>NZ_JACHXO010000017.1 GCF_014192155.1 Roseateles terrae | reverse complement strand
GAGGAGATGAGCCAGAAGAAAAAGAGCGGCTTCCTCAAGAAGAAGGTCACCACCACCTACAGCAAGACGGATGAAACGGTGGCCGTGGCCACCACGGTCTCCGGCGACACGGTGGCCATCATGGCCGGACAGGATCTTCTGGTGAAGGGCTCCAACGTGGTGTCCGACGCCGGTACGTCGCTCGTGGCCGGGGGCGATGTGACGATTGAGGGGGTGACCCAAACGCTGAACAGCGAGAACTTCAGCAAGACGGTGAAGTCCGGACTGATGGGCGGAGGCGGCATCGGCTTCACCATCGGGAAGCAGTCGCTGGAGCAGACCAAGAAGAACACCGAGCTGACCAGCGCGGGATCGACGGTGGCCAGCGTGCAGGGCGACGTCAGCATTGTTGCGGGGGAGGCCTACAAGCAGGTGGGGTCCACGGTTTCGGCACCGGCGGGTGATGTGAGTGTGCTGGCGAAGAGCATCGACATCGAGGAGGCTCGGAATCAGTCGGTGCAGAACAGCGAGACGAGGTTCAAGCAGAGCGGCTTGACCGTTTCCCTGAGCGTGCCGGGCGTGGACACTGCGCTTGGCGCCATCAAGGCCGGTGAGCATGTCACGCAGACAGAAGACGACCGGATGAAGGCGTTGGCGGCTGCCACCGCGATCTCCAAGGCCAATCAAGCGCTGGAGGAGATCAAGAAGTTCGACGCAATGAAGGCGGCCGACCAGAAGCAAAGCGTGCGCGTGAGCATCTCGCTGGGGAGCAGTCAGAGCAAGAGCAGTCAGCACAACGAGGCGGACCAGGCGGTGGGAAGCAGTCTGTTGGCTGGCGGAGCACTCAGCTTGGTCGCCACGGGCGCGGACAAGGATTCCAACGTGACCGTTCGCGGCAGCACCTTGACCGGTCAGGACGTGCTGCTCAAGGCGGACAACGCGATCAACCTGATCGCGGCGCGAAACACCAGTGAGCAGCACAGCAAGGACTCGAGCAGCAGTGCGTCAGTGGGCGTCGGCTTCTCGCTGGGGGCGGAGAACCGCTTTGGTGTGACGGTCAGTGGGAGCGTGTCCAAAGGCAACTCCGACGGCATCGACACCAGTTACACCACGACGAAGGTCAACGGCGGCAGCTCGGTGACTCTGCAATCGGGTGGCGATACGGCATTGCAAGGGGCGGTGGTTACGGCCCCCAAGGTGACCGCGGACGTAGGCGGCAGCCTGAAGATTGAAAGCCTGCAGGACACCGCGAAGTTCGACAGCAAGAGCACGAGCGCAGGCGGCAGCGCAACCTTTGGGTATGGCGCGGGCGGGAGTGCGAATTTCA
>NZ_JACHXO010000016.1 GCF_014192155.1 Roseateles terrae | reverse complement strand
TGATCTTGCCCCCGCACAACCGGACACGGGCTATTCGCAATTGAGCGCCTGACCTCCCAGGCGCTGTTGGTTTTTCAATTCCTGTCTGAACTCTCGAGGCGACCTCATTCGCAGACTCGAGTGCGGGTGCACCTCGTTGAAGTGCTCGAACGCTGCGGGCAACTGCGCCATCACCGTTTGAGCGTCCGCCAGGTCCATGCGGCTCAGGTAATCCCGCCGGAAGGTGTTGACGAAGCTCTCGGCCATGCCGTTACTCTGAGGGCTACACACCGGCGTGTTGATCGGCTCCAGCCCCAGTGACCTTGCAATCCGTCGGGTGTCTGCTGCGATGTAGGCGCCGCCGTTGTCTGTCAGGAACTCCAGCCTCTGCGACGGCAGGCTCTCAACCGATCCGAACCGCCGCTCCACCGCCTCAATCAACATTTCCCTCACCGGCTCGCCCGGCAGCCCTTTGCCCGGCCAGGCGCGCCACGCCATGATCTCCCGGTCGCAGCAGTCCTTGGCGAAGGTGGCTGTCACCGTTTCACCTGAGTCGCACTTAATCTCGAAGCCGTCGGAGCACCAACGGGTGTTCGATGTCGTGACTGCCACGGTGCCATCGTGGCAACGGCTCGATGCCCTTCGCTTCGGTGCTTTGGGGAGCAGCAAGGCATGTTCAGCCATCACTCGGTACACGCGCTTGGCGTTCACCCGAGGCAGTGACGCAACCTTGCGGCGCCGATTCACCAGCGCGCATGCCCGCCGGTATCCATAACTCGGAAGATCCGCGATCTGCGCCTTGATCTCGCTGACCAACGCCTCGTCCTCTTTCGGCCGACGGACCTTACGGCCGTCCTGCCACGAGTGCGCACGGCTACGCAGCGCATGAACATGCGAGCGCGCCACACCCAGTGCCTCACACACGACCGTCACTGGTCGTCGTCCGTCGGCAACAAGGGCGACCGCGCAATCCACTTTTTTTCAGCCGCGTACTCCACGGCTTCCTTGAGGATCTCGTTCTCCAGAGTCTTCTTGCCCAGCACGCGCTGCAGCTTCGCGATCTCGGCTCGTGCTGCGGCCAACTCGGATGCCGGCACCACGGCTTCTCCTGCCGACACAGCTGTCAGGGCTCCCTGGCGCTCCAGCTTGCGCCACTGGAACAACTGGCTGGCCGAGACGCCTGTCTGCCGCGCCACCAGCGAGACACTGGACCCGGCCTCGTACGTGCGGCGCACCAGCTCAGCCTTTTCGGCCACAGACCATCTTCTGCGACGCTGGTCCGTCGTGATCACCTCGATGGGCGTATTCCTAGTCGTATTCACAGTCTTACTCCTATCCTCAAAGATAAGCGATAGACCGTGTCCGGTGAATCAGGGGGCTAGCTCA
>NZ_JACHXO010000014.1 GCF_014192155.1 Roseateles terrae | reverse complement strand
GGGACAGGGCAGCTCGCCCAATTCGTAGAGTCTTAATGAAATCAGCTTTGATTTGATTGCGTTCACAGACGTGCTGCGTTGGCAGCAGACATGAAGAACGGTTGATCGATTTTGAGATCGATCTGCGTGACCACAACACTTCGACCTGATTGTCAAAGTTATAGGGTCAAGCCTCACGGGCAATTAGTACTGGTTAGCTTAACGCATTACTGCGCTTCCACACCCAGCCTATCAACGTCCTGGTCTCGAACGACCCTTCAGGGGGCTCAAGGCCCCGGCAAGACTCATCTTGAGACGAGTTTCCCGCTTAGATGCTTTCAGCGGTTATCTCTTCCGCACTTAGCTACTCGGCGATGCCACTGGCGTGACAACCGATACACCAGAGGTGCGTCCACTCCGGTCCTCTCGTACTAGGAGCAGGCTCTCTCAATCTTGCAGCGCCCACGGAAGATAGGGACCAAACTGTCTCACGACGTTTTAAACCCAGCTCACGTACCTCTTTAAATGGCGAACAGCCATACCCTTGGGACCGGCTACAGCCCCAGGATGAGATGAGCCGACATCGAGGTGCCAAACACCGCCGTCGATATGAACTCTTGGGCGGTATCAGCCTGTTATCCCCAGAGTACCTTTTATCCGTTGAGCGATGGCCCTTCCATACAGAACCACCGGATCACTTAGTCCTACTTTCGTACCTGCTCGACTTGTCAGTCTCGCAGTCAAGCACGCTTATGCCTATGCACTATTAGCACGATTTCCGACCGTGCCTAGCGTACCTTCGAACTCCTCCGTTACACTTTGGGAGGAGACCGCCCCAGTCAAACTGCCCACCATACACTGTCCCCAACCCGGATTACGGGCCAAGGTTAGAACCTCAAACACACCAGGGTGGTATTTCAACGTTGGCTCCACCTGATCTAGCGACCAGGTTTCAAAGCCTCCCACCTATCCTACACAGATCTGTTCAAAGTCCAATGTAAAGCTACAGTAAAGGTTCATGGGGTCTTTCCGTCTTTCCGCGGGGAGATTGCATCATCACAAACATTTCAACTTCGCTGAGTCTCTGGAGGAGACAGTGTGGCCATCGTTACGCCATTCGTGCAGGTCGGAACTTACCCGACAAGGAATTTCGCTACCTTAGGACCGTTATAGTTACGGCCGCCGTTTACTGGGACTTCAGTCAAGAGCTTGCACCCCATCATTTAATCTTCCAGCACCGGGCAGGCGTCACACCCTATACGTCGACTTTCGTCTTTGCAGAGTGCTGTGTTTTTAATAAACAGTCGCAGCCACCGATTCTCTGCGGCCTCATTGGGCTCCCCAAGTCAATGGTTCACCTACTAAAGGCACACCTTCTTCCGAAGTTACGGTGTCAATTTGCCGAGTTCCTTCTCCAGAGTTCTCTCAAGCGCCTGAGAATACTCATCACGCGCACCAGTGTCGGTTTGCGGTACGGTCGTCTATAGCTGAAGCTTAGTGGCTTTTCCTGGAAGCAGGGTATCACTCACTTCGTCTGCAAGCAGACTCGTTATCACACCTCAGCTAAGCCCTCCGGATTTGCCTAGAGGGCACGCCTACATGCTTGAACCGGGACATCCAACACCCGGCTGAGCTAACCTTCTCCGTCCCCACATCGCACTATAGATCGGTACAGGAATATTGACCTGTTTCCCATCAGCTACGCATCTCTGCCTCGCCTTAGGGGCCGACTCACCCTACGCCGATGAACGTTGCGTAGGAAACCTTGCGCTTACGGCGAGGGGGCTTTTCACCCCCTTTAACGCTACTCATGTCAGCATTCGCACTTCTGATACCTCCAGCAAGCCTCACGACTCACCTTCACAGGCGTACAGAACGCTCTCCTACCACGCACAGTAAACTGTGCATCCGCAGCTTCGGTAACTGGCTTAGCCCCGTTACATCTTCCGCGCAGGACGACTCGATCAGTGAGCTATTACGCTTTCTTTAAATGATGGCTGCTTCTAAGCCAACATCCTGACTGTTTTAGCCTTCCCACTTCGTTTCCCACTTAGCCAATTTTAGGGACCTTAGCTGGCGGTCTGGGTTGTTTCCCTCTTGAGTCCGGACGTTAGCACCCGGTGCTCTGTCTCCCAAGCTGTACTCTTCGGTATTCGGAGTTTGCATAGGTTTGGTAAGTCGCCATGACCCCCTAGCCTAAACAGTGCTCTACCCCCGAAGGTAATACTTGAGGCACTACCTAAATAGTTTTCGGAGAGAACCAGCTATCTCCAAGTTTGTTTAGCCTTTCACCCCTATCCACAGCTCATCCGCTAGTTTTGCAACACTAGTCGGTTCGGACCTCCAGCACCTGTTACGGTACCTTCATCCTGGCCATGGATAGATCACTTGGTTTCGGGTCTACACCCAGCGACTAATTCGCCCTATTCGGACTCGATTTCTCTACGGCTACCCTATTCGGTTAACCTCGCCACTGAATGTAAGTCGCTGACCCATTATACAAAAGGTACGCAGTCACCCCT
>NZ_JACHXO010000013.1 GCF_014192155.1 Roseateles terrae | reverse complement strand
CGGGCCTCACCGGCCAGCAGCTGCACATCCCGCCCGGCCGCCAGCGTCACCGCCCCTTCCGAGCTCTTGATCTCCGCAGCGGTGGCCGTCAGGTCTTGCCTCGCCTTCAGCGTCACGAAGCCTTGCGCGTCCACCGCATGTTGGCGCCGAAGTTAGGCCGCAACTTTCTGCTAGCCGACATCCGGAAGCGGAGTTTCAGGTTCTGGCCTCCTTGCATGTCCAGATCCTCAGCGCGGTATTCGTGCTTCACCGTCAATGCCCACACCGCTCCTTTGTGATCCTTGACTTGAAGTCTTAAAGCGAGCCTCACGGTGAACTGGCTGACGATTCCCATCTGGCTGGGCCCCTCTCGCTTGGCAACAGTCACTGAAGGGTGTCTGATCGCGGGGTCTAACCGCTAGCCTGCACACCACCGAAGCCCGTTGCGGCTATCGGCGCGATCCTCGATGGCGCGCGCCCTGTGAGCATGTCCCATCTCCACGATGACCACTTCCCTACCGGTCGAGTTCATACTTAACCCAGGTGCCGCCGGTGCATTCCCCGTACCCTATTGGCCTACTCAAGGCTTTATAGCGAAACCTCATCATCCCCCACATCCGGTATTTCCCATACCGTTCCGTCAGGCAATGAATTTATTGACTCGATGACGGAAACCCACGCCTGCGCAGGAGTTCCATCAGGATAAAAATATTCATTCCAATTATTGATAAGCCAATCCTTGCTGATTGCGTGCGCACCATTTGGAGCAGAAGAACCAGGCAGTATTGTATTAATTTTCCCTGCTTTGGGCCCCGAAAGCACGATCAACCCTAAACCACAACCATTTTCATAGGAAATAGCATCGAAAACCAAAAAATCCATGACGGAGTCGTAGTACCAGTTACTACTATGCCGCATCGTGGGAACGCGAATTACCGTACCGGGAAAAAAATTGTCCGATTCAAAATCGAGGAGTTTTATCCACTTCATCATTTCACCTTTAGCTTATGCCCCTGAGGATCCTTCGTCGGGCTTAGCTTTATATCATACTCACCTAAGTGGTTGCCAAACCTATCGTGCTTTTCAAAAGTTCCGTGCTGCGTGTCTTGTGACCAAAAAACCCCCGGCTCGCCCGGATCTTGGTATACCGTTCGCCGGTTCATTCGTGTTAAATCTCTATCAACGGTCCATCCGTTGGATTCAGCGACGTCACGTAAAACAGCCATCTTATATGCCAGCTTTTCCGACGGAGAAAGACCACCTCCATTTACAACACGAGTGAATTCATCAAGTTCAGGTATTCTTTTGACTTCTTCTAGGTTGGAAGACTTAACGTTTGGGGGCAAAGCTGCGTCTGGAGGGAACTTCTTTGAATCGTAATATCGACCGTCTATCCCTTCATAGACCGTTATCTGCGATCCGTCTTGATCTCTAAATGTGTACAGCTTCCTTCCGTCGGGGGTCGTCTTCCCCGTAGGCTGCGCCGAAGCGGGTAGGTAATCGAAGCAGTTATTATGGACCCAGATCGCTTCCTCACCATCTGGCGCCTTTATGAAATAGGTATGAAAATCTTCGACCGTGAGATTGAACGCGCGCAGTTCCTCCGTTCGGATTTGCACGGAATCCACAAGTTGATCTTTACCGTCCGGCCCAATAAGAACAAGTCCGACGGTAAGATTTTGAGCATCTATCCAAGCTCCTCCGGGAATTGGCCCCAAGTAGTTATGACCTTCTGATGAGGGTGGAGCGTTACGCCCGATAGGCAATTTGACGAAAAATGGGTGGATCCGGTTTGTAACGATGGTTTGCGTCGAACCCGACGAATTAATAATCCCCAAATAGACTGTTTCTCGATAGGGATTACTATACTGAGCCAGAACGCGCTTATTTGCGAGCGCATTAGTTCGTTCATCGCGGGAAAGTACCCAGTCGCCAAGCTTAATATCATCGATTCGTGAGAACCCGTTGCTTGTTTGGACAAGCATATCTCCTCGGAAGGAGCATTTGCCTGAACTGCTAGAAGGTTTACTGAAGGACGAACTTGGCAACTCAAGGTCGCCAATCTGCTTGGCAATTACCGAGACGTCGGAGTCAATCACACCTGTCAAGCCGCCCTTGCCAGGTAGCGTTTTCCACCATTCACCAACCAACTTCCCAAGACGCTTTTCAATTGCACCACCAAGGAATATTTCCTCCAAGGTTGTATCAGGCAGCGCTGATCCAAGCTGCGCGGTCAGACCTTCCACCCTCATCTCGTCTCGAAGGTTCATCCCAGGTACGACTGACGAAGTTGGTAACTGGCCTAAGAAAGCGTTAGCCGTGTGGTCGTTTTTCTGCGCGTCGGTTGCTTTGAAATACGTTTGGACACTGCCGTCGGCGGTAGCCGCTATTCCCCGCACGGTTATCACTTTTCCGACATAAGGTGAGAGAAGACGTCTTGCCTCTGTAAGCATGGCGTCGTAGGCATCCAGGCCGCCTAGCGCGGCCACACTGCTAGGGTTCTTGGCCGCAATCGCTTTGAGTTCTGCGAAATATGTTGCAGTCTCTTTCGCCTTGTCGGAGTCGACTGCCGCCTCGGCTAGACGCTGCATGGCATCCGCCAGATACGCGCCGTAGACAGCAGCGTCACACGTCGCATTGGTACCGCAAAACTCCTTGGCCCTTTTTTCAGCCAAGTCCGCAATCAGCTGGCGTTCATTGGTGTGCAGTTGGCGGTTATTGAAGTCCTGATTCAGGCCAGCGGCAGCGGCGTCGAAGCTTCCGCCCGCAGCGAAGCCCACACCCGTGGCTAGGGCGCCGCTGGCTAGCCTCGCTAGGCCACTTGCCCAGTCGTTGTTTCCATCTTTGTCCGGACCTAATCCTGCGTCTGTCAGCGACTTCGTCAGAACTCGCTGCAAGTCATTCAACTTGTCGGCAACTGATGCGCTAGCGGCACCTCCCAGCGCGCCGGCGACTCCCCCTGTCATGGCGCCGACGACCGCGTGTGCGGCGACGCGGTATTCCCCGCCTTCCTCGTACTTTTTTGCTTCCTCAACCTTACCCGCCGCGCGTAACTCCTTCGCTTTCTCATCCAGGTTTCTGGCAACTTCATTAGCCGCCTGCGCCCCGAACTCCGCCACGATCTGGGCATTCACCTTGGCTTGCTGCGCAAGCTTCTGCCCATCCCACCCCTGCGCCAGCGTGCCGGC
>NZ_JACHXO010000012.1 GCF_014192155.1 Roseateles terrae | reverse complement strand
GAGTCTGTGGAGTTCGCGACGCTCGAGTGGGTCTCCTGGTTTAACCACCATCGCCTGCTTGCGCCCATCGGCCACATCCCGCCCGCTGAGGCCGACGCAAACTACTATCGGCAACTCGCCAGTCAGAACTCCGCCGTAATGGCCTGACTTAAACCAAACAGCCTCCGCGGAAACCGGGTTGATTCACAACGTGTGTGAGGACGCACCTGGTCTAGTTGCTCTTGCGTCACGGTGAATGCCTTACCGAATTGGAGCTGATGGGTCTCGGTGGACGTCGACACCGTACTCCATGAATTGGGCCTCACGCCGTCGTCGCCATTTAGTAACGAACAGCTGCTGCTGGCGGCCAAGCACGTCGGGCTCAAGGCGCGTCACGTGCGGTCTTCCGAGGACCGGCTTGGCCGCATTCCGCTGTCGGCACTCGCGCGCCTTGCGGACGGGCGCCTCGTCGTTCTTGCGCAGTGCGACGGCACACGTGCCCTGACCTTGGCCCCCGTGGTCGGCGAAGCACGGCCGACCATCGAACCGCGCTCCTGCCTGCCTATGTCGCTAGGGAAAAGGCCGAAGCGGCGGACGCTCCTTTCTCCGCCGTCGCTCGGCACTTCTTTGGGAACTTCGTGTAAGTCAGCGCACTACCCCTCGATCGGCGATCGCGCTGAAGAGCTCGCGGGCGCGAAGCGTGGCCGCCTCGTCGTCGGCTTTGGACAGACCGTCCAATTCGAACCCTCCCACCGCGTAGATTGGCCCCGCCTCGTCGGCATCAGCGGGTAGACCATCATCACCGACGGCGTGATAAGCCATAACGTTCGTGCCCAGAAGCTCGGCCAAGTAAGCCCAAGTCCATGCATCCTTCAGATCAGTTTCGAGCTCGGATGCCAGCGTCTTCATGGCGTTCGTGTCGCCCTGCTGCGCCGCAACGCGGAACCACTTCAGTGCATCGTCCTCTCGACCGCAAGACATCGCGAGACGCCCAAGCCGAGCTGCGTGTCGAGCGCCTGCCAAGCGGCCCGCCAGCTCGAAAGCCTCGTCGCTAGGCTCCTTCTCGGCCTGCCGTAGCGCAGCTTCGACATTTCCCAGGGCTGCCGCACGCCCGAGGTGGTCTTCTCGTGAGAGGAGTGCTTCCTGCTTGCGTCGATAGGTCTGAGCCCACTCAAGTTCGACGCCTGTCAGGAGACGACCGGCTTGCTGCTGTTCGAACCAGTAGACCCCATCATTGACGCTCGCAAAGTCGTCTTCCAAGAACTCCTCATCGAGCTGAGCCAGCGCCAGGTGCGCCGAGGCACTTTGCGCGCCTGCCAAGCGAAGCAGGCTCTCACGGAGGATGTCGGAGTCCAGGTCGATCCAAGGCAAGCGCTCCTCGTCCCTTGGCTCCCATTCGTCGTCAGCCTCGGAGTCGTACTCGCCAGACGCGTCGTCGGCGGGCGCATCCGGTTCATCGCTGCTGCTCTCAATGCCGAGGGTGGCCAGCACGTCTGCGATGGTCACGACGCACAGGCGTTCGGCCACTGCCGCACCAGCGGTAACCGTCGCGATGATTGGCGGCATGGGCGGGGTGTAGCCCAAGTCCAACGCGCGGGCAGCCGCACCGGCAACATCGAGCGGGATCGCTGTCCCTGGGTCGTCGTGCTGCGCGAGCACTCGCTGGGTGGTCAATGCGGTGTAGCTCGCGAAGCCGAACAGCGCGGCGAGAACTTCGTGAACGTGCGAGCGCTTGAGCTCGATGCCGTGGGCCTTGCTCAGGCTGGATTGGACTTCGAAAGCGAACTTCTTGATGGTCATGTGGCGACTCTCCATGGTGTGCGAAGCACGTCGGATAGGCCCACGCGTTTGAGTCCCGACGTCCTTCGGACCAGGGGTCGGCAATGACATGACGAAGAGAAGTGCCTGTTTCTGCTCGCGTGGAGGCATGGCGGGCGCCGTGGGCGAAGTTTGCCGGCCCGGCGCGCTTCTTGTCAACAGGTGACGCGGCCGCACCCAGCCTTCAGCGGTTGTCAGAGTCACCCTCGGCCATCCGCGTCACCAGATCCGAAAGGACCAGTTGCCGCTCTCCATCGACCCGCCTGCTCCTGGTCCCAATGGGGTGAAGAATCAGACGCTCGCGTCGAACCGTCCACATGTCGGGACGGTCCCAGTACTCAACGGGAGCCGTGACCTCCATGACACCGCGGCCAAGAGCTGCCAGCGCAAGCGCGGGCAACACGGATCTGCATCGTTCCTGAAAACCGGGGAAGCGCTCCAGCTGGGCATCCTGGTACTGCTCCAGCAGCACGAGGTAGCTGGCCCCCGGCTTCAGATCTGCCTTGAACCCGAAGTCCAGTAGCTGCCCGGCCATTGAGTGCTTGATCGCTTTGATCACACGAGCTCTGTAGCGAGCGCCACAGGTGTTGTCCCCGGCGCTGACTTCCCTCCCTTCGACCACCTCCACCACCGCTACAACGCTTGAGATGCGGTAGAGCTCCCGCAGGGAGATGGGGGCGTCTATCGAGGCGCTGGCGCCCGTTGTGACGAACAGCGAAATGAGCGCGGCAAGAAATCGGCGCTTGCCGGACGAGGCCATCGAAGGCAAACAAAGAGTCGGCATGTGGTTGAATGATCAGAAGCTCTCAGTGGTCGCTGTTTACAGCATCGGCGAAGTTGGACCGGGAGTATTTGAACGCCGGAATTCTCTACGGTCGGTCGGCCGATGGAATCTGGTGCGACAGACGTTATGGGCCACGCCCTGCCCCTTCGTTTTACCGATTCACTCGCCCGGTCGGGCCCCTTCACCAGTGAGTCCCTGCGCGACGCATTCCCTGCACACTCAAGCCACACCCGAACCTGCCGATAACTGACTGATCACCTCACCTCCAACCCCCAGCCCGAAAGCTCGCGATGCAGGTCGCCCTTCCCACCAACAACGCATCCGCCAGCAGCGCCGCGGCCGTTTCCGCCACCGGCACCGACGCGCAGATTGCGCGCCTCCAGTCGCAGCTCAAAGCCTTGCAGAAGCAGGCCAAGGAGTTGGGTAGCGACACGACGATGAAGGCGTCGGACAAGGAAAAGCGCCAGAAGCTCTTGCAGGCGCAGATGCAAATGGTGATGCAGCAGATTGCCGAAGTGCAGAAGCAGGCGGCGGAAGCGGCACAAGCGAAATCAGCGGGGAAGGTGGCGCCCGTCGTTCAGCCAAGCGCGTCGGCAAGCTCGGCCCCGTCAGCCTCCTCGACGGAGCAGGCCGACAAGACCACCACCAAGGCCGCGAACCGACTGGACCCACGGGGCGGCCTTCTGGACACCTACGCCTGACGCCAGCGGATGCCGCGCGGGTACTGTCCGATCAGTCCCCCAAACGCAACCGACGCCGCTGCCAAAACAGCCCACCCCCTGCCGCCAGCGCCAGCACCAGCGTCTTGGGTTCCGGCACTTCTGTCGCACGGAAGACGATCGAATCCACCTCCAGCCCGCTCCAGATCGTCGGATCTTCAGTCTGCTGCACACCGAAGTAGATCGACCACAGCCCGCCCTGCCCGAAGGTGTAGGACGACAGATTGGATCTGAGATCGACGACCGCCTCCGTGCTGCCGTTCGACGCCACGAAAAATGCGTTGTCGACATTGCCGGTGCTCCCCGGCGATCCTCGCGACACCTCCCCAAACAGCGCGGACACCCAGTCCAGCGTGTCGCCCGCCGCCACCGTCACGTCCTGTGCAATGAAACCGCCGCGATAGAAACGGCCCGCCACGTTCTGTGAGAAGAAGGTCGGTGCGCCCGCGCCCGAGGGGCTGAAGGGCACGGGCTGAGGACACTGGACGTTCCAGATATCGTCAGCGCACGTGCGGTTCTCATTCAGCATCGCCAGGGACAGGGCAATGATCAACGCGGATTGGCTGCCCGCCAGCGCCGGATAGCCGTTGCCGGCATTCGCAATCGCGGTGGAGGAGCCCCCGGCAAAGGCGCCCGTTGCATACCAGCCGGTCAGGCTGCCACCCTCAAAATCCCCATTGACGACCGCCGCCGCATGCGCAGATCCAATGGACAGGACCGACATCGCGCCCAGCAGCGCGGTGAGCAGTGCTCGTTTCATGGCTTCTCCCTGTTGGCACGCAATCAGGTGCTTCAGAGTGCCATGCTAGGCCGGCCGCCCGGGATGGCCATCCCTAATGCAAATGAGCGCAGACGAGCGCCCGTAACCGAGCCCCGCGGGCCCGAACCCGCAGGGCGCCTGTCATCAACGCTGAACCGCACACACCGTCAGTTGCCACCGGATCGGCCCTTGTGAGACCGCATGCTGGTGATGGTTCTGGGGCGGCAGCGCATGCCCCTTCGCAATGCCGATCTCGTCACCGCAGACGATGCATCGATACACGCCCGGGTAGGCGGCAAGCGTCCCAGGCGTGAGTGGGGTGTCGAACGCCTCGTGATGGGATTGCGTCAAATGATGACCGTGCTTGTACAGAGCCATGAAATCGTCCTTTCGTTCTGAACGGTTGTCTTGTGACTAACCAAGTGGAGGGAGCCAAGCTGCAAACCTGGCAGCCTTTGAGTGGCGATTCCCGCAAACTTGATCCGTTCAGGACGATCAGGAAGTGACCTTTTTTAGAGGCCTAAATGACTTGTCAAGGTGGGTTGGTTTGCCGCTGACTACTCAGCCCGTGCGGCTTTGACGCCATCGGGTGCGGATGACCTCGCGAGAGTTTGACTGCGTCACGAGCATTGGCGACCACGCCGACATGTCGGCCTGTCGATCGCTCACGCGATCAACACCTCCACGCCCCGCCGCCGTAGCTCTCCCACAATCGCCGCATCCGCCTCACTGTCGGTGATGAGCAGATCCAGCTGTTCCACCGGCGCAATCACCGACAGATTGCGCTTCATCAGCTTGGACGCATCGGCCACCGCCACCACCTGGCGGGCGATCTTCATCATCTGCGCATTGAGCTGCGCCTCCAGCAGATGCGGCGTCATCAGCCCGATGTCCGGATCCAGGCTGTCCACACCCAGGAACAACCGATCGGCATACAGGCTCTGCAAAGCCGTCACCGCCTGCGGACCGGAGAGTGAATAGGAATTCTGCCGGAGCAACCCGCCCGGCATGATCACATTCACATTCGGCACCGTCGCCAGCTGCACCGCAATGTTCAATGCATTGGTGATCACATTCAGCGACGTCAGCCGCATGCCGCGGATCTGCTTGGCAATCTCTTCCGTCGTGGAGCCAGAGTCCAGCAGGATGGTTTCCCCATCCCGAATCAGCTTGGCGGCTTCCTTGGCAATGCGCACCTTTTGCTCATGCCGAAGCTTCTGCTTCACGCTGATGGGCACTTCCTCCGTGTCCCGCTGCGCCAGCGCGCCCCCATGGGTGCGCAGCAGCACGCCGCTGGCCGCCAGTGCGTTCAGGTCGCTGCGGATGGTCACCACCGAAATGCCGAATCGCTCCGCCAGCTCTTCCACCGTCACGCGGCCTTGCGCCTGCACCTGCTCCTGGATCAGGCGGCGGCGCTCATCAATGAGCAGCGCGGACTCGGGCTTGTCGGGAACGATGGAGGCAGGCATTGTGGAAATATCGGTGCGCAGAACGTTCGGATCATATCGAGGCGGCGACCGGCTTCGGCACCAGACGCTGACCTACCAGCCGCGCCGCATACATGGCGGCCCCGACATCCGGCCCGAATGCCGGCGTACGCAGCGCCGCGCCAGGCAGCGCCTCGTTCAATGCCGCACGCAGGGGCGCCAGGATCCGCTCCCCGGCCCCAAACACGCCGCCGGTGTAGGAGACCGAAATGCCCTCATGGGCCGGCACCTGCAAGTGTTTCGCCGTGCCCAGCGCCAGCGCCGCCAGCTCGCGGCCAGCGCGTTGGAACAGGTCCAGGGCCTGCGCGTCGCCAGCGTCTGCCGCCTGCGTCACCAGCCGCGCCAGCTGCGCCAGCGTGCTGCGCGCCGCTTCGCCATTGACCGCTGCGCACAGGTCCAGGTCATGCTTCAGATCGAAATGACGCCGCACCAGCCCCAGCAGCGGCCCCGGGTCCGTCCGGCCGTCCACCATCCGGGAGAACAGGGCCAGGCCTTCCCGCGCCAGCCAGTACGCCGAGCCTTCGTCCCCAAAGACCTCGCCCCAGCCCCCGCACCGGGCACGGTGGCCGCGCCATTCGCCGTAGGCAATCGAGCCGGTGCCCGCCACCAGGCTGATGCCGTCACCACCGGCCAGTGAGCCGGCCCAGCTGCAGACCATGTCATTGCCAACGCGACTGACCGGCAGCAGGTCCGACAGCAAGGCATCAAACGCCGGCAGCAGGGCGCTGTCCTCGCCATGGGCCGGCAGACCCGCGAAGGCGGAGCGGACCTGATCGGCCCGAACGCCCGCGGCGCTGAGCACTGACGTCACACCGTCCCGCAGCAATCCGCGCAGGGCATCGAAGCCGATCTCCAGGTAATAGCTGGTCGGTCCGGTGTGCCGCGCCACCACATCCCCGTCCGCGGACATCAGCAGGAAGCCGGTTTTGGTGCCGCCGCCGTCGATGCCCAGATACAGGCCGGCCGAGGCCGTATCGCGATCACTCATGACTGGGGTCGATCAAAAGGGTGGATGGTCACACCGCTCACCACCCGGGTGACGGTGCCTGAGGCGCTGGGATTGTCGGGGGTGATGCCCAGCCGTAGCGAGGCCAGCAGCGCCAGGCATTGCGCAAACACCAGAGCCACCGGCGCCAGCCCCAGATCCGGCGTGTCCACGGGCAAGGCCAGCGACACGTCGTCATCCGGGGAGGCGGCGGCGTCGTCCGGCGCGCGTGCACCCAGGGTGATGACCCGGCCCCGCTGCTCGCGGCGCAATTCGCGCAGCAGGTCCAGGTCGTAGCGGGCGGTGTAAGGGTCGGCGGACACCAGCATCAGCACCAGGGTGCGGTCGTTCAGAATGGTCTTGGGGCCGTGCCGGAAGCCGAGCGGGGAATCCGCCAGCGCGACCACCCGGCCATCGGTCAGTTCCAGAATCTTCAGGGCCGCCTCGCGCGCCAACCCTTGCAGGCTGTTGCTGCCCAGCACGACGATGCGCTCGAAGCCGCTGTCGGACAGGCGCTGCAGCCGGACCGCTTCCGTGTCCAGCAAGTGCTGCGCAGCGCGACCCAGCACCTCCGCCTCGGGCAGCGGCAGCTGGAAGGCCCACGCGGCCGCCAGCAGCATGCCGGTAAAGCTCGACGTCATCGCAAAGGCGCGGTCATGGGTTTCATCGGGCAGTTGCAGCACCAGCGCATCCAGGCGCGAGGACAACTCGGTCGCCAGTTGGCCCTGCGCCGCGCAGGTCACGGCCAGATGCCGGCAGTCGCCACCCACCACCTGATCGGCCAGCGCCACGGCTGCAAGGCTCTCCGGGCTGTTGCCCGACCGGGCGAAGGAGACCAGCAGCGTAGGCACGCCCGGCGTCAGGCACTGCGACGGGTTGGAGACGATGTCGGTGGTGGCAATGGCCTCCACCCGCACGCCAGGCCGGTCGGCCAGCGCCTGCACCAGGGCCGGCGCCAGGCACTGTCCGATGAATGCGGAGCTGCCGGCGCCGGTCAGCACGATGCGCGCCGCCGGCGCCTGCAGCAGCGGCGTGAGGAAGGTGTCCAGCTCGGCGCGGCGCGAGGCCACCAGCGCCTGCACGGTCTGCCAGACGGCTGGCTGCTGCGCGATCTCGCGGGCGGTGTGGGGAGCGCCGCGGCGTTCCAGGTCGGAGGGGTTCAAATGAAGCAGGGTCATGGTGATGAGGGCAAGGCCGGGCGCTCAGGCGGCGCAGGCGTGGAGATAGGGGCGCAGGGACTGAGCCGTGCCGTCGCGCAGCAGCTCGGCCGGGCGCAGGCCCAGGCGGCCTTCACGCACGGCCTCGTACTGGCGCGGCAGGTACTGGCTCAGCAGGGTGAGCGGCGGCGGGGTGGCTTCCAGGCGATGCAGCAGGCGATGGCAGGCCCGCTGCACCACCGGATGCGCCCAGTAGTAGCGGATGCGATCGCTGAGGCTGTAGGCCAGGTCGACCTGCAGGCGGGCGGGGTCCTGGTAGTAGGGCTGCCAGTAGGCCGGCTCGGCGCGCATCACCGTCAGCACCGTGTCGATCAGTCCTTCGCCTTCGCTCCTGGCCTGGCCCAGCCAGTCGTGCTCGATGGCCGCCAGCGCCCAGAGCGTCTCGCGCAGGGCGAAGGTGGCGCCGGGGCCGACCTTCAACACCGCGAAGTGGTCCCGCGCCAGTTGGGCCAGTCGGGACGGCGTCTGGTAATCGGTGGAATGGGCTTCAAAGACCAGTCCGGGCTGGGTCTCGATGAAGGCGCTGAGGGCGCGTGCCTTGTCGGCCCGGTAATCGATCACCTTGTGATGATCGAACTCCACGCCGGGCTGCACCACCATCGCGATGACACGGGACCAGGCCGCTTCGAGGCCGGCCGCTGCGAAGGCGGCTTCGTGCAGCGACAGCGTCGCTGCGGCCGCCTGCGGTGAGGTCACCGCGAGCTCGTCCAGGTCTTCATGCGCACCGCCCGGCACCGGCACTTCAGTGCCGATGACGTAGACCGGCGGCTCACCGGGCACCGGCGCCTCGCGCCAGGCCCGCTCGGCGGCCAGGCACAGACGCACCGCGCGGGCGGCAATCTCCGGCTCCGGCAGCGGCACCGGATCGTCGGCGCAGGACATCGAGCAATCCAGATGGATCTTGCGGAAGCCGGCGGTCACATAGTCCGCCACCATCACCTCCGCCTTGGCCATCGCCACCGCAGCCGGCTGACTGCGCCAGGCATTCGGTCCCAGGTGGTCGCCGCCGAGAATCAGCTGGTCCTCGGGCAGCCCGTGCTCAGCGGCAATGGCCAGCACGAAGCGACGGAAATCGGCGGGCTTCATGCCGGTATAGCCGCCCTCCTGATTGACCTGATTGGAGGTGGCCTCGATCAGGGCCGGGCGGCCCAGGGCGGCGCATTCGGCAACAGCGGCTGCAATGGCCACCGGATGGGCGGAGCAGATGGACGGAATGCCGACAGCGGGACCGTCGGTGGGCGTGGCCTTGTGGCGACGCACCAGGTCGAGCATGAATTTCACGCGGGCTCCTTGCGGACGTTGGAGTCGTCGGCGGCAGGGCTGCCGCCTTCGGGTTGCAGCGCGAGCAGCAGTGCGGCCAGCAGGGCCAGTGCGACACCTACGAGCTTCGGACCCGACGGTGTGGCGCCGCTCAGCGCCATGGAGAGCAGGGCGGTCAGCAGCGGTGCGCCGGCATTGACCATCGGCGCCACCACCAGGGCCTTGCCCAGGCGGAAGGCATAGACCAGCGTCAGCGCGCCAACAGCGTTGAGCACCTGAATCAGCGCGGCGAGCCCCGGGCCGTTCCAGCCCCAGGGAATCGGGCGGCTGAAGTCGGTCATCCACAGCGCCACCGGCACGCACAGCAGGGCGCTGACCATCATGTAGAAGAAGATGCTTTCCGCGCTCGCCGCGTTGTTGGCGGTCTTGAGGAAGTAGGCCTGCAAGCCCCACGCCAGCATCACCACCAGGGCCAGGACGAACCACAGGCCCAGCGGTTGGCCGGACTGTCCGAACTGGAAGTCAAACAGCGGCAGCGCGCACAGCGCCAGCACGATGCCGGCCACGCCCAACCGCCCGGTGCGTTCGCCCAGCAAGCCGAAGGAGAGGGCGATCGTCACCGCCGGGGAGAGCGACACGATCGGAAAGATCAGATACGCCGGTCCGGATTCGACCGCGCGGAACAGCAGCATCTGCCCGCCAGCGCCGAGCAGGCCGACAGCCAGCCCTTGCACCACGGCGCGGCGGTCCCGCTGCAGCCGCCACCCGGCGCGGGCCAGCACGATCAGCGCCGGCGGAATCATGGTCAGCGCCCAGACGGCATACACCAGCGTGTCCGGGAAACCGCGCTCGGAGGACAGGCCGGTCAAGGCGCCCCAGGCGCCCCAGAACAGGGTGGTGACCAGCGCGTAGGTCAGCCAGTGACGTTGCATGGTGGCTCTTTCGAAGGGAGGAAGAAGGCGATCGGTGTTTCGATCTGAAGCTTTCGAACGAAAGAATATGCCAGCTCAAAAGGAAAAACAACGGAGGAGAAGGCAAGCCAGGCTTTATGGCTCAATAAACCGGGAAAACCCCGACACGCTGGGCGGCCGAGGGGGATTGTTGGCTCTTTCGAACTGTCTTGTAACGAAACAAAAAATGTCCGTAAAAACCATGTGCGAAATGATTCGAAAGGACTCGTAGACTTTCGTCAGCTCCTCCCCCATCAAGGAATCTCTGATGTCTGCTCGAACGCTCCCCGCGCCTTCGGTCCCCCTGGCGCAGTCGCCGTTGACCTCCGTGGCCCTGGCCGTGCTGGGTCTGGTGGCCTCCTTGTCCGCCCTGTCTCCGGCCTGGGCCCAGCAGGCGGCGCCCGCACCATCGCCTTCAGCCTCGGCGCCAGAGGCCACTGCCAGCAAAGCCGGGACGCAGACCCAGGACAGCAAGGACGCCAGCCAGACGCTGGACCGCGTGGAAATCAGCGGCACCCGCGCCAGCCTGCAGCGATCCCTCAACCTCAAGCGCAATGCCGCCCTGGTGCAGGACAGCATCAGCGCCACGGAACTCGGCCGCTTCCCCGACGACAACGTGGCCGATTCCCTCAGCCACATCACCGGGGTGTCGATTTCCCGCACCGCGGGCGGCGAAGGCCAGAAGGTGAGCGTGCGGGGGCTCGGTCCGGAATACACCCTCACCACCTTCAACAACCGCATCCTGGCCACCGACGGTGAAGGCCGTGATTTCGCTTTCGACGTGCTGCCGTCCGACATCATCAACGGCGCCGATGTGGTGAAGTCGGCTCAGGCGGCCGTCATGGAAGGCGCCATCGGCGGGGTGGTCAACCTGCGTTCGGCGAGTCCCTTCGACCAGCCCGGGCAGCATGGCCTGCTGCGCCTGGAAGCAGACCGCAACACGATGAGCCGCCTCAATGGCGGCAAGCTGTCAGGCACCTACAGCAACACCTTCGGCTCACAGCTGGGCGTGTTGGTGGGCCTGGTCTATGCGGACCGCAAAGTACGCACCGACACCGCCGGCAACGACGGCGGATGGACCCGCAATCCCATCAGCGACCCTGCTGCCAACTGGACCGGCAATGCCTGGGGCGGCAATATCGATCCCAATGGCAATGGCGTGCTGGACCCGGATGAAGAAGGCCTGATCGGCCCTGGACAGTTCCGGGTGGGCTCGGTGATGGAGCAGAAGAAGCGGCTGGCGCTGTCCGGCAAGGTCGAATGGCGGCCCGCCGACAACTTCAAGCTGGTGGTGGACGGCATGCGGACCCGGCTGGATTCACCGCAGGTCGGATATCAACAGTCGTTCTACACGCTGTTCTCGCCCGGCCGCTGGTCCAACATGCAGGTGAGCAACGGCGTGGTGACCGGCTTCACCATGGACAACAGCGATCCCGAGCTGCGCCTGAATCCCGAGCTGCTGAACCTCACCACCCATCGCGTCGTGGACACTGCCCTCTACGGCGCCAATGCCGAATGGAAGGCCACTGCCGACCTCAAGTTCAATGGCGACGTCTACACCTCGACGGCCAAGCGTCATTCCGGCGGACAGGACACCTACACCGTCCTGCGCATGAACCAGCCCAATGTGACGACGGTGCAGCTGACCGGCTCGCAGGTGCCCAGCATCACAACGACGCTGGCCGACGGGCGGGACTTGGCCCAAGGGCTGGCCGCCGGACAGTTCGGAGCGAACGATTTCAACACCCATTACCTGGGCCTCTCGGGCGACAACATCGATGACCGCATCAACGGCATCAGCCTGAACGGCACCTGGTCACTGGACCGGTTCAACATCGACAGCATCCAATTCGGCATCAGCAGCACCCGCCGCAAGAAAAGCCGCGACCTGGTGGACAACGCCATCAATGGCGGCGAGAACTACTACTCCGGGGACAACGCGATCAACGTCGGCAACCTGGGCGGCAATGTGCTGGACCAGAACCTGCACCTGCCCAATTTCATGAACGGGGTCAGCGGCAACTTCCCACGCAACTTCCTGGGCTTTGATGTGCCGAACTATCTGGCGGCGCTACAGGCCTACAACGGCAAGCCACGGCCGGACGGCACGACCTACGACTTCAGCCAGGCGGCCCCGGTCTGGAACCCGCTGCAGAGCTATCGGGTGAAGGAGACCACCACCAGCGCGTTCGTGCAGGCGGACCTTTCCGGCGACCGCTGGAATGCGGATGTCGGCGTGCGGCTGGTGCATACCCGCACGTCCTCCACGGCCTGGGACGCCAAGATCGTGGATCTAGTGGAGAACGGCCCGTTCAATTACACGGCCACCTATGCGGCGCCGACGCCGCTGGTCGAAACCGGCAGCTACACCTACGGCCTGCCATCGGCCAACTTCGTCTGGCACTTTGACGACAAGCTGCAGATGCGGCTGGGCGCGGCCAAGACCATGGCCCGTCCTTCCGTGGAACAGCTGGCGCCCACCAGCACGACAGCCAGCGTGGCCTGGGGGGACTTCACCCAGGTCTATGGCGGCAATGCGCAGATCAAGCCCTACAGCGCCCGCCAGTACGACGCCTCGCTGGAGTGGTACTACGCCCGCAATTCGGCCCTGACCTTCGCGGTGTTCCAAAAGAACATCAAAAACCAGATCACCACCAGCTGGCAGACCGGCGTGGACATCGGCGTGCCGGGGCATCTCTTCAATGTGCTCAAGCCGATCAATGGCGACAAGGCCCGGGTGCGCGGCATGGAGATCGGCTTCCAGCATCTGTTCGACAACGGCTTTGGCGTCCGCGCCCAATACACCCGCAACAACTCCCGCAGCTGGGTGGGCGGGGAAGAGCGTCCGCTGGAAGGCATTGCGCCGGCGACGTCGTCCCTGGGCCTGCTGTATGAGAAGGGGCCGTGGAGCCTGAGCGCCACGGCCGACCACACCGACGAATTCGTCAGTGCGATCAATGTGCTCGGCCCGGGATTCAATGAACGGGCCAAGGCCATCACCTGGCTCACCGCGCAGGCGGCCTATGAGGTCAATCAATGGCTGCGCATTTCGATTGAAGGGCGCAACCTCACCGATGCCAAACAGTCCTACACGCTGGGCGATGGCAACATCGTGCTGCCCCAGGGCTACAACCGCTGGGGACGTTCGTTCACCGTCGGCGCCAGCCTGAAGTTCTGACCTTGCGGAAAGCCCCAGCACAATGACCTTGCGATCATTCACTCTGTCAGCGCTCGTCGTGAGCGTCACCCTGGGCCTGTCCCTGCTGGCGGTGGCGGCGGGTCCGGCACCGAAGCCAGCGCCCTCCAGGGCTGCGGCCGGCCCCTACACGATGGCCGACTTCGAGCGTGTGCCAAAGATCGATGCCCACGTGCACCTGCACAATGCCGACCCCGCCTTTGTGCAGTCGGCGCGACGCTTGAATTTCAAGCTGCTCACCATCAATGTCGACTATCCGGACTTTCCGCCGCTGGACGATCAGCAGCGGGTGGCGCTGTCTCTGAAACAGGCGTTTCCCGCCACCATCGCCTGGGCGGTGAGTTTCTCCAGCGACCGCTCGGACCAGCCCGGCTGGCTGGAGGAGACCCGTGCGCGGGTAGATGCCGGTCTGGCGCAGGGCGCAGTGGGCGTGAAGGTGTGGAAGAACATCGGCATGAGCCTGCGCAATTCGCAGGGGGAGCTGGTGATGATCGACGACGCCCGCTTCAGTCCGTTGTTGGATGACTTTGCGCGACGGGGCATTGCAATGCTCGGCCATCAAGGCGAGCCGCACAACTGCTGGCTGCCGCTGGACCAGATGACGGTCAACAATGACCGTGAGTACTTCAAGGCCCATCCGCAATATCACATGGCCCTGCATCCGGAGATGCCGAGCTGGGAGGCTCAGATGGCCGCACGTGACCGCATGCTGGCGGCGCATCCGGAGCTGCGTTTCATCGGCATGCACATGGCGTCCCTGGAGCGCAATGTCGATGAACTGGCCGACTTCCTGGACCGGTTCCCGCAGGCGAATGTGGATCTCGCCGCGCGCATCGGGCAGCTGCAGGCGCAGAGCCAAAAGGACCGTGAGAAGGTGCGCCGCTTCATCGTGAAGTATCAGGACCGTCTGATGTATGGCACCGACCTGGCGCAGGCGCCGGACCAGTCCGGCGCCGCCCTGCTCAAGGAGATGGTGCCGTTCTGGCGCATGCACTGGCGCTACTTCAATACGGCAGATCGATTCAAGGTGGCCGACCTGGACGCACCGGTGCAGGGCCTGGCCTTGCCTCGGGAGGTGGTGGACAAGCTCTACCACCGCAATGCCGAGCGCATCTATGCCGGTGGCTGGGGAGCCAGGCCATGACCGCCCGTCGTGCCTTCCTGCAGTGGCTGAGCGCCGCCCCGGTGGTGGCCACCGCGCCTTCCTGGGCCCGGGCTGCTGGCAGCCCCTCAAGTCCTTCGATGCCGGCCAGTCGGTCCGCCACGCCGCAGGCCCTGGGCCGTGGCCATGTCCGTCTTCAGGATGACCGCATCTCCATCCAGTGGGACGAGCAGATGCGTTCTCGCCTCGTGCGTCTGGGCGGTCCGCGTCCGCTGCCACTCACCGGCTTTGATGCGGGGGAGGGCCTGCTGCTGGAGGGCGGAAAGGCGGTGGATCGTTTCACCCTGACCGCCGCGACGCCTGGCGAAGTGAACACCCCGTGGGGCCCGGGTCAGCAATTGGTCGTCCAGGGGCGTTCAGCCGCGGGTATCGAGAAGTCGGTGACGGCGACGCTGCTGGACCGTCACCCCGGCGTGGTGCTGCTCGACACGGTCTTCAAGAACACCGGCCCTGCGGCGCTGGCCCTGCAGGGCTGGACGGTGGGCGCGCACCGGCTGCTGGCGTCGCCTCGTCACGGCGGCGGCTGGTGGAGCTATTCCGGAGCCACACACCAGGACCGCCGTGACTGGATGCAGCCGGTCCGCCGCGGCTTCGATCAGCGCAACTTCATGGGCATGAATGCCTCGGACTATGGCGGCGGCACGCCGGTGGTCGATGTATGGCGGCGCGATGGGGGCGTGGCCATCGGCCATCTGGACCGCGTGCCTCGGCTCGTCTCCCTGCCGGTCCGCGCCGTCGGCGATCAGGTGGACCTGGCGCTGCGCTGCGACGAACCGACGACGCTGGCCCCGGACGCCGAGCTCCGGACCCCGACCGCCTTCCTGCACCTGCACGACGGCGACTGCTTTGTGCCGCTGGACCGCTACCGGCAGCTGATGCTGGCTCAGGGCTTCGCCGCGCCGGAGCCGCCGCGCAGTGCACATGAGTCGGTGTGGTGCGCCTGGGGCTATGAACGCGATTTCTCGCTGGACTATGTCCGTGCCACCCTGCCCAAGGTGCAGGAGCTGGGCCTCAAGTGGGCGGTGCTGGACGACGGCTGGCAACGTGCCACCGGCGACTGGACGCTGGACCTGGCGAAGTTCCCGGGCGGCGAAGCCGACATCAAGGCGCTGGTGAATGACATCCACGCCCGCGGCATGAAGGCGCGGCTGTGGATTGCGCCGCTGGCCGTGGCCCCGGGCAGCGACGAACTGCATGAGCATGCCGACCTGCTGCTGCTGGACAAGGACGGCGCGCCGCAACTGGTGTCCTGGTGGAACAGCTTCTACCTTTGCCCCGCGCATCCGCAGACCCAGGCCCGCATCGCCGCGATCTTCCGCAAGATCATCGGCGACTGGGGCTTTGATGGACTGAAGATCGACGGCCAGCATCTCAATGGCGTCGCGCCCTGCTACAACCCCAAGCACCAGCATGCGCGTCCGGAAGACGCGGTCGAGCAGATGGCCGCTTTCTACCGGACGATGTTCGAGGCGGCCCATGCGGTGAATCCGGAAGCGGTGGTGGAGGTCTGCCCCTGCGGCACCAGCTACGCCTTCCACAACATGCCCTTCATCGACCAGGCACCGGCCAGCGATCCGCTGTCCAGCTGGCAGGTGCGTCACAAGGGCAAGGCCCTGAAGGCGCAGATGGGCCGCTGGTCCGCCTATGCGGGCGACCATGTGGAGCTGTCCACCGGCGGGCAGGACTTTGCTTCGTCGGTGGGGGTGGGCGCTGTGGTGTCCACCAAGTTCACCTGGCCGGTCGACCCCAAGCCGAAGGACTCCTTCCTGCTGACGCCGGAGCGCGAGGCCCATTGGCGTCGCTACATCGATGCGCACAATGCCAAGGGCCTGTCCGACGGCACCTATCGCGGCGAGCTCTACGACATCGCCTTCGACAGGCCCGAGACCCATGTGGTCGAAAAGAACGGCGTTCTGCATTACGCGTTCTATGCCCCGCGCTGGGACGGACCGGTCACGCTGCGCGGGCTCGGACCCGGGACCTGGCGCGTGCGGGACTATGTGAACCAGAAGGACCTGGGCACGGTGCAGGGCGCCCGGCCCACGCTGACGCTACGCTTCGAGGAGCACCTGCTGATCGAGGCCACGCTGCTGACGCCGGAATCGCGCCCGGTGGTGCGATCGGCCCGGGTGCCGGCGCGCTGGCTGGACAAGGATGGATTTCCGGTGGCCTCCGCCTGGAGCGATGCACCGGCCAGCTTCTTTGCCCACGACTGGCGAGGGCAGTCGCTGACGGGCCCGCAGTCCACCCGGGTGCAGGTGCTGCATGACGACCGCCAGCTGTACCTGCGCTTCATCAGCCGCTATCAGCAACTGGCCACGCATGAGCGGGCGCTGTCCGCGACGGACATCTACCCGCTGTGGGAGCGTGATGTGGTGGAAGTGTTCCTGCAGTCACCGCAGGATGCCGGCACCTCCCGCTATCGTGAGCTGCAGGTGGCGCCCAGTGGGCTGATGCAGGAGATCGAGATTGGCGAGACCCGTCGCCAACGGGTGATGCATCAGTCCCGTGCGCGGGCGTCGGTGCAGGCGGAACAGCGCCTGTGGACCGCTGAGCTGGCGGTGCCATGGCGATCGGTGAGCGGGGAGGGTTCGCTGGAGGGCTGGCGGCTCAACTTCTTCCGCATTGAAGGGCCGGCGGGCAGCCGGATGTATTCCGCCTGGAATCCGACCGGCACCGAAAAGCCCAATTTCCATGTGCCGGCGGCCTTCGGACTGCTGAAGACCTGAGACGTCTCGACGCCCAAAAAGGTCTCGCCCAGGGAAAGCCCGGGCGAGACCTTGGACCTTACTTGCGCGCGGTCGGAGCGAAGCAGGCGTAGCGGTAGGTGTCGTCCAGCTCCAGCGCCAGCACCAGCGTCTTGATGCCCGCGGCATTCATGCTGCTGCAGAGCTTGTCGCGGGCCTGCTTTTTGTTGGTACGGTACTTGGACGCGTATTCCGCATTGAAGACGGGCTTGCCCTTGCTGGTGAACACCGAATAGCCGCCGCACTCGCTGTATTCATTGCACTGCTCATTCAGTGCCATGTCGAAATACGGCTCCAGGGCGCTGAGCTGATCCACATCATTCTTCAGCGCAATCGCCAGACCCCGGCTGTGAGCGGCATTGGCCAGGAACTTGTTGTAATCCAGCTGATGCGCAGCGGTGAGCGGGAAGCCGGTGGCGTTGCTGTAGCCGTCCACATTGTCGGGCTCGACGCCGTCGCAGCCCTTGGATCGGGCGGTATCCAGCCGGCTCAGCATGATGTTGCGCACGTTGGTGGAGCGGATGTCCAGCCACCATTCGCCTTCCCACTCCGGATCCAGCGGCTTGCCGTAGTCGGTGGACTGGAATGAATTCTTGTCGGCACGCCAGTTCTCATAGCTGCCGGCGGAGAAGTAACACACCACCTTGCGGCCCTGCGCCTTCAGCGCATTGATCTGGGTGATGCTGGTGTCGAACAGGTCGACGTCATAGACGTCCACGTTGTAGCTGGTGTTGATCTTGCCTTTGAGCTGCCACTGCCAGGTGGTGCTGGCGGTGGGCTTCCACCAGGTCTGAGCCTGTGCGTTCATGGCGCCCATGCCGGCGGCGAGCAGGGTGAGGGAAGCGCACAGCTTCCAGACACGTCGGGTGGTTGTGGTCATCGGGGAATCCTCCAAAAGCGGCAAAAGTCCGGGGTTGAATCTTTCGGTTTCCAATGAATCGAAACCGAAACGGCCTGTCAGTCATTCAGTGACGTATGGCGCGCGTACGACGAAATACCAATCGCCATGCGGTCGAAATCAATTCGTGGCCACAGGCGGGGTGGTTTCTATCATTGCGATTTGGCTTTCACAACTTTCGGTCAATGACCATTTCGAAAGTGCAAAAGCAGCGCGTGGCGCGGCCTTTGAGATAACTGATTGATCCGTAAGGGTGAGGTCGGGTAAATGGGCGCCGTGAAGCGCGTCACTGCAGTCAATGCAGGATCAATTTGTCACCAATGAAACGCCGCTGCGCGCGGCCGCCAAGCCACCTTCTTCTGGTGGCTTCACAGGAATCCAGACCCGGAACGTCGTCCCGACGCCCGGTGTGCTGTCCACTTCGATCCGTCCCGCATGCTTCTGGATGATCGAATACGACAGGGACAACCCCAGCCCGGTGCCTTGGCCTACCGGCTTGGTGGTGAAGAACGGTTCGAAGATGCGTCGGCGCACATCCTCCGGCATGCCGGTGCCGTTGTCTTCCACTTCAATCCGCACCCAATCGCCTTCCACCGCGGTGCGAAGGCGGATCTCGCCGCGCTGCGCAATGGCGTGGGCCGCGTTCACGATCAGGTTCATGAACACCTGATTCAGCTGCGCCGCAATGCAGCGCACCGGCGGCAGGTCACCATAGTCGCGTTTCACCTCGGCCTTGTACTTGACCTCGTTCATCACGACATTGAGGGTTGAATCGAGACCGGCATTCAGATTGGCGTCCTGCCACTCCGCGTGGTCCACGCGGGAAAAGTCCTTCAGATCCTGCACGATCTTTTTCACCCGCACGAGGCCGTCTTCGCTTTCGTCGAGCAGCTGGGGCAGGTCTTCCTTGACGAAGTCCAGGTCGATGCGCTTGTCCAGATCCTGCAGGTCCCGCAGGGCCGGGTCCGGCAGGCTGTGCGGCGGCAGATGGCGCAGCTCATCCAGCAGCGCGAACACCGGCTCCACATAACTGCGCAGCGTGTGCAGGTTGGAGCTGACAAAGCCAATGGGATTGTTGATCTCATGGGCCACGCCGGCAGCCAACTGGCCGATGGACGCCATCTTCTCCGCCTGCAGCAGCTGGTTCTGGGCTTCTTCCAGCCGGGTGTTGGTGGACTTGATGCGATCGAAGTTTTCTTCCAGCGCCATCTGGACGCGCCGCTCTTCGGTGCGGTCCTGCAGCAGCCACCAGGTCTGCGTGTGGCTCGATTGCGGATTGGCCACATAAGCGATCAGCTGCACCCACAGCCGCTTGCCCTTTACCGACACCAGCTCCATTTCGTGGCGCAGCGATTCACCGCGTCTCAGAATCGGCGCCGCCACTTCCGTCAGCGACTTCAGCGATTCATCGCTGGGGAAGAAGCGGCGGGTGCGCTGGCCTGCCGGCGGCTCGTCATCGAGCTCGAACATGTCCGCAAACTTGCGGTTGCCGCGCAGGATGCGGCTGCCTTGGGTGGTGATGATGCCGACCGAGGCATTCTCCAGAAACGCCTCCAGCTCATGGTGGGTCAGCAGCAGCTCGGCGGTGCGCTCGGCCACCAGGTCTTCCAGCTGGTCGCGATGGCGGCGCAGCTCTTCATCGGACCGGCGACGCTGCGTCACATCCTGCAGCGTCTCGATCGCCCCCACCACCTTGCCCTGGGCGTCCAGCAGCGGGGCGGCGGTGAAGAAGAGCCATCGGCCGCCCTCGTGCATGGTCGGAAAGAACGCCTCCACTTCATAGGCGTTGTCCACGATGGGTGAGCGGCGGCAGGCACCGTCGTAGGCCTTTTCGTAGTCCTCGGGCGACGCGCCGTGGATGATCATGTCGGACAGCAGCGGGCGCCGCTCCGGGTAGAACGCGGTCCAGGCTTCATCACCGCCCAGCATGTCCATGCTGTCGCGCCCCGTCAGCTTGGCGCAGGCGGCATTCCAGTGAGTGACGCGGTGCTCCGCATCCAGCACGAAGCTCGCCACCGGGCTGTTCTCGATGATCTGATGCAGCACCCGTCCCACATTCAGCAGGCTGGTCTGCACATAACGGATGTCGCTCAGGTCCTGCATGGTCAGCACGTTGAACGGCTGGTCCTCATGCAGGAAGGCGCGGGCGGTCAGCTCCAGCACCCGCACCGCGCCGCTGGCGGTCAGCGCCTCCACTTCGATCGCCGGGGCCAGCCCCGTCTGCGCCATGGCGGTGCGGGCATAGTCGCGCAGCGGCTGTTGATGGTCGGGCGTCGCCCAGCCGTCAAACGGCATGGCGGCCAGGCTGCGGTCGTCGTAACCCAGCAGGCGCAGCGCGGCCCCGTTGGCATAGACCACCCGGGTGCTGTCGTGCACCAGCACCGGCGCCATCACCGCCTCCCAGGCCGCATACAGCGCGCCGGGCAGGGTGGAAGGCCAGACGGAGGCCGCGGCAAGCATCAGCGCGTTCATAGGCGCACTTCACCGGGGTCTTCCAGAATGAAGGAGCCGTCGTCCGCCCATTGCACCTGCGTGATGCCGGGCTCCAGCAACTCCAGCCGTCGCAGCTCCGCTTCCTGCGCGCTGAGCCTGCCGTGCTGCACCCGCACCACATCAGCCAGGCGCTGGTTCTCCAGCACGAGCTCACGCATCTGCAGCACCTGGCGCACCGCGCACATCAGGTCCAGGTCCACCCAGGGCTTGCCGATGAAGCGGACGATGCCGGCATCATTGAGCCCGCGCACCAGGGCGTCCATGTCGGCATAACCGGAGACGATCATGCGCTGGCAGTCGGGCTGCAAGGCTTTGAGACCGGTCAGGAAATCCACTCCGTTCATCTCCGGCATGCGGTAGTCGGAGATGGCCAGGGCATACACATGGCGGCGGGCCTGCTCCAGCGCTTCGGCGCCGTTGCTGCATTCGTCCACGAGGTAGCGCTCACCGCCGGGCGTGGTCAGCCCGTGACGGATGAGGCGATGCAAGGCGTGGAGGATGCCGGGTTCATCGTCCACGATCAGAATGCGTTCTTGCATGCAGGGCTCCTGCGTCAGGCCGCCTGGGGTGCGGCGGTGGGCGGATGCACCGCAGGGCCTCGCGGGCCCGGCGGCTCATCGTTCCGGATGGAGAACGTGAGACGCACGCCCTCCCGATTGGCAAACTCCTTGATCTGCTTGACCATCCGCGCATCGAAGACGTGTCCCGCCGCCAGCAGCAGTGTGCCCTTGGGGGTGAGCAGGTCGCGGGACAGCACCATGCCCGGCTGGATCTCATGGGCACCGAGCTCCCGCTCGTGCTCCGCCTGGGTCGGTGCTTCGGCCAGGGCCTTCTGCAGGGCCTCGACCACGTCATGCACATAGCGCGTCCCGGCGCCGCCCCGGATCAGCTGCTCCGCCTGCTGGGGCGTGTAGCGCTTCTCGGCCAGGCGGCCACTCACGGCGGAGCAGAAGTCACTGACGGCACTGAGCACCTGCGCATCCAGCGGCACCGCATCGCCCGCCAGTCCGTCCGGGAAGCCGTGGCCATCAATGCGTTCATGCTGAGACCGCACCAGCCTGGCGACATGCTGCAACTCGGCCAGCGGCAGCAGGGCCGCTTCGCCATTGAGGGTGTGGCGGCGATAACGCGCGGTCTCTTCCGCATTCATCAGCGACACCGGCTTGTGGAGCAGCGCATCGGGCAGGCCGATCTTGCCGATTTCATGCAGCAGGCCGGCGATATGCAGGTCATCCTGCTCCCGCTGGAGCAGCCCCAGATGTCGTGCGGTGCGGCGGGCCAGATCGGCCACGAAGCGCGAATAGCCGACCAGTCCGCCCTCGCGCAGTTCCATCAGGCCGGAGAAGACCTGGATGGAGAGGAGGAAGTTGTCCTTGACCTGGCTGAAGGACCGCTCGAGCATTGCATTGACCTGCTCCAGTTCCTGCGTGCGGGCTTTCACTCGCTGGGAGAGGTCCTGGTTCAATGCGGCCAGTTCGGCGTTCTGCCGCGCCGTCAGGTCGAGCAGCGCCTGGTTCTGCAGTGCCAGCCGGCGCCGGGAAATTGAATCTTCCAGCGCCGCCAGCAGCTCGCGGTCGTCCCAGGGTTTGGCGATGTAGCGCTGGATCTGGCCGAGGTTGACGGCCGCCACGGTGGTCTGGATGTCCGCATAACCGGTGAGCAGAATGCGCCCGACCTCCGGATGCGAGGCATGCACCTTCTCCAGGAAGGCCGCGCCATCCATCTCCGGCATGCGCATGTCGGAGACCACCACATCCACCGGCTCGGTGGCCAGCAGTGCCAGCCCTTCCGCGCCGCTGGAGGCCAGCAGGCATCGATATCCGGCGGGCCGCACCAGCCGCCGCAAGGCGCTCAGGATGGACGGCTCATCGTCGACAAACAGGACCACGGGCGGCGGGATGTCCGCTTCCATGACGGTGTCTCCGGGCTGCGTATGTGTCCAAGTGTAGGTCTGCGATCCAGCCGCTGTCCCGGGCCATCCCCCAGTCGCCTCGCCATTCCTTCACGGGACAGCGCCATCCAATGCGCCGCCCAGAAGCCCGCAGGCCCGAAGCCTCAGGGCGTGCCCGGGAGCGGCCGGCTGGCCATGGCTTCCCGCCACTGCATCGCGGCGTGGATCCGTGACCGGGTGCTGGGATGGCTGTAGAACCAGAACTCTTCCAGCGCACCCGGGTCTGCCTTGCGATATTCCACCAGCCGCAACTGGGCGTTGGCGAAGCCGATCGGCTCCTGCGCCAGGCTCAGGGAGAACTGGTCCGCCTCCGCCTCCTGCGCCCGGATCATCGTGTTGGTGATCGGCGTGCTGAGCGCAAAGAACACTGAGAACACCGCCATCAGCAGCGGCATGCTGGCGATGTCGGTCACGTCCTGCACGCCGGAGGTTCCGGCAGTGCGGCGGATCAGCCCGTCCAGCGCCCACTTGGCAAAGAGGAATGCCACCAGCACCACCAGCGTCATCATCATCAGCATCTTCGGGATGTGATTGAGCACGTAGTGGCCCATCTCATGCCCGGTCACCGCCCGCACTTCCGCCTCACTGGTGCGGCGCAGCAGGTTGTCGTTCAGGCGGATGGCCGCCGTACCGAAAAGGCCGGTCACATTGGCGCTGATGCGGGTGGTCTGGCGCGAGGCATCAAACACCAGCACGTCGCTGGCTGGCACGCCGGTGGCGCGGGCCATCGTCAGCAGCGATTGCTTGAGCGGCCCGTCCTCCACTGGCTTGTAGGTGTTGAACATCGGCTCGAAGACCACCGGCGCGATGGCGATCATCACCGTCAGCAGGGCGATGGTGCCGGCGGCGCCCCAGGCCCACCAATACTGGCGGGCGCGCCGGATCAGCGCATATAGCACCACCAGCGCCACTGCGGCAATCAGACCACTGATGACGTTGGCCAGCAGCCATTCCATCAACCAGGCAGACGCGGTCTGGGTGGACATGCCGTAGGCGTGCTCGCGGAAGAAGTCTTCATAGGCGGACAGCGGCAGGCTGACCAGCGAGCCGATGCCGACATAGGCGGCAGAGAACAGGAAGTCCCGGCGGATGGGGCCCCGACCCACCCGTGCGGCCCAGTCCCGCACCCGCGCGGCACGTCGGCCGCTCATCCAGACGGCGGCGATGGCCAGGCCCAGCAGCAGATGCCACAACTGCAACCAGTAGCCGCCTTCGTAATAGGCGTCGGACTTGCGCATCACATCGGCGGGAATGCGGTCCATGAAGGCCTGGGTGGCGGCGTTGGCGTCCAGGGGCAGGGCGCGGACCCAGCGCTCGTCGGCGGGCTTGAGCACAAAGCCGGAAGCCTTGGCGATGGCATCCGCCTTCTCCGCCTGTCCCTGTGCCTGGCCAGCTTCGGCGGCGAGTGCCGGCAACGCCGCACTCATCACCAGAACGGCGGCCATCAGACCTTTTTTCATGATTCCTCCCGGGAGCGTCGATTGAAGCGGCGCATTGTTCCCGGCAGGCGCCGCGGTGGCGCGTGGCGCGCGACGAACGGCGATGGTGTGGCGATGGGCTGCAGCGGGTTCGGATCAGACGCAAGACCGGGCATTCAGGGAAGGTCCTGGACGGGTGTCTTCATCGCAGCCGGAGCGCCCGCGGGGGGCTGCAGCCATCCGGCCAACAGCTCAGCCGCCTGCGCCAGCCGCAGATCGTCCACCAGCGACCGGAGGTGGGCGAAGCGCTCGTCGCCGAGTGTGGCCCGAAGACTGTCGGCCAGGGTGTCGAAGGTGTGCAGGCCCTCCGCCTGCTGGTCCGCCAGCAGTTGCACCAGCGCCGCAAGAGCGGGAGGCGGCCCGTCGATCGCCCCAGCCGCCCCAGCCGCGCCACCCGCACCGCCTGCACCATCCGCACCACCCGGGTCGGAACGACCCGTGCCCAGGGAGGCGCGAAGCGAAGGCGCTGCCGCCGTTGCCAGCGCTGCCAATTGCTCATTCAGCCGGATCACGTGGCCGGTGGCGGTCTGCAGATCACCGTGCCGGCACGCAGTCTCCGCGAGTGTGGCCGTGGCCGCCACCGCACTGGCCCCTACGTTGCCGGCACTGCCCCGCAGCTTGTGCAGGCGGGCGGCCAGGGCGGGCATGTCCTCGCCGTCAGCGCCCGGCAGGGGCAGTACCGGATGGTCCTTCAACAGCATGCCCAGCAAGGCCAGGAACAGCGTGTGGTCGCCGTCCAGCCGCTGTCGGACATCCGCCGAGTTGATGCCCTCGATCTCCGGCCAATCTCCCAACGGATCCGACTGCTCGGCAGCCTCGCCGGCGGACGGGGCCGGCCGGGCCGTGCGCACCCGCTTCACCAGCCGCGTGATGCAGTCGATCACCTCGGCCGGCTGGAACGGTTTGACAATGAAATCGTTCATGCCCGCAAAGCGGGCCTCCTGGCGCTGACTGGCCAGCGCGCCTGCGGTCAGGGCCACGATGGGCAGCTCGGCCAGGCCCAGATCCTGGCGGATGATGCGGGTGGCGGTCATGCCATCCATCACCGGCATGTGGATGTCCATCAGCACCAGGTCGCAATGGGCGGCATGCTCCCGCAGATAGTCCACCGCATCGCGGCCATCGGTGGCCAGCGCCACGCCTGCGCCACAGGATTCCAGAATCCGTTTCGCCACTTCCAGGTTGATCTCGCTGTCGTCCACCACCAGCACCGTCACGCCCGCCAGCGCATCCCGCGCCGTGCTGGTGTGCAGTGCCGGTGGGGCGACCCTTTGCGGGTCCGCCAGCGGGAAGGGCAGTTCGACCCAGAAGCGGCTGCCAAGGCCCGGCCGGCTGGAAAATCCCACCTGGCCGCCCATCAGCTCCGCCAGCTGCTTCACGATGGACAGGCCCAGCCCGGTGCCGCCGAAGCGCCGCGTGATGGAGCTGTCCCCCTGCGCAAAGGGCTGGAACAACTGCTCGGCGGCCTCCGGTGCGATGCCGATGCCGGTGTCCTCCACCTCGAAGCGCAGTCGCACCTGGCCTTCGTCTGCCGGCAGCCGCTCGATGCTGAGCCGCACCTGGCCGGCGTCGGTGAACTTGATGGCGTTGCCCAGGAGATTGGTGAGGATCTGGTTGACCCGCAGGGAATCCCCCATCACCAGCGGCGGCAGCGCCTGTGGCACCTGCTGCGTCAGGCTCACGCCCTTCTGCTGGGCCTGCACCTTCATCACGTCGACGAGATAGTCCACCAGTTCCGCCGGGGCGAACGGCTGGGTCGAGATGCCCAGCTCGCCCGCTTCGATCTTGGAGAGGTCCAGCACGTCATTGATGATGCCCAGCAGATGCTGGCTGGCCCGGATCATCTTGGTGAGCAGCTCGGACTGCTGGCCGTTGAGCCGGGTCTGCTCCAGCAGGAAACCCAGCCCGATCACCGCATTCATCGGCGTGCGGATCTCGTGGCTCATGTTGGCCAGGAACTGGCTCTTGGCGCGGTTGGCCTGCTCGGCGGACGCCTTGGCTTCCATCAGCATCCGTTCATGCCGCTGCTGGGCGCTGATGTCGTGCGCAATGCCGAGATAGCCCAGGAGCTGCCCCTGGCGGTCCTTCATCGCGGTGATGACCAGGGAAACCGGCAGCGACGACCCATCCTTGCGACGATAGGTCCAGGTCATCGTCTGACCGTGGGCTGCGGGCTCGCGAAAGTACTGCTCCCCCGCAATGCGGCGACCGAGCGACTCACCCAGCGTCTTCGCCCGCGCCTTGATTTCGGCGGGCACATGGATGAGCCCGGGCGTGGCATGGCCGATGACTTCGGCGGCCTGATAACCCAGCATCTTCTCCGCGCCGGAGTTGAAGACACGAATGACGAAGTCGCGGTCGGTCGCGATGATCGAGACCTCGGAGGCCGACTCCAGCACCGTGCGCAGCAGTGACGAGGCTTCCACCAGTTCCAGCTCAGCCCGCTTCTGGTCGGTGACGTCCCAGTTCACGCCGATCATGCGGCGGGACGGCCCGTTCGGATTCGGCTCCACACGCGCCACCGCGCGGATGTGCCGGATCTCGCCATTGGGCCAGCGGATGCGGAACTCCATGTTGAAGTTACGGCGCCCGTGCAGGCAGTCCTGCAGATTGGCATCCACCTGCCCCCGGTCGTCCGGATGAATCAGCTCCCGCCAGAACTGATCGGCCTGCGGGCCGCTGCGCGGGTCCAGATGGTAGAGCGCATACATGCGCTCGTCCCAGGCGGCCGATCCGTCGATCAGGTCGTATTCCCAGACGCCAATGCCGGCCGCGCTGGTGGCCAGCGCCAGGCGGGCATGGCTGTCCGCCGCGGCCATGCGGCTCTCGCGCAGTTCGGTGACGTCATGCACCAGCACGTAGAAGCCTTGTACCTTGCCGTTCACCACGTCCGGCAGGTAATGGGCGAGCGAATGGCGCGCGCCCTGGCCATCGGGCCGCGGAATGCTGCGCTCGAAGGTCTGCGGCTCCCCGCGCAGCGCGCCTTCGATGTGGGCGCGGTTGCGGGTGATGAGGTCGGTGCCGAGCAGCTCCTGCATGGTGCGGCCGGCCATCTGGCTTTCGTCGAGGCCGAACCAGGTGCGGTAGGCACGGTTGGCAAAGCGGTTGCGCAGATGCTTGTCCCAGTAGCCCACCATGGAGGGCAGGGCATCCAGAATGTTGCGCAGATCCCGCTGGGCCGCTTCCAGACTGGCGGTGCGCTCCTTCACCTTGTCTTCCAGCTCGCGGGTGAGCCGCTGCAATTGCCGCTCGGCCCGTTTGGTCTCGCTGATGTCCCGGACCGTCTTGAGCATGCCGAGGACTTCGCCGTCATCGCTGGGCAGCGGCGTCATCGAAATGGCGACATCAAACTCGCGCCCGGTGCGGTCCCGACGGACCGTGTCATAAGTTGGCACGGAGGTGGCGATGCGCAGCCGGTCGTGGATCGCTGCCGCATCCTCCTTGTGGGAGTCGGGCACGATCAGGAAGTCCAGGGGCTGACCGATCGCCTCCTGACTGCTGTAGCCGAACAGTGCGCTGGCGGCGGGATTCCACGACATCACCCGTCCATCCAGCGACACACCGATCAAGGCGTCGGACGAGGCTTGCACCATTGCGGCACGGCGCGCCTGCTCCGCCCGCAGCTCCTGCTGGCGCTGCTTGGACTGTCCGTAGAACCAGGCGATGCTGGCGAGCAGCAGGGCGGCCAGCGTGGCTTCCACCGCCACCTCCACCGGAGACCGCAGCCCCAGCGACCGCACGAAGCTGTCGGTCGGCTGGATCTCGGCTTCCCAGCGCCGGCCGTAGATGTCCAGGATCAGCCGGGTGGGCCCGATGCTGCGCCGTGGCGTGCCCTCCAGCACGGTGGAGAAGAACGGCGCGGCGTGGGCCTGATCGACCAGCGCATCCACATCCCGCAGCGTGAGGTCATAGAACTCCGGACGGCTGTCGAGGTTGTTCAGGACATCGTCCACACTGAGCGGTGCGTAGGCCCAGCCGATTGTGGCGCTCTGGCGGCCGATTTCCGTCTGCGGCGGCACGGGTGTGTTGTAGATGGGCAGCATCAGCAGGAAGGACTGGCGCTGCTTGCCCTGCGCCTGCACCAGGGTGAGGGGACGGGTGAGAATGGCCCGCGCTTCCGACATCGAGCGCACCGCCGCCTCACGGCGGCTGTGATCGGAGGCGGTGTCCAGTCCAACGGCCGCGGCGTTGTACTCCTGGGGCTCGATGTACTGGATGACAAACGCTTCGCCGTCGTTGGGTCCCAGCGTATGCACCGCAAAGGCGGGTGCCCCGTCGTGCCGGGCCCGGACGCTGAAGTCCGCGAGCTGATCGCGCGCCACCCGGCGGATGAAGCCGAAGCCGCGGGCCCCCGGAAACTCCTTCGCGATGTCTCGGGTCAGGGCGTACCGCCGGAAGTCCTCCCGCGTCACCCGGTCCACACCCGCCGCAGCGATCGCCCCGCGTGCGCCCCGCAGCCCGTATTCATAACTGCGCATGCGGTCCTGCACCTGGTCCGCCACCTCCTGGGCCAGCGCCCGGCTGCGGGTGGCGATGATGTCCTGGTTCTGCTGCATTTGCCAGATCACGGCCGCGACGGCCAGCAGGAAGCCGATCAGCAGGCCGATCAGGGCATCTCGGCTGGCGAAGGAATTCCAGCGGCTCTGGGGGACCTTGCGCATGGTGTCAGTGGGTCAGCAGGTCCTCGGCCAGCAAGAGTGTCAGCGTAAAGCAGCTGCCTTCCCCCGGGCGGCTGGTCACCGTCATGTGGCCGCCCATGGCATCGATCAGCTGGCGGGTCACCACCAGTCCCAGCCCGGTGCCCGGCAGGCGGCTGCCCTGCAGGCCGAGCCGATTGAAGGGCTCATAGAGATGCTCGATCTGCTCGGGACGCATGCCGATGCCGGTGTCGGAGATGGAAATCTCCAGCCGATGATCCTGCACCTGCAGCGCCACCGACACCTGGCCGCCGCGCTTGTTGTACTTGATGCCGTTGCTGAGCAGATTGACCAGGCACTGCCGCAGCCGGTTGCCATCACCCAGGGCCTGCTGGTCGGCCGGAATGCGGCAGGACTGGACCAGCGTCACACCCATCTGCTCGGCCAGACCCGACGTGGTGTGCAGCGCACTGTCCAGCACCGCCAGGACCTGGATGGGCCCGCGCTGTACCGACAGCTGCCCCAGCTCGAAATGGCCCAGTGCGCTCAGATCGTTCATCAGCGCGGAGAGCTGCGTGCAGCCGGCCTCGATCATCGCGACCCGCTGCGCCTGCGTGGCGTTGAGCGGGGCGACCCGGTCGCCCGCCAGCAGCTGGGCAAAGCCGAGGATGCAGTTCAGCGGATTGCCGATCTCGTGGGCGACGTAGGAGATCATCAGCGCCTTGGTCTTGTTGGCCGCTTCCGCGGCGGCCCGCGCACTGGACTCGGCGGCGAGCCGCTCCCGGTCGGTCAGGTCGCGGCACATCAGGGTGGTCAGGCGCAGGCTCCCGTCGCCGACGGTGGAGATCGAGACTTCAGCGGGCACCTCCGTGCCGTCACAACGGGACAACAGCACCCGGTGGCCGGAGGTCGGCTGGGTCAGGTCGAGGCCCGGGAGGCGGGCCCCCAGCACATCCGCGGCCGGCCGACCGGTGGAGCCGAGCGGGTCCATCGCCAGCAGGCGGCCGGCGGCAGCGTTCATCAGCGCAATATCGCCGCTGGCATTGATGGTGATGATGGCATCCGAGGCACCTTCCACCACTGCGGCGAGGCGATCGGCCTGCAGGCGCTGCCCCTGGGAGGCTGCCATCGCCAGCTCGATGTCGGTGCGACGCTTGAGCTCCAGCAGGTTGCGCACCCGGGCCTTGAGCACCGTGCCGGAAAACGGCCGGGCCAGGATGTCTGCCGCACCCAGCGCCAGTGCCCGCGTCTCATCAAAACCCTCCGCCTGACGGCTGACAAAGACGATGGGCACATGGCTGAGGGTGGGCGCCGCCTTGAACAGCCGGCACAGATCAAAACCGGGTTCCTCCCGGCCTTCGGAAGCGGTGTCCACCAGCACCAGATCCGGCCGCCAGGTGCGCACCAGCACCATGATCATCACCAGGTCCCGCGCATCGGCGGTGCGGACTTCACCGATGCCTTCGAGCGTCTCATGCAGTCCGGAGACTTCCAGCGGATCACTGCCCACCACCAGCAGCCGGGACGGACCGGCGCGCAGCACCTCCGGCTCATGCAGGGCGGCCTGGGTGGCTTCCGTCTTGGCCCGCTCCACTTCGGCCACGGTCCGCAGCACGGCAGCGACCCGCGCCTGCAGCTGCTCGGCCACGATGGGCTTGCGCACGAAGTCCGCCGCGCCCAGCTGCAGCGCTTCCAGGCGGGTGGCTTCCCGGTCATCACTGGTGACAAAGAGCACCGGCACATGGGCGAGCGCGGAATCGTTCTTCACCATCGAGCAGAGCTGCGTGCCCGACATGCCGGGCATCTCCATGTCGATCAGCATCAGGTCCGGACAGCGCGACCGCGCCAGCGCCAGGGCCTGCTCGCCGGACGTGGCCAGGCGCTGGTCCGGGTATCCGGTCAGGATCCTGCTCAGCACGCGCAAGGTGCCGGCGTCATCGTCCACCAGCAACAGCGACTTCTGCTTGGCCATATCCCTCCCGACGTCGAACGGTCATGTCGCCTCCGCTTCCAGCTTGAATGCGCTGACGGCGTCGACCAGCAGGCGGGCCTGATGGCTGAGGCTGTCGGCTGCGGCGGCGGACTGTTCCACCAATGCCGCATTCTGCTGGGTCGTTTCGTCCAATTGGGCGACCGAACTGTTGATCTGCAAAATGTCCCGGCTCTGCGCCTGGGAGGTCTGGCCCAGTTCGCTGATCAGGCCCACCACGCGGGCCACTTGGTCGCGGATTTCCTGCATGCTAGTGCCCGCGCTATCCACCAGTCGGGAACCGGCTTCCACCGTTTCCACATTGCTGATGATCAGCTGCTTGATTTCCCGCGCAGCGGTGGCGGAGCGCTGCGCGAGACTGCGGACCTCACTGGCCACGACCGCGAAACCGCGTCCGGCCTCCCCGGCTCGGGCGGCCTCCACGGCGGCATTCAAGGCCAGGATGTTGGTCTGGAATGCGATCCCGTCAATGACACTCACAATGTCGCCAATTCGCTGGCTGGCTTCATTGATATTGGTCATGGTGTGGATGACGTGGCCCATGACGTCCGCGCCTTTTTCCGCAGCCCGATTGGCGGCGGTGGCAAAGCTGGTGGCCTCCTGCGCAGTGTCGGCGCTGTGGCTCACCGTGCCGGAGAGCTGTTCCATTGATGCGGCGGTCTGCTGCAGACTCGAAGCCTGACGCTCGGTGCGCTGGGAGAGATCGCCGTTACCGACGGCAATCTGGCCGGCGCCGGTGGCCACCGAGTCGCTGCTGGAGCGGACCACGCCCACCAGATGGCGCAGTGCTTCCTGCATCTGCTGCAGCGAGGTCATCAGCTGACCGACTTCATCGCGGGATTCCGCCTGGATGCGGGTGCTGAGGTCGCCCTTGGCGATGCGCTGGGTGATGGTCATGGCCGCCAGCAGTGGCCGGGTGACACTGCGCGCCATCCAGCCTGCAATGCTGGCGCCCAGCACGGCAGAGAGCGACAGCAGCGCAATCATCGACCAGGCAGCCCGGTCGATGGTGACATCGGCATCGGCGCGGGCGGCGTCCATCGCCTGACGCTGAGTGGCGACCAGCTCGTCCAGGGCGCCAAAGTAGGCCGTCTGTGCCTGGCTCACATCGCCGACCAGCAGGTCACGCGCTGCCTCGTTGTTGCCGTCCATGCCCAGCTTGATCGCCGGATTGATGGCCTTCACATAGGCCTCCCGCGTCCGGGTGACGCGTTCCAGCAAATCACTGCCGGCCTGATCGGCCAATTGAGTCTGCAATTGCTTGAGCAGCTCCTGGGTCGAGGCCCGGTTGGCGTCGATGCGTTCCTTCTCCCGCTGCTTGGCGGCGGGGTCGGTCAGCAATGCAATGTTGCGGGCCACGCGGGCCGTCACATTGACGTTGTCCTTCAGATTGGTGAGGAGTGTGACGATGACCAGATGCTTGTTGGTCAATTCGTGCATCTGTTCGCCCACATGCCGCAGGGCCACACGACCAAATCCGGCCACCGCCATGCTCATCACAATGAGCAAGGCAAATCCCAGCCGCATCCGGGTCGCAATGGACCGATCCTTCAATGCCTGCATCTCAGTTCTCCCTGTGCATCAGCGTTGCGCCGTGCTGTCTGAATGGACCTTGGTAGACCTCTGCGGGGACTCCGGTCGGCTGTGTCAGCCTTGTTGTAGGCGTATCGTGATCGCTAATCGGCGTTTTGTCGCGATATCCGACTGGCGTTCAAAGCCTTTCCAGCGCAATTGAGATGTCATTCGACAACTTCTGCACATCTGCGTTCAAGGCGATTGCCGCGTCCATCCATTGCTCCGACACATCGGGGTCGGACTGCATGGCGGTTTCCAGCGCCTGCAAACGGGCTTCGAGATCCCGGGCGCCCAGCGTCGCGCTCGACCCGCGCAGCGCATGGGCTGCCTGACGCCAGCGCTCCCGCCGCTGGTGCGGCGAGACATCGGCCAGGTCCGGATGGCCGTGGGGATAGACCTCGGCGAAGCGTTGCAGCACCCGCAGCAGCACCGCATGGCTGCCACCGACGCTTTGCAGCGCTTGAACCAGGTCCAGACCGGGAACGCGTGGCAGGACCGCGCCCACCGCCGCATTGAGCTGGCGCATCAGTACCTCGTACAGGCGCACCGGATCCACCGGTTTGGCGATGTGGTCATTCATGCCGGCATCCAGGCAGGCCTGGCGGTCTTCACCATAGGCATTGGCCGTCATTGCGATGATGGGCACGCCGGGCCCGCGCAGGGCGCGAATCTCACGGGTGGCGGCGAGGCCGTCGAGGACCGGCATCTGGACATCCATCAGGATCAGGTCAAACTCCACCTCTCGGGCCCGGGCCACTGCGCTTGCGCCGTCGTCCACCACCTCCACCTGCAGACCGGCCGAGCGCAGCAGCTCTTCGCCCACTTCCTGATTGACCGGGTTGTCTTCCGCCAGCAGCACACGGCGGCCGCCATGCCGGCGGCGCAGGGCCTGCAGGATGTCATCCTCGGGCAGGGCCGCTGCCGGGGATGGGCCTGTGAGTGAATCGAATGCAGGCCGGTGGTTGGCTTCATCCGGCGAGTGCCGGGCGGTGTCCACAGCGCGTCGCGCCTCCGCGCCGACATCCTTCATGGAACCGTGCGGAACACCCGGCGCCTCCGCTGATTCGCCGTGCGTCTCTGGTGGTCCTCGGTCTGAGGATGCATCCTCCGCAGGTGCGTTTGAAGCGTCGCCGGGATGGGTGCCCGCGCGGCCGTCCGCCGGCGCGATCAGTCGCCCAATGGTGTCCAGCAGCAACGTGGGCGTCAGCGGCTTGGCCAGCACCGCACCGAAACCCACCTGCATCGCTTCATCCCGGATGGCATCGCCGTCATAAGCGGTCACCAGGATGCTGGGCGGCATTGCTTCGCCCATGACCTCCCGCAGTCGGCGCAAGGTCAGCAGTCCGTCCCAGGGCACCATGCGCCAGTCCACGATGATCAGGTCCGGCGCGCGGCCGGTGTCCAGGTCTTCATCGGCCTGACGGACCGCGCTGGGTCCGGAGAGATGGCCGTCCACCGACATGCCCAGCACCTTGAGCGCGTCGCCGATCGCGTCCAGCGCTTCGGGCAGGTCGTCGACGACCATGGCGTGGCGGCCCTCCAGGCGGCCCCGCATGCGCAGCGGATCCGCCCGCTCGGCACGTTCTGTCCAGGCGGTGAACCAGAAGGTGCTGCCCCGGCCGGGCTGGCTTTCCAGACCGACGCTGCCGTCCATCAGCTCGGCAATGCGCCGGGTCAGGGCCAGGCCCAGGCCGGTGCCGCCATAGCGGCGTGTGGTGGAAATGTCCGCCTGCTCGAAAGCACTGAACAGCGCACCCTGGCGCTCCAGCGGAATGCCGATGCCGGAGTCCCGCACCTCGAAGCGCAGCTGCAGCCGACCGTCCTTTTCCTGCAGCAAATGGCCCTTGAGCCGGACCCAGCCATGCTCGGTGAACTTGACCGCATTGGCCAGCAGATTGATCAGCGCCTGGGCCAGCCGCTTCGGGTCGCCACGCATGCGCTCGGGCAGGTGGTCGGTGTCCAGCACCAGTTCCAGCTTCTTGTGGGCGGCTTCTTCTCCGACCAACTCCAGCACGCTGGACAGCAGATCGTCTCGGGAGAATTCGAGGCTCTCCAGCACCATTTTGCCGGCCTCGATCTTGGAGAGGTCCAGGATGTCGTTGATCACCTGCAGCAGATGCTGGGCCGCCCGCTCGATCTTGAACAGCCGCTCCTGCTGTTGCGGCTGCGCGGTGTCGCGGCGCATCAGGTGGGTGAGGCCGATGATGGCATTCATCGGCGTGCGGATTTCGTGACTCATGTTGGCCAGGAAGGCGCTCTTGGCCCGGTTGGCCACCTCGGCACTCTCGCGGGCGTCGATCAGATCGGCAGTGCGGGTGGAGACCAGCGTCTCGAGATCGTCGGTGTGCAGTCGCAGCTGTTCCTCGTAATGGCGGCGCTGCACCTCGGCACGCGCGACGCTGATGCCCAGGGACAGGTCGTGCGAGGCTTCTTCCAGCACGTCCAGCGTGCCGGCGTCGAACACATGCTCTTCGGCCGCGCAGATATTCAGCACGCCAATCGTCTCTCCGTCCACCACCAGGGGCAGGGACAGGGTGGCCAGGCAGCCGCGGCGCAGGGCTCCCGTCCGCCAGGCGGCATCGGCCGGGTTGTTGCTGCTGCGGGTCCAGACCTGCTTGACGCCTTCCTTCAGCGCGCGACCCACCGGGCCGGAGCCGTCCCGCGCCAGGTCCCAGGTGGCATAGAGCGCATGCAGCAGTTCCGGCTGCGTGGCATACATCGCCATCAGCTCCACCGGGCCTTCATCGGCGGCATAACCCACCCAGGCAATGCGGAAGTTGCCGGCCTCGATGATCGCCTTGCACATCTGGTTGAGCAGGGCGGCTTCGTCGTGCCGCTGCAGCAGCGTCCGGTTGCCCGCGGAGAGGACCCGCAGCGCCCGGTTGGAGGATTCCAGCCGGGCTTCGCGCTCTTCGATCTTGGCGGAGGATTCGTCGATCGTCTGGGCCAGGTTGCCGATTTCATCGCCTGCGTAGCGCAGCCCCGAACGGGCGCCGCGCTCGCCTGCGCGCTGGCGTTGCACGATCGCCGACAGATGCTGCAGCGGGCGCACCAGCCAGTGGTTCAGGCCGATCAGCAGCGCAATGCCGGTGCCCAGCAGCACCGACAGCAGCACCGCAAACGCGGCAATCGCCTCCCGCTGCGCGGGCGCTTCGATCAGCTCCATCGGCGAGGCGAGCAGCAGGCGGTAATGGCTGCCACTGGTGGTGCGCAGCAAGGGGACATGGGCAATGAGACGCCGCTGGCCAGAACGGTTCACCGCTTCGAAGGCGGCGGCTTCGTTGCCCTGAATCCGGTTGAGCACCGAGGACGGAATCGGCGTGCCCGTCCAGCCCTCGACGTCTGGATACCGCGCGACGATCACGCCCCGGCTGTCGATGACCGACAGCGCTTCCTCCGGCAGGCGGTCCGACACATTGACGGTGCGCTCCAGCCATTTCATGTTCAGACCGCCGTAGTAAACGGCGATCACCTTGCCTTCACCGTCGCGACGGGCCTTGCTGAGGGTGACCGTGGGTCTGCCGATGGTGCGGCTGATGGTGATGTCTCCGACACTGATGTCTGGCGTGGTCAGGGCGCGCTGGAACCAGACGCGGTCGGAGAAGTTCAGGGCCCGTCCTGGATCGACCGCGGAGCAGATCCGATTGCCTTGGGCGTCAGTCACGCCGAACTGGTCGTAGTCCCGCTCGTTGGCCAGCAGTGCGGCCAACTGCCGGTTGCAGAACTCGATGCCGGCCGGGGCGGCCGGCATGGGGGCGGCCATCAAGGTGTCCAGCAGCGCATCGGCGCGTTCCACCAGGATGTCCTGGCGGGCGGCGATCAGCTTGGCGCGAACCAGATGGCTTTCTTCCGACGCCTGCACCCGGGCCTGACCGTCACTGTACAAATGCCAGCCCAGCATCGCCCCCAGCACGGAGAAGGCGATGAAGGTCAACCCAATGACGCGGTTTCGGAGGGTGAGTCGGGTCACAGATGCAAAGGCGCCTCTGCTGTCCAAGTGCAGCCGGATTGATGATCCGGGAAATGAACGGGAGAGTCCAGTCTTTCCGGTCGGCGTCCCCCCACGGGAGGATGACAAAGCTGGAACTTACACTTCGGCGGCCGGACGGGCGCCGATCAACACCAATGGAGGCCTGTCGGCTGCATTCCGCCTCCTTCGGCTCCATTCGAACCCGATGCCATCACGACAATCCGCGACCCTCACCGGCCTGGTGGCCATACTGCTTTGGAGTTCCTCCGTCGGCCTGATGCGCAGCGTCAGCGAAAGCTTCGGGCCCACCGGCGGCGCGGCGCTGATCTACACCTGTGCCTCGGTGGTGCTGCTGCTGACACTGGGCCCGACGCGGCTGTCGACGCTGCCCCGGCGCTACCTCTGGGTGGGCGGCGGACTATTTGTGGCGTATGAGCTGTGCCTGTCCCTGTCACTCGGGTATGCCAGCTCCCGGCGGCAGGCCATTGAAGTGGGCATGTGCAATTACCTCTGGCCGACGCTGACCATGACCGCCGCCATTCTCTTCAATGGGCAGCGCTCGAATGCACTGATCGTGCCAGGCTTTGCGCTGGGCGTGCTCGGCGTGTGCCAGGTGCTGGGAGGCGATCAGGGGCTGGACTTTGGTCAGATGCTGCTGAACGTCCGCAGCAATCCGCTGAGTTACGGACTGGCCCTGCTTGGAGCGCTGCTGTGGGCTGCTTATTGCACCGTGACGCCGCGGCTGGCGCAGGGAAGCAACGGCGTGACGCTGTTCTTCATGGCTTCTGCCGCCGTGCTGTGGCTCAAGTTCGGACTCGGTGAACAGCCGCCGATGCAGGTGAGCCCGAAGGCGCTGGGCTGGCTGGGCCTGTCGTCCTGCGCCATGGCATTGGGCTATTCGGCCTGGAACGTGGGCATTCTGCGGGGCAATGTCACGGTGCTGGCGGGCGCCTCGCAATTCATTCCGGTGATGTCCGCCGCGCTGGCGGCGGTGGTGTTGCAGGCGCCGCTGTCCTGGTCGTTCTGGCAGGGCGCCTGCATGGTCTGCGCTGGATCGCTGCTGTGCTGGCTGGCGACCCGGGGCGGACGTCGCGTCAATCCTCCTTCAGCTTCTCATCCTCCTCCTTCGCATCCTCCATTGCCTCCGGCTCCAGTTCCTCGGCGTAGCGATTCAGACGGATGAACAGGCCCCAGCCGCCCATGAGGATGCCCACGGCGGTGACCATGGCGGCCGCATGCAGCAGCAGCGATTCGCCTTCATGGGAGGCGCGGAAAGTGGCGACCAGTCCTTCGATGGCCAGGGCCACCACGATGACCACCATGAAGCGGGAGAGGAAACGCCGCACACGCGTGGGCGCGCTGATGTGGGCGGTGCGGATGACCTCTTCTTCAGTGATGGTCTGCGCAATCTGCAGGGCCACGACCGCGGCGGCCAGCACCCCCATGGATTCGATGACCAGCTGCGCGGCATGGTCGTTGAGATCGGTGCTCAGTACCTCCCAGGTGCCCTTGGCCGCGATGACGAGCAGCAGCAGTGCCATGCAGATGAAGAGCAGCGCCAGCAGTCCGTGAATGACGGAGAAGCCGCGTAGCAGTTTGGGAGCGCCTTCGGCATCTTCGCCCTCGCGCGAGCTGCTGTGACGGGCCGAAGCGCTCGAACGGACCTGAGCGTTCATTCGCGGTCCATCGGGACGGGCCGGACGGGAGGGCGAAGAACTTGCGGGCGAGGGTCCGGAACCGTCGGCAGCGGATGGCGGCGGGGCCGAACGAGGGCCCGGCGATGGAAGAGGAGAGGAGGGGGCGTTCATCCCCTGACGTTAAGCATTCAACGTACGCTGTCGGGTAGGACAGCATGCCGAGGCGGTGACGGACAGTGCCGCTTTGCCGGCGATCGGCATGGCTGAATCGTCCACATTGCGCTGGGGCACGCTGGGGAGTGCCGGCGTGAATGGAAGTGCCCGGATCGTCTCCAAGCGGTTGCGACTGGGGCGGGCCTCAGGAGTCTCCTGGGGGCCGCTTTCTCAGCAGTCGGCCCGCCAGGCCCGTGGGGCCTTGCAACAGCGCAGTGGCCTTGTCTGAAGCCAGACGTGCGGCCTCGCTGGCGGCCTGTCGGGCGGCGTCACTCGCCGCCTTGGACATCTTCGCCGCCTGGTCGAGGGCCTGTCCGCCCTGCTGCCGCACCTGGGTCGTGGCGGGCAGTTTTTCCTGGGCCCAGTCTGCCGCCCTGCGAGCCGCCTGCAAGCTCTGCTGCGCCATTTGCACTGTCTGCTGCGCCGCTTCCTCGCCCGCGCGCCGAAGGGCCTCCGGGCGGGGCAAACGCTCCTGCGACCATTCGGCGGCGCGGCGGGCCGCGTCCAGGGTCTGCTGCAGGGCCTCTCCGGTGGTGGCCTTGACCGCGTCGGCACTCGGCAGCCGTTCCTGCGTCCAGCTGGCGGCGCCCGTGACGGCTGAGCGGACTTGCCCCGCCGCGCCGCCAGCCACGGACATCGCCTGGGTCCAGGCCTTGGTCATCTCGCTGGGCGGCGTGGTGCGCAGCAGTTGCACCGTCCGCGCCAGCGCGTTGGACTCTGCCGTGGTCAGCGGTCCGGCCGCTTCCAGCATCTCGCGCAGGAACACGGCCAGGTCGTCCACGATGGCCTGATGGTTGCAGTCCGGATTCATCCGCAGGAATTCGGCGCCTTCCCTCGCGATGTCGTCGAGCGAAGCATCGCCCAGCCGCTGCTCCACCGCCAGCACCGCCTGGGTGACGAAGGGCTCACCCAGGCCCCAGTCCTTGACGAGGTGGCGGACCAGGAAGGCACGCTCGGCCGGCTCCACCGAGCCATCGAGCGCCGCCAGACGCAGCGACAGCGGTGCGATCAGGTCGAAGAGGGCCAGACCCAGCGTGTCCAGCGGGGTGTTCAGATACTTGGGGATTTCGATGACGCGTTGGCCCTTGGTGTTGCCCAGCAGCCGGTAAAGGCCATAACAGGCGCCACCGGAGGCCAGGGCCGCAAAAGCCACCCAGCCCAGCGGCGTGGCGGAGGCCCCGAGCACCGAGGCGACCATGCTGGACTTGGCCACGGCAGCGCCGGCGCCCGCGGCCCCCAGGACGTCCCACACCTCGCGGGTGCGGTTGATCATCCGCAAGGAGACATACGCGTCCTCACCGATGGCCAGCTTCGCCTTGAACTTCAGCGGCTCGGCCACCACCTCGTGGACGCCTTCAAATGACGGCGGCGGCAATAGCAGCGGCGAGGGGGACATGGCATCTCCTGGGAACACGGTCGCTGTGAAGTCTAGTGGCTGGGGGCGCCCCACGGCGACGCGGGGCTTCTGGTTATTCCGCCCAGCGATTGCGGCCCAGCCGCTTGGCGTCGTACAAGGCCGCGTCGGCGCGTTCCAGCACGCGCTCCCAGCGGCCATGGAGGCTGACCGGGGAGAGAGGAGCGAGGAGGCCAGGAAAGCTCGCCACGCCGAGCGAGGCGGTGCAGTGCAGGACGTCGCCGGAGGGCAGACGGATCGGCGTGTCGCGCAGGCAGCCCAGCAGGCGTTCAGCCACCACGGCGCGCTCGTCGCGGCGGGCATGTCGCACAACGATCAGGAATTCCTCGCCGCCCCAGCGCACCAGCAGGTCTTCACCGCGCGTGGCTTCTCGCAGCCGGGCAGCGATTTCCACCAGCACGGCGTCGCCGACGGCATGCCCGTAGCGGTCGTTGATCTGCTTGAAGTGATCGACATCCAGCAGGAAGAACAGCAAGTCCCGGCCTGGGGATCCGGCGTCGGGGTCGGTCAGGGGGCCGCATGCATGCGCGCGCAGCGCCTGTGCGACGGCGCCGTCGATGACCTGCGTCAGATAGCGGCGGTTGCGCAGGCCGGTGAGCGGGTCGGTCAGGCTCAGTTCCTGGATGCGCTCGTTGGCCTGCTGCAGCTGGCGGTGGCGCTCCATCAGCTCCCGCTGCGCAGCTTCCAGTGCCGACACTGCGCGGCTGAGCTCGCGATTGGTCGCCTGCAGTTCACGCGCCCGGGCGGCCTCCTTTCGGGCCATTTCGCGGTGGTGCTGCGCCTCGGCCAGCATGGTCTCGCTGCGGTGCCGGGCTTCCATCGCCATGCCCTGGCGCTCGGTCGCACGGCGTTTGTCGGTGGCCAGCGCCGCCAGGGCGCCGCGCAGTGCGGTGATCACGTCCTTGTCGCGTTGCTGCGATTCGAGGCGGTCCGCCAGCTCCAGCAGCAGCTCGTGGCGCTGCGCGCCTTCCAGCTGTTCATCGGAAATCTTCAGGGCCTGCCGCAGCAGGCGCACCGGCTCCTCGGGTGACACCTCCGGCAAGCCGGCATCGACCTGGGCCTGGGCGACGCGGGACAGGCAGATGAGCGTGCGCAGCGCCTGGTCCGGGTCCAGATGGGGTTGGCGCAACGCCTGATCGAGCAGCTCGCGTGCGCGGGGCAGGTCCTGGCGGGCCAGCGCCACACCGGCCAGACCAAAGAGGGCGTAGGCCCGGTCTTCCACCAGCTCCACATGACGGCCGTGGTCATTCACCAGCTGGAAGCCGCGCTCGGCAGCGTCGATGTTGCCGCATTCCAGTTCGGCATCGGCCAGCGCGAGCTGCGCATTGAGGAAGTGGGTGGTGCGCGGTACACGGGCCAGCACCGCCACCGCTTCCCGTGCCTTCTGGCGTGCCTCCTCGACACGGCCCTGGCGCACCAGGACTTCGGAGAACACCGTCAACGTGCAGCCGAGCGGGTGAGGCCAGGCGCAGCGGCGCGCCGCTTCCAGGCGCTGGGCGAGCCGTGCTTCAGCCGCTTCCAGGTCGCCCAGCTCCATCAGCAGGGACGCGACATTGGCGTTGTCCAGCAGCGCGCGGCGCATCTGCCCGCATTCTTCGGAGGCCTGGATGGACAGCAGCGCATGGGCCAGCGCGGCGTCGCAGGCGCCGCGTCCCCATTCGGTGATGAAGAGAAAAAACTGAGCCAGTGCCCGCAAGGCTGGCGTGGCGGCGTTTTCGTAGCGGCGCGCGGTGTGGGCCCAGGCGACACCCGCGGCGGTGCCGTCTTCGAAGGCGGCGAAGCAGGCCAGCGCCATCTCGGCGGTCTGGCGGCGCTCGATGTCGCCGGCCGTCTGTGCATGGGCCGCCGCACTGCGCATGAACTGGTTGCGAAGGCGCGCATCCCCGAGGTCGTGCACGATGTTGGCGGCGATCCAGTCGGCGTCGGATTCACCCGCGAGATGGCCGAGGGCGCGGAAGCCGTCGCGCGCTTCGTCCGTCAGACGCAGCGCGGCCTCGTGATCGCCACGCAGGTTCCAGGTATCCGCCAGGGCCAGCTGCACGCGGGCGCGGGCCTCACGCTGCGCGGGAGCCTCGCCCTGGGCCACCCAGGGGTCGCTCAGCAATTGCTCGGCCAAACGAGGGGTGTGCTGGCCGTCGTACTGACGGAGGAACCATGCGGCGGCGATCCGCTGGGCGCGATCACCGTCTTCAGGCCCGTTCAGGGCACGGGCCAGGGCATCGCGATCCGCAAAGCGGGGGAGTGGCGCGCTCGGGACAGCGGGCAGTCCATGAGGCGCGGAGGCAGCCCCATGGGGCGCGGCGACCGTGGATGAATCAACCGACAGCGCAGAGGGTGAGGCGACTGGCGCCATCCGTGACCGGACGCCCCGCGCAGCGTCGTCCTCCAGCGCACGCCCGGCCCCCGACGGCCCCGGCCCCTCGCCGTCCCGCAGACACTTCGATTCCAAATCCACTCCCTCTTCGTCGGCGCCATGGATTGTTTTGGTGCGGCGCCGCTGACCTGTCTCGTTCAGGCCGGCTGCACCATAACAAAATGTGCTTACCGCCGGTATGGCGGCCTTCGAAATCAGTGTGGCGCGGGTGCGATTAGAGAGCGAGTTGCGCGCTAATCGCCATCGGGTGTCCGTGAGGCGTGAAATAAGTCACGAAAAGGACCTCATGCCAGGCCCGACTTGTCCAGGCCATACAGCGCATCCTGAGAACCCGGCACCACCGCAAAGCCCACCGACAGCCGGTTCCATCCGTTGATGGCGACGATGGCAAAACTCAGCTCGGCCAGTTCCTCTTCATTGAAGTGCTCCCGCACAGCCTCGAAGGTGGCGGTAGGGACGCCGTGCGGCGGCAGCTGAGTCAGCTGCTCGACCCAGTCCAGCGCCGCCCGCTCCCGCGGGGAGAACAGCGTGGATTCCCGCCAGACAGCCACATGATGCAGCCGGAGCGCACGCTCGCCGTGCATCGTCGCTTCCTTGACATGCATGTCGACACAAAAGGCGCAGCCATTGAGCTGGGACGCGCGCAGCGTCACCAGGTCGCGCAGGGTGACATCGAGCCGGGACTTCTTGAGCGCGAGGCTGAAGTCCAGGTATTTCTTGAAAAGCTCCGGGGCCTTGCGGGCATAGTCCAGACGTTGAGACATGAGAACGCTCCTGTTGAGGGTGACGGCGGCCCCGCGAATCAGGACCTGCCATGCCCATCAAGACGTTCCCGGCAGCCGGTCTGTGACAGACGCCGGTGTCTGTGGATCCAACGCGGCGGCCAGCGACCGCAGCTTCTCCGGATTGCGCTGCGTATGGATGCGCACGATGCGTTCACCGTCGGTCTCCATGCTCTGCGCCGATTCCAGCTGTCCGTCGATGAAGCGCAGCAGGCCCCATTCGCCGTTGAAGCGCACCAGCTCCACCCGTTGCCGGGCATCGCCGCGCTCGCTGCGGCGCCAGACAGCAAAGTACAGCTGGGCGATGCGGGTGGCACCCGCCAGCACCTGACCAAAGCTGGGCACGATGCCACCACCGTCGCTGATCAGCTCGGCGTCGTCAGCCAGCAGGGTCTGGAGGCGGGAGAAGTCGCCCGCGCGCGCGGCGTCGGCAAAACCGGCCAGCAGCCGGTAATGCTGATCGGCGGACACGCGCTGGCGCGGCCGGCCTTCCTTGAGCTGTGACTTGGCCCGGGAGACGATCTGCCGGCACGCCGCCTCGGACTTGCCCAGCGCCTGGGCCACTTCCGCATAGTCGGCGTCGAACACCTCGCGCAGCAGGAAGGCTGCGCGGGCTTCCGGGGCCAGACGCTCCAGCACGGTGAGGAAGGCAACGGACAGGTCGTCCGCCCGCTCCAGCAGCGCTTCCGGGGTGGGCGGGCTGGTGTCGCCCGAGGCGGACGCAAGCGTTTCTGCGTCTGGCATCGGTTCCGGCAGCCAGAAGCCGACGTAGCGCGCCCGCTCCAGTCGGGCCGTGCGCAGCCGGTCGATGGCCAGCCGGGTGGTCACGGTGACCAGCCAGGCCTCGGCATTGCCGATCGCGGATCGATCCGCGTCATGCCATTTCAGCCAGACATCCTGCACCAGTTCGTCGGCATCGAAGCGGGTGCCGAGCATGCGGTAGGCAATGCCGCGCAGGCGCGGGCGGAGGGCTTGGAAAGTGTCGGTAGCGTCGTCCATGGGACCCAAGACGTTGGCGGGAACCCGCATGTGACAAGCTTAGCGGGCTCCTGGGTCGGCGTCTGGACGGCGCATTCCGAGGGTCAGCAGGCCGACGGTAGCCGGCCGATGGTCAGCAGGGTGCCTGCCACTCCCGCAGCTCGGTGGCCAGGATGGTGTGGCCGTCCTTCTCGGCGCGGCGGGCCAGCTCCTCGGCGTTGGCGTCGGTGACCAGCTCGCGGCCCACGCCCTTCACCAGTTGCTGGTAGACGTGGTCGATGTCGCCGGTGTTGCCATTGGCGGGGGACTGGGTCTGCGGCAAAGACGTGCTCATGGAATCTCCTTGAACCTTCGGGGAAGGATGGTCGTCAGTGAGGCGGCCGGCATTCCTGGCAGGCAGGAATCGCCGAGTGGCCGGTGAATGTCTGTGGAATCAGCAAGGGGCATTCCCACGCCGTGGGCCACGCCTTCCGATCCGTTGATTTCCCGAACCGCTGAACGGCTGAACCGCTGGTTCGACGGATCGCGGGATCGCCGGATCGCCGGATCGCCGATCCGCCGGTTCGGCTAGCCGCTCTACTTGGTGCGCGGCCCCGGGCGGTGCTCGGGGCGCTTCAGTTCCCCTTTGCGGAGCAGGACGACCGCGTCGCCGACGGTATCGGCCACCAGACGCACCTCCTGCTGGAGCGCTTGGTCCCTGTCCAGCGCTTCGTGGCTGTTGAAGTAGGGTTCGTAGTAGCCAACATACCGGTCCAGACGCGCCTGGGCGCCGGCTTCCATCAGGCCCATCCAGTCCAGCCAGTCGCAGAGGTTGCGGCGCTGTGATTCGATGCCCGCCACGTCGCCGTGCACCACCACGCCGTAGACCCGGCCGGCCAGATGCTTGGGATAGTCCCAGCCCTTTTCCTCGATGGCCTTCGCTTCCGCAGCCTTCTTGCCGTGGGTGGTGGTGGGGTCGGGATTGCCGCCGTCGGCGCAGACCAGCCGGTCGATCATCAGCTTCAAGGCGCTGGGCGATTGATACCAGTAGGTGGGGGCCAGCAGGATGACGCCATGGGCGCTCACCCAGCGTTCGTAGATCTCGTTCATCCAGTCATGGACCTGGCCCATTGCATAGTTGGGATAACAGCTGCAGGGGAAATGGCAGAGCGGCATGGCGGTGGAGACGCAGCCTTTGCATGGGTGAATGGTGCGGCCGTATTCCGAGGTCATCAGGCTCAGGTCCAGCACATCGACGTCCATGTCGCGCGCGGTGAGCTGCTCCTTGGCCATCTGCGTCATCCGCCAGGTCTTGGACATTTCGCCGGGGCAGGAGCCGTCATTGCGGTCACTGCCGCACACCAACAGCACGCGGGAGCGGGTGGAAGCGTCCTTCCATTGCGACTGCGCCGTCTGGATTCGATTGCGGGTCATCAGCCAGTCCACCGACAGGTCGTAGCTGGGATCGGCGAACTCGTCGCCGGCCCGCTGGGTGATGGGCGCCTTGCGACCTTCCTTCAATGCGTCGAAGGCAATCGCTTCCAGCCGCGCCAGCGCTTCCGATTCACTGCCAAAGGCCGGGTCGGTGAACTGACGCATGAAGCGCTCATGAAACTGCTCACGGGTGAGTTCAGCCGGCTGCTGGCCTTTGCGGATGTCGGTCATGGCATCAAGACGGGAGGACGGAGGAGCGCTTTCTGGCAAAGCACAGGCCTGCCGTCCGCGAGCCGACCGACCGTTTCCTCAGCCCCGCCGCAACGTCGGCCGCCGCCCCTGCGCCAGCCCCGGTCCGGGTGCGCTCCGGCACGGTGCGACCACGCACCACGCCAGCGAACCTGCCAGTGCGCCGCACCGCCAATGGGCCTTGCCGCCCACTTTGCGCGTAAACCCTTCCCGCATTCACGGGGGAGGGAGATGTCCGGGTTCGGGCTTCCCCGCAACCGTGCTGTCATCAACGGCGCATACGCTCCGGCCGCTTCACCGGCGCTTGCCACTTCATCACAGTCCACCGCAGTTCGACATCTTTGCGCGAAACGATAGCCGGAAACGTTTGCGCAAATAGATTAACTGCGAAATCGTCAAGGGTAGGAGATCACAATGGCTTTCAAACCTGCATGGCTGGCATTGGCCGCCTTCATTGCCACCGGCGCGTCGGCACAAACGACGCCGGTCGCCACCACCGTCGCGGAATGGGATTTCAATGGCGCCTTTGACGCCGCCAATGGCGGCTACCAGGGCACCACCAAACACGACATGAGCCAGAACGGCGCGAGCATCGCCTTTCTGAGCGGCAGCACCACGCTGACCACGCAATTCGTGTCCTCCACCGGCAGCTCGGATGCCATCACCAACGGCAAGGCGCTGAACACCGCCAACTATGCGCCGCAGGGCACGCAGAGCGGCGTCTATGGCGTGCAGTTCGGTGTGGACACGACCGGCTACGAGAACATCGTCTTCAGCTTTGATCAGCGCAACAGCGCCACGGCCTCCGCGTGGACCGAACTGCTCTACACGGTGGACGGAGAAAGCTGGCTGGATGCTGCCACCTTCCACATGACCCGCCAGGGCAGCTTTGTCACTGGTCTGACCTACGATTTTTCGTCGGTGCTGGGCGCAGCCAACAACGAGAGCTTTGCGGTCCGTCTGGTGAGCATCTTCGCCCCAGGCACCAGCAGCTATGCCGGCACCACCAGCGCCTATGCCGCTGGCGGCACCATCCGCTACGACATGGTCCGCTTCACCGGCACCGAAATGCTGGCGCCGGTGGATCCGATCCCGGCCGTACCCGAGCCCGGCACCTATGCGCTGATGCTGGCCGGCGTCGGGGCTCTGGCCCTGGTGGCGCGTCGCCGTCGTGCGCAATAAGGAGATCGACATGGACTTCAAGCACATTCCCACTCCGGAGTCGGACCTGCAGCGCAGGTGGGGCCGCGGCGCGCGCATCGGCGGGTTGAGCCTGCTGGTGATGGCGCTGGCCGCGTGCGGCGGGGGCCGCACCACCGAGACCACCGTCACCATCGCGTCGGCCAGTGAAGAACGCGCTTCGGCGCTGTCGGCCGACCCCGCGGCCAAGTATCCCGACCATCACGAATTCGACGCCGCGCTGGGCGTGCCGTTCAACGGTGCAGAAGGCACCGGGGCGCGGACCTTCACCGTGTCGCTGGACTATGTCGGCGCCCCCGCCGGCACATGGCTGGGATGGCGTGTGGAGCTGCGCAACGCTGCGGGCGCGGTGGTCAAGACCTGGGCCGGCGCCGAGACCTATGCCGGTGATGCCCGCACCATCAAGCTCGACTGGGCGGGTCCGGGCGACAACAGCGCCGGGCTCTACACCGCCACCCTGGTGGCGGTCAGCGCGCCGGCCGGCACGGCGTTCAAGGCCGACAGCGCCGAAGCCCGCTTCAATGAAATGCTGGCCGCGAGCACCAGCGGCGGTCATGGCCCGGTGACGCAGAGCTGGGCGTTGGCCGTCGGCAAACCCGCGAGCGTCGCGATGGGCGCGCTGCGGCCGCTGGCGGTGGGCATCGCGGGCGAGGCCACGCAGCGGGTGCGGGGGCTGTCCGCCTCGGTGGGCACGGGCAGCTGGCCCTACACCATTTACTACGGCAGCTTCCACGGGCAGACGAATGACTCCGACGGCGGCGGCGCCATTGGCAGCTGCAGCTCGTCACAGCCGGCGCAAACGGGCGCGTATGGCCCGGATGCTGCGTTCCCGTACGCAAAGAATGTGGGCCTGGACTTCTTCGCCAATACCGACCACAACCACTATTTCGACGGCTCTTCCAGCACCAACACCGGCGGCAGTGCGACGGCTGCCAAGGCGCGTTATCAGCGCGGTCTGACCATTGCCTCCGACTACACGTCGGCCAACCCCGGCTTCCTCGCGCTTTACGGCATGGAATGGGGCGTCATCAGCAATGGCGGCCACCTGAACATCTTCAACAGCAACGAGCTGTTCTCATGGGAATACAACGCCAGCAACGAGCTGTTCGGTGACCGCTACATCGCCAAGAGCGATTACGCGACGCTCTACTCGGTGATGCGGGCGCAGGGGCTGATCGGTCAGTTCAACCACCCGGACGACACCGGCCAGTTCATCATCAACGGCACTGACATGGCCTACAGCGCCGACGGTGACGAAGTGATGGTGATGGCCGAGGTGATGAACACCTCCGCCTTCTCGTCCAACACCACCGAGACGGAAACCTCGCGCAGTTCCTATGAAGGCGCCTGGAAGAAGCTGCTCGAGCGCGGTTATCACGTGGCACCGGCCACCAACCAGGACAACCACTGCGCCAACTGGGGCGCCAGCTACACCAACCGGACGGCGGTGCTGATTCCGGCGGGCACGCCGCTGAGCAAGGCGAGCCTGGTGGATGCACTCAAGGCCCGTCGTGTGTTCGCCACTCTGGACAAGGCTTCGCAGCTGATCTTCAGCGCCAACGGCAAGATCATGGGCGAGCGCTTCGACAACAGCGGCACGCTGAGCCTGAATGTCGGCTTCTACAACCCGTATGGCCGCACGGTGGTCGCGACCGAAATCTGGGAAGGTGTGCCAGGGCGCAACGGCACGGTGTCCCTGCTGACCAATACGGCCACGGCCACGCTCACGCCGGCCAACGGCAAGCATTTCTACTATGCCAAGGTCACGCAGGACGATGGCAAGGTGCTGTGGTCGGCGCCGATCTGGGTCAATCAGGGCGTGCAGGGCGGTGACACCACGCCGCCGACGGTGACGGCGTCCGTCTCCGGCAGCACCGGCACCATCACCTTCACTGCCGCTGCGGCGGACAACGTCGGCGTGACGCGGGTGGAGTTCTGGCTGGATGGCATCCTGAAGGACACCAAAACGGCGGCTCCCTACACGCTGGCGGTGGACTCGACGCAATTGGCCAACGGCAGCCACAACCTGGTCGCCAAGGCCTATGACGCGGCGGGCAACAGCACCACCTCGGCGGCGGTGAGCTTCAATGTGAGCAATGTGGTGAATGCCGGCGATGAAGTGGAGCCCAACGGCACCATTGCGACGGCCAATGCGGTGGGCAGCCGCTCACAGCTGACCGGCTTCATCAGCACCGCCACCGACAAGGACTACTACAAGGTAACCCTGGCCGCCAATCAGCGGCTGCGGGTGGACATGACCGGGCCCACCGCGGCGGGCGTGGACTACGACCTGTATGTGGTGAGCGCCACTGGCGCCGGTCTGGCGCGGTCGGAAGGCGGCACCAGCGCCGAATCGCTGACCTATCAGAACGGCACGGCCGCGCAGACGGTCTACATCAAGGTGCAGGCCTATGCGGGTTCCAGCGCGACGTCGCCGTATCGGTTGACGATCAGCTATCCCTGAGCGCGACACGGCGCACGCACTCGGAACTCCAGCGCGGACAGCAGTCCGCGCCGGAGTGATGTGTGACGGGCAATGTGTGACAGGTGATTGGACGATGGGTGGTGGGTGACCTCACCGAGCGCTCTGGCGGACAGGGCGCTCGACGGCGTTATTCTCATCCCGCTCCCATCCCCCACCCAGCGCCAGGAACAGCTGCACCTGCTCCTCCACCAGCGTGGCCTCTGAAGCAGCCAGGGTCGCGTCACTCGCCGCGAGGGCGCGCTCGGCGTCCAGCGCATCGAGGTAGCCCACCTTGCCCGCCTGATACAGCCGGCGCGCCTGGTCGGCCACCACCGCCGCCGCCTCCCGCGAGCGCTGGAGTGCAGCGCGGCGGTCCAGTTCACGGGCGTACTGATTGAGCGCGGTCTCGGTCTCGCGAAGCGCATTCAGCACCACGCCGTCGAAGCGCGCCGCGCTCTGCCGCGTCGAGGCCTCCGCCTGCGCGATGCGTGCATTCGCAACGCCGTTGTTCGGCAGCGTCCAGCTGATCAGCGGACCCAGGCTGAAGCTCAAAGACTCCGACCGACCGAACCGCGCCAGCGTGCTCGGGCCTGAACCGGCCGACAGCCCCAGGCTGATCTTCGGATAACGGTCCGCCATCGCGACACCGATGCGCGCCGTGGCGGCATGCAGCTCGCGTTCAGCCTGGCGGATGTCCGGGCGGCGCTTGAGCAGCGCAGCGCCGTCTCCCACCGGAATGGTGCCGGTCAATTGCGGCGGCGTGTGGCATTCGGCCAGCGCCTGTGGGAATTGCTCGGGCAGATCGCCGGTCAATGTGGCGAGGCGATACAGCGCCGACTGGCGCTGGGCCAGCAGCGGCGGCAGGGCCGCCTGCAGCTGTTCCAGCTGGCTGCGTGCGCGGGCGGCATCCATCTCGCCAACACGGCCCGCGTGCTGCAGACGCTCGGTCAGGTCCAGCGCCTGGCGCTGCAGCTCCACCGAATGGCGGGCCGTCTCCAGCCGCTGGCCAGTGGCGCAGGCATCGGCATAGGCGCGCGCCGTGCTGGCCGCGACGTTCACCTTCACCAAATCCAGGGCGGCCACGGCGGCTTCCGTGCTGGCCTGCGACGATTCGACCGCGCGCCGGATCTGCCCAAACAGGTCCAGCTGATACGACACACCGATGCTGCCCGAATAACGGAAGGTGTCGGGCGGCACATAGTCCTTCTTCAGCATCGACGTGCCGGAAGGATGACCAAAGTAGGGCGCCGCATTCATGCTGACGCTGGGCTTCTCGGCCCCGAACACCTCGGCTTCCATCGCCTGCACCTGCTCGAGGTGGGCGGCAGCCTGGCGAAGGTCGGTGTTGTGGACCAGGGCTTTTTGCACCAGCCCATCCAGCTGCTCGTCGTGGAACAGACGCCACCAGTGCGCGGGCAGCGGCTCGGCGACATAGGGGGCGCCACCGGGCTCGCTGGCTGCGCGTTGCTGCTCCATGAACGCTGCCTGCGCCTGAGGGCGCTGGCTCACGGCGTTGGCAGGGACCTGATAGTCGGGGCCTTTGGGCGTGGTGGAGCAGGCGGCCAGCAGCGCCGCGAGGCTCAGCGCCGCCACGATACGGGACGACTGCACAGGCGAACGGAGTGCTCGTCTCATGCCTGACCCCCATGCGCACGACGCGCAGAGGGTGCCGATGCGCCAGTGGATGCTGGCAACGGCGTCGGCCCGGTCGGTGCTGGCTGCGCTGTGTGCGTGGTCTGCGCGATCTGTCCGGTCTTTGCGGCGGGCAGTGTCGCGGTGGTCGCTGCGGCCGCCTCCGGCATCACCTGCACCGTGACCGTCTGCCCGGCCACCAGATGCTCCCCGGCGGGCAGCGGATCCAGCTTCACCCGCACCGGCACGCGCTGCGGCAGCCGCACCCAGTTGAAGCTGGGGTTCACGCTCGGCAGCAGGTTGGTGCTGGTGCTGCGGTCCCGGTCGGCGATGCCCGCTGCCACGCTCTCCACCCGGCCCATCAGGGGATGCGAGGCCCCCATGGGCAGCACCTGGACGACATCGCCCACATGGATGCGGGCGAGCTTGGTCTCTTCGAAATAGCCTTCGACATACAGCGAATGCTCGTCCACCAGCGCCAGCACCGGATGACCGGCGGAGGCGTACGCCCCCTGTCGCAGGTCGAAGTTGGTGATGGTGCCGGAGGAGGGGGCCTTGACCAGCGCACGGTCCAGGTTCAGCCGCGCCGCTTCCACCGCCACCTCCGCCTGAGCGACCCCGGCGCGGGCCTGCTCCGCGCGGCTGCGGGTCTGCTCACGCACTTCCTGAGAGATCAGATTGCCAAGGCCGGTGTTGCGATCCGCTTCCCGGCGGGCCTGCGCCAGCACCACTTGCTGCGCGGCGAGTTGCGCCTGGGCCTGGCGCAGGGCCAGCTCGAACCGCGCACGGTCCACTTCGAACAGCAGAGTGCCGGCCGCCACGGTCTGGTTGTCGGCCACCGGCACCGCGGTCACGAGGCCGGAAACATCGGGAGCAATCTGCACGACGTTCGCGCGCACGCGGCCGTCGCGGGTCCACGGCGACAGCTCATAGCGGTCCCACAGGCGCAGCCCGGCCCAGACGGCCAGCGCCACCACCACCAGGGTGACCGCCAGCGAGGCCAGGCGGCGAGGACGGAGAAAAGCAGGGAGGGAAGTCATGACAGCGGGTCCAGATCAATTCAAATGCGAGAAGAAGCGCAGCACCACCGGGCTGGCCTGCTGGGAGAGGCCGCTCAATGCCCACAGCAGCAGCACGTACAGGGCCATGTCGAACAGCGCCGGATGCCAGATGAAGCGGTAAGCCCCGCACAGCGCCAGCACGCGTCGCAAGCCCCACAGCAGTAGCAAAGCCACGAAGGCCAGAGGCATCAGCCAGGGCAGATAAAGGCCCAACACATCAACAGCGCCGGTCATGCCGGGAACTCCTTCAAGCGGGACGGGGGAAGGTCAGACGGGTCAGACAGGTCATGCAGATCGGGCGGACCAGCAAGAACGGACGGATCGTCCTGCGGCGGCTGCTCGATTGCCGTGACCAACTGGCCGGGTCCCGCTTCCGGGAACAGGCTGCGGCGCAGACCCAGCAAGGCGCTGACCGACGCGCGGGCGGATGCCGGCCATGGCTGGTGGACCGGGCACACCGTCACCAGGCGGCGCAGCGCATCGTCGATCAAACCCAGCAACGCGGCGGGCGGCGGCTCGATCACACCGGAGATCCGCTGGGACCACCAGTCCGCCAGGCCGGTCAGCAAAGGCTTGAGCGCCAGCACCGGCCACTGATCCCGCTGCGCCTGCAGCGTGACGAGATCAGCCCCCAGGCGCAGGTCACGCAGTGCGTCGTCGGTCGGCACGCCCGGCACGGAGCCCCCGGCCTGTGCCACGCGCGGCGCCAGCAGCGAAATCCGGTCCAGCATGCGCAGCAGATACGACTGGCTGCGGCTCACCGAACGCGGCAGGCGGGCCAGTTCCTCCAGCTCCTTCCAGGTGGCGCGCTGGATGCGACGCGCGCTCCAATCCGCCCCCACGGACCGCATCAGACGGGTCACCCGGGACGCCACGAACACACCGGCCAGTTGCCCCAGCATCGAATTGAGAAAGGCGGGCAGATCGGCCTGCGAGGTGTCGTGCATGGCCAGCGTGCCGGACACGCCCAGCACAAAGGGCAGGGCGGCGCCCATGGTCGTCGGACGCGCCACGAGGCAACCGGCGATCAGAAACACCGGCGCGCAGACCAGCACCAGCGTCCAGATGTCCTGCACCAGCGGCAGCAGCACCAGCACATACAGCGCGCTGACCGGCATCGACAGCACGGTCCATTTCAGGAAGCCGTTGATGGCCGGCACCGGGTCGTCCATGCCCGCGAAGAAGCAGCAGAAGATGGCGGCCATCATGGCGGCGGCCGAGCCCATCGGCCAGCCAGTGAGGACCCAGAAGGTGCAGCAGACCAGGATGGCGACCACTGCGGCGGCGCCCGACAGCGCGGCCATGCCGAGGTCGATGTGCAGGCGCGGGCCGGTGAGCTCGGGGCGTGCGCGGCTGGGCATCGGCGCGCCGCTGAGGCCGTGGTCGATGTCTGCGCGCAGGTGCATGCATTGCAGCCAGCCGGTCAGCAGCAGTTCGAGGCGTTCGGCGAGCGCGACCCGCTGCAGGCGCGGCCAGGTGGTGCCCGGATTGGCTACGGTGCCTTTCACAGCCCGAGCGTCGGCGTCTGCATCCGTACTCGCCGTGACATCCGCATCGGCACCTGCACCTGCATCGGCCTGCTCTTCAGGTTCCGACGCCGCGGCTGCCGTGTCCACCCGGCCCAATTGCTGCAGCGCTTCCTGAATCACCGCCCACTGCGCGCGGGCTTCCTCCGGCGGCAGTGCAATCCACTCCGCCACTCGCGCCAGCATCGCCGCGACATCCGGCGCAATGCCGCCTTCCGTCTGCTCCAGCGCCCGCAGCCGGTCTTCCACCGCAGACAACTGCGGCGTCAACGCGGCCACCCGGTCCTGCATGTCGTGCACCGCATCGGCGGTCCAGCGCAGGTGGCTGGTGTCAAACGGGATGTGGGTGCTGAGCACCCGCAATTGACTGATGTCGCCCGCCACCCGCCGGCGGTCGGCGCCGCTGTCCCGTCGTGCGGTCAGGTCGGACAGCCAACCGCGGGTGTCGCCCAGCGTGCGGTCCAGAAGGCCCAGCACCGTGCCGGCCAACCCGTTGGGCAGGACCAGGCTGTGCACCAGCGTGGCCGAAAGAATGCCCAGTGCGATCTCTTCCACTCGTGCCACCGCGGAATCAAAGATGTTCAGCGGCACATCCACCGACGGAAAGCCGATCAGCGCGGCGGTGTAGCCCGCCAGCATGAAGGCGTAGGCGCGCGGCGTGCGATCGCGCAGCGAGAGGCACAGGCAGGTGCCCACCCACAGCGCCAGCGCCAGGCTGAGCATCTCCGGCGCATTGGCAAAACGCGGCACCAGCAGCGCGGCCGCCGTGCTACCCACCAGTGTGCCCACGAAGCGGTACAGCGCCTTGGAGCGCACCGCCCCGGCCAATGGATGGGCGACGATGTAGGCCGTCATCATGGCCCAGAAGGGGCGCGGCTGACCGGCCCAGTTGGCCAGGAACACGGCCAGCATGGCAGCGGCGAAGGCCTTGACGGAGAACAGCCATTCAGTCCGGCTGAATCGCAGCAGGGCGGTGGGAGAGGACAGCTTCATAGGACTTCTCGCGGCGTCCGGCTCACTTGCGCTTGGGCGGCACGATCGGCGCGGGGCAGCCCAGGCGTTGCTGGACGACGGCGAAGACCCGCAAGGTTGCTTCGATGTCCGCATCCGGCACGCCCTCATAGACCTGGTTGCGCAGGTCGCGCAGGATGACCTCGATCTGCTCGCAGGCGGCATTGCCCGCCTCGGTGAGATAGAGCGTCTTGGCGCGGCGGTCGTCCGGGTCTTCCCGGCGCTCCACCAGCCCGGCATCCACCAGTTGATCCAGTGTCCGGGTGAGGGAGGGCCCTTCGATGCCGAGCAGCTCGGCCAGCGCCCCTTGCCGCAGTCCATCGCCCTGCCGGCCGATCATCAGCAGCGGCCAGGCCATCGTCTGCGACAGCCCGAGCGAGGCCATGGCCTGATTGGCCGTGGCGCGGTAAGCGCGGTCCAGGATGGGCAGGGTGGCGCCCAGTTGCAGCAGCGCCAGTTCGCGGGCGGTGCGGGTCATGGGGCGGGGCGTCTTGGCTGAACTCATGGACGCCATTGTAGATAGTTAGCTTGCTAACTAAAAAATGGGGGTATTGCGCTCGTGTCCGACGGTGAACCTCAGGTGGACCCGGCCAGTGTCCACAACGCACGCCCACAGCGCATGGCCACAGCGCATGGCCACAACGCATGGCCACATCGCATGGGCACATCGCAAGCCCGCAACGGAAGCCTGGCACGAGGTGCCCGCTCATCTCATCAATGAAAAGGGCCGCTGCCTCACGGCAAGCGGCCCCGACCCCTGTCCCCCCCGGATGAAAGCCCGCGGTGAAAGCGGGCTCCCCGGGGCAGGAACGATCAGTCGCGGTCCTTCATCTTCAGCATCCGGTTGGTCCGCAGGGCCACCAGCGTGACGACCGCGCCCGACAGCAGATAGGCGGTCACCGCCCACAACCCGAACTGGATCGACAGACCCAGGGCGACCAGGGGGGCGAAAGCCGCACCGAACAGCCAGGCCAGATCGGAGGTCAGCGCCGCACCGGTGTAGCGGAAGCGCGGCAGGAAGTTGGAGGTCACCGCGCCGGCCGCCTGACCGTAAGAGAGGCCCAGCAGCACAAAGCCCACCAGAATGAAGATGTTCTGGCCCATGGCGCCGCTGTCCAGCAGGATGGGGATGAACAGGCTGAAGATGCCGATGGTGATGGCCAGCGTGCCCAGCGTGCTGCGGCGGCCAATGCGGTCGGCGATCAGGCCAGAGATCGGCATCGACAGCCCGGCGAGCAGCGCACCGACGATCTGCACCGTCAGGAACTGCCCCACCGACTGCTCGGAATGCAGCACCAGCCACGACAGCGGGAACACCGTCACCAGATGGAACAGCGCGAAGCTGGCCAGGGCGGCAAACGCACCGATGAAGACGTTGTAGCCCTGCTCGCGGAACAGCTCGCCGGTATCGCACGGATCCAGCTCATGTTCTTCCAGATTCTTTTCGTATTCATGCGTCATCACCAGACGCAGCCGTGCGAACAGCGCCACCACGTTCAGGGCGAAGGCCGCGAAGAACGGGAAGCGCCAGCCCCAGCTCAGGAAGTCGATGACATTCAGGCTGCCCCAAAGGTAAGCAAACAGCGAGGCGGCGATCAGGAAGCCGGTCGGCGCGCCCAGCTGCCCGAGCATGGCGTACCAGCCGCGCTTGCCTTCCGGCGCATTGATGGCCAGCAGCGAGGGCAGCCCGTCCCAGGAGCCACCCAGGGCCAGGCCCTGGCCGATCCGGGCTAGCGCCAGGGCGGCGATGGCGGCCGTGCCCCAGGCGTTGTAGCCCGGCAGCACCGCGATGACGCAGGTGGATATACCCAACAGGAAGAGGGCTACTGTCAACTTCACGCCACGGTCGAAGCGCCTTTGAAGCGCCATGCCCAGCAGGGTGCCGATGGGGCGCACCACAAAGGCCAGCGCCAGCAGCGCGAAGGACCAGAGCAGGCCTTCCAGCCGTTCCAGGTGGGGGAAGAAGATCGCCGGGAACACCAGGACGGAGGCGATTCCATAGACGAAGAAGTCAAAGTACTCGGAAGCGCGGCCGATCACCACTCCCACCGCGATGTCGCCAGGGGCGACCGCATCCTGTTCGGCCTGGGTGGCGACGCCTGTCCCCCGTGGGAGGGGCTGTCCTACCGTCGAAAGCGTGTTGCTATTCATGAGTCTCCTACCTGGGACAAAATGTCCAATAGTTGGTTTGAGTCGATGAGGCAAAATCTGCGCCCGGTGTGCAACGGTCGACAAGTGTCGTTTACCCGTTAGGCGTTAACCCCGGTCTCCCCGGGAGGAACCCTCGGTGAACGTCGTGTCGCCCACAACCGGATGTCCGCGGCAGGGTCAGCGTCTGACCCCAAGCGGCCACCCGTCTGCTGGCTGTATCTCATGTACCTCAAAGCATCACTAAAAACAAGTCTGGCCCGTCTCGGGCTGCTGTCGTTGGCTCTGCCACTGACCGCCTGCAACATGGTCGTGATGAAACCCTCGGGTGACATCGCCAACCAGCAGGCGCAACTCATCGTGGCATCCACGCTGCTGATGATGCTGATCATCGTCCCGGTGATCATCCTCACGCTGATGTTTGCCTGGCGCTACCGGGAATCCAACAAGGAGGCGACCTATTCGCCGGAGTGGGACCACTCCACCCGCCTGGAACTGATCATCTGGGGCGCGCCGCTCCTGATCATCATCGCCCTGGGCGCGATGACCTGGATCAGCACCCACAAGCTGGACCCCTACCGTCCGCTGGAGCGTCTGGACGCCGAGCGTCCGGTGCCGGCGGGCGTGCAGCCGCTGGTGGTGCAGGTGGTGGCCCTGGACTGGAAATGGCTGTTCCTCTACCCCGAGCAGGGCATTGCGACCGTCAATGAACTGGCCGCGCCGGTGGACCGTCCGATCCTCTTCAAGATCACCTCGTCCACCGTGATGAACGCGTTCTACGTGCCCGCCATGTCCGGCATGATCTACGCGATGCCCGGCATGCAGAGCCAGCTGAACGCCGTCATCAACAAGCCGGGCACCTACGACGGCTTCTCCGCCAACTTCAGCGGGGACGGGTTCTCTCACATGCGCTTCAAGTTCCACGGCCTGAGCAACGACGAGTTCTCGGCCTGGGTGGACCGCAACAAGGCGGACGGCGTTGAACTGTCCCGCGACCTGTACCAGACCCTGGAAAAGCCCAGCGAGAAGGAGCCGGTCCGCCGCTTCGCCTCGGTGGCCCCGGGCCTGTTCGATGCGATCGTCAACCGTTGTGTGGACGGCAGCAAGATGTGCATGGGCCAGATGATGGCCATCGATGCCGCGGGTGGCGGTGGCAAGGGCGCGATCAACGCCCTGGCCAGCAAGCCCTGGAGCAACGACCAGAAGCGGGTGTTCGTCGCCTCGCTTTGCACCCCTGACAACGCCGGCCAGTACGCCGCGCAGTGGTCGTCCACCCGTAGCCAGAACTGACGGCCCCCCGGCGCCACCGCCTGCGGGCGGCCACGCCGGGACCGAAAGCTCTAGAACGCTATCGAAGCATTACCGAGATCCAAGATGATTGACCTGCAAAAGCTCATCTTCGGACGCCTCACCCTTGAGGCGATTCCATACCATGAGCCGATCCTGATCGGTACCTTCGCGATGGTCGCCCTCGGCGGCCTGTTCGTGCTGGCGCTGATGACCAAATTCAAGCTGTGGGGCCCGTTCTGGCGGGACTGGGTGACCAGCATCGACCACAAGCGCATCGGCATCATGTACATCGTGCTGGGCATCGTCATGTTGCTGCGCGGCTTCGCCGACGCGGTGATGATGCGCGCCCAGCAGGCGATGTCCTTCGGGGACAACGCCGGTTTCCTGCCGCCGCACCACTACGACCAGGTCTTCACCGCCCACGGCGTGATCATGATCTTCTTCGTGGCGATGCCGCTGATCACCGGCTTCATGAACTACGTGGTGCCGCTGCAGATCGGCGCGCGCGACGTGGCCTTCCCGTTCCTGAACAACTTCAGCTTCTGGATGACCGCTGGCGGCGCCATGCTGGTGATGTTCTCGCTGTTCGTGGGTGAATTCGCCCGCACCGGCTGGCTGGCGTATCCGCCGCTGTCCGGCATCCTGGCCAGTCCGGGGGTGGGGGTGGATTACTACCTCTGGTCCCTGCAGGTGGCGGGGGTGGGCACCACGCTCTCGGGCATCAACCTGATCGCGACCATCATCAAGATGCGCGCACCGGGCATGACCATGATGAAGATGCCGGTCTTCACCTGGACCTCGCTGTGCTCGAACATCCTGATCGTGGCCTCGTTCCCGATCCTGACGGCCGCCCTGGCGCTGCTGTCCCTGGACCGCTACGTCGGCACCAACTTCTTCACGACCGATCTTGGCGGCAACGCCATGATGTACGTGAACCTGATCTGGATCTGGGGTCACCCGGAGGTCTACATCCTGGTGCTGCCGGCCTTCGGCATCTTCTCGGAAATCACTTCCACCTTCAGCCAGAAGAAGCTGTTCGGTTATGCCTCCATGGTCTACGCCACGGTCGTGATCACGATCCTGTCGTACCTGGTGTGGCTGCACCACTTCTTCACCATGGGCTCCGGCGCCAGCGTGAACTCGTTCTTCGGCATCACCACGATGATCATCTCGATCCCGACCGGTGCGAAGATCTTCAACTGGCTCTTCACCATGTACCGCGGCCGCATCAAGTTCGATGTGCCGATGTACTGGACGGTCGGCTTCATGGTCACCTTCGTGATCGGTGGCATGACCGGTGTGCTGCTGGCGGTGCCTCCGGCTGACTTCGTGCTGCACAACAGCCTGTTCCTGATCGCCCACTTCCACAACGTGATCATCGGCGGCGTGCTGTTCGGCCTGCTGGCGGGCATCACCTTCTGGTTCCCGAAGGCCTTCGGCTACAAGCTGGATCCGTTCTGGGGCAAGTGCTCGTTCTGGTTCTGGCAGATCGGCTTCTTCGTGGCCTTCATGCCGCTGTATGTGCTGGGCCTGATGGGCGTGACCCGCCGCATGAGCCACTTCGACGATCCGTCGCTGCAGATCTGGTTCCAGGTCGCTGCGCTGGGTGCGCTGCTGATCGCCTGCGGCATCGGCTGCTTCCTGATCCAGCTGGTGGTGAGCTACCTGAAGCGTGACCAGCTGCGTGACGTGACCGGTGACCCGTGGAACGGCCGTACGCTGGAGTGGTCGACCTCGTCGCCCCCGCCGCAGTACAACTTCGCCTTCACCCCGGTGGTGCATGACCACGACGCCTGGTTCGACATGAAGACCCGCGGCCACCAGCGTCCGCTGAACGGCTTCAAGCCGATCCACATGCCGAAGAACACCGGCGCCGGCGTGATCATCGCGGCCCTGTCCACCCTGCTGGGCTTTGCGCTGATCTGGCACATGTGGCTGGTGGCGGGCGTGGCCCTGCTGGCGGTCGTGGCCACGGCCATCGTCCACACCTTCAACTACAAGCGCGACTACTACATCCCCGCGGATGAAGTGGCCCGCACGGAAGAAGCCCGCACCCAGGTGCTGGCCGCCCAGGCCTGAACCCGAGCGAGCAACTCAACATGCAAGCAACGACCATGACGAACAACACCGGTACGCCGGTGTTCTACGACAACGGTGATCACCATCCGCAGCACGGCACCCTTCTGGGGTTCTGGCTGTACCTGATGAGTGACTGCCTGATCTTCGCGGTGCTCTTCGCCACCTACGCCGTGCTGGGCCGCAGCTATGCGGCCGGCCCGTCGGGCGCGGACCTGTTCGACCTGAAGCTGGTGGCGGTGAACACCGGCTTCCTGCTGCTGTCGTCCATCACCTACGGCTTCGCGATGATCGCGATGCTCAAGGGCAAGAAGGCCGGCGTGCTGGGCTGGCTGGCCATCACCGGCATCCTGGGCCTGTGCTTCCTGGGCGTGGAACTCTTTGAGTTCGCGCACCTGATCCACGAAGGCGCCGGTCCGCAGCGCAGCGCCTTCCTGTCGTCCTTCTTCGCCCTGGTGGGCACCCACGGCCTGCACGTCACCTTCGGCGCGATCTGGCTGGTGGTGCTGATGGTCCAGGTGGCCAAGCTGGGCCTGACCAAGGAAAACAAGCGTCGCCTGATCTGCCTGTCGATGTTCTGGCACTTCCTGGACGTGGTCTGGATCGGCGTCTTCACCTTTGTTTATCTGATGGGAGTGCTGCCATGAGCGAGCACAACAACGATCATCACGACGACCACCACGATGACGACGTCGGCTATCACGCCACCGTCAAGGGTTACGTCATCGGTTTCATCCTCTCCGTCATCCTGACGGCCATCCCCTTCGCGCTGGTGATGACCAAGGGCATCGAGTCGTCGAGCACGATGGCGCTGGTGCTGCTGGGCTTTGCCGCGGTGCAGATCGTGGTCCACATGGTCTACTTCCTGCACATGAACTCGAAGGTGGAAGGCGGCTGGTCGATGCTGGCGCTGATCTTCACCGTCGCCATCGTGGTGATCATGCTCGCCGGTTCGGTGTGGGTGATGTTCCACCTGAACAGCAACATGATGCCGGTGCACGACTTGCGCAACATGCCCTGATGGCTGACCTGCCTCAGGTTGAACGGCCGCGCCGCCGCATCGCCCGCTGGGCGCTGCAGCTGGGCGCGGCCCTTTTGTTTGTGGCGTTCATCGCGCTGGGCACCTGGCAGGTGCAGCGGCTGGCCTGGAAGCAGGACCTGATCGCGCGGGTCCAGAAACGCCTGTCGTCGCCACCGGTGCCGGCGCCGTCTGCGGACCGCTGGGACGACGTCACCAAGGCGGACGATGAGTACCGTCGCGTGGTGGTGCACGGCGCCTTTGATCATTCCCGCGAGGTGCTGGTGGGCGCCAGCACGGTGCTGGGCACCGGCTACTGGGTGCTCACGCCGCTGCGCAGCCGCGACGGCAACTACGTGCTGGTGAACCGGGGCTTCGTGCCGCCGGAGTACAAGACCCGGGTGTCCCGCACGGCGACCGAGGCGCAGGGCGACGTCGAGGTCACCGGGCTGCTGCGGCTCACCGAGCCGGGGGGCAGCCTGCTGCGCAAGAACGATCCGGCCACCGGACGCTGGTATTCACGCGATGTGGAAGCCATCGGCCGGGCCCAGAAGCTGGAAGGGCCGCTGGCGCCGTATTTCATCGATGAAGCGGACACGCGCCCCACGCCGACCACCGAGACGTGGCCGCGCGGCGGGCTTACCGTGGTGCAGTTCCCCAACAGCCATCTCTCCTACGCGCTGACCTGGTATGCGATGGCGGCCATGACCGCCGGCATCAGCGTCTACCTGTGGCGGGAGCGCCGCCGCCGTCTGCGGGCGGGGCTGCCGCTGGAGGACGACGACCATGCCACTCCGTCGGCCTGATCCGCTGACGCCGGAGGCCGACCTCCGGCCTGACCGTGGCGACCGCCGCTGGTCCAGCCGCTGGCTGGGGTTTTCCGGTCTGCCGGGGCTGGCCTCGCTGTCCGGTGCGCTGGCGCCGGACAGTCAGGCGGGCCGGTCCAACCTGATGCAGATGGTGCAGCTGCGCTGGCTGGCGGTGGCCGGGCAGTTCGCCACCATCGTGTCGGTGCACTACACGCTCGGCATCCACCTGCCGGTGGCGGAGATGCTGAGCCTGCTGCTGGTGCTGCTGCTCTTCAATCTGGCCTGCTTTGTCCGCACCCGCTGGGTGCCGAGTGTCAGCAATGCCGAGCTGTTTGCCGGCCTGCTGGTGGATGTGGCGGTGCTCAGCGGCCAGCTCTTCTACAGCGGCGGTGTCACCAATCCCTTTGTTTTTCTCTACCTGCTGCAGATCGCGGTGGGTGCGGTGCTGCTGCCGGCGCGCTACATCTGGCCGATGGTGTGGCTCACGGCCGCGTGCTTCCTTGCGCTGACCCAGTGGCATGAACCGCTGCGGCTGCCGGATCTGGCGGGGCTCTCGCTGCCGCCGCACTATGTGGGCGGTCTGCTGATCTGCTTTGCGATCAATGCCTCGCTGCTGGTCACCTTCATCCATCGCATCAGCGGCAACCTGCGCCAGCGGGATGCCCGTCTCGCCGACCTGCGCCAGCGCGCGGCGGAGGAAGAACACATCGTGCGCATGGGCCTGCTGGCGTCCGGCGCGGCGCATGAGCTGGGCACGCCGCTGTCGACGCTGTCGGTGATTCTGGGCGACTGGGCCCGCATGGCGCCGTTCGCCGGTGACCCGGAACTGCGTCAGGAAATCGAAGAGATGCAGGTGCAGTTGCAGCGTTGCAAGGCGATCGTCAGCGGCATCCTGATGTCGGCCGGCGAGATGCGTGGTGAAGCCCCCGCGCTGACCACGCTACATGCCTTCCTGGGCGATCTGGTGGAGCACTGGCGCCGCACCCGAGCCGCAGGCCGGCTGGAATATCGGCCCGACGAAGACCTGCCGGACCTGCACATCATCTCGGATGTGGGTCTCAAGCAGATGATCGACAACATCCTGGACAACGCTTTCGAGGCCGCGCCCGGACAGGCGATGCTGCTGCGCGCCTTCTCCGAGGACGACCAGCTGGTGCTCTGCGTGCGCGACCGTGGCCCGGGCTTCCTGCCGGAGATGCTGGAGCGGCTGGGCAAGCCCTACCAGTCGAGCAAGGGCCGCCCGGGCGGTGGGCTGGGGCTGTTCCTGGCGCTGAATGTGACCCGCTCCTTCGGCGGTCATCTGCAGGCCCGCAACCTGACTGCGGAAGAGGGCGGCGGCGCGGAGGTGGAGATCCGATTGCCACTGTCCGCACTGGTGCCTCAGGGCCTCGCGGACAATGCAGCCCATGATGGCCGATGAAGAAGACCGCCTGCTGCTGATCGTTGAGGACGACGACGCCTTTGCCCGCACTTTGACCCGCTCTTTTGAACGGCGCGGTTACACGGTGCTGCGGGCGTCGAGTCACGAGCAGGTGCAGCAGCTCCTGGCCGAACGCGGACCGGAGGACACGCCGGAATATGCGGTGGTGGATCTGAAACTGGCGTCGGGCGGCTCCGGCCTATCCTGCGTGCAGACGCTACATGAGCATGACGCCGCGATGGTGATCGTGGTGCTGACCGGCTATGCCAGCATCGCCACTGCGGTCGAGGCCATCAAGCTGGGGGCGCGGCACTATCTGGCCAAGCCGGCCAACACCGACGACATCGAAGCCGCCTTCTCACGGGCACAGGGGGATGCCGAGGTGGAGGTGACCGACCGCGCCACCACCTCGATCAAGACGCTGGAGTGGGAACGGATCCACGAGACGCTGGCGGCGACCGACTTCAACATCTCGGAGACGGCGCGCCGACTGGGCATGCATCGGCGCACGCTGGCCCGCAAGCTGGAGAAGCAGCGGGTGAAGTGAGGGCGTGACAGGAGCGAGCCTGGCTCCGACCCCTGAAACGACAACAGCCACCGACTTGCGGTGGCTGCCTCGTTCTGGCTGGTGAACGCGCGCTACGCAGCACGTGCGCCTGCCTTACTGCTGCCGATACTGCGGCTGCTGGTACTGCGGTTGTTGGTAGTTGGTCGCAGCGGGGGCGCGCATCACGCGGGTACGGCCACCGGTCGTGACCAGAATGACCGGCTCGCCCGGCTGCCAGACTTCAGCACCTTTGGCTTGCACGATGGCGCGGCGCTCGCCGTTGCGCATCTGGAGCAGCAGCTCCACGGCATCTTCCTTGGTGGCACTGCGTTCCACCGCATTGCCCAGCGCCGCACCGGCGACGGCACCCAGCACACCCACTACCAGGCCTTCGCGATGGCCGCCGACGCTACCGCCGGCCACGGCGCCGACGACACCGCCGGTCACGGCACCCGCGCCGCTCTGGCTGCCATCCACCGTCACCGGGCGGACGGACAACAGGGTCGCGTCCTGCACCTGGGACAGGCGCTGCGCGTCACCGCGCTGGATCACATCAGGATTGGTGGTCTGGCAGGCGGCCAGCACGGCCACCAGGGAGGCAATCAGCAGCTTTTTCATCATGAGAACTCCTTGGACGGTAGGGGCCCAACGCCGTGCGGCGCCGGTTCGTTGACCGGGCAACAAGACTTTACCCACGCAATGCCTTCACTGTACTCCTCACCCTGATTGGGGTGCAGACAGGGCCATGTTCTTGGATCGCACCCGGGAATGCCGGTCCGGACCGAATGTCCTGAATGGCCCCCAGCATGCTCAGGCCACTCAGTGACTCACGTGTGGGGTTCCGGCATCACCGTCTGAAGCGGCTGAGTCAGGAACCGCGAAATTGCTAACGCCTGCTGGGTGGCCGAGTCAACCACCCCTTGCGGGTTGCTTCACGAATTGGATACGCCTGGATACATTCACGGCACGTTGGCCCCTCACTGAGCGACGACTCAGACGTGGGCCCCCAGGGCAAAACCGGCGCGAGCCGGTGACGCAAAGCCTCCGGTCTCCCCTGCCTTCCAGGCGTGTGGGAGATAGCGGGGCCGCCAGCGCGGATGTCATCGCGTTGATTGGCTTCTTTGAAGTCTTGCGTGCCGTGGGTTCAGAAGAATCAACAAGCGCGTAAGAGATGAAGCGGCAATATCTGCATCCGCATGGGGAGGTCCAGGCGGGTGTCGGCACCTCCGTGTGCCTCCCACTTTCTGTGTCCCGGTTCTCCCGGGCGGTCCGTTCCGCCTTGCGCCTCGGCGCAGGCATGGGCATGGGCATGAGCGTCGGCCTCAGCCTGATCTCCAGCGCTGCATGGGGTCAGTCCTCGCCCCCCGGCGCGGTGGACCCGGATGTCCAGCGTCAACTGCAGCAGCAGCGAGAGGCGCAGCAGCGCCAGTCCCTGGAGCGCGAGCCGGATGTGCGCCTGCAAGCCAGCGCGCCCCCGAGCCGGCAGCGGTTGCGAGACGACGAAACCCCGTGTTTTGTCATTCAGCAGATCGAGCTCAAGGGTGTCGATCACCTGCCCGCCCTTGCACGGCTGATCCGCGCGGTGGACGGCCCGGCGGGCGACGATGCCCCCATCGGCCGCTGCCTCGGCGCCCAGGGCATCGCCACCGTGGTGACCCGTCTGCAGGACGCCGTCATCGAAGCTGGCTACATCACCACCCGTGTGCTCGCCGCGCCGCAGGACCTGTCCAGCGGGCGCCTCGTGCTGACGGTGGTGCCGGGCCGTGTGCATCGCATCCGACTGCGGGAGGGCACGTCGCCTCAGGTGCGCCTGTCCAATGCGCTCCCCATCCGGGAAGGCGAGGTGCTGAACCTGCGCGACATGGAGCAGGCGCTGGAGAACCTTCAGCGGGTGCCGGGCGCGCAGGCCGACATTCAGGTGCAACCCGCGCAGGACAACGCCGAGCCGGGCTGGAGCGACCTGGCGGTGAGCTACCAGGGCGGGCGTCAATGGCGGTGGCAGATGTCCCTGGACGACAGCGGCAGCGAATCCACCGGGCGATACCCCTTGGCGCTGACCGCGTCGCTGGACCACCCCCTCACCCTCAATGATCTGTTCTACATCACCCTGAATCGGGAGTCCCGCGAACTCAATCAGCGTCTGCATGACAAACCGGGGCCAATGCCTGGCACCGGAGGACAGGTCTTGCACTATTCGCTGCCTTGGGGACACACCCTTCTCAGCATCACCTTCAGCCGTAACGGCTATCAACAGGTGGTGGTCGGCGCCAACCAGCGCTATGTGTACCGCGGCACCAGCAGCAACGGGGAGTTCAAGCTCACCCGCATGCTCTGGCGTGACGCGCAGTACAAGTTCAGCGGCTTTGCCAAGCTGTTCGGCCGGTCCTCGCGGAACTACATCGACGACACCGAGGTGGAAGTGCAGCGCCGTCGCATAGGCGGTTGGGAAACCGGCGTGACCTTGCGGCGTCAGGCCGGTGGCGTGTCCACCGACATGGAGCTCAGCCTGAAGCACGGCACCGGCGCCTTCCATGCGCTGGAAGCGCCGGAGGCAGCCTTCGGCGAAGGCAGCTCACGCATGAACCTGCTGCAGGGCAGTGTCGGCGTGGCAGGGGCGGTGCCGCTGGGCGGACGCAAGCTGCAGCTGACCACGCAGTGGCGGGGCCAGTACGCGCTGCGGCCGCTCACCCCCCAGGACCGCTTTTCGATTGGGGGCCGCTACACCGTGCGGGGCTTTAGCGATGCATCGCTCTCGGCCGATAACGGTCTGCTCACCCGCAACGAGGCGGAACTGCCGCTGACCGGCATGGCCTCGATGTACCTGGGCCTGGACGTCGGTGTGGTGTCCGGCCCCAGCGCCGGCCGGCTGGCTGACAAGCATCTGGTGGGCGCCGTCATCGGCACCCGGCTGCGTGGCCAGGGCTTCTCGCTCGATCTCTTTGCTGCGACCCCGGTGCAGCAACCCAGCAATTTCCCCGTCGCCCGATTCACGGCCGGCTTTTCTCTGAGCTATTCGCAATGAACCGACTCCAATACCGCATTGTTTTCAATAAGCAGCGTGGCCAATTGATGGCCGTGGCGGAGACGGTCCGCGCGCAGACGAAAGCGGCTGGCCAGACGGACGGTCCGTCGCGGCGTGCCCTGGCAACAGCCGACGCGGTGGTCCCGACCGCATGCGGCCCTCCGAGCCTGATCGCACTGGCGGCGGCCTTGGCCACTGGCGCCGTGCTGACGCTGCTGCCGGCACCGGCGGCCCAGGCGCAGTCGGGCGCGCCGCTGGTGTCCAGGCAGAAGCCACCGACACGCATCGTGGCGGATCCGTCCGCGCCGAAGAACCAGCAGCCCACGGTGCTGACGGCGCCGAACGGAACGCCGCTGGTCAATATCCAGACGCCCAGTGCGGCCGGGGTGTCCCGCAACACCTACGGGCAGTTCGACGTGGGGCCGGACGGCGTCATCCTGAACAATTCCCGGGCCGATGTGAGCACGCAGCTGGGCGGCTGGGTGCAGGGCAATCCGTGGATGGGCAAGGGCGAGGCGCGGGTCATCCTCAACGAAGTCAACAGCAGTGCGCCGAGTCAGCTCAACGGCTATGTGGAAGTGGCGGGCCGACGTGCGGAAGTGATCATCGCCAACCCGGCGGGCATCCAGGTGGATGGCGGCGGTTTCATCAACGCGAGCAGCGCGATTCTGACGACGGGAACGCCGCGCCTGGATGCGGCTGGCAACGTCAGTGGCTTTGCCGTGCAGCGTGGTCTGATCCGCATCGACGGGGCGGGCCTGGATGGCAGCTCGACCGACTACACCGCGCTGCTGTCGCGGGCGGTGGAACTCAATGCGGGGTTCTGGGCGAAAGAGGCGCGCATCCAGACGGGCACGCAGGTCATGTCGGCGGAGACGGCGGGCGCGGCCGCTGGAGCCGCTGCCGCGGGTTCAGCGGTGGGCGCGAACGGGGAGGCCGTCGGGGGTGAGGCGCTGCCTGCCAGCGGCGACCGGCCCCGGTATGCGCTGGACAGCACGGCGCTGGGCGGCATCTACGCCCAACGCATCATCCTGGTCGGCACCGAGGCCGGCCTGGGGGTGCGGCAGGCCGGGCAGGTGGTGGGGGGCCAACTGACCCTCCGTGCGGATGGCTGGCTGGACAACACCGGAACGGTCTATGCGCAGCAAGCGGGTGCGGACGCGCTGGTGGTGAGCTCCGCCACGGGGGTGAGCAACGCCGGATGGATGGCCGCCAAAGGCTCGGTGACGATCACCGCCCCACGGCTTCAGGGCGAGCGTGGCAGTGTCACTGCTGCGGGCATGAATGACGACGGCACATTGACCGCCGGAGCGGGCACGCTGACCTTGCAGGCTGCAGACAGCCAGCGCCAGGCCGGCAGCATGCTGGCGGGAGATCAGCTGCGCCTGACGGCCCCGGTGCTGGACCTGAGCGGCAGCAGCGCGCAGGGAGCCCAGGTGTCGGTGCAAGGGGGCGACATCCACGCCGATGCGGCCGGCGTGACGGCCACCGGGACGCTGCAGGTGCGAGCGGACGGCACGTTGACGACGCGAGGCGCATCGCTGACCGCTCAGCAGCTGCAGATGGCCGCCAGCGACATCGACAGCCGCGGCGGCGAGTGGTTGCACCTCGGCCAGGACCGCTTCAGCACGCAGGTGAGCGGCCAGTTCCTGTTGGATGGCGGCCGTGTGGCCACCAATGCACTGGACTGGGTGCTCAGCGCCGGCAGCCTGAGTGCGGTGAAAGGGCAGTTCGAGCACTACGGCAACGGCACCTTCTCGCTGACCGCTGCGGTGGCGGACCTCACCGGCGCAGCCCTCACGTCGTACGGCGACCTGGTGGCGAAAGGGGACCGATGGACGCTGGACGGGGCGACCGTCCTGGCGCGGTCCGTCAGCCTGACAGCGGATCAGCTCTCGCTGCAACGGGCCGCGCTGCGCAGCGCCACCACGGCGACGCTCAGCGGGGGCGCCATCGATCATCGCGGCGGTGTGCTGACGGCGGACCAGGGCGTGCGCGTGACCGCCGGCCAGGGATTCAACAACGACGGCGGCCAGATCCATGCCGCTGCGGGCAGCGTCGAGCTGACCATGCGGGACGCGTTCAGCAACCGTGGCGGCATGGTGGCTGCGCAGAGCGACCTGACCGTGACCGCAGGCGCGATCACGCAGGCCGACGGCGCCGTGATGAGCGGCCAGGAAGTTCGACTGCGCGTGGCAGGCGCGTATCGGGAAGCCGAGTCCGGCGTGGCGTCGTCCGTACTGGCCGCGGGCAGCCTCAGCCTCAGCGCGACCGATCTGCTGCAGACCGGCGTGATGCGCGCTGGCGGCAACCTGTCGGGTGACGTGAGCGGCAACGCCCGCATCGGCGGCTCCGTGTATGCGCAGGGCAGCTCGCAGTGGCGCGTGACCGGCGACGCCGTCGTGGGCGGCTGGATCGGCGCCTTGTCCGACTTGACTGTGCAGGCCGGCAGCCTGCGGGCGGTCTCCGGTTCGACGCTCGCCGCCGGCCTGACCGAGACCGGACAGATCCAGTCCGGCGCAACGCTGGCGCTGGGCGCTGCCCGTGAGGCGCACCTGCAGGGCGAATTGCTGGCCTCGACGGCACAGCTCCGGGCTGCGTCGCTGGACCTCACGGCGTCCCAGGTGAGCACGGGCTCTCTGCAGTTGCAGGCCGGTCAGCAGCTCACCACCGACGGTGCCACGCTGCGCACCGGCCAGTTGGACCTGCAGGCCGGCGACTGGTCCAACCGGGCGGGCCAGGTGACGGTGACCGGAACGCAGGCCCTGCAGCTTCAGCTCGGTGGCCAGTGGGACAACCGGCTGGGCAGCTTCCAGACCAACAGTGCCGATGTCCAGCTGTCCGCCGCCCGCGTCGACAACCGGGACGGCCTCGTCAGCACCAACGGGGATGCGCTGCGCCTGCAGACCCGCCAGTGGCAGAACGAAGGGGGCCTGCTCATCGGCTCTGGATCGCTCCAACTGAATGCGGGCGACCTCACCAACGCCGGCGGGCAGATCAGCGCCCGAACCCTGGTGCTGGAGGCCTCCCAGGTGGACAACACCGCCAATGGCGTGCTGGCGGCCAGCGGTTCGCTGCAATGGACCGCGGACACCTTCCGCAATGGCGGCGCGGTGCAGGCCGGTGCGTCGATGATCGGCACCACACGCGGTCTGCTCGACAACCAGGGGTTGATCCGCGGCATGGCCGGCGTGCAGTTGCAGGCGGACCGGATCGTTCAGGACGGGACGGTCGCCGCGCAAGGCGACCTCGTTGCGCACGCACGCGCGGTCAGCGGTGCCGGCACCTGGGCAGCCGGACTGGCAACGGACAACACCCTGAGCGCGCCGGGCACGCTGACAATGCAGGCGACGGAATCGCTGCAGCTCAGTGGACCGGTGATGGCGGGGCGCCACCTGAGCCTGGCAGGCGGTCAGCTGGCACTGCAGGGCAGCCAGCTGCGCGCGGTGGATGTGACGCTGTCGGCCACGCAGGGCGACCTGCGGTTGGACCGCGCCACCATCGGCGCCAGTGGTGGGCTGAGTCTGAGCAGTGCGGCCACCCTCAGCACCGCCGACGCCACCCTCAGCGGCGCCACCGTGACGCTCTCGGCGACCGACTGGTCGCACCGCGGCGGCTCGCTGGCGCAGACGGATGGCGGCGGCGCCTTGACGGTGCGGGTCACCGATCAGATCGACAACACACGCGGCACGGTGCAGGCCAATGCGGCCGATGTGCTGCTGCACTCCCAGACGTTCATCCATACGCAGGGGCACCTGCTGCATGCAGGCACCGGCAGCCTGCGGCTGGACACCCACACGCTGGAAGGCGCCGGTGGCGAGATGCTGACGCGCGCGGACCTCACGATCGTCAGCAGCGGCGCGGTGAACCTGTCCGATGCCAACACGCAGGCCCGGCAGATCAACCTGACCGCCGGCGCGCTCCAGCATCAACGCGGCCAACTGCTCTCCAGCGGAGCGCTGACGGTGTCGGTGGCCGGGGATCTGGACAACAGCGGTGGTCTGCTCCAGAGCCAGTCGAGCCTCCTCGTCTCCGGCGGCCGCGTGATGAATCGCGACGGCCAGATGATTGGGCAGGACCTGCGTCTGTCCGGCGCCGTGCTGCAGAACGACGGGCAAGGTCTCATCCACGCGCAAAGCGGTCTGACAGTGGCCGTTGGGGACCTTCGCAATGCCGGCGCCTTGCAGTCGGGAAGCGGAGCGGAGATCCGCACCACCGGAGACATGACGAACACGGGCGTGCTCCGCGCCCAGGGCGACCTGACGGTGGCGGTCGGTCAGGCGCTTCGGCACACCGGCAGCCTGACCGCGCAGGGCAGTGTCACGTTGTCCGCGGAGAGCCTGAGCGGCACCGGCACGCTGGCGGCCGGCCTGAAGGAGGACAGCACGCTGGCGGGCACCGGTGACCTGACGGTGCAGACCACTGGCGTGCTGCAACAAAGCGGCCAGATGCTGGCGGCCGGGCAGCTGTCGGTCCGTGGTGCATCGGTGCAAATCCAGGACAGTCGCCTGCAAGGCCAGCAGGTGTCGCTCACCGCGCAGGCCGGAGACCTCCGGCTGGACCGCGCGCAAGCGCGCAGCAGTGATCAACTGGCGATGACGGCCACCGGGGCGGTCAACAGCCAGGGCGCCCAGCTGGTGGCGGGCCAGGTGTCGCTGACGGCCGTGGACTGGCAGCACACGGGCGGTCAGCTGGTGCAGACCGACGCTGCGGGCGCCCTGGACGTGCGCCTGAGCGGACAGTTGGACAACACCGACGGCAAGATCTCCGCCAACGCGCACAACCTGCATTTGCAGGCGGCTCAGATCACCAACACGCGGGGCAACGTGACGCACGCCGGCAGCGGCGCGCTCACCGTGACGGCGGACCAATGGTCTGGCGCCCAGGGGCAGCTGCTCGGCGCGGGTTCTGTTGCGATGACGCTGAGCGCGGAGGCCGATCTGCGCGGTGCGACGACGCAGGGCGCCCAGTCGCTCACCGTGTCGGCGGGAGCGCTGCAACATCAGACGGGTCGCATGCTGAGCGGGGGCGGGCTGTCGGTGAGCGTGTCGGGCGTGCTGGACAACGCAGGCGGCCAGATCGGCGCCGCGTCCGACCTCGATGTCTCCGCCGCCACACTTACCAACCAGAACGGACAGTTGGCTGGCCAGTCCGTGACGCTGGCGGCGGGCAGCCTGAGCAACACGGGTCAGGGCAGTGTCATGGCCCAGGGCGCCCTGACGGTGCGCGGCGGGCAAGTGACGAATGAGGGAGCGCTGCAGTCCGGCGGTCCCTTGACGCTCGCCCTCGCGGGCGCGTTGTCGAATAGCGGCTCGGTGTATTCGCTGTCCGCCGCGACGGTGGACGCCGGCGGCATCCTGAGCAACCACGGACTGATCGCGGCGCAAGCCGGACTGTCGGTGCAAGCTCTGTCGATGCAGGGCCTGGGGACCTTTGCCGCAGGCCTGAAGGCGGACAACACGGTGGGCAGCACCGGCGACCTGCAGTTGCAGTCCCGGACCTCGCTGCAGCACGGCGGGACCCTGGTGGCCGGCGGCGCTTTGCAAGCGTCCGGCACCACCTTGCAATTGCAGGGCAGCCAGGTGACCGCGCGGCAGGTGGCGCTGCAGGCCACCCAGGGCGACCTGCGGCTGGACGGAGCGGTGCTGGCCAGCGGGGGGGGCCTCGCGCTGACCTCGCTGGCGGGGCAACTGAACACGCAGGCCGCCACGTTGAGCGGCGCCTCGGTCGACATCGAGGCGCAGGACTGGCGTCATGCACAAGGCGTGCTGACGCAGACCGCTGCGGACGGCCACCTGGCGGCTCGAGTGGCCGGCACCGTGGACAACCAGGGCGGCCAGATCCAGGCGGTGGGCGATACGCTGACCGTCACGGCGCAGCGCCTGCAGAACACGCAGGGCCGCATCGTGCAGGCCGCATCGGGCCAGACCGCTGCGATGCGGCTGGACGTCGGCAGCCTGTCCGGCGCGGGCGGACAACTCCTGTCCACCGGGGCGCTGGACCTGCATGCCAGCGGCGCGGTGGACCTGAGCGCTGCGGTCACGCAGGCCCACGGCCTGACCGTGTCGGCCGCGGCGTTGAATCATCAGGCCGGCAAGATGGTGAGTACCGGCGCGGCGAGCGTGACGGTGACGAACCAGCTGGACAACCGCGGCGCTGCGTTGGCAGCGGCAGGTCCGCTGACCATCGGTGCCGGCAGCCTTGCCAACGGGGCCTTCAATGGCGTCGGCGGGACCGTGCAGACTGATGGCGCACTGGACCTGCGAGTCGGCGGCGCGCTGGACAACCAGAGCGGCCGGCTGCGTGCGGCTGGCCTTCTGACGGTGGACGCGGGCAGCCTGGACAACCGCGGCGGCGTGGCAGCGGCCGATGATGCGCTGTCGATCGTCAGCCGCGGCGCGCTCAGCAATGAAGGCGGCAGCCTGATCGCCGGCACTGCCTTGACGCTGGACGCCGCAAGCATCGGCAATCAGCGGGGCGGTCAGATGGCGAGCCTGACGGGCGGCGTCACCCTGCGAAGCCAGGGCCTGGTGGACAACAGCCAGGGCAGCATCCAGGCCGCGCAGGCCACGACCGTGACGGCGACCGGACTGCTCAACCAGCAGGGAGAAATCGCCGGCCATTCGCTCACCATCGATACGCGGGGCCAGACGCTGGACAACAGCGGCGGCCGCCTGCTGGCCGACGGTGCCATCGTGGTGGATAGCGGCGCCCTCGAGAACCGCGGGGGACTGGTGCAGGCCGGCGCCGACCTGACCGTCCGGACGCACGGTGGCGCGTTGAGCAATACGCGAGACCTGTCGGTGACGGCATCCACCGGCCTGCTGGCGCAGGGCGGCCTCACCATCGACGCCGGTTCAGTCTTGAACGAGACCGCCATGAGCGCGGGCGCCGGGGCCCGCATCACGAGCGCCTCGCTGACCAACCGGGGGGAGATCGCCGCAGGCACGGGCCTGGACGTGGCGGTCACCCATGGCCTGGACAACCAGGGCGGTCGTCTCATCGGTGTGCAGACGACACAGGTGTCCGCGGCGCAGATCCTGAATCAGGGCGGCCTCCTCTACGGTGGGCAGACGCTCACCGTAACGAGTGGCAGCGTCATCAACAACAGCGGCACCACCGGCAGCGCGCAGGGCCTGCAGGGCGGTAATGTGACCCTGACGGCGCAGCAACTGGACAACCGCGCCGGACAAGTGCTGGCGAGTGGCGACCTGCGCCTGACCCTGTCGCAGAGCCTGGACAACCGTGGAGGGCAACTCGGCGCCTCCGGGCGTCAGACCGTGGGCGACGGCCAGGCGCCGACCGCGTCGGCACTGTCGCTCAACAATAGCAGCGGTCGCATCTGGTCCGGCACGGACCTCTCCCTGGGACTGCGGGAACTGGCCGGCGGCCAGGCGGGGCAGATGAGCAGCGGCGGTGACCTCAGTCTCGCGCTGCAGGGCGATCTGGTGTATGGCAGCGGCAGCCAGATCCAGGCCGCAGGCAACACGACCCTGACGGTGACGGGCCAGTTCACCAACCAGGGCGTGCTGCGCAGCGGCGGGGTGCTGAGCATCGGTGCTGCCAACATCAGCAATGAGGCGAGCGGTGAACTGAGCGGGGGGCTGACACTGCTCCATGCGGCCGGGGCCCTGACCAACCGCGGGCTGATCGATGGGGACGGCGTGTCTCTCACCGCCGACCGCATCGTCAACCTGGGCACCGGCCGGGTGTATGGCACCAACATCGCATTGACAGGCGGCCAACTGATCAATGATGCAGAAGGTGCGCAAGCGGCCGTGATCGCGGCGCGACAGTCGCTGGATGCGCAGTTCACCCGCGACGTGCTGAACCGCGCCGGTGCGTTGGTGTTTGCCGACGGGAGCCTGACGGTCTCCGCTGCGAGCCTGGTGAACGAGAACGCCTCCATCGAGGCGTCCCAGTGGCTGGAAATGGCCATCACCGGCGCGGTGGAGAACCGAACTGTCTACAGCGGGCTGAGTGTGGGCGAGGGCGCCAACGGCGGCATGTTGGCGAGCAAGTCCTTCATCAGCAGCGGCGGGGACATGCAGCTGTCGGCGGGCAGCCTGGTGAACAGCGGCGCCACCCTGGAAGCGCGGGGCAATCTGCTGCTGAAGGCGGCGGACATCCGCAACTTGAATCCGTATCTGGGGTGGTTCGGTGCGTATGGCGAAGCGACGGAAGGCTTTGTCCAGATCTACTTCCAGCCCCGCAACGAGCCGCTGGAAAGCGAAGGGTTGTTGTGGGAGGAGCCCCTCAAAGGGCGGACGGTGACCCAGGCCTTGCGGGATTTCGCGAAGGAGAATCCCGACTACTACATCAAACGTTTCGAGGGGCCTCCAGCTTCGACGACAGCCGAGGTCACTCAGAGCAGCGCTGGCCAGATCGTTGTGGGTGGCCTGCTGGTCGTGGATGGCGGCACCATCACCAATGACATGAGCATGGTGGTGGGCCGCGACGGGGTGGCCATCACCGGCGCCCAGGTCAACAACGTGAACCGGGAGGTGCAGGTCTTCGATACCGCCACCGGCATGATGAAGACGGTGCCCCTGCACATGCCGACGCAGGCACAGACGGTGGTCCCGGGCTCCACAGCACCCGATGGGCGGGCATCCGCTGGCACCGTGACGACCGGGCCGGGGGCGACGGGTCAGCAAGGGGCGGGCAGACCCGTCAGCCAGCGCGGGCTGGCTGCGCTTCTGCCGGGACTGACGGACAGGAATCCAACCGATGTCCAGGGCGGCGCCGCTGCAAGCGTCCGTCCCACCATGACCTCTGGCTGGCGCAGGAGTGAGGGTCCGGCGCTGGCCACTGTCGAGGGCGGCGCCGATGCCGGGGAGATGCTCGCTGCCACCGCCGAGCGGCGGCAAGCGCAGTCGGTGATGGCCGCCGTGCTGCGTGACGCATCGGCGGCAGTGGTGAACCCCTCGGCCGACGGCCGGATGAAAGCCCTGGCGGCGGCCACGGCGGTGACGGCGGGCGGCAGCGCGACGGCCAAAAACAAGCCAGCCGCAGCGGGGGAACGCATCCTTCGTGGTGCCGAGCTGACGTTCAACGGCCAGCCGCTGGCGCGCAGTGTGCAGGTCAACCTGCAGGTGCCCACCAACAGCCTGTTCAAAACGCATGCGGAGCCGACGTCACGTTATCTGGTGGAAACCGATCCGCGTTTCGCCAACTATCGCGACTGGCTCTCCAGCGACTATTTGCTGCAGCAATTGGCGGTGGATCCGGCCACCACGCAGAAGCGGCTGGGCGATGGCTTTTACGAGCAGCGCCTGGTGCGGGAGCAACTGGGCCAGTTGACGGGCAACGCGTATCTGCCTGGATATGCCAGCGACGAGGACATGTACCGTGCGCTCCTGTCCAATGGTGCGACCTTCGGGAAGGATCATCAGCTGATTCCGGGCGTGGCACTGACGGCCGAACAGATGACCCAGCTGACCACCGACCTGGTGTGGCTGGTCGAGCAGGAAGTGACGCTGGCCGATGGCACGACACAGCGGGTGCTCGTGCCGCAGGTGTACCTGGTGCCGCGTGATGGCGACCTGGACAAGAACGGATCGCTCATCGCTGGTGACCGAGTGGAGATGGCGCTCAGCGGCGACTTCGTCAACGAGGGCACGCTGCGTGGCGGCGATGTGCGCATCCAGGCGCAGAACGTGGGCAACAGCGGGTCGATCCGCGGCGCAAGCGTGGCGCTGACGGCACGCGATGATCTGAAGAATGTGGGTGGCACCCTGGCGGCCACCGCCGATCTGTCCCTGGTGGCGGGTCGCAACATGGACATTGCCAGCACCACGGCCTCGGGCTCGATCTACAACAAGACGGGTGCGCTGACGCAGGCGACGGTGCTGGACAAGGTGGCCAGCCTGTCCGCCGGTGGCGTGATGGTGCTCAAGGCCGGGCAGGACGTGACCCTGCAGGCGGCCCAGCTGCAGCAGGGGGCGGATGGCACCGGCTCCGAGGGCGGCATCGGCGTGCAGGCGGGGCGTGATGTCACGCTGAGCGCGGTCAAGCTGTCGTCAGACACCGAGCTGATCAAGAACGCGAACAACTACAAGAAGGAGTCGGTCACGCAGGACAGCGGGACCACGGTGGACGCGCAAGGGTTCGTGACGGTGAAGGCGGGGCAGGACCTGACGGCCACCGCTGCGGAGATCAAGAGCTCGGAAGGGGCGGTGACGCTGGCGGCCGGGCGGGATGTGCAGCTGCTGGCCGGTGAGGCCCGGCAGGTCATCGAGGAGATGAGCCAGAAGAAAAAGAGCGGCTTCCTCAAGAAGAAGGTCACCACCACCTACAGCAAGACGGATGAAACGGTGGCCGTGGCCACCAC
>NZ_JACHXO010000011.1 GCF_014192155.1 Roseateles terrae | reverse complement strand
TGCTTGCGCCCATCGGCCACATCCCGCCCGCTGAGGCCGAGGCAAACTACTATCGGCAACTCGCCAGTCAGAACTCCGCCGTAATGGCCTGACTTGAACCAAACAGCCTCCGCGGAAACCGGGTTGATTCAAACCTCGCGGCGATGGACGAACTGGTGGACTTCGCAGCAGTTGCAGCTCAGGTGGAGGCAGCCTGCCCACGGCCCGACCGCAGCAAGGGTGGCCGCCCGCCGTACTCCACCGAGATCATGGTGCGGCTGGTGTTCATCCAGTCGCTGTACAACTTGAGCGACGAGGAGTGCGAGTACCAGGTGCTGGACCGCATGAGCTTCCAGCACTTTTGCCGGCTTGCAGGCGAGCTGCACATCCCGGACGCACGCACGCTGTGGCGCTTCAAGCAGCAACTGGCCCAGGGTGGCCTGGGCGGGCGGGCCATCTTCGAGGCCGTCAGCCAGCAACTGCAGGCCCACGGCTACAGCCCGCGAGGCGGGCAGATCGTGGACGCCAGCATCGTGCAGGCGCCGGTCACCCTCACCAAGAGCGAGGAGCGCGAAGCGCTCAATGAAGGGCAGGCCCCTGAGGGCTGGTCCTCCAAGAAGCTGCGCCATACCGACCGGGATGCCCGCTGGACCAAGAAGCACGGCAAGAGCTACTACGGCTACAAGGTGCATGCCAACAGCGACGCGCGCTACAAGCTCATCCGCAAGATCAAGGTCACGCCGGCCAACGTGGACGACGGCCAGACCTTGAAGGACGTGCTGGACGCGAGCAATACCGGCAAACGCGTGCTGGCCGGCCGGGGCTACGACAGCCAAGCCAACCGGGATCTGCTGCGAGACCGGCAACTGCGAGACGGCATCGGTAGAAGAGCCAAGCCTGGGCAGGAGAAGCGTCAGCGACGGGATGCGCGCAACACGGCCATCAACCGCATCCGGGCCAGAGGCGAGCACGTGTTCGCGGGCCTGCAGCAGTTGGGCGGCAAGGTCGTGCGGGCCACGACGCTGGCTCGCAATGAACTGGCGGTGACGCTCCAGTGCGTGGCCTACAACGTCAAGCGGCTGGTGTGGCTGGCCGCCAATGAGCCGGCGCATTGAGCGCCGCCAAGGGCGAGGTGCGCCCGCTGAGCCCGCTGAGCCCGCTGAGCCCGCAAAGCGGGAGATGAGGGGCCTGGCGGCCGGCTTCGACGGTTGAAATGGGCCTGTGCGGCCTCAATCCGAGGCTGCGGACATGCTCGCGCCTTCAGGTGCGGCGAGAACGGGGTTATGAGAAGTGCCCTATGGGGTCCCGGACAGGGCGCCGGTGTGGAGCCGATCCCGCCCTCACCCACACTGCCCCACAAACCCGCAAGCCGTACAGAACTCACACCCGTCCCGGTGGATCACCGTCAGGTTCCCGCATTCCGGACACTTCTTCCCTGCCATGGTTGGCACACCGGCCGTGGTCGCCACCGTCCGGCCGGCAGACGCTGGTGCCTGCTGCAGCAGCCCCATGTCCACCAGCGGAAAGCCTTGTTCATCCAGCACGCCCAGCATCGCATAGCGGTGAATGATCAAGCGCGCCACATACGCCACCGTCGACGGCCACACCTGCTGACGCCGCTCGCCGGAAAGCGTCGGCACCGGCGCCATGAAATGCCCCAGGGGCTCGCCCACGTTCAGCAGCTTGCGCAGCTTCATGCCGATCCAGCCAGGATCCAGCACCCGCATATCCAGTGACAGCAAGCGCGCCAACCCATCCAGCGCCTTCGGATAGTTCCCTGAGAACCCCATCGCACACGGACGGGTCACCGCCCCCCCCTCCGGCGTCGGCAGGCTCACTTCCTTCAGCGTCAGGGTGAAGACTTCGCCGGTCGCCGGGTTGTCCACGTCCACGGCCCAGGCCAGCGTGCCCATCGTGCCAGTGCGCGGTTCCTCGCGCGAGAACATCGCATCCATCACCGGGGTCGGGCCACCATCCTGCAGCGCCCCCAGCTGCTCACAGCGCCAGCGGATCACCGCGGCGGTCGCCGCCACCACGCCCGGGAACAGCCGCGGCTCACCCATGGGCGGCATCGGCATTTCAAAGGATCGCTCCTCCGCCACCGTCGCCAGCGCATCCAGCTTCAGACGGAGCCAGGCGGTGTCGTTGGTGCGCAGATCCATTGACAAGGTCTTCGCCAGCGCCGACAGACCGCGGGGCTGCTCCGCCCCATTCACCCACACCTCAAACGGCAGCGTGCGCCCAAACAGACCTGCCTCCGGCCCTTCTGCCGGCAGCTCGCCGACGAACAGCGCAAAGTCGCCATGCGGATGCCGGATCATGGTGGACCAGGCCGGATTGCCACCCGGCAGTTCCGGCCGGCTGGGCCAGCGCAGCGAGGCCAGCACCGGCTTGGGCAGACGGTCCACCCGCAGCCGCTGGTTCGGCCCCACCTCGGGCTTCAGCGGCTCCGGCTGCGCCACCGGCTCCACGCTCAACACCGATCCCAGCACCTGGTTGGGACGGTAAGTCGCCAGGCCCTTCAGTCCGCTCTTCCAGGCCAGTCGATACAGGTCCTGGAAGTCCTGATACGGATAGTCCGCCGGCACATTCACCGTCTTGGAAATCGACGTGTCCACATACGGCGCCACGGCGGCCACCATCGCTTCGTGGTCCGCCGCCTTCAATTCCAGCGCGGTCACGAACGCTTCGGTCAGCGGCGCATCGGCGCCGTGCAGGTGGCGATAGAGCCGCCACGCGTGGTCTTCAACGGCATATTCCTTGAAGCTGTTGTCCGGCATCCGCTTCTTGCGGGTATAGCTCCAGGAGAACGGTGGCTCGATGCCGTTGCTGGCATTGTCGGCAAAGGCCAGGCTGATGGTGCCGGTCGGCGCAATCGACAGCAGATGCGAATTGCGCAGCCCCTGGGCCCGAATCTTGTCCTTCAGCCACGGCGGCAGACGCGATGCGAAGTTCCCGCCGGACAAATAGAGATCAGCATTGAACAGGGGAAACGCGCCACGCTCCAGGGCCAGATCCGCGCTGGCTTCATAGGCCGCATCCCGCATCACCTCGCTGATCCGCCGGGCCATGCTGCGCGCCGCTTCGGTGTCGTAGCGCAGCCCCAGCATGATCAGCGCATCCCCCAGCCCGGTGAAGCCCAGCCCCACCCGGCGCTTGTTGGCCGCCTCCTGGGCCTGCTTGGGCAGCGGCCAGGGTGTGACATCCAGCACGTTATCCAGCATGCGAGTGGCCACTCTGCACACGTCCGCAAAGCCGTCTTCATCAAACCGGGCGTGGGCGCCGAAGGGCTCCACCACAAAGCGCGTCAGGTTGATCGAGCCCAGGCAGCAGCAGCCATACGGCGGCAGCGGCTGCTCGGCGCACGGATTGGTCGCGCTGATGGTCTCGCAGTAGTGCAGGTTGTTGTCTGCATTGATGCGATCGAGGAACAACACGCCAGGCTCGGCATGGTCGTAGGTGGAGCGCATCACCTGGTCCCACAATTTGCGAGCTCTTACGCGTCGATACACCCACTGGCCATCGGCCCGCTGAACGGCCCCCGCAGCCCGCACCTTCGCGCTGGGCACGGCCTTGTGGACCAGCTCCACATCGGCATCGGCTTCCACCGCTTCCATGAAGGCGTCGGTCACGCCGATCGAAATATTGAAGTTGCGCAGGTCGCCCTGATCCTTGGCGTGGATGAAGTCTTCAATGTCCGGATGATCACAGCGCAGCACACCCATCTGCGCCCCCCGGCGTGAGCCGGCCGACTCCACCGTCTCGCAGCTGCGGTCAAACACCCGCATGTAGCTCACCGGACCCGACGCGCTGGACTGCGTGGATTTGACCCACGCCCCCTTGGGCCGGATGCGCGAGAAGTCGTAGCCCACCCCGCCCCCGCGGCGCATGGTTTCTGCGGCTTCGGTGAGGGCGGTGTAGATGCCGGGAACGCCGTCTTCCTCCTCGGCAATCGAGTCGCCGACGGGTTGCACAAAGCAATTGATCAAGGTGGCCGACAGCTCCGTGCCGGCCGCCGACGCAATGCGCCCGGCGGGCACGAAACCGCGCTGCTGCGCATCGAGGAATCTCGCTTCCCAATCCTGCCGGTGCTCCGGCGATTCCGCCTGGGCCAGCGCCCGCGCCACCCGGCGCTGCACCTCTTCCAGGTCACGCTCACCGCCCTTGGCGTATTTCTCCAGCAGCACTTCCTCGCTGATGTCCTGAGCGGGCAGCGTGTCCGCAGAGGCAAGGGATGGGGCCGGGACGGCAGAGGGCACGGAAGGCTGACTCATTCGAAACTCCACAAGGCAATCGAACGATATTAGTCCTCTGGCTGACTACCGGACTGAGCTACATCAAGACACAAAGCTGCAACTGACAGCCCGTGAGCAGCCACTCCGCTGGGAAGCCCCAATGGGCCAATGCACACAAGCGCACTATTCTTGAATCCCATGAACCCCGACAAGGTCTTGCGATCCAGCCCCGGCACCCTGGGTGATCTGGAACTTGAATGCGCTGAAGCCCGCCGCCTGATCCAGGACGGGGACTTCAACGCTGCCCGTGATCAGCTGATGGGCCTGCAGCGCGCCCACGGCGATGAACACGCCCCGCTGCAGGAAGCGCTGAGCGCACTGGCCGAGGCGGAGCAGGACTGGGCCGCCGCGCTGCGCTTCTACAAGCGCTTCCACACGCTGGCGCTGCAGGCCGGCAGCTCGCCGCTGGCCTCTCGGGATCAGCTGCTGTCGCGGCTGGCGGAACATCAGCGCAGCACGCCGGACCTGTCGTGGTGTCTCGTCGCATTGGGCGCTACGCGCGCACCGGCGGGCGTGCTGCCGCAGATGCTGCGCCAGCAGTGCCGCGCACAGGACGTGCTGGCGCTGGGCAAGGGCGAAGCCATGTTGATGCTGCTGCATGACGTGGATCTGCCCACCGGCCGCAAGGTCTGTGAGCGGCTGCGGACGGTGTGGTTCCAGCAGCATGCTGGCGCCGGTGCCCTGGCCATGGGCCTGACCGCCTGGCGTGGCCCCGGCGACACCGGTGGCGCCTTCCTGGCGCGGGCTGAAGGCGCGCTGGAACGCAGCCAGCGCGAAGGCGGCCCGCTGCGCACCGGCTGAGCCCGCCTCGGCGCCACGCCTCGGCGCCCCGTGTCAGAACGGGTTGTAGGTCTTTTCTCGCCGGTAGTGGATGTAGCCCACGCTGGCCCCCGCCCGCAGTCCCACGCCCAGGCGGATCGGTGCCAGGGTGATGCCGTCCGCACGCTGATAGTTGATGCCGGCGCCGCCGACGTAATACAGGCTGCCATCAACGCCGGGGAAGCGACGAAAGATGGCACTGGCCTTGGGCAGCTTGTAGACCAGGGTGAACACCTTGGACGCATTCGCTCCCAGGTCAAAACCCACCGACGGCCCCGCCCAGTACACATGGGTGCCGCCGCCGCGCTTCATCACCAGACTGCCATCGCCATAGCGCAGACCGACGGTGATGGCAGCCCCCGCCTCCTGGCCTTTGATGTAGGCATTGGGCCGCCCCTGCTCCTTGAACGCCTTCTCGATGACCTTGGCCAATCCTTCGGTGGTCTCGCCGAAGAAGTCGGCGGCGTCCTTGAGCACGGAATCCTGGTCGAAGGTGTCGTCCTCTTCGCCCTTGTCCTCGGCCGCGAGCGCCGGCAGTGACACACCGGCCGCCACCGGGAGGATCAGGCCGCCGGCCGCCCACCGGCCCAGACGCGCGAGGGCCCTTCGGCGGGAAGCCGCCTGGGCCTCACCGGCCGCGGGCTCGACGTTCAAGGGCTGTTCGTCAGACACACGATTCATGCTCATCTCCGGGTTTTCCATGAGGCCGGCGCACCAGACGAGTGCGGTTCTCCGGGCGGACACGTTTTGCAAGGTGATGCTACGCCTGCTTGTGACAAACGGCGCGACAAGCCGGTGCGCCGTTCTATACACTGGGCGAACGCCAACGCGGCCGGTCTCGCAGCGACAAGAAGATTGGCAAACCCAGACCGATCCATCATGACGAGACCCACGCATCCGCGGACAGTGGCGATGACAGAAGCGAAGATAAACGCGACAACGAACGCGACAACAAACGCGACGACAAGCAGCAAGGAGGACCCCCGTGAGTGATTTGCCCCGTCTGGCCCGAGCCCTGGAATATCTCGACATGGCTTCGGCCCTCTACATGGCGGGTGGCGCCGATCATTCCGCGCAGTTGCTGGCCGCTGCCGGCGAGCGACTGCTGGGGGACCTGGCACGACTGATCCAGTCGCCCGAACACGGCCCGGAAGTACAGCAGCTGCTGTCGCGGGTCGCCCAGACCCACCCGGGGTATTCGCTGCCGGAAGTTCCCGGCCATGCACCCAACCGCCAGCTGCAGCAGATGATGTCCCGCGAGGAATCGCCGGAGCTGATGGCGCTGCGCCAGGCCACCTCGGCCCTGCTGCGGGCCTCGTGGTATTTGCTGGAGACGATGGGGCTGGAATCGCTGGCGCCGTCCCGGCTGCATCAGGCGATTGAGAAGTCGACCATCTACGCCGAGCTGTGACCCCCTGCCCCGGGGTCCGGCTTTGACGCCGGCGACCGGGAAGAGGATAGTCAGCGCCAGACGGCCGCCGGAGGTTCGGCGCCGGAGAGTGGGGAATACGGGATGTCCAACGATTCAGGCCACGAGCGCCGCCATTTCTCGCGCATTGCCTTTGCCAGCAGCGCCCACCTCGTGACGGTGGACCAGCGGGTGGCCGTGCAGGTGCTGGATCTCTCCCTCAAGGGCGCGCTGGTGCGGCTGCCCGACGGAGCGCCGGTGGAGCCCGGCAGCATGGCCCTGCTGGACCTGCCGCTGCTGCCCCACGACGGTCGCATCTCCATGGCCGTGCAGGTGGCCCACATCGACGCGGGTCGCGCCGGCCTGCTGAGCCTGGGCATTGACCTGGAAAGCATCACCCATCTGCGGCGGCTGATCGAACTCAACCTGGGCGATCCTGCCCTGGCGGAGCGGGACCTGCGGGCGCTGGCGGCGGCCTCGGCCTGAGCGTCCACCGCGCGCCTGCCCATGCTCAGGCAGCGCCATCCGGCCACCGGCCCCGGGGCGCCGCGGACGCTTACTCGGCGATGAACTCGCGCAGCACCTTGAACGCCGCCACCGGGTCATCCCGCCACGCGCCATGCCCCACGCCGGGAAAGCGGGCCAACTGGCGATGCTGCGCCGGCAGCGCTTCGTAGATCTCCAGCGCGTCCTCCAGCGGGCAGACCGGATCGTCCTCGCCCACCATCACCAGCACCGGACATTCCGCCCGCGCCAGCCCCTGCAGCAGGCCGAGGTCCTGCTTCTCCCCGGCCACAAAGTGCAGCAGGATTTCGATGTTCGCCAGCGTGCGGCTGCCCGCTTCCGGATCTGCCGCGGGCCGGGTGTTGTAGAGGTGACGCACGCCCGCCCAATATGCCTCGAAGGTGGCGTGGCTCGGCCGCGCCCAGAAGGCTTCGGCCAGTGCGCGCGCCTCGGGCCCGCCGCGGCGTTCGAATGCGGCCAGCTTGCGGTCCAGGCCCATGTGGTGCGAGGTGCTGGACAGGATCACCTTGGAAGCATGTCCCGGATGCCGCGCGAGATAGCGCTGGCCCACGAATCCACCGAACGACTGCCCCAGTACGATCGGCTTGACGATGCCCAGGGCGTCGCACAGGCGCACCACGTCGTCGGCCCACACATCCAGGTTCCATTCGCTGGACGGACGCGGATCACTGCGGCCATGGCCCCGATGGTCGTAATAGATGACCTGCGCCAGATCCGTCAGCTGACCGAAGGCCGGCTTGAACGCGCTGTGGTCGAAGCCCGGACCGCCATGCATGCAGATCAGCGTCGGCTTCTCCCGCATCTGCGGGCCGTCCGGCACCAGTCCCGCCCCGTCCACATCCACATACAGGCGAACGCCGCCACCGATATCGATTTTCATGGCCGCCAGTATGCCGCGATGCGGCCTGTCGCCTACATGACGACCGGGGCCAGAGGGGCGACTCACAATGGTCCGCACAAGACGAAGGAACGGAGACAGCCATGGCCCTCGTGCACACCGACGCGCCCCACGAGGCGCACTACCGCATCTGCCCCTTGTGCGAAGCGGCCTGCGGACTGGAGATCCGCACGGAGGCACGCGCGCACGACGGCGTGCGCCAGGTCGTGAGCATCCGCGGCGACGAGCAGGACCCCTTCAGCCAGGGCTATCTGTGCCCCAAAGGCGTCGCGCTCAAGGATCTGCATGAAGATCCTGACCGCCTGCGACAGCCGATGCGCCGCGAGGCCGACGGCCGCTTTGTGCCCATCAGCTGGGCGCAGGCCTTCGAGGAGATCGACCGCCGCCTGCCCGCCTTGCGTCAGGCCCACGGGCCTGATGCGGTGGGCCTGAGCATCGGCAATCCGGCCTCGCACAAGATCGGCCTGTTCAGCTATTTTCCGGGCCTGGCGCGTGCACTCGGCACCCGCAACATCTTCTCCGCCTCCACCCTCGACCAGATGCCCAAGCAGCTGTCCTGCGGCTGGATGTACGGCCACTGGCTGAGCGTGCCGGTGCCGGACCTGCCCCGCAGCGATCTCCTGATCATCCTCGGCGCCAATCCTGCGGTGAGCAATGGCAGCCTGTGGACGGTGCCGGACTATCGCGGCAAGGCCAAAGCCATGCGGGCGCGCGGCGGTCGCATCATCGTCATCGATCCACGCCGCACGGAAACCGCGCAGGCCGCAGATGAGCACCATGCCATCCGACCTGGCGGCGATGTCTTCCTGCTGCTGGGCATGCTGCACACACTGTTCGATGAAGACCTGGTGCGACCCGGTCGGCTGACCGAACACCTGCAGGGCCTCGACGACCTGCGCCCGGTGGCGGAGGCGTTTCCGCCGTCGCTCTGTGCGCCGCAGGCTGGGCTGTCGGAGGCGGTGATTCGTCAGCTCGCGCGGGATCTGGCCGCTGCCCCACGCGCTGCACTGTATGGCCGCATCGGCACCTGCACCCAGCGCTTTGGCACGATCAACAGCTGGCTGATCGATGTGCTCAACATCCTCACCGGCCACCTGGACAGCCCCGGCGGCCTGATGTTCCCCAAGGCCGCCGCCTTTGCGGCCAACACGCTGGGGCGCTCCGGACAAGGCAAGGGCGTGACCATCGGTCGTCGCCACAGCCGTGTCAGCCGTGCGCCGGAAGTGATGGGCGAGCTGCCCATCAGCTGCCTGGCGGAGGAGATCGAGACCCCCGGCGACGGGCAGATCCATGCGCTGATCACCGTGGCCTGCAACCCGGTGCTGTCGTCGCCCAACGGCGCGCGACTGGCCCGGGCGCTGGAGGGGCTGGACTTCATGCTCAGCCTCGATCCCTACATCAACGAGACCACCCGGCATGCCCATCTGATCCTGCCACCGCCGTCCCCGCTGGAGGACTGGCACTACGACCAGGTGTTTGCCCAGCTGTCGTGGCGCAATCATGCGCGCTGGTCGGGGCCGGTCCTTCCGCCCGCCGATGAGGCGGCAGCGACCGAACGCCAGCCGGAATGGAAGACGCTGCTGCGCCTGACCGCCATCGTCAACGGCCTCGGCCCGGACGCCGACCTGCAGGCCCTGGACGATCAGGCGCTGATGACCGAGCTGCGCCGCAGTGCCGGTGACCACGCCGAGGCCTGCATGGCCATGCTGGACGGTGGCGTCGGACCGGCGCGCTGGCTGGACCTGGCGCTGCGCTCCGGCCCGTATGGCGACCGCTTCGGCCAGAAGCCCGACGGGCTCACGCTGGCCAAGGTTCGCGCCGCGCCTCGCGGCATCGATCTCGGCGAGCTGAAATCGCGGATTCCAGAGGTGCTGCGCACGCCCTCCGGCCGCATCGAACTCGCCCCGCCGGCGCTGCTGGCGGAACTTCCCACGGTGAAGGCGGCCTTGCAGCGTCCGCTGAATCCGGAGCTGCTGCTGATCGGCCGACGCGAGACCCGCAGCAACAACAGCTGGATGCACAACCTGCCGGTGCTGGCCAAGGGCAAGGAACGCTGCACGCTGCTCATCCATCCGGACGACGCCGCCCGCGCGGGCCTCGCCGCCGGCCAGATGGCCCGCCTGGGCAATGCGCGGGGCAGCGTGCTGGCGCAGGTGGAGATCAGTGAGGCCATGCGGCCCGGCGTGGTGAGCCTGCCGCACGGCTGGGGCCACGACCTCGCCGGCGCACGGCTGCAGGTGGCGGCGCAGCACCCGGGGGTCAACATGAACCTGCTGCTGGACGAGGACGACCGGGATCCGGTCTCCGGCACCTCGGTACTGTCCGGCGTCCCGGTGCGGCTCAGCGCGGCGGAAACCGCCCCGACAGCAAACCACTGACCAGCTCGAGGTGGTGCATCAGCTGCCACTGGCGCGCCAGCGCCTGGGTGGGCGGCACACCGCGGATGTGGCAACCGACGAAGCGCCGCACCGCCTCGGTGGGGCCGAAGCAGGCATCGCGCCGGTCCAGCGCCAGATGGAAGTTCTGCAACGCCTTGACGAACCGCGCCTCGGCCAGCCGCTGCGGCGGAAACTGCCGCTCGGCCACAAAGAACTCCAGGCACAGCGCCCGATCCAGCGGCCCGCCGATCTGATGAAAGCTCAGGTGGAAGCAGCCGGTGGGGCCGCCGCCCGCATGCGGCAGGGACGGCAGGCAGGTGTAGTCCGAAAACCCGTTGCCGCCGACCTCCAGAAAGCGGGACACCGCATCGGTGAAGAAACGCCGCTCCTGCAGGAAGCCCCCCATGCCCACCCGCTTGAGCGCTTCGGGCATGCTGGCATCCAGCGGTTCCACCCACACCAGCGGCGTCGGCGCCAGCCGCTCGCGCAGGGGGGTGGTGCAGGGCCCATGCTTGAGGAAGACCCGACCCACCTGTACCGACTCGAGCGCGTTGTACAGATGCATCAGGGATTGCGGCTCTTCCGCCATCACCACCCCCACCACTTGCCCCGCAAAGCTCTGCGCAAACAGCCGCACCACATCCACGGTCACGCCGCCGTGCAGCAGCAGGGTCGGGCACAGATGCTTGCGCGGCTGGATGGACGCCATCAGGTGCCGTCCCCAGCTGGGCGCAGGCGCAGCGCCGACGCCGCCAAACTCCTGCAGCATCGGGTTGACCACCATCCAGACGGGGAGGCCCTCGTTCTCACAAGCCTGCAGCGTGTGCGTCAGCGAAGCCAGCCGGTGTCGCACGGGCTCGATCACCGGCTGGACGCAAGCGTCGGCGGCGAGCAGCGGAATGGACTGGCGCAAGGCCAGCATCTCCTTCTGCATGCCGTAGAGATAGGGGAAGTACATGGGGATCGCCACAAGTAACCTGGGGCGCTGATGATGCAGAGCAGCGAAGATCCCGTCAGCATCTGCGCTTGCTAGATTGCGTTGAATCAAGCTAGCAAATGCGATCCCAAAAACGGTCAGAGATCCACAACGATCGGTAGTGGACCCCGTCATCGCGGCCATGAAAAAACGGCACCGGCCGCTGCTGCGAACCGGTGCCGTCGAGGGCACGAAGCAGGATCGGGCTCAGCCGGTCACTGCGGCGCCTGGGCGTTCTGCTGCGCCGGTGCGGGCTCCGTCCCGCCCCCCAGCACCTTGTAGAGCTGCACCTGGTTTTGCAGCTGCGCCAGACGCACCTGCAGGGCCGACTGCTGCGCCGCAAAGCTGGACCGCTGCGCATCCAGCAGGTCCAGGTTGGAGGCCGCGCCATTGCGATAGCTCAGCTCCACCAGCTGCAGACGCGAGGCCTCGGCTTCCGCCTGGGCATCCTGGGCGCGCAGTTGCTCGTCCAGCGTGGCACGGCCGGCCAGCGCATCAGAGACTTCCCTGAATGCGCTCTGCACCGCCTTCTCGTAGTTGGCCACGGCCACTTCACGGCTGGCCTTGGCGGCATCGAGGTTGTTGCGGTTCTTGCCGAAGTCGAACAGCGGCATCAGGGCGGTGCCGCTGATGCTCCAGGCACTGCGCTTGAACAGGTCGGACAGGGCATTGCTGGCGGTGCCGGCACTGGTGGTCAGCGAGATGCTCGGGAAGAACGCGGCGCGCGCCACACCGATGTTGGCTTCCGCCGCCACCAGTTGCTGCTCGGCCTGACGCACATCCGGACGCTGGATCAGCACTTCGGACGGCAAACCGGCCAGCAGCGCGCCCATCGTCTGGCTGCTCAGCGGCTGGGCCGACGTCAGGTTGTCCGGCAGCGTCTGGCCGACCAGCAGGGTCAGGCTGTTCATGTCCTGCATGCGGGTGCGCTGCAACTGGGCCAGCGTGGCGCGCGCCGATTCATACGAGGACTGCGCGGTGTTCAGGTCCAGCTTGGACGAGGCACCGTTGTCGAACTTGAGCTGGGTCAGCTTCAGGCTGTCCTGGCGGGTGGCCAGGGTCTGCTCGGTCAGCTTCAGCAGCTCGTCGTCCGCCTGCACCGCCAGATAGGCGGTGGCCACGCTGGCAATCAGCGAGATGCGCGCCGTGCGGGCGGCTTCGGCCGTGGCCAGATAGTTGGCGAAGGAGGCCTCGCTCGTGTTCTTCAAGCGGCTGAACAGATCCAGCTCGAAGGCATTGATCTGCAGGCCGGCCTGATAGGTGCTGACGACGCGGGTGTCGCCCGAGGTGCTGGTCTGCGGACCGCGCGTGCCGGTGAAGCCGGCATTGATGGTGGGCCAGCGGTTGGCGGCCGAGACGCCCGCCTGCGCGCGCGCCACTTCCACATTCAGCAGGGCCACCCGCAGGTCGCGGTTGTTCTTCAGCGCCAGGCTGATCAGCTCGCGCAGGCGTGCGTCATGGAAGAACTGCTCCCACTGCAGCTGGGCAGCGGCCTGCGCGCCCGGGGCTTCCGCACCCGGACCCTGCGGCCACTGGCCCGCCACCGGCGCTTCAGGGCGCTGATGGTCCGGGGCCAGGTTGATGCAGCCGGTCAGTGCCAGGGCCGCAACGGCCGAGGCCAGGACGGTCAAACTGTTTTTGATCATTCGAATTCTCCGTGGGGCCCCGGCTCGCGCCGGGGCTCACAACGTTCATCACACGCCGTCGGCGTTCTTCACATCGGGACCGTCGAGCTCACGCGAGTACATCTTGCGCTGACGGTCGCTGCCCTTGAAGAAGCGGCGCACCACCAGGAAGAAGACCGGCACGAAGATCACGGCCAGCAGCGTCGCGGTGATCATGCCGGACAGCACGCCGGTACCGATCGCACGCTGGCTGGCAGACCCTGCGCCGGAAGCGAAGAACAGCGGCGTCACGCCCAGGATGAAGGCCATCGAGGTCATGATGATCGGACGGAAGCGCAGGTGGGCCGCTTCAAGAATGGACTCGACCAGCCCCTTCCCTTGCGCCTGCAGATCCTTCGCAAACTCGATGATCAGAATGGCGTTCTTCGCGGACAGGCCGATGATGGTGATCAGGCCCACCTTGAAGTAGACGTCGTTGGGCATGCCACGCAGCGTGGCACCGGCCAGCGCGCCCAGCAGACCCAGCGGCACCACCAGCAGCACCGACAGCGGGATGGACCAGCTCTCATACAGCGCAGCCAGGCACAGGAACACCGCCAGCAGCGAGAACGCCAGCAGGATCGTGGCCTGCGAGCCGGACAGCTGTTCCTCGCGGGACAGACCGGTCCACTCGTAGCCGATGCCCGGCGGCAGCTTGGCGATCATGCCTTCCAGTTCCTTGATGGCCTGACCGGTGGATGCACCCGCGGCCGCATCACCGGCCAGGCGCATCGCCGGATAGCCGTTGTAGCGGGTGGCCTGCATCTGGCCGGTGATCCAGTGGCTGGTGGCGAAGGCCGACAAAGGCACCGCCTTGCCGCTGCCGTTGGTCACGTTCAGCGCCAGCACGTCTTCGGGCGTCATGCGCTTGGGCGCATCGGCCTGGACCACCACCCGCTGCATGCGGCCCGCGCTCGGGAAGTCGTTCACGTAGGCAGACCCCAGCTGGGTGCCCAGCGTGGCGGCAATGGTGCTGTAGTTGATGCCCAGCGCCTGTGCCTTCGCACGGTCGATGTCGATCTGCAGCTGCGGCGCATCTTCCAGACCGTCCGGACGCATGCCGGTGATGATCTTGCTCTGCGCGGCCATGCCCATCAGCTGGTTGCGGGCAGCCAGCAGCGCCTCGTGGCCGAGGCCGCCGCGGTCCTGCAGACGCAGCGCGAAGCCGGTGGCATTGCCCAGTTCCGGGATCGGGGGCGGCGACAGCGGGAAGATGAAGGCGTCGCGCACGCCGCCCATCATCGCGCCGAAGACCCGACCGGCCACGGCGCCGGCGCTGTGCTCGGCGCCCTTGCGCTCTTCCCACGGCTTCAGCGGCACGAACACCAGGGCGGCGTTCTGGCCCTGCCCGGAGAACGAGAAACCGATCACGCCGATGGTGTCAGCGACTTCCGGCTGCTTGTGCAGGAACTGCTCGACAGCGGCCACCGCAGCTTCCGTCCGGTTGGACGTCGCGCCCGGGGGCAGCTGCACGTTGACGATCAGGTAGCCCTGGTCTTCATTCGGCAGGAAGGAGGTGGGCATGCGCACATACAGCCAGCCCACCACCGCGACGATGGCCACGAAGGCGATCATCATGCCGGCGCTGCGCTTGAGCAGGCGGGACACCCAGCCCTCATAGCCCTTGGCGGTGCGGGAGAAGCCGCGGTTGAACCAGCCGAAGAAGCCGCGCTTCTCATGATGGTGACCCGCGTCCACCGGCTTGAGCAGGGTGGCGCACAGGGCCGGCGTCAGCGACAGGGCCATCAGCGCGGACAGGGCCATCGAGGCCACCATCGCCAGCGAGAACTGGCGATAGATGTTGCCCACCGAGCCGGCGAAGAAGGCCATCGGCACGAACACCGCGATCAGCACCGTGGTGATGCCGATGATGGCGCCCGAGATCTGGCCCATCGCCTTCTTGGTCGCTTCGCGGGGGGACAGGCCCTCCTCGCTCATGATCCGCTCGACGTTCTCCACCACCACGATGGCATCGTCCACCAGGATACCGATGGCCAGCACCATGCCGAACAGTGTCAGCACGTTGATCGAGAAGCCCATCGCCAGCATGATGCCGAAGGTGCCCAGCAGGGCCACCGGCACCACCAGCGTCGGGATCAGGGTGTAGCGCCAGTCCTGCAGGAACAGGAACATCACCAGGAACACCAGGACGATGGCCTCGATCAGAGTCTCGACCACTTGCGAGATCGAGATCTTCACGAACTTGGACGAGTCGTACGGCACCGCGTATTCCACGCCGGCCGGGAAGAACTTCTTCAGGTCTTCCATGCGCTGCTTGACCGCGGTGGCGGTGCCCAGCGCATTGCCGGTGGGCGAGAGCTGCACACCGATGCCGGTGGACGGCTTGCCGTTCAGACGGGCGTAGGTGGAATAGCTCTGGCCGCCCAGCTCGATGCGGGCGACGTCCTTCAGCTTGACGGTGGAGCCGTCGGTGTTGGCGCGCAGGACGATGTTCTCGAACTGCTCCTTGTTTTCCAGCTGGCCCTTGACGACGATGGTCGCGGACATCGTCTGGCTGGTCGTGTTCGGACGATCGCCCAGCACACCGGCCGGCACCAGCGCGTTCTGCGCGGAGATGGCGGTGTTGACTTCGGTCGGCGTCAGATTGAACGACAGCATCTTGGCCGGATCCAGCCAGATGCGCATCGCGCGCTCGGAACCGAACAGCTGCGCCTGGCCGACGCCGGGCACCCGCTGGATTTCCGGAACGATGTTGCGGGCGGCATAGTCACCCAGCGCGATCGGGTCCATCGAGCCGTCCTTGGAGGCCAGCGTGACGAACAGCAGGAAGTTGGAGCGGGACTTGTCCACCTTCACGCCCTGCTGCGTCACCGCCGACGGCAGTCGGGGTTCCGCGCGGGACAGACGGTTCTGGATTTCCACCTGCGCCAGGTCGATGTTGGTGCCGGACTCGAAGGTCACGGTGATCGAACCCGTGCCGTTGGCCTGGCTGACCGATTCCATGTAGGCCAGGCCCGGTGCACCGTTCAGCTCCTGTTCGATGACGGAGATGACCGACTCGTCCAGGGTCTTGGCGGAAGCGCCCGGGTAGACCATGCTCACCACCAGCGAAGGCGGCGCCACGGTCGGGTACTGCGCCACCGGCAGCTGGGTGATGGCGACTCCGCCGAACACCAGGATGAAGAGCGCGATCACCCACGCAAAGATGGGGCGATCAATAAAAAAACGTGCCATGTCTTGAATCCTTCCTGAGCGTCAGGGCTCAGTGGCTGGCGGCCGAGGCGCCCGCCGGGGCACCGCTGGCGGCACTGGCCGGCGCGAATGGCACCGGATTGACCGGCGCGCCCGGCACCATCATTTTCTGGAAGCCGTCGGCGATGACCTTTTCACCGGCCTTCAGACCGTCGGTCACCACCCACTGGTTGCCCACGGCATTGCCGATGCGGACCTTGCGCGGCTGCGGCTTGTTGTCCGCGCCCACGACCAGCACGGTGTCGCCGTCATTGCCACGGGTGACCGCCTGCTGGGGCAGCAGGATGGCCGAGGGCAGTTCCGCCTGGGCCAGGCGCACACGCACGTATTGGCCGGGCAGCAGGGAGTTGTCCGGATTGGGGACTTCCGCACGCAGGGTGACCTGGCCGGAGGTGCTGTCCACCGTCAGGTCGGTGAACAGCAGCTTGCCGGGACGGCTGTAGACGGTGCCGTCGTCGAGCACCACCTGGACCTGGGCGGCGCCAGCGCCCGCGCTGCGCAGCTGGCCGTTGGCCATCGCGCGGCGCAGGTTCTGCACGTCGTTGGCCGATTGGGTGAAGTTCACATAGACGCTGCTGACCTGCTGCACCAGGGCCAGCTGGGTGGCTTCGGTCGAGCTGACCAGCGCACCTTCGGTGACCAGCGCGCGGCCGATGCGGCCGGAGATGGGCGCGGTGACACGGGCGTAGTCCAGGTTCAGCCGGGCCTGCACCACGGCGGCCTTGGCCGCGGCCACGTCGGCAGCGGCCGACTTGGCGGTGGCCACCGAGGTGATGTAGTCCTGCTGGCTGATCGCCTTGGCATCGGCCAGCGGCTTGTTGCGCTCGGCCTGGGCATTCGCCTGCGCGTAATTGGCTTCGGCCTTGGCCACATTGGCATTGGCGCTGTCCAGGGCTGCCTGGTAGGGGGCCGGATCGATCTGGAACAGCGGCTGGCCGGCCTTCACTTCCGAGCCTTCGGTGAAGAGGCGCTTTTGCACGATGCCGGTGGCGCGGGCCCGCACTTCGGCGGTGCGCAGGGCTTCCACACGACCCGGCAATTCGGTCTGCAGGGCGACGGCCTGCGTCCCCACCGTGACCACACCGACCTGTGCCGGGGGCATGCCGCCGCCCGCACCGGGACCGGCGGCTTTTTCGTCCTTGCCGCAGGCGGTCAGGACCGCGGCCAGCGAGACGACCAGGGGGAGAAGATACAGCGCGCGGGCGTGGGCCGTCTGGCCAGGGCGCTCCGCCCCCGGTTGTGCTTGCGACTGAGGGAAGGACATCACGATGGGTTTCCTCTTGTGAATCAGGGGTGGCTTGTTGGTGTTTTTACGTAGCGATTCAGCGTCGGCGCATCATGGGCAAAGGTCGATCCTTCCGCAAGGCGTTCGGCGGCCAGCTCGTCTACAGAACGGGCCGGAGTATATACATACATTCGCGCATGTATGTTTACCCCTCTACAATGCCGGACATGGCCCGCCGAACCAAACAAGAAGCTCAGGAGACCCGCACCCGCCTGCTGGACGCAGCTGAACAGCTGTTCCATGAGCGGGGCGTTTCTCGCACCTCGCTGCAGGACATTGCGCAAGCGGCCGGAGTGACGCGGGGTGCTGTCTACTGGCACTTCGAGGACAAGGTCCAGCTGTTTGACGCCATGATGCAGCGCGCCACCATGCCGCTGGAGGAAGGCATCGAAGCCGCCACCTCGTCGTCTCCGGACCGTCCGCTCGAAGACCTCCGCCTGGGTCTGCTGAACGTTTTTCACTGCACCGTGAACAATGCCCGGACCCGGCGCGCTTTCGAGATCGCGAATCTACGGGTGGAATTCGTCGGGGAGATGACGAGCATCCTCGACCGCAAGGTGGTGGCCCACCGGGACTGGACCCTGCACAACCGGGTCGCCTTCGAGCGCGCCATCGCCCTGGGCCAGCTGCCGGCCGGCCTGGACACCCAGCGCGCGGCCATCGGCCTGATGGCGATGGTGGGCGGACTGCTGCATCACTGGATGCTGGACCCGGAATCCTTCGACCTGATCGAGGTGGGCCAGGCGCAGCTGGAGCATTACCTCTCCAGCCTGGCGGTGCCGGTGCCGAACCGCTTCCCGCCGCTGACCGACGCCGAACGCCACACGCTGGGCCGGCAGCCGGTTTGTGAGGCCAGCCGCCCCACCGGCGCCCCCGAAGAACCCTCAACGAAACCCGGCTGACGCCTCGCGGCTTCCTCCCCTTGAATCCGCGTGGATTCCCCGCGGAAAGCCCCGGATTTGTGAGGTCTCCGCTGGGGGAAAACCCAGGGAGCGGCGACAATAGAAGGTTACCCCCGCCGAGCCGCCGCCGTGTCCGCCATCCTGCCCCCCTCCTCCGCCCCGAAGTCTGACCAGCCCCCTGCACAGAAGCCTGTTCAGAAGGCGGTGCAGAAAGCCCTGACCGCCTACCGGCCGTTCTGGGCCAAGCGCTTTGGCCCCGCACCGTTCCTGCCGATGTCGCGCGAGGAAATGACCCAACTGGGGTGGGACAGCTGCGACATCATCATCGTCAGCGGCGACGCCTATGTGGACCATCCGAGTTTCGGCATGGCGGTGATCGGGCGGACGCTGGAGGCGCAGGGCTTCCGGGTGGGCATCATTGCGCAGCCGGACTGGCAGTCGCCAGACCCGTTCCGCGCGCTGGGCAAACCGAATCTGTTCTTTGGCGTGGCGGCCGGCAACATGGATTCGATGATCAACCACTACACGGCTGATCGCAAAATCCGCTCGGACGACGCCTACACCCCGGGCGGTGAGGCCGGCAAGCGGCCGGACCGGGCCACGCTGGTCTACACCCAGCGCTGCAAGGAAGCCTACAAGGATGTGCCGGTGATCATCGGCGGCATCGAGGCGTCGCTGCGGCGCATCGCCCACTACGACTACTGGCAGGACAAGGTCCGCCGCAGCATTTTGGTGGACTCGAAGGCGGACCTGCTGGTGTATGGCAATGCCGAGCGGGCCATCATCGAGATCGCGCATCGCCTGGCGCAGAAGAAGCCCATCGAGTCGATCACCGATGTGCGCGGCACCGCCTTCATGCGGCGTCCGGATGATCCGGCGCTGGACGGCTGGTTCGAGATCGACTCCACCGAGGTGGATGCGCCCGGCAAGGTCGAGGCGCTGATCAACCCCTACATGACCACCGACGAGGTGGCGGCCGACCAGGGCACCGACTGCTCCAAGCAGCAGGCGCAGGCATCCGCCGGAGCGGCAGCGGCCGGGTCCGCTGGATCCCCTGAATCCGCTGGATCGGTGAATGCGCAGGCTGCGGTGGCCGCCGGCATGCTGGAGGTCAAGCCCATCCGCATCGTCCGCCAGCCGCTGGCGCGCACCGGCCAGGACGGCCGCGCGCTGACCACGCCGAAGGACCGCACCGTCATCCGTCTGCCGGCCTACGAGAAGGTCAAGAGCGACCCGGTGCTGTATGCCCACGCCAACCGGGTGCTGCACCTGGAGACCAACCCCGGCAATGCGCGCGCGCTGGTGCAGCGGCATTCGTCCAGCGGCGTGGACCGCGACGTGTGGCTGAACCCGCCGCCCATTCCGCTAACCACCGCGGAAATGGACCACGTCTTCGACCTGCCCTATGCCCGGAGCCCGCATCCGATCTATGCGGACGAGCAAGGCGGCCACGACGGCAGCACCAAGATCCCGGCCTGGGAGATGATCCGCTTCTCGGTCAACATCATGCGGGGCTGCTTTGGCGGCTGCACCTTCTGCTCCATCACCGAGCATGAAGGCCGCGTCATCCAGAGCCGCAGCGAAGACTCGATCATTCGAGAGATCGAGGACATCCGCGACAAGGTCAAGGGCTTCACCGGCATCATTTCCGACCTGGGCGGCCCGACGGCCAACATGTGGCACATCGGCTGCAAGAGCCCCGAGATCGAGGCCGCCTGCCGCAAGCCGAGCTGCGTCTATCCTGGCATCTGCCCCAACCTGCACACCGACCACGGCCCGCTGATCAAGCTCTACCGCCGTGCGCGTGGCCTGCGCGGGGTCAAGAAGATCCTGATCGGATCGGGCCTGCGCTACGACCTGGCCATCGAGTCGCCAGAATACATCCAGGAGTTGGTCACCCACCACGTGGGCGGTTATCTCAAGATCGCGCCGGAGCACACCGAAGGCGGGCCGCTCTCGAAGATGATGAAGCCGGGCATCGGCACCTACGACCGCTTCAAGCAGCTGTTTGAACAGGCGAGCGCTGCCGCCGGCAAGAAGCAGTATCTGATTCCCTATTTCATTGCGGCCCACCCGGGCACGGCGGACGAGGACATGATGAACCTCGCGCTGTGGCTCAAGCGCAATGGCTTCCGTGCGGACCAGGTGCAGACCTTCTATCCGAGCCCGATGGCCACGGCCACGGCCATGTACCACTCCGGCAAGAATCCGCTGAAGAAGGTGACCCGGGACAGCGAGGCGGTGGACATCGTCAAGGGCGAGCGTCGTCGGCGTCTGCACAAGGCCTTCCTGCGCTATCACGACCCCAACAACTGGCCGCTGCTGCGTGAGGCGCTCAAGGAGATGGGCCGGGCCGATCTGATCGGCAATGGCAAGCATCACCTGATACCCACCTTCCAGCCGGCCACCGACGGCGGCTACGAGTCGGCTCGCCGCAAGAATTCGACGGCTGCGGGTCAGAAGACGGCGCCGAACAAGCCGCGCGCCGGTCAGATCCTGACGCAGCACACTGGGCTGCCGCCACGGGAAACCGGTGCGGCGAAGCGTCCGGCGGCGGGCGGTGCGCCGCGCGGTGGCAGCACCACGGTGGGTGCCAAACGCGTGGGCGGCTCGTCCGCGACGGCTCAGCGCTCCGGTGGCGCTGGCAGCGCCGGTGGCGCGCAGCGCAATGGCGGCTCCGCAGGCACTCGCTCGGGCGGCACGTCGGCGCCTGCGCGCAGCGGCGGCATCAAGCGCGGCCGTCCTTGACGAGGTCGCCCCCGCCTTGTCGGGCGGGGTGCTCAGTGGTTTGTTTCGTGGGAGGCTCGGCGCCTCAATCGGTCGCCGACCCAGTGGCGCGCGGGTCCGGCGGAGCCGATGCCGGCTTGGGCCGCACCCATCGCCACACCCGGCGGGCCACCGCCAGCCAGGTCCAGAGGCGGGCCAGTCGGCCGGGTTTGCCGAAGATCCGGCCCAGCCGGAACAGCCCGATCAATCCGCCCATGCCACCCAGGGCCCCCAGCGCCTTCCAGGCTTTGGGCAGACTGCCCATCAGCCGCCACACACGACGGGCATGGTCGGCCCATTGCAGCGGCTGTTCCAGCGCACGCGCATCCTGCGCCAGTTGCACCCGCAGCTCCGCACTACGCAATTGCAACTCCAGCTGCCGCAGCTTCATCCGCTGCTGAAGGTCGCGCCACATCAGCGGGCCTCCGTCTCACCCAGGGCCCGGGCGTCCCGGGCCAGCTCGGCCAGACTGGCGCCAAAAGGTTCACCGTCCGCCAGCTGTTTCTTGGCCCACAGCCAGCTCATCACCGCGGCCAGCAGCAGGGCCACGCCGAGCCCCAGGCCCAGCGGAGCCCGCCAGGTGTCTGGCACCCAGAGCAGCGCGGCGAAGATCAGCATCAGCAACGAAGCCACCCCCAGCAACAGCGCCAGCAGCAGCCCGGTCAGCGCGGCAAACAGCCGCAGCAACTGGGACTGAAGCTCCACTCCGACCAGTTCCAGACGCACCCGCGCCAGGGACACGGCCCGGGCGGCCATCTGGCGTAATCGGTCGGCCAGATTGAGCTCCTGCGACTCCATGTGACTTTCTCCTCGTCCTCGACCGTGTCACCCTACCACTGAATCGGGGGAAACGATGGCGTACAAGCCACATCGGCGGGGGAGGCTTGGGCTAAAGTCAAGGCAACGTCATGCGCCGCCGCGCGCAGGCGTCACGACAAGGTCTCTCAATGTCTGATCGCCAGCATTCGTCGAACTCTGCCGTTGTCGAGGACGACGACGTGATGCAGTTTCTGGACGACCCCGAGACCGCCCGCGAGATCCCGCCGACGGCGCGCCCGTGGCGGGTGCTGATCGTGGACGACGACACCGACGTCCACAAGGCCACGGAACTCGCCATGCAGGGCCTGATGGTCGAGGGCCAGCCCTTGACCTTCCTCCATGCCCGCTCCGCCCAGGAAGCCGAACGCCTGCTCTCCCGCGAGCAGGACATCGCGGTGGTGCTGCTGGACGTGGTGATGGAGTCGGACGACGCCGGTTTGCAGCTGGTGCGCTACATCCGGGATGAACTCCAGCTCCAGGCCGTGCGCATCGTGCTGCGCACCGGGCAGCCGGGGTATGCGCCGGAGATCGAAACGATCCAGGCTTATGACATCAACGATTACAAGACCAAGTCGGAGCTGACCCGGACCCGTCTCTACACCGTGCTGACGGCGGCCATCCGCTCCTATCGGCAGATCCGCGCGCTCGAAGCCAGCCGGGAAGGCATGGAGATGATTGTCGAGGCCAGCGCCGAGCTGGGCCGGCTGCGCGGCATGCAGGGCTTTGCCGAAGGGGTGATCACCCTGCTGAGCGCGCTGCTGGGCACGCTGCCGGACGGGCTGGTCTGCCTGCAGAGCGAGAACGACCCCAGCGGCGAAGCCCGGGTGATCGCGGCTGCCGGGCAGTACAGCGCGCTGGTGACCCGCCCGCTGCGTCATGTACCGGTGCCGCGGGTGCGGGAACTGCTGAGCCGCTGCTTCACACTCGCCGACCATTTCAATGACGACGGCTGCGTCCTGATGTACTTTGGCCTGCCCAATGGGCGGGCCATGGTGGTGCTGCTGGAAGTGCCGCGCCCGCTGGGCGAGCTGGATCTGGCGATGATGCGCGCCTTCAGCGCCAACATTGCGGCGGGTTTTGAGAATGTGGTGCTCTACAACCAGCTCTCGGATCAGGCCTACAACGACCCGCTCCTGCAGCTGCCCAACCGCACCCGTTTCATCGAGGTGCTGGAACAGAACCTCAAGTCGCCCGACGGCATCACGCTGGCGCTGATCGACCTGGACGACTTTGCCGACATCAACGACGCCTTCGGCCATCGCTTTGGTGACCTGGTGCTGCAGGCGGTCACGCTGCGCATGGCGGAGCAGCTGGGCCACAACACGGCCATGGCGCGGATTTCGTCCAATGCCTTCGGTCTGCTGGGCCCGGAAGAGGTGGTCAATGGCGACCGCATTGCCGAGCTCTTCAACGACCCGTTCACTGTGTCTGGCGAGCGGCTGCAGCTGAGTGCCACCACCGGCCTGGTGCGACTGGCCGAGTCACGGGCGCTGGGGTCGGAGCTGCTGCTGGATGCGCAGATTGCGCTCAAGCGGGCCAAGGCCATCAACCGCGGTGCGTCGCAATACTTCCGTGCCGAGATGGGCATTGATGCGCGCGAGCGTTTCAAGCTGCTCAAGGGCCTGCGGGCCAGCTTTGAAGAGCGGCGGCTGTTTGTGGTCTATCAACCGCAGGTGGCGCTGGCCACCCAGCAGGTGATTGGCGCCGAGGCCTTGCTGCGCTGGCGCACGTCGGACGGTCAATTTGTGCCGCCGGACCAGTTCATTCCGCTGGCGGAGCAATCCGGCCTGATTGTGCCGATCGGCGAATTTGTGCTGCGGACCGCGTGTTTCCAGATTGCGCAGCTGCGGCGCAATGGCTTCCACGACTTCCGGATTGCGGTGAACATTTCGCTGGCGCAGTTCCGCCATCCGGGTTTCATTGATTCGATTCGCCGTGCATTGACCGATGCCGAGATTCCCGGAGCCGCCCTGGAGCTGGAGATCACGGAGTCGATGGCGATGGAGGAGATTTCCACGGTGCTGCGCGTGCTGGCGGAAATCCGCAGCACCGGCGCAACCGTGGCGATCGATGATTTCGGCACCGGCTTCTCATCCCTGAGCCAGCTGCGCCGATTGGATGTCGAGCGCCTGAAGATCGACCGCGCCTTTGTGCATGAAGCGCAGAGCAGCGCGGCTGGCGCGACGATTGCGCAACTGGTGGTCAACCTCGGCTGCAGCCTTGGCATGCGTGTCGTCGCCGAAGGCATCGAAACCGAAGAGCAGCGCCAGCACCTGCTGGCGCTGGGCTGCCACGAGGGTCAAGGCTGGCTCTTCGCCCGCCCCATGCCCGCCGACCAGCTCGAAGACTGGCTCCGCAACCGCCCCAATACTTCAGCGGCGTGAGATAAGAAGGCCCAGCAGGAGGCCGACACCGGCGGCAACACCGATCGATTCCCACGGGTTGGTGTGCACATATTCATCGGTGGCCTTGCCCGCGGCCTTGGCGCGGTCGATGGCGGCCGACTGGAAATCTCCCAGGCTGCCCTTGGCACGGTCCAGCGTGGCCTGCACCCGGGCACGCAGTTCCGATGCCGTGGCGCTGGTCTGGTCCGACGTGGCACGCAGCAGCGATTCCGCGTCCGACACTACCTGGTTCAGATCCGCCAGCAGACGGTCGGAAGGATTCTTGGCCATGCTTATTCTCCTGTTCGTTGAGTTGCTGTTGCAGGGATTCCGTCGGGGAATCCAAAGAACCTGGGTCGATGCTCAGTCTTGTACGTCGTTCCCCCCTGTCGCAGCAAGTCGTCTCGGTTAACCGACCCTGCCGCACGGGCTTCACGCGCACGCTTATTGATTTTGGTCATGCAACGGCGTCAGGTGCCGCACCAGAAAGTAGCCCTCCCGCTGCTCACCCGTCACCTGCAAGACCTGTCCCTCCAAAGCCTCCAGGACCGGGTCGCGGATGGGATGCGCGCCTTGTCGGCGCAGCAGCATCCGCCGCCCGTCCTCGAGAACCAGTTGCAGCGCCAGCCTTTCGCTTTTGCTGCCATGGTCAATCACCTCACGGACGAGCCGCCCCGACAAGCAGGTGGGACCGTCCGCGTTCGGAGGAAACTCAGCGTGCATGCATGCGCCTGACATGCAGGAGCGTGCCGTCCTGCTCGGTCACGACCAGCGCCAGCAGGCGCGCCGCGTTCCATCCTTTGAACACATGGATCCGCCGCTGTCCGGGCGCGCCGACGACCCTGTAACTCACCCGGCTGCAGGTGGCCGGCGACAAACCGGACTCCTTCAGCATGGGCTCGATGGCCGCCTGCACCGCCGAGGACGGCGGCAGATCGCTGGACTTCAGTGGGGGCAAGGCGCGTGCCAGGTAGCGGCCGTCCCGCTCCAGCTTTTCGCGACGAAGGCCGCGGACGCCGCGGTCCTGCACGCCGGCGAAGGCCTTGCGGAAGGCTTTGGTGCGGGTGAGCGCATGCGCGGCGAAGGTCACTGGCTGGAGGCAGGGATCTCCCAGGAGGTAGAACTGGCCCAGGGTCTTCAGGTCCATCGGGTCCAGATGGGTGCGCTCGCCCGCAAATTTCTGCCGCGCCTCCAGCAGCGCCCGGCCGGTGGACGAGCCGGCCAGTACGCGCTGCAGGAAATACTGGCACAGCAGGTCCGCCGAGCCATTGCCCTCGCTGGGACCGTAGGCGATGGTGGTGCTGCCGAGGTAGGCGCAGGCACCGTCGCCGAGATATCGCAGCGCGATGGGCCATTGACCTTCCGCCAGCGCGGGATCGAAGAGCTGCGCCCCATAGCAGCATTCCGCGGCGATGACGGTGCCCGCGGTGATGCGGTCGCGAATCAGGGCGGACCGGTGCGACACCGGATAGTCATCGCCCTGCTGCCCGTAGAACTCCGGCATGTCCTTCTGCCCGTGGCAGTTGATGAAATGCATGCGCGGCGCCAGATCGGCCTTGGTCCAGCGCGGACCCTCCGGCGGCGAGAGGTGCAGCTGATCGGCATGGCCGAAGGTGTTGGTCAGGCTGAGCCGGGTCGAGGCCTGCCAGACGTCGGCCGAGAGGCCGAAGCTGGTCAGGTAATCCTCCCGAGGCAGCGACTTGTGACGGGCCGAGGCACGGATCAGCTGTAGCAGCAGATCGGGCTTGCTGGCGCCCGGCAGGTCCGGCAGGCGGCCGACCACCCGGGTCGGTCCCAGAAAGCGGTTGGGATCGGTGCTGAAGGCCGTGTCGCAGGCGTAGGGGAGATCGCTGGGCACCACCGGGTCGCTGTCGCCCAGCTCGCCGCCGTGGGCCGGGTTGCGCAGCGGCACCATCGGCAGCACATCCGGGCCGCCCAGCAGCACCACGTAGTGCGGCGCACGCGCCTTCACCACCGCATCCACCACCTGCTTGAGGGCGCGCGCATCCGGCAGCCCTTGCACCGGCCCGAGCCCGAGGGCCTTCATCGGCATGGTCATGTCGATGGGCAGCAGCTGCGTCTCCAGCCCTCGCCGGGCATCCGCCGCCACCAGTTGTTTCAATGCTGCTTCGATGCGGGCGAGCCCTTCACTGCGGTACTTGCCGCGCAGCGCGCCGCGATGCATGACGATGATCTTGTCCATGCCTGCCTCTCCCTGACTTGTTGGAACCCTGATTGTGGACACGGCGGCATTCAGCCGCAATCGCCGCCAGACACCGCACAATGCAGAGCATTGCCCTGAGCTCTACCCGTTCCATGCCGGCCTTTGACCTCTTCAAACGCATCTCCCGCGCTCCGACCAACCCGGGCGCTGCGCCGCCGGCCCGGCAATTTGACGTGGCAGACCTCTACCGCGGTGCCGTCACCACCGGCGCGGACAGCGCGACCGATGCGTTGCCGCTGGACGAGAAACTCCGTCAAGCCTATTTCTGGATCGTCAATCACGCCATCATCAGTCCGCACTACGACATTGAATTCAATGACGGACCACCCACCGCCTTCACCGTGGGCGACACCCGCCGCACGCTCACCCTGCCCTCGGCGCAGAGCTACTCCAGCTTCATCCTGCTGCCGCTGCTGACCTTTGCCACCCGGCGCAAATGCCTCTTCGTCGGCGGGCCGGGCCGCGGCAAGACCGCCAGTGCGCTGCTGATGGGGGTACTGGCGGGATACCCGGTGCGGGACGTGCGTCGCGCCATGCAGCACGGTCATCCGCAGATGACGATTGCCGACCTGCTGGGCAATCCCCTGCCCGGCGATCTGGTGAATGCGCAGCGCATGGAAGACATCCGCATTGCCTGGCGCAGCTGGCTGGGCATGCGGGTCAAGATCGTGGACGAATACAACCGCATTCCCACCCGCACCCAGAGCGCGCTGCTGACGGTGATGGGGGACAACTATGCGGAGATCCTCAACCACCTTTACGAATGTCCGGAGTCGGCCTGGTATCTCACCGCCAATGACGACCAGGGCGGTGGCACCTATCAGGTGATTGAAGCACTGCGGGACCGGATTGACGTCGTAGTCCAGGCGCTGGCCTTCAATCCGCGTTTCCTGGAAGAGCTGCAGATGCGGGTGGAAGAAAACCTGAAGCCGGAAGAGATGGTCCCGCCCCAGATCATCTTCACCGAGCAGGAGATCGACCAGATGGGCGAGCACATCCGCGCCGTGGAGATGCCCGCGCCGGTGCGTCGCCGGCTGGAGTTTTTCTGCAGCCAGTTCGAGCTGCTGGAGCCGGCCGGTGTGCAGTTTGAATACATGAGCAAGGACACCGCCCGGCTCTCCGGCGTCGAATGGGCCGAGGTGCTGGCGGCCGACAATGGCCGCGACCGCATCAAGGACCTGGGTTGCCAGACAATGAATGGCGTGTCGGTGCGCAACCTCATGTCGCTGCTGCTGTTTGCCAAGGCCCTGGCCTACTTCCGGGGCCAGCCCCAGGTGGAGCTGGAAGACCTGCGCCAGATGCTGCCGTTCGTGCTGCATGACAAGCTGCAACCCGACCTGGAGGCGCCATTTTTCTCGGTGCCCGGCCATGCCGCCTACCGGACGGACCGGCTCAGCTGGCTGCGCCGTCTGTTCGATCTGTCCTGCGAAGAATATGACCGGCTGGACCTGGATCGCGACGATCCGGTCGGCCGCCTCTCCCAGACCTTTGCGGCGGGGCTGGACGGCGTGTCGGAGTCAGAGACCCGCAAGCGCCTGGCGGCCATCGAGCGGCTGGTGGGCGAGTTGGTCAAGGGCCGCAAGCTCTACGGCCCGCTGCATGACGACCTGCAGAAACTGAAGTACCTGCATCAGCGCTACACCAACTATCTGCACTGGTTGCGCACCCAGTGAACGCGGGGGCGAAGACATGCTGATTTCTCCGCCCCTGGCGCAGGTGCTGGCCGCCGGACGGCGCCAGTTCAACCAGCGTGTGGACGAGGCCCGACGACGCACGCCCGGTTTCGATCCGGCGGCATTTTCCGCTTTTGTGCAGCAGCAGCTGGATCCGGTGGTGTCGGCCGTCGAGGCGGTGGCGCCGGCGCGCACCGCAGGGGTCACGCTGGCCGCCTATGACATCGGCCTGCTGCTATGCGCTCAAGGACTGGCGGGTCCGTCCGCGCGATCGCGGCTGGTCAACCAGCTCTGGCGGGAGGTGCTGCCGGCGCTTGCGCCGCGGATCGCTGAACTGCCGCATGATCTGCTGGGGGCGCTGAGCAATGCCGCCGTCCACCTGGGTACGGTCGATGGTGCCCGCCCGGCGGAATGGCTCGGGCTGCTGCGACAGCTGGGCCCAGGCAGCGAAACCCCGGCGCAACTGCTGGCGCTGGGCAAGGTGCTGGCATGGCGAGCGGGCCTCGCGCAGTTCCGGCCCGGGGCCCTGCAGGCGGCAGCAAGCTTGCCGGACGCGCTGCAACGTGCCGCTTTGCAAGCCCCGTCACAGAGCGATGTGGAGGCCTGGCGAGGCACGCTGGCATCGTCTCCATGGGCGGGCCCGCAAGCGCGCCCTGAGGGCTGGACGCTGGGTGGCTTCACCGGCTTCGACGGGCGTTTCGCCGCACCCCCGGCGCTTCGCGTGGCGTCGAACGGCATGCTGGTGCGCAGCGGGGATCGGTACTTCCTCGCCATCGCCGACGCCTGTGGCGCCGTGCTGATGCCCGCGACCGCGCAGGAGTTCGACCTCGCCGCGCCGCCGAAGCGTCCGGCATCGGTGCAGTGGCACGGACAGACGCTGGTGGTGTCTGGCCGCGAGGTGCCCATCGATCTGCCGCAGGAGGGGCTGGTGCTGGCTGCGAGCCCCCACACCCTGGCCGTGGCGTCCCCTTATACGCACACCGTGCGACTGCTGCCACTGTGATGGACAACAAGCCCTCTGCCCCCACTGCGGCCAACGGGGCTGCGACAGTCGCCGCCAATGCCCCCGCAGGCGCCCCTGGCGTGACCGGCGGGACTGGCGCGACGGGCACTCCGCCATCCGCAACGGCCAGCGTCCTCGAACGCTGGCAGCAGGACTGGCCCCGCGCGTTGACCCTGTGGAGCCGCTACACCCGCCTGCAGATGCCGCAGCTCTGCGAAAGCCGGGTCGAGGCCGCTGAAGAGGGTCTGCAAGGCAGCTTCGCCATGATCCGCCTGAAGGACCAGCGCATCGTCATCGACCTGGACGCCATCGTGAATCTCGGTCTGGCGGACTACGGCGTCGAAATCCTCGCGCATGAGATCGGACACCATGTCCTGATCCCCGGCAACATGACGGATCAGCTGCGCCTGCTGGCGCGCATCCGCGCCGGGCTGCCGACACTGGAACGCCAGGCACCGATGGTGGCCAACCTGTATGCGGACCTGCTGATCAACGACCGGCTGCAGCGCCAGGAGGACCTCCGGCTGGCGGACGTCTACCGACGCCTCGCCGGGGAACGCACACCCGGCGCCACCGAGGTGGCCAGCCGTGTGTGGGACCTGTACCTGCGCATCTACGAGCAGCTCTGGAAACGGCCGCATGGTGATCTGGGCGCCGGTCCGCGTGAGACCGGTATCGACGCCGACGCCTGGCTGGGTGCCCGGCTGGTCCGGGTGTATGCATCGGACTGGCTCTCCGGCGCCGGCGGCTTTGCCGCGCTGCTGCTGCCCTACCTGGTGGAAGATGCCGAACGGGCCGACCAGGCGGTGCAGCAGCTGATGGACACGCTGAGCGCTGGGGAAGGCTGCGAGCCCTACGGCGGGCTGGACATCACCGGCGATGCAGCGGCCGCACGCCATCCATCGCTGGACCCGGCCGTCACCGGCGACGACAGCGCGCGGGAAGGCCATGGCGACGACACCCTTCCCACCGACGCGGGCAACAGCGATGCGCAAACCGGCCAGTGCCGCGAACCCTTCGACTACGGCGAGCTGCTGCGTGCCGCAGGCCTGAAGATCGATGACCACGAAGCGGCCGTGCGCTACTACCGCGAGCGCGCCCTGCCTCACCTCGTCCCGTTTCCGAAGCGCAGTCGGCCGGGCCGCACCGAGCCGCTGCTGGAAGGCCTGGACCCCTGGGAGATTGGCGACGCGGTGGACCTGATCGACCCGCTGCAGAGCGTGCTGGTGTCGCCCCGGGTGATCCCGGGTGTGACGACGGTGCAGCGCCACTACGGCGAAGATCCCAGCCCGGTGCCGGTGCAATCCCCGATCGATCTGGACCTGTATGTGGACAGCTCCGGCTCCATGCCCAATCCGCAGGTGCAGGTGTCGTACCCGAGCCTGGCCGGTGCCGTGATTGCGCTCTCCGCCCTGCGGGCCGGGGCGAAGGTGCAGGTGACGCTGTGGAGCGGCAAGCAGCAGGTGATGCACACCGACGGCTTTGTGCGCGACGAAGCGGCCATTCTTCGCATCCTCACCGGCTTCTACGGCGGCGGCACCGCCTTCCCCATCCACCGGCTGCGCGACACCTACCTGACCGGTCGCCCGCGCGAGCGGCTGGCACATGTGCTGATGATTTCTGACGACGGCATCAGCACGATGTTCGATCAGGACGAGCGTGGCAACTCCGGCTGGGACATTTCCGCCAAGGCGCTGATGGCGGCGGGCGGCGGCGGCAGCATGGCGCTTCAACTGCCGCAAGGCTGGGAGCAGGAGACCAGCGGATGGCAGGCCAAGGCCCTGGACTGGATCCGCCGCGCGCAGCGTGAGCAGGGCTGGGAGGTGCAGGCCATCCGCGACCTGGAAGACCTGATGGCGTTTGCGCGCCGCTTCGCCAAAAAGCATTACGGCTGACCGACAATTCACCCTCAAGGCGCGCGCTTTCGCCGTGCCGATGCATCCCTTCCCATGCTGCTACCCGGTCCCCCCCTCGACATCCTGCTGCGCCGTCTGACGGACCTGCCGCCGGACTTCCTCGACGACCCGCGGACCGACCGCGGCGGCCTGGTGCATGTGGCCGCGGTGGTGAACGACCTGCTGGCGCAGGGCCCGGGCCGCGCTTCGGTGCAGGACCTGCGCCGATTCGAAGGCAGCGCGGCGGACGCGCCCCGGCTGCGCATGACGCTGGTGTTGGCCTGGCTGCTGGCGGACGAGCGCCTGATTGGCAGCCCACTGCAACCCGAGCCGCTGCTCCGCCTGCTGGACGACACCGCCCGCGAGCTGTCGGGCCTGGCGCCGGTGACCACCTATCTGAAAGATCCGGACCGCCGTGAAGAACTGGTGCGGGTGATGCTGGCGCGCCTGGATCTGCGCCCCGACGGAGAAACGGCCGCGCAGGCCGCCGACCGCCTGTCCGCCCTGAGCGCCACCGAGCGCCGCCGCCTGCTGGAAGCCAGCCGTGCCGCCGAAGCACGCGCGCGGGAGATCCGCGAGGCGCTGGTGAAAAAGGCCGCCGAGGCCTCTGCCGACAAGTGGACGCGCGAGTGACCGGCATGCCTCTGCGTGCGGAAGACCTGGCCTTCTGCCCGACGCTCACCGAGGCGGGGCAGCGCATGCTGGACTTCCTGCGGGAACATCCCGCGGCGCCCCGCTACACCAACCAGAGCGGCCACCGCCTGCTGGCCGACGAGGTGCAGGCGCTGCGTGGATTCGTTGATGAGGTGAAGACGGCGCGCGTCGGCTGGCCAGGTGACGGGGTGCCGGACTGGCTGCCGGACTTCGTCGCCCAGACCTGCCGCGAGGTGCCGGCGTATCGGGAACTACCGACGCTGTCGGGCGGTTTCACCTCATTGCCCACCACCCGTCGCGCGGACCTGGCTACCGACATTGCCCGGTATGTGCCGGACCCGGTGCCGTTGGACCGGATGATCAACTTCCGCACCACCGGCACGACGGGCACGCCATTGCTGATTGCCTCCCATCCGGTCGTCGCGTCGCGATACCTGGCGTTTCACCTGCGGGCGCTGCGGCGTGCGGGCATCGAGCCCAGGCATGGGCGCGGTCAGGTGGGCGTGGTGCTGCTGGGCGTGCAGAAGCGATGCTTCACCTATGTCAGCGTCACCCCGCTGATGGATGAATCGGGGCTGGCCAAGATCAACCTGCATCCCGACGACTGGCGCCATCCGGATGACCGGACGGCTTATCTGGACGCGTTGGATGCCGAGGTGATCGCCGGGGACCCGTTGTCCTTCGGCGAACTGTTGACGCTGCCGCTGCGTACGCGGCCGAGGGCCTTGCTGTCGGTGGGCATGACGCTCTCGCCCGGCCTTCGTGAAACCCTGCAGCAGCGCTTCGGCTGTCCGGTGCTGGATCTGTATTCGATGAATGAGGCGGGCCCGATCGCTGTCTACGACGAAGCGCTGCGGGGCCATCTGCTGTTACAGCCGCGGCTGTATGTGGAGATCCTCGATGCCCAGGGGCGGCCGGTGCCGGAAGGTGCACGCGGCGAGATCACCCTCACCGGCGGCTTCAACTTCTGCCTGCCGCTGCTGCGCTACCGCACCGGGGACCACGCCGCGCTGGAGCACACCGACGAAGGTCCGGTGCTGAAAGGTTTGATGGGACGCGCGCCCGTGCGCTTCCGGTCGGCCGGTGGGGACTGGATCAACAACATCGACGTGACCCACGCGCTGGCGCCCTGGCCGCTGACGCAATATGCCCTGCATCAGGGCAACGATGGCGCCTTGCGACTCCGTCTGACGCCCGCCGCCTTGCACCACGGACCCGCCCTCACCGCCGCCCTCGCCCATCTGCTCGGCCCGCTGCCTGTGACCGTTGAACCCCTGCACGCCGATGACAAGGTGCTGCAATACACATCCGACCTGGAGGCCTGCGGGCCATGACTGATCCGATCGAACTGGCGGCCAGTGCGCTGACCACCCTCTCCATCGTGCTGGCCGCGCGCAACAGCGTGCACACCTGGTGGACCGGCATCCTCGGCTGCCTGCTGTTTGCAGTCACCTTCTTCCGGGTGGCGCTGTATGCCGACGTGACCTTGCAGGGCTTCTTCCTGATCACCAGCGTGATGGGCTGGTGGCATTGGCTCAAGGGCCGGGCCGGCCATGCGGTGCCCATCAGCCGGACCACGCGGGGCGAATGGACGGCGGCCGTGCTGCTGGCGGGAATCGTGACCGGCGGCTACGGCTGGCTGCTGGCGCGGATGACCGATGCCTACGCGCCCTTCCTTGATTCCGCCGTGCTGGGACTGAGTGTGGTGGCGCAGGTGTTCCTGCTGCGGCGCCGGCTGGAGAACTGGCCGGTGTGGGTGCTAGTGAACACGCTGTCGGTGCCGCTGTATGCCAGCCGCGGCTTGTGGGTCACCGCCGCGCTGTATGCGGCGTACTGGCTCAACGCATGGTTCGGGTGGTGGAAGTGGCGGCGACTGATGCGGGCGTGACGGCGCCAGGTCCCCGCTTCATGCGGGGCCTGGTGGTCGGCAAGTTCTGTCCTCTTCACCTCGGCCATGAGCTGCTGATCCGGCGCGCGCAGACGCAGTGCGACGAGCTGGTGGTGGTGAGCTACACCGAACCGGGTTTTGCGGGTCTGGGGCGGGACCGTCGCGCGGCGTGGCTGGCGGCACGGTTTCCGGGGCTTCGCTGCGAGGTGCTGGACAACGATCATCTCGCTCGCCTGTGCCGTGCGCGCAGTGTTGCCCCCCGGACGATTCCCCTGGACGACGCGCCGGAGGATGTGCACCGCCACTTCGTCGCACGACTGATGCTGGATCTGTTCGACGGACCGGTGCAGGCGGTCTTCACCAGCGAGACCTATGGCGACGGCTTCGCGGCCGTGCTGTCGCAGGTGTTTGGCGCGCCGGTGCAGCATGTCTGTGTGGACCAGTCTCGCGCACAGATTCCTGTGTCCGGCACCCAGGTGCGGCAGAACCCGCTGGCGCACCGCCACCTGCTGAGTCCGGAGGTCTACGCCGACTTCATGCCCCGCATCGCGCTGCTGGGTGGCGAGTCCACCGGCAAGTCGACGCTGGCGGCAGCACTGGCCGAGGCGCTCGGCACCGTGTGGGTGTCGGAATTTGGCCGGACCTTATGGGAGCAGCAGGACGGGCAACTGCGCTTCGAGGACATGGCGCTGATCGGTCGCACCCAGGTGTCGCACGAGATCGCGCTGGCGCAGCAGGCGCAGGGTTGCCTCGTCTGTGACACCACCCCGCTGACGACACGGCTCTACAGTGAATGGATGTTCAATCGCGTGGATCCGGCCCTGACCGCGCTGGCCGAGCGGCGCTACACGCTCACGCTGCTCTGCGACACCGACGTGCCGTTCGAGCAGGACGGCACCCGCCAGACGGAAAGCTTCCGGCAGATGCAGCAGGCCCGGTATGCGCAGGAGCTGGCGTCGCGAGGGCTGCCCTTCCTGGTGGTGTCGGGGTCGGTGCAGCAACGGGTGTCGCAGGCCCTGGGCGCCATCCGGCTTTCGCTCCAGCCTTGAGCACAGGCCATGCGCCCCTGCCTCTGACCCCGACGAGAGCGCGGTGTGCCAGTGAGGGGTTCTTATTGGTGCGGGCGCCGACTGTTTGAAGGACGCTCGGCGACAAAAACGACAGGCACTGATGACAACGGCGACTCGCCTGTGGGCAGAGTCGCCGTTTTACGTTGGAAGCGTGTCGAGAGAAGCCGGGACGCTCGCCGCGGCTCCCCTCGCCTCACGCTGACCCGATCAGAGCGAGTTCAAGAAGGCCATCAGCGCCTTGCGATCCGCCGTGCTCAGGTTGATGAAGCGCTGGCGGCTCGCGGTGGCTTCCCCGCCGTGCCAGAGGATGGCTTCGGTCAGGGTGCTGGCGCGGCTGTCGTGCAGGTAACCCACCTTCACACCGGTGCCGGCCACATACTCGGTGTAACCGATGCCCCACAGCGGCGACGTGCGCCACTGGTTGCCCGCGGCCTGGGACTCGACCAGGTTGTCGGCGAGGTCGGCGCCCATGTCATGCAGCAGCAGGTCGGTATAGGGACGGATGGTCTGGTTGCGGTTCTCGGTCAGCTCGGTGCCCAGGCCCGTCTTCATTTCCGCCACGTGGCAAGCCGTGCAGCGGATCGACGAGAACACCTTGGCGCCTGCGGCCACTTCGGTCGGATTCACGTCCAGGTAGGGCAGCGGCGTCACGCCCTTCGGGAAGCCGCTGGTGACGCTGCGCTGCGCCGGCACGCCCAGCAGCGCGACATACCGGGTGATCAGCTGCAGGTCCGCTTCGGACAGGCCCTTCTCCACCTTGTTCTTGTCGCACTTGGCAGGACCCGCCAGACAGTCACGGTTCGGGTACAGCGGCGAGGTGACCGACATGTCCAGCAGCGCTGCATTGGCGCTCTGATGACGCAGGCTCACCTTGGCCGCCTTCCAGCCATAACGGCCCACGCGGACAGCGCCGGTTTCCGGGTCATAGACCAGGTTGGCCTGACCCTTCACACCGTCTTCATCTGGCGTGCTGCGCACCCGGGCCAGGATGTCCGCATCCGGAATCGCTTCCAGCAGACCCATGCCGATCATCGGCTGCGCGGCACGCAGCGAATACACCGAGGGCGTCGGGCCGTCGAAGGCCACCCGCGGTTTGCTCAGCGTCACCGCCGTGCCGTCGGCCAGCGTCACCGTCTTGGTGTCGAAGCCGGCGACGCGCACGCTCATGCCCCAGTCCTGCAGCGCACCGGTGGTCTGGGACCGGGCGTTCATCTGCACCGCCAGCCCATAGGTCGGGTGCGGCACCTGCTTGCCATTGGCATCCAGCGCGGCGGTGCGCACGGCCATCGTGTCCAGACGCTGGTTCAGCACCTGCGGTGCCAGGCCCCGTCCGTTGTTGATGTGGCAGGCGAAGCAGGTGGACTGGTTGAAGCGCGGACCCTGCAGGCCGACGGCCGCGGTGTTGCGGTCGTTGCCGGCTTCGTTGTGATCGCCGGTCCACATGTTGGTATGAATCCAGCGACGGCCTTCGGTGAAGCGCTGCATGTTCTGCATGCCGATCTGGGTGCTCGGCTGCTGGAACATGAAGGTGGCGTTGTCGGCGTAGTCGTAGGAGATCGAGCCGGTCCCGCCCAGCAGCGTCTCTTCCGGCAGCGGCGCATTCATCAGGCGCGGCTGCACCCCATACCAGGGCCGCAGTCCGCTGCCCACCACATAGGTCACTTCATTGGTGTAGTAGCGGAAGTTGCCGTTGTCGCCAATGGCATCCATGGCGGCGCGGCTGGAGAAGAAGGAGCCGGTGAACTCGATGGCATCCCCGACCTTCAGACTGCGCGAGGCCACGGTGGTGGTGGGCACCAGCACGCCGTTGGCGTCCGGACCGACATCGCGATGGCCGGGCACGTTGTCCAGCACCACCGAGCAGCCGTCATTGGCGCCGATGACGCCGTTGTAGCCGGTGTTGGGCTTGAGCAGTGCGCCCTCGGGCGGCTTGGGCACCACGGGGCAGGAGGTCAGGTCCTTGAAGCCATCGGTGTAGGTGGTCGGGTCCAGCAACTGGCCGGGGGACATCCAGCCATAACCGGTCACGCCCGGATCGTCGAAGCGGCGGAAGAACGAATGGCCGCCGCCGCGCTGCGCCTGCTGGTAATACTGGTTGATGATGATGCGCGGCTTGGTGACGCCCGCCACGCGGCTGTTGTCGATGAACTCCACACCCCAGGTGCGGTTCTTGAAGTAGTTGGCGATGAAGTTCAGATAGGCGCCGGGGCCCTTGTCGCGCGGCTTGCCGTTGGCATCGACGGTGTCGTTGGTGCCGTAGCCGATTTCTGCCCAGTCCTCGCCGCGCTCGCGGGCGTGACGGGAACGGCCGACGAAGCCGAAGCGCGTCACCAGCGTGCCGTCCGGCAGGGTGAACTGCACCTGTTCCAGCGGCGCCGGAATGGCGGGGGTCATGATGGTGGCGCCGACGGGCGGCGTCGGCAGTGCCGAGGTGGTCACAGCGGCCAGCGTGTTGTCGCTGCCCGGGGACTTGAAGCTGACTTCAAACAGCGAATAGCCGTATTGCGTGGCCCGGGCGACGCCCTGGATCTTCACGTAACGGACGTTGGCATTCAGATTGAAGAACTCTTCGGTGCCGCCCTTGCCGCCAGCGACGTAGCGCAGCTGGTACCAGGTCTGACCGTCATCCGAGGCAAGGATGGCGTATTCCTTGCCATAGGCGTTCTCCCAGACCAGCTGCATGTAGCCCAGAGCAGTCTTGGCGCCGAAGTCGAACTGGATCCAGGCGGCGTCGTCCTGGGTGCTGGCCCAGCGGGTGGTCAGGCTCCCGTCGACGGCCTTGTCCGGACCGTTGTTGTTGTTCTCGACGGCGCTGGAGGTGGCTTTGACGCCTTGAATGGTGGCGCCGGGTTTGCTCAGGTCCACGCCGGAAGGGAGCTGGAGGGTCGGCGGCAGCGGAGGCGAAAGGGTGCCGCCACCGCTTGGCAGGGTGCCGGTGGACGGCGACGGGGCCGTGGTGGGTGGGAGTTCGGGCTCGGTCTCCGGGCCGGAGGCGGTGGGCGCAGGCGCGGGAGCCGGAATCGGCGCGGGCGCTGGGGTGCCGCTGGAGGGATTGGTATCCGTTGAGGACGGCGACGAGCCTCCGCCGCAGCCGGAGAGCACACCGACGGCGCTCAAGGCGAGGACGGCGCCGGCCACCAGGCCACGCGCGAGGGAGGGGGGCGGCGGACACGCCAACTTGTGGTCGGTGTCTGATACGTTGTTGCGCATGGGCGCTCCTGCAAGTCCGAAGAAACGGTGAATCCCGGGAGCCAGGGTGGCTGGCCGTGGGACGTGGTCGATGTATGAATTGCAGGGAGCGTGCCGGTTGCGGTTGGTCACAAACTGGTGTCTACCAGTGCCGGAGCGCGGTGTGGCGGGGCTGGGAGGAACCAAACCGGTGCCGGTGGGCGGCGGGTGGGAGCGCCGGTTTTTGTCAGGGCCGACAAATAGTGTCAGTTCAGGACGCTGGAATGGTCGGCATCGTCGCGAGGTGTTGTGGCGAGGAGCGGGCGGTGAGGATGGTGGGCGCGCAAATGTGGCGATTAGCGCGCAGGGTGGTACTTTGATTCAGCGCGCTCACGCCGTAACCGCGCTGCGGGAGGCGGAAGTGAAAAATCGCACCGGCTGTTGCGAAGCTGATGGGTCTGGATACGCTTGACTGCCTGGACCCCCTCTAACATCGCGCCGAAATCAATCCGCGCAACATGTCGATGTCTCACCTGCCCGCTGGCCCTTTGACCTTTCGTCTTCGATTGGCGCCATTGCTCCGCCCCTGTGCGTGGTTTGTGGGCGTGCTGCTGGTGGCAAATGTTGGAGTGGCGGCGGTGGCGCAGTGGCGGACGCTCGGCAGCGTGGAGTTGCAGGGCTTGGCTCAGGCCACCGTGCTGCCGCTTGCGCTGGGGGCGCTGCTGGTGGTGATCCAGGCGCTGGTGGTGCTGGCGTTTCCTGTGCGGGTGCTGCCAGACGCGCTGCAGGGGTTCAACCTGTGGGGTGGGTACAAGACGGTCAAGTGGGGCGACATTCCGGAGGTGTCGGCGGGGGCGCTGATGCGGATGCGTTATCTGAAGGTGCCGGTCCCGGCATCGCCGCTTCCGATCACGGTTCCCTTGCTGCTCGCGGATCTACCCGGATTTTTGGCAGCTGTGGAAACGCGCGCGGGACCTGAGCATCCGCTGGCGGTGGCTTTGCGGCAGGAGATGGGTCCAGCAGGAGGCGATGGCAGCAAGTCAGATGGATAGCCGATCCGCGCTCGGCCATCCGATCAACGAAGAGCCATGCGCAACATGTCGATCGTTCGCTCGTCGCGGAAATAGCTGCAGTGATGCGTCCGAGGATGGGGCCCCAGATCGCACCAGTTCACTCCGCTCAGACGGGAGGAAGGACTGCCCAGCTGGTTCATCGAATCGACGTCGACCACCAGGTCGTTGCGTTGTCCAAAGACGATGTCGGCGCCGTAGTACTTCGCTTGGTCCGCGAGATTGCTGAACCGCTTCCAGAATTTCCACACCGGCTCCTGCACCTCGTCGGGCTTGAACTCTCCCCCGACTCCAAACAGTGCAGCGGCCGTCGGCAGTGGGAACAGTCGAACGAGCTCCGGGCTGTTGGCCACCCGGCTTTGCGCCATCAACCCAGGTACGGCTCCGACCACGACATCGGCCACCGGCAGCGCGGCGCCAAGCTTCAGAGTCCTTCCGACGATTTTCGCCAGGCCGGCTGCGCCGAGCGCCAGTGGCATCGCCGGTGGAAACGCCAGTGACACGCCTTTGCTCAAACCGCCCAGTGCATCGGCCACATTGGCCAGCATGTCGAGTGCTGCCGAAAGCCGGTCCGGGGCGGCCAGGCTCGTGCCGACCAGCGGCGATCCGACAAACACCACGCGACTGACGGGCAGAGCCGCCAGCCTGAGCGCCCAAGCGACGACCAGGCCACCACGGCTGTGGCAAACGACGTCGAGCGTGACACCCTTGTCGGCGAGCGGCTTCAGATCCTCGATCAGATCGATCGCGTTGAGCCATGGCGCCACCGACAGCGTCGCGTGGTCGAACGCCAGCACCGCATCGTAGACCGAGTCTGACTTCGTCCAGTCGGCCCAGAGGGCGGCGTTGGCGACGGATGGCGTCCCCTGCTCGGTCCAACCTGGTGCCGTGAGTTCGGTGCTGTACATCTCACTGCGACTGAAAGTCCCGTGCACCAGTAACAGAACGCGGCCTTTAGGCGCCAGCAGGGTCGAAGCATCGACGGCCTGCCAATCCTGACCCATCCACCTGCGCAGGCCGCGGCTCGGGTTCAACTGTCGATCCAGGTCCTCAAGGCCGGCGGTGATCCGGTTCACCCCGGGCGGGCGATATTCCATGCGTTGGACGAGGTCGCGCGGCATCGAACTGACCGAGCGATACGCTCGCCGTATGCCGGCCTGCTCGCGCGCTTGCGGCCCGCTCCAGACCCAGCGCAGAACGCCATCGTCCTTGACGAGCTCGAGCACCTCCCTGTCATCGTCCACGGCGGCCTGGTATCCGCGGCGACGGCGCTGCTGGATCGACGACACGGGCTCCTCGGCGGCCGCCAAAGGCGGGGCAACTTGGGCGGCAACCTCCGCCCACAGCGTCTGGTCCACTTGCATGGTCATCCCTCCTGCACAGGCAACGGCGTGACGCCTTCACGTCGAGCGGTAATGATTTCGAGCATCGAGTCATAGTCGCGTCGCTCCGATAGCGCCGCTACGCCCGCCTCGATGGCCTCGACGAATCCACAGTGTTCCGTCAGGCGCACGGTCTCAATGGGCACCAGCTTGCGCTGACGTATCCATCGCCGCACCTCGGGCCAACTGGCCTTGCCGGCGTGCCAGGACACCACTTGGGCGTTGGCCATCGGGTTCTCCGTGGCACTGACCTGGGCTACCTCGGTCGAACTGGCCTGAGGCATGTCCAGATACTCATCTCGGTAGTCCGCATGGCGCCACCATCCGGGAAGGGCGTGCCCCTCGAGCAGGAAGACGACCGGGTAGATGTCCACGTACTCCAGGCAGGCAGCGAGAAGCAGCGCCAGGTCAATGCAGGTGCCCGCGCGCTGCTGCCAGACTGCCGATGGTAGGCGGAGTCGCTGCGAGTCCAGTGCCGCGCTGTAGGCGGGTGGAGGATTGATGTAGCCCAATCGCCAGTCATGGAGAAGAGCGGCCCATATCGCCTCCACCTGCTGGTCAACGCCACACAGACTGGGTTCGTTGCCCGCCACGGCCAGCTGGTAGCCATCGAAACCCGCGCTCGGGTCATCGCGCAGTACCTTCACGTAGCGCTGCGCCTGTTCGAGTGCCCTCTCCACAGCCGAATCGCGGGGCTGCACAAAGCTGGGCAACCACCTCCCGTCGCGCTGGTTGTCACGCCATTGGTCCACTGGCAGCAGTCGCAGGCGATGGCTGTCGCGATAGAGGGTTTTCGCCCCCTGGATCACTTCCACGACCAGGCTGCTGCTGATGGCTTCATGCGCTCCGCGGATCAACGCAGCGGTCAACGGGACATGGACATCGCGTGTCAGGGTCACGCGGCGCTTGTTCAGCTTCACCCGTCGCCTGAACCTGGCCGTCTCCGTGCCCATATGAACAGACACATCGACATCGACCTTTACATCGGGCCCCGGTGTTTCGCACTCGATCACGAAGCTGTCAAACAGCGGCTGCGCATTGTGAAGCACGGCGTAGTTCAGCTCCCTGAACGGGCGGACGTGCACTTCGACGGGTAGTTCTTCTGAAGGGGAGTGCTCCAGAGGCAGCGCCTGGTCGAGCTCCTCCCTGCGCCTCTCAAACGGGGCAGCCGGCCTCGCGGGCGCGGGAACATGTCTCAAAAGCAGCGGCTGACCGGCCCACAGCGTGATGCCGGTCGCGTCCTCGGCCTCCGGCAGGTCGCGGACCGCGGTCCACATGTTCTGGAAGGCCCGTGGGATGTTCCACGCCTGGCGCACGAGTTCCTCGTACAGCAGGCCATACACATACTCCGCCAGCGCGTCGTCAAAGGCATCTTGAAAACCCACTGCTGCGAGCGCACCGCGCTCGGCCACCACCAGCGGGGCAATGCGGGCTGCGCTGTTCCAGAAGTTGAAGGTGACAAGCAGCGCGCAATGTCCGCTGGCGGCAAGCGTCTTGGCCAACTCATGTGCCGGCACCAGCAGTGGATAACTCCTGGTGGTGGTTGGCATCGATGCTGGATCGGCGGCGGAGCTCATGCCGTCCTGGGTTCCGGTGCGGCTGCAGTCCCTCACGGGCGAGCCGCGCAGCAGCACCCCATCCTGTGAAAGTTGCTTGTCCGCGGTGATGTCTTCCACGCGCCGGATCGAGCCGACCGCCGGCCCCACCGCCTCACCTAGCGGCTCGTCCGGCATGCCCAGGTCGACCAGCGCCTCAGTGCCGACGTGGCGGCGGAGTTCCTTCAGCCCGAGGTGGCTATCGAGGCCAGCAAAGTGAATGAACTGGGGCTTGACCTTTGCGATGGTGTTTTTCAATTCGTCGGGCGTCGGGAAATTGAGAACATGCCACTGAGCGCCCGGCAAGGCTGCCCGCAAGCGCTCGTGTTCGCCCTCGAGATCCCAGTATTCGTCCAGCTCCGGTGGCATGCACTCGACCACCAGCATGCGGGCACCCTGGGCGAAGAGCGTGGCTGCGTCCGGCGGGACGGGCCCCGTCCGCGTCAGCAAACGCATCTCGCGCATCACCGTCAATGCGCGGGCACGACCGTCCTCCGAGCCCTGCAGTCTTCCCCGCCGTGTGGCGGCGGCAATCAAGTACTCCCAAGGCAAGACCCGGGATTCCCAGTGCATCGCCTCCTGACCCGTCCAGGGCACACGCACGACGACGCAATCGCTCGCCGCGAGTTGCGCGATCTCTGCATCATCAATGCCGATCTGATTCAAGGCGTCTCGTGCAGCCAGTTCGTTGCGCTCCCTGGTCTTCTTCTCGCCGATCCAGCGGCGCCGGGATCGCAGGACATAGGTCCAGCGCATCGCCTCTTGCGCGATGATGGCCTGGGCCTGCTCGGGCGTCGGTGCATCCGGCATGCGCAGCGGAAAGTCCGCAGCGGCGTCTGGCGTCGCCAGACAAACCGGCGTCTCTGGCGTCAACACCTGGTCCCATTGGCCGCCCGGTGGCTTACCCGCGGTCTTGACCGAACCGGCGGTTGGCTGTTTGCCCGGCATCGTCTTGCCTCCCATGCGCTACCACGCGCTGTCCGATCTCCCTACCCGTGCGCGTTGGGAGCAGGGTACGGCCGCGCGAGCGTAGAGGGAACAGGCAGAGGCGTCGTCCACAAGGCCGGGGATGACGGATCGGACGCCTGCACTTAGGTCTTCGTTTCCAACGTCAACCTCGTTGGTCGCGACGAAGCCGCCTCGACGGCAAACCGGGGCGACAGTGCTGCGGTGCGAAAGGCTGACAGTACGCCTGGACGGACCTGCGCTATAGGCCGATGTTGATCCAGCATCGGAGGCTGCCGGCCTGCTCGACCCAGCGGAAGGGAGGCGTCGGTGGGTCCGAGGCGAGCGTGATAGCGTCGCGGGGCAACGGCACGAGTGCATAGCCACCTGCCGACCAATTGCGGCCGCTCGCCTCCGACGGTTTTGGGTGGCCTGTTGCTAAACGCTGATCTGATTGGAACCAATACGACATGCACATCTTTGGCTACGAAGACACTGGGCTGCCGTTGGGCACCGTGGTGCCCGCGCTGCTCGCTGAGATCACACTGAACGCAACTTCCGCGGAGCTACGTGCGATTGCGCGCTTCCTTCAAGGATGCGCAGATGAGATGGACCATATGGGTCCGAAATTCGACCATGTCCACCTGGCCGACCGGTTCAAGGAATTCGAAAGCTCGCCCCATTTCGTTGTGGCTCGCGGTTAACAAGTCGCGCACTGACAGTCGGAGTCGGCCACTACAGGTCTTCCGCCAACGACGATTTTCGAGAAGCGTCAATGCCCGTCTTTAAGGTCAATCATCAGCCGTATTTCTGGGAGACTCTCGTCTCAGACAAATATCCGCTGCTAGCGAAGCCTTACCCAGCCCCGGCGACCTGCGAATTGGTGCGCATTGCTGGAGAAAGTGGCTTTGACATTGTTCTGCGGGTCGAGCGTCAAAACACCGCCGGGGACCCGCTTCTCGTTTTTGGTTTCTTGCGTCGGGGCGGTCGAAGTTACAACGCCACACGTCGAACGCATCGTCGCGTGGTGCACAAGCGCCAACTTCAAAGCGGTGCCGTGCGACCGGCATGGACTACCCTCCAGAACTCGCAAGGGATGACCGCCGTCGACTTCCTGGATCCCAGCCAACGCGGGGTCCCACATGCCAGCAGTAGTTCGAAGGTAGGCAGGGCCTGCTCTGACCGCATGAGATCGACCACCCGCGCCAACACCTGCTGCGCTGATACGCAGCCGCTATCCTCTCACCACAACTCAACGTCTCTCGGCCATCGCCTTCCATTTGGCCGTCGCGTCCACCAAATACGCTTCCATGGTGCCCAGCCCCATCGACGCCCTGCGCTGGTCCACCTCAGCAGGATCTGAAATGGGAAACGGCACCAGCTTGCCGTCGACCAATTCGAGTTGCGATCCATAACGCTGGAGCCTTCCTTCCCCTATCAGCACGCGGTCTTCCAGATAGGCAAGTTTCTTCCGAGGTATGCCTGGGAACGTTTCAATCAACCGCTGCAGGTGTCCCAACTGGGCACGCTGATAGGCCAGGTTGTCCCCATGCTGCACGATGTACCAGGCAGCCTCCGCCTCTTCGCCCCACGCACTTCGCCCGAATGTCCAGCCACAGCGGGACAAAATCTGCCGCAGCAACACTTGCTGCTCGTTGGAGATGGCCTGAAGGGCATTCGCCCAGCGCCGCTCTCCAACTGCGCCCAACACACCATCCTCCCGGATGGCCTGGTCCTGTGCACGCATCGCGAGTACCGAGCGCCTGTCCGTGTCGCTGCAATCCGCGAACACGGGGGCGGAAGCCAAAAGACAAGCCGCCAGGGACGTCATCATCCAGCCGATTCTCATCAATGACCTCCGGACTGAACCAAAGCTTCTCGACGGGCGCCTCAACCCCAGTTCTTCTGAACAAACGCAATCCCAACGCAAACCGCCAATATTGCTGGAACGACCCAGCAAACAGCATCCGGATGCAGGAAGCCGAAAAGCCGCAGGTTCTCTGGCTTGAATACATGCAGACAATGCGGGCAGCGCACGACCGGGCCCTTGTCGTGCAACCGGTAGTATCCCAACCGCATCCCACCCGAGACGACTGCTTTTCCACCGAGGAAGTCGTGGTCGCAACGTGGGCACACCTCTAGCGCTTGCATGTCTTCTCCCTCCTGGGATCCAGTGTAGGGTTCCAGCCTTCACAGGAGCCTCTTTTGAATGATCGAATGTACAAGTGGCTCGTCGCTCGAGGCACGGTCACTATCGTCCAGGAATCAAATCTCCTCTCCGTTGACATTGATCCAGAAGGCTCTGCTTCCTGCGTTCTGACTTCACAGGATGCGCAAGAAATCGCCCACATCATCACCGAGCGAGCGCGCTCGATTTGGGAAGCGTCTGACAGATCGCCCGAGCCGAAAGCGTCGGTGGACGGCGATTCACGCGCTTTCCGATTGACCGTCGCTTCCGGCGTTGTGACCTTGATCGCGCACGATTCCAAGCCCTTCCTGGCCCTCTCGTATGACGGTCAAGGTGCTGCACTGCTCACGGTCACTCAGGCAGTGGCCCTGGTGCAACTCATCCAGCATCTGCTTCGTGAGCTGCCGGAAGCCTGATCTCATAGGCAGGACTGGTCAGCGCGCCTGACGCTCCCCCCTGCCGCACAATCAGCGTTCGGCAGCGCCAGTCATCCCTTAATGAGCCGGGGCCCGCGACTCAAACGACGCAGCACGGCATAAAAGACGAGCGCGCCAATCAAGCCGTGGAGCCCGAAAGTGAGAACCTTCTCCGCATAGATGAGCCAGGCATACACGGTCGGCATGCCATCCACGTACAAGTCAACGTCATGGCCGTGCCAGTTCTGCCCCGATGAATACCCCGCAAAATGGCGAGGCCAGAAGAATGCGACCGGCAAAACACCAAGCGCGGCACCAACTGCGCCCAACGAGCGCCATCCTTCCCGACCGAACCTACGAAGCACCCAGAAGGCCGGCACTCCGAGCAGCACAGTCACAGCGGCCGCAACAGCAGCGACAGCCGTGACGACGATGCCCAATCCATTCATTGGGGACGATGAATGGAACAGCCCCGGCAGCAGCAGTGCAATGAACACAAAGGGCTGTATTGCGATCGCTGCAATAGCGGCGAGCCAGGTTCTCAATCCCTCACCCCTGCCTTTTCGCCAGCACCGCCCTCGCCACGCGCGATGCCGGCGGCCGCCCCAGCACGCCAGAGATGAACGCTCCCGCATCCACCAGCCGGTCCAGATCGATGCCTGTATCGATGCCCAGCCCCTGCAGCATGAACAGCACATCTTCGGTCGCCACGTTCCCCGTCGCGCCCTTTGCATAGGGGCAGCCCCCGAGGCCCGCCACGCTTGCATCGAAGCTGTGGATGCCCATCTCCAGGCAGGCATAGATGTTGGTCAGCGCTTGGCCGTAGGTGTCGTGGAAATGCCCGCTCACTTCCACCAGCGGGAAGTGCCGCAGTGCGCGCTCCATCGCTGCCTGCACCTGACGCGGCGTGCCCACGCCGATGGTGTCCGCCACGCCCAGATGGTCGACCCCGATGGCGCGCAGCAGCCCCGCCACACGATCCACTTCGTCCGGTGAGACGGCCCCCTGATACGGGCAACCCACCGCGCACGACAACGCCCCGCGTACCTTCAAGCCCGCCTCATGCGCCGCTGCCACCACAGGAGCAAAGCGCTCAATGCTCTCTGCAATGGAGCAGTTGATATTCTTCTGCGAAAACGCCTCAGACGCCGCCGCAAACACCACCACCTCATCAGGCCGGGTCGGCAGCGCGGCTTCCAGGCCCTTCATGTTGGGCACCAGCACGCTGTAGCGCACGCCGGGTTGGCGCTCAATGGCCGCCATCACCTCGGTGTTGTCCGCCATCTGTGGAATCCACTTCGGCGACACGAAGCTGGTGACCTCAATCTCCTTGAGACCCGCCGCCTGCAGCATCGCCACCAGCTGTGCCTTGTCGGCGGTGCCGACCTGCGCCTTCTCGTTCTGCAGCCCATCCCGCGGGCCGACATCCACCAGCGTCACGCGGCTGGGCAGGTGACCCGTTGCCCGGTTGAAGTTCGCATTCATGCCCCGCTCCTTCAGGCCTGCGCCCGCAGACGCAGCAGCTCGGCGCCATCGCCGACCTGATCGCCCACGGCAAACAGCAGCTCATCCACCACACCGTCGCGCGGCGCGGTGATGGTGTGCTCCATCTTCATTGCTTCCATCACCGCCAGCGGCTGGCCCTTGCTGACCGAGTCGCCAGGCTGCGCCAGGAAGGCGATCAGCTTGCCGGGCATCGGCGCGCTCAGCCGGCCGCCTTCGCCGGTGCCTTGTCCAGCGTGAGCCAGCACATCCACCTCGGTGACCAGAGCGGAACCGTCCGCCCCGAAAACTGCCACCTGCTCGCCCACCTTGTAGGTCCGCACCTGCACCCGCTGGCCGTCCAGATACAGCTCATGCTGCTCCGCGCCGTCCGAGCGCAGGCTCAGGTTTACCGTCTGCCCGGCCACCGTCAGCGACTGGCTGCCCTGATGATGACGCGCCAGCAGCACCGTCTGGTGCTCACCGTGGATCTCCAGCTCGAACCGCCGCTGGGCGGCACCGAAGAGGCGCCAGCCATCGCGGCGGCTCCACGGGTCGGCGCTTTCCGTCAGGCCTTCTTCCGCCAGCGTATGCGCCACCACCGCCGCGGCAGCCTGCGCCACCGGCAGGCCCGGCTGGTCGAACAGCACGGCCCGTTCGCGCTCGATCAGCGCCGTGTCCAGGTCCGCCCCGGTGAACGAGTCCGTCGCCGCGCATCGGCGCAGGAAGGCCACATTGGTGTGCAGTCCGACGATGTGGGTGTCGCGCAGCGCGGCATCCAGACGGGCCAGCGCCTGCTCACGGGTATCCCCATGGACGATCAGCTTGGCGATCATCGAGTCGTAATAGGGGCTGATCTCGTCGCCCTCGCCCACCCCCGAATCGATGCGCACATCGGCCGGCCGGAAGGCGTCATGCGCAGGCCAGCGAGCCACCGAGAGACGACCCGTCGCCGGCAGGAAACCACCGTCCGGGTTTTCAGCGCAGATGCGCGCTTCAATCGCATGGCCGTGGATGCGCAGGTCCTGTTGCCGCAGCGGCAGCGGCTCACCCGCAGCCACGCGCAACTGCCACTCCACCAGGTCCAGCCCGGTGATGGCCTCGGTGACCGGATGCTCCACCTGCAGCCGGGTATTCATTTCCATGAAGTAGAAACGCCCGTCCTGCTCGGCAATGAATTCAACCGTGCCAGCGCCCTGATACCCGACCGCACGCGCAGCGGCCACGGCGGCCGCCCCCATCTCGGCGCGTCGCTCCGGTGTCATGCCCGGCGCAGGCGCTTCCTCCAGCACCTTCTGATGGCGACGCTGCACCGAGCAGTCCCGCTCGAACAGGTAGACGCAGTCGCCATGGCTGTCGCCAAAGACCTGGATTTCAATGTGCCGCGGACGCTGCACATACCGCTCAATGAGCACGGCGTCATCGCCGAAGCTGCTGATCGCCTCGCGCTTGCAGGACGCCAGCGCCGCATCGAATTCTTCATCCCGATGGACCGCGCGCATGCCCTTGCCACCGCCGCCGGCGCTGGCCTTGATCAGCACCGGATAACCGATTCGGGCCGCCTCGCGGCGCAACAGAGCCGGGTCCTGGTCGGCCCCGTGATAACCGGGCACCAGCGGCACCCCGGCCTGCTCCATCAGCCGCTTGGATTCCGCCTTCAAGCCCATCGCACGGATGGCCGACGGCGGCGGGCCGATGAACACCAGCCCTGCATCGGCGCAGGCCTGGGCAAACTCTTCGTTCTCGCTCAGGAAGCCATATCCCGGATGCACGGCTTCGGCGCCAGTCTTGCGTGCCGCTTCCAGAATGCGTTGCCACTGCAGGTAGCTGTCCCGCGGGGCTGGACCGCCCACATGCACCGCTTCATCACAGGCCCGCACATGACGTGCCTGCGCATCCGCGTCGCTGTAGACCGCAACCGTCTTCACGCCCAGGCGCCGGGCAGTGGCGGCCACCCGGCAGGCGATTTCGCCGCGGTTGGCAATCAGGATCTTCTTGAACAAGGTTGTCTCCTCAAGCCCCGGGTGCCTGGCGCGCCGCCGCTTGTGGCTGCGGCTGCCGGCACGCTCCGGTGGTGGTGGTGGTCGGGATATCGGCCGCCCGACGCGGCCCGGGTCCGGGGTCCAGGCCTTGCGACCCCGGAAAAGCTCAGTGGCAGTGGCCGCAGGCGCCAGCCGAGGCGCTGTCCGCGCCGGCAGCAACGGCGGCAGCGGCAGCAGCACCCGCGGCGGATGCTTCCGCGCTCAGGTCCGCTTCGGTGGCGCAGTGCATGCCCAGACGGTCGATCAGGCGGCGGTCCTTCTCGGCCTGCGGATTGCTGGTGGTCAGCAGCTTGTCGCCGTAGAACATGCTGTTGGCGCCCGCCAGGAAACACAGGGCCTGCATGGTCTCGGGCATCTCCTCACGGCCGGCCGACAGGCGGACCATCGCGCGCGGCATGGTGATGCGGGCCACTGCAATGGTGCGGATGAATTCGAACGGGTCCAGCGCCTCGGTGCCTGCCAGCGGCGTGCCTTCCACCTGCACCAGGTTGTTGATGGGCACCGACTCCGGATACGGATCCAGATTGGCCAGCTGTGCGATCAGGCCGGCGCGCTGGCGGCGGGTTTCGCCCATGCCGACGATGCCGCCCGAGCAAACCTTCAGGCCGACCCCACGCACGCGGTCCAGCGTGTCCAGGCGGTCCTGATAGGTGCGGGTGGTGATGATCTGGCCGTAGAACTCCGGCGAGGTGTCCAGGTTGTGGTTGTAGTAGTCCAGACCGGCGTCACGCAGCTGCTCGGCCTGGCCGTCGCCCAGCATGCCGGCGGTCAGGCAGGTCTCCAGGCCCATGGCCTTGACCTCGGAGATCATCTCGCCGATGGCTTCCAGATGACGTTCCTTGGGCGAGCGCCAGGCGGCGCCCATGCAGAAGCGGGTGGCGCCGTTGGCCTTGGCGGCGCGGGCGGCTTCCAGCACTTCCTGCAGCGGGATCAGCTTCTCCGCCTTCAGGCCGGTGTCGAAGTGGGCCGACTGCGGGCAGTACTTGCAGTCTTCCTCACAGCCGCCGGTCTTGATCGACAGCAGCGTGGACAGCTGCACCGCATTCGCATCGAAATGCTCACGGTGCACTTGCTGCGCGCGGAAGAGCAGGTCGTTGAACGGCAGCTCGAACAGGGCTGCGATCTCATTCACCGTCCAGGGCTTGGTGTTGCGGCGCTGCTCATCGGTGGTGGGCGTCAGCGTCTGGATCTGGTTGACGGTCTGCTTCATCGTCATGCTTTCAAGGCGTTCAGCAGCAGGGGCTGCTGCAGGTGCGCGGCCACGGCCGCAGGAGAGGGATCGGTCAGTCGGGGCACATGGCCCCAGCACGGCCCGCCCGCGATCGGGTCCAGGCGCGCGCTCAGTGCGGACAGATTGTCCGCCACATGCGGTTGATGCGGGTCGGCGGTGTTGGCCACCCATCCGGCCAGGCGCAGGCCGCGCGCCCGGATGGCTTCGGCCGTCAGCAGCGCATGGTTGATGCAGCCCAGCCGCAGGCCAACCACCAGCACCACCGGCAGGCCCAGGTCCACGGCCAGGTCGGCGGTGTCCCAGGTGTCGGTCAGCGGCACCCGGAAGCCACCCACGCCTTCCACCAGCGTCAGGTCGGCGCGGGCGGCGGTGGCGGCGATGGCCGTCAGCAGGGCTTCACGGTCGATGCTGCGACCTTCCAGACGGGCAGCAATGTGCGGCGCACAGGGCTCGCGAAACTGCAGCGGGCCGACCTCCTCCATGCGCAGGCCCAGGGTCTGGGCGGCATGGAGCTGGGCCACATCCTCATTGACCCATTGGCCGCTGGCATCCGGGGTCTGTCCAGCCGCCAGGGACTTCACCGGTGCCACCCGGCAGCCGAGCTGCTGAAAGGCATGCGTCAGGCCAGCGGTGATGCAGGTCTTGCCGATTTCGGTGTCCGTGCCGGTGATGAAAAATCCGTTGAATGGCGCGGCGCTCATGCGCAGTCCTCCAGGGCCGCCAGCAGGCGATCCACATCGTCATGGGTGTGGGTGGCACACAAGGTGATGCGCAGGCGGGCCTCGCCCCTGGGCACCGTCGGGGGACGGATGCCCGGCACCCGCAGACCCTGCTGCTCCAGTGCCGCCGCCAGCGCCATCACCTCGGCATTGCCGCCGATGATCAAGGGCTGGATAGGACTGCTGGACGGTGCGAGCCGCCACGGCAGCGCCGGATGGCGGTCCAGCAGCGCGGCCATGCCTTCGCGCAGATGCGCCTGCAGGGCCATGAGCTGCGCGCGACGGCGCCGACCCTCGGCCCCGCGGATCAGCGCGAAGCTGGTCAGCAGCGCATGCTCGACCGCAGGCGGCGAAGCGGTGGAGAAGATGTAATTGCGCGCCGCCTGCAGCAGGTAGTCGGTGATGGTGGCATGTGCGACGACAAAGGCACCGGCCAGCCCGGCGGACTTGCCCAGCGTGCCCATCACGATCAGCCGCTCGCTGCGCAGCCCGAAGTGCTCAACCGAGCCGGCACCGGTCTCGCCCAACACGCCGAAGCCATGGGCATCGTCCACGATCAGCCAGGCGTCGAACGCCTCCGCCAGGGCGAGAAGCTCCGGCAGCGGGGCGATGTCCCCGTCCATGCTGAAGACCGCATCGGTGACGATCAACTTGATGCGTGCCGTGCTGGCTGCCAGTTGAGTCCGCAGTTCCTGCAGGTCCACGTGGCCGTACCGGGTCACACGGGCCTTGGCCAGGCGGGTGCCGTCGATCAGCGACGCGTGATTCAGCGACTCGCTGAAGATCTCCGCCTGCGCATCGCCCAGTGCGGCGACCACCGCCAGGTTGGCCATGTAGCCGGTGCAAAAGCCGATGGCCCGCGCTTGCGGAATCCAAGGCGAAAACCAGTCGGCGAGTTGGGTCTCCACCTCATGGTGGGCCCGCGAATGTCCGCTCACCAGCGGCGAAGCGCCGGAGCCCCCGCCGTAGATCTGGGCGCCTTCCGCAAGCGCCTCCGCAATCTCGGGATGCGCCGCCAGGCCGAGATAGTCATTGCTGCAGAACATCAACAGCTCGCGCGCCACGCCGTCAGCGCCGCGCACGATCTGGCGGGGCGCGGTGCCGGTCTCGGCCACGCGGGTGAAACGGGTGAGGCTTTGCGACTTCAGCTCGTCGAGCTTCGCCTGCAGGTGCTCAAGCAGCATGCAGCACCTCCTGCAGGGTCGCCTGCACCGCATCGGCCAGGAAGCCGGCGGTGGAGGCGTCGATCAGATACGGCGGCATCAGGTAGACCGTCTGCCCGATCGGGCGGATCAGCAGCTCATGGTCACGTGCGGCCAGGTGGAAGCGCTCCGAAAAGCGCTCGACCGGTGCCTGGACATCAAACGCCAGGATGGTGCCCCGCTGGCGCAGATGGGCCACCGCCGGATGCGTGGCCAGTGGTGCAAACGCCTCGGTCAGGAGCGCCGCCTGCGTTTGATTACTCACGAGCTGCCCCGCCTCGAACCGGTCCAGCACCGCATTGGCCGCCGCACACGCCAGCGGATTGCCGGTGTAGCTGTGGGAGTGCAGGAATCCGCGGGTCACGTCTTCTGACCAGAAGGCCTGGTAGACCTCGTCGGTGGTCAGCACCAGCGACAGCGGCAGCGTGCCCCCGGTGATGCCCTTGGACAGCAGCACGAAGTCCGGCCACTCATCGGCCGATGCGGGCTGGGTCTGTTCCCACGCGAAGAAGGTGCCGGTGCGGCCGCATCCGACCGCGATCTCGTCGGCAATCAGGTGCACATTGAATTCACGGCACAACTGGCGCAAGCGGCGCAGATAAGACGGCGCATGCATCACCATGCCGGCCGCGCCCTGCACCAGCGGTTCCACGATGACCGCGGCAATGTGCGCGGCACGCTCCCGCAGCAGCGTCCGCAGATCGTCCAGCGCCTGCTGCTCATTGCCCAGACGCTGGTCCGGCGAGGTGACGATATGGGCCCGCATCAGCAGCGGGTCATAGGCGTCGCGAAACACCGCCACATCGGTCACCGCCAGGGCGCCGATGGTCTCTCCGTGATAACCATTCTTGAGACAGACGAATTCCCGCTTGTCGCTCTGGCCACGGTTGCGCCAGCTGTGAAAGCTCTGCTTGAGCGCGATCTCCACTGCGCTCGCCCCATCGCTGCCGAAGAAGAGGTGGCCCAGCACGCCCCGCGTGCGCGCGGACAGCCGCTCGGCCAGCCGCACCGCCGGTTCATGGGTGCAGCCGGCCAGCATCACATGCGGCAGCGTGTCGAGCTGATGCTTGATGGCATCGTTCAGCGCCGGATCCGCATGGCCGAAGAGGTTCACCCACCAGGAGCTGTTGGCATCGAAGTAGCGGCGGCCCTGATGGTCAAACAGCCAGGGGCCTTCGCCGCGGGCAATGGGCAGCGGGGGCACCCGCTCGGCGCGTGCCATCTGGGTGCAGGGATGCCACACCGCGCGGAGGCTGCGGCGTTGCCAGTCATGTTGTACTGCTTCGGACATGGAAAACGGACATCAAAGGGTCACCGGACTTCCAGCGGCCGCGGCATCGCGGTCGGCGGAAGGCCTCGACATCAGCCCTGCCAGCCAGGGCGGGACTTGTTGAGAAAGCTCTGCACCCCGTCGCGACCTTCGCTGCTGGCGCGGATGTCGGCGATGCGGCGGGCGGTGTCATCCCGCAGCGCCTGGGTCAGCGGCGCATGCGCCACATCCTTCACCAGCTGCTTGCAGGCCCGCACGGCCATCGGACCATTGGCCACGACGGCATTGCACAGCCCCTGGACGGTCTCATCCAGCGTCTCGGCGGTAGCCAGCGCATGCACGAGGCCGAGGCGGTGCGCCTCAGCCGCGGAGAACCGTTCAGCGGTGACGAAGTATCGCCGGGAAGCCTGTTCTCCCATCGCCCGCACGACATATGGGGCGATGGTCGCCGGCAGCAGGCCCAGCTTGGCTTCGGACAGGCAAAAGCCTGCCGAGTCGACCGCCACCACGACATCGCAGACGGAGACCAGCCCGACGCCGCCCGCGTAGACATCGCCCTGCACCTGCGCGATCACCGGGACCGGGCAGCTGTAGAGTGTCCAGAGCATCTGCGCCAGACGGGAGGCGTCGGCATGGTTGTCCTCCCAGCTGTAGCCGGCCATGGCCTTCATCCAGTTCAGGTCCGCACCGGCGCAGAAGGCCTTGCCTTCGGCGGCCAGCACCACGGCGCGCAGCGAGGCGTCCTGGCTCAGCGCCTCGAAGGTGTGGGTCAGTTCCTGGATGACGATGTCGTTGAAGGCATTGCGAACGTCCGGACGTGCCAGGGTGACACGGGCCACCGCGCCCTCGCGGGACAAGCGCAGGGTGGTGGTGGGTGGCAGGGTGGGCAGGCTCATGGCTGGCTCCAGACAACAGTACGGTTGACCGCGTAGAGGCGGCAGGGATCTTCGGCCTGGGCGCCCTCTTCGCACCGCGCCAGCGCGCGGGACTGGGCGTCGTCCCCCGTGGCAAAGGAGGAGCGGGACTGGCCGTTCATCGCAAAGGCGCGCGGGAGCGGCGCAGCCAGGAAGGCGCGGTAGAGGCGCTGCAGCTCGGGTGAGGATGAGGATGAGGGCAACGCGGACAGGTCCGCCACATCGGCGCGGCCCGGGTCGTGGTCGGGGGGATACAGCAACGCGCCGGGAATGTCCACGCCCAGCGGGCGCAGGAAGGCGTCCACCACCGGCTGCCATTGGTCGTTCCCGTCGGTGAAGAGTCGGTGACCTTCCTGTCCGACGGGCGGCAGCAGGCGCCAGGTCATCGCCCCTCCTGCGGCTTGATACGCCTGGGCCCATTGACGGGGCCAGCGGGTGCCGAAGAGATGGTCGTTGTCGGCATACAGCCAGAGCGTGGGGATGGCCCGTGCGCGGGCGCGCTGCAGGCTGCCCAGGCGGGACATTTCCTGTTCCAGAACGTCCGGGCGGCAGGGGCTGGCAGCGGCCTCCGGGCGGCCGCCATGACCGCCGGAGACGTTGATGACGGCGAGCACGGCCGGTCCTGCCGACCCGGTGGGTGCTGCCGGCGCGACATCGGCCAGTTGCGGCAGTGCCGCGAGGGCCGCAAGCCCGCCAACCGACTGGCCGACCAGGACCGTGCGCGAGGCATCGATGTCCGGTTGCGCCGCCATGAAGCGCAGCACGTCGGCCACCTGCTGACCCGCCGCATTCAGCGCGGCGGTGTAGCGGGGCTGATCGCAGCGGACATTGGTTTCCGGGTCGCCGGCGGCTGCAAGTTCGCCATAGCCCAGGCGCAGCGGCACCGCGACGGCATAGCCCTTGCGCACGAAGAACCGCGCAGCGGATTCATAACGCTGCCGTCCATAACGACCGCGTTCGCGCCAGTCGCGACCGTGGTTGATGAGGGCCAGCGGGAACGGGCCGGGCCCGGCAGGACGGAAGACGGTGACAGGCAATTCGCCGCTGACGATGCGACCAGCCGCATCGGTGACACGCACCGGGACGCGGTCGATGCGCTCGCGCAGGTCTGGGGCCCAGGAAGCGGCGGTCGGCACCGAGGGGGATCGGTCGGAACCCACTGCGGGTCGGTCCGCCGTGGGCGCGAGGGACGTCTGTGCGTGGAGCGCTGTGGCGGGCAGCACGACGGACAGCGCGAACGCGGCAATCGCGCGCGCAGTCACCCTTGCAACAGCGGCAGCGGCAGCCGCAGCCGCAGCGGCTGCTGCAGTCGCCGCAGCAAGGGCCTCACCGGCACCCGCCGCCATACTCGCAGCATCGCTGACAGCGACCGTCCGAGCCACGGTGGCGGCCTCGTGGCTGACCGTCCGTGCACCCCCTGTTACGCGCCCCAGGCTCATGCCGTCACGCCTCCACCGCCGGGACCGCAGCGCTCAGCGCCTTGCGCATCAGCACGCTGCGATAGGTCTTGCCTTCCCACTGCACGTCGCCCACCTGCACATAGCCCCGGCGTTCATAACGCTGGCGCAGCGCCACTGCGGGCAGGGCGGTATCCAGCGCCACAGCGGTATAGCCTTCGGTACGGGCCCAGTCCTCGGCAGCATCCATCAGCCGCTCGCCCAACCCCAGCCCGCGGCAGTCCGGATGCACCGCCAACTGGGACAGGATGGCCGTCCCGGGCTCGTTGTAGCAAGGCGCGTCCAAGGTCCACGCATCCACACCCGGCCGATAGGGACCGCGCACCATCACCGTGCCCACGAGACGCGCCGCCCCCTGCGCATCCAGTTGCTCCGCCAGCAGGCACTGACCGGCCGATACCCGCTTGGCCGTCAGCGACACCGGCTGATCGACCGCCGTGAAATTCCAGCCCTGCGCCGCCAGCGACGCATAGGCCTGATGCAGCAGCGAGGTGAGCAGTTCCAGCGAGTCGGCCGGCGTCAGCGGACGCAGGCGGACATCGGGCGGAAGAGTGGCATTCATCGAAGGGATTCCGGCAGCGGAGAAGCCGCCATCTTCACATGCGGAAGACGCCGAACCGGGTCTCGGGAATCTCCGCATTCAGCGATGCCGACAGCCCCAGGGCCAACACCCGGCGGGTGTCGGCAGGATCGATCACGCCGTCGTCCCACAGGCGTGCGCTGGCGTAATACGGATGGCCCTGCGATTCGTACTGGGCACGGATCGGCGACTTGAACGCCTCTTCCTCGTCGGCGCTCCACTGGCCGCCCTTGGACTCGATGCCGTCGCGGCGCAGCGTGGCCAGCACCGACGCGGCCTGTTCGCCACCCATCACCGAGATGCGGGCGTTGGGCCACATCCAGAGGAAGCGCGGCGAATAGGCGCGGCCACACATGCCGTAGTTGCCGGCACCGAAGCTGCCGCCAATGATCACGGTGAACTTGGGCACCTGGGCGCAGGCCACCGCGGTCACCATCTTGGCGCCCGCACGGGCGATGCCTTCGTTCTCGTACTTGCGGCCGACCATGAAGCCGGTGATGTTCTGCAGGAACACCAGCGGGATCTTGCGCTGGCAGCACAGCTCGATGAAGTGGGCGCCCTTGTTGGCGCTCTCCGCAAACAGGATGCCGTTGTTGGCCACGATGCCCACGGGCATGCCTTCGATGTGGGCAAAGCCGCAGACCAGGGTGTTGCCGTAGCGGGCCTTGAATTCATCGAACTCGCTGCCGTCCACGATGCGGCTGATGACCTCGCGGACATCAAAGGGCTTGCGGGTGTCGGTGGGAATGACGCCGTGCAGCTCGCTGGGGTCATGCAGCGGTGCGCGGGCCGGCTGCGTCAGCAGGCTTCCCTGCTTGCGCCAGTTCAGCCGCGCCACCGACTGGCGGGCGATGGCCAGGGCATGGGTGTCATCTTCGGCCAGATGGTCGGCCACCCCGGAGAGGCGGGTGTGCACATCACCGCCGCCGAGGTCTTCCGCGCTGACGACCTCACCGGTGGCGGCCTTCACCAGCGGCGGGCCGCCCAGGAAGATGGTGCCCTGGTTGCGCACGATGACGGTCTCGTCGCTCATGGCCGGCACGTAGGCGCCGCCGGCGGTGCACGAGCCCATCACCACCGCGATCTGCGGAATGCCCTTGGCAGACAGGTTGGCCTGGTTGAAGAAGATGCGGCCGAAGTGATCGCGGTCGGGGAACACCTCGTCCTGATTGGGCAGGTTGGCGCCGCCGGAGTCCACCAGGTAGAGGCAGGGCAGGCGGTTCTGGTCCGCAATCTCCTGCGCGCGCAGATGCTTCTTGACGGTGATCGGGTAGTACGTGCCGCCCTTGACGGTGGCGTCATTGCAGACGATGACGCATTCCACGCCGGACACCCGGCCGATGCCGGCAATCACGCCGCCGCCGGGGGCGGCGTTGTCATACATGTCCAGGCCCGCCAGCGGGGCGATTTCCAGGAAGGGGGTGCCGGGGTCCAGCAGCATTTCCACCCGGTCCCGGGGCAGCAGCTTGCCACGCGCCACATGCTTGGCACGCGCCGCTTCACCGCCGCCCTGGGCGATGGTGGTGAGCCTGGCGTTGAGATCGTCGATCAATGCCTGCATGGCGGCGGCATTGGCCTTGAAGTCGGCCGAGCGGGCGTTCAGCTGGGTGGACAGCACGGGCATGAAGTCTCCTGGGTGCCCGGCGCCATGGGCGGGTGCGCGGGCTTTGTGAGTATGGCTCAATTCTGGAGGAAACCGCCGGATGGGCGGGTTCCGCACCCGGCGGCTGATGGCAATCGATGGTGAATCGGCCGGCAGCCGGAGCGGGTGGCGGCGCGAAGCATACACAAGAAGGCCGGGTCTCAACAACCATACTTGAGTCGGGCTCAAGAAGTCAGCACAATGCGGACGCCATGAGCGCTTCCGCCCCCTCGCCCTCCTCCTCCCCGTTGCCGGCGTCTACGTCTTCACCCGGTGCTCCCCGGGGCACCGCTGCTGCGGCCTCGGCCAGCGCCACCGGCCTGCCCTCGCAGCGGCGCTCACCGGTGGGCGCCAAGGCGGAACAGCGGGTGCGGGACATCCTGCGGGAGAGCCGCGCGGTGTTTGCGGAGCGCGGCTACGAAAGGGCCACCACCACCGAGATCGCCCAGCGGCTGGGGATTTCAGAAGCGACGGTGTTCACCTACTTCCGCGGCAAGCGTGAGCTGTGCATGCGGGTGATCGGCGATTGGTACGACGAGATCATCGACGCGATCGAAACCGGTCTGCCGCGGGAGCGCCCGGTGCGGGACCAACTGGAGTTCGTGGTCCACACCCATCTGCGGCTGTTTCTGATCCAGGGCACGGGGCTGTGTGAGCTGGTGCTATCTGAAGGCCGCAAGCGGGAAGCCACGCTGACGCTGAGCCAGGACGACGGCCAGTCTTTCGGCGCGGCGTTTGTGGAGCTGCAGCGCCGCTACACCGCACCGCTGATGGACCTGCTGTCCCGCGGCCAGAAAGCGGGTGAGGTGCGCCAGGACATTCCGCTGCGGATGCTGCGCTCGCTGGTCTTCGGGCCGATGGAGCACCTGCTGTGGGAGGTGATCATCGCCGGCCGCGAGATCCAGGTGGACCGCGCCGCCCGCGACCTTGTCGCCCTGCTATGGCCGGCGCTCCAGGCGCCGGATCATGAGCTGCAGTCGCTACGGCGCTTCAAGGCGCAGGTGGAGGCGGCGATGACGCAAGTCGAGGGTGGCTCAGCGGTCTAGCAGTCAGACCGCGCTGGGTGGAAAGCCTCGGCCTTCGGTTCGCGCTGATGCGACGTGGATGGATGACCGTTTAAAAGTGGTCCTTCCCAAGACTGCCTTGTCGGATGGCACCTTTGAGGCTGTTACCCTCTCCCCATTCGAAAGCCCTTCCCCGATGCAGAAGCTCTCTCCCGTCAAGGTCGTTGCCGGTGTCATTGCCATCCTGATGGCCATCGCGTTTTTGGTCGTTGCCACCCGCATGCGGGAGGGCGTCGCTGGCATGTTCGCCGCCGCTCAAGCCAACACCGCCAAACGCTCGGCCCCCTCTGCCCCGCCGGCGCAGCCCGGCGCACGGGCTTCGGGCAGCCGGGTCATTCCCATCGGCGTCGTGCCGGCGCCGGCTCCCGCGCAGCCTCACACACCTCCGGCATCCGCTCCGCAGCGCTGATCGACCGCTGACGCGCAGTGGCAGCGTTGATGACCGCGCGCCCCTACCCTGCGGTTGAACGCAATTCGACCCGCATGCTCCCGACGCCGAGCCTCAACCGCCCGGGCGATCACGCAATCCGTTCGTAGGATCAGGCAAGCACGCCGGTCCGTTTTTGGATACGCTTGCGCACCTTCGCCCCGGCGCTGCCGCCCATCCGGGATGGAACGACCGTGGCATTCCCCCCGGAGGAGAGTCATGACAATCAAGCTGACGGTCAATGGAACGCCGGTCTCGCTGGACGCGGACCCGCAAATGCCCCTGCTGTGGGCCCTGCGTGAGCAGCTGCAGCTCACCGGCACCAAATTCGGTTGCGGCATGGCGCTGTGCGGCGCCTGCACCGTGCATCTGGACGGACAGCCCGTTCGCTCCTGCCAGACCCCGATCGAAGCGGCGGCCGGCAAGAAGATCACCACCATCGAAGGCGTCGGCGCCACGCCCGCCGGCAAGGCCGTGCAATACGCCTGGCTGAAGATCGACGTGCCCCAGTGCGGCTACTGCCAGAGCGGCCAGATCATGAGCGCCTCGGCCCTGTTGGCCGGCAATCGCAAGCCGACCGACACCGACATCGACAACGCCATGAGCGGCAACATCTGCCGCTGCGGCACCTACAACCAGATCCGCGCCGCCATCCACGACGCCTCCGCCCAGCTGAACAAGGGAGGCCGCGCATGAGCCACGATCTCCTCAGCCCCGCAGGCACCCGTCGTCGCTCGCTGCTCAAGGGCGGCGCGGCGTTGAGCCTGTCCTTCACCCTGCCCCTGGCTGCCGGCCGCATGGCCCAGGCGGCCACCGCTGCCCAGGCCGCCAGCGCGGCAACCGGCACCGCCACCAACACCTTCGCCCCGAACGCCTGGCTGCGCATCACGCCGGACAGCCGTGTCACCGTGGTCTGCGGCTCCGCCGAAATGGGCCAGGGTGTGCTCACCGCCATCCCGATGATGGTGGCTGAGGAGCTGGATGCCGACTGGTCGCAGGTCAGCGTCGAACAGGCCCCGGTCGATCAGGCCTACAACAATCCGATGTTTGGCATGCAGGCCACCGGCGGCAGCACCACCGTGCGCGCCCACTGGACGCCGGTGCGTCAGGCCGGCGCGGCCGCTCGACAGATGCTGGTGGCCGCGGCGGCCCAGCAATGGAAGGTGCCCGCCACCGACCTGCGCACCGAGCGCGGTTTCGTGATCGGCCCCGGCGGCAAAAAGGCCAGCTACGGTTCGCTGGTCAGCGCCGCCGCCACCCTGCCGGTGCCCGACAAACCCGCGCTGAAGGACCGCAAGGACTTCCGCATCATGGGCAAGCCGACCCGGCGTCTGGACAGCGCCGCCAAGATCAACGGCACCGCCAAGTTCGGCATCGACGCCCATGTGGACGGCATGCTGATCGCGGTCATGGCCCGCGCGCCGATCGCCGGCGCCAAGCCCAAGGCATTCGACGAAGCCAAGGCCAGGGCCATCCCGGGTGTGCGCAAGATCATCACCCTGCCTTCCGGCGTGGCGGTGCTGGCCGACGGCTACTGGGCCGCGCGCCAGGGCCGGGATGCCCTCGGGGTGGAATGGGACCTCGGCGCGCATGCGGACCTCTCGCAGGAGAAGATCTCCGCCACCCTGGACCAGGGCCTGAAGGACGCCAAAGCCGTCGCCCGCGAAGAAGGCCAGGCGCCGGATGCCGCCGCCGCGCGCATCGAAGCGCAGTACGACGTGCCCTACCTCGCCCATGCCTGCATGGAACCGCTGAACTGCCTCGCCTGGGTGCAGGGCGACTCGGTGACCATCTGGGCCGGCACGCAGAGCCAGGGTCCGGCGCAGGGCATCCTCGGGCAGGTGGCCCAGGTCACCCCGGCGAAGGTCAAGGTCAACACGCTGCTGCTGGGCGGGGGCTTCGGCCGCCGCTTTGCGCCGGATTTCACCATCGACGCCACGCTGCTCTCCAAGATCAGCGGCAGCCCGGTGAAGCTGATCTACGCCCGCGAAGACGACATGGCCGCCGGTTATTACCGTCCGACCTCGCGAGTGCGCTTTGCCGCCGCGCTGGACGACCAGGGTCGCCCGTCTCAGCTCAAGGCCGAAGTGGCCAGCCCGTCCATCATGGCCGCGTCCGGCTTCATGAAGATCCCGGACACCGGCGTGGACAGCATGGCGGTGGAAGGCCTGGCCGATCATCCCTACAGCATCCCCAACCAGCGCATCCTTTACGGTCGCGCGGAGCCGGGCCCGCAGGTGTGGTTCTGGCGCTCCGTCGGCCATTCGCAAAATGCCTTCTTCATCGAAAGCTTCATCGATGAACTGGCGCACGCGGCCAAGGCCGACCCGCTGCAATATCGCCTGGCGCTGCTGGACAAGCAGCCCCGCGCCAAGCGGGTGCTGGAACTGGCCGCCAGCAAGGCCGGCTGGAAGACGCCCGCACCGAAGGGCCACTTCCGCGGCGTGGCGGTGGCGGAGAGCTTTGGCACCTTCGTGGCCGAAGTGGCCGAGGTGTCGGTGGCCGATGACGGCGCGGTGCGGGTGCACAAGGTGACGGCGGCGGTGGACTGCGGCCAGACCGTGAATCCGCAGACCATTGCCCGGCAGATCGAAGGCGCGGTGGTGTATGGGCTGACTGCGGCGATGTATGGCCGCATCAGCTTCAAGGACGGCAAGGTGGAACAGAGCAACTTCCACGACTACCCGGTCCTGCGCATGAACGAGATGCCCAAGGTGGACGTGCACATCGTGGACAGCAATGAAGCGCCCGGCGGCATCGGTGAACCCGGCACGCCGCCCATTGCACCAGCCGTGGCCAACGCCATCTTTGCCGCCACCGGCAAGCGGTTGCGTGCCCTGCCGTTCGATACGGCGGCCTTGAAAAAGGCCTGACGGCACCTGAGCGCAACGCACGCGCTCGACGGCAAAGAAGCCCTCGAGAGCGCTCGATCAGGGCCTCTCGCGCATCGACACAGCGCCTCCCCCGGGAGGCGCTTTTTTTCGTGGGTGAGCCGGACCTGTCGCGGACGACGCGCCGGGCTCAGTCCGCCGGTGGGTACCCCGCTTCGGTCAATGCGGCCGCCAGTGCCTCTCTCGGCAGGCCGCTCTGCACTTTCACCATTTTCTGCTCCAGGCTGACCTGCACGTCGGCCTGGCCGTCCGCACTCTTGAGCGCTTCGGTGACGGCCGCGAGGCAATGGCCGCAGCTCATGTCGGGCAGATTGAATTCATGCATGGGAACTCCAGAAGGAAGTTTGAGGAACGATGATGCAAGCCTAAACCTTTCCACGGTGGGAAGGTCAAGCCACCCGTCCTCCTTCGATGCGCCGCCCCTCTCCCGGGAGGGGCATGGCCTTGACCTTCCCATCATGGCAAGCTTGAGACTTCCACCATGAACACCGCCACCCCTGCACCGACACCCTCCCCCGTCCTCCCGCCTACCTCGGCGGGCGGTGTGGGGGCGACCGCCCCGGTCGAGCTCCAGTTGCCCATCCAGGGCATGACCTGCGCCAGTTGTGTGCGCCGTGTCGAAAAGCGGCTGAACGCGGTGCCGGGCGTGGTCAGCGCCGAGGTGAATCTGGCCACCGAACGCGCCACCGTGAAAGCGGACCCGGCACTTACGGTCGAAGCGCTGAAGCATGCGGTGGAAGGGGCCGGATTCCAGGTGCCGGAGCAATCGATGCAACTGGCCATCACCGGCATGACCTGTGCGAGCTGCGTGGGCCGGGTGGAGCGCGCGCTGCGCCGGGTGCCCGGGGTTCAACAGGCGGAGGTCAATCTCGCGACCGAGACGGCGCGGGTCACCAGCCTGGGCGGCGTGAGCACTGCCGCGCTGGTGGCGGCGGTGGAGAAAGCCGGTTATGCCGCGACGGCCGATGAGGGGATCGCCGACCCAGGCGCCGGCGCGGTCGGGCAGGACGGCGCTGCGCCACGTCCGCCCACGCCCTGGTCGGCCACTGGTGGTCCGGTCCTGGTGGCGGCCCTGCTCTCCGCCCCGCTGGTGCTGCCGATGGTGGGCATGCTGATCGGACAGCACTGGATGCTGAACGGCTGGTGGCAGTGGCTGCTCGCGACGCCGGTGCAGTTCTGGCTCGGCGCCCGTTTTTACCGCGCGGGCTGGGCCGCCCTGAAGGATCGTAGCGGCAACATGGACCTGCTGGTGGCCCTGGGCACCAGCGCCGCCTATGGCCTCAGCCTGTATGGGCTGTTGACGGAGGCATCCCATGGCGGTCATGCCGGGGCGGAGCCTGCGCTCTACTTCGAATCCTCCGCCGCCGTCATCACGCTGGTGCTGCTGGGCAAGTGGCTGGAAGCCCGTGCCAAGCGCCAGACCCTGGGCGCACTCGCGGCGCTGAAGGCGCTGCGCCCGGACACCGCACGGGTGCGTCGCAACGGCCAGGACACCGAGGTGCCGCTGGCGCGCCTGCAGCGCGGCGACCTGCTGGTGGTCCGTCCCGGGGAGCGCATGCCGGCTGACGGCCGCATCGCTGAGGGCCAGAGCCTGGTCGATGAATCGATGATCAGCGGCGAAAGCCTGCCCCAGTCGCGGGGCCCCGGCGATGCGGTGGTGGGCGGTTCGGTCAACGGCGAAGGCCTGCTGCTGGTGACGGTGACCGCACTGGGCGCCGAGTCCACGCTGTCCCGCATCGTGCGGCTGGTGGAGAACGCGCAGGCCCGCAAGGCGCCGATCCAGCGTCTGGTGGACCAGGTCAGTGCGGTGTTCGTGCCGGTGGTGATCGGCATCGCGCTGCTGACCTGGCTGGCCTGGGGCGTCGCGGGCGGCGACTGGTCGCAGGCGCTGATCCATGCGGTGGCGGTGCTGGTCATCGCCTGCCCCTGCGCCCTGGGCCTGGCCACACCCGCCGCCATCATGGTGGGCACCGGCGTGGCCGCACGGCGGGGTCTGCTGATCAAGGATGCGCAGGCGCTGGAGCAGGCCCGCGCGGTCACGACGGTGGTGTTTGACAAGACTGGCACGCTCACGCAAGGCCGGCCGCATTTGCAATCGCTGACGCCCTTCGAGGGCTTGTCCGAGGACGAGGCCCTCACCCTCGCCGCCGGGCTTCAACAGGGCAGCGAACATCCGCTGGGCCGCGCGGTGCGCGAGCTTGCCGCGCAGCGCAGCCTGCAATTCCCACCCGCCGTCGATACCCGCGCTGTTGCCGGCCGCGGCATCGAGGCACAGGTACAAGGTCGCCCGCTGATGCTCGGCAGCCAGCAGTGGCTGATCTCACTCGGGGTGCCCACCCAGACGCTCGAGGCAGCATCCGCTCCCGCCCACCACCAGGGCATGACCGTGTCCTGGCTCGCCGAGCGCCGCGACGGTCAACCGCCGTTGCCCCTGGCCCTGCTCGCCTTCGGTGACCGCCTCAAGCCGGAAGCCTTTGACGCGGTGGCGGAGTTGCGCGCGATGGGACTGCGCACCGTCATGCTGACCGGCGACAACCGCGCGGCGGCCGAGGCGGTGGCCGGTAGCCTGAAGCTGGACGAGGTCCACGCCGAACTGATGCCGGAGGACAAGGCCCAGCGTGTCGCCGCCCTGCGCAGCGGCGGGGCCCATGTCGCCATGGTGGGCGATGGCATCAACGATGCGCCGGCCCTGGCGGCGGCGGACGTGGGCCTGGCCATGGGCGGCGGCACCGACGTGGCGATGGAGACGGCCGGCATCACGCTGATGCGCGGCGACCCACGCCTGGTGGCGCAGGCCATCGGCATCTCCCGGGCGACGGTGCGCAAGATCCGCCAAAACCTGTTCTGGGCCTTTGTCTACAACCTGCTCGGCATTCCGCTGGCGGCCCTGGGGCTGCTGAACCCGGTGATCGCCGGGGCGGCGATGGCGCTGTCGAGCGTGTCGGTGCTGGGCAATGCGCTGCTGCTCAAGCGCTGGAAGGGACAGACCCGATGACCGGCATCCTCGGGAACGAATCGCGCTGGACGATCAAGGAAGCGGCCGAGCGCTCGGGCGTCTCCGCCAAGATGCTGCGCCATTACGAGCAACTGGGTCTGCTGCCGCCGGTCGCCCGCACCGAGGCCGGTTACCGGCTTTATGGTGAGCGCGAGGTGCATCTGCTGCGCTTCATTCGCCGCGCCCGAGACCTTGGATTCTCGATGGCGGAAATCACCGAACTGCTGGCACTGTGGCAGAACCGCCGCCGCGCCAGCGCGCAGGTCAAGCGGATTGCGCAGACCCATATCGCCGACCTGGACCGCCGCATGGCCGAGATGCAGGCCATGCGCCGCACGCTGGCCGAGCTGGCGGACTGCTGCCACGGGGACGATCGCCCCGATTGCCCCATTCTTGATGACCTTGCCCAAGGAGGCCCCCGATGATTCTCGATACCGATGCCGCACCTGCCCGCTGGGAACGCCTCCAGGCCCACCTGGGCGATGTGGGTGGGCTGACCATCCGCCGCGCCCTGCCCACGCCCAAGCACCGCATGGTCGGCGCCTGGTGCTTCCTGGACCACGCGGGCCCGGCCGACCTGCCCGCTGACCGCCCGATGCGGGTGGGTCCGCATCCGCACACCGGGCTACAGACCTTCAGCTGGCTGATCGAAGGCGAGATCCTGCATCGCGACAGCCTGGGTTCGGAGCAGGTGCTGCGGCACGGTCAGGTGAACCTGATGACGGCGGGACGGGGCATCAGCCATTCCGAGGAGTCGCTGACCTCCCGCCTGCAACTGGCCCAGCTCTGGATTGCCCTGCCAGACGCGGTGCGCCACATGCCGCCAGCGTTTGAGCACTTTCCGGTGATGCCACAGTTCAAGACGGGCGGCTTTGACACCATGCTGCTGATGGGCGAATTTCAGGGGCATCGCTCCCCGGTGCCCAGCCACACGCCGCTGCTGGGCGTGGATCTCAGCGCCTCCCATGCTGCCGAGGCCGAAGTGCTGCTGCATCCCGACTACGAATACGGGCTGATGGTGCTGGAGGGCGACATGGCCGTCACCGTGGGCGACGAGGACACCGGCCTCAGCCAGCCGGGTCAGCTGCTGTATGTGGCGCCGGGCGGCCGGTCACTGAGGCTGCTCTCCGGCGGCGGACGCAGCCGTGCGTTGCTGCTTGGCGGACCGCCCTTCAACGAGCCTGTGTTGCTCTGGTGGAACTTTGTCGGCCGCACGCGGGAGGAGATGCATGCGTATGCGGCCGAGTGGAACCAACAGGAGGACGGCTCGGTGTTCGGGGCCGTGCACGGCTATGTCGGCCCCCGGCTGCTCGCGCCTCCAGTGCCGGCCTTGAAGGTGCCGGTCGCGCCGGAGCCGCTCTCCTAAAGCCCCGCCGGACGCTTGCGCAGCACGGGCAAGGCCTCGGAGGATGGGCTCGAGGACGGGTTCGATGCGCAGGTGCCGGCGCCCGATGGGGAACCGAGCGGCTCGAGTTCATCGTCGCTGGCGGGGTCAACGCCCTCCAGCGCTGTGGACGCTGGCAGGTGGAGCGACGGCGGGGTGATGTGCGGCGGGGTGATGTGCGGCGGCGAAAGCTCCGGCAGTGCAGCTCTGATGCAGTCGGCCAGATGATCGGATGTTCGCAAGTGCCAGACCTCGCGCCCGGTGGCGTCCCGCGTCGTCAGGAAGGGCAGAAGGTTCACGCCGATCACGGAACGCACCATGTTGAGCGCGGCCCGAACGGAAGCATCTTCCGCGGTGGACAGCCCTTCCGCACGAGGCAAGGGGGCCCTGGCTGCGCCTTCATAGCAGTCTTCCAGGCGCCCCATCAAGTCATGGGCCACCGCGAAGATCTGGTTCTGCAGACGCTCTTCGATAAAGGGGGCTGCCCGGTTCAGCTGTTCCACTGGGAGGGCTGCGCCCGCCGATTTGGATCCTGACGGGTCGACTGGGACGCCGAAACCCGTCATCAAGGCCCTCACCCGCTGATGCGCACTCATCTTGCGCGCACCGGTCTCCTGCGGCCACTGATCCAGCATGGCCTGCAGCACCCGCTGCTGAAGCAGCATGCGGAAACCGCGCGCGTCGGCACCACCGGGCAGGCGGTCCCTCAGGGCACTGAGTGCCTGACCGAAGAGGGTCGCGGGCGGGCTCAGTTGGGCATGGAAGCCGTCGACCAGCAGCTCACAGGCGGCCCGTCGGTCCGTGATGTCCACATTGGGATGCGTCTCCAGCAGACGCAGCAGCCCGGTCAGCCAGCGCTTGCCGTGACCCAGCATCTGCGCGAGCCGATCATCGTCCCGGTCCAGCGAGTCCTTCAATTGTCCCAGCGTAGCAGGCAGGCGTCGGTGCAGGTCGACCGGGGCCATGGCTTGCTCCAGACCCTCCAGTGCGCCATCAAGCTCGCGACGGACCGCCACGGCCAGGTCGGTGCCCAGAAAGAGCCGCAACGGGACATCGCTGGTGAAATACAGCGCCTGCTGCAACGGAAGGGACCGGGGCGCGGTCTGGGTCGGTGTGTGGAGCTGTACCTGCGGTGGTGACGGGGCCCGCTCCGCCCTCCCCGCGTGGGCAGAGGAACTGCCTGCTGCGTCGGTCTGCGCCGACGGGTCCAGAGCCGCTCCCGAGGGGGCGCCCCGTGAGATCGATAACGACATGCGCCGCCCTCCTGAAGTCGCGAAACTCCCTCAGTCGGGCGGCCGCAGCAGAAGTTCAGGCGAAGCGTCCCGCCTGGAAGTCCCGCACCGCCTGCAGCAATTCGCCTTCGGTGTTCATGACGAAGGGACCGTACTGCGCAATCGGCTCGTTCAGCGGCTTGCCGGCGATCAGGATCAGCCGCGCACCGTCGTCGCCCGCATCGAACCGGACGCCATCCGCACCCGCCGTGTTGGCGAGGATGGCCATCCGTCCGGCCGGCACCTTGCAGCCGGTGTCAAAGCGCACGTCACCCCGGTAGACATACAGGAAGGCGTTATGGCCTTGGGGAATCAGCTGCTCGAAATGCGCGCCGGCTGCCAGGTGGATGTCCAGGTACAGCGGCTCGGTGGTCTCGCGCTGCATCGCGCCGTCCACGCCATGGCTGCTGCCGGCGATCACCCGCACCGTGCCACCCGGCAGCCGGGCTTCCGGAATCTCGGCGCTGGTGATGTCCCGGTACCAGGGGTCGCGCATCTTGTCGCGGCCGGCCAGGTTCAGCCACAGCTGGAAGCCTTCCATGCGGCCCTCCTGCTGCTCCGGCAATTCGGAGTGAATCACACCGCGGCCGGCCGTCATCCACTGCACACCACCACTGCCCAGCAGGCCTTCATTGCCGGCGGAGTCGCGGTGACGCATCTGGCCTTCCAGCATGTAGGTCACCGTCTCGAAGCCGCGGTGCGGATGGTCGGGGAAGCCGGCGATGTAGTCGTCGGCGTTGTCGGTGCCAAAAGCGTCCAGCATCAGGAAAGGATCCAGCCGCCGCTGCAGGTCATGGGTCAGCACGCGGGTGAGCTTGACGCCCGCCCCGTCGCTGGTGGCCATCCCCTGCACCAGGCGCTCGACCTGACGAGGCGTCGCAACGGTGAAGTTCGGGGAAACAACGGCAGACATGAATTTTTCCTTTCCTTGGAGAGCGTTCAATGGACCGCCCGTCTTTGGACGGTCCCCTCGCGATCAGGCCAGCACCGCCGCGATGTCGGCGCGGGCGCCCGCCAGGCCCTGGGCGGTGGCTTCCGGACCCATGTTCAGGCCTTCGGCGTAGATGAAGTCCACATCGGTCATGCCCAGGAAGCCCAGTGCGACCTTCAGGTAAGGCACCACATTGTCGGTCGGCTGGCCGCGATGCACACCGCCGCGGGTGGTCACCACAATCACCTTCTTGCCGGTGACCAGGCCTTCGGGGCCATTGGCGCCGTAGCGGAAGGTCACGCCAGCGCGGGCGACCGCATCGATCCAGTTCTTCAGCTGCGAGCTCACGCCGAAGTTGATCATCGGGGCGGCCAGCACGACCACGTCGGCGGCCTGCAGTTCGCCGATCAGGCTGTCGTTCAGGGCGACGCGGGCCTGCTGGTCCGTGCTGCGCTGCTCACCCGGGGTGAACAGGGCGCCCAGCGTGGCTTCGTCCATCGGAGGCAGCGGGTTGGCGGCCAGATCGTGCACGGTGGTCTTGGCGCCGGGGTTGCGGGCCACCAGGCCAGCGACCACTTCATTGGCCAGCAGGGTGGAGACCGAACCTTGGCCGTCATGCAGACGGCGGGCGCTGGAGTTAATTTGCAGGATGTTCATGGTGACTCTCCGGTTGCATCAGGGGTGTGAGGGAATGGCTTCACTGTATTGAGAACCCCTGAGCACCAGAAGACCACCGTTTGGATAAGATTGTTCCACTGATAGAACAATCACGTTGCCATGAGCCTTGATGCCGATGACCTGCTCGTCTTCGCCCGCGTGATGGATGCGGGCAGTTTCAGCCGCGCCGCCGAGCGCCTGCAGCTGCCCAAATCCACCGTGTCCCGGCGCATTGCGGCCCTGGAGGAGCGGCTGGGTGAGAAGCTGCTGCAGCGCACTACCCGGCGGCTGACGCTCACCGAATTCGGGCAGGGCGTGCTGGAGCATGCGCGAGCGCTGGCCGGGGAGGTGGACGGCGCGCTGGCGCTGGCCCTGCACCGGCAGCAGCGGCCAACGGGCCGGCTGCGGGTCTCCATGCCCGCGGACTTCGCCCATCAGATGCTGCGGCCGATGCTCAGCCAGTTCGTGGGGGCCTATCCGGAAGTGCAGCTGGAGCTGGATCTGTCTCCCCGGCGTGTCGACCTGATCGCCGAGGGCTTCGACCTGGCGCTGCGCATGGGCGAGCTGCCGGCGGACAGTCAGCTCGCCGCGCGGCGCATGGCCATTTTCGGCAGCGGGCTGTATGCCTCACCGTCCTATCTGCAGCGTCACGGTGAGCCGCAGATGCCGGAAGGTCTGATCAGCATGCATGGGCTGATGATTCTGGGACGCAGCGGGGACGCGCTGCCCTGGCGGCTGATCTCCCACGTCGGCGAAGCGCCGGAATCGCAGGCCACCTGGGTGGGCGTGCCGGAGAAGCGCACCCTGGTCAACGCGCCGGACATGCTGCTGCAGATGGCACGGGACGGGCTGGGCATCACCTGGGTCGGCAACCAGTATGCGCAGACCTTTGTTGACCGCGGCGAGCTGGTGCGGGTGCTGCCGCAATGGTGCGCCGAACCCAGCACCTGCTGGGCGGTGTTTCCGCAGCGGCGCTTGATGCCGCTGAGAACCCGGGTGTTTCTGGACGCGCTGGCGGAGGTGCTGACGCCGCTGGATCAGGCGCCGCTCTTTGAGCGATACCGGACGCCCACGACGACGTGAGCCTCCGGCACCACGGGCCTCATTCCATCTGGAAGCCGATTTCCACGCTGACCGGGCGCGGCTTGTTGATCGGGGCGAAGCGCCACTGCTTCACCGCAGCCACGGCGGCAACGCTGAGCTTGCGGTCCGGCGACTTGATGGCTTCCACCTGTTCCACCGAACCGTCGGTCTGCACGACAAACTTCACCATGACCGAGCCATTGCGCTGCTGGGTCAGCAGTGCGCGCGGATATTCCGGATCCACCTTGTTGACCAGGCGCAGCGGCGTGTCTTCTTCCGGCAGCGGCGCAGGTTCGGGCTCCGGCTGCTGGGCCGGCGCTGCGGGAGCACCCACCACCGGCGCGGTGGCCGGGGCGGCCATCGCCATGCTCTCGGGAATGCGACCGGTGTAGGCGGGCGGCGTGGTGCTGGCAGCGCCTGCACTGCTGGAGGTCAGCGAGGTGCGGGTCATGCCGCCGCCTGCATCGCCACGCTGTGAATCGGAAGCGGCGGCCACCACGGTGCGGCTGTCCTCGTCGGACTTGCGCGCCGGGGCCGGTGCGGCGGACTTGGCCACGGCCGGTTGCGGCTTGGGCTCCGGCTTGGCGTCGGTCTTTGCCTGATGTTCGGGTTTCTTGGTCTCGCCCTTTTCCGCGTGGAACTTGATCCACTGGAAGACCTTGTCGGCATCGCGCTTGGCGCGCTCGACATCGCTGAGCTGGGCCTTGTTATCGGTGGCCGCGGCGGCGGCCGCTGGCGTGGTGCCCGGCGCGCTGGCCCCGGTGGCCTGCGCCCACACACTGCCCCCGGCCAGCATCAGGCATACCGACAGACAGCTGGGCACCAGGCCCATGCGAGAACGACTGCTCATGATTCCCACCCTCTTAAGGCAATGCCGCTTCTTCTTTGTAAGCAAACTCGCGGCCAATGGAGACAAAGTGTAAGAAGTCACCCCCGCGACGCACGCTCGGTATTTGCCCGAGGTTTGTGCCGTGTTTGCCGCATTGATCGTAAAAAAACACCGCAGATGCGCCCGGCATGCATGTGCGGGTTGCACGGAGATGTAACGACGAGGAAAGGCCGATGACATCGGCGTTTGCGCGCGCCCGGCGGACGTCTCAGGGCACTGCCATCACATGGTGCAGCCCCCGGATGGACCCGCCCCGCGGCGGTGCGGCGCGCCCCCATGTCGTGCCTGCGACGCTCCGCCAGACTGCAGCGATCTTGAGCCTCGGTTCGGAACGCTCCTATACTGCGGGCCTGCTCCGGGGAGCCCTGGGCCGCACATCGCGGCACGGGCTGAGACATGGCGAAGAAGCCATGGACCCGCTGAACTTGATCCGGTTCGTACCGGCGTAAGAAGAGCCTGCCCCTCGCGCCCCAGGAAACGTCCTGGGTGGTGACCTTGCAGAGTCCTCCCCTTCTGGCGGATGGCCCAAGCGATGAGTCCCGTTGTGCGGCCGGGTCCTGGTCGATCGCGCCCGCGTTCCGTTCAGGCCCAGCCTCCGGTGCCCTACCGGAGAAGCCTCGATGTCGCAACACCTGTCCCCTGATGTCCCTGTCCTGCAGCCGCAGGGTTCCGCGTCCCCTTCGTCGTCCGCAGCCGCCTCCCCGGCCGCCGTGCAGCCGCTGGACGTGCAGCAGCGCCTGGCCGCCAGCCGTGCCCCGCTGCCGGCGTCCACCAAGACCTACGAGCCGGGCACGCTGTTCCCGGACCTGCGGGTGCCGCTGCGCGACATCCAGCTGACCAACGGCGAGCGTGTCGCGGTGTATGACACCTCCGGCCCCTACACCGATCCGGCGCAGGCCACCGACGTGCGCCGCGGCCTGCCCTCGCCCCGTGCCGCCTGGATCGAAGCACGTGCCGATACCGAGCCCTACACCGGGCGCCCCATCCAGCTCTTCGACGATGGCCTGCGCGAAGCCACCCAGCAGCAGGCCCTGCGCGCCCAGACCGACGCCCTCACCCGCGCACCGCGACGCGCCCGCAGCGGCGGCAACGTCACGCAGATGCACTATGCCCGCCGCGGCATCATCACCGCCGAGATGGAATACGTGGCCATCCGGGAAAACGGCCGCCGCGCCTGGATGAAGGAGTACTGCGCCGACGCCGAACGCGAAAGCCGCCTGCGCGGCCAGGGCCTCGGCGCCACCATCCCCGGCTTCATCACGCCTGAGTTCGTGCGGGACGAGATCGCTCGCGGCCGCGCCATCCTGCCGGCCAACATCAACCATCCGGAGCTGGAGCCGATGATCATCGGCCGCAACTTCCTGGTGAAGGTCAATGCCAACATCGGCAATTCGGCGGTGAGCTCCGGCATCGAGGAGGAAGTCGAGAAACTGGTGTGGGCCACCCGTTGGGGCGCGGACACGGTGATGGACCTCTCCACTGGGCGCAACATCCACACCACCCGCGACTGGATCATCCGCAACAGCCCCGTGCCCATCGGCACCGTGCCCATCTACCAGGCGCTGGAGAAGGTGGGCGGCGTGGCCGAGGACCTGACCTGGGAACTCTTCCGCGACACGCTGATCGAGCAGGCCGAGCAGGGGGTGGACTACTTCACCATCCATGCGGGCGTGCGCCTGCCCTTTGTGCCGATGACGGTGAAGCGCCGCACCGGCATCGTCTCCCGCGGCGGCTCCATCCTGGCCAAGTGGTGCATTGCCCACCATCGCGAGAACTTCCTCTACACCCACTTCGAGGAGATCTGCGAGATCATGAAGGCGTATGACGTCAGCTTCTCGCTGGGGGACGGCCTGCGCCCCGGCTCGCTGGCGGATGCGAACGACGAGGCCCAGTTTGCCGAGCTGCGCACCCTGGGTGAGCTGACCAAGATCGCGTGGAAGCACGATGTGCAGACGATGATCGAAGGCCCGGGCCATGTGCCGATGCACATGATCCAGGCCAACATGACCGAGCAGCTCAAGCACTGCGATGAAGCGCCGTTCTACACCCTGGGCCCGCTGACCACCGACATCGCCCCGGGCTACGACCACATCACCAGCGGCATCGGCGCCGCAATGATCGGCTGGTTCGGCTGCGCCATGCTTTGCTATGTGACGCCGAAGGAGCATCTGGGCCTGCCCGACCGCGACGACGTCAAGCAGGGCCTGATGGCCTACCGCATCGCGGCCCACGCGGCCGACATCGCCAAGGGCCATCCGGCGGCGCGGGCGCGGGACGATGCGCTCTCCAAGGCACGCTTCGAATTCCGCTGGGAAGACCAGTTCAACCTCGGACTGGATCCGGAGACGGCACGCGAGTTCCACGATGAGACGCTGCCCAAGGACAGCGCCAAGGTGGCCCACTTCTGCTCGATGTGCGGGCCCAAGTTCTGCTCGATGAAGATCACGCAGGATGTGCGGGACTACAGCGCCAGGCTGGAGGCCGATGGGCAGGCCGCGACGCAGGGCCGGGGCGAAGCAGGCGCGGAAGCAGGCGCGGAAGCGGGCCTGGATGCAGGCGTGGCGGCGGGCATGCGCGCCAAGAGCGCGGAGTTCCGCGCCGCAGGCAGCGAGCTCTACATTCCCATCCAGCCCGCCTGAGCCATGGCCAGGATCCTCATCGCCGGCGCTGGCCTGGCCGGCCGCCTCTGCGCGTGGGCCCTGAGCCGGACCGGCCATGCGGTGACGGTCTGCGACCCGTCGCCGGACGCCGGCGCCCGCTTCGACGGCACCGGCGCCGCGGCCTTCACCGCGGCCGGCATGCTCAGTCCCCTGGCCGAGCAGGAACAGGGCGGTGCGCGGGTGGCCGCCTGGGGATGGCGTTCGCTGACGCTGTGGACAGGCATCGTCCAGGCCCTGCGGCCATTGGAAGTGCCTTTCCGGCGTGACGGGAGTCTGCTGCTGGCCCATCGCAGCGATCTCGGTTCGGCACAGCGCATCCTGGCGCTGATTCCGGGATCGGAGGCGCTGTCGGCGTCGGCCTTGCAGGCGCTGGAGCCGACGCTGGTGCCCGGTCTGCATGGCTGGCTGCTGCCGGAAGAAGGCTTGATCGGACCGGTCGCGGCGATGCGGGCGCTGTTGCAATCCGCTCCGCATGTGGACTGGCGATGGGGATGCGCGGTGCAGGCGGTGATGCCCTGCGCCCTGGTGCTGACCTCCGGGGAGCGGCTCGCCGCCGACTGGGTGATCGACACCCGGGGCCTGGGCGCCGCCCCCGACCTGCCGGTGCGGGGCGTGCGCGGAGAGATCGTGACCCTGTCGCTGCCCGGCCATGGACTGCGTCGGCCGGTGCGGCTGCTGCATCCGCGGCATCGTGTCTACCTCGTGCCGCGTACGGCGGATGAGCTGGCCGTGGGTGCGAGCGAAATCGAAAGTGAAGACCGCAGCCCCGTGTCGCTGCGCTCGGCGGTGGAGCTGATGGCCGCGGCGCACAGCGTGATGCCGGCCCTGACGGAAGCGCGCATCCTGCGGCTGGATCGGCATCTGCGCCCAGCGCTGCCGGACAACCTGCCGGCGCTGGCGCACGCCCCCGGGCTGTTGCGCCTCAACGGGCTGTACCGGCACGGCTGGCTGCTGGCGCCGGCGATGGTCGAGCACATGCTGGGCGGCGCGGGGCTGGCGAGCCTGCATGCGCTGGCGCAGGTGGCGCCCATCACGGCTGCAGCTGCTGCTGCTGGTGCGGCTCCGGCCGCGGTGCCGCACCAGCAGTCGCCTCTCCGCCCACCCGTGGGCGAGAGAACGATCCCACCGACGCCACCGACGCCACCGACGCCAGCGTTTCCTCCTGCGTTTCCTCCTGCGTCTCCTCCTGCGTTTTCCCCACTGTCTCCCCTTGCGGGCATCCCCCTTCCGCCTTCGTCCTCATGACTGCCGACACCATCACCATCCGCCTGGACGACCGTCCGCTGCAAGTGCCTGCGGGTAGCCACCTGTCCGACCTGCTGGCGCGGGAAGCGCTGGTGCCCACGAGCGTCGCCACCGCGCTGAATGGACGCTTCGTTCCCCGTGCTGCCCGCGCCGCCACGCCGCTGTCGGACGGCGATCAGGTCCTGCTCTTCCAACCCATCGTCGGAGGCTGACATGTCTCACCTACCCCAAGCGCCTCAGGGTTCCGGCACGTCCCAGACACCACCCACGCCCCAGACAACGCCGTCCCCCACCGATCCCCTGCGCATCGGAGAGGTCTCCCTGAGCAGCCGCTTCTTCCTCGGCACCGCCGGCCATCCCAGCCCGCAGGTCCTGCGCGAATCGATCGAAGCCTCCGGCAGCGAAGTGCTGACGGTCGGCCTCAAGCGCACGCTGCAGGGCGACAACGGCGCCCTCGCGCATGCGCTGTCTGACGCCCGCGCCCGCGGCGCTCGGCTGCTGCCGAACACGGCCGGCTGTCGCAGCGCGCGGGAGGCCGTCGCCCTGGCCCACATGGCCCGCGAGCTCTACGACACGCCATGGATCAAGCTGGAAGTGGTGGGGGACGACTACACCCTGCAGCCGGACCCGATCGAACTGCTGGCCGCTGCCACCGAGCTGGTGCGCGAAGGCTTCGTCGTCTTCCCTTACTGCACCGAAGATCTGGTGATGGGCCGGCGCCTGCTCGACGCCGGCTGCCCGCTGCTGATGCCTTGGGGCGCACCGATCGGATCGGGTCAGGGGCTGCTGCATCTGACGGGTCTGCGTACGCTGCGGGAGCGTCTGCCCGACACGGTGCTGGTGGTGGACGCCGGCATCGGTGCGCCGTCGCAGGCGGCGCTGGCCATGGAGCTGGGTTATGACGCGGTGCTGCTGAACAGCGCCGTTGCTCAGGCCCGTGATCCGGTGGCCATGGCCGGCGCCTTCCGGCAGGCGGTGCAGGCGGGGCGCGACGCCTGGCGTGCCGGGCTGATGGCGCCTCAGTCGATGGCGGTGGCCAGCACGCCGGTCAGTGGCCATGCGTTTCTGCTGGGGGATCAGTGATGACCCCGCAGGTCCGTGTGCCGCATCCGTCGCTTCCCTCGCCGTGGTCCCCGGGGGTGGACCTCTGGTCGCCCACGCTGCGCCCCTGGACGGACGATCCCACGCCGCCGCTGATGTGGAGCGTGGCCGGCACCGACAGCGGCGGCGGCGCCGGTCTGGCGGCAGACACCCGGGCCGCGGCTGCCATGGGCGTGCATCTGTGCACCGTCGTGGCTGCGATCACGGCGCAAAACTCGATGGGCGTGCAAGGCGTCTTTCCGGTGGACCCGTCCGCCTTGCGGGCTCAGTTGCAGGCGCTCCGGGCCGACCTGCCGGCACGGGTGATCAAGACCGGATTGCTGGCGAGGGCCTCGGCCGTCGATGTGCTGCTGGCGCAGCGCGGGGATGCGCTGCTGGTCGTCGATCCGGTGCTGGGTGCCAGTGCTGGCGGCACCGCCTTCTGCAACGATGAACTGCTGGCCGCCTACCGGCATCAGCTGCTACCCCAGGCGACGCTCATCACGCCCAACCGGCGAGAGGCGGAGCGACTGCTGGGTGTTGCCGCAGGGCAGTTCAGCGTGCCGGAGCTGGCACGTCGGCTGCGTCGGCTGGGACCGCAGGCGGTGTGCATCACCGGGGGAGATGATGTGGCGACGGGTGCCCTGGCATCGGCATCGGCATCGGCATCGGCATCGGCATTGTTGTCGGCATCGGGCCCTGCGCCGGCGCTCGCGCTGGACTGGCTGGACTCGCCGCTCGCCACCGGCTGGATGGCCCTTCCGCGTCTGCATGCAGCGCCGGGTCAGCCGATGCATCACCATGGCTCGGGCTGCACCTTCGCCACCGCCGCTGCGGCGGCCCTGGCGCGGGGCTTCCCGCTGCCGGATGCGGTGATCCTGGCCAAAATGCTGACCTGGACCGCCCTGCGCGACGGGCATGCTGCCGGCACTGGCGCCGGACCGCTGCGCCCCGGCAGCGGGTTCGTCTCCGAGGCTGCGGCGATGCCGCTGATGTCCCAGGCCGATGACGAGGTGCTGTCGGATGCGCGATTGCAGCAGTGGTCCGACGCTCTGCAACGCCCGGCGTCTCACGACTTCCGCCGCGGGCTGTACGCCATCACCGACCAGCCCTCACGGGTGACCGCCCTGGCGACGTCCGGTGTGTTCGAGCATGTGCAGTTGCGGATCAAGCGGGGCCCCGGCGGCACGGCCAGTGACGACACCTTGCGCGCCAGCATTCGGCAGGCCCTGGACAGCACCTCGGGCAGCCGCTGCACCGTCTGGATCAACGACCACTGGCGGTTGGCGCTCGATGCTGGTGCCACCGCACTGCATCTGGGCCAGGAGGACTGGACATCGCTGACGCCCGATCAACGGGCCGATCTGCAGGAGCGCTGCCGGCAGGGACAGCTTCAGTTGGGGCTCTCCAGCCACAGCCTCTGGGAATTGTGCCGGGCGCGCGCGGTCGCGCCGACCTACATCGCCTGCGGCCCGCTCTGGCCCACCACGACCAAGGACATGCCCTGGCAGCCGCAAGGCATGGCGCAGTTGGCCTGGTGGTCCGCGATGGCCGGTCGGCCGGTGGTGGCCATTGGCGGCATTCTGGAGGAGCGCCAGGTGGAGGCTGCGTGGCAGGCCGGCGCGTCAGCGGTGTGCCTCGTCCGGGCAGCGGAGTCGTGGAGGGCAAGGCTGGGCGAGCAGCTCAGCCCAGTCGCCTGACGACGCCGGACCTCACCGGCTTCGGCCGCTGGGGGACGTCGCACCGAAGCGGGTGCAACGGGCACCTGAATGGATCGCACGGATCCACCCGCGTCCGTGTTAAGCGGCGATCGCGCCGTGACACAACGTGATCCGCTGGAGCCACCCGTTGAGGGGGATGGCCGCAGTTGTCCGCCGTCCGAATAATGGGCCCGTCGCTTGCCCTATGTCCCGGCACTTGTTCTGGGACCTGCCCAGGGAGGTTCCGTGCCCGCGCCGCCCCCATCGCCACTGCCGCCTGCCCCGTCGCCGCCTCCGACCGCGACGCCGCAGCTGCTCAAGCCGGTTCCCGACTGGCAGGAGCACGAAAAGCCGTCGATGCCGGGCTCCCCGTCCATGCCGTGGCATCCGCCCTGGCGGCGTGTGGCTTATGCGCTGGTGGCCGTGCTGGTGGGCATTACCGGGGCCCTGGGCAGCGGGCTGGTGACCGCCAACCTGCCGGTGCTGCAGGGCCAGCTCGGCCTGACCCCCAGCCAGGGCGCGTGGCTGGCCGCCGCCTATGTGATGGTCAATGTGACGGCCAATCTGCTGGTCTTCAAATGCCGCCAGCAATTCGGCATGCGATGGTTTGCCGAAGTGGGACTGGGCATCTACGCCATGCTGGCGCTGCTGCACCTGCTGGTGGGCGGCTACGCCACCACGCTGATGGTGCGGGCGGCAAGCGGCCTGGCCGGCGCCGCCTGCAGCACCTTGTGCCTGCTGTACATGCTGCAAAGCATGCCGCGCACCCATACCGGCAAGATGCTGGTCATCGGCGTGGGCATCGGGCAACTGGCGGCGCCCTTGGCCTGGGTGATCTCACCCGCGCTGCTGGACCAGGGCGGCGGCACCTGGCACAACCTCTACCTGTTTGAAGCCGGCCTGGCGCTGTGTGCCTTCGCGAGCGTGGTCATGCTGAAGCTGCCGCCGGGCGTACAGATGAAGGTCTTCGAACCGCTGGACTTCCTGACCTTCGCCCTGATGGCACCCGCGGTCGCGATGATCGTGGCGGTGCTGGTGCAGGGCTACCTGCACTGGTGGCTGGACACCCCGTGGCTGGCCTGGCTGCTGATCGGCGCGCTGGTGCTGGTCACCCTCTCGGTGCTCATCGAGCACCACCGGGTCAATCCACTGATCCAGACGCGATGGTTTGCCAATGGCGCCACCCTGCGCTTTGTGCTGGGGGCGCTGATCCTGCGCTTTCTGACGGCCGAGCAGTCGGTCGGCGCAGTGAACTTCCTGCGGGCGCAGGGCATGGGGCCGGACCAGTTGCAACCGCTGTTTGCCGTGGTGCTGGCCGGCATGGTGATCGGCATGCTGGCCTGCTCCCTCACCTTCACCCCCAAAACGCTGATTCCGCAGATCCTTTTTTCCATCGTGCTGTTTGCGGTGGCGGGGCTGCTGGACCATCACCGCACCAGCCTGGACCGGCCGCAGGATTTCTTCCTGAGCCAGTTCCTGCTGTCGGTGGGTGCCGGCATGTTCATGGGGCCGCTGATGCTGATCGGCATCGGGCAGGCGCTCAAGAACGGTCCCGCCTACATGGTGACGTTTTCGGTAATGTTCTCGGTCACCCAGACGCTGGGCGGACTGATGGGGTCGGCGCTGCTCAACACCTATCAGCTGCACCGGGAGCATGAGTTTTCGGCGTCGCTGGTGTCCACCCTGGACCGGACCGATCCGCTGGTGGCGCAGCGCATTGCGGCGCAGGCGGCAGCCCTGTCCGGCGTCATCAGCGACCCGGTCCTGCGGTCCGCACAGGGGGCGGCGCAACTGGCGCAGGTGGCGCGGCGCGAGTCCAACGTGCGGGCCTACAACGATGTGTTCATGTTCAGCGCCATGACGGCGATCGGATTCCTGGTCTGGCTGCTGGCGCTGCTCGGCCGCACCGCGTGGGCGAAACGGCGTGAGGCGGCACGAGCGGCACGAGCGGTGCCTCACGCGGACGCGGCGGCGGCCCGAAATGCAGAGGAACATGCAGAGGGATATGCAGCAGCAACAGGGCCACCGTCTGGATCCTCCCCCTCGCCGCCCCTGTCTTCTTCCGCCCTTGCACCGAGCCGACCCGCATGAGTTCCAAGCCGCCTGCCTCAGACCGCCGCCCTGACATTCCGCCGGTGACGACCTCCTCCGCAAGCGTGCAGACCGCGCCGCCCTCGAGCCAGGTAACGGGCCCCACACCGGGCCCCACACCCGGCGCCGCTCCGGTCCATCCGTCGGGCCACGTGCCCGGTTATCCGCCGGAGCGTGCCACTGCCTCCACGACCGGCGACGCGCAGGCTGCCGTCGCACTGGATCTGGCCTCGTCGTCCGCCGACAGCGCCAGTGCCGACATCCCGCTGCCGACGGACAGCACGACCCCCGAAGACGTGTCGGTCACGACGCCGCGACCTTCGCCAGCGTCCGTTTCAGGAACGACCGGGGACGCGGCGGGCGTCGCGAATGCGTCGGAGGCCGACGCTCCCTTCCGCACGGTCGACTCGACCGTCTCACCATCCGCCGCCATGACGCCTTCGGCCCCCACGTCCGCAATGCCGCCGACGCCGCCCCCCTCGCCGCCCGCCCCGCTGCCGCCCCCGCCCCCTTCATCCCCTCCGCCCGCTCTGTCCCCGCCAGCGGCGCCGCCACCCGCCTCGCCTCCGAAGTATCTGAAGGCCTCCACCACCGCCATCGTGCTGATGCTGGTGGTGATGGTGGTCGGCATCGTGCTCATCCTGCGGGCGTGGGAACTCGGTCCGTTCAACAGCAGCGTCGAGACCACGGACAACGCCTACGTGCGGGGGGCTGTCACCGTGTTGTCGCCACAGGTGAACGGCTATGTGGTGGAGGTGCTGGTGAAGGACTTTGAGGAGGTGCAGGCCGGCCAGCCGCTGGTCCGCATCGACGATCGGCTGTATCAGGCAGCGGTGGACCTTGCGCAGGCGCAGCGCGCCAACGCTGCGGCGCAGTTCGACAACTTCGCCCAGACCCAGGCGCAGAACCAGGCGACGCTGTCCGCCTCCCGCGCGACGCTGGCGTCGGCGCAGGCCGAGCTGGCGCGCGCCGACGCCGAGCTGGGCCGGGTGGAAGCACTGGCCCAGCGCGGATCGGTCTCGCTGAATGAGCGCGACCGGGTGCGCAGCAGCCATCGACTCGCGCAGGTCAATGTGGAAAAGGCCAGGGCCGACATCCGCATCGGCGAAGAACGGGTCAAGGCCACCACGGTCGGCCGCGCCGGTCTGCGGGCGCAGGTGGAAGCGGCCGACGCCCAGCTGGCACAGGCGCGCATCAATCTGGCCAACACGGTGGTGAAGGCGCCTGCCAGTGGCCAGGTGAGCGAGGTGTCGGTGCGGTTGGGGCAATACGTGTCCGCCGGATCACAGTTGCTCTTTCTGGTGCCGAAGCAGTTCTGGGTCGTCGCCAATTTCAAGGAAACCCAGACCGGGCGCATGGATGTGGGGCAGCCCGTCAGCTTGAAGGCGGATGCGCTCAAGGGCGTGAAGTTCACCGGACGTGTGCAGCAGATCGCACCCGCCACAGGCTCGGAGTTCAGTGTGCTGAAGGCCGACAACGCCACCGGCAACTTCACAAAAGTGGTGCAGCGGCTGCCGGTGCGGATCGCGCTGGACCCCGACCAGGTGATGACCGCGCGCTTGCGGCCCGGGATGTCGGTGGTGGTCAGCGTGGACACGGCGGCAAGCGGGTCCGTGAATGGCGCTGCGGGTCCTGCGGCACCCAGTGCGACGCCGACTGCGGCGCCAACCGCGGCGCCAACCGCGGCGCCGAAAGCCTCGCCCAATGCGGCGAGCCACCCGGCGACTGGCGACGCCCGCCCGGCAGCGCATGGTGACTCCACTCCCGGAGCGTCACGATGAACCGCTGCATCCAAGGGCGGTGGCCGCAGACGCGCGCACGAACCGGCGCGTCGCTGGCGATGCTGGGCCTGCTCACCGCCTGCGCCCCGACCCTGCCGCCGCTACCAGACTCGGCCCGCGTCACGGTGCCCGATCAATGGCGGAACGGATCCCCCACCCTCCCCAGCGATCCCGTGACCCCAACCGCTGGCCCACCCGCCGGGACACTCTCCGATACGGCGACCGATGGTGCGTTGGTCGCTCCCTGGTGGAACGTCTTTGGTGATCCGGTTCTGAACGACCTCGTCGCCCGCGCGCTGGCCCACAACAGCGACCTGCTGCTGGCCGGCGCACGGCTGGAGGAAGCCCGTGCCACCCTGGCCGCCAGTCGCGCCACAGAAGGCCCGACCGTCAATCTTCAGGTGCCGTACCAGGCCACCCGATCCCTGCAATCCTCGGGCGTTTCCAACAGCCGCGTGATCCAGCCGGCCATCGCCGCCAGCTGGGAGCTGGACCTGTGGGGTCGCAATGGAGACCTGACACGCGCCTCCGCCCTTCGCCTGCAGGCCAGCGAGGCCGACCAGCGCGGCGCGGCGCTCAGCATCTCCGCCACCACGGTGCAGTCCTATGTGGCGCTGCTGGCGCTCGATGCGCAGCTGGCCCTGTCCCGCGCCACGCTGGCTTCACGGCAGGAAGCGCTGCGCCTCGCCGAGGATCAGGCGCGGGTCGGCTACATCTCGCAGTTGCAGCTGACGCAAGCGCAGGCGGAATACGCGTCGGTGGCCCAGGCGATTCCGCAGCAGGAGCTGGCCATCCGCCGCCAGGAGCAAGCGCTGGCGCTGCTGACCGGAGACAGCGGCACCGAGCAGCCCCGCGGCGTGGCCTTCGACCGGCTGGCCTTGCCTGCCCCGCCGGCCGCCGTACCTTCGGCCTTGCTGGAGCGACGCCCCGACATCGTCCAGGCAGCGCGCCAGCTGGCCGCCACCGATGCCACGCTCGCCGCTCGACGGCAGGCCTTCCTGCCACAGGTGTCGCTGAGCGCATCCGCCGGTCGGCTGTATGTGAACGCGCTGGACTACGACCCGATCCGCGTGTGGTCGGTCGGCGCGAGCGTGCTGGCGCCGCTGTTCGATTCCGGGCGCCTGCGCTCCCAGTTCGACATTGCAGCGGCGCAGCGTGACCAAGCCGCCTTCACCTACCGGGCCCGGGTGCTGAACGCCTTCTCGGAAGTTGAAAACGCGCTCGCAGGGATCGACCGACTCGCCGAGCAGCGCCGCTTTGCACTGCAGCGCCGGGACGTGCTGGCCCGGTCGCTGCAATATGCCCACGACCGGTACGAAGCCGGTTATGCGGGCTATCTGGAGGAGCTGGACGCGCAGCGCAATCTTTATGCGCAGGACAACGACCTGATCCGCCTGCAGCAGACCGAGCTGGAGAACCGCATCGCACTGATCCGCGCACTGGGTGGGCCAGCGCCGTGACCACAGTAGGCGCCGAGGGCCTTGGCGCCGCAGACGTCTCAGCGGCCTGAGTGGCCTGAGTGGCCTGAGTGGCCCGAGGGCTCAGCGCCCCAGCCGCTCAGCCGCCTCAGCCGCCTCAGCCGACTCAGCGACGCGCCTTGGCCGGCCGCCTGGCCCCCGTCGTATCGGCCGGTGCCGTGGTCCCCTTCACCGCCGCCTGAGCCAGCTTGAAGAACACGTCGGTGTTGTCGATCACGCCAGTGAACGCCAGCGCGCCCGGGCCGAAGGCCGACAGCGGAATGTCGGTGGCCGTGTGCACTGCGGACTCGCCGGGCACCTGGCCCGTCACCAGGAAGTCGCCCAGCGCATCGTCACGCTCCAGCGGTGCCGGCGGGTACCACTTCAGCGGCTCGGTCTTGGCCATCGGCTGCTGTGAATCGCGCAGCGGCGTGTTGTTGGTGCGCCAGTCTTCATAGCGGTCCGCGTTGGCGCCGTAACCCACCAGCAGGCGGTAGTCGATGTCCGTCGCTTCCGGATAGCCGTCGGCCGCGAGGCGATAGCGTGGGAAGCCGGCCTTCTCATAAACGCCCACCACCTTGTCGCGCAGGTGGGCCGCGCCCTTCTTCTGAATGGCCTCCTGCAGCGCCTTGTCGGTCAGCATCGAGCCGCCGATCAGGGCGGCGCCAGAGCATTCATGGTCCGCCGTCACGATGACCAGCGTGTCGCCATTCTCGCGGGCGAAGTCCTGCGCCACCTGCACCGCACGGTCGAACTCGATCGTGTCCAGCATCCAGCGCTCGGTGTCCATGTTGTGCGCCTGCTTGTCGATGGACGCGCCTTCAATCATGAGCACAAAGCCCTTGGGCTGCTTCTTGAGCGTGTTCAGGGCGGCGCGCGCCATTTCGTCGAGCATCGGCTGGTCCGGGAAGCCGTAGTCGTCCACCACCGTGCCGCTCAGCCCCTTCTTCGCGCCGCGACGGCCGTCGATCTTGTCCAGCGCCACATTCATGTTGGAGAAAGAGAACAGACCCAGCAGCTTGTCGGCGCCATCGGCCGCCATCAGCTCCGTGCGCGTGGGGGCGTAGCGGTAACCGGCGGACTGGAAGTCCTTGATCAGGTCGCGGTCCTTGTCCTTGGCCCCCGGGGCGACGCCCCAGCGCCTGACGATGTCGGCGGTGTGCGCATCGGTGCTGGAGAACGCGTAGTCGTTTGACTCGGCGCGCTCCGAACCCGGCGTGCCGGCCGGCAGGAACCACTTGCGGCCGCCGCCCAGCAGCACCGTCAGGCCGGTGCGCTCGCGGTCGTCGAAGAACTGGTCCACGATGCCGGTCCCGGCGCCGCGATTGCTGGTGTGCACCGCATTGCCGGCGGGGGTGGCGTCGAACACGTCCGCCGTGGTGACGATGCCCAGCGCCTTGCCTTCGGTGCGATGCAGGTATTCGGAGAGGTATTCGATGCGGGGATTGTCGAAGGCATCGAGTGTGTCGTCGGGGAACACACCTTCTTCATTGTTGTTGTTCTTGTTGCCCGACACATAGGAGGTCATGCCCGGCGAGGAGTCGGTGACCACCGAATTGAGCGACGCGGTCTTCACCAGCGCGGTGGCCGGGAAGCTGTCCATCGCCAGCGGCGTGACGACCTTGCCCTGGGCATAACCGCCCTTGACGATGCGGGCCGCCGTGCGCTGGGCTGCGCCCATGCCGTCGCCCAGCAGGATGATCACATTCTTGACCTTCGGGCCCATGGCGGCGGCGAACGGCACCACGTCGAAGTTGCCACGGGCGGTGGCGGTCTGACCGTCGGCCTGCGTGGCTTCGATGCGCAGCTCGTGGCGGCCCGGCTTGTCCAGGCTCACCGCACGGACGGTGGCGATGGCGGTTTCGGCGGCGAGTCCCTTGACGCAGCCGCTGGCGCAGTCCCGCAGCGCCACGTTGCCCGTCACCGGCTTCCCGTCGATGAAGAAGCGGGCCGCGGTGATGCGCTGACCGGCGTCGGGCTTCACCGTCGCCTGCAGATCAAAGCGCTGGCCCGGCAGGAAGCGGGCAATCACCGGCTCCGGCTGGCCGCTGGCGAACAGCTCGCTGGGGGGCGTGAGGCGGGTCACCGTGGGCGCCGCCGGGGCGGCCGTTGCGGCAAGGAGGGCGCTGGCAAGGATCAGCAGCGATGGCAGAGGTTTGGAGGTCATGAGGCCTGGAGGTGGATGACTCAATGGGTGGGAGGGAGCGCGGCGGGTGCGGGTGTGGGCGCGATCCCGGTTGCCGGTGCGGGTGTCGGTGCCGCATAGGCGTGACCATGGGCCGCCGCCGGCGCGCCGGGTTGAGCCGCGAGCGCGTCAGGCGACAGTTCCAGACGGACCCAGGACACACGTCCGGTCTCGTCCTCGACGCGGCCCACCCGGAGGCGGCCAGTCAGCACCAGCAGGCCGTCTTGATGGGGAATGAGGCGGTCCTGCTGGGAAGGGTCCAGCCGCACGGTGACGGTGGCCGGTGGGAGGTCGTCGGCCTCGCCGTCCGCATGCTCGCTCATGCGCACCGGGCGCGGCGTCAGCCAGAAGCGTCCGGGCTGCGGCTGCTCCTGCGCCACCATGTAGCCCACCAGACGCACCTCGCGGCCATCGGCCGCCCGCAGGGCGTCGGAGAGCACCAGGCCGCGATCACCGATGGGCTGGCGGAAAAACTGGGAGAACTTGATGTCCAGTGGCGCGGCCACCGCAGCGAGCGGAGCTGCCTCGGACGCCGGTGAGGCCTGCAGGCCTGCGGCCAGCATCAGCGCCGGGAGGGCCGCCAGCAGGCGGGGATGGAGGAAGGGACGGAGCGGGGCAAGCTTCATGCCCCTGGAGCGGTTGGCACACATGCGCGCGGATTCTTCCGGCGGGCTGTGACAGGTCCGTGACACGTACGGTATCGCCCCCGGGAAATTCTGTCGGCCCTGATGGCGCCGCATGGCTTGACGGGACCCGCGCGCACCGCGAAGCTTGGGTGATGTCACCGATGCTGCGCGGTTATTCGCAGTCATCCGGCCGTGAGGCCTCAGGGAACGCCATGAGCTTGACGACGCAGCGGCTGCAGGCTTTGTACACCCGTCGTGCTGCCGTGTATGACTATGAGCTGATGCCCGTCGCACCGCTGCGCGAGGAAGCCATTCATGCACTGGCGCTGTCGCCCGGTGAGACGGTGCTCGACATCGGCACCGGCACCGGTCTGAGCCTGCCGGGCCTGGCGCAGGCGGTCGGTGACAGCGGCCGCATCATCGGCGTCGAGCCGTGTGAGGCGATGATGGCGCAGGCCAGGCGCCGGATCGAGGCCGGCCCCTGGCGCACGCCGGTGGACCTGCTGGACTGCGCCGTGGAAGACGCCGCGCTGGAGTCGCTGCTGCCCGTCGCCAGCGCCGATGCCGCCCTGTTCTTCTTCACCCATGATGCCCTGCAGCAACCGCGGGGACTGGACCGGGTGTTCCGCGCGCTCAAACCGGGTGCCCGGGTGGTGGCCGCGGGGCTGGTGTGGGCGTCGCCGTGGTGGCCGCTGAGCAACCTGTTCGTCTGGGGCGCCGCGACGCATTCGATCGCAAGTCCGCAGCGGCTGGATGCGCCCTGGCACGACCTGCCACCGCGACTGGCCAGCGCCGAGGTGGAGCGACGCTGGCTGGAGTCAGCCTATCTGCTGACGGGCCGGGTGTAGCGAAGCTCAGCGCTGTGCGACGTGGCGGAGCGGCACAGCCACGCAGGGAGGCGGCAATGCAGCGCCGCCAGCCCGTGCATCGGCGCGCCGCGCTGCGGCACGTGCAGCGGGGCAGCGGCGCTCAATCTTCCAGCGGCACGAAGATCCAGAGCAGCAGGTAGAGCAGGAAGCCGCTTCCGGCGCAGGCCACCAGCAGCACGAACACGATGCGCCAGAACCAGGACGGCAGGCCGCTGAGGCGCCCGATGCCGCCGCAGACGCCGCCCAGCCAGCGGTCGTCGCGGCTGCGGCGCAGTGCGTTGATGGCGTCCACGGCCGGTGCGCGCGGGCTGGTGCCGGCGCTCATGCGGGGCCCGCTGGCGGACGTCCAGTCACCGGCGCCGCCAGGACCGGCAAAGCGTTCGTCGTCCCCCAGCACCCGGGCCTTGGCACGGGCGAATTCCTCATCGCTGAGGACGCCGCGCTGATGCAGGTCGGCGAGTCGCTGGAGTTCTTCGCTGGCAGACATGATGGGCTCCTTCTGGCTGCGGACACCTCCGGGATGGAGAGTATTCCGTTCATGGCTTGCATGCTTCGCAGACTATCGGGATGGGCCAAATCTTCGAGCGGATTGCGATCAACTGCCATCCCTGGCGACACAGTGCCGATGGCGGCCCCCGAAACGGCTTCGCGGCTCGCGGCTTCACGGCTTCGGGACTTCGTGGCGCCACGGTGGCCTCTGCACTTGCACTAGCATGGGGGTATGACCTTGCAAACCCTCGACATGCAAACCCGCGAGACACCTCGCTTCAGCATCATCGTGATGCACGGGCTGGGCTCTTCCTCGGATGACCTGGCCCCGCTGTGCCAGGCCCTGGACCTGCGCCCCGTGGTGGAGCGGGTGGGCGGCCTGCGCTTTGTGCTGCCCGATGCGCCAGTGATTCCGGTGACGATCAACAACGGCATGGCCATGCCGGCCTGGTACGACATCCGCCACGGCGACCTGCGTCAGCGGGAGGATGCCGAAGGGCTGCGGCAGTCTCAGGCGCTGATCGAGGAGCTGATTCAACGCGAGGAGCAGGAGCACGGCATTCCGCCGGAGCGGGTGGTGCTGGCCGGGTTCTCGCAAGGCTGCGCCATGACGCTGCTGACAGGGCTGCGCCATGCGCGCCCGCTGGCGGGGCTGGTGGGACTGAGTGGTTATCTGCCGATGCTGGACAGCACTGAAGCCGAACGCCACGTGGCCAATGCGAACACGCCGGTGTTTCTGGCGCACGGAGATCATGATCCGGTGGTGCCGCCCACCCGCGCGCTCGCCTCACTGGCGGAACTGCAGCGGCTCCATCAGCCGGTGAGCTGGCATACCTATCCGATGGGGCATGAGGTCTGCCAGGAAGAGGTCGGCGACCTGACGCAGTGGCTGTGTGAGCTGCTGGTGAAGATCGGCTGAGCGCTTGTAGCTTGCCGCAGGTCGAGGGTCGGTGATCGCTTGTCGATGCGCGACGGTGGCTGATCGGTTTTAGCTCTTCGCTCTTTGCTCTTTGCTCTTCACGTCTCGCTCTCCACGCGCGGCATGCGCTCAGACTGAAGGTTTGGCACTCCATACCAGCCAGTGCGTTCTTCGGCGCCATGCGCACGCCCGTTCCGCCAATCGACCCGGCCTGAACGGGGCTTCGGGAATGTCTTTGTTCCGGCGGGCGTGGCGGTTGTTATAACCCGCCATCCCTGCCTCGCCGGACCCCGTCCGGCTTTCAACACCGGCTCATGACTTCTCCGCATCGTTCCCTCCGTGCCCATTCGTCGGCGTTCACCACTTCCGCAACTTCCGCAGGTTCGGCTGCGGTGCCTTCGCACCGGCAGCCGATGCTGGCGTGGCCGCTGATGGTGTCGCTGGCCTTGTCCGGTCTGCCTGCGGTCCTGCAGGCCGCGACACCGGATGCAAAGGCGAAGGCCAGCACCGCGCTGCCCGCGGCCACGCCCACGTCCGGGTCCGCGGCATCTGCCGTGCCGGCCTCGGTCGCGGCATTGACACCAGTCGCCGCTGCCGTCCAACCAACTGACGCCAGGCGTCCGCTGACCTATGACGTCTACGCCAACTGGCGCAGCATCCAGGGCACCCAGCTGAGCCGCGACGGTCAGTGGGTGGCCTACGCCCTGGTGGCGCAGGAAGCGGATGGAGAACTGGTCGTGCGCCATCTGACGGACGGTCGCGAGTGGCGCTCGCCGCGCGGCACGGCGCCGATCTTCAGTGCAGATGGCCGCTACGTCGCATTTGCGGTGCAGCCCACGCGCGCGGTGCTGGGTCAGGCGAAGAAGGACAAGAAAAAAGGCGATGACGCGCCCAAGGCCGGCGCCGCCGTGATGGACCTCACCAGCGGCAGCGTCGAAGTCATCGAGCGGGTGAAACGCTTCGCCTGGCCGAAGGACGGCGGCAGTACGCTGGCCCTGTTGCTGGAGCCGACGCCAGCGAAGAAGGACGCAGGCAAGGACGGCGATGGCGCCAAGGGGGCTGCGGCGGATGCGGACCTGACGAATGCCGATGATCTCGGTTCTGCCCCCTTCGACGATCGCGCGGACCCTGGCCTTGGCTGGCGCGACGCCACCACTGCCGACCAGGAAGCCAATCCTGAAGCTGCCGCCGTGGCGGCCACCAAGAAGACCCCAGGCACCGAGCTGATCCTGCTGGATGTCGTGAGCGGCACCCGGTCAGCGATCAGGGAGGTGTCCGACTTCGTGTGGACGGACGATGGACGTCGGTTGGCGTATGTCGTGTCGGTGAAGGAAACATCGCCCGCCAAGCGCAAGACGGCAGACGTGTCTGCGCCCGCATCAGCATCAGCAGCAGCATCCAATGCATCCCTCGCATCGAGCGCTGCTTCCGCAGCCGCCCTGTCGAGCGAGGCCGCATCCTCGTCTGCTCCCACGCGCGTATCCGGCTCCGTCGTGCCTTTGATGGCCGACGCCGCCGCCGCGCGCGAAGGGGTCTATTTGCTGGACCCCGCCCATCTCGACCACAGCTCCCCCGTTCTTCGCGGCGCTGGCAGCTATCGCCAGCTGAAGTTTGACGCGCAGGGCGAGCAACTGGCTTTCGTGAGCAACCGCGATGCGATCGCAGACCGTGCAGCCGCCAAGGCTGGTGAAGCGAAGGCGTCCGGCGCGGACGCGTCGGCCCCCCGCGCCGCAGCCAATCCCGGCGAGCCGCCAGCAGACAAGGCTGCCGACAAGCCCGCCCCCACGCCTTACAAGCTCTACCTCTGGCGCAGTGGCGGCCCCGGGGGTGTCTCCACCGAGGTCGCCGCTGCCAGCGCTCAGCCGCTGGTCACCTCGGCCACGCCCGGCATGCCCGCCGGCTGGAGCCCGAGTGAATTCGCCTCGCTGAGTTTCAGCAAGGACGGCCAACGCCTGTTCCTCGGCACCGCCGAGACGCCCAAGGCCGAACCCGCCGATGCGCCCGAGCCGGTCAAGGTCGACCTGTGGCACTGGAAGGATCCCGAACTGCAGTCCGCTCAGAAGGCGAAGGCCGAACGGGAGAAGCAGCGCAGCTATCGCGCCGTGGTGCATCTGGCGTCCTCGGTGGATCAAGCCCGCTTCGTGCAGCTGGCCCGCCTGGATCTGCCCACCGTGCAGGTCAACGAAAACGCCGACTTCGCGCTGGGCCTGAGCGACCTGCCCTACCGCCCGCTGCGCTCGTGGGACGGCGAATTCACCGATGCCTACGCGGTGAACCTGCGCACCGGCGACGCCCGTCTGGTGGCGCGCCAGCAGCGCCAGGTGCCGACCTTGTCCCCGGCCGGCCGCTACATCCTGGGCTTCGAGGCTGCCCAGCGCCGCTGGACGGCGTGGCGGACCGATACCGGCGCGGCGCGTGTGCTCACCGCCCGACTGCCGACCCGCTTCGACAACGATGAACGCGACGTGCCCGATCTGCCCGAGTCCTACGGCATGGCCGGCTGGACCGAGGGCGATCGCAGCGTCGTGCTCTACGACCGCTACGACCTGTGGCAGGTGCAGCCGGACACCCTGCAGGCCACCCACCTCACCCAGGGTTGGGGTCGCCGCCAGCAGGTGCAGCTGCGCCTGGTGGCGCTGGATCCGGAAGATGCGGACAAGCGTCCGCTGGACACTGGCGCCTGGACCCTCGCCGGCACCAACGACCGCACCCGCGACAGCGGCTTCTATCGTGTGCCCTCCACCGGCGGACAGCCGACGGTGCTGATCCAGGACCAGAAGATGATCGGCGGCCTGATCAAGGCCAAGTCCGCTGACCGCATTGTCTTCACCCAGCAGACCTTCAGCGAATTTCCGGACCTGTGGACCTCGTCGCTGGACCTGCGCCAGCCGGCGCGCATCAGCCAGGCCAATCCCCAGCAATCGCAATTCATCTGGGGCACGCAGGAGCAGATCGACTACACCGCCGCGGACGGCCGCAAGCTGCGTGCCCTGCTGACCAAGCCGGACAACTTCGACCCGTCGAAGAAGTATCCGCTGATGGTCTACATCTACGAAAAGATGACGGACAACCGCTACCGCTATGTACCGCCCGCGCCCGCGCAGAACATCAATGTGACGCGCTACGTGAGCAACGGCTACATCGTGCTGCGGCCGGACATCGTCTACACCACCGGCCATCCCGGCCGGAGTGCGATGAACACGGTGCTGCCGGCGATCCGCCAGGTCGTGGCCAAGGGCTTTGTCGATCCAAAGCGTATCGGCATCCAGGGGCACAGCTGGGGCGCCTATCAGATCAACTACCTGATCACCCACACCACGATGTTCCGCGCCGCCGAGGCCGGGGCATCGATGGCCAACATGATCAGCGGCTATGGCGGCATCCGCTGGGGCGCGGGCATCAGCCGGGCGTTCCAGTATGAGCACGGCCAGAGCCGCATCGGCGCCACGCCCTGGGAGCGGCCAGACCTGTACATGGAGAACTCGCCCATCTTCAACGTGCACAAGGTGCAGACGCCCTATCTGACCATCCACAACGACGATGACGATGCGGTGCCCTGGTACCAGGGCATCGAGTTCTTCACCGCGCTGCGCCGCCTCGGCAAGGAAGCCTACTGGTTCAACTACAACGGCGAGAAACACGGCCTGAAGGACCGCGACCACATGAAGCACTTCACCGTGCACATGGGAGAGTTCTTCGACCACTACCTGCTGAACGCGCCGCGGCCGGCGTGGATGGATCAGCCGGTGCCGTATCTGGAGCGCGGCAAGCGCGATGTGATGGGGCTGTTCAAGCCGAAGGCGGCGGGTGAGCCTGTGGCGAACCCGGCAGGTTCGGCCGGTGCGGCGGCCGCTGCAGGCGCGGGCAGCGCAGCCTCCGCCGCGGCGAAGACCCCGAGCCAGGCGTCCCAGGCGGTCCGTCCGTAAGCGTTGACCAGCACGCTGGCGCCGATCAGCAGTGTCAGCAGCAGCGCGAGACTGGCGGCCACGCCGGTCCAGCTGCCCATCAGCCGCGTGGCCAGGCCCTGCGACGCCAGGGCCTTGGCCACGGCACTGTCCGCGCTGAGCAGGACCGTGCCGCCGTCGGGCAGCTGCACCGGCACCGGCGTGCCGCGCCAGCGCTCGCCGACCTTCAGCAGTTTGCGGGCGTAGCGGCGGGACGAGCCTTGCCACTCGAACGCCGCATCGTCGCCCGCCACGCCGCGCGGCCAGCCAGCGGAGGACTCACTGGAATGCGGCACGAGTTCGAGGTGCTGACCATGGATGCGCACCAGGGCCATGCGTGGCCGCGGGTCGCGGCCATTGAACCAGCGCGCGTTGGTGGAATAGACGTCGGTCACCGCGACCAGCCCATGTCCAGGCCCAGGGCGCGGCCGGTGGCACCCGATGCGTCGGCGTTGGACAGGGCGGGGGTGTCGAGCGCGGCCCGCAGGTCGTCCGCGCGGGCGCTCATCGCGTCCAGACGCAACCGGGCCAGACGCACCGCCAGGAAGGGCCAGTACAGACCGAAGGTCAGCGGGAGCAGCCAGCCATGGCTGATCAACAGACGGACGGACGGAGACGGGCCATGGCGGCGCACCGGGGTGGCAAGCGTGAGACGCAGCAGCGGACGCCCCGTCAGCACCGGCGGCAGCGCGGTGACGGCTCGCGGCGCGTCGCTCAGACGCTGCCCCAGGCGCAGGCCGCGCCAGCTCAGGTGGTGCAGCCGGAAGCGACGGATGCGAATCGACAGTGCGGCAGCGCCCAGCATCATCACGCCAAGCATCGCCGCGCCGGTCCAGAACGGCTGCAGCAGCGAGAGCCACACGCCAACCACCAGCACCAGACCCATCAGGCGATGAGCCAGCATTCGGCGCGGCGCACCGTGAAAGTCAAAGGGATCGCCGTCCAGCAGGGTGTGACGGGCCCACCACTGCAGGTGGCGGCGCTGCGCCCAGGCGGTATACAGGCCGAGGGTGGCCACGCTCAGCATCAGCTGGACGATCCAGATGCGGAAGTATTCGCTGCCGGTGCCGGTGAAGCGCAGACGAGGGGCGGGACCTTCGGTCCACGCGGCCATCTCGGAGGCACGTGACGCTGCGGATGCGGATGCGGATGCAGATGCAGATGCAGATGTTGATGCGGATGCCGCCGATGCCGAGACGAATGAAGAAGCGCGCCCGTCGGCAGCATGTGCAGAGACGTCGAATCGAGTCCCGCTCATCAGAGAGGGTGGCTCACCGCGCTCGCCGCGACCGCCGCCGTCAAGGCGCCGACCGTGCATCTGCCCATGGCTCCACGCCACGATCGCATCCAGCCGCGACGGACCGGCAGTGCGCGCCGGCGACGCTTCCGCCGACAGCACGATGTCGACATCGTCCTCATCGAAAAGATCGGAAGGCAGGGTGCTGACGAAGTCCTCGTCCTGCGCCTCGCTCTGCTCCATGCGGAGGGCAGACGCAGGCACGGCCGACGACCCGGAAGCTCCGGCTCGAGCGCTGAAGGTCATGTCAGGTCTTGCGGTTCCGGACGACGGCCACGGCCGCCACCCGGCCTCCCACTGGCGGGTGTTGCTCTGTTCCACTTCACTCCCCTGATCCCGTCTTCGCGGGCAATGGCGCAAAGTCTAGGAGAGCGGCCGCGCAGGTGTGCGCGGCTCAGGGGAGTGGAAACCCGGGTGGTAGCGCTACGTACATGACGGAATGCGCGGATTCGTTGATTTCGGCACACACCGGCCACCTGGCGGACCAGCGGGCTTGAATCAGAGGGGCCGTCGTCCCCGTTGCAGCGACTGCAGATCCGCGCTGCGCGCTTGGAACTGGGTGACGAGGCCGTCCATCAAGGCGCGGGCCTTGGCGCTGTTGTCGCTGCCGTAGTTGCAGACATAGACGTCCAGCGTGACGGCTGCCAGTTCGGGCCACGTATGCAGCGCCACATGCGATTCCGCCAGCAGCAGCATGCCGGTGAGGCCGCCGGGTTGGCCGTCGGCGCCGTGGGGAAATTGGTGCCAGTGCTCACCCACCACGGTGAGGCCGGCCGCTTCGGTAATGCGGCGGCAATGCGCCGCCAAGGCGGTTCGGTCCACCAGCAACGCCAGGTCGGCGCAGCCGCTGAGGTCGGCGGTGAGATGCAGTCCATTCATGAACGGGCAGTGTAGGACCGCTCGGGACGATGGCGATGCGGCCCGGCCTCAGCGTTCGGCAGGATGTCCCGCTTCAGCCAGCAGCGCAAGGCAGCGCTCTTCATGCTGGCTGATCTCGGCCAGAGTCACTTCGATGTCGCTGAGCTGCTGGCGCAGCTGACGGCGGTGCTGGTCGAGCACGGAAAGGAAGGCGCGCAATTGCGGCACGGTGTCGGACTGGCTGTCGTACATGTCCACGAGCTGTTTGACGTCCTGCAGGGAGAGGCCCAGTCGCTTGCCCCGCAGGGTGAGCTTGAGCCGGGTGCGGTCCCGCTGGGTGTAGACGCGGTTGCGGCCGGCGCGCGCCGGGGTGAGCAGGCCCATGTCTTCATAGAAGCGGATGGCCCGGGGGGTGATGTCGAATTCCGTCGCCAGCTCGGTGATGGTGAAGAGCGGACCGGCGCCCAGATGGACCTCGGGCAGGCCGTCGTCGCTGTCCGGCGCGGAGAGCACACCCTCCAGCGGGTCGGGGGGAAGGGTCGGGCGGGACTCGGTGCTCATGGCTACACTGCGGTGACGTTGACGTAAACGTAAACCTGAAGTCTACCGCCATGGCCAATCCGCGCGAATCCGAACTGTCCTACCCCCTCGGTGATCAATTGCCCGCTCCCGGCGACGTGCTGGAAGTGGCGCCCGGTTTGCGCTGGTTGCGCATGGGCCTGCCCTTCGCGCTGGACCACATCAACCTGTGGCTGTTGAAGGACGAGGTGGACGGTCAGCGCGGCTGGACGATTGTGGATTGCGGCATCCACAGTGAAGCGACGATCGCTCACTGGGAGACGATTTTTGCGAATCACCTGGACGGGCTGCCGGTGCTGCGCGTGGTGGTGACCCACTTCCATCCCGACCACATGGGGCTGGCCCACTGGCTGACGGAGCGGTGGAACTGCCGGCTGTGGATGAGCGCCACGGACTACCAGCTGGCGCGGGTGGCGTCGTCGTCCACGGTGGGCATGGGGGGCGAAGCGGCCGCGGCATTCTTCGGCAGCCATGGGCTGACAGACCCGGCGGCGTTGGAGAAGATCCGCGGACGGGCGAGTTATTACCCGAACATGGTCCCCGCGGTGCCGCCGGCGTTCCGGCGGCTGATGGACGGCATGGTGCTGACCATTGGCGGTCACGAATGGACCTGCCTGGTGGGGCATGGCCATGCGCCGGAGCATATGAGCCTGTGGTCCGCCTCCATGGGCGTGATGATCGCCGGTGACATGGTGTTGCCGCGGATCTCGACCAATGTGTCGGTGGTGGATGTGGAGCCGGAGGCGGATCCGCTGCGTCAATACCTGGATTCGCTCGCACGGCTGTTGCCGCTGCCGGACGACACGCTCGTGTTGCCGGCGCATGGCAAGCCGTTCAAGGGGCTGCATGCCCGCATCGATCAGCTGCAGGAACACCATGCGGAACGGTTGGCGGAAGTGCTGGAGGCCTGCACGGCCCAGCCGAGCCATGCGGCAGAACTGCTGCCGATGATGTTCCGGCGGCCGCTGGATTTGCACCAGACAACGTTCGCGATGGGGGAAGCGGTGGCGCACCTGAACCATCTGTGGCTCGGTGGACAATTGCGGCGTCGTCTGGATGACGACGGGGTGTATCGGTTCTCGGCCTGAAATCAGTCGCCGCCGCCCCTTCCGGGGGCGGCGGCGCTGAGCCTTGTATGCATCAATTAACGTCAGCGCGGATCGACCGAACACAGCGCAGGCTGCGGAAATCGTAAGCGCCGCACGGAGCTGGGGACAACCTGGGCTCAGATGCGGTGATGACAGCGTTGGCGAGTGTGCGTCCACCCAGAATGAGGGACAAGCCCCCCCTAAGGGGGAAACCTGAGCCGCTACCCCGATGGGATGGGGAAATGACCTATGAAGCTGCGGGTAAACACTCAGGACCTTGGCGGCGGCGGTGTGAGGTTTACACGGTGGGGTCGGGGCTGTCACGGTCTCTGGAAATGCCCCGGTGGCCTCCGTCCGAAGACGGGGAGGCGGGGTCCGTTTGCTCCGTGTCCCTCCTGTCCGGCTTCGCCGGCCATTCCTTCCTTAACCTGCGCAAACAGACCCCGCCTCCCCGTCTTCTCCACACCGTGCACTGCCCTCGGCCGGGCCGACCAGCCGTGCCCCGCGTCAGAGAAGATTCAATAGCCGGAAGGCATTGGCGGGTGGCCGCGTCCCACGTGTCGGCCGGCATCCCCGTCGAGATCTGGCGCGGCTCCGTCCCCCTCCGTATCCATCAACGGAAGCACCGCCTGCTTGAGACGGTCGCGGGCCAGTTCGTAGTCGGGCATGACGGAGCGCACCACGGCCCAGAAACGCGGGCTGTGGTTCATTTCCAGCAGATGCGACAACTCATGCGCCACCACATAGTCAATCAGCGCCGGCGAGAAATGAATCAGACGCCAATTCAGGCGAATGATGCCGTCCGCATTGGCACTGCCCCACCGCGTCTGCGCGGATGACAGGCGCAGCCCCGTCATGGTGACGCCGAGTTGCGAGGCGAAGTGACGGCAGCGCGGCTCGAACCAGGCCTTGGCCTGACGCTGCAACCAGGCCTGCACCGTGTCGCGGATCTGCTCGGCCGTGGCCTGCTGCGGCAGCCCGAGATAGAGCATCCGGCGGGCGACAGTGGAGAGCGTGCCCTGGGCATCGCTACGGCCTTCGTCCAGACGTGCGCCGCTCATGCTGGGATCCAGCACCACAATCAGCGGCTCACCCAGATAAGGCAGGCTGCAGCCATCTCCCCAGTGGACCCGCGCGGCCTGGGTGCGGCGCGCACGCTCGCGCTGCTCCACCAGCTTGCGCAGAATCCATTCCGCCTTCTGCTGCAGGGCCTTGTCGATATCTCCGATCGCCACCCACTTGGGCGCAGAGACCCGCAGTCCGTCCTCGCTGACGGTGAAGCCAATGCTGCGGCGGCGGGCCCGCTTGAGTTCGTAAGGCACCGGCTGGCCATGCAGGATCACCTGGCGCAAGGCCGCGCCATCCGCGCGGGCGCGCGGCGAGGGTGTCAAAGTGCTGGGGTCCGGCGCCAGAAAAGACGGCTGCTTCGTCAGCGGCGGCTGCACCGGCCCGCCCAGCCGCTCCCGCATAGCGGGCGGATCTTCAGGCGAACCTGTGGAGACAGTCGGCGCAGAGGCAGGTGGCGGAGCGCTGTCGAAGAGCGACAGCTGAGTGAATTTCAAAAGCTCGGCCAGGCCACGCAGCTTGGAAGGCGGCATGGGCGCGAAGTGTACTCAGACCGGTGCCGGCGCGGGAGGGGCCGTCACCGGTGCAGGGGCGCTGGCTGGATAGGCGTCCGGATCCAGTCGGCGCATTTCTGCCTCGATCCAGGCCTGCACTTCCTGCATCAGTTCCGCAGGCGCACGGCCGGTGCTGGGAATCTGCGGGCCGACGGAGATATCCACCACGCCCGGGCGCAGCAGGAAGCTCTTGCGCGGCCAGCAGCGGGCCGAATTCACTGCAATCGGCACCACCGGCTGGCCGGTCTCCACCGCCAGGCGGGTGCCGCCGGTCTTGTAGTCGCCGGCGGTCCCACGCGCCACACGGGTGCCTTCCGGGAACATGATGACCCAGGTGCCCTGCGCCGCCAGGCGCTTGCCCTGCGCGGCCACCTTGGACCAGGCTTCGCTGCGCTTGCTGCGGTCAATGTGGATCATGTCCAGGCGCGCCATCGCCCAGCCAAAAAACGGCACATAGATGAGCTCGCGCTTGAACACATAGGCCAGCGGGCGCGGCATCAGCATCGGGTAAGCGAAGGTCTCCCAGGTCGATTGATGCTTGGACAGCAGAATGACCGATTCCCTGGGCCCCTTGGGCAGATGCTCCATGCCCTGCACCTTCCAGCGCACGCCGCAGATGACCCGCGCGCCCCACATGGCCACCGTCAGCCAGCCGGCGCACATCCAGTAGAGCCGGGTGCTGCTGAGGAAGGGAGAGACCAGCACCACCGCCGTTCCCCAGGGAATGACGGTGACGGCGAGCCAGAGAACAAACAGGAGGGAACGCAGGGCAGCGAGCATCAGCTCAGGTCTCCAGGACGGGAATCGGGAACAGGCGTCCCGCCGCGCGCATCCGCGCGGGCACGACGCTCTTCTTGAATGAGGCTGTCCGCGAAGGACGCCAGATCGGCATGCACACGCACGCCCGGCACCAGGGCCAGTTGCTCCTGCAACTGCTGCTCGTCCACGCCCGCCATGCGCTCACCCCGCAGCAGATGCGGACGGCAGCCCGCCGCCATGGCGGTCTGCACATCCCGCATGGACGCGCCCACCATGTGCACCAGCGGCAGATCCACACCGAAGCGCTCGCCGATCTGTTCGATCAACCCCGGCAGCGGCTTGCGGCAGCTGCAGTTGTCTTCCGGCGCGTGAGGGCAGAAGAAAGCCGCATCCAGACGCCCGCCTTTTTCGGCCAGCAGCTGGTTGAGCCGCAGATGCACCGCATTGAGCGACGCCATGTCCAGCAGGCCCCGACCGATGCCGGGCTGGTTGGTGGCCATCACCGTGTGCCAGCCGGCATGGTTCAGGCGCGCCACGGCTTCCAGGGCGCCGGGCATCGGCTCCAGCTCTTCCGGCGACTTCACATGGTCGTCCCGGTAGCGGTTGATGGTGCCATCCCGCCCCAGGATCACCAGCTTCATGCCATGCGGATGGTCGGAGCGGTTGGGCATCGTGTCAGTCCTCGGCCGATCAGGCCGCCAGGCGGGAAAGGTCGGCCACGCGATTCATCGCGTCATGCAGGCGCTTGAGCAGCGCCTGACGGTTGGCCCGCAGCGCCAGGTCGTCGGCATTGACCATGACATGGTCGAAGAACGCGTCCACCGGCGCCTTCAGGGCGGCCAGGGCCTTGAGCGAACCGGCGTAGTCGTGCTGCTCGAACCGCTGATCCGCCTCCGGTCCGACGGCCGCCAGCGCCTCGGCCAGCGCCTTCTCGGCGTCTTCCTGGAGCAGCTCGGGCCTGACCTCGGTCGGCAGCTCGCCTTCGATCTTCTTGAGGATGTTGCTGACCCGCTTGTTGGCTGCCGCCAGCGAAGCCGATTCCGGCAGCGCCGCGAAGCTGCGCACCGCTTCCAGGCGGCGCGGGATGTCGCCCAGACGGGCCGGGGACAGCGCCAGCACCGCATCGACTTCCTGGGCGCTGAAGCCCTGGTCGCGCAGGCTCACCGCCAGACGGTCGGCGAAGAAGCCCAGCAGCGCCTCGGTCGGATCCTGGATCAGTTCGCCGAAAGCCGGTACCGCCGACTGGATCAGCGCGGGCAATTCCAGCGGCAGGTTCTTCTCCACCAGGATGCGGATCACGCCCAGCGCATGACGGCGCAGGGCAAAAGGATCCTTGTCGCCGGTCGGCAACTGGCCGATGCCGAACAGGCCCACCAGCGTTTCCAGCTTGTCCGCCAGCGCCACGACCGTGCCGGTGTGGTTGCGCGGCAGCGCATCACCCGCAAAACGCGGCTTGTAGTGGTCTTCGATGGCGATGGCCACGCCGTCGCGCAGGCCTTCATGACGGGCGTAATAACCGCCCATGATGCCCTGCAGCTCAGGGAACTCGCCCACCATGTCGGTCAGCAGGTCGGCCTTGGCCAGCAGCGAGGCTTCCTTGACCTTGCTGTCCAGCACATCGAATTCGTCCTTGGCTTCCACCGTGTAAGGCAGCGTGGCCATGCGCAGCTGATTGACGATGCCGTGGGCAATGGCCCGCACCCGTTCGCTGCGCTCGCCCTGGCTGCCCAGCTTGCCGTGGTACACCACCTTGGCCAGGCCGCCCACCCGGTCCGCCAGCGTGCGCTTGCGGTCCTGGTCGAAGAAGAACTTGGCGTCAGCCAGACGCGGACGCACCACCCGTTCATTGCCTTCAATGACGGCGCTGGCATCGTCCGGGTGGATGTTGCTCACCACCAGGAAATGATTCGTCAGCTTGCCGTGGCTGTCCAGCAGCGGGAAGTACTTCTGGTTGGCCTTCATCGTCAGGATGAGGCACTCCTGCGGCACGGTCAGGAAGTCCGATTCAAACTGGCAGGCCAGCACATTCGGCAGCTCGACCAGCGCGCAGACTTCGTCCAGCAGCTCGGGCGCGTCGATCGGGGTGAGGCCCAGCGGATCGGCCTTGGCCTGCAGCTGGCGAACGATGTCGGCACGGCGCTGCTCGAAGGAAACGATGACGGCGCCCTCTTCCCGCAGTTGCTGCTCGTAGGTGTCCGCCTGACGCAGCTGAATCTCGGACTGGCGCGCCTCGAAACGATGGCCGCGGGTGGTTCGGCCGGCCTGCAGGCCAAGCGCCGACACCGGCATGACCGCATCTCCATGCAGGGCCACCAGGCCATGGGCGGGGCGGACGAACTTGACGTCGCTCCAGCCGTCGGCCAGCTGATAGGTCATCACCTTGGGAATGGGCAGGCGGGCCAGCGCGTCGTCCAGCGCCTTTTGCAGGCCTTGCGACAGAGTCGCGCCCGGCACCACCGTGTCCAGGAACAGGGCTTCGGCCTTGCCATCCGGCGCGCGCTTGAGCTGCGGCACCACCGACGCATCGGCACCGGCCGCCGCCAGCTTCTTCAGCAAGGCTGGCGTGGGCTGGCCTGCGGCGTCCAGCGCCACGCTGACCGGCATCAGCTTCTGCTGCACCGCCCGGTCGGCCGCCTTGTCGGCCACCTGGCTGATGTGCACCGCCAGGCGACGCGGCGTGGCAAAGGGCGTCACCACGGCATCCGCCGTCGCGAGACCCTGGCTGCGCAGGCTTTCGGCCAGTACGCTGGCGAAGGATTCACCCAGCTTCTTCAGCGCCTTGGGCGGCAGCTCCTCGACAAACAGTTCAACGAGCAAGGGGGAGGTGGAGATGTGGCTCATGTCGGTCGTCGGGCTCAAGCCGCCTTCTTGTCGTTGTTTTTGTCGTTGTTTTTGTCGTTGCTCTTGTCGCTGTTTTTGTCGGCGTTCTTCTTCTCGATCTGCGCCAGCACGTCGTCCGCCCAGGCCTTGGGCGCCATCGGGAAGCCCAGTCGCGCACGGCTGTCCACATAGCTCTGGGCCACTGCGCGGGCCAGATTGCGGATGCGGCCGATGTAGGCCGCCCGTTCCGTCACACTGATGGCGCCGCGGGCATCCAGCAGGTTGAAGGTGTGGCCGGCCTTGAGCAGCTGCTCATACGCCGGCAGCGCCAGCTGCTGCTCCATCAGGAACTTCGACTGCTTTTCGTAGGCGCCGAAGGCCTGCAGCAGGAAGTCGACGTCGCTGAACTCGAAGTTGTAGGTGGACTGTTCCACCTCGTTCTGGTGGAAGACGTCGCCATAGCTCAGCGCGCGGCCAGATGGCGAAGTGGCGTCCGAATAGACCAGGTCGTAGACCGAGGCCTTGTTCTGCAGATACATCGCCAGCCGCTCCAGGCCGTAGGTGATCTCGCCGGTGATCGGCTTGCAGTCGATGCCGCCCACTTGCTGGAAGTAGGTGAACTGCGTCACTTCCATGCCGTTGAGCCAGACTTCCCAACCCAGGCCCCAGCAGCCGAGGGTGGGGTTCTCCCAGTCGTCCTCGACAAACCGCACGTCGTTCTTCTTGAGGTCCAGGCCCAGCGCTTCCAGCGAGCCGAGATAGAGCTCGAGGATGTTGTCCGGCGCCGGCTTGAGCACGACCTGGTACTGGTAATAGTGCTGCAGGCGGTTCGGGTTCTCGCCATAACGGCCATCCTTGGGACGGCGGCTGGGCTGCACATAGGCGGCCTTCCAGGGCTCCGGACCGAGCGCGCGCAGGAACGTGGCGGTGTGGCTGGTCCCCGCGCCGACTTCCATGTCGTAGGGTTGCAGCAGGGCGCAGCCCTGCTTGGACCAGTATTCCTGCAGGCGAAGAATCATTTGCTGGAAAGTCAGCATGGAGCATCGACCCCTGGACGACGGGGCATATTGGAGAAAACGCCCATTCTAGGGAAGTTCTGGCCGGGTCCGGTGGCGTCTGTGCCCCAGGATTGCGCCCGGGAACACCCCCGGGAACAGCCCGGCGACAAGCCCAAGCCCCGCCACCAGCCACAGCGGCCATAGCCCGGCTGCCGCCAGCCAGCGGGCATACGGCGTCTCGCCGCGCCGGCCCTGCACCGTCACCTCCAGCACGCCGGCCTGCTCGGCCGGCAGCCGGGCGCGGACCTGCCCTTCATGATCGACCAGCGCGGTGGCGCCGGTGTTGGTGGCCCGCACCACCGGCCGCTGGAACTCCAGCGCCCGCATCCGGGAGAACTGCAGATGCTGGTCCTGCACCATGCGCGGCCCGAACCAGGCCAGGTTGCTGGCGTTGACAAAGACGGTGGCCGAAGCCTCGCCCTGATCCAGCGCGCTGGCCACCACGTCCTCGCCGAACAGATCCTCATAGCAGATCAGCGGCCGCAGCCGCTGGCCGCCGAACGCCCAGGCCCGTTGATGGGTGCCGTGCGCCTGGTCATCCATGGGGATGCGCATGGCGCGGACGAACCAGTGGAAGCCCGGCGGGATGAACTCCCCAAAGGGCAGCAGGTGCCGTTTGCCGTAGTCATACGGTTGCGGCGCACCCAGGGCAATGAGGGAGTTGACAAACCCTTCCTGCTCGTTGCCCAGGAAGGTGCCCAGCAGCACCGGCCGCTGCTGCGACGCCCGCTGCAGACGCTCCACCTGCACCGGGTCCAGCCAGGCCAGCGGGACGGGCAGCACCGATTCGGGTGTGATCACCAGCTGGCCGCGGGCCGACTCCACCAGGCTGGCCAGCTGGTTGAGGTTGTCGTCAAAACGGGCCTTGTCGAACTTCTGGTCCTGCGGAATGCTGGGCTGCACCAGCGACACCGCCAGGTCCCCCGCCGGCTGGGTGAACGCTCGTGGCAGCGCCTGACCCAGCACCACCAGCACCACAAGGCCGCCCAGCAGCCGCCAGGCGCCCAGCGCCAGTGCGGCGGCCAGCGCGGCACTCAGGGCGGCAATGCCGTAGACGCCGATCCACGGCGCAAATGCGGCCAGCGGACCCTGCGTATGGGCGTAGCCGCTGGCGATCCAGGGGAAGCCGGTGAATAACGTCGCCCGGCCCAGTTCGGCGGCCAGCCACAAGCTGGCAGCGCCCAGCGCCCGGATCCACCCGGGGCCTTGCAGCCGCGCAGCCAGCCCCAGCGCCAGGGCGTAATAGAGGGATAAAAACGCCGCCAGCAGCAGCACCGCCAGCCCCGACACGACGGCCGGCAGATGGCCGAAATCGTGCATGCTGATGTAGAGCCACCAAAGTCCCGACGCCAGCCAGCCGATGCCGAACAGCGCGCCAAGGCCGGCCGCACGCCGGGGCCGCACCGCCAGCGCGGCCCAGAACAGCCAGGCGAGCGCCAGCGGCTGCAGCCACCAGGCGGGGCTGGGCGCGAAGGCGCCGGTATGCAGCACGCCCGCCACCAGGGCGAGCAGCGGATGTCGCAGCGCGGACAGGCGCGCCGGTACGGGCAGACCGCCCTGCCCGAGTGGGGAACCCGCTGTCCGCATCAGCCGCTGCTGTCGTCCGCTTCGGTCGCGGGCGCGCGGACCACCTTGAACCAGCGCACCGCGCCGCCGCGGTTGATCATCACCGCAAAGCGCAGCCCGGCCAGGTCCACCGATTCACCCCGGCGCGGCACCCGGCCGTGCTCGTGGGCGACCAGACCGCCGATGGTGTCGAAGTCCTGGTGCGACAGCGCCAGACCGAAGGCTTCATTGACCGCCTGGATGGTGGCGTCGCCGGCCACGCGGAAGCTGCCGTCCGCCAGCGTGTAGATGCCGGCATCGCTGTGACCGACGTCGAATTCGTCTTCGATCTCGCCCACGATCTCCTCCAGCACGTCTTCAATGGTGATGAGCCCGGCGGTGTTGCCGAACTCATCGATGACGATGGCCAGATGGTTGCGGTTGGAGCGGAAATCCCGCAGCAATTCGTTCAGGCCCTTGCTCTCAGGCACGAAAACTGCCGGGCGCAGCAACGCACGCAGGTTCAGCTCAGGCGCGCGCTGGAGCTTGAGCAGATCCTTGGCGAGCAGGATGCCGATGATGTTGTCCCGCTGACCGTCATACACGGGGAAGCGGGAGTGGCCGGTGTCGATCACCGCACCCAGCAGGTCGTCCACACTGGCGTGGATGTCCAGCAAGTCCATGCGGGGGGCGGCCACCATCACATCACCGGCGCTGAGCTCGGCCATGCGCAGCACGCCTTCCAGCATCTGCCGGGATTCGGGGGCGATGAGCTCACGCTCTTCGGCCTCCGCCAGGGTTTCCATCAACTCGCGGGTGGAGTCCGGACCTGGATGGAGGAATTCAAGGACGCGGTCCAGCAGACCGCGATGGTCGTTGCCACGCCCGCCATGTTTGGCGGGCCGACTAGGCTGAGGTTCAGACACTGCAGTGTGTGCCGTGGTGGAGGAGGCGTCAGAATAACCCATTGACATTGACATTCGCTTGAACCACAGTCTTTCGCCCCCATTTGCTGGGCCCAAGCTTCCTAATTTCGGTTGTACACCATGTCAACAGCAGCATCGAATGACACCGCGGCCACCGCGAACGGCTCCGCGAGCGGACCGGGCCTGATCCCCGCCACGATCCTCACCGGCTTCCTGGGCTCGGGCAAGACGACGCTGCTCAAGCGTGTCCTGACCGAAGCCCATGGCCAGAAGATCGCCGTGATCGAAAACGAATTCGGCGAAGAAAACATCGACAACGACATCCTGGTGAGTGACACCCAGGAGCAGATCATCCAGCTGAGCAACGGCTGCGTCTGCTGCACGATCCGCGAAGACCTGCGCACCACCCTGACCGACCTGGCCCGGCGCCGCCGCACCGGCGAGCTGGACTTCGAGCGGGTGGTCATCGAGACCACCGGCCTGGCCGACCCCGGCCCGGTGGCCCAGACCTTCTTCATGGACGACGAGATCGCCGAGACCTTCCTGCTGGACTCCATCCTGACGCTGGTGGACGCCAAGCATGCCGGCGAGCAGCTCGACACCCGTCAGGAAGCCCGCCGTCAGGTCGGTTTTGCCGACCAGATCTTTCTGAGCAAGACCGACCTGGTGGACGCCGCCGCCGTCGATGCGCTGACCCACCGCCTCAAGCACATGAATCCGCGTGCGCCCCAGCGCCGGGTGCACTTCGGTGAAGTCCCCATTTCCGAGGTCTTCGACCTGCGCGGCTTCAATCTGAACGCCAAGCTGGAAATCGACCCCGAATTCCTGAGCGTGGACGAGCATGACCATGGTCACGACCACGATCATGCGCACGACCATGCCCACCACGGTCATGACCACGATGATCACGCCGGCCACGACCACGCCCCCGGCGAGGCCTGCAACCACCCCCACCATCATCACCATGACGATGATGTGAAGTCGTTTGTCTTCCGCTCGGACCGGCCCTTCAACCCGGCCAAGCTGGAAGACTTCCTGGGCGCCATCGTGCAGGTCTACGGACCGAAGATGCTGCGATACAAGGGCGTCCTGAACATGAAGGGCACCGACAAGAAGGTGATTTTCCAGGGCGTGCACCAGCTGATGGGCTCCGACCTGGGCCCGAAGTGGTCCCCCGACGAAGCCCGCATCAGCAAACTGGTGTTCATTGGTATTGATTTGCCGAAAGACATCCTGCTTCAGGGGCTGGAAGGCTGTCTGGCTTAGTGCCACACTGCCGGGTCAGCCCGGCGCGACGCATGTAGCTACAGGACGTGGCTACAATCGCCGCGCCCAAGACCGGACTGGCTCGTCCGCCCTGGCGGATCGTGTCGAGCAGATCTAACGAGCCGCTAGGAGAGTGAACGTGAGCAAGACCCCGGCCTCCAAGACCACTGCACCGAAGGCAGGCGCCAAGGTTGCCAAGCCTGTGGCGGCCCAGGCCGCCAGTGCCGCTGACGCTCCTGAAGCGGAAGCTCCTGACAGTTCGGTCGCCACGCTGGACGCCCCCGTCCCGCGCGCGACCGCCTCTTCAACCTTGACTCAGAACCCCCGCACCGCCGTGAAAGCCGACCCCAAACTCGCCAATGCCTGGAAATCCAAGCCCGGTGCTGAACTGACTGACGCTGAAGTGCTGGCCATGCCGGACAGCGAATACATGAACGACAAGCAGGTGGAGTTCTTCCGCGCCAAGCTGACCCAGCTCAAGGAAGACATCCTCTCCAACGCCGGTGAAACCACCGAGCACCTGCGGGAAGACACCTCCATCGTCCCCGATCCGGCCGACCGGGCCACCATCGAGGAAGAGCACGCCCTGGAACTGCGCACCCGCGACCGCGAGCGCAAGCTGCTCAAGAAGATCATGCAATCCCTGACCCGTCTGGACAGCGGAGAATACGGATACTGTGACGAAACTGGCGAACCGATCGGCCTGGGCCGTCTGATCGCCCGTCCGACCGCTACCCTGTCGCTGGAAGCCCAGCAACGCCGGGAGCTGAAGCAGAAGATGTTCGGGGATTGAGTCCCGAGCCCCGTCTGCTGACTGACTGCTGACCGACTGCTGATCGGCACCGATTTCCGAGACTGCCCAGAGAGACGCCACCAAGCATGACCGATCCCACCACCAAAGACGGCGAGAGCTTCTTCCGCAAGGTGGCCCGTTTCGTTGCCAACCCGACGACGGACTGGGCGGAAATCAATTCGCGCCAGGATGATCCGGAAGCCGACGCGGCCAAGGCGGAACTGCGGGCCATGGTCGAGCGCAAGCGGCGCAACGACTTCGTCCGCAAGCGCGAGCTGGACATGCTCCGTCGCATCCGGCGCGAAGGCCTGACCCCGGAGCAGCTGGCGGCCCTGGGGGGCCACGCCACCTCCGGCATCGACGAACTGGGCCGCATCAGCGAGATCAACGGCAGCCAGACCAGCATCAAGTCCAAGATCGACCAGATCGAGCAGCAGATGGTGGGCGAGAGCTTCGCCCCCACGCAGGTGCAGGGCCAGCATCCGCCGGCCTTCTTCGAAACCAGCACCCGCCCGGTCAATTTCAATGCCACGCAGCCGGCGGACGGCATCGGCGCGCGAAGCCCCGCCTTCGCACCCTCGCCGACGACGGTGGAGCGGCTGGACCTCTCCCCGGCACCGGCCTCGGCCAACATGGGCTCCGGCCTGTCCCCGCAGAGTGCGGGTGCCGCCGCGCCCATTCCCGAGCTCAAGGCCGCCATCCCGACCCTGAACTTCCATGTGGCCGATCCGAGCGACGTGGAAGTCAACGAAGTCGTGCACGACGCCGAACTGGACGAAGCCGTGATCGCCTTCGCCAACGGCGACTACGAGCACTGCGAACGCAGCCTGTCCGACCTGACCCGCGAAAGCGGCAGCCGGCACACCCATGCAGACACCTGGCTGGTGCTGTTCGACCTGTACCGGGCCACCGGCCAGCAGGCCAAGTTCGAACACCTGGCCAACGACTACGCCCAGCAGTTCGGCCTGTCCTCGCCGCAATGGTTCTCGCTGCCCAAGCTCGTGGCGGAAGCCGTGCAGCAGGAGCGCGCACCTCGCGGCCACAGCAACACCGTGGCCTGGTCCTGCCCGGAATACCTGGATGTGGACGGCGTGCTGCAGATGCGCAGCCGCTGCGAAAACCTGCCCCTGCCCTGGGTGCTGGACTTCCAGAACCTGCGCCAGATCGATCCGGAAGCCTGCGCCCGGCTGCGGGAAGTCTTCCGCGCCTGGGCCCCGCAGGCCCTGGACCTGCGCTGGCTGGCCGGAGACCACTTCTTCCAGGTGCTGAAGGACCAGGCGCCGGTCGGCGCCCGGGATGCCGACCCGGTCTACTGGATGCTGCGCCTGGAAGCCCTGCGGCTGGCCAACCGTCCGGACCAGTTCGACGAAGTCGCCATCGACTACTGCGTCACCTACGAAGTCTCCCCGCCCTCGTGGGAGAAAGCCGAAGCGCATGTGCGGGTCAGCGGCAACAGCCTCTCGACCGCCTCGCCGCAGTCGTCGGTGCAGCCGGCCATGGACACCGGCATCAGCTTCCTCGAATCCACCATCACCGACGCCCTCAGCACGGCGGCCCAGATGGAGCTGTCGGGGCAACTCAGCGGCGACATCAGCGAAACCCTCAAGCTGATGACCGATCAGCTGGGCCCGGCCTCGCTGGTCAACATCGCCTGCCCCAAGCTGATCCGCCTGGACTTCATGGCCGCTGGTGACCTGCTGAACTGGGTGCTGGCCCGTCGCAGCGAGAACCGCGCGGTGCAGTTCACCGATGCCCATCGTCTGGTGGCGCTGTTCTTTGGCGCCATGGGCATCAACGAACACGCCCGGGTCAAGGTGCGGCACGTTTGAGCGCGGGCGCGCACTGAGCAGCCAGAGCTGCTGAAACGGTCAGAACGGCCGAAACGGTCTCCCAGGATCTCCTCGGAGACCGTTTTTCATGGGGTCAGGCATCGGCTGCACCGAAGTGGCCGCGTGCAGGGCGCACAACGGCTGCCAAATCCCCTTCGGCAACTCCCCTTCCCCTCTTGTGATTCCGGCATCAGCCCCACACTTGGCGTTTCCAAGGCTGTTTCCAAGGCTGCTTGCCCGGCTCTGCCATGTCACAAGACTCTTCCCCTTTGCCGCCGTATCACGGCACCACCATCGTCAGTGTCCGTCGCGGCAATCAGGTCGCCATCGGCGGTGACGGCCAGGTCACCCTGGGCACCATCGTCGTCAAGTCCACCGCCCGCAAGGTGCGCAAGCTTTACCAAGGTCAAGTCCTTGCTGGATTTGCGGGAGCGACTGCCGACGCTTTCACTCTGTTTGAGCGCTTCGAGGCCAAGCTGGAGAAGTACCAAGGCAACCTGACCAAGGCCGCTGTGGAACTGACCCGCGACTGGCGCACCGACCGGGTGCTGCGTCGTCTGGAGGCCATGCTGGCCGTGGCGGACCGCACCGCCTCATTGATCATCACCGGCAACGGCGACGTGCTGGAGCCGGAACAGGGCATCGTGGCCATCGGCTCCGGGGGCGCCTATGCCCAGGCCGCCGCCAAGGCCCTGCTCAATCACAGCGAACTCAGTGCCGCTGACATCGTCAAACAGTCGCTGGTCATTGCGGGCGAAATCTGCATCTACACCAATGGCAACCACACGCTGGAAGTACTGGAATGAGCTCTAGCATGACGCCTCAGGAAATCGTCTCGGAACTGGACCGCCACATCGTCGGCCAGGCTGATGCCAAACGCGCCGTCGCCATCGCCCTGCGCAACCGCTGGCGCCGTCAGCAGGTGGACGACAAGCTCCGCGGCGAAATCACGCCCAAGAACATCCTGATGATCGGCCCCACCGGTGTCGGCAAGACCGAGATTGCCCGGCGCCTGGCGAAGCTGGCTGATGCGCCCTTCATCAAGGTGGAAGCCACCAAGTTCACCGAAGTGGGCTATGTGGGCAAGGACGTGGACAGCATCATCCGCGACCTGGTCGACATCGCCGTCAAGCAGGAGCGCGAGCGCCAGATGCGCCTGCAGCGCACCCGCGCGGAAGACGCCGCCGAGGACCGCATCCTGGACGTGCTGGTGCCCCAGCCGCGCACGACCGGCTTCACCCCCAGCGACAGCGGCAGCACCACCGGCGCCGGTGAAGGCACCGCGCGCCAGGTCATGCGCAAGCGCCTGCGGGAAGGCTCGATGGACGACAAGGAAATCGAGATCGAGCTGGCCGAAGCCAAGCCCACCATGGAGATCATGGGTCCGCAGGGCATGGAAGAGATGACCGAGCAGCTCAAGGGCCTGTTCTCGCAGATGGGCCAGGGCCGTCGCAAGACGCGCAAGGTGCGCATCGGCGAAGCCATGAAGCTGTTGGTGGAAGAAGAAGCCGCCAAGCTGGTCAATGAGGACGAGATCAAGACCACGGCCCTCGCGCATGCGCAGGACAACGGCATCGTGTTCATCGACGAGATCGACAAGGTCGCCAGCCGCGCCGAACACGGCGGTGCGGATGTCTCCCGTCAGGGCGTGCAGCGCGACCTGCTGCCGCTGGTGGAAGGCACGACAGTGAACACCAAGTACGGCATGGTGAAGACGGACCACATCCTCTTCATTGCCTCCGGCGCCTTCCACCTGAGCAAGCCCAGCGACCTGATCCCCGAATTGCAGGGCCGCTTCCCGATCCGGGTGGAGCTCAAATCGCTGTCGGTGGACGATTTCGAGGCAATTCTGTCCAGCACCCACGCCAGCCTGGTGAAGCAGTATCAGGCCCTGCTGGCGACCGAGGGGCTGACGCTGGAGCTGAGCAATGACGGCATCCGCCGCCTGGCGCAGATCGCTTTCGAGGTGAACGAACGCACCGAGAACATCGGCGCCAGACGCCTGTCCACCGTGCTGGAGCGCCTGCTGGACGACATCAGCTTTGACGCCCACAAGCATGCCGGCCAGACGATCACCCTGGACGGCAGCGCGGTGGACAGCAAGCTGGGCGCCCTGGCCCAGAACGAAGATCTGAGCCGCTTCATCCTCTGACGCGCGGGATCGGGGGACGCCAGTCGGGACTTCCCACCATCCGTCGTGAAAACAAGACGCCAGGGCGATCCCCTGGCGTTTTTTCTATTGGCGTGACTTCGGAAATCCCTAAAGTGCGCCGCCAGTGCATTCGGCGTCTCCGTTGCGCACAGCACGGACAACCGCCCTGCCCCCTCGCACGTTTGAAGCCTCATGATCGAAGAATCCGCCCGACGAGAAGTCCTGGTCCGCCTGCGGCGCGCCGAAATTGAACACGACGCCAAGGTCCTGCTGGCGGTGGAATCGGGCAGCCGCGCGTGGGGCTTTGCATCGCCCAACAGCGACTACGACGCCCGCTTCATCTATGTGAACCGCCCGGAGCGCTACCTCTCCGTCGGGCTGGAGGAGCAGCGGGATGTCATCGAATATCCGATCGTCGATGACATGGACATCAACGGCTGGGACCTGCGCAAGGCGCTGCGGCTGTTCTGGAAGTCCAACCCCGGTTTTGTCGAGTGGGTGCAGTCGCCCATCGTCTACGAGAAGAACGGCAGCTTCCATCGGCGGGCGCTGGCGCTGTTGCCTACCGTCTATTCGGTCGAGCGCGGCATCTACCACTACCGCAGCATGGCGCAGACCAACTTCCGCGGTTATCTGCAGACGGAGCAGGTGCCGCTGAAGAAGTACTTCTATGTGCTGCGGCCCTTGCTGTCGGTCCGTTGGCTGGAGCGGTATCAGCGTCCGGCGCCGATCGAGTTCCAGCGCCTGCTGGAGGTGACGGACAAGGTGCCGGGCCTCGCGCCCGCGATTCACGATCTTGTCGCCCTCAAGACGGTGACGCCCGAGCTGGGGCTGTCACCGCAGGTGCCGGTCATCCAGCGCTTCATCGAGCAGGAACTGCAGCGGCTGGAACACATCCGGCCGGATCCGCAGCAGCGACCGGAAGTGGAGCCGTTGCTGTCGGAGCTGTTCCGGACGGTGTTGAAGGAAACCTGGGGCTGAAGGCCGCTTAGAGCGCCAGCCGATGGGACTGCAGCGCGAGCAGTCCGTCGAAGATGAGCGACTCCATCAGCTCATGCGGAATGTCCAGCGACGGGGACACCTTCCAGCCCGCACCGCCGGTCATCAGCGTCAGCGGCACCTGGCCGCAGCGCCGCACCATGTGGCGATGCATCCGCTCGATGGCGCCGGTGATGGCGTAGTTGCCGCCGCTGGTCAGCGCGTCGGAGGTGTTGGTCGGGAATTCGCGCACCTCGCCGGTGGGCACCCGCAGGCCGGCCGTGCCGCCTTCCAGCGCCCGCAGCATGATGCCGTGCCCCGGCAGGATCAGGCCGCCCAGGAAACGGCCTTCGGCGTCCAGCGCATCCACCGTCACCGCCGTGCCCACCATCACCACCAGCGCGGGTTGCGGCGCACGGCCCTGGCTGCGGGTCAGCACGTGGTGCCGGGCGCCGATCATTGCCACGAAGCGGTCAGTCCCGAGCCGGGTGGGATGGTCGTAGCCGTTGGTCACGCCACCCGCCTGGGAGGAAGACGCCACCCAGCGGGGCTCCAGGTCCCACAGCTCCTCGAGCTGTTCCTCCACCCGATGGCGCATGCCGTCTCCCGCCACGTTGCAGCCCAGCAGGCTGCCGGGCGTGGGCAGGTCGGCCCAGTCATGCTCGGCCAGTTTCTCGATGTTTTCCAGGAATTGGGCCCCATGCGCCAGCATGGGGCTGCCTGGTTGCGGCCCGGCATACAGCGCCCACTTGAGGCGGGTGTTACCGATGTCGATGGCCAAAAAGCTCATAAGTTCACGCGACGCTGCGACAGCCGGCAGGTTAGCAGCGTTTGTCCTCAAGACGGTGCACAGGCGCTTCGAAGAGACTGGGGTTGGAGAGGTGACTCTTCATTTTCTGGTGTTTGGTGCACCATACGAGGGCAGGAGGGCTGACGATGAAGTTTTCCATTGCGACGCGTTTGTGGATGCCGGTCATCGTGATGGCGGTGATGACGGTGCTGATGTCTGCCGGGGCCGCCATGCGTACCCAGGCGCTGCTGGCGGTGTCGCAGGTCACACAGGCGAAGCAGCAGCAACGGTTTGAGCTGGCGCTGCGCTGGCGGGGCTTGACCGAGGCCAATGCCAGCCGGGTGCAGGGCGGGTTGGCCGCCAACGACATGGCGGTGACCGATGCGCTGAAGGCCGACATTGCACGCACCACGGACACCATCTCGGAGGTGCAGAAACAGCTGGAGGCGCTGGCGGACGACGACGCCGACAAAGCCGCCATGGCCACCGTCGCGGAGCGGCGCAAGGCCTACATCGCCGCACGCAATGAAGCGATGAAGCTCAAGGCGGACGGGCAGGTGGACGCCTCGCACGCCGCGCTGCAGCAGAAGGTGGTCCCGGCGATCGAGCAATATCTGGACGCGCAGCAGGCCTTCATCAAGCTCCAGCAGACCAAAGCGACTGCCCTGCGGGAGGCGGCGGGTGCCGAGCGGATGCGCACCGTCTGGGGCGTGGCGGCGGTGATGAGTGTCATCGTGTTGCTGTTGGCGGTGGCCACCGCCTATTTCGTGCGCACCATCTCCACGCCGTTGAAGCAGCTGGTGGTGCAGGCGGGGCGGATCGGCGACGGCGACCTGTCCGATCATGAGCAGGCGGTGCGCAGCGATGAGATCGGCGAAGTGCAACAGGCGCTGGCGCAGATGACGGCTTCACTGCGCACGATGATGATGGGGTTCCGCAGCAGTGTGGAAGCGATGCAGACCGCCAGCGCGGAGATTGCCAGCGGCAATACCGACCTGAGCCACCGCACCGAGCAGACGGCCTCCAACCTGCAGCAGGCCGCGTCGTCGCTGGCGCAGCTCACCGGCACCGTGCAGCAGAGCGCAGACAGCGCCCGCACCGCCAATCAGCTGGCGGGCAGCGCAGCGGAAGTGGCGCAGCGCGGTGGCGCGGTGGTCGGGCAGGTGGTGGGCACGATGGGCGCCATCGATGCCAGTGCCAAGAAGATCAACGACATCATCGGCGTCATCGACAGCATCGCCTTCCAGACCAACATCCTGGCGTTGAATGCGGCGGTGGAAGCCGCGCGCGCGGGCGAGCAGGGGCGCGGATTTGCGGTGGTGGCGAGTGAAGTGCGCGCCTTGGCGCAGCGCAGTGCTGGCGCAGCGCGGGAGATCAAGGCGCTCATCGGCGACAGCGTCTCCAAGGTGGAGGCCGGGTCGCAGCTGGTGCGGGAAGCCGGCGAGACGATGCAGGAGATCGTGGCCAGCGTGCAGCGCGTGTCCGACATCATCAGCGAGATCAGCGCCAGCACGGTGGAACAGAGCCAGGGCATCAGCAGCGTGAACGGCGCGGTGGCCCAGCTGGATCAAATGACGCAGCAGAACGCGGCGCTGGTGGAGCAATCTGCAGCGTCCGCGGAGTCCGTGAATGAGCAGGCGCGGAAGCTGACGGCGCTGGTGGCGCATTTCAGGACGGGGCGACGCTAAAGGCTTGTTGCGTTCTGTCTGCCCACGACTGCCACGAGCGACCTTGATTGACTACCTCACGCATGTCGGACAACGGACGGCCCGACGTTTCGTTCAACATCTGCGTGAAGCGATGGATCGGCTCGCTTTCATACCTGGGATGGGATTCCCGCGCTGGTCGCAGGCCCTGGGCATTCCCGGCATACGCAGCTGGCCCCTGTCGCGTTACCCTGCGCATCTGTTCTACACGGACTGCCCAGCGCCCCTGATGATGCTTCGTGTCCTGCACCAGCGGCAACACATCCGGCCCGCGCTGCTCCCGCCTTGATGACTGCTGCATCCCTTCGCCCCTGGCAGGTGTCCGTCGGTGGCATCACCGCGCTGATGCTCACCGTCGGCATTGCCCGCTTCGCCTACACCCCCCTGCTGCCGCTGATGCATGCGCAGGCAGGCGTGGGCGACGCACTCGGAGGCGGCCTGGCTGCCATCAATTACGCCGGCTACATGAGCGGCGCGTTGATCGCCTCTCTGATCGAAGCCCCCCAGTGGCGGTATCGCCTTTATCTCGCCGGACTGGTGATGGGCCTGCTGTCTACCGCGCTGATGCCGCTGACGCCCTCCGTCCCGATCTGGGCCCTGTCCCGCTACCTGGGTGGGCTGGCAGGCGCAGCCGGCATGTTGCTGGGGTCCGGGCTGGTGCTGGGTTTTCTGATTCGCGCCGGCCGACGCCCCGAGCTGGGCGTTCATTTCATGGGCCTGGGCCTGGGCATCGTTTTGTCCGCAATCGGCGCCATGGGCATGGATGCGCTGCAATGGGACTGGGCTGGACATTGGTGGGGCTTCGTCGGTATCGGCGCCCTGCTGCTGGCCGTCGCCTGGCAGTGGCGCCCGCCGATGCCGCCTTCGGCCGCTCCCGCTGCGCAGGTGCCGGCGGGTGCGCCCAGCGCCACCTGGATGCGTCTGATGCTGGCAGCGTATTTCTGTGCCGGCTGGGGCTTTGTGATCCATGCCACCTTCACCGTCGCTATCGTGGAGCGCCAGCCGCTGCTGCATGGCCAGGGCCCCTGGGCCTGGCTGCTCGTGGGCGTGGCAGCGACGCCGGCCGTGTTTCTGTGGGACCGGATTGCACGCCGCTTCGGCGACCTGGAAGCCCTGATCGCCGCCTTTGCGCTGCAGACGCTGTCGGTCGTGCTTCCGGCCCTGTCGGACGGTCTGGCTGCGGCGCTGAGCGGCGCACTGCTGTATGGCGCCACCTTCATCGGGCTGGTGAGTCTCACGCTCGCCCTGGTCGGGCGACGGTCACCGGGCAACCCGGGCAAGGCCATGGCGCGACTCACGCTGAGCTACGGCGCTGCGCAAGTCTCCGCCCCTGCACTGGCCGGTGCGATGGCCCAAGCCACCGGGACTTATCGCGGCGCCTTGTGGATCACGGCAGCCGTCCTGTTGGCGGGCTTGATCCTGACGGTCATTCTTCGTCAGTGGGAGCGGCAGCAACGAAACACTTGAGACGCCGGCCCAGGCTCGGGCTGCACAATGGAGGAAGGTGCCATCGCCATGCCATCGGCATCAAGCCGCGGGTTCCCACGCCTGGAGCGCCTTCATCCCCTGAATCGCCTGCATTGCCTGCAGCGACTGAGCATCCATGCAGGATCTCCATCCCTCGGACAGCGCCACCACTGAGCCGATCACCAGCAAACCCGGACTCGGCATTCGATGCTGCTCGATCGCATCCGGGAGTGCCGCCAGCGTCGTGAAGCATTCGCGCTGCCGCGGCGTGTGTGCCGCGCTGACAACCACCGCGGGTGTCTGGCCGTCCAGCCCGCCTTCACGAAGCGCCTGGCAGATGGTCGCCGCCCGCGCCAGTCCCATGTAGACCACCAGCGTCAAACCGCTGCGCGCAAGGGCCGCCCAATCCGGCTGCTGACCGTGCTCCCCGTTATGGCCAGTCACGAAGGCCACGCCGGGTGTGCATCGCCGATCCGTGACCGGCACCCCCACCGCCGCAGGGGCGGCGATGCCGGCGGACAATCCGCTGATCACCTCGACCGCAACACCCGCCTCCCTCAGGGCGTCCACCTCCTCACCGCCGCGACCGAACACAAAGGGATCGCCCCCTTTGAGTCGCACGACCCGCGCACCCGACCGGGCCTCGCGAATCATCAGCTCGTGGATGAAGCGCTGTTCGGTGGACACGCATCCGCCGCGTTTGCCCACTTTCAATACCCGCGTCTGCGAGGGCAAGGTCGCCAGCACGCGGGCATCCACCAAGTCATCGCTCAGCACCACGTCCGCCTCCTGCAGGATGCGATGCGCCTTGAGTGTCAGCAGTTCCGGGTCCCCCGGACCGGCGCCCACCAGAAAGACGGACCCGGCCTTCATCCGCAGGCTGTTTTCATTCGATCCAGACCCCGTGTTCATGTGATCTCCTCGATGGTGTGCGCCCAGCGGCGCAGCGTCGGCAGACAGGAGCCGCAGGAGGTCCCGCAGCGCAGCGTGGCCTGCAGATGGGCCAGCCGCTCCGCGGGCGCTGCGGCAGTCTGGCGGGAGAGGCAAGCCTTGATGTCGTCTTCGCGCACGTTGAAGCAGTTGCAGACCTGGGGACTGAGCGAGGCGGTGCTGACTTCGGCATCTGGTGCCAGCAGGCGGCGGCTGAACGGCGCCACCGGCGTGCGGTCCCGCCACAAGGCATCCAGCCACTGCGCCTCCTGACCTTCGCCGACCCGCAGCACCGCTTGCAGCGTCGCCTGCGCGCCCTCGCCCGAAAGCCGCAGCAGCCGGCTGCGTCCGCGTCGGCTGTCGGCATACCGCAGCACGCCGATGCCGGTCAGACCCAAGGCGCTGGCCAATGCCTGCACGACAGCGTCCGAGGGGCGCTCGGCAAACGCCATCTCGATGGACCAGCCCTCCATGGGTCCGGAGGGCGAGACCGGTCGATGGACGTGGTTGTCAGCCATCGCCGGCTCGCCGGTGCTGAGCGCAGCAGGCGCCGGCAGGCAGCTCGCATAGGCGGCCTCACCCATCAACGCGCGCAACTGGCTGCGCAGCGCCGCCCCCTCGCCCGCAGGAACCCACGCGGCTCCCATCAATCGCCAGCGCAGGTCCACCGCGGTCACCGACACTGCCGCAAACTTCAGCTCCGGCTGTCGCGCATCCGGGCAGAACACCGGCTGCGTCACCGCATTCACACCCAGCTGCCCTTGCCCGCCGACGAATTCACTGCCCCAATGCATCGGCAGCCATGCGGACTGTGGCGACAGGGCGTCGTCCGCGCGCAGGGGCACCACCATGGCGCCGCGCCGGGAAGCGACCCGCACCAGCGCGCCTTCCTGCAAGCGTCGCCGCGCAATGTCCGTGGGATGCAGATGCAAGGCGGGCGATGGCGCATGGGCGAAAAGTCGTGGGACGGTGCCGCTGCGGCTCATGCCATGCCACTGGTCCCGCAGGCGCCCGGTGCTGAGCGCCAGTGGATAACTCGCATCCTGCCGCTCCGCGGGCGGCACAAACGGTCGCGCCACAAAGCGCGCGCGGCCATCGGCATGCGCGAAGCGCCGGTCCTCATAAAGACGCGCACGCCCCTGCTGGGCGCCCTCAGGAAACGGCCATTGCTGCGGCGCCGCTTCCAGCTGCTCATAACTCAGCCCGGTGATGTCCAGATCGCGCCCGCGGGTGGCCGCGCGATGCTCGTCCCAGAGCTGCTGCGGTCGCTCCCAGGCAAACAGGCTGGCGGCATCCGGCCGCAGCACCGCTTCCATGCGAACGGCCACATCCCGCACGATCTGCCAATCGGGCTTTGACTCACCCGCCGGTGCCAGCGCCGCCCGCACCCGGCTGATGCGCCGTTCGCTGTTGGTGACCGTGCCGTCCTTTTCTGCCCAGGTGGCCGCCGGCAGGAGGACGTCCGCAAAGTCCGCCGTTGCCGTCCCGACGAACGCCTCCTGCAGGATCACCAGCTCACAACGGGAGAGCGCCGCGCGCACCAGCGCCTGATCTGGCAGGGACTGGGCGGGATTGGTGCAGGCAATCCACAGCGCCTTGATCTCGCCGCGCGCGGCGGCCTCGAACATCTCGACCGCCGTCCGCCCGGGGCGATCGGGCAACGGATCGCAGCCCCACAAGGCGGCGATCTCCTCCCGGTCCTGCGCACGCATCGGGTCACGATGTCCCGGCAGCAGCGTCGCCATGCCGCCGGTTTCGCGGCCGCCCATGGCGTTGGGCTGACCGGTCAGCGAGAACGGCCCGGCGCCCGGTCGGCCGATCTGCCCCGTCGCCAGATGCAGATGAATCAGGGCCGTGTTCTTCGCCGTGCCGCTGCTGCTCTGGTTCAGACCCATGCAATAAAGCGACAGGCTCGCTGGCGACTGCGCAAACCACTGGGCCGCCTGCATCACCTGCGCTTCCTTCAGACCGGTCAAGCGCGCCGCCTCCCCGGGCGTCATCGTGCGCACCAGCGCCTTCAGCGCTTCAAAGCCTTCGGTGTGCTGCTCGATGAAGGCCCGGTCGACCCAGTCTTCCCAGATGCAGGCATGCAGCATCCCCTGGAACAGCGCGACGTCGGTGCCAGGGCGCAGCGGCAGATGCAGGTCGGCAAACTCCGCCGTCTCGGTGCGGCGCGGATCCACCACGATGATCTTCAGGTCGGGGCGCGCGGCCCGTGCCGCTTCGATGCGGCGGAACAGCACCGGATGCGCCCAGGCAGTGTTGGTGCCCGCCAGGAACAGGCAGCTCGCCAGGTTCAGGTCTTCATAACAGGTCGGCGGCGCATCGGCGCCCAGCGTCTGCTTGTAGCCCACGACCGCCGCACTCATGCACAGCCGCGAGTTGCTGTCGATGTGGTTGGTGCCGACCAGCCCGCGGGCCAGCTTGTTGAAGGCGTGATAGTCCTCGGTCAGCAGCTGCCCCGAGATGTAGAAGCCGATGGCATCGGGGCCGTGCTCCGCCCGCACCGCCAGCAGGCGTTCGGCCAACTGCTGCTCGACCGCGTCCCAGGTGATCGCTTGCAGCGCTGCACCACGCGCGGGCCGCCACGCCGGCTGCAGTTGCCGCTGCTGCTGACGCACCATCGGGGTGGCCGTGAGGTGCAGCGTTGCGCCTTTGGTGCAGAGCCGTCCGGCGTTGGCGGGATGGTCGGGGTCGCCCCGCACGCCGGTGATCTGCGGGCCCTCAGCCGTGTCAGTGGTGTCGATCAGCACGCCGCAGCCGACGCCGCAGTAGGGGCAGGTCGAACGGGTGGTGCGGTCCATGGGGTGGCGCTCAGCAGTTCACGCGGGTGCAGGGCCCCGCCTGGACCGGCAGCAGGTCCACGGCGACGGTGGCCAGCTCGTCGCCGTCCAGCCAGACCTGCCCCGCCTCCACCTTGACCCGGAAGACCGGTGTCCGCCCCTCGTCGGGCTCACGGGCGCAGCCGGTATCGAGTGCGATGGTCCAGTTGTGCAGCGGGCAGGCCACGGCCGCGCCGAACACGATGCCCTGACTCAGCGGTCCGGCACGATGCGGGCAGCGGTCCAGCAGGGCATGGATCTGGTCGCCCGAGGTGCGGAACAGCGCCACATCGGGGCCCTTGGCCCGGCTGACGCGGCGCGCGCCCAGCACGGGAATCTCTTGGACGGTGCAGATGGGAATCCAGGTCGTCATGGTGGCTCCTCAGGCGGCGCTCAAGGGTTCGTTCGATGGGGCGCTCAATGAGGTGCTTGATGCCGCGCTCAAGGGAGCATTCAAGGGCGCCGGGCGCAGCGGCTCGAACTGGCGCAGGTCAACCTGGGCCTTGCTGAACTCGAACCATGGGTCCGGTTCCCCATCGAGCGCGAACTGCAGCTCCGCCCACAAGGCGCGTCGCCCTTCGGCGTCATCGAGGATGCGCTGCTTCACATGGTCCAGGCCCACCCGGCTGACGTAATGCACCGTGCGCTCCAGATACCAGCCTTCCTTGCGGTAGAGCTGCATGAAGGCGCCGGTGTACTCCAGCACCTCCTCCGCCGTCTTGAGCTTGGTGAAGAAGTGGGCCACCTCGGTCTTGATGCCGCCGTTGCCGGCGATGTACATCTCCCAGCCGGAATCCACACCGATGATGCCGACGTCCTTGATGCCCGCTTCGGCGCAGTTGCGCGGACAGCCGCTGACCGCAAACTTCACCTTGTGCGGCGCATACATCCGCCACATGGCCCGCTCCAGGTCCTTGCCCATCTGGGTGCTGTCCTGCGTGCCCATGCGGCACCATTCGGAGCCGACGCAGGTTTTCACCGTGCGCAGCGCCTTGGCATAGGCGTGGCCGCTAGGCATGCCGATGTCCCGCCACACCTGCACCAGGTCTTCCTTGCGCACGCCCAGCAGGTCGATGCGCTGGCCGCCGGTCACCTTCACCGTCGGGATGCGGTACTTGTCGACCGCATCGGCAATGCGCCGCAGCTCGGCTGCGGAGGTCTCCCCGCCCCACATCCGCGGAATCACCGAGTAGGTGCCGTCCTTCTGGATGTTGGCGTGGCTGCGTTCATTGATGTAGCGCGATTGCGGATCGTCCACCGCCTCCTTGGGCCAGGAAGAGATCAGGTAGTAGTTCAGCGCCGGGCGGCAGGTGGCGCAACCATTGGGCGTGGTCCAATGCAGGTGTTCAAAGATGTCGCTCATGCGCACCAGGTGGTCTCGGAAGATGGCATCCCGCACCTCCTGATGACTCAGCTCGGTGCAGCCGCAGACGGCCTTCTTGCGTGGCGCGGCCGAGTAATCTCCGCCCGCGGTGAACATCAGCAGCTGCTCCACCAGACCGGTGCACGATCCGCAGGAGGCACTGGCCTTGGTGTGCTTTCGGACCTCCTCCAGCGTGAACAGCCCCTTGTCCTTGATGGCCTTGCAGATGGCGCCCTTGCTCACACCATTGCAGCCGCAGACTTCGTCGCTGTCGGCCATCGCGGCGGCCTTGTTGTGGCCTTGATGGCCGACGTCGCCGATGTTGCTTTCGCCGAACATCAGCCGGTCGCGAATGTCGGTGATCTTGCGTCCCTCGCGCAGCAGCTTGAAGTACCAGCTGCCATCCACCGTGTCGCCGTAGAGGCAGGCCCCCACCAACTGGTCGTCCTTGATGACCAGCTTCTTGTAGACGCCCGCGAACGGGTCGCTCATCACGATTTCTTCGGTTCCCTCGCCACCCATGAAGTCGCCCGCAGAAAACAGGTCGATGCCGGTGACCTTCAGCTTGGTGCTGGTCTGGCTGCCGAGATAGCGGCCGATGCCGAACTGGGCCAGATGATTGGCGCAGACCTTGCCCTGCTCGAACAGCGGCGCCACCAGCCCGTAGGCGATGCCGCGGTGGGCCGCGCATTCGCCGACGGCATAGATGCGGGGATCGGTGACCGTCTGCAGCGTGTCCGACACCACCACGCCCCGATGGCAATGCAGCCCGGCGCTTTCCGCCAGCGCGGTGTTGGGGCGGATGCCCGCGGCCATCACCACCAGGTCGGCGGGAATTTCCTGGCCGTCCTTGAACCGCACGGCCATGACGCGGCCATCGGCGCCGCCGATCAGCGCTTCGGTCTGCGCCCCCATGAGAAAGCGCAGCCCCCGGTCCTGCAGCGACTTGCGCAGCAGGTCGCCGGCCTGATCGTCCAGCTGCCGCTCCATCAGCCACGGATGCAGGTGGACCACACTGACCTGCATGCCGCGCAGCATCAGGCCGTTGGCGGCTTCCAGCCCGAGCAGCCCGCCACCGATGACCACCGCATGCCGATAGCGCTGCGCCGCCTCGATCATCGTGTTGGTGTCGGCGATGTCGCGGTAGGCGATGACCCCGTCCAGCTCCTTGCCCGCCACCGGCAGGATGAATGGCGACGAGCCGGTGGCGAGCAGCAGGCGGTCATACGCCGCCACGGTGCCATCCTCGGCCACCACCTGGCGCCTGACCCGGTCGATGGTCGTGACCCGCTTGCCCAGATGCAGCGTGATGCCGTGCTCCTCATACCAGGAGATCGGATTGAGGATGATCTCGTCGAGCGTCTGCTCCCCCGCCAGCACCGGGCTGAGCAGGATGCGGTTGTAGTTGGGATGCGGCTCGGCACCAAACACGGTGATGTCGTAGAGATCCGGCGCGATCTTCAGCAGCTCTTCCAGGGTGCGCACGCCGGCCATGCCGTTGCCCACCATCACCAGCTTCATCTTCTTCATGCGGACACTCCAGAGGGAGAGAACCAACGCCAAAAGGCCGCGTCGAGCACCAGGCTCGGCGAGGCCACACAGTCATCGGGGGACGCCGCAGCGCGGCGAGAGAAGGGGCGATGCGAACGCATCACCGGGGTGGGCGCGTCATTGCGCCACGATGGAGAACTTGCAAGTCCCATGCCACGGCGACGGATTCGACGCGCTTCCGCGGTTGAGACCGGCAGCGCACAGAAGCGACCCGCCGTCTGACTTATGCTGCGACGCTTCTGACCGCCCGCGTTGCCACGCCCGCATCCGTTCATGAATGCCTCCGCTGCCTCTGCTGACTCTGATGCCTCTGCCGTGCTTTCAGGCCCTGAGGCCCTTGCAATGCCGTTGACCCTCAGCGCGCCCGCTGACGACGCCGCGCCGCTGCGGGTGTTGCTGCTGGGCTCTGGCGAGCCGCTGGAGGCACCGATCGGCAACGACATGCACTGGATCTGCGCATCGCTGCACCAGGAACAGTCCTTCGATCTGGCGCGCGTTGCCCGCGAACACGACGCGCAGGTCTTCCTGCTGCAGGCCCCCACCGACACGGCGCTGTCACCGTGGCTGCAGGCCCTCAACGCGGCGCGACGGGACGGCGTCCAGCTGCCCACCGTGGCCATGGGCCCGGCGCCCGCGCCCGAACAGGCCCGACGGGCGCTGTCGCTCGGGGTGGAGGTCTGGCTGGAATCCATGCCGGCGCCGGACGCCCTGCAACGCCAGTTGCGCTGGGCGCTGTGGCGGGCCCAGGCCCAATCCGCCTGTGTGGCCGCAGTGCAGCAGCAGCTGGACGACCGCAAATGGACCGAGCGGGCCAAGGGTCTCCTGATGACGGCCCGCGACATGGACGAGGAATCCGCCTTCCGCCTGCTGCGGGACACCGCCATGCATGCGCACCTGCGGCTGGGCGATGTGGCCCGGTCCGTGGTGCAGGCGGCGCAGCGCGCCGAGGCGGTGAATCTGGCGGGCCAGCAGCGGATGCTCAGCCAGCGGCTGGTGAAGCTGATGGCGCAGCGGGCCGGTGGCATCGAGGCCAAGCGGGCCAAGGCGCTGCAGGATGAATCCTGTGAGCGGGTCGCGGCCAATCTGGCGCGGTTGCCGACGCTGCTACCGGCTGAGGTCGACCCCGCCCCGCTGCTGGCCGCCTGGACGCGACTGCAGCAGTGTCTGCACGGCAAACCGGATCCCGCCCTGCTCCTGGAAGCTGATGCTGCGGCCGAAGCACTGCTGACGCTGTCGGACCGGCTGGCCACCGACATTGCCGCCGGCGGCAGCGGGCAGCCGCTGCAGATCGTCAACCTCTGCGGCCGCCAACGCATGCTGAGCCAGCGTCTGGCCAAGGAGGCGCTGTTGACCGACCTGCTGCCGCAGCGCGACGGACAGGCGCTGGCGGACAGCCTGGACCGTTTTGCGGCGGGCCTGGTGGAGCTGGATGCCGCCCCGCTCTCCAGCGAGGCCATCCGCGCCCTGCTGGCGGAGGTCGGCGCCGAATGGCTGCGGCTGATGCGCAGCCTGCGGGACACCCACGGCAAGGAGGCCGCCGCCGGACTGGCGCGCAGCAGCGAGGTGCTGTTGCAGCAACTGGACATGCTGACGGCTCACTACCAGCGCAGCCTGCAGATCATCCTCGGCTGAGCGGGCCGGCTCAGGCCGCGGCCGCCTCGCCGTGGCGGTGACGGGTGTAGAGGAAATCGATCACCGCCTTGCGCGCCTGCATGTAGACCGGATCTTCCGCCAGGGCCACACGATCCCGCGGACGCGGCAGCGCCACCGGATGAATCTCGCCGATGGTCGCCGCCGGACCATTGGTCATCATCACGATGCGGTCGGACAGCAGCACCGCCTCATCCACATCGTGCGTGACCATCACCACCGTGCTCTGGGTCGCCGCCACGATCTTCAGCAGCTCATCCTGGAGGTGGGCCCGGGTCAGCGCATCGAGCGCACCGAAGGGCTCGTCCATCAGCAGCACCTTCGGCTCCATCGCCAGCGCGCGGGCAATGCCCACCCGCTGCTTCATGCCGCCGGAAATCTCATGGGGCCGTTTGTGCAGCGCATGGCTCATGCCGACCAGTGCCAGCGCCGCTTCCGTGCGGGCGACCAGTTGCGGCTTGGTCTCCCGCGGACCGAAGACGGTTTCCACTGCCAGCATCACATTGTCGAAGCAGCTGAGCCAGGGGAGCAGCGAGTGATTCTGGAACACCACCGCCCGCTCCGGGCCAGGCCCGGCGATCTCGCGGCCGTCACACAGCAGCCCGCCCTGAGTCGGCCGCAGCAGGCCGGCGATCAGGTTGAGCAGCGTGGACTTGCCGCAGCCGGAATGGCCGATCAGGGAGACGAATTCCCCGCGGGCGATGTCCAGGTCGATGTTGCGCAGCGCCGGAAACCGGCCCTGCCTGGTGATGAAGGTCATTTCGGCCTGCTGCACGCGGACGAAGGCTTGCGTCATGACGGTCTCCTCATTCAAAGCGCCGGGCCAGCGACACCAGGGCCCATTCCAGGAACATGCCCACGAGGCCAATCACGAAGATGGCGATGATGATGTGCTGGACATTGAGGTTGTTCCACTCGTCCCACACCCAGAAGCCGATGCCGACGCCGCCCGTGAGCATTTCGGCGGCGACGATCACCAGCCACGCCGTGCCCACCGAGAGCCGCACGCCGGTCAGCAGGTACGGCAGCACCGCCGGCAGCAGGATGCGGGTCACCAGCTTCCATTCCGACAGGCGCAGGACCCGGGCCACATTGAGATAGTCCTGCGGCACCCGCTGCACTCCCACGGCGGTATTCACCACCATCGGCCAGATGCTGCAGATGAAGATGGTCCAGATGGCCGCTGGATTGGCGCTCTTGAAGACCAGCAGGCCAATGGGCAGCCACGCCAGCGGCGACACCGGCTTGAGCAGGCTGATCAGCGGATTCAACATGCGGCTGGCAAAGTCGAACCGGCCGATGATGAAACCGAGCGGAATGCCCACCGCCGCCGCGAGACCGAAGCCCAGGCCCACCCGCTGCAACGAGTTCAGCACGTTCCAGCCGATGCCCTGGTCGTTGGGACCGTTGCGGTAGAACGGGTCGGAGAACAGTTGGACGGCCGCGGCCCACGTCGCGCCCGGGGTCGGGAAGGCACCGCCCTTCTGGGTGGCCAGCTGCCAGAACAGCAGCAACAGCAGCAGGCCCGACAAGGGCGGCACGATGCGCCAGGCCAAGGCCCGCAACGCGGTCATCAGACGGGCGCCTGCGCCCGGTTTCGAGAAGTCGTCGCCGATCACCCCCGTCGCCCCAACGGCTGCCAGCGGGGTGCCGGCTCCTGCCGCGGCTGCGGGCGCGCTGCCCGCAGCTTCGACGTCCTTGCCGCTGAGCGGCACGACGTTGCTGGCCGGCCCGGTCACGGTCTCCGGGCGGGTGTCACGCGGGGAATGGAAGACTGCACTGACCATGGTGTTCTCCCATCAGGCCTTGACCTTGAAGCCATCGGCATAGCGTGCGGGGTCCTTGCCGTCCCACACCACGCCGTCCATCAGCTTGCTGCTGCGCATGCTGTCCTTGGGCACGCTCACCCCGAGTGCCGAGGCCGCGGACTTGTACAGATCGATCTGGTTGATCTGGCGCGCCACCCCCAGGTAGTCCGGATGCTCCTTGATCAGGCCCCAGCGCTTGTGCTGGGTCAGGAACCACATGCCGTCGGACAGGTACGGGAAGTTCACCGCGCCGTCGTTGAAGAACTTCATGTAGTTCGGGTCGTCCCAGGTCTTGCCCAGGCCGTTCTGGTAGCGGCCCAGGATGCGCTGGTTGATCGCATCCACGCTGGTGTTGACGTAGGCCTTGTCGGCAATCGTCTCGGCCATCTTCTGTTTGTTGGATAGGCTCGCATCGATCCAGCGGCTGGCTTCCAGCACCGCCATGATCACCGCCCGCGCGGTGTTGGGATATTTCTTGACGAAGTCGCCAGTGGTGCCGAGCACCTTCTCCGGATGGTCCCGCCAGATGTCCTGCGTGGTGACCGCCGTGATGCCGATGCCGTCGATGATGGCGCGATGGCCCCAGGGCTCACCGACGCAGAAGCCGTCCATGTTGCCCACCCGCATGTTGGCCACCATCTGCGGGGGCGGCACGGTGATGACCTTGGCGTCCTTCATCGGATGAATGCCCGCACTGGCCAGCCAGTAATAGAGCCACATCGCATGGGTGCCGGTGGGGAAGGTCTGGGCGAAGGTGTAGTCGCGCTTGTCTTTCTGCATCACCTTGGCCAGTGAGGTGATGTCGCTGGCGCCCGCATCGGCCAGCTTGCGCGACAGGGTGATGGCCTGGCCGTTGTTGTTGAGGGTCATCAGCACGGCCATGTCCTTTTTGGGACCCGCCACCCCCAGATGCACGCCATAGATGAGGCCGTACAGCACATGGGCCATGTCCAGCTCGCCGTTGACCAGCTTGTCCCGCACCCCGGCCCAGGACGCTTCCTTGGTCGGCACGATCTTGATGCCGTACTTCCTGTCGAAGCCCAGGGCCGCCGCCATCACCACCGAGGCGCAGTCGGTCAGCGGGATGAAGCCGATACGGACTTCTTCCTTCTCCGGCTTGTCCGAACCGGCGGCCCAGGCGGACGGCAGGGCCGACAGCCCCGTCAGGGCGGCGCCCGTGGCCAGCAGTTGGCGACGTTCAGCACTCATCAGACCCTCCTTCGATGGGGTGGAACCCTGGGAACCCTTCGAACCTTGCTGCATGCGGGGACCTCCGGATCCGCGTGGTCATGGGCACGCGGAAGCTACAGACCAAACAAAAAAGGCGTCTCGATCTCTGGTCTGCCGCACGCCGCGACAGACACCGGATCGGACGCCTTTGTCCAATTTCGCCGATGGCTTCGAGGGTCACGCCTTTGTGGCCCTCAGGGGTTCATTTGCAGGAAGCGTGCCAGCGGGGGGCCGCGTGGATGCCAATGGCTGGGGGCTGCATGGGCCGCCCGATGAGTGACCGGGGACGACAGGGCTGTGGGCCCTCAATGACCGGGGACGACAGGCCGGTGGCCCGTCATCGGGGCTGGGCCTGGCAGCCCGCAGACCGGCTGCGACCGTGGCGCATCCCGGCGCATCCCGGCGCGTCGTGCACGATGGAAGGGCACCACGGGCGGGCATGGTGCGTAGGCTTGGTGCGCGGTGCTGGTGCGTGGGGTCAGGGTGTCGGCTTGGTGTGGCAGTACTGCGCCACGAGGCTACGCAAAGGCGTGGGTGGCCCCGGTTCAGCCGGGACGCAGCAGGTCATGCGCGTCGATCACCCGCTGCGCCACCTGCACCAGCGTCTCGCCCCGGTCCATGGCGAGCTTGCGAAGCCGCTGGTAAGCCTTGTCCTCATCGAGGCCCATCTCGCTCATCAGGATGCCTTTGGCACGCTCGATGCGCTTGCGGGAGGCCAGCTGTTCCTGCGCCTTGTTGAGCTCCTCCCGCAGGGCCAGGTCCTGCTCGAAACGGGCAATGGCCACCTGCAGCACCGGCGCGAGCCGCTGGGTCTGCAGGCCCGCCACCACATAGGCACTCACGCCGGCCTTGATCGCGCGCCGCATCGGCGTCTGGTCGGCATCCTCCGCAAACACCACCACCGGCCTCGGCATGCGGGCCGACAGCGTGGCCAGGTTCTCCAGCGTGTCCCGGGTGGGGGACTCCGCATCAACGATCACCACATCCGGCTGCAGCCGCAGGACGCAGTCGTGAATGAGCGTGGCCTGCTCGATCACGCCCACCACCTCGCAGCCCTGGCGCGCCAGTTCCTCGCTGAGCAGATGGACCCGGTGGGCGCCGTCGTCGATCAGCAGCACCCGCAGGCCCTGGGTGGCCGGCGGGGACACGGGGACGGGCCCGGAGGGGTCCGGGGCGGTGGACGAGGGCGGACGTGAGGCTTTCACACAGCGGCGCGGCGCAAGTTCCATGCCTTGCTGCGCCGGCGCTGGAAGGGCGGTTCGCAGGTGGGTTGCATCGAGGGTATACCCTTGGATCCCGTTTACGTTAACGTCAATCGGCGCCTAGAATCGACCGCATCGGGATGCCCAGCGTCGCCACGAGCGACACGGTCCGCACACAGACGGGCGCGGGCGACCCAGCAGGAGACCATCCATGACCGAGCTGTCCGCCGAGTACAAGGCCCTGGCCGAGTACCGCCCCACCCACAAGGTCCGCTTCGTGACCGCCGCCAGTCTGTTCGACGGGCACGATGCCGCCATCAACATCATGCGGCGCATTCTTCAGGGCATGGGGGCGGAGGTGATCCACCTCGGCCACAACCGCTCGGTCGATGAAGTGGTCACCGCCGCGCTGCAGGAAGACGCGCAGGGCATCGCGGTGAGCAGCTACCAGGGCGGCCACGTCGAATACTTCAAGTACATGGTGGAGCTGCTGAAGCAGCGCGGCGGCGAAGGCATCCAGGTGTTCGGCGGCGGCGGCGGCGTGATCGTGCCGGCCGAGATCCGCGACCTCAACGCGCACGGCGTGCGCATCTACAGTCCCGAAGACGGGCAGCGCATGGGCCTGCAGGGCATGATCGGCGAGATGCTGATGCGCTGCGACAAGGCCCTGTCGGCGCAGCCGCCCTACCGCCTCGACGCGCTGCAGGGCCACGACGAATCGGCCTGGCGCTCGCTCGCCCGGGTGATCACCGCGCTGGAGAACGAACAGTCGGACCCCGACTTCCAGACCTTCACCCAGTCGCTGCGCGACGCCGCCGCCGGCCTGCGGGTGCCCGTGCTGGGCATCACCGGCACGGGCGGCGCCGGCAAGTCCAGCCTGACCGATGAGTTGATCCGCCGACTGCGCCTGGATGAAGACGACCGTCTGCGGGTGGCCGTCATCTCCATCGACCCGTCGCGCCGCAAGAGCGGCGGCGCGCTGCTGGGCGACCGCATCCGCATGAATGCGATCAGCCCGTGGGCGGCCGGTCCGCGGGTCTACATGCGCTCGCTGGCCACGCGGGACTTCGGCTCGGAGATCTCCAAGGCGCTGCCGGACGTCATCGCCGCGGCCAAGGTGGCCGGCTTCGACCTGGTGATCGTCGAGACCTCCGGCATCGGTCAGGGGGACGCCGCCATCGTGCCGCATGTGGACGTGCCGATGTATGTGATGACGCCGGAATTCGGCGCGGCCAGCCAGCTCGAGAAGATCGACATGCTGGACTTCGCCGAGTTCGTGGCCATCAACAAGTTCGACCGCAAGGGCGCGGCCGACGCCTGGCGCGATGTGGCCAAGCAGGTGCAGCGCAACCGCGAGGCCTGGACCCGCAAGCCTGATGAAATGCCGGTGTTCGGCACCATGGCCAGCCGCTTCAATGATGACGGCGTGACGGCGCTGTATCAGGCGCTGAAGCCGCGTCTGGCGGAACTGGGCCTGGGCCTGACCGGCGGTCGGCTGCCGCTGGCGGCCACCCGTTTCAGCACCCACCAGACGCCGATCGTGCCGCCGGCCCGAGCCAGGTACCTGGCCGAGATTGCCGACGCGGTGCGGGGCTACAAGCGCCGTGCCCGTGCCCAGGCCCGCCTGGCGCGCGAAGTGCAGCAGCTCGAAGCCAGCGCGGCGATGCTGACGCAGGCGGATGCCTCGTCCAACGTCGCGGCGCTGCAGTCTCTCGCGCAGACACGGCAGGCCCGTCTGGATGCCGATGCACGCGAGCTGCTGGCCCGCTGGCCGCAGGTTCAGCAGGCCTATGCCGGCGATGAATTCGTGGTGAAGATCCGCGACCGGGAGCAGCGGACTGCGCTCGTCTCCTCCAGCCTCTCCGGCACCCGGGTGCGCAAGGTGGTGCTGCCGCCGTACGAAGACCACGGCGAACTGCTGAAGTGGCTGATGCTGGAGAACCTGCCGGGCTACTTCCCCTTCACCGCCGGCGTGTTCCCCTTCAAGCGCGAAGGCGAAGATCCCACCCGCATGTTCGCGGGCGAAGGCGACGCCTTCCGCACCAACCGGCGTTTCAAGCTGGTGTCCGAAGGCATGCCGGCCAAGCGGCTGTCCACCGCCTTCGACTCGGTCACCCTTTATGGGGCCGATCCCGCCCCGCGGCCGGATATCTACGGCAAGGTCGGCAACTCCGGCGTGAGCATCGCCACGCTGGACGACATGAAGGTGCTCTACGACGGCTTTGACCTGTGCGATCCGGCGACGTCGGTGTCCATGACGATCAACGGACCGGCGCCCACCATCCTGGCGATGTTCATGAACACCGCCATCGACCAGCGCATGGAACGATTCCGCACCGAGCAGGGCCGGGAGCCGAGCGCCGAAGAAGCTGCGAGCCTGCGCGCCACCGTGCTGTCGCAGGTGCGCGGCACGGTGCAGGCGGACATCCTCAAGGAAGACCAGGGCCAGAACACCTGCATCTTCTCGACCGAGTTCTCGCTGAAGGTGATGGGCGACATCGCCGATTACTTCGTGCGTCACAACGTGCGGAACTTCTATTCGGTCTCGATCAGCGGCTATCACATTGCCGAGGCCGGCGCCAATCCGATCTCGCAGCTGGCCTTCACCCTGTCCAACGGCTTCACCTTTGTGGAGGCGTATCTGGCGCGGGGCATGCACATCGACGACTTCGCCCCCAACCTGAGCTTCTTCTTCAGCAATGGCATGGACCCGGAGTACACCGTGCTGGGCCGCGTGGCGCGACGCATCTGGGCGGTGGCGATGCGGGACCGCTACGGCGCGAACGAGCGCAGCCAGAAGCTCAAGTACCACGTGCAGACCTCGGGCCGCAGCCTGCATGCGCAGGAGATCGCCTTCAATGACATTCGCACCACGCTGCAGGCGCTGATCGCCATCTACGACAACTGCAACTCGCTGCACACCAACGCCTACGACGAGGCCATCACCACGCCGACCGAGGAATCAGTGCGCCGGGCCATGGCCATCCAGCTGATCATCAACCGCGAGTGGGGCCTGGCGAAAAACGAGAACCCGAGCCAGGGCGCATTCATCATCGAGGAGATGACCGAGCTGGTGGAAGAAGCGGTGCTGGCGGAATTCGAGCGCATCGCCGAGCGGGGCGGCGTGCTGGGGGCGATGGAGACGGGCTACCAGCGTGGCCGCATCCAGGAAGAGTCGATGCACTACGAGATGCTCAAACACACCGGCGAGTACCCGATCATCGGCGTGAACACCTTCCGCAATCCGCATGGCGACCCGGTGCCGGAGCACATTGAGCTGGCGCGCTCCACCGAGGAAGAGAAGACCAGCCAGCTGACCCGCCTGGAAGCCTTCCAGGCCCGCCATGCCGACGCCAGCCCGGCCATGCTGCAGCGGCTGCAGCAGGCGGTGATCGACAACGGCAATGTCTTCGAAGTGCTGATGGATGCGGTGCGGGTCTGCTCGCTGGGTCAGATCACCGCGGCCTTGTTCGAGGTCGGTGGGCAGTACCGGCGCAGCATGTAAGCACAGCCAAACAGGTACAGCACGAACATGCCCGCGCCCGCCGGCGCGCACTCGGGAGGTGCACGATGGGTCTGCTCAGAAGCTTCAACACGGGCACGCGCCTGTCCCTGGCCTTCGGGCTGATGCTGGTGCTGCTGGTGTTGATCTCGGCACTGGGCATCCGCGGCAGCGGCCGCGTCTTTGGCGAGCTCAAGACGCTCTATGAGGACCGCACCCTTCCTCTCAAGCAGATCGGCGACATCGACGGCCTGATGCTGCGCAACCGCATCCTGGTGATGGAAATGCTGCGCGACCCGGCGAAGCTGCCGGAGCTCGATCAGCAGTTGCAGGCCAATATCGGCAAGGTGTCCGGCCTGTGGAAGGCCTACCTCGCCACCTACCTCACCGACGAGGAAAAGCGCCTGGCCCAGGCCTTCACCGAGGTGCGAACCCGCTATGTGAAAGAAGGCCTGCTGGCCACGCGGGATGCCCTCAAGGACGGCGACGTGGCGCGTGCCCAGACGCTGTATGGCGAGCGGATCATGCCGCTGGGCACACAGGCCAAGGCAGCCATCGACGAGCTGCTGGAACTTCAGGTGCGTGTGGGTGCGGGGTCGTACCGGGAAGCCGAGGCCACCAGCGCCTCGGTGCGGCTGTGGAGCCTGACCGCGACGGGCATGGCCCTGCTGCTCGCGGTGATGGCCGGTTGGTTGACCACCCGCTCCATCACCGAACCGATGAAGGAAGCGGTGACCTTTGCGGAAGCCGTGGCCGAAGGCGACCTGCGCGAACGCAGCGCCAGCACCGGCGCGGACGAGGCGGCGCGGCTGGTGGCCGCCTTGGGCTCGATGACCGATGCCCTGCGCGGCATCGTGACCCGGGTGCGGGGCAGCAGCGAGAACATTGCCACCGGCTCCAGCCACATCGCCACCGGCAGCCTGGATCTCAGCCAGCGGACGGAGGAACAGGCCAGCAGTCTTCAGCAGACCGCCGCCTCGATGGAGCAGCTCACCAGCACCGTCCACAACAATGCCGCCACCGCCGGGCAGGCCAACTCGCTGGCGACGGAAGCCGCCAGCGCCGCAGACTCGGGCGGAACCGTGGTGTCTGATCTGGTGCGCACAATGGATGAGATCAGCGCCTCGTCCCGCCAGATCGCCGACATCATTGGCGTCATCGACGCCATCGCCTTCCAGACCAACATCCTGGCGCTGAACGCCGCGGTGGAGGCTGCACGCGCGGGGGAACAGGGGCGCGGTTTTGCGGTGGTGGCCTCGGAAGTGCGCGCGCTCGCACAGCGGTCCGCACAGGCCGCTCGGGAAATCAAGGCGCTGATCTCGCGCAGCGTGGAACAGGTGGCCTCCGGTTCGCGCCGCGCGGGGGACGCCGGTGAAGCCATGCAGGGCATCGTCGGTCAGGTGCGCCAGGTCAGCGTGCTGATCGGCGAGATCGCGGCGGCCAGCCAGGAGCAGTCACGCGGCATCCAGCAGATCGGGCTGGCGGTGACGCAGCTGGATCAGGTCACGCAGCAGAACGCCGCGCTGGTGGAAGAAAGCACCGCTGCCGCCGACAGTCTGCAGCAGCAGGCCGCCGAACTGGCCGATCTGGTGCGGGTGTTCAAGCTGGTCTGAAGTCGCTCCAGCGCGCAAGGCATCCGCCGTCAGTCTCGTGAAGGGATTGTTGCGGCATCCGCGCCGACAACGTTGCCCTGCCCATCGGGGACGGCCTCGCACGTGCCATGACGTGACAAGTGCCTCGGCCAGAGCGATCGCAGCGCTCGACGGCTTGCTGCACAGCAGGGCCGACTCCCATAATCAGCGTACACATCACGAGACGTTGGGGATTGCCATGCTGATCCAGAAGCTCAACCGGATGAAGATCACCACGCTGCTGCAAATCGGCTTTGCGGCGGTGCTGGCGATGGCGGCGCTGATGACCGGCGTCGGCGTCTACAAGCTGCGCGAGATGATGCGGCTGAGCGAGGCGCTTCACCAGCAGGAACAGCGACGAACGCAGTCTTTCCAGTGGCGCGGCTCCACCGAACTGAACCTGAACCGCGTGATGTCGATTGCGAAGTCCGGCGGACAACAGCAATTGATCGACTATCTGGGCGACCAGATGGGCAAAACCACGGAACGCATCAACGAACTGCAGGCCAGGCTCGAGTCCGACATCGACGACAAGGAGCAGAAGGCACAGATGGCGGTGATCGCCGACGCCCGCAAGCGCTATGTGGACATCCGCAAGTCGGTGATGGAGGCCATCAAGGCAGACCCGGCGGCGGGGCAGCAGCAGGTCGACAAGACCCTCGCGCCTGCAGCGGCCGAGTACCTGGCCGCCGTGGAGAAGCTCACCACCCTCATCGCCGAAGACACCGACGCCTTCGCGGCGGAACAGGCGCGGCAGGCCCGAGAGGCCGCCAGCCTGATGATTGTGTTGACGGGCCTGGCTGTGGTGCTGGGGGTGGTCATCGCCTGGCGCATCACCCACTCGGTGCGGGCGCCCATGGTGCATGCCGGCGCGGTGGCCGCAACGATTGCCAGCGGCGACCTCAGCCAGGACATCCATGTGGAGCGCAGCGACGAGATCGGCGTGCTGCTGCGGGAACTCAGCCGCATGCAGGACTCGCTGCGGCGCATGGTCAGCCAGGTGCGTGAAGGCACCGAGACGATCAATGTGGCCACGCGGGAGATTGCCACCGGCAATCAGGATCTGTCCGCGCGCACCGAGTCCACCGCCTCCAATCTTCAGGAGACGGCGTCGTCGCTGGAGGAACTCACCGGCACGGTGGCCCATACCGCCAGCTCGGCCCAGCAGGCCAATGCGCTGGTCAGCGAAGCGCGCAACTCGGCCTCCAAGGGCGGCGCGGTGGTCGGAGAAGTGGTGCAGGTGATGCAGCAGATCGAAACCAGCTCGCGCAAGATCAGCGACATCATCGGTGTCATCGACGGCATCGCTTTCCAGACCAACATTCTGGCGCTGAATGCGGCGGTGGAAGCGGCGCGCGCGGGTGAACAGGGCCGCGGCTTTGCAGTGGTGGCCGGTGAAGTGCGGGCCCTCGCCCAGCGCAGTGCCACCGCGGCGAAGGAAATCAAGCAGCTGATCGGCGAAAGCGTCGACCGGGTGGCGTCCGGCACGCGACTGGTGACGGATGCCGGCGAGACGATGGGCGAAATCGTGCAGGGCGTGCGCCGCGTGGCGGAGATCGTCAACGAGATCGCCACCGCAGCCTCCGAGCAGAGCGGCGGCATCGGCCAGGTGAACGTGGCGGTGCAGCGGCTGGACGAGATGACGCAGCAGAACGCGGCGCTGGTGGAGGAGTCCGCCGCGGCGGCGGGCTCGCTGCAGAATCAGGCGCAGCAGCTCAATGAACTGGTGAGTGCCTTCCGCCTGTCGCCGCGCTGAAACGTCGAGCGCCAGAAACCCTTCGTGCGGCACCGACCTGCCTCACGGACGAGAGTGTCAGCCAACGGCGCGCCCCGCCGTCGACGTGGCCGCTTGTCACGTCAACGGGGGCTGCGTTCGAACCTGCTGTCAGGGAATGACCGCCAGGAACAGGAAGACGACGAAAACGACCATGTGGACCGCGCCCTGAAGCACGGTGGCGCGGCCGCCGCCCAGCGTCAGGCCGCCCACGATGAAGGTCAGGAACAGCAGCACCATGCTCAGGGGCGAGAGGCCCAGCACCAGCGAATGCGGGAACAGCGGTGACAGCACGGCCACCGTCGGAATGGTCAGGCCGATGCTGGCCAGACCCGAGCCGAGGGCGAGGTTCAGGCTGGTCTGCAGCCGGTTGTGCAGCGCGGCACGCACGGCGGCCACCGTCTCCGGCAGCAGCACCAGCAAGGCGACGATCACCCCCACCAGCGAGGGCGGCGCGCCGATGCTGCTCACCGCCTGTTCAATCGTCGGCGCCAGCATCTTGGCCAGCCCGACCACGCCCACAAGACAGGCCATCAGCAGGGCCAGGCTCACCAGCGCCACGCGGTTGCTGGGCGGCTCGGCATGGCTGTGCTGGTCGTCGGCACCGGTGACCGGCAGGAAGTAGTCGCGGTGGCGCACCGCCTGCACGAACACAAAGGCGCCATAGAGCACCAGCGACACCGCGCCGGCAAAGAAGAGCTGCGTGCGGGTGAAGGTCGGTCCGGGAGAACTGGTGGTGAAGGCCGGGAGCACCAGGGTGAGCACCGACAGCGCCGCCAGCACGGCGAGCGTCGGACTGGTGCCATCCACACGGAAGCGCAGCACCTGGTGCTTCCAGCCGCCCACCAGGATGCACAGGCCCAGCACGCCGTTGCAGACGATCATGATGGCGGAGAACACCGTGTCTCGCGCCAGGGTATTGGTGGCTTCTCCACCGGCCAGCATCAGCGACACGATCAGCGCCACTTCAATGACGGTGACGGCCACGGCCAGCACCAGCGAGCCGTAGGGCTCGCCCACGCGGTGGGCGACCACCTCCGCATGGTGCACAGCGGCCAGCACGGAGGCAATGAGCAGCACACTGACCAGTGACAGGACCATCCATCCGCCCCCGCTGCTCAGCCCGAGCAGCGCGCCCAGGGCGGCGACGGGAGACAGCAGGGTCCAGAGGGGCAAGGCCGCGGGCAGACGGCTCAGGAAGGAAGTCGAGTGGGTGGCAGACATGGTCTGAGCATAGACCACTGCGCGGCCGCTCTGCCCGACGCGAGGCTGCGCATCCGCCGCGTCCTCAAGCTGCCGCAGGACCGGGGGTCACCTCTGGCCAGGGGGCTGCTGCGCCGTGCACATGCACGCGGTTGCGCCCCGCGCCCTTGGCGCGGTACAGCGCCTGATCCACCAGGGTGAAGAGCTGCTCGGCACTGAGATGCCGGTGCGGCTCTGCAATCACGACACCGGCCGACACTGTGATGCCGAAGGCGTCCCCGCATGCATGGCGGATCTGCAGAGCCTCGACGCCTTCGCGGATCTGCTCGACGAGGCGTGCGGCACCGGCGGCATCGGTGGACGGCAGCACCAGCACGAACTCCTCGCCGCCCCAGCGCCCCATCACATCCGAGGCCCGCAGGCGACGGCGCACTTCGGCGACAAAGTCCTGGAGCGCGGTGTCGCCGGCGCTGTGGCCGTGGGTGTCGTTGATGATCTTGAAGTGGTCCAGGTCCAGCAGGACGAAGCCGACCGGCGTCTGCTCGCGGCGCCCCAGTTCCAGCGCATGACGCAGCAGCGCGTCGGCGGTCGCCCGGTTGAGGCAGCCGGTCAGGGCGTCGGTGGACGCCATATCTTCCATGCGGCGGGCGATGCGCTCGAAGTTGGCCAGCACGAAACCGAAGCCCGTACCGATGAGGCAGATGAAGCTGAAGAGGAAGGTCAGGCCCTGGCCGAGGCTGCTTTGCAGCAGATCCTGATAGTCCTCGGGATGGCGCCAGGCATGGACGGCGCGCAGCAGCAGGCTGCCCGCCGCCAGCAGCAAGGTGAGCGCGACGCTGCGCAGCGAGTACTCCGCGCGCCAGCCGGGGCCGAGCAAAACACCGATCCCGGGCAGCAGCAACGCTGCGAAGAGCAGCGAGATGCCGATGGTGCGCAGGTAAAACGGCCACGCCAGCATCCACGCGATGAGCAGCCAGGCGACGGTGAGACCGGCCCAGATCCACCAGCGCGGCATGCCGCGTCCGAGCACATGGCGATGGATGCCCTCGCTGTAGGCCACCAGGCCGACGGCGATGCAGCCGTTGCCTGCGAGGGCGGAGATCCAGGTGGGAAGGATGATGCGCGCGGCCAGCAGGGTGAAGCCGAGCAGGAGGATCCAGGAGCCTGAGGTCCAGACACCGAGGTCGAGGTAGCGCAGGCGGCTGCGCCGCGCCATCCACAGTTGCACACCCAGCATCGCAAAGCCGCTGAGCAGTGCCAGCATCAATGTCGGGATGTGAATCATTGGCTGATTATGCCCCCCAGTCGCTTCGCTCCTGCCCCCAGGGGGCGCCTCCCAGCGGCCTGGCGAAGCAAAGGCTTTGGGCCCCCCAGTCGCTTCGCTCCTGCCCCCAGGGGGCGCCTCCCAGCGGCCTGGCAAAGCCAGTTCCGCGGGAGTGGCTGGAGGGGCGCGTCGCTGGGCGACGGCGCGACGGCCGGGGGGGCGCGGGAGTGGGGCGGTCAGCGCAGGCGGGTCAGGAGGGCCTGGGCGGCGGCAGGGGCGCGCTCCTTGGCGCCGCTGATGAAGAGCAGGTAGACGTCGCGCGGTTGGGCTGGCGCTTTGTATGTCGCATCGATCAGGGGCAGGCCCGTGGGCTGAGTGCCGGCACACCAGGCACGGGCGCTGGCAGCAAGGCCGTCCAGCACCTCCTCCGTCACGCCCGTGACCAGAGAGGATTGCGTGCGCATGACACGGGCATAAACGAAGTCGGATGTGAGGTCCGGCAGCGCCGGGTAGTCGTCCGATTCAGTGAAGACCACACCCACTTCGTGACGGCGCGCCAAAGCGAGAAAGGCCGGCGTGCGGAAACTGTCGTGGCGGACATCCACCGCGTGCCGCAGCGGCACACCGTCCAGCGCGCGCGGCAGCAACTTCAGAAATGCGCCGAAGTCGTCCGGGTCAAAACGCTTCGTGGGTGCAAACTGCCACAGGATCGGACCCAGCTTCGGCCCCAGCTCAGCAACACCACTGTTCAGAAAGTGCTGCACCGATTCACCCGCCTCCGCCAGCACGCGGCGGTTGGTGGTCAGGCGGTGCGCCTTGATGGAAAACACAAAACCGTCCGGCGTGGCGTCCCGCCATTTCGCAAAGGTCGCCGGTCGCTGGGTGCTGTAGTAAGTGCCGTTGATCTCGATGACGCTCAAGCGGCGGCTCGCCCATTGCAATTCCTTGGCAGCGGAAACGTCCGGCGGATAGAAGGTCTCTCGCCACGGTGCATAGGTCCATCCCCCAATGCCAACGCGGATCGAAGCCGTCCGCGTCCGATCAGAAGTTCCACCAGCGTCGCTCATGAAGTCTCCAGCAATTGCGTCAGACGGGTCCGGCCCCGCCGCGTGATCGTCAAGGCCCGGCTGTCCAGCGCAGCCTCCAGCCACCCCTGCGACAGCAGCGCCTGCAGCCACATCGCCCCCAGCGCCCCCCCCAGATGCGGGCGGCGCTCACTCCAGTCCATGCAGGCGCAGGCCGGCCTTCGGCGCCCCTGCAAGGCCCCACTCAGGTCCACGCCCAGCCCCTTCCACGCCGCCAGGCCCCGGTCGCTGATCAGGTAGGCGCCCGGGCGGTCCGGTTCGTCCTCAGGCGTGATCCAGCCGCTGCGCAGGGCATGGTCATGCAGCTGGACACCCCAGTGTCCGGCAAGATGGTCGTAGCACCGGCGCGCCTGCCGCAAGGCGATGGGCGTGCTCGGCTCAAAGGTCGGGCGCGGCTGTCCAGCCACCACCAGCAAAGCCTCCAGCGCTTGTCCGACCGTGTCGTCGGCCAGCCGGTAATAGCGGTGGCGGCCCTGGGCCAGGCAAGCCACCAGGCCCTGCGTCAACAACCGCGACAGGTGCGCACTCGCGGTGGACGCCGCCACCTCCCCCACCGCCGCCAGCTCCGTGGCAGTCCGCGCATGGCCGTCCATCAGGCAGCACAGCATGCGCGCACGCACCGGCTCCGCCATGCTCGCAGCGATGTGGGCCAGCGCTTCGTCGGCAGTGAGGCTTGCATCCATGTTTCGATCCTAAGCGAAGCATGGGCGTCAGCGGTGCACGACCATGTCGCTGTCCCGTCTTTGGAGAATCTGCCATGTCCCCCTGCCCCCATGCCCTGCTGGTTCATCCCGATCTGGGCGTGCGGCCGCCCGGTGTGCCTGTGCCGCCCGCGCTCGCAGCGTGGCCGGGACCGCTGACCGAGGTGTTCAATCGATGGTTGCGGCAGCGGGATGACGCCACGCATGCGGCAGAGAAGTCGCTGGTGCTGCAGGTGATGCGGGCGGTCTCCGATGCGGCGGTGCGGGAAGAAGCGGCGCGGCAGGCGGCGCTGGCCGTGCAGTGCCACGGGTGGGATCACTGGGTGTGGGCCGTGCCCGCAGGCACGGTGGCCGGGCTGCTGGGCATGCGGGTGATGACCGTCCCGCAGCAGCACCTGCTGGTGCGGCAGTTGCGGGCCATCGCGGCCGCACTGGCGCCGGAAGCCACGCGGGCGTCGGTGATGGGTGGGCATGCGGCGGTCGCAGCCCTGTTGCAAGCGCTACGGCAGGCAGAGGCCGACGCTCCTGATGCGCCCTTGCAGGCGGCTTGGTTGCACCACCGGAGCTGCGGGGACCGCAAGCCTTGGGCGGATGCGATGACCCGGGAGGCGCATCGACTGGCATGGCTGTGGCAAAGCCACGAAGCTGGGAGCGCGCTGCTGGGGCATGGGTTGTGGCAGCTGGCGGTGTCGGGCGAAGCGCCGGACCGCGATGGGCTGCGGGCGATCGCCCGGGACGGCGGCGCCGTTCGACTGACGCGGCGGTTTGCGCAGCGGGATCTGGCGGTGGGCGGCGTTGCAGTGGCCGCAGGGGCGCCAGTGACCGTGCTGCTGGCCGGCAGCGAATGGATCTTTGGGGCGGGCGCGCATGCATGTCCCGGGGAAAGCATGGCGCTGACGACCGCGGCGTCGGCCTTGCGCTGGGTGCAAGCGTCGGCGTACAAGCCGTTGCCGACCCGTCACCGGGCGATGACCTTGGCAAACATGACGGTCTTGCTGTTTGATGACGAGCCCGCGGGGGCAGAGGGGGACGTGACGGCGGCGGTGACGGTGGAGGCTGGTACAGAAGCAGACGTCAAGAGGCGAAGTTGGAATGAGTCGCCGCCCTCCAGCGGAGTCCTCGCATGATCGCCGTCATCTTTGAAGTGCTGCCCGCAGAAGGCCAGCGGGAGCACTACCTGCGACGCGCCGCCAACCTCCGGCCGGTGCTGGAAACCATGGACGGCTTCATCAGCGTGGAACGCTTTCAGAGCCTCACGCATCCGGGGCGGATGTTGTCGCTCTCGTTCTGGCGGGACGAAGCCTCGGTGCAGGCATGGCGGCGGCTCGATGAGCATCGGGCGGCGCAGGCGGCCGGTCGCGGCGGCGTGTTCCAGGACTATCGGCTGCGAGTGGCGCAGGTGGTGCGGGACTATGGCTTGCGGGAGCGGGACGAGGCGCCGCTGGACAGCCGCCTGCGCCATGCTGAGGTGACGGAGATGCCACCCACAGACCACAGGGCGTGAACACGCATCAGGCATGCGCCGTGCTACAACGACGCATCCGAGGAGAACCTGTTTATGTCCCGTTCCTATCGATCGCTCACTCTTCCTTCTCCGCGCTACGCGCGTGCGGTTCAGGCCCTGTCGGTGACCGGGCTCGTGGCGGCGCTGATCGGCCTGTGGCCCGGCGCGGCCCGTGCCGCGGAGTCGGACACCATCGGTGAGGTGGATACCGTGTTCAAGTTGATCGGGCCAGACCACAAAATCGTGGTGGATGCCTACGATGACCCCGGGGTGCCGGGCGTCACCTGCTTTGTGTCGCGGGCCAAGACCGGCGGAGTGAAGGGCGCGCTCGGCCTGGCGGAAGACAAATCCGAAGCGTCAATCGCCTGCCGGGCCGTGGGGCCCATCAGTTTCCCGAAACCGCTGCCGAAAAAAGAAGAGGTCTTCTCCGAGCGGCGGTCCCTGGTGTTCAAGCGGCTGCGGGTGGTGCGGATGGTGGATCCGAAGCGCAATACCCTGGTTTATCTGACCTACTCCGATCGGGTGATCGAAGGCTCGCCGCAGAACAGCGTGACTGCAGTGCCGGTCGATCGGGGGACACCCATTCCGCTGAAGTAACCCAATGACGAATGGAGCGCGCTGTTTCCGGGGGCGCTTCATTTGGGGGGAACGTTCTTTGACTCCGCTCGAAAGCACCGAGCCGGAACCTTTTTGCTCCATGTCATTCCTGTCCGGCTCCGCCGGCCATTCCCTTCTTGACTTCCGCAAAAAGGCCCCGACTCGGCGTTTCTGGGCCAGTGCCGCACCACCTCCCATGCCGGAAAGCAGCTCGCACGCCATCAATGGTGGCCACTCGTGAGCTGAAGGCTGGGGCGCCCCCCTACCTCACCAGCGCGAAACCTTCGTCCTGCCAGCCCGTGATGCCGCCCGTCATCAACTTCACGGGACGCCCCAGCCTCGCAAGCCGAACAGCTGCCCGGTGCCCACCGTTGCAGTGAGGACCCGCGCAATACACCACAAACATCGTGGCTCGCGGGTAGACGGACATCCTCCCCTCCGTGATCTTGCCGTGCGGCATCGAGATCGCGCCCGGGATGTGGCCCGCGTCGTACAAGGCATGACTGCGCGCATCCATCAAGACAAATCCCGGCGCACCACTCGACAGGGCGTCATGCACATCCCAACAATCGGTCTCAAAGCGGAACGCCGATTCGAAGTGCGCCAGCGCTTCTTCACTGTCAGCAGCCGGGACCGCCGTCACTGCATTGGTTGAATGCGCTGAGCTGGCAACGTGGGTCGCGTCGAGCGTTTCGGGCGGGGCGGCTGTGGTCAAGGTCATGGGGGCTCCTGAATAGGGGGATGGGACGGGATTCAGTGTCGCCATCACCACGCGGTTGCGCCAGTGGCAGGACCGACACGGATCGGTAAGATCCCGCCATGACCCATCTGGTTGCCATCCTGGCGTATGACCGCCTTTGCATGTTCGAATTCGGTTGCGCCGTGGAGCTGTTTGCCCTGGAGCGTCCCGAGCTGGGCGTGGACTGGTACCGCCATGCGGTGTGCGCCGTGGAGGCAGGTCCGCTGAGGGGGACGGGCGGCGTACAGGTCCAGGCCCCCTATTCATTGGCGATGCTGCGGCGGGCCGACACGATCGTGGTGCCGGGCTGGCGAGACGCCAGCGAGCGGCCGCCTCAGCCGCTGCTGAATGCGCTGCGCAAGGCGCATGTGCGCGGCGCGCGCATCTGCAGCATCTGCTCAGGCGTGTTCGTGCTGGCCCATGCCGGGCTGCTGGACGGGCGCCGCGCCTCGACGCATTGGCGGTATGCGCAGCAGTTGAAGCAGGCGTTTCCGAAGATCGAGGTGGACGCATCGGCGCTGTATGTCGATGAAGGCTCGGTGATCACATCCGCCGGCTCCGCCGCCGGTCTGGACATGCTGATGCATCTGGTGCGCAAGGACCATGGGAGTGCCGTGGCCAATGCGGTGGCACAGCGGCTGGTGATGGCGCCGCAGCGGGAAGGCGGGCAGGCGCAGTTCGTGCCGCGGCCCATGCCCACGCGGGCGGACAGCCCGATGGCGCGCCTGCAGGCGCATCTGCGGGCCCATCCCCGCAACGATCATCGGGTGGCGAGCCTGGCGCAGCATGTGGGCATGAGCGAACGCTCCTTGCAGCGGCACTTCAAGGCCAGCACCGGGGTGGCCGTGATGGAGTGGCTGGTTCGGGAACGGGTCGCCCTGGCCAAGGAGTTGCTGGAGACCCACCCGGACCTCGACGTGGAAGGCGTGGCGGACCTGTCGGGGCTGGGGTCGCCGGAGTCGCTGCGGCGGCATTTCCGGCGGCTGGGAGTGCCCGCGCCCTCCCGGTACCGTCGCCAATTCGCATGACGGCGGTCAAGCCGCCGCGCTGACGCAGGCAACACCGGGCCCCAGCTGGGGCCACAATGGGGCAGCTCCATCCTGGCCGGTCCCGCTCCGGCTCCTTTGTGATGCGCTTCGACGTTCCGACGCTCTTCAGCCTGCTGTTGATCCTGTCCCTGGCGCTGGCCGTGCTGCTGCCCTTGCAACTGGGATGGCGCAACAGCCCCGGCGCCCGCTTTGCGCAGTGGGCCGCCGCCGCGCAGGCCGGCGGATGGGCGCTGCTGCTCTTGCCCGAGGAAGGCCACCCGCTGGTGGCCACCGCGGCGCTCGGTCTGCTCAGCCTGAGCCTGAGCCTGCTGTGGATGGCCACCCGTCAATGGCTGCCCGACCGGCTGGGACGCTGGCTGCAATGGGCCATGCCGGCCATCGTGATGGCGGGCTATGGCATCGGCTGGGGCCATCAGGACTTTCGGCTGGCATGGTCCAACGGCTGTCTGGGACTGCAGATGCTGGGGCTCGCGGTCAGCGTGATGCTGCCGGTCAAGCCGGTGGTGAAACGCGGCTCGACCGGGCACCTGCGATGGCGGCTGCTGCTGGCGGTGAGCCTGGGCGTCGCCGCGCTGCTGAACCTGGCACGGGCCTGGCTGGCCGGCATCGGGGCGGAGGGACTGCCCCGCTTCGATGCGCCGCATCCGCTGAATGTGCTGTTTGCCGTCACCGCCAATGTCTGCGTGCTGACCGTCGGCATGGCGGTGCTGGTGGCCTGGCGCGAGCAGAGCGAAGGCGAACTGCGTCGGCTGAGTCAGGTGGACAGCGCCACCGGGCTGGCGAATCGCCGGGCCTTCCAGCAGCGGTCAGTCGACATGATCTCGATGGCCCGCCGCTATAACGAGCCGCTGATGCTGCTGGTGATGGATCTGGACGGCCTGAAAGCCATCAACCAGACGCTGGGCGAGGACAAGGGCGACGCCGCCATTCAGCTCTTCGCGCGCAGCCTGGACGAACAGAAACGGCTGGGCGATCTGGTGGCCCGGATCGACGGCCAGCGCTTTGCGGTCTTGATGGCCCGCTCGGATCTGGTGGGACCGCCCGCGCTGGATCGGCGGCTTCGTCAGGCACTTCTGGAATCGGCGCCCGGGACCCTCGGCATGCCGCTGGATTTTTCGGCCGGCTGGGGCAAGCTGCGGTCGGGCGACCGCAATCTGGACGATTTGCTCCAGCGCACCGAGACGGCCCTTTATGCCGCCAAGCATCAAGGCCGTGGTCGCCTCTGCGCCGAACCCGGACTCGAGGCCGAACTCAAGATCTTGTGAGTCACCAGACGTCCACGCGGTGGATTGAAGCGCCAGACGATGTTTCGTGTGCCTCGTTGAGGGTCGGGGAGGCCTGGCTTTCGCAGTCGCTCGCTGATCGCGTCACAAGCGACCGCGCGATTACCGCCCACAGCAAGTGAGCCAAGGCCCGAGCGACCGTGCGCTGGCACACACCTTGCGTCAGGGTTTTCCAGGTCCCGTCCACAAGACGGACAAGTCGTTCCGACCTGGAGTTGCCCGTTCATGTTTGCTGCCCTGAGTCCCGTCTCCGCTTCCGCATCCGTCCGCGCCGCCCGCAGCGCCCATGCGAGCGCCAGCGCCAAAGTCAGCGACGCCCTGCCGGCGCCAGCCGAGCAGCGAGCCCCTATTCAGATCGTGCAGTTGAGCTCCAGAGACCTGCAGTGGCTCCCTGCCCTCACCCACCTGCTGATCGACAACGTCCACCAGGGCGCCACGCTCGGATTCCTCGCCCCGCTGTCCCGCTACGCCGCTCTCGACTATTGGCACGGCGTCTTCGCCCGGCTGGGTCAACACCACAGCCTCTGGATCGCCTGTGAGTCCGAAGCACCCGGACGCCTGCTCGGCGCCGTGCAGCTGTCCCTGTGCCCGCTCGCCAATGCGCACCACCGTGGGGAAGTCCAGCGGTTGATGGTGCATACCCAGGAACGCGGCCGGGGCGTCGCCAGCCATCTGATGAGCCGGGTGGAATGCACCGCCGCCACCCAGGGCCGTTATCTCCTGCAACTCGAAACCTGCGCCGACTCGCAGGCCGAAGCCGTCTTCGCCCATCTCGGCTGGCAACGCGCCGGTCAGATCCCCGATCACTGCCACGGCGCCGAAGGTCAGCTGCAGAATGTCGCCATCTACTACAAGCGCCTGCCGCATCTGGTCTGACCGCATCCCACCCCAATCGCCAGCACCGCAACCGCGACGGCAACCGCGACGGCAACCGCGACGGCATTGGCCATCGCCATCCGCTCGCTGCTGCCATTGCAACCCCGGTCTCAACCGCTCCGCCCGCTGCACACGCCCATGCCCTTGCTGTCCCTGAGCCCCCAAGACCGCGACTGGATCCCGGCCCTCGGTGAGCTGTTCTTCCAGGTGGTGGACGGCGGTGCGTCCCTGGGCTTTCTGGCCGACGTCGATGAGCCGCAGATGCGCGACTACTGGGAGCAGGTCTTCGACCAGCTCGGCCCGAAGCATCGGCTCTGGCTGCTGCATGAAGGACCCGAGCTGCTGGGCACCGTGCAGCTGTCGCTCTGCGGCAAACCCAATGGACGCCATCGCGGTGAAGTGCAGAAGCTCATGGTCCACCCGGACGCCCGTCGTCGCGGTGTGGCCGTCCAGTTGATGGCCGCCGTGGAAGCCGCCGCGCGGGAGGCCGGGCTCACCCTGCTGGTGCTGGATACGGAAGCGCAGTCTCCCGCCGAGACCTTCTACCAGTCCGGGGGCTGGCAGCGCACCGGCGAGATTCCCCAATTCGCGGCGAATCCCGACGGCACGCTGCGCGCAACAGCGCTCTACTGGAAGCTGCTGCCCTGACGACTCAGCGCGCCAGGCGCATCAGCTTCCCGCTATCAGTGAGCAGCAAAAGCGCCCCGTCCTGCGCCTGGATCACGTCGCGGATCCGCTCGCCCAGGCTGCCGTACAGCTTCTCGCGCGCCACCACCTTGTCCCCATCCAGCGTCAGGCGCCACAGGGCCTGACCGCCGAGCGCCCCCGAGAACAGGTTGCCGCGCCAGGCCGGGAACATGGTGCCGGTGTAGAAGGTCAGCCCCGAAGGCGCGATGGAGAGCGGCACCCAGGTGGTCAGCGGTTCCTCGAAGGCCGGTGCCTGCCCCCCCCCGCCGATGCGGCACGCCTCGCCTACCGGCGAACCATAGGGACAGCCGTAGCTCTTCACCGGCCAGCCGTAGTTCTTCCCGGCACGGGCAATGTTGATCTCGTCACCGCCCTGCGGACCATGTTCGCTGATCCACAACTCTCCGGTCGCAGGATGCAAGGCAGCGCCCTGGACATTGCGATGTCCATAGCTCCACACCCCTGGCCGGGAGGGCTTGCCAAAGTCCGGGTTCCCGGCCGGAATGCTGCCATCCCGCTGAATGCGGACGATCTTGCCCAGCGTCTGCATCAGGTCTTGCGAAGGCTCGCCCTTCATGCGCTCGCCCGTGGTGATGAACAGCGTCTTGTCCCGGCCAAAGACGAGACGCGAGCCGAAATGGCCCCCGCCCTCCACCTTGGGTTGCTGGCTGAAGATCACCTGCACATCGACCAGTGCCTGCCCGACCAGCTTGCCGCGCGCCACCGAGGTGCCGGCCAGGCCGGCTTCCTTGCCGGTGCCCGGCTCGGAGTACGACAGGTAGACCCACGGGCTGCCTGCGCTGAAGTCCGGGTCGATGGCGATGCCCAGCAGCCCGCCCTGGCCGCGGTCGGCCACCGCAGGCACACCGGTGATCGTCGCCAGCGTCTTGCCGGTCGCGGACAGCCGCAGCAGAGCGCCGCCCTTTTGCGTCACCAGCAGATCGCCATTGGGCAGCTGCGCCATGCCCCACGGACGGTCCAGGCCCGTGGACAAGGTCTGCAGCGGGATGTCTGCCTCGGGCTTGCCGGCGCTGTTGTCCTGCATCAGCGGGGCCGCGGCCTGCACCGGGCGCGCCATCAGGCCGGCGGCGGTGGCCAGCACCAGGCCGGACAGCAGCAGTCCCAGCATCTGCCGGCGCGCGGCAGGCGTGTGTGTCTGCATCCTTGCCCGCATCGTTGCCGGCGTCGTTGCCTGTGTCGCTGCCTGCATCAGCGTTGGCTCCAGGGGCTGTGCACCAGCCTGTCCATCACTGCGCTGAGAACGCTTCGCGGGCCGCATCACCATCACTGTCACTGCTCCTGAAATCTTGAGGGTTCACACGCGCAGTCTATGCCGCGCGCCGGCAGATCGTGCCGTGCCGACAACGCCCGGCCCTGCCCGCAACAGCGGGAATTCCTGGAGGTCAGCGGCGGCCTGCCCCACCGGTCCGCCCGCCGAGGCCCTTGTGCCGACGCGCCGCATCCTCTACCCTGACCGCAATCAGGATTCAGGCTCCGACAGATTCCCACCCTCAGCGAGAGGAGCGAGCCATGTCCCAATCCCTTGCCCCGACCCCCACGGGGCCGGTGGATGCCATTGCGTCCATCCGCACGCTGGCGCTGACCGGCCCTGCCGGCGCCGGCAAGACCACGCTGGCCGAAGCATTGCTGCTCAAGACGGGCGCCATCAAGACCGCCGGCTCGGTCGAGAAGGGCAGCACCGTCAGCGACGACGATCCGCAGGAGCGTCGCATGCAGCATTCGCTGCAGACGTCGATGCTGCATGCCCATCACGACGGCCTGCACCTGCAGATGCTGGACACCCCCGGGTCGCCCGATTTCATCGGCCAGGCGCTGCCGGCGCTGGAAGCGGTGGAAACCGTGGCCGTCGTGATCAACGCCCAGACCGGCATCGAGCTGATGGCGCTGCGCTTGATGGAAGCCGCCGCCCGTCGCGGGCTCACCCGGATGCTGATCATCAACAAGATCGATGTGCCCGGGGTGGACCTGGCGTCGCTGCTGTCTCAGGTGCAGCAGACCTTCGGTCGGGAGTGCCTGCCAATGAATCTGCCTGCGCAGGCCGGAACCGGGGTGCAGGACTGCTTCTTTGGCACCGAGGGAGAAACCGACTTCGGTTCAGTGGCAGACGCGCATCGCGCGCTGGTGGAACAAGTGGTCGAAGTCGATCCCGCCTTTGTGGATCGCTACCTCAATGACGGCGATGTGCCCGCCACCGAGCTGCATACGCCACTGGAGCAGGCCCTGCGGGAGGGGCATCTGATCCCCGTGTGTTTTGTGTCGGCGCGCACGGGTGCGGGCGTGGCGGAGCTGCTGGGGGTGATCGAAAAGCTGCTGCCCAATCCCACCGAGGCCAACCCGCCACAGTTCCTGCAAGGCGAAGGCGAAGAAGCGCAGCCGCTGCAGGTGGCGATGGATCCGGAGCGGCACGTGGTGGCGCATGTGTTCAAGATCTTGTCCGATCCCTACCTCGGCAAGCTGGCGATGGTGCGGGTGCATCAGGGCACGCTGCGGCGCAATGCGCAGGTATTCGTCGGCCATGCCCGCAAGCCGGTGCGGCTGGCCCACCTGCTGCGGCTGCAGGGGCGACAGCATGTGGACATCGACCAGGCACTGCCCGGCGAGCTGTGCGCCCTGGCCAAGCTGGACGATCTGCACTTCGATGCGGTGCTGCACGATGCGCCCGAGGACGAGCATCTGCACCTGAGCCCGGTCGAGCTGCCCGTGGCCGTGCACGGCCTCAGCCTGCGGCCGACCCGGCATGGCGACGAGCAGCGCCTGTGGGACGTACTGGCGCGGCTGGTGGAAGAAGACCCCTGTCTGCGGCTGGAGCGCGCCGGAGAGGCGGAAGGGGGTGCTGGCGGAGGCAATGCGCAGGGGGGCGAGACGCTGGTCTACGGGCTGGGCGACCTGCATCTGCGCTGCCTGCTGGAGCGGCTGAAGGACCCGTACAAGGTGGAGGTGGTGGCGCAGCCGCCCCGCGTGGCGTACCGGGAGACGATCGCGGCTGCCGCGGAGGGGCACCATCGGCACAAGAAACAGACCGGCGGTGCCGGGCAGTTCGGTGAGGTCTGGCTGCGGGTGGAGCCGCTGGCCCGGGGCGCCGGCTTCGAGTTCCGCGATGAGGTCAAGGGCGGCGCCATCCCCGGCGCATTCATGCCCGCCGTTGAAAAAGGCGTGCGGCAGGCGCTGGCCCGCGGTGTGGTCGCGGGCTATCCGTTGCAGGACCTGCGGGTGACGGTGCTCGACGGCAAGCACCACACGGTCGATTCGAAAGAGGTGGCTTTCATCACCGCAGCCCGCAAGGCCCTGATGGCAGCGGTGAAGGAGGCCCGTCCGCTGGTGCTGGAGCCGATCGTGACGGTGGAAATCACCGCGCCGGAATCGGCCACCGGCGACATCACCGGCGACCTGGCCGCCCGCCGCGGGCAGGTCAGCGGCACCCGCAACCCGGTCACGGGTCAGATCGTGGTGCTGGGCTCCGCGCCGCTGGCCGAGCTGTCCGCCTATCAGAATCGGCTCAATGCGCTGACCAGCGGCCAGGGGCGCTACACGCTGGCGTTCTCGCATCATGAGGCGGTGCCGCCGTCAGTCCAGGCGCAGCTCATCTCGCAACACCGGGTGCAGGACGACGAGTAGGACCGGGGAAGCCTCAACAAACGTGCGGCTGTTGACGGGACCTGCCAAGGGGCAGGTGAACGAAGCTTTATCATTGCGGCATGTGTTCCGCCCCCCGCGACGTCGCGCAGATCCGTTTGGACAACGCGATGCGCCTGTTCGAAGAGTTCGTTGCCGCCACCCTCAAGCACCCCGATGCCGCCGCCCTGCGCGGTCTGGAGCGGCGCTTTGCGGAGCGCTTGCAGATCCAGCCCAGTTACTGGAGCCAGATCAAGAGCCGCTCCCGTCAGATTGGAGAGCGGCTGGCGCGGCAGTTCGAGCAGTTGTGCCATAAGCCGATGGGGTGGATGGACCAGGAGCATGGTCTGAGTGCGGCGTCTGCAGGTGCAGCAGGGGCAGGGGCTCACGGTCCTTCCGGCGCGGCGCCGGGCGCTCTTGGCATGGCAGCGGCGGAGCCTCCGCCCGGCCTTCCGCAGGACGATGACGAACGTTTCATCGTCGGGCTGGTGCTCACCTACTATCGCCGGCATCCCCAGCGGGCGCGCACCCGATTGCTGGATCTGCTGGGAGAAGTGTTGACGCCGGTCGCCGCTGCGGCCCCCGCGCCGGCACCGGTATCGACGAGCGCCTCCACGCGGGCTGCCGCAGCGGCCGCCGCCGGCAAGCCGGTGGTCACCGCCAGTCCATCGGGCGTCTCCGAAGCCGACGCGTGGCGCAAGCTGCAGCAGAGCGTCGCCCCGCTCAAGCCGAAGAAGCGCTGAGCGCGCGGGCTGATCGCGAAAGGTCAAGCGCGACGGGCTGAGGTCGCTCAGGGATTGGGCGCTTCAGCCATGCGGCAGCGCAGGGGCCTGCCCGGAACTGCATAAGCCTGCCCGACACGGCATAGGCCTGCCAGACACGGCACAGGCCTGCCAGAGACGGCCGTGATGCTCCCCTGTCAAGGCATGACATCTCTTGCCCCGGGCGGAAGTCCCGACGACGGCTGACGCTGAGCCACTTCGACGACGTGCACGCCCGATGTGTGCGGCCGATGCAAGTAGCCGATGCACCTGGCCGCCGGACATTGCCGCCGGGGCATTGCCGCCGGGGCATTGCCGTCGGGCATTGCCGTCGGGCATTGCCGTCGGGCATTGCCGTCGCGTCCCGTCGGCGAGTGACAACACCAGATAAAAAGCACTTGCGCTTGATAATCGAGTGTTTATCATTTGCGCAAGTTACGAGGCGAGCCGGCTCAACAAGAGCCCAACACCGCCCTATTCCCTCTTTCAGCTGTCAACACCAGGAGGCTACTCATGGCCAAGTTCACTGCCCCACGTGCCCAGCAAACGCTGACCACGCGCAAGCCACGCAATCCGCATGTGGCGCCCTGCCTCAAGCGATCTGCCGGCCGACATGGCCCCAGCGCCGGCGGCAAGCGTCAACAAGCCCATCAGTCGTTGCAGCGCGAGCTGCGGCATCTGCACGAACTCAGTCCATGAAAGGCTGACCTTCCGCGCCCCGAGATCGATCCCGGGGCGTCAGGGAGGCGACCCAGGGAGAATTCTCATGTCTTCGATCATTTGCATGGCCAGCGCCCACAGCCGCCTGGCCGAACCCCGCGGTTGGCGGGAATGGATCTCGAGCCGTCTGCTCCGTCTGGGCGGTCGGCTGATCCGCTGGGCCTGGCTGCTGGCACCCACCGCCGCACGGTCCGAGGCCGGCACCGATCTTCATCTGGAGTTCGGTCCGCTGGGAGGTGGTTCGTCGGATCACGGCGGGCTGTATGTCAACGGTCAACTGGTCGGCACCCTCGCGGGCGTCCGGCGTCTGTGATGGCGCCCGTGTGGATCGCCCTCATCGCCGTGCTTGTGGGCATCAAGCTGGCGGATGCGGAGCCGATATACGATCCAAGCACTCCGTGCATCACTGCCCCCAAGGCCCTGCCCGACCATGAGCGACCTGCTTCCTCTTCCTGTGCCGGTACCCCCGGCCCAGCCCATGCTGGAGCAGCCGCTTCGCGACCTGTCCGCGTGGACCGCCCACCTTCGCCATATGACTATTCCAGTCCTGGCGAGTACCAGCGAGCAGCTGGAACTGTGGCGATCCAATGAGGACGCAGCAGACGCCCACCTGCTGGGCGAGATCCTGAACAAGGATCCGCTCATGACCCTGAAGCTGCTGGCGCATGCGGCGTCGCAGCGCTCCAGCCGGCTGCTGACCGACGCAGAAACGGTCACGGCCGCGCTGGTGCTCCTGGGCATCACGCCCTTCTTCAAGGCCTTCGGCCCTCAACCGACGGTGGAGGAGCGGCTCGCCGGTCGGCCGGACGCATTGGCTGGATTGCAGCGCGTGCTGCTACGGGCGGAGCGGGCGGCACGCTTTGCCCTCGGCTTTGCGGCTCACCGCGCCGACCCGGATGCGGAAGTGATCCACAGCGCCGCTCTGCTGCACGATTTCTCCGAGATGCTGCTCTGGTGCGAGGCGCCGACCCTGGCGCTGGAGATTCAGCGCCTGCAGGCGGCCCAGCCCGGATTACGCAGCACCGCGGCGCAGAAGCAGGTGCTGAACATCGAGCTGGGGGATCTGGAACAGGCGCTGATGAAGGCCTGGCACCTGCCCGAGCTTCTGGCGCACATCACCAACGACAAGAAAGCCCGCGATCCGCAGGTGCGATGCGTGATGCTGGCCGTTCGCCTGGCGCGGCACAGTTCGGTCAGTTGGGAGAACCCCGCCATTCCGGATGATCTGGCCGAAATCGGCGAGCTGTTGACGTTGTCGCCGTCGCATACGCTCAAGCTGCTGCACGAGCTGGATGGCACACCCGGCTGAGGCCGGCATTGCATGGGTCGGCCGCCCTTACACAGGCAGCGCCGTGGTGTTCTTCAAGCGGTCCAGCACAAAGCTGGTCTTGCAGTCCTGCACGCTGGGATGCTTGAGCAGCGTCTCGGTGATGAACCGGGCGTAGTGGGACATGTCTTCCACCAGCACTCGAAGCAGGTAGTCCATGTCCCCCGTGAGGGCGGAGCACTCCACCACCTCCGGCCAGCTCTGGACCGCCGCCCGGAACAGATCCATCGGATTGCGCTTGTGGGTCTCGGTGTGCTTTTCCAGGCGGACATTGATGTAGGCCGTCAGGCCCAGCCCTACCCGCTCCGGATTCAACAGGGCCACATAGCCTTGGATGACGCCCAGTTCCTCCAGCCGCCGGACGCGGCGCAGCACCGCCGACGCCGACAGGTTGGCCTCGGCCGCGAGCGCGTCGTAAGTCATGCGGCCATCCGCCTGGAGGGCGTGGAGGATGCGTCGGTCGATCGCATCAAGCTCGATCTGCTTGTCCATTTCCGAATTCTTGCAGGATTCCTGCGCCGATGCAGCGGAATGGCATCAGATCGCATGAAAACTGCGAGGGCCGACGCCTACAGTCTCACGCATTGATTTTTGACAAATCTGGAGACACGCATGGCATTCACCCCTTGGGACAACCCGATGGGCACCGACGGCTTTGAATTCATCGAATTCGCCGCTCCCGATCCGGCCGCGCTCGGCGCGCTGTTCACCTCGATGGGATTTGTGGCCGTCGCCCGCCATCGCCACAAGAATGTGACGCTGTATCGGCAAGGGGACGTGAACTTCATCGTCAACGCCGAAACCGACGCCTTTGCACAGCGGTTTGCCCGTCTGCATGGTCCGTCCATCTGCGCCATCGCCTTCCGCGTGAACGATGCGGCCTTTGCCTATCGCCGTGCGCTGGAACTCGGCGCCTGGGGCTTTGACAACAAGGCCGGCCCGATGGAGCTGAATATCCCCGCCATCAAGGGTATCGGCGATTCGCTGATCTACTTCGTGGACCGGTGGCAAGGGAAGAACGGCGCTGCTCCGGGCGAGATCGGCAACATCAGCATCTATGACGTGGATTTCGTGCCGCTGCTGGATGCGCAAGGCAAACCCGTCGAATCTCGACCCAAGGGCCACGGCCTGACCTACATCGATCACCTGACCCACAACGTCTTCCGCGGCCGGATGAAGGAATGGGCGGAGTTCTACGAGCGCCTGTTCAACTTCCGTGAAGTCCGCTACTTCGACATCGAAGGCAAGCTGACCGGTCTGAAGTCCAAGGCCATGACCAGCCCCTGCGGCAAGATCCGCATTCCCATCAACGAGAGCAGCGACGACAAGAGCCAGATCGCCGAATACCTCGACCTCTATCACGGGGAAGGGATTCAGCACGTGGCCCTGGGCACCGACAACATCTACGCGACGGTGGAGGGGATGATCTCCACCGGCGTGCAGTTCCAGGACACCATCGACACCTATTACGACCTGGTCAGCAAGCGCCTGCCGGAGCATCAGGAGCCGGTGGATGAATTGCGCCGGCTGCGGATCCTGATTGACGGTGCGGCCCACCAGGGCGCGCCGCATGAGTTGCTGCTGCAGATCTTCACCAAGGAAGTCATCGGCCCGATCTTCTTCGAGCTGATTCAGCGCAAGGGGAATGAAGGCTTCGGTGAAGGCAACTTCAAGGCGTTGTTTGAGAGTATCGAGCTGGATCAGATTCGACGCGGGGTGCTGAAGGCCGAGGCTTGACACCTGCGTCGATCGGGGCCGCGTGGATCAGGCTGATCGCGCGGTCATAGGCCTGCGGTTCGAACACCAGTTGAAGGTGGCCCCGGGCCGGCAGATGCAACACCCGGGCCCCTGGGAGCAGCGCCGTTTCCGAGGGGAAAACCACCTGGTCGCAGTGGCCGTAGAGGCAGTCGAAATGTCCACCGAGGACGTCCGGCTCCTCATCGGCCAGCTGCAGCAGCCAGGGGGAATCATCCCGCATCTGCCGGGCGTTGACGGTGCTGCCGAGCCGTGCGAGCAAGGTGCCACGGTGGGGAGTGCCGAGCGTGAGGATGCGGTGGATCCGCTCCGGCGCATGGCCGACGCTGCGCCACCAGGCGCGCGCGCTCAGGCCGCCCATGCTGTGCGCCACGATCAGCGGCGGCGAGCCCGTGAGGGCGTGCAGACGGCGCATGGCCTCATCGATGCAGGGCGCGTATGCGTCGATGGAACCGAAGGCCGGCTCCTGCGTCACCGCCATGTAGGGAATGCCGTCGCGCTGGAGGCGCGGCATCCAGGCGTTCCACAGCCCGCGGTTGCAGCTGTAGCCATGGACCAGCAAGATGCCCCGCGGCGCATGGGTGCGCTCCGGCAGGAAGTCAGGAAACCGGTTTTCTGCCCAGGGCTGATCCCAGTTGAAGACCCGCGTCACGGCAACGACTTCGCGCCACCAGGCGGCCATCAGGTCCGACCACGGGGCAGCCGGAAGACCCGGCGCCGGCGGGAAGAAGCGCAGAGCCAGGAAGCTGGGCAGCATCACGAGGCCCGGCCCCGCCAGGAACACCGCCAGCGCGGCGAGGCCGGGGACCAGGCCATAGCGGCCCCCCACCCAGGCAGACAGCAGTGGGCCGAACACCCAGCGGAACAGGGACGTGAAGCGGTGAATGTGGCCGTTCATCTCTCGGCGCTCAAGGCGCGTGGCTCAAAAATCAGGTGAGCGCAGTGTAGGCGCCCGGGGGTGGCGGCCCGCGGGTCAGACTTTTCCGTCCGTGACATCAGGACAGACTTGTGGCCCGGCTGCGGGCCTGTCATTAAGGTGACGGGGAGGCTAGGGCAACTCCCCTTTGTCCTGCGCTTCGTCTGACGCGAGCATGGGCAACTTCACTGGCCCGTGGTCCTCGCGCCCCTGGGCCCATAACGAGAGCGACGGAGACATGACTGCTGTAACCATGACTGCTGAAACCCCGCCCCGCACGCATGCCGCCCAGCCGTGGCTCGCGAGCTATCCGCCCGGGGTGGCCGCCCAGATTCCGCTGGACCGGTATGGGTCCCTGGTGGAGCTGCTGGAAGAAGCGTTCCGCGTTCATGCCAGCCGCGATGCGGCCGTCTGCATGGACCAGCGCATCACCTTCGCCGAGGTCGATGAACACTCCAAGGCGCTGGGGGCGTGGCTGCAAGGTCGCGGACTGGCCAAGGGCGCACGCGTGGCCATCATGATGCCCAACGTGCTGCAGTACATGGTGACCATCGCCGCCATCCTGCGCGCCGGCTATGTGGTTGTGAATGTGAACCCGCTCTATACCCCGCGTGAACTGGAACATCAGCTCAAGGACTCCGGGGCGGAAGCCATCATCGTGCTGGAGAACTTCGCCAGGACGCTGTCAGAGGTGATCGAGCGGACGCAGGTGAAGCATGTGGTGCTCACCGGCCTGGGCGACATGCTCAGCTGGTGGAAAGGACCGCTGATCAACTTCGCGGTGCGGCATCTCAAGAAGATGGTGCCGGAGTTCCGGCTGCCGATGACCCAGGGGCGGACGGTCACGCGGTTCAAGCAGGCCCTGTCGCAAGGCGCGCAGTCGCAGCTCAAGCCTGTGACGCTGCGGGCGGATGACCCGGCCTTTCTGCAATACACCGGCGGCACCACGGGTCTGTCCAAAGGGGCGACGCTGCTCCACCGAAACGTGGTGGCCAATATCCTCCAGAGCGAAGCCTGGTTTGCGCCGATGCTCGGCAAACTCGGCAACAAGCCCCTGACCATCGTCTGCGCGCTGCCGCTGTATCACATCTTCGCCCTGACGGCCTGCTACATGCTGGGCGCACGGCTGGGCATGATGAACCTACTGATTCCGAATCCACGGGACATCCCAGGATTTGTGGCGACCTTGCGCAACTACAAGGTCAACATGTTCCCGGCGGTGAATACCCTGTTCAATGCGCTGGCCAATGATGCGAGCTTTGCCAAGCTGGACTTCAGCGAGCTGGTGATTTCCAACGGCGGCGGCATGGCGGTACAGCAGGCGACGGCGGAGAAATGGCAGCGCATCACCGGCTGCGCGGTGGTGGAAGGGTACGGCCTCTCCGAAACCTCTCCAGTCGCGACGATCAATCGGCTGGACGTCGATGGTTTCAACGGGTCAATCGGCTTGCCGGTGCCCAATACTGAAATCGCCATCCGGGATGACAACGGTCGCGATGTGCCCCTGGGCGAGCGTGGCGAGATCTGCATTCGCGGTCCGCAGGTGATGGCCGGTTACTGGAATCGCCCGGAAGAAACCGCGCAGGCCATCGGGCCGGATGGGTTCTTCAAGACCGGCGACATCGGCGTCATGGATGCGCAGGGGTTCACCCGGATCGTGGACCGGAAGAAGGACATGATTCTGGTCAGCGGGTTCAATGTCTACCCCACCGAAATCGAGCAGGTGGTGAACATGCACCCAGGCGTGCTGGAATGCGCCGCCGTGGGGGTGCCCGACCCGCATTCGGGCGAGGCGGTGAAGCTGTTCGTGATCAAGAAGGACCCGGCCCTGGCTGAAGAAGATCTGAGCGCTTACTGCCATGGCCAGTTCACCGGCTACAAGCGGCCCAAGTACATCGAGTTCCGCGATGAGTTGCCCAAGACCAATGTGGGCAAGATCCTGCGGCGGGAGCTGCGGCAGCAGTGAGGGCAGCGCCTGTGCGGGTGACCGGTGGCTGTGGACTTCGTGGCGAGCATCGTCCATGACCGCCGACTTGCGGATTCCCGGGGTGACGGTGTTGGAGCGAGGCTGGCTGTCGTCCAACAATGTGGTGCTGCATGCCAAGGGCGCGGGACTTGGGTCCGCCTCGGCCCGCAAGCAGGCGATGGTGGTTGATACCGGGCACATCTCGCATGCAGCTCAGACGCTCGCGCTGCTGGAAGCGGCTTTGTCGGGGGACGAGCTTGTCGGCATCGCCAATACCCATCTGCATTCGGATCACTGCGGCGGGAACGCCGCGGTTTCGGCGAAGTTCAAGGTGCCAATCTGGATTCCACCTGGCGAGTTTGACGCGGCGTTGGCGTGGGACGACTCCGGTCTGAGTTTCGCCGACACCGGGCAACTGGCCGAGCGCTTCCTACCTGCGGGGCGCCTCATGCCAGGATCCCACCTGCCGCCGCCGTTTGATCAGTGGCAGATCCATGCGGCGCCGGGACATGATCCCGCGTCCATCATTCTGTTTGAACTGGGATCGCGCACGGTGATCTCCGCCGACGCCCTGTGGGAAAACGGATTCGGGATCGTGTTCCCGGAACTGAACGGGCGGGACGCATTTGGAGAGGTGGAAGACAGTCTCGACCTCATCGAACGGTTGCGGCCCACCCTTGTGATTCCGGGACACGGCTCGCCCTTTGTTGATGTGGCGGACGCCCTGGCGAGGGCGAGGGAACGACTTCGCTACTTTCGTCGTGAGCCCATTCGGCATGCGGTGCACGCGGCCAAGGCACTGCTGGTCTTTCACCTCATGGAGGTGGGCGGGCTGGATCGCACTGCCTTGATTCACTGGGCGCTTCAGACGCCCGTTTATCAACGAATGTGGGCGCTCGTGGCCGGTGGATCCGCTGCGGGAGGCGCGCTTTCCGCGTCCGAATGGGTGGGGCAGCTCGCGGATGCGCTGTTGCGGGCGGGGCACCTATCCCTCAAGGGGAACGCGTCGGGAGTGAATGTCCTGACCGCCAGCTAATCAGATACAAATACTTCAGAAGCAAATGCACGGGCTGGGCTTGGCGTTTTGCTTTGGTCGGTGTCATCCACCGACGGATCAAATTCGAATACCCAAAAAGCAAAGCCCCCTGAACTGCTGGAGTTCAGGGGGTTTGCAGGGTTATTAGCCTGACGATGACCTACTTTCACACGGGAATCCGCACTATCATCGGCGCTGAG
>NZ_JACHXO010000010.1 GCF_014192155.1 Roseateles terrae | reverse complement strand
AAGCCTGCAGGACACCGCGAAGTTCGACAGCAAGAGCACGAGCGCAGGCGGCAGCGCAACCTTTGGGTATGGCGCGGGCGGGAGTGCGAATTTCAGCCAATCCAAGGTCAATGCGGATTACGCGGCGGTTGGGGAACAGGCGGGGATTCGCGCGGGCGATGAAGGCTTCCAGGTCTCGGTGAAGGGCCAGACCGACCTCAAGGGCGGAGCGATCACCAGCAGTCAGGCAGCGATTGACGCCGGCAAGAATTCGCTGAGCACAGGCACCCTGACGGCCAGCGATATCGAGAACCGCAGCCAGTACAGCGCCAGCGCGGTGACGGTGAGCGCCGGGACTAGCGGCGGCATGGCCGGGGCCTACAAGGACAGCGGGGACGAGCGGAGTACGACGAAGAGCACGATCAGTGCCGGAAGTACGACGATCACCGGCGGCGATGCGGCCAGCCAGTCCACCTTGGACAAGTTGGATCGCGGCGCGACTGACGATGCTACCGCCGGCACGCTGGCGCAGGGGTGGGATGGGCAGAAGCTTGCGCAGCAAGCCAAGGTGAATGCCCAGATCGTGGCGGAGTTCGGGGCGCAGGCGGCGAAGGAGGTGGGGGACTACGCAGCGTCAAGAACGAAGACGTTTGAACTCGCACAGATTCAGAAGCAGTCGCTTGATGAAGCGCTCCTCAAGGAGAACCTGTCGGACTCCGAAAGGGCCTCGCTCCGTCAGCAGTTGAGTGCGGTTGAACGGGTCGTATCGGCGGAGCAATCTAACTACGACGCTTGGAGGGAAGGGGGAAGCGCTCGCGTTGCGCTGCATACCTTGATCGGCGGCTTGACTGGCGACTTGGCGGGCGCATTGGGCGCCGCTGGAAGTGCGATCGCAGCCCCAGCGCTTGATTCATTCCAGAAGTCGGTGAAGGACCAGTTGGTCGCTGCCGGCATGGAGTCCGAAAGCAAGGACAAACAGCCCACGTTGGCGGATGGACTGTCGAAGCTGGCCGCGGGACTGCTCTCGGGAGCCGGAGGGAGCTTTGCCGGTTGGGCCGGTGGCGCCGCAGCGTTGAACCAGGACATGAACAACCGGCAGTTGCATCCGTCCGAGGAAGCATGGATCAAGTCCAAGGCCAAAGAATTTGCCGAAGCGAACAAGATATCTGAGGAGGAAGCCAAGCGTCAGCTCACCCAACAGGCGCTGAAGGAAATTGACTTTGGCTGGCGGTCCGTGCTCTCAGATGGAGACAACGCGGCGGCTAAGAGCTTCCTGGCTACCGCAAAAAGCACGTTTGAAAACGACCTGGGGACACAGCAGCAGCTATTCACCGTCTCGGGAACACAGCTCACGCGCATGGAAATGTTCATGCCAGAGGCCGATCTCGATTTTTACAAGCGATATGCGCAGCCGGGAGTGACGCGGGACTGGAAGACCGGCTTTAGAAAAGAAAGCATCGACCTTGCAAAAGACAAGGCGAATGAGGTGGTGGAAGGCAGCAAGGCGGTAGGGAAGGCCTTCGTCGATGATCCGGTCAGCACTTCAGTCAACTTGGCCAAAGGAATCGTTGGTGCTTTGACGGAGCTTCCGAGCACGATCAAGGAGGGCGTTCTCGATTCCGGCAAAGCCCTTGGAGAGGGAGCGGTCGTCGCGCTCGATAAAGACCTGACCGACAGGATGAACGCCCTGTACGGGACCGACGTCGGAGCGCTGCAAAAGTCGGTGTTGACCGTTCGTGCGATTGCTGCAGTTGTCGGCGCTGCGGGAGTGGCCAAGACAGCGACTGAACTGGGCGAAAAGGTACTGGCAAAGGGCGGGAAAGAGGCGATCGAAAAGGCTGGTGCGAAGGCAGAGGGTGCGGCAGCCAAGGACGCAGCCAAGCTCGAGAACGCGCCAGACAAAGAGGCGGTCAAGATAGACGGAAGTGCATTTAAGGAAGGCCCGCATACAGAGACTGCACAAACAAAACCTGCACCCAGCAGCGATGTCTCAGCAAGCAAGGACGCAGCGCCTCACGGGCAAATGCCGGATTCATCGGGCACCGATGGGGCCTCCAAGGCACAGAAGCCTGTTTCGGCTGAACCAGCTCAAACAGATGTGACGGATTCGCCGTCGAAGGGACATTTGTCGGAGGGAGACGGTGCGTCTTTAGCTGACAACGGCAAATCACCCACAGAGGTTGCGCCCTCCTGCGCGGCACCGCCGCAGTGCTTCGTGGCTGGCACAGTGATTCACACCGTCGATGGGCCCAAAGCAATTGAGACGTTTGTGGGTGGTGAGTTGGTGCTATCGCGTCACGAGCACACCGGCGAGCCGGGTGTACGGCCGGTGGTGGCGACGGTCGCCACGAAGGATCAGCCGATCTACGAGGTGGTGATTGAGGATGCTCGCGGCAACACGGAGACGTTGCATACCACTTCGGAGCATCCGTTCTGGGTGGTTGCGAGGGCCGAAGAAGCGGGAGAGGACGATTTGGGGATCCGTGAGTCGCAGTGGGTGCGTGCGTCATAGCTCACACCAGGAATGCGGCTAGTAGATCCATTTGGGGCGGAGCTAATTGTTCGCGCGCAAGGACCTGCGGGATGGAATGCCGATGTTTTCAACGTCGAGGTCCATGAATATCACACGTACCATGTCGGTGCATTTGCCGTATGGGTCCACAATGCGCCATGCTGCAAATCGTCTCAGGCCTTTAAGGACGCCATCAGCCCAGCAGCTGAAGATTACTACGAGCTCAATCGAGCGATCGGGCAAACGGTACTCTTTGGTCAGCGCCGGATATCTAGTACATTCGCCAATTTGGGGTCGAACGCGCCAGACTTCATCGTGGGTCGCAGCATATACGCGGTGGCAGAAGATCTGCGTATGGGTCGACTGACGTCAGATGATGTTCTGATCCACGCCTTCAGGATTGATGATAGCTTGGTGACGTTTAACAACCGGGGACTGGCGGCCCTAAGTTTGGGCCATTTAACGCCGACCATGATTGTCGAGAGACTGCCAACAGTCAGTGAACTGAAAAGATTAACGGAGTCGCCCCTAGGGGGTCTTAAGATTCCGGGGCGCTCGACGGCTGTAACGCCAGGGCCAAAAAATTTAACTATTGAAGATATTGTGACGATTCCGGGATGGTGAGGTGAAAAATGAACAGGGTTATCCCTTTGCAGGTTCCATGGATGGTGGCGCCTTCTATGCCTAGCCTGAAGCTCTATTCGGAGGAATATGGATCAACTAGAGTGGAGCTTTTTGCATTCTTTGGCTTTGTGCCAGAAAATAGGGATGTATCGCCAGTTTTTGCACCAAGTTACGACACTGATGGTGTCGCGTTAGATTCAAAAAATTTATCTGGTCGTTACCAATTAATTTGTTTGGATTTTGAAAAAGTTGGCTGGGTGAGGAGATCCCCACAGCATTCGGACAGTGACGTTGTTGATGAGTCACGATTCGATTGGTCATGCGTGAAGGGCCGCCCCGAACCCAATGAGCAGCCTGCCGATTGGCATACGCGAGTAATGCAGGATTGGAGTATCACCCGTATTTCGCCCGATCCATCGGTATACATTGTTGAAAACTCAGACTGGAACAATGAGGAATCAAAGCGCTTCGGGTTGACGCATTACTTGATCTTGGGTGAATATTGTTATATTGAGATTTTGGCAGGGGCTATGGAGTGGTCATCGAAGGGTAGTCTTAACGGTTGGTGACTTCCACACACCTTGCAGTTAAATTCGTGCTCCAAGGTATGAAGTGAAACACCTTGCCAATGGGTGAGGAATGAATAAAAACTTCGAGTATTGGCACGCAATTTAGTGCATTATAAAGTTTGCAAAGCCGGAAATGCTGATGTCTAGTTAGTTCATGAATGCCCGGTAGGAATGCTGTGCCGAAGGGGCTCACCCTCAACAGTGCGACCTCGGCCCTTAATGCTGATGGGGCGACATACACCATATCGCCGACTGCAACGACCGGCATTTCCGGAATAGACTACTTCAAATCAGCCTTCGGCGATTTTGCGCCGAACCGTGATGAAGACGCATCGGTCAAATTCGTCTTGAATGCCGTGGTCATGGACAACCGCTTGCCTGAACTGGCCGCTTGGTAGTCGATTGCAGCCAGTTAGGGGGACGTGGAGGGCGAGCCCGGATGGACGCTACAGCGGCGCGACACGGGCTGACGAATCCAATGTCGCGGCGTATCAGGAGTGGCCAGCAGGTACGCGCTTCAAGGCAAGCGTGGATCAGGAAGCATTCAGGCTCAAGCACCCCGAGTACTTGATAAGTCGAGAGGTATTCATGAAGTACCTCCATTGCGATTGACGCATTCCTGGCGGATGATCCTTCGCGAACGGCTAAAGTTGCGTTTTAAGAAAGGCGGGACGAAGATGTTGAAATTCCTAACTGAATCCCCCGAATTGCCTCAAAAATTTGCGCCGCCTGAGTTCAACGTTTCACTGTTTTTTGATTTTAGTCTGCGGGGAAGTTCTGAATTCCATTGCGAACTGAAGAATAGCTTGGGGCTGTCTTCCGGCTTTTCAGTTTTAAATGCGAACGGTTTTAGATTCCTAAGAGATGTTGCAATAGAGGACGACATACCCGAGGTAATGTATCAGGTGCATTTGGAGCTTTGGCATGAAAAGGAATATCATGGGGTGTGTCTTTTGGACTCTGGTGCTCGCTGGATCATTGCCCAATATATTGACATAACATTGGGGGTGGCTGTCTTCAAAGCTTCGGATCCGGTTGCAGTCTCATTCTTTGAAAAACTTCGAGCGTCGGGATGGTTTTTTGATACTGGATATATTTCCTCAGCGCTTAATGATCCTAAGTCTTGTCTTTTGGAGGAATATAGTTCTGAGTTCTTGTATACGCTTCTTGATAATTACTCTTCAGATTTGCCGAGTGCGTCAATTTAGCTGGCCAGTCGTATGAATCAGAAGTGTGACATTTACATGCCAGTTCCTAGCCTGGTGCCCGAACTAAAGTACGTGCATGTGTTGGATAGGGGATTTTGCTATAACCCTCTTAAAGAGTATGCCGGGTACGTTGGCGTTGAGCTGCCTCGGCTCAGAGCAGTTGCTATTGTGTCCAAAATACGATCTCGCGGAATCCCTGCGCTCAATGTGCCCTTGCGTTACAAGACCGGAATAATATCCCTTGAAAGAGGTCGTGAGGTTGCTTCAGAATACGCAAAGAGTATGAGGTTTGGTGCTTCTTCCGGGAATGGTCCGATGGATAGGCATACGCCTCTATATTGGTGTTTTTCTGTGACTTCCATGGAAGAGGATGATCGAGCTGGGGGGCGCATACTCGTCGATCGTTGTGATGGGCATGTATGGAGCACTGAAGAGCTTGACGATTATATGTACGACTACAATAACGTATTGGATTGAGTGCCTTTTCTATCGAATAGTCCCTTGGTCCCGATTGCTCGAGGACGATGGCCGGAAAGCACAATGCGCTGGTTGTGGCGCTCAGGCAGTAAATCACGGCGGCGGGCGAGCCCGGCAAAGTGCGCTTCGTTAAATAGATGCACAAGTTGCTAGAGATCGTCGGGAGCTTACGAGGCCGATTCCAAGAAAACTTTTAATATCGTTACGGCTATGTTCTAACTAATCTCTTCTATGAGCTTATATTCCTGGATGACAATAGAATTCAAGCGACAGACGATGATTGGAGCAACCCAGGGTTTGTAGAACAAATAATCCGGGATTTTGTTATTCCTCGATACGAGTCTTTCAAGGACGACGCCAAACAGGTTGTCAAAAATGCCCTTCGCTATTTAATTGCGGCGGAGTCCGAAAATGGTGAGCTGTGGGAAATTATTTGGCAAGCTTGCTCAGCGCCTATTCATACTCCTGAAGGAATCCGTGCATTCATACTCCGCTGTTATTGCGTGATGTTGCCCCGAATGCCCCACCACAATCTCCCCCGCCTAAAGTCACTTGCCCCCATCCCCGCCTCGCTGTCCACTCCTCCCGTTGACAACCTGCAGACGTCTCTCGGCAGAGGAGCGACCGACCCATGGCGAACTCAAGAATTCCGGGCCCGCTGGGCAACATGCTGACGCATCTGACCTTCGGCGAAGACCTCCCCGGCATTGGCCGGCTGCTATCCAGCAGCCTTCACCGTGACAGTCCTGGCCCACTGGGCTTCAACGACCTGGCCGACTTTGTCGCCACCCGCCTCGGTCTTTCCAGCGGCGCCGCGGTCTCCACATCGGCATGCGCCTGCAACCGCGACCTGACGCTGGACGAGCTGTGCGCCGTCTATCCGCACCAAAAGCGCGAGCGGTGCAAGACCTTCCTGCCGCACCTCAACGCCACCTTCCGCGCCTATCAGATCAACACCTGCCTGCGCAAAGCGCACTTCCTGGCGCAGGTCGGGCACGAGTCCGGTGAACTCCGGTATGTGGCCGAGGTTCTGCCCAAAGGAAAGAAGGAAGCGGATGTGTATGACGGCTACAAAGGCCGCGGCCTCATCCAGACCACCTACAAACGCAATTACGAGGCCTACGGCAAGGCCGTCAAACACGACTTCACCGGTGACAACCGGGTGGATCTGGAAGAGCCGAAGTGGGCCGCCGATTCGGCTGGGTATTACTGGACCACCGGCGCCAAGACCGACCTCAACGGACTGGCAGACAACAACGATCTGCTGGCGATCACCGTGCGGGTCAACGGGGGCTTCAACGGGTTTTCCGACCGCGCGTCCCTCCTTGCCGCAGGCATCAAACATCTGCATGTGCGGGAATGCAAGACGGTGAAAGTCGGCAAGGAGGCTTACCTGGACTTCGGCCGGAGCGCCATCTACGGCGAAAAGGCCGCCGCCTTCGCCTGGGGCGCCTGGAATGACCCGGCCAGCCTCAAGCATGGCATCCGTCCGCAATCCGAGAGCGACCGGCGTGCCGGCTACAAACGTTATGTCGAGCTTCGCGAGGCCGAGAACTGGAATCCAAAAGCCAAGGCCCGTTACGGTTTCAAACTCGCCAAGATGGATGAACTCGCCAAGGCTGGTGTCAAATGACCGGCACGATGCCCCGCTTCACCTTCATCACCGCCTGCCTGCTGGCGCTGGCCACGCTGCCTGCCATCAGCCATGGCGAGACCGACGTCCGCAACGCGTCCTCCCTCAAGTTCGACAATGGTTTCTCCGGCCCGCCCGCCAGCCAGTGGCCGGCAGATGCCCCGCCGGTCCGCTTCTACTTCGCGCCGGGTGATGCCGCCCCCTCCTGTGGCTTGTTGGTGGCCGCCAAAGGCCAGGTGATCCCGCTGGTCGAGCCTGACGAAGGCAGCAATTTCCCCCAGTGCATCGGCGTGCCGTCAGCCATGGTGCTCCAGCAAGGAGCCAAGCGCTACCTGTTGCTGCGCGTCAAGCAGAAGGACACTCGCGAAGACACCAGCCTCAACGACCTGCTGTTCGTTGAAGCGGCCGGCGTGCCCCAGGCGCAGGACGACCTCTCGGGCACCACCGCGCCCGCCACCAGCAAGCCGCTGCCCCAGGTGGCCGCGTGGCTGCGTGCCCGCTGGGTCAATCAGGCCGACACGGCGGCAGGCGCTCGCGCCTGGCCGGAGCACACCGCCACAACGCCGGGGGCGTATCTGGCCCTCTCGCAGACAGCGGGCGGCCAATGTCAATACGCCGTGGGCACCCCGGAGGCGGCAGCGCCTTCACTCAAGGTGAGCCATCCGTGCGAGCGCGTGTCGGCGACTTCGGCCTTCCAGCAAGGGGCATCCTCCTGGTTTGTCGCACTGGTCCAGCAGCCTGGCGCGGGCGCAGAGGCGCTGGTGTTTGAAGTCGATGGCAAGGGGGCGCGGGAAGTACCGGCATACGCGGCCGAATTGAAGGCCAAGGCCGCCGACGGGAAGATCCTGCCGCTTCGCCAGGCTTTGCAGAAACTCGTGGCCACTTCAAAGCACTGAACCCGCGCGGCCTGCGCGGCGAGCGCGGCCACTGCGCACGCCTCAGCCCACGTACAGCCGCGACGACTTCGGCACACTCGCCAGCAGGAACTCCATCTGGTCCGCCAGAATCCGCCGGCCCCGCAGGATCATGTCCTCGTGCAGGCTGGGCACATACGGCAGGTACATCAAGGACATGCCGGCTTCTTCCGGCGTCCGGTTGCCCTTGCGGCCGTTGCAGGCTCGGCAGGCGGTGATGCAGTTCATCCAGCTGTCCTTGCCCTTGCGGGACACCGGCTGGATATGCTCCCGCGTCAGTTGCTCCGGATGAAACCGGTGTCCGCAGTAGGCGCAGACATGCCGGTCGCGGGTGAAGAGCTTGGGATTGGAGAGGGCGGGCGCCTGGCGCCACGCACGGCTGGGAATGGCGCCCCGCACCGCGATGATCGGATGCAGCTCAATGCGCGACTGCAGCCCCGTGATCCGCTGATACCCGCCCCGCAGCACATGGCAAGGCTGGCCCAGCGTCCAGGCGACTGCGTCGCTGGCGTAGAGCACGGCGGCTTCCTTGGTCGAGATCCAGGCCTGAGGGCGGCCCGAGATATCCAATTGCAGAACATCCACGGTCGATGACCTCCGTCACGGAGGGTAATCCACCCGGGCGGGGCAACTCAAGTGCCCAATGCACCGCCAATCGCGTCAAAACCGACATTTCGTCGGGCGGAGGGCCCGGTTTTGCCCCCGGTAGAGCTTTCTGCGCCCATGCGCTTGCATCGCTCAGTCGCCCCATGACGATTTCAGGACAGGTCCCCCTGGCTCCTGCGGATCATGCCGCCGAGGCGCCCCGCAGGCCTCAGACACCCAGCAGCGCCCTCGCGAGCAAGGCTTCGCCGGAGAACCCATCCTGCGGCAGTCGGGCGACGCCCTGCGGCGGCGCATTCGCGCTTGCCGTCTCGTCGGGCACCGCATGGGCGACCACGACCCCTTCGGCGCCCACCGCCCCTTCGGCACGCCACATCCCCACCAGATCCCCGGCCTCGGCGGCCGCCTGCAAGTCTAGCGCCAGCGCGCTCGCCTCCGCTTCCGCCATCCGCCAGGCCTGCACGGTCAGGTCGCCGCCGTCGCGCTGGGCCAGCAGCGCCGTCTGATCCAGCCGCACCAGGAATTCCTCCCGGCCCATCGGCGCCGCCGGCTGCGGCACGGTGCCGCCGGCCAGCGCCTGCAGTAGGCCGTCCAGTTCTTCCGCCTTGTCGAAGAATCCGTCCGCCCCTGCAGCCACACACGCTGCTCGATAGGCCTCCGGCGTCTGATGCGACAGCACATGCACCTGCCCGGCATACCCCTGCCGCCGCAACTGCTTCAGCACCTGCAGCCCCGATCCGCCGTCCGCCAGGGACAGATCCAGCAACACCGCATCCGGCCGGGTCGCTGCAACCAGCGCCAGCGCAAGGGCTTCGTCCGGGGCTTCGCCCACGACCCGCAGGCCCTGCATCCGTCTCAGCCGCTGGAGGATCTGACGACGGATCGTCATCGAGTCCTCCACCAGCACCACAGTCAATTCCTGCATCCAGGCTCCTTGGTTCATCCGAGCGGGTCCAGGTCACCCCAGCTCGTGCGGCTGATCGCCCGCTTCACTTCATCCGTGAATCGTTTTTGCGGCGGCGGTGCGGCCGCATCCGGCCCCGGACCGGCAGCGGTGGACACCGGCACCTGCGCCCGCTGCACATGGCGATTGAGCAACTCCTTGTCCCGCGCCGTCAGCTGCGAAGCCGCGACCACGATCACCGGAATGGCCGCCGTGAGCGGGTCGCGTTGCAAGGCTTCCACCACGCCGATGCCATCCACCTCGGCCATCAGCAGATCCAGCACGATCAGATCCGGCACATGCCGCCGTGCCAGCGTGATGCCTTCCTGACCACCGGTGGCACGCAGCACGGAGAACCCCGGCTGCGACAGATGCGCGCTGAGGGACTGCAGATCCCCCGGCGCTTCGCTGATGGCCAGCACCAGGAACTTGCGCGTCGCCGTGGGCTTGAACCCCAGCACCTCCAGTTCCTGCAGCAGCGCCGTGCGGCTGACCGGCTTGTGCAGCACCGCCGAAGCCCCCAGCGACAGGGCCACTTCCTCGCCCGCTGCCACTGACACCACCACCACCGGGATGTGCGCCCAGCCGTTGAGATTCTTCAGGCGGGACAGCAGCTCCCAGCCATCCAGATGACCCGGCAGCTGCGTCTCCAACGTGATCAGGTCCGGCCGCAGATGTTGCGCCAGCTCCAGCGCCTCCTCTGCGGATTCCACATGCTGCACCCGGAACCCCAGGCCCTGCAACTGCGTCTGGATGAGCGCGGCCGCCTGCAGGTTGTGCTCGATCACCAGCGCCAGCGGACGGTTGGCCGCATCCGCCGGTTGCGGCATGCCCGGCACCACCGGTTCCCGCCACGGCAGCCAGACACTGAAGCAGCTGCCTTTGTCCAGCTGGCTGGTCACCGAGACCGCGCCCCCGTGCAACTGCACCAGGCGCGCGACGGTGGCCAGCCCCAAGCCCGTGCCTTCGACCTTCTGCGTCAGCACGTTCTTGATTTGGTTGAAGGGCTGGAACAGCCGCTCCAGGCCCTCCGGCGGAATGCCGATGCCGTTGTCGGTCACGCTGATCTGCACGAACTCCTTGAAGTCGCTGGCGGGCAGATCCGAACGACGGCCGGCGGCAAAGCCCGGCAGCGATTCCTCCGCCCGCATCCGGTTGACCCGTCGCGCTTCCAGCTGGATCAGCCCCCCCTTGGGCGTGAACTTGGCGGCGTTGGATAACAGGTTGTAGAGAATCTGCCGCAGGCGGCGGCGGTCCACCATCAGCCGCTGGTCCACCCCCACGCCAAACAGCTTGAGCTCGATGTTGCTCAGTCGCACCCGCTCCTGCACGATGGCCATCGCATCCCGCAGCAGCTCGTCCAGATCGACCACCTCGTAGTCCAGGTCCACCCGGCCGGCTTCGATCTTGGCCATGTCCAGCAGCTCATTCACCAGCGAGAGCAGATGCTGCCCCGCGTTGTGGATGTGCTGGCAGAACTCCGCCTGCCGGTCGTTGACCGGCCCGGCCGCGCCGTCCCGCATCAGCTGCGCAAAGCCGATGACCGCATTGAGCGGCGTGCGCAGCTCATGCGACATGGTCGAGAGAAACGCGGTCTTGGCGCTGCTGGCGCGGCTCAGTTCCGAGTTCAGCTGCTCCAGCGCGTCATTGCGCTGCTGCAGCGCGGCCAGCAGCTCGGCGCGGCTGTCCGCCAATTCCTGCGCGGCCCGCGCGGTGGCCGCCTCCATCGCCGAGTTGTGCAGCTCCGCATGCATGCGCCGCGCTTCGTCTTCGAACTGCTTGCGCCGCAACTGCGCCCGCACCCGCGCCTTCATCAGCTCCAGCTCACCGCCGGCCTTCACCACATAGTCATCCGCGCCGGCTTCCAGGCCGGCCAGCATCGCATCGCGGCCATCAAAGGCGGTGAGCAGCACAACCGGAATGTCCCGCATCGCGGGCGCCGACTTGATACGCCGGCAGGTCTCCAGGCCCCCGATGCCCGGCATCTGCACATCCAGCAGCACGGCATCCACTGTCTGCACGGCCAGCAGCTCCAGCGCCTGCTCGCCACTGTGGGCGGGCACGACGTCGAAGCCGTCATCCCGCAGTGAGGCGCCCAGCTCCGCCAGCACGTTGGGGCTGTCGTCCACCAGCAGCAGGCGCTTGGGCCCCAGCAGGCTGGCGCCCTGTTCCGGCAGGGAGGCGGTGGCACTGCGCAGCATCGCCGCCATGCGCGCGAGGATCAGGTCCACATCGTCCTGCTTGCGGGCGAAGGCATCGGCCCCGGCCTCCAGCGCGCGCAGTTCGGCGTCGGCGCCTTCATCGGCGGTGAGCAGCAGGCAAGGCGTGTGGCGCAGCGCGGGGTCCAGGCGCAGGTGGCGGATCATCGAGGCGCCATCCAGCCCGGGCATGTGCTGGTCCACCACAATGGCATTGGGCCGCAGGGCGGCGGCCTGTCGCAGACCATCCTCGCCATGCACCGCCAGATGCACCCGGTAGCCCATCGGCTCCAGCGCTTCGCGCAGCGCGTGGCGGAAGGTCTCGCTGTCGTCCACCAGCAGGACCGTCGCCCGCTGCGGCTGGGCCTCGATCGACTGACGCTTCATATTGCGATGCCGCAGCAACTCGCGCGCCCGGTCCACCACATAGCCGCGGTCATAGGGCTTGCCGACGAATTCGTCCGCGCCATACGCCAGTCCGCGCAGGCGGTCACCCGCGTTCGCGGTGTTGGAAAGGATCAGCACCACCGTCTGATCACCCCCCGGCGTGGCCCGCAGCTCCTGCAGCCAGACATCGCCGTCGCCGTCCGGCAACTGGGTGTCCAGCATCACGATGCGCGGTACGCCCAGGGCCAGTGCCTCGCGGGCCTGCGCCAGGGTGGCGCACTCCACGCACGCAAAGCCGGCGTCCTCCATCGCTTCCCGAAGGTCCATGCGGACCGTCAGGCTGTCCTCCACGATGAAGGCTTTGTCCTTGTTCTGATTCATGATGGTCCTGCTCCCCAAGGCACACCGCTCAGAGACTTCATGGCGGGGCCGATTTCATTCAGCGGCAGGATGCGTTCGGCCGCACCCAGTTGGGCCGCCTCGCGCGGCATGCCGTAGACCATGGACGTCTCTTCGTCCTGGGCAATGGTGCTGCCGCCCGCGCGGCGGATGGCCAGCAAACCGGCAGCGCCATCCCGGCCCATGCCGGTGAGCAGCGCGGCGACCGCACCTGCGCCGAACTCTCGAGCGATGGATTCAAACAGCACGTCCACCGACGGCCGGCAGGAGAAGCGCGGCGGCGCATGGCTGAGGATGAGTCGGCCCTGCTGAACCGCCAGATGCACATCCGGCGGGGCCAGGATGATGTCGCCCCGGACGGACTGCAGCGCCTCCCCATTTCGCGCATAACGCACCCGATGCGGCGTCTGCCCATCCAGCCATTCGGCAAAGCCCCGGCTGAAGATGGCGTTGATGTGCATCACGATCAGCACGGGCAGCGGCGCCGGGTGCGGCAGCGACTGCAGCACCTGCATCAGGGCGCCCGGGCCGCCGGTGGACGCTCCCAGCGCCAGCACTGCGCGCGGCTGAAGGGCGGCCGAAGGCGCAGCGGGGGGGACCAGGTGACGCGCCCGCACATGCGTGATCACGCGAATGCGGGCGACCAGCCGCAGCAGCCGCAGGTAGCGCTGCTCCCACTCGCCGGCCGGCTGACGGCCGTTGGGTTTTTCCAGCACCTCGACCGCGCCGGCGGCCAGCGCCTCATAGGTGCGCAGCAACTCGCCGCGGTTGGTGGATGACGAGACGATCAGGATAGGCGTCGGGCAGTGCGCCATGATGGCCTCGGTAGCCGCCTGGCCATCCATGCCCGGCAGCATCATGTCCATCGACACCACGTCCGGCCGCAACTGGCCGCACAGGGCCACCGCCTGCCTGCCATCGCAGGCTTCACCGACGATCTCGATGTCGCTCTGGCTCTGCAGCACCTCGCGGATGTGGGCGAGCACGGTGGGGGAATCCTCCACCAGCAGCACCCGCAGAGACTTGGTGCCGCTGCCGGACCTGCTGCCCAGGGTGCCGCCCGTGCCCGCGCCGACGATTCCGCTCATGGCGTCGCCCCTTCGCTGACGGGCGCTGGGGCCCGCTCGCCGCGGTGGCGGCGATCGATGCCAGCGAGCTCAGAGCGAGCCACCAGCTCGGCGACCTTGTCCAGGAAGCTGTTCTGCGAAAACTCGCCCTTGATGATGTAGCCGTCCGCCCCGACCGCCGTGCCGCGCGCCAGATCCTCCGGCGCATTGCGGGAACTGACCAGCACGGCCGGAATGTCGCGCAGCGATTCGTCTGCCCGCAGTTCGGAGATGAAGCTGAAGCCGTCCATGCCGGGCGGCATTTCCACATCGACCAGGATGAGCGCATACGACGCCTGCCGCGCCGCCTCCAGCCCGTCTTCGGCGGAAGAGGCCATGTGCACCCGATATCCCGCCGCTTCCAGGATGCTCTGTTCCAGCATGCGGGTGGTGAGCGAATCGTCGATGACCAGGATGGTCGCCGCCTGACGCGCCGGCGCCACTGGCTGGGGACGGGCCCGGCGCGCTGCGTCGATCAGACCGTCCGGGCTGAGCACGGCCAGCGGCTGCTGAGCCGCATCCAGCGTCAACCCCGTGACCAGCGCGCTGGGCGGCAGCAGGTCCGGCGGCGGGCGCCAGACGACGGTGGACACGCCATCCACCGCGTCCACGCCCAGGGCCGCACGGCGCTCGCCGCAGCGCAGCAGCACCGCGCTGCCCGGCGCCTGCGCCGGTGCGGGATGGTGGGGCATGAGCAGCTCGGACAGCCGCACATACGGCAGCATCTCCTGTCCCAGCAGCAGATGCTGACCATGAATCTGGGGCTGTTGCACGACCTGCTCCACGGCGTCCAGTGGCACCCAGGCCGCCACGGTGCCGGTGAATACATTCAGCGCGCGCACGGACCCCAGGCGCAGCGGCACCCGCATCTCGAGCGTCGTGCCCCGGCCCGGCGTGCTGCGCAGGCTCAGCTGACCGCCCAGCCGCTCCGCGGTGTCCCGCACCAGGTCCATGCCGACCCCCCGGCCGGCCAGGGTGTTCACCTCGCGTGCAGTGCTCAGGCCGCCGCGAAGAAGGCGGTCGATCAAGGCCTGGTCCTCCATGCGGTCGGCGCCCGGCACGCCCTTGGCCATGGCCGTGCTGCGCAGCGCGTCCATGTCGAGGCCGGCGCCGTCATCGGTGCAGCGCAGCCGGATCTGCCGGCCGTCGCGGACCACCTGCAGGTCGATGCGGCCCTGCGCGGGTTTGCCGGCGGCCAGGCGCTGGGCCGGGGCTTCGATGCCGTGGGCGACCGCGTTGCGGATCATCTGGACCAGCGCCGCCAGGGCGGCATTGAGCACGCCGCCTTCCAGCTTCACATCACCGCCGGTCCCGTGGAACTGCACCTGCTTGTCCAGCACGCGGGCGGCGTCGCGCGCGGCGCGTTGCAGCGGGCCGAACAGCAGGGCCGCGGGAGCCAGGCGCAGTTGCTCCGCGTGATCGCGGGCCTGCACCAGCTCACGCTCCAGCTGGCGTCCGCCGCGTTCCAGCTGCTCCTCGATGCGCTGCAGACGCGGCAGCAGATCTTCCGGCGCCAGCGGCAGCGCCGCGCGGAGGTCCGCCACCTGCGCAGTCAGGCGCTGCAGGCTGCTGACGTGGCTGAGCGTCTCCGCCAGGCTGTCGCTGAGGGTGTCCACTTCCTTGGTGGCGACTTGCGGAATCTCCATCAGCGGGAGGGGCAGGTCGTCCACGTCGGCGGGCAGGGGGCCTTTGACGGGCAGCGCCGTGCTGGAAGTGAGGGTGCCGGCCGTGACGTGCGGCGCAGGCACAGGCAATGAGGCTGAAGCGGCTGACGGACTTGACGCTGCGTGCAGAGGAGCAGACGCATGAGACGGTGGTGAGCCGGCATGCCCGGTCTGAGCCGCCGAGGCTGCGCTGTGACGGGATGTAGACACACCCGAGGACGGCGCTGCCGTCAGCGGCATGGCGGGTGTCGTCCCAGCACCGCCAAGCGCCGGGGCCGGTGTCGCAGCCGGTGTCGCAGCCGGTGTCGCCAGCGCGCCGACCGCGGCCTGCGCCTCATCGATCAAGGCCAGCAGTGCATCCACATCCGAAGTTGACACCGCATGCCCCGCGTCCCGCAGCGGCGTGAGCAGATCCTCGATCGCATGCGCCAGCGCCGCAATGTCCGGCAACCTCACGACGCTCGCCGCGCCCTTGAGCGTATGCGCCAGCCGCAGCAGCCGGCTGGGCAGCGCCACCTGCTGCTCCGCCGCCGCATCCTCCGTCGCCAGCACGGCGTCGCTCATCTGCGTGAGCAGGTCCCGCGCCTCGACGCGGAAGTAGCGGTAGGGGTCCTTGGCCACGCTGACGTCTCCGATCCCCGGGGGCGGCTCAGGTCGGCTGCGCCTGAACGAGGCTCAGCAGCTGACGTGAGGTCTCCGCCAGCTCGGTCGCCGTCTGCGACGTCTGGCCGGAACTGGTCTCCGTCTCCCGCGACGCCTGCGCGGTGTTGCTCAGCGCGATGTTGAGCTGCTCCACCGCCGTGGCCTGCTGCTTGGTCGAGAGCTCGATCTCCCGCGCCGCTTCGGTGGTCGTCACCACCTGGCCGGCGATGCGGGCGAAGGTGGCGGCCACGTCGTCGAACTGGCGCGCACCCGCATCCACGGCCTTGGAGCCGGCCTCCGTCGCCATGACGGTGGTGTTCACCGCGCCGCGCACGTCGTCGATCTGCAGACGGATCTCCTTGGTGGTGGCGGTCATTCGATCGGCCAGCTTGCGGATCTCATCGGCCACCACACCGAATCGGCGACCGGCATCCCCCGCCACCGTCGCTTCGATGGTGGCGTTGATGGCCAGGATGTTGGTCTGCTCGGCCAGCTCGCCCACCAGGTCCAGCACCACGCCGATGCGCTGCGACTTCTGGCCCAGGTCCAGCATGTGGCCCACCACCTGGTCGATCTGGCGGCGCATCGCCACGATGGTGTCTCGCGCGCCCTGCAGGGTGCCTTCACCGCCGCGTGCATAACCGGCCGTCTGCTCGGCAATCTGCACCACCCGCTGGGCACTGTCGGCAATCTGGCGCGACGTGGCGAGCAGCTCGGAAATGGTGGTGGAAATCTCGGTCATGGAGGTGGCGGTCTCCCGCGCACCCGCGGCCTGCTGATTCGCCGCTGCCTGCAGTTCCGCCGCGGAACGCTGGACGTGACGCACCGCGGCGCCGACCTGCCCGGACAGTGCACGGTTCAAAACAAACGCGGCGCCCAGCACCAGCAGCAGGCAGGCCACGGTGCCATAAACGATGGCGTTGCGCACATTGCCGGCGGTGGTTTCCACATCCGCGGCACGTTGGCGAAGGACCTCTTCCTCCGCATCCTGCATCTGGTCGATCACGGCACGCAGTTCATCCATGCGGCGCTTGCCGTCGCCCGTTTGGATTTGTTTGAGGGCGGCCTCCATGCTGGCCGTCCGGCGCAGTTCGATGCGATCCTTGTGCAGCGACATCAGGTTTTCCATCATGATGGCCGCCTGATTCAGCCGGGTCTGCTGGGCCGGGTTGTCGCGAATGAGCGGGCGCAGTTCCGCCAGCAGGCGTGGGATGTCCGCGGCCGCCGTACGGTATGGGTCCAGGTAGGCATCGTCGCCGGTCAGCATGAAGCCACGCTGGCCCGTTTCTGCATCTTTCATGGCGCTGAGCAGGGCGGCGATATGGGCTTCCGCCTGGTGGGTGCGCGTCACCTGGTAGCTGGTGCCCGTCAGCGAATCCACGCCGCGATACGACATGACGCCGATGATCAGCAGCAACGCAAATGACAGGCTGAATCCAACGGTCAGCTTTCGGCCAAAGGTCCACATGCTTGCTCCTCCTTGTTTCAGGCCGTGGTGACGGCCGCTGCGGCGCCGTTCTTATGGACGGCAAGAGTTGCCGTCAATCGTTCGACGAGCGGGACCAATGCAATCAGCGGGCGCAGGTCGCCGTTGCATCTCAAGGTCCATCGTCCGACACCCTCGTGGCTGTCTGCCTGCTGAAGCCTGTCTTCGGGCGGCACCCGCCACTGTCCGTCGAAGTCTTCCACCGCCAGCGCGACCGGGGACGATCGAAGAACTGCCCACCAGCGGACGCTGCTGCTCAACCCGCGTCCCAGCCAGGCGCGCAAGTCGTACAGCGGCAGCACCTGACCCCGGTGGCCGATCAGGCCTATCAGGGCAGGGGCATCAGCCGGGTAGGGGGCGGGCGTCTGGGCGGTCAACAGTCCGGCCAGTTCGTCCAGCGACAGCGCGAAGGGCTCCCCGGCAATCCGGATGCCCAGCACATTCCAGGCGTCACCCCAGCCGTCACTGTGGCGGGGCTCGGCAAAGGAGTCGTCGAAGCTTTCGCGCCAGCCTTGCAGCTGGGACAGCAACGCCTCGGTGGAGGCGTGGGACGTCGGACTCATCGGAGGTCTCCCAGATCGTTGGTGCAGAGCTGCCGCAGCGCCTGGCGTTCGAAGCCGCCGCCAAAGCGGCGCAGGCGGGCGGGCGATTCGGTGTCCAGCAGTTCCAGGGCGCAACGAAGTTCACGCCGTGCAGCCACCGGCTCACCGCGGCGGCGGGCCAGCAGACCCAGGCGCAGATGGGGCATGGCGAAGTGGGCATCCTTGGCGGCGGCGCGCTGGTGATGCCATTCCGCGGCCGGCAGTTCACCACGTTCCTCCAGGGCCAGCGCCTGGATGTAGAGGGCATCGGCCTGGATATCGGCGGGCACGGACGGGGTGATGAGGCTGGCGCAGACACGCAGACCATCATTGACGTGGCCGGTTTCAACGAGCTGCAGCGCCCGGTCCAGCTGGCGGGTGCTGTCTTCATCCCCGTCGAGCGTGGGCCATTCGGTGGGGAAGGGAGCGTCCCAGATGGAGTCCGGCGCGGGGGCATCGGCGCCGGTGGCCGCGCTGACCTTGGCGCCCGCCCGGTGCGTGGCCAGCCAGTCGGGATCCAGCGTCGAAGGGCGAGGAGCCGTGTGGGGGACGAGGGCCTGGGAGGCGGCGGCTACATCGTCCCGCCGCTGATGGAAAAAGCAGCCGGCGCCTTGTTGCAGGACCAGTTGATCCGTCAGGCTGTGCAGCGTTTCCGCATGCCCAAGGAACAGCGCCCCGCCAGGCGCCAGTGCGGTGGCCAGATGCTGGACGGCCTGCCGGAGCGAAGGCGCCTCCAGATACATCAGCATGTTGCGACAGAAGATGATGTCGAAGTGGCCGGCGCGCCAGAAGCCCGGATCGGGCAGGGCAATCTGCCGCTGGTGAAACTGCACCCGGCGCCGCAGGCTCGGCAGGGGTGTCCAGCCGGCGCCGTCAGGTCGGAACCACAGGTCCCGCCAGGCCGGAGGGGTGGCGCGCAGGCTCCAGGCGTTGTAGTGGGCCGTGCGCGCGCGCTGCAGCGCGGCGGCATTGATGTCGAAGGCGGTGATGTCCCAGTCCACGCCGCCGGGGCCCAGGACCGAGCGCTGCAAGGTCATGGCGAGCGTGTAGGCCTCTTCGCCGCTGGCGCAACCGGCGCACAGCGCCCGCAGCCGCCGCGGTGCGGGATGGCGCTTCACCCAGCGCGGCAACACCACAGTGCGCAAGGCATCGAGCTGCTCGGCGTGGCGGAAGAAATAGGTCTCGCCGACGGTCAGGGCTGCGGCCATCGCATCCTGATCCGCCTGACTGGTGAAACGCTCCAGGCGGGTCAGCCAAGCGGCCGGAGCCTCCGGCCCGGCCAGGCGGTGGAGTGTGTTGCGCAGGCGGTCGTCCTGGCTGGGGTCCAGCTGCAATCCGAGATGGCGGGCGACGAGGGCACGGAGACGTTCCAGCAGTCCGAAGGCCTCTTCGCCTTCCAGCAGGACTGGTACCGTCTCTCGGGTCATGCGGCGCTCTCCCGGGACTGAGACCTGTCGCCGTCGAGGGATGCGCCGGGCGTCTGGGAGGGCGCTGCGCCGCCCGCGGTTCCGGGCATGTCGAGGTCGTCCGGGGCTGCAGTTTCCAGGTCATCCTCTCCAAGGCTCGCTGCAACGAGCGCGGGCGGCGGCATCAGCCGCGCCGGATCCAGGAGGGCGATCAAGGCATCATTCAAGGTTGCGACGCCGGACAGCACCGCATGATGCGCATCGCTCAAGAGGGGCGGCAGCGTGTCCATCGCCTGCGCCGCCAGACGCTGTACGCCCGTCACTTCGGTCACCGCCAGCGCAGCGATCTGGTCCTCGTGGTGCAACACCACCCAGCGGCCGACAAGGACTTCTTCCAGGCCGGCCGCTCCGGCAACATCCACCACCGGCACCCATCGCCCACGCACCCGGGCAAGGCCCGTCACATGGGGCACCGGCGCCATCAACGTGCGCAGCGGGCGGGGGCGAAGGATCTCATCGACGCTGTCCAGAGGCCAGGCACACAGGCGTGAGCCGACCCGGCAGACCAGCACGGGCCTGTCTTCTCCAGTGGCGTCCATGCGGTTGCGCCCGGTCAGCAAAGCCGGAATCCGGTGGATTCCGCAGGGCCGCGGCCGCGGTCATTCCCAGACATCAACATGCTTGTGGCTCCCTGTCACATCCGCCCCGCTGGTCATCCAGGCATTTGTGGCGGACTTGTTTCCGAGTCTATGCCAGCACGCGGCGAGCCCGACGACGCGGCGAACCCTGAGCCGGGTGACGCCGCCCACCTTTTTTAGGCCCGTGCCACTAAAAAACCGGGGGGAAGGATTGCGCAGGAGACCCGGAAGTCTGCAAAATAGAACGACCGTTCGTTTTATTATTGGGCACTGTGTCCTCCACCTCCCTCAACCGCCAAAAGCCAGCCGCCGGCAGCGCCGCCCCCCGCCGGGGTGCCCGTTCGCTGCAAAAAGGCCAGCAGACCCGCGCCGCCATCCTGGAAGCGGCCCTGGGTCTGGCGTCGCACATGGGGTTGGAAGGTTTGTCCATCGGCGCCCTGGCGGACGTGACCAAGATGAGCAAGTCGGGCGTGTTTGCCCACTTTGGCTCGCGGGAAGAACTGCAGATCGCGGTGGTGCGTGAATATCACGCCAAATTTGAAGAAGAGGTCTTCTTCACCGCCATCCGTGAGCCTCGCGGCCTGCCGCGCCTGCGCGCACTGTTCGAGCGCTGGGTGCACCGGGTGTCCATCGAGGTGGACTCCGGCTGCATCTACATCAGCGGCGCGGTGGAATTCGATGATCGTCCCGGCCCGGTGCGGGACGCCCTGGTCAGCATGGTCAAGGACTGGCACAACGCGCTGCGCAAGGCCATCTTGCTGGCGCAGGACGCTGGCCATCTGGCGCCGGATGCCGATGCCGACCAGATCCTGTTCGAGATGCACGGTCTGATCCTCTCCCTTCATCACGATGCGCGTTTTCTGCGCAGCCCCGGCGCGCTGGCGCGGGCGAGCGTGGGCCTGGCCCGCATCGTGGACAGTTTTGCGACCCCCGCCGGTCGTGACGCGGATGTCACCGCGCGCCAGCGGACCGCCGACGCCACACCCCCTTCTCCGGCCCCCGCCGACGCGCCCGCCGCGCGGCGACGAGCCTGATCCCTACAGCGGCATTCCCCGCTTCGTTCTCCACTCACAAAACCTCGACATCAGGAGTTCCTCATGCCCCAGTACAACCCGCCCCTGCGCGACATGCAGTTCGTTCTGCACGAGCTGCTGCACGCCGCTGACGAACTCAAGATGCTGCCGGCCCACGCCGAGGTGGATGAGGACACGATCAATGCGGTGCTGGAAGAGGGCGGCAAGTTCGCCGCTGAGGTGATTGCGCCGCTGAACCTGTCGGGCGACGCCGAAGGCTGCGTGCTGGACAAGACCACCCACGAAGTGAAGGCGCCCAAGGGCTTCAAGGAAGCTTACGCCCAGTATGTGGAAGGCGGCTGGCCTGCCCTGTCGTGCGACCCGGAATACGGCGGCCAGGGCCTGCCGGTGGTCGTGAACAACGCCTTCTACGAGATGCTGAACTCGGCCAACCAGGCCTGGACGATGTATCCCGGCCTGAGCCACGGCGCTTATGAAGCCCTGCATGCCCACGGCACGCCCGAGCAGAAGAAGCTCTACCTGCCCAAGCTGACCTCTGGCGTCTGGACCGGCACGATGTGCCTGACCGAGCCGCATTGCGGTACCGACCTGGGCCTGCTGCGCTCCAAGGCCGAACCCCAGGCCGACGGCACCTACAAGATCACCGGCCAGAAGATCTTCATCTCCGCCGGTGAACACGACCTGGCCGAGAACATCGTTCACCTGGTGCTGGCCCGCCTGCCGGACGCACCCGCCGGTTCCAAGGGCATCTCGCTGTTCATCGTGCCGAAGTTCCATGTGAACGCCGACGGCTCGGTGGGCGAGCGCAACGCCATCTACTGCGGCGGCCTGGAACACAAGATGGGCATTCACGGCAACGCCACCGCCCAGATGGTGCTGGACGGCGCCGTCGGCACGCTGGTGGGCCAGCCCAACAAGGGCCTGCAGGCCATGTTCGTGATGATGAACGCCGCCCGCCTGGGCGTCGGCAACCAGTCCCTCGGCCTGACCGAAGTGGCCTACCAGAACGCGGTGGCCTACGCCAAGGACCGCATCCAGATGCGCGCCCTGTCGGGCCCGAAGGCGCCGGACAAGCCGGCCGACCCGATCATCGTGCACCCGGACGTGCGCAAGATGCTGCTGACCGCTCGTGCCTACGCCGAAGGCGGTCGTGCCCTGACCGGCTACGTGGCCCTGCAGCTGGACAAGGCCCTGTCCAGCGACGACGCTGATGAGCGCAAGGCCTGCGAGGACGAAGTCGCCCTGCTGACCCCGATCATCAAGGCCTTCATCACCGACAACGGCTGGATCGCCACCTCGCACTGCATGCAGGTGTTCGGTGGCCACGGCTTCATCCACGAATGGGGCATGGAGCAGTTCGTGCGGGACTCCCGCATCAACATGATCTATGAAGGCACCAACACCATCCAGGCGCTGGACCTGCTGGGCCGCAAGATCCTCGCCAACAACGGCGCTGTCCTGAAGAAGTTCGGCAAGAAGATCGCCGAGTTCGTCGAGGAAGAGGGCACCAACGAGGCGATGCAGGAGTTCATCAACCCGCTGGCCGACATCGGCGACAAGGTTACCAAGCTGACCACCGAAATCGGCATGAAGGCCTTCCAGAATCCGGACGAAGTCGGCGCCGCCGCCGTGGATTACCTGCGTGTCGTCGGCCACCTGACCTTCGCCTACATGTGGGCCCGCATGGCCCGCCTGGCCCTGGACAAGAAGGACAGCGGCGATCCGTTCTACACCGCCAAGCTGGCCACCGCGCGTTTCTACTTCGCCAAGCTGCTGCCCGAAACCGCCGGTCTGATCCGCTCCTGCCGCGCCGGCCTGAGCTCGCTGATGGAAATGGACGAAGCCCTGTTCTGATCGTCCCCGCGGGTGTCCATCGGAGGCCCCAGTGGATGCCCCCAGCACGTGCCCGGGTTTTGACGCCCGGGCGCGGTTTGCTCACCATCGCATCCAATCACCAGAAAAGCAGGAGAGAGACACGATGAAACCGCTGATCGCGACCGCCATGGCCCTGGGCCTGAGCATGTCCGTCAATGTGGCCCTGGCCCAGAACAGCTCGCCGGTCGGTGTCTGGAAGACCATCGACGACGAAACCCGCCAGGAGCGCTCCACCGTCCGCATCAGCGACGTGGGCGGCGTGCTGGTCGGCAAGATCGAGAAGATCAATGACCCGGCCAAGCAGACGGCCGTCTGCGAGGAATGCAGCGACGACCGCAAGGGCCAGCCCATCCTGGGCATGACCATCATCCGCAACGTCAAGAAGAGCAGCGGTGACACCGAACTGTGGGACGGCGGGGACATCCTCGACCCGGCCAACGGCAAGGTCTACAAGGTGCGTCTGCGCCCGGTGGAAGGCGGCCGCAAGCTGGAAGTGCGCGGTTTCATCGGCATGCCTTTGTTGGGGCGTACACAGACCTGGGTGAGAGCTGAATAAGCTCCGCCGGATTATTTACATCGCAGAGATGTTCATTGGAGAAACCATGAGTCGATTCCAAGTTCGCAAGGTGGCCGTGCTCGGCGCCGGCGTGATGGGCGCGCAAATCGCCGCCCATCTGGTCAACGTGAAAGTGCCGGTCGTGCTGTTCGACCTGCCGGCCAAGGAAGGCCCCAAGAACGGGATCGTGACCAAGGCGGTCGAAGGCCTGAAGAAGCTCAAGCCGGCCCCGCTGGGCGTGGCCGAGAATGCCGCGCTGATCCAGCAGGCCAACTACGAAGAGCATCTGGAACTGCTGAAGGACTGCGACCTGATCATCGAGGCGATCGCCGAGCGGATGGACTGGAAGCTGGATCTCTACACGAAGATCGCCCCGTTCGTCGCCCCGCACGCCATCGTGGCGTCCAACACGTCGGGCCTGTCGATCACCAAGCTCAGCGAAGTGCTGCCGGAAGAAATCAAGCCGCGTTTCTGCGGCATCCATTTCTTCAATCCGCCGCGCTACATGTACCTGGTGGAGCTGATCAACACGCCGACGACCCGTCCGGAAGTGATCGACCAGCTCGAGAGCTTCGTGACCACCGCCGTCGGCAAGGGTGTGGTGCGTGCCAATGACACGCCCAACTTCGTCGCCAACCGCGTGGGCATCGCCGGCATGATGGCCACGATGATCGAGGCCGAGAAGTTCGGCCTGAGCGTGGACGTGGTGGACGACCTGACCGGCAAGAAGCTGGGCCGCGCATCGTCGGGCACCTTCCGCACCGCGGACGTGGTGGGCCTGGACACGATGGCGCACGTCGTCAAGACGATGCAGGACAACCTGAAGGACGACCCGTTCTACTCGACCTATGCCACGCCGAAGGTGCTGGCCGGTCTGATCGAGAAGGGCGCCCTGGGCCAGAAGGCCGGCGCAGGCTTCTACAAGAAGGTCGGCAAGGACATCCAGCGTCTGGACTTCGCCACCGGTGACTACGTCGCCGGCGGCAAGAAGGCCGACGAAATCGTGGCCCGCATGCTGAAGAAGCCGGCCGCCGACCGCATCAAGCTGCTGCGTGAATCGACCAACCCGCAGGCGCAGTTCCTGTGGTCCATCCTGCGCGACAGCTTCCAGTACGTGGCTGTGCATCTGGACACCGTGGCCGACACCGCCCGCGAAATCGACTTCGCCATGCGCTGGGGCTTCGGCTCGCAACAGGGCCCCTTCGAGCTGTGGCAGGCCGCCGGCTGGAAGCAGGTTGCTGAATGGGTGAAGGCCGACATCGACGCCGGCAAGACGCTGTCGTCGGCGCCGCTGCCCGCCTGGGTGTTTGAAGGCCCGGTGGCCGAGAACGGCGGCGTGCACAGCAAGGACGGCTCGTGGAGCGCCGCGGAAGGCAAGTTCAAGCCGCGCGCCAAGCTGCCGGTGTATGAGCGTCAGGCCTTCCCGGAATCCCTGGTGGGCGAAGGCGCTGTCGAGCCGCTGAAGGCCGGCACCGAAGAGTTCAAGAACGACGAAGTCCGCGTGTGGTCGCTGGACGGCGAGGTGCTGATCGCTTCCATCCACTGCAAGCTGCACCTGATCAGCCCGACGGTGACCGAAGGGCTGCTGAAGGCGGTCGAGATCGCCGAAGCGAAGTACAAGGGTCTGGTGATCTGGTCGCCGGATGATGTCTTCTCCGCCGGTGCCAACCTCGAAGCGCTGATGCCGGTCTTCATGACCAAGGGCGCCAAGGGCATCGCACCGGAAGAGAAGAAGCTGCAGGACATGATGCTGCGCGTGCGCTACGCCAACGTGCCGGTGGTGGCCGCCATGCGTGGCCTGGCCCTGGGCGGCGGCTGCGAACTGGCGGTGCATTGCGCACGCCGCGTGGCCCACATGGAGTCGTATGTGGGTCTGGTGGAAGTGGGCGTCGGCCTGATCCCCGGCGGTGGCGGTCTGACCTACATCGCCCGCCGTGCGGCCGAGATGGCCTCGGCCGGCAATGCCAACGCCGACATCTTCGCCTTCCTGAAGGACGGCTTCACCAACGCCGCGACGGCCAAGGTGGCCACCTCCGCCCTGGAAGCCCGCAAGCTGGGTTACCTGCTGGACAGCGACGTGATCGTGCCCAACAAGGACGAGCTGCTGTTCGTGGCCTCGGCCCAGGTCAAGGCGATGGCCGACTCCGGCTACCGTCCGCCGCTGAAGGCGGCCTTCCCGGTGGCCGGCCGTTCCGGCATCGCGACCGTGAAGGCCCAGTTGGCCAACATGCGCGATGGCGGCTTCATCAGCCAGCACGACTTCCATCTGGCTTCGCTCATCGCCGATGTGGTGTGCGGCGGCGAAGTGGAAGCCGGCGCCCTGGTGACCGAGGAATATCTGATGGCCCTGGAGCGCAAGCACTTCTGCTCGCTGCTGGAGCATCCGAAGACCCAGGAGCGGATCATGGGCATGCTGCAGACCGGCAAGCCGGTGCGCAATTGATTTTTGCTGATCGTTGAAAGGATCAGAAATGACCAAACAAGTTCAAGACGCCTACATCTGCGCTGCCACCCGTCTGCCCATCGGCAAGTCGGGCCGGGGCTATTTCAAGAACACCCGTCCGGACGAGATGCTGTCCCGCGTGATCCAGGCCGCACTGGCCCAGGCCCCGGGCCTGGATCCGTCGGTGATCGAGGACGCCATCATCGGCTGCTCGTTCCCGGAAGGTGAGCAGGGCATGAACATCGCCCGCGTGGCGGCGGTGCTGTCGGGTCTGCCCAATACCGTGGGCGGCGTGACGGTGAACCGTTATTGCGCCTCGGGCATCACTGCACTGGCCATGGCGGCCGACCGCATCCGCGTCGGTGAGTCGGAAGTCATGATCGCTGGTGGCGTGGAGTCGATGTCGATGGTGCCGATGGGCGGCAACAAGCCGTCCTTCCCACCGGCCATCTTCGAGCGCGACGAAAACATCGGCCTGGCCTATGGCATGGGTCTGACGGCCGAGAAGGTCGCCGAGAAGTGGAAGGTCTCGCGCGAGGCGCAGGACGAGTTCGCGCTCGAATCGCATCGCCGCGCTCTGGCAGCCATCGAAGGCGGCTTCTTCAAGGACGAGATTACCCCGTTCGAAGTGAAGGATCGTCAGCCCGATCTGAATGGCGACGGCGTGCTGGTGAAGTCGCGCATGGTTGATATTGACGAAGGTCCGCGCAAGGACACGTCGATGGAAGGCCTGGCCAAGCTCAAGCCGGTGTTCGCCGCCAAGGGCAGCGTCACCGCCGGCAACAGCTCGCAGACCTCGGACGGCGCTGGTGCGCTGATCGTGGCCTCTGAAGCCGCGGTGAAGCGTTTCGGCCTGACGCCGCTGGCGCGTTTTGTTTCCTTCGCCGTGCGTGGCGTGCCGCCGGAAATCATGGGCATCGGCCCGATCGAGGCAATCCCCGCCGCGCTGAAGCTCGCCGGTATCAAGGCCGAAGACCTCGGCTGGGTGGAGCTGAACGAAGCCTTCGCCGCCCAGTCGCTGGCCGTGCTGAACGATCTGGACAGCAAGGGCATCGTGCTGGACCGCAGCAAGGTGAACCCCAACGGCGGCGCCATCGCCCTGGGTCACCCGCTGGGCGCCACCGGTGCCATCCGCGCCGCGTCGGTGATTCACGGTCTGCGTCGCACCGGCGGCAAGTACGGCATGGTCACCATGTGCGTCGGCGCGGGTCAGGGCGCTGCGGGCATCATCGAACGTCTGTAAGCCAGTCACTTGTTTCGGGACTTGCGTCGGTAGTTGTCCCGGCACTTGTCCCGGCACTTTCACGCAAGGGGGGAAGGCAGCATCGGTTCCATGCGCTGGAACGGGGCTGCTTTTCCCCTTTTGCTGTTCAGGCCTGACAGGCGCGGCGAAACGTCGCTAGCATCATGTCATTCGTATTGAGAGGAGTCGCTCCATGAGCATCAAGTCCGCCATCGTCAACGGCGTGTTGACGATCGAGATTGCGCGCCCGGAAAAGAAGAATGCGCTGACACGCGCGATGTACCAGGCCATGGCCGATGCGCTGACGGCCGCCAATGACGACAAGACCGTGCGCGCGGTGCTCATCCAGGGCCAGCCCGCCATCTTCACGTCCGGCAACGACATCGAAGACTTCATGGCCAGCCCGCCCCGGGATGAAGAAGCGCCGGTGTTCCAGTTCATGAAGGCGATGATCGGCTGCAACAAGCCGATCATTGCGGCGGTGAACGGTGCCGCCATCGGCATCGGGACCACGATGCTGCTGCATTGCGACCTGGTCTATGTGGCGGACGACGCGCGCCTGGCCATGCCGTTCGTGAGCCTGGGCCTGGTGCCGGAGTTCGGCTCCAGCCTGATCGTGCCGCGTCTGATGGGTCAGCGCCGCGCCGCCGAGAAGCTGCTGCTGGGCGATCCGTTCACCGGCGAGCAGGCGGTGGAATACGGCATCGCCAACAGCGTGCTGCCGGCCGGTGAAGTGGTGAACTACGCGCGTCGCGTGGCTGAACGCTTCAACAGCCTGCCGCCGACTGCCGTGATCGAAAGCAAGAAGCTGATGCGTCGCAGCAGCGAAGAAGAACTGCTCAACACCATCCAGGTGGAAGCGGAGATCTTCGGTGCGCGCCTGCGCAGCCCCGAGGCGATCGAGGCCTTCCAGGCCTTCTTCCAGAAGCGTCAGCCGGACTTCTCGAAGTTCTGATGAGGTGCAGGAGGCGGCGGTGATGCCTGCCTCCCTCCTCAGGGCGAGGTGAAGCGGTAGACGTTGTCGGGCTCGGTGAACGTCATCGACCAGGTCTGACTGGTCCGCACAAAAGTGGCGCCCTGGAGGCGCCACTGTTCCATGGTGACCCCCAGGGGCGACGGTGCTCCTTCCGGCCATCGGTAGGCGCCGCGCAGGAAGCCGATGCCCTCCGGCACTCGGGTGAGGCTCAGGCAGCCGGCGAACAGCCCGGCCAATTCGTAGCGCCGGGCTTTGGGGCTGTAGGGCTGAAGAATCAACGAGACCTGGATGTGGCGCACCGAGGTGCCACTGGCCGAGCCCGGCACGCCTTCGATGCAGACGGCGATGTCGTTCGCATAGACCCTGGCGGTGCTGCCCAGGGCAGGCGCGGTGAACTCGCCCGGAAACCGCGTGGCCCGGGCCGCGCGCAGGCGCCGACCATCCACCAGCGCATCCGCCTCTCGCATCTCCAGCACATGCGCCTTGCCGGCTGAAGTCCAGGTCCAGAAATCACCTGCCGGCTCGTTCATGCCCACGACCTTGTGCGGCCGCTTGTCCGCTTCGTCGAAGAGGCGTGACGGCAGGGTGAGGAAGAAGGCGTCGTAGCCGTCGTAGACGCGGGCCGTTGTCGATGACTCAGACGCGGCTGCCTGTGGCGCTGCTGAAGCCGGCGTGGGCAGTTCCGATGCGCTGGCAAGCGCGGGGATGAGGCTGAGGACGGCGAGACAGCGGTTCATGCGGATCAGCATAGAACACATGCCGCACTTGAGCCCACTGAAGCCCTGTGCGCGTTGCGAGGTCTTCGGGCATGCGGTAAAGTCACAGTAACAACTAACCCACTTCACCGGTCAGCCGTTGAGTTGCTTGTAGGTGGGGGAAAAAGCCGGCGCAAGCCGGTTTTTTCGCTTCTGGTGGAGATCTTGATGGACTGGGCACAGGAACCCACTTCCCTGAGAACTCGTGCCTACGTTGATGGTTACAACCTCTACTACGGTTGTCTCAAGGGGACGGCCCACAAGTGGCTGGATCCTGTTCGTTTGATTGAGAACATCCTCTCGTCTGTGCTTGTTGCCGACGATGAAGGACGTCCATGCAAGCCCGTTCTGCTCCCATGCTCCCTGAAGTTCTTCACGGCGCAAATCCTTGAAAGCGCCGCACGCGATCTCGATTCGGTCGCTTGCCAGAGGCACTATCACAATGCGCTGCGCAAGACCCACGCCGACCGCTTGCAGCTGATTGAAGGGTATTACGCTCAGCAGCCAGCAAGGGCCCGCCTTCTGGATCTGCACCAGCCGACTAAATGGCCTCGACTCTGTGAAGAGGTCACCATATGGTCTTTGGAGGAAAAGCAGTCAGATGTCAATCTTGCGCTCCATATCCTCCGGGACGCCCTGCTGGGAGAGGTGGACCACGTCGTGGTCGTCACCAACGACACAGACATTGCACCTGCCCTACAAATGGTGCGAGAACTGACCAAGGTCAGGGTGGGTGTGGTGACGCCCATCAAGTTGCAAGGACATCCCAATACAGATTTAGTGAAGCATGCGCATTGGGTAAAAAGGCGCATCCCGCCGGACGAACTCATCGCTGCTCAGCTGCCTCGGGTCGTTTTTGGAGGCAGGAAGCCCACCATCAAGCCGCTGAGCTGGTTCGATCGACCTGACATCTTGAAGGCCGTCATCGACATATGCTTGCCGGTGTTTAAGGGAGAACACGGAAAGGTCTGGAAATGGCTGACAACGCCAAACCACGAGTATTTCAACGGTCGTCAGCCGATAGATGTCTGCTCGGATGAAGCGGGCTTTGAGGCGTTCAAAGCCTATGTGGCGCAATGGGAAGGCAGGTGTCGGGTCACCTAGCGGTCTTCGCGGCGCAAGCTTCCCCCTGCCGCTACGACCGAAGAGGAGCGTTGACTGCGCCGCCTCACCGCGGGTCTTTTTTGTTCCTGCATTCGGAACTGAGATCGCAAAATGAAGACGGGCCCCGCAGGGCCCGTGATCAGTGTCGATCGATGTTGATCGGTGAAGGTGACGCGCTCAGCGTCTACGCATCAAGCCACCGGTTCGTCGTCCGGATCCACCTTTGAATTCAGCGCCTGCTGCAGCTTGGCCGTGTCCAGCGCGCCTTCCCACTTCGAGACCACCACGGTGGCCACCGCATTGCCGATGAAGTTGGTCAGCGAGCGGCATTCCGACATGAAGCGGTCCACGCCCAGAATGAGCGCCATGCCCGCCACCGGCACTTCCGGCACCACCGACAGCGTCGCCGCCAGGGTGATGAAGCCCGCGCCGGTCACACCCGCCGCGCCCTTGGAACTCAGCATCGCCACGAGCAGCAGCGAGATCTGGTGGCCCAGCGTCAGTTCGGTGTTGGTGGCCTGCGCAATGAACAGCGCCGCCAGCGTCATGTAGATGTTGGTGCCGTCCAGGTTGAAGGAATAACCCGTCGGGACCACCAGGCCCACCACCGTCTTTTCGCAACCGGCCTTCTCCATCTTCTCCATCAGGCTGGGCAGCGCCGATTCCGACGAGGACGTCCCCAGCACCAGCAGCAGTTCCGCCTTCAGGTAGCGGATCAGCTTGATGATGGAGAAGCCGCACAGCCGCGCCACCAGGCCCAGGATGACCAGCACGAAGAGCAGGGCGGTGATGTAGAAGCTGCCCACCAGCCAGGCCAGGTTGATCAGCGCCGCAACGCCGTACTTGCCGATGGTGAAGGCCATCGCGCCCAGCGCACCGATGGGCGCGGCGCGCATGAGGATGTGCACCAGACGGAAGATCGGCACCGTCAGCGACTCCAGGAAGTTCAGCACCGGCCGGCCGCGATCACCCGACAGCGACAACGCCACGCCGAACAGCACCGCCACAAACAGCGTTTGCAGGATGTTGCCGTCCGACAGCGAGCCCAGCAGGGACTTCGGGATGATGTCCATCAGGAAGCCGGTGATCGTCAGCTCATGCGTCTTGTCGACATAGCTGCGCACTTCCTTCTGGTCCAGGTCCGCCACATTGACGTTCATGCCGGCACCCGGCTGCACCACATGCGCCACCACCATGCCAACGATCAGCGCCAGCGTGGAGAAGAACAGGAAGTACAGCATCGCCTTGCCAAACACGCGACCCACCGACTTCAGGTGGGTCATGCTGGCAATGCCGGTGACGATGGTCAGGAAGATCACCGGCGCGATGATCATCTTCACCAGCTTGATGAAGGCGTCGCCCAGCGGCTTCAGCGCCACGCCGTACTGCGGCTCGAAGTAGCCCAGCAGCACGCCGATGGCAATGGCCACCACCACCTGCACATACAGCTGTTTATAGAAAGGCACAGGCACGGCGGGCGTGCCTGCGGTGGCAGTGGATGCGGGAATGGGCTGCATCGGTGGTGTCTCCTGGAAAAACGGCGGCTTTTGATACTGCAGGACCGCCTGGGGGATGGAAAAGGCCCAAAGGGAGGTCCTGGACACCTGCCCCCTTGGCCCGGATATGAATCACTCGGAAATCAGCGAGAACCCTCGATCACCGTCTCATGCCCGTGCGGGCAGCCTCAGGGCTTGTCGGCAGGCGTCTCGCCCGACTTCTCGGCAAACGCGCGCGGCTTGCCTTCCCGGTCGATGGCCACGTAGGTCAAATTGGCCTCGGTCACCTTCACCACATGCGGATTGGCCGGATTGCGCTCGGCGAAGACTTCCACGTGCACCGTGATGGAGGTGCGGCCGATGCGTTTGACCTCGGCATAGAAACTCAGCAGGTCCCCAATGGACACCGGCTGCTTGAAGATGAACTCGTTCACCGCCACGGTGGCGACCCGGCCCCGGGAGATGCGCAGCGGCAACACCGATCCGGCCAGGTCCACCTGCGCCATGATCCAGCCACCAAAGATGTCGCCATTGCCGTTGGCATCCGCCGGCATGGGCATGACCCGCATCACCAGTTCACGGGGGCCGAGGGCTTCCGCGACGGGCAGGGTGTCTTTCGATGGAGATGTGGAAGTGCTCATGATCAGCAACGGTGAGAATGGGCGCCATTGTCGTCCAGCACGCGCCAGAGCACACGACCCTACCCATGCGCCGGTCTTCTTCATTGCCCAACCCTGTTCCCTCTTCGCCCACAAGCGACCCCAACGCCCCTCGCCGGGGCGATTGGCGTACCGTGGGGCGGCTGCTGCCGTACTTCTGGCGCTATCGCTGGCGGGTGGCCCTGGCCCTGGGCTTCATGATTGGCGCCAAATTCGCCAACGTCAGCGTGCCGCTGCTGCTCAAGCGCCTGGTGGACAGCCTCGACGTGCAGCCCGGCAGCCCGCAGGCCCTGATGGTCGTGCCGGTGGGCCTGCTGCTGGCTTACGGCATGCTGCGGCTGTGCACCTCGCTCTTCACCGAGGCCCGCGAGCTGATCTTCGCCAAGGCCACCGAAGGCGCTTCCCGCAGCATCTCGCTGCAGGTGTTCCGCCACCTGCATGACCTGAGCCTGCGCTTCCACCTGGAACGCCAGACCGGCGGCATGACCCGGGACATCGAACGCGGCACCCGCGCGGTGCACTCGCTGATCTCCTACTCGCTCTACAGCATCTTCCCGACCCTGGTGGAAGTGGTGCTGGTGCTGAGCCTGCTGGCGGTGAAGTTCGACGCGATGTTCGCCTGGATCACCGGCTCGGCGCTGGTGTTCTACATCGGCTTCACCGTGATGGTGACCGAATGGCGCACCCAGTTCCGGCGCAAGCTCAACGAGCTGGATTCGGTCGCCCACAGCAAGGCCATCGATTCGTTGCTGAACTACGAGACGGTGAAGTACTTCAACAACGAGGACTTCGAGGCGGCTCGCTACGACCAGAGCCTGGAGCAGCTCCGCCGCGCCCAGTTGAAATCGCAGACGACGCTGTCGCTGCTCAACAGCGGCCAGCAGGTCATCATCGCCTCGGCGCTGGTGGCCATGCTGTGGCGGGCCACGCAAGGCGTGGTGGAGGGCCACATGAGCCTGGGCGACCTGGTCATGATCAACGCCTTCATGATCCAGCTCTACATCCCGCTCAACTTCCTGGGCGTGATCTATCGGGAGATCAAGCAGAGCCTGACCGACCTGGACAAGATGTTCGGCCTGCTGTCCAAGGAGCGGGAAGTGGCGGACACGCCGCAGGCCCAGCCGCTGCAGGTGCGGGGGGCCACGGTGCGCTTCGAGGACGTGGTGTTCTCTTATGAGCGGGACCGGCCGATCCTCAAGGGCGTGTCCTTCGAGATTCCTGCCGGCCGCAAGGTGGCCGTGGTGGGCCCCAGCGGCTCCGGCAAGAGCACGCTCGCCCGTCTGCTCTACCGCTTCTACGATGTGGACGGCGGCCGCATCACCATCGATGGCCAGCCGGTGGTGCAGGTGACCCAGCAGAGCCTGCGCCGCGCCATCGGCATCGTGCCGCAGGACACCGTGCTGTTCAACGACACCATCGCCTACAACATCGCTTACGGCCGGCCCGAGGCGAGCCAGGCGGAGGTGGAGGCCGCCGCGCGCGCCGCCCACATCCACAGCTTCATCACCAGCCTGCCGCAGGGCTATCAGACGATGGTGGGCGAACGGGGCCTGAAGCTCTCCGGCGGGGAGAAGCAGCGCGTGGCCATCGCCCGCACCTTGCTGAAGAATCCGCCGATCCTGATCTTTGACGAGGCGACCTCGGCGCTCGATTCCCGCAACGAACGCGCCATCCAGGCCGAACTGGAAGCCGCGGCGGAGAACAAGACGGTGCTGGTCATTGCGCACCGGCTCTCCACCATCGTGGATGCCCACGAGATCCTGGTGATGGAACACGGCGAGATCGTCGAGCGCGGTACCCATGCGCAGCTGCTGGCCCAGCAGGGGCGTTATGCGCAGATGTGGTCGATGCAGCAGGACGGGCAGGCATAATCCCGCATCGTGGAAACCAAGTGGCTTGAAGATTTTGTGAGTTTGGCGGAGACGCGGAGCTTCTCGCGCTCGGCCCAGCTCCGGCACGTGACCCAGCCCGCCTTCTCGCGGCGCATCCAGGCGCTCGAAGCCTGGGCCGGGGTCGATCTGGTCGACCGCTCCTCCTATCCCACCCGCCTCACGGCCGCCGGCGAGACGCTGCTCGGCCAGGCGGTGGATCTGCTGGGCAACCTGCAGGCGACGCGCAACATGCTGCGCAGCCACCAGTCGGCCGGTCAGGACATGATCGAGTTCGCCGTCCCGCATTCCCTGTCGTTCAGCTTCTTTCCGCACTGGTTGATGGAGCTGCGCCAGCGCTTTGGTGAGGTCAAGTGCCGGCTGAACGCTTTGAATGTGCATGACGCTACCTTGCAACTTAGCGAAGGCAACTGCGATCTGCTGGTGGTCTACCACCATCCCAGCCAGCCGCTGCAGCTGGACCCGGAGCGCTACGAGTCGGTCTCGCTGGGCCACGAAACCCTGTCCGCCTATGCGAAGGCGGACGCTGCGGGGGCGCCGATGTTCCGCATCACCGGCCATCCCGGACAGAAAATTCCGTTCCTGAGCTATGCCTCCGGCGCCTACCTGGGCCGGCTGGTGGAGCTGATCGTCAAGGACGCTGCACTACCGCTGAACCTGGAATCCGTCTTCGAGACGGACATGGCCGAAAGCCTCAAGGCCATGGCCCTGGAAGGCCACGGGCTGGCTTTCCTGCCGGCCAGCTCGGTGAAGAAAGAGGTCAAGGCGCGCCGGCTGGTCCGTGCGGCGGAACCCGGCCATTACGAATTGAACATGGAGTTGCGCATGTATCGGGAGCGGCAGGCCACGACACGGCGGGTCAAGCCGGTGGCCCAGGCCCTGTGGTCGTTTCTCAACCAGCCCGGCAACGGGGTGGCATGAAGCGTGCATGACATCTGGGCACCTACCAAGAGATGCGTAATACTCCCTACCCTGCAGACTGCGCCCGCGTGGTCTGCTTCGCCCGTTCACAGACACAATTCGATTCCGAATTTGCAGGAGCACTTATGAAGAAGGCAATGCTTGTCCTGGCCCTTGGCGCCGCTCTGGCCGGTGTGGCTCAGGCCGATACGCTGAAGAAGATCAAGGACTCGGGCAGTGTGACCATGGGCGTGCGTGAGTCTTCGGGCGCGCTGTCCTACACCCTGGGCGACGGCAAGTACGTGGGCTATCACGTGGAAGTCTGCCAGCGCGTGCTGGCCGATGTGCAAAAGCAGCTGGGCATGGCCAAGCTGGACATCAAATACCTGCCGGTGACCTCGCAGAACCGCGTGCCTCTGGTGCAGAACGGCACTGTCGACATCGAATGCGGCTCCACCACCAACAACAGCACCCGCGCCAAGGATGTGGCCTTCGCCGTCACCACCTACGTGGAAGAAGTGCGCATTGCGGTGAAGGCCAACTCCGGCATCACCTCGATCTCGCAGCTGAACGGCAAGACCGTGGCCACCACCACCGGCACCACCTCTGTGCAGCTGCTGCGCAAGCATGAGCGTGCCAATGGTGTGGACTTCAAGGAAGTGCTGGGCAAGGACCACGCCGACAGCTTCCTGCTGCTGGAATCGGGCCGTGCCGACGCCTTCGTGATGGACGGCCAGATCCTGGCCGGCAACATCGCCAAGTCCAAGTCGCCGTCGGACTACAAGATCGTCGGTGAAACCCTCTCGGTCGAGCCGATCGCCATCATGATCCGCAAGGACGACCCCGCCTTCAAGAAGGCCGTGGACGACAGCCTGAAGGGCATGATGAAGTCCGGCGAAATCGCCAAGCTCTACGACAAGTGGTTCGTGCAGCCGATCCCCCCGGTCAATGCCAAGCTGAACATGCCGGCCTCCGAAGCAACGAAGGCCGCCTGGGCGAACCCGAACGACAAGCCGGTCGAAGAGTACGCCAAGAAGTAAGGCTTTTCGGCTGAGCCTCAAGGCGCCCTGCGGGGCGCCTTGTCGCAAGCGCTGGAAGGTGTGTGATGGGGCCGCGGCCTGGGGGCGGCCCCTTTTTGTATGGATGATGGAGGCTGGCCATGAGCTGGGATTGGCAGTTGTACTGCACGGACATGGTGACCGAAGAGGTCGCACCGAAATGCTTCGGCGCGAAGGGCTATGAGACCTACCTGGATGCGATGGTGCATGCCTGGGGCTGGACCATGACCCTCGCACTGCTGGGTCTGCTGGTGGCGCTGGTGGTGGGCATCCTCGTGGGCATTTTGCGCACGGTGCCGAACCGCAAGGTGGCGTGGCTGGGGGAGGCCTGGACGGAGCTGTTCCGCAACATTCCGCTGATCGTCCAGCTGTTCCTCTGGTATCACGTGCTGCCGCGGCTGTTGCCTGCGGCGCAGGCGGTGCCGCCGATGGTGCTGGCCTTTGTGGGGCTGGGACTCTTCACTTCAGCGCGGATTGCCGAGCAGGTCAAGGCCGGCATCCTCACGCTGCCCAAGGGCCAGCGGTACGCCGGTCAGGCGCTGGGCCTGACGCTGCCGCAGACCTACCGCCATGTGCTGCTGCCGATGGCGCTGCGCATCGTGATTCCGCCGGTGACCAGCGAAAGCATGAACATCGTCAAGAACTCCGCCGTGGCCTTTGCCATCGGCATTCCCGAGCTGACGCAATATGCGCAGCAGGCGTCCGAGCAGTCCAGCTTCCTGCAGATCTTCCTGCCGGTGACCCTTTTGTACTTCGTCTCCGGCTTTGCCATCAACCGGGTGGCCAAGCTGATTGAAGTGTCGGTGCGCGTGCCCGGCATCCTGGGGGCCAAGTGACATGAGCGATCTCGATTTTTCCCGGCTGACCTGGGAGACGCTGAGCGCGTATGTCTCCAAGGGCCTGATCTTCTCCTTCCAGCTGACGCTGATGGCCATGCTGGGCGGCATCGTTTTGGGCACGCTGCTGGCGATGATGCGCCTGTCCGGCCGCAAGTGGCTGGAGGTGCCTGCCGCCATCTATGTGGACACCCTGCGGTCCATTCCGCTGGTGCTGGTGATTCTGTGGGTCTACCTGCTGCTGCCGTATGCCACCCAGGCGATGGGCTGGGGCAACTTTGCCCCGGAGACCACGGCGCTGATCACCTTCACGCTGTTCGAGGCCACGTATTACTCCGAGATCATGCGCGCGGGCATTCAGTCGGTGAGCAAGGGGCAGACCTTTGCCGGCTATGCGCTGGGCATGAACTACCGCCAGACCATGGGCCTGGTGGTGCTGCCGCAGGCTTTCCGCAACATGCTGCCGGTGCTGCTGACGCAGACCATCGTGCTGTTCCAGGACACGTCGCTGGTGTATGCCATCGGCGCCTATGACCTGCTCAAGGGTTTCGAGACGGCCGGAAAGAACATCCAGCGTCCGATTGAAACCTACCTGGCGGTTGCCGCCGTTTATTTCGTCATCTGCTTCAGCCTGTCCACGCTGGTCCGCCGGTTGCAGAAGAAGATCGCCATCATTCGCTGAGGTCCCCGCGCCATGATCGAAATCAAGAATGTCTCCAAGTGGTACGGCCCCTTCCAGGTGCTGACCGATTGCACGACCAGCATCCAGAAGGGCGAGGTCGTTGTGGTGTGCGGACCGTCCGGTTCGGGCAAGTCCACGCTGATCAAGACGGTGAATGCGCTGGAGCCCATCCAGGCGGGCGACATCGTGGTGGACGGCACCAGCCTGACCGATCCGAAGACCAACCTGCCCAAGTTGCGCTCGCGGGTGGGCATGGTGTTCCAGCACTTTGAGCTGTTCCCCCACCTGTCGGTGACGGACAACCTGACGCTGGCGCAGATCAAGGTGTTGGGCCGCAGCAAGGACGACGCCAAGGCGCGCGGTCTGAAGATGCTGGACCGGGTGGGCCTGATGGCGCACAAGGACAAGTTCCCGGGGCAGCTCTCCGGCGGCCAGCAGCAGCGTGTGGCGATTGCCCGTGCGCTGTCGATGGACCCGATCGTCATGCTGTTCGACGAACCCACCTCCGCGCTGGACCCTGAAATGGTCGGCGAAGTGCTGGACGTGATGGTGCAGCTGGCCAATGAAGGCATGACCATGATGTGCGTCACGCACGAAATGGGCTTTGCCCGCAAGGTCAGCAACCGCGTCATTTTCATGGACGCCGGCAAGATCATCGAGGACTGCAGCAAGGACGAATTCTTCAACAATCCGGATGCCCGCTCGCCCCGCGCGAAGGACTTCCTGGCGAAGATCCTGCAGCACTGATCCAGCCGGTCTGTCACCGGCAAGGCGGCTGGATCAAGCCATGATCGAGTCGTTCACCTCCAAAGCCTGCGCCTGTGGCCGCAGGCTTTTTCATTGGCGGTGCGACAATCTGCGCTCATGAGCGACACCCTTTCCCTGATCCGTCCGGACGACTGGCATGTGCACCTGCGCGACGGCGCTGCGCTGCAGAGTGTGGTCCCTTACACCGCCCGCCAATTTGCCCGGGCGATTGCCATGCCCAACCTCAAGCCGCCGATCACCACGGCGGCGCAGGCCGAGGCATACCGGGCGCGCATCCTGGCGGCGGTGCCGGCGGGCGTAGACTTCACGCCGCTCATGACGCTGTACCTCACCGACCGCACCACGCCTGAGGACATCGCGGCGGCCAAGGCCGCGGGTGTGGTGGCGCTGAAGCTGTACCCGGCCGGTGCCACGACCAACAGCGACGCGGGCGTCACCGACATCCGCAAGACCTACACCACGCTGGAGGCCATGCAGAAGGCGGGCCTGCTGCTGCTGGTGCATGGTGAGGTCACCGATCCGGACGTGGACGTCTTCGACCGGGAAGCTGTTTTTGTGGACCGCATCATGCGTCCGCTGCGCCAGGACTTCCCGGAGCTGAAGGTGGTCTTTGAGCACATCACCACCAAGGAAGCGGCGCAATACGTCACCGATGCGGATCGTTTCACGGGCGCCACCATCACGCCGCAGCATCTGCTCTACAACCGCAACGCCATCTTCATGGGTGGATTGCGTCCGCACTACTACTGCCTGCCGGTGCTCAAGCGTGAGGAGCATCGCCTGGCCCTGATCAAGGCCGCGACCTCGGGCAGCCCCCAATTCTTCCTGGGCACGGACAGTGCGCCGCATGCCTCGGTCATGAAGGAGAACTCGGTCTGCGGCGCGGGCTGCTTCACGGCGCTGTCGGCGCTGGAGCTGTATGCCGAGGCGTTTGAGGCGGCGGGCGCGCTGGACAAGCTGGAGGCATTCGCCAGCTTCAATGGCCCGGACTTCTACGACCTGCCGCGCAACACCACCCGGGTGACCCTGCGCAAGACGGACTGGACCCTGCCCGAGGCTGTGCCTTTCGGCGAAGCTGCCCAGCTCAAGCCCCTTCGCGGCGGCGAAACAATGCATTGGCGCATGGAAATTTAGGCCCCCCAGTCGCTTTGGAAATGTCGGCCCCCCAGTCGCTTCGCTCCTGCCCCCAAGGGGCGCCACCCAGCGGCCTGGAATGATTTGGCCCCCCAGTCGCTCCGCTCCTGCCCCCAGGGGGCGCCACCCAGCGGCCTGGCGGAGCCAGATCCGCGGGCGTTGCTTGGGGAAGGGCGCGCTCGGTGATACTTGGGTGCGCGGTATTTCTCGAGCGCGGGCCTCGGTGGTGAGAAGCGGAGGGCAGGGGTCCCCTGTTTCCGTAAGTATTAGGAATGAATGACCAGCGAAGCTGGGCAGAAGGGACATGGAGGAAACAGGGGACCCCTGGCCTCCGCGTTCGCTCAAAGCTCCGCATGGAGGACCAATCGAGTGTCCGCGCAGGGGGATTCCGCTTGAAGGAGCAATGTCGCTTGTCTGACCTGTCCACTGACGTCACTTCTCGCCACGGCCTGCAAAGGCGATGGCCCCGAATCGCCTTGAGCTTCAGTCTTTGTGCTGCGGCGATGTGGGCGCAAGCGGCCAATCCGGCGTCGCAGCCCACGCAGCCGCCTCCAAAGCAGCCTATTGCGGCCCCTGTGGCCGCCGGTCCAGCAGCCACTCCGCTCCCTGCCGCACCCACTGCCGCACCCACTTCCGTACCCACGGTTGCAGCGTCTGCCACGCCTGGCACCCCGAACGCCACGGCCAACGCCAACGCCAACGCCAACGCCAACGCCAACGCCAAACCCCTGTCCCCCGACAAACACCCCACCCAGTTCTCCGCCAGCGCCCGCCGCCTCTACGACCGCGCCCGCTCGCAACTCCTGCAGGTCCGCACCCTGCTCAACGGCGCCCAAGCCTCGGTGGGGTCGGGGTTTGTCGTCACCTCGGACGGCCTCGTGGTCACCAACTACCACGTCGTCAGTCAACACGCCCTCGAACCCGAACGCTACCGCCTCCAGTTTTCCACCCCCGACGGTGACAGCGGCGATCTGCAGCTGCTCGATGTGGACGTCCGCCGCGACCTCGCCCTGCTGCGCCTCTCCGGCAAGCCCGAGCTGGTCCACCGCATGACCGCCGCGCCCTTGCCCTTCCGTCCCGCTGACCGCCCCCTCGGCAAGGGTGAGCGCATTTACTCCATGGGCAACCCGCACGATGTGGCCTTTGCCGTCGTCGAAGGCACCTACAACGGTTTGGTCGAACGCAGCTTCGACCCGCTCATCTACTACTCCGGCTCCATCAACCCCGGCATGAGCGGCGGCCCGGTGCTGGACGAGGAGGGCGAAGTCGTGGGCGTCAACGTCTCTACCATGTTCTTCTCCCAGCAGATGAGCTTCCTGGTCCCCGGCGGCCACGCCGCAGCGCTGCTCGCCCGCAGCCGCGCCGCCACTCCGATGAAGGGCGCCGCCTGGCCGCGCATCCGGGAACAGCTGATGGCCTACCAGGACGAGCTGGTGCGCAACTTCATCGCCCAGCCCTGGCGCAGCATGGACCATCCCCGCTACCGCCTCCCCATCCCGCAGGAACAGTACATGCGCTGCTGGGGCAGCGCCTCCCCCGCGGACGCCGAAGGCCTCCAGATGCAACGCACCCAATGCCGCATGGAACAGGCGCTGTTCATCAGCGAGGAACTCCAGACCGGCTACCTGGGCGTCACCCAGGAGGCGTACGACGGCAGCAAGCTCGGCGCCTTGCGCTTCTCCCGCCAGTTCTCCGCGAGCTTCCGCAATGAACGCCTCGGCGGCGCCGACAAGGACCGCACCGCCCCCTACTGCACCGAAGACTTTGTGCAGCAGAAGGACGGTCCGCCCCTGCGCTCCGTCGCCTGCCTGCGGGCCTACCGCAAGCTGGAAGGGCTCTACGACGTCTCGGTGCTCGTCACCAATGTGGATGCGCCCACCCAGGGCGCGCTTGGCCGCTTCGACGCCCGCGGCGTCAGCTTCGCCAACGCCACCCGCCTGACGCGCCACTATCTGCAAGGATTCGCATGGACCACGCCGCGGTAATCGAGATCCTGGACCGCGAGGGTCACTGCCGCGAGACCCACAAGGTCCGCCAATGGCCGATGACGATCGGCCGCGCTCCATCCGCCGACCTCGTCCTGCCCGATCCCCACCTGGCTGGCGCCCACGCGCTGCTGCATTGGACCGAGGCTGGCCCACGCCTGGAACTGCTGGACAGCCGCAACGGTGGCTGGCTGGACGCCCAGCGCCTCGCGGCCGGCGCCACCGCCCCGTGGACGTCCGACGCGGTGCTCCAGCTCGGCAGCACCCGCCTGCGCCTGCGCACCGCCCTCGACCCGTTGCCGGAAGAGCAACTGCTCCCTCGCTCGGAAGAACCGCGCCGCCGGGATGCACGTCCGGCCTGGGCACTGCCCACCGTCATCGTGCTGTGGCTCGCCCTGCTATGGCTGACCAACTGGTCGGTGACCGACGGTACGGCCGGCTGGGTGGACAGCGTCAGCGGTGTGCTGGTGCCGCTGGGTCTGGCCCTGGCCTGGGCGGCCTCCTGGGCCCTGGTGACCCAGCTGTTCCGCCACTGGTTCGCCTTTGGCGCGCATCTATGGCGGGCGCTGGTGGTGGGGGTGGCATTCCAGGTGCTGGATGCGGCCCTGCCGGTCCTGGCCTATGCGCTGTCCTGGCCGCGCCTGATGGTGCTTGACACCCTGGCGGTGTCCGTCGGCGGCGCACTGCTGCTGTGGTGGCATGCGTCGGTGGTGTGGCCGCGCCGCAGCCGTCGCCTGGCGGTGGGCATTGGCGCGCTGGCCGTGCTCGGTCTGGCGCTGACCATTGGCCGCCGCACCGAGCAGCAGCACTGGCTGGGACCCAACTACCTGAGCGCCTTGCCCCCGCCCGCACTGCGCCTGGTGCAGCCCAAGCCGGTGGACAGCTTCGTGGACTCCTTGCAACGCCTGGAGGCCCCGCTGCAGAAGCAGGCCCGCAAGCGCAACGACCAGGAGCAGCTGTCCGGGGACGATGAATAAAGTGTGAAGCAAGCCGATAGGCCGGATTCTGTGCACAGGCGGGTCCTTGCGGACCTGCCTGCGTGACCGCCATTCCTCTGGGCCGGGCATCACTGCCACGGCTCGGTGCCACCTACCCGCCAGCTCTGCGAGCCGCATCAACGCTGGCCTACTTGGTGTTGCTGCGCGTAGAGATTGCCCGTTTCACCCGGACAGGGCAGGCCCCGTCCGACTCGTCTCTGTTGCTCTGATCCTCGGCTTTCGCCGGGCAGCCGTTAGCTGCTACGCCGCTCTATGCAGTCCGGACCTTCCTCCAGTGCCGTGTTTCCACGATTGCACCAGCGGCGGTCTGGCTTGCTTCACCTGGCCATTGTAGGGGACGGCAGGTGTCCGGCCGACCGGGCAGCGAACGGGACGTGATGCCGGAGCACGGCGCCTCGCGGTCAGGAACGGGACTTGCCTGTGTCCGGCCATGCAGATCGTAGCCCTTGACCCCCGCAGCCAGGCGGCCCAATCCCTGCTGGCACAATCTGAGGCCGCCATGTCGGCTTCTTTTGGCGTGTCCGCCGCTTCCGCCGCGTCCGCTGGAAGTGCCGAAAATGCCGGTAATGCCGCGAGCGCCGGCACTGCCGACAAGGGCGGCCCCGCCGGGGCCCGCGCCGCAGCCAGCCCCGGCCAGGAGCTGTTTCTGGGCGTCTGGCTCGCGGAATGGCTGGCAGGCTGCGGCACCGTCCGGGTCATCAAGGACAGCGACGAGCCCTACGGCGAAATCAAGGGCATGTTCGTGCAACCGCACTTCCGCGGCCGGGGCCTGTCCAAGGCACTGATGGAACAGCTCGAAGCCCATTTGCGGGCGCAGGGCATTCCACTGGTGCGGCTCGAAGCCGGCGTGCACCAGGCGGAAGCCCTGGCCCTCTATGAACGCATGGGCTATGGCCGCCGCGAACCCTTCGGTCCGCATGCGCCGGATCCCCGACTGGTCTTCATGGAAAAGCGGCTGAGCAACTGAGCGGCCATTTCCTCTAGCATGGGGGCTTCACCGCAGGAACTTCCCCCATGAAAGCAGACAACGTCCTGGCCACCATCGGCCGCACGCCCCACATCCGTCTTCAGCGACTGTTCGCCGGCCAGCCGGCGCAGGTCTGGATCAAGTCCGAACGCAGCAATCCGGGCGGCTCCATCAAGGACCGCATCGCGCTGGCCATGGTGGAAGACGCCGAAGCCCGTGGCGTGCTGAAGCCGGGCGGCACCATCATCGAACCGACCTCCGGCAATACCGGCGTTGGTCTGGCCATGGTGGCCGCCGTGAAGGGCTACAAGCTGGTGCTGGTGATGCCGGACAGCATGTCGGTCGAGCGTCGCCGCCTGATGCTGGCCTACGGCGCCACCTTCGACCTGACGCCCCGCGAAAAGGGCATGAAGGGCGCCATCGCCCGTGCGGAAGAGCTGGCGGCGCAGACGCCGGGGGCCTGGATTCCCCAGCAGTTCGAAAACGGCGCCAACGTGGAGGTGCATGTGCGCACCACTGCGCAGGAAATTCTGGAAGACTTTCCGGACGGCCTGGATGTGCTGATCACCGGCGTGGGCACCGGCGGGCACATCACGGGCTGTGCGCGGGTGCTGAAGAAGGCCTGGCCGAAGCTGAAGGTGTTTGCGGTGGAGCCCAGCGCGTCGCCAGTCATCAGCGGCGGCGCTCCGAGCCCGCATCCGATCCAGGGCATCGGCGCCGGCTTCATCCCGAAGAACCTGGACACCGACCTCCTGGACGGCGTCATCCAGGTCGAAGCGGAAGAGGCTCGGGAATTTGCCCGTCGCAGCGCGCGTGAGGAGGGCTTGCTGGTGGGCATCTCCAGCGGCGCCACGCTGGCAGCCATTGCGAAGAAGTTGCCCGAGCTGGGTGACCAGCCGCGAGTGCTCGGCTTCAACTACGACACCGGCGAGCGATATCTGTCGGTGGAAGGTTTCCTGCCGGCGTGATGGTGGCGTGACGTCGGCCGAATGTCGACGGAGTGCAGGAACCATCCGGCATTCTTCAGCGGACTCATGGGCGCACATCAGGAGCGCCCATGGATTGCGCATGTCAACTCTTCGCCCCGATCGGTCCGGTCCTCGGCAAGCTTGCCCCCGGACCGCTCGCCCGCAGGATCACCCGGAGCGGCGCATGACCGCGTATGACGATCCCTGGGCCTATTGCGCGCGGCTGTTCTTCAAACGGCTCGCGATGTTCCTCGCGTTGTGCGTGCTGCTGTGGCTGACGGTCTGGGCCGCGTTGCTCCACTGGGTGTTTGGCGCGGATGGCATGGCCATCTTGCAGGGCACCTGGACAGTGATCCAGGGCGCTCAACTGCATTGGCGGGTGATCTTCTGGTTGTCAGCGGTGCAGGCGGTGCTGGTCGCGACCATCGTGTTCCTGCTGCTGATGATGCGTTCCCGCGCCAGCAGGGAAGTGCAGACGCGGCGTGCGCGGCTCAGTCCAGTGGCGGCCGGCTGACGGCGGCGTCATGCGGAGACGCTCGCCGGAGAGATCAGCCCGCCCCCATCAGCAGCCGCTCAATGGTCCGCTGCACCGCCAGCGCTTCCGCGAAGCCCGGCAGGCTGTGGGAGCGGCCTTCCAGCATCGCCGCCCAATGGCTGAGCTGGTCGTTCATGCCGGTCATGCGCAGCATGTCGGCATCGCCCAGGCTCTGCACCTTCTCGCCCTGACGCTGCTGCGTCACGCCGAACCAGTCACGCAATTCGATCTCGCCTTCGGTCGAGCGCCACCACATGCGGTTGTCATCGGCCTTGTCGCCGCCGATGCCGGCTCGGATGGTGACCGGCACACCGCCGGCCTGCAGTTCTGCTTCGAGCGCCGTCTCGGCGCTCACGCCGTCCTCCGGCCAGGTCACGCGGCTGGACACCACATCGGCCGGCCCCAATACCCGCTGCAGCACAAACACGAAGTGCGACAGCACCTCCCGCGTGAAGCCGCCTTCGCCGCGTTGCGCCAGCCAGGATCCTGCATGGCTCTGCCAAGGACGCGGCCAGGCCGAAAAGCGGGCTTCGATCCGCACCTCCTGCAGCGTGCCCAAGGTGCGCCGCGCTCCCACGCCGAAGGCGAGTTGAAGGGCCGCCAGTCCGGTGGAGGAGGCCAGCGAAAAATTCACTGCAGCCCGGCGCTGTTCCCGCTGGATGCGGGAGATGGCCGCCTTGGCCGCTTCGAAATCCGTGGTCAGCGGCTTCTCGCAAAGCACCGCGAGACCGGCATCAAACGCCTGCTCGGTCAGCACCATGTGAGAACCCGGTGGCGTGGCGATGTACACCCCATGCAGCCCCGGCTCCTCCATCAGCGCCTGCGCGCTGGTGGCTGCCCGGAGCAAGGGATAGTGGCCGAGCGCCTGCGCGAGCACGGCCGGGTTTTCGTCCCAGACGCGGGTCACCCGCAGACGGCCGTGACCCGCCAGACGGGCCAGCATCCGCTGCCCCATCACACCCAAACCGATCACACCAATACTCAAAACCCCAGGCACGCCCGCTGCTCCTCGCCCGCCAAACCGTCGCAGTGTAGGGGCCGCCGCTACACTGCCGTGCGCCGCTGACACCCGTTCCAACCGCATGGGCGGCAATCGCACAGCCCGACCGGCTGGCGATGTTCCATGCCCCCACCTTGCAGGTCCACCCCGGATGAATCCACAAGCCAGCCAACTCTGGCGCGCCCCCCGCTGGGCGCTCTCCATCCTTCTGGCAGCGCTGGCCACGGTGGGGCCCTTCTCCATCGACACCTTCCTGCCCGCCTTCTCCGGCATTGCGCGTGCCCTGGATGCCACGCCGGTGGAAATGCAGCAGACACTGTCCGGTTATCTGCTGGGCTTTGCGGTGATGAACCTGTTCCACGGTGCCTTGTCCGACAGCTTCGGACGGCGCCCGGTGGTGCTCGCCGGCATGGCGGTGTTCACACTGGCATCGGTGGGCTGCGCGCTGGCCGGCAGCATCGGGCAGCTGGTGTTCTGGCGGGTGGTGCAGGGCCTGTCCGCCGGGGCCGGAGTGGTGGTGTCACGCGCCATCATCCGGGACATGTTCCCGCCGTCGGAAGCGCAGCGGGTGATGTCCCAGGTGACCATCTTCTTCGGCCTCGCGCCTGCCATCGCCCCGATGATCGGCGGCTTCCTGTTCGCCCACGCGGACTGGCACGCCATCTTCTGGTTCCTCAGCGGCGTCGGCGCGCTGCTGTTCATCTCCAATTGGCGGCTGCTCCCCGAGACCCTGCACAAGGATCACAAACAGCCGTTCAACGTGCGGGCGCTGATGCGCGGCTACCGAAGCCTGGTCACCAGCCGGCGCTTCCTGCTGCTGACGCTGGCCAGCGGCATTCCGTTCAATGGCATGTTCCTGTATGTGCTGGCGGCGCCGGTCTTCCTGGGGGAGCACCTGGGGCTGGCACCGACGCAGTTCTTCATCTTCTTCCTGTTCACCATCGGCGGCATCATGGGCGGGGCCTGGCTGAGCGGGCGGGTGGCCGGCCGCGTGCCGCCGGCCCGCCAGATCAAGCGTGGGTTCGTGATCATGGTGACCACCTCGGTGCTCAATGTCGCGGGCAACCTGCTGCTGCCGGTAAGTGCCTGGTGGTCCTTCCCGCTGATCGGCGGTTTTGCCTTCGGCTGGGCATTGATGGCGCCGGTCGTCACGCTGATGGTGCTGGATCAGGCGCCGGACCGGCGCGGCATGGCTTCGTCGCTGCAGGCCTGCGTGGGCAGCGCCGCCAACGGCCTGGTCGCCGGGGTGCTGGTGCCGCTGGTGATGCATTCCACCACGGTGCTGGCGCTGACCTCCGCCGGGGTGATGTGCATCGGCCTGTTCTCCTGGACCTGGATCCGGCGCGAGGTCGCGTGAGCGATCAACGGCAATCCTGCTCATTCACCCGCTGAACGAACGCCTGCCACTCAAGTCGCGGGCTGGACTGCCGACATTCAGGCAGGGCCCCGCATCCGGCGGCCCCGGTCTGACCGCTTCCGGTCGGGCCTGACTGCTGTCCGGAGTCTCGCCATGTTCCCGTTTGCCGCCGACCGCCCCTGGCTGTCTGCCCTGCTCACCGTTGGTGTCGCGCTCGCGCTGACCCTGGCCACTGCCGCGGTGGCGCAAGCCTGGGCGCAAGGGGAAGAGACGCCCGAGCAGCTGCGCCAGCGCCTGGCCGAACGGCTCAAGGACGACATCGGCAGCACGGCCAAAATCACCAGCCCCCGCAGCGGCAAGGACAAAGACAAGGAACCGCGCCGCACCGGTGGCAAGTCCACCGCCTTGCCCTCGGTCGCCATTGCCGCTTCCGCAGCCCGGCCGGAGGTGCACTGGTCCTACACCGGCGACAACGGGCCGGACCGCTGGGGCCAGCTGTTGCCGGACTGGAAGCAGTGCGCCGTCGGCACCCGCCAGAGCCCGATCGACATCCGCGACACCATCCGCGTGGATCAGGAAGCCATCCGCTTCGACTATCGCGCCAGCCGGTTCTCGGTGGTGGACACCGGCCACACCATTCAGGTGAATGTGTCGTCCGGCAATTTCATCGAGATCATGGGACGGCGGTTTGAGCTGCTGCAGTTCCACTTCCATCGCCCCAGCGAGGAACGCATCAACGGTCGCCAGTACGACATGGTGGTCCACCTGGTCCACAAGGATTCGGATGGCCGCCTGGCGGTGATTGCCGTGCTGCTGGAGCGGGGCCAGGACCAGGCGCTGGTGCAGACCGTCTGGAACTACCTGCCCCTGGAGCGCGGCGACAGCTACGACGCGCCGGTCAGCATCGACCTCAACCAGTTGCTGCCGAAGGACAAGGCCTACTTCACCTACATGGGGTCGCTCACCACCCCGCCGTGCAGCGAGGGTGTGCTGTGGATGGTGCTGCGCCAGCCGGTGCAGGTCTCGGGCCAGCAGATTTCCATCTTCTCGCGGCTCTATCCGATGAATGCCCGACCCTTGCAGGCGGGCAGCGGCCGGCTGATCAAGGAATCGAACTGAGGGGATGGGACCGGTCACATCGACCGCTCTGCGATCCGGCGTGCGCAGAGCGTGACGCGCGTGCCTGAAGCGCTGTGAACGCATTCACGTGTTCCCGATCTTCCTTCGTGGAAACCCTCGCATTGCATGCGACAGGTGCGCAAAATGGGCGAGAGGCGCATATTTCCAGCTGAAATTTGATCGCCGTCATCCGTCCTTAGCAGTCACAGGATCGTTCCGTGTTGAAGACCATCAAATCCCGGCTCATTGCCCTGACCATTCTGATCGTGGTGGGTGCCGTTTCGCTGGCCACGCTGGCCAGTTATCTGACGGTCCGCAGCCACACCCAACGTGAAGTGCAGGACCAGCTGTCCAGCCTCGCGGACGCACATGCCGCCGGCATCGCCGCCTGGGTGCGAACCCAAAAAGATGTGGTTGCCGCGCTGGCGCCCGCCGCCGCGCTGGAAGACCCACGCCCGGCGCTGACCCAGGCCCTGCAGAGCGGCCGTCTGGACCTGGCGTATGTCGGCGGTGCCGACAAGCGCATGATTTCCATCCCGGACCGCAAGCGTCCGCCGGAGTACGACCCGACCGCGCGCCCCTGGTACAAGCTCGCCTCCGGCAGCGACCAGCCGGTGCTCACCGCGCCTTACGTCGCCTCGTCCAGCAAGAAGCTGGTGGTGACCTTCGCCAGCGCGGTGAAGCAGGGCGGTGAGCTGAAGGCGGTGACCGGCGCCGACGTGGCGCTGGATGATGTGATCGCCACGATGAAGGCGATCAAGCCGACTGAACATGGCTTTGCGATGCTGCTGGACAAGACCGGCAACATCATTGCCCACCCGAATGCCGAGCTGACGCTCAAGCCGGTGAAGGACCTGTCCGCCGCCCTGGACGACACGCTGCTGCAGCGGGCGGCCGGCAGCGAACTGACCGAAGCCAGCATTGGCGACAACACCTACTTCCTCAAGGCCGCGGACGTGGCTGGCACGAACTGGGTGCTGGTGGTGGCGGCAGACCGGGCGGAGTCGCTGTCGGCGCTGTCGAGCGTGTTGCGACTGGCCGGCCTGACGCTGGTGGCGGTGACCATCGTGTCGGCGCTGCTCGCGGCCTTCGCCGTCGGCGTGCTGCTCAAGGGCCTGTCGGGCATCAAGCGCGCGATGAACGACATCGGCGCCGGGGAAGGCGACCTCAGCCAGCGCCTGCTGGTGCGCGGCGACGACGAGATTGCCGACATCTCCCGAGGCTTCAACCAGTTCGTGCAGAAGATCGAACAGGTGATGCTGCAGGTGCGGGAGACGAGCCAGTCGATCGCGGTGGCGTCGCGTCAGATCGCGGCGGGCAATCACGACCTCAGCCAGCGGACGGAACAGACGGCGAGCAATCTGCAGGAAACGGCCAGCTCGATGGAAGAGCTGACCAGCACCGTCGGCCACAGCGCCGACAACGCCAACCAGGCGCGCGATCTGGCGGACACGGCCAGCCGCGTGGCTCAGCAGGGCGGCGAAGCGATGGGGCAGGTGGTGTCCACCATGCAGTCCATCAGCGAAAGCTCCCGGCAGATTGGCGACATCATCGGCGTGATCGATGGCATCGCTTTCCAGACCAACATCCTGGCGCTGAATGCAGCCGTGGAAGCCGCGCGTGCCGGCGAGCAGGGACGTGGCTTTGCGGTGGTGGCCGGGGAGGTGCGGGCGCTGGCCCAGCGCTCGGCCGGTGCAGCGAAGGAGATCAAGACGCTGATCACCCAGAGCGTGGAGCGGGTCGAGACCGGCACTCGTCAGGTGAGCACTGCCGGGAACACCATGGGTGACGTGGTGAGCAGCGTGCAGCGGGTGGCGCAGATGATCGGTGAGATCAGCCATACGTCGCGGGAGCAGAGTCACGGCATCGGCCAGGTGAACCAGGCGATTGCCCAGCTGGATCAGGTGACCCAGCAGAACGCGTCGCTGGTGGAGGAATCGGCGGCGGCCGCGGAGAGCCTGAAGGAACAGGCGCAGCGGCTGGCGGATGTGGTGGGCACCTTCCGCCTGAGCGGTGAGAGTGGCGCACAGGGCGGGTTCCCCAACCGCTGATCACGCGGGCTGATTCCAGGGGCGCCATTCGGCGCCCTTGTGTTTTTCAGCCCTGCACGTCCGGCTCGCGCTGGTAGGTCCGCAGGAACAGATCTGCGGTGGACGCCGCAATCCGTTTCTGGTCGGCCTCGCTCAGCGGCGGCTGCCCCATGGTGATCTGCGGCCAGAAGGCGAAGCCCTTCACCAGCGCCTGCAGTTGGGCGGAGGCGAAGAGCGGATCAGTCACCGTCAGCCGGCCGTCCGCCGCAGCGGCCCGCACCCAGACGGTCAGCCCTTCCTCCTTCGTGCCCAGGCGCGCCAACATCTCCCGGGCGCGTTCCGGCGTATGAATGGCCTCGGCGATCAACACCCGGGCGAGGTTGATGAACTGCTCGTCCTTCATCATGCCCAGCTTGTGCTCCAGCAGCGCAATCAGCTGCGGGCGCAGCGGTTGGTCCGGCTGGTAGGGCAGGTCGGTCTGGGTCTGGGTGGATTGGAACAGCCGCTCCACGATGGCTTCAAACAGGGCGTCCTTGCCGGCGAAATGGTTGTAGACGGTGCGCTTGGACACCTGCGCCCGCGCCGCGATACGGTCCATGTTGGCCACTTCGAAGCCGTGCTCACGGAATTCGGCGATGGCGGCGTCAACGATGGCCTGGCGCTTGCGGTCGGTCAGACGCAGCGGGCTGTCATCGGTCGTGCCGGTTGAAGCCGTCGAGTCAGCGGTGGCGTCCGGCATGGAGGCGGACATCGCCTCCGATGTGACGAGGGAAGCAGCAGAGGCAGACGCGGAGGCAGGGAGGTCAGGGCACATGCAGCAATGTTACACGCAGCAGTTTACTTTTTCGACAGGCGTGCCTAGACTGCGTCGAAACTACACTGTGTAGTGCAATTTTTGGGGAAGTGATGCGTCGTTTGCTGGTCCGTCTGTCAGCCCGTTCCGTCCCTTCCGCATGTGCCCCTGCCCGCCCATCCGCCTATCGCATGGCGTGGGCAGCCCTCATCTGTTCCGCAGGAGTTGCTGCTGTGACTGCTTCCCTCACCGTGACCCGTTCCGCTCATGCCCAGATGGGCGCGGATGTCTCCGCGCCGCCTGCGGTGTCCGCCGCATCGGCGGCATCCTCAGCCTCCTCGGCCTCTGCCTCGGCCTCGGCCGCAGCGACCGCCTACCGGCGCGACGCCGACGGCACCTTCCACAATCCAGTGTCCGAGCCCAAAACCGGGTTCTGGAAAACCGTGGGCCTGTTCTGGGACGTGATGTTCCGCAAGCCGGCCGGCACCGCGCCGAGTGGAACGCAGGCGGTTCCGGTGCAGCCGCTGACGTTGGCCCAGCTCCAGGCCGCTCCGGACCGCACGCTTTACCGGCTGGGCCACTCCACCATTCTGCTCAAGCTGCAGGGGCGCTTCTTCCTGACGGATCCGGTTTTTTCAGAGCGGGCCTCGCCGTTCTCCTTTGCCGGTCCGAAGCGCTTCCACGCGCCGCCGATTGCGCTGGAAGACCTGCCGGAACTCGAGGCCGTCATCCTCTCCCACGATCATTACGACCACCTGGACCAAGCGACCGTCAAAGCGCTGGCACCCAAGGTGCGCCATTTCCTGACGCCGCTGGGCGTGGGCAAGCGGCTGATCGATTGGGGCGTGCCGGCTGAAAAAGTGCAGCAATTGGACTGGTGGCAATCCTCCGCCGTCAACGGCATCACCTTCACCGCGACACCGGCACAGCACTTCTCCGGTCGTACGCCCTGGGACCGCAACAGCACCCTCTGGGCCTCCTGGGTGATGGAGCTGCCGGACCTGCGGATCTTCTTCAGCGGCGACACCGGCTACTTCGACGGCTTCAAGGCCATCGGCGAACGCTTCGGTGGGTTTGACCTCACCCTGATGGAGACCGGGGCCTACGACCCCCGCTGGCCGTATGTGCACATGCAGCCGGAGCAGACGCTGCAGGCCCACCTCGACCTGCGCGGCCGCCGGCTGATGCCGATCCACAATGGCACCTTCGACCTGGCCATGCACCGCTGGCAGGACCCGTTCGAGCGCATCCTGTCGCTGGCCCGGCTGCGCTCGGTGGAGGTCGTGACGCCGGTGATGGGCGCACCTGTGGATATCCGTCAGCCAGCGCCCACACAGGCGTGGTGGCAGGGCCCGGTCTGACGGCATCGCGCGCACTTATTCACAGCTTGGGTCCCTTGTTTCTTGCAGGTACATCCCGCCGATTTGTTGATCCATCACTTGCATAGACCTATTTAAGTCCTTCATTTTGAAGGACTTTCTTTTTTGAGGATCAGTTGAGAAAGGCTGCTAAGTAGTTGATTTGATTGGGAAAAACGCCAGATTTTCTTGACCGGAGCACCAAGCGCCATTAAAGTGGGAGAAAGTGCATTTCGGTGGGGCAAAGTGGCGAATGTCGTGTTTCAAGGGGCGAGTGCCTTGGCGTTGGACGCCAAGGGGCGCTTGACCGTCCCTGCACGGCACCGCGAAGTCCTGCAGGCACTGTGCAGCGGCCAGCTCACGCTGACCAAGCACCCGGAAGGCTGCCTCATGGTCTTCCCCCGTCCAGCCTGGGAGCAATTCCGCGATCGTGTGGCCGCACTGCCCATGTCCGCCGCCGGCTGGAAGCGTGTGTTTCTGGGCAATGCGCAGGATGTCGAGATCGACTCCGCCGCCCGCGTGCTCGTCGCCCCCGAGCTGCGCCTGGCCGCAGGCCTCCAGAAAGACGTCATGCTGCTCGGGATGGGCAGCCACTTTGAACTGTGGGACGCGCAAGCCTATGCCGCCCACGAAGCCGCCGTCATGCAGTCCGAACTGCCGGATGCGCTCAAGGATTTCAGCTTCTGATGAGCGCCACCCCATTCACCCACACCACCGTCCTGCTGCAGGAAACGGTGGAGGGCGTCCTCAATTCCCCCGACGGCATCTATGTCGACGGCACCTTCGGCCGTGGCGGGCATTCCCGCCTGCTGCTCTCCCGCCTGTCCGAGCGAGGGCGGCTGATCGCGATCGACCGCGATCCGGAAGCCGTCGCGGCCGCCACCTCCGGCGAGACGCGGGTCGACGACCCGCGTTTCACCATCTGCCACGCCCCGTTTGCCGACATGGCCGCGCAGCTGGATGCCCTTCAGATCACTCAGGTCCATGGCGTGCTGCTGGACCTGGGTGTGTCCAGTCCACAAATCGACAATCCGGAGCGGGGCTTCAGCTTCCGCTTCGACGGCCCGCTGGATATGCGCATGGACACCACGCGGGGCGAAAGCGCCGCCGAGTTCCTGGCGCGCGCGGATGTCACTCAACTTGCAACGGTGATTCGAGACTATGGGGAAGAACGGTTTGCTGTGCCGATTGCAAAGGCGATTGTGGCTCGCCGGGAAAGCGGGCGTCCTGTACGAACAACCGCCGAGCTTTCCCAAGTCGTGGCTGGTGCGGTCAAAACCCGCGAACCGGGCCAGGATCCTGCAACGCGCACATTTCAGGCTCTACGGATTTTCGTCAACGCCGAGCTTGAAGAGCTGCAGCAGGGGCTGAATGCCGCGCTGGCGCGGCTGGTGACCGGCGGCCGGCTGGCGATCATCAGCTTCCACTCGCTGGAAGACCGCATCGTCAAGAACTTCATCAATGCCCACAGCAAGGATGAAGTGGACCGCCGCGCGCCTTTCGCCGCGCCCAAGCCGCTGGCCCTGCAGGCAATTGCCCGCATCAAGCCGTCGGAAGGCGAAGTGCGGGCCAATCCCCGGTCCCGCTCGGCCATCCTGCGGGTGGCAGAGCGCACCGATGCGCCGTTGCCCCCGCCCGTGCCTGAATCCACCGGCAAGCAGCGCCGGGGAGGGCGGCGCGGATGACCCGGTTGAACCTGCTGCTGATGATCGCCGTCCTGGCGTCTGGCATCTATATGGTGCGCAGCGCCTATGAGGCGCGGCGGCTGTTCACCGAACTCGACCGCTCGCAGAGCGAAGCCCGGCGCCTGGATGCCGACTATCAACGCCTCCTGGCTGAACGCCAGGCCCAGGCCACCAACCTGCGGGTGGAGCAGGTGGCGCGCGAGCGTCTGAAGATGCGGCCCATCAGCCCCGCCATCACCTTCAACCCCGACGCACCGGCCCAGGCGGCCAGCGGCGCCAAGGTGGCCGGAGTGACGCGATGATCGGCCGCAAGCGTTCCAATGCCGCCTCGCGCAGCGTCAGCTACTCGAGCAGCCCGTTGCTGGCGTCCAAGACGCCGCCGTGGCGCTCGCGTTTCCTGGTGGCGCTGGTGGGCCTGGCCTTCACGGGCCTGCTGGGACGCGCCGCCTACATCCAGCTGATCGGCGAAGACTTCTTCCAGCGCCAGGGCGAAGCCCGGTACGCCCATAAGATGGAAGTGCCGGCCAGCCGCGGCAAGATCAGTGACCGCAGCGGCCAGGTGCTGGCCGCCAGCGTCGCCGTGCCTTCGATCTGGGCCTTCCCCAAGGACGTCGACAACGATCCCGAGAAGCGCAAGCAGCTGGCGAAGATCCTGGGCATCAGCTATTCGGAACTCGAAAAGCGCCTGGACCCGTCCAATCGTTTTGTCTACCTGCGCCGGCAGGCCGACGACCAGACCGCCGCCAAGATCAAGGACCTGGGCCTGAAGGGCATCTTCCAGGACCGCGAATACAAGCGCCAGTATCCGGAAGGCGAAGCTGCTGCACACATCGTCGGCTTCACCAATCTGGAAGAACGCGGCCAGGAAGGTGTGGAGCTGGCCTTCCAGAAGGACCTGCAGGGCCGCGACGGCTCGCGCTCGGTCGTGCGCGACCGGCTGGGCCGCGTGGTGGAAGACATCGGCGAGCAGGTGCCGGCGATGAACGGCAAGGACATCGAACTTTCCATCGACGCCAAGGTCCAGTTCTTCGCTTATCAGCGGGTGCGGGATGCGGTGGCAGAGAACAATGCCAAGGCCGGCTCGGTGGTGGTGCTGGACGCGCACACCGGCGAGATCCTCGCCCTGGCCAACTACCCCAGCTACGACCCCGGCCACCGCACGAACCTCTCCGGCGAGCAGCTGCGCAACCGTGCGCTCACCGACGTCTTCGAGCCCGGCTCCACCATGAAGCCCTTCACCACCGGCCTGGCTCTGGAGACCGGGCGGGTGCGGCCGGACACGGTGCTCAGCACCGGTCCCCGCAGCGTGGTGATTGCCGGCTGGTCCCCGACGGATTCCCATCCGCACGGGGACTTGACCGTTCAGCAGGTCATCCAGAAATCCAGCAACATCGGCGCCGCCCGCATGGCGCTGATGATGCAGCCGCGGGAGATGTACGACATGTTCACGGCCATTGGCCTGGGGCAGCGTCCGCAGATCAACTTCCCCGGCGCGGTGACCGGCAAGCTGCGTCCCTACAAGAGCTGGCGGCCCATCGAGCAGGCCACGATGAGCTACGGCTACGGCCTGTCGGCCTCACTGCTGCAGCTGGCCCGTGCCTACACCGTGTTCGCGCGGGAAGGCGACATCATCCCGGTGACGATGACCAAGCGCGCACCGGACGAGCCGGTGACCGGCATCAAGGTCTTCTCGCCCAAGACGGCCGCGCAGATCCGCGAAATGCTGCAGATGGCGGCCGGCCCCGGTGGCACCGCGCCGCAGGCGATGGTGCCCGGCTACAGCGTCGGCGGAAAGTCCGGCACGGCCCACAAGCAGGAAGGCAAGGGCTACGCCAGCCATAAATACCGTTCCTGGTTCGTGGGCATCGCACCGATTTCCAAGCCGCGCATCATCGTGGCGGTGATGGTGGATGAGCCGAAGAACGGCCAGTATTTCGGCGGTGCCGTGGCCGGCCCCGTCTTCAGCCAGGTGGTGGCTCAGACCCTGCGTCTGCTGGGTGAGCCGCCGGACCTGGAAGTCAAGCCACAGATCGTCGCGGCCCAGAAGCTCCAGGCCGTGGACGAGAGTTTTTGAGCGGGCAGCCTCATGTTGATGCATCTGAAATCCCCCGAAGCAGCCGCCCGCTGGCTGCAGGAATGGACTCCGAGCGGCCAGCTGCGCACCGACAGCCGATTGGTCGGTGCGGGTGACGCCTTCATCGCCTGGCCCGGGTATGCCAAGGACGCGCGCCAGTTCGTGGCCGGCGCGCTGGCGGCCGGCGCCGCGACCTGCCTGGTCGAGGACCAGGGCGTGGCCGAGTATGGTTTTGTCGACGCGCGCATTGCGTCCCTGCCGGACCTGAAGGCGCGCTGCGGCCAGATTGCCTCCGCCTTCTACGGCGAACCCAGCAGCGAGCTGCAGGTGCTGGCCGTCACCGGCACCAATGGCAAGACCTCCAGCGCCTGGTGGATCGCGCAGGCGCTGACCCTGCTGGGCTCGCGCTGCGGCGTGGTGGGCACGCTGGGCGTGGGCCAGCCGCCGGTGCCGGGGGCGTCCACCCACGGCTCGATCGAAGCCACCGGTCTGACGACGCCCGATCCGGTGCGCCTGCAGGAAGCGTTCCGCCGCATGCGGGATGACGGCTTTGGCGCCTGCGCCATTGAGGCGTCGTCCATCGGCATCGAGGAACATCGGCTGACGGGCACCCGCATCCAGGTCGCGCTGTTCACCAACTTCACCCTGGACCATCTGGACTATCACGGCAGCATGGACGCCTACTGGGCGGCCAAGCGGCGTCTGTTCAGCTGGCCGGGCCTGCGGGCGGCGGTGCTCAATCTGGACGATGCCAAGGGCGCCGAACTGGCGGCTGAACTGTCGGCTTCCTCGGCGCTCGACGCGTCCGCTCCGGGCCTGGACGTGTGGACCTACGGCCTGAACCGCAGCGACGCTCGCCTGTGGGCAGAAGACCTTCGCCACGAAGCGCAGGGCCTGGCCTTCACCCTGCGGGAAGGCGCGCAATCGGTGCCGGTGCAGACCGGCCTGATCGGCGACTACAACGTCTCCAATCTGCTCGGTGTGATGGCCGGCCTGCGTGCGCTCGGCCATGCGCTGGACGACATCGCCCGCGTGGCCGCCCAGGTCACGCCGGTGCCGGGCCGCATGCAGCGCGTCGGCAATGGCCGCGAGCTGCCGCAGCTGGTGGTCGATTACGCCCACACGCCTGACGCGCTGGAAAAAGCCCTGCAGGCGCTGCAACCGCTGGCCGCTGCGCGTGGCGGTGAGCTGCGGGTGGTGTTTGGCTGCGGTGGCAACCGTGACCCCGGCAAGCGTCCGCTGATGGGCGCCATCGCCGCACGACTGGCGCCACATGTGGTGCTGACCAGCGACAACCCGCGCGACGAAGACCCCGCCCGCATCCTGGCCGACATCGAAGCCGGGCTGCCGGCCCAGTCCGCCCGTCTGGTGCTGGCCGACCGCGCCGAAGCCATCGCGACGGCCGTGCGGGAAGCCGGTGCCCGTGATGTGGTGCTGATCGCCGGCAAGGGCCACGAGGACTATCAGGAGATCCGCGGCGAACGCCGTCCGTTCTCCGATGTGCAGGCGGCCCGCGCGGCGCTGATCGAAAGGGCCGGCCTGTGATGACCCTCGGCCAGGCCCATGCCCTGCTGCAGCCGCTGCTGCCGCAGGTGCAACTGCTGGGCGACGCCGCCACCCCGATCCATCGGGTGAGCACCGACACCCGTCAGCTGCGCGAGGGCGACCTGTTTGTCGCCCTGCGCGGCGAGCGTTTCGACGCGCATGAGTTTCTGCCGCAGGCACGCGCTGCGGGCGCAGTAGCCGCCATCGCCGAGCGCGGTCTGGCGGAGTGCGGCCTGCCCGGCCTGCTGGTGCCGGATGCGAAGCAGGCGCTGGGCCTGCTGTCGCAAGCCTGGCGTGCCGGCAAGCATCTGCCGGTGATTGCCGTCACCGGCAGCAATGGCAAGACGACGGTGACGCAGATGATTGCGTCCATCCTGCGAGCCTGGCTGGGCGGCTCCGGCATGCTGGCCACCGAAGGCAACTTCAACAACGAGATCGGCGTGCCGCTGACGCTGCTGCGGCTGCGTCAGGACGACACCGTGTGGCATCGCGCCGCAGTGGTGGAACTGGGCATGAACCATCCGGGCGAGATTGCGCCGCTGGCTGCAATGGCGCAGCCGACGGTCGCGCTCGTCAACAACGCGCAGCGTGAGCATCAGGAGTTCATGCACACCATCGAGGCGGTGGCGCGTGAGAACGGTGAAGTGATCCGCGCGCTCGGTCCTGCCGGTGTGGCGGTGTTCCCGGCCGAAGATCCGTGCGCGCCGGTGTGGCATGCGCTGGCGGCCGGCCGCGGCATGCTGACCTTCGCCCTGCAGGGGCAGGCCGATGTGATGGGCCGGGCGCAGTGGGTGCCGCCGTCGGAGTTGGATGCGGGCGGTGCGGTGGACGCAGCCGCGGCCCCGGCCGAGACGGTGGGCCGTCCCTCACACGCCGGCCACTGGGCCCTGGACATCCACACCCCCGCTGGCGACGTGCCGGTAGCGCTGGCCATGGCCGGCCAGCACAACCTGCGCAACGCGCTGGCTGCCGCGGCCTGCACGCTGGCGGCCGGTGCGCCGCTGTCGGCCATTCGCGAAGGGCTGGAGCGCTTCCAGCCGGTCAAGGGCCGTTCCGCCTTGCAGACGGCCGTCTGGCAGGGCCGCCGCATCACCCTCATCGACGACAGCTACAACGCCAACCCGGACAGCGTGCGGGCCGCCATCGACGTGCTGGCCGAACTGCCGGGCACTTCCTGGCTGGTGCTGGGCGACATGGGTGAAGTCGGCGAACAGGGGCCGGCCTTCCACCGCGAGGTGGGCGCCCATGCGGCCGACCAAGGCCTGGCCGCGTTGTGGACGGCCGGTGCCGCCGCCAAGGATGCCGCCGCCGCCTATGGCGCCGGTGCTCGCGCCTTCGACACCGTGGATCAGCTGATCCAGGCGCTGGGCGAAGCCCCCCAGGTCCAGAACATTCTGGTCAAGGGCTCGCGCTTCATGAAGATGGAACAGATCGTGGCCGCCCTGCAGTCCGGCGGTCGAGGAGAAACCCATGCTGCTTAGTCTGGCCCAATGGCTGCAGACCTTTTTCCCTGAAATGGGTTTCCTGCGCGTTTTCAACTACATCACCTTCCGTGCGGTGATGGCGGCGCTGACGGCGCTGCTGATCGGTCTGGCCTTCGGCCCGTGGGTCATCCGTCGCCTGACGGAACTGAAGATCGGCCAGCCCATCCGCGAATACGGCGTGCAGCAGCACCTCTCCAAGAGCGGCACCCCCACCATGGGCGGCGTGCTGATCCTGATCGGCATCGGCGTGTCGACGCTGCTGTGGTTCGACTGGTCCAACCGCTTTGTCTGGGTGGTGATGCTGGTCACCATGGGATTTGGTGCCATCGGCTGGGTGGACGACTACCGCAAGGTGGTCAACAAGGACCCCGAGGGCATGCGCAGCCGGGAGAAATTCTTCTGGCAGTCGATCATCGGCCTGATCGCCGCCATCTACCTGGCCTTCAGCGTGTCGGAAACCAGTTTCTACAGCGTGGTGGAGCTGTTCTTCCGCTGGGTCTCCAGCGGCTTCTCCACCGAGCTGCCGCCCAAGGCCGACCTGATGCTGCCGTTCTTCAAGTCGATCAGCTATCCGCTGGGCGTCTTCGGTTTCATCGGCCTGTCCTACCTCGTCATCGTCGGCACCAGCAATGCGGTGAACTTCACCGATGGCCTGGATGGTCTGGCCATCATGCCGGTGGTGATGGTGGGCTCGGCGCTGGGCGTGTTTGCCTACGTGACCGGCTCGTCGGTCTACAGCCGCTACCTGCTGTTCCCCTACATCCCGGGCGCCGGTGAGCTGCTGATCTTCTGCGCAGCGCTGGCCGGTGCGGGCCTGGCCTTCCTGTGGTTCAACACCCATCCCGCGCAGGTCTTCATGGGCGACGTCGGCGCGCTGGCGCTGGGCGGCGGCCTGGGCACGCTGGCGGTGATCACCCGTCAGGAAATCGTGCTGGGCATCATGGGCGGCGTGTTCGTCGCCGAAGTGCTGTCGGTGATGCTGCAGGTGACCTGGTTCAAGTACACCAAGCGGAAGTACGGCGAGGGTCGGCGCATCTTCAAGATGGCGCCGCTGCACCACCACTTCGAGAAGTCGGGCTGGAAAGAGACCCAGGTGGTCGTCCGGTTCTGGATCATCACCATGCTGCTGTGCCTCGTCGGCCTGGCCAGCCTGAAACTGCGCTGAGCGACAGAACGCCACCATGGACTTCCCCGCGCTCTTCCAGGACAGGACGGCTTTGGTGCTGGGCCTGGGTGACTCCGGCCTGGCGATGGCCGCCTGGGCGGCGCGTCTGGGTGCGCGCGTCACCGTGTGGGACAGCCGCGAGCAACCGCCGCAACTTGTCACGCTGCGCGAGCGGCTGCCGCAGGCGGATTTCATTCACGGCGCGCTGTCGGCCGAGACGGTCAGCGGGCTGCTGGATGCGCAGGCTCTGGTGTTCAAGAGCCCGGGCCTGTCGCCGCTGGATGAACGCCTGAAGCCGGTGTATGAAGGCGCGGCTGCGCTGGGCCTTCGGGTGCAGGGCGAGCTGGATCTGTTTGCGCAGGCCCTGGCGGAACTGAAGCAGTTGTATCGCTATGCGCCGGGCGTGTTGGCCATTACCGGGACCAACGGCAAGACGACCACCACAAGCATGACCGCCTTGCTGGCGGAGCGCGCCGGACGGCGTGTGGCGATGGCCGGCAACATCGGACCGACGCTGCTGGGCACGCTGGCGGACGCGCTGGACCGTGAGCCCCAGCCGCAGCAGCCGTCGGCGGATGCAGAGCCAGGTGACGCCAGCGAGGCATTGGCGAGCGCTGAGGCGGCCACTGAACCCGTGACTGATTCCGGAGCTGATCGCGCCGCCGAGGCCGCGTCGTCGGCTCCGGCAGCAACGCCGTCTGGCGATTCCGCCGAGTCGATCGACCCATTGGAACAGGCCCCCGTCGGTGAAGTCGCGCCGTCCTCGGACACGGCTGTGGCGACAGAAGCGCCGAGTGCAACCAGCGTTGGTGCTGCAAATACACCCACCAGCGAAACGCCCGGCGCCGCCGATCTCCAAAGCGCCGCCCTGAGCAGCGACGCGGCGTCTCGTGCCTCCGTCGCTGTGCCTGCACCCGTGCAGCCGGACGATGCTGCGGATGCCGACATTGACGCCACAGCGGCGGAGCCTGCTCCGCCCGCCGATGCGCTTGCTCAGAGTGCCAATGCTTCGGCTGCAAGCGTTGAGACGCCCGCCGCCGCCGAGCCGGACACTCGCAACGTCCTCGACACCGTCGCGGAACTTCTCGACGAAGCGCCGCTGCCCATCAAGCCGCCACCCCCGCGTGCCCCGGACTTCGACGTCCTGCCGCAGGTCTGGGTGCTGGAGCTGTCCAGCTTCCAGCTCGACGGTGTCGTGGGCTTCGAACCGTCGGCCGCCGCGGTGCTCAACATTACCCAGGACCACCTGGACTGGCACGGCGACATGCCGTCTTATGCCCGTGCCAAGGGCCGCATCTTTGGCGAGCAGGCCGTGATGGTCATCAACCGCGACGACCCCGAGGTCGAAGCGCTGGTGCCTGCGCCGGTGCAGGTCAAGCAGGGCCGTGGCCGCCCCAGCAAGCTGGTGGAGCGCCACGTCGTCCGCTTCGGCCTGGATGCCCCGCGCCGCCCCGGCGACTTCGGCCTCGTCGTCGAAAACGGCATGGCCTGGCTGGTGCGTGCGCGCGAACTGGAAGAGGGCGTCAAGCGCCGCAAGGGCGAGGAAGAAGAACCGATCTCCCTGCAGCGCCTGATGCCGGCTGACGCGCTGCGGGTGCGCGGCCGTCACAACGCCGCCAATGCCCTGGCGGCCCTCGCATTGGCCAGCAGCATCGATTGCCCGCTGGCGCCGATGCTGCACGGGCTGCGTGAATATCGCGGTGAACCGCATCGGGTCGAATTCGTCACCTCCATCCAGGGCGTGGACTTCTACGACGACAGCAAGGGCACCAACGTCGGTGCCACCGTCGCTGCCATCCTCGGGCTGGGCGTGGACCGCGCTCCAGCGCAGCTGGTGATGATTCTCGGCGGCGACGGCAAGGGCCAGGACTTCTCGCCGCTGGCCACGCCGATTGCCGTTCATACTCGTGCCGTGGCGCTGATCGGCCGTGACGCCGCGCAGATTGAAGCGGCGCTGGCCGACACCGGCGTGCCGATGCAGCGTCATGAGTCGCTGGAAGCGGCCACCCGCTGGGCGCTGGCGCAGGCGCATGCGGGCGACAGCGTGCTGCTGAGTCCCGCTTGTGCAAGCCTTGACATGTTCCGCAACTATGCCCACCGCGCGGAAGTGTTCATCCAGACGGTGCATGAGCTGGCCCAGGACCAGGGGTTGATCGGATGAACGCCGTGGCCAGCACCCTCAGCACCCTGGGCGACCGCATGCGCGGCCTGATGGCCCGTCGCCAGCGCGGCACCGCCGGTGCGGGCGCAGGCGCGGGCGGCATGGACGTGCCGGTGCGGGACTGGGTCTCCACCTCCGCCGGCCAGCCCACCCGCATCCTGGGTTTCGACCTGACGCTGGTGTTCGTTGTGCTGTGCCTGATGAGCCTGGGCCTGCTGATGGTGTATTCCGCCTCCATCGCACTGCCGGACAGCCCCCGCTTTGCGAAGTATTCGCCGATGCACTTCTTCGTGCGTCAAAGCTTCTTCATGGTGCTGGGTCTGCTGGGCGGCTGGCTGACGGTGATGGTGCCGGTGAATGTCTGGGAGCGGCATGCGCCCAAGATCTTCGTGGTGGCCCTGGTGCTGCTGGTCATCGTGCTGATTCCGCATGTGGGCAAGGGTGTGAACGGCGCTCGCCGCTGGCTGCCGCTGGGCGTGATGAACTTCCAGCCGTCCGAGCTGGCCAAGCTCGGCATCGCCATGTATGCGGCCAACTACATGGTCCGCAAGATGGAGGTGAAGGAGAACTTCTTCCAGGCGGTCTGGCCGATGGCCTGTGCGCTGGCCTTCGTGGGTGTGCTGCTGCTGGCCGAACCGGACATGGGCGCCTTCATGGTGATCGCGGCCATCGCCATGGGCATCCTGTTCCTGGGCGGCGTGAATGGACGAATGTTCTTCCTCAGCGTGGCGGTGCTGATCGGCGCGTTCGTGCTGATGATCACCTTCAGCGATTTCCGCCGCGAGCGGATCTTTGCCTACCTGAATCCGTGGGACGAGAAGTATGCGCAGGGCAAGGCCTACCAGCTGACGCATTCGCTGATCGCCTTCGGCCGCGGCGAATTCTTTGGTCAGGGCCTGGGTTCCAGCCTGGAGAAGCTGCATTACCTGCCCGAGGCCCACACCGACTTCCTGCTCGCCGTCATCGGCGAGGAACTGGGCTTCATCGGCGTGGCGCTGGTGATCTTCGCCTTCTTCTGGCTGTCCCGCCGGCTGTTCCACATCGGCCGTCAGGCGGTGGCGCTGGACCGGGTGTTTGCCGGGCTGTATGCCCAGGGCATCGGCATCTGGATGGGCGGACAGGCCTTCATCAACATGGGCGTGAACCTGGGTGCGCTGCCGACCAAGGGCCTGACCCTGCCGCTGATGAGTTACGGCGGCTCCGCAACTGTTTTGAACTGTGTGGCATTGGCGATCGTTTTGCGTATTGATATTGAGAACCGGCAGTTGATGCGGGGAGGGCGGGCATGAGCACGCGCCACCTCGTGGTGATGGCTGCGGGCACCGGGGGCCATGTGATCCCCGGTCTCGCCGTGGCCGCGGAAATGCAGCGTCGCGGATGGACCGTGTCCTGGCTGGGCACCGAAGCGGGCATGGAGAACAAGCTCGTGCCGCCGTCCGGCCTGCCAATCGACCGGCTGGCTTTTGCCGGACTGCGCGGCAAGGGGTTGCGCCATGCGGTGCTGGGTATCGGCCGTCTGTTCCGTGCGCTCGCACAGAGCGCGCACGTGCTGGGCGAACGCCGTGCGGATGCGGTGCTGGGCATGGGCGGCTATGTCTGCCTGCCCGGTGGCCTGATGGCCTGGCTGATGCGTCGTCCGCTGCTGCTGGTCAATGCGGATGCGGCGCTGCTGCTGTCCAACAAGGCGCTGGCACCAGTGGCCCGCAAGATTGCCTTCGGCTTTGACGGTCTGGCTGCGGCGCAGCAGCGCAAGAGCGTGGTCACCGGCAACCCGGTGCGCGCCGATATCGAAGACCTGCCGGCACCGGAGCTGCGCTTTGCCGGACGCAGCGGCCCCTTGCGGGTGCTGGTGGTCGGAGGGTCCCTGGGCGCCCGCGCCATCAACGATGTGCTGCCGCAGGCCCTGGCCTTGTGGCCGGAAGCCGAGCGTCCGCGGGTGACCCATCAGACCGGCGAAGCCAACTTCCCGCTGGTGCAGGCGGCTTATGCCAAGGCCGGTGTGCAGGCGGAGGTGGTGCCCTTCATCCACGACATGGCCGAGCGTCTCGCGCAGGCAGACGTGGTGATCTGCCGTGCCGGTGCCGTCACTGTCTCCGAACTGTGCGCCGCTGGCGTGGCCAGCATCCTGGTGCCGCTGGTGGTGAGCACCACCTCGCATCAGCGCGACAACGCCGCCTACATGGCGCAGCATGAAGCCGGCGTGCATCTGCCGCAGCCGGAGCTGACGGCGCAAAAGCTGCATGAATTGCTGCAAGCTCCGCGCGAGCACTGGCTGCGTCTGGCCAGCAAGGCTCGCAGTCTGGCGCGGCCGCGCGCGGCGGCCCGGGTGGCCGACGAAATCGAAGCCCTGGTGGTGAAGCGGGAGGGCCGCGCATGAAACACGCGCTGCAACGCATCCACTTCACCGGCATCGGCGGCGCTGGCATGAGCGGCATTGCCGAGTTGCTGGTGGCGCAGGGCTATCAGGTCAGCGGCTCCGACCAGGGTGAGAGCGACACGACCCGTCGCCTGCGCTCGCTCGGCGTCACCGTTCAGATCGGTCATGCGGCGGACCACGTCGGTGCCGCGCAGGTGCTGGTCAAGTCCAGCGCCATCAAGGCGGACAACCCCGAGCTGATGGCGGCGCATCAGCAGCACATCCCCGTGCTGCTGCGCGCCCAGATGTTGGCCGAACTGATGCGTCCGCGCATGGGAATTGCCGTGGCCGGCACCCATGGCAAGACCACGACCACATCGCTGCTCACCACCGTCCTGCTGCAGGCCGGCCTGGAGCCGGGGTATGCCATCGGCGGACAACTGCTGGCCAGCGGCGCCAATGCGGCGCTGGGCCGTGGCCCTCACATGGTTGTGGAAGCGGATGAGTCGGACGCGTCCTTCCTCCATCTGCTGCCGCAACTGGCCATCGTCACCAACATCGACGCGGACCACATGGACACCTACGGGCATGACATGGCCCGTCTGCGTCAGGCGTTTGTCGACTTCCTGCACCGCATGCCCTTCTGGGGCGCGGCGGTGCTGTGCGGTGATGATGACGGCATCCGCAGCATCCTGCCGATGCTGTCCCGCCCGGTGATTCTCTACGGCCTGGAGGCCGGCCATGACGTGCGCGCCATCGACATCCAGGCGGATGCCGGCGGCCAGATGCGCTTCACCGCGCTGCGCCGCAAGCGTCAAGGCCAGCGTCCCGGTGAGGGACAGGACCTGCCGCCGCTGCCGGTGCAGTTGCGCCTGGCCGGCCGGCACAACGTGCTCAATGCGCTGGCGGTGATCGCCATGGCGATGGAGCTGGGCGTGCCGGACGAGGCGGTGCTGCAGGGCCTGGCGAGTTTTGGTGGCGTGGGCCGCCGCTTCCAGTCGTATGGCGAGCAGCCGGTCGACGGCGGCACAGCGCTGGTGATCGACGACTATGGTCATCATCCGGTCGAGATGAACGCGGTGCTGCAGGCCGCACGGGGCGCCTACCCCGGACGCCGCCTGGTGCTGGCCTTCCAGCCGCATCGCTACACCCGCACCCGCGACTGCTTCGATGACTTTGCCGAGGTGATGGCGCAGGCCGATGCGGTCCTGCTGACCGACATCTATGCGGCCAGCGAGGCGCCGCTGCCCGGCATCAGCGGAGAAAGTCTGGCGCAGGCGGTCAACGGGCACGGCTGCCCGGCCGCTTATGTAGGCGACTGGCAGCAACTGCCACAGGCGCTCGCCGCGCAGGCGCGCGCCGGGGATGTCTTGATCGTGATGGGCGCGGGTTCGATTGCCGCCGTGCCGGCCCGCACCGTGGAACTGATGACGCAAGGGAAGGGCCGGCCATGACACTGGACCTCAACATCGATGTAAAGGCGCTCGGCAAGGTGGCCGTGCTGTTCGGGGGCGAATCGGCGGAGCGCGAGGTCTCGCTGATGTCCGGCGCCGGCGTGCTGGAAGCGCTGCGCGCTCGCGGTGTGGATGCACACGCCTTCGACCCGGCGCAGCGTTCGCTGCTGGCGCTGAAGGACGAAGGGTTTGATCGCGCCTTCATCGCGCTGCATGGTCGTCATGGTGAAGACGGCACGGTGCAGGGCGCGCTGGAACTGCTGCGCATTCCGTACACCGGCTCGGGCGTGATGGCCTCGGCCATTGCGATGGACAAGATCACCACCAAGCGGGTGTGGGTGGCGGAAGGCCTGCCGACGCCGCGCTGGGTGTCGCTCAAGTCCTCGGAGCTGGCACGCGAACGTGTGATCACCGTTCCGGACGAGTTGGGCCTGCCGCTGTTCGTCAAGCCGCCGCATGAGGGCTCGTCGATGGGCGCCAGCAAGGTGATGGGCTACTCGGACATGCAGGCGGCGGTGGCACTGGCGGCGAAGTACGACCGCGAAGTGCTGTGCGAAGAATTCATCGAAGGTCAGGAACTGACCTGCGCCGTGCTGGGCGAAGGCGACAGCGCGCAGGCGTTGCCGGTGATCGAGATCCGTGCCGAGCAGGGCAACTACGACTATCAGAACAAGTACTTCACCGACACCACGCAGTATCTGATCGGCCAGCTTCCCGCGCAGCAACAGGCCGACATCCAGGCGCTGGTGCTGAAGGCCTACCGCTCACTGGGCTGCCGCGGCTGGGGCCGTGCCGACCTGATGCTGCGCAAGAGCGACGGCAAGGCCTTCCTGCTGGAGATGAACACCTCCCCCGGCATGACTTCGCATTCGCTGGTGCCCAAGGCGGCGGCCGCCATCGGCATCGCCTACGAGCAGCTGTGCCTGTGGTTGCTGTCCCAGGCGACGCTGGACCAGCCCGAGTCGCTGACACCGGCCGTCTGAGGACTCAGGACGCGAACAACCTTCCATCATGGGCGCCACCTTCACCCACACCCCGCCACCCGTGCCGCCGGACATCCGTGTGATGAACGGCGTCGCGGCGTTGCTGTTTGTGGCGGTGACGCTGGGCGCCGTCGGCCTGGCCCTGCAGTGGCTGGTGCAGCAGCCGTTTTTTGCGGTGGGCGCCATCACGGTGGAGGGCGATGTCACCCGCAACAGCACCGCGTCGCTGAGGGCGAATGCACTGCCCCGGCTGCGCGGCAACTTCGTCACCATGAATCTGCAGACCGCGCGGCAGGCGTTCGAGTCGGTGCCCTGGGTGCGGCGGGCGACGGTGCAGCGGGTCTGGCCGCGGCGGCTGCTGGTCCATCTGGAAGAGCACCGGCCGGCGGCGTACTGGGAGACCAAGGCCGACAACGCGGACGCCGACAGTGACGCGGTGGTGGACACCCGTCTGGTCAACACCTTCGGCGAGGTCTTCGAAGCCAACCTCGGGGATGTGGAAGACGAGGATCTGCCCACCCTGTCGGGCCCGGCCAAAACCTCGGCCGCGATGCTCGCCATGTGGAAGCAACTGGACCCGATCAGCCGGGCCAGGCTGAATGAAGGCGTGGACCGGCTGGATTTGTCGGGCCGGGGTTCCTGGAAAGTGACGCTGGACAAGGGTGGGGTGGTGGAACTGGGTCGCGGCACGGAAGCGGACGTGGTGGCGCGATATTCCCAATTCATGGACAGCATCCCCCGAATCACGGCGCGCTATCAGACATCGATGATTTCCGCGGACCTGCGCCATGAGCAGGGTTACGCGGTACGGCTGGCTGGGGTGACCACCGTTTCCAATGCGCCCAAGGGCGCTACCAAGAAGAATTGAGGACTGGCATGGCCAAGGAATACAAGGATTTGGTCGTTGGTTTGGACATCGGCACCGCCAAGATCATGGCGGTGGTGGCCGAGGTGATGGGCAATGGGGAATTGCGCATTGCCGGTCTGGGGGTTGCGCCGAGCCACGGACTCAAGCGTGGGGTGGTGGTCAATATTGATGCCACGGTGCAGTCGATTCAGCAGGCGCTGAAAGAAGCCGAAATGATGGCCGACTGCCGGATTTCGAGGGTTTTCACGGGGATTACCGGCAGCCATATTCGCGGCCAGAACTCGACCGGCATGGTGATCGTGCGGGACAAGGAAGTCACGCCGGTGGATGTGGCGAGGGTGGTGGAAACTGCCAAGGCCATCAATATCCCGAATGATCAGCGCCTGTTGTTGGTGGAGCCCCAGGAATTTGTCATTGACGGCCATGAGGTGAAAGAACCCATTGGCATGAGCGGCGGGCGTCTGGAGGTCAAGGTCCATATCGTGACCGGGGCCCAGAGCGCGGCTGAGAACATCGTCAAGTGTGTGCGCCGCTGTGGCCTGGAGGTGGAGCAGCTCGTGCTGAATCCGAGCGCTTCCAGTTTGGCAGCACTAACTTCAGACGAGCGCGACCTGGGTGTGGCGCTGGTGGACATCGGCGCCGGCACCACCGATGTGGCGATTTTCACGGGCGGATCCATCCGCCATACCGCGGTGATTCCGATTGCCGGTGACCTGATTACCAGCGATATCGCCATGGCGCTTCGCACGCCGACCAAGGATGCGGAGGAAATCAAGGTCGAGCACGGTGTGGCCAAGCAATTGCTGGCGGATCCGGCAGATCAGGTGGAAGTCCCTGGTTTGGGTGACCGGGCCCCCCGAATGCTCTCGAAGCAGGCTTTGGCCGGCGTGATTGAACCGCGGGTTGAGGAAATCTTCTCGCTGGTTCACCAGGTCATCCGGGAATCCGGCTATGAGGAACTGCTGTCGTCCGGCATTGTGCTGTCGGGTGGTTCGTCGGTGATGCCGGGAATGGTGGAACTGGCGGAAGACATTTTCCTGAAACCGGTGAGGCGGGGAAACCCCACCTATAGCGGCGCCTTGTTTGACATGGTGGCCAACCCGCGGTCGGCGACGGTCATGGGTTTGCTGGAAGAGGCCCGCCTGTCGCGGACGCGGGGTTTCAAGGCGGCGCAGCAGGCCGGCTCGGTCAAGACCTTGTTTGGACGCGCCAAGGACTGGTTCCTTGGGAATTTCTAGTTTTTCCTGACTTGTTCCGGATCAGTCGTCGGGATTTGGCCCCGGAACGAGTGTCAAAAATGTGGCCAAGCCACTTCATTTTCGCTGATGGTAGTTGCACAATATGGACAGGAGGTTTGATATGGCCATCGAGATGATCGAAGAGTTTGATCAAGGCACGCAGATCAAGGTGATCGGTGTCGGCGGCGGCGGCGGTAACGCGGTGGAACACATGATTGCGCAGGGTGTGCAAGGTGTGGAATTCGTCGTTGCGAACACGGACGCCCAGGCCCTGAACCGTTCCAAGGCAGATCAGCTCCTGCAACTGGGCCATACCGGTCTGGGTGCTGGTGCCAAGCCGGAAGTGGGCCGCAGCGCGGCTGAGGAAGCCGAAGCCCGCATCCGCGAATCGATCGCAGGCGCCCACATGCTGTTCATCACGGCTGGCATGGGTGGCGGCACTGGCACCGGTGCTGCACCGGTCATTGCCCGCGTTGCCCGTGACATGGGCATCTTGACGGTGGGCGTGGTCACCAAGCCTTTCGAATTTGAAGGTTCGCGCCGTTCGAAGGCGGCGGACCTGGGCCTGGCCGAACTTGAAGCGAATGTGGATTCGCTGATCGTGGTGCTGAACGACAAGCTGCTGGAGGTGCTGGGTGACGACGTCACGCAGGACCAGGCGTTTGCGCATGCCAACGATGTGCTGAAGAACGCGGTCGGCGGTATCTCCGACATCATTCACATGCCGGGTCTGGTGAACGTCGACTTTGAAGACGTCAAGACTGTCATGAGCGAGCCGGGCAAGGCGATGATGGGCACGGCAGTCGCTGCCGGCCCGGACCGCGCCACCAAGGCAGCGGAGCTGGCGGTGGCCTGCCCGCTGCTGGAAGGCATCGACCTCTCCGGCGCTCGTGGGGTGCTGGTGCTGATTGCTGCGAGCCGCGCCAACTTCAAGCTGGCCGAAAGCCGCAACGCGATGACGACCATCAAGCGTTACGCCGCCGAAGATGCACACATCATCTACGGCACGGCCTACGACGAAAGCCTGGGCGACCAGCTGCGCGTGACGGTCATCGCCACCGGCCTGTGCCAGCGCGGCCGTGCCCAGCAGCCGCTGCAAGTGGTCCAGCAGACCACGACGCTGCGCACGGGCACGGACAACATGCCGGTGCTGACGCAGCCGGTGGTCATGCCGGGTTCTGCATCGGCGAGCACGGGCACGGGCGCTTCCATGCCGGCAGCCACCATGACGGCGCAGGACTTCGGCAGCATGAACGTGCCGAGCGTCTGGCGTCATGGCCGCACTGCGGCTGCCAAGGTGGAAGCTCTCTCGTCCAACGGCATGGACGAAATCGAGATCCCGGCCTTCCTGCGCAAGCAGGCGGACTGATCCCGACCGGGCCCGGCCCGGGAGCGGCACGCCCCTCCCGACGCCTGGCCTCTGCCATCAGCGATTGAAGGCCTTGCCTGACCGGCAAGGCCTTTTTTCGTCTGCGCGCAGTTCCATTGATCCCCACGAGCCGACACGCCCCTGCCAAGCGCGCGCCTGCCTCTCCGCCAAGCAGCCCCAATCCCGCTTCTGCGACCCGGCAGTGCCGGCCCCCATCGACCCGGCGCTGTCATGTGCTTCAGCCGCAAGTCGGCAACTGGGCCGTATCGGGTGGTGGACGGTGATGCACCGTTCCTAAGCCTTGATCCCATCTGTACCCAGACTGTTCCTCTCTCGACCACCACGGCAGGCTGAGGTTAAAAGAGCCTTGAGGGGGGAATGTTGGCTTGCCTACTTCGTGTCGCTGGGCGGGTGTGAAGTCCTGTCCCCCGCGATTGGACGGTGTCCGGCGAGGACTTGTTGCAATTCCGGGCTCGTGTGACCCCCGGAAGTTGGGCATAGTTGCCGCGCCACGCCTTTGAAGCGCAAAGCGCCTCTCCGGCCGCCGCTCGTGCAAGCGGGCAGCGGTACGGCCCAATGAGGTGTGGGACCCGAGGCCGCGACGGGAGAGCGATGCAGTGCTTGATCGGATGGGGCGGAGACAGACCTGCGGATCGTCGAGGCGCAGGTGGATTCTGGAGCCGAAGATGGAAGGTTTGAGTGGTGCAGACCGTGGCGAGGCGTAGGTAGAAGACACGAGTGCCGCAGGGTTGAAGCGTCTGCGGCGGGGTGCAAGTGACGCGGCCTTGGTGAAACGCAGGCGGAAGGTTCGAGTACCACAGGGCCTGGCGTGGCGACGGTGGAAGATTCGAGTGACGCAGGGCCGATGGGGGGTATTTGCGGAAGTAAAGAAGGGAATGGCCGGCGAAGCCGGACAGGAATGACATGAAGCAAATGCCCCCCGGAGGCCTGGAGTGCGAGCGAAGTCAAAGAATGTCCCCCGCCGCACAAGCTGTTCTTTTCCCCGCCAGAGCAACGCCTGCCACAGCAACGATCACCCGATCAACGACCAGTCAAACCTTTAAACAGCAAATCAACAGCAGCCTCGAAAAGAATCCCATGACCACCCCAGTCCAATTGTCCCGATGAAGGTGATCCGCCTCACTGCTGGTGATTCTCCCGAGCGGACACACGCCGACGTCGACGGGCGTCGTGCCGCTGGCCTCGGCACCTTGCCGGCCCTGCGGCTGCATGGCGGATTGCTGCATGGCAGATTGCTGCTTGGCTTGTGGCTACCTGGCTGGCTGCTGCATGGCGTTTTGCTCCTGCTCTTCGCGCTGCTCGCAACATCCCTCGCCCATGCCGCCCCCGGCCTGGACGTCGGCGCCCGCACCCCACCTGGCATGCTGGGCGTGCTCGCCTCCGAGACCACCCCTGCTGCCAGCGCCGGCGCCCAGCCCGACCGCGCTGCCAGCGTCCCGGGCGTTGTCGACGGCCCTGGCGCCCAACGCGCCACCGAGGCGTTGGTGGCCACCAGCGACTGGTCCCTCGACCAACTGCAAGCCTGGCGAGGCGCCCTCCGCTCCATGGACGGCGGCAACGGCCAGCTCCCCGCATCGCTGCTCCCGCCTGACGCTGAAGCGTCCTGGACCCCCGTCACCCTCCCGGACGTCCGCCAACGCGAAGCCACCCAGGAGCTCCCCGGCAAGGCTCGCTACCAGATGCGCTGGTACCGCATTCGATACGCCCCCCCGCAGGGCCGCTGGCCCACGAGCGTGGCGCTCTACATGCCGCGCCTGGTGGCCCAGGCCGCCGCCGTCCTCGTCAAGACGGACAACGGCTGGCGCCCCGTGTTCGACAACCAGTCCGGCGCCCGCGAACAATGGGTCCGCCCCCTCTGGGTCGTCCTGCCCGCCGCGCTCACCGAACTCCGCGACGAACGCGAAATCGAAGTCGTCATTGCCGTCCCGGTGATGCAGGGCCTGTACTACGCTGTCTCCAGCGTCTGGCTCGGCGCCCGTGAAGACCTCGAACCCCGCCACGACCGCCGCTGGGTCCTGCAGATCGGCGTGCCCCAGGCCACCAGCCTGACCCTGGTCACCCTCGGCCTCTTCGCCCTGGTCCTCTGGATCAAGCGTCGCGAAGACCCGGCCTACCTGCTTTTCGCCCTGGCCAGCGTCGCCTGGCTGGTCCGCAATCTCCACTACCACCTCGACCTGCCCCGCACCCGCGACGCCCTCGAATGGTTCTGGTGGATCACCCACGCGTCGATGTCCTGGGTGATGCTGCTGACCTTCCTCTTTGCGCTGCGCTTTGCCCGCCGTCGCTTCGACCGCTTCGAGCGCACCATCACCGCCTTCGTGCTGGTGGCCAGCATCGTCTCCCTGCCGCTGTGGGGCCGCGGCCTGGACATGCTGGTGCTCATGCACATCTGCAATGCGGTGGTCGGTCTGGCAGGCACCGCCTTCGTCACCCACATCGCCTGGCGTCAGGGCAGCCGCGAACTCAAGCTCATCGCGGTCGCGCTGGTCATCGGCATCGGTCTGGCCATCCACGACCTCGGCCTGCTCGCCGGCTGGTGGTGGCCCGAGCACATCTACCTGATGCCGTTCGCCACCCTGGTGATTCTGGCCAGCTTCCTCTATGCGGTGCAGTACCGCTACATCCAGGCCTTGCGCGGCGTGGAAGAAGCCAATGAGGAACTGGAAAAACGTCTGCTCGAGCAAAGCCAGCAGCTCAAGGCTCAGCATGACAAGCTGCGGGAAGTCGAGCGCCAGCAGGCCCTGCTGCTCGAGCGCCAGCGCATCATGCAGGACATGCACGACGGCCTGGGCTCCTCGCTGCTCTCGGCCATGGTCGCCGTCGAGCAGGGCACCATGCCGCAGGACCAGGTGGTCACCGTGCTGCGCGAATGCGTGGATGACCTGCGCCTGGTCATCGATTCGCTGGAACCGGTCGGCCACGATCTGGTGTCGCTGCTCGCCACCATGCGTTACCGCCTGGGCAAACGCCTGCAGCTGGGCGGCCTGCGTCTGGAGTGGGACGTGCACGACCTGCCGGTGCTGGAATGGCTGGAGCCGCCCGATGCGCTGCATGTGCTGCGCCTGATGCAGGAAGCCCTGACCAACGCCCTCAAACATGCGCGCGCCACTCGCGTGCGGGTGGTCACCCGGGATCTGGGCCGCAAGGTGGAGATCCGGGTGGAGGATGACGGCGAAGGCTTTGACGTCAATCACATCGTCGCCGGACGCGGCCTGCGCGGCCTGCAGCGCCGGGCCCGCCAGCTCGGCGGCAGCCTGCGGGTGGACAGCAGTCCGGGCCACGGCACCGTTGTCACCCTGCGGCTTCCAGTAGAACGCACGGAACCCGAACCTTCGGTTCAGCAGGGTTGACGCGCTTTTGGGACAATGACGGCATGCTGAAGCAACGAACCCTCAAGTCGCTGACCCGAGCCGTCGGCGTGGGCATCCACAGTGGCCAGAAGGTGGAAATCACCCTGCGGCCAGCGGCCCCCGGCACCGGCATCGTTTTCCGCCGGGTGGACCTGGCCCAGCCGGTGGACATTCCGGTGCGCACGACCAACGTCTGCGACACGCGGATGGCCACCACCATCAGCCCGGAGGGCGATCCCGGCCAGCCCAAGGTGCAGACCATCGAGCATCTGCTCTCCGCCTGCGCGGGCCTGGGTCTGGACAACCTGATGATCGACATCAACGCCGATGAAGTCCCGGTGCTGGACGGCTCGGCGGCGAGTTATGTGTTCCTGCTGCAGTCGGCCGGCATCGAGCTGCAGGACGCGCCCAAGCAGTTCCTGCGGGTCAAGAAACCGGTGGAAGTGCGTCGCGGCGAAGGCAAGAACCTGATGTGGGCGCGGCTGGTGCCGCACCACGGCTACACGCTCAGCTTCGAGATCGAATTCGACAACCCCGCGGTGGCCGCGACCGGCCAGCAATATGTCTTCGACATGGGCAGCGGCGGCTACAAGCGCGAGATCGCCCGGGCGCGCACTTTCGGCATGACCAAGGACATCGAGCTGATGCGTTCGCGTGGCCTGACCCTGGGCGGCAGCATGGACAACGCGATCGTGGTGGACGACTACCGAGTGCTGAACTCGGAAGGCCTGCGCTACGACGACGAATTCGTGAAGCACAAGATCCTGGACGCGATTGGCGACATGCAGGTGGTGGGTCATCCGCTGCTGGCCGCCTACACCTCCTTCAAGGGCGGCCATGCCCTGAACAACCTGCTGCTGCGGGAGCTGCTGAAGGACTCCGAGGCTTACGACATCGTCACTTTTGAGGATGAGCGGGAAGCGCCGGTCGGCTTTGCGGAACTCGCCCCGGCATGGTGAGCAGACGGACCCTGGCCGTGATGGCCGCTGAACAGGCGGGTGTCCGATGACCATCATCCGTTTGGTGATCGGCCTGCTGCTGGCTGCCGGGCTGGTGTGCTTTGCGGTCTATGTCGGCACCCGTAATCCGGTGTGGCGCTGGCGCGGCATCGTGCTGGTCAAGTGGACCGTCATTGCCGGCATTGGCGCCTTCGCGGTGCTGGTGCTGGAGACGCTTGCGAAGCTGCTCTGACCGTTCCGGCTCCCCCCGATTGCGCGCTTTGTAGGCAATTGCTGCACAGCCAATTCAGGCTGACCCGGACTTTCCTCCCACCGCGCACCCGCCTACAGTGCTCGCATGGGCTGGCTGAACGCTGTGCCCGGTCATTCCGCGCCATGCAAGACCGGTGCGGCTTCGGGTCACCTCGGGAGACGCCGTTCCACGGCGGGGGGGATTTGACATGCGCTACGTGTCGAGTGAACGGCTTCTGGATGTGGTGGGCTTGGTGCTGGTCGGCGCTGCAGCCGCCTCGGCGCTGACGGCTGTTCTGAAACCCTCCGAGTTCCGGGCCAAAAGCGAGCGCATCGCGCGACTTCACCAACTCGAAGCCATGACCGCGCAGGCGCAGCCGCGAACGCTGACCATGGCGGCGGCCGGTGGGTTGGTCACTGTCTCCGTCACGCCGGTACTTCCCACCCACGCTGGCACTGCCGTCCACACCCGGAGCCCCTCACACCCGACGACGCCCTGACGGGCGCACGTCCCGAAGGTGGTTTCGTCGAGCATGCCGGCTACCAATCTCCCTCTGATGGGGTGCTGGCGAACGCCCGCTGATCGCCACGAGACTCGCCGGATTCAGGACCGGAAGCCCGGCGCCCGCTCAGTCCTCCAGCGCCTGCAACTGCACCAGCCGCTGATAGATCCCGCCGTCGATGCCCATCAGCGCGTCATGGGTGCCGCGCTCGGCCAGACGGCCGTGGTTCAGCACAACAATCTGATCGGCATCGCGGATGGTGGACAGCCGGTGCGCAATCGCCACCACCGTCACCTGTCCACGCAGCGCGCGAAGCGCCTCGCTGACCTGCGCCTCGGTGGCGCTGTCGATGTTGGCGGTCGCCTCGTCCAGCAGCAGGATCCGCGGATCACCGGCCAATGCACGTGCCAGGGCGATCAGCTGCTTCTGGCCGGTCGACACCGCCAGTCCGCCATCCCCGAGGCGGCTGTCCCAGCCCTGCGGCAGCGCGGCCAGGAACTCATGCGCCCGTGCGGCCTTGGCGGCTGCTTCCAGCCGCTCATCGCTGATGGCCCGGCCCATGCGGATGTTGTCCCGCACCGTGCCCGCCACCAGATACGGCTCCTGGGGCACCAGTCCCACCGCCTGATGGAAGGCCTCGTCCGGCAACTGATCCAGCGGCTGTCCGTCCACCAGAATGCGTCCGGTGCGCGGGGTGTAGAAGCGCAGCAGCAGCGCCAGCAGGGTGGACTTGCCCGAGCCGGTATGACCGGCAATGCCGACGAAACTGCCGGCCTCGATCTTCAGATCCAGATCCTGCAGCACCAGATGGTCGGTCTTGTAGCCAAAGCTCAGGTGGTCAAAATGAATGGCCCCGTGCGGCACCGTCAGCTCGGCCCGCTGGTCCTGCATCGGCACCGGTTCCCGCAGCAGCGCCCGCACTCGTGAAGCCGCGACCAGCGCCTGCTGCAACTGGCTGAACTGCATGGTGATCTGGATCAGCGGTTCCACCACCCGCGCGATGTAGGCCAGGAACGCATACAGCAGCCCCACCTCCACGCCGGACAGTTCCCGCTGACCAAAACCGAAGATCACGGTGACGATCAGCAGCACATTCAGCAGGTCCAGCGCCGGCCGCAGCAGCCAGGCGTTGGCCCGCAGCTCCTGCACTCGCGCCCGCAGCTGCGCCTGGTTCACCGCTTCATAGCGCTGCGCAAAGCGGGCCGTCGCGCCGGCGGACTGCAGCATCGCCATGCCGGCCATGCTCTCGGCCATCTGCGCATTGAGGTCGGCCCGCAGCGCACGGGCCCGTTGCACCGGCCCGCTGCTGGCGCGCTGATACAGCCAGATGATGCCGGAGCTGGCCGGCACCAGCGCCAGCACGATCAGCATCAGCCGCCAGTCCAGCCAGGCCATGGCCACCAGGGCGCCCAGCACAACGATGCTGGAATCCAGCATCACGAACAGCACCTGACGGTAGAGGTTGTTCACCGCATCGGTGTCGTTGGTGATGCGGCTGAGCAGTTGCCCGGTGATGCTGCGGTCGAAGAAGGCCATCGGCTGCGCCATCACATGCGCATAGACCTGCTCGCGCAGCCGCAGCACCGAGCGTCGCGCCACCGCCGCCATGCGGCGCAACTGCGCATAACGCGTCAGGCTCGCCACCCAGCCGGCCAGCAGCATCGCGGCCAGCAGGCCGGCCATGGCGCCGAGGTCGAACTGCCGCGGCAGCACATGGTTGTCGATGAAGTGCTTGCCCAGGATAGGTCCGATGGCCTCCAGCGCCGCGGCCACCGTCAGCCAGCCCAGACCCTTGATCAGGCCCCGGCGTTCGGGCGCGGCGGCCTGCGCCAGCAGGGCCAGCGCCTCGCGGGGGGAATGTTCTTGCGTCTGCCCGTCGGACGCGCCGTCCCGGGCCTCAGGCTGCGTCAAGGCTGGCCTCCAGTTGTTGATAGCGCCATTGGCTGGCGTACCAGCCGTCCAGGGCGAGCAGCGAGGCATGGGTGCCGCGCTCGATGATGCGGCCCTGCTTGAGTACCACGATCTCGTCGGCATCCATCACCGCCGAGAGCCGGTGGCTCACCACCGCCAGGCTCCGCTCCGGATGCTGCTGGCGCAGCTCGCGCCAGTGGGCGAGGATCTCGGTTTCGGTGCCGCTGTCCACGGCGGACAGGGCGTCGTCCAGCAGCAGCAGCGGAGCGCCGGCCAGCAGGGCGCGCGCAATCGCCACCCGCTGCCGCTGGCCGCCGGACAAGGTCACGCCGCGCTCGCCCACCAGCGTGTCGTAGCCCTGCGGCAGCGCGGCCACGTCGTCATGCACGGCGGCCAGCTCGGCTACGGCCATGATCTCTTCACGGCTGGCCTCCGGGCGGGCCAGGGCGATGTTGTCGGCGATCGACGCGGAAAACAGGAAGGGCTCCTGCGGCACCCAGGCGATGGCGGCACGCAAGGCGGCGAGGCGCACCTGCGGCGCCTCCAGGGCGCCCACCCGCAGATGGCCGGACGTCGGTTCGTATTGCCGCAGCAGCAGCCTGAGCAGCGTCGACTTGCCCGAACCGGTCGGCCCGACGATGCCCAGCGTCTGTCCGGGCAACCAGCGCAGGTCGATGTCGCTGAGCGCCGGCTGCGTCATGCCGGGATAGTGAAAGCCGATCCGGTCCCAGGTCACCGGCGCGGGCGAGGGCATGTCCTCCCGGCCCAGATCCTGCAGGCCGTCCGGCGCGTTGAGGACGGGTTCCAGCCGACGCCAGCCGGCCCGGCCCCGTTCCAGCAGGGACAGCACCCAGCCCGCGGCAAACATCGGCCAGATCAGCTGCGCCAGATACATGGTGAAAGCGGTCAACTGGCCGATGGTGATGTCGTTGCGTGCCACCAGCCAGGCGCCGGTCCCGAGGGCGATCACGGTGGCGGCCGACAGTGACAGCCCCACCGCCGGCTCGAACATCGCTTCCCATCGCTGCGCCTGATAGGACGCTTCCCCCGCATCCCGCGCCAGTTCGGCAAACTGGCTGCGACTGCGGTTCACCAGGCCCAGCGCCCGCACGGTGCGCACGCCGGCGAGGCTGTCCTGCACCTGCTGGTTCAGCGACGAGAAACGGGTCAGCGAATCCGACCAGGCCTTGTGCACCCGCTCGGAGATGCGCCAGAAGGCATACGCCATGAACGGGAAGGGCGCCAGCGCCGCCAGGCCCAGGCGTGCATCCACGCTCAGGGTCATCATGCTGACGACCAGGATGAACGTCAGGCTGCCGTCAAAGGCGGCCAGCAGCGCTTCCCCGGCGGCCATCTCGATCGCGTCGATGTCGTTCGTGGCCAGCGCCATCAGGTCGCCGGTGCGCTGCGCATGGAAGAAGGCCGGCCCCTGCCGGGTCATCTGGTCGTACAGCCGCTGTCGGAGTCCGCGGCCCAGTTCGTACGCCGTCGCGTACAGCGCCAGCCGCCAGCCCACCCGCAGCAGATAAATGCTGAGCCCCGCCAGCAGCAGCAGCCCCAGCTGGGTGGCCAGATTCCAGCCGGTCAGGCGCTGGGCGATCAGGTCGTCCACTACATGGCCCACCTGGCGGGGAATCCAGACCGTCAGCACGGCAATGGTGCTGAGCATCAGGGCGCTGGCGGCGTAGGGCCGCCAGTGGCGGCGCATGTGGCCGCCGATCAACTGTTGAAGGGTCATGCGAAATGCGAAGCGGGAAAAAAACGCCGGCCCGCACGCCATCGTGCGGGCCGGCGGGTCAGGTCATGCGGTCAGGCCATGCGTTCAAGGCTTGGCGGTATGCCACACATTGTTCACGCCATCGCCGGTGCGCTCGCCGGGTTTGGTGTCCTTCACCCAGAAGTACACCGGCTTGCCCTTGTAGGCCCACTGCCGGCTGCCGTCGTCGCGAGTGATGATGGACCAGTCACCGGAGGTGATGTCGTCCGCCTTGGCCATCAACGGCGGCCAGTTCTTGGCACAGGGGCCGTTGCAGGCGCTCTTGCCGTCGGCGTCCTTGTCGAAGGTGTAGAGCGTCATCCCGTTGTGGCCCACCAGGGCGCCGTCCTTGACCATGGCGGGGGCCTGCTGGGCCGAGGCCGCACCGGCCGATGCGGCCAGAACAACCGCCAGCGCCAGGCTGCGGACGGTGACACGGCCGGCGCGGCCTGTGGTCGAGGTCAACATGGATCGCGAAATGTTCATGCTGTCTGTCTCCTGTTTGGAATGGGCTGCAGAGGGACTCTCTCCAGGCGGCCGATCATCGCGCCGGGGCGCGGCGGCCGCAAGCCTCGGATGCACCGCCGTCCGGAGATAATGCGGTCCATGTTCTTAGCCGACACCACCGGCCTCTTCCTGGCCTGGCTGGCGCGCCTCATCACGGGTGCGCAGGGTCATTGGAAGGGTTGCCCGCCGACTGCGGACCAGCGGATCTACTTTGCCAACCATCAGAGCCATTTCGACTGGGTACTGATCTGGGCATCGCTTCCATCCGAATTGCGTGCCCGTACCCGCCCCATCGCCGCCCGTGACTACTGGACCGGCAGCAAGCTGCGGACCTGGCTGACCACGGCCGTGTTCAATGCCGTCTATGTGAGCCGCACCCGCGCCACGCCGGATGAAGATCCGCTGGAGCCGCTGGTGGAGGCGCTGCAGTCCGGCGACTCGCTGGTGATCTTTCCGGAAGGCACCCGCTCCAACAAGGGTGCGCCGCAGCCGTTCAAGGCGGGTCTCTATCACCTCGCGGAGCAGTTCCGGGATGTGGAGCTGATCCCCACCTGGATCGACAACGTGCAGCGCGTCATGCCCAAGGGCGAGGTCGTGCCGGTGCCCATCCTGTGCACCGTCACCTTCGGCGCGCCGCTGCGGCTGGAACCGGGCGAGGACAAGCGCGCCTTCCTGGAACGGGCCCGGGCGGCCGTCATGGCCCAGCGGCCGGGAGGGTGGAAGGAATGAGGTGGCTCAAGACCCTCACCACCAGCGAGCAGGTGGCGGCGCTGTTTGTGGTGCTGTTTGGCATGCTGATCCTGGTGAGCATCGGCTCGCTGCTGTGGTCCCTGCGCGAACGCTCCGAGCAGGAACAGGACGACTGGCAGCAACGCCGCGCCCGGTTCCGGCATGAACTCAACATGGTCTGGGTGGGCGCCTGCCTGTTCTGGGCCGCCTGGGTGTCCGGACCGGTGGGCGCGACGCTGCTGTTCGGCGTGTTCTCCTTCCTGGCCTTCCGCGAATTCATCACCCTGCTTCACACGCGCCGGGCGGACCATCGCGGCCTGATCCTGGCGTTCTTCGTGATCCTGCCGCTGCAATATGTGCTGGTGGGCACCCGCCACTTTGACCTGTTCTCGGTGCTGATCCCCGTGTATGGCTTCCTGGCCATCCCGGTGGCGAGCGCCCTGGCGGACGATCCGGCGCGTTTCCTGGAGCGCAATGCCAAGATCCAGTGGGGCATCATGGTGTGCGTGTACGGGCTCTCGCATGCGCCGGCGCTGCTGCTGCTGGACATTCCGCGCTATGAGGGCCGGGGCGCCTTCCTGCTGTTCTTCCTGGTGGCCGTCGTGGCCTGCGGGCAGATCGCCCAGCAGGTGGCCACCGGCAAGATGCGGGCGCGTCCGGTGGCGCGGCACATCAGCCGGTCGTTCTCGATGCGGGCCTGGTGGATTGGCGTGTTCACCGCCGCGCTGGTGGGCGCGCTGCTGTACTGGATCACGCCGTTCAAGGCCGGTCAGGCCGCGATTGCCGCCTTGGTGGCAGCCGGTTGCGGCAGCTTTGGCGCCTTCGTGATGCAGGCCCTCAAACGGGATGCCGGCATCAACGCCTGGGGCAACCGCAGCGCCATCACCGGTGCGGTGGGCCTGCTGGACCGCATCGCCGTCATGTGTTTTGCAGCGCCGGTGTTCTTCCATGCCGTGCGCTGGTACTTCAGCAAGCAGCCCTGATCCCGGACTCACCGCCATGCGCATTCTCGGCATCGACCCTGGTCTGCAGACCACCGGCTTTGGCGTCATCGACGCGGAGGGGTCACGGCTGTCGTATGTGGCCAGCGGCACCATCAAGACCAGCAGCGTTGCGACCGGCGATCTGCCTGGCCGGATCAAAATCCTGTATGAGGGCGTGCGGGAAGTCGTGTCCCGGTATCAGCCGCAATGCGCCGCGGTGGAAATCGTCTTCGTCAACGTCAACCCGCAATCGACGCTGCTGCTGGGTCAGGCGCGCGGGGCGGCGCTGACGGCGCTGGTCTCCTGCGATCTGCATGTGTCCGAATACACCGCGCTGCAGATGAAGAAGGCGGTGGTCGGCCACGGCCACGCCAAGAAGGAACAGATCCAGATGATGGTGCAGCGGCTGCTGTCCCTGCCGGGGGAACCCGGCAAGGATGCGGCCGATGCGCTGGGGCTGGCCATCATGCATGCGCATGCGCGGGTGAGCTTCGAGGCGATGAGCCGCAGCACGACGCTGGAGCGTCGTCAGCATGCGCAGTTCCGCAAGGGACGCGCCTACTGAGTCTGGTGGCTCAGGCGATCTTGCGCATCAGCGCCATCAGCCGGTCAAAGCGCGGCCCGTACGGCGGATAGAACAGCCGCGTGCCCGCCAGGGCGGACTGATAGAACACCGGCTTGAGCTTGCTGAAGGTATTGAAGCCCCACACGCCGTGATAGGCCCCCATGCCGGAGGCGCCCACGCCGCCGAAGGGCTGCTCTTCCTGACCCAGATGCCACAGGCAGTCGTTGATGGTCACGCCGCCGGCGTGGGTCTGCGCGAGCACCTGATCGCGGGCCGCATCGTCGCGGCCGAACCAGTACAGCGCCAGCGGACGGTCGCCAGCATTGATGTGGCGCACCGCATCCGCCGGCTGGTCGTAGGGCACGATGGGCAGCAAAGGCCCGAAGATCTCTTCCCGCATCACCGTCATGGTGGCGCGGGTGTCCAGCAGCACGGTGGGCACCAGGCGGCGGTCCTGCGGGGACTCGTCATGGCTGCGCCGCACGGTGGCGCCCTGTTCCCGCGCTTCTTCCACCAGGGCCAGCAGGCGGGCATGGTGGCGCGGGCTGACGATGGCGGTGTAGTCGGGGTTGCCGTCGATCTGCGGATAGAGGCGCCGGATGGCGGCCAGCACCGCCTCGGTGAAGGCGGCCACCGACTCGCGGGGCACCAGTGCATAGTCCGGCGCCACACAGGTCTGCCCTGCATTGAGCAGCTTGCCGAAGGCAATGCGTTCGGCAGCCTGCGCCAGATCGGCGCTGCGGTCGATCACCACCGGGGACTTGCCGCCCAGCTCCAGCGTGACCGGCGTGAGGTTGCGCGCTGCCGCCTGCGCCACCACCCGGCCCACCGGCGTGGAGCCGGTGAAGAACAGATGGTCGAAGGGCAGTTCGGTGAAGGCGCGGCCGACGTCGGCGTCGCCGGTGAGCACCGTCATCTCTTCCGGTGCAAAGTGCTCGGCCACCAGACGAGCCATCAGCGCCGAGGTGGCGGGCGTCAGTTCGGACGGTTTGATCATCACGCGGTTGCCTGCCGCCAGTGCGGCGAGGGCCGGCGCCATCGCCAGGTAATACGGATAGTTCCAGGGTGAGACTATGCCCACCACACCCAGCGGCTGCGGCATGAGCCGGTTGCGGCCGGGCAGGAAGTGCAGCGCCGTGGGCGCGCGTTTGGTCGCCATCCAGGACTTCAGATGCTTGAGCGCGTGGCGTACGCCGGACTCCACCGTGAAGATGTCGGCCAGCAGGCTTTCCTGGTGCGCGCGATGGCCGAAGTCCTGCGCCATGGCGGCCTGCAGTTCGGCGCGATGGGTGGTGGTCAGACGGCCCAGGCGCTCCAGCCGGTCGCGCCGCTCGGCGAGTCTGGGCATGCGGTTCGCGTCGAAGGCGGCGCGCTGCTGCTCCAGCACGAGGCGCAGGCGCTCCTGCAGGCTCTGGTCCATGGTGTCCCTCTGACGTCTTGATGTGGGTGAGGACGCAAGGGTAAGGCCGGGTGCTGTTGCCGCCAAGCGGGGCAACCTGTGGCCGCCCCAAAGAAAAAGCCCGCCGAGAGGCGGGCTTTCAGGCGTCGAGGGACCGGCATCAGGCCGGTCGCTCGAATCGCTCGATCAGAAGCGGTAGCCGACGCTCAGGGCCACGCCGTCCACCTTGCCGCCGTCCTTGTCGTAGAAGTTGGTGTAGTCCACCGAACCGTACCACTGCTTGCTGAACTTGTAGCTGGCGCCCAGGCCCCAGGCGAAGTCGTTGCCCTTGTCTTCAGCGCTGGCGTTGGCGTTGCTGAACTTCAGCTTCGTGCTGGCCCAGCCCAGACGGCCGAACACTTCGAATTGGCTGTTCAGCGCGTACTTGGGCTTGATGAACACGCCGGTGGCGCTCTTCAGCTTGACCTTGGCGCCCAGGTTGCCGATGGAGTCGTCGCCAGCACCGAGGTTCACCATCAGTTCAGCAGCCACGTTCGGGTGCAGGTCCCAGCCCAGCACGCCACGAATGGCGCCGACGTCGGCGGTGGGGCCGAAGTAGTCGATCTTGGTGAACTGGTAGCCACCTTCGGCGTAGAAAGCGGAGTTGCCGGTTTGGGCTTGAGCCACACCAGCAGCCAGCAGAGCGGCGGCGAGAACAATCTTCTTCATGTTGATTTACTTCCTAAGCAGCACCCGTGTGGTGCGGATGCGAACGGTATCAACCCTGACATGAATGGGTCAACGCAACTTGATGGTGCAACGCCAATTTGTTCACATGCAGTTGTGAGCCCGACACGATGTGTGCGAGGAGGTGACAGATGTATCCCCCTTCAGTAGGCCTTGAGGCGCTGCAGGACGACAGACAGCGGCCTGCGCGCAGCGGAGGGCTGGACATGAAAAAGCCCGCCGGAGGGCGGGCTGCTGTGCAATCAGCCAGTGAGCCAGTGAGCCAGTGAGCCAGTGAGCCGGGGCCAGGTGGGGCCGTCACCCGGGCGGACCGGGCCGACTCACCCGCCTTCCGGCGTCAGAAGCGATAACCGACGTTCACGCCGATGCCGCTGATGTTGCCGCCGTTCTTGTCGTAGTAGCGGGTGTAGTCCAGCGAGGCGGACCAGCCCGGCATGATCTTGTAGCTGGCGCCCAGGCCCCAGGCGAGGTCCTGGCCGTGATCGGTCACGCTGTTGCTGCCGTCGCTGACCTTGAGCCTGGTGCGGGTCCAGCCGGCGCGGCCGAAGACTTCGATCTGATCGGTGACGGCGAACTTGGGCTTGGCGAAGACACCCAGCGAATGGCTCAGCTTGATCTTGCTGCCGTCGCTGTACTTCGCATCGCTCACGCCGGCGGCCAGCATCAGCTCCAGCGCGAGGTTGGGATGCACCTCCCAACCAGCCATGCCGCGCAGCGCGCCCAGGCCCTTTTTGGTGTCGGGGTCGCTGGTGTGCAGCTGCATGAAGGAATAACCGGCGTCGACATAGAACGGGCTGTTCTGCGCCTGCGCCAGACCGGTGGACAGCAGGGCTGCAGCGATGAATGCAATCTTTTTCATGGATTCAATGCGGGTAGAAAGCACCCCAGTGGTGCGGGCCCAAAAGTTATCAATCCGGTCCTGGAGCGGCAATGACAAGGGCTGACGTATGAATGGTCCGCGCCAACATGAAAAAGGCCCGCTCGCGGCGGGCCTGAGGATCAGAGCAGGGTCACGTCATGACGTGATCAAGCGGGTGCTGCTCAATGGCGGAAGTGACGCACGCCGGTGAACACCATCGCAATGCCACGCTCATTGGCGGCGGCGATCACTTCGTCGTCGCGCATCGAGCCGCCCGGTTGAATGACACAGCTCGCCCCTGCATCAGCCAGCACATCCAGGCCATCGCGGAACGGGAAGAAGGCATCGCTGGCGACGGCCGCGCCCTTGAGCGTCAGGCCGGCGTTCTCCGCCTTGATCGAGGCGATGCGGGCCGAGTCGATGCGGCTCATCTGGCCGGCGCCGACGCCCAGGGTCATGCCGTCGCCGCAGAAGACGATGGCATTGCTCTTGACGTACTGGGCCACGGTCCAGGCGAACATCAGGTCCTCCAGCTGCTGGGCGCTCGGCTGCAGCGTGGTGACGACCTTCAGGTCGGCCTTGGAGAGGAAGTGGTTGTCGGCCGTCTGCACCAGCAGGCCCGAGCCGACGCGCTTGACGTCCTGCGCATTGCGGCCCTGGTCCCACGGACGTGCACCGCCCGGCGGCAGCGCGATCTCCAGCAGGCGCACATTGGCCTTGCTGGCGAAGATCTGGCGCGCTTCCTCGCTGAAGGACGGCGCCATCAGCACTTCCACAAACTGCTTGGCCACCAGCTGCGCAGCTGCGCCATCCACTTCGCGGTTGAAGGCGATGATGCCGCCGAAGGCGCTGGTCGGGTCAGTCTTGAAGGCCTTGCTGTAGGCCTCGACCGCGGTGGCTGCCACCGCCACGCCGCAGGGATTCGCATGCTTGATGATGACGCAGGCCGGCGTGTCGAAGCTCTTCACGCATTCCCAGGCCGCATCGGCATCGGCGATGTTGTTGTAGCTCAGTTCCTTGCCCTGCAGCTGCTTGCCGGTGACCAGCGAGCCCGGCGCGGGGAACAGGTCGCGGTAGAGGGCCGCGGTCTGGTGCGAGTTCTCACCGTAGCGCAGGTCCTGCACCTTGATGAAGCTGCTGTTGAGCTGCGCCGGGTACTCGGACAGCGCGCCGTCGTCCTGGCGGGCGCTCAGGTAGTTGCTGATGGCCGCGTCGTATTGGGCGATGCGGTTGAACGCCGCCACCGAGCAGGCAAAGCGGGTGCGGTCGCTGGTCTTGCCGTGGGCCTTGAGTTCTTCCAGCACCTGCGCATATTGCTGCGCATCGGTGAGCACCGTCACGTCCTTCCAGTTCTTGGCGGCGCTGCGCACCATCGCCGGACCGCCGATGTCGATGTTCTCGATCGCGTCTTCCAGCGTGCAGCCGGGCTTGGCCACGGTGGCTTCAAACGGATAGAGGTTGACCGCGAGGATGTCGATGGTGGCGATGCCGTGGTCCTGCAGCGCCTTCACATGCTCGGGCACCTCACGACGGGCCAGCAGGCCGCCATGGATCTTCGGATGCAGCGTCTTGACGCGGCCGTCCAGCATTTCCGGGAAGCCGGTGTGGTCCGCCACTTCGGTGACCGGCAGGCCGGCATCGGCCAGCAGTTTGGCGGTGCCGCCGGTGGAGAGCAGCTTCACGTCCAGCGCATGCAGCGCCTTGGCGAAGTCGACGATGCCGGTCTTGTCGGACACCGAGATCAGTGCGGTGAGTTGTGCCATGGAAGTCCTTGAGAGAAATCGGTCAGATCAATCGGTCAGATCAGCTTGTGTTCCACCAGCTTGCGTCGCAGCGTGTTGCGATTGATGCCCAGCCATTCGGCGGCCTTGCTCTGGTTGCCTTCGCTGTGTTGCATCACCACTTCCAGCAGCGGCTTCTCCACCAGGCGGATCAGCATTTCGTGCATGGAATGGGGCGCCTCGCCGCCGAGGTCCCGGAAGTAGGCTTCCAGGTTCTCGCGGACGCAGGCGTCGATCGGTTTGGGCGTCATGCGGTGAGCCTTCTTTCTTCGTGTGCGCTGTTGTCGTTGTTGTGGGGAGAGACGCCGCTGCTGAGTTCTTCGTCCGGGTCGTCATTGGCCGCCGGCGCCAGATAGGGCAGGCGGTCATGGTCCTGGGCCAGTGCGTCGAGCCAGTCGCTGAGGGTGCGGACCTGGTCGTCGCAACTGTCCAGGGTGTTCATGTGGCGGCGGAAATCTTCGCCACCGGGCAGGGCGCGCACGGCCCAGCCGATGTGCTTGCGAGCGCTGCGCATGCCGGTCAGCTCGCCATAAAGGGTGTAGTGGTCGTGCAGGTGCTCGATCAGCCAGCGCTTGGCATCCGCGATGCGCGGAGCCGGAAGCAGCTCACCCGTTTCCAGGAAGTGCGCGATCTCGGCAAAGATCCAGGGGCGGCCCTGGGCGGCGCGGCCGATCATCAGCGCGTCCGCGCCGGTGGCGGCGAGCACTTCGAGGGCCTTTTGCGGGGTGCTGATGTCGCCGTTGGCCACGACCGGAATGTTCAGCGCAGCCTTGACCGCGGCGATGGTGTCGTATTCAGCCTGACCGCTGTAGCCTTGCTCACGGGTGCGGCCATGCACCGTCACCATCGACACACCGGCCTCCTGCGCCGCACGGGCCAGCCGCACCGCATTCTTCTCGGCCTGGCACCAGCCGGTGCGCATCTTCAGCGTGACCGGCACGCCGCGTGGCGCGCAGGCCGCCACCACCGCTTCGATGATCTCCAGCGCCAGCGGCTCATCCTGCATCAACGCGGAACCGGCCCACTTGTTGCAGACCTTCTTGGCGGGGCAGCCCATGTTGATGTCGATGATCTGTGCGCCGCGGTCGATGTTGTAGGCGGCCGCCTCCGCCATCATCTGCGCATCGGTGCCGGCGATCTGCACCGAGATCGGTGCGGACTCGCCTTCATGATTGGCCCGGCGCGAGGTCTTGAGGCTGTTCCACAGGTCCTTGCGGGAAGTGACCATCTCGCTCACCGCATACCCCGCGCCAAGCTTCTTGCACAGCACACGGAACGGCCGGTCCGTCACGCCCGCCATGGGAGCAACGAACAGCCGGTTGGGCAGGCGATAGGGGCCCAGTGTCATGGGACCGGGCAGCGGCGTGGGCATGGGGGAACTGCACAAAAAAGAGGCAGAAGTATAGCGCTGTCAGGCGACCCACCCGGCCGGATGGGGGACGACTTTTCTGGGATGTCAGTTGACGAAAGGGCTGCCGGACCCCTTCGTTTCAGCCCTGTCGCCGAATCGAGCTATCCAGGGGCGCTCAGGGTGCCTGCTGCTTCCACAGCTGGATCCCCTGCTCCAGGAAGCGGTTCATCGTGCGTTCCTGGCTCAGCTTGTAGAGGGCGCGGGTCAGCCGGCCCCGCAGCTCGGGGGTGTTGCAGCGGGAGCGGTGGGCCAGCGTCAGGTACAGCCCTTCGTGGGCCACTGCCGGCATCAGCGGGCGCAGCGCTGCACCGCCGGCGCGTGCTGCATAGGCTTCGGCGGGCGTGTCTTCATAGATGAAGTAATCCACACGGCCGCGCTGCAGCATCTGGATGGCCTGCTCCACGGTGGCCACCTGCGTCAGCTTGAGCGATTGACGCGCAAACTGGTCAAATTCCACACCAAAGCTGTTGTTGATCACCGTCACGCCCTGATGCGGCGAGAGGTCGCTCCAGCGCCGGTAGTTCAGCGACGAGTTCGCCCGCGTCAGCACCACCGAGCGGGTCTCCCGGAAGGCCGGGAAGAAGTAGTCCATGTATTCGGTGCGGGGCAGGGTGAAGAAGGCGCCCGCGATCAGGTCGATGCGGCCGGCGCGGGCTTCTTCCTGCACCCGTCCCCAGGGGCCCACATAGCGGGTTTCGATCGGCAGGCCGATCTCGCGGGCCAGCCACTGCATCAGGTCGGCATTGGCGCCGACCAGCCGGGTGTCATCGTCGTTCGGGCGCCAGAGGTACGGCGGATATTGCGGATTGCCGGAGGCGATCAGCTGCGTGCAGGCGCCACCACTGACGGCGGGCAAGGGCGGCAAGGTCGTGGAAGCGCCGGGCATCGCCGTTGCCGAAGCGTTGCTGGCCGCACTGGGACCGGTTTGAGGTGGCTGGGCCTGCGAAGCGACGGTGATCGTGAAAAGTGCCACGATGAACGGCGTGGCGGGAGACATGATCAGCGCCAACCCGGCGGCGACGGACGCACAGAGCGACACCGCCCAGGATGTCGCGAGGGTGCGCAACGACATGAAGACCTCAGACAGAACAGACTAATCCGGATAATCCCACGCATGGAAGCATGGCTGCAACACGTGATTGACCTGATGCTGGAGGCGTTGGCGCTTCCGCAAGTGGGGTTGGGGGCGGTCTTTGTGGTGGCGCTGGTCTCGGCCACCTTGCTGCCGTTGGGCTCAGAGCCGGTGGTGCTGCTGCTGGTGCATCAAAAGCCCGAATTGTTCTGGCCCGCGATTGCCGTTGCCACGGTTGGCAACACCATTGGCGGCGCCATCAGCTGGTGGATGGGCTGGGGCGCAGAGCGCGCATATGAGGCGGCCACGCATCACTCGCCGCGGGACCAGCGGGTGCTGGGATGGTTGCGGCGCTTCGGCGCCAGGACCTGTCTGCTGAGCTGGCTGCCCATTGTCGGCGACCCGCTCTGCGCACTGGCCGGATGGCTGCGACTGCCCTTCTGGCCGTGCGTGGTCTACATGGGCATCGGCAAGTGCGCCCGCTACCTGATCATGACTACGGTCGGGCTGTATTTCCTGCCCTGAGGCGGAGGTCGCACCACTCTTTCGGGGGAGTGGGAGGAAGGTCCTCGAGACCGCCACAATGCTGGCACATCACCCTATATCCGCAGCAGCGGGCATTCAGGAGACACCGCATGACCTCATCCGCCAGCACGCCGGCCTATGACGACCTGTGCCAGCGCCACCGCCGCAAGCACCGGTTGCAGCATCTGCATGCCATGGCTTCGTGGGACCAGGCGGCCTTCATGCCGGCCGGCGGCGCGCAGTCCCGCGCAGAAGCGCTGGCGGAGATGGAAGGGCTGCTGCATCAGCTGGGCACCGATCCCGCGCTCAAGGACCTGCTGGCCCGTGCCGAACAGGAGCCGCTGGATGAGGTGCAGCGCGCCTCGCTGCGAGAGATGACCCGGGTGTGGCGGGCCGCCAATGCCTTGCCGCAGAGCCTGGTTGAATCCAGGTCGCTGGCGGTGTCGCACTGCGAGCATGCGTGGCGCAGCCAGCGTCCCGCCAATGACTGGGCGGGCTATGTCGAGAACCTGCGACCGGTGGTGCGGCTGGTGCGGGAGGAAGCACGGCTGCTGAGCGAGTCCAGCGGCCTCTCCCGCTATGACGCGCTGCTGGACCAGTACGAGCCCGGCATGCGCTCGGCCGATGTCGATCGTGTGTTTGGCGATCTGCGCCAATGGCTGCCCGGCCTCATCCGCCAGGTGATGGCGCGTCAGCAAGGCGAAACGGTGGTGCAGCCGCAAGGCCCGTTCCCCACCCAGGCGCAACGTGCGCTGGGCCTGGATGCGATGAAGCTGCTCGGCTTTGACTTCGCCGCCGGTCGTCTGGACGAAAGTACCCACCCGTTCTGCGGCGGTGTGCCGGAGGACGTGCGCATGACCACGCGCTATCGCGAAGACAGCTTCCTGCAGAGTCTCACCGGCACGATTCACGAAACCGGGCATGGGCGCTATGAGCAGAACCTCCCGCGGGACTGGATGGGGCTGCCGATCGCTGCGGCGCGGTCGATGGGCCTGCACGAAAGCCAGAGCCTGTCCTTCGAGATGCAGCTCGCTTCGCATCCCGGTTTTGCCGGACTGATCGAGCCGCTGGTGCGCCGTCATCTGGGTGATCAGGAGGCGTTCGCCGCCCAGAACCTGCACCGGATGATGACCCGCGTGGCCCCGGGCTACATCCGCGTGGATGCCGACGAGGTGACCTATCCGGCGCATGTGATCCTGCGTTATGAGATCGAGCGACCGCTGATGGAAGGCGAGATCGAGGTGGAGGACATCCCCGCGCTGTGGGACGCCAAGATGCAGGAGCTGCTGGGTTTGGACACGCGGGGCAACTTCAAGGACGGGCCGATGCAGGACGTGCATTGGGGCGCAGGCCTGTTCGGTTATTTCCCCTGCTATACGCTCGGCGCGATGTATGCCGCGCAGTGGTTTGCGACGATGCGGCGCGAGCGCCCCAGCCTGGATGCCGACATCGCCAAGGGCGAGCTGACGCCGGTGTTCGACTGGCTGAAGGACCGCATCTGGCAGCAGGGCAGCCGCTACGAGACGCCCGAGCTGGTGAAGCGCGCCAGCGGCGAGGCGCTGAACACGGCGCACTTCCGCCGGCATCTGGAGTCGCGGTATCTGGGCTGAAGCTGACTGCCCTCGCAAGCAAAAAGGCATCCCGAGGGATGCCTTTTTGCTGGGCCCTCGTGGGAGCCTCTGATGTCGCGCTGCCTCGCCGAAGCGAAGTCCCAACGCGTCCTTTGACGGAAATGAACCGGATCAGGCGCTGCGGCGGCGACGACGCGACAGCAGGCCGACGGTGCCCAGGCCCGCCAGCATCAGCGCATAGCCGTGCGGTTCCGGCACGGTGGACAGCACGCTGAGTTGAACGTTGTCCAGCGAGGTGCCGAAGGAGTCGCTGCGGCCGATGGCGGTGAAGCTCAGGGTCATCGGGCTGCCAGTGCCAACGAAGCTGGTGGTGTAGGTGGTCCAGTGGGTGTTGGTGTTCTGACCCACGGCGCCGGACAGGCTGCCCACGCTCCACCACAGGCCATCGCTGGCCGCACCGCGGTTGTCGCTGCGGTTGGCGTAGGAGAAGCTCAGCTCGTAGGTATAGCCGGCGACAGTGGCAAAGCTCTGGCTGATGCTGCTGTTGCCGGTGGTGTCGAGTTCGACGAAGTTGCGGCCGTCCAGGGCGGTGCCGGAGACGTTGTTGCGCACTTCCACGCCCTTGTTGCCGACGGTCCAGCCGTCAATGCTGCCGAAGGTGGCCCAGGATCCATTGCGCAGCACGTTGGCTTCGAAGCTGCCGTTGGTCAGCAGGTTGGCGTCGGTGGCGGCGAAGCCTGCGAACGGGAGGGCAACGAGGGCGGCGGCAAGAAGGCGCTTCATGAGAGTCCGGAAGGATTCAGGGGAGCGGGCCGGGCCCGCGGAACTTGTGTGAGATTGTTCGAGCGCGGACGATCATCGGCATCCCCCTGTGCGCTGGGGGTGCGGGTGGAGATCGTGATGGAGTGCACGCATCGCCACCGGTGGCGTGTGCGAATGGCGGCGCGCTGGCCGCCCCCCCCCCCCCCGGACGCGGCGAAGGGTCAGGGGTTGCGGGCGGCCGGGCCTGTGACGCACCGGGCGGTGCGGGCTGAATCGCACCAAGCGGTGCGTGGGGAACCGTGTCGGATCAGCGTGGACTCAGCGCTGGGTGCGCAACGCCGATTTTTTGCTGGCCGCGGCAGGGCTCGACGCCGCGCGGGTGGCAGGCTTGGCAGCGGTTTTCGCCGATGCTTTCCCGCTGCCAGGAGACGACTTCACCTCGGCAGGCTTGGTCTTCCTGGACTTGCTGGCAGGGGCCGCTGCCGCCGTGGCCGGCGCTGCAGTCTTCTTCGCCCTTGTCATGTCCGTCGCTGCGGTGGACTGGGTCGTGCGGGCCGCGGTCTTGCGAGCGGACTTCCGAACTGCCGCAGGCGGTGCCGCCGCGCGATCCGCAGCCGACACCGAACCGCCTTGCGCCTTCAATGCCTGCGTCAACGCATCCAGCCGCTCATGCAGGGCCGCCACATCCTGCGCCGAGGGGACACCCAGACGGTTCAGCGCCCGCGCCACCCGATCCTCAAAAATCGATTCGAGCTTGTCCCAGTGCTGACCCGCCCGGGTGCCCACCTCGCCCGCCATGTCGGACATGCGGGATGCGACCGCACCCAGCCGCTCTTCCGTGCTGGCCTGGGTCTTCTTCTGGATGCGGGCACCTTCTTCGGCCAGGCTGTCAAAGGCCTTGCCGCTGTTGTTCTGCGCCTTGGCAAAGGCAGCCAGTCCCGCGGACCAGATCTGCTGGGCCGACTCCTTGACGAGCTGGCCGAACTGACTGTCCAGCAGGCCGGGACCCGCCGGCGCGGCCTCCGCAGCGGGGGCGCTGCCGGCAGTCTTCTTCACCTTTTTGACCATGGACATTCCTCGTGCAGTACTTCGGCGCCGCAAGGCGCCACAGCCCGCACTATAGGACGAGTCTGGAAGGGGGCCAGCACGGGAGCGGCGTTACAGCTCCAGAACGCCGATGGCCGATGCACAGGCGGCGGGGGTGCCGCCGCCGCGCACCACGAAGGGCATGTCGCTCCAGGGGCTGCCGTCCTTGGGGCAGCCGTCTCGCAAGGTGCCACCCGGGCAGCCGCAGCCCTTGGACTTGACCAGCTTCTCCAGTGTCTGGGCCTGCTGCGGGCTCATCTTCGGCAAGTGCGGGGAGAACACCAGCTGCAGGGCGGTGGTGGGGGCGGGTGCATCCAGGGCCGGCACCGGGCCGAGCAAGGTGGAGGCGCCCTGCGTGTCTTTCAGGGCCGCGGTGGTCTTGCCACCCTTGGCGCGACGCAGATAGTTCAGCGCCAGCTCCATGGCCGCATATCCGCGCGCAGCGGACGGCGTGATCGGTTTGCGGAAGGCGGCGGTGTAGGTGTTGGCCACCTGGTCCCAGCGGGTTTTGTCGACAGTCAGCACGGGGCAGAGCACCGCATCCACCCGCTCGCTCAGCGTGGCTTCGAAGTCCAGCCAGCAGGAGGTGCGTGCGCTGATGCGCAGGCCGGTCTCGCGGCGCAGTTCGGTGGCGATGCGTTCCGCTGCATACAGCTCGATGCGGCCGAGCTGCACCTGCAGTTCCTTGCCCGGCACCCGTTCGGCGTTGCTGGAGATGAGCGGGATGCCCGCGGCCTTGAGCCGGTCGGCGCCGTTGCCGATTTCGCACCAGTTGCCCAGCACGATGTCGACCTTGGCCTGGATCAGTGCGTCGGCGGCTTGCTCCGCCTTGTGGGCGTCGCAGGCGCTGTCCTTGACGATGAGGGTGGGCACCGAATCACCGGGCCAGGTCTTGAGCGCGAGGGTCATGCCCTGCTGAAGTGCTTCCGCCTGCTGCACGCTCGGCCAGCTGCCGGGCAGGATGACCCCGATCGTGGCGGCCTGCGCGGTCGAAGCCATGGCGCTGAAACCTGCTGCGGCTGCGAGCATCTGCAGCCCCATCAGTCTCCAGCGGCGCCTGGCTTGATCCGCACGTGGCAGGGCATGTTCATGCCCTTCCTCCGGCTCCCCCGCATGCGCATCGCCATGCGCTGCATCCGCTCCCAGCAGTCGAGCACTCATCCGCATTTCCCTCGCCGTCCCGGCATTGTTTTTCGAGGGGCTCAGGTATCGCCGCTGTGCGGTCTGCGGTCACCCAGGATTTCCCCTGAGTGGTCCGCCTCCCTGTCAGGAGGCGGTAAGGTTTCACGAATCAGACCTACTCAGAAACCCTGAAGCACGAGCTTGCCCTGCTGGCGCTGACGCTCCTGCAATTCGTGCGCGCGCCGCAGCGTGGCGGCATTGATCGGTCCCACCACCTCAGCCAGCGTGGTGCGCACCTGGCCGGCGTCGACCAGCCGGGCCACCTCCGCCAGCAGACGACCCTGCTCGGCGATGTCGTGTGTGGTGAACAGACTCCGGGTGAACATCAATTCCCAATGCAGCGAGAGGGCCTTGCGCTTGAGCGCCATGACGTCGATGTCACCCGCGCTGAAGTCGTCGATGAGCGCCAGCTGGCCCTGGGGCTCCAGCAGTTCCACCAGATCCTTGAAGTGCTGCGGCGTGTGGGTGAGGCTGGCCACATGGCGCACCGGGGCCACGCCTTGCGTCTGCAGGGCGGCGACCTGCGGCGCGAGCGGCTCGCGATGGTTGATGACGTGATGCGCGCCCAGCTGGCGCAGCCAGTCTCCACCGGCGCCGTCCGGATCGGAACTGGTGCCGATGACGGTCAGGTGCGGACACTGCCGCGCCAGTTGCACGAGGATGGAGCCGACGCCGCCGGCGGCGCCAGTCACGAGGAGGCTGACCGGGCGGCGGTCGCGGTTCACCTGCAGCCGGTCATGCAGCATTTCCCAGGCGGTGATGGCGGTCAGCGGCAGGGCGGCAGCTTCGGCGTCGCTGAGCGAGGTGGGCGCGCGGCTGACGATGCGATGGTCCACCGCCTGGAACTGCGCATTGCTGCCCATGCGGGTGAGGTCGCCGGCGTACCAGACGCGGTCCCCCACGGAGAAACCCTTCACCTCCGGTCCCAGGGCACGCACATGACCCACGGCGTCCCAGCCCAGCACCACCGGCGCACCGTCCGCAGCGGGACGGCTCTTGCGGATCTTGGTGTCCACCGGATTGACGGCCACGGCGGCGATTTCCACCAGCAGGTCGTTCGGGCCGGCCTGCGGCATGGGCACTTCGACGTCGATCAGCGACTCAGCGTCCGAGATGGGCAGATTCTTGAGATAACCAACAGCTTTCATGAGGGACTCCAGCAATACAACAAGCGTCATCCTCCCCCTTTGAGCACAATCAATGAAGTCAGTTCAATCGCTATCAGTTTTAAATGGAAATTGAAAATACCGCCGAGCTGAGACTGCTGGTCGAATGCGCCCGCGGCGGCAGTCTCACGGCAGCCTCCAAGGTCATGAACATCACCCCGGCCGCTGCCAGCGCCATGCTGAAGAAGCTGGAGGCCCGGCTGGGGGCACGGCTGGTGGAGCGCAGCACCCGGGCGCTGCGCCTCACCGCTGCGGGCGAGCGCCTGCGGGATTACGCCCAGCGCGCACTGGAACTGCTGGACGAAGGGCTGGCGCAGTTGCACGAAGGGGAGCCGACCCAGGGCAAGGCGGCGATGCCGGTGCTGCGTGGCCGCATCCGGGTGAGTGCGTCGAGTGACCTGACGCGGCGGGTGGTGCTCCCGCTGCTGGACGCGTTCCTGGAGCGGCACCCCGGGGTGGAACTGCATCTGAATGTGGGTGACGGCCTGCAGGACGTGGTGCGGGACGAGGTGGATGTCGCCCTGCGGTATGGCGAACTCGCCGATTCACGGCTGGTGGCGCGTCGGCTGTTTGACGGGCGGCGGCTGCTGGTGGGATCGCCGGACTACCTGAAGCGGTATGGGCGGCCACAGCATCCGCAAGACCTGGCCTCGGGCCATGAATGCATCCGCTTCAAGATCGGCGACCGGCTGGAGCGGCAGTGGAAGTTCTGGCGCAAGGACCAGCTGGGCGGGCCCGCCGTGGAGGTGGCGGTGCAGGGGCGACGCACGGCGGACGATGGCGGCATCGCCCATCTGTGGGCGCTGGAAGGCCGGGGGCTGACCTACAAGAGCGAGCTGGATGTGCGGGAGAGCCTGGCCAGCGGGGCGCTGGTGGAGGTGCTGCCCGAGTGGGTCGGCCGCCCGATGCCGCTGCATGCGCTGATGCCCAGTCAGCGCTTCATGCCGCAGCGGATCAAGGCGCTGGTGGACCACCTTGCGGCGGGGTTGGCCAAGCAGGGAGGGCGCGGCGGCTGACCCGGGTGGGCCTGCTTTCGTGGGCGAGGCGTGCGGAGGTTCAGTGCTGGTGACCGCCGTGGCCGCCGTGATCGTCCATCGGCATGGCGGCGCCGAGCGGCTTCACCGTGGCCTTGACCTGCACCGTTTCGCGCTTCTGGTCCGCACCTTCAAAGACCAGCGTCAGCGGCACGGTGTCCCCCACCTTCACCTGGCCCTTCAGGTCCATCAACATGACGTGATAGCCGCCGGGCTTGAACTCGACCGTCTTGTCGGCCGGCAGCTCCAACGCGGGCACGGCGCGCATGCGCATCACCTGGCCGTCCATGGCCATCTCATGCACTTCGACGATGCCGGCCACCGGGGTGCTGACCGACACCAGCTTGACCGCCTTGGCCGACTTCAGCTGCATGAAGGCGCCGGTGGACGACTGCTGGGCCACGGTGGCCCGCACCCAGGGCGCCGTGACGGTGACCTGCGCCAGCACCGGACCGGCGACGGCCAGCATCGCGGCGGGAATGGCCACGCGCAGGGCCGTCATGCGGCGCCGGGTCATGCGGAGAGCGGACAAGGAAGGGAACAACTTCATGGTGGGCACCTGCCTGCGGGAATGAATGACGCGAGGGAGTATCGGCCATCCGGCCGCGCGCGGGCGGATGGATCGATCAAACCCATGGGCGGCGGTTCCGACCGTCGCGCTGCAGCCGCCCCAGCGACTCGCAAGGGCTGATCAGTCCAGGTAGCCGAGTGCGCGCAGACTGTCCTTCACGACCCTCTCGCGCTGCGGGCCGAGCTCGTCGTGCAGCATGTCCATGTTGAGGGCAAAGTAGACCGGGCGCGGATCGCGCTCCCGCTCCAGCCAGCCGACGAACCAACCGACCGCCGGTGTGGTTGCATCCCCCCAGCCGGTCTTGGCATACAGGGTCCAGCCTGGGCCGGTGTCGCGGCGCATCACCTGGCGGGCGGTGGCATAGGTGGCATCGGACAGCGGCAGCTGGCGGTCATGCAGGCGGCGCAGAAATTCGATCTGCCCGACCGCGCTGATGCGCAGGTCTCCCTCCAGCCAGAAGGTGTCGCCCACCGGGCCGGCCTTGGCATTGCCGTAGCGGAAGTCGTAGAGGAACTGCTGCACGGTGGGCTGGCCGACGGTGCGGGCCAGGCGCTGGAAGACCCAGACGGCGGACACCTTGTAGGCGCTGGCGAGGGTCTGGTCCTGGTTCCAGTCGCGCAGGCGGCGTTGCTGGCCATCCCAGGCGAAGCGGGTGTTTTCGTCCTGGGCTGCGCGGGTCTCCAGGGCGATGAGGGACATGGGGATCTTGAAGGTAGAAGCCGGGAGGTACGGCATGTAAGCACGGGCGGCGTCCGAGGCCATCCATTGATAAGACGCCGAGTCCATCAGGACCAGGGTGCCGCGGGTGTTGAGCGCGTCGAAGTGGCGCTGGAGTTCGGGACGGGTGGTCCAGCGTTCGCGATGGTCGGAGCTCGCCGCGGGTGTGACCGCTACGGTGGGCGCGCTCGCCGCGAAGGTCTGGGCGCTGGCAGCCTTGCAACCGGTGAGGGCGACGAAGATCGGACCGAAGGTCAGCGCTGCGGTGAGGGCAAGCAGGGGGAAGGTGCTGCGACGCGGGACCTGTGTGGCCCGCGCGGCGTCAGCAGTGGATGAAGGGGTCGGCGACGGTGTGAACGTCTGGGCGTCAGTGTTCATGAGGGGCTCCCTGTGAGGTGTCGATGAGAGCCGCAGTGTTCCTTCGCGATGGCCCGGTCGGGGGCTGATCTGCGGTTACGCGCGTTGCGCTTGCTGGCTGAGCGCGGCCGCCTCGTCGAGGTAGCGCTGGCGGGCTTGTGGGTCGCGCAGTTTGCGGGCTTGCAGTCGCGCCTGGCGGATGAGGTCTGCGGCGGTGAAGCTGTCGCATTCGGCGGCGGCGTGGCGGGCCCACAGCAGGAGGAACGCGCAGCGCTGGTCGGCCGGGATCTGCGACTGTCGGCCGCGGCAGGCTTCCCATCGCTGGGCGGCGAGGGCGGCGTAGGAGTCGGCCTGAAGCGGCTGGCCGGCCGCCTCGGCCATGCGACGCACGGTGGAGAAGCGCCAGCCGCCAAGGCCACACAACCGCAGCAGGAAGATGGTGTTGAGCAGCGAGCTACGGCCCAGCTGCCATCGGGTGCAGATGACGTCACTCAGGAGCAGCCAGCGCAGTGCCTCCTCCAGGCTGGCGGCGTCGCCGAGCAGACCGGCATGGGCGAGCTGGCCGATGCCGTGGGAGAGGTTGGCGGCGCAGATCTGCAAGGCATCCGGCAGGCCGGCGAGGGAGGCGCTGCGCAGCGCATCACCCAGGGCCGCGACGGAGGCGCTGGCGAGTGCCGCGTCGGATTGGGCCAGGGCAAGCTCGCGCAGGGCGATGCCGCGCAGGTTGCCGTGGTCGCAGCGCAGCGTGGGGTCGAAGGCGAGGGCGGCGGGCGGGACGTCGTCAAGTCGCGCGAGCGCCGCTGAGGGTTGGCCGAGACTCCCATACCAGTGCCAGGCGGCCAGGATGGCGATGCGGGCCTGGAGCTGCTGGCGCTCCGGCGCAGCGAGTCGGGTGTCGTTGAGCGTGTGGGAGAGGTCGCGAAGTTCGTCCTGAAGAGCGCCCCAGTCGCCCAGGCGGCGGGCAATGCGGGCACGGCGCCAGCCAAGCGCTGCGGCAGCGAGGGGATCGTCGGCGGGGAGCTGCGGTTCGGCCTGCTGGAGGGCGAGGCGCGCAGGATAGAGCTCACCGCGGTCCAGCAGGTGGTCGGCGCGGGCGAGGGCTTCGGTGTAGGACCAGGGAAGCAGCGCGGTGGCGGCCGGGAGATGGGTGGCGGGGCGTTGGCCGAGCCAGTCAGCCAGGGCGGCGCCTTGGGCGGGAGCCCCGGTGTCCAGGACAAAGCGGCAGCGGGTGAAGGTCGCGTCCTGCAGCCAGAAAGGGCCCCCGCTGGGGGTGTGGGCGGCAATGAGCGGCGCCAGCGGCGTTTGAGCCAGCTGCGCCATGGCGCGCCAGACCTGGGTGCGGTGAAGCTCGGCCATGCCGGCCATGCGGGCGCAGAGTTCGGCGCGGCTGCACGGGCTGTCTCGGCGGGCCAGGCCGTCTTCATGCGCCTGCAGCAGGGCGGCGATCAGGCGGGGGAGCAGGCGGCTGCGCAGGAGGGGCTCATTCGGGCCGATGCGAATGCCGCCGGGGTGCAGCTCGACATGAATCTGGGTGGGGGACTTGGGGGGAGGCATTGGCGACGGATTGTGCTTGCCTGATTCTGCGGGATCGGAGGGATGCGGGTAACGGGCGTTACGTTGGGGCTTTTGAGCTTTTGAGCTTTTGAGCTTTTGCGCATTTGCCCTTCTGCGACTGGCAGTTGTTGAGGTCCGCGTTGGAAAGGAAGGAGCCAGGCACCATTTGCTTCATGTCCCCCGCCCGCTTCGCGGTCTCCTCCTTGACTTCCGCAAATGGCACCTGGCTCCTCCCTTTCCCCACCGAGCACTGCATACAGGGGCGCAGGACCGAGGTCTGGAAACAGTGATGGGAATTGGCCATGCCCGTCCTCCCCCATCAAGACCCACGGGTGATGGCCGATGGGCCGAAGCTCTTCATTGATGAAGGTCAGCGCTGAAGGCTGCGCTTGGCACCTGGGACCATTTGTTCCAACCGCCAGTCCGTGCCGTCGAAAAAATCCTGCAGCGGCTGGTGACCACGCGTGAAATGCAACTCCGTGCCTGCAGGAATGTCCACACGCTGCAGAAACGGACGCAGCAGCTGGCGTGCACCGTCCAGATTCTCCGCTTCAATGTCGATGCGCAGAAAGGCCAGGGGCCGCATCTGACCCGGCGGCGCATCGCCCAGCGAGCTGCCCCAGCCAAGCACCGTGCCCAGGCCCGCATCCCGCAAGGCCTGATCAATGCGATCCTCCAGGCGATGGTCCGCCGGGAGGTGACGAGTGGGCAACTTCAGGTAGACGAAGGCGGTCGGCATGCGGCGATTGTGCGCCTGAGTGTGTGCCTCCGTACACAGGGCGGCGCGCCGGGCGGGCGCTGCGGGAACGCGGCAGTGTGTGTGCAGGGCCATGCGCTGGGCGGCGCATTGGGAAGGGGTGGCTCCTTTGGGCCCTGGCGGCGCTTACGGCTCTTGCAGCCCTTGCGGCTCCTTTGGGGCGAAGGGCGCTCACGGTGAAGTCCCCAGGATTTGACGAAGCGGCGCTTTGGGTGCGCGGCTTGCCTGTTGCAGCCATCACCTCAAGGAGACCCATCATGGTGGCGAATGAAGCCTGGTATAGCAGCGAGGCCGGCGCACTGCGTTCTGCCAGTAGCGGAACATGGTCGGCCGTGTCGTGGGCCTCGGTGCTCGCCGGGGCCGCGGCGGCCGCCGCACTGTCGTTGATCCTGCTGGTGCTGGGCACCGGCCTGGGCCTGGCGGCCATGTCACCGTGGTCCGGCGAAGGCGCGCAGGCACAGACGATCGGCGTGACCGGCATCGTGTGGCTCGCCCTGACGCAGTTGGCCGCCTCCGGCCTCGGCGGCTATCTCGCCGGTCGGCTGCGCACCCGCTGGCGCGACACCCATGTCGATGAAGTGCACTTCCGCGATACCGCCCACGGCCTGCTGAGCTGGGCCGTGGCAACGCTGTTCACTGCAGCGCTGCTCGGCGCAACGATCAGCGGCATCCTCGGTGCCGGCGTGAAGGCGGCCTCGACCGTGGCCGGCGGCACCGTCGCCGCGGCAGGTGCCGCAGGCGCTGGCGCCATGAGTGGGGCCGGTCGTGACGGCAGCGGCGGCGCCATGATGGGCAGCAGTCGTGACGGCGGCATGGAGTCCGGCCTGCGGGATGCCACTGGTTTTGACCTCGGCTACTACCTGGATGCGATGATGCGCCGCGACCCTGCAGCTACTGCGACGACTGCTGGCGCGGCAGGAAGCGCTGGCAGCACCGCCATGTCAAGCAACGCGGGCAGCACAGGCGGCACGGCCAACGCCGCGGGCCTGAACGGCGCCAATCCCGCCACGCTGCGTACGCAGCCGGATGTCGGCACCGCCCAGCTGCTGCCGGAGCTGAGTCGTCTCGTGATGCATGCATGGCGCCAGGGCGGCACGCTGTCGCCGGAAGACCAGCGGCAGGCCGGCGCCCTGGTGGCGCAGCGGACCGGGCTGAGCCAGGCCGATGCAGAGCGTCGCGTGAATGAACTGCTGCAGCGTGCGCGCACCGATGCGCAAGCCGCCGAAACCCGCGCCCGCGATGCCGCCGACACCGCCCGAAAAGCCGCCATGCAGGCCGCCCTGTGGATGTTCGTGGCCCTGCTGATCGGTGCCTTCACCGCCAGCTGGCTGGCCACTATCGGCGGCCGTCAGCGCGATCTGAACGATTGATTCCCCTCACCACCGGAGACTCTCATGCGATCCATTCTTCTCTACATGCTCGGTGTGCCCATTCCCATCATCATCCTGATTGCCCTGTTCCGATGATGCGCCGCAGGTTCGGACGTGGTGTAGGTCACGTCCGACCTGTTTTGAAGGCGTTGAGGGGGTTCTCAGGGGCGGGGGTGGGCCTGAACATCGGACCCAATAGAGATTCGGGGTCCGTGCATCATGAATTCAGCCATCCTGTCCCCGTCCTGGACACTCCTGGGCATCGAGCCGTTTCGCGCGGCCTTTGAATACGCCAGTTGCCGTCTGATGGACCACAGCCGCTTCGAAGCCGGAGACGGACATCCCGTTGTGGTGTTCCCCGGCCTCGCGGCCGATGCGCAGACCGTCTCGCCGCTGCTGGAGTTCTGCCGCAGGCTCGGCTATGACGCGCGCGATTGGGGTCGGGGCCTGAACACCGGCCCCAGCGGCGATATCGACGCCTGGATCGACGCACTCGCCGATGAAGTCGAAGCGCGCTACGGTGACCACGAAGGCGGCATCACGCTGATCGGCTGGAGCCTCGGTGGCATCTATGCGCGCGAGATTGCCAAGCGCATGTCGGTGCCCATCCGTCAGGTGATCACCATCGGCACGCCGATCACCGGTGAGGCCGCACAAACGAATGTGAGCCTGCTCTACCGTCTGTTGAGCGGCGCGCTGCCGGTGCTGGAACCCGGATTCAAGCAGCGCCTGATGACCGCACCGCCGCAGCCGCTGACCGCCATCCACAGCCGCAGTGACGGCGTGGTGGCCTGGGAAGCCTGCCTGCAGCCTGCAGACCACGACTCGATCGAGAATGTGGAAGTGGACAGCAGCCACTGCGGCCTGTGCTGGAATCCCGCCGTGCTCGGCATCATCGCGGACCGCCTCGCCCAGGCGCCGGAGGCCTGGATGCCGTGGCAGGCCGCCTCAATGAAAGTCCCGGCTCTCGGTCTGCAGACGCCCCAGTAAAGGCGTCAGGTCTTCCAGATGACCGGCGATGAGGTTGCGGACCTCACCCTTGCGCTGCCATTGCCCCCGCACCGCCAGCAGCCGTGCATGCAGCATCACCTGACGCTGCCGCTGCCACAGCTTCTGATGCACGATGACCTGCACATCGCCCGTCTCGTCTTCCAGCGAAATAAAGATGGTGCCCTTGGCCGTGGCCGGCTGCTGCTTGACGGTAACGATGCCGCATCCGCGCACCACCCGCCCGTCCGGTGACGCGTCCAGCTCTTCTGCCGTCATGAGCCGACGCTCCTTGAGCAGCGGGCGCAGCAGCGCCAGGGGATGGCTGCGCAGCGTCAGGCCCAGCGACGCATAGTCGAAGACGATGTCCTCGCCTTCGGGCGCCTGCGGCAGCTCCAGAAAATCCTCCTGCACCGGCGCCGATCGCAGCAGCGGTGGCGGCGCGTGCTGCGCCGCGGCGTCCCACATCTGCTGGCGCCGATGCCCGCTGAGGCTGGCCAGCGCATCGCCCGACGCCAGCATCGTCATCTGCTGCTGATTGAGACCCGCCCGGCGCGCCACATCTTCCGCATCGTCAAACGGCGCCTCCGCACGGGCGCGCTGGATCTGGTCGGCCGAAGCCTTCTGCAGCCCCTTCACCAGACGCAGCCCCAGGCGCACCGCCATCGGCGCACGAACCAGGCCGCGATCCCCGCCGCCTGCATCCGCCGCGCGGCTGAATGCACAGGGCTCCAGCGTGCAGTCCCAGTCGCTGAACATCACGTCGGGCGGCAGCACCACCACCCCATTGCGCCGGGCATCCTGCACCAGCTGGCTGGGCGAGTAGAACCCCAGCGGCTGCGAGTTCAGCATGCCGGCGAGGAACTCGGTCGGTCGATGGCATTTGAGCCAGCAGCTGCTGTAGACCAGCAGCGCAAACGAGGCCGCATGCGATTCCGGAAAGCCGTATTCCGAGAAGCCCTTGATCTGCTCGAAGATCGCCTGCGCAAAGGCCAGTTCATAGCCGCGCGAGGTCATGCCCTGCACGATCTTGTCGTAGTACTTCTGCAGGCCGCCCTTGCGTTTCCAGGCCGCCATCGAGCGACGCAGACCATCCGCCTCGCCGCCGGTAAAGCCGGCCGCCACCATGGCAATCTGCATCACCTGCTCCTGGAACACCGGCACGCCCAGCGTGCGCTCCAGCACGACCTTCAAGGCTTCGCTGGGATACACCACTGGTTCCTGCTGCTGCCGCCGCTTCAGGTAGGGATGCACCATGCCGCCCTGGATGGGGCCGGGACGGACGATCGCCACTTCAACAACCAGATCGTAGAAGCACTGGGGCCTCAGCCGCGGCAGCATGCTGCGCTGCGCACGGCTCTCGATCTGAAAGACGCCGATGGTCTCCGCCCGCGAGATCATGTCGTAGGTCTTGCGGTCCTCCGCAGGAATGTCCTGCACGCCGAAGACATCACCATCCCGCTCGCTGATCAGCGCCAGCGTCTTGCGCAGCGCCGTCAGCATGCCCAGGCCCAGCACGTCCACCTTGAGCAGGCCGACCGCATCGAGGTCGTCCTTGTCCCATTCGATGACGGTGCGGTCCGGCATGGAGGCGTTTTCCACCGGCACCATGCGGGTCAGCGGTCCATGTGTCAGCACGAAGCCGCCCGGATGCTGCGAGAGATGCCGCGGAAAACCCAGCAGCGTGCGGGTGAGGTCCAGCAGCTGGCGCACCGCCAGTTGCTGCATGTCCAGCCCGACCTCCGCGAGCCGTGCCGCATCGATCTCCATGCCGTCCCACCACTGGTGGTTGCTGCACAGCGCATCCAGCGCTTCCGGGTCGAAGCCCAGGGCCTTGCCCACATCGCGCAGCGCGCTCTTGACGCGGTAGGAGATGACCACCGCCGCCAGCGCGGCGCGGTCCCGGGTGTATTTGCGGTAGAGGTACTGGATGACCTCTTCGCGGCGCTCATGTTCGAAGTCGATGTCGATGTCCGGCGGCTCGTTGCGTTCCTTGCTGATGAAACGCTCGAAGAGCACCTGCATGCGGGCCGGGTCCACCTCGGTCACGCCAGTGCAATAGCAGACCACCGAGTTCGCGGCGCTGCCCCGGCCCTGGCAGAGGATGCCTTGGGAGCGGGCGAAGTCGACGATGTCCGCCACGGTGAGGAAGTAGTGCTCGTACTGCAGCTCTTCGATGAGCGTCAGCTCCTTCTCGATCTGCTCGCTGACGGACGCGGGAATGCCCTGTGGCCATCGGCGTCCTGCGCCTTCGTAGGTGAGGCGGCGCAGATGCGAGGCCGGGGTTTCGCCGTCCGGCACCACTTCGCTGGGATAGCGGTAGCGCAGTTCGTCCAGGCTGAAGTCGCAGCGGGCCGCCACCTGCAGGGTCTCGGCCAGCAGGTCCGGCGCAAAGGTGATGCCCAGGCGCGCCCGTGCCCGCAGATGGCGCTCCGCATTGCGCTCCAGGGCCTGGCCGCATTCGGTCAGCGGCTTGCACAGACGCGTGGCGGTCAGGACATCCTGCAGCGGCTTGCGGCTGCGCACATGCATCGTCACATTGCCCATCGCCACCAGCGGAATCTCGGTGAGTGCGCTGAGTTCGCGCAGCCGCAGCAGACGGATTTCATCGTCACTGCGCTGCAACTGGTCCACGCCCAGCCAGCAGCGCCCCATGAAACGCGACAGCAGCCAGCGCGCCAGCGCCATCAGCGGCTGCGGCTGCGCAAAGCGGTCGGGGCAGGCCACCACCACGCAGTCGTCCAGGTCCTGCGGGCCGATGTCATGCAGGCTGCAGCGGTAGGTGCCTTTGTCGCTGTTGCGGCGCAGGCGGGAGATCAGCTGACAGAGATTGCCGTAGCCGTTGAGGTTGCAGGCCAGCACCACCAGGGTGAAGTCGCAGGGGGCATCCTGGATCTCGAACTGGCTGCCCACCAGCAGGCGCAGCCCGTGCTCCTTGGCGGCGGTGTGGGCCCGGACCATGCCGGCCATGCTGCATTCATCGGTCAGCGCCAGCGCCTGATAACCCAGCGCCTTGGCCCGCTCCACCAGTTCTTCAGGCCAGCTGGCCCCCTTCAGGAAACTGAAGTTGCTGATGCAGCGCAGCTCGGCATAGTCCGGCAACTGCGGCAATGGCGACAGCTGCGGCGGGGAGCTGCCCGTCGCCTGCGCGGCGGCGGACAGATCCAGAGAGGGGCGGGGAGCCGCGGGGCGGTCCGCGGAGGGCGACGTCATGAGCGGTCCGTCCCATCAGGCGTAGACGCCGTGCAGATACCACGCGCCTTCGCCATCGGCCAGGCGCTCCTGGAAGATGGCCAGCACGCCGGCGTTGTCGTTGACCGCCACCCAGTAGTCCCGCATGACGTTGCGATGGCCGGGGCGATCGGCGGTCTGCGAAGCTGCCTGGGCCTGGGCACCTTGGCCCTGGGCATCGGCGCCCGGGACCTGAGCAGCGGAGGCGGCCGGGGGCTCGATGGGGTCGGTCTCCGGCAGGCGATCCCACCAGCCGCCCTCGACCCGGTCCGGGCCGATCAGCAAGGTGAGCGGTCCCTGGTAGTGCGGGCGATGGTCCCGTACCGCCAGGCGCAGCGGCTCGTCCAGCAGGAACGCCGGCTCCGGGTTCTGCGGCGCCGCACAGGCGCGTGCGCGGCCCCCGCGTCTGGATCGACCCGGATCGCAGGGCTGCCAGCGGGTCATCCATTCCAGGCGGTGGTCGTCCGCCAGGGCAGGTTGCAGCACCTGCTCCGGCCCCAGCCGCGCGGCGATGCGCTCCAGCGTCAGGTAGAGGGTTTCGCCGGTGCGGACATCATCGGGCAGCAGCGAGGCGCTGTCTTCCTGCAGCGACTGCACGCCCAGCGCTTCCAGCCGCAGCTCCCCCACCGGCGCCAGCAGCTGGGTCTTGGCCAGATGCTCGGCCAGCAGCCGGCAGAAATGCTCCAGCTCGCGGATGGGTTCGGCGGTGCGGACGGTGAGCTGGCCGTGGTCGCCGATGTCGCGGGCGCGCATCGAGTCATGCACCCAGTGCAGGGTGATGCCGGTGGCGCCGGCATGCCGCGCCGCCAGCCAGCCGCACAGCTGCATCAAGAGCGGACGGGCGCCCATCAGCAGCGCAGGCGCACGGTCTTCGCGGCTGGGCAGTTCGATGCGGGCGTGGAAGTCCTCGGGCAAGGCTTCCCAGGCATGCACTTCCGGGCGCAGTCCATAGGCCTGGTCCAGCGCCGCCAGCACTGGCGCCCCGAAACGACGGCTCACACCGCCGCGCGGCAATTGACGCAGTTGCCCCAGCGTGCGCACGCCCGCCCGGCTGAGCGAGGCGGCATGGGCTGCGGCGGCGGTCAGCGTGTCCAGAGGCAGCGGGTCCAGCACCACCTGCAGCAGGCGGTCGCCCAGACCGGTGATGCCGCAACGGGCCAGCACCAATGCGGCCGTGGCCGTGGGCGCCCAGCCGATGCTGCAGACGCCGAGGTCGGGGGCTTCATCCGCCAGCCGGGCCTGCAGCGCCGCCCGCCCGCGGAACAGGCGCAGGCTGGCCGAGACCTCCATGACCACTGCATCTTCCATGCGGGCCACCCGGGGGGTGAACTGCAGGCACCAGATGGCCAGCCCGCGCAGCGCATCGGGCGAAACGGACGAAGGGGACGAAGGGGACGAAGGGGACGAAGCGGCAGAGGCCGCCCGCGGGTCCTCGGCCGCGTCAGTAGGAGAGGGCGGAAGAATCAGGGCGACCCACAGCATGGTGGACCTCCTTCACAACAGACGCAGGGGAGAACGACGACACAGCGGCCTCCGGCACGGACACCCGATCCGGTTCCGACACCCAGCCGCTCGGCCGCATGACGCGCGGCGTCAGCACCAGTTCCAGGCCACCGGGGATGGAGGGCAGCACCAGCGGCTGCTCATGGGCGGGGCCTTTGCGCTTGATGAGGGTGACCCGCAGTTGCCAGTCCACATCCACCTCCACGGTGAGGCGCAGCGGCGCGGGCGAGGGATCGTGGCGGGCCTGCAGAGGGCGGAAGAGAAAGACCGGTCCGTCAAAGGACTGGGCGAGCACCTGCAGCCGGCGCAGCTGTTCAGGCGCGGCTTGCGGCAGCCAGGCCATGATGGCACCGGCCGCATTGGATTTGATGAGCTGCTCCGCGCACCAGAGCCGCTCGGAGGGCGCGCGGGCGGAGAGCCAGACCAGTTGGCGGTCGTTCAGGCCGAGATGCAGCAGGCCTGGCAGATGCGGTCGTTTGGGCGGGCCGACCATCACCACCGCGGCGCCATCGGCCACGACTTCCCGCAGCGACGGGCCGACCAGGCGCCATTCAACCAGGGAGAATTGCGGCTGCAGGATCTCGGTGATCTGCCGCGAGGGCCATCCGCCGTCCGGCAGTTCCGCGTCCAGCGCGGGGAAGCCGCTGGGCCAGCGGGTGTTGCACGACCGGCCGAGCGAATCTCCGCGCCACAACGCCTCCGCCACATGGGGCGGCAAGGGCGCGGGCGCGGGGCCGGCGGCATTCTGTGAGGGGGACAGCAGTCCCGCTGGAGCGGGCAGGGTCCCCGCCTCGGCAAGCTGGGATGACATGATGAAAAAAGACTGTATGGGCATACAGTATAGGAGTCGATGTCATGCCGGCAAGCAGGTGAAGGTCACGTGAACAGGGGCTTCGGGCGGCGGGTGGGCGGATGTCAGGCGGAATGAGAAATCCCGCACGAAGCGCGTTCGAGAAGTTCGACCTGTGTTCGAAGCCCCCGGGTCTCTGTTCGCATCTCGTTGAATGGCCTTGCGTTAGAGTCGGCGACCCATCTCTTTTGGCGTACGGATACAGGTGCGGCGCATAATTAGGTAATAACCCTATGTTTATGCCGCATACCTCCGTTCCCGGCCTGGCTTCGCACGTGCACACCGCGCGTCTGCGTCTACGGGCCCCCGCTCCGGGTGACTTGCGCGCGCTACACGAAGCGCTGATGGACCCGGCCAATCTTCGCTTCGGCACCGAGTGCACCGGCGCCGCCACCCGTCTGGCGGACTGGCAGGCCCGGTGGGCCACCGACGGCTTTGGCCCCTGGGCGGTGGAACTGCAGGACCATCCCGATGCAGGCGCCATCGGATTCGGCGGCCTGACCCGCGCGCTGGTGACCGGCGTCCCCACGCTGCTGCTCGAATTCCACTTTCGCTCCGATTTCTGGGGCTGCGGTTATGCCGCCGAAATGTCCCTGGCCGCTCTGCGTCTGGCGTTTCATGAGCTCAAGTCTGGAGAGGTGCAGTCCCTGTTGCCACCCGGCAACGTGGCCGCACGCAAGACGGTGGAGCGCCTGGGGCTGCGGCTCAAAGGCTCGGTGGCGGACCACCCCGGAGAGGCCGCCAGCCTGCTCTACGAAATCAACGTGACGCAGTTCAAGGCGTGTCCGCCGCAGCAGCCGGAGCCGACGCCGTTCGGGGCGTGAGGGGCTCTTGAGACGAAGAGGCCGCAGCCGCAGCCGCGGTTTCGGTCTCCGCAGATGCCGACATGGACGCCGTGGGGCCGGCGGAAGCCGGACTCCCAAACTGCTGCAGCCGGCCGGCGTTCAGGACCTGCACGCCCCCATACGCCACCCGGATCAGATGTTCGGTTTCCAGTCGGCCCAGCGCCTCATTCACCCGCTGACGCGACAACCCCACCAGTTGCCCCAGTTCCTGCTGCGTGATGCGCAAAAGATCACCCACCCCCGGATGAAGCCGCGGATGTGACAGGGCCGCCAAGTGCCGCGCCACCCGAAGGTCGGGGTCGCTGCGCCGCTCCATGTCACGCAGCGTGTCCACCTGGCCCAGGCGCTCGTGCAACTGCAACAGCAGATACTGATTGAAGCCGAGGCTGCTTCCCAGCAGCGCATGGAAATCCTCAAGCGGCAACGCGGCCACCACACTACGGCGCAAGGCCCGCACATCGCTTCGATACGGAGCACGCTGCAGCAGCGTGTCCTCACAGCACCAGCCGCCGGGAGCGACGCCGCCAAAACGCATGGGCCGGCCTGTGTCCCCCGGCTCGCTGTGCCGGAGCAGGCCTTCGAGCACGCCAAACCAGTAGCTCGCCGCCCGTCCGCTTCGACACAGCGCTTCCCCGGGCATCACCTCCACCACCAGCAGGCCACTCGACGCCTGCTGCCGTTCGGCGGGCGTCAGGCCCGCCAACCACGGCACCGACAAAAGTTCCCGCGGTGAAGCGGCTCTCGCCCGGTCGCGCACGGAAGTCCGGACCGCACGCGGCGGCTCGGGGCGGGTCTCCGGGGACAGCGTCGTTGCAGAAAGAGACATGACACGATCATCGTGCCGCCGGTTGACACTGTACGGACAGTCCCTCTTCGGGAAAATCCGCCCCGGGGTTGACCCTATGAATGTCGCTGTACGCTTGTTGAAACGTCAAACATCGCTGTGCTCAACTGAACCTTTGGAGACGCCATGACCGAAGACCCTCAAGACCCGGGTGATTTCTTCGCCCTGCCGCCGTTCAATCCGGAGGCCGCGCTGGTGCAACTCAAGCGCGCCCTGCGGGACCTGCGCTCGCTGGCCGAGCGCGGCTCGACCTTCAGCTTCGAGGGGCAGGAGGTGCTGACCCTGGAAGCGGGCGCCGACCAGTTGATCGCAAGGCTGGCCAAACGTCCCGCCCGCAGCCCGGAGTGGGAGACGCGCATCTGCCGCAGCGCCGCCGATGTGCGCAAGCTGCAGGACGATCTGAAGCGGCGGCTGCTGCAGTGGCAGGACGATTGAAGGCGTTGATGCGGCGGTCGTGCACCGGCTGTGAATCAAGGCCACAGCCCGGGTTCGTCACGGCATGGTGAGGGAGGTCCGCTCCTGCGATCGCCGTTGGATTGCCGACAGCTGCTGCAGCGTCTGGAAGTGCTTTTCGAAGCCCGCCCGATCGGATCTTCCCGCGGCGTTCTGAGCCGCTACAAACGTCTCGATGTAGGCCTCGCGCTGCGCACCGAGTGCCTTCAAGGGAACTTTGGCTCCCAAGTCCTGGAGCCGCTCGAAGGCCGTGATGCTGTACTTCATCTGCATCGTGAACCGCTGCGCCCAGTCGTGCACCTTGCCAACGCCGAGGGCGTCAGGGTCGGAAGCGGGGGCGGTGCGTTGATGGGATTTCAGGAACGCTTCGGCCTGCCGGAGGATGGCCGGCCGGGGAATCACGCCGCTGGCGACCTTGTCCAGCGCCGCCATTTGAAATTGCATGTTGAGCGCCGATTCGGCCATGTGGCTGGCGGTGAGCTCACTCAGATGACGCGTGATGTCCTTCAAGGTGTCCCGATCTTGAAAGGCCTGATGGGCATGGCTCTGCCGCACAGGATCCGGCCTGGCGAACGGTCCGTGCCTCAACGACGGGCGGTCGGCGCGGATGTTGTCGGCATGCAGGCTGCGGTAGCTGGCGATGCTGTCGCAGCGCTCGATGTACTGCGCTTTGGTGTCTGTGGGAAGCGCCGCGACGACGGGATCCATCGAGCCCAACAGGCGCAGCAGGCAGGCCGCATCCGACTGGTTGTATTGGATCGCGCGAAGGGCATTGGGGACCGCGCCGTGAGGCACCGGCGGATCGACTGCCCCCCGATCATTCAAGACGTCCTGGTGAGGCATTGGCGTGACAGCGGAACGGAGTGCGTGCGTGGAGTGCATGGGGCGATTGGGGTGAAGGGGGGAGGACGCTGGGCGCCTCATGAAGGAACAAGCCCCTGGGTGCTGCCCCGCCACAGAGCTGGTTCGGCCTTCATGCGGCCACCCTTACGTAGTTTCCGCTAGTCGCACCGGGGTCTGGTTCTTTAGCATCGCTGCCACCACACACTCCTGATGGAAGACAGCCATGAAGAAGACTTTGTTCGCCTGCATCGCGGCGTTGAGCGTGGGCGCCGCCTGGGCCGACTACCCCGAGAAGCCGGTGACCATCGTCGTGCCGTTTGCCGCTGGCGGCCCCACCGACAAGGTGGCCCGGGATCTGGCCGAAGCCCTGCGCAAACCGCTCAATGCCACCATCGTGATCGAGAACGTCGGCGGTGCCGGCGGCACGCTGGGCGCGACCAAGGTGTCCAAGGCTTCGCCCGATGGCTACACGCTGCTGCTGCATCACATCGGCATGGCAACCTCGCCTTCGCTTTACCGCAATCTGCAGTACAAGACGCTGGATGACTTCGAGTACCTGGGCCTGATCAACGAAGTGCCCATGACCATCATTTCCCGTCCGACCCTGCCGGCCAGCAGCTATGCGGAACTGGCGAAGTGGATCGACGGCAACAAGGGCAAGATCAACCTGGCCAATGCGGGTCTGGGATCGGCTTCGCACCTGTGCGGGCTGCTCTACCAGAGCACGCTGAAGACCGACATGACGACGGTGCCGTACAAGGGCACCGGCCCGGCGATGACGGATCTGATCGGGGGTCAGGTCGACATCATGTGCGACCAGACGACCAACACCACCAGCCAGATCGAAAGCGGCAAGGTCAAGGCCTTTGCAGTGACCACGCCCAAGCGCCTGGGCGGCGGCCTGGCCAAGCTGCCGACACTGGACGAAGCCGGGCTGAAGGGCTTCAATGTGACGATCTGGCACGGTCTGTACGCCCCGAAGGGCACGCCCAAGCCGGTGCTGGACAAGATCAACACCGCCCTGAAGACGGCGCTGAAGGATGCGGACTTCCACAAGCGCGAGGAAGCGCTGGGTGCGGTGATCGTGACCGACGCCCGGGTGAATCCGGCCGACCACAAGAAGTTTGTAGAAGCCGAGATCAACAAGTGGGGCCCGGTGATCAAGGCGGCAGGTCAGTACGCCGACTGAGAACGCCGACTGAGAACGCGGCTTCGCCCGCCGATGACAAGCCCGCCATCCGGCGGGCTTTTTACTGGGTGGATCGCTGGGTGGATCGCTGGTCGGATCGCTGGGTGATGGATCAGGCCGGCGTGCGGCAGACGATGGCGAGCTTGTGGCCTTCCGGCGAACGGAAATACGCGGCGTAGAAGTTCGGACCGTACTGCTCCCGCACACCGGGGCGGCCTTCGTCCCGGCCGCCCGCTGCCAGCGCGGCCGCATGCACCTCATCCACCTGCGCCCGGGTGGAAGCCGCCAGCGCCAGCATGTTGCCGTTGCCGGCCGCGGCATCCAGGCCATCAAAAGGCTGAACCACCCACAACTGGGTCTCCCCGCCGCGAGGCCCATAGCCCACCATTTCATCATCGGCATAGGAAGCGATGAGGCCCAGCGGGGCCAGCGCCGCATCAAAGAAGGCTTTGGCCTTGACGCGGTCGTTGCTGCCCAGAGTGACGTAGCTGATCATGATGCGGTTCTCTTTCTGATCGATCACAGGCGGATCGGAATGGTGACGGGGCCATCGTTGACGAGGCTGACCTTCATGTCGGCACCGAATTCTCCAGTGGCGACGAGGGGATGCTGGGCCCGAGCATAGGCGACGGCATGCGCGTAGAGCTCCCGGCCCAGGGCGGCCGGCGCGGCGCCGGTGAAGCTGGGGCGGTTGCCGCTGGACGTGTCGGCGGCCAGGGTGAACTGCGAGACGATCAGCAAGCCGCCGCCGGTGTCCTGCAGGCTTCGGTTCATCTTGCCGGCGTCATCGCTGAAGACACGCAGCTTGAGCACCTTCTGGATGAGCTTTTCGGCCGTGGCGGGGGTGTCCTGCGGCTCCGCGCACAGAAGCAGGAGGAAGCCTGCGTCAATGGCACCGGTGCAGCGGTCCCCCACATCGACGCGGGCGTGTTGGACGCGTTGGAGAAGGGCGATCATGGTTGGGGGGCGTTGGGGGTTGCATCGCCGCCCAGCGGGGCCGACGGGGTGCATTCGATCTCGTCAAAGCGGGTTTCCACATTCACCGGCAGCAACTGGATGCTGGCGCGCAAGCCGGGCAGCGCCTGCATCAGCGCCTGCTCCACCTCGCCCCGCAACGCCGCCGCTCGGCCCAGCGTCCAGGGCGCCGGCAGGTGCAGGTGAAGGTCGACATAACGGCGCTGACCCGCCATCCGCGTGGCCACGTGGTCAAACCGCAAGTCGGGGCCGGCGAAGCGCTGCAGCACCCTGTTGATGGCCAGCTGGTCTTCGGACGACAGCGCCTGGTCCATCAGGCCGCCGGTGGAGCGCCACATCAGGTGCACCGCCTCGCGCAGGATGTTCATCGCCACCAGCAGGGCCAGCAGCGGGTCCAGCCAGGTCCAGCCGGTGAACCGCACCCCCAGCAGGCCGATGACCACGCCCACCGAAGTCCAGACGTCGGTGAAGAGGTGGCGGGCATCCGCTTCCAGGGCGATGGAGCGGTGCTCGCGAGAGGCCTTGAGCATCGCCGAGGCCAGGACGCCGTTGATGACGGTGCTGATGAGGGAGAGCACCAGGCCGATGTCCAGCGACTGGATCGGCTGCGGCGCGCGCAGACGGTCGATGGCGGTCCAGGCGATGCCCAGGGCGGCCACCAGAATGAGCGCGCCTTCAAAGGCGCTGGAGAAGTACTCCGCCTTGTGGTGGCCGAAGGGATGGTCCTCATCCGGCGGGCGACGGGCGATGGTGACCATGCCCAGGCCGAACAGCGCCCCGGCCAGGTTCACCAGCGACTCCATCGCGTCGGAGAACAGGCTGACCGACCCGGTCCAGTGCCACGCCGCCATCTTCAGGGCGATGGTCACCAGGGCGACGACCACCGATAGTTTCAAATAGTGCTGGACTTGCATGTCCGGCATTGTGCCGGTCCTACAATCCGCCCGAGTTTTTCATCCGCTTCCAGCCCGGACCGCACCATGAAGCCAGATTCCTCCGCGCCCGCCACCCCGACCCCGGTCGGACACGCCCAAGGCGACCTGAGCCACATCCCCCCGCGGGACAAGGCCGAGCTGCTGTCCCAGGCGTTGCCCTACATCCGCAAGTACCACGGCAAGACGATCGTCATCAAGTACGGCGGCAACGCCATGACCGATCCGGCCCTGCAGCAGGACTTCGCCGAAGACGTGGTGCTGCTGAAGCTGGTCGGCCTGAATCCGGTGGTGGTGCATGGCGGGGGCCCGCAGATCGAAGACGCGCTGAACAAGCTCGGCAAGAAGGGCCACTTCATCCAGGGCATGCGCGTGACCGACGAAGAGACGATGAGCGTCGTCGAATGGGTGCTGGCCGGTGAGGTGCAGCAGGACATCGTCGGCCTGATCAACGTCGCCGGTGGCAAGGCGGTGGGTCTGACCGGCCGCGATGGCGGCATGATCCGCGCCAAGAAGCTGAAGATGGTCGACAAGGACGATCCGGCCAAGGAACATGACGTCGGTCAGGTGGGCGATATCGTCGCCATCGACCCCAGCGTGGTGAAGGCCCTGCAGGACGACCAGTTCATCCCGGTCATCAGCCCCATCGGTTTTGGCGAGAGCAACGAAAGCTACAACATCAATGCCGATGTGGTGGCCGGCAAGCTGGCCGAAGTGCTGAAGGCCGAGAAGCTGGTGCTGCTGACCAATACCCCCGGCGTGCTGGACAAGGCGGGCAACCTGCTGACCGACCTCTCCGCCCGCGAGATTGACGAGCTGTTTGCGGACGGCACGCTCTCCGGCGGCATGCTGCCGAAGATTGCTTCCGCGCTGGACGCCGCCCGCAGCGGCGTGAAGGCGGTGCACATCATCGATGGCCGCGTGCCGCATGCGATGCTGCTGGAGATCCTCTCGGAGCAGGCTTACGGCACCATGATCAGATCGCACTGAGCCCCTCCCGACCCGATGCGGGAGCCGGTCTGGCTGTTTGATCTGGACGATACGCTGCACCACGCGTCCGCGGGGATCTTCGCGGCGCTGGGGGCGGCGATGAACGACTACATCGTTCGCCATCTCGGCGTGACCGGCGAAGAGGCGCAGGATCTGCGGCGCCGCTATTGGCGGCGCTATGGCGCCACATTGCTGGGCCTTGTGCGGCATCACGCCATCGTGGGCTCGCACTTTCTCGATGAAACCCACGCCCTGCCGCAGCTGGAAGAAGGCCTGCGGGCCTCGGCGCCCGACATCGCCTGGCTGCGCCGCCTGCGCGGCCGCAAGGTGCTGCTGACCAATGCACCCGCCCGCTACGCGCGGCGCGTGCTGCGCGCCCTGAATCTTTTGCAGGTCTTCGATGCCGTCATCACGGTGGAAGAGATGCAGATCTTCGGCCACTGGCGACCCAAGCCCGACGTGCGGATGTTTCGCCATGTGTGCGCACGGCTGCGTGTTTCCCCCAGTCAATGCATCCTCGTCGAGGACAGCCTTGCCAACCTCAAGGCCGCCCGGCGCCTGGGCATGTCCACCGTGTGGATGCGCGGCTGGTCGTCCTTCCATCACCCGCATCGCCCCGCCTTCGTGGATCGCCGCGTGTCGCGGCTGCGTGAGTTGAAGTCGTTCCTTTGACGGCGCCGCGCCACTCCCCGGAACGCGGGGGATCCACCGTCGCGTAGAGCAGCATCCACCAACATTTTGAAACGCAGCGGGATCACCCCTTGCCCTTGAGCGCTCCTCGAGGGAGAACCAGTCATTCCTGCGGCACACCCAGCACCCGACCTGTCTTTGGTCACTCCACTCCAAGCTGGGGATTGCCGGTGTGTTGTGCTGACACACAGAATGTGCTGGGACGGCCTCTAAGCCGTGAGGGAATGCATGTCACTGTTCAGCGTCTTGATCGTCGAGGACCAGCTTCGCTTTCGCGAAGGGTTCGCCCATGCGCTTGAGAAAGCGCCAGATATCCGCTTGGTTGGCATGGCCACCGACTTGCCGCAAGGCCGGAAAATGTTCGACCAGACGCGCCCCGACGTGCTGCTGGTCGACCTCGACCTGCCCGGCGGCTCCGGCATCGAGCTGATCCGCCATGCCGCCCATGTGGCGCCCGAATGCGAGGTGATGGTCATCTCGGTCTTCGGTGACGAGCAACATGTGCTCTCCAGCATCGAAGCCGGCGCCACCGGTTATCTGCTGAAGGACTCGCTCGCCCTGGACCTGCCCGGCCAGCTGCGCTCGCTGCGCGCCGGGGGCAGCCCCATCAGCCCGGTCATTGCCCGGCGGCTGCTGTTGCGCCTGGCGCCGCAGAACGGCCACGGCACTCGCGGCTTCACCGACTCGGCCTCGATGCCGCTGGTCGATGAGCAGGTGGTCGCCCTGTCGGAACAGGAGTCCCGCGTGCTGCACCTGGCAGCCAAGGGGTTCACCTTCGACGAGATCGCCCAGTTCATGAATGTGTCCCCGCACACGATCATGACCTACGTGAAACGCACCTATCGGAAGCTGCAGGTGCGTTCCAAGGTGGAAGCCATCTACGAGGCCCGCAGGCTCGGCTGGCTGCGGGACTGAAGGTCGGACCCCCGGCGGGACGGGCGCCGGACGGCGCTCGGCGCTGGCTCGACTGAGACCGCTTCAAGGAGGCTGGCGAACCGGACCCTGGCCTTGCGTCACCGGGCGAGGGCAAAGCATGTGCCAGAATCCACGCACTCGTTCTGGCCCCGCCTATGCATACCAGCCCCCCCGACACCACGGATACCGCCGCGACCAAAGCTGCCGAGCTGCCGCGCAAGCGCCTCAAGCCCGGTGAACGCCGCGTGCAGATCCTTCAGACCCTGGCCAGCATGCTGGAACAGCCGGGCGCGGAGCGGGTCACCACCGCCGCCCTGGCCGCTCGCCTGGAAGTGAGCGAAGCCGCGCTGTATCGCCATTTCGCCAGCAAGGCGCAGATGTTCGAAGGACTGATCGAGTTCATCGAGTCCAGCATCTTCTCCCTGCTCAACCAGATTGCCGAGCGCGAGCCTTCAGGCCTGGCCCAGGCCCAGCGCATCGTGGCCGTGCTGTTGCAGTTCGGCGAGCGAAATCCCGGCATGACCCGGGTGATGGTGGGTGACGCCCTCGTTTATGAAAACGATCGGCTGGTCGCCCGGATGAATCAATTCTTCGACAAGGTCGAATCCGCTCTGCGTCAGGCCCTGCGCGCCGCCGCTGAAGCCTCGGGTTCAAGCACGCCCACGGTGGAAGCCCAGGCTCAGGCCTCGGTGCTGGTGAGCTTCATCATCGGCCGGCTGCAGCGGTATGCCCGCTCGGGCTTCAAGCGCCTGCCCACCGAGCAGCTCGAAGCCGCCATGCGGATGCTGTCCTGACCGCTGCCCCTGCCGCCGCTCTGACTGCCGCCCATGTCCGATGCCCTTGATGCCCTGCTGCAGCGTGCCGACGCGTTGCTGAGCCGTCTCGAAGCGGTGCTGCCGCAGCCGCTGACTGCGCCGGACTGGTCGTCCTCCGTCGCCTTCCGCTACCGCAAGCGCGGTGCGAGCGCGCGGCTGGAGCCGGTGAAGCATCTCTCGGGCATCCGGCTGGCCGACCTCAAGGAGGTTGAGCCGCAGAAGGAGCGCCTGCTGCGCAACACCCGCCAGTTCGTGGCCGGACAGCCCGCCAACAATGTGCTGCTGACCGGCGCGCGCGGTACCGGCAAAAGCTCGCTGATCAAAGCCTGCCTCAATGAATTCGCCGGGCAGGGCCTGCGCCTGATCGAAGTCGACAAGACCGATCTGGTGGACCTGCCCGAGCTGGCCGACCTGGTGGCCGATCGCCCCGAACGCTTTGTCATCTTCTGCGACGACCTCAGCTTCGACGAAGGTGAGGCCGGCTACAAGGCCCTGAAGTCGATGCTGGACGGCTCCATCGCCGCGGCCACCGACAACCTGCTGATCTACGCCACCAGCAACCGTCGCCACCTGCTGCCCGAGCAGATGAAGGACAACCTCGGCTACACCCATGCCGAGCGCGACGGCAATGTGGAAGTGCATCCCGGCGAAGCGGTGGAAGAGAAGATCTCGCTGTCCGAGCGTTTCGGGCTGTGGATCAGCTTCTACAGCTTCAGCCAGCAGGAATACCTGACGATCGTGGCGCAATGGCTGCGCCATTTCGGCCTGACCGAGACACAGATCGAAGCCGCCCGCCAGCCGGCGCTGGTGTGGGCGCTCGAGCGTGGCTCCCGGTCGGGTCGTGTGGCCTACCAGTTTGCGCGAGACCTCGCCGGTCGCGGCGGTGCGGACGACGCCGGCCTGCCGACGACCTCGCCCGCCACCCGTGATGGCACGGCCGGCTCCGGCGCCGGCGCTTCTTCTGCCACTGACGATGATGCCCCCCAGGGGCTGGACCATGTCTGAGTCTGCCAAGATCCCCGCTGCAGCCCAAGCCGCATCCACCGAAGCCGCATCCACCGAAGCCGCATCCACCGAAGCCGCATCCACCGAAGCCGCCGTGACCGACGTCACCGCAGGAACTTCGGTGTCTCCATCGGCCCCGGCTGCCATTCCCTCCGCCAGCCCTGCCGGCTCGCCCAGTTCGGTGAATGGTCCCGCCTGGCCGGAAGACCGGGTTCCGGTCGACGTGGCGGTGGGCGTGCTGGTCCGGCGATCGCCGCATGGCCAGGAAGCGGAATTCCTGCTGACCTCCCGCCCCGAAGGTAAGGTCTATGCGGGCTACTGGGAGTTCCCCGGCGGCAAGCTGGAGCAGGGCGAGACCGTCGAGCAGGCGCTGCGCCGCGAGTTGCAGGAAGAACTGGGCATCACCATTGGTGCGGCCCATCCCTGGAAGGTGGAGATGATGGACTACCCCCATGCCCGGGTGCGTCTGCATTTCTGCAAGGTGTTCGACTGGACCGGCGAGTTCGAGATGCGCGAGCAGCAGGCCATGGCCTGGCAGGATCTGCCGGTGCAGGTGCAGCCGGTGCTGCCAGGCACCCTCCCTGTCCTGCGCTGGTTCGCCGAAGAACGGAAGCACGCCGGCCCCACCCACGTCGGCTGAGGACTACACTGCCGCCATGGATTGGCTCGATCAGATCAAGTGGGACGCCGATGGGCTGGTCCCCGTCATTGCGCAGGAGCACGGCTCCGGCGATGTCCTCATGTTTGCCTGGATGAACCGCGACGCTGTCGCTCGCACCGCCGAGCTCGGCCAGGCGGTCTACTGGAGCCGCTCGCGCCAGAAGCTCTGGCACAAGGGCGAGGAGTCCGGTCATGTGCAGCAGGTGCACAGCATCCGCATGGACTGCGACAACGACGTGCTGCTGCTCACCATCACCCAGCACGGGCATGAACCCGGCATCGCCTGCCATACCGGCCGGCACAGCTGTTTCTTCCAGCGCCTCGAAAACGGCCGCTGGACCTCCGTGGAGCCGGTCCTCAAGGATCCGGCCCAGATCTACAAGAGCTGACCCATGAGCGCCCCCATCAGCGACTCTCCGAGCGCCGACACGCGCGCCCCGATCGGTGCCTCCGTCGGCGCGCCCACCAGCGTCCCCGTCAGCGCCCCAGCCTGGGCCAGCCGGGACGTACTGGCGCACCTGGGTGAGGTGGTGGCCCAGCGTCGCGACGAAGGCCAGGCCGACACGAGCTATGTGGCCAAGCTGTTTTCCAAGGGCCTGGACCACATCCTGAAAAAGGTGGGAGAAGAAGCCACCGAAGTGGTGCTGGCCGCGAAGGACGGCGACCCGCAGAAGCTGGTGTACGAAGTGGCAGACCTGTGGTTTCACTCCATCGTCGCGCTCGCTGCGCTGAAGGTGGAGCCCGGCCAGGTGCTCGCGGAACTGGCCCGTCGCGAAGGACTGTCCGGACTGGAAGAGTTTGCTGCCCGGTCCCGGCCGGCCCGCCCGATTCACAACAACCCACCAGGGAGCGCGCGCGATGAATGAGAACATGAGCCTGAATGCCCCGACCGGCGAGAAGCTGGCCAGTCTGAAGCAGCTGACGCTGATCACCTACGTGCTGTATGCGCTGAGCTTCTTCACCGGCATCACCAGCATCGTTGCGATCATCATCAACTACGTGAAGCGCGAAGAGACTGAAGGCACGATCTACGCCAGCCATTTCACCTGGCAGATTCGCACCTTCTGGTGGAGCCTGCTGTGGGCGGTGATCGGCTTCGCCCTCCTGATCGTCGGCGTCGGCATCGTCGTGCTGGCGGTGGACACGCTGTGGATGATCTATCGCCTGGTCAAGGGCATCCTGAACTGGAACGACAACAAGCCGATGCCGGTCTGAACCGGTCAGAGACCTCCCGAAACACCATGAGTCACGACCCCAACTGCATCTTCTGCAAGATCGTCGCGGACCAGATCCCGTCGAAGAAAGTCCATGAAGACGAGGATCTGCTGGTCTTCCACGACATTCATCCCTGGGCGCCGGTCCACATCCTGCTGATTCCCAAGCTGCACATTGCCAGCATGGCCGACCTGCAGCCTGAGCATGCGGCGCTGATGGGCAAGATGACGGTACTGGTGCCGCAGCTGATGAAGCAGCTGGGCGTGACCAATGGCTTCCGCACGGTGGTGAACACCGGTTCGGATGGCGGCCAGGAAGTGTTCCACCTGCACATGCATGCGATGGGCGGTCCCCGCCCGTGGGCCAAGGGCTGAGACGCTGCAACCCTCTCCGCTGGGGCATATGTCGCTCATGCGGGAAGGGCTTGAAGGGCCACCGCCGTGTTCGTGTCACGCGGGGCCACTAGAATTTGAATATCCACTCTGGAGAATGTCATGGGTAGTATGAGCATCTGGCACTGGCTGATCGTGTTGGTGGTCGTGATCGCGGTGTTTGGCACCAAGAAGCTGCGCAATGTGGGCGGCGACCTGGGCGCGGCCGTCAAGGGTTTCAAGGACGGCATGAAGGACGGCGGCAGCGATGCGCCTCCCCAGCAAGTGGCCAACGCCAACAAGGCCGCCGATCCCAACACGGTGGACGTTGACGCCAAGACCCGCAGCTGAGCGTCCGCATGATCGATTTCGGCTTTGACAAGCTGATCCTGATCGGCGGTGTGGCGCTGGTCGTGCTGGGCCCGGAGCGTCTGCCCCGGGTCGCGCGGACCGTGGGCCACCTGCTGGGCAAGGCGCAGCGCTATGTGTCCGACGTGAAGGCCGAGGTCAACCGCTCGATCGAACTGGAAGAACTTCAGAAGATGAAGACCCAGTTCCAGACGGCGGTGAACGACGTGGAAACCACCGTCCGCCAGGAAATGGACTCGGCCCATCAGGCCATCCATTCCACCTGGTCCGACCTGTCGGTGGAAGGCGGCTCGAGCGAAGCCGCCATGGCCGCGTCCGTGCCCCCGCCGGCCTACAGCCATCCTGGCAAGAACTGGCGCCTCAAACGCGGCGCCACGCCGCTCTGGTACAAGCAGCGGCAAGGGGTGCGCAGGCACACCCAATCCGGCGCGGCCCGAGTGGCGCGCTTTCGTCCCCCACGCCGAGCTTCATGAGCAGCCCCCACGACGACGCCTCCAAAGACGAACTGGCCGGTACCGAGCAGCCCTTTGTCTCCCACCTCATGGAGCTGCGCGACCGGTTGATTCGCGCCTTGCTGGCCGTTGGCCTGGCTTTTGGGGTGCTGTGCCTGTATCCCGGCCCCGGCGGTCTGTTCGATCTGCTTGCGGTGCCGCTGGTGTCGCATCTGCCGCAGGGCAGCTCGATGATCGCCACCAACGTGCTGTCCCCGTTCCTGGTGCCGCTGAAGATCACGCTGCTGGCGGCCTTCCTGGTCGCCCTGCCGGTGGTCCTCTACCAGGTCTGGGCGTTTGTGGCGCCCGGCCTGTATTCCCACGAGAAGAAGCTGGTGCTGCCGCTGGTGGTCTCCAGCACGCTGCTGTTTTTTGCTGGCGTGGCCTTCTGCTACTTCGTGGTGTTTGCGAAGGTGTTCACCTTCATCCAGAGCTTCGCCCCCAAGAGCATCACGGCAGCGCCGGACATCGAGGCCTATCTCGGCTTTGTGATGAACATGTTCATCGCCTTCGGCGCCGCCTTCGAGGTGCCGGTGGTGGTGGTGGTGCTGGCCCGCATGGGGCTGGTGACGGTGGCGCAGTTGAAGGAATTCCGGGGTTATTTCATCGTGATCGCCTTCGTGGTGGCTGCCGTGATCACGCCGCCCGACATCGTCTCGCAGCTGGCGCTGGCCATTCCGATGTGCATCCTCTATGAGGTGGGCATCTGGGCATCAAATGCGTTCGCCCGCTACAGCAAGGCACCGGACACGGACGCTGCAGGATCGACGGAAAGCTGACAACGGTACGGCGAGCCGGCGTCCTGGCGGCTCGACATCCAAAACAAAAGGCCATGCCCGAGAGGTGCATGGCCTTTTGCGTGCTGCGTGCTGCGTGCTGCGTGCTGCGGTCTGCTGCCTTGCCAGCAGCTGCGCGTCATTCTTCCGGTGTGCCTTCGTCCGTCAGCGGCTTGCGCAGGCCGACCTGCAACTGCAGACTCAGGCTCTGCTTGCCACGCTGCACCTGGACCTGCACCTGACTCTCCGGCTTGAGCGCGGCCACCACATTGATCAGCTCTCGGGGTGACCGTACCGCGTGGCCGTTCACCTCGGTCACCACATCACCGGCTTCGACGCCTGCCTTGGCGGCCGGACTGGCCTTGAAGACTTCCTTCACCAGCACGCCCTGCTGGATGGAGAGCTTCATCATCTCCACCACTTCTGGATTCACCTCGCCGGTGATCACCCCGATCCATCCGCGGCTGACCTTGCCGTCCTTGATCAGTGCTTCCAGCACCTGATAGGCCGAATCCACCGGAATCGCAAAGCCGATGCCCAGGCTGCCACCGCCGGTGCGGGAATAGATGGCCGTGTTGATCCCCACCAGCCGGCCCTGCGCGTCCACCAGTGCGCCGCCGGAGTTGCCGGGGTTGATGGCCGCATCGGTCTGGATGAAATTCTCGAAGGTGCTCAGCCCCAGCTGCGAGCGGCCCAGCGCGCTCACGATGCCCGAGGTCACCGTCTGTCCCACATTGAACGGGTTGCCGATCGCCAGCACCACATCGCCCACCTGCAGGTCTTCCGCACGGCCGGGATGGATGACCGGCAGCGGCGCCGCCAGCTCGATGCGCAGCACAGCCAGGTCGGTCTCCGGATCCGTTCCCACCAGCCGGGCCGCGGCCTCGCGACCATCGGGCAACTGCACCCGGATTTCGGTGGCGCCCGACACCACATGGTTGTTGGTCAGCACATAACCCTCGGGCGAGACGATGACGCCGGAGCCCAGGCCCGTCTGTTGCCGCTGCGGAATACGCCGTCCGAAGTGGAAGCGCAGCCAGGGGTCGGCGTCGATCTCACGCTGGGTGAGGGCCGGCTTGTTGGCCAGCACCGCCACCACCGCGGGCGACGCCGCCTGCGCCGCCGCCGCATAGCTGAATTGCACGGCGGCCCGCGGCGGGGCGCCCACGGCCGTCGGCAGCGTGGCCAGGACGGACGGCCCCTGATGCAGCCATTCCGGCTTCAGCGAGGCCACCACAAAGACACCGGCCAGCGCCACCGTGGTGGCCTGGGAGAAAATCAGCCAGGTTTGACGCAATTGAGACCCTGTCATGGCACATCGCACGGAACTGGAGCGGCTGCTCGCCGCCACACTGGAGCCCTCGCGCTTCAAGGATTATGGGCCGAACGGTCTGCAGGTCGAGGGACGTGAGCAGATCGGACGCCTGATTTGTGGGGTCACGGCCAGTCTGGCGCTGATCGATGCGGCCATCGAGGCCCGCGCGGACGCCATTCTGGTTCACCACGGGCTGTTCTGGCGCGGACAGGATGGCCAGGTTGTCGGCTGGATGAAGCAGCGGCTGTCCCGTCTGTTGTCGCATGACATCAATCTGTTTGCCTACCACTTGCCGCTGGATGCGCATCCCGAGTTGGGAAACAACGCGCAACTGGCGTTGCATCTGGGCTGGCAGGCGGACGGTCGATTCGGGGAGCAGGACCTCGGATCGATCGGTGAGCTGCCGGCCTCCTTCGCCGACCTGCCGTCGCTGACCCATCACCTGGAAGAGCGTCTGGGCCGCGCCACGGTGCAGGCGGTGGGGGATGGACGTCCGCTGCGCCGGGTCGCCTGGTGCACGGGTGGGGCGCAAGGCTACTTCGAAGCGGCCATCGCCGCGGGCGCCGACGTGTTCATCACCGGCGAGATCTCCGAGCCGCAGGCCCACTATGCGGCGGAGACCGGCGTCGCCTTCATCGCTGCCGGCCACCATGCGACCGAGCGTTATGGGGTGCAGGCCCTGGGGCGCCACGTCGCACAGGCCCTGGGCCTGGACTATCAATTCATCGACATCCCGAATCCCGCATGACCGCGCCACTGTTGATCACGATGGGGGATGCCTGCGGCATTGGTCCGGAGGTGGCGGTGGCCGCCTGGGCGGCGGACCGCGGCGCCGATCTGCGGCTGGTGGGCGATGTGGCGGTGCTGCGTCGTGCGGTGCAGATACTGGGGCTGACGCTGCCGGTGGTGCAGCTGGAGACCGCCCCGGAAGTGCCGCCGCCGGACTGCCTGCCGGTGTGGCAGCCGCCCGGGTTGCTGGCGGGTGCAGCCGCGTCGCTGCTGGACCAGCCGATCGGACGGATCAGCGGCGTGGCCGGCCTGGCCGCGGCGCGCTGCATCGAAGCGGCGGTGGCGGAGCAGCAGGCCGGACGGTCCCGCGCGCTGGTGACGGCGCCGATCCACAAGGAAGCGCTGCATGCGGCGGGGGTGTCCTACCCGGGCCATACCGAAATGCTGCAGGCCCTCTGCGCCGACGCACAGGGCCAGTTGCCCCCGGTCCGCATGATGCTGGCCAACGACCAGTTGCGGGTGGTGCTGGTCACCATCCACGTGGCGCTGCGCAAGGCGGTGGACCTGATCACCGCGGGGCAGGTGCTGCAGACCCTGCGCATCACCGATGCGGCGCTCAAGCGCGCCGGCATCGCCGCGCCGCGCATCGCCGTGGCGGGCCTGAATCCGCATGCAGGGGAGGGCGGTCTCTTCGGCGATGAGGAGATCCAGCACATCGCACCGGCCATTGCGCAGGCGCAGTCGCTGGGCATCCGAGCCACCGGACCCTTCGCGCCGGACACGATCTTCATGCGCGCTCGTCACGCGCCGCCGCAGCATCCCGGCGAGTTCGACGCGGTGGTGGCCATGACCCACGACCAGGGGCTGATCCCGGTCAAATACCTGGGCGTCGAAGACGGCGTCAATGTGACGCTGGGGCTGCCGCTGGTGCGGACCAGCCCGGATCACGGCACGGCGTTCGACATCGCCGGCACCGGCCGGGCGGACCCATCCAGCATGCGGGCGGCGATCCGGATGGCGCGGCAGTTAAGCAGCGCCGGCGCGTAGCATCAAACGCTCGGCTTGGCCGTCGGCGCCTGTGCCTTGACGCTCGCGCTCAGTGCCGCGAGCTGCTTGCGCGCACGCGCGGTGGCCCGCTCCAGCAGATAGGCGCTTTCGAAGGCGCGCAGACGGCCACCCACGCACATTTTGTGCAGCATCCGCGAAGTCATCGTCAGCGTACCCTGATGGCGATCGCCATGGGTGAAGATGAAGAAGCTGCGGCCGCCGCTGATGTGGGCCAGGCGCACCTTGATCCACTTGTTGTCGCGGTTCATCTGGTAGGCAAAGCCCAGCTGCAGATGCTCCAGCAGCAGCACCCCGCCGGTCGGCTCCGGCGCTTCTTCCGCCGCCGGCAGACCGTCGATGCTGATGTCCACGGCCATCAGCGGGCCCTGCTCATCGCCGCTCAGGTCGATGTCCAGATGGCCGTCCCAATCGACCTGCTGGTCGTCCACCAGGCCCAGGCGGTTGGCTTCTTCGTCGGTGAGCCGCTCGGTGAGGTCCAGGTCCAGCGGCGTGTGGGCCGGCAGATCCTGCTCCCGCGGCGGTGCAATGCCGAAGACGGTTTCCAGCTGCTTGGCCAGCAGGTTGTACTCCAGCGGGCTCAAGGCCTGTCCCTTGAGGGAGTCGGCATGGGCCGGCAGCAGCTCGGCAAAGAACTTCTTGCGTTCGGACTCCGGCCAGCGGACGAGGTCCAGGCCGTCGTTGAGGGTGCGCATCAGCACCGGCAGGGAGGCCAGGAAGGCCTGACGCTGCTGCGGTGAGGTCTTGGGCTGCACCGACAACACCAGGTCGCGGCCCATGTTGCGCAGCCGCTCCACGAGACCGGCGTCCAGATCCGGATGGCGTGAGGCATGCACCAGCACCTGGCTCCAGGTCTGGGTGAGGAACTCGCGCAGGAAGTCGCGCATGTCCACATTGGCCATCGCCTGCTGCAACTGCTGCATGTAGCGCTGCTGCAGCCGCAATTCGGTTTCCTTGCGCTCCACCAGACCGGCCGCATCGCCCTGCGCCTTCAGCGCCTCGGCGGTCTGCTCCGCGATGAACTGTTCCAGCTGGTTCAGCTTGGCGTCATACAGGTCCATGCGGTCGAAGTCGCCGCTGACGATGTCCTGAATGAGCTCGCGCACCAGCGCCAGGAAACTCTTGCCCGGGTCCTCGTTGAAATTCTCGTAGGCCATCGCCAGCGAGGCGATGCGGTTGACCAGTCGGCGCACCGGATGGCGCCGCGACGAGAAGAAGCTGCGGTCCCCCAGCGCCGCACGCAGCACCGGCAACTGTAGCCGGGCAATCTGCTGCGACATCTGCGGGGGCAGCTTGGGGTCGGAGAGGATCTGATCGAACAGCCCGGCCACCACATCGATGACCATGTGGTCCAGCGACCCGGTGGCCGCCTGACGCAGCTCATCCCGGTGCATGTGGATGAGGTTGGGCGGCAGCATGATCGGCGTGCCTTCCAGCATCGGACTGCCGGCACCGACGGTGTCGCCTTCCCAGTGCTGCCACTGGCTGGGCGTGCCCAGACCCGGGGAGAGCGGCATGCCGCTGCTGGACAGACCATTCATGCCGCCCATGCCGCCACTGAAGGCGGGTACCGGCGTCTGCGCCAGGCGGCGCAGCAGGTCCATCAGGTGCGGATCGACGGTGCCCACCACCGGATAACCGGCGTGGAAGGCGCCGTGCCCGCTGTGCGGCACCCCCATGCCACCGGGGACACCCCCGGGCAGACCGCCCGGCGCCATGCCATGCAGGCCGCCCGCGCGAGTGGGGAAGCCCTGGCCACTGAGACTGTTCAGCGCGCCGGGTTGGGTGGCGTAGCGGCTGTCGGTACCGAGCGGGCCGTGGCCGCTGGGAGCGCCTCCGGGGCCCATGCCGCCGCGCAGCGACTGGCCGCGGGAGTTGTCCCCGCCGCGGACCTTCAGGTCCTGCGGACGCAGGCCGCGGCTGCGGAACAGGCTGGCGATGTCCGCATAACAGGCCTTCATCTCCTGGGCCAGGGCGCGGGTCAGTTCGTCGATCAGGATCTGGCGGGTGTCGCTGTCATCGGTGGCGGCGTAGACCCCGTCGATCAGCGCCTGCGCAATGTTCTGCGGCCGCAGCGGATGGCGGTCTTCCTTGCCGTTCATGCCAGGGATGCCGCCGATGTAGCCATCGACCTCGCGCAGTTCCCACTCGCTCTGATGGCCGATGGCCAGACCGATGCGGTCCGCCGCGACCAGGGCATTGACCTGGTCGTCATCCATCAGGGACAGCTCGTCCCACTGGGTGTTCTTGTGTTGGCCGGGGGCAGGCGCGCTCGTGTCCTCCGCCTGACGGCGCATGGACTGGTCAAACCGCTGGGAGAACAGGGCCTGCTGCTTGCGGAAGATGAATTGCGCCGACAACAGGGCATCGCGCCGCTTGGCCTGTCCAGCGGACAGGGCGGCGAGGCCCAAGCCTTCGGCGCCGCGCTCTGCGGCTTGTTCCACCGCGGAGCGCACGCGCTGCAAGGCCGCGTCGAGGTGGGGATTGAGACGGTTCATGAATGCATCTGGCACGCATTGTGGTGACTTCACCACAGCATGCAGTATCGTCCATGCAAGCCCCCCGATCGGGCGGGTCACGCACGGACGTTGCGCAAAAGGTGACGTTTCTAGACGGCTTTACGCTTTGTCACGAATGAGCGCGTCGCGAATCTCGCGCAGCAGCTGGACATCGGCGGGTTCCGGAGCGGGCGCTGCGGGCGCCGTAGGGGTTTCCGCGGGTGCACGTTTGAGGCGATTCACCTGCTTGATCATGAGAAAGATGATGAAGGCCAGGATGATGAAGTTCAGCAGCACGGTCAAGAAGCTGCCATAAGCAAAGAGGGGCACCCCGGCCTTGGTCAGTGCTTCATGGGTCATCGGGCCGGTGTAGTTGGCCGGTGGGCTGCCCAGAACGATGAAGTAGTTGCTGAAGTCCAGTCCGCCGACGACCTTGCCCACCAGCGGCATGATCAGGTCCTTGACCACTGAATCGACGATCTTGCCAAAGGCGCCGCCGATGATCACGCCCACCGCCAGGTCCATGACGTTCCCCTTGACGGCGAATTCGCGAAACTCAGTGAGAAATCCCATGTTCGTGCTCCGTTGACCTTCGAATGGCTGCGGTCTGCGCCGCGAGCTAAGCATCCTAACGGCGTTCTCGCCACGACAAATGTCAACTTGGTGCGCGCATGCACATCGGTAGAGCGCCTTAGAGTCAAGGTGATTTTTCATGCCTAGAATCTTTGGTTGCCCCCTATCAGAAGTTCCAGTTAAGGACCCTCATGAGTAGCCAACAAGTGGACAAAGGCAAGCGCACCTGGATCATCGCCACCGGTTGCGCGGGAGCAGTGGGCGGTGTCGCGACAGCGGTCCCATTCGTCAGCACCTTCGCCCCGTCCGAACGCGCCAAGGCAGCCGGTGCTGCCGTTGAAGTCGATGTCGGGGGACTGGCCCCTGGAGAAAAGCTGACCGTCGAATGGCGGGGCAAGCCTGTCTGGATCGTTCGCCGTACGCCAGACCAGCTCAAGGCACTGCCGGGCAATGACCCGGAGCTGGCCGACCCGAAGTCGGACCGCAAGGCCTTTCCCATGCCCGACTACGCCAAGAACGAATGGCGCTCGATCAAGCCCGAGTACCTGGTGGTGGTGGGCATCTGCTCGCACCTGGGCTGCTCGCCGAGCGACAAGTTCCAGCCCGGCCCGCAGCCGTCGCTTCCAGACAACTGGCATGGGGGTTTCCTCTGCCCGTGCCATGGCTCGACCTTCGACATGGCTGGCCGTGTCTTCAAGAACAAGCCGGCCCCCGACAACCTCGAGGTGCCGCCCCACATGTATCTGTCAGACACCAAGCTGTTGATCGGTGAAGACAAGAAGGCTTAACCCGGACCCGAGGCAGACGACATGGCTGAATTCAAGGAAGCACCCGCCGGCGCCCCTGCAGGCGTCCGGTTCATGACGTGGGTAGACAACCGGTTCCCCGCGACCCAGCTCTTCAAGGAGCACATGTCGGAGTACTACGCTCCGAAAAACTTCAACTGGTGGTACATCTTCGGGTCTCTGGCCCTGCTGGTCCTGGTCATTCAGATCACCACCGGCATCTTCCTGGTGATGCACTACAAACCGGATGCATCGCTGGCCTTTGCATCGGTGGAATACATCATGCGGGACGTCCCTTGGGGATGGCTGGTCCGCTACATGCATTCCACCGGCGCTTCCGCGTTCTTCGTGGTGGTCTATCTGCACATGTTCCGGGGGCTGATCTACGGCTCCTACCGCAAGCCGCGGGAGCTGGTGTGGATCTTCGGCTGCGCCATCTTCCTGTGCCTGATGGCCGAGGCCTTCATGGGCTATCTGCTGCCGTGGGGCCAGATGTCGTACTGGGGCGCGCAGGTGATCGTGAACCTGTTCGCCGCCGTGCCGGTCATCGGTCCGGACCTGGCGCTGATGATCCGCGGCGACTACGTGGTCGGTGACGCCACCTTGAACCGCTTCTTCAGCTTCCACGTCATCGCGGTGCCGCTGGTGCTGATCGGCCTGGTGGTGGCGCACATCATTGCGCTGCATGAAGTGGGGTCCAACAACCCGGACGGCGTGGAGATCAAGGCCAAGAAAGATGCCAACGGCATCCCGCTGGACGGCGTCCCCTTCCACCCGTACTACACGGTGCACGACATCTTTGCGGCCGGCCTCTTCCTGATGGCCTTCTCCGCGATCGTGTTCTTCGCGCCCGAGTTCGGTGGCTACTTCCTGGAATACAACAACTTCATTCCGGCTGACCCGCTGAAGACGCCGCCTCACATTGCCCCGGTGTGGTACTTCACGCCGTTCTATTCCATGCTGCGCGCCACCACCGATGTGATGGTGAAGGTGCTGTGTGTGGTGGTGGCCTTGAGCGTGTTCATGACGCTGATCAAGGGCCGCATGTCGGCCATGGCCAAGGGGGCGGTGCTGGTCGCGGGTGTCTTGGGTATTGCGCTGCTGCTGATGCTGGACGCCAAGTTCTGGGGCGTGCTGGTCATGGGCGGCGCCGTGATCATCCTGTTCTTCCTGCCCTGGCTGGACCACAGCCCGGTCAAGTCGATCCGCTACCGTCCGGGCTGGCACCTGTGGATGTACATCGTCTTCGTGCTGGTATTCCTGATGCTGGGCTACCTGGGCATCCAGTTGCCCAATGACGCCTTCACCTTGATGTCCCAGGCGGGCACCTTGTTCTACTTCGGCTTCTTCCTGCTGATGCCGTGGTGGTCGCGCATGGGCACATTCAAACCGGTGCCGGACCGTGTCACCTTCCATCCGCACTGAGCACCACGGAGTCGACGAATGAAAAAACTCATCGCTTTGCTGGTGACGTCTCTGGCTCTGGGCGCGGGCCTCACCCCGGCCGCCCAGGCCAACGAAGCCGGGCCGGCCTGGGATCACTTCCCGGTTTCCAAAATGAACGATGTCGCCGCCCTGCAGCGTGGGGCGAAGATGTTCGTGAACTATTGCCTGAATTGCCACTCTGCCGCGTACATGCGGTACAACCGGCTGAAGGACCTGCAGCTCACCGACGAGCAGATCAAGAACAATCTGTTGTTTGCCGGGGACAAGGTGGGCGAGACCATGAAGGCCTCGATCGACCCGAAGCAGGCCAAGGCCTGGTTCGGCGCCGCCCCTCCTGACCTCTCGGTCATCGCCCGTTCACGGGCGGATGGCAGCAAAGGTTCGGGGGCCGACTACCTCTACACGTATCTGCGAAAATACTACCGGGACGATACCAAGGCCACGGGATGGAATAATCTCGTGTTCCCCAGCGTTGCGATGCCGCATGTGCTGTGGGAGCTCCAGGGTGTCCGCACCGCCAAGTTCGAGGAACGGCCAGATCCGCATGACCCCAGCAAGGTCACGCATGTTTTCGCCGGTTTCGAGCAGGTGACCCCCGGGACGATGTCGCCGCAGCAATTTGACGATTCGGTCGCCGATCTGGTGGCCTATCTGCAATGGATGGGCGAACCGGCTCAGGGAACCCGATTCCGTCTCGGCGTCGTGGTGGTGTTGTTCCTGCTGGTGTTTACCGTATTCGCGTGGCGCTTGAACGCCTCCTTCTGGAAGGACGTCAAGTAAGTCGATGATCCAGCCCTGGCTGGATCCTCCCGCGCAGTGGGTGCCGAAAGGCTCCACTGCGTTTGCCTTTTGTTTGGTTAGAAATCGAGGAAGCCGAGAGGCTTCGATCAGGAGTCCACTGCCATGATGGTGCTTTATTCCGGAACGACTTGCCCTTATTCGCACCGTTGCCGTTTCGTGTTGTTCGAGAAGGGCATGGACTTCGAGATCCGGGACGTTGACCTGTTCGCCAAGCCCGAAGACATCGCGCTGATGAACCCGTACAACGAGGTGCCCATCCTGGTGGAACGCGACCTCATCCTGTACGAATCGCACATCATCAACGAGTACATCGACGAGCGCTTCCCCCATCCCCAGCTGATGCCCGGGGACCCGGTGGCCCGCGCCCGTGTGCGCCTGTTCCTGTTCAACTTCGAAAAGGAACTGTTCGCCAACGTCAACATCCTGGAAAACCGCGGCCAGCCGGTCAAGCCGACTGAAAAGCAGCTGGAAAAGGCACGCGCGCAGATCCGTGACCGTCTGACCCAGCTGGCGCCGATCTTCCTGAAGAACAAGTACATGCTGGGAGACGACTTCAGCATGCTGGACGTGGCGATTGCCCCGCTGCTGTGGCGTCTGGACTACTACGGCATCGACATGTCGAAGAATGCCCTGCCGCTGCTGAAGTACGCTGAACGCATCTTCTCGCGTCCGGCCTACATCGAGGCGCTGACGCCGTCCGAGAAGGTGATGCGCAAGTAATACACTGGCACGCATGGACGACAGCAAGGATGGCAGCGGCACCGCTGCCAGCTCGACGCGGCCTTATTTGATCCGCGCCCTGCACGAATGGTGTACTGACAACGGTTTCACGCCCTACATCGCGGTTCACGTGGACCGGACGGTGCAGGTGCCGCTGGAGTACGTGAGCAACAATGAGATCGTGCTCAACGTCGGTTTCGAAGCGACCAGCAATCTGGACCTCGGCAACGAGTTGATCCAGTTCAAGGCGCGTTTCGGCGGCGTGGCGCGCGAGATCATGGTGCCTGTGGATCATGTGGTGGCCATCTATGCCCGTGAAAACGGGCAAGGCATGGCCTTCCCGCCGCCGTCGGCCGATGAGGCGGCGGCAGCGCCGCGTGCAGCGGCGCCGGCACCTGCGGCGGTGGCTGCATCGCCTGCGCCGCGGGGTCTGCGCCTCGCGACCGAGGCGGACGGTGAGACGGCGGGTGGCAAGCCTGAAGCGCCGTCGGCCCCGACCGCTGTTCCCTCCGGTGACGGCGAGGACGATCCGAGCGGTGGTCCGTCGGGGGGCCGGCCGGCCCTGAAGCGGGTGAAATAAAACGGTTGAAATAAGCGGCCACTTGTCTGGCGGCGGTCTGGACTGCGTCTAGAATGCGGCCCACGTCATTCGCGCTTCGGTGCGGATGACATCAGTTTTCGTGTGCCGGCTTAGCTCAGTTGGTAGAGCAACCGCCTTGTAAGCGGTAGGTCATCAGTTCGAATCCGATAGCCGGCACCAAAAAGTGAACGGGACCCTGCGTGAAGCGGGGTCCCGTTTTTTTTTGCTCATCCGGCGCTATTCGCGAATTGCGAATTTCTCCCATTTTTTCAATCTAGGCAAGGACTTGGCGTTGTTCGCCGGATTCTGTTTCGACGCTTGAGGTGGCGTTCTTCAACCCCTGCAATGACGCCGACCTGCCTGCGGTTCGCTGCTTTGCCCCTCGTCAATGCCTGACCCTCTGCACTCGCTGAGAATCGGTGGCATCCTTGCCCTGTCCATGCGCGGCCGTCCCGTCCGCACGCATCACCGATCCACCGCAGCCACGCCCGCCCTCATGTCCTCTCCCGCGACGCTCCCTGCCGACCGCCCCCAGACGCTGGGCGAAGAAATCGCCAATGCCATCAGCCACGGGCTGGGCGCGCTGCTGGCCATCGCTGCCTTGCCCATCCTGGTCAACCGCGCCCTGAACCATGGCGGCACGGCGGATGTGGTCGCAGCCGCGGTGTTTGCCTGCACCGGCATCCTGCTCTACGGCATCTCGACGCTCTATCACGCGCTGCCGGCCTCGCTGGCGCAGGGGCGCATCAAGGCGTGGCTCATGCGTCTGGACCACGCCGCCATCTACGTCTTCATCGCCGGAAGCTACACCCCGTTCACCCTCGGCGTGCTGCATCAGGGCCCCGGCGTCACACTGCTGATTGCCGTCTGGGCCGCCGCCGCGTTTGGCGTCACCATCAAGTTGCTCAACCGGCTGCGCCACCCGTTGGTGTCCACCGCGCTGTACCTGGCCATGGGCTGGGTGGTGGTGTTCGCCCTCGGCCCATTGATCGAGCGCACCGCAGGCCCAGGTCTCGCCCTGCTGGTGGCTGGCGGCCTGAGCTATACGCTGGGCGCCATAGTCTTCCTGTTCGACAACAAGCTGCGCTACGCCCACTTCGTCTGGCACCTGTTTGTGCTGGGCGGCAGTGTCTGCCACTTCTTCGCGGCGCTGTTCTACGCCTATCGGTGAGGGAGCGTCGGCAATCCATATTGGGCGACTGATGATTGCCAGCCGCTAGTTGCTGATCGCTGATCGCTGATCGCTGATCGCTGATCGCTGATCGCTGATCGCTGATCGCTGATCGCTGATCGCTGATCGTCCGATGATGGGCGATCGGGGCCGACGACCGCGGCTCCGTCAGGATTGACGTACCTTGATCCGCAGTTCGCCCTGCTGCAGCAGTCCCTGCTCCTGCAACAAACGCAGCAGAACCGGCTGCATATGTCTCAGCTTTGTAGCAATCGCTGCGTTGTGTGCCACGACGGTCCAGCCGTTTTCATCCAGCGTTCCGGCCTGAACGAACTGCCGCATCGGTCCCGGCAGCGCCACGCTGATGACCGCCAGATGATGCTGTGACGCCTGGAGACGCTGCCCCAGCTGGGCCAGCGTGCCGTGACGCGACAAGGCCTGGCCGAAATCCATGGGATCCGGCGCCTCCGGTCGTGTGCGGGGCGGCAGGTAACGCGTCGTCATGCCCCGAAGTGTACGGGAGTGCTCCGCCCGGGCGCGCCAGGGCCGAGGGATGCCAGGAGCCCCGGGTGCTAAACTCCGCCGGTTTTTCTACGCGTGGATGCTGCTGGGCGTGTGCCCTGCTGCCGCTGTCCAGGCGAGGAGACCAGTGAGGGTTTGCCCCCGATCGTTGACGCCCGTTGACGACAGGGCTTGCAAAGCCCCGCCGGACCCTCACCTGACGGCATCCCGTGTATCCACGACAAGAACACCACCAGCTTCATGTTGCCCAAGCTTTTGACCCAGATTTTTGGCAGCCGCAATGAGCGGCTGCTCAAGACCTATCGCAAGGTCGTCCAGCAGATCAACGCGCTGGAGCCCCAGTACGAAGGTCTGAGCGACGAGCAATTGCGCGGGAAGACCGAAGAGTTCAAGAAGCGGATCGCTGACGGCGCATTGGTCGACGACCTGCTGCCCGAAGCCTTCGCCGTGTGCCGGGAGGGCAGCAAGCGCGTCCTGAAGATGCGTCACTTCGATGTGCAGCTGATTGGCGGCATGGTGCTCAACGCCGGCAAGATCGCCGAAATGCGCACCGGTGAAGGCAAGACGCTGATGGCGACGCTGCCCGTCTACCTCAATGCACTGGCTGGCAAGGGCGTGCATGTGGTGACGGTGAACGATTACCTCGCCCGTCGTGACGCGGAGTGGATGGGGCGCCTGTACACCTTCCTGGGCCTGAGCGTCGGCATCAACCTGCCGCATGCCCCCCGGGAGCAAAAGCAGGCCGCCTACGCCGCCGACATCACCTACGGCACCAACAACGAATACGGCTTCGACCATCTGCGCGACAACATGGTCTACGAGCTGCAGGACCGCGTTCAGCGCGGCCTGCACTACGCCATCATCGACGAGGTGGACTCGATCCTGATCGACGAGGCCCGCACGCCGCTGATCATCTCCGGCCAGGCCGAAGATCACACGGCGATGTACCACGCCATCAACCAGGTGGCCCCCAAGCTCAAGCGTCAGATTGGCGAGATGGACCCGCGCACCGGCGAGGGCGTCATCGACCCGGGCGACTTCACGGTGGACGAGAAGTCCCACCAGATCTACCTGACCGAAGACGGTCACGAAAATGCCGAGCGTCTGCTGGGCCAAGCCGGTCTGCTGGCCGAAGGCGCCAGCTTGTATGACGCCGCCAACATCACGCTGATGCATCACCTGTATGCATCGCTGCGGGCCCACCACATCTATCACCGCGACCAGCACTATGTGGTGCAGAACGGTGAAGTCATCATCGTGGACGAATTCACCGGCCGCCTGATGACCGGCCGCCGCTGGAGCGATGGTCTGCACCAGGCCGTGGAAGCCAAGGAAGGCGTGCAGATCCAGGCCGAGAACCAGACGCTGGCGTCGGTCACCTTCCAGAACTACTTCCGCATGTACGGCAAGCTGGGCGGCATGACCGGTACAGCCGACACGGAAGCCTACGAATTCCAGGAAATCTACGGTCTGGAAACCGTGGTGATCCCGCCCAACCGTCCGACGGTGCGCCGCGACGAGCTGGACCTGGTCTACAAGACCGACAACGAGAAGTACAACGCCGTCATCGAGGACATCCGCGACTGCCACAAGCGCGGACAGCCGGTGCTGGTGGGCACCACGTCGGTGGCCAACTCCGAGAAGATTGCCGACATGCTCAATGCGGTCGGCCTGCCGCACCAGGTGCTGAACGCCAAGCAGCACGCCCGTGAAGCGGACATCATTGCCCAGGCCGGCCGGCCGGGCGTGATCACCATCGCCACCAACATGGCGGGCCGCGGTACCGACATCGTGCTGGGCGGCAGCATCGAGAAGGAAGTCTCTGCGGTGGAAGCCGACGAGACGCTCTCCGAAGCCGACAAGCACGCCCGCATCGCCACCCTCAAGGAGGAGTGGAAGCAGCTGCATGAGCAGGTGAAGGCGGCCGGTGGTCTGCGCGTCGTCTCGACCGAGCGCCACGAAAGCCGCCGCATTGACAACCAGCTGCGCGGCCGTTCCGGCCGTCAGGGTGACCCGGGTTCCTCGCGCTTTTACCTGTCGCTGGACGACCAGCTGATGCGCATCTTCGCGGGCGACCGCGTGCGGGCCATCATGGACCGTCTGAAGATGCCCGAAGGTGAGGCGATCGAAGCCGGCATCGTCACCCGCTCCATCGAAAGCGCGCAGCGCAAGGTCGAGGCCCGCAACTTCGACATCCGCAAGCAGCTGCTGGAATACGACGACGTCTCCAACGATCAGCGCAAGGTCATCTACCAGCAGCGCAACGAGATCCTGGAATCGGAAGACCTGCTGGCCCAGATCGCCCATCTGCGTCACGGCACGCTGACCGACATCGTCCGTGGCTTCGTCCCGGAAGAGAGCCTGGAAGAGCAGTGGGACCTGCCGGCGCTGGAGCGCGTGCTGCGTGAAGACTGGCTGCTGGACGTGCCCCTGGTGGCGCTGCTGGACAAGAGCGAGACGCTGACCGACGAAGACATCCTCAAGAAGGTCATCGAAGCCGGCGACGCCTCGTTCCAGGACAAGCTGGACCGCGTCGGCCTGGAGCAGTTCACGCCGTTCATGCGCATGGTGCTGCTGCAGAGCATCGACCAGCACTGGCGCGAACATCTGGCCGCGCTCGACTACCTGCGTCAGGGCATCCATCTGCGTGGTTATGCGCAGAAGAACCCGAAGCAGGAATACAAGCGCGAAGCCTTCGAGCTGTTCTCCCAGCTGCTGGATGTGGTGAAGACCGACGTCACCCGCGTGCTGCTGAAGGTCCGCATCCAGAGCGAGGCCGAAGCCAGTGCCGCGGCCGATGCCATCGAGCAGCGCGCCGAGAACGTCAGCAACGTCACCTACACCCACCCCAACGAAGACGGCTCGATTTCCCAGGAAGCCGAACCGTCGGGCCCGGCGGCCGTGCCGGCCGAGTGGGGCCATGTGGGCCGCAACGATCCGTGCCCCTGCGGCAGCGGCAAGAAGTTCAAGGCGTGCCACGGCAAGCTGGCCTGATCGGATGCAGTGATGCACTGATGCACTGATGCAGACCGGGTCCCCTGGACACGGCTGCTCCCCTGAAACGGCGCCTTTGGGCGCCGTTGTCTTTGGTGCCGTTGTCTTTGGTGCCGTTGTTGTTGGCGCCGCACAGCCAGGGCATCAAACGCAGAGGGCGTCGGCGCGGATGCCGTCCTTGCGCGTGCGTTTTGTCACACGTGCATCCAGTGCCGCACCTCAGCCCCCGCAAGACGGGGAGGCCTCATTGAACGCCGGTCGATACAGTGCGCTCAAGACCCGTCCCCTGCGGGTGTTCCGGATGTTCATCCCATGACTCTTCTTCACCGTCTGAGCTTCGCCGCCCTCTTGATCACCAGCGTTGCCACGCAGGCCGCTCCGGTGCTGGCGGACCAGTCCGTGGCGCTGCAGGCCAGCAAGACGGGGACGACGCAGACTGGCACCTTCAAGTCGGTGCACACCGTCGCTGGCGAGTTCATCGACACCTTCACCTTGACCGGCGTGGACGGCTGGGCCCGGATCAATGCGAGCCTGACGACGCTCGGATCGACCCAGGCGGTGGACATCGATTTCGTGTCCGCCACCCTCAACGGTGTGGCCTACAGCTTCAACAGAAGCCTGCTGGGCGCCAACCCGGACGGCGTGGAGACTGGCAGCTTCATCAACACGCTGCTGAGCACGCCGCTGGTGCTGACCGTGCACGGCTATGCCGGAGCGGGCCTGGCGGCGGGCTCCCCGATCAACGCGAGTTACTCCGGCACCTTCAATGTGACGCAGGTCCCGGAACCGGCCAGTCTGACGCTGGCGGTGGCCGGCTTGATCGGCGTTGGCGTGTCCCGTCGGCGTCGCGCGGCCTGAGGCCGTTGCGACGGCCCGCCGCCCGCCTTCGATCCGCTCTCGATCTCACCTCGATCCGACCTCGGTCCAAGCTCAATTCAGACACGCATCCGCCGCCGCTACAACGCCCACCGCAGCCGCCTTTGCTGCTGCGCGCCGTGCCCCGCGCCGACTCTTACCCCAACACTGCCCACCATGACACGATTCACTGCTTCCCTGATCGCCGCTGCCGGCGCCGGCCTGCTGGCCCTGAGCATGGTCGCCCCCGCCGCGGCCAAGTCGGTGGACGTGGCGCTGATCACCGGCACTGACGGCAGCAGCTACACCGGCGCCGAGCCGGTCGAGCACTTTGAAGTGGGCAGCTTCACCGACACCTTCCATCTGAACCTCACTGGCCCATCGCTGGTGGAAGTCGGCCTGATCACGATTGGCGCCAGCGATGACCAGTTCATCACCTTCACCAAAGTGCTGCTCAACGGCGTGCCGGTCTCCATCCAGACCGACCTGCAGGGCGACGGCACCCGCAGCAGCCTCGGGTATCTGGCGCAGGCCGGCCTGAGCGGCGCTGTGACGCTGACGGTGGAAGGCTACGCGGGCGGCTCGCTGCCGGTGGGCAGCGGCATCGGCGCGAGCTACACCGGCACCTTCAACGTCCTGACGTCTGCAGTGCCGGAGCCGGCGAGCGCTGCGCTGCTGCTGGCGGGACTGGGTGCCGTGGGCCTGGTGGCCCGTCGCCGTCGCCGGGTCTGATCCCCCGGGATCCCACGGCATTGCGGCCCAGCCGCTCCGCGTCCTTTCAAGGCCTCGCACTGCGAGGCCTTTGTCATGGCACGCGCCGCCGGCGCAGGCGCGCACATTGCCGCCCTCGCTTCACGAGGGCGCTCCTACAATGCGCGCCAAGATCGTCCGGTCCCTGCCAGGGGCCGCTTTTTCTCTTTTCAGAGCAGCACCGCCATGCCTGTCAACCTCACCGCTCCCGATCCCCAATCCCTGCTGCCCGTGCCTGGCGTGCGGCTGGGTGTCACGATGGCCGGGGTCCGCAAGGCCAACCGGCGTGACCTGACGGTGGTGGCGCTGGACGCCGGAGCGAGCGTGGCGGGCGTTTTCACCCGCAACCGCTTCTGCGCGGCACCGGTGCAGGTCTGCCAGGAGCATCTGGCGCAGCGCAGCGACATCCGCGCGCTGGTGATCAACACCGGCAATGCAAACGCCGGCACCGGCGCTGACGGCCTGGCCCGTGCCCGTCAGACCTGCGAAGCGCTTGCCGGCCTGATGCAGCTGTCGCCGCAGCAGGTGCTGCCGTTCTCCACCGGCGTGATCATGGAAACCCTGCCGGTGGATCGCATCGTGGCAGGCCTGCCTGCCGCCATCGCCGCGCTGGGTGAGAACCAGTGGGGCGAAGCCGCCGCCGGCATCATGACCACCGACACACTGCCAAAGGCTTGCTCGCGCACCATCGTGATCGGCGGCAAGACGGTGACGCTGTCGGGCATCTCCAAGGGCGCCGGCATGATCCGTCCGAACATGGCCACGATGCTGGGATTTGTGGCGACGGATGCGGTCATCGCGCCGGAACTGCTGCAGCCGCTGGTTCGTGAAGCGGCGGACCTGTCCTTCAACCGCATCACCATCGATGGCGACACCTCGACCAACGATTCCTTCGTGTTGATCGCAACGCACAAGGCCGGCCATGCACCCATCACCTCGCTGACCAGCGAGGAAGGCCGCTTGCTGCGCGATGCGGTGGTGGCGGTGTCGCAGCAGCTGGCGCAGGCGATCGTGCGCGACGGCGAGGGGGCGACCAAGTTCATTTCGGTGGTGGTGGAGGGCGGCAAGACCGAAGAGGAATGCCGCAAGGCCGCCTATGCGATTGCGCACTCACCGCTGGTCAAGACCGCTTTCTTCGCGAGCGACCCCAACCTGGGCCGCATCCTGGCGGCGGTCGGTTATGCCGGCATCGACGATCTGGACCAAAGCCTGATCGAGCTGCACCTGGACGACGTGCATGTGGTGACTCGCGGTGGTCGTCGTCCGGAGTACCGTGAGGAAGACGGTCAGCGGGTGATGAAGCAAAGCGAGATCACCGTGCGCGTGGGCCTGAACCGCGGCACTGCCAGCACCACCGTCTGGACCTGCGATTTCAGCCACGACTACGTGACGATCAACGCGGACTACCGCTCGTAATCCGGGTCTAGAAATCGACCGCGCGGGCCCGCAAGCCGCGGGCCAGCAGCGTGGCGTTGATGAGCTGCGCTTCTTCACGGCTGCTGAAGGGCCAGACCGCGGCCCGCCAGCCTTCCTTGGTCTGGAAGACCGCCCCGTTGAGCTTCTGAGACCCACCGCGCAGGGTCTCGCCGACCATCTCCTGCATGCGGGCCAGCTGGGCCTCCGCTTCCGGCCTGGTTTTCTGCGGCAAGGCCACCAGCGCCACCAGTTTCGCGCCGGGGGCGCCAGGGGTGATCAGCTTGCTCAGGCCCGCGTCATCCACCGCCAGGCGCTGTTCGGCTTCATCCTTCGGGCGGGCCGCCGCGCCGGATTTGGCGTCGGCGCTTGATCCCGGGCCCGTGGCGGCGCCTTCCTTGCCGCTACTGTCCGCGCTGCCGCTCTCTTTGGCCGAGCCGGGCTTGCCGGGAGGCGTCCCAGGGGAGGTCCCGGGTGCCGTCCCGGGTGCTGTCGCTGGTGCCGCCCCTGGTGCGGTCTTCGAAGACGGCGCGGACGGGTCTGCCGGTTTGCCACCCGCCTTCTGTGCTTCCTCTTCCTTCAATCGCTCCACACCGGATTGCAGGGAAGGCCGCCCCCCATTGCTGCGCGGCTTGGCCAAGGGCGCAGGCACGGCGCCGCTGGCAGCCGTTGCGCCGGAAGCCACGCCCGCCGGTGCGGACGCTTCTGCGGCCGCGCCCGAGGCCGCGAGGGCCCCCGTCGCCGGGCTCAAGGCCGCCGCACTGGCCGCGCCGGTGGTTGCTGCAGCACCCGTCGCACCGGTCGCTCCGGTTGCGCCACCACTGCCTGATGCGGCTTCAGCCGGCACCGCCGCCGACTCTCCGGATTCAAGCTCGCTTGCAGACCCGGAGGCTGCCGATGCCGACGGCGCGATCATGGTGCCGCTGGCCGGTCCGGATGCCGCCGCCGCTGCGGACGCCGCCGACGCAGCTGCCGCGGCCGAGGCCGCCGCGTCGCCGGATTCCTTGGGCGCATGGGGCCACAGCAGCCAGGTGAGCAGCGCCATCAGCAGCACCGCCACGCCCGCAACGATGCCGAGCCGCTTCGGATCCAGCGCCCGCTTGCCCAGCACCTGATCCCGTCGGCCGACCAGCACGCGTGTGCGGGCGGGCCCGGCATCGATGGCGGCGCTCAGCAGCACCAGCTCCATCGGCCAGGCACCGCTTTGGGTCGCGCCGCCCGATTCCAGTTCACGGTTGTTGATCTCCACGCGGCGCAGCGGCAGTTCCTCCGGCGCGGTGGTGAAGCCGTGGTCCAGGGCCATGGCGGCAACGGCGTCCGGCTTCAGGCCGGGGATGAAGACATCGCTCCAGGCGCGGCGCGGGCCGCCGGTGGCCGCCTGCTTGCGTTGCCAGGGCCAGCGCCGCCTGGGTTTGGCGCCGGGCGCATCCGCCGCGCCTTCGCCGCCCCCGGCCGCCGGTGTGGGCTCCAGGCTGGGTTCCTTGGGCAGCGGCTGCGCGAGAAAGGGCAGGGCGACGGCGCCGACGGTGTGAACGTCCTGCACACCAATGCGGCGGGCCAGTGGGTGTTTGTTGTGCCAGTTGACCAGCAACCAGGCCACGGCATCCGGTGCGGGGCCTTCCCAGGGGGCGGCCGGTGCGGCGGCCCCCGGGGGGCTGCCTGCCGGGGTCCCTGGGCTGGTTCCAAGGCCGGTTGCGGTCGCAGTCCCGGTCATCGATGCGGCGGTAGCCCCGGTCGTCGAGGGGGGGGCGGACAGACCGCCCGAGGCAGTGCCCGGCGGCATGGAGGGATCATTCGAACCGGGCTGTTCATCCATGGCGGATGATTATGTCGCGCAACCAGGCGCCGCCAAGGCCTCCGAGCGCTTCGCGCCTGCCACAGCGTCGCCGGCCGAGAAGGATGCCGCTGAAATGCGGCCGGTACCCCGTCCCCGCGTTCCGGCCCAGCACCGCACCGCGCACCCGCACCGGGCACCTGCACCGCGCAGCTGCACCTGCACATGCACATGCACCTGCACATGCACATGCACATGCACATGCACATGCACCAAGGCCGTTTGCCCGGCGTCTTCCGCTTCTAGCGCCCTGGCATCCTGCACCGTCCGTCGCTCATCACCGCATCGGCAGCCGTTGGCCTCCCTTCGCAGCGTTCATTCTTGACCGATGCAGGTCCGATCCGCGCTTCCGGCAACAAAGGCGCTTGTGAAGCGGGCATGGGATTTGTATGGTGAAGAGATATGCCTGATCTGATGTCCCAAGAGAAGTCCTCCGCCCTTGTGCGGCTGCTGATCGTCCAGGCGCTGTCCGTCCAGCCGCTGGCCGAGGTGCTGGAGGAGAGCGGCTATGAGCTGATCCGTGCCGGTGATGCCGCATCCGCCCGCCGCGTGCTGCAGGATGCCGCGCCCGCTTCCGCGGCCCAGCCGGACGCAGTGCATCGCCCACGCCTGATCCTGATGGACATGGAGCTGCCCGGCCTGCCCTGGGCCGAGGCGGTGGCACTGCTGCGGGAACTCGCCGGCGCCGGCGTGCCCGTGATCACCTTGAGCCGCCGGCAGGATGCTCAGCAGGGCGGGGCGCTGATGGAAGCAGGCGCAACCGACTGCCTGCTCAAGCCCGTTCGTCTGAGCGACCTGCTCGCCCTGATTGAGCGGCGCATCCATCCGATCGCTCGGCCGGTGGCCGCCGAGCCGCTGCGGCCGGTGGCCAGCATGACGGTGCGCGAGCGAGACGGCCACTGCAGCTGGCAGACCCCGCAGGCGCGGGCGCTGATGCTGCAGTACTTCCCGGCGCCCTGGGCGGACCATGCCCGCCTGCCGCCCGAGGTGCTGGCCTGGCTGCATCGCGAGGCGCTGCGCCGCCGGGCGGGCGCCGTGCCGGCAGGGCTGACGGTTGCGCCCCGGGCGGGCCATCTGCGGCAGCGGCTGAGCTTCTACCTGATGCCGGCAGATCCGGAAGTGATCGGTCCAGGCCATTGGCTGCTGGTGCTGCATGAGGGCGATGAGGCGGCCCTGGTGGCGCGTCTGGCGAAGGCACTGGACCTGCCGCAGGCGGAGGCGGAACTGCTGTTCTGGACCCTCGGGCAACCGGTGCCGCGGCGGCAGGTGCATGAACTGGGCCTGAGCGAAGATGCGTATGAGCGCCGCATGCGCGCCCTGTGCGACCGGCTGGGCGTGGTGGATCCGGCGCAGGCGGTGGCCCGTGCGCGGCATGCGCTGGTGCCGCAAGGGTAGTCCGCCTGCGGCAGCCGCTCCGTCAGTCGATGACAGGGCCTCCCGCCGTGCGCGCGGACCGTATGCCGGGATTCCGCGACAATTCGGGGCTGTTTCCAGTGTGGTTGCCCATGTTCAGCTTCCTTGTTCCTCCGTCCGATTCGCGTCCGGCTCCCGACGAGCGCGAGCGCTTCATGCGTCTGCTGCAGACGGCGGTGGTGGAGCGTCGCCTGGAGCGGCTGCTGCTGAGCAAATATGAGGGCGACCAGGACATCGAGCGCCTGACCGTGCGCCTGATCGAGTTGCGCGGCGCCCCCACGCTGAGCTTCCTCTGGCGCCATGCGACCAAGGACATCACCCGCAACCTTGCCGTGGACGAAGGACTGGCCGAGATCCAGCAGCTGATGGGCAGCGTCTTTGCGCAGGCCAACCTCGACACGACGACCCAGCAGGTCCAACTGCGCTTCAGCCGCAAGGGCAAGCCGCTGCTGCATGTGGCGCGCAAGCCGGGCGCCGCGCAGGCAGCGGCGCCGGCATCTGCACTGACGCCGGCATCTGCAATGACGCCAGCCTCTGCACCAGCACCGACGGCAGCAGCAGTACCAGCACCATCGGCTGTTGGCACTGCCGCTACATCTGCGGGTCTGGCGTCCGGCGTCGCGTCTTCGACCGGTGCACCCGCAGCGAAGGCGCCGAGTGAGCGACAAAGCGCTGTGGGCGCCATGGGCGCCACGGTGGCACCCGCCGCCACTGCCGTACCCGCCGCCAATGGCGCACCGACGGCCCCCGCCGGCGCTGCCGATGAAGGGGCGCCGTCTCTGCCGTCCCGTCATGACCGCGAAAAGCCCCGCGCCCTGTCCCTCGCCAGTCCCTTCTGGCGTGAACTGGGCGTGACCCACGAGGTCAAGGGCCGTGTGGACCTGGTCCCGGCGATGGCGCGCAAGTGGAAGCAGATCAACAAGTTCATCGAGATCTTCGGTTCAGCGATCCGCCACGCCGGACTGTCCGAACCTGGCACCCGCGTGCGCCTGGCCGACTTCGGCTCTGGCAAGGGCTACCTGACCTTCGCCATGCACGACTACCTGCACAGCCAGGGCCTTGCCCCCGACGTGCAGGGCGTGGAGCTGCGGCCGGACATGGTGCGGGTGGGTAACGATGCAGTGGCGCGCCACGGCCTGCAGGGCCTGCGCTTCGAGCAGGGCGACGTGCGCGAGCGCGACGACATGCGGCTGGAAGTGATGGTGGCCTTGCATGCCTGCGACATCGCCACCGACTACGCCATGCATGTGGGCCTGCGCAGCGAGGCGCGGATCATCATGTGCGCGCCCTGCTGTCACAAGGAAGTCCGACCCCAGATGCGCACGCCCGCCGCCCTGCGGCCGCTGCTGCAGCACGGCATTCATCTGGGCCAGGAAGCGGAGATGGTGACCGACTCCGTCCGTGCCCTGCTACTGGAGCTGATGGGGTACGACACCCAGGTCATCGAGTTCATCGCCCTGGAACACACCAGCAAGAACAAGATGGTGCTGGCGGTGAAACGTCCGCAAGGCCTGTCCCCGGCGCGCCGGGCGGAACTGGTGGAGCAGTTGCAGGCCATCAAGCAGTTCTACGGTCTGCGCCAGCAAACGCTTGAAACCCTGCTGGTGCAGGACGGGCACCTGCACGCGGCCTGAATCTCCCATTGCCTCATTCTTGAGCAGCGGAAGGTTTCCGCTGTGAAATCAACGGCTTGGCATAGCCGGCCTCAGCTTCTCCCACGACTTGTCCACAGTTGGCGGGGGTAAGGTGGACGCGGCCCGGCCCACGGCCCGGGGCTGTCCACACTTCCTCCACCGTCAGCGCACGAGGTTTGCAAAGCTGTGCAAAGCCCGGTGAAAGCGGGGGACAGCCCGTCCTGAAATGGGCCAGAGGGGAATGAATATTGCCATTCGGCGGCATTGCCTTTTCTGGAAGCCACATCATGGCCGCCGTCCTGTCGCGTGTTTCTGCACCCGTCCCGTTCCTGGCCCGCCTCTTTGGCGGTGTGCTGCTGCTGCTGGGCTTTGTGCTCCTGGCGGCGGGTGGCTGGCTCGCCTCGGTCGGAGGCAGCTGGTATTACGCCCTCGCCGGCCTGAGCTTCGCCGTGATCGGCGGGCTGATGTGGGGGCGCCTGCGGGAAGCCTATTTCCTCTACGCCCTGTTCTTCCTGGCGAGCCTGATCTGGAGCCTGTGGGAAGTCGGCGTCGACTGGTGGCCGCTGGCGGCACGCCTGGACGTGCCGTGGATCATCGGCGCGCTGATGCTGGCGCTGCTGCCGCGCCTGCACCCCGCCGTGCCGGACACCGATCCGCGCCGACTGCGCTGGAGCAGCCGTCCCAGCCAGGCGCTGATGTTGGTGCTGCTCGCTTTTGTGGTGGTGGCCGTCATCTCGTGGACGCGGGACCTGCACGCCCAGGAGGGGGAGATCCCCGACACCGCCGGCGCACCGGCTGCCGCCACTGCGGCCGCCTCGGACAATGTGCCAGCGGGTGAATGGCACGCCTATGGTCGAACCAGCTTCGGCCAGCGTTATTCACCGCTGACCCAGATCACCCCCCAGAACGTCTCCAACCTCAGCATGGCCTGGGAGTTTCGCACCGGCGACATGCGCGGCCAGCCGGGAGATCCGAAGGAAACCACCTTTGAAGTGACGCCGCTGAAGATCGGTCAACGTCTCTTCCTGTGCACGCCGCACCAGTCGGTGCTGGCGCTCGATGCCACGACCGGCAAAGAGCTGTGGCGCTACGACCCGAAGGTGCAGGGCCAGCTGGCGCTTCAGCATCTGACCTGCCGCGGCCTGTCCTACCAGGCGCCGCCGGACGCGGCGGCATCGGCTCCCGCCTCGGCGGAATGCCCCGCCAAGCTGTTCATGCCGACGGCGGACGCGCGGCTCATTGCGCTCAATCCCGACACCGGCAAGGTGTGTCAGAGTTTCGGCAAGGGGGGCGCGATCGACCTGTGGGCCGGCATGCCCAATGCGCGCCCCGGGGCTTACTACTCCACCTCGCCGGTGGTCGTGACCCAGCGGCTGCTGATCGTGGGCGGCACGGTGCTGGACAACGCATCCACCAAGGAACAGTCCGGCGTCATCCGCGCCTACGACATCAGCACCGGTGCCCTGGTGTGGAACTGGGACTCCGGCAATCCGGACGTCACCACGCCGCTGTCGGCCGGTCAGAAGTACGTCCCCAATTCCCCCAACAGCTGGTCGGTCGCCAGTGCCGACGAGCAGCTGGGTCTGGTCTACCTGCCGATGGGCAACCAGCCGCCGGACCAGTGGGGCGGCAATCGCTCCGCAGCGGTGGAGCGTTATTCATCGTCCGTCGTGGCGCTGGACATCAACACCGGTCAGGTCCGCTGGGTCTTCCAGACGGTGCATCACGATCTGTGGGACTACGACGTGCCATCCCAGCCGGTGCTGGTGGAGCTGACGGTCAACGGCCAGCGGGTGCCGGCCCTGGTGCAGCCGACCAAACAGGGCGAGCTGTTCGTGCTGGACCGCCGCACCGGCGCGCCAATCCATCCGGTGCGTGAAGTGGCCGCCCCGCAAGGCGCTGCCACCGGCGACCACACCGCGCCCACCCAGCCCGTCTCGGCCATCTCCTTCGAACCTCCGAAGCTGACCGAAAAAGACATGTGGGGCGCCACCATGCTGGACCAGCTCTGGTGCCGCATCGCCTTCCATTCGCTGCGGTATGAAGGCCGCTTCACGCCGCCGAGCACCCAGGGCTCCATCATCAACCCCGGGAACTTCGGCGTCTTCAACTGGGGCAGCATTGCGGTGGATCCGGTGCGCGGCATTGCCTTCACCACGCCAGCCGTGTTGGCCTTCACCTCGCAGCTGGTGCCGCGCAAGGACGACACCACGATGCTGGTGCAGGACGAAGGCAAGCCCAGCGGCAGCCTGCCCGCGCTCAATGAGAACTACGGCGCGCCGTTTGCATCCCGCATGAAGCCCTTCACCTCGCCGCTGGGCGTGCCCTGCCAGGCGCCGCCGTGGGGCACGGTGGCTGGTGTGGACCTGAACACCGGCACCGTCGCCTGGCGACATCGCAATGGCACGGTGCGGGACCTGTCGCCAGTGCCGGTGCCGATCCGCATGGGCGTGCCGAGCCTGGGCGGTCCGCTGATGACGGCTGGTGGCGTGGCCTTCCTGTCGGGCAGCATGGACAACTACGTGCGGGCCTATGACGTGCGCAATGGCCGCCAGCTGTGGGAAGACCGTCTGCCCGCCGGGGGTCAGGCCACGCCGATGAGCTACCAGGATGCGCAAGGGCGGCAGATGCTGCTGGTGATTGCCGGTGGGCATGGCTCCACTGGCACCAAGCCGGGCGACTATGTGCGGGCGTATGTGCTGAAGCAGCCTTGACGCCGCAGCGAAGGGTTCAGACCTCGGGCCCAGGGTCTGCCACCCGGCTCACGGCGCCTCGGCGAGCGGGGTCGTGACCAGTCCCTGCGCAGACGGGGCCGGCGGTCGCAGCGACTGCCAGGCCTGCGCCAGCTGGAACCCGAGCGGGCCGTCCAGCAGGCCACCGTTGCAGGCGCGGGTGAAGGCCCGCTCGAGCGTCTCGCGCAGTGCGGGCGCGCGGCAGTGCGCGATCTCCTGCCAGACGGCACCGTCCTGCGCCGGCCGCAGCAGACGGCACCACTGTTCGGCGCTGATGTAGCCGCGCTCGGCGGCAGCCAGCGCGGTGTCCAGCACGCTCTCCACGACCTCGGTCATTTCCAGCGCCAGAGCGGTGCTCAGTGGTGTGCGGTCCGTCCGTGAGCCGCCTTCCAGCAGGTGGAGCAGGGCGTCGGCGTCCAGGTGCCCCTTCTCTGCCAGCGACAGCAGTGCCTGCAGAAACTCAGCAACGTGTTCGTGCCGCAGTTCCTGAACCGCCGTCATCAGCGCGGTCACTGGCGCGGTCGCGTGGCTGGAAGACTGCAGCAGCTGGTTCAGCTCGGGACGGGTGATGAGCTTGTGCTCCAGGGCCTGACCATACAGTGCCACCAGGGCGCTGACCGCTCCCGCCATCCAGCCTTCGGCCATGGCCCGGAACAGGGTGCCGTCCTTTGGCGCATGGCCCTGCAGGGGGCGGGCATCGAGCAGGTGGAAGGCCATCTGGAGGCCGTGGGCGTGCTCCAGCGTGGCCAGTACTCGCAGCCAGGCCTGCAGCCGCGGGCCAGCGTTCGGCAGGACGAGCAGGTGATGCAGCAGCGGTGCCTCATGCAGCTCATCGGACGAGCGGAGCAGTTCCGCCACATCCGCCGGCGAGATGAGGTTGCGGTGGCGGGCCCGGCTCACGGCCGCGGCCCAGACCGGCAGGCAGGGGTGCTCGGAATCCTGGATCACCATCTGGCAGAGCCCCCATCGCGGACCGCGGCCCCTGCAGGCGAGCAGCTCGGGCAGCCTGTCGCCCGGAATGAGCCGTGCCGCGACTGCCTCCTGCAGCTGGTGCAGGTGCTCGGCCAGCGCCGCGGGATGTCGGTTGCAGATGGCCCGCATGCCCCCCGAGTCCACATGGTCCGGCGCCGCGCTCAGCAAGGCCGCCGCAGTGGCATCGACCAGACACCCCGCCCGGTGAAGGCCTGCCACCAGGCCGTGAAACCACGTCACCACTGGCACATGGCCGCCTTCCAGTGCGCCGGTGCAGCCGCGCTGCCAATACTGTCCCCCCAGTCCGAAGAGCAGGAGATGCAGCGGCAACTGCCCTTGTCTGAACATGTCGCACAGGCGGTCCGCATACTCCCGCAGCACCTCGAGCCGACCGGCCCGCATGACCTCCTGCGGATTGACGTGGAGGGAGGAAGGCAGCACCTCGGCGGTGACCTTGCCCGCCTGGACGCCCTGCTGCAGCAGCGCCATGAGGCTGGAGACATCCATCGGCAGCCCGGTCATCATGGCTTTGCCGATCAGGCACGACCGGCCTGCGGTGAACAGGGCGCCCACCGTGCGCTGTGGCAGGTCGCGGAACGCCTCGACCAGCGTCCCGTACCAGGCGGCCTTGACGTAGTGATTGCCCTGCGCAATGGTCCGAAGCAGGATGTTCTGGCCGCCTGCCGCCAGAAACAGCGTGCCAGCGGGCAGCTGCGGCGGGTGCTTCATGACCTTCTGGAGCGCTTCCGGCATCCCCAGCCCGGTGAGCGCGGGCAGCAGCAGCTTGCGCAGCCGCTCGGGCAGCGAGGACTGGGCACTGAGCCAGCGCACCACCCCTTCATCGCCCAGTCCACGGCAGTGTGCGGTGCACTGGTCCTCGTCCGTCAGCCAGGCGCCAGGGAGCTGGATCAGGTCGTCCGGCCGCCGAGCCGCCAGCAGGGTCTCGGTGAGCATCGGGATCGGAGACAGTGCCGGATTCTGGCGCTCCCACTCCAGCGCATGACCGATCCGCACCGGGACCAGGTTCTCCGGGTCTTTCAGCTCGCGGCGTTCGTCCACCAGAAACAGTCGCATGTCCACATGCATCAGGTCCCAGTGATAGCCCTCGGAATGATCGTGCAGCAGAGAGGCCGGACTGCGGGGGGCAATCAGCTTCTGCCGGGCCAGTGTGACCAGCATGTCGTTGGCGACCAGCGCCGGGTCGTTGAGCCAGTGGGTCTGTCCCGTATCCGGGTCGCATTCAAGCAGATGATTCAGAGGCACGTCGCCAAAGGTCGCCCCCAGGCGCTCATGGACCTGGTAGAGGTCTTCCATGTACTCGGCCAGATCGGTCTTGGGGTCTTGCGCTGCGAGCGGCAATTCGCTGCGCAGCTGGATGATGTAGCGCTGCGCCAGTTCCTGGGCCAGCAGCACCGGACGCAGCTGATCCCGCAGCAGGGTCCGGCACTGCTCCACCTGACCGGGCTGGATCAGGCCCGTGCCCCCGACAAAGAGGTCACTGGCGTCCGCTCCGGGCAGGCCCAGCTCCAGCTTCAGGCGGTTGACCATGTGCACTTCCATCCTGCGGACGTGATCCTCGTGCAGGCGGGCACTGGGGGTGTAGGGCGGCACGCCGGCGGGCAGCTGGTTAACGACGCCGCGGAGCAGAGCGTCGATGCGGGCCACCAGCAGGTGATGGAATTCGCCCTGCAGGCCGCCGGGCGACGAGTCCAGCCCCAGCGCCGCGTGAACAAAGGCCGAGCCGCTGGAGCGGCAGTTGTGCAGGTCGCGCGACAGCTCATACAGCTTCATCTTGCGGCGGTGCAAGTCCAGGTCGTTCTGGCGCAGCCGCAGGCAGAAGCGGTCGAAATGCCGTTTGCCAATGCTGTAGAGCTTCGTCAGGCTGCCGGTGAAGAAGGTCTCCCCGTTGTCCTTGAGCAGGTTCCGGCGGAAGGCGGCAAAGCCGGTCCGGATGGCCTGGGCATCTTCCGGCGAGAACTGCGCGTCGGCGAAGGCTTCACACTCGGTGCAGCGGTCGAGAAACTGCTGCTGGGTGGCGGCAAATAGCGCGGAGGCCTTGAAGTCATCGAAGCTGCCCTCGTGGATCGGATCTATGCAGTGATAGGCCGTCCATTCGCTCGGCAGGTCGGGCGCAGGCAGCTGCGGCGGGGCATCAAAGGCCGCGGCGGTGTAGAGGTGAGGGACGCCCGGCAGAAAGGGTGCGGCGGAGGCTCTGAACATGGGGACTTCAGGCTGGCAGGGGCGTACGCTGCCGCCACGCATGCATCAGTTCAGCACCCGCCTCACCCTGCAGCAGACCGGCGGTGTCGGCCTCCTTGATGGCGGAATGGATGAGCGCCTGGATGCGTTCGCACCTGCAGTTCAGAATGACGGTCCAGCTGCGGCTGGCCGGCGCCGATCGCAACAGCTGGGACCACTGATCGCCGGTGATCAATTGTTGCCGGGCGGCCTTGAGCGTAGCGTCCAGCAGGTGCTCCACGCCCTCTGCCCATTTTTTGTCGATGGCAGCGCCGAGCGGTGAGCGGTCTCCCCGTCCATACCCATCGAAGAGATGGAACAACTGGTCCGCGGAAATCAGACCCTGCTGTGCCAGCAAGATGAGGCCCCTCAAATAGATCGTCACCTGACCGCTCTGAAGCTCGCCGAGGGCCGATGTCAATGCGGGCACCTCCCGCTCGCCCTTGCTCAAGCCCAGCAGCAGCAGCGCCAGATCGGACGCTTCGATCATCTGCTCCCGACGGGCCTCGCCGTAGAGCTTCATGAGCAGCCAGACGGCGGAGAGGTCGGAGGTGTCTGTCATCAGCCGAAACAGCAGGGTTTCCGGTGGTTCCAGGCTGCGTCCCCCCACCGCCTCCAGGACCGGAAAGGGGGCCGGCAAGGCCTTGGCGTGGAACAGGTCCTTGACCAGGCCGAGCCATAACCAGCTGCGGTTCTCGGAGAACCAGGTCCGCACCAGCTGACGAAGCAGCGGAAGGCCCTGCGGGTCATGGGCCGACACGAGACCGCCCACCTCCCAGGGCATCAACAGATGCCGCTCATTGGCCTCCACCACGGCGGTGCGCCACGCCTGGGTGCAGGGGTGCGGCTTTTCGCCTTTTGTCATCACGGCCAATCCGGGTTCGCCGGCGGCCCCGCGGCAGGCCAGCAGGTCCCGAAGCTCCGGCGCCGGCACGATGCCGGCGGAGACGGCCTCCAGCAGTCCGGACAGGTGGACGGCGAGCGCTTCCGCATGTTTGCCTTCGATGGCCAGCATGCCGGCGGATGGCTCTCCCCGGGGATGCGACATCAGCAACCGGGCCGCTTGGTCACGGTTGATGCTGCCGCCGTCCAGCAGCACCCGGACCTGCTCATGAAACCAGCGCACGACGTGGGGATGTCCGCCAACCATGGCGCCGCTGCAGCCTCGCTGCCAGTCGGGTCCGGCGAGCGCCTGGCAAAGGAGGCGGTTTTGAAGGTGACCGCCTTTGGCCAGCACCTGCAGACCTTCGCCGAGCGAGACCAGCCGGTCGACGTGTCCTGCCGCCATGATGTCCTGCACTGGCGACTTCAGCAGCGCCGGCAACTGGCCCGGGTGGATCTTGCGCTGATCCACCGCGAGGGCCAGCAACCGCAGCACCTGTCGAACATGGCCGCCATGGCCGTTGCGCAGGGTCTGCCCCACCAGACCCGGTGTGCCGGTGCAAAAGAGACGCAGGGCTTCGGCCTCCTTCAGCAGCGGAATCGCCGCCTGGAAGACAGCAAACCAGCGGATCGCCATGTCCCCGTCCTGTCGGTTCATCGCCTTCACCAGAACATCGCCTCCCCCGGCGAGGCGGACGCAGGCGGCGGCGTCGCAGTGCGGCGCGGGCGTGGTGACCGTCAGCAAGGCGGCCTGCAGGCCGAGGTCGGTGATCACTCGCAGCATCTGGCCTCTGAGACGGTCGCTGAGGTCGGGGTTCCGCTCCAGCCACTGCACCAGCGTGTCCTCCCCCAAGCGTCGGCAGAAGGCGGCGCACCGGCTTTCGTCCATCAGCCAGGTCCGGGGGAGGTACAGGAGGTCCTCCTTGCGACTGCTGGCCAGCACGGCGTCCACGAGCGCAGGCACGGGATTCATGGCCGGCATCTGGTCGAGCCAGCCGAGCGCATGCGAAAGCTGCACGGCCGTCTGCCTCCGCGGGCCGTCGAGCCTTTCGTACTCTTCCGTGAGGAACAGCCGCCAGTCCACCTGCATCAGTTCCCAGTAAGCGTTCCCGGTCGACCCCCTCATCAGCGAGCCGCGTGGCTGGGGCACGATCAGGCCCTGGCGCTCCAGACTGCCCAGCAGGTCGTAGGCGACCAGCGACAGATCCTGGAGCCAACCGGTGCGCTCCGTCTTGATGTCGTACTCCAGCAGATGGTCCAGTGCGACCTTGCCGAAGGTGGCTTCCATGCGCTGCTGGGCCCGGTCGATCTCGCCGGTATGCTCGCTGAGGTCCGCATCAGGGGCCCGCAGCGCCACGGGGAGCATCTCGCGGAGCTGCTCCATGTAACGACCGGCGAGTTCCCGGGCCAGGGCGGCGGGACGCAGTTGCTGGTGCAGGAGGCGGCGACTGGCCTCGATCTGAGAGGGGGTCACCAGACTGTCCGCCAAGACGAAGCGGTCATTTCGATCACCGCCGGGCAGGCCCAGCTCCAGTCGCAGCCGGTTGACCATGTGGACCTCCATGCTGTGGAGGTGCTGCAGGCGGTCTTGCGCCTGCGCAGGAGACAGCACCAGGCCCGGCGCCGGGCGGTTGATGACCTCCCGCAGCAGCGCGTCGGTGTGCATCATCAGCAGCTCATGAAACTCCCCCTGCAGGCCACCGGGTTTTCGGTCCAGGCGGCGGGCCGCTTCTTCGAAAGCAGGACCTTGGGCCCGGCAGGCGCGCAGATGAAAGGCCAATTCACGCAGCACCGTCTTGCGCTGGGGCAGGTCCAGGTCGTCCTGCGCCAGCCGCAGGCAGAAACGGTCGAAATGCAGCTTGCCCCGGCTGTACAGCTGGGGAAGCGCATCTCCGAAATGGGGCTCGCCGTTGCCGTCGGTCAGCCGTGTGCGGAAGGTGTGGAAATACTCGAGCATGACGCTGGCTTCGCGGGGCGAGAAGTGCGTGCGGGTGAAGGCTTCGCAGTCCGCGATCCGGTCCAGAAATTGCTGCAGCGCCTGACCAAAGGCCGGCGACGCCCGAAACTCCCGGAAGCTGGCGGGGCCGTCAGCATCCATCGGGTGGTAGGACACCCACGCCTTGGGCGGCACGGGCGGCGCCAGCTGCGGCGGCAGCTGGAACGACTGGTCCGTGTAGAAGTGCGCAACCTCGCTGAGGAAGGGGGAACCGGAAGCTTTGAACATGACGGCGGCGGGCGGGGCGCCACGTTATGGTGCGCGCCGCGCCGGAGCTTGGGCGGGCAGTGGGAGCGGTGGGCGAGCCGCCGGTCGGGGACGCGGCGGCAGAGGGGGCGGCAGCTCGGGGGGCTCTGCGGCCTGAGGTTCACGGCGTTGTGGCAGGGGCGGCGCCCAGGCGCCGCGACGCGGGGGGATTTGCAGCAGGTGCGGCGGCTCTGCCACCCGATGCATGGGCTGGTGCGGCGCCGGTGGTGGGGGCTGCGCCGCATCCGCCTGCTGGCGTACGGCCATGGCCGCGCGCGCCATGGCAGCGCGCCCTGCCGCGACACTGGGTCGCTCCGTCGCGTCGGAGCGAGCGCCCGGGGCGCGGGGGTCATCTTGGGGAAGCGCCTCGGCGTCCGAGAAACGCAGACGTACGGGCGGCTGGAGCGCCTCTGGCGCCAGAGGGGCCTCGGATGCCTCCGGTAGCGGCATCCGGAACTGCCGCCACAGGAGGGCGAGCTCACCACCCTGCGACCCGCCGAGGAGTCCGGCCTGCTCTGCGCGCTGCATCGCCCCGTCAAACATCCGCAGAAGGTCGTTGGAACAGCCGGAAGACAACTCGTAGATGGGTCGTCCGTCCTGGAGGGGCATCATCAGCCGGCACCACGCTTCGCCGGAGAGGCGGCCCTGCTCCGCCAGCGCCAGGGTGGTCTGCAGGAAGGCTTCCACCGCCGGCAGGTTCTTGTTGATCAGGGCCAGGGTCAGCGCCGACTCTTTTTTGGCGTTCTTCGGATCGAGCAAGGTCAACAGGGCGGTCTCATCGAGCATGGCCCCCTCGGCGAGCGCCTGGATTCCGTCCAGGTATTCGTTGAGCTCGGCGACACGTCCGCCGTGCATCGCCACGATGAGAAAAGGCGCGTTGTCGACATCGTCCATCTCGGCACGGACCAGTCGGACCAGTTCCGGGGCCGACACCAGCTGCCGGCCATGCGCACGGCCGTAGATCTCGAGAAGGGTCCGGATGGCGCCTTCCGGAAACACTCCCCGGATCGCCTCCGACAACAGGGTCTCTCCCGTCCACTGAGGCGTACGCAATCGTGATTCGAGCAGCAGCGCCACCTCACCAGGGGGCAGGGCACCGTCCGCGTGCATCAAGTGAACCAGGTAGAGCCACCGGATGCCCCCGTCTCGACGTTGATCCTGCTGCAGGATGTGATGCAGCACCGGCGTGCCTGCTCGGTCACGGGCATGCAGCAGCGCGGTCGTGTCATGCAGCGTCAGCAACGAATGCCGGTGCGCTTCCAGCACGGCGCTCATCCAGACATCCAGGCAGGGGTGACGGTCCGCGGTGCCGACCACCATGCTGGCCAGCCCGGGGTAGCCCTGGTCGTCCTGGCACCTGAGCACATCGCGCAGCCTGTCTCTGGGGACCAGTCCCATGAGGACGCTGTTCTGAATCTCTTTGAGATGGGCCGCCAGCGCGGCGGAGTGCCCGGCCTCGATCGCCTCCCAGCCGCAGGACTTCCTGCCTGCGGGCGCGCCCATGACCATGCACCGGGCCATGTCGGTGGTCAGGTGCGCATGTGAGTGCTGAAGGCGCACCGTCGCGTGGAATGCCTGGACCAAGGCTGCGTGACCGGCCTGCAGGGCGCCGCGGCAGCCATCCCCGAAGTTTGGGCCTTCCAGCAGCAGGCGAAGGTGGGGCGGGTCAATCCACCGCTCGCTGGCCATTTGGTCCAGCGTGTCTGCATACGCGATGAAGGCGTCGGTACGTCCTTCCTTCATCAGTTGCTGGATGGGTGCACGCAGCGCGGCGTACAGACCGCTGTCCGAGAGGATCTCGCCCTCCCGCGCGGTCAACGTCATGAGCAGGAGCTGTTTCAGCACGGGCATCGGCGCGGCTCTCATCGCCCGTGTGATCAATGAAGTGGAGCGCTCGGAACCATACAGTTCCCTGAGCTCGTCCGCTCGAGCGGCGGGCAGGTAGTCATCGATTTTCTGGGCCCAGAAGCGGAGGACCTCCGCGGCCGGTTGACTGGCGAGCAACTGGCGCAGCAAGCCGAATCCGCCGGCCCACTCGATCCACTCTCGCGGCGTGGCCTCACCATCGGACGCCATCAGCGCGGGCAGGGACTGATGCAGATTGAGCTGGGTCATGGCGGAGGTCAGCAGCTTCTTCTGATCCGCGGGCAGCGGGCTTGCTGCTCCGATCCAGCGTTTCATCCCCTCGTCTCCGAGGGCACGGCAGTGCTGCAGGCATTGCGCCTCGTCCTCCAGCCAGTGGGCAGGGAGCCTCGCGAGGTTCTCCGGGCGGCCGCCGGACAGCAGCGTGTCCGTCAGCGCATGCAGGGGGAGCAGCCGCGGCAGGCGGTGCAGCAGGGCCAGGGCGTGATGGATCTGCACGGGCATCTCTACCGGCTCGGCCGCGGGCTCATCCCTTTCGCTCGCCAGGAAGAGCCGCCAGTCCAGATGCAGCAGATCCCAGTGATGCGGAGGGGTGTAGTGGCTGAGCGCCTTGCCAAGCGCCTGGCGCACCACCAGGTCCTTCTCTTCCAGCGACTTCAGCAGGTCGGTCGCGAGCAGGCTGACATCGTTCTGCCAGAAGGTCTGGCCGCTGGCCTCGTCCAGATGCAGCAGGTGGTTGAGCGGCACATGTCCAAAAGTGGCGCCCATCTGGGCGTTCGCATCACTGATCTTGCTCATGCTGTCGGTGAGCTCCGCCGTGGGGGATCGGGCCTCCGGCGGGAGCAGTTCCCGCAGCTGTTGCAGGTAGCTCTCTGCAAGGTCCCTGGCCAGCTCCGCCGGATGCAGTTCTCCACGCAGCAGGTCTTGCGCGTAGTGGATGAGCCCCGGCGTCACGACGTTGTCGCAGGTGTACCGGTCGTCCCGCTCGGCGCCGGGCAGGTCCAGCTCCATTCTCAGCCGGTTGACGGCATGGACTTCCATGCCGAGCAGGTACTCCTCGCGTCGCTTCAGGGCCACGGTGGACAGTGGCTCGCCGCCCGGGCCACGCCTGACCACCTCCTGGAGCAGCGCATCGATACGTCGCAACAGCAGGGCGTGGAACTCGCCGTGGAGGCCGCCCGGCTTGCCGCTCAGGGTCTTGGAGGCCGTCCTGAAGGCGGCGCCGCTGGACCGGCACAGCGGCAGATCGGCCGCGAGCTCACGCAGCGCGGTCTTGCGGCGATGCAGGTCGATGTCCTCCTGCGTCAGGCGCAGGCAGAAGTGGTCGAAGTGACGCTTGCCGGAGCCATACAGCTTCGGGAGCGAGGCGTTGAAGAAGGTGGCGCCGTCATTCAGGAGCAGGTGGCTGCGGAAGGTGTCGAGCCCACTTCGAATCTTCGCCGCATCCTTGGCCGGAAAGTGTTGGCTGGCGAACTGCTCACAGGCCGCAATGCGCTCCAGGAACTGGTCCTGGGTGGTTTTGAACGCCGGGCTGGCCTTGAAGGCCTCGAAGCCCGGGGGGCCGTTCGGTTCCACCGTGTTGTAGGACACCCAGTCGTCCGGCGGCGTGGGCGCTGCCAGCTGGGGCGGCGCCTGGAACGAGGTCGCGGTGTAGAGGTGAGGAATGGTCGGCAGCAGAGGGGCGGAAGGCTGGAACATGGGTCAAGGACGAAAGCCGGTATTCAAGCCTGAGTGGGCCCTTGCGGTGGCGTGGTTGGGGGCCCGTTTTCATCATCCATGTCTGCATCGACTGCATGGATCCTCAGCGGAGCCATGGCTTCGAGGGTCTCCATGGAGGGGCGCAGGAGGCGCCAGCGTTGCAGGACCTCCGCGCCCCGGGGGCCGGTCAGCAGGCCCCGGCTGCTGGCGAGGTCCAATGCGTGGACGAACGCCAGCAGGATCTCCGGATTCGGCCTTGCCCGCCCAGGGAGCGGCCGAAGCCGGTCCAGGGCGCCCGATCCATCCGCGGAGCCTGCGCCACCGTCCCTCACGGCAGGCCCCGCGCGCCCACCGACCGCACCACCGACCACACCACCGACCACACGTGCAGCGCGCCCGCCGGTCTGCTGCGTCGCCAGCAGTGTCAGGCACCAGTCCTCGCCCGTGATCTGCTGTTGCTGTGCTGCCTCCAGCGACTCGTGCAGCAAGGCCACCACAGCCTGTGGATGATCTGCGTCAACGGCCCATGCCAGGGCTGACTGCCCGCCGTCGGAGCGTCCGTCCAGCAGGCGCCATCGCGCCGGCGCGTCGATGGCCCCGTGATGAAACAGCCAGCGCAGCTCCGTCAGATACTCCTTGAGTCGAATCGTCTGCTGAAATCCGACGGCGCTCCACAGCGCGGACCGCTGCGGATCACCGGCCCTGCCGGCTTTGAGAAGCTGTTCCAGCGCCGTGTTGGACACCATCTGCAGCGCGTTGGCACGACCGTACAGCGAGAACATGAAGCTGACCGCCGCGGTCAGGTTCCAGGTGGTCATCGCCGCATGCAGGACCGACTCCTGTTGACCCAGTTGCCTGGGGCCGCGCCCCTCCAGCAGCTCCACCACGTCGGCTTGCTCCAGCCGGTTCAGGTCCTGGAAGCACTTCACCGTCTCCAGCCACTCGATCGCCCGGACATAGTCGCCGGCGTGCCGAATGAGGTCGCGCAGAAACGGGGTGCCAGCGCCGTCCGGCGCGGTCAGCAGTCCGCGCAGCGCGGTGCGGGACAGCTGATGCTCCTGGCAGGCGTGCCCCACCGCCGCGCGCCAGGGGCCCAGGCACGGATGCGTTCGGTGCTCGCCGAGCATCAGTCCCAGGGCTGACTGTCCGTCGCCGGCCCGGCAGGCCAGCAGCCGGGGCAGCCAGGCGGCGGGGAGAAGGCCGGTCCTGACGTCGTCCAGCAACGCCTTCAGATGCACCGCCAGGGAGCGGGGACGATAGGCCCGCACCGCCTTCATTGCCGCGGAGTCTTCCCCCGGCGCGCCTTCACCTGCGGAGATGGCACGGGCATCTTCCCGACTGAGCAGATGCCCGCGGAACAGCTCGGCCACCCACCGGTGCAGCCATCTCACCACCTGCGTCTGCCCGGCGACCATCGCACCGCCGCAGCCGGCGCCGCGCACCGGACCTTCCAGCAGGCGCCGCAGGTCATGGCTGCTCAGCCAGCAGGACATCGCCATCTGCTTCAGGGACGCGCCATAGGCCGTCAGGGGGGTGATCAAACCCCGGGCCATGGCATGCTGGATCGGCACCTCCACCATCCGGATCAAGGCCGCGTTGTCGATCCTGTCCGCCCGGCGGACCTCGACCAGCAGGCCGAGCAGGGGTTTGAGCAGGACGTCGCTGTCGCTCAGCATGGCCTGTGTCACCAGCGAAGGCTGGCCGGGGACCAGGAAGGCCTGCTCAATGTCCGCGCCCGACAGCTCGCCGCGGGCGGCGTCGAGCACCGAACACCAGAGGCTCTGGCAGCGCGCGTCACCCTGGCGCATCGATCGGTGCAACACGTCCAGTCCGCCTGCCAGGGTCATCCAGGTGCGCGGCGAGAAGCGTTCGATCGGTGTCAGCACCTGGCCGAGGACCACGCCCATGCCGAGTTCGGTCAGCACCGGCAGCAGCCGTCTCAGCACCGGCTCGGCGAGGCCGTGAGCAGCGTGCTGCGACAACCACTCGATCGAGCGAGCACTGCCCAGGGTCTGCAATTGCACCCGCATCTGGTCCTGCGTCGACAGCCATTGCGGGGGAATCTCCATCAGCCGGATCGGTGGCTCGCTCCGCAGAACCGCATCGACCAGCGGACCCACGGTGCTGCTGCTCGGCGGACTCGACGCCATCAGGCTCCGCAGGTGTCGCAACTGGACGGGGACCGGCACAGGCTCGGTGGCCGGGGGCCATCGTTCGTGGACGAAAAAGAGCTGCCAATCGACGTGCAACAGTTCCCACTTCCAGTGGTCCTCCTCGCCGTGCATCAGCGCCGTCGGTGCGGGCCTCACCACCAGACCGAGCTGCTCCAGCGCAGTGAGCACGTCCAGGGCGACCAGCGCCACGTCGCTCTGCCAACGGGTCTGTCCCGTTGCTTCGTCCTCGGTCAGCAGGTGCTGCAGCGCCACCGGACCGAAGGTGGCATTGAGCCGGGTATGGGCCGGGCGGATCAGCTCGGTGACATCGCTGAGATCGGCGTCCGGATCGCGCAAGGGTTCCGGCAGGGCTTCCCGCAGACGCGCCACATACCGCTCCGCCAGATCTCGCGCCAGCACCGTCGGGCGCAGGTGCTGCTTCAGGAAGGCCTTGCAGCGCGGCGTCTGGTCGGGCATATGGATATGGGTGCCGAAGGAGAAGTGGTCCAACGAATTGCCGCCGGGCAGTCCCAGTTCCAGCTTCAGCCGGTTCACCATGTGCACCTCCATCTGTTCGCGCCAGGCCTGTCGTTTGAACACAGACTCGGGCGAGAGGTCGCTGCCCGGCGGGTCCTGATTGACGAACTCGACGAGCAGGGCCTCCATGCGTGTCAGCAGGGCGTCGTGAAACTCGCTGTGAAGACCGCCCTGGGCCCGATCGAGCATCAGGTAGGCGGTGAGGAAGGCCGGTCCGGTCGAGCCGCAGAAGTGCAGCTGCTGGGCCAGTTCGCGCAATGCCGTCTTGCGCTGGTCCAGGTCGAGGTCGTCCTGGGCGAGCCGCAGGCAGAAGCCGTCGAAGTGGCGCTTGCCGTATCCATACAGGTTGGGCAGACCCTGGGCGAAGAAGGCGTCGCCGTCTTCATGGATGAGGTTGCGTCGGAAGGCCTGGAAGCCGTCCAGCATCTGGGCGGCTTCGCGCGCGCTGAAGTGGGCGTGGGTGAAGGTCTCGCAGTTCGCCAAGCGGTCGAGGATCTGGTCGCGGGTGCATTTGAACAGCGGTGACCCGCGGAACTCATCGAAGCTGCTCGGTCCGTCCTTCGGCGGGAAGGAGATCCAGTCCGCAGGCGGGTCCGGTGGTGGCCGGGTGACCGGCGGCGGGTCAAAGGCGGACGGCGGAAAGAGATCCGGAACGTCGCGGAGAAAAGGCGTGACGGAGGAGGGAGACATGGACGGGCCTCTTGCCTTGGCTCAGGGGCCCCTCAGCGCACCGAGGGCATGACCGGCCTGGGGAGGCTCCGCGTCATTCAGGAGCTGCTGCAACTGCATCGCGGACAGGGCGTTGCGCTCAAACAGCCAGCGTGCCGTCGCACGCCATGCCGCCAGCGCACGGTCGTCGGCTGGGTCCGCCAGCAGCCGTTCCATGAACGGACCTTCGGCAGAGGCGCTGCCGCGCAGGAAGGTTTCGACGTCGGTGGCGCTGATCTGTTGCTGCTCAAACGCATACAACAGCGATTGGCGCCAGGCATGCAGGCAGGCTTCGTCCGGAAGGCCCCCCACCATCAGGAGGAGGCCGGATTCCTCCAGGCCGTCGCAGGACAGGGCTTCGTGCAGCAGGTCTCGCGACAGCAGCCCCTGCCGGGCGAATCGTGTGAGGCCGTCGAGGTAGACGCCCAGGGTGGTGGCGCGGTTCTGGCCGAGGGGGTGATGGCTCATCAGCTCGCCTTCATCGCCCAGCACGCTCACCAGGTCCTGCACGCCCTCGGCGGGAAGAGCACCTTCGGCCAGCAGGCGTCCGATCCAGTCAAAGTACCACTGCAGGCATTCCGGATGGCCATTCAACAGCGCGCCCGCACAGGCGCGATCGGGGATCCGGTCATGCAGGAACTGCAGCAGGTCATCGCTGCGCATCCAGCCCTGGCGGAAGGCCTTCAGGAGAAAGTCGCCAAGCACGGCCACCGTGTCGTGGTGGCCAGCATCCATCGCCTCGGGCAGGGCGCGGCCGAGGTGGGTGTGCAGATCATCGGCGGGGATCACGCCGCACTGCACCGCGCGCTCCAGCAGCTGCAGCAGAGCGGACAGGGCATCAGTCTGTCCTTCCATGAGCGTCTCCGGAATGAGGGGCCCCTCGCCGTATCGTGTGAAGAGCTGAGCCGCACGCTCGGGCGCAAGGTCTTGAAGGGACTTCATCAGGTGGTCCTTCCACACCTGCAGCACGTCGCTGGCACCGATCGCATCCGGCAGGTAGGAGGTGCCCAAGGCGGTGAGGCGGGCGATTTCGGCGCTCGGGCCGTGATCAAGTACCGTCTGCAACAGCGCCCCCTTGCCCAGCTCAGTGCAGAGCAGCAGCAACTGGGCCAGTTGCAGGCCGTCGGGTCCGGGCTGGGTCTGCAGCCATGAGCGCAGCCCTCCGGGCGTCATGCGCGAGAGCCAGGGTTCCATGCGCACCTTGGACTGCAACCAGATCGCGGGGATGCGGGGCAGCTCCTGGTCCGGCTGGGTCGCCACGAAGTGATTGAGCAGGCGTTCGGGCACCCCAGTGAATGCGGGAAGGGGGCGGGCCCGATCCAGGGTCAGAAGATGGTTGCTGCGCACCGGCTGGTGCACCACGCCGGGATGCAGTCGGGACGATGCGTCGACATAGAACACGGCCCGGTCCACCGTCTGCAGCGTCCAGGACGGGTCATCGTCCTTCCGGGTCAGCAGGGCCACAGGGGCGCGAGGCACCGTCAGCTGCTTGTCTTCCATCGCCTGCAACAGATCGCGCTGAACCAGGGACGGGTCCCGACGCCAATAGAACGCTTCCGTGATCTCGTCCTCTTCCGTGAGGCTGTGCAGAGACACAGGTGCCAGCGACAGGTCCAGCGCCTGCACCACCGCGTGGATCTTCGGCCAGTGATCGTTCAGGTCGACCCGCGCGGGCCAGCGGGGCACTTCCGGGGGCAGGCGGTCATTCAACTGCGCCAGATAACGATCGGCCAGCGCCACCGCCATTTCGCCGGGGGCCAGCACCTGGCGCAGACGCTGCACATGATCGGCCTGGTGGTCTGCCTTGAACATCCGGGGCCCGAAACTGTACCGGTCCGAGCGGTCCCCGCCCGGGAGCCGATATTCCAGGCGCATGCGGTTGACCGCATGGACCTCCATGCTGGCCAGAAACGTCTCCCCCGTTCGCCGCTGCTCTTCCAGGTAGATCGTGCGGAACGCCTCGTCCGCGCGGGCGCGCATCAGGGTGTGGACGGCACTGTGCAGGCCTTCAGGATTGACGTCCAGCGCCTCGGCGGCCTGGATGAAGGCTGGGCCGGCGGACATGCACAACTCCAGGTGCTTCGCCATTTCCAGCAGCTGGGTGCGACGGAAATGCAGGGGCAGTTCGTCCTGGCCCAGACGCAGGCAGATGTGATCCATCGCCCGCTTGCCGGCACTGTAGAGCAGCGGCAGCCGATGGCCGAAGTAGGCCTCACCGTCGTAGTCGATCAGCCGGTCGCGGAAGATGCTCAGCCCGGACAGGGCCTGTGCCATCTCCTGATCGGTGCAGTGGCGGGCGGCGAAGGTGTCGCAGTCGTGCACCCGGTCCAGCCATTGCCGCTGGATGAGCCGGAACAATGAGGACGCGCGGAAGGCCAGCCAGGCCAGGGACCGCACATCGTCCCGGCCTTCATAACTGCACCACTCCGGGGGCATCGTCGGCGGCGCGACGGTGGCGGCGGGCGTCTCGAAGGCGCGAGGCGTGTAGTAATCGCGGGACTGCGAGGCGAAGGAGGCAACAGAGGGGCTGAACATGGACGTGCTCGCGGGAGGAACGGCCGACCCGAACGGGTCAGGGCGTGAGGGACTTTGGAGGGCGGGTCAAAGCCCTTCGGGCCGCGGCCTCCGCGGCGCCGACGGTCAACCGGTATAGCAGTTGCTGCGCGTCGTGATCCTCGATCAGACGCGCGGCCCAGGCTTCCTTGACGGCCTCGGCCAGGAGGGGTGTCAGCGGCTCCGGATTCAGTCGTTCCACCGCGTCGAGTGCGCCGTCGATCGGCAGGTGGGCTGGCGCGGCGGGACCCGGCTCGAACAGGCTCAGCCACTGCGCCTTGCCAATGAGGCGCTGGCGCAAAAACTGGAAGGCGTTGTTCAGCAGCAGGTGCAGCATCTCCGCATCGTTGTGGCGGATGGCGGTGGTGAGGGCGGAGCGCCCCAGCCGTGAGCGTCCGTCCATCAGGCGGGTCAGCGCGTCCGGCGACAGCGTGCGTGCCCATCCGCGGTACATCAGGCCCCTGAAGAAGGCGTCGATCACCGGGCGGGATTGGTGCCGCACCGCATCGATCAGCGCCGGTGTGTCGCTCGTCGGCTCGGGGGCACTCAGCAGCGACTCGGCCTCGTGGGGATGCAGCACGCCCCGGTAGGTCATCTGTCCGACGAGATCCAGATACGCTTTCACCATCGCTGGATCCCGATGGGCTCGCATCAGGTCATTCATCAGGGGGGGGACGCCGGGCATGTCACGGTCGTCGCCCCGGAGCAGCGCCAGGATGTCGGGGTGGGTCAGGACTCCTTCCTGAACCAGCCAGATGGCCGTCTCGGTCCATGCCTGGAGGCCGCCGTGATTCGCTGGCTGCCTCAGCAGATGCGGCAGGAGGGCGACCCGGCTGAACGAATGCACGGCGATGAGGTCACGCACGTCGCCGGACGAGATCAGGCCCGACCGCTGAGCCTCCCGGACCGACTCACGCCAGACGTGCAGGCATGCCGGATCCGTCTGCCTCAACAAGGTCTGCACGCCTGACTGATTCAGTCCATCGCAGGTCAGCTGGCGCTTCAGCAGTGTCGGGTCGAGCTGGCCCTGCGCCGCGCTCTGCGTGAGCCGGGCCAGGTAGGCACGCAGCGCCTCCGGGTGCTGATTCGCGACGGCGCCATAGCTGACGACGGCGTTCTGCGGCGAGGGGGCGGCGACCAGCGGTCCCAGCGATGCACTCGACAGGACACCGCGGGCATGCAGTTGGCTGATCAGATCGAAGTACCCATGCACACAGCCCGCATGGCCATTGCGGGTCGCCTCCTCACAGGGCAGCCGTGGCTGCCGTCCGCCGAGGAAACGCGCCAGCTCGTCCGGATGGATCAGGTCGCGGGCCGCAGCGTCCACCAGGAACTCCGACAGGGCGTTCAGTGCCTGCACGTGACCCTGCCTCATGCTGAGCGGAAGGCTGTCGTCCAGCACATGCCTCAGCGTGTCCGGCGGGATCAGCTTGTGTGTCAGGGCCATCGTCAACAGCGCCAGCAGCCGGCGCAGGTGCTGGCCGTCGTTTGCGACGACCGCCAGGGCCAGAGGCATCGCCCTCTCCGGGTCGCAGAACAGCGACTCCACGGCGTCCTGCGAGAGCGTTGGCAATGCGCCGCACAGGTACTGCTGCCAGACGTCGAGGATCTCGTCGGCGGTCGGCGCGCCCCATGCCATCGCGTCGGTGGCGAGCTCCATCAGGCGCGGGTCGCGCGGTGCGCCCGGAACCCTGTTGAGCAGCGCCCGGAGCAGGTCGCCCCGCTTCGCACCCGTGACCGCCAAGACCAGCGTGGGGAGCGTGATGGACGCGGGCAGGCGCTCGGGTGGGTGGGCCCTGAGCCATGACTCGAAGGCTAAGGGACCGATGCGCTGCAGCCAGGTTTGCAGGTGGGCCGGCCCGGTCAGCCAGCGGGCGGGTACCCTGCCAAGGTCCTGGGGCGATGTGCTTTGCAGGACCGTGGTGATGAGCCGCTCCGGGAGCAGGACGGGGGGCGTGCCCTCGCTCCCACCCGCGCCAGGACCCAGGCTGGGGCCTACGCCCGGCCCCAGGGGCCATGCGCGGGAACGCTGCTTCCGCTCGAGCGACAGCAGGTGCTCAACGCCCACCGGAATTGCCTGCGGTGCGGGCTGAAGGCCGGATGTCACCATCACGTAGAACAGTTGGCCATCCACCGCTTCCAGCGTCCACCCGTGGTTGTCGGCCTTGTTGCTGGCCAGTTCCACCCGGGCGCGAGGCGTGACCAGCTCCTGCGCCTCCAGACTCAGCAGGACATCGCGCTGCACGAGCGAGGGGTCCTGTCTCCAGTAGCACTCACCGGTGGTCTCGTCTTCCTCCATCAGGCTCAGTGGCGACACAGGGGCCAGGGCGCCGTTCGCGGCCCCCACCGCCTCCATGACTGCCGGGAAAAAGGGATTCAGGTCCACCCGGGCACACCGCTGCGGCACACAGGCCGGTAGCCGGCTCGACAGCTCGGCCAGATAGCGATCCGCCAGCACCTCCGCCATCCGGCAGGGGTCCAGTGCCAGGCGCAGCTTCTTGTGATGGTTGCGCTGCCGGTGGGGCAGAAACAGGTCGTTCCGGAAGCTGTGGATGTCCGACAGGTCCCCGCCTGGCAGACCATATTCCAGCCGCATCCGGTTGATGCCGTGCACTTCCCAGTTGTCGCGCACCACCCAGTAGTCGTCCGCATGCTCCTTGCGGTAGGCACGCCGGAACACTTCATCCGCATGGGTCTGGATCACCTCGAGCAAGGCGCTGCGCAGCCCGTTCGGGTCGACGTTCAGCGCCTGGGCCGTCTGCAGGAAGGCGGGCCCGGTGGCCATGCACAGCTTCAGCTGGTGGCACATCTCGCGCAGCTGCCTGCAGCGGAAGTCCAGGGGCAGTTCGTCCTGCAGCAGTCGCTGGCAAATGTGGTCCAGGGCGCGTTTGCCCGGGCCATAGAGCAGGGCCATGCGGTCTCCGACAAAGGACTCTCCATGGTCCACCAACCGGAGCCGGAAGACGTTCAGGCCGGCCATCCACTGTCGAAACTCGACCGGCGAGGCGTGCCGGCGGGCGAAGGTTTCGATGTCATCCACGCGGTCCAGCATCTGCCGATGCACCTGCAGAAATGCGGGCGAGGTGCGGAAGGCCCGGTACTCGGGCGATTGCACCTCGGTCGGGCCGTCATAGGACAGCCAGTCCGCCCGGGCCGGCGGCGCGGGCACGGGGTTGGCGGGGATGTCGAAGGCCCGTGCGGGGTAGAGGTCGGGCGCAGCGTCGAGAAACGCCGGGACCGAGCGGGAGAACGTGTCCGAGGGCGACCGTGTGGGCGGGAACATGCCCTTGAGTTGCTCGCGACCGGGGGCCTGGTGCCATGCATGCATAGGTCAATTGCGGGCGATCCCACCGGCATGGAAGGCAGGATGCACGCCTATTCGGCAGGGGCCGGCGCGGGATCTTCCAGCGACACGCCCAGCAGGCTGGCGGCCAACAGGCGCTGGTCCAGGCTCAGCGCCCCGAGCGTCTCGGCGCTCCGAAGCGTCTGCTCCATGAGGTCGATCAACTGAGGATCCTTGCGCGTCCGAACCGCCACCATCGGGTTCTCGGTGTGGTCCTCTGGCGCCAGCAGACTGAACCATTGTGCAGGGCTGAGGACGTTCGTCTCCAGGCAGTCCAGTCCGTGGTCCAGCAGGATCTGCAGCGTCTCGCGATCCCCGCGCCGCGCCGCCGTGGCCAGCGCAGACCGGCCTTGGGGCGATCGTCCATCCATCAGGCGGACCAGCGCCGCCGACGGCAGCCGCTCAACCTCCGCCATGCAGATCAGCGTCTCGACGAAGCCGTCCACCACCTGCGGCGCACCCTGCTCCACGGCATCGATGAGCGCGGGGGTGTGCCGATCGGGGTTCTCCGCGCGCAGCAGGTCTTCGAGCGCACCGTCCGAGATCAGCCCGGCCTGGTGGGCGAAGCTCACGATGAAGCCGTAGCGCGTCGCATGCTTGGCACCGTCGAGGTTCAACAGCATTTGATGGAACAGGGGACGGGCCGGCAGGCCTTCGCGCTGGACGTCGGCCCGCAGCAGGGCGGCCACCTGGGCCGTCGTCAGCATCCCCCGCTCCGACAGCCATTGCACCGTCTGGATCCAGAGTTGCGCAGGCAGCTGGGGATCGTCCTGCACGAGGGGGCGGAGGACGGGGTGGCCGCTGAAGCCGGTGCCACCGACCAGCGCTTCCACATCGGGGCAGGAAAGCAGGTTCAGGCGCCAGGCCTTGTGCACCGCTTCGCGCCAGACGTGCAGGCAGGCGGGGTCGGGCAGTACGGTCATGTGGTGAACGCCGGAGCGGTCATCACCGTCACAGGTCAGCTGGCGCTGCAGCAGGTGGAGGGGAATGCGGCCCTCGTGCGTGTGGGCGATCAACTGATCGAGAAACAGGCCGAGCGTGATGCTGTGGTGGTTCCGCACGGCGACATGGCTCACGCTGCAACCGTCGGGCGAGGGCTCCGCCACCAGGTGGGCCAGTGCCGACGGGGGAAGGGCACCGGCGGCCTGCAGTTGCCGAACCAGGTCCAGATACCAGCGCAAGGTTCCATTCTTGCCGCCTGCGAGCACGCCTTCGCAGCCCCAGCCGGGACATTTGCCGCCCAGGAAGATCAGCAGGTCGTTGGAATCGAGCCAGCCCATCCGACCCGCCTTCACCAGGAAGTCTCCCACCACAGGCAACACGTCCTGCCGGCCGTGGTACATCAGCGTCTGCACCGGGCAGACCAGATGTCTCAGGAGCTGGTCCGGCGGCAGGACCCCGGCCGTGAGCGATTCGTCAATGAACGCCAGGACGGCACCGACACGGTCGCCATGGCGGGTGTCCATCGCGCAGCTGAGCAGGGTGCGATCAACGGCGGGCGTGAACCAGCGCGACACCTTCGCCGGGCTGGCGGTGGGCAGCACTTCCGTCACCCGTCGGCGCCACAGGTCGAAGGTGCTGGCACACGGGGCAGCCACCGCCAGGCACAGGATGTCCGGGCCGCCCCACTGCAGCCAGGCGATGGCCGGCGCCTTCGCGCTGTCCATGGCGGCTTCCAGCAGATCGGTGCGACCCTGACGGGTCATGGCGCGGACAATGTCCCTCGGCGCATGCTGCGCAGCGTCGTGCCGGACCTGCGTCGTGCGGATCCAGCGGACCAAGGTCTCCGGGGTGACCCGAGCCAGCCAGGCGTTGAAATGATGAGGCTTGGCCAGCCAGTGAGGCGGAATCTTGTCCAGCTCATGGGTGGGTGTGTCGTGGAGGACGATGTTGAGCCATGCATCCGGGAGGGTCGTCCGGGGCGGTGTGGACGCCGTCGCTGTTGCTGTTGCTGTTGCTGTTGCTGACTCTGCCGGCGGCCGCGTGGAGCGCTCGATCGCGGCGAGGTGGTGCAGGCCGACCGGCACGGCGACCGGCGTCCGCAGCAGGGGCGATTGCTCCATGACATAAAAGAGCTGGTCGTCGATCCCTTCCAGTTGCCAGCTGACTCCTTCGCTGCGGTCGCGATGCAGCACGACCCGCGGTTGCGGCACGGCCACCCCCGCGCCCTCCAGCGCCAGCAGCAGGTCGCGGGTGACGAGCGCATTGCCTCGGCGCCAACGGACGGTGTCGGACGTCTCGTCGATCTCCAGCAGGCTGGTCATCGGGACCGGCGCGAGCGCGGTGTCGAGGGCGGTCACCGCGGCCTGGATCAGCGGCACGACCTCGTTGAGGTCCTGGTCCGAGCTCCGTCGCGGTACGTCCGGCGGCAGCCGATCCAGCAACTGGCTCCAGTACGCCTCCGCCAGCGCTTCCGCCATCCGGCACGGTGCGAGCGCCTGCCGCAGCGCCTGATGATGTTCCGGATGGCGGCGAGGGTCGAACATGCGGGTGCCCAGACTCATCTTGTCCGACAGGTCAGCGCCCGGTAGCCGGTACTCGAGCCGCATGCGGTTCACGACATGCGCTTCCATGCCTTCGAGCAGCGCCTCGTCGCGGGTGCTGTAGTCCTTCAAATAGGCCTGACGCAGCACTTCGTCAGAGCGCTGGCACACCAGGGCGTAGATGGCGCCGCGCAGTCCGTGCGGGGGCGTGTCCAGGGCCGCAGCCGCCTGCACGTAAGCCGGGCCAATGGAGAGGCAGTGATGCAGCTGGTAGGCCATCTCGCGCAGATGGCGGCGCCGGAAGTCCAGCGGCAACGCGTCCTGATCCAGCCGGACACAGACGCGGTCCATGGCCCGCTTGCCCTCACCGAACAGCGCGGTGATGCGGCTGGTGGCAAAGCTTTCGCCATAGCCGTTCATCAGACGCGCGCGCAGCGTTTTGAAGGCATCGAGGATGTCAGCCGCTTCCTGACCGCTGCAATGGCGCAGGGCAAAGCGTTCGCAGTCCTGGATACGGTCCAGCCACTGCCGGTGCACCTGCAGGAATTGTGGGGACTGCCTGAAACGCTTCCAGGGCTCGGACTGGCTCCCGTCGGGGCCGTCATAGGACTGCCAGTCGGCGGGAATGTCCGGCGCGGCCACGGCGGGCGGCGGCACATCAAACGCACGGTAGGTGTAGAGGTCTCGCGCGCGATCGAGAAAAGCAGGCACCGAGGGCTGGAACATGCCGGTCAGTGGGATCCGGCATCGATTCAGTGCCCGGCCCGGACAGAAAAAAGCCCGGCTTGCGATGGGGCAAGCCGGGCAAAGGCGCGGGACACCGCCTGGACACCGACCGGAGTCAGTGTGGAGCTGCGGCGTGGCGAAAGCTGCGCACGGGCGCCGGATCTGGCAGCCGGGGTCCGGCTGCATCCAGGGCGCGTTTGAGGGGCGCGACGATCAGGCCGGGACGGCGTGGCCCGTCGGCCTGGCCTCCCACCGGTCCGTGTCTGCGGGACGCCGGGGCGTGGATGCAACGGGGGTGGAGGTGAGGCGTGTCGTCATGGGCTGCATCTTCTCAGTCAGCCGGCCGTCTGTCCGGCGGAGAACCGGGGGCAAATCCCGCCAAACAAGTAGGCGGATTTTTCGGTCCATTTCGGATTTCAGCGTGTGCCGGGGGCAGAGGGGCGTGGGACGGAAGCCCGACCAGGGTGGGGGCGGTGTTGCACCGTTGCGTCAGCCGCAGGACGCCCCTGCCATTGACTGGTGGGCCTTGGCATGAGCAACGGTCAGTGTCCACTCAATTCCATTGCGGGCTTCGTGCGCATGTCGCCACTCTGGGCGAGCGGCAATGCAAATGGAATGAAAAGCCGCATGAGCATGCGCAGGTTGTTCATGCATTTGCATTCGACCAACAAGCTTTCAGGGAGGGTAAAGCCAATGGATATATAAGCAGAGACGGCGAATGAAACGCTATTCTTGAGAACGCTCATCAAAGAAGAAGCGGCATTCCATAACGCCCCTGGAGACTTCCGTGGCCGCCTCCTGGCGGTGTGTGTCCGGCCGTCCTCCCTGTTCCTGCCCATGCCCGCTCCGGCGCTGTTGATCCGATCCCTCGAAGACCTCAGGACCTGGTGTCGCGACAGCGGCGTCACCGAACCGCTGAAGGTGTGTCTCGGCCCTTTGCCGGGCACGGGCGCCTATGTGATGCAATGGTCCTCCGGGGCGCCCGACCCGCGGCCGCGGGACATCCTGCCGCATCCGCATTTCCTGCGGCTCTCGGTCATCCTCGAGCCGATGGAAGCCCGGGTGTGGAAGAACGACCGTCCCGTGTGGAGCGGCGTGATCGGCGCCCAGCACTTCCGGATCTGCGGTCCGGAGGAATCAGGACGCTGGACGCAGCTGAGTCGCTGCGATGTGGCCAATGTATTCCTGCCCCTGGAAACGGTGCATCGATACATCCAGCTGGCGGGCCTGCAGGACGAACAGTGGCCGCTGGTGACCGGCTTCACCCACGACCGCCGCGTGGCAGAACTCACGCGGCAGATCCTGGAGGCCGCGCCGCTCACCCCGTGCCATCTCAGCCTGCACTACTGCGATGGACTGGTCACCGCATTGCTCGCCGATCTCGTGCGGCGCTATGCCGCACCGGCGGCCTCGCAAGCCGGTGGCGGGCTGCAGGGGCTGATGCTGCGGCGGGTGCTGGACCTCATCCGCGAACGCGCCGATGGCGATCTGTACGTGCATGAGCTGGCCGCCCTGTGCGGCATGAGCGAATCCCACTTCTCGCGTGAATTCAAACGCGCGGTGGGCATGCCGCCGCATCAATACATGCTGCAGCAGCGGTTGGCCCAGGCGCGTGAAGCCTTGTGCGACACCGATGAGCGCATTGGCGACATTGCGCTGAATCTCGGCTTCACCGATGCCAGCCATTTCTCGCGGCTCTTTGCACAGCGATTCGGCCAGACACCGACACAATTCCGGCGTGCACGCCGGACCCTGCCTGCGGGTGCGGCGCTGAACCAACACCCGGCCGCCCTGCAGGCTTGGTGATTTCCCTGCAATCGGGACGGCTTGCAGCGGCTTTCTACAAACGCGGCGGTTTTCTCCGGGCGGCAATGACAGGCGAGTTACAGAATTTTTAAAAGCGTGACCTGCCGGCACGTTTTTTCAAGTTCCCCGTTCTCTCCCTTCAGTCCAGGAAGACCCATGCGACTCCGCACCCGAATGACCGCCGTTGCCATGCTGATGCCCGTTGTGGCCTCGGTGTATGCACAAAATGCTGCCCCCGCTGCCAACCAGCAGCTGGAGAAGGTGGAAATCACCGGCTCCATGATCAAGCGCACCGACAAGGAAACGCCGGCCCCGGTGACGGTGCTGACCCAGCAGGACATCCAGCGCAGCGGCGCCACCACGGTGGAGCAGCTGCTGCGCACCGTCTCGGCCGTGTCCGGCGACGGTCAGCAGGACCTGAGCAGTGGCAATGGATGGGCCGCGGGCACGTCCTCCATCGCCCTGCGCGGCATGGGCTCTTCCGGCACGCTGACGCTGCTGAATGGCCGCCGCATGGCCCCGGCCGCTGCCATCGACCCCAACACCGGTCAAGGCACCATCTTCAACGTCAGCTCGATTCCGCTGTCCGCCGTGGAGCGGGTGGAGATCCTGAAGGACGGCGCCTCGGCGCTGTATGGTTCGGACGCGCTGGCCGGCGTGGTCAACATCATCCTCAAGCGCGATTACACCGGGCAGGCGATTGAAGTGTCGGCCGCCCAGCGCGGTGACGGCCTGTTCAAGACCCGCAGCGGCAACGTGGCCTTCGGTCGCGGCAATGTGGCCACCGACGGCTTCAACATCTTCGGCATGCTGGATGTCTCCCAGCGCGATCCGGTCGCCATCACCGAAGATCTGAACCTGGCCGACCATAACACCTTGGGCCCGCTGTTCCTGCGGGATACGCTCAACAGCACTTACTCCAATCCGGGCAACTTCTACACCTACAAAAATGGGGCGACCGGCACCTTCAAGGGCATGGCCGCCAATTGCCCGACGTCCAGCCAGTTCACCACCACCGCCGGTGTGACCACCTGCCGCTACGGCACCTATGGCCAGGACCTGACCTACGTCTCCGACCAGAAGCGCGTCTCCGGCTTGCTCAAGGGCACGCTGAACCTGGACAGCGGCGCTCAGATCAGCGCCGAGCTGCTGGCGTCCCAGACGCGCAGCCGCTACAACTCGTCCTCCTCCACCGTGGGTGAGGTGTCCACCACCTGGGGCGATGCCGCCGGCAACTCGGTGACCTACGGCGGTCTGGTGCTGCCAGGCAACCATCCGGACAACCCGACCTCCGCCGCCACCGCGACCAATCCGGTGTTTGGCTACACCGCGCCGACCGCCCTGGGCCTGCGCTACCGCTTCACCGACATTCCGCGCTACACCGAGAACACCACGAACAATGTGCGTCTGGTGCTGAGCAGCCAGTTCGAATGGAAGGGCTGGGACCTGGATGTCGGCCTGCTGCACCACTGGCAGGACAAGAGCGAAGACCGGGCGGGCTTCATCAGCGTGTCGGCCCTGAATGCGGCCGTGGCCAACCAGACCTACCGCTTTGGCGGCACCAACAGCGCCGAGGTGCTGAGCGCCCTGTCGCCCAAGCTGAACAACGGCGGCACCGCACAAACCACGTCGCTGGATGCGCGCGGCTCACGCGAACTGATGCAACTGGCCGGCGGTCCGCTGATGCTGGGGGTGGGCGGTGAACTGCGCCGCGAAAGCTTCAAGGTGTCGGCCGATGACAAGATCAGCGCCGGCGACATCATCGGACTGGGCATCTCGCAGGCCAACGGTTCGCGCAATGTGGCGGCCGCCTACGCCGAACTGCAGGCCCCGCTGCTGAAGAAACTGGAAACCCAGGCCGCTGCACGGGTCGAGCATTACAACGACTTCGGCTCCGCCTTCACCGGCAAGCTCGGCGCCAAGTACAAGGTCGTGGACTCGCTGGCGCTGCGGGCCACCTATGCCAACGGCTTCCGAGCGCCGTCGCTGTCGCAGATCACCCAGTCGACGGTGTTTGCCTTCACCACGGTGCAGGACCCGGTGCTGTGTCCGGTGGTCAGCTCGACCAACACCAACTGCACGCAGTCGGTCTCCAGCGTCATCGCGTCGAACTCCCATCTCAAACCCGAGCAGTCCAACTCGCTGACGGTGGGCCTGATCTTCAATCCGACCGACTGGATGGAGATGACGCTGGACACCTATCACATCATCGTGCGCAACGTGGTGGACCGCCTCAGCGCCCAGGATGTGGTGGACCGTGCCGCCGAATTCCCCGGTGCCGTGATCCGCAACTCCGAAGGCGAAATCACCCAGGTGATCCGCCAGTACCGCAACATGTCGCGCAAGTCGACGTCGGGCGTGGATTGGGAGACGCGCTTCAAGTGGCGTCCGGCCGCCGGTCATGATGTCCGCTTCAGCTTCTCCGGCACCCGTGTGCTGAGCCAGAAGGAGCAGACCGAAGCCGGTCAGGACGTGTATGACTATGTCGGCTACTACGGCACGCCGGCGCTGAAGCTCAATGCGGCCCTGAACTATGCCTACGGCGACTGGAGCACCGGTGTGGCCGTGCGCTTCCAGGGCGGCTTCAAGAGCTACGACCCGGACAGCGTCTGCAGCAGCACGGCCACCGCCGCCCAGCGCTATGACCTGTGCACCATGGGCAGCATGACGACCACCGACTGGTCGCTCAGCTACACCGGCTTCAAGAACTGGACCCTGTCGGGCGTGGTCAACAACGTCTTTGACAAGGCTCCGCCGACGGACGTGGCGTCGTCCACCTACTACTCGGTGGGCTACAACCCCAGCCTCTACGACATCCGCGGCCGCGTCTTCAACCTGCGGGCACGTTACGAGTTCTGATCGGGATCGAGCGCCTGTCGCTCACCGGGACCTGCGGGTTCCGGCCAACAAAAAACCCCGGCGCCTTGCGGTGCCGGGGTTTTTTTCATTCACGCCGTGCCGAGGCTCAGCGCACGTCCATGCCGAAGGTGTTGGCGATGAAGGCCAGGATGTCGGCCCGCTCCTCGATGATCTTCGAGGTGGGCTTGCCGGCGCCATGGCCCGCCTGCGTCTCGATGCGGATCAGCTTCGGTGCGGGGCCGTTGTTGGCGGCCTGCAGCGCGGCGGTGTACTTGAAGCTGTGGGCCGGCACGACACGGTCGTCATGGTCGCCGGTCGTCACCATCACCGCCGGATAACGCTTGTTGTTCTGGATGGTGTGCAGCGGCGAATACTTGATCAGCCACTGGAAGTCCTCCGGCTTGTCGGAGGTGCCGTAGTCCGACACCCAGGCCCAGCCGATGGTGAACTTCTGGAAGCGCAGCATGTCCATCACGCCCACCTGCGGCACGGCGGCGCCGAACAGGTCCGGACGCTGGTTGACCACCGCGCCGACCAGCAGGCCGCCGTTGGAGCCGCCATTGATGGCCAGGCGCTGCGGACGGGTGTACTGGTTCTTCACCAGCCACTCACCGGCGGCAATGAAGTCGTCGAAGACGTTCTGCTTGCGTTCCTTCGTGCCAGCTTCATGCCAGGAGGCGCCGTATTCACCGCCGCCGCGCAGCACCGCCAGCACATAGACGCCGCCCATCTTCATCCAGGTGGCCGCGGTCACGTTGTAGCCGGGGGTCATCGGCACATTGAAGCCGCCGTAGCCATACAGCAGCGTCGGGTTGTTGCCGTCCAGCTTCAGGCCCTTGCGATGGGCAATGAAGACCGGCAGCCGGGTGCCGTCCTTGCTCGTGACGAAGGCGCGCTTCATCTCGAACTGGTCGGCCTGGAAGGCGGTCGTGGGACGCTTGAACAGCTCCGTCTTGCCGGTCTTGGCATCCAGGCGATGGATTTCGCCGGGGGAGGTCAGGCTGGTGAAGCTGAAGAAGGTTTCGCTGTCCTTCCACTTGCCGCTGAAACCGGCGGCGGTGCCGATGCCGGGCAGGCGGATGTCGCGCACGTGTTTGCCGTCGGCGCCGTATTCGCGCACGAGGGTGGAGGCGTCCGCCAGATAGCTCAGCAGCAGCCGGCCGCCGACGCCGCTGGCGCTCACCATGGCTTCCTTCGATTCCGGCACCAGGGTGGTCCAGGTGGAGGCCTCGGGCACCGACCAGTCCTTGCCCAGCTTCACTTCCAGCAGGCGGCCGCGCGGGGCGTCCTTGTCGGTCTTCAGGATCAGGCGCTGGCCGTCCAGCACCACCGGCACATATTCGGCGTCAAAGGCCATCGTCAGCGGCACCGGCTTGGCACCGGCATAACCGCCCTGCGCATCCAGAGGCAGCAGCATCAGGCCGTTCTTGCGGCCGGAGCCGGTCCAGATGTTGATGATGGCCAGGCGGCCGTCATCGGTCACATCCGCACCGAAGCCCCACTGCTTCTCTTCCTTGTTCTCGGCCACCAGCACGTCGTCGGACTGGGGTGTGCCCAGGCGGTGGTAGTAGAGCTTCTGGTAGTAGTTGGCGCCGGTCAGGGCTTCACCGGTCTTGGGCGCGTCATAGCGGGCGTAGAAGAAGCCCTTGCCGTCCGGCGTCCACGAGGCCGACGAGAACTTCACCCATTCGATGGTGTCGGGCAGGTCCTGGCCGGTCTGCAGGTCGCGGACCTTCCAGGTCTGCCAGTCGGAGCCGGCGCCGGCGATGCCGTAGGCCAGCAGGCGACCGTCGTGGGAGATGGCGGTGCCGCTCAGGGCGACGGTGCCGTCCTTGGACAGGGTGTTGGGGTCGAGCGCGATCTGCGGCGTGTCCTTCAGCGACTTGGCGGTGTAGAGCACCGACTGCTGCTGCAGGCCGTCATTGCGGGTCCAGAAGTAGCGGCCGCCTTCCTTGAAGGGCACGCCGAACTTCTCGAAGTTGTAGAGGTCGGTGTAGAGCTTGCGGGTGGGCAGGCGCTGCGGCATGGACTGCAGGAAGCGGTCGGTCACCGCGTTCTGCGCCATCACCCAGGCCTTGGTCTCCGGACTGTTGTCATCTTCCAGCCAGCGGTAGGGATCCTGGACGATGGTGCCGTGGTAGTTGTCGGACTGTTCGACCTTGCGGGTGGCCGGATAGGTCAGCGGGGCGGCAGCCGTGGCGACCGCGGCGGACGAAGCGGCGGCCTCAGGCTGCGAGGCGGACTGCGAGGCGGCTGAGGACTGCGACTGTGCCTGCACGGCAAAGGACGCGCACAGGCTCAGGGCCAGGGCGGCGCCCGGAGAAAGACGGAAGGTCATGGAACGGAACTCCTGAGAGTCGGTGAGACATCACCGCACCGCGCGGGCTTGTGGCCCGGGCGTGCGGGCTGCGGTGTCCGCATTGTGCCCAGTCCGGCCGGGCATGACGTCGGTCACTCAGGGGAAACCTTGAGCAGGTCGTAGAGGGTGCGGGCGACCACCTGGGTGGCGCGGCGCAGGTCGTCCAGCGACAGGCGCTCGTCGGCACGCTTGGCATGCGACGCCAGCACGGTGCGCGGCCCGGCACCATAGATGGCCGCGGGGATGCCGTGCTCGCCATACAGCCGCACATCGGTGTAGAGCGGGGTGCCGGAGGTGGGGATCGGTTCACCGAACACCGCTTCGCCATGGCGTTGCAGCGCCTCCACCAGCGGCTGATTGCCCGGCAAGGGCTGCAGCGCGCGGGCCAGCAGCAGGCGGCGGATGTCCACCGTGATGCCGGGCAGCTTCGCGGTGGCGGCGGCAATCACGTCCCGGATTTCCTGTTCAACCTCGACCGGATTTTCTTCAGGGATCATGCGGCGGTCGAGCTTGAGCACCACCTTGCCGGGCACGACATTGGTGTTGGTGCCGCCTTCGATGCGGCCGACATTGAGGTAGGGATGGGTGATGCCCGGCACCTGCGAGCGGAGGCCGCGGTAGACCGTATTGCGCGCGTACAGCGCCTGCAGCAGCACGGTGGCTGCCTGCAGCGCATCGACGCCGGTGTCCGGAATGGCGGCATGGGCCATCTTGCCGTGCAGCGTCACTTCCATCTGGAGGCAGCCGTTGTGGGCGGTGACCACCTCATAGCTGAAGCCTGCGGCCAGCAGCAGGTCGGGCCGGGTCAGGCCCTGCTTCAGCAGCCAGCCTGGGCCGAGTTCACCGCCGAATTCTTCGTCATAGGTGAAGTGCAGCTCGACGCCGCCACGCAGCGGCAGGCCCAGTGATTCAAGTGCGCGCAGCGCAAAGGTGTAGGTCGCGAAATCGCTCTTGCTGACGGCGGCGGCGCGGCCGAACAGCTGGCCGTTCTCGATCTCGGCCCCATACGGATCGTGGGTCCAGCCCTCGCCGGGCGGCACGACGTCGCCATGGGCATTGAGCGCAATCACCGGGCCGCCGTCGGCATAACGCCGCCGCACGATCAGGTTGGTGAGGGCCGTGAGGCCGTAGTCGCGCACGGCGGCCTCGGGCACCGGGTGACGCTCGGCCTGCAGGCCCATGGCCGCCAGCAGTTCGGCGGTGCGCTCGGCATGCGGCGCATTGTTGCCAGGTGGCGTGTCGGTGGGCACGCGCACCAGGGCCTGCAGGTAGGCCACTTCGTCGTCGAAGTGCTGGTCGATCCAGGTGTCCAGGGCCTGGTAGGCGGACGGCGCGGTGGCGTCGGGGGTGGGCTCGGCGTTGGCGTTCATGGCGTTCGTAGCGTTCGTGGCGGTCATGGCGTTGAGAGCCCTTCCAGCAGCGCCAGGAAGGCCTGCACGCAGAGTTCAGTGTCGTCGGTGGTGACCGACTCCAGCGGGTTATGGCTGATGCCCAGGTTCAGGCCGCGCTGGAACAGCATGGCCTGCGGCATGACTTCGTGCAGCTTCATCGCATCGTGGCCGGCGCCAGAGGGCATGCGGTGCACCGGGAGTCCCAGCGACTGCACCGCAGCTTCCCAGCGCAGCTGCCAGGCGGCGGCGCTCGGTGCTGCGGCGACCGACATCGTGCGCTGCAACTGGACGCTCACGCCGCGGCGCTCGGCGATGGCCTCCAGGGCGCTGCGCACCTCCTGGTCCAGCTGGTCGCGGGCCTCATTGGTGGTGGCGCGCAGGTCCAGGCTGAACAGGCAGCGGCCCGGGATCACGTTGATGGAGCCGGCCGGGACCTGCAACTGCCCGACGGTGCCCACGGCATCGGGGATCGCTGCGGCACGCTGCTCGACAAAGAGGATCAGCTCGGCGACCGCGGCGGCGGCATCCCGGCGGCGGTCCATCGGCGTGGTGCCGGCATGGGAGGCCAGCCCCCGCACTTCCCCCACATAACGGACGCTGCCATTGATGGAGGTGACGATGCCCAGCGGCAGATCCAGCTCGGTCAGCACCGGGCCCTGTTCGATGTGCACCTCGACGAAACCCAGGTAGCGCGACGGGTCGCGGCGCAGCGCTTCGATCGCGGCCATCGTGCCGGGCAGGCCGGCCTGCAGCATGGCGTCGCGCATGGAGATGCCGTCGGTGTCGCGCTGGTCCAGCCAGGCCGGATCGAAGTGGCCGGTGAGGGCGCTGGAGCCCAGGAAGGTGGCGCCGTAGCGCTGGCCTTCTTCCTCCGCAAAGCCGATCACCTCGATGCCGCAGGGCAGGCGACGGCCCTGCTGATGCAGTTCCCGCACGCAGGCCATCGGCACCAGGATGCCCAGGCGGCCATCGTATTTGCCGCCGTTGCGCACGGTGTCGTAATGGCTGCCGGTGAGCAGGCGCGGCGCGTCGGGTGCGTCGCCGTGATAGACGCCCACCACATTGCCGACGGCATCGAGCGCCACCTCATCGAAGCCGCATTGCCGCATCCAGGTCATCAGCTGCGCCGCGGTGGCCCGGTGGGCCTCGGTCAGGTAGGTGACGGTGAGCTGGCCCTGTTCCGCAAAGCCGGGGTCCGAAAAGCGGGCCAGCGATTCCGCCCAGTCCCAGACCTGCTCGCCCAGCGCGGGTCGCACACCGAAGCGGTCATTCAGGCGGATCTCCGCGATGCGGTGGATGTTGCGCAGGCATTCGGCCCGCTCCACCTCGGGATGTCCGAGCAGGCGCCGCGCGAAGGTGTCGATGATCTGCTGGCGGGACAGGCCCAGGCCGCGCGGGCCGCGCACCGCCAGGATGAACGGCCACCCGAAGCGGGCGTTGTAATCGACGTTGAGCTGCTGCAGCTGCTTGAACTCTTCCGGCGTGCAATGGGTCAGGCCGGCCTTGCTCTGTTCGTTGCTGGACTCGGCGGTGAGGCTGTGGTCCACCATCGCCTTGCCGGCCAGCTCGGGGTGCGCGCGGATCAGGCCGAGCTGCTCGTCGAGCGTGGCAGTGCGCACCACCTCCGCGAGCGCCTGCTTCAGGCCGGCAAGGCTGGTGTGGCCGCCGGCCGGGCGCCGGGCAAAGGCGCGCTCGGCAATCCAGGGCGAGTGTTCGTAGATGCCATCGAGGGCCGCCACGAAGCCGGCTGCGTCCCGTGTGGCCAGCTGGGCGAGGGTGAGGGTGGGGACAGGGTTCATGATGGGCTCAGCCCCAGACGAAGGCGGTGGCAGGATCGAAGGGGTGGGTCTGGCGCCAGTGGCGCGCAATGTCCACGCGGCGGGTGATCCACACCCGGTCATGTTTTTCGATGTGGTCGAGGAAGCGCTGCAGCGCCCGCATGCGACCCGGCCGGCCCAGCAGGCGGCAGTGCATGCCGATGCTCATCATCTTCGGATGCTCGTCGCCTTCGGCATACAGCACGTCGAAGCTGTCGCGCAGGTACTCGAAGAACTCGTCGCCATGGCTGAAGCCCTGGGGCAGGGCGAAGCGCATGTCGTTGCAGTCGAGGGTGTAGGGCACCACCAGATGCGGGGCGAGCGAGCCGTCGGTCTTGCGCACCTGCATCCAGAAGGGCAGGTCGTCGCCGTAGTAGTCGCTGTCGTATTCGAAGCCGCCATAGTCGGCCACCAGGCGCCGGGTGTTGGGGCTGTCGCGGCCGGTGTACCAGCCGGCCGGACGCTCGCCGGTCATGCGCTGGAGGATGTCCATGCCGATTTCCATGTGCTGGCGCTCGGTGGCTTCGTCCATGCCCTGGTAGTGGATCCAGCGCCAGCCGTGGCAGGCAATCTCATGCTGCAACTGCACGAGGGCCTGGGTCAGCTCCGGATGCCGCTCCAGCGCCATCGACACACCAAAGACCGTGAGCGGCAGAGCCCGCTTTTCGAATTCGCGCAGCAGCCGCCACACGCCGACGCGAGAGCCATATTCGTAGATGCCCTCCATGCTCAGATGGCGGGCCGGGTAGGCGGCCGGGTTGAACATCTCGGAGAGGAACTGCTCGCTGCCGGCGTCGCCATGCAGCACCGAGTTCTCCCCGCCTTCCTCATAGTTCAGCACGAACTGCACGGCGATGCGGGCCTGGCCCGGCCACTGGGCTTGTGGCGGATGTTCGCCGTAGCCGATCAGGTCCCGTGGGTAGCCGGGGGAGCGTTGCAGCGGGGCGCCTGCAAAGCGATGCGGTGGCTGCGGGGGCGGTGGGGGAGGCGGCGTGGGCATGAAGTCGGACTCCGAGGGGCGATCGGTCAGGCGCGTGTTTTGAGAGTGGCTTTGGCAGCCGTTGTTGCGGCCGCGTTGGCAGCCGTGGTTGCAGCGGTTCTGTGAGCGGCGTTGTTGGCTTTGGTGGGCGTGGTGGCCTTGGCGGCTTTCGCAGCGGCGGTGGTCGTGCTGGCGGCTGGGGCGGCGGCTGGGGCGGCGCTGCGTCTCTTCCCCATCGAGGACTTGGGAGCCTTCGCAACGGCTGCCGGCTCTCCCTGCAGCACGGCCTTGAGATCCTGCACCCGCGGATTCAGCCGCAGATTGGCCTCCACATTGCCGAGGTGGGTGTCCAGCAGCCGGAGCACCGCCCGCTTGTCCCGCGCTTCGAGCGCCTCCACCAGGGCTTCATGCTCGGCCTGGGACTCGGCGGCGGAATGGGAGCTCTGATACATCAATGCGATGAGCGAGCTGCGGGAGAGCAGGTCGGTGAGGATCTGCGCCAGCACCGCGTTGCCCTGCATGCGGGCCAGCAGCACATGGAAATCGGCCAGCAGGCGGGTGCGACCCGGGACGTCGGTCCGGCGAACGGCTTCGCGTTCCTGCTTCAGATGGGCACGCAGCTGCCGCACCTGGGTGGGCGTGACGTGCTGGCACAGGTCGGTGAGCATGGCGGCTTCCAGCATCTTGCGCACCTCGAAGACCTGCCGTGCTTCCTCGACGCCGGGCTCGGCCACGAAGGCGCCGCGTGCGGGCTCGAGCTTCACCAGCCGATCGCGGCTGAGCTGGTTCAGGGCCTGGCGCACCAGGGTGCGGGAGCACCGGAAGATGTCTGCCAGTTGCTGCTCCACCAGCTTGGTGCCCGGCATCAGCCGACGCTCGACGATGGCCTGGGTGATGGCGGCAGTGATCTGCTCGGTCACCGAGCTGCCGCCCGCGGATTCGCCGGACCCGGCGCTTCCGGACGTTCCCGAGGTCGCGGCGATCACCGAGGAGGAGCCGCCGGACGCTGCGGATGAATGAAGAGACGACACGCGCATTGTGTTCCGGAGTGTATACACTTTGGTCCGTTCACCACCTCACGGCGCCTGGCCGACTCCCTTCCGATGGGCAAGCTCACCACCCACGTTCTGGACACGATGCATGGCGCACCCGCGGCCGGCATGGCGGTCCGCCTGTACCGTCTGGGCGCGGACGGGCCGCCGGAATTGCTGCGGTCCCTGCAGCTGAATGCGGACGGCCGGGCGGACGGGCCGCTGCTGGAAGGCGAAGCACTGGCGGTGGGCCGCTACCGGCTGGTGTTTGCCGTGGCCGCCTACTTCACCGCGCGCGGCGTGCAACTGCCCCAGCCCGCCTTCCTGGATGACGTGCCGCTGGACTTCGGCATTGCGGAGGCGTCGGCGCACTATCACGTGCCGCTGCTGGCCAGCCCCTGGTCGTATTCGACCTACCGAGGCAGCTGACATGGCGCTGCGGCCCTGGCAGACGCTCGCCCTGCGGCTGGCCCATGCACCTGCGGTGCTGGTGCGGGTCGCGCAGGTGGAGGGCAGCGGGCCACGGGAAGTCGGTGCCTGGATGGCGGTCACGCCGTCGGATGTGCTGGGGACCGTCGGCGGCGGGCAGCTGGAATATGAGGCCATCGCCCGCGCGCGCGCCGCGCTGGCGGCGGGGCGGGTGATGGAAGCGCGTCAGCGTTTCGCACTGGGCCCCAGCCTGGGGCAGTGCTGCGGGGGCGTGGTCTGGCTGGACTTCGAATGGCTGGATGGGTCGGCCATTGCCGATCTGGACGAACGGTTGGGCTCTCAGCAGGGCTGGCGACCGGTGGCACTCTTTGGCGGTGGGCATGTGGGCCATGCCATCGTCACGCTGCTGGCCCGGCTGCCGGCGCGGGTGCAGTGGTTCGACAGTCGCGACGGCGTGTTCCTCGAGCCCTTGCCGGACAACGTGCGCGCCGAGCAGTCGGAGCCGGTGCAGGCGGCGGTGCCGTCCCTGGCAGCGGGGGCGCGGGTCCTGATCATGAGCTTCAGTCATGCAGAAGATCTGGACATCCTCGCCGCCTGTCTCCAGCGGCAGCGGAACCAGGGGGACCTGCATTCCATCGGGCTGATCGGCAGCAAGAGCAAATGGGCCGCCTTCCGCCACCGGCTGGAGGCCCGGGGATTCACCGAGGCCGAACTGGCGCGTGTCATCTGCCCCATTGGCATCCCCGGCATCCAGGGCAAGCAGCCCGAAGTGGTGGCGCTGGCGGCGGTGGCGCAGCTGATGCAGGACTGATGCAGGTCTGACGCAGGGTTGATGCGGTACTGAATCGGAATCCGAAGAGGACGGATCCACCGTTCGCGAATCTGACGCGCACGGAACTGTATACACTTTGATCACGTCGCCGCGGCGCCAGGAACATAAGCGCGACGCTCAGCCGGATTACAGCGCCCGCAGTGGTGGTCCGGTTCTTGCTGAATGTCTCTGATGGACAGTTATCTGCTCGACTGGGCCAATCTGCTGCTGCGCTGGCTGCATGTGGTGGTGGCCATTGCCTGGATTGGCGCCTCGTTTTACTTTGTCTGGCTGGACAACCATCTGGTCCCCCCCACCGGCGAAGACCTGCGGGCCCGCGGCGTGGACGGTGAACTCTGGGCGGTGCACGGCGGGGGGTTCTACAACCCGCAAAAGTACATGGTGGCGCCCGCGCATCTGCCCAAGCATCTGCACTGGTTCTATTGGGAAAGCTACTGGACGTGGATGAGCGGCTTTGCGCTCTTCGCGCTGCTCTACCTCTTCAATGCCGACACCTATCTCATCGACAGACGGGTGCACGACTGGAGCGCGCCGGCGGCGGTGACAGGCGCGCTGTGCTTCCTGGCGGGCGGTTGGCTGCTGTACGACCAGATCTGCCGCCGCTTCGGACGCAAGGCTGATGGCAGCATCGGCCACGACGGGCGGGTGCTGGGCCTGGTGGCGGTGGTGATCGCAGCAGCCGCCTGGGGCGCCTGCCAGCTGTTTGCGGGGCGCGCGGCGTTTCTGCTGGTCGGCGCGATGATGGCCACGATGATGACGGCCAACGTCTTCTTCTGGATCATCCCCGGGCAGAAACAGGTCATCGAGGACATGCGGGCCGGACGCCCGGTGGACCCGGTGTTCGGCCAGCGCGGCAAGCAGCGCAGCGTGCACAACACCTACTTCACGCTGCCGGTGCTGATTGCGATGCTGTCCAACCACTACGGCATGCTCTACAGCCATGCGTGGAACTGGCTGGTGCTGATCGCGCTGATGCTGGTGGGCGCGCTGGTGCGGACCTGGTTCGTGAAGCGCCACAAGGGCGTCAATGCCTGGCCGTTGCTGGTGGCGGTGGGTGTCTTGCTGGTGGGGCTGATCATCGGGCTGGCGCCGCGATCGGTGGAGCCGTCGAGTACGTCGGGTGCGTTGGGTAAGGCGGGTGCATCGGGCGTGGCCGGCTCCGGTGCGCCAACGGGCGCTTCAACGGCCAGCCCGCCGACCTTCGCGCAGGTCCAGGCCATCGTGCAGAACCGCTGCCAGGCCTGTCACAACGCAGCGCTTGCGCCCAAGCGGATCCAGCTGCATACGCCGGAACTGATCGAGCAGCATGCGCAGGACATCTACCAGCAGGCGGTGGTGCAGAAGGCCATGCCGCTCAACAACGCCACCGGCATCACCGAAGAAGAGCGGGCGGTGCTGGGGCAGTGGTTCAAGTCCCGTTGAGCCTCGGCGCCAACGATCGGCGCGAACAAGCAACGCAGAGAGGAAGCGCCCATGAAAAAGGACCGCCGTAGCGGTCCTTTCAAGCCTCTGGAGCGCAGGGGCGGACGCGATCAGACGCGGAAGCGCCCGACCTGCTCCACCAGGCGGTGGGCCTGCTCACGCAGGCTTTCCGCAGCGGCGGTGCTTTCCTCCACCAGCGCGGCATTTTGCTGCGTGCCCTGATCCAGCTGAGCCACGGCGCCATTGATGCGGGTCACGCCACGGGCCTGCTCATGGGCCGCGGTCGAGATCTCGCCAATGATGTCGGTCACGCGGCGCACGCTGGTCACGATGGCCTGCATGGCGGCGCCGGTGTCGCTCACCAGACGCGCACCCGATTCCACCCGCTCGCCGCTGGCGGTGATCAGGCCCTTGATCTGCTTGGCGGCCTCGGCACTGCGCTGGGCGAGGTGACGCACTTCCGACGCCACCACCGCAAAGCCGCGACCCTGTTCGCCCGCACGTGCAGCTTCCACCGCCGCATTCAGCGCCAGGATGTTGGTCTGGAAAGCGATCGAGTCGATGGTGCCGATGATGTCGCTGATCTGGCGGCTGGCGCTGCTGATCTCGTCCATCGTGGTCACTACTTGCTGCACCACCGCACCGCCGCGCTGGGCGGCCTGGTCCGATTCACCGACCAGCTGATGGGCCTGCTGCGCGGAAGCGGCGGTCTGGCTCATTGAGCCGGCCAGTTCTTCCAGGGCCGAGGCGGTCTCCTGCAGATGGCTGGCGGACTGCTCGGTGCGCGACGACAGATCGCGGCTGCCGGCGGCCACTTCGGCGCTGGCGGTGCCGATGCTGTCGCTGGCGTGGCGCACTTCGGTAATGGTGCTGGCCAGCTGCTGGCGCATCTGTTCCACGCCGGCGGCGAGGGCGCCCATGTCGTCCTGCTGGTTCACATGCACCGGCTGCGTCAGGTCGCCGTTGGCCACTGCGGTGATGGCGCGGTTGAGCTGTGCCATCGGCTGGCCGACCCAGCGGCCCAGCAGCCAGGTCACGCCCAGGCCCAGCAGCACCACGGCCAGGGCCATCAGGCCCCACAGCGCCCACAGGGTGCGGTAGTGGGAGGCCAGGGCGGTAGCGCGGGAGGCTTCCGCCACGACGTACCATCCGGTGGCCTTGGAGCGCTGCGCCACGGCGAAGGCGTCCTTGTGATCGGTGTTGTAGACCGCCGGCAGTTCTTCCAGCACGCCGTCCTTGTCTTCGGAGAGACGCTTGACCAGCGCTTCCGCCACGTCCGGCTTCAGCACGTCGGACAGCTTCTTGCCCTTGGCGGTCGGATGGCCCTTGAGCACGGCATCGGCCGGCGTCTTCCCCGGATCCAGCAGATACAGGCCGCCCGTGTCGAACAGCTTCACCGCACCCGCCAGTTGCACCAGCTCGTCCTGCAGGCCGCGCATGTCAAAGCCGATGAACAGGATGCCAACGACCTTGCCGGCAGCGTCCTTCACCGGGGTGTAGCGGGTCATGTAGGGGACGCCAAACAGCGTGGCCGGACCAACATAGGTCTCGCCGGCGCTGGTCTTGGCGTAGGCGGCGCCGGTGGTGTCCAGCAGCGTGCCCATGGCGCGCGAGCCGTCCTGCTTCTTCACCGAGGTCGTCACGCGGATGAAGTCGGTGCCCTTCTTGGCGAAGATGGTCGCCACGCCGCCGGTGCGGCGGGTGAAGCCATCCGGCAGTTCGAGGCTGCCGTTGATCTTGTGACCGTCGTGCGAGAGTTCGCCGTCCGCGTCCAGGGTGAATTTGCCGTCGGTCAGGTCGGTGGCCAGCACGTCGTACAGACGGTTGGCGGAGTCGCGCGCAGTGCGATCCAGGGCGTCAGCCACACGGGCCACCGAGGCGGCCTCGCTGGCCATGTAGTCGTCCGTCCGTTGACGCGCCTGATTGGTCAGGACCCAGGACAGGGTGCCGCAGATCAGCACCAGCAGAACAGCAATGCCGATACTGGCGAACAGGGAAACACGACGGGCGACCGTCGTGCGGACAGACATTTGTGGATTCATAGCGGTGCCTACACCAATGGGACGGTGGCAAGAGGCGCCGACAAGAGGGGTGGGCGCCTTCGGTTTGTTGTTTTTGCTTTAGGTCAAACTGTAAGCTGCCGTAAGGCGATTAGCGCGCTCAATGAAGCGCAATCACGGGAATAACCTAATGCTATTTGGCTTCTACGTGAAGTAATACCCGGCTGAGAAACGCCGTCCGGTAGGGGTGGTACCGGATCCATTGGTCCGCATGACGGACAAAAGGGACGTGACGAGCACCTTGTCACGTCCCACCCCTCAGTTCACTCGGCGCTGATGCCGCGGCTGCGAATGAGCGCATGCCACTGGATGGTTTCCTGCTGAATGAAGCGAGCGAGTGCGGGGCCATCGGTCGGCACCACTTCCAGACCGAACTCTTCCAGTTTTGACTTGACGTCCGGTTGCGTGAGCGCCTTGAGGGTCTCGGCGGTGAGCCGGCTGATGACGGCGTCCGGCGTGCCCTTTGGTACGAACAGTCCCTGCCAGGCGCTGACGTCGACGCCCTTCACCCCGGCTTCCTCGAAGGTGGGCACCTCCGGCAGCGCCGCGACGCGTTTGCCGGAGAGCACTGCCAGCGCCTTCAGCCGGCCGCTTCGCAGATGGGGCAGGGCGGCGGCAGTGTCCAGGATGCCCATCGGCACGACGCCGCCGATGATGTCCTGCGTGGTGAAGGCGGTGCCGCGGTAGGGCACATGGACGATGTAGCTATGGGTACGGTCCTTGAGCAGCTCCATCGCCAGATGATGTGGACTGCCGACGCCGGGCGACGCGTAGGTGAAGCGTCCGGGCTTGGCCTGCACCTGGCGCAGCCAGTCCTGTGCCGAGGCGAAGCCGGCTTGCGGATTCACCACCAGCAGCAGGGGGAAGCGCGCCATGAACGCCACCGGTGTGAAGTCGATTGGCGCATAGGGCAGCTTCTTGTAGAGCGCGCTGTTGAAGACCATCGCGCCGTTGTCGCCGGTGAGCAGGGTGTAGCCGTCTGCCGGGGATTTGGCGGCGTTGTCGGTGCCGATGATCCCTGCGGCGCCGGGACGGTTGTCGATGACGATCGTCTGGCCGAGCTGGCGGCCCAGCGCCGGGGCCAGCTGGCGGGCGAGGAAGTCGGAGCCGCCGCCGGCGGGATAGGCCACCACCCAGCGGATCGGCTTGGTGGGCCACGCGTCGGCAGCATGAACCCGTGTGGGCATGCCGGCGGCCAGTGGGGCAGCTGCGGCGCCCAGCAGCAGGGTGCGACGACGGGCGGAAGGGAGACGAAGGGCCATGGGGGTTCCTGAGCGCCGGCTCGGCTAGAGTCGGCTGATCTTAGCCAGCGGACCTGCCCGCCTTTGCCCATGGAACACCCTGATTGCCCTCTGTGCCGAGACGTCGGCGGACTGCCGGTCGCGAGCGCCACACGCTGGCGCGTCATTCGCGCGGCCGAGCCGGACTTCCCGGCCTTCTATCGCGTCATCTGGACCGCGCACGTGGCCGAGTTCAGTGATCTGCCGCTGGCGGACAGGGACGCGCTGATGGCCGTGGTGGTGAGGGTTGAGGAGGTGCTGAGGGCGGCGCTGTCCCCCACCAAGATCAATCTGGCGACGCTGGGCAACGTGGTGCCGCATGTGCATTGGCACGTCATTGCTCGCTTCGACTGGGACAGTCATTTCCCCAATCCGGTCTGGGGCGAGCGACGTCGTACCCTGGCCGTTCCGGCGGAGGCGCGGCTGGCGCTTCCGCTGTCCGAGCTGGATGGCCGCGTGCGGGACGCGGTGATGGCGCTGCCCGGCTAAGGGCGCCGACCGTCGCGAGAGGCGCTGCGGCGCCGTGGGTCCCGGTTCGGCACGGGGCCGCCGCCGTGGCGTGTCATCAGTCTGCCGTGCGACTGCGGCGCAAGGCGGCGGCATCGACGCCACTGAGCGGTGTGATGGCGGCCAGCGTCAGATGCTTGGTTGGCGCGCTGCCGTCGGCATCCATGAAACTGACCTGCAGGGCGTAAGTCTTGCTGTCCTGACCGTTGTCGCACTGGAGGTGACGCACGGCGCGTCGCAATTCGCTGCGATAGATCTGCGGGCCTGCGACCTGCACCACGTCATCAATGACCTTGCCGTTCAGACGGAATGTCACGACGGCATTGCCCTGTGCGCCGTTGCGGGCCTGCGCCGGACCGAGTGCTTCCGCCAACTGCGTCTCGACACCGGGGCAGACCGCCAGGACGCGCGTTTCGAACGAGAGGGCCGCCGCATGGGCTGACTGCGGAGCGGTGGTTGGCCCGGACGATTGCGCCAGCGCGACGCCCGAGGCGGCGCCCGCGCAAAGTCCGATCACCAGCATCGACCAGCGGGCGGCGGAAGGCTTGTGCGGTGACGTCGAGCGGGGCCGCGCTGACGTGCGGGAAGACGCGCCAGACGAAGCGGGCGGAAGGGAAAAAAAGGACGAAGCGGAAGAACCGGACGCAACGGAAGAAGCGGGCAAAGCGGCAGCAGAGGGCAGCGACGGACGCTTGGGGGCGAATGACATGGTGACAACTCCTGAATGGTTGAGGGCCGGGATGAAACGCAGTGCAGGTTAGAAAGCCCGGCGGACACGGCCAACGCGTTCGCGACGAAGCGTCTTTGTCATGGGCTGCACTGCATTCATTCAGCGATGAACTGCATGCCTTGGCGACTGCACTTCAGGGACTGACGTCGACCTCCATGCCGTTCCGCATGGGTCGAAAGTCATGGCTCGGTCATGGCCTTGGAAGTGCCTCGGAGATACCCCTGACGTGCCTCCGAAGTGCCTCCGAAGCGGCTGCGACCTGGGTGCGAAGCGGCAGCGAAGTGACTTCTTGGTGGCCGGGTTGTGGTGTTCCAAATGGGTAGAAAATCGGCTTCACGGTGGAGTGCGTCGCACCGACCGATGGATGACTTGAAGGAGTTGCTGCGGATGTCTTCTGTGTCCCTGAATGGCCATGCGGTCTTGCCCGCGCCCGTGCGCTCCGCGTGCTTGTCCCGTGTCCCGCACGTGCTGGCGGTCGCTGCGTTTCTGGCTTGTGCTTCGGCGCCCGGATGGGCGCAGCGCGCATCGCAAAGCCCGACGGCTCCCGTGTCCGCCCCAGCCGCGGCTACCGCCACCGGTTCCGCGGCCAAGGGCAAGGGCGCGGTCGCCGGTCTGCGGGTGGGTCAGGCGCAATTCGTGCGGGAGATGGGGGGCATCTCCGAATACCGGCTGCCCAATGGCCTGCAGGTGCTGCTCTTTCCGGACGATGCGCAGAGCACCACCACGGTCAACATCACCTATCGAGTCGGCAGTCGCCATGAGTCTCCTGGCGAATATGGCATGGCCCATCTGCTGGAGCACTTGATGTTCAAGGGCACGCCCAAGCATCGCGACCTGGCCGATGTCTTCGCAAGGCGCGGCATGCGTTTCAACGGCACGACCACCAGCGATCGCACCAACTATTTCTCCAACTTCAATGCGGACGCAGCCACCCTGGACTTCGCCCTGACGCTGGAGGCGGACCGCATGCTCAACAGCTTCATTGCCAAGTCCGACCTGGACAAGGAAATGACGGTCGTCCGCAATGAATACGAACGCGGCGAGAACGAGCCCTTTGAGGTGTTGAACAAGCGTGTGGTGGGCGCCGCCTACGACTGGCACAACTATGGTCACGACACGATCGGTCCGAAGAGCGACATTGAGAACGTCCCCATTGAAAAGCTGCAAGCCTTCTACAAGCGCTTCTACCGGCCGGACAACGCCACGCTGATGGTGGCGGGCCGCTTCGACCCGGCCAAGACCCTGGCGCGCATCAGCCAGCTGTTCGCCGGCCTGCGCAATCCGGCCACCGCGGTGCCTCGCCCCTACACCGTCGAGCCGCCGCAGGATGGCGAGCGCACGGTGGTCGTGCGCCGCATTGGCGGCCAGCCTCTGCTGCTGAGCTACTACCATGTGCCGGCCATGGCGCACCCGGACAGCGCGCCGCTGCTGGTGCTGGGCCTGATGCTCTCCCTGCAGCCCAGCGGCCAGCTGTACAAGGAGCTGGTCGAGCCCAAGCTGGCGATTGCCGCGGGCCTGACGGGACTGGGGGGTGCAGACCCCGGTGGCATCCGGGCCTACGCCGTGCTGCCGCCGGATGCCGACAAGGCGGCGGTCGAGCAGCGCCTGCTGGACATCGTGGAGGGGCGCACCAGCAAACCCTTCGACGAATCGGAACTGGCGCGGGTGCGTGAACTGGCGCTGATGTCCTATCGCGAGCAGATGAAGAATCCGGAGGCGCTCATCCAGCAGATCTCCAGCCTGGGGGCTACGGACTGGCGTCTGCTTTTCCAGCTGATGGAAGACATTCCGAAGGTGACGCTGGCGGACGTCGAGCGGGTGCGAAAGGCCTATCTGCGCCCGGCCAACCGCACGCTGGGCCGTTATCTGCCGGCGGAGCAGGTGGAGCGGGTGGAGATTCCTGCCGCACCGCCGCTGGAAGCTCGCCTGGCCGGCCTGCAGGGCCCGCCGAAGGTGGAGGACGGCGAACGCTTTGATCCCACGCCGGCGCATCTGGCGGAGCGCACGGTGATGAAGCGGCTGCCTTCCGGCATTGAATTCACTGCGCTGAACAAGCGCACCCGTGCCAACACGGTGCAACTGCAGATGCAGCTGCGCTGGGGCGAGCGCAACGACACCTTCCAGCACCGCGGCACCGATCTGGTGGCTCAGCTGATGGATGAAGGCACGCCGACGCTGTCCAAGCAGGCGCTGCAGGACCGGTTGGTGCAGTTGCGGGCCAACATGAGCGTCAGCAGCGAGGACCAGGGCGCGACGCTGCTGATCTCCGCGGAAAAGGACACGCTGCTGGAAGTGCTTCGCATGGCGGCGGACGTTCTGCAGCACCCGCTGCTGCCGCAGGACGCCTTCGACCGCGATCAGAAGGCCTCATTGGCCGGCCTTGAGGCAGGACGGCAGGAGCTGGAGACCTTGCGACAGGCGGCGGTGCGGGATCACTACAATCGTGCACGCGGCGTCAAGCTGGGCGACCCGGATTACTTGATGACGGTGGATAAGCAGGTGGCCCAGCTCAAGGCCACCACGCTGGACGATGTGAAGCAATTCCACGCTCGGTATTGGTCCGCCAATGAAGCGCGTGTGGCGGTGGTGGGTGCGGTGCCTGACGGCATCGACCAGGCCATTGACCAGCTCTTTGGCGCCTGGAAGAAGCCGCAGGCACCGGCTTACGTCCGCTACGTTGCGAAGGCGGACAGCATTCCGGCTGCGCGTTTTGATGCTCTGGCCAAGGACAAGGCCAATGCGGCGATGCGCTGGCGCCTGGACTTTGCGTTGAACGACCGGGAGGCGGATTACCTGCCGCTGATGCTTGCGACGCACGTCCTGGGGGGAGGGTCTCTGGAGAACCGCCTGTCCGTCAGCATCCGCCAGAAGGCGGGGCTCAGTTATGGCGTGGGTGCATCGCTCTCGGCTCCGCACTTTGGTGATGATGCTGAGCTGGTGATTGGCGGCAGCTTTGCGCCTCAGAACCGCGAGCAGGTGCTGACGCTGGTGAAGCAGGAGCTCCAGCGCATGAGCAAGGAGGGCATCACCGAAGCGGAGCTGAACCGTGCCAAGGCTGACATCCTGGCCAGCCTGCGCCAGGGCCGCGCCGACGATGCCAACCTGGCGGCTGGCCTGCTCAGCATGGCGGACCGTGAAGAGAGCTGGAAGACTGTTGCCGAGCGAGATGCTGCCATCCAGGCGGTCACGGTGGAGCAGGTCAATGCCGCGTGGCGCAAGCGCATTGCGGTGGATGGCTTTGTCGTCTCGACTGTGGGTGACTTCAAAGAGGAAGGCAAGGCTGCTGCGAAGGCTGGCACCCCCGCGCAGTGAGATATCCAGAGACAGCCCCCTCACGCCGCGCTGGACAAGCTGACGATCCAGCGACGCCGTCAATGAATGACTGACTGGCTGAATGACTGACTGACTTTCATCCAGCTTGCCGATGTCAGGCGACGAGAAGGCCGCTCCAGCCCAATTGGCTTGGAGCGGTTTTTTTATGGTGGTGAGCAGCAGGGATGTTGCCGAAGTCCTGAGATCCGGCAGTCGTATGTCCCGGCAGTCCTGGGTGGTGATGGGTGTGAGCTTGGCGCGGGGTGCGGCGTGGGGTGTGGGAGGAGCCGAGGAGCGGAGGGAGTCGGGGGGGGCGCGCGGAGCGCGCTTCAATGACTGACTAGAGGGCCCGTCTGTTTGAGCGGAGTGAGCCGAAGGTGAGCGAAGCGAGTTGGGCCCGCCCCGACGAGTGAGCACCGGAGGGGAGTCTTGAGGGCTTGGGCCCTCAAGACCTCCGGATTCACCCCACGCCGCACCCCGCGCCAAGCTTACGCCTCGCGCCTACCTCAAGCCGAACCCAAACCCAAACCCGAACCTCAAGCCATCCCTTGATGCCGCAACAGCGCATCAATCGACGGTTCCCGTCCCCGAAACGCTTTGAAGTTATCCATGGCATCCCGCACTGACCCCATGGAGAGGATTTCATCGAGGTAGCGCCGCCCGGTGGCTGGATTAAACACGCCTTCTTCCTCGAAAGCGCTCCAGCAATCGGCGGAGAGCACTTCAGCCCATTTGTAGCTGTAATACCCCGCCGCATACCCGCCAGCGAAGATATGGGAGAAGCTGTGCTGGAAGCGGTTGAAGGCGGGTGGGGGATTCACCGACACCTCGGCGCGCACGTCATCGAGCAGTGACTGGATGCGGGTTTCCGACCCTGGTTCTGCATGCAAGCGCATGTCGAAGAGTGCGAACTCGATCTGACGCAGCGTCTGCAGTCCGGCCTGGAAATTTTTGGCCGCCAGCATTTTGTCGAACAGCTCGCGCGGCAACGAGGCGCCGGTATCCACATGGCCGGACAGCTGCTGCACCACTTCCCATTCCCAGCAGAAGTTTTCCATGAACTGGCTGGGCAATTCCACGGCATCCCATTCGACCCCCGAGATGCCGGAGACACCGAGTTCTGCCACCCGCGTCAGCAGATGATGCAGACCGTGACCGCATTCATGGAAGAGGGTGATGACGTCGTCGTGGGTGAGCAGGGCGGGTTTGCCGTCCGCGCCTTGCGGGAAATTGCAGACCAGATGGGCGACCGGAATCTGTTCCGCGCCGGCATCTTGCAGATCCGGCCGCGTCCAGCGGCTGCGCACTTCGTCCATCCAGGCGCCCGGCCGTTTGCCATTGCGGGCGAACAGGTCCAGATACACCTGACCGATCAATTGACCGCCCCGGCGCAATTCGCAGAATTGCACGCTCTCATGCCAGACCGACGCTTTCGCCGGGATGAGTTGCACGCCAAACAGCCGGTCCACGATGCGGAAGAGTCCTTCCAGCACCCGGGGCAATGTCAGGTACTGACGGACTTCCTGATCTGAAAACGCATACCGCGCTTCCTTCAGTTTTTCCGACACATAAGCCAGGTCCCACGCTTCCAGCGTCTGCATCTGCAGCGCGGCCTTGGCAAAGTCTTTCAGCTCTTCCAGGTCCCGCTGCGCATAGGGCTTGGCCCGCGCGGCGAGATCACGGAGGAATTCCATCACCTGCGCCGGCGAGCTGGCCATTTTGGGCACCAGCGACGCTTCCGCGAAGTTGTTGAATCCCAGGATTTTGGCTTCTTCCTGACGCAGGGCCAGCAGCTCCTGCATCAGTGGCGAATTGTCGAATTCTGGCTTGTCCGCCAGCTCACTGGCGCGCGTCACATAGGCGCGATACAGCCGCTCCCGCAGGGAGCGGTCTTCAGCGTATTGCATCACCGGCATGTACACCGGGAAATGCAGCGTCAGCTTGAAGCCTTCCCGACTGTCCTTCTCCGCGGCAGCCCGCGCATTGGCCTGCACATCGGGCGGCACTCCCTGCATTTCTTCGGCTGTTGCGAACAGACTCCAGCCATCGGTCGCATCCATCACGTGCTCGGAGAAGGCCTGCGCAATCTCCGCGGTCCGTTCCTGGATCTTGGCGAACCGCTCCTTCGCTTCGCCGGACAACTCAGCACCCGACAACACGAAATCGCGAATCGCATGCTTGAGCAATTGTTGACGCTCCGGAGTCAAATCCGGACGTCCCGCAATCGCCTTGTATTTGGCATACAGCGCTTCATTCGCGCCCAAACCGGTATAGAACTCGGTCACCGCCGGCAGCACCGCGTTGTAGGCCTCGCGCAATGCGGGCGTATTGGCAACGGAATTCAAATGTCCCACAGCCCCCCAGGCGGTGCCCAGCCGCTCGGTGGCGACATTCAGCACGCGGGAGAGGGTCTCGTAATCGGCGGGCGCCTGCGGCGCCGTCACCTCTGCCAGCGCCTGACGCGCCTGCGTCAGCAATTCGCTGATGGCGGGCTGGATATGCCCGGGCTGGATCGCCGCAAAATCGGGCAGCGGCGCGGTGGAAAGCAGGGGGTTGGTCGTCAAATCAGACAAGGCCGCGGAGTCGGGCGTCGACACAGCGGTGGGGGAAGCAGCATTGGCGTCCATGCAATCCTCTGGAAACTGATGGCAGGCGAGAAGTTCAAGTGTCTCAGCCTTTGGACACACCTGAACGGTGGGGTTTCTATCGCTTCCCTAGCGCCAGGCTATCGGCGATTGGAAAGCTATCGCCCGACTGTCTCACCTGAGGGCGGACTGCGGCGCTTCAAGCCGCATGCCCGCACCCCCTGAATCGGGGCTTTCCTCAGTGGGGGCTCACCGAGACCCGTTCGGCAGCCCGTCCGGCAGCCCGTCCGGCAGCCCGTCCGGCCACCCCTTCGGCCATCTGCTTCGTCCGCTTGAGCGGTGGCTTACCTGTCCACCGACTGAGCCGCCCGCTCCGCCGATTCAATCGTATTGACCAGCAGCATCGTGATCGTCATCGGCCCCACGCCGCCCGGCACCGGTGTGATCCAGCCGGCCACCTGACTCACGCCGGCGAAATCCACGTCACCGCAGAGCTTGCCGTCGTCGGTGCGGTTCATGCCCACATCCAGCACCACCGCGCCCGGCTTGACCATGTCGGCCGTCAGCACATTGCGCTTGCCCACGGCGGCCACCACGATGTCGGCCTGACGGGTGAAGTGAGCCAGGTCCGGCGTGGCGCTGTGGCAGACCGTCACCGTGGCATTTGCCTGCAACAGCAGCATCGCCATCGGCTTGCCCACGATGTTGCTGCGGCCGATCACCACCGCATGCTTGCCCCTGGTCTCATACCCGATGTATTCGAGCATTTTCATGCAGCCATACGGCGTGCACGGCTTGAAGCCTTCCTGACCCACCATCAACGCACCAGCGCTGGCCACGTGGAAGCCGTCCACGTCCTTCTCCGGTGCGATCGCTTCGATCACCTTGTGCGCATCGATATGCGCCGGCAGGGGCAGCTGCACCAGAATGCCGTGAATCGTCGGATCCTGGTTCAACGCGTCCACCCGCGCCAGCAGCGCCGCCTCGGTCAGCGACGCGTCGTACTTCTCCAGCACCGAATGCAGGCCCGCCTCTTCGCAAGCCTTCACCTTGTTGCGCACATACACCTGGCTGGCCGGGTTGTCGCCCACCAGCACCACCGCCAGTCCGGGCTTGAGGCCTTGGGCCGTCAGCGCGGCGGCGCGGGCAGCCACCTCGCCACGCAGCTTCTTGGACAGGGCGTTGCCGTCGATCAGTTGTGCGGTCATTTGTTAACTCCAGGGACTCCAGAAAGCAAAAGAGGCCGCTGATGCAGCGGCCTCGGGGAAGGTGGGGCGGGGTCAGCCAGCCTTGGCGGTCGCGCCGAGCGCGATCTTCAGCAGGTCAGCCACCGTGTTGGCATTGAGCTTTTCCATGATGTTGGCGCGGTGCGCCTCCACCGTCTTGATGCTGATGCCCAGGTCGTCCGCAATCTGCTTGTTCAGACGGCCGGCGACGATGCGCTCCAGCACCTGCGCTTCACGCGTGGTCAGGCGGGACAGCAGGGCGTCGCGGCTGGCGGCTTCCTGCTGGGTGGCGAAGGCACCGCGGGCCTGATCGAGCATGCGCTCCACCAAACTCAGCAGTTCCTCTTCCTTGAACGGCTTCTCGATGAAATCGACAGCGCCCTTTTTCATCGTCTGCACCGCCATCGGCACGTCACCGTGGCCGGTGATGAACACGATGGGCAGGGGGCTCTTGCGTTCCAGCAGTTTGTCCTGCAGGTCCAGACCGCTCATGCCTTCCATGCGGATGTCGGCAATCAGGCAGGCCACTTCGCGAGGGTCGTAGCGGCTCAGGAAGGATTCGGCGGAGTCATAACACTTCACCCGGTAGTCCTTGCCTTCAAGCAGCCACTGGAGGGAATCTCGCACGGCCTCATCATCGTCTACGACGTAGACAGTACCCTTCTTCGGAATCAAGCTCATGGTGTTGATGCGGTGTTGTGAGCAGTCCCTTCGTCCTTGTCATGGATCTTTTCAGGGATCTTGTCAGGCAAGGAGGGCTCGGGTCGCGGAATATCCACGGGGATCGTGAATGCGAAACGGCACCCGACGATGGCTGCCCCATTGTATAAGTTCTCGGCGCGTATCCTGCCCTGATGCGACTCGATGATGGACCGGCATAACCCTAGTCCGATCCCCAGTCCGTCAGCTTTTGTCGAGAAAAACGCTTCGTACATCCGCTCGATCACCTCCTCGGGCAGACCGGGGCCCATGTCGGTCACCGAAAACTCGATGTTCGCCCCCAATTCGGCGGTGTGCTTGGGCACGACCCGCAATTCGATGTGGCGGCGCGACGGCGGCAAAGCCGCGTTGTCGATGGCCTCGGCGGCGTTCTTCAGCAGATTCAGCAGCACCTGCTCGATCAGGATGGGATCGACCCGCATCACCGGCAGCCGCTGCGCCACATAGGTGTGGATCTGCACATTGCGCCGGCGCAGCTCGATGCCGGCCAGTTCCACCGAGTCTTCCACGATGGACGCGGCAAACGCCGGCTGGCGCTGCGGCTCGCTCTTCTTCACGAAGGCGCGGATGCGATGGATGATCTGCCCGGCCCGCTGCGCCTGCTTGGCCGTTTTCTCCAGCGCCTGCATCAGGTCTTCCTTGCGGATGTTGTCGCTGCGCACGCGGGACAACATGCCATTGCAGTAATTGCTGATGGCGGTCAGCGGCTGGTTCAGCTCATGGGCCACGCTGGAGGCCATCTCACCCATCGTGATGAGGCGGCTGGTGACCTGCGCCTTCTCCGCCTGCTGCTGCTGCTGCGCTTCCGCGTGGCGGCGGGCGGTGATGTCGGTGGCGATCAACATCTGCGCCAGTCGGCCGTCGGTCCACTGCAGGTAGCGGGCGCGCACGTCGAACCACATGTCCAGCTGCGCAATGAACACCTCGCGGGAATCGGCGCCGATCTCGGTCAGATGCGGGGCGGGCATGCCGTCCAGGTTTTCCACATCTTCATCGGTGTCTTCTGCCGGTTCCTTCGGTGCGGCCAGGCCCAGCTGCGAGCCGGCCAGCATCGCATGGCCCTTGGGATCCGCGCCGAACCACAGGCGGTAGCTGCGATTGGCAAACAGCAGCTCGCCCTGCTGCACCGACAGCACCGACACCGCCGCATCCAGCCCCTCCAGCACGGTGGTGAAGCGCTCATGCGAGGCGGACAGCTGATCCCGCACCCGCTTGGCCTCGGTGATGTTGGTCATCGAGGTCATCCAGCCGTTCTGCTTGCCTTTGGGGTCGATCAGCGGCGAGACATACATGCGGGCGTCGAAGATGCTGCCGTCCTTGCGCATCACCTTGACTTCCGAACCACCGGCGGGGCTGCGGCCCTGCATTTCCTGCTGCAGCAGGCGCACGTTCTCCTCATACCGGTCGGGCGGCCAGTACGGGAAGGGCGGCTTGCGCCCGATCAGTTCATTCTCGGAAAACCCGGTCATCGCGCAGAACGCCGGATTCACGTAACTGATGCGGGTCTCCAGGTCCATCGCCCGCATGCCGGTCAGCATGGAGTTTTCCATCGCCCGGCGGAAATTGGTCTCGGCGGCCAGCGCGTTCTGCACATGGGCCCGTCGCCGCATGTGCTTCCAGGTGCCCAGCAGCATCCATACCGTCAGCACCGACAGCGCCATCACCATCCAGAAGAGGGTGTTGGAGATCAGGCCGATGGAGGTGCGATAGCCCTGGCCGCGCAGCACCAGCCCGGGGGCGGGCGCCATCGGCACTTCGTAAAAGATGGGCGCGCGGGTCAGGCGCCGGCCCGGCATCGGGGTCACCGTGCTGGATACCACCTGCTCGCGGCCGTCCAGCACCGCCATCGCATGCCGGTTGGTGACCTCGGACGGCACCGAATACCGCACCAGCGCATCCACCGCATATTCGGCCACCAGCACGCCGCCGAAGCCGTTGCGGTCACTCAGCGGCAGATGCAGCTGGAAGACGATGGTGTTGTTCGCATCCGGGAAGGGACCGGAATACACCCGCAGGCGGCGGTCCCGGGCGGCCTGGAAGGCCTTTTCCGGTTCGCTGCTCGCATGACCGTTGGGCATGGAGGGGTCGCCGCCTTCCAGCGTCATCAGGGAATCCGCCTGGTCGCCGATGGCAGCCACGCTGGCCCGGCGCTCGCGGCGCTGGTTGATCCAGGAAATGTGGGTGATCTCGGGCCGGTTGCGGGCGATGGTCATCGCGCGCTGGCTGAACTCCAGGGGGTCCATCGCCCGGGTGGTGATGTCCCGCTGCAGCAGGATCAGCTGATCCTCGTTGTCGATCAGCCGGGAGCGGATCAACTGCTGGGCCATCTCGGTGTCCCGCTTCACCCCTTCCGCCTCGCGTTCGATTTCCTCGTTCCGCAGGTACCAGAAGGCCGAAACGATCGCTGCCAGGAACAGCAGCACCGACAGCAGCGGCCCCAGGGTGGCGAAACGGTCCTGGCGTGAGGGGGATTGCCGTCGCCACCAGGTGGAGGCCAGGCGTTTGGCAGGGGTCAGGGCACGGCGCAAAAAGCCCTGCACGGCGAGACGGGACAACATGCGCCGGATTATCCCGGGCGGCAGCGGCCCTCCCGGAGGTGCCGTCTCGGGGCATTCCCTGATCGCCCCGGCATGCGGATGACGGGGCCCGTGCCGGTCCCAGCCAGGCGCCAGAATTTCATAAAGTGAAATCACATGGCACTATTTGGAAAATGCCGGGCTTATGCGAAACTCCGCCGCCGTGGGCCCGAAGGGCCTCCATCTTCTGGCAGGTGCCTTGCCCCAGGCATTTGCCTAAGCTAGTCGTGTGGTCCGGGGTGCCGGGCCGTGAAAACAGGAGACAAGACCATGTCCGCGCAGCCCCAGTCATTCCTCGGCGCAGCCGCCAATGACACCGACGCTCTCGAAACCAAGGAATGGCTGGACGCGCTGTCCGCCGTGATTGGCACCGAAGGCGGCGACCGTGCCCACTTCCTGCTGGAAACGCTGATCGACCATGCCCGCCAGGCCGGCATCGACGTCCCGTTCTCCGCCACCACCGCCTACGTCAACACCATCCCGACGGATCAGGAAGAGCGCTTCCCCGGCAATATCGACATGGAAGAGCGCCTGCGCGCCTTCATGCGCTGGAATGCGATGGCCATGGTGGTGCGCGCCAACCGTCTGCATCCGGAAGACGGCGGTGACCTGGGCGGTCACATCTCCAGCTTCGCTTCGCTGGCCACCATGCTGGGCTGCGGCTTCAACCACTTCTGGCATGCCGACGACGGCGTGCACGGCGGCGACCTGCTCTACATCCAGGGCCACAGCGCCCCCGGCATCTATGCCCGCGCCTTTATGGAAGGCCGCATCACCGAAGAGCAGCTGAACAACTTCCGCCAGGAAGTGGACGGCAAGGGCCTGTCCAGCTATCCGCATCCGAAGCTGATGCCCGAGTTCTGGCAGTTCCCGACCGTCTCGATGGGCCTGGGCCCGCTGATGGCCATCTATCAGGCCCGGTTCCTGAAGTACCTGCATGCCCGCGGCATTGCCGACACCTCCAAGCGCAAGGTGTGGGTGTTCCTGGGCGACGGCGAAATGGACGAGCCGGAATCGCTCGGCGCCATTGGCCTGGCTGCCCGCGAAAAGCTGGACAATCTGATCTTCGTGGTGAACTGCAACCTGCAGCGCCTGGACGGCCCGGTGCGCGGCAACGGCAAGATCATCCAGGAACTCGAAGGCGAGTTCCGCGGTGCCGGCTGGAACGTCATCAAGCTGATCTGGGGCTCCTACTGGGATCCGCTGCTGGCCCGCGACAAGCAGGAGCTGCTGCGCAAGGTCATGATGGAGACGCTGGACGGCGACTACCAGGCCTACAAGGCCAACGATGGCGCGTTCGTTCGCAAGCACTTCTTCGGCAAGCACCCCGAGCTGCTGAAGATGGTCGAGAACATGAGCGACGAGGACATCTGGCGCCTGAACCGCGGCGGCCACGATCCGCAGAAGGTCTATGCGGCCTACCACCGCGCCGTCAACACCGTCGGCCAGCCGACCGTCATGCTGATCAAGACGGTCAAGGGCTACGGCATGGGCAAGATCGGTGAAGGCAAGAACACCGCTCACCAGACCAAGAAGCTGCAGGACGAGGACATCAAGGCCTTCCGCGACCGCTTCAACATCCCCATCCCCGACTCGGAACTGGCCAAGATCCCGTTCTACAAGCCGGCCGATGACACGCCCGAGATGCAGTACCTGCAGGAGCGCCGCAAGGCGCTGGGCGGCTACCTGCCCAAGCGTCGCCCGCAGGCCGACGAAGCCCTGACGGTGCCCGACCTGGCCACCTTCCAGGCCGTGCTGGACCCGACCGCCGAAGGCCGCGAGATCTCGACGACCCAGGCTTACGTCCGCTTCCTGACCACGCTGCTGCGTGACAAGGCCCTGGGCCCGCGCACCGTGCCCATCCTGGTGGACGAAGCCCGCACCTTCGGCATGGAAGGCCTGTTCCGCCAGATCGGCATCTACAACCCCAAGGGTCAGCTCTACACCCCGGTCGACAAGGACCAGGTGATGTACTACAAGGAAGACAAGGCCGGCCAGATCCTGCAGGAAGGCATCAACGAAGCGGGCGGCATGGCCAGCTGGATCGCTGCGGCCACGTCGTACTCGACGAACAACCGGGTGATGATCCCGTTCTACGTCTACTACTCGATGTTCGGCTTCCAGCGCATCGGCGACCTGGCCTGGGCGGCGGGCGACATGCAGGCCCGCGGCTTCCTGCTGGGCGGCACGTCCGGCCGGACCACGCTGAACGGTGAAGGCCTGCAGCACGAAGACGGCCACAGCCACATCCTGGCCGGCACCATCCCGAACTGCATCAGCTACGACCCGACCTTCGCCCATGAAGTGGCGGTGATCCTGCACGCCGGTCTCAAGCGCATGGTGGAGAACCAGGAGAACGTGTTCTTCTACATCACCCTGCTCAACGAGAACTACGCCATGCCGGGCCTGAAGGCCGGCACGGAAGAGCAGATCCTCAAGGGCATGTACCTGCTGGAAGAGGCCGGTGCTGCACAGCCGCTGACCGTCAACCTGCTGGGCTCGGGCACCATCCTGCGCGAAAGCCAGGCGGCCAAGAAGCTGCTGGAGTCGGACTGGGGCGTGGGCGCCAACGTCTGGAGCTGCCCGAGCTTCAACGAACTGGCCCGCGACGGCCAGAACGCAGAGCGCTGGAACCTGCTGCATCCGACCGAGCTGGCCTGCGTGCCGTATGTGACGCAGCAGCTGAGCAAGGTGCAGGGTCCGGTGATTGCCTCGACTGATTACATGAAGAGCTACGCCGAGCAGATTCGCGCCTACATCCCGGCCGGCCGCGCCTACAAGGTGCTGGGCACCGACGGTTTCGGCCGCAGCGATTTCCGCTCCAAGCTGCGCGAACACTTCGAAGTCAACCGCCATTACATCGTGGTGGCCGCCCTCAAGAGCCTGGCCGACGAAGGCAAGATCCCGGCTGCCAAGGTGGCCGAGGCCATCGCCAAGTACGGCATCAAGGCGGACAAGATCAACCCGCTGTACGCCTGAGCGTTAGACAATTTCCCGGAGACATCCCATGGCATTGGTTGAGGTCAAGGTTCCCGATATCGGCGACTTCTCGGAAGTGGCGATCATCGAGCTGCTGGTCAAGCCCGGCGACACGGTGAAGGCCGAACAGAGCCTGATCACGGTGGAAAGCGACAAGGCATCGATGGAGATTCCCTCCTCGCATGCCGGCGTGGTCAAGGAACTCAAGGTCAAGCTCGGCGACAAGATCGCCGAAGGCGCAGTGATTCTGGTGCTGGAAGCGGCGGATGCCGGCGCAGGTGCGTCAGCGCCTGCCGCAGCACCGGCGGCGGCTGCACCAGCGCCCGCAGCGCCCGCGCAGGCCGCCCCTGCAGCCGCACCGGCCCAGGCCGCTGCACCTGCCGCCGCGGCCCCCGCATCGGCCGGCCCCGTCACCGTCGTGATCCCCGACATTGGCGATTTCGACGAAGTGGCCGTCATCGAAGTGCTGGTCAAGGTGGGCGACACCGTCAAGGTCGAACAGAGCCTGATCACCGTTGAGAGCGACAAGGCTTCGATGGAAATCCCGTCGTCGCATGCCGGCGTAGTCAAGGAGCTGAAGGTCAAGCTGGGCGACAAGGTCGCCAAGGGCTCGGCCATCGCCGTAATCGAAGCCACCGGCGGCGCTTCTGCGCCTGCTTCGGCACCTGCTCCGGCGGCTGCTGCACCAGCCGCTGCGCCCACGTCCGCAGCTGCTGCCGCTCCGGCAGCCGCCACCGCCTCCGCACCGGCGCCGGACCGTCAGGTCCCGACCGCCGCCCTGCCCCCGCACGAGCCCACTGCGCCGAAGGGCCAGCTGCCCCACGCCTCGCCCAGCATCCGCAAGCTGGCGCGTGAACTGGGCGTGCCGCTGGAAGAGGTCAAGGGGTCCGGTCCCAAGGGCCGGATCACCGAATCCGACGTTCAGGGCTTCGTCAAGGCGGTGATGGCCGGCTCGGTACAGACCACTGCCCAGAAGGCCGCCGCGCCTGCCGGTGCATCCGGTGGCGGTGCCTTCCCCGGTCTGCTGCCCTGGCCCAAGGTCGACTTCGAGAAGTTCGGCCCGGTCGAGCGCAAGGACCTCCCGCGCATCAAGAAGATCAGCGGCGCCAACCTGCATCGCAACTGGGTCACCATTCCGCATGTCACCAACCATGAAGATGCGGACATCACCGAGCTGGAAGCCTTCCGCGTTCAACTGAACAAGGAAAACGAGAAGTCCGGCGTCAAGGTGACGATGCTGGCCTTCATGATCAAGGCGACGGTCGCGGCCCTGAAGAAGTTCCCCGAGTTCAACGCTTCGCTGGACGGCACGGGCGACACCGCGCAACTGGTGCTGAAGAACTACTTCCACATCGGTTTTGCGGCGGACACGCCCAATGGCCTGATGGTCCCGGTGATCCGGGATGCCGACAAGAAGGGCATCTTCCAGATCAGCCAGGAAATGTCCGAGCTGGCCAAAAAGGCCCGCGACGGCAAGCTGTCGCCCGCGGAGATGACCGGCGGCTGCTTCTCCATCTCGTCGCTGGGCGGCATTGGCGGCACCTACTTCACCCCCATCATCAATGCGCCGGAAGTCGCGATCATGGGTGTGTGCAAGAGCGTCACCCGTCCGGTGTGGGACGGCAAGCAGTTCGTGCCGCGCCTGATCCTGCCGCTGTCGCTGAGCTGGGATCACCGCGTCATCGACGGCGCGGCCGCGGCCCGCTTCAACGTCTACTTCGCCCAACTGCTCGCGGACTTCCGCCGCATCGTCCTCTGAGGACACATGAGCTTCCGGCCCCGCTCCGGCGGGGCGGCATCACATACGAAGAGAGACAGCTATGGCATTGGTAGAAGTCAAAGTCCCTGACATCGGCGATTTCAAGGACGTTGCGATCATCGAGGTCCTGGTGAAGCCGGGCGACACCATCAAGGCGGAACAGAGCCTGGTGACGGTGGAGAGCGACAAGGCGTCGATGGAGATTCCGTCGTCGGCCGCAGGCGTGGTCAAGGAGCTCAAGGTCAAGCTGGGCGACAAGATCAATCAGGGCGACCTGCTGGTGACGCTGGAAAGCGATGCCGCGGCAGCGCCGGCAGACGCCTCGGCTCCTGCAGCCGCACCCGCACCCGCACCGACTCCCGCTTCAGCGCCGGCGGCCGCAGCCCCCGCGGCTGCACCGGCCCCCGCTGCAGCAGCGGCCGGCCCGGCCCCGCAAGCCGCCACCTACACCGGCAACGCCGATGGTGAATTCGACGTCATCGTCCTGGGCGGTGGCCCCGGCGGTTACTCGGCCGCCTTCCGCGCGGCCGACCTGGGCCTGAAGGTCGCGCTGGTCGAGCGTTACGCCACCCTGGGCGGCGTCTGTCTGAACGTCGGCTGCATCCCGTCCAAGGCGCTGCTGCATGTGGCCGCGGTGATGGACGAGGTCAAGCACTTCGCGGACCTGGGCGTGGCCTATGGTGAACCGACGGTCGAGCTGCCCAAGCTTCTCGCCCACAAGCAGAAGGTCGTCGGCAAGCTCACCAAGGGCCTGGACATGATGGCCAAGATGCGCAAGGTCACGGTGGTGCGCGGCTACGGTCAGCTGCTGGACGCCCAGCATCTGTCGGTGGAAGAGACCAGCGGCACCGGCCAGGAACGCAGCGGCAAGGCCCAGACGCTCAAGTTCAAGAAGATCATCCTCGCGGCGGGATCGCAGGCGGTGCGCCTGCCGTTCATGCCCAACGATCCGCGGGTGATCGACTCGACCGGTGCGCTGGAGCTGACCAGCAAGCCCAAGCGCATGTTGATCGTCGGCGGCGGCATCATCGGCCTGGAAATGGGCACCGTCTATTCCACCCTGGGCGCACGCCTGGACGTCGTGGAAATGCTGCCCACGCTGATGACCGGCGCCGACCGTGATCTGGTCAAGGTGTGGCAGAAGATGAATGCGCCGCGCTTCGACAACATCATGCTCAACACCAAGACGGTGTCGGCCGAAGCCACGCCCGAAGGCATCAAGGTGACCTTCGAAGGCGAAGGTGCGCCGAAGGAGCCGCAGGTGTATGACCTGGTGCTGCAGGCCGTCGGCCGCAGCCCCAACGGCAAGAAGATCGGCGCCGACAAGGCCGGTGTGATCGTGACCGACCGCGGCTTCGTGCCGGTGGACGTGCAGATGCGCACCAACGTGCCCAACGTGTTTGCCATCGGCGACCTGGTGGGTCAGCCGATGCTGGCGCACAAGGCGGTGCATGAAGGTCACGTGGCGGCGGAAGTGATCGCCGGTGAACTGCTGGGCGACGAAGCACTGGCCAAGTCCCGTTTCGATGCACGCGTCATTCCGAGCGTGGCGTACACCGATCCGGAAGTGGCCTGGGTCGGCATCACCGAAGACGAGGCCAAGGCCCGCGGCATCAAGTACAAGAAGGGCCTGCTGCCCTGGAATGCGTCGGGCCGCGCCATCGCCAACAACCGCGATGAAGGCTTCACCAAACTGCTGTTTGATGAAGAGACCCATCGCATCATCGGTGGCGGCATCGTGGGCACCCATGCGGGCGACATGATCGGCGAGATCGCCCTGGCCATCGAGATGGGCGCCGACGCGGTGGACATCGGCAAGACCATCCACCCGCATCCGACCCTGGGCGAAAGCATCGGGCTGGCGGCGGAAGTGGCGCATGGCTCCTGCACCGACGTGCCCCCGCCGCGCAAGTGACGGCGCAGGTGACAGCGCAGGTGACAGCGCAATGACCGGGATGACCGGCATGATCGGCCTGTGCAGCATGGCCGTCCCGTCCTGACCCCAAGCCCGGCTCCGCAGCCGGGCTTTTTTCTTCTCGGAAACCCCCAGGCCGTGACCATAGGCCGACGGGCTCCTCCTCGATATGCTTGAGCCATGACCACCGACCCCACCCAGTTGCCCGGCCTTCGCCTGCTGGACGGACCCGCCACCGCCCGCGCGCTGCCGTGGGCGCTGCTGATGGACGAGGTGGCGCAGGTCTGCCGCGAGCATCATGAAGGCCGCCTCATCTGCCCGCCGCGCCAGGTGCTGCCGCTGCGGCAGGACGGTGTTTTGCTGGTCATGCCCTGCATGAGCGACACGCTCACCATCACCAAGCTGGTCAGCGTGCATCCGCTGAATGCGGCGCTGGGCCTGCCGACGATTGCCGGTGAAGTCGTGGCGCTGGACAGCCGCACCGGCGAACGCCTGGCAGTGCTGGACGGCCCGACGCTGACGGCACGCCGTACGGCGGCCGTCACGATGCTGGCGGTGAAGCTGCTGTCACGCCGCGTGCTGCGGCGGGTGCTGGTGGTCGGCGGAGGTGTCCAGGCCCATGCGCATGTGCAGGCCCTGCAGGCGCTGCAGCCGCAGGCCACCATCCATGTGCAGGGCCATCAGCAGGTGCCGTCCTTCGTCGAGACCTTGGGCGTTGAGCCGCTGCCGCCGGAATCCCAGAACCGTCACGACTGGGACCTGATCCTCTGCGCCACCACCAGCCGGGTGCCGGTGCTGCGCCCGGGGGTGGGCGAGGGGGCGCTGGTGGTCGGCGTCGGCGCCTTCCGCGAGGACATGGTGGAGTTGCCGCCGGAGCTGGTGCGCGATGCGCAGGTCTGGGTGGACGATCCGGTCGGTGCCCAGGCGGAAGCCGGGGATCTGATGGCCGCTGGCCTCTTCCAACCGCAGGCGTCGCTGGAAGATCTGGTGATGGGCCAGCAGCCGCTGGACGACGGCCGCACCCGGGTGTTCAAGAGCGTGGGCTGCGCCCGCTGGGATCTGGCTGCCGCCCGCGTGGCGGTGCAGCAGCGCTGAAGGGCCGGCGTCAGGCCTCGTCGAGCAGAGGCCGAAGCGTGTCGTCCCAGTGCTCCAGGTCTTCCTGGGTCAGATGCAGCCAGCTGAGGGCGCCTTCCCGGTTAGCCGCCCAGTCGGCATCTTCATCCAGCCCTTCATGCTGGCGCATCAGATGTTCCGCGATCACCCCCGCCGCAATCAAGCTGCGCACTTCCGGTTCGACGCTTTCGTCGCCCAGGGCGTCGAAGTCGTGATGCAGCCGGATGGCCATCATCAGCGCGGGCGCCAGGTGCCAGACCTTGACCACCAGGGCACCGACCACCGCATGGTCGGTCCGGTGATTGGCGTTTTCGGTGGCGATGAACGGACGGTCGATGCGGGCACCGGCCTCCACCATCGTGGCGCCATAGCCCCGCACGCTTTGCAGCAGCACCGGCATGCCCACATGGCAGAAGAGGCCATAGCCATAGGCCAGGTCCACCTGCATGCCGGGCAACTGCCGCGCAATGAAGGCCATGGCCACCGCCCGCTTGGTCGAGCGCTGCCAGAAGCGCGCCAGATGCGGACTGTTCACCGGAATGGCATGCCGCACCAGAAAGGCCTGCATCAGCGCGGCGCTTTCATCCAGGCCGATGCGGTACATCGCCTGCCCGACGGTGGTGCAGGGCACGTGGCCTGCCACCAGATGCAGCGGACTGTTGGCCACGCGCAGCAGCGTGGCGGACATGGCGACGTCAGCCGCGGCAATGCGGCCCACCTCTTCCAGATCCGGTTGGGGATGGGCCGACATCGCTGCCCGCAAGCGGGTGAGCAGTTCGGGGCAGGGCGGGATCTGGATCTGGCGCAGCGGGCCGTTGGCGCGTGCGCGGTCCAGTTCCTGGTGGACGACGGCTTGTGTCTTCATGATGCTTCTGTTGCAGATTATCTCGTCGGGCCTTCCGGGGCCGACTCGGTCCGCTGCGGCAAATTGCCGGTTGTTCCCGGTCTCGTCGCTCTTCGCCCAGGGATACCTTCTGATACAGATACATTGCAGCGCATGTTCAAGACCCCGCGCCTTCGCCAGCGCCAGAGCCGTCCGGGCCTGGTGGCGCTGGGCTGCGCGGTCGTTCTGGGGGTGGGGACGGGTCTCGCCTCCCGCGCCGATCCTTCCCCCGGCTGGGATCGGGACAAGCTGGAAGCGCAGGCCGCTGCGCGATCACCGCGCACCCTGGTCGAGGTGCGCGCCATGATGCAGATGGTGCAGCGGGCCGCAGCGCTGCCGCAGGAGCGACAGCGGCTCACAGTCGTGAACAATTTTTTCAACCAGCGCATCGCCTTTCGGGATGACACGGAGGTGTGGGGTGTGATCGACTACTGGGCCACGCCACTGGAGCTGCTGGACAAGGGTCGGGGCGACTGCGAGGACTACGCCATCGCCAAATACATGAGCCTGCTGGCAGCCGGGGTGCCCCAGGCGCATCTGCGCATGGTGTATGTACGGGCCCTGTTTCAGGGACGCATGCAGGCGCACATGGTGCTGGCCTGGTATGCCGACCCGGATGCGGAGCCCCTGATTCTGGACAATATCAACCCGGAGATCCGGGCGGCTTCGCAGCGCAGTGACCTGACCCCCGTCTTCAGCTTCAACGGCGAGGGTTTGTGGACCGGCGTGGGCGGCACCACGGCGGGCAATCCGCTGGTGCGTCTGTCCCTGTGGCGGGATTTGCTGGCCAAGGCCAAGGAGGAGGGGTTCTGATGAGGAAAAGACAGCAGGGAAAAGCCGTCGTGGACAGGGGAGAATCGGCCCCATGTCCCTGATCCGTCAAATCTGGTGCCTGGTGATCGGCGCCGTGCTGGTGTCCGTGCTGGGCGGCGTGGCCGTCAGTACCTGGTCCCTGCGCGATCTGCTGCAGACCCAGGCGCAGCTCAAGAACAATGACAACGCGAATGCGCTCGCGCTGGCCCTGTCTCAGCAGAAGGGCGACGTCGAGCTGATGTCGCTGCTGATATCGGCCCAGTTCGATGCGGGCGCGTATGACAGCGTCCGTTGGCGCAATGGCCAGGGCAAGGCCGTCTTCGAGCGGCATCTGGAGATTGCGCAGAAGCCGCAGGCGCCGGCCTGGTTCGTGGCCCTGCTGCCGCTGCAGGTGGCACCGGGCCAGGCCAAGGTCTCGGATGGCTGGCGCGCCGTCGGCGAGGTGGAGGTGCGCGGGCAGACCGGCTATGTGCATGAGGCGCTGTGGAATGCCACCCTGCGTGCCACCTTGTGGCTGCTGCTGGTGGGCGTGATCACCGGGGTGACGGCGGCGCTGGTGCTGTCCCGCCTGCGTCGGCCACTGGACACCGCGGTGCGCCAGGCCGAAGGCGTCACCGAAGGCCGCTTCGAAACGGTGTTGGAGCCGCAGGTGCCCGAGATGCGCAAGCTCACCAGTGCCATGAATGCGATGGTCCTGCGCACCCGCCAGATGTTCGAGGCGCAGGCCGAGCAGCTGCGCACCCTGCATCACCAGCTGCTGTGCGACGAACTCACCGGCCTGTCCCATCGCCGCCAGTTCGTGGCCGAACTCAGCTCCGCGCTGGAGCGGGACGATGGTCCGCTGCGCGCCGGTCTGGTGCTGCTGCGCCTGAAGGATCTGCAGGGGCTCAACCAGCGCCTGGGTCACGGCGGGACCGACCAGGCGCTGCTGGCCATGGCGCAGGCGCTGCGGGTGTATCCGGAGCAGGTGCGCGGCTGCCTGGCCGGGCGTCTGAACGGCTCCGACTTCGCCCTGTGGCTGCCCGCGCCGAAGGTGGTGGGAGACACCGCCAATGCGCTGGCCGATGCGCTGCGCGCCGGCCTGCAAGGGGTGGATCCCGGCATCGGGGTGGCCCTGGGAGCGGTGGAACTGCCGCGGGACCAGCCGATGAGCGCCTGGTTCGCTGCCGCCGATGCGGCGCTGGCCCAGGCCGAGCTGGGCGATGGCGTGGTGCTGGAATTGCGTCAGGTGGCGCCGTCGGAAGAAGTGGCCCAGGGCGAACGCGCCTGGCGGGCGCTGATTTCGGATGCGCTGGTCCAACAGCGCAGCCGCCTGCTGGAATTCCCGCTGATCGGGCGCGAACGTCAGGTGCTGCATCTGGAATGCCCGCTGCAGCTCAAGCTCAATCCACTGGGTGAGTTCGAACCGGCCGCGCGCTGGTTGCCGCTGGCGCTGCGTCACCGTCTCAGTGCCGAGGCCGACCTGCAGGCCCTGGCCCTGGCGCTGGCCGCCATCCAGCAGGACCATCGCCCGCGCTGCGTGAATGTGGCGCCGGCGTCGCTGAACGACGGCAGCTTCATCGCCCGGGCGCGGGAACTGGTGCAGGCCGCGCCGATGGCGGTGCGCCGCCAGATCGGACTGGAATTGGCCGAGCCGGCCGCCGTGCAGCATTTCGAGGTGTTGCAGGAGCTGGGTCGCCAGCTGCGTCCGCTGGGCGTGCAGCTGGGTCTGGAACATGCCGGCGCGGGCCTCGCCCAGATCGACCGTCTGTTCCAGGCGGGCCTGGACTATGTGAAGCTGGACAGCTCGGTCGTGTCCGGTGTGTCGGCGGATGCCGGCCGCGCGGCCTTCGTGCGCAGCCTGGTGGTGATGCTGCGCAGCCTGTCGCTGAAGGTCTATGCCGAAGGCGTGACCGACGCGCTGGATGCACAGGCGCTGTGGGATTGCGAGCTGGACGGCATCACCGGCCCGTGGGCGTCGGCGCAGGACATCAAGCCCTGATCGAGATTGCCGGGGCGGCCTGTTGCGGAACGGGCCCCGGCCCCGAAGGCTTCAGGTGATGTCCGCCGAATGCAGCGGGAAGCCCTCGCCGCGGCGGCGGTCTTCAAAGAACCGCTCCAGCGCATACCGCACCGTGTGGAAGGCCAGTTCGTCCCAGGGCACTTCATGCTCATGGAACAGTCGCGCTTCCAGCGTTTCCGGCCCGGGATCGCACTCGGGGCTCAACAGGCGGGCCCGGTAGAACAGGTGGACCTGGCCGACCCGCACGACGTTCATGATGCAGTAGAGGTCCTGCATCTCGATCTGCACCCCGGCTTCTTCGTCGGTCTCGCGCTGAGCGCCTTGCGCCAGCGTCTCTCCCAGCTCCATGAAGCCGGCGGGCAAGGTCCACTTGCCCAGCCGCGGCTCGATGGCCCGACGGCACAGCAGTACCTGGTCGCCCCAGACCGGCAGCGTGCCCACCACATTCAGCGGGTTCTCATACTGGATGGTGCCGCAGACGGTGCAGGTGGCCCGCTCGCGGTTGTCGTCCGCGGGGATGCGGTACTCGATCTGCCCGCCGCAGACCGGGCAATGCTGGAAGCGCCGGGTTTGGAACATGCGGCCAGTGTAGCGGGACACGCATGGCATCATGCCCGCATGGAACTTCATGATTGGCTGCGCCCGGATTGGCGCGCTTCAGGCACGCAGGCGTTCATGACCACCCGTCAGGGCGGCGTGAGCCTGAACGGCTGGCACAGCCTCAACCTCGGACGGTCGGTGGGCGACGATCCGGCCGCCGTGGCCGAGAACCGGCGACGGGTGGCCGAAGCCATCGGCGCCACGCCGGTCTTCCTCAAACAGATGCATGGCACGCGGGTGGTGCGGCTGGCGCCGTCCCTGGCCGTGCCCGGGCTGGAGCCGGAACCGGCGGATGCCAGCATCAGCCTGGATCCGGCCCTGGCCTGCGCCGTGATGGCGGCGGACTGCATGCCGGTGCTGTTCGCGGCGCCGGGGGGCGTGGGCGCGGCCCATGCGGGCTGGCGGGGCTTGTCCGCCGGGGTGCTGGACAACACTGTCCAGGCCCTGTGCGAGGCGACCGGCTGCGAGCCGGCGCAGGTGCAGGCCTGGATGGGGCCCTGCATCGGGCCGGCGGCCTTCGAAGTGGGGGCGGATGTGCTGGAGGCCTTTGGCGCCGCGGCAGTCCAGGAGGACCAGCCGCATTTCCGCTATCAGGCCAACGCGGCCGGCCAGCCGCGCTGGCGCGCCGATCTGGTGGGCCTGGCCCGCCAGCGGTTGCAGTCGCTGGGCCTGACCGACATCCACGGCGGCCACTGGTGCACCTTCAGTGATCCGGAGCGCTTCTTTTCGTATCGCTTCGAGCAGACGCGTCATCAGCCGGGCGGCCGGATGGCGGCAGTGATCCGGCTGACGTAAGCGCCGGCCCGGCAGGCATCGCCCCTTGGGCCGTTGCTTCAGGGATCGCATCAGTGCCTGCGACAGGGACCTGGACAGGCACTGCAACAGGCACTGCAACAGGCACCGCCTCGGGGGCTGGTACCGCTTCCGCCGCTGCGTCCGCCGCCGCTTCTGAAGCCGCTTCGGCACGCCGCCTGGCCTTGCGCCGCGCCGGCGTTCCCATCAGGTAAAGCACGATGGACAGCGGCAACACGCCGTACATCACGAAGGTGAAGACGGCGCCCAGCAACGTCCCTTGCGGGCTCATGGCTTCGGCGGCGGCCATCATGAGCACCACATACATCCAGGCGAGAGCAACGAGGACCATGCGAGATCAAAGAAGAAGCATGTCGATGTCCGGCCAGCCGGACAGGCGCTGGTGCGACATCGTCACGCGGGGGTAAGCTCAAGACGCTACAAAGCCATTGAGCATATGCGAAGCCCGTCGTGGGGGAATCCTCTCCCGTTGTGGCAAGCTTCTTGCTCGGTCCCGAACGAGGAGATCTATGAGCGATACGCGTGCTGCCGGCGCCTCTGGCGTGCCTGATTTCTCGGACTTCCAGCATCTGGCCAGCCAGATGGCGGACGCCGTCAGTGGCATGACACGGCAGATGGGCGACACCCTGCAGCAGATCCAGTCCCTGCAGATTCCGACCGATGCCTGGCAGCAGCTCCAGCAGGAGTATCTCAGCCAGGCCGGCGCGCTGTGGAACCGCGCGCTGCATGCCCCGCATGACGGCAAGGCCGACACGCTGCCCTCGCTGCCGGACAAGCGCTTTGCCGATGCGGCCTGGAACAGCAACCGGCTGTCCCATTTCAGCGCCGAGCTGTACCTGCTCAATGCCCGCATGCTGCAGCGCATGGCCGAGCAGGTGGGCGGGGACGACAAGACCCGAGCGCGGCTGCGCTTTGCGGTGCAGCAGTTCGTCGAGGCTTCATCGCCCAGCAACTTCCTGGCGCTCAATCCCGAAGCCCAGCAGCGCGCGCTCAACACGCAGGGGGAAAGCATTGCCCGCGGCATGCAGCAACTGGTGTCGGACCTGCAGCGCGGCCATGTGTCGCAGACCGACGAAAGCGCCTTCGAAGTGGGCCGCAATGTGGCCACCACGGAAGGGCAGGTGGTCTTCGAGAACGAGCTCTTCCAGCTGCTCGAATACAAGCCGCTGACCGACGAGGTCTATGAGCGCCCGCTGCTGATGGTGCCGCCCTGCATCAACAAGTACTACATCCTCGACCTGCAGCCGGAGAACTCGCTGATCCGTCATGCGGTCGCGCAGGGCCACCGCACCTTTGTCGTGAGCTGGCGCAATCCGGATGCCGATTGTGTGCACTGGACCTGGGACGACTACATCGAACGCGCCACCATCGAGGCCATCCATGGGGTGCAGAGCATTGCGGGCACCAAGACCATCAATACGCTCGGCTTCTGTGTCGGCGGCACGCTGCTGGCCACGGCGCTGGCGGTGCTGGCGGCGCGCGGGGAGCATCCCGCGGCCAGCGTCACCCTGCTGACCACGCTGATCGATTACGAGAACAACGGCGTGCTCGACATCTTTGTCGACGAGGCCGCGGTGCAGATGCGCGAACTCACCATCGGTGCGCAGGCGCCGAACGGGCCCGGGCTGCTGCACGGTCAGCAGCTGGCCAGCACCTTCAGCATGCTGCGGCCCAATGATCTCGTCTGGAACTATGTGGTGGGCAACTACCTCAAGGGCGAGCCGCCGCCGCCCTTCGACCTGCTCTACTGGAACAGCGACGCCACCAACCTGCCGGGGCCGATGTACTGCTGGTATCTGCGCCATACCTATCTGCAGAACGAGCTGAAGATTCCCGGCCGCCTGACGGTGGCGGGCGAGGCGCTGGACCTGGGGCAGATCCGCGCGCCGGTCTACATCTACGGCTCGCGGGAAGATCACATCGTGCCCTGGGAAGCGGCCTATCGCAGCACCCAGATCTTCAAGGGGAAGAAGCGGTTCGTGCTGGGCGCCTCCGGCCACATCGCCGGCGTGATCAACCCACCCGCCAAGAAAAAGCGCAGTCACTGGATCGGCAAGGGCAGCGCCTTGCCGCCCCAGCCGCAGCAGTGGCTGGCCACCGCGACCGAGCATGCCGGCAGCTGGTGGCCGGACTGGTCCGACTGGCTGGCCGCGCAGGCGGGCCCCCTCAAGGCCGCACCGAAGTCCTTCGGGCGGGGCCCCTACAAGCCGATCGAACCGGCACCGGGCCGTTACGTCAAGGCGCGGGCCTGAGCCGCACCCTGAATTTCCGCATCGCAACACAGGAGAGAGACATGAGCACAGCGCAGGACATCGTCATCGTCGCGGCGGCCCGCACGCCCATCGGCAAGTTCGGCGGCTCGCTGGCCAAGATCCCCGCCAGCGAACTCGGCGCCCTGGTCATCCAGGACCTGTTGCGCCGCAGCGGCCTGCAGGCGGATCAGATCCAGGAAGTCATCCTCGGCCAGGTGCTGCAGGCGGGCACCGGCCAGAATCCGGCCCGTCAGGCGGTGATCAAGGCCGGCCTGCCGGTGAGTGTGCCGGCGATGACCATCAACAAGGTGTGCGGCTCCGGCCTGAAGGCGGTGATGCTGGCAGCCCAGGCCATCCGGGATGGCGATTCCGACATCATCATCGCCGGCGGCCAGGAAAGCATGAGCCTCTCGCCGCATGTGCTGCCCGGCTCGCGGGACGGCCAGCGCATGGGCGACTGGAAGCTGGTGGACACGATGATCACCGACGGCCTGTGGGACGTCTACAACCAGTACCACATGGGCATCACGGCGGAAAACGTGGCCAAGGAATATCACGTCAGCCGCAGCCAGCAGGATGAACTGGCCCTGGCCAGCCAGCAGAAGGCGGCCGCCGCGCAGGATGCCGGCCGCTTTGTGGCGGAGATCGTGCCGGTGACGATTCCGCAGAAGAAGGGGGACCCGGTGGTGTTTGCCGCCGACGAGTTCATCAACCGCAAGACCAATGCCGAAGCGCTGGCCGGCCTGCGCCCCGCCTTCGACAAGGCCGGCACGGTCACCGCCGGCAATGCCTCCGGCCTGAATGATGGCGCTGCCGGCCTGGTGGTGATGAGCGCCGCCAAGGCGCGGGAACTGAACCTGCAGCCGCTGGCGCGCATCGCCTCCTATGCCAGCGCCGGCGTGGACCCTGCCACGATGGGCATGGGCCCGGTGCCGGCCTCCCGGAAGGCCCTGGCCCGCGCCGGCTGGCAGCCGCAGGACCTGGACCTGCTGGAGATCAATGAAGCCTTCGCGGCGCAGGCCTGCGCGGTGCATCAGCAGATGGGCTGGGACACCAGCCGGGTGAATGTCAACGGCGGCGCCATTGCGCTGGGCCACCCCATCGGAGCTTCCGGCGCCCGCATCCTGGTCACCCTGCTGCACGAGATGATCAAGCGCGATGCCAAAAAGGGCATTGCCAGCCTGTGCATCGGCGGCGGTATGGGCGTGGCCCTGTGCATTGAGCGCTGAGTCCCGGTTTCGTCAGCGTCGCATCGAGAGAAGCTAGCGCGTCTACTAGCGAGTCAGATGCTTTCCGGCCGGGGCGCGCGCCGGGAGGCCCACATCAGGAGGCAAATCAAATGAGTCAGAAAGTGGCATACGTGACAGGGGGCATGGGCGGCATTGGTACCGCCATCTGCCAGAAGCTCGCGCAGGACGGCTTCAAGGTCATCGCCGGCTGCGGACCCAGCCGCGACCACGCCAAATGGCTGGGGGAACAGGAAGCCCTGGGCTTCAAGTTCTACGCCTCCGTCGGCAATGTGGCGAGCTGGGAATCGACGGTGATGGCCTTTGAAAAGACCATTGCGGAGCACGGCCCGGTGGATGTACTGGTGAACAACGCCGGCATCACCAAGGACCGCATGTTCCTGAAGATGACCCGTGAAGATTGGGACGCGGTGATCGACACCAACCTCAACAGCATGTTCAACGTCACCAAGCAGGTGGTGCCCGGCATGGTGGACAAGGGGTGGGGCCGCATCATCAACATCTCGTCGGTGAACGGCGAGAAGGGGCAGGCCGGCCAGACCAACTACTCGGCGGCCAAGGCCGGCATGCACGGCTTCACCATGGCGCTGGCGCAGGAGCTGGCCTCCAAGGGCGTGACGGTGAACACCGTCAGCCCCGGCTACATCGGCACCGACATGGTCAAGGCCGTGCGGCCAGACATGCTGGAGAAAATCGTCGCGCAGATCCCCGTCAAGCGACTGGGAGAACCGCAGGAGATTGCCTCCATCATCGCCTGGCTGGCCAGTGAGCAGTCCGGCTTCACCACCGGCGCAGACTTCAGCTGCAACGGCGGCCTGCACATGGGGTGACCCCGGGGTCAGCCCTTGATCTGCAGCAAGCGCGACAGGCTTTGCGCGGTTTCCTGCAGCTTGGGCAGGCCCTGCTCCAGCAGCAGCTGCGGCGAGGTGCGGCTGGTCTGGGCATGCAGCGCGATGGAAGCGATCACCCGGCCCTGGCGACCCTGGATGGGCACCGCCAGGGTGACAAGCCCCTCTTCCAGCTCGCGTTCGAGCAGGCACCAGCCCTGCTGACGCACCTGGTCCAGCGCCGCGCGCAATTCCTCCGCATTGCGGGGCGTGGACGATGCCGACGACGCGCCCTGCAGCCCGCCGTAAGCCGGCGCCGGTGACGGAAACGCCACACCGGGCGCTGCGGAAATCCCACCCATGCCGGACGGATTTGCCGAAGCAGTGGCGCCGTTCTGGCCGCCACTGGCGCTCAGCAGGGCGGCCGGCAGACGGTGATCAAGCTCTTCCGGCGGCAGCGCCGCCAGCATCACCCGGCCCATCGCGGTGGCCCAGGCGGGCAACCGACTGCCCACGCCCAGGGCCTCATTGAAGATCTTGCGGGTGGGGGTGCGCATCACAAAGACGATGTCCTGCGCATCCAGCACCGCAATCGAGCAGGACTCCTTCAGGTCGCCGGTCAGCTGCAGCATCTGCGGCTCGGCAAACTGCCACAGCGGCTGGGACGAGAGGTAGGCGAAGCCGAGGTCCAGAATCTTGGGCGTCAGCTCGAACAGGCGGCCTTCGGCGCGCACATAGCCCAGTGTCTGCAGCGTCAACAGAATGCGGCGGGCACCGGCCCGGGTGAGGCCGCAGCGCTTGGCGACTTCGGTCAGGGTTTGGCGTGGTGCATCGGCGCCAAAGGCGCGGATGACCGACAGACCACGTGCAAAAGACTGCACATAGCTGTCGCCAGGCTTCAGCGACGGATCGAGGTCTTCGCTAGGCATAAGCGTCATGTCCCCAGTAAAAGGAAGGTGGGCGAAACGTTAATATCCCGGCCGATCGGGTCTTCCTGTCTTTGGTCACCTGCGGCACGACTGCAGGGCAGCCAGCGGGGCAGGGAGGGCAAAACCAGTATCAACCCAAGCTCAGTCAGAAGGTGAATCAAATGGCCATGGATGTGGTGGACTACGAAATCAAGGGTGCGGAGATGCAGTTCGTGGAGGTCGAGCTCGACCCCGGCGAGGCAGCCATCGGCGAAGCCGGTTCCATGATGTTCATGGACGCCGGGATCAGCATGGACACCGTCTTCGGGGACGGGTCGGCCAACCAGGGCGGCTTCTTCGGCAAGCTGCTGGGCGCCGGCAAGCGCCTGGTTACCGGGGAATCGCTGTTCACCACGATCTACACCAATCAGGCTCATGGCAAACAACGGGTCGCCTTCGCGGCACCGTACCCCGGCAAGATCCTGCCCATGGACCTGCGGCAGCTCGGCGGCACGCTGATCTGCCAGAAAGACGCGTTCCTGTGCGCCGCCCGCGGGGTGTCCCTGGGCATTGCCATCCAGCAACGGCTGTCGACCGGCTTCTTCGGTGGTGAAGGTTTCATCATGCAGAAGCTCGATGGGGACGGGCTGGCCTTCGTGCATGCCGGCGGAACGGTGGTTCGTCGTTCCCTCCAGCCGGGTCAGACCCTGCTGGTGGATACCGGCTGCGTGGTGGCCTACACCCCCAACGTCAGTTTCGAGATTCAGTACGTGGGCAAAATCAAGACCGCCCTGTTTGGCGGGGAAGGTCTCTTCCTGGCCAAGATGACCGGCCCGGGCGAAGTCTGGCTGCAAAGCCTGCCGTTCTCGCGCCTGGCGTCCCGCGTTTTTGCGGCGGCGCCGCAGCGTGGCGGCTCGCGTGAAGAGGGCTCGGTGCTGGGCGGTTTTGCCACCGGCGGGCTGCTCGGCGGTCTGCTGGGCGGGGACGACGAATAAGGCGCGCCGCACGGCTTCCACGGCCGTGCGAATGTCGCCATCCCCGCATTTGGCGGGCGCCGACCGGCCTGTTCGAACGGGTCGGCCCCGGCTTCCCGCCTACACTTGAGGGCAGCGCCACTGCTGCCGTCGCATGGAAGGCAGCGCCTGCGCTGCCTTTGCTTTTTTTCAGGTCGCCCTCAGCCAATGGGCGGATAGTTGCGCCCGGTGAACTGTTCGGCAGTTGTCCAATTTTGGCGGCAACCTTTGCCGATCGCCTGGCCCTCCCTCAAGGATTCCTGATGCTGTTTTCGTCCGCGCGGCCCGTGGCCGCTGCCCTGGTTCTGACTGCCACTGCGGTGGCTGGCTCCCTCCTGATGGCCTCGCCGGCCCTGGCCCGCCGAACGGCAGCCACCCATGCCACCCACAGCGCCCAGGCGCATGGCGCCGGCTCGACTGCGGCCGCCACGACAGCGGCCGCTGGCACGGGGGCCGCGACGGCCGCCGCCGCTGGCACCCCGACCGCGCCTTCGATCACCAGCCCGTCGGCGGGCGCTGCCCCTGCTGCCCCTGCTGCCCCTGCTGCCACTTCAAAGGTCGCCACCAGCCCGATCTTCGTGCTGAACTCCCTGGATGCGGACATCAGCGTCATCGACCCCCGCACCTTCCGCGAGGTCAAGCGCATCCCCACCGGCAAGGAGCCGCATCACCTCTACCTGACGCCGGACCGCAAGACGATGGTCGTGGCCAATGCGCTGGGGGATTCGCTGACCTTCCTGGACCCGGTGACCGCCGAAGTCCAGCGCACCATTTACGGCATCTCCGACCCCTATCACCTGCGCTTCTCGCCTGACATGAAGTGGCTGGTGCTGGCCGGCAACCGCCTGGACCACGTGGACATCTACAAGTGGCAGCCCCAGAACCAGGCGCAGCCACTGGCGCTGACCAAGCGCTTCTCGGCGCCCAAGACGCCGAGCCACCTGTCCATCGACACCCGGAGCACGGTGGTCTACGCCAGCATGCAGGACAGCAGCGAGATCATGGCGATCGACCTGAACACCCTGTCGGTCCGCTGGAAGGTGCCGGTCGGCAAGCTGCCGGCCGACGTCTACCTGACGCCGGATGACAAGTACCTGCTGGTGGCCCTGACCGGCGACCACTTTGTCGAGGTCTATGAAGTGGGCGGCCTGCCGCAGCCCAAGCTCGTCAAGCGCATCGACACCGGCGACGGTGCCCACTCCTTCCGCGCGCTGGGCGACCGCCGCCATGTGCTGGTGAGCAACCGCGCGGCCAACACCATCAGCAAGATTTCGCTGGACAGCCTGTCGGTGGTGGACGTGCTGAAGGTGCCGGGCGGCCCGGACGACATGGAAATCCTGCCGGATGGCCGCACCCTGCTGGTGACCTCCCGCTGGGCCCGCAAGCTCACCGTGATGGATCTGCAGACCAAGCAGATCACCACCCAGGTGAAGGTGGGCAAGTCGCCGCACGGCGTGTGGACGCTGGACCAGATGCCCCGCCAGTGACCGCGAGCCGACTGTGACTGAGCCGAAGTACCGCCCGCCCGGGCCCCACGCCGGGCCCGCCGCCAAGCCCGGCGGGACCGCCTTTGGGCGTCCCTCCGGGCCATCCCCCGGGTGGCCCCGCCGCCTGGTGGTGAGCCTGCTCGCGGGACTGCTGGTGGCGCCCGGTCTGCGCGCCCAGCCGTCGGCCGCACCGACCCCGCCCTGCGACAAACCCGTCTACCTGACCTTCGACACCGGTCACATGGGCGTGGCGCCGCTGATCGTCGAAACGCTCAAGCGTTTTGATGCCAAGGCCACCTTCTTCCTCGCTCAGGAGCCCACCAAGGACGGCGGCCAGACGCTGGACGACAAGTGGGCACCCTGGTGGAAGACGCTGGCGGAGCAGGGCCATGATTTCGGCTCGCACACCTGGTACCACGACACCTGGGTGGCCGACCTGCCGGACGGCCGCTTCCGCTTCCGTCGTGCCGCCGGCGAGCAGGTGCCGCAGATGGTGGAGATGTCCGCCGCGGACTACTGCGACGAACTGCGGCAGCCCGCCCGCCGCTTCGCCGAAATGACCGGCCGGCCGATGTCGATGATCTTCCGGGCGCCCGCCGGCCGCACCTCGCCTGCCCTGATCGCCGCCGCGCGCGCCTGCGGGTACCGCCATGTCGGCTGGGCCCAGCCGGCCGGTTTCCTTGGCGACGAACTGCCCAGCGACCGCTTCCCCAATCAGGCGCTGCTGGAGCAGGCGCTGCGCCGCATCAAGCCGGGCGACATCCTGATGGCTCACCTGGGCATCTGGTCCCGCCAGGACCCCTGGGCGCCCATGGTGCTGGAGCCGCTGATGCAGGGCCTGAAGGACCGCGGCATGTGCTTCGCACCGCTGCGCGATCATCCGGACTATGCTCAATGGATGCGACGGCCGCCGGAGTCCCTGGCCCTGGTCCGGCCGCGCCGGATCAACTGACCGACCTGCAGTGAGGCCGCTCTCGTGATGGACTGGTTCACCGATCTTTTTGGACAGGCGCAGCAGGCGCTCTTCGAGGCCGTGGTGCAGCCGCTGGTGTTCGGCATGGGCTTCGGCAATCTGCTGGAAGACGCCTTTGACGCCACCGGCTGGCTGCTGGTCGGGCTGCTGCAGATGGCGGTGATGCTGGTGGTCATCGGCAGCCTGCAGCGCTGGCGCCCCGCCGAGCCGGTGACCGACCGGCGCGCCATCCGGGTGGATGTGATCTACACGCTGATCCAGCGCCTGGGCCTGTTCCGGCTGGTGATGTTCTTCACCCTGGAGCCGGCCGCCGATGCGGTCACCGGGCAGCTGCGGCTTTGGGGCATCCCGACCTTCCAGCTCGATGCCGTCTGGCCTGGCGTGACCGATATCGCCTGGGTCAGCTTCGTCCTCTACCTCATCGCCTTCGACCTGCTGAACTACTGGCTGCACCGGGCGCAGCACCAGTGGCACTGGTGGTGGTCGCTGCATTCGCTGCATCACAGCCAGCGGCAGATGACCATGTGGTCCGACAGCCGCAACCATCTGCTGGATGACCTGCTGATCGACTGCGCCGTGGTGCTGGTGGCGCGGCTGATCGGCGTCGGCCCCGGCCAGTTCGTGGCGCTGGTGGCCCTCTCCCAGCTGCTCGAGAACCTGCAGCATGCCAACCTGCGGCTGAGCTTCGGCCGTTTCGGTGAGCGGCTGCTGGTGAGCCCGCGCTTCCACCGGCTGCATCATTCCATCGGTATCGGCCACGAAGGCTTTGGCGCCGGCACGCTGGGCGGTCACAACTTCGCGGTGCTGTTCCCGATCTGGGACGTGATGTTCCGCACCGCCAATTTCGAGGACCGCTGGGATCCCACCGGCGTGCGGGACCAGTTGCCGGACGAAGGCAACCGTGAGTATGGCCAGGGCTTCTGGGCCCAGCAGTGGCTGGGACTCCGGCGCCTGTTCGGACGGGACCGTGCGCCGCATCACACAAGCCACACAGGATCGGCGCAGAAACACCACACCGCCCAGGTCGGACCCGGCCCGCAGGTCGCCGACACTCAGCCACTGTCCACGGGAGGGGACGACTGATGATCAAACCGATGGGCCGTGTGGCCGACTCGTTCTGGCGCGCGGCGGTCTACTGCCTGCATCCGCAGGTGATTGGCCTGTCCCTGCTGCCGGTGCTGGTGCTGGGGGCGCTCAGCGGCGTGCTGGGCTACTTCTTCTGGGGCGACGCGGTGGCCGTGGTGCGCTCCACCATGGAGTCGTGGAGCCTGGTGGATGCGCTGCTGAAGTGGCTGGACAGCATGGGTGGCCAGGCGCTGCGCGCTGTGCTGGCACCGATGATCGTGCTGTGCCTGACGCTGCCGCCACTCGCCGCGCTGAGCATGGTGCTGGTGGCCCTGATGATGACACCCTCGCTGGTCAACCTGGTGGCCCGCCGTCGGTTCCCCGGTCTGGAGCGCAAGCGCGGTGGCGGGTTTGTGGCCAGCCTGATGTGGTCGCTGGGGCACACGGTGCTGTGCCTGGTGCTGCTGCTGGTGTCGCTGCCGTTCTGGCTGATTCCGCCCTTGTTCGCCGTCCTGCCGCCGCTGATTTTTGGCTGGCTGGGCTACCGGGTGTTCACCTTCGACGCGCTGGCGGACCATGCCTCGGCGCCTGAACGTCGCCGGCTGCTGCGTGAGCATCGCCTGCCGCTGCTGCTGCTGGGCCTGTGCACCGGTTACCTGGGTGCGGCGCCGGCAGCCCTGTTCTCGCTCGGCCTGCTGGCGATCGCGCTGAGCCCCTTCCTGCTGCCGCTGGCGGTCTGGCTGTTCACCCTGGTCTTTGCCTTCAGTTCGCTGTGGTTCACCCACTATGCCCTGGCGGCGCTGCAGGAGATGCGGCGCGAGGACAGCGTCACCCCGCACACCCCGCTCGATGATGTGATGGACGCGTTGCCGGCGAACTATGCGACACCGCCGCCACGGGTGGAGGACTTCCCGCCCGATGAGCCGACTCGGCCCCCCGGCGCTGCCATCCCAGGCGTCCCAGGCGTGCCGGGCGTGCCCGGATCCTGATCCGCGCCGCGGGGCAAATCCCTGCCTCAGCAACCCCTGCAAAGCGGCGGCATCATGCCGTCGCTCTTCTTTGACCTTCAGGACAGCTCATGAACATCGGCCTCATCATCATCGGCGACGAAATCCTCTCCGGAAAGCGGCAGGACAAACACCTGGCCAAGGTGATCGAGCTGCTGAGTGCGCGGGGCCTGTCCTTGTCCTGGGCCAAGTACCTCGGCGACGACCGGGACCAGTTGACCCGCGAGCTGCGCTCCGCGTTTGACAGCGGTGATCTGGTCTTCAGCTGCGGCGGCATCGGCGCCACGCCGGACGACCACACCCGGCAGGCCGCCGCAGCGGCACTGGCCCGTCCGATGGCGCTGCATCCGGAGGCGGCGGAATTCATCTGGCAGCGGGTGCAGCAGATGGCGGCGGAGCAGGGCACCGCGCCTGAGCGGGATCATCCCGACACCCAGCGCCGCATGGAGATGGGCGTCTTCCCGGAAGGCGCCGCCATCATTCCCAATCCCTACAACAAGATCCCCGGCTTCTCGGTGGGCAGCGTGTACTTCGTGCCGGGCTTCCCGGTGATGGCCCACCCGATGATCGAATGGGTGCTGGACCAGCAGTACGCTGCCCTGCATCGGCAGGTCAGCACCCGGGAGCGGTCGATGATCGTCCAGGGCGCGATGGAGGCCTCGCTGACGCCGCTGATGGAGCGGGTGGAAGCCGAACACCCCGGCATCAAGGTGTTCTCGCTCCCCAGCGTGGACCATCCGCAATGGGGTCGCCACATCGAGCTGGGGGTCAAGCCGGCCGGCACCGACCTCACACCCGACCAGCTCGACGCCGCCTACGGCGCCCTCCGGGAGGGGGTCGTCCAATTTGGTGCTGTCATCAGCACTGAAATGGTGCGATGATGCACCGCGCTGGAACGGGCCGCCCACGGGTGGTCGCCCAGTGCCTCACTTTCGTCACAACGCCCCGCCAGAATCCCTGACGGTCTCCTTCGCACACGAGGGTGACCGGCCGCAGGATCAGCGCAAGATCGGGCGCAAGTCCAGGCCCGGTGCGGCATGCACCGAGGTGGCGCCTGCCTGGCCGGGCAATGTGCGAAGGTGGCGCGCGGCGACCCCCGAGTTGGCATGCAACCTGCTAAATAGTTCACCGGATGCAGGTCGCAGTCCTGCCCGACGAATCTTTCTTCTTATCCCCAGTCCCCCTAGGAGTGATTGATGGCCACCAAGACCGTCGCCGACGTGATGAACATGGTGAAGGAGCATGAAGTCAAGTTCATTGACTTCCGCTTCACTGACACCCGCGGCAAAGAACAGCACGTGTCCGTGCCCGTGTCCGCCTTCGACGAAGACAAGTTCGCGTCGGGTCATGCTTTTGACGGTTCCTCGATCGCCGGCTGGAAGGGCATCGAAGCCTCGGACATGCTGCTGATGCCGGACCCGAACACGGCCAACATCGATCCGTTCTTCGAAGAACCGACCCTGATCCTGACCTGCGACGTCATCGACCCGACCGACGGCAAGGCGTATGAGCGCGACCCGCGTTCGCTGGCCCGTCGTGCCGAGGCCTATCTGAAGTCGTCCGGCCTGGGCGACACCGCCTACTTCGGTCCGGAACCCGAATTCTTCATCTTCGACAGCGTCCGCTGGAATGTGGACATGTCGGGCTGCTTCGTGAAGATCGAATCCGAAGAAGCCGCCTGGAACACCGGCAAGGAATACGAGCACGGCAACAGCGGCTACCGCCCCACCGTCAAGGGCGGCTACTTCCCGGTGCCCCCGGTCGATTCCGGCCAGGACATGCGCTCGGAAATGTGCCTGATCCTGGAACAGATGGGCATCCCGGTCGAAGTGCATCACCACGAAGTGGCGAACGCCGGCCAGATGGAAATCGGCACCAAGTTCAGCTCGCTGGTGCAGCGCGCTGACTGGCTGCAGCTGCAAAAGTACATCATCCAGAACGTGGCCCATGCCTATGGCAAGACCGCCACCTTCATGCCCAAGCCAATCGTTGGTGACAACGGCTCCGGCATGCACGTGCACCAGTCGGTCTGGAAAGACGGCAAGAACCTGTTCGCGGGTGACGGCTACGCCGGCCTGAGCGACTTTGCGCTGTACTACATCGGCGGCATCATCAAGCACGCCCGTGCCCTGAACGCCATCACCAACCCCGGCACCAACAGCTACAAGCGTCTGGTCCCCGGTTTCGAAGCCCCGGTGAAGCTGGCCTACTCGGCCAAGAACCGCTCGGCCTCGATCCGCATTCCGTATGTGGCCAACCCGAAGGGCCGCCGCATCGAAGCGCGCTTCCCCGATCCTTCCGCCAACCCCTATCTGGCCTTCGCAGCGCTGCTGATGGCCGGTCTGGACGGCGTGGAAAACAAGATCCATCCGGGCGAAGCCGCAACGAAGGACCTGTACCACCTGCCGCCGGAAGAAGACGCGAAGATCCCGACCGTCTGCCACAGCCTGGACCAGGCGCTGGAATACCTGGACAAGGACCGCGCGTTCCTGACCAAGGGCGGCGTGTTCACCGATGCGTACATCGATGCCTACATCGAGCTGAAGATGCAGGAAGTCCAGCGCTTCCGCATGACCACGCACCCGGTCGAGTTCGACATGTACTACGCGCTCTGATCGAGCGCCCATGCGTCCCTCGGGACTGAAGAAGGGATGGCCGCCAAGGTCATCCCTTTTTTTCTGGGCCGCCGCGTGGAGAGTTCCCGAACCGTACACCTCGCAACAGGGCTGTGCAAAGCTTCCATCCCGTAAAACCCCAGCTTGCGTCACAATGAGTATCGACTTCGGTCAATTGGATGCGAGCAATGCGAATCAAGCGGGTTGGGACTTTCGGGGCATTTCCCCGGACCTTGGGGACGACGACCATCAGTGCGTCGGGCCTGACAGCGGCCATGGTGCTGGCTCTGGCCGGCGTGACCGGGCCTGCGTCGGCGCAGGCCACGGTCTATCGCTGCCCCGGCCCACCGGTGCTCTACACCGACGCGCTGTCCGCCAAGGAAGCGCAGGACAAGGGCTGCCGCAGCATCGATGGCACGCCCATCACCGTCTTCTCGCCGATCAAGCCCAAGGCCGGCAGCACCAGCCCGACGGCGGCTTCGGGAGCGCCCAATGAGCGGGTGGACCCGAAAGATCAGAAATCCCGCGACAACGAACGTCGCCGGGTGCTGGAGCAGGAACTGCGTGAAGCCGAAGAGCGGCTGGCCAAGCTCCAGAAGGAATACAACAACGGCGAGCCGGAACGCCAGGGCAACGAGCGCAACTACCAGAAGTACGTGGAACGCGTTGCGGAACTCAAGGCCAGCGTGTCTCGCCAGGAAAGCGACATCCAGGCCATCAAGCGCGAGCTCTCCAAGATTCCGAACTGAGCGGGTCGGTCGGAGCAGCCGCATCGATGGTGATGCACGGTAACTCCGATGACTGCCAAAACACCGCCTCCCTCCGCCGCTTCCGTAGCGCCGCATGCCTACCAGGCCTTCGATCTGCTCGCCACGCTGGTGGCGGTCGTCCGGCCTGACGGCATCTGCGAATTCGCCAATACGGCCGTCGAGACTCTGTTCAACCTGCCCCGCCGGGCAGTGCAGGGCAGCAACCTGCTCGACTGGTTCCCGGACCCCAGCCGCCTGCTTGAGGCGCTGGAAGGCGTCTCCCGCAACGAATTCTCCAGCAGCCGCTTCGACGCGCAGATCCGCCGCGGGCCGCGGGCCCATGACGATGCGCTGCCGGTGCATGTCATCGTCAGCCAGACGGATGATCCGCAGCGGCTGGTGATCGAGCTGATCGAGAACGCCCAGCAAAGCCGACAGGACCGCGAGGAACGCAACCTCGACCAGGTCCGCTCCACCAAGGAGCTGACCCGCAATCTCGCCCATGAAATCAAGAATCCGCTGGGCGGCATTCGCGGGGCGGCGCAGCTGCTCGCACTGGAACTGCAGCCCACCGACCTCTGGCCCGAGCTGGAGGAATACACCGAAGTCATCATCCACGAGGCGGACCGGCTGCAATCGCTGGTGGACCGCCTCCTGGCGCCGCACCGCCGCGCGCAGGTGGTGGGCGATGTGAACATCCACGAGATCTGCGAGCGGGTGCGCACGCTGGTGCAGGCGCAATATCCGCGCGGCCTGCGACTGCAGCGGGACTACGACATCTCACTGCCTGATTTCCGCGGAGACCGCGAGCAATTGATTCAGGCGGTGCTCAACATCGTGCAGAACGCGGCGCAGGCGCTGCATGAGCGTATTGCCGCCGGCGATGCCGTCATTCATTTGCGCACGCGGGTCGCCCGTCAGGTGACGATTGGCAAGCAGCGGTGGCGCTTGGCATTGGAATTGCATATTGAAGATAACGGCCCGGGCGTGCCCGAGGAGATCAAGGACCGCATCTTTTTCCCGCTGGTGTCGGGCAGGGATGGCGGCTCCGGTCTCGGGCTGACGCTGGCACAGACGATTGCCCAACAGCACCAGGGGATGATCGACTGTGACAGCCAGCCGGGCCGGACCGATTTCCGAATCACCCTGCCTTTACCCTGACGCAGTGCCACAAGCGCGCGCATAGGATGAAGGGGAGCCTTAGATGAAGTCGATCTGGATTGTTGACGACGACCATTCCATTCGTTTTGTGCTGGAGAAGGCGCTGACGCGCGAAGGACTGCCGGTGCGCAGTTTCAGCCAGGCCCGCGAGGTGCTCGCGGCGCTGGAGGAAGACTCGCCGCAGGTGCTGGTCTCGGACATCCGCATGCCGGGTGGATCGGGGCTGGAGCTGCTGAGCACGATCAAGAAGCAGCTGCCGGGGCTGCCGGTGATCATCATGACGGCGTACTCCGATCTGGACAGCGCCGTGTCCGCCTTTCAGGGCGGTGCGTTTGAATACCTGCCCAAGCCGTTTGACCTGCCTCGAGCGGTGGAGCTGATCCGCCGCGCGCAGGAAGAAAGCCAGCGGGAATCGGTGGCGGAAGAGACGCAGGTCCAGATGCCTGAAATGCTGGGCCAGGCCCCGGCGATGCAGGATGTCTTCCGTGCCATCGGGCGTTTGAGCCAGAGCCATGTGACGGTGCTGATCACAGGCGAATCGGGATCGGGCAAGGAGCTGGTGGCGCGGGCGCTGCACAAGCACAGCCCGCGGGCGGATGGACCGTTTGTGGCCATCAACACGGCAGCGATTCCGAAGGACCTGCTGGAGTCGGAACTGTTTGGCCATGAGCGCGGCGCCTTCACTGGCGCGCAGGCGACCCGTCGCGGCCGCTTCGAGCAGGCCGAGGGCGGCACGCTGTTCCTCGATGAAATCGGCGACATGCCGCTGGATCTGCAGACCCGGCTGCTGCGGGTGCTGTCGGACGGGCAGTTCTATCGTGTGGGCGGACACAGCCCGCAACGGGCGAATGTGCGGGTGGTCGCGGCGACCCACCAGAACCTGGAGACCTTGGTCAAGGAAGGTCGCTTCCGTGAAGACCTGTTCCACAGGCTCAACGTCATCCGGCTGCGCCTGCCGCCGCTGCGGGAGCGCCGTGAAGACGTGCCGCTGCTGGCGCGTTATTTCCTGCAGCGCAGTGCGGCGGAGCTGGGCGTGGAGCCGAAGCGGCTGTCCGAGGCCGCGCTGCAGCGACTGGTGAATTTTGATTTCCCGGGCAACGTGCGGCAGTTGGAGAACATCTGCCATTGGTTGAGCGTGATGGCGCCGAGCCTGGTGGTGGAGGCCAAGGACCTGCCGCAGGAACTGCTGGCGCCGGGTGGGGGCAGCGGCCTGTCCGAGGCGGTGCCCGTCAGCAGCGGGCTGACCAGCAACACGGCGATGCCGGTGGCCACGGCCGGGGCCGCGCCGATGACGGCATCGCCGGATGCGTGGGTGGCAGAGATGGCGCGGGAAGCGCGACGTCTGCTGGCAGCCGGGGAGCCGGATGTGTGGGATGTGCTGACGCGTCGATTCGAGGCGAGCCTGATCCTGACCGCCCTGGACCTGACGCGCGGACGGCGCATTGAAGCCGCGCAGAAGCTGGGCATCGGGCGCAACACCATCACGCGCAAGATTCAGGAACTCAATCTGGATGCTTGAGTGAGGTGGGTGAGCGCCGGGGCGCGCCGAGGGACATTCGAGCCCCGCGTGCCGCCGGCGGGAAGCGACGAGAGTTCACGCGCATGAAAGACCGTCTCGGCATCGTCCTTGTCGCTGCAGTGTTGGCTGGCTTTCTTGCTGCAGTCGTGCTCTTTGTTCTCTTCGGCGCTCCTCAACGCTTCGTGGGAGCGCTGTTGCTGGCTGTGGGAGCCTTCGCAATCTTGGCCGCTCGAAGCGTTGCGCAGGCTCGCCGCAAGGCCATCAGGGTCACGGCACTCGGCACTCGGCACTCGCGACGAGAGCAGTCTGCGCCCTACAACCATCATCCTTTGGGGCGCAGGTGTGGCTGTCATCGGTGTTCTCTTCATCGCCGGGCTGTGAGTACGCAGCCTAAGCTCTCGGTCAACCGGACATGCTTGACGGCCCGCCGGTTACCTCCAACGTTGAACGACAGCGTTCGGGCGTTGACGTCCCGATGGCCCGCCGCCTGCCGTCCGGGCTGCGCTATCCGCGCCACCATCTTCGCTCCGCAGAAAGCTTCTCTCGCACCTTTGGATCTGCCGGACCCGTGCGGCGAATTTCCCAGGCTTCCTCCACGCTCAGCTTTCGAACGCCGCAATGTCGAAGACTACATGAGCGAGGATATGTACCGTCAATCAAAGAAATACCAGAGATGTCATCCTGCTCGTAGTCCACTGAGACACACAAGACAGGGTGAAAAGCGCAGTCTTCGTAGATGTCCCCCACCGAGAGAGCGGGTCGGTCACGGGCACGACGCCTCTCCTCTTCAAACTCAGTCTGGGAGACGGGCTCTTCTTTGTTCATGATGGAAGGGTTAGGCATCACTGTCGCGAGAACCAAGCTTTGGTCTTTGGATTGCAAACCATAGACCAAAGAATGACGCAGCATGCAGCCATGACTAGTGCGATCAGGACTTGTGCTATGCCTGTGTAGGCACCGTGAAACTTTGGATTTGGGTAGAAGAACGCGTTAAGTGCGATCTCGGTGAAGGCAACCCATTGCATAAACCGCCAAGCCCATGCAGACCGGCGCATGAACAGAACCGCAACTGTTAGGAAAAGAAGCATCAAGGCTGGCGACGTGAATCTCGGGATACCTGTTTCATACAGCGGTGCCAATGCTGCCATTGCGCCGCGAGAAGCGATGTACAGGATGCATGCAATGAGAAGGTGTTTGGGCATGATGCCTAAGAGTTTATCCAGCACGCCGTGCCGGTTAACTCCGAGCGCTGCCGTTTAACCAAGCGTGCGACGGGCTTGGATGCTCCGATTGATCCTCTACGACGGTTGGACCTCATGCAGTCATCGTGAGCGCGATTCGTGAGCGCAAGGACACCGATCAACGAAGCCACCGTTGGAAGGGAATCAACCTGCCGTGCCGGGACGCTTATCTGTGTTTAACGTGTCGGGAGCTTGTCAAGCTTGTCCAGCCACACGCCGAGCCCCTGCGCATTGAGCTCAACGTCCATCGTCAGCAGATGGGCGACCCGTTCCGGCGTCATGGCATCGGGCGGCATCGCATCCACCAGATGCGCCGCCACGCCGCGCTGATACAGCGCCAGCAACTCGCGCTTGAGCGCCTCATGCCGGTCCGATGCCTCACGCAATGACATCGCAATGGCAGCCATCTCCCGGATCTGCGAGACGAGCAGTTGCGCCAGCCGCTGTACATCCGCGGCATCCCGACCCACCGCGCCGTAATGGGTGAGATACATCCGCTGCGGCTGCGCGGCGAGCATCCGCTCGATCGACGCGATCAGCGCATCCGGCTCGAACTGCACCGGCGTGCTGGTGGGCAGGATCCAGGCGCGGCCGTTGGTATCGTCAAACTCGCGATAAGACAGGCCGAAGGTATCGCCGGTGAACCAGCCCCTGCTGACCGGATCCCAAATGCAATGATGATGGCGCGCATGACCCGGGGTATCGATCAGACGCAGTTCGCGCTGGCCGAGCGTGATTCGCTGTTCGTCGGTGCTGGCGACGGTACGTGCTTCCGGCACGCCCACCAGCGTGCCGTAGGAGCGCTGCATTTCTTCCTCGCCATACACGGCCAGCGCGCCGGCCCACAGCGCCGAGGGGTCGACCATGTGGCGCAGGCCGCGCGGGTGGACCAGCAGACGTGCGGTCGGCAGCTGTTCCATCAGCGGGCCGACGCCGCCGGCGTGGTCCAGGTGCACGTGGGTCGGGATGACCCAATCCACCGCCTGCGGCGAGAGGCCCAGCGCTTCCAGCGTGCCGAGCAGGCGTGGCACCGCGTGACGAGTGCCGGTGTCGATGAAGGCCGCACGGCCGTCGTCCACCATCAGGTAGGCGGCATCGAAGTGATCGCGCTGGAAAGCGGTGTCGATGGCGTAGATGCCGTGGCCGAACTCCTGGGCATAAGACGGCAGCTTCGACGATGTCGAGGGCGTTGACGGCGAGGTCGAGGGCAGGGCATTGGCGGGCAAGATGTCTCCTTGCGTGTCTGTTGTTGTGGTGCTGTCGATGGCAGCGACGCTGCGGCCGTACTGTCAGCGTAGCGTCCGCAGCCAGTGCACAAACGCCATCAGGCGCATGTCCGGCATCGGATCAATCCGTTCCAGGTTGTCCGCCAGCAGGCGGGCCCGCAGGAACTCACCGCGTTCACCGGGAATCGACCGGGCTGCTGCCAGCGTCTGCGGCCATGCAGCGCCGCAGACCCTTCGGGCGTCGCTGACGCGCACGAAAAATTCGTGGTCCAGGCGCCGTACGGTCACCGGCACCCCCCGGAATTCCCGCCAGCGACCTTCCTCCGGCCGCAGTGCAGCGCTGCGTGTGGACCGAAACAGAAACGCCGTGAGATCCATCGCTGGCGACGCCAGCATCACCGCGCCCAGGCCGATCAGGTTCACCGCCGCCAACACCGCCATCATGGCATTACCCTGCGTCCACCCGCGCACCAGCAGCGCCACCAGCGCGCCGACCACGCCAAGGCGCACGGCCAGCGACAGCCATCGCTTCCAGGCTGTGTCCATGCTCCAACCTTGTTCCGAAAGATGCCTGGAGTTTCCGGCAAGATGCAGGGTTTCGCCACGAGACAACCCCTCGGAGACAAAACGATGGCCGTGAAACCAATCCTGAAGATGGGCGATCCCCGTCTGCTGCGAGTTGCCAAGCCGGTCGAGCACTTCGACACCCCGGAGCTGCGGGACCTGCTGCAGGACATGTTCGACACGATGGTGGCCGCCAATGGGGCCGGCCTGGCCGCGCCGCAGATCGGCGTGGACCTCCAGGTGGTGGTGTTCGGCTTCAACCGCAATGAGCGTTATCCGGAAGCGCCGCCGGTGCCGATGACGGTGCTGATCAATCCCACCATCACGCCCATCGGCGACGAGCAGGTGGACGGATGGGAAGGCTGCCTGTCGGTGCCAGGATTGCGTGGCATGGTGCCGCGTTGGCAAAAGATCCGTTATCAGGGGTTTGATGCGAAGGGCGAAGTCATCGACCGTGAAGTGGATGGCTTCCACGCGCGGGTGGTGCAGCATGAATGCGACCACCTGGTGGGCATGCTGTACCCCATGCGAATCAAGGACTTCACCCAGTTCGGTTTTACCGAAGTGCTGTTCCCGGGGATGGATCCGCGAAGCGACGACTGAGGGCGCCGACAGGTTCCCCGGTTGCCTTGACGAGCCCGCAATAGCGCGTCAAGTTGTAAGCAGACGTCCACCATTTCGTGTCCAGATCGTTAAACAGACTCCTACCGGCGGAGCCGTTCGCATGACCGTTTTGTCGTTCTCCTCGCGCCTGTCTCAGACCCGCCAGGCGGCCGCCGTGCCCGACGGTGGCCTGCGCGGTCCGTCGCCCTCGGGGGCGCGGTCAGGCGTCGGCCCGGCCGCCACCGGCTGGACGCGCCCGCTGACCGGTCTGTGCGCCACGGCAGTGGCAGCGATGCTAGCGCTAACCACCGGCTGCACGGCCCTGGCCGAGCCGCCCGAGCAGGGGCGCCAGAGCGTACAGGGCATCCAGGGCGATGTGCCCACCCGCGCCGGCCGCGTGGCCGAGGTGAGCAGTGGCGTCTGGATCTACGACCCCGATGGCCGTGAATGGCTGCAGTTGCAACGCAACCAGAGCGTCGGCGAAGGCGACCGCATCCGGACCGACGAGCGCGCTGGTGTCACGCTGACGATTGGCTCCAGCACCCTGTGGGTGGATGAGCGCTCCGAGATTGAATTCAACGCGCTGGCCGAACAACGGGTGTCGGTGCAGATCGTGCGCGGCGGTGCCGGTGTACGGCTGCGCTCGCCGCAGGCTGCCGACGAGTGGACCTTCCAGACCCTGGAAGGTCGGGTCTCCTTCGAGCGTGAGGGCCTCTACCGCGTCAGCCAGCTGGATCGCGGCACCCAGACGCAGGCGTGGCAGGGCAAGCTGCGCTTTGATTCCCGCGCGATGGATGTGCCGCCGGTGTTCATTGCGACCAACGAGCAGGCCGAGTTCTGGTGGGACAACGGCCCGCGTACCGAACGCCAGCCGCTGCAGCGGGACGCTTTCGCGCAGATCCTGCTGACCGACGAACGCGCGGCCATCGCTCTGCCGGTGCCGGCAAATGTCGTGTCGCCGGAGATGACCGGCGTCGAAGAACTGAGCCGTTACGGCACCTGGCAGCAGTCTCCCGAATACGGCCAGGTGTGGGTGCCGACCACGGTCATCGTGGACGACTGGGCCCCTTACCGCTACGGTCGCTGGGTCTGGAGCAGCCGCTGGGGTTACACCTGGGTGGACGACATGCCCTGGGGCTTCGCCCCCTTCCATTACGGCCGCTGGGCCTACTGGGGGAACCGCTGGTGCTGGGTGCCCGGGCCCTACGAGCCGCGGCCGGCCTATGCGCCCGCCGTGGTGGGCTGGGTCGGTGGCGCCGGCCTGAGCATCAATGTATGGAGCGGCGGCCGACGCCCGCCGCCGCCACGGTATGGCGCCTGGGTGCCGCTGGCCCCGCGCGAGGCGTATTACCCACCGGGCCGTTATTCCAATGACTACTGGCGCCGGGTGAATCCGCGCATCGAGCCGGGCCGCGTGCCGCGCCCGAATGATCCGGTGCCGCCGTTCCGATATGAACGTGAACACGGCGGACTGTTCAATCCCAGCCGGCCGGTGACACGACCGCTGCCGGTGGTCGAGCCCCGCACGCCGATGCGGTCGGGGCCGGATCGTCCGGGCGGTGTCGCCGGTGGCCGACCCGACGGCCGCAATGACAACCGCAACGACGGCCGCTGGGACGGCCGGCCGGACGGGCGCCCGGGGGGCACCCCGCCGGGCCAGGTGCGTCCGATTGCGGTGCCCGCACCGGCGCCCAACGGGGTGCGGCCCTTCACCGGCGTACCGGACAACGCCCGCGAGGAGCGCAGCCCGCGCGACGAGCGCTGGCAGCCGCAGCGGCGCGACGATGGCAATGAGCCGGGGCGTCGGGACGACGGACGCTTTGGCGTCCCGGTGCAGAACCGACCGGAGCCGCGCAATGACATGCCGCGCTATGAACCGCCGCGCAGTGAGCCGTGGCGGGGTGACGCGCGCGGTCAGCCGATCCGTGAACCGATCCGGGAGAACCGCGAGCCGCCGCGCATGGAGGCGCCGCGTCCGGTGATGGCGCCGCCGCAGCCGCAGATGCAGCCCCCGCCGCAGATGCAGCCGCAGCCGCAGGCCCCGCGGGTGGAACCGCCTCGCCGTGAAAACGGCGTTCGCCCAGTGGCCGTGCCGCCCCAAGCCGCCCAACCCGCGCGACCCGCCGCCGAGCCGATGCGGCAGCGGGGGGAGGAGCGCCGCCAAAGCGAGCGCTGAACGCGACGGGCGCGCAGCCCTCAAGGCCGCGCCAGCGCCTCCACCGGATCCAGCCGCGCCGCATTGCGCGCCGGCAGGAAGCCGAAGATGACGCCGATGAGGCTGGACACCCCAAACGCGCCGGCAATGGCCGAGGTCGAGATCATCATCTTGAACCCGGCCGCGCCGGCGAGGTAGTCAAACAGCAGGCTGACGCCGACCGCCAGCCCCACGCCCAGGGCGCCGCCGATCAGGCACACCAGCACCGCCTCGATGAGGAACTGGCGCAGGATGTCGCTCTGACGCGCGCCCACCGCCATCCGCACCCCGATCTCCCCGGTGCGCTCGGTCACCGACACCAGCATGATGTTCATCACACCGATGCCGCCCACCAGCAGCGAGATCAGCGCAATCGACGAGATCAGCAGGGTGATGGTGGCGGTGGTCTGCTCCACCGTCTTGCGGATGCTGTCGGTGTTCATCAGGAAGAAGTCGGTGCGGCCATGCCGCTGGGTCAGCAGGGTGCGGATGCCTTGCTCCGCCGCCGCATTCGGCACCGCGTCGCTCACCCGCACCGTGATGCTGCGCAGGTAGTCCTGACCCGTCATCCGGCTCATCGCCGTCGTGTAGGGCAGCCAGATGTTGATCGAGTCGTCATTGCCGAAGGCGCTGGCCTTCTTCGCGGTCACACCGACGATGCGCACTGGCACACTGCCCAGAAGAATGACCTCGCCCAGTGCGGACTCGCCGTTCGGGAACAGCGTCTTGCGGGCGTTGTCGTCGATTACCGCCACCTGCGCCTGCGCCCGCACGTCCTGCTCATCAAAGGCACCGCCCTGGGCGAAGGTGTAGCCGTAGACGCGGAAGTACTGCCCGCCCACCCCGGTGATGGAGGCAGTGACGTCCACATTGCGGTAACGCAGGCCGGCACTGACCGCCACCGAGGGCGAGACGCTGTCCACATAGTCCAGCTGCGCCAGTGCCGTTGCATCCCCGGCCCGCAGCGTGCGGATGGCCGCCGCCTTGCGGTCACCAAAGCCGCTGCCCGGCATGATGTTGATGGTGTTGGTGCCCATGGCGCTGATGTCGGCCAGCACCTTGGCACGCGTGCCCTGGCCCAGCCCCACCACCGACACCACCGAGGCAATGCCGATGATGATGCCCAGCATCGTCAGCAGCGTGCGCAGACGGTGCGCCACCATGGCGCGCAAGGCCATGCGGGCCGCTTCGGCCACGCGGCCGATCACTGCCTGCCAGGAGGCGCTCGTCGGCGCGGCGGGCGGGGCCACCTTGGTGACCGGTGCGGCTGCGTCGTCGCGGCGGCGGTCCGCCACGATGACCCCGTCGCTGATCTCGATCACCCGCTGGGCATGCGCAGCCACCTGCGGATCGTGGGTCACCAGGATGATGGTGTGCCCGTCCGCATGCAGCTCTTCCAGAATCTTCATCACCTCGCGGCCGCTGGCCTGATCGAGCGCGCCGGTCGGCTCGTCGGCGAGGATGACGTCGCCGCCGTTCATCAGCGCCCGCGCGATCGACACGCGCTGCTGCTGCCCGCCGGAGAGCTGTCCCGGCCGATGCTCCAGCCGCTCCGCCAGTCCCAGCCGCGTGAGCAGCTCCCGCGCCCGCTGATGGCGATGCTCCGCCTGCGTCCCGGAATAGATGGCCGGAATCTCGACGTTGCCCAGGGCATTGAGGTCGCCCAGCAGCTGATAGCGCTGGAAGATGAATCCAAAATGCTCCCGGCGCAGCCGCGCCAGTTCATCGGGCCCCATCGCGCCCGTCTCCTGCCCTGCGACGCGGTAGCTGCCGCGGCTGGGACGGTCCAGGCAACCCAGGATGTTCATCAGGGTGGACTTGCCGGAGCCGGACGGGCCGATGATGGCCACCATCTCGCCCGCCTCGATGGTGAGATCGACATCGCGCAGCACGGCGACGACGCCGTCACCGGCCGGGAATTCGCGGACCAGGCCGCGCAGTTCAAGCAGGGCGGTCATTACATCGGGGGCGGGCCGCGACGGCCGCCTTCATTCGGCGCTGCGTCGGCCAGCGCTTCGCTGGTCACGACCCGCTCGCCTTCCTTCAACCCTTCGAGCACCTGTGCGCGCACCCGGCTGTTCAGGCCGATGCGCATGGTGCGCGGCTCGATGCGGCCATCCGGCTGCTGCACCCGCACGGTGTAGCGGCCTTGCGCATCCTTCTTGCCGAGGGCGGCAGAAGGCACCAGGAGCACACCCTTGGCCTGGTCGAGCACGATGGTGGTCTGCGCCGTCATGTTGATGCGCAGTTGCCCGCTGGGGTTGGGCACGTCGAAGATGCCGTTGTAGTAGATGGCGCTGGTGGTGGAGGTGGAGCTGCTGGTGGAACTGGTGGTGTCCGCCAGCGTGGTGTCGCCCGGCTCGATCGCCCGCAGCTTGGCTTCGATGCGGCGGTCGGGATCGCCCAGCAGCGAGAAGTAGACCGGCATGCCCGGACGCACCCGTGGCACGTCGGCTTCGGAGATCTTGGCCTTGATGGTCATCGTGTCCAGGCGGGCCAGCTTGATGATGGTGGGCGCCGACTGGGTAGCGTTCACCGTCTGCCCCTGCTCGGTGACGATGGCCACCACGGTGCCGTCCATCGGCGCCACCACGCGGGCATAGCCGAGGTTGACCTGCGCTGTGTCGACATTCACCTTGGCCTGGGCCACCAGCGCCTGCTGGGACTCGACATCGGCGCGGGCGGTGCCCAGCGTGGCTTCGGCGGTTTCGAGATCGGCGCGGGCGCCGGCATCCGCCTCGTTCAGGGCGCGCTGACGCTTCAGCGTGAGCTCCGCCTGGGCCAGCGTGGCCCGACGCGAAGCCAGCAAGGCTTCGGCGCTGCGCAGCGAGGCCTGTGCGTCCCGCAACGCGTTCTGCTGCGTCAGGGCATCGATCTCGGCGATCAACTGGCCTTCCTTGACCTGGTCCCCCAGCGCCACATGCAGGCGTTTGACTTCACCGGTCGCCCGCGCGCCGACGCTCACCAGCTTGTAAGCGTTGATCGTGCCGGTGGCCAGCACCGACTCTTCCAGGTCGCCGCGCTCGACCACCGCGGTGGTGACCTGCGGCGGCGGGGGCGGGGAGAACCAGACGGCTTTGACGATGAAACCCAGCACCACCAGAACGACCAGCAGCAGCACCAGCCGCCCCGGCCTCAACCATGTCTTCATTCGGAAATCCTCAGGATGCAAGGGTGTTGTCATCGTTCCAGCCGCCACCCAGCACCTTGTAGAGCGTGATGCGGTTGAGCTGTTCGGTCAGGCGCAGCGTGATCAGGGACTGCTGCGCCGAATACAGCGAGCGCTGCGCGTCCAGCACGTCCAGCTGCGTGCTGCTGCCGGCGCGGTATTGCACTTCGGCCAGACGCAATTGCCGCTCGGTGGCGGCTAGCAGCGTCTGCTGGGCGGTCAGCCTATCGGCCAGCGTCGCGCGGATGGACAGGGCATCGGCCACTTCGCGGAAGGCGGTCTGCACCGTCTTGTCGTAGCTGGCGACGGCGATGTCGCGGCTGATTTCGGCTTGTCGCACTGCGGCGCGGCTGGCACCGGCGTCGAAGACCGGCAGCGAGACGGAAGGGCCGAAGGACCAGCTGCCATTGCCCGACTTGAACAGGTCGGACAAGGCCGGGCTGGCGCGGCCGGCGCTGGCGGTGAGGCTGATCGTCGGGAAGCGTGCAGCGCGGGCGGCGCCGATGTCGGCGTGGGTGGCGATGAGGGATTGCTCGGACGAGCGCACGTCCGGCCGACGCAGCAGCACGCTCGACGGCACACCCGCGGGCAGATCGACCAGGGTGCTGACCTGTGCAAATGCATCGCCGGCCTGCGGCCGGAGCGCGTCAGGCAGGGCCGTGCCGAGCAGCAGTTCCAGGGCGTGGCGGTCCTGCTCCAGCGTGGCGGGATAGGTGGCCACATCGGCACGGGCGCTTTCTACCGCAGTGCGGGCCTGCGCCAGCGCCAGGCCGGAGACGGCACCGACGGCATGACGGCGTTCGGTCAGCGCCAGCGTCTGTTCCTGGCTGGCCAGGGTCTGCTGGGCGAGCGCCCGACGTTGCAGGTCCGCCGCCCAGGTGAGCCAGGCACTGGCCACTTCCGCCACCAGGCTGATCTGCACGCTCTGGCGCGTGGCATCCAGGCCCCACAGAGACGCTTCCGCCGAGGCGCTCTGGTTGCGCACGCGTCCGAAGACGTCCAGCTCGAAGCTGGTCATCGCAAGCTGCGCAGAGAAGGCGTTCGCGGTGCCGCTGGCGTTGTCGGAGCGGGAGGCGCTGGCGCCGGCCGTGATCGTTGGCCAACGCTGCGCATCCGTCTGCACGAAGGCGGCACGAGCCTTCTCGACATTCAGCGCCGCGACGCGTAGGTCGCGGTTCTCGGCGAGGGCCAGGGCGATGGTCTCCCGCAGCCGTCCGTCATTGAAAACGCTTCGCCAGGGCAGTTGAGCGGCGTCCTGCGGGGCAGGGGTGCCTTCTTGCGGCACAGCGGCGGCGGGGCGGTGATAGTCGGGCGCCAGGTTCACGCAACCGGCCAGCGTCAGGGCCAGCACCAAGGCTGAACCGGAGCGCCAGCCCGGCCGCAGGCGCGCACGGGCATGAGTCATTCGGCAAACGTGTGTTGAAAGCGCCTCCATCATGCCGCACGGCTCCGGGCGGATGTTGGCTCAGCAGTAAAGCGACTTTGTCAGGGTTGATGCAATGCAGTGATGAATGCATTGCAATGTGCAAAAGTCACCACTCATTGGAGTGGTGAGTCGCAGAGAAGGCGCGGAATCAAGGCTTGGCGCCGCTGGCGCGCCCTGCGTCGTTCACTTCGCTCGCGTCCTTCGCATCGTTAGCGGTGGGGCGGATCGGCTGGGAGGGCGATGCGGCCTGCAGCGATTGCAGCAGCGCGGCATTGAATTCCTCCGGTGCCTCCACCTGCGGCGAGTGGCCGCGTTCCGGCAGCTCCACCAGACGGCTACCAGGAATCGCCTGCGCCGCGCGGCGACCGAGGACCGGATAGTCGCCCAACTGACGCTGCAACTCCGGGCTGGCGCGATTGGCGCCTGGGGCGGTGCGGTCCTTCTGCCCGATGATCAGGGTGGTGGGCACGCGGATGCGGTCCAGCTCATGCACCACCGGCTGGGTGAACATCATCTCGGTGGTCTGGGCCTGGTTCCAGGCGAAGGTTTCGCGGCCCGGGCCGGTGTAGAGGCCAGCCAGCATCGACACCCAGCGGCCATACGCCGGAGTCCACTGGCCGTGATAGTAGAAGCGCTGCTGGTAGGCCTTGATCGATTCAAAGCTGGTCTTGAGTTCGCCTTGATAGAGCGTGTCCACCGAGGCATACGGCACCCCGAGCGCCTGCCAGTCTTCCAGGCCGATGGGATTGACGACCACCAGCTGCTCCACGTCCTGCGGATATTGCAGCGCATACCGCAGAGACAGCATGCCGCCGATGGAATGGCCGATGACCGTGGCGCGCGCAATGTTGAGTGACTGCAGCAGTGCATGTGTGTTGGCCGCCAACTGCTGGAAGCTGAACTGGTAGCCACGCGGCTTGCTGGAGGCGCAGAAGCCGATCTGGTCCGGCGCGATCACGCGGAAGCCGGCGCCGGTCAGCGCTTCGATGGTGGACTCCCAGGTGGCGCCGCAGAAGTTCTTGCCATGCAGCAGAACGGCGGTGCGGCCATTGGGCGTGCCGCGGGGCGCTACATCCATGTAGGCCATCTCCAGCGTTTGCTGCTGGGAGGTGAAGCGGAATCGCTGCTGGGGATGGGGGTAGGCGAAGCCTTCGAGCTGCGGGCCGTAGCTGGGCTGGGTGGTGGCCCCGGTGGCTCCGCTGGCGGCGTTGATGCTGTTCGATGCGGCGGCTGGCGGTGCCTCGTGGGTGTTGGGGACAGGTGTGGCGGGCGACACTGCCAGAGCGGCGGAGGAAGCCAGGGAGGCGAAGCCGAACGACACGGCGGCAGCGCCGCTGCGCAGCGACAACGGGAAGCGACGAGACAGCATCAAAAAGTCCTGCATGAAGAGAGAGGAGGGCGTGAGGTCCAAGGGACCCGCCAGGGACACCGAGAACCGACGGTTCACAGCATCGGCCGCAATTGCTTCCAGACGTTGTCCAGCATCACCGGGTGGGCCTTGGCCAGCGGATGGATGCGGTCGGCCTGGAACCAGTCCGCGGCATCGGTGCGGTCTGCGACGCCGGCCAGCAGGAACGGCACCAGCGGCACCTTCTCCTCCTGCGCCACCGTCTTGAAGCCTGCTTCGAATTCCCGGGTGTAGCTGGGGCCCATGTTGGGCGGAATCTGCATGCCCACCAGCAGCACCTTGGCGCCCGCCGCCTTGCCGGCCTTGACCATGGCGCGCAGGTTGTCCCGCGTGCTGGCCAGGGGCAGGCCGCGCAGGGCGTCGTTACCGCCCAGCTCGATCACCAGCAAGGTCGGCTTGTGCTGCTTGAGCAGTGCGGGGAGGCGGGCCAGGCCGCCGGAGGTGGTGTCGCCGCTGATGGAGGCGTTGACGACCTCCGCGGGCAGTTGCTGCTCCTTGAGCCGCTGGGTCATGAGGGCGACCCAGCCGGCGCCGCGGGCCAGGCCGTATTCGGCGGAAAGGCTGTCGCCCAGGACGAGGATGCGGCGGGGCCCGGCATCGGCCTTGGCGGCGGTTGCGGACTTTCCTTGTGCGGCGGCAGGTCCGGCGAGAGACACCGCCAGGGTCACGGACAGGAGAGTGGCGCTAGAGTAGCGCATCCACTCACGGCGGCGCATCTGCGGTTGATTCATGGTTCTAAACATCCTCGAGGTCGATCACGTCAACAAGTCGGTGCAGGACGCCAGCGGCGTGCTGACGATTCTGCATGACATCACCTTCCAGCTGCAGGCACGGGAATCCGTGGCCATCGTGGGCGCGTCGGGCTCGGGCAAGAGCACGTTGCTGTCCATCCTGGCGGGCCTGGACACGCCCACCAGCGGCACGGTGCGTCTGCGGGGGCAGGACATGTTTGCCCTGGACGAAGACGGCCGTGCGGCGCTGCGCGGGGCGCATCTGGGGTTCGTATTCCAGAGTTTCCAGTTGCTGGGTCACCTGACCGCGCTGGAAAACGTGATGCTGCCGCTGGAATTGCGGGGCGAACGGGATGCCCGGGGTCTGGCGCGGCAGATGCTGGAGCGTGTGGGGTTGGGGCAGCGGCTGTCTCACTATCCGCGGGTGCTGTCCGGCGGGGAGCAGCAGCGGGTGGCGCTGGCGCGGGCGTTTGTGCAGCAGCCGGATCTGCTACTGGCGGATGAACCGACGGGCAGCCTGGACTTCGCCACCGGCGAGCAGGTGATGAAGCTGATGTTCGACCTGAATCGGGAGCTGGGGACGACGCTGGTGATGGTCACCCATGACCAGAACATCGCGCGGCAGTGTGACCGGCAGCTGAAGATTGCGGCGGGGCACTTGCAGGATGTGACGATGGCGGATTTGCCGGCGTGATTTGGGGCGGTGGAGGGCGCTGAGACGTCCTTCTAAGTCCATCCGCGAAGCCGGCGATCAGTCGTCAGACGGCTCGAAGTCTTGCACTTCCACAAAGTCGCCGACCCCGTCTTCCCGCTCGAAGGCCGATCCGACGGGTGCGTCCAGGAATCGAATGATGTCCGGGTCGTAGTTGGCAATGGTGTTCACGTCATAGGCGGCGTGATGGTCCGGGTTGTCCATGTACTCGTCCGATTCGAAGCCGGACAGGAACCGCCATCCGCTGTCGATGTCGTTGTCGGGCTCCTCGCGGTACATAAAGGCGACTTTTCTGCCTTCGCAGGTGATCATGTCCGTGGCGATGCAGCCGCCATGGCCCGTGGCCAAAGGTTTGATGTCGGCGGCGGGGAGCTTGAAGGGCTTTTGCGTTGGGTCGGACATTGGGGCGGAGGGGCTTGTGGGCTGGACGACCAAGAGCTCTGTGGGAATGATTGGCTTCATGCGCTGGTGGTTAGTGACGAAGTAGATTCTTCAGCTCTTCCCAGCGCCGTGTTCGGTGGTCTATTGGCCGGACACTTTCCGCGTGATCAACAAGCTCAATCGAGGTGGCGATGCCTTTCTGTCGAAGCAGCTCCTGTGCGTCGCGCACATGCCCCCGAATGCCAGTGAGCCAATCGCAATCTTCTTCGGAAAGCTCCCGCGCTCGCTGGAGCGTGCACTCCAGCGCCTTGTGCAGGTGAATGATGGCGCGCTTGTCCGAGCGGGCAAAAGCCGCTCGCAAAACGTAGTGCCGGCCCGCAGCCTTGCGAAGGTCGTATTTGTCCTGGAGATACGAATGAACCGATTCGTTGCTGCCGACGATTTCGATCTCGCCGGTTCTCACGTCGACGAGGTAAGCATTGACACCGACGTAGCACTGCGCCACGTTTCCTCGCAGCACATCGTCGGCGCTGTTCGCGCGGACGACCCAGTAGTCCTTATGCGTCGACAATGAACACGACTGCACCACGAAGGCTTCGGGGTGGTCAAGCTCATGAAGTACCAAATGGCAAGCGTCACGCTCAGTCAGCATGCCGGAAGTCTGCCATGTTTCATTGGCCGACTTCGGCTGCGAAGCTGGGGCTTGTGATGGGCGGCGGCTGTAGGCTGGGAGCGGTCGATCACGGGCTCACGGAAGACTGACAGCTCTCGACTCAAAGGCGGCATCGGCATGACCAGGTTGAGCGCCCGGAAGCGGACATCCAGCGAACCAGAGCGGGCCAGCTTCCTCCTGCTTAGAACGGGCATCGTGCTAAGACCGCCACGTTCCGACGCCGGCATGCAGAACCTTGAACGAAGACGGATGAATCATGAACGCATAGAGCTTCCCGCCCCCGGTGAGCGGCTCCGGCTTGCGTTCGGCAGTCCAGCCCCCCACGATCACAACAGAATCTTCCAGCGCAAGTGCGGCAAGCAACTCGCTACGCTCGCCCTCCGTGACATTGGGCATGCGTTTTACGAAGTCTTTCGGCATCGAAAAAACCTCTGTAGCGCAGTGCGCATGCATCGACGCTTCGGCCCATAATGGCTGGGCTGAAGCCGCGTCAATTGCCCGAGTTTCAATCTCAGGCGCGACTGATTGGGTTACGGTGTCTCCGAGAAAAGGACCGCTCATGGCCGCCGCGCGCTCCTCGCAACCTGCGGCTCGGCGGTAATTTTGATGTCGGCTTCGGTTTTCCCCAGAAGCCAAACCCGGCTGCCAATGGGAACGTGCTCCTTCCCGACACCCTGCAGCGCGCAGACAAAGCTCATTACCTTCGCTGGCGGACTCTGAAACGGAACTTGAAAATGGCAGCGGCATTCGAGCACTTCGCCATCAGGGCGGACGATGCGCACCTGATGATTTGAATCGAAGCGGAACTCCGAGACTGGAAACATCGGTGCAATGATGAGCCCCCACCCCGTCACCAAGAAGGTGTCTTCGACCGTGCAGAGCAAGACTTCGGGCATATGTTGGTGCGCCTCAGACGCGAGGGAGGAGTGCCTCGAAGCAGTCTATCGCTTGCGACCGCACCTGGCCGGGCGCTGACGTTAGGGGCGCACTTCTGGTAAGCCCCCAACCGCTACGGCTCGCGCGTAGATTTGCGCGTCCCGAGTTACCAGGAACATGGTCGGCGTTCCGGCGCCAAGCACATTCAGCGGTTGGAAGCGCGCCACTTGCTTCCAGAACTCGGTAGCTTCCAAGCAAGCTGGGTCCAGCGGCGAGAAGCCTAACCGGTTGACAAACGCTTTGTGATGTCCGAGGGGGACATCGCCGTCATAGACATACCACTCGTCGAAGCCCACCGCTGGAACGTCTGAGACGGCTTTAACCGGTGCACTTACCGCTTGGTTTCCTTGCACCGACCAGCCATGCTCAAGTTCATGCTGCGTCGGACTAAATTGACCGCTGTCGAAGGAAGCAATCAGGACGCGCCGCCCTAAGACAGCCTCAGGAATATGTGGCAGCAGGTCGTCCAAGGATGGATCAAAACCGTCCGCCCAGGTAACCACCCAATAACCAGCGTGCATTCCTGTCTTGATCATTTGCTTGCCCTAACGGGTGCCACTTACGCCGCACGATGCCAGATGCTAGATTGCAGCATGCAGACCCGAGGTAACGTGCCGCGACTGTTGCCTGAAAGCGGTCGGTCGCGAATGCCCACTGCTGAATCAACCCGGGTTTTGAGGAGGCTCAACACTCTGAGAGGATTGAGCCATGAGCAAGTCGAACAAGTTCTCACCCGAGGTGCGTGAGCGTGC
>NZ_JACHXO010000009.1 GCF_014192155.1 Roseateles terrae | reverse complement strand
GCACGCTCACGCACCTCGGGTGAGAACTTGTTCGACTTGCTCATGGCTCAATCCTCTCAGAGTGTTGAGCCTCCTCAAAACCCGGGTTGATTCAGGTTGATTCAGGTCGCTTGGATGCTACCGACGATGTTAAACGGCACGGGTACCAAGCGAAGCTCGTCACCCCCATCAACTCTCAGCGCACCGGCAACGATCCAGCCATCTCCAATGTCCGGCGTGCCAGGCAAGCTCGCAGAGCCGAATTCGAGCGAGCCCGCTTGCGTCCATCCGGTTCCTCTGTCGCTGCCGGGCACGCCGTCAGAGAGATGAAGGTAGGCGGCCTTAAAGCTGATAGTCACCACGTCCCCCAACGAGTAGACCGATGCGACCCTGGAGTCATGAAATTCGAGGCCGCAATTCATTGAGTCATTCTGTCCTGTTTCAGCCGCCCGAAAGCCGCCTGCGGTGACCGGCCGCTTGTGGCCGACAGCGGACACTCCAGGTTGGATGCTCGAGTGTCTGCATTCGCGCAACGCCGCCCTTCATGACGGATGGTTGGGCATTTGCAGTCCCACTGAGCATCGTCGGCGCGAGTAACCACAGCCGGCTTCCGTAAGAGTTCAGAGATCAATGAGCATGCGATTCAGACTTGAGAATGCAAGGTTCCGATAGGTCCTTGATCCGCCGACAGGGTCAGTCCAGACATGAGTGGTTTTCGACATCAAAGCAGGCGCCCGGGTTCGAAGTGCAGGAAAGAAAACTCCGCCTCATACCCTGCGGCCTTGGGGCTGCAGGCGTACAGCCCACACGAGACGGACGCCACGGATGCTCTGTCATGCAGGTGGGCCATGCGCAACTGCTCCCAATGCTCGCCGTCGAAGGAAGACTCAGCGATGAAATCGTTCGCCTCTCCACGCACGCGGAACCAGACAGTTTGAATCTCCTTGCCGATGGGCTGCGTGGACCAGTCCGAGTACTGCCCATTGGTGACCACGACGCCGAGTCGATTGGCGCCGTCGGGTTCGAACTCGACTGAAGTCTTCAGCCAGCATGACGGTGACAAGCGCACCATCAGGCCTGCCTGGTCGTATTGATGCTTGGGGCGGAAGCTCACCTTCGTCGTCAGCACGAAGTCACCAACGGCCTCCAGGAACAGAAAGTGGCCGTTGTCCGCCTCGAATCCGTAGTGGGTCCGCTGCCAAAAGTCGGTCCCAGGATCGGAACAGATCCTCAGCGCCGTCGGTGCAGATTCGATGCTCCAGCGTTGCGGCTCACAGTGCCAACCCAGGCGCGGGTTGAGCCTACCGTCGGCGATGAGGTCGCGCATCGGGGTGTCCGGCATGTCGTGTCAGCCCCGCGATTTCAGGGTGAGCATGTCGAAGTGCTCGTAATGCCCGACGCCATGCTTCACCACCGGATCTTCCGAGGTGAAAGCCGCGATGTCCTGGTCGTCAGCGATCTGGTAGAGCGACACGCCATAGCTGCCCGCAGGGTCTATGACCGGCCCATGCGCGACGATGACCCCCCGCGCCAGGAGCTCATTCATGTAATCCCCGTGGCGCTTCATCAAATCACGCTCCTCGGTCGTCATCGTTGCCAGGAAGTCAGGCCGTGGCGGCAGGTATTTACAGAGAAAGTACTTCATTGCAGGTCCTTTCAGGCAGAGGCGGTTGGCGTGGCAGTGGCCATACGACGACTGGCCTCAGCGGCCAACGCCGCCAGCGCACTGGCGGGACGGATCATGACCATGAAGTCGGTGATCTGGCCCTCCGCGTTGAATTCCACCATATCCATACCGACAAGCGGCTCGGCGCCGACACGGGCGGTGAACTCCATGACATACCCACTGGCCCGGCCGAAGTGCCGCTCGTATTTGAAGTCTTCCATCACGTCGAACACCGTACGCAGGATGGCCACCATCGGGCCCTTGCCGAGGAAGGCGTCGAACGCAGCCGGGTTTCGGAAGCGGACGTCATCCGTCAGCAGGAGCGGCAGGCGATCCCAATCCAGATTCGCCACGATGCGGTGCCACTCCAGCAGAGCAGATTGCGCGGCGGCGTGGGGCTGTCCGGGTTGCAGGCAGACTTGATCGATGAATGCTTGTGACATGTAACGGCTCTCGATCAGGCGGTTTCAACACTTTTGAGGATGGAGCCCTCAAACATCCTGGGTGCATAGCTCTGCAGGAACAGGAACATGCCGGTCATCTTGCCGACGGGGTTGCTGAACCGGGGTTCGCGAGTGCCGATCAGCTTGGTGATGGTGTTCACCACGGCGTCCGGCGCCTGGGCCTCATCGATGCCCTTTTGCGTGGCGGCATTTGCTTTGCGCCGGTAGCTGTCGTAGTCGGAGATGCGGCCGCTGGCCTTGACGGCATGGTTGGCCAGGTTGGTCTTGAACCAGACGGGCTCGACCATGCTGACCTGGATGTTGAACGGATTCAGTTCGAACCGCAGCGACTTGAAGAAGCCTTGCACGGCATGCTTGGAGGCCGTGTAGAAGGACAGGTTGGGCGGACCGATCAGGCCGACGATGGAACTGACGGTGATGATCTGACCGCTCTTCTGGGCCCTGAAGGTCGGCAGCAGAGCGTTCGTTACTTTCACCGTACCCCAGAAGTTGGTCTCGAATTGCTGACGGGCTTGCTCCAGGGGCGTTTCCTCGGCGAGCCCGGTCACCATGTAACCGGCGTTGTTGACCAGCACGTCCAGTCGGCTGGCTTGGCGTGCCAGTTCCTGGGGGAGAGCACCAATGGAGGCGTCATCATTCAGGTCCAGACGAATCAGTTTGAACGGAAGGTTCGGATACTTCTCAGGATCACGGCTGGTGCCGATGACGTGGAAGCCTTGCGCATGCAGCCGGGTGGCCAGCATCAGGCCGAATCCGGACGAAGCGCCGGTGATCAGGATGGTCTTCTTCATAAAGGAGGCTTTCCGAGGATGCGGCGCCTTCTGGGCGCCTGCAGTGGGTGGCTGTGTTGATGATGGGTCTACTGTGCCGACGCCGCGCTTCCCACACACTCGCCGAGCGCGCCAATTCGCATGCGCAACGCGCCAAGCTCCGTGTGGAAGTTGGCGCGTTCCGCTGATGCAGCGGTGAGGGCGGACTTATAGACTGGCGGGATGGAAGACGACACCCCAGGCACGAACGGCCGCCTCGGCCACGCTGGTACTTTTGCAGTCTGGCCCGGATGGCTGCTGCTGATGCACGACGCAGGCGTCAACGCCGCCAACGTGCTGCGCAGGGCGCAATTGCCCGGCGACCTGTTCAGCCGCACCAGCATGCGCCTGGACTCGGTCACTTACTTCAAACTCTGGGCGGCCATCGAGGAAGACGCGGGGCCGGAAGGCGGACCAATGCCCTTGCGCCTGGCTAAGCGCATGACGTCAGACTGGTTTGAGCCGGAGCTGTTCGTGGCCCTGTGCAGCGACGACATGAACGGCGCCCTCGCCCGCCTGGCCAAATACAAGCGGCTGGCCGGACCGATGGCCTTGCACGTCGATCGCACCGAACAGCACACCGTCGCCACTCTGGAGTTCCTTGACCGGGCCCCGCCGCCACCGCCCGTGCTGATGGCCTTCAAGCTGGTGTTCCTGGTCCAGTTGGCTCGCCTCGCCACACGCGGCACGATGCACCCGGTGCGGGTGGGCTGGCCGCAGCCTCCGCAGTCAGCCCTCGATGCGCGCGCGTACGCCGACTATTTCGGCGTCTCGGTGGAGAAGACGCTGGTGCCAACGGTGGTGTTCTCCGCTGCCGATGCCCAGCAACCCTTCCTCACCGCCAACCACGGCATGTGGTCTTTCTTCGAGCCCGCCTTGCGCCAGCGACTGGAGGACCTGCACCGCCATGCGACCACGGCGGACCGCGTCCGGAGTGCCCTGCTGGAAGCCCTGCCCGCTGGCGAGCTGTCGATGCAGGCGGTGTGCCGGAAGCTGGGAGTCAGCAGCCGGACCTTGCAGCGCCGGCTTCAGGAGGAAGGGACCAGCTTCCAGCAAACCCTCGATCAGCTCCGCAACGCGCTGGCCCACCATTACTTGCAGAACTCGGTGATGTCGGGGGCCGAGATCGCTTTCCTACTCGGGTTCGAGGACCCCAATTCGTTCATCCGTGCCTTCCAGGGATGGACCGGAAGCACGCCCCACGCAGTGCGCCAGGCCCACTCGGCCTCGAAGGGGCTGACGACTCCATCGTGAGGCTTGCCAGAGGGAGCCAGGAGCGATCCCACCGCTGCAGCGCAGCACGGTCGTTGCCAAACGCCTGATCCTGGGCAACCCCCTGCCGCGACGCACTCGCACTGCACGCCAATCCATCTGCCGAACGCGCCTGCGGCTTGTGAAGGTTGGCGCGTTTTGCTGATGCCCGGCGCAGCCGGCATGTCTAGACTCGGAGAGCGCCCTTCAACCGAAAGTTCCAAGATGAAACTCACCGTCAACGGCAAGACCCAGGTGGTCGATGTCGAACCGGATATGCCTTTGCTCTGGGTGCTGCGCGACGAACTCGGCATCACCGGCCCCAAGTACGGATGCGGCATGGCCCAGTGCGGCGCCTGTACCGTGCATGTGGACGGCACGGCGGTGCGCTCCTGCGTGACGCCGGTCGGCACGGTGCAGGGCGCTGTGACGACCATCGAAGGTCTCGGCAGCCCGGAGGCCCTACATGCGGTGCAACGCGCCTGGATCGAGCATCAGGTCGCCCAATGCGGCTACTGCCAGTCCGGGCAGATCATGGCTGCCGCCGCCTTTCTGGCGACGCAACCCAATCCAACGGACGAGCAGATCGACCAGGCCATGTCGGGCAACCTCTGCCGATGCGCCACCTATCCGCGCATCCGGCAAGCAGTGAAGTCCGCAGCCGCGCAACTGAAGGGAGCCTGACGCCATGGCCACTCTCGCCCGCATTGCCCGCCGCAGCTTCCTGGTCGGCGCCGGCGCCCTCGCCGCCGGTCTTGCTGTCGGCACCTATGTTTACAAGCGCGATCCTGCCAATCCCTTGCTCAAGGACCTGCCCGAGGGCGCGCACACATTGAACCCCTATGTCCGCATCGACGCGGCCGGCATCACGCTCATCACGCCGCGCGCCGACCTGGGTCAAGGCGCCTACTCGGTGCAGGCCGCGCTGATCGCGGAAGAGCTCGATGTGGCCTGGGGCCAGTTCCAGGTCGAGCCGGGCCCACCGAGCGCGGCCTATTACAACGGCACGGTGATGGCCGAGGCGTTCCCCATTGCCGCTACGGCCGACACCTTCATGGCCCGAACCGGGCGTGACGCGGCCGGTGTCATGGGCAAGATGCTCGGCCTGCAAATCACCGGGGGCTCGTCCACCGTGGCGGACGCCTTCGACCGACTGCGCGTGGCCGGCGCCGTCGCACGTCAGATGCTGCTGGCAGCAGCCGCGGAGCAGACCGGCATACCGGTGTCGCAGCTCAAGACGGCCGAAGGCCATGTGCTTCTGCCCGATGGACGGCGGCTGGCCTATACGGCGCTGGCAGCAGCGGCAGGTCGCCTCAAGCCCGCGTCCGACGTGGCCCTCAAACCGGCCGGCGAATGGAAGCTGCTCGGCAAACCGATGAAGCGGCTGGATATCGTCGCGAAGTCGACAGGCACGGCCACCTACGGTATCGACCTGCGCATGCCGGGCATGGTCCACGCCACCGTGTGCACCAACCCGCGGCTCGGTGGCGGCGTGCTACGGATCAATGGCACTAAGGCCTCGGCGGCCAAGGGCGTGGTGAAGGTGGTGCCGATCAGCGGCGGCGTTGGCGTGATCGCCAACAACACCTGGCGTGCCTTCCAGGCAGCCAAGCTGCTGGAGATCGACTGGGGCCCAGCCCCCTACCCCCTGACCTCCGCAGCCATGTTCGAACAGGCCAGTGCATCGTTCACTGAAGAGCGACGCAACAGCCGGGCCAAGGATGAGGGTGACGTCGAGGGCACGCTCAAGGCGGTGGATCCGGCCAGGCTGCTGCAGGCCGAATACCGGGTCCCCTACCTGGCCCATGCACCGCTGGAGCCGATGAACGCGGTGGTGCAGCTCAAGGACGGCCGACTCGACATCTGGACGGGCACCCAGATTCCACGCTTCGTCGTGGCCGGCGCGGCTGCCGTCAGCGGCATTGCCGAAGACAACATCCACGTGCATGTGCAGATCATGGGGGGCAGCTTCGGCCGTCGCCTGGAAGACGACTACGTTCGCCAGGCCGTGGAGCTGGCCAAGGCCTATCCGGGGGTGCCCATCAAGATGACCTGGACCCGCGAGGAAGACATGACCCATGACTTCCCCCGACCGCTGGCTGTCGCCCGCGCCCGGGGCGCAGTGAACCAAGGACAGGTGCACGCGTTTGACCTCGGCATTGCGGCGCCATCCGTCAATGCCTCACAGCTGGGGCGTCAGGGCCAGCCGGCCATGGGCCCCGACATGGCCATCGTCGCCGGCGCCTGGGACCAGCCGTTCAGCATTCCCCACTATCGTGTCACCGGCTACCGCGTTCCCGAGATGGTACCGGTGAGTTCCTGGCGTTCTGTAGGTGCCTCGGGCAATGGTTTCCTGCATGAATGCTTCCTCGACGAACTCATCCATTCCGCTGGCGCCGACCCGTTGGCCGAACGGCTGCGACTGTGTTCACACGAGCCCTCCAGGCGTGTGCTGAAGGCCGTGGGCGAGTTGTCGGACTGGGGGCGACCGCTGCCCAAGGGCAGTGGCCGCGGGCTGGCATTCACCCTGTCGTTCGGAGTACCTGTGGCCGAGGTGGTGGAGGTGACCGCGACGCCCTCAGGCATCCGCATTGACAAAGCCTTCATCGCCGCGGAGGTGGGGCAGGTGCTGGACCCGGTGAACCTGGAGGCGCAGATGAGCGGTGGCGTCCTGTGGGGCCTCAGCCATGCCATGTTCGGCGAGCTAACCTATGAGGACGGCATGCCGCAGCAGACCAACTTCCACACCTACCAGAGTCTGCGTCTCTACCAGACGCCCCAGGTGGTGACACGCGCCCTGCAGACAACCGGTCGCATCAAGGGAATCGGTGAACCCGGGGTACCGCCCGCCGCGCCTGCGCTGGCCAATGCCATCTTCGCCGCCACCGGACAGCGCATCCGGGAACTGCCGCTGCGCAAGCACGTCGAATTTGTCTGACGCCCGGCTCGGCGCCGGCGAGGTCTTGGCCGATGAGCTGACGCCGCAGGTCAGACTGGGGCAATCAATGCAGCCCGGCGTGCATCTGCAAACGTGCGAGTCATCATGATGGCGGCGGCAGGCGGTACGCGCATGCAACGACAACCTGCGCCATCTTCGTTACCAAGGCGGCGCCAATCACACCCCTGGCGGCAGCACGGTGATGCCATATCCCGCCAAGCGTCCCACCAGAAGGGGCGGCGTATTCGGGCTTGCAGAGCCCGCGCCGCCTGTATCGAGTTGGTTGCGAGCCACCAGCGCTGCTGCCAACTTCGCCCCGCCATCGCCATTGGTCGTTGCGAAGACCCGCAGGATGGCTGCGCGCGCGGCCAAGCCACGTGCGGTAGCCGCAGCCGGAACGTTCCCGCCAAACCTTCCAAGCATGGCATTGAACTTGTCGCTCAGTGATACGCTGAAGGGCGCCATGAGCTGCTGCTGCATGGTCGGCGTGCAGTTGATCCGAAGGTCTACTTCATGCGCCCGCGTGATTTCTCCTGATCCCGCTGTTCCTGCGTGAGCCAATGCCGCCAGTACATCAGCGCTCTGCGGTTGCTCACGTTTTCCGATGACCGCGGTCACGCCATTGATGATCGGACGCCCCGCCGTACTCCACGCATGGTGCCAGGACTGGTCGGCCCCAACGACGTCGTCCCCGGCCTGGATGTGACCGGCCAGCGCGGGATCGACCGGGAGGGCAGCCAGTCGCTTGGTGCCGTACATCTGGAAGTACCAGCGGTTATGGACGTCGGCTGCGCCGCCCACGCCGACATCCTCCACGTTCCGGTTGTAGTTCTCCAGGGTGACGTGGTCCCCGCCACTCTTCATGACGACGCCGCCGAAATGGGTCCCCCAACTCTGCTGCCCCGGATTCATGTATTGATTGTTCTGCTCATTGAACTGCCGAATGTCGCCGCCCCCAAGGTCGCGAAATGCCCCCAGTGACATGCTGCCGTACATGTCGCCGATGTCAGGGTCGGCAAACGCATTGATGCCGAGTGCCAGCTCCTGTGCTTCCATGGCCGCTGCCGCCACCGGTCCGGCGTGCGCCCGCTCGTGCGCCACCTGATTGTTGACATTGGCCGGGTCCGGCAAGGGTACGTGGGGCGCGCCCATGGGGCCGCCCGGCGGCGGCCCCATATGATTGGCGGTGTCCATCAACTGGCCGCCCAGCACGCCCGGTGCCGGGGTATCTCCGCGTGCCACCTGATGGGCCAGACGCTCGTAGACATCGTCCGTGCGGGCGCCCTGGACCGTATCCGGTGCGCCCGGATTGAGCTTGACAGGCGTGGTGGAGTCATTGGCGCCCGTCAGGCGCGACGCCACCGCATCGCAATTCATCGAGGTCGAGAACGCGGCCGCCGGCGTGACCTCGACCAGTACATGCAGCGCACCCAGGTTGCCGGCTTCGGGCACCTGCACGGTATTTCCCGCATTCGTCGCCAGCATGTTCGCGCCGGTCCGCGCTCTCAGCTGTTCATTCGCGGTGATGACCAGATTGGGCTCCGCAAAAAACACCCTGGGTTGGCGCCCCGTCAGGTCCACGTCCTCGATGGCCAGCCTGCCATCGTCGGCGATGCGCAGAGTGGCGGTCGGGCCCGCGCCCAGCGGCGGATTGTCGTCCACCACGTTCAGGGCACCCGCTGCATTGCGGTGCGATGTGCTGCCCAGATGATGCGCCATGGCCGGAAGCGTCGAGTTGATGGCGATGTTGGCGGCCGCCTGGTTCGCATGGTCCACGCGGAAGTAGCCTTGAACCACCGGACGTGACGGCACCTGACTCTGCCCAGTGCCCAATAGCCGCGACATCAGCTGGCGCTGTGCCAGCATCCGGGGACTGTTGTCGATGGCCGAGCCCGTTTGGCGAGGCGACACGGCTGCTGGATCTGCGGTGGCGCTGCCCTTGGCCCGATCAGCCGTGATGCCCATTGCATGAACCATGGCGTCTCTCTCCTTTGGGCCGCTGGTGGCCTGCATCCTCAAGCTTCGCCTGGAGGACTGTGGGTGGACGCGCGTGCGGTGAACATCCGGGAATTGCTGATCTTTGCCCGCACAAAGTCTGATCCGCGATAGGCTTGTTGGGCTAGGCGTTCATGTGGGCCGCCCACGGAGGAAGTTCATCACCGTCACCTCGCACGCAAATGTTCAACCGTGCGCTCCCATTCCTCCACCGAGACATCCAGCCGAGACTCTACAAACTTGCGCAGATCCGACACATCGAGCACCCCGCGAATGTCGGACGTGTTCTCCACACCACCCGTCCCAAGCCCATGGCTTGGTAAATCACGCCCCTCCCTTGGGGGATGACGCTCATACATGCGCTATAACCCAGGCCGACAGGATCCCGCCTGACCGCCCATGACCGACGCCGTTCTGCACCGCCCTCCCCGCACCCGCCTCCTCATTGGTGCCGCACTGGCATTGCTGGTGCAAGGCGTTTGGCTCGGCATGCTGCGCCTGGAACGCGGCGCGCCAGCCGCCGGGCCGCGCGCGGGGGTCCGTGTGCGGTTGCTCCCGGATCCCACCGTGCAGCCGACCCCACCACCCGCGGCCCGGATCGCTCCCCCGATGCCGCGGTTGTCCCCGCGCCCTCAAGCGCCGGTGCTGCCGATCGAGGACTTTGCGGATTCGGCCCTCAGCCCGGCGACGCCTTCACCGGCCAACTCGCCCAGCGTGAACACGCCGGCCAACAGCGCCGAACCCCGCACCCGCCTCAATCTCGCGCTCCCGCCACGTGCCGCTTCCAGCCCGGTCGAATCCGTGGCCGAGCAGGCCACCCGAGACCCGCGAGCCAATCGCGAACGACGCGGCGTGGAATGGGCGGTGCAAGACGCCACTGACAGCCTGCCGGTCGTCATTCAATCAGGGACGAGCGGCTCCGGCACCACCCTCATCCGGCAAGGCAGCAAATGCATCCGGGTCACCGAGAACCGTGTCGCCGCCCTCAACCCCATGGAGGATCGACTCAAGGGGGCGCCATCGCTGGCCGGGAGCTGCTTCAACAAATGAGCCACTGGCCGGCAGGGGACCGGCAATATCCGGAATGACCTGCAACATCCGGCCATTGGCGCACAGGCGAAAATTTCGTCCATGACCTCCCCCATCCGCCTCCTCACCATCGATCTGTCCGACGGCTCCGACGACGTCCAGACCATCGAAGCCATGGCCTCGACCCGAGAGGCCCAGCATGCTGCGGTGATGGCCGAGGTCGATCACCTGCTGGCCTGGGCGCGGCGCGAGTTCCCCGGCCAGCAAGGACCGGTGGAAGAGGGACACGTCTGGGACGACGAACTGCTGATCCAGAAAGAGTCAGACGGCTGGATCACTGTGACCCTGACGCTCAGCGCTTCCGCCGAGTTTGCTGAAGCCTTCATGGGCATCTTCGGCGACACCGACGACTGACCCTCGCGCACCGCGCGCGCCCAGGCCCTGTAGTGCCCTCCAGCGCCATTGCACGCTGCCGATCCGACAAATATCAGAAAACCGATCGGTCCTTCTCGGCACACCCACGCCGCATCGACATACTGCCCTCAAAGACCACGGCGGCCCCACCGCACGGAGTGACGCGCCGCTGACCTTTCTTGGAGGAAAGCATGTCGGACTCACGCGCGCGATTGAAGCTGCCCGCATTGACCGCTCTGGTGGTCGGTTCCATGATCGGCGGCGGGATCTTCTCCCTGCCCCAGAACATGGCCGCCAGCGCAGCCCCCGGCGCCATTCTCGTTGGCTGGGCCATTACCGCGGTGGGCATGCTGATGCTCGCCCGCGTCTTCCAGAGCCTGTCCCTGCGCAAGCCGGCGCTCGACTCCGGTGTGTATGCCTATGCCAAGGCCGGCTTCGGCAATTACATGGGCTTTTCGTCCGCCTGGGGTTACTGGATCTCCGCCTGGCTCGGTAACGTCAGCTACTTCGTGCTGCTCTTCAGCACCCTGGGCTTTTTCTTCCCCGGCTTCGGAGAAGGCAACACCCCCCTCGCGGTCGGCTGCGCCTCGCTGCTGCTGTGGGGCGTTCACTTCTTGGTGCTGCGCGGCATCAAGGAAGCCGCCTTCATCAATCAGGTCACCACGGTCGCCAAGGTGCTGCCGCTGATCCTGTTCATCGTGATCACCGCCGCGGCCTTCCGGATGGATGTCTTCACCGCCGACTTCTGGGGACGCGCCGGCGGCAAGCTCGGCAGCGTCATGGACCAGGTCCGCAACATGATGCTGGTCACCGTGTGGGTGTTCATCGGCATCGAAGGCGCCAGCGTCTGCTCGGCCCGGGCGGAGCGACGCAGCGATGTCGGCCGCGCCACGGTCATCGGCTTCGTCGGCGTGCTGGCGCTGCTGGTGCTGGTCAACGTGCTGTCGCTGGGCATCCTGCCGCGGGAGACCCTCGGTCAACTGCGCAACCCTTCAATGGCACCGGTGCTGGAACAGGTGGTCGGCCATTGGGGCGCCGTGTTGATCAGCGTCGGTCTGGTGGTGTCGCTGGCAGGCGCGCTGCTGTCGTGGACCCTGCTCTGCGCCGAGATCCTGCATGTGGCCGCCAAGGACCACACCATGCCGACCTTCCTTGGCAAGGAAAACGCCCGCCAGGTACCGTCCTCGGCGCTGTGGCTGACCAACGGCCTCGTCCAGCTCTTTCTTGGTGTGACCCTCATCAGCAACTCCACCTATCTGAGCCTGTTGCTGCTGGCCACTTCGATGATCCTGATTCCCTACTTCTGGTCGGCCGCCTATGGGCTTCAGCTGGCCTGGAGCGGTGACACCTATGAAGGTCAACGCCCGCAGCGGCGCCAGGACCTCATCAGCTCGGCGGTGGCCGTCCTCTACGCCTGCTGGCTGATCTATGCAGGGGGGCTGCAGTACGTCCTGCTGTCCAGCCTGCTGTATGCGCCGGGCGCCGTGTTCTACGCCAAGGCCCGCCGGGAGCGCGGCGCGCAGGTGTTCACCCGGCTGGAAGCCGCCGTGTTTGCGGTGGTGCTCGTCGGCGCCATTGCCGCCGCCTACGGACTGGCCACCGGCCAGCTCCACCTCTGACCGTGACCGCTCCAGGTCACCTCTGATTCAACCGCTCAAGGAGGACTCTTTCATGTCCACATTGCTTCCCGGCGTCCACTCCGAAGTGGGCCCACTGCGCAAGGTGCTGGTCAGCGCCCCGGGCCTCGCCCATACCCGCCTGACGCCCAGCAATTGCGACGAACTGCTGTTCGACGATGTGATCTGGGTCAGCCAGGCCAAACGCGACCACTTCGACTTCGTCACCAAGATGCGTGAACGGGGTGTCGAGGTGCTGGACATGCTGGACCTGCTGAATGACGTACTGGCCAATCCGGAAGCGCGTGAATGGATCCTGTCGCGCAAGCTCACAGCCGATCTGGTCGGCCCGGGCCTGGCCGATGACGTCGGCCACTGGCTGCGCGGCCTGCCGCCCGCGGACATGGCGCAATACCTGATGGGCGGCGTTTCGGTGCGCGATCTGCTCCAGGGTCTTGGTGGCTCGGCTTCGCTGCAGATGCTGGCGGATTTCATGGGACCAGACAGCTTTGTGCTGCCGCCGCTGCCCAATGCGCAGTTCACCCGCGACACCAGTTGCTGGATCTATGAAGGCGTGACGCTCAATCCGATGTACTGGCCCGCGCGTCGTCAGGAGACCCTGCTGGCCGCCGCCGTCTATCGCTTCCACCCCACCTTCACCGAGACCGGCGTCAAGGTCTGGTGGGGCGATGTTGACCGGGACCACGGTCTGGCGACCCTGGAAGGCGGCGACGTCATGCCGATCGGCAATCGCGTCCTGCTGATCGGCATGGGGGAGCGGACCTCCCGTCAGGCGGTCGGCCAGCTGGCGCTGCAGCTGTTCAAGGAAGGTGCCGTGGAACGGATCATCGTGGCCGGCCTGCCGCGCTCCCGGGCGGCCATGCATCTGGACACTGTCTTCAGCTTCTGCGACCGCGACCTGGTGACGGTGTTTCCGGACGTCGTTTCCCAGATCGTCCCCTTCAGCCTGCGGCCCGATCCGTCCCAGCCGATGGGTCTGGACATCCGCCGCGAGACGCAGCCTTTCATCGACGTCGTAGCCGAGTCGCTGGGGCTGAAGCAACTGCGTGTGGTGCAGACCGGAGGCAACAGCTATGCCGCCGAACGGGAGCAATGGGACGACGGCAACAACGTCGTCTGCCTGGAACCCGGTGTGGTGGTCGGCTACGACCGCAACGTGCACACCAACACGCTGCTGCGCAAGGCCGGCGTCGAAGTCATCACCATCAGCGCCAGTGAACTCGGACGCGGCCGCGGCGGCGGGCATTGCATGACATGCCCGCTGGTGCGCGATCCGGTGTCGTACTGATCGCGCCGCCCCGTCAACCCATTCCCGCACAGGAGCCTTCCATGGCCTTCAACCTCACCCATCGCAGCCTGCTCAGTCTGATGCATCACACCCCGCGTGAGCTGCGTTATCTGCTGGACCTGGCCCGCGACCTCAAGCGCGCCAAGTACAGCGGCACGGAACAGCCGCTGCTGCGCCGCAACAACATCGCCCTGATCTTCGAAAAGACCTCCACCCGCACCCGCTGCGCTTTTGAAGTGGCGGCCCATGACCAGGGCGCGAGCGTCACCTACATCGATCCGTCGTCCTCACAGATTGGCCACAAGGAAAGCATGAAGGACACCGCCCGTGTGCTGGGGCGGCTGTATGACGCCATCGAATACCGGGGCTTCAAGCAGGAGGTGGTCGAGGAACTGGCCCGCTACGCCGGCGTGCCAGTGTTCAACGGCCTGACCGACGAATACCACCCCACCCAGATGCTGGCCGATGTGATGACGATGCGCGAGCACAGCGAGAAGCCGCTGCATCAGATCAGCTACGCCTACCTCGGGGACGCCCGCAACAACATGGGCAACTCGCTGCTGCTGGTGGGTGCCAAGCTGGGCATGGACGTTCGCATCGCCGCGCCCAAGGCCCTGTGGCCGCACGACGCCCATCGCGAAGCCTGCGAGGCCATCGCCAGGGAGACTGGCGCACGTCTGACCCTGACGGAAGATCCGCTCGAAGCGGTGCGCGGCGTCGACTTCATCCACACCGACATCTGGGTGTCGATGGGCGAGCCGGTGGAGAAGTGGGCCGAACGGATCGAGCAGCTGCTGCCCTATCAGGTCAACCGGAAGATCATGCTGGCCTCGGGCAACCCGCGGGTCAAGTTCATGCATTGCCTGCCCGCTCTGCACAACGACGAGACCCACCTCTGCCAGCAGATCGCGGCGCAGTATCCGAACCTGGCTGGCGGCGTCGAGGTGACCGAGGACGTCTTCGAATCGGACTTCAACATCGCCTTCGAGCAGGCCGAAAACCGCATGCACACCATCAAGGCCGTGCTGGTGGCCACCCTGGCCGATCTGTGAGGGCCGCATCATGAGGATCGTCATCGCCCTGGGCGGCAACGCCCTGCTCCGGCGTGGGCAGCCCATGACGGCCGAGAACCAGCGCGAGAACGTGCGGATCGCCTGCCAGCAGATCGCCCGCATTGCACCGGGTCATGAACTGGTGATTGCGCATGGCAACGGGCCGCAAGTGGGGCTGCTGTCCCTGCAGGGCAGTGCCTACGACCCCGCCCATCCGTTCCCCCTGGACGTGCTGGGCGCACAGACCGAAGGCATGATTGGCTATCTGATCGAGCAGGAGCTGGGCAACCTGCTCTCGCCTGATGTCGCCTTGGCCACCTTGCTCACCCAGGTGGAAGTGGATGCCGCCGATCCGGCCTTTGCGCATCCGACCAAACCGATCGGCCCGGTCTACCGCCGGGAACAGGCGGAGCCACTCGCCAAGGTGAATGGCTGGACGATCGCCCCCGATGGCGACGGTTTCCGGCGGGTGGTGGCGAGTCCGCGACCGAAGCGCATTGTCGAGATGCGGCCGCTGCTGGGCTTGCTGGCGCAGGGCACGGTGGTGATCTGCGCCGGCGGGGGTGGCATTCCGACGCTGTGCCGGGACGGGCAGCTCACCGGCGTGGAGGCGGTGATCGACAAAGATCTCTGCGCGGCCTTGCTGGCGCGTGAGCTGAAAGCCGATCTGCTCATCATTGCCACCGACGTGGAAGCCGTCTGCACGGACTGGGACACGCCGAACCAGCGCGCCCTTGCGCAGGCCCATCCGGATGCGCTGGAACGCCTGCCGTTTGCAGCGGGCTCCATGGGACCGAAGGTGCAGGCCGCCTGCGAGTTCGCGCGAGGGACCGGGCGATCGGCGCTGATTGGATCACTCGCGCAGATTGAGGCCATGATGGCCGGTCAGGCGGGAACTCGCGTCAGCGTGGAGCGTGAGGGCCTGCATCAGCGCAGCTGATCCAGCTTCGGCCCGAGCCGCTGAGACAGCCGCTCCTGCACCGAATGCACCAGGGCGCGGGCGGCCTCTTCCGAGGCGCTGCCGGCCAGCTTTTCCTCGATCGCAAAGTGGAGGAACAGCAGGCCACGCAATTTGGTGAAGGCGGGCGTCTCCTCCACACCCAGCAGCTCGGTGTGGTTGTCGAGGATGTGCCCCAGCACGGTGGGATCCAGGAGCCGCACCTTGCAGACCAGCGCGAGCTGGATGATCTCCAGATCGACGGCATCGACCTGATGCGCCCATTCATCGGCGGTATGCGGATTGCCGGAAGACGTTGAGGACATGAAGGACTCCTAGCGGCTGAGATGCTCTTTAGCACTCACCACCATAGACCTTCGCGGCACCTGCCGGGTCGATTGCGAGGTTGCGAACCCTCCCAACGTTGACCGAGATCAATCGCGGCGACGCCCCACAGACAGCACTTGCCCAGCCATCGGTCGCTCCAAGCCACGCAAGCGCCCACACCCTGCCGCAGAGCTTCTCGATCACTGCGCACTCGGCGCGGCGTGATTGATGGAGGGCGGACTATCGGACGAAGCCTTCCTTTCTGAGGCAGGGGGAGATCGTTTTCCGCCAGCCAGAAGGGTCTGATCCGGCAGCTGAGAGAGAATCTTCACGACCCGCGACCCGCGACCCGCGACCCCACAAGCCACCTGCTGACTGCCGGCGGCATTCCCTCCCAACGGCACAGCCGCTGCAGTTCCTGGAATGTGCCGGCCTCATGGAATGACTGCATGGCAACAACTGCTGACGCCCTCCCCTACGCCCTGATGCCAGTGGCGCGCACCGACGGTCGGTTCTCCGACTTCAAGCCTTACGTGCCTTCGATCAATGACGCCGGGGTGGTGTGCTTTCAGGCGGGCTTGAGGAACGGTGGCACGGGACTATTCACGGCCAAGGCAGGGGGAGCCGAGGTGGCAGAGATCGCCGTCAGCGGCAGTGCCTCATGCCCGGTTGCTGCATTCACCAGCCATCCGGACATCAATGACCACGGCGATGTGACGGCCTATGCGCGGTTGCCGTCTGGCGATGAGGTGCTGGCGCTGCTCAGGCCCGGTGCGGCCTGGCAGATCGTCGGTTCGCGCCAGGGGCTCTACGGCATCGGCCCGTTGGGTCCCACGATGAATGAAAGCGGCAGGGTGGCGCTGCGCGCCACGACAGCGCGGGGCACTGCGTCCATTGAACTGTGGGATGGTCATCAGTTCACCAGTGTGGCCGAGGCCGGCGACACCTTCAGCGGCTTTGCCGGTCTGCCAGTCGTCAATGCGCAGGGCGATGTGGCTTTTCGCGCCAGCCTGCGCGACTCCAGAGAAGGCGTATTCTTGCGCACCTGCGACGGCTTGTGCCGCCCGGTCGCCGTCACCGGTGGCGATTTCGAGGACATTGCGCCCTTTCCCACCCTGAACGACCTTGGCGCCGTCGCCTTCGTCGCCCGCCCCCGCAGCTCGGCGGACTGGGGCATCTACGTCGCCACCTCCGACGGCCTCACCTGCTGGCGCGGCCCATATCCGGATTTCGCGAGCTATCGCGGCGTGCTGATGAACCGCCAGGGTCCGGCGGTGTTCTACGGCACCCCGACCGGGGGCACGCTTGGCATCTACAGCGGCTCGCGTCCGAAGGCGCAACGCCTGCTCGGGCTGGGCGACCCGTTGCTGGGCTCGACCGTCACCGACTTCGCCTTGAACCCCGTGTCCGTCAATGAGCGCGGGCAGATTGCCGTCCGTGTGGCGCTGCAAAACGGACGGCAGTACATCCTACGAGGTGATCCGCGCTGATCAGCACACCGCCCCAGCGCATGTCTCAGGAACGCGGACGCCGAATCCATTGCTGGCATGCAGCATCACTCCCCGCCCCGGCCCGCACGGAGAGCAGGGGCAATCGCTCAAAGGTTCCGTCCACAGGCAGGTAACGCAGGGTTTTTGTCTCACCATCCACGGTCACATTCAGCTCGATTTCTTTGGTGACTTCACCGCCGAAGATGGACCATCCCTTCAGCATCATGCCCTCCTTCAACCCCGCCTGGGCGGCGGGTCCTTGCGGTATGACGCCCGTGGCCACCACGGGCGGACCGCCCTTGATCTTCGACACGTCGAATCCCGGTGCCCAGCGCGGCACATCGGCCCATCCGACTGTGAAACACGGGCCCGCCAGCCCCTCCTCCAAGGCCAGGCCGCGTCCCTCTTCCACCGTCGCCTTGACCTGCTGGCGGGGTGCGTCACCCAGCCGTGTGGTCAGCGCTGCCAGTACCCGCTCGTGTGCGGCGCCTGCCTTCATCGCCTGCTGACGCGTCAGCAACAATCCGCGCAGCACACCGTCCAGCCCTGAAGGATCCTGCTCCCGCAACGCACGGTCCCAGGTCATCGCCAACCATTCGCCGCGCACATACATCTGACTGCCGGCCGCACGGTCGCTGAAGAACCGCGGCGCAATGCTGTCTGCCGTCGCATGGCGCTCCGGTGAACGCCAATACTTCCGAAACACCTGCGTCAATTGCTCGGCATATTGGTCGAGTGTCCAGACGCCAGCCCCGAGCAGCAACCGGTGGGTGTAGTAGTCGGTGAACCCTTCCGACAGCCAAGAGTGATGCGCCGCCTGCTCGGGTGAGTCGTTCTGTCGTCCGCCGAGACGGCCCGGCATCCACTGATGCAGGTTCTCGTGGCCGATCAGGGACTCGAACGCCGCATTGTGCGGGCCGAAGTCGCGGCTGACATGCAGCACGGCCGTCTGACGGACCAGGGTGCCGCCGTTGTTCCAGCCATTGTTGGGGATGCGCACGATCGTCTGCTTCGGAGCCTCGGTATCGCCCCAGAAGCGCCGGTGCGCTGATATGAGTTGCACCACACTGTCGGCAAACGCGACATCCGGTGCCGCCTGCGTGCCGCGGCTGGCGACGATCACCGCGCCGCCGGGCCCCTCCCGGCGCTCCACACGCCAGCCGGGACCGCCTCCGTAGAACGCATGTCGCAGCCCCGCATGGGAATCCTGCAGCGAGATCTGCGCGTCCGCCTGCACCCGCCCATTGAGATCGCTGCCGATTAAGGGGCCCACCTGACCCTCGGGCTGCACCAGCGTTACACACATCCGGCCCACACGCCGGTCATCGAACGATTCCACGGACGGCAGCGCGCCATAGCCGAAGAACTGGAACCAGTCGGCACCGATCTGAGTGCGATACATCTGTTCCTGGTCCTGGACCTTCCCGTCGTCGGGATCTGGCAGTGCTGCGAGGATCTGATAGCGGACGGTGACCAGCCCCTCGGGCGCGTGCGTCACCTGCCATCGATGCGTGTCCTCCGGTGTGACGGTCACGCCTGAAGGCTGCTCAGGGGACGGCCGCCAGGTCTGACCGTAATCCTGGATGCCGGCCCATCCCACCTGCAGTCTCAGCCAGCTCTCAAAACGTCGCTCCGCGGCGAAGGTCATGGCCACCTCCAGCCGGCGCGGCTGGGTGTCGTAGCGGGGCGCGATGCGATAGGAGACATCGCAGGTGGATTCGGCGGCAGCCGGCATCGAGGCCAGCATCAGCAGCGTGAGGAGGGCAATGAGTCGATGCATTCCGCCATGCTAATGAATGCCCTTGAATTTGACTGACGGGACCAACCCGCAGCCTTGGCGGAGCGGAGCTTGATGCGTGAACGTCGGTTTTTGAGTCGTCCGACCTCCGTCTTCACTGATCGGCATCGAGGACGTCGCGGCTAGCATCCTCGGGCCGCTGCCAAGTGGCTGCCCCGCGCCGTTGCGTTCCGGTGCAACGCCCGGGCCGCCGTCCTGAGCGGACGCGCCCTCGCCAGCGGCCTGCCTGTGTCTCTCCTGCCCCCATGCTGAACCGTCTTCCTCTGGCCCTCCGCCTCCGCTCCCGCCCCCGCATCACGCCCCTGGTCGCCGCAGCCCTGCTCTGCCTGACCCTCGCCGGCATCCTCATCCTCACGTATGAGAGCCACCGCGTCGCGCAGGTCTTTGTCCTGGCGCTCGCACCGCTGCTGTGGCTGCGCTGGCCGCTGACGTCTGCCCGCCTTGCTGCGCTGCGCTTCCTCGTGACGACGGCCCTGGTGGCGGTGTTCCTGCTGGACGCCGCCGCCCGCCTCTACCTGCAGCAGGCCTATCAGGCCGCCCCGGACAGCGCCCTGGTCATCGCCGCCGTGGCCAACACCACGCCGCAGGAAGCCAGGGAATATCTCACCGCCAACGGCCGCGCGATGCTGCCGCTGGCGGGCGTCTTCCTGATCGCCGCAGTCGCCCTCACCACGCTGGTCTGGCGCAGCGGCACTCACCGGTCCGCCCTGCCTCGCTGGCAGCGCCGGGTCCTCGGCCTGCTGGCGCTGCTGTGCCTCGCCGCCCTGCTGATCAAACCCTGGCGCCGCCATCACCCGCTGATCTTCTGGCCGCAATGGGCCCAGTCGGTGGCGGATCTGCAGCGGAGCTGGTCCGACCAGCGCCAGGACCGGGAACAACTGCTGGCCAACGCCCGGGCGCAGTCTCCGGTCTTGAGCGTGGAAGGCCCCTCCACCGTCGTGCTGGTGCTGACCGACAGCGTCAACCGCGACAACATGAGCCTGTACGGCTACACCCGTCCCACCACCCCGCAGCTGGAGTCGCTGCAACGCGAGGAGCAGGGCCGGATGCTGACCATCCGCCACGCCTGGTCCGCGGAATCGGGAACGGTGGCTTCGCTCAGCGGTCTGTTCAGCTTTGGCGACCGGGCGGTCGGGGAACCGGCCGGCAGCAGCCAGCACCTGCTGGCGCTGGCTCGTGCCGCGGGCTATCGCGTCTGGTGGATGAGCAATCATGACGACCTCGCCATCGAGCAGCAGCATGCCCGCCTGGCCGACGAGATGGAAATGATCAATCGTGCGCCCGGCCGGTCCACCGTCAGCCTGGACGGCGAACTGCTGGACTGTCTGGAAGAGGCGCTGGTCGATCCAGCGCCGCGGAAGCTGATCGTCGTCCACCTGCTCGGCGCCCATCCGCATTACGCCTTGCGCGCACCGGCGGCCTTCAAGCCCTTCGCCGACGGGGACGATAGCGTGGAGCAGGGGCTGCAGCGCGCCGGGCAACCGCTCTGGATCCGTTCCGCCCGCCGCGCCTACGACACCGCGATTGCCTATCACGACACCGTCGTGGCTCAGTCGCTGCGTCTGACCCGCCAGCACACGCCCCGTGATGGACATGCCGCGTGGATGTTCCTCTCGGACCACGGACAGGAGGTCGGTCATGAAGTGGCCCGTGCGGGCCATAGCCCTGGCACCCCTGCCGGCTATCGGGTGCCGGCGGTCGTCTGGCGCAGCCAGTCCCCCTTCGACCCAGCACGCTCCGACGCCAGGTTCCGAGTCGACTGGGCCGCCTGGACACTCGCATCGCTGATGCACCTGCGCTGGCGGGAGCAACGTCCGGAGCGTGATGTCCTGGATCCGGCTTATGTCTGGCAGCCTCCGCTGCTGCAGGTCCGCGTCGCCCGTTATGACCGCTGACAAACGGACCAGGGGCCACATGCCAAGGTTCGCAGTGCGGTGATCTGAAAGAAAACATCGCGGGAGAACCCCGTGGGCATCGCGATTGCCAGCTGTCTCTATCGCAATTCTGCACATCCGCAAGGAGTTCCTTCATGCCCACGCAAGCCACGACCGCCAGCCGCAAGACGCCCGCCCGCCGCGCCGCCACCACGACCCGTCGTGCCACGGCCAAGAAGACCCCGGACGCCATTGCTCTGCTGCGCGCCGATCACAAGAAGGTGAACGACCTGTTCGAGCAGTTCAAGAAGACCCGTTCCGCCGCCAAGAAGAAGCAGATCGTCTCGCAGATCTGCCTGGAGCTGACGGTGCACGCCCAGATCGAGGAAGAGATCCTCTACCCCGAAGTGCAGGCCGCCCTGAAGGACAAGGAACTGGTGCCCGAAGCCAAGGTGGAGCATCAGAGCGTCAAGGACCTGATTGCCGCCGTGCAGGGCGTTGAGCCCGACGGCGAAGACTACGACGCCAAGATCACCGTCATGGGTGAATGGGTGAAGCATCACGTCAAGGAAGAGCAGAACGAGATGTTCCCCAAGGTGAAGAACTCCAAGCTCGACCTGGTCGAGATGGGTGAGCGCCTTCAACAGCGCAAGGAAGAGCTGATGGCCGAAATGATGAACGGCCAGGGCATGCCCCACTGAGGTCTCCCGAACCGCTGATCGGGCTCCTTGCCGGGCCCACCAGGGCGAGGTCTGCCATGCGGCGGTCCTCGCCCTGTTGCCAATGTCGCCAAGAAAGGAACGCATCATGAACACCGTCAGCTCTCGTCCCTGGGCCGTTGTCACCGGCGCGTCCAGCGGCATCGGCCACGCCCTGGCGCTGGAAGCCGCCCGCAACGGATATGACCTGGTGCTGGCTGCCGACCGCAGCCTGGATCAGACCGCCGCCGAGGCGCGCGCCCTGGGTGCGCAGGTCGATACCGTGGTCGCGGACCTGGCCACGCTGCAGGGCATCGACGCGCTGGACGCCAAGATCCAGGACCGCCCGATTGCCGCGCTGCTGGCCAATGCCGGCCACGGCCTGGGTCACGCCTTTCTGGATCAGGACTTCATGGCGGTGCGCCATGTCATCGACACCAACATCACCGGCACGCTGGACCTGATCCAGCGCGTCGGCCGCCGCATGCGCGAGCGCAATGCCGGCCGGATTCTCATCACCGGCTCCATTGCCGGTCTGATGCCGGGCAGCTTCCAGGCGGTCTACAACGGCACCAAGGCCTTCATCGACTCCTTCGCCTATGCGCTGCGCAATGAGCTCAAGGACACCGAGGTGTCGGTCACCGTCCTGATGCCCGGCCCGACGGACACCGAATTCTTCCAGCGCGCCGACCTGACCGACACCAAGTTCGCCACAGGCAAGAAGCAGCCGGCGGAAGAAGTGGCCAAGGCCGGTTTCGAGGCAATGGAGAGCGGCGAGGCCGGCGTGGTGGCCGGCTGGAAGAACAAGATCCAGGCCTGGCTCACCCACGTGACCCCCGACGCCTTGCTGGCCGAGCAGCATCGCAAGCAGGCGGCGCCCGGCTCCGGTCTCTGACCTTCTCCGCCCCGGCGGCCCTTTCAGGGGCCTGGGGCGCCGCTCCGCTGGATTTTCCGAAGTCCTGCAGCTGACCAGCCGGCGCGCCGCCCCGTCTGGTCAGCGAAATCCCGCACTCGCCCCGTTGACGGTCTCGCTACAGTGCAGACGTCTCCCGCCGCATGCCTGCCCGGGAGCTCACCGCACTCAGGGAGACAACATGGCTCAACTGCAAGTCAATGGCAAGACGGTGGAGGTGGATGCCGACGGCGACACCCCGCTTCTGTGGGCGCTGCGGGAGCAGCTCGGTCTGACCGGCACCAAATACGGCTGCGGGCTCGCGCAGTGCGGAGCGTGCACCGTCCACCTCAACGGTGAAGCCGTGCGCAGCTGCGTGCGGCCGCTCTCCAGCGTCGCACCGACCGACCGCATCACCACCATTGAAGGCCTGTCCAAGGACGCCAGCCATCCGGTGCAAAAGGCCTGGGCGGCGCTGGACGTGCCGCAGTGCGGCTTCTGCCAGAGCGGCATGATCATGGCCGCTGCGGCGCTGCTCAAGGACAAACCCAAACCGACCGATGCGGACATCGACAGCGCGATGACCAACATCTGTCGATGTGGCACCTACAACCGGGTGCGCGCCGCCATTCATCTGGCCGCCGGTCAGGTGAATCGCAAGTCGATTGCCATCCGTCTGCTGGACCCGAACGGGAGCGAAGCATGAACGCGCCGCACGATTTCGACACGCGCCAGGCCGGTCGGCCGTCCAACACGGGACGACGTCTGTTTCTTCAGTCCTCGGCAGTCGCCGGGGGGCTGATGCTGGGCTTCCATGTGCCGACGCTTGCAGCCGAACCGACGGCTGCCGGCGCCACGCCCGAACTCAATGCCTGGGTGGTGGTGCAGCCGGACGAGACGGTGATCATCCGCATCGCCCGCTCGGAGATGGGCCAGGGCACCCTGACCGGCCTCGCACAGCTGGTGGCCGAAGAACTGGATTGCGACTGGTCGCGGGTGAAGACGGAATACCCGACGCCGGGTCAGAACCTGGCCCGTGACCGCGTCTGGGGCAGCTTCTCCACCGGCGGCAGCCGGGGCGTGCGGGAGTCTCACGACTACATGCGCAAAGGCGGCGCAACCGCCCGCGCCATGCTGATGCAGGCGGCTGCGGCGCAGTGGCAGGTGCCGGTCAGTGAGGTGACCACCAGCCAGGGTCAGGTGCGACACGCTGCCAGTGGCCGCAGCGGGAGCTACGGTCAGCTGGCGGCCGCCGCAGTGACGCAGAAGCCGCCCGCCGACCTGACGCTCAAGGATCCGAAAGACTGGAAGATTGCCGGCAAGCCCTACAAGCGGCTGGACACCCGGGGCAAGCTCGACGGCAGCCAGATCTACGGCATGGACCTGAAGATGCCTGGCCTGCTCAATGCCGCGATCAAGGACTGCCCCGTCTTCGGCGGCAAGCTCAAGAGCTTCGATGCCACGGCCATCGCGAGCAAACCGGGCGTCAAAAAGGTGGTGGCCGTTGGCGACAGCGCCGTGGCGGTGGTGGCCGACACCTGGTGGCAGGCCAAGACGGCGCTCGACGCGCTGCCCATCGTCTGGGACGAGGGTCCCAATGCCGCGATGGACAGCGCCCAGATCGCCGCGATGCTCAAGGCCGGGCTGGACGCGCCGGAAGCTGCCGTCGGTCAGCGCCAGGGCGATGTGCCCGCCGCCATGGCAGGCGCAGCGCGCAAGATCGAGGCGGTCTACAGCTTCCCGTACCAGAACCACGCAACGATGGAGACGATGAACGCCACCGCGCGCTGGACGCCGGAGCGTTGTGAAGTCTGGACGCCGACGCAGAACGGTGAGGCCGCCCTGGCCGCTGCCGCCGAGGCCGCCGGCCTGCCGCCCGCGCAGTGCGAGGTCTACAAGATCCACCTGGGCGGCGGTTTCGGTCGGCGCGGGGCGGTTCATGACTGGGTGCGGCAGGCGGTGGCCATCGCCAAGGCGATGCCCGGCACACCGGTGAAGCTGATCTGGAGCCGGGAAGAGGACATGCTGCATGGCCGCTATCACCCGATCACCCAGTGCAAGCTCACCGCCGGCCTGGATGCGAAGGGCCAGCTGCAGGCACTGCACATGCGGATCTCCGGCCAGTCCATCCTGGCGGGCATCTTTCCGCAGAACATCAAGAACGGCCTCGACCCGGTGGTGTTCCAGGGCTTGAACCAGGGCGGCACTGAAGGCGCCTTCGGTTATTCGGTGCCGAACCTGCTGATCGACCATGCGATGCGCAATCCCCCGGTGCCACCGGGCTTCTGGCGCGGCGTGAACCTGAACCAGAACGCGATCTACGTCGAGAGCTTCATCGACGAGATTGCGCATGCGGCTGGCAAGGATCCGCTGACGCTGCGCCGTGAGCTGCTGGCCCAGTCGCCCAAACACCTGGCGGTGCTCAATGCCGTCGCGGAGAAGGCGGGCTGGGGCAAGCCGGCGCCCAAGGGGCATTACCGCGGGCTGGCGCAGATCATGGGCTTTGGCAGCTATGTGGCCGCGTGCGCCGAAGTGTCGGTGGCCAAGGACGGCACGCTGAAAATCCACCGCATCGTGGCGGCGACCGATCCGGGTCATGCGGTGAACCCGCAGCAGATCCAGGCACAGGTGGAGGGCAGCTTCGTGTACGGGCTGTCTGCCGCGCTGTTCGGCGAGATCACGCTCAAGGACGGCCGCGTGCAGCAGGACAACTTCCACACCTATCCGGTGGTGAAGATGGAACACATGCCGCAGGTGGAGTCGATCGTGATGCCGTCCGGGGGCTTCTGGGGCGGGGTCGGTGAACCGACGATCGCGGTGGCGGCGCCAGCGGTACTCAATGCCATCTTTGCTGCAACGGGTCAGCGGATTCGGGACCTGCCTTTGTCGCGGCACACGCTCAAGCCGAAGGTGGCGTGAGTGACGCGGCCATGGCGATGCTGGCGCTGATCCTGGCCGCGGGTGTCCTGGCGCCGTTCCAGGTGGAAGGCGACGCCATCACAAAGCCGCTGGACGGCCGCATCGGCGATGCCGTTCGGGGGCGCGCACTGGTCGCCAGCCGACCGCAGGGCCTGTGCCTGTTGTGCCATGCCGCCCCCATTCCGGAAGAGCGGCAGCAGGGCAATCTCGCGCCGGATCTGACGGGCGTGGGGCAGCGTCTGTCCGAGGGACAGCTGCGCCTGCGGCTGGTGGCGCCGCAGACGGTCCATCCCGGGACGATCATGCCGGCCTACTACCGCGCAGGGCCCTCCGCGGGATTGCAACGCGTCGCGAGTGACTTTGACGGCAAGCCGGTGCTGGATGCCCAGCAGATTGAGGACGTCGTGGCGTATCTCAGGAGCTTGAAATGAGCCGGGGAAGCCGTTGGCGTCAGCCGCATGCCACCCGCGACCAAGCGCTTCCCATGACGCGCCGACGGGTTCTACAGACCCTGTCGCTGGCGGCCTTGCTGCCACGTCCGTCCTGGGCGAGTCGGACCGAGCTGGAGCAGGCGCTGCAGGTCTTCACTCAGGGCCAGCCGCTGAATGCCGGTGCGGTGCAGCTGGACATTGCCCCATTGATCGAAAACGGCAATGCCGTGCCGGTAACCCTCTCCACCCGGCAGCCGGTGCAGGTGCTGGCGCTGTTCAATGAACTTAATCCGCAGCGGGAAGTGCTGCAGGCGCAGATGCGGCCCCAGCCCGGCGGCGCCCGGCTGTCGACCCGCATCCGGTTGGCCACGAGCCAGCAGCTGGTGGCCGTCGCGCAGACGCCCGATGGGCGGTGGTGGTCTCAGCGGGTGGACGTCATTGTGACGCTGGCCGCCTGCATCGAGGGAGGCTGACACACCATGGCCATCACCCGCATCACGATGCCCGCGACGACCCGCCGCGGCGAGACGGTGGAAGTGCAATGGCTCATCGCACATCCGATGGAAACGGGCCATCGCAGCGATGACCAGGGCCGGGTCGTCCCCCGCGACATCATCACCCGGTTTGAATGCCGGTATTTGGGCGATGTCGTGCTGGGTGTGGATCTGTTCCCGGCGATCGCGGCGAATCCCTATGTGGCGTTCACACTCGTGGCGGAGCGTAGCGGCGAGGTGGAGTTCCGCTGGACCGGTGACCACGGATTTGAACAGCGGGAGGTTCGGACGCTGGAGGTGACGGGGTGAGCGGCACAGCCGCCACCATGCCGGGCCCGAGGCGCATGGGGGCAGCCAGGCCCCCGGCCGACATGTCGATGTCGGTGGCGGTCCCGGCCCTCCCGACAAGCGGTGCCGCACGAGGCCGGGTCCCCCGAATTGCCTGGTGCCTACTCGTCAGCATCTTCTCTCCCGCAGCCTTCCCGGCAGCGAATGGGCCCCCTTTCGCGGCGAGCGCTCCTGCGTCGGCCGCCCTGGCGCCCCCGCAGCGCTCCGGCTTCGACTTCATGACCCCCGCCGTCCAGGCCATGCAGCGCAGCGATGCACAGAATCCGGCCATGCTGTGGGTGGCCCAGGGCAGCGAGCTGTGGAAGGCCTCGCCGGGCCCGCACAGGCCGGCCTGCGCAGCTTGCCACACGGGCGGCATGGCGGGGGTTTCAGCGCGGTATCCCGCTTTCTCCGACGAGCTGAAGCGCCCGGTCACCCTGCCCCAGCAGATCAACCACTGCCGCACCACCCGTCAGGATCAACCGGCGTGGCGCCATGACAGCGAGGCGTTGCTGTCCCTGGCCGCCTATCTCGGCCAGCAGTCTCGTGGCCGCCCCATCCAGCCGCCGCAGGACCCGCGACTGGTGCCGTGGCAACAGGCCGGCGAGGCGCTCTACCGGCTGCGCATGGGCCAGCTCAACCTCTCCTGCGCGCAATGCCATGAGGAGCGCGCAGGACTCAAGCTCGCGGGCGCCGTGATCCCCTCGGGGCTGGCGACGGGCTATCCGATCTATCGCCTGGAGTGGCAGGGCATGGGCAGCCTGCCGCGGCGCCTGCTCAACTGCACGACGGGCGTGCGCGCTGCCCCGCTGAGCGAGGACGAACTCACGCAGGTGGAGCTCTACCTGATGCAACGTGGGCGCGGTCTGGCGGTGGAGACACCGGCGGTTCGACCCTGAGCGCCTGATATCCGCCCCAATGAGCAACCAGAAATGAGAAACGCGGGTCGGGTGCCACAAAAGTGGACACCACGACCCGCGCCGGAGCAATGGAGCGGAAGCGGCTCAGGCTGCCTTGAGCTGACTCAGACGCAGCAGGTGGCTGGGCTCGCTCAGGAAGCGCATGCGCTCATTGGCCGCCATGCTGTGCAGGGCCCCTGGCAGCATCGCAATGCGCGACAGATGCAGGTCCCGCACATGGGCCCGCAGACCGCGGCCGGTGTCGCGACGACCCATGGCCTGGCAGGCCAGCGCCAGCAGGCGACCGTTTTCCAGCATGTCGGCCCAGCCCGGCAGTGCACGGTTCTGCTGGCCATAGGCCCAGGCATGACGCAGCACCGTCGGGGTCAGGCTTTCCTCCGGGATCAGCAACAGACCCAGCTGACGCACACGGGCACCCAGACGGGCCCGGCTGGTCAGCACGGTGATCGGCGCGGCCAGCATCAGCGGCAGGGCGATCGGCGCGATCCACAGCAGGGTGGACGGACGCAGCACCGCCAGCACCACCGCCACCGCCAGGGCCGCCAGACCCGGACGACCGAAGGCTGCGAAGGCTTCCTTCCACGACACGTCTTCCGCGGCCCGCGGGGGCGACTTCCACTCCAGCGAGATGCCGGTCACGGCCACCAGGCAGAAGATGCTGTGGGCGACCATGCGCAGGGGGGCCTGCAGCAGCGCCATCAGCGCTTCGACGGCCGAGCTGCCGAGCAGCTTCAGCGTGCCGCCATACTGGCCTTGTTCACCGCGCAACAGCACGGCGCCGACGGACAGCAGACGCGGCAGCGTCAGCATGCCGATGGTGCCCATCCACAGGGCCAGCACGCCCGGGGCGAGGTTGCCTTCCGGCGTGAATGGGTGGAAGGCTTCATTGCCGCCCACATTCCACAGCAGGGCGCCCAGGCACACATACAGCAGCCACAGCGGCGCGGCGAAGTAGGACAGCGCGCCCGTCACCAGCATGGCGCGGTGCACCGAGTGCAGGCCCGGCTCGGCCACCAGACGGATGTTCTGCAGGTTGCCCTGGCACCAGCGGCGGTCACGCTGCAGCTCGGCCAGCAGATGCGGCGGTTGCTGTTCATAACTGCCGATCAGGTCATGCACCAGCCACACCTGATACCCGGCGCGGCGCATCAGGGCCGCTTCGACAAAGTCGTGCGACATGATGTCCTTGCCATGCAGCGGCGCCAGCGCGCAATGCTTCATGAAGGGCTCGACGCGGATGATGGCGTTGTGGCCCCAGTAGTGGGCTTCACCCAGTTGCCAGTACTGCATGCCGGCGGCAAACAAACGGCCGGTGACGCGGCTGGCGAACTGCTGTGCACGGGCGTGCAGCGTCTCGTGACCGCAGACCTGGTTGGCGGCCTGCAGGATGCCCGCGCGGGGGTTGGCTTCCATCAGGCGGACCAGCGTCAGCAGGCAGTCGCCGCTCATCACGCTGTCGGCATCCAGCACCACCATGTAGCGGTAGTTGCGACCCCAGCGGCGGCAGAAGTCGGCCACGTTGCCGGCCTTCTTCTTCACCCGGCGCTGACGCCAGCGATAGTGGATGCGGCCCTGACCCGCGAACTGCTCGCGCAATTCCGCCCACGCGGCCAGCTCGGCCGTGCGGCATTCCGGATCGCTGCTGTCAGAGAGGATGTACACGTCGAACAGACGCAGGGCGCCCGCCGCCGCCAGCGATTCGCAGCTGGCCCGCAGGCCGGCGAAGACGGTGGTCACGTCTTCGTTGCAGATCGGCATGACCAGGGCGGTGCGCGCATCGGCCGAGATCGGGCCGTTGCCAGCCGAGTGGGCCGACAGTGCATGCCGGTCGCCCCGCAGCTGCACCCAGAAGCCCATGACTGCGGTGACGCAGCCCGCGCTGACCCAGGCGAACAACAACACGAACAGGCTCAGGTGCAGGCACTGCAACAGCAGCGGCAGACCGGGTGTGGCCCAGCCGCCCTGGGTGTGCACCAGCACGCCGGTGGCCAGCGTGGTGGCGGCACCGATGGACAGCATCAGGGCCTGGCGCCGACGTCGGGCGGCGCGTTCCCAGGGGGCCAGTTCCGGCGCCGCGGGCAGGGCCCCTTCGACAGGGGCGCTGCTGAACCACGGACGCGGCACCATGGCACCACGATTGACCGGCGGAGCGCTTGCGCCCGCCGGGCCGGCGAGGCCGGCGCTCATTGGGGAGGTAATACGAGGCTCCATGTTTCGGTCAGAACGTTGTTGTCGTGTTGGAGGAAACCGCGCAGCTCCAGCGGCTGCCCGGGGCGAACTTGTTTGGCACGGACCGTCATCCGCCAGCCGCCCGTGGCCGGGTTCGGATAGGCGTTGGCTTCGGTGATCTCGCCGTTGCTGTTGGTGCTCAGCTGCGCTTTCACTTCAGCGCCAGCCGGCAGAGCCTTCAGAGAGGGCCCTTCGAAATCGACGATGTACTGGACTTCGTTCTCAGCCAGCTTGGCGTAGCTGTAGCCGGTGCGGGTCTGCACGGCCCAGGCGCCGGGCGGACGCTGCTGCGGTTCATCGCCCTGCTGGTGAAGCTTGTAGGCGAAGTCCAGCGGCTGGCCGGGCGCGGGCTGCTTGGCAGGCACCCAGTAGGCGACGATGTTGTCGTGGGTCTCATCCGGCGTGTGCAGCTGCATCAGCTCCACACGGCCCGGGCCCCAGTCGCCCACCGGCTCGATCCAGGTGGAGGGACGCTTGTCGTAGCGGGCTTCCACGTCTTCATAGCTGGCGAAGCGGCGGTCCCGCTGCATCAGGCCGAAGCCGCGCACGCCGGGCAGGCCGAAGGACGTGGTGAAGATGCCCTTGGGATTCATCAGCGGGCGCCAGATCCATTCGCCGGTGCTGCTGTTCACCATCAGGCCGTCGGAGTCGTGCACCTCGGGGCGGAAGTCGCCGATCTGCGGCTGGTTCTCACCGAACAGGTACATGCTGGTCAGCGGGGCCAGGCCCAGTGTGGCCACCGGATTGCGCAGGAAGATGCGCGCCTTCACATCCACCACCGTTTCGCTGCCCGGCTGGACGACGAAACGGTAGGCGCCGCTCACGCTCTTGGAATCGAGCAGCGCGTAGACGGTCAGGGCCTTCGCATCGGCGGCGGGCCGCTCGATCCAGAATTCGGTGAAGCGCGGGAATTCCTCGCCCTTGCCGCCGACGGTGTCGATGGCCAGGCCCCGGGCCGAGAGGCCGTAGTGCTGACCCGCACCCAGCACGCGGAAGTAGGAAGCGCCCTGGAACACCAGCAGCTCATCCTTGTAGCCGTTGTTATTCAGCGGGTAGTGAACCCGGAAGCCCGCGAAGCCCAGATCGCCCCACTGCTTCGGAGACAGCTTGTTCTTGCCGTAGTCGAAGTCTTGCGTGCGGAAGGGAATCGCCTTGGCATTGCCGCTCTGGACTTCGTGGATGCGCACCGCCTCGGTCTGATAGTGACCCAGGTGGAAGAACATCACCTCGAAAGGCAGCTTCTCTTCACGCCACAGCGCGCGGGCGGGCTTGAAGCGGATGTCCCGGGCGCCGTCGTAGTCGAGATTCTTGAGCTCGGCCGGCAGCGTCTGGCTGGAGGGTTGATACGGCTTGGCCGCCAACGCACGTGCACGCTCGGCCACATCATCGAAGCCGAATGCCTGTGCTGCAGCGCAGCGAAGCATGATCGCCATGCCCATCAGGAGGCCGGCGTATCGGGGGGTGAGGGAGGGGGCTGGAGTACGCATGTACCGGGGTTAAAGCAACACCCGTGCCACGCAACTTAACCCTTACGAATCAATGACTTACGCAGGCGATCGGCAATTTTGCCGGTTCATGTGTCGCCGGACAGCGACGGATCTGCGGCCGAATGTTCCAAGTTATTGATTTGATTAAGTTTTTCCGTGTCGCTATTCAGCGACAGGCGAATCCGCCCGGAAAAGCCCCGGATTCAGGCCGTTGCGCTGCAACAAACGGTAGAACTCTGTGCGGTTCCGCTCCGCCAAACGTGCCGCATCCGCCACATTGCCATCGGTGAGTTTGAGCAGGCCGACGAGGTACTCCCGTTCGAAGCGCTCCCGCGCCTGGGCGTAGCTGAGCACCTCCATGCTGGGCACTCGCAAGGCGCGCTGGACGAGCGAGAGGGGAATCAGCGGCGAGGTGGCCAGCGCGGAGACCTGTTCCACCACGTTGTGCAGTTGGCGGACATTGCCCGGCCAGGTAGCCATGCTCAGCGCCTTCAGCGCATCCGGCGCGAAGCCATTGAGGCGCTTGTTATATTTGTCGGCCAGACGCGTCAGCAGATGCTGGGCCAGCAGCGGAATGTCTTCGCGCCGCTCATTCAGGCTGGGCAATGTGAGGCTGACCACATTGAGCCGGTAATAAAGATCCTCGCGAAACAGCCCTTCGGCCATGGCGACATCCAGGTCGCGATGGGTGGCGGAGAGGATGCGCACATCGATCGGCACCGAATCGCTGGACCCCACCGGCCGCACCTGCTGCTCCTGCAGCACCCGCAGCAGCTTGACCTGCAGCGGCAGCGGCATGTCGCCGATCTCGTCCAGCAGCAGCGTGCCGCCATCGGCCGCCTGGAACAGGCCGCGGTGATGGCTGACGGCGCCGGTGAAGGCGCCCTTCACGTGACCGAACAGTTCGGATTCCAGCAGCGCTTCCGGAATGGCGCCGCAGTTCACCGCCACAAACGGCTTGCCCGCGCGCGGACTGGCCGCATGGATGGCGCGGGCGAGCAGTTCCTTGCCCGTCCCGCTTTCGCCACGGATCAGCACACTGGCCTGCGAGGCCGCCACCAGCTTGGCTTCGGCCAGCACCTCCGCCATCACGTTGGAGCGGCTGACGATGCCTTCACGCCAGGCCGTGTCGCCGGTCTCTTGCGCGTCGCCTTGCGGCGCGGTCAGGGCCAGCGCCTGCGAGATGGTGTCCAGCAGCGCGCGCCCGTCGAAGGGTTTGGTGAGATAGGTGTAGACGCCTCGGGCGGTGGCGGCCACCGCGTCGGGAATGGTGCCGTGGGCGGTGAGCAGGATCACCGGCAAAGCGGGATGCCGCTCGCGGATGGCATCGAACAGCGCGAGGCCGTCCATGCCGGGCAGTTGCACATCACTCAGCACCAGCGCCGGACGCTGCACCGCCAGATGCGTCAGCGCAGCTTCGGCGGAGGCCACGGCAGTGACGTCATACCCGGCCGCATCCAGCCGCATCGACAGCAGCTTGAGCAGGTCGGCGTCGTCGTCGACCACCAGCAGGCGCGGGCCCGTCATTTCGACGCTCCATTGGCGGGCGCACTGGCGGCCGGCGGCTGGGCGGGCGATGCAGGACGGGGGGCCACCAGGCTGCGCTCGATCGCCTTCAGCGCTTCAAGCTTCTGATTGGCCTGGTCCAGACGCTGCTGCAGGCTGGCGCGCTGCTGGTTAAGTTTGTCGGCCTGATCTTCCAGACGGCGCTGTTCCGTCAGGCGATCCATCAGCAACTGCGCGACGGGCTTCCAGGCCGCTGTGTCCGGCTGCCGCAGCACCTGGTCCAGCAGCGTCTGCGCACGGGCCAGTTCACCCGGAGCATGGCTGGTCATCAGCGCCAGGGCCAGCGGCACGGCGGACGCGGCGGGCAGGTTGGCATCGTCGCGCGGCAGCACTTCCTGCGCGAGTTCGGCGGTGCCCATCTGACGGATGCGGTCGTGATAGGCCAGCAGGCTGCGGGCGGCGGTGTCGGCGGGACTGACCGTCGGCACTTCCACCGGCACTTCCACCCGGACCTCGCGCACCACCGTCTTGGGCGGCAGCGGCGCGCAGCCGGCCGCCAGCAGCAGGGACAGGCTGGCAGCGACCGGGGTCAGCGTCAGGCGTGAGCGGGAGAAAGGTGCGTGTGACTGCATGGCAGGCTGATTCTGAAATGGGCACCACGCTCGGAGGGCAGCAGGTCGATCTGCCCGCCATGCGCGGCGATGTACTCCTTGACGATGGACAAACCAATGCCGGTGCCGCGCAAGGCGTCCTCCGGCTGGCGTTCGCCACGGTAGAAGGGTTCGAAGATCCGGGCCTGGTCGGCAGGCGCAACGCCCGGACCGTCGTCGCTCAGGTCGATGAGCAAATGGCCGTCCCGTCGCGACAGTTCGAAACGTATTCCTCCACCGGGCGGGGCGAAGCGTATCGCGTTCGAGAGCAGATTGCCGAAAGCGGCGCCCAGCTTGTCCGGGTCGACCTCGATCTCCTGAGGGCCGCCCTCGACGGTGATGCGCAGGTTCCGCGCCTGCCACTGCAGCCGCTGCGCCTGGATGGAGCCCTGGATCAACGAGGCCAGCTCGGTAGGCTGGCGCTGCAGGCGGCGGGCCTCAAAGGCGGCGGCGTTGAAGCGCAGCAGGTCCTCGATCTGTCGCTGCAGCACCGCCGTGTTGTCCCTCAGAATGCGGGCGACCTCACGTTGTTTGTCGTTGAGCGCGCCGGCCACTTCGTCTTCCAGCAGCGACACACCTTCACGCAGCGCCGCCAGCGGCGTCTTCAGTTCATGGGAGATGTGGCGCAGGAAACGGGCCTTGTCGGCATCCAGTTCGCCCAGGCGCAGGCGCAGCCAGTCCAGGCGCTGACCGAGCGATTGCAAGTCGGCGGGGCCGCGGAAGTCGATCGGCTCTTCGAGGCGGTTCTCCCCGAGCCGCACGATGGCCTGCTCCAGCCGTCGCAGTGGGCGGGTGAGCCAGAAGCCGAAGGCCATGGCCAGCAGCACCGACAGCACGATGGCCGCGACCACCTGCTGGCCCAGTTTCACGCGCCCGCTTTCCAGCTGGTCCTGCAGGGAGCCGTTGCTCTGCTGTGTGTGCTGCCGCACCCTGTCGGCGAGCTGCGCGGTCAAGGCGCTGAGTTCGCGGAACTTGGCGGTGAGGTCGGCTTCCTTGCGACGGGCGGGGCCGGGTTTGACGACGAGGTCGAGCAAGTTGCGGATCTCGGCGAGCTTGGTGGTCCAGGCGTCGAGGGCGGTGGGCTGCAGGGACTGCTCGCGCAGTTGCTGCAGCAGGCGCTCGGCATCTTCGGCGTCGTCCTCGAAGCGCTGGCGCAGGCTGCGGTCTTCCAGCACGAGGTACTGACGCGCGGCGCGCTCCATGCTGATGCTGCGCTCGGCAAGCTGCTGCACTTCCGTGCCCATGCGGGCGGCGCGCAGCACCGCTTCGCGGCCCTGCACGGTGAGGCGTTCCAGTGTGAGCAAGGCGCCCAGCGATGCGGCCGACAGCAAGCCGGCGATCAGCAGAAAGCCGATCAGCAGGACCTGGCGGAAGGAAATGCGAAAGAAGCCGAACATCAGGCCGACATGCAGCGCTGCGCCGCAGGGATGCCCACCGTGCGCCGGGCCGCAGCGGCGACGCGATGGCACGGCGAAGTCATCGGACCTGATGCGGTCCGTCGCGTTGCAGGAGGGAAGGACATGGCGGGCAGTGTAGCCCTGGCGCGCCTCCGAACCGCGTGCAAGGGTGTCATCCGGTGACCGGGCCCAAGTTTGCGGGAAGCGAGGTGGCATTCACCGGGGCATCACTAGACTTTTCCGCCTTCCGCTGCGATGCCCCGTCCCCATGAGAGAGAACCCCGACCCACTCCCCGACACATCACAGGCGTGTACCGAGTCGCCCCGACGCATCGTGGTCGTGGACACCAACTGCTTCGTTCGCTTGTACTTCTCTCCGCTGCGCCCGCTGCTTGGCAGTACGGCCATGGGTCATCGTCTGGTGACCCTGCGCGAACTTGCGGAGGAGACACGTCAACGGTCAGGCCTCACGCTCAGGCACCCGTGGCTGGGCTCGAGCGACGTACAGAAGGATCTGTCTACTGCCATCGTGACGCTCACGCCGGACGAAGATCAGCGGTATGAGGACGACGCGCTCTACTACCGCAGAGAAGGCGATGACTTTCTCGAACGGATATGCCAAACCCGCGGTTTGGAGAGCCTGCGCCAGTTGTCTCATGCCGATGCCAAAGCCGTTGCCGTCGCAGTCGGCTGTTCACGAGCCTTGATCTCTTGAAGCTGTTCGTCGAGGAAGGCGCCTTGGATGCAACTACGGTGCGCGCCACCGTCCGGCTGTGGTTGCAGAACTCAGAGCGACTCCCAAAGGGCTGGCAAGCTCAGTTCCGACGACTGTTTGCCAGCGATCCGCCCGATGCTCAGCGCTGACGTTGGCTGAGATACGTCGAAAGCTCCAGCGCCTGTGGCAGATCGATGTTGAGCAATCCACGCACGAACGCTGGGGAGTGCCCGCCTTCAGCACGCTGCAGCCGCGAGATGCCAGCGAACACCGAGGTCTGGAAGAACGCTTCAGAGATCTCGACGAACCGATCAACAGTGGGGGCGTCGGTCCCGAACAGTTGAAAGGCAACGGTGGCTTGCTTCACGCGCTCCTCGGCCCAGGCCTCATAAAACGCGTCCGTGGCAAGGCCGGTCTGCTTTTCCCCACGTGCCAATGCGAGACGGTCCACCGACTTCAACACGGTGACCACCGACACGCCATGCTGGCTGGCGCCATCCCGTGCCGCCGCAAGCGGGTCGGACGCCTCTCGCAGACGGTTCAGCCACACGTCCGCCAAGGTGTCCGGGAAGACCAGCAGCTGGGCAAAACGCTCGGCGAACCGTTCCCCATCGTCTCCATTCAAACGGTGCAGTGACAGGCAATGCCCCAGTTCATGCGCAAGCCAATACTTGAAGTCGTCTGCACACGCCGAGAGGCTCATCACGACCCACGTGTGACGCCCCTCCGGCAGATGCACGGTCAACGCATTCTCATGCCCGACCTTCTCGCGTCCCCATAGCACCGGCACCATTTGAGCGCCGGCCTGTTGGAGCTGCCCGATCAGTTGGTGCCAACTCGGGGACTGATCGTCCACCAGTTGAAGGGAAGCACGCACCCCGGCGACCACTTCCCGCACGAAGCCTTCGTCATCTCGCGGGTCCTGGAGCACACGCGCTGTGAACAGCCCCGGCGCCATGAACGGCTGCAACTGGCGAAAGTGATGCGCCATTTCGACCGCTGCTGCGCGCGACTTCTCGGTCAGCGGCTCGCGCAGGTGCGTCCGATATGCGATGACCGGGGTCGGCGCCGCGGGCGTCTGAAGGGCCCCCACGTCCACCCCCAGCGTATCGGCCAACGCTCTGAGCTTCGCCGGTCGAGGTAGAGACTCTCCTGCAAACCACTTCGACACGGCTTCGCGGCTGACGCCGCAGGCTTGCGCCAGCGCCGCCTGGTTCAGGCCACGCGATGTCATGACCTGCTGGACGAGATTGAAGTTCAGCATAGGCCGACCACTGTAGGGGCGATGTCAACTTTCGTCAACAAAGCGGCGCCGAATGTTGACCGATTCGGCCCCTTCAAAACTTCGGCTGCTTCTCCGTCTCGATGTCGACGTATGGCCAGAACAGCTGGTTGAAGAACGGCCGGCGATAGCCCAGCACCCAAGGTTGGGTGATGTCGATCACCATGCGGTGGACCCGGTACTTCTGCGGCATGTAGGCCGTCGTCAGTCGCTGCACTTCCCGCAGTCGCGCCAGCCGCTCCGGGCCGTCCGGCAGCACCAGCATCTCGCGATACAGCTCGTCAAAGCGGTCCAGCTTGAAGCGGCCGAGGTTCTGGCCGCCCGAGGCCGGCCCGTACAGCAGCTCCATGCCCAGCTGCGCATCCGGCGTCGAATTGTTGAAGCCCAGCTGCCAGATCTGCAGTTGCCCCGCACGTGCGGACTTCAGGTTCTCCGGCCACCGCGCCAGGCGAATCTTCAAGCGGATGCCCAGCCGGTCCATGTCGCGCTTCCAGAGCTCGTCATAGGGCTTGGAACGCGAGTCCGGCGTGGAGGCCACCTCCAGCACCAGCGGGCTTCCATCCGGCAGGTCGCGCCAGCCGTCGCCATCCTTGTCCACATAGCCATAGACATCGAGCAGCGCGCGGGCACGGGCCAGGTCCGTCTCGCCATTCTCCGAGCGGTATTGCTCGTCATACCCCCAGCTCATCGGACTGACCACCGACTGCGCCGGAATCGCCTGCCCCTTGCGGGCAATGGCGATCTCGGCCTGCACATCCGTTGCCAGCGCAATGGCCCGGCGCAACGCCACCTTCTCCGGCGTGTAGCCGCCCACCACCGGATCTTCCATGTTGAAGTAGAAGAGGTAGCGATCGCTCGCCAGCACCCGGTGCAGATGCATGCCCTGTCTGGCCAGGTTGGGCGCCAGCTTGCCGTGGGGCAACGCGACATCCGCGTATTCCTCCGGCAACGTGTACATCAGGTCGAATTCGCGGTTGAGGAAGGACAACCAGCGCGGCTGGCCTTCTTCGATGATGCTGATCTCCACCGCATCCACCAGCGGCAGCCGGCGGCCCTGGAAGCGGGCCTTGAGCGCCTGCCCTTCGGCATCGTCGGCATTCGGCTGCACGTCATACAGCACCTCACGGAACTGCGGGTTGCGCACCAGACGGATGAAGGAACTGCGCCGCCATTTCTCCAGCTTGAAGGGGCCGGTGCCCACCGGATGTTCACCGACGCTGGCGCCATATCGCTCCACCACTTCACGCGCCATGGCGCCGTAGGTGTCGCCGCCGGCCAGGTTGTAGAGAAAGCGCGGCCGTGGGGATTCGAGGTTGAACTGCAGCGTGTAGCGGTCCAGCGCTTTCACGCCCTCCACCGGTTTGTCGTAATTGAACGGCTGCTTGCGCTTGAGCGCGTCTTCGCGCAGCGCCTCCAGTCCCTGGATGCCTTCCTGACGGAAGCTGGAATACAGCGGCGACTTCACCGCCGGGTCGAAGAAGCGCTTGAGACTGTAGACGTAGTCCTGGGCGGTCAGTTCACGGCGCCGACCCTTGAAGGCGGGGTCGTCCGAAAAATAGATGCCGGGCTGCAGGCGGATGGTCCAGGTGCGGAAGTTGTCCGACACCTCGGGCATGGCAGCGGCTGTGTTGGGCTTGAGCAGGTAAGGCCGCGCAAGATAGTCGTAGTTGTAGAGCGATTCGAAGATGTGCGCCGTCACCGTGCGCGAATAGAGATCGCTGATCTGAGCCGGATCGAAAGTGCTTTCCGCCACGAGGAAGGCGTAGCGGAGCACCTTTTCGCGCGCCTCCACAGGGGCAGGGGCAGCGACAGATGCAGCAGCAGGCGCCGCGTCCGATGTCTTCCCCTCGGAGGTCGAGGATGCTGCCATCGCGCCCAAGGCGACCAGCGCCGCCCCGACCGCAGCGGCAGCCCGCAGAAGGATGGCGCTGACCGGCTTGAGACCGGCGGGACCACGCAGCCGATCAGTTCGGATCAATGTCCACATACTCCCACCAGTTCTGCCAGAAGGGCGCGCGCCGGTAGCCGACCACTTCCGGCCGTGTGATGTCGGTGATGTAGCGGTGCGCCCGATATTTGTAGGGCATGTAGGCCGCAGCGATGCGTTTGGTCTGCAGAAACACCGCCTCGCGTTCCGGGCCATCCGGCAGATGGCTGGCCTCGTCATACAGCTTGTCCAGGGCCGGCAATGAGAAACGTGCGTAGTTCTGACCGTTGATCTGACCCGAGTACATCCGCGCCAGAGAGTCCTGTCCATCGGGCTTGGAGCCCGACGTCGCCAGCGACCAGATGGAATACCGACCCGCCCGCATCGCCTTGAGGTTCTCCGGCCACTTGCCGGTCTTGAAGACCAGCTTCAGACCGACGGCTGCCAGATTCTTCTGATAGATCTCATCGATCTGGCGCTGGAACAGCTCCGGCGTGGTGAGGCTTTCCAGCACCAGCGGGCGGCCGTCCGGCTGATCGCGCCAGCCGTCGCCGTCCTTGTCCACATAGCCGTAGAGATCCAGCAAGGCCTTGGCGCGGGCGGGATCAAAGTCCCCCACCTCGCTCTTGAAGGCGGGATCGAAGCCGCTGGTATTGGGCAGGTAAAGCGACTGCGCCACATAGCCCTGGCCGCGGCGGGCCACCCGCAGTTCGCGGTCCACATCCATGGCCAGGCCAATGGCGCGGCGCAGGGCGACCTTGTCCGGCGTGTAGCCGCCCACCACCGCGTCTTCCATGTTGAAGGCGGTGAACAGCACATCGGTCGCCGAGACGCGATAGGCCTTCATGCCCTGCTTCGCCAGATTCGGGGCCAGATGACCGTTGGGCAGCGCCTGGCTGATGTAATCCTCGGGCACACGTTCAATGAAGTTGAACTCGCCGCTGAGGAAGGACAGCCAGCGCGGCTGGTTCTCCTCGATCACATTGATCTCGACGCGATCAATCATCGGCAGACGGCGACCCTTGAAGCGAGCCGCCAGGGCCTGGCCCTCGGCGTCCTCCGGTGCCGGCTGCACTTCCTGATCGTAGAAACGCGGCCGGTAAACGGGATTGCGCTCCAGCACCATGCGGGAGCTGCGCCGCCACTGGGTCAGCATGAACGGCCCCGTGCCCACCGGATGCGCGGCGGACTGGCCGGGATAGGCCTCAATCACTTCCCGCGCCACCGCGCCATACAGGTCGCTTTGCGCGAAATTCTCCATCAGCCGCGGACGGGTCTCCGCCACCTTGAACTGCAAGGTGTAGCGGTCCAGCGCCTTCAGGCCTTCAATGGGTTTGTCGTAGTCAAACGCAATGCCGCGCTTGCGCACCTGCGTCCGGTAGTCGTTCAAGCCGATCAAGCCCAGCTCTTCGATCTCACCCCAGCTGGGCGACATCACCGCCGGGTCGGCGAAGCGCTTGATCGAATAGACATAGTCCTGCGCCGTCAGCTCACGTGGGCGGCCTTTGAAGGCAGGATCGTCGGCGAAGTAGATGCCGGGCCGGATGCGCACCGTCCAGACGCGGAAGTCATCGCTGACTTCCGGCATCGCCGCGGCCGTGAGCGGCTTCATGCGGGCGGGCCGGGCGAGGTGATCGTAGGTGTAGAGCCCCTCGAAGATGTGGGGCGTGATCATGCGGGAGTAGAGATCGCTGACCTTGGCCGGATCGAACCCGGTCTCGGCCACCCGCAGCGCAAAACGCAGCACCTTGGGCGGGCTGCCGTCGGCCTGGGACGCCTGCGCCAGCGCCGTCAGGCTGGCGACCGGGCCGGCCAGCAGCGCCGCCAGCAGCATGGGCACTGCGGCGGCCCGCGCCCAGCGACGTCGGCTGGAGCGGGCGTTTGAAGGGAGATGGGGATCAGTGGGACTGCGACTTGCGCAGCACATCGGTATCGATATCGACATAAGCCCAGAAGTCGCGCTGATAGAGGTTCTTGTCGTAGCCGATCACCCACGGCTGCGTGATGTCGGTGAAGACCCGGTGGGTCTCCGCCTTGAACGGCATGTAGGCCACCGCCATGCGCTGCATCTTCTGCATGATCGCCAGGCGCTCCGGACCGTCCGGCATGGAATGCTGCTGGTCGTACAGGCGGTTGTATTCCGGCAGGTCAAAACGCGACTTGTTGGATTGACCCTTGCTCGGCCCGTAGGCCAGACCCAGGAAGTTCTCACCATCCGGCACGTCGGCGCTCCAGCCCAGGCCCCACATCTGCAGCCGGCCCGCGTTCGCAGCTTTCAGGTTCTCCGGCCACTTGCCGATCTTGAAGCGGATGCGCACGTTGATGGCCGTCATGTTCTTCTGCCAGAGCTCGGCCAGCTGGCGCTTCTGAGCATCCGGCTCGGTGGTGTATTCGATGGTCAGCGGGCTGCCATCGGGCAGGTCGCGCCAGCCGTCGCCGTCCTTGTCGACATAGCCATACAGGTCGAGCAACGCCTTGGCGCGGGCCCGGTCGAACTCGCCCATCTCGGACTTCAACTGCGGGTCGTAGCCAAACACCCCCGGCGAGATGATCCCCTGGGCCGGCTTGGCCTGGCCGCGGCGGGGCAGGCGGACCTGCTCATCCAGATTGATCGCCAGGCCAATGGCACGGCGCAGCGCGATCTTGTCGGCGGTGTAGCCCCCCACCACCGGATCTTCCATGTTGAAGTAGCTCATGCTGATGTCCGCCCGCTCGTAGCGGACGGCGCGCTGACCCTGCTTGGCCAGGTTGGGCGCCAGCTTGTTCTGCGGAATGGCGACCGGTGCGAATTCATTGGGCAGGTCGTCCAGCAGGTCGAACTCACGGCGCAGGTAGGACAGCCAGCGCGGCTGGCTCTCTTCAATGATGGACACTTCCACACGGTCGATCATCGGCAGGCGACGGCCCTGCAGCTGCTTCACATCCTCGGCCAGATCCGGCCGGTGTGCCGGCACCGTTTCGCGATAGTAGACCTCGCGGAAATTGGGATTGCGGGTCAGCACGATCAGCGAGGAGCGACGCCACTGCGACAGCAGATAGGCATTGGTGCCCACCGGATGCTCCCCCACATGGCCGGCATACGCTTCGACCACCTCGCGGGCGACGAGGCTCAGCATCGGGTCGGCGAAGTTGTAGGTGAAGCGCGGGTCGCTGTTGCGCACGCGAATCTCGACGGTGTATTTGTCCAGCAGACGCAGGCCGTCCACCGGGCGGTCGTAGTCGAAGGGCTTGCCGCCCTTGAGCGCGGCATTGCGCACTTCATCCAGACCGAGGATGCCCGCGCCCTGCAGGCGATAGAGGTGGCCACTCTTGACCTGCGGGTCGTAGTGACGCTTGATGGAATAGATGAGATCGGCGCCGGTCAGCTCGCGCTTCTTGCCCTTGAACACCGGATCGTCCGCGAAGTAGATGCCGGGCTTGAACTTGAAGACGAAGCGGGTGGCGTTGTCCAGCACCTCCGGCAGCCCGTCGGTGACGGACGGCTCGAGCTGATAGGGCCGCTTCAGATAGCTGAAGCGCAGCGGTGTGTCGAAGATGTTGGCCAGGATGTTGCGCGAATAGAGGTCAGTCACATAGGCCGGATCAAAGCCGGTCTCGGCCTGACGATAGGCCACGCGCAGCACCTTCTCAGGGCCTGCGGGCACCGCCGCCGAAGCCCCGACCGCAACAGCGGAGGACGCAGGGGCAGACGCAGGGGCGGAGGCACCCACGCCCTGTGCGAAGCAGGGCACGAAACAGGAAGAGACACCAAACAGCAGGGCCGTGGCCAGGCCTCGGGTCGAGGCCATCAAACGTCGCATCGAAACACCATCCTCAAAATCGGCCGCACCGGGCTCGTGACCCCGCGCGATAAAACGCGCAGTCTAGGGGCGCGCACCGCCCTTGACCATGCCAACAACCCTCAAGCGCGATGCGGCTTCCCGCCCGTGCCACCCGCCAGGGCGCAGGACGCCCCAACTGCAGGAACAACCGAAGTGCAGACCCAGTTTTCTCCGATGCATTCAGGGCAAATGCCGGTGCGGGTGCCTGGAGCGCTGTCATAGACTCGCGCGTGATTTGGTTCTGAAGGGCCCTGGCCGTCACAAGCGTCCGGGGTTTTGCTTTTTCTGTCGCCCCGTGGCGTCGCTTGAATGGAGTCCCCCAGCAATGGCGGCTTATCTGATCAGGCGCCTGTGGCAAATGATCCCCACGCTGCTGGGGGTCGTGCTGCTGGTGTTCTTCCTCTTCAAATGGTTTGGCGGCGATCCTGCCGAAGTGCTGGGCGGCCTCAATGCCAGTGCTGATCAGATCCAGGCCATCCGCGAGCAGCTCGGGCTGAACAAGCCGCTGTATGAGCAGCTGCTGATCTTCCTCCAGCAGATCGTGACCTTCGACTGGGGCAAGAGCTGGGCGACGAATGAATCGGTGGCCCATCTCTTCGCCACGCGCTTGCCCGCCACGCTGACGGTGATGATCCCGATTCTGCTGCTGGAGGTGCTGCTGCCAGTGCCCTTCGCGCTGATCGTGGCTTACCTGCGCGGCCGTGCGGTGGACCGGGTGGTGATGATGGGCACCACCATCGCGGTGTCGATCTCGCTACTGGTGTATGTGATCGTCTTCCAGTACGTCTTTGCCTTCCAGCTCGGCTGGTTCCCGGTGCAGGGGTGGAGTGACAGCCTCTGGACCAACCTCACCACCTATGCGCCGCTGCCGGTGTTCGTGGCGGTGGCGGTGGCCCTGTCGCCCTACACGCGGCTCTACCGCACCTTCTTCCTGGACGAGATTGGCCATGAGTACGTGCGCACCGCGCGGGCCAAGGGCCTCACCGAGCGCACCATCCTGCTCAAGCATGTGCTGCGCAATGCGCTGATACCCATCCTGACCAACATCTCCGTCGCGCTGCCCAGCCTGTTCGTGGGCTCCTTCCTGCTGGAAGTGTTCTTCTCGATTCCGGGCCTGGGCCGCGAGATCCTGCTGGCGGTCAACCGCAGCGACTATCCGGTCATCCAGGCCTTTGCGATCTACATCGCGGCCATGACCATGGTGGTCAACCTGGTCACCGACCTGCTCTACAAGTGGGTCGACCCGCGGGTGGTGTTGAAGTGACGGCGCAACGGACGGAGACCGCAGCATGAGCAGTGTGATGACATCCGCCGGCACCAGCAGCCCGCCGGCACGGAAATCCCAAGGGGTGTGGGCCGCTTCCTGGCGCCGCATGCGGGCCGACAAGGTCGGCATGACGGCCCTGGTCATCGTGGCCTTGGCGCTGCTGCTGGTCCTGGCCGCAGGCCTGGGCCTGGTGGCCGGCGACTGGCAGAAGGAAACCGGCGTGCCCAACGCCCCGCCCACCTTCATGGGACCTGGCGCCGCCGAAACCACTGCCGCGGTGGCCACCGCCAAGGGCCCGAATGTGGATCTGAGCGACATCGACCCGCTCGCCCCGAAATACGGCGAATGGGCCGAGCGGGCGAAGCAGTACAAGACCGATGAATCGCCGCGTGCGCAGACCCTGCCCTTCGGTGCGGACCGGCTCGGCCGCGACGTGCTGGCCAAGGCCATCAAGGGTGCAGAGATCTCGATCATGGTCGGCGTGCTCGCCGCCGTGGTCGCCACGCTGATCGGCACGGTGCTGGGCGCCTTGTCCGGCTTCTACGGCGGCAAGGTCGGCGACTTCCTGGAGTGGGTCTACAACGTCTTCACCGCCATGCCCAACATCCTGCTGATCTTCGCCTTCGCGGTGGTGTTCGGCCGCGGCGTGCTGCCGGTGGTGATGATCCTGGGCCTGGCCGGCTGGACCGGCATCTACCGCCTGGTGCGTGCCGAGTTCATCAAGCACTCGGTGCGGGAATATGTGCGCTCGGCCGAGGCCATCGGCGCCAGCCGCACCTCGCGCATGTTCAAGCACATCCTGCCCAACGTCTCCCATGTGGCCCTGGTGCAGCTCTCGCTGCATGTGGTGTCCTTCATCAAGAGCGAAGTGATCCTGTCCTACCTGGGCCTGGGCGTGAGCGTCGATCAGGTCTCCTGGGGCACGATGCTGTCCGAAGCCCAGAACGAGCTGATCCTCGGCTACTGGTGGCAGCTGGCGGTGGTGACGGTGTTCATGGCGGTGTTTGTGACCGCCTTCTCGCTGTTCACCGATGCGCTGCGTGATGCGCTCGACCCGAAGCTGCGCTGAAGCCTGGAGAGAAACAATGTTGCTGAGTATTCAGGACTTGAAAGTGGCCTTCCGCGTCGGCAAGGTCGATGGCGTGGTGCAGCGGGCACTGGCAGTGAAGGGCGTGAGCTTCGACATCCCGGAAAACAGCACCGTGGCGCTGGTGGGGGAATCGGGGTCGGGCAAGAGCGTCACCGCCATGTCCATCCTGAACCTGCTGCCGGAGAATGCCGAGCGCAGCGGGCAGATCCTCTTCCAGGGGCGGGACCTGCTCAAGACCAGCCTGCGCCAGCTGCAGGCGGTGCGCGGCCGCGAGATTGCCTGCGTGTTCCAGGATCCGATGAGTTCGCTCAACCCGGTGTTCACCGTGGCGGACCAGATCATGGAACCGCTGATGAAGCATCTGGGCATGTCCCGTCGTCAGGCGTTGGTGCGGGCGGAAGAGCTGCTCAACGAAGTCGGCATCCCCGACCCGAAACGGCGCCTGCGCAGCTATCCGCACGAGATGTCCGGCGGCCAGCAGCAGCGGGTGATGATTGCGGTGGCCCTGGCGTGCAATCCCAAGCTGCTGATCGCCGACGAACCGACAACCGCGCTGGACGTGACCATCCAGCGGCAGGTGATGGAGCTGCTGGCCCGGCTGAAGGACAAGCACCGGATGAGCATGCTGTTCATCTCCCACGACCTGGGCGTGGTGGGCGAGATCGCCGACCATGTGGTGGTGATGCGCCATGGCGAAGTGCGCGAGCAGGCGCCGGTGGCGCAGATCTTCCATGCACCACAGGATGCCTATACCAAGGCTCTGCTGGCCTGCCGGCCGTCGCTGACGGAGAACCCGGCCCGCCTGATGTTGATCGACGATCACATCGCCGGCCGTCAGGCCCAGGGCGGTGGCAAGACCAAGGATCCGAACGCACCGGTCATTCTGGAAGCGCGTGGCCTGCGCAAGAGCTTCTTCTTCAAGTCGGGCCTCTTCAGCAAGCAGGAGTTCCAGGCGGTCAAGGGCGTGGACTTCCAGCTGCGCAAGGGTCACACCCTGGGCGTGGTGGGCGAGTCGGGCTCCGGCAAGACGACCATGGGTCTGACGCTGCTGCGCCTGCATGAACCCACTGGCGGCGAAGTGCTGTTTGAAGGGCGCGACCTGCTGAAGATGTCGGGCACCGATTGGCAGAAGATGCGCCGCCGCATCCAGGTGGTGTTCCAGAATCCCTATGCCTCGCTGAATCCGCGCTTCACCATTTCGCAGACCCTGCTGGAGCCGATGGAGATCCACGGCATCGGCGCCTCGCATGAAGAGCGCCTGGCCACGGCCAGCGCGCTTCTGCTGCGGGTGGGGCTGGATGAAACGGCGCTGCACAAGTATCCGCACGAATTCTCCGGCGGCCAGCGCCAGCGGATCGCCATCGCGCGGTGCCTGACGCTTCGCCCGGAGGTGCTGGTGCTGGATGAGGCGGTGTCCGCGCTGGATGTGTCGGTGCAGGCGCAGGTGCTCAACCTGCTCAAGGACCTGCAGGACGAATTCGGCCTGAGCTATATCTTCATCAGCCATGACCTGGCGGTGGTGAAGTTCATTTCGGACGAAGTGCTGGTGATGCAGCACGGCGCGGTGGTGGAGCAGGCCGATGCGCGGGCGCTGCTGGCGGCGCCCAAGATGAAATACACCCAGGACCTGCTGGGCGCGGTACCACGCGGCTACACCGGACGGGATACGGCAGCCGCCGTGGCCTGATGCCGGTTGCGGGTCGCTTTCGGGCATGCCCCGAGAGCGCCCGCGGCCAGCCTCACTACACTCGGTGACTGTTTTCACTGAGGTAGAGAAGCACATGAGTGGGTTGATGCGCTGGCGCGCTGTGGCGGCCGGCCCCGAGACGGCGGTGGCGCCGGATGAGCGACTGTCCTGGCCGCAGACGGTCGCCCTGGGGCTTCAGCATGTGATCGCGATGTTTGGCGCGACGGTGCTGGCCCCGTTGCTGATGGGCTTCGACCCGAACGTGGCCGTGCTGATGAGCGGCGTCGGTACCCTGCTGTTTTTCTTCATCACCGGCGGCCGGGTGCCCAGCTACCTGGGATCGAGCTTTGCCTTCATCGGCGTGGTGATCGCCGCCACCGGCTACGGCGGCAGCGGCCCCAATCCCAATTTGCCAGCGGCGCTCGGCGGTATCGTCATCTGCGGGCTGGTCTACACGGTGATCGGCCTGGTGGTGGCGGCCGTCGGCGGCGGCTGGGTCGAGAAGCTGATGCCGCCCGTGGTGACCGGCGCGGTGGTGGCGGTGATCGGGCTGAATCTGGCGGCGGTCCCCATCAAGAACATGGCGCCGACCCACTTTGACGCGTGGATGCAGGGCCTGACCTTCGTCTGCGTGGCCCTGGTGGCCGTGCATGGGCGCGGCATGGTGCGCCGGCTGCTGATCCTGGCCGGCCTGATCGCCGCCAGTCTGCTCTATGCCCTGCTCACCAACGGCCTGGGCCTGGGCAAGCCGATCGACCTGAGCGGCGTGCAGGCCGCCGCCTGGCTGGGCCTGCCTACCTTCACCGCACCGCGTTTTGACCAGCAGGCCATCCTGATGATCGTGCCGGTGGCCTTGATCCTGGTGGCAGAGAACCTGGGCCATCTCAAGGCGGTGAGCGCCATGACCGGCCGGGACATGACGCCCTACCTCGGGCGGGCGTTTGTCGGCGACGGCGTGGCCACGATGATCAGCGGCGCCTCCGGCGGGACCGGCGTCACCACCTATGCCGAGAACATCGGCGTGATGGCCGCCACCCGCATCTACTCGACGGCCGTTTTCGTGGTCGCCGCGCTGATGGCGCTGCTGCTGGGCTTCTCGCCCAAGTTCGGCGCGCTGATCCAGGCGATTCCGCTGGCGGTGATGGGCGGGGTGAGCATCGTGGTGTTCGGCTTGATCGCCGTGGCCGGTGCCCGCATCTGGGTGGAGCATCAGGTTGATTTCAAGGATCCGCGCAACCTGATGGTGGCTGCCATCACGCTGGTGATCGGCACTGGCGACTACACGCTCCATCTGGGCGGCATGTCCCTGGGCGGCATGTCCCTGGGCGGCATTGGTACCGCGACCTTCGGCGCCATCCTGCTGCATGCGGTGCTGAAGCGATCCGGGCGCTGAACGCCCGATCTGCGCGATGGTCGCTCGGATGGGCCGGCACGCCTTATCCTCCGTCCTCGCGCAGTAGTACACGATTGCTCGACGATCGCCGTCAGGACAACCGGTAACAACACGTACAACGTCGCCATTCCAGCAGCCACCCGCCGCCCCACCGCCACGAAGCACATGTTCCGGAGTTCACGAGCCCCCCACGCATCGGCCCTGCAGGCGCTCGCGTGCGCCCGTTTCCGGGGTGCGCGTGAAGGTCGGCTGGCGTCGAACGACGCTGCGTCGGGGCGCCATCGGAGCGGCCTGTGGGGGCACTGCGTAGCGGCGGTGGTGCTGGGTTCGGCGTCCCTGCTGACCGGTTGTCCAGCGCGCGACCCCGCGGTCGGGCCCGGCCCGGAGGCGCCCGCCGCCCAGGACCGGGCGATGGCGCTGGAGCTGGAGCAGCAGGAGCGCATCGGTGCGGCGCAGCCGCAGGAGCATGTCCAGCAGCTGCTGGCCCTGGAAGCGCGGCTGCCCGCTGGCAGCGCCGAGCGGATGGAGGCAGTCAGTCAGCGGGCGGCGCTGCTGGCCCAGATCCGGGACCGCACCGGTCATGAGGCCGCGATCGAGACGCTGAAGACCTGGCCCGACAGTTCGCCGCTGCGGGCGCAGGTGCCCCTGGCGCTGATGCTGGCCAAAGCCCAATGGCTGAAGAACAACGGTCAGCTCGGCGCCGGCATCCGGGTACTGGCGGGGCTGGGAGAACTCGATGTCACCACGGCCGAGCCGCGCATGCTGTATCGCGCCACGCTGCTGCGGGGGTATCTGCAAAGCGACTACGGGGAGGTGGACGCCTCGGTGGACAGCGTCGGCAAGGCGATCGAACAGGCGCGCGCCATGGGCTCGACCTGGCGCGCCGCCACGGCCCAGGTCACCCTCGCCTTCTCGTATTTCCGGGCGCAGCAGGTGGACCATGCCAAGCAGATCCTCGATGAGGCCATGACCGCAGCCCAGCTCGATCCGGACCCGGTTCTTCTCTACAACGTCTACACGATGCTGGCGATCGTGCATTCGCAGGACGCCGACACCTCCCTGAACAAGCTGGGCGGCGAACAGGCGCTGCGGTATGCGCAGGAGGCGCGCTCCCGCTATCTCGAAGCGCTGGCGCTGGGCAACCTGGCGGACTTCGAGCTGCGCCAGGAAAACTATTCCCGCGCGCTGGACCTGTCCCAGCGCGCCAACGTGCTGGCGCTCCAGCTGCACGACATCCATACCGAAATCCTGGCCCGTCAGAACATGGGTCTGGCCAAGATCGGCCTGCGGCGACTGGAAGAAGGCAAACGCGATGTGATGCAGGCCATCACCGTGGATGCACAGCGCGAGGCGAGCAGCTACACCGCCGACTCCTGGCTGGAGCTGGGCCGCTATCTGGAGAAGGCGGACGATATCGCAGGGGCGGTGGATGCCTACCACCGCTCGCGTCAGCTGTTTGATGCGGTCCTGCGGGACGAGACCCGCAAGGCGATGCTGGAAGCGCAGGCGCGGTTCGAAGACCAGCAGCGGCAGCGGGAGATCCGCCTGCTGAATCAGGACAACAGTCTCAAGGCCGAGCAGATCCGCAATCGGGACCTGCAGCTGAAGCTGTGGGCCGAGGTGGGCGTGGGCGTGCTGCTGTCCGGCGCCTTGCTGGCGGCGGCCTATCGCCGGGTGCGGCGGACCAATGCCGCGCTGGCGCAGACCAACGAATCGCTGCGGGTGCAGAGCGAGCGGGACCCGCTGACGGGCCTGGCCAATCGCCGGCACTTCCAGAAGGATGTGCAGGCCTGGTGTGATGCACAGCAGGGGCTGCGCGGCAGCCTGTTCCTGATCGACATCGACCACTTCAAGCGCATCAATGATCAATGGGGCCATGCCGCCGGCGACTCGGTGCTGGTGGAGGTGGCCCGGCGGCTGCGCAGCGTGCTGCGTGAGCAGGACCTGGTGGTGCGCTGGGGCGGGGAGGAGTTCCTCATCCTTGTGCGCTCGGAAAACACCGAGGACGCACGACTGCTGGCCCAGCGCCTGCTCGACCAGCTCGGCGGGCTGCCGGTGGACCACGGGCCGCTGTCCATCCCGGTCAGCGCCTCCATCGGCTTTGCCAGCTTCCCGATGGCACCGTCCGGGCTCACGCTGGAATGGGAGCGTGCGGTGGACATGGCCGACACCGTCATGTACATGAGCAAGGCGCATGGCCGCAACAAGGCCTATGGCGTCGCCGCCATCAAGGCGACCACTCGCGAGGAACTGCTTGCCCTGGCGGGCCGGATGGAATCGGCCTGGCATCAGGGGCAGGTGGATCTGATCAGCCTGCTGGGTCCTCAGATGGAGGAACGCACATGACCGGGGCGGGACGGGGACCGCTGCGGTTCACGGCGCGACGCCTGCGCTCCGTGGCCGATGCCCTGCGCCGGGCAGGTGCCGCCCTGCTGCTCACGGCGGAAGTCGCCCTCGGGCTCGGGCTCGGCGTGGGGCTCGCCATCGCCCCCTCGGCCTGGGCGCATGAATCCGGTGAGCGCCAGCTCGACACCGAACTCGCCCAATGGGAGCGCACCGGCTACAACGAGCCCCATGAAGCGCTGAAGGCGCTGCAGACCCTGCGCAACAGCCGCGCCGAGGCCGGTCATCCTGACCATCTGCTGCGCATCGACTACACCATCGGCCGGGTGCAGGCCATTGCCGGCGACATGGAGGAAGCGCGTCGCTGGGCCGACCAGCTGGAGCAGCGCGACGGTGGACGTCCTCTGGCGCTGCTGCTGCGCGCGGAGGTGCAGGACCGCTCCGGTCAACCGGTCAAGGCCGGTGAGTTGGCCCAGCAGGCCCTGTCGCAGCTGGAGCCGGGCTGTCCGCAGGAGTCGGCGCCTTTGCAGATCGGACCGCGCTGCGACTGGCGCAGCACCTACACCGCGCTGCGCATCGTGGCGCGCGCGCAGGGCGCGCGGGGTGAACCGGCGTCGGCCGAGGTGCGGCTGCTGCGCGCGCTCGATCTGGCGCAATCGGCGGCGGACACCTACGCCACGCTGATCGTGATGTCCCAGCTGGCCACCAATGCTCAGGACATGGACCAACCCGCGCAGGCGCAGCATTGGATGAACCAGGCGCTGCAGCTGGCCCAGGGCGATGTGGGTGCGACGGTACGGATGCGCATCGTCGAGTCCAGCATGGCGGCGCTGCGCAATGACACCAAGGCCCAGCTGGCGCTGCTGGAAGACGGCCTGCGCCTGGCGGCCCACACCACGGCCCGGCGGGAAGTGGCCAGCATGCAGGCCAGCCTCGCCGACGCTTACATGCACACCCATCAGCCGGCGCGCGCCGCGATGCTGGCGCGTCAGGCGCTGCCGGTGGTGCAGGAGTTTGGCGACCAGAAACTCGAGCGCACGCTGCGGCACAACCTGTCGGTCTCGCTGGTGCTGCTGCGTCAGTTCGACGCGGCCCGGCGAGAGATCAACCGGGTGATCGAGCTGGCCCGCGGCGACAACGATGCAGTGCGCCGCATCCTGCAGTTGCGGGAGCTCGGCGAGGCCTATGCGGCGGTCAATCAGCCGCGTGAAGCCTTGCGGCTGTATCACGAAGAACGCACCCTCAGCGCGGAAACGGCGCAGCGCAAGCGCGAGTCGGCGCTGCGGCAGCTCGGCCAGAAATACGACAGTGAAGCCCGCCAGCGCGATCTGGAGCTGGCGCGCCGCCAGCAGGCGCTGCAGAGCCAGGAGCTGACCAACCGGCGCCTGGCCCAGTATGTGGGCGTGGGCCTGGCGGTGTTGCTGGGGATGTCCGTGGTGCTGATGGGCGTGATGCTGATGCGGGTGCGGGACACCAACAAGCGGCTCAAGGCCAACCAGAGCCTGCTCCGCGCCCAGAGTGAACGTGATCCGCTGACCGAGCTGGCCAACCGCCGGCATTTCCTGGCGGTGATGGAGCGCGAGGCGGGAGATGCCTTCCACGGGGCGCTGCTGATGATCGACATCGATCACTTCAAGCAGGTCAACGACCGGCACGGGCATGCAGCCGGCGACATGGTCATCCGCGAGATCTCTCGGCGGATCAGCGCAGCGGTGCGGTCCGATGACCTGGTGGTGCGTTGGGGCGGCGAGGAATTCCTGGTCTTCGCGCCGAGCGTGGCGCCCTCGGCGCTGCAGCATCTGGCGGAACGCATCCTGGCAGGGGTCGGCAGCCAGCCGGTGCCGATCCCCGACGGTCAACTGCGGGTGACGGCCAGCATCGGCTATGCCCATTTCCCGCTGGCCCCGGCCCACCTGCCTCAGCACTGGGAACAGGCGGTCAACTGGGCGGACATGGCGCTCTACACCGCCAAGTCCCAGGGTCGGAACCGGGCGCATGGCATCGAGGCGGTGCAGGCGGATGATGCGCAGGCGCTGTCGCGGGTCGAGACTGACTTCGAGGCGGCCTGCAGCCGTGGACTGGTCCGGCTGCAGACGCTGCTCGGACCGGAAGAGGCCGTGCCTCAGCCGTCATGCGCCTGAACGACTCCGCCCATCCGCTGCGCCACCGCGTGCGGACGTATCTGCAGGCCTGCCTGAAGGACGACCTGGTGGCGGCCATCGTCGTCAGCGTGCTGCTGATTCCGCAGAGCCTGGCCTACGCCATGCTCGCGGGGCTGCCGCCGCAGGTGGGGCTCTATGCCAGTCTGATGCCGCCGCTGATGTATGCGGCGCTGGGCTCGAGTCCGTTTTTGAATGTCGGACCGGTGGCGGTGCTGGCGCTGATGATCCTGCAGACCCTGCAACTGGCGCCGGCCGGGGTGAGCCCCAGCGAGGCGGCACTGGTGCTGGCAGCGGAAGTGGGGCTGCTGCTGGGCGCTGCGGCGCTGCTGCGGCTGGACGCTCTGGCGGCGTTGCTGTCGGTGCCGGTGTTGCATGGCTTCGAGACCGGCGCCACGTTGGCCATCGCTGCGAGTCAGCTGCCGGTGCTGCTGGGACTGACGGCTTCGGGCGCCACTGTGCCCGAGCTGTGGTCATCCGCCATGCAGCACGGCTTCGACCTGCGCTGGGTGAGCAGTGCCTTCGGCCTGACGGCGCTGGTGGCGCTGGTGGTGGTGCGACGGCTGCCCAAGGGGTTGCCGGCGCGACTGGCGCCGCTGGGCGTGCTGCTGGCGGGTGTGGCGGCGGCGTGGGCGCTCGATCCGCAGGGCCTGGCGCGGGTCGGCACGCTGCCGCCGCTGGCGCTGCATCTGACGGTGCCGCGCCTGGATCCGGACTTGTGGACCGCGCTGCTGCCCGGTGCGGCCTTGATTGCGCTGCTGGGGTATGTCTCCAGCCTGGCGGTGGCTGAATCGCTGGCGCGGCGGGTGGGTCAGCGGGTGTATCCGCGTCGGGAGCTGATGGGACTGGCAGGGGCGAATCTGGCGGCGGCCTTGACGGGCGGCATGCCGGCGGCCGCGAGTTTCTCGCGGAGTGTGTTGATGAGCGACGCTGGCAGCCGAACCCGGATGACCGGCGTCTTTGTGGCGGCCTTGATGGGCCTGGCCTTGATGACGCTGTCACCGGTGCTGGCCTGGTGTCCCAAGCCAGTGCTGGCGGCGAGCATCATCGTGGCGGTGTTGTCGGGTCTGGCGCTGCAGCCTTACCGGGAAGCCTGGCGATATGACCGGGGCGAGGCGCTGCTGATGGCGGCGGTGACGCTGCTGGTGCTGGGGGTGAGCATCACCGCGGCCCTGGGCCTGGGGGTGATGGGCGCCATCGCGCTGCTGCTCAAGCGCAGCGCACGACCGCATGTGGCCCTGATTGGCCGCATTCCGGGCACCGAGCACTATCGGAATGTGGAGCGCTATCAGGTGGAGCTGCATCCGGAGGTGCTGGGCCTGCGCATTGACGAGAGCCTGCTGTTCCTCAACGGCCGGAGCCTGGCCGACGTGGTCCAGGCCCATCTGGACACGCACCCCGGCACCCGGCGGGTGCTGCTGCAGATGTCGCCGGTGAACAGCATCGATTTCAGCGGCCTGAGCGCGCTGAAGGATCTGCATGATGCGCTGGCCCGGCAGGGTCGGCGGCTGGACCTCAGTGAAGTCAAAGGCCCGGTGCTCGACCGGCTCAAGGCCGGCGGCTGGGACGACTGGTTCCGTGGCCGTCTGTTCATGAGCCATCACCAGGGTATGCGGGACGGCGGGGCTTGATCACACCCGTCAGTGCTCGTCGTTCAGATACCCGGTCTTGCGCAAGTCCGGCATGAGCCAGCACACGAGGAAAGCGAAGCCACACATCACCGACACGTAGATGTAGAACATGCTCTCGTGGTCCACCGACTTCAGATAGAGCGCAGTGGCCTCGGCTGAGCCGCCGAAGATCGCATTGCCGATGGCGTAGGACAGCCCCACGCCCAGCGCACGGATCTGCGGCGGGAACATCTCCGCCTTGATCAGCCCGCCGATCGACGTATAGAGACTCACGATGGCCATGGCCACGATGATCAGTCCGAATGCCGCATAAGGACTGGTCACGGACTTCAACGCTGTGAGGATCGGCCAGGTGGCCAGCATGCCCAGCAGCCCGAACAGCAACATGGAAGTGCGTCGCCCGATGCGGTCCGACAGGGCACCGAACAGCGGCTGCATGCACATGTAGCAGAAGAGCGCCGTCAGCATCACCGTGCTGGCCACCTTCTTGTCGAAGCCGACGCTCAGCACCAGATACTTCTGCATGTAGGTGGTGTAGGTGTAGAAAGCCAGCGAGCCGCCCGCAGTAAAGCCCAGCACGATCAGGAAGGCCTTGGTGTGGTGCTTGAACAGCTCTCGCATGGTGCCGGCCGTCTTGCTCTGCAATTGCTCGGACTTGGCGGTCTCATTCAGCGACCGGCGCAGATAGAAGGCCACCACCGCCGTGAGCGCACCGGCCACGAACGGAATGCGCCAGCCCCAGTCATGCAACTGCGCATCGGTGAGGGTCAGCTCCAGAACAGTGACCACCGCTACGGCCAGCAACTGGCCGCCAATCAGCGTCACGTATTGGAAGGAAGCGTAGAAGCCGCGCTGACCGCGCAGCGCCACTTCGCTCATGTAGGTGGCACTGGTGCCGTATTCCCCGCCGACCGACAGGCCCTGGAACAGCCGCGCCAGCAGCAGCAGGGCCGGCGCCATGATGCCGATGCTGCCGTAGGTGGGCATGAACGCGATGGCCAGGGAGCCGCCGCACATCATCAGCACCGAAATCATCATCGCCGTCTTGCGGCCCTTTTTGTCAGCGATGCGGCCGAAGAGCCAGCCGCCGACCGGACGCATCAGGAAGCCCAATGCAAACACGGCGGCGCTGTTGAGCTGCTGCACCACCGGATCGCCCTTGGGGAAAAAAGCCTGGGCGAAATAGATCGAGGTGAAAGCGTAGACGTAGAAGTCGAACCACTCGACCAGGTTGCCGGAGGACGCGCCGACGATCGCCATGATGCGGTCGCGTTTCTCGTGCGGTGTGTAGTGGCCGGGGATCTTGCCGGGCGGGGCGCCGGCAGACGCTGCGGCGGAGGTGTGGGAACTGTTCATGGCGGCAAGCCTACTCCCCCGGTTTGTCAGCGAATGACGCCGACCCAGGGGTCATGAACGCTGCGCGCACCGGATGCGGTTCAGCGCGCGTCGCTCAACGCCAATCGCACACCGAAGGTCAGGAACAGGGCGCCCAGACCCCGGTTGAGCCAGCGCGCGAGGGGCTCGCTCCAGCGACGGTTGCGGACTTGCGCCCCGGTGACGGCGCCCATCCAGGCCAGCAGATGGCACCAGAGCATGCCGTTGAAGTTGAAGATGGCGCCGAGGAAGATAAAGGCCAGCGCCTTGCTCGGCGCGTCGGCGCTGATGAACTGGGGGACGAATGCGAGAAAGAACAGCGCCACCTTCGGATTCAGGACGTTCGTGAGGAACCCCTGCATGAAGATGGCGCGGGGAGTGGCAGGCGCCACCGGTGGGGAAACCGCTGCGGCCGGTGACGACTCGCTGCCCGTGGCAGCTGGTCGGTTCCGGCGCTTGAGCAGCATGCTCAGACCCAGGTAGACCAGATAGGCGGCACCCAGCAGCTTCACCACGGTGAAAGCCGCGGCGGAGGCGGACAGCAGCGCCGACAACCCCAGCGCAGCGGCCAGGACGTGGACGCAGGTGCCAGCGCCGATGCCCAGGGCGGCGGCGGAGCCGGCGCGGAATCCGTGGGCGGCGCTGCGGGCCATGATCAACAGCGAATCCGGCCCTGGCATCACGTTCAGGAGCAGTCCGGTGAGGATGAAGAGGCCGAGGTCGTGGGTGCCGAGCATGAACGGACGAAGCGAGGGCGGGGAACGCCCATCATGCCAAAACTGCGCCCGATCCTGAAGCATCCGTGCGCATGCCGTCGCGTTGATCGCAGGCCGGACGCTCTGAGCGCGTGTCGGGCCATTGTTCCAAATCATTCAACGGTGTGTTGCGTGCGAATGGATTTAAGGGTGAACCCTTATCCTCTATCGTTACGCCATCGACAAATCAATTCCGAGCTTGTCGAAACGCTCAAAAGCCCCTTCGCAAAATGCCCTGAGGCTGAATTTGAAAGGAATGATCATGAGCAGCAAGAACATTATCGCTTCCGTGCTTTTCGCTTCTGTGGCCGCAATTTCCGGACAGGCGATGGCGAATGACAACCCGCATCTGCAACCGGTGAACACGCCGAGCCAAGTGAGCCGTGCGGAAGTGCTAGCGGATCTGCAGATCTATCGGGAATCGGGTCTGCAGGCGGTGGAGCAGTCGGAGTCTTACGGGTATGACGTGGCGCGTCGTGAACAGGCTCAGGCCAAGTATGCCGAGCTGCGCCGCTCCCCGTACTACGCGACCCTGGTGAAGCGCTACGGCGCCGAAGTGCCCGCCACCACCGTAGCAGGGAAATAAAGCCCCCCAGTCGCTTCGCTCCTGCCCCCAAGGGGCGCCAGCCGGTGGCCCGGCAGAGCCGGTTCCACGGCTGTGGCTGGAGGGGCGCCGCGGCTGTGCCGGGCTCTGACAAGGGGATGGGTCGGTGGCGGTGAGTTTCCGGACTCCTCCTCACACCGCCGCTGACCGCCTCCATACCCTTTTGGAGATATTGGTGTCTCCCGAGGGGTATTTTTTTTTCGGCCCCTATGGGGGCGCACGACCAACTCGCTTCAAATCCGTCCTGCCCTGGGCATACCCCATGGCGTCCGCGATTCCATATACCCAGAATTCACCACAGATGCTGATTTGGGGTGACCGTGGACCGGATTGTGCAGATGCGGGCATTTGCCCGAGTGGTGGAGACCGGCAGCTTTACCAAGGCAGCGGAGTCCATGGACTTGCCCAAAGCAAGTCTGACCCGGCTCGTCCAGGCCCTGGAAGCGCGCCTGCGCGTGCAGCTGCTCACCCGCACCACCCGCAAGGTGTCCGTCACCCAGGACGGCGCGGCCTACTACGAGCGCACCATCACCCTGCTCAGCGAGCTTGAAGCCATCGACCAGGGCATGCTGCACGACAACAGCCGCCCCCGCGGTCGTCTGCGCGTGGACGTCACCACCCTCACCGGCTCCAAGGTGCTCATTCCCGCCATGGACGACTTCCATGCGCGTTACCCCGACATCGAAGTGGCCCTGGGCGTCAGCGACCGCTCCATCGACCTGCTGGTGGACAACGTGGACCTCGTGCTGCGTGTCGGCAAGGTCGAGGATCCCGGCCTCGTCGCCCGGCGCGTGGGCCAGATCCGGTTCCGCGTCTGCGCTTCACCGGCCTATCTCGCTCGCCACGGACGGCCCGACCGCCCGGAAGATCTCGATCAGGAGCCGCACTGGTGCGTGGGCTACTTTTCCCCGCGCACCGGCCGCATTTTTCCGTTCACCTTCTGGCGCGACGGGCAACCGCTGGAGATCCAGGGCCGGCGGCGACTCGACGTCAACGACAGCAACGCCTATCTCGCCGCAGGACTGTCCGGACTGGGGGTGGTGCAGCTGGCGGCCTATGCCGTTGAGGAACACCTGGCCAGCGGGGCGCTCGTGCCGCTCTTTGAAGACTGGCAAGGCCCGGAGGTGCCGGTCTACGTCGTCTACTCCCCCAATCGTTACGTCTCGGCCCGCATGCGGGTCTTCATCGAATGGGTCGCCGAGACCCTCCATCGCCGAGGGATATGAGGCCCCCCAGTCGCTCCGCTCCTGCCCCCAAGGGGCGCCAGCCGGTGGCCCGGCGGAGCCGGTTCCACGGCTGTAGCTTGGGGGGAGCCCGGGCTGCGCCGGGCTGGAGTGGAGATTGGTCGGGTCGCTTCGCTGATGCGCCCCAAGGGGCGCCGGGCGGTGGATCGGAGACGCGGTGGCTGAAGGATGGTCCTTTGGAGGTGGGGAGAAGGTTGGGATTGCTGGTTCCACGGGCGCGGGGGGCGCATCATGGGGGCATGAAACGAGGTTCCCTCAAGCGCTGGGCGGCTCTTCTGAAGGGCGAGCTGTTGACGGTGTTCTATGCGGCGCGGGACCATGAAGCGCCCTGGCCGGCCCGGTTGCTAGCGCTGGCCGTGGCGGCGTATGCGCTGAGCCCCATCGACCTCATCCCTGACTTCATCCCCATCATCGGCTGGCTCGACGACCTGTTGCTGGTGCCGCTGGGCTTCTGGCTGGTACTTCGCCTGATGCCGCCAGCGGTCATCGCCCGCGCTCGCCAACGCGCCGCGCTTCAGCGCACCCGCCTCCCCCGCAACCTCAAGATGGCTGCCGCCATCATCGCGCTGTGGATGCTGCTCCTCGTCGCACTCATCGTCTGGTGGACCCAGCGCTAACGCGCCCAGCAACAAAGCGACCCGACCCATCGCCACCCAGCCCGGCGCAGCCAGGGCGCCCCTCAAGCTACAGCCGTGGAACCGGCTCTGCCGGGCCACCGGCTGGCGCCCCTCGGGGCAGGAGCGAAGCGACTGGGGGGGCCACAGACCCTCGGCGCAGCCAGGGCGCCCCTCAAGCTACAGCCGTGGAACCGGCTCTGCCGGGCCACCGGCTGGCGCCCCTCGGGGCAGGAGCGAAGCGACTGGAGGGTCCACAGACCCTCGGCGCAGCCAGGGCGCCAATCAAGCTACAGCCGTGGAACCGGCTCTGCCGGGCCACCGGCTGGCGCCCCTTCGGGGCAGGAGCGAAGCGACTGGGGGGTCCACAGACCCTCGGCGCAGCCAGGGCGCCCCTCAAGCTACAGCCGTGGAACCGGCTCTGCCGGGCCACCGGCTGGCGCCCCTTGGGGGCAGGAGCGAAGCGACTGGGGGGCTCTAAACCAACAAGACTTTGCGCCGCTGCGCCACCCAGCCCTCCAGCTTCGGCCCGTACACCTCTTCCACCTTCGGCCGGCGCACCTTGAAGGTCGGCGTCACCAGTCCGTTGTCCACCGTCCACGGCGTCGTCACCACCGCCAGCATGTCCAGCTGCTCATGCGGATCCAGCTTGGCATTTACCGCCGCCAGATGCGTGGCCAGACCAGCCAGCAACGCTTCGCGCCCACCCGCCGTCGCCACCTGATTCACCGCCTCCGCCGACAGCATCGCCAATCCCACCGGCTGCGACAGGCCCGCCCCCACCACCGCCACCGCTTCCAGCAAGGGATGCGCACCGAGCCGGTCCTCGATCGGCGCCGGCGCCACGTATTTGCCCTTGCTCGTCTTGAACAGGTCCTTCACCCGCCCGGTGATCCGCACACAGCCCGACACCGACCCCTTGGTCAGAATGTCCGCCTTGTCCCCGGTATGCAGCCAGCCGTCCGGCGTGATCGTCTCCGCCGTCAGTTCCGCCTGCTTGTAGTAGCCCATCATCAGCGCCGGACTCTTCATCTGCAGCTCGCCCGTGATCGGATCCAGCCGCGTCTGCACCCCGTCGTACGCCGGGCCCACGGTGCCCGTCTGGTCCAGCCCCGGCGTCGTGATGTGGGAGACCGCCAGGTTCTCGGTCATGCCGTACCCCTCATTGATGGGCAGCCCCAGCGAGCGATACCAACGCAGCAAGGCCACCGGCATTGGCGCCGCACCACCCGCCGCCAGCCGGCACTGGTCCAGGCCCAGCGCCGTCAGCACCTTGCGGCGCACCAGCTTGCCCACCAGCGGCAGCTTCAGCAGCAGCTCCAGCTTGCCCTGCGGCAGACGCGCCCACACCCCCTGCTGGAACTTCGTCCACAGTCGCGGGACCGAGAAGAACACCGTCGGCCGCGCCCGCTTGAGGTCGGCAGCGAATGTGTCCAGGCTCTCCGCAAAATACAGCGTCAGGCCCGTGCGCAGCCAGCCATGCTCCACCAGGACCCGCTCCACCACATGCGCCAGCGGCAGGTAGGACAGCATCCGGTCCTCACTGTTCAGATTGACGCGCCGCACGCCGGAGTGAATCGCCCAGGCAAAGCTGCCGAAGCTGTGCATCACGCCCTTGGGCTGGCCTGTCGTGCCGGAGGTGTAGATGATGGTGCAGAGCTCGTCCGCCCCGCGGCTGGGACGGCCGCGCAGAGGATCGGTGTCCCAGCAGATGGCGTCCCAGGTGTCGTAGTGGTCCTGCGCCTCCTCCGGGGAGACCGGATAGCTGATGCAGGGCAGTCCCGCCGGCACGCCCGGCTTCATCGTCTCCCAGCCATCCAGCTTGCCGACGAAGAGCAGCCGGGCCTCACTGTGCGTCAGGATCTGGTGGACGCTTTCGGCGGTGAGCGTGGGATACAGCGGCACCGAGACATAGCCGGCCATCCAGATGGCCAGGTCGGTCATGAGCCACCAGGCGCAGTTCTTGGAGAGGATGGCGATGCGGCTGCCCGGCGCCCAGCCCTGCTCCAGCCCGAGGGTTTTGAGGTGGGCCGCCATGCGCCGCGTCTGGTCGGCCACTTCACGCCAGGTGAAGTCCTTGATCTCGCCGCCGCCCATGGGCTGGCGCAAGGTGAGGCGGTCCGGCGCTTCGTCCTCCCAGTGATAGAGGCGCTGCAGGGCCAGGGCATCAGACGACAGGCGCGGAACGGACATCAAACCTCCAGATTTTTGGGCCCCCCAGTCGCTGCGCTCCTGCCCCCGAGGGGCGCGTCCCGGGTCTCGGGGCGGCCCTTCGATCGGGACCGGCTGGCGGGGCGGGCTGTTGCTTCGCAACGCCCTCAGTGGGCGCCGTGCGGGCTTGGATCGGGTGGATCGGTCCGGCGTCGTGGCAGCTCGGTCCCGGCCTCGGAGGCAATGCCGAAGTGGGTGGCCTGGTTGTAGGTGGACGCCAGGGGCGCCCTTGCTTCAAGCCTACGCCGCAGGGGACGCCCGCGCCGCATTCAGGACGTGGCGAGCGTGAAGAAGTGGACCGGTCGGCCCTGTCGTGGTGCAGATGGGCGGATGGCGGCGCAGCTTCAGGCCCTCAAGGCGCTTCAGCCGACGCGGCCCTGCCGCGGCCAACGTCGGGTCCGTGCCTCGGGAGGGCGCGCGCGCGGCGGGGGCGCGGAGGTGTCATACATCCCCCGCCGATGCAGGCGGAGCAGCCGGTGCAGCCCATGCAGGCCATTGCGCTGCGGCGGCCATCCCCGCTGCGCCAGCCTCGGACCTCAGGCCTTGCCGGCAGCCTTGTCGGCGGCGGCCTGAGCCTCGGCCGCCACCAGCGCCTCCAGCGCTGCCAGCAGCACGGATTCATCGCCTTCACGCACCACGGGCGCATCGGCCAGCGCGGCCTGGCCTTCACGCTTCAGGCGCGACACCCATTGGCCGGCGTCCTTGCCTTGCGCCAGACCGAGGCTCTGCAGCAGCAGCGTGCCGTCGGCGGCGAGGAGCTTGAAGTAGAACTGGCCATCGGCCTCGCGGTACTGCTTGAAAGTGGGCACCTGCGCCTTGGTCCTGGTGGTGCTGGCGGTGGGGGCGGACAGCACCTGGAAGCGGCGCAGACCCACGGCCTCGCGGCAGCGCTGCAGCAGCGGGCCGGCGATGGCGCGGGCCTTGGCGGCGCCTTCCATCAGGATCTCCTCGATGCGTTCGGGATGGGCCATCAGCTCGTCGTAGCGGGCGCGCATCGGGCCGATCTCGGCGTCGATCACATCGAACAGTTGCTGCTTGGCTTCGCCCCAGGACAGGCCGCCGTGCAGCGCGTCGCGGAAGGCCTGGCGCTGTGCCGGCGTGGCGAAGGCGTCGTAGATCTGGACCAGATGCGAGCCTTCGGTTTCCTTGGGTTCGCCGGGCAGTCGCGAGTCGGTCACGATGCGGGCGATGGCTTCGCGCAGGGCCTTGGCGCCGCCTTCGAAGAGCGGAATGACGTTGTCATAGCTCTTGGACATCTTGCGTCCGTCCAGTCCCGGCAGCAGCTCCATCTCCTGGTCGATGCTGGCTTCGGGCAGGACGAAGAAGTCCTCGCCCTTGCCGAAGGTGTGATTGAAGCGCTGGGCCACGTCCCGCGCCATCTCGATGTGCTGCGCCTGGTCCTTGCCGACGGGCACGCGGTGGGCGTTGAACATCAGGATGTCCGCGGCCATCAGGATGGGATAGCTGTACAGGCCCATGGTGATGCCGGCATCGGGATCTTCGCCCGCGGCCACATTGGCATCGACCGAGGCCTTGTAGGCGTGGGCGCGATTCATCTGGCCCTTGGACGTGACGCAGGTCAGCAGCCAGGTGAGTTCGGGAATTTCCGGGATATCACTCTGACGATAGAAGGTGACGCGGCGGGTATCCAGACCGGCGGCGAGCCAGGTGGCGGCGATCTGAAGGCGGGAGGCTTCGATGCGGTCGGGTTCGTCGCACTTGATGAGCGCGTGATAGTCCGCCATGAAAAAGAAGCTCTCGGCGCCTGGCTCTCGGCTGGCCGCGATGGCCCGGCGCACGGCGCCGACGTAGTTGCCGAGATGCAGGGTACCGGTGGTGGTGATGCCGGTCAGGACACGCACAGTCATGGAGGCCTTCGTCGCAGATTGATCACGAGAACCCCCCATTCTCCCCTAGAACGTCGGCCCCCCAGTCGCTTCGCTCCTGCCCCAGGGGGGCCAGCGCCCCGCGGGAACCAAGCGGGCCAACTCTAGCCGGCGCAGCCAGGGCGCCCCTCAAGCCACAGCCGTGGAACTGGCTTTGCCAGGCCACTGGCTGGCGCCCCTTGGGGGCAGGAGCGCAGCGACTGGGGGGCCTTTTATTCAGCCATTGGCTGGCCGAGGCGGACGGCGCCGCCCGGGACCCAGGTGGGGTTAAAGCTCACCGGCCGTTGCTTGGGAAACAGCATCACCACCGTCGAGCCCAGCAGGAAGCGCCCCATCTCCTCGCCCTGCGCATAGCTGAAGCGCTGGTCCTCATAGTGCCAGGTGCGGATCCGGCCCGGCCGCGGCGGGTTCACCACCCCATGCCACACGGTGGCCATCGAGCCGACGATCGTCGCCCCCACCAGCACCATGATCCATGGCCCCTGCGGCCCTTCAAACACGCACACCACCCGCTCATTGCGGGCAAACAGCCGGGGCACGCCCCGCGCGGTCGTCGGATTCACCGAGAACAGGTCGCCCGGCACATGAATCATGCGCACCAACCGGCCCTCACACGGCATGTGGATGCGGTGATAGTCCCGCGGGCTCAGATAGATGGTCGCGAAATGCCCATCCTTGAACGGCGCCGCCAGTGCCGCATCCCCGCCTACCAGCGCCGTCACCGAGTAGTGATGGCCCTTGGCCTGGAAGATCTGCTCGGCCTGCACCGGCCCGAACTGGCTGATGGCGCCATCCACCGGACAGATCAGCGGCGCCTGCGCCAGCGGGCGGGCGCCCGGCTTCAGCGCCCGGGTGAAAAATTCGTTGAAGGTGGGGTAGGCGGCCGGATCAGGCTCAGCCGCCTCGCTCATGTTGACGCCGTAACGGTCAATGAAGCGGCGGATGGTCCAGGTGGTGAAGCCCCCCAATTCCGCACTCGCCAGCCGGCCGGCCATGCGGGTGAGCAGCAGCTTGGGCATCAGGTACTGCGGCAATACGGCGAGGCGGTCGGACACCATGGGCTTTCAGTCGTCGAAAACGCGGGATTCTAGTGTTGGGTGGGCAAAGCGGACGCCCGGGCCGGCGCGGAGCTCTCCGCAGCCTCGCCGACCCGTTAGGATCACGGCGCAGGGACGCGCTGTACGGTGTCCCTGCGCCGCCCCACGCTTCCCCTGCCTCTCATGTCCGCCGTTTCAGCTTCCACCCCGGTCGAGCACCAGCACAGCTCCTTCTACAAGTTCGTTGCGCTGGAGGACACCGCCGCGCTCGCGCAGCAGCTGCGAGACGCCTACGAACGGCAGGGGCGCCAGGTCGGCGGCAACATCCTGCTCGCCCCCGAAGGCATCACTGGCGCCATCGGCGGACCGGTGGACGCGCTGACCGAATTCGAAGCGGAGCTCCGTCGCCACGCGCCCTTCGCGTCCCTGCACTTCAAGCGCAGCTTCTGCACCACCCGGCCCTTCACGCTGCTGAAGGTCCATGAGAAACCCGAACTGGTCGCCTTCGGCCTGCCCGATGTGACGGGCCTGGCCGACCGGCCCGACACCCACGTCGCCCCCCAGGACTGGCGAGAGTTGATCCGCCGCGATGACGTGGTGGTGCTGGACAACCGCAACCACTTCGAATTCAAACTGGGCCATTTCCAGGGCGCGGTCGATCCGCAGGTGCGTCACTTCCGCGACTTCCCCGAGTACGTCCAGGCCCATGCCGATGCCTGGAAGCGCGAAGGAAAGACGGTGGCGATGTACTGCACCGGCGGCATCCGCTGCGAAAAGCTCTCCGGCTGGATGCAGGGCCAGGGCCTGACCGTGCGGCAGCTCGAAGGCGGCATCGTCAACTACTTCGAGCAGATGCCCGATGCCGACGCGGACTGGCTGGGCGAGTGCTTTGTCTTCGACAAGCGCATCGCCATCGACACGCAACGCCGCGAGACGGCCACCACCGCCGAGGAGGTGTATGGCGACGATCCCGCTGAGGCTTGGCGTCTGGCGCGTGCGCGGCGGCTGGATCCGGGCGGCGCTACCTGACCCGCTGACGCCCTGCAGCGGCGCGGTGAGGTTCTCTGGCCCATTCAACTTTCCGACTTGATGAGGGCGAGTCGTGAGATGACCTCGCCGGAGGGCTTGACCGATACCGTGTCCGGATAACGTGACCAGATAACGCAATTGGATGACCGCGGCCCGGCCCCGGTCTTGCAAGCAGGGTCGATAATCGTTGCCTGATTGCTCCAACCGGTTCGCGCGGCCCATGTCCAACCTCATCGTTCACGGCGGTTCCCCCCTGAAGGGCCGCATCGTTCCCTCGGCCAACAAGAATGCCGTGCTGCCCATCCTGTGCGCCACGCTGCTGACGCGGGAGCCGATCCGCCTCAATGGCGTTCCGGAAATCACCGACGTCAAGAAGATCCTCGAGGTCTTCCGCCAGCTGGGCAGCAGCGTGTCGGTGGACTTTGCCTCCGGCGTGCTGGACCTGCATCACAAGGACACCCACTTCGACCCGGCCAAGGACCACCTGCCGGAAGAGATGCGCAGCTCGATCATGCTGGTGCCGGGCCTGATGGCCCGCTTCGGCGCGGCCCGCATCGAGGACGACGTCAAAGGCTGCACCCTGGGCGCCCGCGAGATCGACCCGCATGTGGAAGTGTTCGAGCGCTTCGGCGCCTCGGTCGATCGTGCAGCCGACGGCCTGCTGCTGAAGGTGGCCGGCAAGCTCCGCCACAACGACCACTGGACCGATTACGCCTCGGTGACCACCACCGAAAACTTCGTGCTGTGCGCCGCCCTGGCGGATGGCACGTCGACGCTGATGAACGCGGCCAGTGAGCCGCATGTGCAGGAGTTCTGTGCCTTCATGCAGATGCTGGGTGCACGTCTGGAAGGTCTGGGCACCTCGCGCCTGACCATTCACGGCGTCGAGCAGCTCGGCGGGGGCGAGTTCACCTTTGCCGAAGACTTCCACGAGATCGTCACCTTCCTGGCACTGGGCGCCATCACTGGCGGCGACGTGCGGGTGAAGAATTCCCATCCCGAGCAGTTCCCGCTGATCGACCGCACCTTCGCCAAGTTCGGCGTGCAGATCGTGCATGAGGACGGCTGGTCCCGATCGGTGGTGAACGGCAAGCTGAAGGTGAAGGAACCCTTCACCCGCAACATTCTGCAGAAGGTGGAAGCGGCGCCCTGGCCTTACCTGCCGGTGGACCTGCTGCCCATCTTCGTCGCCCTGGGCGTGAAGGCCGAAGGCAGCGTGATGTTCTGGAACAAGGTGTATGACGGCGCGATGGGCTGGACCACCGAGCTGTCCAAGTTCGGCGCCCATGCCTTCCTGTCTGACCCCCACCGCATGGTGACCTTCGGCGGCAAGCCGCTGACGCCGGCCGAGGTCGAGAGCCCCTACATCATCCGCGTGGCCATCGCCCTGCTGATGGTGGCGGCCAGCATTCCCGGCAAGTCGGTCATCCACAACGCCACACCCGTGCGCCGTGCCCATCCGCAGTTCGCGGAGAACATCACCCGCCTGGGCGCCCGGGTGGAGTGGGTTGAAGGTGACTGACGGGTGGCGCGTCCGCCCAAGCTGAACCTGCCGCTGCGGGACGGCGTCGCCGCCTCCGCACTCGCCTGCCCGGCCGGGCCCTGGCCGCTGGTGCTGGACTTCCTGACCGAGCGGCTGCCGCTGGTGAGCCGCGAGGACTGGGCCGACCGCTTGGGCCGCGGCGATGTGCTGGACGATCAAGGCCAGGCCTTGCCACCTGACGCGCCGCTCTCCCGCTGCCAGGGCCGGCGCCTGTACTACTGGCGCTGGCTGCCCAGCGAGCCGCAGGTGCCCGGCGAGGTGCGCATCCTCCATCAGGACGACCATCTGCTCGTGGCCGACAAGCCGCACTTCCTGCCGGTGACGCCCAAGGGCCGGTATATCCAGCAGACCCTGCTGACGAGGCTGCGTCGGCTCACCGGGTTGGCCGATCTCAGTCCCCTACACCGGCTGGACCGGGAGACGGCGGGGCTGGTGCTGTTCTCCGTGCAGCCGTTGCATCGGGATGCCTATCAGCGGTTGTTCCGGGATCGGTCCGTAGCAAAAGTCTATGAAGCGATTGCGCCGGACCCATCCATGGCCATCGGCCTGGCCGCCACGGGACCTGGCACCGCAACCGCCACGCCCGCGTCCCTGCGCTTCCCGCTGCATCTGGCGACCCGGCTGCAGGAGCATCCGGTTGATTTCATGCAGATGCAGACGGTGCCGGGCGAGCCCAATGCCTTCACCGACGTGGACCTGATCGAGCGGCTTCCCGGCGGCTGGGCCCGTTACCTTCTCCGCCCCAGTACGGGGGCCAAGCATCAGCTGCGCGCGCAGATGGCCCACCTGGGCCTGCCGCTCCAGGGCGATCGCATCTACCCGGTGTTGCAGCCGGTGGAAGCGGAGCCGGACTTCTCCCATCCGCTGCAGCTGCTGGCGCGCGAGATCGCCTTCACCGATCCGGTGACGGGACAGCCCCGCCGCTTCGAGACGGCGCTGCGACTCGCCGTCTGAGCGTTTGACCCGCCATGGAGGTGGGACGCGGGTGCGCGTTTCCCCCGGGGAGTGGGCGATGTTCGCCCATGCACAATGGTTTCAGATCGTTGCGGCACAGACCCATGACCCCAAAGGCCATTCGCATCTCGGTCGGCGCAAGAACGCTGCTGGCGTTGTTCGCGCTGGGCCTGCTGCTGTCGACGGTATCGGCCGGATGGGACCTGCGTGAGGATGTGCGGCGACGCAATCAGCAGCTGGCCGGAGATCTGGATGCGATCCCCCTGCTTTACAGCACCCCCCTGGTGCAGAGTCAGGGCCAGTCCCCCGAAGCGATCCAGGCGCTGCTCAACACCATCTTGCGCCAGCATGAACTGCGCAGCATCGAATTGCTGACGCGCAGCGGGGAGCAGATCCGTGCCGAATCCCGGGAGGCGGGAGATCCGGGCCCCAGCGTCCAGTTTCCGTTGGGCAACAGCGGCAGCGCACTGAAGGTCCAGGCCCAGCGACCCACACTGCTGCAGACCCTGCAGCACGACGCCCTGCTGCGCAGCACGGTCGGCCATCTGGTGTTTGTGGTGGTGCTGGGACTCGCGGCGGCGGCGCTGCTGGACCGGTGGCTGCTGCGGCAGTTGCGCCGCTTGACGGATGAAGCCCATCGCTTCGAAGCGACGATGCCGCCGCAATCCCTGTCGTGGCTGGAGCCGGAGGACCATGGCCCGCATGAGGTGATGCAGCTGGAGCGCGCCTTCGCGCATGTGCACAGCACGCTGGGGGGTGAGCTGCAGCGGGAGCAGACCCGCGGGCGGCAGTTGCGCGACGAGATCGTGCGTCAGCACCAGCGTCTGGCCGAGGTCGAGCGGTCGCTGGAGACCAAGCGGCGCGAACTGGCCGCGCTGGAGCGTTACGACCCACTGACCGGCGCCTGCAACCGGCGCGAATTCGAGCTGGCGCTGCGCCGGGAGTTCAAGCGGGTGCAGCGCGATCAAGGGCGGCTGGCCCTGGCGGTGCTGGACGTGGACTACCTCAAGCCCTACAACGAGCGACACGGCCGGGAGGCGGGGGATGCGGTGCTTCAGCGGCTGGCGGCGCTGCTGTCGGAGCAGTTCCAGCGGGACACCGACGTGGTGGCGCGGCTGGGGGGCGAAGAATTCGTGGTGCTGATGCCGGGGTTGGACATCCGCTCGGCGCAGGACCGCATGGAGACGGTGCGGGACGCCTTGCGCGCGCTGGCGATGCCGCATGAGGCGATGCCGGCGGCGCGACAACCCACGGGTCCGGTCGGACCGCTTGGGCAGCCCGGTCGGAGCGATCAAACCAATCAGGTCGGCGCAGAACCGACGACCGTGACGGTCAGCATCGGGTTGGCGGCTTATCAGCCGGGACGGCCCTACCTCAGCAGCCAATCATTGCTGCAGGCAGCTGACGAGGCGCTCTATCTGGCCAAGCACACCGGGCGCGACAGGATCTGCCTGGCAGTGTGAGTGGCGCAGCGCGAATCGTGGCCGGCGCCGCAGCGCCAAGCCGTTCACCTGCCCTGGGCCTGCGCCGCCTGCAGCTGTTCCTCGACCTTGCGGGCCGCACGCAGCATCAGCGTTTCGTCCAGCTGCGCCTGAGGGGCGATGATCATGATGTTCTCGTCCAGGCGTGCCGGATCGTTCATCAGGGTCCAGGCCACCAGCGAGATGGCGCCAATGCCGCGACGCTGCATGGTCTCGGGCATGCGCAGGTCGCTCTGCAATTCCACATGATGGCGGACGCTGGCCACCGAGGCCGGCGCCAGACCCCAGCTCTCGCACAGGGCCGCGCCGAGTTTGTCGTGGCTCACGCCAAAGGCGGTGGTTTCCAGCGAGGTCAGCTCCAGATCACTGCTGGCCGCGCGCAGCATGGCCGGATAGTGGGCCGGGGCATGGCGGTACAGCAGCGGCTTGCCGCATTCCTCGAACAGGCCGGCCGAGTGGGCAGCCCAGGGATCCACCCCCAGCATCTGTCCCATGCGGCCCATCAACACGCCACGCTTGGCGGCGCGTTGCCAGATCGGCTCCAGTTCGGCGGCGGGCGGGAAAGCCGCCCGCAGGCCCATCTCGAAGGTGATGGCTGCCACTTCCCGCATGCCCAGATAGGTCAGCGCCTGATGCACCGTCTGGACGCGGCCGCGCAGGCCATACAGGGAGGAATTGACTGCCTTCATGACGGCAGCGGCCAGGGCCATGTCGGTTTCCACCAGCGAGGAAACGGCTTGCAGGTCGATGTCTTCCTCTGCCATGAGCAGGGACAGCTTGACCAGCACCTCCGGCTGGGTGGGAATTTCGATGTCCAACGAACGCAGTTGTGGATCGACGGGCATGGCAGATACAGGTTGTTTGTCCAATGGTATAGCGAGTGGCCCTTGTCACGTCATCCCGCCTTTGGCGGAAGTCAGCGCGAGGGCCGCAGAATCAGTTCAGCGCAAGAACGCGTCGTAACCGGTCTTGAGGATCAGCAGAGACACGACCGCGACGAACATGCCCCGCACGAAGCCGGCGCCCCGGGCCAGGGCCATCCGCGTGCCCACCAGGCTGCCGGCCACATTGGCCACCGCCATCACGGCGGCGATGTGCCACCAGACATGCCCCTTGCTGGCAAACAGCACCAGGGCGGCTCCATTGGTGGCCGTATTGAGCAGCTTGGCGGTGGCGGAGGCGTGGAGGAAGTCGAAGCCCAACAGGCGCACGAACAGGAAGACGAAGAAGCTGCCGGTGCCCGGACCGAAGAAGCCGTCATAAAAGCCGATGACCACGCCGATCAGCGCGGCAATGCCGGCCTGCGCCTGGAGCGTGTGACGCGGTGCATGCACCCGGCCCAGATCCTTCTTGGCCAGCGTGTAGAGCAGGACGGCCAGCAAGATGACCGGCAGGGCCTTGCGCAGGCCGGACGGATCCACCTGCGTCACCGCCCAAGCGCCGCAGAAGCTGCCCGCAAGCGCCGCCGCCGCAGCGGGCAGCAGTGCCAGCCAGGGCAACGAGACCCGCTTGGCGTATTGATGGGTGGCCCAGGCGGTGCCCCAGATCGAAGCGCCCTTGTTGGTGCCAAACAGCGTGGCCGGGGGGGCATTGGGGTAGGTGCTGAACAGGGCCGGCACCAGCACCAGCCCGCCGCCGCCGACCACGGCATCCACAAAGCCGGCCAGCAGCGAGGCCAGCGCCACGGTCAAAAGCTCGATCATCAGAAGCGACTCGCAGGAGCGGGCCGCAAACCAGGAAAGTCGGGCCACAAAAACAAAGCGGGCACCTGGTCCCAGGTGCCCGCGAATTGTGACAGTGTCACCGCATTTCGTTGGTGTTGGTTCTGATTTGTTTGTCTCCTCAGCCCCCGTAGGCAACCACCATTCGCACAGCGGTCACGTCGAGTGGGTTGGATCGTAGGACGGTGAATCCATGCACGCACTTGGGGTTTTCACTTGGGGAATGCACCAAGTTGGGCTGGTTGGCCTGCGCTTACTTGCGGGTGAAAGACCGTCAATCATGACGATGCGAACACCGCCCGCCGCACGCTTCTGGATCCTGGGCGTGTCTCGCACAGCGTTACAGGGGGGTGTCATACCCCCTTCATGAAGGGGTGGGGTCATCCGGGACGTGGATGACGCGCCACAAACCGGGTTCAGGAGCACTTGCGCCACCGCCTGCGCAGGCGCAGGACAATGGGCCGCTTCATGACACCTTCCCGCCGCCTCGACCGCTCCTCTGATCGAGCCTCTGATCCTGCGCCTGATCCATCGGCGCAGCCCCCGCGCGGCCAGGCGCCGGCGCCCGCGCCTCAACTGCTGCTTCGCACCTACTCGCGCGGCGACGGCCTGCTGGGCATGCGTCCGCACGGCAAGTTCGGCCCGCGGGGTGACAGCGTCACGCTGATCCGTCTGCTGCAGGCGCCCACCCGGGCCGACCATCGGGAGCAGTGGGCCGCCCTGGCCCTGCATTCGGTCGATCCCGAGATGCTGCAATGGCGCGGCGCCGGCTTCGGTCAGGCGCTCACGCCCAGCTGGAGCCTGGAAAGGGAAGATCAGTTCGCCGACTTCGCCGCTGAAGACGTGCCCCGCTTGCGCGAAGCGGGGTGGGAGGTGGAGATCGCCCCCGGCTTCCCCCACCACAGCCAGTCGATCGACAGCTGGGAACTGGAGGCGGTGCCCGCAGACGGCGAGGCCTCTTCGGAGCAGGACCGCGACCAGGACCGCATGCCCGCCCTGGCGCTGTCGCGACGCAAGGGCGCCTGGCTGCTCAGCCTGGGCGTGATGGTGCAGGGGCAACGGGTCGATCTGGCCCCGATGATCTGGGACCTGATCCGCAAGGATCGGCGCTGGATGTCTCCCGAAGCGCTCAGCCTGATGGATGACGACGCCATCGTCAGCTTACGGGCGCCGGGCGGTAAACGTCTGCACACCCCGGCGGCACCACTCAAGCAGTTGATGACGACGCTGCTGGAAGTGCTGGTGGCCCAGCGCTCCCGCCGCGCGCCCCTGGCACTCACCTCCTGGCAGGCCGCCCGCCTCTCGCTGATGGACGGCCCCGACAGCCGCTGGCACCTGCACGGCGCGCAGGCGCTGCGGGATCTATGGACTCGGCTGCAAGACGCCGGGCCGCCGGCGCCGGTGGACGAGCCCCCGGGGCTGGGACTGCAGCTGCGCCCTTATCAGCGTCACGGCCTGGCCTGGCTGCAATACCTGGCCGCGCATGGTCTTGGTGGCATCCTCGCCGACGACATGGGCCTGGGCAAGACGGCGCAGGCGCTGGCGCATCTGTGGGTGCAGAAACAGGCCGGCCGGCTGACCGCGCCGGCACTGGTGGTCGCGCCGACCTCCCTGATGTTCAACTGGGCGCAGGAGTCGGCGCGGGTCGCCCCCGGCCTGCGGGTGGCCAGCTTCGCACCGCCTGGGGACCGCAGCGAGGTGCTGTCCGCCCTGGGGCAGACCGATGTGCTGCTGTGCAGTTACGGGCTGGTGTGGCGGGAATTGCGGGCACTGTCTCGTCACCGCTTCAGTGTGCTGGTGGTGGACGAGGCGCAGGCGGTGAAGAACCCCCGGTCCCGGGCCGCCCGCGCGCTGCGGCGCCTGACGGCCGACCAGCGGCTGGTGCTGACCGGCACCCCGCTGGAGAACCACCTGGGTGAGCTGTGGACGCAGTTCGATTTCCTGCTGCCCGGCTACCTGGGCGACAGCCGGGAATTTGCCCGGCACTGGCGCAAACCGATCGAGCAGTCCGGCAGCCTGGCGCGGGCGCGGCAACTGGCGCAACTGGTGCGGCCCTTCATCCTGCGGCGTCTGAAGGAGGACGTGGCGCCGGAGCTGCCGCCGCTCACCGTGGTCACCCAGCGCATCCCGCTGCAAGGACGCCAACGACAGCTGTACGAGAGTGTGCGGATTGGCGCCGACCATCTGGTGCGCCGGGTCCTGGCGCGGGAGAAGATGTTCGGGGACGGCTTGATGTCGGTGCTGGACGCGATGCTGAAGCTGCGGCAGGTCTGCTGTGACCCGCGACTGGTCCCGGGCCTGACGCCGCCACCCGGCATGGAAGCGGCCAAGCTGGACTGGTTGCGGCGCGAGGTGCCCGCGATGGTGGCCGAAGGGCGGCGCCTGCTGGTGTTTTCGCAGTTCACCGGCATGCTGGGGCTGATCCGGGACGCGATGAATGAGGCCGGTATCGCCTGGCTGAGCCTGACCGGGGACACGCCGGCCTCCCAGCGCGGGGAGGTGGTGCAGCGCTTTCAGGCCGGCGAGGTCCCGGTGATGCTGGTGAGCCTCAAGGCCGGCGGCGTGGGCCTGACCCTGACCGCTGCGGACACCGTCCTCCAGGTGGACCCCTGGTGGAATCCGGCGGTGGACGCCCAGGCGATGGCCCGGGCCCACCGGATCGGCCAAACCCGGCCGGTGTTTGTGCATCAATTGGTGATCGAGGGCAGCATCGAGGAGCGGATGCTGGAACTTCAGCAGCGCAAACAGGCCCTGGCAGACGGACTGCTGGGCCGGGATGACGGAGAAGTGCTGGCAAAATTCAGTCCCGCGGACATCGAGCGCCTGCTGGCGCCGCTGATGGATGACGGGGACGAAGCGGGCTGAGCGCTCAAACAGGGTCTGGGACGCCCTGCTGCGGCATCAAAGACAGCGCGTGGGCCCGATCCAGGGCTGCCGGGCGGGTCGGCAAGCGTGGGCTTGCCGCCGGCCGGGGCGGAAGGGAACTCCTTCCGGCCCGGCACAGGCATGGCTCAGCGCTTGCGGTCGAAGCGCAGGGCGCGGGCGACGCTGCGACGGTCGCAGCCGAGGCTGGCGACTTCAAAGGCTTCGTGCTTGCGGCCCTTGTCGTTCTGCCATTCGGGCAGCGGGGCACGGCGAGTCTGGGTATCGGTACGGAGTTGGGACTTCATCATGGTCTTGGACCTTCTGGCTTCCGAGCGGGTTATGACCGCTTTGGGCAGACAACGCATGGCCCTCACGCCCCGTTGACAGGCACTACACATTTCCCTGGGGCTGAAAATGCACCGAAATGTTGCAAAGGTCACGATCACAGGACCGGGACACCGACGGCGCGCCGTTGGGAGGGCCGACGGGCCGGCGGGCGGCTGAACGGCTCCCGCGCGGGTGACCGAATATCGAACCGCACACGCCAGGAGAGTGGCCCCGCCGCCACGGGCCTCCAGGCGTGATCGAGGGTCGGACGGCAATCCTCCGACAACCGCTCCGGTTTCTGGCTAAGCTTGCCGCCATGGCCGTTTCCGCTCCCGCCCCCCAGTCTTCCGACGCGCTTGCCGGCGCGACCGTCGAGGCGCCTGCTGCATTCGCCGCGGCGCCTGCCCCCACGCCTTCTCCCTCCCCTTCCCGATCGCCCGCCCCGGCCACAAGCGCCGCCCGGAGCACGGAAGACCTGCTGGTGGCCTGCCTCTGCGCGGGCTGGTGCCGGGTCTGCGACGGCTACCACGACGATTTCGCCCAGCTCCGCCAGCAGTTCCCGGACGCCCGGTTCGTCTGGGTGGACATTGAGGACGATTCCGAACTGGTGGACGACCTGGAGGTGGAAACCTTCCCCACCCTGCTGATCGGCCAGCGGGACCACCTGTGTTTCATCGGCCCGGTGCTGCCGCAGCCGGGTGCCGCCCAGCGGCTGGTCCAGGCCGCCGTCGACAATCCCGCCATGAGCGCCGCCAGCACCTCGGCTCCGGCCGGCACCGCCGCCGCCGCACAGGCCCTGCTGACTCGCCTGCGCCAGTCGGTCTGACCCCACCTTGACTCCCCTGAGCGCCGTGCCAGGTCCGCACGCCGCCTTCTCTTTGCATTCAGGCGCGCCCCGCTGATCCGCCAGCCGCCCGCCGGTGCGGTCCGGCGTCCACCAGACCGGGTCCGGAACCGTTGTCCCTCGCACCTGCCGCAGGTGACTGATGTCCGGCGGGCGCCTCCGGGGGAGAATTCGCCCCTTACGGGCCCTACCGGGCCTCCCCTTCCTAGCCCAACGGCAAGTCGATGAACGTCCAATTCAAGAGTTCGGTGGCCCGCGCCACGCCCATCCTGGCGCTGGATCGCGCTGCTTATCAGGCACTGGCGCCCCAGTTGCCCAAACGCACCCAGCAATGGCTGAACACGCTGGGGTTCAGCGCCGCGCCGGACACCTTCGCACTGGTCCCCGGCGAAGACGGCAAGCTGGCCCAGGTGTTTGCGGGCGTGGCCCATGCGGCCCATCCCTACGCGCTGTCGGCCCTGCCGATGGCGCTGCCGGAAGGCAACTACACCCTGTCGCCCGAAGGCCTGAAGCTGCAGGACGAAGCCGCCGCGCTGTCCTGGGAACTGGGCTGCTATGCCTTCGACCTGTACAAGGCCCGCAAGCGTGCCCCGGCCCAGCTGCTGGTCAAGACCAGCCCGGACGGCCAGCGCGGCCTGGCCCTGGCCACCGCCATCAGTGCCGTGCGTGACCTGGTGAACACCCCGGCCGAACACATGGGCCCGGAAGAACTCTCCCGTGCGGCCGCCGTGGTGGGCAAGCAGCACGGCGCCAAGTTCAAGGAAGTGGTCGGTGACGACCTGCAGAAGAAGAACTTCCCCGCCATCCATGCCGTCGGTCGCGCCAGCACCCGCGCGCCGCGACTGATCGAGATGAACTGGGGCAGCGACAAGCATCCCCGCCTGACGCTGGTCGGCAAGGGCGTGTGCTTCGACACCGGTGGCCTGGACATCAAGCCCGCCGATGGCATGCGCCAGATGAAGAAGGACATGGGCGGCGCCGCGAACGTGCTGGGCCTGGCCACGCTGATCATGGCGCTGAAGCTGCCGGTGCGCCTGCAGGTGCTGATCCCCGCGGTGGAAAACGCCATCGCGGGCAATGCCTACCGTCCGGGCGACGTCATCAAGACCCGCGCCGGCCTGCACATCGAGATCGGCAACACCGATGCCGAAGGCCGCGTGATCCTGTGCGATGCGCTGGCCTATGCCGCCGAGTTCAAGCCCGAGCTGATCATCGACATGGCCACCCTGACCGGTGCGGCCCGCATCGCCCTGGGCGCCCAGCTGCCGGCCCTGTTCGCGCGTCATACCGACACCGCCCGTGACCTGATGGACCTGGGCTTCAAACTGGACGACCCGATGTGGCACATGCCGCTGTGGTCGCCCTACAAGGAAGGCATTGCTTCCAGCATCGGCGACATCGTCAACACCGGCCGCAGCGCGCTGGCCGGTGCCATCAATGCCGCGCTGTTCCTGGACGCCTTCGTGCCCGAGCAGCAGGACTGGCTGCACCTGGACCTGTTTGCCTGGAACGATGTGTCCCGCCCCGGCCGTCCGGTGGGCGGCGAAGCGCAGACCATCCGCACCCTGCTGGCGTATCTGGAAGAGCGCTTCGCCGCTTGAGCGCACGCCTGAGGGGCTCAGTCCCCCTCACGCAACCAGGCGGCCGCCCGCTCCGCGATCATCAGCGTCGGCGAATTCGTGTTGCCGCTGGTGATCGTGGGCATGACGCTCGCATCGATCACCCGCAGCCCCGACACGCCGCGCACCCGCAGGCGGCTGTCCACCACCGCGTGGGGATCGTCCTCCCGCCCCATGCGGCAGGTGCCCACCGGATGGAAGATGGTGGTGGCGATGTCCCCCGCCAACCGGGCCAGTTCCTCATCGGTCTGGTACTGCGGCCCGGGCTTGTATTCCTCCGGCCGATAACGCGAGAGCGACGGCTGCGCGACGATGCGCCGGGTCAGGCGCAGGCTTTCCGCGGCCACCTGCCGGTCGGCATCGGTGCTGAGATAGTTGGGCGCGATGCGCGGCGCGTCCGCCGGGTCCCGGCTGCGCAGCCGCACCGTGCCTCGGCTGGTGGGATTGAGGTTGCAGACGCTGGCGGTGAACGCATTGAAGCCGTGCAGCGGCTCCCCGAAGGCCTCCAGTGACAAGGGCTGCACGTGATACTGCAGGTCCGGCCAGTCCTTCTGCGGTGAACTGCGTGCAAATGCGCCGAGCTGCGACGGCGCCATGCTCATCGGGCCACTGCGTTTCAGCGCGTATTCCAGGCCGATGCGGGCCTTGCCGAACCAGCTGCCAGCCAGCGTGTTGAGGGTGCTGACGTCCTGCACCTTGAAGACGGCGCGGATCTGCAGATGGTCCTGCAGATTGGCCCCCACCCCGGGCAGCTCGCGCTGCACCTCAATGCCCAGATCCTGCAGCGCCGCCGCCGGGCCGAGTCCGGAGAGCTGCAGCAACTGCGGCGATCCGATCGCCCCCGCCGCCAGCAGCACCTCACCGCCGGGCGCGAGCCATGCGGACTCCACGCCCTGCGGCGTGCGCACCTCCACCCCGTCGCAACGGCTGCGGCCGTCGGGTCCGCCTTCGGAGAGCAGCAGGCGCTGGGCCTGCACGCCGGTCCACATTTCGAAGTTGGGCCGCGCCATGCAGGTCGGACGCAGGAAGGCCTTGGCCGTGTTCCAGCGCCAGCCGCCGCGCTGGTTGACCTCGAAGTAGCCCACGCCTTCGTTGTTGCCGGTGTTGAAGTCACAGGTTGCCGGAATGCCGGCCTCCTGCGCCGCTGCGGCGAAGGCATCCAGCACCGCCCAGCGCAGCCGCTGCTTCTCCACCCGCCATTCGCCGCCGTGACCGTGGTGACGAGCATCGAAGCCGGCCGGTCGCTCCGCCCCCTCGTCCAGCCGCCAGTGGTTTTCATGGCGCTTGAAGAAGGGCAGCACCGCGTCCCAGCGCCAGGCGTTGTCGCCGGTGAGTGCGGCCCAGCCGTCGTAGTCGCGCGACTGTCCCCGCATGTAGATCATGCCGTTGATGCTGGAGCAGCCGCCCAGCACCTTGCCGCGGGGATACCGCAGGCTGCGGCCGTTCAGGCCCGCATCCGGCTCGGTCTTGAACAGCCAGTCGGTGCGGGGGTTGCCGATGCAGTAGAGGTAGCCCACCGGAATGTGGATCCAGTGATAGTCATCCTTGCCCCCCGCCTCCAGCAGCAGCACTCGCTTGGAAGGATCGGCGCTCAGCCGGTTGGCGAGCAGGCAGCCCGCCGTGCCGGCACCGATGATGATGTAGTCGAACTGCGCGTCTCCATTGTGGTCTCGCATGGTGCCTGCCCGACGGGCCTGTTGTCCTGCGCCTGATGCTGGCGCATGCGGCGCAGGTCGGCAAGGGCGTTGGCCCTGAGACGCCGTCAGCGCCGTGCAGGAACGCCGAACGGCGTTTCCGGAGGGGTCCCGATCTGCTCCTGCAATCCGTACCAGTCGATGCGACGGGTCAGCACCATCACCAGGGCCAGCACACTGAAGAGCAGCAGCGCGCCGATCAGCAGGGCCGTCTGTTCCTGGATCAGCACCACATAGAGCGCGCCATACAGCAGGGCGACCAACGCACCGAAAGCGAGACCCTGCCCGCGGTGGTGCAACATCCACATCCCGTAGAAGCTGAGCAGGCTCACCACTGCCGCCGCCGCCGCGCCATAGGACAGTCCAAAGCTCAGATGTTCCGACAAGCTCAGCAGCAGCAGGAAGAAGACGCTGATGGCCAGCCCCACCAGCAGGTACTGCACCGGGTGCACTCGCCGGCCGACCAGCAGCTCCAGCAGACCGACACAGACGAAGGTCAGCACGATGAACATCAGGCCGTACTTGATGGCGCGGTCGCTCATCACATAGGGGTTGATCGGGTCCACCATCGAGAAGTCCAGCGTGTCCAGATTCTTCTGACCGTTCATCACATCGGCCATGGCGTCGGTGGCCAGCTCGGACACCTTCCATTCGGCCGAGAAGCCGCTGGCGTCGACCGTGCGGGTGCCGGGCGACGGCAGGAACCGGCCGCCGAAGCTCGGATGCGGCCAGTCCGAGCGCAGACGCACCTCGGTGGCCGAGGCGGCCGGCACCACGGCAAAGCGGGTGGTGCCGGAGAGCTGCAGGGCCACGCTCAGGTCCAGCGGCTGGTCCAGCGCCTGCTGACGCAAAGGCGCACGCAGTCCTCGCGGGAAGGTGGTGTTGCCGGTGCCGGAGGCGACCGGGAGCGGATCGCTGCCACGCCGGATGTCCACCGATTGCAGGCCGCGCGGATCCGCGACCGAAACGGCCATCTGCGGATCGGAACAGGTGAGCTGGCCGCCCGGATGCTCGGGGGCCGCCACCAGCGCAGACAAATCGGCGAAGTGCGCCTTGAGCAGCACCCGGCCGGCATAACCGCGCACCTTGAACACGCCCCGATAGCGGGTTTCCTGGTTGAGGTCTCCGTCCACCGACAGCTGCGCCGGCAACTGCATCAGCGTGAATTCGCGGCGTTGGCGTTCCATCTTTCGGTCGGCGCCGCTGCCGGTCAGCTCCTCCCAGCTCTCCACACACCAGCGGGAGAGCATCGGCCCGATGAGCGTCTGCTCCGCCGCCTGGGAGCTCGCCACGTTCTCCACCGCCTCCCGCTGACGCAGTTGCCGCTCATCCACCAGCCAGCCGATGCGGGACAGCACCAGCAGCAGCATCAAGGTGACCAACGAGAGGATGCCCAGCTTCACCCACACCGCCTTGCTTTTCATTCGTCTTGCTCCAGATCAGGGAAGACGGCAGTGTCAGAAGCCCGTGTGAGCTCAGGGCGAAGTTTGTGAGGCCTGTGTGAAGTGGGCGCGCAGATCCAGATGGACCCGCAGTCCCGGCTCGGCCGGCGAGAAACGCAAACGCCAGCCGTGGAGACCGGCAATCTGCCGCACGATGGCCAGCCCGAGGCCCGAGCCCTTGTGCAGGCTGCCGGGCCGGGCGGTGGAGAAGAAGCGCTGGCCCAGCTGATCGAAGGCAGCGGCCGGCACGCCGGGGCCGTGGTCGCGCAGCTCGACACCGTCGGCGCTGACGCTGACTTCCAGCAGGCCGCCCGCCGGACTGAAGTCGACCGCGTTGCTCAGCAGATTACTCAGCGCCAGGGCCAGCAGCTCCGGGTCGGCCTGTAGCGTGACCGGATCGCGCCGCACCCACTGCAGCTGCATCTGGCGCTGCGCCAGACGATCCGCCATCGCGGACAGCGCCTGGGCCACCGCCTCATCCAGCCGCAGCGCCTGCGGATGCTCCGGCCCACGCCGCAGCTCCAGCGCAGACAGCGCCAGCAGCCGCTCCACCAGCTCCGTCAGCCGCTCGCTTTGCGCCACCACCTGCGTGGCAAAGCGCTGCCGGTCTTCGGGTGCGAGCTCTTCCTGCAGCAGCTCACCGGCTCCGCGCAGCGCCGCCAGCGGGCTCTTGAGTTCATGCGTCAGCGCGCGAGCCAGGTGCTCCATGCGCTCCCGTCCGTCCAGGCGTTCCCGCATCGCGTCCATCGCCATCGCCAGCTCGCCGAGTTCCCCGGGCACCTTCGGGGGCGGCTGTCGCTGACCGAGCTGGACCTCCTGCGCATAGCGGCGCAGACGTCGCACGTGGCCCACCACCCACCAGGTGACCGCCACGCCGATGCCCAACGAGACGACCAGCAGTCCCAGCCCCGCTGTCCAGATGCGTCGCTCGGCCCGGTCGATGAAGCGCTGCACCGTGGCCACCGGCTTGGCCACCGTCACCACCCCCAGCAGCTCGCCTTGCGCTGATCGCACCGGCGCCGCCACGTACATCACCGGGCTGACATCGCCGCCGTAGGCGTCCTGGGTGGAGCGCGCCCCATACGCGCCGCGCAGCGTGCGGGCCACGTCGTTCCAGCGGGAGTAGTCGCGCCCCAGGGCCGAGCCGGCGCCCTGCACCGTGTCGAAGATCACCCGGCCTTGCGCATTGGTGACGTAGATCCGGAAGTCCAGGGTCTGTTTGCGCAGGCCCCAGATGTGCACATCCACCGGCCGGTTGGCGTAGTCGCGCACGCGGCGGGCAAAGCGGGTGTCGTCCAGCGCTGCGCCGGGCGGCAGGGTGCTGAGGTCGTCGGTGGCCAGTTCTGCCAACAGGTTGGCGGTGTCCACCATGATGTCTTCCATCACCTCCCGCACGCTCGGTTTCACCTCGCCCAGCACCACGCGCAGCAGGATGACCGAGCTCAGGCCGGCAATCAGGAAAAATCCGAAGAAGACCCGCAGCCCCAGACGCATCCCTCACTCCAGCGAGTAGCCCATGCCGCGATGGGTGCGAATCGGGTCCAGGTCCGGCCGCACCTGCCGCAGCTTGGCGCGCAGGGTCTTGATGTGGGTGTCCACGGTGCGGTCACCGCTGTCGGCCTCCAGACCCCAGACGGCATCCAGCAGCACCTCGCGGGAGTGGATGCGCTGCGGCGCGCTCAGCAGGCGCAGCAGCAGGCCGAGTTCCCGCCGGGTCAGCGGCAACAGCTCGCCATGAAATCGCACCCGGGATCCTTCCGCTTCCACCACAAAGCCGTACTGCGACTTCACCGGCGCCGGCAGCGCGCCCTGGGCCCGGCGCAGCAGCGCACGGACGCGCGCCACCAGCTCGCGCGGACTGAAGGGCTTGGCCAGATAGTCGTCGGCGCCGAGTTCCAGGCCGAGCACCTTGTCCGCCTCGTCGCTGCGGGCGCTGAGCATCAGGATGGGCATCTGCGGCTGTGCGCTCTGGCGGATGTCGCGGCACAGATCCAGGCCGTTGCCGTCGGGCAGGCCGACATCGAGGATGGCGAGGTCCAGGTCACCCCGGGCCAGTTGGGCCCGCGCTTCGTGGATCCAGCCGCAGTAGCGCACCTGGAAGCCTTCGCGGGTCAGCGCGAACGCCACCGTCTGGGCGATGGCCGGATCGTCCTCCAGCAGCAGCAGCCGGGCGGGTGAGGGCGGAATGGGCGGCGGGGCGGATGGCGCTGCAGAGGGCGCCGCAGAGGATGCAGCGAAAGGCGGCATGGGAGAAGCGGGGGCGGCGTTCATCAGGGGGGGGGCAGGTCACGCTGCGGCCAGGCTGCGCAGATAAGCCAGGCCCTCGGCAGCGCGCGGACCATACCAGCTGATGAGTTCGCCATCCACCAGGCGGACCCGGGCGTTGGGACACAGCGCCTGGGCCTGCGGCATGTGGCGTTCATCGAAGCGGTAGGGTTCGGAGCTGAGCAGCACCTCCTCAATCTCCTGCAGCCAGGGTTCCTGGCCGGTGAGCACGGGATAGCGCGCAGCACCGCTGGGTCCGCCTTCCTGTGGCGGCCAGGTGCGCCAGCCCACTTCGGCCAGCATGCGGGCGATGTAGGTGTCCTGCGCCACGGTCATCCACGGGTCGCGCCAGATGAGATAGAGCACCCGGCGGCGCGTCCAGGCCCCCGCCTGACAGGCCGCCAGTTCCTGCCGCAGCTGCTGCGCCAGACGCTCGGCTTGCGCCTGCACCTGCGGCTGGCTCGCTGCAAATACGCTCACCATCTGCGCGAGCAAGGGCAGGTTGTCCTGTGGCGAACACGGATGGGTCACGACGATCTCCGCCCCCGTCTGTCGCAACGCGGCCACGTCTTCAAGGCGGTTCTCATCCACATTGACGATCACATGGGTGGGTAGAAGTGCCCGGATCCGCTCCAGATTCAGGTCTTTGGTCCCCCCGATCTTAGGAATCTCCCGCACCCCTTTGGGGGGATGCGTGCAGAAGCCTGTGCGCCCCACCACCTGGGGACCGAGCCCCAGGGCGAATAGAAGCTCAGTGATGGAGGGGACCAGGGAGATGATGCGGATCACAGGGGGGTGCCCCTCCAAGCGGTGACAAATGGTGATGGCGCCATTGATTCTTGCAATTTACCCTTGCGCCACCTAGGGTTTGGGAACGAGTTTTGCCCTGGGTTGGGTTCGTCAAAAAGAAGGTTGTGTGTTCTTGGCACCTGCTCGGGGTTTCTTCGCAGAAGCCGAAAAACAACATCACGGTTGACGCGTTGCGAATCGCCAATCCTGTCACACATAATCAGACGGCCTGAATGCAGCGCCTTCGTATGAGTGGTTCACGATGGGTTGAAGCAGCACATTGGGTTATTTGGTTTTTGAAAGGGCTTCCCCATGGGAAACAAGCTATACGTGGGCAACCTCGCTTACAGCGTGCGAGACGAGACGCTCCAGGAGGCATTCTCGCAATTCGGCAGCGTTACGTCTGCCAAGGTCATGATGGACCGCGAGACCGGTCGTTCCAAGGGCTTCGGCTTTGTGGAAATGGCCTCTGATGCAGAGGCACAAGCCGCCATCAACGGCATGAACGGTCAAGCCCTCGACGGCCGCGCCGTCGTGGTGAACGTGGCACGTCCGCGCGAAGAGCGTCCGGGCGGCTTTGGCGGCGGCGGCGGCGGTAGCCGTGGCGGCTTCGGTGGTGGTGGCGGCGGCAGCCGCGGCGGCTTCGGCGGCGGCGGTGGTGGCGGCGGCTATGGTGGTGGTGGCGGCGGCGGCAGCCGCGGCGGCTACGGTGGTGGCGGCGGCGGCGGTAGCCGTGGCGGCTACGGCGGTAGCGGTGGTGGCGGCGGCTACGGTGGCGGCGGCGGCGGTGGCCGTGGCGGCTACGGTGGCGGCAGCAGCGGCTACTGATCCCCGGCATCCAGCCAGGAGGGCTTCGGCCCTCTCAGCAAAAAGGCACTCCTCGGAGTGCCTTTTTTGTTGCCTGTACGGCCGTGCCCTATTCGTTCTCCCGATGTTTGCGAGGGCGGCCCGCCAGCAGGCGGTCGAACAGGGCGCCGGGCAGCACATGCATCACCCGCGCCACCACCCCCATCTGCCAAGGAATGAAGCGCACCCGCGCGCCCGCCGCAATCGCGTCGAAAGCCTTTGCAGCAAATGCTTCCGGCTGCATCAAAAAGGGCATGCCATACCGGTTTTTGCGGGTCAGCGGAGTATCGATATATCCCGGTGCAATCGTGACCACCTGCACGCCATCCGGACGGCATTCCCCGCGCAGACTCTCGCAATAGGCGAACACCGCCGCCTTGCTGGAGGAATACGCGCCATGCCCCGGTAGACCCCGAATGCCGGCCACGCTGGCAATGCCCACCAGCGTGCCGCTGCGGCGCTGACGCATCGGCGTGATGAAGGGCTGGAAGGTCGCCGCCATGCCGATGTTGTTGGTGGCGTAGATGCGCTGCATCACAGCCAGGTCTTCTTCCAGCGCGGTGTCCACGCCGATGCTGATGCCGGCGTTGGCGATGACCACATCGGGCAGGCCCTGCTCGGCGATGCAGCGGCGACCGGTGGCGGTGATGTCGGCGATGTCGCTGACGTCCGCGCGATAGACCCGCCAGCGCGCCGGATCCAGCTGTTGCGACTGCGCCCAGGCGGTCAGATCGTCAACACGGCGCGCCACCAGCGCGAGGGACCAGCCCTGACGGTAGTACTGCAGCGCAAGCGCCTGGCCGATGCCGCTGGAGGCGCCGGTGATGTAGACAAGACGTGGCATAAGAGTCCCTGTCGGCAGGGTCGAAATTCGTCATGGGACGCTTCGGCCATCGACGGTGCGCAAGCCGATGGAAAGCGGTTCGAAAGCAGTTCAGCGACGGTTCAGACGCAGGCCGGCCGGCACCGACGCCGCCGGGGACGGCGAGGGTGCGCCCGCCTTGGCAGCCGCCGGGGCTGATGCAGGCGCAGCCGCCGTCACCGCACGACGCGGCTGTGCGCTGAACTGGGCCTTGCCGCCCCCGGTGAAGGTGAGTCGGCCGGTCAGGTTGCTGTATTCAAAACTGCGCACCTGCATCTCCCCGCCCAGGCCGATGACCCGCGCCGGCAGATGCGAACGCATCTTCTGCTCCGGCACGAAGGCGTGCAGGAACTCGCCATAGAGTTCCAGGTCGGTCGCGCTGGCCGGGTCGCCGTTGGGGTAACGGTGCAGTTTCACGTCGCCCATCAGCTGCACTTCGCTGCCGTCGCCATTGGAGAGGGCGCGTTTGGCCTGCGCAATCAGCAGCTCGCCCTTCTCACCGTAGGCGCGCAGCTCCGGCAGGTCGATCTCGACGGTGTCGTTGTCCGGATAGTGCCGCAGCTCCTGCCCCAGGATGCGAGCCAGCAGACGGCCGTCGCTGCTGAAACGCTCCAGCTCGAAGCCCTGCATGCGGTAGTCCGGCACATGGCGCGGAGCGACCTTCTCACGCGGCGCTTCCAGCTGCGGCGTGCTCTTGATCAGCCACCAGGTCAGGCCCGCCAGTGCCGCCATCAGCAGCAGCGGCACGTAACTGGCCAGGAAGGATTGCAGCCGCCACAGCAGGGGCTGCACCCGGCGCCGGGGCCCCGTGGGCGGCGGAGCGAGTGCCGCCATCAGTGGGCGCTCCCGTCGAGCGTGTCCAGATGGCCGTGCAGCAGGCGGGCGTACTGGCCGGCGGCCATCAGCAGCAGATCGCAGAACTCTCGGGCGGCGCCATGGCCACCGGCCGCCTGCGTCACGTAATGGGCGGCAGCACGGGTTTCGGCATGGGCCTGGGCAGGGGCGCAGGCAAAGCCGGCGCGCACCATCAGCGGCAGGTCGGGCCAGTCGTCGCCAATGACCGCCACCTGGTCCCAGGCCAGACCGAGCTGGTCCAGCACCGGCTGGGCGGCGGCCAGTTTGTCCTTGGCGCCATAGACGGCATGGGTCAGGCCCAGGTCCGCCACCCGACGGCGCACCGCAGGCGAGTCCCGGCCGGTGACAACGATGGGCAGGATGCCGCCCTGTGCCAGCAGCTTGAGGCCGTGGCCGTCCAGCGTGGAGAAGGCCTTGAAGTCCTCACCCCGCTCGCTGATGTAGATGCGGCCATCCGTCAGCACGCCGTCCACGTCGAAGATCGCGGCCTTGAGGCCGGGGCCCGGCCCCTGGGCCTGGAGCAGCAATTCGGGATCAAACCGCAGGGACGGCTGGAGTTCACGCACCACCGTCATCAGATCACCTTGGCACGCATCAGGTCGTTGATGCTGATGGCGCCCTGCAGCCGCTGCTGCTCATCCACCGCCAGCACCAGGGTGATGCGGGCAGATTCCATCAGGTCGGCAGCATCCACGGCCAGCGCGTCGGCGGACACGGTGCGCGGGCTGCCATGCATCACCTGGCCGGCGGTCAGGCCCCGCAGGTCGGTGCCGCGCTCGATCAGGCGGCGCAGGTCACCGTCGGTGAAGATGCCGGCCACATGCTCCTGGTCGTCCACCAGGATGGCGCACCCCAGTCCTTTGGCCGACATCACCCGCATCATGTCCAGCAGGCTCATGTCAGCGGTCACCCGGGGCAGCGCATCGCCGCTGCGCATCAGGTCACGTACATGGGTCAGCAGCTTGCGGCCGAGCGCGCCGCCCGGATGCGAGCGGGCGAAGTCTTCAGCGCGGAAGCCCCGAGCGTCCAGCAGGGCCACCGCCAGGGCATCCCCCAGCGCGATCTGCGCGGTGGTGCTGGCGGTGGGCGCCAGATTCAGCGGGCAGGCTTCCTGGTCCACGCGGGAGTCCAGCACATGGTCCGCATGGCGGGCCAGCGAGGAGTCTGGCCGGCCGGTCATGGCCACCAGCTTCACCCCCAGGCGACGCAGGGTCGGCAGGATGGCGTTGAGCTCGTCGCTTTCGCCGGAATTGGACAAGGCCAGCACGATGTCCGACGGGGTCACCATGCCCAAGTCGCCATGGCTGGCTTCGGCCGGATGCACGAAGAAGGCCGGCGTGCCGGTGGACGACAGCGTGGCGGCGATCTTGCGCCCCACATGGCCGCTCTTGCCCATACCCATCACGGCCACCCGGCCGCTGCTGGACAGCATGAGCTGCACCACCTGCTCAAAGGAGTCGCCCAGACGCGGGCCGAGCGCCAACAGCGCGTCGGCTTCGACCTTCAGGGCCTGGCGCGCCACTTCGAGGGCGCGGGAATGGGTGAGAACAGCTTGTGTCGTCATACAGGCGGCAGTGTAGCCGGGGCGGCGCTTGCAGCGCTGACGGCCCCGGCTGCGGTGATCGCACTGGCAGCCCCGACGACCCGGAGGGCCCTGACGGCGCCCACTGCCTTTTTATTGCGGTGACTGCCTTGGCTGCCTTGACTCCACGGACGGCAACGACGGCATGGACGGCGGCGGCCCCAGGCGCAGCGCGATGGCAAATCCTGCACTCACCGGCAGCAGGCGCAGGTCGCCGCCATGGGCCCGGGCCACCAGATCGGCCATCATCAGGCCCAGCCCCATGCGGCCTTCGTACTGCTGGCGCTCCAGGGCGTCGTTCAGGTCTTCCCGGCGCCATTCCGGCACGCCGGTGCCGTTGTCTTCCAGCTCGATCACCGTGTCGCCGTCCGGCAGCGTCCGCAGCCCCAGGCGCAGGCGCCCGGCGCGGTGACGCCAGGCGTTGTCCAGCAGATTGATCAGGGCGGCGGCCAGCAGGTCCGGGTCGCCCTGCACCCAGGGTTCAGGCGGCAGGTCCAGCTCCAGTTGCTGCGGCAGCGGCAGGTGCTGCAGCAGGGCGGCCAGATCCAGCCGCTGCCACTGCAGGCTCATGCCGCTGCGGAACAGGGTCAGCAGCGCGGTCACCACCCGCCGCAGCCGGTCGGCCGCTTCCCGGGTGCGCTGCAGGCGCTCCCGCTGCTCGGGATGCGCTTCCCGCAGGGCCATGGCGAGCTGGGTGTCCATGCCGGCCAGCGGCGTGCGCAGGGCATGGGCGGCATGGGCGCTGAAGGCCCGCTCATTGGCCACCCGCTGCGCCAGGCGCTGACCCAGGTCCAGCACCGCGGCGCGGATGGCGGCCAGCTCGCGGCGGGTCTGCTCGGGCAGGCTCTGCCGGCTGTCCAGCGGGTCGTACAGGCTCAGGGATTCGGTGAGGCGGGCCAACGGCTCCAGCTCCTGCCGGGCGCGCCGGTTCAGCCAGATCATGCACAGGCTGCCCACCAGCAGCGCCGACAGGGCGCTGGCCATGCCGACGCGAGAGCGTACCTCCCGGCGCTCCGAGGTGGTCTGCGCCACCATCAGCCAGGTCGATCCCTGCGGCGACTTCAGCGGACGCACATGCACCCGCCAGTCGTCACCGTCGCTGCCGTCGTCCTTCCAGTCGCTGAAGCCGGGCGGCAACTGCCAGGGCTTGCTGGGCGCGAGCGGCGAGCGGTGCAGCAGCTGACCGTCGGACGACACCAGCTGCCAGGCGAAGTGGGTACTCAGGTCGTCGGAGTCCGCCACTTCGGCGCTGAGCATCGCATTGTTCTGGCGCAGCAGCTGGCCGAGCACCTGGGAGGAGGCCTGCAGCGTCTCATCCAGCAGCTCATCCACCTCTTCCTGCACCACCAGCCAGACGGAGACACCGGCGACCAGCGCCCAGAACACAGAGATGAGCAGCAGCTGACGCGCCAGCCGGCCGGCGATCGACGGTTTGCGGGCGGGCGCGGTGCTCATGCGCCGAGCCGGTAACCCATGCCGCGCACGGTTTCGATGAGGGTGCGGCCGAGCTTGCGGCGCAGGCTGGAGATGTGGACTTCCAGGGCATTGCTCTGCACTTCGGCGTCGGTGCCCAGCACATGCAATTCCAGCTCATGTTTGGGGAAGAGCCGGCCGGCGCGCTGGGCCAGGGCTTCCAGCACCGCCCATTCGCGGGCGGTCAGCTCCACCGCCAGGCCGCCGCGGCGGGCGCGTTTGGCGGCCAGATCCAGCCAGACGTCGCCATATTGACGCTGCGAGCTGCTGGCCCCCATGTGGCGGCGGCTGACGGCGCGCAGGCGGGCGGCGAGCTCCTCCGGGGCGAAGGGCTTGACCAGATAGTCGTCCGCGCCGCTGTCCAGGCCCTGGAGCCGATCCGCCAGCAGGTCGCGGGCGGTGAGCATCAGGGCGGGGGTGGCGACGCCGCGCTGACGCAGGGACCGCAGCCAGTCCAGGCCCGAGCCGTCCGGCAGTTGCCAGTCGACCAGCAGCGCCTCCGCATCTTCATATTGGCGGGGCAGCAGGTCTGACAGCCGGGTGGCCCAGGTGACCTCATGGCCTTCGGAGACCAGGAAATCACGCAGGCCGCTCCCCAGCAATTCATCATCTTCAAGCAGGAGCAGTCGCATCGTCGCAGTGGCGCGGGCAGGGTCGAATCGGGTGGAACGATAACAGGCCGCCCGGACCGACCCGTCCGGTGGGCGAATCGACCCCTTGCGGAAATCACGAAGGATCAGGACAAGCCCTGGATGCGGCCGATCTTCAGCATCACTTCAGGTTCGCTTCAGGGACCCTTCAGCGTGGTCAAGCCCACTCAGGGCGCCATGAAGCCACTTTCGCTGACTGAACTGTCCGAGCCGACCCTCCACGCAGCGGGCGCGTCCCCATTGACCGGACCGCGCTGGCTGCCGCGCCTGTCGATTTTGGGCTGGTCGGTGGTGCTGGGGCTGCTGGCGCTGCTCACCTGGGACGGCCTGGGGCTGGATCTGGCGGCGGTGCGCCTGTTCGGGGATTTGCGAGGTTTTGCCTGGCGGGACCACTGGCTGACCTCGGGCGTCATGCATCAGGGCGGGCGATGGCTGGCGACCGGGCTGGTGGTGGTGCTGCTGGTCAATGCGGTGCGCCCCTTGTGGCCGGGCCTGACGCGCCGGGAGCGCTGGACGGCGGTGGCGATCACGGCGGTCTGCCTGATCCTGATTCCTCTGATCAAACAGGGCAGCGCAACGAGCTGCCCGTGGGACCTGGCCGAATTCGGCGGCACGGCCCGTTATGTGTCGCACTGGCGCTTTGGCGTGGCGGACGGTGGCCCGGGCCACTGCTTCCCGTCTGGCCACGCCAGTTCGGCCTTTGCTTTCTTCAGCCTCTTCTTCATGCTGCGCCGGGCCTATCCGCGCCAGGCGGGGGTGGTGCTGGTGGGCGTGATGGTGCTGGGTTTCTGCTACGGCATGGCTCAGATGGCGCGCGGCGCCCACTATCCCAGCCATACGCTGTGGACCGCCTGGATCTGCTGGGCTGTGACGGTGGGCATGACCCGCATCAGCCAGGGCCAATGGCGCCTGCGCCGCAGGGCCGTGGCCGCGGCTGCCTGACAGCGCGGATCCGAACCGCGGCTACCCACCCCCACGGCTTCATTCCCCGCCGCTCCATCTCCACCGCTTGATTGAGCAGCGGCTCCCTCGCGCCGGGGCTGCGTTCCCCGCCGCTGAAGCCATCACCGCTCCATCGGGCGGCAGCTCCATCGGGCGGCGGTTCTGTCGCGCCGCGGCTCTGGTCCTCGCAGCGGCTGACAGCCTAACGCCGCCCTTCCACGACTGGTGGAGCTGACGCGTCGGCAACCATAGCCGGCTACTACCCACCTCGGTCACTTGCTTCCCAGAATCGGGTTTCCAACTCGATTTCTGGAGACAGGCATGGGCAAGAAGCTGTTGCTGCTGGCAGGTGACTATGTGGAAGACTACGAGATCATGGTGCCGTTCCAGGCTTTGCTGGCGGTGGGGCACCAGGTGCATGCGGTCTGCCCTGGCAAGAAGGCGGGCGACTACGTGCTGACGGCGATCCACGACTTCGAGGGGGCGCAGACCTACTCGGAGAAGCCGGGCCACCGTTTCGTTCTGAATGCCACCTTCGACGAGGTGGACGCTGCGTCTTATGACGCCCTCGTCATTCCGGGCGGCCGTGCGCCGGAGTACTTGCGTACGATGCCCAAGGTGCTGCCGCTGGTGCAGCACTTCTCACAGGCGGGCAAGCCCATTGCGGCGATCTGCCACGGCGCGCAACTGCTGGCGGCGGCGGGTGTGATCCGCGGCAAGCGGGTGTCAGCGTATCCGGCCTGTGCGGCGGAAGTGGAGCTGGCCGGCGCGAGTTTTGCGGACATTCCCGTGGACCAGGCGATCACCGACGGCCAGCTGGTCACGGCGCCGGCGTGGCCCGCGCACCCTGCCTGGATTGCGCAGTTCCTGACCGTTCTAGGCACCCGCATCACCCCGTGACGATCCGGGTTGGGTCTGCACGGCCCGCATGACGCGGCGCACAATGTCTCGCTGAGCGGCTGAGCGGCTGAGCGGCTGAGCGGCTGAGCGGCTGAGTGACGAAGCGGCAATGCGGCTGAGCTGATGTACCGGTGAGCTGGAGAGCGACATCCGGCATCGACTTCGTAGGCGCTCGTCGGTCGTCGCTGCCTCGTGCTGCCTCGTGCTGCCTCGTGCTGCCTCGTGCTGCCTCGTGCTGCCTCGTGCTGCCTGGGAATGCTAGCGTGTTGAGGCGAACGCTAGTTGCTCCGGTCCATGGATGCTGACTGTTGAAGGGGAGTCGTGATGTGCCGTGTATTCATCAGCGCTGATCCACAGAGTTACGAGTCGAGGACTCGTTCGGTGCGTTTGCATGGGGTGGTGACCAGCATCCGCCTGGAGAATTTGCACTGGGAGGTGTTGGAGGAGATTGCTGCGCGGGACGGCATGGCGGTGACGCAGCTGATCACGCGTTTGTATGACGAGTTGGTGGAGGCCCGAGGCGCGGTCGGCAACTTCTCATCCTTTTTGCGTGTCTCGGCCCTGCGCTACATGGCCTTGGTCGCTCAGAACCGAATTCCTGCGGACCGCACGGTTCCGCTCCGCACTCTGGACCCTGAAGCCATTTTGGACGGACTGCCTGCGGGCTGGACGCACCCCATCCACCCCCTCCACCTCCCCCAATAAACAAAAAAGGCTTCCCGCAGGAAGCCTTTCCACCTACCGTCAAAACCAGCGCGCCGCAGGCCGCGCCCCTCCAGCGGAGGACGTGGATCCGGCTTTGCCGGGCCACTGTCCTCGCCCCCCGGTGGGGGGGCCGCCGTCAGGCGGTAGGGGGGAGAGTCAAGGATACAGACCGCGTTCTTCGCGAGCCTGCAGCACGCGCGTGCAGGCCACGGTGAACGCAGCGGTGCGCAGCGGAATCTTGTGCTGTTCCGACGTATCCCAGATGCCCTTGAAGGCACCGATCAGGATCTTGTCCAGACGCACATTGATCTCGTCTTCCGTCCAGAAGAACGACGAGAAATCCTGCACCCACTCAAAGTACGAGACCGTTACACCGCCCGCATTGGCGATCACGTCCGGCACCACGATGATGCCGCGGTCCGCCAGCACGGCGTCGCCGTCCGGCGTCGTCGGGCCGTTGGCGCCTTCCAGCACCACGCGCGTCTGCACCCGCTTGGCGCGCTCGGCCGTGATCTGGCCTTCCAGCGCCGCCGGAATCAGGATGTCCGACTTCACGTCCCAGAACTGCTCGTTGTCGATGCGGTCCGCGCCCTTGAAGCCACCCACGCCGCCGGTCTGGGCCACATGGTCCAGCAGGCTGGTCATGTCCAGGCCCTTTTCGTTCAGGATGGTGCCGGTATGGTCCTGCACGGCCACGATCTTGGCGCCATTGGCGGCAAACATCTTGGCGGCGACCGAGCCCACATTGCCGAAGCCCTGCACGGCCACGCGGGCGCCGTCCATCTCCACGCCCAGGCGGCGCATGGCTTCACGGCCCACGACGAACACGCCGCGGCCCGTGGCAGCCACGCGGCCCAGCGAGCCACCCAGCGGGATCGGCTTGCCGGTGACCACACCGGTGGCGGTGGCGCCGACGTTCATCGAATACGTGTCCATCATCCAGGCCATGATCTGGCCGTTGGTGTTCACGTCCGGTGCCGGGATGTCCTGCGTCGGGCCGATGATGATGCCGATCTCGCTGGTGTAGCGACGGGTGACCTTTTCCAGTTCCTTGGTCGACAGCAGCTTCGGGTCGAGGCGGATGCCGCCCTTGGCGCCGCCGTAAGGCAGGTTGACGGCGGCGTTTTTCACCGTCATCCAGGCCGACAGGGCCATCACTTCTTCCAGCGTCACATCGGGGTGATACCGCACGCCGCCCTTGCCGGGACCGCGGGTCAGGCTGTGCTGCACCCGATAGCCTTCAAAGTGCGCGATGGTGCCGTTGTCCAGTTCGATGGGGATGTCCACGATCAGCGCGCGCTTGGGGCGGCGCAGCGTTTCCACCCAGCGGGCCAGCTTGCCCAGGTAGGGCTCGACGGCGTCGATCTGCGACAGGTAGGTGCCCCAGGGACTGTTGCGCGTGGGCGAAACGAAAGACAGATTGGGCATGAAATGCTCCGTAACTTTTCGGTGGCGCGAACGGTACCCTGAAGCCTCACCGGTTCGCCACGTCCGGCAAAGCCGCTTGCACATGCGGGCATGCAGCCAACGCATAAGCCCACAAGTTTGCCGCTGTGGCGTGCGGAACGCCAGCTTCTAAGGGGGGTGCCCCCCCTCCTTCATAAGGGCGAGCGATGACATGACCTTGGTCAGGCTGTCGTCGTTTGGAGACGCCCGGCGCCCCACTCGAACGCCTGCCGCCGAACCCGGGCGAAACCTTGCGGTTTTGCGGGCGGCGTTCCGGCGTCGCCCAGTAGGATCGGGACATGCTCTCCGCCCTGGATCTGACCCTCGTCTACCTCATTGCCGCCGTCCTGGGCGTGGTGGTCTGCCGTTCGCTCAAGCTGCCGCCCATCCTGGGTTACCTGGTGGTGGGGGTGATCATCGGCCCGAATGCGCTGTCCCTGGCGAGCGACGTCCCCGGGGTGCAGCATCTGGCGGAATTCGGCGTGGTGTTCCTGATGTTCGCCATCGGCCTGGAATTCAACCTGCCGAAGCTGCACAGCATGCGGTCGCTGGTGTTCGGTCTGGGCCTGCTGCAGGTGGTGATCACCGTGGGCGGCACCATCCTGGGCAATGTCTTTCTGGAGTGGGCCTTCACCCTGGCCGGCAGCCATTGGGAACTGGGCTGGCAAGGCGCGCTGGTGCTGGGCGCCGCCATGGCCATGAGTTCCACCGCCATCGTGGTCAAGCTGATGGCCGAGCGGCTGGAACTGGAAGGCGAACACGGCAGACGTGTCATCGGCGTGCTGCTGTTCCAGGATCTGGCAGTGGTGCCGCTGCTGGTGCTGATTCCAGCCCTGAGTGGCAGCGGCAGCGCCATGGCCCAGTCACTGGGCTGGGCCGGGCTCAAGGCGGTGCTGCTGCTGACGCTGCTGCTCACCGGTGGCCAGCATGTGATGCGGCGGTGGCTCACCCTGGTGGCGCGCCGCAAGAGCCAGGAGCTGTTCATGCTGAACCTGCTGCTGGTCACGCTGGGCCTGGCCTGGCTGACCGAGCATGCGGGGCTGTCGCTGGCGCTGGGCGCATTTGTAGCCGGCATGCTGATCGCGGAGACCGAATTCCGCCATCAGGTGGAAACCGACATCCGTCCCTTCCACGACGTGCTGCTGGGGCTGTTCTTCATCACCATCGGCATGCGGCTGGACTGGCAGACGCTGGTCTACCAGTGGCCGCTGGTCATCGTGCTGACGCTGGTGCCCACCTTTGCCAAGTTCGTGCTGGTGGCGGGCCTGGCCAAGCTGTTCCGCGCGCCCACCGGCGTGGCACTGCGCACCGGGCTGTATCTGGCGCAGGCCGGTGAATTCGGCTTCGTGCTGCTGACGCTGGGGGCCCAGCAGAACCTGATTGCAGCCCAATGGGTCAGCCCGGTGCTGGCGGCGATGGTCATGTCCATGCTGATGACGCCGCTGGTCATTGAATACAGCGACCGCATCGTGATGAAGCTCTCGGCCAGCGACTGGCTGCTGCAGTCGGTGCAGCTGACCACCATCGCCAAGAAGTCGATCAAGACCGATGCCCACGTCATCATCTGCGGCTACGGACGGAGCGGACAGAACCTGGCGCGGCTGCTGGAAGCGGAGAACATCCCCTACATGGCGCTGGACCTGGACCCGGACCGGGTGCGCCAGGCCGCGGCCGCCGGCCAGAGCGTGGTCTTTGGCGACGCCGCCCGCCTGCCCAGCCTGATCGCTGCCGGCCTGTCCCGCGCCAGCGCGCTGGTCATCAGCTATCACGACACCCCGTCGGCCCTGAAGGTGCTGCATGAAGTGCGCAGCCATGCGCCGCAGGTGCCGGTGGTGGTCCGCACGATTGACGACACCGACCTGGAGAAGCTGCGCGCCGCTGGCGCGACCGAGGTGGTGCCGGAAGCGATTGAAGGCTCGCTGATGCTGGCCAGCCATGCCCTGGCGCTGGTGGGCGTGCCGATGCGGCGGGTGCTGCGCATCGCCCGCGACGCGCGGGACCGCCGCTATGGCCTGCTGCGCGGCTACTTCCACGGCCTGGATGACGATACCGGCGAAGACCGAGACCAGGCCCGACTGCAGTCGATCTCGCTGCCCGCCGGCAGTGTGCTGAACGGCAGCAAGCTGGGTGACGTCGGCACGGTGGCCTGGGGCGTGACGGTGATTTCGATCAAGCGCAGCAATGGCGCAGTGCTGGCGGCGGAGGATGAAGTCGTGCTGCATGGCGGCGACACGCTGGTGATCTCCGGCACGCCCGAGGCGCTGGCCCGGGCAGAGCACGGGCTGCTCGTCGGTTGAGCGGTGCGCTGATCGGTGGAGCGGCGCACGCCGCGGAATCACCACGCTGCCGCCTGCGCGACAGAACCGGCGCGGGCAATGCGCCACACTGGGTTCCCTATGTTGGACACGTTGCCCCGCAGCCCCCACCGCCGCCGCGTCTATCTGATGCGCCACGGCGCGGTCACCTACTTCGACGGCGCCACTGGCCGACCGGTCCTGCCCGAGCAGGTGCAGCTCAACGAAGACGGCGTGGCCCAGGCGCAGGCGGCCGGTGCGGCCTTTGCCCGCGCGGGCATCCGCTTCGACCGGGTCATCGTCTCCGGCCTGCCCCGCACGGTCCAGACGGCCGAGCTGGTGCTCACCCATGCCGATCAGGCCTCGCTGCCGGTGCAGGTCTGGCCGGAATGGCAGGAGATCCGCGGCGGTCGCCTGGGTGACATCCCCGATGCAGCGCTGGTGCAGGCCTTCACCGGTCTGCAGCAAAGCCCGGTCGACGAAGACCAGCGCTTTCTGAACGGCGAGCGCATCGGTGACCTGCTGGACCGGGTGCTGGGCGGCGTCGAGCGGTTGCGCGCGGACCCGGACTGGGACTGCGCCTTGCTGGTCCTGCATGGCGTCGTCAATGCGGCGCTGCTGTCCCATGCGGTCAGCGGCGGCCAGCGGCTGATGATGGGCAGCTGGGTGCAATCCCCCGCCTGCATCAATGTGCTGGATATGGGCCCCGGTCCCGGCGACTGGCTGCTGCGGGCCTGCAATTTCGCTCCGTTGCATCCGCTGCATGCGGATGAGCGGTCCACCACCATGGAAGCGCTGTTTGCCCAGTACCTGCGCTACCGTCAACAGCGCGCTTGAGCGCCCCGCCCCCGGGAGGATCCATGAACTTCGACTACAGCCCCAAAGTGGAGCAACTGCGGGAGCGCCTGCTGGCGTTCTTCGATCAGCACATCTACCCCAACGAAAAGCGCTATCACGACGAAGTGGAAGCCAACCGGCAGGCGGGCAACGCCTGGGTGCCCACCCGCGTGATCGAGGACCTCAAGCCCAAGGCGCGTGCCGCCGGCCTGTGGAACCTGTTCCTGCCGCGTTCGGCCCGTGCGCCGGAGGGGCTCTCCAACCTGGAATATGCGCCGCTGTGCGAGATCATGGGTCGGGTGCACTGGGCGCCGGAGGTCTTCAACTGCTCGGCACCGGACACCGGCAACATGGAAACGCTGGAGCGCTACGCCAGCGAGGCCTTGAAAGACCGCTGGCTCGAGCCGCTGCTGCGCGGCGAGATCCGCTCGGCCTTCCTGATGACCGAGCCGGATGTGGCCTCCTCCGACGCGACCAACATCGAATGCCGCATCGACCGGGACGGCGACCATTACGTCATCAATGGCACCAAGTGGTGGTCGTCCGGCGCCGGTGATCCGCGCTGTGCGCTCTACATCGTCATGGGCAAGACCCATCCGGACGCCGGACGCCATGAGCAGCAGTCGATGGTGCTGGTGCCGGCGGACACGGCCGGCATCACGGTGAAGCGTCACCTGAGTGTGTTCGGCTATGACGATGCGCCGCATGGCCATATGGAGATCGAGCTGCGCAATGTGCGGGTGCCGGTCGAGAACATCCTGTTGGGGGAAGGTCGCGGTTTCGAGATCGCGCAAGGCCGGCTGGGCCCGGGTCGCATCCATCACTGCATGCGTTCCATCGGCGCCGCCGAGCGGGCACTGGAGCTGATGTGCCAGCGGGCCATCGCCCGCACCGCCTTCGGCAAGACCATCGCGCAGCAGACGGTCACGCAGGAACGCATCGCCGAGGCGCGCTGCAGCATCGAACAGGCGCGCCTGCTCACCCTCAAGGCGGCCTACATGATGGACACCGTGGGCAACAAGGTGGCCAAGGCGGAAATCGCGATGATCAAGATCGTCGCGCCGAGCATGGCGCTGAAGGTCATTGACTGGGCGATGCAGGTGCACGGCGGTATGGGTGTCAGCCAGGACACGCCGCTGGCCTACATGTGGGCGGGTCAGCGCACACTCCGGTTCGCCGACGGCCCGGACGAGGTGCACCGCAACTCGCTGGCCAAGCTGGAGCTGGCCCGGCACATGAAACTGCCCGCTGGATCGGTGGACATGCCGGTCACCCGCGGCAGCTGAACGCCGACGGCGCCTCGCCACCTCCTCACGACCCCCGGCTTGTCCGGGGGTTTTTTGTGGGGTGGCGCATACGTCCGGGGAAACGGGGACGCGGCGCCGGGGGCCGCCCGGGGCGGACGCTCCCTGGAACGCAGGCCGTTGTCGAGGCCTTCGCCCTCGGCAGCGTCGGCTGTTACCGACCTTCCCCCGTCGGGGGGCGTATCTGCAAGTTCGGCAGGTGGATACGATTCAGGCCACCTCTGCGCCCTTGCCTTCCTCCATGACCCGACTCGCCGAAGCCCGCATCTGGCCCCTGCTCGCGTTCGCGCTGCTGGTGGGCCTGCAGGCCGCGCTGCTGATGGCGGCGTTGGGAGGCATGTCGGAGTCGCCGCAGTGGGAGGCAGTGGTGCCGATGCTGGCCTTCGGAGCACTGGCCTTCACCGTACTGCTGGCGGTGGGGGTGACGGGCAGCCTCTCGCGGGCGCAGGCCCGGGCCCGGCGGGCGCAGCTCACGCTGGAAGAAGCCATCGACGCCCTGCCCGCCAGTGTCGAAATCTTTGACCATGAAGACCGGCTGGTGGCCTTCAACCGCCGTCTGGTGGAAATCTATCCCCACATGCTGCGCGCCTTCCAGCGCAAGGCCACCTTTGAGGACCTGGTGCGGGAATCGCTTGAGCGCGGCGGCATCCCGGAAGCGCGCGGCCGCGAAGATGAGTGGCTGCAGGAGCGCAAGGAAAGCCGCGGACGCCAGACCGGCCCGCTGCTGCAGCGGGTGCATGACGACATGTGGCTGCGCATCTTTGAATGCCGCACCCAGTCCGGCGGCATCGTCGGTGTGCGCATGGAGGTCACCGATCTGATTCACGAGCAGCAGAGCCTGGCGGCCAGCCGGGCGCAGCTCAAGGCCACCATCGAGGCGGCCGGCAATGGCATCCTGACGTTGGATTCGGGCGGCCATGTGCTGGAGGTCAATCCCAGCACGGAGCAGCTCTTCGGTTTCAGTGCGGCGGAACTGCAGGGGGTGCACATCGGCATGCTGTTCGGCAACAACGGCGACCTGATGCATCCGCAGGAACTGCTGGGGGCGCCGCGTGAGCTGACCGCGCGTCACCGCAGCGGCGAGCGGCTGGCACTGCAGCTGACGGTGGCGGAAGTGCGCACCGACACCATCCATCTGTATGTCTGCATCGTCACCGACTTCACCGAGCGGCAGCGGCAGGAGGAGCGACTGCGGCGCGCCAACGAGCTGTTGGCGCGACAGTCGACCACCGACGGCCTGACCGGCGTCGGCAACCGCCGGCTGTTCGATCAGCTGCTGCAGCAGGAATGGCAGCGCGGCACCCGCTCCGGGCGGCCGCTGGCGCTGCTGATGGTGGACATCGACCACTTCAAGCAATACAACGACCGTTATGGCCACGTTGCCGGGGACGACTGTCTGCGCCGGGTGGCCACCCTGCTGCGCAGCTGTGTGGGCCGGGGCAGTGAAGCGGTCTGCCGTTATGGCGGCGAAGAGTTTGCGATGCTGCTGGTGGACACCGATCTGAATGGCGCCCAGGTGGTGGCCCAGCGGTGTCTGGACAGCGTGCGGCTGGCGGCCATCGAGCATGAGGGCTCGCCGGTGCGGCGCTCGGTCAGCCTGTCGATCGGCGTGGCCGCCTGCATTCCGGATACGGCCACGCCCTCCCAGCGTCTGATCGAAACCGCCGACCGCGCGCTGTACGACGCCAAGCAGGGAGGCCGTGCCCGGCTGATCTGCCAGCAATTCGCCTGAACACCGGCGCGCACGCGGCTGCGGGAACAGCGCGAACAGGCGAACGGCGCGACAATCCGGCCCATGCAAGACGCCATCGAATTTCTGAAGCAGCAGATCCGCACCGTGCCCGACTGGCCGGAACCGGGTGTGCAGTTTCGGGACATCACGCCGCTACTGGCCAATCCGCGCGCATTCCGCGTGCTCATCGACCAGTTCGTGCACCGCTATTTCGACACCCGCCCGGACGTCATCGCCGGGCTGGACGCTCGGGGCTTCATCATCGGATCGGTGCTGGCGTATGAGCTGAATGTCGGCTTCGTGCCCATCCGCAAGAAGGGCAAGCTGCCCTTCACCACGGTGCAGGAAACCTACGAGCTGGAATACGGCAGCGCGACGGTGGAGATGCACACCGACGCGGTGAAGGCGGGTGACCGCGTGCTGCTGATCGACGATCTGATCGCCACCGGCGGCACCATGCTGGCCGGCAAGCGGCTGCTGGAGCGGCTGGGGGCCAGCGTCATCGAAGGCGCGGTGATCGTGGACCTGCCGGAGCTTGGGGGCTCGGCCAAGATTCGTGAGCAGGGACTGCCGGTGTTTGCGCTGGTGGATTTCCAGGGGCACTGAGCGGCACTGGGCGGCCGGGACGGCGCGGGCCGCCGTCACTTGCCGATGCAGAAGCGGCTGAAGATTTCGCCGAGCAGATCGTCCGCCGTGAAGGCGCCGGTGATCTCGCCCAGCGCGTCATGCGCCAGGCGCAGTTCTTCCGCCATCAAGTCCAGCGCCGCCGGCTCCAGCGCAGCCTGCTGAAGCGCCAGATCCACATGCTCGCGGGTGCGGCGCAGCGCCTGCACATGGCGCTCGCGGGCGATGAACAATCCTTCCGGCACGGCATGCCAGCCGACTTGCTGTAGCAGGCGCTGGCGCAGCGCGTCCAGGCCCGCGCCAGTTTTGGCGGACAGGCGCAGGATGCTTGATGCAGCGGCGGATTCAGCCGCATCGGTTGTTCCAGCATCTGTAGGGACGCCGCTGCCGGCCTCTATCCCATCAGACGCATCCGCCTTGTTGTAGACCTGCAGGATGCGCCCCGGCTCGACTGCGGACAGCCGTCCCCGGATCTCCGCATCGTCCCGTTCATAGTCCGGCTGGCCGACACGGGTCAGGTCGTGCAGGAACAGCACCACGTCGGCTTCCCGGATGGCGTCCCAGCTGCGGGCCACGCCGATGCGCTCCACCTCGTCATCGGTGTCGCGCAGCCCGGCCGTGTCGCTGATGTGCAGCGGCACGCCTTCAATCTGGATGGTCTGGCTCAGCTTGTCGCGGGTGGTTCCGGGGATGGGCGTGACGATGGCCAGCTCCGCCCCCGCCAGCGCATTGAGCAGTGAGCTCTTGCCCACATTCGGCTGACCCGCCAAAACGACCTTGATGCCCTCCCGCAGGATGGCCCCCTGGCGGCTGCGATCCAGCAGTGCATCCAGGCGGTCCAGCAGCCGGCGCAACTTGCCCAGCGCATCCGCCTGCTGCAGGAAGTCGATCTCTTCTTCCGGGAAGTCCAGCGTCGCTTCAACCAGCATCCGCAACTGGATCAGCGCATCCCGCAACTGTCCGACCTCGCCGCTCAGTGCGCCCGCCAGGGCCCGGCCGGCGCTGCGGGCCGCCGCTTCGGTGCTGGCATCGATCAGGTCCGCCACCGCCTCGGCCTGGGCCAGATCCAGCTTTCCGTTCAAGAATGCACGCCGAGTGAATTCACCGGGCTCGGCCAGACGGATGCGCAAGGCCGGATCGGCCTCCAGGCATCGTGCCAGCAATAGCTGAAGCACCACCGGGCCCCCATGCGCCTGCAACTCCAGCACGTGTTCACCGGTGTAGCTGTGGGGCGCAGGGAACAGCAGGGCCAGGCCGTGATCGATGGCTTCGCCCTGGGCGCTGCGGAACGGCAGGTAGGTGGCCTCGCGCGGCTTGAGGGGGCGGCCGCAGATCGCGGTCACCAGCGCGGAGAGGTCCTGCTTCGATGAAACCCGCACGATGCCCACCGCGCCTCGTCCGGGCGCAGTGGCAATGGCGGCAATGGGATCCTGGTGACGCGACAGCATGGCTGCATTGTCTCGCACCGGTCCTTCGAATATGGCGCGGGGCAGGGCGGGTGGTGTTGCTCGTGCTTCACCACCGCGCACCTCCGGTTCCCTGGATTCCCGACCAAGGGAAGCGAACCCCGCATGAGCATTAAGCACCTGCGTGCAGACGAAAAAAAGCCCCCGGGCTGCGGGGGCTTCGTGTGCACGCGCTTTCAGCGTTATTTGTTCACACCCAGCTGCTTGTTGATCATCCATTGCTGGACGATCGACAGCAGGTTGTTGACGGTGTAGTACAGCGTCAGACCGGCCGGGAAGAAGAAGAACATCACGCTGAAGGCGATGGGCATGATCCACATCATCTTCGCCTGCACCGGGTCGGTCGGCTGCGGATTCAGCCAGACCTGCAGCAGGCTGGTGGCCGTCATCAGCAGCGGCAGCGGGCCCAGCGGCACGTTCAGCCAGGGCAGCACACCGAAGAAGGCATCCGGGCGGGACAGGTCGTGCACCCACAGGATCCACGGCGCGCCACGCATTTCCACGCTGGACAGCAGCACCCAGTACAGCGCCAGGAACACCGGCATCTGCAGCAGGATGGGCAGGCAGGAGCCGAGCGGGTTGATCTTCTCTTCGCGATACAGCCGCATCATTTCCTGCTGCTGTTGCTGCGGCTTGTCCTTGTAGCGTTCGCGCAGTTCCTGGATGCGGGGATTGATGGCCTTCATCTTGGCCATGCTGCGGTAGGCCTTGGCATTGAGGCCATAGAAGGCAATCTTCAGCAGCACCACCACGCCCACAATCGCCCAGCCCCAGTTGCCCAGGATCTTGTGCAGCTGGTCCATCAGCCAGAACAGCGGCTTGGCCAGGATGGTGAACATCCCGTAGTCCTTGACCCGTTCCAGGCCGGGTGCCAGGGCTTCCAGACGCTTTTCTTCCTGCGGGCCCACATACAGCAGGTTGTCCAGCTTGCCGGTGGCGCCGGGCGCGAGGGTCGGGAAGGCGGTGACCATCGACAGCGTGACCAGCTTGCTGGGCGACTCGCTAACGTCAAAGGCGCGGGCACCCGGTTCATTGCGCAGCCAGGCGCCAACGAAGTAATGCTGGACCATGGCGATCCAGCCGTCATCCGCACGACGTTCGTAGTCGGCCTTGTTGTCCTTGATCTTGTCGAAGGGCACCTTCTGCATCTTGCCCTTGTCGGTGTAGACCGTCGGGCCGGTGAAGGAGCTCGGCGCCATCGACGGACCGGTGTGATCGACATGGTCGTCACGCACCAGCCAGACCGACAGCTCGGGCGTCACCGGCGCGCTGCCGACGTTGGTCACCTCGTGCTGGACATCGATGGCGTAGTCGCCGCGCTTGAAGGTGTAGACCTTGGCCAGCTTCACGCCGCCCATGGCAGGAGACTCCAGGCGCACGGTCAGCGCATCGGCGCCGTCCTTCAGCTCACGCGGACCGTCGACCAGGCTCAGCACCGTCTGGTGGTTCGGTGCACCGGCAACATTGCGCAGGGCCGACTGGGCGCTGTATTGACGCAGCGGGTCGAGCACCACGACATGGCCGCTGGGGTCCTTGTCGTCGGCATGCTTGAGCAGTTCCACCCGCACGAGGGCACCACCACGGGTGTCCAGCGTGGCCTTGACGACGTCGGTGGTGATGGTCACGAGTTCGCTCTTCACCGGGGCGGGAGCGGAAGCGGCATCTGCCGCAGCCACTGCCGTGGCGGCAGCGGAGGCAGCCGAGGCCGGCAGCGTGGCACCCGGCACGGCGGAAGCGGAGTTGCCCGGGGCGCTGGCGGTCTTCGCCGGTGCGGGTCCGAACATCGACGCGTGGCCGTTGTGCCGTTGCCAGCCGTCCCACAGAAGGACCAGCGACATGGTGAACACCACCCACAAGATGGTGCGGCGTATATCAGTCATGGGGAAGCTTTTGATTTGGCGGTTGAAGAGGCTCGACCATCCCTGCGCCGAGCAAGGAAGGTGAAGAGACGGGGCGGATTGTCAGGGACGGGATCATGCCCGCCCGAACACAACGGATTGCAGCGCAGGATGCGGGCCGCTGCGAGGTAAGTGCCTGCTGCCGCGCCATGCTGGCGCAGTGCCTGCATGCCGTAGTTGGAGCAGCTGGGCGAATAGCGGCAGCCGGCACGCAGCCAGGGGCTGAACAGCAGCTGATAGGCGCGCACCAGCCCCATGAGCAGACGCGTCGGCAGGCTGGGACGCGGGCTCATCGGGCGATCTTGCGGATGAGGGCCTGCAGTTCGTCCCGCGCGGCGGCACGCAGGGCGTCCGAAGAGGCGCTGGGGAACTGCTTGCGGTCAAACGGCAGGCGCAAGCGGACCACCCACAAGCCGGGCGGCAGTGCGGGCAGGGTTCCGAAGACCTGACGGATCTGCCGCTTCAGCAGGGTGCGGGTCACCGCCCGGCGCGCATGGCGTTTGGGCACGACATACCCGAGCCAGGCGGCGGCGGGCATGCTGGAGACCGCATCATCCACAAGCTGTGGATGATTCTGCGCATCACCTGTGGACAAGTCGGCATTTCCTGTGGATGTCCCTGTGGATGACCCTTCAATGGGCGCCTCCGTGGACAACTTGGGAAGCCGACGCGCCGGCTGCGAAGGACTCGCGGCCAGGTGATGAACGGCGAAATGGGGGCTGCGAGCGCGGCTGGGGGTGCCCAGCACACGCTCGAAATCGGCCGATCGAACGATGCGGCCGGTCACGGCTTGGTCGGATGGAAGAAGACGCGACGTGTCGAGACGATCAGGCAGTGCCCGATCCGCCTCAGACGGCCAGGCGCTTGCGGCCCTTGGCGCGACGTGCGGCGATGACGGCGCGGCCACCGCGGGTCTTCATGCGGACGAGGAAGCCGTGGGTACGGGCGCGACGGGTCTTGGAGCCTTGGTAAGTGCGTTTCATGGTGAACCTCTATCGAAATGTCGGACTGACGTTTGGGTACTGTCGGACACCGACAGCGGCATCGGAACTCCGCAACACAGCCTGGCTCAATGCCCGGCCCTGGCGGCCCCCTCCGCACCGTTCCTTGCAACCCCTGCGGGTCACTCGGTCTGGCGCGCCGCCCTCACGGGTGGATGCCTAAAAGCAATTTCTGGAAGGCCCACGAACATACGTCCGGGCGTCCGGAAAACCCGCGATTACAGCAAAGATTCAGCCCGTGGTCAATCTGCGGGAATGTGCGAGCGGGGGATTACCTGATCTTGACCCTGCCAAAAATTCTGTGGATAACCCAGACTTCGCGGCCCCTCGTCGGTACAATCCGGCCGCTCGAAGAATAAGTTTTCCACAATGAGCGCAGACGTGTCTGAGGTGACTTTGTGGCAGCGCGTTTGTGAACGCCTCGCCACGGAGTTGCCTGAACAGCAATTCAACACTTGGATCCGGCCGCTGCCTGCTGCCGAAGTGATCCACCTCCAGGAAGGGAATGGCGAGGACGCCGTTCTGGTGTCCCTGCGCGTGCCCAATCGCTTCAAGCTGGACTGGATCCGCAGCCAGTATGCCGGCCGCATCGAGCTGATTCTCGGCGAACTGGCGGGCAAGCCCGCCCGCCTGGAGCTGTCGCTGGCGCCCCGCGAGACCATCGCCCCGCTGCCGCGCAACAGCGCCCCGGTCGCGTCCATGGGCCAGGTGCTGCAGCAGCACGGCCTGCGCAGCGGTCCGTCTGCCGCGGCAGCCACCGCCACGCAGGCGCCGGGCGCCACCACGGCGCCTGGTACTGCGTCCGCCACGGCGGCCGCAAAGCCGGCAGCCCCGGTCACCGCCGCCAGTCTGGTGGGCAATGCTCCGCCGCCGGGGGCGGCGCAAACCCTGCCGCCCAGCGCCACTCGGCACCGCATCAACACCAGTCTGACCTTCGACACGCTGGTGCCGGGCCGTGCCAACCAGATGGCCCGCACCGCCGCGCTGCACGTCGCCGGCGCACCCGGCCAGATGTACAACCCGCTGTTCATCTACGGCGGCGTCGGCCTGGGCAAGACCCACCTGATCCATGCGGTGGGCAATGCCCTGCTGAAGGACCGTCCGGACGCCCGGGTGCTGTACCTGCATGCCGAGCAGTTCATCTCGGACGTGGTGAAGAACTACCAGCGCAAGACCTTCGACGAGCTGAAGGCCAAGTACCACTCGCTGGACCTGCTGCTCATCGACGATGTGCAGTTCTTCGCCGGCAAGGACCGCACGCAGGAGGAGTTCTTCAACGCCTTCGAAGCGCTGCTGGCCAAGCGCGCCCACATCATCATGACCAGCGACACTTATCCCAAGGGTCTGGTGGACATCGATGAACGGCTGACCAGCCGCTTTGACGCCGGCCTGACCGTCGCCATCGAGCCGCCGGAGCTGGAGATGCGGGTGGCGATCCTGATCAAGAAGGCGGAGGCCGAAAGCGCCCCGATGCCGGAAGACGTGGCCTTCTTCATCGCCAAGAATGTGCGGGCGAACGTCCGTGAACTGGAAGGCGCCCTGCGCAAGGTGCTGGCCTACAGCCGCTTTTCGCACAAGGAAATCAACATCCAGCTGGCGCGGGAAGCGCTCAAAGACCTGCTCTCCATCCAGAACCGGCAGATCTCTGTGGAAAACATTCAGAAGACGGTGGCCGACTTCTACAAGATCAAGGTCGCGGACATGTACTCCAAGAAGCGGCCGGCGAGCATCGCCCGGCCCCGCCAGATCGCGATGTATCTGGCCAAGGAGCTGACGCAGAAGAGCCTGCCGGAGATCGGCGAACTCTTCGGCGGCCGGGATCACACCACGGTGCTTCACGCGGTCCGCAAGATCGGCGGCGAGCGACAGAAGAACACCGAGTTGAACCAGCAGTTGCATGTGCTGGAGCAGACGCTCAAGGGATGACGAAAAAACGCCCCGTCATCAGCGAAAATAGCGCGTTTGCCAGAGTGGCGGCGGTCGGCCAGGCCGGCGCCGGGCCCCGGTGGGGTGCCAACGAGCGAACAGCCAACAGTGGAGAGAGGTTGACATGATCGTGTTGAAAGCCAGCCAGGACAAAGTGCTTGCCGCGTTGCAGGCGGTGTCCGGCATCGTGGAGCGGCGCCATACCTTGCCCATCCTGGCCAATGTGCTGCTCCGCAAGCAGGGCTCGCAGGTGGAGCTCACCACCAGCGACCTGGAAATCCAGGTGCGCACCACGGTTGAATTCGACGGGGACGAAGGCGACTTCTCGTCCACCATCGGCGCCCGCAAGCTGATCGACATCCTGCGGTCGATGCCGTCGGACCAGACCGTCAGCCTCACGTCCAACCAGAACAAGATGACGCTGCAGGGCGGCAAGAGCCGCTTCACCCTGCAGACCCTGCCGGCGGAAGACTTCCCGCTGGTGCAGGAAGCCGCCGATTTCGGCCCGGCGTTCAGCGTCCCGCAGAAGACCCTGAAGACCCTGATCAACCAGGTGCACTTCGCCATGGCGGTGCATGACATCCGCTACTACCTCAACGGCATCCTGTTCGTGGCCGAAGGCAAGACGCTGACGCTGGTGGCCACCGACGGCCACCGTCTGGCGCTGGCCCAGGCGGAGCTGGACACCGAGATGCCCAAGCAGGAAGTCATCCTGCCCCGCAAGACGGTGCTGGAGCTGATGCGTCTGCTGAAGGACGGCGGCAAGGGCGAGGAAGAAGAACAGCCGATCGAGATGCGCTTTGCCGGCAACCAGGCCAAGTTCAGCTTCAGCGGCATGGAATTCGTGACCAAGCTGGTCGAGGGCAAGTTCCCCGACTACAACCGTGTCATCCCGAAGAACCACCGTTTCCACGTGATCCTGGGCCGTCAGCAGCTGCTGGCGGCACTGCAGCGTGCGGCCATCCTGACCAGCGAGAAGTTCAAGGCGGTGCGCCTGGCCTTCGACCCGGGCCTGCTGTCGATTGCGTCCAGCAACGCCGAGCAGGAAGAGGCCAAGGAAGAAATCGAGATCGACTACGGCGGCGACCAGATCGAGACCGGCTTCAACGTGACCTACCTGATGGACGTGCTGGCCAACATGGGCCAGGACATGGTCCGGGTGGATCTGAACGACAGCTCGTCCAGCGCGCTGATCAGCATTCCTGATCAGACGGGCTTCAAATATGTCGTGATGCCGATGCGGATCTGATGTTGAGCCGCAGCGCGGGCGCCCCTGAGTGCCAGGGCTGCAGCACCCCGGCCCCCGCCAGGTGGGGGCCCTGACAAGATGGACAAATGGCCGCCACGGCGGCCTGGAATACTCTCTGATGAGCGATAACACCTCCCCTGAGAACACTCCGGACTCTGCCAGCAACAATGGCGGCTACGGCGCGGATTCGATCCAGATCCTGGAAGGCCTGGAGGCGGTTCGCAAGCGCCCCGGCATGTACATCGGGGACACCTCCGACGGCACCGGTCTGCACCACCTGGTTTTCGAAGTGGTGGACAACTCCATCGACGAAGCGCTGGCGGGCTATTGCGACGACATCGTCGTGACCATCCACACCGACAACTCGATGTCGGTCATCGACAACGGCCGCGGCATCCCCACCGGCGTGAAGATGGACGACAAGCATGAGCCCAAGCGCAGTGCTGCGGAAATCGCGCTGACCGAGCTGCACGCCGGCGGCAAGTTCAACCAGAACAGCTACAAGGTGTCGGGCGGCCTGCACGGCGTGGGCGTGTCGTGCGTCAACGCGCTGTCCAAATGGCTGCGCCTGACGGTGCGCCGTGAGGGCAAGGTCCATCAGCTGGAGTTCCGCAAGGGCGTGCCGCAGGACCGCGTGATCGAAGTGCGGGACGGTTTCGAGACCAGCCCGATGAAGGTCGTCGGCGACACCGACAAGCGCGGCACGGAAGTGCACTTCCTGCCCGACACCGAAATCTTCACGCAGAACCACGAGTTCCACTACGACATCCTGGCCAAGCGCCTGCGTGAGCTGTCCTTCCTGAACAATGGCGTGAAGATCCGCCTGGCGGACGAGCGCAACAACAAGGAAGACAACTTCGCCTATGCGGGCGGAGTGCGCGGCTTCGTCGAGTTCATCAACAAGGGCAAGACGACCCTTCATCCGAACATCTTCCACGCCCAGGGCGACAAGATGTCGGACCAGAACACCAACATCGGCGTGGAAGTGTCGATGCAGTGGAACGACGGTTTCAATGAAAACGTCCTCTGCTTCACCAACAACATTCCGCAGCGCGACGGCGGCACCCACCTGACCGGCCTGCGCGCCGCGATGACACGTGTCATCAACAAGTACATCGAGGACAACGAACTGGCCAAGAAGGCCAAGGTGGATGTCAGCGGTGACGACATGCGCGAAGGCCTGGCCTGCGTGGTGAGCGTGAAGGTGCCGGAGCCGAAGTTCAGCTCGCAGACCAAGGACAAGCTGGTTTCGAGCGAAGTGCGCGGCCCGGTGGAAGAAATCGTGGCGGCCAAGCTGAATGACTGGCTGCTGGAGAACCCGATCGACGCCAAGATCATCTGCGGCAAGATCGTGGATGCTGCGCGTGCGCGTGAAGCGGCCCGCAAGGCCCGTGAAATGACGCGCCGCAAGGGCGTGCTGGACGGCCTGGGTCTGCCCGGCAAGCTGGCCGACTGCCAGGAAAAGGACCCGGCGCTCTGCGAAATCTACATCGTGGAGGGCGACTCCGCCGGTGGCTCTGCCAAGCAGGGCCGTGACCGGAAGTTCCAGGCGATTCTGCCGCTGCGCGGCAAGATCCTGAACGTGGAGAAGGCGCGCTACGAGAAGCTGCTGACCAGCAATGAAATCCTGACGCTGATTACCGCGCTGGGCACCGGCATCGGGCGCGGCGCTGGCGGCGACGACTTCAATCCGGACAAGCTGCGTTACCACCGCATCATCATCATGACTGACGCGGACGTGGACGGTGCCCACATCCGGACGCTGCTGCTGACCTTCTTCTACCGGCAGATGCCGGAGCTGGTGGAGCGTGGCCACATCTACATTGCGCAGCCGCCGCTGTACAAGGTGAAGGTGGGCAAGCACGAGCAGTATCTGAAGGACGGTAACGAACTGGATGGGTTCCTGCTGCGTGTGGCGTTGCAAGATGCGGAACTGCACCTGCAAGGCGTGGGCGGCCCGTCCATCAAGGGCGAGGACCTGGAGCAGAAGGCGCGTCAATACATTGCGGCGCAGAACGTGATCCAGCGTCTGTCTGCGTGGATGGACGGCGAAGCGCTGCATCTGCTGGCGTCGGGCCTGACGCTGAACCTGGACACCAAGGAAGCCGCGGACATTGCCGCGACGGCGCTGCAGACGCAGCTGCACGATGCAGTGGTGTCGGCCGAGACGGATCCGCGCACCGACAAGCTGCTGCTGCGCATCAGCCGCCGCCACCATGGCAATGTGCGCTCGAGCATCATCACCGCGGACTTTGTGCATGGCGCCGACTATGAAGTGCTGGCCGAAGCCGGCAAGACCTTCAAGGGACTGGTGACGCAGGATGCGGTGATCAAGAAGGGCGAAGGCGAGAAGGCGAAGGAGTCCAAGGTGGGCGACTTCCGTGCCGCCATGGCTTGGTTGATGACGCAGGCGGAATCGAGCGTGGGCCGTCAGCGCTACAAGGGTCTGGGTGAGATGAACCCCGCGCAGCTGTGGGAGACCACGATGGATCCGACGGTGCGTCGTCTGCTGCGTGTGCAGATCGAGGATGCGATCGAGGCGGACCGCGTGTTCACAATGCTGATGGGTGACGAGGTGGAACCGCGTCGGGAATTCATTGAGGCGAATGCGCTGAGGGCGGCGAATATTGACGTTTGAGGCTGCTGTAGAGCGCCCCATAAGGTGCGAAATTGAGCCCCATAAGCTGCGAAAGCTATGGGGCTCTCGCTTTTGATCGGCGCAAGCCAAGGGCTTCGCAGAATTAAAAAAATTCCGTGCCGGCTATTGCGGAGTAATTTCGTAGCGTGCTACAGTTCATTCCATCGACATGGAGGTGAACGCCGTGGGCTACAGCAACGAAGGTTATCAAGCGAACAACCGCCGCCTGTCGCGGGTCTCGCGGCACGCTGAAAAGCGTGCACAGCAACGCTGCATCGACAAGTCGTCTCTCCCGCTGGTGCTTGCATACGGCCAGCGAGAGTTCGACGGAGAGGGCGGAATCCGCTATTTGATGACGGCGGACTCCATCGCGTCCCTCCGGCGTGCGGTTGGACACACCCAGCGCGTCGATGCGCTGGCTGGCGTGTACGCCGTCGTCAGCGCTGAGGACAGCACCCTCATTACCGTTGGCCACCGCTTCGGCTGATGTCAGGAGCAGCACACATGACTCGAACCGAATCGCCGGTGTCTCTTGCGTTCTGGCGGCTGATGGACCTGGCCCGGGGGGGCGTGTTCGGAGAGACTTGGCTGTTTGCCCTGGCCTGGTTGGCGGCCGGTCGGATGGCAGTCGCTCGCAACATGAGCGTGGACCAACTGGCTGAGGTCGATGCCTGGAAGGCCTTGGTCGACGCAGGATTTCCGGCAGAAGCGGCCGACCGGGCCGTTCCTCAACGGAGCTCCACGTCTGTTGCGGACATGGGGCGGCGTGCCGCAGCAACGAGCATCGTTGCGGAACTGCATCGCGAACTCGGAGACCTGCGCTGGGACGTTGTGCCCTGCTTCCTCGACGGAGGCGCACGCCAAGCCGAAGGCATTGTGGTCCCTGAGCTGACGGCGCTGCTGTTCGACCTAGTCGGTGAGCCGGACGGCAGCGAGCTTTGGATTCCGTTCGACCTTCGCGGCCAGTTGACCGTTGAAGCCCTTCGCCGTGGATGGCGAGTCCTGGCCGCTTCACCGCTCTCGGTTTGGTCACTCCCTACGCAGTTGCTGTTGACCATCGAAGCGGGGCATCCCGAGCATCCCAAGGTCCGTCGCGAAGTGGAACGAGACGGTGCGGGTCGCCCCATCGGCCGCGCTGACTACGCCTTGGTCATGCCGCCGTTTGGTGTCCAGGTGAAGGACAGCAGCATGGCCATGTGGGACACCGCAGGAGGCAAAGGACTCGAGCAATTCGCCCGCAGCGAGTCTTGGGCGATCCACGAGTTCGTGAACCGGACCAACAAGCGGGCCGTGTTCGTCTCCGGGCAGGGTGTGCTCTTTGCCAAAGGTCAGGAGCAGCGTCTCCGCGAGTACCTCGTTCATCGCGGCGGCGAGTGCAACGAGGTCGCGGCTGTCATCTCCTTGCCTCCCGGCGTGTTTGGTGGGGCAGGCATTGCCGGAGCGGTACTCGTCGTCAACCCAGGGGGTGGCACCGATGACGTCTACATGGCCGACCTCGGCAGCGGCCGAAGGTCTTTGCAAGAGGCCGGAGACATCGTCGCCGCGGGGCACGACATTGCGCTGGGCAAGGTGCCGACCGATAAGGCGCGCTCCGTGACTCGCGACGAGATTGCGGCAAATGAATACAGCCTGGCACCTTCCCGATACCTACGCCGCGTCCCAGACCTCGGGGCCAACGCTCTCGCCCTGGGCGAAATCTGTACTGCGTTGCGCCCCCCGGCCACCTCCAAGGACCCGAGCCAGTTCGAGATGGCTGAAGTTGGTCAGCAGGACCTGAACCAGTGGTCCGCCATCAACCACGAGCTCGAGAAGACAACCTACTTGAAAGCGCCCCCGAAGGCAGGGAACTTGGTTCGGCCGGGCGACATCGTCTTCTCCATCAAGGGGACCGTTGGCAAGGCAGCTCTCATGGGCAGCGCAGCGCAAGCGAGGCCGACCGTGGTCTCCCAAAGCTGTCTGGCACTTAGGCCTCTGACAGATCGGGTCATGCCGCAGTACCTGCTCATGTACCTGCGGTCACCCCACGGGCAAGCACAGCTGGAGGGGTTGCAAGTCGGAGCGGGTGTGCAGCACATCAGTCCGAGCACTTTGCTCGCTATGCAGGTTCCAGTCCCCCCGCTCGAAGAGCAACGTGCTGCATGCCCGGACTACGACCGGCTCTGTGAGCTTGAAGACCAAGTTGCCAGGCTCCAAGGCGAAATCGCCGACCTGACCCGCCATCGCTGGCCCGTTGACGTGCAGTAAGCGGGCCTCTGAAAGACACACGAACAAAACTACATGGCACAACAACTCACCCTCGACACCCTCGAATCCTGGCTCTGGGAGTCCGCCAACATCCTGCGCGGCTCCATCGACTCGTCGGACTTCAAGAACTACATCTTCGGCCTGCTGTTCCTCAAGCGCTTCAACGACGTGTTCGAGGAGCGCGTCCGGCAGCTGGAGCGGGACGAAAAGCTCAGCGAAAAGGAAGCGGCCGTGGAGGTACAGGCCAAGTGGGGCGTCTTCCCGCCCGACGCCCGCTGGCCCAGCCTCATCGCGCGCACCGAAAACATCGGCGAGGCGCTGGACAAGGCCTTCGCCACCATCGAGGCAAACAACACCGAGCTGCAGCATGTGCTGACCGCCACGCAGTACGGCGACAAGCGCGTGTTGTCCGACGCCACGCTGCAGCGCCTGCTGCGCCACTTCAACCAGTACCGCCTCGGCAACAACGACCTCTACAAGGCCGACATGCTGGGTGATGCCTACGAGTACCTCATCAAGCAGTTCGCCGATGACGCCGGCAAGAAGGGCGGCGAGTTCTACACGCCCAAGGCCGTGGTGCAGCTGGTGGTGGAGCTCATCGACCCGCAGCCCGGCCACAGCGTGTACGACCCCACCTGCGGCAGCGGCGGCATGCTGGTGGAAAGCGCCCACCACATCGCCAGGCTGCCTGGCGGAACGCTGATGGGCGACCGGCCCAACGCCCTGCTCTACGGCCAGGAGAAGAACCTGGGCACCTGGGCCATTGCCAAGCTCAACCTCTACCTGCACAACATGCGGGCCGAGATTGAGCGCGGCGACACGCTGGTGGAACCCAAGCACCTGGACGGCGGCTACCTGAAGACCTTCGACCGCGTCATCGCCAACCCGCCCTTCTCCGCCAAGGCCTGGTGGACGCCGCTGGAGCTGGAAGCCGAAGCCGCGAAAGACAGCGAAGGCGGCTCAGGGAAAGACAAGAAGCCCAAGACCCCCAGCTACAAGACTGTCAGCGACCCCTTCGGCCGCTTCAGCTACGGCGTGCCGCCGCGTGGCTATGCCGATCTGGCCTTTGCCCAGCATATGCTGGCCAGCCTGAAGGCCGACGGCCGCATGGGCATCATCCTGCCGCACGGCGTGCTGTTCCGCAGCGGCGAGGAGGGCAAGATTCGCGAGGGCCTGCTGTTCGGCACCGATGCCGCCAGCGGCGGCCAGCCGGGCGACTTGATTGAGGCCATCGTTGGCTTGCCCCCCGCGCTGTTCTACAACACCGGCATCCCGGCCTGCGTGCTGGTGCTGAACAAGCGCAAGCCCGCCGCGCTGCAGGGCAAGGTCATCATCATCGACGCCAGCCGCGACTACCTGGAAGGCAAGGCCCAGAACAGCCTGCGCCCCGAAGACATCGAACGCATCGCCCGCACGCACAAGGCCGCCTTCGAGCAGCAGACCGAGGTGGAGAACTACTGCCGCGTGGTCTCGTTGGACGAGATTCGCGGCAACGACGGCAACCTCAACATTGCGCGCTACATCGACAACGGCGAGACCGAGGAGACCGTGGATGTGGCGGCTACCTTGGCGCAGCTGGCGGTGCTGGCCGAGGAGGAAGCGCAGATTGATGCGCGCCTCAATGGCTATCTGGCTGACCTGGGGTTGCAGGAGCTCGGCCAATGAAGGTGCTTCCTAACGGTTGGAAGACCGCGACCATTGCCGAAACCTGCGACATCCTCGACAACAAGCGCAAGCCTCTGAACTCGGCCCAACGCCTGGAGATGAAGGGTTTGGTGCCCTACTACGGTGCCAATGGAGTTGTCGACTACATCAACGACTACATTTTTGACGAGGACCTGATCCTCATGGCCGAGGATGGTGGCAATTTCTCCGAATACCTAACCCGCCCTATTGCGTACCAAGTGCGAGGAAAGAGCTGGGTTAACAATCATGCCCATGTGCTACGAGCAAAACCCCAGTTCGATCAGGACTACCTCTTCTACTCCCTAGAGCACAAAGATATCCAGCCCGTTCTCAACGGGGGAACTCGTGCAAAGCTGAATAAGTCCGAGCTGGAGAAGATCGAGCTGCTTCTTCCGGTGAGTTTCGAAGAGCAACGCCAGATCGCAACCATGCTGACGGCCGTGGACGACAAGCTGGACGTGATTGCGCGCCAGATTGAAGCCACCCAGACCCTCAAGCAGGGCCTGATGCAGACGCTATTCAGCCGGGGGCTCGGCACCAGAAGCTCCGACGGCACATGGGCTCCCCACACGCATCTCCACCATATTGATGGCCGAGAACTTCCGAGAGCTTGGGGGGCAGCAACGCTGGGCGCGTACATCGCCGAGCTGCGCTCAGGCGTGAGTGTGAATGCGGAAGACCGGGGCCTCAGACTTGGCGAGGTGGGCGTACTCAAGGTCAGCTCAGTTCAAGGCGGCAGATTTCTTCCGTCGAACCACAAGACAGTCGTGCCAATGGAAGTTGATCGAGTGGCTGAGCCCGTGCAGGAAGGCTGCATCATCATCAGTCGCGCCAACACTCCAACACTCGTCGGTGAATCGGCCTATGTCGTGAAGTCTTGCCCCGAACTCTTCTTGCCGGACAAGCTTTGGCAAACTCGGCCAACCATCAAAGCCCATTCAACGCGCTGGCTCGCCTTCTACCTCCAAAGCCCGGCAGTAAGGCAAGAAGTTCAAAAGGCTGCGACTGGCACTAGTGGCAGCATGAAGAACATCTCGAAGGCTTCGCTGCTCAGCATATTTATGCCTCTGGTTCCTTTGGAGGAGCAGCACCATATTGCTGACTTGCTTGGGGCCGTCACGTCCAAGATTGACGCACTGGAGGCAAAGCATCGGCACTACCAGACCCTCAAGCGCGGCCTCATGCAAAAGCTCCTGACCGGCGAATGGCGCGTCAAGGTCGACGCCGAGCTGGCCGCCTGATCCACCATGGACGCCGCCGTCTCGCCCGCCCTCGACAGCACCCGCCTGGCCGAGCTGCAGCGCGCCGTGCAGCTCAAGCTGGGCGGCTGCCTGCTGCGCCTGCAGCAGTACGAGCGGCTGCTGAAGGCCATGTTGGCGAACACCGATCTGGCGGGCGAGCCGGCCCAGTTGCAGGCGCTGCGAGACGCCCGGGTGGCGAGCGTCCACAAGACCACGCTGGGCGGGCTGGTGAGCCTGTTCACGGGCGGCTACCTGCTTGCGGAAGAAGGGGGCGCCCCGGCGGCGGAGACAGACGACAAGGCTCCTGGCGACAAGCTCTGGTTCAGCTTCCAGCAGCGCATGGAGATGAGTGCTGAGCGCCATGAGGCCATCACGGCCGAGCTGAAGGAACTGGTGGACCTGCGCAACGAGCTGGTGCACCACCTGCTGGAGCGCTTTGACCTGGGGCAGCTCGACCGCTGCGAGGCGGCCGTCGCCTACCTGGATGCCAGCCGGGCCACCATCGACCGGCACTACCAGACGCTGCGCACCTGGGCCGAGCATATGGACAACGCCAGAGCCCTGGCCGCGTCTTTCATGAACAGCGATGCCTTCAAGGACATGTTCATCGACGGCATCGCGCCAGACGGCCAGGTGAACTGGCCCGCCAGCGGCATCGTCAGCAGCCTGCGCGAGGCGGAGCAGGCCCTGGCGCCCTCGGGCGGCCAGGCACACTGGATCGAGCTGAACGCCGCCATCACCTGGATTGCCAAGCAGCATCCGGACCAAACCCCCAAACGCTACGGCTGCAGCAGCTGGCGGCAGGTGCTGCACGAGAGCGGCGCGTTCGAGGTGATGAAGAAGACGCCGGCACAGACGCCCACCGCAGGCGCGGGCACGACAACGACAACCGGCACGGTGGTTTGCTACCGTAGCCGCAGGGAGGAACAACGATGAACAACAGGCTGACAGCACTGGCCCGCGGAGCACACGCATGAGCCAGGCGCCCGAGAAAACCGGCGTAGAAACCCCGGCCCTGGAGTGGCTGGTGCGGCTGGGCTACACCCACCTGCCCGGCGCCGCGGTGAAGGCGGAGCACCGCCACCTGGCCCCGGTGCTGGAAGACGTGCTGCGCCGGCGGCTGCAGGCGCTGAACCCCTGGCTGGCCGAGGCGCCCGGCGGCGTGGATGCGGCGCTGATCGAGCTGCGCAAGCGCGCCAACAATGAGCTGCTGGCGGCCAACCAGGCGGTGTGGCAGCAGGTGCTGCACCGCTCGGACATCCAGGTGAAGGACCTGGCGGGCCAGCCGCGCAGCGTGCGCTTCCTGGATGCCACCGACGCGAGCCGCAACGACTTCCATGTCGTGGACCAGTACGTGGGCCGCAATGCGGATGGCGAGCTGTTCCGCCCCGACCTGCTGCTGTTCGTCAACGGCCTGCCATTGGCCATCATCGAGTGCAAGGCCAGCCACCACCGGCTGGACGAGGCGCTGGCCCAACTGGACGGCTACCAGCGCAGCTTTGCGGCGCAGTTCGTGTTCAACCAGGTGTGCGTGGGCCTGAACCGTCGCCAGGGCCTGTACGGCGCGATCCTCACCAAGCCTGCGTTCTATGCCCGTTACCGGATGGAAGCCCCCGAGCTTGCTGAGGTGGCGGCCCTGCTGGGCAGCGAGCCCGGCGAGCAGGAGCAATTGCTGTGGGCGCTGTTCGAGCCCAGCCGCTTCCTGGAGCTGGTGGCGCACTTCGTGCTGTTCGAGACGCGCGACGGCAAGACAGTGAAGAAGCTGCCGCGCTACCAGCAGTGGCGCGCCGTGCGCAAGACGGTGCGCCGGCTGACCAGCGCCACGCCGCTGGGCGGCGTGATCTGGCACACGCAGGGCAGCGGCAAGTCGCTGACCATGGCGCTGCTGGCCCGTCTGCTGCGCGCGGACAGCACCGGCCTTGCCAACCCCACGGTGCTGGTGCTGACCGACCGGCGCGACCTGGACAAGCAAATCTTCGACACCTTCCACGCCGTTGGCATCCGCGCCATCCAGGCCGTGTCGGTGGCCGGGCTGGTGAGGATGCTGGGCAACGACTACGGCAGCGTGTTCACGAGCACGGTACAGAAGTTCCAAGAGGGCGACGAGCCTGCCGCCCAGGCCGAGGACGCCGCCGACGGCGAGCCCGAAGAGGTGGACGAAGTCTTGCAGGCCACGCGGCACCGCCGCGTGCGCGTGGACAAGGACTTCTTCATGGTGGAGGAGCGCAACGAGCACTTCCGCCAGCACGACAGCGACGGCGTGCTGCTGGACCCGAAGTGGGTGGAGTGCAAGCGCGAGAAGATCAGCTTCCGCGTGCTGAGCGCCAAGCCCAACTTCTATGTGCTGGTGGACGAGGCCCACCGCAGCCAATACGACTTCCTGGCCGCCTTCATGCGCGCCAGCCTGCCCAACGCCAAGTTCATCGCCTTCACCGGCACGCCGCTGCTGAACGACGACAAGCACACGCTAGCCGAGTTCGGGGGTGAGACCTACATCGACGAGTACCGCCTGCACGAAGCGGTGGCCGACGGTGCCACGCTGCCCATCAAGTACCAGGACGCCTGGGTCAAGCTGGCCGCCGATGCCAAGCTGGACGAAGCCTTCAACGAGCAGTTCGCCCAGGCGCCCGAGGCGCACCAGCTGGCCCTGAAGAAGGCGCTGCTGGCCCGCTGGCGCCAGGCAGGCGACCGGATGGAGCAGGTGGCGGCGCACCTGGTGGAGCACTTTGTCAGCCATGTCCAGGCCAAGGGCCTGAAGGCCATGCTGGTGTGCAACGGCCGCGATATGGCGGTGCGCTACAAGGACCTGCTCGATGACTTGATGGCCCAGCGCGCTGCGCAGGGCCTGCCGACCTTCCAGAGCCAGGTGGTCATCTCCCTGGCCGGGGTCACCGGCACGCGGACGGGCGCCACGGTCGAGGAAGAGGCGGCCGAGTACAAGCTGCCGGTCACGAAGGTGCAGAGCATTGAGGAGCGCATTCGCGATGAGCTGAAGGCCGGCAAGCGGCCGGTGGCCCTGCCGGCGGAGCAGATCAGCCACTTCGTGAGCAAGCTGTTCCCTCTGCCCTATGGCGACGAGAGCAAGGGCCAGGACGGCCAGCCGCAGGCCAACAACGTGGGGCTCATCATCGTGTCCGACATGCTGCTGACGGGCTGGGATGCGCCCATCGTCAGCACCATGTACCTGGACAAGCCGCTAAAGGAGCACACCTTGCTGCAGGCCATTGCGCGGGTGAACCGCACGCTGCCGGGCAAGAACGCCGGCTACATCGTGGACTACCACGGCGTGGTGGAGCACCTGGACCAGGCGCTCAAGCTGTACGGCGGCGAGGTGCAGCCGGCACAGGTCTGGCAGGGCGTGGAGACCGAGCTGCCCAAGCTGCAGAGCACGCTGGAGCGGCTGCTGAAGCTGCTGCCCAAGCAGCACGACCCGGTCAGCGAGCGCGAGGCCTACAAGGATGATGCCGAGCGCTTCCTGGACCCGGCCAGCCGGCTGGATGCAGTGGAGGACTTCCTGGCGCTGGCCAAGCAGTTCAACCGCAGCATCGACATCATCCTGCCCGATGTGCGGGGCCTGCCCTTCAAGCCCTACTTCACGCTGTTCGCCGAAATCAGGCTGATGCTGCGCGATAAGCTGCCGGACGCCACCTACCGCGAGCGCATCACGCAGCTGGAGTCCGCCCTGCTGCAGCGGCTGCTGGACGAGTACATCGCCGCCAGCCCGGCCAAGAGCTTGCTGGGGCGCGAGGTGTCCATCCTGGATGCCAGCGACATGGCGCGGCTGAAGCAGCTGGCCAGCCCGGGCAGCCAGGCGCTGGTGATGAAGAACCAGCTCAAGCACACCATCGTCACCGGCCGCGACAAGGACCCGGCCTTCTTCGACAAGCTGGCTGAAGAGCTGGAGAAGCTGCTGGAGGAGGAGAAGGCCGGCCGCATCAGCCAGGCGCAGTTCCTGGAGCAGCTGGAGCTGTTCGGCCAGCGCGTGGCGGACAAAGACAAGACCGGCTTCGAGACGCCGGCGCACTCGGCGGTGTTCCGCTACCTGGCCGCCCTGCTGGGTGAGGACACGGCGCGCGCGGCAACGACCACGCTCTTTGAAGACCCGTCACTGAGCCAGACGCTGGCGGCCAGCAACTGGAAGCAGATGCTGGACCTGCACCCCGAGATGCGTGACCTGCTGCGCAAGCTGCTGATGCCGTTAGCCGGCTGGGAGCGCGCAGTGGCGCGTGAGCATGCAGCCCGCATCCTGGACATCCTGCTGAAGAACTGAGCCATGCCCCGCTTGCAGTACGGTCAGACGACCATCGAGTGGCGCTTCAAGGCCGATGCCACGCTCAAGCGGCACTACGTGACCGTGGAGCGTGGCCGGCCGGTGCTGCTGCGCGGGCCGGCGGTCGGGCTCGAAGAACAAGAGGCGCTGGTTCGGCAGCGCGCACGCTGGATTCGCGAGAAGCGGGCGCTGGTGGAGGCACCGACTGCCGACGAGCAGATCGTCACTGGCAGCCGGCTGCGCTACTGCGGGCGCACCTATTTCACCGAGGTGCGCCACGCGCCGAAGCTGGCGCACGCCACGCTGCATTTCACTGCGTCACGCTTCGTCATCGAGAACCCGGCCGGGCGCAGCATCAGCTCGGACGCGCTGGCGCCGCTGCTCAATGCGTTCTACCGGGAGAAGGCGCACGAGAAGTTGCTGACGCGCGTGAGGCACTGGGAGCGGCAGTCAGGCCTGCAGGCCCGGGGTGCTCGCATTCGCCACTTCCAGAGCCGCTGGGCCAGTTGCAACGCACACAACGTCCTGGAGTTCCACCCACGGGTTATGGAACTGCCGGCCAGCGTGCAGGACTACGTCGTCGTGCACGAGCTTTGCCACACGGTTGAGAAGAGTCACACGCGGGCGTTCTGGGCGCTGGTGGCTCGCCAAATGCCGGACTGGCGCCGGCAGCATGAAGTCCTGGAAAGCGCGGCGTTCGGGGACCTGGTCTAGCGTCGCTCGCTCGGCGCCTTCCAGCGAAGTAAGGCATCAACGGGGTCGACGGTGCCGATGAGCTCCCTGGCACGGCCCAGCCGCTCAAGCAGTTGTTGCCTCGGCTCCTCCGCCAGGCGTTCTGAGGCCCGCTCGACCTCAGCGAAGTACGCACCAATCATCTGGGCCTCATCCCAGCTCGCAATCGCCGCCAACAGCTCCTGCCGACACTCCTGGCGGAGCTTCTCTTGACGAGCTCGCTCCGCCGCCTCCTGGCGAAGACGGTTCTGCTCTTGCCACTGTCGGTATTCTTCTTCGGCCTTCGCGGTCGTCACCTCGATCTTCTTTCCCAAGATTGGCCCCTCGGCCTCGAGCTCTTGGACGATTCCGGCAATCAGCGAGGAGAGCTGTCCTCGCTTGGCTTCAGACCACTGCTTGACCCAATTGACGCGCCCGTTCGTGGAATACGCCTGCACACGAAATCGGCCGGACGGTTGGTCTTGCGTTGTTGTCCAGTAGTGAGGACTCGTCATTTTGCGGCGCTGCTCGGCAGACAGTGAGGCCACGGGAACGTACTTGCTTCCGCCAACGTACATCATCTCCGTCGCCTCGGTCATCTCGTAGATGGTCAGGCCGATAGCGACTTCGCCGATGAACACGACCGTCGGCCGCTCCGGCGCCCAGGCGTTCTCCATGTAATGGTGCTTCCTCGGCACCTCGCGCAGGTCGACTTCTGCGCGGCCGAAGTGACCGCCGTGCGGCGCGATGGTGACGCGGTGACCTCGCTTCGTCAGTGCGCGAAAGAGCGCGTCCGCGGCGGCAATGCCGGCATCGACGCAGGCCTCGGAAACAAGGACGTCGGCCATCAGGCGCTTGTATGGTCGAAGGATGCCGGTCCTGCTATCGCGTGTTTTCTTGAAGTACGGCTTGATGTCGGCGAGGACCGGGTGCACTCCACCTGAGTTGGCCGGTCGTGACGCGCGCTTCTGCGGCGCCGACGGCGGACCAGATTGCTCACCCGCGCTCGTGGTCGAGTTTGGCTTGGGCATCGCCACGGACGTGCGCTCGCTCTTACCGATGAAGTCCCCAGGGCTCCATTCCGTGATGTCGCCCGGCCGTGCCGCCGGCAGCGCAGGCTTCGGCGGCGCCTTGCCAAACTCCAGCTTGGCCCAGTAGCCCCGCGGTGGCCGGGGTACGCGCAGCTCCGTGCACACGCGCGCCATGTAGCTCGACGACACGCCGAGCCGCTCGCCCACTCGCAGCATCGGTTCCTTCCAAACCAGCTCGTAAAGCTGCTCCCGCGATAGCGGACTCGTCTGGGCCTCGGGCATCACACCTCCATTCAAGCAGGAGCCCGATCCTGTCACGGCTGAGTGACGCCATCCCGTTCAAAGAAGCGTTAGACGCAATGCTGAAAGCTTCTGAAGAGGCTGCCGCGTGCCATCGCGCGAAGCTTCACCGACCCAAAAAATGCTTAACAGTGGCGCCGACGCCACGATCCGTATAACGCGGAATTTCGAGTCTGCCAAAACTACTCAAGAACGCTTTGACCGGCCCCTCCGACGGGCCCTAGTCTGCACCGCTGAGCAGGAGGCTGGCGGCTTCGAATCTCATCCCGAGACGCCTGCATCCTAGCCCGTCCGCGAGCTTCGGCGCAACCGCGAACGGATGGTGGTGCGCCGCGGTTTCTGGGTCATGCAGAAGAAGTACGGAAGACGTCCCGGCTTGAAGGCCGTGGACACTGGAGCGCGAAGGTCAGCGCCCACATTTGGTCGCGAGGCCGTGCTCAGCTACGCCGAGAAGGGCGGAGGCGTGCGCGTCTTCGAGAACGATGCGGAACGTCTTGTCTCCAAGCTGCTCGGGATCGACCCGCGTGTGCGCCGCTTTCAGCCGCAGCCGTTTGCAGTTGACCTGGTTGAGGGGCGGCTGCTGCGCACGGCCGAGCAGCGGGACGTCGCGCGTCGCCAGTACGCCGGCAGGCCGGGACCGGCGCTCTACACCCCCGACTTCTATGCAGAGTTCTGCAGCGGGCGACGGCTGGCGCTCGAGGTCAAGCTCGACCGCTACCTCGGTGCCGAGCCAGACCACGAGCGGATCGAGCTGGCCAAGAAGGTGCTCACCAACTACGGGCATGAATTCGTTCGGGTGGTCATGCCCGCTGACCTTTCGCATCAGCTGCGCTCAAACATCACCCTGCTTCATCACGCCGCGCTCCGGGCTGACCTGCGTCCAGATGACGCCGCGGTTGCGCAGATTGACACCCTGGCCGCCCAGGGCGCGCGCACCTACGGTGACTTCGCCAACGGCTTGGGCGTCTCGGTCAATCTGATGCCGATGCTCGTGCTTCACGGCGTTCTCGCTATCGACCTCATCAGCCATCGCTTTGAACGACGGTCACCCATGACGGCCGCGTACGGCTCACTCGACCATCTGGAGCTGATGGAGCGGCTCGCGCGATGAATCAAGGCTTCCTTCCGGGCGATGAGCTCGTCTTGGCTTCAACAGGCAAGACTTTGTACGAGGTCGAGAAGCGGTTGCCCAGGATTCAGTCCGTCAGAGTTCTCGACCTGGAGAAGCAGACGGAATGCGTGCTCGCCGAAGCGCCACTACGGCTGCAAATCGCGCTTGGTGAGCTGCGCATCAAACGCGTGGGGGTGGACTGGGAAGAGGCACTCAGCCGTCGTCAATCCGGTGCCGATGACGAAAAGCTGCACGCCGCCATGCGCGTTATGCAGGCAATAGAGCAGCTACGAAAGCGCTACGAGGTCAGCTTCAACAAGGCGTTCTCCATGCTGCTCGAACAGGTCAGGTCTGATGACGGACCTGAACGCCTGGCCCTGCCTTCTCTTTCCCAGGCGTACCGCTGGTGGCAGCGCCATAGGGCCGGGCTCCCCTTGCGCCTTGGCGATGTTCACAAGGGCAATAGAAGCCCGCGGTACGACGTGAAAGTCGACGAGGTCATCAAAGACCTCGCCGAAACGCACTACTTGCAGGTCGAGTCGCGGTGGGACCTTCAGACCCTCACGGACTTCATCAACCTCACGCTGCACGACACCAACCTCTTGCCCAAGACCAAAGCAGTCAGCAAGGCCTATGTGCACCGGGTGATCCGGCTGGAACTCCACGCGGACCCCGAGCATGCGCGTATGGACCCACGAGACGCCGTCAGTGCGAAGGCCGTCGCCAGTCAGCGGATAAGGATTTCAGGGCCCTTCGAGCGGGTTGAGCAGGATGGCCTTCACCTGCCGTTTGTGGTCAAGACCATCCATGGAGTATCGAAGGACATCTGCCTTGTCCACGCCATCGACTGCTGTACATCGACGCCCGTCGGCTGGTGCCTGGTCATCGGCTCCCCTCGCGTTCCGTCCACTCTGAAGTGCATCGAGACCATCCTCTTTCCAAAGACGCCGCTGGTGGAGCGCTTAGGCCTGAAGTACGACTTCGACATCTATGGAACTCCGCTCCAACTGGTGATGGACAACGGCCCAGAGACCGGGAATGGGGGGCCACGCATGGCACGACTGACTCAACTGGGCATCGACCCGTACTGGCTCCGGTCACGCAATCCACAGAGGAAGCCTTTTATCGAGCGCTTGAATCGCTCGCTGAAGGAGGAGCTCGAGACACTGCCCGGGTGCACCCGGCTTAACGGCAAGGATGGCAAGCGTGACCCTATCGCTTTGGGCGACGACCTCATGACACTCGAGGAACTTGAGCAGTGGATCGTCAGGTTCTTCTTTGAAAAGTGGGTGAATCGAAAGCTGAAGCGGTTCGAACGATCCGTCTTCACCGACAACACCGTCTTCATCGACAGGACCGACCTCGGCGCCACGCCGCGTCAGCGTTACCAAGTCCTCACTGAGCAGATGGGCTACCCCGTACCCCTGCCGCCCAGTATTGGGGCCTGGCGTTCGGTGGTCTACGAGCAGGAGTTCCGCACGCTTTCGCGGACGACTGGCATCAGCTACGCGACGCACCACTTCAAGGGTGACAGGTTGCCTTACCTCATCCAGCAGTTTGGCGAGACCGAGGTCAAGGTACTCATCGACCCGGACGACTATCGGATGGTCTATGTTGTGGACCGTGACGGCCGCTCGCTTGTTCCCCTCGTCAACGCGGACGCCCCCGAGGGGTCGGCGGCATTCAGCTTCGCTGAAGCTGCCGCCATCCTGAAAGCGGCTCGCCAGGATGACTTGCCGGCTGACTCTTTGGAGTTTCGCCGTGACCTGTTCCTTCGCTCGGCCGGCTTGGCGACGCCACCCGAGAACCCCAAGAAGCCGTCCAAAAGATCGGTGAAGGGCCCCACGGCATCGCAGACGACTACCCAGAAGGCGCGACAGCATGAAGCCATCCAGCGGGCGGCAGCCAGGCCACTCCCAGCGACTCAGCCAACTCTCGGGCAGCCTGCGATGGGCTCTGCTCAAGAAGACTGGGCGGCGGTCACCCCGCTCAAGGAATTGGATCGGAAAGGCAACAAGGACAGCCAATGACATCAGCTCGCGACCTGCGTCGCCGAATCGAATCCTGCAAGCTGGAGCACCTGACCTTCCTGATCCACCAAGAGTGGCTTCTGGATCGAATTGAAGACGCCCTGGCCGGTGCCGCACCGCGAATTGAATGGATCGTTGGGCCTTCTCGTGCCGGCAAATCAATGCTGATGGAGGCGTTGGCCCAGCGCTATCCAGAGTACCGAGAAGGCGGCGTACGTCGCGTGCCAGTTCTGTACATACCGCTCTCTCAAGCAATCTCGTCAAAGTCGTTTCCAAGCTTGGTGTTGGAGGCTCTGAAGGTGGCAGTACGACGGGGTGACAGGGTTGCGGACCTGGAGCTGCACGCCGCGCAGACCCTGACGAAACTGGGCGTGAAGGTGCTCCTGCTCGATGAAGCCAGCCACTTCGTCGAACCCGCTGCCCGACTCCTCCCTCGCTCTGCGGGTGACATGCTCAAAGTCCTCTCGGAGCGGGCGAGCATGAGCATCTTCATGACGGGAATTCCAAGGCTTGAACTGCTGATAAAGAGCAACGACCAGCTCCGCCAGCGAGCCTCCGCCAAGCGGCAGTTCTACCCGTACAACTTCCGTGAGGCCGACCAGAAGTCCGCCTTCGCCGCCTGCGTCAAGACGTACTACGACATGTTTGCCGAATGCGGTTGGCCTATCGACGTGGAGTTCGCGGCCTTTGTCAAAAACTGCTTTCTGCACACGGGTGGCCTTATCGGTGTGTTGAGCAAGTTCATGCAGGAGCTGTGCATCCGCCCGCGCGGTGAACAACCACGAGCTCTCAGCCTGGAGGACTGCAAAAGAGCTTCGGATACGGCAGGTGGAACGCGCAGTCCGCTGGTGAAGCCGTTCAAGTCCTTGGAAGTGTCCGACGCCGACCTCAACGTGGCGCATCAGTACATCCTGGACATCGAGCCGCTTCCGGACGTCCGTCGTCTCTAGTCCCATTCAACAACCGGTGTCCTCGTGGAACTTACCTATCACCTTGAACCCAAAGCGGACGAGTCCCCGTTGGGCTACTACCGCCGTCTCGCAAGCGCAAATGACTTTCGCAATTGGAGGGAATTTGCTTCCCTAGCTGGAACGTCAACCTCACGCACAGGGTTGTTGAGCCGGCCTGAGCACATTGCTGCGACGTACAACCTTCCGACGGCATGGACGGCGTCGATCACGCAACGGGAGGAATCGCTGAAGGCGCTTCGCTCGTTGCACCGTGGTCACCATGACGTGGTCTGCCCTCACTGCTTGGGCGAAGACATGTACCTGCGGACGGGATGGGAGCACTGCTACGTCACCGCCTGCCCGACGCACCGCACGGTGCTTGTGGAGCGTTGCCCGGCTTGCGACTCCTTCCTGTCCATCAACCGTGAGCGAATCGAGCAGTGCGATTGCGGCCAGGACCTCGCTCTGATTCCCACCGCCACCGCCACCCCGGTCCAACTTTGGTTATCCGCTCGCTTGATGGCGGTCCGCGGGGCGCCTATGAGCCAGTTGCCAGACCTCGCAGATGCTTCGCCCGCGGACGTCGCCGAACTGGTTCGTACGCTCTGCCTGTACTTCGACCCTGTGGCGCCTGCGCCGCGCCGAAATGCCGCCAGCCCCGGTTCAGTGAGTGAGGCCGTCGAGTTTCTGGCGCCTCTAGAAACGCTGCTGGTCGATTGGCCTGCGGCCTATGAGCAGCACGTCCGGTCCCGTATCGCGGCTGGGCCAGGGAATGCAAGGACGCTCAAGGCCCTGCTTGGCCCGTGGTTCCGCCATTTGCTGACGGTGGCGTCCGCCGGCAGCCTGAAGGCATTTCTGTCCCCGGTCATTCGTATCGCCTCCACGGAATTTGATGGCGTGATCGGAATGGAGGACGAGGGACATTGGGACGATCTTCGATACGTCCGTCTCAAGGACGCAGCCAAGCACGGTCATATGACGGTTCCCACGCTCAAGCGGGCCATTGCTGCGCGCCAGATTGAGCATCGCAGCAGGAGGTTCGGCACCAAGGGGAAGGTGTTCGAGGTGCTTCGTGAGGACCTCGAACGCATCGTTGAAGCCCGTAGCGGCTGGGTGACCGAAGCGGAGGCCTGCAGGTCGCTGGGCGTGTCGCCGAAGGTATTGGGCAATATGGCCGCTGCCGGATTGGTCGAAGCGGACTACGACTGGGTGAAAGACGTCCTGAAGGGCGGTCCTTTCCGCACCAGAGCCATCGAGGATGTGCGAGCGACGCTGATGGCGAACCAGGCGGAGTCCCCCACCACCGGCGAGCTGATTGCCTTTGCCGACCTGACCAGCCGGCGTCTGGGAGACAACACGGCTATTCAAGCGCTGATGCGAGCCATCCGGGCCGGCGAAGTCCGGGCGCAAGGACCCGCGGAGGACGTTGGCCAGCTGCAGTACAAGCTGGCAGATGTGCGGCGGTTCTTCGGGACGCCGTTACTGGAAGCTGGGCTCTCTGTGAGCCAGCTCGCCAAGCTGACCGGGTGGAAGCACGAGTGCATCGACCACTGGATCGAGCGGGGGCTGCTGCACTCCTTTTCCATCGTGCTGCGCGGCCAGCCTTGCCGTGTGGTCATGCCGGCGCAGTTGCTCGAGTTCAACCGGACCTACATGCCCTTGGCAGACCTGGCCAAGCTGGCAGGTGGAAGGTCCTCGCTGCTCGCCAAGCGCTTGGCGCCTGTGGGCGTCATCCCAGGCCGGGCCACGGCCGACGGTGCCCAGCGCGGGGCCCTGGTCAAGCTCACTGACGTCGCGGCCCTGGCGGTGGCGGCGGCGAACGCCGGACGACTCGAGCTGCGCGACGGAAGAGCCGGCCGACCTATGCCTTCCCGGCGTTGCACACCCCGCGAAGGGAATTGACGGTGGATTGGCCCCTACCACTCCTTGACCGTCGGCGTGTTTCTCGTACTTTGCGAGTATTGGCATTGCCGCCGACCGCCGAGCCGCGACATAGCATGGTCGACGAACGGGATCGCTCGAACGGCTGCTCAGCTGCTGGTACTTCGTAGCGTGGTCATCGCCTCAGAGAGAACTGTTGGCACAGCTCAATGCGAATCTTCATTGACACCGAGTTCATCGAAACGACTGAGGGCCCCTGCTTCATCAGCGCGGCATTCCTGACGGACGCTGGCCGCCAGCTGTACTCGGAAATCACCGTCGCCGAGGCCGAAGACCTTCTGCGTCACCATCCCAACCCCTTCGTCGCTGACCAGGTGCTGCCGCAGCTCGGCCGCGTCCCTGGCGTGCCATGGGCAGAAATCGGCGCTCACCTCTTGCATTGGCTCGATAGCCTCGGAGCTGACGACGTCGAAATCGTCTACGACTACAACGTCGACTTCTTGCTGGTTGAGCAGCTGTTGGCCAGCTCAGACGCGCCGCTGGCCGCGACGATGCGTGCCGCCCATGTTGGCTACCTCCTCGACGACCTCGAAGGCAAGGCCGCTGCTGAATCGGCTTGGCACGCGCTTGAGGCAACCCATGGGATAGCCAGGCACCATGCCCTCGCGGACGCATATGCGTTGCGGGCGAGGTTTGAAGCAGTCCACCGCGTTGCTGAGCCGGTTGAATGGAGAACCGTCGAGGTGGACGCTACCGTCACAGTCGTCATCCCCGAATTCGAGATAGTCCATGCGGAGACCCATGACGGCGCGCTCACGCTTTGCATCGGAGAGGGCACCCCGAACGTGGACTGGCGCAGCCTGACAGTTGGCCAGCGTCTTCGCTGCGCCGTGGAGACCGGGCCGGCGACGCGGGTGCTGAGTGCCGAGGTCTTGTCCCAAGCCGGTACTGAGGTTTGACGGTCGGGGTGAGCATGAGCATTGAGAACGACAAACAAGTGCCGGCAGACTTTCCAAGACGCGGAGAGCCTGCGTCCCTCAGCGGTTTTCAGCCGAAGCTCGGCGTCCGCCTGGTTGATGGCAGGTTCGTGGAGGGCTGGACCGATGAGGAGCTCCGTGCGCGGTTCGATGCATGTGTCGATCTGGCCGAGCAGCTAACTGCGTACTGCAACCGGAAGCTCGCAGAGCTTCCGGATACGAGCCTGTCGGCGCTCCTGCTGCAGGTCCGCAAAGGCGTCGAAGCAAAAGACTGGGGCCTGTCGGCCGACGAGCTGGACTGGATCATGAAGCAGGTTTCTCATCGCATGCCCAATGCTTGCGGGTCAGGGGAGTGAATCGTGGCTCGATCACCCATTCAAATCATGGAAACCATCAGTGCGGCGCAGCCCATCATCGAACGTCTGCGCGACCGTATCGCGGCGTCGCGTAGCTTTCATGACCTAGGCGACATCTCGGTAATCCAAACCACTATTCGGCGGATTGAGGAATGCCTCGGAGCTGCTGCCGAACTCGAGGATGCTCTGCGCCGGCAGGTGGCGCGGACAAGCGCCCGGATAGCTACGTCGTCGCCATCGTCACCAGACGGTTGCAGTCGTGAGGGATTGCCCGACGCAGGCTCACAGCTATGACTGACTCTCTGCCGTACGTCGAAGTCAAATGCCCAACTTGTTCGTGGGTGCATGCGTCCATACCGCTGAGCACTGCCTTGGCCAATACTGCTTCACCGCAGCAGTTGGCACGGTACTTCCACTGCTTCCATTGTGGCGGCCCAACCAGGTTTTTCGTGAAAGCCCATCCAGAGGATGCGCCGTCGGGTTGTACGCTCCAGCCTGTGGTTGTCTGGGACGCGCCTCAGTAGTGGCCCCGGGCGTACTTGCGGCGCCTGAGCGCGGCTTCCGCAGTTGAATCGGAGTCGACAGCCTCAAGGCACTTGCGGTGTCCCCACGCTCGCGCGTGCGCGAGATACGTTCAACTACGGACAAATGCCAGCAGCAGCTGGTAGTCGCCTTGGTCCGCAGCTCGCAGAGCAGCCAAGTACCGTGCCCGCACTTCGTTGGCGGCGACCAGATCGCCGCCGCTCCCCCAGGAGAACGCCGCTTGTCCCATTCTACGCAGCAACGCATCGGCCATCATGCGCGAGTGCCGGTTGCCATTGGGGAAGGGGTGAATCCAAACTAGGTCGCGGTGAAAACGCGCTGCGATTTCGTCGGGCGGGAAGGTGGCGTTGTCGACCCACCAACGTGTGTTCCCGAACAGGCCGTTGAGCCGCACAGCCACTTGCGTCCGATCGCACCCGATGTTCTTGTCTGACTTGCGAAAAGTGCCCGCCCCTGACCAAGTCTTGCCGAACATCTGTTGATGCAGCTCTCGGCAGAAGCCCTCGCTGAGTACGTCCGGCGAGCGCACCCGCTTCAGCCAGCGCACAGCAGGCAGGAGGTTCTCCTGCTCCCAGTCGTTCAGGTCACCCTTGATGGTCAGGTGCTCGGGGATGAGCCCGGCCTTCTCGTCCAGGTCCAGCGGGGTCTGGCCATACTGCTCGTCAAGGTCTATCGCCATAGGTCCGACCAGCGGCCGCGCAACAGCTCTTCCGTCCTGCGCTCCACCTGCTTGCGCAACCTCTCGGCGCCGGGGCGCTGGTCTTCGAGACCCATGGTGTGGGCCACGCCTGCGACTTCTTCCGTGGCGATGGCGCGGGCACGTTCCTCGACCACCTTCGTGAGCGGGCGCCGGGGAACCAGAGCGTAGACCAGTTCGCAGTCCAGCCCGTCGGCGAGCTTGCGCAACTGTCCGAGGGTGATGCGGTCATCCGCTTCGGACTGTTCGGACTTGTGCAATGTCGACCCGGAAATGCCCAACCGCTGAGCCTGCTGGCGCTCCGTGCGCCCCAAGGCCTCGCGGATGAGCTTCAGCCACCCCCGTGAGTGCCTTCATGGTGCCCGGCACGCCCTGGCCGCAGCGCGATGTCATCGCGCGGAGAACCACGCGCATTCGAGGCTTGGCAACCCATAGCGGAAGGTCGTCAGCGCTGCCCAAAACCTGCCCGCGATGTACTCATGCTCGTCATGTACACGCATGCAGGACTAGGCTGTCACCCTTCGATGGCACCAGCTCCACACGCAAGTCCGCCCTGCCCACTATGACTGCAAGGAAGGGGTGCTTGTCCTTACGCTCGAAGGCCAACCGCTTCCACTCTGACCGGTCGATCCCAGACGGTATGGGGTGGTCTTCAGGATGTGAATGCCACTCGCCCAAGTACCGAACTGTTCCTCGGCTATCACTCCACGTCTTCTGTGCGACCTCTGCGTGGCCTTGCGGGAGCCGCTCAAACGAGTACCGCGACCGCAAGTCGGCGGCGGTCGGATACGTTGCGTCGACAAGGTTCAGATGCCCGCCCCTGACCTCGCCGAGAAGCAGGCCGCCGGCCTCGGCATCACTGCCCAGGTGCTGGATGTGCTGCCGGAACACGTTGAGCACCTTCTCGTCGAAGTTCACAAGGATTCGCCTATCCGGCGTTGACCATCCGCTTACGAACTGCATGCAGGGCATCCAGATTGCTTCAGAAGGCTGCAGTCCGGCGTTGCGATCTGAAACTGGCTATCGAGGACGCGCGTGCGCAAAGTCGGTGCGTCGTCGTCGTTGACCCAAGAGCTGACCATCTCTGCACCAAGCGCCGCGGCCTGCAGAGAGACGGTTGCCGGAAAGGGCACGTACAGCCCCTCGCACCCCTGACCCGCCAGCAGCTTTGGAACTTCGCCCTCCACAGCCTGCAGCAGCCCTGCCCTGTTGGCATCGCAAAGACAGCGGAAACATCCGCCCTTCTCGTTGGCCCGCATCACGCCTCGAACAGCAACGCCAGGCCCTTCGACCCACACCGTCAGGAGCGAACCATGCTGGTACTTTTGTGCCAGCCAATGCCCCAGCGACTCTTCGCCCGTGGCGTCAATGAGCAAATCGAAAGCGCCGAGGTCAATCTCGCGCACGTCCCTCGGGCTGGCAACGATGTTGGCCCCCGGCGCCAAGGCATCCAACTCTCGCTTCAGGGCGACCGCCTTGTTGTTGAAGAGCCCGGAGAACCCCAGCCGATGGCGCCCAAGATTCTGCGGTTTCAGCCCATCAAAATCGACCAGCTCAAGGCTCCCGCCGCCGGTGCCGGCACCGGCCTTCACGAGAAGGTCAGCGAGGTAGCCACCAATAGTTCCGCACCCCACCAAAGCCAGCCGCTTTCCGGACAAGGATTTACGGCCCGGCTGATTCCGCTCGGCCATGTATTGGTCGTCCAGGCGGATCACCTCCAGTGGAACAACGGGGAGCGAGAACAATGGTGCTGCATTCTTCCGCGCTCCGCGCTGTGGGGCCGAGTCCTTCCTGAAATCGACCCAGGCACCGTAGGTCATGAGCGGCGACTCGATGATGAGGACCACCGACAACGCCGCAGTTGCGCGGGCCTGCTGGATGCGTTCCAGGAGCTTCTTCCGGCACTGCTTGTCGAGGAGGCCTTGCCACTCAAGCAACTGTTGCACGTTCTCGATTGGCCACCGCATGTTGTGCGGCCTGGGCTTCGTCGAAGTCTTGACCCGGTACGTCACCGCGGGGCAATCGACTGTGGTCCAGCCAAGTTGCTTCAGCTTGGCCTGCGTCCGCGGCAAGTCGTCGGTCACCACCGGGTAGACGTCCGACCCGTTTTTGACCGCCTTCAGTATTTGCTGTCCAAGGCGAGCATCGCGCAAGTCGACGAGACAGAAAATGCCCGCCCAGTACGCATAAAACTCATCCTCCAGGTCATCGCGAAGTTTGCCTGCAAGGATGTCCTGGAAGACCTCGGTAGCTCGATCCAGACAGGCAAGGGTTTGGCCAACCGGATCAAAGATGTCGAGCACGACAGTGCCCCGAGCGATGTAGCAAATGTCGCAGTCCACACCCAGGTGGGGCACGACGAGCGGCAGGCCAGGAGGTCGCTCAAGCAAGCGCACCCGGGGGTATTCGCTGAAGTTCGGATCGACCTGAAGCTCGCATGCAAAGGCCCTGCCGGCGCCATCCAGCGTGCCGTGGTAGGTGAACCAGCCGTCATGCGAGCGGGCTTTGAAATCAAAGCCGCGCCCGCGAAGACCGTCGGTCACATCGGCGATCCGCTCTTCAGTGGGCATTAGCCAGCCTTCGAACGTCCCACCAGCTCGCTCGCACCTGCCGCCGCCGGCGCGGCGGCGACCGTTGCTGCCACTGACACCACCTTGACTCGATGCGGGCGATTCGGGAAGCGCTGGCCGAATTCCTGCTGCATCCAGATGCAGACCTGGCTTTCGCTCGACGCATGGAGCGATGCGCGCAGCACGCCCTCGAAGCGCTCGAGTTCGCGAGCAGCTTCCTCGACCTTGTCCTGACCGAGACGCTTGGTCAGCGATTCGTTTTCATCGACCGGATTGACCACGCCTGCGCGCAGCGCGGCAGGGAGGCCCGCCAGTACATCGAGAAGTGCAAGGTCGTCACGACCGTGACGGCGCTCGAACAGCGGGACGGCGGCAGCCATGAGCAAGATCGAAGCGGGGCCGCCGCTGGCCCATTTCCAGTCGCGGAAGGCCTTCAGGTAGCGGATGACGCGACGCAGCTGCTCGCCACGGGCCAGCACCTGTGCCTCAAACCAGTCCTTGACCGGCCGTGGGTCCGATTCCCACCAACCTTCTTCACGATGGGCGAGCAGCACGACATCGCTGGGCAGCTTCGACCAGGAGTCGCGTTCCGCCCTGCGAATTGCTTCGGCCGAATCCAGCGTGTGATACGCCTCCATCGCGGCCTTGGTTAGGGTCTGGAATTCATCGTCAGGAATGGCATACAGCGGGATGTCGATGTGCGCCGCTTTCGTCACTTCGATCCGTACGCAGGTGGGTTTGTCCGTGATGAGGGTCCAGCCCTTCTCGCGGCACAGCACCGCCAGGCAGGCCTCAGCCGCCTTAAAGAAGATGGCCGTAGCAGCACTCGGGCGCTTGGTTTGCTTGACGAAGCCCAGCGGCAGGTAGCAGCCGTCATCGACGTCAGCCTGCTGGGGGTGCTGGGCCGGCGCGTTTAGCGTCTTGTATGCCCACGATCCCTGGGTGAAGAAGCGCGGCGTCGGCGCCTTCTCGGTGAAGCCGGCGGCCTGCAGCATCTTCGGGATGCCCTCGCGCAGGCAGTTACGAACGTCGGTCTTGGCTTGCGCCAGGTACGTCCTGACGCTGGGGGGCAGGTCAAGCGAATCCAACAGGTTCGGCTCCTTCGGGTCGGTCGTGTGAAAGAGAGCAGTGAGGTTAAGCATGTTGCGGCTCCGAAGAGGTCGTGGAGTTCTTGTTCGGGCCGTGGAAGAACGTCGGAGCGGCGGCCCAATGCGCTCGAAACGGTTGGAATTTCGGCTCGCCGAGTGCCTTCTGTGCGGCGTGCATGCCTCTGTCACGTAGGGTGTTGGTGGACGCGGTCGAGACGCGATCCAGCGCCTTCACGTCGCGGCTCTGGTCGGGCGTAGCCTTGTCGTCGATGGAGAAGTAGTCATCGCCGAGGGATTGCCTGAGCATGTAGTCCACGGAGGACTCCTGGGCCGAGATGACGAGGTCGAACAAGCCGCCCCTCCATCGTGCAAAACCACGGTCAAGGTCCGCATCGCCGCGCACGGTCGCGCCGATGGTCATGGTTCCGATTGCGAGAACGCGCACACGCGCACGGGGCATGCCCTTAGCCAGGAACGTGCGGACCTCATGCAGGCCGAAGAAGCCAGGGGCGTTGCCGACCAAGCCGCCATCCGCAAAGACGCCACGCTCGTTGCGTGAGAGCGGGAAGTACACCGGCGCAGCTGCGGTAGCGACCGCGACGTCGGTCAGCTTCATGCGGTGGTCGAGTTCGAAGGTGGGGTGGTGTGGTGTCTTGAAGAACTGCCCGCGACCTGTCGAGTAGTTGACGGCGGGAACGAGCACGCGGTGCTTCAGGTCGCCGATAGTCAGCGCACCGAAGCGTTCGTCCAGCACGGATCGCAGGCCATCAGACGAATGCTTGGCCTTCCACCAGAAGCCAGTCAGGCGGCGCCACAGCGACCGACAACCAAAAATCCGTTCACCGTGGGACTCGAACAAGGCCTTCAACTCGTCTGCCGGGATTTCGGCCGCCAGCCCTAGTCCGAGTAGCCCGCCGGCAGAGGTGCCGCAGATGAGGTCGAAATGGCTCGCTATGGGCCGGCCGAGGACCTTCTCCAGCTCAGCAAGAACGGTGGCCGTATAGAGACCGCGATAGCCGCCGCCCGAGAGCGCCAGGATGTGGAATGTCGGAACCTCGGCTTCAGCCACGACCCACCTCCTGCTGAAGGCCGCGAATGCAGGCCGACCGCCCTGCCGCAGGCAGTCGCCGCAGAGCACGGCCGCTCAGGGAAGCATCGAATCGGTTGGGTCGGCACATCGGTCAGCTCCAATCTGGGTGAACGATGCGTAATATAAATAGAACGAAGCGGGTTGTAAAGCGGATTGATACGCATCGTTAGATTCATATAATGTTGGGCTTAGCAGCGGCTCACTCCGGGAGGACACCTCATGTCACTAGGCGCGCGCATCAAAGAACTACGCCTAAAACATGGACAGTCACTTCAAGACGTAGCAGACGCAGTCGGGGTTTCAAAGACCCACATATGGGCCCTGGAGCGGGGCGAGACCAACAATCCGTCGATGGAGCTGCTGAAGAAGCTAGCTGAGCACTTCAAGGTCACGCTGGAATACTTGGCGGGGACAACCGACGACACGTTGGCCGACGTCACCGCGCAGCAGTTTTTCCGCGACTTCAAGTCGTTATCCGAGGCGGAGCAGGCCGTGCTGCTGCAAACTCTGGAGGTCTTCAAAAACAAGAAGGCTCCGGGAGATGCTAAGACTTGACCTGATGGAGTTGGCTGACCTTGTTCGGCCTGAACAACTCGTCGACGAAATCCTCAAACAGAACCCTCAACTGCCGCTTCCGGTTCCCGTGGTCGAGCTGGCCACGTTGGCGGGCATTTCGAAGATTGAGCCGCTGTCTAGCCAGGGCTTCGAGGGCACGCTCATAGCGAATGCCGAGAAAACGGACGGCGCGATCTTCTACAACGGGACTGTCCCAAGGTCTCGCCAGAAGTTCACCATCGGGCACGAGCTCGGGCATTTCCTCCTTCCGTGGCATCGCCAGACCACCTTCGAGTGCACGGCCGAGGACATCTCGAGTCGCGCTCGGAAGGACTGGGAGGTTCAGGCCAATCAGTTTTCTGCCGAACTGCTGATGCCCAAGATGCTTGTGAAGGCCCGGCTTCAAGCCAACGGCGACCCAAAGATTGCCCACATCCAAGAACTGTCCAGCCAGTTCGAAGTGAGTTTCGAGGCAGCCGCTCGCCGACTGATTGAACTCAGCGAGCATGCATGCGCTGTCGTGTTCTCCAAGGACAACGTGGTTCGCTACTGGGCCAAGAGCGACTACTTCGGCGAGCAAGTCGCCGTACGCAAAGGCGACAAGCTTCCCCACAAAAGTCCCAGCAAACAAGCTGAGTCAGACCCTGAGGAGTGGCATGAGCTGATCGCGTCGTGGTGGGTGAAGGAACGGCATGACGACGACATGCCCGAGAGTATTTACGAGCAGACCTTGTGCCAGGAGTCCGGCTACAAGGTGACGTTGCTCTCTTTGAGTTAAGGGCCGTTGCGCCGCTGGCCATTGAGCGGCCGGTCTCGAAGTGTTCACGGGGCAGGCGGTTCATGCGTCTCGACCCGCAGGCGAAGCGAGCAGACTCGGTTGGGCTTGGATTGTTGCTATCGCTGCTGAACTCGGAGCAAGAAGGGGGATATGCCATTTCATCCAATAGATGCTGCGAATGCTTGCGTTCGCCGTGCCCGCAGGTTTCTCGCACTCGCCGAGGGCCAGTTACCCGACGCCAAAATCAAGACCGACCTACGTAGATCAGCACTGGTCCTTGCGGTGACCGCAGTGGACTCATACATGCACTGGCTGGTCTATCGACGCATCTCTGAAGTGCGCCGCGAAGGGGATTTGCCCAAGGTACTGGCCAGGCTAGAAATCCCGTTCTCCGACCTTGCTTCGCTGGCAGACTCATCCATCAAAGCACGTCAGGAAGACCGCGACTTGCGCCCTTGGGTGCAGGTCAAGAACAGTGTTCAGCGCCGCTTGCTGAAGGAGACGTTCCAATCCTACGAACAGGTGGGGCAAGCACTTGCCCTTGCAGGGATCGAAAAAGGATGGACCAGAACTGCTGCCGCTCTAGGCGTAAAGGCGGACGACATCAAAACGCGCCTGAATCAACTTGTGCACCGTAGAAATCAGATCGTGCATGAGGGAGACATCAAGCGCGCGTCACGTCCGCAAAAGCTGCAGTACAACGATGTCGAGAATGACGAGGTCTCAGCAGACGTTGACTGGGTCGAGCAACTCGTCGCGGCCTTTGAGCAGGTGGTAGCTGCAGGCGACCCGCCCTAGGACTTGCCGGGCTGTATCAGGGCCGAGACTTGCCCGCTGTGGGTCATCGGGCTCAGCAAGAACTAGCGGAAAATAGTAGCTGTTTCGCGATATAACTCAGCCCTCTGCTTGAGCATTGTCGGGCCGATGCTTCTGGCGTTGCGATGCCCGGCGGCGACTCTTGGGCAAGAGTGGCGAGATGCGATTTCGCAGCTTATGCGAGTATGTTTCTCGTCTTATGGCTGCCGGTCAACCGCAAGTCCTTGATGCGGAAGGATGCGGTTTCGCGCGTTATGCGACGCTCAACAGCTGCGGTTGTGAGATGACGGTTTTAGCCGGACACGTCACGAATTCGCTGGACGGAGAGGCTGGATAAAGCTGGACTTTCTATCCAATGATGCGCATAAGCCCCTGATTCGTAAGGAGTCAGGGGCTTTTTACGTTGAAGCTAGCGGGAGCGGGAGCCCATGCGCCACTCCACTCGCCCTGGGTGAGATAGCGGCCTCGCGGGTGACCGCTTCAGGCTGCTAACGGTCTTCCGCACGGCAGCTGCCGGCGGACCGCTGACGCCCGATCAGCGACATTGAGGCCTGCGATTTCAGCGCTGGAAAGCCGTCTCTCATCAACCCGGAAAATCTTCGACGAAGGAAGCGTCCCCGGTCAGCGTTAATCGAGAAGATTTCCCCCGCATGTCCAACACGTATCCGTTGCTGAACGTGAAGGTCGCTTGGATGCTACCGACGATGTTAAACGGCACGGGTACCAAGCGAAGCTCGTCACCCCCATCAACTCTCAGCGCACCGGCAACGATCCAGCCATCTCCAATGTCCGGCGTGCCAGGCAAGCTCGCAGAGCCGAATTCGAGCGAGCCCGCTTGCGTCCATCCGGTTCCTCTGTCGCTGCCGGGAACGCCGTCAGAGAGGTGAAGGTAGGCGGCCTCAAAGCTGATAGTCACCACGTCACCCAACGAGTAGACCGATGCGACCCTGGAGTCATGAAATTCGAGGCCGCAATTCATTGAGGCATTCTGTCCTGTTTCAGCCGCCCGAAAGCCGCCTGCGGTGACCGGCCGCTTGTGGCCGGGCGCTGACGTTGGGGGCGCACTTCTGGTAATCCCCCAACCGCTACGGCCCGCGCGTAGATTTGCTCGTCCCGAGTTACCAGGAACATGGTCGGCGTTCCGGCGCCAAGCACATTCAGCGGTTGGAAGCGCGCCACTTGCTTCCAGAACTCGGTAGCTTCCAAGCAAGCTGGGTCCTGGGGCGAGAAGCCTACCGCCGCATGGCGGCCTGGTTGGACGTGGGCGAGGCCCGGGTGCGTCGGCTCTGGCGCGGCCTGGGCTTGCATCAGCCTCGCAAACGTCCGCATCGGCGGCGCAGTGGCAGCGAACATGCGCCTGCCTGGTGCGGTGCGACCCAACAGCGTCTGGAGCTACGACTTCGTGCACGACCAGTTCGTGGACGGTCGCGTACTCAAGATGCTGTGTGTGCTGGACGAGCACACGCGGGAGGGCCTGGCCATCGTGCGGGCCAGTTAGCTGCGCTCCCAGGACGTGATCCTGACGCTCTCCCGGCTGATGCGCCTCTACGGCAAGCCTGCGCACATCCGCAGCGACAACGGGGCGGAGTTCACGGCCCGCTCGTTGATGCGGTGGCTGCGCGACGAGGCCATCGGTCCGGCCTTCATTGCGCCGTGCAAGCCCTGGCAGAACGGCTTCGTGGAGAGCTTCAACGGCGAGCTGCGCGACGACCTCAACCGGGAGTGGTTCCGCACGCTCGCAGCGGCCAAGGTGCTGATCGAGGCGTGGCGCCAGTTCTACAACGAGCGCCGGCCGCACAGCGCCTTGGGCTACCGGCCTCCGGCTGCGGTTCGCCGCGAGTGGTCCGACACCGATAACATTACCCGAAACTCACCGCCTGAGTGGCTACAAATTACGTGCCCAGGTCAAGCTTACCGCGAGGTGTTGATGGCGGGTGACCACTAGTCCGGCAAAGTCGTCCGCCTGCAGCTGGCACGAGCCCACCGGCGTCGACCCGGTGTCAACAGTCGTCAAGATTTGGCCCGGACCGTTGGCTCGTTCAGTCTAGGCTTGTCTCTTCAGCACCGACTATTCATGAGCGACCTGCTGCGCCCCGGGCCCCGTTACGCCTGCGGATTGGCCATCCAGCTCGGACGCAAGCACCGTGTCGTCAAAAAGCCAGTGGATGAGATTAGCCAAGCGCGGCGACGACGCATCGGCGCAGATTGAGCGACACGCTGCCATGAAGCAATCGGCGGCAGAGCCGAAATGCTTGTCATAGGCCTCGCGATGCAGCCCCATCTCGATCATCTGCCGCATGAAGCGCCCCAACGCTTCCAGATCCTCGATGTTCCGAATGGCGGCCTCGAAGTCTGCAGCTGTCGCGCGCTGGAGGGCGATCTCCTGCAAGGGGCCCCAGCCGCGGTGTTCGACGACGTGCAAGCACGCATCCACAACCGTGGCGTTCATCTGCTCGTTCGCCTTTATCTCGGAAAACAGCGTCTTGATTTTCTCGTGCAGCGGCTTACCGAACGGATTGCTGTCTTTGACGCTGGTCGCTTGCGTCGCCTTGAAGTTTTCAACCCACCCATCGATCAAGGCTTCGCCGAGGTCAATACCTGCCGCCATCTTGCTTAGCGACAGCTGCAGCTCGGACACGATGTACGGGTCTAGGAGCTTCGCGCTCGTCCGAAACTGCTGTGCAACGGCCAGTAGCTCCTCCTCGCTGGTCCTGTGGTCCCAGATGCATCGGGTGATAAAATGATGGGCTTCCTCCCTGGCCACCATCGCATCCTTCTCTCGCTCATAGCGCTCGATGATTGCATCGATGGCCTCCATCTCGAACAGGCCCGACTGGAGGAAGTCGACCAGGCAACTCTCGAACTCGTCACAGCCCAAGATTCCGAGACCTTGCATCAGGAGGCGCCAACCGGCCTCCTTTTCCTGCTGCGGCGTTCGCTCCTGCTTGGCTTCTTTCGTGAAGCTCGACCAGTCCCGGGACCCCGCATTGAGCGCGAATTTGAAGTCGGGCCCATCGTGCAAGCCCCGATAGTGGATCGCCGAGAAAAGAACAATCGAGGGAACAACGCGGGCTTGGATCGCATCCTCCAGGTCGCGACCGGCGAGGATCTGGTTAGCCACACGGATCACCTTGGTGATGATGCGGATGTTGTTCAGTCCGCAGGTCTTCACTGCCTTTTGCAGCTCGGCGGCATACTTGGACGGTGCAATCGACAACGCAATCGCCAACGCCTCGTCGGGACTCGTCGTGAGGCGGATCTCCTGATCGATGACCTTCTCCCTGAAGGTGCTCCAGAGTTTCTCCTGGTCGCCCTTGGCGGACAGCTGGTCGTCGTTGAGCACCAGCACAAACCGGCAGCCGAACTCTTTGGAGTACTCGTCGATGAAACCCAGCACCTCATCGATGCCGAGCTTTTCATGCTTGCGCTCGATATCGTCGATCACGATCACGGCGCCTCGAAGCAGCACCGGCGCCATCAGCACGATGTTCAGGTCATTCAGCGCAGCCACTGCTTTGTAGTGCTGTGCCAGCGCCTTGACCCCGGCCCCCATCAGCTTCTTGACGCTGTCGAACATACCGCCGTGAGAGTCCGCCCCCGGAATCGCCGACTCGCAGAGCTTGCGTTTGATCTGCTCGACGCTGGAGAGGCCAAATAGCGAAACGTAGAAGGCTTTCCTGATCTTCTCGTCATCGGACTTTGCCCTCACATCGTTCCAAAGGTGCGTCTTGCCCGTCCCCCAGTTCCCCGAGAGTGCGATCACCTTGTTATCGTTGTTCTTGAGCTGCTTAAGCAGCTGCTCTTTGGTTTTCTCCAGCGACATGGGGTCCTCATTATTGCGCTTGAATTCGATGGTGCCAGGGCGCGGGGAGGTGTTCTGGCAACGCGACGAGAGCGATTGTGGGGCAGGGGCGAATCAGGTCCTAAGGCCGTCGGCTTCAGGCTGATCCGCGTCGTCGAGCAGAGCGCCGCCCATTGAGCTACGCAGCACGTGGCCGAGCTCGTCGAGGAACACCAGGTCCATGTGCGCTATCCGGTGCGCCGTCTGACCAGTCTTGTTGTTCAGTTTCTCATGCTCCAGGAAGTTGACTTGCTCTACCGCGGAGAAGAAGCGCACCTGTCGCCGAGACGCTCAAGGGCCTGCACGCCGATGGCGGTGGCCAGATGGGTCTTGCTCGTGCCCGGCCCGCCGACCAGCACGACGTTCTCAGCCCAGGCCATGAACCCGCTGCGGTGCAACTGCTTCACCAGCGCCTCGTTCACCTCGATGTGTGCAAACTCGAGGTCAGCCTAATCTCGGTGACCCGGGAACTTGGCCTGCTTTAGCTGGTGCGCGACGGCACGCACCTCGCGGCCGACGGACTAGGCCTTGAGCGGCTGAGTCAGGAAGAGCTGCACGGCTTCAAACGCTGGCACGCTGTGCGGCACGAGCGATGGTGCTCGCTTGTCGAGTAGGACCTAGCTGAAGAGCGGCGGAGCTTGGCCAGCGGCTGTCATGCCGCTGATCCGCTTCGTGGCGGCCTCCGGCCTCCAAGCAGACGCCCCCCACCCCGCCTGAGCAAGCTGACGCAACTGCACCTGCCGCAGCTCAGCGCACCTCAGGCATCACCGCGCGCGGAGGCACGGTGGGATGCGACTGCCGCCAAGCCATCTCAGCCTCCTGGGCTGCATGTTCCGCTACAGCAGCCCGCCGAGCTGCGACTTCCTCGGCCGTGCACGCCTTGGCCGGCAGGATGGGGACGGCCTTGAGTTCCCCGCCAGGCAGGATGCGGTTCATGGTCATGATGCAGCGCTTACGGTCGGCTTCGAGGACCATGCGGGCTTCATAGTCAACGCCAGGCACGGCCATGAAGGCTGCGGACACCATCTGGCAAGCGCCGTTGCTGACGCGCACCGTGGTGAGCTCCGCGGCCGGAATTTCATGTTCCTGGTAGTACCACTGGTTGCCCATGTTCCATCCGCCCTTGTCCACCTCGCGTGACCGCTCGGTCGCGGGCATGCCAATCGTCAGGTTGGTGGTGGTGCCGGTCAGTGACTTGAAGGCATTGGCCAGGCCGCCCGCCACCCGCAACTCGGTGTCGTCGCTGTAGCAGGCCGCGCCCTTGTGCAGCATGGCGGCGCCGCCGTTCACGCCGTACAGCCGCACCCGTGCGGGACGCGGCTCTCCCTTGTCGTCGAAGACCGTGGGGTCCTGCTGGAGCGCTTTCAGGCGTTCCATCGCCGCCGCAACCGCCGCCGCTTCGGCCGCGGCGGTTGTCTCGGACGATTGGAACAGGGCGGCGCGCTCCCCAATGACGCCGGGGGCAGAACCTGCCGCCGCAGTAGGTTCAGCAGCGGAGGCCAGCGTCGAAGGAACTAGAGCGGCCTCCTGGGTGGCGGCGGCCGCAACCTCCATACTGGCGCGGAAGGCGCGGCCGATGGCGACGGCAGTGTCCGGATCCAGTGCACGGTGCGCGCGCACGGCCAGCACCTTCTGCAGGTCCTCCACCCGTTCTGCGACATTCTTGGCCTGCCCTCGGGCTTGTGCCTGTTCGCGTTCAGCCAGTTCCTTGCCGCAAGTCCTCTCCACACCGACCATGTGGCCAGGCAGGGGCTTCCCGCGGTAGATGGGCGCCTCGCGAGTGTCGCGATAGCTGCCAATGAAGAGGCTGGGCTCGCCGGTACCATCCAGATTCTTGAAGGACAACCAGCCCATTTGCATGAGGGTCAGAGGCTGGCAACGCAGCGCATAACGGTGGACCCAGGTCGAGGGCGTGCCGGTCTTGCCCTCCACCGGGCTCTGTGACCGCACCACCCAGAATTCATTCCAGACCTGGGACCTCAGTTCCATCGGCAGTTCGCTGGCGGGGATCAGCCGATTGGGGCTCACCAGGATCTGCTCGCGCAGGCCGCTCGTTGCCACCACAGGTTCGCCGTGGGGCTGCAGGCCGCCGCGCGCAAGCGCCTCTTGCCAACGCTGGGCCATGGCCGCCTTCGTCCGTGAGTCGGAGGCAATGATGGGCAGGCCGTCGGGAAAGTCCATCTGAATGAAGATCCTGGACTCGGGGGACAGGGCCGCTGCGCCTGAAGCGGCGGGCAGGGCGGCGAAGAAGGTGACGCAGGCGGTGGCCAGCATCCGGCGGCGAAGGGCTGGAGACATCATGGGCAAGCGGGTGACGCGGGCGACGCACAGGCGCCCACTCAGGTAAGCAAGACGCGCGACCATACTGCAGGCCCCTGTCTGCGCGGCCCCCCCCAGGGGGGGATGTCGGGACAAGCTTGATCGTTTCGTGACTGAGTACCGTCTCGGCGGCGCCAGCAACGTTGGCCGAACAACACCTCCTGCTCAGCCGAGCGTTCCGTCAGTTGCTCGCCGTTCAGACCATGGCCAACCCGGGAGTCGCCCGCGCAGAATTCCGGCGACAGCACACCCCTGCCGATCAGGTTGGATTGAACGTCGCCACTCGCAGGGCCAGACGCGCGTTAGCAACGCAGCTGAATGAAGCGTTGCCTTAGCGCCAACAGCTCCCGCTGGATGGCCGGTCGGGAACGCGCATCTGACACCCGCTCCTTCTGCTCCGCAGCAGGAATGGCTGCATCGAGATGCCGGCATTCGACCTGCGCGGGCGCCGCCAGGCTGAGTCTCTTGCCGTCAACTTGAAGCTGCTTGGCGTCCTTGCCTGTCACCGGGCGAATCGCCTCCGCAAAGCCCTCATTGATCCTCTCGCGCTGCACATCTGCACCAGGCGCTTCCTTCCCGGTGGACGTCAAGCCGCGCGTTGGCTCCACGTCGACCTTCCTGGCACCCAGGCACGGAGCGTCCGAGTAAGTGACCTTGCCATTGACTTCGCACTTGAAGACCTCCCGGGAAGGCTGCGGAAGCTTCTGCGCCACTACGGGGGTGCAGCTCCAGGCTGCCATGGTGAAAGCCAAGATCAGTGTGCGCATGAAATCAGTGCGTCCTGTGGAGGGAATGGAATAACCCAGCAGCTGGGAGTCTACTTGGGCCCTTCAAACGCACGGCACTGTCGCTCAGTTGAAGCTCGGCGCTCCGCTTTCCGCGTTCGTCACCGTCTTGGCCTTGAAGTCGATCATGAAGTGGCCGCTCGGCTTGCCTGATCCCAGGCCCTTCAAGATCGAGAACACCTGCTTGAACTGGTCCTGGAACGCGACCGGCACGGCATTCTGGTCAGACAGCTTGTCGCCGGACTTGACCGGCTTGACCGGAGCGGTCGGGAAGGCGCTCATGAGCAGCTTGTACTGCTTGACCCGCTCGGCGCCCATGTCTCGCAGCGACAGCTCGCCCGCATAGACCGTGCGGTGAAAGTCTCCGTAGAACTCATAGGCAGTGACCTTGGCCATGGCGTCGAAATCCACACCGGCCGCCGTGGCGAGCTGTCGTGCCTTGGCCGTGGCCGTGGCCCAGTCAGCCGCCAGTTGTCCCGTCGCTGCGGGCACCCCCGTGGCCGTGTCTGCTGCATAACAGGCGGCCGTCAGCGGGACCACGCCCGCCTGGTCCTTGAGCTGCGCAATGGTGACGGACGTCTGCAGCTGCGTCATGGTCAGCATCTGCGCCAGGTTCAGGCTGGTGGCGGCTTCTTTCATCTCGCACGGCCAGTATTCGTCCATGAAGCGCAGCCGCGAAAGTTCGCCGAAGTAAAAGCGCGTGAAGTCGCCGTAGCTGGTGGTGTCAAGCACCGCATGGTTCCAGCGCTTGGCCACGTCGGCCGGTGCGGCGCTCGATTGCAGGTACTTATACTCAGTCTCGTAATGAGGGAAGAGTTCCTTGAACCGCGCCACGTTGTTGAGGGCAACGGTCTGAACGTCGACGGTGTCAGCCGTCTGGTACGTGACGATCTTGTAGGCCGCGCCATACACCGCCAGCGACGGCGACTGCACATTCACCAGGTAATTGCCCGACGCATCGATCAGGTCGTTCGTGCCGTTGAAATGCATGTGGCCACCAACGTGCAGGCGCAGCCCTGTCGCCGCCACTGCCGCGGTCGTCGTCACCTCAGGCACGCGTGCGGTCTGGAAGGCGCCGGACTTGAAGACGGCCTTCATGGCATTTGTCTGGTTGGCGTAGAAGTCCATGGTCGGGTAATGCGAGAACGCCATGAGCTGCTTGCCCTGCGCCTTCGCACGTGCGCTGACCGACTGGATCCAGTCCATCAGATGCCGCTTGTGAGTCAGCACCTTGTTCCAGCCCGCATTGCCCGCGCCGTCGAATCCCTTAAAGCTCTTGGGATTGGACGGGTCGAATCGAGCATTAGGTAGGTAGACGTTCGCATCGATGCTCAGGAGCCACACACCCTTGACGGGCTCCACCAGGTAGCTCGCATCCATGACGGTGCTGCATTTCGTGTAGGGTTTGCCCAGCGCCAATTCACCGGCCGCCTTGTAGGCGCCACCTTCACCTTCGGCGCAGAGCTCGAACTGGCGATTGGCGGCGGCGGCGCTCTTCTGGGCCTCGGCCAGTGAATACTTGTTGTCGGGATATCGGCTGAACGGCGTTTCCCAGTGCAGGTCCGCGGCCTGCGGCATGTAGCCGAAATCCGCCAGTTTCGCGATCAGCGCGTCGTAACCCAGCTCCTTGAGCTGATCAGTGCAAGCCACGGCCGGATCGCCTGACTTGCAGCTTGCATTGCCCGTCGCATAGACCTTCTGCTCCTTGCCCTCGCGGGTCAGAAAGTCATTCTTGCCGGCCTCATCGTCGTCATACGGCTCGTTGGGATCGTGGTTGCCTGGCGCAATGAAGAACCGCATGCCCTTGGCCTGGTACTCCTTGAGGATCGCCGCAATGCCATCGATGTTGACCGGCTGCGCGTCGTCGGAAAAATCCCCTGGCAGGGCGACCAGCCGTACGCCCTTGGCGAACGCGTCGTCCAGCGCCGCACGGAAGGCAAAGTAGTTTTCGTTGAACAGACGCGTCGATGTCAGCTGCGCATACATCGTGCGGATCGTCGCGTTCTTGCCGTCGGCCGTCGGGATGCCGGTATAGGCGGTGGTTTTGAAATCCCCGTAGACGTCTTCAAAATGCACGTCGGTCATGAACGCCACGGGCGTCGAAAATGCAGCGGGCGGGGCGCTCGGCTCGCTGCTCTTGGTGTCACTGTTGCAGCCCACCAGCGACGCGGTAGCCAGGGCCGTCAATGCAGCCAGACGAGGGGTGGAGAGCATGTGAAAGCGCTTGCCGAGTGGAAATCGCGCATGCTCGTCGGAGGGCATGACGGGGCCGTGACAAGGCGACGTCTCTCGCATGACACACCGCGGCACGCTGCTGCCCGCTCTGGGAAGATGCGCCACCCATCCACCAACCCAAACAAAGAGACGCCGGCATGACTGCCTCACTCCCGCAGGTCCCAATGGACACACCGATTGACGCCCTGGGCACTTGCACCAGGCTGGCGGCCCTCCTCGGGCGAGCCGACCATCTCCTCGCCCGCGCGGAAGACGGGCGCCCCACGGAGTTCGGGTTGGACCGGCGGCTGGCGCCCGACATGTTCTCGCTCGCCGAGCAGGTCGTGGTGCTCGCCGACAGCCTGATCGGTTCAGCGGCGCTGCTCACGGGCCATTCCGCTTCCACGGTCCGGGAGGCCGCATGGGTGTTCAACCGCGGCGCCGCCGAAGGACTCGGCGAACTACCCGTCACCCTCGCCGCCGCTCGCCATCGACTTCTCGCCGCGCATTCGGCCGTCATCGACATGGCCCGCGACAGCCCGCGACCTGCCTCGCAGCGAGCCGATGCAGAGGTGGTGGTGGCACGTCCGGGTCACGTCCGTCGTTTCAGATTGGCTGCCTTCGTCCATGACTACGCGCTTCCCAATGCCTATTTCCATCTCACGATGATTCATGCACTGCTTCGCCAGGCGGGCGTAGTGATTGGCAAAGCGGACTACGAGGGACCGCGCCCCTACACGCTCGATTGACTGGCTTTTAGCGGATTTGATAATTCACTATCCAACTGCCTAGAAAGCGGCTTGCCGTGTTGACAGTGCCGGTTTCAAAAACCTTTGATATCTAAGCTTTTGCTCTTTTAAATCAACAAGTTACTCCTTCACCACCCAAGACACCACCATAGCTGGCACACCCATTGCAAAGCAGGAGGCATCAACAACACGCCAACACAAGCAGAGGGAGATCATGGTGAATATGCAGCTGTTCCAAACGCTCAAAGGTGCGCTGCTGCCAGCGGCGACAGCACGGAACGCCGAGCAGGCCCCTGCGTACGCCTTGACCCCTCGCCACCAGTTGGCACAACTCGCTGCCACCGGCTGCCTGACCCGCACCTACTACGCCAATGCGGACGCCCAGCTCGAGCAAGTCCTGGCACTGACCGAGCAACTCGATCCCGCATTCGTCGCCAAAGCCGCGATCTACGGCCGCCAGTCCCGTCATATGAAAGACATGCCCGCATTGCTGGCTGCCAGTCTGGCCGTCCGCGACGTCGCACTGCTGGCGCAGGTGTTTCCTCGCATCATCGACAGCGGCAAGATGCTGCGCAACTTCGTGCAAATCCTGCGCAGCGGCGCGGTGGGCCGCAAGTCGCTGGGCTCCCGACCCAAGAAGCTGGTGCAGCAGTGGCTGCTGGCAGCCTCCGAAAAGCAGCTGCTGAATGCCGCCGTCGGCAATGCGCCGTCGCTGGCCGACGTTGTGAAGATGGTGCATCCGAAGCCGACCGAAGCCTGGCGTGAAGCCTGGTTCGCATGGCTGATCGGCCGCGCGTTTGATGAAACCGCCCTGCCCCCCATCACCCAGGCGTTCGAGCGCTTCAAACGTCTGGCGGCGCAAGGCACGATCGACGCAAACGCCGAGGCGCCCGCAGTCCCTTTTCAGATGCTGACGGCGCTGCCGCTGACTTCCGATCACTGGGCGCAGATCGCTCGACAGGGCTCGTGGCAGATGATCCGCCAGAAGCTGAACACCTTGGCTCGCCATGGCGTGTTTGAGCTTCCTGGCATGTCCGAAGCCGTTGCAGCCAAGCTGCGCGACGCCCAGGCGGTGTCCCAGGCGCGTGCGATGCCCTATCAATTGCTGTCCGCATTCAAGGCAGCCGCCGATACGGTACCCGCCGAAGTGCGCGACGCGCTGCAGGACGCCATGGAACTGGCGCTCACCCAGGTACCGGCCATCGCTGGGCGCGTGGTGGTGTGCCCCGATGTGTCGGGCTCGATGAGCTCGCCAGTGACGGGCCATCGCGGCACCGCGAGTTCCAGCGTCCGCTGCATCGACGTCGCCGCCTTGGTGGCCGCTGCGGTGTTGCGCAAGAACCCGCAGGCCCGCGTGCTGCCCTTTGAGCAGGAGGTGGTGACTCTGCAGCTGAACAGTCGCGATTCGGTGATGACCCACGCACAGGCGCTGGCGGCCATCGGAGGCGGCGGCACCAACTGCAGCGCACCACTGGCCTTGCTCAACAAGGAAAAGGCGCTGGTGGATGTGGTGATCCTCGTCTCAGACAACGAGTCCTGGGTCGACGCAGTCCGGCGCGGTGCCACGCAGACGCTGCGCGAATGGGAGCTGCTGAAGCAGCGCAATCCACAGGCGCGCCTGGTGTGCATCGACATTCAGCCGACCGTCACCACCCAGGTGGCGGAGCGCGCGGACATCTTGAATGTCGGCGGCTTCTCCGACGCGGTATTCACGATGATGGCCGAGTTCATCAAAGGCAGCATGAACGCCGACCACTGGGTGGGCGACATCGAGAAACTTTCGCTGGCGGCGCAGTAGCACGCGCCGTTTCCAGCCAACACAGCATGTGTCGTCGCGTGGCGAATGCTGGTGGGACTCCATCTCCAAAATGTGTCTCACCGACTGTTTGTCGCCACGCGGGGGCCTCCAGTTTTGCGCGAATGCTGGCAGGACTACATCAGGTACGCCGGGGGTTCGAATCCTCAGCTGGGAGACCAGTGTGGCGATGTCCTGCCCCTTTTGTCGCGCGCTTTTCAGGTCGGACGGGGTCGAAGCGTGATCGCACCCGACCACTGCATCCTTTGGACGGTGTCCATCATGAATGAGAACAACAAAGTCGACGCATCGCTTCAGAGCGCCGTCGCGGACGCCTATCGGGTCTTCAAGCGTTATCGTGCTCCGAAGCATCCGTTGAATGCGTGTCTTGCATGCTGCCTCAGTGAACAAACGGAGAAGGAGATGCGGACACTGCCGTTGGCCAAGCTCACGGCGCGCCACTTCTACGAATACAACACAGCAGCCAAGGGCCCCGAGCAACCGGCCGATGAAGTGAAGTATCTGCTTCCTCGAATGCTGGAACTGCTCGCTGACGGGCAGGACATCCATCACTCCCTGGAGATCTCACTCCGGCGCGTGGAAAGCTGCGAGGCCGGGAGCTTCAGCGACACCGAGACGGCTGTTTTGAATCGCTTTGCGCTGGCGTACTTCCGACAGATGCTCACAGGCGCCGGCCCTCACGGCGATCAACGCCTGCTGGATGACACGATCAGCGTCCTGCTGATGTTTCATATCGCGGGATTAAACATTGAACCGCTGCTGGCACTGTGGCTGCAGTTGGACGAGCCAGCATCGACGGTTCAATTCGTCCAGGACACCTACTGGGAGTTCTGGAAGGACCACGACATCAGCAACGCTTTTGCCACCGACTACCCGGCATTCAAGGCGCTGCTCAAACGGTGGCTGTTGGATCCGGCCGTTCGTCATCGCTTTGTCGGCAAGCTGATGGCGCCTGACTTCCTACGTCGGGCCGCTACCGAGCAGGGGTATCCGTCCGTGAGCTTCAACGTCATGGTCGATGCAGTGTTTGATGAACTCACGCGATGACACCATCCGAAGCCTTGTCGCATCATCCGAAGCACACGCAACACGCGGTTGCAATACCGCCCCCTTCCAGTGACGCCGCCGAGGGTTTGCACTGACTGCTGAGGGTGAAACCGCTTTCAGAATTTCCGGCTTCAACCCCCTGCCAGGAAGTGCCATGAAAGCTACGTTCCGCCTCCGTCCTCAAGTGCTCATCGCCGCCCTCGCCCTGTGCGGCCTCGCCGGCACTGCGATCGCCCAGACAACGAAGGTCGTGGGCTACATCCCTTCCTACAAGGGCCTGAAGGCGGTGGCGGACCGCACGGATCTGAGCAAGCTCACCCACATCAACATTGCATTCGCCAATCCGTCGGCCAATGGCAGCCTGCTCAGCAACGGCAATCCGACCTGCATGGAATCCGCCACTGGTGCGGACATCCGCTATGTGGTGCAGAAGGCGCATGCGGCGGGTGCCAAGGTGCTGGTGTCTCTGGCGGGTGGCGTGATCCCGGGGTGTTCGGGCAATTGGCAGACGCTGCTCCAGTCCGGCAACCGTGCTGCGCTGGTCAACAACATCGCCCAATTCGTCAGTACCTTCGGACTGGATGGCGTCGATGTCGACCTCGAAGGCGCCCTGCTGACCGCCATCGACAACGCCGGTAACTACACCCCCTTCATCCAGAGCCTGCGCAGTGCACTGCCGGGCAAGCTCATCACCGCGGCCACGGCCACCTATGAAGGCGGCATGGTGCCGGTGTCCTCATTGCCGCATTTTGATTTCGTCACGCTCATGTCCTATGACGCCGTAGGACCCAGCTGGGGGACTGTCGGCACGGAGCATTCTCCCTACGCCATGGCGCAGAGCCACATTGCCACCTGGAAGGTCCGCGGCCTGCCCAAGGAGAAACTGGTGCTGGGTGTGCCGTTCTATGGCTATGGCTTCAACGGCTATGCCTCGGACTACGGCTTCAATGACATCGTTGCGCAGTTCGGCGCGGCGGCGGCCCAGAAGGATCTAATCGGCACCCTGTGCGCCTCCTGCGGCTACATCACCTACAACGGCATCCCCACGATCAAGGCAAAAACGCGGCTGGCCTTGCAGCAAGGCGCAGGCGTGATGATCTGGGAACTGTCGCAGGACGGCACCGGCGCCAACAGCCTGCTTGCCGCCATCCGGTCCGAGATCGGCACGCCGCCGCCCGTCGGCGGCTCGCGCCAGATCGAAGCCGAAGACTTCACCAACCAGAGCGGTGTTCAGACCGAGACCTGTGTGGAGGGTGGTCGCAATGTCGGATGGATCGACGCCGGCGACTGGATGGTCTATGGCAATGTCAATTTCGCGACCAGTGGGGCGTATCGCGTGGAATATCGGGTGGCCAGCCCGAGCGGCTCAACGCTGTCACTGGACTTGAACGGCGGGAGCATCCAGCTCGGACAACTCGCCATCCCCGCGACCGGCGGATGGCAGAACTGGACGACCGTCTCCCATACGGTCAATGTCAACGCCGGCACCTACAACCTGGGTGTTTACGCCGCGGGTGGTGGTTGGAATCTGAACTGGGTTCGCATCACCAAGCTCTGAAGCCGCTGGACACGGGCAGGCACTACACGGAGTGCACGCACAATCACGGGATGCGGTCCGCTCGAGGTGGCGGACGTTCGCCTCTGATTGCATCTCTGAACGTCTCCGGCGGCCATGCCCGTTCTCCGACCGCGACCGCAAGCGCCTCTTCCTCAGCTGGTGACGTTCATCGCCGCCGGCGCGCTCTTTGTCGGCATGGGCCTGATGGCCATCGACCACAAGCGCAGCAGCTGGCAGGGCACCGACGACCTGGTCCAGGTCGACGCCCAACTGATGGGCGTCTCGTGCGCTTATCAAAAGGCCATGAAGCGCGCTTTAGGGCGAGAATCCCCCCGCCCCCACACCAAGGACCCCTGTGGATCGCCTCCAAGCCATGGCCACCTTTGTCGCGGTGGTCGACTGCGGTGGCTTTGCCAGCGCCGCCCGAAAGCTCAATCAGAGCCCGCCGGTCGTCACGCGGGCGGTCGCCGAGCTGGAAGAACGGCTCGGGCTCCGCCTCCTCACCCGTACCACCCGGGTGGTACGGGTGACCGATGCGGGCGTGCGTTTCGCCGAGGACTGCCGCCGCATCCTGGCGGATCTTGAGGACGCCGAAGCATCCGCCGCCGGCACCCACGCGGCTCCTCGCGGCACCCTCACCCTGACCGCACCGGCCATGTTCGGGCGCCTCCACGTCACCCCCATCGTCGTGAGCTACCTCCAGGCGTTCCCGGATGTGGATGTCCAGTGCCTGTTCCTCGACCGCGTCGTCAACGTCGTCGAAGAAGGCGTCGATGTGGCGGTGCGCATCGGGGAACTGCCGGATTCCTCGCTGCAGGCCGTGCGGGTGGGCCGGGTCCGGCGGGTGCTGGTGGCTGCGCCGTCGTACCTGAAGACCCATGGCGCGCCCCAGCATCCGAATGACCTGGCGGACCACCTGATCATCTCGGCGCCGGGGCTCAGCCCCGTGACGGATTGGCGCTTCAACGACGCTGGCGCCGCGCTGACCCTGCGCACACCGGCGCGACTGCGCACAACGACGAATGACTCCGCCCTCGTCGCCGCCATGGCCGGCCTTGGCATCACCCGGCTCATGAGCTACCAGGTGGCCGAGCATCTGCGCAGTGGTGCGCTGCAGGTGCTGCTGGAATCGTATGAGACGGCGCCACTACCGGTGCATGTGGTTCATCACGAAGGCCGCCGCGTGACGCAGAAGGTTCGGGCCTTCATCGACATGGCGGTGGACGGGCTCCGTGCGGATCCCGGCCTTCAGTCAAAGTCATAGCGCCAGCTCAATGCGGGTGCCCGCCCCTTCCGAAGGAACGGCACAGCACAGCAACACCTCGTCAGCCGCCGGCTGCCAGGCGATGGGGCGCGCATAAGTCACCTCACCCGACGTCATCCGCGTTGCACACGATCCGCAATGACCCGCGCGGCAAGAGAACGGCGGCGCCAGCCCTTGCTGCTCAGCGAAATCCAGCAGCGTGCCGTCGGCAGGCTGCCACGCCGCCTCACGACCGGTCTGCTTGAAGACCACGGTGGCCCGCTGCGCCGGCGGGCGCAGGAGTGGCGCTTCCCGATCAGAGCCGATCGACGTTGCGCCTGAGGCCAGAGCGTCCATCCCCGCTTGATTCGACGGGCCCTGCTGTCCCGCTGCAGCGCCCTCGACGCGCGCCACACGACGCCGCAGGGCCGACGGTCCGAACGCCTCCGCCTGGATACGCTCGTCGCGAATGCCCAGGTCGCGCAGTCCGTCATAGAGTGCCTGCATGAAGCCGCCGGGGCCGCAGAGGAAAAACTCGTAGTCGTCCAAGGGCAGCCATTGCTGGAGCATGGGGAGAGTGAGGGGCCCTTGATGGGCCGCCGTGGGCGCCCCGTCGGTATGGCTCAGCACCACGTGAAGGCGCAGCGCGCCGTCGGCCTGCTCTGCCAAGGCCTGCAGCTCCGCACCGAAGGCGCGTGAAGCTTCGTCCCGCGCCACCTGGATCAGATGCACGGGCCGCATCGGCGGATGGCGGTTTCCTTGGGCGATCAGATGCCGGGCAAACGCCACCATGGGCGTCATGCCGACCCCTGCACCGATTAGGACCGCAGGCCGCGGCGCCCCCGCATCAATGACGAATCGGCCCTGCGGTGCCAGTGCCTCGACGACATCGCCCACCTGCCAGCGGTCATGCAGATAACTGGACGCTTCCCCTTCCCGCTTCACGCTCAGACGCAACTCGGCGTCCTCGGGTGCGCTGGAGATGGTGTAGGTGCGACGGAGTTCCGCGCCGCCCGCGGTGCGCAGGCGGATCGGCAGATGCTGTCCGGCCCGAAACGCCGGTCGCGGGAGCCCATCCGCCGGTGTGAGGTGGAACGACCGGATGACCTGGCTCTCGTCGACCACCTTTGTCACCCGCCATCGCCGCCAGACGCTGGTCGATCGTGGAAGCTCCTGGTGAGGCGTTCTCACATCCGCAGCCTTCTCGACGCGCCACTGGCCAGTGGCCAAGGTCTGCGCTGACCAGTCCCTGAACTTCCACCGCAGCGGCAAAGCCTCCCGCAGTCGCCAGCCCGACTGAATATGAAACCGCCAGGCCCGTTCCGCGCCTTCGAATCCCTGCAGGATGTCGCCATCCCAGATCACTTCGGCAGTGCCCGTGAACGTGAGCAGATCACCGGTCTCAAAGTCGATGAACAGCACCCCGGCGCGCGCATCCACTTGCAGATTGCCCAAGGTCATGAAGAACGCGTTCCCGGCGAAGTCGGGCACCACGAAGGTCCGGTCGTCCTCCACCTTGACGAAGCCTGCACGCCCGCCACGATGAGACACATCCGCGCCGCCTGCCGATCCCGGCGCCCGTGTGGCGACGAAGAGCGTGTCCGCTTGTTCAATGGCTGCGCGGGCCGGACCGTCCAGGGCGGTCAGGGCAACGGTCTCACGGGGACGCACGTCCTGGGGATCCCGTGTCCATTCAAACTCGCGCCCCTGGATGTACTGCGGACAGTTGCCCAGAGACTGGTCGACATCCAGGGAAAAGTGCGCATGTCCTGCCTGGCCGGTGTCTTCCGCATCCGTCACCTCCACCACATGTCCATTGACCCGATTGCGTCGGCGCGTGTGCAGCTCGATGCCCAGAAAGCCCAGCGCTGCGCCCGGCACCAGTCCCTCCGAGAGCGGGTCGCCCACGATGGGCCGCGCATGAAAGTTCAGCCGGGTCGCGCTGGGTGCCTGGACGAATCCGGGCCGGCCCACCAGCACAGAGGCCCAGGGCCGCCCTCGCCGGTCGGAAGAACCCACCAGCATGAAGGGCAGCTGCTCGAAGAATCGTTGATGCTGCTCAGGCATGAACTTTCGGATGGCACGACGCCCGATGTCCGCCATCTGCTCGCGGACGCCCAGGCGCGCCTGCACCGCTTGCTCGCCCGCGTGGAACGGGCCGACCCTGTCGGAAGAAGGTTTGTTCATGAGTGGCTCCCCAAGGATTGGAACGAGGCGGTGGGCCGCCCGATGGCTACCACTACCCTCGCAGGGACTCGTGGATGAAGATTGCGCCCGGCACCCCTCGTCATCGGCGGTCCGCTTGCGGTGAGGCGCGGAGGCCCGTCATCCGTCACGCACGCAGTCCCGCTGCCGTCTCCGGCATCGGGACAAAACCGGGAAGCGCCTCCACGCGTGCGAGCCATCGCAGCACATGCCCATACGGCGCCAGATCCACATTGCCTTCCGGCGCCGCGGCGATGTAGCTGTAGGCCGCGATGTCCGCCAGCGTGGCGTTTGATCCCACCAGGAAGTTCCGTTGGGCCAGCTGACCGTCCATCACCTTCAGCAGTCCGTGCGCACGGGCAATCACCTCCTCCGTATCGAAGCTGGCGCCGAACACCGTGACCAAACGTGCCGCAGCCGGACCGAAGGCCATCAACCCCGCCGCCACCGACAGCCACGCCTGCACCTCGGCCTGCTCCTTCACCCCCTGGGGCAGCCAGCGGCGTTCGGTGTCGTACTTCAAGGCCAGGTAGGTCAAGATGGCATTGGAGTCATGAACCGCCACGCCGTCGTCCACCAAAACGGGCACTTGTCCGAACGGGTTGAGCGCCAGGAACTCCGGTGTCTTGTGAGCGCGGCGGGGCAGGTCCACCGCTGTGAATTCGTAGGGCAGCCCCATCAGCGAGAGGGCCAGCTGAGCACGATGCGAGTGGCCGGACAGGGGGAAGCCGAGCAGTTGAATGGACATGAGAGTCTCCAAAGGTGAGGGGGTTGGGTGCGTCGCCACCAGGCGGCGACCGATGGCTGTGACTGTGGCCTCAGCCTCTCCATGACGGAATCCACGCCGCTGCTAAAAGACTCTTTCCAGAGCCGGAACAATCTCTTTCCGGCATCGTTCGCCCGCCTTGTAGATTTAAGTAGACAGCTCTGTCCACGTGCGCCAGAATGCAGCCATGTAGACAGCTTTGTCTACTTTTCAACCCAACCAGGAATCGCCATGGAAATCCGTCCTCCCCTGCCTCCCTACACCCATGAAACCGCCGTGCAAAAGGTCCGTCTGGCGGAAGATGGCTGGAACAGCCGTGACCCGGCCAGGATCGTGCTGGCCTACAGTCCGGACACGAACTGGCGCAACCGCGCCGAATTCCCGCAAGGCCGCGCGGAGGCGCAGGCATTGCTGGAGCGCAAGTGGGCCCGTGAACTGGACTACCGCCTGATCAAGGAACTGTGGTCCTACACCGGCAATCGCATTGCGGTCCGCTTCGTCTACGAATGGCACGACGACGCCGGCAACTGGTTCCGCAGCCACGGCAATGAGAACTGGGAGTTCGATGAGAACGGCCTGATGACCCATCGTCATGCGAGCATCAATGACCGTCCGATCAAGGCGGAAGACCGCAAATTCTTCTGGCCGCTGGGTCGCCGCCCGGATGACCATCCCGGTCTGACCGAACTGGGCCTGTGAAGGCAAAAAAATGGCGCCCGTGTGGGCGCCCTGTGTCACGTCGAATCCTTCCCCCGGATGAATCCGGGGTGGGGGTCAGAACTTGAAGTTGCCGTCCGACCGCGCCTGCGATCCGCTGGCGCAGCTGGTGAACTCGCGATTGCCGCTGCTGGTGGACTGATTGCTTTCCCAGACCGCGCTGGAACCGTTCCACTTCACATACTTGTACTGGATGGCCGTGCCGGCCGGCAGGCTCACGGTGCCGGTCCAGGGCACATTGGCGCCGGAGCCCTGAATGGTCAGCGCAAAGCCTGAGCCCGGTGCCCATGCACCCAGCCCGCTCACATTGCCCACCACCCGCAGGTTCTGGCCGACCACGGTGTTGGCATTGGCGATGGTGAAGGTCACCGCGCAGGTGCCCGTCCCCCCGCTGCCACCGCCGCTGCCGCTGATCTTCTGGCCGGTGTAGATCGCCACCGCCGGTGTGCTGCCGCTGTTGTTGGCGGGCACGGTGAAGCTGGCCGTGCCGCTGGCATCGACCGTCACCGTGTCGGCCGAGCAGGCCGTACCGGCCGCATTCTTGGTGCCGTTGATCACGTTGCAGTAGGTGCCGGCGGGCAGGCCGGTGGCGAAGCTGCGGGTCCAGGCGCTGCCGCTGTTGTTCAGCGCCACAAAGCCCACATTGCCGCGGCTGAAGGCCACCTGGTTGCCGTTGTCCCCCACCGTCCAGTTCTGCTGCGCCTGGCCGATGCTGGCATTGCGGAAGCCCACCATGTTGGCCAGCGGCGTCCAGCGATGGGCAAAGTCCCACACCACATTGATCTGCGGCACACCGCCGCTGTAGGGGCTGGTGGTGGGACGGTCGGCATCGGTGTTGCTGAACTTGAAGCCGGAGTAGAGCTGCGCCTCGGCGTAGCCCTGCGCCAGCATGAAGACGTTGGCCAGCGTGTAGCGCTGATTGGCCGCGTCATTGCCGGCGGCGTTGTTGATGTTCAACGAGCTGCCATTGCGCTCGGTGTCCCAGTTGGTCACGAAGACGGTGGCGTTCTGCGGCTGGATGAAGCCCCAGCTGCCGCCCCAGTTGCCCCAGGTCCCCATGATGCCGGGGATGCTGGAGAGGGTGTTGCCGTTGTTGCCGCGGAAGACATCCCGCAGGGCATAGGTGAACTGGAACTCGTTGATCGTGCCGATCGGGAAGTAGCTCGGACGGTCGACTTCACCGTCGTTGATGATCTCCTGCGTTACCCAGATGTTTTCACCCTGCAGCGTCTTGGGGTAGGCGGTCTTCACCGCGCTCATGATCGAGGTCCACGCAGACGCCGGCATGTGCTTGGCCGCGTCGATGCGGAAACCATCCACCCCCAGCGCCAGCAGCGACTTCAGATAGTTGACGATCTGGCCCTGCACATAGCTGCTCTCGGTGGCGAGATCCGGCAGGCCGCCCAGGCGGCAGTTCTGCACATTGCTGCGGCCGGCCGGCGAGTTGTAGTCGGCATCGCTGATGACGCAGTTGGCGTGGAAGTCGCTGGCGCTGAAGAACGGATAGCTCAGCGTTGCCGCGTTCCAGGTGGACCCGTCGGTGGCGGTGCCGCTGCCGTCCGCCATCTGGTTGACGACGATGTCGGCATACACCCGCACACCTGCGGCGTGGCAGGCGCTGATCATGCTTTGCAGCTGCGCGGGCGTGCCCATGCGGCTGGTGAGATTGGCATAGTTGACGGGCTGGTAGACCCCCCACCAGCCGTTGGCATTCTTCGACGCCCCCGGGGGCGAGATCTGAACGCCGCCGTAGCCTTTGGGGCCCAGCCACTGGGTGCATTCGGTGGCGATGTCGGGCCAGGCCCATTCGAACATCTGCACCGACGTGGCATTGGGGTTCAAGGCGTGCGCGGGGCTGGCCACAAGGGCAAAGGCGGCGCTGGCCGCAGCCGTGAGGGCGTGGGTGAGCCGGCGGCTCGACAGGGGCAGCAAGGGCATGATGTCTCCAGTGTTGATCGACCGCCGCCCTCGTCTCGGGGCAGCTGGGTTCGGCCACTCCAGGTCCTGCCGTGGCCGTCTTTCCTGCTTGGGAAAGTGGTCCAACTCTAGACACGATCATCGGAAATTCATGTAGGAAAACTACCAAGTCATGCCGTTTGCCTTCTATATCGAACGCGCGCGGCGTGTTTCTGTTTGTAGTTTGGCTACGGAGAGACTCACCGGTGGTCGGCCCGAGGGCCTGGCGTGAAATGCAGGCCCGACGGCGGGTTAAGACAGCGAAGGCTGTCGTTACGTCAGGGCCGATGTAACCCGGCTTCCGTCCGCGCGCAGCCGTCCCTCACCGTAAGGTGCAGACCTTGAGCCTCGCCTTGAGCCACACCTGAAGTCAAACCCTCCGGTGCGGCGCTCTCATACACAGGATGATCTGGATGCCCCCTATTCTCCGTCGCCTCGTTCTACGCGCGGCCGTGATGGCTGCCGCCGCGCCTTTCGCGCTTGCGCCCATCCACGCACAAACGGCTTCGCAGCCGCAGCCATCGACCGAAGTGGACGCTGTGCGTGCGCTGGTGGATGCGGCCGTCCGCCCCGTCATGGCCCGTAACGATCTCCCAGGCCTCGCGGTCGGCGTGACGGTCGGCGGGCGGTCGTATGTCTTCAACTACGGCGTGGCATCCAAAGCCACCCACGCGCCGGTGGACGACGAGACACTCTTCGAGATCGGCTCCATCAGCAAGACCTTTGCGGCCACGCTGGGTGCACAGGCGCAGGTCCAGGGCCAGCTGTCGCTGAACGACTCGCCCGCGCGCTATCTGCCGGCACTGAAAGGCCATCCCATCGAGCGCACCACCCTGCTGCAGCTGGTGACCTACACCGCCGGTGGCCTGCCGCTGCAGGTGCCTGACGACATCAAAAACGATGCACAGATGCAGCGATATCTGCAGCGATGGACGCCGCTCTACACGCCCGGTAGCCGGCGCCAGTACTCCAATCCGAGCATCGGCCTGTTTGGCGAAGCGGTCGCGGCCGCCTTGGGGCGTCCCTACGTCGAGGCGGTGCAATCGGACCTGTTGCCCGGCCTGGGACTTCGCCACACCTCCCTGCAGTTGCCCGAGGCGGCGAAGGCCCATTACGCCTGGGGGTACGACAAGGACAAGGCCGTGCGCATGACCCCGGATGTGTATGACGCCCAGGCCTACGGCATCCGCACCACCGCGGCCGACCTGCTGCGCTTTGTGCAGGCCAACATCGACCCGAGCGCTGTGAGCCCGTCGCTGCGTCAGGCCATCGAGACCACCCACCAGAGCGTCTATCAGGTGGGGTCGATGACGCAGGGGCTCGGCTGGGAGCACTACACCTGGCCGGTGCCCCTGGAGACGCTCAGCGAGGGCAACGCATTGGGACGTGTCGTGAGCGAGGTCACGCCGGTCACCGCAACGCCTGCCGGTCCCCGTCTCTTCAACAAGACCGGCTCCACCCGCGGCTTCGGCGCCTATGCGGCGTTCATCCCTGAGCGGCGCCTGGGCCTCGTGCTGCTGGCCAATCGCGTCTGGCCGATCCCGGACCGGGTTGCCGCGGCCCACGAGATCCTGCAGAAGCTCGACACCCTGTCAGCCCGGTGAGGGAATGCCGCAGGGGGTCGGCAGGCGGTCGGCAGGTGGGCCGCAACGAAGTCCGCCCCGCCCGCGGCGCCATGGCAAGGCACAGTCAACGCGCCCCCGAGGCATCGGCGGATGGCGCGATCTCCTCCAGCGACCGCCCTTCCGCATCCACCCCAAAGCGCAGCGCCAGCAGGCCGGCAATGATCACCAAGGCGGCGCCGAGCGCATAACCACCGGCCACCGCTTCGCGCGATCCGCTGTCCACCAGCCAGCCGAACAGCAACGGCGCCGCGAAGCCCCCCGCGCCGGTGCCCACCACATAGAACAGCGCAATCACCATCGCCCGCATCTCCAGCGGGAACACTTCACTGACGGTGAGGTAGGCCGAGCTGGCCGCCGCCGATGCAAAGAAGAACACGCCCGACCAGCACAGCGCCTGCGTGAGCGCGCTGAGCGACTCCGTCACAAACGCCACTCCGGTGGCTGCCAGTCCCACCCCCGCCAGCCCATAAGTCAAGGCAATCATGCGGCGGCGTCCCACCTTGTCAAACAGCGGTCCCAGCAGCAAGGGGCCCAGCACATTGCCCAGCGCAAACGGGAAGATGTAGAGCGCCACCCGCGTATCCGCCACGCCATAAAAGCGCGTCAGCACCAGCGCATAGGTGAAGAAGATCGCGTTGTAGAAGAACGCCTGCGCCAGCATCAGCGCCAGCGCGACGCCGCTGCGGGTGCGATACCGCTTGAGCAGCACCTGCATCACTTCGCGCACCGTGGGCATCGCCATGCGGGCGCGTTCATGAAGGGGCGGCGGTGCGGGTGGCAACGGGCCATGCTGGGCCGCGACGTCGGCTTCGATCGACTGCAGGATGCGCTCGGCCTCCTCATGCCGTCCGTGCAGCATCAGCCAGCGCGGGCTCTCCGGCACATGGCGGCGCACCAGCACCATGCCCACGGCCAGCAGCGCGCCCATCGCAAAACCGGCCCGCCACCCATTGACGGGACCCAGCACATCGGGATGCAGCAGCACCAGGCTGGAGCCCGCGCCCAGCGCCGCGCCCAGCCAGAAGCTGCCGTTGATGGCCAGGTTCACACGACCGCGCACCCGGGCCGGCACCAGCTCATCGATGGCGGAATTGATCGCCGCATATTCGCCGCCAATGCCGATGCCGGTGACGAAACGACACAGCGCAAAGAAGGCGAAGTCGGTGGAGAAGGCCGTGGCGAAGGTCGCCACCGCATACACCGCCAGGGTCACCATGAACAGCTTCTTGCGGCCCAGCCGGTCGGTCATTCGACCGAAGGCAAGCGCGCCCAGGATCGCCCCGGCCAGGTACAGCGACCCGGCCCATCCGACCTGCACACCGGTCAGACCGAGTGTGTCGGATCGCTCCAGCGCTGCCCCGACGGAGCCCACCAGCGTGACCTCCAGCCCGTCCAACACCCACGCCACACCGAGGGCGAGGACCACACGCCAGTGCCAGCGCGACCACGGCAGCCGGTCGAGCCGATTGGCGATATTGAGAGTCGCTTGTGTCATGCGGGGCATGGCAGCAAACGACATGCCGGAAGGGCGACGGTGTCCTTCAGCCGCCGAAGCGGAACTCCGGATACAGGCTCATGCCGCCGTCGACAAACAGCGTCGTACCCACCACATAGTCGGCCGCATCGCTGGCCAGCCAGACGGCCGCCTGCGCCACATCGTCCACATGGCCCACACGGCCGTACGGAATCATGGTGAGCAGTTTTTCCCGGGCTTGTGGATCTTCCACCGCGTCCTCATTGATCGCCGTGGCAATCGCCCCCGGGGCAATCGCATTCACGCGGATGCGCTCGGCGGCCACTTCCTGCGCCAGCGTCCGCATGAACAGGTCGACCCCGCCTTTGGACGCCGCGTAGTTGGCGTGTCCCGCCCAGGGGATCACCTGGTGGACCGAGCTCATGTGGATGATCTTGCCGATGGCGCGTCCACCCGCCTCCGAGCGCTCCTGCTGGCGGAACTGCTGCACCGCGGCGCGGGCGCACAGGAATTGACCGGTGAGGTTGGTGTTGAGGACGGTGTTCCATTGCTCCAGCGTCATCTCCCCGATGGGCGCATCCCGCTGCACGCCGGAATTGGCGACGAGGATGTCCAGGCGCCCGAAGGCCTTGAGCGTCTCGTCAAAGAGGCGCTGCACATCAGCCTCCTGCCCGACGTCGGCCTTGACGGCCAGCGCCTGGCCGCCCGCCTGGCGGATCTTCCCCACCAGCGCTTCCGCCGGCTCAGCCTGCGAGTGGTAGTTCACCACCACCGAAGCACCGGCATGCGCCATCGCTTGCGCAATGGCATGGCCAATGCCGGAACTGGCGCCGGTCACCAGCGCCACCTGTTGCTTCAAGACATGCTCACGGTCCATGGGTTGCTCCAGACAGATTCAACACAAAGGGAAAGGTCGGCACCGTTCACCAGCTCGGCTTGCGGCCGTCGATGGCCCGGTCCAGCGCATAGGCAGCGCTGATCAGGGCCAGATGGGTCAGCGCCTGCGGGAAGTTGCCCAGGTGCTCCCCGCCCAGGCCGATCTCTTCGGCATACAGGCCCAGGTGGTTGGCGTAGGTCAGCAGCTTGTCGAAATACAGCCGCGCCTCGTCCACCCGGCCGGCACGGGCCAGGCATTCGACATACCAGAAGGAGCAGGCGGTGAAACTGCCTTCCTGCCCCTGCAAGCCGTCCAGGTTCTCGGCGCCGCCCTCGTTGACGGTGACGTACCGGGCCACCAGTCCGTCCACCGCCAGCTCACGGCCCACGGCATCCAGCGTCGATTGCCAGCGCGGATCGCTGGAGCTGATGAACTTGACCATCGGCATCAGCAGCACCACCGCATCCAGCCGGTCCGACCCGCGGTACTGCACAAAGGCCTGTTTGCCCTCATGCCAGAACTCATCGAGGATCTGCGAGGCGATGGCGTCACGCGTCTCCACCCAGCGCACCACCGGCGCCGGCCGGGCGTAGCGCCGTGACATGCGCAGCGCACGGTCCAGCGCCACCCAGCTCATCAAGCGGCCGGAGAGGAAATCCCGCCGCTCACCGCGCATCTCCCAGATGCCGTCTTCCGGTTGGTCCCAGTGCTCGCACAGCCAGTCGATGCGTCCGGCCAGCCGGGTCCAGATGTCGATGGAGGGCGCCTCGCCGTGTTTGTCGGCGAGGTACATCGCATCCACCAGCTCGCCCACCACATCCAGCTGCAGCTGATGCGCCGCGGCATTGCCGATGCGCACGGGACGCGAATCGCGATAACCGGCGAGGTGCGTCAGCTCGATCTCGGTGTCGATGGCGGCGCCGTCCACGGCATAGAGCACCTGGGGCTGATGCTCGGTGTTCTCTTCATCGGCCCGGCCTTTGGTCCATTCGATGAAGTGATCCGCCTCTTCGGTATAGCCCAGGCGCATCAGGGCATACACGGTGAAGGCCGCATCGCGGATCCAGCAGTAGCGGTAGTCCCAGTTCCGTTCCCCGCCGATCTGTTCCGGCAGGCCAAAGGTGGCCGCGCCGATGATGGCGCCATGCCGGGCCGAGGTGAGCAGCTTCAGCGCCAATGCAGATCGCTGCACGACTTCGCGCCAGCGGCCTTTGTAGACCGATTTCTGACTCCAGCGTTCCCAGAACTTGACCGTCTGCTCGAAGGAACTGTGCAGGAAGGCGTTCAGGTCGTCGCCGCTGGGCTGCTCCTTCACGCACTCCAGCACGAAGCCGACGTCGTCGCCGGCCTTGAGCGAGAGCGAGACGCAGACGGCATGGTCATCCAGCGTCATCGGCACGGTGCTGCGCAGGCGCATCGGCCCGCCCTCGCCATCCACGGTGAAGGTGGCGATGTCGCCTGTGGCATTCAGTGTCGCCTGGCTGTCCGCCCGGGCGTAGTCGAAGCGCGGCTCGCAGCGCACCCGGAAGTCGGCCTGTCCGCGCACGCAGCGCACCCGGCGCACCAGGGCGCTGCGGGGGCCGTCGTCGCCGACCGGCATGTAATCAGTGACTTCGACCATGCCCGCGTCGCCCATGTAGCGGGTGACCAGCACGTTGGTCTCGGGCAGGTAGCGCTGACGGCTGCGCATCGGCGCACCGTCCGCTGGCCGGATCGAGAAGTGACCGCCCCGCTCATCGTCCAGCAGGGACAGGAAGACGCTGGGTGAGTCGAAGCGTGGAAAGCAGAAAAAATTGACCGTGCCGTCACTGCACACCAGGGCGGTGGTGCGCAGATTACCGATCACGCCATGGGATTCGATGTCCGGATAACTCATGGAAATGGGCCGGGAACGCAACGACCCCTCCCTGGCATGCCGCGAGCCTGCCCTGGAGGCCGGGGCCGCGCGCGGTCCGAGGCCCCCGGGGCAGCGTCTGCTCACCGGCCGTCACGCCCGTAACCGCAGCTCCTGTCCGGGCCGGCGGCGACCTGCGCACAATGCGGTCCGCGACCCGTTCACGCCGCCATGACCCACCCCTCCTCCCTCCCCGCCCCCGTCCGCCTTCCTGGGCTCGACCTGCTCCGTGCGCTCGCGGTCCTGTGGGTGATGCTGTTCCATTCCTTTCTGGTCGGCGGCCTCGGCGAGGACTTTGCCTGGCTGTCCCGCTTCGGCTGGGCGGGTGTGGACATGTTCTTCGTGCTGAGCGGCTTTCTCATCGGGGCCCAGTGGCTGACGCCGCTGTCCCGGGGCGAGCCGCCGCGCTTCGGTGCGTTTTATGCGCGGCGGGCCTGGCGGGTGCTGCCGGCGTTCCTTGTCGTGCTGGGCATCTATGTCGCCTTTCCGGCCTGGCGCGAGGCACCGGGCCTGCAGCCGTGGTGGCAGTTCGCCACCTTCACCGTCAACCTGCTGATCGACTACGGGGCCAACCAGGCCTTCTCCCATGCCTGGTCGCTCTGCGTCGAGGAACATTTCTACCTGCTCTTCCCGCTGCTCGCGGTGGCGCTGTGCCGACGGGGCAGCGCCTCGCGCACCGTCGCCTTTTGCGTCGGTCTGGTGGTGGCAGGCATGGCCCTTCGCGCCGGCATCTGGCTGCGGGACGACGCCATGCAGCCACCGCGCGCCTGGTTTGTCGAAGACCTCTACTACCCGACCTGGACCCGGCTGGATGGCCTTCTGGCAGGCGTCAGTCTGGCCCTGGTGAAGGTGTATCGCCCTCGCCTCTGGGCCCGGTGGATGCGGCACGGCCTGACGGCCTCGCTGGTCGGGGTGGTCCTGGTGGCGGCGGCGCTGTGGCTGTTCCGCGACCGCACCGGGCTGGTCGCCAATACGGTCGGCTGGCCGCTGCTGTCGCTGGGCATGGCGGGGCTGGTGGCGGGCGGCGCCAGTCCCATCAGCGGGATCGGCCGATGGCGCCTGCCCGGGGCCGGGTTCATCGCGACCATCTCCTACAGCCTTTACCTGAGCCACAAGCTGGTGATGCACGCGGTGGAGCAGTGGCTGCCCGACACCGTCCACGGCGGCTGGCAGTTTACCGTGTTCGCCCTGGCCATCCTGGTGGCGGGCACTGCGCTGCATCTGCTGGTCGAGCGGACGGGGCTGCGGTGGCGGGACCGCTTCCGGGCCCAAACCTCCCCCGCTGTTCACCAGGCGGGCGCAGCGGCCGGCGGCACCACCAGCGCCACGATCCCCGGTGCGCGCAACATCCCGGTGGAGGTCGCCATTCCCGCCACGGCTGGCGTCACCCCGAAGGCCACAGCGGCCGAGGTGCCGTGACCTAGTGCGTCCAAACACCGTCCGGTTGCGGCGGCGGCACTTCAGTCCGGACGCAAATCGGGCGATAACCGGGGTTGGTCCAATCCCGCCGGGCCCCGTCGTTGCGGGGCCGTGAATTCTTCATGAAGCTCCGTACCCGCATCTTCCTGCTCTGCCTGGCCGCCCTGACCGGCATGCTTGTCCTGGCCGCCATCTCGCTGACGACGCTACGCCAGACGATGATGAAAGAACGGGTGGCGCAGCTGTCCACCCTGGTGGTCCTGGCCCAGTCCGCCCTGGAGAAGCTCCACGAGCAGGAAACCGCCGGCAAGATCACCCGTGAAGAAGCCCAGAAGCAGGGCAAGCTGATCATCAGCAGCTTCCGCAAGGACGAGCAGTACTTCTTCGTCCGCGGCTACAGCGACGATGTGAACCTCGTCCATCCGAATCCCAAGCGGGTCGGCATCGTGGATGCCAAGGGCGGCAAGGAAGCCGGTGTCCGCTACCGCACCGCGCTGGAAGGCCAGGCCGTCGGCACCGTCATTGCGCTGGGCACCCGCCCGAACACCAAGGACGAAGTCGAAAAGCTCTACGCGGTCGTGCACTTCAAGCCCTGGGACTGGATCATCGGCTTCGGCGACTACATCGACGACATCGACAAGGCCTTCTGGCGCACCGCCATCGTCATGCTGTCCATCGGTGTGGCGCTGATGGCCGTCGTGGCGGTGCTGGGCTGGCGCCTGGCCACCCTCACCTATCGGCAGCTGGGCGGTGAACCCGACTATGCGTCCGACATCGTCCGCCGCATCGGCGCTGGCGACCTGAACGTGACCGTCGACCTGCGCGGCGCCCATGCCGACAGTCTGCTCACGGCCATGGACCGCATGCAGCGCAGCCTGGCGTCCACCGTCAGCCAGATCCGCGGCTCGACCGACACCATCGCCAGCGCCGCCGGCGAGATCGCAATGGGCAACCGCGACCTGTCGTCCCGCACCGAAGCACAGGCCAGCGCGATCGAGCAGACCGCCGCCTCGATGGAGCAGCTGACCGCCACCGTCAAGCAAAGCGCCGACAACGCACGGCAGGCCAACCAGCTGGCGGTGTCCGCCTCGGACATCGCGGTGCAGGGCGGCAAGGTGGTCGACGAGGTCGTGGCCACGATGTCCTCCATCAGCAGCTCGTCCAACAAGATCGTCGACATCATCGGCGTGATCGACGGCATCGCCTTCCAGACCAACATCCTGGCGCTGAATGCCGCGGTCGAAGCGGCGCGCGCCGGCGAGCAGGGCCGCGGCTTTGCGGTGGTGGCGGCGGAGGTCCGCACCCTGGCGCAGCGCAGCGCCACCGCCGCGCGCGAGATCAAGACACTGATCGGGGATTCGGTGGAGAAGGTGCAGGCTGGCGGTGCGCTGGTGACGCAGGCCGGCGAGACCATGACCCGCATCGTGGGCAGCGTCAAACGGGTGACCGACATCGTCGGGGAGATCTCCAGCGCGAGCCAGGAGCAGACCGCCGGCATCGAACAGATCCACCAGGCCATCTCGCAGCTGGATCAGACCACGCAGCAGAATGCGGCGCTGGTGGAAGAAGCTTCGGCGGCCGCGGAATCGCTGGAGCAGCAGTCCCAGGTGCTGGTGAATGCGGTGGGGGTGTTCTCGGCGTCCCGCTGAGAACCGGCCAGGGGGGCCGGGTCGTGCCTGCGCCGCGACGGCTACGCGGCCGTATCGCCGCGCACCGTCGCCCAGGTCATGCCCAGCTTCATGAGGTATTTGCGCAGCCGGTCCGCATCGTTGACGACGGTGCGCTGGGTGCGGGTGCGGTCGAACAACCGCCGCCCGGCCTCCGACAGCGTGGCCGAGCTGCGGCAGACCTGCACCACCAATTCCAGCTGCACCCGGTCGAACAGGTCCAGCTGCGCGGCGACTTCGGGCCCCACCAGGGCATCCAGATCCACGGCGGACGGTGCATCCGTCCCCGCGTCTTCCGGCGCTTGCCACAGCCAGCGCAGGCGCTGAATCTCGGCCTCCACCAGCGCGGTGGAAATGCGCCCGCCATCGGCCAGCGTTGACAGGCGCGTCATGCTGGAGAGCAGGTCGCGGAAGTTGCCGCGCCACAGCGCCTCGGGCGAGCGCGCGAACCGCAGATAGGCTGTTTTGGCCTCGACATTGAAGCGCACCGCGCGTCCGGACTCGGCGCTGAAACGCGCCAGCAGCGCCTCGACATTGGGTTCGATGTCCTCACTACGCTGCGCCAGACCCGGCAGGGTGTAGGCCCAGAGGTTGATCCGCGCAAACAGGTCTTCCCGGAAGCGGCCCTGGGCGACGTCCCGCCGCAGATCGCGGTTGGTACCGGCGATCAGCTGGAAGTCACTGCTGACCTCGCGGTCGCTCCCCATCGGGAAGAAGCGCTTCTCTTCCACCGCCTTGAGCAGCATGGCCTGCTCGTCCAGGCCCAGTTCGCCGATCTCGTCGAGGAACAGCACGCCTTCATGCGCCGTCCGCAGCAGGCCGGCCCGGTCGGCCGCCGCGCCGGTGAAGGCGCCTTTCTTGTGGCCGAAGAGCGTCGAGGCGGCACTGTCGCCGCGCAGCGTGGCGCAGTTGACCTCCACGAATTCGCCACGCACCTGATGGCGCGAGCGCTTGAGTTCGAACATGCGCCGCGCCAGATGGGACTTGCCGGCGCCGGTGGGTCCGGTCAGCAGGATCGGCGCCTGCGATCGCACCGCCACCCGTTCGATTTCCTCGATGAGCGCATTGAAGCGCTGGTTGCGGGTGGCCACGCCGCTCTTGAGGAAGTCCAGCGCTTCGTCGTGGGCACGGTTGAAGCGCTGCGCCAGACCGTCGTAGCGGGAGAGGTCCAGATCGATCAGGGTATAGCTGCCGGGGTCGCCCTGTTTCTGTCGGCGTGGCGGCGACGTTTGCAGCAGCACGCCCGGGATGAAGCGTGACTCCACCATCAGGAACATGCAGATCTGCGCCACGTGGGTGCCGGTGGTGATGTGGGCCCAGTACTCCTCCTTCGCGGGGTCGAAGGGATAGGCCCGCGCCCAGTCGTAGAGGGCGCCGTACATCTCGCCGAAGTCCCAGGGGTCGGCCACGTCCATGGGGACGAGGTTCACCTGGGTGTCTGGCGAGACATTCCCGATGTCCTGAACGATCTGCTCGGCCAGGCCCTGGTGCCGGGGGGAATACATCAGCTCGACCCGGTCGATGACCAGATCTTCATGCTGACCCAGGGAGACGGTGGGCCGCCATTTTTCCCAGCGGCCGGCACCGCCGCCGGCATCCAGCTGGGAACCGAGAAACCCGATGACGACCTTTTTCCTGGACATAGCGGCAAAGCGAAATGGACTGGCGCGCAGTCTAGCCTTGCCGACCGGTTCATGAGGGTTGAACAGGGGCTGAACTGTCCGGATTCCCAGTATCGGCCCGCTACAATCTGACGCCGCGCCATGGGGGTCGCCGGTCCCACCGGAGTGGCACTGGATCGCTACCGTGGATCGCTACCGTGGATCGCCGGCCGATGGCGCCAAGGCCCTCGCGCCGAGGCCCTTGCGCAAACCCTTTTCCAACCTGGATTGCCTGGATTGCCCGCAGTAAGAGACACGACCGTTGGCCGGACACGCGGGCTGACCGCTGGGCCGACCCAGCGGACTTCGGGCTCCACGCCGGCGGATCCGCTGAACGCGCCGAATGCGCTCGACCTGGAGCCGTCCGCCACCGCCCAGACGCTGCTGGCGCTGGCCAAGGCCCTGATCGGCGACGCGGTGGTCACCGAGGCCGAGCAGCAGCTGCTGCAGACGGTGCCCGCCTGCGAGGACGCTGCGCAGCTCCAGGCCCTGACCAAGGCCATCCGCCGCGGCGACGACCCGCTCGGCGCCCTGTTCTGCCGCCTCTTCCACGCCACCACCCGCCGCCCGGAAGGCCAGACCTTCACCCCGGCGCCCGTGGTGCAGGGCATGGTGAACTGGGCGCTGCGCCAGGGCCGGAAGGTGACGCGGCTGGTAGACCCCGGCGCCGGGTCCGGCCGCTACACCCTGGCCGGCCTGCGCGCCTTCCCCGAGGCCGAAGCCGTGGCCGTCGAAAAAGATCCGCTGGTGGCCCTGCTGCTGCGCGCCAACCTGGCCGCGGCAGACTTGTCCCACCGCGCCGCCGTGCTGGTGGGCGACTACCGGGAGCTGTCCCTGGCACCGGTGGATGGCCCCACCCTCTTCATCGGCAATCCGCCCTATGTGCGGCACCACGACATCAGCCCCGGCTGGAAGACCTGGTATGCCTACTGTCTGACGCACGCCGGACTCAAAGGCAGCCAGCTTGCCGGGCTGCATCTGCATTTCTTCCTCAAGACCCGCCAGCTCGCCGTGCCCGGCGACTTCGGCGTGTTCGTGACCGCCGCGGAGTGGATGGACGTCAACTACGGCCAGGCGCTTCGCGACATGCTCGCCAACGGCCTGGGCGGCACCGAGATCCATGTGGTGGCGCCGGAACTGCAGGTGTTCGAGGACGCGATGGTGTCCGCCGCCATCACCTGTTTCTCCCCTGAAGCCACGCAAGCCGATGCGCCGCTGCGCTTCCAGTCTATCCAGGCCCCGGCCGAGCTGCTCACCTTGCCCCCGGGCCGCGAGATCCCGCGGGAGACCGCGCGGCAGGAGCGCAAGTGGTCGGTGCTGCTGCGCGGCGGCCGGCCGGCGCGGCAGCCAGGGCAGATGGAACTGGGCGAGCTGTTCCAGGTGTCGCGGGGGCAGGTCACCGGGCTCAATCGCGTGTGGGTGCATGGCCCCGGCGCACCCGCCCTGCCGGAGGCCTATCTGGTGCCGAGCATCACCGATGCCTCGGACATCTCCGCCGCGCCCGGGCAGGAAATCGGCCCCCTGCAGACCCTGCGCCGCGTGGTCTGCCTGCCGCGGGATCTCGCCCCCTTGCCCGCGGCACACCGCCGGGCCATCGACACCTTCCTTGCATGGGCCCAGTCGCAGGGCGCGCATGAGGGCTACATCGCCCGACATCGCAAGCCCTGGTGGCATGTCCACCTGCGCGACCCGGCCCCGATCGTCATGACCTACATGGGACGACGTCCGCCCGCCTTTGCCTTCAATGCGGCGGGCGCGCGCTTGATCAATGTGGCTCATGGGCTGTATCCGCGCCAACCCATGAGCGAGGCCCAACTGCGCCGGCTGGTGCAATGGCTCAATGCGAATGTGAGCATCGAGGGCGGCCGGGTGTATGCCGGCGGCCTGACCAAGTTTGAACCGTCCGAGGCGATGCGTATCCTGCTGCCGCGCGACCTGCTGGCATGAGCCGCATCATGGCGTCTGGATTGCATCCGTCTCGCGCGTTGCCGGAGCTGGCGTCCCTGGATCGGATCCAGGACGACTGCCGCGAGGCGCGCGCCGAGTTCCGCAGCCGGCGGCTGCTGGACCCGCTGAAGGACTACAACGGCGTCTATCCGGAAGCGGTGGAAGCCGCAACGCTGGTGATTGATGCGCTGGACCGCCTGCTGGTGGGACCGACGCCGTCCTCGTTCTCAGCCATAGGCCAGACGATGGACCTTTTTGGTGAGGCCAACGGTGCGGACGCCGGACTGCTGTCTGCCATCGTCGGCCACAAGCTGCAGTTCCAGGCGCTGCGCGCGCTGGCCGCGCCGCCGATCTCCGAGGACGACCTGGACACCCTGCTCGACGCCAGCGTCAACAAGACGGCCGTTCGCAAGCACCAGGCCCTGGCCGATGAGATCGGCCGCCTGCTGCTGGCCGCCCTGGACCCGCACCGCTTCCCCTGGGTGCTGCAGGGCCGCGCGCCCACCGAGACGGAGCGTCACACAGCGATCATGTCGACCGCCGTGCTGATCAGCATGAACACGGTCTACACCCGCCGCCGCAGCGACGAACGTGACCAGCTGGAAGGCCGACTGGAACAGCTGCTGATCGACAAGGGCTACACCCGGGCCCCCGCGCCGCGCGGCGGGATTGCGGATGTTGGCATGCTGCCGCCACGCGGCGTGTTCATGCGCCAGTGCAAGCTGGGCAAGCACAACGCCGATCTGGTGGTGATGCTGTGGGATGGCCGGCTGCTCGCGGTGGAGTGCAAGGCGTCCAACAGCACGGTGAATGGCGAGAAGCGCCTCAACAAGGAAGTGGTGGCGGATGCCGGCGATTGGTACGAGCAGTTCGGCCGCTCCAATCTCGTCGCCGCTGCACTGCGGGGTGTGTTCAAGCCCGCCAAGGTGATGGAGGCGCAGGCGCAGGGCGTCTACCTGTTCTGGTGGCACCGGATCGACGCCCTGGCGGACTTCCTCGACCGGGCCCGCTGACGCGGTATCAACGCCGGGCCTTGGCCGCCCGCCCCGCCAGCACGATGCCGGCCAGCACCAGCGCGCTGCCGCCCAGGAAGGTCGGCGTCAGCGACTCCTTCAGCAGCCATGCGCCCAGCAACACCCCGAACAGCGGCGTGAGGAAAGAGAACACGCCCAGCCGCGACGCCAGGTAATGCCGCATCAGCCAGAACCAGGCCAGGAAGCTGGCAAACGACACGACGACACTGTGAAAGCCCAGATGGGCCCACACCCGCAAGGTCGGCTCGACATGCGACTGCCCGGTGATCCACACCGCGGGCAGCAGCCAGGCCACCGCGCCGAGCAATTGATACAGCAGGGTCTCGGACGCAGGCGCCTGGCTCAGCGAAGTGGTGCGGATGGTGATGGTGGTCGCGCCCCACGCCGCACCGCCCAGCAACGCCAGCACGTCGCCCAGCAGGCTGCTGCTTCCGCTGGGGCTGGTGGACTGACCGCCCAGAAACGCCAGGGCCGTGCCCCCGAAGGCCAGCGCAACGCCGATCCACTGCCCACGAACCAGTCGCTCTTCCGGCCGCAGCAGATGCAGACCCAACACCGCGAACAACGGCGCGGTGTAGAGGAACACCACCACATGCGCGGCTGCCGTGAGCCGCAGCGCTTCCGCCACCAGGAGGAACTCGATCGCGAAGAGGGTGCCCACCGCCGCACCGGCGCCATAACGTGCGCGGGCCAGCCGCTCTCCGCGCCACGCCATCAGCGCCGCCAGCAGCACGGCGGCCACGAGGGAGCGCAGCGCCACCATCAGCATCGGGCTGATCTGGTCGGACACCGCTTTGAGGGAGATCTGCTGCAGCGCCCAGGTGAAGCACAGCAGGGTCATGATGGACACGGCGCGTGCGTCCAGCGCGCCGGGCAGCGCAGATGCACTCGCGGCGCTGGACGCCGCTGAAGCAGGCGAGGGCGCTTGCGGCTGGGAAGACGCAAGGCCGTGGGCCATCGACGGGAGCGCTTCGACCGCGCACCCGGTGCCGGTCATTGAACCAGCGCCACCCGCACCGGCAGCGCCGGTCTTGGAAATATCGGAGGACAACATGGACGGCATGATGCCCCGGACTGTGCGGCAGGGATTTCTCGGTGACAAGCGCATAATTCGCCGCACGTCCATTCGATGATCGAATCCATGCAGGACCTGCAGACCGACTGGCTCAAGTGCTTTGTCACCGTGGTGGACGCCGGGTCGCTCACCGCTGCCGGGCCGGAGCTCAACCGCTCTCAATCGGCCGTCAGCATGCAGCTCAAGAAACTGGAGGCCGCCGTGGGCAGCCGCCTGCTGGAGCGCGGCACCCGGCACCTGCAGCTCACCGATGAGGGGCAGACACTGCTCGGCTATGCCCGCCGCATGCTGGACCTGCATGCCGAGGCCCAGGCGGCGCTGCACGGCGAATCCCTGTCCGGCCTCATCCGGCTGGGCGTGCCGGACGACTACGCCAGCCGCTACATGACACCGGTGCTCAAGCGATTCGCCCCTCGTCACGGCGGTGTGGAGATTCAGCTGGACTGTGAGCAATCCACCCGCCTCATTCCCCGCGTGGCCAGCGGCGACCTGGATCTGGCGCTCATCTCCCGCGACCACGCCCGGCGCGGCACCTTGCTCTTCCATGAACCGATGGTGTGGGTCGGGTCGCCGCAGTTCGAGGTCTGGCAGCGGACGCCCCTGCCGATTGCGGTGTATGAGCCCGAGAGCCTGGGCCGGCGCAGTGCGCTGCAGTCGCTGGCGGTGCAGGGGCGGCCGTACAAGGTGGTCTACAACAGCTCCAGCCTGGCGGGCCAGATCGCCGCGGTGGAGAGCGGGCTGGCCGTCGCCGTGCTGACGCAGTGCAGTGCGCCGGCGCATCTGCAAATTCTGGGGGCCGCGCACGGCCTGGGTCCGCTGGCGCCGATGGAAGTGGCGGTGTACCGCAGCGCGGCCTCCAAGGGATCCAAGGCGGTGGACCGGCTCCACCGCATGCTGGTGCAGACGCTGCGGCAGGCGGGCTGAGCGCCTGCTGCGCCAGGGCAAATGGAGTCGCCCGGCGACGTGGCCTGACCGGCATGATGGCAGACCCTTCACCGAGCCGCGCTCGCGGCTCGTGCCTATCCGCCAAGTTGCCGGTCAGGCCGAGTCTTGGCGCAGGAACGGAAGCGCAGCCGCCAGCAGCGCTTCCGGCGCTTCCTCCGCGATGTAATGCCCGCAGGGCAGCGCGGCGCCCTGCACCTGATCGGCCACCCGCTGCCATTCGGCCAGCGGATCAAAGCAGCGCTGCACCACGCCCTGGTCGCCCCACAGGGCCAGCAGCGGCATCCGCAAGCGATGTCCGCGGTCCCGATCCTCCCGGTCATGGACCAGGTCGATGCCGGCCGAGGCGCGATAGTCCTCACACAGACCGTGGGCCGTGCCCGGCAGCTGGGCGCATCGGATGTACTCCGCCAGCGCACGCGGATCAAACGGAGAGAGCCCCGCACCGCGGCGGCCCATCACCTCGCGCACATACGCTTCCGGGTCCGCCAGCAGAAACCGTTCCGGCAGCGGCGCGGGCTGGATCAGGAAGAACCAATGCCAGTACGCCCGCGCAAAGGCTTCAGTCGTCTGCTCGTACATCGCCAGTGTGGGGGCGATGTCCAGCAGCACCAGTCGCTGCACGGCGTCCGCATGATCGGCCGCCAGCCGGTGGGCCACCCGCGCGCCACGGTCGTGGGCCATCACCCGGAAACGCGCATGCCCCAGCGACTGCATCACCCGCAGCATGTCCCGCGCCATCACCCGCTTGCTGTAGTTCTCATGCTCGGGCAGGCCTGCCGGCTTGGACGAGTCGCCATAACCACGCAGGTCGGCCAGCACCACGGTGAAGTGGCGCGCCAAATCCGGCGTCACCTTGTGCCAGAGTGCATGCGTCTGGGGATGCCCGTGCAGCAGCAGCAGCGGCGGGCCCTCGCCCCCCACTCGCACGCGGATGTGCACGTCGTCGTCGGTGCGAACGGTCTGGTCCCGGAAGCCGGGAAACAGCTCGGACGTCGTCGGGGCGTTCTGCAGTGGCTGGCCCATGATCAGATCCGCTCGGCGATGGCACGGCCCATGTCGGTGGTGCTGGCCGTGCCGCCCAGGTCCGGCGTGCGCGGGCCCTCGATCAACGTGCGTTCAATCGCCTGCAGGATCGCGTCATGCGCGTCTTCGTGACCGAGGAACTGCAGCATCATCGCGCCGGACCAGATCATCGCCACCGGATTGGCGATGTTGCGGCCGTAGATGTCCGGTGCCGAGCCATGCACCGGCTCGAACAGCGAGGGGAAGCTGCGCTCCGGATTCAGGTTGGCGGAAGGCGCCAGGCCGATGGTGCCGGTGGTGGCCGGGCCGAGGTCGGAGAGGATGTCACCAAACAGGTTGGAGGCGACCACCACATCAAAGCGGCCCGGCTGCAGCACGAAGCGGGCGGTGAGGATGTCGATGTGCTGCTTGTCCACCGTCACCGACGGATAGGCCTGGCCCACCGCATCGGCCCGGCTGTCCCACCATGGCATGGCGATGGCAATGCCGTTGCTCTTGGTGGCCACCGTCAGGTGCCTGCGGTCCCGTTGCTGGGCCAGTTCGAAGGCGTACTTGAGCACCCGGTCGGCCCCGAAACGGGAGTAGACCGATTCCTGGATGACGATCTCCCGGTCCGTGCCGCCATACATGACGCCGCCGAGGTTGGTGTATTCACCTTCGGTGTTTTCACGCACCACGAGGTAGTCGATGTCCCCGGGCTGACGACCGGCCAGCGGGCAGGGCACGCCTTCGAACAGGCGCACCGGGCGCAGATTGATGTATTGGTCGAACTCGCGGCGGAACTTCAGCAGCGAGCCCCACAGGGAGACATGGTCCGGCACGCTGGCCGGCCAGCCGACGGCGCCAAAGTAGATGGCGTCCATCGGCTGCAGCTGCGCTCGCCAGTCGTCCGGCATCATCTGGCCGGTCTTCTGGTAGTAGTCGCAGCTGGCCCAGTCAATGTGGGTGAATTCGAGCTGGATGCCGAAGCGGCGCGAAACCGCCTCCAGCACCCGGAGGCCCTCGGGCAAGACTTCCTTGCCGATGCCGTCGCCGGGAATGGCGGCGATCTTGTAGGTCTTGGTCATGGAAACTTCCAGAATCGGTGATTGACGAAAGCGCCACCAGGGCTCGCGGGCACGGGGCCGGGGAGCTTCGAGTGTTGCATCAACGGCTGCCGGTGCAAAAGGGGGTCGCCATGGTGGGGCGGTCGATCTGCGCACAGGCCTGTTGGCGCGGATGGTCACAACTTCTACAGGCTGAACACGTCGCAGACATGTCGTCCTCAGGCGTGCTCTGTTCCAATGGCCGGGTCTGCCACTGCGACTTTGCACACCATGCGCTACCGCCTGACCTCCCTGGCCACCGCCGCCCTGCTGGCGGCCGCCGCAACCGCCGTCCAGGCGGAGAGTTTCGTGTCTTCCGCGTCTAGCGCGGGCTCGGAATCGTCGGGCAGCGTGTCCGATTCGATCGGTGCGTCCAGCAACAGCTCCAAGAAGGACGATCGCAAGGTCGGACAGGGCCGCTACCGAGTGGTCGAGGTCGCGGCCGCAGAAGGCCGGCCGGGCATGATGCAGGTGGCTCTGGCCGCCGATGAAGGTGTGTCGCCGGATGCGATGCAGACCTTCAACCTCTATGTGCCGGCCCAGGCACTGGCGCAGCAACCCCTGGCCGCCGGCCAGCGGGTGCGGGTGAAAGAGCGGGATTACGGCCTGGAATTCTCTGACGATGCGTCCCAGCGCCCCTTCTTCCTGGTGCTGGAGGATGGGTGGCGTCAGCAGATGCGCACCCAGATGCTCAAGGCCTGACCGGCGCACACGCCTCGCTGTAGGACCGTGATGTCGTGGCGTGGCTGGGCCGGGCTGAAGGCGCGCAGCAGCGCAGGCGCGCGGCGACTGCCCGTGGGATGGCCATTGCGGATGCGAATGCGGCCGACAAGGCGCCTGCCCCTCCGCCCGTTGCACCTCACGCCGTTGGCCGCCTCGCAGCGGAATCGCCCGTGGAGATGGAGACTGGTCGCCGGGTTGGCGTTCGCGGGCGTGCTCGGCCTGCCAGCAGCCGCCCAGGCGCAGTCCTTCGGCTTATGTGAGCGAAGTCAGGCCGTCTCGGCAGCGGATCAGGACCTGATCCTGCGCTTCACCGCGCTGGTCGTGCGAGAGCTGGAAGCCAGTGGCGCAGGCACGGCGCTGGTGTCACGCGCCGGCACGGACCTGAGCCGCTTCGGTCTGCGGTATTCCCATGCAGGCATGGCACTGAAGGACAACCCGGCCGGCGCCTGGTCGGTGCGCCAGCTCTATTACGTCTGCGATGAGTCGCGGCCGCGGCTCTTCGATCAAGGGCTCGCAGCCTTCCTGCTGGCGGGTCGGTCGGCAGGCACTCACGTCGTGTCGATCGTGACGCTGCCTGCGTCCGCCCGGGCCGCTGAGCAGCAGTTACACGATCGCGTGCGGGACGCGCCCACAGCCTTGTCCTTGCTCAGTCCGCGCTACAGCGCCAATGCCTATGCGTTTGGCCTGACCTATCAGAACTGCAATCAATGGATCGCCGAGATGATGGCGGCGGCGTGGGATCCGTCATTCGCCGTCCCAGAGCTTTCCGCGACGGGCTACAACCGCGAGCATGCCCAGCGCTGGCTGCGCAGTGCCGGTTATGCGCCCACCGACATTCAGGTGGGCTCCCATGGCTTGATGTTCATCGGCCAGTGGATCCCGCTGCTGCACATGGACGACCATCCGCTGGAGGATCTCTATGCGCTGCGCCTGCGGGTCAGCCTGCCCGGGGCGCTGGAGGCGTTTCTGCAGCAGCAGGTGCCCGCCGCCCAGCGGGTGGAGCTATGCCTGCGTGACCGTCAGGTGGTGGTGCACCGCGGCTGGTCCCCATTGGGCGAGGACTGCCGCCCGGTGGATGCGCAGGACGAGGTGCGGACCCTGGACTGACGGTGACCGACGCGGCCCGAAGGGGCTGAAGAGCTAGAAGGGCTTGAAGGGAGGCGGGGGCGGCGAAACCGCCAACGCCGCGGAAGCTGACGCCGGCGCAGCCAGGCGTCAGTCGCCGTGACCGCCCACCGGCACGCCGTGGGCAGGCGTATGCGCGGCCGCCGGAGCCGCTTCCGGCTGCACGTATTCGCGGAACAGCACCGCCAGGCGGGCGGCTTCCTGGTCCACATCGTGGCTGGCCATCACACGCGTGCGGGCGGCTTCGCCCATGCGGTGCAGGGTGGCGTCGTCGCAGGCCAGGCATTCCGCCATGGCGCGCGCCAGGGCCTTCGGGTCGCCCGCCGGCACCAGCCAGCCGTTCTCCTTGGGCACCACCAGTTCCGGAATGCCGGCGATGGCGGTGCTGATGACCGGACGGCGCAGCGCCATCGCTTCCATCGCGACCACCGGCAGGCCTTCGGCAAAGCTGGAGACGACCAGCGCACGTCCGGCCAGCATTTCTTCCCGGACCTGGTCGCTGCCGATCCAGCCGGTGATACGCACATGGCGCTGCAGTTTCAGTTCGGCAATGCGGGCTTCGATCGGTTGGCGCAGTTCGCCATCGCCTGCCAGGACCAGCTCGAAGTCCACGCCGTCGGCCGCCAGGCGCGCCGCCGCTTCCAGCAGCAACAGGTGGCCCTTTTGTTCACACAGGCGTCCCACGGCCACCAAACGGTTGCCGCTGGCCGGCACCGGCTCGAAGGTGTGGAAGGCCGGGTCCACGCCGCAGCGCACCACCTGGATCTTGGGCCAGTGCGCATGGTCCACCCAGCGATACACCTGGCTGCGGCAGAAGGAGGTGATGGCCACCACAAAACGGGCGCGGCGGATCTTTTCGCCCAGGTGCAGCGACTCGGGCTTGTCGAATTCTTCCGAGCCATGGCAGGTAAAGCTGTAGCCCGGGCCGCCCAGGGCTTCAATCAGCAGCGCCACTTCGGTGGAATTGGTGCCGAAGTGCGCATGCACATGGCTGATGTTCTGCTCACGCAGCAGGCGCAGCGCCATGCAGGCTTCGGCCAGGTAGACCAGATGCAGCGGCATCGGACGGTCGGCACGGTGACCCAACCGCAGGGCCAGGCCCAGGGCCTTGAAGAAACGCACCGGCGCACGCAGTGCCTCGGAGACCGTCGCGCCCAGCAGCGGCTTCAGGCCGCCGCGGAGCAGGTAATGGGTGCGGGTCTTTTCCTGCTGGTCCACAGGATCCGGGGCGGCGTCGTCCCAGCCCCGCACCGCCACGCGCAGCACGTCCACGCCCTGACGCTCCAGCGCGATGATCTCGCGGCGGATGAAGGTGTGGCTGACCTTCGGATAGTGATTGATCAGATAGGCGATCTTCATGCTTCAAATCTCCGTGCCCGGACCGCCCGGATTTGGCGCGGGGTCCGGCGAATTCAGGTGTCCGTGTGCGGGGCGTTGGCGTGTTTGTCAGCCGCTTTTTGTCAAATCTGCCCTGTCGTGGTGCTGCGCGCACCATGATAGTTGCTGGACTTTGCGGCAATCCCCTGAAGAGGGCACATGACTCTCCCGGGTTATGGGGGGTGCGGGCACGTCAAAACGTATCCGGCGATACCAGCCATTTAGCTAAGCTGACTAGCGCAAATGATCATTCCGAGCCGTGACCCAAGACGACCTCGGCGTATCGCGCCCACCCACTTTGCGTCAATTTTTCTTTTTAAATCAACGACTTGCGAGTGACCTACATCCCTCCATGACGCCGTTGGCACAGCCCTTGCGCTATGGCTGGCACCAAATCAGAGAGCAATAACATGAATTACAAAACTGAAGCAGTCTCCGGCGGCGTGCCGGTGAAGATGTGGACGAACGGCGTCCCGGTGGAGCCTGAGGCGATGCAGCAGCTGTCCAATACCGCCCGTCTGCCGGTGGTGTTCAAGCATGTGGCCGCCATGCCGGACGTCCATCTGGGGATTGGCGCCACCGTGGGGTCGGTGGTCCCCACCCTGAAGGCGATCATTCCCGCCGCTGTGGGCGTGGACATCGGCTGCGGGATGATGGCCGCCAAGACCACCCTGCGTGCAGAAGACCTGCCGGACAACCTCGGCCCCCTGCGCTCGGCCATCGAGCGCGCCGTGCCGCACGGCTTCTCGCCCCGCAACCGCGGTCGTGACAATGGCGCCTGGGACACGCCGCCGGCGCTGGTGGATCAGGCCTGGAGCACGCTGGCGGACGAGTTTGACGCCCTGTGCGAGATCCATCCGCGACTGAAGCAGACCAACAATCGCAAGCACCTGGGAACCCTGGGAACCGGCAATCACTTCATCGAGGTCTGCCTGGATGAAGCCGGCTTCGTCTGGTTCATGCTGCACTCCGGCTCGCGTGGTGTGGGTAACGCCATCGGCACCCATTTCATTGAGCTGGCCAAGAAGGATGCCGAGCGCAATCAGCGCAATCTGCCCGACAAGGACCTGGCCTATTTCGAAGAAGGTGCGCAGTACTTCGGCGACTATGTGCGCGCCGTCTCCTGGGCCCAGAAGTTTGCGCTGCGCAATCGTGAGGTGATGATGGCCAACCTGATTGCCACCGTGCGTCAGGTGATCCCCAAGCCATTTGAATCCCACGTGGAAGCGGTGAACTGCCACCACAACTATGTGCAGAAGGAGCAGCACTTCGGTGAAGAGGTGTTTGTGACCCGCAAGGGCGCCGTCAGTGCCAAGCGTGGGCAGCTGGGGATCATCCCGGGCAGCATGGGTGCGCGCAGCTACATCGTTCGCGGTCTGGGGAATCCGGAGAGCTTCGAGAGCTGCAGCCACGGCGCCGGGCGTGTGATGAGCCGTACCAAGGCCAAAAAGATGTTCACCGTGCAGGACCACATCAAGGCGACCGAGGGCGTGGAGTGCCGCAAGGACGCCGATGTGATCGACGAGATTCCGATGGCCTACAAGGACATCGACGCCGTGATGGAAGCCCAGAAGGACCTGGTGGAGGTGGTGCACACCCTGAAGCAGGTGGTGTGCGTCAAGGGATGATGAGCAGTTCACAAAAAGAAAGACAACCATGATCGAGATCGACGGAGCCGCCGGGGAGGGCGGCGGCCAGATCCTGCGCACCGCGCTCGCGCTGTCGGTGTGCACCGGCCAAGCCTTCACGCTGAAAAACATCCGCGCGGGGCGACCCAAACCCGGCCTGATGCGACAGCATCTGGCCTGCGTGCGCGCCGCCGCGCAGATCAGCGGCGCGCAGGTGCAGGGGGATGAACTGCGATCCCGGGAGCTCCAGTTCGCGCCCGGGCCTGTGCGGGCCGGCGAGTACCAGTTCCCGATCGGCACCGCCGGCAGCTGCCTGCTGGTGCTGCAGACGGTCTGGCCAGCGCTGATGCTGGCGGACGGCCCGTCCACGCTGCATCTGTCCGGAGGCACACACAACCCGATGGCACCGCCCTTCCACTTCCTGGCGCGCGCCTTCGCGCCGCTGATGGAACGTCTGGGGGCGACCGCCACGCTCACGCTCCGCCGTGCCGGTTTTTATCCGGCCGGTGGCGGCGAGGTCCTCGTGCAAGTGCAGCCGGCCGCACACACGCTGCAGCCGTTTGACCTGATCGACCGGGGCGCCCTGCGGTCCGCCGAGCCGGAGTGTCTGGCGCCGGGCCTGCCGCGACACGTGCCGCAGCGGGAGCTGGAGCTGCTGTGTGAGCTGATGGGCTGGACGTTTGATCCGCGGCAGATCGCCATCGTCCGTCAGAACGAAGGGCCGGGCAATGCCCTGCTGGCCACGCTGCAGTACGAGGCGGTCACTGAGGTGTTCATGCAGCTCGGCGACAAGGGCGTCTCTGCGGAAACGGTGACACAGCGTCTGGTGAAGGAACTGCGGGACTACCAGCAGCTGCCCGGTGCCGTCGGCCCTCACCTGGCTGATCAGTGGATGTTGCCGCTGGCGCTGGCGGTGTGGCGCCGCGGCGTGCCGGCGGCCTACACCGCCACCGAGCTGACGCTGCATGCAAGGACCAATCTGGAAACGATTCAGACCTTCCTGCCGGTCAGCGTGTCCACTGAGCACACGGATGCGGGCTGGCGCGTCGGGATTCGCCCCTCCGTCGCCGCCTGATCGACCGTGACCAGACTCCCCATCCGCGCCCACCATGTCCCGATTCAATGCCATCAGACAGGTCGATGTGCTCTGGCCCGCGCTGGAGTCGGCGCTGCAGCCGCTGGGCTTCGCACGCATCGGCAACGTCTTCCATCGCCGAACGGACGATGACCTCCTGCCACGGCTGGAGGCCATCACCTTCGGCTTCGAGTATGGATGTCGCACCTGCTGGATGCAGGCCACGGTGAAGGTGCCGGCCCTGATTCAGCTGCTGCACGGCGTGCGGGAATTTGCCTATCGGCCCGAACTGGCGTGGCGAGTGCCCGACTTCGCCAGTCACCTGGCCTGCATGGTGCGCCTGTCGGAGATGGGTGCCGTGGGCCGCCCCCTGCCGGAGGGCCTCAGCTGGGGCTACGACGGCCGACTCCGGCGCGCCCGCCCGGTGCCCGCGGAGGTGCTGGCCGAGACGCTTGCGACCCTGGCGAAGGACCATGCGTGGCCGCTGTTCGACCGACCGCTGACCCTTCAGGGGCTGGCGGCTGCAGCGGATGCGCCCGCTTACGCCACCAGCGGCGCGGGCGGCGGATGGCCGCTCGCCGCGCGTCTGGCGCTGAACGATCTGGATGGCGCCGAACAGGCGTTTCGCCGCCATCCCTATTCGCTGGGCAACACACGCTCGCGTTTGACGGCCGCCAAGGACTGGCTGTGGCGACAAGGCGTGGATGTGCGCGACGTCTCCTGGTCCCTGGAGGCGGCGGAGATCTCCCACCCGCTGGAGGCGAAAGCATGGCTTGCGGGGTCCTTGGTGACGGGTATCGCCGGCGACTGAAGCGCTCACGGCACAATTCGGGCATGACCGCTCCGGAAGTACCGCCCGCCGCCCCTGGCGCTGCACCTGATGCTGCATCCGATGCGGCGCCCAATTCTGCCCAGACAGCCGCCCAGGCGCTTGACGAGCAGGCGGACCCGATGCCCACGCCGCCGCCCGAACCTGATTTCGATGCCTGCTGCGGCAATGGCTGCGACCCCTGCATCTTCGATCTCCATGACCTGGAGATGGACCGATATCGACAGGCCCTGCGCGCCTGGCGGGAACGCCATCCCGGGTGTTGACCCGCCACCCTCGCGGGCGCAGTGCAACGGAGCCTCGCGTTGTGCAATTTCAACGCTCCGTGCCGGCGATGCGTGCCCTGCAATCCGTCCTCAGCGCCACGCCGTCATCGATTCGTCCGTCATCGATTCGTCGAACGGCCTGCCCATCGCTGCGGCGCCCGCAGCAATCGAGACAGATGCAATCGAAGCGCCGCCAGATGCTGTGAGACCAGTTGGCAGGCCGCGTCCGCATCCGACAGGCTGATGGCTTCACACAGCAACAGCAGCCGTTGCGCCCAACGCGGCGGATCAATCGGTGCCAGGGGCGGATGAGACCGCCGGAACGCTTCGAGCAGACAGTTGCGCGGCGTCAGCAGCGATTGCGCATGCGCATTGCCGCCGGTGTCATAGAGCCGCTCCGTGAAGACCCGTTCCGCCGCAAACATGGCTTCCCAGTCTTCCGCCTGTACCGCTTTGGCGAAGGTCCGCTGGTGCCGTCCCAGCAGCGCCAATTGCTCGACCTTGTGACGTTCACAGGCATTGCGCGTCAGCATGGATTCCAACGCATCCCGCACCGACAGAAATTCGCGAAGCCAGACCTCATCGACCTGCGTCACGGTGGCGCCGAGATTCATCCGCATCTCCACCAGGCCGTCCCCTTGCAATTGCAGGAGGGCTTCCCGCACCGGCACATTGCTGACCCGGTAATGAGCGCCCAGGCCACGCAAGGTGAGATGACTGCCCAGGGGCCATTGCCCGCTCATGATGTCGTCGCGAATCTGCAGCCGCAACCGGAGATAGGTCGGCGTATTGATCGGCGGGTGCGTGGGCGAAAAGAACGGCAGTTCGGACGGTCGGGGTGACGGAGGCACCCCTTCCGCTTCAGTATCGGGCGGGTCAGAAACCGGGTGGCGCGGAGCACGCGGGAAACGTGGAGAAGACGAGGCCATGAAGGGGTGGGGCGGCAATCGGGCCGACTACTGTAAACATCCGGATCGCCCTTGCAGCGCCTTCTCCAGGCGCGCTTCAGTGAAGATTGTTGTTCATCAATTCGGCGACCGATCGGCACTCCCTGCTTGGGTAGTCAAAGGCCTGCGAATACCTTCAACTCGTGATTGTCTAACTCGATTTGGTGGAGCGCCGTCTGCAGCAGCGTCGGTCGATCGTCGGCTTTCAGCGCGTGAATCCACTGTTGCATCAAAGAAAGCCGCTGCTGTGCATCCACGGTGGGTGGCCTGGCACCGAGGCGTTCGGTCAACTCGCGATCGCCCTGCGACAGCAAGTCGGCTGTCAGCCCCCTGGACGGTCCCGCGAGCCTGCCCAGGACCACGAGGCGCAATCGCCATTCCTGTTCTGCAATGCTGACGGGAGACGCCAGCAGCACGCTGCTGCGCAGCAGCCGCCAGGCTGCTTCCAATGGCTGCGCCCAGGCGGCACTCAACGGCGGCGGCGCCTCCCGGCAGCATTGCGACACCAGCGCGGCTCGTACCGCCAGAATCTCACTGGCCCATCCCCCGTGAATGCGGGGCAGCGTGTCGCCGTTCGAATGCGGCGTTACCAGCACCAAGCGCGGCGATAAGCGGGGCGTCAGCGAATCGTTCATGCATGCCTCCAGGAATCAGCATGGAGGCGGCATTCTGAAATGATTCGATCACGTCAAGGACTGATGTCGGCTCGATGTCTGTATCCGCCGACGTGCATGAATCAGCACATTGACTTCCCACAAGCGACAACGCGATTCCACTTGCATTCCCAAACGCGATAAAGTCCCGCCTGGGAGGCAAATGCGGCACAGAGCCTGAGGCCCGTCGCTTGATCCGGAGTAGATCAATGCCCAAATCGTTGAAGCAAGTTCTCAGTCAAATCGAAAAACTCCAGAAAGAAGCTGAATCGCTTCGCAGCAAGGAGATCTCCGGCGTGGTGGCCCGCATTCGCGAAGCCATCGACCATTACGGTCTGACGCCCGAAGAACTGTTTGGCCCGGGCGTGAAGAGTGGCGGCCGCGGTCGCCGTGCAGGCAAGGCTGCTACCGCTACCAAGCCGGGTCGCAAAGCCGCTGGCAAGGCAGCCGGCGCGGGCCGTCCTTCGATGGGCTCGCCCAAGTATCACGACGGCGCCGGCCGCACCTGGACCGGCGTGGGCAAGCGTCCCAACTGGTTCAAGGATGCGCTGGCCAGCGGCAAAAAAGCCGAAGACCTGCTGATCCGTTGATCACCGCTTGATGGCGCCGCGGCTGGCCCTCCAGGGAGCCAGCCATGCGGCCCATCAGCCTTGCCCCACCTCCTCCCGGACGTGGGGGGCTCGCGTCAACGGCGCTGCGCCGGGTCCGTGCCGACGTGATACAGCGCCTTCAAGGTCAGCAAGCGAAGGTTGGCGCCACGCAACTGACTGGCCAGAACGGCATGGTCCTGATGACCCTGATTGACCTGTGCCGTGAGTTCGTTCAGTTCGTCCCTCAGGGTGTCCAGAGCCTCTTTGAATTCTTTCTTGTCCGTGCGTCGGAGCCAGGTCTCCTTCTGCCTGGAATCCAGCTGGGCATATTGCGCCTTCAGACGATCTTTCAAAACCATCGTCAGGATGTCATCGGTCATCCCTGCCTTTGAGGGCGGTGCCTCGTCAAGCGTCTGCTCCAGTGCTTGCGCCAGCTCGGCCCACACCGGGCTGTAGGCCTGTTCCCTCAGGGTTTTGAGGGTCAGTCCCAAGCCATAGCTGTCCTTCCCTGCCCAGGGCCGAAATCCCTGTCGCGCGTCGGCAGCGAAGGTCTTGCCGGCGCAGTCAAGAAACTTCACCAAGTCGGCCGATCGTTCATGCTGACCGCGCTGCCAGGCCTGCAACCGTTCGCTCGTGGCCCCCATGGGGTCGGTCCCAATGGGGATCTCCACCGCCCGGTTGAACGCTGCCATTCCGGTCTCGCGCATCCTGCGGATGGATTGCCTCGCCTGCAGTTGAAACCGCGCAACCTCCGGTGTGTCGGCTGCGCGGGCAGCGGATGGCCCCGTCCGGATCTGGGCGTAGGTGTCATCAATATCCGAATACACCGACTCCTGAGCGGCTTGCGGGCCGGCGGACGCCACCGAGTAAAACTCGCTGGGCGGCGGTGCGGCGGGCGGCAGCGGGGTGAGCGTCACACCGACGCCATAGGGATGCGAGGGCCGCGCTGCAGCCTTGTGCTTTTCATAAAGCGCCGTAAATTCCGTTTCGGTCTCCGGCTTGGCTGCCCGCAAAGCGGCGGCTGGAGCCGTCGGCTTGGCCGGCTCCAGCGGCGTGGCCTTGCGTGGCGCGGGCGTCGGTCGCGCGGCGCCGATGCCGCTGCCGAAGGTGGAGTCGCTGTTGGCAGACAGGCCGCTGACACCCGAGAACAGCGATTCGGAGTCCGAGCTGTCCGACGCCTTGGCGCGCGCGGGCTTCGGGGGCGGCACCTGTTCACCGAGACCGACGGTGCCGTGTAGAGGCTTGGGCAGAACGTGCGGCGCAGGCTTGGAGGCGACGGGTGGGCCGGACCTGGCCGCCTGTGCTTCGACCCGGCCCCCCTGGGGCTTCGGCGGCGTCGCGGGCGGCTTGGTGGCGAGGTTCAGGGGGGAAGCCAGCATCGGCTTGGGTTGCACCGTGGGTACTGGCACCCGCGGCCTGTCCATGGGTCGCTCACCCATTTCGTCCGCCAGCAGGGCGGCGTGTTCTTCCAGCATGCCCGCCGGCATGCGCTCCGCAAACTGGTTGGCGCGGACGCTCTTGCAGGTCGCACCCCAGTCCTTCGCCAGACGCGTCAATTCTTCGGCGGAGGGACTGCGACCTGCCTTGAACAGCTTCTCCGCCAGCTGGCGCTGGTAATACAGCTGGGCGACCGCACCGGACCGGCTGGTGCCGCTCTGGCATCCAAAGGCGACAGTCTGGCCACCTGCGGCTTCGTGCAGGTCCTTGAGGGTCTGATGCAGTTGTGCCGCCGAGGCTTCCGAGAAGTTCACCGTCCAGAGTCCGATATCCGAGGACTGCTCTGTCTGACCGGAGGGCAGCGTGGTCTGAAAGTAGAAGGCCTCCGGAGCGCCGGACGACGGTGATGCCTGAATGAGGGAGATGCCCAGCGGCCCGCCCTGTGCCGACACCTTCAACGATTGACCCACCGGCAGTTCCAGCGTCGCAGAGGTGCTGTTGTGTTTGACGTTCACCACATGCGCAACGTTGCTGTCCGTCAGCACCGCGGCAAGCCGGGCCAGCCGCTCCGCAGACAGCGGTTCTTTGGTCGTGCTGGCGCCAGGGGCGCCAAAAACGATGGCACTGCCCTCCACACCGCCCTTGGGCAACAAGGTCGCATTCGCCACGTTGGTCTGCGCCAGAGCCAGCTGCTTCAGGCCCGCCACCTCGGCCAAGCCATAACGGGCGTCCACGGGCATCAGCCGCTCGGCCACCACGGCAACATTGCCTGAGGTGAAGGTCATCAGGCTCTTGTCGGTGATGACAACCTGGGCCCCCTTGGTCTTGACCTCACTGTAGAGATCTTCGGAGGGACCAGGCTTCACGTCCACCGTAGTTTGCACGTGAGCGACAGGGAGATAGGCGTTGGATGCTTGGGTGTGAGCCGGGTTCATGACGATCCTCATGGTCTAAAACGCGCCCCCATGAGCCTGGAGGCGTAGACATGAGTTGTCATGTGGCTGCAGCGTGGTTCCTTGCAGATTGCTGCGTAGACGCAAAGACGCCGGGGCCTTGGCGGCCGCCGGCGTCTGGAACTGAAATCGCCGGCGCAACCACGCGCCGCCTAGGGCATCAACTATTGACCTTGATGCGGTTGTTCACCGACTGCACGCCCTTGGTGGCCAGGGCCATCGAGCCGGCACGGTCACGGGCCGCCAGGTCCGGTGCGGTCCCGTCCAGGGTGACGTGGCCATTGGTGGTGTCCACCTTCACGTCCAGGGCGCTCAGTTTGGGGTCACCGGCCAGGGCCGTCTTGATCTTGGTCGTGATGGAGGCATCCGACGCATCAGCGCTGACCTTGTCAGCCGCGCGGTCCATCTTCTGGCCCATGGCGTCCATCGACTCCCGTGTCTCCTGACGCGCCTGATCGCTTTTCTGCTCCATCTTGGCGATGCCGTCATCCAGCCGCTGGCCGGCGGTGCGATCGTCGTCTTCGCGGCCGCAGGCGGCCAGGGCGACGGCGGCCACCAGGGCCGGCAGCACCATCAACATCGGGCGGTGTTCAGTGCGTTGCTTCATCTCGGTCTCCTTGAAAGAAAGGGAGGACCCGATGGCGGTGCCAAGGCCTGGCACGGCGCTACCCAAGCGATGCATCGGTCCTGCGTGGAAGGGAATGACTCCACTGTAGGCAGGACCTCAGTCGCGCGGGGTCGGCGGCTGCCACGACCCCAGGTCAACCGCCGAGCCGGCGGTGTGTAGGAGGGGGCCTACGTCCAGTTCGGGGCCGCTGGTCTCGACGATGGGCGCGGACATCGGCAACCAGGCGCGCACTTCACAGCCCTGCCCCGGGGAACTTCGCAGCTGCAGCTGGCCACGTTCCGCCTCCACCCGGAAGCGCATGCCCAGCAGGCCGTGGGAGCCCAGCGTCATCCGGCCGGGGTCGAAGCCGCAGCCGTTGTCGGTGACGCTGACCATGGCCTGCGCGTATTCTTCCTTCAGCACCACCTTGGCGTGGGTGGCCTGCGCATACTTGGCCATGTTGGTGAGGGCCTCCTGCACCAGACGGAAGGCCGTGAGCTGCGCGCTGCGCGGAAGTTCGACCTTCTCGTCCAGCTCGACCTCGATCGGCACGCCGAGCCGCTCGGCCGTCTCGCGACACAGGATCTCCAGCGCCGGCACCAGGCCCAGCTGGTCCAGCGTCGAAGGCCGCAGGTCCTCGATGATCCTACGCTTCAGGGCAATGCCGCTGTTGAGGGTCTCGGTCAGATGGGTCAACCGCTGCATCAGCTCCGGAGCGCCGGCCTGCAGTTTGGGCCGCAGACGGGCCACGTCAAGCTTGGCGGCGGTCAGGAGGGCGCCGAGTTCGTCGTGCAGGTCCCGCGCCAGCCGGGCGCGTTCATCCTCCCGCGCGGTTTGAAGATGACGCGCCAGTTGCGTCAGCTCCGCCGTGCGGCGACCCACTTCGATCTCCAGGCGGTCCCGCTCGGCACGGATGTCCTGCTGTTGCTGTTCGCGCTGGTCGTCCATGGCGCGGCTCTTGCGCAGGAACAGCACAAACACCACGATGCTGATCAGTGTCATGGCCGCCACACCGATGCGGTTGAGCATCAGGGTGTCATAGACCTGCGCCGTGCCCAGGGCGATCCGCTGGTTTTCATCCGCCAGCAGCTCGGCCGACTTGCGGCGGATCTGCTCCATCTGGTCACGGCCGATGTCGGTCATCATCAGCGCCTGGGCGGCCTGGTGGCGGCCTTCCTGGGAGAGCTTGAGCACCTCCTGCAACTCACTGAGTTTGGCGCTGACGGCGGTGGCGATGTCCTTGCTTCTGGCTTCAGCGTCCGTCGCTCCCACCTGCGCATACATGTGCTGCAGCGCGTTCAGACCCTTGGAAGCATCCTCGGCGGCGAAGCGGTAGGGGTCCAGATATTCCGGTCGTCCGGTGATCAGGTATCCCCGTTGCCCTGACTCCGCGTCCGCGACCCGCGCCGTGAGCCTGACCAGCTCCAGCCGGGCCCGGCCCAGGGTCACCAGGCGATCCATCTGGGACACGGCTCCGAAGTAGGCCAGCTCGCTGATGAGTAACATCAGCAGCGCTACAAAGAGCCCCAGCGGCAAGGCCCACGTCTTGCTGCCCAGATTGGCCACGGTGTCTTTGAAACTCATCCTCTACACTCCCCAGGGCATTCCGCCCTTTTGACTACAGCCACCATGATCCGAATCGCCATCGTTGATGACCACGCGATTGTCCGCGCCGGATTGCGGCAATTTCTGTCCGAGCAGGTCGACCTGCGCGTGACCGGTGAAGCCAGCTCCGGCCGTGAGGCCCTCGATCTCGTCCGTGCCGGCGAGGTGGACGTCATGCTGATGGACCTCTCGCTGCCCGACCAGAGCGGCGTGGAGACCCTGGCCGCCATCAAGGCGCGCAAACCTGAATTGCCCGTTCTCATCCTCAGCGGTTTCCCCGAAGCGCACTACGCCACCACGCTGCTGCGCCAGGGCGCCAGCGGTTATCTGAACAAGGAATGCGACCCCGAGGAAATCGCCACGGCCGTGAGAACCGTGTTCCGGGGACGCAAATACATCACCCCTGCCGTGGCCGAACTGCTGGCCGACGGACTGGGCGCCGCCCAGGACCAGGCGCCGCATGACACCCTTTCCGAACGCGAGCTGCAGGTGTTCCTGCGGCTGGCGCGTGGGGAGACGGTGGGTCATATCGCGGACGGCATGTCGCTGAGCGTCAAGACCGTGAGCACATATCGTTCCCGGGTGCTGGAAAAGCTGGCGCTCAGCACCAACAGTGAGCTGACGTATTACGCGCTGAAGAACGGTCTGATCGAGTGAAACGCGGCCGGAACGGCCTTCTTCGCGCTAGGACGCCGCAGCATCCGGATCCTGGCGCTCCGCCAGGCACTGGCAGTAAGCCAGCAGATCTTCCAGTTCCGCCGATTTGTCAAAGACGCGATGGGCGCCCAGCGCCATGCAGCGCTGCCGCATGTCCGGGGTGGCGTAATTGCTCAGGATGATGCGCCGGGCCGACGGCATCCGGGCGGTGGCGGCCTGCAGGACATTGAGACCGGTGCCCTGGCTGAGAAAGATGTCGATGATCAGCAGGTCGCAAGGACTGCTTTCTTCAGACATCCAGCTCAACGCCCCGTCTTCGTCCACCGCATGACCGAGCACGCGCAGGTCCACCATCTCTTCCAGGGTTGCCACCAGGTTCTCGCGGATGACGTCGTTGTCCTCCACCAGGAAGCAGGTGAGTGCAGAAGCGGAAAGCTGGGAGTCCATGGCGGGCGCGGGCACAGAACTGCGGACGGCTGTGGGCGGGATCACCACAGAGGGCGTCACCAATGACGGCGCGCGGACGCTCAACATGCAACCGCATGCGGATCGTCCGCGCTGGGTGTGATCACCACGACGGTCCCCGTCCAGGCGGACCCGAGGTGGTGGTCATCGGCCATCAGTTGTTACGGATGGCGATTTCGTTCTTGACGCGCTTCACGCCCTTCACACCGCGAGCGATCGCTTCCGCGTTCGACTTTTCGGTGGCGTTCTTGGCGAAGCCCGACAGCATCACTTCACCCTGCAGCGTTTCCACGCTGATGGCGGAGGCGTCCACGGTCTTGGCTTCCACGAACTTGGCCTTCACCGCGGTGGTGATGGAGGCGTCGTCGACATACTCGCCAACGGTGGATTGACCACGGGTGACGGCGCAGCCCGGCAGCACAGTGATGGCGCCCACAGCGGTGGCCAGGGCGAGAACGGTGGCTCGAATCATCATTTATATCTCCTTGTCGATGACAGACACTGGCTCACGCGGCGTGGCGGGGATTCGACACGACGGCAGGGGCCGGCTCGGCAAACGTCGCGGGGGCGTGGTCCATCAGATAGGGCAGCGCCGCCTCCAGGCCCAGCACCGCATCGTGGTCCGACACTGAAGCCCAGTGGATCTGGGCCGCACCATCGTCGGCGTGTTGGTGAATGGTCTGGAAGTGGTCGTTGTGTCCCATCGTCTGGCTCCTTGGCGCCCCGTGGCGTGCTGAGATGAACTCTACGTATGCCGAACAGTCCGGCCTGTCGTCCCTGTCCGCGAGTCGTTGTAGGACAAACGGAAATGGTGGCGGGCGCGCCACGGTGGCGGAATGGCCCTTCTGCCCGCCCGATGCGTCATGAAGTGTTCTTGTGGGAACGGCATGCTGTCCTACATCCGGTCGCGACAGCACCCGACAGGTGCGGCGACCTGATATCCCTAGGATCACGGCCATGGACAAGAACACGATGGGCGCCTCGTTGGGAAGCGCCATGAACGCCCCCCTCCCGACTTCGATGGCGGACACCGAGCATCTGGCTTACAGCGGCTCGCCCGTGGCGCAGCGCCCGCAGATCTCTCACATGCGCTTTGCGGCCGCACCGGCCACCCCGGCCTTCAAGCCTTCGCACTGCGTGAGCGCCGAACTGCTGCTCTCCACCCCGCTGACGGTGGTGGTGCGTGCCCACCTGGACTATGTGGATGCCGACGGGCGCGAACAGCAGGAAGAAGTGGCGCTGGTGATTTCGCGCAACCGCTGTGAAGGCGACCAACCCTACTGGCCGGCGCTGCTGTCGGCGGCCCAGGAGCACTGGCACCGCTGCCGTGGCCTGGCGCGCCGCATGACCGCGTGTGTGGATGGCGAGTGGCAGACGCTGCTGGCCGCGCAGGCGGAGGGCACGTCGACCGCGCCTGCCGCGCCCGTCCAGGCCCGGATGCAGCACTGAATCTTTACAGAATCGCAGCACCGCCGTCAGCCCGCCGAAGGGCCGGGGCGGTGAGGATGGCGATAATGTCGCCGGTGGCCGCAGTGGCCCGACGACAATGACACAGCGCACTTTTCCCCAGACGCCCGACGCGTCCCCTTCTACTGGGCGCTTGCAGCGTTCTTCGCGCCCCGAGCGCTTGCATCGCGTGCATCGCGCACAGCCCGGAACGGCCTGGGCGGCCTGTCGGGTGGTTGCGCTGGCCGGCATGCTTGGCCTGTCCGCCTTCGGCCTGACCGGCTGCGGGAGCCTCGGCGGGGACAACGCCGGCGGCGGCCGCAAAGGTTCGGTCTACCAGAACGAGCGCTTCCAGGCCGACGAAACCTTCTCCCGCCTGTTCGACGCCAGCGTTGAAGACACCTGCGAAGCCGCCCGCCGGGCGCTGCTGAGCCAGGGTTATGTCATCAACCTGGCGCAGGCGGGCTCCATCAGCGGCAGCAAGCGCTTCCAGCCGGAGGGCGAGGTGCATGTGGAGATCAGCTTCAACATCGTCTGTGTGCCGGAGGGTGGGGCGGGCAAGCTGTCGACGGCTTATGTCTCCGCGCTGCAGGACCGCTACACCGTCAAGCGCAGCACCAACTCCACCAGCCTGGGCGTGAGTGCCATCGGATCCATCTCCGTGCCGCTGTCCTCGACCTCCGAATCGCTGGTGAAGGTGGCCTCGGAGACCATCCCGGCCGGACAGTTCTACGACCGCTTCTTTGCGCTGATGCAGAAGATGATCAAGGAGCAGACGCAAGGGGTGGCGACGGCCGAGCCGGCGTCCTGACTGCGGGGGCCTGCCGATGCCCACCGCGCGATGAAAAAGGGGCGCCCTGGGCGCCCCTTGTGCTGGGTGACGGTCGCGCTTATTTCGTCGCTGCCTTCTCCGCCGGCTTCGTGGCCCCCTGGGTGGCCGTCTTCGGAGCCGTCTTTGTAGCTGCCCTCTTGGCGGGCTTGTCACCGGCGTTGGTCGCAGCCATGGGCTTGTCGATCACCAGACCCCGTCGCTCCAGCAGGGGCGCGATCTCCGGCTCATGGCCCACCACGCTGCGGAACAGCGTCAGCGCCTCCTGGCTGCCGCCCTGCGACAGCAGTCGGTCCCGGAACACATCGCCCAGCTCGCGCTTGAGGCCGCCGTTGGCCTTGAACCATTCGACCGTGTCGGCATCCAGCACTTCCGACCAGATGTAGGCGTAATAGCCCGCCGCATAGCCCCCCATGATGTGGCTGAAATAAGGCGTGCGATAACGCGGCGGCACCGCCGCATAGTCAAAGCCGTCCGCGCGCAGGGCCTTGGCCTCGAAGTCCATCACGCCCGATGCGGCCGGCACCTGGTCCAGCGTCAGCTGGTGCCAGCGCTGGTCCAGCATGGCGGCGCTCAGATACTCGGTGGTGGCAAAGCCCTGATTGAACTTGTGGGCGGCCAGCACCTTGTCCAGCAGGTCACGTGGCATGGCCTCACCGGTCTTGTAGTGCTTGGCATAGTTGGCCAGCACGCTCGGCCAGGTCGCCCACATCTCATTGACTTGCGACGGATATTCGACGAAATCACGCGGCACGCGGGTGCCGGCCATGCTCGGATACTTCACGTTCGAGAACATGCCGTGCAGCGCATGGCCGAACTCGTGGAACATGGTGTTCACTTCGTCCCAGGTCAGCAGCGTCGGCTTGCCGTCCGCCGGCTTGGGAATGTTGAGGTGATTGGCCACCACCGGCTTCTGGTTGAACAGGCCGCTCTGGTCCACATACGCATTCATCCAGGCGCCGCCACGCTTGGACGGGCGGGCATACATGTCGGCCAGGAAGATCGCCAGTTGCGTGCCGTCGGCGTTGAACACGTCATAGACCAGCACGTCCTTGTGGTAGACGGGCAGGTCCTTGCGCTCCTTGAAGGTCAGACCATAGAGCTGGCCGGCGGCGTAGAACACGCCGTTTTCCAGCACATTGCGCATCTCCAGGTAGGGCTTGAGCTGGGATTCGTCAAAGCCGTACTTCGCTGCGCGGACCTTCTCGGTGTAGAAGCTCCAGTCCCAGGCGGCCAGCGGGAAGCTGGGCTGATGACGGGCGGCCTGTTCGCGATCGATCATCGCCTGCAGGTCCTGGCCTTCCCGGCGTGCCGCCGCCACGGCGGCAGGTGCCAGCTGGCTCAGCATCGCATTGACCGCCTTGGGCGTGCGGGCGGTTTCGTCGCTCAGCACGAAGTCGGCATGGGTGGCAAAACCCAGCAGCCGCGCACGCTCCGCACGCAGGGTGGCCACGCGGGACACCAGCGCAGTGTTGTCAAACTCGTTGCCACGGCTGCCGCGCGCCACGGAAGCCTTGTAGATGCGCTCGCGCAGCGCGCGGTTCTCCAGCTGCGCCAGCACCGGCTGGCCGGTGGTGTTGAGCAGCGCGATCAGGTACTTGCCCTCCAGCCCGCGCGCCTTGGCGGCTGCGGCGGCACCGGCGATCTGCTCATCGCTCAAGCCGGCGAGGTCTTCCGCCTTGTCGACCACCACGGCCGAGTCATTCACTTCGGACAGCACGTTCTGATTGAACCGGGCGCCCAGCGTTGCGAGCTCGGCGTTGATCGCCTTCATCCGCGCTTTGCCGGCATCGTCCAGCTTGGCGCCGGCACGCACCAGGCTGTTGTAGTGCCGCTCCACCAGACGCTGCTCCTGCGCATCCAGGCCCAGCGTGGTGCGACGCTGCCACAGCGATTCGACGCGGGCAAAGAGTTGTGCATTCAGCGCGATCGCATCGCGGTGGGCCGCCATGCGGGGGGCAAAGTCCCCCTGCAGCTTCAGCCGCGCCGGATTGGCATCGGCACCGACCAGATTGCCCAGCAGGGCATTGGCGCGCTGCAGCAGGCGACCGGAACGTTCCAGCGCGACGATGGTGTTGTCGAAGGTGGGAGCCTGCGGGTTGCTGGCGATGGCCTGCACTTCCTTGAGCTGCTCCGCCATGCCCTGCTCCAGCGCGGGGCCGATGTCCTCATCGCGGATCTTGTCGAAGGGCGGATATTGCAGCGGCAGAGGGCTGGGTGCGATCAACGCATTGGCAGCGGTGGCGGATGCCGCCGAGGCGGCCTGCGTCGGCACGGTCTGCGCCAGCACCGGCGCGCTCAGGGCCAGGGTGGCGGCCAGGACAAAAGGAATCCTCATGGGGGGAAGCTCGGTGTGCGAGTGCATTCTGGGAAGGGCGGAGCCTAGCCCATGGAAGGCGCTCAGCCGAAGGGCATGGGCGGGCGCGGGCGCCTTCCGCCCGAGGCGTCCTGCAGCCGTTCCCTGACCCTCGGGCTAACCCTGAGGTGTCCCTGGTTCGGCGTCATCGCCTGGACACGCTTCGGGCCTCGGGCCTCACGGCTGCGCATTCAGGCGCGGATTGGCCCTAGCATCCAGGTCAACCCGTCCTAGCCGCGCCTGACCGCGCCCCATGCATGACCACCACCTCCTCGACCTTTCAGTGGGCCCTCATCGGCCCCGGTGCCATCGCCCACGTGTTTGCCGAAGCCGTGAGTCGGCTGGAGGGCTGCCGCCTGCACACGGTCTGCGGCCGGGACCGCTCTCGCGCAGAGCAGTTCGCCCAGCGCTGGAATCAGCCCGGTGATACGGCGGTCCAGGTGACGACCGACCTGGCGACGGTGCTGGCCGATCCCGACATCGACGGAATCTACATCGCGACGCCACACGGCCAGCATTTCGAGCCGGCAATGGCGGCACTGCGGGCCGGCAAGGCGGTGCTTTGCGAGAAGTCCCTCGTGCCCACCCGCGCGATGGCCGAGCAGCTCGTCGCCGCCGCGCGCGAGCACCGCGTGTTCCTGATGGAAGCGGTGTGGACCCGCTTCCTGCCGGTCTATGAGGAAATTGGACGCTGGCTCGCCGACGGCCGCATTGGCCAGCTGCGGGCGCTGCAATCCAGCTTCTGTTTCCCCGCACCCTTCGACCCGGCCAACCGCATGTTCAATCCGGCGCTGGCCGGCGGGGCGCTGCTGGATGTCGGGGTCTACAACCTCAACGCCACCCGCTTCGTGCTGCGGCATGCCTTGGGCGAAGTGCCGCCCCTGCAGGCGCTGGACGTCCGCGGCGTGCTGGCCACCACCGGCGTCGACGCACGGGTTGCCGCCAACCTGGACTTCGGCGACGGCCTGGTGGCGCAGATGGTCTGCGGCATCGATACCTTTGCACCCAACACCCTGCATGTGATGGGCGAGGCCGGCGCGATCGTGCTGCCGGAGACGTTCTGGCAGGCCACCCGCGCCCAGTGCCTGCGTCCGAAGGACCCGGTGGAGACGGTGGAACTGCCGTTCGAGACCAACGGCTTCGAATATCAGATCCGCCACGCCATGGGCCAGATCCGCGCGGGCGAGATTGAAAGCCCGGTGATGCCCCATGCGGAAACGCTGGCGGTGCTGGGCTGGATCGACCAGATCCGCCACCAGCTGGGCGCCCGCCTGCCTTTCGACCTGTGACCGGGCTCGCGCCATAAAAAAGCCGCCCCCGGAGAGGGGGCGGCTCGGGTCGAGATCCAGAGGCACTCACGGGCGACGATGAACGTCACCCGCGATGGGCCACAAGCTCAGTCGTCGCTGCTGCTGGCGAAGCCGAAGATGCTCAGCAGGCTGGTGAACAGGTTGAACAGCGACACAAACAGGCTGACGGTCGCCATCACATAGTTGCGCTCACCACCGTTGACGATGTTGCTGGTCTCGAACAGGATCAGGCCGATCGACAGCAGGGCCACCACGCCGGAGATCACCAGACCCATCACCGGCATCTGCAGCCAGATGTTGGCGACGGCGGCCAGCAGCGCGACGATCATGCCGGCGAACAGGAAGCCGCCCATGAAGCTGAAGTCCTTCTTGGTGGCCAGCACATAGGCCGACAGCGCCAGGAAGGTGCCACCGGTGGTGGCCAGCGCCAGGCTGATGATGTTGGCGCCGCCGGGCAGCTTCAGGTAGGCGCTGAGCAGGGGGCCGAGCGACCAGCCCATGAAGCCGGTCAACGCGAACACCAGCGGAATCGCCATGGCGCTGTTGCGCATCTTGTGGATGCCGAACAGCAGGCCGAAGTAGCCCACCAGGGTCAGCAGCATGCCGGGCGCCGCCCAGTTGAAGGCGACCGCGGCCGAGGCGATGCCCGCGCTGAACAGCAGCGTCATCGACAGCAAGGCGTAGGTGTTGCGCAGCACGCGGGCCACATCGCCCTGCTGGCTGAAGACCGAGCCACCGGCGGTGGCGGGCGTCCAGGTCGTGGGGGACGCCGATGATCGTTGGAAGTCACTCATGACTGAACTCCTAGGGGTGGACACCGCGCGCGGTGTGGATCTGACAGTCAGACCCCTCACCGCGCGCGCGTAGACTGCACCTTAGAGCTTCATCGACTTCCGAAAAACCATCAATTAGCTGATACTTCAGCAGGAAATTCGGAAGTCTCAAGACTGTCCGTTTCGGCACGTCCCTGGCGGCGTGAAGCCAGGAGTTTGGCCACCAGCGGATGATTCTGACCGCGGCGGGAATAAATGCCGTGCACGTCTTCGACCACGTCCGTCTGGCCCAGCAGGTGCAGGCCGCTCATCAGCGCCAGGTCGTCCGCACCCAGGCGGCTGACCGGGAACACCCCCAACCCGCGGGCAGCAAAGACGCTCATCAGGGCACTGTCTTCGAACTCTCCCACGACCTGCGGGCGGATGTGATGCTGCTCAAACCAGCGTTCGATGCTGGCCCGCAGGGATGCGTGACGGGTGGGAAGGAGCACCGGCAGGTCCTCCAGCACATAAGGGAAGGGACGGGCGCCGGTCCGCTGCGCGCGAGCGACCAGATCCGCCGGGCCCCACCAGTCGACCTGGGTGCTGGCCAGCAGCTGGCTGGTGATGCGAAGTGTCGGATTGACGGGGGCTGGCTGGTCAGTGAGTACTAAATCCAGGTGGTGCAGGGCGAGTTCGCCGAGCAGCTGGTCGACCTCGCCTTCATGGCATACGAGGCGCAGGTTCGGCGTGTCCAGCACCGGGGCGAGCAGGGCATGGGCGGCCAGTTTGGAGAGGCCGTCCGACAGGCCCACGGACAGCCGCTGCACCCGCTGGGTGGCCGCTTCATGCACCTCATGGGGCACCAGCTGGCCGATCTGGAAGATCTCTTCCGCGCGGCTGAAGGCCGCCTGACCGGCTTCGGTCAGCACCAGGCCGCGGCCTTCCGGCTTGAGCAATTGATGGCCAAGGGCACGTTCCAGCTCCCGCACTTGAGCACTGATGGTCTGCACCGCCATGCCCAGACGGTCGGCCGCACGGGCAAAGCCGCCTTCCTTGGCGACCACCCAGAAGTAATGCAGGTGACGGTAATTCAGTGAACTCATCTCACTCTCCGAAAAGACGAAGCTGCATCATACATAACTTCGGTTTAACAGGATCGAGAAATTCAATCCCTATGGTTTTTCCGGGTCAATGAAGATGCACGGTCGCCAGGCTTCGCAATTCCCCCGGTGCGGGTGCAGCGACGATGGAAGGTTGGCCTCGGTGTCCGCCATCGAGCGCTGTCATGGACCGTCGACGACAGTCAGCTGAGCTTCAGAGACAGTTCAACCCCTCCCGCCAGCGGTTCATCGCAAAGCGGGGTGTCGCGACGGTGGGAGTTTTCTACAGTGACCGCTCGGTCGCCTTCCCGGCGGCGCGATGGTGCGGGAGCCCAAGATGTTGAGCCTGTTGCTGTGGTTGATTCTGTTCGTGCTGTGCTGGCCGCTGGCCTTGCTGGCCCTGCTGCTGTGGCCAGTGGTCTGGCTGGTGCTGCTGCCGTTCCGACTGATCGGGATCAGCGTGGAAGCCGTCTTTGCACTGCTGAAGGCGATCCTCTTCCTGCCGGCCCGAGTGCTGGGCGGCAGGCCGTAGTGTCGGGCCACTGGGCGGCTGTCGGCGCCAGGTCAGACCAAGGGCGGGAGTTCCATTCCGCCGAAGCGGAGGCCGGGCGGCGGCGGAGGCGGGGGCAGGGAGCAGGGAGCGGCCTCTGGCGTCCAGCCCCTCCGCCCCTTTGCCCTTCAGATGGCGTCCAGCCCCGCCTGCAGGTCGGCCCTCAGGTCTTCGACGTCCTCAATGCCGGCGGAGATGCGCACCAGCGAATCGGTGATCCCCAGAGCCGCCCGCTTGTCCGCGGGAATGGAGGCATGGGTCATCAGCGCCGGCAGGGAGATCAGGCTCTCCACACCGCCCAGGCTTTCGGCCAGCGAGAAGATGCGCACTCGCTCCAGGAATCGCCGGGCGCCGGCCAGGTCGGTGTCCAGCTGCACGCTGATCATGCCGCCGCCGCCGCGCATCTGGCGTCGGGCCAGTGCATGCTGCGGATGGCTCTCGAGGCCGGGGTAATGCACCTTGCGGACCTTGGGCTGGCCTTCCAGCCATTGCGCCAGCGACAGGGCACTCTCGTTGTGACGGGCCATGCGCAGGGCGAGGGTCTTGAGCCCGCGCAGCGCCAGGAAGCTGTCGAACGGCCCGGCCACCGAACCCACCGCGTTGTGCAGGAACTCCAGCTGCTCGCGCAGCGCCGCCTGGCGTTCTTCTCCGCCGACCACCACCACGCCGGAAATCACATCGCTGTGGCCGTTGAGGTATTTGGTGGCCGAATGCAGCACCGCATCGAAGCCCAGCGACAGCGGCCGCTGCCCCCAGGGGCTGGCGAAGGTGTTGTCGGCGATGGTCAGCGCGCCATGCTCGCGCGCGATGGCGGCCACCGCGGCCAGATCGGTCAGTTTCAGGATGGGGTTGCTGGGCGTCTCGATCCAGATCAGCTTGGTGTCCGGACGCAGCGCGGCGCGGACCTGATCCGGATTCGTGCTGTCCACATAAGTCACCTGCAGACCGGCGCTCTTGCGGCGCACCCGCTCGAACAGGCGGTAGCTGCCGCCATACAGGTCGTCGCCCGCGACGATGTGGGCGCCGGCATCCAGGGTGTCCAGCACCGTGGCCATCGCAGCCAGACCGGAGGAGAACGCATACGCCTGCACCCCGCCTTCGAGGCTGGCCACCGCCCGCTCATACGCCTGACGCGTCGGGTTGTGGGTGCGGCCGTATTCGTAGCCCTGATGCACCCCCGGGCTCTGCTGCCGGTAGGTGGAGGTGGCGTAGATCGGCGGCATCACCGCGCCGGTCAAGGGGTCGGGATGCTGGCCGCCGTGGATCGCCAGTGTGTCGAAGCGCAGATCGGCGCCGTGGGAGTCTTTGGAAGACTGGCTCATGACAAGCCCTTTCGCAGATGGTTCAGCAAATCAAAACGGGTGACCAGGCCATAGAAGCGCTGGTCGTCGGCAATCACCGCCACCAGGCCCCGGCGCAGCTGCTCGATCAGCGCAGACAGGGGGGCTCCGGGAGGCAGGGTCTGCACATCATGGCTCATGGCGGAGGTCACCGGATCCTTGAAGTGCCGGGCGTCCATGTGCATCTGGGCCAGCAGGTCCGATTCATCGAGCAGGCCCACCAGACGGCCCTGCTGCAGCACCGGCAGCTGGGAAACATCGGCCTGGCGCATGCGGGAGAAGGCGGTGGCGAGGGTGTCGTCCGGGGAGACGCTCACCACGGCGCCGTCTTCCGTCCGGCGGGAAATCAGGTCGCGCAGATCGCCCAGATGGGCACGCTGAAGCAGGCCCTGGTCGAACATCCACGGGTCGTTGTAGACCTTGGAGAGGTAGCGGGTGCCGGTGTCGCAGACGAAGGTGACCACCCGGCGCGGCGTGGTCTGCGCGCGGCAGTAGCGCAGCGCGGCGGCCAGCAGGGTGCCGCTGGATGAGCCGGCCAGGATGCCTTCGGCGCGGTAGAGCTCCCGGGCGGTGGCGAAGCTTTCGGTGTCGCTGACGGCATAGGCATGCCGCACGCCGCTGAGATCGGCGATCGGCGGGATGAAGTCCTCCCCGATGCCCTCCACCGCCCAGGAGCCGGCCTCGCCGTAGTGGCCGGTTTCCACATAGTCCTTCAGCACCGAGCCCTCGGGGTCGGCCAGCACCAGGTCCAGGCCCGGTCGCACCTTGGCGAAGAAGCGGGAGAGGCCGGTCATCGTGCCGCCCGAGCCGACGCCGCAGACCAGCGCATCGATGCGATGCCCCGTCTGCTGCCAGATCTCCGGACCGGTGGTGGTCTCATGCGCCAGCGGATTGGCCGGATTGTTGAACTGGTCGGCATACCAGGCGCCGGGAATGTCCTGCACCAGGCGCGCGGCGCGGTCCTGGTAGTAGTCCGGGTGACCCTTGCCCACATCGGATCGGGTCATGTGCACTTCGGCGCCGAGCGCCTTGAGCTGCAGCACTTTTTCGGCGGACATCTTGTCTGGCACCACCAGCACCACGCGATAGCCCTTGGCGCGGGCGACCAGCGCCAGGCCCAGACCGGTGTTGCCCGCGGTGGCTTCCACCACCGTGCCGCCGGGGGGGAGCAGGCCATCGCGCTCGGCGGCTTCGATCATCGAAAGACCGATGCGGTCCTTGATCGAGCCGCCGGGGTTCTGGGATTCCAGCTTGAGGAAGAGCTCGCAGGGGCCGGTGTCCAGACGTCGCACAGGGACCAGCGGCGTGTTGCCGATCAGGTCCAGCACCGCCGGGCGGGCGTGCGGCGCATGCATCGCGGAGGCCGCGCCGCCGCGCGCGGAGCCTTGGGCAGCAGAAGAAGGGGAAGACGGATCAGCGGCCCTGCGGGGGGCGGCCGTGTCGATGGCGGTCATGCAAGCTCCTTGAATCCTGATGGGATCTGGGGGACATCGCCCTCGTCGCCGCCGCGCGGGTAGCGCGGTGCGCGGGCAAAACCGGGCAGCCTAGCCTGGATGGACAGCGCCCACCAACTGCGGTTCACGCAGCAGCTTACACCGGCACTGCATAAGGCGCAGTCCCCTGACGGCGGCGAGGGGCAAACGGCTCGCCTCGGAGCGGCAGCCGACAGACCTCAGCGCTGCATGCCCCAGCGTCGCACCGTCCAGCGTTCGATGGTGCTGAAGACCAGCCGCTCCACCAGCCAGCCGATGAGGATGACCAGGGCCAGGCCTGCGAAGACATGGTCCGTCATCAGTTCATTGCGGTTCTGAAAGATGTACCAGCCCAATCCCCCCTGACCCGACGAGGCGCCGAAGAAGAGTTCCGCCGCGATCAGCGTGCGCCAGGCAAAGGCCCAGGCGACCCGCAGCCCGGAGAGGATGGACGGCAGCGCCGCCGGCAGCAGGATCTGCGCAACGAAGCGCGGCCCCGTCAGGCCGTAGTTGCGCCCTGCCATGCGCAGCGTTTCCGGCACGGCGGAGACGCCCGCACTGGCCGCCAGCGCCAGCGGCCAGAGCACCGCATGCACCAGCACGAAAACGAGGCTGCGGGCGCCGAGGCCAAACCACAGCAGGGCCAGCGGCAGCAGGGCGATGGCCGGCAGCGGATTGAACATGGCGGTGAGGCTGGCCAGCAGGTCCCGACCCCAGCGGGTGGCAGTGGCCAGTGCCGTGAGGCCCAGGGCGAGCACCACGCCCAGCCCGTATCCCTGAAGCAGCAATTGCAGCGACACGCCGGCGCGCATCAGCAGCTCGCCGCTGGCGAGGTCGGTCACGAGCGCCCGGGCGGCGGCGGAGCAGGGGGGCAACAGCAGGTCGTTGTCAGCAAGGCGGGCTGCCACCTCCCACAGACCGGCCAGCAACACCAGCAGCAAAGCCTGCCGCCAACCGCTGGCCTCGGCGAGCCGCTGCCAGAGCGGCACGGGCTGGGCGGTGGTCGGAACGTAGGGCTGCGGATCCAGCAACCGGTCAGGGCGACGGACAGGGGCCATCAGACTCATCAGGTTTCCAGCAGCAGCTGTTCGATCCGTTGCCCCAGCGCGAGCCGCTGCGCGCCATCCAGGCCCTGGGCATTGAACTCGGCACGCACGCGGCCCGGATGGGGCGACAGCACGAGGATGCGATGGCCGACATGCAAGGCCTCTTCGATCGAGTGGGTGACGAACAGAAGGGTGAAACGCTCCTGCTCCCATAGCGCCAGCAGCTCTTCCTGCATGCGGCGTCGGGTGAGGGCGTCCAGGGCGGCGAACGGCTCGTCCATCAGCAGCATGCGCGGCGACATCGCCAGCGCACGGGCAATGGCCACCCGCTGCTTCATACCGCCCGAGAGCTGGTGCGGAAACGCCCCAGCAAAGCCCGCCAGGCCTACGCGTGCGAGCCAGTCCTGGGCGTGGAGGCGGGCGCCTGCGACGTCGAGCTTGCGCGACGCGGTGAGCGGAAAGGCGACGTTGTCCAGCACCGTCTTCCAGGGCGGCAGCTGATCGAATTCCTGGAACACGGCCATGCGATCCGGGCCCGGGCCGGAGATGGGCTGACCATCGAGCAGGATCCGGCCTTCGGAGGCTGGCAGGAAACCGCCGACCGCCTTGAGCAAGGACGACTTGCCGCAGCCGGATGCGCCCAGCAGCACGAAACGCTCGCCCGGCATGACATCAAAAGCCACCTGATGCGTCGCCCGGATGCTGCGGCGGTCGACGCGATAGTCCAGGCTCACGTTGTCCACACGCAGGCGAGGCTGGTGCGTGGCGGCATGCGGGGGCGCATCCACCTCTGCAACCGCCGCAGCCGCAGCCGCGACTGCATTCACGGCTTCCCCCACAGCGCGTGGCTGGAGATGGGGGCGACTGGGAGCGCGGCGTGCGACGCGAAACTTCAGCGGGGTTCCGGACACGGCATCCGCATCGGCTACTTCCGCAGGGTCCCCCGCGTGGCCCGCCAGGCGCAGCCGTCTAGCCTCGTCCTGTCCGGCATTGACGCCAGACCATCGCTCCACCACGTCAGGACGTGCGCTCATCATCGCCTCCTTCAGCTGCCCGACGCGTTGTGCGGGTCGTCGAAGAAGTAGTCCTTCACCGACGTCGGCTTGTTTTTGATGGCGCCCACGCGGTGCATGAACTCGGCCAGCGCCAGGGTGTTCTGCGGCGCGATCTTGAACTGCACCTCCGGATTGCGGATGACTTTGAGCAGCAGATCGCGCGGGACTTTGGAGCCTTCGTTGCGCTGGTAGATCTCCGCGGCCTGCTCGGGATGGCGGGTGACGAACTCGGCCGCTTCGGCCAGTGCGGCGACGAATGCCCTGTAGGTCTTGGGATTTTCCTTGCGGAATTTTTCGGTCGTGTAGAGCACCGTGGCGGAGGCCGGTCCGCCCAGGACGTCATAGCTGCTCAGCACCACATGCACCGCCGGGTTGCCGGCCAGACCCTGCTCCTGAAACGGCGGATTGCCGAAGTGGGCATTGATTTCGGTACCGCCCTTGATCAGCGCGGCGGTCGCGTCCGGATGGGGCAGTGCCACCTGCAGGCGGTCGAGACGGTTGAACTGGCTGTCCCCCCATTGGCGGGCGGAAGCCAGCTGCAGGATGCGGGACTGCACCGACACGCCGACGGCGGGCAGGGCGATGCGGTCCTTGTCGCTGAAGTCGGCGATGGTGCGCACCGCCGGGTTGCTGCTGGTGAGGTAGTAGGGAAAGTTGCCCAGCGACGCGATGCCGCGCACGTTCTGGCGGCCCCGGGTCTTGTCCCAGAGCGTCAGCAGCGGTCCGACGCCGGCGCCGGCCACATCGATGCTGCCAGACAGCAGGGCTTCGTTGATGGCCGGCCCGCCGGACAGCTGCACCGATTGCACGCGGATGTCCACGCCTTCCGACTTGCCGTGTTTTTCGATGAGTTTCTGGTCCTGCGCGACATTCAGCAGCAGGTAGACGATGCCGAACTGCTCGGCGATGCGCAGCTGGCCTTCGGCGTGGGTGGGCAGGGCGCTCAGGCCAAGGGTGGCGGCCAGGGCGGCGGCGAGGATCTTTTTCATGGGAGAACCTTCAGAACGTCATGGGCCTGCGTGGAGAGGCAGCGGTGAAGCGTCAACAGCAGGGGTGGCGACCGCAGGCGACGAGGCCAGCGCGATCACGGCGGCGGCACCGGCCACGGCGACGCGGTCAGCTTGGACGCCTCAGCGTTCAGCCGATCACCGCCGTCCCCTCGATGGTGGTGCGATGCAGATGGCGGCGCAGATGCTCCGGGCAGCCGGTAGCCAGATGCATCACCGAGCGGTTGTCCCAGAACACCAGGTCGTGCGGCTGCCAGCGGTGGCGGTAGACCAGCGCGTCCCGGGTGCTCAGGGCATACAGTTGCTGGAGCAGATCGCGACTTTCGTCTTCCGGGATCCCGACGATGCGGGTGGTGAAGTGCTCGCTGACAAAGAGGCCGGGGCGGCCGGTCTCCGGATGGATGCGGACCACCGGATGCACCGCAGGCCGCACCTCGGCGATCTGCGCCTCGGTCAGCGCCGGACGCCAGGGGTTGCGGGCGCGCAGTTCCTCATAACGGGCGAGATAGCTGTGCTCTGCGCGCAGACCGCGCACGGCATCCTTGAGCGCCTGCGGCAGCTCCTGGTAGGCCAGATGCTGGTTGGCAAACAGGGTGTCGCCGCCCTCGGCCGGCAATTCCTGGGCATGGAGCAGTGAGCCGAGGCTGGGCTTTTCCTTATAGGACAGGTCGGAATGCCAGAACACACCGGCATCGCCCAGTCCGCGCGGCTGGCCGTTGGCGTCCCGCACATTGGAGACCTGCAGGATCTCCGGATGGTCGGGCAGCTGGAAGTTGCGCAGCACGTGGATCTCCAGAGGTCCCCAGCGGCGGCTGAAGGCGACGTGGGCGGCCGGGGTGATGCGCTGGTCGCGGAAGACCAGGACATGGTGGTCCAGATGGGCGCGGTGCAGCTGGGCGAAGGTGGCCGCGTCGACCGGCAGGTCGAGGTCCAGGCCCAGCACTTCGGCGCCCAGCGGGCCGTCAAAGGGGCGGATCTCGAAACGGCTGCTGCGGGCGGATGGGCGTTGGGCGGCCGTGGCCGACAGGGTCGGCGAGGCGGACAAGGGCAGGGAGGCGACCGGGGAGGGGGAGGCGGTGGCAGTCATGGAGGCCGACTCTAGGAAGCGTCCGATCGGTCGCCAACGAATAAGGATGCATGTACTTGCACGATTTTCGAGGTTAGGCCGGTTCTGCTATGGTGTCGCCCTCGCAGCTGCTGCGAGTTCTGCGGATCCACTCCTTCCCTTATCTACGCGAATGAGAGAGACGGGCGACAGTCCGGGTCCCTGAGGTGTTTGATTTATCAGGGGCGGGAGTCCGTCCGGGGAGTGAATGGGAATGAAGCAAGTCATCTGCGTGAAGTGGGGCACGGCCTACGGGGCGGACTATGTGAACCGTCTGTATGGGATGCTGCGTCGCCATGTCACGGGTGACTTCCGTCTGGTGTGCCTGACCGACAACAAGGAAGGCATCCGTCCGGAGGTGGATGCCTACGACCTGCCGGAGCTGGGATGCGAGTGGCCCAAGAAGTCGATGGGCAAGTGGCGCAAGCTGGTGATGTGGGGATCGGACCTGGGGCCGACGACGGGTTTGTCGGGGCCGGTGCTGTTCATTGATCTGGATTCGGTGATCGTGGACAACATTGACGGCTACTTCACGCACGGCAGTCCGGACGATGTGGTGCTGGCGCGCAACTGGGCCAAGCCGATGCAGAAGCTGGGGCAGACGTCGGTGTTCCGGTTCCCGGTGGGCAAGTACCCGCACATCATTGAGCAGTTCCGTGCGGACCCGCAGGGCGTGGCGGATCGCCATGGGTTTGAGCAGCATTTTGTGACGGCGTCGGTGCCAGGCGGCATCAAGTTCTGGCCGCCGACGTGGACGCGGCATTTCCGTCTGCACTGCCTGCCGCCGTTCCCGCTGCGTTATTTCAAGTCGGCCAAGCTGCCCAAGGGCGCGAAGATTGTGACGTTCCCGGGCGGGCCGAACCCCAGCGACGTGCTGGTGGGCCGTTGGACGCAGCAGGAGCCTGCACACGAGACGCCGTGGGAGCATTTCAAGGGCACGTTTGGCAAGGGCGTGACCAACCGCTGGCGCCATCTCACCCGCTACGTCCGCCCCACGCCCTGGCTCACCCACTACTGGAAGGAATGAGGCCCCCCAGTCGCTAACGCTCCTGCCCCCAAGGGGCGCCAGCCTGCGGCCTGGCAAAGCCAGTTCCACGGCTGTGGTTGGATGGGCCCCCCAGTCGCTAACGCTCCTGCCCCCAAGGGGCGCCAGCCTGCGGCCTGGCAAAGCCAGTTCCACGGCTGTAGCTTGAGGGGCGCCGGGGCTGCGCCCGGCTGGTGGAGCGAGCCCGTCAGTTGCAACCGTTCCTACCCCAGGGGCGCCAGCCGGTGTCCCGGCAGAGCCGGTTCCACGGCTGTAGCTTGAGGGGCGCCGGGGCTGCGCCAGGCTGGGGCGGATGGCGTTATGCGGTGGAAGCAGGAGCTTGGATGAAATGGTGATTGGCGTTGCGGGAGCGACTGGCCAACACTGTGAGCACGGGTTCTTTCCATGGAGGCCCCACCGGCACAACCGGAATTGCATGGTGAGTCCCAGGACGTGACGGCACCCCGGGAGCCTGGGGGAGGCACCCGCGATGCCTCACGATCCTGCGGAATTCAACGATTTAGCCACCCCCGCCCCGCGCAGCGGGAGCGCCCCCAAGCCTCAGCCGCGGAACTGGCTCTGCCAGGCCGCAGACTGGCGCGTCCCGGGGGCAGGAGCGCAGCGACTGAGGGGCCCATCCAGCCACAGCCGTGGAACTGGCTTTGCCAGGCCACCGGCTGGCGCCCCCTGGGGGCAGGAGCGAAGCGACTGGGGGGCCCAGTTATATTGAAATAAGGAAAGAGTCGTTTAGAGAATAAGCGGTGTGCGGCAAGCTATGTGGTCCGACTCACAGTCGATTGCCACGATTTCGCCATGTCCACACCTTCCGTCCGCGCTGCCTCGGCCCCGTCCGCCGCCAAGACCTCCCAGCCCCGCCGCCAGATCCTCATGCTGGCCGCCGCGCTGCCGCTGCTCGGCGCCCAGGCCTGGACCCCGGCGCTGGCACAGTCCGCCGCCCCCGCGACACTGCTGAACGTGTCCTACGACGTGGCCCGCGAACTCTACAAACAGATCAACCCCGCCTTCGTCGCCCACTGGAAGACAAAAACCGGCCAGACCGTCACCATCAACCAGTCCCACGGCGGCTCCTCCAAACAGATCGGCTCGGTCATCGGCGGCCTCGAAGCCGATGTGGTCACGATGAACCAGGCCACCGACGTCGACACCCTCGCCGAGAAGGGCCTGACCAGCGCCGACTGGCGCCAGCGCTTCCCCAACGCCGCCGCCCCCTACAGCTCCACCATGCTGTTCCTGGTCCGCAAAGGCAACCCGAAACAGATCAAGGACTGGAATGACCTCGCCCGCCCCGGCGTCCAGGTCATCATCCCCAATCCCAAAGTCACCGGCAACGGCCGCTACGGCTACCTGGCCGCCTGGGGCAGCGTCATCGCCAAAGGCGGCACCGACGCCCAGGCCAAAGACCTGCTGACCCGCATCCTCACCAACGTCCCCGTGCTGGACGGCGGCGGCCGCGGCGCCACCACCACCTTCACCCAACGCGGCATCGGCGACGTGCTCCTGACCTTCGAATCCGAAGCGGAACTCATCGAGAACGAATTCGGCAAGGGCCAGTTCGAGGTCGTCTACCCCAGCATCTCGATCGAAGCCGACGCCCCCGTGGCCGTGGTCGACAAGGTGGTGAACAAGAAGGGCTCCGCCGCCCTGGCCAAGGCCTATCTGGACTTCCTGTGGACCCCCGAAGCCCAGGAAATCATCGCCCAGAACAACTTCCGCCCCCGCGACCCCGCCGTGTTCAAGAGGCACGCGCAGCGCTTCGCGCCGATCAAGCTGTTCGGCGTGGACCAGACCCTGGGCGGCTGGAGCAAGGTCTACAAGACCCACTTCGTCGACGGCGGTCAGTACGACCAGATCATGGGCTCGCTGAAGCGCTGAAGTCCCCGTCATGACCACCGCCGTCCTGTCCCCGGCGTCGGCCGCACCGGCGCCCGCCCGCAAGCGTCGCCGCGTGCTGCCCGGCTTCGCCCCGACCCTGGGCTTCACCCTCTTCTACCTCTCGCTGCTGGTGCTGATCCCGCTGTGCGCGGTGTTCCTGAAGTCCGCCGGCCATGGCGCCGAGGCCTTCTGGGCCGCCGCCACCTCGCCCCGGGTGCTGGCCTCCTACCGCCTGAGTTTCGGCGCCGCCCTGCTGGCCGCCGCCATCAATGTGGTCTTCGGCTTCATCCTGGCCTGGTCGCTGGTGCGTTATGACTTCTTCGGCAAGAAGCTGGTGGATGCCCTCATCGACCTGCCCTTCGCCCTGCCGACCGCCGTCGCCGGCATTGCACTGACCGCGCTCTACGCCCCCAACGGCTGGCTGGGCAGCCAGCTGGAACCGCTCGGCATCAAGGTCGCGTTCACGCCGCTGGGCGTGCTGGTGGCGCTGATCTTCATCGGCCTGCCCTTTGTGGTGCGCACGGTGCAGCCGGTGCTGGAAGACCTGGATACCGAACTGGAAGAAGCCGCTGCCTCACTCGGCGCCCATCGCTGGCAGGCCTTCCGCCTGGTGGTGCTGCCGATGCTCACCCCGGCCCTGCTGACCGGCTTTGCCCTGTCCTTCGCCCGCGCCGTGGGCGAGTACGGCTCCGTCATCTTCATCGCTGGCAACATGCCGATGGTCAGCGAAATCACGCCGCTGATGATCATCACCAAGCTGGAGCAGTACGACTACGTGGGCGCCACCGCCATCGCCGTCGTGATGCTGGTGTTCTCGTTCACGCTGCTGCTGGCCATCAACGGCCTGCAGGCCTGGAGCGTGCGCCGCAACGGACTGGACGGAAAGCGCTGAGATGGCCGGATCTGCCGCCACCCTGGGCCGCGCTCGCAGCGCTGGCCACTATCAGGGCAACCCCGCCACCCGCGAAGCCCGCTGGGTGCGCTACACGCTGCTGACGCTGGGACTGGGCTTCTTCGCCTTGTTCCTGCTGATGCCGCTGATCGCCGTGTTCACCGAAGCCCTGCGCAAGGGCTGGGACGCCTATGCAGCCTCCCTGGTCGAGCCGGACACCGTCTCGGCCGTCAAGCTCACCCTGCTCGCCGCCGTCATCTCGGTGCCGCTGAACCTGGTGTTCGGCGTGTGCGCCGCCTGGGCCATCACCAAACACGACTTCCGCGGCAAGCAGCTGCTGATCACCCTGATCGACCTGCCGTTCTCGGTGTCCCCCGTCGTGGCCGGCCTGATCTACGTGCTGATCTTCGGCGCCCAGGGCTGGTTCGGTCCGTGGCTGCAGGAACACGACATCCGCATCATCTTCGCCGTGCCGGGCATCGTGCTGGCCACCGTCTTCGTGACCTTCCCGTTTGTGGCCCGCGAGCTGATTCCGCTGATGCAGGCCCAGGGCCGCGATGAAGAAGAGGCCGCCACGGTGCTCGGTGCTTCCGGCTTCCGCACCTTCTGGCATGTGACCCTGCCCAACATCAAGTGGGGCCTGCTGTACGGGGTGATCCTCTGCAATGCGCGTGCTTTCGGGGAATTCGGGGCGGTGTCGGTGGTGTCGGGCCATGTCCGCGGCCAGACCAACACCCTGCCGCTGCAGGTGGAAATCCTCTACAACGAGTACCAGTTCGCCGCCGCCTTTGCGGTCGCTTCCCTGCTGGCCCTGCTGGCCGTCGGCACCCTGGTGCTCAAGCAATTCGTTGAGTGGCGTGCCTCGCGCGCCGTGGTCGTTGACTGAGCGGCACGCCGAAGAAAGATCCCCATGAGCATTCAAGTCCGCAACATTCACAAGTCGTTCGGCAGCTTCACCGCGCTGGGCGATGTCAGCCTGGACTTCCCCACCGGCGAGCTGACCGCGCTGCTGGGCCCCTCGGGCTGCGGCAAGACGACGCTGCTGCGCATCATCGCCGGCCTGGAAACGGCCGACCGCGGCCAGGTGCTGCTGGACGGCCGGGACGCCTCGGACACGCATGTCCGCGAGCGGGAGGTCGGCTTCGTGTTCCAGCACTACGCGCTGTTCCGGCACATGACGGTATTCGACAACGTGGCTTTCGGCTTGCGGGTCAAGCCGCGCAAGCAGCGTCCGCCGGAATCGGAGATCAAGCGCAAGGTCCATGAGCTGCTGCAACTGGTGCAGCTGGACTGGCTGGCCGACCGTTATCCGCCGCAACTCTCCGGCGGCCAACGTCAGCGGATCGCCCTGGCACGCGCCCTGGCGGTGGAGCCGCGTGTGCTGCTGCTGGACGAGCCGTTTGGCGCCCTGGACGCCAAGGTGCGCAAGGAACTGCGCCGCTGGCTGCGCCGTCTGCATGACGAGCTGCACATCACCAGCATCTTCGTCACCCACGACCAGGAAGAAGCCCTGGAAGTGGCGGACCGGGTGGTGCTGATGGACCATGGCCGGGTGGAGCAGGTGGGCGCGCCGGTGGAAGTCTACGAACATCCGGCGACGCCGTTTGTCTATGGCTTCCTGGGGGCGGTCAACCGCTTCGAAGGCCGCTCTGAAGGCGGCACGCTGCGGGTGGGCGACCAGCTGCTGGCCCAGGGGCTGACCAGTGCCGCCCACGATCCGCAAGGTCAGGTGCAAGCCTACGCCCGCCCGCACGAGCTGATCATCATTCCCCAGACCGACGCGCCCGGCCTGCCGGCCACCGTCGAGCGGGTGCTGAGCTTCGGCGCGGCGGCGCGGGTGGAACTGCGCGGCCCGCAGGGCGAGCATCTGGAAGCGGAACTCAGTCGCGAGCAGGCGGAAGCGCTGGCCTTGTCCAGCGGCCAGCAGGTGCGCCTGCAGGCCTCGCGCCTGAGTGTCTTCGGCCTGACCCAGGCCGCCTGAGGCTGTCGCGGCGCCCATGAACCTCCAGCAGTTGCGCATCGTCCGCGAAGCGGTGCAGCAAAATTTCAATCTGACCGAAGTGGCCGCGGCGCTGTTCACGTCGCAGTCCGGGGTCAGCAAGCACATCAAGGACCTGGAGGATGAGCTGGGCGTGGAGCTGTTCCAGCGCCGCGGCAAGCGGCTGCTCGGGCTGACCGAGCCCGGCAAGGAAGTCGCGCAGGTGGCCGACCGGATGCTGCAGGACCTACGCAACATCAAACGTCTGGCGCAGCAGTTCTCCAGCGCGGACCAGGGTCAGCTCACCATCGCCACCACCCACACGCAGGCGCGTTATGCGCTGCCGCAGGTGGTGGCCAGATTCAAGGCGGCCTATCCACGGGTGCATCTGGTGTTGCATCAGGGCAGCCCCGCGGAAATCGTGTCGCTGCTGCAGAGTGGAGAGGCGGATGTCGGCATCGCGACCGAGGCCCTCGGCCGGGACGATGCGTTTGTCACCTTCCCGTTTTATGAGTGGCACCACGCGGTGGTGGTGCCAGAAGGCCATCCGCTGGCCCGGCAGCCGGTGACCCTTGAAGCACTGGCCGAGCAGCCGCTGATCACCTATCACGAGGGCTACACCGGCCGCGCCCGTATCGATGCGAGTTTTGCGCAGGCAGGCCTGGCCCCGGACATCGTGATGTCGGCCCTCGATGCCGATGTCATCAAGACCTACGTGCAGGTGGGCCTGGGTGTGGGCATCATCGCGGCCATGGCCTTCGAGCCGAATCGCGATGCTGGCCTGCAGCGCCTGGATGCCAGCCATCTGTTCCCGGTCAACACCACCCGCATTGCCCTCAAGCGCGGTCATTACCTGCGCGGATTTGCCTACCGGTTCCTGCAGGAATGCGTGGACAGCCTCACCGAGGAACGGGTGAAGGCGGCGATGGAGATCGAGGGCTGACGCGATCACGCCCCGCAGCGCCGCTGGCCGCGGGAGGCATCGCCGGTGCTGCAGCGGTGCCGGCTGCCATCATCGGCATCGGACGCGCATAAAACGCCTCGATGCGGCTGCCATACCGGGCCCGCGCATTCGGTGTGAGGCGGCTCAGAAGTTCCTCCTTCAGCAGACGCCGGGATGACGGCATGGCCAGCACTTCATTCGCCCTCATCGCGACCTGACGGCCCCACTCGGTTTTTGGACAAGCCACCCCCGAGACGATCGGGTCGGAATGGCCTTCGATCGGGAGCGTCACCAGCTCCGCAGCAGAGCCTCCGACCCCCAGATGGTCGGTGACGATGAAGTCGTATTCGAGCGTGTAGTCAGCGCGCCCCAGTCCAACCATGGCCAGCAGATTGCCGCCCACGTCGGGCGTGACGTAGCTGGTGAGGGCCGAGGTGGGCAGATGCCGAAACATGTCGTCGAGGCCCGGACCATAACTGCGCCCCTGGACCAGAGCGCCGCGCAGGACGCGCTCGGTCCAGACCCGCTCGAGTCGCACTTCCCCGGCCGCATTGCGTGGCACCTTGTCGAGCATCGACGCACGCACAACGAATTGATGCGGCGGTGTCAGATGCGTATCGGCAAACCATGCCAGTGCGTCTCGGTCGGGTGTGTGCAGCAGGCCCAGCATGCAGGCTGGCTCTGCCGATTGCAGCATGCGCAGGCTGCGCTTGATGTTGGCCATCACAAGTTCATGCTGCGTCGTGCCGCCCCAGTTGGAGATGAGCAGATCGGCCGTGGTCTGCGTCAGCACTCGACGAGGAGCGGTGCCGCTGTTGCCGGAGGCGGGCGTGGCATCGATCTGCGGCATCAGCCAGGTGATGCGATCCACCGGCGCGGGAGTGACGGACGCCGTGGAGATTGCATTGGCGGGGCTGTTGGTATTTGCATCGGTTCCTGCAATCACCGCCGCACCCGCGCCCGCCGCATCTTTGGTGGCGCAATGCACTCCCTGGGTGGCCACACCCAGCATGGCCATGGCGGTGACCCTTCGAATCCACGGGATGGCGAGCAGTCTCATGGTGTCCTCGTTGAATGCAGCATAAGCGCTTCGGTGCATTTGCGAAAAGCTTATCGAGATTTGTTGGAGGACACGCCAGGAGTGGAAAGCGAATAATGATCTGCCGTTTCCCTCCATCTCTCCATTGAATTGACGATGAACTTCCAGCAATTGCGTTCCGTTCGGGAAGCCCAGCGCCGCGGCTTCAATCTGACTGAAGTCGCGCAGGCGCTGCATACCTCGCAGCCGGGGGTCAGCCGTCAGATCCGCGAATTGGAGGACGAATTGGGCATTGACATCTTCATTCGTTCGGGCAAGCGCCTGACTGGATTGACCGAGCCGGGCCGCAATGTGATGCCCATCGTGGAGCGATTGCTAAGGGAAGCGGAAAACCTGCGGCGCGCCGGCGAGGACTTCGCCCGCGCGGACAGCGGTCACCTGCGCATTGCCGCCACCCACAGCCAGGCGCGTTATGCCCTGCCTCCGGCGGTGAGGGATTTCCGGCAGTCCCATCCGGAAGTGAGCCTTCAATTCCAGCAGGGCACACCGCAGCAGGTGGCGCGTCTGCTGCTGGAGGGAGAAGCGGATATTGGCATCGCCACCGAGGCCCTGACCGAACACCCGGAATTGCTGACCCTGCCCTGCTACCGCTGGACCCACACGGTGCTGGTGCCGCATGACCATCCGCTGGCGCAGGAGGCGGCGTCGGGCCGTCCGCTGACGCTGGAGCAACTGGGGCGACATCCCATCATCACCTACGAAAGCGGCTACACCGGCCGCGGACATATCGACCAGGCCTTTGCCGCCGCCGGGGTCGACCTGAATGTGGTGCTGGTGGCGATGGATGCCGACGTCATCAAGACCTATGTGGAACTGGGCATGGGTGTGGGCATCGTGGCCGCCATTGCTTATGACGAGGAACGTGACCGCCTGTTGCGCGCCATTGATGCCCGGCATCTCTTTGCCGACAACCTGACCCGCCTGGCGGTGCGGCGGGATGCCTATCTGCGGGATTACGTCTATGCCTTCATCGAGACCTTCGCCCCGCCGCTGACGCGGGATCTGGTCGAGCAGGCCCGGCAACATCCAGGCGGATCGGATTGACGCGGCGAACCCGTCTCCATTGACGGCTCCTTGCAAAGCAAAGCAGATCTTCTTCGTTCCCTTGGTGAACGGACCTCTCTAGAGTCAAGCCTCCCCACCCAACCCTGCTGCCGACCGTGAACCTCCTTCGCCGCTCCGTCTCGCTGCTGACCGCCGCCACCTTGCTGGGCAGTGCCGCTCTGGCCCACGCCCAGGTGACCTTGCTGAACGTGTCGTATGACCCGACCCGCGAGTTGTATCAGTCGTTCAATGCATCCTTTGCCAAGTACTGGAAGGCCAAGACCGGCGAAACGGTGACGATCAAGAATTCCCATGGGGGATCCGGCAAGCAGGCGCGTTCGGTCATCGATGGACTGGATGCGGATGTGGTGACACTGGCCCTGGCCTATGACATCGACGCGCTGTACGACCACGGCAAGCTGCTGCCCGCCGACTGGCAGAAGCGCCTGCCCAGCAATGCATCGCCCTACACCTCGACCATTGTCTTTTTGGTGCGCAAGGGCAATCCCAAGCACATCAACGACTGGCCGGATCTGGCCCGCAGCGGCATTGACGTGATCACGCCGAATCCGAAGACGTCTGGCGGCGCTCGCTGGAATTACCTGGCGGCCTGGGCCTATGCCCTGAAGCAGCCGGGCGGTAATGCCGAATCGGCCAAGGCTTTTGTGAAGCGGATCTATGGCAACACCAAGGTGCTGGATTCCGGCGCACGCGGTGCCACCACCACTTTTGTGGAGCGCGGCATCGGTGACGTGCTGATCGCCTGGGAAAACGAAGCCTATCTGGCCGTCAAGGAACTGGGGCCGGACAAGTTCCAGATCGTGACACCAAGCCTGTCCATCCTGGCGGAGCCACCGGTGTCAGTGGTTGACAAGAACGTCGACAAGAAGGGCACCCGCAAGGTGGCGGAAGCCTACCTGCAATACCTGTATTCGCCGGAAGGCCAGGAGATTGCGGCGAAGAACTACTACCGCCCGCGCGACCCGAAGATCGCTGCAAAGTACGACAAGCAATTTGCGCCCGTGAAGCTGGTGACGATCGACGAAGTCTTCGGGGGCTGGCGCAATGCCCAGAAGACCCACTTTGATGACGGCGGCGTCTTCGACCAGATCAATCTGGCACGCTGAATGTCGGGGCACCCGCGCCCCCTGTGAATGCCGGCGCCTGCGTGTGAGGGCGCCCTCCTGTTGTCTCCTCGGTCGGTCGACGTCCGGCAATACCGGACCGACACCATCCAGACCGCTTGCTCTCAGAGCAGCCCCGTCCGGCCGTCATGGCCCGGCGGGGCCTTTTTTCTTGTAGACCTCAAACCGGGGGCAATACCGCAGCCATCGGCCACATCCCACTTTCGTGCGCGACAATCCGGGCTGGTCGCTCTCGACTTCCTGACTTCGTTTCCTGTCCCACACACAGCTCGTAACAGAGTGACCGCGCCGCAACGTTCCCCCCGACTCGGGCCTTCGCGTCAAGCCTCCGTGCTGAGGTCAGACGCTATGCTGTCGGCCGTGGAAAACGTTGTCATTTTGGCGGGGGGCGTGGAGCGTCGCGACGTGGCGCGCTCCGGCAGCGGACCGGGGGCACCTGTACGGGTGCCGGCCCGCCAGCTGACGTTGGCACTGCTGATCACGGCCGCTGTCGGGCTGGCCAGCCCGAACCTGGGCTGGGCACAACCGGCGCCGGGCGCCCGCGGCACGGCTACGTCTGCTTCCGCTTCTCCGTCACCGCCGACCGCGCCGCCGGGGACCTCTCCATCCGTCGCAGCCGGCACCATTGCCCCACCCGCGCCCGTCACCATCGAGCGCATCACCTGGCTCACCTCCGACAACAGCACCTCGGTGAACCCGGGCGTCAATGGCGTGACCGACCGGCTCGTGAGCTATCTCTCGGTCTGGTGGCCGGGGGTGAAACATACGGTGCTGGTGGCCAATGCCAAGCGCAGCTGGCAGATGCTGGAAGAAGGTCAGCAAGTCTGCCGCGCCAATGTGGTGAGAACGCCCGACCGCGAAAAGATCGCCTACTTCACCAACACCCAGCTCACCCCCCCGCCGCAGCTGGTGGTGCGACGAGACCGCCTCTCCCGCCTGCCGCGAACCCCGCAGGGCGAGGTGTTGCTTCCCCAATTGCTGGCGGATGAATCGATGCGGGGCGCGCTGGTGGATGGTCGCAGCTACGGCTCTGCCATCGACGACATGCTTGCGCACCGGCCGTCCAATCCGGCTGTGAGCCTGTATTCCCCGCGGGACTTCGGCGGCCGGTTGCTGCAGATGGTCAGCCTCGACCGGGCGGACTATTCCATCGATTCCGACATGGCGCTGCTGATGATGGGCGAGCCCAAGGATCTGACCACGGTGCCGATCCGCGGTGCCAGCGACCTGGTGATGGCCGGAATCGCCTGCCCCCGCACGCCGTGGGGCTGGTCCGCCATCAAGGGCATCGACCGCGCCTTGGGCCGCCCGGAAGGCGCAGCCACCTTGCGGCGCGGCCTGATGCGCTGGCTGACGCCGGACACCCAGGCCCACTACGGCCCGCAGCTGGAGCAGTTCTACCGCGAGCGCGCCCGGCCGTCGAAGCTGGTCCCTTGAGCGCTGCGCGCAGGCTCAGGCCGCCTGCTCCACCCGGTTGCGTCCCGCCGCCTTGGCACGATACAGCGCCGCATCGGCGCGGCCCAGCAGATCGTCCACCGACAGATCGTCCGGCCGCATGCTGGTCACCCCGAAACTGGCGGTGAGCACCACCGCCGGCGCCCCCGGGTGGCCGTCATCCATGCGGCTGCTGGCAATGTGCTCACGCAGCCGTTCCACCAGATGATGGGCTTCCTCCAGAGAGGTCTGCGGCAGCAGCAGCGCAAACTCCTCACCGCCGAGACGACCCAGCACATCTTCCTTGCGCACCACCTGTCCACACACCTGCACCACCCGGCACAGCGCGTCGTCCCCGCGGGCATGGCCGAGCGTGTCGTTGATGCGCTTGAAGTGGTCGACGTCCATCATGACCAGCGACAGCGGCGCGCCATAACGCCGGCTGCGGTTGAGCTCGGCACCTGCCCGCTCCAGGAAGCTGCGACGGTTCACCGCACCGGTCAGGGCATCGGTCGTGGCCAGGCGCTTGAGCTCGATTTCGAGCCGCTTGCGATCGGTGAAATCCACCAGCGTGCTGAGCACCGACGGTTCACCGTCGTACATGACCGGCACCATCGACAGCAGCATCCACAGCTCGCGGCCATCGGCGGACATCAGGCAGACCTCTTCCGACTGCAGGCTGCCGCGCTCACGGAACAGCTGCTGGATGCGCTCGCGATCCGCCGGGTCCCGGTAGAACGAGGTGGCGGGCCGACCCACGATCCCTTCCAGGGAATGGTTGCCGATGGTGGCGGAGGGACCGTTGCCATAAACGATGACCGAGTCCCGGTCGCGGGTCACCACCATGGGCATTGGCGCGCTGTCGAGCACCGCGCGCAGGCGCTCTTCGCTGTCCGCCAGTTCGCGTGTGCGCAGGGCCACGCGATGTTCCAGGCTGGTGTTGAGCTCTCGCAGCTCAGTGACCAGACGGGCGTTGTCGACGGCGTTCACGACGTTGGCGCAGAGCAGTTCCAGAAAACTCACCCGCGCTTCGGTGAAGACACCGGCGACGGCACCATTCTCCAGGTAGAGCGCACCGACCGTCTGGCCCTGCTTGAGCAGCGGCAGCATCAGCACCGACCGGCCAGACGACGGCGCATGACGGAACCAGGGGTCTGCGCTCTGTGCCGCAGCGTCCTGGAGCAGGATCCGTTGTCCGCTGTGCAGCACCTGCTGCATCAGGGACACCGGCAGCAGGCCCGTGGCGGCGGTCAGCGGCATCTGGTCCGGCAGATGCACTGGCACCGGCCCATTCATGCAGACCTGTGCCTGCAGCATCCAATGGGTGAAGACGGCCGACGGGCCGGTGGTGCCGCTTGCCAGCACCACGGCGGCGCGCTGGGCACCCGCGTTTTCCGCCACCACTTCGAGCAGGCGGCGCAGCAGGCCGTGGAGGTCCCCCTGGCTGTTGATGGCCTGCACGGCCTTGATCAGGCTGCTGACATCGGCGGCATCGCCTTGATGAAGTGATGGTGACGGGGAGGCCGTCGACGGCGGCCCGGCATCACTGGCGCACGGCGGGGCGACCGTCGTGACCGGCAGGGCGGCCGCGTCGGCGCCGGTCGATCCATCCACTCCGTTCGATCCAGTCGTGGGGGCGACACCGGCGGCTGTCGCTCGCTCCGCGGGACACGACGGATCCGCCACCGTGACGCCGAACGACTGCCACGCGGCCTGCATGGCCTTCTGCGCCGCAGCGGCCCGGTCCGGGGCCCGTCCACGCCAGGCGCATGCCTGTGCACGCAGCACGGCGGCGAGATCCATGGCGGGCTGTCCGGGGGCCTGTGCTGCAGCCAGCGCGGCCTCCAGCTGCCTGTCGACGTCGCTCACCGGCGCGCCGTCCAGCTGCAAGGCCTGCGCCTTCAGCAGGTGGATGCGCGCGCTGAGATGGCCCGGATGGGCCTCGTTCCAGCGTTGGAGCGCGGTCAGCGCCTGCGTTTCCAGCGCGAGGTCACGCTCCCCCTCCGATTGCAAGGCGAGCTGCTGGCTGGCCCACGCCGCGATGAACAGGAAGAGCGATTGCGCATGCATGCCGCGCCCCGCTGCAAACAGCGCACGCGCAGCCAGGGCGTGTTTCAGGGCCGGTGCCGGTGCTTGTCCGACCCAGGCCCATACCGCCTGCCAGCCGTGCAGGAACATCAGGCCGGTCTGATCCTGACGGGCCTCATAGGTGCGAGCCATGGCGGCCACATCCGCCAGGTCGGCGGTGTCCAGGGGCACCTGCCGCAAGGCGCGGACCAGCCCGAGCAGTGCCTGCGTATAGTCCTGCGCCACCGGCTGACGCATCGCCCGCAGGGTCTGCACATGCTCAGCCAGCATCGGCTCCAGCATGGACAGCGGCTGCCCCGCAAGGAAGGCATGCACATCGTGCACATACAGGCCCAGCCCCGCGTGGCGGAAGTTGCCGAACTCCAGGCCGTTGCGATGCGTCTGCATCAGGCCGTCCATGCTGGCGGCGAGGCCGTCGACCCAGTGGCTCAGGAACGCATGGAACGAGAAGCCGGCGTGGGCAAAGGCCTGCACCCAGCCGAAGCGTTCCACCAGCCCCATCGTCATCCGACCCAGCGCGTGGGCGAATCGGTAGTCGCCAAGGAACTCCGCGCACATCAGGCCCAGCACCGAGTAGGCCGACAGCGCCGGCGCCACGTGGCCATGGTCGACCATCAGCCGCACCTGGAACAGGGTGAGCAGCGGGAGCAGCGCCGGCCGCACGATGTAGGCCGCCGCCGTCATCTTGGCGCCGATGGAGATCAGCAGCAGACGGTTTTCGTCCTGCATCGGCGGACGGGCGGCCAGGGTGTCGATGCCGAGATCCTGGATCTCGTCGCGCAGGCAGGTCAGCAGGCGTGCGAGGTCGGCCTGCGGCTGTTCGGGATCGAGGCCAGGCAGCACCGCGCCCAGCAGCGCCAACAGCTCGAGCCCGAGGTCAACGGTGTCGGCAAGCCTGCCTTGTGCATAAAACGCCTCCATCCGCACTTCCAGCAGGCGTGCCCGCTGTGCGTTGGAGGTGAAGACGGCGAGCGCCTCGGCGAGCAGCGACTCCATGCGCTCGGGTCGGCCCGCCAGATAGGCCATGCGGGCCGCATGCGGGTGCCAGGCGTCGTGCAGTGCCTGCGCGGGGTTCAGCTCGAGTGCCAGGTCGGCATAGTCCGCAGCGGGCTCGAAGGCCGCAGCCTCGAGCGCCCGCCGGGACGCTGCCATATTGGCCTGAGCCAGGGCCCGCCGTTCCAGTGCATCCACATCCGGCCGAAGCAGCATGCGTGCGGCGTTGAGATGGTTCAGCACCGCGTAGGGCAGGGGCTGATCAGAAGCGTGCCGCTCATGGCGGCGTTTCAGGAGACGTCCCACGCGCAGTTGCAGCATGCCGCGCGTCTCCAGCGGAATGCGCTGCAGGGCCGCTTCCTGCACACGGTCATGGGCGAAGGCGTATCGGACCTGATCGCTGGCCTGCCCCTGCAGTTGCGGACCGAAGCGGTAGAGGCTGCTGGCCGGCACGAGCAACTGGGCCTGCAAGGCGGGCAGCAGATCTTCGGCCAGGCGGGCCGGGTCGACCGAGGCGGCCGTGGCCAGGCTCTCCAGGTCCACGCTGGTGCCCAGCAAGGCGGCCACGCTGAGCGCCTGCTGCGTCGCGTCCGGCAACTGCGCCAGCTGCTCCAGCATCAGCGCCACCACGTTGTCAGCGGTGCGGGTGGCAGCAATGCGGTCCAGCAGGAAGGTCCAGCGCTGTTGCGCGGCGTCGAAGTGGAAGAGGCCGCGTCGACCGAGATCCTCCATCCACCGCCGAAGGAAGAAAGGGTTCCCCGCTGTCCGGGACTGGCACAGTTGGGCCAGCTCGCGCAGGGCGGCCGCATCGGATCCGTCGTCGGATGCATCGTTCGACGTGCCTTGGGAAGCGGCGTGCGCAGCGCCGTGCAAAGCGGCATGCGCAGCGGCATTCGGTTCCCCGGCGGACGTGGTGGCCTCCGGCCGGTGCAGGCTGTCGGCGAGCAGCTGACGGGTGTCGTCCAGGGTCAACGGGCCCAGCCGCAGCGGCATCAGGCGTTCACCCAGTAGCGGCCGCAACTCCTGAAGCTCCTGCGCCATCGGATGGCCGGCGCGCACTTCGTTGTCCCGGTAGGCGAGGATGAACAGCGTGTGCGTGAGGGCAGGGTCCGCCAGACACTCGCGCAGCAGACGCCGGGACGCGCGATCCGCCCATTGCCAGTCGTCCAGGAAGAAGGTCTGCGGCTCGCCCTCGGCGGCCAGCGCGGCAAAGCCCTGGCTGACACTGCGCAGGAAGCGGTTCTCGCTCTCGGTGGGTCCGACCGCCAGCAGCGGCTGCACCGGTTGCAGCAGCGGCAGCAATTCGGGCACGGCACCCGCCAGCACTGCCGCATTGGGCCCCGGCAAGGCCTGCAGGCGTCGACGCCAGGAGGTCTGACGGGCCGGCGGCAAGGCCAGCACCTGCGTCGCCCGCTGCGCCAGCAGTTGCAGCACCACGCCGTAGGGGGGGTCCTGTCCATACTGGTTGGCCTTGGCTGCGGCGAAATGGCCTTGCTGGGCGAGCAGGCTGCGCTGGGACGCCATCACCAGCGCAGTCTTTCCGATGCCCGAGAAGCCGGCGATGGTCACCAGCGCCGCCCCGGGCATCTGCCCAAGACCGGCGCGTTCAAAGGCATGCGAGAGATGGGCCTGGGCCGACTCACGCCCGTAGAGACGTCCGCTGGCCTGGAATCGCAGGGCAATGTCGCCGCGGCCGGGCTGGAAACCGGGCAGGCCCCGGCCCTGCTGCAACGCGGCCAGGCAGAGCTGCAAATCCTTTCGCAGCGCCTGATGGCTTTGGTAGCGGGCTTCGGGTTCCTTGTTCAGGCAGTGCGCCAGGATGCTGGCCAGCGGGGCGAACACACGCGGGTCGCGGGTCGTGGCCAGCGGCGCCGGCACGGCGAGGTGCGCGTGCACGGCGCAGGCCGGATCGTCGATCGGAAACGGCGGGGCGCCGGTCAGCGCCTCCAGCAGGGTGGCGCCAAGGCTGTAGAGATCCGCGCGGTAGTCGACGTCGCGGCTCATGCGGCCGGTCAACTCCGGCGCCAGCGTGGCGAGCGAGGCTTCGATCAGCTCGGCCTTCTGCACCAGCGGACGTTCACGATCGATTTCGGCGGCAAGACCCAGGTCGGCGAGGCGCACGCGTCCGGGTTGTGCGCCGGCCCCTGGCAGCAGCAGCACCTGACCAGGGCCGAGGTTGCGATGGATCAGGCCCTGCGCATGCAGATGCTGCAAGGCGTCGATGAGGTCGAGCGCGATGCGGAGCACCGCCGCCTGGTCCAGCGGCTGCTGGGCAGGCGTCGACGTCGCCGCCTGATCCGGCAACCCGTCCGGGCGCAGCGCCTGGCGGAGTGTCCGGACGTGCTCCAGCGTCGGATCGTCAAACAGAAGGCCGGGCCGGCCGGCATGTTCAATCAGCCGGGCAGGGCGAAGAATCCGCTGCGGATCCAGGCGCTGGGCCAGGTCGAATTCACGTTGCAGGCGAGCCCGATCTGTCACCGACGGCGTGGGGGTGCGCAACAGCTTCAGCCACACCCCGCCCAGCGGCGTGTGGCGTGCACGGATCACCTCCGTCCGACGTCCCAGGTGGACCGTGTCGCCCGGCCCTGCCCCGGCGTCCGGACCCTCGCCCAACGCCTGCTCTTCTACTGTCATCGCACTGCCCGAATCTTTTGTGCGAACTGTAGCGTCTGGACGTCGGCCGTTTCAGCGCGGAAGCACCGTGAATGAGGGAGAACTCACCAAAGACGGGACTTCTGCAGCGTCGGAGGTGCTCAGCTGGCGTATTTGATGGAGCAACCGTAGGGACGGGTGCTCGCCTGCGACACCTTCTTCCCGGCAGCCAGTTCGGTCAGCGCGACCTTCACATACGGCTCAGCTTTGGCGATGTCCTCCACCTTGGCGGTGGCGATGCTGTCGATGCCGCCCTTGTAGACCAGCTGCCCCTGCGGGTTAATGATGAACAGGTGGGGCGAGGTCTGCGCACCGTAGGCCTTGCCCATCTGGCCGGTGGGATCCAGCAGCGTCTGGGCCGGTGCCGCGCCCCGCTGTTCATTGAGCTTGAGGGCGGTGGGCCCGTCAACATGCCCCTGCTGTCCGGGCGCGGAAGAGATCACCTGCAACCAGACCACGCCCTTGGCGGCGGCTTCCTTCTGCAGCGACGGGATGTTGCCGCTGCCATAGTGCTTCTTCACATAAGGGCAGTCGTGGTTGGTCCACTCCAGCACCACCGTCTTGCCTTTGAGGCTGTCGAGCGTCACCGTCTTGCCGTCAGCACCGGTGACCGAAAACGCCGGCGCGGGCTGATCGATCTGGGCTTGTGCCTGCGCCTGGCCATGCCCTGCCAGTGCAACGAAGGCGGCGCTGACGAGCAGGCTGCGACGGCCAACGCTGGTTTGCGAGGCGGAGGTCTTGAAGAATGGCGTCATGGGTCAGTCTCCTGGGTGGGGCGCGGTCTGCGCGGAATGAACGGAAGGTGATTTGTCAGGTGGCAGATCCGCTCACCGCCGCCGTGACGATGCCGGGCGTCAGCAGCTGCGGCAGCACCTGAGCCTCATCGCCGGGGCCGGCGGGATAGAACAGATACAGCGGCACCCCACTGCGGCCATGACGCGCCAGCAACTCGGTGATGCGCGGATCCTGGCGAGTCCAGTCGCCCTTGAGATAGGTGATGCCCTGGCTTTGGAAGGCCGTCTTGACCTCTGGCGTCGACAGCGCCACCCGCTCATTCACCAGGCAGGTGATGCACCACGAGGCCGTGAGATTCACAAACACCGGCTTGCCCTGCGCGCGCAGCGCCGCCAGGCGTTCCGGTGAGTACGGCTCTTCCTTGCTGGCACCGGCCGACGCCGAGGCGACGGCGCTGGGAGTGGCTTCCGGCTGCACCATGGGGAGCAGGGCGAGCGCCGCAGCCACTGAAGCGAGCGCCGTGAGGCCCCCGGCCCAACGGCCGCTTCGTCCCGCGCTGCGACTGACGCCTCGTGCCCACAGGGCGAGTGCGATCAGCCCCATGCCAGACAGCGCAAGCAACACACCCTGAGGCCCCGCCTGCTGCGCCAGCACCCACACCAGCCAGATGGCGGCACCGAACATCGGGAAGGCCAGCGCCTGCTTGAGCACATCCATCCAGCGACCCGGTCGCGGCATGCGCCGCTGCAGTGCGGGCCAGAAGGCAAGCGCGAGATAAGGCAACGCCAGTCCGAGGCCGAGCGCGAGGAACACCGCCAGCAGTTCCACCGCCGGCTGCGCCAGCGCATAGGCCATGGCGGCGCCCATGAAGGGAGCCGTGCAGGGCGTCGCCACCACGGTCGCGAGCACGCCTGTGAAGAAGCTGCCCACCAGGCCGCTGCGGCTGGCCAGGCCCTGACCGACACCCGTCAAGCCAACGCCGAGGTGCAGCATGCCGGCGAGCGACAGTCCCAGCACAAACATCAGCCACGCCAGCAGCAGCACAAACAGCGGTGAGTGGAACTGGAATCCCCAGCCGACGCTGGCGCCGGCACCCCGTAGCGCCAGCAGGACGCCGGCAAGCGCGCTGAATGCGACCAGCACACCGGCGGTATAGGCCAGACCCTGTCGATGATGCTCCCGGGGGTCACCGTGCAGAAAACTCAGCGCCTTGATGGCGAGCACCGGGAAGACGCAGGGCATCAGGTTGAGGATGAGACCGCCGACCAGCGCCAGGCCGATGGCAGCCCACAGACTGAGCGAGGCGGCTTCGCCGGAGGGCAAGACCACTGCAGCGCTGGGCCTGACCTGTTGCGATCGCTTCAGCGCCCTGAGCCTTGTCAGCGACTGCGCCTCCCGCGCCACCCCCAGCTCCGGCCGCGCCGCCAATGCCCTCGACCATCGTGGAGACTGACCACGCCTGCCCATGAACGAGCAGCAGGCCCTCCAGCACCTGTCCCGCGCGTGCGGGCTGCTCACCCACTGGCATGCGCAACTGCCATGCGCCGTCCGCCTGGGTCAGCTGCGGCTTGGCTGCATGCTGGATGCGGCCCCAGTCCTGCGGCAGGAACAGCGTCTTGTCAGGGTCGGGTGCACCGGCGCCCAGCGCCTGGGCCGGCCATCGGATCAGTAGATCCTGGTTCTGCAAGCTCGCCTCAACCTTCATCGGTGCCGGCGCGGGCAAGGCCTGCTTCGCGGATGCCAGCGCCGGGGCATCCGGCGACGGCACGGCCTGAGCCGCCACGGGCAAGGTCAGTGTCAACGTGGCCTGCTGGGGAATGCAGGAGTCCTGGCAGACCAGCCAATTCACCTCCGCCTGCAGCCGAACGGAACTGCCGGACTTCAGCGAGGGCGGCAGCTTCAGCTCCGTCAGCAGCAGCGTCTGGTTCTCATAGCCGTAGTTGGTGATGGGGCCGACGTCGAACCGCTTCGGCGCCGGCCACAGGATGTCGCCGGCCTGCGCCCCCTTGGGCAGGGTCCACTGAATGCTGGTGGGCTGACCCGAATCACCCGGATTGCGCCAGTAGGTATGCCAATGCGGCGCAATGCGCTGCTCGAGGCCAAGGAGGACCGTCTGCCCCGGCTGCACCGCGCGGGACGCAGACATGAGGCGAACGCTGACCTCCTCCGTGGAAGAACGGTCCGATTCAAGCGCCGGAGCGACGGTTTGGGCGGACGCCGTCCAGGACATGGACGCCAGGAGCAAGGAGATGAGGCAGGCACGCATGGGCGCGATGCTAGGGGTAGGGCGGTGTCCTCACAAGCGCTGAGGAAAAGCGAGATCGATCCGGTTTTCTGAAGTCAACGACGGATCAGCCGAAGTGCGTCGTGCGCCGACGTCGCCTTGTTTCCTTACTTGCAGCCAACAAGAAAAAAAGCGTGGCGGAAAGGCGGGGAATCTGGGGATCACGGATCGGGTGTCATCGGACATCCGTGACGCCGGCAGGTCGACGGTGCCCCGGAGGTGGGGCGACGCGTTGAGTCGAAACGGCCGCGACGCGCGTGGTGATCGAGGCTGCATGAGGAACGCCCGGAATGGGCCAAAAACCGGCCCAAAAAAGTGGAGGGGCCGCTACGGGCGCGGGTGATGCGCAAAACGCCCGGAAATGTCGTTGCAAAAACGTCGACACCCGGGAGGGGACGGAAAACGGGCGGCGTAGCGGCTCCCGGCGAAAACGCTGAAAACGACCTTTAAAAACGTCGACACCCCCGGACCGGCATCGAGCAGCCTTGGGAGTCAGAACCGGGCGCAAAAAAATCTCTTTCCAGAAACGTCGACCCGAAAATTAGGGGCGAGTGCGAAACCGCATCGAACTTTTAAGGGCTGCCGATTTCACGCATGTGCCGCGGGCAGGGTCGCCGGCTTGGAAAAATGCGCAGACCCTGACATCCCCTGACAGGATCCACCCACATCCATCGCCGTTTCGCTGGGCGCAAAACCGGTCCCGACGACAGCGTCCAACAACGGCCAAGGGATTACCCGTTGGGAATCTCTGGCTCGACCAACTGCACCAGCAATTGCAGTGATTCCTGCCATCCGAGATAGCAGGCTTCAGGCGGAATCATGTCCGGGATGCCTTCCTGGGTGATGCTGAGTTCGGTCCCGCAGAAGACCGGCTTGAACACAACCGTGGTCACCATCTGCCCCGGAAGATTCGCGTCGTCGAACTGGCTGCTGTAGCGCAGGCGCGCGCCGGGCACCACCTCCAGGTATTCACCACCAAAGCTGTGCAGTGCCTGGCCGGAAAAGTTCTTGAACGACATGCGCCACCGACCGCCGACCGTGGCATTCATCTCGTGGACATCGCCGACGAAGCCATGCGGCGGCAGCCATTTGTTCATGGCCAGCGGATCGGTGAAGGCGCGGAACAAACGCTCCGGCGGCGCCTTGACGACGCGATGCAGTTGAATGGTGTTGGGCATGATGTCTCCGTCAGTGGCTGAGCGCTGCTGCGCCTTGTGGTGATGCCACCTTAGCGGCTGCGTTTGACGGTGAGAAGGCGGGTCAGCCCGGGCACCCGTGCCGTACGCCGTCAACCCGGTGTCACCGCGCTTTGTCAGCACAGTTCGCTGCCCCCGCTGCCTGCTCCGCTCGTTACCGCCGGTCGGCAGTGCCGATCCAGACACGCATCACCCGATACGGCGGCTTTCCTTCGTCCGCTCCACCGGTGAAGGCCGGCGTTCTGTACAGCTGATTCACCGACACATAGAGCCATCCGCCATCAAAGTGATGCACGCTGTCCGGCCAGTCCAGACGCGGATCCCTCACCACCGGCGTCAAGCGACCCCGCGCATCCAGCTGATCAATGCCCGACTCGTTCAGGTTGGTGAAGAAGTGGCGTCCGTCCTTCGTGGTGGCGGCACCGTCCGACACCGGTTTGTCGCCGATGATGCGGATCGCGGCTGCCGTCTGCGAATCACTGACGCCGGGATGCAGCAAGGCAGCCGGCACTTCATACCAGTGCTGACCGTTCATGGCGCCGAAGAACACGGTCTTGCGGTCGGCACTGAGGGTGATGGGATTCACGCCCACCTGAGCCGGTGTGCCCTGGAACTGGATGTCCTTGCCCCCGATGCTCATACGCGCCTGCGGGTCCGCCTGCAGCGAAGCGTGACCACTGAAACGCCGAGCCTCACCCGTGGTGGTGTTCACCGCAATCAGGCCGGGGTTCGCAATGTCCGCAAGATAGGCCCAGCCACCGTCGGCATCGATCGCCAGGTCCTGCACAAAGCTGCCTTTGGGCGCGATGTCGGCGGGCAGCTCCAGTCGCTTGACCTGCTGACCGCTGCGGATGTCAAAACTCCACAGCCGGGTTTTGCCCAGCTGCAGACCCATGTCGATGACCCACAGATGTCCGCGATGGTCCGCCTGCAAACCCAGCGGTGAATCGATCCTGTCATCAGACGGCGCCTGTGTGCCTCGCTGGAATGCCGCACTGGGCCACGGACGATAGCTGCTGCGGCCGGTGATTTCGATCAGCTGAGCCGCCGCCGGGGCCCCGAGCGGGTGCACCGTCGCAAAGACACGCCCCCCGGCCGCTGGCGCCACATTGCCTGGCCGGATCGGGAGCTCGGCCACGACTTCCAGATCTCCGATCCGATGCGCCACCGCCCGGGTCTGCGCCGGTTGGTTTGCCACCGGGGCGGAGGACGGCGTTTGCGCCTGTGCCACGCCGGTGACGAGCGCGAGCGCCGTCCCCAACGCCGCCATTTGCAGCGCCTCACGCAGGCTGCGGATGAAGCGTTGATGCGAGGTGCGGGTGCTCCCGGAACGGGGGTGGCCGGCGCGGCCAGCATGGGGACCGGCCTTTGTCTGGATCGCCGTGAACATCGGCCGCGATGAGGGCAAGGTCTGCGCGGACGAAACGGGTCGTGGGGATGAGGCCGCTGTCATCGCAGCGGCAAGGCGGGAGAGTGCGGAGGTGTCCGAAGACAACTGATGATTCAGCATGAGCAGGTTCCCTCGCAATCAATGCGAGCTTCGATGGGAATGAAAGACCGCAGTCTGCGATCCTTCCTCCATTCGATGAACCGGCCTGGCCGTGAACCTCTTTCAACCGGACGTTGAGAATCGGCGCGCGGCCCGGCATGCCGTCCGGTTCACGCGCTGCTGATGGCCGCAGGCGCCATCACTACGCCTGCCGCCGCGGCAGCGACGTGTACCGCAGGTAGGGCCGCACCGCCTCCCAGCCCTGGGGGAACTTCTGCGCCAGCACGGCTGGATCCTGCAGGGACGGCACGATCACCACATCGTCACCTTCTTTCCAGTTCGCCGGCGTGGCGACGCTGTGATGGTCGGTGAGCTGCAAGGAGTCAATGACACGCAGGATCTCGTCGAAGTTGCGGCCCGTCGACGCCGGATAGGTGATGATCAATCGGATCTTCTTGTGCGGATCAATCACGAAAACCGACCGTACCGTGGCGGTGGTGCTGGCCTGCGGATGGATGAGGTCATACAGCTGCGACACCTAGCGGTCGGCATCGGCAATGATGGGGAAATTCACCTCGGTATTCTGCGTGTCATTGATGTCCGACACCCAGCGGTGATGCGATTCGACCGGGTCGACGGACAAGGCAATGACTTTGGTGTTGCGCCGTGCAAAGTCTTCCTTCAACTTGGCCGTTGTGCCCAGCTCAGTCGTGCACACCGGCGTGAAGTCCGCGGGATGCGAGAACAACACACCCCATTGGTCACCCAGCCATTCATGGAAGCGGATCGGACCTTCGGTGGAAAGTTGTTCGAAGTCTGGGGCAATGTCGCCGAGGCGCAGGGTGGCCATGGGGGTCTCCGTGGAATGAACAGAAAGGGGGAAGGGTCAGATCGAAAACGACCACTCCAGGATGCTGGCCCGCTCAGGTCGGAGGGCTTTGGCGGCACGTGCCCGCGCCGCTTCCACCCAGCGTTTGGCCAGCGGGAACGGACCGAAGCCGGACTCGGCATTGATGTGACCGACCAGGCCCAGGTTGCTGTAGCTGCTGCCCCAGCGAGTGGCCCAGCGCAGCGCACTGGCGGCGCTCATCCAGGGGTCGTTCTGGCTGGCGATCAGTGCGGTCGGGCAGGGCAGCCGCTGATGTGGCAGACGCTCGGAGAGACCGAACTTGTCCGGCTCGGCAGGAGCCACCAGCAGCGCCTCGCGGATGGGGGCGTCCGGATGCTGCTGCAGGAAGTGCGCCAGTGCGAGGCAGCCGAAGCTGTGTGCCACGGCGATCCACTCGCCCTGACCGGCATGGTCCAGGCGTGTCTGGATGCGCTCGGACCAGCGCTCCAGGTCCGGCTGGCTGAAGTCCCGTTGACGCACGCGGTGGGCATCGCGGTACTGCTGCTCCAGCCAGGTCTGCCAGTGGGCGGGTCCGCTGTCATGCAGGCCGGGGATGATGAGCACGCGCGGCGTGTCGCTGCGCGTCTTGCCGGACCGAAGGCCGGTGGCGCGCAGGGTCCCGGCGTCCGCGGTCACGGTGTCGGGCTCCAGGGGAAAGACGGCTGCCATGGCTCGCTCCTCACAGGGTCGCCAGAGACACTTCGGTCGACTTCACCAGCGCCACCACTTCCTTGCCGACGGTCAGTTTGAGTTCCTTGACCGACCGCGTGGTGATCACCGAGGTGACCACCAGGCCGGCGGTGGTCAGCACATCCACCTCGGACACCACCGGACCTTCGATGATCTCCTTGATGGTGCCGCGGAACTGGTTGCGAACATTGATTGCGCTGATGCTCATGGGAACTCCGGAAAGTGAAGCTCAGCTTAGGCACCCACGCCCGCGCCACCAACGAAGGCTTTGGTCCACCGTCATGCGGCTAGCGCATATGGCTGGCCCTTGAACATCCCCTTCATCTGGCGCAGACAGCCGTGAATTGCGGACGCTGAATAGGCGTTTTCCTCCGTGCCCGCCGGGTTCCGCCGGGTGACGTTTCGGTTTAGGGTTGACGTTCATCACTACAACACGCTGAGGAGACACCACCATGCGTTCATCCGCCCTGGGTGCTCAAGTCGCTGCGGCCGGTGCGTCGTTGCCGGGGATGCTGTCGGGCGGATCGTCGCCGCCAGCCGCTTCAGAGTCAGCCAGCAGCCCACGCGGTGGCGGGCTGAGCGTCGCGATGCGGCTCTGGGGTGCCGTGGGTGTGGTGATCCTGGCGCTGGTGCTGCTGATGGCCTTCACCACCTGGCGCAACAGCCGTACGCAGGCGGAAGCCTCGGCCGTGATCGGTGCGCTGGATGCCAAGCAGGACGCGGCCCAGTTGTGGTCCTCCCTCACCACCGGCGCGGTGCTGCGGGTGCAGGCCTCGCTGATCAGCAACGACCCGCTGGTCAACGACACCTTCAAGGCCGACATCACGGCCGCGGTGGAGCGCATCACCAAGGTTCAGAAAGACATCCAGGCCATGGCCCTCACGGACGAGGACAAGGCGCTGATGGCCAAAATTGCGGAGCTGAGAAAGACGGTGACCGCCGCGTCAGCCAAGGCCACCGAGCTGAAGACAGCCGGCAATCTGGACGCCGCCCGGGAGCAGGTCAAGAGCCAGTTCAATCCCGCCGTCACTGCGTATCTCGGCGCCCTCAACGACTTCGTGGCCCTCCAGGACAAACTCAAGGCCGACGAACAGCAGGTGCTCAATGCCCAGCGCAGCAGCGCCGTCACCATCGCCTGGAGCGTCACCGTGCTGATCGTGCTCTTGCTGCTGGTGGGGGCGGCGTGGCTGGTCAAGTCGATCCAGTCGCCGCTGCAACTGGCCCTGCAGCTGACGCAGCGCATCGCCGAGGGCGACCTGACCGCCCGGGCCACCAGCCACAGCCGAGACGAATTCGGTCAGCTGCTGCAGGCGCTGGACCGCATGGCCACCGAACTGCGGCGGTTGGTCAGCGAGGTGCGCCATGGGGTGGATTCGGTGTCGACTGCCTCCGGTGAAATCGCGACCGGCAACCACGACCTGAGTGCCCGCACCGAACAGACCGCTTCCAACCTGCAGCAGACGGCCAGCTCAATGGAGCAGCTGACCGCCACCGTCACCCAGTCCGCCGATACCGCCCGACAGGCCACCCAGCTGGCCAGTTCGGCCGCCGAGGCCGCTCAGCGCGGCGGTACGGTGGTGACCCAGGTGACGGACAACATGAACGAGATCACCGCCAGCTCACGCAAGATCTCCGACATCATCGGCGTGATTGACGGCATCGCCTTCCAGACCAACATCCTGGCGCTCAATGCCGCCGTGGAAGCCGCGCGGGCCGGGGAGCAGGGCCGCGGCTTTGCGGTCGTCGCCGGGGAGGTCCGAACGCTGGCGCAGCGCAGCGCGGAAGCCGCCAAGGAGATCAAGGCCCTGATCAACGCCAGCGTCGAGCGGGTGGAGGTGGGCGCTGAGCTGGTCGCCCAGAGCGGCGCGGTGATGCAGGACATTGTCGGCAGCGTGCGGCGGGTGAGCGACCTGATCGGCGAGATCTCCGCCGCGTCGACCGAGCAGCGGGACGGCATCGGGCTGGTGAACCAGGCGGTGACCCAGCTGGACCAGATGACCCAGCAAAACGCGGCGCTGGTGGAAGAGTCGGCAGCTGCAGCCCAGTCGATGCGGGAACAGGCGCACCGGTTGATGGAGGTGGTGGGCCGCTTCAATGTGGGCAGTGGAGAACATTTCGCGTCGACGGCGAAGGCGCAAGGTCGACCACCGGAGAAGCCGATGGCTACGTCGTTGGCGGCGCGGTCGACGGGCTTGTCAACAGGCGCATCCACATCCTCATCCACAGGGTCAGGCACAGGGTTATCCACAGCCCGGACTTCGGCATCGGCAGGTCAACCGGCGAAGACGTCGGCCCCGCGGATGTCAAAGGCTCCGTCGGCCAAGGGGGGCACCAGCACCACGGCCGCCCACCGGCCGACCGGATCGTCCAGCGCGGCGGCTGGCACAAAAGGGCCCTCTGCTCAGGCCACCCGGGCCACTTCAGCAGCGTCGCCGCCGCCGGCACCGGCGCCTCGCAAACCGGCCGCCGATGACGACGCGTCGGGCGACTGGGAAACCTTCTGAGCGTTGGACGGGGGTAGCGCTCGGGGGAGCGGACCGGCCGGCGAGTTAACGGCCGGTAAATTCTGCTGCCCTTGGGGATTCGCCCTGAAGGGCTGTCACGGAGCGACGGGCACAATCCAGGACACCGCGCGCCGGAGTTTCGGAGCGCAATCGATTGCCACTCTCTCCTACGCCCATGTTCACTTCCTTCACCCGTCACGTCGCCGCGCTCACGCTGCTGGCCGCCAGTTGCAGCCAGGCTTTCGGCTATGGCGCCGTCGGCCACAACACGGTGGGCGACATCGCCGACCAGCTGATCCAGGGCCACCGGGCCGCGGCAGAGGTCAAACGCATTCTGGGTCCGGTGTCCCTGCGTGACATCGCGGTCTGGGATGACTGCGTCAAGGGCATCGACGTCTACAAGGACTTCCAGTACACGTCGACCGGCCGGTTCCCCGAATGTGCAGTCTTCGAGAATCCGTCGGAAGAGGCGCTCATGCGCGCTTACGTCCAGCGCAACAATGAGCAGTGCAAGCCCAAGCCGGGTGAAGAGAGCTGCCACAAGCAGTATCACTACTCGAATGTGGCCATCCAGCGTGGCCACTATGAAGCCGGTGCGGTGGGCACCAGCGACCATGACCTGGTGCCAGCCCTGAAGTCCGCCATCCAGGTGCTGCGCGGCGGCCAGGCCAATCCGCCGACCGATCTCACCGAGCGCGAAGCGCTGGCCCTGGTGGCTCACACCCTGGGCGACATGCATCAGCCCCTGCACATGGGCTCCATCTACCTGGATGCCGACGGCAAGGTCTACGACCCGGACAAGCAGGGCGCCGACCCGCAAACCCACACCGTGGGCGCCAACGCCATCACCCTGCCGCGTCCGGACGGCACGCCCGGCGGCAACCTGCACAGCTACTGGGACGGACTGCCGAACCGCCTGACCGCAGCGCAGCTGGCCGCGCTGCCGGAACAGGCCCGTCGCGTCACACCGACCGGCGGATCACCGGACCGCTGGGTCGACCTGTGGGCGAGCGAGTCCTTGCAGGAGGCTCAGCTGGCGTTCGACGGCATGCGTTTCGGCCCGCGCCAGCAGACGCCGCGTGGTCCCCGTTGGGCCGCCACGCCGCCGACCGACTACGACGCCCGCAGCATCGAACAGGTGCGACTGGAGCTGATCAAGGGCGGCGCGCGACTGGCGCAGCTTCTGATGAGCATCTGGCCGGACAAGCCCTGATCCGGTCGGCAGACCTTCGGCTCCGCATCGCGCTCAGCGGTGTTCGGCCGCTCAGTCGCCTGGCCTGAACCACGCCCCGCTCGCCGGGGCTTTTTTTCGTCCCCAATGGGCGAAAACCGCTGAGATCGCGGTGCATGAACTTGTGGACAGAAGTCTCACAACCGCTGGTTTATCCACAGGCGGGACCGTCCCGTCGAAGTTGTTGCCGAACCATCCCGCCGTCATCCCTGACTCCGCCCACACGGTTCAGAGCAGCGTAAGTCGTTGAATTGATTCGGTCTTCTCCGGTTATCCACAGAAACGGTCGACCTCTATTACTGCAACTAAGGAGATATACAACACAAGAGAGTAATGAAAACCGAGCGTGTCACACTCTCGGGATGTCTGCTTTTCCCTCCTCCCTGTTCACGGCGTCGGCGAGCTTCGAGTCCGCCTGTCACATCGACGCCCTGCCTGAGAGCCATCGCAGCCGCCGGTTGCATGGCCACAGTTATCTCGCCACCGTTCGCGCCGAATTGCCGGCCGGCTGGGCGCCTTTCCCGGGCGGTGAAGTCCACGCGCTGCGGGACTGCCTGGAGCGCTGCATCGCGCCGCTGGACCACGCGCTGTTGAACGATCACATCGCGCAACCCACCGACGAGAACATCGCCCGGTGGATTCGCCAACGCCTGGTCACCGAGTTCGGCGTACCGGGCATCAGCCAGGTCGGCATCCAGAGCACCACCCACTGCGGCGTCGACCTCGACGCGCAGGGGCAGGCCCATGTCTGGCGCCGCTACCGCTTCCAGGCCGCCCATCAGCTGCCCAATGTGCCGATGGGCCATAAGTGCGGTCGCATGCACGGGCATGGCTTTGAACTGATCCTCCATGCGAACCAGGACCTCGGTGAGCGTGACCTCAGCATCGACTACGACCGCCTCGACGAGATCTGGGCGCCGTTCCACGCGCTGCTGAACTACCAGTGCCTCAATGAGATCGAAGGTCTGTCCAACCCCACCAGCGAGATCATTTCCTCCTGGCTGTGGGCCCGCATCAAGCCGCAGCTGCCGGAGCTGAGCTGGGTGACCGTCTACGAGACTGGCTCCAGCGGCGCCAACTTCGACGGCGAACGCTACCGGATCTGGAAGGAATTCACCCTGGACAGCGCGGTGAAGCTGCGCCGTGCGCCGGGGGACCATCCGCTGGCCGGCATCCATGGCCATACCTTCACCCTGCGGCTGCACCTGAGCGCGCTGCTGGATGAGGTCTACGGCTGGGCGATGGACTTCGGTGACGTCAAGCGGCTGTTCGATCCGATCTTCAAGTCGCTGGATCACCATCCCCTGCATGAGATTCCGGGTCTGGCGGATACCGACACCGCCACCCTGGCCGCATGGATCCTGGAGCAGTCGCGGGCGCAGTTGCCGCCGCTGGAACGGGTCGACCTCTACGAGACGCGCGGCAGTGGCGCCATCGTCAGCCTTGTGCCCTTCGAGGAGCTGATTCCGGTATGACCTACGCCGTCAAGGAAATGTTCTACACCCTGCAAGGGGAGGGTGCCCAGGCCGGTCGTGCCGCCGTGTTCTGCCGCTTTGCCGGATGCAACCTGTGGTCGGGCCGGGAGCAGGACCGTGCCGAAGCGGTCTGCACCTTCTGCGACACCGATTTCGTGGGCACTGACGGTCAGGGCGGCGGCAAGTTCGCCACGGCGGAGCTGCTGGCCGATGCCATCGCTGCCAAATGGCCCCAGGGGCCGGAAGGTCAGGCGGGGCGCCCGTATGTCGTCTGTACCGGCGGCGAGCCGCTGTTGCAGCTGGACGCGCCGCTGATCGACGCCCTGCATGCCCGCGGCTTTGAAGTGGCCGTGGAGACCAACGGCACCCAGCCCGCGCCTGAAGGGCTGGACTGGATCTGCGTCAGCCCCAAAGCGGATGCGGAACTCGTGCTGACCCGCGGCCATGAGCTCAAACTGGTTTATCCCCAGCCGCTGGCCCAGCCGGAGCGTTTCGCGCATCTGGCCTTCGACAACTTCTTCCTGCAGCCGCTGGATTCGGTCCTGCAGAAGCAGCACATGAAGGCCGCCGTGGCCTATTGCATGGACCATCCGCAGTGGCGTTTGTCGATCCAGATGCACAAGGTGGTGGGCATCGACTGAAAGCCGTCGACCTGTCAAGCCAACAAGGCTGTGGAAAAGTTTCTGGCAACTGCCCGCTTATCCACAGCTCAGCGGCGATCAGGCCAACTGTTGTCGGTTCATGCAAGTGCAAACAAGGGCTCCGCGCACAGCATTTGTCCCGTCACAAGTGGTTGATTCGAATGGTGTTTCGCCACTTGTCCACAGAAAGTGGCTCCCTCTACTAAGACAACCAGAGAGATATATAAAACTTTGATGTTGAAAAGAGAGGCGAGAACTTTCCTTCGGGCGTTGCAACAACGCCGGTCCGGCCCCACCTTCGGTTGAAGCTGGGCGGCCGGACCTGCACACTGCGAAGCCATGGACATCGCCCTTTTGCAGCAGCGCCTGCGGACCTTTGCCGCGGAGCGCAGCTGGGACCCCTACCTCACGCCCAAGAACCTGGCCATGGCGCTGGTGGTGGAGGCCGCCGAGCTGGGAGAAATCTTCCAGTGGAAGACCCCGGAGGAATCGATGGCTCTGGACGAAGCGACCCGGGTGCATCTGGGCGAAGAGATCTCGGATGTGTTGATGTACCTGCTGCAGATTGCCGACCGCAGTGGCGTCGACGTGGCACAGGCCGTGGAGCGAAAGATCCGGCTCAACGCCCTGAAGTACCCGGTTCCGCCGGCACCCGCCGGGAGTTCCAGTGTCGATTCCAAGGGCCCGGCCGCCCACCTCTGACCATTTCCCTCCCGCTGCCCACGCCCGCCCGTTCATTCCGCCCGACATGAATCGAACCATCGCCGTCATCGACTTCGAAACCACCGGACATTCGCCGCAAGGTGGGGGCCGCGCCACGGAGATCGCTGCGGTGCTGCTCAAGGACGGGGAAATCGTCGGCCACTACCAGAGCCTGATGAACACCGGTGCCTGGATCCCGCCGATGATCGAGCGGCTCACCGGCATCAGCAACGAGATGGTGGAAGACGCGCCCGATGCCGCATTGGTGATGCGGGAAGTTGCGGCTTTCACCCACGGATGCGGCTTCGTGGCGCACAATGCGTCCTTCGACCGGGGTTTCTGGATGGCGGAGCTGACGCGGGCGGATGAGACGCTGGTGTCCAAATACACGCCGGAGTTCGTCTGTACCGTGAAGATGGCTCGCCGGCTCTACCCCGAATCTCCCAACTGCAAGCTCGGCACGCTGGCCCGCTACCACCAGCTGCCGGACAACGGCCGTGCCCACCGGGCGCTGGCCGATGCCATGACCACCGCGCAACTGGTGCAGCGCATGCAGCGTGACATCGCCGCGGAACTCGCCGAGTCGCTCGGCGAACTGAATGTCGAACATGAGCTGCTGCTGCGATTGCAAGCGGTGGCGCGGCCCATGTGGACCAAGGCGGTGACGGGCTATGTGCGCGACATGAGGCGACATCAGCAGGTGTCGCTGGTGGACTGAGCCGGTATTGAACGTTGGAGGCGCGCGCCTTGCCCTGAGCGTGTCACCACAACCCTCGCGCTGATCTGCTGATGAACACCGCTTCGGTGACCATCAAAATGCAGGTCAGCAAATCATTTACTGTCAAGATGCCTGTTTCGCCTCATAGGCTGGGACAATCTTGCGCTTTCCCCGATTTGCGTTTGTTCTCAGGTATGTCGAGTATTCAGGTTCGCCCGGCCACGTTGCGTGATGCCAAGGCCATCGCCCAGATCCAGGTTGCCTCTGCGCAGGACGCTTACAAGGACTTCTGGCCCGATGCAGCCTTGAATGGTTTGTCCGTGGCTCAGCGTCAAGCGTATTGGCGCGAGGCCATCAACATGTGCGAGCCGCAAGTGCTGGTCGCGCATCTGGACAATGAAGTGATGGGTTTTGTCGGTTTCGATCGCTCGCGTGACAAGGGTACGCCCTCCACGACGGGTGAGATCTGGGCCATGTACGCCGCTCCTGCCCATTGGGACAAGGGCGTCGGACAGGCGCTGGTCGAAGCCGCGCAGGAAGGTCTGCAGGAAGAGGGCTGCACGCGAGTGACGCTCTGGACCTACAAGAACAACACCCGCGCCATTCGTTTCTTCGAGATCGCCGGCTTCCGCCCCGAAGCGGACAGCGTCAAGGCGGTCGACGTCGAAGGCAAGCCACTGGAGCAGATGCGTCTGCATCGTTCGCTCATCTGAGCGGTTCCCGTCACGCGTTCCCTTCCCTCAGCGAGCCCTTGCTGCACCCTCACGGGTTCAGCCGGGCTCGCTTTCAACTTTGGTAGTTCCCCGTGCTGGCCAAGCTCACTTCGAAGAATCAACTGACGCTGCCCAAGAGCGTCACGGACAGCCTCGGCCCGGTGCAGTACTTCGAGGTGCAGGTGCAGTCCGGCCAGGTGGTGCTGACACCTGTGCGCATCCAGCGTGGCGACGCGGTGCGCGCCAAGCTGGCGGAGCTGGATCTCGGTGACGACGTGTTGGCACAGGCGCTGAGCTGGGCGGTGGACGGACCGGGCCCGTCGCGCGCGGCGCGCAAGCCTGCGAAGGCGCTGAAAGCTGTGAAAGCGGCGAAGCTTGCGAAGCCGGAAGCCAAGGCCGGGATCAAGAAAGCTGTGAAGGCGGTCGACGTGGCGCCGGTTGAGAAGCCGTCCAGGACTGCGAAGGCGGCCCTGGCTGCCAAGACCGTGGGCGCTTCCAGCGGGGCGACTGGTGCCACCGGTCCGAACGCAGGCAAGGCCCCCCGGTCGACCGGATCGGCTCAGGCGGCGAAAGCCGTCAAAGCGGTGAAGACCATCGGCGGGAAGACCACCGCCGCGCGCGCCCCGGTCAGCCAGTCGCGCAGGCGTTCTGCCGCATGAGTCGTTCGCGTCCGTCTTCCGCCGTTCGTGTGGTGCTGGACCCGGCGCTTGTGCTGCGCGCCCTGCTGCGGTCCGACGACAGCTCCCGGCAACTGCGACGGGCCTGGCAGCAAGGCGTCATCCGTCCGCTGCTCAGTGCGGAGAGCGCAGCGCAGCTGATGCGTGCGCTGGCCTATCCGCCGCTGCGCCTGTCAACAGACGAGCGCGAAGAGCTGCTCGCCGACTATCTGCCCTATGTCGAGGCAGTGCGCACCGAGGGGATGACCCGCGCCGCGGCGCATGGCTTGGATCCCGCTCGCCTGCCGTTGCTGCAGCTCGCCCGTCAGGGTGAGGCACGCTGGATCATCACCGGGTGCCAGGACTTGCTCGCCTGGTCGAAGGGTTCCGCCCGGGGGCCGCGGGAACTGCGCGAACTCTGCACGGTCGTGGACGTTTCATCGTGGTACCGGGTGTTGACCCCAAGCCAACGCGCACAGCTGCTTTGCTAAATTCCGCGCTCGCTTATGAGCAGCAGTTTCCAGAATCGAATTCCCAGCAACATGTGGCGCGTGGTGTTCTATGAACGCCGCGGCAACCGTATTCACGTCGACCGCACCGGCCCCTGGCTGCCGGAAAAACGCCTGGCGACGCACTGGGCGAACTGGTTCCGTGAGCGGGGTTATCACGTGGCCCTGCAGGATCAGACGGGCGAGCTGGAAAAGATCAACCCGGGCCTGCCGAGCTGATCCTTCTGAACGGCGCCTCGTCACCCTGCGCCGCCTCATGCGGTGTCGCCTCACGCCGCTTCGCGGTACCCCTGACGCTCCAGCGCCCATCCGTCCGTTGCCGCCGCGCCGTGGCTCTGCACATGCATCGTGCTCAGACGCTTGCTGGCAGCACGCTGCACCAGCTGCTCCGCCTGCTGTGCGGTGAGGCGCATGGCAAAGCGCGTCCAGCGCTTTTGCAGCAGCGGATCTCGCCACGCATCTTCCAGGGCCCAGCGGATGGCCATCGGATCGCTCAGCGACTGTGACGGCAGCACCCGCGGCACCAGAGCCATCACGAAGCGTGCGAAATCGGCACGGGCCTCATCGCTCAGCAGCGCTTCCAGGCGGTGCAGACGATGGCTCCAGCCCGGCGTGGCCAGCTGACGGGTCACCAGCGCCTGCAGCGCCTGGATCGGGTTGAAGAGACGCAGGCGGTTGGGCGGCAACACCAGCATGGGCAGCTGCGCGGCCAGATCGTGCGGCACCTCCGACACATAACTGGTGAGCACGGCCATACGTTCCCAAGCGGCAGCATCCAGCCCACCGGCCATGGTCATCGGACCCTGACGCAGGCTCTGCGCCATCGCCCAGGCCTGCTGCCAGCTGCGATCGGCCTTGGCGGTGTTGGCGGCCCGGCTGATGACGGCGAGATTGCCGGCGGCATAACCTGCGTCATTGCGGACGCGGTCGACGCTGCGCTGATGCGGATCCTGCGGCTGGTCATTCAGCGGCTGACGGCTGATCGGGCAGTGGGTGGTGTCGAGCTGCTGCAGGTAGTTGGGCGTGACCAGCAGCGTCTCGAACTGCCGACCGCGCTCCCAGGCATGCAGACGCAGCGACAACCACAGCTGGGTATGGCGGTGGGTGCGCAGCGTGCGGCCGCCAAAGGTGGCGCGGCCCAGCTGCCAGCCCTGATGCAGCGGCGACTGGTTGAAGAGTTGCTCCACCGGCGGGGTCAGCCCATGGTGGGCATAGTCCCAGCCGAGCTCGAATCCCAGACGTTCATGGCTGGAGCGTGCTGTGGTGGGCGCCAGGCCCTCGGTCGCCATCGGCAACGGCAACTGCTGGACCGAGGTGTCATGCTGGGGTCGTTGAACGGTAGCAACCATGGGACGCTCCTTGAAAGGGTCAGGGTTCAGGCTTGCATCCAGTGTGGAGGACAGGTAGCTCATAGAATGAGCCACCTGGATCACTTTCCCAAAAATCTTCAGATATTTAGGGGCTGACCCGACGCCATCCCGACGCCTCTTCGGAGGCGCCGAACGCAAGGAGTTGTCTGTGGACCGTACCGAGCGCTTCTACAAGATCGAAATGCTGATCCGCAGCCGCGGCTGCGTCAGCTTTGCGGAACTGCGGGAGGCGCTGGAGGTGTCACCCGCCACGCTGAAGCGGGACCTGCAATACCTGCGGGAGCGGATGGATGCCCCGATCGAATACGACCCGGCGGAGAACGGCTACCGCTTCGGCGAGCAGTGGCGCGGGCAACGGCACGAACTCCCCGGTGTCTGGTTCAGCGAAAAAGAGCTGCATGCGCTGCTGACCATGCATCAGCTGATGGCCAGCCTGGACGACAACGGCCTGCTCAATCGCCACCTGCAGCCGATGCTGGACAAGCTGCTGGGCATGCTGGGCGGGGAAGGGCAGCAGGCGCAGGAAATGACCCGGCGCATCAAGCTGATCTCCACCGCCAGGCGCCGGGTGGCGTCCGAGCATTTCGAGACGGTCGGCAGCGCGGTGGTGAAGCGCCAGCGGCTGCGCATCCGGTATCGCAAGCGCGGGGCGGGGGGCGGCGCGGTGAGCGAGCGGGAGGTCTCCCCGCAGCGCTTGGTGCACTACCGCAACACCTGGTACCTGGACGCTTGGTGTCACGGCAGCCAGGGCATGCGCCGGTTCGCGCTGGATGCAATGGAGCAGGCCGAACCGGTGGAAGGCGCGGCGCTGCACAGCCTGCCGCTGCCGCAGCTGGAAGAGGAACTGGACCAGGGCTACGGCATCTTTGCGGGCGGGGACCCGCAATGGGCCACGCTGATCTTCAGTGACAGCGCTGCTCCGTGGGTGGCCAGCGAAGAATGGCATCCATCCCAGCGCAGCGAGTTCCTGCCGGATGGGCGCTGGCGTCTGGAAATCCCGTTTGTCGATGCCACCGAACTGCTGATGGATCTGCTGCGGCATGCCGGGCAGGTGGAGGTGGTGTCGCCACCGACGCTCAAGGATGCGTATGCGCAGCGGCTGCGCAGCGCGGTGGCGGCGCTGGACGCCTGAGCGTGCAGCCGCTTGAGTTTGAGCTTGAATTTGAGCCCGATCGCCGCGGCTGACTGCCTGGCGGGTCAGCCGCCCGTGGCGTCCTTGCTTGCGTCCTTGGTTGCGCCCGTGGACACGGCAGATGGGGTAGCGGCCGCTGCCGCGTCCTCTGCAGCCTGCTCGGCGGCATATTTCGCCAGGCGCTCGCTCTTCCAATAGACGTCATCGCCGCCCTTGCCGTCCAGATTGGCGCGGTTGAGCACCCGGGCCAGAACGAACAGCAGATCGGACAGACGGTTCAGGTAGTGGCGAGGCGCCGGGTTGATCGTCTCCTGCTGGGCCAGGGTCACGACCGCACGTTCCGCACGGCGGGCCACCGTTCGGCAGACATGCGCCAGCGCGGCGCTGCGAGTGCCTGCGGGCAGGATGAATTCCGCCAGGCGGGGCAGGGTGGCGTTGTAGTCGGCCAGGGCCTGATCCAGGTGCAGCACGGCGCCGTCCTTCAGCAGGCTGTAGCCGGGCATGCACAGCTCCCCACCGAGGTTGAACAGCTCATGCTGCACGATCACCAGCAGCTCCCGCACATCCTCGGGCAGTGGTTCGGCCAGCAGCACGCCAATCTGGGAATTCAGTTCGTCGACGTCCCCCATGGCCTGCACACGCAGATGGTCCTTGGGAACACGGGTGCCGTCGCCGAGGCCAGTGGTGCCGTCGTCGCCGGTGCGGGTGGCAATTTGAGAGAGTCGGTTGGCCATGGATGCGTCTGCGTCAGAGGCTGCAAAGCCCGCCATCTTGCCGCAGAACGCAAGGCCTCGCTCAGTGTCGGCGACCGGTTCGGTGGAACAGGGGTCGCTGGCCCAGGGAAGGCGGCGCCGCAGGCCTCAGGGGCCGGTGGAAGCCCTCCGCCAGACCGGTGGGTCCTGGCTGCCCTGGCAAGGCGCTGGGCCGGTGCCTGTGCATCCGTAGCGAAGGGGCTGGCGCGTGGCCATGGCTTTGGGCGTGGCCGTGGGCGGGCGGATGAGTGGCCGGGGCGCCCGGGCTGCGCGGTTGGGGCAGAGAGACCGTGGCACTGAGGCGGTCTTTGGCGTCGTCGGCGCCGGTCAGATGGCGCCATTGATCGATCCACCAGACGCGCAGCCAGTCGAAGCGCAGCGAGGCCAGCAGGGACAAGGCCAGCAGGACGAAGAAGATCGTCCAGACCACGTCGGCGGACATCCACAGCGTCTGCGCTGACGATCCGGTCAGGGTGCCGGGGGGCAGGGAGGCGGTGACAGAGGAGGTAACGGAGGAGGACATGAGGGAACTCCTTTCGCGATAGCCGTGATGTAGATGCTGTCACTCCTGGCGCACCATGACAAGCGTCGGGTTGATCACGGGCCGGTGCAGCGCTGCAGGCTTCCTACAATGGTCCGTCCGGCCCGTCCGGTCGAGCAGCCGCAGGAGAGTCCGATGAATGCGCCGCATGCGTTTGACGCGCCCCAAGACCCATGGGCGACGCTGACCCGTCGACCGGTGCCCGCCGCCATGCGCGAGGCCTTGAAGGCCCGTTTTGGCAGCCGCTGCAGCGAGGCCCTGGCCCTGCGTGAGCAACACGGGCGCGATGAATCTCCGTTGGACGTCGACCCGCCGGATGTGGTGGTCTTCGCCGAAAGTAAGGAGGACATTGCGGCCGTCCTGGCGCTTGCCCATGTCTATCAGGTGCCCGTCATTCCCTACGGCGCTGGCACGTCCCTGGAAGGCCATCTGCTGGCGGTGCAGGGCGGTGTGAGCCTGGATGTCTCGCGGATGAACCGCATCCTCGAGATCCACGCCGACGACCTGACGGTGACCGTGCAGGCCGGCGTCACCCGCCATCAGCTCAATGCCGAGTTGCGGCACCTCGGTCTGTTCTTTCCGATCGATCCTGGCGCGGATGCGTCGCTGGGCGGCATGGCCGCCACACGGGCCAGCGGCACCAATGCGGTTCGCTACGGCACGATGCGCGAGAACGTGCTGGGTCTGACCGTCGTGACGGCGCAGGGGGACCTGATCCGCACCGGCACGCGTGCGCGCAAGAGCAGCGCGGGTTATGACCTCACGCGCCTGTATGTCGGCAGTGAAGGCACGCTAGGCGTCATTGCGGAGGTGACGCTGCGGCTGTATCCGCTCCCTGAGGCCGTGTCCGCTGCGGTCTGTTCCTTCCCCAGTATTGACGCGGCGGTGCGCACCACCATTGCCATCATCCAGATGGGCGTGCCGATCGCGCGATGCGAGCTGCTCGATGCTCATGCGGTACGGGCGGTGAATCGCCATGACCGCTTGTCCCTGCCCGAATCGCCGATGCTCCTGATGGAGTTCCACGGCTCGCCAGCCGGCGTGCAGGAGCAGGCCACCACGGTGCAGGAACTGGCCCGGGAGCTGGGCGGCACCGATTTTGAATGGGCGACCACACCGGAGGACCGCACGCGCTTGTGGACCGCCCGCCACCACGCCTATCTGTCTGCGCTGCAGATGCGTCCGGGCTGCCGCTGTGTCACCACCGACACCTGCGTGCCGATCTCACGGCTGGCGGAATCCATCCAGGCGTCGGTGGACGAGGTGGAAGCCAGCGGCCTGCCGTATTTCATCGTGGGCCATGTGGGCGACGGCAACTTCCACATGGGCTACCTCATCGACCCGGCGCAACCGGCAGAACGTGCCGTGGCGGAGCGCTTGAGCGCACAGATGGTGGCGCGTGCCCTGAAGCTGGAGGGCACCTGCACCGGCGAACACGGCATCGGCCTGCACAAGCAGGCCTTCCTGCTGGAAGAGGCCGGGGCCGGTGCCGTGTCGCAGATGCAGGCCCTGAAGCGGGCGCTGGATCCTCACAACATCATGAACCCCGGCAAGATCTTCGCACTCGACTGAACCGTCGCGTCAATGCTGGGGCGCCGGCACGCTCCAGCGGCGGGTCACATCGCCGCGACCATTGACGCTTTCCAGGTGCACGCCGAAGCCCCAGAGGCGCGCCACATGCTTGAGCACCTCCTGGGCTTCATCATGCAGCGGCCGGTCCAGATGCTGGGTGTGCCGCAGCGTCAGCGACCGGTCGCCCCGCAGATTCACATTCCACACCTGGATGTTGGGTTCGCGGGTCGACAGGTCGTATTGGCGTGACAGCGCCTGCCGCACATGTTGATAACCCGACTCGTCGTGGATGGCGGAGATCTCGTATTCCGACTGCTTTTCGTCGTCGAGGATGGAGAAGAGGCGGAAATCCCGCATCAGCTTGGGGCTGAGGTACTGGGCGATGAAACTCTCATCCTTGAAGTTGCGCATGGCGTGGTCCAGCGTGGGCAGCCAGTCGGTGCCGGCGATGCTGGGGAACCATTCGCGGTCTTCCGGCGTGGGCTGCTCGCAGATGCGTTTGAGGTCGGTGTACATCGCAAACCCCAGCGCATAAGGGTTGATCTGCGACATCGGCGGCTGTGCCACCACGTTGGTGTGGGACTTCAGCCATTCGATCATCATGCCGTCGGACAGATAGCCGTCGTCATACATGGTGTTGAGCAGGCGGTGATGCCAGAAGGTGGCCCAGCCTTCGTTCATCACCTGGGTCTGGCGCTGGGGATAGAAGTACTGCGCAATCTTGCGGACGATGCGCACGATCTCCCGCTGCCAGGGTTCCAGCAGCGGCGCATTCTTTTCGATGAAGTACAGCAGGTTCTCCTGCGGCTCATCCGGGAAGCGGCGCTTTTCTTCAGCCTTCGCTTCATCTTCCTGCCGGCGGGGCAGGGTGCGCCAGAGGTCGTTCACCTGCCGCTGCGCATAGGCTTCGCGGTCCTTGCGCATCGCCTGTTCCTGGGCGAGCGACAGCTTGGCCGGACGGCGGTAGCGGTCGACGCCGTGGTTCATCAGCGCGTGGCAGGAATCCAGCGTGGCTTCCACCGCATCCAGGCCGTGCCGCTGCTCGCAGTCCGCCACATAGTTCTTGGCGTAGACCAGGTAATCGATGATGGACGACGCATCGGTCCACATCCGGAACAGGTAGTTGTTCTTGAAGAAGCTGTTGTGGCCGTAACAGGCATGGGCAATTACCAGTGCCTGCATGGCCAGCGTGTTCTCCTCCATCAGGTAGGCGATGCACGGGTCGGAGTTGATGACGATCTCATAGGCCAGGCCCATCTGGCCGCGCTTGTAATGGCGCTCGGTGGAGATGAATTCCTTGCCATAGCTCCAGTGGCGGTAATTCACCGGCATGCCGACGGAGGCATAGGCATCCATCATCTGCTCGGCGGTGATCACCTCCAGCTGGTTGGGGTAGGTGTCCAGCCCATAACGCTCCGCGGTCTGGCGGATGACGTCGTGATACTGCTCGATGAGCTCGAAGGTCCAGTCGCTGGGCGAGGGCAGCGGCTGCTCGGGGCGCCGCACCAGGGGTTTCATCCGGGCCAGCGGCGGCTTGCTGCGCCGCCCGCCATATTCTGCCTCGCTGAGACCGGCACTCACCATCCGTCGGTTCTCGATGCTGCTCATGGAATCATCCTCCAGGGGCCGGGTCGTCGGGTTTGCTTGCGTCGTGGGGACAGGGGCCGTCATGCGCTGACCCCCTCCTTCTTGAAGAGATCCCGGAAGACCGGGTAGATCTGCGACACCTCCACCGCCTTGCGCATGGCGAAGTGGGGGTCTTCCTCGGCCAGCCGGGCGTATTCCTCCCAGAGGTTCTGCTCGGCCTCGGCGACCTGCACATAGGCGTAATAGCGGCACAGCGGCAGGATCTTGTCCGCCAGCAATTCGCGGCAGCGGCCGCTGTCGTGATGCCAGTTGTCTCCGTCGCTCGCCTGGGCGCCGTAGATGTTCCATTCGTTGGCCGGATACCGGGCGCGGATGATTTCCTCCATCAGCACCAGGGCCGAAGACACCACCGTGCCGCCAGTCTCGGTCGCGTGGAAGAAGTTCTGCTCATCCACCTCCTGGGCCTGGGTATGGTGGCGGATGAAGACCACGTCGATCTTTTCGTAGTGGCGGGTGAGGAAGAGATACAGCAGGATGAAAAAGCGCTTGGCCAGGTCCTTGCGGCTTTCATCCATTGAGCCGGAAACGTCCATCAGGCAGAACATCACCGCACGGGTGGTGGGCTGTGGCACCTTGACCCGATTGCGGAACCGCAGGTCGATCGGATCGAGAAACGGAATGGCCGCGATGCGCTGGCGCAGCAGCAGGATGCGGGCCTCGGTTTCGGCGAGCAGCGCCTTCACATCGGGCTTGGTCGCGTCTTCCAGCTTCAGGGTTTCCAGCCGCGCTTCCAGCTCATGCAGCTCGCGCCGCTTTTCCATGCCCAGGGCGATGCGCCGGCCCAGGGCGCCGCGCATGGATCGCACCACATGGAGATTGGTGGGTGTGCCGTCGGTGACGTAACCGGCGCGCACCGTCTTGTATTCCGGCGTTTCGGCGAGTGTGGTGCGGGCGAGATTGGGCAAGGCCAGGTCCTCGAAGAAGACCTGCATGAATTCCTCTTTGCTCAGGTGAAAGACGAAGTCGTCCTCGCCTTCGCCGGAATCACTGGCCTGCCCACCGCCCTGGCCCTGTCCACCGCCTTGCGGCTTCGGGACCCGGTCTCCCTTGATGTGTTCCGTATTGCCGGGTCGCACCACTTCGCGGGTGCCCCCGTCTCCGTGGCTGAACACGGGTTCCTTCAGATCGCGTTTGGGGATGTGCACATCTTCCCCGCGCTCCATATCCCGAATGCCGCGCTGGTCGACGGCCCGACGCACGGCATCGCGGATCTGGTCGCGATAACGGCGCAGGAAACGTTCCCGATTCCCGATCGATTTGTTCTTTCCCGAAAGCCGTCTGTCGATGATCTGTTGCAGTGCCATAAACAACCTTTGGAAGGACTCTCACCGCACAAGCTACGTCACCCAGCCACTCCCCACCTCATGAGCCGCAGTGGGCGGCGCCTTGCGCCCGCCCCCCTCCAGCGGCGCCCAGGGAACTGGCTCTGCCAGGCCCTCGGGCGCGCCCCCTGGGGGGCTCGCGAAGCGAGTAGGGGGGGGTCAACTACTCTTCCTTACGCGGAGGTACCACTCGCAGAGCAGGCGCACCTGCTTCGGTGTGTAGCCCTTGTCCACCATACGCTGCACGAAGTTCTCATGCTTCTTCGCTTCGTCCGCGCTGGCCTTGGCGTTGAAGCTGATCACCGGCAGCAGTTCCTCGGTGTTGGAGAACATCTTCTTCTCGATCACCGTGCGCAGCTTTTCATAGCTGGTCCACGCCGGGTTCTTGCCCGAGTTGTTGGCGCGGGCCCGCAGGACGAAGTTGACGATCTCGTTGCGGAAATCCTTCGGATTGCTGATGCCTGCGGGCTTCTCGATCTTCTCGAGCTCCGCATTCAGGGCCGAGCGATCAAACACTTCACCGGTGTCGGTGTCCCGATATTCCTGGTCCTGGATCCAGTAATCCGCATAGGTCACATAGCGGTCGAAGATGTTCTGGCCGTATTCGCTGTAGCTCTCCAGATAGGCGGTCTGGATCTCCTTGCCGATGAACTCGGCATACCGCGGCGCCAGCACTTCCTTGATGAAGCCGATGAACTTCTGCTCGGCGTCCTGCGTGAACTGCTCGCGTTCGATCTGCTGCTCCAGCACATACATCAGGTGCACCGGATTGGCGGCCACTTCGGTGGAATCGAAGTTGAAGACCTTGGAGAGGATCTTGTAGGCAAACCGTGTGGAGATGCCGGCCATGCCTTCATCCACGCCGGCGTAATCACGGTATTCCTGAAGCGACTTGGCCTTGGGATCGGTGTCCTTGAGGTTGTCGCCGTCGTAGATCTGCATCTTGCTGAAGATGCTGGAGTTCTCCGGTTCCTTCAGCCGCGTCAGCACCGCAAACTGCGCCATCATCTTCAGCGTGCCCGGTGCGCACTTGGCTTCGGCCAGGGACGAGTTGCGGATCAGCTTCTCGTAGATCTTCACTTCCTCGCTCACGCGCAGGCAGTAAGGCACCTTGACGATGTAGATCCGGTCCAGGAAGGCTTCGTTGTTCTTGTTGTTGCGGAAGCTCTTCCACTCACTTTCATTGCTGTGGGCCAGCACGATGCCGTCAAAAGGAATCGCACCAAAGCCTTCCGTCCCCTTGAAGTTGCCTTCCTGGGTGGCAGTCAGCAGCGGGTGAAGCACCTTGATCGGTGCCTTGAACATTTCCACGAATTCCAGCAGGCCCTGGTTGGCCAGGCACAAACCGCCGGAATAGCTGTAGGCATCGGGATCGTCCTGGGCATAGGTCTCCAGCTTGCGGATGTCGACCTTGCCCACCAGTGAGCTGATGTCCTGGTTGTTTTCGTCCCCCGGCTCGGTCTTGGCCACCCCAATCTGCTTGAGCACACTGGGGTGACGCTTGACCACCTTGAACTTGCGGATGTCGCCGCCGAATTCATCCAGGCGCTTGACCGCCCAGGGGCTGAGGATGCGGTTGAGGTAACGGCGCGGGATGCCGTATTCACGTTCCAGCAGCGGGCCATCCTCGACCGGGTCGAAGAGTCCGAGTGGCGATTCATTGACCGGAGAGTCCTTCAACGCATAGAAGGGCACATGCTCCATGAGTTGCTTGAGCCGCTCGGCGATGGAGCTCTTGCCACCGCCCACCGGGCCCAGCAGATAAAGGATCTGCTTCTTTTCTTCGAGGCCCTGCGCGGCATGCCGGAAGTAGCTCACCACCTGCTCGATGGCGTCTTCCATGCCGAAGAATTCGGCGAAGGCCGGGTAGATCTTGATGACCTTGTTCTGGAAGATGCGGGACAGACGCGGGTCGTTGCGTGTGTCCATCATCTGCGGCTCACCGATGGCCTTGAGCATGCGCTCGGCAGCGGTGGCGTAAGCGAGTGGATTGCGTTTGCACTCCTGGAGGTATTCCTCCAGCGTGAGCTCTTCGACCTTGCCTCGTTCGTATCGTGCCGCGAAATGGCTGATCACATCCATGCTGACCTCCAACAGTTAGTCGTTTGGGAGGCGAGGCGTAGCCCGGCAGGGCCCGCATCGTCCAGGAAGTTCTGGCGACGTCCGTGACTCAAGGCGTCATCAGAGCTTTCCGAGCTCAGCGTGGAACCAACAATCTCAACGAATCAAGCGAGCATCAACATGCGTGCTTCAACACTACCTCAAAGCAGCCTACCGTCACAGCAGATTTCCTTGTGGGTTCTACGGTAGGGCAAACAGGCACCCCATGCTGGACCAAAGCCTCATGAGCTGCTGCATGCATCGCATGAAGCCTGTGCTGACGATGAGGCTTTGTCCGGTTGATGCTACGCCCATCAGCGACGATCTGCGATAGCAACAGGTGACCCCACACCTACAACGGCGTGCATTCTTCCCCGTTGACCGGGGGGGGTTGGGGTATTTCCCGGGTCAGTCAGCGCCGTTGGATCCGCGCAGCTTTTGCAGCAAGCCGTTCAACTCATCGAGTGAACCAAAGCTGATGGCCACCTCGCCCTGCTCGCCCCGTTTCGTCTTCTTTTTGACGCGGATTTCCACCTGGGCGGTGAGCAGATCCGACAGCTCTTCCTCCAGGCGGAGGACATCGCGGCTCTTGTCGCTCTTGACGCGCAGCAAGGGCGCTTGCCGACCGGCAGAGGCCTGCTGGCGTTGCACCAGCTTCTCGGCTTCGCGCACGCTGAGCTTCTTCGCAGCGATCTCTGTGGCGCTGGTGATCTGATGCGCGCCGTCCAGCGAGAGCAGGGCGCGGGCATGGCCCATGTCCAGGTCGCCGGCCATCAGCATGTTCTGCACCGGATCGGCCAGGTTCAGGAGGCGCAGCAGGTTGCTGGCCGCGCTGCGGGAGCGTCCAACGGCTTGCGCCGCCTGCTCATGGGTGAGCCCGAACTCTTCCACCAGGCGGCGCAGGCCCTGCGCTTCTTCCAGCGGGTTGAGGTCTTCACGCTGGATGTTCTCGATCAGCGCCATGGCGGCGGCGGACTCATCCGGCACCGCCTTCACCAGCACCGGCACCTCGGCCAGGCCCGCCAGCTTGGCGGCGCGGAAACGCCGTTCACCGGCGATGATTTCATAACGCACCGCGCCGCTGGGCGTGATCGGCCGCACCAGGATCGGTTGCATGATCCCTTGCGCTTTGATGCTTTCGGCCAGCTCGTAGAGCGAGCCTTCATCCATGCGGGTGCGCGGCTGATACTTGCCGGCCTGCATCTGGGTCAGGGGCAGTATTCCGGGTTCGCCCTCGCGCACGGCGGGAGCATCACTGACTTTCGGCCCGAGCAGGGCCTCGAGGCCCATACCGAGGCCCTTGGGTTTCTTGGTCACCATGGGGCGCGATTGTCCGCGATCCGATGGAGCAGGGCACGGCCCTCGGGCCACTCTCCCAGGCCGCTGGCCGTATTCAGGTGACCCAGGGGGCCCGCAATGACCACTTCGGAGCCCCAGTCCGCGGCCATCTCGGTGGCACGTTCGAGGCTGCAGTAGGGGTCGTTGGTGCTGACCACCATCACGCTGGGAAAGGGCAGGCGGCTGCGGCGGATCGGCTTCCAGTTGTGCAGCTGAGGGGGCATGTCGTCCCGTTCGGTATCCGGCGGGGCCACGATCAGCGCGCCCGCCACGCGACGCGTGTGCTGCGAATGCTTGGCCCATGAGGCCACCAGTTGGCAGCCCAGGCTGTGGGCCACCAGCAGCGCGGGTTGGGTGTCCAGGCGAGTGTCTTGCTGCAGGACCTCGTCCAGCCGGGCCATCCAGTCTCCGCGCCGGGGCCATGACCAGTCCGCCTGTTCCACCCGCTGATCTCCGTGACGGCGCTCCCACAGGCTCTGCCAGTGGTCCGGATCGGAGTTGAGCCAGCCGGGCAGCAGGAAGACCGGTCGCCCACCCGCCTCGCTGACACTGGCCTCTGAGCCGTCAGGTGTTGCGTGGGTGTGGAGATCGGTGTCGGGCGCGATGTCGGTCATCTATTGGCCTTATGCTTCGCGTTTTCTGAACAAGCAGCGGATTTTGCAGGAGCGGCGCGATGAAGTACGCGGTGTATGTGGACGGACAGGAAGGGACGACCGGCCTGCGCATCAATGAATATCTGGCGCTCCGCACGGACGTCGAAGTGCTGCGCATTGACGCGGACAAGCGCAAGGACGCCGCCGAGCGGGCGCGCCTGCTCAATGCCGCCGACGTCGCCTTCTTGTGCCTGCCCGATGCCGCCTCGCGCGAAGCGGCGGCCATGGTCACCAATCCCAGGACCTGCCTGATCGACGCCAGCACGGCCCACCGCACGGCGCCGGGGTGGGTGTTCGGTCTGCCGGAGCTGTCGGGCGGACAGCGCGATGCGATCCGATCCGTCAAGCGGATTGCCAACCCGGGCTGCCACGCCACGGCCTTCATTCTGGCGGTGCGCCCGCTGGTCGACGCGGGCTTGCTGCCCCCGACGGCGCATGTCACCGCGACCTCCATCACCGGATATTCCGGGGGGGGCAAGTCCATGATTGCGGAGTATGAAGCGGGCGGCAACGCCAAGCTGGCCTCGCCGCGCCCGTACGCGTTGGGGCTGGCTCACAAGCACATCCCCGAGATGATGGCGCATACCGGTCTGACGGTTCCGCCGGTCTTCATGCCCATCGTCGGCAACTTCTACAAGGGTCTGGGGGTCACGGTACCGCTGCATCTGAGCGACCTGCGTGCCGGCACCACGCCTGGCCAGGTGCGGGACGCACTGGCGGCACATTACGAAGGCGAGCGGTTCGTTCGCGTCATGCCGCTGCGGGATCCGGACACGATGGCGCACGGCTTCTTTGACGTCCAGGCGAACAACGACACCAACCATGTCGACCTGTTTGTCTTTGGCAATGAGCAGCAGATTCTGGTGATGGCCCGCCTGGACAACCTCGGCAAGGGCGCCAGCGGTGCGGCCGTGCAGTCGATGAACGTGCATCTGGGCGTGGACGAAACCACCGGTCTGGTGTGAGCACGGATCGGCTGTGGCGCCGGGACGAAGAGGTCCCGGCGGCCGTGCTGGAGGCCATCGAGCAGGCCGTGGTGCTACATGGCCGTCAGCAGACGCAGGGCAGCGATGCCCGTGACATTGCGGTGGCCTTGTACGAAAACGGTGAGCTGATCGCGGGCGGCTGGGGCCGGACCGAGTTCCAGCGCCTGTATGTGAGCTACCTGTGGGTCCGGGAGGACCAGCGGGGGCAGGGGCTGGGCGGCGACTGCCTGCGCCAGCTTGAAGCTCAGGCGCTGCGCCGGGGATGCGTGGATGCGCTGATCGAGACGCTTCTGGATGAAGTGTCCGATCTTCTGGAGCACCTCGGCTACGTCTGCATGGCCCATGTGCATGATTATGTGCCGGGCTTCACCCGCCACATCATGCTGAAGGTCTGGACCCCCCGGGGCTGAGCTCAGACGCCTTCCGGCCAGGTGCGGGGGTCGTCGCTGCGGTAGTGGTAGCGATAGGCGCGCTGGAAGCCCAGACCCGCATACAAGGCCTGCGCCGGGGCATTGTCGACGGCGACCTGCAGATAGGCCTCCAGGGCGCCCTGCCGCCGCGCCTCCAGCAGCAGTTCAGTGCAGAGGGTTCGCCCCCACCCCTGGCCGCGGTGCGCGGCAACGGTGACGATATCGAAAAGACCCGCCAAGGTGCCGTCCAGCGCGATTTGCCCATAGGCCAGGGGCTCGCCATTGGGTTGCTGCAAGCAGAAGGCCTGGTGGCGTACCGGCGCGGTTTTGAGACGCTCGGCGTGTCCCAGGATCTCTTCCTGGGACGATCCCCGCTGAGAGCCCACCAAGGTCGCGTACGCGTCCGCAGACATCGCTTGAAGCGTCGCGCCTGAGCTTGTCGGGACCAGGTGATCGAGGTGCGGAAGCACCTGGACATCCGTCGGATCAAAGGCTCTCCAGCCACGGGCGTCGAGCCAGTCGTCGAGTGCGGCCGGTTGGCTGAATGGGGTAATGCGAAAGAGAACCGGCAGCCCTGCCTGTTCGAAGCTCCTACGGCATCGGACGATCAAATCGTCCAGCGGCAACTCACCGGTACTGCCCAGCGCGTTGACGCAGCGCGAGCGTCGGGCCTTGCCTGGGGAGAGGCGGATCAACCAGCCGTCGACGCGTGTTTCACGTGGAGAAGCCGCGGCATGCAAGCCCGCCTCTTCGGCGCGCCTCGCAAGCGCACGCAGAGATTCAGGGGGCTGCGGCAGGGGGCTCACCGCATCGTCCCGACGCGTTTCACCATTTCCTTGGCGAAGTCGATGAAGGCCTGGGCGCCCTTGGATGCACTGTCGAACACAACGCCGGGCATGCCATAGCTGGGAGCCTCGGCCAGACGGACGTTGCGGGGGATGACGGTGTCGAACACCTTCTCGCCGAAGTGGGCCTTGAGCTGCTCACTGACCTGCTGCTGCAGGGTGATGCGGGGATCAAACATCACCCGCAGCAAGCCGATGATCTGCAGGTCTGCGTTGAGATTGGCGTGGATCTGTTTGATGGTGTTGACCAGGTCGGTCAGGCCTTCCAGCGCAAAGTACTCGCACTGCATGGGTACGACGACACCGTGCGCGGAGCACAGGCCGTTCAGTGTCAGCATGGAGAGCGACGGCGGGCAGTCGATGAGGATGAAGTCGTACTCTTTATCGACCGGGGCGAGCGCCGTCTTGAGGCGTTGCTCGCGGCGCTCGAGCTCCACCAGTTCCACTTCTGCGCCGGCGAGCTCCCGGTTGGCGCCGAGGACGTCGTACCCCGAGGCTTCGGCGCGCTGGCGTGCTTCTGCGACAGTGGTGGCTTCCAGCAGGACGTCATACACACTATGCGCCAACGCGCGTTTGTCGATGCCCGAGCCCATGGTGGCATTGCCCTGGGGATCCAGATCGACCACCAGCACGCGCTGGCCGATCTTCGCAAGACCGGCGGCCAGGTTCACAGTGGTGGTCGTTTTGCCAACACCACCTTTTTGATTTGCTACGCAAAAAATCTTGGCCATGGACGCGATCGGGGTCGGAGAGGGCAGGGCGGGAAGCTTAACCGCTGTTGTCGTCAAACGTCAGAGAAGAGCACCGGGCTTTGCGCGCTCTGCAGCGATGTGTGTCGCTGGCGCGTCGTTTGTTCAGGCGACGGGTAAGGTCGTTGGGCGCGCTGAGGGGCGGATCCAGAGCAGGCAGCGTTGGGCGTCGAGGCCGGGGACGGAGAGTTGTTCCACGTGAAACACCTCGCGGGTGGGGGCGCGGCGGTGGAGCTCGTCGAGCTCTTCGGTGGGGTGCTGGCCCTTCATTGCGGCCCAAACACCGACGTCCGGCTTGAGGTGCATCTGGCTCCAGTCCGTGAAGTCGGCAAGACTGGCGAAGGCGCGGGAGGTGATGACGTCGAAGGGTGCCGCCTTGAGTTGCTCGACGCGGGCGTGTTCGCCGTGGAGGTTGGGGAGACCCAACTCGGCGGCGACCTGAGCGATGAAGAAGGCCTTTTTACCAACGGCATCGACGCAGGTGACGTCGATGGTGGGATCCACAATGGCGATTACCACGCCCGGGAGACCGCCCCCACTTCCTACATCCATCAGGCGCAGGGGCTGGCCGGACGCATGGCGTTGCAGCGCCGGCAACAAACTGAGACTGTCGATCAGATGCTGAGTCAGCATCGCCGCAGGATCACGCACCGCCGTGAGGTTGTAGACCTTGTTCCATTTGCCCAGCAACGCAAGGTAGGCCATCAACTGGTCCAGTTGCGCATCACTCAGCGACAGCTGGAGGGCGAGGGCGGCGTCGGACAGTCGGGAACGGAGCGTAAGGTCGGTCATAAGCGGGTGAGGTGTTTGGGGCGTCTCTCGCCGGGGGCAAGGTGAGAAGGGTCTCGGTGACGGACAGCTCTAGTGGTGGGGTGGGAACGTCGCGCAATGCACCTGTCGAGCGTCGGGAAGGGACTTGGGGCCCCATTTCCTCCATGTCCCTCCTGTCCCGCTTCGCGGGCCATTCCTTCCTTGTATCTTCCCTCAAAACGGCTGGTCAGCTGTTGGTCAGTCTGGGCAGGCAGCCGCAGAATTGCAGGCAGGCTCATCAAGCCCGATTCCTCC
>NZ_JACHXO010000008.1 GCF_014192155.1 Roseateles terrae | reverse complement strand
CCTCGATGGGCGTATTCCTAGTCGTATTCACAGTCTTACTCCTATCCTCAAAGATAAGCGATAGACCGTGTCCGGTGAATCAGGGGGCTAGCTCAATTCCTGCGTGCGCATCGCGCCAGGTTGCGACTTCTCCAAGTCATTTTCAGCGGGACCGTCGTCTGTCAGCATCGAGCGACGCCGACTTGAACGATGAGGACGACCGCGCCGTGATTTACACCAGCCTCAACCCGAAGAAGGCACTCATCTGGCGAATCGTCCACCGAGACAATCTCGCTTGGGTGCTGGATCACGGTCTGCACTGCGGCAACGCGGAGTCGCAGTCCCCCGCCTGGATTTCCATCGGTAACCAGGAACTCATCAACAAGCGGGCGAACCACCAGGTGCCTCTGCCACCTGGCGGCAATCTGAACGACTACATCCCGTTCTATTTCACCCCGTTCTCGCCCATGCTTCGCAACATCAACACCGGGTGGGGCGGCATTCAGAGGCGCCGAAACGAGGAGATCGTGATCCTGGTGTCCAGCCTTCATCACATCGCCAGCCTCGACATCCCCTTCCTCTTCACTGACAGCCATGCCTACTATCAGTGGTCGAACTACTACGCAGACCTCGCGGATCACAGCGCAATCTGCAACTTCCGATCCACGTCAGACAGGACTGGTATTTTTCATGATCAGGTTCACCCAGGGAAACCTGTTGGAGGCCCGCACGGAGGCGCTGGTCAACACCGTCAATACGGTCGGCGTGATGGGCAAGGGCATCGCGCTCATGTTCAAGAAGCGATTCCCAGAGAACTTTCGGCGCTATGCCGCCGCATGCCGCGCGGAAGAAGTGCGCACGGGCTCCATGTTCATCACACAGGTCGCTGAACTGGACGGCCTACGCTGGATCGTCAACTTTCCGACTAAACAACATTGGCGCGCCCGCTCGCAAATGGGGTGGATCGAGCAGGGACTGCAGGACCTTCGAGCGTTTCTGATTCAGCAGCAGGTCAAGTCAATCGCCATTCCGCCCCTTGGGGCCGGGAATGGCGGCCTTCCCTGGCCCGAGGTCCGGCAACGCATTGAAGCCGCCCTGGGCGACCTCGACACGGAGATCCTGATCTTCGAACCGACCGATCAGTACCAAAACGTGGCGAAGCGCTCCGGCGTTGAGACCTTGACCCCGGCACGCGCTCTCATCGCCGAACTGGTGCGTCGATATTGGGTCGTGGGCATGGAATGCAGCCTGTTGGAAATCCAGAAGCTCGCATGGTTTCTCGAACGCGCCATTGATCGCTGCAATCCAGGAGACAACCCGCTGAACCTGCAGTTCGTTGCTCACAGGTATGGTCCCTACGCCAACCGGCTTGACCATTTACTGAACAACCTTGACGGCAGCTATCTTCACGCGGAGAAGCGGATCAGCGACGCGGACCCCTTGGCAGTCGTCTGGTTCGACGACGGACGCAAGGACGTCGTCCAGACCTACCTGCGGACAGAAGCAAAGGCGTATAGCGAGGCGCTTGAAGCTACCTCTGCCATCATCGACGGATTCGAGTCCCCATTTGGCATGGAGCTGCTCTCTACCGTTGACTGGCTGCTGGCTCGCGAAGGGGTTGAGCCTCACCTTGCAGCGGTCAGGGAGGGGTTGCGCCACTGGCGCGGCGGTACAGATGCGGCCAGCCGAAAACTGCGGCTGTTCGACGACCGCTCGCTGGCCATCGCGCTGGGTCGCCTGACACAGACTGGGATGGCACCGGGCTGAATTCGGTGGGCGACAGCGTCAGGCGACGCTGCCCTGCCCCACCGTCCTCACCACCCGCTGCGGATACGGAATTTCGATCTCCAGCTGATTCAGCAGGCGCAGGATCGCCAGGTTCACCTCGGACTTCACGCCGCCCTGCCCGTTATGCGGGTCAGAGATCCAGAACGAACAAGTCAACTCCAGACCGTCCGCCGCGAAGTTGCTCAGGTTCACGCTCGGCCCCGGGTCGCTCAACACCCGCCGCACCTGCTTGATCGCGTCGATCAGCTGCGGGAACAGCGCATCGAGATCGGTCCCATACGCCACCTGCACCACCGTGCTCACCAGCACCTGCGGATCGGCCAGCGACAGGTTCTCCACCCGGTTGGTGATCAGCGTTTCATTCGGAACAATGGCCTCCCGCCCGCCCAGCGCGCGGATCACCGTGTAGCGGGTCTTGATGTCGCTGATGCGGCCCTCGAAGTTATCGATTTTCACCATGTCCCCGATGCGCAGCGACCGCTCCGCCAGGATCATGAAGCCCGACACATAGTTGGCCGCGATCTTCTGAAGCCCGAAACCCAGCCCCACGCCCACCGCACCGCCCAGCCAGGACAAGGCGCTCAGGTCCAGCCCGAAGGTCTTGAGCCCCACCAGCGCGCCGGTGACCAGCAGCACCGTGCGGGTGATGTTGACCGCGATCTTGCGCATCGACAGATCGACCACCTTGCCGCGCAGGAACCGCGATTCCACGGTGGACGACAACCACAACACAAAGATCATCACCAGGCCGACCGACAGCACATCGCCCAGCACATCGGCCAGCGTCGGGATGCGGTTGCCCTGCTTCATGAAGCGCACGGGGATGTGGTCCAGCTCGTCGAGCAGCACCGGCAGCGCGCCCACGATCCACAGCACCGACGCCATCCACGCCACCCACGAAACGCTGCGCTCCAGCAGCCGGGTGCCCGCCGAATTCGGGAAGGCCGCCCGCAGCACACGCGCCACGAAACGGATCAGCACCAGCGACATCAGCACCGGAATCACCAGCCGCAGCAGCGCCACCGGCTGCCCGAGCACCGGCATCAGCGCACGCGCCCCGAAGGCCAGCAGCAGGGCGAGCACCGGGAACAGCAGCCCATCGAACACCTGGCGGCCCAGGAGCACCGACTGTGGCCCCTGCGCCGCTGGAAACCGCCGGCTCAGCAGATGCACCACCAGCCACGACGCAGCCAGACAGGCGATCAGCAGGCCCAGTTCCACCAGCGCGGTGGGCTGGGCCAGCTGGGCCATCAAGGCCTTCAGTTCGGTCAGGTTGAGGGAATGACTCAGCGAAGAAAACGTCAGATCGGGATTCATCAAGCAATCAAAGTCCGGCCAGCGTGCGCAGGTGCGCGCCGACACTCCGTCCCAGGGCACTCAAGTGGTAGCCCCCCTCCAGGCAGGACACGATGCGGCCCTTGGCGTGGCGTTTGGCCACGTCCATGATGCGCATCGTGATCCATTCATAGTCGGCTTCCACCAGCCCCAATTGCGCCAGGTCGTCTTCCCGGTGCGCATCAAAACCGGCGGAGATGAACACCATCTGCGGCTTGAAGCGCTCCAGCGCCGGCATCCACAAGGCTTCAATCATCTCCCGCACCTCCGGGCCCCGCGTATAGGGCGGCACCGGCACATTCACCATATTGGGCCCCAGCGGTTCGCCACCGCTGTACGGATACAGCGGGTCCTGGAAGATGCTGACCATCAGCACCCGGTCGTCGTTGGCCAGAATGTCTTCCGTGCCGTTGCCGTGGTGCACGTCGAAGTCCACCACCGCCACCCGGTCCAGCCCGCGCACGTCCAGCGCATGGCGCGCCGCCACCGCCACGTTGTTGAAAAAGCAAAAGCCCATGGCCTGTTCCCGGGTGGCATGGTGACCCGGCGGACGCACCGCGCAGAAGGCGTTCTCGGCCTGGCCGTCCAGCACCAGGTCGGTGGCCTTCACCGCCGCACCGGCCGCTCGCAGCGCCGCCGCCCAAGTGTGACCATTGGCAAAAGTATCGGGGTCCAGGGCGCGCGGCGGCACCGGCGTCCCGCCGGCGGATTCGCGCTCCAGGCCCTCCAGCAAGGCCTGCATCTCCGCCACGTAACGGGCGGTGTGGGCGCGGGTGAGACAGGCCAGGTCGACCTTGGGCGCATCGTGGCGATCGAGGGCCGCGTCCATGCCGTGGGCGATCAGCCAGTCTTCGATGGCATCCAGCCGCTGCGGGCATTCCGGGTGGCCGCCGCCCATCTCATGACGGTGGCAGTCCTGATGGCTGAGGTAGGCGGTAGTCATCTGTGTGAAACACTCCCAAGAACACGCCGGACCTGCTCTGAAATGCGATGCGATTTTGCGCTATGGTGCGCCGATGGACTCCGAAGCCACCATGACGCTCACGTCTCAACCACTGACCGACCTGCGTCGTCAGATTAGCACGATCATCAAGGGGAAACAGGCCCAGACCGAGGACTGTCTGGCCTGTCTGCTGGCCGGCGGTCATCTGTTGATCGAAGACCTGCCCGGCGTCGGCAAAACCACCCTGGCGCATGTGCTGTCGATCTCCCTTGGGTTGCATTTCTCCCGCGTCCAGTTCACCACCGACCTGATGCCGGCCGACCTGCTCGGCGTCAGCGTCTACAACCCGGCGGCGGCAGCGACCGGCGCCCCCGCCTTTCAGTTCCATCCCGGCCCGGTGTTCAGCCAGGTGCTGCTCGCCGACGAAATCAACCGCGCCGGTCCCAAGACCCAGAGCGCGCTGCTGGAAGCGATGGAGGAATATCAGGTCAGCGTGGACGGGGTGACCCATCCGCTGCCCCGACCGTTTTTTGTGATCGCCACCCAGAACCCCAGCGAGCAGCTTGGCACCCACCCGCTGCCCGAATCGCAGCTGGACCGCTTCCTGATGTGCATCAGCCTGGGCTATCCGGACCGGCAGTCCGAGCGTGAGATGCTGACCGGCCAGGACAGCCGGGAGCAGCTGCGCCAGCTGCGTCCGGTGATGACGCCGGAACAGCTGCAGGCGCTGCAGCGTCAGGTGCTGCAGGTACATGTGGCGCCATCCCTGCTGGACTACCTGCAGGCGCTGCTGGAAGCGACCCGCTCCGGCGAATGGTTCCAGGAGGGCCTCAGCCCGCGCGCCGGGCTGGCCCTGCTGCGGGCGGCCCGGGCCAAGGCGCTGCTGAGCGGCCGGGATTACGTCTCGCCGGACGATTTGCAGGCCATCCTGCCCCAGACCATCGCCCACCGCCTGCGTCCGCGCGGCGGCAGCGCCCGAGGCGCACGCGAACAGGTCCGGGCGATGATGGCGGCGGTGCCGCTGCCCTGAGGCCGGCGGTGAGCGGTCTGAACCGTCTGATGCGGCACCCATGTTGCAACGTCTGAAGCTCCCGATGGCCAAAGGCATCCGCTGGCGCTGGCCCTGGCAGGACCGCTGGGACCGCTGGTGGGAAGCGCGCCATCCGCGCAGCGACACCACCTCCCTCACCCAGCGCAATCTCTACATCCTGCCCAGCCGGCCGGGTATGGCGTTTTGCGCCACCCTGCTGCTGTTGCTGCTGGCATCGATCAACGACCAGTTGAGCCTGGGCTACATGCTCACCTTCCTGCTCACCGGCGCCGGGCTGGCCTCGATGCACAGCACCCACAACAACCTGCGGGGCCTCAAGCTCGATCTGAAGCAGCCCGCCGCCGCCTATGCCGGCCAGCCGCTGCAACTGGATGTGCGGCTGCACAACCCGGGCAAGGCGCGCTACGGCGTCGGCATGCGCCTGCCGGACGGCCGGTATGCCGACACTGCCTTTACCGATGTCCCCGCCGAGGGTCATGCGCAGCTGCATCTGCAGGTGAGTTTCCCCACCCGGGGCCGGCATCTGCTGCCGGTGCTGCGGGTGGAGTCCCGCTTTCCGCTGGGGCTGTTCGGCGCCTGGAGCCTGTGGCGTCCCGCCGCCGTGGCCTGGGTCTATCCCGCTCCGGAAATCGACGCCCCACCTGCCGGCGCCAGCGAGGAAGCACTGCCGCAGGGCCAGGGCCAGCCGGGGCTGGGCGAAGACCCCGGCCTGCGTCCCTACCGCCACGGCGACTCTCCGCGGCAGATCCTCTGGAAGAAGTCCGCCATGGCCCTGGCCCAGCCGCAGCCGCCCTCCGGCGGCATCAACAGTGGGGCGGCGCCGCTGCTGGTGCGCGAACGGCTCGGCAGCCGCGCCAGCGAGCAATGGCTGGATCTGGACCAGACCCGCGGCCTGGCGTTTGAAGCGCGCCTGTCCCGACTGGCCGCCTGGATCCAGCGCGCCGAAGAAGCCGGGCTGCCCTATGGGCTGCGGCTGGGCGCGCAGACGCTCGATCCGGATCTCGGCCCCGATCATTTCCGCGTCTGCATGGAAGCCCTGACCCTCCAGCAGGAGCGTGCATGAGCGCCGTGCTCTCCCCCTCGCGCGAGCCCGGCCGCGACCCGCCCTGGGGCCGCCGGAACAGCCCGCTGCCGCGGGAAGCGCGGGACACGCTGTTCCTGCTGGCCGTCATCGCCGCCACGCTGATGCCCCACGCCGGCCACCTGCCCTGGTGGTGCAGCGCCGTCACGGCGATCGTGCTTGCCTGGCGTGCGCGGCTGGCCTGGCGCAGCGGCGCCCTGCCCGGCCGCTGGACGCTGGTGGCGACCCTGGCGCTGATGATGGTGCTGACGTGGACCACCCACCGCACCCTGCTCGGACGTGAAGCCGGCATCACCCTGCTGGCCATGCTGATGGGCCTGAAGACGCTGGAGCTGCGGGCTCGGCGGGACGCCTTTGTGGTGTTCTTCCTCGGCTTCTTCCTGGTGCTGACGCAGTTCCTTTATTCCCAGTCCCTGCTGACGGCGGCGTGGACGCTGCTGTGCGTCTGGGGGCTGCTGTCGGCGCTGGTGCTGGCGCAGATGCCGCAGGGCGTGCCCAGCCTGAAGCTGGCCGCGCGCATCGCCGCGCGCAACACCGCCTTCGGCCTGCCGGTGATGCTGCTGCTGTTCACCCTGTTCCCGCGCCTGCCGCCGCTGTGGGGGCTGCCCAAGGATGCCGGCGCCCGCACCGGCTTGTCCGACACCATGGAGTTCGGCACGTTCGCGGAGGTGTCCCAGGACGACAGCATCGCCATGCGCCTGCGGTTCGCGGGGGCCGTGCCGCCGCAGAACCAGCTGTACTTCCGCGCGCAGGTGCTCTCCCGCTTCGACGGCCGCAGCTGGACGGCCGGCCGCGGCTACTGGGTGCAGCGCAAGGACGACATCCAGCTGACCGGTCCGGTCTACCGCTTCCAGGTGACGATGGAGCCGCTGCGCGTCTCCGTGCTGCCGATGTTGGAGTTCAGCCCGCCCCCGCCGCAGGACCGACTGCAGGCGCAGGACATGACGCTCGTGCGGGGTTCGCAAGGGCAGTGGGTCACCCCGCGTCCGGTGACGGAGCGGCTGCGCCTCAGTTATGAAGCCTGGCCCAAGGCCGCCTGGGGCGCCGGTCAGCCCTGGCCTGAGGTCGCACAGGACCTGCAGCTGCCGGACGCATTGAACCCGCGCGCCGTCAGCCAGGGCGCCCAGCTGAAAAAGCGGTATGCGGCGCTGAATGAATCGGACCGCGCGGCGGCAGTGAGCAACGACCTGCTGCAACAGATCCGCGTCAATGGCTACAGCTACACCTTGACACCGGGCGTCTACGGCGAAGTCACGCCGCATTCGATTGACGACTTCTGGTTCGACCGCAAATTGGGCTTCTGCGAGCATTTCGCGGCGGCGTATGTGGTGCTGATGCGAGCGGCCGGGGTGCCAACGCGGGTGGTCACCGGCTTCCAGGGCGCTGATCTGGAACTGCAGGACGGTGACATGGTGGTGCGCATGGCCCAGGCCCATGCCTGGGCGGAATACTGGACGCCTCGCAACGGATGGGTGCGGGTGGACCCGACCGCGGCGGTGGCGCCGGAGCGGGTGCAGGGCCGCCGGCTGGTGAGGCCGCCGGGCGCCATCGCCGGGGCCTTCGACACCGTGAGCCCCGGCACCCTGCAGCGGATGCGCCGGGCCTGGGAGTCGCTGAACTACGAATGGCAGCAGCGGGTCTTGAACTTCTCCACCGGCGAGCAGATGGACCTGCTCAAGCGGCTCGGCTTTGACGATCCGAACTGGACCCTGCTGGTGCAACTGGCCGGGATGGCCATTGCTGGCGTGGCGGTGGGCGGCGCCGCTCTGGCGGCCTGGCAGCGGCGTCCGCATGATCCGTGGTCCCGGCAACGACTCAAAATCCGACGCGCGCTGGAGGGACTCGGCGTGACCACCACCGACCAGGACACCCCGCGGCAGTGGGCCCAGGCCCTGCGCAGCCGCCACGGCGACCGTGCCCAGCCGCTGGCGGAGGCGCTACTCGCGCTGGATGCGCAGCGCTACCGACAGGATCAGGCCGTGGGCACGTCACAATGGCAGCAACAGTTCCTCGCGGCCTGTGAGTCGCTCAAGCGGCAACTCGGGCCGAAGGAAGAGACCTCCCGAGGTCCCGCGGCCTCTTGACCGCGGTCCCCGCAGGGCCTTCCGGTCTCATCCACCAAGGGTGCTGACCGATGACGCTCACCGCCGCCGCCCCTTTTTGACCGGGTCTGGCTTGTGCCAGGTCCACAACGACCGACTTTCTGGCAGTTCGCATGACTCTTCGCCGTCGTACCCTTCTCCGCGCTTCCTGGGCCGTCGCCCTTCCCACCCTGGCCACGATGCCGCTGCTGGCCGACGCCGCCACCGCAGGCAAGAAAAAGCCGCTCAAGCTCCGTCCGGCGCCGCAGGCCCCCGCCTTCGGAGAGCGCGCCGATCTGATGCAGTTTGCGGACCAGCAGGCCGCGGCGCTGGGCTATGACGCCCAGGCACTGCGCAACCTGCTGGCACAGGCGCGTGTCCAGGCGTCGGTGCAGCGTCTGATCCTGCCCGGCGCGCCCGGCCAGGCCAAGGATTGGGGCGCCTACCGGCAACGATTCATCGAACCGCAGCGCCTGCAGGCGGGCCTGGCCTTCTGGTCGGCCAATGAAGCGGAGCTGGCGCGGGCGGAAGCGACCTACGGCGTGCCGGCGCAGATCATCGCGGCCATCATCGGCGTCGAGACGTTCTACGGCCGCATCATGGGCGGCTACCGGGTGCTGGACGCCCTGACCACACTGGCCTTCGACTACCCTTCGCCGTTGCCCCCGGGTGCGCGGGACCGTAGTGGATATTTCCGGGAGGAACTGCGCCAGTTCCTGATGCTCGCCCGGGAAAACGGACTAGACCCGTTGGCGATGAAGGGTTCGTATGCGGGCGCGATGGGCTGGGGCCAGTTCATGCCGGGCAGCTGGCGCAAGTACGCGGTCGACTTCGACCGCGACGGCCACATCGACCTGATCAACAGCCCGGTGGATGCCATCGGCTCCGTGGCCCACTTTCTGCGCGAGCACGGCTGGAAGCCCGGCATGCCGACGCATTACAACGTGAAGCCGCCGGTGGACACGGCAGCACGGGCGCAGTTGCTGGTGAGCGACGTGTTGCCGCAGCTGGATGTGAACCAGTTCCTGGCGGCCGGCGCCGACCTCAGCATCGAAGGGCTGGGGCATGTGGGGCCGCTGGCGTTGATCGAGCTGCAGATGGGCGGCGCCGCACCGGTGTATGTGGCGGGCACGCAGAACTTCTACACCGTGACGCGCTACAACCAGAGCAGCTATTACGCGATGGCGGTGATCGAGTTTGCGTCGACGCTGGCCAGCTGGCGTCAGGCGGGGCAGTCGAGTGCACCAGCACCGGCACCGGCACCGACACCGACACCTGCAGCGCCAGCATCGGGGCCGGCCTCGGACATACGCCCCTGACGTCTCAGCTCGCCAGATACATCATGAGCCCGCGCTTGAGCAGCACCGGCTCCACCCGCACGAAGCCAGCGCGTTGCAGGGCATCGCGCTGTTCGTCGATGGTCATGTAGAGCTGATCGTTCTTCATGCCACCGGGACCGGCGAAGTGGTCGCAGACGAGATACCGCCCACCCGGTGCCAGCAGTGCCCGCACCTGCTCATGCAGCATCGGCGTATAACGCTTGTGGCGCAGTTCATGCACGGCCTGGTGGGTGACGATGTGGTCAAACGAGCCGAGTCCGTCCACCCAGGACAGCTCCCGGAAGTTACGCTCGACAAACCGGACGCGTGACTGCAAATCACCCAGACGCTCGGCTGCCAGCGCATGCATGGCCGCCGAAACGTCGAGTGCGGTGTAGCGAATCTGCGGCAGTGCGGTCAACAGGTGGTGGGCCAGGAAGCCGGGTCCAGAGCCCAGTTCGAGCACCTGCAGGGCTTCCCCTTCATCCAGCACACGGGCGAATTCGGCGAAGAACTCGGTGCGCCAGGGGCGTTTCACCATGGCCTGGTCCGCCCATTCGCGGGCGTCTTCCATACGGGTCAGATCAATCGGGCTGGGCACATCCTGGAGCAGCATGTGAGTGCGGGATCGAGTGGGTGACGTCCCCACTCTAACCCGACTGGCGAGCCTCAAAACCGAATCTCGTGGCGTCCGTGCGTCATTGTCACAACCGGCCACGGCGACCATTGTCAGCAGACGTTCCTGCTGACGTCAGAGGCCTCACCGGCATCCCTGGACGGCAACCCAGGCGCCACCGCTCGGTCGGGACAGCCAGCGTTCATACGACACCAGCGCGGCGACTGGCGCAGGTTGTTGCTGCCGGACGTGGCGCCGTAGGCATTGCCGTCCCGGTCCGTCCCGCCGGAGCCGGCGACGATCACCATCAAGGTGGTGGGATGGTCGGCGGAAGCCACCCGCAGGGAGCCGCTCACGGTGGTTCCGGTACTGGGCTGCATGACGGTCACGTCCTGATTTGTTGTGCCGATCTGGTAGCGGATCGGCAGCGCGGGAGCTATCAGAGTTGCGTGCGGCTGTGCGATTCACAGGGCCACCTTTTGGGGGCCCAGACTCGAGGTCCATGCGGTCGGCTCAGCGCTTCACGGCGAACGTCATGAAGGTGGCATCGGACAGCACATCGAATTCGAAGATGTCATGGGTCTGTGGGTCCTCGACCAGGATGGTGCCGTCGTTCAACACCCACGCCAGGACGAAGTGGGCCGGGAACCAGACAACGAAGTCATAGCCCTGATCGTCCTGAGTCGTCCGCTGAATCCAGTGCCGCAGCTCTTCCCGGGTCAATCCCTCCGCCATCATGCCGACCGTGCGCCCATACCACTGCAAGACCTTCTGGATGTGCCAGATCGACAAGCCGTCATTGGCCATGCCGCCGCCATAGTCCTTCTCTTCCATGTCCCGGCTGACCTCGTCCGCGGACTTGGCACTCAGCAGCCGGGCCAGCACGCAATAGCCGCAGTTTTTCGAGTCGCCCCCGGCGTTCACATCGAAGGAAACATCCCCGCGCGTCCTGACTTCTTCCGCGTGTTGTTCGCGTGCCTCCGGCGTGCGCTTTTGGATCTCGCTCCGCATGGCCCTCAGGTCTGCCCCCGAGAGCTCGAACCAGCGCATGGACCACATGCCGCTATAGAGCACCGGCACGCACAGCGTGACCCACTCATCGTCGGCCGCCAGCACACCGTGGGTATCGACGTACTGAATGATCGACACCGTGTAGTGATACGGAAAATCGGTGCCCTCGCGGTGCGGGCCATAGAAGCTGTTGGAATGCGAGACGCGCATGCGCTGCGCGGTGGGGGAGCGCCGGTCCGCCTGCCGCTGCCACTGCCCGGCGCGATCCGCCTGCGGGCTGCGATCAGCCATCGCCTGAATCGCCTGCTGGATGGGGTCGGCTGGGCTGCATGGCGACCTGCTGCCCGTCACGGCCTGTCGCTGCCCCGAAGGTGCCAGCGATCGGCTCGCCCTTTGGGCATCGTGGGCAGGCATTCGGCGGGGCTCAGGGTGCGGCATGGTGGCAGGATGAAAGAGCAGTCGCACCGCCTCAGCGCGGCACGTCAGGCGTTCCGGAAAAACCGGCATCAGCCAGGTCGTCCCACCCGGCCAGGAAGGGATTGGCGTCCGCGCGGGCCTGTGCCAGCAACTGCGACAGGAATTGGTAGCCGTCCTGAGCGTGCACCGGTGTCATCGGGTCCAGCCAGTGGCGGGAGACCCAGGGCCCCATGCGTGACGCAGGATCACGCCCAAACAGGTCTGCCAGTGGATCGTCAGGCACCGCCGGGCATTCCGTGACCAGCCGGTCCAGCACCGGAGCCAGCCAGCCGATCAGAGCGGCGGGGACGGGCTGCACGTGAAGCGACAGCCGCGTCAACAGGTCAATGCCGTCATACAGATCCCTGGGGCGGTCAACGCCGCCCGACAGGGCATGATGCAGCCACGTCATGCCCATCCACAGCGGCCCTTCCACCGGTCCGATCCAGGCCGAACGGGACAGCTCGAAGAACCGCAGGTAGCGCGGGTCAGCCGTCGCGCACCAGCCGGCCTCCAGGACGGTCAACGGCTCGGTCCGGTCATGCAGACCGTCCATCCGCCACACGATCCATTCGAACAGCCCTAGCGCGAGTGCCATGCGGCCACGCGGCGCCATGCGCAAGGCCGCAGAAACGGCCTGCGCACTGGCGGTGCTCCATGCAAAGCGCTCTACCCCGCCGACCGCATCATCCCAGCCGAACTGGAGCGTGGCAGTCGATGCCACCTGAACCCACGCAGGGCGCGACAGCATGACCGACCGATCAGGGCTGACCAGCCCCAGCGATGGCCGGGACGGCGCCAGACGCGCCCAGGTAGGGATTGCCGCTGACGCTCAAACCGTCCAGTCGCTCGGCCCGATCCGGTGCGGTCAGCATGCTGTCCGACGTGAGCGTCGTGTCGACGTGCGTGTAGTCCTTGTCGTCCGCCTCACGCGGGCAGGTCCCGGTCTTGAGGGCGAGATAGCCGGCCAGCCAGGGCGCGAATGCCGGATCCCGGCCGCACAGGTGCTCCGCCATGAGGACGGCCCCCAGGGCCGTCTGGCGGACCTTGGCCGTCCGCCCGCGCGTCAGCACCTCACACAGTTCTTCCAACGTGCCGCGGGCGCGCCGCTCCGGCCGGGTCCAGAGGTCGTCCTCCGCCACCCGGTTCAGCTCCGAGCCGGCCAAGGTGCTGAAGTGCGGGTCCACCGTCGCCGCCCACGCGGACTGCAATCGCCAGAGTCCATCCTGCGGCGGTACGTGCGCCTGCGTGCGCGCCATGCACCATTCCACAGCCGCAATGGCCAGATCGGCCGCGCCATGAATGTTCAGCGCTTCAATCGCATCGGCCAGCCGCGGATGATCTTCATCTGAGGCGGCAATGAAGCCGTTCGAAATCACCGAGTCCCACTCATAATCGAGCGGCAGTGCACCCAGGCGGGCAGAGACCACCGGGTCCACCGTCTTGAATCGAATCATGTCGTTCCGTCCTTGAATGAGGTCGCGCGCGCCAGTCTATCGCCCTGGGCGGGGGCCGCCGTCCACGCGTTTGCAGAGATTGGTATAGGCGTCGTCGTCTTTGCAGTCGTCCTTCGACAGTTCCACCGGCTGGTGATCATGACTGCAGATGAAGATGCGGATTTCGCACTCCTGGGCCGCATGGCAGAGCATTGCAAAACAGTGTTGGCAGGGCATGCCAGACGGACCGTATTTGGCGCTCTGCCAGTCGATGTTGAAGAGCAGGGATCCCCCCTTCATTTTCTCCGCGCCCACCAGGTTGGTGAGGTGATTGACGATCTTGGGCTCCGCATGGGCGCCGGCGCCACCGCCGGGATGCACATGCGATTTGTCGCAGAGCACACCGGCCACCTCCTTGGCTTCGTCATGGGCAGAGTCGCAGTCGGTCCGGATCTTCTTGCTCAGGCCGCCCTTCTGTTCCACAGTGCCACCCTCGACGATCAGGTCCGGTGACTTGCCCTGCGCGATCCCGCTGCTGCAGGCGGTGATCATGCCCTCCGTGCCGGGCACCTGACTGAACGCCGACGAGAACGTCATACCCGAGCCTTCGGCTTTGGCCAAAGTGGCTGCATCGGCCTGGTTCAGCGATCCGCCATTGGCGTTCTTCTGGGCATTGAGCTGGTTTTTGACATCATCGCGCGCCTTCTTGTTTTGGCTTGCCAGCTCCTTGCACTGATTCAATGCCGGATCGAGCGGTGCGACGGTGCCGGTTTTGACCGTGATGGGAGCAACGCTCGGCGTAGTCATGATTCAGGCGTTGTTGCTTGTGGTCAGATCCAGCAGCCGGAGCGCGTTCTGCCCTTCGAAGCGCACGTCGAAGGACCAGGCCTGCGCGACCGTCTTGCCCCCGAGCGTGTGAGAGCCAACATTCATGCCGAAGGACCGGGTGGCCGCCTCGTCGCCTTTGCACTGACTGAAGCAGGAGGCATTCTTGATCCCGACCTGATCACCGCCGATGAGGACTGTCCGGGTGCCGTCAGTCGTGTCAGACGCCTGCGACGTCACCGGGTAGGGCAAGGGGATCGGTCCCGCCGGTGGGCCTGGCGGCGACAGGCAGACATCCGGCATTGCGGCGATCACCTGGTTGGAGTCCTTCACCGCAGAGACCTCGCGGCCGTTGGCAAACACGTTAGCACTCATGCTGCGAATTCCTTGTTCGAATCACCCACATCAAGCAGCGAAAGGGCCAGCCCATCGCTGGCCCAGGGCGTCCGCCCCGACGTCCGCGCCTCCACCACCAGCGCCGCGCGGCCCCCGGCGTCTTCCCCGACATGGAGGAGGGCTCGCGGCCCGGGAGCGTAGCCCAGCGCAAGCGCATGCCGCGCCCAGGCCAGCAGCAGCGGCAGCATGGCCGCACCGAGATGCCCTGTGTATTCGATGGGATGCCACAAATCCAGGGCCTGGTCGCGATCACGCCGGTCCAGGCGCAGGGCGGCCAGCATCGCTTCCTTGAAGCCGTAATGCTCACCCGACACATCGGTCATCCGCCAGTCGATCTGATCCATCGACACCTGCGCCTGTTCCAGCGCGCCCGCCACGGCGGCAGTCAGCCCTTCACCGCGGAAGGGTCGCCCCGAACCCACGGGGGCAGGTTCCTGCGCGAGGCTCAGGCTGCGCACCGCCAGGACGCCACTCCGGTTCATGGGGATCGCATCGGCCGCCGACACCAGCACCGCGGCCGCCCCCTCGCCGGGGAGGAACCCATTGAGACGGCCGGGCCCCAGCAGGCGCAGCCGCTGGTCGAGATCGTCCAGCAGGCGCTGATCCAGAAAGCTGTCCACCCCCGCGACGACCACTTGCTGCGCCTGCCCCTCGGCAATCAGGGCTGCCGCCCGTTGCAAGGCAAAAGCGGCACCCATCGCGTCGCGCGGCGCCGTGGCGCTTCCAGGTGGCAGCGGCACATTCAGGCGATGCGCGACCTCCGGGAGCAGGGCCCGATCCAGATCTGCCGGGCGACCGATGCGGTCAGTGGCCGAAGTGCCGACCAGCCAAGGAATCTCCGCCACTGGCACGGTCGCCGCGCCGAGGCATTCATGGATGGCTGGCGCCAGCAGACCCGCGAGCAGGGACGTGCCCGACCAGCGTTGACTGAGATCGACCCGTCCCCCGCGATACGCCTGTCCGCTGATATGCCGAAACCCCAGGGCCTGAATGCCGCTCACGCCCGCATGCAGGGCCGCCAGGGTGGTTTCCGATCGGAATCCGACAGGCGTGACCAGCCCGCTCGCCATGATGCAGGGAGGTGGATGGCGCATCACAGCCGTCCCGTGCGCCGCCGCTGGGCGACCAGTGCCCCCAGGCTGGCGTAGTAGGTCTTGCCAGGGAAGCGGCGCGCCCGATGCCACGCCTGAGGCATCTCGCCCACAATCACTTCCTTGACATCGAAGACGCTGTTGGCCAATGGCAGCGTGGCCCGCCAGGTGAGCGTGAAACGTTCCGCATCAGGCTCGAACACGACAGTGTCGAGCCGCGCATCCATCCGGTAGTCGCGGCCTCGATGGGGAATGAAGAGCACAGGCACCCGTGTCTCCGGAAGGCGGAAACGTCGCAAGCCATCCGGTGTGAGATTTTGAAGCACCACTTCTTCATTGCCGGACGGCGGGTCGATGACCTGATCGGGCGGGGCCGACTGAAAGTAGCGGTCGTCGAAATCGTCTGGCCAGAACGGCGCGCGGGCGCGTTGCCAGGCCTCGTCATAGGTGCCACCATACTGCCGACGTGGCAGCCAGTGGCGACCGATCGGACCAAACGCCATCGGCCGCCAGTCGTTGCGGGCGGAGGTGATGGGATGCTCCACTTCTTCCGTGATCGGCATGGGCTGTCCGTCCAGTTGACCAGGGCTGAGACTGAAACCGACACCGACCGGATTGCGGTCACATTGCCCCACTGCAGTTTGCCCGTCTTCCGCCAGCTGACGCCCGCCGAACGCCTGGTCATAGCTGAATGGCTGCTGCACAAACGGCGCCGGGTCTCCTGCCTGGGTACCGGTCCAACGGCCCTGCCACTGGCGAGGGCCGGTGACGGTCAGCATCTTTTCCATTCGCCCGACGCGAAGCAGGACCGGTACGCGGGGCGCTGGCCGACCGTTGCGTGCCCAGGCGCTTCCCACCAGCAGGACATCGCAGCCCGGCTTCGTCTGAGCGAAGTCCGTTTCGTGCAGCGGAGCCGTGGTGGCGGGATCACCGTGGTGGACATCGGCCGTCACCAAGGCCACGGCCTGGGGCAGCAACTGCGGCGTCTCGCCGTCCCTGGGCAAACGGTAGCTGGCCTTGCTCACAACGACCAGGCGCTCGCGCCCGTCGCGCTCAAAGCCCAGGGTCCACCCGCTGACCCACGCCGTGGCGTTCGTGAACCTCATGGCCCGAGTTCCCTCCGCTGTCGAATCGCCAATGCTTCCACCTGGAACAACGGCAGCCCCGGCTGGAGTCGCGATAGCTCGAGCGCGGCGGCGCGGCGCTGCCGCTGCGTGCCGTCCCGCAGCACGGCAAGGCAGTCGGACCGCGAGGACATCGGCAGGCCGGCGAGGTAGCGTTGACCGGCTTCAAAACGGTGGGCGTGAGCCCGCCACCATGCCTGGCAGCCCGCGACGTCCGGCACTGGCAGATCCTCATCCTCCGGATGACAGGGCATCTCCTGCATTTCGCCCGCTCCTGCTGCCTTGAACATGCGGAGTTCGAGATCGACGCCGGTGATGGTGGCGAATCCTTCCAGCGCCAGGCGCGCGACCTCGGGGTCGCTCATCTGCTGGATCATCCAGGGAATGGCGGCGGGGTCCCCAAGGGCGGCTGCACCCACGAGCGCCTCGCGCCGATGCCTGGACGATGCTGCCCACTGCCGGATACGTGAGCGAGCCTGCTCCGGAGCGCTGGCCCGAACGCATGAGACCAGCCCCTGCCGTCCGATGCGACCGGCATTGACGTCCCCCAACCAGGCGTCAACCACCTGAGACACCTGCTCCTGCGTCCCGAGCACCAGCAGCGATTCCGCCGCCGCTTGTCGGCAACTGCCGGACGAATCATGGCGCAAGGTGTCGATCAGCGCCGGCACCAGGTCTGCGCGTCCCAGCAGTCCGGTGGCACGCAGCGCCTCCGCACGCAGGCCGGCGTCCGCATCGTCCAAGGCGTTTCGAAGCATCGTCCCATGATCACGGCGCTGAAAGACCTGCACCGCCAGCGCCAGCGCGCGGTGTGCAGGCAACGAGGAATCCGCCAGGGCTCGCATCGATTCGACGAGACGCGCCGGTGCCAGCGATCCCATTGCACGCACGGATGCCCGGGTGAAGGTGGCATCCGCCAGCATCACCGGCAAGGCGGCCTGCATGCGGCCCGCATCCCCGTCGGCAAACGCGACCCAGGCCAGGACTGCCACCGCGCCTTCATCGCCATCGCCCTGAGCGGACCGCACAGCCCTCCAGCCGTCCTCGCCGGCGATCCGGATCCCTGCAAGGTGGGCAAACAGCCGCTCGTCGAATCGCGCAAGGTGGCGCAGGCGGACATGCGGCCCGTCCAGTAGACGCGCACGGCGACGCCACGCTGCCGCGGCCTCGTCCACATGGCTCGCGAGCACATGGCCATTCACCCGCGACGTTGTTTCGTCAGGGGAACGAACCTGCAGATCCAGCTGCGTGAGTCGGGTGGGCTGGATGCCAAGTGCACTCATCGGAGGACGGACGAATCAATTGAGCTGCACCGACCCGCCACGCACCTTGTTGGCGTACGTGGCTTCGGAGATCACTGTTTCGCCGCGCAATTCCACCCGTCCGTCCTCTCGCAGCACCAGGCGCGCCTTGCCACATTGCAGGACCAGTTCGTGCCGGGCCGTCAGCACGCAGCGCTCGCCGTCCACCTGCAATTCCCAATTCGCTGATGCAGGCACCGAGTCAAGCCCGGACAGGTCGTCCCTGCCATCGCGGAGCAGGGCCATCACGATCGGCCGTGAGGGATCTCCCGCTTCGAAGGCAAGGACCACCTCACGCCCCACATGGGAGCCGTGCAGGTCCACACTGGTCCGGGCCCGACGGGCGACCCCCTCATGGGGCGTGGGTAGGAGGACCAGTGGACAGCGCCCGTGATCCGCAAACCCCATCAGACGCCCGATCAGCACCCCAACGATGGGAGACTGAGGCGCGGATGCGGACGCAGCGGGCGCGTCACCTGCCGCAAGGGCAGGTGCCCGCCCAGCTGCGACGGTTACCGGTGGGTCGATTGGCATCGGCAGAGGATAGCCTCAGGACTTGCGGGTGCTCACCTGACCAAAGTCATCCCTGGGGTCCCGTGTGGGAGTGACTCAGCCGCTGCCGTGCCAGTATCGCTTGCGACGTGTGCGTTCGCAGGCTTCATACGGCGGAATGTCCGACCGGTCACTCCGCCAGGTCCAGGCGCCGCAGGTGGCCGTATTCACCAAGGCTGCGCCCGCTTGTTGATACCGCGCCACGACGTCCTGCCGAGGATGCCCGAAGCGATTCAGATAACCCGACTGCACCGCAGCCACCGCCGGGGCTGTGGCCGTCACAAACGCCGCGGTTGACGACGTCCGGCTGCCGTGGTGGGGCACGACCAGCACGTCCGATGCCAGCCCTTCAAGGCCCTCCCCCTCCACCAGCCGCGCCTCTTGCGCCGCTTCGATATCGCCGGTCAGCAGCAGGCGCCGGCCACCTGCGGCCACCCGCAGCACACAGGAACTGGCATTGCGTTTGAGATCGCCTGCCAGGCCCGGGGGCGGCCACAGGACATCAAACTGCACGCCGTCCCAGGTCCATTGCTGGCCGCGCTCGCAGGGGCGTCCTTCTGGCACTGCGCCGAGGCGGTGGGTCACGGCCACCCCTTTGAGCAGGCGTTCGCTACCCCCGGCATGGTCCTGATCTGCATGGCTCACCATGAGCAGGTCGATGCGGCGTTCCCCGAGACCTCGCAACAGCGGCAGCAGCACCCGATCGCCTGCGTCTGCCTCCAGTCCCCAGGCGGGGCCGCTGTCAAACGTCAAGGTATGGCGATGGGTGCGCACAAGCACCGCACTGCCCTGCCCCACGTCCGGCAGCCGCAGTTCGAAGGTCCCGTCGGGTGGCCGGTGGACCACCGGCCAGAGCAGCGGCAGGCAAAGCCCCAGTCCGGCCAGTCGGAGGGTCCAGGTCCACGGCTGGGCCAGCACCAGCCCACCGAGAAGGCCGAGCGCCTGTGCCCAGAACGGGGCCCAGGGAAGAAACCACACGGCCCAACTGGCGCGATCCAGCCATTCGAGCCACAGGTTCAATCCGCTGACACACCAGCTCCCCAGCTCCCAGAGCGGAGACCAGCCGATGCCCAGCAGCGCCAGCGGTGTGATGACGTAGGAGACCAGCGGAATGGCCACCGCATTGGCCACCATGCCCACGATCGACAGCTGCTGAAAGAGCAGCAGGGTCAGCGGCGCCAGGCCCACGGTGATGACCCACTGCGCGCGCACCTGCGCAAGCAAGGCGGACCGCCATCCCTTCGCTGTGTCATGGATGGACGTGAGTCCCCCCGACGACATCAGCAGTGCCACGGCCCCGAAGGAGAGCCAATAGCCGGGTTGCGTCAGGGCCCACGGATCGGCGAGGGTCACGCCCAGGGCGGCGACGGCCAGACTCATCGACCACGGCCACGCCACCCTGCACTGCTGCAGGACGGCGAGGATCAGCAGCAGGCCGAAGGTCCGCTGCGCCGGCACGCCCCAGCCGGAGAACAGCGCATAGGTCCAGGCCGCGGCCGTGCCGATCCACAGGGCCGCCCGGGGCGCGGGCCAGCGCAGGCACAGGCGGGCGCTGCGTCGCCAGCACCAGCCGGCAAGACCACCGGCCATCCACGCGAACATGGTGACATGCATGCCGCTGACGGAAAGCAGATGGGCGACGCCGGTGTCGCGATACAGCGCCCAATCGGCCGGGGAGACGGCGCCCTGGTCGCCCAGGCTGAGCGCCGCAAGGACGCCAGCACCGCGCGGGTCGGTGACGTGCTGGCGCAAGGTGTCGCGGAATCGCTGCCGCCAGGCGTCCACGGACGTGGTGGTGCCGGCAGCTTCCCGCTGTTGGCCTTTGCTGGCGCAGGTGCCAATGGCGGGGATGTTCTGGGAGAGCATCCAGAGCGCGCTGTCGCCGCCATGCGGGTTCATCAAACCACGAGGTCGCCGCCATTTGACCTGCAGGGACCATAGTTCCCCCACCTGGGGCGGGGACGGCATGGCGTAGCAGGAGAGCAGGACGCGGGGCGGCAAGCGGGGTGGAGACGGTGTGGAGGTGGCGGCACCGGGGGATGTGGCGGAACCAGAGGATGCAGGGGACGCGGGGGACGCGGGGGACGCGGGGGATGTGCCGGATGTGGCGGATGCGGCGGATGCGGCGGATGCGGCGGGGCGATCCTGAATCACGCGGAACTCGAACCGCCATCCTTCCGTACCGCCCATGCCCATCACTCGCTGAGGCAGCGCATCCACAACGCCGCGCACGGGGATGGTGGTCCCTTCGAGCGCCGGCTGCAGCAGATCGTCCATGCGCAGCTGCGCCCGGAACGCGCACCAAAGGAAACCGAGCACCAGCGCAGCCACTGCCCAGAGCCACCATCGGCGCCACCGCAGCGCCAGTGCTACGCACAGGAGGAAGGTCCACGCCCCGGTGGCCCATTCCCAACCCTCAGGCAGGCGTGGCAGCCGATGAACGATGCCGATGCCGCACAGCGGCGAGACGATGGCAATCGTCCACTGCCAGGCTGTGGACGATCGCTGGGCAGCCACTGGTCGCTGCGCAGCCGCGGGACGGTTCGCAGCCACTGGACGATTACCAGTCGCCGGACGGTCCGCAGCCGTTGGACGGTGCGCGGCCCCGGGTCGCCGCGCGGATGGCGATGCAGAGGGACTTGGGCGGTCGTGGGCGGAGGCGGTCATGATGGGCGCCAGAAAAGGCACCTGCGATCGTGGCGGCGACGGCAGCCTGCACCTTGTTTCGCATCAAAGGGACCGGCCGTCCATCCGATGGAGGGATCGATTGGGGGACCTCCGGCCCCTCACAAGAGCGAGCCCTTGAAGCACCTCGGATCGCAGGTGTTGCAGGGCCACACCCGTTTCGAGCAGGCATTGCTGTTGCCATACAAAGGGCTTAGCGGCCATGTCGCTCCTGCCAATGCCTTTGCCATCTCCGCTGCCCCCGCCGCTGCCAACGCTCTCCCACACCTTCGCTGCGACCCGCCCTATGCCTTCGTCCCCCACCCTCACCGTCGGCACCGCCGGCTGGAGCATTCCCCGCGCTGAAGCCAGCGCCTTCCCGGGCGTGGGCAGCCATCTGCAGCGTTACGCCCGCACGCTCAATGGGGTGGAGATCAACAGCTCCTTCTACCGGCCGCACCAGCCGGAGACTTACGCCCGCTGGGCCGCTGAAACGCCGCCGGACTTCCAGTTCTCGGTCAAACTACCCAAAGCCGTGACACACGAAGCGGCACTGGTCGGCACGCGGGAGCTGCTGGTGCCGTTCCTCGAAGGCATCGCCCAGCTCGGCCCGCGCCTGCGGGTGCTGCTGATCCAACTGCCGCCGTCACTCGCGTGGGAACGGCGCACCGCCGCGGCATTCTTCCGCCTGCTCTCCGGCCTGACGTCGGTGCCCGCCGTCTGCGAGCCGCGCCACGCCAGCTGGTTCACGCCGGAAGCGGACGAGCAGTTGCGTGCGGCACGCATCGGCCGTGTGGCGGCAGACCCGTCACGCCATCCGGATGGCGATCTGCCCGGCGGTTGGCTCGGAGCAAGCGGGGATGGCGCTGGCGCCCTCGTGTATCGACGATGGCATGGCGCACCGCGGCTCTATTGGTCGTCTTACGACGACGATTGGTTGCAATCGAGAGCGGATGAACTGCTCCGCTGGAGTGACGCTGCCCAGCATTGGGTCATCTTCGACAACACCGCGTCCGGCGCTGCTGCGACCAATGCGCTGGACTTCCAGGCGCTGTGCGGCGTTTACCGGGATGCGTCCTGATCGTTCTTTCGAATGCCGCGCAGGTTCATCAAGAACAGCCCGACCTGCAGCGCGATGAGTGCGTAAGCCTGGGTGTGCCAGCCCCACACGATCCACAGGAAATTGCTCAGCACGAAAATCCAGAAGCCCCAGAGCCGCTTGGCGGGGCTCTTGGCGCCCACCAGCCAGCCGGCCAGCAGCGTCACTGCCATCGCGGGCCATTGAATCGCATCCAACCAGTCCATTACAGCCCCTGCGGCTCTGCGGAGGCCGCCCTGGTGCCGAGCGCAGCGGCGCCCAGCTGATTCAGATAGCTGGCGAATCCACCCACGATGCGCCCCGCGCGGCGCGCACTGGTCGACACACGGACCGTGTTGGTCCGCGCAATGGTGCCGCCCATGGCATTCAAGCGCTGAACGAGGTCGGCGTCTTCGTGGCAAGCCAGCGGTGCGAAGCCGCCCGTGCGCAGATACGCCTCCGCCGAAATGCCCAGGCTCGCTCCATGCACATGACTGTGACCTTCGCGGTCGTGATAGAGGGATTCGTAATGGGCCCGCTCCAGCGGATGGAATCCCTCCCAGTCGTCCACTGTGACCACGCCACACACGGCGTCGGCGGACTTGCTGCGGGACCAGACGGCCTGACGAGCCAGCCACGCGGGATCCACGGCCGTGTCTGCATCGGTGAACGCCAGCCAGGTCACACCGCGCTCAATCAGCGCCAGTGCTCCGGCCGCGCGGGTCATGCCGACATTGCGGTGATTCACCACCAGTGTCTCCACCCCGTGGGCGGCGGCTCGTTCACCGGTACGGTCGGTGCAGGCGTCCAGCACCACCAGGATGAGCACCGGCTCTGCGGACAGGTCCGGGTGAGAGGCCGCCACCTGCAGCGATCGCAGGCACGGGCTGATCAACGCTTCTTCGTCATGGGCCGGGACCACCACGCCCATCATGGCGACGTTCCTGCGTCGGGCTGTGGCACACGGCCCTTGGTCCACACGTCAATCAGGAAATCCCGTTCGCGATGCATGCGCATATGACCGATGACGCCAGATCCTTCGAACACCCCGCGCAGCGCGGCATGCGCGCCCTCGCCGGTGCACCGGAAATCGTCCGCCGCATGACGCCAGTGGCAGGCCAGCACCGTGCCACCAGGGCGCAAGCTGGCGAGGCAGCGTTCGGCGACCTGGCCACACGCGTCCAGATCCAGGTAGTACATCAATTCGCTCAGCACGATCAGGTCGAAACGTTCGTCCGGCCACTCGTCGGGCACCGTCATGCGGCGCCACGTCAGACCCGTCCGATCGCCGACCTGTTCGGCGGCCCGGCGCAACGCTGCGGCGCTGGCGTCCGCGCACAGCAGAGCATCGCAGCGCGTCAAAAGCTGCTCGCTGAGCACGCCGTTCGCGCAGCCGGGTTCGAAGGCGCTGCCATAGCGCCATTGCGGCAGACAGGCCAGCGTCACGGCTCGCTTGCGGATTTCGTAGGGGCTGGAGCGGTAGTTCCAGGGGTCGGCACGCTGGAACAGCTGGTCCATGTGGCGGATCAGCGGCGTCGGCGGCATGGCGGATGCGCCTTCGTCAGGCTCTTCATCGTTGCACGGACGAGCCGCCCGAAATGACTCAGTGCCTTCGGGCAGATCGGGAGCGGTCCACAAGGATCGCTGCGCGCGCGTGAAGGACGCAGGCCGTGTAGCGGGAGGGGCGGAAGTCATTCCGTCTCCTCGCGGAAGAAGAATTCAGCGGGACGCAACAGCCGTTCCATGGCGCTGGCGGGCAGCACAGGCGGCCGGTGCCCGTCAGGCTCGACCTGACTGCGATGGGCCCGCAAAGCGGACTGCTTGCGCTGCCGGATGTCTTCGGGCAATGGCAGCTGGACGAGTTGATGCCAGGGCACGCGGACATCCCCTGGCGAGGCCCAATGCCACATCCACACCGGCATCTCCAGCAGGCGGAATCCAATACGGTCGGCCAGCGCGGCGCAAGCGCGTCCACAGGCTTCGTGGTCCGGATGGCCGTCCCGGCGCCAGGTGGTGACGACCAGGTCGTCCGGCATCAACAGCGGCGCGAGTTTCTGCATCAGCTGCGCTTCCTGATCGGCCACCTGACCGTCGGGCAGCCGCAGCAGCCGCAGGGACACCCCGCTGCCCAGGGCAGTCAGGCCGCGCGCGCGTTCACAGGCGCGCTGCCGGACGAGTTCGGCGGGCGTCCATTGGGGGGAGTCGGGATGGCTGGCCTCACCATCGGTCACGCCGATCAGCACAGGCTGGCTCTCTTCGAGGGAATGGTCGTCGCCACCCGCCGCCGATGCCACCGAAGATGTTGCCGCCTGTGCCGCCATGGCCAGCAGCCCGCCGCATCCCAGCACTTCGTCATCCGGATGGGGCGCCACGACCACCAGCCGGCTCGCGCCCTTCAATAGTGCGTGCACGTCCACCGCAGGCAGGCGATGCAACGTGGGCTGGGCCCACCATTGCGTCTCGCTGGTACCCGCGCCTTCGATGCGTCGGTCGCCGATGTCGCCCATATGGCCGATGTCGCCAGTCGCTTGATGGGATGGATGCGGCGTCATGCGGTCTCTCTTCGCGTGAAGCGCGAGCGGCTTGCCATGTGTCGCGATCGAGCTGAACGGGGCACTCATCGGGGCCAGCGCGCTCACAGCCGCCAGGGCTGCAAAGCCACCCCATCCGTCAGGCCTGCGCCGTCGCCGAGATCGGTGTCAGGGCCTTGCACGGCGAGTGCACCCAGGGCGGCCAGATCGCGGTCGCCGTGGCTTTGGCGCAGGAATACGGGCAGGTCGGCCATCAGTCGGGCCAGATGAGCATGGCGGCAGAAGGGTCCGGGTCCCAGGGCCTGGGTCACGGCGCGCAGAACCTGCTGAGCGGTTTCGTCGGTGGCGGTGCGGGCGCGCAGGGTCCAGGCCCGTGCGTCCGCAGTGGGGTGTTGATCGATCCAGTGACCAGTCTCCCGCAGCAGCGCCGCATTGGCGCTCAGGAGGGCATCGACCTGGCCCATGGCCAACTGGAGATGCCAGGCTTCGCCCTGCCGCAGGCTGGCGGCCAAGCGCAGCGCTTCCGCCAGCGCCTCCAGGGCGCCATGCCAACAGGCGGCGATGCCGGCCCCGCCCTGCCAGAAGCCGGGCCGATGCAGATAGGCGCCTTCCCGGCCCAGCAGGCGAGCGGGCACCTCATCGAAGCTCACGCTGGCCGTGCCGGTGGCGGCCATGCCGACGGCAGCCCAGGACGAATCGTCCCGCTGCACGCCGCGCTGGCGCAGATCCACGTCGGCCAGCCAGGGCCCGCTGCCATCGGTCATCCACACCGTCAGCAAGGCCCGCTGTACATCATTCGCGCCCGAGCACCAGACCTTGCGGCCCTGCAGCACCACACGTCCATCAGCAGCGCGAGCGGCTTCCACGCGCGCGTCCGGCGCCTCGGCGGCCCAGACGGCATAGGCCGGCGGTGCCGGCGTCGTGCCCGCCGCAGGGGGCGAATTCGACAACGGCGTCCGGGACAAGTCCGCGGGCACCACGACCTCGGTCAGCACGGGGGCCGCAGCCACGCGCGGGCCGCGCGCGGCCCCGGGCGTGTCCAGTTCCGCCAGAATCGCCCGGGCATCGGTATGGGATTCAAACAATTTGGCCAGTGCGAGGTCGTCGGCCGCCACCCGGCCCAGCATCCGCCAACGCTCCAGCGTCTGTCCCTGGCCAGGTTTGGGCAGCTCGTCCAGCCGAGCGTCGATCAGCAACCGCAGGCGCGCGCCCGGGGACAGCCCCTGACTCTGTCGCAGGCAGTCGCCCAGGCGGCGCAAGGCGAGCGTGTCGGCGTCGACCGACGCGTTCAGCACAGGAACGGGTACTTCGAGCAATTGCATGACAGCCTGATGGCAAACGCCGTGCCTCGTTCGACGAATTGCTACGTTTCAGGCCGAGGGCGCAACCAGTTGTTGCCGGGCGTCCCGAAATGGGGCCCACCGGCCCCTGCCTGCGATGGCCGGACCCGCGGTGTAGGATTCGACGCATTCCGCAACCCTTTTCGTCTTCTCATGACTTCTGCCGCCTCCACCGTCCAAGAACGCCTGCAGCAACTCGGCATCACCCTCCCCCCCGTGGCGCTGCCGGCGGCTGCCTATGTGCCGTTTGTTCGCACTGGAAACCTGGTGTTTCTGTCCGGTCACATTGCCAAGAAGGACGGCAAGACGTGGGTGGGGCAGCTGGGCAAGGACACGGACACGGCCACTGGCAAGGCGGCTGCGCGGGCCATTGCGATTGATTTGATGGGCACCTTGCAAGCGGCGGTGGGAGACCTGAGCAAGGTCACCCGCATCGTCAAGTTGATGAGCCTGGTGAACAGCACGCCGGACTTCACGGAGCACCACCTGGTCACCAACGGTGCCTCGGAGCTTTTTGTGGAGGTCTTCGGTCCTGAAGTGGGCGCGCATGCCCGCAGCGCCTTTGGTGTGGCGCAGATTCCGACGGGGGCCTGTGTCGAGATCGAGCTGATTGCCGAGGTTCGCGCCTGATGCGCATGCTCCTCACGCCGCCGCGGATGCTGGCCACCGCGGCGGTTGTTTCGCTGGCCGCGCTGGCGGCGGCCCTGGTCGCCCAGTATCAGTTCGACATCAAGCCGTGCCCGTGGTGCGTCATGCAGCGCGGCATTTTCATCCTGATTGCGGTGGTCAGCGTTCTTGGCTGGTGCCTGCAGCGGGTGAAGGCTGCGCGCGTCATCGCCCTGCTTCTTGTTGCGGCACTGGGCGTTGCGGGACTGGTGGCCGCCGGCTACCAGCATGAGGTCGCCGCGAAGCTTGCCAGTTGCGACATGACCTTTGCCGATCGTGTGCTGACGGCGCTGGACCTGGAGGCCCGCTGGCCGAGCGTCTTCATGGTGACAGCTTCCTGCAGCAAGGCTTCGGCTTACACCCTGTTGGGTCAGCCCTATGAGATCTGGAGCGGCTTGCTCTATACGCTGATTGCCCTGGGGGCACTGCTGACGCTCAAGCGGCGTCCTCGCACGCCAGCGCACTGACGACTCGACACTCGCTGACCGCCCCTGGTTCCTGACGGATTCCGGGGGCGTTTTTCATGTGGAGCCACCACACGGATCGCAGGTCTTGCGAAGTGCGCGGTGCAGGCATGCGCGGAGCCGGGTGCCTTTTGCGGAAGTCAAGGAATGAATGGCCGGCGCAGCCGGGCAGAAGGGACATGAAGCAAAAGGTACCCGGCTCCGCGCATGCCGTGTTCACTGCGAAACACTGTCCCTCACCGCCCCACCACCAGCTTTAACCCCAGCCCCACAAACACCGCCCCCGCCACCCGATCCAGCCACAGCCCCACCCCCGGCCGCCGCTGAATCCACCGCCCGATCGCGCCCGAGAAGAACCCCAGCGCCCCGAACAGCACCGCGGCCTGCGCGGTGAACACCAGCCCCAACTGTGCCAACTGCAGGCTCTCATCCCCGCGCCCGGTGATCACGAACTGCGGCAGGAACGACAGGAAAAACAGCACCACCTTTGGATTGATCGCATTGGCGAAGACGCCTTTGAAGAACAGCCGCGACAGCGACTCTTCCACTGGTGCCTGATCCAGCTTCATCGCGCCGGAGCTGCGAAGGGCCCGCACGCCCATCCACACCAGATAGAGCCCGCCACACACCTTCAATGCGGTGAACGCCACCGGAGACGCCGCAATCAGCGCGCTCACTCCGATGACGGCGAGCACCGTGTGGCTCAAACACCCCAGTGCACATCCCAGCCCGAACACCATCCCGTGCTTGCGCCCTTTCGACAGCCCCATGCTCAGCACCATCAGGTTGTCCGGCCCCGGGGATGCGGTGATCAGCAGCGCGGCTGCCAGGAAGGCGAGGAGTTGTTCGATTGTCAGCATGCGGGGGATGATAGCCACTCCCCTGTGCGCTCCATCGCCACGCACGTCGCCGCCGTCACCGACCTGTCATGCCCCCGAACGAGCATCGCGGCTTTGCCACACGGGAGATTGCTCATGGACCGCCGCCGCTTCCTCAATGCCAGCGCCCTGCTCGGAGGCGCCTCCCTGCTGACGCCGCTGGCCGTGCGTGCCCAATCCGCAGCGCCCCAGGCCCCCGCGATCATCACCCGCGACGGCATGCGCCCCCAGATGCCCTCCGGCATCCAGAGCGGCGACCCGCTGGCCGATGCCGCCGTCCTCTGGACCCGCGGCGACCGCCCGTCCCGCATGTGGCTGGAGTGGTCCACCACCGCCAGTTTCGCCAATGCCCAGCGCGTCCGCGGCCCCTTCCTGCTGCCGGACAGTGACTTCACCGGACGCGTTGACCTCCGCGGGCTCCCGCCGGGCCAGGAGATTTTTTACCGCGTCATGCTCCAGGACCTCCACAACGAGCGGGTCATGTCCGAGCCGCTTGAGGGCCACCTGCGCCTGCCCGGTGCCGCCGGTCGTTCCCCGCTGCGCAATGTCCGCTTTTGCTGGAGCGGCGACACCATGGGCCAGGGTTGGGGCATCAACCAGGAATGGGGCGGTATCGGCATCTACGAGCAGATCCGTCGCCTCAGCCCCGACTTCTTCCTGCACAGCGGCGACACCATCTACGCCGACAGCCCCATCCCGGCTGAAATCAAGCTCGCCAACGGGAGCGTCTGGAAGAACCTCGTCACCGAGCAGACCAGCAAGGTGGCCGAAACGCTCGACGAATACCGGGGCCGCTACCGCTACAACCTGATGGACGAGCACATTCGCCGCATGTCCGCCGAGGTGCCGCAGATCTGGCAATGGGACGACCACGAGATCAGCAACAACTATTCGGACAGCAAGGATGTCTCCGCCGATCCGCGCTATACCGAGAAGAATGTGCCGCTGCTGGTCGCCCGCGGCACCCGTGCCTTCCTGGACTATGCGCCGATGCGCCGCTTCGGGGATGCCGAGGTTGAACGCGTCTACCGCCACCTGCCGCAAGGCCCGCTGCTGGACGTCTTTGTGCTGGACATGCGCAGCTACCGCGGCCCCAACGGCGCCAATCTCGAGACCGAAGAAAACGCCACCAGTGCTTTCCTGGGCCGCACCCAGGTCGACTGGCTGCTGGACGGTTTGCGCCGCTCCCCATCGGTGTGGAAGGTGATTGCCGCCGACATGCCGATCGGCCTTCAGGTGGGGGACGGCAAGGACGCTGCGGGCCTGGACAAGTGGGAAGCCATTGCCAACGGCGACAACGGCGCACCACGGGGCCGCGAAATCGAGATCGCCCGGCTGCTGCGCGGCATCAAGCAGCTGGGCCTGCACAATGTGGTCTGGCTGACCGCCGACGTGCACTACACCGCTGCCCACTACTTCGACCCGGCCCGCGCCCAGTTCAGCGACTTCCTGCCCTTCTGGGAATTCGTCTCGGGCCCGCTGCATGCCGGCGGCTTCGGCCCGAACAAGGCAGACGCCACCTTCGGCATGCAGGTCATGTATGAGAAGGCGCCGAAGGAAGCGAATTCACCGCCCGCCGACGGTCTCCAGTTCTTCGGCCAGGTCGACATCGACGCTCGCAGCCGCGCGCTCACGGTGACGCTCAAGGATCTGACGGGCGCATCGCTCTACAGCAAGACGCTGGAGCCACGGCGGGCGTAATGGGTGGCGCTGCGGCGTCGTGCGTGGCGCTGCGGCGTCGTGCGTGGCGCTGCGGCGTCGTGCGTGGCGCTGCGGCTTCGTGCGAGGGCGCCTCGCCCTCCGCCGTTCAGCGGTATTCGATTGCCCGCAAGACGCCCTGCAGCGGCGGCAACTGCGCCACCATCGCCACCAGTTCCCGAATACTTTCGGTGGCCGTCTTCGCCCGGACGCTGGCAATCTGCGTCCGCACGGTCGAGATGGCCACCCCATGCCGCTGCGCGATTTCCTGCGGCTGCAGGCCCTCGCAGAGCGCCTGCAACACCCCCTGCTCGGCGGCCGTCAGCTGATGCTCGCGCGCAAAAGCCAGCATTGGCAGTTCTCCGCACAGGTTGCGTTTGCCCAGCACCAGCAGGGCATGCGTTTGTTGCCCATCCACCATCGGCAGCACCGACAGCGACAGTCGATGCGCGCCGCGCCCCAGACAGATCAGATGCCGCAGGCTGCGCTGCTGCGCATCCAGCAGCGCCTGTTCCAGACGCTGCTGGTCGTTGCGGTCGGAGGCGACCACCTGCCCATCCACCACCTGGACCGGTGCTTCGGTGCCCAGCTGCTCCCGCGCGGTCCAGTTGGCATACACCAGCCGCCCGCCCAGGCTGACCAGGCAGACGCCCAAGTCAATCGCGTCGAGTGCATTTCGCCACCACTTGTCATGACCGCGACGGCGCTCGGGCCCGTGGTAGATCGACCACCAATCCAGATCCTGGGACCTCCCCAGCATTCCATCCATGGCTGCCTCCGTTGTCAGGCGTGTGGAACGCGACTCCGTTTTCGCATCTTCGAATACTTGTGCGAATAGCGGAGCAACGACTGGATGTTACGAGATGTCGCAACTTCTGCGAAGTGATCTTTTTAGGGGTGGCGCCCCCTGAGTCTGGGGGGCAGTCCGATGTCGGCTTCAGAGAGGTTTTCTCGTGACAACTCAAATGGCAAAGGGGGCATGAAGCTGCCTTTGCCGCTCGGTGTCCGGTTCAAACGTCAGGCGTTCATGAAACCCAGGTTCTGGTTGCTGAAGTTGCCGATGCCGGGCAACACCGACGGCAGGTCGCTCGGGCTCACGCCCATCCACAGCGCCAGCGTGGCGGCCAGCTGGTCCACCGCGGTGGTGGGCAGCAGCCGGCCCTGGCCCACGTCGTCCGGCCCGTTGACCGACACCGACGGCAGCGTGCCGTAGAAGCGTCCGCCCTTGACCGCGCCGCCCATCACCAGGTGATGGCTGCCCCAGCCGTGGTCGGAGCCGTCCCCGTTGGAGCTCAGCGTGCGACCGAAGTCGGAAGCGGTGAAGGTGGTCACATTGTTGGCCACCCCCAGTTCCTGCAGCGCGGCATCAAAACTGGCCATCGCCCCGCCCACCTGCTGCAGCAGCTTCGGATGCTGGTCCACCAGCAGATCGTGCAGGTCGAAACCGCCCAGCGACACGAAGAACACCTGACGCGACGCGCCCAGCGACGAACGGGCCGCAATCAGCTTGGCCACCATGCTCAGCTGCGACGACAGCGAGGAGGTGTCGAATGGCGTCGTCAGGTTGACCCCGGCCAGCGCGGTGCTGACCGTCGCCTGGGCATTGATGGAGCGGGCAGTGACGCGATTGAGCTCCGACTCCATCCAGTGGCTGCGGTCCCCCGTCACCAGCGTGCGCAGCGCTTCGGAACAGGCCTGCGAGCCGAACAGGCTGCGGGTCACGCCATTGATGGCCACGGCGCCGCCGCTGCTCATCTGGTATTGCACCGCCTGGCCGCCCGACATGAACACCGCATTGCCGGAGACATTGATGCAGGTGAAGGTGGCACTGCCGTTGCTCGACAGGAAGCGGTCTCCCAGGCGACCGCCCCAACCGGAGATGGCGCCTTCCGGCTTGGACGACTGCCACAGGCTCTGCTGGTCGTTGTGCGAGAACAGCTTGGGCGGCAGCGGCACGCTCTGGGCCTTGTACTGGGCCAGGGTGGTGGGCTGCATCAGCGTGCCGATGTTCAGCATCACCGCCAGCCGGCCGGCGTCGAAGACCGGCTTGATGGCCGACAGCGTCGGCGCCAGCGCCATCTGACGGCTGTCCGGCAGGGCCACCGAGGGATTCAGCACCGTGGCGGCCAGCTGGTCACGCGGCGTGGCCAGGGTCTGACGGATGGTGGCGTAGGACGAATAGCTGGCGCTGTCATACGGCACCACGGTGTTGCCGTAGTCATTGCCGCCGTAGAGGAACAGACAGACCAGCGCCTTGTAGTCGCCGGAAGCGGTGGCCGCCGCGGCTTCATTGATGGCGGCGAGCTGCAGCGCCCAGGGAGCGGCGGTACCGGCCACCGACAGGGCGGAGGCATGCTTGAGGAATTCGCGGCGCTTGAGCGACGCCAGGCGGGACACATGGGCCATGGGGAGCTCCGCTTATTTCTGGATCTGGTAGTCGGGGGAGGCCAGCAGCAGCAGCCAGCCGGCCTTGACGCGGTTGAGCTTGCCGGCATCGGTCGTGGCGGCGATGGTGCCCACCGCGGTGGTGACGGTGGTCAACGTCGCCTCGGACACGCCGCCCAGCAGCGTCGCCTGACGCTTGACCAGGCTCGCCGCATCGGCGGCCAGCGCCAGATCGGCGGTGTAGTCGGGCTTCATGTCACCAATGCCGCCATTGACCAGCGTCTGCATGAAGTTCAGGTAACCCGCCACCGTGCTCTCATTGCACAGCTGGAATTCCGGCGCGGTCACATTGTTGGTGCCCAACTGGGAGTTGGGCGGCACGTAGCCGGGACGGAAGAAGTTGAACACCGAGCCGCTGCGCAGCGGGCTCTGGCCCAGACGGCTGGAGGGATTGCTGCAGTCGCCGATGGCCCACAGGTCGCCCGGCGAGGTGAAACCGACCGTGCGGGCCCACTGCACCAGACGCTGGATGGGCTCGCGCAGCTTGCCGACGCCCGGATCGGCGGCGGGCGTGCGGGCGTCGTTGTCCAGCAGCACGGCGCGGATCACGGCGCGCATGTCGCCCCGCTCGCCCTTGCCGTTGTTGTTGAAAACGGCGGCCACGCGCTGCACATAGGCCGGGCTGGGGTTGGAGGCCACCAGGCGCTGGATCAGCTGACGCCCGATGAAGGGGCCTACGTTCGGATGCGCCACCAGGGTATCCAGCGCGGTCTTCATCGCGGTGGGGCCGTCGGCGCTCTCCGGAATGGTCACATCCAGCACCTGCTTGGCACCGGTGGAGAACCGCGAGGCGGTGTGCACCATCGGGCGGTTCATGAAGGCGAAGTCGTTGCCGTTCGGTGCGGTCGTGTCGAAGTCCCAGCCGGTGAAGACCCGCGCCAGCGCGGTGATCTGGTCCAGCGTGTAGGTGTCGACCGTCTTGCCGTTGCTGGTCTTGGGCGTGCCGTCCGCATTGAGCTGGTTCAGGCCGATGGTGAAGAGCTGCATCACCTCCCGCGCATAGTTCTCGTCGGGCTGGCGGCCGGTCTTGGGATCTTCCTTGCGGTTGCCGCGCATGGCGAGATAGACGCCCATCGCCGGCGACAACGTCACGCCTTCGAGCAGGTCACGGAAGGTGCCGAAGCAGCGGGCTTCCAGCATGTCCACATAGGCAGCCGTCGCGAACTGCGGCCAGGCCACGGGGATGCCGTTCATCGACACCACGAAGATTTCGGACAGCGCCAGCACCACCCGCTGACGCAACTGGTCCGGCGAGCCGATCAGCTTGCGCCACAGCGTGGCATCCATGCCGGAGAGGCTGTACTTGTAGCTTTCCGCGCCGTAGCCCTTGGCGACCAGCCAGTCGTAATGGCTGGTGGTACGCGGCACATTGAACTGTTGATCCAGCCAGGCGGTGAAACCGTCCGCCTTGAGCTTGGTGATGTCTGCATCGCTGGCCGCGAAACCGGCCTGGCCGAGGAAGCGCGCGGCTTCGATGTCGGTGGTTGGCTTGGCGCTTTGCGGCACCGTGTTGGGCGTGTCACCGCTGTCGGAGGCACCGCCGCCGCCGCAGGCGGCCAGCACGGCAGCCGCCGCCGCAGCCGCCGTCAGGGCGCCAGGACGGAAGACCGGCTCGTCAGTGCCGGTGAGCGCCGTTTGGAGCTGGTGTGAGGAGGCAACGCGGGGCGCGTCGGCCAGGTCAGGCGCCGGGGCGCCGTAGGTTTCAATGGTGTGCATCGCGACACATGGGCTTCAGTGGATGACCGCATGGTGTCGGGACTGCGCGGTTTGCGCACCGTCATTTGTATAACAGGTGCATCGTGCGGAAACAAACCGGAAAGATGTGATTTCTGCACTGCGCGAAAACTGCAGAGCGGGGTAAGCCGTACATCGTCAGTCAGAGCTCACCGCCACCCATTTTTCTCGTAGTAACCCTGATTCGGCAAGCCCTGCGCATCAAGTCATTTCAAAGCTTACATGCACTTTCGATCTGAACGTAACAAGCACGGGCCACACGCGTTCGAGCGGCTGTCTCATTCATGCATCGGCGAGTGACCAGCTGGCCTGCTGAAAACACCGCGGCCCCAGCGCGCTGTGTCGCTGGGGCCGCGGAATCTGGCGTGCAGAGAGGCCTGGTCAAAGCCAGGTCAGAGACGGCTTACTGCAACGGCACACCCGTCTTGCTCTGCACGAACTCGCGGGTGACACCCGGGGCGAGTTCCACCAGCTTCAGGCCTTCCGGGGTGACATCCATGACGGCCAGGTCGGTGATGATGCGGTTCACCACCCCCACGCCAGTCAGCGGCAGCGTGCAGGACGGAATGATCTTCAGGTCTTCCGTGCCGTCCTTCTTGCGGGCCACATGCTCCATCAGCACGATGACACGCGGCACGCCGGCCACCAGGTCCATGGCGCCGCCCATGCCTTTGACCATCTTGCCGGGAATCATCCAGTTGGCCAGGTCGCCCTTCTCGCTCACCTGCATCGCGCCGAGGATGGACAGGTTGATCTTGCCGCCGCGAATCATGGCGAAGCTGTCATGGCTGCCGAAGATCGAGCTGCCAGGGATGGTGGTCACTGTCTGCTTGCCGGCATTGATCAGGTCGGCATCCACCTCTTCCTCCGTCGGGAAGGGGCCAATGCCCAGCATGCCGTTTTCACTCTGCAGCCAGACTTCCTTGTCGGCCGGCACGAAGTTGGCCACCAGCGTCGGAATGCCGATGCCGAGATTCACATAGAAGCCGTCTTGCAGTTCTTCGGCGGCGCGAGCCGCCATCTGGTCTTGGGTCCAGGGCATGTTGATCTCCTCAGGCGGCAGGGCGGATGGTGCGCTTTTCAATGCGCTTTTCCGGCGTCGGGTTGTGCACGATGCGATGCACGTAGATGCCGGGCAGATGAATGGCGTCCGGATCCAGGTCGCCCACTTCCACCACCTGCTCCACCTCCACCACCGTCAGCTTGCCGGCCATGGCGCAGGCCGGATTGAAGTTGCGGGCGGTGCGGCGGAAGATCAGGTTGCCGCTCTTGTCCGCCACATGCGCCTTGACCAGCGCCACATCGGGATTCAGCGCCCGCTCCATCACATAGGCATGGCCGTCGAATTCGCGGATTTCCTTGCCCTCGGCCACGAGCGTGCCCACGCCGGTGCGAGTGAAGAAAGCCGGAATGCCGGCACCGCCCGCCCGGAGCTTCTCGGCCAGCGTGCCTTGCGGCGTGAATTCCAGCTCCAGCTCGCCCGCCAGGTACTGGCGCTCGAATTCCTTGTTCTCGCCGACATAGCTGGAAATCATCTTGCGGATCTGCCGCGTCTCCAGCAATTGGCCCAGGCCAAAGCCATCAACGCCCGCATTGTTGGAAATCACGGTCAGATCCTTGACGCCGCTGTCCCGCAGCGCCGCGATCAGCGCTTCAGGAATGCCGCACAGACCGAATCCACCCACGGCCATCAACTGGCCGTCGCGCACGATGCCGTCCAGCGCCGCCGCGGCGCTGGGATAAAGCTTGTTCATCCAATGTCTCCTGTTGACTCCGCTTCGCGGGAGTGATGCAGAGGTTCCCCTTGAAAAAGCGTACTACGTAAGCGCTTAAGTAGCGGGTACGTAGAATTGACTAACCCGACCGCCGCGAGGACCCGATGCCGATCAGCCTGGACGCCCTGCAGCAGCAGATGCCCCGCATCTTTGCGCCCTGGATCCTCGCATTGCGAGTGCAACCCGTCCATGCCGAGCCGGGGCGACTGCGCCTGACGATGCCGCTGACCCCCGATCTCATCCACGGCGGCGGCGTGCTCTGCGGTCAGGCCAGCATGGCCGCCGCTGACACCGCCATGGTGCTGCTGATGATGAGCGAACTGGGGGAATTCCGGCCCATGACCACCGTGCAATTGCAAACGACCTTCCTGCGACCGGTCACTGGCAGCGAGTTGCGAATCGACGCACGGCTGCTGCGCCAGGGCCGCCAGCTGGCCTTTGGACAGATCGACCTGCTGGACGATCAGGACCGCCTGGCCGTCCAGGCCACTACCACCTATGCCCTGCTTTCCACCTGAGCATGCCGCTGGACTACCGTACTGCCTTCGACCAGGCGCCCATTGGCCTGGTGATCTCTGAACACCGCCTGATCCGGGATTGCAACCGCCAGTTGCTGGCCATCTTCGGGGCCGAACGCGACCAGCTCATCGGCCACAGCTTCGCCCTGCTCTATCCGAGCCCGGTGGAATTCGAGCGCACCGGCGAGCGCATCCTCGCCAGTCTCGATGCCAACGGCTATTACGCCGACGAACGGGTGATGAAGCGTGTGGGCGGGCCGCGCGCCGGTGAGCTGTTCTGGTGTCACGTCTCGGGACGGGCGCTGGACCCGGCCCAGCCGCATGCCAGCGGCATCTGGAGTTTCGAGGACCTGTCCGCGCGGCGACAGCTCAAGGCGGAACTGACGCCGCGGGAACGGGAGATCGCCGCGCTGCTGATCGAGGGGCTGACCAGCAAGCTGATCGGCCGCAAGCTGGGCGTCAGCCCGCGGACGGTGGACGTCTACCGGGCCCGCCTGATGAAGAAATATGGCGCAGCGAGCACGCCGGACCTCGTCCACCGACTGCTGGTGTAGCGGCGGCGCGTCTGTCGGGGCACACGGCGCGGGATGGTTTCACTCGCTGACGAATCGTCGCAAACCCCGATCAACACGGGGATTCCTCAAGACCTGGCCCCGGATGTGCGATTTCATCGTGCTTCGATCGTGCTTTCCGCGAGCTTTCCTCGTGCATTTGCGGGGCAACCCGCAGTTGCACTGGTGATTTCTCGCGCACAATACGCGGCGTCCGGCGACACGCCGGGCTTAACTTGCAAGAGTCAATCGAATGAACAAGACCGAACTGATCGAACACCTGGCTTCCAAGCACGAACTGACCAAGGCCGAAGCCGGCCGCATCCTGGAAACGCTGCTGGACGCCGTGGTCACTACGGTGAAGAAGGGTGGCCAAGTGTCCATCCCGGGCTTCGGCTCCTTCAAGCAGCACGCTCGTGCCGCCCGTACCGGCGTGAACCCCAGCACCGGCGACAAGATCAAGATCGCTGCCGCCAAGCTGCCGAAGTTCACCCCGGGCGCTGGCTTCAAGGCCGCCGTGGATCCGAAGGCTGCTGCCCGCAAGGCTGCTGCCAAGCCGGCCGCCAAGCCCGCCGCCAAGAAGGCCGCCAAGAAGTAATTCCGGCAGCATTCGTCTGCTGAAGGCCCTGCGTGGCCTTCCCGCAAACCCGGCTTTCGCCGGGTTTGTTTTTTTGCTTCTACAGTTGCTGCATGTCCGTGTCGTCCCTTCGCGTGCTGTCGCTCATCCCGCCGATGACGCAGCTCAACACGCCTTACCCCTCCACCGCCTATCTGACGGGCTTCCTGCGCTCGCGCGGGGTGACCGCCACCCAGCGTGACCTGGCGCTGGCGCTGGTGCTGCGGCTGTTCTCACGCGAGGGGCTGCAGCAGGTCCTGGCGGCGGTGCAGGCCATTCCCGCGCAGGATCGCGGACCGGCCTCGACCCACTTCGCAGGCAACTTCGACCGGTACTTTTCCACGATTTCCGCCACGATCGCTTTCCTGCAGGGACGCGACACCACGCTGGCCCACCGCATCAACACCCGCGGCTTTCTGCCGGAAGGGGCGCGGTTCCAGTCGCTGGACGTGTATGTGTCCGAGGAAGGGGAAGATCCGCTGGCCTGGGCGTTCGGGGCGCTGGGGCTGCAGGACCGGGCGCGACACCTGGCGACGCTCTACCTGAATGACCTGGCGGATGTGCTGCGCGAGTCGGTGGATGCACGGTTTGAATTCGTGCGGTATGCCGAGCAGCTGGCCACCAGCCAGCCGACCTTTGACCCGTTGCACGATGCGTTGTCCGCGCCGCCCAATCTGGTGGACCAGCTGCTGGAGCAGCTGACGCTGGAAGCCCTCGACGCTGAACAACCGGATGTGGTGCTGCTGTCGGTGCCCTTCCCGGGTGCAGTGTATGCAGCGCTGCGCATCGGCCAGACGATCAAGCGGGTGCGGCCTCATGTACCGGTGGTGCTGGGCGGCGGTTTTGTGAACACCGAGCTGCGGGAGCTGACCGAAACGCGGCTGTTTGATTACGTCGACTATGTGACGCTGGATGCAGGTGAACGCCCGCTGCTGGCGTTGCTGGAACATCTGGCGGGCAAGCGCGGGCGGCAACGGCTGGTGCGGACCTTCGTGCGGCAGTCGAAGGACGACGCACCTCTCGGCGCCATTCCGCACGCGACAGCTGACGGGGGCGACGTGCCGACCGTGGCTGACGCCCCCGCCGACGCCAGCACCGGCAACGAACAGGACGTCGTGACCAAGGCCAGCAACGGGGTCGGCGGGGTCGGCGGGGTCGGCGGCGACACCGGCAACGGGACCAGCAGCGCCAACGCCTTCGTCCGCTACATCAACTTCGCCGAACCTGACGTGCCCTTCGAGGACGTCGGCACGCCCACCTGGGACGGCCTGCCGCTGGGCAGCTATCTGTCCCTGCTGGACATGCTCAATCCGATGAACCGGCTCTGGAGCGACGGCCGCTGGAACAAGCTGACGGTGGCCCACGGCTGCTACTGGAAGAAGTGCAGCTTCTGCGACATCACGCTGGACTACATCTCCCGCTACGAAGCCGCCTCCGCCAAGACGCTGGTGGACCGCATCGAAGCCATCGTGAAGGAAACCGGCCAGACCGGCTTCCATTTCGTGGACGAAGCCGCACCGCCGAAGGTGTTGCGGGCGCTGGCGCAGGAACTGATCGACCGCGGCGTCTCCATCAGCTGGTGGGGCAATGTGCGCTTTGAAAAGACCTTCACGCCCGAGCTCTGCCAATTGCTGGCGGACAGCGGCTGCATTGCCATCAGCGGCGGCCTGGAGGTGGCCTCCGACCGTCTGCTGAAGCTGATGCAGAAGGGCGTGTCGGTGGAGCAGGTGGCGCGGGTGACCCGTGCCTTCACCGAATCCGGCATCCTGGTGCATGCCTATCTGATGTACGGATTCCCCACCCAGACGGTGCAGGACACGGTGGATGCGCTGGAATATGTGCGGCAGCTGTTTGAGAACGGCTGCATCCAGAGCGGCTTTTTCCACCGCTTCGCCTGCACGGTGCATTCACCGGTGGGCAAGAATCCCGAGGCTTTCGGCGTGGAGCTGCTGCCGCTGCCGCCCGCCCCGTTTGCCAAGAACGATGTCGGTTTTGTCGACCCGACCGGGACCGACCACGACGCGATGGGCGACGCCCTGAAGAAGGCGCTCTACAACTTCATGCACGGCATCGGGCTGGAGCAGGACGTGCGGCGCTGGTTCAGCGTACGGGTGTCCAAGCCCAAGGTGCCGCGGGACTTCATCGAGCGGGCGCTGAACGGCTGACCCCTCCGCGGCCGTCAGCGTAGTGGCGGATCGAAAAGGTAACCGACGCCGCGCACGGTGCGGATCAGTGGCGAGCTGGGATCGTCATTGAGCTTCTGGCGCAGGCGCGAGACCATCAGATCGACGCTTCGCTCCAGCGCCGTGACGCCGTCCCCGCGCGCCAGGTGCAGCAGCTCCTGCCGCTGCAACACGCTATGCGGGCGCTCCAGGAAGGCGCGCAGCAGCTTGTATTCACTCTGCGACAGCACCACGCAGAAGCCGCCCGGACCGGACAGGCGGCGCGTCATCGGTTCAAGCTTGAAGCGGCCGAACATCAGCACTTCTGTGGGATCGCCTTCGCGGGGACGCAGCAACGACTTGATGCGGGCCTGCAGCTCGCGCGGTTCGCCGTCCTTGGGTGCCACCGCATCGGCGCCGCGTTCCAGGGCCAGCACCCGCTCCAGCGTGCTGTCATGTTGCAGCAACACGATCACCGGCAGGCGGGACCGCTGACGCAGGCGCGTCAGTGCCGACCAGCCGGCCTCACGGGCATCGCTGGGATCCAGCAAACACAGGTCTACCGGTAGTAAAGGAATGCGGTCCAGCAGCGCAGGTTCACTGCTGTCCGTGACGCGATATCCCCACGCCCGTAGCAAGGCGGCACAACGCAGCCGAGCATGGCTGTCCGGGTCCAACAGCAGCAGGTGGGTGCCGATGGCGGGATCAGGGAAGGGAGAACTCATTGTGGGACGGGGGCACAAGTGGTGACTGCGGCAAGACTATGCCGACAGAATCGTCTTTAGAGGCGGAACTGGGCCGGTCTCCCAGTGCTTTTTACCCTCGCTTTACGAGCCTGATACACGACCGCGTCCGCCGACAAATTCGAGCGATCTGCGCCTGTTATTCCGGGCGATTTGCAGACTTTTTGCAGTCGTCCCGCAGAGGGTGTGCCCACGGTTTGCACAGGTCCCCACGAGGTGGGGGAAGGCCTGAAGTTGCTACTCGCACATCCTGCCAAGGGGGTCTTGCTCCCTCCGGAGGTGGGGCGTGCCTCGGCTACAATACGAACCAACGCCGCGGCCACAGTCTTGCCGCGGCCCGATGTATTGAGTGCTGTCCAAGGCCAGCCTGCCCCATGAGGCAGAAGTCGCCCTGACCTCTCTTCACAGCCATCTCCACAGCAGCCGAAGACTGGCACCTCCTCACCGGACGGTGTGCTGCACAAGTCCCGCACGGCATCCCCGCGTGGGCACCACAACAAAGCAGCCTTATGAGTTTTGATGCACTGGGCCTGTCCCAGCCCCTGCTTCGCGCCCTTGCCGAAGTCGGTTATACCTCTCCCACGCCCATCCAGGCCCAGGCCATTCCGGCCGTGCTCAGCGGCGGCGACCTCATGGCCGGCGCCCAGACCGGCACCGGCAAGACCGCCGGTTTCACCCTCCCCGTTCTCCAGCGTCTTTCCACCGGCAAGCCGGTGAAGGACGGACGCGGCCGTGTCGCCGTGCGCGCCCTGGTGCTGACGCCCACCCGCGAACTCGCCGCTCAGGTGGAAGAAAGTGTGCGCACCTACGGCAAATACCTGCCGTTGACCAGCATGGTCATGTTTGGTGGCGTCGGCATGCAGCCGCAGATCGACAAGCTGCGCAAGGGCGTGGACATCCTGGTGGCCACGCCGGGCCGTCTGCTGGACCACGCGCAGCAAGGCACGCTGGACCTGTCCCACGTCGAGATCCTGGTGCTGGACGAAGCCGACCGCATGCTGGACATGGGCTTCATCCACGACATCAAGAAGGTGCTGGCCCTGCTGCCGGCCAAGAAGCAGAGCCTGTTGTTCTCGGCCACCTTCAGTGACGAGATCAAGGCGCTGGCCGACCGTCTGCTGGACAAGCCGGGCCTGATCGAAGTGGCCCGTCGCAATGCCACGGCGGACACCATCGCCCAGAAGATCCACCCGGTGGATCGCGACAAGAAGAAGGAACTGCTGGCGCATCTGATCCGCCAGCACGACTGGCATCAAGTGCTGGTCTTCACCCGCATGAAGCATGGCGCCAACCGCCTGGCTGAGTTCCTGGACAAGCAGGGCATCAGCGCCATGGCGATCCACGGCAACAAGAGCCAGGGTGCGCGCACCAAGGCGCTGGCCGAGTTCAAGAGCGGCGATCTGCAGGTGCTGGTGGCCACCGACATCGCGGCCCGCGGCATCGACATCGACCAACTGCCGCACGTGGTGAACTACGAGCTTCCCAATGTCTCGGAAGACTACGTGCACCGCATCGGCCGTACCGGCCGTGCGGGCGCCCAGGGCGAAGCCCTGTCGCTGGTCTGTGTCGACGAGGAAGGTTTCCTGCGCGACATCCAGAAGCTGATCAAGCGCGAGATTCCCCGCGAGGTGGTGCCGGGCTTCGAGCCGGATCCGAATGCCAAGCCGGAACCGATCGTGCTGGGCCGGATGGTGCTCAATGGGGGTGCTGGCCGCTCCGGTGGTTCCGGCCGTCCGTCGGGCGGCGGCGGCGGTGGTCAGCGCCGTGGCGGCGGTGGCGGCGGCCGTGATGGACACCGTGACGGTGGCCGCGATGGCGGTCGTGATGCCAATCGTGATGGCGGCGGTCGTGACGGTGCTCGCTCCGCGGGCGGTCAGGGCCGTCCGGGCGGTTCCGGTGGCGGTCGTCCGGCCCAGGGCTCGGGCCGCTCCGGCGGTCAGGGTGGCCAGGGCGGTCGCGGCCAGGGTCAAGGTCAGGGCGGTGCTGGTGGTGGCTCCGGCCGCCCGGCAGGCGCTCCAGGCCAGGCGCGTCCGGCGCATCAAGGCCAGGGCGCCGGTCGCCAGGGCGATCGCCGTCCGGCGGGTGGTGCGGGCCAGGGCGGCCGTGCTTCCGGCGGCGCGCTGACGCGTCCGAAGTCGCAGAGCTGATCGGCCAGCCGATCCGTCGATTCCGGCCGTGCACCGGGATCGCTCGCTTCTGATGGCTGGCCGGGTCCGTCCTGGCCTGCTGTCCCTCCCCGGCCCTTCATGGGCCGGTTGCATTTCCGGCCGTGGGCTCGTTCACCGGAATGCACGCGGCAAGGTGCAGGACCCTTTGCGCGATCCCTTGCGCGACCCATTGCGCGACCCTCTGCGCGACCCATTGCCCGACGCTTTGCGCGGCATACTTCGGGCCTCGCCATGAAGACCGCGCCCATCATTCCAGCTGTCGTCGATTTCTCTGACGCCCGCGCTCCGCTCTCGCCTACCTACGGCGACCACTATCACACCCCCTCCGGCGCCTACGGCCAGGCCCACCATGTGTTCCTGGGCGGCAATCAGCTGCCGGCTCGATGGTCCGGGCGCACCCGCTTTGTGGTGCTGGAAACCGGCTTTGGCCTGGGGACCAACTTCCTCGCGACCTGGGCCGCCTGGCGGGCCGATCCGGCGCGCTGCGACCGGCTCATCTTCATCAGCCTCGAGAAGCATCCGCTAAGACGCGAGGACCTGGCGCGTGCCCAGGCTGCATCGCCGGAGCCGGAGCTGGCGCGGGCACTGATCGACGCCTGGCCGCCGCTCACCCCCAACCTGCACACGCTGGACTTTGACGGTGGTCAGGTGCGGCTGATGCTGGCGCTGGGGGATGCGCTGGAATGGCTGCCTTCACTCGTGGCGCAAGTGGACGCGTTTTATCTGGACGGCTTTGCGCCGTCGAAGAATCCGGACCTCTGGGTGCCGGAGATCTTCAAGCAGATGAGCCGGCTGGCGGCGCCGGATGCCACCGTCGCGACCTGGTGTCTGGCGCGTCGGCTGCTGGATGGGCTGACGGCGGCGGGTTTTGAGGTTCGTCTGGACCCGGGATTCGCCCGACGCCGCGAAATGACGACCGCACGGTTTGCGCCGCGCCACCGGCCGCCAGTGGCGCCGGGTCGGCTGGCGGCGGCGCCTCAGGCGCGGCAGGTGCTCGTCATCGGCGCCGGGTTGGCAGGCGCTGCCTGCGCACGTGCCTTGCGCCGCCGCGGGCTGACCTGCACGGTGCTGGAGGCGGGCGGCGGGCCGGCCGGACAGGCGTCCGGAAATCCCGGCGGCCTGTTCCACGGCACCCTCCATCCGGATGATGGGCCGCATGCACGGTTCAACCGGACCGCAGCACTCGCGACGGAACGGGAGCTCCAACGGGTGCAGGCCGACCTGCCGTGGTTGCAATGGGGCTTGTTGCGCGTCGAGCGTGAAGGGGGGCCAGCGGCCCAAATGCAGGCGCTGCTGAATCCGCAGGCTCAGCAGGCTCTGGAGATCATGCAGGCGCTGCTGGCCAGGACCGGTCTGCCGGCGCAATATGTCCAGGCGCTGTCTGCGACTGAGGCGTCGCGCCTGGCGGGGCTGCCGCTGTCGCAGCCGGCCTGGTGCTTCCCGGGCGGCGGCGCGGTGTCGCCTGCGGCCCTGGTGGCGACCTGGCTGAGGGAAGCGCACGCACAGCCTGTGACAGGTGCGCGAGTCGCGGCATTGCAGCGGGTGGCTTCTGGCGGCGATTCCGCGATCTCCGAAGCAGGTGGCATCCTCGGCACCCGCGGCGCAAGCGGCGCGAGTGGCGCAGGTGGCGCAGGTGGCGCCGTCCTGCCCTCCCCGGGCCCGTCCGCGTCATGCTGGCGGGCACTGGATGCGGACGGACGCGTGCTTGCCGAAGCGGACGCCGTGGTCCTGGCCGCAGGCACCGCGAACGAGGCCCTGGCGGCGCCGTGGCTGGCGGGTCCTGCATGGCCCTGGGTCTCGCAGCGCGGGCAGCTGAGCCTGGTGGCGCCGGGCACGGCATCCGTGACCCCGGTCTTGCCGGTCGCTGGCGTGGGCTATGCACTCGCGCTGCCGGATGGTCGTCTGGCCTTTGGCGCCAGTGCCGATGCCGGCGACGCAGATCCGACGCTACGCATTCAGGACCAGATCCAGAACCTTCAGCGCCTGGGGCAATTGCTGCCCGGCCTGCAGCTGGATGGCGTGAGCCCGTCGCAAGCTGCGCAGGACGGCCGTCTGCCAGTGATGGGCCGGGTCGGCTGGCGCAGCCTCGTGCCGGACCGTCTGCCGATTGTCGGCGCCCTGCCCTGCAGCGTGCCCGGCCAGCGGGCCGAGCAGGCGCGGTTCTGGCCGCGGCATGCGGGGCTGATGGTGTGTGGCGGGCTCGCTTCACGCGGCATCACCTGGGCCACGCTGTGCGGCGAGCTGGTCGCTGCGCAGATTACCGGCGAGCCGCTGCCGCTGGAGGCGGATCTGGTGGACCTTCTGGACCCGGCACGCTTCGGCGCCAAGCTGCAACGGCGCTCGACCTGAGGCGGTTTAGCGGCTCAGCAGGTCAGCAGCTCAGCAGCTCAGCAGGTCAGCAGCTCAGCAGGTCAGCACCTCAGCACCTCAGCACCTCAGCACCTCAGCACCTCAGCAGTTCAGCGGCTCGGCAGGTCAGCAGGTCACCAGCTGAGCGCGTTAGCGGTGCAGTCACTTAGCAGCTCAGCGGCTCACCGCATGCGCCGGCTGGCCCGGTTCCGCCGGATGCACCATCGCGCTCGTCACGGCGCGGGACACCAGCATCGGGATGATGGTGCCAAAACCCAGTCGCTGGAAATGCTCGGAGGCGCGGTGCGCATCGAGGCCGGCCGCATCGGTGTACTGCTCGAGGATCACAAAGCGGTCCGGGTCCTGGGGGGACCGGAAAAAGTCATACGAGAGATTGGCCGGCTCCTCACGCGTGGCGGCGGTCAGTTCCCCCAGCAGCGCGCACACCTGATCACCCAACCCAGGCTTGGCGTGGTAGTGGGCGATGACCTGGAGATAGGGAGCCTGCGACGCCGAACGCGTGGCGGCAGAGGATGCTGAGGGAGCGGACGCGGCCGAACGCGCCGCTGCCGGTGAGGCCGAGGTCGAGGTCGAGCCCGAATGCGACGGCACGGACGAGTTCGAATCAGACATGAATTCTCCAGGGTCGGATGTTGCGATCCATGCTGCCTGATTTCCCGAAACCCCAGGAAATCGCCGTGATCCTGCTGCTCGCAGTCCGCACCGATCTTTGACAAAACAACCGCTTTGACACGGCTGTTGGCATGCGCTCGAAAGAAGCGTGGAATTGTTGCCCTCAAGACTCTCCCTGCAACGCCGATAAGACGCGAAGATGCCCCGTCACAGGGCGTAACAGCCGCCATGCACCGACCTGATGCATGGGCCGGCTTCCGCGAATAGACAGACACCTCATCAAGGGGAGCACTTCATGATCTCAACGCTTGCCGGCCGCACGATTGGCCAGCGACTCGGCCTGGTCCTCGGCCTCGTCCTCCTGATTTCCTTCGTCGGCTCGGGCTTGAGCTACGTGGCGCTCAAGCGGGTGGCGGACGACACCAACACGATGTTCAACGACGATCTGGTGGCCGAACGCGCCGCCAGCGACTGGAACCGCAACATCACCAACGGCGTGAACCGCACGACGGCCATTGCCATCAGCGCCGACACCAGCCTGACCGAGTTTTTCGCGCCCAGCGTCGCTGAGTCGACCAAGCAGGCGGGTGAGCTCCAGAAGAAGCTGGACGGCTTCATGAAGACGCCCGAAGAGCGGGTGCTGTTCGAGAAACTGGGCGAAGCCCGCAAGGCCTATCTGAGCAGCCGTGACGCCGTCATGGCCGCCAAGAAAGGCGGCGATGCGGAGAAGGCCCGCCAGATCTTCGACCAGCAGTTCCAGCCGGCCGCTGCCAGGTTCCAGGAGGCCATTCAGGCCATCGTCCAGAACCAGCGCAGCTCACTGGACGAGGCGGCGAAGAAGGTGGATCAGTCCAACGCGAACGCCCGCACCACGCTGCTGGTGTTCTCGCTGATCGCGCTGGCGCTGGGCGTGTGGTTCGCCGTGACGCTGACCCGCTCCATCACCCATCCGCTGCGGGGCGCTGCGGGCGTGGCCGATGCGATTGCGCATTTCGACCTGAGCCGTCAGGTGCCCAAAGGCGGCGCCGATGAGACCGGCCAGTTGCTAGGCTCGCTGAGCGGCATGCAGGAGCAGCTGCTCAAGCTGATCGGGGATGTGCGCAGCTCCGCTGAAAACATTGGCACGGCCAGCGCCGAGATTGCCACCGGCAACCACGACCTGAGCGCCCGCACCGAGCAGACCGCGTCCAACCTGCAGCAGGTGGCCGCCTCGATGACGCAGCTGACGGGCACCGTGCGCCAGACGGCGGACAGCGCCATGACGGCAAACCAGCTGTCCAGCTCGGCCGCAGAAACGGCTCAGCGCGGCGGGGCGGTGATGGGCGAGATGGTGGCCACCATGGGCGCCATCACCGAAAGCTCTCGCCGGATTGCCGACATCATCGGCGTGATTGACGGCATTGCCTTCCAGACCAACATCCTGGCGCTGAATGCGGCCGTGGAAGCGGCCCGCGCGGGCGAGCAGGGTCGCGGCTTTGCGGTGGTGGCGAGTGAAGTGCGCTCACTGGCACAGCGCAGCGCGGAAGCGGCCAAGGAAATCAAGTCGCTGATCGGTGCGAGCGTCGAGCGGGTGGAGTCCGGTTCGCGTCTGGTGTCGGATGCGGGCGGCGCCATGACCGACATCGTCGCCAGCGTGCAGCGCGTGGCCGACATCATCGGCGAGATCAGCGCCGCCGCGCGTGAGCAGAGCGACGGCATCAACCAGGTGAATGCTGCCGTTGGCCATCTGGACCAGATGACCCAGCAGAACGCCGCGCTGGTGGAGGAATCTGCCGCCGCCGCGGAGAGCCTGAAGGAACAGTCGCAGCGGCTGGCCGGGGCGATCTCGGTGTTCCGGCTGCGCTGAACGACCGACGGGATGCGTGCCTGCGACAGGCGCGCCGCCAAAGACGATGGGGACCCCGCAGGGTCCCCATTTTTCATGATGCAGCGGAGCGGGTGCCCGGCACCCGCGGCCTGCGTCAGAACGTCAAGGTCTTGACGCCCTCGGCAGTGCCCAGCAGGCAAACCGAAGCCTTGTTGCGGGCGAAGACACCCACGGTGACCACCCCCGGCCAGAGGGTCACGTCCGCTTCGAACGCCGCCGGGTCGGTGATGCTCAGACCGCGCACATCCAGGATGTGGCAGCTGTTGTCGGTGACGCAGCCGGCGCGCAGCGTGGCTGTCGCGCCCATGGCCTTGAAGCGACGGGCGATCTGGGCGGCGGCCATCGGGATGACCTCGACCGGCAGCGGGAAGCGGCCGAGCGTGTCGACCAGCTTGCTCTCATCGGCGATGCAGATGAAACGCTCGGCCAGATCGGCCACGATCTTTTCGCGGGTCAGCGCGGCACCGCCGCCCTTGACCATGTGACCGCGGTGATCGATCTCATCGGCGCCGTCGATATAGACCTGCAGCGACTCGACCTCGGAAGCCTCGAGCACCGGAATGCCCAGCGCCTTCATGCGCTCGGTGCTGCGCACGGAACTCGACACCGCGCCGCGGATACGGATCTGGCTCGCGGCCAGCGCGTCGATGAACTTGTCGACGGTGGAGCCAGTGCCGACACCCACGATGGTGTGCGGGGTCACGTACTGCACAGCGGCCTGGCCGACCAGGGTCTTCAATTCGTCTTGGGTCATGGGAGCTTGGAGGCGGGGGGGGGATACGGGATTATCGCGTGCACCCATACACGCCGCTTCGATGCGTTGAGCCAATTCGCTCCCTGCGGGACGCCCACCCCGCCTAAACCCCCCCGAGTGCGAAAAACCATGGCCTCAAGACGAGTGTCAGAAATTTGTATAAACTTCTGACATGAAAGGCCCTGGCATGAACTCCCTTCCCCAATTGATCCTGCTGCATGCGGCATCTCTGCCTGAAGGTGGCGTGCTGTCGCCCAAGGAGTTCCTGCATCTCGGGAGCCGAGCGGCCGTGGACCAGGCTTTCTCGCGATTGACCAAACAAGGCAAGTTGCTCCGGGTGGCGCGCGCTACCTATGTAAAGCCGCTGGAAAGCCGGTTCGGCCCCCGAGCGCCCGAGTCCGACAAAGTGCTGACATCGTTGGCCGAGCAACGTGGAGAGCTGGTCGCCCCTCATGGCGCCAGTGCGGCCAATGCGCTGGGCCTGACGCAACAGGTTCCCATCCGGGAGGTGTATCTGACCTCTGGCCGCAGCCGCAAACTGAAGCTGGGCCGGTACGAGATTGCGGTCAAACACGCGCCTCGCTGGATGCTGGCGCTGGGAAGCGGACCGGCAGGTGCTGCGGTCCGTGCTCTGGCGTGGATGGGGCCAGCGCATGTGCAGCGGTCACTGGTCACCTTGCACAAGACACTGCCTGCCGCAGAATGGCAAACACTCGCTGCGAAGCGCTCAGCGCTGCCGGCCTGGATGGCCAAGGCGATCGGTGAAGAAGCGACTCGTGGCTGAGTTTTACTTCGACCTCAGCCGCGACGACCAGCGCCTTCTTCTGAATCTCGGTCAGGAGCGCACTGGACGGCCCGCGCATTTGCTGGAGAAAGACATCTGGGTGGTCTGGACACTCAATGCAGTATTCCAAACCCCCATTGGACAATGCCTCACGTTCAAAGGCGGCACATCGCTGTCCAAAGCCTACCGACTCATCGACAGATTTTCCGAGGATCTCGACCTCACCTACGACATCCGACAGCTCATTGGCGACCTGACGGGCGCTGACGAGTTTTTACCCGGTAGCCGCAGCCAGGCGGCCAAATGGTCCAAAGCCGTTCGTGACCGTCTTCCCGACTGGATTCGAAGTGAGGTGCAACCCTTGATTCAGGCCGCGCTGGACAGCAGCGTGCCCGACGCGACGCTAGAGCTCGCAGGATCAGATATGGACAAATTGCTGCTTCGCTATCGTGCAGTGAAGCAAGGCACCGGGTATGTCGCCCCAGTCGTCACACTCGAGTTCGGCGGGAGGGCAACAGGTGAACCTCATGCGGCCATGCCGGTCACCTGCGACATTGATGGCCACTTCCCTGACGTCACCTTTCCCTCGGCGTCTCCGACCGTCATGAGTGTGGCGCGCACGTTCTGGGAGAAGGCGACCGCTGCTCATGTCTACTGCGCCCAGGGCCGAATCCGTGGGGAACGATACGCGCGCCATTGGCACGACCTCGCAGCCATCATGCGGAGCGGCCATTTCAAAGCCGCCGTCCACGATCGTGCGGTGGCTCATGCGGTGGCAGCGCACAAGTCGTGTTTCTTCAGTGAGAAGGACGCCGAGGGTCAGACCATTGACTATTTCGCCGCAGTCGCCGGCGCACTACGGATCGTCCCGACAGGTCGGGCGCGTGACGCTCTCTCTGAAGACTACGCCAGCATGCTCGAGGATCAGCTCATGGTGGGGAAGGCGCTCGGCTTTGAAGAGCTGATGCACGCCTGCGCCGAATTGACTGCCCAAGCCAACGCAGCCGCCAGCGACTGATCAGTCACACCACCGCGATCCACCGCCCGCAGACCAGCACCGCCAGCCATAGCAGCAGCGACCCCAGCGCCTGCGCGCGGGCAAGGCGATCGCTGCGGGACACACCGCCCCGGAAGTGGAACGCGAGGGCATTGGCGCCGGCCAGGAGGATCAGCAGCATCTTCAACCGGAAGGCGCTGTTGACCCACAGCTCCTCCGGCTGGCTCGCAAACATCGCGGCGCCACTCAGCAGACAGAGCACAAAGCCCATCAGCGCCACCGGCACGGCCAGCCGCATCAGCGCCTGCACATCCAGGGACGGCTGGAGCCCCAGGAGGCGAAGCTCGAGCAGCAACAGGCCGCCAAAGAGTGAGGACAGCCCGACCAGGTGCACCACCTCCAACCCGCGGTAGATCCGCGGATCGGCGGCGACGGCGGCCCACTCGGTGAGGTTCAGGATCGGCCCCTCGGCAACCCGGCTTGAACGGCTTACTTCGCCTGCTCGCGGCGCTGACGCACAGCCGCGGCGAGTTCGCGCAGCAGCGGCTCGGTCTGGCTCCAGCCCAGGCATGCGTCGGTGATGGACACCCCCGGCAGCAGGTCGGCCTTCGTCTGGCCAGCCATCAGGTCCTGCCGGCCCGGCTGCAGGTGCGACTCGATCATCACGCCGGACACCCGGTGGTCGCCGCCCGCAATCTGCGCCGCCACGTCATGACCCACGTCGATCTGGCGCTCAAACTTCTTCGACGAATTGGCATGCGAGAAGTCGATCATCAGCTGCTGACGCAGCCCCGCGCCCTTGAGCACTTCCGCCGCCGCCTGCACCGAGGCCGCATCGTAGTTCGGCGCCTTGCCGCCGCGCAGGATCAGGTGGCAATCGTCATTGCCGCGCGTCTCGAAAATCGCGGCCAGGCCCATCTTGGTCATGCCCATGAACGCATGGCTGGCGCGTGCCGCCAGCACCGCATCCGCCGCAATCTTCACCGAGCCGTCCGTGCCGTTCTTGAAACCCACCGGGCAGGACAGGCCGGACGCCAGTTGCCGGTGGCTCTGGCTTTCCGTGGTGCGGGCACCAATGGCGCCCCAGGCGATCAGGTCGGAGATGTACTGCGGCGACAGCAGATCGAGAAACTCGGTGCCGGCCGGCAGGCCCAGTGCCGTCACGTCCAGCAGCAGCTTGCGCGCCAGCCGCAGGCCTTCGTTCATGTGGAAGCTGCCGTCCAGATGCGGATCGTTGATGTAGCCCTTCCAGCCAACCGTGGTGCGCGGCTTCTCGAAGTAGACCCGCATGACGATCAGCAGGTCTTTGTCCAGCTCGGCGCGAAGGTCCTTGAGCAGACGGGCATAGTCCATGGCCTGGCCATGATCGTGGATGGAGCACGGGCCGACCACGCACAGCAGGCGGTCATCGCGGCCGTGCAGCACGTCGCTGATCTCCTGTCGGGCCGACTCCACAATGCGCAGCGACGACTCCGGCAGCGGCAGCTCGTCCAGCAGCAGGGCCGGGGAAATCAGGGGGCGGACGGCGTCGATGCGGGTGTCGTCGGTACGGGTGGCATCGCGGGTGGCGTCGGCGGAGCCGACTTCCCGGTCATGCTGCGGATGATCAAGAGTATTCATGGCAGTGGGCTGTGTAGAGCCGGTAACTGCCGCGATTATCCGCCCGCCAGCGGCCCCGCGGGGCCGCCCTCCCTCGCCGAGGGGACTTCATCGGCTGGCGCGCCCCTGCAACGGTCGGTCATAGGCCACCCCCTAAAATGCAGTCATGTCCCTCATTCCCTATTCTCTTGCGCGTCCCTTCCTGTTCGGCATGGACGCCGAACATGCCCATGAAGTGACGCTGGGCGCCATTGCCCGCCTCCAGAACACGCCCGCCCAGTGCGCCTGGGCGCAGACCCGGGTCCAGGACCCGGTCACCGTGGCCGGCCTGCGTTTCCCCAACCGCATCGGCCTGGCGGCCGGTCTGGACAAAAACGGCCGCTGCATCGACGGCCTGGGCGCCATGGGCTTCGGCTTCGTGGAAGTCGGCACCGTCACCCCCAAGGCGCAGCCGGGCAATGACAAGCCCCGCATGTTCCGCCTCCCCCAGAAGCAGGCCCTGATCAACCGCCTGGGCTTCAACAACGAGGGGCTGGACAGCTTTGTGCGCAATGTCCATCGCTCCTACAGCTTCCGGGCTGCCGGCGGGCTGCTGGGGTTGAACATCGGCAAGAACGCCGCCACGCCGATCGAACGGGCGGTCGACGACTACCTGCTCGGCCTGGAAGGGGTGTATCCGCATGCGGACTACATCACCGTCAACATCTCCAGCCCCAACACCAAGAACCTGCGCCAGCTGCAGAGCGATGAAGCGCTCGACGCCCTGCTCGGCCCGCTGCAGACCCGCCGCCTGCAGCTGCAGGACAGCACCGGCCGCCGTGTGCCGCTGTTTGTGAAGATCGCGCCGGACCTGGATGAAGACCAGGTGTCGGTGATCGCGGCCAGCCTGCGTCGGCATGGCATTGACGGCGTGATCGCCACCAACACCACCATCGCGCGGGATGCGGTGCAAGGCCTGCCGCATGCAGAAGAGACCGGTGGCCTGTCCGGTGCGCCGGTGTTCGAAGCCAGCAACCGGGTCATCCGCCTGCTGCGCTCGGCGCTGGGCCGGGAGTTCCCGATCATCGGCGTCGGCGGTGTGCTCAGCGGCGAGGACGCCCGTGCCAAGCTTCAGGCCGGCGCGGACCTGGTGCAGCTCTACACCGGCCTGATCTACCGCGGGCCGGCGCTGGTGCCGGAATGCGCGAAGGCGATGGCGCGGCTCTGAATGCTGAGCACTGCGCACTGCGCACTGAGCACTGAGCTCAGCGCGCTGCGCTCATGAGCCCGTCAAGCGATGGTGGGGTCACCGGACATCAACCGTCCGATCTTCTGCCCATCCTCCGGCGTGAGCGGATGGAAGACCACCATCGCGAGATCTGGCCGACCATCAATCGTCATCGACGAGTATTCAAACTGCAGCCGGCCCACCACCGCGTGGCGCAGCTGCTTGGTGCCCTCGCCGTAAGAACGCACGGTGTTGTCCCGCCATAACGCAGCGAACTCCGGACTGCGCTGCGTCAATTCTTCGATCAGCGGCGTCGCGGCTTCCATGGCCCCGGCGCGGGCCACATCCGCCCGGAACGCGCCCACCACGAAGCGGGCGGCGGACATCCAGTCCTCCTGCGCCTCCCGCACCGCGGGCTCCAGGAACATCAGGCGCAGGATGTTGCGATCCCGCGGAGCAAGGCTGCCGTAGTCCCTGAGCACCAGCGCGGCCGCCCGGTTCCAGGCCACGACCTGCCAGGTGGCCGTCTTGACCAGAGCGGGGCAGAAATCCAGGGCATCCAGCACACGTTGGAGGCGTGGCGTCGCGTCTCCGGCGCCGCGGTAGCTCACCTCCGGTGTGCGACCCAGCCCCAGCAGGAACAGGTGCTCCCGCTCGACATCGGTCAGCATCAGCGCGCTGGCGATCCGGTGCAGCACCTCGGCCGACGGTGCCCCGCCGCGGCCCTGCTCCAGCCACGTATACCAGGTCGGGCTGATGTGCGCCCGCAGCGCCACTTCCTCCCGCCGCAGTCCGGCGGTGCGGCGCCGACGGGTCGAGTAACCAAGCGCCTGCGCGTCCATGCGGATGCGGCAGTCCTTGAGGTATTGGCCCAGCGGCGTCGTACTGCCGGGTGGAGGGACCGATTCAGCGGGAGCCTTCGCAGCGGTGGGCATCGCGGGTACCGTGGCCGCAGCCTCCGCAACGCTCGACGCGGCTGCTCCGGGACCAGTTTTGAGAGGCGACATGAACAGATCCTGTTGAATCCCATACCTGGATAACGACACTACTTTAACTGGATAAACCTCCCAGGCAGAGTCGCGACTTCATTGAATGGAGTATTGCCATGCGAGTGTTTGTGACGGGTGCCAGCGGCTTTGTCGGTTCTGCGGTGGTGGCTGAGCTGGCAGCGTTCGGCCATGAGGTGCGGGGCCTGGCGAGGACCGAGGCGGCGGCAGAGCAGTTGACGCGGGTCGGCGCCCAGCCGCTGCGAGGCACGCTGGAAGATTACGCGGTGCTGCGCGAAGGCGCCGACTGGGCCGACGGCATGATCCACACCGCGTTCCACCATGACTTCAGCCGCTTTGCCCAGGCTTGCGCCCTGGATGCGCAGGCGATCGAGACGCTGGGATCGGCCCTCATCGGCAGCCAGCGCCCGCTGCTGGTGACCAGCGGCCTGGCCCGCCTGGTTCAAGGCCGGCCGGCCACCGAAGACGACCTGCCCCCGCCGCGCAGCGAGGCGTATCCGCGGGTGTCGGAGGCCTCGGCGCAATCGCTGGCCGCGCGTGGCGTGCGGGCGACCACGGTGCGGCTGGCCCCCTCGGTTCACGGCGCCGGGGACCATGGCTTCGTGCCGATGCTGATCCAGATCGCGCGGCAACGCGGTGTGTCGGCCTATGTGGGGGAAGGCTCCAACCAGTGGTCGGCGGTGCACCGCCTCGATGCGGCGCGGCTCTATCGACTGGCGCTGGAGTCCGCCGATGCGGGCGAGCGCCTGCACGCGGTCGGCGAGGCCGGCATTGCCTTCCGTGAGATCGCCGAAGCAATCGGGCGGGGGCTGGGGGTGCCGACGGTGTCGCTGTCGGCACAGGAGGCCCCGGAACATTTCGGACCGTGGTTCAGCCACTTCCCCGGTGCCGACCTGACCGGCACGGCCCACGCGACCCAGGCACGACTCGGCTGGACCCCGAGCTACCCCGGCCTGCTGGCGGAACTCGCCGAGCGGTTCTACTTCAGCGCCTGATGCGCCGCCTCGGAAACGAGGCACGCGCCTTCCGGCGAGTGAGGCGTCTTTACGCAACGCGTCGTCGCCGCCACGCGTCGTCACCGCAACGCGTGGCACGGTTCCTCTCGGCATTGCGCGGCGCGCAGCCAGAATCGCGCCATGCGCATGATCCGTTACCTCGCCCTCACCCGCCGCCACCCGTCCGCCATCCTGCTGCTGGTCCAGTTGTTGGGCCTGGTGCTCTACCCCTTGGTGGAAGGCAGCCGGGCCGGCCCGCTGGCGCTCAGCGCGATGGGGATCATCGTCCTGATCTTCACCACCCGCATGGTGCGCAGCACCCCGGGACTGCTGTGGCTGAGCGTGGGCATCGCACTGCCGGCCATCGTGCTGCTGCTCATCCAGGGATTGATGGATCGGCCGGACCTGCTGCCGTGGTCGTCCGGCCTGGAGGCGCTGTTCTACTTCTACGCCGCAGGCAGTCTCATCGCCTACATGATGGGCGACCAGCATGCGACCACCGACGAGCTCTTCGCCGCCGGAGCGACCTTCACCCTGCTCGCGTGGGCGTTTGCTTATGTGTTTGTGGTGGTGCAGGCCATCCAGCCGGGCAGCTTCTCTGCGGCGGTGAATCCCGCAGAGCCCCGCACCTGGACCGAGCTGGTCTTCCTGAGCTTTGCCCTGCTGTCCAGCACCGGCATCGGGGACGTCATTCCGGTGCGTCCGCTCGCGCGCGCCATCACGACGCTGGAGATGTTTGCCGGGGTGATGTACCTGGCGGCGGTGGTGTCGCGGCTGATCGGCCTGACGCTGGTCGATCACTCCGGCGAAGGGCGCATCGGGCTGCGCCGGTCCCGAGTGCAACGGACAGCCCGGGCCGAACGCCAGGCGCCGGAGGAAGAAGGCTGAAGAACGTTCCAGGGAGGGAACGGCGGAGGGACGGCTGAGGCAGGATTCACCCTCACGCCTTCTCAGCCTTCCCCTCATCACCGGTGTGTTGACGCCACGGGCCTTGGGCGTCGGCCCCAGGCGGGCCACGCACGCGTCATCACGCGGGCAGGACGCGCATCACCTTCTGCAGGCCATCCACCGCCTTGCCCTTGCGCGCGCGCTTGCCGGCATGGGCCGACAGCGCCGCGCCCTTGAGCACCTCTTCCTTGGCCTTGCCACCGCGGCCGCTGCCCTGCACCAGCAGGGCCTGCGAGAACGCGGCCACGCTGATCAGCGCGTCCTTGGGCTCCAGGTCGATCAGCGTCAGGCCGCGACCGCCCTTGGGCTGATGCTTGAGCTCGTCCATGCTGAAGGTCAGCAGGCGGCCGGTGAGCGTCAGGCAGGCGAGCTGCGTGGCGCCCGCCGGCACCACCGACGGCGGCAGCGGCAGTTCCTGGCCTTCCAGGCTCAGGAAGCTCTTGCCCGCCTTCTGGCGACCGACCAAATCGCCCACTTCCGCCACCAAGCCGAAACCGCCGGTGCCCGACAGCACCAGCCGCTGCGAGGCTGCGCCAGCGAAGTAGTGCGCAATCTGGCTGCCCGATTCCAGCTCGATCAGCGTGGTGATCGGCTGGCCGTCACCGCGCCCCCCCGGCAGCGCGGAGACCGGCACCGAGTAAGCGCGGCCATTGCTGCCCAGCACCACCAGCGGATCCACCGACCGGCAGGGGAAGACGCCATACAGCGAATCGCCCGCCTTGAACGCCAGCGCGCCCGGGTCCACTTCGTGGCCCTTGAGCGCCCGCACCCAGCCCTTGAGGCTGACCACCACCGTCACCGGCTCGTCCACGATGCGGACTTCGGCCACGGCGCGCTTGTCTTCCTGGATCAGCGTGCGGCGGTCGTCGCCATACTGCTTGGCATCCGCCTCGATTTCCTTGACCACCGTGCGGCGTAGCGCCGACGGATTGGAGAGGATCTCTTCCAGCTTGGTCGCTTCCTCGCGCAGTTGCTTGAGCTCCTGCTCGATCTTCAGGAACTCCAGCCGCGCCAGTTGACGCAGCCGGATTTCCAGGATGTCTTCGGCCTGCCGGTCGCTCAGCTTGAAGCGTTCGATCAGGGCCGGCTTGGGCTCATCCGAATTGCGGATGATCTTGATGACCTCGTCGATGTGCAGCAGGATCTGGTGCCGGCCTTCCAGCACATGGATGCGGTCGCGCACCTTGTCCAGACGATGCTGGGTGCGGCGGGTCACGGTGCCCATGCGGAACTGCAGCCATTCGGTCAGGATGGTGCGCAGGTTCTTCTGCATCGGCCGGCCGTCGCCGCCGACCATGGTCATGTTGACCGACGCCGACGTCTCCAGGCTGGTGTGGGCCAGCAGCGTGTTGATCAGGTCCTGCTGGTCGATGGTGCGGCTCTTGGGCTCCACCACCAGACGCACCGGCGCGTCCTTGTTGGATTCGTCCCGCACCTTGTCCAGCACGGCGGCGATGCTGCCCTTGAGCTGGAGCTGCTCGGGGGACAACGTCTTCTTGCCGGCCTTGACCTTCGGATTGATTAGTTCCTCGATTTCTTCCAGCACCTTCTGGGCGCTGACGCCATGCGGCAGTTCGGTCACCACCAGCTGCCACTGGCCGCGGGCGAGGTCTTCAATCTTCCAGCGGGCCCGCAGCTTCAGGCTGCCCCGGCCGCTGCCGTAGGCGGCGCGGATCTCATCGGCGGAGCTGATCAGCTGGCCACCGCCCGGATAGTCCGGACCCGGCAGGAGGCTGTGCAGTTCATCGTCGCTGAGTTTGTCGTTCTTCAGCAGTGCCACCGCGGCCGCCGCGATTTCCCGCAGGTTGTGGCTGGGCACTTCCGTGGCCATGCCCACCGCAATGCCGGAGGCGCCATTGAGCAGCACAAACGGCAGACGTGCCGGCAGCTCGCGGGGTTCCTGGAACTCGCCGTCATAGTTGGGCTGGAAGTCCACCGTGCCCATGTCCAGCTCGTCCAGCAGCAGGCGAGCATAGGGGGACAGTCGCGCTTCCGTGTAGCGCATCGCGGCGGCGCCGTCGCCATCGCGGCTGCCGAAATTGCCCTGGCCATCGATCAGCGGATAGCGCTGGCTGAAGTCCTGCGCCATGCGCACCATCGCGTCATAGGCGGCCTGGTCGCCGTGCGGGTGGTATTTACCCAGCACTTCACCCACCACCCGCGCGCTCTTGACCGCTTTGGCACCGGTGGCGCCGGTGAAGGTCAGGCCCAGCCGCTCCATGGTGAACAGGATGCGACGCTGCACCGGCTTCTGGCCGTCGCTGCAGGCCGGCAGGGCACGGCCTTTCACCACCGACAGGGCGTATTCGAGATACGCCTGCTGCGCATATTGGGCCAGCGTCAGTGCATCCCCCGAGGGCGGCACGCCTGGGGGTTGGGTTTCGAAGTCAAAAGTCTCTTGAGTCATCAGGTTCACCGGCCAGGCCGGTCATTGGATTCTTGGGGAGCGTTCACCGGCTGCAGCGTCATCTGCTGCGCCTGCGCGCCCATGCGCCGCTGCAGCAGCGACCAGTACAGCTCCAGCACCAGGTGCACATGCGCCTGGGTTTCATCGATGTCCGGCACGCCGCCACCGGCGCGACGCACCGTGCCTTCACCGGCATTCCAGGCCGCCAGCGCGCCATCAATGCGGCCGAAGCGACGGATCAGATCGGCCAGCATCCGGGCGCCGATCAGGATGTTGGTGCGCGCCTCCAGCAGGGCGGCGGGGCGGCGCAGTTCCTCGGCGGTTCCATAGCGCTGCGCGCTGACTGCCGTCAACTGCATCAGACCCGTCGCGCCGCGGGGCGACACGGCATCGCTGCGAAAGCCCGATTCCACCGCGATGATGGCCTTGAGCAATTCCACATGCACGCCGGTCTGGGCTTCGGCCTCGCGCAGGTAGGGCGTGACCGCCTTGACCTCCGGCGAGATGTCCAGCCAGGTCAGCAACCGGGCGCCGTTGTCCAGCTTGCCGGGCACCCGCTGGGTCGGGCTCGCCGGGGACAGCACCGGCTGGTAGCGTGCATCGACCTTGTGGGGCGCGAAGTGAGCCATGCCGGCGCCATCCACATAACCCCACAGTTCCGCCCGCTCGGCCCGGGCAGGGGCGGCCAGGCCCAGGGTCCAGGCCCCCAGCGACAGCAACAGTGCAGCACGCATCCGGTTCATGACGGCTCCCTTCCCTGCGCCAGGCGCTCGTCGAACTCGCGCCGCAGCAGTGACATCACGATGAGGTCGTCGAAGACATCCACACCATCCGGGCCCGCCTCGCCTTCGATGCGCACGGACTCCCTCAGCCGGCCTTCTTCGACAAAGCCCTCGCTGAGATACAGCTGCCACGCCGGCGTGTTGCGACCCTTCACATCCAGCCAGAAGCGGTGCGCCCCGAAATGCCGGAAGGCCAGCGCCTTGAGCTTGCGCACGCATTCGCGTCCGACGCCCTGGCCCTTGGAGAGCAGCACGATGCGCTTGAGTTCCACCGACCGGTTGGGATTGCGGCAGCCCTGCAGGATGACGAAACCGACGCTCGCAGCATCCAGTTCCACCACAAAGTGCCGGGCATCCGGAAACCGGATGGCCCCTTCGTGCTGCGTGCGCTCCCACGGCGTGATGAAGGGACGGTTGGCCGCGTCCTGCTCCACCCCCACGACGAAGTCCAGGTCGGACAGCATCGTCGGGCGCAAGGTGACCCGGGTGTGGAGCGTCATGGCCACGCCGTGTGCTTACACGTCCACTTCGATGGAGTCGCCGTGCAGCTCCATCAGCTCGCGGCGGGCGGCGGCTTCGCCCTTGCCCATCAGCTTGTTGAAGGCGCCTTCGGTATCCCCGAAATCGAACTCGCCGTAGGCCACGCGCAGCAGGCGGCGGGTTTCCGGATTCAGCGTGGTGTCCCACAGCTGCTCGGCATTCATCTCGCCCAGGCCCTTGAAGCGGCCGATGCTCCAGCTGCCCTCGCGGGCACCTTCCTTGCGCAGCTTGTCCAGGATGGCGTGCATCTCGGCTTCGTCCAGCGCATAGAGCTTGGCCGCCGGCTTCTTGCCGCGGGCCGGTGCATCGACGCGGAACAGAGGCGGACGCGCCACGTACACGTGGCCTGTCGCGATCAGCTTGGGGAAGTGACGGAAGAACAGCGTCAGCAGCAGCACCTGAATGTGGGCGCCGTCCACGTCCGCGTCGGACAGGATGCAGATCTTGCCGTAGCGCAGGCCGGAGAGGTCCGGATCGTCGTTCTTGCCGTGCGGGTCCACGCCGATGGCCACCGAGATGTCGTGAATCTCGTTGTTGGCGAAGAGCCGGTCCTTCTCCACTTCCCAGGCGTTCAGCACCTTGCCGCGCAGCGGCAGGATGGCCTGGGTTTCCTTGTCCCGGCCCATCTTGGCCGAACCGCCGGCGGAGTCGCCCTCCACCAGAAACAGCTCGTTGTGCAGCAGGTCGGTGCTTTCGCAGTCGGTCAGCTTGCCGGGCAGCACGGCCACGCCGCTGCTCTTGCGCTTTTCCACCTTCTGGGCGGCGCGCTGGCGGGTCTGGGCCTGCTTGATGACCAGCTCGGCCAGCTTCTTGCCGTGCTCCACATGCTGGTTGAGCCACAGCTCCAGGGCCGGCTTGACGAAGGCGGACACCAGCCGCAGGGCATCCCGCGAATTCAGGCGTTCCTTGGTCTGGCCCTGGAATTGCGGGTCCAGCACCTTGGCCGACAGCACGAAGCTGGCGCGGGAGAACACGTCTTCCGCCATCAGCTTGACGCCCTTGGGCGCCAGCGCATGCATCTCGATGAAGCCCTTGACCGCGCCGAAGAGACCGTCCTTCAGGCCGGACTCATGGGTGCCGCCGGCCACCGTCGGGATCAGGTTCACATAGCTTTCGCGCATGACCTGGCCTTCTTCGGTGAACGCCACGCACCAGGCCGCGCCTTCGCCTTCGGCAAAGTTCTCGCTTTCGTTGGCGGAGGCATAGTGCTCCCCTTCGAACAGCGGAATCATCGGGTCGGCGGGCAACGACTGCATCAGGTAGTCGCGCAGGCCCCCCTTGTAGGTCCAGGTCTGGACGTCGCCCGTCTTTTCCTGCGTCAGGCTGACGATCACGCCGGGCATCAGCACCGCCTTGGAGCGCAGCAGATGCACCAGCTCGCCCTTGGGCAGGTCGGCGCTTTCGAAGTAGGAGGCATCCGGCCACACCCGCACGGTGGTGCCCTGCTTGCGATCCCCGGCCTTCAGGTCGGCCTTGCGGACCTGCACCGGCTCGATGACGTCGCCGCCGGAGAACGCCAGGGTCGCCACCTGCCCTTCCCGGTAGACGGTGATTTCCAGCCGCTTGGCCAGCGCATTGGTGACCGACACGCCCACGCCGTGCAGACCGCCGGAGAAGCTGTAGGCGCCGCCGGCCCCCTTGTCGAACTTGCCGCCCGCATGCAGCCGGGTGAACACGATCTCGACGACCGGCACGCCCTCTTCCGGGTGCAGCCCGAACGGAATGCCGCGACCATCGTCCTCGATGGTCACCGAGCCGTCGGTGTGCTGGATGACGGTGATGCGCTTGCCGTGGCCGGCCAGAGCCTCGTCAGCGGCGTTGTCGATCACCTCCTGAATGATGTGCAGGGGGTTGTCGGTGCGGGTGTACATGCCCGGGCGCTGCTTGACGGGCTCCAGACCCTTCAGGACTCGGATCGAGCCTTCGCTGTAGCTGCCGGGGGAAGTGACTGCTTTGGTTGCCATGGGGCGGGATTCTAGGGGAGCATCCCCGTCTCGACCGTCCCCCCTGCGGCGGGCATTCTTCACACAAGTCGTTCATAGGGCGCATCTCAGAACATGCGGTTACTTCGTTGCCCGGAGGGCGGTTACATGCTGACGTAGCATCGGCGGCTGATTTCCTGGTCCTCTGCCTGATGTTCAAGTCCCCTCGTCTCGCGGCCGGTCTGCTGGCCCCCCTGGCTGATGTGCTGTCCGGTGTTCTGGTCACGGCGGCGCTGATGACCGGTGCCCAGGCGGCCGATTTCAAGGCCAGCCCGGAAATGGCCATCGAGCTGCGCCATGCGCAGTGGTTCGACGGCGAAAAGCTGCAGCGTGGCACCCTCTATATTGATGACGGGGTGTTCACCGACAAGCGGCCCCGCAAGGTCAACCGGCTGATGGAGCTCAAGGGCCAGACCCTGGTGCCGCCGCTGGCCGAGGCCCACAACCACAATCTGCAGGGCGCCTGGGGGCTGGAGCGCTTCGGGCAGGATTATCTGCGGGACGGCGTGTTCTATGCCGCGATGCTGTGCGCCGACCCGGCCGCCATCGACCCCATCCGCGGCCGCATCGACCAGCCGGACACGCCGGATGTGCTGTTTGCGACCGCCTGCATTACCTCCTCGGACGGCCAGCCGCTGGCCATGCTGCAGTCGGCCCAGCCGCCGATGACGCTGGACCAGATCGTGGACAAGGCCGTGCTGGTGATGGACATCCCGGCGGACGTGTCCCGCAAGTGGCCGCTGGTGAAGGATCGGCGCACCGACCTGGTCAAGGTCATCATGGGCTACCACGACCGGCCCGAGCTGCGCGAGCAGGCCGAGCAGCGCGGCAAGCTGGGCGTGACGCCGGAGGTGCTGGCGGAGGTGGTGCGCCTGTCCCACCAGGATGGGCTGCGGGTGGTGGCGCATGTGGAGAGCGCCAAGGACTTCGAGGCCGCGGTGCGCGCCGGCGTCGACTTCATTGCCGAGCTGCCGGGGTATTTCCCGCAGCATGGCGAGGCGCCCGAAACCCACGAGATCTCGGCGGAAGTGGCGGTGATGGCGGCGGAACGCAAGATCGGCGTGATCACCGCCACGGTCGCCACCCAGCTGTTCCAGCCGGCGCCGGAGCTGCTGGCCCGCATTGAAGCGGTGCAAAAGCGCAACCTGGCCAAACTCAAGGAGGCCGGTGCACGGCTGCTGGTGGGGTCGGACCTCTTCACCGGGAATGCCCTGAGCGAGGTGCATCACCTGGACAGCCTGGGGGTGCTGGACAAGGCCACGCTGCTGCGCCTGGCGACCCAGGACACGCCGCGCGCGCTGTTCCCCAAGCGCAAGCTGGGCTGCTTCCAGCCGGGCTGCGAGGCCAGCTTCCTGGTGCTGAACAGCAATCCGCTGGACGACCTCGCCGCCCTGGACAAGCCGCTGTTGCGCATCAAGCAGGGCCGGGTGCTGACGCAGCTGGACGACGTGGCCGCCACGGCGGGCAGCGACAGCACGCTGGCCGAAGGCGAAGCGGCGCACCGGGCGTCGGCCAAGGGCTCCAGGTCGTCGAAGTCGGGCAAGTCCGGCAAGGCGTCAAGCAGCAAGGCGTCGAAGTCCTCGACGAAGAGTTCGACAAAGAAGTGACCTGGGGCTCTCCCTGAGCGTGAAGGTTCCCTCGGTGACAGGCTGGGCGTCCCGGTGACGCTACATTCGACTGCATGAGCGCCCGGCCCCCGTCGCCCACGCCCCGACCCGGACCAGGATCCGCACCTCCCGCCACAGGCACGCCCACACCCATGGACACGTCCCCACCCGCCCCGGCCGCCGAGCGAAAGACCCTCAGCCTGCGTCAGGTGCTGCTATGCGGCGCCGCCATCGTCACCCTCTCGATGGGCATTCGCCACGGCTTCGGCCTGTGGCTGACCCCCGTCACCATGGACCGCGGCTGGACCCGCGAGGCCTTCTCGCTGGCCCTGGCAGTGCAGAACCTCTCCTGGGGCTTTGCCGGGCCGATGGCCGGCATGCTGGCGGACCGCTTCGGCGCGATGCGGATCCTGGTCGGCGGCGCGCTGCTGTATGCGGCGGGTCTGGCGCTGATGGCGGTCTCGAGCACCGCGGCGGGCTTTCTCGGTAGCGCCGGCCTTTTGATCGGCCTGGCCCAATCCGGCACCACCTATGCGGTGGTGTACGGCGTCATCGCCCGGCAGGTGGCGCCGGAGCGCCGTTCCTGGGCGATGGGGGTGGCCGCCGCCGCCGGTTCGTTCGGCCAGTTCCTGATGGTGCCGGTGGAAAACTGGCTGATCGGGCATACCGGCTGGCAGAACGCGCTGTTTGTGCTGGCTATCGCGGCCTGCCTGATCATTCCGCTGGCCATCGGTCTGCGGGAGCCTGCGGGCAGCCGCGCGGCAAGCGGGCCGCATCAGAGCATCGGCGAAGCGCTGAAGGAGGCCTTTGGCTACCGCAGCTTCCAGCTGCTGATGCTGGGCTACTTCGTCTGCGGCTTCCAGGTGGTGTTTATCGGCGTGCACATGCCCAGTTACCTGAAGGACCACGGCCTGTCGCCGCAGGTGGCCACCGCGGCCCTGGCGCTGATCGGGCTGTTCAACGTCATCGGCACCTATGCGGCGGGCACGCTCGGGCAGCACATGCCCAAACGCTATGTGCTGTCGGCCATCTACGGACTGCGCTCGATCGCCATCTTCATCTTCCTGCAGGTGCCGCTGACGCCCTGGAGCGTGTATGTCTTCTCCGCCGTGATGGGCGTGCTGTGGCTCTCCACCGTGCCGCCCACCAATGCCATCGTGGCCCAGATCTTCGGGGTGCAGCACATGTCGATGCTGGGGGGCTTCGTGTTCTTCAGCCACCAGATCGGCAGCTTCCTGGGCGTGTGGCTGGGCGGCAAGCTGTATGACGCCACCGGCAGTTATGACGTGGTGTGGTGGCTCGCCATCGCCCTGGGTGTGATGGCCCTGCTGGCCAACCTGCCGGTGCGGGAAGGCGCCATTGCCAGGCCCGGTGCGCCCGGTCGGGCGGCGGCTGCCGGCATTTGACGAGGACCGCGGCCATGCGACGGCGGCTCTGGCAGGCAGTAGCGGCACTGGCCGTGGCGACCGCCTTGACGCTGGTTTTCCTGGCCTACGCCCAGCCCTCGCTGATGCAACACTTTGCGGACCAGCTCTGGGGCTGCTTCTGAAGCGACAACTCGAACTCAGCGTGGAGACAACATGGTGGTGATCATCACCGGTGCCTCGGATGGCATCGGCGCCGAACTGGCACGGCAATGGGCGCAGCGGGACGGCTCCAAGCTGTCGCTGGTACTGGCCGCCCGCACGCGCGACAAGCTGGAAGCCGTCGCGGCCGAATGCGAGGCGCTGGGCGCCCGCACCCTGGTGCAGCTGTGTGACGTGGAAGACCAGACCGACTGCCAGGCCCTCGTCCATGCAAGCTTGGGCGCCTTCGGCAGCATCGACGTGCTGGTGAACAACGCCGGCATGTCGGCCCATGCGCTGTTTGACGAGGTCAAGGACCTGGGTTGGTATCAGCGCCTGATGCAGATCAACCTGTGGGGGCCGGCCTGGATCACCCAGGCCGCCCTGCCCGCCATCAAGGCCAGCCGTGGGCGCATTGTGGCGGTGTCGAGCCTGGCCGGTTTGCTGGGCATTCCCGGCCGGACCGCCTATTCGGCCACCAAGTTCGCAATGACCGGTTTCTTCGAGGCCTTGCGCACCGAGGTGGCCTCGCACGGGGTCAGCGTCACCATTGCCTATCCGGGCGTGGTGGATACGCAGATCCGGTACCGGGGGTTCAATGCGCGCGGTGAAGCGGCAGGACAAAGCAGCCTGAATGAACGCGGCGCGATGAGTGTGCAGACCTGCGCGCGGCTGATCCTGAACGGGACGCTGGCGCGGGAGCGGGACATCGTCATGACCACCAAAGGCAAACTGGGGCGCTGGCTGAAGCTGCTGGCGCCGTCGCTGGTGGACCGTCTGGCGATGCAGGCGCTGAAGCGGGAGCAGCGGCCGCAATGAGTGCAGCCTCCACGCCCGGCCTGCCCCCCGGCCTCTCACCCGGTCCGACCTCCGCCCTCGCCCATGCCACCCGAAGCAGCCCGCCCAGCGACTGGGTGCTGCGCTGGCGTCAGGCCTGGGCTCGTCCGGGGCTGACCGCGCTGGACGTCGGCTGCGGCCATGGCCGTCACGTCCGACTGCTGGCGCAGGCTGGCCTGTCCGTCACCGGTGTGGACCGGGATGCGCAGGCCCTGGCCAGTCTTCACGGCCTGCCCGGCGTGGAGACCGTGGAAGCGGACATCGAAAACGCCCCCTGGCCGCTGGCCGGCCGTCAGTTCGATCTGGTCCTGGTCACGAATTACCTCTGGCGTCCCCTGCTGCCGCTGATCAAGGCGGCCGTGGCGCCCGGGGGCTGGCTGATTTACGAAACTTTTACCGACGGACAGCAGACCGTCGGCCGACCGTCCCGGGCCGAGTTCCTGCTGCAGCCCGGCGAGCTGTTGAGGGTGTGCGAAGGGATGCGGATCGTGGGCTTTGAGGACGGCTTCCTCGATGCCGGTGCCGCCCCTGCGCCCACCGGGTCCTCCTCGGCGGTCAACGGCCGCTATGTCCAGCGCGTTGCTGCCGTGCACCCGCGCGGCACCGACCCGGGCGACCACCCCCGCTACGTCCTGGCCCCGCCCTCCGGCAGCCCGGTCTGACACCCCCCAGCCGGTGGGGCGGGCGGGCACTGTCCGGGAACCGTCCGCCGCTTCAGTAGAATCCGCCAGATCTCGAGGAATCCTCAATGAACGCAATTGTTGGCAGCATCGTCGCCCTGGTGACGCCGATGCATGAAGACGGCCGTATCGACTTCGACGGGCTGCGCGCCCTGATCGACTGGCATATCGACCAAGGCACGGACGTGATCGGCGTGGTGGGCACCACGGGCGAGTCCCCCACCGTCACGATGGAAGAAAACCGCGAGGTCATCCGCGTGGCCGTGGAGCACGTCAAGGGCCGCAAGCCGGTGCTGGCGGGCACCGGTGCCAATTCGACGGCCGAGGCCATCGAACTGAGCCGCTTTGCCAAGCAGGTGGGTGCGGACGCGACGCTGTCGGTGGTCCCCTACTACAACAAGCCATCGCAGGAAGGCATCTATCAGCACTTCAAGGCTATCGCCGAAGCGGTGGACATTCCGATGATGCTGTACAACGTGCCCGGCCGCACCGTGGCGGACATGAGCCCCGAGACGGCCCTGCGCTGCGCCTCCCTGCCCGGCGTGTTCGGCATCAAGGAAGCCACCGGCAATATCGAGCGCGCTGCCTGGCTGATCAAGCATGCACCCAGGCACTTCGGCATCTATTCGGGCGATGACGGCACCGCCGTGACCCTGATGCTGCTGGGTGGCCGCGGCCATGTGAGCGTCACCGCCAACGTGGCCCCGCGCGACATGCACGACATGTGCATGGCTGCCATCGAAGGCCGCGTGCGCGAGGCCACGCAGCTCCACTTCAAGCTGCTGAGCCTGCACAAGCATTTGTTCTGCGAGCCCAGCCCGGCCCCCACCAAGTGGGCCCTGGCCCAAATGGGTCGCTGCGGCAACCATCTGCGCCTGCCCCTGACCCCGCTGACGGCCCAGGGCCAGCAGCTGGTGGGCGACGCCTTGAAAGAAGCCGGCCTGCTGTAAGCCTGCTCTAATCACTCACCTTGTTTCTGAATGCGGCTGGGCCGCGGTGACCATACGGAGATGTCTAGCGTGACTCGTTCCCTTTCCGATACCTGCGCTTCCACCCCGGTGCGCCTGGCCTGCCTGGTGGCGGTGGCCTCGCTGGCGGCGTGCAGCTCGCTGGACAGCATGACCACCGGTGACAAGGTCGACTACAAGACCCAGGCCAAGCAGACCACCGGCCTGGATGTGCCGCCGGACCTGACCCAGCTGCCGCGTGACACCCGCCCGGCCGGCGGTACCGTCAGCGCCGCTCAGCTGGCCAGCCAGCCGACGAATGCGCAGCGCTCCTCCGGCGCCGTGTCGAGCGCGGTGGCCCTGTCCAAGGCCGGCGACGCCGAATTCCAGCGTCTGGGCAACAGCCGCTGGGTGCACAGCAGCCTGACACCCGAAGAACTCTGGCCCCAGCTCAAGGCCTTCTGGGTGGAGCGTGGCCTGCAGGTGGAAACCGAAGATCCCGCCGTGGGCGTGATGGAAACCAACTGGGCCGAAAACCGCGCCAAGCTGCCGCTGGACTTCATCCGCAAGAGCATCGGCACGCTGCTGGATTCGGTCTACTCCACCGGCGAGCGGGACAAATACCGCACCCGCGTCGAGCGCAATCCCAATGGCGGGACGGACATCTACATTGCCCACCGGGGCATGGTCGAGGTCTACACCAACACCCAGAAGGACGACACCGCCTGGCAGCCCCGCCCGTCGGATCCGGAACTGGAATCCATCATGCTGTCGCGCCTGCTGCTCAAGCTCGGCGGCAAGGAAGACGCTGCCCAGGCCGTGGCAACGGCCCAGCAGCAACCGCAAGCGCCTGAGACCCGTCCGGGCGCCGTGCCACGCTCGCTGGCCGACGTGCCCAACAGCATCGCCCTGAACGAAGGCTTTGACCGCGCCTGGCGCCGGGTGGGCCAGTCGCTGGACCGCCATGGCTTCACCATTGAAGACCGCGACCGCAAGCAGGGCCTGTTCTTCCTCCGTTATGCCGACCCCAACCAGGCTGGCAAGGATGAACCGGGCTTCTGGTCGCGCCTGTTCGGCTCGGACAAGGCCTCGACCTCGGTGCGTTACCGGGTGGCGGTGCAGTCCGAGGGCGAGCGCTCGACCGTGCTCATCCTGGACGACAAGGGCCAGCAGCAGACCAACGAGATGGCCAAGCGCATCCTGCAGTTGCTGATGGAAGATCTGCGCTGATCGGAGCGCCCCGACGAACGAACGCCGCCCTCGGGCGGCGTTTTTTTTGGGTATTCAATTCGGGGTTGAATACCCGGCGTCTGCTTCGGAGAGTATGAAACCCCGTCCAGAGAAAACCTCCGCGACGACAGTCCGGCGCTTCAGCCGCATTTACTGGACGCAGACGAGGCCCACAAAGGACGGGCAAAGAAAAAGCCGCCGGGGCCAGAGCCCGGGCGGCTTTTTCAGGACGAAAAGATCGTCTTAGTTGCTGGCTGCCGAAGCGGGAGCCGAAGCGTCCATGGCCGGAGCCGAAGCAGCGTCCATCACCGGAGCCGATGCGGGAGCCGAAGCTTCCGGAGCGGGGGTAGCGACAGGAGCAGGAGCCGGAGCTTCTTCCTTCTTGCCGCAAGCGGTCAGTGCAACAGCGGCCAGCAGGGAGGCCAACAGGATCGACTTTTTCATACTTGTCCTCAAGTAACTTTTAGACGAACAATCAATTACCGGTAATTAATGAAGTCGTACAACAGTCCAGGAGGACCACCGTCGGGTTAATCCAGATCGAGTACGCATGCACGAGCTTCAAGCAGACCAAGACGGGGAAAACCTCGAGCGCTTTCCTCGCCTAGCCAACGATTATAGCCATCAGTTTGTAATCTCCTTACAAGCCTAGAGTGCTGCCTGCGAATGAATCGGTAGAGCGTTGCTCAATAGCGTCAAACCATTCCTGGGTCGTGGCCTCTTCGCGGGCATTGCGCAGGCTCAATGACGCCCGAGTGGGCGTCCATCGCTTGAAGACCAGCAATCCGGGTGCCAGCACCACCCCGATCGGTGACGGCTGACTGCGCTCCACCGCCTCTGCACGGTCGAATGCCTTCGCCGCAATGACGTGATCATGCAATTGGCGCCATTGCACAAACCGCGGATGCTGTCGGCGCAACGGCTCATAGTCGGCCGCCAGCAGCCGCAGATGACGATGCGGCAGGGCCCAGGCATGCAAGGCCTCCAGCAGCGGCCCGTCGGACAGCGGCCAGTCGGTGAAATCGGTGTCCATCCAGCACAGCTCGCGGCCGCCCTCGGTGGCACACAGCTGCAAGACCTCCCGCAAGACTTGCTGTATCTCGTCCCGCGATTCAAAGACGCCGTCTTTCAATGCCATGCCAGTTCCTTAGTGCCTCAGTCCCTCAGTCCTTCAGTCGATTTGCACCCAGCCGTCCTCGGCCCATTGGTCGAGCAGCGTTCGGGCGTCTTCGCTCAGTGCCGCCACATCGGCGGCGGTCAGGCGGCGCTGATCCGCCAGGCGCCGCATCAACGTGGCATCCAGGCCACCCGCCCGGAACGCGGCACCGTTGATGAAGATGTGGGCAGTGTCATACATCATGCGGCTGCGGGCATCCAGACGGACATCCACGCCTTCCGGCAGGCCCTCCCCGGCTTCGAAGAAGACATGCGGTTTGGGTTCCGTCAGCGCCTCGCCCAGGGCACGCTCCAGCGCCAGCGGCTCCTGCACCGCCTTCATCACCGCTTCGCGAGCGAAGGTCAGCAGCGCCTCGGGAATCTGGCCGGGGGCGCCAGTGGCCGGCTGGCGAGGATCGGCGTACATCAGGTCGGAGCCGGGGGCTTCATCTTCGTCGCCCTCATCGGTCAGTCGCACCAGCAATTCATTGGCCAGCTCCGCCCGCCACGGGGAACGGAAACCCACCGAGGCGGTCATGCAGTCGCCCCCCACCGCCACGCCGTCATGGGCCCAGCCCGGCGGCAGGTACAGCAGGTCGCCCGGCTCCAGGATGAAGTCCTGCTCCGGCGTGAAGTCGGCCAGCACCTTGAGCGGCACATCGTCCCGCAGGGTGCCGGTGGTGGCCACGCCGCGACGGCCGATATGCCAATGACGGCGGCCGCTCACCTGGATGAGGAAGACGTCATAGGAATCGAAATGCGGGCCGACGCCGCCACCGTCGCTGGCGTAGGAGAGCATCAGGTCATCCAGCCGCGCTTCCGGTACAAAGCGGAAGCGGCTCAGCAGCGCTTCGGCCGCGGGGACATGCAGGTCCAGCCCCTGCAGCAGCACTGTCCACTGGGGCTTGGTCCAGGCCGGCAGCTTGGCGATCGGTCCCTGGCGCAAGGACCAGCGGTCCTGCGGCTGCTGGCTGACGAGGCGGCTTTCCACCTCATCGCTGGCGGCCAGCCGCGCCACGGTGGCACGGTCGATCGGCGGCGTGACGCCCGGCAGGGCCTGACGCACCAGCAGCGGCTCCTTCTGCCAGTGGCGCTGCATGAACTGTTCCGGGCTCAGGCCGCCCAGCAGTTCGGTCGGGGCGTGGATGTCGATGCCGCTGGCGGACACGGCATCGGAAGCAGCGGTCGGGGAAGTCACGTCGGAGGTCTTGGCGGAGGTGTTGGCAGAAGTCTTGGCTGTCATGCCGACATTGTCCCCGGATTGGCAGCCTGTGAACCGCCGGACACCGTGCCAGTCCCCGGCGCTCACCCCGTTCTGCGCAAATCCCGCGCTGCCCGCGGTGCATCGGCCCATGCGAGAATTGGCGCATGCAAATCACTGCCCCCTGCGTGGTCTCCCTGACGTGGAGACTGGAAGATGCCCAAGGCCAGTCCGTGGAAGAACTGAATCCCGCAATGGAATTCTTCTACGGTGGCGATGACCTGTTTGCAAAGGTCGAAGAAGCCCTGACGGGCCATGTCACCGGCGACGAAGTGAGCGTTGCGCTCCAGCCGGAAGACGCATTTGGCGACTACGACAGCGCCCTCGTCTGCTTCGAGCCGCGCGAGGTGATGCCGGAGAACGTGGTGGTGGGCATGCAGTTCGAAGGCCTGCCGGAAGGCGCCTCGACCCCGGACATGCCGGCCGACCGCATCTACACCGTGACCGAGGTCTATCCGGAACATGTGGTGCTGGACGGCAACCATCCGCTGGCGGGCATCGGCCTGCGGATTCACGTGACCGTCTGCGACGTGCGCGAAGCCACTGAAGAAGAAATTGAAGCCGGCACGCTGGGCGATGCCGGCGTGACCGTGCTGGATGGCCCCGCGCCGGACGAGCCGGTGCACTGAGTCGCCGCCCGCGCGCACCTGATGCCGCGCGCTCGTTCCATCACGGCCGGGTCTCCCCGGCCGTTGTCATTTCGGCCCGTGCCGGGTAGCGGTGGCTGGGTCGCCGTGGCTGGGTCGCTGCCGCGGCGTCAGCCCTGGCCGATCAGCCTTTGCCCGTGGAGCCGAAGCCGCCGGTCCCGCGCGAGGACGCGTCGAAGTCATCCACGCGGCGGAACTGGGCCTGCACCACCGGGACGATCACCAGCTGCGCCATCCGGTCCATCGGCTGCAGCGTGAAGCTGTCCTGGCCACGGTTCCAGACGCTGACCATCAGCTGACCCTGGTAATCCGAGTCGATCAGCCCCACCAGATTGCCCAGCACGATGCCGTGTTTGTGCCCCAGGCCCGAACGCGGCAGGATCATCGCTGCCAGGCCCGGATCCCCGATGTGGATCGACAGGCCTGTGGGCACGAGATGCGTCTGGCCCGGGGCAATGGTCAAGGCTTCATCGAGGCAGGCGCGCAGGTCCAGGCCGGCGCTGCCCGGCGTGGCGTAGGCAGGCAGATGCTCCGCCATGCGGGCATCGAGGACTTTCAGGTCAATGGTGGTCATAAGGCAGGATAGGTCGTCAGGCGCTGGGCGATGTCTCGCACCAGTTCGCGTGCCAGGGTGAGCTTGTCGGCCCGGGAGAGCTCCCGCTCGCCGCGCGCGTCCACCAGCACCAGCGTATTGTCGTCCTGACCAAAGGTGGCCGGACCGAGGTTGCCGACAATCAACGGCACATTCTTGCGCTGACGTTTTTCCCGTGCGTGCTTGACCAGGTCCTGGCTCTCGGCCGCAAAGCCGACACACAGCGGAGGCTGCGGCAGCGCGGCGACGGTGGCCAGGATGTCCGGATTCTCGGCCAGCGCCAGATGCGGCACCTGCGCTTCGCCGGGCGCCGCATTCTTCTTGATCTTGTGCGCCTGCGTCTGCGCGGGACGCCAGTCCGCCACCGCCGCGGTGGCGACGAACACATCATGCGAGGTGGCCAGTGGCATCACCGCCTCCAGCATGTCGCGCGCGCTCATGACATCGATGCGGCGCACGCCCAGCGGCGTGGGCAGGTGTACCGGGCCGGCCACCAGCGTCACATCCGCACCTGCTTCGGCCGCGGCACGGGCAATGGCAAAGCCCATCTTGCCGCTGGAGCGGTTGGTGATGCCGCGCACCGGGTCGATGGCTTCGTAGGTCGGGCCGGCGGTGATCAGCAGCTTGCGCCCGGCCAGCACCTTCGGCTGGAAGTGCGAGATGACCAGCTCCAGCAGCTGATGCGGCTCGAGCATCCGGCCATCACCGACTTCGCCGCAGGCCTGGTCGCCGTGGCCCACGCCCAGCACCACCGCGCCATCGTCCTGCACCTGGCGGAGATTGCGCTGGGTGGCTGGATGGGCCCACATCTCGCGGTTCATCGCCGGCGCAATCAGCAGCGCGCAGCGGTGCGCCGGACGGGCCAGCGCGGTCAGGGTGAGCAGATCGTCCGCCCGCCCCTGCGCCAGCTTGGCGATCACATCGCCGCTGGCCGGTGCGATCAGCATCGCATCGGCTTCACGGCTCAGGTTGATGTGCGCCATGTTGTTGTCCGGCCGGGCGTCCCACTGGCTGGTGTAGACCGGATGGTTGGACAGCGCCTGCATCGTCACCGGCGTGATGAAGGACTCGGCCGCCTCCGTCATCAGGACCTGAACGGTGGCGCCAGCCTTGACCAGCAGGCGGGTCAATTCGGCGATCTTGTAGCAGGCGATGCCGCCGGAGAGGCCCAGCAGCAGATGCTTGCCGGCCAAGGGGTTGGATTCGGACATAGCGTGCGACTCTATCAGCGCAGCCGCCGCACCGGGTTTCAGCCGGCAACGGCGTCGCGGGTCAACTGACCTTGGTCATCGAAGGGCCCGTACCGTGCGCTCACAGGGCGCACGAAACAGTCATGAAAGATCGCCGGGACCGGACCTGCGGTTTTACTTGCGACGGAACACCAGGTCCCAGACCCCATGGCCCAGCTTCAGGCCCCGGTTCTCGAACTTGGTCAGGGGGCGGTAGGTCGGCTTCTCCGCATAGCCGTTGCCCGGGGCGGTATTGACCAGGTCCGGATCCGCGCCCAGCACTTCCAGCATCTGCTCCGCATACGGCGCCCAGTCGGTGGCGCAATGCAGGTAACCGCCGGGCGCCAGATGCCGCACCAGCTTGGCCACGAACGGCGGCTGGATCAGGCGGCGCTTGTTGTGGCGCTTCTTGTGCCAGGGGTCCGGAAAGAAGATGTGCACGCCGGCCAGCGAGCCCTCCGGAATCATGTGCTCCAGCACTTCCACGGCATCGTGCTGGAAGATGCGGATGTTGGGGATGTCCTGCTCGCCGATCAGCTTGAGCAGCGCGCCCACCCCGGGCTCATGGACCTCGCAGCCGATGAAATCGTGATCCGGCAGGCTCTGCGCAATCTGCGCGGTGGCGCCGCCCATGCCGAAGCCGATCTCCAGCACCACCGGCGCCTGACGGCCGAAGACCTGGGCGGTGTCCAGGGGACGCTGCTCGAAGGGCAGCACATAGCGCGGACCCAGCTCGGCCAGCGCCTTGATCTGGCCGGTGCCCATGCGGCCGGCGCGCACCACAAAGCTGCGGATGCGAGCGCGATGGGCCACGCCTTCAGGGCTGTTGTCGCCCTCGGCACCGCCAGGGGCGGCATCGTCCTGCGGACCGGCGCCGTGGGGATCGGAGGGAGTGGAGGTGGGGAGCGACATGATGAGGGATCAAAATGAAACCAGCCTCGGAGGCGAGGCTGGTGGACCGGGAGATTTTATGCGGCCGCCCGAGCGCCGCACAGCCGAGCCTAATAAGCGCCCTGCACCGCCTGGCTCGCCTGCCCCGCGAGCACGGCCTCGATATCGTCCAGCAGACCGCTGGCCCCAAAACGCATGCGGCGCGGCTGCAGCGCCTCCACGCCCAGCGCATCGGCCGCCAGCTGCAGATAGCCGCGCGCATCCGCCACCGAACGGATGCCACCGCTGGCTTTGAATCCGGCGTTGCCCAGGCCGCTGGACTGGATTTCGGCCAGCATCGCACGGGCCGCTTCCGGCGTCGCCGAGACGGCTGTCTTGCCGGTGCTGGTCTTGATGAAGTCCGCGCCGGCCATCAGCGACAGGCGGGTCGCTTCCTTGATCAGCTCGGTGGTCTGGAGTTCGCCGGATTCGATGATCACCTTCAGTGTCAGCGGACGGGTGGCGTGGCGCACCTCTGCGAGGAATTCAGCCACTTCGCTGGCTTCGCCCTGCTTCAACGCAGCATAGGGCAACACCACGTCCACTTCCTGCGCACCCGCTTCGGCAATGGCGGCGATCTCCGCCAGGACGCGCGGCAGGTCCAGACTGCCGTCCGGGAAGTTGGCCACGGCGGCGACCTGGATGCCCGCCGGCAAGGCGGCACGGGCCTGCGCCACGAAGCGCGGCCAGACGCACACGGCCGCCACGGGGCCGCGACCGTCCGCGCCGATGGCGCGACGGCACAGCGCGTCGATGGTCGCCGGCGTGTCGCCGTCGTTGAGGCTGGTCAGATCCAGGCATTGCAGCGCCAGACGCGCCGCTTGTTCGAGACTCATGTCGGTCTTCATGTACTGCTCCCAGACGGGCCGGCCGCGCCTCTCACGCCGCCGTGCCCCTGCTGCGCTCAGGCGCGCAGCGATTCCATCGTGGTCAGCGAGGCCAGCAGCTGCCCCAGGAAGGCGGCCGCGCGGTCGCCGGAGGCCTTGGCCTGTTGCAGCGTGAGCGCGTGGGTCAGCGCTTCTTCGGACAGGCCGGCCGCCATGTTGGTGATCAGCGCCAGGCCGCCCACCCGCAGGCCGGCGTGACGGGCCAGGATGGTTTCCGGCACGGTGCTCATGCCGACGGCATCCGCGCCCCAGGCGGAGAACATGCGGATCTCGGCCGGCGTCTCGAACTGCGGGCCCACTGCCCACACGTACACGCCCTGCCCCAGCACCAGGTTGTGCGCCTGGGCCACCTTCACCGCCTGTTGACGCAGTTCGCCATCGTAGGCGGCGCTCATGTCGGTGAAGCGGTCGTTGCCCGGCAGGCCGGTCAGCGGCGAACGCTGCGGTGCATTGATGTGATCCGAGATCATCATCAGGCTGCCCGGCGGCAAGTGCGAGCGCAGGCTGCCCGACGCATTGGTCAGCAGCAGCAGCTTGACGCCCCAGGCCTTGAGGCTGCGGATGGCGCCGGCCATGCCGGTGCAGTCGCCGCTTTCATAGGTGTGGGCGCGGCCGCGCAGCATCACCACCCGTTGCTGGCCGACGCGGCCGACGGTGATTTCGGCCACATGGCCTTCCACCTTGGGCTGCGGGAAGGCCGGCAGCTGCGCGTAGGGCAGGTGCTGCTGGTCTTGCAGCTGATCCACCGCACCGCTCCAGCCGGAGCCCAGCACGACGGCGACTTCCGGTGCCTGGTCGCCGAAGGTGGCCTTCAGGGTGGCGAGGCTGGTGGTGATGGCGGCGTCGAGGGCGGCGCCTTGCAAGGGCATGGACATGAGGTTCTCCTTCAGGCGTTCTTGAGATGGTCGGGGCCGAAGCTGGCGGGGAGCAGCTGCTCCAGCGTCCAGTGGGCGCGCACGCCGGTGCTGTCGCCAGCGATGACGATCAGGTCGGACGGCTGCGCAAACTCACGCAGCTTCTGACGGCAGCCGCCGCAGGGCGTGATGATCTCGCTGCCGGCGCCGGTCACCATCACGGCGCGGGCGATGCGGCCACCGGCCATGATCATGTGACCCAGCGCGGTGGTCTCGGCGCACCAGCCTTGCGGATAGGCGGCGTTCTCGATGTTGCAGCCGGCGTGGATGCGGCCCTGCTCGTCCAGCACGGCGGCGCCCACAAGGTACTTCGAATACGGTGCATACGAATGCTGACGCGCATTCATGGCGGCGGTCAGCAGTTGCTGCACCAAGGCGTCGTTCAGGCCGGGGATCTGCATCATGTCTCTTCCTTCCTCGATATCGTTGGGCCGGTGAGGTCCTGGGACCGGCGACTCACGGCATGCAAGGCGCCGCGCGCTGCGTGAGTCACCGGGCGGGCCGGGCGTGGCTGCATGGCGCGGCTGGGTTCCGGCAGGCAAGTCCCGGCGCCTGAAGCCGGAGCGACGGATTGTCGGTCGCCTGGCCTGCACCGTTGCATCACCCGGCGCTCAGGTCCGGACAGCGACGCAAGGTGGATGGGCTGCCGGAGGGCGCCTCAACGCTCCTTCACATAGGGCTTGCTCAGCGCCTTGGGCGCCACGGCCTGACCGATGAAGCCGGCCAGCAGCACCACCGTCAGAATGTAAGGCAGCGCCTGGATGGCCTGCACCGGCACCTCGCCGATGCCCGGCAGCGACACCCCCTGCAGGCGAATCGCGATGGCATCCAGGAAGCCGAAGAGCAGGCACGCTGCCAGCGTCGGCAGCGGCTTCCACTTGCCGAAGATCATCGCGGCCAGGGCGATGAAGCCGCGACCGGCAGTCATGTTCGGCGAGAACGAGGCGTTCTGCGCCAGCGTCAGATAGGCGCCCCCGAGGCCGCACAGCAGGCCGTTGAGCATCAGCGCGGTGTAGCGCAGGCGGGGCACGGACACCCCTGCCGCATCGACCATCGCCGGGTTCTCGCCCACCGCCCGCAGTCGCAGGCCCGGTCGGGTCCGCTCCAGGAAGAACCACACCACCAGCACCAGCGCGAAGGCCAGATAGACGAGCAGGTTGTGGCTCAGCAGGCCATGGCCGATGACGGAACCCACCCAGCTGCCCGGCACCGGCTCGGCGAATTGCGGCAACAGGCCGGTCAGTCGCTGGCTGGCGTCGATCGGCGGCGTCTGGCCGCCCTGCGCAAACCAGGCGATGCCCAGCACCACCGTCAGCCCTGCGGCCACCATGTTCAGGGCCACGCCGGAGACGACCTGGTCACCGCGATGCGTCACGCAGGCAAAGCCGTGCAGCGCCGACATGGCGCAGGCCACCAGCATGGCGGCGCCAATGCCCATCGGCGCGGAATGCGTGACCGCCGTCACCGCGGCGGCGGCGAAGGCCGCGGCCAGCATCTTGCCTTCCAGCCCGATGTCAACGACACCGGAACGCTCACACAGCAGACCGGCCAGCGCCGCAAACAGCAGCGGCGTGGTGACGCGCAGCGTCGAGGCCAGCACCGACCCGATCAGCACCTCATCCATGGGACTTCCCCTCGCCGGCCACGCGGCGCGAGCGGCGTGTCAGCAACGTATACAGGCGCGCGAACATCGGCGCGCTGACCATGGCCATGGCGCCGGCGAACAGGACGATCAGGCCCTGCACCGTCACCACCATCTCGCGGCTGAAGCCCGGCACTTCAAAAGACACTTCCACGCCGCCCTGATACAGCACGCCGAACAGCAGCGAGGCCAGCACGATGCCCACCGGATGATTGCGGCCCATCAGCGCCACCGCGATGCCGGTGAAGCCGGCGCCGGCGACGAAGTCCAGGGTCAGCTTGCCCTGGACGCCGGCGATTTCGTTGATGCCCACGAGGCCCGCCAGTGCGCCGGACAGGCCCATGGCCGCCAGCACCTGCCAGCGCGGACGGATGCCCGCATAGTGCGCCGCCGAGGGATTGGCCCCGACCGCGCGCAGCACGTAGCCCGCGCGGCTGCGCCACAGGAACCACCAGACAAAGAGGCAGGCCAGGACCGCCAGCACGATGGACAGGTTCAGCGGCGAGGACGGCAGTTCCCAGCCAAAGCGTGCAGCCAGTTCATGGATGGCCGGCATGCGGGCGGAGGGGGCGAAGTCCGAGCTTTCCACCGACATCGAGCCGGCGGGACGCAGCCAGTTCACCAGCAGGTAGCCGTTGAGGCTGGCCGCCAGGAAGTTGAACATGATGGTGGTGATCACCACATGGCTGCCACGCCAGGCCTGCAGGTAACCCGGAACGGCGGCCCACAGCATGCCGAAGGCCGCCGCTGCAAGGACCGCCAGCGGCAGCATCACCACCGCCGGCAGCTTCGGTCCCAGCCACAGCGACAGCAGCGCCACGCCGATACCGCCCAGCGTCGCCTGCCCTTCCCCGCCGATGTTGAACAGGCCACCGTGAAAGGCCACGGCCACCGCCAGACCGGTGAAGATGAAAGTGGTGGTGTAGTAGAGCGTATAGCCCAGGCCACGCGCGCTGCCCAGCGCGCCTTCCAGCAGCACGGACAGCGCCTGAACCGGGCTCGCGCCGATCAACAGCACCACGCCGCCGGCCACCAGCAGGGCAATCAGCAGGTTCCACAGCGGCAGCAGCACCAGATCCATCCAGCGCGGCATTTGCAAGGCTTGACTCATGAGGAAGCTTTCGCGGCAGCGGCCTCGGTGGGTGCGTCCGCGGGGTCAGGGGTGGCGGCCATCAGCAGGCCCAGGGTCTTCTCGGTGCACTGTTCGATGCTGAGCTCGCCGGTGATGCGTCCGGCATTCATCACCACCACGCGGTCGGCCAGGGCCAGGATCTCGTCCAGCTCACTGGACACCAGCAGAATGGCGCAGCCCGCGTCGCGCAGGCGGCGCAACTGGTTGTGGATGAATTCGATCGCGCCGATGTCCACGCCGCGGGTCGGCTGGCCCACCAGCAGCACCGACGGCTGCTGGCCGATCTCGCGCGCCAGAATCAGCTTTTGCTGATTGCCGCCGGAGAACTTGGACGAGCCCAGTTCCGCATTGCGCGGACGGACGTCGAAGTCCTCCATCATGCGTGCCGTCTGGGCCCGCAGGTGGCGTTGGTTCATCGCCAGGCCCAGGGGACCGGCGCAGTACTGGCCCTGCTCGTGATAACCCAGCGCAGCCGTTTCCCAGGCGGGGAAGCTCAGCACCATGCCCAGCAGGTGGCGGTCTTCCGGCACGTGGGCCAGCTTGAGGTCGCGCGCGGTGCGCGGGTCCAGCCAGGCGGCGGCGCGGAATTCACGGCCGGCCAGATGCAGCGAGCCGGCATCCGGCGCCCGCATGCCGGCCAGCACTTCCAGCAGCTCGCTCTGCCCATTGCCGGAGACGCCGGCCACGCCGACGATCTCGCCCGGGCGCAGCGCCAGCTTCACATTCGTCAACAGGTGCACGCCGGCACCGCTGGCCACGCTCAGGCCATCGGCCTGCAGCACCGGCTGGTCCGACCGCGGCTGCGCGGCGCCCCCGGCGCGGCCGAGGTTGACCTTGCGGCCGACCATGCTTTCGGCCAGGTCCTCGGGGCTGGTCTCGCCGATCAGCGCAGTCTTGACCACTGCGCCGGCGCGCATCACCGTCACCGCATCACACAGCGCCATCACTTCGCGCAGCTTGTGGGTGATCAGCAGGATGGTGGTGCCGCGCTCGCGCAGGCGACGCAGCACTTCAAAGAGCTGGTCGGTTTCCTGCGGCGTCAGCACCGCGGTCGGCTCGTCCAGGATCAGGATGCGGGCGCCGCGGTACAGCGCCTTGAGGATTTCCAGCCGCTGCAGCTCGCCCACTGGCAGGTCCGCCACGGTGGCATCCAGCCGCACCTGCAGGCCGGTGTCGCGCATCAGCGCTTCCAGCTGCTGGCGCACCTGACGCTTGGCACGCGAGAGGAAGAAGGCGGGCTCGGCGCCCAGCATGACGTTGTCCAGCGCGGACAGCGTGTCCACCAGCATGAAGTGCTGATGGACCATGCCGATGCCCAGGTCGATGGCCTGATGCGAATTGGCGATCTGGACACGCTGGCCGTTGATCTCGATGTGGCCCTCGTCGGCATGGTAGTAGCCGTAGAGGATCGCCATCAGGGTGCTCTTGCCGGCGCCGTTTTCGCCAACGAGGCCATGCACCGTGCCCGGCGCGACCGACAGGCTGACCGCCCGGTTGGCCTGCACCGCGCCGAAGCGCTTGGAAATGTCGCACAGGCGGACCGCGGGCGCGGGTCCGCCGCGTGAGGACTCAGTCATGGTGAACGCCGGGAAATCAGTTCTTGCAGGCGTTGTCGGCCATGTAATCGGCCACCTTGATCTTGCCGGCGACGATGTCGGCCTTGTAGGCGTCCAGCTTGGTCTTGACCGCGGGCGGGATCAGCTTGGCGTTGTCCTGATCCAGCGCGTATTCAACGCCGCCTTCCTTCAGGCCGAGCACCAGGATGCCGGGCTTCCATTCCTTCAGCACGTTGTAGACGGCCACGTCCACCCGCTTGACCATGGAGCTCAGCATGGTGCCGGGCTGCAGGTGGTTCTGATTGCTGTCCACGCCGATGGCGAACTTGCCGGCGTCCTTGGCGGCCTGGTAGATGCCCACGCCGGTGCCGCCGGCAGCGGCGAAGACCACGTCCACACCCTTGGCGAACTGGGCCTTGGCCAGCTCACCGCCGCGGGTCGGGTCGTTCCAGGCCGTGGCGGTGGTGCCGGTCATGTTCTTGAACAGCTCGACCTTCGGATTCGCTGCCTTGGCGCCCTGCTCGTAGCCGCATTCAAACTTGCGGATCAGCGGGATGTCCATGCCGCCGATGAAGCCGACCTTGCCGGTCTTGCTGGTCAGCGAGGCCAGTGCGCCCACCAGGAAGCTGCCTTCCTGTTCCTTGAACAGCACGGACTGCACATTGGGCTGGTTGACCTTCTCATCGATGATGACGAACTTGGTCTTGGGAAAGTCCTTGGCGACCTGGTTCAGGGCGGAGGCCTGCGCAAAACCCACCGAGATGATGGGGCTGGCGCCCCGCTCGGCCATGCGGCGGATGGCCTGCACCCGCTGGGTTTCGTTGCTGATCTCAAATTCGAAGTACTTGCCGCCCGTGTCGGCTTTCCACTTCTCGACGCCGCGGTAAGCCGCTTCGTTGAAGGATTTGTCGAACTTGCCGCCCATGTCGAAGATGACCGCCGGCGTGGTGGCTTGCGCCAGCGCCGTGCCGGACATCAGTGCCAGCGCCAGGCCGGACATGAGCGAGGAAAGCGACATGGAAGGCTTCATTGCAGTCCCGATTCAACGAGGGAAGAGTCCAAACACAAGTCCGTCAGCATGCACGATCCGGGCCACCCCGTTGCCAAAGACCTTGCAGCGCGGGCAGGTGCCACGGGCTTCGCAAAGTCAGGCATGCAGGCAGGGAGGCGTCGGAGACAGGCGCAGGCAGGACGGAGCGGGGCGGATTTTAAGGATCGCGGAGTGTAGACGAGTCTAAGGAAAACGCTAAACGTTTGCGGCCCCTCGGCGACTGGGGCGTCGGCTCTAAACCTCCGGCAACGGGCGGGCGCCGGACAGGTGCAGCCCATGGGGACGCCGCGCGGTGCGGAGCGACGAGCGCCAATCGCCCAATGCTCGCCATCCGGCTTCCCAACATCCTGCACAGAGTTGAGAATTACTTTCATTTAGAATTGTCACTTCGCCAGCTCTTTCGGCTCGCCTGGATTCCCCACACATGAGCGCTGTCCCGATCCCTACCCTCGCCCACGCCGCCATCGGCGAGGCGCACCGCGTCAAAGCGTTGCAGCCGCCCGCCTACGCGCCGGAATGGAAGCAATGGCTGGAAGAACTCGGCTTTGTGGCCGGTGAACATGTGGCCGTGCTGGCACGTGCAATGCCCGGCCACGATCCGCTGGTGGTGCGCATCGGGCAGTCGACGTTTGCGCTGCGCCGTGCGGAAGCGGACTGTGTCCAATTGCTGGGGCTGGATGAAGACGCTTCCTGCATCGTGCCGACGTCGGCCATGAACGGCACGAACGGAGCCTCCCATGCGTGAGGCGATTGTCCACGTCCATCCTGCCGGTCCGCTGCTGGCGCTGGTGGGGAATCCGAACTGCGGCAAGACCGCTCTCTTCAACCGTCTCACCGGCAGCCGTCAGAAGGTGGCGAACTACGCGGGCGTGACGGTCGAGCGCAAGGAAGGCCGGCTGCGCACCGCGGCCGGCAAGCTGCTGCGGGTGCTGGATCTGCCTGGCACCTACAGCCTGTATCCCCGTTCGCCGGACGAGCGCGTCACCGTCGACGTGCTGGCCGGCCGCGCACAGGGCGAAAAGCGCCCGGACCTCGTGGTGTGTGTCCTGGACGCCACCAATCTGCGTCGCAATCTGCGGCTGTTCTTCGCGGTGCAGCGTCAGGGCGTGCCGTGTGTGGTGGCGCTGAACATGTCCGATCTGGCCGCCCGTCGCGGTATTCAGGTGGACACGCAGCGCTTCAGCCAGCTGTTGGGCGTGCCGGTGGTGCGCACGGTGGCCACCGATGGCCACGGCCTCGATGAACTGCGTGCGGTGCTGGACCAGCCGGAGACCTGGCAGGCCGCTGGGCAGGCGACGGGTGCGGTGGCTGCAGCGACTGCCGCAGGAGGTGCTGCTTCAGGTGCTGCTTCGAGTGCGGCCGCAGGCGAGTCGCCCATCGCCCCGGCGGAAGGCGACGACCAGCAACGCATCAGCACGATCCTGCGCGAATTGAAGCTGGACAGCCACCAGGGCGAGCTGCCCAGCGACAAGGTCGATCGCGTCGTGCTGCATCCGGTGCTGGGCCCGATCATCCTGGCCGTGCTGCTCTTCTTCCTGTTCCAGGCGGTGTTCTCCTGGGCCGAGCCGCCCAAGGAGCTGATCGAAGGTGGCATCGCCTGGCTCGGCGAGAAGGTCGGCGCGCTGCTGCCCGAAGGCTACTTCCGCAGCCTGATCGTGGACGGACTGATCGCCGGTGTGGGCTCGGTGCTGGTGTTCCTGCCGCAGATCCTGATCCTGTTCTTCTTCATCCTGATCCTGGAAGAGTCCGGTTATCTGCCTCGCGCGGCCTTCCTGCTGGACCGGATCATGGGCTCGGTGGGCCTGTCCGGCCGCAGCTTCATTCCGCTGCTCTCCAGCTTCGCCTGCGCCATCCCCGGCATCATGGCCACCCGCTCGATCGCCAATCCGCGCGACCGCCTCGTCACCATCCTGATCGCGCCGCTGATGACCTGCTCCGCGCGGTTGCCGGTGTATGCGCTGCTGATTGGCGCCTTCATTCCGGAGCGCACCGTGTGGGGCGGCATCGGTCTGCAGGGCCTGGTGCTGTTTGCGCTGTACATGGCCGGCATCGTGGCTGCAATGGGCGTGGCCTGGGTGCTCAAGCGCTTCACCAGCAGCGGCCGTCAGGTGCGTCCGCTGATGATGGAACTGCCCAGCTACCACTGGCCGCATGGCCGCAGCATCGCCATCGGGCTGTGGCAGCGGACCGAGATCTTCATCAAGCGCGTGGGCACGATCATCCTGGCGCTGACGCTGCTGCTGTGGCTGCTGTCCAGCTTCCCGGCACCGCCGCCCGGCGCCACCGGCGCACCGATCGAATACAGCATCGCCGGCATGCTGGGCCGGGCACTGGCCGTGGTCTTCGAGCCGATTGGCTTCAACTGGCAGATCAGCCTCGCGCTGGTGCCGGGTCTTGCTGCGCGGGAGATCGCGGTGAGTGCGCTGGGCACGGTGTATTCGTTGTCGGCCACCGCTGAAGATGCCGCGCAGGCGCTGACGCCGCTGATCGTGCAGACCTGGAGCCTGCCGACCGCCTTCTCGCTGCTGGCCTGGTATGTGTTTGCGCCGCAGTGCCTGTCCACCATCGCGGCGGTGAAGCGCGAGACCAACGGCTACAAGATCCCCGCGATCATGCTGGCGTATCTGTTTGGTCTGGCCTACCTGGCGTCGTGGCTGACCTTCCACATCAGCAGCTGGATGTTGAGCTGACCAGGCGTCATCGCTTCGCCGCACCCGCGGCGGGGCGATGATCGCCGCCGCGGCAATGCCGCGAACGCTGCGACGACCGGGCGATCATCGCCACGACGGCCGCGCAGGTGGGGTTGACGCGATTGGCAGCGCCGACGCGGTCGTTATGCTCGCGCTCCATGACTGCACCCCTCTTCGCTTTCCTGCGCACCCGCCTGGGCTCGCCCGTGTTGCCGCCGCTGCAACCCCTTTTGCGCTTCTCGGCGCCTCATGAGATTCAGGCGCGTGAGCGGCTCGAACCACAAGGCCCTCGGGCCACGGACGCGGTGCCGGCCCGCGCGGCCCGCACGCGGGTAGCGACCACCGTGCTGACGGCCGTCACGGCCATCGCCACCGTCACCGCCTTGAGCGGCGCCGCATTCGCCGCCGGACCCGGGGCCGCGCAGCCCGCGGGCACTCCTGGATCCGCAGCGTCCGCGCTCACATCGAGCGCGGACGTGGCGCCCTCGGCCGCAGCTGCATCCGCCGCCCCCACTCAAGTCGTTGCCCCCTCCTCCACCGCTTCCCCTGCCGACCAGCGCTTCCAGCGCCTGGCCCACGATTTCATCGAAGCCCTCTGGCGCCTGGACCCGGACGCTGCCGTCGCCGCCGGCCGTTATGAATTCGCTGCGCGGCTGAACGTGCCGGACGACAAGAGCCGCGCCGCCCAGCTGCGCTTCGTGCGGCAATGGCTGCAGCGCTTCGAAGCGGTGCAGCCGGAGCGCCTGAGCGCCGCGTCGCGCACCGATCTGGGCCAACTGCTGAACAAGCTGCGTAGCGACCACTTCGCGCTGACCGAACTCCGCGAGTTCGAATGGAACCCGGCCAACGTCAACGTGGCCAGCCTGCTGGACCTGGTGCTGAACACCGACTACGCACCGCTCCCGCAGCGCCTGCGCGCGCTCTCAGGCCGTCTGGCCCAGGTGCCCGCCTACTACCGCGCCGGCGCGGCCAGCCTGCGTCAGCCGACGCTGGAACATACCCAGCTGGCCATCGACCAGGCGCCCGGCGTGCTGAGCGTGCTCGACGACATCCAGAAGGCGCTCGACAGCGAAGCGGCCAAGGGCCTGAGCAAGGCCGACCGCACCCAGCTCCAGCAGCGTCTGACCGCCGCGCGCACCGCCGTGCAAGGCTGGCGCGAGCAGCTGACGCAGCGTCTGGCCGCGTTGAAGGCCGATGGCTCGGCGCGCAGCTTCCGCCTCGGACAGGCGCTCTACGACAAGAAGTTCAGCTACGACATTCAATCGGCCCACAGCGCCGAGCAGATGTACCGCAAGGCGCTCGCGGCGCGGGAAGCCCTGCTGACCCGCATGGACAGCCTGGCCGACCAGCTCTGGTCGCAGACCCAGGGCGACGCGCCCAAGCCGACGGACCGCTTTGCCAAGATCGGCGCTGTGATCCACACGCTGTCGGCGCAGCACGTGAAGCGGGAGGACTTCGTGTCCGAGATCCGTGCGCAGATTCCGCAGCTGGAGCGCTGGATCGTCGATCACGACCTGCTCACCATGGACCCGAGCAAGCCGCTGATGGTGCGTGAGACGCCGGTCTACCAGCGGGGTGTGGCGGGCGCCGGCATCGAGGCGCCCGGCCCGTATCGGCCGCAGGACCGCACCTACTACAACGTCACGCCGCTGGACGACCTCACCGACGCCCAGGCCGAAAGCACGCTGCGCGAATACAACCACTGGATCCTGCAGATCCTCAACATCCACGAAGCGGTGCCGGGGCACTACACGCAGCTGGTGCATGCCAACAAGTCGCCCTCGCTGGTGAAGGCGCTGTTCGGCAACGGCGCGATGGTGGAAGGCTGGGCGGTCTACGGCGAACGGATGATGCTGGAGTCCGGCTACGGCAACCAGGCGCCGGAGATGTGGCTGATGTACAGCAAGTGGAATCTGCGCAGCGTCACCAACACCCTCCTGGACTACAGCGTGCATGTGCTGGGCATGAGCCAGGACGAGGCGCTGGACCTGCTGATGCGTCAGGCCTTTCAGACCGAACGGGAGGCGCGCGAGAAGTGGCGCCGTGTGCAGCTGACGTCGGTGCAGCTGACCAGCTACTTCAGCGGCTATTCGGACATCATGGAGCTGCGCGAGCAGCGGCGCCAGGCGCTGGGCGACCGCTTCAAGCTGAAGGACTTCCACGAGGAGTTCCTGAGCTATGGCAGCGCACCGGTGCCTGTGATTGCCGAGCTGATGAACCAGCGCTGATCTGAGCGGCGCGTACGGACGGCCTTCGCGACGAGGGCCGTGTTCGTGCCGGCTGGCGAGTCCCTCAGTGCGGGCCGCTCAGTACGGGTCGCTCAATACGGGCGCTCAATACGGGCGTCAATGGTGTTCCAATCCGGGCCATGAGCCAGGAATTCGCATCGTCATCGTCATCGCCTTCGTTATCGGCAGCGTCAGCGGGATCGCAGACGCAGTCGGCTTCACCCTCCTCTCCCGACGCCGCCGCCGAGCTGGAGCAGCGTATCACCGAGCTGGAGATCAAGGCCAGCTTCACCGAGGACCTGCTCGACACGCTGAATGCCCAGGTGGCGCTGCAACAGCAGCAGATCGAAGCGCTGGTGCGGGAGATCACCCAGCTGCGCCGGCAGATGCCCGACGGCCGTGGCGACGGCCCGCGCAGCCTGCGCGACGAATTGCCCCCGCATTATTGAGAGCGCAGGCGGAGACGCCCGGCCAGGCGTCTCCTTGCTGGACCCCTGTCAGGCCTCTCCTATCCGGCCTTGCCTGTCCGGCTGATGCCGTCATGCCGATGCCGTCAGGCTCGACCTGATGAGCAGTGGGTCCGCTGCGCCGTTCAGCTTCGGGCCGGTGAATTCAACCCGCGTTGCACGGCGTCCCGCGCCAGGAATGCTTCCAGCACGCGTCGCACCTCCTTGAAGTCCGAGAGGCCCACCAGATCACCCGCCTCGTAGAAGTTGGCCAGAGTGTTCACCCACGGCCAGAGGGCGATGTCGGCAATGGTGTAGTCGTTGCCCATGATCCATCCGCGGCCGGTCAGGCGCTGGTCCAGCACGCCCAGCAGCCGCCGGGATTCAGCCACATAGCGGTCGCGCGGACGCTTGTCCTCGAATTCCTTGCCGGCGAACTTGTGGAAGAAGCCGAGCTGGCCGAACATCGGGCCGACGCCGCCCATCTGGAACATCACCCACTGCAGCGTCTCATAACGGCGCGTCGGATCCGCAGGCAGCAATTGCCCGGTCTTTTCGGCGAGATAGACCAGGATGGCGCCGGACTCGAACAGCGCCAGCGGCTCCCCGCCCGGCCCCTGCGGATCCAGGATCGCCGGGATCTTGTTGTTGGGGTTCAGCGAGAGGAACTCGGGCGACATCTGGTCATTCGTCTGGAAGCTCACCAGATGCGCCTCATACGGCAGTCCCACCTCTTCCAGGAAGATCGACACCTTCACGCCGTTGGGCGTGGGCAGCGAATACAGCTGCAGCCGGTCCGGATGCTGGGCGGGCCATTTCTGGGTGATGGGAAAACGGGACAGATCGGTCATGGTGGGACACGCCAGAGGCGTGAATGAATCGTCGGATGAAGCCATTGTGACCATCGTTGGGAAGTCCTGCAGGGCGTCGGGCCAAGACCATATCAAGGGGCGCGCGGCGGACGGTCGGTGAGCGTTTTGAGGAAGGCCACCACGTCGGCAATATCCTGATCGCTCATGGCCGCCCGCCCACCGGGTGAGCCGCCAAACGGCGGCTCCTGATTGACGTTGCGGTGATAGGCGGCCGGCAGGTCATCGAACTTGCGGACCTGGCCTCGTGCGTCCTTTCGGTACCAGTGTTCGGGGTGGACGTCACGCTCGGCGTAGAAGCGCACCGCCTGATCCAGCCGGGTCACCGCGCCGTTGTGAAAAAACACCCGCCGGGTGGCGACATTCCGTAGCGAGGGGGTCTTGAAGCGGCCGCAGTAGTCGGTGTGCTGCCGCAGATCCTGGCGCAGTGGACCGCACAGCCCGAGGTCATACCAGTCGGGTTGGCGGTTGGCCGGAATGGCCGGATTGCGCGGCACCCCGAGGGCGATGTGGCCCATGTCGGTAAAGAGCGGAAACGCGCCGCGCTTGACCTCGCTCAAATGACACGATGCGCAATTGCCTTTCCGGGCATCGTTGAAGACCTGCAGGCCTCGCGCTTCGGCCGGCGTCAGGGTGGCATGGCCACGCAGATAGTCGTCGTAGCGGCTGCTGAACGGCGCGAAGTCCTGCGGGCTCTGCTGGAAGACTTCCAGTGCGAGGACCAGGCCCTTCCAGGCCACGGCCGGATCGTCGAATACCTGCGGGCCGAAGGTCGTCCGCATCGCTGCTGCGGATCGCGAAGCCGCGAGACGCTTCACCACCTGCGCGCGGCCCCGGTTGGCCATCTCGAACGGGGACAGCAGCGGCGCCTCCGCCTGCTCGTGCGCCGATGAGGCACGACCGTCCCACGCGTAGCCGCCGGTGGGACCTTGATCTTCAGAGTCATTGCCGTCGTTGTCGAAGAAGTGCTCGCTGAATGGCGGGGTGGTCTGGCGATACATCAGGGAGGGCACTGCGCGCAGGCCGGGCACGCCACGCAGTCCATTGCCGCCCCACTGCACCGCACGGCCATTGGGCGGTCCATAGGCATGTGCGGGATCGTGGCAGGACGCGCAGGACATCCGCCCACTGCCGGACAGCGCCTTCTCTGCAAACAGCTGGCGGCCCAGTGCAGTCAGTTGTGCCGCATCCGGCTGATGCGGAAAGCTTGGCGCATAGAAAGGCACTGCGGGCGGCGCCTGGGCCCCCGCCCCGGTCACCAGCGCCAGCACCGGCATCAGCAGCACGCCCGCCACCGCAGCGCGCAAAGACCCATGCCAAGGCCGCAGGGACCTCACCACACCCAGAAGACACCTCGATGACACATTCACAGCGAAACCTCGCAGACACATGGCGCTCATGTCGAGCAACGAAACGACCCGCAAACACAACAGGCCGCCAAAGCCTGTGCGCGCTGGGCTGTGTACCCACGCGGTGTGACACGTACATGTCATGTGACAGCCCCAATCTCCGCCCGGTTCGTTTTTTCCGAATGGCCCGTCTCAGGAGACCGATATGAAGTTGCCTTTCTGCCACGTCACCCAGCATCGCGCACATCGCCTTTCGACGACTCGACCGTCCGCCGTTGTCGGCTCAGCTGTCCGCTCAGCTGTCCGGTCACCGGCCGGCTCATCCGTGCGCGCACTCAGGCCGACGCTGCTGACGCCTGTCGCGATCGGCGCGCTGCTCAGCCTGAGCGGCTGCTTCGGCGGTGACTCGTCGTCACCGGTGGACACCACCGCGGCGCTGCAGGACAAGATCCAGAACATCGTGGTGATCTACGCCGAGAACCGTGCGTTTGACAACCTGTATGGCCGTTTTCCCAATGCCAATGGCCTGAACACGGTGCTGAATGCTGACGGCTCGGTCACCGCCGCCTACGTGCCGCAGAAAGACCGCGACGGCACCACCACGCTGGCCACGCTGCCGCCGGTGTGGGGTGGCGTCACGGCGCCCGGCAGCACGGTCACCGTGACGCAGGCCCAGAGCGCCGGCCTGCCCAATGCGCCGTTCAACATCGGCACCGCATTCCGCGCCAGCGCCAATGCCACGATCGACGGCACGGTGGTGACCCGCGACCTCTATCACCGCTTCTTCGAAAACCAGATGCAGATCCACGACGGCAAGAACGACCAGTTCGCCGCCTGGGGCGATTCGGGCGGTCTGCTGATGGGTTACTTCGACTACAGCGCCTCACCGCTGTACAAGCTGGCGCAGCAATACACCCTGGCGGACAACTTCTTCCAGGGCGCTTTCGGCGGCTCCTTCCTCAACCACCAATACCTGATCTGCGCCTGCGCGCCGGAATATCCGAATGCGGACACCGCCGCCGCCAAGCCCACCATCGCGGTGCTCGACAAGAACGCGGACGGCAGCTACACCCACCAGCTGTCGGTGGCGGTGAGTTCCAAGGCATCGGCGCTGGACGCCGCGCCGGTGTTCCAGCTTTCCGGGAACATCACACCGGCCAATTACTTTGGTGACGGCAAGTTCTATGCGGTCAATACGATGCAGGCGCCGTTCCAGCCCAGCGGCAATGCCCCGGTGGATGTGAATGGCAATGACGCGCTGTATGCCGACCCGTCCAAGCCCACGACGCTGCCTGCGCAAACACAGACCCATATTGGTGACCAGCTCACCGCCCGCAACGTCAGCTGGGCCTGGTACGGCGGCGCATGGACTGCGGCGCTGAAGGACGGAGCGCAGGCGCCGACCGTCAAGCGAAGCGTGATCTACGCGGCCAACAGCAGCGGCGTGGCCAGCACCGATGCGGTGGACTTCCAGCCGCATCACCAGCCCTTCAACTACTACGCCGACATGGATCCGGTGACCCACGCCACCGACCGTGCGGCCCATCTGAAGGACTACGACAATCTGGTCGCCGATGCGGCGGCAGGGACGCTGCCGTCGGTGACCTTCTACAAGCCTGAAGGTCTCTACAACCAGCACCCCGGCTATGCCAACATCGCCAATGCGGACCAGAAGATTGCCGATCTGGTGGCCAAACTGCAGGCGAGCCCGCAGTGGAAGCACATGGTGATCGTCATCACCTATGACGAGAACGGCGGTCAATGGGACCACGTCGCCCCGCCCAAGGGCGACAAGCTGGGCCCTGGCACCCGGGTGCCGGCGCTGGTGATCTCGCCGTATTCGAAGATGGGCACGGTGGATCACACCCAGTACGACACCGCCTCCGTGCTGCGGCTGATCACGCGGCGCTACGGACTGACGCCGCTGCGAGGGCTGGCGGCCCGCGACCAGGCCTTGACGGCCAACGGCGGCAAGCCGATGGGCGACCTGACGCAGGCCTTGGACCTTTAAGGCGCCGCGCCATCGCGCCTGCTGGGACGACGTCTTCTTTTGCGGAGAAGCGGGGTTCCCTGGCGCGGTGACGTTGGAGGGCCGTGGTGTGGGCGGTGGCGGTGGCATGGTGAGGGCCCACAATAGGTGGCAATGACCGCCGCTCCTTCGCAATCGGGCCTGTTTGACGACCTGCCCATTCCGGCCGACCAATTGCCGGACGGCCTGCGTCTGCAGGAAGGCTTTCTGTCCCGCGAGGAAGAGGCCCAGCTGCTCGACATCGTGACGGCGCTGCCGCTGGCGGCCGCTCGCTACAAGCAGTACACCGCACGCCGTCAGGTCATCAGCTATGGCGGAAGCTTCGACTACGACACCAATCGCCTCGAGCCCGCCCAGCCGCTGATTGAAGCGCTGCATCCGCTGCGGGATCGTGTGGCGGCATGGGCGGGCGTGCCGGCCGAGTCCCTGGTGCACACCCTGGTGGCCGCCTATACCCCCGGGACACCGCTGGGCTGGCACCGCGACGTGCCCGAGTTCGAGCAGATCTTCGGCGTTTCGCTGGGCGGCCCGGCGACGCTGCGCTTTCGTCCTTACCCCCCGGTATCACCACGCAAGGAAGACGTCGTGCGGCTGCAGGTCGAGCCACGGGCTGTCTACGCCATCACGGGCGTGGCGCGTTGGGGCTGGCAGCACAGCGTCGCGCCGGTGGATGCGATGCGTTGGTCCATCACCTTCCGAACACCTCGGGCGGGCGATCGCCCCCGTTGAAGTCGGCGGAAACAAGCCTCGCCACATCCCCTCCTGTCGTCCTACATGAGGACGGAGCGCTGCCTGATGTCTGCGCGCCTGGGTCCGCCGTACCCTGGATCGGACACCGACCGCCTCCGCGGCACCGGACGTCCCAGGAGTTCGCCATGGCCACATCCGCCCGATCGATTGCCTCGCTCACCCTCAGCTTCGGCCTCGTCAACGTGCCGGTGCGCCTGTACTCCGCCACCGAGTCCGGTTCCGACGTGCGCTTTCATCTGCTGGACAAGGACGGCTCCCGCCTGAAGCAGCAATATGTGAATGAACGCACCCGCAAGGTCGTGGAGCGCAAGGACATGATGAAGGGCTATGAGGTGGAGAAGGATCACTTCGTGCTCTTCGCACCCGAGGAGCTGAAGAACCTGGAAGAAGGCAGCAGCCATGTGATCGACATCGTCAGCTTTGTGCCGCTGAGTTCGATCGACCCGCTGTTCTACGACAAGAGTTACCTGCTGGCGCCCGACAAACGCGGCGCCAAGCCTTACGCGCTGCTTGCCGAGGCCATGCGGCAATCCGACCGGTGCGCACTGGCCAAATGGGCCTTCAAGGCAAAGCAGTACATCGTGCAGGTGCGCGCGAATGAGGACGGACTGATCCTGCAGCAGCTGCGGTATGCCGAAGAGGTCCGCTCGCTGGCCGACCTGGACATTGAGACCGCCAACGTCTCGAGCACCGAACTGCAGCTCGCCTTGCAACTGGTGGACCAGATCGCCGCCGACACCTTCGACCCGGACCAGTTCCAGGATGAAGAGAAGGCCCGGGTGCTGGCGGCCATCGATGAGAAGGTGCAAGGCAAGCAGATCGTGGCTTCCGCGCATGGCGAGGACGAACCCGCCAGCGGTCAGGTGATTGATCTGATGGACGCGTTGCGGTCCAGCCTGCAGAAGAAGAAGACCAACGTCACCAAGCTCAAGCCCGCCACTGCCAGCGCCACCGCCGCGTCCCCCTCCGCCACCCGCAAGCCGGCCAAACGCGCCGTCACCGCGCCGGAGCCTGCGGCCGCGCCGGCACCGCGCAGCCGCGCCCGCAAGTGATGTCGGCCCTGGACAGCGGCTACAGCCTGCGTCAGGCGGAAAAACTCGTCGGGCTGAGCCGGCGCTTCATTGAAACGCTGGTGCAGGAGGACATCCTGCACCCCGCCCCCGCCGCCGCCCGCACCGCCGCCAACGACTGGCGATTCAGCCTTCGCGACATGGTGGTGCTGCGCACCGCCAAGGCGCTGCGCGACGCGCGCATTCCGCATCGCAAGGTGGTGCAAGCCCTTCGCACGGTCCAGGCCTCGCTGGCGGACGATGCGCATCTGGCCAGCGTGCGGCTGCGTGCCAGCGGACGCGCCATCGAGGCGAGCGACGCAGGGACGCGGCGCGACGCCCTGTCCGGTCAGTTGCTGCTGCCGCTGGATGAAGGCGCGGATCCGCGTTCCGCCGTGGCCAATTCTGTCCAGGGTCCTGCATCCGCCTCTGCATCCCCGCTTGCATCCGAATCCGCGGCCGCCTCTGCCCCGACACCAACAACACCAGCACCAACACCGTCACGGTCGCCGACATCAACATCAACATCAACAACGGCACCAACATCGACATCGACGCCAACATCGACATCGACATTGGCAGCCTCAGCCTCAGCGCCACAAAGGCCCTTGCCCCGAAGCGACCGCTCCGCTGAAGAGGCCCACACCGTCGCCTGGCGCCATTTTCAGCAGGCGCTTCAGCTGGAAGCAACCGATGCCGCCTCCGCAGAAGCCGCTTACCGCGATGCCATTGCGCACAACCCCTGCCTGGACGTGGCCTACGTCAATCTCGGGGCCATGCTCTGCGAAACCCATCGCTGCCGGGAAGCAGTGGCTCTGTACGAGCGAGCCCTGGACCACTGCGGCGACACCCCGCTGATCCATTTCAACCGAGCGACCGCATTGGAAGATACCGGCGACCTGCTGGCCGCCGTGGGGGCGTACGAACGGGCGCTGGTTCTCGACCCGGGCCTGGCCGACGCCCATTTCAATCTTGGCGTCCTGATGGAACGGCTCGGACGAACGCAGGCGTCCTTGCGACACTTGAATGCCTACCGTCGCCTGCATCCGGCGGAGGATTCATGAACATTTGCACATCTTCGGCGCTTGTACGCCCAGCGATACGTTTGGTTCCAGACGTATCGGATGTCACTTTCTATGATTCCGGCATGGACACGTTTCTGACACACGGCCGCGCTGCCGGCACCCCGCGCACCTCCCCCGTCTCGACCGCTGCAACCCGGCGCGCCGGATGGCCCGCACTGCTGCTGACGCTGACGCTCGCGGCCTGCGGTGGCGGCGGCAGCGACAGCAGCAGCGGCAGCGGCAGCAGCGGTTCTGGCTCAGGCGCCGCCCCGGATGGCCAGGCCACCTGCAAGCTGGCCGCCGACGCCGATTTCCAGAAGCAGCTGCTGGACGCCATCAACGCCGCCCGCGCGGCCGGAGCCAACTGCGGCACCTCAGGCACCTTTGCCGCCACCACGCCGCTCGGCTGGAACGCCCTGCTTGCGCAGGCTGCGGACAATCAGTCGATCGACATGTCCACCAACAACTTCTTCAGCCACACCGGCTCCAACGGCAGCACCCTGGGCCAACGGGTCACCGCGGTGGGCTACCCCTGGACCGCCCTCGGCGAGAACATCGCGGCCGGTCAGACCTCGGTGGACTCGGTGATGAAGGGCTGGCTGGCCAGCCCGGGCCATTGCGCCAACATCATGAATCCGACCTTCCAGGAAGTGGGTGTGTCCTGCCGCCTGGCCGCCTCCACCAAGAACGACTACGGCACCTACTGGACCATGGACCTGGGCGCCCGCCGCTAAATCCTTGACGTGGATCCCGGGCGCCCATCCTGCCGGTGCCCGGTCCGCTGGATCCAGATCGTCTTCGTGTTCAAACTGACACGAACCAGCCAACATTCGCAACTGTGACTCGCCCGGCCCCCGCATAGACTGCCGCCACTGCGGCCACTGGCCGATTTAGGTGGGGAACACATGTCATTGTTGCGTCGCACATTGTTGCCACTGGCCCTGCTGGCCGGGGCAGGTCTGCTGGGGGCTGCGGTCTCCGGCGAGCAGGAAAAGGTCGTGGCCCGCAAGATGCCTGCGGCGGATGCGAGCAGCGTCTCGGCCCGGGTGATCGTCAAGTACCGCAACAATGCATCGGTGCTGAGCACCGGCCGGGCCACCGCCCTGAGCGTCGACACTGGCGGCCACGCCAGCGCCATGGCTGGTCCCCAGCTGGCGTCCGCCATGGGCGCGCGGCTGGGCGTCGCGCTGAAGGACGGCCGCTCCATCAGTCCGAACAGCCAGGTGCTGACCGCATCGGGCATGAGCTCGCAGGGCCTGGCGGACAAGCTCGCTGCTGACAGCGATGTGGAATGGGCCGTGGTCGACCAGCGCCGCTTTGCCCTGGGCGTCAACACCCCCAACGACCCCCTCTACGCGGACAACCAGACCACCACCACGCCGGTGGCCGGTCAGTGGTATTTGCGCGCCCCGACCAGCAGCATCAAGTCGGCCATCGATGTGGAGACGGCCTGGTCCGTCACCCAGGGCAACAGCAATGTGGTGGTCGCTGTACTTGACACCGGCATCGTCAAGACCCATCCGGACCTGGCCTCCAAGCTGGTCGCGGGCTATGACTTCATCTCCGACACGACCATCGCCAATGACGGCGACGGCCGCGACAGCGATCCGTCCGACCCCGGTGACTGGGTGACCGCCACCGAAGCCGCTTCCGGCACGCTCAAGGACTGCACCGTCGAAGACAGCAGCTGGCACGGCACTCAGACCGCCAGCCTGATCGGCGCGGCCACCAACAACGGCATCGGCATGGCGGGCGTCGCGCCCAATGTGAAGCTGATGCCGGTGCGTGTGCTCGGCAAATGCGGCGGTTATGACTCCGACATCCAGGCCGGCATGCGCTGGGCCGCAGGCCTGAGCGGCACCGGCATTCCCTCGCCGGCCGTACCGGCCAAGGTGCTGAACATGAGCCTGGGGGGCTCGGGCAGCTGCAACATCGCCTATTTGTCCGCCGTCAGCGATGTCACCGCTGCAGGGGCGGTTGTCGTGGCCGCTGCCGGTAACGACGGCCTGGCCGTTGGCACCCCGGCGAACTGCGTCGGTGTGATCGGTGTGGTGGGCCTGCGTCACAGCGGCACCAAGGTCGGCTTCTCTGATCTGGGAACCGCCGCCACCATCGCTGCCCCGGGCGGCAATTGCGTCAACAGCAGTGGCACCTGCGTCTATCCGATCATCACCGCCACCAACACCGGCACCACCGTGCCGGGCGCGGACAGCTACACCGACGGCGGCGCCAAATATGCAGCGGGCACCAGCTTCTCCGCCCCGCTGGTGGCCGGCACGGCCGCCCTGATGGTGTCAGCCAATCCCAACCTCACCCCGGCGCAAGTCACGTCGCTGATCAAGAGCACCGCCACCGCCTTCCCGGGTGCCGAGACCGGCGTGAGCGCCTGCCGCGCCCCGGATGCGACGCCGCAGACGAGCGAGTGCTATTGCACCGTCTTCACCTGCGGCGCCGGCATGCTGAACGCCGGGGCCGCCGTGGCGGCCGCCCAGGCGATGCCGCCCACACCGGTGATCACCGCATCGGCCACCACCGTGCTGGCCGGCGAGTCGCTCACGCTGGATGCCAGCAGCTCCACCGTGACGACCGGCCGCACCATTTCCAGCTACCTATGGCAGATCACCAGCGGTGGCAGCCTGGCGTCCTTCAGCAGCAGCACCACCAGCGCGTCCACGACACTGCTCACCAGCGGTGCCGGCACGGTGACCGTGCAGCTGACGGTGACCGACAGCAGCGGCCGCAGCGCCACGACGAGCAAGTCCTTCACCGTGGCCGCCGCCAAGCCGACCGTCAGCTTCACCGCTTCGACGACGACGCCCTCGGTGGGCACCCTCGTGACGCTGGACGGCAGCGCCTCCAAGGCGGGCACCGGCGCCAGCCTCACCGGCTATCTCTGGGACATCACCAGCGGCACCAGTCTGGCCAGCTTCACCGGCTCCACGACGTCCGCCACCACCACACTGAACGCCACAGCGGCGGGAACGGTGGTCGTGCGACTGACGGTGACGGACAGCAATGGCTACACCAGCAGCACGTCGCAGACGCTGACGGTGAGCGCGTCGGGGAGTGGATCGGGGAGCGGGGCGGGGACCAGCGGGACCGGCGGTAGCAGCTCCACCAGCAGCTCCGGCGGCGGCGGTGGCGGCGCGTTCTCCATGGCGTGGGGATTCGGGCTGCTGATGCTCACCGCGCTCCTGGGTCTGCAGCGACGTTCGCGTCGTTAAGCCTCGGAGCGGCGCTCCTCGCGTCCGCCATGAAAAACCGCCCCGAGGGGCGGTTTTTTTCCAGGCATCCGTGAAGCGCTGCATACGCCGCAGTCGCCGGACGCGGCCCGCAGCAAGGGGCTTCACGCCGCGTCGTCGTCCCGATCCGGAGCCAGTGAGGCGACGCACACCATCGCGGCGCCGCCGTAAGCCAGCAGATCTTCCGTCGCGGCCACCGCCCAATCGTTGCCCAGTGCGCGCGAGACCCGGGTACGGATCGCATGCCCGAGGTAGGTCGCCACGATCGAACCCGCGGCACCCGCGAGCGCCGCAGACGCGGACCGACCGCCGGCCAGCGCGGCCCCCGACACCGCGCCGCTGGCGACCCGCGCCACCACCCCGACCGGCTGCGTGCGGTCCGGCGTGGACGGCAGCTTGTCCACCACCAGCTCGCCCAGCGCCATCGGTGTGGTTACGGCCACAGCCTTGTTGCTGGCCAGACCGGACAGCGGCGAATCCTTCACCGAGATCAGACCCAGCCGCGCCGCCCAGGTCACGGCAGTGATGGGAGCGCTGGTGCGCGGACCCGCCGTCGCGCCGAGCAGGAAGGCCATCAGCAGCGTCTGACGGGAGGCAGATGGTCGACGTGCATCGCTTCGATGCGCCCGCGTGCCGTCCAGGGCGGCCAGCTCGTTCGATGCAGAGGCCGATCCCTCGTTCACCGCCCGCGCATCCCGCGCACGTGCCAGCGCTTCGGTCTGCCTCATCGACGCCCCCTGACGCAGGGCCTCGCGCAGCGTCCAGCCGGAACGGCGGATCTGATCTGCCCCCTCCTTCACCTTGCCGAAGAAACGGCGGAAGAGTTTGCGAGCGCCTTCGGTGGCGGTCCCATACACCACATGCGATGCATACGAATAGGGGTGGGACGCGGCGGGCGCACGCCAGACCGGGTCGCCCAGCCGGAAGGCGGGCACCAGCGTCTCATCGACGACGGTCGCGGCGACCACCCCGAAGGCGGCCCCCTGCCCGGCCGTGACCACCGGCTGCAGTTCCGCTGCGGCGCCGTACAGCCCGCCCACCAGCGAACCGGTGGCGTAGTGCACCGCCTCGCCTGCGGCTTCCCGCCGGCCGTACGGCACCGGCCGCCCGGTCACCAGCCGTGACGCCCGGTTGGCGGCCTTCTCGGTGGAGGGAGACCCCTTCACGCCGGAAGTGACCCCGCCGCGCGCCAGCGCCGACTGAAAGCCTGTCATCACCAGCGCGCCGACCAGGCCAGCCGCCAGACCCGATGCAACACCCAGAAGGACGTCGCTGTCTTCGTTGTGATCGATGTTCATGGGTGCAAACTTGGCAATCCGCATGCCACGGGACATCGCCGGTTCATCCCCGGGACAGCGCTTGGACAGTGCCCGCCCCCATCGCTCACCCATTGACATCATCGTCATTTCTGACGATGATTCAGCCCATGAAGTATCCAGGCGGCAAGGGCAAAACCTATCAGCACATCATCAACCTGATGCCGCCGCATCGCGTCTACATCGAGACGCATCTGGGCGGCGGTGCCGTCCTGCGCAACAAGCGGCCCGCCGAGCATTCCATCGGCATTGATGCCGATGAACGTGTGGTCGCCCAATGGCGCGCACGGACGGCCGATCCGCCCACGGACTCTGCGTATCCAGACCTTGAACTGATATGCGGGCGGGCGGAGGAATTCCTCGCCCGCTATTCGTTTCTGGGGGACGAACTGGTCTATGTGGACCCGCCCTATCACCCGGAGACCCGACGTCAGCCCCGCGTGTATCGATGCGACTACCAGGTCGAGGACCATGTGGAGCTGCTCTCCTTGCTGGCCAGGCTGCCCTGTCCGGTGATCGTGTCGGGATATGCCCATCCGCTGTATGACGAGCTGCTCGGCGGATGGAATCAGAGAAGCTTTCAAGCCAAGACCCATACCGACGTCAGGACAGAGACCTTGTGGTTCAACTTCGAGCCACCCGACCAGCTACACGACAGCCGCCACCGCGGAGACAACTTTCGCGAACGGCAGACATTGAAACGGCGCATGGAGCGCCTGCAAGACCGAGTGAGAGCCATGGACCCGGCTGAACGCCATGCGTTCACCCAATGGCTGCACGACACCTATCCCGTTGCTCCCCGGAGCATTTCCGTATGACCCAGATTCTTGCCATCCTGACCCGACACGGTTCCCTGCAGCGCGAAATCCCCGCCCCCGACCAGCCAGTGATGCCCGGCGTGCGCTGGGGCCATGCCGATGAATTCCCCGCCGCGGCGTACTGGCTGCAGCGGGCGCTGACCTGGCGTCTGGAGCAGGACACACCGATCTATCGTTCCAGCCGCACGCTGGCGGAAGAAGTGGGCGCATGGCTGCTGGGCGGTCAGGGCGTGACCGCTGCGGTGGCCCAGGCCGCCTTCGAGCGGCTGCGCGGACTGGGTGCATTTGCACAGGCCGGTGTGACGGAAGCGCAGGTCCTGGACTGGCTGAGCGAGCCGCTGACGGTCGGCGACCAGCAGGTGACCTATCGCCTCGCGGCACAACGGGCCAAGTACCTGTCGATCACTCTGCCCGCCATCTTCGACGTGCCGGCCACCCTGCAGGGCCGGGAACTGCGCGACTGGCTGATGGCCCTGCCGGGCCTGGGTCCGAAGTCGGCCTCGGGCATCGTGCGGAAGTGGTCGGGCGCGACCGATGTGGCGCTGCTGGACAACTACGTGCTGCGCGTCGGTCAGGTCATGGGCCTGTTCGGCCGCAAGCTGACCGTGGAGCGTCACTACCTCGAAATGGAAGCGCGCTTCCTGCAGCTGAGCAAGGTGATGAGCGTGGCCCCGCCGGATCTGGAAGCCGTCATGGCGCTGGAGCTGATCCGCTCGCCGGAAACCGCCCGCTTCCTCGCGGACTACCTGAAAGCGACCGAGCCACAGCCCCAGGCGGCGCCCGCTCGTCGCGCCCAGGCGCCTGAGCAGCTGTCGCTGGTCTTCACCGGCTGAACTTGCTGAAAAACCACACGGATTTTCTCCATTCGCACGCTTCAGACTGGTAGGTTAAGAATTATTCGCATTTAGATCTAGACTCCGCGGCTGGGTGACGGTGGTGTCACCTCTACATGGAGAACTCGATGACGCACCCCTTCCTCATGACCGCCTGCGCCTTTGCTGCCTGCCTGGCATTGGGAGACGCACGCGCCCAGGAAGCGGCAGCCTCTGCCCAGCCCGCGCCCTCCACTGCGAACGCTGCCGCAGCCGCGGCTGCCACAGCGAGCACCGCAGGCACTGGCACCAGCGCCAGCGGCGCCGCCACCCGCACGGCGGACGGCTCGCTGGACCGGATTTACGTGCAGGTCAAGCGCGAAACGCGGCTGTCCAAGGGTGCGGTCGGCCTGCCGATCGCCATCAAGGACACGCCGCAGTCCATCAGCACCCTGGACAAGGACGACATGGCCAACTTCGGCCTGACCGGTGCCAATGACGCCCTGAAGCTGGCCACCGGCGTCAATGTCGATCAGTACGAGACCAACCGCGCCACCTTCAATTCGCGCGGCTTCGAAGTGCAGCTCACCCAGATCGACGGTGTCGGCATGACCAATGACTGGGGCACTGTCGTTGGCCAGCAGGACACCTACCTGTTCGAACGCATCGAGCTGATCCGCGGCGCCAACGGCATGCTGACGGGTGTGGGCAATGCCTCCGGCACCATCAACTACATCCGCAAGCGTCCGACCAATGTGGACGGCGGCGAAGTGAACCTGACCTACGGCCAGTGGGGCCAGCTGCGCGGCGCGCTGGACTACAACAAGGTGCTGACGCAAGACGGCCGCTGGGCCGGTCGACTGGTGGTTGTGCATGAGGACAAGGATTCCTATCTGCGTGCACTGAACGACAAGCGCTCCACCGTTTACGGCGTGGTCGATGGCCAGATTGGCCGGGCCGGCACCCTGACCTTCGGCGTCTCGCTGAACGACTCGAAGCAGCACTCGCCGATGTGGGGATCGCTCATCGTGAAGCGCGTGGACGGCACCCAGGCCGAATTCGATCAGTCCGCCTCCACCTCGGTCGATTGGACCTACTGGAACACGAAGTCGCAAAGCGCATTCGTTGAATACACCCACGAGCTGGCCAAGGGCTGGGAGCTGAAGGCGACCTCCAACTTCCGCCACAACGAAGAGAACACCAAGCTGCTGTATGCCTACACCAATGGCGGCGGGCTGAATCTCGACAACACTGGTCTGTATGGCTGGCCCTATCACGCGTCCACCAGGACCAACAACCGCCTGTTCGACCTCAGCGTCAGCGGTGCGTTCAACGCCATGGGCCGTGCCCATTCGACGATGTTCGGCATCAGCCGCTCCACGCAGACCACCAGCACCGACCTCTTCGCTGCGCCGGCTGCTCAGATGTATCTGCCACTGCCCGCCTTCCCGTATGGCGGCGACGCCTATACCGAGCCGACCTGGGGCGCCCGGACCTTCGACCGCAGCGGTGAACAGACGCTGACCCGCCTGTACGGCGTCGTTCGACTGTCCCTGTCGGAGAACCTCAAAACCATCCTGGGCGTGAATGCGATCAAGCTGGAGCGTGAAGGGTCGTCGGCTTATGGCAATGCCGCCAATGCCGTCAACTATCCGGACACCAAAAAGACCACCCCCTACGCCGGCCTGACCTACGACTTCACACCCGATGTGATGGGCTATGTGTCCTACTCCACCATCTTCCAGAACCAGGACCAGACGGACGCCAACAAGAACTACCTGGATCCGGTCAAAGGCAAGAACGTGGAAGTGGGGGTGAAGTCCGAGTGGCTGAACAAGCAGCTGCTGACCACCTTTGCGCTCTTCAAGGCCGAGCAGCTCGGCCTGGCCACCTATGCGGGCGATCTGGCCGACAAGACGGCGTTCTATGTGCCGAAGGATGTGCGGTCCAAGGGCTTTGAATTCGAAGCGACCGGCCGGCTGAGCCGCGACAGCAAGATGACCGTCGGCTACACCCGGCTGATCCTGACTGGTCCGGATGGCAATGCCATCTACAACTGGGTGCCGCGCACCACCATCAATGCCGTGTTTGACACCCGCATGGACACGGTGCCGGGTCTGCGTCTGGGCGTGGCCGGACGCTGGCAGTCGGTCGTTGTAGGACCGAATGCGACGCAAGGGGCCTACATGGTCGCAGACGCCTTCGCGAGCTATGACCTGAACGACAAGACGTCGATCCGTCTGAACGTCAACAACTTGCTGGACAAGAAGTACCTGCGGGGCATCGCCTACGGTGCCATCTATGGCGCCCCGCGCAATGCCGCCGTGACGCTGAACTACAAGCTCTGAGCGGGTTGATGGCGGAAACGCCGTCGCCACTCCGTCGGGGTGGTCCGGAATGCCCGCCTGAAATGAAGTCGCAGGGATTCGGCAGAGCCGAATCCCGCCAGCGTGCCGACCTCCTCGATGGACCGGTCACTGCGCTCGAGCAGTTGCTGCGCAAACTGCAGCCGTTCCGTCAGCAGCCATTTGAGCACCGTCGTTCCAGTCAGCGCCTTGAACTGCCGCGTGAAGCTTCGGCGGCTCATGAAGGCCTCGGCCGCGAGGCTGTCCACATCGTGAGCCTCGTGCAGGCGTGAGCGCACCGAGTCGAACAGACCCGTCAAACGGCTCCCGCCCTCTCTGGCTGGCACCGGCTGCTCGATGAACTGCGCCTGCCCGCCTTCCCGGTGCGGCGGAATCACCAGCCGCCGCGCCGCCTGATTGGCCCGGTCGCTCCCCAGACGCTGGCGCACGATCTGCAGGCAGGCATCCAGCCCGGCTGCGGTGCCGGCGGACGTCATGACGCGATCGCTCTCGATATACAGCACATCGGCATTCACCGTGACGGCCGGAAAACGCGCCGCCATGTCCTGCGCATATTGCCAATGGGTCGTGGCCGTGCGGCCCTCCAGCAGCCCCGCCTCGGCCAGCACATGAGCGCCCAGACACAGGCCCACGACATAGGCGCCGTCGGCATGGGCTTTGCGCAGCGCCCGAAGCAGGCGTTCCGGCGGTCGCTCATCGACATCACGCCAGCTCGGCACCACGACGATGTCGATGTCCTTGAGCGCATTCAGCGACTTCAGGCCGGTGATGCTGTAGCCCGCGCGGGTGCGCAAGGGTTCTGGGTCAGCCCGCAGCAGTCGCAGCTCAAACGGATTGGCGTCCGTGAGTGATTCCCCAAACACCACGCCGGGAATGGCGAGATGAAAGGGACTGATGCCGTCGAAGGCAATGACGGCCACGCGGATGCGCGCCTGGACAGAAGGTGATGAACTCATGCGCGACGGTCCTTGGCAGGATCGATCCTGCCCATATTGGCCCGATCTTACCGGTGAACGGAATTCGGGCCACTGGCCGCGAAGGCTCCAGCTGCGAAGAATGCGGTCATGTTCTCACCAGGAGTTCTTCCATGAGTGCCACCGCCCACGTCACCGCCCAAACCACTGCCTCGCCCACCGCCCCGGCCACCGGGTCAGCAACATCTCCCGCGACCCCACCGTCAAACCGCCCGGCCTTGATCGTGATCGACCTGCAGAACGACTACTTCCCTGAGGGAGCGTTCCCGCTGGCCGATACCGACGCCGCGCTGGCCGCCGTGCTGCGCGCCATCGCGCAGGCGCACCAGTTGCAGATGCCGGTCGTCCTCGTGCAGCATCTCGCCGACCCGTCGCGCGGCACCGCGCCCTTCTTCAACGAAGGCACCGAGGGCGCCGCGCTGCATCCCGCCGTCCGCGCCGCAGCGCCGGATGCGCCGGTCATCGTGAAGCGATTTGCAGACAGCTTCGAACGCACGCCACTTCATGAGACCTTGCAGCGGCTCGGCGTCGATGCGTTGGTGCTGTGCGGCATGATGACCCACAACTGCGTCACCCACACGGCGCTGTCCCGTCAGGCAGATCACTACCGGTCCATCACGGTGCTGAAGGATGCGTGCAGTACGGTGAGCCCGCTGATGAACGCGATTGCGCTCAATGCGTTGTCGACGCGTGTGACGCTTGCCGAGGTGGATCACCGCTCCCTACAGGTGGCTCGAACCGGCTGACCGCCAAGGTGGCTGCTGAGGTCGCCGCAAAAGGCCGGCGCAGAAGGCCGGCGCAAAAGGCCGCGACGAGCGGTTGCGCGGCGGTCTCGTCGCCTCCCTTGCAGTCAGGTCGGGTGAGGTGACTGGGGGGAGCATCGCCATGCTCCTCGCTCGCGTACATCGTGCAACAACGTGCACAAACGCGAATCCTCTGGCATCATAGAGCGGTAAATCGCTCCTGATGCCATGACTGCACCCGACCTTCCCCGCGCCCGCCGTGACCTCATTGCGGACCGCCTCGCCGCCGGCCAGCCCGTGGTGGCAGCCGAGCTGGCGGCTGAATTCGCCCTGTCGGAAGACGCGATCCGCCGTGATCTGCGCGCTCTGGCGGCGCAGGGTCTGTGCCGCCGTGTCTATGGGGGCGCCATCCCGATTCCCAGCCACGACCGCCCCATCACGGCGCGTCTGCATGAGCATCCCGAGCGCAAGACCGCCCTCGCCCGCGCCGGCGCAGCACTCGTCCAACCCGGCGAGCTGGTCTTCCTCGACAGCGGCAGCACCCACGTCACGATGATCGAACATCTGCCGGAGGATGCCGACCTCACCATCGCCACCAATGGCGTGGACGTCGCCGCCGCCGCGTTGCGGCGTCAGGACCTGCGGCTGCTGCTCATCGGCGGGCAGGTCGACCCGCACCTGGGCGGCAGCGTCGATGCGGCAGCGGTGCACAGCCTCCAGCAACTGCGCATCGACCGCTGCTTTGTCGGCGTCTGCGGCCTCACTGTCGAAGACGGCGCCATGGCCACCCACTTCAACGAAGTCGTCTTCAAACGCACCCTGGTGGCCCGCAGCCGCCAGCGCACCGCCCTGCTCTCCAGCGACAAGCTCGGCGCGCCGGTGCACTACCCCTTCGCGGCCCTGTCCGAGCTGCACACCGTGGTGATCGAGCATGACGCCGATGACCGACTGATTCGCCCGCTGCGCGACGGCGGTCTTCACATCCTTCAGGCGGAGTCTCTCTGATGAGCGTCACTTCCCAAGCCGGGCCCACGGGCGCTGATGGCAGCTCTTCGCACGCCGCTTCCGGCCCGATCCCGCCCGAGAGCGAGCGCAGCGACGCCGCCCACAACGACCGTCCGGAAAACCGCCTCGCCGTCCGGCTGGCCTTTCTGGTGGCCGGTTTCGGCGTGGCCTGCTGGGCGCCGCTGGTGCCCTTCGCCCGTCATCGCCTCGCCATTGACGAAGGCGCACTCGGCGCGCTGCTGCTGTGCCTGGGACTGGGCTCCGTCTCGGCCATGGTCATGGCCGGCATGATCAGCGCCCGCTACGGCACCAAGGCCCTGATCGTCGCCAGTGGCCTGGGCATGGCGCTGGTGCTGCCGCTGCTGTCCGTCCTGTCGACGCCGCTCACGCTGGGTGTGGCCCTGGCCGTCTTTGGCGCGTGCCTGGGCTCGCTGGACGTGGCGATGAACGTCAATGCGGTGGAAGTGGAAAAGCAGAGCCGCCGGCCGCTGATGTCCGGGTTTCATGCGCTCTACAGCGTGGGTGGCTTCGCCGGTGCGGGTTTCATGACGCTGCTGCTGTCACTGGACTTCGAGCCACTGCACGCCACCTTGCTGGGCGGAGTGCTGATGGCGGCCGCCATGCTGATGGCCTGGCCCTATTTGCTCATCACCGCCAGCGCCAGCCACGGACCACTGTTCGTCGCGCCGCGCGGCATCGTGCTGCTGCTGGCGGCACTGGCCGGCGTGACCTTCCTGGTTGAAGGCGCGGTTCTGGATTGGAGCGCCCTGCTCATGACCAGCACGAATCTGGTCTCCACCGCCCACGGCGGACTCGGTTTCATGCTGTTCTCCGTCGCGATGACGGTGGGCCGCTTCACCGGCGATGCGCTGGTCTCCCGGCTGGGTGACCGCACCACGCTGATCGCCGGCGGTCTGCTCGGCGCGCTCGGGGTGGCAGTGGTCATCCTCGCGCCGGTGGCGGCACTGGCCGCCGTCGGCTTCGTGATGGTGGGCCTGGGCGCTTCCAACCTGGTGCCGGTGCTGTTCCGCCGTGCCGGCCAGCAAAGCGCGATGCCACCGGCCTTTGCGGTGGCTGCGGTAACCACCACCGGTTATGCCGGCGTGCTGCTCGGCCCGGCGCTGATCGGTTTCATCGCCCAGGGCGTGGGACTCTCCACCGCTTTCTGGCTGCTGGCCGGACTGCTGTGCCTGGTGCCCGTCAGCGCAGGCCGGGTGGCGCGCGCCCCTTAACCTCGTCCCAGCACACTGAGCAACGAAGCCAGGTCGTAAGGCTTGCGGACCACCGGATAGCCTTCTTCGCTCGCGCTCTGAGCCACGTCGCTGTAGCCGGTCACCAGCACCACCCGCACATCCGGCCGGCGTGCCTTGATCCGCCGTGCCAGCTCCACGCCGTTGACGCCACCCGGCATCACGATGTCGGAGATCAGCACATCCGGCACCAGGCCTTCGTCCATCAGCCGCAGCGCCTCATGCGCATCCTGCGCGGCGCGGACCGCAAAGCCGCCGGCGGCCAGCAACTGCTGCGAGGCGTCGCGAACGTCGTCGTTGTCGTCGACCAGCAGGATGACTTCACCGGCCTGGATCGGCGATGAGGTCGCGGCGCCTGCCATCGCCGGACCCAGACCCGATGGGCGGGCCTTCCGGCCCTGCCCATCGGCTGCGCTGCCGCCCTCCTCGGTCACGCCGCTCGCTGCAGCGCCGATGGCCACCGCAGCGAGCGGAAACACCAGCGTCATCCGCGTCCCCTGCCCCAGCCGGCTGTCTACCTCCACCTGGCCCCCACTGGCCTTGGCAAAACCGTAGACCTGCGCCAGGCCCAGGCCGGTGCCCTTGCCCGGCTCCTTGGTGGTGAAGAAGGGCTCGAAGATGCGCTCCATCACCTCCGGCCGGATCCCGGCGCCGCGGTCCTTCACCGTCAGCATCACGGCGGACGGTCCGTCCGGGGTGGCATCCACATTCGCACGCAGCTCAATCACGCCGCCGTCCGGCATGGCGTCGCGCGCATTCGTCATCAGATTGGTCAGCGCGATTTCCAGCTCCAGCGGATCCAGCGCCAGGTCAGGAAGATCCGGCGCCAGATCCAGCTTCACCGAATAACGTCCGTCCAGCAGCGGCCGTACCGAATCAACGATGTCGGTCACCGCCGTGGCCAGATGCAGCGGCTGGGCATTCATCCGCCGACGGCCGGACAACAGCGTCAGCTGCCGCGTCATCGCTTCGGCCTTGCGGACATTGCGCCGAATCACTTCCACGTCGGCGTCCGCCAGAGCACCCGCACGACGGTGCAGGATGGACAGCCGCCCGGTAATGACCTGCAGGATGTTGTTCAGATCGTGGGACAGCCCCGCGCCCAATTGCCCCACCGCTTCCATCTTCTTGGCCTGGGCGAGTTTGGCCTCGGCACTTTCACGGCGATGGATTTCCGCCTGCAGGTCATCGGTGCGGGCCTTGAGCACACCGACTGTCTCCGCCAGGTGCCGTTGCAGGCGCCGGAAATGCTGAGCCAGCAGCAGCAGCAGCACGGCACTGGCAACCAACCCTTCCACCCGCGTCGTGTACCAAGCCAGCGTGTAGCGTCCGCCGCTGTAGGTGCTGAGCCAGACACCGGCCGCCTCGGCGGTCAGCACAAACATCAGCCAGACAAAGATCGACCGGTGATGAAGTTCGCGCAGCCAGATGAGGCCGATGGCCACCACCGCGATGATCGCCGCGATATAAGACCCGTAGACGGTGAACGCACTGAATCGTTGCTGGGGGCCGGCAGTGTCCATCGCGGCGACGTCGGTCCACTGCGCCGCAAAAAACACGGCGGCGACGGCGAGCACAGCGACGAATGTGGGCATCCGGCTGGCTGCGGCGCTCTGGGTGCGCTCCGGCAGGCCCTCGACGAGCACTGCCCAGAGGATGAAGAGCGGAAAACCGGCCCGCCAGGTGATGAAGACGAGGCTCGCCGCATGGGACGAGCCAATGACCGCGCCCTCAATAAACACCGCGCCCGGAAAACACAGCACGTGCAGCACCGCCATCAAGCCGCCGTACAGGTACGCGGCGGCGATCACGGCATGAGAACGGGGTTGATGGGAGGCCGAAATCAGCAACCAGAAGGTCGCCAGATCGATCATTGCAATCGCGGCGCCATACATGCCGCTGACGTGCGGCAAGACGATCAGCGGCTGGGCGGCATGGGGGAAGACGATGGCGACGAACGCCAGCAACAGGAGCGACAGCCCGATGGCCAGTCGAAGTTGCGATCGACTCGCAACCTCCTCGACAACCTCCGGGTAGGGCATGGATCCTGACTCCTCGTTGCATTAAATGCGGCCGACGATTGTCGCAGTGTCGTCTGCGGTCGCGGCTCACACAGCGCCGGCATTCGGCAACAGTGTGCGAGGAAAACCCTGTTGGAGGTCAGTCGGCGGGGCTCAATGCGGTTTCGCGCTGCCCTTGAAGCGCAGGCTGTCCTGATAAGCGGCCGGCACCAGCGATCTGCGGACATTGGCCAGCGCCGCAATGATGCGGTCACTCGCCACGCCCTGATCCTGCAGACGACGCGCAGCATGCAGCAGCACCAGATCCTGGAAGGTGAAGCGGTTGCCCGCGCTGGAATCCAGCAGATCGGTATCCAGCAGTGAATCGATCACCTGCTCCGGAATGCCGGCCATGTGAACGGCTTGCGACTTGCTGAAGGGGGCGAGGGCTTTGTCCATGTATGTGCTCCTGTGTTGAGTCCAACGTTATCCATCGGGGCACTCGCCGGCTGCGGGTCTTCACCGGGCTTTGATGTAGGACGAAGCGCCACGCCGGAGGTGCACGCGTGGTGGCGCTGAAGGGCGGCGATTCGAGCTTCGTGTGTCACCACGTTTTGTCACCACGACTCAGGGTTTCCCCTCGCGACCTTTTTCACCCAATTCCCGAAAGTGGTATCCAAGCGGTGGTCTTCAATCAATTTTTCGTAATACCAGTTTGATTCCACCGACGACGGTGTCGCTCGATGCAAGCGCATTCAGCGACTTTCCGGGTGGCTGCGCCACCTCGCTGGACTTCAACTCTGGAACTGCCCATGACCCCGCACCGACGTTCCCTTTCACGCCCCGCTCGCGGCCTGGCCCACCCGCTGCGCGCACTGGTTGCCGTCAGCGCCGCCGCATTCAGCCTGCAGGTGGCCGCACAGACGGCGGCCTGGAAACCGGACACCTACTACACCGCTGGCACGGTGGTGAGCTACAACGGTCAGCTCTACCGGGCCAACGTCAACCAGACCGACTACAGCAGCACCGGCTGGAATCCGACGAATGCGTCGTTGTGGACGCTGGTCGGACCGGCGACGGGCAGTCCCTCGCCCACTCCGTCTCCGTCTCCGTCTCCGTCGCCGGCGCCGACGCCGACGCCGGTGCCAAGCCCCTCGCCTTCCCCTGCACCCGCCCCTGCACCCAATGGCACCTGGAGTGCCACCACCGCTTATCCGGGCGGCGCCATCGTGAGCGAGGGCGGCGTGCTGTATCGCGCCAACTGGTGGACCCAGGGCGACCGGCCGTCCACCCACAACGGCCCGAGCGGCTCCGGCCAGCCATGGACGATCTACAGCGGCGCGCCGGCACCAGGCCCGTCGCCATCGCCATCGCCATCGCCATCGCCATCGCCATCGCCCTCACCATCACCATCACCGTCGCCGGCACCTTCACCGGCCCCCACGCCGGCGCCTGCTCCCGGTCCGGCCCCTGCCCCGGGCGCCCATCAGTTGATCGGCTACTGGCACAACTTCACCAACCCCTCGGGCCCGACCTTCCCCATCAGCGAGGTGTCGGCCGACTATGACGTCATCGTTGTGGCATTCGCCGACGACGCGGGCAACGGCAACATCGCCTTCAACCTGGACAGCGGCGCTGGCGGCGAGGCCCGCTTCATCGCGGATGTCGCGGCCGCACGGGCCAAAGGCAAGAAGGTGGTGCTGTCCTTCGGCGGCCAGAACGGCACGGTGACGCTGAACAACGCCACACAGGTCAGCAACTTCGTGACCAGCGTGGAAGCCATCATGCGGCGCTACGGTTTCGACGGCATCGACATCGACCTCGAAAGCGGCGCCGGCGTCACCTCCGGGGCTGCGGTACAGACCAACCTCGTGACCGCGGTGAAGCAGCTCAAGGCCCGCATCGGCAGCGGCTTCTACCTGTCGATGGCGCCCGAGCATCCCTACGTGCAGGGCGGCTACGTGGCCTATGGCGGCATCTGGGGCGCGTATCTGCCGATCATCGACGGCCTGCGCGACGAGCTGAACGTCCTGCACGTCCAGTACTACAACAACGGCGCGGTCTACACCCCCTACGCCACCAATGGATTGGCAGAAGGCAGCGCCGACATGCTGGTGGCGACCAGCCGCATGCTGATCGAGGGCTTCACCACCAACAATGGCACTGGGCCCTATGTGTTCCGTGGCTTGCGGCCGGATCAGGTGGCCTTCGGTCTGCCGTCAGGGCCCTCCTCCGCCAACAGCGGACAGGCAAGCCTGGCGACGATCAACGCGGCGTTGAATTGCCTGACCCGGTTGACGCAGTGCGGCGCCATCAAGCCGCCGGTGGCCTATCCGACGCTGCGCGGGGTGATGACCTGGTCCATCAACTGGGACCGGCATGACGGCTCGACCTTCTCCAAGGGCGTGCGGTCGTCGTTGAACTCGCTGCCCTAAGGCAGCGGGCGAGTGCCGCAGTACCGCAGGTCCATGGGTTTTGGTGCGGCGGTGCAGTGGGGCATTCCGGAGAGCAGCAGGCCCGGCGCTTCAAGGCGCTGGGTCACTGCTCACCCCGCGCTGCAGCTTGCCTGCGGCCAGCGTGCCGCCACCGCGGCCACTGCATCACTCAGGGACGCCACCAGACGCTGCTGCGCCTGCACCACCGCGCCGACATCGGCGCCCGCCGGCTGACTGAGCTCGGTGTGGCAGCTGACGCGGCGCTCCTGGTGGGTGGACTGCACGATGGTCCAGTCCGCCGCCAGATGCACCTGCTCGCCGGGCCACGCTTCAAACCGGCGTATCTGCACCTTGATGCGCAGCACATCTCGGCCAGCGGGCGCGCTCAGTCCATTCACGTCCTGGGTGCCGAGCCGGCGGGACAACTGCGCGGACAAAGCCCCCCGCAGTTCCTGACTCAGCGGCGACGACCAGCGCGCCTGCTCCAGCACCACCACTGCGCTGTCGCTCTTGCGGATGACGAGCTGCGGCTGGTCCAGCGATTCCGGAAGGCCGACCGGCATCACGTCGATCCACCAGGCTGGGCCAGCAGGGCCAGCAGGGCCGGCAGACGCGGCAGACGCGGCAGACGCTGAGCCTGTCGCATTGGAGGGCGCCACGCCGGCCGTGCTTGCGGTGCTTGCCGTGCCTGCCGTGCTTGCCGTGGCAGGCCTCGTGGCGGGGCTCGCCGTCGTCGTGCCACTCACGCCGGAGCCTGTGATCCCGGGTTCATTGAGCGGCTTCGGCGGCGGCGTCAGCGTGTAGTAGGACGTCACGGGGGGCGAGCCGCACGCCGTCAGCAGCGATGCGGCGCCGAGGGCGCCCATCAGCACCGCGCGCTTCTCGCGTCGTCCCAAAGCATTGAACAAAGCGGTCATGGCTGCCGGGCCTCCTGAGCTGTGGCGGGACGCTGCGGTGCGGGGACGGCCGCACTGGCCGGAGACATCGAGGATGTCGGCAAAGGCCCATCCGCCGGACGCCCGCGGATCAGCGATTCGGGATGGCGCGACAGCATGTCGGTCAAACTGCGCAGCGACCGCGCCGAGCGCTCGACCTCCCGCAGCGTCGCGGAAAGGTCCTGCTGCAGATGGGAGTCTTCGCCCACCGCGCCGCCGACCGCACTGAGGGTGCGCTGCGCCTGCTGGAAGGTTGCGGTCGCTTCGGGCAGCACCTGGCCGTTCACTTGGTTGAGCGTCTGATGGAAAGTGACCAAGGTGCCGTTGAGCTCCAGCAGGCTGTTGTTCAGGTTGTTGGCCACCTGCTCCATCGGCAGCTTCTCGATCTTGTCGAGAATGTGCACCACCTGCTCGGGAATCTGATCCACCTTCTTGTCGATGGTCGGAATCTGCAGAGGGCTCTGCAGCGCCATCGTCATCTTCGGCTGACCGGGATAGAACTCGAGCGAGATGTAGCGCTGCCCGGTCAGCAGGTTGCTGGTGCGGGCCTCGGCGCGCAGGCCGTTCTCGACGAGGTTCTTCACGAACTGCATCGTCACCGATTCCGGATCACCCTCCTTCACCGGCACATGCTGCATGGCCGCGTCCAGACGGTGCGGGAAGATCTCCGCACTGACAACCGCAGGAAAGCGCTTGCGCACCGGGTCGAAATCCAGCGTGACGCCGGTCACGCGGCCGATGTTCAGGCCCAGGAACTCCACCGGCGCGCCGACCGTCAGCCCCCGCAGGGACTGATCGAAACGGAATCGCGCATATTGAGGCGGACCATCCGCCCGCGCCATCGCCGTCTGCTCGTCATTGGCCAGCATGTAGGTGGTACGCGCCGCGCTCAGCGGGTTCGGATCGTCCATCGGCGTGGCGAAGGCAATGCCGCCGGCCACGATGGTCGCCACCGACTGCGTATTGAGCTTCAACCCGTCGGCGCCCAGCGAGATGTCCAGGCCGCTGGCGTTCCAGAACCGGGTGTTGCTGTTGACGAAGCGGTCGTACGGGGCGTCCACAAAGATCTGCAGATCGACGCCGGTGCCCCGCTCATTGAGCTTGTAGGTCGCCACACGGCCCACCTGCACGCGCCTGAAATAGACGGGCGATCCGATGTCCAGCGAGCCCAGGTCGGTCGCACGCAGCATGAAGGTTTTGCCCGGCATGCCGTTGATGACAGCGGGCGGTTCTTCCAGCCCCTTGAAGTCGTGCTGAGGTTCTTCGGACTTGCCGGTGTCCACGCCGATGTAGGCGCCGGAGAGCAAGGTGTCCACGCCAGACACACCGCCCGCGCCGATGCGGGGCCGCACCACCCAGAAGCGCGAATCGGTGCGTGCCAGGCCGGCGGCGCTGTGCGTCAGCTTGACGGTGGCCAGCACGTGGGTGCGGTCGGGGCTGAGCGTGATGTCGCGCACGCTGCCGACGGTCACGTCCTTGTATTTGACCGGGGTCTTGCCGGCCTCCAGGCCGGCGGCGGTCTGGAAGCTGATGACAATCTCCGGACCTTCATTGCTCCAGCTTCTCGCGAAGATGGACAGGGCCACGATGGCGGCCACGGCCGGCACGATCCAAACCAGCGAGACGCCACGCCGTCGCCGCACCGCGGGTGTGCTCACCCGGGGCACGTCCAGCGGGTCGGGCCCGGGCGACACCGGAGCGTCCGGCGGGGTTCCTGATGCACGCGCCGGAGAGGCCTCCGATGGCGGCTGCGGCCGCGGCGGCTGCTGCGGGGGAGGCGGCGGTGTGGGGTCGTCAGCGGGAGGATTCATTCGTTGTCTCGGCGTCCCAGATCAGGCGAGGGTCGAAGCTCATGGCGGAGAGCATGGTCAGAATCACGACCATGCCGAAGAAGAGGATGCCGATGCGGGGCTCGATGTCGCTGAGCTGGCGGAATTTGACCAGCGCGGCCACCAGGGCAACGACGACGACGTCCAGCATCGACCAATAACCGATCAGCTCCACGAAGCGGTAGAGGCGGCTGCGCTCGGCCTGGGCCCAGGTGCTGCGCCGCTGCGTCGTGACGAGCAGCACCGCCATGGCGACGAACTTGGTGCACGGCACGGCAACGCTGGCGATGAAGATGATGAGCGCAATGTCCCAGGCGCCTGAGCGCCAGAACTCGATCACGCCGTTCATGATGGTGCTCTCGGAACGCTGGCCCAGCATCTGGGTGAACATCACCGGATAGAGGTTGGCCGGCACATAGAGGATCAGGGCGGCGATCAGCAGCGCCCAGGCGCGGATGATGCTGTTGGGCTTGCGGTGATGCATGGGCGCGCCGCACCTGGGGCAGGCCTGCGAATCGAACATGCCGCGGCGGGTGCTGACCTGCCCACAGCTGTGGCAGCCGATGAGGCCCAGCTCGTGGGCGCGCGGGCGATGGACCTGGGTGGTCGGCGGCTCAGCCAAGGCGGCCTCCTGCGGCCGCGCCGTCGTCGGCCAGGCCTTCTTCACGCGCGAGTGCGGGCTCGTCCACCAGGTCCCACAGCCAATGCATGTCCCGGCTCGCAATGACCGCCAACAGAATGGTCAGCACCCCCATGGCCCAGGTGCCGGCGCCCAGCGTCACGGAGACGACGTCGGAGAGTTTGATCATCGACACCAGGATGCCCAGCAGGCAGACCTCCACCATGCTCCAGGGGCGCAGGCCCACCAGCAGGCGCATCATCAGTTCAAACGCAGGAGGACGCTGACCGGCGCGCGCGTGACCGAGCACCCAGAGCAGCGCGCTGATCTGCAACAGCGGCACGATGATGAGCGTGAGCGCCATGGGTACGGCGATGGGCGCGGTGGGACGCTGCGCCAGCGCGATGATCGCGCCCCAGACGGTGGCCTCGTTGTGGGCGCCCTGGAAATTGATCAGGACGACCGGGCGCAGGTTGGCGATGAGGAAGGTGATGGCGGCGGCCACGGTGAGCGCCAGCCACTGATCCAGGCTCAGCCGGTTCGCGCGCAGCAGCACCGCGCCACAGACCTCACAGCGCGCCACCTCATGGCCGGAGAGATGCGGCCGGCGATACAGCGTGTCGCAGTGCTCGCAGGCGAAATAGTGGCGATAAGGGCGGGGATCAGAACCCATGGGGGCACGCAAGGCAAAAGGCGTGCCGATGATAGGGCTTGGAAAAGAAAAAGGCCTGAATCGCTGAGATTCAGGCCTTCGATCGACCAGTGAGCGTCATTGCACTCACTGATTGAAGAGTTGGTGGAGGCGGGGGGAATTGAACCCCCGTCCGCAAGCCGTCCACGTACAGTTCTACATGCGTAGCTGTCTGTTTTGGATCTCGCCAGTCAGGTCGCGCAGCAGCACGCTACCTCACCAGCCAGCACCCTAAATCTCGCTCATACCCAAGGTGCCCGGGCACAAGCCAGCCTATGAAATTAACCTCTCAATCTTCGCCTTGCGGCTCAGACCCGGCCCATAGGCCAACCGTTGAGAGGGCCGCTGCAATTAAGCTGCGGCTGCGAACTGTGAGTCGTTTGCAGTTACTTTGTTTCCAGGTGGATTTACGAGGATACTGGCCCTCGGCATGCCCTGCGACGCATCAGAACCCACGTCGAAACCAGGTCGCCCCCTATGAAAGCGTGCCACCAGTATACACGCACCCCCCGGCTCCTGCAGGCCAGCAGGCCCCGAGCGACTCGGTGTCTCAGGCCCGGCGCATCCTCAGCCAGTTCAGCAGCTCGGCGGGTCGGTCGAAGATCACATCCGCCCCCCACGCCTCGATGGGCTCGCCCTGCCCCAGGTAGCCCCAGCGGACCGCCACCGTCGGCATGCCGGCCGCCTTGCCGGCCTGGATGTCGCGCGCGTCGTCACCGACATAGATGCAGTGATGGGGCTCGACGCCGCTGCGCTTCGCAGCCTCCAGCAGCGGTGCCGGATGCGGTTTGCTGTGCGCCGTGGTGTCGCCTCCGATCAGGGCGGACGCCACACCTTCCCAGCCCATGCCGCGCGCCAGTGGCAGCGCAAAGCGCTCGATCTTGTTGGTGACGATGCCCCAGCGAAGGCCCGCCGCCGACAGACCCGTCAGCAGATCGGCCACCCCGTCGAACGGATGCGTGGCCTGCAGCAGCCGCGCCTCGTAACGATCAAAGAATTCGGTGCGTAGCGCCGGGAAGGCCTCGTCCTGAGGCGTCACGCCAAAGGCCACGCCCATCATGCCGCGGGCGCCCGCGCCCACCATCGGACGCAGCCGCTCGAACGGCACTTCGGGCAGCCCGCGCGCCGCGAGCATGTCGTTGGTGGCGCCAGCGAGGTCAGGCGCACTGTCCACCAGCGTGCCGTCCAGATCAAACAGCACCGCGCGCACCGACCTCACCGCTTCCTTTCCGCTCAACACATGCACTCCAGCGCACCGCCCCCTCGACAGGGGACAGGCGAATAACCCTTCAATCCGTAGGCCGGCATGACCTGGCCCCCATCCAAGGTCGCGAGGTGCGACCCTCAACCCGGCCGACGGCAGGCCAGCAGGTAGTTCACATCCGTGTCGCTGCCCAGCTTGTAGCGCTGCGTCAGCGGATTGAAGGTCAACCCCTTGGCGCCTTGCGGTTCCAGTCCGGCATCGCGGCACATCTGCCCCAGCTCCGAAGGCTTGATGAAGCGGCCATATTCATGGGTGCCGGCGGGCAGCAGGCGCAGCACATATTCCGCGCCGACGATCGCCATCAGAAATGACTTGGCGTTGCGGTTCAGCGTGGAGAGAAACACCCAGCCGCCAGGCTTCACCAGACGCCCCAGCGCCGTGACGACCGACGCGGGATCCGGCACGTGCTCCAGCATTTCCATGCAGGTGACCACGTCGAATTCACCCGGGCGCTGCGCCGCGAGATCTTCCACCGCGATCTCCTGATACGCGACGTTCTCGGTGCCCGCCTCCATGGCGTGCAGTTCGGCCACCCGCAGGGACTTCACCGCCAGGTCGATGCCCAGCACATTCGCGCCCTTGCGGGCCATCGCATCTGCCAGGATGCCGCCCCCGCATCCCACATCCAGCACGCGTTTGCCGGCCAATGGGCTGTAGCCATCGATCCAGTTCAATCGCAGCGGATTGATCCGGTGCAGGGGTTTGAATTCACTTTCGGTATCCCACCAGCGGTGGGCCAGCTCGCTGAATTTCGCGAGTTCGTTTGCATCGACGTTGGCCATGGAGCGCAATGGTAGACGAAGAAAAAACCCCGCAGGCCTTTCGGCATGCGGGGTTCTGATCGTTTCAGCAACGGGCTGTTGTCAGCCCGATGCGTGAGGCACGATTACTTGACGGCGCGGGTACCGACCACTTCGATTTCGACGCGGCGGTTCTTGGCGCGGCCTTCGGCGGTGGCGTTGTCAGCCACAGGCTGCTTCTCGCCCTTGCCTTCGGTGTACACGCGGTTCTTTTCCAGACCCTTGCTCACCAGATAGGCCTTGACGGCTTCAGCGCGGCGAACCGACAGCTTCTGGTTGTACTCGTCGGAACCAACGCTGTCGGTGTGGCCGACGGCAATGATCACTTCGAGGTTGATGTCGCCGGTCTTGCCGACCAGGTCGTCCAGAGCGGTCTTGGCATCCGGCTTCAGGACCGACTTGTCGAAGTCGAAGAAGGCGTCAGCAGCGTAGGTGACCTTTTCGCTGGTGGGCTTCGGCGGGACCACGATCGGGGCCGGAGCCGGGGTCGGGGCAGCAGCCGGAGCCGGAGCGGGAGCCGGTGCCACAGCAGGCGCCACGGCAGGCTTCAGCGCGCCGTCGCATTCCTTGGCGGCCGTGGCCGGGGTCCAAAAGGCATCGCGCCAGCACAGCTCGTTCGTGCCGTTCTTCCAAACGGTGCCGTCTGTTGCACGCCAGTTGTCCACGGTCTGGGCCATTGCACCGGAGGTGGCCAAAGCAGCGACAGCGAAGAGCGACGCCACGCGGTTCAGTTTCTTCATGATTCTCCTCTCAAGGAAAGCCGCAGTTGCCCTGCGAAATGTCCAATGTCGGAACTAAAAACCTCAAGAGCAACCAGGGACCGCGCGTACTACTGCACAAGACCGAGGGTTTCTCCTAGGGACCGACCGATTGTGCCATAGGGCAACAGGTCGATTTCATTCTCGCCGGGTGCACCGCCCTCGGGCGCAAAGCTGTTGCGCAGGTACGACAAGCGCGGGCATTTAGAATGTCTCTCTTCTGCTCAATCCAGAGGCCGGCGCTCGCACGCGCGCGGCCTGCCGCGCATGACCCAGTTCGCCAAGGAAACCCTGCCGATCAGCCTCGAAGAGGAGATGCGCCGCTCCTACCTCGATTACGCGATGAGCGTGATCGTGGGACGCGCCCTCCCCGACGCGCGTGACGGCCTCAAGCCAGTGCATCGGCGCGTGCTCTTCGCGATGCACGAGCTCAACAACGACTGGAACCGTCCCTATAAGAAGTCAGCCCGTATCGTGGGCGACGTGATTGGTAAATACCACCCGCACGGTGACAGCGCGGTGTATGACACCATCGTTCGTCTGGCTCAGGATTTCTCCCTGCGCCACATGCTGGTGGACGGTCAGGGCAATTTCGGCTCGGTGGACGGCGACAACGCCGCCGCCATGCGTTACACCGAAATCCGCCTGTCCAAAATCGCCCACGAAATGCTGGCCGATATCGACAAGGAAACTGTCGATTACGGCCCCAACTACGACGGCAGCGAAAAGGAACCGCTGGTTTTGCCCAACCGGTTGCCCAACCTGCTGGTCAACGGTTCGTCGGGTATTGCGGTGGGCATGGCCACCAATATTCCGCCGCACAACCTCAATGAGGTGGTGGACGCCTGCCTGCATGCGCTGAAAAACCCGGAATGCTCCATCGAAGAATTGATGGAGATCATCCCCGCGCCTGACTTCCCCACCGCCGGCATCATCTACGGCCTGAGCGGCGTGCGGGAAGGCTATCGCACCGGCCGCGGCAAGGTGGTGATGCGGGCGAAGGTCCACTTCGAGGACATCGACCGCGGCCAGCGCCAGGCGATCATCGTTGACGAGATCCCGTATCAAGTGAACAAGAAGACGCTGCTGGAGCGCGTCGCCGAGCTGGTCCAGGAAAAGAAGATCGAAGGCATCAGCCACATCCAGGACGAGTCGGACAAGTCCGGCATGCGGGTGGTGATCGAACTCAAGCGCGGTGAAGTGCCCGAAGTGGTGCTGAACAACCTGTACAAGCAGACGCAGCTGCAGGACAGTTTCGGCATCAACATGGTGGCGCTGATCGACGGCCAGCCCAAGCTGTGCAACCTGAAGGACCTGATCACGGTCTTCCTGGAGCACCGCCGCGAAGTCGTCACCCGCCGCACCATCTTCGAACTGCGCAAGGCCCGCGAGCGGGGTCACGTGCTCGAAGGCCTGGCCGTCGCCCTGGCCAACATCGACGAGTTCATCCGCATCATCCGCGAGTCCCCCACCCCGCCGGTGGCCAAGACCGAGCTGATGGCGCGCTCCTGGGACTCGTCGCTGGTGCGCGAGATGCTCACCCGCGCCGCCGGGGACACCGCCGGCGGCTCCAACGCCTACCGTCCGGAAGGCCTGCCGCTGCAATACGGCATGCAGTCGGACGGCCTCTACCGCCTCTCCGACGACCAGGCAGGCGAAATCCTGCAGATGCGTCTGCAGCGCCTGACCGGCCTGGAGCAGGACAAGATCGTCGGCGAATACCGCGACGTCATGGCCCAGATCGCCGACCTGCTGGACATCCTGGCCACGCCGGCCCGCGTGACCACCATCATCAGCGACGAGCTGGTCGCGGTGCGTCAGGAATTCGGCCAGACCAAGCTGGGCGCCCGCCGCAGCGTGATCGAGCACAACGCCCAGGAACTGGGCACCGAAGACCTGATCACCCCCACCGACATGGTGGTGACGCTCTCGCACACCGGCTACATCAAGAGCCAGGCGCTGAGTGAATACCGCGCGCAGCGCCGTGGCGGCCGCGGCAAGCAGGCCACCGCCACGAAGGAAGACGACTGGATCGACCAGCTCTTCATCGCCAACACCCACGACTGGATGCTGTGCTTCAGCAACCGGGGCCGGGTGTACTGGCTGAAGGTCTGGGAAGTGCCGCAGGGCTCGCGCAATTCGCGCGGCAAGCCCATCGTCAACATGTTCCCGCTGCAGCCGGAAGAGAAGATCAACGTCATCCTGCCGCTGACCGGTGAATTCCGCACCTTCCCCGAAGACCACTTCATCTTCTTCGCCACCGCCCTGGGCACGGTGAAGAAGACGTCGCTGAAGGACTTCAGCAACCCGCGCAAGGCCGGCATCATTGCGGTCGACCTGGACGACGGGGACTACCTCATCGGCGCCGCCCTCACCGACGGTCAGCATGACGTGATGCTGTTCTCCGACGGCGGCAAGGCCGTGCGCTTCGATGAAGACGACGTGCGTCCGATGGGCCGTCAGGCCCGCGGCGTGCGCGGCATGATGCTGGAACCCGATCAGCGCCTGATCGCCATGCTGGTGGCCGAAGACGAAAGCCAGAGCGTGCTGACCGCGACCGAAAACGGTTACGGCAAGCGCACCAACATCGCCGAATACACCCGCCACGGCCGTGGCACCAAGGGCATGATTGCGATCCAGCAGAGCGAGCGCAATGGCCGCGTGGTGGCCGCGACGCTGGTGCGACCCGAAGATGAGATCATGCTGATCACCGACACCGGCGTGCTGGTGCGCACCCGTGTGGCGGAGATCCGGGAACTGGGCCGCGCCACGCAGGGCGTGACCCTGATCGCACTGGACGAAGGCGCCAAGCTCTCCGGCCTGCAGCGCATCGTGGAGAACGACGCCGTTGAAAACGCCGGCGACGGTGTCGAAGGCGCCGACCCGACCCAACCGACTTCCTCGACCGATGGCAATGTCGCCACCGGCCCCACTTCCGAACCTGACGCGAAGGAATGACCTTGTTGCTCAAGCATGTCCAAGTGGGTGCCCTTGCGGCCGCCCTGATGATGTCTCCCCTGGCCTTCGCTCAAAAGGCCGACAGCTCCCCGGCCAAGAAGGAACTGATCGGTCGCGTGCTCAAGCTGCAGCAGCCTGCCATCGAGCAGCTGACGGTGAGCGTGCTGAACCGCCCGGTGAATGACCTGGCCCAGAAGCTGATCCCCGCCATCCGCAACCTGCCGGAAGCCAAGCGCGACGCGACCGCCAAGTCGATCGACCAGACGCTGCGCAAGTTCATGGACGACAACGCCCCGGCGCTGGTCGAAAAGGGCAAGGCCATCCAGGCCTCGACCATCGGCCAGACCCTGGACGAGAAGTTCACCGAAGACGAGCTGAAGCAGTTGGTGGCCTGGCTGGAATCGCCGGTCAGCAAGAAGTTCGCTGACGTGGCGCCGGAACTGCAAGCCGCCTACACCAAGCGCCTGATCGACGACAACGGCAAGGCCCTGGACGAGAAGTTCAACGCCCTGCAGACCAACATTGCCAAGCAGCTGGGTCTGGACGCCCCCACCGGCGCTTCCGGCGCTGGCGCCAAGGCCCCGGCCGGCAAGACGGCCGCTCCGGCTTCGTCGCCCAAGAAGTAAGGCACGCCTCCATGACCGCGACCCCACGCCCTTTCAATTTTTCCGCCGGTCCCGCGGCAGTGCCTGAAGAGGTGCTGACCCAGGTGGCCGCGGAGATGCTGGACTGGCAGGGCAGCGGCATGTCGGTGATGGAGATGAGTCACCGCGGCAAGGAATTCGGCGCGATCCACGAGGCGGCGCTGCGCGACCTGCGCGAGCTGCTGCAGATCCCGTCGAATTTCCACATCCTGTTCATGCAGGGGGGCGGGCTGGGTGCCAACGCCATCGTGCCGATGAACCTTTCCCGCGGTGGCGCGGTGGACGTGGTGCAGACGGGCGTCTGGTCCCGCAAGAGCGCCGCCGAGGCGCGGCGTTATGCGGACGTCAGGATCGCCGCTGACAGCGCGACGCCGGAGGGCCGTTATGAATCGCTGCCCGCCGCATCCACCTGGCAGCTGCGCCCGGATGCGTCCTACGTGCATGTCTGCAGCAACGAGACCATCGACGGGCTGGAATTCCAGCAGCTGCCCGACCTGAAGGCGCTGGGCAGCGACGCCCCGCTGGTGGTGGATTGCTCCTCCCACATCCTGTCGCGTTCGATGGACTGGTCCCGGGTGGGCCTGGCCTTCGGTGGCGCGCAAAAGAACATCGGCCCCGCCGGCCTGACCCTGGTCGTCATCCGCGACGACCTGCTCGGCCGTGCGCTGCCCATCTGCCCGTCGGCCTTCAACTACCAGACGGTGGCAGACAACAACTCCATGTTCAACACCCCGCCGACCTTCGCGATCTATGTCGCCGGCCTGGTGTTCCAGTGGATCCGCCGCTTCCAGTACGCCGGCAAGACCGGACTGGCAGCGATTGAACAACGCAACATCGACAAGGCCACCCTGCTCTACCAGGCGCTGGACGGCTCGTCGATGTTCACCAACCGCGTGGCGCCGGAAGCGCGCTCGCGGATGAACATTCCATTCTTCCTGCGCGACGAACGTCTGAACGACGACTTCCTGGCGGGTGCCAAGGCGCGCGGGCTGCTGCAACTCAAAGGCCACAAGTCGGTGGGCGGCATGCGGGCATCGATCTACAACGCGATGCCGCTGGAGGGTGTCCAGGCTCTGGTGAGCTACCTCAAGGACTTCGAGACCCAACATGGCTGATGCCGCCGACCCTTCTTCCCTGCCGACACCTGTCGCCAGCCCTGAGCTGCTGGTGCTGCGTGACCAGATCGATGCGCTGGACAGCCAGCTGCTGACCCTGCTGAACCAGCGCGCCCACGTGGCCGAGCAGGTCGGCGAAATCAAGCGCCGCGACGGCACCCCCTTCTTCCGGCCCGACCGCGTCGCGCAGGTCATCGCCAAGATCAAGGCGGCCAATCCCGGTCCGCTCAAGAGCGAACATGTGGCAGCCATCTGGCGCGAGATCATGTCCGCCTGCCTGGCGCTGGAGTCGCCGCAGCGGGTGGCCGTGCTGGGTCCCTTCGGCACCTTCTGCGAGCAGGCCGCCATCGAATACTTCGGCGGCGCGGCCGACCTCATCTACTGCAACAGCTTTGACGAGGTCTTTCACGCCACCGCCTCCGGCAGCGCGCAGTATGGCGTCGTCGGCGTCGAGAACATGACCGAGGGCGTCGTCACCCGCTCGCTCGACCTCTTCCTGCACACGCCCACCCATCAGGTCGGTGAAGTCAGCCTGCTGATCCGCCACAACCTGCTGCGCAAGGACAACTCGCTCGAAGGCGTGGAAGCCGTGCTGGCCCATCCGCAGGCGCTGGCCCAGTGCCAGAACTGGCTGTCCAAGCATCTGCCCAACGCCGAGCGCCGCGCCGTCTCCAGCAATGCCGAAGGTGCCCGCCTGGCGGCCACCAACCCGGCGTGGGCGGCGATCGCCAGCGAACGCGCCGCGCCGCTCTTCGGCCTGCACATCGTGGCCCATGCGGTGCAGGACGAGGCCTACAACCGCACCCGCTTTGCCATCATCACGCTGCCGCAGACGATGGACATGCCGCCGGCCAGCGGCCGCGACTGCACCAGCCTCGTCGTGTCGGTGCACAACCGGCCCGGGGCGATGCATGACCTGCTGGTGCCGCTCAAGCAGCATGGCGTGTCCATGACAAGGCTCGAATCCCGGCCGGCCCGCACCGGTCAGTGGGAGTATTACTTTTACATCGACCTGGACGGCCATCCGTCCCAGCCGCATGTGGCGGCAGCCCTGGCGGAGTTGCGGGAACTCTGCGCTTTCTTCAAGATCATCGGCGCCTATCCGCTCAAGGCCTGACCACCGGGCGCGGGACCTTTGCACGGGCAACCCGCAAGCAGGGGCAGGCACAGCGGCTTTCAGGCCTCACAATCATGGGGTGACAAGACGGCTACTCGAACAGGCAATGCACATGGGAGCTCAGATGCCGGCACATCGGATGCAGGCATGAGCAAATCGGCCAATCAAAACGGCAGCCCGGGGGCTCACAAGGCCCCCAGCAAAACAGGTAGTCAATCGGCTAGCAAGGCGGGTAGAAAAGCGGTGTCTGCGACCTTCAATCAACTCGGTGTGATCGGCTGCGGCCTCATGGGAGGCTCTTTTGCGCTGGCCATGAAGAAGGCCGGCCTGGTCCGCCGTGTGGTGGGCTACAGCAAATCCCCGTCCACCACCGAAACGGCCCGGCGCATGGGCGTGATCGATCTGGCGGCGGAATCCGCGCTGCTGGCGGTGTCCGGCTCGGACATCGTGCTGGTGGCCGTGCCGGTGGCCGCCACCGAGTCCACCCTCAAGGCGATCCGCCACCTGATCCACAGCGACGTGCTGCTGATGGACGTCGGCTCCACCAAGGGCGACGTCGTCGACGCCGCCCGCCGCGCCCTGGGCAAGCAGCTGCCGACCTTTGTGCCGGCCCATCCCATCGCCGGCAAGGAATCCGCCGGCGTGCAGCATGCCGATGCCAATCTCTACCAGGGCCGCCAGGTCATCCTGACGCCGCTGGAACAGACCCGTCCGGAGCTGGTGCAAAGAGCCACCGACGTCTGGTCCGCCCTGGGCTGCCAGGTGCTGAAGATGGCGCCGCACAACCATGACGCCGCCTTTGCCGCCGTCAGCCATCTGCCGCACCTGCTGGCCTATGCCTACTTCAATGCGGTGGCGAAGCAGCCATCCGGCCGCGATTTCCTGAGCCTGGCCGGCTCCGGCTTCCGGGATTTCACCCGGATTGCCGCGAGCGACCCCACCATCTGGCGCGACATCCTGATCGCCAACAAGCAGGAACTGCTGACCCAGACGCAGAAGTTCCGCGAGTCGCTGGACGCGATGGAGCATGCCATCCAGAAGGGCGACACCTCCGGGCTCGAAGCCATGATCCGCCAGGCCTCCGAAGGCCGGGGCCAGTGGCAGCTGAGCACGCCGCCAGCGCCGTCGAAGTCAAAGTAGCGTTCTGGGGAAGGCCGGGCCGGTCGTTCTGGACCGACAATCGGCCCCATGTACAAGACCGCCTACCTCGATCTGCCGCCGCTGCGTGGCGCTGCCGGGACCGTCACCCTGCCCGGCTCCAAGAGCATCTCCAACCGCGTGCTGCTGCTGGCGGGCCTGTCCGCCGGCGAAACGCTGGTGCACGACCTGCTGGACTCGGATGACACCAAGGTCATGATCGCCGCCCTGCGGGAGCTGGGCTGCGAGCTGCATCACCGGGACGATGGCGTGCTGTCGGTCACCGGGCTGGGCGGTCGGCTGCAGCAGAAGGAAGCGAAGCTGTTCCTGGGCAATGCCGGGACCGCGATGCGGCCGTTGACCGCCGCCCTGGCGGTCCTCGCCGCCACCCAGGGCGGACGGTTCGAGCTCTCCGGCGTGCCCCGCATGCATGAGCGCCCCATTGGCGACCTGGTGGACGCCCTGCGTGCCTTGGGCTGCCCGATCGACTGCCTGGGCCAGGAAGGGTATCCGCCGCTGCGCCTGCAAGGCCCCGCGCCGCTCAGCCTGGACGCCCCGGTGCAGGTGCGCGGCGATGTCTCCAGCCAGTTCCTGACCGCCCTGCTCCTGGCCCTTCCGCTGGTGGCTGCGGGCGGACCGGACGGCCAGGGCGCCCGCGACATCGTCATTGAAGTCACCGGCGAGCTGATTTCCAAGCCCTACGTGCAGATCACCCTCGACCTGCTGGCCCGTTTCGGCGTGCAGGTGCAGCGCGATGCCGACTGGCAGCGTTTTGTCATCCCGGCGGGCAGCCGGTATGCATCGCCCGGCGTGGTGCATGTGGAAGGGGATGCGTCCTCCGCCTCGTACTTTGTGGCGCTGGGGGCCATTGCCGCCGAATCGGCGCCCATCCGCATCGAGGGCGTTGGCTCCAGCTCGGTGCAGGGCGATGTTCGTTTTGTCGAGGCGGCCGAAGCCATGGGCGCCGCCGTGACGCTGGGCGCCAACTGGCTGGAAGTGCGCCGCGGCGCCTGGCCGCTGCGGGCGCTGGACCTGGACTGCAACCACATCCCGGACGCTGCGATGACCCTGGCCGTCATGGCGCTGTATGCCGACGGCCCGACCACCCTGCGCAACATCGCCTCCTGGCGGGTGAAGGAAACCGACCGCATCGCCGCCATGGCCGCCGAACTGCGCAAGCTCGGCGCCGAGGTGGAGGAAGGCCCGGACTGGCTGCGGGTGCATCCGCTGCAGCACTGGCAGCCGGCCGCCATCCACACCTACGACGACCACCGGGTGGCGATGTGCTTCTCGCTGGCGGCCTTCAACGGCCTGATCGCCGGTCGCTCGGAACAGGCGGTACCGGTTCGCATCCTGGACCCGCAATGCGTCGCCAAGACCTTCCCGGACTATTTCGAGACACTGTTCAGTGTCGTCCAGGCCCGGCCGCAGGACATTCCCGTCATCACCATCGACGGTCCGACGGCCTCCGGCAAGGGCACGCTGACCGATGAGGTCGCCCGTGCGCTGGGGTATGGCGTGCTGGATTCCGGCTCGCTCTACCGGGTGACCGGCCTCGCCGCCCACCGCGCCGGCGTGGACCTCGCCGACGGCGCCGCCGTCGCTGCCCTGGTGCCGACACTGGATCTGCGCTTCGAACAGGGCCGGGTGCTGCTGGACGACGAGGATGTGAGCAACGAACTCCGCCAGGAAGCCACCGGCCTGATGGCCTCCCAGGTGGGCGCCCACCCGCCCGTACGGCAGGCCCTGCATCAGCTGCAGCTGGATTTCCGGCGCCTGCCGGGCCTCGTGGCCGACGGCCGCGACATGGGCACCGCCATCTTCCCGGACGCCCCGCTCAAGGTGTTCCTGACCGCGACCGCCGCCACGCGGGCCGAGCGCCGGTTCCATCAATTGATTTCCAAGGGCATCCCGGCTAAACTCGAAGACTTGCGCGCAGATCTGGAAGCGCGTGATGCGCGGGATAAAACCCGCAGCGCATCACCCCTTCAGGCAGCTGCGGACGCGATCGAGCTGGACAACTCCGCACATTCCATTGAGGCTTCAAAGGATCTGGTGCTGGGCTGGTGGCAGACAAAGCGCCCGTTCCCTCACTGATCCGCCAGCCCTCTGGGCGTTTTTCGCTGTTCGCATGCCAGGAGCGTCACCCCTCCCTCCGAACGTCAGTTCATCGGGGGTGACGTGTTCAACAACCTAACCCGCAAGTGCCACTTGCACAACATGCCCGCGCACCTCTCGGATCAGGCCGCTTGCACCCCAAGCGCCGGACGCTCTGTGCCTGGCAAGGAAATTTCACATGTCTGAATCTTTTGCCGCCCTTTTCGAGGAATCGCTGCAACGCGCCAACATGCGCACCGGCGAGGTCATCTCGGCTGAAGTGGTCCGTATCGAGCACAACTTCGTGGTGGTCAACGCCGGCCTGAAGTCTGAAGCCTACGTGCCTGTCGAAGAGTTCAAGAACGACCAGGGCGAAGTTGAAGTCCAGGTGGGCGACTTCATCTCGGTGGCCATCGACGCCATCGAAAACGGCTACGGCGACACCATCCTGTCGCGCGACAAGGCCAAGCGTCTGGCCTCGTGGCTGTCGCTGGAAAACGCGCTGGAATCCGGCGAGTTCGTCACCGGCACCGTGTCCGGCAAGGTCAAGGGCGGCCTGACCGTCCTGGTCAACGGCATCCGCGCCTTCCTGCCCGGTTCGCTGCTGGACACCCGCCCGGTGAAGGACATGAGCCCGTTCGAGGGCAAGACCATGGAATTCAAGGTCATCAAGCTGGACCGCAAGCGCAACAACGTTGTGCTGTCGCGTCGCGCTGTGGTGGAAGCCTCCATGGGTGAAGAGCGCGCCAAGCTGCTCGAAACGCTGACCGAAGGCGCCATCGTCAACGGCGTGGTCAAGAACATCACCGAATACGGTGCGTTCGTGGACCTGGGCGGCATCGACGGCCTGCTGCACATCACCGACATGGCCTGGCGCCGTGTCCGTCACCCGAGCGAAGTGGTGACGGTCGGTCAGGAACTGACCGCCAAGGTCCTGAAGTTCGACGCCGAGAAGAACCGCGTCTCGCTGGGTCTGAAGCAGCTGGGCGACGATCCGTGGTTCGGCGTGTCGCGCCGCTACCCGGCCAACACCCGTCTGTTCGGTAAGGTCACCAACATCGCTGACTACGGCGCGTTCGTGGAAATCGAACCGGGCATCGAAGGTCTGGTGCACGTGTCCGAAATGGACTGGACCAACAAGAACGTGGCTCCTTCCAAGGTCGTCTCCCTGGGTGACGAAGTGGAAGTCATGGTCCTGGAGATCGACGAAGACAAGCGTCGCATCTCGCTGGGCATGAAGCAGTGCCGCGCCAACCCGTGGGAAGAGTTCGCCGAGAACGTCAAGCGCGGCGACCGCGTCAAGGGCCCGATCAAGTCGATCACCGACTTCGGCGTGTTCGTGGGCCTGGCCCAGGGCATCGACGGCCTGGTGCACCTGTCCGACCTGTCGTGGAACGAGCCGGGCGAAACGGCTGTCCGCAACTACAAGAAGGGCCAGGAAGTCGAAGCCATCGTGCTGGCTGTGGACGTCGAGCGCGAGCGCATCTCGCTGGGCATCAAGCAGCTGGACGGCGACCCGTTCTCGACCTTCGTCTCGGTCAACGACCGTGGCATGTCGGTCACCGGCAAGGTCAAGACGGTGGACGCCCGTGGCGCTGAAATCGACCTGGGTGAAGACGTCACCGGCTACCTGCGCGCTTCGGAAATCGCCCGCGACCGCGTGGAAGATGCCCGTAACGTGCTGAAGGAAGGCGAAGAAGTCACCGCGATCATCATCAACGTCGATCGCAAGACCCGCAGCATCCAGCTGTCGATCAAGGCCAAGGACAACGCCGACCAGCAGGAAGCCATGCAGCGTCTGTCCCAGTCGAACGAGCGTGAGAACGCCGGTACGACGAGCCTGGGCGCACTGCTGCGCGCCAAGCTGGACCAAAACTAAGCCCCCCAGTCGCTTCGCTCCTGCCCCCAGGGGGCGCAAGGATTGGCCCCCCCAGTCGCTTGCGCTCCTGCCCCCAGGGGGCGCCATCCAGGAGTCAGGGAGACCCTGACTCCGGATGTGGCTTGAAGGACGGCCGGTGGGCAGTGCCCACCGAGCCTTTGCTTCATGCGTGGTGGGTGGGCTTGCCTACCCAGATTTCTTCGGGTGGAGCGTAGCGACGGTGGTTTGACGCGGAGTGCGGCTTTGCTGCATTTTTCGCGGAAAATCAGGCTTTTACTGGTACAGAGCGGCAACGGCCTGAGGTAGGCTGATGCCGCTGTAGTCCCCCTCGACAGGCTCGCATGTGCGGGCCTGTTGTTCTTCAGATTCCAAGAACCATGACCCGATCCGACCTGGTGGCCCACCTGTCCGAGCGCTTCAGCCAGCTCACCCAACGTGACACGGAATTCGCGGTCAAAACCATCCTCGACGCCATGTCCGATGCCCTGGCCCGCGGCCACCGCATCGAGATCCGCGGCTTCGGCAGCTTCTCCATCAACCGCCGCCCCCCACGCACCGGACGCAACCCGCGCTCCGGCGAGCAGGTGCTGATTCCCGAGAAGCTCGTCCCCCATTTCAAACCGGGCAAAGCCCTGCGCGAAGCCGTCGACGCACAGTTGCCCGCCGACGTCAGCCCTTCGGAATAATCCGCCCCGCGGCGCCTAGAATCGCGCCCATGCGAATCCTGGTCTGGCTTTTTCGTGCCTTCCTGTTCTTCACCCTCTTCGCCTTCGCGCTGAACAACAGCCAGGAGGTCGTCGTGCACTGGTTCTTCGGCCAGGCCTGGCGCGCTCCTCTGGTGATCGTGGTGCTCCTCGTCTTCGCCGTCGGATGCGCCTTCGGCGTGCTGGCCATGGTGCCCGCCTGGTGGCGCCACAAACGCGCCGCCGCCCGCAGTCTGCCCCCCGCCGCCGACCTGCCCTCCCCTCCCTCCCCCGACCCGAAGCTCCCCGATGGAATTTGATCTGACCTGGCTGCTGATCGGCGTCCCCGTCATCTTCGGCCTCGGGTGGCTGGCCTCCAAACTGGACTCCCGCCAATGGAAACGGGAACAGCGCGACGCCCCCCGTGCCTATTTCAAGGGACTCAACCTGCTGCTGAACGAACAGCAGGACAAAGCCATCGACGCCTTCATCGAAGCCGTCCAGGCCGACCCCGACACCTCCGAACTCCACTTCGCCCTCGGCAACCTGTTCCGCCGCCGCGGTGAATACGAACGCGCCGTGCGCGTCCACCAGCACCTGCTCTCCCGCGGCGACCTGCCCAAGGACGAACGCGACCGCGCCCAGTACGCCCTCGCCCAGGACTTCTTCAAAGCCGGCCTCTTCGACCGCGCCGAAACCGCCTACGAAGCCCTGAAAGGCACCGCCTTCGACCGCGAAGCCGCCCTGGCCCTGCTGTCCCTCTTCGAGCGCTCCCGCGAATGGGCCAAGGCCGCCGATGTGGCCGAGTCGCTCGAAGCCACCGGCACCGGCTCCTTTGCCAGCCGCATCGCCAACTACTGGTGCGAACTGGCCCTGGAAGCCCAAAGCAACCAGGACCTGCCCGCCGCCCGCCAATGGCTGGAACGCGCCCGCCAGCGCGCCCCCCAATCGGCCCGCGCCTACGTGCTGCAAGGCCAGATGCTGACCCGCGACGGCGACCAGGCCGGCACCCTCGCCGTCTACGGCGACCTGCTCAAGGCCAATCCGGACGCCTTCAACCTCGTCGCCCGCGACTATGCCCAGGCGGCTCTGGCCACCCAGTCGGTGCCCCAGGCCCTGACGCTGCTCGAATCCCAATACCGCCGCCATCCCAGCATGGCGATGCTGCTGGCGATTGCCCTGCTGGAACCCGACCCGGTCGCCCAGCGCCGGCGCCTGACCGACCATCTGCGGGTGGAACCTGCCCTGTCCGCCGCCGCCCAGCTGCTGCAACAAAGCCAGGCCCGTCAGCAGCCGCTGAACGACGACGAGGCCCAGCTGGTGGGCGGCGCCCTGCAACGCGCGGTGCGGCCGCTGCAGCGCTACCGCTGCGCCGCCTGTGGCTTTGAGTCGCAGCACTACTTCTGGCAATGTCCGGGCTGCCTGAGCTGGGACAGCTATCCGCCGCGCTGGGTGGAAGAGCTCTGAACGGGTCCGCCCGCCTGAGCGCCCCATCCCTCCACGACGCCTGCTGACCCCTCCCGTCCGCCCCGCTTCCGCATCGATTTCAGCCCCGCATCCCGCCATGTCGACGAGCCCCGCCCCCACCGACGCCGACGCCGACCGCGTCATCCTCTGCATGAAGTGGGGCACGAAGTACGGCCCCGAATACGTCAACCGGCTCTATGCCATGGTGCGTCGTCACCTGCGCGGGGACTTCCGGTTCGTCTGCCTGACCGACCGCAGCGAAGGCATCCGGTCCGAGGTGCAATGCCTGCCGATTCCCGCGCTGGCGCTGCCCGAAGGCATCCCCGAACGCGGCTGGACCAAGCTGACCACCTTCGAGGCCGACCTGCACGGACTGCGCGGCACCGCCCTCTTCCTGGACCTGGACGTGGTGATCGTGGACGACATCACCCCGTTCTTCGAAGTGCCCGGTGAATTCCTGATCATTCACGACTGGAAACGCCCCTGGCGCATCACCGGCAATTCGTCGGTCTACCGCTTCACCCTGGGCGCTCACGCCGACGTGCTGGCCAAGTTCCGACGCGAGTTCGAATCCATCCGGCAGACCTTCCGCAATGAGCAGGCCTACCTCTCCGATGAGATCCATCGCAAGGGGCAGCTGCAATACTGGGACGCGCGCTGGTGCGCCAGCTTCAAGTACCACTGCATTCCGCGCTGGCCGCTGAACTACTGGCAGGCGCCCCGCATTCCGGCGGGCGCCCGCATCCTGATCTTCCACGGCGTGATGAATCCGCCAGACGCGCTGGCCGGACGCAGCAATGGCAACTGGCGGCGTCCGCTGCCGGCGCCCTGGATCGCCGATCACTGGCGGGAATGAGCGGGTCGCCGATGTCGCGTCCCTGGCTCAGTTTTCTGATCCCCGCCTACAACGTGCAGGGCTATCTGCGCGAGAGCGTGGCGTCGGCGCTGTCTCAAGCGGACGCGCTGGCGGAAGCGGGGTCGGATGCGCGGTCGGCCACGCAGTCAGCGGCCCAGGTGGAAGTGTTGATCGTGGACGACTGCTCCACCGACGGCACGCCCGCGCTGATGCGCCAGCTCGCGCTGGAAGACGCGCGTGTGCGCTGCCTCTTCCATGAACGCAACCAGGGCGTCTCGGTCACCCGCAACACGCTGCTCGACAACGCCCGTGGCGATTACTTCTGGTTCCTCGATGCCGACGACTGGCTGATGCCCGGCGCCGTGCCCCGCCTGCGCGCCATCATCGACCAGCACACGCCGTCGCTGGTGATGTGTGACTACCGCATGATCCGGGAGGCCCCCAAGCTCAAGCACCGCCTGCGCGGCCATCCGCGAAAAAGCACCTTCAAGGGTCCGGTACGCCAGCGCATCACGGATCCGAGCGTCATCATGGGCGGCACCTTCCGCGGCGGCCAGATGCACCCGTGGTCCAAGATTGCCCGGCGGGACCTGTGGGGCAGCGACCTGCGCTTTCCGGCGGGCCGGCATTTCGAGGACATGCACCTGCTGCCCTTCATCGCCTTGCGTGCGCCGGACCTCTGGTACGAACCGGAGGTCTGGGTGGCTTACCGCCAGCGGGCCGGGTCCATCATGCACACGCTCAATCCCGACAAGGCCGGTGATCTGGCGTGGGCCATGACGGGCCTGAAGGAAGCGGCTGAGTCGACCCGAGCGGGCGAGCGCAGCCCGCAGCGGCTGAGTGCCGAGGCGTGTTTCGCCTGGGCCAACACGGTGGCGCGCAAGTTCATCGGTGCCTCGCGCATGATGTGGCGATTCGATCCGGCGCGGGCGCCGGCATGGATCGACGAGTACCGCGACCTGATGCTGGCACAGTTGCCGATGCCTCTGGATGCCCTGCTGACCGGCTATCGCCGTCGTGGCTGGTGGCTGCGCGCCTGGCGTCTGGAGCGGTGGCTGGGCCGCGCGCAGACGCCTCCTCGTTGAAGGCCGTCCTCACGCCGGGCGCGACTGCGTGACCGGCCCCTCCGATCAGCGCCGCGCCGACGGCAACGGCGGCAGGCTCATCACCAGATCTTCATACCGCTGCATCATCAGCTCGACGCTGTGCTCCTCGATGGCACGCTGTCGCGCCGCCTGCCCCAGCCGCTGGGCCAGCGCTTCATCCCGCAGCAACTGCTCCAGCGCATCGGCCATCGCCCGCGCATCGCCCTCAGGCGTCAGCAACCCGGTCTTGCCCGCCTCCAGCACGCCCTCCACGCCCGGCACCAGGGACGCCACACAGGCGCAGCCCGCCGCCATGCCTTCCAGCAGCGCCAGCGGCATGCCCTCCCAGTGGGTGCTGAGCACGAAGATGCGTTGGCTCATCAAGAGCCTGGGCATCTCCTTGTGATAGCCCAGAAAGCGCACCTGCCCCTCCAGCCCCAGGCGCTTCACCAGCCGCTCGGACTGGCCCATGTAGAGCGGATGACCACTGCCGGCCAGGTACACCGGCGGCCGCAGCCCCCGTTCCGCCAGCAGCGCAATGGCGCGGATCAGCGTTGGCTGGTCCTTCTGCCGGGCGAAGCGCGCGGACATGACGATGCCGGCCTCCCGCTGCGCATGCGGATGCGCATCCGCCTCGGCAAACCGGGCCAGGCGGATGCCGTTGGGAATCGCCAGAGTGAGTTCTTCCGGCATGCCCAGCGACACCAGCCGCTGCCGCACGCCTTCGGACACGCCCACCAGCTTGGAGCTGCGCGCGGCCAGCCGCCGGGCCTGGGCAAGCGAGAAGAATCGATACCGTTCCCGGGCGCTGTGCTCCACCTGCACGATGACCGGCACACCGGCTTCCAGCGCCGCTTCCCGGCCCAGCAGATGCTCGGGGAATCCATGGGCCATCATCACGTCCGGCCGCAGTGCAAGACACAGCCGACGCAGCGCCGAGACGGTGGCGAAGTGGGCCCAGCCGGGCACGAGATGAACCTCCAGCCCTTGGTCGCGCAGAGCCTGGACTTTGGCCGGATCGGTGGTGCGCTTCTGGCGCAGCACGAGGATGGGCTGTAGCCGTCCCGCCTTCTGCTGGGACAGACACAGCTCCACGGCAACCTGGGTGGCGCCGGAAAAGCCGCCGGTGACGAAATGCAGCACGCGGCGGGTCCCACCCGCGGGCGCGCCCGAAGCGGGAACGGTCATGGAAACAGTGTATCGGAGGCTTGACCTTTCCCAACGTCCCCTCAAGCCCCTGTCCGAGTCCCCTGTCCTGCGCTCACGACCCCTCGTTCACCCCGACCCGGCCCGCCCCTTGCCGGTGCAGGCTTGGCGCACAATCTCAGCCAGCCCCGTCACAACAACGATCCGCAGACCCTCCATGACCCCAGACTTCCTCATCGTGGGCGCCGGTTATGCCGGCTCCGTCTGTGCCCGCGTGCTGGCGGATGCCGGCAAGACCGTCCACCTCATCGACAAGCGCCCCCACATCGGCGGGAATGCCTACGACGAGCGGGACGCGAATGGCGTGCTGATCCACCCTTACGGTCCGCACATCTTCCACACCAATGCCAAGAAGGTGATGGAGTACCTCTCCCGCTTCACCACCTGGCGCTTCTACGAACACCGGGTGCTGGCGCAGGTCGGGGAGCAGCTGCTGCCCATCCCCATCAACCGCACCACCATCAATCAGCTCTACGGTCTCTCCCTGACCGAAGACGAGGTGCAGGGCTACCTGGACACCGTCCGAGAGCCCCGCGAGCCGCTGCAGACCAGCGAGGACGTGGTGCTCAACAGCGTCGGCCGCGACCTGTGTGACAAGTTCTTCCGCGGCTACACCCGCAAGCAGTGGGGACTGGACCTGTCCCAGCTCTCCGCCGGCGTGGCGGCCCGCATTCCCACCCGCAGCAACGACGACGACCGCTACTTCGCCGACACCTACCAGTTCATGCCCGCCGACGGCTACACCGCCATGTTCGAGCGCATGCTGGACCATCCCGGCATCACCGTGCGCACCGGTGTGGACTTCAAGGCGGTGCGCGGCGACTTCGCCGGCAGCCACATCATCTACACCGGCCCGATCGACGCCTTCTTCGATCATTGCTATGGCCCGCTGCCCTACCGGAGCCTGCGCTTTGACCATCAGCATCTGCCGGACACCGAGCAGTACCAGACGGTGGGCACGGTGAACTATCCGAATGACCACGAGTACACCCGCATCACCGAATTCAAGCACCTGACCGGCGAGCAGCATGCCGGCACGTCCATCGTGCGGGAGTTCCCCCAGGCCGAGGGCGATCCGTATTACCCGGTGCCACGGCCGGAAAATGAAGCGCTGTTCAAGCGTTACGCCGCCCTGGCGGAAGCGGCGCAAGGCGTGACCTTCGTTGGTCGGCTGGCCCAGTACCGTTACTACAACATGGACCAGATCGTGGCGGCCGCGCTGAAAACCGCTCACGACCTGCTCGAGACTCGCGACGGCGACGGCGGCGGCGGCCAGGCGTCGCCGAACTGAGGCGCGGCCTGACACGCTGCCCGCCGGGCGGCGTCAAGGCTGCATTGGCCGCCAGCTCAGCGCACGGCTCCACGCCCCGCCCCGGGTGGCCCGCAGGGTCGTCCCGATTCCGGGCACAATCCGTTTTTCGCCTTTTTGCGGACGCGGCCTTCGCGCGTCCGCCGCCCTGCATCCATGAGCGCAGCTCCCTCCGCTTCCACCCCGCTTGAACCGCTGGGCCCGACGGCCAGTCGTCTGTGGCGCTTCATGAAGCCCCACCGTGTGGGGCTGTTCCTGACGGTGCTCTCCTACCTGCTGGTGGCCGCCACCGAACCGCTGATCCCCAACCTGATCAACTTCGCGCTGGGTGAGGGTTTCAATCCCAAGACCGGCGCGGTGGGCACCACCCAGTACAGCTTCCCCATCTGGATGGTGCCGGTCACCCTGATCGGCCTGTTCGCGCTGCGCGGCCTGTTCAGCTTCTGCGGCCAGTACCTGCTGAACTGGACCATCTCCCGCACCGTGATGGACATCCGCGCCGCCCTGCTGCAGACACTGCTGCACGCCGACGCCCGCGTCTATACCAACCTGCAGCCCGCCACCGCCGTGAGCAAGGTGGTGAGTGATCCGCAGCAGGTGGTCGGCCTGGTGGCCGGCTCGCTGGTGACCATCCTGCGGGACGGGCTCCCGGCCATTACGCTGATGGGCTATCTGTTCTTCCTGAACTGGAAGCTGACCCTGCTGTCGTTGATCACCGTGCCCGGTCTGGCTTTTGTCGTTCGCAAGGTCAACCGCCGGGTGCGCCGCATGGGCAGCTGGGCCTACGACTCACAACTGCGGCTGGTGACGGTGATTGAGGACGTGACCCGCGCCTGGCGCGTGGTGCGCAGCTTCGATGCGGCCGACCATGAGCGCGCCCGGTTTGCCGAGCGTGCCCGTGAGGTGCAGCGCAGTGCCCTCAAGACCGCCGCCGCCAATGCCCTGGCCCAACCCCTGTCGCAGCTGATGGCCAGCGTCGGGATTTCGATCATCGTCAGCCTGGCGCTGCTGCAGGCGCGGCAGACCGGCACCGGCGTGGGTGAGTTCGCCGGCTTCGTCACCGCCCTGCTGCTGATGAGCTCCCGCCTGCGTCACCTGAGCGACGTCATGCAGCCCATCACCAATGCACTGGTGATCGCCCGCGGCTGCATGGGCATGCTGGACCTGCCCGCCGAACGGGACACCGGCACCCGGGAGATCCACGACGGCCGCGGCCACATCCAGCTGGAGAAGGTGACCCTGCGTTACCCCGGCGCCAACCGCGATGCGCTGCGCGGGCTCGACCTTGAGATTCCCGCCGGCCGCACCACCGCACTGGTGGGCAGCTCAGGCGCCGGCAAGACCTCGGTGGTCAGCCTGCTGCTGGGCTTCGAGCATCCGGACGGCGGTCGTGTGCTGTTTGACGGCGTGCCGATCGACGAGCTGACCAAGGCCAATCTGCGCCGGCAGTTTGCGGTGGTGTCGCAGGACATCGTACTGTTCGACAGTTCGGTGGCCGACAACATCGCCTATGCCCAGCCGCGCGACGACGCCAAGCTGGAACAGGTGCTGCGCGCCGCGGCGCTGTGGGACTTTGTGCAGGGCCTGCCGGAAGGGCTGGACACCAACATCGGCGCCAACGGCAGCAAGCTCTCCGGCGGCCAGCGCCAGCGGGTGGCGATTGCGCGCGCGCTCTACAAGGACGCGCCGGTCTGGATCTTCGACGAAGCCACCTCCGCCCTGGATACGGAAAGCGAACGGGCGGTGCAGCAGGCGCTGGAGCAATGGCAGGGTCGCAAGACGCTGATCGTCATTGCCCACCGCCTCTCCACCATCCGCCGGGCGGACATCATCCAGGTGATGGCCGACGGCCAGGTCATCGAACGCGGCAGCCACGACGAACTGCTCGCCGCTGGCGGCACCTATGCCAGCATGGTGCAGGTGCAGCACTGAGGCCGTTGCAAAGACCCGGTGCCGACCGGGTGGCCAGGAGACCTGGCGTCCATGCGGCGATGCGGCGTGCGTCCCGGCATGTTTCGGCGCTGACACAAACTGGCTAAGTCGCCGACATTCTGCGTCGCTCCAATGAGGACTCCCTTCGACGGAGTTCCTCATGCCTCTTTGCCGACCCGACTTCCGCCCTTCCGCGCTCGCGGCCACCGCTCATGAAGATGCTCACGGTGGCCACGGCCACGACCATCATCTCGGTCTGGCCCACGACCTGACGGTGATGACGCGGCAGCAGCAGCGCCGTCGCGCGCTGGGCCTGCTGGCGGGTGTGGCAGGACTGGGCGCGCTGCCGCTGATCGGATGCGGCGGCGGCGGCTCGGACGACAGCAGCAGCAGCAGTTCCTCCAGTGGATCGAGCAGTTCCGGAAGCTCGGGCAGCGGCAGCAGCGGCAGCAGCGGTTCATCGGGCACCGCCACCTGCAGCGTCATTCCCGAAGAGACGGCCGGCCCCTACCCCGGCGACGGCTCCAATAGCACCAGCAGCGGCGTGGTCAATGCGCTGGCCCTCTCCGGCATCGTGCGCAGCGACATCCGCAGCAGTGTCGCCTCCGCCAGCGGCACGGCGGACGGCGTGGTGCTGACCGTCACCCTCACCCTGGTCAACGCGGCCAACAGCTGTGCCGACCTCTCCGGCTACGCCATCTATCTCTGGCACTGCGACCGCCTGGGCCGCTATTCGCTCTACAGCAGCGGCATCACCGGCGAGAACTACCTGCGCGGCGTGCAGGTCACCGGCAGCGACGGCACCGTCACCTTCACCACCATCGTCCCCGGCTGCTACTCGGGCCGCATGCCCCACATGCATTTCGAGGTCTATCCCAGCGTCACTGCGGCCACCTCGTATTCAAACAAGGTCAAGACGTCCCAGATCGCCTTCCCGACCGAGGTGTGCGCTGCCGTTTATGCGCTGTCCACCTACAGCAGCAGCCTGACCAACTTCAACCAGATGAGCTTCGCCACCGACAACATCTTCAGCGACGGCTATAGCACCCAGCTGGCCACCGTCACCGGGAGCACCACGGCCGGTTATGCCGCCACCCTGACCGTCGGAATCTCCGCGTGACGCATCCTCCGTTTCCCTCCGCCTGGCCACCGGCCGACGTCGGCACGCCTCGCGACAGCAGCCACGACCGGGATCGCGACCGACGTCACGACGCCGCCGCGCCACGGCCGCCCTGCCCTCCCGCCCTGCCTGCCGGTCGTGTATCGTGCGGCGACGCACCGGCCTCACGGCCGGCGCCTCTGGTGGAGGAACGAATGACCCGTTGTCTGGTGGTCGATGACGATGCAGAGATCCGTGCGTCCCTGCAGGACTATCTGCAGAAGTTTGGCGTCACGGTGAGTGCCGCGGCCGATGGCCGCGAAATGCGTCGGCTGATGGCGGCGCAGGTGTTTGATGTGGTGGTGCTCGACCTGATGCTGCCGGATGAAAACGGCCTGAGCCTGTGTCAGTGGATCCAGCAGCATCACGCCAGCGTGCCGGTGATCATGCTCACCGCCCACGGCGATCCGATCAGCCGGGTGCTGGGCCTGGAGATGGGCGCCGACGACTACCTCGCCAAGCCCTTTGAGCCGCGCGAGCTGGTGGCGCGCATCCACGCCATCCGACGCCGGGCCAAGCGGGGCGAGAGCGACGCTCAGACCCGCCGGGAATTCCGCTTCGAAGGCTGGAGCTTTGACCGGCTGCTGCGTCAGCTGGTGTCGCCGCAGCAGGTGGTCGTGCCGCTGTCCAGCGCGGAATACCGCATGCTGACCGCGCTGGTGGAGCGGCCGGGGCGGGTGCTCTCCCGCGAGCAATTGATCGAGCTCACCCGGGCGCCCGGGGTGGAGGTCAACGACCGCAGCGTCGATCTGACCATCTCGCGCCTGCGCCAGAAGCTGGGCGATTCGCCCAAGGAGCCCCGCCTGATCCGCACCATGCGCGGCGAGGGCTACCTGTTTGATGCCCAGGTGCAGTCTTGAATGATCCCGTGGCCCCACGTGCAGGGCTGAAGGCCTGGATCGGCCGCATCCTGGGCGACACGCTCGCCCGACGGATCTTTCTGCTGCTGTGGATCACGCTGGTGGCCGCGCAGGTGCTGGCGATTCTCACCGTGCAGTGGGTGGAGGGCTGGAACATGCCGCTCACGCACATGCCGGTCGCGCCGACGCTGCCGCCAATGGGACAGATCGGCGCGCCCCCGGGTGGCGCGGGCAGCCACGACCGTCAGCGCTTCGATCCGGACCCGCGTGGTGAGCGGCGCGACGACGCGCGTGGGCCGGCGATGATGGAACCCACCATTCCGGGCGCGGGTCCGGAATTCATGGAAGGTGGCCCGGGTCGGGAACGCGGCCCCTTCCGCGGCCTCAGCAACAAGGCCCTGATGGTGGACTACGGCATCCGGCTGCTGGTCACGGCGCTGGCCGCCTGGCTGGCGTCACGCTGGCTGGCCCGACCGATGCGGGACCTCGTGCGGGCCTCCCGCACCCTCGGCAGCTCGCTGCACAAGCAGGACAAGCTGCCGCTGCTGGATGAACACCAGGGCACGCTGGAAGTCCGTGAGACGGCACAGGTGTTCAATGCGATGGCGCGGCAGCTGCGGCGCCAGTTCAATGAGCGCGGACTGATGGTGGCTGCGATCTCCCATGACCTGCGCACCCCGCTCACCCGGCTGCGGATGCGGCTGGAGACGCTGGACATCGGCGAGCAGCAGCGGGTCCGGTCGGTCGAGGACATCCACGAGATGAATGCGCTGGTGGATGCGGTGATGGAGCTGTTCCGCGGTGACGGGCCGGGTGCATCCGAAGAGATGCGGGACATGGACCTCGGCGCGCTGGCGCAGTCGCTGGTGGACGATCTCGCCGAGCAGGGCCAGCGGGTCAGCTTCGAGCAAGGCGACCCGGTCGTGGCCAAAGGCCAGCCGATGGCCCTGCGCCGGGTGCTGGGCAACCTCATCGGCAACGCGCTGCGATATGGCGGTCAGGCGGAGGTACGGGCCGGTCGGGACAGCCGGGGCGCCTGGGTGCACGTCTGTGATCACGGACCGGGCATTCCGCCGGACAAGCTGGACGCCGTCTTCGAGCCCTTCTACCGCCTCGAAGACTCACGCAACCGGCACACCGGGGGCGCCGGCCTCGGACTCTACATCGCGCGGGAATTGACGCAGCGTCAGGGCGGCGAACTGACCCTGACCAATCGGCCCTCGGGCGGACTGATGGCCGAGCTGCGCCTGCCTTGAACGCGATGGCGCCGGACGCCTCGGTGCCGACCCCAGACCCGTTGCGCGGCCCCAAAGCCGGCACCAACCTCGCGGTCGCCCGGCATCAAGCCACCAGTCGCGGTGGCCCCGGGGGATTCGGCGGCATCTGCAACGCAAAGCCGCCCGCGCGCTTGCGCATCAACGCCGGATCGATCTGTGGCGCCTGCGCCGGCCAGCCGAAGAAGCGCTGGATGTCACTGCGCCGCGCCAGCGTGTCGGCCATGCCCAGCATGATCAGCTCGGTCGTGTAGGCCGGCTCGAACAGCAGATAACTCAGCAGCGCCGATCCACTCGCGCTGGCGCCTTCCCCGGACACGCCCACACTGCGCAGCAAGGCGCGGATCGGCGGCGGCAGATGCCCCACATGCTCCGAGGCCAGGCTGTCCAGGGGCCGGCTGGGCGCGATCACCAGGGCCTCCAGCGGACGCAGCGGCGTGCTGCGCAGCGACTCGGACGGCAGCAGCGACAGGGTCTTGTTGATGCGCTGCATCCGCTCGATGTCCACCGCCAGCGCATCCAGAAAGATGTTGGACAGCGCATGCCCGGCAATCTGCGCCAGGCTCGGGTGGCCGGACGGTGTCGGGCTGGCCGGCCCTTCCCCGCCCGCCTCATGCATCCGCCCCGCGCCGATGATCAGCACCTTGTGCGCCCCCAGGTGCACCGCCGGCGAGATCGGCGCCGTCTGGCGCATCGACCCATCCCCGAACCACTCCATGCGGCCGTGCAGGTCCAGCGGCTCGGCAGGAAAGATGAACGGAATGGCCGATGAAGCCATCAGATGCTCGATGCTGAGCCGCTCCGTCTGCACCGCCAGCCGCTGGCTGCGCACCCAGGGCGCGCGCGGCTCGTGGGTCTGATAGAAGGTGACGTGATGGCCGGAGGTGTAGCTGGAGCCGGTCACCGCCAGCGCATCCAGATGGCCCTCCGCCAGCATGCGGTCCAGCCGGTCCAGCTGGATCCAGCGGCTGAGCAGGCCGCGCAGCGGCGTGTTGTCCAGCAGGCTGCGGGGGCGAGTGCGCCGCCAGCGGGCCAACGCCCAGCCCAGGCTCATCATCGTGAGCCAGCGGGCGCCGCTGCGGATCACGCCGAACGAGTCGGCCGCATACACCTGATCCACATGGATGTTCTGCCAGATGTACATCAGCCCATCGACAGCGGAACAGAAGTCGTCCGCCTGGCAGGCCAGCGTGGCGGCATTGATGGCGCCAGCCGAGGTGCCGGCGATCACCTGGAACGGGCTGCCTTCGGTGGCGCAGGCATCACGCCGCAGCTGCGCAATCGCCGCCAGCACGCCCACCTGATAGGCCGCACGCGCCCCGCCTCCGGTGAGGATCAGGCCGGTCTTGGTGGGGGCGTCCATGATGGGATCAAGCTTACGCTCGACAACCCAGACTGAACGGCGGAATTGATCCGTCAAATGGGGGATCGACAGCCGATCCCCGGGGCCTCAACCGCCCGAGTCGTACACGATCTCGGCCGGCGCCAGCTTCTTCAAGGCCTCGTCGCTCGGCCAGAACTTGCCGGCGCCGCCCAGCCCCAGTTCGGCCACGGCACCATCCCGGCGGATGGGGATGCGCAACTCCAGGCCCTGGCTGAGGACGCCCTGCTCGGTTTCCACCCGCTTGGCCGGCCAGTTGCGGATCAGCTCCAGCACGGTGGCGGCTGGCAGATTGGGCGCCGTGCGCAGGAAGCGGCCAAACTTGGCGCGCGCCGCCGGCAGGCTGTAGACCTGCTGGATGTTCATCCGCAGGCCGCCGGAAAAGCGGTCGTTCTGCACCTTGCCCACGGCGATGACCAGTTCATCCTCGGTCAGCAGTTCCTTGTGGGTGTTGAGCATCTCTTCGTTGGCGACCGCCTCGATCGCATCGGTCTTGTCGTCCAGCTTGAAGATGCCCACCCGGCCGCGCTGGCCGTTGATCACCCGCATGTCGCTGACGATGCCCGCCACCACCACCGGCTCGCGGCTGTCCTGCAGATCCACGATGCGGCGCCGCACCATCTTGCGCAGCTCCGGCTCATGCTCGTCGAACAGGTGGCCGGAGAGGTAGAAGCCGATGGCCGTCTTCTCCAGGCTCAGCCGTTCCTTGATGCCCCAGCTCGGCACGTCCACCAGTTCGGGTTCGGCGGTGGAGCTGCCATGGGTGTCATCGAAGTCGAACAGGCCGCCCTGATTGACGTTCTGAGCCAGGTTGTCCGCATAGGTGTAGCCCAGCGACACGCTGGCCAGCAGCCGCGCACGGTCCGGCTCCAGCGCGTCAAAGGCACCGGCCTTGATCAGCGCTTCCACCACCCGCTTGTTGACCGACTTGCGGTCCACCCGGGCGCAGAAGTCGAAGAAGCTCTTGAACGGACCGCCTTCGGTACGGGCCCGCACAATGGCCTCGATCGCGCCGGCGCCGGTGCCCTTGACGGCGCCCAGGCTGTAGTTGATCTTGCGGGAGCGGGGCGTGCCGCCGCGCTTGTCGGTGCTGTCGACGCCGGCAGTGGGCGGCATCGGCTCGAAACGGCCGACGCCCAGGTTGATGTTGGGCGGCTCGAACTCGATGCCGAACAGCTTGGCGTCCTTCATCAGGACCTTGAGCTTGTCGGTGTCGTCCGATTCGATGGTCATGTTCGCGGCGAAGAACTCCGCCGTGAAATGCACCTTCAGCCAGCCGGTGTGATAGGCCAGCAGCGAGTAAGCGGCCGCGTGCGACTTGTTGAAGCCGTAGCCCGCAAACTTCTCCATCAGGTCGAAGACTTCGTCGGCCTTGTTCTGGTCGATGCCCTTTTCCGCGGCGCCCTTGCGGAACAGGTCGCGGTGCATGGCCATTTCCTCGGCCTTCTTCTTGCCCATCGCCCGGCGCAGCATGTCGGCGCCGCCGAGCGAGTAGCCGCCCAGCACCTGCGCCGTCTGCATCACCTGTTCCTGGTAGACCATGATGCCGTAGGTCTCGGACAGCACCGGCTCCACCAGCGGATGGGGATACTCCACCACTTCCTTGCCGTGCTTGCGGGCCACGAAGCTGGGGATCAGGTCCATCGGGCCCGGGCGGTAGAGCGCGTTCAGGGCGATCAGGTCTTCCAGGCGGGACGGCTTGGCGTCCTTGAGCATGCGCTGCATGCCGCTGGATTCAAACTGGAACACCGATTCGGTCAGGCCGTCGGAGAAGAGCTTGTAGGTCTTCTTGTCGTCCAGCGGAATCGTCTCGAAGGCGAAGTCCTTGTGTTCCGGATACTGCGAGACGATGAAGTTCTTGGCCAGCTCCAGGATGGTCAGCGTGGCCAGACCCAGAAAGTCGAACTTCACCAGGCCGATGGCTTCGACGTCGTCCTTGTCGTATTGGCTGACCGCCGAGGTGGAGCCCGGCTGCTGATATTGCGGGCAGAAGTCGGTGATCTTGCCCGGGGCGATCAGCACGCCCCCGGCGTGCATGCCAATGGAGCGCACCGTGCCCTCCACCCGCGCGGCCATCTCCAGCAGGCCGGCCACTTCCTCGTCCTGCTTTTCGCGTTCCTCGATCTCCGGCGACTCATGCCGGGCATAGACCATCTTGGCCTTGTCCGGGTCGAAGTCCGGCGGCAGCTTGGCCAGCGTCACCGTCTTGCCCGGAGGCGCGGGCACCAGCTTGGCGATGGAATCGACATGGCCGAAGCCCATGCCCAGCACCCGGCCGATGTCACGCAGCGCGCCCTTGGCCGCCATCGTGCCGAAGGTGGCAATCTGGCTCACCGCCGGACGGCCGTATTTGTCCTTCACATATTCGATCACCCGGTCGCGGTTGCCCTGGCAGAAGTCGATGTCGAAGTCAGGCATCGACACCCGCTCCGGGTTCAGGAAACGTTCGAACAGCAGGTTGTATTGCAGCGGATCCAGGTCGGTGATCAGCAGCACATACGCCACCAGCGAGCCGGCACCGGAGCCCCGGCCCGGACCCACCGGGCAGCCGTTGTTCTTCGCCCAGCGGATGAAGTCACCCACGATGAGGAAGTAGCCGGGGAAGCCCATCTTGATGATGGTGTTGAGCTCGAACTCCAGCCGCTCCACGTAGCGGGGACGCACCGCCTCCCGCTTCGCCGGATCCGGGAACAGCAGATTCAGGCGGTCTTCCAGGCCCTCGTAAGAGAGCTGGCGGAAGTACTGCTCCATCGGCATCGGGGTGCCGTCGTCACGGATCGGCGTGGGGAAGTTGGGCAGCTGCGGTTTGCCCAGCACCAGGGTCAGGCTGCAACGCCGGGCGATTTCCACCGTGTTGGTGATGGCGCTGGGGATGTCGGCGAACAGCGCCTCCATCTCCGCCTGCTTCTTGAAGTGCTGGCTGGGCAGGAAGCGCTTGATGCGCTTGGGATTGGCCAGCGTCTCGCCTTCGGCCACGCAGACCCGCGCTTCATGGGCTTCGAAGTCGTCTTCTTCCAGGAACTGGATCGGGTGGGTGGCCACCACCGGCAGGCCCGCCTTGGCCGCCAGCGGCACCAGCTGGCGCACCAGCGCTTCCTGGCCGGGCAGGCCGGCGCGCTGCAGCTCGATGTAGAAACGATTCGGGAAGATGGCGCCGAGCCGCCGGGCCCAGTCCATCGCCCGGGTGGCGTCACCGGCGACCAGCGCCTGGCCGATCGGGCCGAACTGCATGCCGCCCAGGCAGATCAAGCCTTCATTCAGCTCCTGCATCCATTCGAGCTTGAGCAGCGCCTGGTTGCGCTGCACGTTCTGGATCCAGGCCCGGGACAGCAGTTCGCTCAGGTTCAGGTAACCCTGGATGTTCTGCACCAGCAGCAGCACCCGGCTGGGCGGCTTGTCGTGGCTGTCCGCCTCCAGCCAGACTTCGGCCCCCAGGATGGGCTTGACGCCCTTCTTGCGGCAGGCGTTGTAGAACTTCACCCCGCCGAACATGTTGGCCAGATCGGTCAGGCCCAGGGCCACCTGCCCGTCCTTGGCGGCAGCCTTGGCGGCATCGTCGACGCGCAGGGTGCCGTCGACCACGGAAAACTCGGTGTGAATGCGGAGGTGAACAAAAGCCATATCCGGGATTGTAGGGAGGACGGCCACCCCTTCGGGCGTCTGGCATCCCCTTCCCGGGCGCTATGCTCTGCGCACCCAATGATGCCTGCCTGGAGCGCCTGGAAGATGTCCGACCTGTCTGCTGTGCCGTCCGCCGTGTCTGTCTCTCGGGAGGCGCCTTTGGCGGCGCCCCTATCGGCGTCGATACCGGTGTTGTCGGCATCCATGTCGCCCACAGCGCCGGTGTCCGTCCAGGTGCTGGCGCAGGCGTCGGCCCCGGCCTCTGCGCCCAAGTCGACCTGGCGCTCGCTGTGCAGCGCCCTGGTGGTGCTGGGTCTGGTCGGGCCGGTGATGGCGGCAGAAGCGCCGGCGGCCTCGACAGCGGCGAAGTCCGCAACGGCCCCGACAGCCGCGAAGGCTGCGAAGTCCGCGAAGGCCGCGAAGGCCGCGACATCCCCGAAGGCCCCGGCGGCGCCGGCAGCCCCCACCAGTGCTGCCTCGGCCGCCACGCTGCCCAGCGCCGCCGACATCATCGCCACCTCGCCCGCCGCCGCCTGGCGCGAGGTGGACCCGGACAACCTCCTCATCATGACCTTGCCGCAAGGCGAGGCCTACATCGAACTGGCACCGCGCTTTGCGCCGCGCCATGTGGACAACATCCGGGCGCTGGCCCGCGGCGGTTACTGGGATGGCCTGGCCATCCTGCGGGTGCAGGACAACTATGTGACCCAGTGGGGCGACCCGGACGCCGATGACGACGAGACCGGCGTCAAGGGCAAGGCCCGTCCCTTCCCGGCCGGTGCCACCGCCCACCTGCCGGCTGAATTCGATGTGCCGCTCAAGGGCCTGCCCCTGACCGTGCTACCGGATCCGGACGGCTGGGCGCCGCGCGCCGGCCATGTGGACGGATTCCCGGTCGCGGCCGACCCGGCCACCGGACGCGCCTGGATGGCGCACTGCTACGCCACCGTCGGCGCCGGCCGCGGCAACGAGGTCGATTCCAGCACCGGCGCCGAGCTGTACGTCGTCATCGGCCACGCGCCGCGCGGGCTGGACCTGAACATCACCGTGGTCGGCCGGGTGCTCAAGGGCATGGAATACCTCTCCGCCCTGCCCCGCGGCACCGGCCGTCTGGGGTTCTACGAAAAGGCCGAACAGCGCCAGCCGATCACCCGGGTGACCCTGGCCGCGGCGATGCCGGCCGACCAGCGTCCCCAGCTTCAGGTGATGCGCACCGACACGCCCACCTGGCAGGCCCTGCTCAATGCCCGTCGCCACCGCGGTGGCTGGTTTGTCCACAGCCCCGAGCACACCGAGATCTGCACCGCCAGTGCACCGGTGCGGGTGCGGCCGACCGACGTGAAGGTGGACCGCCAACCGCCGCGTGAGACCAGCCGCTGACGCCGGGGGGCGCACAGCGCCCTCGGCACCGAACTTGCGGACCCGCCCAGCGACTGACGCCCATGCACGGAATGCTGCGTCCGGCCGGCCTGGCCCACCACCTACAATCGCCGGTTTTGCACCGTAGCCACGGGCCCTGCGCCCGGTTTGCCGACGTGAACACTTCCGGCCCGACCATCCTCAACATTTCCTGCTACCTGTTCGTTGGCATCAGCGACCCCCAGTCGCTGCGCGACCAGCTGCATGCCCATGCCAGCCAGCTGGGCCTGAAGGGCACCGTGCTGATCGCCGAAGAAGGCATCAACCTCTTCCTGGCCGGTCCCGCCGCCGACGTGCATGCCTGGGTGGACGCCCTGCGCGCGGACACCCGCTTCGCGGCGCTCGCGCCCAAGGAGAGCTGGAGCGACACCGTCCCCTTCCGCAAGCTGCTGGTGAAGGTCAAGCCGGAGATCATCCGGATGAATCACCCCACCATCCGGCCGGACCGCAGCCCCCGCGCCCCCGCCCTGCCTGCCGCCACGCTCAAGCGCTGGCTGGACCAGGGCCATGACGATGACGGCCGGCCGGTGGTCACCCTGGACACCCGGAACGCCTTCGAGGTGGATGTCGGCGCCTTCGATGGCGCCATCGACTGGCGCATCACCAAGTTCAGCGAATTCCCGGACGCGGTCCGGGCCCACCGGGCCGAGCTGGAAGGCAAGACGGTGGTGAGCTATTGCACCGGCGGCATCCGCTGCGAAAAAGCGGCGCTCTACCTGGCCGACCAGGGCCTGGGCGGTCCCGTCTACCAGCTCGAAGGCGGCATCCTGAAGTACTTCGAGGAAGTCGGCGGCGACCACTACCACGGCGACTGCTTCGTCTTCGACGAGCGCCGGGCGGTCGATCCGGGCCTGGCCCCCTCCCCCGACAACGAAGCGCTGGATCGCCATTGAGCGGCCACTGAGCGGCATGAGCGAACGTCCCACCGTGCTTGCCAGGCTGATGAAGCTGCTGGGCTTCCTGGTCCTGGCCACTGCGCTGCTGGCCATGGCCTTCCATGCCCCGGACCGTCCGCTGGACAGCCTGCTGAGCCGCTGGGCGGAGGCGCCATCCGACTTCATCGAACTGCCGATGGGCGATGGTCGGACGCAGCTGGTGCATGTGCGTGACGAAGGTCCGCGGGACGACGCCGCCCCCATCGTCCTGCTGCATGGCACCGCCGCCAGCCTGCACACCTGGGCCGGCTGGGTGTCGGAACTCAAGACCGAGCGCCGGGTCATCACCCTCGACCTGCCGGGCTTCGGCCTCACCGGTCCCTCCGTGCAGGGCGACTACAGCGACGAAGCCTATGACCGATTTCTGCAGCGTTTCCTCGCCCATCTGAAGTTGCAGCGGGTGGTGCTGGGCGGCAATTCACTGGGCGGCGGCATTGCCTGGGGTTATGCGGCGCGGCATCCGGAGCAGGTCGCCGCCCTGGTCCTGGTGGACGCCGGCAATCTGGATGTGGCCAGCACCGCCGTCCCCGCCGGTTTTCGGGTGCCTCAATCGGCTCTGCTCCGCGCCCTGGCGCGGAATTTCCTGCCCCGACCGCTGGTCGAGCGCAGCATCAAGAGCGTGTATGGCGACCCGTCCAAGGTCACCGCCTCGCTGGTGGACCGTTATTTCGAGCTGACGTTGCGGGAGGGCAACCGCGAAGCGCTGGCCCAGCGGCTGGCGCAGCGCACACCGGGCCGCTTTGCCGACCTGCTCCCCCGCATCCAGGCCCCGACGCTGATTCTGTGGGGCGGCCGGGACCAGCTCATCCCGCCGGAAGCGGCCCGCATCTTCCAGCAACAGATCCCCGGCAGCCGGCTCGAAATGTTCCCGGCGCTGGGCCATGTCCCCCAGGAGGAGGACCCTTTGTCCACCGTCCGGCCGGTCTACACGTTTTTGCACTCTCTATAACCCTGATGGTTGCGAGTCATGCCGCATTGCAACATCGGGCTTTCTGAATCCCCCACAAAGGAAACTTCATGCAACGTCGCTTTCTGATTGCCCGCGCCACCCTGGTGGCGGCTGCCATGCTGGCTGCGGCCGGTGTCCAGGCCCAGGCGCCTGAGTGGAAAAAGATCCGCATCGGCGTGGAAGGGGCTTACCCTCCCTTCTCCGAAGTCGGCGCGGACGGCAAGCTCAAGGGCTTCGAGATCGACCTGGCCAACGCCCTGTGCGCCCAGATGAAGGCCGAATGCACCCTGGTGCAGCAGGACTTCGACGGCCTCATCCCCGCCCTGCAGTCGCGCAAGGTGGACGCGATCATCGCGTCGATGTCCATCACCGATGAGCGCAAGAAGGTCATCGCCTTCTCCAACCCCTACTACAGCGTGCCGGCCCGCTTCGCCGCCAAGGCAGGCACCAAGTTCGACTTCTCGCCTGCCGGCCTGAAGGGCAAAAAGATCGGCGTGCAGCGCGCCACCATCCACGAGAAGTTTGTGGATGCCACCTTCAAGCAGAGCGACATCGTTCGCTACGCCACTCAGGACCAGGCGTTCCTCGACCTGAAGTCCGGCCGTGTGGACCTGACCCTGGCCGACATGGTCGCCACCGACATGGGCTTCATCCAGACCCCGGCCGGCAAGGGCTATGAAATGGTCGGCCCCGAGTACAACGATCCGAAGTACTTCGGTGTCGGCGTCGGTGTCGGCCTGCGCAAGCAGGACGAAAAGACCCTGGCCAAGAAGTTCAACGACGGCATCGCCGCCCTGAAGTCCAACGGCGAGTTCAAGAAGCTGAACGACAAGTACTTCAAGTACGACATTTCGGTGAAGTGACTTCCGGGCGGTCGCTTCGCTGAAGGGACCCTCCATGGCCTGCCGCTTCCGCAGTGAGGGGCGGCAGGCCCGGTCTGACAAAGAGACGTTGATGAATCTGCATGGGTATCTGCCCAGCCTGCTGGAAGGCTCCTTGCTGACCCTGGCCGTGGCGCTGAGTTCGATGGCACTGGCAATGCTGCTGGGCCTGCTGGGGGCGCTGGCCAAACTGTCGCGATGGCGCGCCGCCAAAGCGGTGGCCACCGTCTACACCACGCTGATCCGCGGCGTGCCCGATCTGCTTTTGATGCTGCTGATCTTCTTTGGCGGGCAGGTGCTGGTCAACAACGTCGCCATGGCACTGGGCCATGAGGACTACATCGACATCAACCCATTTGTGGCCGGCGTGCTGACCATCGGCTTCATCTTCGGCGCCTACCTCACCGAGGCCTTCCGCGGTGCTTTCCTGGCGGTGCCGCCCGGGCAGCGGGAAGCGGGCCTGGCGTATGGCATGTCGCCGCGACAGGTGGCCTGGCGCATCACGTTCCCGCAGATGTTCCGGCATGCGCTGCCGGGCCTGTCCAACAACTGGCTGGTGCTGATCAAAAGCACCGCCATCGTGTCCGTCATCGGCCTGCATGACCTGATGACCCGCGGCATGCAGGCTGCCGGCAGCACCCGCGAGCCGTTTGTGTTCTACAGCGCGGTGGCGCTGATCTACCTGGTGTTCACCACCCTCTCGGAACTGCTGTTCAGCCACTTGAACCAGCGGCTGTCCATCGGTGTGCGGCGTCAGTCGCTGTGATGGGCCGTCCCATCGCCTTCCCCTGCCGCACCGGCCTGACGCCATGCCAGCGATGCACTGACGTGACTCACGAGCCTTGCCCGCTCCGACGCCTCCTGAACCCTCGCCGCTCATGAACCTGGACGCCATCCTCGAGAACTTCCCTCGCTATCTGGAAGGGGCCGTGACCACGGCGGAGCTGCTGGGCATTTCGCTGCTCATCGGCCTGACCCTGGCCATCCCGCTGGCGGTGCTGCGCACCCTGCCGATTCCGTGGCTGTCCCGCCCGATCTGGGTCTACACCTACGTCTTTCGCGGCACGCCGATGCTGGTGCAGCTGTTCCTCATTTATTACGGCCTGGGCCAGTTCGAATGGATGCAGCAAAGCGCCGTCTGGCCGCTGTTCAGCTCGGCCTGGTTCTGCGCCTGCCTGACCTTTGTGCTGAACACCTGCGCCTACACGACCGAGATCATCGCCGGCTCCATCCGTGCGCTGCCGTACGGCGAGATCGAGGCCGCCAAAGCCCTGGGCATGACCCGCTGGGTGATGCTGCGCCGCATCGTGCTGCCGTCCGCCTTGCGGCGTTCGCTGCCGGCCTACAGCAACGAAGCGATCTTCATGCTGCACGGCACCTCGCTGGCCAGCGTCGTGACGCTGATGGACCTCACGGGCGCTGCCCGGGAGATCAACTCCACCTATTACATTCCCTTCGAGGCCTTCATCACCGCGGCTCTGTTCTACTTCTGCTTTACGTTGGTGCTGGTGGGCCTGTTCCACAAAGCCGAGGCCCGGTGGCTCAAGCCGCTGATGCCTCGGTGAAGCAGGCCGGCAGGCGCATCCCGGTTTCAGCCCGGCCGCGCCGTTGCCCCCTCTGCGAAGCGCTCTGACGCCCTCTGACGCCTCTGATGCCCTGATGCCCTTGAAGCGCCCCTGTTGCCGCTGCCGCCCTGCCCGGCGTGAGCAGCGCCAGGGACCATCCTCATTTCGCCATGCAAGTCCAACAACATCTCCTGCCCAGTCCCTCGCCCGGCACCCAGCGTGAACTGGTCTCGCTACACTATGGCCAGCCGGGCGCCGGCCCCAAGATCTACATCCAGGCGTCGCTGCATGCGGATGAACTGCCCGGCATGCTCACCGCCTGGCATCTGCGCCGCCAACTGGATGCCCTGGAAGCGGCCGGTCGCATCCAGGGCGAGATCGTGCTGGTGCCCATGGCCAACCCGATTGGTCTGTCGCAGTGGTGGCTGCAGTCCCATCTGGGGCGCTTCGAGTCGCTCTCCGGCGAGAATTTCAACCGCCACTACCCGGTCTTCATCGACGCTGCCGCGGAACGTGCGGCGCCGGCGCTGACCGGTGATGCCGCCCACAATGTGGCCGTGCTGCGTCGGGCGCTGCGCACCGAGATCGACGCGGCGCCGGCCGCCACCGAGCTGCAGGCCCTGCGCAAGACGCTGATGCGCCTGGCCTGTGACGCCGATGTGGTGCTGGACCTGCATTGCGACGCCCAGGCGCTGGTGCACCTCTACACCGAGACGCCGTGCTGGCCCGAATGCGAGCCGCTGGCCGCCTACCTGGGCGCCGCGGTCACGCTGCTGGCAATGGATTCCGGCGACCAGCCTTTCGACGAAGCCTGCTCCCAGCCCTGGTGGCGCTGGAAGGCGCACTTCGGCGACCGGTTCCCGATTCCGCAGGCCTGCCTGTCGGTCACGGTGGAATTGCGCGGCCAGCAGGACGTGCACCACGACCTGGCCAGCCACGATGCCCAGGCCATCATCGATTTCCTCACCTTCCGTGGCGCCCTCAGCGGCCCGGTGACGCCCGCGCCCGCGCCGGTGGGAGACGCCCGCCCGCTGGCCGGCTGCATGCCCATCCAGAGCCCGGTGCCGGGTGTGCTCACCTTCATTCGGGAGGTGGGCGCCGAAGTCAGACAGGGTGAGGTGCTGGCCCATGTCATCGACCCGATCTCCGCGTCGGTGACGGAACTGAAGAGTCCGGTCGATGGACTGCTGTTTGCACGCGATACGCTGCGTCTGGTCACCGCCGGCGCCAAGGTCGCCAAAGTCGCCGGACGCGAAGCGCTGCGCACCGGCAAGTTGTTGGGAGCCCGTTGATGTCCGCCGCCAGTCTTTCTGTCCTTGACCTGCACAAGCGTTATGGCGACCGGGAGGTGCTCAAGGGCATCTCGCTGTCGGCCAGCCCCGGCGATGTGATCACCCTGATCGGCTCCAGCGGCTCCGGCAAAAGCACCTTTCTGCGCTGCCTCAACCTGCTGGAACAGCCCTACCAGGGCCAGCTGCGCCTGGGCGATGAAGAACTGAAGCTCGTCAAGGACCGTGACGGCAGCCTGCGGGCCGCCGACGCCGCGCAATTGCAGCGCTGGCGCGCCCGTCTGGCGATGGTCTTCCAGAACTTCAACCTGTGGGCCCACCGCACGGTGCTGGAAAACGTCATTGAGGCCCCGGTGCATGTGCTCAAGCAGCCCCGCGCCCAGGCCATCGAAAAGGCGGAAGCCTTGCTGGCACGTGTCGGTGTGTCGCACCGCAAGGATGTGTACCCGGCTCAGCTGTCCGGCGGGGAGCAGCAGCGCGTGGCCATCGCCCGCGCGCTGGCGGTGGAACCGGAAGTGATGCTGTTCGACGAGCCCACGTCCGCACTGGATCCGGAGCTGGTGGGCGAGGTGCTCAAGGTCATGCGCGACCTGGCCGCGGAAGGCCGCACCATGATTGTCGTGACCCATGAGATGGGCTTTGCACGCGAGGTGTCCACCCACACGATGTTCCTGCACCAGGGCCGGGTGGAAGAACAGGGTCCTCCGCGCGAGGTGCTGACCTCGCCGCAGAGCGAGCGACTGAAGGCCTTCCTCAGTGGCGGCTTGAAGTGAGGTTCAGCGCAGCGCAAGCATCAGCTCCGCGGCGGCACTGAGCAGGCCGGGGTCGGCGCGCAGATCCGGGAACGGATCCACCGGCACCCAAAGCGCCTGCTGCCGCCACCCCAGCCGCTGCAGCCGCACGCCGGCCCGCACCAGCGCGGCGACCAGTGCCGGCAACTCGCTGCGCAAGGCCGTCAACACCTGCTCAGACTCCGCCAGCAGGATCAGCTTCAGCGCATGGCGCGGGCCTTGCAGCTGCATGCCGATGGCAGCGTCCTTCCATTTGAAGAGCAGGCTGAGGGCGGGTTCGTCGTCAAGCTCCGGTTCGGGCGAGCGGGGGGACTCCGACGAAGCCCCATCGCGCTCATGACGCTCGTGGCGCAGCCAGTAGGGCTGCGGCAACAACCAGAACGGCTCTCCCCCCGGGGACACCGGCGGACGCCCCTGCTGCAGGGCCTGGGCCCAGCCTTGCACCAGTTGCGCGGTACTGAGGGATCGGGATGGCATGCCCGGGTCGGACAACATCTGGCGCCGCCAGCCGGCCAGATCGGCGCGGAGGGAGCTCAGCTGTGCCCAGGTGCTGTCACCCCGGAGGGGCGCTGACGCCTGTTGAAGGCCTGCGCCATCACGTCGGCCATCACGTTGGCCATCACGTTGGATATAGCGCTCGGCGCCGGGCAGATCGGCGGTGGTGTTGCCTGGCCCTGCGGCCCGTGTCCGAGCCTCACTGCGGGTCGCATCGGCGGGCCGCTCACCGGACAACTCCTCGAAAGCCGACGCATCCACCGCCGCGGCAACGCCCGGCCCTCTGCCGCGTCGTTCCACCACTTCCAGCGACAGACGCGGCGAAACACTCACCACCCGCATCAGCACCTCGTCGCCCGGGGCCAGATCGTCCATCGGCGGCTGGATGAGGGACAGCACCTGGCTGCCTTCCAGCGACTCCAGCGTCCAGCCGCCGGTGGCCCGGCTGCCGGGTGTGAGACGCAACAGATCGCCGGCTTGCAGGCTCTGGGGATCGCGACCGGGCGCCGAGATGCGCGCCGTGGCCGAGACCGCCGAGATCGGCGAGAGGGAGGAGCTCGATCCAGTCGCCATGGCGCCCTGCCTTCATGCCTGTCCAGGCAAAAAAACAGCCGGGTGAACACCCGGCTGCTGAGAAGTGCGGTGCCAGCGGCACCGCCGAGGGGGGTGTGGTGCGTCGATCAGCCCAGCAGCGACATGACGAGGCCAGACATGCTGTTGCTCTGCTTGAGCATCGCGGTGCCGGACTGCATCAGCATCTGCTTGGTGGTCATCGTGGACGACTCGGCCGCGAAGTCGGTGTCCATGATGCGGCCCTTGGCAGCCGTCGTGTTGGTGCTCATGTTCTGCAGGTTGTTGTAGACATGGTCCAGACGGTTGGCGGCAGCACCGAAGGACGCGCGCAGTTCACCCACCTTGTCGATGGCGGTGCCCAGCGTGGTCAGCAGCGTGTTGGCGGTGGCCGACAGTTCGGTACCGGCAGCCGGCGTGGCGGCGTATTGCGACGAGATGTTGCCCAGCGAGGTGGCCAGGGCGGTCAGCTGGGTGCTGACGTCCACCGACATGGTTTCACCGGCGGAAGCACCGATCTGGAAGCTCATGGCGGCGCTCATCTTGCCGTTGGAGCCGTCGATGGTGGTGCCGTCGGAAAACAGCTGGGTGCCGCCGAAGCTGGTGTTCTTGACGATGTTGGTGAGTTCGGTGCCCAGGGCGTCGTACTCGTTCTGCATCGCGGTCTTGTCGGTCGTCGTGGACGAGGCCGAGAAGGCTTCGGTGGCCAGGTCCTTCATGCGCAGCAGGATGTTGCTGACTTCATTCAGGGCGCCTTCACCGGTTTGCAGCATCGAGATGCCGTTCTGGGTGTTGCGCTGGGCCACGGCCATGCCGCGGGTCTGGGCATCCAGACGGGTGGCGATCTGCAGGCCGGCGGCGTCGTCCATCGCGGAGTTGACGCGATAGCCGGTGCCCAGGCGGGTCATCGAGGTGGAGAGGTTTTTCTGCGTCGAGCTCAGCGAGTTCTGGGTCGACAGGGCCGCGGCGTTGGTGTGCAGGCTCAACATGATGTTCGCTCCTAAAGAGTGGTCTTGCGCTTGTTTGGTGAGGGGCGGTGTGAACTGCCCTCACCTGCTTAGGACGACTGGGGGGAGCGGGGACTTAAATGGCGGGCAGAAAAAAAGTTGTTACGGCGCGCGGATCGGCCCTCCCCTGTCCGATGGGCGGTGCCCGGGTGATGAAGGCGCGGGATTCGGCGTGGGACGCTGCAGGCCCGGGGGTTTGTCGGGTTGACTTCGCTGAGACCCCAGGCCGGCTCGGGGGCTCATAGCGGGACATTACGGGCGTGGAGAGCTGACGGGAGGTCATCGCCTGGCCTGAACACGCGCCGGTGCGCGATGACCGGCTGCGGTGTCCTGCGGCGGTGAAGGGTGCGACATGACCAACATGGAGAGGATTTCAATCCACGCGCCCGTGGAGGGCGCGACGCCTATTCCATCACTCGCCTCCCTGGGTGGAGCGGTTTCAACCCACGCTCTCGAGAAGGGCGCGACTCGCGCCATCGAAGCCGCCCACGGCATCAAAGGGGTTTCAATCCACGCGCCCGTGAAGGGCGCGACGTGAGCTTGATGTCGGCCCCGTGCACGGCAATTCGTTTCAACCCACGCGCCCGTGAAGGGCGCGACACGACGGAATCGACTGGCACCATCGGCGACGTGGAGTTTCAACCCACGCGCCCGTGAAGGGCGCGACATGCGTGGACAGAAGCCCGCGCCCTCCTGGCAAAGTTTCAACCCACGCGCCCGTGAAGGGCGCGACACCAACTTCAATGCCACCGTAGTTGAGCGTGCCAGTGTTTCAACCCACGCGCCCGTGAAGGGCGCGACAAGCAGCAGGTCGCCGAGCGCATCACGGACGTGCAGGTTTCAACCCACGCGCCCGTGAAGGGCGCGACGGCAGCACTCACGAAATCATCGCCCGCATGACGGAGTTTCAACCCACGCGCCCGTGAAGGGCGCGACCACCAAGCTCTACACCGCCGCACCTGCGCTCACAGTTTCAACCCACGCGCCCGTGAAGGGCGCGACAAACCCGATTGCGTCGGAAGAACTGCTGTACGGTGTTTCAACCCACGCGCCCGTGAAGGGCGCGACCGGGGCGCACAAGCAGGTCACGCAGGGGATCAAAGTTTCAACCCACGCGCCCGTGAAGGGCGCGACACGCGCTTGGTGCCGTTGCGCCAATTGAGCGAGAGTTTCAACCCACGCGCCCGCGAAGGGCGCGACGGCCGGGGTAGCCCGTGCCTGCGCCTCTAGAAAGTTTCAACCCACGCGCCCGTGAAGGGCGCGACAAGAAGCGCCACCCCAAAGACCAGTTCGGCGAGTTTCAACCCACGCGCCCGTGAAGGGCGCGACCCTTGTCTGCGGGCGGATCGATCTGCGTCGGCGCTGTTTCAACCCACGCGCCCGTGAAGGGCGCGACCTCATCGGATGACCTCTTTTGCCGCGGTCGAAATGTTTCAACCCACGCGCCCGTGAAGGGCGCGACCTGCGGCCGAGAAGTCGCACAGGTACTCACGCGAGTTTCAACCCACGCGCCCGTGAAGGGCGCGACGCTGACCTCGAACTTCCTGGCCAGCCACCCCAGGCTGTTTCAACCCACGCGCCCGTGAAGGGCGCGACGCCTGATGCTTGGCAGCTCCGCGTTTATAGCCATGTTTCAACCCACGCGCCCGTGAAGGGCGCGACGGAACGCCCCCGGAGATTGCTAATAGCGTCAAGTTTCAACCCACGCGCCCGTGAAGGGCGCGACCGTCAGTTGCAGAAAACGACTCCCAAGACGCTCCAGTTTCAACCCACGCGCCCGTGAAGGGCGCGACTGTACGTCGCCAGCAATTGGCGGACCGAGGCGATGTTTCAACCCACGCGCCCGTGAAGGGCGCGACTTCCACATCCTCAACGCGCTGGTGAAAGAAGAGGACGTTTCAACCCACGCGCCCGTGAAGGGCGCGACTTGCAAGGGTGAGGGGGTGCTCGACATCTACATTGTTTCAACCCACGCGCCCGTGAAGGGCGCGACGTGACGCGGCGACCATGGCCGGCAGCATTTGGACGTTTCAACCCACGCGCCCGTGAAGGGCGCGACAGGAGAGGAGAAGGAAGGAGGAAGAGGAGGGCAGAGTTTCAACCCACGCGCCCGTGAAGGGCGCGACCTGCGATCCGGCGAACCTGCGGGCGTGGTGCCAGTTTCAACCCACGCGCCCGTGAAGGGCGCGACGTAAGCACCTGGAAGACGCCTGGAGCATCCTTGCGGTTTCAACCCACGCGCCCGTGAAGGGCGCGACGCCTCATCATGGCCAGGCCTTCCTGTCGGGACTTGTTTCAACCCACGCGCCCGTGAAGGGCGCGACCCCGTCTTCGTAACCCATTCTCCCAGTTAAAAAAAAGGATTCGCTAATGCGAACCCTCCTTTCAAACGTGTGCCTGCAGCGCCTGCCCAGCCTCTCTGACGCTTTTCACCAATGGCAGCAAGCCCTTAGCGCGCTGCGAACCTCCCACGCAACTCCCAATCAATACCGGTTCGCGCTGCACTTACAAAATCAGGGGCGCGTGTAGATCAAGCGCCGCATTGGCTCCCGCGTGTTCCACCTTGCTCTGCCAACGCTTGCCGAGATAGTAAAAACGAAGACTGTCCGTCGCGGGGTCCATGATGGAGATCAGCCGCGCTTTCAGCGCCACCCACTGGGCTGGCTCGAGTTCGATCTCAAACACTGACAACTGCACCCGCTGCCCCAGGTTCAAACACGCTTTCGAAATCTGGCGCAGCCTCCTCACGCCAGCCTTGTCCTGCGTGTTCACGTCATAGCTCACCAAGACCATCACCTCACATCCCTCACTTCCAAAGGAATGGTGGATAACCATCGAGATCACCGCGCAAGTGCCTGGACATGAGTTGGGACTGGAGAAATGGCAATAGCGCTATCGGTGCCTTCTCTCCCAGGAACGCGTGCATCAAGTCTTCGCGCTTTCTTTCCTGATAGGCCGTCAACACCTTCTTCCGGGACTCTTCCCTCAACTGCACGGCCCCGTTCTCCATCGTCTGGAAGTCCCTGGCAGTTAATTGCTTCAGGTTGATCATCGACAGCGCCAGCCTGTCAGCCATCATCGGCCTGAATTCCTCCAACAAGTCCAGCGCCAGGCTGGGCCGACCCGGACGGTCCCGATGCAGGAATCCGACCGCCGGGTCAAGTCCAACGCTTTCCAATGCCGACCTGCAATCGTGCGTGAGCAACGTATACAGGAATGAGAGCAAGGCATTTACCGCGTCCATCGGAGGCCTTCGGCTTCGACTCCTGAATCGCATGGCGCCATCGCTGCTGCGAATGAGATGATCGAACACGCCAAAATAGCATTGAGCGGCCTCACCCTCCAGTCCGCGCAGAACGTCGACATCACCCTCGGCTTGTACCTTTTTGATGATCCGGTCGAGTCGCTGGTGGGCATGCTGAAGCGCGGCATTTGCAGCGTCAGAAAGCTTATCCGCATGGTCCCGCAGGCCGCGGCCCAATACAGCCCTTTGGTTATGCAGCTTTCCAACCAGGATGTTCTGCACGATCAGCGCGCACGACGCAGGATCATCCGTGCGTCGGTACTGCTCCCTCCGAAGCAGTACGTTCCCGGACACGGGCCCCTCCACCCGCGCCTGGAAACGCCCATAACTGGTCAAGAATGACACCGTGATGCCTTGCTCTGCGCAGAAGCCGAGCAACGGTGTAGACACCAGGACCCGGCCGAAGCACACGAGCCCATCCAGCATATGGACTGGCAAACGCGCGCGAGTTTCGCCATCCACGTCCATGACGATGTTGGCGCCGTCCTTGCGCAGCCAAGCCCCCTCCGTAGTCACATACAGAGTGTTGAGTTGACGACGCATCGCTCACTCCCGCTTTAGTTGCGAACGCAGCCAGTGCTGCACGCCCTCACCGCGGCAAAGCAGTTGCGGCTGGCACAGATCCAGCAAAGAGCAGTTGTCACAGCGCTTGGGGGAATACGTAGCCAAGGGTGTCGTCCCACCCACCAACATAGTGCGTGTGGCCGCGATCGTTGCGATCGTGATGGCGCGCAATTCCTCATCCATTTGCACCGGCGTGCGCCGCCTTGTTTCGCCGTAGTACAGCGCCCCCTCCTCGACCTGGCATCCCAACATGGTCTCCAGGCACAAGGCCTGGGCGCAGAGTTGGACCTCATCACTGCGATTCGGCTTTGGACGCCCTCGCTTGTACTCAACCGGATAGGTTTTCTCCAAACCATCCTCGCCCCGGCGGAACTCCACCACATCAGCCACACCCGTGATGCCCAAACCGGTATGGCTGAGCGGAACCGCCGTGACGGTGCGAACGCCCCGACGTCGTTCCACCTTCGGCGTGTCGGCCCTCTCATGCAGCAAACGCCCCTCGGCGGTATGCTGACTCTCAGCCCACAGTTGCTCTACATGTATCAGCGCGCATTGCCTGGGGCAATACAAATAGTGTTGCAGCGCAGACAGGGGGACCCACAGCTTGTCATCCATGCAAGCCCCTCGAACGGCCCCACTGTCTGATCACAGCAGTTCGTGCAGCATGACGCCCGCTGGAAGCCTATCGCGCTTGACTTCCACGGCGTAGTCCTTGAACGACCGGGCCGGACCATCGCCCTCACCCATCAGCCGCTGGATCTCCACCGTCTCGAAAAGCGTGTGCGCCGGGGCATTGCCCATGGCACTCTCATGCTCAAAGACAAACAGCTTGCGCGCCGCCATCTCTCCACGGGCGGCAGATCGATCGTGCTCAAACATGTTGATCAGAGCCTTCCACAGCAGACTCAAATCAGTCTCCGTGAATCCCGTTCGTTCTGCCAGCTTGGCCGAGACAAACCCGTGCAGTCGATAAAGCCCATACGGAATGATGTGCTTGCGGCCCATCGTTCGGTTGTCACCGCTCTGCTCGTCGGCCTCCCTTTGCGTCGTCACCGCCATGCGGGTGATGGACACTTCGACAGGCAAGACCGGATCCACGGACGTCGCAAATGCCAGTTGCACCGGACCTCGCACCTGCCCGGCATTCACCCCGGTGGTCATGACGGCACCAAACGCGCGGACGTCAAAGAAATTGCGACACATCCACGCAGTCAGTTCACGCGCCTTGGCCTCATCCTTGGGCAATTTCTTGAGTTCATCGGCAGTCTCCTTGTCCAGCCCCACCGCCTTGCGTCCAAGGGCATGCTGCTGGTTCAGCACCGCCCTCTCCTGCATGTAGATCGAGAAGCCTTCCTCATCCCCCTTCTCAAGTGCCACGAAGTTACGGACCTTCCGCTTGAGGCAGACGTCCGTCACCATTCCTTTGTTCGTTTCCGGGTCCAGCCGCGGCAGGTTGCCGGCGTCCGGATCCCCGTTGGGATTCCCGTTGGTGACGTCGAACAGAAACACAAACTCATGGCGATGTTGGATGGCGTTCATTGGGTTCCTCCCTCGGTGGTGTTGGCATCAGCGGTGTCACCGCGGCTGTGAGCAGCGGAATCCACGTCTGGCTTTTGAAATCGGGCCTGCGCCTGGTGGTAGTAGCCGATTGCGAAGCGGCCTTGATCCTGCAGACCCAGGTGCTTCGGAAACTCACCCGGCAATTTGCTCATGACGGCCTGAATGTCCCGCTCAAGATGAACCGCAGCACCGGGCTTATCCTTGCGGAGTCGGCTCATATGGTTCTGCGTATTGCGAAGCAGCAGCGGAAACACCAGAGCGGGCGTGGCAGAGGCAGACCCGTAATATCGATCACGGATGGTGGCATTCACCTGCCCACCCAGTGCCATTCGCTGCGCGCCTTCGAGGACTGCGAACAACCGCCCGAGCAGATAGCCGGCGTTGGTGGAATCAACATCTAGACTCACTGGAACCTCCTTGTCCTGTTGTTTGGATTGAGACAGTCGCAGTTCGCGGTTCAGTACCGCCTTGCACAAGGCCACCCGCACGCCGCTGATATCCCCATCGGACCGCATACGCATCACGATGTGATTCAGCAGGCTCTGCGGATACCGCCCTCCCGTCAGAACTGCCCGCATGACATCGCCCGCGAGTTGAGGCAGGACATCGTCCGCCTTGGCTTTGGGGGGATCGCCGCGGGACGGCGCGGTCGCCAGGCACAACCGCCAAACACTGGGTTCGGTCTTCCACGGCGAAGGTTCCAGTTCCAGGTCACGCGCATGCTGATGCAGGCACTGCACCAGGTCCCCCAACGTATCCCGCAACCAATATCGGACCGACAGGCGCGACGCATTCGGCGACAGCCCGAGGATGAACATGCGTGTGTCCGCTTGCAGCCGAGGATCCAGCTCAGCCAAAGGTCTCCCCTTGGCGATCCCGTCCAGCACATGCCGTACTGCCTCCGTCTCCTTCCCGTCATCCGGTCGGCTGTCGGGATTGAGCAGCATCGCCAGCAAATCTTCATTGCTGTGGGCGGCTTGCGAGTCCTGAGCTTCCGCCCAGAAAACGACGGACGCATCTCCTACCGTGAAGCGCTGTCGATTGTGAGGACCACGCCGCAGCATATGGTTCAGCACCGTGGTGTAGGCGAAGGCGGTTTGCGCCGACATCGGTGCGTTGTCACCCTGGGACTTTCCGTACGATTTGAATGCCTCAAGGTTGAACGAAACCATGGACGCCCCGGAGCTCTGCGCACGATCCACGCCCTTGATGGGGGGATGTAGCCGCGCCACCGCAGCAATCTCCCCGGAGACCATGCATCGACGGACTGGGAGGGACACATCGTCGTCTACGGGAGCGGCCAACAGCCGCGCGCGCACCGCTTGCGCGGCGGGCCGCTGATGCAGATATTGCCTTTCACCATCCAGCTTGAAAACCAAGTTGGTGTCCAGCATTTCCTTCGGGAACCGAGGGGACGTGAACTGCTCGGGTTGCCACTTTTTCAGGAATTTCAAGAATGCTGCCAGGCCGGGATCCACCTCGCCAGCCAGTACGCGGACATGGAATGCCTTGAAGGCCTCATGCTCCTCCAGCACCCGTTTACTTCGGGCGCTGGCGCCCAAGGTGTAGCTGGTCTTGTCCCACAGGAAGTTCGGCTTGATCCCGGACGCCCGCTTCTCCGGCTGCGGGACCGTCATGCGGCGCGGCCGGACGTTTTTCCCGATGACTTCGAGCAGTGATTGAACGTCCACCACATCGCCCTCTGGAGACAACACGACCACAAAGCTGATCTGTTCCGGGCTGTAGCCATAGGGGGCGAGTCCGGGTTCGTCACGCTCGATCAGGCGCTGGTATTGCAGCGCAAGCGCCTCAACGATCATGATTTCACCTCCACGCTCTCCCAGGGAGGAACCTCCATCACGCCGTCCTGCATACGCGCCCGAAAAAAGCGCGGCGTGCTGCCCTGATCAAAATCAATATCCAGCAGCATCCAGCCCAGGTCTTGTGATCCCGCGAGCGTCGTGTGGGCAGGAGGCATGGCGTCCGCATCCTCCACCAGCGCAAAATGCGCCGGAAATTCACGCACGCCAAAACAGGGCATCTGGAAGCATTGGCCCTTTCGGGCTCGGCGTTTGAAGATGTCCAGATGCTTCCCCACCGAGTCGTCTGGCCCGGCTTTGGGTGTGAGCGAAAAGTGCGCCTCGATCACATAGGCCACATCGCGCAGGACCGTGGCGGCGCGTTGCTGTCGATCTTCATCGACAACGTTGCAAAGGCCCCCCACGGTTTGTGCTTTCATCGCCTTGCTCACAGCACCGGGGGCGAGTTTGCTGCCGACTTCATTGCGGCGGACGGACTCAAATCGAATCGGCCGGAGCACGTGAATCCTGTCGACATGCCATCGCAATGCCGGCTTCCAGTGAATGGCATCGAGGATGCCGCGCGCCGCTGAGGGCGTCATGACGTCGTACGAGACGCGCTCAACTTTCATCTCCGGCCGTGTGAAGCAGGCTCGCTCGCCCCACACATGCAAACGAATACCAAATCCCATCTTGCCTCCCTAACCTCTCGATGGATGCTTCCGGCTCTCTCCGGAGCAAATGAAGCGATCTACTGGACCAATGACTGGACACTGATGAATGTCGGCGCTTCCCAACTCAGACCGACGTGCTCGCCATACAGGCTCTCATTGACCAGAACAAAGAACTGATCCCCAAACTCTTTCGGGCGCACGGCTTCGATGGCACCAGCCTTGCGCAGAGCTTCGAATCCGTACAGCGGAACCTGCACCAGATAGCGTTGCAGGCGGCGGCTGATGTCGGCCAAACCACTCACGAAGTGAAGGTCTCGAACGGCCGAGCGGCCCTCTTCTTTGAAAGGGATGATTACGGAGCGCTGTGCGGTCTCGATCATCCTGAACTTCTCGGCCAATGTTTCCATGGGCAGGCTGTCGATCCGCGCACCCTCCAGCGTGCCCAGCAGGTCATGTCTGTCCAACGCGTCATCGCCGCGGGCCCAGTACAGCGATTTGAAGTACTTCTCAATGGTGGCAGGATCCAGCGGGTCTCCCTGGCTGTTCCTCAATACGTCGCGCGTCACGTCGGCGAATTGGCGCAGCTCGGGTGGCGGCGCCCATGCATCATTGGCCGTTGCAAAAATCCTGAGCTCGCTGTCATCAACAGCCCGGAGGCCCTCCCGGTTGCATCGCCCGGCCGCCTGGGCGATGGAATCGAGCCCGGCCTCTGCGCGGTAGACGATCGGGAACGAGATATCCACGCCGGCTTCGATCAGTGCCGTGGCGACAAGCCGGCAGGGCCGCCCCTGCGTCAAGGCCGCCCGAACGGCGGCCAACACCTCGCTGCGATGGGCAGCGCACATGAGCGTTGTCAGGTGGTAGGTACCCGCCAGGTCTTGCAGGCCCTGGAACAGGCTTCGAGCATGACGGCGGTTGTTGACGATACACAGCACTTGATGTTGTTCCCGCAACTGGCCCAGCAATTGAGCGTCGTCCTGAGATCCGATGCGTTTGACCGTGACGCGCTTCAGTCGTTGAAAGAGAGCTGCAGGTTCCGGCGCGAGTTCGCGCACGTTCTCAAGACCACCGTCAAACCCGTCCACACCCGTGGTCGCATCCGGTCGTCGCAGCGCGGGCTGGGTCGCGGTGCACAGCACCACACTGCTGCGATAGTTGCGCGACAGTTCGTCCAAGGCGGCGACGCAAGGGCGGAGCACGTGCAACGGCATCGTCTGCGCTTCATCCAGAACTACAACGCTGTTGGCGATGTTGTGCAGCTTGCGACACTGGGACGGGCGGTCCGCAAACAGACTCTCGAAGAACTGCACCGCCGTCGTGACGATGACGGGACGGTCCCAGTTTTCCATCGACAACCGAAGCTTGTCTCGCGCTTCCCTGCCCTGCGTGGGGTCGTCGGCAAACGCACTGTGATGCTCCAGCACTGCCGCATCGCCCCAGCGTCCCAGAGCGCGCCGAAACACCGCTGCGTTCTGCTCCACGATGCTGGTGAAAGGGATCACAAAAATCACCCTTTGCTGACCGTGTCGAATCGCGTGATCCAATGCAAACGCCAGGGACGCCAGCGTTTTTCCGCCCCCTGTGGGCACCGTGAGGGAGAAGATGCCGGGCGACAACCCCGCCTGGTCCCGCACCGCCTGCAGGATCTCCGCACGAATGGTGTTGACCGCGGTCGTTGCGCGGAAGGCTGACAGATGCGCGTCCAACGCCGTTTGAAGCTCGCCAAGCGCCGGTCCTGAAGGCCTGGCCGGCTGAAGCGCCAGGCGTTGCTCCACCCGTTGGTAGAAGGCTTCGGTATCCAGATAGTCTGCATCCACTAAGCAGGAGAACAGCATGCGCACCAGGAAGGCCATCTGGAACATGCCCCGGTCCGGCTGCACCCGGAACCCGCGCAACATCGGCACCTCCGCAGGCGCGGACAGTTCCGCTGCCCAGCGTTCATCGAGTGCTGGCAGCACCGCGTTCAATCGCTCCTGCAGGCTGGTACGGCGCCCATCGCCTTTGCCGTTGGCCAGGCCCGCATGATGGCCCGCGATGCCATAGGCGAGAAGGTAGCCCAGGGTGGGGTAGCGCGCCAGGGCGATGCGCGCGCCCCAGGTTGAGTGATCCACCTTCTCGGCGCTGCCTCGCAGCCTCCGCTGGAAGGCGTCGGTGTATTTACCGAGATCGTGCAACAGGCCCGCGCAGTGACCCAGTTCAGCAGCGCCAAAGGCATCCGCAAATTTGCCGGCCAACACGGCGACCTGCTGTAAGTGCTCTGACAGGCGTTGCCAGTCGGACTCGTCGAGCCCGGTTGCGGAATGACCGAAGAAGATCATGGACGCTGAGCCTTGAAGCGCTGGTGCCCCTCAGTGCCCGTCACGCAAGGTCACGCTCACCTCACGTCGCCAAATATTGCGATCGGCACTTGCCCTTTCGACGGGATCCCTATGGGCGAGTATCGCGCGGGCCTAGGTTCGTTATCGCACAATCCGTACACCTGGGTCTGTGCCTTGCCCTCTTGCGCCTGCGCCTTTGTTTTGGGGGACGCCACATCACCCAACAGAGTCATCACAGTGTGGAACAACCGCGCCACAATCAGGCGCGGAGGGCCTCGACCCGGGCTCGGCCCGTCTCGAAACCCTTCCCCGCGGTACCGAATCGATTTCCCAGTACAAACAGGCAGCGAATCCGCCCGTTTCAGCCAAGGAGTGAGCCATGCCCCATGCGTTTGCCAGCACCCTCGCCAGTTTCAAGACCGCCTCCGGCACCACCGGCCAGTACTACTCGCTGCCGCGGCTGGCCGAGCAGTTCCCCAGCGTGGCCAAGCTGCCGGTCTCGATCCGTCTGGTGCTGGAATCCGTCCTGCGCAACTGTGACGGCCAGCGCGTGACGGCGGAGCATGTGGAGCAACTGGCGCACTGGAAGCCCAACGCTCCCCGCAACGAGGAAATCCCCTTCGTCGTCGCCCGCGTGGTGCTGCAGGACTTCACCGGCGTGCCGCTGCTGGCCGACCTGGCCGCGATGCGCAACGTCGCCCAGGCGCAGGGCAAGAACCCCAAGACCATCGAGCCGCTGGTGCCGGTGGATCTGGTGGTGGACCACTCGGTCATGATCGACCACTTTGGCGACAAAAAAGCGCTGGATCTCAACATGAAGCTGGAATTCCAGCGGAATCGCGAGCGCTACGAATTCATGAAGTGGGGCATGCAGGCCTTTGACACCTTCGGCGTCGTGCCCCCCGGCTTCGGCATCGTCCACCAGGTGAATCTGGAATACCTGGCCCGCGGCGTGCACAAGACCGGCACCGGTCCGAACGCCATTTACTACCCGGACACGCTGGTGGGCACCGACAGCCACACCACGATGATCAACGGCGTGGGTGTCGTGGGCTGGGGCGTGGGCGGCATTGAGGCGGAAGCCGGCATGCTGGGCCAGCCGGTCTATTTCCTGACGCCGGACGTGGTGGGCTTCGAGCTCTCGGGCCGTCTGCGTGAAGGCGTCACCGCCACCGACCTCGTGCTCACCGTCACCGAAATCCTGCGCAAGGCCAAGGTGGTCGGCAAGTTCGTCGAATTCTTCGGCGAAGGCACCGCCAGCCTGTCGGTGCCGGACCGCGCCACCATCGGCAACATGGCGCCTGAGTACGGCGCCACCATGGGCTTCTTCCCGGTGGACGAGCGCACCATCGACTACTTCAAGGGCACCGGCCGCACGCAGGAAGAGATTGAGGCCTTCGAAGCTTACTTCCGCGCCCAGGGCCTGTTCGGTGTGCCGCGCAGCGGGGACATCCAGTACAGCCAGGTCGTTTCGCTGGACCTGGGCACCGTCGCGCCCTCGCTGGCCGGCCCGAAGCGTCCTCAGGACCGCATCGTCATCACCGACCTGGCCAAGACCTTCAGCAGCCTGTTCAGCAAGCCGGTGGCCGAGAACGGCTTCAATCAGCCGGCCGACAAGCTGGCGAGGAAGTTCCCGGTCGCCAGTCCCAAGGGCCTGGAAATCGCCAACGGCGATGTGCTGATTGCCGCCATCACCTCCTGCACCAACACCTCCAACCCCAGCGTGCTGCTGGCAGCGGGCCTGCTGGCCAAGAAGGCGGTGTATGCCGGCCTCAAGGTGCAGCCGCACATCAAGACCTCGCTCGCACCCGGCTCGCGCATCGTCACCGACTATCTCGAGAAGGCCGGCCTGCTGCCCTACCTGGAAAAGCTGGGCTTTGCCGTGGCCGCGTATGGCTGCACCACCTGCATCGGCAATGCCGGTGACCTGACGGCCGAGATCAACGAGGCCATCGTCAACAACGACCTCGTCTGCGCCGCCGTGTTGTCCGGCAACCGCAACTTCGAGGCCCGCATCCATCCCAACATCAAGGCCAACTTCCTGGCCAGCCCGCCGCTGGTGGTGGCCTATGCGATCGCCGGCAACGTCACCCGCGACCTGATGACCGAGCCGGTGGGTTACGGCACCGACAACAAGCCGGTCTACCTGGGCGACATCTGGCCCACCAGCGACGAGATCTATGCGCTGCTGAAGCTGGCGCTCAACCCCGACGCCTACCGCGCCAACTATGCCAAGGTGAAAGCCGAACCCGGCAAGCTGTGGGAGAACATCAAGGGCGTGAAGGGTCAGGTCTACGAATGGCCCAAGAGCACCTACATTGCGCAGCCGCCGTTCTTCGAAGGCTTCACCCAGCAGCCGAAGGCACAGGAATCCGGCGTCAAGCAGGCGCGCATCATGGCGCTGTTCGGTGACTCCATCACCACCGACCACATCTCGCCCGCCGGCGCCATCAAGGAAGCCTCACCGGCCGGTTCCTACCTCAAGGAACAAGGCGTGATGAAGGCGGACTTCAACAGCTACGGCTCGCGCCGCGGCAACCACGAAGTCATGATGCGCGGCACCTTCGCCAACGTGCGGATCAAGAATCTGATGATCCCCGCGAAGGAAGACGGTTCCCGCGAGGAAGGCGGCCTGACGCTCTTCCAGCCGGGCGGCGAGAAGCAGTTCATCTACGACGCCGCCATGCGCTACATCGCCGACGGCGTGCCCACCGTCATCTTCGCGGGCGAGGAATACGGCACCGGCTCCAGCCGGGACTGGGCGGCCAAGGGCACGCAGCTGCTGGGCATCAAGGCGGTCATCGCCAAGAGCTTCGAGCGCATCCACCGCTCCAACCTGGTGGGCATGGGCGTGCTGCCGCTGCAGTTCCGCCCGGGCGACTCCTGGGAAAGCCTGGGCCTCAAGGGCGATGAGCTGATCGACATCCAGCTGGGCGACGAGATCCTGCCGCAGTCGGAAGCGTTCATGACCATCACCACCGGCGATGGCAAGACGCGCAAGGTGTCGCTGATCCTGCGCATCGACACGCCGATCGAGGTCGAGTACTACCGCCACGGCGGCATCCTGCCGTATGTGCTGCGGCAGTTGATGGCGGCCTGAGGAGCCACCGGCGTCGGCTGCACGACACGATGAAACAGCGCCCCGAGGGGCGCTGTTTTCATGGTGAGTGCCGCCAATGGTCCATCAGCACCCGGCAATGCTCCCGCGCCGCGCGCTTGATGGTCGCCACTTCCTTCGGTCCGAAGCGCTCCCAGCCGAGCTTGGCCAGTTGCAGCCGTCGCCCGAGGGAGAACGTGGTCAGCTGCCCCATCATCATCATGATGCGCATGCCCAGCAGCGGATCCTTCAGGTCCATGCCGCAATAACGGGCCACCAGATGCGTCGTGACGCGCGCCATGCGCGGGCGCAGGCTCTGGTCCAGCATCTGGAAGATCAGGTCAGGCCCCTGCCCCACCTGCTCTTGCGACATGAACAGGCGCCGATGCTCCACATCGTCCGGCAGCAGTTGATGTTCGGCGATGGCGTCCAGCAGGGCACCGAAGGCCTCAAAGAGCGCATCGCCTGAAGCATCCGCCTGTTCCAGTACCGCTTCCGCCTGCTCGACCGCCGGCAGGAAATGCTCGACCGCACTGTCCACGATGTGCCGCGCGCAGGCCTGATAGACACCTTCCTTGTTGTCGAAGTAGTACTGCAACGCTGGTGCATTGACCCCCGCCTCCTTCGCGATCTCCCGCGTCGACGCGCCCTCGAACCCACGCTGCGCAAACAGGCGCAAGGCCACATCAATGATGCGGCGCCGGGTTTCTTCACCCCGGGCGTAGCCGGCTTCAGGGCGGTGTCTCGGGGCGCGGGCGGGTCGTTCGGTCATTCGCAATGCTGGAAGGTAAAGCCGCGGCCAGGATGTGGCGCGGTGCACATTCTCAAAATATATCAGTTGACAGAATTCTTCCAACTGGAAAAAGATATCGACCGGAATAAATTCAACTGATGGATGGTCATGTCCACTCCCCCCTCTGCGCCCGTCACCGCTCCGACCCCTGCTTCCGGTTCTGCATCTGCCAGTACCTCGCCCGCCTCCAGGCGTCGCCGCCCCATCCTTCTGCTTCTGGCCGTCGCGGCCGTCGTGGGCAGCGCGGTCTATGGCGTGAACTGGTGGCGCGTCGGCCGTTTCATCGAGAGCACCGATGACGCCTATCTCAAGGCCGACAGCGTCACTGTCGCCCCCAAGGTGGTCGGCTATGTCACCGAAGTCTTTGTGCAGCCCAACCAGGCGGTGAAGCGCGGCGACCCCCTGGTGCGGCTGGACCGCCGCCAATACGAAGCCATGCTGGCGCAGGCCCAGGCCACCATCGAAGCGCGCAAGGCCGATATCCAGAGAGCGGAGGCCGACATCCTCCAGCAGAAGGCGCAACTCGCGCAGGCACGTGCCCAGGTGCAATCGGCCAGCGTGGCGCTGGCCCATGCGCAGCAGGAGGTCGATCGATTCGCCCCGCTGGTGACCACCGGGGCCACCACCGAAGAGCGGCTGGCCGAGCTGCGCAACACCCGGGACCAGGCCAAGGCCACGCTGGCTGCCAATCAGGCGGCGGAGGCGGCCGCAGCCAGCAAGATCAAGTCCACCGAAGCACAGGTGGCTCAGTCCCGTGCGCAGGTGCAAGGCGCGGACGCCGCCCGCAGCCAGACCTATCTGGATGTGGACGACACGGTGGTGCGCGCCGCCATCGATGGCCGCATCGGCGACAGCACCGTGCGAGTCGGCCAGCTGGTCCAGCCCGGCACCCGCCTGATGACGCTGGTGCCGGTGCAGGAGGTCTATCTGGTGGCCAACTTCAAGGAGACGCAGATTGGCCGCATGCGAGCCGGTCAGCCGGTGACCCTGCATGTGGATGCCCTGCCCGACCTGGACCTGCACGGCGAAGTCGAGAGCTTTTCGCCCGGCACGGGCGCCCAATTTGCGCTGTTGCCATCAGAAAACGCCACCGGCAACTTCACCAAGATCGTCCAACGGGTGCCGGTGCGGATCCATGTGACGGCCGATGCGGCGATGCGTGAGCGTCTGTTGCCCGGCCTGTCGGTCACCACGGAAGTCGACACGCGCGATCACGCGCAGCCGACCTCCGCCTCGCACGCCTCCACTCGCGAGGGACACCATGGCTGAGGCCGTGCTCCCAGGCCCACCGCCGGCAGCGAACGGTGCCGCGCCCGCAGCCCCGTCCGAGCCCAACGCCAAAGCGGCCGACTGGATCGCCGTCGCCGCCGGCGCGCTGGGCGCGCTGATGGCCACTCTGGACATCTCCATCACCAACTCCGCCCTGCCGCAGATCCAGGGCGCTGTCGGCGCGACCGGCACCGAAGGCACCTGGATCTCCACCGGCTACCTGATGTCCGAGATCGTGATGATCCCGCTGGCCGCCTGGCTGACGCGGGTCTTCGGTCTGCGCAACTTTCTGGTGGGCAACGCGACCCTGTTCACCCTGTTCTCGGTGATGTGCGGGCTTTCGGGCAGCCTCAGCACGCTGATCATTGCGCGCATCGGCCAGGGCTTCACCGGCGGCGCCATGATCCCCACGGCGCAGACCATCATCCGCACCCGGCTGCCGCGGCATCAGCTGCCCGTCGGCATGACGATGTTCGGGCTGATCGTGATCCTCGGGCCGCTGCTCGGCCCCGTGGTGGGCGGCTGGCTCACCGAAAACGTCAGCTGGCACTGGTGCTTCTTCATCAACGTGCCGGTCTGTGCTGCGCTGCTGGCGCTGCTGCTGCTGGGCCTGCCGTCCGAGCGGACCCATCTGGACCAGTTCCTGCGCGCCGACTGGCTCGGCATCATCGGCCTGGCGGCGGGCCTGTCCACCCTGACCGTGGTGCTGGAAGAAGGCCAGCGCGAGCGCTGGTTCGAATCGGGCCTGATCATCGGCCTGAGCGCAGCGTCGGCCTTCGGGCTGCTGCTGGTGGCGCTGTCGCAGCGCTGGTCGGCCAAGCCCATCCTGCGGCTGAGCCTGATGCGCAACAAGAGCTACGCCAGCGTCATCTTCATCGTGTTCATCGTGGGCGCGGGCCTCTATGGCGTGTCCTACCTGGTGCCGCAATTCCTCGCGCTGATCTCCGGCTACAACGCCCAGCAGTCCGGCACGGTGATGCTGCTGTCCGGCCTGCCGGCCTTCCTGATGATGCCCATCCTGCCGCGGCTGATCACGCGGCTGGACTTCCGGGTGATGGTGATTGCCGGGCTGCTGTTCTTTGCCGTGAGTTGCCTGCTGGACATCAATCTCACCGCGCAGAGCGTGGGCCACGACTTCACGCTCTCGCAGCTGCTGCGGGGTGTGGGGCAGATGCTGTGCATGATGCCGCTCAACCAGGCCTCGATGGCGGCCGTCAGTCGCGAGGAATCCGGCGATGCGGCGGGCCTGTACAACATGGCGCGCAACCTCGGCGGCTCGGTGGGCCTGGCGGTGCTGGGCACCTTCATCGACCGGCGCAATGCCTTGCATGTGGACCGCCTGCGGGAGTCGATGAACGCGAATTCGCCGATCGTGCAGGAGCGTGTTGCCGCCGGCACCGCCAGCCACCTGGCGCAGGTCGGTGATGCACTGCATGCGCAACTGCAGGCGCTCAAGGAGATTGCCCTGCAGGTCCAGCAGCAGGCCAGCGTCATGACCTTTTCTGAAACCTTCTACGCCCTGGCGATCGCACTGCTGCTGTGCATCCCCCTGGCCCTGCTTCTCAAGACCCCGCGCCCCGGACAGGCGCCTGCGGTCAACGAAGCCCATTGATGCGGACGTCTCCCATGCTCTTCCAACGTAACCCCACGATCCGACTGCGAAGCCTCCCCAGACCTGCTGCGCCTGCGCTGCTGGTCAGCGCCGTGCTGCTGGCGATGGCGGGCTGCACCACCGTCGGCCCCGACTACCGCGGCGCGCCGCCCGTCGCCGCGGAGGCACTGAAGGCGCCGCGATTTGTGCGCGATGGCGCGGGTGCTGGCAACGCGTCCAACGCACCCGGCACGGCGCTCGCCACCTCATCGAATCAAGCGACAGCGCCAAGCAGTGCGCCATCCGGTAAGCCGGTCGCTGCGCCGACCGCCGCTTGGTGGCTGTCGTTGAACGACCCGCAGCTCAATGCGCTGATCGATCAGGCGCTTGCCAACAGTCCCACCCTGCAGGCGGCGCAGGCCCGCTTGCGACAGTCCCGCGCCGCGCTGCGCCAGCAGGAAGCGCAGCGGATGCCCAAGGGCTCGGCGTCGGCCTTGGGCGCGGGCGTCTGGCAGGCGCCGGGCACCCGCAGCGAATCGACGCTGCATCTCTACAGCGTGGGCTTCGATGCCACCTGGGAGGCGGACCTCTTCGGCGGCACGCGCCGCGCGACGGAAGCGGCGACCGCACAGGCCGAGTCGGTGCAGGCCGACCTCGCCGATGCGCAGGTCTCGCTGGCCGCGGAAGTGGCACAGGCCTACGCCAGCTTGCGGGCGCAGCAGCAGCGTCAGGATCTGCTGCGCGCCACCGCGACGGCCGATGCCCAGACGCTGGACCTCACCAGGCAGCGCCAATCGCGCGGCGTCTCCGCTGCGGACGATGTGGAGCAGCGCCTGCTGCAGGGTGAATCGACACAGGCGTCGCTGGCGGACGTCGCTGCGCAGATCAGCATGTCCCTGGATCAACTCGCGGTGTTGACCGGGCAGGCGCCCGGCGCGCTGGATGCGCCGCTCGCGTCATCGTCCGGCCACCTGCCCGCCTTGCCGGACACCGTCGCCATCGGCGATCCATCAGGCTTGCTGCAGCGCCGGCCGGACATCCGCGCGGCCGAACGGCGACTCGCCGCCAGTCAGGCCAGGATCGGACAGAAGGAAGCGGGCTACTTTCCCAAGCTCACCCTGCTGGGCGACATCGGCATGGCCGGCACCGACCTCGGCCACCTGCTCACCAGCAAAAGCCTGGCGCTGGTGGGCGTGCCCTACCTGAGCTGGAACGTGCTGGACTTCGGCCGCACGCAGGCCGAGGTGCGGCAGGCCGAAGCTGGTCGGGACGAGGCTGTGGCGCAATACCACGCCACTGTGCTGAGCGCGCTGCAGGATGCCAACACTGCCCTCTCTCGCTATGGCCAGCAGCGGCAGGCGCTGATGCACCTGCTGGCGCAGCAGGCCTCGGCGGAGCGGTCGCTGGCGCTGGCCCAGCAACGTCGGCAGGCCGGTGCGGGAAGCCAATTGGACCTGCTCGATGCGCAGCGCAATCAGGTCACCGCGGCGCTGAGGACCCTCGATGGGGAAGCTGCCCTGGTTAAAGACTTTGTCTCGCTGCAAAAGAGCCTGGGCCTGGGGTGGGGGGTGGGCGGTACCGGCACACCCCCTTCCGATGCCGTGAGCAAGGACTGACGGCTCAAACGAGCGCCGCAGGCCCGCCCATCCGGGCATTGCGCATCATGCGCGCCGCAAACATCGTGATGGAGCGGCCCCACGGCGTATAGCGCGGCAACTGGAACGGATCGGCGCCCGGCCTCGCCACGCCGGCAGCGGTCGACACCGCCGCCTCGAATCCCAGTTCACGCAGCATGGCTGCATGGGTCGCGTCATAGTCCCGCGCCGGCCGCCCGTTGGGATACGCGAAGCTGCGCACCGGCACCCCCGTCAGCCGCTCCAGGCAGGCCCGCCCCGTCTGCACCTGTTCACGCGCCGCATCTGGCGTCAGCGTGGTGAGCACCGTGTGATCGACCGTATGGCCGCCCACCTCATGGCCCGCCGCCGCCCACTGCCGCAGCTGGTCATCCGTCAGCATCAGGTCGTCCGGCAGCGCACCCACCGGATGGGCCGCCAGCATCTGCTGCACCTTGGCATCGCGCTCCTGCGGCGCGAGGTACTTCAGTTGCACCTGCAGCGCAGTGATGGCCATCAGCCGTTCTTCCGCCGTGCTGATCGCGTGAGTGCCCATGCCGATGCCGCTCAGATTGAGCGTCGGGCCCTGCGCCTTGCGCACGAATTCAATGACGGTGTCGCTGAACATGCGCCCGCCGTTCAGATATCCGGTCGCCACGAACAATGTGGCGGGCGCCCCCAGACGGGACAGGAGGGGATGTGCGACGGTCAGGTTGTCCGCATACCCATCGTCAAAGGTGATGCAGGCCGCGCGCCGCGGCAGACGGCCTTCGCGCAGGGCCTTCGCCGCGTCCGACACCGTCATCAGCGTGAAATGCCGCGCCAGGAAGCGCACCTGCGCCTCGAACAGCGCGGCGTCGATCTCGCCGGGCCGCAGCGGGTCTGGCGCGGGCAGCACCCGGTGATAGATCAGGATGCTCAGCGCCGGCGCACCGCCCGGCCAGCCCAGCAAGCTCAGCGACGCCAGCATCAGGTGCCTCCCCAATACGGCGAATGCACATTCACCGGCCGGATGCCGGCCGCCACGTCGGCCTTGGTGCGCGCATCCATCTCCTTGGCCACGATGCGGTCGAGCGCCACCACCATCAGCACGAGGTAATACGGCATGTCGAAATAGACCAGGCTCAGGAAAGCGCCGCCGGTCGCATAACCGATCAGGCCGACCTGACACATGGCGGCGAGGTCCCGCGCCCACTGCAACTCCGGCACATTCTTCGTCGCACGGATCAGGCGGGTCGCCCGCCGCCAGGTGAGGAAGAAGATGCCCAGGAACAGGAACAGGCCCATGAAACCGTGCTCGCCCAGCGCCTGGAAATAGATGCTGTGGGCCGTCAGCGGAATCGTCGGGTCCGGCGCATATTTGGCGAAGGCCGCCGGCCCCGGCACGGTGAAGCCACCGCCCAGCGGGAACAGGTCCACTGCCAGTCGCCAGGCGGTCTGCCAGGCATTGATGCGGCCCATCGCCGAGCCGTCCTGGTCATAGGTCTTGATCGTCTCCATGCGGTCGGTCCAGCTGTCCGGCATGAAGACGAAGATCAGCGGCAGGGCCACCAGCACCACGATCGCCAGCGGCAGCTTGTTGCGGCTCTTGAGCCACATGAAGAAGGACATGGCGCAGATCGCCAGAAAGGCCCCGCGGGACTGTGAGCCCACCGCCGAGGCCATGCACAGCAGCATCGCTCCCAGCGCCAGATTCCGCTGCCAGCGTTTGGTGGCCTGCAACTGCAGATAGCGGATCAGCGGCACCGTCATGATGGTGGCCAGCGCCAGCGAATTGTTGTCCTCGATGAAGGAGCCCTCCGGCCCCCACACCCGCGCCGCACCGCCGGTCATGACGGTGAACAGCCCGCCCTTGATCCCGTAATACCCGATGGAGATCACCAGCACCAGCGCCAGCCAGTCCAGGTCCCGCCGCCGCTGCACCACCAGCATCGACACCAGCACCATCAGCACCACCTTGAAGGCACGGGACCACGGCGCGAATTCCCTCTCGGGATAGAACGAGTGGATCAAGGGCGAGACGCCGATCCAGAGGATCCAGATCAGCAGCAGCACCGTCACCCCGTTGACCGGGAACCGGGTCAGCTTGTCCCGGTGCACGATCAGGCTCATGAACAGCGCCAGCGCAATCACCATCGACCACGGCGCATCGTGCGCCCAGCCGTAGGCCAGCCGGTGAGGGTTCATCACCCCCATCCAGACCCAGCCGAGCACGCCCCAGATCGGCTCCTTCATCGTCTTCCAGATGAGCAGCGAAAACAGGGCCAGCATGATCAGGTCACGCATGACGGAACTCCGGCATTCCCCGAGCGGCGAGGATCCGCTGGAACAAGTCGATCTGACCCTGGGTGGTCGTGTCCCAGGAGAACTGCTCGGCATAACGGCGCGTCACCGCCCGATCGCGCGGCTCCGCGCGCAACTGGCGCACTGCCGCGGCAACGCCTGCGGCGGTGCGTTCCGGCATCAACTCCCCGGCTTCCGGACCGCTCACCACTTCCGGCGTGCCCCACACATTGGACGCGGCCACCGGCGTGCCGCAGGCCATCGCCTCCAGCAGCACATTGGCCCAACCTTCGCGGCTGGACGCCAGCACCAGGGCATCCACGCCGGCATACACCTCGCGCAGGCGCGCCTGCGGCAAGGGCCCGAGGAAGCGCACCCGGTCGGCCACGCCCAGGTCGGCGGCCTGACGGCGCAAGGCGCCCTCTTCCGGTCCGCTGCCGGCAATCAGCAAATCCACATCGGTCAGCTGCGGCAGCGCGCCGATGACCAGGTCATGCGCCTTGCGTTCGATCAGGTGGCCCACCGACGCCAGCGTGAAGCGGCCCGGGGCCAGACCCAGCTGCTGGCGGCAGGCATCGCGGCCGCCCGGGTGGAACAGCGCCAGGTCCACGCCATTGCGCAGCACCTGGATCTTGTCCGCCTCTCCGCCCAGCTGCACCAGTTCGTCCTTCAAGGCCGCGCAGACGGTGACCATGCCGTCGGCCTGTCGCGCAGCCCGCAGGATCATCTTGCGCGGCAGGGTGTAGGCCGGGATCAGGTTGATGTCGGTGCCGCGGGCGGTGATGACCAGCGGCTTGTCCAGCGCCCGCGCCACCATGGCCGCCGCCACCCCATCGGGATAGAAGTAGTGAGCGTCGATCAGGTCAAAGTCAAAGCCTTCGCGCTGCAGCCGACGGGCTTCGCGCAGCGCCGTCCAGGCCAGGGTGTAGGGCGCGCTGCTCATGCCCACCTTGGGCAGCCGGATGAAGCGCGGATGCGTCACCGACAGGCCATGGCGATGCTCCGCCGTCGGCGTGGCGGCAAACTTCCCGTATTCACCGAAGCGCTCGCCCTTGAACGGGAACCAGGGCACCGGCGCGATCACCTTCGCCTGCACCTGGCCGGAAGCGACCAGATGACGCAGACGGGTTTCCACAAAGATGCCGTGGCTGGGCATTTCAGCGCTGGGATACAGCGTGGAGAAGGTCAGGATCTTCAGCATGGCCGTGCCTGTCCCCTCACGCCTTGGCATCGCCCAGCGTCGATGCGGGGGCGTCCCGCAGCGACCGGGCCAGCGCCACCACCCGCTCGGCATTGCCCAGCCAGGTGAGGTTCAGCCGCGCGATGGTGGCGCCGGCGCCCTGCCCGAGCTGCTCGCGCAGCGTGGCGTCATGGGCCAGCCGCGCCAGCAGTGCTTCCAGCGCGTCGGGCTGGGCCGGGTCGAACAGCAGCGCATTGCGGCCGTCTTCCAGCACCTCTTCGATGTTGGGCTGACGGGGCGCCACGATGGCCTTCGACAGGGCCAGATACTCGAACAGCTTCAGCGGCGAGGCATAGGCCACCACCGCCGGCTGCAGCGCGATGTCAAAGGCGGCGACATGCCGCGGCACATCGTCTCGGGAAATCACACCGGTGAAGCGCACCCGCTCACCCAGGTTCAGGGACCGTGCCAGTGCTTCCAGGTCCTCCCGCGCGGGTCCGTCGCCCACCAGCAGCAGCCGGGCATTGACCGGTGCGGACGGGCTGGCCATCCAGCGGATCACGCGGTCCATGCCATGCCAGTCCCGCACGAAGCCGGTGAAGCCCAGCACCAGCGCATCCGGCCAGTCGAGCTGTGCCTTGGCGGCCTGCGGCGATGGCGCTTCTGCAAAGTGTTCCTGGTTGATGCCGTTGGGCACCACCATCAGCCGGTCCTGTGGCACACCGCGTGCGGCGACCATCTCCCCCAGCACGCGGGTGACCGGCAGCACCATGTCGGCACCGCGCCAGACCACCCCCTCGGCCCAGCGGGCCAGACGCGGCAACGCCAGACCGCCGAAGCGCTCGCGCTCATCGGCCAGCGGTGCATTCACTTCCAGCAGCAGCGGCAGGCCGGTGCGGCGCTTGAGCAGCAGCCCGGCCAGCAGGTAGAGGTTGTAGCGTTCGTAGATGGCATCGGGCCGGAACTCCCGCGCGGCCTGTGCCAGGCGCCGGTAGGCCAGCAGCGAATATCCCAGCTCCAGCAGCTCATACACCCACTTGGGCAGCCGGGCCCGCAGACGCTGCACCCAGCCGACATCGTCGCCCATGCGCGCCTTGTCCTGCGGGGCGGATTCCCCGCCCGGCGCCACGACCCGCACCTCGTGCCCGAGGGCACGCAGCGAGGCAATCATCTCTTCGATATGGACCGCCTGGCCGTCCTTGGACGCCGTGCGGTGGTGGTAGAGGATCTTCATGCAGTGCGCATCCAGTGCCGTCAGCGGGTCAGGCCGCCTGGCGCATCGGCGCCATGCCCATGACGTTGCGCAGGAAGGCGTCATACATCAGCAGCGTCCACAGCGGCGTGCTGTGATCGCGGCTGCCGTTCTCATGCTGCTCCACCATCTGCCCGATGGTCTGCAGGTCGAACCAGCCGGAATCGGCCAGCGGCCCTCCCAGCAGCGAGCTGCGCACCCGCTGCCGCAACGGTCCGCGGAACCAGCGGGCCAGCGGCACCGCGAATCCCATCTTGGGACGGTAGAGCACGTCGTTCGGCAGATGCGGCTCGAGCGACTTCTTGAAGAGGTACTTGCCCTCGCCCCCGCGCAGCTTGAGGTGGGACGGCAGCGTGGCCAGCCATTCCACCAGCGGATGGTCCATCAGCGGCTCGCGCACTTCCAGCGAATGCGCCATCGAGGCGCGGTCCACCTTGGTGTTGATGTCGCCCACCAGGTAGGTGTGCAGGTCGATGTACTGGATCATTGCCAGCGGATCGTCGGTGTTGGCCCGCTCCGCGTGCCGCAGGAACAGCTCGCGGGCGTTGTAGCCGCCCAGCTCGGACTTGAAGCGCGCGCTGTAGAGCGGCATCCGCTCGTGGTCACGGATGACCGACATGGTGTGGAAATAAGCCTCCACCGAATTGCGGGCCAGCGCCTGGAAGGTAGTCTTGGCGCGGAAGACACGCGGTGCCCAGTCGGCTTTGGGATAGAGCCGGCCGAGCGTGCCGAACAGCGGACGGCGCAGGCCCAGCGGCAGGCTGGCGCGCATGCGCTCTTCCATCATATGCAGCCGGTAGCGGCGGTAGCCGCCGAAGCTCTCGTCGCCCCCGTCGCCGGACAGCGCCACCGTCACATGCTTGCGCGCCAGCTGGCAGACCCGATAGGTGGGAATGGCGGAGCTGTCGGCATACGGCTCGTCGTAGAGGCGCGCGAGGGTGTCGATCAGATCGAAGTCGTCACTCTGCACCGTTTCGACATGATGTTCGGTGTGATAGCGGTCGGCCACCTGACGGGCGAATTCGGACTCGTTGTAGGCCGGATCATCAAAGGCCATCGAGCAGGTCTTGACCGGATGGGCGCTCTCGCCGGCCATCATGGCCACCACGGCGCTGGAATCGACACCACCGGAGAGGAAGGCGCCCAGCGGCACTTCGGCGATCATGCGCAGCTTCACCGATTCGCGCAGGCGGCGGAGCAACTCCTCCTGGGCCTGCACTTCATCGATGCGGGCATCGAGGGTGAAGTTCACATCCCAGTAGCGGCGTGGCTGGCCGAGCGCCTCACCGCGGCGCACCACCAGCGTGTGGCCCGGCGGCAGCTTCAGTGCCTGACGAAAGACGGTGCGCGGCTCGGCCACATAGCCCAGCGCAAAGTACTCTTCCACCGCCTGCGGGTCGATGTCGCGGCGCAACTGCGGATGGGCCATCAGCGCCTTCAGCTCCGAGCCGAACACCAGCGCGCCATCGTCCAGCAGCGCATAGAACATCGGCTTCACGCCCAGGCGGTCGCGGGCCATGAAGAGCACGTCCCGCGCCTGGTCCCACAGTACAAAGGCAAACATGCCGCGCAGACGCTGCACGCAGTCCTCCCCCCAGGCCGACCACGCATGCACAATCACCTCGGTGTCGCTGCGGGTGCGGAAGACATAGCCCAGCGCCTGCAGCTCGGCCATCAGCGACTGGTAGTTGTAGATCTCGCCATTGAAGACGATGCCCACCGTGCCCTGGGCATTGAACAGCGGCTGCTGGCCGGTGGCGATGTCGATGATGGACAGCCGCCGATGCCCGAAGCCGAGCCCCGGCTGCAGGTGGATGGAGCCCTCGTCCGGCCCGCGATGATGCAGCGTGTCGTTGATGCGATGCATCAGGGCGGCGTCAAAGTCGCGCCGGCCCCGGGTGTCGAAGATGCCACTGATTCCGCACATGGTGCTGTTCCCGTCAATGCCCGGAGGCCGGCGACTGGCCGCGCAGGCGGTCGTACAGTCCCTGATAGCGGGCCACCATGGCCCGCATGCTGAAATCCCGCTCCACCCGCTGCCGGCCGGCGTCGCCCATCGCCGCGGCCTGCGCAGGATTGCGCACCAGGCGCAGCAGCGCTCCGGCCATCGGCTGCGGGTCGGCGGCCGGCACGAGCAGGCCGCTGATCTGCGGCGTCACCAGGTCGGCATTGCCGCCGACCTCGGTGGCCACCACCGGCAGGCCACTGGCCATCGCTTCCAGAATGGTATTGGAGATGCCCTCGGCCAGCGACGGCAGCGCGAACACATGCAGGCCGCGCATCACCGCGGGCACGTCACCGCGTTCGCCCGGCAGCCAGGCCAGATCGGCCATGCCGGCTTCGTCCAGCAGCGCCTGGCATTGCGCGCGCAGGGGGCCGTCGCCGATCATCACCAGGCGTAGCCGCTCGCGCAGTTCGGGCGCGGCGTTGACGGTGAGGATGAAGGCACGGGTCAGCATCAGCTGATCCTTCACCGCCTGCATGCGGCCGACGGTGCCGATGATCCAGTGCCGGTCCGGATGGAAGGGGCAGCCGTCGATCGGCTGCACCGGGCTCGCGTCCCCGGCCCCGCGGAAGCGCTCGGTGTCCACTCCGTTGACGAACTGGCTGACCCGCTCGGCCGGTACGCCGATGGATTCGGTCAGGTAGTCGCCCAGGTCGCGGGACAAGGCGATGTAGTGGGACACAAAAGGCCGATAGAAGCGGCGCACCCGCTGGTAGGTGCGGTTGCGCCCGTCGAGGTCCCCGACGTCCCGTCCGTGCTCCCCGTGGATGCGCACCGGCACCCGCGCCAGCCAGGCCGGCAACTGCACTTCCAGCGCCGCCAGATTGCGGCTGTGCACCACCGCCGGCCGCAATTCGCGGAACAGCCGGTAGAGCTGCGGATACAGCCAGAAACCCTGGCCGGGCGGCTTGTTCAGGGCGAAGCAATCCACATCCTCCCGCTGCAGACGGCGACGGAAATCCGTCACCTCGGTCAGCGCGAGGATGGCGTGACGGTAGCGATCGGCCGGCATGTGGTTGATCAGATTGACCACGCCATTTTCCAGACCGCCGGTGTCGAAGCGGTACATCACGTGCAGCACCAGCGGCCGCGGATCGTCGCGACGGTCAGTGCCGTGCACCAGAGGCAGGCTGACGCTCATGGGCGGCCTTCCGACGGCGCTGCGGCCGTGCCCTGCGCGCGGACCCGCTGCAGTTCGGCATCGATGGCGCTCCAGTGGTCGCGCAGGAACTGCTCCAGGCGCTGCGGGGCGGCTTCATCCAGCGGCGTGTAGACGAGCACCAGCGCGGCATCGTCGCCCTGCCCCGTCATCCGCTGCCAGGCGCCGCGCAGGCGGGCCCGCCAGTCCTTCACTTCCGGCTGACCGTTGATCCAGTAGACATGCCAGGCCAGCAGACGGGTGACACTGCTGGCTTCCAGACCCGCGGCGCGGATCTGCGTCGTCAGCAGCGGCAGCACGGTCGCTCCGGCGGTGGACGGCAGCTCCAGGGCGGTCTCGCCCTGCGCCACGGCGGCCCATTGTTTGCTCTCCGGCGGCACCACGCGATTGCTGGAGCTGACCAGCTTGCGCTCGTAGTCCTGATCGCGGAAGTACTGGAGGTGCAGACCCACCGGCGGCTGGCCGGCGCGTTCGAATTCTTCTCGCATCACCGCATTGGCGCCGGTGAAGCCGGGTTCCCAGACGGCCGCCGTTCCCCCGGTGGAGACACGGCCGCCGGACGGCACCTCGATGCTGCTGCTGTTGCCACTGCCACTGCCACTGCCTGCAGCCGGGCGCACTGTCCAACCGGTGGCCGGCGCCAGCGCCGTCAGGCCGGTGACCACCGTGCCACTGCCCCGCTGCAGCCAGGCGCTGGCAGCAGCAGGCAAGGCCAGCACCAGCGCGAGCGCCGCCGCCGTGGCCCAGGTCGTGTCCGGGCGCGCGGTGCGGCCGACGCCGCCGACGCCGTGGGAAGAGTCGCCGCCCACGGATGCATCCGTGAGCGGCCGCAGCGGCAACTCCGGCTGCGCCCAGCGACCGCCGATGACATACATCGCCAGCATCACCACGCCGAAGAACACCCAGCCGTAAATGAGATGGTCCACGCCGACGGCCAGCGTATTGCCGGACAGATGCCCGATCATCACGATGAGATAGGCCCGCCCCCAGTTCGCCACCAGCGGCAGCGCCACCGCCAGCGCGATGAAGGTCAGCCGGCGCCGCAGCGTCTGATAACTGAGGTAGGCATACAGCGTCCCCACCATCAGCGAAGCAATCAGGTAACGCACGCCCGAGCAGGCCTCCACCACCGACCACTGCCCGCTGGGAATGATGAACTGCAGGCCCTCCTGATACACGGGAATGCCGCTGAGCCGCAAGGCGATGACGGTGAAATGCGCCGTCCAGGTCATCAGCTGCGGCAGCAGGAACTCGCCCACCGGCACGCAAAAGAACAGGAAGGCCAGCGGGAACGACATCTCGCGCGCGACCCGCCAGCCCAGCACCGCCGGCACCAGCAGCACCAGCATGGCCACCAGCAGGAACTGCGTGGCCGCATTGATGGTGGCGAAGTCGGCCAGCAGCCAGGCGGCGCCCATCAGCGCCAGCGGCACGGTCAGCCAGGGCACCGGTCGCGGCGTGAGGCCTGCCACCACGGAGCGGCGCCGCCAGGCCAGCCACAGCACGATGGGCGGCACCAGGAAGGCGTGGGTGAAGGTGCCGGAGCGCCACCAGATGGCCACCATGCCCAGCGCCGTCTGGCGATAGAGCAGCAGCAGTGCCACCACCAGCAGCACCAGCAGCGCCAGCGGACGACGCCAGGGCTGTGGCAGGCTGAGCGCGCCCGCGTTCGGCGGCGTGGCCACACTCATGCCGCCACCTTGGCCGTCACCGGTAGATACTGATCCAGGCGGGAGAGATGCGCATGCCAGCTGAACTGTCGCAGCACGCGCTCACGCGCCTGCTGGCCGATGGCCTGGGCCCGCTGCGGCGCGGACAGCAGCGCATGCACCAGTTCCAGATAGTCGCCGGCCGAGTCGGCCGACAGCAAGTCCTGACCGGCCAGCACGCCGTTGGCGCTGAGCGCTTCCACACAACTGCGTGCCGCCACCACCGGACGGCCGACCGCCATCGCTTCCAGGATCTTGTTCTGCACTCCGCGCGCCAGACGCAGCGGTGCCACCACGGCCGCCGCATGCTGCAGGTAGGGACGCACGTCGGGGACCGTTCCGGTCACCCGCACCGCTTCGCCGGCCAGGGCCTGCACCGCGGGCGTCGGTGAGCGGCCGACGATGGTGAACTTCAGCCGCGGCCAGCGCTGGCGCAAGCCGGGCAGCACTTCGCTGGCGAACCACTGCACCGCATCGACATTGGGCCAATAGTCCATCGCGCCGGTGAACACCAGCGGCAGCTCGTCTGGATCAAACGGGTTGTCCTGCGCCGGCAGCGGCGAGAAGTAGCCGCTGTCCACGCCATTGCCCAGCGCTTCCACCGCCGCCGGACTGGCCGACAGCCGCTGGAACAGCGCCTTCTCGCTTTCGGTGACGAAGAAGGAGCATCGCGCCTGGTCAGCCACTTCGCGCTCGTAGGCGAGCAGCTCCCGCCCCTCACGCCGGTACAGCCAGGACATTGGCCAGCGATGGGCGTTGGCATAGTCGGTCCACTTCGCCGAATCCACGTCGACGAAGTCCACCAGCATCGGCACCTCTCCCATGGCTTGGCGCAGCTGCACCGCGTACTGGGCCATGGTGGAGGAGAACACCACCACCGCATCAAAGCGGGGCCCGCGCGACAACTCGTCGATCCAGGCACGCATCGCGCGATGGCGGTAATACGGCAGGCTCAGCGCCTCGCCACTGAGCAGGCCGCGCAGGCTGGCCAGGCGCGACAGCAGCGGATTCAGCCCCGCCACAAAGACATCGGCGCAAAACTCCCGCAGCGCCGGCACATGGGCCCAGTCTTCGGCGTCATCGATGAAGCTGCCCAGCACCACCTCATGGTTGGCGGCCAGATGTTTGAGCAGATGGTAGGAGCGCAGCTTGTCGCCCTTGTTGGGCGGATACGGCAGGCGATGAACGAGGTAGAGGATGCGGGCCATGGCGCGTCCTTCAGCCCAGGCTGCGCACGATGTGCGGGCCCAGCCAGTTGGCCACACCCAGCGGCAGGCGGCGCCAGGCCTTGATCATCAGCTGGTACTTGGCGTTGCTGGGATTGTTCTGTGGCACCGCTTCGCGGCGGTAGAGGCAGTATTCGTAATGCAGCGGCGTCGGCTCAAAGCCCCAGTTCTTCTTGAAGGCGAAGGACCCGGTGCCCTGCTTGCTGCGGCCGTAATCGAACACCTTCAGCCCCCGGGCGCAGGCGCGGCGCATCAGCTCCCAGTATTTGAAGTCGTTGGCGGCGAGGTCCCGCGCAGCGACGGCGTCCCCCGCGTAATACGGCAGCACTTCGTCGCGGAAGTAGAAGCTCAGCACAGCGGAGAGCGGCTCCCCCTGCTCGCTGCTGACCACCAGCACCTCGGCCGCATCCCCGAACGCATCGAGCAGCGCCTGGAAGTAGCGGCGCGGCATGGCCGGCGTGCCATGGCGATGCACATTGTCGGCATACAGCGCGAAGAAGCGGTCCACACCGGTGTCGATCTCCGAGCGCAGGTTGTTCTTGATGCCCTTGCGCACCATGGCCCGCTGCTTGCGCGGAATGGCCAGCATGTTGGCCTCTTCCTCGGGCAGGATCTCCTTGCGGAAGGTGACGTAGAGATCCTGATGCGGCCAGTCCTCATGGCGGCGGGTCGTGTTGCGCATCTCCAGATGCTCGACCTTCAGCGCCTGCGCCGTCCTCTGGGCCTCGGCTTCCAGCGCCTGCGCCGCTTCCGGCGTCTGCGCCGCCACACCGCCATAGACCGCGAACGGCAGGCTCACCAGCGCATGGCCAAAGAGACGGCTCTTGTTCTCCGCCAGCGGCAGCACACCTTCGATACGGCCGTCCCGCTCCGCATAGAAGAAGTAGCCCTCATGGCCGAACTGCCGGCGAAGGATGCCCTGCCAGGCGCTGAGATGAAAGAACGAGGCCTGCGGGCAGGCCTGCACAAACGCATCCCACCGACGCGCGGTCTCGGCGTCACCCAGAGCCAGACGCCGGACGATCATGCGGCCTCCCGCTGATCCACGGCCGACGGCAGGAAGAGCTCGTCCATGCGCGCCCACTCGAAGTCCGCCAGCAGCTGCTCAATACGGCTTTCGGTGCGACCGATGTTCACGTAATGGCGGAAGCGGGTCTTGGCATCGATGCCGTCGATGCGTGGCTGCGCCGGGTCGATTTCCCAGGGATGGAAATAGAACACCGCACTGCGGCCTTCGATGCGGTTGAATCGCTCGATCATCCAGCGCGTGACGCCATAGGGCAGCAGGCGGAACCAGCCGCCGCCGCTGCTGGGATAGTTGCGACCGCGAAAACGCAGCGTCGTCACCGGCACTTCAATCAGGCCCGGTCGCACTTCGTAGGCAAAGCGCGGCGAGTCCGGCATGCCGTAGTGGTCGTGCTCGATTGGATAGACGCTGGAGCTGTAGCGATAGCCGCAGTCGGCCAGCACGTCGAAGGCCCACAGGTTGGATTCACCGATGGAGAAGCTGGGGGCCCGGTAGCCCTTCACCGCCACACCGCCCAGGTCTTCCAGCAGATGCTTGGCGCTGAGGATGTCCTCGCGGAAGGCGGTCGGGCTCAGGTCGCTCGCGCGCTCGTGCCCGTAGCCGTGGCTGGCCAGTTCGTGGCCGCGTGCGACGATGTCCCGCACCAGCTGCGGGTATCGCTGGGCAATCCAGCCCAGGGTGAAAAAGGTGGCCTTGACGCCGCGGCCATCGAGCAGGTCGAGGATGCGGCCGACGTTCCGTTCCACCCGGCATTCCCGGTGGTCCCAGTCGCCGCGCTGGATATAGGGCGCAAAGGCGCTGACCTGGAAGTAGTCTTCCACGTCAATGCTCATGGCGTTGCGGATGCGGCCCTGGCTTGGGGCGCTGCCCATCACGCGTCGGTCCTGGCGATCTGCCGAAGCGGGCGTTGTCATCTTGTCTGTCCTTCCCAAGGCACTGCGGACGGAACCGCTCACGGCGACTTCACCGCGCCCACCAGCTTCTGCAGCAGCGCCAGCGTCTGCTGGTTGATCCGCTCCAGCCGCATCAGGCTGTCCTCGATGCGCTGCAGTCGGGCATCCTGACCCTCCAGTCCCAGGCCGGCCAGCTCCTGCGCGAGTGCACCCACATCCGTCCCGGCCTCGCGTGCCTGGCGACGCAGGTGGGAGAGGCCCACATCCAGCGAGGCGTCGGTCACCGGCTCACCGGCCGCATTCAGCGACACGGTCACCGCCGGTGGCGGCGCAAAGGCCGATTCGCGCGACAGGTCTGCCACGACCTCTTCCACATCGGCTTCGGTCAGGTGCACCCGCTCGGCCATGCAGCCCAGCAGCAGCAGCCGGTCGCACAGGGTGTTGATGCGGCGCGGAATGCCGTGGCTGGCCCGATGCAGCGCGGCAAAGGCTGCAGGCTCGAAGGTCGGCTTGCCATCGGCGCCGGCGCACTTCAGGCGGTGCTCGATGTAGCGCTGCGTGTCCTCTTCATCCAGCGGGCCGATGTGGCAGCTCGCGGCGATGCGCTGGCGAAACTGCTCCATCTCCGGCCGCTGCAGGATAGCCCGGAACTCGGGCTGGCCCACCAGAAAGGTCTGCACCAGCGACTGGTTGCCGAACTGGAAGTTGGACAGCATGCGCAGCTCTTCCACCGCCCGGGCGGTGAGGTTCTGCGCTTCGTCCACGATCAGCAGGCAGCGCTTGCCGCGGCTGGCTTCACTGACGAAAAACGCCTCCAGCGCCATCAGCACTTCACTCTTGGGCAGATCCTTGACCCGCACGCCGAAGGCCGCACCCACCAGACGCAGGGTGTCTTCCGCATCAAGCTGGGTGGTCACCACATTGCCGATGACCACATTGCTGCGGTTGAGGCTGTCCAGCAGGCCACGCACCAGCGTCGTCTTGCCGGCACCGATCTCGCCGGTGATGACAATGAAGCCGTCACTGCGCAGCACGCCATAGTCCAGATAGGCCTTGGCCTTGCGGTGCTGCTTGCTGCCGAAATAGAAACTCGGGTCGGGACTGAGCTGGAACGGCTTGCTGCTCAGTCCGTAGAAGGCCTCATACATCGCGGTGGCTGCCTAGAAACGCTGCGTCATCTGGGCGTAGATCGCGTTTTCGCGATAGCCCAGGGACTGGTCGTCGGAACGGGTGTGGCGCAGGCCCAGCGACGCATCGGTGCGCGGGCCCAGGCGGTGGGTGGTGGACGCGGTCAGCGAGGACATGCCGTTGGACAGGGCATTGCCGCTGCCATCGCCGCTGCTGTGCTGCCGGGTGTAGGTCACATTGCCGGTGCTCAGCGGGGTGAAGCGGTAGGCCACGCTCAAAGTGACGCCGCGCTGGCGGATGTTGCTGGCCAGGGCGAGGTCGTCGGTCGCATTGGCGGTGGTGCCCAGCGCCCGGCTCTTGTTGTCGTTGGCGGCCAGGGTCAACGTCATGCGGGGGCTGGTCCAGGCCAGCGCCAGTTCATTGCGTTGCTGCAGCGTGGCCGTGTTGGTGAGGAAGCCGGTGCTGCTGATGGCGCTGGGGCTCAGGCCCAGCGCGGCCAGCAGCGAACGCACCAGCGCGTCGCGCTTGGCGGCGTCGGGCTCAATGCTGCTGTATTGCAGGTCCAGCAGCTGATAGTTGGTCATTTGCCCGCTGGGGTCGCTCCCGGTGCTCACCGACTGGGTACTGGTCAGGCGCAGCACCAGCTGGGTCATGCGATGTTCCAGCACCGCGTTGTGGCTGTTGCCATAGCTGTGACGCTGCCAGTCGCCGCTGAGCGTGGTGCGCGGCGTCGGGGTCCACTTGAGGCTGGCGCCGTAGATGCTGCTGGTGTCGTTGCCGAAGTAGTCGCTCTTCTCACGACCGCCGGAGACGCCCAGCACCCAGTCCACATCGGGAATCCAGCTGAGGGTGGCCACGGCACTGCTGCTGCGGTTGTCCAGGCCCGTCAGCTCATAGTGGATGCGGCGGGTGTAGGCCTGCAGACCCCAGTTCAGCGCCCGCCCCTGCGGGCCGCTCAGGCTGAGGTTCAGCGAGCCTTCCTTGGTGTCGCCGCTGGCCGAACTGGCCCCGGCGCCCCCTTCGCTGGAATCGCGCATCTGGCCGGTGGCACGCAGCTCGAAGCTGGCCAGCGTGCTCAGCATGCCCCGCCAGTAAGGTGAGACCGTCAGCGTACGCACCTCGGTGCGGTTCGGATTGTCGAGCTCCCCGCTGGGCGAAGACTGGCCGAAGGCGGAAATTGTCTGCTGGCTGATGTTGGCGTTGGCGTCCACGAACAGGCGGGACTGCACCAGCTCCGCATTGCCACGCGCCTGCAGCTGGTTCTGCACCCGGCTGCTGCGATCGCTTTTCAGATAGAGGAGCCCGTCCATCTGATAGTCCAGCGTGCCACGCAACCAGCCGCTGCGACTGGTGATGGACAGGCCCGGCGACACGCTGGTGATCAGCGCCCGGTCCCGCTGACCGTCCGGCGCCAGGGTGAGGTTGTCGGTCCAGGTTTCGGACACGCCGATGCGGGGCACCACCGTCATGCCCAGGCGCTTCGTGCCCTCGCCGCCGTCGGCACCGCTGCCACCGGCGTCGAGGGTCTGGGCCTGCACCGTCGCCATGCCCAGCAGCCCGCAGGCCAGCAGGCATGCGGCGTGGCGCCGGGGAAGACGGTGAAGACCTGCCATGCGCTGCCTCCTCAAGCCTTGCCGGTGGCCGGCTGTCCGCCTTCAGCGGCGTCGTCGCCCTGGCGGTATCCGTAGCCGTAGCCCTGGCCGTATCCGTAGCTGCCGTAGTGGTAGCCGTAGCCCGCATCGGCCTTGGCCGATGCCTGGTTTAGCAGCGCCATCTTCAGCGGGCAGCTTTCGATGGTGGCGATCGCCTGCATCACCGCGCTTTGCGGCGTGCGCTCGGCCTGGATCACCACCACGATCTGGCCCATGTGGGTCGCCAGCACTCGCGACTCGGTGGTCAGCAGCAGCGGCGGCGAATCGAAGATGATGATGCGGTCGGAATACCGCTTGGCCATGTGGTCGAGCAGCGCAGTCATCGCATCGCTGGCCAGTAGTTCGGTGGCGCGGTCATGCGGACGGCCGCTGGGCAGCAGGGTGAGCTTGTCGACGTTGGTCTTGATGAGCACGTCGGCCATGTCGACCGAATTCTCCAGCACATCGAGCAGGCCCGGGCCGGGCGGCAGGCCCAGCATGCGCAGCATGGACGGGCGAGCCACGTCGGCATCCACCAGCATCACGGTGTTGTCGAACTCGGCCGCGATGCTCATGGCGAGGTTCAGGGAGGTGAAGCTCTTGCCCTCGCCGGGCAAGGCGCTGGTCACCATGATCAGGTTGGCATTGTTCAGGGCCGCGGCGCCGCGACCCATCGCATTGCGGATCAGCGGCCGCTTGATGTTGCGGTATTGATCCGCCAGATAACTGCGCGGCGCATTGGGCGTGAGGAAACCCTGCGCGGTCAGCGCTTCCAGGTCCAGTTCCACCCGCTTGGAGGTACCGTCGTGGGGGCCGCGCGCGCGTGTGGTGGTCGGCGCTGCCGAAGCCGTTGTCATTGCCGTGGCTGACGGCGAGACGTGCCCCGTTGGCGCAGCCGGCAGGATGCCCGGTGCGGGGTGCACCATCGCGGGCGCCGTGGCGACCGGCGCCGTCGGCGTGACCGATGCGGGCTCGACCGCCGGGGCCGTCGCCGGGCCGACGTCCACGCCGGCCTGCTTGAGTTGTTCCAGCCGGCGTGCGGCTTGTTCGATCAGGCTTGTCATCGCGTCACCCCACCTGTCGGCTCAGCCAGATCGCCATGCCGATCAATCCCAGCGCATACACACCGGCCAGCCCGCCCGACGCCGCGCCGAAACGCAGCAGATCGACCTTGGCACGACGCCGGTCTTCCGGCGTTTCCTGCCGCGACACCACGCCCAGGATCGGCATCTCCAGACGCTGACGCAGCTCGCTCAGATCGTGGAAGACCGGACGCACCTGGCTCGCGCCAAAGGCCGTCACCAGTCCGGCCAGCACCGCCACCACCAGACCAGCGGCCAGCAGCATCAGGCGGTTGGGCGCCACCGGCTTGGACGACGCACGCGGCGGGTCGATGATGCGGAAGTCGGCCACGCCGGAGGTGTTGTCCAGATCGGTGGAGAGGCTGGCGGATTCGCGACGGGCCACCATCTCTTCGTAATTCTTCTTGATGACCTCGTAATCGCGGTTGAGCTGGGCGAACTCGGCTTCCAGCTGCGGCGCCAACTTGATCGCGCCCTGCGCCTGGGTGTAGCGCCCCTGCAGTTCGTCCACCCTGGCGCGCAGTGAGGCCACTTCCACTTCCTTCGTTGCCAGCACACGGGCCAGCTCCTGGTTGGCCAGGCTGTCACCTCGGCCGCCAGCAGCCGCCGGATTGTTCAGTGCGGCCTTCTGCAGGTCGGCCACTTCCTTCTTCTTCTGCTCTTCCAGGTCCTTGATCAAGCGCTTGGTGTTGACCACGTCCGGATGCTGGTCGGTGTAGCGCTGCTGCAGCGCGTCCAGGTTGCGCTTGAGTCCTTCAATGCGACTGTCGATCTCCGGCGTGGCGAGCTTCTGCGAGCTTTCCTGCATCAGGCTCTGCAGGCTGCCGCCGCTGGTGTTGCGCTTGTTGTCCATCTCCAGCTGCTGCTTGGCCATGTCGCGGGCATTGACCGCCTCGCGCAGTTGCAGCCGCGCGGCGTCCAGCTGCACGCTGGCGTCGGCCAGGCGGGAGGCGGAGTCCTTGCCGTCCTGGGCCGTCAGCTGCAGGTTGCGCAGGCGGAATTCCTTGCGGCGTGTCTCCGCCTCTTCCAGCTTCGCTTCGTAGTTCTTGATCTGCTCATTCAGGAAGGTCGCGGCGGTGGTGCTGTCCTTGCGGCTGGCGCCTAGGCTCGATTCCATGAAGATGTTGAGCAGCGATGCCACCACCTTTTTCGACACGTCCGGCGATGAATCGCGGTAGCTGAGGATGTAGAGGTTGTTGGTGGTGCCGCCGGCCGACTGGATGGACAGGTTGCGGGTGACGCGGTCGATCAGCGCTTCCTGGTCGGACTTGCTGGTGGCGCGCAGGTCCAGGTCGGCCATGCGCACCAGTTTTTCCACATTGGGGCGGCTGATCAGGGTGCGGCTGAGCACGGCCACCTGCTGCTCGGTGTTGTTCAACACCGCCAGGTTGGTCATCAGCGGCTTGAGCATGGACTGGGTGTCCACATAGACGCGGGCGCTGGCTTCGAAGCGGTCCGGCACCACAAACACCACCACGGCCGCGATGAGGCCCACCAGCCAGGCGGCCAACAGCCCCGGCCACCGGTAGCGCCACATGCGCTTGAACACAGCCATCAGCTGGGCAATGAGGGAATCCATGCGGCGATCTCTCTACGAGCGGTACTGCAACCACACCGGCTGCGCGCCGCGTCCTGGGGGAGCGTCTGCGCGGGGCCGGCGTGAGGAATCAGGAAAAACGGATCAGAGGATGCTCTGAGGAATGATGAGGATATCGCCCGGACGCATCTCGACATTGGCCGAGACGTCGCCGCGGCGGATCAGATCCTTCAACCGCACGGAATATTGCTTGTTGCCTTCGGCGGTGCGCAGGATGCTGGCGCCGTTGCCGTCTGCGAAGTCGGTGAGGCCGCCCACGGCGATCATCACATCCAGCAGCGTCATGTTCTGCTTGTAGGGCAGGAACATCGGCTTGGCGGCTTCCCCCACCACCCGGATCTGCTCGCTGTAGGGGCCGACAAAGGTGGTGACGATGACGGTCACCACCGGGTCGCGGACGTATTTGGACAGGGTCTTTTCGATATCCCGGGCAATCTGCACCGAGTTCTTGCCCTGCACCGGCAGCTCGTCGATCAGCGGCGAGGCGATCTTGCCATCGGGACGCACCGGCACGGTGGTGGACAGTTCGGGATTGCGCCAGACAATGATGTTGAGGTTGTCACCGGCGCCGACCACATAGCTGTAGTCCGCCTGGCTGGCGCTGACCGGCGCGGGCGGATATTTCCCGGCGGTGGAGCAGCCGGTCAGGCCCAAACTGACGGCCAGCAGGCCCCCCACGATCCGCAGAATTGCGCGGCCCGTCCAGTGCATCGATCCAGTCTTCTTGAACATGTCCACCCCTCTGGAAACTAGCCGGATTGCACCTCAGCGCGCCCCCGGAGGGAACCCCCTGGACTGAGGGCGATCCCGGGGGGGCGTGATGGAATTCCGTGCTAATTCCCGGCGGTCGCGCTAGGCAGTTGGCCTCAGCCCCCGCGAAGCAGGGGTTTGATCAGGCTGATCAGCAGACGCTGGATCGGGTTGGCGTTTCCAAGGGGGCGCCAGGTGTGTTTGAGAATGCCCCGGTAGGCATCCAGATGCAGGCCCCATGGGGCCGCCCGCAGCGGGCCACGGTTCAGCAGGAGTTTGAGCACCTGCGTGCCCATCATGCCGGCGCACAGCTCGCAGGCCATGCCGGTGGAAGGCCCGCGGCGTTCCGCGAAATTCACCGATTCCGGCACCACCAGGTATTTGCGGTTGAGCATGGCCGGCGAGACGCCTGCGATGAAGCGGGCGTACTGGTCGGTGGAGGGGCGCCCTTCCAGCTTGAAATACTCTTCGAAGCTCATCCCCGTGGGGCTGAAATACAAAAAGGCCGAGCCCATGCCCAGCGGTGCAGCGGTCATGGCGGGAATGCCCAGTTCGCGGCAGCGCTGAAACACCTTGCGGCGGGTGGGCAGCACAAACAGGTCGAGGCTGTCCACGTACACGTCCACGTCTTTCAGGAACTCATCGAGGTTGTGGTCCTGCACCCCTTCCGGAAAGAGTCGGATATTGCTCTCCGGATTCACGTCCCGCGCCATCCGTTCCATGACCTGCAGTTTGGACTGGCCCATGGTGGACATGAAGGCGCCGGCCTGCCGATTCATGTTGTGGACGTCGAATTCGTCGAAGTCCGCGATATTGAAGTTGGCCACGCCCAGACGGGACAAGGTCAGGATGTGGGCGCCCCCCACCCCTCCGAGGCCGGCGATCGCCACCCGTGCGCGCCTCAGACGCTGCTGTTCCTCCGGAGTCACCCAGCCGATGTTGCGTGAGAAGGCCCGTTCGTAGTTGAACACGTAGCCCGGCTGGGCGTCGGGCGGCACGGCGCTGGTCATCTGGAACCCCCTGTACTTGTAGTGGTTCTGCACAAGTATGCCGTTGACATCACAACGCGGGAACGGATCGGGCCTGTGGCGCTGTCCCTCAAGCGGTGTCGACAAACTTGACATCGGCCCCAAAGAATTCACGCAACCAAAAGTTAAGTCATTGATTTTGAACAGGGAACGCCTGCTGGCACGCTCTTCGCTTTTTAGACCGCCAAGAAGCCTTCCGCTTCACCGTGCATCTGGCAAGACGCATCTCAAAGGAGAGACACATGTTCAAGCAAGCGAAGCTCGCCCTGGCCATCCTGGCGTTGGGTGCAGCCGCGGCGCCCGCCCTGGCGTCGCCCCTGTATATCAATACGGGTTCCGACTTCAATCTGGAACCCAACGGCTCCACCACGACGGCCGTGTTCGACCAGATGGGCTACAGCGGCACGCTGGCCACCTCCATCTACCTGGGCAATCCGGCCACGCCGGGCACCACGGTGGTGGACACCAACATCCCGTCGATCATGAACTTCTACGGGTTCAGCGCAGGTCCCAAGACCTCGATCAATGGGACCGCCCTGAATTTCGGCTACCCGAATGCGCCGTCGCAGACCAACATCGACACGCTGAACAATCCGGTGTCGCCGGACCTGAACGGCTTCACCGGTGGCGTGAGCTTCCCGCAGTACGGCGCCGGCAACGTCGGCGGCCTGGGTGGCGCCTGGGGCCTGACCTATTCCTATCAGATCGTCGGCACGACGGTGGACCGGAACGGTGACGGTGCGTCTGACTCCGTGCAATACACCGCCGGCATCTTCAGCGTTTATTACCAAAGCGCTGTGACTGACCCGAACAACGGCAAGGAAGTCCTGCGCCTGGTCGTGAACGGCTCGGAAATCGCTGACGCCAACCTCTACATCAAGGGTGTGGTGGACTACAGCTATACCAGCGATCCGTTCGTCCAGAACTTCTTCAATTCCGGCGAAGGTCTGGGCACCCTGTACAGCAACTGGCTGAACAACCCGATCTCGGTGAGCTGGATTCTGGACACCAACGTGGATCCCCCTGTGGCGACGCCCTCGCAACTGTGGAATTCCGGTTCCGCCCTGATCCGCCAATCGGAACTTGACGGCTCGGTCACCCTGAACGTGCCGGAACCTGGCAGCCTGGCCCTGGTGGGTCTGGCCCTGGCCGGTCTGGGCTTCGCTCAGCGTCGCCGCAGCGTCAAGTAATCAGGACCGCGGGCCGCAGAGCCCGCGCGCCGGATGCATTCAAAGCCGCCTTCGGGCGGCTTTTTTCATGGGCAGGCGGGCGCCGATGTCGGGAAACCATGCCGGCGCCGCCGCAGTGGCTGACTGCTTCGAGCTAGCGGTTACAGGGTAATGACGGCGGGAGGGCACGCCGGTAGAGTCCGTTTCCAACAAGCAGTGTCGGGGAGGGCCTGCATCAATTGACTCACATCTCAGGTGCCCTGATGCCCAGACCTCTCCGCTTCGAAGATCTTGCCCGACGTCACCCCATCGACCCTCACCAGTTGCAGGGCTACGCCAACGCGGCCAAGGTCAGGCTTCAGGCCCACCATGCATCGCCGGTCGACTTCCAGGTGGTCTCTGACGACGCGTCCGCGCTCTATCAGCTCGCGTGGACGCCCATCGACGAACAGCTCCGACACTCCTACCGCAATGCGGACGATGCCAAACGCGACGGCGCCTACGTTCTGGCCATGGCCGCTGTCGAAGAAGTCGCAGGCATGGTGGGGGTGGCGCGCGCTGAGACGAGGACCGGCGCGGACTACTACCTGGCGCCGCTGGGCAGCGAAACCGGCGATCTGGAAAGCGCGTTCCGCCTGGAGGTTTCTGGAACCGACGGCGGCCCCTCCGAGATTCGCCGTCGGCTGCACGAGAAGCGCCAACAGACCCAACGCGGCCTCAGCACGGTTCCCGCCATCGCGGCGGTGGTCGGCTTCAAAACCAAACTGATCTTGATTGAAAGGACATAGACATGGATTGGCTCACCTATCACAAGGCCAGCGAGGCCTACGCCACCAAGGCTCACACCGCACTCTCCGACGGTCGCAATCACGACGCAGAGAAGCTGTTCCGCCGAGCTGCGGCTGCAGAAGAGCGGGCCCTGCTTCAACTGAATCCTGCCAAGATCCGAACCTTTGGCATCACGGCGGTCAGCGCTGCGTCGCTTTGGTTCAAGGGACGTGATCTGCCACGCGCTGCTCGACTGGTCCAGCGTTGCCTGACGCAGCCGGACCTCCTGCCGCCGGCACGTGCTCAGCTGGAGGAACTGCGGAGCGTCATCCCCAGCGTCACGGCGCAGCCGGCGTCTGTCACGCCGCCGCCCTCCTCCGATGCACCTGCAGGCCACTTGAAGCGATGGGCTTGGTGCTGACGCTCCGGAGCGGGATGCCGCCCCCCCAACGACCATGAGCGCCCCATCAGTGCCCCATCAGTGCCCCATCAGCGCAGCGGCGTCACCACCCCGCGCCCCTGCGACCAGATGATGGCCACCACCTGCTGCGCGTCATACAGCGCATTCACATGGGCGATGCGCATCGAGTAGTAGTCCCCTTCCGCCGCCATCACGTCAAACAGCGAGCGCTTGCCCAGCTGCTGCCACTGTTGCAGTGTGAATCCCCGCACACGGTCGCTGTTGCGCAGAATGTCGACGATGCGGCGCGAACGGTCCAGGGAGGACTGCGCCGCTTCAAACATTTCCTGCACCCGGTAGCGCTTGGCTTCAATGGTGTCGTCCCGTTGGAGCGACGCCGCCTGCGCCCGGCGACGCGCCGAGTTCAGCGCCGAGTCGGCACCCGGCTGCACGATCGGAATATTGACCTGCACGCCCCCGATCCAGTCATTCTGCTTGGCCTGCCCCACCGTGGCGCTGCCCTGCACCAGCAGGCTCACACTGGGCTGCTGACCCGCACGGACGGATTCGGCATAACTGCGCTGCGCCTGCGCCGTGGCCGCAGCCTGCGAGACGTCCGGCGAGAGCATCACGTCCGCCATGGCTTCATTCAGATCCGGCAGACGGGACAGCACCGAGCTCATCGCGGCGGGACGGGGCAGATCCTCCCCCACGTAGCGGCGCAACCGCACTTCCGTCTGGCGCAGTGCGGAGACCGTCTGCTCATACGACAGATCAGCCTGCTGCAGGCTCTTCTGGGCCTGCACCAGTTCACTGGCACGGCCGCGGTCGGCTTTGGTGATGATCTCCAGCGCTTCCACCAGGCACGCCATCTTGCGGGTGTACTGGGTATAGACCTGTGCCTGCAGCTGGTAACGCCCACGGTCGAGCGCCAGAGACACCGTCTGGAGAGCCACCTGCTCTTCCGCGCTGTTCTGGCTGTAGCGCGCCGCTTCCGCCAGTTGCGACCGCCATTCGGTCAGCTTGGTGATGCGGCCGGAGTCATATAGCGGCGCCGTCACGCTCAGCGTGCCGCGGCCCTGCAGACCGGAGCTGCGTCCCGCCGGCCCGTCCCCCGGGATCTGGGAGCCCACATGCGAGCCAGTGAGGCCGAGGTTGACCGTTGGCAGACGCTGCGCCTTCGCTTCGGCCAGGTCTGCCTCTGCGGCCTGCGCCAGCATGCGGCTGGCACCGATGGACTTGCTGCGGTCCAGCGCCTTCTGCACGAGCTCCTGCAGCTGCGCGCGCGGATCGGCCGAGCCGGTTTCCAGCAGCGCCGCATCTCGCACCGCGGCGGACGATGCCGGCAGGGTGCCGTCGTCACTGCACCGGCTGGGTGGCGGGTCCTGAGCCCAGGCCGGCAACGCCACACCTGCGGCCAGAGCGAGCGCCACCGGGGTACTGAAGGAGACGCGCCGCAGGCTCCGGCGCAGAGTTGATTGAGTCATGGTCACGCGTACTGCAAGCAATTTCCCATGCCTCTACTGGACCATGCCGTCTGGCGATCAAAGCCTCGATAAGCGGCTGAAGCCCGGCCCTGCTTTTGGCTCTGACGCCGCCTCTGGCCCCGGCTCTGGCCCCGGCTCCTGCGATGGGTCCGGCCAAGGTTCTGGCGAGGGTTCTGGCGCGGCCGCGTTCCCACGCGCCCACGGTCAGTGAACCGGGCGTTGTCCTGCCGTCCTCACCGCTCCCGCAGTGCTTCCTTGGACTTGAGCATCGGCCGCAGCAGATAGCTGAGCACCGAACGCTCGCCGGTGCGAATTTCCAGCATCGCCGTCATGCCCGGAATCACCGGCAGCGGCTCGCCATGCAGCTTGATGTCCACCCGCTCGGCCGCCACGATCACCCGGTAGTAGGTGCCTTCGCCGTTTTTCTCGGTCTCGCCCAGGGCATCCGGGCTGATGTATTCGATCTTGCCGTGCATGCCACCGTTGACATTGAAGTCATACCCGTTGACCTTCACCACCGCGGACTGTCCGACCTGCAGGAAGCCGATGTCCTTGGGCTTGATGCGCGCCTCCACCAGCACCCGCGCGCCCATGGGCACGATCTCCATGATGGGCGCGCCGGACGCGACCGCGCTGCCCACGGTGTTCATCTTGATGTTCTTGACGAAGCCCTTGACGGGGGACTTGAGCACCGTGTGCTGCAGCGCATCCCGGCGCACCACCATCTGCTCATCGATCTGCGCCAGCTCGGTCTGCACTCGGGAGAGGTCGGTGCTGGCCTCTTGCCGGAAACGGCTGATCCGCTCATTGCGCTGCTGCTGCAGTTCGTTGACCTGCCGGTTCAGCCGCATCACCTCCACGTTGGACATCAGCCCCTTGGCCGACATGTCCTGCGCCATCTTCAATTCGGTGGCCAGCAGGCCGACGCTGCGGTTGTAACTGGACACGGCCTCCTCCAGCACCCGGCGACGGGTGTCGAAGACTTCGGACTCGCTGTCCACCAGCCGTTGCACCTGGGTCACTTCCGGGGGGAATTTGAGCGCCTGACCGAGGGCCTCCGCACGCAGGCGGGCGACCTGGGCCATCAGGCCCAGCCGCTTCACCTGGCTTTCGTTCTGCGCCGCTTCGGCGCGGGTCGGGTCCAGCTCGGCCAGCGGCTGACCGGCCTCCACTTCCTCACCTTCGCGCACCAGCAGCTTGCTGAGCACGCCGGTTTCGACGCTGGTGACGATCTGCTCCTTGCCATCCGGCACGATGCGCGCATCGCTGCGGGTGACTTCATCCACCGTGGCCAGCGCTGACCAGGTCACGCCCACCACCAGCACGATGGCCACCAGATACAGCACCCAGACCGATTTGGGCAGCGGCTCATCGATCAGCGCGGATTGCACGCTGCTGATGAACAGGTTGTCCTCGCGGGACAGGGCGCGTTGCTGAGACATGTTCACACCGCCGCGTTACGGTTGACCGGCTGCGCGGCGGGATGCATGTGGACGGTGCCATTCGCCAACTGCGCAGCCTGCGCGGCCTGGGCCTGCGCCATCTGGGCCATCTGCGCCGCCTGTGCGGCATTGGGCCCCTGCCCTTGCGCCTGACCCGGCGCGCCGCCCGGACGCACGCCCGACAGCGCCGCCAGCACCTGGTCGCGCGGGCCGTCCATGACGAGGCGCCCCGAGTCCACCACGAGAATGCGGGACACCAGCTCCAGCACCGCCGGCCGGTGGGTGACCATCACCAAGGTGCAGTCGCCGGCCGCATCGCGCAGCTGACGCAGGAAGGCGATTTCGGACTGCGCGTCCATCGAGCTGGTGGGTTCGTCCATCAACAGGATCTGCGGGCGGGTGACCAGACTGCGGGCCAGTGCCACCAGCTGACGCTGGCCGCCTGACAGCAGCGTGCCCATTTCACCGACCGGCAGGTCCCAACCCATCGGATGGTTGGCCACCACCCGGTCCAGGCCGGTGAGTTTGGCGACTTCCACCAGGCGCTGTGCGTCCACGTGGCGACCCATCAGCACGTTGTCGCGCAGCGTGCCGTGGAAGAGCCGCGGCTCCTGCGACACAAAACCGACCTTGCTGCGGAACTCGGCGGGATCCACCTGCCGCAGGTCGATGCCGTCCACCTCCACCATGCCTTCGGTCGGCTGATACAGCCCCGCCAGCATGCGCAGCACCGTGGACTTGCCACTGCCGATACGCCCCAGGATGGCGATGCGTTCGCCCGGCTGGATCCGCAGCGTGACGCTGCGCAGCACTTTGGGAGACTGGGCGTCGCCCTGCGCCGGATAGCTGAAGCCCACGTCAGTCAGGCCCATGCGGCCAGTGACCTGGGTGAGCGGCACATAGTTGCGCTGCGAGTCCCGCTCCGTGGGGGCGCTCATGACGGAGTTGAGCGACAACATGGCCGCCCGCGCACCTTGGTAGCGCGTCGCCAAACTGACCAGGCTGTTCAATGGCATCGTGGCCCGGCCGGCGAACATCACGGCGCCGATCAACGCACCGGCCGAGATCACCCCATCGCCGATGAGATACACCCCCCACACCAGCATCACCAGGTTGATGAGCTGCTGCATGGTCATGGAGATGTTCATGCTCCAGCTGGACATGGTCCGGGCGCGGAGCGCGGACTCGGCGACGATGGCGGTGCTCTGCTCATACCGACGCAGGAAACGTCCTTCGGCGCCGGACGTCTTCAGGTCTTCCAGGCCTTCCAGGGCCTCCACCAGCGTGCCGTGCAGATCGGCCGCCTCGGTCATGTTGGTGCGCATGGCGCGGCGCAGATACCCCTGGATGGCCAGGCTCATGCCCAGCATCAGCGGAATCGCGGCCATCAGCACCCAGCCGAGCGGCCCGCCGACGATGAAGGTCATGGCCACGAACAGGATGATGAACGGCAGGTCGGTCAGGGCCGACATGGTGGCCGAGGTGAAGAAGTCGCGCACGACTTCCACCTGCGCCAGGTAGTGGGCGTAAGAGCCGGCGGAGGCCGGCTTGTGTTCCATGCGCACGCCCAGCGTCTGCCGGAACAGCTTCGCCCCGATGATCAGGTCGGTCTTGCGGCCGGCGAGGTCGATCAGGTGGCTGCGCAACTGGCGGGAGAACATGTCGAACACGAGTGCCAGTCCGGCGCCGACGGCCAGCGTCCAGAGCGTCACGTAGGCCTGATGCGGAATGACCTTGTCGTAGATCACCGAGGTGACCAGGCCCGACACCAGCATCAGCACATTGCTCAGCAAGGCCGCCAGCATGGCCGAGCGGTAATACGGCACAAACCGGCGCAGGGTGCCCCAGAGCCAGTGCTTCTCCGGCTGCAGCAGCGGCGGCTCGCCGGCCAGCGGCTTGGCCTGGCTCTGCTCCTGCGGGGTGACGGCCAGGATGAAACCGCTGTATTCCTGATCCAGCTCCGACGCCGGCGCCACGCAACTCGCGGCCTCCGGGCCCGGGAAGACCACTTCATAGCGGGCGCCGCTGCCGTCCTGCCCGTCATCCAGGCGGCGCACCAGCACGCAGGCATCGCCACCATTGAGCAGCAGCACCGCCGGCAGCAGCAGCGCGTTGATTTCGTCAATGCCCTTGCGCAGCAGGCCGGCGTTGTAACCGGCTTCGCGCATCAGGCGAATGGCTTGATCGGGGCTGAGCTGCCCCTCGATCGGGGCGCCCGCGCGCAGCGACTCCGGCGAGCGGGCGCGGCCGTGGTGCTGGGTCAGCCAGGCCAGGCAGTGCAGCAGCGGGTCGATGGCCGGTTGATCCGCCAGCCCGGCCAGCGGATCGTGCGGCTCTTCCGGCATGCCGGGCGCGCGCTGACCGTCCTCGGCGGCCAGGCGCAGGCCGGGGCGGCGTGCGCGCTGGTCACCGTCGAAGAAGGGGTCGTGCGGCCGGCTCATACTGGGAATCGTGGATCAATCAGGCGCGATGGGCCAGTGTCAATTGCTCGAATTCGCGCTCAATGTCACGAACAATCTGCGGCATGTTGAATAGTTCGCTCTGGCGACCCTCTTCCCGCAGATAACGCTTGTAGGAGCGGGCCCGCCCAGGGTTCAACCCGATCTGGATGGCGCGCTGCTCATACTCCTGCAGCGAATGGGTGATCAGGTCCGGCAGGCCCACCGCCGTCAGCAGGCTGCCGCACATCCGGGAGATGTAGCTGCGGCCGGAGCGGGTGAGGATGGGCGTGCCCATCCAGAGGCAGTCACTGGCGGTGGTGCCGGCGTTGTAGGGGAAGGTGTCCAGCACCAGGTCCGGCAGCATGAAGCGGGCCAGATAGTCCGGCGGCGCCACCCGCGGCGCAAAAATCAGCCGGGCCGGATCGACGCCGGCGGCTTCCGCTTCGCGGCGCAGGTTGGCGCGGGCCCAGTCGTTGTCCGCCAGCAGCCACAGCACGCTGCCCGGCACGCCGAGCAGGATGCGCATCCAGGCGCCGAACATCTCGGCATTCATCTTGTGGTTGTTATTGAACGAGCAGAAGACAAAGGCGTCTTCCGGCAGGTCGTACTGCGCGCGGGTGGGCGTCGCGCCCACTTCCCGCTGCCGGTCGCTGACCTGATAGCAGTGCGGCAGGTAGATCGGTTTTTCGCTGCAGTACGGCAGGTACTCGGGCGGCATGGTGAAGCGATCCGCCAGGATCCAGTCCACGCCGGGCAGCAGCGACGTCGCCGGCAGCCCCAGGTAACTCACTTGCACCGGTGCCGGCCGATAGGCCAGGATATTGGGGCGGGCGCCGCTGGTCAGGCCCTGCAGGTCCACCAGCACGTCGATGCCGGTCTGCGCAATCAGCTTGGCGGCATTGCTGTCGTCAATGGTGTTGATCCGCCAGACCTTGTCAAAGGAGCGAAGCAGCCGCTGGCGTAGCGGCGTGCCATCTTCCCGGCTCCAGCAGAAGGCATGGATCTCGAATTTTTCGCGGTCGTGCAACTCGTACAACTCGGCGGTGAGCAGACCCACCGCATGCATGCACAGGTCGCCCGACAGATAGCCGATGCGGATCTTGCCGCCCTGCTGACGCGCCGCCACCGAAGCCGGATGCCGCCACAGCGGCGCTTCCTTCGGACGGGTGACCTTTTCGTAGACGAAGCGTTGGGCGGCGCCCATCTGGAGGGCGGGATCGTCGGTGGCGCTCAAGGTGGCCAGCAGCGACGTGGCCAGCAGCAGCGCGTTGTGGGTGACCTCGCCAAACGGCTGATAGACCGGCCACTTGCATTGCTTCTGACGGATGTGCACATAGTGCTGCATCACATCGGTCTGGTCCGGCTTGAGCGTGAGGCTGCGCACCATCAACGCTTCGGATTCCTCATAGCGACGCTGCAACTCCAGCAGGCGTGCCGCATTGTTCAGCGCGTGCGTGCGCAGGCCCAGCACCTCGGCACCGAGCGACTCCATCGGGCCTTCGTGGTCGTAAACGCTGCGCCACGCGGCCAGCGCTTCTTCCACCCGCTGCTGATGCTCCAGCTGATGGCCCAGGTTCAGACGGGCCTGAGCGAAGCTCGGGCTGATGGCCAGCGCCTGCTGGTAGACCTGCTCGGCGCGCTGATGCTGCTGAACGTTGCCCAGCACCGTGCCCCAGTTGTAGAGCGCCACGAGCTGGCTGGCCGGCGGATGACCGGGCACCGACAGCCAGGTTTCATACAAAGCCGCGGCGGCATGGCCGAGCTGGCGGTTCTGCAGGACATTGGCCCGGTCCATCAACTCCGGCAGCGGCAGGCTGCCCGCACCGGCGCGTTGAAGCAGGAGCTCCCATTCCTGGGCCAGCTCGGCGGGGACGCTGAGGTTCTGCATGCGATTGGCGGCTGAATCCATGTGAGGGCTTCAATGAAGGACGAGGGCGACCCGCCACGGGCGGTTCTCCTGTCAGGATTGTGAACGTCCGTGACAGGATTGAAACCCGCCAATTGGCGGGCTCGAACCGGTCAATTCAATGCTTGTCCGCCGGGGTTGCGCTCGTCGCCGGGGCGACTGACGCCCCACATTCACCCGCCCTCGCACACCCTCACCAGCCAGCGCCCGGTCCTGCCTGGAAGGTCGAAAGCGTCAGAGCGGCTGTCACAAACCCCTGATTCAATCCTTTATCGGCCGCTCAGATGCCAACTTGAGCACGAATTGCAGGCGGGGAAGCGGCCTTTTTGAGCATTCGTTGGCACCCGCCGATCGACACAATCGGCTCGCGATCCAGGTCCCGGCGAGGACCGGACGCCGCGCGAGCGGGCTTCAGGCAGGCCCGGGGACGTCGGGGACGCGCGACACCAGATGGCCGTGGACGACACACATGAAGGTCAAGACTTGTTGGGATGATCAGGAGACGATGGCCGCCGGACCGATCTGGCGGCCGGATGCCGCCGGTGCGGCGGACACGTGGGACAGCGCCCTGGCCTCGGATCTGCCCGGCCCGGAGGGCGCTGGCAGCCGTAGCCCCGGTGGCCTTTTCGACAGCAGCCCCGCGAGCAGCATGGTGAGCGCCGCCGGCCCCGCCCCAACGTCGCTGCGCCGCCGCGCCAGCGACTCCATCTTTCAGAGCCTGATGCGGCTGTGGCCCCGCGAGGGCCGCCGCCCGGAAGCCAGCATCCAGACCATGGCGCGCCTGCGCTCCGCCTTCCGTGGGTGCCTGGCGGACCTGATGCAGGAGGCGCGTGCCCAGGGCGATGTGCGCGGCCAGTTGCGCCTGGAAGCGGTCTTCGGACACATCGTGCACAGCAGCCATCCGGAGGACCTGTGGCATTTGCGCGCGTCCATCTACACCGAGGTGGCCCGGGCACGCAGCCAGGCCGAGGCCGAGCGCCGGGTGGCGCTGCTGACCTTGCAGTTCGATCTGAGCCGCGGCCGGCTCAAGGTGTTGAACGGCCGCGGCTGAGCCCCGCCTGGGTCAGCGACTGCCCAGGAAATCCATCTTGCCCAGCGGCACGCCCGCATGACGCAGCAGCGCATACAGCGTGGTGGCATGGAAATACAGATTGGGCGTGGCGAAGAAACGCAGGAAGTCTTCCCCGCTGAACTTGAACGGGTCGCCCTGACGACGCGGCACGGTCACCTCGCGCTGCTCGCTGCCGTTGATCTGCTCCGGCTTGAAGCTGTTCACGTAATCCCGGGTCTTTTGCAGGCGGGCCAGCAGGTCGTCCAGGGTGACTTCGGTGTCGGCCCAGCTCGGCACTTCCTGGCCCGACAGGCGGGCGACCGCGCCCTTGGCCCCATCGCTGGCAATCTGGATCTGGCGCGGCAGCGGCAGCATGTCCGGCGCCAGTCGCAAGGTCAGGTAGACCGACTCGTCAAAACCCTTGGTCCTGGCGTGTTCGCGGGCGATGCCAATCCAGGTCTGCATGCTGCCCAGCATGCGGTCAAACACCGGAACGGTGGCGTTAAACATGTCCATCTGCAATCTCCTTGGAGGTCTGTGGCGTCGCCGGGATGCTGCGCCTGCCAGCTCGAAAAAACCAACAAAACGGCGCGGATGCTATCCGCTGTTCGCATCTGTTGCAGTGACCTGCATGAATGCACCTTGGGATCACGGCGCAGACGCGGTTAGGATGGAGACCGCACGCCTATGAACATCATCATCCTCGACGATTACCAGGACGCCGTGCGCAAGCTGCCTTGCGCCGCCAAGCTGGACGCGCTGAACGCCAAGGTCTTTACCAATACGGTCAAAGGAATCGGTCAGCTTTCGGTACGGTTGCGGGACGCCGAAGTGCTGGTGACCATCCGCGAACGCACCCACTTCCCCCGTCAACTGCTGGAAAAGCTGCCCAAGCTCAAGCTGATTGCACAGACCGGGCGGGTCGGCAAGCACATCGATCTGGACGCCTGCACGCGGCTGGGCATTGCGGTGGCCGAGGGCGGCGGCTCCCCCATCGCGCCGGCCGAGATGACCTGGGCGCTGATCATGGCGGCCATGCGGCGCCTGCCGCAGTACATCTCCACGCTCAAGCATGGGGTGTGGCAGCAATCGGGGTTGAAGTCGGCGTCGATGCCGCCCAACTTCGGGCTGGGCATGGTGCTGCGTGGCAAGACGCTGGGCATCTGGGGCTACGGCAAGATCGGCCAGATGGTGGCCGGTTACGGCAAGGCCTTTGGCATGCAGGTGCTGGTCTGGGGCAGCGAGAGCTCACGCCTGCGGGCGCAGGCCGACGGCCATCTGGCGGCCGACAGCCGGGAAGCCTTCTTCGAGCAGTCGGATGTGCTGAGCCTGCACCTGCGGCTGGGGGACGCCACCCAGGGCATCGTGACGGCGGAAGACCTGGCGCGCATGAAACCGACCTCGCTGTTCGTCAACACCTCGCGGGCTGAGCTGGTGGCGGACGGTGCGCTGGTGTCCGGCCTGAACCGGGGCCGACCCGGCATGGCGGCGGTGGACGTGTTCGAGAGCGAGCCCATCCTGCAGGGCCATCCGCTGCTTCGACTGGAAAATGCGGTCTGCACGCCCCACATCGGGTATGTGGAGCTGGACAGCTATGAGATGTACTTCGATGCGGCGTTCGACAACGTGCTCAACTACATCGCAGGGACACCGACAAACATCGTCAACCCGGATGCACTGAAGGTGCTTCGCTGAAAGCGGGGCACCGGAGAGGAGTGGCGGAAGACGCGCCGTGATGGCGCGTTGAAGACGTCCGTTGGACCGCCGTCGGACAGTGCCTGCGTTGCGAGGCCTGCGTTGCGGCGGATCCTCGCGCGTCGCCCGCCACCACTGCCTCCGCGGCGTGGCGACAGCGTCGTTGCCGGCCGCTCAGCGCTTTTCCGGCAGCTCGATCTTCACCTCCAGCACTTCCAGATCATCCTGGCGCTCCATGTGCACCTTGATGTCGTCCGGATTGATGGAGACGTATTTGGAGATGACGGCCAGCAGCTCCCGCTGCAGCTGCGGCAGGTAGTCCGGGCTGGCGCTGCGGCCGTTGCGTTCGTGAGCGAGGATCAGTTGCAGCCGTTCCTTGGCAACGGTGGCCGTGCTTTTCTTCTCGCCCAGGAAGAAGGACATGAATCCCATGATGGCTCCTGGTGGCGGTCAGCGGCTGAAGAGACGCTTGAAGAAGCCGGGCTTGACGGCCTCCACAAAGCGCATCGGCTTGTCTTCGCCCAGGAAGCGGGACACCACGTCGGCATAGGCCTCGGCCACGTCCGAACCCTTCATGTGGATGGCCGGCAGACCCTGGTTGGAGGCCTGCAGCACGATCTCGCTTTCAGGAATCACGCCGATCAGCGGCGTGCGCAGGATCTCGTGGATGTCTTCCAGCGACAGCATCTGGCCGCCTTCCACCCGATTGGGGTTGTAGCGGGTGATCAGCAGATGCTCCTTCACCGGCTCCTTGCCCTCGATGGCGCGCTTGGTCTTGCTGTTGAGCATGCCCAGGATGCGGTCGGAATCGCGCACCGACGAGACTTCCGGATTGGTGACCACCAGGGCCTCATCCGCATAGTGCATGGCCATCAGCGCGCCAGTCTCGATGCCGGCCGGCGAGTCGCAGATGATGTAGTCGAACTCCATCGCCTTGAGCTCTTCCAGCACCCGCTCCACGCCTTCCTGCTTCAGGGCGTCCTTGTCGCGGGTCTGGCTGGCCGCCAGGATGTAGAGCTTGTCGAGTTGCTTGTCCTTGATCAAGGCCTGGCTCAGCTTGATCTCGTCGTTGATGACGTTGATCAGGTCATACACCACGCGGCGCTCACAGCCCATGATGAGGTCCAGGTTCCGCAGGCCGACGTCGAAGTCGATGACGGCCGTCTTGTAGCCGCGCATTGCCAGCCCGGTGGCAAAGCTGGCGCTGGTGGTGGTTTTGCCCACGCCACCTTTGCCGGAAGTCACCACAACGATCTTGGTCATGGGTCGGAGTCCTTTCAGTGATTCATTCGCTGGCAGTGCAGCGTGATCTCGGTTGAATTGTGATCAGCCCGCCGTCGCGCGGACTGACGCGCGTCATTGGGGCAAGGGGTCCATCAAGAGCTTTTCGCCGTCCAGCCGCACCATCGCCGCCTTGCCGCGGACGTTGTCGGGCAGCGGGTTTTCGGTGGTGCGATAGATGCCGGCGATGGCGATGAGTTCCGCTTCCAGGCATTGCGCAAAGATGCGGGCGTCGGTGTTGCCGCGTGCCCCGGCAATTGCCTTGCCACGCAGCGGCGCGTAAATGTGGATGTTGCCGTCGGCGATGACTTCGGCGCCGTGGTTGACCAGCGCCAGAACGACCAGATCCGCGCCCTTGGCATAGACCTGCTGCCCGGAGCGCAGCGGCTTGTCGACGAAGACGGTGCGTGCCTCGGTCATCACCGGCACTTCAACCTGACGCTCGACCACCACTTCCTTGATCACCTGTTGCACCACCGTCTCGACACGCGGCTCGGCGCGCGGCATCGGGGCGGCGGTCTCCGGCGCTTCGGCCAGGCCCAGCTCGGCGGCCTGTGCCAACTCGGCGGCGTTGGCGCCGATCACGCCAACCGGTTGCAGGCGGTACTGGCGCAGCAGCGGCAGCAGGTGGGCGAGTTGAAGGCGTGGCGACTGCGCATCAACAGGGCCACTGGACGCGGCGGGCGCCGTCGGCGCTGCGGCCGCAGCAGTTGCGGAGGCTCCTTCACCTGAGTCCGCGGTGGGATTCGCTGCGTCGCGGGTCGGGACGGCTTCGTCAGCGGCGCCATGAGCGACACCGCCTGCCACCGGACCAGGCGCCGCACTTCCCTCCCCAGCTTCCAGCGTCGCCAGCTGACTCAAATCAATCAGCAGCGGATCGTGATGGAACGCGTCGGGCGTTTCACCCAGCCTGGCCTGCAGCGACTGCGCCAGCGCGGCCATGTCGGCCGTCCGGAGCACCAGCGAGAGCAGGCTCAGGGAGGCGCTCTTGAGCTCGAAGAGATCCGGGGCTTTGCCGGTCGTGGCGGATCGTGCCGCCGAAGAGTCTGGGGTTCCCGCCAATGCCTGCGCCATGTAGGTGGTCAATGCGATAACAAAGTGGCGGATTTTAGCGGTCCGATCCACCCGAACTTTCAGGGTCCTCACGGGGCGGGTCCGCCCACCCCCTGCCTGGGGTGGCTGCACCCTGCCACTTCTTGCAGCAAACCAGTCAAAGCCATGGGCTGACAACCACTTGCAGTCGCCATCGCCAGACAGCCCACATGGTTGTCCACAGCGGAGGTGGACAGCCGGGGAGGTTCCGGTCGCGGTTTCCGGGGTCAGCCGGGTCCTGTCAAGCTCAAAATCAGCACCCAGGGGGTTGACTTATCCCCACTCGCAAGATCCAGACACATCCGTCTTCAAGGCGGTGCCAAGCCCGTGACAGCATGTTGCAGTGGCCGCTAAGTGGTTGATTTATATAGACGAAACTCGAGCGCTCGAAAATGAGGCAACCAACCTCGATCCACGGTCAATCAAGGGTTTAGAGGCCGCCGGGGCAGGTTTCCCACACATTTATCCACAGGCTCAGTGGATAGGTTGGAGAGCCCTTCAAAATCAAGGCGTTACGGCCCACGCTTGAACATATTTCGAAGTCAATCGGACCCCACGTTGGAGTCATGCCGAGGCGCCACGCAGCGCTTGTGCGCCTGGCGGTGGTCATTTTTGCGCGCGATAAGCGCACCTTTGATGACAGTTCGATGCGCGACCTACTTCGGCGCACAGAACAGCTAGAGTCCCGCGCATGAGTTCAATCGCAAAAGTCGGTGGGCGCCTGCGCAAGGAGTGGTTTCTCCTGGCGCTGGTGGGCGCGGTGGTGCTGGCGAGCGTCTGGCCCGACCTCGGCCGCAGTGGAGGGTGGCTCCGGCTGGAGCTGGTGAGCAACTGGGGCGTGGCCCTGGTGTTCTTCCTTACCGGCCTGGGCCTGTCATCCGCAGCGCTGCGCGACGGCGCCTTGAAATGGCGGGTGCATTTGCTGGTGCAGCTCAGCACCTACGCGCTGTTTCCGCTGCTCTGGTGGGCCTTCATGGCGCTGTTCAGCCGCTGGTTGCCGCAGGACCTGGCACTGGGCTTCGCTTACCTCTGTGCCCTGCCCTCGACGATTTCCTCCTCCGTCGCCATGACAGTGCTGGCTCGGGGCAATGTGCCGGCCGCCATCTTCAATGCCAGCGTGTCGAGCCTGCTGGGCATCGTGCTGACGCCCGCGCTGGTGAGCCTGATGTCCGGTGCCAGCGGTGCGACCTTGCCGTTTGGCGAAGCGGTGTGGAAGCTCACGCAACTGCTGCTGCTGCCCCTGGTGGCCGGACAGCTGCTGCGGCCGCTGCTGCTGGGCTTTCATCAGCGACACAAGGCGTCCATCTCGCTGGTGGACCGCTGGGTGATCATCCTGCTGGTGCTGTCGGCCTTCAGTGATTCGGTGGCCTCGGGCCTGTGGCGGGATCACGGCGCGGAGCTGCTGGTGAAGGCGGCCGCGGGCGCTGCGGTGTTTCTGGTCGTCGTGATCGCCCTGACGCGTCTGGCGACCCGGCTGCTGGGCATGTCGGTGGAGGACGAGATCGCCGCGGTGTTCTGTGGCTCGAAGAAGACGCTGGCGTCCGGGGTGCCGATGGCCAAGCTGTTGTTCGGCGCGCATCCGGCCGTGGGCGTCATCGTGCTGCCCATCATGTTTTATCACCAGCTGCAGCTGATTCTGTGCTCGTGGCTGGCGCAGCGCTACGCCGCGCGGCCGGTGGCGGGCACTCCGTCTGCACCGCAGGCGCAGCAATCCGTCCGCTGACGCCTAGAATGACGGGTTTCCCCCCGCTTCGCGTCTGTCCGGACCGTTCACCGGTCTGCACGTTCTAGATCGTTCGCCATGACACGCAAACTCTTCGTCACCACCGCTCTGCCCTACGCCAATGCGAACTTCCACATTGGCCACATCATGGAGTACACCCAGGCCGACATCTGGGTGCGCTTCCAGCGGATGATGGGTCACGAGGTGCACTTCGTCTGCGCGGACGATGCCCACGGCGCGCCGATCATGATTTCTGCCGAGAAGGCCGGCAAGACGCCGCAGGAATTCGTGGCGGGCATTGCCGCCGGCCGCCGCCAGTATCTGGACGGCTTCCACATCAGCTTCGACAACTGGAGCTCCACCGACAGTCCGGAGAATCACGCGCTGTCCAAGGAGATCTACAAGTCGCTGCGGGCCAATGAGCTGATTTCGGTCAAGACCATCGAACAGTTCTTCGACCCGCAAAAGTCGATGTTCCTGCCCGACCGTTTCATCAAGGGCGAATGCCCGAAGTGCGGTGCCAAGGACCAGTACGGCGATTCCTGCGAGGTATGCGGCGCGGTCTACACGCCCACCGAGCTGAAGAACCCGTTCTCGGTGCTGACCGGTGCGACGCCGGTGATGAAGAGTTCGGAGCACTATTTCTTCCGTCTCTCCGACCCGCGCTGCGTGGAATTCCTGGAACAGTGGACCCAGACCCCGGGCCGTCTGCAGGGCGAGGTGCTCAACAAGATCAAGGAATGGTTCACCAAGGACGAAGAAGGCAACGGTGGCCTGGGCGACTGGGACATCAGCCGGGACGCGCCCTACTTCGGCATCGAGATTCCGGACGCGCCGGGCAAGTACTTCTACGTGTGGCTGGATGCGCCGATCGGCTACCTGGCTTCGCTGAAGAACTACTTCGAGAAGACCGGTCGTGATTTCGACGCCTTCCTGGCGGACGAGTCCACCGAGCAGGTGCACTTCATCGGCAAGGACATCACCTACTTCCACACGCTGTTCTGGCCGGCCATGCTGCATTTCAGCGGCCGCAAGACGCCCAACCATGTGTTCGTGCATGGCTTCCTGACCATCAATGGCGGGGAGAAGATGAGCAAGAGCCGGGGCACCGGCCTGGACCCGCTGAAGTATCTGAACCTGGGCATGAATGCCGAGTGGCTGCGCTACTACCTGGCCGCCAAGCTCAACAGCAAGGTCGAAGACGTTGACTTCAATCCGGAAGACTTCGTCGCCCGGGTGAATTCCGACCTGGTCGGCAAGTACATCAACATCGCCAGCCGTGCGGCCGGATTCCTGGCCAAGCGTTTCGGTGGCGAGCTGTCGGCGGACGTGGGTGTGGAAGGGTCGGCGCTGCTGGACGGCCTGCGTGCCCACAAGGACGCGATCGTGGAACTCTACGAGACCCGCGAATTCGGCAAGGCGCTGCGCGAGATCATGCTGCTGGCCGACCGGGTCAATGAGTATGTGGACCAGAACAAGCCCTGGGAACTGGCCCGCCAGGAAGGCAAGGACCAGGTGCTGCAGGATGTCTGCACCGTCTGCATCGAAGCCTTCCGGCTGCTGAGCATCTATCTGAAGCCGGTGCTGCCGGCCCTGGTGGCGCAGGTGGAAAACTTCCTGCAGGTGGCGCCGATGCGTTTTGAAGACGCGCAGCGCCCCCTGGGCAGCCACCGCATCGGGGTCTATGAGCATCTGATGCAGCGGGTGGACCCCAAGCTGCTGGAAGCGCTGTTCGAGCCGCCGGCTCCGCCGAAGGTAGTGCCAGGCGGGGAAGAACTGGCACCGGAGATCAAGATCGACGACTTCTCGAAGGTCGATCTGCGGGTGGCCAGGATCGTCAAGGCGGAACTGGTCGAAGGCTCTGACAAGCTGCTCCGCCTGACCCTGGATGCTGGCGAAGGCCGTCTGCGCAATGTGTTCAGCGGCATCCGCAGCGCCTACAGCCCGGAACAGCTGGAAGGCAAGCTGACGGTGATGGTGGCCAACCTGGCGCCGCGCAAGATGAAGTTCGGCGTCTCCGAAGGCATGGTGCTGGCCGCCAGCCATGCGGACGAGAAGGCGCATCCCGGCATTTTTGTGCTGGAGCCCTTCCCGGGCGCTCAGCCGGGGATGCGCATCCGCTGAGCGGGGGCGCCGCCCAGAACCTTTCCGTGAAGTGGTCGCCAGGCCCGTGAGGGCTGGCGACGCTTAGAATCCCGAGAGTTCCCTTTTTCGAACCTCGTTCGTACCCTTTTTCCAATCACGCCATGCCGCTCTTCTGGAAGCCCTACAAGTCCGACGTCACGCAGTTCATTGAACAGCTGAAGGTCCAGAAACCGACGCTGGAAGCGGAGCAGCGCGCCGGCCGCGGCCTGCTGTGGGACCGCCCGATCGACCGTCAGGCCCAGTCGGAATACCGCGAAGCCCGCGTGGAGCAGCAGCCCTACGTGTATCAGACCAAGTCGGAATAATCCGGTGGTGCGGGCGTTGGTGGTCCGCCCGTCCGCACGAAGGCCCGAGTCAGGGTCCGCGCACAGGCTTGCATCGCGGTGAGCGAGCTCCCAGAGTCCCACGCCCCCCTGGCCCTGCCGGACCCACCGGCCGGGCCTGAAGGCGCTTCCACAACGCCCGACACGGTGGATGGCGTCGCGGTGGCGCGCCTGTATGGTGAGCCGCTGTTCACCCTGCCGCAAGACCTCTACATCCCGCCGGATGCACTGGAGGTGTTCCTGGAAGCCTTCCAGGGGCCGCTGGATCTGTTGCTCTACCTGATCCGCAAGCAAAACTTCAACATCCTCGACATTCCGCTGGCGGAAGTGACCCGTCAGTATCTGAGCTATGTGGAGCAGATCCGCCGCCACAACCTGGAGTTGGCCAGCGAATATCTGCTGATGGCGGCGATGCTGATCGAGATCAAGTCGCGGATGCTGCTGCCGCCGAAAAAATCGGACGATGGCGCGGAGCCGGAAGATCCTCGGGCCGAGCTGGTGCGGCGGCTGCTCGAATATGAGCAGATGAAGCAGGCCGCCATGCGGCTGGATCAGCTGCCGGTGCTCGGGCGGGATTTTCTGCGGGCGCAGATCCACATCGAGCAGTCACTGGCGCCGCGGCTGCCGGATGTGAGTGTGGATGACCTGCGCGCAGCGTGGGCCGATTTGATGCGCCGCGCCAAACTCAACCAGCATCACAAGATCAGCCGGGAACAGCTGTCGGTGCGGGAATACATGAGCCACCTGCTAAGGAAGCTGCAGGGGCAGAAATTCGTGGAGTTCGAGGACCTGTTCGAGCTGAACCGCGGGCCGCAGGTGCTGGTGGTCAGCTTCATCGCCATGCTGGAGTTGTCGCGGGAGCGACTCGTGGAAATCACCCAGGCGGAGGCGTTTGCGCCGATCTACGTCCGGTTGACGTATGAGGCGGTGGTGAGGGCCTGAATCCCGGCTTGGGATGGGCTGGGATGGGCGGTGGACACGTCCCTCGGACGCCCGGGGCCCCTTTGCTTCATGTCATTCCTGTCCGGCTCCGCCGGCCATTCCCTTCTTTACTTCCGCAAAGGGGCCCCGGGCGTCCGAGGTCCTGCACCGAGGTGTGGGGGGGGAAGGGTGGTGTGCGGGGAGCGGTGCGATGAAGTCGCTTCGGCACCTGCACGAAGTCAGCGGAAGGTCGTGAACGCCGCGTTGGGTTGGCGCTGCACCATCTGCCCCACCGCCAGCACCGCCTGTGTGCGAGAGCTCACGCCCAGCGCCTTCAGCACCGCCGCCACATGATCCTTGATGGTCTCGACGGAGACGCCAAGTTCGCGCGCGATGATCTTGTTGGGCTTGCCCTGCAACAGCAGCGCCAGCACATCCGTCTGGCGCGGCGTCAGCTGCAGACCCTCCAAGCCCGTCGTGGTCTGGTAGCCCGCCTGAGAGGCCAGCGCGTGCACCTGCTGCAGCTTGTCGGCCATGGTGACCGGAACCGCTTCATGCGCGACCGCCTCCACCGGCTCCGGCGCTTCGCTGCCCAACGACATCGGCGGCACATAGATGCCGCCAGACATGACCAGCTTCAGCGCTTGCGCCAATACATCGTTGCTGGTGCGCTTGGGAATGAAACCCATCGCACCCTGGTCGATCGCGCGGATGACATCGCTGGCACGGTCCGAGGCCGAAATGACCACCACCGGCAGCGACGGATACAGCGCCCGGAACTCTTCCAGAACATCGAAACCGCTCGCATCACCCAGGTTCAGATCCAGCAGCACCAGATCGAAATCCTGCCGGGCCTTGAGCGTGTCACGCGCCTGGGCGGCACTGTCCGCCCCCAGCACCTGGACGTCTTCGCCCAGGCCTTGGATGACGGTCTGCAGCGCGGCCAGAATCAATGGATGGTCGTCGATCAGCAGAACCCTCACGCGTCTCTCTCCTCATTCCTGTCGCCAGGACAAATGTGCACACCGGGCACTTTGCCCATGGAAGGCGCGATCATAGGGTGGGTGTTGCGCCGAAACACTCCCCCTTACGGTGGCATGACAAGTCTTAAGAAGTTCTTTAAAAGAACTTCTAGGGGTATTGGTTTCGTGGCGTTACGAGCGACACAAAAGGCTTGCCGAACGCCGCTTGATTTACCGGTATTGGCGGGTAATGGAGTCGGCGACGCAGACGGGTTTGTCCCCGCGATCGGATTCGACGGTGACTTCCACCCACAGTTGCTTCCCCCCTTCGATGGCTTCCACGCGCTTGAGGACGAACCGGCCTCGCAGGCGGCTGCCGGCCGGGACCGGCGCCGGAAAGCGGACACGGTCCAGCCCGTAGTTCACCCCCATGCGGGTTTCGGCGACACGAAAGCCGGTTTCGAAGAAGCGGGGCAAGAGGCTCAAGGTCAAAAAACCATGCGCGATGGGCCCACCAAACGGCCCCTGCGCCGCCCGCACCGGGTCGGTATGGATCCACTGCCGGTCTTCGGTGGCTTCGGCAAATGCGTTGATGCGGGCCTGGTCCACCTCGATCCAGTCAGACAGGCCAATCTCCTGGCCGATCAGCGGTTCCAGCTGGTCCAGAGTGTCAAACATGCGCATGCGGGTCTCCTAGGGGTGCGGTCGTGTCGTGCAGGACCCGCGCCCTCCCGGAGATGCGCACTCAGTTGAGCGTCGGCGGCTCCAGCCAGGCGCACAGTCCGTGCCACTGCTCCAGGTCGCGAGTCACCCGGCCCGGTGCGATGTCCCACAAGGTGAGGCCTCGCGCGGCCAGTTGCACGTAGTTCTGCGTGTCCCGCAGCTGCGCCAGCATGGGCAGGCCCAGTTGCTGGATGAACTGCTGCAGCTGCTGCTGGGACAAGGTGCCCTCCCGCACCCGCATCGCCACCAGCCCAACCGACAGACGCTGTCCGTGGGACCCACGATCCTGCCGGGCATCTTGCAGCTCCCGCACAAAATCGTATGTCGCCTGGATGTCAAAGAGGCTGGGTTGCAGCGGCACCACCACCCGGTCCGCGATCTTGAGCGCCTGCGCCAGCTTCTTGCCATGCAGTCCCGCCGGGGTGTCCAGCACTGCATGGGTCACCCCCTTGGGTGTGCGAAGACCGTCCACCGATTGCAACTCCCAGCCCTGGACCAGCGGCACGCTGGCGGGCCGCTGCGCCAGCCATCGCGCGGAGGACTGCTGGCGGTCGATGTCCCCCAGCATCACGGTGTGACCGCGATGGGACAGGTAGCCCGCGATGTTGCTCGCTAGCGTGCTCTTGCCAACACCGCCTTTGGGGTTGGCGACCAGAATCACCGGCATGGGCCCTCCTCTGCTGGATGTACTCCTCGATCGGGTGCCACAGGATCTTAGGGGATACCGCATACTCCCGGCCCATGTCCTCCCCCCAACATCCCCCTGGTGCCAACCCTGAGAGGGACAGCACCCCGCCGAAGCGGCCCGAGTCCGATCCGGCCGCGCCCGTGCTGATCCTGGCGGCCCATCCCGATCTGGCCCACTCCCGGGTGACCCGCGCCCTGCTCTCCGCCGTGCACGGCATGCCGTCCGTGCGGGTGCGCGACCTGTATGCGCTCTACCCGGATTACTCGATTGACACCCATGCCGAGCAGGAAGCCCTGCGCGACGCCAAGCTGCTGGTGTGGCTGCATCCGATGCATTGGTATGGCATGCCGGCCCTGATGAAGTTGTGGGTGGACGAGGTGCTGAGCGTCGGCTTTGCCTACGGCAACAGCGGCCATGCGCTGCATGGCAAGGACCTGTGGCTGGTGACGTCCACCGGCGGCAGTGCCCACGCCTACAGTGCTGGAGGCTACAACCATCATCCGGTGGAAGACTTCCTGTTGCCGTATGCCCAGACCGCCGCGCTGTGCGGCATGCGCTTCGTGCCGCCGCTGCTGCTGCACAGCGCGCAAAAGGCTTCGAACGAGGAGATCCAGGCCCACGCCCGCCGCTTTGTCGAAGGTCTTCAGGAACTGCCCGAGTGGTGTGACCGCCAGCCCGAGCCCGCCCAGGAGGAGGTGCCCACCGAGGACCGCCCCGCCACCCAGGAAGGAGTGCCGGTCTGATGGAGTCGCATGGCAATTGGTTGATGACGCCCCTGGTGCTGCTCGCCGCCGCCGTGCTGGCGGTGCCGCTGGCACGAGGGTTGAAGCTCGGCGCAATCCTGGGTTATCTGGTCGCTGGCGTGCTGCTGGGGCCGCAGGTGCTGGGGCTGATCAGCCACCCGTCCACCGTGCTGGAGATCGGTGAATTCGGCGTGGTGCTGATGATGTTCCTGGTTGGTCTGGAACTGGAACCCAAGCGCCTGTGGGCGATGCGCCGGCCCATCTTCGGCTGGGGCTCGGCCCAGATGCTGGGCTGCGCGGCGCTGCTGCTGGTGCCGGCATTCTGGCTGGACTCCGACTGGCACACCGCGGTCATCGCGGCGCTGGGCCTGGCGATGTCGTCCACCGCCGTGGCGCTGGCCGTCCTGGCGGAGCGCAACCTGGGCGGCACCCGTGCCGGTCAGAGCGTGATCAGCGTCGCGCTGCTGCAGGACATCGCCGCCATCCCGGTGCTGGCCCTGGTGCCGCTGCTGGCCAGCCAGGGACGTCCGGCCGGCGGGCACAACAGCGCCAAGCTGTGGCTGGCCCTGGGCGCGCTGGTGGCCATCGTGCTGGGGGGCCGCCTGCTGCTGCGCCCGCTGCTGCGCTGGATCGCCCGCAGCGGCACCCCGGAAATCTTCACCGCCGCCTCGCTGCTGCTGGTGCTGGGCACCGCCGCGCTGATGCAGAAAGTGGGCCTGTCGATGGCGCTGGGCGCTTTCGCCGCCGGCGTGCTGCTGGCCGAAAGCGAATACCGCCGTGCGCTGGAGGCCGACCTGGAGCCGTTCAAGGGGCTGCTGCTGGGCATGTTCTTCATTGCGGTGGGCATGGGCCTGGACCTGACGGTGCTGTGGGAGCGCCCGCTGGTGGTGCTGGGCCTGCTGGCCGCGCTGTGGATCTGCAAGGGCCTCGTGCTGTATGCCCTGTCCCGCCTGATGGACCTGCCCAAGCTGGAGAGGCCGGTGTTTGTGATTCTGCTGGCGCAGGGCGGTGAATTCGGCTTTGTTGTGTTCCAGCTGGCGGAGCAGGCCACGCTCCTGGACGCGGCCCAGCGTTCGGTGCTGGTGGCCGCAGTGGCCCTGTCCCTCGCGCTGACGCCGGCCTTGCTCGCCTGGGTGCAGCGTCGCGCTGGCAAGGAGACACGCAGCTCTCCGCATGAACTCAAGGAGCAGCAGGAATCGCCGGTCATCATCGCGGGCTTTGGCCGCTACGGGCAGATCATCGGCCGGGTGCTCAATGCCAACGGCGTCAGCGCCACCGTGCTGGACCACGACGCCGATACGGTCGAATCGCTGCGGCGCTTTGGCTGGCGGGTGTTCTGGGGGGATGCCACGCGGCTCGAACTGCTGCGCATCGCCGGGGCGGAGCGGGCGCATGTGCTGGTGATCGCCGTCGATGACGTGAACCATAGCCTCAAGATTGCGGAACTGGCCAAGGAGCAGTTCCCCCATCTGCAGGTGGTGGCGCGGGCGCGCAATGTGCAGCACTACTACGCGTTGCGGGATCTGGGCGTGTCGATGATCGAGCGGGAAACGCTGGATTCCGCCCTGATGAGCGCCCGCAGCGTGATGGAGAACATCGGCTGGACGCCGCATGCTGCGCGCCAGCTGGCGATGCGCTTCAGGCGCCACAGCGTGGAGCAGATGGAAGCCATGCGGCCACACCGCGGCGACATGGACACGCTGATTGCGATGTCCAAGCAGGGGCGGCAGCAGCTGGAAGAGCGTCTGGCGCAGGAACGCCGCGCGATGGCCGACGGTCAGGCCGCCCGGCCGTGGCAGGAGCCGGAGCAGCAGCCCCAGGCCGGCAAGTCTTGAGCAGGCAGGTGACAATCACGGCTTATGTTTGCTCCCTCCCAACTTGAAGTTCGCAAGTTCTTCTGCGAGACCTATCGCAAGCAGCGCGAGAGCCTGCCCCTGACGCCGATGGAAGTGATCGCGGCCGACTGGATCGTGGAACATCCCGAGTACCACGACGATCTGGCTGACCCGGCCGCTGCCCTGGCGGCCGTCTACACGGTGGAGGATGGCCGGACCAATCCGTTCCTGCACCTGTCGATGCACCTGACCTTGATCGAGCAGCACAAGATCGACCAGCCGCGGGGCGTCCGGCAGGCGCTGGACCTGCTGGCGGCACGCCGTCAGTCGCTGCATGAGGCGCACCATGAAGCGATGGAGTGCCTGGGCGAGATGATCTGGACGTCCCAACGCAGCGGCCTGCCGCCGGACGGCCACGCCTACTTGGATTGCCTGCGCCGCAAGGCGACCCGCTGAGCCGGACGCGACTCACCGCACAAACAAAAGCCCAGCGATGCTGGGCTTTTCTATTCAGCGTGCGGGGCTCCCGCACCAACCGGTCAGGCCTGGATCGACCCACCCGCCAGCGCCGACTTGCGCTCACTCTTGCCCGAGGCGCCATACAGGCCCGACGGCTCGCCGGGCATCAGCACATCGATCGCCCGGTCCAGCGCGGCCGTGGCACGTGCCAGCGACTCCCGCTGCGCCGCGACCCGGCCACCCGCCTGCACCAGCCGGGTCCGCAGACCCGCCGGCACGGTGCCGCTGCGGGCTGCCAGGGTGAATTGCTCGATCGCGCGGGCCAGCGCCAGATGCAGACTCGCCGCATGCAGTTCGATGGCCTGGGTGTCCCGTCGATGCAGGGCATCGCCCAGCAGATTCAGGCAGCTTTCCACCTCTTGCAGGGGCTGCTCAAGGTCGACCGAGGGCTGGGCATTGGGCGTTGCAGACATGGCGACACCAGGCACGTTGACGGACACGTTGATCTTCGGGGCAGACATCAGTGAGACTGTACCTTGCCCAGCAGCTCCGCCGTGTTGGCGATGAGCTTGTCGGCAATCACACCGGCATTGATGCTGAACTGCCCGTTGCGGATGGCGGCAGCGATGCGGTTGACCTTGTCCATGTCCACACTGTCGTCCGACGACACCGACGACGACATCAGCGTGCTGGCCGTGCTGGACAGCGCCACCTGCGACGCTGAATCCTGCGCCGCCACACCCGTGGCCCGGACGGCGCTGCCAGCACCACTGGTGGCGGCATCCGTCGCGCTCGGGGTCGCGGTGGTTGTTGCGGGGGCGGCACGGCCGGCGTCTGCCCCACCGGTGCGCGTGCTGCTCACCTTGGTGTAGGCATTGAGTTCTGGACTGTTACCGATCTTCATGGCCACTCTCCTGGCATTCATCCGTGGGCCTGGACCGACGCCAGACCCCATTCGATATTCGGTATATCGACCTGTGCAGACCAGACTTTAGGGCCAGTCGTCACGAAATGGCTACCGAAGAACGGGGCAAACCCCGCCCATTTCACGCTAGAGGCCCCGACATCAGGGGGCGGCACCGGCTCCAGGCCGGATTTTCCAGCCAGATTCACAGCAGCACCTCGACTTTACGTTCGCCGACCGTTCGCCCGGTGACCATGCGCCCGTTGTCAAACCGGATCCGGACGTCCTGGCCTTCCAGCCCGACCCCCATCGCCTGCCCTTCCCCGGACACCGCATATCCGTCGCCCGCCGCCTGCACCTGCACCCGGTCGCCCGGCTGCACCCACTGGCGCAGCTTCAGGTCGGTGGAGCGAAGCGCCTCGCCGGCCATCAGGCCTTTGGCCAGATGGCGTCCGACCCAGGCTTCCGGATGGGTGAAGATCACCCCCGTTTCGCCCGCAATGTCGGTTTCGGCCAGACGCAGGCGATCTTGAGTCAATTCGGTGCCCACCGGCAGGTCGGCCACCGCCACATAGGCTGGCGCGAACACCCGGATGGTCAGGGGCAGGCTCACATTCCACTTGGTCGGGCCGCTCAGGCAGCGGATGCCGATCCGGGTGCGCCCCCACATCCGCTGGTTGGGCGGCAGGTAGGGCTGGATCTGATCACAGGGGGCCAGACGCAGCCGGGGATCCAGCCGGCCCAGCTCCACTTCCACCCGGGCCGAACTCGGCGCCACCTGACGCGCCCCGGCCATCGCCAGCATCTGCAGCGACTCCTGCAGGCTGGCCTCCAGCGGGCTCGGCGGCGCCTGATTCGCCGCCGGGGCGATGCGCCCACCACCCGGCACGATGCTCTGGGTCCCCGAGGGCGGCGGCGGTGCCTGGAAGGCATTGGCCAGCTGGCGCTGCGGCATCGGTGTCGATGGGGCGGTGCCGGACGAAGGGCCGACTGGCGTGCCACCCGCCCCCTGATTGGAAGGCCGCGCGGACGCCCCGGGCCCACCCGCCTGCGTCTGCGGCGAAGCACTGCCCGACGCCTGCGCCGCCACGGCGCCCATCGTCGGGTCGATGATCGGTTCTGGCAGCGACCCCGCAGTCGCGGCGCCGGCAGCGCCGAGGCTCAGCGACATCAGAAGCAGCCCCAGCCGCACCGCCGCAGCGCGTGAACGGCTGCGCAGGGTGGGCGCATGAAGGCGCGCGTGGGGGGTGGAGGACTTCGCCATGGCCAGTGACTCTACCGACGCCCTCCCCCCGCATGGCTTTGAAATGGACTGCAAACCCCCGTTTTATCGCGCTCATGTTTTCCGGCCCGCTGCCCACAATGGCCGAACGTGATGAATCCCAGGCCGCCGTCCCTTCCGGACCCGGCCGCCATGGAAACGCACAGGAGCCGCACCATGATGAACCGACTGACCGACGCGATGAACTTCCAGGCCCAGGCGCTGACCCTGCGGGCGGAGCGTCAACGCCTGCTCGCCAGCAACATCGCCAATGCGGACACCCCCGGCTATCAGTCGCGGGACCTGGATTTCGCCAAGGCGCTGCGGGAGGCGACCTCCCCTGCCGCGGATACCTCCAACCAGACCCTGACCCAGCGCACCCAGGGCGTGCTCCAGAACTCCCTGAGTTCCATGACCAGCATGGACAGCAACACGGTGGACATGGACCGCGAACGCGCCAGCTTCGCCGACAACACCGTCAAGTACGAAGCGTCCCTGCGTTTCATCAACGGCAGCGTACGCACCCTGATGGATGCGATGAAGTCGCCGAACGCGGCTTGAAGACGTCGTAGGAGGACCCCGCCATGTCGATGTTCAGCATCTTCCACATTTCCGGCAGCGCGGTCAGTGCGCAGAGCCAGCGCCTGAATGCAGTGGCCAGCAACATGGCCAATGCCGACACCGTCGCCGGCCCGGACGGCCAGGCCTACAAGGCCCGCGAAGTCGTCTTCCAGAGTCTGATGAACCAGAACGGCGGCATGACCGACGCCACCGATGTCGGTGTGCAGGTGGTCGCGGTGAAGGAAAACCAGGCCCCCGGCCGCCGGGTGCACGATCCGAGCCACCAGCTCGCCGATGCCGACGGCTACGTCACCTACAGCAATGTGAATTCGGTGGAAGAGATGGTCAACATGATCTCCGCCTCGCGTTCCTATCAGAACAACCTCGAAGTCATGGGCACCGCCAAGTCGCTGCTGCTCAAGACGCTCCAGATGGGCCAGGGCTGATCAACCGCCTGACCGCCCGACCGCAGAACCGCCCCCACACCCCGTACCAGGATTGCCCATCATGGACTTCACCACCCTGAACAGCACCAGCAAGACGTCCAACGGCCTCGGCGGCACGTCCAACAGCTCGACCCCGAACGCCGCCGACACCCAGGACCGCTTCCTGAAGCTGCTGGTGGCGCAGATGCAGAACCAGGATCCGATGAATCCGATGGACAACGCCCAGGTCACGACCCAGCTGGCGCAGATCCAGACGGTGACCGGCGTGGGCAACGTCAACACCAGCATCCAGAGCCTGGCCACCCAGTTCAGCCAGATGCAGGCGCTGCAAAGCGTCAGCCTGGTGGGCCGCTCGGTGACGGTGCCGGGCAACCAGGTGACGGTGGAGAACGGCAAGGCCCAGCTCAACTACGAACTGGCCAATCCGGCCGACACGGTCAAGGTGGAAGTGCTCAATGGCGCGGGCACCGTGATCGCCACCCAGGACATCGGCGCCCAGAAGGCCGGCAACCAGACCTACACCTGGGATGCCAGCAAGTCCGGCGAAACCACCGGCCTGACCTTCCGGGTCACCGCCACCAAGAGCACCAATCCGGTCACCGCCACCACCTACACCCGTGATGTGGTGAGCGCAGTGAACACCAGCGGCGCCACCTTGCAGCTGGAACTCAAGAACAGCGGTCTGGTCGATTACGACAAGGTCCGCAACATCGTTTGATCGTCCGATCTCCGACTGACTTCGCGGCCGACCCGCCCGACCCGACTGAACCGCCCAAGGACTTCACATGAGCTTCCAACAAGGCCTCTCCGGACTGAACGCTTCCAGCAAGAACCTGGAAGTCATCGGCAACAACATCGCCAATGCGCAGACCTACGGCGCCAAGTCGTCGCGGGCTGAATTCGCCGACATGTACGCCACCGCGCTGAATGGTGCCGGCACCAACCAGATCGGCATCGGCGTTCAGCTGCAGACCGTGGCCCAGCAGTTCACGCAGGGCAACATCACCGTCACCGAAAACCCGATGGACCTCGCCATCAACGGCAACGGCTTCTTCCAGGTGAGTGACGGCAAGAGCCCCACGATGTACACCCGCAACGGCCAGTTCAAGGTCGACCGCGAGGGCTACATCGTCAACAACGACCAGCTCAAGCTGCAAGGCTATCCCGCGGACGGCAACGGGGTGATCCAGCCGGGCCTGGCCACCTCGCTGAAGCTGCCCACCGGCGGCATCGACCCGAAGGTGACCGGCAACATCGAGATGGAATTCACGCTGGATTCCCGCGCTGGCGCGACCGCGCCGTTCGAGCTGAGCGACCCGGCGGATCCGAAGTCCGCCAAGATCGACAAGACCGGCATCACGCTGAGCGACCCCAAGACCTACAACAACGCCACCTCGCTGACGGTGTATGACGCCAAGGGCCAGCCGGTGGCGGTGACGCTGTATTACCAGCGCGCCAACAACGACGACGCCAACGGCAACACGGTCTGGAACGTCTATGTGACGGCCAACGGCAGCGCGGTGCAATACGACGCGCAGGGCAACCCCATTCAGACGGAAGACGGCACCGCCACCGGCAACCCGCTGACGCCGTTCACCCAGGTGACCTTCCTGCCCACCGGCGGCAGTCCGGTCTCGCCGGCCGCCAATGAGCTGCTGAACCTGAAGATCCCGGCGGGCGTGAACTCGCAGGGGGCGCCGACGCTGGCCATTCCGGCGCCGCCGGCCGACCCGTCCGATCCGTCGGTCAAGGGCGTGTCACTGGACATGACCTCGGCGGTGGAAAACGGCGCCAACTTCGCCGTCACCAGCCTCACCCAGGACGGCTATGCCCCGGGCCAGCTGACCGGCATCAGCATCGAGAACAACGGCATCGTGACCGCCCGTTATTCCAACGGGCAGTCCAAGCCGGCCGGCCAGGTGGAACTGGCCACCTTCCGCAATCCGCAGGGCCTGCAGCCGCTGGGCGGCAACCTGTGGAACCGCACCAATGCCTCGGGCGACGCCGTGGTCGGCGTGCCGGGCGACGGCAACCTCGGTGCCCTGAAGGCTGGCTCCCTGGAAGAGTCCAACGTGGACCTGACCAATGAGCTGGTGAACATGGTGACCGCGCAGCGCGTCTACCAGGCCAATGCGCAGACCATCAAGACCCAGGACCAGGTGCTGCAGACGCTGGTCAACCTGCGCTGATCGCGCCGGCTGAGCAGACACCTGAGCAGACACACGCCAAGGACCGCTGACCATGGACCGCATGATCTATCTGTCGATGAGTGGCGCGCAAGCGGCGCTCTCGCGCCAGGACGTGCTGGCCAACAACCTGGCCAACGTCAACAGCAACGGCTTCCGTGCGGAGCTGCAGGCCTTCCGGTCGGTGCCGGTGCGGGGCGACGGTTCGACCGTGCGCGCGTTCTCGCTGGAGACCACCACCGGTCACGACCTGTCGGCGGGCCCGCTGGAAACCACCGGCCGCAATCTGGACGTGGCCATGAAGGGCCGCACCTGGATGGCGGTGCAGGCGCTGGACGGCACCGAGGCCTACACCCGCGCCGGCTCGATGGACGTCAACGCCGAAGGCCTGCTGGTGATGCGCAATGGCCTGCAGGTGCTGGGCGACGGTGGCCCCATCAGCGTGCCGCCCAACTCCACGGTGGACATCGGCTCGGACGGCACCATCACCGCCAAGACCGGCAATCAGCGGCCGGTGAACATCGGCAAGCTCAAGCTGGTGACGGAGGATGGCCGCTTCACCCGCCGCACCGACGGCCTGTTCGCCGCACCGGACGGTGAGCCGCTGCCCGCCGACCCGGCCGGCCGGGTGCAGGCCGGTGCGCTGGAAGGCTCCAACGTGTCGCCGGTGGAAACCATGGTGGGCATGATCGCCGCGGCCCGGCAGTTCGAGCAGCAGATGAAGCTGCTGCAGATTGCCCAGACCCACGGCCAGGCCGCGTCCAAGCTGCTCAGCGACAGCTGATCCCCCGACACCACGGTTTAGCACCGCATAAGCCCCTCTCATCCAGCCTTCACCCGCTGCGGTTGACGGCACAGTGCCCGTCTGAAGAATCAGGAGTTCAACATGCTTCGTTCCCTCTGGATCGCCAAGACCGGCATGGAAGCCCAGCAGATGCAGCTGGATGTGGTCTCGCACAACCTGGCCAACGTCTCGACCAACGGCTACAAGCGCGAGCATGCGGTGTTCGAGGATCTGATGTATCAGAACCTCCGCCCGGCCGGCTCCGCCACCTCCGAGCAGACCAGCCTGCCCACCGGCCTGCAGGTCGGCCTGGGCGTGCGCGCCGTGGCGACCTCCCGCAACCACACCCAGGGCTCGCTGCAGCAGTCGGGCAACTATCTGGATGTGGCGGTCAAGGGCAACGGCTTCTTCCAGATCCAGATGCCGGACGGCACCACCGCTTACACCCGTGATGGCAGCTTCCAGCTGGACGCCAACGGCCAGGTGGTGACCAACAACGGCTACACGGTGCTGCCCGGCATCATCGTGCCGGCGGACGCCAAGTCGCTGACCATCGGCCAGGACGGCACGGTGGCGGTCACCACCGCCGGCAGCACCGCCCAGACCACGCTGGGCCAGCTGCAACTGGCCAACTTCATCAACCCGCCCGGGCTGGAATCGCTGGGCGGCAACCTGTATGCGGAAACCGTCGCCTCGGGCGCGCCGCAGACGGGCGCTCCGGGCACCAACAGCCTGGGCGCGGTGCAGCAGGGCTTCACCGAAACCTCGAATGTGAATGTGGTGGAAGAGCTGGTCTCCATGATCCAGACCCAGCGCGCCTACGAGCTCAACTCGAAGGCCATCCAGACCTCGGATCAGATGTTGCAGAAGCTGTCGCAGATCTGAGCGGCGGGCTGATGCCGCGCCCCTGATGGGTGCGGCCTGCCCCCCCTCCGCCTGATCCACGCCCCGCTTCGTTGTTCCAGGAGTTGTTCATGTCCCGGTCTTCTTCCCCTGTCTCTGTCGCCTCCCTGGTCGGCTCCCTGGTCGTCGCCCCGGTCGCCCGCCATACCGGCCCCCGCGCCGGTTCGCTGGTCCGCACCGCGCTGCTGGCCCTGTCAGCTTCGGCACTCGCCGTTCTCAGCGCCTGCAGCACGCCCTACCCGGAACCCCGGGTGGACATGCAGCCCGCGCCGGTGGTGCGCATGCCCGAGCCGATTCCGGCCTCGGCCAACAACGGCGCCATCTATCAGAACGCGAACTTCCGTCCGCTGTTCGAGGACCATCGGGCCCGGCTGGTCGGCGACATCGTCACCGTCACCATCACCGAGAAGGTCAGCGCCACCCAGAAGTCCAGCTCCGCCCTGGACAAGACCGGCTCCCTGAGCGCGGGCGTGACCGCGATCCCCGGCTTTGCGGCCAATTCCTTCGGTGGCGGCCGGGCGGAGGTGGGCGGTACCTCGTCCAACAAGAACACCGGCAAGGGCACCAACGAGAACACCAATGACTTCTCCGGCACCATCACCGCGGTGGTCACCGGCGTGCTGCCCAACGGCCATCTGCTGATCTCCGGCGAGAAACAGGTCGGCGTCAACAGCAATGTGGACGTGCTGCGCTTCTTCGGCCAGGTGGACCCGCAGACGATTCGCCAAGGGAACACGGTGCCTTCCACCGCCGTGGCCAATGTCCGGGTGGAGCAGCGCGGCCGCGGCGCGGTGGCGGATGCGCATTCAATTGGCTGGCTATCCCGGTTCTTCTTGAACCTTTCGCCGACTTAAGTTTGCCCACAATCGGTCACACGAGTCTGCCTCACGTGTGACCGAGATGTACCCCAACACCTTCCCCCCTCTCCGCCGCTTTTTCAGTCCCTGCCCCCGCCTGCTGGCCAGTGGCCTGCTGAGCCTGATGGCGCTGCTGGCTGTGGCCACCCCGGCCCAGGCCACCCGCATCAAGGAAGTGGCGGCCGTGCAGGGCGTGCGTTCCAACCCCTTGACCGGCTACGGCCTGGTGGTGGGTCTGGACGGCACCGGCGACCAGACCACCCAGGCCCCGTTCACCGGCCAGAGCCTGACCGCGATGCTGCAGCAGTTCGGCGTGCTGCTGCCCCAGGGCGTCACCATGCAGCCGCGCAACGTGGCGGCGGTGATGATCACCACCCAGCTCCCCCCGTTCGCCCAACCCGGCCAGCCGCTGGATGTGGTGGTGTCGTCCATGGGCAATGCCAAGAGCCTGCGCGGCGGTACGCTGATCGCCACCCCGCTGCGGGGTGCGGACGGCCAGGTCTACGCCATTGCCCAGGGCAACCTGATCGTCGGCGGCGCCGGCGCATCTGCCGGGGGCTCCAAGGTGCAGATCAACCATCTGAGCGCCGGCCGCATCCCCAACGGGGCGCTGGTCGAGCGCAGCGTGCCCACGCCGCTGCAGCAGAACGAATTCCTGCAGCTGGACCTGAATGCCTCCGACTTCGGCACGGCCCGCGCCGTGGCCCGCGCCATCAACAAGGCCAAGGGCGAAGGCACGGCCCAGCCGCTGGACGGCCGGGTGGTGCGGGTGCGCGCACCGCTGGCGCCGGAAGCGCGAGTCGCTTTCCTGGCCGACATGGAAAACCTGCCCCTCGATCTGGACACGCCAGCGGCCCGCATCGTCATCAACGCCCGGACCGGATCGGTGGTGATGAATCAGGCGGTGACGCTGTCGCCCTGCGCCGTGGCGCACGGCAACCTGGCGGTGACGATCTCCAGCACCCCGCAGGTCAGCCAGCCCAATGCCCTCTCCGGCGGCCAGACCACGGTGACGGAGAAGACCGATATCTCGATCAAGCAGGACCCCGGCACGATGATTCAGCTGCCGGCCGGCACCCGACTCAATGACGTGGTGAAGGCGCTCAACACCCTGGGCGCCACGCCCCAGGACCTGCTGGCCATCCTGCAGGCCATGAAAAGTGCCGGCGCCCTGAATGCCGAGCTGGAGGTGATCTGACATGGCACTCTCGACTCCTCTGAGCACGGCCCTGGGCAACGGCGGCCTCTCCACCGACACCCGCTCCATCGACCAGCTGAAGTCGGTCGCGACCCGCGACCCGAAGGCGGCGGTGAAGGAAACGGCCAAGCAGTTTGAAACCCTCTTCATGCAGGAAGTGATGAAGAGCATGCGGCAGGCCACGATGAGCTCCGGCATGATGGACAACTCCGCCACCCAGATGGGCGGCGAGATGCTGGACCAGCAGTACGCCGGCAAGATGGCCGGCCTGCCGGGCGGGCTGTCCCAGGCGATCGAACGGCATCTTCAGCGCCAGCTGGGCGTGAAGGACGGCGAGCTGCCCAGCGCCAAGGCGGCCGCCGGCACGCAGCAGCTGCCGCAGCTGGCCACGAAGAATGTGCAGCCGCATGTGCAGGACTTCATCCAGAAGCACGACGGCGCCGCCAAGTCCGCCCAGGCTGCCACCGGCATTCCGGCCAGCTTCATGATCGCCCAGGCGGCGCATGAATCCGGCTGGGGCAAGCGCGAGATTCTGAACAAGGACGGCAGCAGCAGCTTCAACGTCTTCGGCATCAAGGCCGGCCCGGGCTGGACCGGCAAGGTCGCCGAGGTCAGCACCACCGAATATGTGGACGGCAAGCCGCAGCGTGTCACCGCCAAGTTCCGCGCCTACGGCAGCTATGAAGAAGCCTTCAAGGACTATGCCAAGCTGATCAGCGGCAACGACCGTTATCGCGACGTGGTGGCCAAGGCCAGCACCGGCAGCGCCGAAGGCTTTGCCAAGGGCCTGCAGAAGGCGGGCTACGCCACCGATCCGGAGTACGCGTCCAAGCTGGCGCGGGTCATCAACACAACCATGCGCGTGCAACGCGCCATGGCCTGACGTCCTAGGACACCAGCATGTCGACCTCCGCCCTTCTTTCCCTTGGTGTGCGGGCCATGTTCGCCAACCAGGCGGCCCTGCAGACCATCGGCCAGAACATCGCCAATGCCAACGTGGCCGGTTATTCGCGCCAGGAAGTGGTGCTGACCACGCCCGAGGGGCAGTTCACCGGCGCGGGCTACTTCGGCAAGGGCGTGAATGTGCAGACGGTCACCCGCTCGCACAACGAGTTCCTGACCCGCGAAGCGGCAGCCGCCAAGTCGCAGGCCTTCATGGACAACACCATGCAGGCCCAGCTGGCGCAGCTGGAGAACATCTTCCCGACCGGCTCGGACGGCATCGGCCAGGCCAGCAACGACTTCCTGAATGCCCTGGTCGATGTGGCCAGCCGGCCGTCCGACCCGTCGGCGCGTCAGGTGGTGCTGGGCAAGGCGCAGGAGCTGGCGTCGCGGTTCCAGAGCGCCGGCCAGCAGCTGGCCGACCTGCAGGCCGGCGTCGTCAGCGACATGAAGGCGGACGTCAAGACCGTGAACGAGCTGGCCAAACAGATCGCCGCGGCCAATGACCAGATCGCCCGGGCCAACGGCACCAGCCATTCGCCCAACGACCTGCTGGACAAGCGCGACCAGCTGGTCTCGCAGCTCAGCCAGTATGTGCAGGTCTCCACCGTGGCCAGCAGCGACGGCACCGTCGGCGTCTTCATCGGCGGCGGCCAGCGGCTGGTGCTGGGCGGCCAGGCGCAGGAGCTGCAGGTCACGCCCGACCCCTACGACAATTCCCGCGCGCAGCTCTCCATCACCGAGGCCAACGGCACCCGGGTGCTGGACGACAGCACCCTGACCGGCGGCTCCCTCACCGCACTGCTGCGCTATCAGAACACCCACCTGCAGGATGCACGCAACCTGCTGGGTCAGATGGCCACGGCCATCGCCACCCGGGTGAACGAACAGCAGTCGCTCGGCGTGGACCTGAAGTCCGCTGCGGGCGGACCGCTCTTCAGCATCGCCGACCCCACGGTGCTGCCTGCCGTCACCAACAAGGGCGACGCCAAGCTCTCGGCCACCATCACCAACGGTGAGATGGTGCCGGCCCTGTCCTTTGTCATCTCCGCCGATCCCACCGGCACGCCCGACAGCTATCAGATCGCGGTGCGTCCGGACGGCACGGCCACGACGATGAACAAGGACCAGATCGAGAAGGCCTACGGCATCAGCCTGACGATGACCGGCACGATGCAGGCCAACGACCGCTTTGTGCTGGAACCGGTGGCCGCTGCTGCGACCAGCTTCAAGCGCGCCATGGACGACCCGAGCGGCCTGGCCGCCGCGGCGCCGGTGGTGGGTACTGTCGACGTCAACAACAAGGGCACGGCCACGGTCGACTCGCTCTATGCGGTCAATTCGAAGTTCGACAAGACCCTGCAGCCTGCCACGGTGCAGTTCGGCACGGTGAATGCGGACCAGAGCATCAACTACACCATCACCCTGTCGGACAACACCAGCTACACCGGCACCTGGAAGGCCGGGCAGGCCATCGGCAATGATCCGGCGGGCGGGGTGGATCTCGGCTTCGAGCTGCGCCTGAACGGCGTGCCGCGCGAAGGCGACAAGATCAACCTGCAGAAGTCGGATGCGGTGGTCTCGACCAACAACGGCAATGCCAAGGCGTTCCTGAAGCTGCAGAGCGAGACCTTCGTCGGCAAGCAGCTGCAGGCCGACGGCACGATGTCGCGCGGCCAGACGGTCACCGAGGCCTATGCGGCGGCGATTGCCGACGTCGGCTCCCGGGTGCAGGGGGCGGAATATCTCGCCAGCGTCTCCACCACCGTGGCCAGCCAGGCCGAAGCGACCCGATCGGGCCAGGCCGGCGTCAACCTCGATGAGGAAGCCGCCCGCCTGATGCAGTTCCAGCAGGGCTACCAGGCTGCGGCCAAGGTGCTGCAGACCGCCCAGACCATCTTTGACCAATTGCTGAGCATCGTGCAGCGGTGAGCGGGCCACAGCCGCCGCATCTCCGCCACGTAACCCAGTGAACTGACGCCAGGACGACCGCCATGCGCCTCTCCACCGCCAACATGTTCGAGGCCAGCATCTCGACGCTGCAAAAACGCCAGCAGGAGATGCAGGATGCCCAGCAGCGCCTCACCTCCGGCAAACGGGTCGAAAAAGGCAGCGACGACCCGACCGGCGCTGCCCGCGCGGAGCGTGCGCGCACCGCCATTGGCCAGGTCGATGCCAGCACCCGCGCCCTGGAGGCCAGCCGCAACAGCATGACGCTGGCGGAAAGCGCGCTGGGCGATGCCAACGAGATCATGCAGCAGATCCGCGAAACGCTGGTCGCTGCCGGCAACGCCAGCTACACCGACGCCGAGCGCAAGAGCCTGGCCAACAAGGTGCAGGGCCTGCGCGACCAGCTGCTCTCCATCGCCAACCGGGGAGACGGCTCCGGCGGTTACCTGTTCTCCGGCCAGGGCACCACCGGCACCCCGTTCCTGGACAATCCCGTCCAGCGGGATGCGGCAGGCAACCGCACCGGCGGCGGTGTGGCCTTCGACGGCATCGGCGGTAGCGTGAGCACCGGCAACCTCGAGAACTATCCGCTGAGCGTGGACGGCAAGGCCGCCTGGGAGCAGGCCCGCAGCGGCAATGGCACCTTCGTGACCAACGCTGGCACCAACCTCACCACCGGCGCGGCACCGGCCGGCTGGATCGACGCCGGCCGGGTTACCGACCCCACCGCCGTCACCGGCGCCTCCTACGCCATCACCATCACCGGCACCGCCCCGTCGCAGACTTACACCGTCTACAACGAAACCCAGGGCCATGTGCCGGTCGCCAGCGACAACTACACCGCCGGCAACACCGTCAAGTTCGACGGCCTGTCGATGACCATTGGCGGCCAGCCGGTGGACGGGGACACCTTCACCGTCGAACCCGCCACCAGCGACCTGAAGGTGTTCGACGTGCTGGACCGCACCATCGAATCCCTGCGCAAGGAGGGTCGTACCGGCACCGAAGTCACCCAGGCCAACCTGGTCAATCTGCGGGATCTGGATGCCGTGATGGGCAATCTGACCAACGTCCGCAGCCAGGTCGGTGAGCAGATGAACAACCTCGACGGATCCCAGACACGGCTCCAGACCTTGAAGGTTTACAACCAAGCCGAGCAATCTGCCGCAGAGGACCTCGATATGACGCAGGGCATTTCCGATTTCCAGAACCAGCAGACGGGCTACGATGCGGCGTTGAAAACTTACGCCATGGTTCAGCGCATGTCGCTGTTCCAATACCTCAACTCCTGAAGCCGCCATCTGCATGAACTCGACGCACGCCGTGCTGGGCCAACTGGCCCTGGGATACGCGCCCCTGGTTACCAGGCCACTCGACATCGAAGCCACTCGCGTCACCGTGTTCGCTTTGCGCCCCGAAGCCACTCCGGCGGCGGCGGACGTGCTGGCGGCGCTGACCGACGCCTTCCCCGCCAAGGCGGTGGTGCTGAACGTGGCCCATGAAGGGCTGCTCAAGGGCCTGCTGGCCGCGCCGCTGCCTCGCCATTTCCGGGTGGAAGTACCCGCCTTCCTGGTCGGCGACGCCGAACTGGCCACCCAGATCCAGGCCCGCGCCGCCGAAGGCGTGGTGACCCTGCTCAAGGGCCGCTCCGAAGCCCCCGGCTTCAAGCAGATCGTGCTGGACCTGCCGGACCTGGCCAGCGGTCCCACGCCGGCGGGCAAGACGGTGCTGGTGTCGGGCGCACGCAGTGCCGGCGACTTTCAGCAGGCCTGGGACAAAGGCGCCGCCGGTGTGCTGGGCTGGCCCTTCCACGGAGAATTCGAAGCCCCCGCCACCCCGCCGACCACCAAGGACCCCCAGGCCGCCGACCTGCAGGTGATCGTTGAGCTGATGTCCCGGGTGGACCAGGGCGAGGATGTGGAACGCCTGGAGCAGACGCTCAAGCGTGACCCCAGCCTGGCCTTCAAGCTGCTGCGTTACATGAATTCCGCGGCGTTTGGCCTGTCGGTGGAGGTGTCCTCCTTCCGTCACGCGATCATGCTGCTGGGCTATGCCCGCCTGCGTCGCTGGCTGGCCCTGCTGCTGGCCACCGCGAGCAAGGAACATGCGATGCGCCCGGTGATGTTCGCCGCGCTGCGCCGCGGGCTGCTGATGGAAGACCTGGCCAAGAGCATGGCGGAAGCCGAACTGCGCGATGAAATGTTCATCTGCGGCCTGTTCTCGCTGCTGGACCACATGCTGCGTCAGCCCTTCGAGAAGCTGCTGCAATCCATCCCGGTGCCGGAGCGGGTGCGGCAGGCGCTGGTCGACCAGAACGGCCCCTACAAGCCCTACCTGGACCTGGTGCAGGCCATCGAGAACGAATCCGTCTTCGACACCCGCAGCGCCATTGATGCGCTGATGCTGTCGCCGGAAGAAGTGAACAACGCCGTGCTGCGCGCCCTGCACAAGGCCGGCCAGCTGGAGTAATTAGCGCGCCCATGGACCCGACCCGCACCGACCCTTTCCGCTCCCTGCTGAGCACGCGGTCGGTTGCCGGGTCCTCCCTGCAGACGCTGCTGACGGGGCTCTGGGAAGGGCCGTGGCCGGCGCTGCTGATCGACGGCCAGGGGCAGGTGCTGCTGGTCAACGCCCGGCTGATGGAATTGCTCGGGCCGGTCACCCTCAAGAGCCGGCTGCCTCGCGCGGCCAGCCCCCACGGCGCCCACGGGGTCCGCCGCCCCCACGACCTGAGGCTGCTGGATGACCAGCAGCGCGAGCATCTCCTGCAGGCCTCGCTGCATCCGCTGGAGCGCACCGACCTGACGCTGGCGCTGCTGCAGGACCACAGCACCGAACGCGCCGCCCGGGAACGGGCCGAACACATGCAGACGGAAATCGACCAGTGGCTCGATCTCTGCCCGCTGCCCGCCCTGATGCAGGACGACCAGGGCCTGCTGCTGCGCAGCAATGCCGCCTTCGGCCGACTGGCCGGGCGCCTGTGCCCGCAGCCGCCCGCGAGCGTCCAGGAGCTGCCGCCGGATTGGCGCGCGCTGCTGAGCGGCCTCGCCCCGGAAGCCGGCACCGAAGTCCACCGGGAAGCGCTGCTGGCCGAGCCGCAGGGCCGACCGCGCTGGATGCGGGTGCGGGCCCGTCGGCTCACCGGCCCCTGGGACCGTCCGCGACTGCTGCTGATGCTGGAAGACCGCAGTCGCGATCAGGCTCTGGAACTGGCGCATCTCCAGCTGCAGGCCCTGATGGACACCGCGGGCGTGGGCTTGGCGACCTTCCAGCCGGAGATGGGCTGGATGCGTCCCGGCGAGCTGCCCGACGCCCTGGAGGGTCCGGGGACCTGGCCAACGTCGCCCTCCGCGGGGCCACGGCCGGCGGCCCCGACGATCCCACCCGCCGCTTCGCTGCCCGCAGACGCGCGCCCGGCTGCGGCGGCGTCCGCTGCCAGAGCCAGCGCCCTGCAAGGCGTCAACCGCGACATGGTCGACGCCGACTCCCGCGCCGACTACGAAAAGCTCCAGCAGGCCATCAAGCAGAATCAGCCGCTGGCCCTGCGCTACGCCGTGCGTCACCCCGAACTGGGCCTGCGCTGGCTGCTGACCCGCGTCGAGCCGGGCGTGTTGTCCTCCGCCCAGCCGATCACCTCGGTGCTGACGCTCGACATCACCGACAACCAGCAGGCCCAGGCCCGTTATGAGCTGCTCCTTCGCGAATTGGGCGCCATGCTCGACGGTGCCGGCCTGGGCATGGCTTACGTCCGCCGGCAGCGTCTGCTGCGCAGCAACGGGGCGCTGGGCCGGATGCTCGGCCTGGGCGGCGAGCCGGAGCCCGGCACGCCCTTTGATGCCCTCTTCCAGGCGCTCCCGGCGCTGCATGCGCAGGTGATGGCTGCACTACCAGCGCTGGACGAGAACGGCCGCGAATTTGAGTTTGAATGGCCCGGTACGTCCGCCACATCGGGCACACCCGGCACGACCGCTGGCGCCGAGCCGCGCTGGCACGCCCTGTCCCTGCGCCGCGTGGTGCCGCCCGAGGCGCCGCAGGAGCAGGCGCTGGTGGCGGTGGTCAGTGACATCTCCCGCCTCAAGGCCCAGCAGGCCGAGCTGGAAGCGCTGGCCCAGGACCGGGAGCTGATGTTCGAGCTGTCCGACGTCGGCATCGCCATCCTTCGGGACGACCGGGTGGTCCGCGCCAATGAAGCCCTGGGCCAGATGCTGGGCTACCGGCAGGATGAACTGATCGCCCTGCCGCATGCGGAGCTGTTTGAATCGCCCGCAGAATTCGAGCGCGACCGCCGCGCCGCCGTCCGCAGCCTGGCGGAGACCGGCCTGTGGCGCAGCGAGCGACGGGTGCGTCGGCGGGACGGGTCGATTCTCTGGATGCTGGTCAGCAAGCGGCCGGTGCGTCCCGGGCAGCCGGAGGCCGGCATCATCGTCACCTATCTGAGCGTCGATGAACGCCATCGCGCGCAGCAATCCCTGCTGCTCCAGACCGAGCGGGAGCGCGCGGTGCTGGACTCGGTGCTGGTGGGCATCGTCACCGTCGGCCGTCATGGCATCGAGTGGATGAACCGCTCGGCCCGCCGAATGTTCGGCGGCGACCTGGCGGGCTTTGCCGGCCAGCCGATCAGCATCGTCGCGACCGACGCGCCGGACCATCCGTTCCGCCAGACCCACTACCTCGACGACCTGCCCGAAGGCCAGGCGGAGACCTTCGAATGCCGCCTCGTCGCCCGTGATGGCCGCGAGTTCTGGGTGGTGGGCAATGCGGTGGTGACCGGCAGCGGCCCCGACGGCGAACGTCAGCTGACCTACGCCCTGCTCGACATCGAACGCCGCCGCCAGGCCGAGGCGCAGAGTGAGCAGGCGCAGGCGTCCCTGCAGCGCATCATCGAGGCGGCGCCGATCGCCATCAGCCTGCATGACGCCCGCACGCTGCAGGTGCGCCAGATCAACCAGGCCGCAGCCGACCTCGCCGGACGCGAAGAGGAAGAACTGGTCGGTGCCAGCCTGGAGGCGCTCTTTGGCACCGAGCAGGCGGAGGCGGTCCGCGCCGACATGGAATTCGCCCTCGAAAGTTCCGAAGTGCTGCAGCGCGAATACCGGCTGCAGGTGGCCGGTCACACCCGGGTCTGGGACACGCGGCTGCTTCACCTCTCGGGCGTGAACGACGCCAGCGGCGAAGTGGAACCGGAGCAGCTGCTGCTGGTGGCCAGCGACGTCACGCAGCAGCGGGCCCAGGAAGCGGCGCGGCTGGAAGCGGCGATCGCCCAGCGGGAACTGCTGGTGCGCGAGGTGCATCACCGGATCAAGAACAACCTGCAGGGCGTGGCCGGCCTGCTGCAGCAGATCGCTGCCCGACGTCCGGAGGTGGCGGGCGTCATCAACGAGGCCGTGGGCCAGGTGCAGGCCATCGCCCAGGTGTATGGGCTGCAGGTCGGCGAATCCGGACCTTTGCGGCTGCGCCGGGTGATCGAGGCGGTGCTGGGCTCGGTGCAGCGCATGTTCGGTCGGGACATCCGGGTGGACATCAGCGGTGCGGCGGCGGATCAGTCCCAGCGCTGGGGCCTGCCGGAGGTGGAGGCGATCCCGATCGCCCTCACCCTCAATGAGCTGTTCACCAACGCCCTCAAGCATGGCGGCAGCGCACCGGTCCTGTGCGAGCTGGTGTTCGACCCGGAGCAGGTGCTGCTGCGCATCAGCAATGAAGGCCAGCTGCCGCCCGGCTTCGACCTGAAGCAGATCCGCGGCGGGGTGTCCGGACTGGGGCTGGTACGCGCCTTGCTGCCCCGTCGCAGTGCCCTGCTCAGCCTCCAGCAGGAGGGCGACCGGGTTCTGTGTGAACTGAGTCTGTGGCCGCCGGGCGTGAGCTGGCTGCCGCAAGCTTGAGTCCGCTTTGTGAAGCCCCGGCAGGGAGATTGTGACCGCTCGCAAACGAGCGGGGCGCTCTCCGGCATTTGGGTGACAATGTTCGATCCGCCAATGAAAGCTTGGACAGCAGCGTGAACAGCGTGAGTGGCTTGGGCGACCGCCCATTCGGAAACCGGCCCGATCCGGCCGGCCGGGGAGCAGCGCACGGCAGAAGTGCCGGCGCCGGCGCCAGCCATGGTCCGCAGGGCACCTACGGACACAAGGGCCGCATCCTGGTGGTCGACGACGACCGGCTGGTGCTGGCCACGCTGACCCATGGCCTGGCCCAGGCCGGCTACGACGTGCTGGACGCTGACAACGGCGACGACGCCATCCTGATCGCCCGCCAGCAACGGCCCGATCTGGCGCTGCTGGACATCCGCATGGAAGGCATGAGCGGCTTTGATGTCGCCGGTTACCTGCGCGACTACCTGCAGATGCCCTTCATGTTCCTGTCCGCCTTTGCGGACGAGGCCACGGTGGCCAAGGTCAAGGAACTCGGCGCGCTGGCCTACCTGGTCAAGCCGCTGGACATTCACCAGATCGTGCCGGCGGTGGAAGCCGCCTTTGCGAATCGTCCGGCCCGCGGTGACGCGGAACCGGCCCCGGTGGCACCGGTCGAAAGCCAGGAGGCGCTCGACCGGGTCGAGGCCATGGCGCTGGGCATCCTGATGCATCGCTACTCGCTGACCCGCGCCCAGGCGCTGGCCCGGCTCGAGCGCATGGCGACCGAGCAGAAGATCAGCCCGGTGGATCAGGCGCAACGATTGATCGAAGCCGTCGAGCAACTGGCCCTGGGCGCCTGAGCGACCTTCCCGGGGTCGTCGCCTGAGGCCCCCCTTCAGGCCATCGGCAGGCTGAAATAGAACCGGGCGCCCTGCCCGATCTCGGATTCCGCCCAGATGTCGCCGCCATGCCGGCGCACGATCCGGCGCGCGGAGGCCAGGCCAACGCCGGTCCCCTGGAATTCACTCGCACTGTGCAGCCGCTGGAACACCCCAAACAGCCGGTCGGCAAAACGCATGTCAAAGCCGGCGCCGTTGTCGGAGATCACAAACACCTGCTCGCCGTCCCGGGTCATCGACTCGAATCGGATGGATGCCGCGGCCTGGCGGCTGCTGTACTTCCAGGCGTTACCCAGCAGATTCTCCAGCACCATGCGCAGCAGGGTCGGGTCCCCGATCACCCGCTGCCCGGGTTGCACAAAGGTCTCCACCTGGCGCTCCGGCGCCGAGCGGCGGAGTTCCTCCAGCACCATTGACGCCAGCAGCGACAGATCCACCGTCTCCTGCCGCAAGGTCTGGGAGGAGAGCTGCGACAGGGCGAGCAGCGCATCGATCATGCTGTGCATCCGGCCGGCCGCGCTGAGCACGCGGTCCAGATGGTCATTGCCGGCGCGGTCCAGCAGCCGGCCGTAGTCTTCCTTCAGGATGCGGGTGAAGCCCTCCACCACCCGCAAAGGCGCGCGCAGGTCGTGGGACACGGTGTAGCTGAAGGACGCCTGGTCCGCCCGCGCCTGCTCTGCCGCCCGCAGGGCCAGGGCCGCCGGCACCGTGTCCACCGCGCCTTGCGGCCACAGGCTGAGCAATTGGCCCTGCCCTTGCGGCACCGGCGTGAGGCACAGCCACCAGGCACCACAGGCGCTGCCGGACTGCAGATCCGGCTCCGCCAGGGCCTGGCGCAGTTCGTCGGGCAGGTGCTCCTCGCAGGCGCGCCAGAGCTGTCCCTTGACCTCGACGGCGCCGCCCATCATCTGCGCCGCCGCATCGTTGAAATCGATCAACCGCGTGCTGCCCCCATGGGTGCCATCACTGAGCAGCCAGGCTGGGCCTGGCAGGGCGTGCAGCCAGTCGGTGGTCAACAGCGGCAACGGCGCGCCGCCAGCGAGACTCGCAACACCGGTCCCGACCGGGACGACGCTCGCCGCCATGCCCCCCTTCGCAGCCACGCGCCCGGATCCCGCGGCGTCACCAGCCCCGGCGTCATCCGTCGTCGAATCGGGCGCTTCCAACCGCGCGGTCCCGAGATAACCATTGAAGTGACCGGTGGCGTCCATCACCGCCTGCCCCCGCAGTTCCCAGCAGCGGCCCTGGGCATCCCGCACCCGCCAGCCCTGGAACGACTGTCCGGCCGCCAGTGCAGTCGCCAGATCCAGGTCCGCGTCGGCAGCTTCGAATCGTTCCCACAAGGTCTGCGTGACCGCGCCGTGCAAGGGTCCGCCGACCCAGCTGGACGACGGCGCGCCCTGCGGCGCCTGCCAGCGCACCAGGTGATGCGCGGCATCCGTCTGCCATTGCCAGTCGGGAATGAGTTGACTGAGGAGATGAGATTGCTGACGCGATTCCCGCAGCAATTCACCGAATTGCGCCCGTGCCAACCGTACAGCCATATGCCAGGACACGGCTGCGACGAACATCATCAGCACGGCGCCCGCCACCAGGGCGGTCAGCACCAGGCCCGGTCCGGCCTGTTCCAGATTCAGGGCCACCAGGAGGACCAGAGCGAGCGCCGCCAGCCCCAAGGCCAGCGCCGCTCCCTTCCAAGGCCGACGGCGAACGACGGCTTCCCCCAACCTAGTCATGCTAGCCATTGTAGGCAGGCAACCTGGGGGCGCGGCGGCTGCCACCACCGTCTCATCAAAGTGAAGGACGTCTGTCACACGCCCAAAACCAAGGGCTTACCCCCATTTGCCGAACGGAGCACCCCAGATTTGCCGCTTTTTCGCACGTCCGAGGGCTTCGACTGACAGACAATGCACTGCGACCTTGCGTGAAACCATCACTGCAGATCCATCATTAAAAGATGTCACCAGACTCCACCCTGACGATGCCTTCGCGCCCGATGACCCCTTCTTCCGTGCTGGATGAGCAGGCCCTCGCCCGCCTGCGCGAATTGGATCCGGGTGGCAACAATCATTTGCTGGAACGTGTGGTGGGCGCCTTTCTGAAAGCGCTGGAGCAGCAGGAAGTCGTGCTGCGTCAGGGCTTGTCTGCGTCGGCCGATCTGTCCGCTGTGCGGCATGTGGCGCATACGCTGAAATCGGCTGCCGCCAGTCTGGGTGCGCTGGCACTGTCGCAATGCTGTGCCGAGATCGAAACGGCCGCCCGCGCGGGAGACACCCAACGGCTGCCCGCCCTGACCACCGGCGTGCTGGCGGAAATCGACGCCGCACGCCAGGCGATGCAGCGTCTGCTGTCCCCCACCCAATGAAAGGGGCGACGTGAAGGACAGCCTGCTGAACGAACGTCCGCGCGTCCTGTTGGTGGACGACGACCCGGTCAACCTGATGTTGATCGAAGCGGCCCTGCGCGAGCACGGCTTTGACGTGACCAGCATCCACAGCGGCGAAGAAGCGCTGGACCTGGTGACGCAATGGACACCCGAATTGATCGTGCTGGATGCGCTGATGCCGGGGCTGGACGGATTCCAGACCTGCGAGCGACTGCGCGCCCTGCCCGGTTTCGAAAATTCACCCATTCTGATGCTGACGGGGCTGGACGACGAAGCCTCGATCAATCGCGCCTATCAGGCGGGCGCCACCGACTTCTTCGTCAAGTCCACGCAATGGCGACTGCTGGCGGGACGGCTGCGTTACCTGCTGCGCAGCTCGCGCACCCGCATTGAACTGGAGCGCAGCAAGGCCAAGCTGGCCCGCGCCCAGGATCTCGCCCGCATGGGCAGTTTTGAATGGCAGACCGGCCAGGGATTCAAGCTGGCGAATGAGGCCCTGCGCGTGTTTGGGCGGAGCCCGACCGATCCGCTTGATTTCATTGGCGTGATGCGCATGGTGCCGCGAGAAGAGCGGCTGCTGTTCATGCGTCTGCTGCGCGATGTGGTGGCCCACAACTCGGTGCTGGTCACCGACCTGCCTTTCACGCTGCTGGACGGCCGTCAGCGCGTCATTCACATTGAAGCAGAGCCGGAGTTCAATGAACACGGCAATGCCTGCGGCTATACCGGCGTCATCCAGGATGTGACCGACCGGCGTATGGCCGAGGACCGCATCCGCCAATTGGCCAACTTTGACGCCCTGACCGGCCTGCCGAATCGCCGCCAGTTGATGTGGCGGGCCGAGCGGGCCATTGAGGCCGGTCGGCGCATGGGCCACGACGTCGGCCTGCTGCTGATCGACCTGGACCGGTTCAAGGTCATCAACGACACCCTGGGCCACGCGGCCGGTGATGAGCTGCTGATGGAGGTCGGCCGCCGGCTGCGCTCCTGCGTGCGCCATTCCGATCAGGTGATGGAAGGCATGCTGGAATCGGTGGGCACCCGGTCGCACCGGACGCTGGAAGCCGTGGGCCGCCTGGGCGGTGATGAATTCGTGGCCCTGCTGCCGGAAGTCAGCGATGAAGGCGATGCCGAGCGCGTCGCCGGGCGGGTGCTGGAAGCCCTGCGGGAACCGATCTTCATTGCAGGCCAGGAATGCTTTGTGACGGCCAGTGTGGGTATTGCGCTGTATCCGCGTGACGGCCTGACCATGGCCGACCTGATGCGCAATGCCGACGTGGCGATGTATGCGGTCAAAAACCAGGGCCGCAATGCGTCGGCGCTGTATTCGCCGATGCTGGCCGGCCGTGGCCGCGAGAAGCTGGAACTGGAATCGGCGCTGCACAAGGCCATTGAGCGCGACGAACTGGTGCTGCACTACCAGCCGAAGATCGACGTGCGCACCGCCCGGATGGTGGGCGCCGAAGCGCTGATGCGCTGGCGCCGTGGCAATACGCTGGTGCCGCCCGGCGAATTCATTCCGCTGGCGGAGGAGACCGGCCTGATCGTGCCGCTGTCCGAATGGGCGCTGCGGGAGGCGGCGCGTCAGGCCAAGGTCTGGCAGCTCAATTTCGGCTTCTCCGAGTCGATTGCGGTGAACCTGCCCAACCGGCTGTTTGAACGCTCCGATCTGGTGGAACACATTCACCAGTTCGTCAGTGCCTGGGGGGTGCCGCACCGCGCCATTCAGCTGGAGATCACTGAAACCGGCCTGATGAAGGATCTGCAGAGCGTCATTCCGGCGCTGCACCGTCTCAATGAGGTGGGCGTCGAGATTTCCATCGACGATTTCGGCACCGGCTATTCGTCCCTGGCCTACCTGACCACCCTGCCGATCTCGGAAGTGAAGATCGACCGCAGTTTTGTCCGGGATCTCGGTATTACGCCGCAGAGTTCCGCCGTGGTTACTGCGATCATTGCATTGGCCCGTTCGCTGGGCTTGCAGGTGATTGCTGAAGGCGTGGAGACCCTGCGCCAGATGGAAGTGCTCAGACGGCTGGATTGCAGCCTGATGCAGGGCTTCCTGTTCAGCAAACCGCTGCCCCCGGACGAGCTGGAGCGTTGGCTGGCGCAGACCGTGCTGCCTCGCAAGGCTCCCTGGATCCTTCCCTCGGCCGAAGCTGGCGAAGAATTGTCCCAACGCTGAATTCAAGTCTCACCGATGCCGCAGCAGCCCCCCGCACTGATTGCCAAGGCGGCCCTGCGCCGCCTGGCGCTGGACAAGCTGGAACCCACGCCGGAGAACTATGCGCGGGCCTATGCGCAGGAGGCCGGTGAACCCCAGCGCGATGGTGGCGCCCTGCCCGACCGGGCCCAGGCGCCCATCAGCCGCCTGCTGAGCCTGGCAGTGCCGGACCTGCAGGTCCGCACCGGTCTGGCCACCCAACTCAAGGAAGGTCGCTGGGACGAACTGCAGCGGGCGCTGGAAGCCCTGCAGCAGACCCATGGCGCCGGCGCCCAGGCTGAGCAGATGGCCCAGCTCATCGAGCGGTTGATGAAGGGGCTGGAGCGCGGCGGCCGGCAGTGGACGCTGGCGCGCAAGAAGGACGGCGTGCTGCGGGTGCTCGCCAGCAACCGCACCGATCCTCAGCGACTGATGCAGCGGCTGCGCCAGCTGGTGGGCAGTTGGGACAGCGACACCAGTGACGCCCGGGTGGAGACCCAGCCCGCTCCGCTGGATGACGGTCTGGACGATGATGACGACCGCGACGCCGGCACACCCAGCCAGTTCTTCACCGATGATGAAGTGGCGCAAGCGCCTGGAGACGGCGCGGCTGCTGCAGGGACCGACGCGCGTTATGGCGAACTGTCCAGCCTGCTGGGCAGCAACGGCCCGGGCGAAGCCCGTTGGCCGGATGTCGGCGCCAGCCTGAATGACACGGTGCAGCATGCCTTGCGCGGCGAAGACCCGCGCGCGCTTGCCCTGGTGGCCGAGCTGGACGCGGCCCTCGCCGAGATCCGCCGCGACGGCGCCACGCCTGCGCGTGCCGAAGCCATGGAAGCCCTGTGCGCGCGGGTACGCCGCTGGCTGGACCATCGCGACCATGCCTTCGTTGAGCTGGGCAAGCTGTGCGGCGCCCTCACCGACAGTCTGGCGGATCTGGCCGAAGACGATTCCTGGGCGCGCGGCCAGTGCGAAGTCATGGGCCAGACGCTGGCCCAGGGCCTGACCGCCCGCAGCGTGCGCTCGGTCAATGAGCTGCTGGTCAATACCCGCAGCCGCCAGGCCAGCCTGCGCGAGGAACGCGGCCGGGCGCGCGATGCCCTCAAGGGCCTGATCAACCGCATGCTGCAGGAGCTGGGCGAACTGGGCCAGCACACCGACCGCTTCAGCGACAGCGTCGGCAAATACGCCGAAGTCATCGAGAAGGCGGACACGCTGGAAAGCCTGGCGGGGGTGGTGCGCGAAATGGTGGAAGAAAGCCGCAGCGTGCAGTCCCTGGTGCAGCAGACCCAGGGCCGCCTGCGGGATGAACATGACCGCGCCAGCCAGCTGGCCGAGCGGGTGGAGGCGCTGGAAGGCGAACTGCGCAAGCTCTCGAACGAGGTGCAGACCGACCAGCTCACCCAGGTGGCCAACCGTCGCGGCCTGATCGCCGCCTTCGAGACCGAGCGAGCGAAGCTGGAACGGGAGCCGCGTCCGCTGGCCCTGGCGCTGCTGGACATCGACAACTTCAAGAAGCTCAATGACAGCCTCGGCCATGCAGCCGGCGATGAAGCGCTGAAGTCACTGGCGGCGCGGGTCTCCGGGCTGCTGCGGCCCGGGGACAAGGTGGGCCGCTGGGGGGGTGAGGAATTCGTGCTGATCCTGCCCGAGGCGCCGCTGGAAGAAGCACAGGCGGTGCTGCTGCGTCTGCAGCGGTCCCTGTCGGCCAGCCTCTTCATGCATGAAGGCCGCGACGTGTTCGTCACCTTCTCGGCGGGCGTCACGCTCTATCAGCAGGGCGAGACCCTGGAACACGCGCTGGACCGCGCCGACGAAGCGCTTTACGAAGCCAAACGCACCGGGAAGAACCGGGCCTGCGTGGCCTGACCCGAACACACGGGGCGCACAGGCCACTCAGGGTCGGTTTCAACGACCAGAGTGTCCGCATGATCAGCCCCGCGGTTGTGGTTCCCCTTGCTTGCCATCAGGGCGCGTCCCCTGATTCGTCGGCCTCCAGCTCGTCGAGCACGCTCAGCGCCCCCAGCCCCTCGCGCTGCGACAGTCCGGGCGGCCCCGAGCTGGACGTGGAAACGCTCTGGCAGCGCTACAACCAGCGCCCGTTCCCCGCGCCGCAGGGCGTGCATGACCTCTCCTCCGTTCTGTACGCATTGTTGACGGCCCTGCGCGATCGTGACGGCCCGTCGCAAGACCGCCAGCTGCATGAGATCGCGATGCTGCTGTCGCGCTGTTCCCGTCTGGTATTGCCGCCAGATCCCGGCATCCGGCAGATGGCCCACACCTGCCGCGCCCGGCTGAATGCCATGCTGGCCCGCGGGGGCACCGAAGGTTCACGAACACCCGGCGTGGAGGCCGCACTGGACGAATTCGCCGTCCACTTCAACAACGCACTGGGCGCCCCCGACGCGCAGGAACGTCCGGTGATGATCGTCAAGTCAGTCCCTCTGAAGGAGCCGCTGCTGACCTGCCGCGCCGCCGTGACGGGGCTGACACTGCGCACCCCGCAGCCGCTGATGGACACCCTGCTGGCCAGCACGCCGATGCCGAGCCCGCCGGTCCCCCGGGAGGGCGACCGGGTGCCCTGTCAGCCCCTGCTCTGTCTCAGCACCGCACGGGGTCGCCTGCGGATCGAAGTCACGCCGCAAGGCGACCGGGACTGGCGGGCGGATGGAAGCCGCCTGCGCGAAGCGTTGAACGGTCTCGACGGCACGCTGATGCTGTCGTTGGCTGCGGGTCGGTGTCTGGAGGATGCTCTGCATCACTTCAACCGCGGCGCGGACCCGCGCCTGCGGCTGACAATGGCGCCGGGCCTCTCCGATGCGATACGGAGGGCGGAGCTACAGGTGCAACCGGGGTCGTGCCAAGAGTGCATCCTGTGGTTCGACTATGCCGGGCTGGTCACGCCGGGCGCGCTCGACCAGCGGATCGATGGCCCCGGGGCCCTGGACCACCTCAACGCCTGCAGACGATTGGTCCAGGACGCTGCGCATGCCGAAGTGAATGAGCTGCTGCCCGACCTGCCTGCGCCCTACAACCAGTTTCGCGCCTCCCTGGTGCTGGGCTGCGCCGTCCAGCTCTGCCTCGAAGCCGCAGGGCGTTCGCGTACCCAGCCCACGGAGTTCGACTTCGTGGTGCCTGTGCACGAAGTGACCGCCCGGATGACTCCCACGGAGATCACGCTGCTGCAGGCGATTCTGGCCTCGCTGCGCTGGAAGATTGCAGGGCTGGACCTGTCCGCCATGGACCGTCCCGCCGTCTGGAAGCCGGCCCCCACATATGTCTCCATGGACCGGGGCAGTCCCATGGGCTGCGTGGTGGTGCGCACCTTTCCCACTCTCGCCGCGGCGCGCGCCGCCGCGCCCGAGCCGCAGGTCGATCCAGCGGACGACGGGTGGGGCGAGACCCTGCCCGCCCCGGTCCGCAGGCGGATGTCCGAAGAGTTCGGCGACGCGCTGTCCGAAGCGTTCGACCCCTCGATGACGGAAGGCCCGACGGAGGCGACGGCGCACTGGCTGGAGGACTGGAGCGACTGAACATGCAACGCGCCGGATGTGGCGGCCATGGCGCATGGCGTCTGTGAACGCTCTGTTCAAGCACGTCACTCATGATCGTTTCCACCGGTCCGAGCCCCCTGCATGATCAGCCCCGTTGTCCTCTCCGCAGCGTCCAGTCTTTGTCTCGACGAGGCGCCGCCACTTCCCCCGCGGAACGCTGCGCCCGGCCCCATGCCGCCGACACCCGCCGATGCCGCGGGCGCAGCGACGCAAGCCCCGCTGTCGCAACGGGAGGCCGACCGCCTCGAGGTGCACTACCGCACCTTCCATGATCCGCTGCCGGCCAACGTTCAGGATCTCGCGCCGCTGGTGTGGGACCTGTTCAAGGTGAAGCACTGGCCCGCGGGTGAAGCCCGGTTCCAGCATCTGCGCGACATCGCCATGACGATCTCCCGCAGCCCGCGCCTGCATCTCCCCGGCGACGAAGGGTTCCGACGGGTCGCCCGGGAGGTGGCACCGCACATGGAGGCGCTGCTCGACGACGACGGCCTCTTCCTGGGTCGCAGTCCGGGCGTGGCGGCCGCACTGAAGGAGTTCGACCAGCAGTGGACCGCGTGGCTGACTCAGAGCCATGTCGAATCCAGACCGGTGACCCTCATCAAGTCGGTGCCCATTCATGGCCCCTTCTCCGCGTCGACGGCCCTGGTGGCCGGTGTGACCCTGGGGGCCTGGCATCCGCCTGCCGGCACCTGCCTGGCCCGCAGTGCACCCCTCACCGGCGCAGCGTCGCAACCCCTGCTCACCCTGCGCAGCGAACCCGGCGGCATCCGCATGGAAAGCGCGCCCCAGACGCAGGCCCAGCTGACCGCTGCCGATGCCCAGGACTCCCCCTCCCCACTCGAACTGCACTTCTTCCTGTTGCAGGACGCTTTGGACGCGACGGTCAAAGGCGGAGGACATCTGCAGGAGGCGCTGGACCGCTTCAACCTCGATGCGGCGCCCGAATTCCAGCTGAAGGTCGGCCCCCGGCTTTGCGCGCCGGCCACCCACGCCGGACTGCAGGCGACCGACCGGTCGGCCGCGCTGTCCATGGCCTGGTTCGACTACCGCCTGCTGGCCGTCCCCAGTGAGCTGGACCGCCTGGTGACATCGCCCGCCGCTCAGCAGCGACTCGAGCTGTGCCGCCGGCTGGGGCGGGACATCACGGCCAGGGAAGTGAATCTGACGCGCAAGCATCACACGGGCCCGATGCCGCAGCTGCGAGACTGGCTGGTGGCCGGATGCGCGGTGCAGGTCTGTCTGGAAGACACCCAGCTGAAGCAACGCCGCGGCCAGCGGTTTGACTTCAAGGTGCCGGTTCATGAGGTCTATCGGCGGATGTCGCCGCTGGAGCAATCGCTGATGTCGCAGGTGCTGTGCGGCTTGCAGGCCTACCTGCCGGGCATGCGGCCGGCCCAGGATGTCATGTCGCCGCCCCTGCGCCATCACGCCGGCATGACCTACCTCTCCATGGAGGATGGTCAGCCGATGGCCTGCGCGGTGCTGCGGGACGACCGTCATGCCGACGCCGCCGACATTCACGACCCTGCCGCGTCGAGCGCCTCCGGCATGCACCCGGATCATCAAGCTTTGCTGGCGAACCTCGAAGCGGAGCCCCTGCGCGACTGGGACGACGAGTCGCCGGAGGGCAGCCCGGTCGGATACAGCGACCTGCCCGTCGGCCGGAGTGATGAGCTCACCTCCCGGTTTGCCGCCCACCAGATCGCGCGGGATGAGCGGCTGGCGCAGCTGCGCCACGAGCAGAGCATCGATGCGGCCATCCACATTCACCCACGCGCGCCAGAACCGTCGGCCCAGCGCTTCGAAGAACTGCGTCCGACCGCTGCCCCGCCATGGCTGAAGGCGCTGGTCGAAGGCGAGGCCCCGGACGCCGCCATGGGCGCCACCGGAGCGACCGTGGACCCTGCGCTGGTGTTGGATCGGGAGACGCAGGCGCTGTTTGCGCCCGAGTTCAGCACCGCCGTGGAGCAACTCCTGCACGACGTCCGCACGCCCCGGCGATGGACCGACTTCAGCGCCGACCTCGCACCGCGCCTGCTGGCGGATCTGGCTGCGTGGCCGGTCGGACGCACCCTGGACATCCATGATGCGCAGACAGGCGCCCTGATGTTCCGCTTCGGGGAGCCGATGGCGGACCGGGCGCCGGTCCGTGTGACCCGCTCGCCCCGGGGGGACCGGTATGCGACCGTGCAAGGCGCCGAGGTGCTCGCCATCCCACACGGCGGAGACGCGTTTTATGCGGCCGTGTTGGGCTCGATGGCGCCGCAGGAGCGGCTGTCGCTGCTCAAGGCCGCCGGATGCACCGAGTCATCCGCGCAGTGGCTGGGTGCTTCGGTCTTGAAGCTGCGGGAGTATCTGGCGCGTCATCTGGATCAACACCGGGAGGACTATCGCTCCAGCATTGTGCTGCACCAGTTCCTGGCGGGCTGAGCCGGCCCGCCGGCACCCGGGTCGCTCAGCGCAGCAGCGTTGTCCCCGCCTGCACGAAGCGGTCGGTTTCCGCATCGAAGTCCCACCGATGCACCTGCCACTGCGCGCCGAGGTCGATCAGATTGACCGAGTTGGGCACACCGCCCCGTACGCGCGTGCTCAACGCAGTGCCGGCCTGGACCGCCCACATCGGCCGGGCCAGCGCCGGCCAGCGTTCCCGCAGCGGCACCACAAACGGCAGATGGATGTGGCCGCCGACAATCAGATCAGCGCCCGCTTCCGCCCAGGCATGCACCGCCGCTTCGTGACCGTGCAGCAGGTTGTTCAGGTCGCTCTGACGGGTCACCGCCACCGGCTGATGGACTGCCACGACGCGGCAGCGCGCCTGATCCGCGGCACGCAGCCGCTCGGCCACCCGCGCGATCTGTTCCACCGACAGCTCGCCGTCCGTATGACGGTACCAGCGCGTGGTGTTCACCGCGACCACCTGGACGTCGCCATGGCGGAACTCACCGTCGAGGGCTGGCTGGAAATGCCGCTGGAATCGCCGGTAGGGATGCAGGCAGCGGCTCCAGAGGTCAAAGAGCGGAATGTCGTGATTGCCCGGAATGGCCAGCAGCGACTGGGGCGCGAGCCGGTCCAGGAAGGCACGGGCCGCGCGGAATTCCTGCACCCGCGCGCGCTGGGTGATGTCACCCGTCAGCAGCAGCAGATCGGGTGATTGCTCCCGCCAGAGCGCCTCCAGTGCGGCCACAACGGCCGGGCGCTCGGTCCCGAAGTGCGGATCACTGACCTGCAGCAGCACCGTCACGGAAGCGACCTTTCGGTCTCCGCCAGTGGGGCGTCGTCCCGCTGAGCCTGCTGAGCCGCACGCTCCGGCGCGAGCCCGCGCGGTCGCACCAGCATGAGCGGCTCTGGCGACACCTCAAAGGTCAGCGGCAGCTGCATCCAGACGATTTCGCCATCGGTGGCCACCTTCACCCGACGCGTGCCAAAACGGCGGGCGCGCACCGTCAGGCGCTTGAACGAGAAGTCGACCAGCGCGTCGGCTTCGCCCAGGCGGCCGAGCGCGCCGCGCAGCAGCAGCCCCAGCAGCGCCCAGCGGCCGACCGGCTTCAAGGCCACGCCGGCCAACCGGCCCCGATCGATGGCGCGCGATTCCGGCAGGCCCACCTGCTCCATCTGCAGCGCGTTGTTGCCGACAAACAGCGTGGGCGTGCGGAGTTCTTGCGGCGCATCCGGTGCGTCGGGCGCATCAAAGCGCAGGCGCAGCGAGCGATGGCCCTTGAGCAGCGTGGCAATGCCCGCCCCCAGCGCCACCAGCCGACTGCGGCCGATGCGCTGTTTCCAGCTTTCCCGGTCTTCCAGCAACTGCGGGTAGAGACCCACACTGGCATTGACGAGAAACGCTCGTCCATTGACCAGGCCCACCTGCACCGGCTGCGGCGACTCTTCCAGCAAGGTCTTCATCGCCTCGCGAATGTCGGCCGAAATTCCGTGGGTGCGGCTGAAGTAGTTGAAGGTGCCGCGCGGCAGGACCCCGTACGGGCAACCACTGCCGAGCGTGGCCTGGGCCACCGCGCTCAGGGTGCCGTCGCCCCCCGCCGCCACGACGATGCCACTGGCCGCCTTCGCCCGCCGCACCGCCTCTCGCGCCGTCTCCATCAGACGGTTGGGCGCGTCGACGCTGAGCAGGTCCGCCTGGCGGCCCTGGGCGGCGCAGGCGGATTCAATCTCACGGCGGACCTCCTCGCGGTCACCGCGACCGGAGGCCAGGTTGAAGACAACAAACAGAGGAGGACCCGCCATGTTCAACCTTCAGCCCGCGTTCATCCGGACTTCGCCGGATTCGCCGAGCTTCTTGGGCTGCTCGCCGGTGACGACCGCCTTCGCCATCTCGTACAGCTGCGTCAGCTTGCTGGCCTTCACATCCCAATAGTGGGCATGGGTGATCTTGACCTGCACCAACGCCACATCCGGATCGTCAATGCCCTTCGGGAACCAGGCTTCAGCCGCCTTGTTCCACAGCTTTTCCCGGCGCTGGCGATCCTCATTCAGCGACGCGCGACCGGACACCGACACGTAGCTGTCGCTGTCGGTATTGGCATAGCTGACGTTGACGACGGCATCGTTCTGGATGTCGGCCACCGGATCCCCGGAGCGGGACATGAAGAACCACAGCGTGTCATCCTCATCCACCGACCGGTTCTGGGTCGTCATCGGACGGGAATGCAGATGGCCGTTGGCATGCCGCGTGGTGAACATCGCGAAGCGGGTGTCCTTGATCAGATCCCACAACTTATGCCGACGATCGGCCTCGTTGGCGGGGGTGGTCGTGCTGGAAACAGACATGGTGTGAACTCCTGAAGACTTGACCGCTTTCTTGGCAAAGGGCGTGCCACTACCATCCGCGCAACTTTGCAGTACCGCTGGACGACCAGCCCCTCGGAATGAAGCGCTTTTGTATTGCCTTCGGACTTCTCGGTCTGATGCCGTGGCCCGCATGGGCGGCTGGCGGCCATCATGCGGTGGACGACGCCGCCATCCTGGAACCCGGTCAGTGTCAGCTGGAGTTGTGGCAGGAACGCACCGAACGCGGCGGTGCCACCCTCAATCACGTGGGGCCGGGGTGCCGGCTTGGCGCGCTGGAATGGGGACTGAATGTCGATCAGGTGCGGGTGCCCGGTGAAGGTCGCGAGACCTTCATCGGCCCCCAGGCCAAATGGGCCATGCCGATCAATGAATCGTGGAGTGCGGGGCTGTCCGCCGGCGCCACCTGGGACGCGGGCAGCGGCCATTACACCGCCAGCACCTGGGGCATCCCGGTGACCTGGCAGGTGACACCGACGCTGGCGGTGCATGGCCATCTGGGCATGGACCAGGTGGCCGGCGCCGGGTCGCATTCACGCCGCGGTCTTGCAGCTGAATGGGCACCGACGGCCCACTGGTCCCTGATCGGCGAACGCTTCGACGATCATGGGGCCCGCCACTGGCGCGGCGGGGTGCGTTATCTCTTCAATGAACGCGTGTCCCTGGACCTGAGCCGTGCGGCTCATCTCGGCTCAGAGACGCGCCCGTGGTGGGCGCTGGGTCTTAACTGGACATTCAGTCCAGGCGCACGTTGAGGCGCAGCCAGGTCAGCGTGCCCTGCGGACGGTTGCGGACCGAGAACTCCTGCATCGTCTTCAGGTCCACGCCCCAGTTGCCGCTCTCGGCGACATAGGCGATGACCGGGCCGGCCGACAGCGCCTGCACCTTGTTGTCGCCCGCGAGGCCGCCCTTGTCGGCGGTGAACTGCTTGAGCACATAGCCCTGCACGCCCAGCTGCCACTGGTCATTCAGGCGGTACATGCCGCTCCAGTCCGCATGCAGATACTGGCCAGACTTGATGCCGGTGTCGTCATTGCGGGTGTTGATGTTGTAGGTGGCGCGCAGGCCGACGGAGAAGCCGTTTTCCCAGGCGCGGGTGGCCACCAGCAGCGGCTTGAAGGTCCAGTACTTGCCAGAGCCGGTGTTGACCACGCGGTTCTTGTCGTAGTCCCCCAGCGGCGGGTTCATCGCCACACCGGCCACGATGCGCGATTCATCCTGGGCCCAGTCCAGGTAGGCGGAGACTTCCGGATCCGCCAGACCCGAATGGCTGCCCGAGCGCTGCGCGCTGGCGGTGGCCAGTGCACCGTTGACGCCGGTCACCACCGGCTGCGGCGTGCCAGCCGGCAGGGTCGTCGTGAGGTTCACATGGGTGGTCTGGTGGACCATCGGCAGCGCGGCGGAGAAGCCCAGGCGACCGTCCAGAATGATCTGGTCGGTGACGAAGGTCAGGCGCGGCACCAGCACATCGGCGCGCACGCTGCCCTCCACCCTCAGCGGCAAGGTGCCGACACCGGGGATGGTCGTGGTGGTGGTGGGGGTGTTGCCGCTGCCATCGCGCAGCTTCGTCGCTTCGTAATGCTGCGCCCAGATTTGGCCGTAAATCCCGGGGAACTGCGGCGTGGACAGTTCATAGGACGGGGCGCCCAGCAGGCCGCGGACCTGGCTGTTTTCAGTGGCAAAGGTGGCGCCAGCGGTCAGGCATAGCACAGCAGCCGCCAGAGCGCGGCAATGAAGCGTCGTCATAAAACCCTCGATGAAGTTGTTGTCTCAGTCTGTTGGCAGGTGCAAGCCGGGCCGCCCGCGGCACTGGGGCTTTTCACCTGTTGCGCTTGGAAGGCCGATGGCAACGGCCTTTGCGACGATGCGCATCATGCCGACCATCGGCCAAGTCCGGCGTGCCAAACGTCACAAGCCGTGTCAATTAGAGGTGCAACCCCACATCGCGGGGCTGTGCGAGAGGCGGCGCTTCCGATGTAATTCGCGGCGCCGCAACGCCGATGACATCGGTGAAGACGGCGATGCGCGCAGGTTCGGGTGAAGTCACAAGCCTGCGTTGCATCACAAGAACACGACATGAACGACCCCACGAGGAGCAGCCCTATGACCCGTCCTTCCTTCCGCCTTCTGAGCCTGGCCCTTGGCCTGGCTGCCCTGACCTCCACGGCCTTCGCCGAGGTCGATGTGGAAGGCTACAAGTTCCAGGACACCGAAGCCGTCTACGGCCAGAACCTTTTGCTCAACGGGGCTGCCACGTCGAGCATCCTCTCCACCCGTTCCACCGCCGTCGGTTTCTATCTGCCGAAGAAGCAGAACACGATGGAAGGCGCTGTGGCTGAGAAAGGTGTGAAGCGCATCCAGTTCTACATGCTGCGTGATGTCTCGGCACGCGACCTTTCCAATGCGATGCTGGACCGCATCCGTCAGAACGCCCAGGAAGAGTTTGCGAAGAACATCATCCAGACGTCGCAGCTGGGCATCGTCTTCGGCAGCCGCTCCAAGCTGCTCAAGGGCGAGCTCGTGACCATCGACTACGACCCGGCCAAGCGCACCACCACCTTCGCGGTGAACGGCCAGAAGACCGGCGACGCCATCGAAGGCGAGACCTTCTTCCCGATGATGATGAAGGTGTGGATCGGCCCGAAGGTGCGCGGCAGCACGCGTGATGGTCTGCTGGGTCTGGCACCGGCGAAGTGATGGCCGGTGGGGCGCGAGGCGCGAGACGCGCTATTGCAGCCAGGCCTTCAATGCATGCAGCAGCAGCCCGATGGCACCGCCCACCAGCGTGCCATTGAGGCGAATGAACTGCAGGTCGCGGCCCACGCTCAGCTCGATCTGACGCACCAGGCTGCGATCGTCCCAGGCCTTCATCGTGGTGGCGATGTGATCGGTGACGCCGCCGCGCAGGCGCGTCACCAGATGACCCGCCATCGATAGCAGGTGGTCATTGATCGCCTGCGTCAGGCCTTCATCGTGCGCCATGCGCTGCGACAGTGCATGGAGCGACTGCACCAGATGGCGCAGCAGTGCGGAGTCGTCACGGCGGATGTCGGCTTCGATGCCGGCCCGCAGCTCGAGCCATAGACCGTCCAGATAGGCGCGGACATCGGGGCTCTGCACGACCCGGTCCTTCAGCGCATTGATGTCCTGCGCGAATTTCTCATCGTCGCGCAGGCGCTGGATGAAGTCGTGGATCCACACGTCGAACTCACGCCGCACCTGATGGTCCGGCTGCGACAGTGCTTCCTGCACTTCTTCCACCAGTTGCAGCGCCAGCTTGTCCGACAGGCTGTCGGCCATCTTGTCGACGCTGGACAAGGCGTCCACCACCGACGTCACCTTGGGCCACTGCGCCCGAGAGAACTTCACCAGCCGCGCCGCCACCAGCGTGCGCACCTCCGGCGTGGCCAGATAGTCACGCAGCTTCTCCAGCGCCCCATCGAGCACCTGCTGATGCCGGCCCGCATCGGTCAGCACATCCAGCACGCCGGCCGCGGTGGCTGTGGCATTCCACGACATCGCGCGCCTGAGCAGGAACTCGCCCAGTGCACGCCGCACCGATTCTTCATTCAGCAGCGACAGCGCTTCCAGCGCCATGCTCCGCGCCGAGCTGGCCACCTGCGCCTGATGCTCGGCGGAGGCCAGCCACTCCCCCAGCCGCTGCGCCGGATTGAAGCGCTCCAGCTTGGCCAGCAGCACATCGGGATGGAGGAAGTTGTCGCGCACGAAGCTGGCGAGGCTGTCCGCAATGCGATGCTTGCCTTGCGGGATCAGCGCGGTGTGGGGAATCGGCAGGCCCAGGGGATGCCGGAACAGCGCGGTGACGGCAAACCAGTCTGCCAACCCGCCGACGGTCGCCGCCTCGCAGAAGGACTGGAACCAGCCCCAGCCGCCCTGCCCGCCCATCGCCACACTCACACCGAGTCCGGACAGGGACAGGCCCAGCGCACCGAGGGCGACACCCTGCATGCGCCGCAGGTCCCGCAGGCGCTGCGCGGGATCGGTCATTCGCGAGCCTCCACTCAAAAGCCGAAGGCGAGCCGCAGGCCGCCCCAGTGGCGGCCGGCCACGGTGATCGGCGCCGAGGCTTCCTTGAGCAGCACAAACTGGCCCCCGCCCATGTCGCGGCGGTAGGTCTGCAGCAGGAAGGGTCGCTGGTTGCGCGCCGAAGCCAGGCCGGTGCGGTCATTGAAGATGCGTCGGTACCGGCTGTTGGCGGTATTCCAGGCGGTCTCGCCCGCCCGCTGCGGATGGCAGTAACGGCGGTTGTGGGTGGCCACATAGCCGTTGCGGTCCACTGCGATGCAGAACACCACCTTGTCCGAGAAGGTCAGCATGCGTTCCTGCACCGCAGGGAAGAGCTGATCCGCCAGCTCGGTGAAGCGGGTGCGGAACTGCTGCGGATCGGTGCCGGACATCGGCTGGTATTGCTCGTCGAACAGCGCGCTGGCGTCAATGCGCCGGGCCGAGAGCGCCTGCTCCAGCAAGGCGCTGATCTCGGCCGCAGCCTGCTGCGCCGCTTCGATGTACGGGGAATCGTCCACCGCCACCCCGCTGGAGGCGATCTGCTCGATCATCTGTTCGGACAGGCGCAGGAAACGGTCACTGCAGGCAAATGCGGATTCGAGCTTTTGCATCGCCTGCTGAATCTCCTGGCCCAGCACGCCGGAACGTTCGGCCAGCTGTTGCGTCGTCAGCTGGCTTTGCTGCGCGGAGCGGGAGATCAGATCGACATCGGTTTCCACATCGGCGAAGGCGCGGTGGATGGTGCTTTGCGCCACCCCGTCCGCACCGCCATTGGCATGCAGCTCGCGGCTGAAGGCCTCAATGCGGGTGTCGAGCGTGCCGACGGTGCCCATGATGGCCTTGGACGACGCTTCCACCTGCGCGGCCAGATCCTTCACCGCATCGGCCACCACACCGAAACCGCGTCCGGCCTCGCCGGCGCGCCTGGCTTCAACCGAAGCATTGAAGGCGACGAGGCGCGTCTGCAGCGCAATGCGGGTGATGTCGGACGCCGCATCGGAGACCTGCCGCAGCGTCGCGACGATGCCGCCCACCTCATCCCCCACGCCCGCCAGTGCGACCCGAGCGCGGGCCACCGCTTCACGCGTCTGGGAAGTGGATTGGTTGATGGCGTCCTGCGCATGCCGGACCTGGTCCAGCTCGCTGCCCAGCGCCTGCATGGCCTGGGCCTGGGACAGCACGACCTTCTGTGTGTCTTCCAGCAAGCCGCGCACTTCGGCGGCGTCGCGGCCCAGACGGGACACGCCGCCGGATAGCTCACGCACCACCCGGGTGGTCTGATTGGATTCGTTGCTGCTGCCTGCGGCCGTACCGGGTACGGCCCTGCTCGCGTCAGGCGTGGAGCCGTCTTTCGGTCCACGCCGGCGCCATGTCTCCCACATCGCCGCTCCTTATGGCTCCCGGGCCGCCCAGGGTGAGCGGCCTATGCAGGAGCTGTTGGGGCTGGTTGCCGCCGGTCCGGCGACACGGCAAGCCACACGCCCGGGGGCGTCGTCTTTGCGGTCAGCCCCTGCGGCCTCTTTTACCAGTCGCGCAGCTTGACGCGCAAGCGGGCAATCGCCTGACTGTGCAACTGGCACACGCGGGATTCGGTCACCTTCAACACCGCAGCGATTTCCTTGAGGTTCATGTCGTGCTCGTAATACATCGACATGACGTAGCCTTCCCGCTCGGGCAGGTTCTTGATCGCCTCCACCAGCGCTTCGCGCATGCGGTGGTCGCGCAGCATGCTCATCGGGTCGGCCGTGTCGTCGCCGACATGCCGGTCCAGATAATCGTCGCTGTCGTCGTCGCCGGAGATGTCCTCCAGATACACCAGCTGCGTGCCGCGCACCTTGGAGAGCATGTCCTGGTATTCCCCCAGGCTGATGCCCATCTCTTCGGCGATTTCCGATTCCTGCGGCGCACGGCCGAGCTTCTGCTCCAGCTTGTGCACCGCGGATTCGATCGAGCGCTGCTGACGGCGGCTGCCGCGGCTCATCCAGTCGGAGCCCCGCAGTTCGTCGAGCATGGCGCCGCGAATGCGCTGGGTGGCGAAGGTCTCGAACTGCACGCCCTGCGCGGTGTCGAAGCGCGACAGCGCATCGGTCAGGCCGATGAGACCGACCTGGATCAGGTCATCCAGTTCCACATTGGCCGGCAGCTTGGCAATCATCTGATGCGCCAGGCGGCGCACCAGCGGGCTGTACTGGCGGATCAGGGTGTTGTTGTCGAGTTGGCCCTTGGCGGTATACATGCTTGTCTCCAAGACCCGGATACTCAGTGGGACGACACCTGCGCACGGGTGGCAGGCGGTTGCCACATCGGACGCGGACGCAGCGGCATGGCTTCGGCGGCGCTGTCCAGCGCGGCGCCCGGCACCGAAGCCAGCAGCAGTTCCCGCGCCATGTGGCGAAGTTCAGGGCTCAGCGGCGCGGAGACCGGCTGCTTGGGATCCAGGCAGCTCCATTCCCGCAGCACCGCTCCGAGGAAACCATCCCCGCAGCTGGAGAGCTGCTGGGCAATGCGCTCGGCCAGACGCAGCTGCGGCGAGCAGGCCAGCAGCAGGCTGTAGACCATCAGGCCGGCGCGCTGCGTCAGCCATTTCATGCCCGCGTAGGCATGGGTGACGCTCTGTACATCGGTATCGGCCAGCAGCACCGGCCGCACTTCGCGCGACACCAGCACCCGGGAGAGCTCCGCCGCGCTGGCATGCAACAGCACGACATCGGCAAAGGGCGCCGCATCGGTCACGGCTTCCAGGAACTGGGCGGCGGAGCCGTTGGCGTTGACATACCGCATCGGCAGACCCCGCGCGGCCAGGAAGGACACCCGGGCCGACAGCGGCTCGACACAGGCGGCGAGATCGACCGCGGCGAGTTCGGAGGCGGCCACCGCCTGTTCACCGGCATCCACCACCAGCGTGTGCAGGCCCAGTTCGCCAAACGCGGCGCACAGGCCTTCCAGCAGCGCACCGCTGCCCACCACATGCGGGTTGCTCACCACCGGCACCACGCGGACGCGGGCGGTGGCAAACAGTCGGCGCAGGCCGTCGGCCTGGTCCTTGGGCGCATTGCTGAGGCTCATCGGGTCGCGCATGGGCTGCTCTGTGTTGGGTCTGATCCGTTACCGGAAGTGTCGCTGTGAGTGCCGTCTCCCCAGACTGCATTGAACGGGGAAAACACCCTGCTTTTCAAGTCCATCCCCCGGACACCCGGAGGGCGTTTGCGCACTTGTGCCAGCGGCGGTGTCCCCGCCGGAGGCGACAGGTGCGACTGGACAATCAATTCAATCCCATCGCCGAGACGGGCCCGGCCGACGCGCCCGGCACCGAGCCGGAGGCGAAGATCAGGTTGACGTCCGAGGCATCCATGCGCCAGGCCGACGGTCCCTGGCTGCGCAGCGCCCGCTGCACCAGGGCCTGCGACGACAGGCGATGCCAATCTTCCGGCACCCGCTGGCCGTTGGCCACGCCCAGCACCCGCAGCTTGTGACGGATCACCGTATCCAGGGCCGGTGCGAGCTTCACCGCCTCATCAATCTTGGAGAGGATCACGCCCTGGGCTTCGCTGCCGCGCCAGGCCTGGACCACGTCTTCGATGGTCTCGCCCTGCTGGGCGGCATTGACCACCAAAATGCGCTTGATGTTGCGGTGCGCCAGCATGTCCAGCAGTTCGGCGGTGCGGCTGTCCCGCTGGGCGGTACCGGCGGTGTCGATCAGCACCATCTTCTTGGCAGCCAGCAGGTCGAGCAGGTCTTCCAGCGAAGCGCGGTCATGCGCGGTGTGCACCGGCACGCCGAGGATGCGGCCGTAGGCACGCAGCTGCTCGTGGGCGCCGATCCGGTAGGCATCCAGGGTGATCAGGCCGAGCTGGCTGGCACCGTACTTGGTGGCGAAGGCGGCGGCGATCTTGGCGGTCGTCGTGGTCTTGCCCACGCCGGTCGAGCCGATCATCGCAAACACGCCGCCCTGGTCTTCCAGCGCCGGCATCTGCTCGGCGGTGGCGACATTGCGCGACAGCACGTTGCCGGCCCAGGCGGTCCAGTCGGATTCTTCGGTCAGGTGAGCCGGCAGGCCTTCCACCAGCTTGCGCACCAGGGCCGGCGAGAAACCGGCGTCCAGCAGCTTCTGGGTCAGGCGGGCCTGCGTCGGCTGGCGCTGCAGCTTTTCCATGAAGGCCAGGGCACCGAAGCGCTCCTCGATCAGGCCCTTCATGGCGCGCAGCTCGGTCATCATGTCCTGCTCGCGGCGGGCTGGCATCTGGTCCAGGCCCGGCACGCCGAAGCCGCCCAGGTCCTGGGACTGCGCCGGGTGATTGACACGGATCTCGTCGCGCAGCACCGGCGGCACGATGCGCTGGGCGCCTTGCTGCTGGTGATGCTGCGGCTGCTGAGCCGGGTGATGAGGCTGCTGGTGGCCGTGCTGATGCGCAGGCGCGGCGGCGTAACCCTGGCCGTCGTCCACACGACGGGCGCCCAGCGTCTGCATGGCGCTGCGGGCGCGCTGGTCACGGGCGGCCATCATCGAGGCCACCGATTCCTGCATCTGCATCGGGCTCGGTTCCGGCGCGTCCATCATCGGATCGGGCAGGCCGCTCATTTCGGCGGCACGGCGCTTGAGCATGCGTTCCCGGACGTAGTCCTGGAAGGACAGCGTGCTCATCGCCATCGCATTCACATCGTCACCGATGGACGGCGGCTGGCTGTTGGCAAAGCCGGGCTCCTGCCGGGCCGACAGGCGCTGCTTCACGGCCTGGCGCGGCTGCGCTTCAGCACGGGCAGACGCTTGCGGCGCTGGCTGGCGCGGTGCGGCCACCCGCGGCGCGGTCGCGGCCACACGCTCGATCTGCGACATGCCCTCCGGCGCCATGGCCAGCACTTCCACCCCTTCGGGGCAGGGCTTGTTGGACAGCACCACGGCGTCGTCGCCAAAAGCCTGGCGGACCAGGTTCATGGCTTCGCGGGTGTTGCGGGCGGTAAATCGCTTGACGTTCATGCCGTGCCTCCGATGATGGAGCCGATGCGGATAGTGTGCGTTTCCGGGATCTCGCTATGACCCAGCACCTTCAGACGCGGCGCAGCGCGCTTGAGGAGCCGGGCCAGGGGAGCGCGGATCAGGTCGGGAACCAGCAGACAGGCAGGCAGGCCACGGTCTTCCTGAGACTGGGCGGTCTGCGCGGCACTGCGGGCCAGCGTGTCAGCCACGCCAGGGTCCAGGGCAGCGCCGTGCGGGGAATTCAAGGCCTGAGTCACCAGACGCTCCAGTTCGGGTTCGAGGGCAATGACGTCCAGTTCCTTCGCGGGTCCGTAGATCTGCTGCACGATCGCCGGAGCGATGTGGATGCGGATGCGGCGGGCCAGCTCGGCCGGGTCCGAGGTCATGCCGGCGTTTTCGGCCAGGCTTTCCACAATGGAACGCATATCGCGGATGTGCACGCCCTCTTCCAGCAGGAACTGGAGGACTCGTTGCAGGTTGGCGATATTGACCATTTTGGGAATCACGTCTTCGATCAACTGAGGCGCTTGCTTGGTGAGGTGTTCCACCAGCTGCTGGGTTTCCACCCGGCCCAGGAGTCGGGCCGCGTGAACTTGCATCAAGTGTGAGAGATGTGTGGCCACCACGGTCGCGCAATCAACGACCGTAAAGCCTGCCATTTGTGCCATTTCCCTTTGCCGGTCTTCGATCCAGACCGCCGGAAGTCCGAAGGCGGGGTCGGTGGTCTGGGTGCCGATCAGCTTCTGGGTGGCATGCCCGGGGTTGATCGCCAGCCACATGCCGGGGTAGGCCTCGGCTTCTCCGATGACCGCCCCGCGCAGGGTGACGCGGTACTGGCTCGGGCGCAGCTCCAGGTTGTCGCGGATGTGCACCGACGGGGGCAGGAAACCGACGTCCTGCGCAAACTTGCGGCGTACGCCCTTGATGCGGCTGAGCAGGTCGCCTTCGCGGCTCTTGTCCACCAGGGCGATCAGGCGGTAGCCCACTTCCAGGCCCAGGGTGTCGACCGGGGCGACGTCTTCCCAGGAGGCTTCGGCATCCGGATTCGGGGCACCCGCGGCCGGCGCTGCCGATTTGACGGCTTCGGCGGCCTTGGCCTTCACTTCCTTCTGCTGCATCCAGTAGGCCAGGTAACCCAGGCCACCGGCGATCATCAGGAACACCAGATGCGGCATGCCCGGGATCAGGCCCAGGACGGCCACCACGCCGGCGGTGATGCCCACGGCCTTGGTCGAGCCGAAGACCTGCTTGCCGATCATCGAACCGACGTCCTTGTCCTTGCCCACGCGGGAGACCACCAGGGCGGACGCCACCGAGATCAGCAAGGCCGGCACCTGGGCGACCAGCGCGTCACCGACGGCCAGCAGGATGTAGCTGTCGGCGGCCTGGCCGGCGGACAGCCCGTGCTGGGCCACGCCGATGATGAAGCCGCCGATGATGTTGATGAACAGGATCAGGATGCCGGCCACGGCATCGCCGCGCACGAACTTGCTGGCACCGTCCATGGAGCCGAAGAAGTCCGCTTCGTCGCTCAGCTCGGCGCGGCGGCGCTTGGCTTCCTTCTCGTCGATCAGACCGGCGGACAGGTCGGCGTCCACCGCCATCTGCTTGCCGGGCATCGCATCCAGGGTGAAGCGCGCGCCGACTTCGGCGATCCGCTCCGCACCCTTGGTGACCACGATGAAGTTGATCACCACCAGGATGGCGAAGACGATCAGGCCGACGGCGAAATTGCCGCCGATCAGGAAGTGGCCAAAGCTCTCGATCACCTGACCGGCCGCGCCGGCGCCGGTGTGGCCTTCCATCAGCACCACGCGGGTGGAGGCCACGTTCAGCGACAGGCGCATCAGCGTGGTGAGCAGCAGCACCGTCGGGAAGGCGGCGAAGTCCAGCGGCCGCACCATGTGCGAGGCCACCATCATCACCATGATGGCCATGGCGATGTTGAAGGTGAAGAACAGGTCCAGGGCGAAGGGCGGCAGCGGCAGCACCATCATCGCCAGCACCATCATGACGGCGATCGGCGCCCCCAGCGCACCGATGATCGCGGCGCGGGGTCCCAGGAGGTTTTGCAAACGGGCCATCAGCTCGTTCATGGTTCAGCCTTCGTGTGTCTGGGTCAGGGTTGCGGGGCGGCGTCGGTGAACAGGTCGTCCTGTTCCTCGGCAGGCGGGGTCCAGCCCGGCTTCTTGTGCGGATCGAGTTCGTCCGGCACGCTCGGGTTGGGCGCTTCGTTCGGGCTCATGCCACGGCCGGCCAGGGCCGCCTTGAGCTGGTAGACATAGGCCAGCACCTGGGCGACGGCACCGAACAGGGCGCCGGGAATTTCGCGGTCGATCTCGGCATGCGCGTACAGGGCACGGGCCAGGGCCGGCGCGCGCAGCACCGGCACCTTGTTGTCCTTGGCGAGGTCGCGGATCTTGAAGGCCATCAGGTCCAGGCCCTTGGCCACGACCCGTGGGGCGCCCATCTTGGTTTCGTCGTACTGGATGGCGACCGCATAGTGGGTCGGGTTCATCACCACCAGGTCGGCCTTGGGCACCGCGGCCAGCATCTGGCGCTTGATCAGCTCGCGAGCCTTCTGGCGCATGCGATGCTTCATCTCCAGGTTGCCCTCGGCTTCCTTCATTTCATTCTTCGCCTCTTCGCGCGACATCTTCAGGCGCTTGAGGTACATGAAGCGCTGCAGCGGCAGGTCGATGGCGGCGAACAGGAACAGGGCCAGGCCCAGCAGCATCAGGCCGCCCATCAGTTGCTGGCCGGCGAAGGCCAGGGCCGAGGGCAGCGGCACCGACATGATGCCGATGAAGCCGGCGACGCGGTCCTTCAGCGCCAGGGCGCCGATGATGCCCAGCACCAGCGCCAGCAGGCAGGCCTTCAGCGCCTGCGTCAGGTTCTGCCACTGGAACAGCCGGCCGAAACCGCTGAGCGGATTGAGATGGGAGAACTTCGGGGCCAGCGGCTTCATGGTGAAGTTCCAGCCGCCTCCGGCGAGATGGCCTGCGATGGCGGCCACGCTCAGGATCAGCAGCGCCGGCAGTGCCAGCGCAAACGCCTGCCAGGTCAGGCCCGACAGGCGTTCGGTCATCATGCCGGCCGTGCGCAGCTGTTCGGCGTCAAAACGCAACGAGCCTTCCAGCATGCGCTGCATGCGCTCCACCGCCATTGGCATGCCCATGACCATCATCGCCCCGCCCGTGGCCATCACGGTGAAGTGCGGCAGGTCGCGGGAACGCGGCAGCTGCCCTTCCTCGCGAGACCTTTCGATCTTCTTCTGCGAGGCGGGTAAGTTGCGGTCTTGTGCGTCTTGGTCGGCCATGGCGGGGTGAAGGTCTGCGACACCATGCCGCAGCACCGCCATTGTTCGGCGAGCAGGGTCCGGGCTTTAGCCGGATAAAGGGGGGAAAGGGGCGGCTCTTCTGCGCCGGTGGGCGGCAGGCATGCCGGGCCCGGCGGCCCAAAAAAAAGGAGATCCGAAGATCTCCTTGTTCGACGGGCGGCGGCGCGGGGCCGCGCGCCGGAGGGTCAGAAGCCCAGGGACGCCAGCAGGTCGTCCACTTCCGACTGGTTGCTCACCACATCGGTACGGCCTTCCGGGTTCACGACCGGGCCCTGCAGGATGCTCGGGTCCACCTTCTCGCGCTGCTCCGGCGGCACCACCTGCACCAGCAGCTTGACCAGGCTGTCTTCCAGGTCATTGGCGAGCGTGACCACCTTGGCGACGACCTGACCGGTGAGGTCATGGAAGTCCTGCGCCATCATGATGTCGGTCAGGTGGTTGTCGATCTTGGAGGTCGATTCTTCGACTTCCTTGACGAAGTTGAACACCGCACCGGTGGCCACGGCCTTGACCGGGTCGGCGGTGATGGCCTGGGCCATGGCGTTGGCAGCCGCAGAAATGCGGGCGTGCTCGGCCTTGGCCTGGTCCACGTGATTCAGCACCTTGTTGGCAGCATCGGCCGTCTTGGTGGCAATGTAGGTCAGGCGGCTGCGCGCATCGGGCAGGCCGTCCGTCGCCACCTGCAGCTTGGGCATGACACCCAGTTGCTGCATGGTGTCATGCAGCACCCGGGTGATATTGCCCAGCTGCTGAAAAACCTCGGGCGACACCGACAAGGGCTCGGTGGCGTTCTGACTCAGTTTGGCCAACTCTTCCATCTGCATGGTGGGACTCCCAACGCGTCAGGCCGCAGCGGCCAGTTTCTGCATGATCTTCTGGACTTTTTCTTCCAGCGTCGCCTTGGTGAAGGGCTTGACGATGTAGCCGGCGGCGCCACTCTGGGCGGCCAGCACGATGTCTTCCTTGCGGGCTTCGGCGGTCACCATCAGCACCGGCAGGTGCTTCAGGCTGGCGTCTTCCTTGATGGCCTTGAGCAGTTCAAAGCCATTCATGTTGGGCATGTTGATGTCACTGACGACGAAATCGTATTTCGCCTGTTTCAGCATGCTCAGGGCCTCGACGCCATCTTCCGCCTCTTCGGCGTTGTTGTAGCCGATTTCCTTCAGCAGACCGCGCACGATCCGGCGCATGGTCGAGAAGTCATCGACGATCAAGAATTTCATGTCAGTGCTCATGGCGTTCCTCTGAGGGGACTGGAGGGCTTTGGGGCGATATACGGGAATTCAAAGGCGCCGCGGGTTACCGGCCCGCTGCTGCCGAACCCGCAGCCATCGGTTCGCTGGCTGCTTCGCTCGGGGCGTCTTCATCATCCGTCAAGTTCTTCAGGACTGCATCTTCAGCATCGCGATTCATCACGATGATGCTGATGCGGCGATTGACCGGGCTTTTTGAATCCTTGGTGTCGAGCAACTTGCTGGAAGCCAGACCCTGCACGCGCAGTACCCGGCTGTCCGGCAGACCGCCCGCCAGCAGCTCGCGTCGCGAGGCGTTGGCACGGTCGGCGGACAGCTCCCAGTTGCTGTATCCACGCTCACCGCCAGAAAACGGTTGGGAGTCCGTATGACCTTCCAGCGTCAGCCGGTTGGGCACCTCGGACAGTACTCCCCCCAGTTCCTGGAGCAGCTCGCGCATATACGGCTTCACCACGGCACTGCCACTGTCAAACATAGGACGATTATTCTCGTCCACGATTTGGATGCGCAAGCCCTCGCGGGTCATGTCCAGCCGTATTTGTCCACCTAATGCCGCAATTTTTGGGTTGTCGGCAATGATTTTTTCGACCTTGTCCTTGAGTTGTTGCAGCCTCACCCGCTCAGCGCGGCGCTGCTCTTCCTTCAAGGCCTTCAAATTCACTGTCTTTCGAGGAGATTCCACATCGCCGGCCTTGACCTGACCGGTCTGGCGGGTGAGATCCTGACCGCCACCCTTGATGATGTGGGAGGCATCGCCGGAGCCGGAACCGCCAAACATGGCCACTTTCAGCGGCGAGGCGAAATAGTCGGCAATGCCCTTTTTGTCGCCCTCGGTGGTGGAGCCGAGCAGCCACATCAGCAGGAAGAAGGCCATCATCGCCGTCACGAAGTCGGCATAGGCGATCTTCCAGGCGCCGCCGTGAGCGGCATGGCCGCCCTTCTTGACGCGCTTGATGATGATGGGCTGAAGTTTTTTGGCGTCTCCGGCCATGGTGAAGTCCTTGCGGCCTGGGTTACTTCTTCTTCACGTGGCCTTCGAGCTCGGCGAAGGTCGGACGTTCGGTGGAATACAGCACCTTGCGGCCAAACTCGATGGCCACCTGCGGTGCATATCCCTGCATCGACGCCAGAAGGGTCGTCTTGATGCACTGCAATTCCTTGCCGGCTTCGTCCACCTTGGCCTCCAGCGCACCGGCCAGCGGCTCGGCGAATGCATAGGCCAGCAAAATACCCAGGAAGGTACCGACCAGGGCGGAGCCGATCATGCCGCCCAGCACCGCCGGGGGTTGCCCCACCGAGCCCATGGTGTTCACCACGCCCAGCACCGCGGCGACGATCCCGAAGGCCGGGAGGCCACCGGCCAGACGCTGAATCGCCTGCACCGCCAGGAAGGCTTCATGGTGATGGGTATCGATCTCGGCGTCCATCAGCGACTCGATCTCATGGGCATTGAGGTTGCCCGACACCATCATGCGCAGGTAATCCGTGATGAATTCCGCAACATGGTGGTCGTTGCCAACGGTGGGGTACTTCTGGAAGAGCGGCGAGCTGTGCGGATCTTCCACATCCTTTTCGATCGACATCAGGCCCTCCTTGCGAGCCTTTTGAAGGATGTCGTAGAGCAGTGCCAGCAGCTCCATGTAGCGGGCCTTGGTGTATTTGCTGCCCTTGAAGCATTCCCCCAATCCCTTCATGGTGGCCTTCATGACCTTGGGGGGATTGGTGGCCAGCATGCCGCCGATGGCCGCACCGAAGATGGTGGTCATCTCAAACGGCAGTGCATGCAGCACCACGCTGATGTTTCCTCCGTGCGCGATGAACACGCCGAAGATGCAAGCCAACGCGAGCACCCAACCAATGATGACAAACATGGAAGTGGTTCCGTCCTGAAAATTCCGCCGCGACCGTTGCCGGCACGACCCGTCTCATCTCATATCGACCGAGGGCCCCGAGGGCTTGAGCGGTCTTTTGGCGACTGTCCGGTCTGCCTCGACTGCCGGGGCTACCGAACCTCGCGCGCTGACTCGGGCGTCAGGTCCTCGATCCGGTAGACATGCAGCCGGTGGCGGGTCCCGGTCTCCAGCTGCGCATGGGCGGTCTGCCCCGGCAGCGGGAAATCCAGGCTCACCAGCCAGCGGCCTGCAGGCATTTCGGCCAGCGCCTTGTCCAGTGCCCGCGGCATGGACTCGGGACGCTGGAACAGGTAGACCAGGTCCATCTCCCGCCACGACTGGGCCCAGAGGTCGCCCCGGGACACGGTGGCCCAGCGGCAGCGCAGCCGAGCCAGCAGCCACAGGAACGGACTGTATTCAATCCCGTGCAGTTGCACGGCGGGATAAGCGCGGCGAAGCGCTACCAATCCATCGCCCAAACCACAGCCGGCGTCGAGAACGTGCGCTTGTTCACGCAGCGTCAGCACGGTCGGCAGTGCCTTCAGCGCGTCATGAGGGGTGGGAAACAGCGGCGCGTCGGACCAGCCTCGGCGCGGATAGGCGACCAGCAGGATGGCCAGGGGAATCAGCCAGACCCAGCCGGGCAGCGGCGCGCCGCTGACCAGCAGGGCCAGCGGGAAGCCGCCTGCCACGATGGCGCGCCGCCAGGGCTGGTGGTACAGCCCGGCGAAGATCAGCCCCAGACCGATGCTGACCACTGCGGCCGGCCAGTCCGGCCCGAAGGCCCGCCAGACGGCCCAGCAGGTCGCCCAGCAGGCCAGCGCATGCGCCGGCCAGCGCCAGGCGGGCGGCAGCGCTTCGTCGCGGGTGTCCGCACGGGCTGCCGGGGAGTCCTCCGAAGGCGGAGGTGCGTAGGGATCGTTCAAGCCGACGGTCGAGGGTGAAGGCAAAACGATTGTGCGGGATTCAAGGCGCCGCCGGCCAGCGGCAACGCCTTGGGATGTCGTCTGGGTGGGTGACGGCGTGGTCACTGCGCTCAGTGCATTTGCAGGCCGCCAGCCGCCTTGCCCTTGCCCGCACGTGCCGGCGGGTTGCACAGGCCACACACATAGTGCTTGGCCACTTCGTGGGGGTGGGTGACAAAGTGACCGTGGCACTTGCTGCACTTGGTCAGCGTCAGCATGCCGTTGTCCACGAACTTGACGAGGCGCCAGGCGCGGGTCACCGACAGCAGCGGTTCCAGGTTCTGGGCCTGGGTGTGCTCCTGGTAGAGCTGGTAGGCCTTGATCACGGTGTCGATCTCGTCCATCTCGGCCACCTTGTTCAGGTATTCATGAATGTTCATGAACAGGCTCGCATGGATGTTGGGTTGCCAGCTCATGAACCAATCGGTCGAGAACGGCAGTTGGCCCTTGCTCGGGCTCTTGCCCGAGACTTCCTTGTACAGACGCAGCAAACGCTCATAGCTCAGATCGGTTTCCGACTCCAGCACCTGCAGGCGAGCGCCAAGGTTGATCAGCGTCACGGCGCGTTCGATCTGCTTGGCTTCGGTCAGGATGGACTTGGTGCGCATGGGAAACCTCTCGGAACTGGGGAATTCAGGGAACGGGGCGACGGTCGATCAGGCCGCTTCGTGATGGCGACCGGCCATCAGAATCGAAGCGTGCAGGCGGGAGACCGATTCGTTCGCGGCAGGCTTGCCGTGGCTGGTCAGCAGGCCCCAGACCAGGTCGTCGTCCATGCGGAAGCGGCACAGCAGCGTGTTGCCGGCAGCGACCTTCATCATCTGAGCGGGGCTCAGGGTGTTCAGCAGCGTGGCCGTTTCTTCGGAGATGCCCAGGCGGAACAGGGCCTGCTCGCGGTCCGAGCGGATGAGGCTCTGCGCCAGCATCAGGTAGGACAGGTTGGCTTCGCGGATTTCAGCGAGGATCTGGTCAGCGTTCATCTCGTTTACCTCAGGTCTGTGTTGGGGGCCGTCTGTTGCGTCGTCGTGGTGACGTCGCGGCATGGGTTGAACTGTAGAGAACGAGAAACAAAGCCGACATCAGGGGGCTTCTATGCCTTTCTTAGGGCGCAGGACGACGGCGGTGTCAGGGAACTTCCTACAAGCTGCCAGATCAGCGCCATGGGGACCCTGCTTTTCTGCCAATCACGTCACGAACGAGGCGCTGGAAACTGCTCCCGCAGTGCCTGGGCCTCTTCCGCCCTCCCCGTCCCTTCCAGGACCAGCGCCAGGTTGTGCGCCGCAAGGTAACTGCCGCGGCCGGCGACCGCGCCCGGTTGGTCCGGCTGCTCACCCAGCAGCAGACAGCGCCGCCAGGCGTCCTCCATCATCGGCAGCAGGACGTCGGCCTGGCCCGGATCCTCGGCCGCCCAGTCGAGCAGCAGGTCTCCGAGCGCGAAGAACACATCGGGTGAGGACTCGCAAATGGCCAGCTGGCCGTCCGCGAACACGACGCCGTCCGCATGGCGACCCAGCCGCTTGAGGCCGAAGAGCCGACGTGCGACCAGATCGGGCCACCAGGCGGGGGCTGTAGCGGGCGCGGGGTGAGCACCGGCTGCGCCGTCCTCGGCATTGCACATCGGCCACGCGTCACTGGGGAGCAACCCTGCGCAGTTCGCGAAGGCGTCTTCGGCCTCGGCATAGTTGTTGTACACCGAGCAGTCTTTGCCAAGCTGATACCAGAGGTAGGCGCTGGCAGGCTGATCCGCGATGGCGGCCTCCAGAAGGCGACGATTGCGTCCTGCCTTGTCGCGCAGACGCGCACTGAGGTAGCCATCGTGACCGATATGGAGAGGTACGGCGTACACCGGCCGTTGATGCACCGGCTGCTCATGGATGCGCCCGGCATAACGCACGTCGCCCGGCAACAGACGACTCAGGCGCGTGTGGGCCACCCCGTCGTCGAAGTGGTCCTCCAGCGCGACGGTGCCGACGAAATCGGGCGCGGTTTGACGCAGGGCCTCCAGCGCTTCCCCGCCGCTGATCAGCCATTCATCGGCGTCCAGCACCAGATGCCAATCGGCGTTCGCAAGATCGAGCGCGGTGTTGCGCGCCTGAGCGAAGTCATCCGGCCACGGCGCATGGGCCACGCGGGCACCCGCCTGCGCGGCGCGCACGGCGGTGTCGTCGGTCGAGCCGGTGTCCAGCACCAGCATGTCGTCCAACCACGGGCGGACACTGTCCAGCAGCCGCCCGATGTGGGCGGCCTCATTCCTGGCGATGACGACCAGGCAGGTACGCCAACGGGTGGACATGAAGCGACCGTATCAGTTCAATTGCAGACCGCCAGCGGCCTTGCCCTTACCCGCACGTGCCGGCGGGTTGCACAGGCCACACACATAGTGCTTGGCCACTTCGTGGGGGTGGGTGACAAAGTGACCGTGGCACTTGCTGCACTTGGTCAGCGTCAGCATGCCGTTGTCCACGAACTTGACGAGGCGCCAGGCGCGGGTCACCGACAGCAGCGACTCCAGGTTCTGGGCCTGGGTGTGCTCCTGGTAGAGCTGGTAGGCCTTGATCACGGTGTCGATCTCGTCCATCTCGGCCACCTTGTTCAGGTATTCATGAATGTTCATGAACAGGCTCGCATGGATGTTGGGTTGCCAGCTCATGAACCAATCGGTCGAGAACGGCAGTTGGCCCTTGCTCGGGCTCTTGCCCGAGACTTCCTTGTACAGACGCAGCAAACGCTCATAGCTCAGATCGGTTTCCGACTCCAGCACCTGCAGGCGAGCGCCAAGGTTGATCAGCGTCACGGCGCGTTCGATCTGCTTGGCTTCGGTCAGGATGGACTTGGTGCGCATGGGAAACCTCTCGGAACTGGAATTCAGGGGACGGGGCGACGTTCGATCAGGCGGCTTCGTGATGGCGACCGGCCATCAGGATCGAAGCGTGCAGGCGGGAGACCGAATCGTTCGCAGCCGGCTTGCCGTGGCTGGTCAGCAGGTTCCAGACCAGATCGTCGTCCATGCGGAAGCGGCACAGCAGCGTGTTGCTGGCGGCCATCTTCATCATCTGGGCGGGGCTCAGGGTGGTGAGCAGGATGGCGGTGTCTTCCGAGATGCCCAGGCGGAACAGCGCCTGTTCGCGGTCCGTGCGAATGAGGCTCTGCGCCAGCATCAGATAGGACAGGTTGGCTTCGCGAATCTCGGCGAGGATCTGGTCTGCATTCATGGGGCTCTCCTGGGGGGCGTTGTGGCTGCGTTGGATTGAATTCTGCGGATTCATCGAGGCCGACAACATCAGGGTGACACCAGATGCGAGCTAGGGAACGCGCCGACCGGCGTGTCAGCGCACTTCCTACACGCTGACAGGCGCGGCAGACAGTCCAGGGGAGACCGGTCACGCTGGCGACCGCATCGGAAGTGCGCGCAAGCCCGGTGGGCTGGGACTTCCAGCGTGGCTGACACGTCGCGCGCAGAGGCTGGCGGACGTCAGTCAGTCGAGGGCCCCCTGTCGGGGCCGGTGCGCCAGGCTTGGCGCCTGAGCGCGATCCGCACGACGGCGGATCACAAAAATACGTCAGCGGGTGACACCGGCCGTGGCGTCTCACCGCCCGGATCGGCCGCCTGCGAGCCCTGAGGGCCCGTCAAAGCGGCACTTTGTCACACGGCGCCCTCAGGTCATCTGCAGGCGACGCAGTTCGGTGGCCACCAGCGGAGCCAGCTCCGGGGTTTCGCGCTTGAGCATCTCGGCGGCTTCACCCTGGCACAGGGTGGTCAGCACTTCGATGGCGGCCTTCACTTCACCCAGACCGGACAGCGCAAAGGCCAGCGTATAGAGGCTGGGGGCGTGCTGCGGCTGGATCTGGATGGCCTGATGGGCATACAGCGCGGCATCGGCCAGCTGACCGGCCGAGAGCAGCAGCGCGGCCACGTCAGACATCAGGTCCACGCTGGTCGGTTCGATTTCCAGTGCATTGCACAGAAGGTTCACCCCTTCACCGAGGCGGCCCAGTGCGGCCTGTTCGAACGCGGCATTGCGGGCCTGGGCCAGCAACAGCATGGCTTCGTGGGAACCGGGCTGAATGCGGCTCACGCCGTCGGTCGACGGGGTGGACACGATGGACGCGGCGGACCGTGCCTGGCCGATCGTCGGGTTCGCGGATTGGGCGGTGTGCAGCGGCATAGACCTCTCCATGTGGGTCAGCAAGGATCACTGGGACATGACAACTACCGCACATCGCGGTGATGGCATCCCCAGGGTGACGGGGTGCGCCACCGGGCTCGGCAACGCTGGGAAGGACTTTAGGGGGAGGCTCTTGTGATCAAGCACACGAAAAGCGGCGGAATCACCGGCCAATCCCTTCATTGCCGGGCGCGGATGCCGTTAATCAGGTGTGTCCGTCGCATTGACTGGCGGCAGGGGCGAAGCTCCCGCCAAAAGTCAAACGCAGAAAAGCCTGTTGTCAGACCCTCTTTTCAAGTTTTCAGGTGTCTTGACAAACAGCCCTCAAGTTCTATGGCGACTGTGCCGACAACCAAAACAACGGGTCTGCTTGCAGACACGTCGTCCGGTTAGAAGGCCAGGCGTCCAGGCCCCAGGGAGGGGCGGGGGCGAGATGGGTTGACTAGCGCCGGACTGGCACAACTCCTGTGTGGTTCGGCACTTTTGCCGGTATGTATTTCTAGATTGCTGTTAGGAGCAAAACATGGCCCAAGTCATCAACACCAACCTGCTGTCGCTGAACGCTCAGCGCAATACCTCTACCAGCCAGAGCTCGTTGGCTGTTTCGATGCAGCGCCTGTCTTCCGGCCTGCGCGTCAACTCCGCCAAGGACGACGCTGCCGGTCTGGCGATTGCGGACCGCATGCAAGCGCAGATGCGCGGCATGAACGTGGCCCAGCGCAATGCCAACGACGGCATCTCGCTGTCGCAAACGGCTGAAGGCGCGCTGTCCAAGGTGGGTGACTCGCTGCAGCGTATGCGTGAACTGGCGGTGCAGGCCCGTAACGCCACCAACACCACGTCTGACCTGGATTCGATCGGTCAGGAATATGCGCAGCTGGGTTCTGAAATCCAGCGCGTGCTGGGCGGCACCACCTTCAACGGCCGCGCCATTCTGGCGACGGACGCTGGCACCCAGACTTTCCAGATCGGCGCCAACACGACGTCGAATGACTCGGTGGACGTGGTCACGACCAACATGACGACCGACACCACCATCACTGCGGTGACCGGCGGCGCCATCACCAACGCGTCCACCACGTCCGACCTGGCCACGGTGATCGACAACATTGACTCGGCCATCAAGACCGTGTCGGGTGAGCGTTCCAAGCTGGGTGCTTCGCAGAACCGTTTCGACGCCATCATCTCCAACCTGCAGATCTCGGTGGAGAACCAGACGGCGGCTCGCAGCCGGATCATGGATGCGGACTTCGCGTCTGAGACCGCGAACCTGAGCCGTGCGCAGATCCTGCAACAGGCTGGCAACGCCATGATCGCCCAGGCGAACCAGGCTCCCCAGCAAGTGCTGGCCCTGCTGCGCTGATCGGCCCGACCGCAAGCGCCGGATGAAGGACGGGGCCTCGGCCCTCTCCTTCGCAGCCCGCGCCTCGCCTGGATCTTCCGGGCCTGGCTGCGCCTGCGACGGCGCCCCTGCGGCCACACCCTGCGCCACAACGTACGGTGTTCCCCGCCCCCGCAAGTGCATCGACCTGTGCGATGGATGGAGTAGTGCCCGGCTTGCGGGGTGCGGCGAACGTCTGTGGCGACAGAGACGGGGCGGACGCTTGCTCTCAATGAGCGTCTGCCCGGTCTTTGAATGAAGCCGGTCTTTGATTGAATGCCCTGCTACGGCTCTGGCCGGAGCGAGGCGCGCTGCCTGATGGAGGCCGGAAGGTCTTGATGAGGGAAGTTGCGGCCTGCCAGCGCACTGCCCGTGGCAGGACGGGGTCACACGCGGACCTCGCAGGTAATGAATGAAGAGAAGACAACCGTGGCAGGCCCACTGATCCGAAGAATGAGCCGGACTGGGGCCCGTTTGCGGAAGTAAAGAAGGGAATGGCCGGCGGAGCCGGACAGGAATAGTGAGGTCGGACTCAAACAGTCCGGTGGACTGTTTGAGCCTACCGAACGCCCGGGCCACTGGCCCGGGCCATGAAGCAAACGGGTCCCAGGACGGCGACTTCGGAGCGCAGGCCTCGGTCTAAAAACGACTTCATTCAGTCCTCAGTCTTGCTCCATCCAGCCCGCCCAACGCATTGAAGACAGAGAACAAAAAGAGGAAGAGGAAAACGTCCGTCCCGGTGGGAGCACCGGAGAGCCCTGCGCTGCTGCCCTAGACATCGGTGGCGCTGCCGGGGTTCTCACCGGGACCGCGTCCTTCCCGCCCTCGCCTGCCACGCGCCTGGAGGGCCTCGGTAACCTGTCCACTCCGGGCGCCCCACGCCCCCGGTTGAATCGAAGAAAGGCCAGGGATTCACCCCCCATTTCTCCGACAACCCCCTCCAAACGCCCATGAATTCACATCCTGGGCGCGCCGTTACACCCCGGCCCGAATTTTCCCCCTCAAGTCTTTTCAGCCCCGACCCGATAACAGGTTCAACGGGTCCGCAATGTCTAGCAAGGACCTCGTGGTCCGGCCCCGTCGGACAAGTTTCATCCGACACGGACCGACAAGGTCTACGCAACTGAAAGGATTTTGATCATGGCTCAGATCATCAACACCAACCTGGCTTCCCTGAACGCTCAGCGCAACCTCAGCTCGTCGCAGTCGTCTCTGGCGACTTCCATGCAGCGCCTGTCCTCCGGTATGCGCGTCAACTCCGCGAAGGACGACGCCGCCGGTCTGGCCATCGCCGAACGCATGAACGCCCAGGTGCGCGGCATGAACGTCGCGGTTCGCAACGCCAACGACGGCATCTCCCTCTCGCAAACGGCGGAAGGTGCCCTCTCCAAGGTCGGTGACTCCCTGCAGCGCATGCGTGAACTGGCCGTCCAGGCCCGCAACGCCACCAACACCACGTCCGACCTGGACTCCATCGGCCGCGAATACGCCCAGCTGGGTGAAGAAATCGGTCGTGTGCTGGGTGGCACCACCTTCAACGGCAAGGCCATCCTCGCCGCCGATGCCGGCACCCAGACCTTCCAGATCGGTGCCAACACGACGGCCAACGACTCGGTGGACGTCGTCACCACCGACCTCACCCAAGATGCCACCATCACCTCGGTGACCGGCGGCACCATCGACAACGCGTCCACCCCGGCCACGCTGGCGACCGTCATCGACAACATCGATGCCGCCATCAAGACCGTGAGCGGCCAGCGCGCTGTCCTGGGCGCTTCGCAGAACCGCTTCGACGCCATCATCTCCAACCTGCAGATCTCGGTCGAAAACCAGACCGCCGCTCGCAGCCGGATCATGGATGCCGACTTCGCGGCCGAAACCGCCAACCTCAGCCGTGCGCAGATCCTGCAACAGGCCGGCAACACCATGGTGGCCCAGGCCAACCAGCTGCCGCAGCAGGTGCTGTCCCTCCTGCGCAGCTGATCGAGCCGCAGTCGCCGCCGGGCCTCAGGCCCAGCCCGCTTCCCCGGGGCGCCAGCCCCGCCCAGCCTCGCGAAAGCCGGCGCCAGCGCCGTTGCACCGAAGGCCCCGCCGCCCTCCCCGCCCTGGGGATGGCCGCGGGGCCTTCTTTTCATTTGATCGGTCTTTCACCCCTTTATCGCGGCTTCATGCACCCGACACATTCTCCACAATGAGATCCATCGAGCCTCCACTTTGACGGGCTCGACCACCGGTCCAACCGGCAGATCCATCCAGAGCGCCGAGGGGCGAGGTGGGGGTCGGCAGGCGAGGTCGGGAACGACAGCGTCAACCACGATCACCGTCAGGATCTAAAGCCAGGACAAGGATCTCCGCAGGAGTGCATCAATGCCACAGACCATCAACACCAACATTGCTTCGCTCAACGCGCAACGCAATCTGAACAGCTCGCAGTCGTCACTGGCGACCTCGATGCAACGGCTGTCGTCGGGCCTGCGGGTGAACTCCGCAAAGGATGATGCCGCCGGCCTGGCCATCGCAGAACGCATGAACGCTCAGGCCCGCGGCATGAGCGTCGCCATCCGCAACTCGAACGACGGCATCTCGCTGGCGCAGACCGCTGAAGGCGCGCTGGGCAAGGTGGCCGACTCGCTGCAGCGGATGCGTGAACTGGCCATCCAGGCCCGCAACGCCACCAACGCCAACAGCGACAAGGATTCCCTCGACAAGGAATTCGGCGAGCTGGCCAAGGAAATGCAGCGCGTGCTGGGCGGCACCACCTTCAACGGCAAATACATCCTGGGTGCGGATGCGGCCACGCCGCAGACCTTCCAGGTGGGTCCGAACACCACGGCGAATGACGAAATCACCGTCACCACGCCGAACATGACCCAGGACCCGGCCATCACGTCCGTCGCGGGTACCGACATCAACGGCGCCGGGCGTGCCGTGATCGACAACACCGCCGACCCGGCCGCGATCGCCACCGTCGTGGCCAACATCGACGCCGCGCTGGACTCGGTCAACTCCCAGCGCGCCGTGCTGGGTGCGACCCAGAACCGCTTCGATGCCGTGATCTCCAACCTGCAGGTAGCCTACGAAAACCAGACCGCCGCCCGCAGCCGGATCATGGATGCGGACTTTGCCCAGGAAACGTCCAACCTCAGCCGGGCGCAGATCCTGCAGCAGGCCGGCAATGCGATGGTGGCCCAGGCCAACCAGCTGCCGCAGCAGGTCCTGTCCCTGTTGAAGGGTTGATTCGCGTCCTAAAGACGCGAAATATTCCCTCAAGTCGGACGCCTGGCGTGCCGATACTGTGGACAGGGCCTCATCCGGGGCCCTGTCGTCCATTGCGCTTGCCTGACCGGCGGATGTACTGATCCACCTATCTGGCGGGACCCAGGAGTCGAACCATGGCCACCATCTCCTCCATCGGCTCAGGCAGCGGGCTGCCCGTTGAGAGCATCATCTCCAAGCTGGTCGCCGTCGAGCAGCAGCCGATCACCGATCTGCAGGGCCGCACCGACACCCTCAAGACCCAGATTTCAGCGTACGGCAAGATCCAGAGCGCCTTCAGCGCGATGCGGGACGCAGCCAGCAAGCTCTCCACGCCCGCCAACTGGGCCGCCCTGACCGCCACCTCCTCGGACACCACCATGGCCACCGTCACCGCCGGCTCCGGCAGTGGGGCGGGCAGCTACACCGTCTCGGTCGGCCAGCTGGCCTCGGCCCAGAGCGTGGTCAGCCAGGCCACCTCGAGCACCGCACCGGTGGGCGCCGGCACCATGACCATCGAGCTGGGCCAGTGGGGCACCGGCACGCCCCCCTCCTTCACCAGCAAGAGCGGCGCCACGGCGGTGAACATCACCGTCAGCGCCACCGACACGCTGGCCAGCGTGCGCGACAAGATCAATTCGTCCAGCTCCGGCGTGCTCGCCTCCGTCGTGACCGATGCCACCGGCAGCCGGCTGGTGGTCCGTTCCGCCGCCACCGGCGAAGTCAATGGATTCCGGATCTCGACTGCGGATGCGGACGGCAACAACGGCGATGCGTCCGGCCTGTCCGCCCTCGCCTATGACCCGTCTGCCAGCATCAGCTCGATGACGCAGAATGCCGCCGCGCAGGACGCCAAGGTCAAGATCAACAACATCGACATCGTCTCGTCCACCAACACCATCGAGAACGCGGTCGATGGCTTGAGCATCAACATCCTGAAGAAGGGCGACCTCACCGTCACCGTCGGCCAGGACAAGGACAGCATCAAGAAGAACATCACCGACTTCGTCACGGCCTACAACAGCCTGATGAACCTGCTGCGCGACAACACCAAGTACGACCAGACCAGCAAGGCGGCCGGCGCCCTGCAGGGCGACAGCACCGCGGTGAATCTGCAATCGCAACTGCGCAACATCACCTCCGGCGGCAGCACGCTGGGCGGCTCGTACGCCCGCCTCGCCGACCTGGGCCTCAACATCGGCACCGCTGGCACGATCACGGTGGATGACACCAAGCTGAGCAGCGCGCTGGGCCACGTCAGCGACCTCAAGCAGCTGTTCATGGGCGTGGACAGCACCAATGCCGCCAACAACGGCATCGCCACCAAATGGCGGGCGCTGGCGGACCAGGTCACCGGCATGGACGGCGCCATCACGACCCGGACCGCCGGCCTGCAGTCCCGCGTCACCTCCAACAACAAGCGGGTCGATGAATTGACCGACCGCTCGGCCTCTTATGAAAAGCGCCTGCGTGCTCAGTACACCGCGCTGGACACCCAGATGGCCAAGCTGAACGACATGTCCAGCTATGTCAGCAAGATCACCAGCATGCTCAACAGCAGCAGCTGAAAAAGCGCGTCTTTTGCGGCGCTTTGAATAACGCGCCCTGAAGCCTCCTCACGGAGGCTTTTGTTTTTGTGAAATACCGCAAAATTCCTGCATTAATCCTGGCGAGGGTCGGCTCAAGTTAGCCGCGTGAGAGCCGAAAACTAAAACAAGCACTACGACAACCCCGCAGCACATCATGTACGGAAACTCCTCTCCCTTTGCTTCCCACGGCCAGCGCGCGAGCAACATGTACAACCGCGTCGGCGTGGAAACCGATGTGCTGCAGGCCTCGCCGCACCGGCTGGTGCAGCTCCTGCTGGACGGCGCCAACGACGCCATGACCCAGAGTCTGGGAGCGATTCGTGCCGGGAATGTTGAAGCGAAGGGCCGCGCGCTGAGCAAGGCCGTTCGCATCCTGGACGAAGGCCTCAAGGCTGCGCTGAATCCCGCCGCCGGCACACTGGCGAACGACCTGCGTGACCTCTACGCCTACATGAGCATGCGCCTGACCTACGCCAATCTGCACAGCGATCTCGCTGCGGTGGAAGAGTGCCAACGTCTGATGCAGCCCATTCGTGAAGCCTGGGCCAGCATCGCCCCGGCTCAGAACGAACAACGCGTTGCCGCCTGAAGGTCGGCTGTCATCCCGAACGTCAAGATACGAGCTCGACCATGACCAAGCCTTTCGCCGCCAAGACGCATTCCGCCGCCCCGGCCTCTTCCGCCCCGACGACGACCATGAATACTCATCTCCTGAGCTACTACGAAGCCATTGAACAGGCCAGCGCCGACATGCTCAACGCCGCTCGCACCGGCAACTGGGATGAAGTCGTCAAGCTTGAAGGCGCCTGCGTGCTGCTGATTTCGCAGCTCAAGCATGCCGCCAGCCAGCAGCAGCTGGGCGCGGAGGAGTCGCAGCTCAAGAGCCGCATCATGCAGCGCATCCTGCTGAATGACGCCGAGATCCGTCATCTGGCCGAACCCTGGCTGGAAGACCTGGATCACCTGATGAAGGGCAAGTCCAAGACGGTTCACTGAGCCGCGCGGTCTCCCGCCCCTGGATTGGCAGCGACCCGAGCCCTTCACCTTGAACGATCGCACCCCGGACCCCTCGACCGCCCCAGGTCCCTCTGACGACCTGGACGGCGCCGACGACTACCGCCTGGACGCGCCCGGCGAAGTCCAGAGCTGGCTGCGGGAATTGATGCAGGCCCAGGCCCGTGTGCAATTGAGCACGCCGGACGGGGCCTTGCTCCACACCGTCGTGATGGCGGTGGATCCGGCGCATGGGGTGCTGAGCCTGGAAATGCCGGTGGATGCGGCCGTCACCGAGGCGGTCCTGTCCAGCCCGGAAGTCCATGCCATGGCCTACCTCGACCGCATCAAGCTGGCCTTCGAGGTCTCCGGTCTGGTGGCCGTGCGCGGCGCCGGTGGCACGGTGCTGCGCGCAGCTTTGCCGGCGCGCCTCTTCCGCTTCCAGCGCCGTCAGGCCTACCGGGTGCAGTCGCCCGGCCAGATGTATCCGGCCTTGCGTCTGACCCAGCCCGAGGGCCTGCGCCTGCGGGTGCTCAATGTGAGCAGCGGCGGACTGGCCCTGCAATGGCCGCAAGTGGCGGCGGCCGGCTTGACCGGACAAATGCCCCCGACCCCGGTGGCGGGCACGGAACTGTCCGGCACGCTGGAGCTGGAACGGGAAGTGAGCTTTGCCACCCTGCTGCGTGTGCAACATGTCACACCGGGTGAAGACCAGGCGCCGCACCAGCTGGGCTGCGCCTTTGTATCGCTGGCGCCCACGGCCTCGCGGGCGCTGCAGCTGTTCATCGACCAGGCGCAGAAGCGCGAGCGGATGCTCAAGCGCCCGGGCTGATCCTCAGCCGGCACCAGCGTTCAGGGGAGCGCGGGCTCACACCTGCATGTTCATGACTTCGGAGTAAGCCGAGACCAGGCGGTTGCGCACCTGCAGGGTCGCCTGAAAGCCGATCTGGGCCTTCTGCATGGCGATCATGGTCTCTTCCAGGCTGACGGTCGGATTGTCCAGCTGGACTTCCCGCTGCAGGCGTGATGCCTCGTTCTGCTGGTTGCTGACGGACTTCAATGCCGAACTCATCGCATCGGCGAAGTTCGTCCCGGACGCGGGCTTGGCCACCGGCTGCCCCTGAGGGGTCAGACCGGCACGGGCCACCGCGCTGGCGAAATTGAAGGGTTGAAGTTTGAGGTCCACGGACTGGACTGTAGACACTCCCTCGCCCCTGCAAGAGCGGAACAAGGGGGCCTTCTTCGGCCTGTTTCCCGCATTCTTGAGGCCAGTCTTGCGAATAATTTCGACTGCGGCCTGGAGTCTCCCTGGCCGTGCGATGCCCGACCCACTTACGCCGACCGACCCGCCCCATGGACAACGCCCTGAGCCCTGCCGCCGGACTCCCCGCCGAGGTGAAGCCTGGAGCTCCCCAGAGCTTCCCGGCCCGCCTGGCCGCGATGCCCACCAAAAGCAAGCTGATGCTCGGCGGCGGCCTGGCCGCCCTGCTGGCCGTCATCGTGGCGATGACCATGATGACCAGCAAGGGAGATTACCGCCCGCTGTTCTCCGGTCTGTCGGATAAAGACGGCGGTGCCGTCATCGCCCAGCTGGCGCAGATGAATGTGGCCTACCGCAATGAGCCGGGCGGCACCATCATGGTTCCGGCGAACCAGGTGTATGACCTGCGCATGAAGCTGGCGTCCCAGGGGCTGCCCAAGGGCGGCATCGTCGGCTTCGAGCTGATGGACAAGCAGTCCATCGGCCAGACCCAGTTCAATGAACGGCTGAACTTCCAGCGCGGCCTGGAAGGGGAACTCACCCGCACCATCACCGCCATGGCGGATGTGGCCGATGCCCGGGTGCATCTGGCCATTCCGCAGCAGAACGGCTTCTTCCGGGAGCAGCAAAAGCCCAGCGCCTCGGTCATGCTGACCCTGCGCGGTGGCCACACCCTGGACCGCAACCAGATCGCCGGCATCGTGCATCTGGTCTCGTCCTCGGTGCCCGAACTCAATCCCAAAGCCGTCAGCGTGCTGGACAGCACCGGCACCCTGCTCTCCAACAACAACGACAACAACGGCACCGGGCTGGACAGCCAGCAGCTGCTTTACAAGCAGCAGGTCGAGAACAACCTGAACAAGCGCATCGCGGAGTTGCTGGAACCGGTGGTGGGCCGCGACAACCTGCGCTCCACCGTGACGGCGGACGTGGACTTCAACCAGGTGGAATCGACCGCCGAGGAGTTCAAGCCGAACCAGGGGCCCAACACCCAGAGCTCGGTGCGCCGCATGAATTCCGAGGAGCAGATCGGCAGCACCCCGGCGGTGCCCACCGGTGTGCCGGGCGCCACCACCAACCAGGTGCCGCCGCAGGCCGCCGCGCCGATCAACGGCCAGGCCCAGCAGCTGCAACCGGCCGGCACCAGCGGCGGCGCGCAGAACACCCGTCGCGTGAACGGCACCGAATTCGAAGTCGATCGCACCGTGCGGGTGACCCGCAATGCGATTGGCCAGGTGCGCCGCCTCAATGCGGCCGTGGTGATCAACCAGAAGACGGTGACCGATGCCAAGGGCAAGACCAGCAGCCAGCCGCTGTCCGATGCCGAACTGCAGAAGCTCGACAGCCTGGTGAAGGAAGCCATGGGCTTCTCCCAGGACCGTGGCGATTCGGTCAAGGTGATCAGCGCGCCGTTTGTGGCGGACAAGAACGAACCGGCCGACCTGCCGCTGTGGCGCCAGCCCTGGCTGCGTGACGTGGCCCGTGATGCCGCCATCCCGGCTGCCCTGGTGCTGGTGGCGCTGATTGCAGTCTTCGGCCTGGTCCGTCCGGCGCTGAAGGCAGCCTTCCCGCCCCCGCCGCCGAAGGAAGACGCGGAAGCCGCCAACGCGACCGAGCTGAGCGTCATCGAGAACGAGCAACTGGCCCTGGCGGCCGGCCCGGGCGGCCTGCCGGCCCTGGAAGCCCCTATCTCCAACGACAAACTCGAGCGTGCCCGCCAGTTGGCGAGAGACAATCCGGTGGCCGTGGCCAACATCATGCGGGCCTGGGTGAACGGGGAAGAGCTGGAGACGGCCAAGCGCTGACGCGCCCAGGGCCCTTTCCACCGATCCCATTCCCCACCGCATCACGAGATCCAAGCGAGACCCGACATGGACGACAAAGGCGTAGAAGACGCAGCCATCCTGCTCATGTCCCTGGGCGAGGAGGAGGCCTCCGAGGTCTTCAAGCATCTGGCCCCCAAGGAAGTGCAGAAGCTGGGCGAAACCATCGCCAAGATGAAGGTCGTCCCGCGCGACCGGGTCGAGTCGGTGCTGGAACGCTTCGACAAGGTGGCCGAGACCCAGAGCACGCTGGTATCTGACACCGACGAATATGTACGCTCGGTGCTGCGCAAGGCGCTGGGCGAAGACAAGGCCAACCTGCTGCTGGACCGCATCCTGCAGGGGTCGGATGTGTCGTCCATCGAAAGCCTGAAGTGGATGGACCCCGGCTCGGTGGCCGAGCTGCTGCGCAATGAACACCCGCAGATCGTGGCGGCCATCCTGTCCCATCTGGACTTTGACCAGAGCAGCTCGGTGCTGCGCGTCTTCACCGAACGTCAGCGCAATGAAGTGCTGATCCGCATTGCCACGCTGGACGGCATTCAGCCAATGGCGCTGAAGGACCTCAATGAGGTGATGGGCCAGATCCTGGCCGGCGGCGAACGCATGAAGAAGTCCAACCTGGGTGGCGTGAAGACGGCGGCGGAAATCATCAACATGATGGGTTCCAGCGTCGAGGCGTCGGTGCTGGACTACATCCGCGAAGCCGACTCCGACCTCGCCCAGAAGATCATGGACAACATGTTCACCTTCGACGATATGGACAAGATCGACGATCGTGGCATCCAGGCCATCCTCAAGGAAGTGCAGTCCGAATCGCTCATCGTGGCCCTCAAGGGCGCCGGGCCGGAACTGCGCGAGAAGATCTTCCGCAACATGTCCAGCCGGGCCGCCGAAACGCTGCGCGAAGACCTGGAATCGCGCGGACCGGTGCGCCTGTCGGAGGTGGAAGCCGAGCAGAAGGAAATCCTCAAGGTCGTACGGCGTCTGGTGGACGAAGGACAAATCGTGCTGGCCGGTGGCGGCGACGACCAATTCCTGTAATAGGCTTACGGGTCGCAGTCAGGACAGTTCATTCTCATGGTCAACCGCCCGCCCCGCCAAGTGCCGCCGCCCACCCGCCCGGAAGGCGATCAGCCGCGTGGCACCAGCTACAGCCGCATCATTCCGCGGGAGGAACTCTCCGGTTTTGCCGCCTGGAATCCGGGCTCGCTGGACGGTGGTGCCGCGCCGCGCCGCCCGCCGGTGAGCGCGCCGCCGCCGGTGGAGCCGCCCGCGCCCCCGCCGCCGCCCGCGCCCAGCATCGACGAATTGCTGCAGGCGGCCCGGCAGTCGGGCTACCAGGACGGCTACCGGGACGGCATGGCCGCACTGGATGCCTTCAAACAGAGTTTTGCCAAGCAGATCAGCGCCCAGGTCGGTGCGCTGGTGACCAGCTTTGATGCCGACCTGCAGAGCCTGGAGCGGGACATGGCGGACTCGCTGGCCCGCACCGCGGTGGAACTGGCGCGGCAGGTGGTGCGCAATGAGCTTCGCACCCACCCCGAACTGATTGCCAAGGTGGCGCACGACACGGTCGAGGCGTTGCTGATCAATGCCCGCCATGTGCGCATGCGGGTGCATCCGGACGATCTGCCGCTGGTGCTGGATGGCGCCGGCGAAGAGTTGCGCGCCCGCGAGACCCAGGTGATTCCAGACCCCAGCATCGCCCGGGGCGGCTGCAAGGTCGATGCCGACATCTGCAGCGTGGATGCCACCTTGCCGGCCCGCTGGCAGGCGGCGGTGAGCACGATCGGGCAGGCGTCTGTGTGGGAAGACCGCCGTTCGGGTTCGGACGCAGACGCGCCCCGCGGCCGCCCGCCTGCGCCCGCCCATGAGGGGCGCCCCGACGCACGCCCCGAGCCCCGGCCTCCGCTGCACGAGATGCTGCGGGAGGATCTGGACCGCGAGCCTTTGGGCGGACGGGACGCCGGTCGCATGGAGTCGGGTCGCGGGGAGTCGAATCGCACGGAGCCAGGTCGATTTGAACCGAGCCGATTTGAAGCCAGCCGCTTCGACCAGAGTCGCTTCGACGACGACACGCCGGCCTGAGGTCGCCCATGAGCACCCGTACCGACCGCTGGCAGCAGTACTTCCGCGACCTGCAGAACTTTTCCACCAACGCTCCCTCGCTGGAGCCGCAAGGCAAGCTGGTGCGGGTGGCCGGCCTGGTGCTGGAGGCGACCGGTGTGAAGGTCCCGGTGGGCTCGGTGTGCGAGATCCACATGCCCTCCTCCGCCGCCCAGCCTCGCCGCGGCCAGCGGCCGGTGCAGGCCGAAGTGGTCGGCTTTTCGGGGGACCGGGCCTATCTGATGCCCACCGACGAAATCCACGGCCTGGCCAGCGGTGCGATGGTGCTGCCGCGTCCGGCGGCCCTGCATGGACCGGCGCTCGGCGAAGAGCGCCACCCCTGGCGCCGGGATGAAGACCGCGGCCTGCACCTGCCGATGGGCGACGGGCTGCTGGGTCGCGTGGTCGATCCCCAGGGACATCCGCTGGATCGCGGCGGCCCGCTGCAGCAGGTGCGGGACGAACCGATGGTGCGCCGGTCCATCAATGCGATGGATCGCGACCCGGTGCGTCGGCCGCTGGATACCGGCGTGCGCGCCATCAATTCGCTGCTCACCGTGGGCCGTGGCCAGCGGCTGGGCCTGTTTGCCGGTACCGGCGTCGGTAAATCGGTGCTGCTGGGCATGATGGCCCGCTACACCCAGGCCGATGTGATCGTCGTCGGGCTGATCGGTGAACGCGGCCGGGAGGTGAAGGAATTCATCGAGGACATCCTCGGTGAAGAGGGCCTGCGCCGGTCGGTCGTGGTGGCGGCCCCGGCTGACGCGCCGCCGCTGCTGCGCATGCAGGGCGCGAGCTACGCCACCGCCATTGCCGAGCATTTCCGGGATCGCGGCCAGCATGTGCTGCTGCTGATGGACTCACTGACCCGCTATGCGATGGCACAGCGGGAGATTGCCTTGGCCATTGGCGAACCGCCCGCCACCAAAGGCTACCCGCCTTCGTGCTTTGCCAAGCTTCCGCAACTGGTGGAGCGTAGCGGCAACGGTCTGGCGGGTGAAGGCTCGATCACCGCCTTCTATACCGTCCTCTCGGAGGGGGATGACCAGCAGGACCCGATCGCCGATGCTGCGCGGGGGATCCTGGACGGGCACATCGTGCTCAGCCGGGACCTCGCGGAGAGCGGGCATTACCCCGCGATCGACGTGGAGAAATCGATTTCCCGGGTCATGACCAGCGTGGCGGACCGTCGTCATGTTGAACTTGCTCGGCGATTCCGGCAATTGCTCGCGAAATACAACAAAGCGCGTGATCTTATTCAGCTCGGCGCCTATCAGGCAGGGCACGATCCGGAACTGGATGCCGCCGTTCGCTTGCATGCCGACATGGTCCGATTGCTTCAACAAGACATGCATTCACCCGCTTCTTTGGCGGATTGCCTGAACCAGTTGGCGGCCACACTTCATTCCACGTGAAAGACGTGGAAATCCGTGGACGAGGTAAGCCAATGAGTAGTTCCAACCTGCAAGCGCTGACCGTGCTGCTGGAGCGCGCGGAAGCTGAGCGCGACGAAGCCCTGCGCTTCCTCCAGGACGCTGAACGGCGGTCCCAGGCGGCGCGGCTGCAGCATGACCAGCTGAGCCAATATCGCAGCGACTACCAGTCCCGCTGGAAGCAGGAATTTGCCCAGCGCACCACCATCCAGATTCTGGGTTGTTATCAGAACTTTGGCGGGCGGCTGGACCAGGCCATCGGCCAGCAGGCCGGGGTGGCCGACTTTGCGGATCAACGTCTGGACGCGGCTCGCCGGGTGCTGCAGGAGCGTGAGCTCCGTGTGGCGTCCGTGCGCAAGCTGATCGAGCGCCGCCGTGCCGATGCCCTGCGCACCCAGATGCGCCAGGAGCAGCGCACGACCGATGAGCAGGCGGCACGTGCCGCGGCTCGGGGCGGCAATCCTTTGAACCGTCTGGTCGCCTGAGGTCCCTGTCCATGTCCCAGATCCCCCTGAATCATTCCGGTGCCGCGGGCAGCAGCGCCCTGAGCGGCCTTGGCGGTCCCTCGGCCGGCACCCGCAAGGACAGTGGCCGCGCCGTGGCCTTGCCCGCGACGGCGCCGAACGCGTCCGCGCCGTCGTTCTCTCAATTGCTGAACCAGAGTGCGTCCCACCTGAAGGCCCAGGCCCCGCAGACCCCGTTTGCGTCGACGTCCCTGCCGGGCCCATCGATGGCGTCTCCGCAGACGCCGAACGTGGCGACGGCGTCGAGCAACGCGGCCCAGGCCGCTCAGCGCGCAGCCCAGAACCGGGCCGCCAATGGCGCGGGTCATGGCAATGGCAACGGCACCAGTGGCACGGCGCAGGAAGAAAACAAGCTCAACGCCCGCAATGCCTTGAACCGGAATGCGGCCAACAAGCAGGCGGACGCTCCCAAGACACCCGCTCCGTCGGCCCAGGCGAAGGCCGATGCGGCCGACGCTGCCGCCAGGCCGGTGGGCGCACGCAACACTGCGACCGACAACAGCCAGTCTTCCCAGGCCGGCGGCAAGACCGACGGCACTGAGGCGACGGCCGGTCAGGATGACCAGGACGCCAAGGACACCCCGGCGGCCGGCGATCCCACTGCCGCTGCCCAGCAGATGCTGGCGATGCTGCGAGGCGATGCGCCGGCCGAGGCGCGTCCGCAAGGCAAGGCGGATGGCCTGGTGGACGGCACGGGTGAAGATCACGCAGCAGTGGCCGGCCATGGCAAAGGTGGCCATGCCCATGCAGGCGGCGCAGCGGGGCATGACGCCCTGCAGCAGGAGCTGCAGCAAGCCACAGCGGCGGACGCAGACGGCAAAAAGCCCGCCGACGAGGCGCTGGAAGGCCTGCAGGCCCTCGCAGGCGGCAGCAAGGAAATCGCGCTGGGCGACCACGCGGCCGCTGGCGGCCCGGGCCATAGTTTTGAAGCCTTGCTGGCTGCGGCCCAGCAGGCGGACGGCACCGGCGCGGCGGGCGCCACCGACGCCCCGCGTGCGGCGGACGCGCCTTCGGTCCCCCTCTCCCAGCCGCTGGACAGCCCGGATTTCGCGCCGGAACTGTCGGCCAGTGTCAGCCTGCTGATCCAGGACGGTGTCCATGAAGCGCAGCTGCAGCTGAATCCGGCGGACATGGGGCCGGTGGCCATCCAGATCCAGCTGGACGGCCAGCAGGCGCAGGTGAATTTCCATGCGGCCCAGGCCGAGACCCGTGACGTGCTGATGCGCAGCATGCCGGATCTGGCGGCGGCGTTGCAGAACCAGGGCATCACCCTCAGCGGTGGCGGCGTCTTTGCGCAGACCCAGTCGGGCAACGGCCAGGACGGGCGCGGCAGCGACCGTGACGGCGATGGACGCCGCGGTGGTCTGGGCGGCAAGGGCGGCGATGACGGCCTGACCTCGGTGGCCCGCAGCGAGCGCCGGACGGCGCCGCGCGGTCTGGTGGACCTGTACGCCTGAGCGCGCGCCGCTGCCTTCCGCACGGCGGAGGGGGGCGGCGCATCCCTGAGCGTCAGTCTGGCCGGACCGGGAGGGTTCCGGCGGGGCGTGCGAAGTCCTCAGTCCAAGCGCCAACTGCTGTTTTTCCTGTCTTTTCCAGTTTTGGCGCGGACGCGGTCGCCGCACAATGGACGGTAGAGGGGCTCCTGGCGAGCCCGCATGTCCGACTGATTACAGGAGCCCACCCATGGCCACTGCTGCTGCTGCAGGGAATGAGGTCGCCGCCAAGGGCGGCGGCAAGAAGAAGCTGATCATCATCATCGCCATCGTGCTGGTGCTGGTGCTGGCTGGCGTGGGCGCCCTGCTGATGATGAAGAAGAAGTCGGCCGCGGCCGATGAAGAAGGCGGCGCGGCTGAAGAGACGCATGCTCCGGCGGCAGCCCATGCCAAGCCGGGCACCCCGCCCACGTTCGTGCCGCTGGACCCTTTCACCGTCAATCTGGCGGACAAGGAAGTGGACCGTTTTGCGCAGGTCGGCATCACCCTGGAGGTGGCGGACCCGCACTTTGCCGATCAGCTCAAGGCTTACATGCCGGCCATCCGCAACAACGTCCTGCTGGTGCTCTCCCACAAGACCTCGGCGGAGCTGCTGACGGTGGAGGGCAAGGAAAAGCTGGCGCGCGAGATCCGCCGTGAAGCCGTACGCCCGATGGGCATCGAGCTGGAAGACGAAGACGAAGAAGACAGCGACGCGCCGAAAAAGAAGAAGAAAAAGAAGAAGCAGGTGGAAAGCCCGGTCACGCAAGTGCTGTTTTCCACCTTCATCGTGCAATAAGCGCGGGTCCGTGCAAAGGTTGAAGTCATGAACCAGCAGATCCTCTCCCAGGACGAAGTGGATGCCCTGTTGCAGGGCATCACTGGCGAGAGCCAGAAGCTCGAGGCCGAAGAGGTCCAGAGCGGCGGCATTCGCGAGTACAACCTGGCCAGCCAGGAGCGGATTGTTCGTGGGCGCATGCCCACGATGGAAATCATCAACGAGCGTTTTGCGCGGAATATCCGCATTGGGCTGTTCAACTTCATCCGCAAGAGCCCGGAAGTGGCGATTGGCGGCATCAAGGTGCAGAAGTACAGCGCCTTCCTGCGCGAGATCGTGGTGCCGACCAACTTCAACATCGTGTCGGTGAAGCCGCTGCGGGGGTCGGGCCTGATCGTCTGTGACCCGACGCTGGTGTTTGCGGTCATTGACTCGCTCTTTGGCGGCATTGGCAAGTTCCACACGCGGATCGAGGGTCGTGACTTCTCGGCGACCGAGCAGCGGGTCATCCTGCGCCTGGTGGAAGTGATCACGCAGGAATACCAGAAGGCGTGGAAGGGCATCTATCCGCTGGAGCTGGAGTATCAGCGCTCGGAAATGCAGCCGCAGTTCGCGAATATCGCCACGCCCAGTGAAATCATTGTCTCGACCAGCTTCACGCTGGAGATTGGCGAGACGAGCGGCACGGTGTACTTCTGCATTCCGTATTCCACGCTCGAGCCGATTCGCGATGTGCTCTACAGCACCACGCAGGGTGATTCCAGCGAGCCGGACCGGCGCTGGGTGAATCTGCTGAAGCACCAGATCCAGTCGGCCGAGGTGGAGCTGGTGGCGGAGCTGGCGAAGGCGCCGGCGACGGTGGAGCAGCTGCTGGCATTCAAGCCGGGCGACTTCATTGAGCTGGATCTGGAACAGATCATCCAGGCCAAGGTGGATGGTGTGCCGGTGTTCGATTGCCATTACGGTACGTCGAACGGCAAGTACTCGATCAAGATTGAAAAACTGCTGACTGGCCCGGATGCGGGCTGGCTGGGAGCCCGCAATGGCTGACACTCCGAACTCGATGGACGAACAGGACGCAATGGCCGCTGAATGGGCGGCGGCGCTGGCTGAGGCTGGCGGTGGTGGTGGACAGGCTGTGGAAGAGGTGCAGTCGGTGGCGGAGCAGGTGGCTCCCGCGACGTTCACCAATTTCACGCCGACGCCGGGCAATATGCCGGGCAGTGACATCAACATGATTCTGGACATTCCGGTCCAGCTGACGGTTGAACTGGGCCGCACCCGCATCCCGATCAAGAACATTCTGCAGCTGGCGCAAGGGTCCGTGGTGGAACTGGATGCGCTGGCGGGCGAGCCGATGGATGTGCTGGTGAATGGCTACCTGATTGCGCAGGGTGAGGTGGTGGTGGTGAACGACAAATTCGGTATTCGCCTGACCGACATCGTGACGCCGTCCGAGCGCATGCGCCGCCTGAGCAAGGCCTGACCACGGCCTGTGCGGCCTCATCGGCCTGCACCTGCACACGGGCCTTCCCGACGCGGCGACCTGCCTCAGGCGCCCGACTCTCCGCACCGCTCCGTCCCCTCCCCCGCAGTTCTCGGTTGGAGAAACCGGTGACTGGGGGCCCTTTTCCGTAAGTAAAAGGAGGAGGCCCTGCAGGGGCCGGGGGACATGGAGGAAAAGGGCCCCCAGTCACCGGTTTCGATCCACCGAAACACCCCCCACATCCCCTGTTTGTTTCGGTGAAGCGCGCGAAGAGAACCCTCCATAATCGGGAGGTATGAACACCTCCCTCGCCCCTCTTCTGTGGTTCCTGGCGATTCTCGCCCTCATCCCTGTGGTGCTGTGGCTCTTGAAGCGCACGCCGCTGGGCGGTGCTGCGCTGGGCGGGCACCTGCGCACGGTGGCGCAGCTGGTGATTGCCCCGAGCCAGCGGATTGTGATTGTGGAGGTGGGCCAGGGTGACGACCGGCAATGGCTGGTGCTCGGCATCACGGGTCAGCAGATCCGTACCCTGCACGTCATGCCGCCCCAGGCGGATGTTGGTGCGGCCTTGCAGTCGGCCCAGCCCAGCTTTGCCCACATGCTCAAGCGCAGTCTGGGCGGCCGCCAGGCTGACGGAACGGGAACGGGTCTCTGACATGCGCAGCGTTGCTTCCGCCCGCCGCCTCGCCCCAGGTCTCATCGCCCTGCTGCTGAGCACCCTCAGCGCCGCTGCACTTGCCCAGCAGGCTGGCGGCGGCTCCCCCGCCTCAGTGCCGCTCATCATCGGCCAGGGTGCGGGTGGCAACAGCTACTCGGTGCCCATCCAGACCCTGCTCTTCTTCACCGCGCTGGGCTTCCTGCCCGCCGTGCTGCTGATGATGACCGGCTTCACCCGCATCGTCATCGTGCTCTCCCTGATGCGCCAGGCACTGGGCACGCAGGCCGCGCCGCCGAACCAGGTCATTGTGGGGCTGTCGCTCTTCCTGACTTTCTTCGTCATGAGCCCCACCCTGGACCGTGTCTATGCAGACGCCTACCAGCCTTACTCTACCGGCCAGATCGGCTTTGAAGTGGCGCTCGACCGTGCCCAGGTCCCGATGCGCGCCTTCATGCTCAAGCAGACGCGCCAGTCCGACGTCGCGCTCTTCTCCCGCCTGGCCAAGCTGGATGCGGCCACCACGCCGGAGAACGTGCCCTTCCGTGTGCTGGTCCCGGCCTTTGTCACCAGTGAATTGAAGTCGGCCTTCCAGATCGCCTTCCTCATCTTCATCCCGTTCCTGGTCATCGACATGATCGTGTCCAGCGTGCTGATGAGCCTGGGCATGATGATGCTGTCACCGGTGCTGGTCTCCTTGCCGTTCAAGCTCATGCTGTTTGTGCTGGCGGACGGATGGAACCTGCTGCTCGGATCGCTGGCGGCTTCGTTCGCCCAGTAGCGGCCGCCCTGGACTTTGCGACGACCGCCGCTCCAGAACATCCAGACCGCCCGGCGTCTTCAGCCCCTTCAGCGCCCTCCCCCATCAGCTCTTTCAGCCCCTTCAGCTCTTTCAGCCCTTTCAGCCCAAACGCACCATGGATGCCCAACAAGTCTTCACCATCGGCCAGCAAGGCCTGTATGTGCTGCTGATGGTCGCGGCCCCGCTGCTGCTCACCGTGCTGGCCGTGGGCGTGCTCGTGTCGGTCTTCCAGGCGGCCACGCAGATCAACGAATCCACCCTGTCCTTTGTGCCGAAGATCGTCGCCGCGGTGCTGGTGCTGGCCGTGGCGGGTCCCTGGATGATCACCACCCTGGTTGAATACATCCAGCGCACCCTGCAGAGCATTCCGCAGGCGCTGGGCTGAACGGACCGCCGGACCGCGTCGACGCCCCACATGCTGACCTTTAGCGAAGCCCAGGTCATGGCCTGGCTCAATCCGATCCTGTGGCCGTTCATCCGCACGCTGGCGCTCTTTGCCGGCATGCCGGTGTTCAGCCAGCGGGCGGTGCCGCAGCGGGTCAAGATTGGGCTGGCGATGTTCATCGCGGTGGCGGCGCAGCCGTCGCTGCCGGAGATGCCGGTGGTGCCGCTGGACTCCCTGCCGCAGCTGCTGGTGGTCGTGGCGCAGCAGCTGCTGATCGGCCTGTCGATGGGCTTTGCCGTGCGGCTGGTGTTTGCATCGCTGGAGTTCGCGGGGGAGCTGATCGGCCTGCAGATGGGGCTGAACTTCGCCGGCTTCTTTGATCCGTCCACCGGCTCGCAGGGCACGTCGTCGTCGCGATTTCTGGGGTCGATGGTGGCGTTTCTCTTCATTGCCATCAACGGGCATCTGATGCTCATCCAGTCGCTGGTGGCGAGCTTTCAGGCGTTCCCGGTGGGGGAAGAGCCGTTCCGCTTCCTGCGGGTGGCGCAGCCGCAGGTCTGGGGCGCCGAGGTCTTCCGCATGGGGCTATGGATTGCGCTGCCGCTGGTGACGATGCTGCTGTTCGTCAATCTGGTGCTGGGCATCATCTCGCGGGTGGCACCGCAGCTGAATGTGTTTTCGGTCGGCTTCCCGCTGACGGTGAGTGTGGGCCTCGTCGGCCTCGTGGCCACACTGCCGCTGATGCATCAGCCGTTCATGATCGCGCTGGAGCGCTTGCTGGCGGCGTTCACCTGACGAGACTCTGATCGAGTTTCACCGGGTTCACAGGTGAGCGGAACGAGCGTTTGCTCCTTTGACGGAATCGGGGTGGAACGACTGATTCAAGTCGTTGGCAGTCCGTGCGGGAGGTTCTCACAATGAGAACTTCCTTCTCTTCAGACTGCAGCAATACCCGGCGGAGGGAGCGTCCTACAAGGCTGCTCGATAGCGGCACAGACGTTTTCCTCGGCGCGGGCTCGCTTCAGTCAATACTGCCATGCGAACGCCTACTTTCTTTCCTGACCCCAGGCAGCGCCCGTCGCCGGGCGCTGCGGCCAAAGCCCGCGGAGCCGCCGCAGCGTCCCAGGATGTTCCGGCACGAGCGCTCTCGCCACGCTCAAAGCCGTTCCCCTGCCCGCCCGACCCATGGGAACTTCGGCGGGTACGTCGTCTGCAGCACCGCCTGGAAGCCGGTTTCTGGCGCGGAGCCGATGACGACGCCTGGGTGCAGGACACCGAGGTGACGCTCGGCACTCCGGCCTACGACAAGCTGGTCCGCTGGTACCTGCGCCGCAAGCCGTTCCTGGCCTTCTTGGCGTTGACTGACTACGCCCGCCTGCTGACCCGTCACATGAAGGGCTGCACGCTCACGGCCCATGTCAGCATCGACCCTGAAGACGGTTGGCTGTGTCTGTGGTTCACCGTCTACGGGCTGCCGCGTTTGAAGCGGCATCGCGCCATCCACGATGAACATCGTGCGTTCCTGGATGCGCTGTTCGCGGAAGGACTGCACGTGCGACACACCTCCGGGCATATCGGGCTGATGATTGCACGCGGACCGTTGCGCACGGGGCGCTGAATGGGGAGGCCCCATGCCGCCCTTCCGTCCCGCCGCATTCGCCCGTCTGGCCGACCTGCTTTCAAGGCAGTCAGACGAGGCCAGCCACCGAAGTGCGATGTCCCGCGCGTACTATGCGACCTTTCTCGTCACCAGAGACCTGCTGAACATTCGTGACCGCAGTGCGGACGTCCACGGCAGGGCCTGCCAGGAACTCAAGACCATGGGGCTGGAAGACCTGGCCGAAGACCTTGAAGAACTCCGTCGCTTGCGCAACGTCGCCGACTACAACACGGCGATCCACTTCCGGCAGAGAGAGGCTTTGCAGGGGGTACGGACGGCTCACGACCTGCTGCAGGAACTGCGGAGTCCCTCCACGCTGAGGCGGATCCGCAGCCACCTGCGCAGGTCGCTGCTCAAAGCTCCCGCAGCGCCGTCGTCACCGGCACGCTCGCGGCGCGCACCGCGGGGAACAGCCCGCCGATGAAGCCGATGGCCAGGGCCCATTTCAGCCCCTCCCACAGCAGTTGACCGGACACCTTCAGTTCAAAGCTCAGCTTGCCCACCGAGCCCGCCGCCATCGTGGACGCGGAATGGCCGTTGAACAGCAGAAAGGCCACCACCCCGCCGATCAATCCGCCCAGCGCCGCCAGCAGCATCGTCTCCAGCATCACCGCCACCACCACCGGCAGTCCCGGAAAACCGATGGCCCGCAAGGTTGCGATCTCCCGCGCCCGGGTCGCCACCGCGGCAAACATGGTGTTCAGCGCGCCAAACACCGCGCCCACCGCCATGATCGCCCCCACCACCGTACCGATGATGCGCAGCGTCTTGCTCATCGACTCCGACTGCTTCGCAAAGAAATCCAGCGTCGTTGTGGCATCCACCTTCAACTGCGGATTGCTGGTCAAACTCTCCTTGAACCCGGCCATCGCCTCCGGCCCGGTCAACCGCACCGTCACCGAATTGCGGCTGCTGCCCCGACGGAACGCATCCGCCAGAATGGTCGCATCGGCCCACAGTTCCGACTCCATCGCATCGCCGGACGAAAAGATGCCCACCACCTTCCACACCTGGTTGCCCAGCCGCACGTCCTGGCCCACCACCAGCCCACTGAACTGACGGGCCGCGCCCTTGCCCACCATCAGCTCCCGCAGTCCCGGCTGAAAGCGCCGCCCCTCGATCACCTTGACCTGCGGCCGCACCAGGAAGGCTTCGTCGCCCACCCCACGGAACTGAACGCTGCCCTCTTCATCCTTGCCCCCGCCCTTGACCGGCAGATTGGCCGCGACCACCGTCTCGGCCGAGACCAGCGGCTCGCCCTTGTCGGAGCGCGCCACGCCGGGCGCCTGGCTGATCAGCACGATGTCATTGCGGCTGAGTTGCGACGACACCTCCGCCGCCGACGCCCCGCGCAGCACGATGGCCGTGTCCAGGCTGCCGGAGCGCTTGAGCGTCTCGGCATAGCCCTCCGCCATCGCCAGCAGCGCCACCAGCACCCCCACCACGCCGGCAATGCCGACGACGATGACCGCGGAGGAGCCCAAGCGCTGCGGCAAGGTGCTGATGCCCACACCCGCCACCGAGCGGGCCTGCCCGCCTCGCCGGCTGAGCAGCAGCCACAGCGTCAGCAGCACGGCCAGGCCCAGGGCGCCGCTCCACGGCAGGAACACCCATCCCACCACCGCCAGGATCAGAAAGATCACCAGCCCGAATCGTTTCAGAATCGTCATGTCTGGCTCCTCAGCGCAGTGCGTCCACAATCTTCAGCCGCATCGCGTTCCAGGCCGGCAAGGCCCCCACGATGGCACCGAAGACCAGCGCCAGGCCGACGCCCGTCGCCCAGCTTCCCAGCCCCGCCGCAGGCAGACGCAAGGCGCCGCCGCTGCCCGCGCTCACCGCCGGCCCGATGACGCTGGCCAGCGCCAGCCCGACCACACCACCGATCAGCAGCAGCAGCATCGATTCCGCCAGCACCATCGCCATCACGCTGCCGCCGGAGAAGCCGATGGTCTTGAGCACCGCAATTTCGTTGGTCCGCTCCCGCACCGCCTGCATCATCGTGTTGCCGGCCAGCAGCAGCAGGGTGAAGAAGACGGCGCCCATGATGGAGCTGACGATCAACCCGATGTCCGCGAGCTGCTTCACCCAGGACGACATGGCCGCCTGCTCGGTCTGGGTGCGGGTTTCATGATCGGAGTTGGCGGACAGGGCATCGATGGCCTTGGCCACCTGATCCGCCCGGTTCACATCCGTCACCTTGGTCACATACCAGCCGACCGTGCCCTGGTTGAGTGGCGTGGTGTCGTCGAAGTACTTCCAATTGAGCAGGAAGATCGAGTCGTACCAGCCGCCCGCCTTCTTGTCAGTGGCCTGGATCAGTCCGACGATCTCGAACTCCCAGTTCTTGTTGCCACTGCGGTCCGGATAAATGGTCGATTGCAGCGGGATGCGGTCTCCCACTTTCCAGTTGAACTTCTTGGCCAGCCGCTCCCCCACCAGCGCCCCGGTCCGGGTGGAGGCAAAGGCCTTCAGCGCCTCATCCGTCACCCGCATTTCGGGATACATGTCCACATAGTTGGGGGCCACCGCAAAGCTGAATACCGCGTTGCGAGGGTCTTGATAAGCACCGCCAAACCAGTTGGCATAAGTCAGCTTCTGGACGCCGTCCACCTGACCGATGCGTGATTCCAGCGCCTTGGGCAAGGTCTGGATGAAGGACAGACGCGCGCCGGTCTGCAGCCGGGACGCCCCGTTGGCGCTCTGCCCGGCCTGGTCGAAGGAGATGCGGACGGCATCCAGCAGCCCGAACAGCAAAAAGGCGGTGATGATGGACACCAGGGTGAGGAAGGTCCTGAGCTTGCGCCGGAACAGCGCCGCCCACACCAGATGAAGGTATTTCATGGCGGGCTCCTCAGGCGCTCACCTGCTCGACCAGGCTGCCCTTGTCCAGATGCAACACCTGGCCGGCGCGTTCGGCGGCTCGTGGATCGTGGGTGACCATGACGATGGTTTTGCCCTGATCCCGGTTGAGCGCCTGCAACAGGCTCAGCACGTCCTCGGCCGACTGGCGGTCCAGGTCACCGGTCGGTTCGTCGCAGACCAGCAGGGTCGGGTCGGAGACGATGGCCCGGGCGATCGACACCCGCTGCTGCTGACCGCCAGACAGCTCGGTCGGCTTGTGGCTGGCCCGGTCCGACAGCCCCACCAGCGCCAGCGCAATCGAGGCTCGCTTGCGCCGCTCCGCCGCCGACAGTTTGGTCAGCAGCAGCGGCAGCTCCACATTGCGTTGCGCCGACAGCATCGGCATCAGGTTGTAGAACTGGAAAACGAAGCCGACCCGTGCGGCGCGCCAGCGGGACAGCGCCGCTGAACTCAGCTGATCGATCCGTTCGCCGCCAATGCTGATGCTGCCCGCAGTCGGCCGGTCCAGGCCCCCGATCAGGTTGAGCAGCGTCGTCTTGCCGGAGCCGGAGGGACCCATCAGCGCCAGGAAATCCCCCTGGTTGACCTCCAGGTCGATGCGGTGGAGCACTTCCACCTGTTGCTTGCCTCGCACATAGACCTTGGAGAGGTCGCGGATCTCGATCAGTTTGCTCACGGTAACTCCTCGCCTGGGGCCTCGTGGGACCCGTTGAATGGACGTGATGACCCCAAGATCAGGAACGGACTGCGGGCCCTGACGCCGGGGACAGATGCTGAAAGGAACGACGGACGACGGCTGCTTCAGCGGGCGGCCGGGGTCACGCGGACTTCATCGCCGCTTTTGAGGGTTTCGGGGGGACTCAGCACCACCGTCTCTCCGGCCTTCAGGCCTTCGAGCACCACCGCCTGCTCGCCCACCGGCGTGCCGGTGCGCAGTCGCCGCAGCTCGGCCCGCTCGCCGTTGAGCACAAAAGCCGCGGGGGCGTCGTTGCGGGTGACCACCGCCGACCGGGGGACCAGCACCCCCGGCGGGGGCGCGGCGGCCGTTTCCGCGCGGGCCGCGAGGAAGGACACGCGTACGCCCATGTCCGGCACCAGGCGCTGGTCCTTCTGCTCCAGTGCCACCCGCACCTTGACGGTGGCTTTGCCACGATCGGCCGCCGGCACCACCGCGATCACATGCGCGGGAATGCGCCAGTCGGGATAGGCATCCAGCACGGCTTCGGCCGGCATGTCGGCCTTGACCTGACCAATGTAGGCTTCATTGACATCGACATCCACTTCCAGCGAATCCATGTCGACGATAGTGCCCACGCCGGTGCGGGTGAAGCCGCCCCCGGCGGACAGCGGCGAGACGATCTCGCCCACCTGCGCCGCCTTGGCGGTGATGACGCCGGAGAACGGTGCACGCACCACGGTGTAGTCGAAGTTGACCTGGGTCTGCGCCGACTGGGCCACGGCGGCTTCCACTTCCCTGCGACGCGCCTCCAGTTGCGCGGCATAACTGTTGACGGCGGTGCGGGCCTGCTCCGCCGCCTGACGGGTGGTCATGCCGCTGGCGGACAGTTCCTCCTGACGGCGCAGGTCCGACTGGGCCTGCAGCCACTGCGCCCGCAGCGCTTCCACATTGGCCTGCGCGCTCTTGACCGACGCCCGGGACGCCTCCAGCGCGGCCCGCAGGGCATGGTCCTCGAGCCGGGCCAGAACCTGGCCCTTGGTGACCTTGTCGCCCTCTTCAAAGAGCACTTCGGTCAGCGTGCCGGTGATCTGGGTGGAGACGGTGGCCGACCGACGGGCCGTGACGTATCCGGTGGCCTGCAGCACGGCATTGCCCCCCCCCGCCGAGCGGGACGCCACCGAGCCGGTCTGCACCTCCGGCACCTGCGCGCTGCGCCACCACCACCAGCCGCCGGCGGCCAGCAAGGCCAGCACCAGCAGCCCAGCGCCGGTGATCCAAGCCCAGGTCGGCACGCCGGTGCGCACCTCTTCGCGCTGCGTGCCATCCAGGCGCAGCTCTTTCAACAATGCGGTATCGATGACAACCCCCTCGTTCGTGGCTCAAACTTCACTGCATGGCGGGCATTCTGTGAATGCCCGGACCGATCCGGCAGCGCCATGCGACGAACGGAGGGACGGCGTCGTGAAACGACGCCAGGACAGCGCGATCAGCTTTCCACGAGCCCGTTCCTGATGGCGTACACCGTCAATTCCGAATTGTTGGACAGGCCCAGCTTCTCGAGCACCCGGGCGCGATACACGCTGACGGTCTTGGGGCTGAGCATCAATTCTTCTGCAATATCCGACAGCCGCTTGCCCGATGCAATCATCACCAGGGTCTGCAATTCGCGATCGGACAATTTCTGATGCGCCTGTTCGGGCGCTGGCGCGGTGAGGCTTTCCACCAGCATCTGGGCGATCTCGGGCGTCACATATTTGCGGCCCTGCGCCACCGTGCGCACCGCCTGCACCAGCAGCTGCGGATCCCCACCCTTGTTGACATAGCCGTACGCGCCGGCCCGCAGGGCACGGATGGCGTACTGGTCCTCGGGATACATCGAGACGATCAGCACCCGGGTGGCCGTGCCCTCATCCTTGAGCACATGCAGCACATCCAGGCCACTGCGGCCTGGCATGTTGATGTCCAGCACCAGCACATCACACTGCTTGTCCACCGGCAGCGCCCGCATGACGCTGCGCAGTTCGGGGTAGTCACCGGCCTCGCCCACGACTTCGATGTCGGGCGCGTCGGCCAGGGTGTCGCGGATGCCCCGGCGGATCAGGGCATGGTCGTCACACAGAATCACTTTGATCATAGTTGGCCCCATGTGGACGGGTCATGCTCCGACTGCGCACCGGCACCCGAGGCGCCGGCCCCGTCCTCCTCCGCAAAATCATCCTCAAACGGGTGGATCACCCCCCGCAGCGGGACCGACAGAATCAGGCTGGTGCCATGCACGCCCGAACTCATGTCCACCCAGCCCCCCACGGTGGCCGCGCGCTCCCGCAGCCCTCGGATGCCGAAGCTGCGGGCCTTGCTCAGGTCGCCGGGCGCCAGGCCCTGACCGTTGTCCTTGACCTCCAGGGTCAGCACACCACCGTCCATGCTGAGTTCCACGTCCACGCGGCTTGCATTGGCATGTTTGGACACATTGGTCAGCGCCTCCTGAGCCGTCCGGTAGGCCACCAGGGGCACGCCGGCGGGCAGAGGCTGCACCTCGTCGCCGCTGCGCACCGCGGTAGGAATGCCGGTGCGTCGCTCAAAACGGGCGGCCAACCATTGCACTGCTGCCAGCAAACCCTGTTCCAGGATGGCCGGGCGCAGGTTGTGCATGATTCGCTGACTCGATTCAATGGCGCTGCTCACGGTTTCCAGGGCGGATTGCACCCGCTGCTGGACCGCGGCATCATCAGAATGTCGAGCGATCCAGGCCAGGTCGAATTTAATGGCGGTCAATGAGCCGCCCACATCGTCATGGATTTCACGGGCAATGGCGGCACGTTCCATTTCCACGCTGGTCTGCAGGTGACCCGCCAGCTCGTGCAATTGCTGTTTGGATTTGATGAGTTCCCGGTCCGATTCCTGGCGTGCCCGCCGGGCTTCGCAGGATTCGATCGCATGCAGCAGCGCCGGCGCCAGGCGGGCGAGGTTGTTCTTGAGCAGGTAGTCGGAGGCGCCGTTGCGCATGGCGGCCACCGCGGTGTCCTCCCCGATTTCCCCGGACACCAGGATGAAAGGCAGGATCAGTTGACGCTGCCGGATGAGGTCCAGCACCACCAGCCCGGAAAAACCGGGCAGGTTGTAGTCCGAAATGATGGCGTCCCACGGCTGGCCGAGCGCCGCTTCGACCGCCGCCAGGCTGTCGAGACGGGTGATCTCGAAAGAAAGCCCGGCCCGTTGCAACTGGGCCAGGATCAGTTGATGGTCCAGATCGGAGTCTTCGATGTGCAGCAAACGCAGGCGGCGTTCGCCCTGAGGCAAGGCAGGCATGCCGCGAGTATGCCAAGTTTGTCGCGACTCCCCGGGATGCGCGCGCGCAACTCGTCTTCGTTCACATCTGGAAACCTTAGAGTCCTGGGTTTACGCTGGAGAGGAAGTTCTCGGCGGCCCGTTCTGAAAGTGTGGAAAGGTGGACGAAGCCCAATATTGGGGTCACTTTGGCCAATTACTTCCATCGACAGATGCCTGCTAAAAGCCGAAGATTCCTGCAGCCAAGAAGAGTCTCGCCGCACACCGAGTTGGGTCGGTGTGAGCACGAAGTGTGGACATCGCATGTGGAGCCAAGATGCAAATCGATGAGACAGCGGTCGAGCAGGACAGTGGCCTGATGCCGTTGCTGGCCGCCGCCGAGCTGCAGGACCATCTCATGACGGTCAACAATGACCTCGAGCGCCTGCAGCGGTTGCTGGATGACACGGGTGAGACCTTGTCCAGCCACTTTTTCGGGGCCTCCAGCCTGATTGACCAGCTCCTGTCACGCGCCAGCAGCGACCAGGACAAGGACGCCCTTCAACAGGTGATGCTGCACCTGGCCGGCGCGGTCACGGCGCTGCAGTTTCACGACATGTCCACGCAGCTGATCAACCATACCAGCCAGCGTTTGCGCAATTGTTCCGATCAACTCGCCCGAGATGCCTTCGGGGACGACGAAGATGGGGCTGCTGTAGTGGAAACTGCCCCGCTGAGACCGAATCCGGTCACCCAGGACGAAATGGATGCTGGCTCGATCGAGCTGTTTTGACCTTCGTCAGCAACCACAAGTCCCACAAAAAAACAACCGCTGCTGTAGCCTAAAGAATCTCAAGCTGCAACCGAAAACCGCTTGTCATCCGGAGAACCAAAAATGCCCTCGATCCTCGCCGTAGACGATTCGGCCTCCATGCGCCAGATGGTCTCGTTCACCCTCAAGAATGCGGGTTTCAATGTCGTGGAGGCGGTGGACGGGCAGGATGCCTGGGAGAAATCCACCCAGCGCGACTTCGATCTGGTGCTGACCGACCAGAACATGCCCCGGATGGACGGCATCAGCCTGACCAAGAAGCTGCGGGACAACCCGAAGTTCAAGACCACCCCCATCCTCATCCTGACGACCGAGTCCAGCGACCAGATGAAGCAGGCCGGCCGCGCCGCCGGTGCCACCGGCTGGCTGGTCAAGCCATTCGACCCGGCCAAGCTGATCGAAGTGATCGGCAAGGTCATCCGCTGAACCCGCGGGGGAGAGATAGATGGGAGATATGACCTCCGAAGGCGCCAACCTCGGCGCCGGCATCGACCTGAGTCAGTTCTACCAAGTCTTCTTTGAAGAAGCCGGTGAGAACCTCGACAACATGGAGCAACTGCTGCTGAATCTGGATATCGACAATCCGGACGACGAGCAGATGAATGCCATTTTCCGCTGCGCCCACTCCATCAAGGGGGGCGCCGCGACCTTTGGCTTCAATGATGTGGCCGAGCTGACCCACCAGATGGAAACGCTGCTGGACAAGCTGCGGCGTCACGAACTGGCCCCCACGTCACCGATGGTGGACGTGCTGCTGCAGTCGGGTGACGCGCTGCGCGCCCAACTGGCCCGCCATCAGGGTTCCGGTGCCGATGCGGTCGACACCAGCGCGCTGCTGGTCGACATTCGCGCCCTCGTGGAAGGCCGTGAGCTGGACGGCAACCGGGCTGCGGCCGCGCCCGCTGCAGCAGCCGCGCCTGCGCCGGCCCCCGCCGCCGCATCGCCCTCTCCCGCCCCGCTGACCTCTTCGGTGCGTCAGCTGGAGCTGCTCGTCGGCCCGCTGAGCAATCCGGCGCAGGCCGACAACCTGGTCGACCTGTTCAAGGAAATCACCGACCTCGGCACGATCGAGCCGCTGGACGGTGGCATCTCCGCCGACGGCATGCGTCGCTTCAAGGTGCTCACCAGCAGCAGCGACAACGACCTGCTGGACCTGTTCACCTTCCACGTCTCCCGCGAGCAGGTCAAGATCCTGCCGATCGGCCCAGGCTTTGGATTCCATGAAGGCGCCCCGGGCGCTCCGAAGGAAGAAGCGAAGAAGGACGAGGATCCGGGCTACGGCTTCTTTGAAGATTCCCCCGGCCTGCCTGCTGCCACCAATTCGGAGCAGAAGGCCGCCGAGGCTCCCAAGGCCGCCGTGCCGGTGCCGGTCAAGCCGGCGGTGCCGGCCAAGGCCGATGCGCCGGCCCGTGCCGGTGGTGCCAACATGGACCAGTCCACCCTGCGCGTCTCGGTGGAAAAGGTCGACCAGCTGATCAACCTGGTGGGCGAGCTGGTCATCACCCAGGCGATGCTGGCCCAGAACAGCCGCAACCTGGATCCGGCGCTGTATCAGCAGCTGGCTTCGGGTCTGGCCGATTTGGAACGCAACACCCGGGATCTGCAGGAATCGGTGATGTCGATTCGGATGATTCCGATGTCGGTCGTCTTCAACCGCTTCCCCCGCATGCTGCGCGACCTGGCCGCGAAGCTGGGCAAGAAGGTCGAGCTGGTCACCCAAGGGGAAGCCACCGAGCTGGACAAGGGCCTGGTGGAAAAGATCACCGACCCGCTGACCCACCTGGTGCGCAACAGCTGCGACCACGGCATCGAGACCCCGGCCGAGCGTGCGGCCAAGGGCAAGCCGGAACAGGGCACGATCACGCTGGTGGCGTCCCATCAGGGCGGCTCCATCGTCATCGAAGTGCGCGACGACGGCCGTGGCCTGAACCGCGAGAAGCTGATCCGCAAGGCCCGCGAAAAGGGCATCGATGCGCCGGACACCATGAGCGACCAGGAAGTCTGGGGTCTGATCTTCGCGCCGGGCTTCTCCACGGCCGATCAGGTCACCGACGTGTCGGGCCGTGGCGTGGGCATGGACGTGGTCAAGAAGAACATCACCTCGCTGGGCGGCACGGTGGAGATCGACTCCGCTGAAGGCTACGGCATGAAGGTCTCGGTCCGCCTGCCGCTGACCCTGGCCATCATGGACGGCATGAGCGTGGGTGTGGGCGAAGAGGTCTACATCCTGCCGCTGTCCTCGGTGGTCGAGTCCTTCCAGGTGCAGTCCGACACCATCAAGACCGTGGGCGGCTCCGGCCGTGTGGTCGAGGTGCGTGACGAGTTCATGCCGGTGGTGGAATTGGAGCAGGTATTCAACGTGCCCCGCTTCGACTTCGAGCATGTCAGCTCCATCATGGTCGTTGTGGAAGCTGAAGGCGGCCGCGTGGCCATGCTGGTGGACGAATTGCTCGGCCAGCAGCAGGTGGTGGTGAAGAACCTGGAAGCCAACTATCGCAAGGTGCCGGATGTATCGGGCGCCACGATCATGGGGGATGGCCGCGTGGCCCTCATTCTGGATGTCGGCAGTCTGGTCCGCCGGTCACGTCATTGAACCGCTCCGGCTGTTTCCCTCTTGAGGTAGACCTATGAATTTCAGCGCACTGCTTCGGCAGTTCAGCATCAGGACCCGCATGATCGGCGCCATCGCCATCGTGCTGGTGCTGCTGCTGGTGGTCGGGAGCGTCGGTCTGTTCGGCATGCAATCCATGCGCGGACAGACGCAGGAGTTCCTGGATAAATCGTCGGAACGCGGCCGTGTGGTCAGCAATCTGGTCGGGGCGATGGGTTTGGTGCGTGTCCATGAAAAGGACATGATCATCAACTACGAGAAGCCCGAGGTGGTGAAGGAGCGGCATGCCAAGTGGGACGCCGCCCGCAGCCAGGCCGCTGGCTTCGTGGCCGAACTGACCAAGCTCAGCGACGATGAAGACAAGGCGTTGCTGGACAAGATCAAGGGCGCGCTGGAGACCTATGCGAGCAAGGCCTCGAATGTGGTGAACCAGCTTGAAGCGGGCGCGTATGACCACGCGGCCGTGGCGGACCGCCTGCTGCAGCCCGCCAAAGATCAGGTGAAGGAGGCGGAAGCCCAGATCGCCGAATACTCCAAGCGGCTGGAAGCTGAATCGCAAGCCATGCGGACCGGGATGGAAAGCACCCAGTCCAAGGTGCTGTGGACCTTTGTGCTGGTGCTGGTGTTTGCCGCCGTCGTGGTGGTGCCGCTGACGCTGCTGAACATGAACAGCATCTGCGGCCCGCTGGTGGAAGCTGAAGCGCTGGCCGGTGCCATCGCCGAGGGCGACCTCTCCCGCGTCATGACCCGGGTGGAAGGCAAGGACGAAGCGTCCAAGCTGATGCAGTCGCTGCATCGCATGCAGGAAGCGCTGCAGACGATGGTGGGGCAACTGCGCACCGCCGCCGATTCGATCCGTACCGCCTCGGTGGAAATCGCCACCGGCAACCAGGACCTGTCCAGCCGGACGGAGCAGACGGCCTCCAACCTGCAGGAAGCCGCTTCGTCGCTGGTGCAGCTGACCGGCACCGTCAAGCAGACCGCCGATTCCGCCCGCACCGCCAACCAGCTGGCTTCCTCCGCCTCCGGCGCAGCGGCCAAGGGCGGCGAAGTGGTCAGCCAGGTGGTCTCCACCATGGACGAGATCAACGCCAGCTCCAAGCGCATCAGCGACATCATCGGCACCATCGATGGCATCGCCTTCCAGACCAACATCCTGGCCCTGAATGCCGCTGTGGAAGCGGCTCGTGCCGGGGAACAGGGCCGCGGCTTCGCGGTGGTGGCCGGTGAAGTGCGCTCGCTGGCCCAGCGCAGCGCTGAAGCGGCCCGCGAGATCAAGTCGCTGATCGGCGCCAGCGTCGAGCGCGTCGAGACCGGTGCCCGCCTGGTGCAGGAAGCCGGCACGTCGATGAGCGACATCGTCTCCAGCGTGCAGCGCGTGACCGACATCATTGGCGAGATCACCGCGGCCTCCAGCGAGCAGAGCGACGGCATCAGCCAGGTCAACCAGGGCGTCAGCCAGCTGGACCAGATGACCCAGCAGAACGCCGCGCTGGTGGAAGAAAGCGCTGCTGCGGCGGAAAGCCTCAAGGACCAGGCCGAGCGCCTGGGCTCGGTGGTGGACCGCTTCCGCGTCAATCCGCATGCGGCCGTGGCGACGTCCTCGTCCCTGTTCAGCGGCGCAGGCAAGCCGGCGGCGAAGGCCCCGGTGGAACCCAGCTTCAAGCCGACGCCCGGGGCTGCGGCGCCGAAGGCCAGCACCAGCGTGACGTCCCCGGCCAGCAGGCCGATGACGGTCAAGCCCGCCACGACCACCGCCGCCGCCAAGGCGCCCGCTTCCGCATCGGCGAATGCGCCGGCGAAGACAGCGTTGAAGGCCCCGGTGAAGGCACCCGTGAAGGCGCCCGCCAAGGCAGCGACGGTCAAGCCCGTCGCCAAGGCCAGCCCCGCTCCGAAACCCAAGGCGTCCGCCCCCAAGGCAGCCGCTGCTCCGTTTACTCCCGCGCCGGCCCAGCCGGTCACCACCGCCGCCGATGACGGCGACTGGGAAACCTTTTAATCAGCCGCACGAGGTCACTTCATGGAAATCGTCCAACAAACCGGCACGCAAGTCGTGCAAGCAGGCTCCGGCGCGCTGGCCCTCCAGTCCGGCTCGGGCAATGTCGCACCGTCCAATGGTGAATACCTGACCTTCCGCCTCGGCCAGGAAGAGTACGGCATCGACATCCTGAAGGTGCAGGAAATCCGCTCCTACGAGCAGCCCACCCGCATCGCCAACGCTCCGGATTTCATCAAGGGCGTGGTCAATCTGCGCGGCGTCATCGTGCCGATCGTGGACCTGCGCCTGAAGCTCGGTTGCGCCACCGCGGAATACAACAGCTTCACCGTGGTCATCGTGCTGAACGTGAAGAACCGCGTGGTCGGTGCCGTGGTGGACTCGGTGTCCGACGTGCTGGAACTGAGCCGTGAAGCCATCCGTCCGGCGCCGGAACTCAGCGCCAGCGCGGTGAACACCAGCTTCATCATGGGCATCGGCGCCGTCAGCGAACGCATGCTGATCCTGATCGACATCGAAGGCCTGATGAGCAGCGCCGACATGGGCCTGATGGATTCCATCACCGGCTGATCGATCTGCCAGCGGGGGCGCTTGTGTGGCGCCCTGCTCCGACGGTCCTGCGCGGACCCAAAACAAAAGCGCCTGGCATGCCAGGCGCTTTTGTTTTGGGAGGCGCCGGCTCAGCGCGCATCGCACGGGCCTGCGCCGCTTCAGTCCTGCGCGTCCCGCAGCGTCTGCACCACCGGGCGCTTGAGCACGCCGCGCAGCGCCCACCAGCCCGCCAGTTGGGCCAGCACCGCGCCGCCCACGGTCGTGCCCAGCAGCACCCAGGGCTTGAACTGCCATTCGAAGTCGAAGGCATATCGCGTCAGCGCCCAGCCCATGGCCTGGGCGGCGCCTCCGGCCAGAAAACCGGCCAGCGCCCCCAGCCCCAGCAGTTCGGCCCGCTGCACCGCAGCCATCAAGGCGCTGGACGCGCCCATGGCCCGCATCAGCGCAAATTCCCGGGTCCGGGCTTCGCGGGATCCGACGGCGGCCACCAGCAGCACCACCACGCCCAGCGCCAGCGCGACGGCGAACAACAGCTGCACCGCCATGCTCACCTGTTCCAGCACCGACTGGATCTGCTTGAGCTCGGCCGACACATCCACCAGCGTGAGGTTGGGGAAGGCGCGCACCAGCGCACGATCCATGGCCAGCGCCTGGCCCGGCGGCGTGTGGAAGGCGGAGATGTAGCTCAGCGGCAGGTCTGGCATCTCGGCCTGTGGAAACAGCACAAAAAAGTTGACGCGCATCGAGCCCCAATCGACCTTTCGCAGACTGGTGATGCGGGATTCGACGGTGGTGCCGGCAATGTCGAAGGCCAGGCGGTCGCCCAGCTTCAGCCCGAGCTGATCGGCCAGGCCCTGTTCGACACTGAGCCCGTCCTTCTCATTGGCCGTCCATTGGCCGCGGCTGATTTCATTGTGACTGGGCAGCTCCGCACTGTGGCTCAGGTTGAATTCCCGCTCCACCAGACGCTGCGCCCGTTCTTCCTGGAACTGCCCCGCGCTCACCGCCTTGCCATTGATGCTGACGAGCCGGCCCCGGATCATCGGATACCAGTCGTAGTCCTTCACGCCGGCCTTCTCAAGCTCACCGCGGAAGGCCGCGCCCTGGTCCGGCTGGATGTTGATCACAAAGCGGTCCGGCGCGTTGGCCGGTGTGGCGGCACGCCAGCTGTCGATCAGGTCGGTGCGCAGCAGCACCAGCAGCGCCAGCGCCAGCAGACCCAGCGAGAGCGCGCCCACCTGCAGCACGGCAAAAGCCGGGCGGGCGGCCACCTGACGGGTGGCCAGCAACAGCCAGCGTGGCGCACCCGCCTGTGGCACCACCCGGCGCAGCGCGACGACCGCCAGCCAGGCCATCAGCGCAAACAGCGCCAGCGCCACCACAAAGCCGCCCGTGGCGATCAGGCCCAGACGCCAGTCTGCGGACAGGGCGGTGAGTACCGCCACAAAGCCCAGCACGCCCGCGCCCAGCACCAGGATCGACGTGGCCTTGGGCCGGCCGACATCGCGGCGGATGACCCGCAGCGGCGGGACGGAGGCCAGTTGCAGCACCGGCGGCAGGCCGAAACCCAGCAGCAGGCTCATGCCCATGCCCAGGCCGAGCAGCACCGGCCAGGCGCCTGCAGCGGGCAGGTCCACCGCGATCAGGCCGGCCAGCAGGCCGATGAAGACGTAGTGCAGCAGGAAGCCGAGCAGGATGCCCAGGCTGCTCGCCACGGCCCCCACCAGCGCAAACTCCAGCGTGAAGACCCAGGAGAGCCGGCGCTGCGGCTGACCCAGCACCCGCAGCATGGCGCAGTCGTTCAGGTGGCGATTGGCAAATTCACGGGCCGCCAGGGCCACGGCGATGGCCGCCAGCAGCGCCGCCAGCAAGGCCACCAGGTTGAGGAACTTGGTGGCCCGGTCCAGCGTCTGACGCATCTCCGGACGGCCGGACTCCAGCGACTCCAGCCGGATGCCGCGCAAGTTCTGCGCTTTCACGGCCTGCTGCGTCTCGGTGGTGAAACTGCGCACCGCCGCTTCATTGCCCACCACGCCGAAGCGGTAGGTCACCCGGCTGGCGGGCTGGATCAGACCCGTGGCCGGCAGATCCGCCTGGGCCACCATCACCCGCGGCATCAGATTCATGAAACCGGCCCCACGGTCGGGCTCATTGCCGATCTGGCCGGCGATGCGCAGCGTGGCATCCCCCAGCAGCACCGAATCTCCCACCTTGACGCTCAAGGCCGTCAGCACGCCGGGGTCGACCCACACCGTGCCAGGCGCTGGCGCACCGGTCTTGGTGCCATCGGACAGCGTCAGCTTGCCCCGCAGCGGATAGCTGGGGCTGACCGCCTTCACCGACACCAGCCGGCTGCCCCCGCCTTGCGCATCGGGCGCGCGGGCCATGCTGGGGAAGCTCAGGGTGTCCACCGTCTGCATGTTCAGGCGCTGGGCCAGTGCCCGCACGGGCGCGGGCGTGGGCTGGTCGCTGGCGAGCACCACATCGCCACCGAGCAGCTGCGCAGCATCGCGACGCAGACCGCGGTCCAGGCGGTCGGACAGGAAGGCCACGGCACAGACCGCCGCCACCGCCAGGATCAGGGCGAGGATCAGCAGGGAGAGTTCCCCCGCCCGCGCATCCCGCCAGGTCTGGAGGGCCGTCTGCCGCCACAGGGACGGCGGGCGGCGGGAGCTGGGGGCGGGGCCGGTGGCCGGCCAGGTGTCGGAAGGCGGAACGGACTGGGACGGGGATTGCGCGCTCATGGGTGGACTGTAGCGAATGACGCGCCTGCACGTGCTCGGAGGTACAAGCAGTTTGAACAGACCATGCAAGGGGTTTTGATCCCCGACCGGCCGGTCCGCGCTGCAATGAAGGCATGACGATGCACTTCCCTGCCCTCTTTGTCTCGCACGGCTCCCCAATGATCGCGCTGGAGCCCGGAGCGACCGGTGCCTTTCTCACCCATCTGGGCCAGACCCTGGACCGCCGCTTCGGCCGCCCGAGGGCGGTGCTGGCCGTCTCCGCCCACACCACCGCGCGCGCGCCGGTGCTGCTGGGCGGCGCGCAGCATGAGGCCGTCTACGACTTCGGCGGGTTCCCGCAGGCGCTGTACGAATTGCGGTATGACGCGCCCGGCGCGCCGGACCTGGCAGCCACGGTGGGCGAGCGTCTGCAGGCGCCGGTGCTGGAACGCGGCGGCCTGGATCACGGCATCTGGACGGCGATGCGCTACCTGTATCCGGACGCCGATGTGCCGGTGGTGCCGCTGGCCCTCACGCCCATGGCGTCCCCCGCTGAACTGATGGCGATGGGGGCGCAACTGCGATCGCTGTCCGAGGACGGCGTGCTGGTGCTGGCCACCGGCAGCATCACCCACAACCTGCGTCTGCTGATGAGCCAGCGCCCCTGGGGCGGCGCGCCCACCGAGAACGATCCGGAGATGCCGGAGTCGGCCGCCTTCCGGACCTGGTTTGCAGCACGCAGCGAAGCGCGAGACTGGGAAGCTCTGGCGCAATACCGCGTCCAGGCCCCGAACGCGGTGATGATGCATCCGACCGATGAGCATCTGCTGCCCTGGTTCGTGGCGGCCGGCCTGGGTGGCCGGGAAGAAGCACCACAGCGCATCTTCGAGGCCGTCACCTTCGGCTGCCTGGGGATGGATGCGTATGCCTTCGGGCCGCAGGCTGGGGCGCTGCGGGAGGCTCTTCAAAACACCCCTTGACAAGATCCCCGAGACCTGTCGGCTTCCGGGAACCTTTGGGGAACGTTCGTCCCCTGACGAGGCCAGTCGATGGCCTCGTTGACGGGGGCATCAGAGGAAGATCGCGGCCAGGATGCCCAGAATCAGCGCCCACTTGACGATGTAATACCCCAGGCGGGTGCGCTGCTTGAAGGCCTTGAAGAAGATCCGCACCTTGTAGGCGTGGAAGAAGAACTTGTTGAGTCCGCCAATGGGTTCGGACTCCAGGTTCTGCGTGGCCGCAGCGGTCATGACCACCTTGCCGAACCAGCGATTGAGCCAGCGCATCGGGGCGAAGTGCAGCGGACGCTCCACGTCGCAGAACAGGATCACGCGCTGATGCTGGGTGCTGTTCTCGGCGTAGTGGATGAAGGTCTCATCGAACATCACCGCTTCACCGTCGCGCCAGTGATAACGCTCGCCGTCGACTTCGATGAAACAGTCGGGATGGTTGGGGGTGGTCAGGCCCAGGTGGTAACGCAGCGAGCCGGCATAGGGGTCGCGATGACGCACCAGGCGCGCGCCCGGCGGCAGCGAAGCAAACATGGCGGCCTTGATGGTCGGAATGCGCTGCAGGAGTTCCACCGTTTTCGGGCACAGGGACTGGGCCGATTCCATGTCGCGGTCATACCACTTCAGGTAGAAGCGCTTCCAGCCGGTGCGGAAGAAGGAATTGAAGCCGATATCGTTGTAGCCGGAGGCGGCCTTGATGTAGCCCTCGTCATTCAGGCGCAGCGCTTCATCGCGGATCAGCTGCCAGTTGTCGCGCAGCAGGTCCAGCTCCTTGAAGTCGTCGGTCTTCAGGTAGGGGGTCGCTGGCGGCCGCGAGAACAGATACATGGCCGCATTGATGGGCGCCAGCAGCACCGTGAAATCGGTCAGCGCGCGCGCCAGCTTGAAACGCACACGGCCCCGGAAGTGGGCATACAGCGCGGAAGCGATGAAGATCGCCAGCACCCAGTAGCGCACGGGCGGCAGCCATTCAGCCATGTGGACAGGCATGAGAACTCTCTAGACTCAGCAAGCGCGGGATTATCGCAGCGAAGGGGGTGTCACGTGACAGCCCGTCGCGCGACCGTGCGGCGGTCGTCGGCCAGGGAGAGGGCCCAGACCAGCAGACCGCCAATGGCCAGGGCCAGGCCGACCCAGCCGGTGGAGGTCCAGCCGTAACCCGCCGCGATGGCCATGCCACCCAGCCAGGGGCCTAGGGCATTGGCGGCATTGAAGGCTGAGTGATTCAGCGCGGCAGCCAAGGTCTGCGCATCACCGGCGACGTCCATCAGCCGGGTCTGCAGCACCGCGCCCAGGCCGCCGCCGCAGCCGATCATGAAGACCACCGGCAGCAGCGTCCCCAGATGGCCGGCGGCGAAGGGGAACAGCGCCAGGGAGACGGCGCTCCAAAGCAGGATGCCACCGACGGTGGGCATCAACGCGCGGTCGGCGGCCCAGGCGCACGCCAGGGTGCCGACCGTCATGCCCAGGCCAAACACGCTGAACACAATGGGCAGCAGCGATGGGCTGGCGCCGGTCACTTCCAGCAGGGTGGAGGCCAGGTAGGTGTAGACCGCGAACATGCCGCCGAAGCCGATGGCGCCGATGCCCAGGGTGAGCCACACCTGCCGCTTCGCGAGGGCACCGAGTTCGCGCATGGCGCTGGCGCCGGGCTGGACCTCATCCTTGGGCACTTGGGTCGCGACCAGCGCGGCCGTGCACAGCGACAGCAGCGCGACGATCGCAAAGCCCCAGCGCCAGCCGACCCATTGCCCCAGCGCATTGGCCAAGGGCACGCCGATGATGGTGGCAACGGTCAGACCCAGCATCATCATGCTAACCGCCTGGGCGCGGCGTTCCGGAGCCACCAGTGAGGCGGCGACGAGCGCACCCACACCAAAGTAGGCGCCGTGCGGCAGGCCGCTGAGGAAGCGGAACAGCAGCATCGAGTAATAGCCCGGCGCGATGGCGCTCAGGCCATTGCCGACGGCGAAGGCCATCATCAGCAGGATCAGGAGGGTGCGTCGCGGCAGCTTCGCACCGAGTGTGGCGAAGATCGGCGCGCCGACCACGACGCCGAGGGCATAGGCACTGATCACGCGGCCGGCAGTGGGGACGTCGATCCCCAGATCGGGGGAGAAGAACGGCACTAGCGTCATCGCCGCGAATTCGGTCGTGCCGATGGAGAAGCCGCCCAAAGCCAGGGCCAGGAGCGCCCAGACCAGATGAGGATGGCGACCCGCGGCATCAGGTGCCGACTGGGATCCACCCGCGGCGGGCGTCCGCCTGGCTTGGGCGTGAGCCGCAGGAGTATCGGGGGCGCCAGGGGTGTGTGCAGACGAGGGAGCGGCCGGTGGAGTCATGGGGCTTGCAAGCAAACGTTCAGGTAGCGTTCAGCATTGCAACATGAATCGGACAAACGGCGTCTGAGTAGGGTCGAAGAGCGCCCGAATGGAGCGCGGACGTGCTGCTGGAGGCGCTGAAGGCGCCTCTACGTGCCCCCGCTCGGATGCTGCGCCGCGCGTCCTGGCTCGGCTACAATGGTCAGCGATGCGGGTGTAGTTCAATGGTAGAACGCTAGCTTCCCAAGCTCGATACGTGGGTTCGATTCCCATCACCCGCTCCAGCATCGGCAGCCTCGCCGTGACTGAAGTAGACCGCGCGCCAAAAGACGAGGCGCGTTCGCTGAACCTCCTCCCCCCCCTTCAACTCCCTGCTGAGCGTTCCTAGCGCCCACGACGCTTCTGGTTGCCATGCGCCGATTTGCTCGTTCTGAGCGAAGTGAACTTTCAGACGTTGTAGAGGCGGTGGATCGGGCGCAACGTCTCGGACGATGTCGGCGGCCCGGTCAGCCCGAGCGCTGTCGTAGAAGGCGAGCGCCAGGCGGAGTCACTCTTGCTTCGACTGGAACGCTGGCTTCGTGCCCCCCCGACATGCACAGACGGGCAGCCGCTCAAGAATTTTTTTGACCCGCTGTAACCCAATCGACGAACGGCACGAACTAACCCTCGTGTCCGGCAGCACACCGCTGCAGGGCCGCTAGCCCTCTCAACGATTGGAGAACCCCATGTCCACCAAAGTCACCTTCACCGCTGCCCTGCTCGCTTCCGCCGTCGCTGGCGTTCTGGCCACTTCGGCCCATGCCGGCGCCATGCCCGAGGCCAAGGCGGACACGAAGACCGAAGCCAAGAAGGAAAAGTGCTACGGCGTCGCCCTCAAGGGCCAGAACGACTGCGCCGCCGGCCCGGGCACCACCTGCCAAGGCACCTCCACCGAAGACTATCAAGGCAACGCCTGGAAGTTCGTGCCGGCCGGCACCTGCACGTCCATGAAGGTGCCCGGCGGCCAGGGCTCCCTGACGCCCATCATGAAGCGCTGAAACCTGGATGGCTACGCTCACCGGGCGAGCAGGCCCGGTGACTTCACGCCACAGGCGGGCATGCCTGGTGACGTCGTGCCGCAAGCGTCTATGACTGGCGGTCTGCGCGCTCCGGCGTCCATGCCCGGCGGGTCGCGACCGATGCGTTCACGCTCACCGCGCCGCAGGGATTCACCACTCTGGTGCCTCAGCGTCCTACGGCGTTGATTCCAGCGAGTCAACGCCTCCGGCGGCGCGCTCTCATATCCAGGAGGTCTCCGTGTCTCGCGCATCCATTCTTTTCGCGTCCGCGGACGCTGTCGCGGCCACCGCTTCTGCGTCTTCCTCGGCGCGCTCGGCCACGGGCGGCGCGGTGACGCATCCAGACGCAACCTGGCCGGTCGCGAGCAACGCTGCCCTGCGGGTCGGCGCGAGCTTCAAGCCGGCCTACCTGGACGAGCTGCTCGCAGACACGCTCCCGGACACCTTCTTCGAAGTCCATGCCGAGAACTACATGGGTGCGGGCGGCCCACCGCATCGCGCCCTGTCGGCGCTGCGGGCCGCCTATCCCCTGTCCGTGCATGGTGTGGGCCTGTCCATCGGCGGATCCGAGCCGCTGGACGATGCCCACCTCGCGCGGCTTGTGGCAGTGGTTCGGCGTTATGAACCCGCCCTGGTGTCGGAACACCTGGCCTGGTCGTCCCACGGCGGCCGCTTCTTCAATGACCTGCTGCCGCTGCCCTACACCGCGGCCACCTTGCAGCAGGTCTGCCAGCACATCGATCAGGTGCAGACCGCGCTGGGTCGGCCGCTGCTGCTCGAAAATCCCTCCACCTATCTACGCTTCAACACGTCTGACCTCAGCGAACCGCAGTTTCTGCGCGAGGTCGTGCAACGCACTGGATGCGGTCTGCTGCTGGACCTGAACAACGTGGTGGTCAGTGCCACCAACCATCGCTTCGACGTCCACCAGTATCTGCGGGAGCTGCCGCTGGCATCGGTCGGTCAGGTGCATCTGGCAGGCCATAGCGAACAGCAGGATGAACACGGGCAGCGGCTGCTGATTGACAGCCATGATCGCAGTGTCGGCGCGGACGTGTGGGCCCTGTACGCAGTGGTGATCGCAGCCATCGGGCACGTTCCCACTCTCATCGAGTGGGACAGCGAGTTGCCCCCCTGGACGGTGCTGAAGTCGCAGATGGCGCAAGCGCTCGATGTTCAGCGCTTCCTGTACAGCGGCACTGGAATCACGGATCGACCGACGAATCAGGCCGCCGAGGTGTCCGATGCCCACTGACTTCGCCGCCCCACTCGCATCCGGCCTGCTGGACCCGGCCGCGCCGCCGCCCGGCATCGTGCTGAACGCCGAGGGCGCCTCGGTCGCCAAACGCTACAACGTCTATCGCAACAATGTGACCGTCAGCCTCATTGCAGCGGTCGCGGCAATTTATCCGGCAGTGCAGCGCATCGTGGGGGAAGACTTCTTCCGCGCGATGGCGCGGGCTCACGTCCGCGAGACGCCGCCCAGCTCGCCGCTGCTGTTCGACTATGGTCGCGCGTTCCCGGCTTTCATTGCTGCTTATCCCTACGCAGCGGAGATGCCCTGGCTGGCCGACGTCGCACGCATCGAACGCGCGTGGCTGGACGCCTATCACGCAGCAGACGCGCCCGCGCTGGCCGCCGATGACCTCGCCGCGCTGCCTGCCCAAGCCCTACCAGACCTCCAGCTGCGGGCACACCCTGCCGCGCAAGTGGTGCGATCGGCCTATCCGGCGGTGTCCATCTTCGCCATCAACCGCCATGAAGGCCCGGTGAGCCCATTGACGACCCGCGACGCCCAGATCGCGCTCGTGACCCGCCCTGCTGACGAAGTGATCGTCACCCACCTTCCGGATGAAGCGGCGCCCTTCCTGCAGGCGCTGCTGGACGGGCAGCCTCTGGCAAGCGCTGCCGAGGCAGCCCTGTCGGCGAACCCGTCCTTTGATCTCACCACCCATCTCGCCGCGCTCATCGAAGCCGGCGTCTTTGCGTCCCTGCCCGAGGAGACTGTCGCATGACCCCGTTGAACGACCGAGCCTCCGGCGCGGCGGCTCCCGCCATGCCGCCCACCGCGCACACCCACCTGGCAGCCCACGGGCGCGGGTTGTCCTGGTCCCGGTGGTGGGCAGCGCTCACCCCACCCGCTTGGCTTGCACAGCTTGCACTTCGTCTAGCCATCGCCGTGCCCTTTCTCAAATCAGGCCTGCTCAAGTGGGATGGGTTCCTGCACTTGAATGACGTCGCGGTCGCGCTGTTCACCGACGAGTTTCAGCTCCACCTCCCGGGCGGGCCGTACCCGTTTCCCGCGCCGGCCGTGATGGCGTTTCTGTCAGCCTGCGGCGAGGTGGTCTTGCCCCTGCTGCTGATCGCCGGCCTGGGCACGCGCCTGGCGGCCTGCGCCCTGATGGGCATGATTGTTTTGATCCAGCTGACCGTGCCAGACGGCTGGCCGGTGCATGCCACCTGGTTTGCCATGGCGATGGCCATCGCCGCCGGGGGACCGGGCGCCCTCTCGCTGGATCATCTGATCGGCCGGCGGCTGGCTTCGCTGACACGGCGGCGTCATGAACCTCGCTGAATCCAGCCCGTTCTGGGGCGACGCACCACTGAGGCGGGTCCGGACGAGGCGGAACGACCCGCCACTGCCGCAGATCCGGACGTCGTCGAGCGTCCCGCGCCGGCCGGCATGGCCCTCGGCTCCGGCCCACGCACGGGCGCCAGTGTCGGCGTGTGCGCCAGCGGCAATGCAAGCGCCAGCCCCCGACCTGTCACAGTCCAGGTGCGGGGACGGCCTTCCCCGACTCCGCACAATTCCCAACACCTCAATGCCAGGTCACACGGACAATCGCGCGATGGACTTCGCCCCTGGCGCCCCCACGACCACCCCGCCGCCTGCGCCGACCACCGCCCAGGTTGGCGCACGAGCCACCGCACAGGCCACCGAACAGCAGCTGAAATCGCTGTTCCTCTCGGCGCTCGACGGCGACACCCGCGCCTACCAATCGTTCCTGCAGGCGCTGGGCGGCGTGCTGCGCGCCTTCCTTCGCAAGCGGCTGCACGACAAGCCGCAGGACGTGGAGGACCTGGTGCAGGAGATCCTGATTGCGGTCCACAACGGCCGCCACACCTACCTGCCGGAGCAGCCACTGACCGCCTGGATGTATGCCATTGCCCGCTACAAGACGGCGGACTTCCTGCGCAGCCGTTATCGTCACGAGGCCTGGACGGAACCGCTGGACGAGGACGCCGCGGACCTGTTTGCCGCCTCCGATGACGAGGCCGCTCATGCCCGCCGGGATGTGGATCAGTTGCTGTCCCAGCTTCCGGACCGACACCGCCTGCCGATCCTGCATGTGAAGCTGCAGGGACTGTCCGTGGCGGAGACGGCGCAACTGACGGGGCTGTCCGAGTCCGCCATCAAGGTGGGCATCCATCGCGGGCTGAAGGCCCTGGCCCAGATGATTCGAGGAGTGACATGAAAACCGACGACCTGGTCGCGATGCTGGCTGCCGAAGCCGGCGCGGCGGACCGATCCGCACCGCCGCGCCGATACGCCGCGGCGATGCTGATCAGCCTGCTCGGCGCGACCGCGCTCATGCTGGTGCTGCTGGGACTGCGCGCGGACCTCGCCGCGGTGGCCATCACCCCGCGGTTCTGGCTCAAGGTGGCCTTTCCGGCGCTGCTGGCGATCGGGGCCGGGCAGATGATGCTACGTCTGGCGCGGCCCGGCCTGCCGCTGGGGCGAGGCTGGCTGTTCATCGTGGCGCCTCTCGCGGCCCTCTGGCTGGGCGCCATCGGCACGCTGGTGCTGTCGCCGGTGGACCAGTGGCAAGCGCTGCTGCTGGGCCTGTCGTGGCGGAGCTGCCCGTTCAACATTGCGGTGCTGTCGGCGCCAGGCTTCCTGGCGCTCTTCTGGGCGGTGCGCGGCATGGCGCCGACGCGGCTGCGGCTGACGGGTGCGGTCATCGGGCTGCTGGCCGGGGCCAGCGCCACCACCGTCTATTGCCTGCACTGCCCGGAGATGCAACTGCCGTTCTGGGCGATCTGGTATGTGGCCGGCCTCCTGATTCCCACGGGCCTCGGCGCCCTCATGGGCCCGAAGTGGCTGCGGTGGTGAGCGGGTCCAGGCCCGCATCCCTCAAATCCCGCCCAGGCAGAGGTATTTCGTCTCAAGATATTCATCGATGCCCTGATGCCCGCCCTCGCGGCCGAGGCCCGACTGCTTGACGCCGCCGAAGGGCACCTCCGCCGTCGAGATCAGGCCGGTATTGACGCCCACCATGCCGGACTCCAGCGCCTCGCCCACGCGGAAGATGCGGCCGATGTCCCGGCTGTAGAAATAGCTGGCCAGGCCGAACTCGGTGGCATTGGCCATCTGGATGGCTTCCGCCTCGGTCTGAAAACGGAAGATCGGGGCCACCGGGCCAAAGGTCTCTTCCCGGGCGCAGAGCATGTCCGCGGTGACGTCCGCCAGCACCGTCGGCTGGAAGAAGCGGTCTCCGGTCCGGCTGCCGCCGGTCACGATGCGGGCGCCCTTGCTGGTGGCATCGGCCACATGGCGCTCCACCTTGGCCATCGCGGCATCGTCGATCAGCGGGCCCAGCGCCACACCGGCTTCGAAGCCGTTGCCCACCTTCAAGGCTTCCACTTTGGCGGAGAGCTTGGCCACGAACTCGTCGTAGATGCTGTCCTGCACATACAGCCGGTTGGCGCAGACGCAGGTCTGGCCGGCATTGCGGTATTTGCTGGCGATGGCGCCGTCCACGGCGCTGTCCAGATCCGCGTCGTCGAACACCAGGAACGGCGCATTGCCTCCCAGCTCCAGCGACAGCTTCTTGATGGTGGGCGCGCACTGCGCCATCAGGATGCGGCCCACCTCGGTGGAGCCGGTGAAGGACAGGTGCCGAACCGCGTCCCGCTCGCACAGCACCTTGCCGATGGCGACCGAGTGTTCACCGTCGCCAGTCACCACGTTCAGCACCCCGGCCGGCATGCCGGCGCGCTGGGCCAGTTCCGCGGCCGCCAGGGCGGTCAGCGGCGTCTGCTCGGCCGGTTTGATGACCACCGGGCACCCGGCCGCCAGGGCCGGCGCCACCTTGCGGGTGATCATCGCCAGCGGGAAGTTCCACGGCGTGATGGCGGCGCACACGCCCACCGGCTGGCGCAGCACCAGGTAGCGCTTGCTGCCTTCGGTGGCCGGGATGGTTTCCCCATAGACCCGCTTGGCTTCTTCGGCGAACCATTCCAGGAAGCTCGCGCCATAGACGATTTCGCCCCGCGCCTCCGCCAGCGGCTTGCCTTGTTCGGCTGTCAGGATGCGGGAGAGGTCGTCCGCATGCTGGATCAAGAGGTGGTACCAGCGCATCAGGATGGCGGCCCGTTCCTTGGCGGTTTTGGCGCGCCAGGCCGGCCAGGCCGCTTCGGCGGCGGTGACGGCGGCGTCCGCCTCGGAAGCGCCAAGGTTGGCCACGTGGGTGAGCAGTTCGCCGGTAGCGGGGTCGTCCACATCGAAACGGGCGGCGCCGCCGACCCATTCGCCATTGATCAGGGCATCGGTCTTGAGGAGGCTGGGATCCTTGAGTTGGGCCAGCGGGGAAACGGGGGTGTCCATCGTCGTTGCTCCGGGAGAGGGGTTCGAGAGTGGCTCTCTGTGTGCGGACGATCCTATCGGGTTTGGCATGGGCGCCACGTCACCGAGTTGCCAGGCCGGTGCGAGAGCAAGGGCCGCTCCTATAATGGAAAGCTTCGCGAAAACGACGCTGAATCAAGCATTTGGCCCGCATTCAGGGCGATGGGCTCCGGGGAGATCCCTCCAGATCCCCGCAGACCGCAGCCCGCACTGCAGACATTTGCTTGCAAAGCCGTTTCGCCAGGAATTCTTGACCGTTTCTGCCATCGCCCATCGGTGCCCGGTTCGCACGCCCCGCATGTATCCCATGCGGCGTACGTTTCCGGTGCCCAAGGCCTGGCAGAGGTGCAAACCGCTGGGTGCAACAGCTAAAGGACTGGCATGAAAGCCGCTGAGATCCGCAATACGTTTTTGAAGTTCTTCGAATCCAAGGGCCACCAGATCGTCGCCTCCAGCCCGGTGGTGCCCGGTGACGACCCGACGCTGCTGTTCACCAACGCGGGCATGAACCAGTTCAAGGACGTGTTCCTGGGCTTCGACAAGCGCGCGTACACCCGCGCCACCACCGCCCAGAAGTGCATCCGCGCCGGCGGCAAGCACAACGACCTGGACAACGTCGGCTACACCGCGCGTCACCACACCTTCTTCGAGATGCTGGGCAATTTCAGCTTCGGCGACTACTTCAAGAAGGACGCCATCAGCTACGCCTGGGAACTGCTGACCGAGCACTTCAAGCTGCCCAAGGACAAGCTGTGGGTCACCGTCTACCAGGAAGACGATGAGGCGTACGAGATCTGGAACAAGGTCGTGGGCGTGCCCGCCGAGCGCATTGTGCGCATCGGTGACAACAAGGGCGGCCGCTACATGTCCGACAACTTCTGGATGATGGGCGACACCGGTCCCTGCGGTCCCTGCACCGAGATCTTCTACGACCACGGTCCGGACGTGGCCGGCGGCCCTCCGGGCAGCGCCAATGAAGACGGCGACCGCTACATCGAGATCTGGAACAACGTCTTCATGCAGTTCAACCGCACCGAAGACGGCGTGATGCACAAGCTGCCCAAGCCGAGCGTGGACACCGGCATGGGCCTGGAGCGTCTGGCGGCCGTGCTGCAGCATGTGCACAGCAACTACGAGATCGACCTCTTCGTGAACCTGCTGGACGCAGCCAAGCAGGCGGTGGACGCCGCCACGCCCGGCAGCGGCGACTGCGACAAGACCTCCCCCTCGCTGAAGGTGATCGCGGACCACATCCGCGCCTGCTCCTTCACCGTGGTGGACGGCGTCATCCCCGGCAACGCCGGCCGCGGCTATGTGCTGCGCCGCATTGCCCGCCGCGCCATCCGCCACGGCTACAAGCTGGGCGCCCGCACCCCGTTCTTCCACAAGCTGGTGGCCGCGCTGGCCAAGGAAATGGGCGACGCCTATCCGGAACTGCGCCGCGACGAAGCCCGTGTGACCGAAGTGCTCAAGCAGGAAGAAGAGCGCTTCTTCAAGACCATTGCCACTGGCATGGAACTGCTGGAATCGGCCCTGGCCGGCGGTGCGAAGCAGGTGGACGGCGAGACCGCCTTCAAGCTGCACGACACCTACGGTTTCCCGGTCGACCTCACCGCCGACGTCTGCCGCGAGCGCGGCGTGACGGTGGACGAAGCCGGCTTCAACCGCCTGCTCGAAGAACAGAAGCAGCGCGGCCGTCAGGCGGGCAAGTTCAAGATGGCGCAGGGCCTGGAGTACACCGGCTCGGCCACCACCTTCCATGGCTATGACCTGCTGGCTCGCGACGATGTGAAGGTCGTGGCGCTGTATGTCGATGGCAGCGCGGTGCAAAGCGCTGACGCCGGCGACGACGTCGTGGTGGTGCTGGACCACACCCCCTTCTATGCCGAAAGCGGCGGCCAAGTGGGCGATGCCGGTGAACTGCGCAATGCCACCACCCGTCTGGTGGTGGACGACACGCTGAAGATCCAGGCGGATGTGTTTGGTCACCACGCCCAGGTGGTGGAAGGCTCGATCCAGGTGGGCGACAGCTTCATCGCCCGCGTCGATGCCGAGCGTCGCGGCCGCACCGTGCGCAACCACAGCGCCACCCACCTGATGCACAAGGCCCTGCGCGAAGTGCTGGGCGGCCACGTGCAGCAGAAGGGCTCGCTGGTCAACGCCGAGCGCACCCGTTTCGACTTTGCCCACACCGCCCCGATGACGCAGGACGAAATCCGTCGCGTCGAGGCCATCGTGAATGCCGAGATCCTGGCCAATGAAGACACCAATGCCCAGGTGATGGCGCTGGACGACGCTCAGAAGAGCGGCGCCATGATGCTGTTCGGCGAGAAGTACGGTGAATCGGTGCGGGTGCTGAGCATCGGCACCTCCAAGGAACTGTGCGGCGGCACCCACGTGCATCGCACCGGCGACATCGGCCTCTTCAAGATCGTCTCGGAGAGCGGTGTGGCGGCCGGCATTCGCCGCGTCGAAGCCGTGACCGGTGACAACGCCCTGCACTACCTGCAGTCGCTGGAATCGACCGTTGCGGCGGTGGCCGGCACGCTCAAGGCCGCCCCGTCGGAACTCGAGCCGCGGGTGCAGGCGGTGCTGGATCAGGTCCGCGCGCTGGAGAAGGAACTCGCCGCGGCCAAGAGCAAGCTGGCCTCCGCCCAGGGCGATGAGCTGCTGGGCCAGGCGGTGGACGTCAAGGGCCTGAAGGTGCTGGCGGCCACGCTGGTGGGCGCCGATGCCAAGACCCTGCGCGAGACCATGGACAAGCTCAAGGACAAGCTGAAGACCGCCGCCATCGTGCTGGCTGCGGTGGACGGCGACAAGGTCCAGATCGCCGCCGGCGTGACCGCCGACAGCATCGGCAAGGTCAAGGCCGGGGAGCTGGTGAATTTCGTGGCGCAGCAGGTTGGCGGCAAGGGCGGCGGCAAGCCGGACATGGCCATGGCCGGCGGCACCGATCCGAAGGGATTGCCTGCGGCACTGGCGAGCGTGCAGGGCTGGATCGGCGAGCGGGTCTGAGGCCGCGGGCCTGTCCAGGCCCGTTGATTGCCCAGTCTATTGCCCATTCCATTGAGCAATCCATCGCCCCATCCATTGCCGGTTCCTCTGCCACCACGGCGTCATCAAGCTTGATGCATCATGACCGTGGCCGCCTCGGGCGGCTCCGGTCGATGCTCTCGAAGGGCCCGGTCCGGGCCCTTTGTTTTTGAGTTTTTCATCCCGGTGCCGGCTCTCGGTCCGGATCTTTTCACGGACCGCGTTCCGGACTCCTGTCCGGATCGCCCCACGGACCGCCACGCGAAGCGACACACGCTCCGCATGCGGACCGCATTCTGGAGCCCTTCATGAGCGATCAACAAGATCAACCCCTCGACATCGACAACGCCCAGCAACTCGGCGAATTCATCGCCCAGCTGGCTGCCGCAGCCGATCCTGACGCCCCTGCCATCACCCTGGACACGCTGGACGGCTACATGACCGCCCTGCTGGTGGGCCCGCCGCCGAGCGCGCCCATCCAGGCGATGGATGCCCTGTTTGGCGACGAGTGGCCCGGCATCTTCGAATCGCAGGAACAGACGGACGCCTTCATGGACGTGCTGCACCTGCGCTGGAACGAGATCGCCGACAGCCTGGACCCGCAGGCGCTGGTGGAGTCGCCCGAGCAGATGCAGCTGGTGCCGCTGATCTCCGACTTCGACGACGAGACCAAGGCCCGCCTGCTGGCCGACGGCTCGCTGACGGAAGACCTGCTGGAACGCCTGCCGGCGGCTGGCGCGCTGTGGGCGCAGGGGTTCCTCCAGGCGGTGGAAGACACCGGTTCGTGGGAACTGCCGGAAGGCGATGCGGCGCGCGACCTGTCGCTGATGCTGGAAGCCATTGAAGCGGTGACGCTGGCGACGAATTCCGACGAGCGAAGCACCTACATTCAGGAAGCCTACGAAGAGCCGGAAGGCATCGACCAGGACGCGCTGATTGACGACATGCTGTTCACCGTGCAGGACATGCGCCTGTTCTGGCTGCAGCAAGCCGCCTTGAAGGCCGCCTTCAGCGAAGACGGCGAGACACCGTCACAGCACTGAGGACGAAGGCTGGACACTAAGGGCGCCTACAGGCGCCCTTTGCAATTGGGCGCGCCGCAGCGGCAGCGCAGCCGACCTTCGTGGTGGCTCTCGCCGTAGTCGCAGGAGAGTTCCTCCCCGGGTTCGATGTCCCGGATGGCATAGAACTCGGCCCGGCCCTGACGGATGCGCAGTACGGCATTCGGGGCGCAACTGTGGTTGATGTGGCGCATCACGCCTTTGTCGTGCGTGGCGTCGATGGCGGTGCGGTCCGACACCTCCACCACATGGATGCGTCGCTTGCCCTCAATGCGGCGTCGCGCTTCCCGCACCGACACGACTTCTCCGCGCATCTCGCCGATCTTGCGTCGGGCCGGAATCGGCTCGTCGGCAAACACACCCAGGCCATCGATGGCACTGGGGGCGACATGCAGCGCAAACTTCTCGGCCGGCATCGGCTCCCCGCGCACTCCCGGGGCGGCCGCATCCCGCGACGACGCTTTGGGAGCGGGAGCAGGCGCGGGCGGCAGTGAACTCAGGCGGGGCATGACGGGCGGATGTCGAAGGAAGGGAGACGGGATAAACGGGACTCGGCATTGTCGCCTGCTCGCGCCCCACTGTGCATCGGATGCGACACCCCACATCGTCCCACCGCTGGGTGGTTGACTGCGGCGGACCGTCCCCAACATACTGGTTCGCATGAATCGCCCTGGCTCCACTGTGATGGCTGAGACGCTGCTGACAAGCGAAGCGCCGGCCGTTCTGCAAAGCCGCTGCCGTGTCGCGGAGGCGCTGATGCGCCTAGTCCCGACACAGGCGTTCCAGACGCCGCTCAACCCGGTGCAGGAAGGTCGAACGCGGTAGCCCTTCCCCGCCCCAGCCGGTGCCCCGGCCGCCCCCACAGCAGAGTTCTCGACAAAGCCCGCGATTGCGGGCTTTGTTGTTTCCGGCCCTTCCATTCACACACCAAAGGGAGATCTTGATGGACCTGATCCTGCGACGCCCCACCCCCGATGACGGCCCGGCCCATGCGGCCCTGATGAGTCATCCGGAGGTGCAGCCCTGGCTGCTGGGCCTGCCCCATGTATCCCCCGAGGCCTGGCGGCAGCGGTTCAGCGCCACGCCGGAGGTGCAGTCGGCGGAGCTGGTGCTGCTGGCACTGGTGGATGGCCAGCTGGTGGGATCCGCTGGTCTGCATCCGGCCGGGCCGCAGGCGCGTCGTCGGCATGCGATGTCCCTGGGCATCAGCGTGCTTCCGCAGGTGCAGGGTCAGGGCGTGGCCAGCGCGTTGATGTCCGCGCTCATTCAGCAGGCGGATGACTGGCTGGGGGTGCTGCGCATCGAGCTGAGTGTGTTTGTGGACAACACCCGCGCCATCCGCCTGTATGAGCGATTCAATTTCGACATCGAGGGACGGATGCGCGGGTATGCCATGCGACATGGGCAGTATGTCGACTGCTATGCGATGGCGCGTCTGCGACCCGCTCTGCCGGTGTGGCCGCCAGAAGGCTTGGATGGGACGGCGAAGTCCACGGGTCCGCGATAGGCGCAGAAGACCATCGGTCTTCGGTCTTCGGTCTTCGGCAGTCGGTAGCCGCTGCAGGCCGCTCAGTCTGCCGCCAGCAGCGGCTGGTCGTCAGCGCTCGACGGTGCGGGAATACCGCTGACAAGGCGCCACAGGTCGTCGCAGTCCAGCAGCGTCAGCATTTCCGCCCCCTTGCCCTTCAGCAGATGCACGCGCGCCTGCGCGGCCCAGCCGGGTCGGGTGGGACTGGGCTGCAACTGCTCGGCGCCCGACTGGAACACCTGCCCGAGCTGCTGCACCGCCAGCACCAGCCGTTGCCCCTCGCGGGTCGCGCACACCAGCAGCGCAGCGTCGTCGCCGCCAGGGCGGTGGAACAGCAACTGGCCCAGATCCAGCACCGGCAGCATGCGCCCTTCGAAGCCAAGCATGCCGCGCACCGCCGCCGGCGCCTGCGGCCAGGCGGTGATGCGCTGTCGCCCCACGGCAGCCAGCACCTGGGGCGCCGACAGGCCCAGCCACTGGTGGTCCACCTGGAAGCTGGCCAGGTCCAGCACCTGACGGCCGGAGGGCGGCAAGGGCTGGAAGGCCGCGCTTTTCTGAGCGTCCGAACTGTCGTCCTGACGCGGCCCCAGCGGCAGCAGCACGAGTGCGGCCAGGTCCTGCGGATGCGGTGGCATGTGGCGGCGGTATTCGCGGTAGCCGCCTGACATCGCCAGGCCATACGCCTGCACACGTCCTTGCAACGCCAGTTCACCGGTCACCACCTGGTCCGGCGGCAAGGTGGCCAGCTGCGGCAGCGGGAGCGGAAAGGACTGGCCCACTGCCCAGTGCGCATCGCTGCTGGCAACGATCTCACCGCTGCGTGTCACCAGCAACGCCGCCGATCCCGGCTGACTGGGCAGCGCCGCACGCAGCATCGCTCGAAACTGCGGCTGGCCATCGAACACAATGGCGATGCCACCGACCGGGGCGGTTGAACTGTCGGGATGCGGCACCGCGGTGGCGTAGACGAGGCACGGCGACGCCCCATTGTCGCCATACAGACCGCAGGGCTCATGCGCCGAGACCACATACTGGCTGCTGTCCCGCAGCGCCAGGGCGCCGTGCACCCAGTCGCCCTGGACGCTCCGCCCCAGGTGGTGCGACTGCGCTGGATCGGACACGGCCAGTACGCGGCCTTGCGCATCGAACACCAGCAGCAGCGAATACACGGTGTAGAGCGCATGGATGCTGCTGAGTACCTCGGTCGCGGCGGCGACATCGCCTCGCGCCAGCGCCTGCTGCAGTCGCGCATCCTGCGCCCACCAGCGGCAGTCGTTCGCGCGTTCGTAGAGGTTGCGGTTGACGATCGAGATGGCCAGCTCGGACTGGAAGCCGACGGTATCAAACACCGCGCCCAGGGCACTCTCTTCGAGCTGATGGATGGCGCGCTCAAACACCTGCCGCAGTTGCTCGCCCGTGCGTTCAACTTCATTGAGCAGGGTGACGGCGAAGTCGGCATTCCCGCTCGCGACGCTGCCCGCGGCACCGAGGTGGCCGTCCCGGCTGCGACTCTTGAGCTTGCCATTCCACAGCGACCGCGACAGCTCCCGCTGAATGCGCCGGGCCTCCAGCGGGATGCTGCGCAGTTCTTCGTCAAACAGTTCGCGGGTATCGACACCGCGTGCACGGGCCTCCGTGCGCGGCGGCGGCGCATCGGCAAACGCGTGCTGCAGCGGCTGCAGCATCTGCGCCGACCAGCCCGGTCCGAAGTAGCCCTCGTAGCCGCTGGCTGTGGCCGAACAAGCCAGATAGTCCCGACCCGCGAAATCGATGCAGAAACCCTGCGCGCGGTCGGCCGCGGCCAGCGGCGCCCCCAGCGGGATCTGCCAGGGGTCGGACGTGAGAAGCACGCGGCCCTCGGCGTCCTTGAGCACCAGCACCGAACGGGGTACACCCGCGCACAGGGCGCGGAACAGCCCGAGCATTTCGTCCTCCAGTTTGAAGGACAGGCACAGCACACCGCGCGCGCCGTTGTCCGCGGTCACCGCGGCCGCATAGATCAGACCGCTGGCGCCCCCCAGCAGCGGGCTGGGGCCGTGCACCTCGACGAACGGCTGACCGGGGTCCAGTGCACGCAGAAGACGGGGGTCGTGCACCCGGTCGGCGCAGCGCTCCGGATGCAAGGCGACCAGGCTGCGGCCATCGGCGGCGAGCAGCGCCACCTGGTCGTAAACGGAATACTTGGCGACGTAGTCGGCCAGGCGCTGCTGCACGGCGGCGCGGTCAGCGATGGGGTCGGAGGCCGGGACGGCGGCGTGGTCGGCCGCGTGATCGGCCGCGTGATCGGCCCGATCGCGATCCGCCGCCAGAATCGCTCTCAGCGGACCGTCCGCGGCGAGAAAACCCACATCCGCCGTGCGTTCGAACAGATTGCGGACCAGGATGTCGATTGCCACCTGCGACCGTCCCTGCAACTGCTGCACCGCGTTGTCGAACTGGCGGCGGGCCAGGCTGTCCAGCAGGCGACCGGTGAGCGCCTCGAAGGCGCTGCGGGTGTCGGCCATGTCGGTCGCGGCGCCGCTCATCTGGCCCAGCAGCGACAGGCTGTCCCAGGCGCCCTGCAGGCGCATCAGCGGTTCGCGATATTCCTCCAGCAGCGGCATCGCTGCCAACAGGGGTGCCACTTCCGTGCTGAAGGGCAGGCCTTTTCTCCAGACCTTGGTCATTCCGGGATCCTCAAGCGGCCCTTGTGGGGCGAAAGCAGCGCAGTGTGGCGTTGCAATCTGTTGCTGTCAGGAGGGGAAGACCGGTGATTGGAAGGGGCTCGGTGACTTACCGCACACCGTCATCACGACAGCACCGCGGTGAGGCGGGAATGACACTCGGTGGGGCGTCCGCGGCACACGGAAGGTGCGGACGCGGTGCCAGCGATCGGCGGATCTGTTGCAGCGCTGCGACGGCCAGCGTGGCGTATTGGCGAGCGTCAGTCGCCCATCGACATGGTGGCGGTGGTGTCGGAGGTCCCACGGCGTTCGGTCACCACATGCGCCTGTTGGACGGGGGCCTCCGCGTCGGTGTATTTGCTCTGGGGACCCGGCGCATCGGTGGAGCCCCCACGGTCGGAGGTGCCCGACTGCGGCGCCACTGGCGGCTTGCTGGGCTGGCGCTTGCCGGTGATGAGCAGCCGCGCCAGCTTGACCACCTCACTGGCTTGCGCCGGCGCCATGGGGAGCAGCAGCGACAGGCCCAGCAGGGCAGGCCCCAGCAGGCGAACGGTGGTCTTCAAGGACAGACGGGGATGGCGACTCATGAGCTTCCTCTGGCCAATGGTAGCGGCGAAAGGGAGTATCGAAAGTCAGGGAAAGACATGCCAGAGACGCGCGACGAAATGCGTCTTCAAAGGCTTGACTTGCGGCCCGGGCGGATGGAGGCACCGCGCACCTCGAATGTCACGCGTTGCAATTCGCGGCCCTTGGCATCCAGCAGCTGCAGTTCGTGGCGGCCGGGCATCGGCATCCAGTCCACGCTGCCGCCCTGCCCCAGCGGCCGTCCATCAAGGCGCCAGCGGGCGGGGCCGGCGGCGCCCAGCGCGCCCTGGTGCTGGAAACGCAGGCGCTGATGGGCGGGCGGAATGTCCGGATCCAGGGCGTAGATCGCCCCGGGCGCAGGATTGGTGATGCTGACCGGCGTGCCGGCGGCGCGAAGCTGGCTCTGTTCGGTGCCGGCCAGGAAATACTCCTGCCGCGGCGGCTCGCGGCCGGCATCGAACCGGACCGGCTGGTGGACCAGGCCAGGGGGGGGCTGGAACGGCTGCCCGGGCGCACCCGCATGCAGAGCCAGCATCACATCCCGCCAGACCGGTGCGGCCCCGCTGACACCGGAGACCTGCTGCATGGCCGAGCCGTTGGAGTTGCCGACCCAGACGCCGACGGTGTAGCGCGATGACCAGCCGACGCACCAGTTGTCGCGCATGTCCTTGCTGGTGCCCGTCTTCACCGCGGCCGGGAAGGGCAGCGCCAGGGCGCTCGTCAGGCCGAAGGTGATGGCGCGGGCATTGTTGTCGGACAGGATGTCGGCAATGACGAAGCTGGCGCGGGCGTCGGCGACGCGCCGCGGGGCAGTGGCGGAGGCACTGGTAGCGGTGATGTTCGTGGTGGAGGTGGTTGAGCTGAAGCGGGAGCGTGCGGAGGGGCCAGCGGCAGGCGCCGCGGCCTTGGCAGCGGTTGCTGCGGCGGGGCCGCCCTTCGCGGGATCGGACAAGGCCCCCGGCAAGGGCACCTCGCTGTAGACCCCGCCGTTGGCCAGCGCGCGGTAGGCATTGGTCAGCGCCAGCAAGGTCACGTCCGCACTGCCCAGGGCCAGCGATGGCCCGTAGAACCCCCCCGTCTCCGGCAACTGCAGGCCCAATGCATTGAGCCGCTCAAAGACGGCTTCGGGCGTCAGCATCAGGCCCAGCCGGACGGCGGGCACATTGATGCTGTTGCCAAGAGCCGCCCGCGCGCTGACCCAGCCGCGATAGTGCTTGTCGTAGTTCTGCGGCAGGTAGACGCCTGCCCCTGTCGGAATCTGGGCAGGCGTGTCATCCAGCAGGCTGGCCGCCGTGATCAACCGCCGCTCGAGAGCCAGCTCGTACACAAACGGCTTGAGCGCAGACCCCGGCTGACGACGCGACAGCACATGGTCCACCTGGGCCGCTTCGGACCGCTGGCCGCTCGATCCCACCCACGCCCGGACCTCGCCCGTGGCGTTGTCCAGCACCACCACCGCGCCGTCTTCGACCCCTCGCTCCTGCAGCTCCCCCAGCTGACGGCCCAGCGACGCCACCGCCAGCCGCTGGATGCGGCCGTCGAGCGTGCTGCGCTGCGTCGGCGGACCGTCAGGCCGCAAGGCGAGCCGTGCATAGTGAGGCGCCCATTGCGGCGCGTCATCCCACTGCAGCGGCTTGCGGGCCAGCACCGCACCAAGCTCATCATCCAGCCCGTCACAGCGCTCGTTCATCGCCTTCAGCAGGGCACAGGCGCGATCGGTCAGCCGCGCTTGACTGGCATTGGGGCCGCGCAGCATCGCCGCCAGCAGCGCGGATTCCCGCGCGTCCAGACCAGCGGGACGTTTGCCAAACAAGGTCTGCGCGGCGGCCGGCACGCCGACCAATTCGCCGCGCAGCGGCACCAGGTTGAGATAAGCCTCCAGGATCTGTGCCTTGGTCCAACGCTTTTCCAGGCGGCCGGCCACCCAGGCCTGTCCCAGCTTCTGCGTCACACTGCGGCCGCCGCGCTGGGCCAGGTCTTCATCGAGCAGCCCTGCGAGCTGCATCGTGACGGTGGAAGCGCCCCGGGTGCGGCTGTTCCACAAGTTGCCCCAGGCGCTGCTGGCGACGGCAGACCAGTCCACGCCGCTGTGCTCGTAAAAGCGCTGGTCTTCCGACAGCAGCATCGCCCGCAACAGGGCCGGAGACATGTCCTTCAGCGCCACCCAGGCCAGCGCACGTCGGCGAGGGTCCAGGCGCGCTCCCTGCAGCGGCTCGCCCCGCCGATCCAGCAAAACGAAGTCAGAGACGCGGTGCTGGGTGCGGACCTGCGAAAACGCCGGAAGGTCCGCAGCACCTGCGGACGGTGATCCCCCGATCAGCGCCGCTGTGAGCAGCAGCGCGGGCCAGCCGGCCAGTCGCGCTGGCACGGCCCGCCCTCCCCTTGTCACGGCGCCACCTCCATCGTGGCATTGGGCGCCTCGCCAAAACGGTCCGGCGCATACATCGCTTCGACGCGGGTCGAAGGCATCTGGAAACGGCCGGCATTGTTCAGTCGCACCGTGTATTCAAAGACATGGCGGCCTTGCGGCAGGTATTCGAAGTAGCCGCGCCAGGCCGAGAAACTGCGCTCGATATAGCTGGGCCAGGCCTGTCCTTCCGCGCGCTCGCCGTCCGCTTCGATGGTGTCGGTGACGACCGCCGCGCCGGTCGGCAGCGGGTCGCTGACCACCACCCAGGACATGTCGGCCGCCGCTTCCACTTCCAGACGCACCCGCATCACGTCGCCGCGCGTCCACGCCGGCGCCGCCTTCTGCGAGACCGGGACGATGCTGCGTTTGATGGTGTAGCCCGCCGACAGCGGCGCCCGCAACGGGACGGCCGCCAGCGCCTGCACGGTCACCCAGGGCCGGCCGTCGCCCGCCTGGGTCAGGCTCAGCGGACCACTGCCGCTGGCTGGCCACGGCAGGGCCAGCTGGCCGCCCTTCGGTGACGCCGACCAGTCCAGTGACGCTTTCTGGCCGCCCAGCGCCGCGTCGGTCCTGCCCGTCACCGACCTGGACTCGAACACGTTGCCGAACCGCTCCAGCGCCAGCGCGCCCCAGAGGTTGGCGGTCGTGTTGTACCAGGCGCCACGGTCCTGACGGGCCAGCGCACCGGTCACGATGCGGGGAATTTCGTCCTTCCAGGTGGGGTCATTCATCACGGCCATCAGCAGGCGGGCCGCATTGCTGTCCCCGCTGTCCATCAGCCACCACCAGGCGTCGGTGTCCTCATTCACAAAACGCAGCGTGCTGCCGGCGTAGCTCATCCGGGCGCGCAGCTGGTTCTGGGCCGCGGCCAGTTGAGCGTCGCGTTGCGGGGATGCGGGCTGCCGCTGCTGGATCACCAGCCAGTCGATCACGGCGGCCGTGGGCCAGGTCGGCAGACGGGTGGCGTCGACAGTGGCGAGCTGACGACTGGTGGCACGGCCATAGCGGGCCAGCGCCGCCAATGCGCCCACGCGGCGCGGCTCGTCATCCGGCCGCGGGGACCAGTGCTGGCGCGCGATGCGTCCTTCCACAAACGCGGCCAGACCCTCGAGGGCACGCGTCTGGGCCGCATCGGGCAGGCTGCGGCCGGACTCCTTCGCCACGCTGAGGACGTAGGCGGTCAGCACATCGCTGCCCTGGTTGTAGGTGGCGGACAGCGGGTAGTAGCCCAGCAGTCCGTCACGATCCTGGTAACTCGACAGCTGGCCCATCAGCGTGGTCCATGCGGTGTCGTCATGCAGGGCGATGTATTTGGACGTCTGCTGCTCCAGGCAGTTGAACGGATAGTTCACGAAGAACCGCCGGATGCCTGGCAGCGCGCTGGACAGCCGAGGCTGCAGGCCCACCTGAATGCCGCCGCGTTTGACGCCTTGCGGCGGCAAGGCATCGGCCGGCGCGGAAACCGGCAGCGACAGCGGGCCGTCCAGCTGGCGCAAGGTGGCTTGCAGCACGCGCAGCGGCAGGGCCGGCTCGACCTTCTGCACCGCCTTCATTGCATCCTTGGCGCCTCCGGTGCCCTGCTCCTGCGCCTGCGCCTCCCAACTGATGCGCTGAGCCCCCTCCGGAATGACCACCGGCCAGCTGACGACTTCCGCCCCTCCGGCGGCCAGGGTCAGTTGACGGGTCTGCGGCGGGATCGGCTGGTCACCGCTCTCGAGCGTGGCCACGCCCTTGAGCGACAGGGCCAGCGTCATCGAACGGCTGGTGGTGTTGCGCACGGTGAGCATTGCCTCCATGCGGTCGTTCTCACGCGCCAGTGGTGGCAAGCCCGACAGCAGCTGGAGATCCTGACTGACGGCGATGCTGTTCTCGCCCGTCCCAAAACGCTGGCCGGGTGCGTCAGCGATCGCCACCAGTCGGAAGCGGGTGAGCGAGTCGTTCAGTGGCACCTGCACCACGGCTTCGCCCTGGGCATTGAGGGTGACGGCAGGCTGCCAGGTGAGGAGCGTGTCGAACAGCTCCCGCGTGGCAAATCCTCCGCCCCCACCAGCCGCGACGGCTTTGCGGCCATAGTGACGGCGGCCGATGATTTCGCTGTGGGCGGTGGAGGTGCCCACCATCCACGGACGCTGCTGCAACAGGTGGTCCAGCAACTTCCAGCTGCCGTTCGGGGACAGGGTCAGCAGGCCTTCGTCCACCGCCGCAAATGCCAACTGAGCGTCCGGCACCGGTTGTCCGTCCTGCGTCACCCGCACCTTCACCTGCGCCGACTGACGCACACCGTATTGGGCCTGCTGCGGCAGCACCTCCACCTTCAGTTCATGTTTGGCGCGGCCGACTTCGATGGCCGCCATGCCCATCTTGAACGACGGTTTGGCCAGGTCCACCATGGCGGTGGGAGGCTGGTAGTCGCCCGACGCACGCCAGGCGCGCCACCAGGATCCAGGGTCCCGCCATCCCCAGGTAAAGAACGAATACCAGGGCACGTCGTGCAGGCGGCCGCGCACCACGGTGACGCCCACGAAGGCGTTCGGCGCCCAGTCCTTGTCGATCTTCACTTCGACCCAGGGATCGCGTCCGGACAGACGCTGGACCTGGCTGTAGACCAGCCCTTCCCGCTCGACCGTGATCAGCGCCATCGCATCGCGATAAGGCATGCGGACCTGGAAACGGGCCGTGTCGCCCGGCTCCCAGCGGCGGCGGTCAGGAATGACGTCGATGCGGTCGTCGTTCTCCTGCGAGAACCAGAGTTCACTGCCGCTGTGCACCCAGACCGGACGCGCGGCCAGGCTCTTGCGGCCGTTGCCGTCGGTCGCGGTGGCGATCAGTTCCACCTGTCCGGACTGCTCGATCTTGACTTCGCAGCGGGCCAGGCCCAGCGCGTCGGAGGTGGTCTTGCAGATCTCGCCCAGTTCCTTGATGGTGCGCTTTTGCTCATAGGCATAGAAGCCACCCACCAGGCGTTTGCGTGTGCTCACGGTGATGATCTGGCGTGCCGTGACCACGACCGAACGGCCCGCGATGGGCTTGCCCTCGGTATCCATGATCACCGTCTGGATCGGCAGGCTCTGGGCGCGGGTGGTCCAGGTGGGGGCGCGCACGCCGACCTGCAGATCGGCGGGCCACAGCACCTGCGAGCTGGAGCGGGTGTGTGAGGAGCCGTCGGGATCGCGATAGGTCAGTTCCACGCGCAGCTCGGACGGACGGGTCACCGGGGCCTTGAGCGGGATGCGGAATTGCGCTGCCCCCTTCTTGTCGGTCTGCACCGCAAGCTTGTCAACCAGCAGTTCACGGTTGCCGGGGTCGGAGGTTTCGGCGTCGTCGCCATCCCCTTCGTCGCCGTCCGCATTCCGTGTGGAGACGGCGGCGTCCGGGTCGAAGGTCTGTGGCGGATCAAAAGCGAATTCCTCATAGCCGGGATTGCTGCTCCACCGGGGCTGCAGCACGGCGCTGATCTGCACGGGCGATTGCGCCATCGGGCCGCCGGACATGTAGTTCAGCTGGGCACCCCAAGTGAATTCCTTGGCCCCGGCGGCTGCAGCCTTGGGTGGGAGCAGGCGAGCATCGACCAAGGGGATGCGGATCTCATCCACCTTCACGCCGCCGCTGTCCCATTGGCGCATGCCATGCTGGCCATCGGCGCCCCGCTGCAGCACCAGCCGGTAACTGCCAAGCTTTGCGCCGGGAGGCACCTGCCAGCTGCTGAGCGCGTAGCGGGTCCCCTGCCACTTCAGCGTCTGTTTGTAGACTTCTTCACCGGTCGCGGCGAAGATGACCCGCAACTCGGTGGGCAACTCATTCGGCGGCGCATCGTTCAATCCCTGCAGGGTTTCCAGCCGGAAGAAATGCTTCATCGACAGCTTTTCGCCGGGGCGCAGCAGCGGACGATCAGTGATCGTGTGGGCGCGGGCGGTGGTTTCATTGCCGCCCCAGCTGGTGGGCAGGTTGAAGCGCCAGGTTTCAATGCCCCGGTTCCAGCTGGTGAACAGGAAGCTGAAATCTTCAGTTTGTCCGGACGCGGTGTGGCGGGCGGTCACGTACAGACCGTCGTCGCCAAGGCATTCGATGGACCGGCTTTGCGACAGGTTCGGGCGATCGATGTGGGCAATGCCGTTGTCATCCGACTTGCCGGACCAGATCGGTTTGCCGGTGCAGTCGTAGACCGACACTTTCGCGCCTGGGACCGGACGTCCGCTGTCCAGGGCCGTGACCCAGGCGAGGCTGTTATCGCGGCCCAGCTTGAAGTGAATGCCGAGATTGGTGACGAGCACGCCGGTGCGGACATACATCGTCGCTGGCGGCTCCAGCAGACTCTGGCCCAGACGCGGCGAAGCCACTTCCAGGATGTGGTAGCCCGGCTGGCGAAGCGGCACCCCAACCACCTCCATCTCCGCCTTGGGATTGTCCGACTTGGGCAATTCAAGCGGCTGTGCGGTGGGGTCGCCCTTGAGCATCGGCTTGTCGCGGGTTTCCCATTCGCTGTTCACCGCCTTGCGGACCTTGGCCAGCCAACGCAGCACCTCCAGATCGTCCGTCACGCGCTTGATCAGCACCTTGCCGGGACCCCCGGTCTGCAACTCCGGCTGCACGTGGCGCATCGTCAGCGGCACGAGGCTGGGTTCGCGCACGTCCCACTCCACAATGCCAAAGGGCGCCGCGGCAAACTTGGCCAGCGGCGGCGCCTGGCTTGTCTGCAGCGTCATTGGGAAGCTGGCCGCGTTGGACAGGGGGCGACCGCTGACATCCTTCAGCCCCTTGGGCAGTTCGAGCTTGAAGGTGGAGGACTCCGGCAGGGGGAAGGGAAAGCTGACCCGACGGCGATTGGTGCTGTCGTCCTCGTCCGCAGCGGACTTCTCTTCGGTCGGGCTGTAGAGCTTGTTATCCGGGCCGCGAAGGCGGATCGCCATGGCCATGTCTTTGGGGACGGGCTCGGAGAACTCCACCCGGATCGGGCGGATCGGAATACACGGCGCATTGGCACGTTCCCGTTCGCAGCTGAATTCAGCCGTCAAGGGTTCGCGGATGCTGAAGTTCAGGCGCTGCTCGCCGCGGGTGGTGACGGTGCTGTCCACCGAGGAGGCAATGCCGGGCCCCCAGACCAGCCCCAGCTTGCCGCCGGGGGGGAGTGGACGCTGGCAGCTGACCAGCACCCAGGAATCTTTGCTTCGCTGGAAGCCGTTGGCCTTCAACGCCTCATTCCGGTCGGCCTCCGAGGCCAGAATCACCGGGATGCGCTCGCCTAGCTGCGAGGTTTCGCACCACATGCCAGCGGCGATGGTCTTGTTGTTGGCAGCCGCGGAGAGTTTCAGCAGGAAACGCTGCTCTTCTTCGACCTGGCTGCCTTCCCACGGGACGGTGCGTTCGACGGAAGGGGCAGAGACGTAAAACTTGAAGTCGCGTTTGCCCACCCAGGTGCTGGAGACGCCGGGGACTGTCGGCTTGAAAGTGTCGTTGGCACGGATGTCGCAACGAGCGCCGGAAGGCAGCGGGCGTTTGAAATCAAACACCCATTCCTTGTCGTTGGTCCAGCGGCCTTCGCCCGCTGCAACGGCCTCAGGCGTGCAGCGGATGGTGACGGGGGCTTCTCCGCGAAGGTCGCCCAAGGGCTTGACCGACTCGGCGAACTGCACCACCACATTGGCCAGCTGGCGGACCTCCCCTTCCGGCACGACCTTGGCCAGCTGCATCGCCTGTGCTGGAAGGCTCGACACGCCAAGCAGCGCGGCGGCGAGGACGGCCGGTCGAGAGAAGTTGGAGCGAAGCAGCGAACGAATCAGGTCCCGCATGACACAGCCGGCAGAAGTCTTTATCAGCGCAGTCTAGCCCTGGGTCGCTGTGACGGAGAGCCTGCTGGGCAGGCCTTTAGTCATATTGGCTGCAATACCCCCCTGAATCCATCATTTTGGGGGATATGGGGAACCATGGCACCGCGCGCTCACGCGTCGGGTTCACCGCATTTTCGCCAATGAGAAAACCCCTTTTTAAACGCCCAAAAGCAAAACCCCCTGAACTGCTGGAGTTCAGGGGGTTTGCAGGGTTATTAGCCTGACGATGACCTACTTTCACACGGGAATCCGCACTATCATCGGCGCTGAGTCGTTTCACGGTCCTGTTCGGGATGGGAAGGGGTGGGACCGACTCGCTATGGTCATCAGGCTTGACTGGTTGGCCAGCTGCGCGTCCATCTGGGGACAGGGCAGCTCGCCCAATTCGTAGAGTCTTAATGAAATCAGCTTTGATTTGATTGCGTTCACAGACGTGCTGCGTTGGCAGCAGACATGAA
>NZ_JACHXO010000007.1 GCF_014192155.1 Roseateles terrae | reverse complement strand
GGTTTAACCACCATCGCCTGCTTGCGCCCATCGGCCACATCCCGCCCGCTGAGGCCGAGGCAAACTACTATCGGCAACTCGCCAGTCAGAACTCCCCCGTAATGGCCTGACTTAAACCAAACAGCCTCCGCGGAAACCGGGTTGATTCACTGCTGCCCGAAAGCTGTCTGTGATTGAGATGACAGGTGAGTGGCAGCGCCCACTGCAAAGCCGTCGCCACACTTGTTGCTCAACCCCGTCTCAAATCATCGCCCTGGCATAGACCCTGGCTGGCCAACTCCTGGAGGTCAATTCAGTCGTTGATGCATTCGAGCATTCTAGGCAGCGCTTTGCGGAGCAACATGACTTCGATGGCCGCCTACGTTTGGCAGCCTAAACGAGATGAAGCAAATCATCGAAGGCTGCTTTCAGCTAACCCCTGCGGTTGGCACGGTAAAGATCTCCAAAGTTTGAAAACCCGCCAGGTGGGCAGCGGACAGCGAATGTGAGTTTTTGGGGCAACTAGCATCCGCAAGCACCCTCAACAGGGATCGCACGACTGCGGAGCTTGCCATCGCGCACGAGGAGCTTGCCGCGCAGGACAACGCCCTCCGACTCTGCATATGAGCTGGCGGGCGTCTGGACTTCTCTACAGGCGAGGATTGCCGTCAGGTCCCGCGTCCCGAAAGTCCAGGTGGTGCCATGCTTGGTGCCCGTTTGACGCAGGAGCGGCAGCTCGCGCGTGTCGCCGCCGATCTGGATGAAAGCATGTGGCTGCTGCTCTGAGCGACTTGGCCCCAAGGCCCAACCAATCAACGAAGAACCCGCGCTTGAGCCCACACGATGGAATGTGCACGAACAGCCTTCAATCCGGCGATAAACGTCGTCAGGGAGCGCCTCTAATGAGATGACGTTTGCCCCTGCGCTTTGGATGAGCAACAGGGTGCAGGCTGCGATAGAGCGACGGACATTCATGAATGATCTTGAGATCTAGGCTCCGACCCTTGCCTGGACCAAACGCACCATCACGAGATACCCCCAAGTCGGAAACACAGGCAAGCGAAGCTGCTCGTCCGAGGTAGCTGGCCTAACAACGTCATACCCCCGCATGAGCATGCAATTCCGGCCCGGCTGTTCCGACAGGAATTCCCCCACCTCAATGCCATCCGCTTCGAGCGGCCGGTTGCCGAGAATCTCCCCGCCCGTCTCCCAGATGGATCGCAGATGAATCTGCCCCTGCGCACGGGTCGCGCAGCCCGCAAGACTGTCTACGCTTGGGGGTGAGGTACCCACCCAGTCCATCACCCCGGCCAGCAGCATGCTTCGCTGGCCCGGTCCCGCATCCGCCTTGATGGCGATGACCCGGCCGCAACCAAACTTGCCGTCTGCCAGCGGCAGTGCCCAAAAGTCCCCGGGCTGGAGCTTCGTGGTGGACGTCGGCCTGAACGGATACACCCGCATCAAATCCTCAGCGCCCGCTCCCGCAACCGCCGCCGCCGCTCCATCCGGATGACCATCCACCACCCGATGTAGACGATGACATACAGGCTCGCCCCCAGCACGATGCCCGCCAGCGGCAACCCGACCAGCAGCGGCGTCCCCAGCTCCGCGAACCACTGCGCCACCGCCGGCCACCAGCTCGACGGCTGTGACCAATCCAGCGCCAGTTCCTTCGGCGCCGAAATCGGCCCGTGAATGCCCAGCACCTGACGGCCCAGGAAAATCGCCAGCCCCCAGATCGGCACCAGCGTCAGCGGATTCGTCAGCCAGGTGGCCGCGATTGCGGCCGCCACATTGGCGCGGAAGGCGATGGCCGCCAGCGCCGCCAGCAGCATCTGGGTGGGCAGCGGAATCACCCCCACCGCCAGCCCCACCGCCGCGCCCAGCGCCACCCGCCGCCGGTGCGCCACCCACAACCACGGCCGCTCCCGCAGATATTCACCCAACCAGCCCAGCCCCCGCGTGCGAGACAAGAATTCAGGCGAGGGCAGCAGACGCCGGGCCAAACGGGAAGCCGTCATGAAACTCATCCATCCAGAAAAAAAGCCCGCGGCTGACGTTCAGCAACACGGGCTTGCATCATGACGGCGACACAGTCAGCCGTCGAGTGCTTTCAGCGGGGACCTCAGTTCGAGAACTTGTAGTCCGTCTTGGCCTTGGTGCGCAGCTCTTCCTGGAAGGCGGCAACCTTCTGCTGGCTGATGCGCTGAACGATCTGGGCCTTCACGTCATCAAAGGCGGGGAACTGCGCGTCACGCACTTCTTCCAGCTTGATGATGTGGAAACCGAACTGGGTCTTGACCGGGGTCTGGGTCATTTCGCCGCCCTTGAGCTGGCTCAGTGCCTGACCGAATTCCGGCACGTAGGTGTCCGGGGTGGACCAGCCCAGGTCGCCACCGTTCTTGGCCGATTCGGTGTCGATCGAGCTCTTGCCTGCCAGGTCGTCAAACTTGGCGCCGCCGTTCAGCTGCTTGATCAGCGCCTTGGCTTCGTCTTCGGTCTTCACCAGGATGTGACGGGCGTGGTATTCCTTGCTCGGGGCCTGGGCCTTGAACTTGTCGTACTCGGCCTTGGCTTCGGCGTCGGTCACCGGGTTCTTCTTGGCGTAGTCGGCGAACAGCTCGCGGATCAGCAGCGACTGGCGGGCCAGTTCCAGCTGAGCCTTGTAGTCGTTCGAAGCAGCCAGACCGCGCTTCTCGGCTTCCTGCATGAAGATTTCACGCAGCACCACTTCGTCCTTGACCTTGCTTTCCATTTCCGGGCTGCGAGGCTGGCCACTCTTGGCGATCTGCGAGATCAGCAGGTCAGCACGGGCCTTCGGAACGGCCTTGCCGTTCACGATTGCGATGTTCTGCGCCATGGCCGGCAGGGACAGGGCGCCAAGGGCCGCCACAGTGGCGGCAAGCACAAACTTCTTCATGGATAAAGGGCCTTTCAGAGACTCCCGGTGAGCGTCAATCACGCTCCAAAACAAAGCGCCGATCAACGGCGCTGCTCATGGACCTTGTTCTGCTGTTCGTCGGGCGCGCGCGCATCAATGGCCAGCGCGTGAATGCCCTTCTTCATCAGATCGGCGAGGGCATCATATACGAGCCGATGCCGCGCCACCCTGGGTAAACCGGCAAAGCGCGGACTCACGATTTCAAGGTAATAGTGCCCCCCTTCGCGGGCCCCCGCATGGCCGGCATGCAAGGCGCTGTCATCGCGTAGTTGCATTGAGTCAGGGGCCAGCGCGGCCTGGACGCGCGCTTCAATCTCCGCCGCCAAGCCGCCCGCCGCTGCCGGGGCTGCGCTCGCGAAGCCCGTATCCATCGGGGTTCCCGGACCTTGCGGGTGCTGGGTGCCGCTCATCGACGCTGCTCCTGGGGATCTTTCGGGGTGTCCGCAGCCTCGGAGGGCTCCGGCAGGTAGCGGCTCATGTAGATCCCCTGGGCGAGGGTGAACAGCACAATCAGGCCAGTCGATCCGAAGGCCTTGAAGTTGGCCCAGGCGGCGCTGCTGAACTCGTAAGCGACGTAAAGATTGGCAAACCCCATGGCTCCGAAGAACAGGGCCCAGGCCCAATTCAGCCGATTCCACACCACGTCCGGCAGCTGCAGCTCACCGCCCAGCATCTTGCGCAGCAGGTTGCGGCCCAGCACCAGATGGCTGAACAGGAAGGTCAGCGCAAAGGCCCAGTACAGCAGCGAGGGCTTCCACTTGATGAAGACTTCGCTGTGGAAATAGATGGTGGCACTGCCCATCACCGTGACCAGCACCAGGCTGATCCACAGCATCAGATCGACCTTGCGGCGGGTGAGCTTGAGAAAGAGCACCTGCGCCACCGTGGCGGCCATGACCACCACCGTGGCCAGCAGCACCGGGGCCACTTCGGCCGGCACCTGGCCGCCGGAGACAAGAAAACCGAGATGTTCGGTGGCGAAACTGGCTGCCCACTCCGGCTGCGCGTCCGCGTACTTGAACGTCGCGAAAAACAGCAGGAGCGGCAGGAAATCGAGCAACAACTTCATTCGAAAAACCGGAAACGGCGCTCAGCGCTGAGGCTTGAAGTCTATCGCGGCCGAGTTGATGCAGAACCGCTCGCCGGTCGGTTCCGGTCCGTCGGGAAAGACGTGGCCGAGGTGGGTGCCACATTTGTTGCACCGCACTTCCACCCGCACCATGCCGTGGCTCTCGTCCACCACCCGTTCCACCACCTCCGAATTGATCGGCTCGTAGTAGCTGGGCCAGCCGCAGCCGGCGTCAAACTTGGTGTCCGCCTGGAACAGCGGTGTGCCGCAGCCCACGCAGTTGTACTGGCCGGATTCCCAGTGATCCCAGTACTTGCCGGTGAAGGCCCGCTCGGTCGCGGCGTGGCGGGCCACCTGATACTGGATCGGGTCGAGCTGCTCGCGCCATTCGGCGTCGGTCTTCTTGACTTCGTAGTCGCTGTCGCGGTCGCGTTCTTGATGGTTCACAGGCTTGCTCATGATGAACAGGACACCTCCAGATGTTGCGCCCAGTCGGGCGGAAGGCCGGCGTCTGCGGGGTTGAGGGGATCGTCGTACGGGCGGCTGAGCACCTGCTGCAGCCGCTGCACTTCGGAGAAATCGCCCGCTTCGGCTCGCTCGATGGCGGTCTGTGCCAGATGGTTGCGCAGCACCACCGCCGGATTGACCGCATTCATGCGCGCAGAACGCGCTTCAGACGACATAGATGGGTCGGCCGCCGACTTCTTCAAGCGCTCGGCATACCGCAGCGCCCAGGCATCGAAGGCCTCGCGGTCCAGGAAGAGGTCGCGCAGCGGCGCATGCACCGGGGCGTCGGCGGGCTGGTCCGGGTCGAAAGCGGACAGGCGGCGGTGCGCCAGGGTGTAGTCGCTCTGGTGCTTGGCCAGCAGGCGCAGCCAGTCGTCGATCAGCAGGCCGTCGTCGTCCAGTGCGTCCTGCAGGCCCAGCTTGGCCCGCATGGCACCCAGCAGGGCCTGGCCGAAGCGCTCGCGGTAGACCTCCAGTGCCTCCTGCAGTTCCTCGGCAGCGGCATCGGCGTCGCTGTCGGCCGTGGGCATCAGCGGGAACAGCGCTTGCGCCAGCGCATGCAGGTTCCACAGGCCGATCTGAGGCTGGCGGGCGAAGGCATACCGGCCCTGATGGTCGGAATGGTTGCAGATGTGGGCCGGGTTGAAGCCGTCCATAAAGCCGAACGGGCCGTAGTCGATGGTCAGGCCCAGCATCGACATGTTGTCGGTGTTCATCACGCCATGCATGAAACCCACCGCCTGCCACTGCGCGATCAGCTCCGCGGTCTGCGCGCAGACCCGGGCCAGCACCGCAGGCACCGGATTGGGCGCATCCGCGCAGTCTGGTGCATAGGCCTGCAGGAAATAGTCAAACAACTCGCGCAACTGATCATGCTGACCGTGATGCGCGAAATGCTCGAAGTGGCCAAAGCGCAGGAAGCTGGGCGCGACGCGGGTGACCACGGCGGCGGTTTCCACCGCTTCCCGCTGCACCTTCAGGACCTGGGAGCCAACCAGACACAGCGCTCGCGTCGTCGGAATGCCCAGACCGGCCATCGCTTCGGAACAGAGATATTCACGGATGGACGAGCGCAGCACCGCGCGCCCGTCGCCGCGGCGGGAGTAGGGCGTCTGTCCGGCCCCCTTGAGCTGCAGCTCCAGCGGGCCGCCGGGCGCTTCGACTTCCCCCAGCCACAAGGCGCGACCGTCGCCGAGTTGTCCGGCCCACACCCCAAACTGGTGCCCGCTGTAGACGCTGGCCAGCGGCTGCATGCCGGGCAGGGGGGCGTTGCCGCTGAAGGCGGCGAGGGCGTCGGGACGCTCCCACCAGTCGGCCGGCCAGCCCAGCAGCTCGCTGCAGGACGGGCTCACCGCGATCCAGTGCGGGTCCGGCAGGCTCGACGCCTTCAGCTCGGTGAAGAACGCCGGTCCCAGCTGATGGAAGCGATTGGAAAACCGTGGTGGGAACGGTGACGACGAGGACTCCACCGCCGCCCCCGAGGGCGCAAACATCTCTGGCGCATTCATCCGGGCAGTGTACCGAGGGGGCCGCACCGTCATCGCCGTAGGGACAAGCCCGCAGTGGGCCGCCGCGCCTACCGCAGCCACGTGCTCCGCCACCCACCCCCGGTTCAGGCACCGTAAGTAAATATCCTTATGCCGTACGGTCGGTGGCGTCACTAGGGTGACGTTACCCGCACCGGGGCGGACATAGACTGATCCAAACACAGGACTGCCTACCCCTGATGAGTCAGGACAGTCCCGCAGATCAAGGAGACATGGATGGCACTGTTGGGCCAGATGATGTCGATGCCGTTGCTGATCTCTTCATTGATCCAGCATGCGGCCCGGCACGCCGGAGACACCGAGATCGTGAGCAAGCGCTGTGAAGGCGACTTGCACCGGAGCACCTGGGCGGAGGTGGAGCTGCGATCGCGCCAGCTCGCACAGGCGCTGGGGCGGCTGGGACTGTCCGCCGGAGAGCGGGTGGGCACGCTGGCGTGGAACGGTCATCGCCACCTGGAGATCTACTACGGCACCTCCGGTTCCGGTCTGGTCTGCCACACGATCAACCCGCGCCTGTTCCCCGAGCAGATCGCCTGGATTGCCAACGATGCGCAGGACAGCGCCCTGTGCTTTGATCTGACCTTCCTGCCGCTGGTGGAGAAGATCGCGCCGCAGCTGGTCACCGTGCGGCACTTCATCCTGATGACCGACCGGGCGCACATGCCGGCCGAGACGTCGATCCCGAACCTGTTGTGCTTTGACGATCTGGTCGCCGCGGAAGACGGCCACTACACCTGGCCGCTGCTGGATGAGGACACCGCCTCCACCATCTGCTACACCAGCGGCACGACCGGCCATCCCAAGGGTGCCGTCTACAGCCACCGCAGCACCGTGCTGCATGCCTTCGGCGCCGCCCTGCCGGACGCCATGGCCTGCACACGGCGCGACGTCATCCTGCCGGTGGTGCCGATGTTCCACGTCAATGCCTGGGGCCTGCCCTACAGCACCGCGCTGGTGGGCGCCAAGGTGGTGTTCCCCGGACCGCATCTGGACGGCAAGTCGCTCTACGAGCTCTTCGAAAAGGAGCAGGTCACCTTCAGCGCGGGGGTGCCCACCGTCTGGCTGGGCCTGATCAACTACGTGAGCAGCCAGGGGCTGAAGTTCAGCACCTTCAAGCGCACGGTGATCGGCGGTTCCGCCTGCCCGCCCGCCATGCTCGCCACGCTGATGGACGACTACGGGGTGGAGGTGGTGCACGCCTGGGGCATGACCGAGCTGTCGCCGCTGGGCACGCTCAGCCGCCTGAGCAGCAAGCATCTGGCCCTGCCGCCGGCCGAGCAGCGCCGCCTGCTGGAGAAGCAGGGCAAGGCGATCTACGGCATCGACATGACCATCATCGACGACGCCCGTCGCGAACTGCCGTGGGACGGCCGCAGTGCCGGCAACCTGGTGGTGCGCGGGTCCTGGGTGATCTCCAGCTACTACGGCCATGAAGACACCCCGCTGATCCCGGTGGCCGGCCGCGACGGACGCGAGGCCGGGCTGTGGTTCCCCACCGGCGATGTCGCCACCATCGATGAAGACGGCTTCATGCAGATCACCGACCGCAGCAAGGACGTGATCAAGTCCGGTGGGGAATGGATCAGCTCGATCGACCTGGAAAACATCGCCATGGCGCATCCGGCGGTGCATGAAGCGGCGGTGATCGCCGTGGCCCATCCGAAGTGGGATGAACGCCCGCTGCTGGTGGTGGTGACCAAGCCCGGGGCCAGCCTCACCCGGGACGACATGCTCAAGTTCTACGAGGGCAAGATTGCCAAATGGCAAGTCCCGGATGACGTCGTGTTCGTGAATGAAATTCCGCACACCGCCACCGGCAAGATGCTCAAGCTGAAGCTGCGCGAGCAGTTCCGCACTCACACGCTGCCCAGCGCGTGACGCTCAGGAGTTCCGTGCGTTCCCCCCACCCGATGGGCTTGGCCCCACCGGAGTAGGGAACCGCGTTTCGCTGTTCCCCGCCGTGCCTACAACCATATCAGGAGACAAATCCCATGAGCCAGCACAGCCACCAGCGTTCCCTCCGACTGATTGTCCAGCCCCTGGCTGCCGCCGCCCTTCTGGCCGTGGCCATGGGCAGCGCCTACGCGCAAAAGGGCGAGACGGTGAAGATCGCCTGGATCGACCCTTTGTCCGGCCTCATGGCCCCGGTGGGCCAGAACCAGGTCAAGAGCTTCCAGTTCTTCGCCGAGAAGTTCAACGCCACCAATCCGGCGGGCGTGAAGTTCGAGATCATCGCCATCGACAACAAGCTGAGCCCGGCGGAATCGCTCAATGCGCTGAAGTCCGCGATTGACCAGGGCGTGCGCTACGTCACCCAGGGCAACGGCTCCGGCGCGGCGCTGGCCATCATCGATGCGGTCAACAAGCACAACGAGCGCAATCCCGGCAAGGAAGTGGTCTACCTCAACCACTCGGCGGTGGACCCGGATCTGACCAACAGCAAGTGCAGCTACTGGCACTTCCGCTTTGATGCCGACACCTCGATGAAGATGGAGGCCATCACCACCTTCCTGAAGGAACAGCCGGAGGTGAAGAAGGTCTACCTGCTCAATCAGAACTATGCGCACGGTCAGCAGGTGGCCAAATATGCCAAGGAGATGCTGGCCAAGAAGCGCCCGGATGTGCAGGTGGTGGGCGAAGACCTGCATCCGCTGGCCCAGGTGCGGGACTTCGCGCCGTATGTGGCCAAGATCAAGGCCTCCGGTGCGGACACGGTGATCACCGGCAACTGGGGCTCGGACCTGGCGCTGCTGATCAAGGCCGCCAACGAAGCCGGCTACAACGGCAAGTTCTTCACCTACTACGCCGGCGTCAGCGGCACGCCGACGGCGATGGGCGCGAGCGGTGCCGGCCGGGTCTATCAGGTGGCCTACAACTACAACAACATGGGCGGCCAGATGGACCAGTGGGCCAATGAATACAAGGCCAAGTTCGGCGACGACTTCTACACCGGCTCCATCATTCACATCTACAACGCGCTGGGCAACGCCATGGCCAAGGCCAAGAGCACCGATCCGGTGAAGGTGGCCGCCGCGCTGGAAGGCCTGCGCTACAAGACCTTTAATGGCGATGTGGAGATCCGCAAGACCGACCACCAGCTGCAGCAGCCGCTCTACATCTCGGTGTGGCAGAAGGTCGATGCCAAGCATCCCTACAACGTGGAAAACACCGGCTTCAACTTCGCGCCAGTGAAGACGTATGACGCCTATGTCTCTTCCACGCCGACCTCCTGCCAGATGAAGCGGCCGAGCTGACGCCGGCCCCGCCGATGACGGGGTCACGGCGGTGACTCTGCTCGCACGGTCGGGCGGTCATCCGCCGCCGTCATGGGCGGTTTCTCGATAGGCTGCGGCCTGCGCATCGGGGCGGCCTGTCGTCCCGAAGGGATGGGTGTTTGCTGTGGAACAACTCTTGATCAATCTGCTGAACGGGCTGTCCTCCGGACTGCTGCTGTTCATGCTGAGCTCCGGCCTCACGCTGATTTTCAGCATGATGGGTGTGCTGAATTTCGCCCATGCCAGCTTCTACATGCTCGGCGCTTATGTGGCCTACAGCATGGCGGGCTGGCTCGGCTTCTGGCCGGCGCTGTTCCTGGCGCCGCTGGCGGTGGGGGCGATGGGCGCGCTGTTCGAGCGCGGGGCCCTGCGGCGTGTCCACAAGTTCGGCCATGTGGCGGAGTTGCTCATCACCTTCGGTCTGTCGTATGTGGTGCTGGAACTGGTGCAGCTGGTGTGGGGCCGCACGGCAGTGCCGTTTTCTCCGCCTGCCTCCTTGCAAGGCGCCGCCTTCACCCTGGTGCACGCGCCGGGGCAGGGGTTGCAGTGGGTCTGGGGGGAAGCCGCTCCGGCACTGTGTGCGGCAGCCTCTTGCTCCAAGTTTCCGCTTACCCGCGCCTTCATGATGCTGGTCGCGCTGGGCATGCTTGTCGCGTTGTGGCTGCTGCTGACCCGCACCCGCATCGGGCTGGTCATCCAGGCGGCGCTCACCCATCCGGAAATGGTGGAGTCCCTCGGGCACAACGTGCCGCGGGTATTCATGCTGGTGTTCGGCAGCGGCTGCGCCCTGGCGGCGCTGGCTGGCGTCATTGGCGGCATCACCTTCGTGACCGAGCCGGCCATGGCAGTGATCGTCGGCTCCATCATCTTTGTGGTGGTGGTCGTGGGCGGGGTCGGGTCGCTGGCGGGGGCGTTTGTGGCTTCCATCCTGATCGGGCTGTTGCAGACCCTGCCGCTGACGGTGGATGCCTCGCTGGCCAGCCTCTTCAAGGCCACGCCGGACACCTTCGGTTATCCGCTGCTCAAGCTCACGCTCGCCCAGGTGGCGCCCATCCTGCCGTATCTGCTGATGGTGCTGATCCTGATCTTCCGGCCCAAGGGCCTGCTCGGCAACCGGGAGGACTGACCATGTCAGCCGTGATGCCCTCCGCGCCCGCCACTTCGGCGGCTGCCGCTGCCTCGGTGGCCACCGGTGCCGCTGGCGCGCCCGTTGCGTCCGCGACGAACGCACCCAATAGCGCCAACAGCGCCAACAACGCGAACGACCCCAACGCGCGGCGGTCGGCCCGTGTGCCACGCGGCCAGAGCTACCACTTCAAGCCCTACAACGTCGGCCGCTGGCTGGTGTGGGGCGCGTATGCGCTGGCTCTGCTGGTGGCGCCGATGCTGTGGACCAGCAGCCTGGCGCAGACGATGCTCTCCCAGATCGGCATCGCCATCATTGCCTGCCTGTCCTATAACCTGCTGCTGGGGCAGGGCGGCATGCTCAGCTTCGGCCATGCGGTCTACAGCGGCCTGGGCGCTTACCTAGCCATTCACACGCTCAATGCGGTGTCCGGCGGTCAGATGGCCTGGCTGCCGGTAAGCCTGATCCCCATCGTGGGCGGCCTGGCCGGCCTGGCCTTCGCCGCGCTGTTCGGCTATGTCTCCACTAAGAAGTCCGGCACGCCGTTCGCGATGATCACGCTGGGGCTGGCCGAGCTGATCTGGTCGATGTCCCTGATGCTGCCGGAGTTCTTCGGGGGCGAGGGCGGCATCTCCGGCAACCGGGTTGTCGGGGCGCCGGTTCTGGGCATCAGCTTCGGGCCGCAGGTGCAGGTGTACTACCTCATCGCGCTGTACTGCTTCATCTGCACTGGGCTGATGTTTGCCTTCACCCGCACACCGCTGGGGCGCATGCTCAATGCGGTCCGGGACAATCCGGAGCGGGTTCAGTTCATCGGCTACGACACCCAGTGGGTGCGCTTCCTGGCCTTCATGATTGCCGGCTTCTTCGCCGGCGTGTCTGGCGGGCTGTCGGCGCTGAACTTCGAGATCGTCACGGCGGAGGTGGTGGGTGCGGCGCGCTCCGGTGCCTACCTGCTGTTCACCTTCCTCGGCGGCGCCACGTTCTTCTTCGGACCGATCATCGGCGCGGTGCTGATGGTGGTCGCGCTGGTGCTGCTGTCGGAGCTGACCAAGGCCTGGCTGCTCTATCTGGGCCTGATCTTCCTCTTCATGGTGATGTATGCGCCGGGCGGTTTTGCCTCGCTCATCATGATGAACCTGCGTCTGGCCGCCTTCGGCAAGCTGCGTTCGATCTGGACCGCCTACCTCGCCCTGGGGGCCACGGCCCTGATGGCGCTGCTGGGGGGCTCGGTGATGGTGGAGATGCTCTACCACCTGCAGCTCAACGAGGCGCTGGGCCCGGAGGTGCATGTGCTGGGCATGCAGCTCAATGCCAAGGGCCTGGATGCGTGGTTCGGCGCCGGCTTTGTGCTGGTGACGGGGCTCGCGCTGTTCGAGCTGACGCGCCGGGCGTTCCTGCAGGACTGGAATGCCGCGCAGGAAGAGATCGAAAAAGAGATCAAGCGCAGGGAAAGCCTGTGAACCCGGGGAGCATTGCATGAGCACATCCGTGAACAACCCGCCCTGGGCCCTGGAGCTGCGCAGCCTGCGCAAGAGCTTCGGACGCAGCGAGATCATCCGCGGCGCGGAACTGGCGGTGAAGCCGGGCGAGCGCGTGGCCATCATCGGTCCCAACGGCGCTGGCAAATCCACGTTGTTCAACCTGATCAGCGGCCGGTTTGCGCCGAGCAGCGGAGAGATCAAGCTGTTTGGTGAGCGCATCGACCAACTGGCGCCGCACCAGATCAACCGGCGCGGCCTGTCGCGGAGCTTCCAGGTGTCCAACCTGTTCACCCGGCTGTCGGTGTTCGAGAACATCCGCTGCGCGCTGCTGTGGTCGATGGGGCATCGCTACGCCTTCTGGAAGTTCCTGGCGGGCCTGGACGACCTCAACGACCGTGCCGACGAACTGCTGGAGATGCTGCATCTGGACAAGAAACGCGACGTGCCGGCGATGAACCTCACCTATGCCGAGGCCCGGGCGCTGGAGATCGGCATCACCATCGCCGGCGGCGCCAAGGTGATTCTTCTGGATGAGCCCACCGCCGGCATGAGCAAGAGCGAAACCAAGCGCTTCATTCAGCTCATCCGCCAGGTCACCGAAGGCCGCACGCTGCTGACGGTGGAACACGACATGGGGGTGGTGTTCGGCCTGGCCGACAAGATTGCGGTGCTGGTCTATGGGGAGGTCATCGCCTTCGACACACCGGACGCGGTGCGGGCCAACCCGCGGGTGCAGGAAGCGTATCTGGGCTCGGTGCTGGCGGAGTCCCAGGCACAGGGTGCGCACGCGTGAATCGGAGGGACAGCACGATGACCACAGCATTGAAGGACCCAGACATCCAGGTCGGCCGGCTGTTGAAGCTGGAGAACGTCCACGCGTTTTACGGCAAGAGCCACGTCCTGCACGGCGTGACGATGGAGGTGCGGCCCGGCGAGATCGTCAGCCTGCTGGGGCGCAACGGCTCCGGACGCTCCACCACCGTCAAGACCATCATGGGTCAGGTGGACGGCACCGGCTCGGTGTCATGGGGCGGGCGGGCGTTGCTGGGGCGCAAGGCCTATGAGATTGCCCATGAAGGCATCGGCTATGTGCCGGAGAACCGCGACATCTTCCCCAAGCTCACCGTCCACCAGAACCTGATGCTGGGGCAGAAGGGGGGGCGCGGCTCACGCCAGGCCCGCTGGGGCTTCAATGACATGTACCAGATGTTCCCGCGGCTCAAGGAGCGGCAGCACACCGAGGCCGGGGTGCTGTCCGGCGGCGAGCAGCAGATGCTGACACTGTGCCGCACCCTGATGGGCGACCCGGACCTGATCATGATCGACGAGCCCACCGAAGGCCTCGCGCCCAAGATCGTGGAGCTGGTGGCGGAGTACCTGAAAGAGCTGAAGCGGCGCGGCGTGTCGGTGCTGCTGGTGGAGCAGAAGCTGGCGATTGCGCTGGAAATCTCCGAACGCTGCTATGTGATGGGCCATGGCCGCATCGTGTTTGAAGGCACACCGGACGAGCTCAAGGCGAATGCGTATGTGCGCAAGGAGTGGCTGGAGGTCTGAGGCGGACCACACCCGGCATCAGGTCAGCTTCGATCACGATTGCGCGCCACGGCTGCACGCACGAGGGCCTGGAACGCGTCCTCGTCCAGCGGGTCGGATTCCTTCAGATCGATCGCGCGCCGCGTGCCGCCGTCCAGACTGGCATTGAACAGCTGATGCGGGTCGGGCAGGCTGGCACCGTAGGCGAAGGTGAGCTTGATCTTGTCCTTGTAGGTCTCACCGGTACAGATCAAGCCGTGGTCCGACCAGGTCGGCACACCCGCCGGGTTGGTGGGTTTCTTCCACTTGGCTTCCTCCGTCGCATCGGGTGCGGCCGCCTGGATCAGCGAGCGCAGATGATCCAACCGCTGGGCACGCCAGTCCGCCTTGGCAGCGGACGGCCCCGCTGCCTTGGCATGAGTGGAAGCAGCGCTTTTGGATACGGCCATGGACTCTCTCCTCAACAAGGCGGATGGAAGGAAGGCGCCCCCGGCAATGCGGATTCGCGCCCGGGCGGATCCAGAGGCTCGGGAATCAGACGATTCACCGGGGTGAGGGCACGTTAGCACGCAGCGCCTGCGCGGGCGCTGTTCCCGACCTCGTTCCGGCTTCGCTGTTCCCCTTCCGCCTCCCCTGCGCTCCTCCCTGCGCTACCCCCTTCCGCTTCGTATCTCTCTTCGCCTCCCCCTTCGGTGGGTGGGCCAGCGCACGCTCACTCGGTCAGCAAGGTGAAAACTTGTGTCGCGCGTCGCGAAACCCCGACCCGGGTCCCCTGTTCCGGGTGGGTCCGGCGCGTTACAGGCCCATGACACGGCACTACATTGGCTTGTCAAGGCACCCATCGAGGGCGCCGGACCCCGACTGGAGGCCCCTCGGCTGTCAGGCGCGGGTGATTCAGAAGTTCCAGAAGGAGCCAGACAACATGGAAATCGGGCAAGCGTGGAGCATCGTGGCGGGTGCAGTGGGTGGTGCGGCGGTCGTCGGCCTTGGCGCGAGCCTGTGGTGGCAGCGTCGGCTGGGCAAGGCCCGGAATCTGATCGAACAGCTGAAGGCCTCGCGGGACCTGCTGAACCAGCAGAACAGTCAGGCGCGGCGCCAGATTGAGCAGCTTCAGCTCGAAATGGGTGAACTTCGCCTGATCGCCGAGCGGGTGCGCCGCCGCGCGGCCAACACCGTCAGCCCACCGGATACCCTGGGTCCCCCGCTGGAGCCCCGTGTGGCCTCGCCGCTGGCCCCCCAGGCGATGGCGATGACGGCCCGTGTGGCGCAGGGCGGCGGCGCGGCTTTCCTGCCCACCCAGCATGAAGAGCTGGACGACAACAGCGGTTTTGCGCCGACGCAGATCGACCGCTCACGCGGGCGCTGACACCCGAGCCGGCACCGGCGCTGTCATCCCGGCGCTCGGACGCCGACCCAGGCGCATCCTCAGCGCCAGCCCCTTCCCGACCCGGCCGTCCCGGGCGGCCCAAGCGAGGCCACCAGTTCGGGGCCGCCCGATGACGTCATCGGCATGAACTGCGGCGGCGTCATGGGCGCATCCACCGGCGAAGTGACCGGTGAGCTCACCGGCGACACGACCGGCGACGTCACCTCGGACACCGGCGGAGACGCCAGGGTCTCGTCATCCCGCTCCGGGGAACTCCGGTTCAGCAGATGCGCGATCGCTTGCGGATCCCGCAGGCCGGCCAAGATGGCGGCCTGCACCACTCGCTCCCTCGTGCCGACGCTCTCCTCTGGCGTTTCATGGAGGCGCCAGACCCGAAGCGCTGCCAACTTATGAAGCTCCTCCGGGGGCCGCAGCTCAAAGCCCCTGGGCTCCCGCGGACGCACCACCGTGTCCCAACAGGCCTGAAGCGTTGGCCGCACGAAATTCTGGAACTCCTGGTAGTGGATGGTGTGCTGGCGGCGCACGAAGTCGAGCACGGCGGCATGGTTGCGCGCGGCGGCTCCCCACATCAGCTCCGGCGGTGAGGCTTCCATGAGCGACTCCATCGTCCGGCGCAGTCCCGGTCCGGGTTGCAGTCCTGAGCGCACTGCGCTCGCCGAGTCGAACAGCAGACTCCGAAGCAGCCGCTCCACCCGGGCAAACGCCTCCGGGGACAAGCGCGGAAGGGTGTCCGGATTCGCGATCCAGCCGCGAAGCCGGGACCGATCCGGCGGCACGGCCCACTCATCGGACACCACCAGCCGAGCGTCCAGACCGAGGCAGAGCCGGGACGGACCCGGCGGCGTCGTCTTGAATTCGCGCAGATCCAACGCCCTGGTGGCGGAGATCAGGGCACCGTCTTCATGGATGGCCAGGGCCGTGATCGCTCGCAGTTTGGGACAGGCACGCAGCCATTGGCGCACGGTGTCGGCGCTGCTGCCGGATGGCAGCGTCAGGCGCAGGCAATGGCGACCCAGGGCGGACCGCTGCTGGGGCGAAAGTTCGGCGACGCGGGCGACGGACCAGCCGGACAGATCCACCTCGGTCCGGGGCGCTTCGGTGGCCGATGAGGCGACGGACGGCGCGGCACTCGAGGTGGGTGTGGAACTGGACCGCACGCTGCGTCGCGCCAGTTCCTGGACCGTGGCAGCGGTGCGCGTGGCCGACGTCTGGCTTTCGCCCGAGGTGCTGCGGGACGACCGCTGCGAAGAACCCAGGCGGTGCAGAGGCGGCGGCGGTGGGTGGTGCGAACCTCCTGCGGGAGACGCGGGGGGCGCCAGATCGGCCTTCGACGGCGGCAGGCCCGCCGGAAGACGCAACCCGGCCAGCGGGGGCGTGCAGGCGTCGGGTTCGAAGTCGGCCGCTTCGATGTCCATCCTGGCGCGAGGGAAACAGCAACGCCACATGAAGAGGCCCTACGTCTGTGGTGATGCGGCGTGTGTCAACGAACGCCGCTCCCCGGTTCCCGCCCGGGACCCGATTGCGGGTTATCACTGGGGGCTGACGCTTTGTCGCCGCAGGGACATCACAGCGGCGAGCGCTCTGCCTAGAATCGAACGATCGTTCTTTTCAAGGAACACGCATGAGTGCCAACTACGAAGTCCGCGGCTCGGTCGCCGTGATCACGCTGAACAATCCGCCGGTGAACGGGCTGGGCCATGCCACGCGCAAGGCGACCGCCGAGGGCATCGAGCGGGCGGAGAACGACCCGGCCATCAAGGCGGTCGTGATCACCGGGGCCGGCAAGGCGTTTTCCGGGGGCGCGGACATCCGCGAATTCGGCTCGCCCAAGGCGCTGGCCGAACCCAATCTGCTGTCCCTGATTGCACGGGTCGAGTCCTGCAGCAAGCCGGTGGTGGCAGCCATTCACAGCGTCTGCATGGGCGGCGGCCTGGAGCTGGCGCTCGGGTGCCATTACCGGGTGGCGGCACCCGGCACCAAGGTGGCCCTGCCGGAAGTGAAGCTGGGCCTGCTGCCCGGCGCCGGTGGCACCCAGCGGCTGCCCCGCGCCCTGGGGGTGGAGCCGGCGCTCAACATGATCGTCAGCGGCGAGCCGGTGAACAGCGAGCTGCTGGCCCAGGTGCCCGGTCAGGTGCTGTTCCAGAAGATTCTGGACGGTGACCTGCTGGACGGTGCCGTCGCCTTCGCCATGGAAGTGGCCGACAAGCGCCCGCTGCCGCGGGTACGCGACCTGAAGGCCCAGCATCCGGAAGCCCAGGGCTTCTTCCAGTTCGCCCGCAACACGGTGCAGGCGATGAGCAAGCATTTCCCCGCGCCGCTGCAGTGCGTGGAGGCGGTGTCCGCCGCCGTCAGCCAGCGCTTCGAGGACGGCATGAAGGCCGAGCGCGAAGCCTTTGCCCAGCTGATGCTCACGCCGGAGTCCAAGGCGCTGCGCCACGCGTTCTTCGCCGAGCGCGCCGCCGCCAAAATTCCGGACGTGCCGGAAGACACGCCGCTGCGCGCCATCCAGAAGGTGGCCATCATCGGCGCCGGCACGATGGGCGGCGGCATTGCCATGAACTTCCTGAATGCCGGCATTCCGGTGACCTTGCTGGAAATGAAGATCGAAGCCCTGGACCGGGGCATCGAGACCATCCGCAAGAACTACGAAGCCCAGATCCGCAAGGGCAAGCTCAAGGAAGACAAATACGCGCAGCGCATGGCGCTGCTGCAGGGCACGCTGAGTTATGCCGAGATCGGGGACGCCGACCTCGTCATCGAGGCGGTGTTCGAGGACATCGGCGTCAAGGAACAGGTCTTCCGCCGTCTGGACGAAGTGATGAAGCCCGGCGCGATCCTGGCCTCCAACACCTCGACGCTGGACGTCAACAAGATTGCCTCCTTCACCAAGCGCCCGCAGGACGTGATCGGCACCCACTTCTTCAGCCCGGCCAACGTGATGAAGCTGCTGGAAGTGGTGCGCGGCGCCGCCACTGCCAAGGACGTGCTGGCCACGGTGATGGCGCTGGGCAAGAAGATCCGCAAGACCTGCGTCGTCTCCGGCGTGTGCGACGGCTTCATCGGCAACCGCATGATCGAGCAGTACAGCCGCCAGGCCGGTTTCCTGCTGGAAGAAGGCTGCACGCCGCAGCAGGTGGACAAGGCGATGGAGCGCTTCGGCTTCGCCATGGGTCCGTTCCGCATGGGTGACCTGGCCGGCAACGACGTGGGCTGGTACATCCGCAAGCGCCGCTACATCGAGAAACCGGACCTGCGTTATTCCAAGACCGCCGACCTGCTCTGCGAAATGGGCCGCTATGGCCAGAAGACCGGCGCGGGCTGGTACGACTACCAGCCGGGCAAGCGCGATGCGATTCCCTCCCGCACCGTGCTGGAGATGATCGACATGCACCGCTCGGCCCTGGGCATCACGCCGCGCAAGATCAGCGACGAAGAGATCGTGCAGCGCCTGGTGTTTGCACTGGTCAATGAAGGCGCGCGCATCCTGGAAGAAGGCATCGCGATGCGCGCCTCGGACATCGACATGGTCTACCTGACCGGCTACGGCTTCCCGCTGTGGCGCGGCGGCCCGATGTGCTATGCGGACACCGTGGGCCTGTACAACGTGGTTCAGACGATGAAGCGTTTTGCCCGCAACCCGCTGGACGACGGCAAGTTCTGGGAGCCGGCACCGCTGCTGGCGCGCCTGGCCGAGCAGGGCAAGGGCTTCACCGAATAAGACGAAGGAGCTGAGAATGAGCAATGCACTGATCGTGTCCACGGCCCGCACCCCGCTGGCCAAGAGCTGGAAAGGCTCCTTCAACATGACCCATGGCGCCACCCTGGGCGGCCATGTGGTGCGCGCCGCCGTGGAACGCGCCGGCCTGGAAGGCGGTGAGGTGGAAGACGTGCTGATGGGCTGTGCGACGCCGGAAGGCGCCACCGGCAGCAACATCGCGCGGCAGATCGCGCTGCGGGCGGGGCTGCCGGTGTCGGTGTCCGGCATGACCATCAACCGCTTCTGCTCCAGCGGCCTGCAGACCATCGCCACCGCCGCCCAGCGCATCATCGCGGGTGAGGGCGACGTGTATGTGGCCGGCGGCGTGGAGAGCATCTCCTGCGTCCAGAACGAAGCCAACCGGCACATGATCCATGAGAGCTGGCTGTCGCAGCACAAGCCGGAGATCTACTGGTCGATGCTGCAGACGGCGGAGAACGTGGCTCAGCGCTACAAGATCCCCAAGGAGCGGATGGACCAGTACGGCGCGGGCAGCCAGCAGAAAGCCTGCGCAGCGCAGGCGGAAGGGCTGTTCAATGCGGAGATCGTGCCCATCACCGTCACCCGCGGCGTGGCCGACAAGGTGCGCGGCATGATGACGCAGGAAGCCACCGTCAGCGTGGATGAAGGCCTGCGGGTGGGCACCACCTACGAGAGCATCAAGGACATCCGCACGGCGGTGCCCGGCGGCGTGGTGACGGCCGGCAATGCCAGCCAGTTCAGCGACGGGGCTGGTGCCTGCGCGGTGGTCAGCGAAGCCTATGCGCAGCGCAAGGGCCTGAAGCCGCTGGGCCGGTTCCTGGGCTTTGCGGTGGCCGGTTGTGAGCCCGATGAAATGGGCATCGGCCCGGTGTTCGCGGTGCCCAAGGTGCTCAAGCGCCTGGGCCTGACGGTGGCCGACATCGACCTGTGGGAGCTCAACGAAGCTTTTGCGGTGCAGGTGCTGTATTGCGCCGACCGGCTGGGCATTCCGATGGACCGCCTCAATGTGAACGGTGGCGCGATTGCGCTGGGTCACCCGTATGGCGTGTCCGGCCAGCGGCTCACCGGCCATGCGCTGATCGAGGGCAAGCGTCGCGGCGCCAAGCGGGTGTGCGTGACGATGTGCATCGGCGGCGGCATGGGCGCTGCGGGTGTGTTTGAAGTGCTCTGACCGCCGTGCTGCGATGGCAGCAGGTGGATGGCACTGAGACCGTGTGGCCGGGCCCGTCCCGGCGCGGAGAAGTTTTGATGCGCGACACCCTCGACTTCCTGCTGTATGACTGGCTCCAGGTCCAGTCGCTGCAGGACCGGCCCCGTTTTGCCGATCATTCCCGCGAAACCTTCGACGCGGTGCTCGACACCTGCGAACGCATTGCCCGCGAAAAGTTCGCCCCCTTCAACCGCGTGGCAGATCTCGAGGAGCCGCGCTTTGACGGCGAGCGGGTGCATCTGCCGGCGTCCACCCATGCAGCGCTGGCCGCCTATGTGGAGTCCGGCATGCTGGCCGCCGCGCAGGACCATGAGCAGGGCGGCATGCAGTTGCCGCTCACCGTGGAGATGGCAGCCAACGCCTTCTTCAGCAAGGCCAGCGTTGCCATGGGCGGCTATGCGATGCTCACCCAGGGCAACGCCAATCTGCTGATGGCGCACGGCACGCCGACGCAGCAGGCCGTCTTCGCGGCGAACGAATTCAGCGGGCGGTGGTTCGGCACCATGTGCCTGTCCGAGCCGCAGGCCGGTTCATCGCTCAGCGATGTGGCAACGCGTGCCGAGCCCGATGGGGAGACCTTCGACGCCGATCCCCTTGGCCCGCGGTACCGCCTGACCGGCCACAAGATGTGGATCTCCGGCGGCGAGCATGAGATCACCGAGAACATCGTGCATCTGGTGCTGGCGAAGATCCCGGGATCGGACGGCAAGGTCGTGCCCGGCGTGAAGGGCCTGTCGCTGTTCATCGTGCCCAAGCATCTGGTGGACCCGCAGGGCCAGCTGACCGGCGAGCGCAATGACGTGTCGCTGGCGGGGCTCAATCACAAGCTCGGGTATCGCGGCACCACCAACTGCCTGCTCAATTTCGGTGAAGGGCGGCATCGTCCGCTCGGCAAGGCAGGGGCGGTCGGTTACCGTGTCGGTCGGCCGGGGGACGGGCTGCGCTGCATGTTCCACATGATGAATGAGGCCCGCATCGGCGTGGGCCTGGGCGCGGTGATGCTCGGCTATGCCGGCTACGAAGCCAGCCTGGCCTATGCGCGCCAGCGGCCTCAGGGCCGTCCGCTCACGGCCGCCGGCAAGGACGCGGCCGCGCCGCAGCGGCTGATCATCGAGCATGCGGACATCAAGCGCATGCTCCTGGCGCAGAAGAGCTATGTGGAAGGCGGCCTCGCACTTGCGCTGTACTGCGCCCGCCTGGTGGACGAGCAGCACACCGGCAGCCCGGAGGCCGCAGTAGAGGCCCAGCTGATGCTGGAGGTGCTCACCCCGATCGCCAAGAGCTGGCCCAGCGAATGGTGTCTGGAGGCCAATTCGCTGGCCATTCAGGTGCTGGGCGGCTACGGCTACACCCGCGACTTCCCGGTGGAGCAGTACTGGCGGGACAACCGGCTGAACATGATCCATGAGGGCACGCATGGCATCCAGGCCCTGGACCTGCTGGGCCGCAAGGTGGTGATGGACGGCGGCAAGGCGCTGATGGCGCTGGCCGGCCGCATCAACCAGACGGTGCAGCGGGCGGGCCAGGTGGCCGGACTCGCCACCGCCGCCACCGCCCTGGCAGGCGCACTGGGTGCAGTGGGCGCGGCCACCAAAAAGGCGTGGGCCACGGGCGAACCGGAAGAGGCGCTGGCCAATGCCACGCCGTATCTCCAGGCCTTCGGGCACACGGTGATGGCCTGGATCTGGCTGGAACTGGCCCTGGCGGTGGAAGGCCGCAGCGACGACGCCGCGCAGGGCAAACGCGCGGCGCAGCGATATTTCTATGCGTACGAGCTGCCCCGGATTGCCGCCTGGCTGTCGGTGGTGGAGCGCCGCGAGCCGCTGGTCCGCGAGATGCAGGACGGCTGGTTTTAACGAGGAGACCCCATGAGCAGCAAAGTACAGGATTTGTTCGATCTGACCGGCCAGGTGGCCCTGGTGACCGGCGGCTCGCGCGGGCTGGGCCTGCAGATCGCCGAAGCGCTGGGTGAAGCCGGCGCCCGCATCGTGATCAGCTCCCGCAAGGCGGCCGATCTGGAAGAGGCGGTGGCCCACCTCCAGTCGCGCGGCATCGATGCCCAATACATCGCTGCCGACGCCGCCGATGAAGCCCAGGCCCGCGGCATCGTCAGCCAGACGATGGAGCGGCTCGGCCAGATCGACATCCTGGTGAACAACGCCGGCGCGACCTGGGGCGCTCCCGCCGAAGAGCATCCGGTGGAAGCGTGGGACAAGGTGATGGACCTGAACATCCGCAGCCTCTTCGTGATGAGCCAGGAAGCCGCGCGCCAGAGCATGATTCCGCGTCGCCAGGGACGCATCATCAACGTGGCCTCCATCGCCGGCCTGAGCGGCAACAGCGGCCTGATGAAGACCATCGCCTACAACACCAGCAAGGGCGCAGCGGTGAATTTCACCCGCGCGCTGGCGGGGGAGTGGGGCGCTTACGGCATCACCGTCAATGCTTTGGCGCCGGGCTTTTTCCCCAGCAAGATGACCAAGGGCCTGATGGCCAGCATCGGCGAGGAGAAGCTGGCGGCGCATGCGCCGCTGCGCCGCATCGGCGATGACGAAGACCTCAAGGGCGCCGCTTTGCTGTTTGCCAGCCGTGCCGGCAAGCACATCACCGGTCAGGTGCTGGCGGTGGATGGCGGCGTATCTGCCGTGCATGGCGGCTGAGCGGTATCCTCGCGGCCATGAGTACCCCCCTTGCATTTCCGGTCCACATTCCGTTTGTCCAGCAGCTGGGTTTTGAACTGACCCGCCTGGAGGACGGCGAGGCCGAACTGAGCCTCTCCGTGCGTGAACTGCACCTGAATTCCTGGGAAGTGGCCCATGGCGGCGTGCTGATGACGCTGCTGGATGTGGCCATGGCTCACGCGGCCCGCAGCATCCATCGGGACCAGCCGGACTTCGGGCCCGGCGTGGTGACGGTGGAGATGAAGACCAGCTTCATGCGGCCCGGCGAGGGCCAGCTCCGGGCCGTGGGCCGGCTGCTGCATCGCTCCACCACCATGGCCTTCTGTGAAGGGTCGGTGCTGGGGGAAGACGGCAAGCTGTGCGCTCACGCCACCGGGACATTCAAGTATCTGAAGGCCTTGCCGGGACGCGGCCGCAGCCTGAAGGCGCTGCAGCGGACGGTGGCCTGACTGGGCGGACCAGACCGGCGCGGCTGCCGGGTGCTGCCGCTGGAGGACACGGTGATCAGCGCCGAAGGCTGCGCGGTGATGAGCGCGCAGGCCTGGACCGTGAGGGTCGATGGCGACTGAGCCGGCAGTGACGGCGCCGAGGCCGCTGGGCGTGCTGCTGCGGGCGGGAAGGTCGGTGATGCCGGCTTCACTGCGTCCAGCGTATAGGACAGCAGTTGCTGATGGCGCAGCATCAGATCCCGCTCGACCCCCGCTTCGCGCTCGCGGCGCTCCGGCGCAGCCGCGGCACCAGTGATCCAGGCGTGCAGCAGCTGGAGCCACCGCAGGTCCGTGGGATCCGCAACGGACAGGCCCGCGGGCGAGGGCACGATGGCCGCGAGGCGCGCCTGGGTGATGGCGATGTGCAGCTGCCGGGCCTGGGACACGGTCAGCAAGGCGCCGGCCCCCTCGGTCAAGCGAGCCAGGGCCCGCTCGCATGCCAGCCGTCCGCGCACCGGCAGCAGGACGGTGGGAAACGAACGCAGCACACGGACGATGTGGGTGACTTCGTCGGCGGTCAGTGTGTGCGGCTCCAAGGCTTGCGCCGCGGCGGTTGGCGCGCCCATGAAGTGGGCCAGACTCCGGTCTACGATCGCTTGCGCCTGCATCCAGTCCTGGATCGTCACCGGCGCGGTGGCGGACAGCGGCGCCTGTCTGGACGTGTGAAGCGGCTGCCGGGCTCCCGGCTCACGCAGTTCCAGCAGTCGCGTGGAGCGCAGCATGTCATCGGCGGGCAGCAGGCCTTCATCGCCGTGAATGAGCACGAGGGAGGACGGCAGGTCCTGATCCCTCAGCGCGCGGTCCGGCACCACGCCATGCGCGGTCAGTGTCTGCAGGGCCAGCGAGCGCGTCCATCGGAGCACGGTGCTGACGGTGCAGCCGGGAGGCAGGATCAGATGATCGACATGGGCCTGAAGGGGGACGATGCTGGACTGCGGGAACTCTGCCAGCGTGGTCGCGTCGTGGCCGGATAGATCCACGCAGCGCAAGGCCTGTCCACAGGCGACATCGAGGTGCTGTTGCAGGCGTCGCAGGGCCGACGAGGCGCCCCACGGCGTACCGCCGATCCAGCGCTGAGGGCGAAACAGGGAAGGCAGGCGGCGGAGCAGGATGGACATGGCGGACCTCGATCAGGACGGGAGAGGAGGAAGAAGGGCCAGCGCATGAGCCAGCACAGATGGGTAGTCACCTGACAAATCCGAGGGTTCCTGGCCGCCGTGATCGCCGATCCAAACTTTGACCAAACCGTACTGCTCGCCGAGCGAACGGCCCCTTGTTTTTGTCACGCGAGCGACGTTGACCCTCGGCGCCAACGTGGTTCAATGATTCGGTTTTGCCGTTGCCCGAGGCTGGCTGCTTGCAGGCCGAACGCGGGTGAGGGCGTCTTCACACGAGGAGAATCCGCATGTCCCAGACCAATCGCCAGATCCAGCTCGCATCCCGTCCGACGGGTGAGCCCACCGCCGACAACTTCAAGCTGGTCGAGACGCCGGTGCCCGAGGTGGCGGACGGCCAAGTGCTGGTGCGCAACCACTACCTGAGCCTGGACCCGTACATGCGCGGCCGCATGAGCGAAAGCAAGAGCTATGCGGACCCGCAGCCGCTCAATCAGGTGATGATCGGCGGCACCGTTGGAGAAGTGGTGGCGTCGAAGAACAGCCACTTCAGCGTCGGCGACAAGGTGGTCGGCATGGGCGGCTGGCAGGAATACCAGCTGGTGGACGGCCAGCAGCGCGGCGTGCTGCAGAAGGTGGACACCACCCATGTGCCGCTGTCCGCCTACCTGGGCGCGGTGGGCATGCCCGGCGTGACCGGCTGGTATGGCCTGGTCAAGATCATCAATCCGAAGGCCGGTGAGACGGTGGTGGTGAGCGCCGCCAGCGGTGCGGTGGGCGGTGCCGTCGGCCAGCTGGCCAAGGTGCGCGGTGCGCGGGCCGTGGGCCTGGCCGGCGGCGCGGAGAAGTGCCGCTATGTGGTGGAAGAGCTGGGCTTTGATGCCTGCATCGACTACAAGCAGCACAAGGACGTGAGGTCGCTCGCGGCCGCGCTGAAGGCCGAATGCCCGAATGGCATCGACGGCTACTTCGAAAACGTCGGCGGCATGATCCTGGACGCGGTGATGCTGCGGGCCAATCCCTTCAGCCGCATTGCCATGTGCGGCATGATTGCCGGCTACAACGGCGAGCCGATTCCGATGACCGCGCCGCAGCTGATCCTGGTCAACCGCATGAAGATCGAAGGCTTCATCGTCTCCGAACACATGGACGTGTGGCCGGAAGCGCTGAAGGAGCTGGGCACGCTGGTGGCCACCGGCAAGCTGAAGTATCGCGAGACGGTGGCTGAAGGCCTGCAGAGCGCGCCGGAAGCGTTCCTGGGGCTGCTCAAGGGCCGCAACTTCGGCAAGCAGCTGGTCAAGCTGATCTGATGACGCCGCGTGAGTGGCGCTGCGAGGCGCTCGATGCCATGGGCCCTCGGGCGCTTTACCGCGTGCTGAAGCTGCGCTCGGAGGTGTTTGTGGTGGAGCAGCAGTGCATCTACCTGGACCCCGACGGACTCGATGAAGACGCGTGGCACCTGCAGGGGCTGGGTGAGGACGCGTCTGGGGGCGAGATCGTGCTGGCCTATGCGCGGCTGCTGGCGCCTGCGTTCTCGTCCCCGGGCCATGGGGTTCCCGGGACGCCTGGGGCGCACGCGTCACCGGCAACGGCACCGCCGCCGGCTTCGCAGCCCGCAGCGCGCATCGGGCGGGTGATCACCGCTCCGTCCGCGCGCGGCACCGGCCTGGGTCGCACGCTGATGCAGGAGGCGCTTGCCGCCTGCGCACGCCTGTGGCCGGACGTGCCGATCGAGCTCGGCGCTCAGGCCCATTTGCGTGACTTCTACGGCAGCTTCGGCTTCGTCGCCGTGTCGGACGTCTACGACGAAGACGGCATTCCTCACATCGACATGCGCCGCGAGAGCGCAGCGCGCTGATCGACGGACCGACGGACATCGCAGGGCCCACGGCGGCACCAGACCGCCGGCCCGTTCGAGCTGGTTCAAGCAAGCGTTCTGGAGACAACGATGAGCGACCTGATTCTTCACCACTACGGCAGCTCCCCCTTTGCCGAGAAAACCCGCCTCATCCTGGGCATGAAGGGCCTGAGCTGGCAGTCGGTGACCGTGCCGATGATGCTGCCCAAGCCGGATGTGGTGGCGCTGACCGGCGGCTACCGGCGCACGCCCTTCCTGCAGATCGGGGCCGACATCTACTGCGACACCGCCCTGATCGCAGACGTGCTGGAACAGCGCCAGCCCAGCCCCAGCCTCTATCCGGCGGGCGTCGGCGGACAGGCCCGGCTGCTGGCGCAATGGGCGGACACCGACCTGTTCTGGACCGCGCTGCCGCACGCGATGCAGCCGGAAGGCATCAAAGCCATCTTTGCTGGCGCACCGCCGGAGGTGTTCAAGGCCTTTGTGGCGGATCGGCGGGCGATGTCCGAGGGCACGCCGCGGGTCAGCGGCCCGGATGCCAGCGCCGCACTGACCTCGTATCTGACCTGGCTGTCCGACCTGCTCGCGGACGGGCGGGAATGGCTGATGGGGTCCGCGCCCAGCATCGCGGACCTGAGCGTCTATCACCCGCTGTGGTTCGTGGCGCGTGCGGGTGCCATGGCGGACATCCTGACGCCCCATGAGGCGCTCAAAGGCTGGATGTCGCGGGTGGCGGCCATCGGGCATGGCACGCGAGCCGGCAAGCTCGAAGGCGAAGAAGCCATCGCCCTGGCCCGCAGCGCCACGCCGGCCGCGGCCACTGTGGCGCCGGGCCTGGGCTTTGAAGCGGGCGAGCGCGTCAGTGTCACCCCGGGCGATTACGCCCGCGATGCGGTGAGGGGCGAGCTGGTCGGTCTGGACACGCGCAGCGTCACGCTGGCGCGGGAGGACGAACGAGCGGGCCGGGTGCATGTGCACTTCCCGCGCATCGGCTACATGCTCAAGAAAGAGGAGACACGCGCATGAAGGACTATCAAGGCAAGACGGCGGTCATCACCGGCGCGGGCTCGGGCTTCGGCCTGGAGGTGGCCCGCATTGCGGCATCCCGCGGCATGAAGCTGGTGCTGTGTGATGTTCAGCAGGACGCGCTGGACCGCGCCGCGCAGGAGTTCGCGGCTCATCCGGTGCTGGCGCGCCGGGTGGATGTGGCCAAGGCTGATCAGATGGAGGCGCTGGCCGCGGCGGTGAAGGAGCGCTTTGGAGCGCCGCATTTTGTTTTCAACAATGCTGGCGTGGGCTCCGGGGGCCTGATCTGGGAGAACAGCCTCAACGACTGGGACTGGGTGCTGGGCGTCAACCTGATGGGCGTGGTGCACGGCGTGCGGCTGTTCACGCCGATGATGCTGGAAGCGGCCCAGGCGGACCCGTCCTGGCAGGGGCACATCGTCAACACCTCGTCGATGGCCGGCATGCTGAACCCGCCCAACATGGGCGTCTACAACGTGTCCAAGCATGCGGTGGTGTCGCTGAGCGAGACGCTCTATCAGGATCTGTCGCTGGTGACGGATCAGGTGAAGTGCTCGGTGCTATGCCCGTTCTTCGTGCCGACCGGCATCACCCAGAGCCACCGCAACCGGCCGGACGATCTGCGCGGCAGCAAGCCCACGCGCAGCCAGCTGATTTCCCAGGCGCAGACCGACAAGGCGGTGTCCTCCGGCAAGCTCAGCGCGGCGAATGTGGCGCGCATGGTCTTTGACGCGATGGATGAAGACCGCTTCTACATCTTCAGCCACCCGCAGGCCTTGCAGGGCGTGCAGACGCGGCTGGAAGATGTGATGCAGGGGCGCAATCCGACGGACCCGTTCAAGGACCGGCCGGACATTGGCGCCGGACTGCGCAAGGCGTTGCGGGAGGCGTAAAGGCGCGTCCGACACCGGCGCTAGCGGGGCAGGCCGGGCTGGCAAGGCCGGCCGGGCTGGCATGACCCGTCGAGCAGGCAGCGTGACTGCTAGGTGGAGGGGGCGGGCGCAGGTGGGCGCGGTCTCGGTTGTCGCGGCGTCGGTTGCCGAGGCTCGTCGCCTGCAGCTTCGCGCTCTGGGACAATACGGGCCCGGCGCTCCGAAGTTGATGGAGTTTGACGCCGGGTCCCAACATGCCCGATCAAAACGCTTTCACTTCCCCGTCCTCCACTTCCGCCGCTCCCGGCCCCTCAGCCGCACCCGGCGCTCCAGCGTCCGGGGCGTCTGCTGAGTCCTTGCCAACCTCGGCAGGCGGTGGGGCAGGCGCTTCCGCCAACCGCCGAGTGCTGGTCATCGGCGGGGGCCCGGCTGGTCTCATGGCTGCCGAGCGCCTGGCGCTGGCCGGCGTTTCGGTGGACCTGTTCGACGCCATGGCCTCGGTGGGCCGCAAGTTCCTGCTGGCCGGCAAGGGCGGCCTCAACCTGACCCATTCCGAAGACCGCCCGCGATTTGATGAGCGCTACTTCGAGCGCCAGGCTGGCGTCGCCCCCTGGCTGGACCGGTTCGATGGCGAAGCGCTGCGGCGCTGGGCGGCCGACCTGGGTGTCGAGACCTTTGTCGGCACTTCCGGCCGTGTGTTCCCCAAGGACCTGAAAGCCGCGCCGCTGCTGCGCGCATGGCTGCACCGCCTGCGCGGGCAGGGCGTGCGGCTGCACATGCGTCATCGCTGGCTGGGCTGGACGGAGGAGGGCGGCTGCCGCTTCCAGGGTCCCGAAGGCGAAACGGTCTGGACGGGGCAGGCGGTGGTGCTGGCGCTGGGCGGCGCTTCCTGGCCGCAGCTCGGGTCGGATGGACGTTGGGTGCCGATGTTGGAAGCGGCCGGCGCCGAGGTTCGCGCGCTGCGCCCATCGAATTGCGGTTTTGATCTGGGCGTGCGGCGGGAGGGCGAGTCCGCCCCGGGCTGGACGCCGTTCTTTGTCGAGAAGTTTGCGGGCCAGCCGCTCAAGTCGGTGGCGCTGAGCGTGAAGGCGCCGGATGGTCGGCAGTTTTCGCGTCAAGGCGAGTTCGTGGTGACCGCCTCGGGCATTGAAGGTTCCCTGGTGTATGCCGCCTCGGCACTGATTCGTGAGGTGATCGAGGCGCAGGGTGAAGCGCTGGTACACCTGGACCTCTTCCCGGGCCGTGAGGCGAACTGGGTGGCGGAACAGGTGGCGTATCCGCGTGGATCGCGATCGATGTCTTCCCACCTGAAGAGCCGTTTGAACTTGGACGGCGTGAAGGCGGCGCTGCTGCACGAGGTGCTGGACAAGGCGCAGTACAGCGACGCGGCCACGCTCGCACGCACGCTCAAGGCCCTGCCGCTGCGCCTGGCGGCGCCGCGCCCGGTGGCCGAGGTCATCAGCACCGCGGGCGGTGTCCGCCTGGAATCGCTGGATGAGCACCTGATGCTCAAGAACCGACCAGGTGTCTTCGTCGCGGGCGAGATGCTCGACTGGGAAGCGCCGACGGGCGGCTACCTGCTGACAGCGTCGATGGCCAGCGGCCTGGTGGCGGGCGAGGGCGCAGCCGCCTGGAGCGCGAAGCGCGCCACCTGATAGCGGCCACTTGAACCCCTTCCGCAAAGACGCCACCAAGAGGTGGCGTTCAAGGGAGGGGCGATGGACTTTCAGATCTTTGTCAATTCGTGCGTGCTGGTGTACGTGATGGTCCGTTTTGCGGATGGGATGTACGGCTGGGCACGCGCTTGGAAGCTGGGGCTGTTTGCTGCTCTCGTATGGGCCATCAATGCCGCCCTGATGTGGGAACGATTCGGCGGCACATCGGCGGCTCTGAAAGCCACCTACATCGCTGTCGGCTTCGTAGTCGGAACTCTGGTCATGGGAGCCCTGAGGAATCAACAGGGCACCAGGAATGACACTCCCCCCCCACGTTGACCTAACCCTCGTCGCCAGAAGGCGCGCCGGACGCGCGTAGCGCCGTCCCAGCGGGGCTGCGGGTTCGCTGAGAGGGGCCACCGCCGGGCCGCCCCAAGGTGGCCGCAGCCCCCTCGGGGGGCAGTCTTGATCAACCTTAGGCTGATCAAGCGGGGGCCCCATCCTATACTTGGCCGTTTTGGTGCATTGGCCTCAGGCCGTAGTTGTCTTGGACAAGATCCTCCTTCAGATTGCCGCCGAGCTGAACGTCCGCCCGGCACAGGTCAACGCCGCTGTGGAACTGCTGGATGGTGGCGCCACCGTCCCGTTCATCGCCCGCTACCGCAAGGAAGCCACCGACGGCCTCGACGACACCCAGCTGCGCGAACTCGAAGTGCGCCTGGCCTACCTGCGTGAACTTGAGGACCGCCGCGAAGCCGTGCTCAAGAGCATCGAGGAGCAGGGCAAGCTCACTCCCGAACTTACCGCCGCGATCGCCGCCGCGCCCACCAAGCAGGAGCTGGAAGACCTCTACCTGCCCTACAAGCAAAAGCGTCGCACCAAGGGCATGATCGCCCGCGAAGCCGGCCTGGAACCCCTGGCCGACAAGCTGTTCGCCGATCCGTCCCTGGACCCGATGGCCGAGGCCGCCAGCTTCCTCAACCCCGATGCCGGTTTCGCCGACGCCTATGCCGTGCTGGATGGCGTCCGAGACCTGCTCTCCGAGCGCTGGGCCGAAGATGCCGCCCTGATCGGCAAGCTGCGCGAATGGCTGTGGGAAGAGGGCCTGTTCAAGTCCAAGCTGATGGACGGCAAGGACGAGAACAACCCCGACATCTCCAAGTTCCGCGACTACTTCGACTATGCGGAGCCGATCCGCACCGTCCCGTCCCACCGCGCGCTGGCCGTCTTCCGCGGCCGCACCCAGGAGTTCCTGGACGCCAAGCTGGTGCTGGATGAAGAAGTGGTGCCCGGCCAGCCCAGCATGGCCGAAGGCCGCATCGCCCGCCACCTCGGCTGGACCCACACCAAGCGCGCCGGTGACGAACTCATCCGCAAGACGATTGCCTGGACCTGGAAGGTCAAGCTGTCGCTGAGCCTGGAGCGCGACCTGTTCTCCCGCCTGCGGGAAGAAGCAGAAAAGGTCGCCACCAAGGTCTTCGCCGAGAACCTGCGCGACCTGCTGCTGGCCGCGCCCGCCGGCAAGCGGGTGGTGATGGGCCTGGACCCTGGCATCCGCACCGGCGTGAAGGTCGCGGTGGTGAGCGACACCGGCCGCGTGCTGGACACCGCCACCGTCTACCCGCATGAACCCAAGCGCGACTGGGAAGGCTCCATCCACACCCTGGGGCGCCTGTGTGCGGCCCACGGCGTGAACCTGATTGCGATTGGCAACGGTACCGCCTCTCGCGAGACCGACAAGCTGGCCGCCGACCTGATCAAGCGCATCCAGCAGATGCTGTCGCAGTCGTCGGATGCGCCGGTGACCGAGATCCAGAAGGTGGTCGTCAGCGAAGCTGGCGCTTCGGTCTACTCCGCCTCCGAATTCGCCTCCAAGGAACTGCCGGAGCTGGATGTGTCCCTGCGCGGCGCGGTGTCCATCGCCCGCCGCCTGCAGGACCCGCTGGCCGAGCTGGTCAAGATTGATCCGAAGTCCATTGGCGTCGGCCAGTACCAGCATGACGTCAACCAGAGCGAGCTGGCTCGCACCCTGGATGCGGTGGTGGAAGACTGCGTGAACTCGGTCGGCGTGGACCTGAACACCGCCTCCGCGCCGCTGCTGTCCCGCGTGTCGGGACTGTCCACCAGCGTCGCCAATGCCATCGTGCGGTGGCGCGATGCGAACGGTGCCTTCCGTAGCCGCCAGCAACTGCTGGATGTCAGCGGCCTTGGCCCCAAGACCTTCGAGCAGGCAGCCGGTTTCCTGCGTATCCGCGACGGCGACAACCCGCTCGACATGAGCGGCGTGCACCCGGAAACCTATCCGGTGGTGCAGCGCATCCTCGGCCAGGTGCAGCGTCCCATCCAGGACCTGATGGGCAAGAGCGACGTCATCCGCACGCTCAAGCCGGACGCCTTCGCCGATGAGCGCTTTGGCGCCATCACCGTCAAGGACATCCTGGCCGAGCTGGAAAAACCCGGCCGAGATCCGCGCCCCGACTTCAAGGTGGCCCGCTTCAATGACGGGGTGGAAGACCTGAAGGACCTGAAGGAAGGCATGGTGCTGGAAGGCACCGTCTCCAACGTGGCCCAGTTCGGCGCCTTCGTGGATCTGGGAGTGCATCAGGACGGCCTCGTGCATGTGAGCCAGCTCTCCAACAAGTTCGTCACCGATGCCCGCGAGGTGGTGAAGACCGGCGACATCGTCAAGGTGAAGGTGCTGGAGGTCGATATGGCCCGCAAGCGCATCTCCCTGACGATGAAGCTAGATGCGCAGGCGCCGCGCGGTGGCAGCAAGCCGGACAACAGCTTCCGTCCCGCAGGCCGGAATGAGCGTCAGGGCGGTGGTGCGCGCCAGGGCGGTCATGACCGTCAGGCGGCGCCGGCCGGCAATGCGATGGCGGCGGCGTTCGCCAAGCTCAAGCGCTGATCCTTCGGCGGGCGCTGCACGCCAGTCGCCCCTCCGGGGGGCATCGCGCGGCGGTCGCCCCTCCGGCGCGCGCAGCGTCCACAACCTCACACTTGTGGACGCTGCGGGCGCCGGATGTCGGAAGCCCGCCACTGACCTTCAGCACGGTCACACATTCCTGCCATGATGACCGCATCGTGGCAGTCGTCCGGACTCGGACCCCCAGATCGAGCAGCCATCCGCCTTCAGAGCGGAGTCTGAGCAGGGGAGGGGTGGGTCGGAGGTCGCCACGCGATCTCCATTGACTGCCCATTGCGGAGTTCCGCTTGAACGACTGCCTCTCCGACCGCGGCTTCGCCCCGGTCCACCGCTTCCTGTCCGCTTCCGCGCCGGCGCTGCATCGGCCCGTGCGAAGCTCGGTTCTGCCTGCGCGGGCATCCTCGCTGCGTCCCACCTGCGCACCGGCCCTGGTGGTCGCGATGGGCGTGCTGGTGCTGGCGTCCGCCGCCGCGCCGCGTGTCCAGGCCCAGGACATTCCCGGCGCACCGGGGGCCGATGCCCCTTCGCGTCGCCTGGATCGGGTGGAAATCGCGGGCCGTCCGCAGACCGACACCGATCTGCGACGCCGCGCGGCCGTGGCCAAGCAGATCTACGGTCGCGATGAACTGGACAAGTTCGGCGACACCAACGTGGCCGATGTGCTCAAGCGCCTGCCCGGCGTGAGCGTGAACGACGGCTCGCCGCGCATGCGCGGGCTGGGGTCCGGCTATACGCTGATCCTGCTCAACGGCGATCCGGCTCCGCCCGGCTTCAAGCTGGACCAGCTCGATCCGGCGCAGGTCGAGCGCATCGAAGTCACCAAGGGACCGACCGCCGACCAGAGCGCCCAGGCGGTCGCCGGCGCCATCAACATCATCCTCAAGGAAGCGCCGCGGGTCAGCCAGCGCGACCTGCGGATCGGGTCCAGCTACAACATCGAGCATCCGGTCTTCAACGGCACCTTCACCTTCGGCGAGAAGATCGGTCCGGTGTCGGTCTCGGTGCCGCTGTCGGGCTTCCAGTGGTTGGCGCGCACCGAGCTGAATGCCTCGCGCCCCGGAACGGATCAGAACGATGAGCCGGTACTGGCCTCCCAGCACGGCTACCAGTACAACCACGGTCACGGCTTCAACAGCGCGCCGCGGCTGAACTGGCGCATCAGCGAGGACCAGAGCCTGAGCTTCCAGGGCTTCGCCCAGAAGGGCTGGTGGACCACCGACATCCGCACCACGCCGGATGCGGTCTACAACAGCCCGCGCCTGGACCAGAACTCGGACAACGACGGCACCTGGCAGATGCTGCGCGGCAACCTGCAGTGGAACAACCGCTTCACCGACACCCAGAAACTGGAGCTGAAGGCCGGCATTCAGGATGCGCGGTCCAGCTTCAACAACCATACCTACGATCCCACCCTGCCCATTGATGCGCTCGGCGGCAATCAGGACCGCAGCTACACCCAGGCCGGCAAATACAGCCACCTGATGGGCGACGACCACACCGTGACCGTGGGCTGGGATCTGGAGTGGCGCCGTCGCAGCGAAGACCGCACGACCTTGGTCAATGGCCAGCCGCAATTGGCAGTGCTCAATGGCGAAGCCTTCAACGCGCGCATCCAGCGCCAGGCTTTCTTCATCCAGGATGATTGGGAAATCAATGCCCAGTGGTCGACCTACGTCGGCCTGCGGCAGGAGCGCATTGTCAGCACCAGCCGGGGCATCGGCGTGGATGCGCGCAACGTCAGCAGCGTGCTGACGCCGCTGTGGCACCTCAACTACAAGATCGATCCCAAGGGCAGGGACATGATCCGCGGCAGCCTCACCCGCAGCTACAAGGCGCCGGAGCTGACCCAGCTGATGGGGCGCTACACCCTCAACAGCAAATACCAGGTGGAGACGCAGACCAACGACGAGCTGTCGCCGGACCGGGTGGGTAATCCGTCGCTCAAGCCGGAGCTGGCCACCGGCCTGGACGTGGCCTACGAGCATTACTTCACCGGCGGCGGCCTCTTCAGCCTGGGCTTCTTCCACCGCAACATCAGCAACCTCATCCGCAATGTGACGACGCTGGATCCGGCCACGCCGCTGGTGCCGGTGCCCCGTTACGTGCTGCGCCCGACCAACTTCTCCCGCGCGCAGACCTCCGGCGTGGAGCTGGAGCTCAAGGGGCGGGCGGGCGAACTGCTGCCGTCGCTGTTCAGCCCGAAGACGCCGCTGAACCTGCGCAGTTCGCTGAGTGTCTATCGCTCCCGGGTGAAGGCGGTGGAGGGGCCGGACAACCGCCTGGACCAGCAGCAGCCCTGGATGGGCAGCCTGGGCCTGGACTACCGCCTGAGCAGTGTGCCGATGACCACCGGCGCCAGCCTCAGCTTCACGCCGGGATACGTCACCCGCCAGACCGACCGCCAGACGCTGGAGACCTCCCGCCAGCGCCAGCTGGACGTCTTCGCACAATGGACTTTCTCCCCCAGGACATCGATGCGCGTCTCGGCCAATAATCTGGCCCCGCTCCGCTCCGAGATGCTCACCACCGTGGGCAATGATTTCGGCAATGTGGAGCGACGCACGCGCAGCTGGCTGGGCGTGTCCCTGGACATGAAGCTCTGACCGAGAAAGGACCCTCCGCCGATGCAGGCATTGCAGATCCTGGCGGGCCCCAAGGCCCGCGCCCGCCTGCGTGAGCAGGGCTTGAAGGCGACGGACGTCCATGTGGTGCCTGGCGCTGCGGGTGGGCCCAAGGGGCTGATCCTCAATCCGCTGGACCGCTTCCTGTTCGGCGAATTCCTGCCTTCGGGCGGCCAGCCGGTGCATCTGCTGGGGGCCTCCATCGGTGCCTGGCGCATGGCCACTGCCTGCGTGGCGCGCGGTGAGGCGGAGAATCGGGCGGAGTTCGAGCGGCTGGCGCACGACTACGCCCACCAGACCTACGACTCGCTGCCGGGCCGCCCGCCGCTGCCCAGCACCGTGTCGCGCCAGTTCCTCTCCAAGCTGGAAGAGGTGTTTGGTGGACGGCAGGCCCGGGTGCTGAGTCATCCGCAGTACCGGCTGCATGTGTTCACCTCGCGCGGTCGGCATTTGCTGGGCCGTGAAAGTCGCTGGCGCACGCCCCTGGGCTACCTCGGCGCGTTTGCGACCAATGCCGTGTCACGACGCGCGATGGGCGGGTGGCTGGAGCGGGTGGTGTTCTCCGACCCCCGGGCGCCGCTGCCGATGCCGCTGCACGACTACCGCAGCCGCCAGGTGGCGCTGGATGAGCAGAACCTGATGCCCAGCGTGCTGGCGAGCTGCTCGATTCCGTTCTGGCTGCTGGCGGTGCACGACATCGCCGGCGCCCCGGCTGGCGCTTACTGGGACGGCGGCATCACCGACTACCACCTGCACCTCAACTATTCGGCGATGGTGGGAGACGGCCTGGTGCTCTATCCGCATTTCCAGCGCCAGGTGATTCCCGGCTGGCTGGACAAGGCGCTGCGCCACCGTCATCGTCCCAGCGCGTTCCTGGACAACGTGGTGCTGCTGGCGCCGAACCCGGACTGGATCGCCACTCTGCCCAACGGCAAGCTGCCGGATCGCAACGACTTCAAGCACTACGGCGATGACGTGGCCGCCCGGGCGCGCGACTGGCTGCGAGCCGTGGCCGAGGCCGAGCGGATGCGGGACGAGTTCGAGGCCGCCTGCGGGCAGTCCAGCCTGGAGGTCGGCGCGCTGTAGGGCGCGTCGCCTGTTCGCTGCACCCGACGGTTTTGCTGGGGCAGGGCTGCGGCCTTTCCGGCGGCTCGGGTATCATGGCGGGAATGGGGCTCCACTGTCTGGAGCCCACCTCCTCACAAGGACCGGGAAAGGCGATTTGGTTATGACACCGCGAACTACGACCACCCCCACGAAGGTTTAGTCGGCCGCGGCTCGTTCACGTCTTTCTTTGCTGCTCCCCCCGGGCAGCCCCCAGAAAAAGCGCGGCAAGTGGCCGCGCTTTTTTGTTTTCTGGAGCAATTTCATGATTTCCATCCAACTGCCTGACGGTTCCAAGCGCGAGTTCCCCCAACCGGTCACCGTCGCGGACGTGGCAGCTTCCATCGGCACGGGTCTGGCCAAGGCCGCTCTGGCCGGCCGCATCGGCAGCGGCGATGACGCCAGGCTGGTCGACACCAGCTACCTGATCGACCGTGACATGCCGCTGGCCATCGTCACCGAAAAAGATCCCGACGGCCTGGAAGTGATCCGCCACTCGACGGCTCACCTGCTGGCCTATGCGGTCAAGGAACTGTTCCCCGAAGCCCAGGTCACCATCGGCCCGGTCATCGAGAACGGCTTCTACTACGACTTCTCCTACAAGCGCCCCTTCACGCCCGAAGATCTGGCCGCCATCGAAGCCAAGATGAGCGAGCTGGCGAAGAAGGACGAGAAGGTGACGCGCTCGGTGCTGCCGCGCGACGAAGCCGTCAGCTACTTCAAGGGCATCGGCGAGGCTTACAAGGCCGAGATCATCGCCAGCATCCCGGCCAATGAAGATGTGTCGCTGTATGCCGAAGGCGGTTTCACCGACCTGTGCCGCGGCCCGCACGTGCCTTCCACCGGCAAGCTCAAGCACTTCAAGCTGATGAAGGTGGCCGGCGCCTACTGGCGTGGTGACCATCGCAATGAACAGCTGCAGCGCATCTACGGCACCGCCTGGGCCACCAAGGACGACCTGGCCGCCTATCTGCGCATGCTGGAAGAGGCCGAGAAGCGCGATCACCGCAAGCTTGGCAAGGACCTGGACCTGTTCCATATCGACGAGCACGCACCCGGCGTGGTGTTCTGGCATCCCAAGGGCTGGACGGTCTGGCAAGAGGTGGAGCAGTACATGCGCCGCGTCTACCGCGACAACGGCTACCAGGAGGTCAAAGGCCCGCAGCTGCTGGACAAGTCGCTTTGGGAAGCCACCGGCCACTGGGACAAGTACCGCGACAACATGTTCACGACCGAATCGGAAAAGCGCGACTACGCGCTCAAGCCGATGAACTGCCCCGGCCACATCCTGATCTTCAAGCACGGCATCAAGAGCTACCGCGATCTGCCGCTGCGCTTCGGCGAGTTTGGCCAGTGCCACCGCAATGAGCCCACCGGCGGCCTGCACGGCATCATGCGGGTGCGCGGCTTCACGCAGGACGATGGCCACATCTTCTGCACCGAAGACCAGATCCTGGCCGAATGCGTGGCCTACACCGCGCTGCTGCAAAAGGTCTACAAGGACTTCGGCTTCACCGACATCATCTACAAGGTCGCGACCCGGCCGGAAGCCCGTATTGGTTCCGATGAGGTGTGGGACAAGGCCGAATTCGCCCTGATGGAGTCGCTGCGCGCGTCGGGCGTGGAATTCATCATCGCCCCGGGCGACGGCGCCTTCTACGGCCCGAAGATCGAATACACGCTCAAGGACGCCATCGGCCGCCAGTGGCAGTGCGGCACGATGCAGGTGGACTTCTCCATGCCGGGTCGCCTGGGCGCCGAGTACGTGGCGGAAGACGGCGAGCGTCACACCCCGGTGATGCTGCACCGCGCCATCGTCGGTTCGCTGGAGCGCTTTATCGGTATTCTGATCGAACAGCATGCCGGCGCGCTGCCCGTTTGGCTGGCGCCAACCCAGGTCGTTGTGGCCAATATCACTGATGCGCAAGCGGATTACGTCAGTGAAATTGTGAAAACGCTGCAAAAACAAGGGGTTAGGGTCCAGGCCGATTTGCGGAACGAAAAGATCACGTATAAAATCCGCGAGCATTCCCTGCAAAAGACTCCGTTCATCCTCGTCGTTGGCGACAAAGAGAAGGCGAACGGCGCTGTTGCGGTGCGCGCCCGTGGCAACCAGGACCTGGGGGTGATGTCGCTGGAAGACTTCGCTGCAAAGCTGTCTTCCACCATCGCTGAGAAGGCCTGAGTCGGGCGCGCTTTGCTATTTGTTGATCATCCGGGCCCCGCCAAGGCTCGCTGAAAGGTAACCACCATCGCTACTTTTGCTGACCGTCGTGCGATTCCCGAGCGTAAGCATCGGCTGAACCGTGAAATCCTCGCCCCCGAAGTTCGTCTGAATGGTCCTGAAAACGAGCCCATCGGCATCGTGAGCATTCAGGAAGCGCTTCGTATGGCCGGAGAACTGGACGTCGACCTGGTCGAAATCGCCGCCACTGCCAATCCGCCGGTCTGCCGGCTGATGGATTACGGCAAGTTCAAGTACCAGGAGCAGAAGCGCGCCGCGGAAGCCAAGTCGAAGCAGAAGGTCATCGAGGTCAAGGAAGTCAAATTCCGTCCGGGTACGGACGAAGGCGACTACCAGATCAAGATGCGCAATCTGCGTCGCTTCATTGCTGAAGACGGCGACAAGGGCAAGGTCACGCTGCGCTACCGCGGCCGCGAGATCACCCACCAGGACATCGGCATGCGCATGCTGGAGCGCATCCGCGATGAACTGGCGGATGTGGCGGTGGTGGAGCACATGCCCAAGCTCGAAGGTCGCCAGATGATCATGGTGCTGGCACCGAAGAAGCGCTCCTGATTGAGCGCTTGATCGGCACCGATCACCCAGGTTCAGCCCGTCGATCTGGTCGTCGGCGGGTTTATTAGTCTCCTTCAGGCCATCAAGTGCAGCGGTTTCCCCGAGGCCGCCTGGAGGGACGCATTTCTAAGGAGCAGTCATGCCCAAAATGAAGACCAAGAGCAGCGCGAAAAAGCGTTTTCGCGTTCGTCCGGGTGGTACCGTCAAGCGCGGTCAGGCGTTCAAGCGCCACATCCTGACCAAGAAGACCACGAAGAACAAGCGTCAGCTCCGCGGCGCCGCGAACGTGCATGAGACCAACATGGGCCACATCGCTGCGATGTTGCCTTTCGCTGGTCTGTAATCCAGCTGTAGAGAAGGAGATACAACATGCCTCGCGTCAAACGTGGTGTTACCGCACGTGCTCGTCACAAGAAGGTCCTGGCTCTGGCCAAGGGCTTCCGTGGTCGTCGTAAGAACGTCTTCCGCATCGCCAAACAGGCGGTGATGAAGGCGGGCCAATACGCCTACCGTGACCGCCGTGCCAAGAAGCGCGTGTTCCGCCAGCTGTGGATTGCCCGTATCAACGCGGCAAGCCGTGGCCTGGGTCTGAGCTACAGCAAGTTCGTGGCTGGCCTGAAGAAGGCCCAGATCGACATCGACCGCAAGGTCCTGGCTGATCTCGCCGTCAACGATCCTGCTGGTTTTGCCAGCATCTTCGCCAAGGTGAAGGCCGCTCTCGCTTAATTGCCGCCGGCCGTCCGCGCAAGCGGGGGGCTGTGGCAGCCTCGGTTCGCCGAGGCGCCCTTTTCAAAGGCCGACACCTCGGTGTTCGGCCTTTTCTTATTGTCTGTTCCGAATTGAGTCGCCCCGCGATGAACGATCTCGATCAATTGCTGCAACAGGCCCGCGGTGAATTCGCCGCCGCCGCCACCCCCGCCGACCTGGAAAACGCCAAAGCCCGATTTCTGGGCAAGACCGGCCAGGTGACCGAGCTGATGAAGGGGCTGGTCAAGCTGCCGGTCGAAGAAAAGAAGACGCGCGGCGCCGAGATCAACCAGCTCAAGCAAGGCATCGAAGCGGCCCTGACCGCTCGTCGCCAGGCGCTGGCCGATGCCGAACTCGAGCAGCAGCTCAAGGCCGAAGCCCTGGACGTCACCCTGCCGGGTCGCCAGCGCGGCACCGGCGGCCTGCATCCCATCACCCGCGCCATGGAGCGCATCGAAGCGATCTTCGGTTCGATGGGATTTGACGTGGCCGACGGCCCGGAGATCGAGAACGACTGGTTCAACTTCACCGCGCTCAACACGCCGGCCGACCATCCGGCGCGGTCGATGCACGACACGTTCTATGTCGAGAACGGCTATGTGCTGCGCACCCACACCAGCCCGATGCAGATCCGCTATGCGGTGCAGCATGTGAAGAAGCATCGGCATCTGATCGATGCGGGTCAGGCCATGCCCGAGATCCGGGTGATCGCGCCGGGCCGCACCTATCGCGTGGACAGCGACGCCACCCACTCCCCCATGTTCCACCAGGTCGAAGGCCTGTGGGTGGGCGAGAACATCAGCTTCAAGGATCTGAAGTCGGTTTACGTCAACTTCATGCAGCAGTTCTTCGAGACGACTGACATGGAGATCCGCTTCCGCCCGAGCTACTTCCCCTTCACCGAGCCCAGCGCCGAAATCGACATGATGTTCGGGTCCGGTCCGCTCAAGGGCCGATGGCTGGAAGTGTCCGGCTCCGGTCAGGTGCATCCGCAGGTCATCCGCAACATGGGCCTGGATCCGGAGCGCTACATCGGTTTTGCCTTCGGCTCCGGCATCGACCGTCTGGCGATGCTGCGTTACGGGGTCAACGACCTGCGCCTGTTCTTTGATGGCGATCTGCGTTTCCTGTCGCAATTCAAGTAAAAAAGCCCGAAAGACATCGACATGCAATTCCCTGAGTCCTGGCTGCGGGCCTTTTGCAATCCTGCGCTGAACACCCAAGAGCTGGCCGAACTGCTGACCATGTCCGGCCTGGAAGTGGAAGAACTCCGTCCGGTCGCGCCGCCGTTCCACGGCATCGTGGTGGCCGAGATCGTTGAAGCCGTCCAGCATCCGGATGCGGACCGCCTGCGTGTGTGCAAGGTCAATGCCGGTGGGCCGGAGCTGCTGCAGATCGTCTGCGGCGCTCCCAATGCGCGCGTCGGCATCCGCGTGCCGCTGGCCACCGTGGGCGCCGAACTGCCCCCGGGCGAAGACGGCAAGCCGTTCAAGATCAAGGTCGGCAAGCTGCGCGGTGTGGAGAGCTTCGGCATGCTGTGCTCGGCCCGGGAGCTCAAGCTCTCCGAGGACCACGGCGGCCTGCTGGAACTGGCCGCGGATGCGCCGCTGGGCCAGAACATCCGCGAGCACCTGAAGCTCGACGACACGCTGTTCACCCTCAAGCTCACGCCCAACCTGGCCCATGCGCTGAGCGTCTACGGCATCGCCCGCGAAGTGTCGGCGCTCACCGGTGCGCCGCTGATGGCGCCGCAGATCACGCCCGCAGCCGTGGCCCACCCGGACAAGCTGCCGGTGCGTGTGGAAGCGGCCGACCTGTGCGGACGTTTCTCCGGCCGCATCGTGCGCGGCGTCAACACCAAAGCGCAAACGCCTGCCTGGATGGTGGACCGCCTGGCCCGTTGCGGTCAGCGTTCGGTGTCGCCGCTGGTGGACATCTCCAACTACGTGATGTTCGAGCTGGGCCGCCCCTCCCACATCTTCGATCTGGACAAGATCCACAACGAGCTGGTGGTGCGCTGGGGCCGCAAGGGCGAACAGCTCAAGCTGCTCAATGGCAACACCATCGAGCTGGATGACACGGTGGGCGTCATCGCCGACAGCCAGCAGGTCGAGTCCCTGGCCGGCATCATGGGCGGCGACGCCACCGCCGTCTCGGACGACACCACCAATGTCTATGTGGAAGCCGCATTCTGGTGGCCGAAGGCGGTCATGGGCCGCTCGCGGCGCTTCAACTTCTCGACCGATGCGGGTCACCGCTTCGAGCGGGGCGTGGATCCGTCCGGCACGACCGACCACATCGAGCGCATCACCCAGTTGATCCTCGAGATCTGCGGCGGCCAGGCCGGTCCGATGGACGATCACGTCGTGGCCCTGCCCGAGCGCAAGCCGGTGGCGCTGCGTGTTGAGCGCGCCGCGAAGGTCATCGGCATGCCGGTGACGCAGGCCGATTGCGAAACCGTCTTCACCCGTCTGGGCCTGGAATTCAGCGTCACCGCCCCCGGCGTGTTGACGGTGGTGCCGCCGACCTTCCGTTTCGATATTCAGATCGAAGAAGATCTGATCGAGGAAGTGGTGCGGGTGCTGGGGTACACCCGCCTGCCGGCGACGCCGCCGCTCGCGCCGGTGGTCGGCAAGGTGCCGAGCGAGACGCGCCGCAGCGTGCATGCGCTGCGCCACGCAATGGCCGCACGCGACTACTTCGAAACGATCAACTTCAGCTTCGTTGAAGCGCGCTGGGAACGCGAGCTGGCCGGCAATGAGCAGCCGATCCAGCTGCTGAATCCGATTGCCGCGCCGCTGGCGGTGATGCGCAGCAGCCTGATGGGCAGCCTGATCCAGGTCTTGCGCAACAACCTGTCGCGCAAGGCGCCGCGGGTGCGTGTGTTCGAGATCGGCCGTGTCTTCCTGCGGGATGCCTCGGTGCAGGAGAGCGACACCACCATCGCCGGCGTGCGCCAGCCGCTGCGCCTGGCCGGTCTGGCCTGGGGCCCGGCCGAGCAGCAGCAGTGGGCCGAGCGGGACCGCCCGGTGGACTTCTTCGATGTGAAGGGCGACCTGGAAGCGCTGTTTGCGCCGCGCCAGCTGCAGTTTGAGGCTGCGGAACACCCGGCGCTGCATCCGGGCCGCAGCGCCCGTGTGCTGCTGGACGGCGTCGAGATCGGCGTGGTGGGCGAGCTGCATCCCAAGTGGCGTCAGAGCTACGAGCTGAGCTCGGCACCCGTGCTGTTCGAGCTGGCGCTGGATGCGGTGCTGTCGCGCCTGGTGCCGCAAGGCAAGGGGGTGGCCCGTCTGCAGGCGGTGCAGCGTGACCTGGCCGTCATCGTCAGCGAACAGGTGACGCATGCCGCGCTGATGGATGCCATCCACGGCAGCGGCGAGACCCTGGTACGCTCCGCCCGGTTGTTTGACGTCTTCAAGCCGGCGGAGCCGACGGCCGAGCTCAAAGCCGGCGAGCGGAGCCTGGCGGTACGCCTGGAACTGCTGGACGACGACAACACCCTGACCGATGAACGTATCGAGCAGGCCGTCAGCAAGGTGGTGAACCAGCTGTCGGCGCGGCTCGGCGCTCGTCTGCGGGGCTGACGCCGGGCCAGGAGCGGCAGCCCTCCGGTCAGGACCCCCCGCAAGCAGGGGGCTTCGACCGAGGGGCATGCGGAACGAGGACGCGGGAGAGGAGAGGGAAGCCGATGAGCGACGATGACATCAAGGAACAGGCGCGGGTGCTGCTGGGCAGCCTCGAAACGCCGACGCTGACCAAGGCGGAGCTCGCCGAACTGCTGTTCGACAAGCTCGGACTGAACAAGCGTGAATCCAAGGACATGGTCGAAGCCTTCTTCGACATCATTCACGACAGCCTCTCCAGCGGTCGTGAGGTGAAGCTGTCCGGATTCGGCAACTTCAACATCCGTCGCAAGGCACCGCGCCCCGGACGCAACCCGCGCACCGGCGAAGCGATCCCCATCAAGGCGCGCAACGTCGTCACATTTCACGCCAGTCACAAATTGAAAGAAGCTGTGCAAGGGAACGCGCCCGCTGCCGGAGACTTCGAGTAGAGTCTGACCTCCGTCCCAGCTGCCGGAGCACCTGATTCCAATGGACATCACGCTTCCCGCCATTCCCGCCAAGCGCTACTTCACCATCGGTGAGGTGAGTGAGTTGTGCGGCGTGAAGCCGTATGTGCTGCGCTATTGGGAACAGGAATTCACCCAGCTCAAGCCGATGAAGCGGCGCGGCAACCGCCGCTACTACCAGCATCACGAAGTGCTGCTGATCCGCCGCATTCGTGACCTGCTGTATGACCAGGGCTTCACCATCAGCGGGGCCCGGAATCAGCTGACTGAAGCGGCGCACGGCATCCATGCCGGTCAGAGTCCGGCCACGCAAGCCCAGGAATTTCGTGCGGAAGCGATGGCGGCGGCAGAGCAGTCCACCCACTTGCATCTGCAGGATTCGCAGCTGGTGGATTCGCATCTGCGCGATCCTCTGTTGCGCGATGGGTTCCGTGAGCCGTATCGGGCCCGCGCGGCTGGTGTGTCGGACGGCGCGGCGCACACGACGGTGCCGCTGGACAAACTCTCTCTCGAACAGGTGAGAGAAGAATTGTTGGCCATTCGCGAGAGTTTGCTTGCGTGAGCGTTCAAAACGCGTATAGAATCTAAGTCTTCGTCGGGGTGTAGCGCAGCCTGGTAGCGCACTTGCATGGGGTGCAAGGGGTCGCGAGTTCGAATCCCGCCACCCCGACCATTTATAAGAAGACTGAACGCCTGGTACTGCAAAGTATCAGGCGTTTTGCTTTGTGCGCCGCGCTTTCGGCTTTGACCCCGCAACGGTCTGACCGCAACGCGGGGCCGTTATGCTGTGCGGGTCATGGAGCCCACGCCCCCAACTCCCGCACCGTCACCCGCACCCGCCTCCAGGACGGCCGGCACCGACACGTCCGCGTCCGACGCTTCTGCGGCTGGCGCCGCCTCGGCCACCTCGACCGACAGCACCCCTCGGCTGTTGCGAAGCGATGCCGGCAATGAGGTCCAGGCCCGCCTCGAAGGCGACTGGACACTGCTCGCCCTGCGTGATCGGGTGGAGGCGCTCCGGACGGAGCTGGGCACGCTGCCCAGGTCGGGCGTACGCTGGGACCTCAGCGCCGTCGCCCGCATGGACCCCACCGGTGCCTTGCTGCTCTGGCAGGCCTGGGGTCGCCAGCAGCCAGCCGATCTGCAGTGGCCCACCACCGCGGCCGCCGCCATGTTCCAGGCCCAGTTCGCGCGCCTCAGTGCCAAGTCCGGCAAGGCCACCCGGCCGCATCGCAAGGAAAGCCCCTGGAAGCTGGGCCAGACCCTGTTTCACCTGGCCGAGCATCTGATCGACGCCATCGCGTTGTTCGGACAGGTCGTCCGCGACTGTGGCCGCATGGCCCGCCATCCCGGTCTGGTCGCCTGGTCCGACATTTCCGCCCACATTTACCGCAGCGGCGCGCAGGCGCTCGGCATTACCGCGCTGGTGGGCGTGCTGGTCGGCATCACGCTGTCTTATCTGATCGCGCGGCAGCTGCAGAACTTCGGCGCCGACATCTACGTCATCAACATCCTGGGCATCAGCGTCTGGCGGGAGCTCGGGCCTTTGCTGGCGGCCATCCTGGTGGCCGGTCGCAGCGGCTCGGCCATGACGGCGCAGATCGGCGTCATGCGGGTGACGCAGGAACTGGATGCCTTGTCGGTGATGGGCATCTCCCACACCGTGCGGCTTGTCTTCCCCAAAATGGTGGCCCTGGCCATCTCGCTGCCGCTGGTCACCGTGTGGACCAGCAGCATGGTGCTGCTGGGTGGCATGCTGGCTGCCCGTGCCACGCTGGGACTGGACTATGTGCAGTTTCTCCAGGGCCTGCCGGCATCGGTGCCGATTGCCAATTTGTGGCTGGGGGTGTCGAAGTCAGCGGTGTTCGGCGTGCTGATTGCCTTTGTGGCCTGCCACTTCGGTCTGCGCATCCGGCCCAACAGTGAAAGCCTGGCGGCCGGGACGACCCAGTCGGTGGTGGCCTCCATCACCATGGTGATCGTGGTGGATGCGATCTTTGCCGTGATGTTCTCCAACGTGGGGCTCAAAGTATGAGTGGCGTCATCGATTCGATGTCCGGCAGCAGTTGCCAAGAACCGCGCGACGCGGTGAGCGAGGACGTGGTGATTTCGGTGCGTCATGTCGGCACCGTGCTGGGCGGCGTGCGCATCCACAAGGACATCAGCCTGGATGTGAAGGCTGGCGAGGTGCTGGGCATCATCGGCGGCTCGGGCAGCGGCAAGACGACGCTGCTGCGCCTGATGCTCGGACTGGAGCGGCCCAGTGAAGGTGAGGTGCTGGTGCTTGGCCACCGCCTGGGCAACTGCGAAGCGACCGATCTGGCGCAGGTGCGCCACCGCTGGGGGGTGCTGTTCCAGCAGGGGGCGCTGTTCTCGGCGCTCACCGTCTTCGACAACATCGCACTGCCGCTGCGTGAGCTCAAGTCGCTGCCCAAGGACCTGATCGCCGAGCTGGTGATGCAGAAGCTGGTGCAGGTGGGGCTCAAGCCGGAGGACGGCGTGAAGATGCCGTCCGAGCTGTCGGGCGGCATGATCAAGCGGGTGTCCCTGGCGCGTGCGCTGATCATGGATCCGCAACTGCTGTTCCTTGACGAGCCCACCGCCGGGCTGGATCCGGCCAGTTCCAAACGCTTTGTGCAGCTGATCGAAAGCCTCAAGCGCGAGATGGCGCTGACGGTGGTGATGGTCACCCACGATGTAGACACGCTGTTTGCGCTGGTGGACCGCATTGCGGTGCTGGCGGACCAGCAGCTGGTGGCGCATGGAGGGCTGGAGCAGGTGGTGCAGATGCAGCATCCGTTCATCCGCAATTTCTTCCTCGGCCATGTGCAGCGCTGCGCGGAGGAAAGCCTGCGCAGCTATCGCGATGCGCTGCATCACCAGGACGACCCGCAACCTGCTTGAGCGTTGGCCGCCACGCGTATTGCGCCTTCATTGACTCTCACCGAACGCCCAGAACCCGACCGAACTCATGGAAAACAAAGCTCACGCCCTGGCCACCGGCCTGTTCGTGCTCCTGCTGAGCGCTGCGCTGGTGGCCGTGGTGCTGTGGTTCCGCGGGGACCGTGGCGCCACCCAGTCCTTTACCGTGGTCTCCCGCTCCGGCGTGCCGGGGTTGAATGTGAAAGCACCAGTGAAGCTGCGCGGCGTCGTCATCGGCAAGGTGGACAGCATCCGCTTTGATCCGGCCGAGGCGCGCCAGATTCTGGTGGACATCGATGTCGATGCCGCCGCCCCCATCGCACCGGGCACCGTGGCCAAGCTGGGCTACCAGGGCATCACCGGACTGTCCTTCATCGACCTCAGCGACGGCGAGCCGACCGTGGCCCCGGAGCAGAGCGTGGTGCAGACGCGGCGCATCCCGCTGGCGCCTTCCATTCTCGATCAGCTGACCGACATCGGCCCGAAGCTCGCCGCCAATGCGCTGGAAACGATGAAGCGCATCAACCTGGTGCTCAGCGACAACAACCAGCAGCAGTTCAGCCAGACGCTGGCGCAGCTGAAGGAAGCCTCGGCGGGTTTGAATCAGCTGGTCAGTGAGATGCATCCCACGGCGCAGGCGCTGCCGTCGCTGGTGAAGAATGCGGATGGCCTGGTGGTCGCGGGGCAGAAGACCCTGGGGAGCGTGGACCAGCTGACCGTCAAGGGCGGCGAGATGGTCGATGCCTACAAGGCGCGCGCCACGGAAATCGAGAAGATCGGTGATGCGGCCGCACAGCTGCAGGCGTCGATCAAGCGGATCGAGCTATCCCTGGTGGGCAGCGAGGAGCGTCCGCGTGAGCATGCGCTGCTGGAAGACCTGTCCCGCGCCGCGCGGGCACTGGAGAAGGCGGCACAGGGGCTGGCGGATCAGCCGCAGAGTCTGTTGCTCGGGCCGCAGCCAGGACCGGCCGGCCCCGGAGAAGCGGGTTTCGAGCCCGCGCGCAAGGAGAAATGAGCTGATGTCTCTCTCGCACATGGAACAAGCGTTGCCAGCGGGCGCGGTGGCTACACCTATCGCAACGGCAACGGCAACGGCAACGGCGGCAGCATCGCCAACGATGGCAGCTGCGGCAACGGTGGAAGCGGCGGAAGTAGCGGTTATGGCACAACCCGCGGAAAGGGCGGTCACTGCGCGGGTGGCCGCAATGGTGGCCGTAGCGCCAGCGGCGGCTCCTGGCGTGCCGGGTCGCCGTCGCTTGTTGATGACCGGTCTGGCGCTGGGCGCCGCCGCCCCGCTACTGGCCGCCTGCGGCAGCAAGCCGGCGCCGGCTCGCGCGTTGGATCTGGGCCCCGCGCCCGTCTGGCCCGCCGGTGCCAGCCTGCCCCGCCGGGTGGACATCCAGGTGGTGTCCACCTCCGAGCTGACGCAGGGGCGGGACGTCGCCTACCGCCTGGATGACACCGATCCGTTCACCCGCCGTGTCTATCGCGACAGTCGCTGGGCGGCGCCGCTTTCCACGCTGATGAGCGACCGGCTCAAGCAGCTCAATGCCCGGGCCGTGCTGGCGCCGGGTGCGGATCCGGCGGCGCCCGTGGTGGTCCGGCTCGACCTGGAAGACTGCGTGCAGCGCTTCTCCAGCCCGACGCAGAGTGAGGTGTCGATGCGGCTGGGCGTGACGACGGGTGCGCAGCGAAGGGTGTTTGAGGCCAGCGCTCCAGCCGGCGGCAATGCCGAGGGCGGTGCACGGGCCATTGCGCAGGTGCTGGACCGGCTGGGCGTCGAGATGCTCGTCTGGGCCGCTGGGAACGGCGTGCCGGCGCAGAAGCGCTGATCCCGCCTGCGCTGAGTTCAGGCCCCAGCGTTCGGCCACTTTCTCCGCTCAGGGACTGCTTCAGCGACCGCTGCCTCAGAACGAGGCCGCTCAGTACGACGCCGCGATTCCGCCGCCCATGCGTTGCTGACGCTGGCGCAGGAAGGCCTCGGCCATGCCGGACTCCGGCTGCAGACGCTGGCCGATGTAGAGCTCCTGACGGCGCTCGGTGATCTGCGCACGCAGCCGATTGGCCATGATGGTCAGCGGTTGCAGGCCTTTGCGTTCGGCGCGCTCGATCGCCTGGCCGAGCTGATGCATCGGATGGTTCACCAACAGCGCCGTGTGGGCCTGCACCACGCGCAGCCGCCCCTGCACGCTGCGCTCGGCATGCCGGAGCCAGTTGAGCACTGCATCGGCATCGCCGCCCTTGACCTTGAAGGTGCTCTCGCCGGAGGCAAGCAGCAGCTGTTCGAGTCGATGCCGGTCCGACGCCGCGTAGGCATCGTTGACTTCCACCATCTTCTGCTCGCGAATGCGGCGTTCCGAATCATCCGGCGCCAGGTCCGGATGCAGGCGCATCGCGGCCCGGCGGTAGAGCGTCTTGAGGGTGGGCGGGCCCACCTGCACCAGGCCGCCCTCCGGCTGCGGCGGCAGCGGGGCCCCCGGCGGCAGGTGCGGCAGCAGCGGTGTGGCGGTGGCGCGCGGCGGTTCCGGCGCGCGAGCGTCCACGCCATTGCGGCTCAGGGCGTCGTGCAGGTAGCGCATGGCGCAGTACAACTGGGATTCGAGGGCGTCCAGCTCCATGTAGAGCGGACCCAGGCTGGCCACATACCGGTCGATGAAGGCCTGCAGCCAGGTGCGGGTCGTGGCGTAGGCCTGCTCTTCGTCCGCCAGCTGGCGCTGGAGGTCGGCCAGCGCTTCACGACGGGCGTCGAGTTCGCGAGGCGTGATGGCCTGGCTGGTCATGGTGGCAAGCGTCCCTGAAATTTCTTTGGTGGAGTTTGCCTGATTCTGCCGTGGCTGGCGCCCCGGACAAAGCCCGAAGTGGCCGTCCGGAGGCGGTATTTCTTCGCGTTCTGTCGCCGTGAGCGGGGCAGGGCTACAGCCCATCGGATGGCTCCTGCCGACGCCCGGCAGACCCCGCAGGAGTCTGCCGGACCCCGCCACACTCCGCCACTCAGGGCTGAGCGGCTGCCGATGCGGCTGGTGCGCTGCCGCTGGCCATCTCCATCGGCCCGCTGGCCACCGCGTCCGGTACCGTGGCCGGGGTGGAGGCCTCCGGCGCCGGGGCGCTGATCGGCGCGGGTGTCATCGCCGGGCTGCCGCTGGCCGGCCCGGTGGTGCCGACGGCAGGCAGCAGCGGCACGATCAGCAGCGCCACGATGTTGATGATCTTGATCAGCGGATTGACTGCCGGCCCCGCCGTGTCCTTGTAGGGATCCCCCACGGTATCTCCCGTCACCGCGGCCTTGTGGGCTTCACTGCCCTTGCCGCCGTGGTGGCCGTCCTCAATGTACTTCTTGGCGTTGTCCCAGGCACCGCCGCCGGTGCACATCGAGATCGCCACAAAGAGGCCGGTGACGATGGTGCCCATCAGGAGGCCGCCGAGTGCCGCCGGGCCGAGAACCAGCCCGACCACAATGGGCACGACGACCGGCAGCAGGGACGGCACGATCATTTCCTTGATCGCGGCCGCCGTGAGCATGTCCACCGCCTTGCCATATTCCGGCTTGCCGGTGCCTTCCATGATGCCCTTGATGTCCCGGAACTGGCGGCGCACTTCCTCCACTACCGAGCCGGCCGCGCGGCCGACCGCCTCCATGGCCATGGCCCCGAAGAGGTAGGGAATCAGGCCGCCGATGAAGAGGCCCACGATCACCATGTGGTTGCTGAGGTCGAAGCTGACCGAGAGGCCCCGGCTTTCGAGCGCATGGGTGTAGTCGGCAAAGAGCACCAGCGCCGCCAGGCCGGCGGAGCCGATGGCATACCCCTTGGTGACGGCCTTGGTGGTGTTGCCCACCGCGTCCAGTGGGTCGGTGATGTCCCGCACGCTGGCCGGCAGGTCGGCCATTTCGGCGATGCCGCCGGCGTTGTCGGTGATCGGACCGTAGGCGTCCAGGGCGACGACGATGCCGGCCATGCTCAGCATGGCGGTGGCCGCGATGGCGATGCCGTACAGGCCGGCCAGCTTGAAGGCGGCCAGGATGGCGACGCAGACAAAGAGCACCGGCCAGGCGGTGGAGCGCATGGAGACGCCCAGCCCCGCAATGATGTTGGTGCCGTGGCCGGTGGTGGACGCCTGCGCGACATGCTGGACCGGCTTGTAGTCCGTGCCCGTGTAGTACTCGGTGATCCAGACCATGGCGGCGGTCAGGAGCAGGCCGACGAGGCAGGAGAAGAAGAGGGCGTTGGCACCGATGGTCTGGCCGCCGGGCAGGGTGAGGTCCTGCGGGAAGAGGGCGCGGGTGATGAAATAGAACGCGACGGCGGAGAGGACGCCGGCGACGATCAGGCCCTTGTAGAGGGCCGGCATCACGTTTTTCATGCCTGGCGTCGCCTTGACGAAGCTGCAGCCGATGATCGAGGCAATGATCGACACGCCACCCAGCACCAGCGGGTAGACCAGCGCCGCAGTGGACATGCCGCCGAAGGTGAGGGCGCCCAGCGCGATGGTGGCGATGAGGGTGACGGCGTAGGTTTCGAAGAGGTCGGCCGCCATGCCGGCACAGTCGCCGACGTTGTCACCGACGTTGTCGGCAATGACGGCGGGATTGCGCGGATCATCCTCGGGGATGCCCGCTTCCACCTTGCCGACAAGGTCGGCGCCCACGTCCGCCCCCTTGGTGAAGATGCCGCCGCCCAGGCGGGCAAAGATCGAGATGAGGGAGGAGCCGAAGGCCAGGCCCAGCAACGGCTTGAGGGACTGGCTGTCGATCTGCTGGAGGTTGTGGCTGATCCAGAGGAAGAACAGGCCGACGCCGAGCAGCCCGAGGCCGACCACCAGCATGCCGGTGATGGCGCCCCCTTTGAAGGCGACATTGAGCGCCGGGGCCATGCCTTGCGTCGCCGCCTGGGCAGTGCGGACGTTGGCCCGGACCGAGACGTTCATGCCAATGAAGCCGCAGGCACCGGAGAGCACGGCGCCGACGACAAAGCCAATGGCAGTGGTGAGGTCCAGCGCCACACCAATGAGAATCGCCAGGACAACGCCCGCGATCGCAATGGTCCGGTATTGGCGCGCCAGATACGCCGCCGCCCCCTGCTGGATCGCCAGTGCAATCTCCTGCATGCGGGCATTGCCCGCACTCTGCGAGAGGATCCAGCTCCGCTGGATAAAGCCGTAAAGCACTGCAGCCAAGCCGCAGGCCAGCGCAAAGTACAGCGCCATACTGATCGACATGTGTTGTCTCCTTGGTTTGAGACGCCCTGATGCCCACAGCGCCGGTCCTGCGCGCAAGCACACATACAGGCCGTGAATCGATGCTAAAGCGGGTGGGGGGTGGGGGGGTAGGCGTTTACCTGGGGGTGAGGGGGGGAGGTGTCAGGTGTTTCAGGGTGGGCAAGGGGTGGCACCGGGTTTGCTCGGGTTCGAGCGTGGTGGGAGGAACCTTGACTGCCTTCTTTTGAGCAGCAACGACTTCGCTCCAGCCTGCCCTGACCCCTTTTCCCTTCATGCCAGCGCCAGCGGCGCTGGCCTTCGCTAGGCACAGACAGTCCCCCGGACTGTCTGTGTCCGAGCTCAGTCCCTTCTGTCCGGCTCCGCCGGCCATTCATTCCTAATACTTCCGGAAAAAGGGGCCAGTCCAGGCCTGCGCAAAGCCGTTGACGTTGCACCGTGGCGGGCGTGGCGGGCGTGCGTACGTGAAGGGCGCGAAGGGCCGTGATGGGCGTCCTCTAGAATGCCGACTGTCGATTTCTCAGCTGCGGTAAACATCATGAGCCTGCATAAAGTCACCCCCGGTCCGAAGGCCCCCGAACAGTTCAACGTCGTCATCGAGATTCCGATGAACGCCGATCCGATCAAGTACGAAGTGGATAAGGAAAGCGGCGCCCTGTTCGTCGACCGCTTCATGACCACCGCCATGCACTACCCGTGCAACTACGGCTACGTGCCCCAGACCCTCGCCGACGACGGCGATCCGGTCGACGTGCTGGTGATCACGCCGTTCCCGCTGACCCCCGGCGTCGTGGTGACCTGCCGCGCCATCGGCATGCTGGACATGGACGACGAAGCCGGCGGCGACGCCAAGCTGCTCGCCGTGCCCACCACCAAGATCCTCCCGATCTACGAGCACTGGACCAAGCCCGAAGACATCAACCAGATGCGCCTGAAGGCCATCCAGCATTTCTTCGAACACTACAAGGACCTCGAAGCCGGCAAGTGGGTCAAGGTCAAGGGCTGGAAGGGCCCCGAAGAAGCCAAGGCCGAAATCACCAACGGCATCGCCAACTACGCCAAGGCCCAACAAGCCTAAGCCCCCCTCTGCCCACGGGCAGACACTTCAAAGGCGCCTGCGGGCGCCTTTGTCGTTTCCGCCGTACCGCGCCGCCTGGGGCGCCTGTTCAGCGACTGGATCACGGAGTGAGCTACCAGTCGAGCACAATGACTCAACCCCCGGCAGTTTGAGCACTGCCATCAGAACCGCTCCCCATAGATCCGGACTACCGGACCGGAGCCGTTCAGGAGTTGGAACGGTCTAATACATCAGGGAAGAGACAGATGGCCCACGATCATGGCGTGACAGAGCGGCGCGACGGCTTCCAGCGCCCGCCGTCGTCGCCCCACCCGCATTCCCAGGACCCCCGGCCTGCCAGCGCCCGGCCGTTCCGGATCTTTCACCTGTCCGATGTGCATTTCGGCAACCATTTCGACGAGTCGGTGTGGAACTACGTCGGTGAACTGGCGCGGCGCGAACGGCCGGACCTGGTGGTCTGCACCGGTGACCTGGTGGACCACGGCGGTCTGTTCATGCTGGCCGCCGCCCGCCAGGAATTCAAGGCGTTCACCGATCAGCTGAGCGCGATGAACGCCAGCGAAGGCTCGCCCCGCCAGGTGCAGTTGCGCTGCGTGCCGGGCAACCACGATTGCGGCCCCTTCGGCAACCTGAAGTTCCGGCCGTTCTCGACCAACTTCGGTGCCGTGTTCGGCCCCGGCGCGTTTGCGCTGCCGGCCAGCATGCCGTCTTATCTGACCTACCGACGCAGTTCGTTTCCCGTGCGCTGCTTCATGCGGCTGCGCATGACCCCCGCGCTCTACGCCCGCAAGTGGTGGACGGCCGCCAAGCGCTTCCTTGCCCGCGAGGAGAGCGGCTATCAGCTGGAACTGCTGCGCAGCGACGACCCGCAGGAAGTCGTGCTGGTCTATCTGGACAGCAACGACTCGATGCGCCTGGCCACCGGCAATGTGAATGCGCGCGAAGTGACCAAGCTCAAAGCGCTGATGCTGAACCTGCGCGAAGCCCAGGGCGCGCGGCCCTTCGTGCCCCGCATCGCGCTGCTGCATCACCATCCATTGCCGATTCCGGAGGCGTCCATCGCGGAAGGCCTGACCTCGTTCGAGCCCTTCCTCGTGCTGCGCAACGCCGGGCTGGTGCTGAAGGAACTCAACAAGTGCGATGTGGACCTGATCCTGCACGGCCACAAGCACTACGCCGCTTTTGGCCGGCTGGGTTATTCCATCGACCATCACACCGAGGGCGAGATCGCCGTACTGGCTGCTGGCAGCGGCGGTGTGACGCATTCGGAATCCGGCCGCAATTCGGTCAATTTGATCGACATCCTCGAGACGGGACGGATGTCGTTCCGCTCCATCCATTTCGGCGCGGGAGGCGGCGCGCCGGTGCATGAGATCGCGCGCGGGAAGAAGGAGATTCACGGCATCGAGATGCACAAGGCCCGTGTCCATCGGCGCGCGGCCGAGCGCCAGGGGCAGTGGATCGAGACAATCCGGCATGCCGTCGGGGTGGACGCGACCGGCGTGGCCGTGGTGCAGCAGGACATCACCCAGCACTGGTTCGAGCGGCCGCTGCCGATGCAGGTGGTGCCGGTGGTGTGCTCGGTGTCGCTGGGCCGCATCTCCCACAACACCATCGAATTGAGCGAGGGCTCCAAGAGCGCCGGCTACCAATGGGTGAACCGTCCGCAAGGGCCGGTGCAACGCGTGCGCGCCGGCATCCATGTGGGACGGCGCCTGACCGGTCCCGCGCTGGACTACGGCTATCGCTACAAGTGCTTCAATACCTACGCCATCACCCGCTGGGAAACCATCGCCGCCTGTGAGCGGGAGTCGATGCAGCGGGCGCGGGTGCCGCTCGGTCAGCCCCGCCGTCCGCGCGTGCGGCTGGCCGAGCTGGAGGTGACCTCCTATGTGGTGCGGGCGCCGCTGCGGCAGCTGGTCTTCCGCGTGCAACTGCCGGGCGGGCAGTATCCGATCAAGCCCTTCGTGCAGGTGATGCGATGGAGCACCTATCCGGCCACGCCGCTGGACGAGCATCTGCAGTTCCATGAACACGGCACCGAAGGCGAATGGGTCAACGACGCCGAGCTGACCGCCCATGAGGCGGGCCACCTCTCGCAGATCGGCGAGGACGTGTGGGAACTGCGGGTGAGCTACCCGATGGTGGGCCACCGCTATGACGTGCGCTGGCGCGTCGAGCCGTTCCGTCCGCAAGTGACGTTGCAGGACACGACACGCATCCGCGGCCGCACGCTGGCGATGCGCGCCACCCTGCTCAGCCGCGAGACGATGGCTGCGTATGAAGGACCGCTGCGTGCCTGGGAAATCGAATTCCGGGATGTGCTCAACAGCATCGGTTCCGGCGACCGGGTGCTGGACGATGTCGAGATCGCCATGTTCACGTATGACGAGTCCCGCCACGACCTCGTGCAGACGCTGGTGCTCGCGCCCGGCAAGGACGAAGTGGTGCCGGATCATCCCCTGGTGGTGCCGCTGGGCGAAGGCGTGATCGGCGCGGCGTTCAAGCGCTCCCTGCCGGTGATGTACGTGGATCCGCAGCTCAGTGGCAGCCAGCATGAGGCGGCTTATCTGTACTCGGAAGAGAACGCCGGAGCGGCCATGGCCGCCACGCGCTGGAAGTACGTGCTGGCCTTTCCGCTGTCGTCCTACTCCGCCGGTGTCACGCCCGACTGGGGGCCACACACCACGGTGGGGGTGCTGACCCTGTCGTCCGAGCGGCTGGACAGCGGGCTGGTGGAGTTGGTGGGACCGATGTCTTCGTTGGCCGATGGATTCCCCGCCATCGATCCTTGGGGTACGGGCGCCGCGGGTGAAGGCCTTTCGCTCGACGATTCGTCGCTGGCGCCCAGCGTGGATGACGATGCAGCCGGGGAGAGCGAGGCCCCGCTGCGACGCGACCTGGGCAAGGTGCTGTGGGTCTGCGCCCATCTGTTGGTGGATTACCTGCCCGAAAGTCCGGAATCCTCAAGTTCCGCGACCCCTCGAGACTTGCCGAATGCGCCCTGACTGCTAAACTTTGAACACTTTCGGAGCGCATATGGCATTTGTTCGAACTACGGGCGGGTTACTGCAATTGCAGTCGCACAAGCTGACGAATGCAGACCTTCGTCAAGCGGCAGACTTCGCACGTCAGGTGCTGAAAAAGCCGGAGCTGAGCGACCGCATCCTGGCCGCCCAGCGCAAGCAGGGCGCGGCGCAGGCCAAGCCCGCTGCCGCCACCGTTTATCCTCTATCCCGCCGTACCGATCGCCAAGCCCCTGTGCTGGACGACCTCGACGCGTTTTCTCCGGAACTGTTCCGCGCGGCTTGAGCGAGCCTTCGTTCGTCCGCGGTCCGCAGCGCTGACAGCCGCATGGGCCGCACGGCCTAAGGTGAAAAAAAAGCCGACGAAGATGTCGGCTTTTTTGTTCCGGATTGGCTGCTTGATGTCCGGCTTGAGATCGGATCCGACTACTTCCGCTTGGCGTTCGACCCGCTCACGGCGACGCGCGTCGCTTCGGACGATGGCCGTTTAGCCGGATGCAGCTCGGTCTGGCTGAAGCCGCGATCGTGCACCGTCGAGAGTACATAGCTTGAGCTTCTCTGCCCGATCTCGGTGATGTTGCGGACGCGAGCGGCGATCGCCTCATCAAGGCTCATATTGCCCTTAAGCTTGGAAAGAAGTCTGCTCATGATGCAATGGCCCTTGCGACGTTTGGCGGTCTTCTGTTGGCGTTGCGGTCAGGGTCCCGACGAACTCTTCCCTTCGGAGTAAGAGCATAGCGAGAAGATTCAGGAACGGCCCTGCGAGAGGCGCAAACAATGTTGCACCATTATCGGCAAGTAGGCCAATGGCGCTGCTTTGCAGAACTAATACCGCCAAAGGGTGGGCCGCACGGCCTGACGCTCCCTCGTCGCTCCCTACCCCGGACAGCGTGAGGTCCATCACAGGAAGCGTCGCAAAGCTCCTGATCGAGCGTCCAGTGCCCTCGACAAAGTAACGTTGGATCGTACCCACGTGTGTTCTGTCCAGTGACGACTCTTTCAATCGTGCCAGGAAGTCGTCGATCGTGGCGAAGCTGTCGAACGTGCCCTTGACATAGGAAGTGGCTGCGCCAGGAATGAGGCTGGATCGAGTCCGGCCGAGATCAGCATCGAAGTAGTCCATGCCCTCCGCAGGAATGGGAAGATGGATCGTGACCAATGCTGCGTCAATCTCGCCTCGAGCGGTCAGGCTGGTCGATAGTTCGACGACCGTCTCAAGTGCCCCTGCGTATTCGAGATGCTGAGACGAAATTGTCGGAAGGCCCAACGAGTCGCTGACGAGGCTGCGCATCTCCCTGGGACGAAACAACATGAGATGGGCACGATAGACAGCGTCGTCCTCGCCGCCGTCGAAATCTCGGGCCGTATCCGCCAAAGCGGCCAAGACAGCTCGAATCGCCGCATCAACTTGTGCTGCACGAACCTCAGGAGAGGCGATGGCCAAAACCGCAACGGCGAAGGCCTCCCCATAGCTGTCCTGGAACGACGGCAAAAATGCCTCGTTCGGCAACGTGTTCAAGCGCCTCACAGCCGTATCCAGCTTCTTCAAGGAGTTATCTAGGTCGGCTCGTTCCTGGAGGGATGTACGCCTGAGAATCACCTGGTTCACCAAAAGCGCTCCCACGGCGACGATCGACAAGGACCAAAATAACCAGGCTCCGAGCGCACTGGTGCCATCCGGAATTGGCATGGGACTGTGAGACCGGATGCCTTCTGTAAAGAGCGAAGCGGCAGCGCCTGCCATCACCACCAGAAGCGTTACGACTGCGGCAAATGCCGGTGAACCGATTACCCAGGCCCAACCACGCGACGGTTCGGCCATCCATGTCGGCCGCCCGGAGCCAGTTCTATCCCGGCTGACCGAGCCCCCGGACATTGATGCTCGATCGTGAGGTTGATGCTTCGAACTCATGAGCGTTCTCACGGTCTTTGGCCTGCTGGTCGCACAAAACCTTCCGCTTTCACCTAGCCCTCAGGGACTCCGGTGAACGGTGTAGTCGCACTACGCAATGCTGCAGTTCCGCAGCATGCTCGCAAGCGCCAGTGAATGACTGCTAAGTGGCTCGTCCAGGCCCCTACGCTGTCCCAGCGCCACCCGCCTTGAACGGCTGATGCCGCTCCAGCTCGTCGATGTATTCCCCCATCGCATCGCCCTCCTGCGCCAGAAACTCCGCCACCGCCTCGCGGAACTGTGGGTGCGCCAGCCAGTGGGACGAGTGGGTAGACACCGGCAGCAGCCCCCGTGCCATCTTGTGCTCCCCTTGCGCGCCCCCTTCAAACCGCTGCCAGCCGTTCGCCAGGCACCAGGCCAGCGGCTGGTAGTAACACGCATCGAAATGCAGATTCGGGATGTAGCGCGTCGCGCCCCAGTAGCGCCCGTACGCGGCCCGCTGGCCTTCATCGATGGCCACGAGTGATGCAGCGACCCGCTCGCCCTGCTCGTCGCGCGCCACAAACATCAGCCACTGCTCCGGCAGGTCCGCGGCCATGCGGGCGAAGAAGTCGCGCTTCAGATAGGGCTTGTTGCGATGCGCCAGGTAGGTCAGCGTGTAGCACTCGTAGAAGAAGTCCCAGTCCTCCTGGGTGATGGCTCGGCCCCGCAGTGCCTCGAAGCGGATGCCCGCCTCCGCCACCTTGCGCTGCTCCTGCTGGATCTTCTTGCGCTTCTCCCGCTGCAGCGTCTGCAGATAGTCGGCAAAGCTGCGCGGCGTGCCGTCCCCGGTCCAGTGGAACTGCACCTGCTGGCGCGGCAGCCAGCCGTCCTCCGCCAGCGCGGCCTGATCCTTCGGGTCGCCGAACAGCACATGCACCGATGAGAGCTCCAGCCGCTGCGTCAGCGCGCGCAGCCCCTTCACCAGCCATGCCCGCGCCTCGTCATTCCGCGCCAGCAACCGGCTGCCGGGCACCGGCGTGAAAGGCACCGCCACCAGCAGCTTGGGGTAGTAGTCCAGGCCATGCCGCTGGTAGGCATCCGCCCAGGCCCAATCGAACACATATTCGCCGTAGGAGTGGCTCTTCAGGTAGGCCGGGCAGGCCGCGAGCAGCTCCTCGCCTTCCCACACGCTCAGGAACTGGGCTTGCCACCCCGTTTTGGCGACTGCCGACCCGGACGCCTGCATCGCCCGCAGATATTCCAGACGCATGAACGGGGAGGGCAGCGGCGAAGACGCCAGCAGGCCGTTCCAGGCCTCCTGCGGCAGCGCGGACAGGTCGTCATCGACGCGGATCAGGGGAGCGGCGGTGGAGGTGGTGGTCATGCAGCCAAGGTGAGTGTCCGGAAATCTTAGGGCCAACCCAAAACCCCGCGCTTTGATGGCAGGATGTGAATCATGCAAGCGACGTCTTCTTCCAGTTTCGACAACCTCTACCTGCACGATTTCGCCCGGCTCGCCGTAGGGGTCCCCGTCTGCCGCGTGGCAGACCCGGCCTACAACGCCGAGCAGACGGCCCAGCTCCTGATCCAGGCCGCGCAGGAAGGCGCCGCCCTGGTGGCCTTCCCCGAACTGGGCCTGGCCGCCTACACCAGCGACGACCTCTTCCATCAGCGCGCCCTGCTCGATGGCTGCGAGGCCGCCCTGGCGCATCTGCTGGCCGTCTCGCGGGATTTGCCCACCATCGCCATCGTCGGGGTGCCCCTGCGGGTGGAACACCGCCTGTTCAACTGCGCCGTCGCCCTGCATCGCGGCCGTCTGCTGGCCGTCTGGCCCAAGACCTATCTGCCCAACTACGGCGAGTTCTATGAAGCCCGCCAGTTCAACGCCGCCGACGAAGCGCTGAGCACCGAGATCGAGCTGCTCGGCCAGCAGGTGCCGTTCGGCACGCGGTTGGTGGTGCAGGCGCAGGACCTGCCATTGCTGCGGGTGCATGTGGAAATCTGCGAGGACGTGTGGACACCCATCCCGCCGTCTTCCTACGCCGCCATGGCTGGCGCCACCGTGCTGGTGAACCTCTCGGCCTCGAATGTGACGGTGGGCAAGGCCGGGTATCGCCATCAGCTGGTGTCGCAGCAATCGGCCCGCTGCCTCGCGGCCTATGTCTACACCTCGGCCGGGGCCGGCGAGTCCAGCACCGATCTGGCCTGGGACGGCCAGGCCCTGATCTACGAAAACGGCAGCCTGCTGAGCGAAGCCGAACGCTTCGTGCGCCGCGCCCAATTGCTGACCGCCGATGTCGACCTGGAGCGCCTCTCCCGCGAACGCATGCGGCAGACCAGCTTTGGCGATTCCGTCCGCCATCACGCGCCGCTGCTGAAGGAATTCCGCACGGTGCGGACCGCACTGGGCCTGGACCTGTCGGAGCCCTTGCCGCTGCGCCGTCGCATCGAGCGATTCCCCTATGTGCCGTCCGACCGCACCCGCCGCGACGAACGCTGCAACGAGGTCTTCAACATCCAGGTGCAGGCGCTGGTGCAGCGGCTGGTGTCCAGCGGCATCCACAAGCTGGTGCTGGGGATCTCCGGCGGGCTGGACTCCACCCATGCGCTGCTGGTGGCAGCCCGTGCCATGGACCTGATGGGTTGGCCTCGCACCAACATCCTGGGCGTGACCATGCCCGGCTTTGCCACCAGCACTCGCACCCGCGACCAGGCCATGCGCCTGATGGCCGCCATGGGCTGCGAAGCCCGCGAAATCGACATCCGCCCGAGCTGCACCCAGATGCTGGCGGATCTCGGTCACCCCTATGCCAAGGGGGAGGCGGTTTATGACGTGACCTTCGAGAATGTGCAGGCCGGCGAGCGCACCAGCCATCTGTTCCGATTGGCCAACCACACCGGCGCGCTGGTGCTGGGCACCGGTGACCTGAGTGAGCTGGCCCTGGGCTGGTGCACCTACGGGGTAGGGGACCACATGTCCCACTACAACGTGAATGCGTCGGTGCCCAAGACATTGATCCAGTATCTGGTGCGCTGGGTGGCGGAGACGGAGCAGCTCGGCGCCCAGGGCAAAACGGTGCTGCTGGACATCCTGGGCACCGAAATCAGCCCCGAACTGGTGCCGCAAGACGGCAAGAGTACCAGCGGTCTGCAAAGCACCGAATCGGCCATCGGCCCCTACGAGCTGCAGGACTTCAATCTTTTCTACACCATCCGCCAGGGCTGCTCGCCCGCCAAGATCGCCTTCCTGGCCCGCCATGCCTGGGGCGACCGCGAAATGGGCGACTGGCCGGACGGTGAGCATGTCCGGCGCAATGAATATTCCCTGGCGGAGATCAAGCGGGTGCTGCGCATCTTTGTGCAGCGCTTCTTCAAAGGCAGCCAGTTCAAGCGAAGCTGCGTGCCCAATGCACCGAAGGTCGGTAGCGGCGGCTCGCTGTCGCCGCGCGGGGACTGGCGGGCGCCCAGCGATTCGGAAGCCAGCGTCTGGCTGGCCGATCTCGACCGGATTCCTGACTGAAGCCGGGTGGCCTTTCGGTGTGCCGCCCCCGCACGGCAGACGGGGGATGGTTTCGCCGGGGTTCCGTGCTTAAATCACAGACAGTTCTTCCCCTCTCTCGGAGTTCGCGATGAAACAGATCACCGCCATCATCAAACCGTTCAAGCTCGACGAAGTGCGCGAAGCCCTGGCTGAGGTGGGCGCCTCGGGCCTCACCGTCACCGAAGTCAAGGGTTTCGGCCGTCAGAAGGGCCACACCGAGCTGTACCGCGGCGCGGAATACGTCGTGGACTTCCTGCCCAAAGTGAAGGTCGAAGTCGTGGTGAAGGACGAGGACGTCGAGCGCAGCATCGATGCCATCCTCAAGGCCGCCAAGACCGGCAAGATCGGCGACGGCAAGATCTTCGTAACCCCGGTGGAGCAGGTCATCCGCATCCGCACGGGTGAAGAGGACGAAGCGGCCGTCTAATCGCCGCGATCACAGCGCCGCGATCACAGCGCCGCGCTTACACCTGCGCCCGCACCAGCGGCGCCAGGTGTTGCCACACCGCGGCCACCCAGATGCCGCCACACAGCAGCAGGGCCAGCAGCACCGCCGCGCTGGCAATGTCCTTGGCGCGCTTGGACAGCTCATGCAGCTCGAAGGAGACGCGGTCGATGGCCGCTTCCACTGCTGAATTGAGCAGCTCCACAATCAGCACCAGCACCAGCGACCCCAGCAGCAGGGCCACCTGCACCCAGTCCCGTCCCAGCCAGAAGGCCAGCGGCGTGGCCACGATCGTCAGCCAGATTTCCTGCCGGAAGGCGCTTTCGCCCAGGTAAGCCGCGCGCAGGCCGGCCCAGGAATAACCAGCCGCATGCAGGATGCGGTCCAGGCCGGTACGGCCTTTGTGAGGATTGCTCATGTCGGTCGGGGAAGGGGTCAGGACGGGTCGCCGACCGGGGTGGCCCCCGGCTTTTGCTTGGGCACCGGTCGTTGGGTGATGATCTGCGTGCCGGCCAGCACGTCATGCAGGAACTGCCGGCGCGGATGCAGCCGGGCGATGAGCAGGCAGGCCAGGATGTTGCCGAGAAGCGCGGTCCAGATGGCACCGGCGCTGTGCGTCCAGCCCATCACGCCAGTGGTGAGCAACGCCGGCAGGAACCACAGCCAGGCCAGCAGGTAACGCATCACCGCGCGCATCGGACTGACCGGCGCGCCGTTCAGGTCCACCAGCCGCAGATGCCAGGTCTTCTGCGCCAGCGTCTGACCGCCGCGGCACCAGAACCAGATGAAATACAGCCCGATGACCACGAAGCAGGCCGCTTGCAGCCCGTGCTGCCCCTTGAGGGCATGGCGCTGATTGGTCAGGGGGGAATAGATGAGCGCCGTGAGCACCACGACCCCAAACAGCAGCACGCCTTCATAGAGGAAGGCGGCCATTCGCCGCCTCAGGCTGGGCGGAGCGGAGTCTTGCGGCTGCGTCATCCGGCCAGTTTAGCGGCTGGCGTCGCCCGCTTCGCTGCTGCGCGCGGGCTGCGGCAGCAAGGTTTGCGGATTCAGATGTCCTTCGCGCGGCGAGCGCAGCGGGCGCACCGAGCCGGCCCCCTCATCGCTTCGTCCGCGGATGCCGGGCAGCGGCGACTGCAGGCGCTGGGTCAGCAGCACCGTGCTGGTGCCAGGTCGCGCCAGCATGACGGTGGGGCCGCTGTTGCTCAGCGTGAGCGGCGGCGGCAGGCCGGCGCCGGTCGCGGGCGCAATCAGGGCGGACAGGTTGCCTGGATGAGCCTCCGCCTTGCGAGCGCCGTCCTTGCCGGGGCGCTGTTCCGATGCCTTCTCAGCCGCACGCTCCGCCAGACGCTGACGGGTCTCGGGGGAGAGGGCCTGATAGGCCTCCCACTTGGCCTGCAGGCGCGAGGCCTGTTCTTCAGACCGCAAGTCGCCCGCGTACTGATAGCCGATCCGGGCTTTTTGGCGCTCGGCCGGGCTCATGCGGGTCCAGGCCACCATGCGCTCACGCAGGCGCTGCTGATGTTCGGGGGACAGCTTGGGATAACGCGCGGCGATTTCCAGCCATTTGCCCTTGAGCGCGCTGTCCAGGCGGTCCCACTCCGGCTGCAGCGGTGCCAGGCACTCTTTCTGCGCGGATGTCAGCGAGGCCCAGCTGGGGCTCAGGAGGCTGGAGCTGCCGGCGGTCACGCCGGCGCTGCTGCTGGCGGCCTTCAAGGTTTGACTGGCCGCACGAGCGGGCGCCGATGCAGCCGCAGGCGCGGACGTGGTACCCAGGGGGGCCAACTCAGCCGCCCCGGAGGCGGCCATTGCCGGCGGGGTCTGCGCCTGGGCAGCACCTGCCAGCGTCAGCGCGGACAGCGACAGCGCCGCGGCCAGCGCCAGCGGCGCCAGATCCAGGGGAAGCGCCCTCACTCTTTGGTCTCTTCGGCGTTGGGGTCGCTCGGATTGTTGGGATCCGCCTGGTTTTCGTTGAGGTATTCACGGAAACCCGGATCGCTGTAAGCCGCCGGGGGCAGCGGCTTGGACAGCAGGTCAGTGTCCAGCTCGGCCGCACTGCGGATCTGCTCATACCACTGGCTGTGCTGGATCAGCAGCAGACCGCCCACCAGCAGGGCGATGGGTAGCAGGGCCGCCGCCTTCAGCCAGCGCGGGGTGCGGTCGCCGCCGCCCAGGGCGAGGGTGCCGCCACCGGTGGCCTGGACCGAAGTGGCCGCCGCAGCGGGTTGGGCCGCGCGGGCCGCGATGGCTTTGGCGAGTGCTTGCTCACGCGCAAAGCGAAGCCGTTCCTGGATGTCACCGGAGAGGGTTTCGCTATGTTCAGTCAGGCCGGCTGACACCCGCAGGCCAAAACGGGCCATGCGAGCGTCCAGCTCCTGTGGGAGCGGCGTCGTTGGCGAGGTCTTGTTCATAGCGTAATTCCCTTGGCTTTCAGCGTTTTGGCCAGCGCATGCACAGCACGGGAGCAGTGTGTTTTCACACTGCCCTCCGAGCAGCCCATGACCGCGGCCGTTTCCGCAACATCGAGTTCTTCCCAGTAACGCAGCAAAAAGGCTTCCCGTTGACGCGCGGGCAGCGCTGATACTTCTTCGTCGATCAAAGCCAGGGTCTGGCCTCGTGAGACTTCGTCCGCCGCGGAGAGTGCCCCCATGGCGCCATCCCGCGTTTCGAGGGTTTCCAGCAGGTCGAAGTCGTCCGACGGGTCGGCGCCTTCGAAGTCCGAAAGGTTGCTGAACACCGCATTGCGGGTTTTTTGGCGGCGGAACCAGTCCATCGTCGCATTCGACAGGATGCGCTGGAAAAGCATCGGCAATTCCTCCGCCGGCCGGTCGAAATACTTTTCGGCCAGCCTGATCATGGCGTCCTGGACGATGTCCAGTGCCGCATCCTCATCCCGTACGAGATAGACCGTGCGTTTGAAGGCACGTTTGTCTACCGTCTTCAGAAATTCGTTGAGTTCTTTGTCTGTGGCCAAGGGCTGTCGCCACGCGGTGGCGGTCGGGCTGGCAAAACGCCGGCGATTATTGCATTGACGACATCGGTGCGTGGAGAGTGAGCCTTCGGCTCCCGCAAAGGCTCCTCTGGGGGTTTCCATGCATAATCGACGCTCGTACCACGCAGTATGGGTCTCAAGCTGGTTGCCCGACCCGGGCCCCCTGGTTTTTGACCGCGCCGTTCCGAGTCCGCTTCACAAGAGTGAGAGGAGGAGCACCGATGGTTTTTCGTCAGAGAAAATCTCAGAGGTTCGACATATGGAAATGTCTGCCGCGGACACCAAACGTGCAGCGATCTCGGAAGCTCGCTCACAGCCGCATTCTTCTTCCGGCCCACAATCCAGTTCCGGCTCGAACGAGCTGAACGGATCCGAAATCCTGGTTCAAAGCCTTCAAGCCGAAGGCGTGAAGTTCCTTTGGGGCTATCCAGGTGGCGCCGTCCTCTACATCTACGACGCGCTCTACAAGCAGGACGCCATCCAGCATGTGCTGGTCCGTCATGAGCAGGCCGCCGTGCATGCCGCTGACGGCTACGCCCGCGCCACCGGCGAGGTGGGCGTCGCGCTGGTCACGTCCGGTCCCGGGGTCACCAATGCCATCACCGGCATTGCAACGGCCTACATGGATTCCATCCCGATGGTGATCATCACCGGACAGGTGCCCACGCCGGCCATCGGCCTGGACGCCTTCCAGGAATGCGACACCGTCGGCATCACCCGGCCCATCGTCAAGCACAACTTCCTGGTCAAGGATGTGCGTGACCTGGCGGTGACGCTCAAGAAGGCCTTCCACATCGCCCGCACCGGTCGCCCCGGTCCGGTGGTGGTGGACATCCCCAAGGATGTCTCGGTGGCCCGCACCGCCTTCAGCTACCCCGACCGTGTGGAGATGCGCTCCTACAACCCGGTCAAGAAGGGGCATAGCGGCCAGATCCGCAAGGCGGTTCAGCTGCTGATGACGGCCAAGCGGCCCTATATCTATACCGGCGGCGGCGTCATCCTGGGCGAAGCCACGTCCGAGCTGCGTCAGCTGGTCGATCTGGTCGGCTTCCCCTGCACCAACACCCTGATGGGTCTGGGCGCGATGCCCGGCACCGATCCGCGCTTCCTCGGCATGCCCGGCATGCACGGCACCTACGAAGCCAACATGACCATGCAGCACTGCGACGTGCTGCTGGCCGTGGGCGCCCGCTTCGATGACCGGGTGATCGGCAATCCCAAACACTTCGCTTCGGTCGATCGCAAGATCATCCATGTGGACATCGACCCGTCCTCCATCTCCAAGCGGGTGCGGGTGGACATCCCCATCGTCGGCGATGTGAAGGACGTGCTGCAGGAGCTGATCGCCCAGATCCGGGAGGGCCAGGCCCGTCCGGACGCGGAAGCGCTGAACGCCTGGTGGAACCAGATCAACGACTGGCGCAAGCGCGACTGCCTGGCCTACAAGCAGTCCAGCGAAGTCATCAAGCCGCAGTTTGTGCTGGAGACGCTCTGGAACCTGACCCGCGAGCGGGACACCTACATCACCTCCGATGTGGGCCAGCACCAGATGTGGGCCGCCCAGTTCTACCGTTTTGACGAGCCGCGTCGCTGGATCAATTCCGGCGGCCTGGGCACGATGGGCGTGGGCCTGCCCTACGCCATGGGCATCAAGCTGGCCAAGCCGGAGTCGGATGTGTTTTGCATCACCGGCGAAGGCTCCATCCAGATGTGCATCCAGGAGCTGTCCACCTGCCAGCAGTACAAGACGCCTGTGAAGGTGGTCTCGCTGAACAACCGCTACCTCGGCATGGTGCGGCAATGGCAGGAGCTGGACTACGGGAAGCGTTATTCCCACAGCTACATGGATGCACTGCCCGACTTCGTCAAGCTGGCCGAAGCCTACGGGCATGTGGGCCTGCTGGTGGAGAAGCCCTCGGATGTGGAAGGCGCCCTGCGGGAAGCCATCCGCCTGAAGGACCGCACCGTCTTCCTGGACGTGCGGACCGACCCGACGGAAAACGTCTGGCCGATGGTGCAGGCAGGCAAGGGCCTGTCGGAAATGCTGCTCGGATCGGAAGACCTCTGACGCGGCGGTGGCCGCAGGCGCCTGGCGCCGGACACGTTACCGCGTGACCGGCGACCGGCGACCCAAGCCACCAACGCCCGGAATGATCCCCCGAGCTCCCTGTCTTTGACCCCCGTGGCCAAGGGCCGTCGGTTACCGCCGTCGGTCTGAAGAGCGCGAAGGACAAACGTCATGAAACACATCATTGCATTGCTCATCGAGAACGAGCCGGGCGCGCTGTCGCGCGTGGTCGCCTTGTTCTCCGCCCGTGGCTACAACATCGAAAGCCTGACGGTGGCCGCCACGGAAGACGCGTCGCTCTCCCGGATGACCATCGTCACCAGCGGCAGCGACGACGTGATCGAGCAGATCACCAAGCATCTGAACCGCCTGATCGAAGTGGTCAAGGTGGTGGATCTCACCGAAGGTCGCTACATCGAGCGTGAGCTGATGCTGATCAAGGTGAGGGCGGTCGGCAAGGAGCGCGAAGAAATGAAGCGCACCGCCGACATCTTCCGCGGCCACATCATTGATGTGACCGAGAAGACCTACACCATCGAGCTGACCGGCGACGCCTCGAAGCTGGATGCCTTCATCGATGCGATCGACCGCGCGTCCATTCTGGAAACGGTCCGCACCGGCACCAGCGGCATCGGCCGCGGTGAGCGGATCCTGCGCGTCTGAGCGCAGCCGCCCGTCTCTCATCCCCATTTTTTGATTTTTTGCCCCGGCCAACAGCCGCAGAACCCCTGGAGAACCCACCATGAACGTCTACTACGACAAGGACGCTGACCTGAGCCTGATCAAGGGCAAGAACGTCACCATCATCGGTTATGGCTCACAAGGCCACGCCCATGCCCAGAACCTGAACGAGAGCGGTGTGAAGGTCACCGTGGGCCTGCGTCGGGGCGGCGCTTCCTGGTCCAAGGCGGAAGGCGCCGGCCTGAAGGTCGCCGAGATCGCCGATGCGGTGAAGTCGGCCGACGTGGTCATGATCCTGTTGCCGGACGAGCAGATCGCCGATGTCTACAAGAAGGACGTCGAGCCCCACATCAAGGCCGGCGCGTCGCTGGCGTTTGCCCACGGCTTCAACGTGCACTACGGCCAGGTGCAGCCGCGTGAAGACCTGGACGTGTGGATGGTGGCGCCCAAGGCCCCCGGCCACACCGTGCGCAACACCTACAAGCAGGGCGGCGGCGTGCCGCACCTGATCGCCGTCTATGCGGACAAGACCGGCAAGGCGCGTGACCTGGCCCTGAGCTATGCCGCAGCCAATGGCGGCGGCAAGGCCGGCATCATCCAGACCAGCTTCCGCGAAGAAACCGAAACCGACCTGTTCGGCGAACAGGCGGTGCTGTGCGGCGGTGCGGTCGAGCTGATCAAGGCCGGTTTCGAGACGCTGACGGAAGCCGGCTACGCGCCGGAGATGGCCTACTTCGAGTGCCTGCACGAACTGAAGCTGATCGTGGACCTGATCTACGAAGGCGGCATCGGCAACATGAACTACTCCATCTCCAACAATGCGGAGTATGGCGAGTACGTGACCGGCCCGCGTGTGGTGACCTCGGCCACCAAGGAAGCGATGCGCCAGTGCCTGAAGGACATCCAGACCGGTGAATACGCCAAGAGCTTCATCCTGGAAAACAAGGCCGGCGCGCCGACCCTCATCAGCCGCCGCCGCCTGACCGCTGAACACCCGATCGAGCAGGTCGGCGAACAGCTGCGCGCCATGATGCCCTGGATCAAGGCCAACAAGCTGGTCGACAAGAGCAAGAACTAAACCCCGGCTTCCGGGTGTTTCCGGGGTGTAACCTCGGTCAAAAGCCGCGCAGGGCTGGCCCTGGCGCGGCTTTTCCTTTGGGGGGCTGAGTTATCCTTCGGGCCCATGAATGCATCCCAAAACAACAAGGTGGATCTGCTGGACGAGGAGGAGGAGGCGGATGCCGAGGCCCTCGATCTGCCGCGCCGCCGTCGCAAGGGCATCTACATCCTGCCCAACCTGTTTACCCTGGCCGCGCTCTTCAGCGGTTTCTACGCCATCGTGATGGCGATCAGCGGCCGCTTCGAACAGTCTGCCTACGGCATCTTTGCCGCCATGGTGCTGGACAGCCTCGATGGCCGCGTGGCCCGGATGACCAACACCCAGAGCACCTTCGGCGAGCAGATGGACAGCCTGTCCGACATGGTCTCCTTCGGCGCTGCGCCGGCGCTGATCATGTATTCGTGGGCGCTGCAGGGCCTGGGCAAGTGGGGCTGGTTCGCCGCCTTTGTCTACATCGCCGGGGCCGCGCTGCGCCTGGCCCGCTTCAACACGAATCTGGCCGTGGTGGATCGCCGCTTCTTCCAGGGCGTGCCCAGTCCCGCCGCTGCCGCGCTGGTGGTCGGTTTCATCTGGGTGATGGACGATGCGGGCTACAAGCTGGTCTACCAGGACCCGGTGCTGGCCTGGGTGGCCTTCGGCTTCACCGTGTATGCGGGCCTGACCATGGTGACCAATGCGCCGTTCTACAGCTTCAAGGATGTGAGCTTCAAGCGCTCGGTGCCGTTCATCGTGATCGTGGCGATTGCGCTGGCCATTGCGGTGATCAACATCCATCCGCCATCGGTGCTGTTTGCGGTGTTCTGCCTCTATGGCATCTCGGGGTATGTGGTCTACGCCGTCAAGCGGGCCAAGGGCAAGCCGGTGAGCGTGATCGCCACCTCCACCGATGAGCCCGATGAAGCCGGCCTTCATCGCTGACGAAGGGTGGCAAGGCCGCCAAGCCGAATCCGGCGTTGACGCCAGTCGGGCGGCGCCTCTATATTCAGTGCCCATGACGTTCTCTGCACACATTGCGCTGCTACTACGAGGCGACCTCCGGGTTCGCTAGATCGCGCACGTCCCTGCACCACAGACGTCTTCCCCAGATCAACGGCCCGAATGCAACCCGCAGCGGGCCGTTGTTCATTTCCAAAGGCTGCGAGTTGCGACCCTGAACCCCAGGAACGCTCATGCTCAAGCAACCGCACCTCAAGTACCGCGCCTTTGCCCCCATTCAACTTCCGGATCGCCGCTGGCCCAGCGTGCAGATCACGAAGGCGCCGCTGTGGCTGAGCACCGACCTGCGGGACGGCAACCAGGCCCTGATCGAGCCGATGGATCCGGAGCGCAAGCTGCGCATGTTCCAGATGCTGGTGCGCATCGGCTTCAAGGAGATCGAGGTCGGTTTCCCGTCGGCCTCGCAGACGGACTTTGACTTCGTGCGCCTGCTGATCGAGCAGGGCCACATCCCCGATGACGTCACCATCCAGGTGCTGACGCAGGCGCGTCAGCCGCTGATCGAGCGCACTTTTGAATCCCTCAAGGGGGCCAGGCGGGCGGTGGTGCACCTCTACAACGCAGTGGCGCCAGTGATGCGCCGGGTGGTGCTGGGCATGGACGAAGATCAGATCGTGGATCTGGCTGTCACCCACACCCGGATGATCCGCGAACTGGTGGACGCGAATCCCGAGACCGAATTCGGCTACGAATACTCGCCGGAGATGTTCTCCAACACCGAGCTGGCATTCTCCAAGCGGGTGGTGGACGCCGTCACCGAAGCCTGGGGCGCGACGCCGGAGCGCAAGGTGATCATCAACCTGCCGACCACCGTCGAGAACGCGACGCCCAACTGCTTCGCCGACATGATCGAGTGGATGGTCCGCCACATCGAGCGACGCGACAGCGTGATTCTGTCGGTGCATCCGCACAACGACCGCGGCACCGGCACCGCCGCGGCCGAACTGGCCCTGATGGCCGGCGCGGACCGGGTGGAAGGTTGCCTCTTCGGCAACGGCGAGCGCACCGGCAATCTCGACCTGGTGAATGTGGCGCTGAACCTCTACACCCAGGGCGTGCACCCGAATCTCGATTTTTCGGACATCGACGACATCCGCCGCTGCGTCGAGCATTGCAATCAGCTGCCGGTGCATCCGCGACATCCGTATGTGGGTGAGCTGGTCTACACCTCCTTCTCCGGCTCGCATCAGGATGCCATCAAGAAGGCCTTCTCCGTCCGCAAGGAAGGTGATGTCTGGGAGATCCCCTACCTGCCGATCGATCCCAAGGACCTGGGCCGCAGCTACGAGGCGGTCATCCGCGTGAACAGCCAGTCCGGCAAGGGCGGCATCTCGTATCTGCTCGAGGCGGAATACGGCATTGAGCTGCCGCGCCGTCTGCAGATCGAGTTCAGCCAGATCGTCCAGCAGGTGATGGATACCAACGGCAAGGAACTGGGCGCTGCGGACCTCTGGCAGATCTTCGACCGCGAATACGGCGTCAAGCAGGCCCCGGCGCTGCAGCCGCAGATCGGCATCACCGAAGACGGCCAGACCCAGGTGACCGCGCAGGCCGACCTGTGTGTGCGCATGGTCAAGGTGCAAGGCCAGGGCAAGGGCCCGATCGACGCCTTTGTCGAGGGCCTGAACCGCGTCCTGCAGACCCAGGTGCGAGTGCTGGACTACCATGAGCATGCCTTGGGCAGCGGTGCCGATGCACAGGCCGTCGCCTACCTGGAACTGCGGGTCGGCGAGCACACGCTGTTTGGCGTGGGCATGGATGGCAACATTGCATCGGCCTCGCTCAAGGCGATCGTCTCCGGACTGCGCCGGGCGGCGCAGCGCGGCCAGCTCAAGCTGGTGCGCCTCCAGGCCGCCTGATCGCGGCCTGATCGCGGTCTCATCGCCGCCCCACCCGAGCAGCAAGCCAGGAAGCCAGGAAGCCCGACATGTCCACATCGCAACTGATCATCTTCGACACCACCCTGCGCGACGGTGAACAATCGCCCGGAGCGTCCATGACCAAGGACGAAAAGCTGCGTATCGCGCGGCAACTCGAGCGGTTGAAGGTGGACGTGATCGAGGCCGGCTTTGCGGCGGCCAGCCAGGGCGACTTCGAGGCGGTGCGCGCCATCGCCGACACCATCCGCGAGAGCACCGTCTGCTCGCTGGCCCGGGCGAATGACCGGGACATCAGCCGGGCGGCGGAAGCGCTCAAGGGCGCGGCCCGGTCGCGCATCCACACCTTCATCGCCACCAGCGAACTCCATATGGAGAAGAAGCTGCGCATGACGCGGGAGCAGGTGCTGGAGCAGGCGATCCAGGCGGTGCGCTTCGCCCGCAACCTGACGGATGACATCGAGTTCTCCCCCGAGGACGGCTACCGTTCCGACCCGGTCTTCCTGGCTCAGGTGGTGGAAGCAGTGATCCGCGAGGGCGCCCGCACCATCAACATTCCGGACACCGTCGGCTACGCCATCCCGGAGCTCTACGGCAACTTCATCCGCGAACTGCGGGAGCGGGTGCCCAATTCCGACCAGGCGATCTGGAGCGTGCACTGCCACAACGACCTGGGCATGGCGGTGGCCAATTCGCTGGCCGGTGTGAAGATCGGCGGCGCCCGGCAGGTGGAATGCACCATCAACGGCCTGGGCGAGCGGGCGGGCAACTGCTCGCTGGAAGAGGTGGTGATGGCGGTGAAGACCCGCCGCGACTACTTCGGCCTGGACGTGCGGGTGGACCCCTCACAGATCGTGCCGGCCTCCCGCATGGTGTCGCAGACCACCGGTTTCGTGGTGCAGCCCAACAAGGCGGTGGTCGGAGCCAATGCCTTCGCCCATGCCTCGGGCATCCACCAGGACGGTGTGCTCAAGGCGCGGGACACTTACGAAATCATGCGGGCCGAAGACGTGGGCTGGTCCGCCAACAAGATCGTGCTGGGCAAGCTCTCCGGTCGCAACGCCTTCAAGCAGCGGCTGCAGGAGCTGGGCGTGCAACTGGGCTCCGAGGCCGAAATCAACGCCGCCTTCCAGCGCTTCAAGGACCTGGCCGACCGCAAGGCGGAGATCTTCGACGAGGACATCCTCGCCCTGGTGATGGACGAATCCGCCGCGCATGAGCAGGAGCGCTACCGCCTCGTCGCCCTGGCGCAGCGGTCGGAAACGGGCGAGCGGCCCCATGCGCAGGTCGTGTTCTCCGACGCCGACCAGGAAGTGCGCACCGAGAGCGAAGGCAATGGTCCGGTCGACGCGGTTCTCAGAGCGATCGAGACCAAAGTGCAAAGTGGTGCCGAATTGCTGCTGTATTCGGTGAACGCCATCACCAGCGGAAGCACAGAATCGCAGGGTGAAGTCACGGTGCGTTTGCAGCATGCCGGGCGAGTGGTGAACGGGGTCGGGGCAGATCCTGATATCGTCGTCGCTTCCGCCAAAGCATATTTGAGTGCGTTGAACAAGTTGCAAAGCAGGACGGAACGGGTCGCGGCCCAGGGCTGAAACAGTCGAGGATTCTTCACTTTAAGAGCGTGAAGTAAGTCCTTGATCTTGCCGGTCTTTCTGCGATCCTCTACACTCTGCCCGACTGATCTGGGGACCGGATTGAAGACCATAGCGACATTGCTGTCTGGTGCCGCGCTGAGCGGAGTGCTACTGCTGGCGGGTACTGGCGTGCTGCTGCTGCCTGTTCAGGCGGCAGAGGCGGCGACGTCCTCCAAGGCCGGCACCAAGACCTCCAAGACTTCCAGCAAGACCACAGCCACGCGCACGGCCAAGCCGGCGCCGCGTTCGCCCCGCAAGGTCGCCGCTCGTGCGGCCGCCCGCGAAGTGGCGGTGGTGGTGCCTCCCAAACCTTCGTTCGGCCAGATGTACGGCCTGCATGACACGGAAGATCCGCTGGATCTGAAATCCAGTGTCGCGCTGGTGCTGGATCAGGACACCAACGAAGTCCTGTTCTCCAAGAATCCGCAGGCCGTGCTGCCCATCGCCTCCATCACCAAGTTGATGACGGCGCTGCTGGTGGTCGAAGCCAAGCAGGACCTGGACGAAAAGATCACCATCACCGACGACGACAAGGACACCGAGAAGTTCACCAGCTCGCGTCTGGCGGTCGGCACCACGCTCACCCGCGGCGAGCTGCTGCATCTGGCGCTGATGTCCTCGGAAAACCGGGCGGCCCATGCACTGGGGCGCAACTATCCCGGGGGTCTGGAGACCTTCGTGGCGGCGATGAACACCAAGGCCCAGCTGCTGGGCATGGGCGACACGCACTATGTGGAGCCCACCGGGCTCTCCAGCCGCAACCAGTCCAGCGCGCGTGACCTGGCGGTGCTGGTCAAGACGGCGCATCAGTTTCCGCTGATCCGCGAACTGTCCACGTCGCCGGAATACACCGTGGCCCTGGGCCGCCGTCAGGTGCGCTTTGGCACCACCAACGGCCTGGTGCGCAAGTCTGATTGGGACATCGGCCTGCAAAAGACCGGCTTCATCAACGAAGCAGGTCAATGTCTGGTGATGCAGGCCCAGATGGCCGGTCGCAAGCTGATCATGGTGTTCCTGGATTCCGCCGGCAAGTATTCCCGGATTGGCGACGCCGAACGGGTGCGCAAGTGGCTGCTCGGCACCACCTCGCCGATTGGCGGTCCCGCTTCGGCCCTGACCGCAGCGACCGCCGCCACGGCAGTGCCCACGCCCACGGCGGCGGTGGCGCTCACCCCGGCGGTCAAATAAGACGCGCGAGCTGCGGATTCATCCGCATACAGCAGACGGCGGGCTTCGGCCCGCTTTGTTTTTTGTCGGGCATGATGCTTGCACAACCCGGCCCAGACACAGGAGCTCCCATGAAAACAATCGATGAAATGCTGAGTCTGGACCTGCTGACGGCCGAGCAACATCAGCAGATCGGCCTATGGATTGCGGAGGCGGATTCGCCGGAAGCGATTCTTCAGATGCCCAGCGAGCTCTGGCAGGCGGTGGAGCGCGCCAGCGAGATCATGGGGGTGGATGCCGACCTGCTTCGGCCCCCGGCGCTCGATGCGGGTGGGGTCGTCACGGGCTGAGCGCCCTTTCCGCTGCAGTCAGGCACCGCGGTGGATGCGCCGCGGTACGGCTGCGCGGCGGTCCGGCAGCTGAGCCGCGGCCCCTCGCCATGGCGAGGTTCAGCCGCGAAAACCCAGCGCTGCGGAGATCCTCGACGCCGTTTCCTTGAGCTTGGGCATCCAGGCCTCTTCCAGCCGGTCCGCGGGCGCGGAGATGGACAGACCCGCGACCAGCTTGCCCTGGTCGTCGTAGATGCCGGCGGCCATGCAGCGCACGCCCAGTTCCAGTTCTTCGTCGTCCCGTGCCACGCCGCGCTGGCGCACCAGGGCCATTTCGCGCTCCAGCAGCGCCACATCGGTCAGGCTGTTGCGGGTATGGCCGCTCAGGCCGGTGCGGGTCGCATAGGCGCGCACCCGCTGCGGATCGTCGCTGGCCAGAAAGAGCTTGCCCACCGAGGTGAGGTGCAGCGGCGCACGCCCGCCCACCGCGCGCACGACCTGCATGCCGGAGCGCTCGCTGTAGGTGCGCTCGATGTAGACGATCTCGTCGCCCTGGCGCACTGACAGGTTGACCGGTTGATGGGTCAGCTTGTGCAGCTCGCGCATCGGGCCGATGGCGGCCTCACGCACATCCAGCCGGGCCTTGACCAGGTTGCCCAGCTCCAGCAGGCGCATGCCCAGCCGGTAGCTGCCGGCCTCCGGACGGTCCACGAAGCGGCCCAGGGCGAGGTCATTCAGGATGCGGTGCGCGGTGGAAGGATGAAGACCGGTGGTCTCGCTGATGACTTTCAGCGAGACGGGATCCTGATGCTGGGCCAGCACGTCCAGCAGGGAGAACATCCGCTCCATCACCTGGATGGCGGGGGTCTGCAGCTCCTTGGATTTCATGCGGCCATTGTGAAGGATTTCCCTCCGGTTGCGCATGGCGAAAACTAGGGCCCCGCATCCAGCGTCGTTTCCGCCCATCAGTGGGGCGGAGGCCCGTTGGGTTATCGCATGACGGAACGGGCGGCGGCCAGGCCGCTCATCACCGCCCCTTCGAGCGTCGCGGGGTAGGGACCGTCCAGGTAATCCCCCGCCGCGACCAAACCCGGCAGCAGGGCGGCTGGCGGACGTTGCAGGCCGGGCGTGCAGGCGAAGGTGGCCCGCTTTTCACTGAGCACGCGGTGCAGCCGCGGCGGCGAGTGCCAGGTCAACACCCGGCGGGCCTGCGCCAGGGTGGCCTCGGCAGCGGCGTCCAGTCCACGGTCCACCCAGGGGGCGGCGCCGCTGATGACAAAGCTGAAGAGGCCCGGGCGCTGCGCCAGCTGGCCCAGGTCGAAGGCGAATTGCGCGGGCTCATCGCTCGATTCATGCAGGGCGACCATGGGCGCGGGCAGATGGGATCCCGGACTCTCGATGTAGACGGTGATGATCGGCTGGAACTCGAAGGCCGCCGTGCGTGCACTCCAGTCCGGGCACAGCGTCTGGGTCAGGCGGGCGGCTTCCACCGAGCTGGTGGCCAGGACCACGGCATCGGCGGTCAGCGGGGTGTCGCTGCCGGTCTGAAGCGTCCAGCCGCTGGGCGAGCGGCGCAGGGCCTGGACCCGCGCGTGATGGACGTCGGCGCCTCGGGCCAGCAGATAGGCCCGCGCCGGTTCGGGCAGCAGGGCACTCAGACCCTGGCTGGGCAACAGCAGATCTGCGCTGCCGGGGCCGCTGAAAAGCGCGTCCTTGAGCACCCGCAAAAAGACCTGGGCGCTGGCCTGGGCCGCAGGTGTATTGAGAGCCGCGACGCACAGCGGATCAATCAGATCCTCGCGGACCCGCCGGGGCAGGGCAGCGGTAAGGGCCGCAACACTCAAGGAAGGATCGCAGCGAAAGCCGGTGGCCATCCAGCGGCTGCTGTGCATCAGGAAACCCAGCCGGTCGGCCCAGGACCAGGCGCTGCAGGCCAGCACGCCACGGGTGAAGGCGAGCCACGGCGGACCGCCGGGCAGCGTCAGCGTCTCGCGATCCGGATACCGCAGACGCAAGCGCGTGCGCAGCAGCGCCTGCGACGGATCGACGCCCACCCGGCGCATCAGTCCCAGGCTGTGGGTGTAGGCACCGATGAGGATGTGCTGGCCGTTGTCCAGCGCGTCGGCACCGTCGCCCAGGCTCCGCGCGCGGCCGCCCAGGCGCGGCGCCATCTCGATCAGCGTGACCCGGGCGCCGAGGTCGCTGGCTTCCACGGCTGCCGCCAGGCCCGCCCAGCCGCCGCCAATGACAGCGACGTGTCGGGCGAGCGCGGCCGACCCTGCCGAAGCGGCCACCCCCGCAGCCCTCGGCGCTGCGCCCCCGCTCACCGGCCGCGCCAGTTGGTCCGCATCGCGATCCAGAGCTTGCGCACCGGCGTCAGCGAGATCCGCTGATGCAGCACCTGGAAGTTTTCCGCCTCGATCTCGCGCAGCAGCGTGCGGTAGATGTTGGCCATCATCAGCCCAGGCTTCTGGGCCTTGCGGTCCTCGTCGGCCAGCAGGCTGAACGCTTCGTCATAGAGCGCATGGGCGCGGTCCGCCTGGAACTTCATCAGCGCGGTGAAACGGTCGCTGTAGCCCCAGGGCGCCTCGCGCTTGAGGATCTCGTGCGCCTTCACATCGAACTGCTGCAGCTCCGACACCGGCAGGTAGATGCGGCCGCGGCGAGCGTCATCGCCCACATCGCGAATGATGTTGGTCAGCTGCATTGCCAGACCCAGCTTGTGGGCATAGTCCACCGTGCGGGCGGCGCGGCGGCCGAAGATGCCCGACGCCACTTCCCCCACCACGCCAGCCACCAGATGGCAATAGCGCTGCAGGCCGGCGAAGTCGAGGTAGCGGGTCTGGTCCAGGTCCATCTGGCAGCCGTCGATCACCGCCAGGCAGTGTTCGGCCCGGATGTCGTAGTCGGCGCAGTGCGGCATCAGGGCCTTCATCGCCGGATGCTGCGGCTGCCCGGCAAAGGCGCCCATCACTTCCTTGCGCCACCAGGCCAGCTTGGTCGCGGCGACGCCAGGGTCGGAGACCTCGTCCACCACATCGTCCACTTCGCGGCAGAAGGCGTAGAAGGCGGTGATGGCCGCGCGGCGGGGAGGGGGCAGGAACAGAAAGGCGTAATAAAAGCTCGAGCCGCTCTGGGCGGCTTTCTGTTGCACGTACTGTTCGGGCGTGGACGGGGCAGTGGGCGCGTTCATGGGGTGATCTCCGGATGCCGCGAACGTGCCTGCGGCTCAGGGGCTCGCATGCGCAGGGCCGCCCACAGCAGCGCCGGCGCGTCCGAAGCGCGCAGGCGGGGGCGTTGCACCAGGGCAGCAAAGTGCATGGCTTCCAGTTTCTGAAGAATTCGCAGGCCGCCTTGTACCACCAAGCGCAGCTCCCAGCCGGCACGTCCGGGCAGCTGGAACACCAGCGGCGCGCCTTCCAGCATCAGGGCGCGGGCCCAGCCGCACAGATCGGCAATCAAGGCGCGGGCCGCCGGGCTGTCTTGCAGCGCCAACAGTTGCTGTCCCTGGAGGCCATGACGCTGCAGATCGGTCTCGGGGGCATACACCCGGCCGCGGGGACCGTCGATGGTGAAGTCCTGCCAGAAGTTGATCAGCTGCAGGGCGCTGCAGATGGCGTCCGACCGGGCCAGGGCCACCGGATCGTTCAGGCCGTACAGATGCAGCAGCAGGCGTCCCACCGGATTGGCGGAGCGGCGGCAGTAGTCCAGCAGTTCGGCCCGGTCGGCATAGGACTGCTTGACCAGGTCCTGTTCGAAGGCGTCCAGCAGATCTTCCAGCAAGGCCACGGGCAGCCGGTGTTCGACCAGCGCCACACCCAGCGCACGGAACACTGTACGCTCCCAGCGCGGCGACGGCGCCTGACCGGCCGCCACGGCACGCAGGTCAGCCCGAAAGGCCGCCAGATCCGCCAGCCGTTCGGCGGCGGTCGCGTTGCCTTCGTCGGCCAGATCATCCGCCGTGCGGGCGAAGTGGTAGATGGCGGTGATCGGCGGCCGCAACGCGGGCGGACACAGCCAGGAGGCCACCGGAAAGTTTTCGTAGTGCTCTATGCTCACGGGCCGGATTGTCCGCGACCCTGGCGGGTCCGGCAGCACCGGAGAGGGGCAAGACCGTCTAAGGAGCAGTTTGACACTTGGATACCCTCTGAATACATTACTGACCGGTCAGTCAGTTACTGCTTGCGGCGGCTCCTTGGGCGCCGCTTTCACGTCGAGGTGCTTCATGCCCCATCAGTTTCTTGTGTCGTCGGGTTCGCGGCTGCTCAGCCGGGTGTTGCTGTCCCTGCCCGTGGTGGCGCTGGTCGCCTGCGGTCAGCATGAACAGCCGCCGGAACCCGATCGCTATGTGCGCACCCAGGTGCTGACCGCGCAGTCGGCCGGCATGCAGCGCGAATATGCGGCGGAAGTGCGGGCCCGCCTGGAATCGCGTTTGTCGTTCCGCGTTGGCGGCAAGCTGCTCGAGCGCAAGGTGGACCTGGGCACGGTGGTCAAGCCCGGGCAGGTGCTGGCGCGTCTGGACAGCCAGGATCTGATGCTGGCGCAGGAGGCGGCGAAGGCCTCGGTGCTGGCCGCCAAGGTCAACCGCGACCAGCTCGGTGCCGACTACCGGCGTTATATCGACCTGCATCGCCAGGGTTTCATCAGCGCCGCTGAACTCGACCGTCGGGATGCCGCCTTCAAGGCCGCGCAGGCGCAATACGAACAGGCCCGCGCCCAGTCCGACGTCCAGCGTAACCAGTCCCAGTATTCCTCGCTGGTGGCCGATGCCGCCGGCGTCGTGACCGGGGTGGATGCCGAACCCGGCATGGTGGTGGCCGCCGGCACGCCGATCGTGCGCGTGGCCAACGACGGCCCGCGGGACATCGTGTTCTCCGTCCCCGAAGACCAGGTGCCGCTGGTGCGCGCCGCCGCCGCCCAGCCGGGCGGCCTGAGTGTGCGTCTGTGGACCGACGCCAAGGACACACCGCGCCCGATCGAACTGCGTGAACTGGCGGCGTCGGCCGACCCGGTGACCCGCACCTTCCTGGCCAAGGCGGAACTCAAGGGCGCCGATGTGCGCCTGGGCCAGACGGCCACGGTGGTGCTCACCGGCACCCAGTCCGACCAGGCCATCAAGCTGCCGCTGAGCGCGGTTGCCGAGATTCAGGGCCGCAGCGCCGTGCTGCTGCTGGACGGCAAGACCATGACGGTGCAGCCGCGTCCGGTGCAGGTGGTCGGCGCCGAAGGCAACGACCTGATCGTCCAGGGCCTGACGCCCGGCATGGAAGTGGTGACCGCCGGTGCCCATGTGCTGACCCCGGGCCAGAAGGTGAAGCGTTTCCGTCCGCCCGGCCCGCCGGCGGAAGGCACGTCGCCGACGGCTGCCGCGCCCACCGCTTCGGCGGTGCCTGTGGCCGGCGCCTCGTCGCAGCGCTGATCGGAGCGGTCCCATGAGCAACCCGAGCCGCGCCGGATTCAACCTCTCGCGCTGGGCGCTGGAGCATGCCCCCCTGACGCGCTACCTGATGGTGGTGCTGATGATCCTGGGCTTTGCCGCCTACTTCCAGCTGGGGCAGGATGAAGATCCGCCCTTCACCTTCCGCGCCATGGTGGTGCAGGCCTACTGGCCGGGCGCCACGCCGCAGCAGATGGCCGAGCAGGTGACCGACAAGATCGAACGCACCCTGCAGGAAGTGCCGCATGCGGACAAGATCCGCAGCTACACCAAACCCGGCGAATCGCTGACCATCTTCCAGGTGAAGGACAGCACCTCTCCAGGCGAGGTGCCCAACCTCTGGTACACCGTCCGCAAGAAGATCGGCGACATGCGGGCCACGCTGCCGCAGGGGGTGCTCGGCCCGTTCTTCAACGATGAATTCGGGGATGTCTACGGCTCCATCTTCGCGCTGAATTCCGACGGCGGCTTCAGCATGGAAGAGCTGCGCCAGCAGGCGGAAGCGGTGCGCTCCGAACTGCTGCGCCTGCCGGACGTCGCCAAGGTCGATCTGTTCGGCGTGCAGGCGGAAAAGCTGTACGTCGAGATTTCTCAGAAGCGGCTCGCCGAGCTGGGCCTGGACTTCAACCAGGTCGTGGCGCAGCTCAATGCGCAAAATGCGGTGGAGAGCGCCGGCGTGATGGATGCCGGCACCAGCAAGGTCGAGATCCGTGTCGAAGGCCAGCTCAATTCGGTGCAGGCGCTGAATGAGTTCCCCATCCGCGGCGTCAACACCACCACGGGTGTGGCCAGCAGCCTGCGTCTGGGAGATATCGCCACGGTGCGCCGCGGCTTTGTCGACCCGGCCTCCACCATGGTCCGCTATCAGGGCCACCAGGTGGTGGCGATGGGCGTGTCCATGGGCAAGGGCGGCGACATCATCGCCCTGGGCAAGGCCTTGAGGAAGGCCACCGAACGCATCCAGAAGACGCTGCCCGCCGGCATGTCGCTGGCGCAGATCCAGGACCAGCCGCAGGCGGTGAAGACCTCGGTGGGCGAGTTTGTGCACGTGCTGATCGAAGCCGTGGTCGTGGTGCTGGGCGTGAGCTTCATCAGCCTGGGCCTGCACACCAAGCCGCTGCGCATCGACGTGTGGCCAGGGCTGGTGGTGGGCATCACGATTCCGCTGGTGCTGGCCATCACCTTCGTCGTGATGTATTACGCCGGCGTGGGGCTGCACAAGATCTCGCTGGGCTCGCTGATCATCGCGCTGGGCCTGCTGGTGGACGACGCCATCATTGCGGTGGAAATGATGGTCCGCAAGCTGGAAGAGGGCTACGACAAGATGCATGCGGCCACGTATGCCTATGACGTGACCGCCAAGCCGATGCTGACCGGCACTTTGATCACCGCCGTGGGGTTCCTGCCCATCGGCCTGGCCAAGTCCACGGTGGGTGAATACACCTTCGCCATCTTTGCGGTGACCGCCGCGGCGCTGGTGATCTCGTGGTTCGTCTCGGTGTACTTCGTGCCTTATCTGGGCGCGCTGCTGCTCAAGACCCGCGCCGGGCACGAGGGTGAATCGCACGAGGTCTTCGACACGCCGTTCTACACCCGGTTCCGCCGTCTGGTGGCCTGGTGTGTGCATCACCGCTGGAAGACCATCGCGACGACCATTCTGGTGTTCGTGCTGGGTCTGGTCGGCATGGGCAAGGTGCAGCAGCAGTTCTTCCCCGACTCGAGCCGCCCGGAAATCCTGGTGGACCTGTGGCTGCCGGAAGGCGCCACCATCGAGGAAAGCCATGCGGTGGCCAAGCGCTTTGAAGCCCGCATGATGAAGGACCCGCTGGTCGGCAGCATCACCACCTGGGTGGGCTCCGGCGTGCCGCGCTTCTATCTGCCGCTGGACCAGATCCTGCCCAACTCCAATGTGAGCCAGGCCATCATCCTGCCCAGGTCCCTGGCCGACCGGGAGGTGCTGCGCAAGCGCCTGCCGACGCTGCTGGCGTCGGAGTTCTCCGAGGTGCGCGGCCGTGTGAAGCTGCTGCCCAATGGGCCGCCGGTGCCGTATCCGGTGCAGTTCCGCATCGCGGGGGATGATCCGGCGCTGCTGCGCCAGGCGGCGGACAAGGCCAAGGAGGTCATGCGCGGCAATCCCAACATGCTGGGCGTGAATGACGACTGGAACGAGGCCATCAAGGTGCTGCACCTGGATGTGGACCAGGACAAGGCACGCGCCCTGGGCGTGACCAGCCAGGGCATCTCCCAGGCGGTGCGCCTGCTGCTGACCGGCAACACCGTCGGCCAGTACCGCGAAGCGGACCGGCTCATCGACATCGTGCTGCGCCAGCCAGTGGCCGAGCGTGACACGCTGACCAAGCTGGCCAATGCCTACGTCACCACCGCCTCCGGCCGAGCGGTCCCGCTGACCCAGGTGGCCAAGCCGCGCCTGAGCTGGGAGCCGGGGGTGATGCACCGGGAAGGGCGCCAGTACGCCATCACCGTGCAGGGCGACGTCATCGAAGGCCTGCAGGGCGCGACGGTGACCGACCAGGTCTGGCCCAAGATCCGTGACATCGGCAAGGAACTGCCGCCCGGCTACAACATCACCATCGCCGGTGCGGTGGAGGAAAGCAGCAAGGGCACCGGCTCGATCGCCGCCGGCGTGCCGATCATGCTGTTCATCACCTTCACCCTGCTGATGCTGCAGCTGCACAGCTTCTCCCGCGCCATGCTGGCCTTCCTGACCGGCTTCCTCGGCATCGCCGGCGTCTCCGCCGCGCTGCTGCTGCTGAACCGGCCGTTCGGTTTCGTGGCGCTGCTGGGGGTCATCGCGCTGATGGGCATGATCCAGCGGAACTCGGTGATCCTGATCGACCAGATCGAGCAGGACCGCAGCCGCGGCGTGCCGCCGGCGCAGGCCATCGTCGAGTCCGCCGTGCGTCGTCTGCGCCCGATCGCGCTGACCGCGGCCGCCGCGGTGCTGGCCATGGTGCCGCTGTCGCGCAGCGTGTTCTGGGGCCCGATGGCCGTGGCCATCATGGGCGGCCTGATCGTGGCCACCGTGCTCACGCTGCTGGCCCTGCCGGCGATGTATGCAGCCTGGTTCCGGATTGAGCGGGACCCCTCCGTCGGTCGCGCCTGACCCCACCCCCGGGCTTACCCGCCCCCCGGGGCGCGGAAACCGCGCTTCTAACGGCTACAATCGCCGGTTTCCCGGATTCAACGCCGGATCATTACCAAGGGGCAGCCGGGGCGCTGCGCTGCCCTTGTTACCCAGCGCGGGTGGCGAAATTGGTAGACGCACCAGGTTTAGGTCCTGACGCCTTCACGGGCGTGCCGGTTCGAGTCCGGCCCCGCGCACCACTCCAACTGTTTCCGAGTCCACTATGGCTGTCACCGTCGAAACTCTCGAAAAGCTCGAACGCCGCATCACGCTCACGCTGGCGGCCGCTGACATCAACAGCGAGGTCGAGGCCCGTCTGAAGAAGCTGGCCCGCACCGTCAAGGCTGACGGCTTCCGTCCCGGCAAGGTGCCGATGTCCTTCGTCGCCCAGCGCTACGGCGCCTCGGTGCAGTACGAAGTGGTCAACGACAAGCTGGGCCAGGCCTTCAGCCAGGCGGCCAATGAGGCCAAGCTGCGCGTGGCCGGCATGCCCCGCATCGAACAGAAGGATGGCGCTGCCGAAGGCGATCTGGCCTTCGACGCCACCTTCGAGGTCTATCCCGAAGTGAAGCTGGGCGATCTGGCCGAGGCCACCGTCGAGCGCGTCTCCGCTGAAGTCACCGAAGAAGCCATCGACAAGACCGTCGAGATCCTGCGCAAGCAGCGTCGCAGCTTCGCCCAGCGCGGTGCCGCCGATGTGGCCGCCGATGGCGACCGCGTCACCATCGACTTCGAAGGCAAGATCGACGGCGAACCCTTTGCCGGCGGCAAGGCCGATGGCTTCCAGTTCCTGCTGGGCGAGGGCCAGATGCTCGAAGCCTTCGAAAAGGCCGTGCGCGGCATGAAGTCGGGTGAATCCAAGACCTTCCCGCTGGCCTTCCCCGAGGACTACCACGGCAAGGAAGTGGCCGGCAAGGAAGCCGACTTCCTGGTGACGGTCAAGAAGATCGAAGCCCAGCACCTGCCGGAAGTGAACGAATCGTTCGCCAAGGCCCTGGGCATCAAGGAAGGCACCGTCGAAGCCCTGCGCGCCGACATCAAGAAGAACCTCGAGCGTGAAGTGAAGTTCCGCGTGCTGGCCCGCAACAAGGCTGCCGCCATGGACGCACTGGTCGCCAAGGCCGAGCTGGATGTGCCCAACGCCCTCGTCGAAGGCGAAGCCGAGCGCATGGTCGGCAATGCCCGCGAAGACCTGAAGAAGCGTGGTGTGAAGGACGCCGACAAGGCCCCGATCCCCGCCGAACTGTTCAAGGACCAGGCTGAAAAGCGTGTCCGCCTGGGCCTGGTCGTGGCCGAGCTGGTGCGTTCGAACAACCTGCAGGCCAAGCCTGAGCAGCTGCAGGCGCATATCGAAGAAATCTCGCAGAGCTACGAGAAGCCGGCGGAAGTGGTGCGCTGGTACCTGTCGGACCGCGAGCGCATGGCTGAAGTCGAAGCCGTCGTCATCGAAAACAACGTCACCGATTTCGTCCTGGGCAAGGCCAAGGTCGAAGACAAGCAGGTGCCGTTTGACGAGCTGATGGCCAACGCCTGATCGCCGTTTCGGGTCCTCCCGCCTGAAGGCGCCGCGCCGCGAGGCCGGCGCCTTTGTTTTTCGCGGAGTCACCCCCATGTAGGTCAGTCCTGCGCCTCAGGGCAGGGACTTGCATCGCGGGACATAATGAGTCACGTGACGCCAACCACAACAGAGGATTTCATGAGCGCTCTGGAAACTAGCAACCTGGGCATGGTGCCCATCGTCATCGAACAGTCGGGCCGCGGCGAACGCGCCTACGACATCTACAGCCGGCTGCTGCGCGAGCGCATCGTCTTCCTGGTGGGCCCCGTCAACGACGCCGTGGCCAACCTCGTGGTGGCTCAGCTGCTGTTCCTGGAGAGCGAGAACCCGGACAAGGAAATCTCGCTGTACATCAATTCCCCGGGCGGTAGCGTCTCGGCCGGCATGTCGATTTACGACACCATGCAGTTCATCAAGCCGCAGGTCTCCACCCTGTGCATGGGCATGGCTGCCAGCATGGGCGCCTTCCTGCTGGCTGCAGGGGCCAAGGGCAAGCGCTTCTCGCTGCCCAATGCCAAGATCATGATTCACCAGCCGCTGGGCGGTGCGCAGGGCCAGGCCACGGACATCGAGATCCACGCCCGTGAGATCCTCAAGACCCGTGAGCAGCTCAACCGCATCCTGGCAGAGCGCACCGGTCAGCCGCTGGAAAAGATCCAGGCCGACACCGAGCGCGACTACTTCATGTCCGCCCCGGAAGCCCAGACCTACGGCCTGGTGGACCAGGTCATCGAAAAGCGCGGCTGACACCCGCGCAGCCGCCGGGGGTGGCGGGTCAGCGGACGGAGGGCGAACCTGCTTCGCGCTGCGCTGACTCACCCCCCGCGGCTGGCCTTTCCAGGCCCTGCCAGGGCCTGGCCGGGTGCTCCCAGGCCCGCCCGGCACCACGGATTGCCCAGGATCGTAACTAAGCCACCTTAGGGGCTTTTATCCCCACGCAGACGGTCCCGGCAATTGAACTATCATCAATGCAGGCACAACGCCTGTATCTAGCAGCACTCCCATGGCCGAGAAAAAAGGCAACTCCAGCGAAAAAGTCTTGTATTGCTCCTTCTGCGGCAAGAGCCAGCATGAGGTCAAGAAGCTGATCGCGGGTCCGTCCGTGTTCATCTGCGACGAGTGCATCGAGCTGTGCAACGACATCATCCGCGATGAAGTGCCGGCCGAAGCCGCACCCGGTCGCGCGAGCAAGTCGGACCTGCCGGTGCCCAGCGAGATCAAGACGACGCTGGACCAGTACGTCATCGGCCAGGACGTGGCCAAGCGGACGCTGTCCGTGGCCGTCTACAACCATTACAAGCGCCTGCGGCATGCGGCCGACACCAAGGACGGCGTGGAGCTGTCCAAGAGCAACATCCTGCTGATCGGCCCCACCGGCTCCGGCAAGACGCTGCTGGCCCAGACGCTGGCCCGTGTCCTGAACGTGCCGTTCGTGATTGCCGACGCCACCACCCTGACTGAAGCCGGTTATGTGGGGGAAGACGTCGAAAACATCATCCAGAAGCTGCTGCAGAACTGCAATTACGACGTCGAGCGGGCGCAGCGCGGCATCGTCTACATCGACGAGATCGACAAGATCAGCCGGAAGGCGGACAACCCCTCCATCACCCGCGATGTGTCGGGCGAGGGCGTCCAGCAGGCGCTGCTGAAGCTGGTGGAAGGCACGATGGCCTCGGTGCCCCCGCAGGGCGGCCGCAAGCATCCCAACCAGGACTTCCTGCAGATCGACACGACCAACATCCTGTTCATCTGCGGCGGCGCCTTCGACGGCCTGGAAAAGGTCATCCAGAACCGCTCCGAGAAGTCGGGCATCGGTTTTGGCGCGGCGGTGAAAAGCAAGAGCGAAAAGAAGGTCGGCGAGCTGTTCCGCGAGGTGGAGCCGGGTGACCTGATCAAGTTCGGCCTGATCCCTGAACTGGTCGGCCGTCTGCCGGTCATCGCCACCCTGGGTGAGCTGACCGAAGACGCCCTGGTGCAGATCCTGACCGAACCGCGCAATGCGCTGGTCAAGCAGTATCAACAGCTGTTCTCGATGGACGGTGTCGAGCTGGAAGTGCGTCCTTCCGCGTTGAATGCGGTGGCGCGCAAGGCACTGGCCCGCAAGACGGGGGCCCGCGGCCTGCGTTCCATCGTCGAGCATGCGCTGATCGACACCATGTTCGAGCTGCCCTCGCTGGACGGCGTGGCGAAGGTGGTGCTGGACGAGCACAACATTGACGAAGATTCCAAGCCCCTGCTGGTGTATCGCGAGGCCAAGGCCAGCGCTTGACCTCAGTCAAGCCTGTGATGCGGTGTACAGCCAGGATGTTCAACGGTTCCGCCCTGGCCATACGACCTGCTTCAAGCCCTGCTTCAAGCAAGGTTCGCAGATAGGTTAGCTTGTATTTGGCTCCTCAGACCCCAGATGGGTCTGAGAAAGAGAGGTTTTCATGTCCGGTCATCCGATCCTTCCCGCGGAACCCATCACCCTCCCGCTGCTGCCGCTGCGGGATGTCGTGGTGTTCCCGCACATGGTGATCCCGCTGTTTGTGGGTCGCCCCAAGTCCATCAAGGCGCTGGAAGCCGCGATGGAAGCCGGGCGGCAGATCATGCTGGTGGCGCAGAAAGCGGCCGGCAAGGACGAACCCAAACCCGACGACATGTTCGAGATGGGCTGCGTGTCCAGCATCCTGCAGATGCTGAAGCTGCCCGATGGCACCGTGAAGGTGCTGGTGGAAGGCCTGCAGCGCGCCACCACCCAGGCCATCCATGACGGCGAAGAGCACTTCACCGCCGACGTCATGCCCATCCCGCCCGAAGCGGATGAGCAGCCGGAAGTGGAGGCCCTGCGTCGCGCCGTCACGCAGCAGTTTGACCAGTACGTCAAGCTGAACAAGAAGATTCCGCCCGAGATCCTCACCTCGATCGCCGGTATCGATGACGCGGGCCGTCTGGCCGACACCATCGCCGCGCATCTGCCGCTCAAGCTCGACGCCAAGCAGTCGGTGCTGGACCTGTCCGAAGTGGGCAAGCGTCTGGAGAAACTGCTGGACCTGCTGGAGCATGAGGTCGACATCCTGCAGGTGGAAAAGCGCATCCGGGGCCGCGTCAAGCGCCAGATGGAGAAGAGCCAGCGCGAGTACTACCTGAACGAGCAGGTCAAGGCCATCCAGAAGGAACTGGGCGACGGCGAAGAAGGTGCCGACCTGGAAGAGCTGGAAAAGAAGATCCAGGCCGCCCGCATGCCCAAGGAGGCACGCAAGAAGGCCGAGGCCGAGCTGAAGAAGCTCAAGCTGATGTCGCCGATGTCCGCCGAAGCCACGGTGGTGCGCAATTACATCGACACCCTGGTCAACCTGCCCTGGAGCAAGAAGACCAAGATCAAGCACGACCTGGCCAATGCCGAAGCCGTCCTAAACGAGGACCACTACGGCCTGGACAAGGTCAAGGAACGCATCCTCGAATACCTCGCGGTGCAGCAGCGTGTGGACAAGGTCAAGGCGCCCATCCTGTGCCTGGTTGGCCCTCCGGGTGTCGGCAAGACCTCGCTGGGGCAGTCGGTGGCCCGTGCCACGGGCCGCAAGTTCGTTCGCATGGCCCTGGGCGGCGTGCGGGACGAAGCCGAGATCCGCGGTCACCGCCGCACCTACATCGGCTCCATGCCGGGCAAGGTGCTGCAGAGCCTGTCCAAGGTGGGCACGCGGAATCCGCTGTTCCTGCTGGACGAGATCGACAAGCTGGGCATGGACTTCCGGGGTGACCCGTCGTCCGCGCTGCTGGAGGTGCTGGATCCCGAGCAGAACCACACCTTCGCCGACCATTACATCGAAGTCGATTACGACCTGTCCGATGTGATGTTCGTCGCGACGTCGAACTCGCTGAACATTCCGCCGGCCCTGCTGGACCGAATGGAAGTGATCCGCCTGTCCGGCTACACCGAGGACGAGAAGGTCAACATCGCCCAGCGTTACCTGCTGCCCAAGCAGCGCGGCAACAACGGCGTCAAGGATGAAGAGCTGGACGTCACTGAAGCGGCCATCCGCGGCGTGATCCGCTACTACACCCGTGAAGCCGGTGTGCGCTCGCTGGAACGCGAGATCTCCAAGATCTGCCGCAAGGTGGTCAAGGGCCTGCAGCTCAAGACCTACCAGGGTCGCGTGGTCGTGGACGAGGACAACCTGAACGAGTTCCTGGGCGTTCGCAAGTACGACTTCGGTCGTGCCGAGAAGAAGAACCAGGTGGGTCAGGTGGTCGGTCTGGCGTGGACGGAAGTGGGCGGCGATCTGCTGACCATTGAAGCCACGTCAATGCCGGGCAAGGGCAACATCATCCGCACCGGCTCGCTGGGCGACGTGATGAAGGAATCGGTGGAAGCGGCTCGCACGGTGGTGCGGTCGCGGGCTCGCCGCCTGGGCATCAAGGACGAGGCCTTCGAGAAGCGCGACGTGCACATCCACGTGCCCGATGGCGCAACGCCGAAGGACGGTCCCAGCGCCGGTATCGCGATGACCACGGCGTTCGTCTCCGCGCTGACCGGCATTCCGGTGCGTGCGGATGTGGCGATGACCGGTGAGATCACGCTGCGCGGCGAAGTGACGGCCATTGGCGGCTTGAAGGAAAAGCTGCTGGCGGCCCACCGCGGTGGCATCAAGACGGTGATGATTCCGGAAGAGAACGTCAAGGATCTGCAGGACATTCCTGAGAACGTGAAGAACCAGCTGGAGATCGTTCCGGTCCGCTGGATCGACCGTGTGCTGGAAGTGGCACTAGAGACCGTGCCGCAGCCGATCCCGGAAGAAGAAGTGGCTGCAGCGCCACCGGCCGAGAAGGTGGCGGAAGCCAAGCCGGACGCTGGCGGTGATTCGCTGAAGCACTGAGTGCATCGGTCGGCGTATGCCGGCTGGCCTTGACCTGAATGCCCGCGGCCTCGGCTGCGGGCATTTGTCTTTCTGGGCTGGGTGACCACGAGAGGAGTGGTGGCTGTGCGATACGTGCACCTTCAGGCGACTTCTTCTCCCAACTCTTGCGCGGCCTCGAAAAATCGTTCTATACTCTCGGCTTCAGCGCAAACGGTGCTGCAGACGAATCGAAGAACAAGACGTCAGTTGAGTTCAAGAGACGTCAAACACTGCGATTAAAAGCAGTGCAGCAGCAAGCAGTGCGTTGAAGTTCGACGAAAGTTGAGTTCAACGAAAGTTGAAATACGCGGGAATAGCTCAGTTGGTAGAGCGCAACCTTGCCAAGGTTGAGGTCGCGAGTTCGAGCCTCGTTTCCCGCTCCAGGTTCTGAAAAGGATGGAAGCCTTGGCTTCCATTTTTTATCGAAGCTGAGGACACCAAACTTCAGTTTCGATCAGGGGCGCGATAGCAAAGCGGTTATGCCCCGGATTGCAAATCCGGTTAGTCCGGTTCGACTCCGGATCGCGCCTCCAAATGGATTTTTGCGGATAGTTTGCGGGAATAGCTCAGTTGGTAGAGCGCAACCTTGCCAAGGTTGAGGTCGCGAGTTCGAGCCTCGTTTCCCGCTCCACTTCAAGTGTTGAAGGTGGGGTTTGATGTTCACTTCGGTGGGCGTCGGTTCCTCCTGCGATGCGGGAATAGCTCAGTTGGTAGAGCGCAACCTTGCCAAGGTTGAGGTCGCGAGTTCGAGCCTCGTTTCCCGCTCCAAATTCCAAAAAGGGAAGTCATTGAGACTTCCCTTTTTTCATTGGCGCGCCGCAGGATAATGCGAGCCAAGCCAAGCTTTGCACGCGGCCTGGGTGGTGAAATCGGTAGCCACAGCAGACTTAAAATCTGCCGCTGTCACAAGCGTACGGGTTCGAGTCCCGTCCCAGGTACCAGCTCTGCAGGGGTATCCCGCCCATGTCCGAGCCAGTGGCTCCCTCAGCCCAGTCAGCCTCTTCCTGCAGGCCCAAGCCGACCTTGATCGAATCGAGCCTCTTGCGCTCGATTTGACCTGGCTCAAGCGCCTAATTCCGGCAATGTCACGCTCGCCACCCTGCAGGGTGCGGCGGCAGTGGTTGGGCGGCGCGTGCAGGTCGCGCTCGTCTGACGGTGCCGACTCGGCTGAATCCGGCGGTCCAGTCAAGGGTCCCGGGTCCACCTGCTGCCAACTGTGCGCATGCGCGTCCCGAGGGAAGTTCCCGGCACCCGTCGCGTCTCGAGGAGCAGCCGGTGCTCTTACACTTGGCCGCATGTTCGGTCAGGACCTGTTGAACCCAGGCGTGCGTCGCCGGGAAGTGTTGGGGTGGTCGATGTACGACTTCGCCAACTCCGGCTACACGACGGTGGTGCTGACTGCCGTCTACAACGCCTACTTCGTTGCCGAGGTCGCCAAGGGGCAGCCGTCCGCCACCCTTTTGTGGACCGTGCTCATTGCCCTCTCCAGCCTGATCGTCATGATCACCATGCCGGGGCTCGGCGCCTGGGCCGATGCGCACGGCGCCAAGAAGCGACTCCTGGCGCTGTGCACGGCTGGCTGCGTCATCACGACCGCAGCACTGGCGCTTTTCGGGCCGAATGCGATGTGGTGGGCGGCCGCGGCGGTGGTGCTGTCCAACGTCTTTTTCTCGTACGGCGAATCGCTGATCGCCGCCTTCCTGCCTGAACTCGCCCGTCGCAATGCGCTGGGTCGGGTGTCCGGCTGGGGCTGGGCGTTCGGCTATCTTGGCGGCATGCTCTCGCTGGGCATCTGCCTCGCCTACGTGCTGCAGGCGCAGGCGCAAGGGCAGGCGGCCAGTGACTTCGTCCCCGTCACGATGGGCATCACCGCAGGGCTGTACCTGCTGGCCGCCATTCCCACCTTCCTGCTGTTGCGCGAGCGCGCCGATCCGTGTTCCACGCGTCGAGCCGCGCGCCGCCGATCCGGCATGGCGGAGCTGGTGGCGTCGTGGCGGCGGGCGAAGGCGTATCCCGATTTCCTGCGGCTGCTGGCCTGCGGCACGGCCTATCAAGCCGGCATCGCCGTCGTGATCGCCCTGGCAGCGGTCTATGCGGACCAGGCGCTTGGTTTCAGCCAGGCCCAGACCATGGCGCTGGTCTTCCTCGTCAACATCGCCTCCGCGGTCGGTGCGTTTGGGTTCGGCTACTACGAGGATCGCATCGGTCACCAGCCGGCGCTGGCGGTCACCCTGGTGGGCTGGATGCTGATGACGGTCCTGGCCTTTGTCGCCACCAGCGACTGGCTGTTCTGGGTGGCCGCGCTGATCGCCGGTCTCTGCATGGGGTCCAGCCAGTCCTGTGGACGCGCACTGGCCGGCGCCTTGGCGCCGCATGACCGGCTGGCTGAATTCTTCGGCCTATGGACCTTCGCCACCCGTCTGGCGGCCATCATTGGCCCGCTGACCTATGGCGCGGTGACGGTGCTGACCGCGGGCAATCACCGCCTGGCGATTCTGTCGACGGGCGTGTTTTTCGTCGTGGGCTATGCGCTGTTGAGGCGGGTGGACATGACGCGGGGCATGGCGCGCGCACTGGTCTGAAGGCGTGCGGTCGGCGGGGTGCGCCGCGGCTGGGGATGGCGTCCATTTGAAACCATCACGCCTGGGTCACAGCCTTGGGTCACCCGCTGCGCAGCCGCCCCGCATCCGCGTCCAGACGTCACTCACACGTCGATATGGGACGCCACCGCATCCCGCCAACCCAGCGCGACGCGCGCCAGATGCTGCAGCGGTTCCGGATCGCCGGTGCTCTGCAAGACCAGCGGTGCGTCCGGCTGTGCAGGCAGGTGCAGGGATTCCCACAGGCGCTGGGCCTGACGTGCCACCGCGTCCTCGATGTTGAGCAACTGCACGCCATTTCCCAACGCCGCCTGGATGCGGCCCTGCACCAGTGGATAGTGCGTGCAGCCCAGCAGCACGGTATCGACGCCGGCCGCCTTCAGAGGTTCACAGTACCGGTCAATCAAGGCGCCGAGTTCCGGATTGTCGAGGTGCCCCTGTTCAATCAGCGTGACAAGCCCCGGACACGGCTGGCTCACCAGTGAGACATCCGCCGCATGGGCGGCCACCAGCGCTTCGTATCGGCGGCTGGCGATGGTGGCGGTCGTCGCCATCACGCCGATGCGCCCATTGCGCGTCGCTGCGACCGCCGGCTTCACGCCCGGCTCGATGCCCACCACCGGCCAGTCCGGCCAGCGCTCACGCATGGCGTTCACCGCATGCGCCGTGGCGGTGTTGCAGGCCACCACCACCATGTGGGCGCCTGCAGCGCGCAGGTGCTCCGCCACACGCAGGCTGCGCTCCCGGATGTACTCGCTGCTGCGGTCCCCATACGGCGCGTGACCGGCATCGGCCACATAGTGCAGCGCCACCTCAGGCATCCGAGCGCGCAGCGCCTGCAGCACCGTCAGCCCGCCGACCCCGGAGTCAAACACCCCCAGGGTGGGTCGCGCAGACAGATCGGTCGGCAGGCCATGCACGGGACTGGAAGCTGGCGACGAGGGCGTTGAGACAGGCATCACTGGGGCAAGAGACAAATGGAAGATGGGGCGAACGCCGCGACAGCCACGACGCGCCATTGCCGCCGCATCAGGGTGAGCAGTCTAGAAGATTCCCGGACTTTCACTTGGCAGCGCAGATCTGATGGCTAGAATAGAACGATCGTTCGTTTTATTTTCCGATCTTCGTCCCGGGATCGGACCGCATCGGCCCCGAGGCCCTTCGGTCTTGATGGATCGGTGACACGGGGACGGCGCAGGCCTCCCATAGAATCGAATTAACGTTAACGTCAATACGCCTGGAGTGCTTCGATGAAGGTATTGGTCCCCGTCAAACGAGTCGTCGATTACAACGTCAAGGTGCGCGTCAAGAGTGACGGCACTGGGGTCGACATCGCCAATGTGAAGATGTCGATGAACCCGTTTGACGAAATCGCGGTCGAAGAAGCCGTGCGCCTGAAGGAAAAGGGCGTCGTCACCGAAGTGATCGCCGTGTCCTGCGGCGTCACGCAGTGCCAGGAAACCCTGCGCACCGCCATGGCCATTGGCGCGGACCGCGCCATCCTGGTCGAGACCGACGCTGAACTGCAGCCGCTGGCCGTGGCCAAGCTGCTGAAGGCCCTGGTCGACAAGGAGCAGCCGCAACTGGTCATCCTGGGCAAGCAGGCCATCGATGACGATTGCAACCAGACCGGCCAGATGCTGGCCGCGCTGACCGGTCTGCCGCAAGGCACCTTCGCCTCCAAGGTCGAAGTGGCCGACGGCAAGGTGGCCGTCACCCGTGAAGTCGACGGCGGCCTGGAAACGGTCAGCCTCACGCTGCCGGCGGTGGTCACCACCGACCTGCGTCTGAACGAGCCGCGCTACGTCACGCTGCCCAACATCATGAAGGCCAAGAAGAAGCCGCTGGAAACGGTCAAGCCGGCGGACCTGGGGGTGGACGTCACGCCGCGCATCAAGACGCTGTCGGTGGCCGAGCCGGCCAAGCGCGGTGCTGGCGTGAAGGTGCCGGACGTCGCGACGCTGGTCACCAAGCTGAAGACCGAAGCCAAGGTCATCTGATCCCCCACAGCTGTCTGAATGGAGCCAAGAATGACCATCCTCGTCATTGCTGAACACGACAATGCCTCGCTGAAGGGGGCTACCCACAACACCGTGAGCGCTGCCACTGCCATCGGCGGTGATGTGCACGTGCTGATCGTCGGCGCCAATGCTTCGGGTGCTGCCCAGGCCGCCGCGAAGATCAGCGGCGTGTCCAAGGTGCTGCACGCCGATGGCGCCCAGTTCGCCGACGGCCTGGCCGAGAACGTGGCCGCCCAGGTGATCGCCATCGCCAAGGACTACAGCCACCTGCTGTTCCCCGCCACCGCCGCCGGCAAGAACGTGGCGCCGCGCGTCGCGGCCCTGCTGGATGTGGGCCAGCTGAGCGACGTCACCAAGGTGATCAGCGCCGACACCTTCGAGCGCCCGATCTATGCCGGCAACGCCATCGCGACCGTGCAGTCCACCGATGCGATCAAGGTTCTGACGGTGCGCACCACTGGTTTTGACCCTGCAGCCGAAGGCGGCAGCGCCGCGGTGGAAAGCATCAGCGCCGTGGCCGACAGCGGCAAGAGCAGCTTTGTGGGTCGTGAAGTGACCAAGAGCGACCGCCCCGAGCTGACCGCTGCCAAGATCATCGTGTCCGGCGGCCGTGCCCTGGGCAGCAGCGACAAGTTCAACGAAGTGCTGACGCCGCTGGCGGACAAGCTCAACGCCGCCCTGGGTGCCTCGCGCGCTGCGGTCGATGCGGGTTATGCCCCCAACGACTGGCAGGTGGGTCAGACCGGCAAGATCGTCGCGCCGCAGCTCTACATCGCGGCGGGCATCTCCGGCGCCATCCAGCATCTGGCCGGCATGAAGGATTCCAAGGTGATCGTGGCGATCAACAAGGATCCGGAAGCGCCGATCTTCTCGGTGGCTGACTACGGCCTGGAAGCTGACCTGTTCACCGCCGTTCCCGAACTGGTCAAGGCGCTGTAAGCGCGCCTTGCCGCATCGCGCAGCCCGCGATGCGGCCACGGCCACCGCGAGGCCGCCCGCCCGCACTGCGGACTGCAGCTGCCTCGCCGACCGATCCAGGGCGCCCCGTTGTTCATACGCGGCGCTCTTTTTTCATCCGGAGACAAGACCATGACATACCGCGCCCCGATCAAGGACATGCTGTTTGACATGCAGGCCCTGGCCGGCCTGCAGACGCTCGCCGAGCAGATCCCCGCTTTTGCCGACCACGGCCTGGACACCGCGCAGGCGGTGCTGGAAGAAGCGGCCAAGCTCAATGAGGATGTCATTGCACCGCTGAACGTCGAGGGCGACCGGAATCCGTCATCCTGGAAGGACGGTCAGGTCTTCGCCACCCCGGGGTTCAAGGACGCCTTCCGCCAGTACGCCGAGGGCGGCTGGCAGGGGCTGCAGCATCCGCAGGCCTATGGCGGCCAGGGGCTGCCCAAGACCATCGGGACCGGCTGCGCGGAAATGGTCCAGGCGGCCAACGTCAGCTTTGCGCTGTGCCCGCTGCTGACCGATGGCGCGGTGGAAGCGCTGCTGGTGGCCGGTACCGAGCAGCAAAAGCAGCTGTTCATTCCGCGCCTGCTCTCGGGCGACTGGACCGGCACGATGAACCTCACCGAGCCGCAGGCCGGCTCGGACCTGGCGCTGGTGCGCAGCCGCGCGGAGCCGCAGGGCGACGGCACCTACAAGATCTTCGGCACCAAGATCTACATCACCTGGGGCGAGCACGACATGACGGACAACATCGTCCATCTGGTGCTGGCCCGTGTGCCGGGCGCGCCGGAGGGCGTGAAGGGCATCAGCCTGTTCCTGGTGCCGAAGTTCCTGGTGAATGACGATGGCTCCCTGGGCGCTCGCAACGACGTGCACTGCGTCTCCATCGAGCACAAGCTGGGCATCAAGGCCAGCCCGACGGCCGTGCTGCAGTTTGGCGATCACGGCGGCGCCATCGGCACGCTGATCGGCGAAGAGAACCGCGGCCTGGAGTACATGTTCATCATGATGAACGCCGCCCGCTTCGGCGTGGGCGTGCAGGGCCTGGCGGTGGCGGACCGCGCCTATCAGAAGGCAGTGGCCTACGCGAAGGACCGGGTGCAGTCGCGCCCGGTGGATGGCTCGTCGTCAGCGCCGGTGGCCATCATTCATCACCCCGACGTGCGCCGCATGCTGATGACGCAGCGGGCCCTGGTGGAAGGCTGCCGCGCGATGGCCATCGATGCCGCCGCGGCCTATGACATCGCTCATCACCACAGCGATGCCGAGGCCCGCAAGGAAGCGCAGAGCTTCTATGAGTTCATGGTGCCACTGGTCAAGGGCTACAGCACCGAGATGAGCCTGGAAGTCACCTCGCTGGGCGTGCAGGTGCACGGCGGCATGGGCTTCATCGAAGAGACCGGCGCGGCGCAGTATTACCGTGACGCCCGCATCCTGCCGATCTACGAAGGCACCACCGCCATCCAGGCCAACGACCTGGTGGGTCGCAAGACGATGCGCGACGGCGGCGCCTTTGCGCGCAGCCTGGCGGCTCAGATCGAAGAGACGGAAGGCGCGTTGGCTGCCAACGGCAGCGAGGCCGCGCTGGCCGTGCGTCAGTCTCTGGCGCAGGCGCGTGCGTCGTTCGTGCAGGTGGTGGACTTTGTCGCCGCGCACGGCAAGGCCAAGCCCAATGCGGCGTTCGCCGGCTCGGTGCCTTACCTGATGCTGGCGGGCAACCTGGTGGCGGGCTGGCAGCTGGCGCGTTCGCTGCTGGCGGCGCAGGAGCTGCTGGCGGCCGGCGAAGACGTCGATTTCATGCAGGCCAAGATCACGACGGCGCGCTTTTACGCCGAGCACATCCTGCCGCGTTGCCAGTCGCTGCGCGATGCGGTGGTCCAAGGCGCCGACAGCGTCATGGCCCTGCCCATCGACGCTTTCTGATCAACCCCAACTTCCATCACCACGAGGAGACACGAGGTGGCACTTCCCCCGCTGTTCAACAAGCTGCGTCTGCCGGTCATCGGCTCGCCGCTGTTCATCATCAGCAACCCGAAGCTGGTCATTGCGCAATGCAAGGCCGGCATCGTGGGCTCCATGCCGGCGCTCAATGCGCGTCCGGCGGAGCAGCTGGAGGATTGGCTGGCTGAGATCACCGAGACCCTGGCGGCGCACGACCGTGCCCATCCCGAGTCTCCGGCAGCGCCTTTCGCCATCAACCAGATCGTGCACAAGAGTAATGACCGGCTCGAGCACGACATGGAGATGTGCGCCAAGTACAAGGTGCCCATCATCATCACCTCGCTGGGGGCCCGTGAGGACGTGAATGCGGCGGTGCATGCCTGGGGCGGCATCGTGCTGCACGACATCATCAACAACAAGTTTGCCCACAAGGCGGTGGAGAAGGGCGCGGATGGCCTGATCGCCGTGGCGGCCGGTGCGGGCGGCCATGCGGGCGTGAAGAGCCCGTTTGCGCTGATTCAGGAGATCCGGGAATGGTTTGACGGCCCGCTGGCGCTGTCCGGCTCGATCGCCAGTGGGGACGCCATCCTGGCGGCACAGGCGGCGGGTGCGGATCTGGCCTACATCGGCTCGGCCTTCATCGCCACCGAAGAGGCGCGTGCCAGCGACGACTACAAGCAGATGATCGTCGACAGCAACAGCGACGACATTGTCTACAGCAACCTGTTCACCGGCGTGCACGGCAACTATCTGAAGGGCTCGATCGTCAAGGCGGGCCTGGATCCGGACCACCTGCCGGAGAGCGATCCGACCAAGATGAACTTCGGCGGTGGCGCTGCCGCCAAGGCCTGGAAGGACATCTGGGGCAGCGGGCAGGGCATTGGTGCCATTCGCGAAGTGCTGCCGGCGGGTGAGCTGGTGGCGCGCTTTGGGCGCGAGTATCAGGCGGCGCGTCAGCGATTGGGGCTGGCGGCGGCTTGAGGCTGGCCAAGTGCTGAACAAGAGGCTCCTTCGGGAGCCTTTTTTCATGTCGCTCTGAGGTCATGGAGCGATGCGCAGAAGTGGCAGGAAAGGTGGGCGCCAGTAGCATTTGTGAGCTTGCGATTTGCTGCAACGGCAAGGCGTTTAGTTGACGAATGACAATGGATTCGGCGTTGTCATGTGAGGCTTGCTGTCGACTAGCAAAAGGTTGCTAGTCACGCCGGTGCTGCTCACATCTTCGTGCTATTCGATTCATCGAAGGGGATTTTTAGACTGCTCAGGAGCTTTCCAAGGGAAGGCCTAGCCGTCACAAAGGACCCGTCATGAACAAGCATCCCCGCCCCCAAACGACTCCTGCCAACCAACAAAATCTTGCAGCGCAAGCGCAACCCTCTCAGGCCTCGAACCGCCTGGCTCGTCGGGTCCGTCCCGATGAGGAAGAGCTGATGACGCAAGAAGCTCAGGCAGAGACCGTTTCGGCTGAACAAGCAGAACTGCAGGCATCGCAGGAAGTCACGAGCGCCGCGGAGGCTGAATCGACCGCAACCGCGTCCAGCGCAGCAGAAGCCGGTCAGGCCGCACAGGCTGCCGGACAAGTGGCCGGCGCAGCGCCGTCGATGTCGGGCGCGGCCGCCTCTGTGATGAGCGCGTTCACGCTGCCCAGCGCCACGCTGCTGGCCGGTCTTGCTGGTGCAGTGGCTGTGGCCGCTGCCGCGGCTGGCGGCGGCTCGTCGTCCTCTGACTCGTCGTCCCAAGCTTCCGGCAGTGACAAGCCGGTGACGCCGCCTGCCCCGCCGGTGATCGTGCCGGGCAATGGCAACACCGCAGGCGATGGAACTGGCCCTGTCACCAACGGCTCAGGTACGCACGAAGATCCGATCGTGGTGGGTCAGGACGGCCATATCAACGTGGGCGTTGCCCCTGACACTCAGTGGAGCTTCAGCACGGATGGTGGCGTGACCTGGAAACCGGGCAAGCCGGAAGGCATCGCGTCTGGCGATCTGGCGGAAGGCAACAACACGATCCAGATCGTTCAAATCGACAAGGACGGGAACAAGAGCGAGCCCACCATCATCGAAGTGGTGAAGGACACGACGGCTCCCGCGGCGCCCGAGATCAAGCTGCCCGAACCCGGCGCTGGTTCCGGTGATGGCACGGGCACGAGCGGCCCGGTGGGCACCGGCACCAAGGAAGATCCGATCGTGGTGGCCGCGGACGGCAAGGTCGAGATCAAGGTCGATGCCGACACCGAATGGCGCTTCAGCACCGACAACGGCCTGACCTGGCAGCAGGGCACGCCCGAAGGGATCCCGTCGGCCAATCTGACCGAAGGAAACAACACCGTCCAGATCGTCCAGGTGGACAAGGCCGGCAATATCAGCCCGCCGAAGCAAATTGAGATCGTGAAGGACACCGTGGCGCCTGAGGCCCCGGTCCTGGATGTGGCCAACTCCACCACGGGCACCCAAGGGACGCCGGTCGTGGGCACCGGCACCAAGGAAGATCCGATTGTTGTGTCCGCGGACGGCAAGATCGACATCAAGGTCGATGCCGACACCGAATGGCGCTTCAGCACCGACAACGGCCTGACCTGGCAGCAGGGCACGCCTGAAGGGATCCCGTCGGCCAATCTGACCGAAGGAAACAACACCGTCCAAATCGTCCAGGTGGACAAGGCTGGCAACATCAGCCCGCCGAAGCAAATTGAGATCGTGAAGGACACCGTGGCGCCTGAGGCCCCGGTCCTGGATGTGGCAAACTCCACCACGGGCACCCAAGGGACGCCGGTCGTGGGCACCGGCACCAAGGAAGATCCGATCGTGGTGGCCGCGGACGGCAAGGTCGAGATCAAGGTCGATGCCGACACCGAATGGCGCTTCAGCACCGACAACGGCCTGACCTGGCAGCAGGGCACGCCTGAGGGTATTCCGTCGGCCGGTCTGGTCGAGGGCAACAACACCATTCAGATCGTCCAGGTGGACAAGGCTGGCAATGTCAGCCCGCCGAAGCAAATCGAGATCGTCAAGGACACCGTGGCACCGCAGGCGCCCGAGATCAAGCTGCCCGAACCCGGCGCTGGTTCCGGTGATGGCACGGGCACGAGCGGCCCGGTGGGTACCGGCACCAAGGAAGATCCGATCGTGGTGGCCGCGGACGGCAAGGTCGAGATCAAGGTCGATGCCGACGCCGAGTGGCGGTTCAGCACCGACAACGGCCTGACCTGGCAGCAGGGCACGCCCGAAGGCATTCCTTCGGCCAACCTGACCGAAGGCAACAACACCGTCCAGATCGTCCAGGTGGACAAGGCCGGCAATATCAGCCCGCCGAAGCAAATCGAGATCGTCAAGGACACCGTGGCGCCTGAGGCACCGGTCCTGGACGTGGCCAACTCCACCACGGGCACCCAAGGGACGCCGGTCGTGGGCACCGGCACCAAGGAAGATCCGATTGTGGTGTCCGCGGACGGCAAGGTCGAGATCAAGGTCGATGCCGACACCGAGTGGCGCTTCAGCACCGACAACGGCCTGACCTGGCAGCAGGGTACGCCCGAAGGCATTCCTTCGGCCAACCTGACCGAAGGCAACAACACCGTCCAGATCGTCCAGGTGGACAAGGCCGGCAACATCAGCCCGCCGAAGCAAATCGAGATCGTCAAGGACACCGTGGCGCCTGAGGCACCGGTCCTGGACGTGGCCAACTCCACCACGGGCACCCAAGGGACGCCGGTCGTGGGCACCGGCACCAAGGAAGATCCGATTGTTGTGTCCGCGGACGGCAAGATCGACATCAAGGTCGATGCCGACACCGAGTGGCGCTTCAGCACCGACAACGGCCTGACCTGGCAGCAGGGTACGCCCGAAGGCATTCCTTCGGCCAACCTGACCGAAGGCAACAACACCGTCCAGATCGTCCAGGTGGACAAGGCCGGCAACATCAGCCCGCCGAAGCAAATCGAGATCGTCAAGGACACCGTGGCACCGGAAGCACCGGTCCTGAACGTGGCCAACTCCAGCACGGGCACCTCGACTGGCACGGTCGTGGGCACCGGCACCAAGGAAGATCCGATCGTGGTGGCTGCGGACGGCAAGATCGAGATCAAGGTTGATGCCGACACCGAGTGGCGTTACTCCGTTGATGGAGGCCTGAACTGGGTGCAAGGCACGCCCGAAGGTATCCCGTCGGCCAACCTGGCCGAGGGCAACAACACCATCCAGATCGTCCAAGTGGACAAAGCTGGCAATATCAGCCCGCCGAAGCAAATCGAGATCGTCAAGGACACCGTGGCACCGGAAGCACCGGTCCTGGATGTGGCCAACTCCACCACGGGCACCCAAGGGACGCCGGTCGTGGGCACCGGCACCAAGGAAGATCCGATCGTGGTGGCTGCGGACGGCAAGGTCGAGATCAAGGTCGATGCCGACACCGAGTGGCGTTACTCCGTTGATGGAGGCCTGAACTGGGTGCAAGGCACGCCCGAAGGTATCCCGTCGGCCAACCTGGCCGAGGGCAACAACACCATCCAGATCGTCCAAGTGGACAAAGCTGGCAACATCAGCCCGCCGAAGCAAATCGAGATCGTCAAGGACACCGTGGCACCGGAAGCACCGGTCCTGAACGTGGCCAACTCCAGCACGGGCGCCTCGACTGGCACGGTCGTGGGCACCGGCACCAAGGAAGATCCGATCGTGGTGGCTGCGGACGGCAAGATCGAGATCAAGGTTGATGCCGACACCGAGTGGCGTTACTCCGTTGATGGAGGCCTGAACTGGGTGCAAGGCACGCCCGAAGGTATCCCGTCGGCCAACCTGGCCGAGGGCAACAACACCATCCAGATCGTCCAAGTGGACAAAGCTGGCAATATCAGCCCGCCGAAGCAAATCGAGATCGTCAAGGACACCGTGGCACCGGAAGCACCGGTCCTGGATGTGGCCAATTCCAGCACGGGCACCTCGACTGGCACGGTCGTGGGCACCGGCACCAAGGAAGATCCGATCGTGGTGGCTGCGGACGGCAAGATCGACATCAAGGTCGATGCCGACACCGAATGGCGTTACTCCGTCGATGGCGGTCTGAACTGGGTGCAAGGCACGCCGGACGGTATCCCGTCGGCCAACCTGGCCGAGGGCAACAACACCATCCAGATCGTCCAAGTGGACAAAGCTGGCAACATCAGCCCGCCGAAGCAAATCGAGATCGTCAAGGACACCGTGGCACCGGAAGCACCGGTCCTGGATGTGGCCAATTCCAGCACGGGCACCTCGACTGGCACGGTCGTGGGCACCGGCACCAAGGAAGATCCGATCGTGGTGGCTGCCAACGGCAACGTCAACATCGCAACGGACATCGACGGCGAATGGCGCTACAGCACCGATGGCGGCCAGACCTGGAAGCCGGGCGCGGCAGCGGGCATTTCCGCCAAGGATCTGGTGGAAGGCGACAACACCATTCTGATCGTGCAGGTGGACAAGGCTGGCAACGCCAGTGCGCCCACCAGCATCACGGTCGTCAAGGACACGGTGGCTCCCGAAGTGCCTGTGCTGGATCTGACGGGCTCTGTCACGGGTGATCACATTGGCGCTGTTGTGGGCACCGGCACGCCGGAAGATCCGATCCTGCTCGGCGCCACTGGCAACCTGAGCTTTGCGACCGACCCGGACTCCTCGTGGAACTACAGCACCGATGGAGGCCAGACCTGGAAGTCGGGATCGGCGGCCGGCATCTCGGCCGACGACCTCGCCGAAGGCAACAACAGCATCCAGATCGTCCAGGTGGACCGCGCAGGCAATATGAGCGATCCCACCACCATTGAAGTAGTCAAGGATACCGTTGCTCCGACGGCCCCCGTGACTCAGGTCACGGCGGTCTCAGGGACCGGCACCGAGTCCGATCCCATCCGGATGACGGCCAATGGCTCCATCAGCATCGGGACCGATGCCGACGCTCAATGGCTCTACAGCAAGGACAACGGTCAAACCTGGTTGAAGGGGTCCGGCACCAGCCTCACGGCCGCTCAACTGTCTGAAGGCAGCAACTCGCTGCAGATCATTCAGTTGGACAGCGCAGGTAATGCCAGCGACCCAGTGAACCTGACGGTGGTGAAGGATACGACTGCCGCGAAACTCGCGGTGACGTTCACCCAGGTCCTTGGCTATGACAGCGGTAATCGCCCGGTGGTGGAACCCGGGGGCACGCTCACGTTTGGCAATCTCGAGCCAGGTGCAAAAGTCCAGATATGGGGAAATGGCTACGCGGTGGACTACACCACCGATAGCAGTATCGTCGTGGGTTCGAAGTTCAGCTATGGCTATCATGGCATGGAGTTCCGACAAGTCGATGCCTTGGGCAACGCGAGCGGTTGGACGTCCATCGCCTTTGTCATGGGTTGGAGCGGTGTCGTGACACCGATTGTGACGGTTCAGGTCGATACGAATCCGGCCGGAGATTGCGTCGGCCAGGGGACGACAGACGACCCCTACTATGTGGCCACTGGCGGTCTGATCGAAGTCGGCCAAGCTACGATTTCGTCGTATCGGTACAGCATCGACGGTGGTAGCACCTGGAAGCAGGGCCCCGCTGGGGGGATCCAGGCCACCGAACTGGCAGAAGGCAAGAACACGTTGCAACTTGTCCAGACCGACAGTAAAGGCAATGTCAGCGCGCCTGTCACGATCACGGTGGTGAAGGACACCATTGCCCAAGACCTGACCGTTTCGCTGACCCAAGTCGCTGGTTACGACGCCTCAGGTCAACCGGTGGTGGCTGAAGGCTCAGGCGCCGAACTGAAATTCGGCAACCTGGAGAACGGCGGCAAAGTCCAGTACAGCCTCTCGGCCACCGGGCCCTGGATCGACGTGGGTTCATCGGATTCGCAAAGCCTGGATGCGCTGTTGTCTCAACATGGCGCCACCCAGTTGTATTTCCGTCAGTTGGATGTCTTCGGCAATGTGGGCAATGAGACCCAGTTGAACCTGGACTACGTTGCGACAGGGACTGCGGCGGATTACGTGACAAGCGACTTGCTGTCCATCCACGTCACCGCGACCTCGACTGGCAACACTGTGGGCACGGGAACGCAAGCAGATCCGTACTACATGGGTAACGGTGGCTTGATCGAAATCGGCCACGGGACAGCCTCTGGCTTCCTGTTCAGTACCGACGGCGGGCAGACTTGGACGCAAGGTACCGGCACCGGCATCACGGCCAGCGCCCTGGCGGAAGGCAGCAATACGTTGCAAGTCATCCAGATTGACAGCAATGGTAATGCCAGCCAGCCCGGCACCATCACGGTGGTGAAGGACAGCACGGCCGCCGCGTTGCAGGTGAGTCTGACGCAGGTCGCCGGGTATGACGAAAATTTCCTGGCGGTGGTGGTCGATGGAGACGGGAGCGTGTTCAAGTTCGGCAACCTGGAGGCAGGTGCCAAGGTGCAGTACAGCTGGTATAACCAGGCCCCCTGGTACGACCTGCCTACAACGGACGGCATCGGCGCTGGTGACCTCGGCAGTGGCGGTGGCCTGAAGCACTACTATTTCCGGCAGGTGGACCAGTTTGGGAACGCAAGCGAGGGGACGGAAATTGTTTTCCAGCTCGAGCGGTCCTGGACTGACCAGACCTATGTGACCTATCCTTCGCTTGCGATCGACGTCACGACCAATGCCCAGGGTGATGTCTTGGGCACGGGCACCGAATCCAATCCCTACTACGTCGCCGGCAGCGGTGCCATCGACATTGGGCAAGGTGGTTTCGCGGCAGGGTATCTGTACAGCCTGGACAATGGTCAAACCTGGGTGCAAGGGACCGGAAGCGTCATTCACGCGGATGCTCTGGTGGAAGGTACAAATACGCTGCAGATCATTCAGATCGACAACAATGGCTCCACCAGCAAACCTGAGACCATCACGGTGATCAAGGACACGATGGCTGAGAAGCTGTCAGTGACGTTGACGGGCCTGGCGGGCTTTGATGCCGATGGTGTGCCGATCTTCGACCTGGCGAATGCTGGCGGACAGTTCCACTTCAACAATCTCGAAGCGGGTGCGCACATTGAGCTCAGCAACGGAGACCAGTCCGCGTGGATGAATCTGGGGACGTCCGAGACGATCGACATTGCCTCCTTCCCCTGGAGCAATTTCGGCAAGGACGATGTTCTCCTGCGCCAGGTGGACGCCAGCGGGAACGTGGGTGAGACGATTCACTTCACGTTCTGGGTGGACAACAGTGGGACGAACACCACTGTTGTGACGCCGGGTACGACCTACAGCCCGTTGGGCATCTAACGGCGGTTCAATTGCTATCAGCAGTTTCGCGCGACTCGCCGGGTCGCGCGACGCCGCGGCCTTCACTGAAAAGGGCCTGTCTCACGACAGGCCCTTTTTTCATTTGATCGTCGTAAACCTCGCCTCCGGCCGATCATTCGACCGATGCAGCGTCTCCACCGTCGTCTTCATCGCCCACGGCCGCACCTGGTGATGCAGTGGAATGAACAGCGCCTGATCCCGCACCAGCATCAGCGCTTCACGGATCAGCGCATTGCGCTTGCCCACATCCATTTCGCTCTTCATCGCATCGATCAGTTTGTCCAGTGCCGGATCGCTGACCTTCGAGAAGTTGAAGCTGCCATCCGCGCCGCCACTGCGGGTGCGCGCCAGGGCCTGCAGCGTGTAGAGCGCATCGTTGGTCGACACGCCCCAGCCCAGCATGTACAGCGGGGACTCAAACCGCTGGAACTGCTGGCTGTGCTGCGACATCGGCTGCGCGGTCAATCGCGCGGTGATGCCAATCTTGGCCCACATCGAGACGACGGCCAGACACACTTCCTCATCATTGATGTAGCGGTTGTTGGGGCAGTTCAGCGGGATTTCGAAGCCATTGGGGTAGCCGGCATCGGCCAGCAGCTTCTTGGCCTTCGCCAGGTCGGGCGGCTGCGGCCTGTCCAGCTCGGTGGAATAGCCGTTCACACCGGGCGGCACGATCAGCGCTGCGGGCACGGACATGCCGCGCATGATGCTGCGCTTGATCGCTTCCCGGTCGATGGCGATGCTCAGCGCCTGCCGCACGCGCACGTCCTTGAACGGATTCTTGCCCTTGACCGACGAGCCGCGCAGTTCCTCGCTGCCCAGATCGGGCGCAAAGAAGATGGTGCGGGTCTCCGGCCCTTCGATGACCTTGAGCTTGCCGTCGTTTTTCAGGCGTGCCACGTCCTGGGTGGGCAGGTCAGTGAGCAGGTCCACTTCGCCGGACACCAGCGCGGCCACACGGGTGGGATCGGACTTGATCGGCAGGTAGGTGATCTCGGTGATGTTGCCCTTGGGCTTGTCCCACCAATCCTTGTTGGCCACCATGGTGATGCGCTGATCGGGCTGCCAGCCGGTGATGCGGAAGGCGCCGGTGCCGATCGCATTGCGGCTGGCGTAGTTCTCGTCCTTGGACTTGTAGTCCGCGAGCTGGGTCGCCTTGTTCTTCTCCGCCCAGGTCTTGCTCATGATGCGGAAGTCGATGAGATTGCGCAGCAGGATCGGCTGTGGCGAATCGAGCACCACGTCGATGGTGTAGTCATCGATCTTCTTGATCTCCTTGATGCCGGTCACATAGATCTGCATCGTGCCCTGTGGCTGGCGGATGCGCTGGTAGCTGAAGATGACGTCGTCGGCGGTGAAGGGCGAACCGTCCTGAAACTTGACGCCTTTGCGCAGTTCAAACCGCCACAGGGTGGGGTTCACCGTCGTCCATTTGGTGGCGAGGCAGGGCTCGACCTCCCACTGCTCGTTGTAGCGCGTCAGGCCTTCATAGCTGTGCTGCAGGATGGCGCTGGTGGTGCTGTGGTCCTGCGAGTGCGGGTCCAGGGTCAGGATGTCGTTCTGGGCGGCCCAGCGCAGGGCGGCGGCGCGCGTCGGGCTGGCCAGCGCCAGCAGGATCGCGGCGGCCGCGGCGCTACCGGCGGCGGAGGCTTTCAGGGTGTGGGTCCAGGCGTGCAGCGGCTTCGCGCTGGACAGCAAGGACCGGGCAGGCCGGGAAGCACTGGCGAAAAAGACCAAGGGCATGACGACTCCTGAGCAGGTTCTGGTGGATGCACCGGGCGGTGCAGGCAGAGGTGCAAGTCGAAGGCCATGCTAGTGGCTGTGGCCGGGGTGGGCGCTTAGCGATTCTCCTTAGAGGGCGCGGATGGCGCAGCGGAGGGCGCAGAAGGACACGCAGAGGGAGGCGCGGCCATTGGCGCAGAAGGTGGCGTCGCGAGAGGCGCAGACCACGCGGGCGCAGAAGGGGCAGGGGATGTGGTCACATCCAGCTCCGCGTCGCAGCCGATGCCGGCGGCAATCATGCGGGCGGACCAGCGGCGCAGAACGCGGTTCAAGAGCGACGTGGGGGGCAGTCGCTGCAGACCCAGGAAGCCAAGAATGCGGGGCAGACCGAGGTGACGGGTGGGATGCGTGAGCATCCCGCACTCATATCGGGCTGCTGCTGCCGACCATTCGAGTGCCGCGCATGCGCCTGTGGTGCGACGCGTCACCAGGACGCCGATGGGACAGGGCTCGGAAAGGCAGCAGAGGCCACAGCCGTTGCAAGGGGCGCCCACAGCGGGCTTGCTGGGTGCTTCCGGATGGATCCAGACGATGCGCGAGGGCATGGGTGGACTTTACGCGCCTCGGGCAGCAGGTTGGGGCCACAGCAGCGCCCCCCCCAACGACATTACTTCTTGACGCCCAGCTCCCGCAGGCGTTCTTCCAGATAGTCGTGCGCGGTATATCGGTCCGACAGCACCACATCTTCCCGCGGATGCAGGAACAGCGGCAGCGACACACGGCTCTTCTTGGCGCCTTCCCCTGTCGGGTTGACCACCCGGTGCTGGGTTGACGGGTAGTAGCCCTGCGACGCTTCCTGCAGCATGTCACCGATATTGATGATGAGCATGCCGAAGTCGCTGGGTACGTCCACCCAGCTGCCGTCCTTGGCCTGGACCTGCAGGCCAGGCTCGTTGGCCGCCGGCAGGATGGTCAGCAGGTTGATATCCCCGTGCGGTGCCGCACGCAGCGACCCGTCAGGCTCGTTGCCGGTCAGCGGCGGATAACGCAGCACCCGCAGCAAGGTCAGGCGGCTGTCCTTGATCATGTGGGACAGCGGCTCGCGGTAGTTGCGCGCGATGTCCGCTGGTGTATGACGCTCCACCCAGGACAGCAGTTCCGCCGCCAGATCGTTGGCAATCTCGTAATACCGCAACGCATCCGCTTTCAGCGGCTCGGGAATCCGGCCCCACGGATAAATGTGGAAGTACTCCTTGATGTCCTTTTGCTGATGACCCTTGGCCGTCTCGGAAATCTCGGTCGAGAAATAACCGTCCTGGGTCTGCGCAGAAAAGGCGAAGTCGTTTTTGCTGGCCCCGTTGAAAAATCCCAGCCAGTCGCTATAGATCTTTTCGACCAGACTTTGGGGGAGGGGATGGTTCACCAGCACACCAAAACCAGTCTCGTGCAGGGAACGTGTGAACTGCTCAGCCGCATCCGCAGCCTGATAGTCGACGACTCGAACTTGCATTGGGATCTCCTGTGTCCCGGCGGCCCACCATTCAATCGCGGGGCGGAACCGCGGGCGCAAGTCTAGAGGATGGTCCTGGGGGTCGCAATCGTTTGAGCCCCCAGCCTGTGGTGCTCCTGGGCGCTCTGGTGTATTGGATTTGACCGAGTGGGTCACCCCGCTCGCAGCAGGGCCTCCGCAGGCCGGTTGGTGTGTTTTGTGTCACCGCCGTACTCGACGCGTACCGGGATGTACCCGTGTGCGGTTGGCAACCACTGCGCCGGCCGGCTTGTCCGCAACCCCTGGGCGGCCAACGTTGTAGCGGTTAGCCGCCAAAGCCGTTCAATACCTGCTCGATGAGCGGGGTGGTCCGTCGTTTTGCGGCCACGACCTTCCGCCACATGGGCTAGAGTTTTCAGTGAAAAGTGGACGCCTTCAGTAACGCGCCGGAATTGCCGAAGTGCTACAGTGCGGCGCTTGTGACTTGAGGTCCTTCCCGTCCCCTTTTCTGGCAACAGTGAAGGCGGGTCGCAATCCGCCAACCGGTCAAGCCGTGTCGCGGAAGGTTTATCAACCAGCCGATCGCCCTGGAAGCCGGGGCAAAAGGTGAGCGAAGATGATGCAGCAATACAGGTCGAATTCCTACCTGTTCGGGGGCAATGCCCCTTACGTCGAGGAAATGTACGAACAGTACCTCGACAACCCTGGCGCAGTGCCCGACAACTGGCGCGCCTATTTCGACGCCCTGCAGCATGTGCCTGCAGTGGACGGCACCGACAAGCGCGACGTCGCTCACGCCCCGGTCATCGAGTCCTTCGCGCAGCGCGCCAAGGCCAACGCCTTCAACACCAAGGTTTCCAGCAACGAGCTGGCCGTCGCCGGCAAGCAGGTGCATGTGCAATCGCTGATTGCCGCCTACCGCTTCCTGGGTTCGCGCTGGGCTGATCTGGACCCCCTCAAGCGCACCGAACGCCCCCAGATCCCTGAGCTGGAACCGGCGTCGTATGGCCTGACCGAAGCTGACATGGACATCAGCTTCAGCGCCACGAACACCTATTTCACCAAGGCCGAGAACATGACCCTGCGCGAGATCGTGCAGGCCTTGCGTGAAACCTACTGCGGCAGCATCGGTGCCGAGTTCATGCACATCAGCGATCCGGTCGAGAAGCGCTGGTGGCAAGAACGCCTGGAAGCGCCCCGGAGCAAGGCGAACTATCCCGCCGACAAGAAGAAGCACATCCTCGACCGCCTGACCGCGGCCGAAGGCCTGGAACGCTACCTGCACACCAAGTACGTCGGCCAGAAGCGCTTCTCCCTGGAAGGCGGCGAAAGCTTCATCGTCTCCATGGACGAACTGGTGCAGAGCGCCGGCGCCAAGGGCGTGCAGGAAATCGTGATCGGCATGGCCCACCGCGGCCGCCTGAACGTGCTGGTGAACACCCTGGGCAAGATGCCCCGTGACCTGTTCGCCGAGTTCGATCACACTGCCCCTGAAGACCTGCCCTCGGGTGACGTGAAGTACCACCAGGGCTTCTCCAGCGACGTGACCACCGCCGGCGGCCCCGTCCACCTGAGCCTGGCCTTCAACCCCTCCCACCTGGAAATCGTGAACCCGGTGGTCGAAGGCTCGGTCAAGGCTCGCATGGACCGTCGCGGCGACAAGACCGGCGAGCAGGTGCTCCCGGTGCTGGTGCACGGCGATGCTGCCTTCGCCGGCCAGGGCGTCGTGATGGAAACCCTGGCGCTGGCCCAGACCCGCGGTTACTACACCGGCGGCACGGTCCACATCGTCATCAACAACCAGATCGGCTTCACCACCAGCGACCCGCGCGACATCCGCTCGACGCTGTACTGCTCCGACGTCGTCAAGATGGTCGAAGCCCCGGTGCTGCACGTCAACGGTGACGATCCGGAAGCGGTGGTGTTCTCCACCCAGCTCGCCCTGGAATACCGTCAGCAGTTCAAGAAGGATGTGGTGGTGGACATCGTCTGCTTCCGCAAGCTGGGCCACAACGAGCAGGACACCCCCGCGCTCACCCAGCCGCTGATGTACAAGAAGATCGCGGCCCACCCCGGCACCCGCAAGCTCTATGGCGACAAGCTGATCGCCCAGGGCGTGCTGCCGGCCGACGGCGCCGACACCATGGTCAAGGCCTTCCGCGCCGCCATGGACGAAGGTCGCCACACCGTTGATCCGGTGCTGACCAACTACAAGAGCAAGTACGCCACCGACTGGACCCCGTTCCTCGGCAAGAAGTGGACCGACAGCTGCGACACCGCACTGCCGGTGGCCGAATGGAAGCGCCTGGCCGAGAAGATCACCACCCTGCCGGCCGACTTCAAGGCCCACCCGCTGGTGGAAAAGGTCGTCGCCGACCGCGCCGCCATGGGCCGTGGCGACATCAACGTCGACTGGGGCATGGGCGAGCACATGGCCTTCGCTTCGCTGGTGGCCTCCGGTTATCCGGTGCGCCTGTCCGGTGAAGACTGCGGCCGTGGCACCTTCACCCACCGCCATGCTGTCCTGCACGACCAGAACCGCGAGCGCTTCGACACCGGCACCTACATTCCGCTGCAGAACGTCGCGGAAGGCCAGGCACCGTTCGTTGTCATCGACTCGATCCTGTCGGAAGAAGCGGTGCTGGGCTTCGAATACGGCTATGCCGCCGCCGAACCCAACACGCTGACCATCTGGGAAGCGCAGTTCGGTGACTTCGCCAACGGCGCGCAGGTCGTCATCGACCAGTTCATCGCCTCCGGTGAAGTGAAGTGGGGCCGCGCCAACGGCCTGACCCTGATGCTGCCGCACGGCTATGAAGGCCAGGGCCCCGAGCACAGCTCGGCCCGCCTGGAGCGCTTCATGCAGCTGGCCGCGGACAACAACATGCAGATCGTTCAGCCGACGACCGCCTCGCAGATCTTCCATCTGCTGCGCCGTCAGATGCTGCGCATGTTCCGCAAGCCGCTGGTCATCATGACGCCCAAGTCGCTGCTGCGCGCCAAGGACGCCACCTCGCCGGTCAGCGAATTCACCAAGGGTGAGTTCCGCACGGTCATCGCCGAGCTGAACGCCGAGATCGACGCCAGCAAGGTCAAGCGCATCATCGCCTGCTCGGGCAAGGTGTACTACGACCTGGTCAAGGCCCGTGGCGACAAGAAGGACGTGGCCATCATCCGCGTGGAACAGCTGTATCCGTTCCCGCACAAGGCCTTCTCGACCGAAATCAAGAAGTACCCGAACGCCACCGAAATCGTCTGGTGCCAGGACGAGCCCCAGAACCAGGGCGCCTGGTTCTTCGTTCAGCACTACATCCACGAAAACATGCTGGATGGTCAGAAGCTGGGTTACGCCGGCCGCCCGGCCTCGGCATCGCCCGCCGTTGGCTATTCCCACCTGCACCAGGAGCAACTCAAGTCGCTGCTGGAACAGGCCTACGGCAAGCTGAAGGGCTTCGTGCTGACGAAGTGAGTTATTGCGGACGCTGAGCGCCGCAATAACACCGGCTGCACGCGCATGACCTCCCCGGGAACTCCCTCCCGGGTCATGCGGCGGCAGCCGGACAGGCGCAAAGCTCCGGTTGACTGAAAAACCGAGAGAACAAACATCATGGCAATCGTTGAAGTCAAAGTCCCCCAGCTGTCCGAGTCGGTCGCTGAAGCGACCCTCCTGCAGTGGAAGAAGAAGCCCGGTGAAGCCGTGGCCGTGGACGAAATCCTGATCGAAGTCGAGACCGACAAGGTCGTGCTGGAAGTGCCGGCCCCTTCCGCCGGCGTGCTGACCGAGCTGGTGGCCGGTGACGGCGCCACCGTGACCTCCGACCAGGTCATCGCCCGCATCGACACCGAAGCCAAGGCCGCCGCTGGGGCTGCCGCGCCCGCCGCCGCTGCTCCCGCACCCGCTGCAGCCCCCGCGGCTGCCGCTGCATCGAGCGACTCCGCCTCCAAGGCCGGCGTGGCCATGCCCGCCGCCGCCAAGCTGATGGCCGACAACAACCTGGCCGCCGGTTCCGTGCCGGGCACCGGCAAGGACGGCCGCGTCACCAAGGGTGATGTGCTGGGCGCCATCGAAGGCGGCGCCAAGCCTGCCGTGGCCGCTCCGGTGGCTGCACCGACCGCACCGGCCGCCAAGCCGCTGCCGGCCGTGGCCGCTCCGGTGTCCGCCAACCTGGGCGACCGTCCGGAGCAGCGCGTGCCGATGAGCCGCCTGCGTGCCCGGATCGCCGAGCGTCTGCTGCAATCGCAGTCGACCAACGCCATCCTGACCACCTTCAACGAAGTGAACATGGCCCCGGTCATGGAGCTGCGCAAGAAGTTCCAGGACAGCTTCACCAAGGAACACGGCACCAAGCTGGGTTTCATGAGCTTCTTCGTAAAGGCTGCCGTGCACGCCCTGAAGAAGTACCCGGTGCTGAACGCCTCGGTCGATGGCAATGACATCGTCTACCACGGCTACTTCGACATCGGTATCGCCGTCGGTTCCCCGCGCGGCCTGGTGGTGCCCATCCTGCGCAATGCGGACCAGATGAGCTTCGCCGACATCGAAAAGAAGATCGCCGAATACGGCAAGAAGGCCCAGGAAGGCAAGCTTGGCATCGAAGAGATGACCGGCGGCACCTTCTCCATCTCCAACGGTGGCACCTTCGGCTCGATGCTGTCGACCCCGATCATCAACCCGCCCCAGTCGGCCATCCTGGGCGTTCACGCCACCAAGGACCGCGCCGTCGTGGAGAACGGCCAGATCGTGATCCGTCCGATCAACTACCTGGCCATGTCCTACGACCACCGCATCATCGACGGCCGCGAAGCCGTGCTGGGTCTGGTGGCCATGAAGGACGCGCTGGAAGATCCGGCCCGCCTGCTGTTCGACCTGTAAGCCAAGGACACAGCGACCATGAGCAAACAATTCGACGTCGTTGTCATCGGCGGCGGCCCCGGTGGCTACATCGCGGCCATCCGCGCGGCGCAGCTGGGTTTCAACACCGCCTGCATCGACGAGTGGAAGAACGACAAGGGCGGTCCCGCTCCCGGCGGCACCTGCACCAACGTCGGCTGCATCCCGTCCAAGGCCCTGCTGCAGTCCAGCGAGCACTTCGAGCATGCCGGCCACGGCTTTGCCGACCACGGCATCTCGATGTCTGACCTGAAGATCGACATCGCCAAGATGATCGGCCGCAAGGACAGCGTCGTGAAGCAGAACAACGACGGCATCCTCTACCTGTTCAAGAAGAACAAGGTGACGTTCTTCCACGGCCGCGGCTCGTTCGTGGCGGCGAAGGACGGCGGCTACGAGCTGAAGGTGGCCGGCGCCGCGGAAGAAACGATCACGGCCAAGCATGTGATCGTGGCGACCGGCTCCAACGCCCGTCAGCTGCCGGGTGCACCTTTCGACGAGGTGAACATCCTCTCCAACGACGGTGCCCTGCGCATCCCTGCTGTGCCGAAGAAGCTGGGTGTGATCGGCTCCGGCGTGATCGGCCTGGAAATGGGTTCGGTGTGGCGCCGTCTGGGCGCCGAGGTGACCATTCTGGAAGCGCTGCCCGCCTTCCTGGGTGCCGCCGACGAATCCGTCGCCAAGGAAGCCGCCAAGGTCTTCAAGAAGCAGGGCCTGAACATCGAGCTGGGCGTGAAGATCTCGTCCGTCGAGAACGGCGCGTCAAGCGTGACGGTGAAGTACACGGATGCCAAGGGCGCTGAACAGGCCCTGGCGGTGGACAAGCTGATCGTCTCGATCGGCCGTGTGGCCAACACCATCGGTCTGAACCCCGACGCCGTCGGCCTGAAGCTCGACGAGCGCGGCGCCGTGGTGGTGGACGACGAGTGCCGCACCAACCTGCCCAACGTCTGGGCGGTCGGTGATGTGGTGCGTGGCCCGATGCTGGCCCACAAGGCGGAAGAAGAAGGCGTGGCCGTGGCCGAGCGTATTGCCGGCCAGCATGGTCACGTCAACTTCAACACCATCCCCTGGGTCATCTACACCAGCCCGGAAATCGCCTGGGTGGGCAAGACCGAGCAGGCCCTCAAGGCCGAAGGCGTGGCCTACAAGGCGGGTCAGTTCCCGTTCCTGGCCAACGGCCGTGCCCGTGCCCTGGGTGACACCACCGGCTTCGTCAAGTTCCTGGCCGATGCCAAGACCGACGAAATCCTGGGCGTGCACATCATCGGCCCGATGGCCTCGGAGCTGATCTCCGAAGCCGTGGTGGCGATGGAGTTCAAGGCCTCGGCGGAAGACATCGCCCGCATCTGCCACGCGCATCCCTCGCTGAGCGAGGCGACCAAGGAAGCGGCCCTGGCCGTGGACAAGCGCACGCTGAACTTCTGAGGCCCGCCTCGGACGCAGTGACAGGGGCGGCGATGAGTCGCCCCTTTTCTTTTTCGGCTCCGCCTGCAGACCCTCCGACCCTGGACCCTTTCCTGCATGACCACCGTCACCGAGCTCTACAACCAGACCCTGGCCGAACGCGGCTACACCGCGGACCCGGCGCAGCTGCGCGCCGTGGCGGCGCTGCAGCGCTGCCAGGATGAATGGGCCGCCTACAAGGCCCGGCGCTCCAATGCCTTCAGCAAGCTGCTGGTGCGGCCGCCGCTGCCGCGCGGCGTCTACATGTTCGGCGGCGTCGGGCGCGGCAAGAGCTTCCTCATGGACTGCTTTTTCCAGGCCGTGCCGCTGACCCGCAAGACGCGGCTGCACTTCCACGAGTTCATGCGGGAAGTGCACCGCGAACTGCAGGAACTCAAGGGCATCCAGGATCCGCTGGAGGAGCTGGGCAAGCGCATCGCGCGCCGCTTCCGGCTGATCTGCTTCGATGAATTCCACGTGGCCGATGTGACCGACGCGATGATCCTGCACCGGTTGCTGGATTCGATGTTCCGCAATCGTGTCTCCATCGTCACCACCTCCAACTTCCATCCGGACGGGTTGTATCCGAACGGCCTGCATCGGGACCGCATCCTGCCGGCCATCGAGCTGCTCAAGACCCATCTGGAGGTGATCAATGTCGACAACGGCACGGACTACCGCCAGCGCTCCCTGGAGCATGTGCAGCTGTACCACACGCCGCTGGGCCCGCAGGCGGAGCAAGCGCTGACCTCCGCCTTTGAATCGCTCGCCGAGGCCCGTGAGCAGGACGCCACCCTCTACATCGAACACCGGGAACTGCATGCCCGCCGGCGCGCCGGGGGCGTGGTCTGGTTCGATTTCAAGGAGCTGTGCGGCGGACCCCGTTCGCAGAACGACTACCTGGAGTTGGCCACCCAGTTCCACACGGTCATCCTCTCCAATGTGCCGGAGATGCCGCCCAAGCTGGCCAGCGAAGCCCGTCGCTTCACCTGGCTCGTCGACGTGCTCTATGACCGGCGCTGCAAGCTGGTGATTTCAGCGGCGGTGCCGCCGGAGGCGCTCTACACCGAAGGGCCGCTGGCGCACGAGTTCCCGCGTACCGTGTCAAGACTCCAGGAGATGCAGTCGCAGGAGTATTTGTCATTGGAGCGCCGGGACGTGGATACTTCACTGACCTGAACTTCCTGAGTGCTCATGACGTCCGTGCTGATGTTGCTTCCTTCGGCGGGTCGGTGCTCCGCCGGGGCCCGGTCCCGGACGGGTGCGGCTGCCACGCTTGCAGCGCTCCCCGCGCTGGTCCTGGGCGCCGGGCTGCTGCTGGCCGGCGCCTGTGCCCACGCGGCGAACGTCGAGGAGGCGCAGGACGCGGCCAACCGGCAGACCCGCGCCGAGATCAACGCGAAGCGGTCCGCCGTGCAGAAGGCCTACGAGGAGAAGGTGAAGGACTGCCGCACCCGCTTCGTGGTGACGGGCTGCCTGGAGGACGCCCACAGCTGGCGGATCGAGGCGCTGCGGCCCCTCCAGCAGCAGGAGATCGAGGTCAATGCGCGGGAGCGCCAGCAGCGGGCCGCCGCGCAGCGCGAACGGGTGATGGCCAAGGACGAGGAAGCGCGGGAAGCCGCGTCGGGGGCGCAGGGGGCGCGTGGGGCGTCAGCGGTCAAGGCCGCGCAGCGCCCGGCCTCCGCGCCGCCGCTGCCGCCCACTCGCCAGCGGCGCGCCAATCCTGAAGCGCATCAGCAGCAGGTGCAGCGGGAGCAGCAGGCGGCCGAGCGCAAGGCGGCGGAACGCCGTCAGGCGGCCGCGAGCCGCGAGGCCAAGCAGCAGGAGCTGCAGCGTCGCGCCAAGGCTTTGGAAGAGAAGCGGGCCGCCAAGCCGGCCGACCCGAAGAAACCGGCGCCGGCGCATCTGCCGACGCCGTCAGCGTCCGATATCCAGTCGCTGCCGTCGCGCTGAAGCCGCGCTCAGTCCAGCGGATCGACCCGCACCACCGCGATCGACAGGTTGTCGCCGGTGCCCTTGGCCCGCTGGCGCGCCTTGCTGACCAGCAATTCGCAGCCGTCCCGCGGGGGCAGGCTGTGCAGCACGGTGCCCAGCTCGGCCGGGGTGAAGTAGTGCCACAGGCCGTCGCTGCAGCACATCAGGCTGTCGCCCACTTCCAGCCGTTCAATCGTCTTCTCGACCGGGGTTGGCTCCTGCACCGTGCCCAGGCACGCCGTCAGCAGGTTGGACTGCGGATGCACCTGGGCTTCTTCCTCGGTGATCTGCCCTTCATCCACCAGCCGCTGCACATAGGACTGGTCAAACGACCGCGTCACCATGTTGGGGCCGCGGAAGTGATAAATGCGGGAGTCGCCGGTGTGGATCCAGAAGCAGCGGCGGGCGCCGGTGATCATGAAGGCGGCCAGCGTGCTGTGCGGCTCTTCTTCCGCCGAAATGGCGGTCAGGCGGATCATCAGGTGGGATTCCGACACGATCTGGCGCAGCAGATCGATCTCGTCTTCCTCATCCGGCACGAAGCGCTCGAAGAGTTGCTGGGCGGTGAGGATGACCTGGTCGGCGGCCTTGCGGCCCCCGCTCTTGCCGCCCATGCCGTCGGCGACGATGCCCAGCACCCAGCCGCTCTGTCGCGGATGGGCGAAAACCTGGACCTGGTCTTGCTGATAAAGGCGGTCGCCTCGGTGGATGCCTGTGGCGGCGCTGAGGCGATAGCCCGGTGGTGTGCGGCTCATATCCCAAAACTATAATCCGTGCGCTTGGCCTTCCGGTCGAGTGGTTCCCCGGCATGGATGAACAACTTCACTCTCCAGCAAGACTTCTGATCGAACTGCGCATGGAACATGCGGAGCTCAATGGCCGCATTGACGTGCTGGCAGCAGCCGCGCCTGTGGACGAATTGAGCCTGCGGCGTCTCAAGAAGAGACGTCTGGCGCTGCGGGACCAGATTGCGGCGCTGGAGCTGGCGACGGATCCGGACGAGCCGGCCTGAGCGCCTTCATGGCGTCATCGAAGCTTCTGTCGGCCCTGTCGTGACCGAGCCTTGATTCAAGGTCCTGCCGCCCCGATCTGCCCCTTTTCCTCTCACTGCTGCCCCCGCCTTGGACGCTGCCGACACTCTCCCGCACAACGACGTGACGCCCGCAAAGCCCGATGAAATGCGGCCTGGCGAGCTGGAGCAGGCCGTGGTGGCAGCCTTTGATACCGGCGGTCCGCTGGCCCGCGCCAGTGGTGGTTATGCGCCCCGCGAACCGCAGCAGCGCATGGCGCTGGCGGTGGCGCAGGCCATCGCTGCACGGGACACGCTGGTGGTGGAAGCCGGCACCGGTGTGGGCAAGACCTTCGCCTATCTGGTGCCTGCACTGCTGTCCGGCGGACGCACCCTGGTGAGCACCGCCACCAAGAGCCTGCAGGATCAGCTGTTCATGCGTGACCTGCCGCGGCTGCTCGAGACCTTCTCCCTGCCGCTGCGCACCGCGTTGCTGAAGGGGCGCGGAAGTTACCTCTGCTTGCACCGGATGCAGCAGGCACGCCACAGTGGCGAACTGCCGGACCGGCGGGCGGTGGCGCAGCTCGCACGCATTGAACGCTGGGCCTTGCAGACGACCTCCGGCGACTTCTCCGAGATCGACGGGCTGGACGAGCGCTCGCCCATCATTCCGCTGGTCAGCTCCACCCGGGACAACTGCCTGGGCACCGACTGCCCGTCCTATCGCGACTGCCATGTGGTGCGCGCCCGGCGTGAGGCGATGGAGGCGGACCTGCTGGTGGTGAACCACCATCTGTTCTTCGCTGACATGGTGCTGCGCGACAGCGGCGTGGCGGAACTGCTGCCCGGCGTGGAAGTGGCCATCTTCGACGAAGCGCACCAGCTGCCGGAGGCCGGTCTCAACTTCCTGGGCCGCAGCCTGGGCAGTGCGCAGCTCTTTGATTTCGCGCGGGACATGGTCGCGCAGGGCATTCAGCACGCGCGCGGACTGCAGGAGTGGCAGGAGATTGCGGGCGGCGTCGAGAAGGCGGCCCGCACGCTGCGACTGGCCTGCGCCGGTGACCGGGAACTGCGCGGCGTCCTGAAGCTGCGGTGGCAGGAGGTGTCCGGGCGCGAGCCGCTGGCCGCCGCGCTCGCCCAGACCGGTGCGGCGCTGGAGCTGTCGGTGGATGCGATGGCGTCCGTGATGGAGATGGATCCGGATCTGGCCCGCCTGCACGAACGCTCGGTGGAGCTCTACAAGGCCACGCAGCTCTTCGCTCGTGATCCGGACCCTTCCGCCGTCCGCTGGGTGGATGTCGGCATGCAGCATGTGCGGCTGGTGGAGTCGCCGCTGGACATCCGCGAGGCGATGCAGGAACAGCTGGAAGGGCCGCCGCGGGCCTGGATCTTTGCGTCCGCCACCCTGGGGGAAGACGAGTCCCTGCGCTGGTTCACCGAACCGGCCGGCCTGCATGAGGCGCGCACGCTGCGGGTGGGCAGTCCGTTTGACTATGCGTCGAATGCGCGGCTGTATGTGCCGCGGCATTTCCCCAAACCCTCGGAGCCGGACCATGGCGAATCGGTGGGTCTGCTGGGGGCGCGACTCGCGGCCCGGCTCGGCGGGCGGACCTTCATTCTGACGACCACGCTGCGGCAGCTGCACACGGTGGCGGATGTGCTGCGCGAGCGTTTTGAAGCCAACGGACAGGCGATCGAGGTGCTGGTGCAGGGCTCGGCACCGAAGCGCCAGCTGCTTCAGCAGTTCATCGACCAGCCGGCGTCGGTGCTGGTCGGCTCCGCGAGTTTCTGGGAAGGCATCGACGTGCCGGGCGAAGCGCTGCAGTGCGTGGTGATCGACAAGCTGCCGTTTCCCCCGCCGAACGATCCGCTGGTCGAGGCACGCGTGCAGCGGCTGGAAGCGGAAGGGCGCAATGCTTTCACCGAGTACTTCGTCGCCGAAGCCGCGATTGCGCTCAAGCAGGGCGCCGGGCGCCTGATCCGCACTGAATCCGACCGGGGGCTGCTGGTGGTGTGTGATCCGCGCCTGGCCGGCAGCCAATACGGGCGGCGCCTGCGGGAAGCGCTGCCGCCGATGACGCAGGTGGCCGATGAGGCCGAGGCGCAGGCCTGGCTCGCTGTGCTGGCGCAGGATCACGGCTGATCACTGCGGGGCCGTCGCAGGCGGCCGACCTGCCGCATGGGCTTTCACGGGGAAGGGTGCTCCAGGAAGGGCGCCCAATGACAAAGACGGCCACGAGGGCCGTCTTTGCATTCATCGTGGATCGCTCACCACATCTGCCACCACGGCTTGTCCTTGCGCAGGTTGCCGGTGAGGTAAGCGCTCTCGGGGAAGCTCTGCTTGAGCACCCGTTCCGAGTCGTCACGCAGCTGGGTCAGGCCCAGCTTGTCGTAGCTGCGGACCATCAGGTACAGCGCTTCTTCCAGTGCCGGGGCGTACTGGAATTCCAGCAGCGCGGCCTGGGCACGGTTGGCGGCCGCCAGGTAGGCGCCGCGGTTGTAGTAATAACGGGCCACATGCACCTCATAGGCCGCGAGGCTGTTGGTGATGTAGTCGATGCGGGTGCGGGCGTCCGGGCTGTATTTGGAGTCGGGGAACTGCTCCACCAGCTGCTTGAACGACTGCATGGAGTCCCGCGCGGCCTGCTGGTCCCGTTCGCTGATGTCCTGGCGGGCGATGCGGCCGAACAGGCCCAGGTCGTCATTGAAGTTGACCAGGCCCTTCATGTAGAGCGCGTAGTCCAGCGCGGCGCTGGACGGGTTCAGCTTGATGAAGCGGTCCAGCACGGCCACGGCCTGCACCCGCTCACCACTCTTGTAGTTGGCCCAGGCCAGATCCAGCTGCGCCTGCTGGCCCAGCGTCGTGCCTGCGGCCCGGCCTTCAATGCGTTCGAGGGTCTTGATGGCGCGGTCGTAGCTGCCACTGGACATGTCCTCCTTGGCCTCCTCGTACAATTTCTGGAGGTTGGCCTGGGAGTTGGGATCGTCCTTCGGTGTGTTGGAGCAGGCGGCCAGGCCCAGCGCGGCGGATACTGCTGAAGCCAGTGCCAGTGCACGCCAGGAGGTGCGCAGGGAGCGCATCACCGAAATTTCCATCATGGGTCCCGAGGGCTGGCGCGAACGCCGCCCCTATCTGAATTTGGAGCAATGATTATATGGTTCAGGCTGGCCCGACCCCGGCGCCTGGGGAGCTGCTTTACCGGGCAGGGAGAACCCCAGGGTCCCTGCTGCCGGAATCCCCCGAAGACCCCCAGGATGTGGGGGCCGAAGCGCCTGAGCGGCGTGAGGCCGAAGCCGGCCCGCAGGAGATCGGCCAGCGGCTGGACAAGTGGCTGGTGCAACTGGCGCCGGAGTTCTCCCGCAGCCACCTGCAGACCTTGATCGATCGTGGCTGCGTCACGCTCGATGGCGCGGTGGTCAGCCAGGCCTCGCGCAAGCCGCGGCTGGGTCAGCATCTGGTGCTGGAGCTGCAGCCCACTGAAGAAGCGCTGGCCTTCCGTCCGGAGGCGATGGCGCTGGACATCGTCTTCGAGGACGAGCATCTGCTGGTGGTCAACAAACCGGCCGGCCTGGTGGTGCATCCGGCGGCGGGCAACTGGTCCGGCACCCTGATGAACGGGCTGCTGGCCCACCATCCCGGCGCGGCCACGCTGCCGCGGGCCGGCATCGTCCACCGGCTGGACAAGGACACCTCCGGCCTCATGGTGGTGGGCAAGACACTGGCGGCGGTGACGGCGCTGGTGCGCATGATCGCCGCGCGGGACGTTCACCGCGAGTATCTGGCGCTGGCCCACGGCCGCACGCCCGACAGCTGGACGGTGGATGCGCCCATCGGTCGTGATCCGCAGTCCCGCACCCGCATGGCGGTGGTGGGCAGCGGCAAGCCGGCCCGCACCGATTTCCACCGCCTGGCCGAGGCACAGTGGCAGGACGAGCGAGGCCTGTCCCGCACGATCTCCGCGCTGCACTGCGTGCTGCACAGTGGCCGCACCCATCAGATCCGGGTGCATGCGGTGCATCAGGGGCATGCGCTGGTGTCGGACGCGCTGTATGGCGGTGCGCCCGCGCTGGGCCTGGCGCGCCAGGCGCTGCATGCGGCGCGGCTGGGCTTTGACCACCCCATCACCGGCGAGCCGCTGCAGTTTCAGGCGCCGCTGGCGTGCGAAATGGCCGATGCCTGGGCGGTCGCGGGTTTGCCCGAGCCGGTGTTTTGAGGCAGGGTCCCAGACTGGCGCTACAATGAGCTCAGAATTTGCGCCAGAACGCCACGGGCTTGAAGTTGTATCCCGGGCGCAGCGCCAGGCGAAGCATGTCACCGGGCCCGTCCCCGCTCACCGCTTCGCCCACCGTTCCGCCTGACCCGGCGGTACCCCAGATCCCAAGCACAAGCAGATCGAACTGGTTCGGCACGGCTGTTGCCGCTGCCGACGCCCAAGATGGCGAACGACACAGACCTGACCGGCTCCCGGGCCGGCTGCATGACTGGCTGCACATGAACACGCTGGAGGCCAAGCGCGTCCTCGAGACGGCGTTGTTGTGTGCGCAGGCACCGCTGACGCTGCGAGACATGCGCTCGCTGTTCGCGGACGAGCTCAATGCCGACAGCATTCGCCTGCTGCTGGACGAGCTGCTGCGCGAGTGGGAAGGGCGCGGGGTGGAACTGGTGGCACTGGCCTCGGGCTGGCGTTTCCAGAGCCGCCCGGAACTGCGGGAGCATCTGGACCGGCTTCATCCCGAGAAGCCGCCCAAATATTCCCGCGCGGTGCTGGAGACGCTGGCGATCATCGCCTACCGTCAACCGGTGACGCGGGGCGACATTGAAGACATTCGGGGTGTGGTGGTGGCCACGCCCATCATCAAGCAGTTGGAAGATCGCAACTGGATTGAAGTGATCGGCCACCGGGAAGCGCCGGGGCGACCCGCGCTGTATGCCACGACGCGGCAGTTCCTGGACGATCTGGGGCTGACGAGTCTGGAGCAGTTGCCCGCGCTGATCCAGGCGGGGGATCCAACACCGATCGCCGGCAGCGTCCAGGGATCGCTGCTGGAAGAGACGCCGGCGGTGGTCGAGCTTGAGCCGGACGATGCCACGGCGGAAGGTGCTGCGGCAGCGGCAGCGGCCGAAGCGGTCGTGGCGGCTGCGGCTGGAGTCGAAACGGCGGCCGTGGCTGAAGCCGGGGCGCAAACGAAAACGGCAGCTGCGGCCGACGCGGACACCTTGTCTGCTGGGGACGCGGACGCCGCGGTGGCTGTTGAGGGTGACAATGCAGCGGTGGCCGCCCACGAAGGGGACACTACTGACACCGGGGTCGGGGAGCTGAAGCCGCCCCCTGACGCCCCGGCAGCGGAAGAGCCCTTGCCAATTGCAGCGGCGCCTGCGGCCAAGCGCGCAGGATCGTCGCCTGCCAAGGCAGTGCCGCCCGCATCACCGCCGCCGATGGGTGGTCTGTCGGCGGCAGCTTTTGCGGCATTTGCCGCATCGGTGGCGGCTTCGGTGGATGACGGCAGTGCCGACAGGACCGAAGACGCGACTGACAGGTCGAACGAAGCATCCGCCGACGAATCGATCGACGAAGACGAAGATGAAGACGCCGGCGCCCCGGGCCAGAACCCGGGTGCTGCCGACGACAACAAACCCCAGGACGGGGCTCTCGCCCACAGCGAGGCGACCGAAGAACAACCGCCCGGGACGGTCAACCCCGTGGCTGACAAGAGTGCCCCGTGAGGGGCCGTGTCCACCGCTGACAAGGTGCAAGCCGACACATGAATTCAAACGATATTGATGACTCCAAGCCCGACGCGCTGAACGCAGCTGCGACGGATGCGCCCCTGGACGCGCCGGCCAAGCCCAAGCGCACCCGCAAGACGGCGGCTGCGCCTGCCACGGACGACGCCGCTCCCGCGGCAGCGGCCGCGACCGAAGAGGCACCCAAGCCGCGCACACGCCGCAAGGCGGCTGCGCCGGTGGACGCCGAAGCGGCGGCCCCCGTTGTGGCAGCGGACGCACCGGCTGCGGAAGAAGAAGCCGCCGCCAAGCCCAAGCGTCGCACCCGCGCCAAGCCGGCTGCGGCCGATGAGGCGGCTCCAGCCGTGTCGATCGACGCGGCGGTCACGCCTGCCGCCGAAACGCCGCCGCTGGCCCGCACCGATGTGGCCGTTGCGGCTGCGCCGGAAGCACCGGCCGTGGCCGCTGTGTCGGCGCTTGCATCGTCCGGCCCGCGCTTCACGCTGGGCGAGGAAGTGGTGGCGGAATCCAGTGAAGGCGGTGATGCCGCTTCTGCCTCGGAAGACGGTGACGGCGACGATCGCGGTGCGCGTCAGGGTCGCAATCGCCGTGGCCGTGGTCGCAACCGCGACGGCCGTGAAGCCCGCGAGGGCGAAGACGCAGCACCGGCGTCGGCCGAACGTGCGAATGCCCAGGCCGATGCGCCCGCGGCGGACACCGCCGAGCTGCAAGCCGAGGCCCAGGCCCGCTTCAACGACCTGCTCTCCGGCGCCTTCGATGATGACGTGGAGGGCGCTGCCAATGCGGACGCCGCCGACGGCGAGGACGACGAAGATCTGGATCTGGCCGACGACCAGGACGGCGACGGCGAGGCGGATGCCCCCGCCAAGCGCGTGCTGGCGCCGGAACCCGATGCCCCGAAGCTGCAGAAGGTGCTGGCGCAAGCCGGCGTCGGCTCGCGTCGCGACATTGAAGACATGATCGCCAAGGGCCAGATCACCGTGAACGGTGAAGTGGCTCATGTCGGCCAGCGCATCTCCTACGGCGACCGCGTGGCGGTGGCCGGCAAGCCCATCAAGGTGCGCATTGCTCCCGCAGCGCCGCGCATCCTGGCCTATCACAAGCCGGTCGGCGAGGTCGTGACCTTCAACGATCCGGAAGGCCGTCCGACGGTGTTCCGCAACCTGCCGCGCCTGCCCCAGGGCAAGTGGCAGTCGGTGGGTCGTCTCGACCTGAACACCGAAGGTCTGCTGCTGTTCACCAATTCCGGTGAACTGGCCAACCAGCTGATGCACCCGCGCTTTGGCGTTGAACGTGAGTACGCGGTGCGCGTGCTGGGCTCGCTCAGCAACGAGCAGAAGAACACGCTGCTGACCGGTGTCGATGTGGATGGCCAGCAGGCCAGCTTCAAGAGCATCGTCGATGGTGGCGGTGAAGGCGTGAACCGCTGGTATCGCGTGGTGATCACCGAAGGCCGCAACCGCGAAGTCCGCAAGCTCTTCGAAACCGTGGGCCTGGCGGTCAGCCGCCTGATCCGCATCCGTTACGGCACCGTGGTGCTGCCGCGCGGCCTGCGCCGCGGCGTGTATGTGGAACTCGGCGATGCCGACGTCCGCATCATCCGCCAGCTGGCCGGCCATGTGCAGCAGGAACGTTCCGACCGCGGCGACCGGGGTGATCGCGGCGACCGGGGTGACCGGGGTGACCGCAATGCCAAGCGCCGTCGCGGCGGCGGCACGGGCGGACCGCGTCCGAGCCGTCCGGAAGCCCGCATGGAGCGTCCGGACCGCCCGATGGAGCGCATGGAGCGCCCGGAACGCGGCGACCGGCCCGACCGTGGCGATCGCAACGATCGCGGCGACCGCAATGACCGCTTCGACCGGGGCGATCGCCCCGAGCGCGCCGACCGTCCGGACCGTGGTGACCGCCAGCAGGACCCGCGCGCCCAGCAGCCGCAGCGTCCGCAGCAGGACCGGGAGCGTGACCGCGACCGTCCGCGCCGCGAAGAGGATGATGATGACTTCATCCCGCGCCACATCAATCCGCTGGAGCAGACGTTCGATCGTCGTTTTGCCACCAGCGGCAAGCGCGGCATCCCGGCCGGTTTCGGTCGCGGTGGCAGCGATCCGCAGCACAACGCAGGCGGCCGGGGCGGCAATTCCCGCGGCCCGAGCGGTGAGCGCCAGCCGGATCCGATGAAGACATCGATTGGCTATATCGGCGCTGACGCTTTCATTAACCGAAACAATCGCGGTGGTCGCCGTGGCGGCGGCGGCGGTGGTGGCGGTGGCGGCGGTGGTGGCGGCGGCGGACGCGGTCGTCGCTGATCCGGCCCGGTCTCGCGCTCTGTCCCGATCTCTGGAGCGGATGGTCCCTGAAGCATCCGCTCACCCCGATGACACCTGATGTCATCGGGGGCTTGACTTCACGCATTACAATCCCGGGCTTTGCCAAGTCCACGATTTCAAGGAAAAACATATGGCCATCGAACGCACCCTGTCCATCATCAAGCCCGATGCCGTGGCGAAGAACGTCATCGGCCAGATCTACGCCCGCTTCGAAGGCGCTGGTCTGAAGATTGTGGCCGCCAAGATGGTGCATCTGTCGCGTGGCGAGGCTGAGGCCTTCTACGCCGTGCACAAGGCACGTCCCTTCTTCAACGACCTGGTGAACTTCATGATCTCCGGCCCGGTGATGATCCAGGCGCTGGAAGGCGAAAACGCCATCCTGAAGCACCGCGACCTGATGGGTGCCACCGACCCGAAGAAGGCCGAGAAGGGCACCATCCGTGCTGACTTCGCCGACAGCATCGACGCCAACGCCGTGCACGGCTCCGACGCTGCGGAAACCGCCGCTCAGGAAGTGGCGTTCTTCTTCCCCGGCATGAACGTTTACAGCCGTTAATGGCAATTGCCTCTGGACTCTGGGCCAGGAGGCCTTAGAGAGAAAGAGGTCACCACCATGGACGCGGTCAACCTGCTCGGATTCGATCTGCAAGGCCTGGCCGCGTACTGCGATCAGCTGGGGGAAAAGCGTTTCCGCGCCACCCAGCTCTTCCGGTGGATTCACCAAAAGGGCGCCTCGGACTTCTCGCAGATGTCCGACCTGGCCAAGTCCCTCCGGGACAAGCTGGCCGGGCGCGCCCTCATCACCGGCCTGCCGGTGATCTCCGAACACGTCTCGGCCGACGGCACCATCAAGTGGTTGTTCGACGTCGGCCAGGGCAATGCGGTGGAAGCGGTCTACATCCCTGAGGACGACCGCGCCACCCTGTGCATCTCCAGCCAGGCCGGTTGCGCCGTGGGCTGCCGTTTCTGCTCCACCGGCCATCAGGGCTTCAGTCGCAATCTGGAGACCTGGGAAATCCTGGCCCAGCTCTGGCATGCCGAGCACAGCCTGCGCCGCCGCCTGAACAAGGACGAGCGCATCATCTCCAACGTGGTGATGATGGGCATGGGCGAGCCGCTGCAGAACTATGGCGCCCTGGTGCCCGCGCTGAAGGTCATGCTGGACGACCATGGCTACGGCCTGTCGCGCCGCCGCGTGACGGTCTCGACCTCGGGCGTGGTCCCGATGATCGACCGCCTGCGGGAAGACGCTCCGGTGGCGCTGGCCGTGTCCCTGCACGCCCCCACCGATCCGCTGCGCGACCAGCTCGTGCCGCTGAACCGCAAATACCCGATTGCCGAGCTGCTGGACAGCTGCAATCGTTATCTCGACGCCGCGCCGCGCGACTTCATCACCTTCGAGTACTGCATGCTCGACCATGTGAATGACTCGCCGGAGCAGGCGCGTGAGCTGATCCAGCTGCTCAAGGGCAAGGTCCCTTGCAAGATCAACCTCATTCCCTTCAATCCCTTCCCCGCGTCCGGCCTCAAGCGCAGCAGCAATGATCGGGTCAAGGCCTTTGCCGACCTGCTCATTCAGTCGGGCATCGTCACCACCGTGCGCAAGACGCGTGGCGACGATATCGACGCTGCATGCGGTCAGCTCGCGGGTGAAGTTCAGGACCGCACCCGAGCCCATCTGCGGATGGTGCGGGCGCCGGTGGTGGTGCATCGTGGCGCGGCAGGATCCGCCACGGGAGCTGCCTCGGCCCCGGGTGCGGCGCCCGGTCCTGGCTCTCAACCCCCCACCATTCCCCGCACATGACCACACTGACGCCCGGTTTCCTGCACGCCCGCCGCACGGCCCGCATTCTGTCCGTCGCGCTGATGGTGGGCGCGTTGTTGCCGGGTTGTGGCACGCCGACGGCGAACCGTCAGGAGCCCAAGACGGCCAGTGATGCGACCGATGCCGACCGCCGTGCCGCTGTGCGGATGGAACTGGCGTCCGCCTACCTGGGTCGGGGCCAGTATGAAACCGCGCTGGACGAGCTGAAGCAGGCCCAGGCGATCAAGCCGGACGTGGCCGGCGCCGTCAGCCTTCGCGCGCTGATCTACGCCGCCATGGGCGACTTCGAAGCCGCCGAGGATGTTTTCAAGAAGGGCATGAACGCCGCCCGTCCCGACGCCGACCTGATCCACAACTACGGCTGGTTCCTCTGCCAGCGTCAGCGGTACGACGAAGCCGCTCGCCAGTTCGAGGCGGCATTGGCCGTTCCGCAGTACCGCACGCCGGGCCGCACGCTGCTGGCCTGGGGCGTCTGTGATGGACGGGCCCGCAAGCTGGAGCAGGCGCAGCAGCACCTGATGAAGGCCTTCGAATACGAACCGGGCAACCCCACCGTGGCGGTGAACCTGGGCGAAGTGCTCTACCGCCAGGGCGACTTCGAACGTGCCCGTTTCTACGCCCGTCGCGTCAACAACAATCCGGAGCAGGCCAATGCTTCCAGCCTGTGGCTGGAACTGCGCATCGAGCGCAAGGCCGGCAATTCGGCGAATATGGAAGATCTGGCGAAGCAGATGCGGAACAAATATCCGCAGGCGCCGGAGACACAGGCCTTGAACAATGGTCGATTCGATGAATGAGGGACATCGCATGACATCCACGGCGGCCGACGCGGCGCCCGCGGCGCTGGACGCCGCCATCCAGTCCGAGGTGACCGCCGGTGCGGCCCTGCGCCGGGCCCGGGAAGCCCGCGGACTGCACATTGCCGCCCTGGCGGCCACGCTGAAGGTGCCGCAGTCCAAGCTGGAGGCGCTGGAGGGCGACCGCTACAAGGAGCTGCCGGACGCCACCTTCGCGCGGGCGCTGGCCCGCTCGGTGTGCCGGGCGCTGAAGATCGAGGCGGAACCGGTGCTGGCCATGCTGCCGCGCGGCGGCGGCGAAGCCTCGCTGGACCGGGTGACCCCGGGCCTGAACCAGCCTTTCCGTGAACGGGCGGCGAGCCAGGAGCCGATGGTCTCCCTGGCACTGCTCAAGAACCCGGTGCTGCTGGGCGGCGCGGCCTTGCTGGTCGCCGCCCTGGCGGTGTACCTGGTGCCGGCCAGCGTGGTGGACGACCTGACGCATCGCTTCCAGCGGGATCGCGAGAGCGCCAGCACGACCGGCACGCCCGCCAGCCCGGCCGGCACGACGACCGAGCCGGTGCAGGTGGAAGCGCCGACGGTGACCGGCACCGCGCCCGTGACGGCGGACGCCGCTTCGGCCACCCTCCCGGCCGCGGGGTCGACCACCCCTCCGGCGGCTGCGACCGCGCAGACCTCGCCCCTGACGGGCAACGCAGCCGGCACGACCTCGGGGACCTCTTTGACCACGCCGGCGACGACGACGCCCGCAGCGACTGCCACCACCCCGGCCACCAGCACGCCGACGACTCCAGCCCCGACGGTCACCACGACCGCCCCGGCCACGACCGCCACGACACCGGTCCCCAATGCGACCACCCCAGCGGCCGCCGCGAGCGCTACGCCCGCAGGCGCTGGCCTGCTGCGCGTGCGCGCCACCGGTGACACCTGGGTGGAGGTGGTGGACAGCCGCGGCCAGACGCTGTTGTCGCGCCTGCTGCGCAATGGCGAGCAGGTCGACCTGAACGGCACCGCACCTTTGAAACTGCGCGTGGGCAATGTTTCCGGCACTGAGCTGGTGTTCCGCGGCAAGTCCGTGGACCTCGCCGCTCGTGCCCGCGACAACGTGGCACGACTGGAATTGAACTGATGAGGGTGGGGGAGGGCGCTCCGCCTGCCACCCTCCAACCTGACTGCACGACCATGGACCAAGTTCGCATCGACCCTTCCCAGGACCTCAACGCCGCCGCGCCGGACGATCTGATCGTTGCGGCCGCGCCGGCAGCACGCCGCAGCCGTCAGGCCCGGGTGCGCTGGGGCGACCACGAGGTGACGATCGGTGGCGACGCGCCGGTGCGGGTGCAGTCGATGACCAACACCGACACGGTGGATGTCATCGAAACCGCCATCCAGATCAAGGAACTGGCGGTGGCCGGCTCCGAGCTGGTGCGCATCACCGTCAACACCCCCGAAGCCGCCGATGCGGTGCCCCACATCCGCGATCAGCTGGACCGCATGGGCATCCACGTCCCGCTGGTGGGTGACTTCCACTACAACGGCCACCGCCTGCTCACCGAGCATCCGGCCATGGCGCAGGCGCTCAGCAAGTACCGGATCAACCCCGGCAATGTGGGCAAGGGCGACAAGAAGGACCGTCAGTTCGCCCAGATGATCGAAGCGGCGGTGAAGTACGACAAGGTCGTGCGCATCGGCGTGAACTGGGGCAGCCTGGACCAGGAACTGCTGGCCCAGATGATGGACGACAACGCCCGCCGTGCCGACCCCTGGGACGGCAAGCAGGTGATGTACCAGGCGCTGATCCAGTCGGCGCTGAGCTCCGCCACCTATGCCCGCGAGCTGGGCATGAATCCGGACAACATCATCATCAGCTGCAAGGTCAGCGGCGTGCAGGACCTGATCTCGGTCTACCGCGCCCTGTCCCGCCGCTGCGACTACGCGCTGCACCTGGGCCTGACCGAGGCCGGCATGGGCACCAAGGGCACGGTGGCCTCCGCCGCCGCGCTGTCGGTGCTGCTGCAAGAGGGCATCGGAGACACCATCCGCGTGTCGCTGACGCCGCAGCCGGGAGAGTCCCGCACCCAGGAAGTGGTGGTGGCGCTGGAGATCCTGCAGTCGCTGGGCCTGCGCGCCTTCAACCCGAGCGTCACCGCATGCCCGGGCTGTGGTCGCACCACCAGCACCACCTTCCAGGAACTGGCCAAGCAGATCGACGACTTCCTGCGCGCCCAGATGCCCATCTGGCGCGGCAAGTATCCGGGTGTCGAGAACATGAAGGTCGCGGTGATGGGCTGCATCGTCAACGGCCCCGGCGAGAGCAAGCATGCCGACATCGGCATCAGCCTGCCGGGCACCGGCGAAGCCCCGGCCGCGCCGGTCTTCATCGACGGCCAGAAGGCGCTCACCCTGCGCGGTGAGAACATCGCCAGCGAATTCCACGCCCTGGTCGAAAACTACATCGAAAAACGTTTCGGCGGCCAGTGAGGCCGCGCCCGCAATGACAGACGTGAAGAAGCTCCCGCCCCTGCAAGCCGTCAAGGGCATGAATGACATCCTGCCGCCGGAATCGGCGCGCTGGGAATGGCTGGAAGGCCTGATGCGCGGCGTGCTGCAGCGTTATGGCTACCAGAACGTGCGCACCCCCATCGTCGAGCCGACCGCCCTGTTCGTGCGCGGCATCGGGGAGGTGACCGACATCGTCGAGAAGGAGATGTATGCCTTCGAAGACCGTGCGGACAAGAACGGCCAGGCCGAGCATCTGGCCCTGCGCCCCGAGATGACCGCGGGCGTCGTGCGCGCCATGATGGAGCACTCCTTCCTGCGCGACTCCGGTCGGCGTCTGTACTACTTTGGCCCGATGTTCCGCCGGGAGAAGCCGCAGAAGGGCCGGTACCGCCAGTTCCACCAGATGGGCGTGGAAGCGCTCGGTTTCTCCGGCCCCGACGTGGACGCCGAAGTCATCCTCATGGGCAGCCGCCTGTTGCGCGAGCTGGGCCTGAAGCAGGGCGATCACTTCGAGCTGGAGCTGAACTGCCTGGGCCAGCCGGACGAGCGCCGCGCCCACCGCGAAGCGCTGATCCAGTATCTGCAGCAGCATGAAGACCTGCTGGATGAAGACGGCAAGCGCCGCCTGCACACCAATCCGCTGCGGGTGCTGGACACGAAGAATCCGGCACTTCAGGACATGGCCAACAACGCGCCGCGTCTGCTGGACTTCCTGGGCGAAGCGTCGCTGGCTCACTTCAATGGCGTCAAGGCCATCCTGGACGCCGCCGGCGTGAGCTACCGCATCAATCCCCGCCTGGTGCGCGGCCTGGACTACTACAACCTGACCGTCTTCGAATGGGTCACCACCCGCCTCGGCTCGCAAGGCACCATCTGCGGCGGCGGCCGGTATGACTACCTGATCGAGCAGCTGGGCGGCAAGCCGTCCCCGGCGGTCGGCTTCGGCATGGGCATGGAGCGGATGCTGCTGCTGCTGGAAGAAGTCGGCACGCTGCCGGCCTCGCCTGCGCCGGACGCCTACGCCGTCATCCCGTCTGCGGACGGATTGCCCCAGGTCATGGTGGCCCTGGAAGCGCTGCGCGCCGCCGGTGTGTCCGTCGTGATGCACCCGGGGCAGGGCAGCATGAAGTCCCAGTTCAAGAAGGCGGACGGCTCCGGCGCCCGCTTCGCGCTGATCTTCGGCCAGGACGAGCTCGCCCGCGGCGAAGTGGCGGTCAAGCCGCTGCGCGCCGAAGGCGGCGAACAGGTCACCCGGTCGCTTTACCAAATCGCTGACTGGGCTGGCGAACTCCGCACCGCATAATCGCGGCTCTTGCACACTCAACCGACCCCCTCTCTCTCATGGCGTCTCATCTCGATCTCGAAGAACAGGAACAGTTGGAGCAGCTCAAGGCGTTCTGGCAGCGCTGGGGCAATCCCATTGTGTGGGTGCTGACCGTGTGCCTGCTGGGCTACGCCGGCTGGACGGGCTGGAACCTCTGGCAGCGCAACAAGGCGGCCGAGGCGTCGGTGCTGTTCACCCAGCTGGAGCAGGCGGTGAAGACGGGTGACCTCAACGCGGGTCAGGGTCTGTGGGTGCAACTGCAGAAGAATTATTCGTCCACCGCCTATGCCGCGCAGGGCGCCCTGCTGACGGCCAAGCTGCAGCTGGACAAGGGCAAGACCGATGAAGCCAGGGCCTCGCTGAACTGGGCCGCCGCCAACGCCAGCGATGAAGCCTATGCCGACGTCGCCCGCCTGCGCCTGGCCGCCATGCAGATGGACGCCAAGCAGCTGGACGAAGCGCTGAAGACGCTGGAGTCCGTCAAGGGTGCCGACTTCGCGCCGCTGGTGGCCGACCGCCGCGGCGACATCGCCCTGCTGCAGAGCAAGCCTGACCAGGCCAAGACCGAATTCAAGAAGGCCTATGACGGCATGGACAAGCAGCTGGATTACCGCCGCATGGTGGAAATGAAGCTGGCCAGCCTGGGTGTGGCCGTGGATGCCGACAAGGAGGCTGCTCAATGAGCCGCCGACTCCTTTCGCTGACCCGCGTGGCCGTGGTCATCGGCACCGCGGCGGTGCTGGGGGCCTGCTCGCTGTTCAGCAGCTCCAAGGAAGCCAAGCCGGCCCCGCTGGAAACCTTCACTCCCGCGCTGAACGTGCGGGTGGGCTGGGAAGCACGGGTCGACAGCGTCAAGTTCCCGCTCTCGATCACCGCCGTGAACAACCAGTTCGTGGTGGGTGACTCCGACGGCGTCGTGACCGCGCTGGCCGCGGACACCGGCAATGTGCTGTGGCGGGTCGAGATCGGCAAGGGCATGAATGCCGGCGTCGGCAGTGACGGCCGCTTTGCTGCTGCGGTCAACCGCGACAACGAACTCGTGGTCAACGAAGGCAGCAAGATCCTGTGGCGCAAGACCCTGACCGTGCCGGTCATCACCGCGCCATTCGTGGCCGGTGAGCGGGTGTTTGTGCTCACCCTGGACCGCATGGTGCAGGCCTATGACGCGCTGGACGGCCGCAAGCTTTGGGAATTGCGCCGCCCCGGCGAGCCGCTGACGCTGCAGCAACCAGGCGTGCTGGGCGCCTATCAGAACACGCTGCTGGTGGGGCAGGGCCCGCGCCTGGCCGGTGTCGATCCGCTGCGCGGCACGCTGCAGTGGGAAGCCACCGTCTCCAACCCACGCGGCACCAATGAGGTCGAGCGCCTGGCCGACCTGGTCGGTCCGATGGGGCGTGACAACGCCACCTTCTGCGCCCGTGCCTTCCAGTCGGCCGTCGGCTGTATCAATGCCGACCGCGGCAATGCCCTGTGGACCCGCACCGTCGGCGGCACCCGTGGCGTCAGCACCGATGCGGTGATGACCGTCGCCGCCGATGGCTCCGACCGCATCTCCGCCTGGGGCACCCCCACCGGCGATGTGATCTGGACGTCCGACCAATTCCTGAATCGCAAGCTCAGCGCGCCGCTGGTGACCGACAAAGCGGTCCTCTTCGGCGACAGCGAAGGCTATGTGCACTTCCTCTCCCGCGACAAGGGCCAGACGATTCAGCGTCTGTCCACCGACAGCTCCGGCGTGGCGGCAGCGCCCGTGCGCCTGGGCAATGTCGTGCTGATCGCCACCCGCAACGGCAAACTGTTTGCGTTGCGCCTCGATTGATTGATTGATGAAACCAGTGATTGCCCTGGTGGGCCGCCCCAATGTGGGCAAGTCCACGCTGTTCAACCGGCTGACCAAGAGCCGTGACGCCATCGTCGCGGACTTTGCCGGCCTCACCCGCGACCGCCACTACGGCGACGGCCGCCTGGGCGATCGCGATTACATCGTCGTCGATACCGGCGGCTTCGAGCCGGACAGCTCGACCGGCATCGTCAAGGAAATGGCGAAGCAGACGCGCCAGGCCGTGGCCGAGGCGGATACCGTCATCTTCGTGCTGGACGTGCGCAACGGCCTGTCCGGCCAGGACCAGGACATCGCCCGCTACCTGCGCCAGTGCAACAAGCGGGTGCTGGTGGCGGTGAACAAGGCCGAAGGCATGGCGGACTCGCCCCTGCTGGCCGAGTTCCATGAACTCGGCATGGGCGAACCCCACCCGATCTCCGCGGCGCACGGCCAGGGCATCCGCAGTCTGCTGGAAGCCGCGCTCGAAGGCTTCGAGCCGGAAGAAGAAGATCCTTTCGATGCGGAAGAGGCGGACAAGCCGCAGGTCATCCGCCTGGCGGTAGCCGGCCGTCCCAACGTCGGCAAGAGCACGCTGATCAACACCTGGCTGGGGGAAGAGCGCCTCGTGGCGTTCGACATGCCCGGCACCACGCGGGACGCCATCAGCGTCGACTTCGAGCGCAACGGCCAGAAGTTCAAGCTGATCGACACCGCCGGCCTGCGTCGCAAGGGCCGTGTCTTTGAAGCCATCGAGAAGTTCTCGGTGGTCAAGACGCTGCAGGCGATTGCCGATGCCAACGTCGTGTTGCTGCTGATCGATGCCACCCAGGGGGTGTCCGACCAGGACGCCCATATCGCCGGCTACATCCTCGAAAGCGGACGGGCGGTGGTGGTGGCCATCAACAAATGGGATGCGGTGGACAGCTATCAGCGTGAGACGCTGGAGCGGCAGATCCAGACCCGTCTGGGCTTTTTGCGCTTCGCGCCCATCCTGCACATCTCGGCGCTCAAGCGCCAGGGCCTGGGCCCGCTGTGGAAGGCGCTGGCGGACGCCTACTCATCGGCCTACCGCAAGATGACCACGCCGGTGCTGACCCGTCTCGTGCACGAGGCCGTCGAGCATCAGCAACCCAAGCGGTCGGGCACCTTCCGTCCGAAGCTGCGTTATGCCCACCAAGGGGGCATGAACCCCCCGATCGTGGTGATCCACGGCAATTCGCTGGAGCATGTCAGCGACGTCTACAAACGCTATCTCGAAGGCCGCATCCGCGATCACTACAAGCTGGTCGGGACACCGATGCGCATCGAAATGCGCTCCTCCAAGAACCCGTTTGCAGACGAAACCTGATTCACCGCCGGTCCGGGGAAACCCGGGGCTGTGATAAGGTCCGGGTTCCAACACCTTCTCCCCCTCTCACAACACGGAGCATATCGTGAGTAACAAAGGACAACTCTTGCAAGACCCCTTCCTGAACCTGCTGCGCAAGGAGCATGTGCCGGTGTCCATCTATCTGGTCAACGGCATCAAGCTGCAAGGCCATATTGAGTCCTTTGACCAATACGTGGTGCTGCTGCGCAATACGGTCACGCAGATGGTCTACAAGCATGCCATCTCGACGGTGGTGCCCGGCCGTGCCGTGAACTTCCACGCCGGCGACGGCGGCGAAGCCAACTAATTCAGGCGGCCTTCGGGCCAGTCTGATGCGGGCCTTGATTGGACGTCGTCCGCCCCCATGTAGGGTGAACATGCATCAATCGTTGCATGGGTTTTTGAACGCCGTCCGGACGAGGCCCCCCACACATCCATCTTGAACAGCCAAGATCCAACTCATCAGTCGCCGCCCCCCGAGGCGGCGCGCGCCATTTTGGTGGGCGTCGACCTGGGCCGCGGTGAGCCCTTCGATCCGACCCTCGACGAACTCGCCCTGCTGGCCGAATCCGCCGGCGACACGCCCGTGGCCCGCATCGTGGCCAAACGCAAGGCGCCTGACGCGGCGCTTTTTGTCGGGTCCGGCAAAGCCGACGAAATCAAGCTGATGGTGCAGGCGCACGGCGCCCACACCGTCCTCTTCGACCAGGCCATTTCCCCCGCCCAGCAACGCAATCTGGAGCGCCATCTGGGCGTGCCGGTGGCGGACCGCACCGCGCTCATCCTGGAAATCTTCGCCGCACGGGCGCAGAGCTTCGAGGGCAAGCTGCAGGTGGAGCTGGCGCGTCTGCAATACCTGGCCACCCGCCTGGTGCGGCGCTGGAGCCACCTGGAGCGTCAGAGCGGCGGCATTGGCATGCGCGGCGGCCCTGGCGAGCGTCAGATCGAGCTGGACCGTCGGATGATCGACGACCGGATCAAGACCATCAAGGAGCGGCTGAAGAAGGTCGAGCGCCAGCGCAGCACCCAGCGCCGCGCCCGCGCCCGCAATGGCGTGTTCCGCGTCTCGCTGGTGGGCTACACCAACGCGGGCAAGAGCACGCTCTTCAATGCGCTGACCAAGGCCCGCACCTACGCCGCCAACCAGCTCTTCGCCACGCTGGACACCACGACCCGTTCGCTCTACCTCGAAGAGGCGGGCAGCAGCGTCTCCCTGTCCGACACCGTGGGCTTCATCCGCGATCTGCCGCACAAGCTGGTGGAGGCTTTCAAGGCCACGCTGCAGGAAGCCGCCGATGCCGATCTGCTGCTGCATGTGGTGGACGCGGCCAGCCCGGTGCTGACCGAGCAGATGGAAGAAGTGGAGCGGGTGCTGGCCGAAATCGGCGCGCAGCACATTCCGCAGATCCTGGTCTACAACAAGCTGGATCTGCTGGAACCGACCCAGCGTCCGCGCGAGCTGCAGGACTGGCTGCCCCGCCTGGGCGGCGAGCATGGGGGGCAGCGTCTGCCCCGCATCTTCGTCAGCGCCGCGGGCGGCGAAGGGCTGGACCTGCTGCGTGCGCGAATCGCTTCGCTGATGCAGGCGGCCCCCGTGGCCGAGCGCGATCCTTCCGTACCCGAAAACTGGGATGCCGATTTCAAGAGCGACGAGCTTCCGCAAGACCTGACCCAGGATCTCCCCGCACCGAAGGACGCTTCAGGGCATGATCCAGGGGAATGACGGCTGGGATGCCCGATACTTGCAACAAGACTTCCTCACCAGGATGCGTATGAACCAACACAACAGCATGCCCGCCGGCCACGGCCGGACGCCCCAGGGAGGCTCCCGCATCGGAGGGCGCCTGCGCCAGTGGGTGGGGCTGTGGATGAGCAACGGCCGCAATGAAGGCCCGCCGGATCTGGACGAGCTGTGGCGCGACTTCAACCGCAAGCTCTCCCGCCTGTTCGGCGGCCGCGGCGGCAATGACGGCAACAACGGCAACAGCGGCGGCGGTGGCAACAACCTGCAGCCGGACATGCGCGGTGCCGGCATCGGCGTTGGCCTGGTGATCGGTGTGGTGCTGCTCGGCTGGCTGGCCAGCGGCGTCTTCATCGTCCAGGAAGGTCAGCAGGGCGTGATCACCTCGTTCGGCAAGTACAGCCGCACGGTGGACGCCGGCATCCAGTACCGCCTGCCGTATCCGTTCCAGGCGCATGAGGTGGTGTCCTTCACCCAGCTGCAGTCGAAGGAAATCGGCCACAGCCAGGGCACGTCCGGCGGCTTGAAGGACTCGTCCATGCTGACGCAGGACGAGAACATCGTGGACATCCGCTTCACGGTGCAATACCGCCTGAAGGATTCGCGCGAGTTCCTCTTCGAGAACGTGGACGCCGACCAGGCGGTGGTGCAGGCCTCCGAGTCCGCCGTGCGGGAGATCGTCGGCCGCAGCAGCATGGATTCAGTGCTGTACGAGCAGCGCGACGCCATCGCGGTGGACCTGAGCAAGTCCATCCAGGCGCAGCTGGACCGTCTGAAGACCGGCATCCAGATCGTCAGCGTCAACGTCAACGGCGTGCAACCGCCGGAGCCGGTGCAGGCCGCCTTCGACGATGCCTTCCGCGCCAATTCGGACCGCGAGCGCCTGAAGAACGAAGGCGAAGCCTACGCCAACAAGGTCATCCCGACGGCCCAGGGCCAGGCGGCCCGCGTGCGTGAAGAAGCCGAAGCCTATCGGGCCAAGGTGGTCTCCACCGCCGAGGGTGATGCCGATCGTTTCCGCAGCGTGCTGACCGAATACCAGAAGGCCCCGGGCGTGACCCGCGACCGTCTCTATATCGACGCCATGCGCGACATCTACTCCAACGTCACCAAGGTGATGGTGGACAGCCGCAACAACTCCAACCTGCTGTATTTGCCGCTGGACAAGCTGGTCCAGCAGCAGGGCGCGGGGAACTCCAGCGTCACCAGCAGCGCGCCGAGCGCGGTGACCCCGCAGGATCCGACCACCAGTGGCAGCACCATGCTCACGCCGGACAACCGCTCGCGGGACAACCTGCGCAGCCGTGACCGCGACAGCCGCTGATCGAAGGGGAGACTCAGACAATGAACCGCATCGTTTCCGTCGTCCTCGGCCTGCTGATCCTCTTCATGGTGGCCAGTTCCACCCTGTTCGTGGTGGATCAGCGTCAGTTTGCCGTCGTCTATTCGCTGGGTGAGATCAAGGAAGTGGTCACCGAGCCGGGCCTGAAGTTCAAGCTGCCGCCCCCGCTGCAGAACGTGATCTTCCTGGACCGCCGCATCCAGACCCTGGACAGCCCCGACACCCGTCCCATCTTCACCGCTGAAAAGAAGAGCCTGGTCATCGACTGGCTGGTGAAGTGGCGCATCGTGGATGCCAAGCAGTTCATCCGCAACAGCGGCACCTCCATGCGCAACCTGGACAACCGGCTCAGCCCGATCGTGCAGGCCGCGCTGAACGAGGAAGTGACCCGCCGCACCGTCCGGGCCGTCCTGGCCACCGAGCGCGAAAAGGTCATGACCGATGTGCGCAAGCGCCTGGAAGAAGAAGCCCGGCAGTTCGGCATCGAAATCGTGGACGTGCGCGTCAAGCGCGTGGACTTCTCGCCGACCATCACCGAAGCCGTCTACAACCGCATGAAGTCGGAACGCATCCGCGTGGCCAATGAACTGCGTGCCACCGGCGGTGCCGAAGGCGAAAAGATCAAGGCGGATGCTGACAAGCAGCAGGACATCATCCTGGCCGAGGCCTATCGCGACGCGCAGAAGATCATGGGTGAAGGTGATGCCAAGGCGTCGGCCCTGTATGCCGAGGCCTTCGGCAGGGACCCCAACTTCGCCCAGTTCTATCGGTCGCTGGAGGCCTACCGCGCGTCGTTCCGCAAGAAGAGCGACATGATCGTGGTGGACCCCTCGTCTGACTTCTTCAAGGCGATGCGGGGCGCCGGCGGCGGCAACGCCCCGGCCGCTTCCCCCAAGAAATAAGCAGCACACACAGGCGCCGAAAGGCGCCTGTCTCGTTTCATGGACGGCTCGACCTGGTTGGCGGCGGTGGCCCTGCTCCTGGTGGCAGAAGGGCTGATGCCTTTGCTCCATCCTTCCGCCTGGCGGGAGATGTTCACCCGCCTGCTGGCGATGAGCGACGGTCAATTGCGCTTCATCGGTCTCGCGAGCGTCGGATGCGGACTGGTGCTGCTGGCCTGGGCGGCCAGCTAGGCACCGCCACGGCCCCAAACGTGGCGAATTACCGCCGTCGGCATACCGGCCGACGGGGTGGGGGACCCTTGCTCGTGCGTTCAGCAGCGCCGGCGACGCGCGACCCCGGTACAATGCCGTTTTTAACCCCTCCCTGAACGTCCATGGCCTCTGCTTGGCTGCTGCCCGAGCACATTGCTGACGTCCTGCCCTCCCAGGCCCGCCGCATCGAAGAACTGCGTCGCGACCTGCTGGATATGGCCCGGACCTACGGTTGCGAGCTGGTGATGCCTCCCATGTTGGAGCACCTGGACTCGCTGCTGTCGGGTACCGGCCAGGCACTGGACCTGATGACCTTCAAGCTGGTGGACCAGCTCTCCGGCCGTAGTCTCGGCCTGCGGGCGGACACCACGCCGCAGGTGGCACGCATCGATGCCCATCTGCTGAACCGCGAAGGCGTGACCCGGCTGTGCTACTGCGGCCCGGTGCTGCACACCCGCGCGGAAGGTCTCACCGCCACCCGTGAACCGCTGCAGTTCGGCGTCGAGATCTACGGCCATGCCGGCCTGGAAGCCGACCTGGAAGTGCAGGAGCTCGCGCTGGATGCGCTGCATCGTGCCGGCCTGACCGACTTCACCCTGGACCTGGGCGACGCCCGCCTCGTGCGCGGCGTGCTGGGCGACCATCGCCTGAGCGAGGAACGCCTCGCGGTCCTGGTCGAGGCGATGGGGGCCAAGGATGCCGGCGGTGTCGCCTCCTTCGCCGGGGAACTGCCGGCGTCGGTGATCGACGGCCTGCAGACCCTGCTGGGTCTGTATGGCGACGTCGGGCTGCTGGCCCAGGCTCGCGAACGCCTGCCCCGTCACCCGCTCATCACCGCGGCGCTCGACGATCTGGACTGGCTGGTGCGCCACCTGCGCGCCACCCATCCGGAACTGCGCATCGGCCTGGACCTGGCCGACCTGCCCGGATATGCCTACTACAGCGGCGTGCGTTTCGCGCTGTACGCCCAGGGCTGCAGCGATGCCGTCCTGCGGGGCGGCCGTTATGACGAAGTGGGGGCCGTCTTCGGCCGTCGTCGTCCGGCGGTCGGCTTCAGTCTGGACCTCAAGACCCTCGTGGGCCTGATTCCCGCCACCCAGCTCCGGGCGGCGGTGCGGGCGCCCTGGGGCGTGGCGCCGGACCTGCGCGCCGCGGTGCGCCGCCTGCGGGAGCAGGGCGAGACCGTGGTGTGTGTGCTGCCCGGCCACGAGCACGAAAACGACGAATTCGAATGCGACCGCGAGCTGGTGAACACCAGCGGTCAATGGGTGCTGCGAGCGCTGTAAGCCTCGCCCCCGCCAACAACCTCTTTGATCGGATGAACAACATGCAAAGCACTGAGATCGCGCGCGGCCGCAACGTGGTGGTCGTCGGCACCCAGTGGGGTGACGAGGGCAAGGGCAAGGTCGTGGACTGGCTGACCGATCACGCCGAAGGCGTGGTGCGTTTCCAGGGCGGCCACAACGCCGGCCACACGCTGGTGATCAAGGGCGTGAAGACGGCGCTGCAGCTGATCCCCTCGGGCATCATGCGCGACGGCGTCGCCTGCTATATCGGCAACGGTGTGGTGCTGGACCCGACCCACCTGCTGTCTGAGATCGAGCGCCTGGAAAAGGCCGGTGTCGAAGTGCGTTCGCGCCTGTTCATCAGCGAGTCCTGCCCGCTGATCCTGCCCTTCCACGTCGAAGTGGACCGTGCCCGTGAAGCGCTGCGTGAAAGCAGCGGCAGCGGCAAGATCGGCACCACCGGCAAGGGCATCGGCCCCGCGTATGAAGACAAGGTGGCCCGCCGTGCCCTGCGCGTGCAGGACCTGAAGCATCCGGAGCGTTTCGCCAAGAAGCTGAAAGAACTGCTGGACCTGCACAACGTGGCGCTGTCCGGTTATCTGAATTCGAAGCCGCTGGACTTCCAGCCGATCTTCGACCACGCCATGTCCCTGGCGCCGCAGATCAAGCCGATGATGGCGGACGTGGGCTACATGCTCCACAAGGCGCATCAGGCCGGCCACAACATCCTGTTCGAAGGTGCACAAGGCACGCTGCTGGACATCGACCACGGCACCTATCCGTATGTCACCTCCAGCAACTGCGTGGCTGGCAATGCCGCCGCTGGTGCGGGGGTGGGTCCGCAGATGCTGCATTACATGCTGGGCATCACCAAGGCCTATGCCACCCGCGTGGGTTCGGGTCCGTTCCCGACCGAGCTGGACTGGGAGAACCCGGGCACCGTCGGCCACCACCTGTCCACCGTCGGTCAGGAGCGCGGCACCGTCACCGGCCGTGCCCGTCGCTGCGGCTGGCTGGATGCGGCTGCGCTCAAGCGCTCCATCATCATCAACGGCATCACGGGCCTGTGCCTGACCAAGCTGGATGTGCTGGACGGCCTGAAGGAAGTGAACATGTGCGTGGGCTACGAGCTGCACGGCGAGCGCATCGACATCCTGCCGCTGGATGCCGACGACATCCTGGCCTGCAAGCCCATCTATGAAGTGTTCCCGGGCTGGACCGAGAGCACCTTCGGCGTGACCTCCTGGGATGCGCTGCCGGCCAATGCCCGCTCCTACCTGAAGCGTGTGGAAGAGGTGATCGGTGCGCCGATCGCCATGGTGTCCACCGGTCCGGATCGGGACCACACCATCCTGCTGCAGCACCCGTTCAAGGCCTGATGGCCGTTTTGTTGACCCCTACCTGTTTCTTTCCTGAGGAGCCTTCCCCATGTTGACCGACGACGGCAAGCATCTGTATGTGTCGTGGGATGAATACCACTTGCTGATCGAACGCCTGGCATTGAAGGTGCACGCCTCGGGCTGGGAATTCGATCAGATCCTGTGTCTGGCCCGTGGCGGCATGCGTCCGGGCGATGTGCTGTCGCGCGTGTTCGACAAGCCGCTGGGCATCATGTCCACCAGCTCGTACCGCGCGGAAGCCGGGACGATCCAGGGGCGCCTGGATATTGCCAAGTACATCACCATGCCCAAGGGCGAGCTGGCAGGCCGTGTGCTGCTGGTGGATGATCTGGCGGATTCGGGTGTGACGCTGAAGGCGGTGGTGGAGCGTCTGCGCGGCATGCCGGCGATTCAGGAACTGCGCTCGGCAGTGATCTGGACGAAGAATGTGTCGACGTATACGCCGGACTATTACGTTGAACTGCTGACCACGAGCCCGTGGATTCATCAGCCGTTCGAGGACTACGATTCGCTGCGTCCGGACGCCTTGGCCAAGAAATTCGCGATTTAAGGCTCCGCCCCCTACCGGCTGACGCCGGCCCCCGGGGTTGGCTCCTCCCCCTACCGGCTGACGCCGGCCCCCCCACCGGGGGGCGAGCGTGGCGGACTGGCAAAGCCAGATCCGCGCGCTCCGCTGGAAGGGCGGCGGCGCTGCGCGCGCCTAAAGATGGGGCGCGGTGCAGTGATTCGCTGCGTATGCCGTCGAGTTGATGCGCTTTGCTGGCGCCGCATGGAGGCGGGCACGCGAACGAAGAAAAGCGACCTGTGGGTCGCTTTTTTGTTGGGCGGGCTAAAAGGGTGGGTGAGGCAAGCGGAGAGGACTCGGTCACGCAAGCGCGACGCCGGTTTTGGCCGTGCGGTCAAAACCATTCGGGTCCTCCCGTGAAGTCCACGGGACTTCACTTGCTGGGCGCAAAATGAAAAAAGGGTCAGCGCATGCTGACCCTTTTTGAATTTGGTGCCCAGGAGAGGACTCGAACCTCCACGGAGTTACCCGCTAGTACCTGAAACTAGTGCGTCTACCAATTCCGCCACCTGGGCAAGGTCCCCACCTCAGTAACACCGTCCATCTCAGTCGAGTCGATCTAATCTCAATCGACTCATCAACAGATGAACCCGCACCGGGTCAGGCATCAAAAGCACAATCTCATTCAAAAGCCTGCTGCACTCTAGAACGGACCTCAGTCATGAATCAGTCATGGCCAACTCGTGGCGTCATGCTTGAACCTAAGGTATCCTAGTCACCAAGCTCTCGAGAAGCGCTTTTGCGTTTCAGGAAAGACAAGGATCATACTATCAAAAACTTCAAGAACGCAAGCTCGCAATCGCCAAATCAATTGATGGGCGAAGTCGAAGGGACAGTACAAGGCCATCGCGATGGCCACGGGTTCCTGATGCCGGATGACGGCCAGCCCGATGTCTACCTGTCCTCCCAGGAAATGCATGCCGTGATGCACGGCGACCGACTGCGCGTGCGCGTGGTGCGCTTCGACAAGCGCAACCGCCCCGAAGGCCGCGTGCTCGAAATCCTGGAGCGTCGCAAGAAGCCCATCATCGGCCGCCTCCTGCTGGAGTCCGGCATCTGGCTCGTCGCCCCGGAAGACAAACGCTACGGGCAGGACATCCTCGTCCCCAAAAACGCGATTGCCAACGCCACCGCCGGCCAGATCGTCGCCGTCGAACTGACCGAACCACCGTCCCTCTACTCCCAACCCGTCGGTCGCGTGACCGAGGTGCTGGGCGAGATCGACGACCCCGGCATGGAAATCGAGATCGCGGTCCGCAAGTACGAGGTGCCCCACGCCTTCAGCGCCGACACGCTCGCCCAGGCCGCCAAGCTGCCCGACAAGGTCCGGGCCGTCGACATGAAGAATCGCGTCGACCTGCGCGACGTGGCCCTGGTCACCATCGACGGGGAAGACGCCCGCGACTTCGACGACGCCGTCTACTGCGAACCCCACAAGCAAGGCCGCGGCAAGAATGCCTTCAAGGGCTGGCGCCTGCTGGTCGCCATCGCCGACGTGAGCCACTACGTGAAGCCCGGCGAAGCGCTGGACCGCGACGCCTACGAACGCGCCACCTCCGTCTACTTCCCCCGCCGCGTCATCCCGATGCTGCCGGAGAAGCTCTCCAACGGCCTGTGCTCGCTCAATCCGGACCAGGACCGCCTGTCCATGGTCTGCGACATGCTCGTGGATGAAGCCGGTGAGGTGCAGGCCTACCAGTTCTTCCCCGCAGTCATCAATTCCCATGCACGGCTGACCTATACCGAGGTCGCCGCCATCCTGGGCAATACCCACGGTCCCGAAGCCGCCAAGCGCAGCGACCTGGTGCCGCATCTGCTGCATCTGCATGAGGTCTACCGCGCACTGCTGTCCCAGCGCGCCAAGCGCGGCGCGGTGGATTTCGAGACCACCGAAACCCAGATCGTCTGCGACGACAACGGCCGCATCGAGAAGATCGTGCCGCGCACCCGCAACGAAGCGCACCGCCTGATCGAAGAAGCCATGCTGGCCGCCAACGTCTGCGCCGCCGACTTCATCGCCGGTGGCAAGCATTCGTCGCTGTTCCGCGTGCACGAAGGCCCGACCCCCGAGAAGCGCACCGCCCTGCAGGCCTACCTGCGGGCACTGGGCATCGGCATGGGCATCAGCGACGATCCAGCCCCCGGCGAATACCAGGCCATCGCCCAGGCGACCAAGGAACGTCCGGACGCAACGCAGATCCACACCATGCTGCTTCGCTCGATGCAGCAGGCGATCTACACGCCCGCCAACTCCGGCCACTTCGGGCTGGCCTATCAGGCCTACACCCACTTCACCAGCCCGATCCGCCGCTACCCGGATCTGCTGGTGCACCGGGTGATCAAGGCGCTGCTGGCCAACAAGAAGTACACGCTGGACGCGCACAAGATGGAAGCGGCCAAGCCGCTGCCCAAGCGCCCCGGCCGGCCGACCAAGACCCTCAACCCCGCCACCGCCTCGACCGAGGCCGAACGCTGGGAAATCGTCGGCGCCCATTGCAGCGCCAACGAACGCCGGGCAGACGAAGCCTCGCGCGATGTGGAAGCCTGGCTGAAGTGCCGCTTCATGCGCGACCACCTGGGCGAAGAGTTCAGCGGTACGGTCAGCGCGGTGACGACCTTCGGCCTCTTTGTGCAGCTCGATGCGCTGTATGTGGAAGGACTGGTCCACATCACCGAACTGGGCGGCGAATACTTCAAGTTCGACGAAGTGCGGCAGGAGCTGCGCGGCGAACGCACCGGCATCCGCTACGCCACCGGTGCGCGGGTGCAGGTGCAGGTCAGCCGCGTGGATCTGGACGGTCGCAAGATCGATTTCCGCCTGGTGCGCGAGCAGGACGAAGCCAGGCTGCTGCAGCGCGCGATGCGCGACAAGCACGGCGACAACCGGCGGCAGGATCGCCGCAGCGGCAAGCGCGGTGCGCCCAAGCCGCTGCCTGAGGTCGTGAGCGCGCCGGAAGTCGGCTCGGAGACGATGTCGGCGGTGGAGCAGCTCGAACGCATCGAGAAGGTCGATCGTGCACTGAAGGCAGAGCGCCGGACGGCGGAGCGTGCTGCCAAAACGGTGGCGGCGCATCCGGTCAAGGCGGCGAAGCGGACGGCCCGCGGCGCGAAGCGTCCAGCGGCCAAGGTGGCGAATGCGTCCGCTCCCACGAAGGCGCCGCGGAAGACGCGGACCTGACGAGCTTGAGCTGAACTGGCGGATGACGTCCACCTCAGGCGCGCCTGAGGTGCTGCAACAAGCCGGCCCCTTCAATCCCGATGCAGTGCTGCCATGGCCTCGATGAGGTCGCCCGCGCGCAGCGGGCCTTTGTGATGCTGCGCCGCTGCGCCGTGCCACAGCACGGCGGTACGCGCCACCTCGTGCGGATCGGCGTCGCGGGCTTGCGCCCAGAGGCCTCCCGTCCAGCCGGCCAGCACGTCACCTGTGCCTGCAGTGGCGAGCGCGGCTGAGCCGGTGCTGTTGATGTCGGGCAAGTGGCCCGGCGACGCGATCACGCTGCCGGAGCCCTTGAGCACCACGGTGCAGTCAAATTTTTCCGCGAGGGCGCGGGCGGAGGCCAGGCGATCCGCCTGCACCGCCGCCACGCCCGACAGGCCCAGCAGGCGCGACGCCTCCAAGGGATGGGGCGTGAGCACCGTTTGCAGGCCATGGGACCGGCGCGCGGCAAGGCGCCGTGACAAACCTTCATCCTGGGCCACCAGATTGAGTCCATCGGCATCCAGCACCAGATGCCGCGCATCGTGCAGCACCGCATCCAGCCAGGGCAGCAGGGCCGTCCCGCCGCCGCAGCCCGCCACCACGACCGGCTCGCGCCAGGCATGAGGCTCGTGCCATCGATCCTTCGGCCAATGCATCAGCTCCGGTCGCGCCGGCCAGGGTTGTCCGTCGTCCTCGGGCAGCGCGGCATACACGCGGCCTGCGCCGGCGCTCAGTGCGGCGGTGGCGGCCAGCCACGCAGCGCCGCGCATGCCCGGCGCGCCGCCGAGCACCGCCACATCGCCTTGCCGCCCCTTGTGGCTGGTGGTGCCGCGCGGGTGGGCGCGATGCCAGTGGGTCAGTGCGTCGAGGCCGATGAAGCGGGCCGCCAGGCGTGCAGCCGCGCTGGCAGGAGAGTGGTCGGCTCGGTCGGTGGGGGCGGTGGGGTGAGGCGTGGTGGGGCCGCTGGCGTCCGCAGAGGCAACGCCAAGATCGTCGAACCAAATTCGGCCGGCGTAGGCGCGACCTTCCCCGGTCAGCAGGCCCGGCTTGAGCGTGAGCAGCGTGAGCGTGTGGTCCGCGCGGATGGTGTCGTCGCCGCAAGCCTGTCCGGTGTCGCCGTGCAGTCCGCTGGGCAGGTCGATCGAGAGGGTGGGGGCCGGATGCGCATTGGCGATGCGGATCGCCGTGGCGATGTCGCCTTCAGGCGGGCGGTGGGCACCCAGCCCGAGCAGACCGTCGATCCAGAGATCAATCGGCGTGGATGCGGACGCCAGGGTCACAGCCGACGTCGTATTGAATGCCGCCGCTGCTGACGAGGTGGGGCTTGATTCGGAAGTGCCTTCTTTCGCAGGCGCAGTGTCCTGCTTTGAGGGCAACCCTGACGCGGGCCGCGCTCGAGTGACCGCCGGCGGCGGTCCGGCATGCACCGTCAGCCCCGCATCCAGGGCGGACTGCAGCGCGTGCGCTGCATCGCTGCCTTCGGGCGGTGCCGACCCGATCCGATAGATCTGCAGCGTCCACCCCCGCGCTGCCAGCCAGCGGGCCGCGATCAGCGCATCGCCCCCGTTGTTCCCCGGCCCGGCCAGCACCACGGCATGACGTCCATGGGGCACCAGCGCCAGCGCCAGTCGGGCCACCGCCGCGCCGGCCTGCTCGATCAGCTGATGGGCCGGGCGTTGCCTCAAGGCGTCTTGCTCCAGGGCGCGGCTGGCCGCAATGTCGTGGACCGGCCAACTGGCCTCTTGGGGGGGAAGCAAGGCGCGCATGCGCCGACTCTAGCGCAGGCGGCTCGCCTCCAGTGCCGACGGATCCACGCCGCCATCGCGCCCGGCCAGACGCTCGCCCAGCCACTGCGCGGCGCCGCCGGACAGCGCCCATCCCGATTCGCCGTGACCGACGTTCAGCCAGACCCCTGGCAGGCCGCTGGCGCCGATCACCGGCAGCTCATCCGGCAGCAGCAGGCGGGAGGCCTTCCAGCGCTGCTGTCCGCCGGCCTGCAGGGCGCCCGGGAACCAGTCGTGCGCGGCCTGATGCAGCGCGCTCATCGACGGCGCGCCCGGCTGTCCGGCGGTGCCGCCCAGTTCCTGCCCGCCGCCGATGCGCACCCGTTGGCCGAGCTGCGTCATGCTGACGCCCAGCGCCATGTCGATCACCGTATGGCTCGGGCCGAGGTCCGGATGCGCTTCCAGCTGGCGCAGCGGTGCCGTGAGGGTGTGCGTGTGCACCGTGCCCCATGGCATCCGCAGCCCCAGCGGCGACAGCAATGCCGGTGCGCCCTTGCCGGCGCAGACGATCACGGCGTCCACCCGCTGGGCTGGGCCGGTGGCCAGATGGAGCGACGGCTGCTGCCCCGGCTCAATCTTCAGCACGTCCGCATTGAACTGCCAACGGGCCCCCAGGCGCTGCGCTTCCAGCTTCAACGCCTGGCTGAATTGCCGGGCGTTGGCCGATTCGTCCTGGGGCAGATGCAAACCGCCGTGCAGCCGGGTGTCGGGATTGAGGCCGGGCTCCAGCGCGAGACAGGCCGCTGCATCCAGTTCCCGATAAGGCAGCTGAGCCGCCTGCAGTCGGGCGATCAGGGTCGCGGCCTGCTTGTAGTCCTTGGCGGTACGCCACAGCAGCGTCACACCGCTGCGCTGTTCCACCTCCAGCTGCAGCGCCTGACGCCAGTCGGCCATGAGCGCCTGGCCCTGGGTGGCCAGTTGCAGGACGGCGGCAGGGACGGGCAGGGCGTGCCTGTCGCTGGCGCGGCGTGCGCGCCAGTGCGCCCATCGCCAGCCGAGTTGCCGTGGCGCGCCCCGCCAGGCCATGCGGGCGGGCGGACGGGCGGCGAGCAGGGCCGGGGCGATCAGGCCGGGCGGGGCAAAGCTGGCCCCGGTGGCCACGCTGGTGTCCTTCTCAAAGACCTGCACCTCGTGGCCCTGGCGCGCCAGTTCGTAGGCGGTGGTGACGCCGGCCAGGCCGGCCCCGATGATGGCGACCCGCATCTCAGTGGCCCTCCTGCCGGCAGGGCGATCCGCCGCATTGGGGGCGGTGCGGGGAGGCGTGCGCCAGGACAGAGCCCTGGTGCGTCAGCAAGGCGTCCAGCGCCCATCGGAGGGGCGGGGGAGGGGGCGGAACCAGGCCAGCAAGGGCGTGCGTCATGTTGTTCTTGTCAGGGAAAGCCTCGGGGAAAATCAGGGTTGCGCAGCGGGCTGTCTTACGCGCGGCGCTCATGGTGCCAGGGCGCGGACAGGTCGCCGCCAATCTTGGTGGGTCAATGTTGCACTTCAGTCACGTCTGATACATCAAGTTCCCAAGTGCCCCAACGGCGGTCTTTCGATGTTGTCCTGCCGGGTGGAGCCCGGGCTGCGCCCTGCGCTCGAAAGAGGCCGGATTCCGGGTTATACTCTTCGGGTTTTTGCCAAGGTCACCTCCTGAGAGCGCGAAGCCTTCATGGGGCGGCTGGCCGATGCAGCTTGCTGAAATGCAGGCTGAAGCTTGCTGAAAGGCGAGCTGACACGCCCGGCAAAAACGCGGTGGCGACGCTGAATGCACAGAAATGGGTTCTGCGCGACACGTCACATCGCAAATTCGCGAATCCGGCAGTTGCTGGCTCATTCGAGGGTGCTTCTCTACAGCGCATCCAGGGTGAACGTCAGTGATGACAGGCAGCGTCAGCGCTCAATCGTCCATCGCTTGAGGTGCTGGTGCCGTCCACGAGGTGTTGCAGGTCTTGTCCTGCGATTCGTGCCGGGTTCCAGAAACAACCTTCGGAGTTACTTCATGTCCGTCACGATGCGCGAGATGCTGGAAGCAGGCGTCCACTTTGGTCACCAAACCCGCTTCTGGAACCCCAAGATGGCCCCGTATATCTACGGCCATCGCAACAAGATCCACATCATCAACCTCGAAAAGACGCTGCCCGCGTTCGAGGAAGCCCTGAAGTTCGTGCGCCAGCTGTCGTCCAAGCGCGGCACCATCCTGATGGTGGGCACCAAGCGCCAGGCGCGCGACATCGTCGCTGAAGAAGCCGCACGCGCTGGCGTGCCGAGCGTGAACCAGCGTTGGCTGGGCGGCACGCTGACCAACTTCAAGACGGTCAAGACCTCGCTGAAGAAGCTGAAGGACATGCAGACTCAGGTGGATGCCGGCACCCAGCCTTCCATCAAGAAGGAAGCCCTGATGTTCCAGCGCGACATCACCAAGCTGGAAAAGAACATCGGCGGCATCCAGGACATGGTTGCTCTGCCGGACGCGCTGTTCGTGATCGACGTGGGTTACCACAAGATTGCCGTGGCTGAAGCCAAGAAGCTGGGCATTCCCGTCATCGGCGTGGTGGACACCAACCACTCCCCCGAAGGCATCGACTACGTCATCCCCGGTAACGATGACTCCGCCAAGGCGGTGGCCCTGTACGCCAAGGCCGTGGCCGACGCTGTGCTGGAAGGCCGTGCCAACTCGACGCAAGAGCTGGTCCAGGCTGTCGCCGCTGAAGGCGACGAATTCGTCGAAGTGAACGAAGGCGCTTGATCGCCGCGTCCCCGCAAGGGTTCGACCAGGGGGCTGATTCAGCCCCTTTTTTCTAAGCGATTTTCCAAGCAAGATTTCGCAGGTGCCCGAGCTTCCCCTGAAGGGCGGGGCCTGCCACACACGGAGATTGAAATGGCAGCAATTACCGCAAGCATGGTCGCCGAGCTGCGCGCCCGTACCGACGCTCCCATGATGGAGTGCAAGAAGGCCCTGACGGAAGCCGACGGCGACCTGGGCCGCGCGGAAGAAATCCTGCGTGTCAAGCTGGGCAACAAGGCTGGCAAGGCCGCATCCCGCATCACCGCTGAAGGCGTGGTCGCCGCAGCTGTGGTGGGTGGCGCCGGTGCCGTGATCGAAGTCAACTGCGAAACCGACTTCGTCTCCAAGAACGACGCCTTCCTGGCCTTCGTGAACGCCCTGGCCGGTCTGGTGGCTGAGAAGAACCCCGCGGATGTGGACGCCCTGTCCGCCCTGCCGCTGTCGCAGGAAGGCTTTGGCCCGACGGTGGAAGATGTTCGCAAGGGCCTGATCGGCAAGATCGGCGAGAACATGACCATCCGCCGCTTCAAGCGTTACGCTTCCGGCGCCAAGCTGACCTCCTACCTGCACGGCACCCGCATCGGCGTGATGGTCGAGTTCGACGGTGATGAAGTCGCCGCCAAAGACGTCGCCATGCACGTGGCCGCCATGAAGCCGGCCGCCCTGTCGTCGGCCGAAGTGCCGGCCGAGCTGGTCGAGAAGGAACGCAAGATCGCCACCGAAAAGGCGGCTGAATCGGGCAAGCCGGCCGAGATCGTCACCAAGATGGTGGAAGGTTCGGTCCAGAAGTTCCTGAAGGAAGTCTCGCTGCTGGACCAGGTCTTCGTGAAGGCCGCCGACGGCAAGCAGACCGTCGCTCAGATGCTCAAGGAAAAGAACACCACGGTGAAGTCCTTCACCCTGTACGTGGTGGGCGAAGGCATCGAGAAGAAGGTGGACGACTTCGCCGCCGAAGTGGCTGCCCAGGTGGCCGCCGCCAGCAAGGGGCAATAAGCTCCGGAAACAAAAGGGCGCCCCCGGGCGCCCTTTACACTTGTGCCTGCGCCAGGCGGATGGTGCCTGTGCGCGCGCAACTTCATTGCCTTCAGTGGCTGTATTGACGAGGTAACAATGCCCGCGCACAAACGCATCCTGCTCAAGCTCTCCGGTGAAGCCCTGATGGGGGACGACGCCTACGGTATCAATCGCGCCACCATCGTGCGCATGGTCCAGGAGATCCAGGACGTCACCCGTCTGGGCGTGGAAGTCGCCGTCGTGATCGGTGGCGGCAACATCTTCCGCGGCGTTGCGGGCGGCTCGGTCGGCATGGACCGCGCCACGGCCGACTACATGGGCATGCTGGCCACGGTGATGAACTCCCTGGCCCTGGCCGACACGATGCGCCAGGAAGGCATGACCGCCCGTGTCATGTCCGCCATCGCCATCGAACAGGTGGTCGAGCCCTACGTGCGCCCCAAGGCGCTGCAATATCTGGAAGAAGGCAAGGTGGTGGTCTTTGCGGCCGGCACCGGCAATCCCTTCTTCACCACCGACACCGCCGCTGCGCTGCGTGGCGCCGAAGTCGGCGCTGAAATCATGCTGAAGGCCACCAAGGTCGACGGCGTCTACACCGCCGATCCCAAGAAGGATCCGACGGCCACCCGTTACAGCCGCATCAGCTTTGATGAGGCCATCAGCAAGAACCTGCAGGTGCTGGATGCGACCGCGTTCGCCCTGTGCCGGGACCAGAAGCTGCCCATCCGGGTGTTCTCCATCTTCAAGCCGGGCGCGCTCAAGCGCGTGGTGCAGGGTGAGGACGAAGGCACGCTGGTGCACGTCTGAGCGGGTCGGCGCGTTAACTGATCCAGGGCGCCCGTCAGGGGCGCCCCGCCGTCCCCATTGATCGAGGAAAAGAACATGAGCATCGCCGACATCAAGAAGAACGCCGAGGCCAAGATGGCCAAGTCCGTCGAGGCGTTCAAGAACGAACTGCAGAAGATCCGTACCGGTCGCGCCCACCCGGGCATCCTGGACCAGGTCCATGTGGACTACTACGGCTCGCCGGTGCCGATCTCCCAGGTGGCCAACGTCAGCCTGCTGGACGCCCGCACCCTGAGCGTGCAGCCCTGGGAAAAGGGCATGGGCCAGAAGATCGAGAAGGCCATCCGTGAATCGGACCTGGGCCTGAACCCCTCCAGCCAGGGCGATCTGATCCGCGTGCCGATGCCCCCGCTGTCGGAAGAGCGCCGCCGCGACCTGACCAAGGTCGTCAAGGGTGCTGCCGAAGACGCCAAGGTCGCTGTCCGGAACCTGCGCCGCGATGCGAACGAGCAGGCCAAGAAGATGACGAAGGACAAGACGATCACCGAAGACGACGAGCGTCGCAGCCAGGACGAAGTCCAGAAGCTGACCGACCGCGTCATCGCCGAGATCGACAAGCTGGTGTCGGCGAAGGAAGCCGAAATCATGGCGGTCTGAGCCCACACGACGTGAGTGCAGACAAGAAGGCGGGTGTCCCCCGCCACGTCGCCATCGTGATGGATGGCAATGGACGCTGGGCCAAGAAGCGCTTCCTTCCGCGCTTCTTCGGCCACAAGCAGGGGGTGGACGCGCTGGTGCGCGTGGTGCAGGCCTGCATCGATCGTGAGATCGAGTACCTGACCGTCTTCGCCTTCTCCAGCGAGAACTGGAAGCGCCCCAGCGACGAAGTCTCCGGACTGATGGGGCTGGTGCTGGCCGCGGTGTCGCGCTATCTGGCCCGCATGGGTGCCATGGGCGTGCGCATCCGCATCGTCGGGGACCGGGAAGCGGTGTCCGACAAGCTGCGTGCCGCCTGGGCCGAGGCCGAGAACAGCACTGCGCACAACAGCAAACTGACGCTGAACGTGGCCTTCAATTACGGTGGCCGCTGGGACATCGTCCAGGCCTGCCGCAAGGCCATCGAGGCGGGTGTGCCGGCGCAGGAGCTGACTGAAGCCAAGCTGTCCGAGTACATGGCGATGAGTTACGCGCCCGACCCGGACCTGTTCATCCGCACGGGTGGCGAGCTGCGCATCAGCAACTTCATGCTGTGGCAGACCGCCTATACCGAGTTCGTGTTCTCCGACTGCCTCTGGCCGGAATTTGGCGAGGCGCAGCTGGATGAGGCGATTGCGGCCTTCCAGGCGCGCGACCGTCGTTTCGGCGGTGTCAATGTGCCTGGCGTCGCAGGCGCCGTCCAGGAAGCCTGAGTCCTCACCGGAAAGGTCCGCGCCCATGCTGTTGCCCCGCATCCTCACAGCCCTTGTGCTGCTTGCCGTTCTGCTGCCGGCGCTGTTTGCGTCCACGCCGCTGCCGTTTGCCCTGCTGACCCTGGTGATGATCGCCGCGGGCGGCTGGGAATGGTCCCGCCTGAATGGCCGTCCCGGCGTGCCGGCGCTGGCCTTTGGTGCGGCACTGGCGGCCGTCTGCGGCGTCTGCCTGTGGACGGTGGGCTTTGCGCTGCCGGCCTGGTGCTGGTGGCTGGCGGGCGGGCTGTGGGTGCTGGGCGGTGCACAGGCGCTGAAGACCGGCGTGGCCGGTTGGCCGCAGCTCCCGGTGGCGCTGCGGCTGGTGCTCGGTGCGGTGCTGCTGTGGGCCGCCTGGCTGGCGCTGATCAGCGCCCGTGCCCGCGGCATCAACTTCCTGCTCTCGGCCATGTGCCTCGTGTGGATGGCCGACATCGCCGCCTATGTCTTCGGTAAGCTCTTCGGTCGTCGCAAGTTGGCGCCGGCCATCAGCCCTGGCAAAAGCTGGGAAGGGGCCTTGGGCGGTCTGTTCGGCGTGGTGGTGATGGCGGTCCTGTGGGTGCATGTCATCGACGTTCACCTGCCGGTGGACAGCCCCAGCCTCTATCAGATCCTGGTGAAGCGCCTGGGCTGGCTGTCGCTGCTGGCGGTGGTCTTCCTGACCGCGATGAGCGTGGTGGGCGACCTGTTTGAGTCGCTGGTCAAGCGCGCGGCCGGTGCCAAGGACAGCAGCCAGCTGCTGCCGGGCCATGGCGGGGTGCTGGACCGTGTGGATGCCCTGCTGCCGGTGCTGCCGCTGGCGATGGCCCTGAGTTCCCTGTGATGGTTGTGATGACTGCTTCTTCCAATGCTCCGCAGCAGGTGTGCGTGCTGGGATCCACCGGATCCATCGGCACCAACACCCTCGATGTCATCGCCCGCCATCCGGACCGCTACCGCGTCTTCGCCTTGTCGGCCATGAGCCGGGTCGATGAACTGCTGGCCCAGTGCCTGACGCATCAGCCCCGTTTTGCGGTGCTGCCCGACGCCCGCCTGGCCGCCGATCTGCGGCATCGCCTGGCCGACGCCGGCAGCCGCACCGAGGTGATGGACGGCCTGCAGGCCCTGTCGGACATCGCGGCGCATCCGGAGGTGGATGCGGTGATGGCCGCCATCGTCGGCGCGGCCGGTCTGGCGCCGGCCATGGCCGCGGCCCGTGCCGGCAAGCGGCTGCTGCTGGCCAACAAGGAGGCGATCGTGCTGGGTGGCGCGCTGTTCATGCGCGCGGTGGAGCAGGGCGGCGCCACGCTGCTGCCCATCGACTCCGAGCATTCCGCCATCTTCCAGTGCCTGCCGGAAGATCGCAGCACCTGGCATGCGCGCATCGATCACATCGTGCTGACGGCCTCCGGCGGTCCGTTCCGTCAGCGCGACCCGGCGTCGCTGGCCGATGTCACGCCCGAGCAGGCCTGTGCCCATCCCAACTGGGTGATGGGCCGCAAGATTTCGGTGGATTCGGCCACCATGATGAACAAGGCGCTCGAGGTCATCGAAGCCCGCTGGCTGTTCAATCTGCAGCCGGAGCAGGTGAAGGTGCTCATCCATCCGCAGAGCATCATCCATTCGATGGTGGTCTGCCGCGACCACTCGGTGCTGGCCCAGCTCGGCACCCCGGACATGCGTGTGCCCATCGCCTACGGCCTGTCCTTCCCCGAGCGCATCACGTCGGGAGCCAGCCGGCTGGACCTGCTCACGACGCAGGGCCTGAGCTTCGAAGAAGCGGACGAGCGACGGTTCCCCGGCCTGCACCTGTCCTGGCGCGCGCTGCGTTCGGCGGAAGGCAGCACGGCGGTGCTCAATGCGGCCAATGAAGAAGCGGTGGCCGCGTTCCTGAATCGGGGCCTGCGCTTCGATCAGATCTGCCGGGTCAACCGCGAAACGCTCGATGCCGTCGCGCCGCAGGCGGGCGAGGTCGATAGTGTCGAAGGCCTGCTGGCCCTGGACGCGCGGGCCCGGCGTCACGCCCAGAGCCAGATCCAGCGACTCTCGAGTCCCGCCTGATGTCCACATTGCTCGCTTTCGTGGTCACCCTCGGGGTGCTGATCATCTTCCACGAATGGGGCCATTACCGGATGGCCCGTGCGTGCGGGGTCAAGGTGCTGCGGTTTTCGCTCGGCTTCGGTCCGGTGCTGGGGCGCTGGAAGCGCGGACCGGACGGCACCGAATTCGTCCTGAGCCTGCTGCCGCTGGGCGGCTACGTCCGACTGCTGGATGACCGCTTTGATGCGGTCCCGCCGGATCGGCTCCATGAGTCCCTGAACCAGAAATCGCTCTGGCAGCGCTCGGCCATCGTGCTGGCGGGTCCAGTCGCGAATCTGGTGCTGGCGGTGCTGCTCTTTGCGGCCTCCGGCATGGTGGGGCAGGAAGAACCGAAGGCGCAACTGGGTTCCCCACAGACCGGCAGTCTCGCCGAGGCGGCCGGCCTGCGCGCCGGCGACACGGTGCAGGCCTGGTCCGACGACGGCCAGGACTGGCAGGATGTGCGCGGCATGTCCGATCTCTCCTGGCAGCTGGCCCGTGCCGTTGGCGACCGCCGTCCGCTCTACCTGAGCGTGAGCAGCGGCGAAGGTCACAGCAGCCGCCAGATCATGCTGGAGACCCAGACCCTGGGCAGCCGCGACCTGGATGCGGACAACCTCCGCCGCATCGGTCTTGGCGGCGTGTGGATGGAACCGGTGCTCGGTGCCATCCAGCCGGACAGCCCGGCCCAGGCTGCGGGTCTGCGCGCCGGCGACCGGGTGTTGTCGGTCAATGACCGGCCGGTGCCGGACCTCTCCGCCTTCCAGCAGTCGGTGCGGCAGTCCCTGGTGGACGGCTGCGTGCAGTCGATGCGGCTGCAGGTGCAGCGCGGCGGCGACGTGATCGACACCGTCGTGACCCCCCGTCTGGAGGGGGTGAACGGTCAGTTCATTCCGCGTGTGGGGGTGGGCTTCGCCGGGCGTCCCGGCATGGTCACGGTGCACTACGGTCCGGTCGAGGCGGTGCAGCAAGGCCTGACCCGAACCTGGCAATTCAGCACTCACTCGCTCAAGACCCTGTGGCGCATGCTCACGGGTGAAGCGTCGGTAAAGAATCTCAGCAGCTTCATCACCATCGCCGACTATGCGGGCCAGTCCGCTCGCCTGGGAGCCGCGGCCTTCCTGGGCTTTCTGGCGAGTGTCAGCGTCAGCCTCGGTGTACTGAACCTGCTGCCGGTGCCGATGCTCGATGGCGGACACCTGATGTATTATCTTTTCGAGGGTCTGAGTGGCCGCCCAGTCTCCGAGCGGTGGCGCAGGTTGCTGGAACGCGTGGGTATCACCGTCCTGCTGCTGATGATGAGTCTGGCCCTTTTCAACGATCTGACCCGTCAGCGGGTCCGCACTGAAACTTCCGCATGTCCCGATTCCTGCCTGAGCCAATGCGCCCCCAAGTGATCCAACTGGCGGTGCTGGCCGCCGCGATGCACGCGGGTGCCGCCTGGGCCGTCGAGCCCTTCGTCCTCAAGGACATCCGCGTTGAAGGCCTGCAACGGACCGACCCGGGTACGGTGTTCGCGGCGCTGCCCTTCCGCATCGGCGACACCTACAACGACGAAAAGGGTGCCGCCGCACTGCGCGCCCTGTTTGCCACCGGCCTCTTCAAGGACGTGCGGATCAACATCGACACCGACGCGGTGGTGGTGGTGATCGAAGAACGTCCGATCATTGCCAACGTCAATTTCGTCGGCCTGAAGGAATTCGACACCGAAGCGCTGACCAAGTCGCTCAAGGACGTCGGCATCGGCGAAGGCAAGCCCTTCGACAAGGCCCTGGCCGACCGCGCCGAGCAGGAACTCAAGCGTCAGTACCTCACCCGCAGTCTCTATGGCGCGGAAGTGACCACCACCATCACCCCGATCGAGCGCAACCGCGTCAACGTGAGCTTCCAGGTGACGGAAGGCGAGCCGGCCAAGATCGCGGAGATCCGCATCCTGGGCAGCAAGGTCTTCAGCGAAAGCACGCTGCTGGGCCTGCTGGAGCAGACCACCAGCGGCTGGCTGACCTGGTACACCAAGACCGACCGTTATTCGCGCGCCAAGCTGAATGCGGACCTGGAAACCATCCGCAGCTACTACCTGAACCGTGGCTACCTCGAGTTCAACGTCGAGTCCACCCAGGTCACCATCTCGCCGGACAAGCAAAGCATCAGCATTGCCATCACCGTCAGCGAAGGCCAGCCCTACACCGTCAGCGCCATCAAGATGGAAGGCGAGTTCCTCGGCCGTGACGAGGAGTTCAAGCGCCTGATCGCGCTCAAGGCCGGCCAGCCCTATCAAGGCGAAGCGGTGGCCCAGACCACCCGCAACTTCCAGGATCTGTATGGCACCTTCGGTTACGCCTTCGCGCGGGTCGAGAGCCGTCCCGAAATTGATCGCGCCACCGGCCAGGTGGTGGTGACCTTTGTCGGCGAGCCGCAGCGCCGTGTGTATGTGCGCCGTGTGCTGGTCTCCGGCAACACCCGCACCCGTGACGAAGTCATCCGCCGCGAATTCCGCCAGTTCGAATCGTCCTGGTATGACGGTGCCCGCATCAAGGCCTCGCGCGACCGCGTCGAGCGTCTGGGCTACTTCAAGGATGTCACCGTTGACACCTCGGAAGTGCCCGGGTCGCCGGACCAGGTCGACGTCACCCTGACGGTGACCGAGCGCCCCACCGGCAACATCCAGATCGGTGCCGGCTACTCCAGCGCCAGCAAGCTGTCGCTGTCCGGCTCGATCTCGCAGGAAAACGTCTTCGGCTCCGGCAACTACCTGGGCATCCAGCTGAACACGGCCAGCACCGGCCGCTCGCTGGGCGTCTCGACGGTGGACCCGTATTTCACCGTGGACGGCATCTCCCGCGCGGTGGATGTGTTCTACCGCACCGTCAAGCCGATCAACAACCTGGGCGAGCAGTACGAACTGGCGTCCTATGGCGGCTCGGTCAAGTTCGGTGTGCCGTTCTCGGAAGAAGACACCGTCTTCTTCGGCATCGGCGCGGAAAACACCCGCATCACCACGTCCAAGGGTCTGCCCAACAGCTATCTGCTGTTCCAGCAGGCGTTTGGCGGCTCGGCCCTGTCCATCCCGCTGACCATCGGCTGGAAGTCGGACAACCGGGACAGCGTGCTGACCCCGACCGCGGGTTCGATGAAGCGGGTGAACCTGGAAACCTCGGTGGTGGGGGATTCCCGCTACGCGATCGCCAACATGCAGTACCAGCAGTTCATTCCGCTGGGCCGCAAGTTCTCGCTGATGGTCAACGGTGAAGTGGCCTGGGGCCGCGGCCTGCTGGGCCGTCCGTACCCGATCTTCAAGAACTTCTACGGCGGCGGTCTGGGTTCGGTGCGGGTGTTCGAATCCGGAACGCTGGGTCCGGTGGACATCACCGGCTCCTACACCGGCGGCAACCGCAAGTTCAACCTGAACTCCGAGCTGTATGTGCCGGTGCCCGGATCGGGCAACGACAAGAGCTTCCGTCTCTTCGGCTTCTTTGACGTGGGGAACGTCTGGGGGGTGGATGAGAAGCTGAATTTCAGCCAGACGCGTGCGGCGGCTGGTGTGGGTATCAGCTGGCTGTCTCCGATGGGTCCGCTGCGCCTGAGTTACGGCACGCCGATCCGCAAGCAGTCCACGGATAGAATCGAGCGATTCCAATTCCAGATCGGGACGTCATTCTGATGAAGAGCATGCTGTTGAAGATGGTGGCCGCTGTCGCCGTGACAGCAGCCACGGCTTTGGCTGCCCAGGCCCAGGAACTGAAGATCGGCTACGTCAACAGTGAGCGGATCCTTCGGGAGACCAATCTGGCCAAGGCGTCCGAAGCCAAGCTGCAGGCGGAATTCAGCCGTCGCGAGAAGGCCCTGCTGGACCAGGAAGGCAAGCTGCGCTCGGCCGCCGAGAAGCTGGACAAGGACGGCCCGGCCCTGACGGAGACCGAACGCGGTCGCCGCCAACGGGAACTCATCGAGCAGGACCGTGACCTGCAGCGCAAGCGTCGAGAGTTCAACGAAGACGTCGCCCAGCGAAAGAACGAAGAGCTGTCTGCCGTGATCGAGAAGGCCAACAAGGTCATCAAGCAGATCTACGAGCAGGAGAAATACGACCTGATCGTGCAGGACGCGGTTCATGCCAGCGCGCGAGTGGACATCACCAAGAAGGTGATCGACACGCTGAATGCGCAAAAACCTTGAACCCTCCATGAGGTCAGCAGCATGACATCGGTCTCGGTCTCGGACCTGATCGCCGCCTTGGGCGGCGTTTCTGTTGGTGCATCGGACACCGCCATCCAGCGCATTGCGCCGCTGGACGAAGCGGGTCCTGACGCCATTGCCTTTCTCTCCAATCCCAAATACGCGGCCCAGCTGAGCAGCACGCAGGCGGGCTGCGTCATCGTGTCGCCGGCCGCTCAGGAAGCGGCGGCGGCGCGTCGCGGTGATGGTCAGCCGGCCTGCTGCATCGTCACGCCGAACCCCTATCTTTATTTCGCGCGCCTGACGCAATGGTGGGTGCAGCACATGCGCCCGCAGCGGCCGGCGCCGTCGGTGCATCCGACCGCCAGCGTGGCCCCGGATGCGGTGCTGGGCACCGGCGTGGACATCGGCCCCTTTGCCGTCATCGAATCCGGCGCCCGCATTGGCGACGGCGCCCGCATTGGTGCGCACACCGTGGTGGAACATCATGCGGTGGTGGGCGAAGGCGCCCGTCTCGAGCCGCGGGTGGTGCTGGGTTTTGACTGCAGCGTGGGTGCGCGCTCGCTCATCCACAGTGGCGTGGTGATCGGGGCGGACGGCTTCGGCTTCGCGCCGACGAAGGGCGAGTCCGGCATGCGCTGGGTGAAGATCGAGCAGCTGGGGGCGGTGCGCATCGGAGACGATGTCGAGATCGGCGCCAACACCTGCATCGACCGTGGCGCGCTGGGCGACACCGTCATTGCCGACGGCGCCATCATCGACAACCTGGTGCAGATCGCTCACAACGTGAAGATCGGCAAGGGCACCGCCATTGCGGGCGCAGTGGCGATTGCCGGCAGCGCGGAGATTGGCGCGAATTGCATCGTGGCCGGCGCAGCCCGGATCAACGGTCACATCAAGATCACCGACGGCGTGCAGATCGGCCCCACGGCCAACATCAGCAACAGCATCGACAAGCCCGGCGCCTATGCCGGCATGTGGCCCTTCGAGGATGCCGCATCCTGGCAGAAGAATGCCGCCGCACTGCGCGGGCTCTACGAGCTGCGTCAGCGCGTGCGAGCCCTTGAGAAGAAGACGACATGAACGAGAGCAGCAAAATCGACATCCACGGCATCCTGGCCAAGCTGCCGCATCGCTATCCCATCCTGCTGGTGGATCGCGTGCTGGAAGTGGAGAAGGGCGTGCGCATCCGCGCGCTGAAGAACGTCAGCATCAATGAGCCGTTCTTCCAGGGCCACTTCCCGCACCGTCCGGTGATGCCGGGCGTGCTCATCCTGGAAGCGCTGGCGCAGGCCGCCACGCTGCTGGCGGTGCAGAGCTACGACTTCTCGCTGGACGAGAACCATGTCGTGTACTTTGCCGGCATCGATGGTGCGCGCTTCAAGCGTCCGGTCGAGCCGGGCGACCAGTTGCTGCTGGACGTCACGCTGGAACGCGCCAAGGCCGGCATCTACAAGTTTGGTGCGAAGGCCCTGGTGGGCCAGGACATCGTGGCCGAAGCCGGCCTGATGTGCACCATGCGCCGTCTGGACTGCTGATCTCCCGCACCATGGCCAAGATTCACGCCACAGCGCTGGTGGACCCCCAGGCCCAGATCGACGAAGGGGTCGAGATCGGCCCGTATGCGGTGATCGGTCCGGAGGTGCGCATCGGCGCCGGCACGCGCATTGGTCCGCATACGGTCGTGGAGGGTCGCACCACCATTGGCCGGGACAACCAGATTTTCCAGTTCGCCTCCATCGGCGCCATGCCGCAGGACATGAGCCATGGCGGTGAGGTGACCGAGCTGGTCATCGGCGACCGCAACACCATCCGCGAGTTCTGCACCTTCAACACCGGCACCTTCAAGGAGCAGGGGGTGACGCGGGTCGGCTCGGACAACTGGATCATGGCCTATGTGCATCTGGCCCATGACGTGGTGGTGGGTGACCACTGCGTGCTGGCCAACAATGCCACGCTGGCCGGGCATGTGCATGTGGGCGACTGGGCAACCATCGGCGGCCTGACCGGGGTGCATCAGTTCGTGCACATCGGCGCGCACGCGATGATCGGCTTCCAGGGCCATGTGGCGCAGGATGTGGCGCCCTACATGACGGTGGACGGCAATCCGCTCACCGTGCGTGCAGTCAACCTGACCGGGCTGCGCCGGCGCGGCTTCAGCAATGAGCGCATCGGCACCATCCGTCAGATGCACAAGCTGCTGTTCCGGGATGCGCTGACGCTGGAGCAGTCGGTGCAGCAGATCGAAGCGCTCAAGGCCGAGGCCGGTCAGAACACCGACACCGTGGGCGACATCCAGCTGATGCTGGACTTCCTCGCAGCGGCCAAGCGCGGGCTCGTACGCTGACATGAGCAGGATCACGGACCCTCGACTGGGCCTGGTGGCCGGCGAGGCCTCCGGGGATCTGCTGGCCAGCCTGCTGCTGCAGGCCTTGCAGGCGCGCTGGCCGGGACTGACCAGTGCGGGCATTGGCGGCCCGAAGATGCAGGCCCTGGGTTTTGACGCCTGGTGGCCCAGCCACAAGCTGTCGATCTTCGGCTATTGGGACGCGTTGAAGAACATCCGGGAACTGCTGGCCATCCGGCGTCAGCTTGGCGACCGGCTGATCCAGGAGCGTCCGTCCGTCTTTGTGGGCGTGGACGCTCCGGACTTCAACTTCGGTCTGGAGCAGCGGCTGCGCGAAGCTGGCATCAAGACCGTTCATTTTGTCTGCCCGTCCATCTGGGCGTGGCGGGCGGAGCGGGTGCACACCATCAAGCGCAGCGCCGACCATGTGCTGTGCCTCTTTCCGTTTGAGCCCGAGCTGCTGCAGCGGCACGGCATTGGCGCCACCTATGTGGGCCATCCGCTGGCAGACAAGATTCCGATGGAGCCACCGCGTACCGAAGCGCGCAACCTGCTGGGCTTGCCGCAAGACGCCACGGTGGTCGCGGTGCTGCCGGGCAGCCGTCGCAGTGAGCTGAACTACATCTTCCCGCCGCTGCTTGATGCCGCGCGACGCATGCTGGCGCAGCGACCCGGTCTTCGCTTTGTGGTGCCGGTGGCGCCGGGCGTGCGGGAGCTGGCCGAAGCGCTGGTGCGCGAGCATGGTCAGGGTCTGGATCTGATGCTGCTGGACGGCCAGGCGCATGACGCGCTGGCCGCCTGCGACCTCACCCTGGTGGCCAGCGGCACTGCCACGCTGGAAGCGGCGCTGTTCAAGCGGCCGATGGTGATTGCCTACAAGCTGCACTGGTTCAATGCCTGGCGCATGAAGGGCAAGGCGCTGCTGCCGTGGGTAGGCTTGCCCAATGTGCTGGCGCGTGAAACGGTGGTGCCGGAGTGTCTGCAGGAGCAGTGCACGGGCGAAGTCATCGCACGTGAAGGCCTGGCCTGGCTGGATGATGCGCCGCGACGTGAGCGGCTGCATCAGCGCTTCACCGAGATTCATGAGACGCTGCGCTGCAATACCGCGCAAAGGGCGGGCGATGCGATCGCGCAAATCCTCGGCGCCTGAGCAGCTCGGCCTGGACTGGCAGCGTGAAGGGCTGCTGGCCGGGGTGGATGAAGCGGGCCGCGGGCCACTGGCGGGGCCGGTGGTGGCGGCGGCCGTCATCCTGGACGACATGAACCCCATCAAGGGGTTGAACGACTCCAAGGTGCTCAGCGAGAAGAAGCGCGAGCAGCTCTACGACGAGATCCGGGCCAAGGCGCTGAGTTTCTGCATTGCGGAAGCCTCGGTGGAGGAGATCGACCGCATCAACATCCTGCAGGCGACCCTGCTCGCCATGCGGCGCGCGGTCGAAGGCCTGCGGCTGACGCCTGCGCAGGTGAAGGTGGACGGCAACCGGCTGCCGGTGCTGCGCATTCCGGCGGAGGCGATCGTCAAGGGTGACGCGCTGGTGCCGGCCATTTCCGCCGCCAGCATCCTTGCCAAGGTCCATCGCGACCGGATGTGCCTGCAGATGCATCAGGCGCATCCGCAATACGGCTTTGACAACCACAAGGGCTACGGCACGCCCGAGCATCTGGAAGCGCTGCGCCTGCATGGCGCGAGTCCCTGGCACCGCACCAGCTTTGCGCCAGTGCGCATGTGCCTGGACACCGTCTCGGTGAGCACCACCACGGTGGTCACGCACGGGCGTGAGGGGATGCCTTCGCTGCACAGCGCCACCGTCATCCGCAGCACCAGCACCACTTTCACCTCCGTGGTGGACTTCGAATGAACACCGGCCCCACCTGGCATCCCATCACCGCCCGCGACAACCCGCAACTGCAGCGCCTGCGCAAGCTGGCGCAGGACGCCACGGCCTATCGCAAGATGGGGGGCGTCTGGCTGGAGGGCGATCATCTGGCGCGTGCGGCGCTGCAGCGGGGCTTGCGTCCGGCACTGGCGCTGATCACCGATGCCGCGGCGAACGATGAGTCGCTGCGCGCGCTGGCGGATCAGGCGATGAAGGTGCTGGTAGTGTCTCCAGCCTTGTTCAAGACCGTTTCGGGTCTGGAGTCACCGGCGCAGATCGGCTTTGACCTGCAACTGCCGCCGCCGCTGCGCATCGAACCGCAGGCCGACTCGGTGGTGCTCGACCGACTGCAGGATGCTGGCAATGTTGGCACCATCTTGCGCAGCGCTGCGGCGCTGGGATTCCGTCAGGTGCTGGCGCTCAAGGGCACGGCGGCCCTGTGGTCGCCCAAGGTGCTGCGCGCCGGCATGGGCGCGCACTTCGGGCTGCGCCTGGTGGAAGGCCTGAGCGTGTCGGACCTGGATGGGCTGAAAGTGCCGCTGCTGGCCACCAGCTCGCACACCGATGCGATGCTGCATGAAGCCGAGCTGCCCTCGCCCTGCGCCTGGGTGATGGGGCATGAAGGGCAGGGCGTGGATGATGCGCTGATGGCGCGCTGCGCCTTGCGCATCGGCATTCCTCAGCCGGGCGGCGAGGAATCGCTGAACGTGGCGAGTGCCGCGTCGATCTGCCTGTACGAATCCGCGCGGCGCCGGCTGGTCCGGGGCTGACGCCTCAGTACATCAACCGATCCGGCCGGATGTCCCGCAGGATGGTGGTGGCGATTTCTTCGATCGACTTGTGGGTCGAGGACAGCCACGAGATGCCGGCCTTCTTCATCATCGTCTCGGCCTCACGCACCTCATAGTGGCAGTTCATCAGGTCCGCATACTTGCTGCCGGGCCGGCGCTCATTGCGCACCTGGGCCAGGCGCTCCGGATCGATGGTCAGGCCGAAGCACTTCTTCTTGTGGGGCACCAGCAGCGAGGGCAGGGCGCCGCGCTCGAAGTCTTCCGGGATCAGCGGATAGTTGGCGGCCTTGATGCCGTGCTGCATGGCCAGATAGAGCGAGGTCGGCGTCTTGCCGCAGCGGCTCACGCCCACCAGGATCACATCGGCCGAATCCAGATTGCGGGCGGACTGGCCGTCGTCATGGGCCAGTGAGAAGTTGATGGCTTCGATCCGGTCGTGATATTCCTGGCTCTTGGCCACATCCGAGAAGCGGCCGACGCGGTGATTGGATTTCACCCGGAACTCGTCTTCCAGCGGTGCGATAAAGGTGCCGAACATGTCCAGCACCAGGCCTTCGCAGTGCTGACGCACCACATTGAGGACCTCGCGGTTCACCAGCGTGGCGAACACCACCGGCCGCTGGCCTTCGCGCACGCCGGTCTCGTTGATCTCCTTCACCAGCTGCTGCGCTTTTTCGGCGTTGTCCACGAAGGGACGCCGCACGTGACGCGCTTTGACCGAAAACTGGGCCAGGATCGAGTTACCGAAGGTTTCGGCGGTGATGCCGGTGCCATCCGAGACGAAATAGACGGTGTGCTGGGTCATGGCGTGCCTGTTGGGCCGAGCGGGGGCCGCAAATTTTGGGGTGGGAACGAGGGGGGCGGAGGTGCCAGCCGGGCACGACACATGCCCACAAGCTGCGGACCGGACGCGCCCAGTCCCCGAACCGGGGTTTACATCATAGAGGCGCGAACCCGTAGAATCATCCGCAACTTGCCCCTGCCCATCATGAACGCCCCGCTGCGCCGCCCACAAGAATCGACAAAAGCTGTCGCGCGCGCCGTTCTGTCTGCCCGCTGTTCCGCCCGCGCCCGCGTCCATGCGAACGCCGCCGTCGGGTGGGATCAGCTTCCTGGCGCTGGGGCCCCGGTTTCTCAACATCACGGAGTTTTCCCATGTCTGATGCACGCTTCGAGGCGACCGCCCTGGTTGTACCCTTCGAGAAACTGAGGATGACCGACGTCGAGTCGGTGGGCGGCAAGAACGCCTCGCTCGGCGAGATGATTTCGCAACTGGCGGATGCTGGTGTGCGCGTGCCTGGCGGCTTTGCCACCACGGCTCACGCCTTCCGCGAGTTCCTCAAGTACGAAGGCCTGGATGCCCGCATCCAGAAGCGCCTGGCCGACCTGAACACTGACGACGTTCGTGCTCTGGCGGAAGCCGGCGCGCAGATTCGCGGCTGGGTCGAAGCGCAACCCTTCCCGCAGGACCTGGAAGCGGCCATCCGCGCGGAATTCGCCCGCGTGACCGAAGGCCAGCCGGAGGCCTCCTTTGCCGTGCGTTCGTCCGCCACTGCCGAAGATCTGCCGGATGCTTCCTTCGCTGGTCAGCAGGAAACCTTCCTGAACGTGGTGGGCATTGAAGACGTGCTGCACAAGATGAAGGAGGTCTTTGCCTCCCTCTACAACGACCGCGCCATCAGCTACCGTGTCCACAAGGGCTTTGCCCACAGCGATGTGGCGCTGTCGGCGGGTGTGCAGCGCATGGTTCGTTCGGACCTGGGTGCTGCTGGCGTGATGTTCACCATCGACACCGAATCCGGCTTCAAGGACGTGGTCTTCATCACCTCCAGCTACGGCCTGGGCGAGACGGTGGTGCAGGGCGCCGTCAACCCGGATGAGTTCTATGTGCACAAGCCGGCGCTGACCCGCGGCAAGTTCCCCATCATCCGCCGCAACCTGGGTTCCAAGCTGATCCAGATGACCTTCTCCACGCCGGAAGAAAAGGCTGCGTCGGGCAAGCTCGTCAAGACGGTGGATGTGGAAGTCGAGCAGCGCAACCGTTATTCGCTGACCGATGAAGACGTCATCCAGCTGTCCCGTTATGCGCTGATCATCGAGCAGCACTATGGCCGCCCGATGGACATCGAGTGGGGCAAGGACGGCCAGGACGGCCAGCTCTACATCCTCCAGGCCCGTCCGGAAACGGTGAAGAGCCAGGCCGAAGGCCAGGTCGAGCAGCGCTACAAGCTCAAGGGCCAGGGCACCGTGCTGGTGGAAGGCCGGGCGATTGGCCAGAAGATCGGCACCGGCCCGGTCCGCCTCGTGGAGAGCGTGGCGGAAATGGAGCGTGTGCAGCCCGGCGACGTGCTGGTGACGGACATGACCGATCCCAACTGGGAGCCGGTGATGAAGCGTGCCAGCGCCATCATCACCAACCGTGGGGGGCGCACCTGCCACGCCGCCATCATTGCGCGTGAACTGGGCATCCCGGCCGTGGTCGGTTGCGGTGACGCCACCGACAAGCTCAAGGACGGTCAACTGGTGACGGTGGCCTGCTCCGAGGGCGATACCGGCTTCATCTATGACGGCCTGCTGGAAACGGAAGTCAGCGAAGTGCATCGCGGCGAGCTGCCGTATTGCCAGGTCAAGATCATGATGAACGTCGGCAATCCGCAGCTGGCTTTCAACTTTGCGCAGATGCCCAATAGCGGCGTGGGTCTGGCCCGCCTCGAGTTCATCATCAACAACAACATTGGTGTGCACCCGAAGGCCATCCTGGACTATCCGAATGTCGACAGCGACCTGAAGAAGGCGGTTGAGTCGGTGGCCCGGGGCCATGCTTCGCCGCGCGCCTTCTATGTGGACAAGCTGGCGGAAGGCATTGCGACCATTGCGGCGGCCTTCTGGCCGCAGCCGGTGATCGTGCGACTGTCCGACTTCAAGAGCAACGAATACCGCAAGCTCATCGGCGGTAGCCGTTACGAGCCGGACGAAGAGAACCCGATGCTGGGCTTCCGCGGTGCTTCGCGCTACATCAGCGGCGAGTTCTCGGATGCCTTTGCCATGGAGTGCGAGGCGCTCAAGCGGGTGCGCCACGACATGGGCCTGACCAACGTCGAGATCATGGTGCCCTTCGTGCGCACGGTGACGCAGGCGGAGAAGGTGGTGGCGATGCTGGCGGAGCGTGGTCTCAAGCGGGCGGCGGCTGGTGGCAAGGATGATCTGCGCGTCATCATGATGTGCGAGGTGCCGAGCAACGCCATCCTGGCCGAGAAGTTCCTGGAGCATTTTGACGGCATGTCGATCGGCTCCAACGACCTGACGCAGCTGACGCTGGGCCTGGACCGTGACTCGGGCCTGGAACTGCTGTCGGGCGACTTTGACGAGCGTGATCCGGCCGTCAAGGCTCTGATCTCGCGCGCCATTGCCGCCTGCCGCGCGACCGGCAAGTATGTGGGCATCTGCGGCCAGGGGCCCAGCGACCACCCGGACTTTGCCGACTGGCTGGCGGAGGAGGGCATTGTGTCGATCTCGCTGAATCCGGACAGCGTCATTGAGACCTGGACGCGCCTCGCGAAGAAGTAAGGGCGTCTCCGGACCTCCAGAAAAAGGGCAGCATGGCTGCCCTTTTTTCATGGGCGTTTTGTCGCCGCGATGGGGTCCTGCCGCGGATGCATGGTCTTGATGGTGGAAGGTGGGGCATGCCTCACCTGACTGCTCCGTCCTCCGCAGTCAGCGCGCCCCCGCCTCCCACCCCCCACGCTGCAGGAAACAACCGATGCGCGCTCTTCAGCGATTCGCGAAGATGGTTGCGCGATGTCCCCCTCTCCAGCCCAAACAACGCCGCCGAACGCCGCCTTCCGCCGCCGCCTGAACCGCAACTATGCCGCCTACACGGTCGGCGTGGTGATGCTGGTGATGGTGCTGGGCGTGCTGGAGCGTCTGGGCATGTCCAAGCAGTGGTTGGGCTTCAGCTTTCTGCTGCTGACCGTGTTGGTCTACGCGGGCATTGGCGTGCTGAGCCGCACCACCGACCCGGTGGAGTACTACGTTGCAGGCCGAAGGGTCCCGGCGTTTTACAACGGCATGGCGGCAGGTGCCGACTGGATGAGTGCGGCGTCTTTTCTGGGCATGGCGGGGAGTCTTTACCTTTCCGGCTATGGCGGACTTGCGTTCGTGCTCGGCTGGACGGGCGGGTTCTGTCTTGTCGCGTTGTTGCTGGCGCCGTACCTGCGCCGCTTCGGGCGCTTCACCGTCCCTGATTTCCTGGCAGAGCGATTCGACAGCCGGGGGCTGCGGGTGATGGGTGCGTCCGCTGCCGTGCTGGTGTCGTTCATCTATCTGGTGGCACAGATCTACGCGGTGGGTCTCATCACCACCCGCCTCACTGGCCTGACCTTTGAGATTGGTGTCTTCGTCGGCCTCGGCGGCGTGCTCGTCTGCAGCTTTCTTGGCGGCATGCGCGCGGTCACCTGGACCCAGGTCGCGCAGTACATCATCATGATTCTGGCGTATGTGCTGCCGGTCATGTGGCTGTCGGTGCAGCAGACGGGTGGCCCGCTCCCTCAGCTCACGGCCGGGCGACAACTCCAGCAGATCACCGCCCGCGAGCAGGCTCTGCTGAATGATCCCAAAGAGCTTGAAGTCCGTGCCCTTTACGAGCGCAGCGCCCGCGACTATGAGCGGATGATCGATGAGCTGCCGCAATCCCTCGATCTGGAGCGTCAGGCGGCCTCCCAGCGCATCGCCCGCCTGAAAGCTGAGGATGCGCCCCTTGCGCAGATCCAGGCCGCCGAAAAACAGCGCGCTGCATTGCCTCGAACGGACATCCAGGCACGGGAACAATGGGCCTGGGCGGCCCACCAGCAACACCAGCGCGCTCAGCCGCTCGCCGGCATGCCGCCCCATGCGCGACCCTTCGCCGGCAACCCGGCGGGCACGCCTGAAGAGCGCGAAACCTTCGAACGCTCCCGCCGCAATTTTGTGGCGCTCGTGCTCGTCCTCATGGTCGGCACCGCCGGCCTGCCGCACATCCTGACGCGCTACTACACCACGCCCAGCGTGGCCGAGGCTCGCACCTCGGTCGCCTGGTCGCTGTTCTTCATCGCGCTGCTCTACCTCAGTGCGCCCGCGCTGGCAGTGCTGCTCAAGCATGAGGTGTTCAACCACCTGGTCGGCATGCCCATCGCCGAGCTGCCTTCCTGGGTGAGACAGTGGATGCGCATCGACCCCGGTCTGCTCAATATTCAGGATGTGAACCAGGACGGCATTCTCCAACTGGCCGAACTGCGCCTGGGGGGGGACGTCATCATGCTCATCACGCCGGAACTGGCGGGACTGCCGTATGTGCTCTCCGCCATGGTCGCGGCCGGGGCGCTGGCCGCAGCGCTTTCCACGGCGGACGGCCTGCTGCTCACCATCTCCAGCGCCTTGTCCCACGACATCTACTACCGCGTCCTGCACCCCGCCGCATCCGCCACCCAGCGCGTCACCGTGTCCAAGGCCTTGCTGCTGGCCACCGCGCTCACGGCCGCAGCCGTCGCCACCCAGAAGCCGGCGGACATCCTGCTGCTGGTCTCCGCCGCTTTCTCCCTGGCCGGGGCCACGCTGGTACCGGTGCTGGTGGGCGGCATCTTCTGGCGACGCGCCAACAAACACGGAGCCGCCGCGGCCATGCTCACCGGCCTGGGGGTCACCCTCTACTACATGATCAGCGCCCATGCCGGCTTGCGGCAGGCGCTGGGCCTGTCCGGCGACCCGCAGCTGTGGTGGGGCATCCAGCCCGTCGCGGCCGCGCTGTTCGGCCTTCCCGCCGGCATCTGCGCCCTGATGGTGGTGAGCCTGCTCACCCCAGCCCCGCCGGCGCCCGCCCAGGCCGTGCAGCGCCGCCTCCACGAGATCTGACGGCCCGCCGCCCAGGCATTTCCACACGCCCGGCAACGCCGGGTGGACGCTTCCCCCCGATTTGCACTAGAATCGCGGGCTTCCCTTGCCGGACCCAGGAATTGACGCTGGGGTTCGGCTTTCAGACCCTCTGAAACCCGCAAGGAGTATTTATGCGTCATTACGAGATCGTTCTGCTGATCCATCCGGATCAAAGCGAACAAGTTCCGGCCATGCTGGAGCGCTACAAGGGCCTGGTCACCAACGGTGGTGGCAAGGTGCATCGCGTGGAAGACTGGGGCCGCCGTCAACTGGCCTACATGATCCAGAAGCTGGCCAAGGCACATTACCTGTGCCTGAACATCGAGGCATCCAAGGAAATCCTGGGTGAGCTCGAGACCGGTTTCCGCTTCAACGACGCCGTGCTGCGTCACCTGACCGTTGCCAAGGACAAGGCGGAGACCGCCCCCTCGGTGATGATGAAGGCTGTTGAGCGCGAAGAAGCCCGCAAGGCTCCCCAAGAAGCGTCCGCCTGAACTGGCCGTCGCGATTCCTGAAGTCGTTTGAGTTTGAATCAGCCGCTCGTTGAGCGCAGGTTCGTGAAGACTGCAGCGTAGACCACCTGGCATGAACCATCTGGTTTTGAACGCAAGAATTCTCGAGCTCGCCGCGATCCGCTATACCCCCGCCGGCCTTCCGGCCCTGGACTTGATGCTCACGCATGAGTCCCAGGTCGAAGAAGCCGGGGCCCGCCGCAAGGTGGCCCTGGAAATCAAGGCGGTGGCCGTGGGTGAGATCGTCAAACGGGTGCAGGCCCTGGGCCTGACGGACAACGCGGTGTTCACCGGGTTTCTGTCGGCACAGCGCCAAGGTCGAGGGACGGTGTTTCACATCACCGGCCTGGAACGCTGAAACAGCCGAGCACTTCATTCCAAAGGCATCGCGTCCATCGTTTTATCTGGATAGATTCGTCAAGAGGTCAATATGCCCCCGCCACGTGGTAAAGGTCGGTTCTCGAAGGACCGCAAGCCCAAGCGCAACCAACAATCGCTGCTGTTCCGCCGTAAGCGTTTCTGCCGCTTCACCGTCGCCGGTGTTGAGCAGATCGACTACAAGGATGTCGACGTTCTGCGCGACTTCATCAGCGAAAACGGCAAGATCGTGCCCGCACGCCTGACCGGCACGCGCGCCTTCTACCAGCGTCAGCTGTCGGTCGCCATCAAGCGCGCCCGCTTCCTGGCTCTGCTGCCGTACAGCGATCAGCACAAGGTCTGAGGAGTACACCATGCAAGTGATCCTGCTTGAAAAGGTGGCCAACCTCGGCAACCTGGGTGACGTCGTCAAGGTCAAGGACGGCTACGCTCGCAACTTCCTGATCCCGACCCGCCGCGCTCGTCGCGCCACGGAATCGGCCATCAAGGAATTCGAAGCCAAGCGCGTTGAACTGGAAAAGGCTGCGGCTGAAAAGCTGTCGGCTGCCCAGGCTGTTGGCGAACAACTGAACGGCAAGACCGTCACCATCAGCCAGAAGGCTGGCGTGGACGGCCGTCTGTTCGGCTCCGTGACCAACGCCGACATCGCCGAAGCCCTGACCAAGTCGGGCATCGCCGTGTCGAAGTCGCAAGTGCGTCTGCCCAACGGTCCGCTGAAGACCGTCGGCGAGTTCGCTGTGACCGTGGCGCCGCACACCGATGTGGTGTCCGACGTGACGGTGCAGATCGTCGCCGAAGCCGAGTAATTGGCACTGATGCAGCGGTGGCTGGTCCACCGCTCGCATTCCCTGGGTTGGCAGCGCCGCAAGGCACTGTCACCATAGGTCAAACGAAAGCCGACAGCTGAAAAGCCGTCGGCTTTCGGCTTTTTGGGGTCGCGGGTTGTCCACTGGATGTCCCGGGCTCTCCAGAGCTTACCCAACGCTTTCCCACAGAGTTGTCCACATGTCTGCGATCTTCTCCGCCAACCCGCCCGGTTCCGGCGCCCGGGACGACGATGTCGCCCGCCTGCGTGTGCCGCCCAACTCTGTCGAGGCTGAACAAAGCGTCCTGGGGGGCTTGCTGATTGACAACACCGCCTGGGACAAGGCGGCTGACACGCTCAGCGACACCGATTTTTATCGCTTCGAACACAAGCAGATCTACGCCGCCATCGGCAAGCTGGTGAACGCCGGCAAGCCCGCCGACGTGGTGACCGTGTTCGAAGAACTGACCTCCCTCGGCAAGGCCGAGGAATGCGGCGGTCTGGCCTATCTGAATGCGCTGGCGCAGGGCGTGCCGAGCGCGGCCAACTTGCGCCGGTATGCGGAAATCGTCCGCGAGCGGGCCATCCTGCGCAAACTGGTGGCCACCTCCGACGAGATCGCCACGGCCGCGCTGAATCCCCAAGGCCGCCCGGTCAACGAGATCCTGGACGAAGCTGAAGGCAAGATCTTCCGCATCAACGAAGAAGGCTCCCGCGGCGGCCAGGGCTTCCAGAGCATGGACCGGCTGATGGTCGAGCTGATGGACCGGGTCAATGAACTCGCGGAGCAGGGCGCCGAAGATGTCACCGGCGTGCGCACCGGCTTCTTCGACCTGGACCGCATGACCGCCGGCCTGCAAAAGGGCGACCTGATCATCCTGGCGGCCCGTCCTTCCATGGGCAAGACGGCGTTCGCCATCAACATCGGCGAGGCCGTGGCCATCAACGAAGGCCTGCCGGTCGTCATCTACTCGATGGAAATGGGCGCCGCGCAGCTGGCCTTGCGGATGGTGGGCTCCATCGGCCGCATCGACCAGAGCCACCTGCGCACCGGCCGTCTGCAGGACGATGAATGGGGCCGCCTGGCCGAAGCCGTCGACAAGCTCGGCAATGCGCCGATCTTCATCGACGAAAGCCCGGGCCTCTCCCCCAGCGAAGTGCGCGCCCGTGCCCGCCGCCAGGCCCGCATCTGCGGACAGCTCGGCCTGATCATCATCGACTATTTGCAGCTGATGAGCGGCAACGGCGGCGCCAGCGAAGAAAACCGCGCCACTGTGGTGGGTGAAATCTCGCGGGGCCTGAAGGCCCTGGCCAAGGAACTGCGCTGCCCGGTGATTGCGCTTTCGCAGCTCAACCGCTCGGTGGAAACGCGTCCGGACAAGCGCCCGATGATGTCGGACTTGCGTGAGTCGGGCGCCATTGAGCAGGATGCGGACATCATCATGTTCATCTACCGCGACGAGTACTACACCAAGGACGAGTGCAAGGAACCCGGCGTGGCGGAGATCATCATCGCCAAGCAGCGTAACGGCCCGGTGGGCACGGTGAAGCTGGCCTTCCAGCGCCAGAACACCAAGTTTGAGAACCTCGCACCGGGGTATGTCAGCCCGGGCGGCGACGAGTACTGATCAGGGCCCTGGGAGGCTGGCGGAGATGGCGGTGGTCGAGACGGATGTGGTGGTGATCGGCGCGGGCGCCGCGGGCTTGATGTGCGCCGCGCATGCGGGCGCGCGGGGCAGACGGGTGCTGGTGCTGGACCATGCCAACAAGGCGGGCAAGAAGATCCTGATGTCCGGCGGCGGCAACTGCAACTTCACTAACCTGTATACCGAGCCGGCCAACTTCCTCTCCGAGAACGCCCACTTCTGCAAGTCGGCCCTGGCCCGCTATACGCAGTGGGACTTCATTGCGCTGGTCAACAAGCATCGGGTGCCGTATCACGAGAAGAAGCTGGGCCAGCTCTTCTGCGACAACAGATCGATCGACATCCTGAAGATGCTGCTGGCCGAGTGTGAGGCGGTTGGGGCGACGGTGCAGCTCAACACCAGCGTCGAGAAGATCGAATGCATTGCGCTGGAGGCGTCTCCCAGCGCGGAGGGCGGGCAGGTCGCTGAAGGCGGCGCTGCATTGGCGGCCATCGGTGGCGACCCTCCAGTCGAGAGCGCCGAGTCCACCAACCGCTCCAAAGCGGCCAAGGCTGACAAACGCGCCAAAGCCGCTGCGCCGGCCGCCCCGCCCAACGACGGCTACCTCCTGCAGACGTCCACCGGCCCGGTGCGCTGCAAGTCCCTGGTGATCGCGACCGGCGGTCTGTCGATTCCCACCATGGGTGCCACCGGCTTCGGTTATGAAGTCGCGCGCCAGTTTGGCCACCGGCTGCTGCCCACCCGCGCGGGCCTGGTGCCGTTCACCATCACTGACCAGCTCAAGGAACTCTGCACCGAGCTTTCCGGCACTTCCGTGGACTGCCTGGTGAGCTGCAACGGCAAGAGCTTCCGCGAGAACATCCTCTTCACCCACCGCGGCCTGAGCGGCCCGGCCATTTTGCAGATCTCCTCCTACTGGCACCCCGGCCAGGCGGTCGAGATCAACCTGCTGCCAGACCGCTCGGTGCCCGACTGGCTGGCCCAGCAGCGCCAGGACCGGCCCAATGCGGAGCTCAAGACCATTCTGGGTGAGGTCTTCACCAAAAAGATGGCGCAACTGCTTTGCGAGCAGTGGTTCGAGTCCAAGCCCATCAAGCAATACACCCATGCGGAGCTGGAGTCGATCGCCGACAAGCTCTCCGCCTGGCAACTCGTGCCGGCCGGCACCGAGGGCTACCGGACGGCCGAGGTGACGCTGGGCGGTGTGGACACCCGGGAGGTGTCCTCCAAGACGATGGAATCGCTCAAATCGCCCGGTCTGTATTTCATCGGCGAGGTGCTGGACGTGACCGGCCACCTCGGTGGCTTCAACTTCCAATGGGCCTGGGCGTCCGCCTACGCGGCGGCGCAATTTGTCTGAGCCTCTGAGCGCCTGAGGGTCTCGGCGTTCGAAGCGATGCCGCGCTGATGGCAGCAGGGGGACACGCCGGCCCTCTCCACTCGTGTCTGCCCGACGACAAAGCGCCCGCGTGGGCCGCTCTTTGCATCTCCTGTTTCCAAAAACGAGCCACTGGGGGCGATCTCTGTACTTGGTTTCACCAGGTCAGTAATAACCCTCATCACTTGATGCAAGTAAGTATCTTCTGATGGGCCACGGGGTACCACTCCGGCATGTCCGGATCGGTATCGTTCATGGCGTCGGCGCGGTCCTCTTGCGCCGGACATGAATACCAACAAACAGGAGACTCCCCGATGCACGCTTCCTTTCGAGTTGCGCGTGCCGCCCGTGTGACGGCGGCCGCTGCGGCGGTGATGTGGGCCTTCGCCGGTGCGGCGCAGGCGCAGACCGAGCTGGTGATTGCGACCGTGAACAACGGTCACATGATCGAAATGCAAAAGCTCAGCAAGCATTTCGAACAGGCCAATCCCGACATCAAGCTCAAGTGGGTCACGCTGGAAGAAGGGGTGCTGCGTCAGCGCGTCACCACCGACATCGCCACCAAGGGCGGCCAGTTCGACGTGATGACCATCGGCCTGTACGAAGCGCCCATCTGGGGCAAGAAGGGCTGGCTGCAGGAGCTCAAGCCGGACGCCGCCTATGACGTGGACGATCTGCTGCCGGCGGTGCGCGCCGGCCTGTCGGTGGACGGCAAGCTCTTCGCGGCGCCGTTCTATGCGGAAAGCTCGATGCTGATGTACCGCAAGGACCTCGCCGACAAGGTGGGGGTGCAGGTGCCGGAGCGTCCGACCTGGCCGCAGATCAAGGACCTGGCGGCGAAGATCCATGATCCGAAGAACGGCATCTACGGCATCTGCCTGCGCGGCAAGCCGGGCTGGGGCGACAACATGGCGCTCATCACCACGATGGCCAACACGTTTGGCGGTCAGTGGTTCGACATGCAATGGAAGCCGCAGCTGGAATCGAAGCCCTGGAAGGAAGCGGTCAACTTCTATGTGGACCTGCTGAAGAACTACGGCCCGCCCGGATCGTCGGCCAACAGCTTCAATGAAATTCTGGCGCTGACCAGCTCCGGCAAATGCGGCATGTGGGTGGACGCCACCATCGCAGCGTCGTTTGTGTCGGATCCGAAGCAGTCGAAGGTGGCCGCTCAGATGGCTTTTGCCCAGGCGCCGACGATGAACACGCCCAAGGGCGCCAACTGGCTGTGGTCGTGGAACCTGGCGATTCCGGCGGGCTCCAAGAAGGTGGCGGCAGCGCGGAAGTTCATCACCTGGTCGACCAGCAAGGACTACATCCAGCTGGTGGCCAAGACCAATGGCTGGGCGAATGTGCCAACCGGTACCCGCAAGAGCACCTATGCGAGCGCGGAGTTCCAGAAGGCGGCCCGATTCGCTGCGGCGGAGAAGACGGCGATTGACTCGGCCAATCCGACCGACGCCACGCTGCCCAAGAGCCCGTATGTCGGCGTGCAATTCGCCGCCATTCCGGAGTTCCAGGCGATTGGCATTGCCGTGGGCCAGCAGATGAGCGCAGCGCTGGCCGGTCGCACCTCGGTGGATGACGCACTGAAGGCCAGCCAGGTGACCGCCGACCGCGAGATGCGCAAAGCCGGCTACTACAAGTGAACCAGTAGCCGTCAGGCTACTGCGCGGTCCGATCTGCCGGTGGTGTTCCTCGCCGTACGGGAGTACGGCTCCGGTACAGCACCGGCACCTCGGACCGCTCGCGACGCCTGCCAGCCACTGGTTCCCTCCATGGCGACGCTGCTGAATACCGCCTCGGTGGGTGAGGGCGGGCCATCCCCATTTCGAAGACCATCATGAAACGACTGCTTCCGCGTTTGCTGCTGGCGCCAGCCATGGGGACGCTGTTCCTGTGGATGATCGTGCCGCTGGGCATGACCATCTACTTCTCGCTGATCCGCTACAACCTGATGCAGCCGGATCAGACCGGCTTCGCCGGCATGGAGAACTTCGAGTTCTTCATCACCGACCCCTCCTTCGGCCCCGCCGTCATCAACACACTGCTGCTGCTGGGCAGCGTGATCCTCGCCACCGCCGTCTTCGGCGTGCTGATCGCCCTGCTGGTGAACAGTCCGTTCCCCGGCCGCGGCATCGTGCGAGTGCTGCTGATCTCGCCGTTCTTTGTCATGCCCACCGTCAACGCGCTGATGTGGAAGAACATGATGATGAACCCCATCTACGGCGTGCTCGCCCAGGTGTGGATCTTCTTCGGCACCCAGCCCGTCGATTGGCTCACCGACCATCCGCTGTTCTCAGTGATCGTCATGGTCTCCTGGCAGTGGCTGCCCTTCGCCACCCTCATCTTCATGACTGCGCTGCAGAGCATGGACCAGGAACAGCTGGAGGCCGCCCGCATGGATGGCGCCACCTACCTGCAACAGCTGCGCTACCTCTACCTGCCGCATCTGGGCCGCTCCATCGCCGTGGTGGTGATGATCGAGCTCATCTTCCTGCTGAGCGTCTTCGCCGAGATCTACACCACCACCAGTGGCGGCCCCGGCGATGCCAGTACCAACGTCACCTTCCTGATCTTCAAGCAGGCCCTGCTGAACTTCGATGCCGGTGTGGCATCAGCCGGCGCGCTGTTTGCGGTCGTGCTGGCCAACATCGCAGCGGTGTTCCTCATCCGCCTCGTTGGCAAGAATCTGGACAAGTAAGGAGCACCCCCGATGTCTTCCCGTCGTCGTGCCGCCTTCCCGCTGGCACTCGCTCTTCGCACCCTCGGCGCCTGGGCCGTGGCCCTGCTGCTGTTCTTTCCGCTGGGCTGGCTGTTTCTCACCGCCTTCAAAACCGAGCTGCAGGCGATCGCCGTGCCCCCGCTGCTGTTCTTCTCCCCCACGCTGGAAAACTTCCACGAGGTGCAGGCCCGCAGCGACTATCTGCTCTACGCCAAGAACTCGGTCATCACCAGCGTGCTGTCCACCGTCCTGGGCCTGCTGCTCGCCGCGCCGGCGGCCTACGCCATGGCCTTCTTCCGCGGCAAATACACCCGCGACATCCTGATGTGGATGCTCTCCACCAAGATGATGCCGGCCGTCGGCGCCCTCGTGCCCATCTACGTGCTGGCGCAGAAGAGCCATCTGCTCGACACCCAGCTGGCGCTGATCATCGTCTTTGCGCTGTCCAACCTGCCCATCATGGTCTGGATGCTGTATTCGCACTTCAAGGACATCCCGCCGGAGATCCTGGAAGCCGCGCGCATGGACGGCACCACGCTGTGGCAGGAAGTGCGGCTGGTGCTGCTGCCGCTGGGCATGGGCGGCATCGCCTCCACCGGGCTGCTGTGCCTGGTGCTGTCCTGGAATGAAGCGTTCTGGAGCCTGAACCTCAGTGCCGCCAAGGCCGGCACCCTGGCCACGCTCATCGCCTCGTACTCCAGCCCCGAAGGCCTGTTCTGGGCCAAGCTCTCCGCGGCGTCGCTGATGGCCATTGCGCCCATCGTTGTCTTCGGCTGGTTCAGCCAGAAGCAACTGGTGCAGGGCCTGACCTTCGGCGCCGTCAAGTAAGCCCTCCCGTCAGCCACTCTCTCCGATTGTCTGCAGTCCCGATTTCAGGAACCTCCGTCATGGCCTACCTCCAACTGCGCGGTGTCGAGAAATTCTTTGGTCGTCATCGCGCCATCAAGGGCATCGACCTCACCATCAACAAGGGCGAGTTCATCGTCTTCGTCGGGCCTTCCGGCTGCGGCAAGTCGACGCTGCTGCGACTGATCGCCGGCCTGGAAGGCATCGACGGCGGCACGCTGGAACTCGACGGCCGGGACATCACCGACCTGCCGTCCAGCAAACGCGACCTCGCGATGGTCTTCCAGAGCTATGCGCTCTATCCCCATATGAGCGTCTACGAGAACATGAGCTTCGCGCTCAAGCTCGCCAAGGTCGATCCGGCGGTGATCCGCGAGAAAGTGCAGCGCGCGGCCACCACGCTCAACCTGACCGGCTATCTGGAACGCACGCCGAAGGAGCTCTCCGGCGGTCAGCGCCAGCGGGTGGCCATCGGCCGCGCCATCGTGCGGGCGCCCAAGGTCTTTCTCTTCGACGAGCCACTGTCCAACCTGGATGCCGCCCTGCGCGGACAGACCCGGGTGGAGATTGCCAAGCTGCATCGTGAGCTCGGCGCCACCACCATCTACGTGACCCACGACCAGGTGGAAGCCATGACCCTGGCCGACCGCGTGGTGGTGCTGCGCGACGGCCTCATCGAACAGGTCGGCACGCCGCTGGAGCTGTACGACCGCCCCGCCAATCAGTTTGTTGCGCAGTTCATCGGCACGCCGCAGATGAATGTGGTGCCCGCCGGCCAGTTGCCGCCGCAGATGCGTCAGCAGGGCCCACAGTCGGCCGCGGACGGCGCGATCGGCCTGCGGCCCGAAGCCGTGAGCGTGCTGCCGAAGGGTCAGGGCTCGGTAAGCGGCCGCATCGAGCTCGTGGAAGCCCTGGGCGCCGAGACGCTGCTCTACGTGCGCACCGCCGAGGGCGCACAACTGGTGGCCCGGCAGAGCGAACGCACGCAACTGCAGGCGGGTGACGATGTCTCGCTGAACGTTGCGACCGACCAGGCCCATTGGTTCGACAGCGCCGGCCGCGTGGTGCAGGCCGCCGCTCAATGACCCTTCATCGCTGACTGCCCTGATGACTGCCCTGACGATTGCCATGACGACTGCCACAACCACTGCCACAACCGCTGCCCCAGACACGCTCACCCTCCTGCATCTCGGGCTGGGCTCCTTCCATCGCGCCCACCAGGCGGTCTATCTGCATCAATTGCATCAGCTCGGGGATACGCGCTGGGTGCTGGCCGGTGGCAACCTGAGGCCAGACATGCAGGAGACGATCGACGCGCTGGTGGCCCAGGGCGGCGCCTACACGCTGGAGACTGTCACCGCCCAGGGCGAGCGCAGCTACACCTGGATCGATGCCATCCGCACCGTGGTGCCGTGGACGCCCGACCTGGCCGGGCTCGTGGCGCTCGCGTGCCAGCCGTCCACCCGCATCCTCTCCTTCACCGTCACCGAGGCGGGCTACTACCTCAACAGCCAGCATCAGCTCGATTGGGACAGTGCCCCGGACCTCAAGGCCGACCTGCAGGCCCTGCGGGAAGGCCGCGCCGGCAGCACCCTCTACGGCGCCCTGACCACGCTGCTGCGCGCGCGCATGGCGGCGGGCGCGGGCGACCTCACGCTGCTGAACTGCGACAACCTGCGCCACAACGGCGAACGCTCTCGCCACGGCCTGCTGCAGTTCGTGCGGGCGCTCGGAGACGATGCGCTGGCGCAGTGGATCGAGACCCACACCACCAGCCCCAATGCGATGGTGGACCGCATCACGCCGCGTCCCACCCCGGAGGTCGCTGCGCGTGTGCAGGCCGCCACCGGTCGTCAGGACCGGGCTGCGCTGATGGGCGAGAGCTTCATCCAGTGGGTGATCGAAGACCGCTTCATCAACGGCCGGCCCGACTGGGCGCGGGTGGGCGTCGAGCTGGTGGATTCGGTCGCGCCTTATGAGGAGGCCAAGATCCGTCTGCTCAATGCGACGCACAGCTGCATCGCCTGGGCCGGCACGCTGGTCGGCTACACCTACATCCACGAAGGTACGCACGACGCCGCCATCCGTCAGCTCGCCTACGATTACGTGACGAACGACGCCATCCCGGTGCTGCAACCCAACCCGCTGGACTTGGCCGCCTATCGCGACGTGGTGCTGGAGCGCTTCGGCAATCCGGCCATCGCGGACACCAATCAGCGGGTGGCGATGGACGGCTTCAGCAAGATCCCCGGCTTCATCGCGCCAACGGTGCGGGAGCGGCTGGCGCGAGGCGACAGCATTGCCAGCGTGGCGGTGCTGCCAGCGCTGTTCCTGGCGTATCTGAAGCGCTGGCATGTCGGCCAGATTCCCTATACCTATCAGGACCAGGCGATGGACCCGGCGGTGGCGCATGCCATCTGCGGCTCGGTCGATCCGGTGGCGGCCTTTGCCGCCGACCCGGTGCTATGGGGTGAACTGGCAGGCGATGCCCGCCTGACGCAGGCCTTGCGCGTGGCAGCGGATCAGGTGGACCGCTTTGTGGCCGGTCATGCGTGACGGTATGGGTGACGGCATGCGTGACGGCATGCGTGACGTGATGCCCACGCCGCATCCGTCGCCGCTGCGATGATCGGGCCTTGCCCACCAGCGCGCTGCTTCATCACCTTCACCACCTTCGGCACTTTCGCCACCGCTCAACGCCTTTGCCACCTCGCCAGGAGCCCACATGTCCTCGCTTCATGCCTTGCCGCGCCAGACCAAGCCCGAGCTCGAGCATGCGTTTTCGCGTTCGCCCGAGCTGGGCTACGAGCCGCCGGAAACTGCCGGCTTCATCCGATGCCTCTCCCACGGCTTTCCGACGCCGCTGGCCCGCTGGCACTATCACGATGAATACGAGCTGCACCTGATCACCGCGTCGTCCGGCAAGGTGTTCGTCGGCGACTGGATCGGGCAGTTTCAGCCTGGACAGCTGGTGCTCACCGGTCCCCGCCTGCCGCACAACTGGATCAGCATGGACGTGCCCGAGTCGGGGTATCCGCAGCGGGATCTGGTGGTGCAGTTTCCGCATCAGCCCCTGGCCACCGCGGCGGAGGGCATCGCCGAACTGCGGGAGATCCTGCCGCTGCTGGAGCGTGCGCGTCACGGCATTGAATTCTTCGGCATGCAGGACAAGGCTGAGGAGCACTGGCATCGCATCAAGGCCAGCCAGGGTCTGGCGCGGTTTGCGGCCTTCTGCGACTGGATGAGCGAGCTGGCCCGCTGCACCGATTTCCGGCTGCTCTCCAGCGCGCAATTGCAAAGCGAAGACAGCGACACGCAACTGGCGCAGATCAATGCGGTGGTCAGCCGCATTACCGACAACCTGGCGGCGCCGGTCTCCGCGTCGGACCTGGCGCGGGAGCTGGGCATGACCGAGAGCCGCTTCTCGCGCTTCTTCCGCCGCGCCACCGGCAACACCTTCACCGACTTCGTCAACCTGATCCGGGTGAACCGGGCCTGTCAGCTGCTGCAGGAGTCGGAGCGCTACATCACCCACATCGCCTACGAGGTGGGCTTCAACAACATGGCCAACTTCAACCGCCGCTTCCTGGACATCAAGGGCATGACGCCCACCGAGTACCGCAGGCAGGCGGCCGGTCGGTTTGGCGGGCGTTGATCACCGCGCTCATCACGGACTGCGCCCTGACCGCCATTTGTACGATCAACTGTGCCGTCACCCGCATATTCACTTGCGTACTTATCCCCGCCAACCCGCTGCCAATCCGCTACCTACCCGCGCGACAACCCCGTTCCCCGCTCGCCCCGACATGACTTCACATCACACCGAGCCCGCTGCTGCACGCACTCGCGCCGACATCCAGGTCGCGGTTGCCGGCGAGGCCCTGATCGACCTGATCCGCCGCGACGACGGCAGCTATCTGCCTTGCCTGGGCGGTGCCCTCTACAACCTGAGCCGTGCGCTGTCGCGCCAGGGGGTGGGCCTCGAGTATCTGAACCCGCTGTCCCGCGACCGCTTCGGACGGGAACTGAAGGCCCAGCTGGTGGCCGACGGGGTGCATTTGGCGGTGCCGGAGGCGGTGCAACAGGTCACTTCGCTGGCGGTGGTCAACCTCGATGCCCAGGGGCATCCGGACTATGCGTTCTACCGGGACGGCGTGGCGGACCGTGCCGTCACGGCGCAGGGCCTCACCGCGGCATGTGCCGACCTGCCGCACCTGCAGATCGTCTGCAGCGGCGCGCTGGCGCTGGATGCGCGGGACACCGCCGTCTATCTGCCGTGGCTGGAAGCGCAGCGCCAGGCGGGACGCTGCGTGGTGGTGGATGCCAATCTGCGTCCGTCGGTCATGCCGGACCTGCCGTCCTACCGTGCGGCGGTGCATGCGGCGTTGTCGCTGGCGCATGTCATCAAGGTGAGCGATGAAGACCTGACGCACCTGGGCGTGCGCGGCACCGATGTGCTGGATCAGGCCCGAGGCCTGATGGCGCAGCATCCGGGCTGTGAGCTGCTGGCGTTGACGGTGGGGGCGGGCGGGGCCTGGCTGATGCAGCGCAGCGGCGCGACCTGTTATGCGAAGGAAGCGGCGCCGCTGGACGTGGTGGATACCGTTGGCGCTGGCGACAGCTTCCTGGCGGGGCTGCTGGCCTTTTTGCTGCGGCAGGTGCCGGGCAGCCACGGCCAGGGCGCGCGGTTTGTGGATGTTCTGGCCTCGCTGCCCGCCGCGACCTGCGAGCAGGCGCTGCGACACGCGCTGGCCAGCGCCAGCCTGTGTGTGCAGGAACAGGGCTGTGTGCCGCCGGACTGGGAGGCGGCCCACCGCTGGGCGGCGGAGCGGCCGGCGCTGGGCACCGGGATGCGGTGAGTCCCTCCGGTCGTCGATGGCTCGAGTCGCTCACGCCTTCCATGGAAGGCATTAAGTGCTATATTGCCTTCTATGAAAGGTTCAGCTGCTCCGATTCCGTTGGTTCCAGAACCTGTGATCCGTCGCGCAGCGGAACTCGGTCGACGTGTTCGTGCGGCGCGCATCCGTCGCAAATGGCGGCGGGAAGATCTGGGGTCCAGATCCGGCCTGAGCCGCACTGCGGTTGAGGCCGTCGAAAACGGCAAGCTGACCACGGGTCTGGGCACCTACCTGCAGGTGCTCTGGGCTCTGGGCCTGGACCGGGAGGTCGAGCTGATCGCGGATCCGGGTCTGGATCGCGACGGTCTGGCACTGGAACTCAACGCGCAAACCAAGCGCGTGCGGGTGCAACGGAAGCTCGACAATGACTTCTGATGCATCGGATCGGGTGTTTGTCTGGGTGTTTCTGCCCGGAGATGCGCATCCCACTCTGTGTGGCGCCTTCGATCATTCGATGTCCGCCGCAGGTGTCGCCGTGGGCACGTTCGTGTATGGCCGCTCCTATCTGCGCCAGCCGTTCAACCTGCCCATTGACCCGGTGGCGTTGCCGCTGCGTGAGCAGCGGTTTGAACTGGCCGGCGGCAGTCGGCAGGGCGTGTTCGGTGTCATTGCAGATGCATGCCCCGACGATTGGGGCCGCTATGTGATTGACAGGCGCTTTGGCGCACAGCGTTTCCCCATTGGTTATCTGCTGCACTCGCAGGAAGATCGCGTGGGGCATTTGTGCTTCAGCACCAGCGCGACTGAGCCGCCCCAACTTCCGGACCCCGCGCCCCGCGCCTGGCTGCAGGATGCATGGACGGTCATCAACGGCCTCGAAGCCGGGCGCTCCATTCCAGAAGGTTTGGCCGAGAAAGTGAAAGTCAACACCGCGCTGGGTGGCGCACGTCCAAAATTGACGGTGGCGGACGAACGGACCCAGTGGCTCGCCAAGTTCCCGACGCGGCATGACGATCCCCGGCTGTCGCTCCCACTCGTCGAGGCAGCGATGCTGGACCTGGCTCGCTCCGTCGGAATTACAGCAGCAGAGGCCGTCATCGAGACTGTGGCGGGGGCGTGCGACACACCCGCCGCGCACATTCTGCTGGTCAAGCGGTTTGACCGGAGCCCCCACGCCGCTGGGGGATGGTGCCGTGAGGCTTATGCCAGCGCTCGGACGCTCTTCCAGTCCGATGGATTGGATGACTACAGTTATTCAAGCTCGTACGCCCGACTTGCCGGTCATCTTCGGTTGTGGAGCAGCCGCCCCGCGGCGGATCGGGTGGAGCTGTTCCGCCGAATGGTGTTCAACTGCTGCATCTCCAACACGGACGACCATGACCGCAATCACGGATTTCTTGCCAGTGAGGAGAATGCCGGTTTTCGCCTATCGCCGGCCTTCGACATGGTGCCGCGCCTTCATGCCACCCGACGTCGCTACCAGGCGATGAACATCGGTGAGGACGGCGCGGAGACGACGGTGCAGAACATCCTCAGCAGCGCGTCAGCGTTCGGACTTGCTCACGAGGACGCAAAGGCGCTGTTCCACGATGTTCAGTGCAAAGTCCTTGCCCATTGGAAGGATTGTCTGGCGCAAAAGGCGGTCCCGCAGGCGGCGATCGCGCTGCTGGCGCCTTGTTTTGAGCCGCTGCGCTGAGCCCCGGCCTTTACTCGGCATCCGCCTGCCGGGCCGGTGATGCCGCCTCGAATGCCGGCAACCGCGTGCAGTGATTCCACACCCGCTCAATGCGCGGATACGCCTCCAGCGTCACCCCGAATCGCAGCGCATTGAACACCTGGGGAATCAGCACCACATCCGCCAGCGTGGCTTGATCGCCCACGCAGAAATCAGCGGAGTGCCCCTGCAGCCGCTGCTCAATGGCTGCGAATCCCAGCCGCACCCAATGCTGCACCCAGTCCCGCCGCTGCGCGTCTGTCGCAACGAATGTGGCGCTGAGGTGCTGCTGCACGCGAAGGTTGTTGACCGGATGGATCTCGCAGGCCACATCCATCGCCAGGCTGCGGATGAAGGCTCGTTCCTCCGGCGTTCCGGGCAGCAATGACGGCTGCGGATACCGCTCCTCCAGGTACTCCAGGATGCTGAGCGATTGCGTGAGCACATGGCCCTCGGTCTCCAGCACCGGCAGCAGCGCGGCCGGATTCAGCGCCTTGAACGCCGCCTGGTGATGCTGCCCGCCGTCCCGCACCAGATGCACCGGGACACTCTCATAACTCAGCCCCTTGAGGTTCAGCGCAATGCGCACCCGGTAGGCGGCGGAACTGCGGAAGTAGGTGTGCAAGGTCAGCATGGTGTTCTCCCGCCCATCTGGCGCATGAGGTCCTGCGCGGCGGCGCGCAGGCGTGTGGCAATGTCGCCCTCCCAGGACGCATCAAAGGCGCCGGACGGCCCGATGGCCGTCAGCGCCAGCGCCAACGAACCGTCACTGTCAAAGACCGGCACCGCCAGGGCACTGACGCCTTCAACGATGCTGTTGACCGATCGATGCATCCCGCGTGCGCGCACCTCCGCCATCAGCGCCACGAACTGGTCCCAGGTCGGCGCGGGATTCGACGCGGCGGCGGCGGGGGCCGGTGCAGACGTCCCCCCGGTGGCAGACGTGCCGGCAGCGGCGCTGCCCGCGCCCGCTGCGCGGCTGCCCGCGCGTCGGGTGAGGTCCATGTCCCCCAGCCGCTGGAAATCGGCCCACAGGGCGCGCACTTCATCTTCCGGCCGGTACGCCGCGAACAGTGGCCCGGATGCGGTGTTCCACAGCGACACGACGGTGCCGTGCCGCATGGTCACGTGGATCGGTGCCGGGGAGGCTGCCGTGCGCACGATGGTGGCGCCGTGAGAGCCCCAGACCGCAATCGCGACGGTGTGGCCGAGGTCCGTCGCCAAGGTGTCCAGCTGAGCCGTCGCCAGCCGGATCGGGTCCACCTGCTGGATGCCGATCAGCCCCATCTCCATCGCCAGCGGGCCGAGGCCGTAATAGCCGGTGACCGGGTCCTGGCTCATCAACCCCAGCTTGCAGAAGCTCACCAGGTAGGGATGCGCCTTGGCCGGGCTCATCTCGGCCGCCTGGGACAAGGTCTTGAGCGGCAACGGATGCCCCTGCGCGGCGGCGGCTTTCAGCAGCCGGCCGCCCACTTCGATGCTCTGGATGCCGCGGCGGTCATCGCCGCGGTCGTCGGTCTGATCTTCCATGTTCATTCGATGCGGGATCCGGGACGCGGATCCAGAGGCCCTGTTTTCAACATTGTTGAATAGATTTGCCGCCGTGGGCTATATTCGCCATTATGTAATGCGTTGTCTTAAGATGAATGGAGACCCCTTGATGAGCAAGCAGTTCGCCAGCCACGCCGACCTGGAAGAGAAGCGGGTGTCGTTCGTCAAACTCAGCGACAACGCCTACGCCTATACCGCGGAAGGCGACCCCAACACCGGCGTGATCATTGGGGACGAGTCGGTGATGGTCATCGACACGCAAGCCACCCCCGCCATGGCGCAGGACGTGATCCGCCGCATCCGCGAGGTGACGGACAAACCGATCGAATACGTGGTGCTGAGCCACTATCACGCGGTGCGGGTGCTGGGGGCCTCGGCCTACGCGCCGCGGCACATCATCGCCAGCCGCGATACCTATGACCTGATCGTCGAACGCGGCGAGCAGGACAAGGCGAGCGAGATCGGCCGCTTCCCGCGCCTCTTCCGCAATGTTGAGTCGGTGCCTGCCGGGCTCACCTGGCCGACCCTCACCTTCCAGGGCGCGATGAGCGTCTGGCTCGGCACGCTGGAGGTCCAGCTGCTGCAACTCGGGCGCGGGCACACCAAGGGCGACACCGTCGCCTGGCTGCCCCAGCAGAAGATTCTCTTCAGCGGAGACCTGGTGGAATTCGACGCCACGCCCTATGCCGGTGATGCCTACTTTGGTGACTGGCCGCAGACGCTGGACCGCCTGGCGGCGCTCGATCCGGTGGCGCTTGTACCCGGCCGTGGCGCCGCGCTGACGACGCCGCATGCGGTGGCCCAGGGCCTCTCCGGTACCCGTGCATTCATTGCCGATCTGCACAGCGCCGTGAAAGCCGGTGTGGCCGCCGGCAAGGACCTCACCGCCGTGTATCGCGACACCTATGCATCGATGAAGTCGAAGTACGGCCATTGGGTCATCTTTGACCACTGCATGCCCTTTGACGTCACCCGCTGCTATGACGAGGTGACCGCCCATCCGCATCCCCGCATCTGGACCGCCGAGCGCGACATCGAGATGTGGAAGGCGCTGGAAGGCTGACAGCGCCAGCGCCGAACGGGGAGGCCTCACAGACGATGGACTCGAGTCCGCACCCTCTGGCCGGCGTTGAACGAGGAGACCGGGCATGACCGTGCATCCCACCCGTGCAGTGAACACCGGCGTCGCGAAGGCGGCCGGTCTCGCTGAGGCGCGCGAGGGCGCTGGCGCTGACGCCGGTGCCACTGCATCCACCTGTGCGACTGCAGCAGACTTCGGCTACCGCCGCCATCCCGACCAGGACGCCGCAACGCCGCGACGCAAGCCGGTGGTGGTGGTCGGCGCCGGTCCGGTGGGCCTGGCGCTGGCGATCGACCTGGCGCTGCAACAGGTGCCCGTTGTGCTGCTCAATGACGACGGCCGGCTGTCGGTGGGCTCGCGCGCCCTGTGTTTTGCCAAGCGCACGCTGGACATCTTCGACCGTCTCGGCTGCGGCGAGCCGATCGTCGCCCAGGGCGTGTCCTGGCATGTTGGCCGGGTGTTCTTCCGGGATGAGCAGGTCTACCAGTTCGACCTGCTGCCGGAGGCGGGCCATCGCCGTCCGGCCTTCATCAATCTCTCGCAGCATGATCTGGAAGCGCATCTGGTGGCGCGTGCCGCGCAGCTGCCGATGCTGGACCTGCGCTGGCATCACGCCGTGGTCGGTCTGACGCAGGGGGAGGGGGGTGAGAACGGCCACCCGGGCAGCCCCGCCACGCTGACGGTGCGCACGCCGGAGGGCGAGTATGTGCTCGAAGCGGACCACGTGATCGCCTGTGACGGTTCACGCTCCACCCTGCGGCGCCTGCTGGGCCTGGACACGCAAGGCCGCCGCTTCAAGGACCGATTCCTGATCGCCGATGTACGCATGCGCGCACCATTCCCCGCGGAGCGCTGGTTCTGGTTTGACCCGCCTTTCCATCCCGGCCAGAGCGTCTTGCTGCATCGGCAACCCGAAGGCGTCTGGCGCATCGACTTCCAGCTGGGCTGGGACGCCGATCCGGAACAGGAGAAGCGACCCGAGAACATCCTGCCGCGGGTGCAGGCACTGATGGCGCAGGCGTCACGAGCCGCGGGCGGTGACGGCGCCATTCCAGAGATGGAGCTGGTGTGGGCGTCGGTCTACACCTTCGCCTGCCTGCGGATGGAGCGCTTCCGCCACGGACGCGTGATCTTTGCGGGCGATGCGGCGCACGGCGTGTCGCCCTTCGGGGCGCGGGGGGCCAACTCCGGGATCCAGGATGCGGAGAACCTGGCCTGGAAGCTGGCCTGGGTCGTTCAGGGCCATGCGGGTGAGGCGCTGCTGGACACCTACGCCAGGGAGCGCGAAGTGGCCGCGGACGACAACATCCGTCACTCCACACGCTCCACCGACTTCATCACACCGAAGAGTGCGGTGAGCCGGCTCTTCCGCACGGCCGTGCTGGATCTGGCGAAGCAGCATGAGTTCGCGCGGAAGCTGGTGAACAGCGGGCGCCTCTCCCTGCCGACGACGCTGACGGGCTCGTCCCTCAGCACGCCCGATGGGGATGCGTTTGAAGGGGCTTTGGCACTGGGCGCGCCGATGGTGGACGCGCCGGTTGCCTCACTCGCAGAAGTTTTTGAGCCATCAGATGGCGCCGGACACAATCCCGACGCGGTGGCGAGGGCGGCCGCGAGTGTCAGTGCGAGAGCGAGTGTCGGTGCGAGTGCGGATGTGGGTGCGGGTACGTGGCTGCTCAGCCATTTGCGCACCGGGCGATTCAGCGTGCTGCTGTTTCTCGATGCGGTCCCCGGCGCGGGACCGGATGAGGCGCTGCCCGGAGCCATCGGACTCCATGTTCACCACAGGCATCTCCTGGACTCGATCCGCCTGGCGTTTGAAGGACTGCCGGCACCGACGATTCTCTTCATCACGCGGACCCCGCCTGCCATGACGTTGCCAGGCGCTATCGCTGGCGCGGATGACTTCGCGGTCCGCATGCTTTACGACGTCGAAGGTCTCGTGCACAGCCGCTGCGATGCACGCCCGGGTACGGTGCTGATGCTGCGTCCTGATCAGCATCTGTGCGCGCGGTGGCGGCACCTGCGTCCGGTCGAGATCCGCAGCGCCGTCCTGCGTGCCACAGGCGCGCTCCACGCCGTTGCTCAACCGGCACCGCACAGCGATCAGGAGCCCGTATGCCACTGATCACCACGGCGCACCTCGAAGCGCCCGACGATTTCTATCAAGCCTTGTTGAACGCCCACCAGGGCCTCAGCGACGCCGACAGCCACGCCTTCAACGCACGGTTGGTGCTGCTGCTGGCCAACCATATTGGCCGGCATGACGTGCTGATCGCCGCGCTGGCTGCGGCCGCCTCAACGTCCTCAACGTCTCCCCCGTCCTCCACGACTTCACCTCAGGGACTGCCATGAACGCTCCCCAGACCTCTGAACGCCTCAGTCCGACCGACGAGGCGGCCAATGCCGCCCACAGCGGCTCGCCCAACACGCTGCGCTACCAAAGCGGCTTCGGCAACCAGTTCGAGACTGAAGCCATCCCCGGCGCGCTGCCCAAAGGCCGCAACAGCCCGCAGCGCGCGCCGATGGATCTTTATCCGGAGCTGCTGTCCGGCTCCGCCTTCACTGCCCCGCGGGTGGAAAACCGACGCACCTGGCTCTACCGCCGTCAGCCGTCGGTCGTCACGAGTCCGTTCCAGCCCTTCGAGGCGCCGCTGTGGACCAGCGGCGCTGCCGGCGGTGTCGCCGTGCCGCCGGACCCGCTGCGCTGGCATCCGTTCCCCATGCCCGAGGGCGACCAGCCATGGGATTTTGTCGAGGGCATCCGCACCCTCGTCGCCAACGGGGACCCGGACGCGCAGACCGGCATGGCCTCGCTCATCTACCTGTGCAACCGCTCCATGCAGCAACGCGCGCTGATGAATGCCGATGGCGAAATGCTCATCGTGCCGCAGCAAGGCGGCTTGCGGCTGGTGACCGAGATGGGGCTGATGGACGTGGTCCCCGGCGAGATCGCCTTGATCCCGCGCGGCGTCACCTTCCGCGTTGAATTGCACGAGGCGCAGGCGCGCGGCTACATCTGCGAAAACTACGGCGCCCCGTTCCGCCTGCCGGAGCTGGGCCCCATCGGCAGCAACGGCCTGGCCAATCCGCGCGACTTCCTCGCGCCGGTCGCGGCCCACGAGCCGCAGCAATCGTATGAAGTGATCCGCAAGCTGGGCGGTGAGTTCTGGCACAACCGTCAGGACGTGACGCCCTTCAATGTCGTGGCCTGGCATGGCAACCTGACGCCGATGAAGTACGACACGGCGCACTTCATGACCATCGGCTCCATCAGCTTCGACCATCCGGATCCGTCCATCTTCACCGTGCTCACCTCGCCGAGCGACACCGCCGGCACGGCCAACTGCGACTTTGTCATCTTCCCGCCGCGCTGGCTGGTGCAGGAGGACACCTTCCGTCCGCCCTGGTACCACCGCAACGTGATGAGCGAATTCATGGGCCTCATCTACGGCCAGTACGATGCCAAGCCGGAAGGCTTCCGCCCCGGCGGTGCCAGCCTGCACAACAGCCATGTGCCGCATGGCCCCGACACCGACGCCTTCAGCGCCGCCAGCACCCGAACGCTGGCGCCGCAGAAGCTCGACCACACGCTGGCTTTCATGTTCGAGAGCCGCTGGAGATTCCGTCCCACCCGCTATGCGATGCAGGGCGGGGCGCTGGACACGCAATACGCCGCCTGCTGGGCAGGCCTTCAGGATCAATTCAAGGGCTGATGATGACTTCGCTGAGTTCCCTTTCCATCGACCACACCCACGACCCGGCGCTGCGCAGCTGGGTGGCGGGCGCCAACGAGGAGAGCACCGAGTTTCCCCTGCAGAACCTGCCGCTGGGCATGGCCCGCGTGGCGGGCAGCACCGGGGCCTTCCGGCCCTTCACCGCGGTGGGTGACCAGGCGCTGGACCTCATCCTGGCGGCCGACCTGGGTGTGTTCTCCGCGGCACTGACGGACGTGCTCCGCGCCTGCGAGGGGCAGGGCCTGAATCCACTGATGGCCGCCGGATCGGCACTTCGTCGTGAGTGCCGACATGCGCTGGTCGCGGTGCTGGACGAGCGCGCCGATGCCGAATGGCCTGGCAAGCTGGCAGGAGCGCTGGTGCCGCAGTCGTCGCTCCAATTCACGCTGCCTTGCCGCATCGGCGACTACACCGACTTCTATGCCGGCATCCATCACGCCACGGCCGTCGGCAAGCTGTTCCGTCCAGACAACCCGCTGCTGCCCAATTACCAGTGGGTGCCGATTGGATATCACGGACGGGCTTCATCGATCGGGGTGAGTGGTCAGCAATTCCGTCGCCCGATGGGGCAGAGCAAGGCGCCGGATGCAGAAGCGCCCAGCTTCGGCCCGTGCAAGCGGCTGGACTATGAACTGGAAGTGGGCGCGCTGGTGGGGCGTGGCAATGCGCTGGGAGAGCCGGTCGGTATCGACGAGGCGGAAGACCAGCTCTTTGGGCTGGTGCTGCTGAACGACTGGTCCGCGCGGGACATTCAGGCCTGGGAATACCAGCCGCTGGGGCCGTTTCTCTCCAAGAGCTTCGCAACGACGATTTCGCCGTGGGTGGTCACGATGGAGGCGCTGGCGCCGTTCCGCCGTGCGTTCCAACGTCCCGAGGGCGATCCGCAGCCGCTGCCGTACCTGCAAGGGGAGACGCACCTGGCAAGCGGTGCGGTGAGTATCCAGCTGGAAGTGCATCTGCAGACCGCGCGCATGCGTGAGACGGGTGCCGCGCCGCATCGTCTGATGCGGTCGGACTTCGCCGATTGCTACTGGACCTTCGCGCAGATGCTGACCCATCACACCAGCAACGGCTGCAACCTGCAGCCGGGAGATCTCTTCGGCTCAGGCACGCAGTCGGGGCCGGGTCCGGATCAGGGCGGCTCGCTGCTGGAACTGACCCAAGGCGGCAAACAGGCGCTGACCCTGCCCAGCGGTGAGCAGCGCACCTTCCTGCAGGACGGGGACAGCGTGGCCCTGGTCGGCTTTTGCGAAGCACCCGGGCGTCGGCGGATTGGCTTCGGACCCTGCGTGGGCACCGTGCTGCCGGCCGCCAGCGCGGCCTGAACTCACAAGGGATCGGGCGGATCCACCTGGGTCGGCTCGAAGCCTGCGTCTTCCTGATCGGCGCGGGCGATGGCCGGCTGACGGCGCTGGTCGTTGCGGGTGAGCATCTGCGCCACTTCCTGCGCACTGGCGCGCGGCTGTGCGGGCGGTGCTGGAGCTGCGGGCGCCGTGGCCCCTGCCGGGGTGGCTGCGGCCTGTTCGGCCAACTGCGTCAGCTTGCGGCGGGCGCGCTCGGCAAACAGACGCAGCTCTGCCAGCTCGGTCTGCAATTGCTCCACCTGGCGGCGAGCCTGGGTGTTCTGCTGGTCCAGCAGATTGCGAGAGGCGGCGAGATGGTCACTGAGGCGCTGCACCGTATTGAGCTTGCGGACCCAATGCCAGCTGGCACCCGCCACGCCCAGCCCCACACCGGCCACCAGACCGGCGACGGCGACCCACGCTTGCACCTGACTCATCCTCACCACTCCCGATACGACAGTTCGCGTTTTTGTTGATTGGCCGTTGACGGCGGCCCCGGGGAGCGATGCTTCCCGGCAGCTTACGCTGTAAGCGAAGGCAATGTAGCGGGGCGGCGTGCGGCCGCCTATCGGGATCGTCCTCTAAACGATGCTGTAACCGCATGCAACGTGAAATTGGAACGGGGGATTCCTGCGGCAGCCCTCACGCACCCGTGACGCATCACCGCCGCGATGACCGCACTGGGAGATCGGACACTGGAAATCGATCCAAATACTGGATAGATTAACAGTATGTCGAGCCCCACCCAGATCGCCGCGCCAGAGTTGTACCTGCAGCCCGATGCCCTCAAGGGGCGGGGCAGCGCCTGGGCCATTGCGCACCGGTTCGAGCGCGAGGCGCGCGAGCAATATGACGACGGTTGGGGCACGCTGGATCAGGAAGCAGACGTGGAGCATCTGCCGCCTCGCACCGAGGTGATGGAAGAGCATGCGAAGAAGATCCTCAGTTCCAACCAGTCGCCGGACATTGGTTTCGACTACTCCATCAATCCCTACCGCGGTTGCGAACATGGCTGCATCTACTGCTTTGCGCGGCCGACTCACAGCTATCTGAATCTGTCCCCTGGCCTGGACTTCGAGACGCGGCTGGTCGCGAAGGTGAATGCGGCGCAGCGTCTGCGGGAGACCCTGGCGTCACCCAGCTATCAGCCGTCTTACCTGTGCATTGGCACCGCCACCGATGCCTATCAGCCGATTGAGCGCAAGCTGGGCATCACACGCCAGATCATTGAAGTGCTGGCCGAGGCGCAGCATCCGTTTTCGCTGGTGACCAAGTCCAGCGGCGTGGAACGCGACCTGGACCTGCTGGCACCGATGGCGCAGCGCCACCAAGTCTCGGTATATGTGTCTGTCACGACACTGGATTCGGAGCTGGCGCGGACGCTCGAACCGCGGGCCGCGGCACCGCATCGGCGATTGCAGACCATTCGTGCCTTGGCGGAAGCGGGCGTGCCGGTGGGTGTGAGTGTGTCGCCCCTGATTCCGTTCCTCAATGAGCCGGAACTGGAACGCATCCTTGAGGCCGCTGCCGACGCAGGCGCACAGCGTGCATTCAGCATTCCACTGCGACTGCCTTGGGAAGTGAATCCGCTGTTCCAGGACTGGCTGCAGCAGCACCAGCCGGCCAAAGCGGCGCGCATCATGGCGCGGCTGAGGGACATGCGCGGCGGCAAAGACAACGACGCACGATTTGGCACCCGCATGAAAGGCGAAGGCATCTGGGCCGACCTGATGCATCAACGCATGCGCAAGGCCTGTGAGCGCTTCGGCCTGGGACGGCAACGACATGAGCTGGATTTCAGCCAGTTCCGGGCGCCGGCGGTGCAGGAGGGGCAGCAGTCGCTGTTCTAAAGGGGGCGGGCGGCGATACCGCTCTGGCCGGAGGCGCCAGGTTGCGCTTGCGCCCGTGCACTCGACTCGATGCGCTGCTGGACCTGCGGGTACGAGGGCCACTCCGTGTCACTGGCAGCCGAGCCGCAGCGCGCTGCGGACCATGCATCTCATGCCGCAGAGCAATTTTTCAATGAGGTGAAAGTGCTGCATGGCATTGCAGTCATCGCGCAGGATGGCCAATTGACAACGGGTGATGGTGCACGCCTCGCGAAGGCGACCGTGGTGATTCGGACGACCGGTCAGATGGCGGCTGGCGCCCATGCATCAGAGGTGATGCGCACGAGGACGGCCGATGTGCCGGGCCCCATCGGCAGGGAGATCGCAGCCATCGCCATGGAAAAGAGTGCGCAGTCGGCATCAAAGCCCAGCGAGGCGGGCGTCACTGGCACTTGACGGCGCTGTTCTCAAAGCCCAAAGGATCAAGCCAAACGCTCCAGGAGGTAGTGCGTGTGAGCGTTGGGACCGAAAGACCGTCGCGCGGGTGCGATCATCGAGCCGTCGGCACTTCGGACCGAATCACGATGACTGCCCCTGGACTGAGCACCCGGGAAGCCGAATCACGGCTGCGGCGCGATGGCCCGAACGAGCTTCCCGCACCCTCCCGGTCCGGTGCGTTTCAGCTCTTGGCGGAGGTCGTGCGAGAGCCGATGTTTCTGCTGCTCGTGGCTTGTGGCGCCCTCTACCTGATCCTCGGTGACCGCCAGGACGCCTTGATGCTGCTGGGCTTCGTCGCGGTGGTCATCGTGATGACCTTCGCGCAGAAGCGCCGCAGCCAGGCCGCACTGGATGCTTTGCGCGACCTGTCGAGCCCGCGCGCCTTGGCCTTGCGAGACGGTGAAGCGGTGCGTGTCCCGTCCAGGAGCCTGGTGGTGGGTGACGTGGTCCTGCTGGCGGAGGGAGACCGGGTGCCAGCGGATGTCGAGCTGCTGGCGGCCACCTACGTCACCGTGGACGAGTCTTTGCTGACGGGCGAATCCCAGCCGGTCATGAAGCAGGCCCGCCCAGACACGGGCCCAACGGACAGCCATCGCGCCACTGCCCCCACCGCCACCACCGCCACGCCCCAATCCCTCTGCTTCTCCGGAACACTCATCACCCAGGGCACGGCGCAAGGCCGCGTCGTCGCTACAGGCCCCCGCAGTGCGCTGGGCAGGATCGGCGCATCCCTCGCCAGCGTCGCCATGGACGAGACGCCCATTCAGCGGGAAACCGCACAGATCGTCCGGGGCGTGGCGCTGGCCGGCGGGGTGGTCGCCTTGTTGCTGGCACTGGGCTGGGGCCTGAGCCGCGGCGACTGGTTGGCGGGGCTGCTGGCGGGCCTCACGCTGGCGATGGCCTTGCTGCCGGAAGAGCTGCCGGTGGTGCTGACCATCTTCCTGGGCCTCGGCGCCTGGCGCCTGTCTCGCGAAAGGGTGCTCACCCGGCGAATCCCTGCGGTGGAGCTGCTCGGCGCCACAACGGTTCTCTGCGTCGATAAAACCGGCACGCTGACCCGCAACCAGATGGAGGTGCGCCGCCTGTGGGTGGCGGGGGCAGGCTTCGAACTGGGCGCGCAGCCCATCGCTGCGATGGCGCATGCCTTTCATCCCGTGCTGGAGTACGCCGTGTTGTCCAGCCACCGCCGCGCGTTTGATCCGATGGAGGCCGCCATCAGCACCGCCGGCCAGGACTGGCTGCAGGGCTCGGAACATCTTCATGGCGACTGGACGCTGGTGTCCGACTACCCGCTCTCGCGCGAGTTGCTGGCGATGTCGCGGGTCTGGTGTTCGCCGGATCAGCGCGGATTGCTGGTGGCGGCCAAGGGTGCGCCCGAGGCCATTGTGGATTTGTGCCACCTGCCGGCCTTGCAGCGCCGGGAGATCGCCACTCAGGTGGCCGCACTGGCCGCCGATGGCTTGCGCGTGCTGGGCGTGGCACGCGCCGTGTTCACTGCCGAGTCGCTGCCGCCCCTGCAGCATGACTTCGATTTCGAGTTTGTCGGACTGATCGCGCTGGAGGATCCCGTGCGGGCCGACGTGCCGGCAGCCATTGCGGAATGTCGCGCTGCAGGCATCCGGGTGGCCATGATCACCGGGGACCATCCGGCCACGGCGGTGGCCATCGCCAAACAGGCCGGGTTGAATGTCGAGGGCGGACTTCTCACCGGCGCGGAACTGGAAGCGCTGGATGAGACAGCGCTGGCCGACCGACTCCCCCACACGCAGGTGTTCTGCCGCGTGCGGCCCGAGCAGAAGCTGCGTCTGGTGCAGGCCTTGCGCGCACGCGGGGATGTGGTGGCCATGACCGGTGACGGCGTGAACGATGCCCCCGCGCTCAAGGCCGCCGACATCGGCGTGGCCATGGGTGGACGTGGCACCGACGTGGCCCGGGAAGCGGCGGACCTGGTGCTGCTCAATGATGACTTTGCCTCCCTCGTCACCACCATCCGCTATGGACGGCGGGTGTTCGCCAATCTGCGCAAGGCCATCACCTTCCTGGTGGCGGCGCATCTGCCCATCATTGGCCTGGCCGTCGCACCGCTCCTGATGGGCTGGCCGCTGATCCTGATGCCGGCACACATCCTGTTCCTGCAGCTTGTCATCGATCCGGCGTGCTCCGTGGTCTTTGAGGCCGAGGCGCTGGAGCCCGGGGCGATGCAACAACCGCCCAGGCGCCCGGAAGCCCGCTTGTTTGACGCGGCGCTCGTCCGGCTGGGGCTGCTCCAAGGCCTCGGGCTGCTCCTGGCCGTGCTCACCGGATATCTGCTGGGGCAGCATCTGAGCGACGACACGGATGCAGGACGCACGGTTGCATTCACCGCTCTGGTGCTGGGCAACCTGGGATTGATCCAGGCCAACCGGTCGTGGGCCGCGGCCTCGTCCTCCTCCGGCAACGAGCCGCGGACGATCAATGCCGCGTTCCGGTGGATCGTCGTTGGCACCGCTGCGTTGCTGGTGCTCGCGCTCGGCGTTCCGTCGATCGCCGTTTTGTTCAAGTTCACCGCGCCGTCGGCGTCGCTGATGATGTGCGCCGCTGTGCTGGCCTTCACCGCCTGGGCCTGGTGCAAGGCAGTGGTCGCTCGGCTGCAAGGTCGCAAGCGCGCTGAATCCTCATCGTCGTGATGCCAAAGCTGGTGCGGCAGCCGGGCCGTGGCGGTGATGAACGACGGTCAACAGACGTTCTTCTGCCAAAGCCATGGTGTCGGCATTCTCCGGTCTCATTAAGTTCTACGAAAAGTGGAAGCGCTTCGACGAAGGTCATGTACCAGCAGCAGATTGCCTACGAACCGCAAACGGCGTGGCTGTATGGAAACTATGGCGCCTTCCTGCTGTGCAGGAAGGACGATTTTAAAGGCGCGGTCGTTCAGTTCAGGCACACACTCATCGCGGATGAACTACGGGATGGCACGCAGCGGATCGTGGCGGAATGACGGTGAAGCGGATGCTGGAGGCCGCTGATCCGAAAGAGGTGCCTGCGCGATAAGTGCCTGTGGCGGTTGGCCTCTGAAGGCCCGCGCGCGGATGGGCACCGAGTGGGCGGGATAATCGGATTCCCTTCCGTTCTGCCGTCGCCTCTCGCCCTCATGGACAAACACTCGCTTCAGCAACAGGTGCTGGACCGGCTCGCTGAAGATCTGCTTCGGGTGGAGACGGCCGCGCGCGTGGCGCATGAGACGGCGACGCACGAAGAGAACATCGCCGAGAACAAGTACGACACGTTGGGTCTGGAAGCCGCCTATCTGGCCACTGGCCAGGCGCGTCGGGCCGAGGCCATTCGTCAAGCGATCAGCCGGTGGCGGCAATTCCGGCCAGGCGTTTACGACGCTGGCAAAGGCATCCAGGTCGGGGCCCTGGTCACTCTGATCGATGTGGACGACAAGCAGCAGCGCCTGTTCATCGGTCCCGACGGCGGAAGCATGCAGGTGACCAGCGACGGGCTGCTTGTGCAGGTCGTCAGCAGTGAGGCGCCGCTGTGCCGTGCCATGCTGGGCAAAGCGGAAGGCGACGAGGTGTCACTTCAGATCGCCGCCACGCGTCAGCAATTCGAAGTGCTGTCCGTCGAGTAGAGCCGGCCCAGCGCCTGCCAAAAAGTTTGCCGTCGAGATCCTGACCGTGACCGCAACGCCGCCAACGTCATCAACGCCGCCACCGCACTCCGCCATGATCCCTCTGCCAGAGCCGCAGCTGCCCCGTCTCTACACCTTCCGCCGCTGCCCTTACGCCATGCGCGCCCGCATGGCATTGCTTGAGGCCCGGTGCGAGTTTGAAGCGTTAGAGGTCAGCCTGCGGGACAAACCGGCCAGCCTGCTGGCGCTCTCACCCAAAGCCACGGTGCCCGTCCTGCATCTCCCGGGTGGCAGGGTGATCGAAGAAAGCTGGGACATCATGCGCTGGGCCTTGTCGGGCAGCGATGCCGAGGGCCGCTGGTCGCGCGCGCAATCACCAGAGAACCTGGACCTGCTGGCACGCAATGACGGTGAATTCAAGCGGCATCTGGACCGCTGGAAATACCCGCAGCGATATCCCGCGGAGACCCTCGCACCGGAGGCACACCGGGACCGCGCGGTCGAAGTGCTGCTCCAACCGATGGATGCGCGATTGAGCCTGACACCCTTCCTGGGCGGGGAGCAACCCTGCGCGACGGACTGGGCCGTGTTCCCGTTCATCCGCCAGTTTGCTGCGGTCGATCCTGAATGGTTCGACGCTCTGCATCTGCCGTCCCTGCATGCCTGGCTCAAGGCGTGGCTGATTCATCCGCTGTTCAATGCCTGCATGCACAAGTTGCCGGCCGATGGGGTGCGTCTCTTCCCATGCATGGACTAACCGGCCGGTTGCGCTTTCCGGCCAGCGGCCTTCGCAAACGACCTTGACCCATGGTCCAAAGGCCGGCATGTGCGAATGGCGCCGCGCACTGTTGTGCCCGCGCCAACCCTTGACGCCTGATTGCATCCGCAAGCCCCGTCCCCACGGCCTTCTGCATCCAGCCGATATATAAATCAGAAACGGTTCTTTCACCGGAAGGACACGGATTTCTAGAGTGCGACGCTCCTGGCATACGCACCGCATGCCTCGGGAATTTCAATCGGCCGCGCCCCTGTGAGCGCAGTCGTTTCGCACCAAAGGAATGCTCTTGAATCCGACCGTTGACTTCGCGCTTCGTGCAAGCGCGCTGGCCGCTCTGCTCGCCTGCCTGACACCCTCGCTGACCTGGGCCCAAACCGCAGTGCCCAGCGCGCCCACGGCACCGCCTGCGACGACACCCGCAGCCCCGGCCACCGCTGCCTCCGCCGCCACTCCAGCCCGCGCGGCCAGCGCACCCGATGGCGCACCGCCCACCGCCGAACGCACGCTGTCCACCGTCACCGTCACCGGGTCGCGCATCTCCCGCATCGGCTCCGAAGGCCCCAGCCCGGTCACCGTGCTCAAGGGGGAAGACCTGGACCGCCGCGGCTATCGCAACGTGGCTGATGCGCTCTCCAGCCTCACCGAAAACACCGGCTTCACCCAGGGCGAGGACTTCGGCAACACCTTCACGCCGGCCGCCAATGCGATCAGCCTGCGCGGCCTCGGTCCCAATCACACCCTGGTGCTCGTCAATGGACGACGTGTCGCGGACTACCCCAGCCCCTACAACGGCTCGGTCAACTTCGTGAACATCGCCAACATTCCGTCGGCGCTGATCGACCGCATCGAAGTGCTCAGCGGCGGCGCGTCCGCCGTCTATGGCTCGGACGCCATCGCCGGCGTTGTCAACATCGTGCTGAAGCGGCAGGTCGACGGCACCACCGTCAACCTGCGCGCCGGTGCCACCCAGCGTGGCGGCGGCGAGAACGCGCGCGCCCAGGTGACCAGCGGCTTCGAGGCCGGCAGGCTCAGCGGCGTTTTCGGGCTGGAGCTCAGCGCCCGTCAGCCAATCTGGAGCCGCCAGCGCGACTTCATGTCCACCACCACGGCGCAGGGCGCCGCGCCCGGCGTCGTGATCGGGCGCAAGGACGCCAGCACCGGCCGCTATCTTGCCCCGCTGGATGGCTGCGATGCCAGCAAGGGGTTGTTCCAGGGCTCCACCACGCCCTACAGTGCCCGCACCGGCGTGTATTGCGGCAGCGGTCAGACGTCTCCCAGTTTCTGGACCATTCAGACCGGCAATCGGACTGCGCAAGCTGCGGGTGCGTTGTACTACGACCTCGGCAACGGCATCGAGCTGTTTGCAGAAGGTCAGTTCGGTTGGGCCCACACCGAGAACAACACCCGCGGACCGAGCTGGACCTCGCAAGCGGCCGGCGCGGGTTACTTCCGCAATGCCAACACGGGGTTGCTCGAGACCTGGAGCCGCCGCTTTTCGCCCGAGGAAATCGGTGACATCGACCGCTACAACCGCATCTGGCAGGACGCGACCCACAACGTCACCGTCGGCGCCCGTGGCGATCTCACCGGCACCTGGACCTTCGAGGTGGCCGCCTCCAGTTCCTACTACCTGAACAAGACCACCACGCCGCGCCTGCTTGCCAGCGTCGAGTCGCTGCTGCTCGGGCCGCAACTGGGCACCGATGCCGACGGCGTCGCCCTCTTCGCTGCCGACCCCGCGCGCCTGTACGCCCCGTTGACCACGGCGGAATTCAACAGCGTGTTGGGCCAGAGCCGCGGACGCAACAACAGCTGGAATCAGCAGGTGAGCGCCAGTGCCAACGGCGAGTGGCTGCAGCTGCCGGCGGGACCGCTGCGGGCGGCCGTGATTGCGGAAGCGGGCAAGCAGGGATTCAGCAATGTCACCGATCCGCGCCTGGGCACGGGCGTGTTCTACAACACCACCGAAGGCACGGACATCCGCGGCACGCGCGATCGATTCGCCGTGGGCGCCGAGCTGAATGCGCCCATCACTCAACGCCTGACCGCGACGCTGGCCGGTCGCTATGACCTCTACCGATTCGGTGGCCGCCAGGACGGCAGCACCACCTACAACGCCGGCCTCCAGTTCCGCCCCATCGACTCGCTGCTGCTGCGCGCCCAGCACGCCACCAGCTTCCGTGCGCCGGACATGAACTACGTCTTCGCCGCACAGACCCGCGGCTATTACTCTTCTTCCACTGACTACTACCGCTGCCAGAAGGCCGGCATTCCGCTGGCGCAATGCGATTTCGCGGACGAGTCGCCGGGTTTCAACTTCCTTCGCACCGGCTCGACGGATCTGAAGTCCGAGCGCGGCCGGTCCTGGGGCCTGGGGGCCGTCTGGCAACCCAGCAGCAGCTTCGACGCCTCGCTGGACGTCTGGAAGATCCGCATCAGTGACCTGGTCACCGATCTTGATGCCGACCAGGTGCTGCGCAATGAAGCCGATTGCCGGCTGGGTGGACTGGACGCCGCATCGCCGCTGTGTGTGGACGCCATCAGCCGGGTGACGCGCAATCCGGACACTGCGCTGGTGAGACCCGGCGAAGTGACGTTGGTGCGGGTCAATCCGATCAATGCCGCGCGTGAATCCACCTGGGGCTTCGACCTGGGCGCCCGCTACAGCTGGAGCTGGCAGGACTGGGGCCGCTGGACGCTGGACATGAAGTACACCGAGGTCCGTGACTACCGCTATCAGCAATCCAGCGGCGACCGCAACTACAACCAGGTGGGGACCACCGACTTCGGCGACTGGCCCAACAAGTTCAATGCCAGCCTGACCTGGAAGACCGGCACCTGGACCCACACGCTGGTGGCGGAGCGCAATGGCAAGATCGCCAATGAAAGCCAGGAAGGCTTCCTGCCCGCCTACTGGAACTTCAATGGCAGTACGCAGTGGCAGGTGACCCCCGCCACCCGGGTGAGCCTGACGATCAACAACCTGCTCAACAAGATCCGCAAGGATCCGACCGCCACCTGGCCGTTCTACCCGGTCGGGCACTACTTCCCGTACGGCCGACAGGGCTGGATCGAGCTGGAACACCGGTTCTGACGGACGCAGCGCCGGCGTCGGCGTCCGCGCCAGCATCAGCGCTAACGCCAGTCCGGGTCGTCGACATGGCGGACAAAGGGCAACGCTGGAGGGGCCTCAATGCCCCGACAGCATCCTCTCCGCTTCCGCTTTGTCATGGACGCCGAATCGGTCCACCAAGGTGGCGCTGGCCTCATTCATCCCGCGCACCTCGACGCGCGCACCCTTGCGGCGCCACTTGAGCACCACCTTGTCCAGGGCGCTCACGGCGGTGATGTCCCAAAAGTGCGCGCGTGTCAGGTCGATGATCACCACGTCGGGCGCGGTGTCGAAGTCAAAGGCGGCGACAAAGCGCTCAGCCGAGGCAAAGAACAGCTGCCCCGCAATCTCATGGACCTGCGTCCGGCCCTCGTCCTCCGACCGGGTCTCGATCAGCAGCAACTGTGAGATCTTCTGGGCAAAGAAGAAGCCGGACAGCAGCACGCCCGTGAGCACGCCCCGCGCCAGATCGTGGGTGTAGACCGTGACCGCCACGGTCGCCAGCATGACGATGCTGGAGCTTTTCGGATGCTCGCGCAGATTGCGGAACGACGCCCAGTGGAAGGTGCCGATGGACACCATGATCATCACCGCCACCAGCGCCGCCATCGGGATCTGCTTCACCCAGTCTCCCAGGAACACCACCAGCACCAGCAGCACCACGCCCGCAATCAGCGTGGACAGCCGCCCCCGCCCGCCCGACTTCACGTTGATCACTGACTGCCCGATCATGGCGCAGCCCGCCATGCCGCCGATGAATCCGGTGGCGATATTGGCCATCCCCTGACCGACGCATTCGCGGTTCTTGTCGCTGCGGGTGTCGGTCATGTCGTCCACGATGGTGGCCGTCATCAGCGATTCCAGCAGGCCCACCACCATCAGTGTCAGCGAATAGGGCAGGATGATGCGCAGCGTCTCCCAGTTCAGCGGCACATCCGGCAGCAGGAAGGTGGGCAGGCTGCTGGGCAGCTCGCCCATGTCGCCCACCTTGCGGATGTCCAGCCCGAGGGCCATGGACACAGCGGTCAGCACGACGATGGTGACCAGCGGCGAGGGCACGGCGCGCGTCAGGTAGGGCAGGCCGTAGATGATGATCAGGCCGGCTGCGGTCATGAGGTAGACGGTGCCCGGCACGTGGGTCAGTTCCGGCAACTGCGCCATGAAGATCAGCAGGGCCAGCGCATTGACGAATCCCGTCACCACCGAACGTGAGACGAAGCGCATCAGGGCGCCGAGCCGCATCCAGCCGGCCAGCATTTGCAGCAGGCCGGTGAGCACGGTGGCGGCCAGCAGGTATTGCAGGCCATGCGCCTTCACCAGCGAGGCGATCACCAGCGCCATGGCGCCCGTGGCGGCCGAGATCATCGCGGGGCGGCCCCCGGCAAAGGCAATGATCGTGGCCATCGAGAACGACGCGTACAGGCCGACCTTGGGGTCCACGCCCGCGATGATCGAGAACGCAATCGCTTCCGGAATCAGGGCCAGGGCCACCACGAGACCGGACAGCACATCGTTGCGGACATTGGAGAACCAGTCCGTCTTCAGAGATTGGAATGACATGGGCAACGCCGGGCGCGCAGAGGCGCGACCGGACAGCAGGAAGGAGAGGGAGGGCGGGCGGAGGAAACGTCGCAGGCATCGCCTGGCCGGTCAACCACAAAGCACGGGTGGCATCGCACCAGTCACGGCGCCACGTCAGCGCCACGAGTCAGCAACGCCTCGGCGACGTCAGGGAGGCGTCACTGAGCAGAAATAGCCGCGCGGCAGGGCAGCGCCTCGGTAGTGCACCGAGTGGCGAAGTTGGGGAAGCAGGGCGCGCGGCATCTGAGCATTCTAACGAGGCATGAGATCACCCTTGGCCGCGAAGGGAACGCCCAGGCAGTCAATCGTCTGGACGCTTGCGATGAACCGGCGGTCTCCGCCGTTCGGGCAAGCGAAGCCATGCCCTTATTGCAACGTCGCCACCGGCTTGTCGCTCTGCCTGCGAGTGGGCAGCCAGCGCGCCATTTCCGTCAGCATCGGCGTCATCACCGCCCACCCCGCCGCCAGCACGATCATCGACTGCGTAGTGTCCGGGAACCGACCCGCCCCCAGGCGCACCGCCGCCAGATACGACAGTGGGCCGCCCACGGCTCCCATCACCGCAGCCAGCAGAGGCCGCCCATGCAGCCAGGACAGCGGGCCGCGGACCAGCGTCGCAAACAGCGCCCACAGGGCCAGGATCCACACCGGCGCCCACATCGCCACCGGACCGGGGGACGCATAGTCCACCCATCCGGCGCGCAGCATCCAGGTGTCCCACACCAGGCCCATCAGCACGGCCTGACCGGCCAGCACCACATCGACCCAGCGCTGCGGGCTCAGCCCCCAGCTGATGGCCACCCACACCAGCACCGCCAGCACACCCCAGGCCACCTGCCCATGGGCCGCGCTCAGGATGCAGGCGAACCAGGCGCCCTGGAACAGACAGAACTCAACAAGACCTCTCACGATCTTGGTCAGGGCGGGATGTCGGGCCATGGGGTGCTGTCGGCGTGATGAAACGGTTGAACAAAAACAATGGCGGAGAGCCGCAGGACTCACCGCCATTGTTGTGAATCCCGCGGCGCCCGTCACCAGACGCCGCCCTGGGGCTTACAGCGGATTGGGGATCAGCACCTTGTCCACCACATGGATCACGCCATTGCTGGCCAGCACGTCGGTAGCGACGATCTTGGCGGCGGTGGCGGTGGAATCGGTGATGGTCGGCGGGGTGCCGGCATTGAGGGTGATGGTCTGACCCAGCACCGTCGTCACCGGTGTGCCGAACGGAATGTTGGCGGCCAGCACCTGGCTCGGCAGCACGTGGTAGGTCAGCACATTCGTCAGCTGCTGGGTGGTCAGGCTGCTCACGGTCGAGGCAATGGCGGCAAAGGCGTCATTGGTCGGCGCGAAGACGGTGAACGGACCGGCGCCGCTCAGCGTGCCCTGCAGGTTGGCACTGACCACTGCACTCACCAGGGTGGAGAAGGTCGGATTCACCTGGGCCATCTGCACGATGTTCAGCAGGCCGGGAGGCACCAGCACCTTGTCCACCACGTGGATCACGCCGTTGCTGGCGGGCACGTCGGCGGTGGTCACCTTGGCGGTGGTCAGCGCGGCATCCTGGATGTTCACGCCGCCGGTGAAGTTCAGCGTCAGCGAGACGGTGTTGCCATTGAGCTTGTAGAGCGTCGCCTGGCTGGTGCCACCGGCGGTCAACGCGGCTGCGTCCTTCTTGCTGGCCAGCACGTGATATTGCAGGATGCTGGCGAGGGTGGGGGCGGGCAGGGCGGTCACCATGGCATCGGCGCTGGCAAAGCCCAGCTGCGTGGCCAGTTTGGTGAAGGCGTCATTGGTCGGAGCAAACACCGTCAGCGAGGCCGATGTGTCCGAGAGTGCCGAGGTGAGGCCGGCCTTGTTGGCGGCGGCGACGAGCGCGGTGAAGCCGCGGTCCTGCGCCGCCTGCGCAATCGTCGGGTCGGTGTGGTCGTCATCGCCACCGCATGCGGTCAGCATCATCGACACGGCCGCGGCTCCGAGGAACCATTTGAACAAGCGCAACATGCTGGAGTCTCCTGTGTTGAAGTGGTGGGACCGGCCCGGCCTATCCGGACACCGGATCGCTGGCTTCATACGTGGAAGACTTCACACCGGATCAAAGAATTTCGTGCTTGTTACTTTGGGTGCGATGCCGCACATCCTCGATGAACACGGGCTTAACGTCCCCTCCTTGCTTCAAGGCCTCCGCTTGGGACGTGATCGCGGAAACCTCTTCATTCGAGAGTCGGTCCAGGTTCCGGACCTGCGCACCCAGGCGCGGATGACGGGCGAACCGGGCGCGATGGCGGATCAGGAAGTCCCAATACAGCGTCGTGTAGGGACAGGCCCTGGGGCCCACGCGCTGGTCGGGCCGATACGCGCAGTCGGCACAATATTTGCCGCTGCTCATGCGTTCGATGTACTTGCCGCTCGCGACGTACGGCTTGCTGGTGATGGCGCCGCCATCGGCGAACTGGCTCATGCTGAGCGTGTTGGGCATCTCCACCCATTCCACCGCATCCACATAGACCGACAAATACCATTCGTGCACTTCAGTGGGCCGAACGCCCAGCAGCAGTGCGTACAGACCGGTGATCATCAATCGCTGGATGTGATGGGCGTAGCCCAGCTGCAGCGTGTGCTTGAGCGCGTCGGCCAGGCAGCGCATCTCCGTATCGCCCGTCCAGTAGAACGGGGGCAGCGGCTGCTGTGCGTCCAGCGCATTGGCCTGGGCCAGTGCAGGCATGCGCGTCCAGTAGACGCCCCGCACATATTCGCGCCAGCCCAGCACCTGGCGGACAAACCCCTCCACGCTGGCTAAAGGCGCCCGGCCGTCCCGCCAGGCCTGCTCCGCCTGTGACACCACTTCCTTCGGGCCGATCAGCTTGAGATTCAGCGCCGCCGAGAGGTGTGCATGCCAGAGCCACGGCGTGTCCGGCCAGAGGGCGTCCTGCCATTGGCCGAAATCACACAGCCGCTCCTCGATGAAGCGTTCGAGGGCATGCAGCGCCTGCTCGCGGGTGACGGGCCAGTCAAACGCCTCGAGTGAACCGGGGTGCTCCGGGAACTCGCGGGCCACCATTGCGATCACTTCCTGCGTGATGGCATCTGGCGCAAAGCCTACCCGCTCCGGCAGGAAGCCCGGGCCTTCCGGGCCGAACGGCTGCTGGTTCTCCGCATCGAAGTTCCACCGGTCCCCGGCAGGCTCGTCGCCATTCATCAGCACCCGATGCTGCTTGCGCATCATCCGGTAGAAGGTCTCCATGCGAAGGCCCTTGCGCTCGTTGGCGAAGGCGGCGAATTCACGGACGGTGCAGAAGAAATGGCGGTCGTCACGCACCTCCAGAGTCAGACCGGCCTGGCGAGTGGCCTCTCGCAGGGACTGCAGCACCCGCCAGTCCCCCGGGGCCGTCATCACCACCTGCTGCGGCTGATGGCGTTGCAGCGCCCGGGCCAATTCACCGGCAAGGCTGCCGGTATTGGCGGCGTCGTCCAGAGTCACATAGTCCAGCGGGCGGCCCAGGCTCGCCAGCTGATTCGCGAAATGCCGCATGGCGGACAGGAACAGCGCAATGCGGATGCGGCTGGACCACACATGGGTGGACTCCTCCCGCACCTCGGCCATCCAGACCTGATCGGTCGCCGGATCGAATCCGTCGAAAGCGCTGGCGTCGGCGTCCAGCTGGTCGCCGAGAACGATGATGAGCGCGCGCACGTGACGGGCGGACGTCATGACGTGGGACTCGCAGGAGCGCCGCGCCTGCGGCAGGCGTCTGAGCACCAGCGCACATCGTCCCAGTTCCGGGCCCAGGCCTTGCGCCAGGTCATCGCTCGGCCGCAGGCAGCGCAGGGCTTGCTGGGCAGGAACGACTTGTTCCCCTTGAAGTCACTGGTGTCACCTGATCGACGGCCCATCAGGATCTCCTCGCCCTTCATTCGTTGAGCCGTGCAGCCGCTCAGCGAGCGGCGGCGGGGGCCCCCTGGGGCGTCACCGCTGGCAGCGGCTGGGTCTGCGGCGTGGCCACAAAGGCGGAAGCCTCAAAGCCCAGCGTCTGCGCCCGCTGCAGCAGCGCATCCACGCGCTCCTGCGGCATCGTCGGGGTGCGGGAGAGCACCCACGCATACTTGCGGTCCGGCGCGCCCACCAACACCTCGCGGTAGTCCGGGTCCAGCGCCAGTACCCAGTAGTCGCCGTAGAAGGGCCAGAAGAAGGTGACCTTCAGCTTGGAATTGCCGCTGTCCGGCACCACCTTGGCCCGGCCCTTGATGTCGTCGATCTTGCCGTCCTCGGTCCGGCAGCGGTTGATCACCCGCACCGTCTCGCCGTCCAGCCGGTACTCCGCCTGGGTGTCGGCGACGCACTGTTTCTGGAACCGGTTGGGCAGCTTGGTGATTTCATACCAGCTGCCGGCATAGCGGGCCAGGTCGACCGACGCCACGGTGGGCAGCGGCGCATCGTCCGCCCGTACCTGTTCGGCCGGCAGGACCATCAACGCCGCGGACAGGCAGGCCACGGACGCCAGCGACATCAGCCGACCCACGCCCGCACCGGACGCCGAGCTGCTGGGGGAGACACGGAAAGCAGGGACACGCATAAGCAGCCGCAGACGACACGGGACCCGTCCCGGGCCCCGTGCCTTCTGTTGGAGAAGGTTGAACTGCTCCTTCTACGCGTGGCCATGCTGCACGGATCACCCCGCGCGGCACGGCGGCGTCGGCTTTACTTGAACGACAGGTTCACGCTGGCGTAGAAGGTGCGGCCGCGCGGGTCGGTGTAGGTCGGGTCGTAGGTGGAGAGGAAGTAATAGCTCTGGTTGGAGAAGGGCGGCGCCGTGTTGAAGAGGTTTTGTACACCGGCCCGCACGCGCAGCATCGAATTGATGCGCCAGGCGCCGGACATGTCCCACAGCGAATAGGCCTTCACCCGGCGGGGCGCCGTGTCGGGCAGGTAGCTGTCGTCCTGGTAGCTGCTGTAGAAGGTGTTGCCCAGGGTCACATTCACATCGCCGATCTCCCAATCCAGCGACGCACGATGGCGCCAGCGCTGGATGACCTGGTCGTTCAGGAAGCGGCCCAGGTTGCTGACGTACGGCTCCAGCGGCCCAAACTGGCGCTTGTATTCCAGCACGTAGGTGCCGCTCAGGTTCAGGCCGAAGCGGCCGTAGGGTGTGGCGCTGCTGCGCAGGTTGGCTTCCAGATCCAGGCCGGAGGTCTTCAGGCGGCCCTGGTTTTCCTTGCGCAGGATGATCGTCGGTTCGTCGAATTCATCGCGTTCGATGTAGGCGGCGTAACGCTCGGGATTCTCCAGAATCGTCTTGCCGTTCAGGTCGCTGATGACGTCACGCTTCTTGATCAGCCAGTAGTCCACACTGACGCTCATGTCGCGGGCCGGCTCGAAGACCACGCCGGCCGAGAACTGCTGCGAGCGCTCCGGCTTCAGATTGGGATTCGACTCCTTGCGGGTGGCCCACTGGTCGAAGGTATCCAGCACCGCGTCGTAGATGAACGCGGGGCTCGAGCCATAGCTGGTGGGCCGATACAGCTCGCTGAAGGACGGCGCCCGGAAGCCGGTGCCGGCCGATGCGCGCAGCAGCAGCTGGCGGCTGGGCTGGTAGCGCAGCCCCAGCTTGGGGTTGGTGGTGTTGCCCACGCCCTGGTAGTGGTCGAAGCGCAGGGCCGCCTGGACTTCCAGCTCCTTGAGCAGCGGGGCGCTCAGCTCGGTGTAGGCCGAGGCGATGTTGCGGCGGTTGCTGGTGGCCTGGAGCGAGGTGTCGGCCTCACCAGCGGCGAGCGAGCTGTCGCGGTCGCCGCCGATGTTGTTGGAGATCAGCAGGGCCGAGGGGGTGAAGGACTGCGTCTCGCGCCGCAGCTCGGCGCCCACCGCCATGCCCAGCGGGCCGCCGGCCAGCTCCATCAGCGAGCCGGTCAGCTTGGCATCCAGGCCCTGAGTGGTGCCGCTGGACTTGCGGGCCACATCGTTGACGCGGATGCTGTCGATCAGCGCCTTGCCGGCCGCGGACGACGGGCCGAAGGGATTCACATCGCCAGACTTGACCGCGGCATCCAGCTGGTCGAAGAGGAAGTAGCCGTTGACGTATTGGTCCTGCGACCGGTTCTTCGCATAGCTGGCCGCCAGCGAATAGTCCCAGTCGTTGGCGAAGGTGCCGGTGACGCCGGCCACATAACGCTCGGCATCGCTGGTCACTTCATTGGAGCGGTTGCCCAGCTCGCTGGCGCGCATCCGCACATCCACCGTGCCGCTGTAGTTGATGGCGGTGGGCAGATTGCGGTTGAGTGCCGCCACGCTCACGCCGGTGAAGTTGGTCGGGTTGGGTGACAGCACGTAGGTCGTCTCGGCCCGGCTGCGCAGTACCTCCAGAAAGGCCTGGCTGTGATCGTTGATCTTCAGCACGCCGCGGCCGAGGAAGCTGGTCTTGGTCGCGTCGGGATAGATCTCGGTATCGGCCATGTAGTCATAGCCGCAGGTCTGCGTGCCGGGGGTGAAGACGCTCGCCGGCGGGTTGCAGTCCGGTGCAAAGAGGTTGATGTTGCGGTCGGTGAACGGTTGGCCGTTGATGCGGTAGCCCGCCGCATTGATGGCCGCCAGCTGCGCCGCACGGGTGCTGGCCGAGCCGGACAGGCGCAGGTTGGCCGGATAGGGCCGGGTGGACATGTAGTAGGGCAGCAGCTCGGACAGCGGCCGCTCGCGCAGGAAGTCGCGCTGCGTGGAGCGCAGGGCGTCGAGCTTTTGCACATCCAGCACGCCAAACACATTGAAGCCCGAGGCGACCAGATCGCCCAGGCCGCCGGCCACCGAAGCGGCCCGCTTGCCCGCGCCACCTTCCTGTGTACCGGAGGCGTAGACATTCAGATCCACGCCGCGGTAGTCCTTGCGGGTGATGAAGTTGATGACGCCGCCGATGGCGTCGGTGCCGTAGATCGCCGAGGCGCCATCCTTCAGGATTTCCACGCGTTCGATGGCGCCGGCGGGAATGTTGTTCAGGTCCACACCGGCGCTGTCACCGGGCGAAGCGAAGTTGGCCAGGCGGCGGCCGTTGAGCAGCACCAGGGTGCTGGAGACACCGATGCCGCGCAGGTTCGCGCCGTTGAAGCCACGCTGGCCACCGTTGTTGTCGCTGATGCTGGCGCCGTCGGTCAGACCGGCGGCATTGCCACTGATGTTGCGCAGCAGCTCAGCGGCGGTGGTCACGCCGGTCTTGGCGATGTCTTCGCGGCGCACCGTCTGCACCGGCAGGGCGGTTTCGCCTTCGAGGCGCTTGATGCTGGAGCCGGTGATTTCCACGCGTTCCAGTGTCTGGCTGCTGCCGTCCTGGGCAAACGCAGGGGTGATCGAGGACAGCAGGAGCAGGGCGGTGGCCTGGGCGATGGCGTGCGGACGCAAAACCTTGGTGGTGACCATGACAAACTCGGTAGTTGGGGGAGGCTCAGGTCGGCGCCGGGCCGTCCTTGTGCTGCACTCTAGAAGTCGGTGTCCACCGCACGACATCGGGTTTTGGCGAGGCCGTCGCTCCAATGCAAGACGGCGTCGCTTCGCTGCAAGCCGTGTGTCGACGGGGCAGTTGCGTGCACCACGGGCTTGCAGCATTGCGACAAAGCCTTGCAAGCAAACCACCACTCAGGTGCAACCCTGTCTGCAGCCCGGCGCCGTGACGGCACCATCACGGCATGCATTCGACTTGCCCTCCTTCCTGCTCTCCGTTCCGTGCGCCGCGTCGGCGGATCTCACCTGCCATACGCCTCGGTCTCAGCCTTGGCTTGAGCGGGATGCTGATGCTCGCGGGCGCTGCGGCCCAGGCGCAGACCGCCGTGGTCATCGGCGGCGCGCTCAGGTTTGACAATGACAAGGTCTGGCAGCGCATCGTGGACGAAGCCGGCGGGCCGCAGGCGCGCTTGGTGGTGTTTGGCACCGCAGCCGCCAATCCGACGCGGGCGGCGTCGCAGATCGTCGAGGCGCTGAACCGCCGGGGCGCGCGCGCCGAAGCGGTGCCCATCTCACCGCAATTGCCGGCTGACAAGCTCGCCGCCGCCCTGCGGGATCCGGTCCTGCTGGCGAAGGTGAGCCAGGCGCGCGGCGTGTTCTTCTCCGGCGGCGCGCAGGAATACATCACCGGCACGCTGCAACCCAAGGGCCAGCCGACGCCGATGCTGGAAGCCATCTGGTCGGTCTACCGCCGGGGCGGTGTGGTGGCGGGCACCAGTGCCGGGGCGGCCATCATGAGCCGGGTGATGTTCCGCGATGCGCAGGATGTGATGGACGTATTGAACGGCCAGCTTCGCCCCGGTCTGGAAATCGACCAGGGCCTGGGATTCGTCGGACCGGACCTGTTCATCGACCAGCATTTCCTCAAGCGGGGCCGCATTGGCCGCATGCTGCCGCTGATGGTGGCACAAGGCTACCGCATCGGCCTGGGCGTGGAGGAGAACAGCGCTGCCGTCATCAAGGCGGATCAGGCGGAGATCATCGGTGCGCGCGGCGCGCTGTATGTCGATCTGCGGCAGGCGAGCAGTGACGCCACCCTCGGTGCCTTCAATCTGCAGAACGCGCGGCTGAGTTACCTGGAGCGCGGCGACCGCATCGATCTCAAGACCGGCGCCGTGACGGCCGCCGAGGCCAAGCGCAGCAGCAGCCCCATCGATCCATCGGCCTCCGACTTCAAGCCGTATTTCAAGGACGAGCCGTTCTATCCGGACATCCTTGGCGACAACACCATCGCGCATGCGATGGCACAGCTGCTGGACAGTCCGGCGCAGGAACTGCGCGGACTGGCCGCGCGTCTCGGGCCCTCGGGCGAGGTGCGCAGCCAGCCCGGTTTCGAATTCCGGCTCTACAAGGGGCCGGACACGCGAGGCTGGTTCACCGGGGCGTTCGGCGGTGAGGACTACACGGTGGTGAATGTGCACCTGGACGTCACGCCGGTACGCGTGGCGAGTCCGCTCTACACCCGGGTCACCGCGCCCACGCCGGCCTCCGCACCCAGCCCGAGGCCCTGAGCATGGAAGTCCGTGAACATGACATCGCGGGATCGTCGCGAGGCACGCGGCGCGTGGTCACCAGCCTGCACTTCGGTCAGCGGCTGAGCGGACGGAAGGTCTATCTGCAGGCCTCGCTGCATGCGGACGAAGTCCCGGCGATGCTGGTGGCGCATCATCTGCAGGGGCTGCTGCAGGACCTGGAAGACAGCGGCGCCATCGCCGGAGAAATCGTGCTGGTGCCGATGGCCAACCCGATTGGTCTGTCGCAGTCGCTGCATGGCACCCACCATGGGCGCTTCGATCAGGCCTCCGGCATCAACTTCAACCGGCAGTTCCAGCACCTGACCGCGCGCATCGCCGAACGGGTCGAGCCGCTGCTGGGGCCGGACGCCGCCGCCAACACGGCGCATGTGCGGGACGCCGCGCGGCGACTGCTGGCGGAGATGGACCCCCAGACCGACACCGACGCGCTGAAGCAGCTGCTGCAGTCACTGGCCATCGATGCTGACATCGCGCTGGACCTGCATTGCGATCATCAAGCCTGTCTGCATGTCTACGCCGGCACGCCGCAGGCGTCCACCGCCCGGCTGCTGGCGCAGCGGCTCGGTGCGCAGGCGCTGCTGCTGTGTGAATGCTCAGGGGACGATCCCTTCGATGAATCGCTGTCCCGCCACTGGTGGGAGCTGGCAGACCGCTGGGGCTCGCAGCATCCGCTGACGACCGGCTGCTTTGCCGCGACGGTCGAGCTGCGGGGCGAGACCGATGTGGACGACGCGCTGGCGGTGCATGACGCGCGCGGACTGATCGAGTTCCTGCAGGACACCGGCCACATTGCCGGTCCGCCGCCGACCCTGCCGGCCACCCGATGCGTCGCCACGCCGCTGGCCGGTGTGCAGCCGCTGGTGGCGCCGGACAGTGGTGTGCTCGTCTTCTTGCGCCAGCTGGGCGAGCGGGTCAGCACGGGCGACTGCATCGCCGAAATCGTCGACCCGGCCAGTCGCCTGCGGGTGCCGGTGCGGGCCGAGGTGGACGGCGTGCTGTTCGCCCGCATCTCCCGCCGCTGGGTCACCCGCGGCATGCGGCTGGCCAAGGTCGCCGGCCCGGTGCCTTATCGCGCCGGTCCTTTGCTGTCTCCCTGAGAGTTCCCCATGAGCATCACGTCCTTGCCGCCCGCGCCGGCCCATGCAGCCCAGGCGGCCCATGCAGCCCCAGCGGCCGAGGTGGCCGAAGTCGCCGCTTCCCCCCGCTTTCGGCTGAAGCTGCCCAACACCTTCGTGCTGATCTTCGGCCTGCTGGTGCTGATCGCCGTGCTCACCTGGTTCGTGCCGGGCGGCAAGTACGCCACGGTGATGGTGGAGGGCAAACCGGTGATCGACCCCACGTCCTATCAGCCAGTGCCGAGCCATCCGCAGGGGCCGGCTGCGGTGCTGATGGCACCGATCAAAGGCTTCGTCGAGGCCGGACTGATCATCGGCTTTGTGCTGATCGTCGGCGGCGCCTTTGCGGTGCTGCAGGCCACGCAGGCGATCGATGCGCTGATCAAATCGGTGGCCAAGGCGCATGAGCGGTCGGCGCTGGTGCGCACGCTCCTGATTCCCGGCTTTGTGCTGCTGTTCTCGCTGGGCGGCGCGACCTTCGGGATGGCGGAGGAGGCGATTCCCTTTGTGCTGATCTTTGTGCCGCTGGCCCTGGCACTGCGTTATGACACCTTCATCGGCGTGGCGATTCCGTTTGTGGGCTCCCAGGTCGGTTTTGCCACCGCCTTCCTCAATCCCTTCAACGTCGGGGTGGCCCAGGGCCTGGCCGGGCTGCCGCTGTTCTCGGGCCTGGGCTACCGCTTCGTCTGCTGGCTGGTGTTCACGGCGGTGACCATTGCCTTTCTGATGTGGCATGCGGCCCGCATCCGTCGGCAACCCGAAATCAGCGCCTGTTTCCAAGACGATCAACGCCGCCGCGCCGACCTGGACCTCGCCGCCATGCGGGAGTTCACCGGCATCCAGACCCGTCAGCGTCTGGTGCTGCTGGCCTTTGCCGGCACGCTGGTGACGATGATGGTGGGCGTGGTGAAGTACGGCTGGTACATCGAAGAGATCGCCGCCGTCTTCCTGGCGATGGCGATTCTGGTGGGCGTGCTGGCGCGCATGGGCGCCGGGTTATGGGTGCAGCACTTTCTGGCGGGCGCCAAGGACCTGGCCGGCACGGCATTGATCATCGCGCTGGCCAAGGGCACGGTGGTGCTGATGCGGGACGCGCAGATCATCGACAGCCTGCTGCACAGCCTGGCACCGCTGGTGGCGTCCGAGCATGCCACGCTGGCGCTCTACAAGATGTTTGGCATCCAGTCGGTCATCAACTTCTTCATCCACAGCGGCACCGGACAGGCGGCGCTGACGATGCCGGTGATGGCACCGCTGAGCGATCTGGTGAATGTCAGTCGCCAGAGCGCCATCCTGGCCTTCCAGTTCGGCGAACTGACCACGCCCATCATTCCGACCTCGGGCATCACCGTCGGCGTGCTCAGCCTGGCCCGCATTCCATTTGGCCGCTGGGTGCGCTGGATGCTGCCCCTGCAGGTGGCGTTTGTGGTGCTGGCGCTGGTGATGCTCGCCATTCCGGTGCTGGCACCGCAATGGGTGGGGTGGTGACGGTGGAGCCGCGCTACAGTGCGGCGATTCCTGCCGCTGCCCATGAGTGACACCCGCTATGCCCCGACCGGTGCCCTGGCCTTGCCAGGGTTTTCGGCATTGGCGCTGGGCGCTGCGGTGTCCACCCTGCAGGCGGTGGCCGATCTGCTGGACCAGCCGTATCTGCTCGCACCGCGCGTGGTGTCCTTGACCGGCGGGCCGGTCAGCGGCAGCGCGGGCCTGCGGGTGGAGACCCAGGTCCTCCGGCCGGAGCAGCCTTGGGGCCTGATGGTGCTGGTGGGGCAGGAGGCTCACATCGACATCGGTTTCGATGGCGCTGACCTGGCCTCTGAGCAGAACGGCCCCGTCATCGATGCGTTGCGCTCACTGGTGCGCAGCGGCTGCAGCCTGTGCGCCAGCGGCAGTGCGGTCGGACTGCTGGCGCAGGCCGGGCTGCTGAACGGCCTTCGCGCCGCGAGCCCGTGGAGCAGCGTGGAGGCGTTGCAGGCCGAATACCCGGACGTGCTGTGGACCACCCAGCTGTGGACCAGTGCGAGCGTTGCGCCGTCCGGTGGCGACACGGGCCCGAACCTGCGTGTCGGCGATTCGCTCCATCTTCGCAGTGGTGTGTCTGTGGCCTCGTCGGTGGTGACCCCCCTGGTGGCCGCCAGCCCGGGCGGCACGATCTTCACGGCCACCAGCGGCACCGCGCTGCTCGACGCGCTGCTCGCATGGATCGGCGAGCATCACGGCGACCACCTGCTGCCCGACCTGGCCCCGCTGCTGGGTCTCACCCAGGGCCGCCCCGGGGACGATCCCCAGCCGCGTCCCAATCGCCTCAGCCAGACGGCGAGCCCGAAGCTGCGGGAGGCGCTGGCTCTGATGGAAGCCAATCTCGGCGAGCCCCTGCCGACCGAAGATGTGGCCCGGCTGTGCGGCGTCTCCCGGCGACAGCTGGAGCGCCTCTTCAAGCGCCATCTCGACACGCTGCCGTCCCGCCACTACCTGGAGCTTCGGCTGCAGCGCGCACGCCGGTTGCTGCTGCAGAGCGGCCAGTCCATCCTGCAGGTGGGACTGAGCTGCGGCTTCTCGTCGGGACCGCATTTTTCCAATGCCTACAAGGCCCGTTTCGGCCGCACGCCGCGCGAGGAACGCTCGCCCACCGGCCCGTCCGAAGCCTCCCCCCGTGATCCAGGAGAGGGTTCATGAATCCGCAAGACCTGTTGCTGCGCCCGGCGGGCGTGGCGGACCTGCCCGCGCTGGAGCGGATTGCCGCCTCCAGCGTGCATGGCATCGGCTCGCTGCCGAAGAACCCGGAGCGATTGCTGCGACGGCTGGAACTGGCCGAGCAGTCCTTCCTGTCGGAGGACGTGGCCAGTGGCGAAGAGTCCTATCTCTTCCTGCTGGAGTGGCAGGGACGGGTGATCGGCTGCAGCGGGATCGCGGCGAGTGCGGGCTTCCGGGAGCGGTTCTACAGCTATCGCAACGAGTTCATGGCGCACGCCTCCAAGGGCCTGCAGGTGAACCGGCGGATGCACACGCTGCATCTGTGCCATGACCTCACCGGTTCAACGCTGCTGACCTCCTTTTTCATCGAGCCGGAGTTTGAAGACACGGTGGCGCCGGAGCTGCTGTCGCGGGCGCGGCTGTTGTTCATCCGGCGCTTTGCCGACCGCTTTCCCGGCGCGCGCGTCGCGGCGGAGATGCCGGGGATGTCTGATTCCCAGGGGCATTCGCCGTTCTGGTCGGCGGTGGGGGAGCGATTCTTCAAGATGGGCTATCCGGAGGCGGAGCGGATCAGTGAGGGCCGCAGTCGTTCGCTGATAGCGGACCTGATGCCGCGCACACCGGTCTATGTGGGCCTCTTGCCGCCAACGGCGCAGATGAGCATCGGCCAGCTGCATCCGGTGGGGCAACTGCCCTTCGAGATCCTGTTCCGTGAGGGATTTGAGGCGGACATCTACGTCGATGTGTTTGATGCCGGCCCGACCGTGGTGGCGCATCTGGATCAGATCGGGACGGTGCGGGCGGCGCGGAGTCTGGTGACACAGGGCGCAGGTCCTGGCAGCGCCGTGCGCGATGAAGCGCATGGCGCCTGGCACCTGATGGTGGCGGGTGATCGCGGGCGGTTTCGCGCCTGCCTGGGGCGTGTGGCCTCTGACGGTGCGTCGCTGTCGGTGGACCACGAGGCCGCACGGCGATTGGCAGTCCATGCGGGCGACCGGATCGATGTGGCGCCGCTGCGCCTGGACCGTGGTGGACAGGAGGACGGTGATGAGGCTTGAACGCGTGGACAGCCTGGCGGCCTGGCCGTCGTCCTGGCGGGCCGTGATGGCGGAGTGGATGAACCAGCTGGGCGAGCCAGTGGTCCCGGCCCTGCCGCCGGGGCATTCGCTGCGGGTGCTGCTGGATACGGCACAGGACCGGCCGCTGGCCTGTGCGCGCATCGTGCCGCCGCTACCGTCGGACACACTGCCGCCCGCGCAGGCCGGCGCCGCGAGTGATGCCCTGCGTTTTCACTTCCGTGTCGGCAAGCTGGTGCACGTCAGCGATGAGTTGCCGCTCTACAACCCGCAGCAGATCCTGCTGATGGGCAACGACCTGTGTGATGCGATCGAGATCACCGACCTGGCGGTGGACCCGCAGGCGCAGGAGGGGGCGCTGAAACTGGCGCATCTGCTGAAGGCAATCGTGGCGGAGCAGGCATCGGTCGTGAGCGGCGCCGCGGAAGGCGGCGACGCGGCGACTGGTGCGGGCGCGGGCGTGGGCACGCGCACGTCAGCGCCTTCCCGCCCATTGTTTGTGGAACTGCAGGGCTACCGGGACGCCCAGGGCCGATCGCCGTTCTGGCGCGGGCTGGGGGGACGTTTTCTGCCGGAGCGGGGTGATGCCCCGGGCGTCGGCCCGACATGGCGTCGCGATCTGGCCGACCTGCTGCCCGCCTTGCCGCTGTACGCCTCACTGATGGACGACGAGTCCCGGAGCTGCATGGGTCGCACAGGTCCGGCGGCTGCGATGGCGCTGGAGGCCCTGAAGGGCGCAGGGTTCCGGCCGAGTGACTACGTGAAGATCGACGACGCGGGGCCGTGCTGGCAGCTGGCGTTGTGAGCGGGCCAGACCCGGGGACAGACGCTCCGCGAGCCGGCGCCTAGGATCTCGGCATTCGGGGGCGCCCAGGCACCTGCGGATGCTCATTGGCCGGACGGCTCGGCCTCGTACAACGATTCAGGAGACCGACATGCCCCGTTCCAACGCTTTCAACACTTCCAACGCTTCCAACGCCGCACCTGCCCGTCCCACACCGGGATCGAAAGCAACCCCGGTGGCCAAGAACACCATCTGTCTCTGGTACGACGGCGCCGCCCAGGACGCCGCCGAGTTCTACGCCCGCACCTTCCCGGACAGCCGGGTCGATGCGGTCTTTCACGCGCCAGCCGACTATCCCGCCGGCAAGGCGGGTGACGTGCTGACGGTGTCCTTCACCGTCTGCGGCATTCCCTGCATCGGCATCAACGGGGGGCCCGCGTTCCCGCACAGCGAGGCGTTTTCCTTCCAGATCGCCACCGACGATCAGGCGGAAACCGACCGCCTCTGGAACGCCATCATCGAGAACGGCGGCAGCCCCAGTGCCTGCGGCTGGTGCAAGGACCGCTGGGGACTGAACTGGCAGATCACGCCGCGGGTACTCACGCAGGCCATCGCGGATCCGGACCCGTCCGTCGGACGCCGGGCCTTCGAGGCCATGATGACGATGGAGAAGATTGATATCGCCGCGATCGAGGCAGCGATTCAGGCGTGAACCTGGCGCCCTGTTGCGCAGCCCTGCTGCGCGGCCATCGCAGGCGGGTCGCCTGCCTGTCGCAAGGCCCCATCAAACCGTCGCCGCGGCCGCCTTCGTCATCGCCAACACGCTGTCTCCCGACAGATGCGCCGCCACGGCCACCACCAGCGCGAGCTCGTCGCCGTGGAAGAAACCGGTGTCGAACGCTTCCGAGTCCAGAATGCCGATCACCTCACCGGCCGCATTGAACAGCGGCAGGCAGGCCTCGGCCTTCACCTTCGGATCGCAGGTGTAGTAGCCGCCACCTTCGGCCACAAAGGCCGCCACGTCATTGATGATCCGGCCCTGGCCAGACAGACCAACGGCGCTGTTGTTGCTGCCTTGGGCGAAGGCCTCCGTCAGCGGGAATTCGGCGCGGCTCTCTGCCCCGAAATACGCCAGCTTCACCAGCACCGGCTCCCCGGCGGTGTTGGGCCGCGCCTGATAGATGCCGAACCAGTGGCTGCGGCTGTGCTGCTGGTAATAGGCCGTTACCGCGGTGGCGGTTGCCAGCAAGGCCTGGCTCTGCGGTGTGCGGCCGCCCAGGATGCGGCTCAGGTCATAGGGCTCGGCCGCCAGTTGGCCAAACAGGGAGCAGGCGCCGCCTTCGCCCAGCTCCGGCACCTGGAACTGCCAGGTCACCGGCAGGTCGGCCAGCGCCTGGGGCTGCGTACGCTCGGCCAGCGCGGCCTGATGGCGGCGCACCTGGGCGGCGAATGCCGCCGAACCGGTCGCCCCATCCGTCAGCGCTTCAAATTGCGCGGCCACGCCGCAACGGTCCCAATAGGTCTCAAACTGCATCTGATTCTTTCCTGTCGCGTCGCCCGGCGTCCTGCCGCGGCGAAGGTGCTCATTCCACCAGAATGTTGCGGTGCTTGAGGGCGAGGTGGATCTTGTCCCCGATGGTGTCCTTGTTGAAGGGCTTCACCACATAGCCGGTGGCGCCGAGCTGGGCGGCACGCAGGATGTCTTCCTTGCGCCCTTCGGCGGTCACCAGCAGGACAGGCACTTTCTGCAGCGGATCGCCCTCCGGGCGGGTGCGCAGCGATTCCAGCATCTGGAAGCCATTCATCACCGGCATGTTGACGTCGCTCAGCACGAAATGCACCGGCTCCCCGGCGCCTTGGGCACCTTCCAGCACGCGCAGGGCCACCTTGCCGTCTTCCGCTTCGAGAATCTTCTTGAAGCCCAGTTCCCGCAGCAGCCCCGAGATGATCCGGCGCATGGTGGCGAAGTCATCCACCACCAGAAAACAGAAGTCCTCGCGCTTGATCGTTGTCACCATGATCGGCTCTCCTCTGGCGGCATGCTAGCGCGATCCGGCGGGCGTCAACGGCGGCAGGCAGCCACCCAGTCCCAATCCTTGCGATAGATTGCCGTTTGCACGCCAGACAGGCTGAGCACGGTGTGATACAGACCGTCGTGCGACATCGGCGTGTCACGGCGGGCGCTCAGGCAGTCGCTGTCCAGATGCTGGGCCGCCCGCGTGCCCGACGGCAGCCACACAATCAGCGGGACATGCTTTTGCTGTTTCGGCGCCAGGGCGTAAGGCATGCCGTGCAGGAACAGATTGTTCTCGCCCAGCGATTCGCCGTGGTCGGACACGTACAGCAGGCTCGGGTCAAAACGCCCCTGCTGGCCGTCCAGCCAGCGGATGGCCTGGGCCAGCACATGGTCGGTGTAGGCAATGGAGTTGTCATAGCCATTGCGCACCTCTTCCAGCGGGCATTGCTGCAAGGCACTGCTGCGGCATTCGGGCTGGAAAGGCTTGCGATCCGCCGGCGTGCGCTTGAAATAGGCCGGGCCGTGGCTCCCCATCTGGTGCATCACCAGCACCACACCCCTGGCCACGCGCTGCGGGTCCAGTGCAGCGATGCGGGCGTCCAGGTCGTGCAGCATGGCTTCGTCGAAGCATTCGCCGTCCGCCCCGCACAGACCCTGCGGCAGCGGGTGGTCGGCACGGGCCGGGTTGATGGCCTGCACATTGGGCACGCGATCACACACGCCCTTGCAGCCGGACTGGTTGTCGATCCACAGCACCGCAAGGCCCGCGCGCTGGAGCACGTCCAGCAGGGTTTCCTGATGGGTGGGGCGGTCCACATACACCTCGCGACCCAGATGCGAAAACATGCAGGGCAGGGAAGCGGCGGTGCTGGTGCCGCAGGAAGCCACTTCGCGGTAGCTCAGCACCGGCAACTGGGCGAGCTCCGGGTTGGTTGGCTTGGCATAGCCGTTGAGGGAGAAGTTCTCCGACCGGGCGGTCTCACCCACCACCAGCATCACCAGCGGCGGCTTGGCGCCGGCCGGACGCGCGGACAGGGTGGCATCGGCGCCAACGACTTCCGGCGGCCCCTTGGGCGCCTTCTGCTTCTGCACGCCCAGCGCCGCCGTCGCCCAGATCGCATTGACCGGGCTCACCATCTTGGTCAGCACCTTGTGATTGCGCAGGGTGGAGGCCAGGTCCGCGGTGCGCAGAGCGCCGAGGCCGGTCCCCAGCACCAGGGCCAGCACCAGCGACAGCAGATTCCAACCGAGGCGCTGGAGCCACGGCTTGTTCCCCAGCCGCTGGCGCCAAAGCCACAGCAGCGGCAGCACCGTCAGCACCAGGATGTTGATCAGCAGCCCCCAGCCCATCAGGTCGCGGGTCTCCCGCAGATCGGTCTGCAGGGCGTTGGTGATCATGGTGCTGTCGATCACCACCCCGTAGCTGCCGATGAAGTAGGCCAGCGGCGCGGTGAGGATCAGCATCAGCGACATCAGCGGCTTCACCGCGACGCGCCAGGCCATCAGGCTGAACAGGGCGCCCAGCACCATCACCACCATGCCGGCGAACAGGCCAATGAACAGGCGCCCGCCGGTGCCGGCAAAGTCCGGCATGCCCAGCATGCGTTGCCACAGCGGCCAGTTGCCCAACAGTCCGATCCAGATCGCGGTGGCCCAGGCCAGCGTGAGAGGGGATCGCTCGACGTTCACGCGGCGGGACAAGGAATCAGCAAGCATTGACTAAGACGAACTTCTGGGCGATTAATGTTTGTAATTAAACCACCTGAAGGGTGACTGAAGTGCCAGGGCGTCCCCCCGGAAACCCCGGAGTTGATTAGCCGCGCAAGGCCATGCCACCGGCGGCGCGGGCGGCCTTCAGACCCTGGGTGCTCGTGCGCGCATAGCGGTCCTGCAATTGCAGGATACGGGGCTCCAGCACGTCCGGATCGTCGATGCGATCCCGGTAGCGGCGCAGCACCAGCGCGGCCATGTCGATGAGCTTGGCATTCATCGTCTGCGCGCCCTGGTCCAGCAGCAGCATCACACCCAGGCGGGCGTCTCCGCGCATCGCATGGCGCATGGCCGTCTCGGACACCGCAAACACCCGGGCATGGGCGTCGCGCAGCAGTTGTGTCGTGGGCTCGTGACCTTCCGACATGCTGGTCATCACTTCGGTGGCCGACTTGGAGCTGCAAAAGCGCAGGCCCAGGCGCTGGGCCATGCTGGCCATCTCTTCCAGTTCGATGTCCTGCCGGCTCATCCGCACCCACAGGGCCAGCAGCAGACTGGCGGACTCCAGGTCGAAGTCTTCGTCCGGCAGCATGGCCGCGAAACGCCGGGCCAGTGCCAGCGCATCGGCCAGACGCCGGTCCATCAGCAGCCGCAGACCCTGCATCAACAGGTCGAAGCGCTGCAGGCGGCGGTCATGAGGGGCCCGGTCCATGCCCAACATCAGGGCGTCCTGGGTGTACTTCAGGCCTTTGCTGTCCTTGGCATCAAAGCGCATGAGCGCAATGAGGGCGACGCTGTGGAAGTCGAACAGTTTCGACTTGAGGCCCTGGGCGACGCTTCGCTCCAGCATCTTCAGCGCCTCGGCCCGTTCGCCGGCATAAAAGGCGAGGGTGCCGCAGTGTTGCTGGCGGGACAGGCATCCCGGCGTCAGGTTGGCGGCCGTCCGGTAGGTGGCCAGCGCGGCGCTGATCTCGCCCTGGTCCATCTGGACACGGCCCATCAGGTCGTAGGAGTCGGCCTGGTCGGGCATCTCACCGATGAGGGTCTGCAGCGTGCGCCGGGCGGCACTCAGGTTGCCGGAGGCCACTTCCGTGCGGGCCACGCCGAGCCGCGCCCAGGGCACGGTGCGCGCGGCGATGATGGCCTCGTAGAGTTCACGCGCCTGATCGTGCCGCTCCAGGCGCAGCAGCAGTTCGGCGCCAATGCGGGCCGCATAGAGCCAGTAGGCAGCGCGGCTCTCAAACCGGGCCAGGCACAGGTCGGCGGCCTTGCCGAAGTCCTTGGCGTCGATGGCCTCGAAGATGTCCTTGAGCTCATGCTTGCGATGGCGGGCGCTGGCGAGGCGGTCAGCGAGCGCGGCGCTGGTGTAGGGCTTGACCAGATAGGCGTCCAGCGCCGCTTCGGCGGCTTCGGCCACCTTGGCGTAGGAGGCCTCGCCGGTCACCATCACAAAGACGGTGGAGTAAGGCAGCAGCTGCTCGCGGCGCAGCTCGTCCAGCAAGTCCTGGCCGGAGGTTTCGGAACCGTCGAAGTAGTAGTCGCACAGCACGATGTCGTAGGGCTGTGTTTCGAGGATGACGCGGGCGTCGCGGGTGCGGGTGGCCTGGCGTACGTGGCCCACGCCCAGCTCCCGCAGCTGGGCCGTCATCAGGCTGCGCGAGGTGGCATTGCTGTCGATCACCAGCGCCTGGGTCTTGGCGAAGGCTCCGTTGGCGTAGCTCATGGCGCTGCGGTGCCCGCCGTCTCGTGAACCCCCGGCGCGCGCACAAAAAAGCCCACCGTGTCCGAGACTGGACGGGGTGGGCTGTGGCGCCGTGAGCAGGCAAGGCTGCTGGGCGGCTGACCGGAATGCAGGGTGAACATCACCGCTGCATTGTGGTCCTGATCCCCAGGCTTGTTAGCCCGGGTTTGCGGGGATCGGGCGGTCGGAGCGTGCGCTGTTGACGAATTCGTCGGCGATCAGGGCCGTCATGGCGTGACGTTCGACCACCCGGCCGCCTTACTTGAACAGGTCCTTGACGCGGTCGGTCCAGGACTTGGCATTGGGCGAGTGCCGGTCGCCGCCCTCGCGGAAGCTCTTGTCCAGCTCCTTGAGCAGCTTGCGCTGATGCTCGGTGAGCTTGACCGGCGTCTCCACGCTGATGTGGCAGTACAGGTCGCCCGGGTAGCTCGAACGCACGCCTTTGATGCCCTTGCCGCGCAGGCGGAAGGTCTTGCCGTGCTGGGAGCCTTCCGGCAGTTCGATCTCGGCCTTGCCACCCAGGGTGGGGACCTCGATGGTGCCGCCCAGCGCCGCCGTCGTCATCGACACCGGCATGGTGCAGTGCAGGTCGTCGCCGTCCCGCTCGAAGATGTCATGCTGCTTGATGCGGATCTCGATGTAGAGATCCCCGGACGGTCCGCCATTGACTCCCGGCTCGCCATTGCCGGCGGAGCGGATGCGCATGCCTTCGTTGATGCCGGCCGGAATCTTGACCTCCAGCGTCTTGGTCTTCTTGATCTTGCCGGCGCCGTTGCAGGTGGTGCAGGGCTCGGGAATGATCTTGCCGGTGCCGTGGCAGTGCGGGCAGGTCTGCTGGATGCTGAAGAACCCCTGGCGCATGTGCACCGTGCCGGAGCCACTGCAGGCGCCGCAGGTCTTGGCGCTGGTGCCAGGCTTGGCGCCGGAGCCGCTGCAGGTCTCGCAGCTTTCCCAGGACGGGATGCGGATCTGGGTTTCCTTGCCACGGGCCGCTTCTTCCAGCGTGATCTCCATGGCGTAGCTCAGGTCGCTGCCGCGGTAGACCTGCTGGCCGCCACCGCGACGCGCACCGCCGCCGCCGGCAGCGCCGCCGAAGAGGTCGCCGAAGATATCGCCGAAAGCCTCGGCAAAGCCGCCGAAGCCTTCCGCGCCCGGGCCGCCGCGGAAGCCGCCGGCATTGGGATCGACGCCGGCATGGCCGTACTGGTCATAGGCGGCGCGTTTCTGGCCGTCGGAGAGCATCTCGTAGGCCTCTTTGGCCTCCTTGAATTTCTCTTCGGCTTCCTTCGAGCCTTCCCCCTGATTGCGGTCAGGGTGGTACTTCATCGCAAGTTTGCGATATGCCTTTTTGATGTCGTCTTCGCTGGCGTTCTTGGCGACGCCTAGGACTTCGTAATAGTCACGCTTTGCCATGGGATTTCCTGGGCCTGCTGTTCATCCAGCTTGAAACCAAAACGCCGCGCGAGGCATGCAGCTCTCGCGCGGCGGGCTGTCACGCCGACGGGAGGGTCGGCCAACAACGATTACTTGGTGTCCTTGACTTCCTTGAACTCGGCATCCACCACGTTGTCGTCGGCCGGCTTCGAAGCGCCCTGGCCCGCACCCGGACCGGCTTCTGCGAAGTCTGCGCCGGCGGCGCCCGCGGCACCTGCCGCGCCGGCTGCCCCTGCGGCGGCCTGCGATTCAGCATAGATCTTCTCGCCGAGCTTCTGGCTGGCGGTCATCAGGGCTTCGGACTTGGCGTCGATGTCGTCCTTGTCCTCGCCCTTGATGGCTTCTTCCAGCGCCGTTGCGGCGGCTTCGATCTTTTCCTTCTCGCCGGCGTCCAGCTTGTCGCCGTGCTCGGTCAGCGACTTGCGCACCGAGTGGACCAGACCATCGGCCTGGTTCTTGGCGGTCACCAGCTCGACCTTCTTCTTGTCTTCCGCAGCGTTGGCTTCGGCGTCCTTCACCATCTTCTCAATCTCGGCTTCCGACAGGCCGGAGTTCGCCTTGATGGTGATCTTGTTTTCCTTGCCGGTGCCCTTGTCCTTCGCGCCGACGTGCAGGATGCCGTTGGCGTCGATGTCGAAGCTCACCTCGATCTGCGGCACGCCGCGCGGGGCCGGCGGGATGCCTTCCAGGTTGAACTCGCCCAGGCTCTTGTTGGCCTGTGCCAGTTCACGCTCGCCCTGGTAGACTTTGATGGTCACGGCGGGCTGGCTGTCTTCGGCGGTCGAGAAGGTCTGGCTGAACTTGGTCGGGATGGTCGTGTTCTTCTTGATCATCTTCGTCATCACGCCGCCCAGGGTCTCGATGCCCAGGCTCAGCGGGGTGACGTCCAGCAGCAGCACGTCGGTCCGTTCGCCGCCCAGGACCTGGCCCTGGATGGCGGCGCCCACGGCGACGGCTTCGTCCGGGTTGACGTCCTTGCGGGGATCCTTGCCGAAGAACTCCTTGACCTTCTCCTGCACCTTGGGCATGCGGCTCATGCCGCCGACCAGGATGACGTCGTCGATCTCGTTCACCGACACGCCGGCGTCCTTGATGGCGGTGCGGCAGGGAGCGATGGTGCGCTCGATCAGCTCTTCCACCAGCGACTCCAGCTTGGCGCGGGTCAGCTTGATGTTCAGGTGCTTCGGACCGGTGGCATCTGCCGTGATGTAGGGCAGGTTGACGTCGGTCTGCGAGCTGTTGGAGAGCTCGATCTTGGCCTTTTCAGCGGCTTCCTTCAGGCGCTGCAGGGCCAGCACGTCCTTGGTCAGGTCAACGCCTTGTTCCTTCTTGAACTCGGAGATGATGTAGTCAATGATGCGCTGGTCGAAGTCTTCACCGCCCAGGAAGGTGTCACCGTTGGTGGACAGCACTTCGAACTGCTTTTCACCGTCGACGTCCGCGATCTCGATGATGGAGATGTCGAACGTGCCGCCGCCCAGGTCGAACACGGCGATCTTGCGGTCACCGGCGCCGTGCTTGTCCAGGCCAAAGGCGAGGGCGGCGGCGGTCGGTTCGTTGATGATGCGCTTGACGTCCAGACCGGCGATGCGGCCGGCGTCCTTGGTGGCCTGACGCTGGGCGTCGTTGAAGTAGGCCGGCACCGTGATCACGGCTTCGGTCACTTCTTCACCGAGGTAGTCCTCGGCGGTCTTCTTCATCTTGCGCAGCACTTCGGCGGAGACCTGCGGCGGGGCCAGCTTCTTGCCGCGCACTTCCACCCAGGCGTCGCCGTTGTCGGCGGCAGCGATGGTGTAGGGCATCAGGTCGATGTCCTTCTGCACTTCCTTCTCGGCGAACTTGCGGCCGATCAGGCGCTTGACCGCATACAGCGTGTTGCGCGGGTTGGTCACTGCCTGGCGTTTGGCCGAGGCGCCGACCAGCACTTCGCCATCTTCCTGGTAGGCAATGATGGAAGGGGTGGTGCGGGCGCCTTCCGCGTTTTCGATCACGCGGGTGGTGTTGCCTTCCATGACCGCGACGCACGAGTTGGTGGTGCCGAGGTCAATGCCGATGATTTTTGTCTTTGCCATGTGAGGACTCCTGAATTCTGGGATTGGTGTGATCCGGATGACTCTGATCTGTGGATAACTCCGTCGGTTTTCAAGAGCGCCGCAGCGGAAATTGCAGCGAAAAGCTTAAAAAACCGGGGTTTCGAGGATCGATCGAGGTGTTTTTCGTGGGTTTTGGGGATCCGGACCGATGAATCACTTGGGGGCGGCCACGGTCACCAGGGCGGGGCGCAGCACGCGATCGTAGATGGAGTAGCCCTTCTGGAGGACGGTCACGACGGTATTGGCTTCCTGGTCGGCGGGGACCACGGAGATGGCCTGGTGCTGATGGGGATCGAACTTCGTGCCGGCGGTCGGGTTGATCTCCAGCACCTTGTTGCGTTCCAGCGCGGCGGCCAGTTGGCGACGGGTGGCGTGGACGCCTTCGAGGACCTGTTCCACCGTGGCGTCGGGGCGGCCAATGGCGGCTTCCATCGAGTCCATCACTGGCAGCATGGCGTCGGCGAAGCCTTCGACGGCGAACTTCCGGGCCTTGGCCACGTCTTCCTCGGCACGGCGGCGGATGTTTTCCACCTCGGCTTTGGCGCGCAGATAGGCGTCGGACATCTCGGCCAGGCGGTGCTCGGTGTCGGCCAGCTTGGCTTGGAGATCCATGGGGGGCGTGTCTTCTGGCGACTGCGGGTCGGTGTTTTGGTTCTCAGTGGTCATGTGGATGGCCCTAAAACGAAGCCCGCGGGGGTGTGTTGCGACCCCCATACCGGGCGATGCGCGGTATTTGGGTGCGTCCCGGCGGGTTTCAAGAGGCCCCGGATTCTATGCGTGCAGATTTTTGCGATCTGGACGCCAGGAAGGGGGGCTCAGTCGATGGAGACGGACCAGCGGTCCCACTCGGCGAGGCGGCGGCGGTCCTGTTTGGTGGGGCGGCCCTGCTCGATGGTGCTGGCGGGTTCGGGGGCGAGGCGGCGAGCCTCGGCCGCGCGTTCGCGGGCGGCGATGCTGTCGGGTGTTTCTTCGTACAGCGTCTGGGCGACGGGGGCGGGCCCGCGGATGCTGCTGATGGCCACGACCTTGACCTCCCGGTCGATCTGGCCCTGCCGGAACCGGACGAGGTCGCCGGGCCGGACATCGCGGGAGGCCTTGGCAGCCTGCCCGTTGATGGTCACGCGGCCTTTGCCGATCTCCTCGACGGCGATTGACCGGGTTTTATAAAAGCGCGCAGCCCAAAGCCATTTGTCGAGCCGAAGGCTGTCGAGGTCCGACGAAGCGCGGTCGCCGGCACGGGAGGAAGAGGAAGCAGAAGACATTGCCATCGATTTTCCTACGTGCACCCCAACAAGAAAAGTGCTTCAACACAGGGCATTCCGCAATCCCGAACTGGCTACAGCCAATCGCTGCCCCAAAAGCATGACTCCCCGCCCTCGACTTCACCGCGCCTTTTCGCACCAGGTCGCGCCGGACGAGCGAAGCGATGTCCAAAGCGGCGGTGAGTGTTCGCTGGCGAGGGCCGACGCCGGGCCGCCCCAAGTCGGCCCGCAGCCCCCTCGGGGGGCGGGTATGCGCGCCCTAGGCGCGCATACCGGGGGCCCCCCATCTACGCGGTCTTGCGGATGGTGAACGCGGGTTTTTCAGGCGAGGATCGACTGGATATCCAGAGAGATAACCCGGAGAGACACGCATGCGCAGAGACGAATTCCTCAAAACCGCCGCCGCCCTGGCCGCCCTGGGCCTGCTGCCCACCGCCGCCCGTGCCGCCGCGAACCTCAAGATCATGGTGCCGGCCAACCCCGGCGGCGGCTGGGACATCACCGGCCGCGCCCTCGGCAAGGCCCTCCAGGACGCCGCCGCTGCCAGCACCGTCACTTTTGAAAACAAGGGCGGTGCCGCCGGCGCCATCGGCCTGACCCAGTTCGTCAACGCCAGCAAGGGCGACCCGAATGCGCTGATGGTCATGGGTGCCGTCATGCTCGGCGGTCTGATCACCGGCAAGCCCCCCGTCACCCTCAGCCAGGCGACCCCCATCGCCCGGCTCACCAGCGAATACAACGTCTTCGTCCTGCCTGCCAGCTCGCCCCTCAAGACGATGAAGGATGTCGTCGAGCAGATGAAGAAGGATCCTGGCAGCGTCAAGTGGGGCGGCGGCTCGCGCGGCTCCACCGAACACGTCGCCGCCGCCATGCTGGCCCGCGAGACCGGCGTGGACGCCGCCAAGATCAACTACGTCGCCTTCCGTGGCGGCGGTGAAGCCATTGCCGCCATTCTGGGCGGCAATGTCACCGTCGGCGGCAGCGGCTTCAGCGAATTCCAGCAGTACATCGAAAGCGGCAAGATGCGCCCGATCGCTGTGACCGCACCCACCCGCATCAAGGGCCTGGACGCGCCCACGATGAAGGAGCTCGGCTACAACGTCGAGATCGGCAACTGGCGCGGCGTCTACGCGCCCCCCGGCATCACCCCCGCCCAGCGTCAGGCGCTGACCGACCTGGTGGTCAAGGCCACCAAGTCCAAGGCCTGGGCCGAGGCCCTGGAGAAGAACGGATGGACCCCCGCCGTGCTCACCGGCAAGGACTTCGAAGACTTCGTCGACCGTGAGTTCGCCTCGCTGCGCGCCATCATGGTCAAGTCGGGGATGGTCGGATGAGCACGCCGCACGCCGACCGGCAGGACCCCACCACGCCGGACACCACCCCGCCGCCGCTACAGCAGACGCTGGTAGGCGGCGGCGCCTTGCTCATCGGCGCCATCATGGCGGTGGGCGCAGCGTCCATCCCCTCCGAAGCCGGCTACGGCGGCGTCGGGCCCAATGCGCTGCCCTGGCTGGTCGCGGCGGTGCTGCTGCTCTGCGGCGCCTGGCTGATCTGGGAATCCCGCACCGGCGGCTTCCGCCAGATGGAGCCACCCTCGGGCGCGCCCAGGGCGGACTGGCGGTCCGCCGCCTGGGTGATCGGCGCGGTGGTGGCCAATGCGGCGCTCATCACCACCATCGGCTTTGTGCTCGCCTGCACGCTGTGCTTTGTGCTGGCGGTCCGCGGCATCCGCCGCTCCGAAGGCAAGGTCGGCGGGGGCGTGCGGCAACTGGTGATCGACGTGGTGACCGGCGTGCTGATCGCCGCCCCGGTGTTCTGGCTGTTCAACAAACTGCTGGCGCTGAACCTGCCGGCGATCACCCCCGGCGGCTGGCTCTGACCCCCGCTGAAGTCGACGGCCGGGCCGCGAGGCCCGGCACCGTGTATTGGGAGAGGACAACAACATGACCGAACTCTGGACGCAGCTGATGGGCGGCTTCGCCACAGCGGCGACCCCCGTCAACCTGATGTGGGCCTTCGTCGGCTGCGCGCTGGGCACCGCCATCGGCGTGCTGCCGGGCCTGGGACCGGCGGTGACGGTGGCGATGCTGCTGCCGATCACCGCGCAGGTGGACCCGACCGCCTCGATGATCTTCTTTGCCGGCATCTACTACGGCGCGATGTACGGCGGCTCCACCACCTCCATCCTGCTCAACACCCCCGGTGAGACCGGCACCATGGTGACCGCGCTGGAGGGCTTCAAGATGGCCCGCAGCGGACGGGCAGGCGCCGCGCTGGCGACCGCCGCCATCGGTTCCTTCGTGGCCGGTACCGTCGCCACCGTGCTGGTGACGTTGTTTGCGCCGGTGCTGGCGGACTTCGCCGTCACGCTCGGCCCGCCGGAATACTTCTGCCTGATGTTGCTGGCCTTCACCACCGTCAGCGCGGTGCTGGGGCAGAGCACCCTGCGCGGCATGACCTCGCTCTTCATCGGCCTGGCCATGGGGCTGATCGGTCTGGACCAGATCACCGGGCAGGTGCGCTACACCGCCGGCATTCCGGAATTCATGGACGGCATCGAGACGGTGCTGGTGGCCGTGGGTCTGTTTGCCGTGGGAGAGACCTTGTATGTGGCGCTGTATGAAGGGCGGAGCGCGCAGCAGCTCAACACCATGGGCAGGGTGCACATGTCGCGCGGGGAATGGCGCCGGTCGGTGCCAGCCTGGCTGCGGGGCACGGCCCTGGGCTTCCCCTTCGGGGTCATCCCCGCCGGGGGCACCGAGATCCCGACCTTCCTGAGTTATGCCACCGAGCGGAAGCTCTCCAAGCATCAGGACGAGTTCGGCACGGTCGGCGCCATCGAAGGTGTGGCGGGGCCAGAAGCGGCCAACAACGCGGCGGTCACCGGCACGCTGGTACCGCTGCTGACGCTGGGCATTCCGACCTCGGTGACCGCGGCCATCCTGCTCTCCGCCCTGCAGAACTATGGCATCCAGGCCGGACCGCAGCTGTTCCAGACCTCGTCTGCGCTGGTCTGGGCGCTGATCGCCTCGCTCTACATCGGCAACGTGATGCTGCTGGTGCTGAACCTGCCGCTGGTGGGCCTGTGGGTGAAGCTGCTGAAGATCCCGAAGGCGCCGCTGTACGCCGGCATCCTGATCTTCGCGACCGTGGGGGTCTATGGCATGCGCCAAAGCGCCTTCGACCTCTACGTCATGCTGGCCATCGGCCTGCTGGGCGTGGTGATGCGGCGCTTTGACTTCCCCACGGCCCCGGTGGTGGTGGGCATGATCCTCGGTCCGCTGGCGGAGGCCCACCTGCGCAACGGCATCTCCATCGGCGGGGGCGACTGGCGGGTGTTTCTGGAGCGGCCGATGTCGGCGTCACTGCTGGGCGTGGTGGTGCTGATCCTGGTGATGCCGCGCGTCTGGAAGTGGTGGCGCAGCCGTCAGGCGCAACCGCTGGCCGGCGCGACGGGCGCCTGACCGCCTGCGCCTGGGGGCCTGCGCGACAAAGCCCCCGAGCGATTAACGGGAGGCGCCCAGCATCAGCGCGGCATCCCGCTGACGCGCCAGCGCCGCAGTGTCCGGCGTGGCCTGTGTCGGCCAGCCCTGCAGATGCTGCTCCACCACGGCCGTCAGCGCCCGGATGTGCTGCGGGCTGTCGTTGAGGCAGGGGATGTAGCTGAAGCGCTGGCCGCCGCTGTGCAGGAAGGCCTCGCGGGCTTCCATGTCGATTTCTTCCAGCGTCTCGATGCAGTCCGCTGCGAAGCCCGGGCAGATCAGATCGACCGACTTCAGGCCATTACCCGCCAGGCTGCGCAGCGTGGGCTCGGTGTAGGGTTCCAGCCAGCGCGCCTTGCCAAAGCGGCTCTGGAAGGTCACCTTGTACTGCGCCGGCGACAGCCCCAGCGCCTCCGCCAGCAGGCGGCCGGTCTTGAGGCATTCGCAGTGGTAGGGGTCCCCCAGTGTCAGTGAGCGGGCCGGCATGCCGTGAAAGCTCATCACCAGCATGTCGGCGCGACCTTCCTTCTGCCAGTGCTGGCGCACGCTGTCGGCCAGCGCAGCGATGTAGGCGGGATGGTCGTGATAGCGGTTGACGAAGCGCAGCTCCGGCAGATGGCGGTGAGTCAGGGCCCAGCGGGCGACATCGTCCACCACGCTGGCGGTGGTGGCGGCACAGTATTGCGGATAGGCCGGCAGCACCAGGATGCGCGTGGCCCCGGCGGCGCGCAGCGCATCGAGCTGGCTGGCGATGGACGGCTGGCCGTAGCGCATTGCATGACGCACGATCAGCTGATGTCCGCGTTCCCCCAGATAGCCCTGCAGCAGCGTCGCCTGGCGCTGGGTCCAGACCATCAGCGGCGAGCCTTCCTTCATCCAGATGCTGGCGTACTTCTTCGCCGACGCCGCCGGGCGGGTGCGCAGGATGATGCCGTGCAGGATGGGCCACCAGGCCAGCTTCGGAATCTCGATGACCCGCGGGTCGGACAGAAACTGCGCCAGATATTTGCGGGTGGCTGCCGGCGTGGGCGCCTCGGGCGTGCCCAGGTTGCACAGCAGCAGGCCGATGCGGGCGGGCGTGCCGTGGTCAAAAACAGGTTCGGGCTGGTAGCTCATGGGGGACGGGGACCTTTGGGAGGGCGCGGCGGAGAGCGGCCGCGCCGGACCGCGATGTTAGCGACCCTGCGTGATCGCAGGGCGACACAGGGGCTCAGACGCCGCGTTTCATCACCAGTGGCGAGCGGTCGGTCTCGGCATGGTGCAGCACTTCAAAGCGTACCGTGGGTGCCAGCGTGTCGGACGGCGGACCGCCCAGGCCGATGGCGCCGGCCCCATGCAAGGTGCAGGCACCGCGGCGCAGGCTCAGCGTCTGGCCGCCATGGCCGAACCGCACGAAGGTGCCGTTGTAGCTCAGATCGGTGAGGCTGAAGCTGCTGCCCTGCCAGTCGATGCGGGCATGGGAGCGGGACACCCGTACATCGGTGATGCAATAGGTGGCCTGCGTGCTGCGCCCGAGGACGATGGGCATCTGGTCGATGTCGAACACCCGGTCCAGGTCTTGCCAGACCAGCCGGATGCCATCCGGCGCGGCGGCACGGATGACCTCGCCGAACTGGGTGGCGCCGGCATCGTGCAGGCCCTGGTCCAGCACATAGACATGCACCGGTTCCACCCGGCCCCGCACGCTGATCTGGTCCAGGCTGCGGAACCGCGCCTTCTGCGTGCTGGAGAGACCGTGCACCACTTCGGCGGTCACCACCGTCTCACCGTCGCCGGCATGGTCCAGCAGCCGGGCGGCCACGTTCACCGCGTCGCCGAAGCAGTCCCCATGAATCTCCACCACCTCGCCCCGCGCCAGCGCAATCTGCAGGTGCATGTTGCGCAGGCGCTCGATGCGGTGGGCCGACTTGATCAGCAGCTCCTGCATCCGCATGGCGGATTTGATGCCGTCGCGGGGGTTGTCGAAGGCCGCCATCAGGCCGTCGCCGAGGGTCTTGATCAGATGACCGCGGCATTCCCCCACCGCCTGAGCCAGCAGGCCCACCGTCTGGGTGACCAGACCGGTGGCTTCGGCATTCCCCAGCGTCTCGAACAGCGCCGTGCTGCCACGCAAGTCGGCAAACAGAACGGTGCGCTCGCGTATCTGGGTCATTGTTGGACTTATTCGTGTGACGAATGTCTCAGTGTAGCGGTCGCTTCCACCCCTCAGCCCTGTGAATAGCCCTTGCCTTGGGGGCCAGTTGTCCGCGACGCCACACATACACCGCACGCCAGTGCGGTCTGCGGTCGACTGTCCCCCAAAAGTGGAACCGGGGGAAGAGGCGGAAGGGGGGGCTGCCCATGAAAAAAGGGCCGCACTCACGTACGGCCCTTGGGCATTGCAGGCTCCCCGGGGGGAGCATGGCGGCGCTCAGATCAGAGGTTGTCCAGATAGGTGCGCAGCTTGTCCGAACGGCTCGGGTGCTTGAGCTTGCGGATGGCCTTGGCTTCGATCTGGCGGATCCGCTCGCGGGTGACGTCGAACTGCTTGCCGACTTCTTCCAGCGTGTGGTCCGTGCTCATCTCGATACCGAAGCGCATGCGCAGCACCTTGGCTTCGCGCGGGGTCAGGCTGTCGAGGATGTCCTTCACCACTTCGCGCAGACCGGCCTGCATGGCGGCTTCGATCGGCGCGGTGTTGTTGGTGTCCTCGATGAAATCGCCCAGGTGGCTGTCGTCGTCGTCCCCGATCGGCGTTTCCATGGAGATCGGCTCTTTGGCGATCTTCATGATCTTGCGGATCTTGTCCTCCGGCATTTCCATCTTCTCGGCCAGCGTCGGGGCGTCCGGCTCGAAGCCGAATTCCTGCAGATGCTGACGCGAGATGCGGTTCATCTTGTTGATCGTTTCGATCATGTGAACCGGGATGCGAATCGTGCGGGCCTGGTCGGCAATCGAGCGGGTGATGGCCTGACGGATCCACCAGGTGGCATAGGTCGAGAACTTGTAGCCGCGGCGATATTCGAATTTGTCCACCGCCTTCATCAGGCCGATGTTGCCTTCCTGGATCAGGTCCAGGAACTGCAGACCGCGGTTGGTGTACTTCTTCGCAATCGAGATGACCAGGCGCAGGTTGGCCTCGATCATTTCCTTCTTCGCATCGCGGGAGGCCTTTTCGCCTTCGTTCATCCGCTTGTTGATCTCCTTGAGATCGTCCAGCGGCACCACGGCCCGGGCCTGCACGTCGATCAGCTTCTGCTGCAGCTCCTGGATGGCCGGCAGATTGCGCGACATCACATTGCTGTAGTTCTTGCCCGAAGCGACTTCCTTCTCGGCCCACTGCAGGTTCAGCACGTTGGGCGGGAACACCTTGATGAAGTGTTCCTGCGGCATGCCGCACTTGTCCACGACGATCTTGCGGATCTCGCGTTCATAGCGGCGCACGTCGTCCACCTGCGAGCGCAGGATGTCGCACAGCTTCTCGATGGTCTTGACGGTGAAGCGGATGGTCATCAGCTCGCTGCTGATGGCTGCCTGGGCCTTGTTGTAGTTGGCCGACTTGTAGCCGTCCTTCTCGAAAGCCTTGCGCATCTTGTCGAAGTTGACGGCCAGCGAGTCCAACTTCACCAGCGCGGCGTTTTTCAGCTCTTCCAGCTTCTTGGTCAGGGCCTTGGAGCCGCCGGCGCCGTCGTCGTCGTCTTCTTCGTCGAATTCGTCGAAGTCTTCTTCGGCCACATAGTCGTCCGCTTCGTCATCGGAGACGAAACCATCGACGGCCTCGGAAATCTGCATTTCACCGGCGCGGATCTTGGCGGCCATGGCCAGGATCTCTGCAATGGTGGTGGGCGAGGCGGAAATGGCCAGCATCATGGCCTGCAGGCCACCTTCGATGCGCTTGGCAATTTCGATTTCGCCTTCACGGGTCAGCAGTTCCACCGTGCCCATTTCGCGCATGTACATGCGGACCGGGTCGGTGGTGCGGCCGAATTCAGAGTCCACCGTCGAGAGCGCGGCTTCCGCAGCTTCTTCGGCTTCTTCTTCGGTGGCGGTGGGCGAGGTGCTGCCCTGGATCAGCAGGGTGGCGGCATCCGGCGCCTGCTCATACACGGCGATGCCCATGTCGTTCAACATGGAGACGATCGCCTCGAGGATTTCCTCGTTGATCAGCTTTTCGGGCAGGTGGTCGTTGATTTCCTGATGGGTCAGGAAACCACGGGTCTTGCCCATCTTGATCAGCGTCTTCAGTTCCTGACGACGCTTGGCCACTTCCTCTTCGGTCAGGGCGGTTTCGTCCAGACCGAATTCACGCATCAGCGCGCGCTCCTTGGCGCGGCTGACCTTCATGCGCAGCGGCTTGGCCTTGGGCTTGTCCTCGCCGACGGCTTCTTCGACGTCGGCCTCGGCCTCGACTTCCGGATCTGCTTCGGCTTCGATCTCGGCATCGACATCACCAAAATCTTCTTCTTCCTCTTCCACCTTGGCCTTGCCGGTCTTCTTGGACTCGGTCTCCGCCTTGGGCTTGCGGCCGCGCTTGGGCTTGGCTTCGTCCGTGGCAGCGGCAGCCTTGGTGGTTTTGGCAGCAGCCTTGGCAGGCTTCTTGATCTCTTCAGTCTCTGCGGCGGCAGCCTTGGAAGCGGTCTTTTTGGCGGTCATGCAGTTCCTCGGGTCGGCGAGTGATTCGGGAATTCTTTGGGGCGTGCAACGCAAACGGCCACCTGGATCGCCGGCAACCGCATCAGTGGCGGCGCGACGAGCCCAGGCGGCTCGATCTCTGCCTTGAGCCTTATGTGGGGAGTGTTCCCACCAGCTCAAGGTTGCGCGTGAAGGCTAGCGTGATCGTTTGGAGTTGCAGTCCAGGCGGTGATAGGTGGCCACTTTTTCATTGCCCAGGGTCAGTGGGGGGCCGGGGACCGGTTGGTGCTGCCGTCACTCTTGACGCGCGAAAGGGCTAGATTATCCACGAAATCGAGGGAATGGTCAAAATGCCCAAATTAAACGGCTTTCAATTCCTCGATTTGATTGCGGATTAGCTTCAATTTGCCAATGTCGGGCGATTGGCTGGTGGCAATCTGGGTCGCTTCCTGCTCCAGGCGAACAATCCAGAGTTTGCGCATGACATGACGAAATTCGTCATGGGCGGATTCGTCTGCCGGCGGGGCGGTCAGCGGACCGCCGCAGACACGCTGGGCGAGTTCGAGCTGGTCCGCCTCGACGAGGGCGATCTGCAGCACGGCCCACGGGCTTGGGCCGTGATCCATCATGAACCGCTCCAGCCAGGCAATGAGTTGACCGTGTTCGGCAGGCAGTTCATGCAGCAACTGCAGGTCCTGCTCACTGAGCACCTGCCAGAGTTCGCCGTGCAGCAGCAGCATCCGCACCGCATGGTCCATGGGCGCGGGCGGAGCCTTGCGCGGCATGCCGATGGTCGGGTCCTGGTCCCGACGCTTCCAGTCATTCCATCTGCCACCCTTGCCGCCGAACTTGCCTTTGAAGTCGCCTTTGCCTTTGAAGCCGCCGGAGGCGCTGGCGCCGGCCGCGCCGGATGGGCTGCCCTGCGCGCCGTAGCCTGGGCCATAGCGGTTCCCGTTGCCGTAGCCGCCCCCAGCACCACCGGCGCCGCCAGGTGCTCCGCCGCCCATGGCGGGGCTGGCGCCATATCCGCCATATCCACCGTGCGCATCGACCGGCGGGGCGATGTCATGCAGATCACCGTGGAAGTCGCCTTCATCTCCGTAAGCGGAGGTTGGGATGTCAGCGAAATGAGGGTGCGGGCCAGGGCCGGCGCCGTCACCGGAGGGTGCGCCAGCGGCGCGGGTGGCACGGCCCGGTGCGCCATGGCCTCCATGGCCGCCGTGAGCACCGTATGCGCCCGGTGCGCCATGGCCTGCCTGCATGGCGGGGGCATCGCCCTGGCGGTGCTCCATGCGGGGGCGCGGCGCAGTGGCCTGCCACAGGCCCAGCAGTTCCTGGTCCGGCAATTGGGCACGGCGGGCCAGTTCACCCAGCAGCTGGCGCTTGAGCAGGCCTTCGGGCAGGGCGAACCACAGCGGACGCGCGTTGGTGAGCATGCGCGCGCGCCCTTCCGGACTGCCCAGGTCGCAGCCTTCTGCGGCACTGTCCATCAGCTGGCGTGACAGCGGAATGGCCTGCTCCACGCAGCGCTCAAAGGCGTCGGCGCCCAGTTCCCGCACGTACGAGTCCGGGTCGTGCTCCGCCGGCAGGAACAGGAATTTGATCGTGCGGGTTTCGGTGGCGTGGGGCAGGGCGGCTTCCATGGCCCGGCCCGCCGCGCGGCGGCCGGCTGCGTCCCCGTCGAAGCTGAACACCACCGATTCGGTGAAGCGGAACAGCTTCTGCACATGGTCCTGGGTGCAGGCCGTGCCCAGCGTGGCCACCGCATTGCCGAAGCCGCTCTGGGCCAGGGCCACCACGTCCATGTAGCCCTCGACCACCAGTGCATAACCCCGGCGGCGCATGTCCGGCCGGGCTTCATACAGGCCGTAGAGTTCCTTGCCTTTGCTGAAGACCGGGGTTTCGGGGGAATTCAGGTATTTGGGTTCGCCCTTGTCCAGGACCCGGCCACCAAAACCGATCACGTCGCCCTGCACATTCCGGATGGGGAACATGATGCGGTCGCGGAAACGGTCGTAGCGGCGTTGTTCAGCTTCGCTCTTGCCGGGATCGTCCTGAAGAATGACGAGGCCGGTTTCCACCAGCAGCGGGTCGTCGTAGGCCGGGAAGGCGCTGGCCAGGGTGCGCCAGCCTTCGGGGCTGTAGCCGAGGCCAAACTGGGCGGCGATCTGGCCGGTGAGGCCGCGGCCTTTTAGGTAGTCGATGGCCCGGGGGCTCGATTTGAGCTGCTGGCGATAGTGCTGGCTGGCTTTGGCCAGCACCTCGGTAAGGGTGGCCTGGCGCTGCTTGACCAGCTTTTCGCGTTCGCGGTCTGCAGGACTGCGGTCGTCTTCGGGCACCTGCATGCCGGCCTGCTGGGCGAGGTCGCGCACGGCATCCACGAAGCCAATGCCGAGGTGCTCCATCAGGAAGCCCACCGCATTGCCGTGCACGCCGCAGCCGAAGCAGTGATAGGTCTGGCGGGAGGGGCTGACGATGAAGCTGGGAGACTTCTCGCCGTGGAAGGGGCACAGGCCCTTGTGGTTGATGCCGGCCTTTTTCAGATCGACGTGACGGGACACGATGTCCACGATGTCGACACGCGAAAGAAGGTCCTGAATAAAGCCCGGTGGGATCACTGGATCTATTTTAGCGCCGAAGGCGATCGCTCCCCCCTCGCGCTAGCGCCTAGGGGTTGCGATCGCCTTCGGGCGGACCGGGTGCTTACGGCCCCCTGGGTGGGGGCCGCGCGCAACGGAGAACTTACAGAACGAAATCTTCCAGCTTGGCGCCATTGGCAATGGCAGCCTTGAGCCACTTGGGCTGCAGGCCACGACCGCTCCAGCTCTCGCCGGTGGCCTGATTGCGGTACTTGGCCGCCACCTTCGAAGCCTTGGCGCCGGTCGTTTTGGCGCTGCGAGCCGTCAGGTCCGCCACATTCAGTCCATATTCGGACATCAGCGACTTCACCTTCGCGATCGCATCAGCGCGTTCACGCTCCTGGGTTTCCGCGATTTGCTGTTCCAGAGCGGCCCGCTGGGCCAACAGATCTTTGAGCGATGCCATTTATGCAATTCCTCACAAGGTTCAACAGCCAAGGCCCGAAATAGGGCATGCCCGCATTATATGCAGGCCCTTGTATATCTCCGCAAGGGGGTAATCGCCCATCCACTCAATTTGACAACGATGGGGCAGGGCCCTACCTGTCAAAGTCAGCCCAAAGCGAGGCAGGATCCACGGTAATCAGGCGGCCGGCGGCACATATCCCGCCGGCTGTTCGGCACCGTCGCCAAAGAAGAACTGCTCCATCTGGCGGGCCAGGTATTGGCGGGCACGCTGGTCGGCCAGATTCAGGCGGTTTTCGTTCACCAGCATCGTCTGATGCTTCATCCAGGCCGCCCAGGCTTCCTTGGAAACATTTTCATAGATGCGCTTGCCCAGTTCGCCGGGATAGACGGGGAAGTCCATGCCCTCGGCTTCCTTCTTCAGATAAACGCATTGGACGGTACGAGCCATATCAACCTCGATGCTCAAAGAGTGTGGGGGCAGCCGCGAGAAATCTTCGCGACTGAATGAAACAAATGTTCAACGGGCGATCAACCCCGCGAAACCCTGGCGCTGAGTGGAAAAAATTCAGGCCAGTTTCTTCACCAGCACCTGGGAACGACGGTCCCAGTTGTACTTGCGCTTGCGCTCTTCCGGCAGCCAGTTCGGATCCACCGGCTGGAAGCCGCGTTTGATGAACCAATGCATGGTGCGGGTGGTCAGCACAAAAATGCTGGTGAGGCCCAGTGCACGGGCGCGCTGCTCGATCCGCTTGAGCAGCCGCTCGCCATCGCCCTGACCCTGCACCGCGCTGGAGACCGTCAGCGCCGCCATTTCCGCGGTGCGCGCTTCCTGATATGGGTGCAGCGCGGCACAGCCGAAAATCACGCCGTCGTGCTCGATCACCGTATAGGTCTCGATGTCCCGCTCAATTTCACTGCGGTCCCGTTTCACCAGGGTGCCGTCGCGTTCAAACGGTTCAATCAGGGCGATCAGGCTGCCAATATCGTCGTGGGTGGCTTCCCTCAGACTTTCGAGTTTTTCATCCACCACCATCGTGCCGATACCGTCGTGGGTATAGACCTCCTGCAGCAGCGCGCCATCCACCGCAAACGGCAGGATGTGGCTCCGTTCCACGCCCGCTTCACAGGCTTTCACGCAGTACTGCAGATAGAAGCCCACATCGGTGGGCTGCGTTGGCGGCGGCAACTTGGCCATCAGCCGTTTGGCTTCGGCCAGCGCCAGTTCGGTATCGATGTTGCTGTCCGGATCTTCGGGGTTTTCGCGCACCCCTTCCACTTCCGTCATGAAGAGCAGCTTGTCGGCCTGCAGCGCAATCGCGGTCGCGGTGGCCACGTCTTCCATCATCAGATTGAAGGCGTCGCCGGTCGGGGAAAAACCAAATGGCGACATCAACACGATGGCGCCAATATCAATCGCCCGCTGGATGGCTGCGGCATCCACACGCCGAACAATCCCGCTGTGCTTGAAATCCACGCCGTCCACGATGCCGACGGGCCGCGCGGTCAGAAAATTGCCGGAAACCACCCGCACCGTGGAATTGGCCATCGGCGTGTTGGGCAAACCCTGCGAGAAGGCCGCTTCAATTTCAAACCGCAACTGGCCAGCGGCTTCCTGCGCGCAATCCAGCGTGATGGCGTCGGTGATGCGCATGCCGTGGCTGTAGAGCGCCGGGTGGCCCTTGGCCGCGAGCTGCTCATTCACCTGCGGGCGGAAACCATGCACCAGCACGATCTTGATGCCCATGGCATGCATGATGGCGAGATCCTGCACGAAACTGTTGAGCTTGCCGGCCGCAATCATTTCCCCGGTCATGCCGACAACGAATGTTTCGCCGCGGTAGGCATGGATATAGGGGGCCACCGCGCGAAACCACGGAACGAAGGTGTGGGGGAAGACCAGGCTCATGAACGCGAATTGTGCCGCACCCTGTCCCCCGGACGCGGGTTCAAGGCCTCTTGATGTGCACAGGGCGCCGCGAGAGCATGCAGCTTTCACACAGACACAAGGGGAGTTGCACATGGATGTCTTCAAAACCCACGGCGCCTTCAGCTGGTCCGAGCTGATCACGCCCGCGCCGGACAAGGCCGCCGAGTTCTACGGAAGCCTCTTCGGCTGGAAGCTGGAATCGATGCCGATGCCCGGGGCGGCGCCCGGCGAGATCTACCGCGTGGCGAAGGTGGGGGAGACCGCCGTGGCCGGGATGTTCAAAACCCCGGCGGACCAGCCGCTGCCGCCGCACTGGATGACCTATGTGACGGTGCAGGACGTGGACGCCACGGCGGCCAAGGCGGTGGAGCTGGGCGGCAAGATCCTGATGCCGGTGACCGACATTCCGACCGTCGGACGCATGGCCACCCTGCAGGATCCGCAAGGCGCGGTGATCAACGTCATCACCTACGCGTCGCAGATGTCCTGAGGGGCCGTAGGCCCGTGGGGCCTGGCGAACCGACGAAAGGAAGCGGGGGGCGGATAATGCGCCCCCCGTGAGTCAAAACAATTCATCCTCCGTGCCCGCCTCCCAGGCCTTGCCGAACGACCCCGCCGCTTCCGATCCCTCCGCCGCTCCGGCCGACGCCGCCGTGGACAGATCCGCGTCCGCAGGGCGGCCGCGTGATCGTGACTCAGCGTCCGACCGGCCGCGTGAGCGGCACGCAGCGTCCGACCGGCCGCGTGAGCGTGACCTGGCGTCCAGCCGCCCGCAGGACCGCGACCCAGCCGCCGGCCCGCGGGCGCCGAAGCCGCCGCGCCCCGACGGCGGACGCGGTCGCCGTGATGCGCCCCGTCGCGGCGACGCTCCGCGGGCGCAGGCGCCCGCAACTCCCATCCCGCCGATCGAATTCCCCGAATCGCTGCCCGTTTCCGGCCGTCGCGAGGAAATCATGGCGGCGCTGGCACAGCACCAGGTGGTGATCGTCTGCGGCGAAACCGGCTCCGGCAAGACCACCCAGCTGCCCAAGATCGCCCTGGCCATGGGCCGCGGCCGCGGCAATGGCGGCGGACTGATCGGCCACACCCAGCCGCGACGGATCGCCGCGTCCAGCGTGGCCAAGCGCATCGCGGAAGAACTGAAGTCGCCACTGGGCGACGTGGTCGGCTACAAGGTCCGCTTCCAGGACCGGCTCTCCCCCGGCGCCTCCGTCAAGCTGATGACCGACGGCATCCTGCTGGCCGAGACCCAGACCGATCCGCTGCTCAAGGCCTACGACACGCTGATCATCGACGAGGCCCACGAACGCAGCCTGAACATCGACTTCCTGCTGGGTTATCTGCGCGAGATCCTGCCGCGGCGACCCGACCTGAAGGTCATCGTCACCTCGGCCACCATCGACGCCGACCGCTTTGCCCAGCATTTCGCCTCGGCCAAAGGGCCGGCGCCGATCATCCTGGTGTCCGGGCGCCTGTTCCCGGTGGAGCAGCGGTATCGCCCCTTCGAGGAGTCCAGGGATCACGACCTGAGCGACGCGATCTGCGACGCCGTGGACGAACTCTGGCGCGAAGGCTCCGGCGACGTGCTGGTGTTCCTGCCCGGTGAGCGTGAGATCCGCGAAGCGGCCGAAGCCCTGCGCAAGCATCACCCGCCTGGCGTGGAGGTGCTGCCGCTGTTTGCCCGTCTGTCGCAGCAGGAACAGGACCGCGTCTTCCAGCCGCATGGACAGCCGCGCATCGTGCTGGCCACCAACGTGGCTGAAACCTCGCTGACCGTCCCCGGCATCCGCTATGTGGTGGACCCGGGCCTGGCACGGGTGAAGCGCTACAGCTACCGCAACAAGGTGGAGCAGCTGCAGATCGAGTCGATCAGCCAGGCCGCGGCCAACCAGCGGGCCGGACGATGCGGACGGGTGAGCAACGGCATCTGCGTGCGGCTGTATGACGAGAAGGACTTCCTCTCCCGTCCCCGCTTCACCGACCCCGAAATCCTGCGCAGCTCACTGGCCGGCGTGATCCTGCGGATGAAGGCGCTGCGGCTGGGCCAGGTGGAGGAGTTCCCCTTCATCGAACCACCGCCGCGCAAGGCGGTGGCCGATGGCTACCAGCTGCTGGCGGAACTCGGTGCGGTCGATGAGCGCAATGAGCTGACCCCCATCGGCGAGGAGCTCTCCCGATTGCCGCTGGACCCGCGGGTGGGCCGCATGATCCTGGAAGCCCGCCAGCGCGACGCGCTGACCGAGGTGCTGATCATCGCCAGCGCGCTGTCCGGCCAGGATGTGCGCGACCGGCCGATGGACCAGCAACAGCAGGCGGACGAAAAGCACAAGAAATTCGACGACGAGCGCTCGGAGTTCATGGGCTACCTCAAGCTCTGGAAGTGGCTGGGCGAGTCTCGCGGGAGCGCGCCGGACGAGGGCGCGGGCGGCCTCTCGACCAGCGGCCGGGCACCACGCACCCACAAGCTGAGCAACCGCCGCCACGAGCAACTGCTGCGCGACAACTTCGTCAGTCCGCGCCGGGTGCGCGAATGGCGGGACATCCACTCCCAGCTGCACACGGTGGTGGCGGAAATGGGCTGGCGCCTGAACGGCGCGGCGGCCACCTATGAGCAGGTCCACCTGTCGATGCTGGCCGGGCTGCTGGGCAACATCGGCCTCAAGGCGGACGATGACGACTGGTACCTCGGGGCCCGCGGCATCAAGTTCTGGCGGCATCCGGGTGCGCATCTGAGCAAGAAGCCGGGCCGCTGGATCGTCGCGGCCGAACTGGTGGACACCACCCGGCTGTTCGGCCGGGGCATCGCCGCAATCGAACCCCAGTGGCTGCCCGGCATCGCCGGCCATCTGATCAAGACGCAGCTGCTGGAGCCGCATTGGGAGAAAAAGGCCGCCGAGGTCATCGCGCTGGAGCGGGCAACGCTCTATGGCATCGTCATCTATAACAACCGTCGCGTGAACTTCGGGCGGGTGGATCCGGTGGCGGCCCGAGAGATCTTCATCCGTGAAGCGCTGGTCAATGGCGAGTGGGAGACCCGACTGCCCTTCCTGGCCCACAACCAGAAGCAGATTGCGAAGGTGGAGGAGCTGGAGCACAAGTCCCGCCGGCAGGACGTGCTGGTGGACGATGAGCTGATCTACGCCTATTACGACCAGCATCTGCCGGCCGAGGTCTGCTCCGGCGCGACGCTGGAGAAATGGTGGCGCGAGGCCAGCAAGGGCAACCCGCGGCTGCTCCACCTGAGCCGCGAGGAGCTGATGCGGCACGAGGCCGCCGGCGTCACCACCGATGCCTTCCCGCGCTCGGTGCGCCTGGGCGGTGTGGACTGCAGCGCCACCTACCTGCATCAGCCCGGTGATGCGCGGGACGGCGTCACCGTCACCGTGCCCATCTATGCGCTCAATCAGGTCAATGACGACCGGGTGGAATGGCTGGTGCCCGGCATGCTGGAAGCCAAGGTCCTGGCGCTGCTCAAGAGCCTTCACCAGAAACCGCGGGCGCGATTGACGCCGCTGCCGGATTACGTCCGTGAATTCGTCGAGCTGACGCCGTTCGGCCAGGGCAGCCTGCTCGAGGTCCTGCTCAAGGCGGTCAAGGAACGGACGCAACTGGCCATTCAGCGCAACGACTTCAAGCTGGAGCAGGTGCCGGTGCATCTGTTCATGAACATCCGCGTGGTGGATGAGCATGGTCGGCAGCTGGGGCAGGGGCGCAACCTGGCTGCGCTGAAGGCCGAGCTGGGCGGACAGGCGCGGTCCGCCTTCCAGGCCCTGGCGGCGCTGAAGCTGCAAGGCAGCGCAGCGGGCGAGGGCACTGACGGATCCGCCGGATCTGGCGCTGCGGGTGATGCCCGTGGTGGCCAGGATCGTGGCGACCGGGGGCGTGGGCCCGGCGCCGAGGGCGTCGGCCGCTCTGGCGACGGAGGCCAGGGCGAGCGTGCCGGGCGCAACGGCGCTGCGGGAGATCGCAACGCCCAGGGCCGCGCGGGCGGCTCCGAGGCCTCTGCCGGACCTCGCAGCGGCGGCGGCACCACCGGCGCCAGCACCGGCAATGGCGGCATTCGCGCCACCGTGGCCGCGCCACCGAAGTCCGCCGCCGACGCCACCAAGACCTACACCAGCTGGACCTTCGGCGAGCTGCCGGAGCTGATGGAGATCAAACGCGGCCCGCAGACGCTGATCGGCTTCCCGGCGCTGATCGACCGCACCACCCACGTCGAGATCGAAGTCTTCGACGAACCGGACGTGGCCGCCGCCAAGCACCGCGCTGGCCTGCGCCGCCTGATCGCCCTGCAGCTCAAGGAGCCGCTGAAGTATCTGGAAAAAAACATCCCTGACCTGCAGTCCATGGCCGTGGCCTACATGAGCCTGGGCACCAGCGAGGAGCTGCGCGACCAGATCATTGACGTCGCACTGGATCGCGCCTTCCTGGCCGACCCGCTGCCGGTGGACGAATTCAGCTTCAAGACCCGGCTGGAAGAAGGGCGGGCCCGCCTGAACCTGATCGCCCAGGAAGTGGCGCGGCTGGCCTACAGCGTGCTGCTGGAATATCAGGCGGCGCTTCGCAAGCTCAAGGACACCCGGTCGGCGCCCAAGGACGTGGTGGAAGACATCCAGGCGCAGTTCCAGCGCCTGATGCCCAATCGCTTTGTGCTGCAGACGCCCTGGGCCCAGTTGCAGCACTATCCGCGCTATCTCAAGGCCATCACCCTGCGGCTGGACAAATTCCGGGCGGATGCCGCCCGGGATGCCAAGCTGCTGACCGAGCTCAAGCCGCTGGAGCAGCGCTGGCAGCGTCGGCTGGCCGAACGCAAAGGCGCGCCGGACGCCCGGCTGGACGATTTCCGCTGGCAACTGGAAGAGCTGCGGGTGAGCCTTTTTGCACAGGAGTTGCGCACGCCGCAGCCGGTGAGCGTCAAACGCCTGGAAAAGGTGTGGGCACAGTTACAAAACTGAGAGGAAAATCCACGTTACTTCTACGTGGCAAGGACGTCGGGTTTTCTGTCCAATCCCAACCATATAAGGACAGTGGCCCCTGGATCAGGCTGGGGGTCACCACTCACGCGTGTCTGAGACAACTTCCTCCCCCTCCGCCGCTCCCCTGCGGCGCTTTGGCCGTTTTGAGCTGCGCGCACTGCTGCACAAGAGCCAGCGGAGCATGCTGTGGCTGGTGTTTGACACGCACCATGGCCAGGAGATGCTGCTCATGGTCCCGCGGGAGAAACCGTCCGGCGAGGTGGCCATGCTGCAGTGGCTCAAGGCCATGGACGCCGGCTCGCGCATTCACCACCCGAACCTGGGCCATGTGGTGGAAACCGGCCGGGTCGATCCCTGGCCCTACGTCACCTATGACCGCGCCCTGGGCGAGACGCTGGAAGAGCGCATCGCCCGCGGCGCACCGCTGCCGCTGGACGCCGCCAAATGGGTCGCCCAGGCGCTGGAAGGCCTGGCCTTCGCCCACGAAGCCGGCCACGCCCACCGGGACATCCAGCTGGCCCACCTGCTGATCGACCCCGCCGACCATGTGCGGGTGATCGGCCTGGAAGTCGCCCAGGAAACCCTGCCGGCAGATGCCGACTTCAATGCCACCCGCCGCGCCGTGCGTGAAGCGGCCGAGGAAGACGTCGTCTCCATCGGCCTGGTGCTGCACCGCCTGCTGTCCGGGCGCCCGGTGCTGGACGAGCAGGATCTGCGCAGCGTCATGCAGCGGATGCAGCCGCAAGGGCAGGAGCTGGTGCGCATGGGCTGGGAGACGCCCTATCCGATTCCTGACCCGCTGCGCGCCATCGTCAACCGGGCCACTGACCGGCAGGCGCGCCAGCGGTATCACCTGGCCCGCAGCTTCTGGCGGGCGCTGGATGGCTGGCGCCTGTCGGCCGAGCAGGATGACGGCGGCCCGATCGCCCTGCTGAAGGACAAGATGCAGCGCTTCGGCCATCTTCCCAGCACCAGCACCCGCCTCGTATCCACCGCAATGTCGTCGGCGATGGCCTCCCAACATGCCAGTGAGCTGGCAGCGCTGGCGCTGAAGGACATGGCCCTGACGCTGGAGCTGCTGCGCCGGGTCAACAATGCGCTGCGCCAGCAGGGGCATGCCAGCAGCGGCGGCACCGTGCTGAACATGCAGCGGGCCATTGCGATGATGGGCTTGAACGGGCTGGAAGACGCCGCCCGTGCGCTCAAGCCGTGGCCGGGCCCGATGAATGAAGGACAGGCCACCTTCATGCAGAGCCTGATGCGCCGGGTGCAGCGGGCCGGCCAGGTGGCGCAGGCGCTGCGGCCCGCCGGGTACGACGGCGAGGTGGTCTATCTGATCAACCTGATGCAGAACCTGGGCCGTCTGCTGGTGCAGTACCACTTCCCGGACGATGCCCAGCAGATCCGCCAGCTCATGGTGCCGCCGGAGCCCACCGAAGAGCATCCCAATCCCCGCGGTCTCACCGAGCAGAGCGCGGCCTACGCCGTGCTGGGCTGCGATCTGGAGAGCCTGGGTCTGGCCGTGGCGCGCTACTGGGGACTGGGGGACGAGTTGCAGCACATGATGCGGCGCCAGCCGCCGGACGCGCCGGTGCGGCATCCCGACGGCGACCTGGACATCCTGCGCCTGACCTGCAGCCTGGCCAATGAGCTGATCGATGCCCTGCTGCTGCCGGAGCGCAAGCGGCAGACCGGCATCGAGCTGGCCACAAGACGTTATTCGCGTGCCCTGAACCTGGGCCTGCGCGAGATCTACGACGCCCTCGGGGCGGCGCAGTCGCAAGGGGAGACCAACAGCGGCGTGAACGACCCCAGTGTCGGTGCTGCTGCAGCTGCCGTGCCCCGGTCCCGCCTGCGCGAACGCGCAGAGCAGCAGGCCACGGGGACCCGCAAGGACCCACCATGACCCCTGTGCCGCCCGCTGTCGGGCGCTTCAAGCCGCTGCGCAGTCTCGGGCGTGGCGCCCAGTCGCAGGTCTGGCTGGCGCATGATCCCCGTCTGGACCGCGAGGTCGCACTGAAGGTGCTCACCCAGGCGGTGGACCGGGCCAGTGTCGATGCATGGCTGCATGAGGCGCGCGCGGTCAGCCGATTGACCCATCCGAACATCGTGCCGGTCTTCGAGGCCGACATGGAGGGCGGGCAGGCCTACATGGCCTTTGAATATGTGGCGGGCGGGACGCTGGCGGAGCACATGCGCCAGCGCGGCCGTCTGCCGGCGCGCGATGCCGTGGGGCTGATGCTGGGGGTGCTGGACGGACTCCATGCGGCCCATGCCGCGGGCGTGGTGCATCGCGACCTGAAGCCCTCCAATGTGATGCTGGATCCGCAGGGCCGGCCCCGCGTGATGGACTTCGGCATTGCCGCCCGTCTGAGCGGCGCAGCGCCGTCGTCACAGAGCAACCGCATCGTCGGCACGCCCGGTTATCTGTCGCCCGAAGCGGCGCGCGGAGAGGCGGCGTCACCCGCGATGGACGTGTTTGCTGCGGCGGTGATGCTGACGGAGATGCTGGCCGGTCAGCGGCTGAATTACGACCCCGACCCCTGGCGCGCCGTGCGCCGCGTGGCCGAGCAGCAACTGGAGCCGCCCGCCGACCTCGGCCCGGACACCGACGATGCGCTGCGCGCCGTGCTGCTGCGCGGACTGGCGCGAGAGACAAGCCAGCGCTGGCCGAGCGCCAAGGCGTTTCATGATGCGCTGGCCGCCTGGCTGCATCCGGCGGCGGAAGCGGCCGCTTCGACGGATGGCGGCAATGCCACGCTCGAATTCCTGCTGCGCCGCATGCGACATCGCAGCGACTTCCCCGCGATGGCGGATTCGGTGGCGCGCATCCAGCGCATGACGCAGTCGGAGAACGAAAGCCTCACGACGCTCTCCAATGAAATCCTCAAGGACGTGGCGCTGACCAACAAGCTGCTGCGCCTGGTCAATACGGTGCAGTTCAGCCACGCGGGCGGCGGGCACATCAGCACCGTGTCCCGCGCGGTGGCGCTGGTGGGATTTGGCGGCATCCGCAACCTGGCCTTGTCGCTGGTGCTGCTGGAGCGAATGGAGAACAAGCAGCATGCGCAGCGGCTGAAGGAAGAGTTTCTCCGCTCGTTGATGGCGGGTTCTCTGGCGCGCGAGCTGTGCCTCGTGCCGAGGGAAAACGAAGAGTCCTTCCTCACCACCATGTTCCAGGGCCTGGGGCGGCTGCTGTCGGAGTTCTACCTGCCCGAAGAAGCGCAGCAGGTGCGGCGCCTGGTGCGTCCGGAGCGTGGCATGGGGGAACAGGCGGCTCCGCCGATCAACGAAGCGGCTGCGTCGGCCCAGGTGTTGGGGCTGAGTTATGAATCGCTCGGTCTCGGGGTGGCGCGACAGTGGGGTTTCCCGGACAGCCTGCAGCGGACGATGGTGCGGCCCGATGGCGACGCGCCGATGCGGCTGATCGAGCATTCCCCCGACCGCATGCGCTGGCTGGCCCGCGCCAGCAATGATGTGGCGGACGTGATTCTGAACAGCGAGCCGTCCGAAGCCTATGCCAAGGTGCGGGCGATGGCGCAGCGGTATGCGCGGGCGCTAGGCGTGGAAGCCAAGGCCATCGAACAGGCGGCGGATCAGGCGCGGCAGCGGTTGTCGCAATTGGCGCAGGCCATGGACATCCAGCTGCCCAAGAGTTCACCGGCCCAGCGCCTGCTGGCGCCGCTGACGCCGTCGCTGGAAGACACGCTCTCGCCGCATCAACTGCAGGCCACGATCGTGCAGGGGCCGGTGCGCACCGGCGTGATACCACCCGAGGAGGCTTCCGCCGTGCTGGCGGCAGGCATTCAGGACATCACCAATGCGATGGTGGAGAGCTTCAAGCTCAACGAAATCCTGCGGATGATTCTGGAGACGATGTATCGCGGCCTTGGCTTTCGGCGCGTGATCTTCTGCCTGCGGGATCCGAAGACGGAAACGCTGACCGGGCGCTTTGGCCTGGGCGATGGCGTGGAGTCGGTGGTGCCGCTGTTCCGGGTGCCGCTGCGGGTGATGCCGGGGCTGCAGCCGGATCTGTTCAGCGCCATCTGCATCAAGGGCGCGGACACACTGATTGCCGACGCCTCGCAGCCCCGCATCGCCGAACGGCTGCCGGCGTGGTTTTTGAGCGGGGCCAAGGCGCACAGCTTCCTGATCCTGCCGATGGCGCTGCGCGGTGCGCCGTTCGCAATGATCTATGCGGACAAGGCAGAGGCCGGCTCGGTCGTGCTGGATGAAAAGCAGCTGGCGCTGCTGCGTACCTTGCGCAATCAGGCGGTGATGGCGTTCAAGCAGGTGAGTTGAGGTGAGCGCTGGGCGGCACGTGCAGCCCCCGGGGAGGTGAGGTGAGGTGCGATCACCGTTGCAATGCCCAAGGCGACGCCGGGTGTGACACCGGAGTGGACACCGGGTTTGCAACGTCTGGTTACTGCTTGTCGGTCAGGTAATGGTCGGCCCGCGTCGTCATCGGCCGTACGTCGGCGCGCGTTGGAAGCTGCAAGGCAACAGCCTTGGAGTTGAGACATGCGAGTTGTACGTCTGATCATGGGTGCCATCGCCGCGCCGCTGCTGGCTTCGGCCCTGAGTGGCTGCATCGTGGTGCCGCCTCGGCACTATCACGGCGGCGGTGGCTACGGCTACAGCGATGGCTATCGGCCTGCCGTCGCCGGCCCCCCTGTGGTGGGCTATGTCTGGGTGGACGGCTGCTGGGAATGGCGCGAAGGGCGCCGCACCTGGGTGGACGGCCACTGGGGGCCGCCGCGCCGCTAAGTCGGTGAGGCGGTGAAGCCGCCTCGTTCCTTCAGTAAGGACCTTGCGCCAGCCACCGCTCGAGCTGCGGCAGGCGGTCATTGCCCCAGAAGCGCTCGCCTTCCACGATGAAGAAGGGCGAGCCAAACACGCCCCGAGCTTCGGCCAGGTCGATCTCGGCCTTCAGGCGGGCGCGTGTGGCGCTGTCATTGGCCAGTTGCTGCAACTGGGTCGCGTCCATGTTCTGGGCGGCACAAAGGTCCTGCAGCGTTTCCAGCTGGGCGATGTTGCGGTCTTCCACGAAATAGGCGCGGTAGACGGCATGGGCGAAGCAGCGGCCTTGCGCCGGATCACGGTCGTTGAACCAGTGAAACAGGCGCGCGGCGGTCTCGGTGTGCAGGCCGAGCGACGATGGCGTCTTGTAGTCGACGCCGGAGAAGGCGGCCAGCCGCTCGACATCGCGACGGATGTAATCACTGCGCATGACGCTGCTGGGAATGCGGATGCGTTCCAGCGACTGGAAATTGGCGTCCAGTACGATGGCATGCCAGTTCACCGAACGCCCGTGGCGGGTGGCCAGCTCATCAATGGTCTGGGACGCGATGTAGCCGTAGGGCGAGGCGAAGTCGAAGTAGAAGTCGATCGGGGCGGCCATGCGGGCTCCTGGGGTGAGAGGGGCTGCGGTCTTCGGGAGAAGGCGGCAGGCGGCGCGGATTGTAGGAGGAGGTGGGCCGCGGCTGATGCCCTGGATGGGAGGGTGCAGGCACAATCGAAAACGCGGAGCGGGAACGCCCGATGAGCGCGGGAGCGGTCAGACCGGCGTGCGAGGTGAGTCGGATGAGACGACCTTTATGCAGCGCGTGATCCCTCGAACGAGAAAGAAAGACTTCGGCACATGCTTGCTCAAAAGATTGAAGAGGCTTTTGGCCATCGAGCCAGACCCGCTTCACTCATTCAGTCGAAAGAGTTGTCTGAAGACGAGATCGCGGGGATTGATTCGGTCGCCGCTTCGGACTGGCGCCGGCTCACGGTGGACACGCTGGAGAAGCATTCCGATGCCATCACGCTGATGGCGCCGCAGGCGTTCGCCTACTTTCTGCCGGGCGTCATGTTGGCGACGTTCAACGAAGGCATTCCGAATGCGATAGCGGCTGTGTCGGTGGTGTCTCAACTGGACCGCACGCCGGATCGGGCGCTGTGGGATTCGCACTTCCTCGCGCGCTGGCCGCTGTTGAGCCTGCCGGAGCTGGAGGCCGTGGCCGAGTGGGTCTTGTGGCTGGACGGTACCGGTGAGTTCTGTCTGGACGAGCTCAGCATGATCAGAGCGCTTGCGACGCTGGATCTGCTCAAAAAGGACGTGCTGCGAGGGTAAGGGGCTGAAGGTGGCCGATACCTTCAACAACTGGCGCACCGACTTGCGTCACATCCATCGGCCGGCAATTCTTGCGGTCCCCAAGGGACTGGCGGAGACGGTGAGATTCGAACTCACGGAGGGGATAAGCCCTCGGCGGTTTTCAAGACCGCTGCCTTAAACCACTCGGCCACGTCTCCAGCGTGTGGTGCAGCCGCGCATTGTAGGGCCAAGCGCGGCTGCTTCCATCAATCTGCCCCCGGCTTCTTCGCCTGCGCGCAGGCCACCTGGATGATCTCCTGCGTCTGACCGTCCGCCACGCGTGCGGCGGTCAACTCGCCGCCCCACACGCAGCCGGTATCGAGCGCCAGCAGGTCCGCCCGCTGCACCAGCCCCAGCGTGGACCAGTGCCCAAACGCCATCGGCTGGCCGGCGGTGCGCCGGCCCGGCACCTCAAACCACGGCATGTAACCCTCAGGGGCCGTTCCAAGACCTTCCTTGGTCTTGAAGTCCAGCTTGCCCTTGGCATTGCAGAAGCGGATGCGCGTCAGCACATTGATAATGAAGCGCAGCCGCTCAACGCCCGTCAGTTCGTCGCTCCAGCGGTCTGGTTCGTTCCCGTACATCTGCGGCAGGAACTCCGCCAGCTCCGGCCCGCGCAGCAGCGCATGCACCTCTTCGGCCAGCGCCACCGTCTGCGCCGCATCCCATTGCGGCACCACGCCCGCATGCACCATCAACCAGCCCTGCGCATGAATGGCCAAACGCTGCTGACGCATCCAGGCCAGCAGGGCTTCGCGGTCCGGCGCCTGAAGAATCGGGTCGAGGGTGTCGCCCTTGTGCGGCGCACGCACGCCTGCCGCCATGGCCAGCAGGTGGAGATCGTGGTTGCCCAGCAGGCAATGCGCCGAGTCCCCCAGCGATTGCAGACGCCGCAGCGTCGTCAGTGAGTCCGGGCCCCGGTTCACCAGGTCGCCCAGCAAATAGATCCGGTCGCGGGAGGGGGAGAAGTCGATCTTCTCCAGCAGACGGGCCAGCGCGTCGCAGCAGCCCTGAAGGTCACCAATGAGGTAATGCATAGCGGGATTTTGCGGTGTCAGCCGTCATGCGGGTCTGCTACCCTTGCGGGCCTTGTGTTTTGGGCGCGACTCAGGGTTTGTACCGAGTCCGCGCTATCAATGGATACTGCCCTAGTTCTCTTCCTGATTTTTATCAACGGTTTGTTCGCCATGTCGGAGATGGCCCTGACGGCCGCCCGCAAGGCGCGTCTGCAGGTGATGGTGGAAAGCGGCGAGTCCGGCGCTCAGGCCGCCATGGACCTGCATGAAAATCCCACCAAATTCCTCTCCACCGTGCAGATCGGCATCACCTCCATCGGGGTGCTGAACGGCATCGTGGGTGAAGCCGCCTTCTCCGGCCCCCTGGCCGAAGTGCTTCGGGCCCACTTTCCCCTGAGCGACAAGGTCTCCGACATCACCGCCACCGCGCTGGTGGTGGTGGTGCTGACCTTCCTCACCATCATCTTTGGCGAACTGGTGCCCAAGCGCCTGGGCCAGATGTTCCCGGAGAACGTCGCCCGCCTTGTGGCACCGCCGATGGAGATCATCTCCCTGGTGGCCCGTCCGTTCGTCAAGCTGCTGAGCTTCTGCACCGAATTCACGCTGAAGCTGCTGGGCCTGTCCGGGCGTGCCAACCGCCTGGTGACGGAAGAGGAAATCAACGCCAGTCTCGACGAAGGCCGCGACGCCGGCGTCATCGAGGAACACGAGCACCAGATGGTGCGCAACGTGTTCCGTCTGGATGAGCGCCAGATCGGCTCGATGATGATTCCCCGCGCCGAAATCGCCTGGCTGGATGTGACCGATCGCCCCGAGCAGATCCTGCCCATCCTGCGCGCCCATGGCTTCAGCCGGTATCCGGTCTGCCGCGGCGGCCTGCATGATGTGCTGGGCGTGGTGAGTGCGCAGAACCTGCTGGCCCGCCAGCTGGCCGGAGATTCGATGGACCTCGCCGTGGGCCTGGACGCCCCGGTGTTCGTTCCCGAAACGCTCTCTGGCATGGAACTGTTGGCCCACATGCGGGGCACGGAGACACCACTGGCCTTTGTGGTGGATGAATATGGTGAAGTGCAGGGGGTGGTCGCCCTGCGCGACGTGCTCGAAGCCATTGCCGGCGAATTCAATTCGTCCGATGGTGAAGACGCCTGGGCGGTGCAGCGCGAGGACGGCAGCTGGCTGATGGACGGCCTGATTCCCGTCACCGAACTGAAGGACCGCCTGGACCTCAAGGAACTGCCCGAGGAGGACCGTGGGCGTTACAACACCCTGGCCGGCATGGTGATGCTGCTGCTGGGTCGGTTGCCGCGCACGGCCGATGTGGTGGAGTGGAACGCGTGGAGGTTTGAGGTGGTCGACCTCGACGGCAAACGTGTGGACAAGGTGCTGGTGTCAAGACTGGCCGAAGATGGAGTGAGTGAATGAGCAACCCCCCGATGTATGGCAATCTGGTCCCGCTGGACCGCACGCAGCATGCCAAGCTGAAGCTGAGCACCGACAAGTCGGCCCTGGAGCGGATCAAGGGCCTGAACTCGCTGTTCCTGGCCGTGGCCGAATTCGCCGATGCCTGCAAGGAATTCCCCGTGGTGTTCGTGCGCGTGGGCGCGGTGGTCGAAGGCCAGCGTCAGGCGATCGCACCGCTGGCGGTCTTCGGCCTGAAGCAGGGCAGCAACCTGTTCATCAAGGATGACCTCTGGACCGCGCGCTATCTGCCGGCCTATGTGCGTCGCTACCCCTTCGCCATGGCCCGCATGGATGACGGCGACAACATGGTGCTGTGCATCGACACCGCCTGGGACGGCCTGGGCGAAGCCACTGGCGCGCCGCTGTTCGACGACAAGGGCGAAGCCAGCGAGCTGCTGCTGAACGCCAAGAATTTCTGCGAAGAGTTCGAGCGCGAAGCCGACCGCACCCGTCAGGCCTGCGAGATCCTGCAAGACCTGAACCTGCTGCAGGACATGCGCTTCGAAGCCACCCTGCCCAACGGCGAAAAGCTGGATGTGGACGGCTTCATGACCATCAACGAAAAGGCGCTGGCGGAACTGCCGGACGCCAAAGTGGTGGAACTGCATCGCAATGGCCTGCTGGAGCTGATCACCATGCATCGCCTGTCGCTGGGTCACATGTCGCGTCTGGCGACGCAGTACCAAGCGCAAAACTGAAGCGACGGACTGCGCGGCGCGTGCCGCGCAGTCATCGTCCGCACGGCCGCAAGGGCCGGGTAAAACGATTCACCTTCGATGGCGGTTGCGCAAGGCCCGCCATCCCCCCCCAAACGTCGTGCGACCCTCACCCGATTCCTGGGGGAGCCGGGGTTTACATGAGGTGTTCGCCAAATCAACCTCTATAGCATCCAGAGGCCCGCAAGAGGTCATTGGAAATGTTGTTTGAGGTTTTTCTCTCCACGCCGGCCATGGAGGCGGTGTTTTCACCGGCGGCAGTGGTGCAGTCCATGATGGACGTCGAAGCGGCGCTGGTGCGCGCGCAAAGCAAGGCGGGGCTGATGCCGGCATCGGCCGCTCAGGCCATCAGCAGCCTGTGCCGCGCCGAGCTTTACGACGTGCCCTCCCTGCTCGCCGCCGCGCCTGCCGCCGGCAGCTTGGCCATGCCTACCGTGCAACGGCTGCGCGAAACCGTGGCGCTGTTCGATCCGGCAGCTTCCGTCTATGTGCATCGCAATGCCTGCGCGCAGGACATTGTGGACACCGCCATGGTGCTGTGCACCCGCGAGGCGCTGCGCATCCTGGACGACGACCTGCAAGGCTTGTGCGGCCAGCTGCTGGACCTGGCTCGCCGCCACGGCGCGGTGCCGATGCTGGGGCGCACCTTGATGCAGCCGGCGCAGGTGATCAGCCTGCGCTACAAGGTCATGAACTGGCTGATGCCGCTGGTGCGCAGCGCCGAGATGATCCGCAGCCATGCGCGGGAAGCGCTGCGTCTGCAACTCGGCGGCCCCGTGGGCACGCTGGAGAGCCTGGGCGCGGATGCCGATCCGGTGAGCCGTCTGCTGTCCGAAGACCTGGGTCTGCCGGTCGCCGAGATGTGCTGGCACACCCAGCGGGACCGCTGGATCCGTCTGGCCACCGAACTTGGCGTGCTGTGCGGCAGCATGGGCAAGCTGGCGCAGGACCTCGCCCTGCTGGCCCAGCCGGAAGTGGACGAGATCGTGGAAGAGCCGAAGGACGGCCGCGGCAGCTGCATCGCATTGCCGCATAAACACAATCCCATTGCGGCGCAGCAGGCGCTTGCCGCCACGCAGCGTGCGCCTCACCGGATTGCGGCGCTGCTGGGTTGCATGTCCCAGGCGCACGAACGGGGGCTGGGTCAGTGGCCAGCCGAGCTGGCTGAATGGAGCAGCCTGATGGGCGCGACCCATGGCGCCCTGATCGCGCTGCGGCGCGCCATGTCGACGCCCGATATCCGCACCGCGAAGATGCGCGCCAATGTGGACGCGCAGTTGGGCCTGGTGGGCAGTGAGCGCCTGGAACTGCTGCTCACCCCGCGCCTGGGCCGACAGCGCACCGACGCCATCATCCAGGAACTGATCCGCCGGGTACGCCAGGGGCAGGGATCGCTGATGCAGATGGTGCGTCAGGCAATGGACAACGGCGAACTGCCGGAGGGCTCGATGTCTGTGCGCGAACTCTCAGATGTGTTTGACATCCCCGCCATCGCGGCCTGGGCCGATAGCCGTGTCGAATTTACATTGCGCCAAGCCGGCCAGCGTCTGGAGCTTCTCGCCGGCCAGCCGTTCGTGTAACGACTCTTGCTGGCGCAAGCGCTAAATCTGACCGCACCTTGAACAATCCGGCGTGGAACGGCGGTTTTCGTTCTTATCCCGGCGAATGACCCTGTAAAGCAGTGGGTTTTATCCTACAAACAGGGACAACTTTGTTCTTGGATTTCGCCGTCCGAACGTCGTTCGGCGGTGATTTCTACGGCAGGGTTTTCACGGGAGGGGTTGCAGGCACGAATGCCCCAAAGCGAGGCGTGGCGCGGGTTTGAGCGTGGGTGGCTGCTCTGTAACTCCGTTCCCTCATTCGCGGGGGTGGGCGTCAATGGGGGATTGACCCGCCCCCTCCAGTAGCGACAGGTCCGTAAGCCAGTCGTCGCAATTGTTAACTATCGTAGCGGCCGGATCTATTACTGAGGGTGGCGCCTAGACTTTGGCTCCATAACCGATGAGTCTGGAGTTGGGAATGAGCGATGAAGCGCCTGGTTTGAGCATCGAGCTGGATGCCCCTGCAAGCCCCTTGCAGGCCTTCCAGCCGTTCTCTCGGCAAATCGCGTTCCTTCGCACGGACTCCGTCCATCTGCATTTCCGGGATACGGAGTTTGGGCGTCTGGAAATCCGCGCGCTGCTGGATGAGCAGGAAGGCCTGGATCTGATGGAACGCCGTTACGCCTCCCGCGGGTACAAGCTGACCCGCCCGGCGGACGTGACCTTTGGTGCCTATCTGGAAGGTCGCCTGGTTTCGACGGTCGGCATCCGCCGCGATGCGGGCGTCCTTGGTGCGGACCAGAGCTTCTCCGACGAACTGGGCCGCATGCGCCGTCAGGGCATGCAGCTGTGCGAATTCACCCGTCTCGCTGCCGAGCCGGACGCACCGTCCAAGCTGGTGCTGGCCAGCCTGTTCCACTTCGCCTACCTGCATGCTTTCCATCACTGGAATGCCAACCATCTGGTGATTGAAGTGAATCCGCGTCACCGGGCCTTCTACCAGCGTATGCTGGACTTCAAGGTGCACGGCGATCAGCGTCTGCACCGCGGCGTGGGTGCGCCCGCGGTGCTGATGAGCATGCGGGTGCAGGACAGCATGCAGCAGCTCAAGCGCGTGGGCGGCACGTTGAACGAGTCGGGCCGCTGCCGCTCGCTGTTCCCGTTCTTCTTCAACAAGAAGGAAGAGCCGCAGATGCTGCGCAGCCTGGCAGACGTCTACGGCTACGGTCTGAACGACTGATCAGGCCTTCAGCCAGTGCAGGCTGAACCACGCTTTGTCATCGGTCCAGCAGTGCAGCGGTTCAAACCCGGCCTCGCGGGCCACAGCCTGGAACCCCTCCACGCTGTATTTGTGTGAATTCTCGGTGTGCAGGCTCTCGCCTGGCGACAACCGATAACGGCGGCCTTGCAGCTGCAGCTCCTGGACGCCACGCGGCAGCAGGTGCATCTCGATGCGGTGCTGACGCGGCTCATAGAACGCGTAGTGATCAAAGCCCCGCGGATCAAACTCCAATCCCAGTTCGCGCTGTGCGTGATGCAGCAGGTTCAGGTTGAACCGGGCGGTGATGCCGTCGGCGTCGTTGTAGGCGGCATGCAGCACCGCCGGATCCTTGATCAGGTCCGCGCCGATCAACAAGGCGCCCCCATCCAGCTCCTTGCGCAGCATGCGCAGGAATTCCAGCGCTTCTTCCGGCGTGAAATTGCCGATGCTCGACCCTGGAAAGAATCCAATGCGCTGACCGCCTTGAGGCGCCGGAGGAAGCTGATGGTCCCGGGTGAAGTCCGCCACGACCGGGGTGATGGTCAGCGACGGGAAGTCCTGCTGCAGGCCTTTGCAGGCCTCCAGGAGGTGGGGGCCGGAGATGTCCACCGGCACAAAGCTGTGACACTGATTCAGGTGGGCCAGCAGCAGACGCACTTTCATCAGCGCGCCTGCGCCGTATTCGATCAGTTGGGCCTGCGGCCCCATCAACGCCGCAATCTCCGCCACATGGCGCTTGAGCAGGCCCACTTCGGTGCGGGTGGGGTAGTACTCCGGCAGCTCGCAGATCTGCTCAAAGAGTGCTGAGCCTTTGGCGTCGTAGAAATACTTCGGCGAAATGGAATGGTCAGGGCCCGCCAGGGCGGCGTGCAGGTCGTCGGCAAAACTGCTCATGCGGAGGTCTCCGGGCTGAGAGGGCGGGGACGGGGTGCCTGCCCGCGCTGGCTGGCATCGCGGGCCAGGCGCAGCCCGCTGAACTGCCAGCGTGCACCCGGGGGAAAGAAGTTGCGGTAGGTGGGTCGGGTGTGGCCCGGCGGGGTGGCCACGCTGCCACCGCGTAGCACCAGCTGGCCCACCATGAATTTGCCGTTGTATTCGGAAGCCACGCCCGACAGCGGCCGGAAGCCGGGGTAGGGGTGGTAAGCGGAGCGGGTCCACTGCCAGGCCTGGTCCCAGAGCTGCTCCATGCCGGGCAGGCCGATGGCGGCCTCCCACTCGGCTTCGGAGGGAAGCCGTGCGCCAGCCCATTCCGCGTAGGCGGCCGCCTCATAGAAACTCAGCTGGGTCACCGGGGCGGCGGGATCCAGCGGCTGCAGGCCCTGCAGGCCGAAGACGGACCAGCGGCCGCGCGGTGCCGTATCAACCGTGTCGGCCTCGGCTTCCCCGCTGGTGTCCACCCAGTAGGCGGGCGCCTGCCACTGCTGCGCCTGCACGGTGGCCCAGCCTTCAGACAGCCACCATTGCGGATCCTGATAACCGCCCGCTTCGATGAAGCCCAGATAGTCGCCGCAACTCACCAGGCGGTTCCCGATCTCGAAGGGCTCCAGCCACACCCGGTGGCGCGGTCCCTCGTTATCGAATGCGAAGCCGTCCCCCGCGTGGCCGATTTCCACCAGCCCGCCGGGATGCGGGCACCAGGTCATCGTCGTCTCGGCACGAGCCATCGGCGGATGCATCAGCAGAGCCGGCCGCCACGGATGGCAGGACAGCAGATGCAGCGCATCCGTCAGGATCAGTTCCTGGTGCTGCTGCTCATGCTGCAGGCCCAGTTCCAGCGTGCTGGCCAGCTCGGGCCACAGCGCCTCGCTGCATTGCTCGATGAGCTGATGCATGTGCTGCTCAACATGCAGACGGTACTGCCGCACCTGCGCCAGCGACGGACGCGTCAGCAGCCCGCGCTGCGGCCGTGGATGACGCGGCCCCAAACCTTCGTAGTAGGAGTTGAAGAGGTAGTGGTAACTCTCGTCCAGCGGCTGATAGCCCGCGAGATGCGGACGCAGCAACAGCGCTTCAAAGAACCAGGTGGTGTGGGCCTGATGCCATTTGGCCGGGCTGGCATCGGGCATGGACTGGGCGGCCTGATCTTCCGGCGACAAGGTTTCCACCAGGGCCAGGGTGTGAGCCCGCACCGCGTCGAAACGACGCGCCAGGTCATGCCGCTGCGGCAGCGGGCGAGGGACATCCGACATCAATCAACTCCTGCGGCCCGTGGGGGCGAGCCGCTTCTCTACGGTATCCGATTTGGCCGCAATCCGCCTGCCGGGCGCCACCCTCTTCAGGCCAGTGGACAGCGCAAACTGCCATTCGGTGTCAGCATGGGCAAGCGCAGTTCCCGCGGCGGCGCCCCAGCTGTCTGGGACACGGGAACGCGCATTCCCGGGCTTCATCGGCGCGTCATGCGGCCCAGGCAGTCTGCGGCGGTCACGGCTCACGCATGGACCCATGTCGCTGATTTCCTTGCCTCCGGAAAGCCCTTACGACCGCACGGCCCGGGACCGCACCGCACTGGATCGTGCGGATGCGATGACGCCTGAGTGGCTGCAGGACCGGCTGCAGGTGGAGCGGCTGATGGACGCCTTGTGGAGCGCGCGCCAGCCCACCACGCCGGCCCAGTTCTTTGTCTGGAGCCAGAGCCGGCTGCAGCCGCTGGTGCCGCATCAGGTGCTCGTGTGTTTGAGCGCGGTGCCACCTGGGGGGCGACTGGCCGCGCAGATGTTCAACCTCAAACCGGTGCCGCAGACGTTGCAAGGGCAACTGGAGTCCCCGGAGCACGGCCTGTGGCTGCATCTGATGCGCCGCTGGGCGCCCGGGCGACGACCAATGATGGTGGGCACCGACGAGTCGGCACTGTTTTCGCCCTTGCTGGAGGCGGGGCTGCGCAGCGTGCTGGTGCACGGGGTGGGGGCGGAAGGCGAGCGGCCGGACGGGCTGTTTCTGCTGGCAGGCGAGGGTTGGTCGCTGGAGCAGGTGCAGCAGCTGGAGCTGCTGACGCCAGCACTGCAGGCGGCGTGGCGGCGCTCACGCGGCGCTCACCGGGGTCAGGCGGTGACGGCCCGGGTGGCGGCGCTGGTGACGCCTCGGGAGCAGCAGATTGTGGAGGGGCTGCGGGCGGGGTTGAGCAATGAAGGCATCGCGGTGCAGCTGGGCATCAGCATGTTCACCGTCAAGAACCACGTGCGCAAGATCCTGCGCAAGCTGGGCGCGAGCAATCGGGCACAGGCTGTGGCGATTGCAATGGCGCGGCGGGATCTCAGTGAAGGCTGGGCGGGTGAGGGCTGAGAGAGCGTCCGGCGCGTCCCCACAAGGCGCGTCTCAGCGCGCCGCCGTGTCCGCCGCGTTGGCCTCGCCTGATCGAAATCCGAAGATCCGGCTGACGCCCCACAAGGCCAGCGCGTGAACAGCCAGTCCCACGAAGGCGCCGATCATGTCCGCCACCACATCCTGCGCGTCCGCATCACGGCCGGGAATCTGGGACTGCACCAGCTCAATCAGCACACCGAAGGCGAGCGCCGCGGCCAACACCCAGAGGGCGCGGCTGCCCCGTGGACGCAGGCACTGCATACCCAGAAATGCGAGCGTGCCAAAAGCGGTGAAGTGATTGGCCTTGTCCCACCCCAGGTCGGCTGCCGGCGGCGGGTTCGGTGTGAAGGCCAGCCAGCTGACAGCCACCAGCGTGACGACCGTCAGCACGCGCCAGGCCCGGCGCCAGCCGGCGCCCTGCACCACATCCGCCATCCGGGCGGACACACCGGTCGCGGCCGTGCGGTGAGTCGGCGCCGTGGGGGCTGTCGACGGCATCGAGGAAGGGGTCGGGGTCTCCGGGCGCAATCACGTCTCCTGTACTACACGGGCGCTGTCGCCACCCCCTTCCGCAGGCGATGGCGTGAGCGGAGCGCAGTGTGCCACGGCGGAACGACCTGTCCTCACCCCAGGTTCTCATGGTGGTTTGCGGCGCCGCGCTTCCAGTAGGCAGCCGCGCGGATGGCGTGGCGATCGTGGCCTTTGTCGTCCACCAGAATCTGGCGCAGGCTCGCCATGATCTGGGCCTCACCCGCGCACCAGGCGTAGCCTTCGCCGGCGGGCAGGGAGACGGCTCGTGCGGCGTCCAGAAGATCGGCCTCATTGTCCAGCCACTGCAGCGTCACGTCCGCCCGCGAGGCGAGCGGGCGCCGGTCCGCTTCCGCCACCTGCAGCAGCACGATGACCTTCGCGCCAGCCGGCAGTTCCTCCAGGCGGCGTGCAATCGCGGGCAGCGCCGTTTCGTCACCGGCGAGCAGATGCCAGTCGTAGTCGGTCGGAATGATGAACGAGCCGCGGGGACCGCCGATGCTCAGCGTGTCGCCGGGGCGTGCCGCGGCAGACCACGCCGCTGCAGGACCGTCGCCATGCTGCGCGAATTCGATGACCAGCTGGCGCTCGGCGTTGCTGAAGGCGCGTGGCGTGTAGTCCCGCATCGCCGGGGCGTCTCCCCCCGCGGGGAAGAACAGCTTGATGTGATCGTCGAAGGAGGCGCTGACGAAGTCGTCCAGCGTGTCGCCGGTCAGCGTGATGCGGCGCATGTTCGGCGTGATCGACTCGGCCTTCACCACGGTCAGCTCACGACGCTTGATCTCGTGACGGACGCGCTGCACCCGGCTGGCATGGACCGGTGCTTCGGCGTTGGCGGGGGGCCTATGGTCGTCCGGGGACAGGGCCACGGAGGCGGCAGATGGCGTGTCAGAGCGGGTCATTACGGCGTCTTGCTATATCGTTGATAATGTCATCCATCATTCCCAATTCATTTGACAATGTCAACCAACACCACCGACGGTAGGGGCAAGGGCCGGCCGGAAGACGACGTGATGGAGCTGATCCATACCGTCATGCATCAGTACCGCGCCCGTCAGTACCGCGTGCTGAAGGATGGCCCGCACGACATCACCCACATGGATGGCAAGGTGCTGGGGTTCTTCCACCGGCATCCCGGCGCGACGCAGAGCGATCTGGCTCAGCACAGCGGCCGGGACAAGGCGCAGCTGGCGCGGCTTATCAAGGGTCTGCGCGAGCGCGGCCTGCTGGCGGCCGAGGCGGACGAGCAGGACCGCCGTCAGGTGCGCTTGCAGCTGACCGACGAGGGGCGCGCGGTGCAGCAGGCGCTGCGGCGCTCGTCGCGGCACCTGTCGGCGAATGCGGTGCAGGGGCTGTCGCCGCAGGAGCAGGCGCAGCTGGTGGCGCTGCTGGGGCGGGTCAAGGCGAATCTGGATCAGGAGGAGTGAGCCGCGCGGGGAGCACGGAAGGCTTGACCGGACCTTGTCGCCGTCATCGACGACGTCATCCCTGCGCTGGTTGCTTGGGCGCCGAGGCGCCCATGTCGCCGGACAGTTCGCTGGCCATCAGATCCATCAGGGCGCGCACCCGACGAGGCTGCACCCGCGTTCCAGCGTAGACGATCTGCAAGGCGGAGCGCTCACCCGCAAAGTCTGGCAGCACTTCCACCAGCCGGCCGGCGTCGAGGTCCTCCTGCACATCCCACACGGACTTGCGGCACAGCCCGTGGCCGGCGAGGCACCATTGCCGCACCAGATCGCCGTTGTTGGCCACCCGGCGTCCTCGCACCGTCACAGCGCGGGGCTGGCCGTTGACCTGGAAGGTCCACACGCGGTCGGTATGCAGGCCAAAGCGCATGACGATGCAGTCGTGCGTGGGCAGGTCGTCCGGATGCGCGGGTGCGCCATGCGCCGCCACATACGCCGGTGATGCACACACCACGCGGCGGTTCTCGCCCAGCGGCCGCGCCTTGAGGCCGCTGTCCGGCAAAGCCCCATATCGCACCGCGAAGTCGATGCCCTGGCTGACCAGGTCCACAAAGCCGTCCGTCAGGTCCAGGTCCACCGAGACCGCCGGATGGGCCGCCAGAAACCGGTCGATCAGCGGGACGATGCGATGGTGACCCAGATCGACCGGCGCGCTCAGCCGCACGGGCCCCGAGAGCTTCTCCACCCCGAGCCGGATGCGGCTCTCCAGTTCCTCCGATTCCGCCAGCAGCCGGCGTGCGCCATCGGCGAGGGTGCGGCCCTCTTCGGTCAGGCTCAGCGAGCGGGTGGTCCGTGTGAGCAGCGTGACGCCATAGTGCGCCTCCAGCGCAGCGAGGCGTTCACTCACCGACGCCGGTGAGAGCCCGAGTTCCCGCCCGGCGGCCGACAGGCTGCCTTTTTCGAGGATGGTGAGAAAGAGCTTGAGACCGTCGAGCATGGCGCCTCGGCTGGATTGATTTTTCGCGAAAGCCGAAATATGAATTCAGTGCTTCCTGGATTATCAGCTCAGGCCGGAATATCTACAGTGGCTACTCGATGTTCCCTGCGGCGCCATCCCGGTGGAGCCGCTCATTGATTGCAGGAGTTCGCCATGAAGTTTTCCGACCGCACCGTTTCCGTTGTCATCGGGGGCCACACCGGCATCGGCCGGGCCGTGTCTCAGGCCTTGCGGGAGCGGCCGGGCCGTGTGATTGAAGCCGGGCGGCGCAGCGGTCTGGATCTGACCGACACCGCGGCCGTACAGCGCTTCTTCGACGAACTGGGCGGCGTGGACCATGTGGTGGTCACCGCCGGCTCGCAGGCCCCCAGTGGGCCGCTGCTGGACGTGCCGCTGCCCATCGCCAAGGCAGCGTTCGACACCAAGTTCTGGGGCAGCCTGGCGGTGGCGCAGTCGTCGGCACGCTGGATCCGTCCGGGCGGCAGTCTGACCTTGACCTCTGGCTTCCTCGCGCGTCGAGCCGTGCCCGGGACCTTCGTGAAGACGGCGATGAATGCAGGGCTGGAAGCCGTCGCCAAGGTGCTGGCCCGTGAACTGGCGCCGCTGCGGGTGAACGTGGTGAGCCCGGGACTGACGGATACCGAGGCCTATGCCGCGATGACGCCGGAAGCCCGTGGCGCCATGCTGGACCGTGCCTCGCAAAGCCTGCCCGTGGGGAGGGCAGGGCGCCCCGAGGATGTGGCGCAGGTGTATCTGCTGGCCATCGACAACCCGTTCATGACCGGCGCGGTCCTTGACGTGGACGGCGGAGCGTTGATCCAGTGACGACCGATGGTCCTGCCCAAACTTCACCCTGCACGCCCCCGTTCCTTCACCAGCCAACGCCATGACTTCTCCCTCACACCTGTTCAGCCCCACTCGTGTCGGCCCGCTTGATCTGTCCCATCGGGTGGTGATGGCGCCGATGACCCGCGCCCGCAGCACCCAGCCCGGCGACATCCCCCATGCCATGAACGCGGCCTACTACGCACAGCGGGCAAGCGCGGCCCTGATCGTGACCGAGGCCACGCAGATCTCGCCGCAAGGCAAGGGCTACTCGTTCACGCCCGGCATCCACAATGCCGAGCAGGTGGCCGGCTGGCGGCTCGTGACGGACGCGGTGCATGCGGCGGGCGGCCGCATCGTGCTGCAGCTCTGGCATGTGGGCCGGATGTCGCATCCGGACTTCCACGACGGCGCGCTGCCGGTGGCGCCGTCGGCGCTGCCCTTTGACGGCAGCATCTGGAAGGTGGATCCCGCAACAGGGCAGGGCGGCATGCACGCCTGCCCGACGCCACGGGCGCTGACACGTGAGGAGATCCAGTCCGTGGTGGAAGACTTCCGTCTCGCCGCGCGACGCGCGATGGAGGCGGGCTTCGACGGCGTGGAGGTGCACGGCGCCAATGGCTACCTGATCGACCAGTTCCTGCGCACCACGTCCAATGCGAGGACCGATGACTATGGCGGGTCTCGTGAGAACCGGCTGCGGTTTTTGCGGGAGGTGATGGAGGCGGTGATGGCGGAAGTCGGCGCCGACAGAGCCGGGCTGCGACTGGCGCCGTTCCTGACGGCGCGCGGGATGAACTGCCCGGACATTCTGCCGACGATTCTGGAAGCGGCGGCGTGGATGCAGTCCCGCGGGCTGGGCTATCTGCATCTGGTGGAAGCCGATTGGGACGACGCGCCCGAATTCACTGAAGAATTCCGGCAAGAAATCCGTGCGCGGTTCGCGGGCCCGATCATCGTGGCTGGCAGCTACGACATCAGCAAGGCGCAGTGGGTGCTGGAGAAGGGCTATGCGGACCTGGTGGCCTTCGGTCGGCCCTTCGTTGCGAATCCGGATCTGCCGCGGCGACTGGCGGACGGGCTGCCACTGGCTGAACTGGATGGCGCCACCCTGTTTGGTGGAGGTGCCAAGGGATATACCGACTATCCGGCGTGGCAGGGGTGAAGGGTCACGCCGCGGCCCGAGCCGGGCGGTCGCATGGGCTTTCCAGAGGAATGGAACGCCTCGTCAGCAGGCGCTGCGATGCGGGGTGACCTCGGCGGGTGTTGCATTCATGCTTTCGCCGGTATGCGGCTGAGGCTTGAATTTGCCTTCGCGACTCTGCTATAGTCGCGGTCTTCCCGAGGGACGCAGATGCTTGAAGCAAAGCGCCGAAGCGTCCAGGAGGCTCAATGCCTCAGCGGGTAGGCCGATGTAGCTCAGTTGGTAGAGCAGCGCATTCGTAATGCGAAGGTCGGGAGTTCGACTCTCTTCATCGGCACCATATTCAAAGCCGCATCAGATGTCTGATGCGGCTTTTTCTTTGGGCCCTGCGGAAGTCGGCAACACCGCTGAGGGCGCCGGGGGCGACTGCTTCGCCCCCGGAACTCCTTCGCCCGCCCTCCCGGGCGAACCATTCAAGACCCCGAGTGGAGCCCCGCTTTATTGACCGGCTTCGAGGTGGTAGCGCGTCACGCGTTCCACTTCATTCTTCGATCCCAGCACCACCGCCACCCGTTCATGCAGCTTGGTCGGCGTCAGGCCCATGATGCGTTCACGGCCGTTGGTGGCAGCGCCGCCGGCCTGCTCGATCAGGAAGGCCATCGGATTGGCTTCATACATCAGACGCAGCTTGCCGGCCTTGTTGGGCTCGCGCTTGTCCCACGGATACATGAAGACGCCGCCGCGGGTCAGGATGCGATGCACGTCCGCCACCATCGAGGCAATCCAGCGCATGTTGAAGTTCTTGCCGCGCGGCCCTTCTTCCCCGGCCAGGCATTCCTCGATGTAGCGCGTCACCGGCGCATCCCAGTGGCGCATGTTGGACATGTTGATCGCGAATTCCTTGGTGTCTTCCGGCACCTTCACGTCGTCCGCCGTCAGCACCCAGGAGCCTTGCTCGCGGTCCAGGGTGAACATCGCCACGCCATCGCCCACCGTCAGCACCAGCGTGGTCTGCGGCCCATAGACGCAATAGCCGGCCGCCACCTGCGAGGTGCCCGGCTGGTGGAAGTCTTCCTCGCTCACGCCCTGGCTGCCTTCGGGCTTCTTCAGCACTGAGAAGATGGTGCCGATGGAGACGTTCACATCGATGTTGCTGGAGCCGTCCAGCGGGTCGAACATCAGCAGGTATTCACCCTGCGGAAAACGGTTGGGCACCACATAGATGCCTTCCATTTCCTCGGACGCCATGGCGGCCAGGTGACCGCCCCATTCATTGGCCTCGATCAGCACCTCGTTGGCGATGATGTCCAGCTTCTTCTGGACTTCCCCCTGGACGTTTTCCGAACCGGCCGTGCCGAGCACGTCTCCCAGTGCGCCCTTGTTCACGCTGATGGCAATGCGCTTGCAGGCGCGTGCCACCACCTCGATCAGGAGCCGCAGCTGCGACGGAATATGACCGTGCAGCCGCTGCTGCTCCACCAGGTACTGGGTCAGGCTGACGCGAGAACTACTCATGAACTTCTCCGGATGGTTGCAAATCTGGGAGCGCCTCCGTCGCGCCCGCCAGCGGCGGTGACGGGACGGAGGCAAACGTCGGTCGTCCTCAGCCCTGGACGGCGGACGGGTCGCTGGCGGTGACGTCGATCACGGCGGCCGGCGGCAGGTCCGGGGCCGGATGGGTCGTGGCGTCGCCCGAGGCAGCCGCTGGGGCAGCAGCCGGTGTGGCAGCGGTTGGCGCAGCAGCGACTGGCACCGCGGCCGTTGCCGTAGCGGTCGCCGCTCCCGGCGCTGCATCTGCAGGCGCGGCGGCCTTGGCGTCCATTGCCAGTTGACGGTCGATGATTTCGCGCACGTCATTGGACAGCTCGGCCTTGGCCGCCACCCGGGCGATCGCCTCGCGCGCTGCACTGCGATAGGGCGTGGCCAGCGTGATCCAACGATCCATCACACGCGCCAGACGGCCGGCGACCTGCGGGTTGATCGCATCCAGCGCCAGCACCTGCTCGGCCCAGAACACATAGCCCGCCGCATCGGTGCGGTGGAAGGCGGCCGGGTTGAACATGCACAGCGAGAAGATCAGGCTGCGGGCGCGGTTCGGATTCTTCAGGGTGAAGTCCGGATGCTTGGCCAGCTGCTTCACGCGGGCGAAGGTCTTGCCATCGTGCTCCATGGCGCGGCCTTGCAGAGCGAACCACTTGTCGATGACCAGCGCCTCACCCTTGAACTGGGCGTGGAAGCGCTCCAGCGCCGGCTCGGCCAGGGCCGCATGGGCCTGGACCAGGGCCGACAGGGCGCCCATGCGGTCGGTCATGTTGGTGGCGTCCTTGAAGCGCTGGTAGGCGCGGCCCGGCCAGACACCGTCGTTCGAGCGGGTGGCATTCAGCACCAGCATCGACAGCGCCAGGTTGGTCAGCGCGCGCTTGCCGCTCTGCACCGGGTCCGGCTGGTAACCCCCGCTGACCTGATGCGCTTCGAATGCCCAGGCCCAGTCCGCAGCCAGCGCGGACGCCAGTTGCGCCTGCGCCTGCGTCACCGCGGCATGAATGGCTTGCGGGTCCACCACCGTCAGCTGCTCGGCGATGTAAGCCTCATCCGGCATTTGCAGCGCCAGGGCCTTGAACGCCGGATCCAGCTCGGGATGACGCAGCACGGCGCGCATCGCATCCAGATAGGCGGCATCCAGTTGCAGCGGCGCGCCGGTGCGCACCGACGTCAGCAGGCGCGACAGGGCCAGACGCTGACTGGCTTCCCAGCGGTTGAAGGCGTCGCTGTCGTGCTTGAGCAGCACCAGCAGTTCATCGTCGCCCAGGCCGTCGTCCAGCACCACCGGGGCCGAGAAGCCGCGCAGCAGGGACGGAACGGGCGCGCTGTCCACATGGATGAAGACGAAGGACTGCTCGGCGCTGTCCAGCACCAGCACGCGGTCGGTACCGACGGCTTCGCTCTCGCCCTGCAGTTGCAGCGGCAGCGCGGCGCCGTCGCGGCTCAGCAGGCCCAGGGCCACCGGGATCACCTGCGGCAGCTTGTCCGACTGGCCGGGGCTGGGCGGATTCACCTGCTGCAGCGACAGGGTGTAGGTGCGCGCGGCGGCGTCGTACTGGCCACGGGCCTGCAGACGCGGCGTGCCGGCCTGCGAGTACCAGCGCTTGAAGGTGTCCAGGCGCTTGGACAGTTCGGAGCCGGGGTTGGCATCGGCAATGGCCTGGGCGAAGTCATCGCAGGTCACGGCCTGGCCGTCATGGCGCTCGAAGTACAGCGCCATGCCCTTGCCGAAGCCTTCACGGCCGACCAGCGTCTGGTACATGCGGACCACTTCCGAGCCCTTTTCGTAGACGGTGGGCGTGTAGAAGTTGTTGATCTCGGCGTAGACGTCCGGACGCACCGGATGGGCCATGGCGCCGGCATCTTCCGGGAACTGCATCGAGCGCAGGGCCCGCACGTCCTGGATGCGGCAGACGGCGCGCGCGCTCGGCGTCGCGGCCATGTCCATGCTGAATTCCTGGTCGCGGAAGACGGTCAGGCCTTCCTTGAGCGACAGCTGGAACCAGTCGCGGCAGGTGACGCGGTTGCCGGTCCAGTTGTGGAAATACTCGTGCGCCACGATGGATTCGATGCGGTGGAAGTCCGCATCGGTGGCGGTGGCCGGCGAGGCCAGCAGGGCCGAGGTGTTGAAGATGTTCAGGCCCTTGTTCTCCATGGCGCCCATGTTGAAGTCGGACACGCCGACCACCATGAAGCGTTCCAGGTCCAGGGGCAGGTTGAAGCGGGCTTCGTCCCACACGACCGATGCGATCAGCGAATTCATCGCATGTTCGGTCTTCTCCAGGTCGCCGCGGCGCACATAGACCTGCAGCAGGTGGTCCTTGCCGGCGCGGGTGCGGATGCGCTGCTCGCGGGCCACCAGGTCGGCGGCCACCAGGGCGAACAGGTAGCTGGGCTTGGGGAAGGGGTCATGCCACCTGGCCATGTGGCGGCCGTTGTCCAGGTCCGCCGTTTCCAGCAGGTTGCCGTTGGACAGCAGCACCGGGAAGCGCGACTTGTCCGCGCGCATCGTCACCGTGTAGACCGCCATCACGTCCGGGCGGTCCAGGAAGTAGGTGATGCGGCGGAAGCCTTCGGCCTCGCACTGGGTGAAGAAGCCGCCGCCGGAGGTGTACAGACCGGAGAGCGAGGTGTTCTTGTCCGGGCAGCAGGTGTTGCGGATTTCCAGCTGGAAGTCCGCGTCCGGGACGTTGTCGATGATCAGCTCATGACCTTCCTGGCGGAAGGACACGCTCTCACCGTTGATCAGCACGCGCAGCAGGTTGAGCTCTTCGCCGTGCAGGCGCAGCGGACCGTGGGGCACGGCCGTGTTGCGCTCGAGTTGCATCTTGCTGGTCACCAGCGTCTTGGCCGGGTCCAGGTCGAAGGTCAGGTCGACGGTGCGGATCCAGAAGATGGGGGCCACGTAGTCTTCGCGGCGGATCAGGGTGACAGTGCCTTCACGCATGGCGGGCATCCTTCATTAAATCGGGTGGACGAAGCCACCCTTTCAGAGTCACTGGAGGGCTTGAGGGCTTAGACGCCCTGCTTGAGCGAAGCGGTGATGAACGCATCCAGGTCGCCGTCCAGCACCTTCTGAGTGTTGGAGATTTCGACGTTGGTGCGCAGGTCCTTGATGCGGCTCTGGTCCAGCACATAGCTGCGGATCTGGTGACCCCAGCCCACATCGGTCTTGCTGTCTTCCAGCTTCTGCTGTTCGGCCAGACGTTTCTTCATCTCATGGTCGTACAGGCGGGAGCGCAGACGGCGCCAGGCGACGTCACGGTTGCTGTGCTGGCTGCGGCTGTCCTGGCATTGCACCACGATGCCGGTGGGCAGGTGAGTCAGGCGCACGGCCGAGTCGGTCTTGTTGATGTGCTGGCCGCCGGCGCCGCTGGCGCGGTAGGTGTCCACCCGCACATCGGCCGGGTTGATGTCGATCTCGATCGAGTCATCGATTTCCGGATAGACGAACAGCGAAGCGAAGCTGGTGTGACGGCCGCCCGACGAGTCGAAGGGGCTCTTGCGCACCAGGCGGTGCACGCCGGACTCGGTGCGCAGCAGACCGAAGGCGTATTCACCCTCGACCTTGATGGTGGCACTCTTGATGCCTGCCACTTCGTCGTCGGTCTGCTCTTCGACTTCCGCCTTGAAGCCCTTGCGCTCGCAATACTTCAGGTATTGGCGCAGCAGCATGCCGGCCCAGTCGCAGGCCTCGGTGCCGCCAGCGCCGGCCTGGATGTCGATGAAGCAGTTGCTGGGGTCGGCCGGGTTGTTGAACATGCGGCGGAACTCCAGTTCCTCCACGCGCTCGGTCAGACGCGCAGCGTCGGCCTGGATGGTTTCCAGACCGGTGATGTCGTTCTCTTCCTTGGACATCTCGAAGAGTTCGAGGTTGTCCGCGAGGTTGCTGGTCAGGTAGTTGATCGTTTCGACCACCTGCTCCAGGGTGCGCTTTTCCTTGCCCAGTTCCTGGGCGCGCTTGGGCTCATTCCAGACGTTGGGGTTCTCCAACGCGGCATTGACCTCATTCAACCGCAGTGATTTGCGGTCGTAGTCAAAGATACCCCCTTAGCGCGTCGGTACGCGCTTGCAGATCGGTCAGGGTGTTGCCGATCGCATTGATGTGTTCGATGTCCATGATCTCTGGATCTGTGGGGACGGGCCCCGGGGAGAACTGGCCCGCAGCAGGCGCAAGCACAAATGCTCCCTGCAGCGGGTGTAGCCGGGTATTTTCTCATGCTGCCACGCCCAGGCTCCCTAAGATGTCGGGATGGACCCGACACCCCCTGTCCCCCAACGCCGCGACCGCGGCGATGGCCTGCCTTCGTCGGGGCCGGTGGCACGCGGCGGGACCGATCGCATCGGCGATGGCGATTCAGCCTTCCGACAGACGGAGGAGGGTCGTGTGGGCGCTCTGCGCCCCCGGCGGCCAGCGACCCGGGTGGTGGTGGGGCTGACGGTGTCGCTGCTGCTGGTGTGGGGCGGAGTGACCTTCGGCGTGGCCTGGTTTGCCCGCGACCTCAGCTTCGACTTCTTCGGCTGGCCGTTCAGCTTCTGGGTGGGCGCCCAGGGGGCGCTGCTGGTCTATTGCCTGATCGTCTGGCTCTATGCCCGCACGATGAACCGGCATGAGGCCGCTGTCCTGGCGGCGCCGCCCGAAGCGACGCCGTCGGAGTTCTGAGACAGGAGCGCCTGGGGCGCCAGGCGGTCAGGACGTGGCGCCATGTTTGGCAGCGGCCAGTTGCGCCTGCAGATCCGACACTTGCGCCCGCAGCTGGGTGTTCTCGTCCTGCAGGGCGCTGACCTGCGCCCGCAGCAGCGCAATGCGCGGATCCGATTCCGGCTCGCCATCGTCGTTGGTGGCCACGCCCAGCACTTCCACCGCCACATCGGCCACCGCATCGCCGGTGGACTTCTTGCCGCCCTTGGCCTCCCGCACCCGCTTGGCGGCCTGGCGCAATTCCTTCTTGCCGCCCGCTGCTGCAGCGGCCTGCTCTTCGGCCGACAGCTCCGCGATCACCGCAGCCGCGCTGATCGACACCTCACCCGCCTTGACCGCCGCCACCAGCTCCGGCGCTGCCGCCTTCTGGATCTTCTCGATCTGGCTCACCGTCGCCGCACTGATGCGCGCCGCCTTGGCAATGGCCTCACGGCTCTTGAGCGGCGGTGCCGCCGGCACTTCGGCCTCCACGACGGCCGCTGGCGTGCCTTCCCCCTCCCACGGCGCTTGCGCGGCAGCCAGCGCCTCGGCCGGCTTGTCCAGCACCGCCAGACGACGGGCTTCCAGAATCTCCTTCTTGCGCAGCGCCAGCACGCCGCGCTGGAAGTCGGACACACTGCGGCGACCCAGATGCTGGTCGATCATCCACAGGTGGACGTCTTCCATCGACTTGAAGCGGGTGTTCTGCACCGTCTGGAAGGGCAGGCCATGCTTGCTGCAGATGCTGTAGCGGTTGTGGCCGTCCACCAGGATGTCGCCCCACAGCACCAGGGCGTCGCGGCAGCCCTCGGCGAGGATGCTGCGTTCCAGGGCGGCGTATTCGTCCTCGGTCAGCGGGTCGATGTAGATGCGGAGCTCTTCTAGGACGGTGATGTTCATGACGGAATGCGAAAGCCAGACAGACAAGGGGTTCGTGACAGTGGGCAAGTCGGCAGGGCGATGGCCTGGCGCGCAGGGCGCCCGCACCGCGGCCCCACTGCCACGCGTGCGACAGCCGCGCAAGCCGCTGCCGCAGGAGAATCAAGGGGCGGCATTCTGCCCAATTTGCGGACCGACCTGCGTCAGGAGGTCACGATGGGGCTGCATCTGCAACACGCGGGGGCTCTCAACCAGCCTCGCGTCGCTCAGGCGGCACTTCGGAGGTGCCGCGGCTCGGAAGTGAATGGAGTTCGGAATGTCGGTGAATGAAAAGTCGAACAAAGCCTTAGACGCCAGGGCGACCCGGGAGGGGCACGACGCGGCGGTCCCGGAGGCGCTCGCTGTGGCGACCCAGGATTCGCAGGACGCAGCGGCCAGGGCGGCTGACCCGGCGAGTGAATCCGGCATTGACCCGTCCGGCTGGGACTACCCGCAACCCCATGTGCTGGCAGTCTCACCGCAGGCCGCCGACATTGACGGACTGGATCACACCAACAACGCCGTCTATGTGCAGTGGTGCGAACGGGTCGCCTGGTCGCATTCGGAGCATCTGGGCCTGTCGCTGGACGACTACCGCCGGCTGGACCGGGCCATGGCCATCCGGCAGGGCGTCTATGACTACCTGCTGCCGTCATTCCTGGGCGAGCCGCTGTTGCTCGGCACCTGGCTCACCGCAGGGGATGGAAAGCTCGCAATGCAGCGCAGCTTCCAGTTGCGCCGGGCCAGCGATGGCCAGACCTTGATGCGCGGACGCTGGGAGCTGGTCTGTATCGAGATCAGCACCGGCCGGCCGCGCCGGATGCCGCAGGAGTTTCTGGCGGTCTATCAGGCGGTGGTGGTCATGTCGGAAGCGTCAGGCGCGGCGAGGAACGCTTCCACCGCCTGAGCCAGCGCCTCCGGCTGGTCGTGATGCAGCATGTGCCCGGCGCCCTGCAGCGTCACCCGCTCAAGACGCGGCACCACCGACAGTCGCGATTCGAAGTCTTCCCGCGGATAGCGGTTGCCCCACCAGTGGGTCATGTCGGTCTCGCTGCCCTCCACCCACAGCGTCGGCGCCTCGATGCGTGACCAGCAGGCCAGCGCCTCGGCGCGGCGGTACAGGACCGGATTGGTCCGCTTGTGATTCGCATCCCCCAGGATGTGCCAGCGTCCGTCCTCACCCTGGCGAGACCAATGCTGCGCCAGCCAGGCGGCCTTGTCCGCGGAGACGCGCGGATTGGTCTTCATCAGCCGCTGCGCCACGCCGGCGAGCGAGTCATAGCGCTTGAGGCTCTGCGGCAGCTTGAGTTCGTCCAGCCAGTCCGACAGCCGCGCCGGGGCCATCTCCGGAATCGTCTCCGGCAAGCCGAAACCTTCCAGATTCACCAGGCGGCGGATGCGCCCCGGCCGCACGCCGGCATAACTCATCACCACGTTGCCACCCATGCTGTGGCCGAGCAGGTCCACCTGGCGGTCCGGGCTGAGGTGGTCGAGCAGGGCGTCGAGATCGCCCAGGTAATCCGGGAACCAGTAGGCGTCAGCCGGGGTGTTGTCGGTGAGGCCGAAACCGCGCCAGTCCATGGCCACCATCGGCCGTTCCTCGCGCAGCGCGTCCACCATGAACTGGAAGGATGCGCCGACATCCATCCAGCCATGCACCATCACCAGCAGCGGGCGACTGTCGGAGGGCGAGGGCGGCGGGCCCCAGTGCAGCAGGTGGTGGCGCAGCCCGCGCAGCGTCACGAACTCGCTGCGGTGCGTGCGGCGGGCACCATACACCTCGGGCTTGCCGGAGGCAGGGGCGGCGGATGCCGAGGCCGGGGCGGATGCCGAGGCCGGGGCAGAGGCGGCGGAGGGGCCCGTCGAGGGACCGGATGCGGAGGCGGACGAGGGACCGGATGCGGGGCCGGATGAGGATCCCGATGAGGGCGGCGTCGTGCGGGTGTCGGTGCTCATGCCGGGACTTTAGGCCCTGCGCGGCGGGGCCGCTTTCGCCATGGAGACAATGCAGGCATGAACGCCTCCCCCTACACCCTTCGCCCCGCCCGTCCGGACGACGTCCCGGCCCTCGTCGGCCTGATCACTGAACTGGCGGAGTTCGAGAACCTCACCCATTTGCTGTCCGTCACACCGGAGACCCTGGCGCCGCACCTCTTTGGCGACAAGCCGGTGGTCGAGTCCTGGGTCGCCGAGCATGCCTCCGGCGAAGTCGTGGCCTTTGCGCTGACCTTCATCAATTTCTCCACCTTCCTGGCCAAGCCGGGGCTGTATCTCGAAGACCTGTATGTGAAGCCGGCCCATCGCGGCGCAGGGCTGGGCCGCCAGATGCTGACCCTGCTGGCCGGCATCGCGAATGAGCGGGGCTACGGCCGCTTTGAATGGTGCGTGCTGGACTGGAACGACAACGCCATCCGCTTCTACGAAAAGATGGGCGCCTCGCTGCTGCCGGACTGGCGGCTGTGCCGGCTCTCCGGCGAAGCCTTGCATCGCTACGCGCCTTGAACCCGGGTGGCCGGGCGCCCGGCACCACAATGCGGCGGCGCGCCCCAGCCACGTGCTACGGGCTTTCCATGAAGACCGGCCGGGCGGGCGTGGCTAGCATCCTCGCTCTTGTTCGACAGGGAGAGACTCTCCATGACCGCGAGGCGTCCCGCCCGTCACCGCTCCGATGCTCCCGACGCTGCCGCCTCGTCCGCTGCGCCCGTCGAGGGCGACCTCTACCCCCACATGCATGCCCGCTTCCAGTGGCAGCTGCCGGATCAGATCAGCCTGGCGGAGCTGTGCTGCGGTCGCTGGGCGCGGGAGACGCCGGAGGCGACCGCCATCCTCTCGGACAGTGACACCGGCTGCCGCGCCCACTACAGCTACGCGCAGTTGCAGCGCGCTGCGCATCGACTCTCCAATGCCTTGCAGCGCCTCGGCGTCAAAGTCGGCGACCGTGTGGCCCTGGTCATGCCGCAGCGCTTCGAAACCGCGGTCGCCCACATTGCGCTGAACCAGCTGGGCGCGGTGGCCATGCCGCTGTCGATGCTCTTCGGTCCGGAGGCGATGGCCTATCGGTTGCAGGACAGCGGTGCGTGTCTGGCCATTGTGGAAGCCGGTGCGCTGCCCACGCTGCGCGAGGTGCGGGCCGAGTGCACCGCCTTGTCGCATGTGCTGGTCGTTGGCGGTGCCGCGCTGCAGGAAGGCGAGAGCGACTGGATGGCGGCGCTGCAGGCGGAAGACGCGCGCTTTCAGCCGCGCCTGCATGCCGCGGACGATCCCGCCATCCTCATCTACACCAGCGGCACCACCGGTGCGCCCAAGGGCGCGCTGATTCCGCAGCGGGCGCTGATGGGCAACCTGACCGGCTTTGTTGCCAGCCAGAACTGGTTCGGCTTTGATCCCCGTGATCCGTCGGTGGCGAGCGAAGCGGTGTTCTGGAGTCCGGCGGACTGGGCCTGGACCGGCGGGCTGATGGATGCCCTGCTACCGACGCTGTACTTTGGCCGTCCGATCGTGGCGTATCAGGGACGCTTCACCCCCGAGCGGGCGCTGGAGCTGATGCAGCGATATCGCGTGAGCCACACCTTCCTCTTCCCGACCGCGCTCAAGGCGATCATGAAAGCCTGTCCGCATCCCCGCAAGCATTACGACCTGCACCTGCAGGCCATCATGAGCGCCGGGGAAGCCGTGGGCGATGCGGTGTTCCACTGGGTGCAGGACGAACTGGGCCTGACCGTCAACGAGATGTTCGGGCAGACCGAGATCAACTATGTGGTGGGCAACTGCGCGCGTCTGTGGCCGGCCCGGCCGGGCAGCATGGGGCGGGCGTATCCGGGGCATCGCGTGGCGGTGATCAATGAGGACGGGGAGGTCTGCCCGCCCGGCACCATTGGCGAGATCGCGGTCCACCGGCGGGATGTGCATGGCACGCCCGACCCGGTGTTCTTCCTCGGCTACTGGAACAATGACGCCGCCACCCGCGCCAAGTTCACCGGCGACGTGGAGAACAGCTGGTGCCGCACCGGCGACCTGGCGCGCATGGATGCCCAGGGCTACCTTTGGTATGAGGGCCGGTCGGACGATAAGTTCAAGGTGGCCGGCTATCGCATCGGGCCGGGCGAGATCGAGAACTGCCTGGTCAGGCATGCGGCGGTGGCCAATGCGGCGGTGGTGCCGAAGCCGGATGCGGACCGGGGCAGCATGGTGAAGGCCTTTGTGGTGCTGTCGCCTGGCCATCAGGGGTCGGCGCAACTGGTGACCGAGCTGCAGGCCTTCGTCAAAGGGCGTCTGGCGCCCTATGAATATCCCAAGGACATCGAATTCATCGACAGCCTGCCGATGACCACCACCGGCAAAGTGCAGCGGCGGGTGCTGAAGCAGCTGGAGCTGGAGCGTGCGCAGGGTCGCCCCGGCGCATCGGTGTCCGGCTGAGGCTGGCTACACTCGTGGAAGGCTCCGCCGTCGGGGCTTGTCTGCATCGCCTGCCCGCCATGGATTCCAAACCGTTTCCGCTTGACCCTTCCGATGATTCGTCCGCTCTGGATGAGCCGCTGGATCGGCGCCGTTCGCCGCGGCAGGCCATGCCGCTGGGGCCGGCGTTCCATGCCGATCTGGTGGTGCTGGGACGTTCGCTGAGCCTGAGCCTGGAGGACCTGTCACTGGGGGGTGTGGCGCTGCGCGCCAGCAAGACCGAGTCGGGCGGGCTGCTCATGGGTCGGCGCCTGCCGCAGGTGCATCTGCGCCTGGGCGACTTTGGCGTGGTGACGGTGGCGCTGGAGGTGCGGGCGCGGCGCAGTTTCAAGTCCTTCCTGGCCGGCGAGCAGGTCTACATCGGCTGCCGGTTTGTGGACCTGCCGCCGGCGGTGCAGGAGCGGCTGCGCGTGATCATCGAGGCCTTGCAGGGCTGAGACGCTCCAGGGTCCACCGGCGCCACCCCGTCCACACTCAGCGGCGGCAGTAGCATGCAGGGTTTTCCTGTACGCACTTTCATCATGAGCTGGATCTATCTGTTCATCGCCGGCCTGCTCGAGATCGGCTGGCCCGTGGGCCTCAAACTCGCTCAGACGCAGCAATACCGCGTCCTGGGATTCCTGATGGCCGCTGCGTTCATGGGCGGCAGCGGCTTCATGCTCTACATGGCGCAGCGCACCATTCCGATGGGCACGGCCTATGCCGTGTGGACCGGTATCGGCGCCGCAGGGGCCTTCGCCGTGGGGGTGCTGGCCTATGGAGATCCGGCGACGCTGGGGCGATTCCTCGGTGTCGGCCTGATCGTGGCGGGCGTGGTGACGCTCAAGGTCATGCATTGAGCGGTCATCGCTGTCACTAGCGCCACCACCGCCACCACCGCCGACCCGGGCCGCGCCTCAGGACGGTTTGGTCTGGCGCAGCCGGATATACAGCTTGGGCTGATCGGCCGCGGGTGCCAGCAGCCGCGCGTTGTCCGGGAACTGCTCCTGACCGGTCAGCACCGCACAGGGGCGCGAGGTCTGGCCCTTCTCGGTCTCCGGCTCCCGCACCGATGCGTCCGCCGTCAGCGGCAGCACCCAGTTCTGGCCGTTCTCGGGCCAGCCCAGTTGCCAGTCCGGCCGTGCGCTGCAGACCGTCACGCCGTCGATCTGCGGCACCAGCCAGCGCACATACCAGGGCAGCAGCTCGTCACGCAGTCGCTGCCCCACCTTCACCACCCGCCGCACGGTGGCCATGTCCAGCTGGTCCGGCGGTGTGGTCAGGTCGATGCGCAGCTGGATACCGGTGGCGTCCTTGGGCAGATTGCTGCCCAGTTCCATGTCCTTGGCCTCGTCCAGCGGAAAGGTCGGCAGCTCAAACCGACCGTCAGCGGCCACCGGAATGGTGATGGTCCGCTCGTCATTCATCAGCACCAGGCGGATGTTGGGCGGCAGCGGCTGGCCCTTCTCCTTCGGCTGAAGGCGCAGGCGACTCACAAACAAGCCTTCGCCGCCCGTCTTCAAGGCCAGCAGGACCTGGTTCAGCTGCTTGTAGGGAATGAAGGTGCCGCGTTGCAGGTTGGTCTGCACGGTGGGCAGCGCCTGGGCAGCGTCCGGTGCAGCGGCAGCATCCGAAGCCGTGGAGGCCGCCGAAGCAGGGGGCGCAGAAGTCGCGGGAGTGCTTGAGGCAGAGGGAGAGGCAGGAGCCGGAGCCGGAGCCGCCACACGGCCAGGAGAGGGAGCCGTTTGCGCCGGCGCCGCCGAGGCGATCAAGGCCAGCGACAGGCAGACGAGAGTCTTCACAGGGTGCATGGGGTGCGACGTGTTCGGCGACCTCGGCGTGTTCGGCGCGGGCGAGAACATCGTTGGGTGGATGGATGAACAAGCCTCTGTGCGTTCGGCCATGGACAGTCCAGGACGGCGCACTGAGGACAGCGCCGGGAGCGTACCTGCTATGCGGCGGGTTCACATCGAGCTGTACCCCAGGGTCAGGGGGCCAACTCGGCGAGCGTCAGCGTGAACGCCCCGGAGGCCATGCGCTGACCGTTCACCATCACCTCCACCCGATGCTCCCCGGCGTAATGCACGCGGGTGGTGAAGTTGCGCAGGGCGCGCCGGATGCGGATGGGCAGCGATGCGCCGGCCGGCAGGGTGACCGTCTTGAGCTTGAAGACCTTGGGCGAGGCAGCGCCATTCTTTTTCACGTAATGGACGACGTAGTCCACCACGAGCCGCTGCTCCGACGAAGCCAGCGAGCGCAGATCAAACCGAATCTCGACTTCGCCTCCCAGCGCGACCGTCGACGGACTGATGGACAGCGACTCCACCGCCACCTCCGCGCCGTCGCTGGCGCCAATCAGACGCAGTGCCCGCGGGTCGCCCTTCTTGATCTGGCTGCGCAGCGCATGCTTGACGATCCAGGCGCAATGGGCGTGGTCCAGCTCCCAGTCGTTCACATGGGCGAAGACCCAGTCGGGATGGTCCTTGGTGATGTCGTTCAGGCTGTTGGCCACCGAGCGGCGCACGTAGAGGCTGCTGTCCTGACGCAGCGTGCGCAGCAGCGGCGCCAGCGGCGTGGGATCCGCCACCAGCGGCTCCAGGCGGAAGGACCAGGGCAGGCGGGGGCGGCATCCTTCGCTGGCCAGACGCCGCACATGCTCATTGCGGTCTTCCGCCCAGGTCCGCATCACCCGCAGCGTGCCGTCCAGGTCCTGACGCAGAAAGGGACGGACAGCAAATTCAGCGGTGCCGTAGGGCGTGAGCCGGCGCAGCGCCTTGAGAGACCTTGTCGGATCCGCCAGGCCGAAACTGGCCACGAAATCCCCCAGCGCCATGTTGAAAAAGGCGCCGCTCAGACGCGGACCGGCGTCCACCACCACCGCCAGCTGCTCCGCATAGCTGCCGGGCAGCGCCAGCGCCAGGCTCTCGGCCACCCGGTGCACCCGCTGCAGGATGGAGAGGTCGTCCAGGCCGTCGGTGGCTTTCGCCAGAAAGCGGCGGCGGTCAAAGGACGGCGTGAGGGCCTGGAAGTGTCCGGCGGCTTCCCGCAGGGCGGTCGGGTTGATCAGGTCCTTGAGCAGGGGGGCGGAAGTGTCGAGCGGCATGGCGGGTCCCGTGGAAGCCGGCAGCCTAACCGCATCCCTGTCAGAGGGTGTCAGCAATCCTGTACAAGCCGGCCGCGCACCGCTGCTTCACAATCCTGCCCCATGAGCAAGAAGGGTTCACACGTGAGCGAAACGCCGGCCACCCAGTGGCTGCGGCAACACACCATCGCCTTTGGCGAGCATGTCTACGACTATGTCGACCATGGCGGCACCGCCGAGTCGTCCCGGCAGCTGGGCGTGCCGGAACATGAGGTGGTGAAGACGCTGGTCATGCAGGATGAGAAGGCCCAGCCGCTGATCGTGCTGATGCATGGCGACTGCACCGTCAGCCTCAAGGAGCTGGCCCGGCAGATCCCCTGCAAGAAGGTGGAGCCCTGCAAGCCGGATGTGGCGCAGCGCCACAGCGGTTACATGGTCGGTGGCACCTCGCCTTTTGGCACCCGCAAGGCGATGCCGGTGTTCGTGGAGGCCGGCATCCTGGCGCTGCCCCGCATCCTGATCAATGGCGGGCGGCGCGGTTATCTGGTGAGCATCGAACCAAGGGTTTTGACGGAGTTGCTGGGCGCGCGGCCCGTCGAGTGCGCTCTGAAGTCCGGGGCAGAATAACGCCCCATGCAAGACGCTCTGTTTTCCGTTGCGGCGATCATCGCCGGTTATCTGTTTGGTTCCCTGTCCTTTGCCGTCATCATCAGCCGGATGATGGGGCTGTCGGACCCGCGCAGCTATGGCTCCGGCAATCCTGGCGCCACCAATGTGCTGCGCTCGGGCAACAAGGCGGCGGCCATCCTGACCCTGCTGTTCGATGCCCTCAAGGGCTATGTACCGGTGGTGCTGGTGCATCACTACGGCCCGGCCTACGGCATGGAAGAGGGCACGGCCGCGCTGGTGGGTCTGGCGGCCTTCATCGGCCATCTGTGGCCGGTGTTCTTCCGCTTCCAGGGCGGCAAGGGCGTGGCCACCGCGGCGGGTGTGCTGCTGGCCATCAATCCCTGGCTGGGTCTGGCCACGCTGCTGACCTGGATCATCATTGCCTACTTCTTCCGGTATTCGTCGCTCGCCTCCCTCAGTGCGGCCGTGTTCGCGCCCTTCTATCAAATGCTGATCTGGGGCGTGGGACCGGAGCTGATCGCGATTGTGCTGATGAGTCTGCTGCTGATCTGGCGCCACGAGGCCAACATCCGCAAGTTGATGGCGGGCACCGAAAGCAAGCTGGGCCAGAAGGCGGCCGGCGCGGCTCCTGCGGGTGCGGGTGCCGGCAAGGCCAAAGGCAAGGCCCATGCGCACTCTCACAACAAACCTCACAGCAAATGAGCAACATCGAACGCTTTGACGTCGGTCCCCGACTGTCCGAAATGGCCGTGCACAACGGCGTCGTGTATCTGGCCGGCCAGGTGCCGGATGACGCCACGCAAGACATTAAGGGCCAGACGGCCCAGGTGCTGGGCATGGTGGACCGGCTGCTGGCGCGTGTCGGGTCGGACAAGACCAAGATTCTGCGGGCGCAGCTCTACATCAAGGATCTGGCAGACCTGGCGGGCATGAATGAGGCGTGGGACGCCTGGGTGCCGGCCGGCCACACGCCGCCGCGGGCGACGGTGCAGGCGCACCTGGCCAAGCCCGAGTGGAAGATCGAAGTCGTCGTGACGGCAGCTGTCTAGATAAGCCCCCCAGGGGGCGCCGCCCGGCGGCCTGGCAAAGCCAGTTCCGCGGGCGTGGCTCTGTTGTTACGGGGCGTCTTGGAGTTCGAGGCCGAGCAGGGCGGGGTCACCGCTGCCCCGGCGCACCAGGACCGGTGGGTCCTCGGTCAGGTCAATCACGGTGGTGGGCTGCATCGCGCAGGCACCCGCGTTGATGATGACCTGCACCAGCTTGTCGTAGCGCTGCGTGATCTCGTCCGGGTCATTCAAGGGGTCCGTCTCGCCCGGCGGAATCAGCGTCGTGGCCAGCAGCGGCTGGCCGATCAGCGCCAGCAAGTCCTGCGTCGTGCGATGGTCCGGCACCCGCAAGCCAATCGTGCGACGGGATGGATGCGACAGCCGACGCGGCACCTCCTTCGTCGCCTCCAGAATGAAGGTGAACGGGCCCGGCGTCGCATTCTTCAGCAGGCGGTACTGCTTGTTGTCCACGCGGGCATAACCGCCCAGCTCACTGAGGTCGCGGCACAGCAGCGTCATGTGATGCTTGTCATCCACGCCGCGAATCCGCCGCAGCGCTTCCGCCGCCGATTTGTCGTCCAGGCGGCAGACCAGGGCATAGCTCGAGTCGGTCGGGATGGCGCCGATGCCGCCCTGGTCCAGAATCTGCGCCGCCTGGCGCAGGAATCGGGCCTGAGGATTGTCGGGATGGACTTCAAAGATCTGGGCCATGGTGGGCGGTGATTCCGTGAGTCTTGGTTGGATTCAATGCAGTCAAGGCACTCAGTGCGTGCCATGCATTCAATGGGCGGACGGCCAGTGGATGCGATCACCCAGCACGCTCCAGACCGGTGTGAGGCGGCCAGACAGGTGATCCTCCAGCTTGCCGAGGTCCACACGGCTTTCTGCCGGACTGTGGAAGTCCGAGCCGCGCGAAGCGAGCAGGTCAAACTCCAGCGCGGTGTCGGTGTACTGCAGCACATCCGCGGCCGTGTGGCTGCCGGTCACGACTTCAATGCCCCGGCCGCCATGCGCAATGAATTCGGTGATGAGCGCATATTCCTCGGTTGGGGTGAAGCCGTAGCGTCCCGGATGCGCAATCACCGCCAGACCGCCGGCCTCACGGATCCACCGGACGGTGTCTGCCAGCGTGGCCCACTTATGCGGCACAAAGCCCGGCTTACCCTCGGTGAGGTAACGGCGGAAGACCTCCGGCACATCGGTGCAATGGCCGGACTCAACGAGGAAGCGGGCAAAGTGGGTGCGGGAAATCAGCTCCGGATTCCCGGCGTACTTGAGCGCGCCTTCATAGGCGCCAGGGATGCCGGCGCGGGCCAGGTCATCCGACATGTCCTGCGCACGGGCGCCGCGGCCGCCACGGGTGGCCCGCAAGCCGCTTTGCAGTTGTTCGTTGGTGTGATCGAAACCGAGTCCCACGATATGCACCACCTTGCCGGCAAAGGTCACCGAGACCTCCACACCGGTGATGTAGGGCAAGCCCTGCGCCCGGGCAGCATTGATGGCACGCTGCTGGCCGCCGATCTCGTCGTGGTCCGTCAAGGCCCAGAGTTCGACGCCGTGGGCCTTGGCCCGCGCCGCCAGCAGTTCCGGCGTGAGGGTGCCGTCCGACACCACGGAGTGGCAGTGCAGGTCGGCGTTGGACAGGGCATGCAGAGGTGTGTTCACCCCACCGATTCTAGGAGCCCCATCAGGCTGGAGCGTTCGGGGCTGCCGAAGCCCCGCCTGCGGTCCACGAAATAGCGGCTGGGACCGGTGCCACACTTGGCCACGTGCTTGGGTTCGGCAAGGGCCGCGGACAGGGCCCGGACGCCGTCGAACATGCCCGGCTGCACCTGCACCACGCCTGCACTGAGCGTGGGCAGCGGATTGAAGGATTCCTGGTTCTGGCGGTTGAGGGTGATGTAGCCGCCGAGCGCGAGATGCTCCGCCGAGAAGAAGGGGCGCACCTGGCGGTCAAACTCGCGGCACACCTGCTGGAGGCGGGCGGTCCAGTCAGTGGAGCTGAGCACCATGACGAAATCATCGCCGCCGATGTGGCCGATGAAATCGAGCTCGGGGTCGGCCGCACCAATCAGGATCTGGGCGCAGAGTTTGATGATGTCGTCGCCGGCCGCGTAGCCGTACACATCGTTGAAGGGCTTGAAGTGGTCGATGTCCCAGGCGACGGCCACGAAGTCGCCGCCCTCCTGGAGCAGGGCGTCCAGGTGCAGGTCGGTGGGCACGTTGCCAGGCAGCAGGGTCAGCGGGTTGGCATAGCGGGCGCTGTGCACCTGCAGGTCGGAGACGGCCTTGAGGAGGTCGGTGCTGCGGCCGGTGCCGAAGTATTCGCCGTCGCGGGTGACGATGAAGCCGTCCACCATCAGCCGGTCGTCCAGGCTGGCGATGGCTTCGCTCATGTCACGCAGGGAGGTGCTGGCGTCGAAGATGAGCGGCTGGGCATCCATCAGGGCGGTGCAGCTGCGTTTTTCGTGGATGTCCATGAAGTACCGCTCCGCGCTGCGTTTGAGCACCTGCAGGGAGCGCAACAGGCCGATGGGACGGTTGGCGGCATCAAGCACCGGCATGGAGAAGAGCTGCTCATCGCGCTGGAACATGTCCACCACCGCCTGGCAGGAGAGCTTGGGCGTCACGGTGTGACTCCGGCGCGCCAGCTGCGCGGCGGTGGTGATGGCATCGGGCGGCAGGCGGCGCCAGTCGGCGGAGCGGCGGCGGTGTTCCGGGGCCAGCAGGGCATCGACTTCGGCCCGCAAGGCGTTGCGCGGTGAGGCGCAGGGGCGGGCCAACAGGTAGCCCTGACACACCGGAACACCGAGGCGGCGCAGCACCGTGAGGTCACTGAGCTGTTCCAGGCCTTCCGCGACGACGGTGCAGCCGCTGGTGGCCGCCATCTCCAGGATGGAGCGGACAAACTGCTGCTTGAGCGGGTCCTGGGCAATGCCGTCGATGAAGTGCCGGTCGATCTTGACGAAGTCCGGGCGGATGTCCATCCAGCGCTTGAGGCTGGCGAAGCCTTCGCCGAGGTCGTCCAGGGCCACGACGAATCCCAGTTCACGCAGGCTGCGCATGCTGTCCTGCAGACGCTCAGGCTCAAGGATGGGGCGGGTTTCGGTGAGCTCGATGACGACGCGGGAGGCGGGAATGTCGAGCTGGGCAAATTCGCGGGCGATGAGGGCGCCTTGTTCGCCGGTGGCGAGCAGGGTGTCGGCGGTGAGGTTCAGGAAGAGCTGGCCGGGGAGGTTGAGTTCCTTGAAGCGCCGCAGGGCGCGGCGGACGACCAGCCGCTCGAGCTCGACCAGGCGGCCGAGGCGGGCGGCGGTTTCAAAGAGAACCAGCGGGGAATGGAGGGGACTGTCGGCGGGGCCGCGGGTGAGGGCCTCGAAGCCTAGGATCTGGGCGCGATCGACTTCGACCAGAGGCTGAAAATGGATGTCGAGGCGCGCGTCACGGATGACGGACGACAGGACCACGGCCAGCGGGTCGGGCGGGAGGAGATGGGTGGGCGGCATGACGGTCCAGGCGAGGGGCTGTCCCCATTTTTGGGGAGGCCTGTGTCATGCTGTTGACAAGTCGTTACCTGATGCGTGGGAGTGACATCGAGGTGTCATGGGGCGCCCTCAGACGGGGCTGAGGGGTTTGGGAAGGGCGCTGGCAAGCGCCGCTTCAAGGTGGATCCGTGAGGATCAGCGACGATCAGGTCGGCTTCGCGAGGTTCAGGCCTTGCGCTGGCTGAAGTCGCGCTCCGGGAAGAGGCGGGAGGTCAGGGCGCCCAGGCTTTCGTGCACGACGTCGACATTGGTCTCGTCGATGACGAGCTTGGTGACATTGGGACTCAGCGACTTGCGCAGCAGGCCCAGGAAGCGGGGGGCGGCCACGATGCGAAGCTGGGTGAAGTCGCCGTTGTTGTAGCCGTCATCCAGGGTGCGGGCAACGCGGGTCGAGAAGTCCATCGCTTCCTTGTGAAGCTCATCCACACCGGCGGACGAGGTGGTGCTGGTGCCCCGGCGGCCCTCGGCATCACGGCGCAGGTCGGCCTTGTCCGCGTGGGCGGCGGCGTCGGTCAGGGTGGTGACGTCCTCCAGGTCACCACCTTCTTCCGGCAGGCGCAACAGGCGGGCCACGCCTTCGTCAGCCACGAGCACCCAGAGTTTTCCGTCGTCTTTGTAGTTAGGCATGAGGGAGTCCTTTCCAAGGATTCAGAGATCGAGGGCTTGACGCTCCCCGCGTGCGGGTCGCCGTTGGGGTCTGCGTGCAAGGAGGGGTCAAGTGCTTGCTAACCTTGTGGGCGGCAAGTTGCATTCCTAGTCGGGCTCGGATCGGTGGAGGGAAGACATCGAAGGATTCTGATGGGGGTGGGTGGGCGCGGTGCAGCCGGAAAGCGCCAACCGGGCACCCTTTTCCTCCATGCCAGGGCCAGAGGCCCTGGCCCTCGCTAGGCACAAACAGTCCACTGGACTGTTTGTGTCCGAGCTCAGTCCTCCGTCCCCTTCGGGTCCTCCCCCTTGTATCTTCCCTCAAAACGGCTGGTCAGCTGTTGGTCAGTCTGGGCAGGCAGCCGCAGAATTGCAGGCAGGCTCATCAAGCCCGATTCCTCCTTGAGTTCGCAAGCTAATACTTACGGAAAAGGGCACCCGGTCGGCGCTTTCCTCCGACCGCGGACGTGGTGAAGGTGGGTGGTGTGCGGAGAGCGTGGCGTATCCATGCGGTGGTTCCGGGCACGGTCGTTGAAAGCTGCCTCCACCATCAAGACCGTTTTCGGGGTGGGCGACGGGCACCGCCCTTCTTCAAGGTGAGACCTTTCGGGGGATTCAGCCAAGGCAAACTTTGGGCATCATGGAGGGAATCTGGATTGCTGTGAGGGAGCCCCGCCTTCCCCGCGTGAGGACTTCAATATGGACACCGCCACCGAACCCCTGAGCCTTCATATCGTGTGCCCCGCCTGCGGCGCGAAGAACCGCGTGCCGCGCGACCGGCTGGCAGACGACCCCGATTGCGGCAAATGCAGCACACCATTGATGGCCCAGCGCCCCATGGACGTGTCCGCAGAAGTGTTCGACCGCTATGTGGCCGGCACGGAGCTGCCGGTGGTGGTGGACTGCTGGGCCGCCTGGTGTGGCCCCTGCAAGAGCATGGCGCCCCACTTCGAAAAGGCCGCAGAGATGCTGCCCGAACTGCGCTTCATCAAGCTGGACACCGACCTCGCACCCCGTCAGAGCAGTCAGTACAACATCCGCAGCATTCCCACACTGCTGCTGTTCCTGGACGGCAAGGAAATCGCGCGCCACGCCGGCGCCATTCCCTCCCAGGCCATCGTGGACTGGGTGCGCAGGTCGCTGGGCGCCTGAGCCTCCGCGGCCGGTACGTTCAAGCAGCGTCGAATGCTTATCTCCGCGGCTGCCCTCAGTCCGACAACCTCATGGGAGTGTCAATCGGCCATGGCCTCGACCACCATCTGGACGTTCTGCTGTCCCTGGTATTCATTGAGCGTCAGACGGTAGGCCAAGGTCACCCGCTCGGGCAGGGATTCAGTGCGGCCGAACCAGATGGCGTCACGCAACAGCGCGCCCTGGCGCAAGCGCAGCTTGAGGTGGCGCTCGCCGACAATGCGCTGATGCACCACCTGCACGCTGTCGCAGAACAGCGGTGCCTCAAAGGCTTGACCCCAGACCTGCGCTTCAAGCTCCTGAACGGTCTCGACGCAGAAAGCTTCTGCCGGCAAAGGTCCGTCCGTCCGCAAGGTGCGGGTGAGCGCGGCTTCATCCAGCCATTCAGCGGCCACCTGCTCGAAAGCAGTGCCAAACGCCTCAACGCCGCCCGGCGCCAGCGTGCAGCCCGCCGCCATCGCGTGGCCGCCGAACTTGCGCAGCAGGTCCGGGTGACGCTTGGAGACGAGGTCGAGCGCATCCCGCAGGTGGAATCCCGGAATGGATCGGCCCGAACCCTTGAGCTGGCCGTCCGCACCCCGCGCAAAGACAAACACCGGCCGGTGCAGCCGGTCCTTGATGCGCGACGCGACGATGCCCACCACGCCTTCGTGGAAGTCCTCGTCAAACAGCGCCAGCGCGGGCGGCGGCGCACCGTTCAGGCGCGGATCGTCCATCAGACGGTCCAGCAGCGCCAGCGCCTGCTCCTGCATGCCAGCTTCAATGTCGCGCCGCTCGCGATTGATGCGATCCAGTTCCTTGGCCAGCTCCAGCGCCTGCGCGCTATCTTCCGTCGTCAGGCAGGTGATGCCCATGGTCATGTCAGCCAGGCGACCCGCGGCATTGATGCGGGGCCCCAGCGCGAAGCCAAGGTCAAAGCTGTTGGCCCGCAGCGGGTCGCGTGCCGCCGCAGTGAACAGCGCCGCCACACCCGGCTGCATGCGGCCCGCGCGCATGCGGCGCAGACCCTGCGCCACCAGGCGACGATTGTTGGCGTCCAGCTTGACGACGTCTGCCACGGTGCCCAGCGCCACCAGGTCCAGCAGGCCATCCAGGCGCGGCTGCGCCCCATCCGGATAAGCACCCCGGCGACGCATCTCGCCGCGCAGGGCCAGCAGCACGTAGAAGGCCACGCCCACGCCCGCCATGTTCTTGCTCGGAAAGGTGCAGCCCGGCTGGTTCGGATTGACCAGCGCATCCGCCTCCGGCACCGTTGCCACCCCGTCCGCATCCACCGCCGGCAGGTGGTGGTCGGTGACCAGGACCTTCAAACCCATGGCGCGCGCATGCGCCACGCCAGCATGGCTCGCAATGCCGTTGTCCACCGTGACCAGCAGCTGCGGCTGGTGCTGCAGGGCCAGGTCCACGATGGTCGGCGTCAGGCCATAGCCGTGCACCGCGCGGTCCGGCACCACATAACCAACCGAGCCCGGACGCGCACCCAGCATCGCCAGCCCACGCAGCATGACCGCACAGGCCGTCGCGCCGTCACAGTCATAGTCGGCCACGATGCAGATGCGGTCCCCGGCCAGCAAGGCGTCCGCCAGCAGCGTCGCCGCAGCCTCGATGCCCAGCAGGCCGTCCGGCGGCAGCAGGTGCTTGAGATCAGCGTCCAGCTCGACGGCAGAGACCACCCCCCGCGCCGCCAGCAGCCTTGCCAGCAGCGGCGAGAGACCCGCCTGTTGAAGGGCGAACACCGGGTCGGGCGGCACATCCCGCGTGAGGATGCGAGGGCCAGAGGGGCTGCGTGGTGCATTCATGGTCACAGCCCTTCCATCGCGTCGGACACTCGCACCGTCGGCGGTGTGAAGCGTTCTTTCAGGCGCTGCCAGCCGCCCACTTGTCGGCGCTCCCAGCGTCGCGACGAGCGCTCGCCGCAGAGGGTGAGCTTCAGCTCGCCACCGCCCCTGACGTGATGCAGCGCTTCCGACAGCAGGCCGCTGTCCAGCGCCTTCCAGGCTTCGCTCCAGGCATAGAGATCGCCCGTCATCATCGGCACGCGCAGACGATCATCCACGAGCAGATCCTCCGGCAGCGCATGACCGCGGTCCCGGCCGCAGCCGCTGATCCATGCCGCGTTGACCGGCCGCAGACCGCGCGCTTCCCGCTCGGCATTCAGCGGCAGGCCATGCAGCACCATCTGCAGTTCATTCATGAGGGTGCGCAGTCGCCGACCGCGCGGCATCCAGGTCTCCACCCCGCGGTTCAGGATGCGGTCCGGGCTGGCGGCTTCCTGGCCGTCCAGCGAGGGATGCGACACCGCCCAGGCATCCGCCGCGAGCCAATGGGTCGCCCAACCCTCGTCCGCCGGAAACACCGACGGCGTCAGCGCGGTGAGAAAGGCGCGGGATTCGTTGTCCGTCAGCTGCAGGGTGTCCGCCCCCAGGGCCGTGACCTGATCCGTGCCCACCGCCAGATGCAGCGGCGTGATCAGGGCCCAGACCGCGTCCCCCGGCACCACGCCCGCCGCCTTCAGACGCCAGGCCGCCGTCGGGGGCAGGTCGTCGTCCACCCCCCGCAGGCGGGTCAGCACCCGCTCATGCGGAGGAAGCAAGGCGAGCTCATCGCCCTCCAGCGTGTCGGTGGCGGTCAGCAGACCCAGCAGGGCGCTCAGGGCCGGCAGCTCCAGCTCCCGCAGGGCCGCCTCCACGTGCGGTTCCTGGGCGCTGGCGTAGGGAATCAACAGATGCATGGGCGTGATTATCGGTCTCTGACGGTCATCAAGGTTTCACGCGACCTCTTCAAGCTATGGGGCCATGCTGACCGACACGCTTTTGGCCGCCGCTGTGTCCACCGAGCCGCCCCCTCCGGAGGCGGAAGAGGGCGGTTCCATCCGCGTGCGGACCGTGTGGATTTCCGACCTGCACCTGGGGACCCCCGGCTGCCAGGCCCGCGCCCTGCTCGAATTCCTCCGGGAGGTGGAATGCGAGCAACTGTTCCTGGTGGGCGACATCGTCGACGGCTGGCAGCTGCGCCGCAGCTGGTATTGGCCGCAGGCCCACAACGACGTGGTGCAGAAGCTGCTGCGCAAAGCGCGCAAAGGCTGCCGGGTGATTTATGTGCCGGGCAATCACGACGAATTCGCCCGCAAATACCTGAATCACAGCTTCGGCGGCATTGAGGTGGCCCATGAATGGATTCACGAAACCGCCGACGGCCGCAAGCTGTGGGTCACCCATGGCGACCTGTTCGACGGCGTGATCCAGTGCGCCAAATGGCTGGCCCATGTGGGCGACAGCGCCTATGAGTTCACCCTCAAGCTCAACCGCCATCTCAATTCCTTGCGGGCCCGCATGGGGCTGCCGTACTGGAGCCTGAGCAAATATCTGAAGCTCAAGGTCAAACGGGCGGTGTCCTACCTGAATGACTTCGAGGAAGCGCTCGCCAAGGAGGCCCGCAAGCGCGGTGTGCAGGGCGTTGTCTGCGGTCATATCCACCACGCCGAGCTGCGGGACATCGACGGCATCCTCTACGCCAATGACGGGGACTGGGTGGAGAGTCTCACCGCCCTGGTGGAGCACGCCGACGGCCATCTGGAAATCCTGGACTGGAGCGCGCGGCAGCGGGAGCGGGCCGACGCCGCCCTGAAAGCCGTCGCAGCCGTCGAAGCCCTGCGCACGCCGGCCTGAAGTCACTCTGGAGATTCCGGTCCGGCGCGAGATGGCGAGGCCGATGGCCGGAGTGCCAGGGACGTCGAGGGCGTCGATGGACGTTGAGAGACGTTAAGACACGCCGGGGGGTCGTCGCAGACAGGGGGTTCTTTCGGGTCATCGGGCTGTCACGATAGCTTCATAGAATGAGTTCATGACCTCGTCTGCCGTTTCCTTGCTTAACCGCGAACAAGCCATCCTCGAGTTCAACCGTCGTGTCCTGGCCCAGGCCCAGCGCCGGGACGTTCCGCTCCTGGAGCGGCTGCGCTACATCTGCATCGTGTCGTCCAACCTGGACGAGTTCTTCGAGGTCCGCTTCGCCGACATGCTCGATGCGCAGCGCGACGGTAGCGGTCTGGTCACCTCGCGGGACGTGGAACGCGTCGCCCGCGCCGCCCATGAGCTGATCGATCAGCAGTACGGCATCTTCAATGACCAGGTGATGCCGGAGCTGCGCGAGCACAGCATCCAGATCCTCAACCACGCCGACCGCACGACCGAGCAGCGCGCCTGGGTCGCCCGGTTCTTCGAGCGGGAAGTGCGGCCACTGCTGGTGCCGGTGGGCCTGGACCCGGCGCATCCGTTTCCGCAGGTGGCCAACAAGTCGCTGCACTTTGTGGCGCGGCTGTCGGGCAAGGATGCGCTGGGCCGCGACACCCGCATCGCCATCGTCAAGGTGCCGCGGGTCTTGCCCCGGGTCATCAAGCTGCCGCCGGAGATCAGCAGCGGCCGCCAGAGTTTTGTGCTGCTCACCAGCGTCATCCGCGCCCATCTGGAAGAACTGTTCCCGGGTCGGCAGGTGGAAGCGTTTTCGCAGTTCCGCGTCACCCGCGATTCGGACCTGGAGGTGGACGAGGAAGAAATCGCCAACCTGCGCCACGCGCTGCGCTCGGGACTCACCACCCGTCACTTCGGACGCGCGGTGCGTCTGGAAGTGGTGAACACCTGCCCGGAAGAGCTGTCGCGTTTCCTGCTGGAACAGTTTGCGCTGCCAGAGGCGGCGCTGTATCGCGTCAACGGACCGGTGAATCTGGTGCGGCTCAATGAGCTGATCGACCAGACCGATGCCGACGACCTGCGCTTCCAGCCCTACGAACCCAGCTGGCCCACTCGCCGCCTGCCGCGCGGCAAGTCGATTCTGGACAAGCTGCGCAGCAAGGGCGACATCCTGCTGCACCATCCCTTCGAGAGCTTCGACCCGGTGGTGCAACTGCTGCGCGAGGCGGTGGAAGACCCGGATGTGCTGGCCATCCAGCAGACGATCTACCGCACCGGCAGCCAGTCGGTGTTGGCCGATTTGCTGATCGAAGCGGCCCGCCGCGGCAAGGAAGTGCTGGCCGTGGTGGAGCTGAAGGCCCGCTTCGATGAAGAAGCCAACATCAACTGGGCCGAGCGGCTGGAGGCCGTGGGCGCACAGGTGGTGTATGGCATCGTGGGGCTCAAGACCCATGCGAAGCTGATGCTGATCACCCGGCGCGAAGGCGGGCGACTGCGCCGCTATGGGCATCTGTCCACCGGTAACTACAACCCCAAGACCGCGCGCTTCTACACCGACCTGGGTTACCTGACGGCGGACACCGATCTGACCGCCGACATGGACCTCGTCTTCCGCCAGTTGGCGTCACTGTCGAAGTTCAAGGCGCCGCGCAAACTGCTGCTGGCGCCGTTCAATCTGCATCGCACCATGTGCGAGACGCTGGCCCTGGTGGAGGCCGCTGCACGGCGCGGCGAGCCGGCGCGGGTGGTGCTCAAGATCAATGCGCTGACGGATGCGGAGCTGATCCAGTCCCTGATCAGCGCGGGCCAGGCGGGCGCGCGCATCGACCTGATCGTGCGGGGCGCCTGCATGCTGCCGCCGGGGTTGCCCGGCATCACGGACAACATCCTGGTGCGGTCGGTGGTGGGGCGCTTCCTGGAGCATTCGCGGATCTTCTATTTCCGCTGGGGCAAGACGGAGGCGGAAGAATCGCTATACCTCTCCAGCGCCGACTGGATGAGCCGCAACATGCTGCGCCGCATCGAGGTGGCATGGCCGGTGCTCGATCCCAAGCTGCGGCAGCGGGTGATCGATGAAGGGCTGGTGCCTTACCTGCACGACACGCGGGATGCGTGGCAGCTGCGCTCCGATGGCACCTCGCAGCGCGTCAATGGCGTGGACGGGATCAGTGCGCAGCAGGCACTGATGCAGCTGTTCCACGTCGAAGAGGAATGAGCGGCTGATCTGCGCAGCAGGCGCCGCTCTCCGTGGCCTTCGGTGTCGCGGTTGCATGCCTTGATGCAATCGGGGCGGCTGCTGCGGAGCCGGAGGGGGTGACCGCACCGCGCGCGGGTGGCGCCGAGAGAGTCCGAAGCACCCCGGCCGCGGCAAACAGCACCAGCACCGCCAAGGCGCGAAGCGCGGCGCTCAGCCGACCAGCTCCAGCTGCACCCGCCCGAGCTTCGCCCAGGCTTCCTGCTCCTCACGCAGCAGGTAGTGCGCCCGGGGATGGGCATCCGCCCAGCCCTTGGCCATCCGGATGGTGACGAGCGGCCCCTGCCGGCTCACATGCATCGCCGAGGCATCCACCTGTCCGCGTGCGTGGCACTTGATCGCCGCCAGCCGCAGGGCCAGCAGTTGCCAGGTCAGGCTGTCGTCCCGCAATTGATCGTCCAGCTTGCGCAGGCCGCCGCGCTGGCCCAGCGCCAGATCGCCCAGGCGCCGCAACTGGCTTTGCGAGAACCCCGGCGCATCCACATGGGACAGCAGATAGGCACTGTGCCGGTGAAAGTCATGGTGCGAGACCATCATGCCGATTTCGTGCAGCGCCGCGGCCCAGCCCAGCTCGCGACGCTGTTCTTCATCCGCCTTCGGCAGCAGCTGCTGATGCAGCTTCAAGGCCACCTCCTGCACCCGCTGCGCCTGAGACCGGTCCACCGCAAACCGGCGCTGCAGCTCGGCCACCGACTGATCCCGCATGTCGCGGCCGGTGCCAAGCAGCGCCGGGTCCAGGCGGGCTGCCAGATCGAAGACCACGCCCTGGCGCAGCGCTCCCTTGGCGGGCGCCAGCCGGTCGATGTCGAAGTGGGTCAGCAGGGTGTAGAGGATGCAGAGCCCGCCCGCCACCACCGCGCGGCGGTCGTCCTTGAGGCCGGCCAGCTTGAGCGCGTCGACATGACCCGCCGCCAGGCATTGCTGGATGCACCAGCGCAGGCCGTCCAGCGTGATCGTGCCGTCCGACACCTGATTCGCCGCCAGGATCTGCGCCACCGCCCCCACCGTGCCGGAAGAGCCCAGTGCGGCACGCCAGCGCGGCTGCGCCGTATGGCGCGCAAACTCGGTCAGCGCTTCCTCCAGCTCGGCCCCGGCCGCGACCTGCGCAGCGCGGAAGGCCTCCGCGGTGAAGCGGCCATCCGGGAAAAATCGCATCGACAGGCTGACACTGCCCACCTGGAAGGACTCCGCCTTCAGCGGCTGGGTGCCGCGGCCCAGGATCATCTCGGTGGATCGCCCGCCGATGTCGATCACCAGACGCGGATCTTCCGACGCCTGCAGCCGGCACACGCCCGCATAGATCAGCCGGGCCTCCTCACGGCCGGAGATGACTTCAATGGGGTGTCCCAGCACCTCCTGCGCCCGCTCCAGAAAGGCATTGCGGTTGCGCGCCTCGCGCAGGGTCTGGGTGGCCACCGCCCGGACCTGCCTGGCCGGTACGCCGTCCAGCCGCGCGGCAAAACGCCGCAGGCAGGCCAGGCCCCGTTCGGTGGCCTCTTCGGTCAGCATGCTCTGCGCGTCCAGGCCCGCGCCCAGGCGCACGGTTTCCTTCAGATAGTCCTGGCGCCGGTACTGGCCATGCTGCAGGTGGGCGATCTCCAGTCGGAAACTGTTGGAGCCCATGTCGATGGCGGCCAGGGTGGGGGGGACTTGCGCTTGATTCATGCGGCGCATTGTCGCGAAGAAACGGGATGTTTTCGTGGCAAGCGCATTTGGACACGCCCCCCTAGAATCGCCCAGCCCTTCAAGGAGACCTGCATGACGACCGAAGACTTCGACAGCCTGGTACCCAAGCGTTCTTTCAACCGTCGCGACTTTGTCGGGACGGCCGTGGGCAGCGGCTTTGCTGCCGCCGTGCTGCCGGTGAGCGCGCAGACCATCACCACCGACACACAAGGCCTGGAGGCCGGTCCGGTGACTGTGCCGGTAGGCGACTTTCAGATGCCCGCTTACGCTGCGTGGCCGGCCGGCAAGAAGAATGCGCCGGTGGTGCTGGTCATCAGCGAGATCTTCGGCGTGCATGAACATATTGCGGATGTCGCCCGGCGTTTTGCCAAGCAGGGCTACTTCGCCGTCGCGCCCGACCTGTTCGTGCGGCAGGGCGATGCCAAGGCAGTGACGGACATCGCCCGCCTGATGTCCGAGATCATCAGCAAGGTGCCCGACGAACAGGTCATGCGCGACCTCGACGCCACCGTCGCCTGGGCCAAATCCAAAGGTGGCAACACCGGACACCTGGGCATCACCGGTTTCTGCTGGGGCGGCCGCATCACCTGGCTGTTTGCCGCCCACAATCCCGCCGTCAAAGCCGGCGTGGCCTGGTATGGACGGCTGCAGGGCAGCTCCACGCCGCTGACGCCCAAACATCCGATCGACGTGGTGGGGCAGCTCAAGGCGCCGGTGCTGGGCCTGTATGGCGGGCAGGACGGCGGCATCCCGGTGGCCAGCGTCGCCGCGATGCAGGAAGCGTTGCAGCAAGGCAGCAAGGCGGCCAAGGCCAGTGAATTTGTCGTCTACAAGGACGCCGGCCACGCCTTCCATGCCGACTACCGCCCCAGCTACCGCGCCGACGCAGCCAAGGACGGCTGGGCGAAGTGCCTGGCCTGGTTCAAGCAGCACGGCGTCTGAGGCCTGGCCGTTCCGGCTTTTGACCGTATGGGCGAGGCTCGCACCGCCCGGCAGCGGGAGGGGCTTGACGAGTCTGAGACAATTTTGAGATCCCATACCGGCGCACCCTCCGTGGTGCGCCTTTTTTATCCATGACCCTGTTCTATATCCTGCTGGTCACCCTGGCCGGCGGCGTAGCGTCCGTCTCGATCGCGGCGATGCTGACGGTCGGCCTGCTGAGCCGCATCGTCAAGCACCTGGTGAGCCTGTCCACCGGGGTGCTGCTCTCCACCGCGCTGCTGCATGTGCTGCCGGAGGCCTTCGAGAGCGGTGCGGACCCGCACACCCTGTTCCTGGTGCTGCTGGGCGGGTTGATGTTCTTCTTCCTGCTGGAAAAAGCCGAGCTGTACCGGCATACCCACCACCATGAAGGCGACGGTCACCACCATCACCATCATTTCGACCAGGAGCAGGCCGGGCGGGGGGGACTGTCGGTGCTGGTGGGGGACAGCATCCACAATTTCTGCGACGGCATCATCATCGCGGCCGCCTTCCTCGCCGACCACCATCTGGGTTGGGTCACCGCCATGGCGATCGTGGCCCACGAGATCCCGCAGGAAGTCGGGGACTACATCGTCTTGCTGAATGCCGGCTTCTCGCGACGCAAGGCGCTGCTGTTCAATGCGATCTCGGGCTTGGCCGCGGTGGCCGGTGGCTTGCTGGGCTATTTCATCGTCGGCCCGTGGCAGGCGATGTTCCCCTATCTGCTCGTGGCAGCGTCCAGCAGCTTTGTGTATGTGTCGGTCGCCGATCTGATTCCGCAACTGCAGCGCCGGCTGCCGATGAAGGACACCGCTCTGCAACTGTTCTGGCTGGGCGTGGGGATTGCCTTTGTGGTCATCGTGGTGGGGGGCAAGCACAGCCACTGAGCGTCGCAGCCTCGGAGCCAGGGTCTGCGCGATTGACATTCGTCACCACGGGCGCACCATGACGGCGCCAGACTGGTGGGGTGGTCATGCCTTGACCCCGCCATTCGACTGACCCTGCAGACCCTGTATCAGGAGGCTCGCCATGTTCCAACGCATCCTCGTTCCGACCGATGGTTCCGACATCACCACCAAGGCCGTCGAGACCGCCGTGCAACTGGCCCGCTTTCATGGCGCCCGGCTGTTTGCCGTGAGCGTGAAGGAACCGTTCCCCTACAGCGCGGTGTCGGAAATGCAGCCGACGCCGCCCCAGGAATTCTTCGACGCGCAGGAGCGCATCGCCCAGGAGCGCCTGAGTCAGGTGGCTGCGGCTGCGCAGGCGGCGGGAGTGGAAGTGACGACGGAAAGCGTCGAGGCGCTGCACGCCTGGGAAGCCATCATTGAACATGCCGGCAAGGTCCAGGCGGACCTGCTGGTGATGGGCTCCCATGGCCGCAAGGGCTTCACCGCCTTGCTGCTGGGCAGCGAGACCCAGAAGGTGCTCAGCCACTGCCAGTTTCCGGTGCTGGTGGTGCGGTAAAGACGTCGGCGGAGCCTCAGGGCTGCGCCGCCACCGCATGAAGGGCCGCGACGGCGACGTGGCGTGTGGGTACCCCCGCAGGCGACACCTGCGCCGGCGTCAGCCGCGCGCCAGCGGCAGGCGTGGATCGGCGCTCCACTCGCTCCAGGAGCCGGGGTAGAGGCGACTGCCCGTCAGGCCAGCATGGTGCATCGCCAGCAGGTTGTGGCAGGCCGTCACGCCGGAGCCGCACTGGTGCACCGTCTGGGCGGCCGGGAAAGCGCCCAGCACCTGCTCGAACTCCGCTTTCAGTTCTGCGGCAGGTCGGAAGCGGCCACTGGCATCGAGATTGGTCTTGAAGAAGCGGTGGCTGGCGCCCGGAATGTGGCCGGCCTGCCGGTCCAGCGGCTCGACCTCCCCACGGAAGCGCTCCCCCGCACGGGCGTCGATGAGCCGCACCCGGCCGAGACCGGCCAGCAGTTCCTGTTTGGACCAGGGCTGCTCCAGCGGCGTCCCCGCGGCGAAGCTGCCCGGCCGAGCCGTGGGCATCTCGCGGCTGACACTGCCGCCAGCCGCCTGCCAGGCGGCGAAACCGCCATCCAGTACCGCCACGGCTTCATGGCCCAGCCAGCGCAGCATCCACCACAAGCGCGCGGCATACATGCCGTCCGCCGCGTCATAGGCCACCACCTGCTGGCCGGCTTGCAGCCCCAGGCGACGCATCTGGTTGGCAAAGGCCTCGCGCTCCGGCAACGGATGGCGGCCGAAGAACGTGTCACCCACTTGCCTGGGACCGCTCAGATCCCGGTCCAGATGCAGATAAAACGCCCCGGGAATGTGACCCACCGCATGCAAAGCCTCACCCTGATCGGTGTTGGCCAGGTCGAACCGCACGTCGATCACCAGCGGTGGCGTCGGGCTGTTCAACAGCGCTTGCAAGGCGGGCACATCAATCAGGCTGGTAGAGGCGGCGTGCGTCATGGTCGCAAAGACGTTGAGGGTCCGAGGGTCAGGATTCACTCACGGAGTGTTGCTCATCCTGCGGCGTATTGCGAGCCCGCAGCAGCGTCGCGCCCAGACCGGCCAGCACAATCAGTCCGATGCCGATCCAGGCCGACAGCGGGAGCAGGTCATTGAACAGCAGGACGCTGTAGAGCGCTGAGAACACGATGCCCAGATACTGCAGCGAGGCATTCACCAGGGGTTTGCCGATGCTGTAGGCGCGCGTCATCAGCAACTGCGCACCCGTGGCGAGCACGCCCACGGCCAGCAGCAGGGCGGCGCCCTTCCAGGTATGGCCATGCCAGCCGCCGGGGGTGCTCAGGCTGACCAGCGCCCCGGCCACCGCGCCGCCCATCGAGAAATAAAACACCACCCGGTATTCCGGCTCGCCGACGCGGCCCAGCGCCGTCACCTGCAGGTAGGCCATGGCGGACAACATGCCAGAGGCCAGGCCCGCCAGACCATGCCAGAACTGCTCTTCGCTCATGCTGGGGCGCAGCACCAGCGCGACACCGGCAAAGCCGATCAGCACCGTGGTGATCAGTCGGGGATCCACCCGCGCGCCGCCCATCATGACGGCACCACCGATCAGAAAGAGTGCCATCCAGATGGACGACATGTAGTTCAGCGTCATGGCGGTGGCCAGCGGCAGCTTGCTGATGGCATAGAACCAAAGCGACAGCGCGATCACCCCGGACAGGCTCCGCCAGAAGTGCATCGCCGGCACCTTCGTCCTGAGGCTCAGCCCCTGGGTGCGGGCCAGGGTGAACAGCACCAGCGTGCCAACGAGGCCGCGATACATCACGATCTCACCGGCGCTGTAGTGGAACTCGAGCGACGCCACCTTGACGCAGACGCCCATCGTGGCGAACAGCAGGGTCGCCAGCACCATCAGGAGGGAAGCAGACATGGCGCTGATTCTCTGCCCAAAGTGAAACGCCCCGCGAGGGCGGGGCGTGGTGGGCCTGCCGAAAGCCGGGCAGGGCGGGGCGGTCTGCGGACCGTGCGTTGGGCGCTCAGCGCTTCATCAAACCCCGATACCACTCATGGAAATGCTTCATGCCATCTTCCATGGGGGACTGGTAGGGACCGACTTCGTTGTCGCCGCGCTCCATCAGGGCCCGGCGCCCGGCGTCCATCCGCAGCGCGATCTCGTCGTCTTCCACGCAGGTTTCCATATAGGCGGCCTGCTGGGCCTCGACGAAGTCACGCTCGAAGGCGACGATTTCTTCGGGGTAATAGAACTCGACGATGTTGGTCGTCTTCTGCGGGCCACGCGGGAAGAGGGTGGAGATCACCAGCACGTTCGGATACCACTCCACCATGATGTGAGGGTAGTAGGTCAGCCAGATTGCGCCTTGGGCCGGTGCCTGGCCCTGGTTGAAGCCCAGCACCTGCTGATGCCACTTCTCATACACGGCCGAGCCGGGCTTGGTCAGTGCCTTGTTGACCCCGACGGTCTGCACCGAATAGTCGCGCGTGAATTCCCAGGCGAGGTCTTCGCAGGTCACGAACTGGCCCAGGCCCGGATGGAACGGACCGACGTGGTAGTCCTCCAGGTAGACCTCGATGAAGGTCTTCCAGTTGTAGTCGCACTCATGCACATGAATGCGGTCCAGCTGGTAGCCGGTGAAGTCCAGTGCGCCGCGCGGCCCCAGGCGGGACAGTTCGGCGGCGATGTCCCGGCCGTTGTCCTCGAACAGCAGACCGTTCCATTCCCGCACCCCATAACGGTTCAGATGCAGGCAAGGGTCCTGTTTGAAATGGGGCGCTCCCACCAGCTCACCCTTGAGGTCGTAGGTCCAGCGGTGCAGCGGGCAGACGATGTTGCTGCGGGTATTGCCGCGCCCACGCAGCATCACCGCCTGGCGGTGGCGGCAGATGTTGGAGATGAGTTCCACCCCCTGCGGGCCCTCCGCACGGCGGACGAGGGCACGGCCTTCACCCTCCTGCGGGAGGGCGTAGTAGTCGCCGACCTCGGGCACCGCAAGCGCGTGCCCCAGGTAGCGGGGACCGTGCTGGAAGATCAGTTCCTGTTCCCGGCGGAACAGGTCCTCATCGAAGTAGGAAGTGACAGGCAGCTGGGTGACTGTGGGGGCCGTGCTGCGTTCAAGGGCGCTGAGAGGGATGCTCAGGTCGGACATGATCCAAGAGGGTCTCCAAGAAACCAATGTCAACCGTGACCGGCCACCCCCCAGATCGGGTAAGCCGGAATGTTGGACGTAAAGGACAGAATTCACGGCGCCTGGCCCGAACCGGCTCTTCGAGCGGTGTCAGGCCGTGCGCTGCCCTCAGGGAGGACCACAAAAAATGCGGTCAAGCCAGGGCAACCACGGCCTGAAAAGGCCGCAGATCGAAGGGAGGTGGGCAACGCGCCGCAAGGGGAATCGATCATTGTACCCGGCCCCGTCCGCCCCGTCCCTTCGGTACGGGCTTTGCGCGTCCTTCCGTGATCAGGCGCGGTATTTGCCCTCTCTCGCCCCTTTCGTCCCACCTTTCAGAGTGGGACACAATCCAGTTGCCTATCCCCCACAGGTCTGACGCAGGACCCCCAGGGTGGGATGCTTACAATCGGTTTTTTCGCGTTTTGAAATGAGCAAGCCTTCCGCAAGCGACCAGATCCATGCCTCGTCGGCATCGCAGCCCGAGCAAGGCCCGCCGGTCGGCCCGGAACCGGTCAGTTATGAACTGGCGGTGGACGAGCTCGAGCGGCTCATCCAGTCGATGGAGGCGGGCCAGCTTCCGCTCGACCAGCTGCTGGCCAGTTATCAGCGGGGCGCAGAGTTGCTGAAATTCTGCCGGTCCCGCCTGCAGGTCGTTGAACAACAAGTACAAGCGCTGGAAGGTGGCGAGATGCGGCCTTGGGGAGAAGCATAAGTGGATGCAGGTGTGTTCGATCATTGGGTGAAGCGGTCTCTGCTGGACGTCGAATCGGCGCTGGAAGTCTGGGTGCCTGAAAGTGCGCCGGCCGGTCTGGGCGAAGCCATGCGCTATGCGGTGCTGGGCGCCGGCAAGCGGCTGCGTCCGCTGCTGGTGCTGGCAGCGGCCGAGGCGGTCAACGGCCAGCGTGAAGCGGCCTTGCGGGCGGCCTGCGCGGTGGAATTGATCCACGCCTATTCGCTGGCCCATGACGACATGCCCTGCATGGACAACGACGTGCTGCGCCGGGGCAAACCCACGCTGCATGTGAAGTATGGTGAGGCGCAGGCCATGCTGGCGGGTGACGCCATGCAGGCGCTGGCCTTTGATGTGCTGACGCCTGACACCGGCGTGGCGCCGGCCCTGCAGGCGCGGCTGTGCCGTCTGCTGGCCCGCGCCAGCGGCTACGACGGCATGGCCGGCGGTCAGGCCATCGACCTGGCCAGCGTCGGCAAGCCGCTCGACGAAGCCCAGCTGCGTGACATGCACCGCCGCAAGACCGGCGTGCTGCTGCAAGCCAGCGTGCTGATGGGCGCTGCCTGTGGCGATGTCTCCGACGTGGCCTGGCAGTCGCTGAGCGATTACGGCGCGGCCATTGGCCTGGCCTTCCAGGTGGTGGACGACATCCTGGACGTGACGCAAGATTCTGAGGTGCTGGGCAAGACAGCCGGCAAGGATCAGGACAGCAACAAACCCACCTACGTGAGCGTGCTCGGCCTGGAGGCCGCCCGCGCTTACGCGCTCCAGCTGCGCGATCAGGCCCACAAGGCCCTGGCTGCAAGCGGCCTGGCCGACACCGCCTGGCTCAGCCTGCTGGCTGACAAGGTCGTTGAACGAGACAACTGAAAAGGTCCGGTCATGAGTGACTCCCCTGCAAATCCGCTGCCGCTGCTGAGCAGCATCGACAGCCCGGCCGACGTGCGCCGCCTCTCCCGCAGCCAGCTGCCTCAGCTGGCGGACGAAGTGCGCAGCCATGTGCTGGACAGCGTGTCCAAGACGGGCGGCCATCTGTCGTCCAACCTGGGCACGGTGGAGCTGACCATTGCGCTGCATTACGTCTACGACACACCGCGCGACCGCCTGGTGTGGGACGTGGGTCACCAGACCTACCCGCACAAGATCCTGACCGGCCGCCGGGATGCGATGTCCACACTGCGCCAGCAGGGCGGCATCTCCGGCTTCCCGCGCCGCGACGAGAGCGAATACGACACCTTCGGCACCGCCCACTCCAGCACCTCGATCTCCGCCGCGCACGGCATGGCGATGGCGGCACGGATCAAGGGCGAGAGCCGGCGTGCGGTGGCCATCATCGGTGACGGCGCGATGACGGCCGGCATGGCCTTTGAAGCCCTGAACAACGCCGGTGTGGCCCATGGCGGCCTGCTGGGCGACGTGCTGGTGATCCTGAACGACAACGACATGTCGATCAGCCCGCCGGTGGGGGCGCTGAACAAGTATTTCACCCGCCTGATGAGCGGCAAGTTTTACGCGGCGGCGCGCGAAGGCGCGAAATCGGTGCTCAAGCACACGCCGCTGTATGAGTTTGCACGGCGTTTTGAAGAGCACACCAAGGGCATGTTCGTGCCCGGGACGATCTTCGAGGAATTCGGCTTCAACTATGTTGGCCCGATCGATGGGCACGACCTGGATTCCCTGGTCCCCACGCTGGAAAACCTGCGCGACAAAAAGGGCCCGCAGTTCCTGCACGTGGTCACCCGCAAGGGGCAGGGCTACAAGCTGGCGGAGGCGGATCCGGTCAAGTATCACGGCCCGACCCCGTTCAATCCCGCGGAAGGCATCAAGCCGGCGACCACGCCGCCCAAGAAGACCTTCACCCAGGTGTTCGGTGACTGGCTGTGCGACATGGCCGAAGCCGATCCAAAGCTGGTGGCGATCACCCCGGCCATGCGTGAAGGCTCGGGCATGGTGGAGTTCCACAAGCGATTCCCGACCCGTTATTACGACGTCGGCATTGCGGAGCAGCATGCGGTGACCTTTGCGGCCGGTCTGGCCTGTGAAGGCCTCAAGCCGGTGGTGGCGATCTATTCGACCTTCCTGCAGCGCGGCTACGACCAACTGATCCACGACGTGGCGCTGCAGAACCTGCCAGTGCTGTTTGCGCTGGACCGGGCGGGCCTGGTCGGCGCGGACGGTGCGACGCATGCGGGCAATTACGACATCGCCTTCACCCGCTGCATTCCCAACATGAGCGTGCTGACGCCGGCGGATGAGAACGAATGCCGCCGCGCGCTGTATACCGGCCACCTGCACAACGGCCCGGTGACGGTGCGTTATCCCCGCGGCGCGGGCGCCGGTGAGGCGATCGCCAAGGAGATGGTGGCATTGCCCTGGGGCAAGGGCGAGATGCGCCGCCATTCGGCACAGCCGCAGACCCATGGCCGCGGTGCGCCGCGCGTCGCCATCCTGGCATTTGGCACGCTGCTGTATCCGGCACTGAAGGCAGCCGAAGCGCTGGACGCCAGTGTGGCCAACATGCGTTTTGCCAAGCCGCTGGACACCGAGCTGGTGGCCGAGCTGGCCCGCACGCATGATGCGCTGGTGACGATTGAAGACGGCTGCATCATGGGCGGCGCGGGCAGCGCCGTCATGGAATCTCTGCAGGCGCAGGGCTTCAACCTGCCGGTGCTGCAACTGGGCCTGCCGGACACGTATGTCGAGCACGGCGAACCGGGCAAGCTGATGTCGCAGATCGGCCTGGATGCTGCCGGCATCGAGCGCTCGGTGCGTCAGCGCTTCCTGAATGTGGCGGAAGTGCGGGCGGTCGCGAACAAGTAAGGCTCGCAGTGTGCCAGGGGAAGGACGGATGTCCGTCTCGTGGCGCACCGCTGATCCGGCCTCGTCAGCTGAACACTCACCCAAACGTCATGCTTGGCGCGGTTGACGCTGCTTCCGCGCTGCCGCCAACCGGTCCTTCAAGGCGGTGACGACCTTGTCGGCCGGCACGGCGTCACCCTGTCGCTCTGACCGCTCGATGGCAAGGAGCCCCCGTTGAATAAACGCCTCCTGGTTTCGGCGTCGCTCCACCTCGGTTCGGACCGCCTCCTCGACAAGACTGGCCATGGTCTCGCCTGGTTTGAGCGCCTGCTCGATCTCTTCGCGGAACAGTTGCCCGACACGAATGGGGGGGATGGTTGCGCTTTTCATCCCTTCAATGTCTCGCGTTTGCGATACGACTTCAAAACTCATGATGACCTCCAGCGCGGCGGGTTGCGACTGCCCACTCTGTACGTCGCCATGCAACGCAGGTTCCCGCGGCGGCGATGTTTTCAGGTCGCTGTCTCCGACGGTTCAGATGAGCTCGCGACCTCATCCAGCACCTCCCTGACTGCCGCGATGAAATCGTCCGCCAGGGCCTGCCTGGGGCGGTGCAGAGGGCGCAAGACCTGGATCCGGAACGGCACCGGGATCGAGAAGCGGCGCACCACCAGACCGGCCGCGCCGGTGAGCGCCGCACCGGCGCTGTGACGACCTGAGGCTGGAGACGGAGTGCCCGCCTCCGTCGCCTGCGACGCACACGCCCAGGCCGTCAGCGGATTGACCAGCGCAATACCCAGCCCCTGCTGCACCAGCGCGCAGACCGCCATCGCGCTGTGGGTCTCGATCTGCATCCGGCGCTCCACATTCGCTTCGCTGAAGATCGCATCGAACTGTCGGCGGTAGGGGTCGGCGGCGGCCAGGCTCACAAAGGCCTGCCCCTCAAAATCCCGCGGCTCCAGCACAGGCCTGGCGGCCAGCGGATGGTGTGCGGGCAGCACGGCCACTTCGTCCAGCTCGGCGAGGATCTCGCTGGTGGTGCCCGGGGCGCTCTGGCTGGCGGAACCGCCGCCGCTCCCGGCGGCGCCACGGCTGCGGCCGCTCCCTCCAGTACCGCGGCCGTCGCCGCTTCCTTCGGTACCTCTGTCGTCGCCAGCATCGCCGCTCCCGCTTCGGTTCCCGCCCCGGCGCTCGCCGTGTGCCCCGCCGGCAGCGTCTCGCCAGTCCCCGGCGCTTTCACTCAAGCCCACGTCAAAACGCTGGGCGCTCATCCATTCTTCCAGCAGCGGGGACTCCTGCGGGGTCAGCGAAAGGGACGCCTGGGGGTGTCGCTGCAACCATCGCGCGCTCGCAGCTGGCAGCAGGGCCTGCGCCAGTGCGGGCAGAGTGAGCACTTCCAGCCGCTCGGTTTCGGCCCGGCCGAGCGCCTGAGCCCGTGCGATGACCTGGTCCAGGCCCTGATAGACCCGTTGCACCTCCTCGAACAGCGCCAGGGCCCGCGACGTGGGGCGCACTCGCCCCGGGCCGCGGTCGAACAGCGGATACCCCAGCAAACTCTCCATCCGCGCCACCTCCCGGCTGATGGTCGGCTGCGAGGTGAACAACAGCTCGGCGGCGCCTGTGACGCTGCCAGCGGTCATCACCGCGCGGAAGACTTCAACGTGTCGATGAGAGAGGGGCATGGCGTGGATAGGGCGTGCGGACGGATTGAGTGGCCCACCATATCAGAAGCGAATGGCGTATCAAAAACAAAGCATTTGAATGAATGATGCCGATGCCCGATGCTTATCGGCATTCCCCTGCCAGCCGATCGCCTGATCCCACGCCATGCCGCAAGCCCTCACCCCCGACCGCGCCCAGTTCTTCCAGCAGCTCACCCAGCGCTTCGGCACCCCCTTGTGGGTGTACGACGCCCAGGTGATCCGCGACCGCGCCAGCGCGCTGAAGCAGTTCGATGTCGTCCGCTTCGCCCAGAAGGCCTGTTCCAACACCCACGTCCTGCGCCTGATGCGCAGCCTCGGAGTGAAGGTGGACGCCGTCTCCCGCGGTGAGGTGCTGCGCGCCCTGGCGGCCGGCTACACCGTGGGGCAGGGTGACGACGCCGTCCACTCCGACATCGTCTTCACCGCCGACCTGCTGGACCGTGAGACGCTGCGTACCGTCGCGGAGCACCGGGTGCCGGTGAATGCAGGCTCGATCGACATGCTGGGCCAGCTCGCGGCGGTGTCGCCCGGCCATCCGGTCTGGCTGCGCCTGAATCCCGGCTTCGGCCACGGTCACAGCAACAAGACCAACACCGGCGGCGAGCACAGCAAGCACGGCATCTGGCATGAGCAGCTGCCGCAGGCCCTCGCGGCCATCCGCACGCACGGCCTGCGCCTGATCGGCCTGCACATGCACATCGGCTCCGGGGTGGACTACGGCCACCTGGCGCAGGTCTGCGGCGCGATGGTGGACCTCGTGCGCCAGGTGCGGGACGCCGGCATGGACCTGAGCGCCATCTCCGCCGGTGGGGGCCTGTCGATTCCCTACAAGGTGGGGGAAGACCGCATCGATCCGGCCCACTACTTCAGTCTGTGGGACACCGCCCGGCAGCAGGCACAGGAGGTGGTCGGCCATGCACTGTCATTGGAACTGGAACCCGGCCGCTATCTGGTCGCCGAATCGGGTGTCCTGCTGGCTGAAGTGCGCGCCATCAAGCAGCAGGGCCGCCAGCACTTCCTGATGGTGGACGCCGGCTTCAACGAACTGATGCGCCCGGCGATGTACGGCAGTTTCCATGCGATGGACCTGATCCCCGCCGACGGCAGCCAGCGGCCAGCACGCCCCACCGTCGTCGCCGGTCCGCTGTGCGAAAGCGGCGACGTCTTCACCCAGGGGGACGGCGGCGTGGTGCTGACCCGCGATCTGCCCGAAGCCCAGGTGGGCGACCTGCTGGTCATTCATGACACCGGCGCGTACGGTGCCTCCATGTCCAGCAACTACAACAGCCGCCCGCTGATCGCGGAAGTGCTGGTGGAGGGCCGGGAGGCCCGCCTGATCCGCCGCCGGCAGACGGTCGAAGAACTGCTGGCGCTGGAAGATCTCTGAGCCCAGCGGGAGGGGCGATCGGGCCGGCCCCGGGTGAACCCCACCCCGGCCTGCGCTTGCACTTTCGCGTCGGCTGACCTATGAATGATGACTATGGGATGACGAAAACCAATGGTCATCCTCAATAGCCTACGGCAATAAGCCTCATTGGGGAATTCAACTCCACCAATGGGGATGCGCCCCTATGATCTCTCCATCCCATCAACCCAACAGCGAGACGAGAGATGTCCCTGATCAATACCCAAGTTCAGCCCTTCAAGGCACAAGCCTTCCACAACGGCAAGTTCATTGAAGTGACGGAAGAGTCGCTCAAGGGCAAGTGGTCTGTGCTGATCTTCATGCCGGCCGCCTTCACCTTCAACTGCCCGACCGAAGTGGAAGACGCTGCTGACAACTACGCAGAATTCCAGAAGCTGGGTGCCGAGGTCTACATCGTGACCACCGACACGCACTTCTCGCACAAGGTGTGGCACGAAACCTCGCCGGCCGTCGGCAAGGCCAAGTTCCCGCTGATCGGCGACCCGACCCACGCCCTGACCAACGCTTTCGGCGTGCACATCCCTGAAGAAGGTCTGGCCCTGCGCGGCACGTTCGTGATCAACCCGGAAGGCGTGATCAAGACCGCTGAAGTGCACGACAACGCCATCGCCCGCGACGTCAAGGAAACCCTGCGCAAGGTCAAGGCTGCCAAGTACGTGGCCGAGCACCCGGGCCAGGTCTGCCCCGCCAAGTGGAACGACGGCGAGAAGACCCTGACCCCGTCGCTGGACCTGGTCGGCAAGATCTAAGTTCTGCCCCCACACCCGGATTCGGTTGAGGATGGTCCTCACCCAATCTTTGCCAATGCAACACTCGTGGGCCCTTGCGGCCTGCGGGTGGGTGGCTGGCCGCCCTGAGATCATTCAATCGGATCGGAATGATCCAGGGAGGCCGGTTCTCAAAGTCGCTTAGCAGTTGATATCGCTTGAACTGAACAAGCAAGCAAGAAAGGACAAAACGATGTTGGACGACAACCTGAAGGCGCAGCTCAAGGCCTACCTGGAGCGGGTCACGCTGCCGTTCGAGATCGAGGCCTCGCTGAACGACTCTGAGAGCTCCGCGCAGCTCAAGCAGCTGCTGCAGGACATCGACGCGATGTCCGACAAGATCACCCTGAAGCTGGATGGCAACGACGCCCGTCGTCCCTCCTTCAGCCTCAAGCGTACCGGCTCCGAGCAGAGCCTGCGCTTTGCCGGCATCCCGCTGGGCCATGAGTTCACCTCGCTGGTGCTGGCCCTGCTGTGGACCGGCGGTCACCCGCCCAAGGTGGAGCAGGCCACGATCGACCAGGTCAAGGGCCTGGACGGCGACTACGCCTTCGAGGTGTACATGTCCCTGTCCTGCCACAACTGCCCGGACGTGGTGCAGGCGCTGTCCCTGATGGCGGTGCTGAACCCCCGCGTCAAGACGGTGATCATCGACGGCGGCCTGTTCCAGGACGAAGTCAATGCCCGCGAGATCATGGCGGTGCCGGCCGTCTACCTGAACGGCTCGCACTTCGGCTCGGGCCGCATGACGGTGGAAGAGATCGTCGCGAAGCTGGACACCAATGCCGGTGCCAAGGACGCAGCCAAGCTGTCCACCAAGGAAGCCTATGACGTGCTGGTGGTCGGCGGTGGCCCCGCTGGCGCCGCGGCCGCGGTGTATGCCGCTCGCAAGGGCATCCGTACCGGCGTGGCGGCCGAGCGTTTCGGCGGTCAGGTGAATGACACGCTGGCCATCGAGAACTACATCTCGGTGCTGTCCACCGACGGCCCGAAGTTTGCGATGGCGCTGGAGTCCCATGTGAAGGACTATGGCGTGGACGTGATGAACCTGCAGCGCGCCGACAAGCTGGTGCCGGCCACGACGCCGGGCGGCCTGATCGAAGTGCAGCTGGCCAATGGCGCCACGCTCAAGAGCAAGACGGTCATCCTCTCCACCGGCGCCCGCTGGCGCAATGTGAATGTGCCCGGTGAAGAGGAGTACAAGAACAAGGGCGTCGCCTACTGCCCGCACTGCGACGGTCCGCTGTTCAAGGGCAAGCGCGTGGCGGTGATCGGCGGCGGCAACTCCGGTGTGGAAGCGGCCATCGACCTGGCCGGCCTGGTGGCCCATGTCACCCTGCTGGAGTTCGGTGACCAGCTGCGGGCGGATGCGGTGCTGGTGAAGAAGCTGGAGAGCCTCTCCAACGTCACCATCATCAAGCAGGCCCAGACCACCGAATTCACCGGTGCCAACGGCAAGCTCAACGGTCTGAACTACACCGACCGTGCTTCCGGCGAAGCGCGCCGCGTGGAGCTGGAAGGCGTGTTTGTGCAGATCGGTCTGGTGCCCAACACCGAATGGCTGCGCGGCGTGGTGGAGCTGTCCAAGCACGGCGAAATCATCGTCGATGCCAAGGGCCAGACCTCGGTGCCGGGCGTGTTCGCCGCGGGTGACGCAACGACCGTGCCGTACAAGCAGATCATCATCGCCGCGGGCGATGGCGCGAAGGCGGCCCTGTCGGCCTTCGACCACATCATCCGCAACTGATGGACTGATGATGCGCTGTTGATGGGCAGCCGCGCCCAGCGGCTGTGGCCCGGATCCGCTGTTGTCCTTGGGACGACTCGGGCGCCGCCGCCTTCGGGCCGCGGCGCCTTTTGACGTCTGCAGCTCAGATGCGGACGGATATTGCGCTTCCAAAACCCCGCGACTCACGCCCCGGCCCTTCCATTGCGCCTGCGGCTCGCCATGATCGTCCGACGCCGATCGGGCGGGGTGGCCAGGAGCCAGGAATGTCTCGCATGAGTGGGGTGGTGCTGCTGATGTTGGCGGCGATTTGGTGGCTGTGGGCCGGAAACATCGAGCAGGTGATGCCGCCCGCTCGGGTGGTCATTCAGGCAGGTCCGACCGGCGGCTCCTTCGACACCCATGCCCGGGCTTACGCCCGCATGCTGGAGGCCCGCGGTTTTCAGGTGGAGGTGCGCAACCAGGAGGACAGCCTGCGCATCATCGACCGGCTGGAAGCGCCGGACGGCCAGGTGCAGATTGGCTTCACCGCGCAGCGGCTGAGGGCGGTGGACCATCCGCAGGTGTTTTCGGTCGGCGCCGTGGAGATGCAGCCGCTGTTCCTGTTCATGCGTCGCAGCCTGCCGGAGCCGGCCACGCTGGCGCAGTTGGCGGGCTTGCGGCTGGTCATGCCGCAACGCAACAGTGCCACTGCCCAGGCCACGACCGACGTGCTCCAGCGCTACGGTGTGACGCCGGAGAACACGAGCTTCACGCACAGCTCGCTCCGGCAGGCCGGAGATCAGCTGTGGGCCGGACAATTTGATGCGGGCTTCTTCATGGTGGCGCCCAACAACCCGCTGGTGGCGCGCCTGGCCGCCCACCCAGACCTTCGCATGGTCGCCTTCCCCGACCATCTGAGCATCGCGCGCAACCTCGATTACCTCAAGCCGGCCACTCTCATCAGAGGGGCGCTGGACCTGCGCGCGCCGCTGCCCGCCCGGGACGTGCCGCTGGTGGCCGCCACCGTCAATGTGGTGGTGCGGCAGGACATCCACCCCGCCGTGCTCTATGCCTTGCTGCAGGCGATGGAAGAAGTGCACAAGGGACAGACCCTGGTGTCAGACGCGGGCGATTTCCCACGGCGCAGCGGGACCGATCTGCCGGTGCATACGCTGGCGGTGGAGTGGAGCAAAAGCGGCACGCCCTGGCTCTACAGCCATCTGCCGGCGACGCTGGCCGGCATTGTCGATGCCTACTGGGCCCCGGCGCTGTTTGTGCTGGCGTCCGTGTCTGCCGTCGGCACCTTGCAGTCCCTCACCGGATTCATCGACGGCGTGGTGCTGGGCATTGCACTGCACTGGCTGGGCTGGCTGGAGCGGGGCGTCGCCCGGGGCCGCAAACCGGGATGGTGGGGACGCCACCTGTTCAGGATGGTGGAGTCGGTCTTCAACCGCAAGGGCCGCGAGCAGATAGCCCGGGACCGGCTGGAGCATCTCAGGCCGCACATGTGACGCGGGGCCAATGATGGGGAGTCGTGACGCAGAGGTGTGGCGCAGAGGTGTGACGAAAAGGTGTGACGCAGAGGTGTGACACAGCGGCCGCGCCAGGGGTTGGGTTGCGGCCGCTGCCCCTATCGCTGGGGCCGATCCATGCCGCCTTGCTGCCGTCGCCACAGCCCGTCAGCGCCGGTCCCGCTGCGCACCCGGTGCACGGGCTGGAATCAGCCGACGCAGGGCCGATACCGCCAGGGTGACCGTCTGGCGCATCGCGATGAACACCAGCACCACGCCACCCATCAGCCCGAGCCGGTCTGCGGTGGTGGGCAACTGCTCCAGCGCACGCAGGGTGACCGCAGTGGCCTCGACCACGCCGACCGCCGCGCCGAAGCCACTCGACAGCACCATCACGAAGAAGCATCGCACCAGCCCCGTCAGAAAGAGCTGCGCGCCGGCCGTGCCGCCGAGGCGCCAGTCCAGGACGGCCGGCTGCAACGTGTCCGCCACATACGCCGCGGCATAAAACGCGAGGGCCAGCGCCACCGCGGATTCCGGGCCGATGCCCCAGCGCAAAGGCGTTGCATGCAGCAGCACATACATCACCACAAACGCGGGTGCGGCGCGCAGCAGCGCAGTCACCGCGCCGGCGAGACCCGCGGCGGCCTGCCGCATCCATCGGCGTGAGGGCGCGGGGCTCGGCAGGTGGATCATGCCCAGCAGCACACCCATCGGAAGTCCGACGGTCATCGCATGCGCGGCCACGCTGAGGTTCACGCCCAGCGCCTGGACAAACTCCGGCGCAAACCGGGGCAGGACCTGCAGCAGTGTTGATTCCATGCGGATCCTCCTGATCCAGGCGCCATGACGGCATTCATGACGCGCCTGTTGTTGATGACGCTCCCGGCGCTCACGTCGCTCACGAGGCGCATCCGGCTCACGGCGGCACCGGCTGAAGACGCCGCTGCAGCCGATCCAGGGCCATCACCACCAGCGACACCAGCGCCATGTAGAACACCAGCAGCAGGCCAAAGGTGGTGGTCGATTCCGCCGAGAAGGACGCGATGTCGGTCTGCGCGGCCAGCAGCTCCGGCACGCCGATCAGCGAAGCCACCGGGCTGCCGCGTGTGGCGTTGGCCGCAAAGGACGCGAGCTGCGCCCGCGCCTGCAGGGCCGCCGCCAGGAGACCGGCCGGGCGCCCCGCCTGTCGCAGGTCGCGGCGGGCCTCCGCCACGGCCTGCCCCGCATTGCTGCCGTTGAACAGCCCGAGCACCACCACCGCCACACACCAGGCCTTGAAGGGCGTGACCAGGCCCAGGCTGCTGAGCAGCATGCCCGCGGCGGACATGAACAGCACCATCGGCGTGGACTGCATCACCAGCAATGCGGCGCCCAGCGGCCATCGCAGCCCTGCCCACCGGGCGGAGAGGCCGGCGCCAAAGCCCAGGGCGATCAGCACCGTCGCCAGCACCGCCCCCGCCACCAGGGCCAGCGAGTAACCGACCCCGCCGAGGAACAGCTGCATCGCGACCTGCGTCTTGAGCATCGCCAGCGTGATCTCGAGGCCCAGATGCTTGTGCAGCCAGGTTTCCACCTCCTGCGCCGCGCCCGCCAGGCCTGTGGGGGCCAGGCGGTTGTCCCGCGGTGGATCGATGCAGGCGGGGGTGTCCGGCGCCGACGCGGTATTGCAGGGCGGGGCGGACCAGCGCACCTGCTGGGCTGCCAGCCAGGGTGTGGCCACGCCATAGGTGCGGGCCAGGCGCAGCAAGGTGCCGTCACGGTGCAGCCAGCGCAGCTCCCGGGCCAGCCACTGTGCCAGCGATGCGCTGCGGCGATTCACCACGATGCCCCAGGGCAGCGGTGCAAACGACAGCTTCACCTCATGGCCCCTGGGAAGCACCGGCAGCAGCAGACTGTCGTCATGCGCCGCCAGGGGACAGGTGCCATTGCGGATCTTCTCGACCAGCCGTCCGGCGCTGGGGAAGAGCATCAGCCGGGCGCCATGCACCGCCAGTTCGGCGTTGGTCGAATTGCCGATGGTGACGCAGACCGTGCGCCCGGCCAGTGCATCCAGAGTTCGCACCTCATGCAGCTCCGACTGTTTGGGACCGATCACGACGGTGGACGACTCAAAGTAATGCGGCCGCACGAAGAGCGCCTGTTCATCGCGCTGCACCGTGTGGCCGGTGGTGGCGATCAGCGCATCCACGCGGTCTTCGCCGAGCACCACCATCCGGTCGGCGGCGCTGACAGCGACGAAGCGCACCTCCACCCCCATGCGCTCGGCGAGCAGCCGGGCCAGCGCCGGTTCGAACCCTTGGGGTCCGTCCTGGGTGCTCTGACCGAAGGGCGGATAGTCGGCCCGCACACCGATGCGAATTTCCTTGCGGCAGCGGATGCGCGCCAGGCTGTCGAGGTCCGGCGCACAGGCGTCCGTCGTCGCGGTGATGCGCAGCGGGTCCAGGTGAGGCGTGCGGTCGATGGCAGCGGCCGCCCAGGTCGATGAGGTCCAGGGCACAGCGAACACCATCAGCAGCGGCAGTCGCTGGACCATGGCGAGCGCCATGGACGCCATGGACGCCGTGGACGCCGCGGACGACCTTAACGCAATGAACGCCCTGAACGCCCTGAACGCCTTGAACGCGCAGAAATGGCTGCGTGCGCCGATGAAGCCGCTCATCGCGCTCACCCTGACTGCGCGTGACGGATCTCCAGCACGTCGAAGTCGGAGAAGACATAAGGCCCGAGGCGTCGCAGGCCCTGGCCTTCCCGCTGCTCGGCCCATCCGGTCGGCAGCACCTTGAGCTTGCTGGGCGGCATCAGCACGGTGACCGTCTGGCAGACCTGGGCCGTCAGACCGCAGCGGGCCAGTTGCTGGCGGGTGAGATCACCATCCAGGAAACGGCTGTGGGTGATCAGGGCCCGGCCCTGTGCGGTGAGCCGCTGCGGCAGTCCTTCCAGGAAGCGGTCGAGCACGCCGCGTCCGTCTGGACCGCCATTGCTCCAGCTGCGCAGCCGCAGCAGTGACGGCACATCGTCCACCACCGGCAGTTGCGGCGGATTGAAGACCACCAGATCGAAGGACTGCGCGCCCACCGGCTCCCACAGGTCGCCGCACAGCACCGATGCCACCGGCACACCCGCCGAAGTCAGCAGCGCGCGGGTGCGCTCCACTGCATCGGTTTCGATGTCCACGCCGACCACCTCACTTGCACCGGCCTGCGCCAGCGCGGTGAGCACCACGCCGCTGCCGGTGCCCAGCTCCAGCACACGACCGGTGCAGGGCGGTCGGGTCCAGAGCTGGCGCAAAAGCGCTGCGGTGTATTCCGAGGGGCGGAAGAGATCGTCGTGACACATGGATGGCAGCTCCGGCATGGGCTGTCATCCTGGCGCCCAAGGCCTGGAGCGGCCATCGGCAATTCGCTGAGATTGATGGGCAGGGCGTCGGAATCGCCCCCTCAGGGCATGTGGGGCAGCACGCTGAGGTAGTCGACGGCGCGCGTGGGCTGGAAGCGTGCCGAGGCGAAGGAGCTGCCGCGCAGGCCGCATTCCACCAGCAGAATCAGCAGGCCCAGGCCCGGGACCAGCGCCACCAGCAGCCACCAGGCGGAATGGCCGCGATCATGCAGCCGACGTCCCCAGCTGGAGATCAGCAGCACGGCGGCCACCATCGTGGCGGGCCACATCATCACCGTCTTGATGCCCATCATCACGATCCACGCGACGAAGGGAATGAGCACGCACTGGCGCGCCCAGAAGCCGGCACGCGTCAGGGTGCCGGTTGTTTTGATTTCACTGCACGCCGCATCAATCAGGCGCATGGCTCGTCCTCCCGGGCGACATCATGCCTGAAGGGGCCGCCCCAGCCAGATTCGGCCTGGGCGCGGTTTGCAACGACGTGTTGGCTTCGTGGGGTCGACGTCACACAAGACCTGGAGAGTTCGTCCAGCGCCCCTCGCATCGGCCCTCGCCAAGACGACAAAGCGCGGCAGAGCCGCGCTTTGTGTGTCAGTGGGAAGCGTCAGTGTGAGACCCACTGACCGGCCAGGCTCAGCGCTTGGTGGCGTCCTTGACGGCTTCCTTGGCGTCGCCGTAGCCCTTTTGCACCTTGCCTTCGGCCTGCTTGGCCAGGCCCTTGGCCTGTTGCTCATCGCTGCCAATGACCTCACCGGTCTTCTCTTGCACCTTACCGGCGGCGTCCTTGACGGCGCCCTTCACTTGATCCTTGTTCATGGCATGACTCCAATCGTTGGTTGAAGATCCCGCGGTTCCGGCCCTTGGCTGGATTTGCGGGAGACAGGTTCATGTTAGGCAGGGCAGCGTGAGCGCTGTGCAGGTCTTGCAGCGGTTCTCCTGTCAGTCAGGACCTACGCGGTACGGACAGCGGACGTCTGAGACCGGGTGGCCACCAGCGCGATCCGCCGATTGGCGATGACCGCGCCCGCAACTGCTGCTTGCGATCACCGTGCCCGCATCTGCCGCGCCCGCCACAGGCCTTCCATCGAATAGACCGCCAGCGCCGCCCAGATGAATGCAAAGCCGGCCAGCCGCGCCGCGCTGAGCGGCTCGTGGTAGAGCCACACACCGAGCGCAAACTGCAGCGTGGGCGCGATGTACTGCATCAGGCCCAGCAAGGTCATCGTGATACGACGCGCACCGATGGCGAAGAGCAGCAGTGGGGCGGCCGTCATCGGACCGGCCAGCAGCAGCCAGCCCCATTGCGACGGCGTGCCGGTCACCAGCGCGCTGTGGCCTTGCGAGGTCCACACGGCCAGCGCAATGGCGGCCACCGGGGCCAGCAGCAGGGTCTCAAGCGTCAGCCCTTCGAGGGCGCCCAGCGGTGCCGTCTTGCGCATCAGCCCGTAAAAGCCGAAGCTCAGCGCCAGCACGAGGGCGATCCAGGGCAGCTGTCCCGCGTTGATCGTCAGCCACAGCACCCCCGCCGCGGCCAGGGCCACCGCCACCCACTGGCCCGGTCGCAGCCGCTCCCGCAGCACCAGAAAGCCCAGCGCCACATTCACCAGCGGGTTGATGAAGTAGCCCAGGCTCGCGTCCACCACATGCCCGTTCTGCACCGCCCAGACATAGGTGAGCCAGTTCACCGAGAGCAGCAGCGCGGACAGCGCGAAGGTGCCGACCAGACGTGGCGCGCGTAGCACCGGCCCGAGCCAGGCCCAGCGCCGCAGCACGGTGAGTACCACCGCGACCACCACCAGCGACCAGACGGTGCGATGCGCCACCACCTCCATCGCATTCACCCCGACCAGCTGCTTGAAATAGAGCGGGAACAGACCCCACGCGGTGTAGGCCAGGGCAGCGCAGATCATGCCGGTGCGCATGTCGCGGGCGGCGGAGGCGGTCGATGACGCGATGTCGGGTGCCGTCGAGGCGGCAGCCGGGGATGCGGCCGATGGGGCGGCGGACTGGGGGGAAGCGGTAGAGGTCACAGGTCGGGGCCGGCAGTCCCAAGGACGATCGGCGATCAGAGAAGTGGGACATCGCCGCGGGTGCTGGGGAGCGCCCTGCAGCGCCGTGCGGTGGCGGATTGTCCCCAAGAACACGGACGCGCGCCGGGGCAGGCGAGGAAGCCCTTGTCCGTGAGCGCCCTTGGGCGCCGCCTGTGAAGATCGCTCATGGTGGCCGAACCTGGAGGCCCCAATGCCTGGGGGGAGACGAGCTTTTCATTGATCGCCAATCGGCGCAGCATGTGCGCCCATGGCACATGTCGAATTCACCGCGCAGCTCCACCGGTACGTGGAAACCCCCGTGCTGGACTGCGAAGCCGCCCGGCTTGGGGAGGCGCTGGCGCATGCCTTCCGGGTGAATCCGCGTCTGCGGGGCTACATCCTGGATGAGCAGGGCCACCTGCGCACCCATGTGGCCGTGTTCATCGACGGCCACAAGGCGCGCGATCGGCAGGGACTGAGTGATGCCCTGTCGCCCGCGTCCCGGGTCTATGTGCTGCAGGCGCTGTCGGGCGGCTGACCCGATGCAGCGAAGGAGACACCCATGACGACGACCGCCTGGATCGGAACCCGCAAAGGCTTGTTTGAACTGCAGCAGCGGGATGGCGACGGCTGGTCGGTGGCACGTCACCATTTCGCAGGCGATCCGGTCAGCATGGTGCTGCCGCCGGCCGTTCCGGGCGGACGGGTGATTGCGGCGCTCAACCTGGGCCACTTTGGCTGCAAGTTGCAGGCGTCGGATGACGGTGGGGCGACCTGGCACGAGCTGCCGGCTCCGGCCTTTCCCGGGCAGCCGGAGGGCGCGGAGGGGCCGGCGTGGAAGCTGCAGCAGATCTGGTCGCTGGAGCGCGGCAGCGATGGACGGCTGTGGGCCGGGACCATCCCAGGCGGCCTGTTTGTGAGCGAGGACGACGGCGAACGGTGGTCGCTCGTGGAGTCCTTGTGGCATCAGCCGGCCCGGCTGGGGTGGTTCGGCGGCGGCTATGACGCACCGGGCATCCACTCGATCTGCATCCATCCGAAGCAGCCGTCGCAGGTGCTGCTGGGGATCTCCTGCGGCGGCGCCTGGCGCACCGAGGACGGCGGCCAGCACTGGCAGATCAGCGCCAAAGGCATGCGCGCCGACTTCATGCCACCGGAGCAGGCGGGCGAGGAGAACACGCAGGACCCGCATCGCATCGTCGCCTGTGAGGCGGACCCGCGGGTGCTCTGGTGCCAGCATCACAACGGGGTCTGGCGCAGTGAAGACGGCGGCGCGTTCTGGCGGGAGATCAAGCCGCCGGTCTCCGGCTTCGGCTTCGCCGTGGCCGCCCATGCCGCCGATCCCTTGACGGCGTGGTTCGTGCCGGCGGTCAAGGATGAGCGCCGGCTTCCAGTGGACGGCGCGCTGGCCGTTAACCGCACGCGGGATGGGGGCGAGACCTTTGAAACGTTGCGATCGGGCCTGCCGCAGCAGCACTGTTACGACCTTGTGTATCGCCACGGTCTGGCGGCCCATGCGGATGGGCGTCGGCTGATGATGGGCAGCACCACCGGCAACGTCTGGGCCAGCGGCGATGCCGGCGATCACTGGCGCAATGTCTCGCACACCTTGCCGCCGGTCTACTGCGTGCGCTTTGGTTGAGATGGCGGCGTCACCGCAAAGCCGCTGACCGCGGCTGTGCCGGGGCGCTGACGGCCGCAGCGGGCGTCAAGCCTGGGGCGCCAGCCAGCGCGCCCACTCGGGCCCCGGGGGGGCTTCCAGCGTGAGCGGGGCGTTGGTCACCGGATGCTGCAACTGCATCCGCTCGGCATGCAGCCAGAGCCGCTGCTGGCCGAGAAAAGCCGCCAGCGCGCGGTTCAGCGGTCCCTTGCCGTGATTGGCATCCCCGATGATCGGATGCGCCAGATGCTTGAGATGCCGACGGATCTGATGCCGTCGGCCCTGGACCGGCTCGCAGGCCAGCAGGCTCAGCCGGGTGTCCGGGAACTGCGGATGGGTGGGCACCGGCACGGTGAAGCGCTGCAGGCACCGCCAGTGGGTTTGCGCGTCCAGCATCGGCTGACCGGCCGACGGCAGTTCCGGGTCGCGCGCCAGGGGATGATCCACGGTGCCCTGATCGTCCGCAGGCCAGCCTCGCACCAGTGCCAGATAACGCTTGTGGGTGAGCCGCTCCGCCAGCGCCACGCCCAGGGCGCTGGCAGTCTCCGCCTGCAGCGCAAACACCAGCACGCCCGAGGTGCCGCGATCCAGCCGATGCACCGGCCAGACCGGTTGCCCGAGCTGGTCCCGCAGGCGCTGGACGGCAGCGTCGTCTTCATGGGCGTCGAGTGCGGTGCGATGCACCAGCAGGCCGGCGGGTTTGTCGATGACGGCGAGGTACTCGTCCAGATGCAGCAGTCGAAGCGGCGACAGCGGCACGGGCCCCGCCACCCGGAGCCCTGCGTGTTGTGTACCGGCGGCCACCGTGGATGCGTGCTCCGGCGCCCGCGCCTGCAGCGGCTCGGATGCGTCTTGAAACGATGGAGAGGGCGATGTCATGGGTTGAGGGGACGGTGCGGCCGGGAAGGCGGTTCGCCCCACGGAAAGTGATGGTTTTTTGCTTCGTTCTCACGCGCTCACCCCGCTTTGGGGGTGTGACGCCACCCAGGGGTGGTCGCCAAAATCCTGTCATCGGAGCGGCCCATCATCATCGCAGCGGATGGGCCTTCCAGCATCGGTTGTTCGGACAGCATCCCAGGGTCCCGTCGGACCTCGCCGCCAAGCGGATGCTGTTCTCAGGAGTGGGTCATGCCTCAGGAGTTGCGCGTCGGTCATCGTTCCAGTCTGGTCTCCCTGTTGGGGTGGGGACTGGTGTTCCTCGGTCTGCTGGGGCTGCTGTTGTCGGCCTGGCGGATGGAGCCGTGGCTGGCGGTGGCGCTGGGCGGCTGGTCGGTGCTGGCCCTGGTGACCGGCCACGCGCTGTGGCGCCGCCTGCAATGGGCGCTGCGCGCCAGCAACTGGCTGCTGGCGAGTCTGGTGCCGGTGGTGATGGTGGCCGTGGGCGCGCTGGTGCAGGAACTGCCGATGCTGGCCCTCGTGCCGCTGGGCGGGCTGATGGCGCTGGCCCTGTCCTGGGCGCTGAGCCGGCTCAACTCGCGGGGCGTGCGCCAGGAATTTGCCTGATCGCGTCACGGGGCCGGACACCGCCCCCCGCTGGGAAGACCGCCGAACCGTCTCGTAACGGCTCAGTTCAGATCGCCATCCCTGTAGAGCCAGGCGCCGTCCACCTTCTCGAAGCGGCTGATCTCATGCAGCCGGTAGGCGCGGCCACCGAGCTTGCTCCGTGCAACGAACTCGACGGTCGCGTGGGTCTCGTCCTGCACCGCATGCCGCTTCACCTCCAGCCCCAGCCATCGCAGCCCCGGCTCATTCGGCGCCACCGCGTCCGGACGCGTCAGCGGATGCCAGGTGGCCCGCAGATAGCTGGTCAGGTCCAGCACAAAGGCGCTGTAGCGGGAGCGCATGAGCGCCTCGGCATCCGGCGCGGTCAGGGCGCCCTCCGCCTCAAAGGCGCCATGCAGCGGCCCGCAGCAGCGGCCGTACAGGGCGTTTCGGCCGCAAGGGCAGGGGGCGTCTGGACTGAAATGCATGGTCTTCATCGGGCCGGCATCATGCCATCCTAGAATGGCTGGATGAATTCCCAGGATTTTGGCGCGGCCGGCGCCCCTCATGCCCGCAACGGCCAGGACTCGCAGGACGCCCACGACACGCCGGACGAGGGTCAGCACGACCTGTTCCGTCCGCGCGCGCCGCGCGGCCTGCTGGACAATCTCAATCCCGAGCAATATGCGGCGGTGACGCTGGGCCAGGAGCCGGCGCTCATTCTGGCCGGCGCCGGCTCGGGCAAGACGCGGGTGCTGACCACCCGCATCGCCTGGCTGATGAGCCAGGGCCTGGCCACGCCCGCGGGCGTGATGGCGGTGACCTTCACCAACAAGGCTGCCAAGGAGATGGTCACCCGTCTCTCGGCGATGCTGCCGGTGAATGTACGGGGCATGTGGATCGGCACCTTCCACGGCCTGTGCAACCGTTTCCTGCGGGCGCACTGGAAACTCGCCGGCCTGCCGCAGGGCTTCCAGATCCTGGATGCGGGCGACACCGTCTCCGCCGTCAAGCGCGTCATCAAGGCGATGAAGCTGGACGAAGAGCGGTTCGTGCCCAAGCAGGTCTCGTGGTTCATCGCTGGCGCGAAGGAAGACGGCCTGCGGCCCAAGGACATCGACCTGCGGGACGAGCAGACCCGCAAGCTGGTGGAGATCTATCAGAACTACGAAGACCAGTGCACCCGCGAAGGCGTGGTGGACTTCGCCGAACTGATGCTGCGCTCCTATGAGCTGATGCGTGACAACGCCGCCGTGCGTGAGCACTACCAGCGGCGCTTCCAGTACGTGCTGGTGGACGAATTCCAGGACACCAACAAGCTGCAATACGCCTGGCTGAAGATGTTCGCGCCACCGGGGCGCGGCCAGGGCGTTTTTGCGGTGGGCGATGACGACCAGAGCATCTATGCCTTCCGTGGCGCCCGTGTCGGCAACATGAGCGACTTCGAACGCGAGTACCGGGTGCGCCATGTGGTGAAGCTGGAGCAAAACTACCGCAGCTTCGGCAACATCCTGGACGCGGCCAATGCGCTGATCAGCAACAACACCCGGCGCCTGGGCAAAAACCTGCGCACCGACGCGGGCGCGGGCGAGCCGGTGCGCATCAACGAAGCCAGCAGCGATTTCGCGGAAGCGCAGTGGCTGCTGGAAGAGGCGCAGGCCTTGCATCGCCAGGGGCTGCCGCGCAGCGAGATTGCGGTGCTCTACCGCAGCAATGCGCAGTCGCGGGTGATTGAATCGGCACTCTTCAATGCGGGCATTCCGTACCGGGTGTATGGCGGCCTGCGCTTCTTCGAACGCGCCGAAATCAAACACGCCCTGGCCTACCTGCGGCTGATCGAGAACCCGAACGACGACACCAGCTTCCTGCGCGTCGTCAACTTCCCGGCGCGGGGCATTGGCGCCCGCACCGTCGAGCTGGTGCAGGATGCGGCGCGGCAGAGCGGCCGGTCGCTCTACCAGAGCGTGGCGGCGGTGTCGGGTCGCGGCGGTGCGAGCCTGGGCGGGTTCGTCGGCATGATCGAAGCGATGCGGGAGGCGACCACCGGCCTGACGCTGCGCGAAATCATTGAACACGTCATTGAAGCCTCGGGTCTGGCGGACTTCTATCGCAACGAAAAAGAAGGCGAAGAGCGGCTGGAAAACCTGGGGGAACTGGTCAACGCGGCAGAGGCGTTTGTCACCCAGGAAGGCTTCGGCAAGGACGCGGTGGCCCTGCCGGTGGACGAGCACTCGCCCGGCCAGATTGCCGACGGCTTCCCGTCCGCGGTGGCGGCCGCTGCGCCGGCCACGCCCGATGCGGAGACCGGCGAAATCATGTCGCCGCTGGCCGCTTTCCTGACCCATGCCTCACTCGAAGCTGGCGACAACCAGGCACAGGCCGGTCAGGACGCGATCCAGCTGATGACGGTGCATTCGGCCAAGGGGCTGGAGTTCGACGCGGTGTTCATCACCGGGCTGGAGGAAGGCCTCTTCCCGCATGAGAACTCGATGTCCGATGCCGACGGGCTGGAGGAAGAGCGCCGGCTGATGTATGTGGCCATCACCCGCGCCCGGCAGCGGCTCTACATCAGCTTCTGCCAGACGCGCATGCTGCATGGGCAGACGCGCTACAACATCAAGAGCCGCTTCCTGGAAGAGCTGCCGGAAGAAACGCTCAAGTGGCTGACGCCGCGCAACCAGGGCTTCGGCTCCGGCTTTGCAAAAGATTACCAGCAGGCCTGGCAGCGCGGATCGGGGCTGAAGTCCATGGTCGGCGCGGGTCGTGTGGAGCCGCCGAGCTTTGCGTCGGCGCCGGTGCCCAGTTCGATGAAACAGTCGGCCGCGCAGAAGACGGGCGACGAACATGGCGGTCTGCGGGTGGGCAAGGGCGTCTTCCACAACAAATTCGGGGAAGGCGTGCTGGTGACGCTCGAGGGCAGCGGACCGGATGCACGCGCGCAGGTCAACTTCGGTCGGCATGGGGTGAAGTGGCTGGCGCTGAGCGTGGCCAAGCTGACCCCGATCGATTGAGTCGGTTCAAGAAGCGTTAGAGTCGGGGCGGGGCGCCAGAGAGTCCGGATGTCCGGACCCACCGCGCGGGGAGGGAGGGGAAAAACTTTCTCTGCAGTCTGGAGACCCATGCGTACCGTCGTTCCTGTTGATCCTCCTCACGATCCCACCGTGCTGGACGCTGCTTCCCTGGGCGCGGCCATTCGTTCCGCCCGCACGAGGTCCCGTATTCCGCTGGTGGAAGCCGCCGATGCCATTGGCGTGTCGCGGCAGACCATGATCAATATCGAAAAGGGTGGGGCCGGTGTGGGCCTGCCCACCGTGCTCAAGGCCGCGCGTGAACTGGGTGTCACGCTGTTTGCGGTCGCGGCCACCGAACGCGAGGTGGTGCGCCGCGCCATCCTGGCGACCCGCGACGAGGCTTGAGACCATGACCGTGCAGGTGTGGCTGGACGACCAGCCCGCCGCAGAGGTGACCGTCGCACTTGACGGCGCTCCTGCGGGCCTGCGGTATTGGCCGGAATGGTCCGCTGGGCTGAGAGCGTATCCGCTCAGTCCGGGGCTGCCGCTGCATCTGGCGGCGCCTCATGCCGCGTTTCCTGTCGCGTCTCCTGTCGCGTCTGTTGCCGCGCCTCGTGCGGCGCCGGTGGGGGATCTGGCGAAGGCCTCGGCGCTTGCGGAGCCCGCACACGCCGCCCCTTCACCGCAAGGACGCAGGTCCTCCGCGACCTCCGGCCTTGCTGCGCAAGCCGATCCCGGTTCCGGCGAGTTGGCGGCCTACCTGAATGCATTGCGCCCGGGAGGTCTTGCGGAAGCCGGACTTCGGCGGGTCTTGGGTCGAGTAGCCGGCGACGCCCTGCTGCCGGTGCTGACCGCTGCGGGTGACGATCTGCCTGGCGCCGTCAGCCTGCGGGACACCCAGGCGCCGCGCCGCGCCGGGCCGCAACTGCGCGTGATCCCCGTCACCGAGATGGCGGAGCGTCTGCGGGGACCGGTGGAAGAGTCGCTGCTGCTTCCGTCCAACGATGCGCCGCAGGTGATGCCCTGGTGGCCATCGGGATCGGCGGGTCGCCCGCGCGTGGGCGTGTACCTGGATCAGGGCCAGTGGTGGTGGACCCGCACGCCGCAGTTGGCCTCCACCCATCTGCTGGAGGCACCAAGCCATGGCGCGGGCGAGGGTGAAGGCGAAGGCGAAGGCGAAGGCGACGGGGGTGAGCACCGGCTCTTCAACCGCTTCTTCTGTCTCCGCCTGGCCGCTCGCCTGGGCCTGGACGTGGCCCCCGTTGAACTGCTGAGACTCCCGATGCCGGTGTTGCAGTTCCAGCGATGGGACCGGCTGCGCCTGGACGACGGCCGGGTGCGACGCTTTCATGCGGTCTCTGTGGCGCAGGCGCTTGGGCTGCGGCCGCATGCGCATGCTTGCGGTGACATCGCCGACCGTGAGTGTCACGCTTCCAGCGCGTCCGCCGAGGCGGTACCGACCGCATCAGCCGCCGAGCGATGGAAGCAACTGGGTAAGCTGCTGGACCTCAGTCCACAACCGCTGGTGGATCGGCGGGCGCTGATCCGCTGGTGGATCTTCCAGACGCTGACCGGGCATTGGGCCGCGAGGCCGGATGAGCTTTGGTGCTACCTCGATCACGCAGGGCTGCGATGGGCCCCCGTGATGGATCTGATCTGCCCGCCCGCGCTCAACGCGAGACCGCGTTTGACGCCTGAGTCATCCATGGTCCCGCCATCCGGAAGCGCCCATGACTGGGCGGTGGCCGCAAAATCCTGCGGCGCACCGCCGAGGATCCTGGCCCACGAACTGCGACGGATGTGCGAAGCCGCCCCGCAGGAAGCGCATGCGCTGGCAGAGACCTTGGCGGATGAGATGCCCCAGGACGTGATGCAAGGCATCGTGACAGTGGTGAGCGCGAACGCCACCCGTCATCTGGCCTGGGTGGACGACCTGCTGCACACGGATCATCGCGACTGAGTGCCGGTCAGAACTCAAGACTGACGATGGACTTGGGGGCGACGGGCGCGCGGATGGAGGCCCGCAGCCGAACGCTCCGGATCGAGCGCGGCTCGACCGAACGTGCCGGCAGAGCGGTCCGGTCTCAGTGAGGCTTCTGGTCCTCGCCGTTGTCGGGCTTTGGCGCTTCGCTGGCGGAACGACCGGCAGCGACTGTTGCGGTCGCGGGTGCGGATGATTCAACCGGCGTCTCCACAGGTGCAGCGGAATGTGCAGCTGCAGGTTCAGAGGACGGTGCAGATGCCGGTGCCGGTGCCGGTGGTGGTGCCGGTGCCGCCGCAACCGATGGTGCATCTGAAGGTGCCGGTGCGGATGCCTCGCCTGCGGGCCGTTCAGACGTCTGCGAAACGACGGGCCAGGCGGCGTCCGTCGATCCGTTTCCGGCGCCCGCGCTGAACTGGCTGCCCGCGCCCCCCGCATCACCGTCGGTGCCGCCCTTGCCGCCCTTTCGTGTGGGCGGCACCGGCAGGTCCTTGGGGGCACCGAACATGAAGCAGTCGATGAAGGTGAAATACAGGGAGCAGAGGAAGGCGGTGGACAGCACGAAGAACACCGGCACCTGCAGCAGGGTGGCCAGCGTGCGCGACCCGAGCAGGGCCGCCACCAGGCTCACGACGATGGAGCAGGTGAAGGTCAGCACGGTCCAGACGATGCCGGAGACCAGAAACGCGCCCTTGTTGCGCCACACGCCCAGGGTGCTGGAGAACAGCGACTGGATCACGCCCTGGCCGCCCCAGTGGATCAGCGCCGGCGCGTGCCACAGCGGCACGCTGACCAGCGTCAACAAGCCGAAGAAGGTGAAGGTGGCCTGGATCATGCGCGGATCGGTCATCACCGCCACCACCGCGGCCGGGTCCGGTTGCGTGCCCGACTTGGCCATGTCGGCGAGCTGGTCCATCGCACCGCCGGCCACCCAGATGGCGATCTGGCTGATCACCACACTCAGCACCACGCTCAGCAGTCCGAGCAGGAGCTGCGCCTTGCGGCGCTCCGGTGTCAGCTGCAGCGGCTGCGCAAACACCGACACCGTGGGGGTGTGGGACTGCAGCACCTGGTGCGAGGCCAGCATGAAGCCCAGGCAGACCAGCGGCACCGAGGCCACGGTCACCAGCGAGCCGACGACGGTCAGGCTCAGCAGCGTCCAGACCAGCATGGTCAGGGAGAACAGGCCGACCAGCGCAAACGGCTGGCGCTGCACCACTTTCAGGCCGTGCCGCACCCAGATCAGCCCATTGCGGGCGGGGACGGACTGCAGGTGCAACATCATGGCAAGGACTCCAGCGCGTGCCACGGACGGGCGATGCGCTCGCGCAGAACGCGCTCGAAATGGGTGGGATCGTGGGGTTTGAGCAGGCTGGCTTCGCGGGGCAGGTGGAAGTCCCACAGCCGCGAGATCCAGAACCGCAGGGCGGCGGCCCGCAGCATGCCGGGCAGCAGCCGGTGTTCCGCGCCGGTCAGCGGTCGCACCGTCTCATAGGCCCGCACAAAGGCGCTGGCGCGCTGCTCATCCAGGCGGCCGCTGGCCAGGTCAATGCACCAGTCGTTCAGGCAGACGCACAGGTCGAACAGGAAGGTGTCCACCCCGGCGAAATAGAAATCGAAGAAGCCGCTCAGCCGCTCCCGGCCTGGCAGTCCTTCGAACATCACATTGTCCCGGAACAGATCCGCATGGATCGGCCCGCGGGGCAACTGCGCGGTGCCGGGCGCCAATTGTTCCTGGAAGGCCAGTTCCTCCTGCAGCAGCGTGGCCTGCTCCGGGCTCACATGCGGCAGCACCACTGGCACCGTCTCGCGCCACCAGGGCAGGCCGCGCAGATTGTCCTGATGCATCGGGAAATCTGCGCCGGCCAGATGCATCCGGGCCAGCCCCGCGCCGACCTGCTCGCAATGGAACTCATCCGGCGCCAGCTGATGTCCGCCGCGCAGCTTCTCCACCACCGCGGCCGGTTTGCCGGCGACGGTGTGGAGGATGCGGTCCTGCGCGTCCGGCTGAGGGGCGGGCACGGGAACGCCGCGACGGGCCAGATGGCGCATCAGCTCCAGATAGAAGGGGAGTTGCTCGAAGCTCAGACGCTCGAACAGCGTCAGCACGAACTCACCCTTGGTGCTGGTCAGAAAGTAATTGGTGTTCTCGATACCGGCGGAGATGCCCTTGAGCGACTGGAGTTCGCCCAGCTGGAGGGTGTCGAGGAGCGTCTGGGCCGCTTCGGGCGTGACGTCGGTGAATACGGCCATGAAGAAATGGGGGTGGTGATCGGAGCGTTGTCGGGCGTGGGTCTGCGGCGGCCTCGGCTGATCGGGCTGACGGCTGGGTCAGTGGTCAGCGGACGTTGAGCATACCGGGGGCGACCGGGGCAGGGCTCCTGATCAGAAGCTCAGCACGCGCCAGACGCGTTGACCGGCGCCACCGCGGTCAGCGCCCTGGCGGACGGGAATATCTTTGCCGGTATCGCCGAGCAGGATCTCGTACTCGGGCGTGCCGTCCTTGCGCTTGATCACAAGCTTTTGGGTCAGGCCTCGGACCCGCGTCTCCTCGATGCGGACCTTGTCATCTTCCTGCACGATCTGCTCGACCTTGGCATCCGGCACGTCGTGGAACTCGACGCCATTGCCGGCGTTGGCCGGGGCGGAGGCAACGGCTGGCGTGGCCTGAGCGCTTGCAGCCCCCTCCGCCGACGGCTTGGCCGCCTGAGCGGACGTGCCTGCAGCAGCAGCGGAAGCCGCCCACTCCTTTGCCGAAACGGAGTACGTACCCGCCTTGGCGGTGCCGGGCGCAGCGGCTCCGGTCGTACCACCCGCTCCGGCGCCCGCCTGAGCGGTCGCGGAACCCGTGGCGACTGGCGCAGCGGGCGCCTCTGCCGCGTGCGCGGCCGAAGCGGCGCCCAGGGCGACAGCGCAGACGACCGCCAGCCGATGGAGGCTGGGCAACGGGGCAAAGCGGGTGATGATCATGATGGGTGAATTCTATGGCTTTACGCCTCACCTTTTTCGCCGGGCGGGGTGCGGCCCGCCCGAGCTCCCCTGCGCTCGAAACGCGCGGTGTTCCGTCTCACGCAGGCCTCCGCGATGAACGGCGAAGGCCAGGGGGGCCCTGTTTCCGTAAGTATCAGGAATGAATGACCAGCGGAGCTGGGCAGAAGGGACTGAGCTCGGACACAGACAGTCCGGGGGACTGTCTGTGCCTAGCGAAGGCCAGCGCCGCTGGCGCTGGCATGGAGGAAACAGGGCCCCCTGGTCTTTGTGGCCGCTCGGTCGCTGCACGCCGATCGCTGCACGCCGGTCGCACTGCCCAACCATCGCACAGTGCCTCTCTCAAATCCCCCGCAGACACCCCCTCAAGAGCCTCCTTCCTGCCTCCCGCTGACAGGATCCCCCCCGACCCCCAAGGCACAATACGCCCCCATGAATAAGCCCCTGATGTTGCTGGTTGACGGTTCCAGCTATCTCTATCGCGCCTATCACGCGATGCCGGACCTGCGCGGCCCGAACGGCCAGCCCACGGGCGCCATCCATGGCATGGTGGCCATGCTCAAGCGCCTGCGCGATGACGCCGGTGCCGAACACGCCGCCTGCGTCTTCGACGCTTCCGGCCCCACCTTCCGCGACGAGTGGTACCCCGAATACAAAGCCCAGCGCGCCCCCATGCCCGATGCGCTGCGCGAACAGATCGAGCCCATCCATGAGGTCGTGCGCCTGCTCGGGTGGCCGGTCCTCACCGTCCCCGGCGTCGAGGCCGACGACTGCATCGGCACCCTGTCCCGCGTGGCGGCGCAGGCCGGCCACCAGGTGCTGATTTCCACCGGCGACAAGGACCTGGCCCAGCTCGTCACCCCTGACGTCCAGCTCATCAACACCATGAGCAACGAACGCCTCGACGAAGCCGGCGTGCTGGCCAAGTTTGGCGTCTCCCCCGACCGCATCATCGACTATCTCACCCTCATGGGCGACACCGTCGACAACGTCCCGGGCGTTGAAAAAGTCGGCCCCAAAACGGCGGCCAAATGGATTGCGGAACATGGCTCGCTCGACGGCGTCATTGCCGCCGCCGACAAGATCAAGGGCGTGGCCGGCGAGAACCTGCGCAAGGCTCTCGACTGGCTCCCCATGGGACGCAAGCTGGTCACCGTCAAGGTCGACTGTGACCTCTGCGAGCATGTGGCCGGCTGGCCCGCACTCGAAGCCCTGGCCTTCAAGCCGGTGGACGAGGCCGGCCTGCTCGATTTCTACAACCGCAACGGCTTCAAAACCTGGAAGCGCGAACTCGAAGGGCGCCTGGGCGGCAGCAAGCCCAGCCACGGCGCGACCGTCCCACCGGACCTGCCCGCCGGCCAGTCCGACCTCTTCGCCGATCCGCCCGTAGCCCCCGCGCCGGCCGAAACGCACTACGAAACCGTCACCGACTGGCCCCGCTTCGACGACTGGCTCCAGCGCCTGCAGTCGGCCCCGCTGGCCGCCCTGGACACCGAAACCGACTCCCTCGACGCGATGCAGGCCCGCATCGTCGGCATCAGCTTCAGCGTCAAGCCGGGCGAAGCCGCTTATGTGCCGCTGCGCCACGAAGGCCCGGATGCGCCGGTGCAGCTGCCGATGGACGAGGTGCTCACCCGCCTCAAGCCCTGGCTGGAGGATGCCACCCGTCCCAAGGTCGGGCAGAACATCAAATACGACACCCACGTCCTGGCCAATCATGGCATCCAGGTGGCGGGTTATGTCTTCGACACGATGCTGGAAAGCTATGTGCTCGAAGCGCACCGCAGTCACAGCCTGGAAGCCCTGGCCGACCGCGTCCTCGGCCGCAAGGGCCTGAGCTACGAAGATCTCTGCGGCAAGGGTGCCCATCAGATTCCCTTTGCCCAGGTCGAGGTGACCAAGGCGGCGCAGTATTCCTGCGAAGACTCTGACATGTGCCTGCAGGTCCACCTCGCGCTCATGCCGCGCCTGGAGGCCGAGGAAAAGCTCAAGTTCGTCTACGAGCAGCTGGAAATGCCGGTGTCGCAGCTGCTGGCGCGCATTGAGCGCACCGGCGTGCTGATCGACGCCGTCCGTCTGCAGGCGCAGAGTGCCGAACTCGGCCAGCGCATGGTCGCCGCCGAGCAGGCGGCCCATGAAATGGCCGGCCAGCCCTTCAACATGGGATCACCCAAGCAGATCGGCGAGATCCTCTTCAACCGCCTCGGTCTGCCGGTGGTCAAGCGCACCGCGACCGGCGCCCCGTCCACCGACGAAGAGGTGCTGGAGAAACTCTCCGCCGACTTCCCCCTGCCGGCCAAGATCCTGGAATACCGGGCGCTGTCCAAGCTCAAGAGCACCTACACCGACAAGCTGCCGCTGATGGTCAATCCGCAGACCGGCCGCGTGCACACCACCTACGCCCAGGCGGTGGCGGTGACGGGGCGCCTCTCGAGCAACGAGCCCAACCTCCAGAACATTCCCATCCGCACGGCGGAGGGCCGCCGGGTGCGCGAAGCCTTCATCGCCCCGCCGGGCCACCGCATCGTGAGTGCCGACTATTCGCAGATCGAGCTGCGCATCATGGCCCACATCAGCGAAGACCCCGGCCTGCTGCGTGCCTTCCAGGAAGGCCAGGACGTGCACCGCGCCACGGCGGCGGAAGTCTTTGGCGGCGGCGTGGAGGCGGTGACGCCGGAGCAGCGCCGCTACGCCAAAACGATCAACTTCGGCCTGATCTACGGCATGGGCGCCTTTGGCCTGGCCCAGTCGCTGGGCATCGAGCAGAAGGCGGCCAAGGACTACATCGACCGCTACTTCACCCGCTTTGCCGGTGTCCGCACCTACATGGACGACACCAAGCAGTTTGCCAAGGCCAAGGGATATGTCGAAACCGTCTTCGGTCGGCGCCTCTGGCTGCCCGAGATCAACTCCGGCAACGGTCCGCGCCGCAGTGGCGCCGAGCGTCAGGCGATCAACGCACCGATGCAGGGCACGGCGGCCGACCTGATCAAGCTGGCGATGATCGCGGTGCAACAGGCGCTGGATGAGCAGAAAAAGCGCACCCGCATCGTCATGCAGGTGCACGACGAACTGGTCTTCGAAGTGCCGGAGGACGAGCTGAACTGGGTCAAGTCCGAGGTCCCGACGCTGATGGCCGGTGTGGCCGCCCTCAAGGTGCCCCTGCTCGCCGAGGTCGGCGTGGGCAACAACTGGGACGAAGCGCATTGACCCACTGTTAGCATCCACGCCCTATGAATTGGCCTTATGAATTGCAGGTCGGCTGGCGCTACACGCGCGCCGGCCGCGGGGGGCGGCGCAATCGCTTCATCTCTTTCATCTCCGGGGTGTCGATGTTCGGCATCGCCCTGGGGGTGGCGGCGCTGATCATCGTGCTGTCGGTGATGAACGGCTTCCAGAAGGAGGTGCGCGACCGCATGCTGTCGGTCGTGGCCCATGTGGAACTGCTGAACTACACCGGCGAAGCACTGCCCGACTGGCAGGCGGTGGCCGCCAAGGCCAAGGAGAATCCGGCGGTGGTGGGCGCGGCGCCATTCGTCAGCTCGCAGGCGCTGATCGCCCGCGGCGAGGACATGCGCGGCGCCATCGTGCGCGGCATCGACCCGACGCTGGAGCCGGCGGTGACGCCGGTGGCCGCTTCGCTGGCCAAGGACGGCCTGCTGCAGCGGCTCAAGGCCGGTGAATGGAACATGATCCTGGGCGTGGAGCTGGCCCGCCAGCTGGGCGTGCAGGCCGGGGACAAGATCACCATCGTGGCGCCCAGCGGTCAGCTGACGCCCGCCGGCGTGGTGCCCCGCTACAAGCAGTTCAATGTGGTGGGCGTGTTTTCCGCCGGTCACTATGAATACGACAGCGGCCTCGCCCTGGTGCACGTGGACGACGCCGCCAAGCTCTTCCGCACCGGCGGCCCCAGCGGTGTGCAGCTCAAGCTGACTGATGTGCAACAGGCCCGCGCCGTCGGCCAGGACCTGCAGCAGCGCTTCTCCCGCGACATCCTGGTCCGCGACTGGACCCGCACCAATGCCAACTGGTTCGATGCGGTGCAGGTGGAGAAGCGCCTCATGGGCATCATCCTCACCCTGATCGTGGCGGTGGCCGCCTTCAATCTGGTCTCCACCCTGGTGATGACGGTGACCGACAAGCAGGCCGACATCGCCATCCTCCGCACCCTGGGCGCCAGCCCCAAGTCGGTGATGGGCGTCTTCATGATCCAGGGCGCACTCGCCGGGGTGATGGGCACCTTGTCCGGCCTGGGCCTGGGCCTGCTGGTGGCACACAACCTGGACGTGATCGTGCCCTTCATCGAACGGGTGCTGCACACCACCTTCCTGCCGGCCAGCATCTACCTGATCAGCCACATGCCCAGCGACCCGCAGTGGGGCGACATCATCCCCGTGACCGTGACCTCCCTGATCCTGTCCTTTGTGGCGACGTTGTATCCGAGCTGGCGCGCCAGCCGCTTGCAACCGGCGGAGGCGCTGCGTTATGAGTGAGGCCGGCATGAATCCGACGGGCGCGCTTCAGGGCCCCGTGCTGCAGGGCCTCGGCCTGGGCAAGCGTTTTGTGGAGGGCCCGTTGGATGTGCAGGTCTTCAAGGGCGTGGACATCACGGTGCAGGCCGGCGAGACCATGGCCGTGCTGGGCGCCTCCGGCTCGGGCAAGAGCACGCTGCTGCACATCCTGGGCGGACTGGACAAGCCCAGCGCCGGCCGGGTGATGCTGATGGGTCGCGAACTCTCGACACTGGGCGAAGCCGCCCGGGGGCAGTGGCGCAACCAGCATCTGGGCTTCATCTACCAGTTCCACCATCTGCTGCCGGAGTTCAGCGCGCTGGACAACGTGGCTATGCCGCTGCGTATCCGCCGCGTGCCGGTGGAGCAGGCGAGGGCACAGGCCCAGGCGGTGCTGGCGCGGGTGGGATTGGCGTCCCGCGCGGCGCATCGGCCTGGCGAGCTGTCGGGGGGGGAACGGCAACGGGTGGCGATCGCCCGGGCGCTGGTCACGCGCCCGGCCTGCGTGCTGGCGGATGAGCCGACCGGCAACCTCGACCGCACGACGGCCGGCACGGTCTTCGACCTGATGCTGGAACTCGCCCGGGAGCAGGGCACGGCCTTTGTCATGGTCACCCACGATCAGGATCTGGCGGCGCGGTGCCAGCATCAGCGCCGGCTGGTGGGCGGGACGCTGCAGATCCTGGGCTGAGGGCGCCTCCGGCAGCCCGGCGTTCACCATCCTGCCAGTCACGCTTCACCGATGGCGAGGCGGGCGGCAGCCGGCACGGCCGTGGCGCACGCGCCGGTGAATTACCATCGGCGCATCATGACGACCGCCTCCGACGCCTCCGGCGCTTCCCGCCGTTTCATCCTCAAGCTCAGCTGCCCGGATCAGGCCGGGATCGTGCATGCGGTCACCGGTGAACTGCTGGCCCAGGGCGGCAACATCCTGACCTCCGCCCAGCACGGCGATGCGGACCACCACCGCTTCTTCATGCGCATCGAGTTCGAATGCGCCGAGCCGCGGCCGGTGCAGGCCTTGCGGGCGGCCTTCCAGCCGCTGGCCGAGCGCCTGTCGATGGACTGGGAGCTGGTGGACGCCCATCGCAAGACGCGGGTGCTGCTGCTGGTGTCGCGGCTGGGGCATTGCCTGAACGATCTGCTCTTCCGGGTGCAGACCGGCCATCTGGCCATCGAGATTCCGGCGATCGTGTCCAACCACCGGGACTTCTATCAGCTGGCCGCGTCCCACAACATTCCCTTCCATCACTTCCCCCTGCTGCATGCCAGCGAGGAGCAGAAGCTGGCGCAGGAGCGTCGCATCCAGGAAGTGATCGAAGAGCAGCAGATCGACCTGGTGGTGCTGGCGCGTTACATGCAGATCCTGTCGCCGCAGATGTGCCGCTACCTGGAAGGTCGCGCCATCAACATCCATCACAGCTTCCTGCCCAGCTTCAAGGGCGCCAAGCCCTACCACCAGGCGCATGAGCGGGGCGTGAAGCTGATCGGCGCGACCGCCCATTACGTCACCTCTGATCTGGACGAAGGGCCGATCATCGAGCAGGACGTCGCCCGCATCGATCACAGCATGACGCCGGACCAGTTGGTGGCGATCGGCCGCGATGTGGAATGCGTCACCCTGGCCCGGGCAATCCAGTGGCATGCCGAACACCGGGTGCTGCTGAACGGGCATCGCACGGTGGTTTTCCGCTGAGCGGCCTCAGCCATGTGGATCGACACCCACTGCCACCTGGACGCCGGGGAATTTGACATCGACCGGACGGCGGTGGTCGCGCGAGCCCGGGCGGCCGGGGTGCAGCAGATTGTTATTCCGGCGGTCGCGGCGGAGAACTTCGACACCGTCCGGCTGCTGGCCCATGCGCATGGGTTTGCCTATGCGCTGGGCATCCATCCGCTGTACGTGATGCGCGCCACGGAAGCGGACATCGCCGCCCTGGACGAGGCCCTGACCGCGCATCGTGACGACCCCCGGCTGGTGGCCATCGGTGAGATCGGGCTGGACTTCTTCGTCAAGTCGCTCGATGTGCAGCGGCAGCAGTGGTTCTATCTGGAGCAGCTCAAGCTGGCGCGTCGGCACCGGCTGCCGGTGATCCTGCATGTGCGCCGGAGCGCGGACCAGTTGCTGGCGGGCCTGCGCCGCATTGGGCTGGACACTGGTGGCATCGGTCATGCCTTCAATGGCAGCCGGCAGCAGGCGGATGCCTTCCTGGGCCTGGGTTTTTGCCTCGGCTTCGGTGGAACCCTCACCTTCGACCGCTCCCTGCAGATCCGCCGGCTGGCCGCCGAGCTGCCCGCCGAAGCGCTGGTGACGGAAACCGACGCGCCCGACATCCCCCCGCAGTGGCTCTACCGTACCGCCGAAGAGCGGGCGGCCGGTGCGTCGATGCGCAATGAGCCGGGCGAATTGCCCCGCATCGGGGCCGATCTGGCGGCGCTGCGGGGCTGGTCGGTGGACGAGGCGGCCCGCATCACTCGGCACAACGCCCTGCGGGCCTTGCCGCGGCTGGCGGCCCTGGGGGCATCCGCGGCGGTGACCGGGTCCGAGGCTGTGGCCGGGCCTGCACCTGGGCCGGCCCCTGCACCTGGTCCTGTCGTCGGCCCGGCGGCTGCCGCCGCGGCGGGGCGCTGATGCGCTGGTCCGGCCTGGCGCCGGTCATGGGCCCGGATGCCGAATGGCTGCTGCTGGGCAGCTTTCCCGGCGTCGCCTCCCTCAAGGCGCAGCAGTATTACGGCCACCCCCGCAACCAGTTCTGGCGTCTCCTGGGGGATGTGCGCGGCATCGAGCTGGCGACGCTGCCGTATGACGCGCGCCTGGAGGCCTTGAAGGCCCAGCGCATCGCCCTGTGGGATGTCATTGCCGAGACCGAGCGGGAAGGGAGTCTGGACAGTGCCATCCGCAACCCCGCCGTCAGCGACCTGCGACGGCTGCTGCAGGAACTGCCGGCGCTGCGGGTGATCGGCTTCAACGGCGGCACCGCCGGCCGTCTTGGACACCGTCAACTGGGCGACCTTGCAAAGGTTTACCGGGTTGTCGTGCTTCCTTCCTCCAGCCCGGCCCATACGATGCCCTACGATGAGAAGCTGCGGGCCTGGCGGGCGCTGGATGCGACCGGCGACGAGCGCCCGCCACATCAAGGGTGACCCACTCGTGGGGTCGCCTGACAGTCATGAGATCGGGACGGCGCAGTGGGCAACAAGCGGGACAAGAACAAGACAGACTGGGTCGAGGCGACGCTGAGTGAGTTCGACGGCGTGCGGTATCTGCACCTGGACTCCATCTGGGTGCAGGGCGCCATGCGGGTGAAAAAGCCTGACCAGCTGGAGCTGGAGTACGTGCAGCGCATGATGGCCTGGATGCTGTGGCGCGAGGCGCCCGAGATGACCGCCGGCCGCGCGGTGCAGCTGGGCCTGGGGGCCGGCGCGCTGAGCCGCTTCACCCGGCGCCAGCTCAAGATGAAGACCACCGCGGTGGAGATCAATCCGACGGTCATCAGCGCCTGCCGGCACTGGTTTCACCTGCCGGACGATGACGACCGCTTCCAGGTGTTGAACCAGGATGCTGGCGCCTGGGTGGCGGATGCGGCGAACTGGGGGTCGGCGGCGGTGCTCAATGTCGATCTCTACGACCACGAAGCCGCGGCGCCGGTGCTGGACGATCAGCAGTTCTACAGCGACTGCCGCGCCGTCCTGGCTGACGGCGGGGTGATGACGGTGAACCTGTTTGGCCGCAGCGCCAGCTTCTCCCGCAGCGCGGCCCGTATCGCCACCGCATTTGGGTCGGACCAGGTCTGGCACCTGACCCCCACGCGAGAGGGCAACACCATCGTGGTGGCCGCCCGCGGCATCGAGGTGCCGGACCGGGACGAGCTGGAGCGGCGCGCGGCCTTCATCGAAGACCGTTTCGACCTGCCGGCGCGCAAGTGGCTCAAACTGGTGCGCCCGCTGCCGATGAACATCATCAATCAGATCCGCGATTAAGCCATGAAGACGCCCACTGCCGCCAAGGCCCCGGAGACCGCGCCCGCAGGCAAGCTCGACTGGCGAGTGCTGCTGAAATGGCTGGTTGAAGACGGTGTGATCGATGCCGAGAAGGCCCGGCAGACCGAGTCGCGCTTCAATGCCGGCAACAGCGCCCTGCATCCCCTGGTGCGCCTGGGCAATGCGGGGCTGGCCCGCAGTGATACCGGCCGGTTGATGGACGTGGAGGCCATGACCGAATGGCTGGCCGGGCGCCTGAAGATGCCCTACCTGCGCATCGACCCGCTGAAGGTGGACGTCGGCCGGGTGGCGGATGTGATGTCGGCCAACTATGCCGAGGCGCGTCGCTGCCTGCCGGTGTCGGTGGGGCTGACCGACGTGACGGTGGCCACCGCCGAGCCGCTGGATCTGGGCTGGGTGCCGCAGATTGAATCCCACACCCGCAAGCGTCTGAAGCTGGTGCTGGCCAATCCGCAGGAGATCAGCCGCTTCACCACCGAGTTCTTCACCCTGGCCCGTTCGGTGCGGGCGGCGTCCAAGACCGGGGAGACCAGCCAGACCGCCAGCTTTGAGCAGCTGGTGGAGCTGGGACGCAGCAACAAGCAGCTGGACGCCAACGATCAGGGCGTCGTGCAGGTGGTGGACTGGCTCTGGCAGTACGCCTTCGACCAGCGCGCCTCGGACATCCACCTGGAGCCGCGGCGCGACATGGGCGCGATCCGCTTCCGCATCGACGGGGTGCTGCACACGGTCTACCAGCTGCCGCCGTCCGTGATGGCGGCAATGACGGCTCGGATCAAGCTGCTGGGCCGCATGGACGTGGTGGAGAAGCGCCGCCCGCTGGACGGGCGCATCAAGACCCGCAATCCGGCCGGGGACGAGGTGGAAATGCGTCTGTCGACGCTGCCCACCGCCTTCGGTGAAAAGATGGTGATGCGGATCTTCGATCCGGATACCGCCGTCAAGGATCTGTCGCAGCTCGGTTTCACGACCCACGATGCGGAGCGCTGGACCCGGCTGACGTCCAGGCCGCACGGCATCATCCTGGTGACCGGTCCCACCGGTTCGGGCAAGACCTCCACGCTGTATTCCACTCTCAAGCGGCTGGCCACGGATGAGGTGAATGTCTGCACGGTGGAGGATCCGATCGAAATGATCGAACCCTCGTTCAACCAGTCCCAGGTGCTGGCCTCCATCGACTTCGGCTTTGCCGAGGGCCTGCGGGCGCTGATGCGGCAGGATCCGGACATCATCATGGTGGGCGAAATCCGCGACCTGGAAACGGCCGAGATGGCCATCCAGGCGTCGCTGACTGGCCACCTGGTGTTCTCCACGCTGCACACCAACGATTCGGTGTCGGCCATCACCCGCCTGACGGACCTGGGGGTGCCGAACTATCTGATCGACGCCACCGTGATCGGTGTGCTGGCCCAGCGGCTGGTGCGCACGCTGTGCCCGAACTGCAAGGCGCCGGATCCGGACGTGACCCTGGACACACTCAACGACACCCTCAAGCCCTGGCGCCTGAGCGGCGGCGTCAAACCCTACAAGCCGGTGGGCTGCCTGGACTGCCGCAACACCGGCTTCCGTGGCCGAGCGGGCCTGTATGAGCTGCTGATGTTGTCCGACACGGTGCGCCGGCATCTGCACCCCCACACCGACATGACGGCGCTGCGCCGCCAGGCGGTGCAGGAAGGCCTGCGGCCGCTGCGGCTGGGCGGGGCGATGAAGGTCGCTGAAGGGCTGACGACGATGGATGAAGTGCTGCGCAGCACGCCGACGTGGGAACACCAGGGGTGAATCGACGGGACTGAGCCAACAGGACTGAGCCGACAGTACCGAGGCGACAGTACCGAGGCGACAGCGCCGCGCCGGGGCGCTGCACCGTGGGTGTTTTCCCCAGGGCGCCGACCGCTCGCCGTTTTACGTGGAAACCACAGACGGCGGGGCACCGCCGATCCCTAGAATCGCCGCCATTCAAGCCTCTAGAGGGTCCCTCGAATGAAGATCAAGAGTCAGCGCGACTTCTGGTCAGGGCTGTTGTTTGTGATCGTTGGTGTCGCGTTTGCGAGCGGTTCCCTGATCCACTACAGCTTTGGCAGTTCGGCCCGTCCCGGGCCCGGTTATTTCCCCTTCGGTCTGGGCGTGCTGCTGGCACTGCTGGGAGCCGCAGTGCTGTTCAAGGCGCTCACCATCGAATCGGAAGGCGGCCAGCCCATCGGGTCGATCGCCTGGCGTCCGCTGCTGATCGTCGTCGGCGCCATTGCGCTGTTCGGCTTCGCACTGCCCCGTCTGGGTCTGGCGATCACGCTGCCGGTGCTGATCATTGTGTCGTCCATGGCCAGCGATGAATTCCGCTGGCGTGATGCCGTTCTGAGCAGCGTCGTGCTCACCGTGGGCAGCTGGGCGATTTTCGTCAAGGGATTGAGCCTCGTGATCCCGGTGTGGCCAACCTTCCTCGGCGGTTGAGGAGTCGCGCATGGATCTGATCAATAACCTGATGTTGGGCTTTCAGACAGCCCTGACCCTCACCAACCTGCTGTATGCCTTTGGCGGCGCGGTGCTCGGCACCCTGATCGGTGTGCTGCCTGGCCTGGGGCCGGTGGCCACCATCGCGATGCTGCTGCCGTCCATCTATTCGCTGGATGCGACGCCCGCCCTGATCATGCTGGCCGGTATCTATTACGGCGCGCAGTATGGCGGTTCGACGACCGCCATTCTGATCAACGTGCCAGGGGAGTCGTCTTCGGTGGTGACCGCCATCGACGGCTACCAGATGGCCCGTCAAGGGCGCGCCGGCTCGGCGCTGGCGGCGGCCGGCCTGGGCTCCTTCTTCGCGGGCTGTGTGGGCACCGTCATCATCGCGGCCTTTGCGCCGCCGCTGACGGAGCTGGCTTTCAAGTTCGGCCCGGCGGAGTATTTCTCGCTGATGGTGCTGGGGCTGATCGGTGCGGTGGTGCTGGCCTCCGGCTCGCTGCTCAAGGCCATTGCGATGATCGTGCTGGGTCTGCTGCTGGGGCAGATCAACACCGATGTGATCTCCGGCACGCCGCGCTTCTCCTTCGACATTCCTGAACTGACCGATGGCATCAACTTTGTGGTGATCGCCATGGGCATCTTCGGGTTCGGTGAAATCATCGCCAACCTGGGTCAGCCGGCGGAACACCGGGAAGTCTTCACCAAGAGCGTGAAGGGTCTGTGGCCCACCAAGCAGGACTTTCACGACGCCTGGCCGGCCGTGCTGCGCGGTACGGCGCTCGGTTCGCTGCTGGGCGTGCTGCCCGGGGGCGGTGCGCTGCTGGCATCGTTCGCGGCCTATACGCTGGAGAAGAAGGTCGCCAAGGATCCGAGCCGATTCGGCAAGGGCGCCATTCAGGGCGTCGCGGGACCGGAATCCGCCAACAACGCCGGTGCACAGACCTCGTTCATCCCGATGCTGACCCTGGGCATTCCGCCCAATGCGGTGATGGCGCTGATGGTGGGCGCGATGACGATCAAGGGCATCCAGCCCGGTCCGCAGGTGATGACCAGCAATCCGGAACTGTTCTGGGGGCTGATTGCGTCGATGTGGGTGGGCAACCTGATGCTGGTCATTCTGAACCTGCCGCTGATCGGCGTCTGGATCAAGCTGCTGACCGTGCCCTACCGCTTCCTGTTCCCGGCGATCGTGGTGTTCTGCTGTATTGGTACCTACACGCTGAACAACAACAACTTCGACGTGTACATGACCGCCGGCTTCGCGGTGGTGGGCTACCTGTTCTACAAGCTGAGCTGCGAACCTGCGCCGCTGCTGCTGGGCTTCATCCTGGGCCCCATGATGGAAGAGAACCTGCGCCGGGCGCTGTTGCTGTCCCGGGGCGAGTGGAGCACCTTCATGACACGCCCGCTGTCGGCCGGTTTGCTGATCGCTGCGGCGCTGATGGTGGTGGTGGTGATGTTGCCCTCCATCAAGAATAAGCGCGAGGAAGCCTTCCAGGAGGATTGACGGCGCGGCACGCGGCGCCACCTGGTTGCCCGCGTGGATGGACTCACCTGAAAGGGCCCGCCTTGGCGGGCCCTTTCTTTTTGGACAGTGCGGGGGGAGGGCGCTGCATCTCAGGGAGGCGCCCCCGCGGCTCGGGCACCACGCCGGCGGGGGCTGCGGCGGAGGTGGGGTGGGCTTCGGCGGCGACGCATCTCTAGCACTGGGCGAATATCGCCAATATCTCACTGCGGCAGTTGTGTCCGCAGAATTTGCTGTGCTACAGTCTAAGGCTTCGCTGATCAACAAACGTTCTGAACAAGTTCTGAACACAAGTTGACCGGTTGGGTTCAAGCCCCGGCCGAACAGCGACACCCTCAGGTGCGGTTTCCGGTTTGCAATATGCAAGAGTGAAAAAGCGCTTGAAGGTGGTGAGTGATTGATCTTCGTGATGAGTCTCTCGCAGTCAGCGTAAAAAATAATTTGCACTGACTGCTTGACGAAATCAGAAAGAATGATTCATAATCTCGCTTCTGCGCTGCTGACGACGTAAACAAAACGACGACAGCGACGCAACGAAGACGGCCTGGCCGCTTCGATGATCTTTAAAAATTTACAGCCAATAAGCGTGGGCGTCTGAATAGAGGCAACCTGAGAAGGTTAAATCTTTAGACGCTCACGGAAAATGAATG
>NZ_JACHXO010000006.1 GCF_014192155.1 Roseateles terrae | reverse complement strand
CGAGGCAAACTACTATCGGCAACTCGCCAGTCAGAACTCCGCCGTAATGGCCTGACTTAAACCAAACAGCCTCCGCGGAAACCGGGTTGATTCAGCAACTGCCGCCCACGCCGCTCGAACCCATTCGCTATGCACCGTTGACTTTCACATTTCGCGAAGACGCGACCCTGTACTCACCGCTCTTCATCTCGCGCTGGTCAGGCCACTTGATGGTCACGGACGAACTGGCTCAGAAGGTTCTCGATGCTGGGCTGGACGACGTGCAATTCCAGGACATCACCTACCAAGATCCAGAAGGAAAGACCGTGCGTCTGAAGACGCGTGACGGATCGCAGGTGGTCGACTATCGGACCTACAGCGAAAGCCACTAGGCTGGACCCATTGAGGTTTCCCATACGAGGAGCACAGCCTGAAGGAGGTTCCTCAGAGAGATTTGGCCGGTATAGCTGTAGGGCCGTGCCCGTCGAAAGCGCGCATGTCACGCCCCCACGCCGCAGATCAAGGAAAACCCACCACCCCTTGATCTCTTGCCGCACGTGTATTACTGTACCAATACACGCACACGACCCCATGCCCGCCGACCTCTTCTTCACCGTCAATCCTGGCTCCCCAGAGCCCATCTACCGACAACTCGTCGAGCAGATGCGCCGCCGCATTGCCAGCGGGCAGCTGGTCGCCGGTGAGGAGATCCCCTCGGTCCGTGAGCTCGCCCAGGCCCTGGCGGTCAACCCCATGACCATCTCGAAAGCCTTTGGCCTCATGGAAGCTGAAGGCCTGGTCGAGCGCCGTCGCGGTTTGCCGATGGTCGTTGCCTCGCATCACCAGAAGGCGCTGCGCACCCGTTCGCGGGTGGAGCTGCTGCGCCCCGCGCTGGAGAAGGCAGCTGCAGAAGCCCGCCAGCTCGAATTGCCGCCAGACCAGGTGCTGGCCCTGTTCAAGAGCCTGTTGAAGACCCCGGGAGAGACCTCATGACGCAGACCCTGATGCTCGACGCCGCCCACGCCACCCCCGTTGAAGCCCTGGGGCAGCCACCCGTGCGCGCCATGGGGCTGCACCTGGACTTCAAAGGCCACGGCCCGGTGCTGAATGGCCTGGATTGGCTGATCCAGCCGGGGCAGGTCGTCGGTCTTCTCGGCCGCAATGGAGCCGGCAAAACGACCCTCCTCGAAACGCTGCTGGGCCTGCGCGAACCGGGTGCCGGACAGGTCCAGCTCTTCGGAGAACCTGCCCTGCAACCGTCCGATGCCCTCCGCGCCCGGCTCGGTTATGTGCCGCAGCAGTCCGATCTCTTCGAGGACTTCACGCCGGACCAGCTGCTGCGCTACTTCCGCAGCTTCTATCCCAAATGGAATGAGGCCAAGGTGCAGGGGCTGATGTCCCGATGGGAGATCCCGACCCACCGCCGCATTGGGCGGCTGTCGCAGGGCCAGCAGCAACGGCTCTCCATCATCCGCGCCCTGGCCCACGAGCCGGACCTGCTGGTGCTGGACGAACCCGTCGCCAGTCTCGATCCGCTGGGCCGACGCGACTTCCTGCGGGAGCTGGTGGAGCAGGTGCTGGACCGCGGCACGACGGTGGTCTTCTCCACCCACATCCTCTCCGACCTGGAGCGTGTGGCTTTCAACATTGCCTTCCTCAGCCGCGGCAAGATCGCATTGCAGGCGCCGCAAGACCAGCTGGCGGACGAAGTGCGGCTGCTGGTTGGTGAAGAAGCTGCCTTGCGCGACATCGTCCAGGCCGGCCGCGCGCAGGTGCTCAGTCGCCGCGCATCGGGCGCGACACACCACTGGATCGTCCGCTTTCCCGAAGGCACCTTGCCCGAATCACAGCCAGGCCTGCGCTGTGAAGCCCTGGGCCTGGAAGACCTCTTTGTGGAGCTGGCGCAATGATCGCGCACGCCCTGGCACCGGTGGGCCCAGCACGCCTCCCAGGTTATGGCGCCGTGCTGCGCGTGTGGCTCCATCGGGTCCGATACACCGTGCCGGTGGTGCTGTTCCTCCAGCTCGCGATCATTGCGCTCGTGGCCGTGACGGCGTCGAATGCGCTGCTGCCGACCGTCGAGTTCGTCGTGGTCGTCGGCCTGGGCATTCTCTGGGCCGGCTATTTCGCCGCACTGCAACGCCAGAACCATCCCTTCGCTGCACGCCTGCTGCCGGGGCAGCTCCGCATGTTGCGGGAGCTGGCCGTCGGCGGCTTTTGCGTGAGTGTGCTGCCCAGCGCCTGGATGCTGTCGATCTCTCCGCTGCAATGGAGCTTCCCCGCGGCGCTGGCCCTGTCGTCGCTGGCCTGCGCTGTGCTGGCGGTGATCGTTCGCTGGCCTGCGCTGTGGGTGGTCGGGTGGGTGCTGAGCTCGCTGGTCGGTGGTGCCATGCCGGCGCCACTGCGCTTGGCAGCCAGGCAGCGGGTGATGGAGATCTACCAGGATCAGCCGGCGTCCATGGCGGCATTTGTGCTCGTGATGGTGGGCGCGTTGCTGTGGCATCTGTTCCAGTCGGGCGGACCGGCCCATGTGCGCAGTTGGGCGCGCCATTCAAAGGTGCGCAAAGTCCTCCTGGAAAAATCCAGGGCGACGGAAGGATCAGACGCCAGCCCCCACTGGGCGCAGCCTGTCATCGAGACGATGGAACGCGCCTTCGGATGGTTGCGCTCTTTTTGGCTGAACAAGCTCATCCGCGACGCCCGGCCGACCCTCCGGTCCGTCATGGCGCGGGTGGAAATGGCGTCCGGCCCGCAGGCGCATTGGACTTCGGTGCTGGGGGCGGTGGTCCTCATCAGCGGGGCGGTGGCCCTCGCGCTGATCGTTGCCATGCTGGTGAGCCCGGACGGACATGAGATCAGCGGCATCGTCACGCAGTCGTTCGCTTTTTCGTATCTGGCGATGCTGATGAATCCGCTGGTCGCCGTCACGAGCGCGTCATTGCTCCGGCGTCGTCGAGAGCAGACCCTGCTTGTGATGTTGCCAGGGATGCCCCGTGGACAAGCAATGAATCGGCAGCTGGCGCTTCGACAGATGGCGGTCCACGCGCTGAGCTGGAGCGCGGCCCTCCTGTTGATGTCTGGTCTTCTGGCGCTGGCAGACCGACTCAAAGGTGGCGCCGACGCCACGTCCATCTGGCGTTATCTGGCCGTGGGGTATGCGGCGCTCGTCTTGCCCATGGGTGTTTTGCAGTGGCGCAACTGGGCAGTTCAGGAGGAGACGCCCCCAGCGCTGACGCTGATCCTTGTGGCCGGAACGATGGGTGCGGCCTTCTGCCTGGCCTTCTGGATGCAGTCCGGCGTTTACCTGACCCCGACCCTGTTGCTGACGGCCTCGGTGCTGCTCACCGTGCTGCTCATGGCGATGCGCTGGCCGCGCATCAACCGCTTCCCGAGCTTCTGGCCGGTGGGGCGCAACGCCTGACACCGCCGGACAAGGTCCGACATTGATCCGACAGCGCTCTGACGGATCCGGTCAATCGGTAGCCTTGAGGCCGGCTAAGGCGAGCGCCCGCAGCCCGTTTCAGATCGGCAGCTCGGTGTAGTACCGGCCGCCGTGGAAGATCAGCGGCTGCGCCATCTCCATGCGGGAGCAAGCCTCCACCTCACCCACGAAGATGACGTGGTCGCCTTCTTCGTACTGGCTGCGGTTGGCGCATTCAAACACCGCCGCACAGCCTTCCAGCACCGGCGCGCCGCCGCAGCCTTCCCGCCAGCGAACGCCTGCGAAGCGATCGATGTCACGGGTGGCGAAGCGTTGAGCCAGATCCTTCTGGTCCGCCGCCAGGATGTTGATCGCGTAATGCGAGCCCCGGCTGAACACCGGCATCGAGCCCGCCCGTTTGGCCAGGCTCCACAGCACCAGCGGCGGTGTCAGCGAGACCGAATTGAAGGAGTTGGCGGTCAGGCCCACCAGCGTGCCGTCATCCCCGCGTGCCGTCACGATGGTCACGCCCGTGGCAAACATGCCCAGCGCAGCCCGGAATTGTTGGCTGTCCAACGGAGACGAGACCGCGCCCACCGGGCTGCTGTCGATCACGAGAGGGGAGGAGGAAGGCGGCTGGGACATAAGAGAGGTATTGTCGCCTCCCTCGAAAACCCCTGCACTTTTGGGTTGTCCGCTAACGCACATAGGTGGGAATTCCTCCCGAGGCGTGGGGGCCCCGCGTCCCTCCTTCAGAGGAAACCGGCCCTCGCGCGCGGTTGGACGGCGAGAAGCGGCTCACAGCGTCCCTAGAATGTTGCCCATGGATGAAGTTGATTTCCGCACGGACGGTCAGCCGTCCCTCACACAGGCCCCGTCACACGGCTTTGGTCACTGCACCTGCGGTGACCGGCACGCGCCCGCCCCGACGACGGCCGGCTCGGTGAAGACCTCCCGCCGAATGTTCACCCGGCTGCTGGGCGCCGCCGGCGGCCTGGCCCTGGTGCCGGCCTGGGCCAGAGAAGGGGTGGAGGTTGGCAAGGAAAGCTGGGCGACCAAGCTCGTGTCCGCCGAACAGGTGGAAGCGGCGGGTCAGCAGCAGTACGCCCAGATGCTCAAGGAAGCGCAGCAGAAGCGGGTGTTGGCAGCTTCCGGCGACCCGCAAGTGCAGCGCTTGCGTTTCATCTCCGAGCGCATCATCCCGCTCACCGGCAACTGGAACCGGCGCGCCGACCAGTGGCGCTGGGAGGTGAACCTTCTGATGACCGCCGAGATCAACGCGTTCTGCATGCCAGGCGGCAAGATCGCCTTCTACGACGGCATCCTGCGCAAGCTGCAGCTGACCGACGACGAAGTCGCCATGGTGATGGGCCATGAAATCGCCCACGCGCTACGCGAGCATGCGCGGGAGCGGATGGGCAAATCCGCCGCCACCAACATCGGCGCGGACCTGGTCTCGTCGATCTTCGGCCTGGGCGATGTCGGCCGCACGGTGGTGGGTCTGAGCGGCGAACTGCTGAAGCTGCGGTTCAGCCGGGAAGACGAATCCGAGGCGGACCTCGTCGGTATGGAGCTGGCCGCGCGGGCCGGCTACAACCCCGAGGCGGGCATTTCGCTGTGGGAGAAGATGGCCAAGGCTTCTCAGGGCGCGCCACCGCAGTTCATGTCCACCCACCCCTCGGGCCCGACGCGGATTCAGGACATCCGGCGCAACCTGCCGAAGGTGGAGGGGCTGTATCAGCGTGCGGACAAGCCCTCGCAGCGGTTCTCGCCGCCGCAAGGGGCCGCCAACCGCTGAGCCCCTCAGCCGTAACGGCCGCCCACAAACGGGTTGGTCCGTCGCTCCTCCCCGAAGGTGCTCTCGGGACCATGACCAGGGACGAACACGGTGTCGTCCCCCATCGGCCACAGCCGCTCGGTGATGGAGTGGATCAGCGTTTCATGATGGCCGCCCGGGAAGTCGGTGCGGCCGATGCTGCCCGCAAACAGCACGTCGCCGACAAAGCACCGGCTGGCTTGCGCCGAATGAAACACCACGTGGCCTGGCGTGTGGCCGGGGCAGTGGCGCACCGTGAGTGTTTCTTCGCCAATGGTGACGGTATCGCCGTCCTCCAGCCATCGGGTGGGGGTGAACGGCTCTGCCGGCGGAAAGCCGAACATGGCGGACTGCTGCGGCAGGCCGGTGATCCAGAACAGATCGCCCTGGTGCGGCCCGATGATCGGCAGTCCATCTTCCCGCGCCCACTGGCCTGCACCGCCGGCATGGTCGATGTGCGCATGCGTCAGCCAGATGGCCTTGATCGTCACGCCCAGCGATTGCGCCGCGGCCTTGAGCCGCGCGACTTCCCCACCCGGGTCGATCACCGCCGCGTCCTGGGTGACGTCGCACCAGACGATGCTGCAGTTCTGCTGGAACGGGGTGACGGGGATGGTGCGGTACTGGAGGGCCATGACCCGGAGTGTAGGCAAGCGCGGCGAGACAATTGGCAAATTAGTACCCGAATCCCGGCCATCAAACATCGATGCCATCGACGTTTCCCGGCATGATGTCGCCCATGCGTTCGCCCTGACGCGTGGCTCCCGCGCGTTCTGGATCGGCGAGTAGTTCTTCGCCCACCCGGACACCTTGAAACCCTCATCTCAAGATCAGCACGGGGACCTCCAGGTCCTTCGCCCCATCGGGCGCCTGCTGCTGCTGACCCAACTCTTTGCTCTCCTGCTCGTGGCCGGCGGCGGCTCGCTGCTCTATCAGGGCGCGCGCGACTTCTATCGCGCCAACCTCTGGGTGGAACACACCCAGCAGGTGTTGGACGAGATCGACACCCTGCGCATCAGCCTCCTGCGCGGCGGTCTCGCCATTCGCAACTACGCGCTGTCGCCCCAGCCAGAGACGCTCAATCAGGTGAGGGACAGCAACCGCGCCGCCCTTGAAGGCGCGGAGCGCCTGCAGGCCCTGGTGAGCGAAAGCCCGGAGCAGGCCGAACGCGCCTTCGTCCTGAAGGCGGAAGCCGCCGAAGTGGTGGGTTGGACCCGCAGCATCCTGGTCATTGCGGAACGGGACGGCCTGCAGGCGCTGCAAGCCAGTCTGCGCTTTCGCGCCCGGCAGGACTCGGCCAAGGACCTGCGTCATGCGCTGGCCGCCATGGAAGCCTCCGAACGCACGCTGCTCGACCAGCGCAGCAAGGAACGGGCCGCCGAATACCGCCGGCTGCAATGGATGGCTGGCGTGGCTGCGCTGTTGCTGGCGACGTTTCTCATCTGGAGCACGGGATACGCGGCCGTGCTGTTCCGCCGCGGCCATGCCAGCATCGGCGATTTGCGCAGCACCGCCGACCGTGATCCCCTGACGGGCCTCTTCAACCGCCGCGCACTGGAACACAAGTTCGCCCGGCTGGCCGACGCGGCGCTGACGGTGGTGGCTTTTGATCTGGACGATTTCAAGCCGGTCAATGATGCTCACGGTCACCATGGCGGTGACGAGGTGCTGAGGACCATTGCGCAACGCCTGACGCGGGAATGTCGGGACGACGATCTGATCGCACGCGTCGGGGGCGACGAGTTCGTCGTCGTGCTGACCGGTGTTTCTCAGGAAGACACCGCGACCCAGGTCTGCCAGCGCCTGGGAGACGCCATTGCGGAGCCCATTGCATTGGGCGAGCAACGTGTGCGGGTCGGTGCCTCGCTTGGATTCTCGACGTCCCTGGGGGGGACGAAGTTGTCGGACCTCATTGCCGCCGCTGACGCCGCGGCTTATGAAGAAAAGCGCCGCAAGAAGGCGCTGCCGCCGGCTCAGCGCCTCACGCTGGTGAAGAAGTCGCAGCAAAACCCGTGAGGGGTCTCACACCCGCCCGATTGCACGGCGACGCGATCTGCCTAGAATGCCGATCCATGCGCCGCTGGCTCTCCATCCTCCTGCTGGTTCTGCTGCCCTTCCAGTTCACCTGGAGTGTGGCCGCCAGCTATTGCGGGCATGAGAGCGCCGCCAGTGCCCGGCATGTGGGCCATCACGGGCACAAGCACGTGACTGCCGCAGGGGATGGTGCCGCGGATGCGTCTCCGTCTTCCGCAGAGTCCGCCAAGTCCACCCAGACATCTGCCGGCGAACCCGCGGCGGAGCCTCCAGCGAAGTCACCCAGCAAGCTGGCGCTGGACACCGACTGCGGCACCTGCCATCTGAGTGCGGCCAAGTCCGTCCCCGGCGTGGTGACGGCCCTGCCCGTGCTGGTCGCGCAGGTACTTGCGCCGCTCACCGCGCCGCGCTTCTCCACCCGCGCCCCGGACCACCCCGAACGCCCCAACTGGCGCATCGCCTGATCGGCGATAGCAGCGGGGTCGTCCCTCATCCTCTCCTTCGCGGCGTGTGCCGCGCTGCTGTCGTCGAATCCCTCGAGTTGTTTCCACAACCCTGGAGTTTTCGATGCGCAGTCTGTTTGTGCCGCTGGTGTGCGCGGCGCTGTTCCAATTCCCTTTGGGCGCCTTGGCCCAGTCTCCCCTCACTGGTCTGACGCTGGAAGCGGCGGTCCGGACCGCTCTCCGGCAGAGTCCGGTGCTCCGCGCCTATGGGCTGGAGCTTGAATCGAATGAGGGCGCCATCCGTCAGGCGGGTCTGGCCCCCAATCCGACCCTCGGCCTGAGTACCGAGGACACCCGCAAGGCCACCCGCACCACGTCAATGACGCTGAGCCAGACGCTCGAACTCGGCGGCAAACGGGCGGCTCGTGTCGAACTGGCCCAGCGGGATCGCGATGTGGCCGCTCTGACCCTGGAGGCGCAGCGCGCCGACGTGCGCGCCTCCACCATTCAGGCCTTCTTCGACGTGCTGATCGCCCAGGAGCGGGTGCAGGTGGCCGAGGCCTCGCAATCGATCGCCGCCAGCGGCGCCGATGCGGTCTCCCGCCGCGTGACCGCCGGGAAGGTCTCTCCCGTCGAGGAAACCCGCGCGCGGGTGGCGGCCTCGACGGCTCGCATCGAGTGGCGTCAGGCCCAGGCGGATCTTGCCGCCGCGCTCAAGGCGCTGAGTGCCGTCATTGGGGAACCGCAGGGCGCCATCACCCGTGTGGATGGAACGCCCGACGCCCTGCCGCGACTGCCGGACCCCGGAACGCTGGCTGAGCGCGTCCAGACGTCGCCGTTGCTCCGGCGCGCGCAGATGGACGTGCAACGGGCCGAGGCGGCCCTCCACCTGGAGCGGGCGCGCGGCGTTCCGGATGTCACCATCGGCCTGGGCGCGCAGCGTGCGCCGGAGGTCGGCCGTACCCAGCCGCTGATCAGCGTGTCCATTCCGATTCCGCTGTTCGACCGCAATCAGGGCGCCCAGTTCCAGGCGCTCCGCAAGCGTGACGCGGCGCAGGCCCTGGCCCAGGCGGAAGAGCTCCGGCTGCGAGCGGAGGTGATGCAGGCGGCGGACCAGCTCGGGGCCCGCACGGATGAGATTGAGGCCTTGCGCCGGGAGGTGCTCCCCGGCGCCCAGACCGCCTATGACGCCGCCCGCCGCGGCTTTGAGCTCGGGAAGTTCGGCTTCCTCGACGTGCTGGATGCGCAGCGCACCTTCCTGCAGGCGCGCGGTCAGTACTTCACGGCTCTGTCACAGGCCCACCGTCTCCTGGCGGAGATGGACCGTCGGCTCGGCACCGCCGACGTCCGTCCCTGACCCACGCAACGAATACGAGTTTCCCGATGAATTTCAACAACGATTCCAAAGAGCCATCGCGCCCCCGCGTGCCGAAGAAGCAGGCGGTCGCCATTGCGGTGGTGCTGGCGCTGGGTGTGATGGCCGGTGTGGGCATCATGACCTTCGCCGGCAAATCCTCCGGTGAAGCGTCTCATGCGCACGAAGAAGCCGAAGGCCATGGCGACGGTGAGCACCACGATGACGCCAAAACCGCGAGTGCCAAGGGCGGCCACGCTGATGCCAAGGCGCACGCCGACGGCGAGCATCACAAGGAAGCCGGTATGGAAGCCGGCAAGGAAGAACACGAAGGGAGCATTTCGCTCACACCCGAGCAGCAGACCTCGGCCGGCATCGTGGTGGAAGCGGCGAAGCCCGCCACGCTCACCGCGACCTACCAGCTGCCCGGCGAGGTGACATTCAATGAGGACACCACGGCCCACGTCGTGCCCCGGGTGCCCGGCGTGGTGGAGTCAGTGCCGGTGGCGCTGGGTCAGACGGTGCGCAAAGGGCAGGTGCTGGCGGTGTTGAACAGCCCCACCGTGTCCGATCAGCGTGCCGAACTGCAGGCGGCGCAGAAGCGCCTGCAATTGGCGCGGACGACGTACGAGCGCGAGAAGAGCCTCTTCGAAGCCCGGATCTCTCCGCAGCAGGATGTGCAGGTGGCCGAGCAGGCCATGCAGGAAGCCGAGATTGCCGTGACGAATGCGCGGCAGAAGCTTCAGGCGGTCGGCGCCACGGTCAGCAGCGGCTCCCTCAACCGGTATGAACTGCGTGCGCCGTTCGACGGCACCATCGTTGAAAAGCACATCGCTCTGGGCGAGCAGGTGCGCGAGGATGCCAATGTGTTCACCGTGGCTGACCTGCGGACCGTGTGGGCCCAGATCAGTGTGCCCGCCAAGGACTTACCCCTGGTGCGGGTCGGGGACAGCGTGACCGTCCGCGCCACGGCGTTTGAGCAGTCGGCGGTGGGCAAGGTGGCCTATGTCGGCTCGCTGATCGGCGAATCCACCCGCACCGCTCAGGCGCGCGTGACCCTGCAGAACCCCAACGCTGCGTGGCGCCCCGGCCTCTTCGTGAATGTCGAGATGAAGCGCGATTCCTTCGAGGCGCCCATCACGGTCACGACGGACGCCGTCCAGACGGTGGAAGACAAGCCGGTGGTCTTCGTCAAGACTGCCACCGGGTTCATCGCCCAGCCGGTCCAGGTGGGCCGGACCGACGGCCAGCGGGTGGAGATCGTCCAGGGCATCAAGGCCGGCGTTTCCTACATCGCCGTCGGCAGCTTCATCGCCAAGGCGGAGCTGGGCAAGTCCACCGCGTCCCACGCCCACTGACAGGATGAAGCACCATGTTTGAACGCATCATCCGCTTTGCCATCGAGCAGCGATGGCTGGTCATGCTGGCCGTGGTCGGCATGGCCGCGCTCGGCGTCTTCAGCTATCAGAAGCTGCCGATCGACGCCGTGCCCGACATCACCAACGTCCAGGTGCAGATCAACACCGGCGCGCCCGGATATTCACCGCTGGAGACCGAGCAGCGCGTCACCTATCCAATCGAGACGGTCATGGCCGGCCTGCCCGGCCTGCAGCAGACGCGCTCGCTGTCCCGCTACGGACTGTCCCAGGTCACCGTCATCTTCCAGGATGGCACCGACATCTACTTCGCCCGGCAGCTCGTCAATGAGCGGATTCAAGCTGCCCGCGACCAGTTGCCCGAGGGCGTGACGCCCAACATCGGGCCGATCTCCACCGGCCTCGGCGAGATCTATCTCTGGACCGTCGAAAGCGAGCCCGGCGCCAGGAAGCCCAGCGGCGATCCCTACACGCCTGCGGACCTGCGCGAGATCCAGGACTGGGTCATCAAGCCGCAGCTGCGCAACGTGACTGGCGTCACGGAGATCAACTCCATCGGCGGCTATGCCAAGGAGTACCACGTCGCCCCGGATCCCTCCAAGCTCTCCTCCTACGGCCTCATACTCAGCGATGTCGTCGCGGCGCTGGATCGCAACAACGCCAACGTCGGTGCCGGTTATATCGAGCGCCGCGGTGAGCAGTACCTGATCCGCGCGCCGGGCCAGGTTCGCTCGGTGGCGGACATCGGCAACATCGTGCTGCGCAATGTGGGCGGCGTGCCGGTGCGGGTGCAGGATGTGGCGACGGTTGAGATCGGCCGCGAGCTGCGCACCGGTGGCGCCACCGACAACGGCCGCGAGGTGGTGCTGGGCACCGTCTTCATGCTGATCGGCGAGAACAGCCGCACGGTGGCGCAGGCCGTCGCCAGAAAGATGGAGGAGATCAACGCCAACCTGCCCAAGGGCGTGCAGGCAGTGACGGTGTATGACCGCACGAAACTCGTGGACAAGGCGATCGCGACGGTCAAGAAGAACCTGATCGAAGGCGCGGTCCTGGTCATTGCCATCCTGTTCCTCTTCCTGGGCAACATCCGCGCGGCGCTCCTCACGGCCCTGGTGATCCCGCTGTCGATGCTGTTCACCTTCACCGGCATGGTGAACCAGAAAGTCAGCGCCAACCTGATGAGCCTGGGTGCCCTGGACTTCGGCATCATCATCGACGGGGCCGTCGTCATCGTGGAGAACTGCGTCCGCCGACTGGCGCAAGCGCAGGAACACAAGGGCCGCCTGCTCACCCGGGCGGAGCGTTTCCATGAGGTGTTCCTCGCGGCGCAGGAGGCGCGGCGGCCGCTGCTGTTCGGGCAGCTGATCATCATGATCGTCTATCTGCCGATCTTTGCGCTGGCCGGCGTAGAGGGCAAGATGTTCCACCCGATGGCTTTCACCGTGGTCATCGCGCTGGTGGGTGCCATGATCCTGTCGGTCACCTTTGTGCCGGCCGCCGTGGCCCTGTTCATCGGCGACAAGGTGGCCGAGAAGGACAACCGCCTGATGCGTTGGGCCCGTCAGGCCTATGAGCCGATGCTGCGCTCTGTGATGGGCGCCAAGGCGGTGGTGCTGACCTTTGCGGCGGTGATGGTGGTGCTGGCCGGTCTGCTGGCGTCCCGCATGGGCAGCGAATTCATTCCCAGCCTGAATGAAGGAGACTTCGCGATCCAGGCGCTGCGCATTCCCGGCACCAGTCTGACGCAGTCGCTGGAGATGCAGCAGCAGCTCGAATCGACGCTCAAGGCCAGGTTCCCGGAAATCGAGCGTGTATTCGCCCGCACCGGGACGGCCGAGATCGCATCCGATCCAATGCCGCCGAACATCTCGGACGGCTATGTGATGCTCAAACCGCAGGACCAGTGGCCGGAACCCCGGCGCACCCGGGACGAGCTGCTGGCTGCGGTGCAGGCCGAGGTCGCGAAACTGCCCGGACAGAACTACGAGTTCTCCCAGCCCATCCAGCTGCGCTTCAACGAGCTGATCTCCGGCGTGCGGTCCGATGTGGCGGTGAAGATCTTCGGGGACGACATGGAGGTGCTCAATGCCACCGCCGAGAAGATCCGGGGTCTGCTGCAGGGCATCCAGGGGTCGTCCGAGGTCAATGTGGAGCAGACCACCGGCCTGCCGATGCTGAGCGTGACGGTGGACCGTGATCGGACGGCCCGCTACGGACTGAATGTGCAGGACGTGCAGGACACGCTGGCGATTGCCGTTGGCGGACGTGATGCCGGCATCCTGTTTGAAGGCGATCGCCGGTTCGGCATTCTGGTGCGCCTTCCGGAAGCGCTGCGATCGGATGTGGAGGCGCTCAAGCGCCTGCCCATTCCGCTGCCGGTTGGATCGGATGGCATCCGGCGATTCATCCCGCTGAGTGAAGTGGCGGACTTCACCACGGCCCCGGGTCCCAACCAGGTCAGCCGCGAAAACGGCAAGCGACGCATCGTTGTCAGCGCGAATGTGCGCGGACGGGACCTGGGCAGCTTCGTGGCCGAGGCGCAGCAAATGATCGGCCAGCAGGTGCAGGTGCCCACCGGCTACTGGATGGTCTGGGGCGGTCAGTTCGAGAACCTGCAGTCCGCGACCGAGCGGCTGCAGATCGTGGTGCCGGTGTCGCTGCTGCTGGTGTTCGTCCTGCTGTTCGCCATGTTCGGCAACATGAATGACGGTTTCATCGTGTTCACCGGCATTCCCTTTGCCCTGACCGGCGGCATCGTCGCGCTGTGGCTGCGGGACATCCCGCTGTCCATTTCTGCGGCGGTCGGCTTCATTGCGCTGTCCGGCGTCGCGGTGCTCAACGGCCTCGTGATGATTTCGTTCATCCGCAACCTGCGCGAGTCGGGCAAGCCGCTGGATGAGGCCATCCATGAGGGTGCGTTGACCCGTCTGCGTCCGGTGCTGATGACGGCGCTGGTGGCCTCGCTGGGCTTCGTGCCGATGGCGCTGGCCACCGGCACTGGCGCCGAGGTGCAGCGGCCGCTGGCCACCGTGGTGATCGGCGGCATCCTGTCGTCTACGGCCCTGACGCTGTTGGTGCTGCCGGTGCTGTATCGGCTGGCGCATCAGCGGTCCCGTCACCCGGACCCGCACTCGGCCGCGGAATCCCAGCCGCCATCACCTCTTCCATCAGCCGGGTTTGCAAATCGAAGTAGGGATTGAAGGTCAGCCGGGCGTGGATCTTCCCGGGCTCGGTATAGCCCCAGTCCGAATACCAGACCTCCGCGCCTTGTTCACAGGCGCGGATGGCCTCGCCGTCGCGGCTGTTGCGGCAGAGCTTCAGCGAGCCCGCCTGACCATACAGCGGGTTCTTCGGTGAGAAGAGCACGCCCATGTGGGAAAACTGGCTGATGCGCCATTGCGGCAGCACGTCCGGCCGTGCGATGACGCGCGGGTCGTCCGACGTCGGCGGCAGGTGGTGGCCGTACCAGATCAGCCGGCTCGCCGGATGGGTGAAGCGCGCATGGAAGGTCTTCGCCGCATGGGCCACGTCGACCACAGAATCCCCCTCCGCCAGCACCATCAGCACCGGCCGATCGAAGGGGGCACTGCTCAGGTGGTCCTGCGCCAGCCGACTGGTGCGGTAGAACTGGGCGAAGCCGTTGGTGGGCACCATGGAATACCGCACCGGGATGGTCTCGCTCTGGGGCGAGGTCTCGATCAGCCAGGGCCGCACATACCGCAGGGCCGGGGCCAGCCAGTCGAGGGAAACCGACGACCGGATGGCGGGGGAGAACAGCAGCAGGCCCGCGACTTCGGGATGGCGATAGGCGTGATCCAGCACCAGGTTGGCGCCTGTCGAGAATCCGCCCAGGTAGACCGGGCCGGCGTCCCGCTGCAGCAGCGCCACTTGCGACTCCACCACCGCCCGCCATTGCTCCATGGTGACCTCCAGCATGTCGCGCGGCTGGGTGCCGTGGCCGGGCAGCAGCACGGTGCGCGCCACAAAGCCCTGCTGCGCCAGCGCCTGGCCGATATCGGTGAACGACCACGGGGAGTCGCCTAACCCGTGCACCAGCAGCACGCCGCCGCGGACCGGGCCGGCGGGGCGCCATTCGCGCGGCGCGTTCAGCTGCGCCTCTTCGACGGCTCGCGCGCCCCGGAACGCACGGCCTTCAGTGAGGGTCTGCAGGGCCTGCTGGCGGTAGTCCGCGAAGCTGGCGGGCACAACGGCCTGCGGCGGCGCCACGCGGGTGGCGCAGCTGACGATGCCCAGGAGCAGCCCCGCCGTCAGCAGCCAGCGGGCGGCGCGCCGCCGGGGTGTGTGGGGGGGCAGGGTCGGTGTCAGTGTGAGCGTGCGCTCCCCTGGGGCAGATTCGGCACGGTCATCGAAGGTCAGCGCGGAACGGCTCATCGCCCGATGTTAGGAGAGCCTGAAAGTCCGGGTGATTCACGCTGGTGAATTTTGCTGGCGAATCACGCGGATGAATTGCGCTTGTGAATCACGCGGGTGAATGCGCTGGTGAACGGTGCCAGGAGGCTTTCGCTCACAGGCCCCGCTGATTCACCCGCCGGGACAGCGCCTCGGCACTTTCCTTCCGCTCGCTGTAGCGGTCCACCAGATAGGGACCGAGGTCGCGGGTGAGCAGAGTGAATTTCATCAGCTCTTCCATCACGTCCACCACCCGGTCGTAGTAGGCGGACGGTTTCATTCGGCCCTCGTCATCGAACTCGGCAAACGCCTTGGCCACGGACGACTGATTCGGGATGGTCAGCATCCGCATCCAGCGGCCCAACACCCGCATCTGGTTGACCGCATTGAAGCTCTGCGAGCCGCCGGACACCTGCATCACCGCCAGCGTCTTGCCCTGCGTTGGCCGCACTGCGCCGGCGTTGAGCGGGATCCAGTCGATCTGCGACTTCATCACGCCGGTCATGGCGCCGTGGCGCTCCGGCGAGCACCAGACCATGCCTTCGGACCAGGTCGCCAGCTGACGCAGCTCCTGCACCTTGGGATGGGACTCGTCGGCATCGTCGGGCAACGGCAGGCCGGATGCATGGAAGATGCGCACCTCCGCCCCCATCGCCTGCAGCAGTCGCGCCGCTTCGAAGGTCAGCAGCCGGCTGTACGAGCGGGCCCGCAAGGAGCCGTACAGCAGGAGGATGCGGGCCGGATGGAGGGACGGGGTGCGTGCGCTCAGGCGCGCCAGATCCGGCACGTCGAACAGCGAGATGTCCAGGGCCGGCAGGCTGGTGTCTTGCAGCGGTGCATCAGCGTCCGAAGAGGGGTCTACAGGGGGCGTCATTGGCGTATCCATCGGTAGGGGCTGGCGCGGTGGGTCATTCACCGTCCGGCTGATCCTTGTTCATACCAGTGCTGCGACCGGTTCACCACGGCCACCACGGCCAACATCACCGGCACCTCGATCAGCACGCCGACGACGGTGGCGAGCGCAGCGCCGGACTGAAAGCCGAACAGGCTGATGGCCGTGGCCACTGCCAGTTCAAAGAAGTTGCTGGCGCCGATCAGCGCGGAAGGACCCGCCACGCAGTGCTGCACACCCAGGCGCCGGTTGAGCACATAGGCCAGGCCTGAGTTCATCACCACCTGGATCAGGATGGGCACCGCCAGCATCGCAATCACCAGCGGCTGCTCCAGGATGCGGGCGCCCTGGAAGGCAAACAGCAGCACCAGGGTCAGCAGCAGGGCGCTGATGGAGAAGGGGCCGAGACGGGCGGCGACGGCCTGGAAGTGCGCAGTGCCGCGCGCCAGCAGGCGGCGACGCCACAGCTGCGACAGGATCACCGGCACCACGATGTAAAGGCCGACCGAGGTCAGCAACGTGTCCCAGGGGATGGTGATCGAGGATAGTCCCAGCAGCAGCGCCACGATGGGGGCAAAGGCCACCACCATGATCGCGTCGTTGAGCGCCACCTGCGACAGGGTGAAATACGGATCGCCTTTGCAGAGCTGGCTCCAGACAAAGACCATCGCGGTGCACGGTGCCGCTGCCAGCAGGATCAGACCGGCGATATAGCTGTCCAGCTGGTCGGCCGGCAGCCACGGCGCAAACACATGGCGCACGAAGATCCAGCCCAGCAGCGCCATCGAGAACGGCTTGACCGCCCAGTTGATGAAAAGCGTCACGCCGATGCCGCGCGCATGGGCTTTCACCTGCCCCAGCGCTGCAAAGTCGATCTTCAGCAGCATCGGGATGATCATCACCCAGATCAGCAGCCCCACCGGCAGGTTGACCTGCGCCACCTCCAGCGCGGCCACCGTGTGGACCAGGCCGGGCAGCGCATGGCCGAGCAGCACGCCCACAACGATGCACAGCGCCACCCAGAGAGTGAGATAGCGCTCGAAGAAGCCGATGGCGGGGCGGGTGTCGGAGGCAGGCATGGATCCAGGGGCCGGGTTTGCGGGTGCCGGCAGTGTAGAGGTGACGCGCTGCACAACATGTCGGAACGGACACGCGAGCGACAAACGCGCCACGCGGCGCACGAATGCGGGAAACACCGGCCCTCTCCAATGCTTCAGTCCTTTCATGGAGTTGGAACATGCGATTGAAGCGTTTGGCGATGGGCCTGAGCCTGGTGGCCACCCTGGCCGGAGTGGCCGGCTGTGGCGGTGGTAGTGACGACAAGGCGCAGGTGCGTCTGCTCAATGCGAGCATCGGTGTGTCCTCGCTGGACCTGGCGGTCGGGGAGGATGAAACCGTCGTGACCAGCGGCGTGACCTATGCGTCGGTCGGTGACTATGAAGGCGTCAGCGCCGACGATTCCCTGCTGGAAGTGCAGAACTCCACCAGCGGCGCGACCCTGACCTCCACCACGCCGACCCTGAGCACCAGTGACAAATACACGCTGATCGCTTACGGCGTGAGCGGCTCGGTCAAGAGCGCCCTGATCACGGAGACTGAAGACACGCCCGACAGCGGCAAGACCAAGCTGCAGATCCTGAACCTGGCGCCGGATGCCGGCGCCCTGGACATCTACGAAACCGCCACAACGGACACCGACCTCAGCGGCTCCGCCACCCTCGCCAGCAGCGTGGCCAGTGGCTCGGGCTCCGGCTATCTGTCGATCAAGCCGGGCAGCTTCCGACTGGTGATCACCGCCGCCGGTGACACCTCGGACGTGCGTCTGGAGATCCCGACCATCACCCTGCCCGATGCAGGCGTCTCCACCCTGATCCTGACCGGCTCCAATGGCGGCCTGCTGGTGAACGGCATGCAGCTGGTGCAAAAGGGCACCCTCACCAACCTGCCCAACCCCAATGCCCGGGTGCGGGTGGTGTCCGGCCTGACGAGCGGGTCGGTGGCGGCCTCCCTCGGCGGGACGCCGCTGGTCTCCAGCGCCAGTTCGCCCACGGTCGGCGGATACGTGAAAGTGACGGCCGGCACATCCGCACTGAGCCTGACGGTCAATGGCAACGCCGTCTCGGCGAGCGTCGGGACGCTGGTGGCGGGCAATGACTACACGATCGTGGTCTACGGCGATGCTGCAGCCCCGACGGTCCAGCTGATCAGCGACGACAACAAGCTGCCCACCACCTCCACCAACGCCAAGATCCGCCTGCTCAACGCCATGAGCAGCAACAGTGCGGAGATGACGCTCTACCTGAACTACTCGGTGAAGGCGAGCGGTGTGCTGCAGGGGTATGCCTCCACGCCGACGCAGCTGGCGGCGGTGACCGACGCGCTGCTGACGGTCAACTCCACCAACTCGTCCACGCCGCTGTTCTCGCAGACGGACACCGACATCCTCGCGCAGGGCGTCTACACCGTCTTCCTGCTGGGCGACGGCACCAGCGCTGCCACCGTGGCGGCGTCGCTGGTGAAGGAGCGCTGAGCGCTTACTGACGCGGCGCCAGACGGTCCGCCGGTGCCACCGGGAAGGGCGCGCCCAGCACGGTGGACTGGCCCTTGACCTGGTTCTGCGCCTGGCACTTGTGGGTGCAGATGGTGGCGGGCGGTGCGACTTCGGTCGCATCCTCGCCGAACACCATGCCCATGCGTCCACCGCTGGACACTTCCCAGCGGGAGGTCAGGCCGCAATGCGAAACCGTGGCCAGCGTGCCATCGCGCTTGACGATGCGGTTCACGCAATTCGCATCCGACAGGCGGGTGGCGACCTGCGGGCTGTCGCGTCCCACGAAGCGGGCCGAATAGTCGTTGCCGAAGTTGACCCGCGGCGTCACCACCACCGTGGTGTCCTTGTACGGCACGGCGTCGCCTTCCCGATCACGGAACTTGCGGTTGTCGAAGTAGAAGGCGTTCAGGCTGGGATTGCTCGGATGCGTCGCGAGCGTGTGGGTGAAGACGGTGGCGGTGCCGTCGGCACGGGCGACTTCCATCTGGAACACGCCGCCATTGGCACAGTCCTTGGCCTGCAGCTTCATCGTGACCTGGCCGCCTTCACGCATCAGCTCGATGCTGGTGTCCTTGAGGTCCACATCCACGCCGCTGTTCAGCACGGCGCCGCGGTGGTCCGGCATCTTGGCGGCAAAGACGGGCGTGGGCACGCCGCCGGTCATGTCCAGCGCATTGGGTGCGCCGGTCAGCACATAGTTGCGGATGCCGAAGGTGGCGGCATCCACCTCGAACTGCACGTATTTGCCCTGCACCAGGAAGCTGCTGCCGACCTGCGCCGCCGGCACCGTGGTGCTGACCGAGCCGCTCAGACCCAGCACCTTGAACCCGCCGCCTTCGCAGCCCTTGGACGAGGCCGCCTGGGCCGCGCCCACGGACATCACCAGGGCCAGGCCCAGCAGCAGGGGACGGGACGCACGTGCGGCGGCGTGGCGCACGGCGGAGATCGAAGTCGAATGATTCAGCATGAGAGGGGCTCCTGAAGAGAAGCCTGGATCCTAGGAATTGCCGGCCGCGACGGGCAGGGGCGCAGGTCGGGACTTGCGCGGGCTCATGGTCGCGATCGGTCGGGACCTTGGTCCATGGTGGGTCTGAACACCCACTGTTACAGTGATCGGCATGAATCCCGCGCGTTGGCGGCTGTCGCTGTCCCAGCAGTTTCTTCTGCTCAGTTTTCCGATCCTGCTGGCCACCACCGTGTTGCTGGGCTGGTGGGTGGGTCGCCAGGTGCATGACAGTGTGGTGCACCGCATCGGCGCCGATACCGCGCTGTATGTGGACGGCTTCATCGCGCCCCAGCTGCAGCATGTGGATGAAGTCGGGCATCTGACCGAGGCCGAGCAGCGCGCCCTCTTCGAGATGATCCTGGACGCCGAATGGGCCCGCCGCATCGTGGCCCTGCGCATCTGGCGGCCGGATGGCACCGTGCTGTTTTCCAGCGACGGGCAGGGCGTCGGCCAGAGACTCGAGATCGACGAAGGACTGGAGGCGGCAGTCGCCGGCAGCATCTTCTCGGAGGTCAGTGTGCGGCGCGGCCGGGCACAGACCGATCATGGCCAGCCGCTGGAACGGATGATCGAGACCTACACCCCGATCCACACCTCCGACCGCGGACGCATCGGTGCCATCGCCGAGTTCTACCAGCTGCCGGACGAGGTCGATCGGGAAGCCGGTGCGGCGCAGCGCCGCAGCTGGGGGGTGGTGGCCGGGGCGATGCTGGCCACCTATCTGCTGCTGTTTGTGCTGGTGCGGCGCGGGAGTGGGCTGATCGCGGCGCAGCGGGGCGCCCTGAGTGCCCAGGTGCGGCGTCAGACCGAGCTCAACCGGCAGAACCGGCAACTGCATGAGCGGGTGCGCACGGCCGCCCAGGAGGCGGTGGTGGTGAATGAGGCCCTGCTGCAGCGCATCTCCGCCAGCGTGCATGACGGGCCCTGCCAGGATCTTGGCTTTGCGCTGATGCAGCTGCGTAACCTGCAGGACGCGCAGGCCGCACAACAGCTGCTGCTGCTGAACCTGCCGCCGAAGCCCGAGGCGGGGCCGGATGCGCAGGCGCTGCTTCGCATCCGTCAGGCGGTGGAAGCGGCGATGGCCGACCTGCGCGCCATTGCGGCCAACCTGGAATTGCCCGACATCGAGCCGCTGACGCTGGATGAAGTGGCGCAGCGGGTCGTGCGGGACTTCGTCGGCAAGACGCGGCAGGAGGTGCAGCTGAGCACCGCGGTGGCGGCTGATCTGCAGCTGCCGATGCGAATCAAGACAACGGTCTATCGATTGCTGCAGGAATCGCTGGCGAATGTGTGGCGACATGCCCCGGGCAGTGCCTGCCAGGTGATGGTTGGCGCCGATGCACGCAGCGTGGTGATCGAGGTGAAGGACCGCGGGCCTGGCTTTGATCTGGCCAGCGCGCTGGCGAGCGGCCGGCTGGGACTGAACGGCATGCGGCAGCGGGTCGAGTCCCTCGGTGGACGGTTTGACCTGCGTAGCCGACCGTCAGCGCCTGGCGTCGAAGCCACGGGCACCACGGTGCGGGTGTCACTGCCGCTGACGGAGACCGAGACGGAGTCGGGACGATGACTGAAATGATCGAGGTGCTGGTGGTCGATGACCATCCGATGTTCCGCCAGGGCGTGGTGCACTCCCTCAGCCAGGAGCCGGGCTTTCGGGTGGTGGGCGAGACCGCAAGCGGCGAGGAAGCGCTTGCGCTGGCGCAGGCGCTGCTGCCGACGGTGGTGCTGCTGGACATCAGCATGCCGGGCTGGAATGGCATCGTCACCGCGGAGCGGATCGCGATGGCCTGCCCGGCGACGGTGATCGTCATGCTGACCTCATCCGAGGACAAGGACAAGTTGCTGGCCGCCCTCAAGGCCGGCGCGCGCGGCTATGTGCTCAAGGGGGTGTCGGCGCGCGAGCTGGCGCAGGTGCTGCGGGCGGCAGTGGCCGGAGAGGTGTATGTCTCCCCGTCCATCGCTGCCGAGATGCTGGTGTCCCTGACCCAGCGCAAGGCGCCGGACCCGCTGCAGGAGCTGACCGACCGCGAGCGGACCATCCTCTCGCTGATCGGCCGGGGCCGGACGAATCGCGAAATCGGGGACGAGCTGCATCTGGCCGAAAAGACCATCAAGCACTACGTCACCAACATCCTGCAGAAGCTGCAGGTGCGCAGCCGGGTCGAGGCCGCGCTGCTGGCCAGCCGCGGCCCCTGAGCTCAGAAGCCCTTCATGTCGTAGCGCAGGCCGACCCAGATCTGGCGACCCAGACCCTGGTAGTCACGCACCGGCTGCACGTCGCGGTCGGTGGCATTGAGCAGTTGGGTCTCCAGACGCCACTGCGGCAGGAAGCGCCAGCTGGCCCGCAGGTCCAGCAATGCATAGGCGCCCAGCGACTGCACCGTGTCGGGACGCCCACCGATGTCGGTCAGCGTCGCACCGACGCTCCACACGCCCGGGGTGTAGTCCAAGGACACGCTCTCCTGGTGCGCCGCGCGGCGCGGCAGGCGGTCGCCGGTCAACCGGTCGCGAGCATCCAGGAAGTCCACCGTGGCCTGCAGGTGGAGGTCGCCCAGGCGATGCGCGCCCAGCAGGCTCACGCCCTTGATCAGCGCGCGGGACACGTTGGCGGTGCAGCCCATGTCGTAGCCGGCGGGGCAGATCGCCCCCGTGGTGTCGAGCGAGTAGCCGATCAGGTTGCGGACCTGGTTGCGATAGACCGTGGCTGAGGCGCTGCTGTCGCGCGAGGCCCAGTTCAGCCCCAGTTCGACGCTTCGGCCCTGTTCCGGACGGATGGAGGCGACGCCGAAGCCGGGGTAGTAGAGGTCGTTGAAGGTCGGTGCGCGGAAGCTGGTGCCGGCCAGTGCGCGCAGCTTCAGGGACGAGGACAGCGCATAACTGCCGCCCAGTCCGCCGGTGGTGTGGGTGCCGTAGGCGGAGTTGTGGTCGCTGCGCAGGCTGGCCTCCAGCGAGGCCGGGCCGAATCCGCCGGTGTAGCCGGCAAAGTAGCCGTTGTTGGTGCGCTTGGGCGCGTCGGTGAAGACCTCGCCCTCGACGGTTTCCGCAATGCGCTCAACACCGAGCACCACCTGCTGGCCTTCGCTCAGGCGAAGGGCGTTCTGCCAGGTGAACTGGTTGCGGTCCGTCTCGTAGCGGGAGAGCGTGGTGCCGCCGGAGCGCAGCTCATCCGTGTTGCGGGCGAGCTGCAGCGACGTGGTCCAGATCGGGTTCAGCACGCCGCGGTAGTCAGCGGCCACCTGCCGGGTCACCAGATGGTTGCGGAAGTCCGGGGTGGTGTCGGGATTGAAGTCCGCGTCGTATTCCGCGCCGTCGTATTGGCTGTTGAGACGGCTCTGGGTGGCGCTCACGCCGATGCGGTGGCCGTCCACCGGGGTAAAGCCCAGTCGTGCGCTGGCGACCGTGCGGCGAAAGCCGTCGTCATCGGGGTTGTAGTTGCCGAAGGCGTCGTTGGGTCGCACCGCGGAGACGCCGCGCGAACGGTCGTGGCTGAGGCTGGCTGCATAGTCGAAGCCGGCCTGGGCGCCGGTGATGGCGATGTCGCTCTCGCTCGACCGGTAGTCGCCCACGGCCGCATGGGCCGTCACGTTCAGCGGGCCGCGGCCCTTGCGGGTGAAGATCTGGATGACGCCACCGACCGCATCTGCGCCATACAGGCCGGACGCCGGACCCCGCAGCACTTCGATGTGGTCGATGTCGCTCAGGCTCATCGATTCGAACGCCGCCTGACCCAGTGTGGCCGAGCCGACCCGCACGCCGTCGATCATCACGACGGTGCTGCTGGTGGTGGTGCCGCGCAGCAGGTAGCCGCTGGACTGGCCCGGGCCGCCGGTGCGGGTGATCTGCAGGCCGGCCTGGCGGCGCAGCGCATCCTCGACCGATTCAAAACCGCCGTTGCGCAGCGTCTGCGCGTCGATCAGCACCACATCGGCGACGCTGTCCTTCAGCGGCTGGATTTCGCGGGTGCCCACCACCACCACTGGCTGCAGGGCATCGGCGTCGGTCGTGCGGCCCGTCTGGGCAAGGGCAGGCACCACGGCGGGCACCAGCAGGGACAAGGCAAGGGCACGCGGCAGCGCGCGCAGGGTGGGGTGTGTCATGCAGCGAGGGAATTCAGCAAGGCGCACAGTGGCCGCTTCCCCGCGGCCGAATGCGAACATGGCCCTGCGCGGGATGCGTCAGGGCCGCCTGTTGGCCGGTATCCGGGCTGGGCGGACGTCACACCGCCGGGGCCTTCCCAGAGCCGCATGAAGCGCTCCAGTGGCCATGGACGACGGCGGCGCAGGGGCGAAGCCTGCGCGGTCTGCTGACCGTTGCGGGGGCAGCTCAGGTGGGGGCGGACGGGGTGGCGAGGCGGTGGCCGTCGTCGTCGTCATGAGCCCTTCCTGATTCCCGTTGAACTGCGCCGGCCGGACGGCCAGGCGCGAGCACCAACGGGCGTGATCATATCGACCCGGGTCCCCCGGCGATGTGGCGCGGGCGCCACCGCAGTCCCTCACTCCAGGTAGTGACCCATGCGCTTGCGCTTGGTTTCCAGGTAGCGCTCGTTGTGCGGATTGGCGGCGATGCGGATCGGCACCAGTGCTTCCACTTCGATGCCGCCCTTGACCAGCGCATCCACCTTCTGGGGATTGTTGGTGATCAGGCGGACGCTGCTGATGCCCAGCATGCAGAGGATGTCGATGGCGTCCGCATAGTCGCGGGCGTCTTCGGCGTGGCCGAGCTGCAGGTTGGCGTCGATGGTGTCCACGCCGGCTTCCTGCAGCGCATAAGCGCGCAGCTTCTCGACGAGGCCGATACCGCGGCCTTCGTGGCCGCGCATGTAGATGACCACGCCGCCTTCTTCCTTGGAGATCAGGTCCAGCGCTGCATGCAGCTGCGGGCCGCAGTCGCAGCGCAGGGACTGGAAGACGTCACCGGTGAGGCATTCGCTGTGCAGGCGCAGCAGGCCGCCACGCGCCCGAAGAGGGCCGACCGACAGCACGAGGTGCTCCGAGCCGGTCGACGGGCTGCGGAAGGCGCGGGCCTGGAAGTCGCCCATGGGGGACGGTAGCTGCACCACTTCCCACTCCTGCGCACCCTGGGTGCCCAAGGGGATCTTTTCACAGTGATTCACTACAGCCATGGTCTAACCTGTTCCAGTCGTCGCGGTCGCGGCAGGAGCGACCTGCGCGGACCTGAGTTCCGACTCATTAATGCCGGAAAACCCGTCAATTTAACTCTTCTCAGCGTACACCTGCCGTCAAGGGGCTACTGCCGGGGTGGGCGGCCCGCGTCGCTTCGTGCAGCCTGCATTGTCGCGGCTTCGGCTCCATGGGATGGAGGATGCCAATCGCACAGGGCTGTGGTAGGTTTTGCACGGCCAGGCAGGGTGATGGCGGGCCGCTGCGGGCCATGGCGGACAACTTCGACGGGAGGCCAGGATGCGATTGCTTTCGGATCTTCGGGTGGGGGTGCGGCTGGGACTCGGCTTTGCGCTGCTCTTGTTGCTGATGCTGGGCATGGGCGCCTTCTCCGCGAACCGGGTTGGCGCGGTGCAGGACAAGGTGGAAGACTTGGCCACCAACTGGCTGCCCAGCACCCAGCAGCTCGGGGCGATCAACGAGTCGCTGAACCAGATGCGGCGGGCTGAACTGCAGATGCTGCTGGGGGGCGACGCCAAGGCGGTGAAGGACGAATCGGCCCGGCTGGATACGCAGTGGGCGCGGCTGCCGGATCTGCTCAAGACCTACGACGGTTATGTCAGCAGTCCGGAAGAGCGTCGGCTGTTTGACACCCTGCAGCAGCAGATCCAGCGCTATCGAGAGGTGCAGATCCGGCTGGTGGCGCTGTTGGCGGCTGGCGACCGGGACCAGGCGATGGTGCTGCAACGCAGCGAATCTCGGGCGGCCTTCCGGCCAACGACGGAGACGCTGACCCAACTGGTCAAGCTCAACGGAGACGGCGCGCATGAGGCGCATGAGAACGCCCAGGCCAGCTATCGGACGGTGCTGTGGGCGGTCTGGATCATGGTGGCGGTGGCGATCGCGCTGGGAGCGGTGATCGGCTGGCTGTTGACACGGTCTCTGACGCATCCGCTGCGGGAAGCCTCCCGGACGGCCGATCGCATCGCCGATGGCGACCTGACGGGCGTCGCCGCGACCCATCGCAGCGACGAGCTTGGGGATCTGCTGCGGGCGCTCGGTCGGATGCGGGAGGCCTTGCATGGGTCGGTGTCCGCGGTGCGGGACAGCGCCGACCAGATCGCCGAGGCCAGCCGGGAAGTGGCGTTGGGCAGTACCGACCTGTCGGCGCGGACCGAACAGACGGCCTCCAATCTGGAGCAGACGTCCGCGGCCATGCATCAGCTGACGGATGCGGCGCAGCAGAGCGCTTCTTCCGCCCAGGCGGCGAGCACCCTGGCGCGAGAGGCGGCCGGGGTGGCGCAGCAGGGCGGGGAGATGGTGGGACAGGTGGTGCAGACGATGGACGGCATTCAGCAGTCGTCGCGGCGCATTGCGGACATTATCGGCGTGATCGATGGCATTGCCTTCCAGACCAACATCCTCGCGTTGAATGCTGCGGTGGAAGCGGCCCGTGCCTGGGAGCAGGGACGGGGCTTTGCGGTGGTGGCCGGCGAGGTGCGGACGCTGGCGCAGCGCAGTGCGCAGGCGGCGCGGGAGATCAAGACGCTGATCAATGCCTCGGTGGCGCAGGTGGAGAGCGGCAGCCGCATCGTGGGCCACGCCGGCGCCACGATGGCGCAACTGGTGCAGGCGGTGGATCGCGTCTCCAGCCTGATCAGCGACATCGCCGGCACGGTGGGCAACCAGACGCAGAGCCTCAGCGAGGTCAATGCGGCTGTGACCCAGCTGGACGGGATGACGCAGCAGAACGCGGCGCTGGTGGAAGAGTCCGCTGCCGCGGCGGAGTCGCTCAAGGATCAGGCCGCGAAGCTGGCGGATGTCGTGGGGCGGTTCCGGCTGGCGGGTTGAGCGCCCGGCGCGGGTCTCAACTCAGCCGGTGATGAGGGTTCTCTTGCGCTGCAGAAATGCCGCCGCCTTGGGCGCGTGAATGCTGACCTTGACCCTTTGGGTCTTCTCGCTGCCCCGTTGCGCAGGGTTCGACGCCGCGCTATCAGGACGCTCTGCGACACCTTCCTGGGAACGCTTGTGCATGACGGCGCGCACCGCTTTGGAAGAGGACGTCTTCAACGCGCCAGCCTTGCCAGTTGTCAGTTGCTTCATCAGTCACTCCTCATCGAAGTCGGCGAGTCGTTGCATGGACCAAGTGCTCAGTGAGCGCACGTCCAATTCCATGATACAGCCCTCGCCGTGAGTCACCCACAGGTCGTAAAGACCCTGGTCCAGGAGATCGGAGATTCGAACCTCCGAAGTGGGGTCGATACCGGCTCGGGAGAGTCTGTGCGGCGGCATTCGGTCGAGGATGTCTTTCGCAATGACAGCGTCATATCCCAGCTTCGGCCAGACCTTCCACCCGACATGGCGCTGGTCCTGCGGCGAGCCGGCGGCAATGGCAATGATCTTGTCGAACAACAGGTCGTTTGCCGCGAGAGCTTCCGTCAGCAGGCTGATTCGCCCGATGCCTTGCCCTCGATATTCTTCGCGCAGATAGAACTCGACGTTCTCGATGACGTGGACCCAGGCCTGACCGTCATCCACGCTGTAGAGCCAACGCTGCATGGGCAGGGCAAGCAATACGTCATGGCAGACCTTGAGCTTGATGGCCTCGACCTGTCCATGTTCAGTCCCCACCGTCAGCCGACTGACGGTCAATCGGCTGCCATCGAAGGCGCCGGCCAGTTCCCAGAGGCGGTGGGTGATGTCCTTGCCGTTGAAACAAACAGGGCGGAGGTCAACTGGAACGTCAAGGTCGACACGTCCGGTAAACCGGACGTCGACGGTTCTGGCGGGGAAATCTTCAGGGGGCTGGGTTCGGTTCACCATGGCGGGCGGCGCTGTCAATCCACCTGGGAGACAGTACGTGCTCGCCTCAACAGCAGCAATGCTCGAACCTTGTTGAGCGACTAGGGAACCCCCACCGACTTCAGTGATGCGGGTCCCTTGTTCAATAAAAAACCCGGCCAGGGGCCGGGTTCTCGCGGGACGCTGCGGCAATCGCCGCGGCGGCAGTCGTGCGGATCAGCGCACGCCGTGCATCAGCTTCTTCATCCACGGATTCAGCAGCATCAGCAGGATGCCGGCGCCGATCGGGATGGCGGTGAAGATCAGGAAGAAGACCGACATCGAATAGGTGCTCGAGATCTGGTCGATGTAGCCGCCGGTGAAGCCCGCCAGGAAGTTGGCGATTGCCGCATTCACGAACCACACGCCGAACATCAGGCCCAGCAGACGCGCCGGCGCCAGCTTCGAGATGTAGGACAGACCCACCGGCGACAGGCACAGTTCACCCATCGTGTGCAGCAGGTAAGCCAGCGTCAGGTAGACCATGCTGATCTGCGCCGTCTTCGCCCCTTGCGGAATGCCAGCCGCGCCATACGACAGCGCCGCAAAGCCCAGACCCAGCAGCACCAGACCCAGACCGAACTTCACCGGACCGCTCGGATTCCACCAGCGGGCCCACAGCTTGGAGAACATCGGCGCCAGGATCACCAGGAAGAAGGAGTTCAGCACCCCGAACCAGGTGGCCGGGATCTCCGACTGGTCGAACCCGAACTCACGGCCCAGCATCCACAGCGCCAGCGCCCAGATCAGGCCCAGCGCCAGCACCAGCAGCAGGTTGGAACTGAGGTAACGCTTGCCGGTGCCGCGCATCAGCTGGATCAGCAGCGCGCTCAGGATGGCCACCGGGATCAGCGTCATCAGCGAATTGGCAATCTTGAAGATCGTGCCGCTCGTGCCCACCAGGGTGCGGTCGGTGTAGTCGGCCGCGAAGATGGTCATCGACCCACCGGCCTGCTCGAAGGCGAACCAGAAGAAGATGGTGAAGAACGAGAACACGCAGATGGCGATCAGACGGTCCCGCACGACGTTCGACGGCGTGTCGTCCTGCTCGGCCACCGCGGCCGCGGCCCCCTTCTTTTCCGGGGCGCCGCCGATGTTGCCGAAGATGCCCTGGCCCAGGTAGAACTGCAGCGCGCCCAGGATCATGAAGATCGCGGCGAGGCCGAAACCGAAGTGCCAGGAGATCTTCTCGCCGATGTAGCCGCACAGCGAGATGCCGAAGAAGGCCCCCGCATTCACGCCCATGTAGAACAGCGTGTAGCCGCCATCGCGCGCCCCTTCGTTGTCCTTGCTGTACAGCTGGCCGACGATGGCCGAGATGTTGGGCTTGAACAGGCCGGTACCGACGATCACGAGGCCCAGGCCCAGGAAGAAGCTGAACTGGGTGTCGAAGAACAGCGCAATGTGGCCGGCAGCGATGATGAAGCCGCCCAGCACCACCGCGCGCCGGGTGCCCAGCAGACGGTCGGCCAGATAGCCGCCGAGGATGGGGGTGAGGTACACGAGCATCGTGTACCAGCCATACAGTTTGGTGGCGTCCTCGCGGGTCCAGCCCCAGCCGCCTTTGGAGGCCTCGGAGATGAGGTACAGCACGAGCAGGGCGCGCATGCCGTAGTAGGAGAAGCGTTCCCACATTTCTGTGAAGAACAAGACGAACAGGCTATCCGGCTGGCCGAGGATGGTATGCGGCGCTCCGGGGGTTTGAATTTTGTTCAAACGTCGCTCCGTGAAGGATCAGAAGAACGGTGCCGCTGGGACCCGGAAGGTCACCAGCGGCAAGCCCGCTATTCTCCGCCAAAGGCCGTCGCTCACCCGGCCCGCCATATTAGGAGTGGCCCTAGGTGAGAAAGGTCAGGGTCCGCCGGATGGGGGGCCTCAAGTCCGGGCTGGGCGCTGATCGCGCAACAGGCGCAAACCGTTGAGCACCACCAGCAGGCTGGCGCCCGCGTCGGCCAGCACCGCCAGCCAGAGGGAGCCCAGGCCGGCCAGCGTCAGGCCGGCGACCACCACCTTCAGGCCAAGGGCCAGGACGATGTTCTGGGTCAGCACCCGGGCGGTGCGGCGGGACAGGTCGATCAGCACCGGCAACTGGGTGAGGTCGTCGCCCATCAGAGCGATGTCGGCGGTTTCGAGCGCGGTGGCGCTGCCGGCCGCGCCCATGGCGATGGCGATGTCCGCACGGGCCATGGCGGGCGCGTCGTTCACACCGTCGCCCACCATGCCGACCGCGCCTCGGGCGGTCAGCGCCGCGACCGCGTCGAGCTTGTCCTGCGGCAGCAGCGGGGCCTGGACCGCCTGCGTCGGCAGGCCCAGGCGGCGGGCCATGGCGTCGGCACTGGCGCGGTGGTCTCCGCTGAGCATGACCAGTTCCAGGCCGCGCTCGCGCAGTTGGCCCAGCGTGGGCGCGGCAGCGGGACGGGGCGTGTCGGCCAGCGCCAGCAGGGCGATGACGTCGCCGTCGCGCAGCAGCCAGGCCAGCGTATGGCCCTCGCGCTGCAGCATCTCGGCGGCGGCTTGCGCCTGCGCGCTCACCGTGCCTTGCTGTCGCGCCAGGCGTTCGTTGCCCAGCGCGAAGCGGCGGCCTTCCATGTCTCCGGTAACGCCCAGTCCCGGCTGGTTCTGCAGATGAGTGACCGGCGCCAGTGGGCGACCGAGGCGCTCAGCCTGTGCCGCCACGATGGCCTGGGCCAGCGGATGCGCACTGCCGGCATCCAGGCGGGCGGCCAGGTGCAGGGCGTCATCCTCACTGACGGCCGGATCGAAGCTGTGCACCGCGACCAGCGCGGGCCGCCCCTCGGTCAGGGTGCCGGTCTTGTCCAGGGCCAGGATGCGCAGCTGGCGCACCTTTTCCAGATACAGCCCCCCTTTGATGAGGATGCCGCGTCGGGCTGCCGCGGCCAGACCGCTGACGATGGTCACCGGGGTCGAGATCACCAGCGCGCAAGGGCAGGCGATGACCAGCAACACCAGTCCCTTGTACAGCCAGGCGTGCCAGTCCCCGAAGCCCAGCAGCGGCGGGAGCACCGCCAGAGCCAGGGCGGCCAGCACCACCACCGGGGTGTAGCTGCGGGCAAAGCGGTCAATGAAGGCCTGGCTGGGCGCACGCTGGGACTGGGCTTGCTGAACGGCCTGAGCCATCCGGTCCAGCAGCGTCTGGCCCTTGACGGCGGTGACCTGCATCAGGAGCAGGCCGTCGCCATTGACACTGCCGGCGAGCAGCGCATCACCGGGAGCCTTGTCCACCGGCATGGCCTCGCCGGTCAGGGCCGCCTCGTTCAGGCTGGAGCGGCCTTGCAGCACCTGGCCATCCAGCGGCACCCGCTCGCCAGGAGGCACCCGCACCACCGCGCCCGGGCGCACGGCTTCAACCGGCTGCCGGCTGAACGGGTCGCCAGTCCCCTCGCCGTCGCCCCGGACCCAGGCGGTTTCCGGCGCCAGTTGGGACAGGGCCCGGATGGCGTCGCGCGCCCGGGCCAGGCTGAGGCTTTCGATCATCTCGGACAGGCCGAAGAGCCACACCACCATGGCCGCCTCCGGCCACTGGCCCAGCACCACGGCGCCGATGACCGCCAGGCTCATCAGCAGGTGGATGTTCAGGGTGAAGCTGCGCAGCGCGATCCAGCCCTTGCGCAAGGTCGGCAGGCCACCGAGCAACATGGCCGCCAGGGACAGCGCCACGATCGGCGCTCCCGCTTCATGCCAGCCGGCGAAGGCCAGACCTTCGGCGCTGAGGGCTGCCACGCCGGCCAGCGCCATGCGCCAGCGCAGCGACTGACTGACTGCTGGCAGAGGCGCCGGCGGCGGCGCGCTGTCGGCCATCGGCTCGGCCTGCATGCCGGTGTCGGCGATGGCCTTGCGCAGCGGGGCGTCGTCGGGCAGGCGGTGATGGACGTCCATCACCCGGTTGATCAGGTCGAACTGCAGGGCCACCACGCCTGGTTCCTGGTTCAGGCGCCGGCGCAGCAGAGCTTCTTCCGTGGGGCAGTCCATGCCGCCGATGTAATAGCGGTGGCGGGTGGTGCCGGCCAGTTCGGCGGAGGTGGGCGCCGGAGACGGCAGCGCGGACGGATGGGCCGGGCCGCAGCACGAGGTGGCGGCGATGTCTGGCGACGGTGCGCAGCAGGCAGAGGGCTGGCCGGCGGGGGGCACATTGCAGCCTCCGGTGGCCGCGGGCGCGTGGTGATGGGCGGCGTTTCCAGTGCCCGCGCAGGCCGTGGTTTGGGGCTGACCATGGTCGTGGTCGTGGTCGTGGTCGTGGTCGTGGTCGTGGTCGTGGTCGTAGTCGTGGTCGTGGTCGTGCGCGTGCCCGTGCCCTTGCTCATGCTCATGCTCATGCTCATGCTCATGCCGATGCTCGTCCGCTCGCTCGGTCTGCGACGCTGGACGCCGGGTCAATGAGTGATCGTGATCTTTGGATGCCATGGGGCTATTTCACACACTGGAGCCACTCCAGGGTCAAGCGGCTATGCTGGGGCCATGCGAATCGGAGCACTCAGCCAGGCCACCGGGGTCGACGTGGACACCATCCGCTTCTATGAAAAGAGCGGTCTGCTCCCGCCCCCGGCTCGCAGCGACAACGGCTACCGCGCCTACACCCAGACCCACCTGGAACGGCTGGCCTTCATCCGCCACTGCCGCGCGCTGGACATGTCACTGGCCGACGTGGCGGTGCTGCTGGGCAGCCTCGACAGTCGAGACCCGGCCGAACTGGCCCAGGTGGACCGCCTCGTCGCCTCCCAACTGGGCAAGGTGCGTGCGCGGCTCAAGAGCATGCAGGCGCTGGAGGCCCAGCTGGTGGCCCTGCAGAACCGCTGCGACGCCGATCACGACGCGCACCCCTGCCGCGTGCTGGAAGAACTGGTGGCCGCAGCCCATGGCGAAGCCTGCGCCTGCCACGCGGAGACGGAAGCTCCCAAGAATCCGTGACGTCCTGCTCGCGCATCTGCAATGCGCGCTTTGCGAACGCCCGAGCTACGGACGGATCCGGATACTGCCGATGTAGAGTCCTGGGCCGCACTGCCGTGGCGGGCCCGACGCCCATCCATCTCGACGCCATTCATGCGTTTCTGCTCGCTGTCATCCGTCAAAAACCGCATTGTTCTGGGCCAGCCGCTGCCGTTCAGCGTGCGGGACTCCGAGCGCATGCTGCTGCTCGCCCGCGGCCAGACGATTGCGGACAACGAGCAGCTCCTGGCGCTGTTCCAGCGCGGTGCGCTGGTGGACATCAGCGAGCTGACCGAAGCGATCAAGCCCACCCGCCAGGAAAGCCAGACCGAGCGTCTCGCCCGGCTGCCCGCCGAATGGGACCGGGGCATGCAGGATGTGCGCAAGGCCTTGTCCGCGCCACCGGAGAAGCTGGTGGAGGCGCTGGACGGAGCCACCGAGCTGATGATCTCCCTGATCCACTGCTCGCCGAACATGGCCCTGGCCCACATCGTCCGCCAGCCGACCAGCGGGACCGGGCACTACGGCATCAATCATTCAATGCATGCCGCCACCGCCTGCCATGCAGCGGCGCGCTACCTCGGCTGGTCGGACGACGATCAGCGCCGGGCCTTCCAGGCCGCGCTCACCATGAACCTGGGCATGCTGGACCTGCAGGCGCGCCTGTCCAGCCAGGTGTCTCCGCTGACGCCGATGCAGCGAGAAGTGATCAACGAGCATCCGATCCGAAGTGTGGAGATGCTCGAAGCCGCCGGCATCATGGATGCGGACTGGCTGGATGCGGTGCTGCATCACCATGAAGTGCCGGACGGCTCCGGCTACCCGCATGGGCTGACCGATGTGGGAGAGCTGGCCACCATGCTCCGGTATGCCGACATCTACACCGCCCGGCTCAGCAGCCGCGCCAGCCGCCCGGCCATGAGCGCGCAGCAGGCCGGTCGTGAACTGCATCAGATGGGCGCCCAGAGCCCGCTGGCCGCCGCGCTGATCAAGGCCTTCGGCATCTTCCCGCCCGGCAGCCTCGTGCGCCTGGCCAGCGGCGAAGTGGGACTGGTGATTCGCAATGGCGACAAGGCGCACCGCCCAATGGTGTCCGTCCTGACCAATGCTGCCGGGGAACCGCGCCAGATGCCGGTGACGCGGGACAGCAGCCGCGACGAACATGCGGTCGTGGCCTTGCTGCCCGCCCATGCGGCGCCGATCCGGTTGTCCGACGAGCGCGTTGCTGCCCTGATTACCGGCGTCTGAGGAGGCGTGTCCGCAACATCCGGGCCCTCCGGATCTTCTTTCTGACCGATTTCGAACGCGGACACCCGTTCTGGTCAAAGGCCGATTTAATAAAAGCGCGAATACTTTCAGCCCTCGACAGGGAGGGCCAACAAGGTGGATCGCGACATTGAACTGCAGGTGGACGGCTGGCGGGCGTTGGTGGCGCCGGAGGAGGGCGGCCGTCTGCGATCGCTGACCTCCCTGGTGGGCGGGCGCCGTTTCAACTGGTTCAAGCAGGCGGAGCGGCACGCGAACGTGCTGGTCGGCGGGGCCGGTCTATGGTTGGAGGCGGCCGGGGGCGCGATTGCCGCTGGCATGGGTGCAGGTGCCGCTGCCGGTGCTGCTGCGGGTGCGACGACGCCAGAGAGCCCGCCCGATCCGCGCCTGAACGCCCTGGACGCGCCCTGGCAGCTCACCGAGCTCTCGCCGCGCTGCATCACCCTGATCCACGGTTACCGCGACACCTCCGGACCGCAAGGCGGTTATCAGGCGCATCAGGTGTTCCGGCTGGGCCCCGGGCGGCTGGAGATTGCGGTGGCGCTGCGCAACCTGGGGCGTCGGCCGCTGGATCTGCGCATGGGCCTGCGGCTGCAGGTACCGGACGGCTTCAGCAGCCATGTGACGCTGGACCCGTCGATGGTGGGCCGGCCGCGTCCCGCACGCGGCACCGGCATCTGTCTGGAGGACTGGGGCGGCCTGGCGACGCTGGCCATGGCGGACGGGCATCAGATCCGTCTGCGGCTGGCCGGGTCACTGCCGGCGCTGACGCTGCAACGCCATCCGGAACGGCCCTGGATGACGCTCACTGCGCTGACGGCCGCGCCCGGCGCGCACAACACCGTGCCGACGCTGGCGCCGGGGGAAGAATGGGCCGTATCGCTGGGTCTGGAACTGCTGGCGGGCGAGGACTGAGGACCGATCGAGGATCGGGCGCAGTCAAGCACCGAAGGCAGCCGCGATGTGCCGCGCCGCTTCCGCTAATCAGATCGTCAGGTCGTAATCGATCGTCAGCGGCGCATGGTCGCTGAAGCGCTGGTCCAGGTAGATGGCCTCGCGCCTGGCCAGGTGCGCCAGGCCGGGCGTCGCCAGGTGATAGTCCAGTCGCCAGCCCACATTCTTCGCCCACGCCTGGCCCCGATTGCTCCACCAGGTGTACTGATCGGGTTTGTCGTTGAGCAGCCGGAACACGTCCACCAGACCGGTTTCCACCTCCAGCAGCCGGGTCATCCAGGCCCGCTCCTCCGGCAGGAAGCCGCTGTTCTTCTGGTTGCTCTTCCAGTTGCGCAGGTCGATTTCCTTGTGGGCGATGTTGATGTCCGCCACCAGAATGAACTCCCGCTCGGCCCGCAAGCTCATGAGGTAGGGATACATCGCCTCCAGGAAGCGGAACTTGGCCGCCTGCCGGTCTTCACCACTGGAGCCGCTGGGGAAGTAGCAGCTGATCAGGCTGAGCTTGCGACCGGGTTTGTCGAAGCGCTTTTCGATCCAGCGGCCTTCGTTGTCGAATTCCTCGCTGCCAAAGCCGACGATCACGTCACTCGGCGCCTCGCGGGTGTACAGGCCCACCCCGGAGTAGCCCTTCTTCTGGGCGTAGTGGAAATGGCCGGTGAGCTTGTCGTAGCCGCTGAACTGGCTTTCCACCACGTCCGCCTGGGCCTTGAGCTCCTGCACGCCCACCACATCAGCTTCCTGCGGGGGAAGCCAGTCGAACAGGCCCTTGTTGGCGGCGGATCGGATGCCGTTGAGGTTCAGGGTGATGAATCGCATGGGGGGCGGGGAATGGATGGAGGGACGAGGGGCGGATCTGGGGTCACCGGACACCGGCAATCCCAAGGGGCAGCGTACAAGGTTGCCGGGGCAGAAGTATCGCAAACGGACGGACCGGAGTGTGTCAGCAGGCGGTCCGTCCCTCCCTGAGGGGCGCGGGATCGCCCCAGTTGAGGACGCGGCGCGCCGCGCTGGGGCTGGATGGGCGGCGGGCGACCGGAGTGCAGTGTTTCGACAACAGTCCATGCACCCGTCTGGTGCTTGAGGTGTCGGTTTGATGACGAACTTGCTAGATTGCCGCATCCGAGCCGCCGATCGCACCCAGCGAGCCGTCCGCCGAACAGCTTTTCCCGGTTTTTCTTCTTTTAGTCTGCACCCCGGAGTTCACCGATGAGTCGAATCGCCCCCCAGCGCCGCCAGGCCCGCCCCGTTCTGCGTGAGGCTGCCGCGGCCGTGTCGCTGGCAGTCCTGGCCTGGCCCGCCTTCGCCCAGGAGGCCGCCCCCAAGGCTGAGAAGAGCCAGCTCGAAACGGTGACCATCACCGCCGAGCGCCGCGTCGAAAACATCAAGGACGTGCCGAACTCGGTGAGCAGCATCTCTGGCGAAAAGCTGGACGTGCTGAACTCCAGCGGTCAGGACATCCGTTTCCTGTCCGGCCGGGTGCCCAGCCTGAACATTGAATCGTCCTTCGGCCGCGCCTTCCCGCGTTTCTACATCCGCGGCTACGGCAACACCGACTTCCGCCTGAACGCCTCCCAGCCCGTCTCGCTGATCTATGACGACGTGGTGCAGGAGAACCCGATCCTGAAGGGTTTCCCGGCCTTCGACCTGCGCTCGGTGGAAGTCGCCGCTGGCCCGCAGGGCTCGCTGTACGGCCGCAACACGCCGGCCGGCGTGGTGAAGTTCGAGTCGGTGAAGCCGTCCCAGAAGCAGGAAGGCTATCTGAACCTGTCCTACGGCCGGTACAACACCGTCAACGCCGAAGGCGCAGCCAACCTGCCGCTGACCGGCGACTGGGCCGCCCGTATCTCCGCCCAGGTTCAGCACCGCGGCGACTGGGTGGACAACACCAGCGGCCAGGGCCCGACCTCCAAGACCGAGGGCTACGACGACCGTGCCATCCGCGCCCAGGTGCTGTATCAGCCGCACAAGGACTTCTCGGCGCTGCTGAATGTCCACAACCGTGAACTGGACGGCAGCCCGCGCCTGTTCCGCGGCGACATCATCAAGAAGGGCACCAACGACCTGGTGGATGGTTTCAGCCCGGACAAGGTGTCGATCAACGGCCGCAATGAGCAGAAGCTGCACGCCACCGGCGCCAGCGCCCGCCTGCAGTGGTCGCTCAACGACATCGTGCTGCACTCGATCACCGCGATCGAAACGGTGCAGCCGTTCTCGCGCGGCGATGTGGACGGCGGCACGACGGCCAACCCCAACATCCCGTTCCAGAGCGAAACCTCGGATGCCCTGCACGGTCATCGCCAGGTGACGCAGGAGTTCCGCGCCGAATACAACCCGGCCGGTCCGCTGCGCTACCAGGCGGGCCTGTTCTACTTCAATGAGAAGTACGAGATCGAAAGCGTCAACTACGACACGCTCAATAGCGGCGCTTATCAGAACTCGGCCCGCACCCATCAGAAGAACCACGCGTACGCGATCTTCGGCTCGGTCAACTATGACGTGACCAGCGACTTCAAGCTGCGCGGCGGCCTGCGCCTGACCCGCGACAGCAAGGAGCTGAACACCGAATCGGCGGATCAGACGCTCAACACCACCTTCGGTCTGGGCTCGAGCACCAAGGACACCAAGTGGACCTGGGACCTGGCCGGCACCTACTCGCTGACCAAGGACACCAACGTTTACGCCCGTCTGGCCACCGGCTTCCGCGCGTCGGCCATGCTGCCGGCGTCGCAGTTCGCGCCGCTGAGCCGCACCAACCCGGAAGACACGACGTCCTTCGAAGTCGGTGTGAAGAGCGACTTCTGGGAACGCCGCGCCCGTCTGTCGGCCGACGTGTTCCGTTATGAGACCAAGGACCTGCAGCTGACGGAAGTCGGCGGCGCCGCTGGCAACAGCAACTCGGTGAAGACGGCCCGCAAGGTCATCGGTGAAGGCGTGGAGTTCAACCTGGAGCTCCTGCCGGTGGACAGCCTGTTCATCACGATGGGGGGCAGCTACAACAAGGCCACCATCCGCGACAACAAGCTGGAAGTGTCCGGTTGCGGCGCCGGGGTCTGCACGGTGCTGAATCCGGTCGGCCCCAATGGCGGCTTCCTGATCAACGGCAACCAGCTGCCCCAGGCGCCGAAGTGGGTCTACAACCTGACCGCGCGTTATTCGATCCCCACCGCGGCCGGCAACGAGTTCTATGTCTACACCGACTGGGCCTATCGCTCGAAGGTCAACTTCTTCCTGTATGAGTCCACCGAGTTCACCGGCAAGGCTCTGACGGAAGGCGGCCTGCGTGGCGGCTACATCTGGAACAACGGCAAGTACGAAGCGGCCCTGTTCGTCCGCAACATCACCAACCAGGTCCGTGTGACTGGCGCGATCGACTTCAACAACCGCACCGGCTTCATCAACGACCCGCGGACGTACGGCGTCCAGTTCAAGGCGATCTTCTGATCCCCTGACGCTGTGAGGACCTCGGCGCGGTCGCCCGGGTCCTCCGCCGCGGCGGGTCGGCCCGCCGCACCGGTATTCCGTCGCCCGCCCCCCTTCCAGGGGCGGGCTTTTTCATGGCCGCGGCACCTACAATCGCGCGCCAGCACGACTTCCCATTTCCGCCATGACCGCCCCTTCCGGTTCCACCCCGGCGCCCGCCCTCGACGCGCTCGCCCAGGACTTCGTTGCCTTCGCCGTGGAGGCCGGTGTGCTGCGTTTTGGCGAGTTCAAGACCAAGGCCGGGCGTCTGAGCCCATACTTCTTCAACGCCGGACTCTTCGATGACGGCGTGAAGCTCGGCCGACTGGCGCAGTTCTATGCCCAGCGCCTCATCGCCTCGAGCCTGGACTTCGACATGATCTTCGGCCCCGCCTACAAGGGCATCACCCTGGCAGCGGCCGTGTCCATCGAACTGGCGCGCCTGGGGCACAACAAGCCGTTTGCCTACAACCGCAAGGAAGCCAAGGACCACGGCGAAGGCGGCACGCTGGTGGGCGCCAAGGTGCAGGGCCGGGTGCTGATCATTGATGACGTGATTTCCGCCGGCACCTCGGTGCGCGAGTCGATCGCCATGATCCAGGCGGCCGGCGCCACCCCGTGCGGCGTGTCCATCGCCCTGGACCGCCAGGAGAAGGCGGCAGAGAACGGCCAGGATCTGCCCTGGTCGGCCGTACAGTACGTCCGGGAGCAATTGCAACTGCCGGTGATCGCGATTGCCGGGCTGGCCGACTTGCTTCAGTATCTCGGATCGACCAGCAGCGCGGCCGTTTCAGCGCATGCCGCCGCCGTTCACGCCTACAGAGATCGCTACGGAGTCTGATGCGCCCGCCCCAGTCCCTGACCCCGCCCCAGGCCCCCACCATGTTTCTGCCGCTATCCCGCCCCCTCGCGTTGAGGGCCGGTCTTCGCCGCTGCGGTGTGGCGCTGCTGCGCGGTGAAGCGGCCGTTTCGGGCGCAGTGCTCCTGCTGGCGGCAGCCGGGGTCTTCGGGACGTCCCCGGCGTTCGCCCAGAGCAAGAGTTCGGTGGTCAACGGCATCTACACCTGCACCACGCAGGACGGACGCCGGCTGACGTCTGACCGGCCCATTCCTGAATGTGCCGCGCGCGAACAGCGTCTGCTGAACTCCGACGGGTCAGTGCGCCGGATGGTGCCCCCTGCCATGTCGCCGGAGGAGCAGGCCGCGGCAGAAGCCCGCAAGCGTCAGCTGGACAACGAGAAGGCCTTGCAGGCCGACGCGGTCCGTCGCGACCGCAATCTGCTGCAGCGCTACAAGGACGAAGCGTCCCACCAGCGTGCGCGTGAAGCGGCGCTGGATGACATCCGCAAGGCGATGCAGCTGTCCGAAAAGCGTCTCAAGGACCTGGCCGCCGAGCGCAAGCCGCTGCTGGACGAGACCGAGTTCTACAAAGGCAAGCGCCTGCCGTTCAAGCTGCAACACCAGCTGGACACCAACAAGGCGGCGACCGATGCGCAGCAGGAATCGATCGAGAACCAGCGGGCCGAAATGGTCCGGCTCAATGGCATCTTCGACGACGAGCTCGCCCGTCTGCGCCGCATGTGGGCGGGGGCGGCGCCGGGCATGATGGACGTGAAGTCCGCGCCCGTCGCGGCCTCAGGCCCGGCCAGCCGCTGAACCGCCCGCCAGGGGCCCCGCCTTCCCAGGCGGACCCTGACGGTGGGGCGGCTCAGGTGAGCCGATCACGGCCCACTCAGGCGCCCCCATCAGAGCCGACTCAGGCGCCCAGCTTCTTTTTCAGCAGCTCATTGACGGCGGCCGGATTGGCCTTGCCCTTGGTCGCCTTCATCGCCTGACCAACCAGCGCATTGAAGGCCTTTTCCTTGCCGGCGCGGAATTCCTCCACCGACCTGGCATTGGCCGCCAGCACCTCGTCCAGGATGCGTTCCAGTTCACCGGTGTCATTGGACTGCTTCAGGTCCTTGGCCTCGACGAGCGCGTCCACATCCGAGCCTTCACCGGTCCACAGGGCTTCAAACACCTGCTTGGCGGAGTTGTTGGAGAGGGTGCCGTCCTGGATGCGGCGGATCAGCTGGCCCAGTTGCGCCGGCGTGACCGGTGCCGCGTCAATCTCACGCTCTTCGGCATTGAGCCGGCGCGAGACTTCACCCATCAGCCAGTTCGCCACCAGCTTGGGCGCGCCGCTGACCTCGCGGGCGGCTTCGTAGAACCGAGCCATCGCCAGGCTCTGCGTCACCATCAGTGCGTCGTACGCTGGCAGGCCATCGGCCTCCTGGAAGCGGGCGGCCATGACGGACGGCAGCTCGGGCATCTCGCCGCGCACCCGCTCGATCCAGTCCGGCGCAATCATCAGCGGCGGCAGGTCGGGGTCGGGGAAGTAGCGGTAATCGGCCGCATCTTCCTTGGTGCGCATCGCGCGGGTCTCGCCGGTGTCCGGGTTGTAGAGCACCGTCGCCTGCTGGATGTCCAGGCCGTCCTCGATGCGGTCGATCTGCCAGTTCACCTCGTAGTGCACCGCATCCACCAGGTAGCGGAAGCTGTTGAGGTTCTTGATCTCGCGGCGGGTGCCAAAGGGCTCGCCGGGCTTGCGCACCGAGACGTTGACGTCGCAGCGGAAGGAGCCTTCCTGCATGTTGCCGTCGCAGATGCCCAGCCACATCACCAGCGCATGCAGCGTCTTGGCATATTCCGCGGCTTCTGCGGCCGAGCGGATCTCCGGCTCGGAGACGATCTCCAGCAGCGGCGTGCCGGCGCGGTTCAAGTCGATGCCCGACTGGCCGTGATAGTCCTCATGCAGGCTCTTGCCGGCGTCTTCTTCCAGATGCGCACGGGTGAGGTTGATCACCTTGCGCTCACCGTCCACCATGAATTCGATCTTGCCGCCCTGGACGACCGGGATCTCATACTGGCTGATCTGGTAGCCCTTGGGCAGGTCAGGATAGAAGTAGTTCTTGCGGGCAAAGATGGACAGCGGCGCCACCTTGGCACCGACCGCCAGGCCGAAGCGGATCGCCCGCTCGACCGCGCCGCGGTTGAGCACCGGCAACGTGCCGGGCAGGGCCAGGTCCACCGCGCTGGCCTGCGTGTTGGGCGCAGCACCGAAGGCGGTGGAGGAGCCGCTGAAGATCTTGGAGGCGGTCGAGAGTTGCACGTGGTTTTCCAGGCCGATCACGACCTCGTAACCCCGCACCAGTTTGCTGTTCTTGCTCATAGCGTTCACACCCCCGCCGGCGCCTGGCGATGCCAGTCAGTGGCCTGCTGCAGCGCATGAGCGGCATGCAGCAGCGTTCCTTCCTTGAAATAGTTGCCCAGCAGCTGCAGACCCACCGGCAGACCGCCTTCGCCGGTGCCCACCGGCACGCTCATGCCGGGCAGGCCGGCGAGCGAGCCGGGCAGGGTGAAGATGTCGGCCAGGTAGGCCTTGACCGGATCGTCCGAGCCTTCGCCGCGCTTCCAGGCCACCGTCGGGGCCACCGGGCCGGCGATCAGGTCGCAGTGCTGGAAGGCCTGCTGGAAGTCGTCCGCAATCATGCGGCGCAGCTTCTGGGCCTGCAGGTAATAGGCGTCGTAGTAGCCGTGGGACAGCACATAGCTGCCGATCATGATCCGGCGCTTGACCTCGGCGCCGAAGCCCTGGGCGCGGGTCTTTTTGTACATGTCCAGCAGGTCGTTGTACTGCTCGGCACGGTGGCCGAACTTCACCCCGTCAAAGCGCGACAGGTTGGAGCTGGCCTCGGCTGGGGCAATGATGTAGTAGACCGGGATGGCCAGTTCGGTGCGCGGCAGGCTGACGTCCACCAGCGCGGCGCCGAGCTTTTCCAGCTCCGCCAGACCGGCGCGAACTGCCTGATTCACATCGGCGCTGAGGGCGGCCGGGAAGAACTCGCGCGGCAAACCGATGCGCAGGCCCTTGAGCGGCTGCGCCGCCGTCGCGCCTTCGCGGGCCTGATGCAGCTGGGCGCTGAAGTCCTGGGCCGGCTGCTGGACGCTGGTGGCATCGCGCTCGTCAAAGCCGCTCATGGCCGACAGCAGCAGGGCGCAGTCTTCGGCCGAGCGGGCCATGACGCCGGCCTGGTCCAGGCTGGAGGCGAAGGCGATCATGCCGTAGCGCGAGCACACGCCGTAGGTCGGCTTGATGCCGGTGATGCCGGTGAAGCTGGCCGGCTGGCGGATGGAGCCGCCGGTGTCGGTGCCGGTGGCGGCAGGCACCAGACGCGCCGCCACGGCCGTGGCCGAGCCGCCGGAGGAGCCGCCCGGCACCCGCTGGGTGTCCCAGGGATTCAGCGACGGGCCGTAAGCGCTGTTTTCGTTGGCCGAACCCATGGCGAATTCGTCGCAGTTGAGCTTGCCCAGCGAAACGGTGCCGGCGGCGTTGAGCCGGTCGACCACCGTCGCGTCAAAGGGGCTCATGTAGCCCTTGAGCATGAGCGAGCCGGCGGTGGTCGGCATGTCCTGCGTGACGAAGATGTCCTTGTGCGCCAGCGGCACGCCGATCAGCGCCCCTCCGGGCTGCTCGCCCTCGCCCCGCGCCAGGCGGGCATCCGCCGCGCGAGCCCGTGCCTCGGCGGCGGCCGGGTCCACATGAAGAAATGCGCCCAGATCGTTGGCGGAGGCAACACACGCAAGCAGATGTTGCGTGACTTCCAGGCTGCTGACCTGCTTTTGACGGAGTGCGCGGCTCAGTTCGGCCACGCCCAGGAGATGAAGCGGCGTCGTCATTCGATGACCTTGGGAACCAGGAACAGGCCGTCTTCCACGGCGGGAGCGCTGCGCTGGTTCAGCGTGCGCTGGTCGGTTTCAGTGACGCGGTCTTCCCGCAGCCGCAGGGCGACTTCCTGCACCGCCGACAGGGGGGTGTACAGAGGGGCGACACCGCTGGTGTCCACCGCGCGCATCTGCTCCACGATGGAGAAGAAACCGTTGAGCTGCGGGAGCAGGGCGGCCTGCTCGTCGCCGGAGAGTTCCAGCCGGGCCAGATGGGCGATCCGGCTGACGTCGTCTTGGGTCAGGGCCATGGGATGGGGAAGGCTGCGAGGGAAGGGAGTCCGGTCGGGCCGCCGAAACATTCACCAAACAATCGCCAATCGCTTGTTTGAGGCTTGCCGGCAGGCCAAAACCGGGGGTCGATCAGTTATTATCCCCGCTTATCTCCATAAGTCGGGGCTGCCAAGGCAGCCTCGCTGCTTATGGCAAGGAATACCCGTTCGCGTGGCCCGACTGGGCCACGTGGTGATCGACGAACCGCCCCGAATCGTCCTCCCCCGACATTGCAGCCGCACGGACCGAACACAGACGAAACCGCCTGATGTCCCCCAATGGCCTTTGAAGGCCGCCGATGCATCCGATGAGGTCCCCTTCGGAGCAACGGGCAGCGGGTGCAGGCAGATGAGCCAGAACGGTCCGGCAAGTGCCATCCAATATGTTCGCCTCACTGCGCCGCTACATCTCCACCGACCTCGCCATCGACCTGGGAACTGCCAATACGCTGATTTACGTCCGCGGCAAAGGCGTTGTGCTCGACGAACCTTCCGTCGTTGCCATCCGCCATGAAGGCGGTCCCAACGGCAAGAAAACCATCCAGGCCGTCGGCCACGAAGCCAAGGCCATGCTGGGCAAGGTGCCTGGCAACATCGAGGCCATCCGCCCGATGAAAGACGGCGTGATCGCCGACTTCGTCGTCACCGAGCAGATGATCAAGCAGTTCATCAAGATGGTGCACGACACCAAGCTGCTGCGTCCCTCGCCCCGGATCATCATCTGCGTCCCCTGCGGTTCCACCCAGGTGGAAAAGCGCGCCATCCGCGACGCCGCCCTGGGCGCTGGCGCCTCCGAGGTCTACCTGATCGAAGAACCGATGGCCGCAGCCATCGGCGCGGGCCTGCCTGTGTCCGAAGCCTCCGGCTCGATGGTCATCGACATCGGCGGCGGCACGACCGAAGTCGGCGTGATCTCGCTGGGCGGCATGGTCTACAAGGGCAGCGTGCGCGTGGGCGGCGACAAGTTCGATGAAGCCATCATCAACTACATCCGCCGCAACTACGGCATGCTGATCGGCGAGCCGACCGCTGAATCGATCAAGAAGAACATCGGTTCCGCCTTCCCCGGCTCCGAAGTGAAGGAAATGGAAGTCAAGGGCCGCAACCTGAGCGAAGGCGTGCCCCGCAGCTTCACCATCTCCTCCAACGAAATCCTGGAAGCCCTGACCGATCCGCTGAACCAGATCGTCTCGGCGGTGAAGAATGCCCTGGAACAGACCCCGCCCGAACTGGGGGCCGACATCGCCGAACGCGGCATGATGCTGACCGGCGGCGGCGCCCTGCTGCGCGACCTGGACCGTCTGCTCGCCGAAGAAACCGGCCTGCCGGTGCTGGTGGCGGAGGACCCGCTGACCTGCGTGGTGCGCGGCTGCGGCATGGCGCTGGAGCGCATGGAGCGCCTGGGCTCGATCTTCACCTCGGAGTGACGTCGATGGGCGGACTTCCGGCGGGCGCCACGCAGGTGGGGCCTGACGGTTGCCGCCTGTGCCCTTTTTGTTTCCTGACTCTCCCGCGTTGAGATGGTCATGCCACTCGGCACTCTGGATCGCAATCCACCGCCTCTGTTCCGTGAAGGGCCGTCCGCGCTGACGAAGCTGGCCTTTTGCGCGGCACTGGCGGTGTTTCTCATGGTGGCGGACGCCCGCTTCAACGTCACCGCTCCCGCGCGGGCCGGTCTGGCGCTGGCGCTGCATCCGATGCAGCGGGTGCTGCTGGTGCCGGTGGATGCCTGGGAGCAGGCGGGCGACTATTCCCGCGGTATGGAGCGTGCCACCGAGGCCGAGAACCAGGCGCGTCGGCAACTCGCCGAACAGGCGGTGATCCTCAGCCGCGCCAATCAGCTGCAGTCGGAGAACCAGCGTCTGCGCTCGCTGCTGGGCCTGCGCGAGGCCCTGCCGGTGACCGGCCTGGCCGCCGAGGTGCTGTATGAAGCGCCGGATCCGTTCTCGCGTCGCATCGTCATCGACCGGGGCGGCCACCGCGGGGTGCGCCTGGGCGCGCCGGTGGTCAACGACGCCGGGGTGCTGGGGCAGGTGACGCGGGTCTATCCGCTGTCCGCCGAAGTGACCCTGCTCACCGACCGGGAAGCCACCATTCCCGTGCTCAATGCCCGCACCCAGCAACGCGGCGTCGCTTATGGCGGCGAGCGCGGGGTGATGGAACTGCGCTTCATGGCCGCCAATGCGGACATCAAGGCCGGCGACGATCTGGTGACCTCGGGCCTGGACGGGGTCTACCCGCCGGGGCTGCCGGTGGCCAAGGTCAGCGAGGTCGAGCGACGGGGCGACACCAGCTTCGCCCGGGTGGGCCTGGCACCGGTGGCGCAGCCGGACAGTGCCCGCCATGTGCTGGTACTGGAGCCCTTGGTCGGACAGGAAGAAGCCCGCGCCGAAGCGGAAGCGGAAGCCGCGAGTGCCGCTGCTGCCGCCGAGAGCGGCGGCAAGGGCAAGGGCAAATCGCCCCGCGCCAGCCGGGCCGCGGCGCCGGCGTCGGAGGCTGCTCCGGCTGCGTCGTCCCCGGCGGCTACATCGGCTACAGCGGGCACAGCGGCCACCACACCGACGGCCACGCAGGCGGCTCCTTCTCCCGCGGCGACCCGCAGCAGCGCCGCCCCCCAACACGGCACGCGCGCAGCGTCAGCGGCCCACAAAGGAGCATCGCGATGATCATGCCGCGTGGCACCAGTCAGCTCCTGCTGCCGGCCAACCCCCTGTTCATTGCCTTCAGCCTGATCGTGGCCCTGCTGGTGGACATGGTACCGGTGGGGCGTCAGCCCTGGATGCCGGATGTGCTGGCCCTGACGCTGGTCTTCTGGAACGTGCACCAGCCGCGCCGCATCGGTGTGGGCTGGGCCTTCTTCTTCGGCCTGATGGTGGACGTGCATCACGGCGCCCTGCTGGGGCAGCATGCCCTGGCCTACAGCCTGCTGGCTTTCGGTGCGGTGGCGCTGCACCGCCGCATGCTGTGGTTCTCCCTCTGGGCGCAGGCGCTGCATGTGCTGCCGCTGTTCCTGCTGGCGCAGTTGATCGCCCTGGCGGTGCGGCTGATGGTGGGCGGCATGTGGCCGGGCTGGAGCCTGTTCCTGGCGCCGGTGCTGGAATCGGCGCTGTGGCCGGTGGCCACCGTGCTGCTGCTGGCGCCTCAGCGCCGGGCGCCCGATCCGGACGCCCACCGCCCGTTGTGAACGCAGGGACCGGCCCGTCATGACGGTTCTGAAGAACCTCCACCAGGAGCTGTCGCGCTTCCGGCTGCGGCTGGTGGCGGCCGCGCTGTTCGTGCTGTTCTGCTTCGGCCTGCTGGTGTCACGCCTGCTGTTCCTGCAGGTGGTGCAGCACGACACCTTGCTGGAGCGGGCCGAATCCAACCGCATCTCCGTCGTGCCGATCGTGCCCAACCGAGGACTGATCGTCGACCGCAATGGCGTGGTGCTGGCCAGCAACTACTCGGCCTACACGCTGGAGATCACGCCGTCCAAGGTGCCGGATCTGGAAGACACGATCGATCAGCTGTCCTCGGTGATCGACATCCAGCCGCGCGACCGTCGCCGCTTCAAGCGGCTGATGGAGGAAAGCAAGAACTTCGAATCGCTGCCGATCCGCACCAAGCTGACCGATACCGAGGTGGCCCGCTTCGCCGCCCAGCGTTTCCGCTTCCCCGGCGTGGACATCAAGGCGCGACTCTTCCGCAGCTATCCGATGGGCGAGGTGGGCAGCCACATGCTCGGCTACATCGGCCGCATCAACCAGGCCGAAAAGAAAGCCATGGACGACTGGCCGGAAGAGGACGTCAGCAACTACCGGGGCACTGAATACATCGGCAAGCTGGGCCTGGAGCAGGCCTATGAACGGGAACTGCACGGGCAGACCGGCTTCGAGGAAATGGAAACCAGCGCCGGCGGCCGCGCCATCCGGCGCCTGCGCAACCGGCCCCCGACGCCGGGCAATACGCTGCATCTGTCGATCGACATCAAGCTGCAGGCGCTGGTGGAGAAGCTGTATGGCGACCGCCGCGGCGCGCTGGTGGCCATCGATCCGCGCAATGGCGAGGTGCTGGCCTTTGTCTCCAAGCCGTCGTTTGATCCCAACCTCTTTGTGGATGGCATCGACGCCGACAGCTGGCGTGACCTGAACGAGAACATCGACAAGCCGCTGCTGAACCGGGCCCTGCGCGGCACCTATCCGCCGGGCTCCACCTTCAAGCCCTACATGGCGATGGCGGCGCTCAACACCGGCAAGCGCTCGCCCAGCCTGGTGATCCAGGACAACCTGACCTACAGCTTTGGCGGCCGCACCTTCGGCAGCGCGGAAGGGGACCGCGCCGGACCGAAAGACATGCGGCTGGCCATCGTCACCTCGTCCAACGTCTATTTCTATTCGCTGGCGAATGAAATGGGCGTGGACATGATCCACGACCAGCTCGAACCCTTCGGTTTTGGCCGCAAGACCGAGATCGACCTGCTCGGCGAGGTCACTGGTGACCTGCCGTCCACCGAGTGGAAAAAGAAGAAGTTCCGCCGTCCGGAGCAGCAGAAGTGGTTTGCCGGCGAGACGATTTCGCTGGGCATCGGCCAGGGCTACAACAACTTCACCATGCTGCAGCTCGCCACGGCGATGTCGACCCTCTCCACCGGCGGCCAGCGGTATCGGCCCCGTCTGGTGCGGGAGATCGAGGACGTGGTGCGGCATACCGACCAGCGCACCGCCAGTGATGCACTGGAGCCGCTGGCCCTGCGCCGCAATGATGTGGAGGTGATCCGCAATGCGATGCATGACGTGACGCTGGAGGGCACCTCGCGGGCGGTGTTTGCCGGCGCCCCTTATGCGAGCGGCGGCAAGACCGGGACGGCGCAGGCCATCGGCTTGCGCGCCGGGCAGACCTACAGCAGCATCAAGGCGGATGAGCGCAAGCGCGACCATTCGCTCTACATTGCCTTTGCGCCGTACGATCAGCCGCGGATTGCACTGGCGCTGATCGTCGAAAACGCCGGCTTCGGCTCGACCTCGGCGGCGCCGATTGCGCGTCGCGTGTTCGACTATGTGCTGGAAGGCATCTATCCCAGCGAGGAAGACATCGCCAAGACGCAGCTCGGCCAGACGACCGCACCGATCGGCACGCCGCGCCGGGCGGTGGATGTGCCGTTGCCGGGGCAGATGACGGCGCCTGGCGCCGCGGCGCCGGCAGCTTCGGCGGCCTCTGCCGCCTCAGCCCCTGCCACCCACGCACCGGCCTCCGGGCCCACGGCCGGCGCTTCGGCGCTCCCGGCAGCCGCATCAGGGGTGATCGCCCCCACAGTGCCCGCCGCCGCCCGGAGCTCCGGCGCCGGCACATCCACAGTCGCCACATCCACAGCCGCCACCACGGTCGTGCCGCCGTCGGCGTCCGCGAGCGCCCGCCCGGCCCCGGCGCCTTCGCAACCGGCGGCCCGTTCCCTCCCACCCGCCGCCCCACCGCCCGATTCGCGTGCGGCGGTGCGACCCAGCCCGGGAGCCTCCCGATGAGTGCTGTCTTCAGCAAGCCCAGCTGGCTGCAACGCCTCAAGCCCTGGTTCGCCGGATTCGACGTGCCGCTGCTGCTGGCGCTGTTCTGGATCATGGGCCTGGGCCTGATGTGCATGTATTCCGCCGGCTTCGACCACGGCACCCGGTTTGTGGACCACCTGCGCAACGGCGCGCTGGCCCTGGTGGTGCTGTTCGTGGTGTCCCAGGTGCCCCCGCAGCGGCTGATGCAGGTGGCGGTACCGCTCTACACCGTCGGTGTGGTGCTGCTCGTGGCGGTGGCGCTGTTCGGCATCACCAAAAAGGGCTCCACCCGCTGGATCCGGCTGGGCGTGGAATTCCAGCCCTCTGAGATCCTGAAGATCGCCATGCCGCTGATGCTGGCCTGGTGGTTCCAGAAGCGGGAAGGGCAGTTGCGGCTGCCGGACTTCGTTGCCGCCTTCGTGCTGCTGACGGTGCCGGTGGGGCTGATCGCCAAGCAGCCGGACCTGGGCACCTCGTTGCTGGTGCTGGCCGCCGGGCTCTATGTGATCTTCTTTGCCGGCCTGTCCTGGAAGCTGATCGTGCCGGCCCTGCTGCTGGGGGCGGCGGGCATCACGACGCTGGTGATGAGTGAAGACCACATCTGCCAGCCGGAGGTGAAGTGGGTGGTCCTGAAGGAATACCAGAAGGACCGCGTCTGCACCCTGCTGGACCCGACCAAGGATCCGCTGGGCAAGGGCTTTCACATCATCCAGGGTGAGATTGCGATCGGCTCTGGCGGCGTGACCGGCAAGGGGTTCATGAAGGGCACGCAGACCCACCTGGAGTTCATCCCCGAGCGCACCACCGACTTCATCTTCGCGGCGTACGGCGAGGAGTTCGGCCTGGTGGGCGCGCTGGGACTGCTGCTGGGATTCACGGCGCTGATCCTGCGTGGGCTCGTCATCGCGCATGAGGCGCCGACACTGTTCTCGCGCTTGCTGGCCGGCGCCATCACCCTGAGCTTTTTCACCTACGTGTTCGTCAACATGGGCATGGTGACCGGCATCCTGCCGGTGGTGGGCGTGCCGCTGCCGTTCATCTCCTACGGGGGGACGGCCATGGTGACGCTGGGTCTGGCGCTGGGCATGCTGATGTCGATTGCGCGCAGCCGGGGCGCCACGCAGCGCTGACGCCCTCGCGCGTCAGGCCCGCCGGGGATGCGCCGGGAAGCGGATGGTGAACCGCGCGCCCGGCCCCTGGCCTTCAGCCTCCGCCTGCCGGCGAGGCCGGGTGTCATCGACGCTGATGTCCGCCTCGTGCTGCTGCACGATCTCCCGCACGATGGCCAGGCCCAGGCCGGAGCCGTCCACGTCGGTCCCCAGCGCGCGATAGAAGGGCTGGAACACCTTCTCCCGTTCCGACTCGAGAATGCCCGGGCCCGAGTCCTCCACCTGCAGCACACACACCTGGCCGAACGGATCCTCCACCACCCGGACGGTGATGGTGCCGCCCGCCGGGGTGTAGAGCAGGGCGTTGTCCACCAGGTTGCGGATCAGCTCCCGGATCAGCAGCGGGTGCCCCTGCAGCCGCAGGCCGGCACGGTCCGGCTCCGGGCCTTCGTAGCCGAGATCCAGCCGCTTCTCCATCGCCCGGGGGACGAAGTCCCGCACCGTCTCCATCGCCAGCACCGGCAGGTTGACTTCACTTCGGCGCGAGGCGTGTTCCTGGTCCTCTGCCCGCGCCATGGCCAGCAGCTGGTTCACCATGTGGGCCGCACGCTGGCTGGACAGGGCAATCTGCTGCAGCGAGCGTCTGAGCTCGGCCGGAGAGCTGCGCCCTTCGTCGATCTCCCGCTGCGCCAGCTCCGCCTGGGTGCGCAGGCCGGCGAGCGGCGTCTTGAGCTGGTGCGCGGCATCCGCGAGGAAATGCTTCTGGGCGCGGATGGACTGGTCCAGCCGTTCCAGCAGGTCGTTGATGGCCTGCACCAGCGGGGCCACTTCGTCCGGAATGCGGTGTTCGTCGATGGGGCTGAGGTCGGAGCTGTCCCGCGAGCGGATGCGGCGCTGCAATTCGTTCAGCGGCGCAATGCCACGTGCCAGCGCCAGCCACACCAGCAGCACCGCTAGCGGCAGGATGACGAACTGCGGCAGGATCACGCCCTTGATGATCTCGTTGGTCAGCCGCGAGCGTTTGCCCAGCGTTTCGGCCACCTGCACCAGCATCATCCGGTCGCTGCCGGCCATGCCCTCCGGCACCACCCACAGGAAGGCGACCCGCACCGATTCATTGCTGACTTCGTCGTCGCGGAAGTGCAGTTCCCAGGGGACGACCGGCGGCTCCTTGTCGGGCACGGCGAGATGGCGATCGCCGCTGAGCAGTTCCCCGCGCAGGCCGAGCACCTGGTAGTAGATGGTGTCGGACTCATCGGCCCGCAGCAGCGCAGCCGCTTCAGGTGCCAGCGCATAACGGGAGCGGCCCTTGGGCAGATCGCCCGGGGAGGGCTCGGTGGCGACCTGCAGGCCCAGGGTGCGGGCCATCTCGCCGAGTTCGCGGTCGTAAGGCTTGTTGGCAATGCCCTGCGCCACCAGCCAGGTGAGCGCCACGCTGATCGGCCAGATCACCAGCAGCGGGGCGAGCATCCAGTCGAGGATCTCGCCGAAGAGGGAGCGGTGGCCGCTGGCGGCGCTCAAGGGTGCGCCTCCGCGAGGACCGGCTCAAGGCGTCCGCGACGGACGGCCGCCCCATGAGCGACGGGTGGGGCGGCATTGGCTGGGCCGATCCTCCGATGGGGGCAGGCGTCGGAAGCGGCGCCGAAGGGATCAGCCGGGGATCTTTTCAAGGCAGTAGCCCAGCCCCCGGACCGTGGCGATGCGAATAGGCCCTTGCTCAATCTTTTTGCGCAGGCGGTGGATGTAGACCTCGATGGCGTTGTTGCTGACTTCCTCGCCCCATTCACACAGGCGCTCGACCAGCTGATCCTTGCTCACCAGGCGGCCGGCGCGCTGCAGCAGCACTTCCAGCAGCGACAACTCGCGCGCCGACAGCTCCACCATCTGGTCGTTGATGTAGGCCACGCGGCCGGTGGCATCAAAACTCAGCGGGCCATGCTTGATGACGCTGGACGCCGTGCCTAGACCGCGGCGGGTCAGCGCCCGCACCCGTGCTTCCAGCTCCTGCAGGGAAAAGGGCTTGGCCATGTAGTCGTCCGCGCCCAGGTCCAGGCCTTTGACCCGTTCCTCGATGCTGTCGGCCGCGGTGAGGATCAGCACCGGCACCGAGGAGCCCCGGGCGCGCAGCCGCCGCAGCACCTCCAGCCCGTGCATGCGCGGCAGGCCCAGGTCCAGGATCAGCAGGTCAAACTCATGGGACGCCAGGGCGGCGTCCGCCTCGGTGCCGCTGCCCACCTGGTCCGCCGCGCAGCCGGAGGCCCGCAGCGACCGCAGCAGGCCGTCGGCCAGCACCTGGTCGTCCTCGGCAATCAGGATGCGCATCGGTGTCTCCCGTCATTCTTGAATGCTCTGATTCTAGGGAGCGAGCCTATCGCTGGCTGTAGGCGTTTGCGCGGCCGTCGTGGCTGTTCTGGCCGTGGTGGCGCTGGTGGCCGTTGGGGCAGTCGCGGTGGGTGGGGGCCGACACGACCACCATCGCCCTTGCCGGGGTGACCGTCACAGCTTCTGGAGGGAATCTGTCGGGGTGGCTCACGTCATGAGCGAGTGACGACCTAGGATGGCTTCATTGCAACCGCTGCGGCGTGGCCACAGAACCACTGTACAGATATACAGATTGGGCCATAATCCGGCGCAGCCACTTGGAGATGCTTCACATGGACGCCCCCGTCAAAAACGCCAACCCCGAAAAAGCCAAGGCCCTGCAGGCCGCACTTGCCCAGATCGAAAAGCAGTTCGGCAAGGGCTCGATCATGCGCCTGGGTGAAGGCGAGAAGATTGAAGACATCCAGGTGGTCTCCACCGGCTCCCTGGGCCTGGACATCGCACTGGGCGTGGGTGGTCTGCCGCGCGGCCGTGTGATTGAGATCTACGGTCCGGAATCGTCAGGCAAGACCACGCTGACGCTGCAGGTCATCGCCCAGATGCAGAAGCTGCAAGGCGTGTGCGCCTTCATCGACGCGGAACACGCGCTGGATGTGCAATACGCGCAGAAGCTGGGCGTGAACCTGCAGGAACTGCTGATCAGCCAGCCGGACACCGGTGAACAGGCCCTCGAGATCGTCGACGCCCTGGTGCGCTCCGGCTCGGTCGACCTGATCATCATCGACTCGGTCGCCGCCCTGACGCCCAAGGCCGAACTCGAAGGCGAAATGGGCGATGCCCTGCCCGGCCTGCAGGCCCGCCTGATGAGCCAGGCCCTGCGCAAGCTGACCGCCACCATCAAGAAGACGAACTGCACCGTCATCTTCATCAACCAGATCCGCATGAAGATCGGTGTGATGTTCGGTTCGCCGGAAACCACCACCGGCGGTAATGCGCTGAAGTTCTACGCCTCGGTGCGTCTGGACATCCGCCGCATCGGCTCCATCAAGAAGGGCGAAGAAGTCATCGGTTCCGAAACCAAGGTCAAGGTGGTGAAGAACAAGGTGGCGCCTCCGTTCAAGACGGCGGAATTCGACATCCTGTACGGTGAAGGCATCAGCCGCGAAGGCGAAATCATCGACATGGGCGTGACCGCGAAGATCGTGGACAAGGCCGGTGCCTGGTACGCCTACAGCGGCGAGAAGATCGGCCAGGGCAAGGACAACGCACGGGAATTCCTGCGTGAGAACGCCGACCTGGCCGTCGAGATCGAAAACAAGATCCGCGATTCACTGGGCATCCCGCTGCTGGGCGCTACGCCAGAATCGGCGGAATAAGGCGGGGTCATGGCGCGTCAGCCGCTCTCGCTGAGAGCGCGGGCGGTCACCCTGCTGGCCCAGCGCGATCACAGCGAACTGGAGCTGCGGCGAAAGCTGGGCCGCATTGCGCGGCAGGCGGCTGCTGATGCCACCGGCTTCGCTGCCGATGGGGCGGCTGAGAGCCATGCCGATGCCGTTGGCGCTGAGGCCGATGAGTCGAGAACGCCCGACCTTGGCCAGCAGGTCGAGGAAGTCCTCGTCTGGCTCCGCCAGCAGGGCTACCTCGATGAATCGCGCTTCGTGGAGTCCCGCCTGCACGTCAGGTCCGCCCGGTGGGGCCAGCGACGGATCGAGCAGGAGCTGGCCCAGCACGGCCTCAGCCTGGACGCCGACCAGCGGTCCTCCCTGGCTGAAACCGAGCTCAGCCGCGCCTGCGAGCTGTTGCGACGCAAGTTCAGCGCCGTCGTGGCATGGGACGCCGCGCAGGAAGCCCGCCAGATGCGCTTTCTGCTGGGACGTGGCTTTCAATCTGATGTGGCCCGGCGGGCCATTCGCGCGTTGAAGTCAGCGGACGAATCGGCCTGAGGGCCTCCGCGTTCGGGCCCCTCTGACGGACCACCGCCGTGCAGGCGCCCGCTTCATCGCTTCCGGCCTCCACAGACCGCCCGGCCGCACCACCCTGTGGCAAAAACACCGCCATCCGCCCATCCCGGGGCCTGCGGAGGCTGGTTGCATGCCCCTAATTCAAGCATCGCGGGGCGCGTGTCATTCCCGTGAAAGCCTTGATGCTATGCAGCATGCTACATTGGCGGCTTCGCAAGCTGCCCGCTCGCCATTGGCCGCGGGCCTGTTTTTGCGTGTTTGCATCGGGTCTATGTCTTTCATCGCCTCCTCCGCACGCCACTGGCTGGGTCGTCGCATTGCCGACGGTTCTGTCCATGGGTCCGCCGCGCTCCAGCGGCCAGTGCCCATGGCCATGACCATCGCCGTGACCCTGCAAACCCCACATCCGAGCCAGTGCCACGCTGCCGCGGCCTCGGCTTTCTCTTCCTGATCATTCATCAAGCGAGACCTCCCTATGAAGATTCACGAGTACCAGGGCAAGGAAATCCTGCGCCAGTTTGGCGTGCCGGTGCCGCGCGGTATTCCCGCGTTCACGGTGCAAGAAGCGGTGGAAGCCGCGCAAAAGCTGGGCGGCCCGGTGTGGGTGGTCAAGGCGCAGATCCACGCGGGTGGCCGTGGCAAGGGCGGCGGCGTGAAGCTGGGCAAGACCCTGGACGACGTGAAGGCGCTGTCCGAGCAGATCCTGGGCATGCAGCTGGTCACGCACCAGACCGGCCCGGAAGGCCAGAAGGTCCGCCGCCTGTACATCGAAGAAGGCGCGGACATCAAGAATGAGCTGTACGTGTCCCTGGTGACCGATCGCGGCACCCAGAAGGTGGCCTTCATCGCTTCCAGCGAAGGCGGCATGGACATCGAAGAGGTGGCCCATTCCACCCCCGAGAAGATCATCACCGAGTACATCGACCCGCTGACCGGCATCACCGCCGACCAGTCCCGCAAGATCGCCGCGGCCATCGGCCTGACCGGCGCTTCCGTGGACCAGGCTGTGGACCTGTTCGCCAAGCTGTACAAGTGCTACATGGACACCGACGCGTCGCTGGTGGAAATCAACCCGCTGAACTGCGACTCCAAGGGCAACCTGATCGCCCTGGACGCGAAGTTCAACTTCGACGCCAACGCCCTGTTCCGTCATCCGGAAATCGTCGCCTATCGCGACCTGGACGAAGAAGATCCGGCTGAAGTCGAAGCCTCGAAGTTCGACCTGGCCTACATCTCGCTGGACGGCAACATCGGCTGCCTGGTGAACGGTGCCGGTCTGGCCATGGCCACCATGGACACCATCAAGCTGTTCGGCGGTGAGCCGGCCAACTTCCTGGACGTGGGCGGCGGCGCCACCGCCGAGAAGGTCACCGAAGCCTTCAAGATCATGCTGAAGAACCCCGACGTGAAGGGCATTCTCGTCAACATCTTCGGCGGCATCATGAAGTGCGACACCATCGCCGAAGGCGTCATCACCGCCTGCAAGGCCGTCAACCTGTCTGTGCCGCTGGTCGTGCGCATGAAGGGCACCAACGAAGAGCTGGGCAAGAAGATGCTGGCCGAGTCGGGCCTGCCGATCATCTCCGCAGACACCATGGCCGAAGCCGCGACGAAGATCGTCGCCGCCGTCAAGTAAGCCGAAGACCCAGCCAAGGAATACGACATGAGCATCTACATCAACAAGGACACCAAGGTCATCACCCAGGGCATCACGGGCAAGACCGGTCAGTTCCACACCCTCGGCTGCCAGGCTTATGCCAATGGCAAGAACGCCTTCGTGGCGGGCGTGAACCCGAAGAAGGCCGGCGAGAAGTTCTCCGAGATCCCCATCTACGGGACCGTCAAGGAAGCGGCCGCCCAGACCGGCGCCACCGTGTCCGTGATCTACGTGCCGCCCGCTGGCGCCGCTGCTGCCATCTGGGAAGCGGTGGAAGCCGACCTGGACCTGGCCATCTGCATCACCGAAGGCATCCCCGTGCGGGACATGCTGGAAGTGCGCAACAAGATGCGCGCCAAGGAAGCCGCCGGCGGCAAGAAGACGCTGCTGCTGGGCCCCAACTGCCCCGGCCTGATCACCCCGGAAGAGATCAAGATCGGCATCATGCCCGGTCACATCCACCGCAAGGGCCGCATCGGCGTCGTGTCGCGTTCGGGCACGCTGACCTATGAAGCGGTCGCTCAGCTGACCGACCTGGGCCTGGGCCAGTCCTCGGCTGTCGGTATCGGTGGCGACCCGATCAACGGCCTGAAGCACATCGACGTGATGCAGGCCTTCAACGACGATCCGGACACGGACGCCGTGATCATGATCGGCGAAATCGGGGGTCCGGACGAAGCCGAAGCCGCCCGCTGGTGCAAGGCCAACATGAAGAAGCCGGTGGTCGGCTTCATCGCTGGCGTCACCGCCCCTCCCGGAAAGCGCATGGGCCACGCCGGCGCGCTGATCTCCGGTGGCGCTGACACCGCCGATGCCAAGCTCGCCATCATGGAAGAGTGCGGCTTCAAGGTGACGCGCAATCCGTCGGAAATGGGCAAGCTGCTCAAGAGCCTGCTGTAAGCGACAGGAAAAACCTGTCAAAGCCTCTGATGCGTAATTCCACGCATCAGAAGCCCGGGGGGCCGGCGCCGACAATGCGCCAGCTTCCACCGACGATCCAGGAGGGGCCGCAAGGCCCCTCTTGTCGTTTGGGTCCCCCCAACCGTTCTACACTGGGTGCGCGCCTGACGCGACATCCAGCAGGTCTTCGCATATGGACATGCTTCTCCACGCCCCGTTCTGGCTGGCGGTTCTCCAGATCATCGCGATCGACATCCTGCTCGGCGGCGACAACGCCGTCGTGATTGCGCTGGCCTGCCGCAAGCTGCCGCCCAAGCTCCGTACCCAGGGCATCCTCTGGGGCACCGCGGGCGCCATCATTCTGCGGGTCGTCCTGATCTTCTTTGCGCTGCAACTGCTGGCGCTGCCCTTCCTGAAGCTGGTCGGCGGCCTGCTGCTGTTCTGGATCGGCATCAAGTTGATGCTGCCGGAAGAAGACGATGACCACGCCAACATCCAGGCCAGCGACAAGCTCTGGGCGGCGGTGAAGACGGTGATCGTGGCGGACTTCGTCATGTCGCTGGACAACGTGATCGCCATCGCCGGCGCCGCTGAAGGCGCGGGCCATGGCCACCAGCTGATTCTGGTGATCTTCGGCCTGCTGGTCTCGATTCCGATCATCGTCTGGGGCAGCCAGCTGGTCATCAAGCTCATGGACCGGTATCCCACCGTCATCACCCTGGGCGCGATGCTGCTGGGCTGGATTGCGGGTACCATGCTGGTGACCGACCCGGCCCTGAGTGGCTGGGTTCCCAACCAGCCGGGCAGCAAGCCGGGCACGACGGTGGTGGTGCCCTGGCTGCAGTACGGCGCCGGGGTGATCGGGGCGCTGCTGGTGCTGGGCACCGGCAAGCTGCTGGCCAGCCGCCGGCCGAAGCAGGCCTGAATCCCGTCCGACTCAACCCTGACCCGAGCACCACCCTCCCATGACCGCTGCTGGGTTCTTCAAGCGACTGCTGGGACGATCTCTTCCGCCGCCGGTGGTGGAAGATCTGCCCAGTGCGCTGCAGACCACGCAGCCCATGCCGCGGTGGGCCGGCTCCCGTCTGGATAATTACGAGCTCGGCCACGAAATCGGCCGCGGCGCCATGGCCAAGGTCCATCAGGCGGTGGACCGGCGCAGTGGGGGCCCGGTCGCGATCAAACGGCTCTCGCTGCAGCGTGAGTTCGCGCCGGAGGATCTGCTGGACGTGCGGGAGCGCTTCATTCGTGAAGCCAGCGCCGCCCAGCATCTGGAGCATCCCGACATCCTGCGGGTGCTCGATGCCGGCGAAAGCGGCGGAGACACCTGGATCGCCATGGAGCTGGTGGTCGGGCATGACCTCAGCCACTACACCCGGGACGGCCACCGCCTGCCGCTGCGCGAAGTGCTGCTGCTGGGCGCCCGCCTGGCCCGGGCGCTGCATTACGCCCACAGCCACGGCGTGGTGCACCGCGACATCAAACCCGCCAATGTCATGCTGGACCGGGCCACCGGCAGCGTGAAGATCATGGATTTCGGCATCGCCCGCATGGCGGACGGCAGCCGCACCCGTACCGGGCTCGTCCTGGGCACCCCCTCCTACATGTCCCCGGAACAACTGGCGGGGTTGAAGGTGGATGGCCGCAGCGACCTGTATTCTTTAGGCGTCATGTTGTTTCAGCTTTTGACAGGGCATCTGCCCCATCAATCGGAGTCCATGGCGTCCCTGATGCACCAGATTGCCAACCAACCCCCACCCGACGTCCGGCTGTACCGCGCGGATCTGCCGGAATCGCTGGCGATGGTGGTGGCGTTGTCGCTCGAAAAACGGCCTGAATTGCGATATGCATCCGGTGAGCAACTCGCCCAGGATCTGGAAGCGGTGCTCGCCGATCTGCCGGTCGAGCTGGCCAACAGCAAGGGCGAGGTCGCCGCAACCCCCTCAAGTGGGAGCGACAAGCGCACCGATGAGGGCGATCCTGCGACAACCCCCCCGACAGCGGGGCTGGCTTTCGAGGAAACTTTACGCCTGCAGGGTAGCGCGGCGGTGCACAATCATCCTCCCCCAGACGATCCCACCCGCAACACATGACCCTGGAGTTCTTCAGCGCGACCGACACCGGTCGAGTGCGCGACAACAATGAAGACTCGATCGCCCTGGATCCCGGCGTCGGCCTGGCCGTGCTGGCAGACGGCATGGGCGGTTACAACGCCGGGGAGGTGGCCAGCCAGATGCTGACCTCCTTCATCAAGGCGGAATTGGGTCGCTGGCTGGCGGAAGCGGGTCAGCAGGCCTCGGATGCCGATGTCCGCCGTGCGATGGACATCTGCGTGGACAACGCCAACCGGGCGATCTTCAACGCCGCCAACACCAACCCGCGTTATGCCGGCATGGGCACGACGCTGGTCGTGGCGGTGTTCCGGGAACAGAGCGTGCTGCTGGGCCATGTGGGCGATTCCCGCGCGTATCGCCTGCGGGACGGCCAGCTGGTCCAGATCACGAGAGACCATTCGTTACTGCAAGAGCAGATCGATGCTGGTCTGCTTACGCCTGAAGAAGCGGTGTTTTCCAGCAACAAGAATCTGGTGACACGGGCTGTGGGGGTGGAAGACACCGTCATGCTGGAAATCCACCAGCATGAACTGCAACCCGGCGACGAGATCCTGCTGTGCAGCGACGGGCTGTCTGATATGGTGGATGACGCCTCGGTGGCGCAGATTCTGCAAAGTCACCCGGACCTCCCTGAAGCTGCACAGGCGCTGGTGGATGCCGCCAATGACATGGGCGGCAAGGATAATATTGCGATCGTTCTGGTTCGCGCGGAAAGTCGTACCAAGCCGTGGGCATGGTGGCCCTTCAGTCGTAACCACGGGCGTCGCTGAGCGCGCCATCACAACTAAAGACAGGACACGAGGTCAAAGATGGGCAAGCTGGTGGTTTCGCTCGATGGTGTGGTGATCAAAGAGGTGCAGGTCACCAAGGACAAGACCACACTGGGTCGGCGCCCCTACAACGACATCGTGATCGACAACCTCGCCGTCAGCGGCGAGCACGCCGTCATGCAGATGGTGGGTTCGGACGTCTTCATCGAAGACCTGAACTCCACCAACGGCACTTACATCAATGGCAAGGCCGTGAAGAAGCAGCTGCTCTCGCACGGGGATGTCATTGAAGTCGGCAAGTACAAGATCAAGTATCTGGTCGAAGACAGCGGCGACTACGAAAAGACCATGATCCTGCGCCCGGGCCAGACTGCGCCCAGCAGTGGGTTCGGTCTGCCGTCGTCCTTCGGCGGTCTGGGCGGCGGTGCGCCTGCGGCCACAGCCGCTCCGGCGGCCATCAAGGTGCTCAACGGCCCGGCGGCCGGCCGGGAAGTGGCCCTGTCCAAGGTGGTCACCACTGTCGGCAAGCCTGGGGTACAGGTCGCCTCCATCACCAAGCGCCCCAGTGGCTACGTCTTTGCGCATGTGGAAGGCGCCTCCCGCCCGGTGGTCAACGGCGCGCCGCTGGCCGCCGAATCGGTGCCGCTCAAGAACGGTGACGTGATTGAGCTGGCGGGCACCCAGATGCAGTTCATGCAGGGCTGATGCCGGAATCAGGGTGCGCTGGCGCACGCTGAGCCACCCCTTCCCCGTGTAAGGCGATTGCCTACACGCGTGGAGGTTTTCACGCCAACGCCCTGGGCAGTCGTAACCTGAGGCAAAAACTCGGGGAATGCCCAATTCAGCGCTTAGCAAGCGGCATGGGTGGCCCTACAGTGGGCTCATGAAGATTCGCGTGCTCGGGTGCGCCGGGGCCATGGCGGCCGGCCACAAAACCACTTCTTTCCTGCTGGACGACGATGTGCTCATCGACGCCGGCAGCGGCGTGGGCGAGCTGTCCGCGGACGCCATGGCGCGGGTCAATCACATCTTTCTGACCCATTCCCATCTGGATCACGTGTTGTCCGTGGGCCTGCTGGCCGATACGGTGCAGCGTCAACGCGCCCAGCTGGGGCGGCCGGCGGTGCAGGTGCATGCGCTGCCGGAGACACTCAAGGCTCTGAAGGATCACATCTTCAATGGTGTCATCTGGCCCGACTTCACCCGTCTGCCCTCGGTCGAGCGGCCGGCGCTGAGCTTTCATCCGTTCGCGGTGGGAGACCGGCTGGATCTCGGCGCGGGACGGGACATCGAGGTCCTGAGCGCCGCACATACGGTGCCTGCGGTGGGATTCGCGGTGAATCCGGGTTCCGGCGCGCACTGGGTGTTCACCGGGGATACCGGTCCCAACCCCAAGCTGTGGGAGCGTCTGGCGCAGCTGAAGATGTCCGATCTGGTCATTGAGTGCGCCTTTGCGGATGACGAATGTGAGCTGGCTGGGATCAGTCAGCATCATTGCCCCTGCACGTTGGGGGAGGAGCTGAAGAAGCTCCAGACGCCGATGCGGGTGCACATCACCCATATCAAACCGGGCGAACGGGCCGCCGTAATGGCTGCCGTGGATGCGCTGGAACACAGCCACCGGGTGACGGCGCTGGAGCATTTCCAGGAATTCAGCCTGGCCTGAGGGCAGTCGGCCGGACCGGTTTTGGTCGGGGCTGAACGTGACATTTTTCGTCCCCGAGCGCATGAAAGCGACCATCTGCGCCGATCGGTCCTGACGTAAGTTGTCACTCTCATGACAGCCTCTGGCAAGCCCCAGAGGGGCGCTCCTTGGAAGCCGCCACGCGAGCGCAGTGGCATGACCTCTGCAGTCATGAGGGCGATCTTTTTCAGCCCTCATCCGAACTGCCCCTCATGAAACGCTCTCAGCACGGCTTCACGCTCATCGAACTGGTGATCGTGGTGGCCATCATTGGCATCCTCGCAGCCCTGGCCCTGCCCACCTATCTGGACTACATCAAGAAGACCCGGCTGAGCGAGGTGCTGCTGGCATTGACGCCGCCGAAGGCGCTCATCACGGAACATGTGACAACCACCGCGAGCTTCCCGACAGCGGCTCAATTGAACTGGTCGGGTGCCTCGAGCGCCTATGTGGACAGTGTGACGTACACCAAAGTCAGCGACACCGAAGTGAGCATCGCGGCGCGGGTGCGTCCGGGTTCGATCGCTGCCGACATCGACGGCTTGCAGCTGGTGCTCACGGGCAAACCGGGCGCGGGTGGTTTGTCGGCCGGCGCCGTGGAATGGACCTGTGCGGGCACGATTCCTCAGCAGTATCTGGTGGCGGCCTGCCGCTCGGGCGCCTGAAGTGTCTCGGCGTAACGGCTCGTTTCGGCGCGACTGACAAATTTTGGCTGGTCTGGGTAGACGGACGAACTTTGCGAGCCAGGGAGACAGAAATCGTCACCCGGTTCCCGGCCTGACCCGCTGAATGTGCTTTTTTCCACGGTTTTCAAGGTCGATGGGCCCTGGCACAGCCCCTGCATTCATAAGCAGTGTCTCGACCGAACCTCTCTCCCTTTCACTCAGGAGTTTTTCTATGAAGCGCACTATCCAAAAGGGTTTCACCCTGATCGAACTGATGATCGTTGTGGCGATCATCGGTATTCTGGCTGCCGTGGCTCTGCCGGCTTACTCGGACTACATGAAGAAGTCCAAGGTCAGCGAACTGATCCTCGCTCTGTCGGCCTACAAGCAGCCGCTGCAAGAGTTCAGCACCACGATGAACACGCTGCCCACCACGGCTGAACTGCCGGTCAGCGGCACCAGCAAGTACATGTCCAAGATCGAATACGTCCCGAGCGGCAACACCGCCACTCTGAAGGCAACTGCTACCGGCATCGGCAGCGGTGTGGACGGCAACACGCTGAGCCTGGTCGGTGTCCTGAACACCACGACGATGGCCCTGGCCTGGACCTGCGGTGCCAGCGGCGACATCGAAAACAAGTATCTGTCGGCTTCTTGCAAGCACAGCTGATCGACTGATCGCTGTTACAGCCCAAGAGGGGAGCATCTGCTCCCCTTTTTCTATTGTTGAATCGATCATTCGAATTCACACGGATCGTCCATGACCTTACGCAGACTGCTGCCGGGCCTCCCGCTGTTGCTGTGGGGCATTCCGCTGCTACATCCGGTGCTGCAGACGGCCCACTCGGCCCACGACATTGCGCGGGTCTGCGAGGTCATCCTCCTGGCTGCAGCGGCCATCGCACTGATGGTCCAGACTTATGCGAGGCCGGGCCACGTGTCCCTTCGAGATGGGGTTCGTTGGAGCGCCTTGGTGCTGCTGTTGGCAACGTCCACGCTGCTTTCAGTCCATCCATTCGTCGCGCTGCATGAACTCGTACTCTGGGCTGGACTGCTCGGCTTGGTCCTGCTCATGCGCCTGGGGCTCCAGTCCCCGGATGACATCAACGCACTTTTGCGGCTCACGGTCGTGGGCGTTTTTTCGCATGCCCTGCTGATGCTGCTGCTTCTCGCGGCAGCCCTGGCCAGCGGAGACAACGTCTACCCCTGGGAGACCATCGTCGGCTTTGATAACCCGCGTTTCCTCAACCACGCACAAACCGTCGTACTGCCTCTGGTGGCGGTCGTCGCCACCCGGGATATCCGCGCGTTGTGGCGGCGCTGGGCCGTTGCGACGCTCGTCATGAGCGGCATGGTGCTGTTCATCACGCTGGGACGGGCCACACTGCTGGCCCTGTTTGTGGGTCTGCTGGTGGCGCTGTGGTGGTTTCGCGGCCGCGCGGCCGGGTACGTCTGGCGGTCCACGAGTTTCACCTTGCTGGGCATGGGCCTGATGTGGCTGGTCTACTTGGTCTGGCTGCGGCCTGCAGGCCATTCCATCGATGTGCAGGGGCTGACCAGCAGTCACTTCCGCGACTACCTGGCGGGACTGGCCGTCAAACTGTGGTGGGGTGCTCCGTGGGTCGGCGTCGGCCCGATGCATTTCTCGCACTGGTACAACGGTGAAGCCGCGCACCCCCACAACATCTACACGCAGGTGCTGGCGGAGTATGGGGCCATCGGCGCGGTGCTTATTCTGGTGCCGGCTTTTCAATGGATGGGCCGCACGCTGGGCACGCTGCGAGCTGCGCCTGCAAGCCATGCACCTGTTGCGGTGGGATTGACGGTGGCGCTGGTCGGCGTTGCAGTGGACGGAGCCTTCTCCGGAAACTTCGTCATGCCGGTGTCCCAGTTGTGGATTGCCGTGTTGATCGGGCTTTCTATGGCCGCGCCCAGAGTCTTCGGCACCAACGATGCCGCCCCCGGACCCTCGGAACCTCCCTCGCCGTCTTCTTCGACATCGCCCTGGACCCGCCCTCGCGTTCTTCCGGCGCCCGGGATGTTGGCGCTGAAGCTTGTCCTTGCAATGAGCGTTTCGGCCATGGCGGTGGAAATGCTGCTCACTTGCGCCGTCACCTCGTCGCCACAGTTCGACACGCCCGGACCCGTCAACACTCGCCCGGACGTGGACAATAACAATCCCCGCTTTTGGATTCACGGCTGGTTTTGATCATATGAATTGGCGTGTCAGATTTCGTGCGTTCGGCGTGCACTTGGCGGCATCGGTCATCGTGGCCGCTCTGGCAGCAGCCGTTGTGCTGATCCTGTGGTATCCCTGGCCCTATCGCATCGTGTCGGGCGGACAGGACCTGCTGTTCATCCTGATGGCGGTGGATGTCGTGATCGGCCCCCTGCTCACCCTTGCGGTCTTCAATCTCACCAAGCCTCGCAAGGAGTTGCGGCGGGACCTGCTGATCATTGTGGTGCTGCAGGTGCTGGCGCTGGGGTATGGCCTACGGACAGTCTATCTGGCGCGACCTGCCGTGCTGGCGCTGGAAGTGGATCGCTTCCGCGTGACCACGGCCAACGACGTGCTGGTGTCGGAATTCCCCCAGGCGCTGCCCCAGTACCGCGCCCTGTCGATGACCGGCCCGGAACTGGTCAGCACCGCCAGGCCAACAGACGCGCAGCGCGAGGAAGCCATCATGCTGAGCTTCAGCGGAGCGGATCTAGGCGCGCGTCCCAGCTACTGGCGCCCGTGGGACGCGGCCGCCCGGGCGCAGACCATCAAGACTGGCAAGCCGCTCGATGAGTGGCTCAAGCGCAACCCCGAGCAGGCCACTGTCGTCCGCGAGGCCGCAGCCCGTACCGGACGTCCTGTGGAACAACTGCTGTTCCTGCCGATGCTGGCGCGCCGGACGGACTGGTCCGTTTTGGTGGACCGATCGACGGGTGATCCGGTCGGCTTTGCGCCGATCGACCATTGATCGAAGCCCACGAACATCCAGCGTATGGTTCATCCACGCGCTGAATGCCTTCTGCCCCCGCCCCCATCGCCCACCCATGACTCCTTCTTCTTCCCAGCAGCGTGCCGGCCGATGGTTGATCGCCATCGGCCTTCTGGTCGGCGCCGCGGTGGCTCCGCTCTGTGCTTACAGTGAGCTCCCGTTGCTGTCGCTGTATAACCAGTTGCTTGCATACAGCGGTTTTGGTCTGTGCCTGCTGGGCCTGGCGCTCAAGGGACAAACCGTCGGCCATCTGAGCAAAGACGGCGTCAGTCTGGCGCTGGTCCTGGTGCTGGTGACGGCGCTGATCAGCCCTGTCACCACCGATCTGCCGGTGCCGATCACATTGACGTTGGCCGTGGCAGTCGCTTCGGCACTTCTGCTGGTGCAGGTGGGCGCGAATCTGACGCCACAGGGGCGCCAGGTCGTGTTTGCCTCGCTGTGTGGCGCTCTGGTGGTCGCGGGAATTGCCAGCTTCGTGGTCGTGTGGATTCAGATCTTCCTGCCCTCGTTGGCCGACAACCTGCTTGTGGCCCAGCCGGATCCTGATGGGCGGGCCATCGGCAACATGCGTCAACCCAACAATCTGGCCAGCCTGTTTCTGTGGAGCAGCATCGCGGTCGTCTGGCTGAAGGACAGCGGGACATTGGCCCGATGGCTGCGAGGGACAGGTGCGGCCCGGGTGGCTGTTCTGCTGTTGCCCTCAGCCTTCGCCGTCGGCATTCTGTTCTCCGCTTCGCGCACCGGAATGGTGGGGATGGCGCTGCTCGTCCTTTGGGCCTTGTGGGATGCCTTCGGCCGCGGACGCGGTGCCAACCGCCTGACCCGCGACAGCCGTTTTGGGCTAGGACTGATGCCTCTGGCGTTCGCGGTGGCATGGCCGATGATCGGCTGGTGGATGAAGACCCATGGTCAGATTTTCTTGACCCAGCAAAAGATGGGCGACCAAGCCACCCACTCATTGGAGCGGGTACGGATTCTTCATGACGCCTGGGTGCTGATCACGCAGCATCCCTGGTGGGGCACCGGCTGGGGCAACTTCAACTTTGTCTGGACGGTGACGCCGTTTCCCGAAGGACATCCGCTGCTGGTCGACCACACCCACAACCTGTTTCTGCAGCTGTTTGCGGAGATGGGGCTGCCGCTGGGGCTGCTGACCAGTCTGCTGCTGCTGTGGGGCGCCGCGCAGATCTTGAAGGCTGTAGCCCGGGACGTGTCCCCGACCAGCCTCTGTGGCCTCATGCTGCTGATCACCATTGGCGCGCACTGCATGTCGGAATACCCGTTCTGGTATGCCTACTTCCTGCTGCCTTCGGCGCTGGTGGTCGGCTGCTGTCTGGCCACAGGCCGTGGTTTTGCGGACATCGGAGTGCCAGATGCCGTCACGGGCCAGGGCGCTGATGGCGCGACTGACACTGCCGCGGGAAGGGGCGCCGAGGCCACTCCCGCAAGAGCCAACAGCAAACTGGCGCTCGCCGGATTCGCGATGGTGTGTGGTGCAGTGCTGGCCGCCAAGGAATACGGCGACATCCTTCGCATCTACCAACCCAGCAGCAGTTCCGCTGAACTGATTGATCGGCTGGGACAGGGACAGCGATCCCTGTTCTTCAGCCTGCACGCCGACGGCGCAGCGGCTCAGGTGCTCCCGCCCGGACCGTTGTCGCTGCAGCTTGTGCAGCGTGCGTCGCGACGCTTCATCGATACCCAGGTGCTGATCAACTGGTCCAACGCGCTCCATGCGACGGGGCAGACCGACAAGGCACGCTATCTCGCCAACATCATCCGACCGTCGCAGCAGCCTGCGGCAAAGGAGTTTTTCAAGGACTGCGGCGAGGGCGCGGCAAGTGCGACGCAGCCCTATCAATGTGGTGCGCCGACGCAGTCGTATTCCTGGGATCAGCTTCGATAAACAAGCGCTGCCCACGCCCGCTTCGCGGGGAAACGCCGAGTCAGCCGCCAGGCGGTGTTGCACCTCCCGTATCTCCCCGTGATGGCCATTCAGTCCCGAGCGGCCCCTCCTCGATGCGAGCCGCCTCGGGCGCAGACCTCTGACTGAGGCGCGGTGTGCGCGCTCGCCGTCGTTCATGCGCATGGACTGTCTGGGCTGCTCGCCTGGAGCGTTTAGAGTTCCGCCTTGTCCGCCGCCTTGGATTTCACATGACGATCGACGCGCCCCAGCCTGCTACAGCTCCCGTACCTGCCGACTCCGGCACGCCCACGTCCCATGCGACAGTTGCGAGCAGCTCCTGGCTGATGTCGGTCGGCCTGCTCATCGGCGTCACCCTCGCCCCCCTGTTCGCCTTCAATCAGACGCCGTCCGCGACGCTCTACAACCAGTTGCTGGCCTTTTTCGGCTTTGGCGTGACGCTCATCGGCCTGGCCCTGGGTGGCGTACTCAATCGTGGCTGGCGTCTGGAGCCCGTCACCGGCGCGCTGGGGGTGATGCTGGCGGCGGCGCTCACCGCCCCGCTGCTCAACGGATTACCCTGGTCGATCGCCCTCTCGGGCGCGGCGATGCTCTTCGGCGCGCTGGTCCTCATCCAGGGCGCTCAAGCGGTGCGGGCTGTTCATCACAATCGTCTGGTCACCCTGTTCTGCCTGGCGCTGGTCGGTGCCGGCCTGCTCAGCGCCGTCGTCAGCTTTGTGCAGTTCTTCGTTCCCAGTTGGGCCGATGGGACTTTCATCGCGCGCACGGGTCTGGCCGGCCGCGCCGTGGGCAACATGCGCCAGCCCAACCATCTGGCCAGCCTGCTGCTGTGGAGCTGTGTGGCGGCCGTCTGGCTGGGGCAAGGCGGGTGGCTGGAGCGGCAGCTCGGCAGCGCCCGCCGCGCGACCGTGGCGCTGTGCGGACTGCTCTTCCTGTTGGTCCTGTGTGTGCTGTTCAGCGCCTCCCGCACTGGTTTCATCGGCGTGGGGCTGCTCGCGGTGTGGGGGCTGGGCAGCTGGCTGATGAGCGCTTGGCGACGTTCCGAGGGCGGCTTGCGCGCCGGCCCGCGCCTGGCGTTGTCGCTGACGCCGGTGATGTTCGGTTTGAGCTGGCTGCTCGTGCGGTTCTGGACCCATGCAAGTGGCCACGCCTTCGGCGCCGAAACCCGGCTGAGCGATGAAGGCGCGGGCTCGCCCTCGCGCCTGGCCATCCTGCGCAACACCTGGTCGCTGCTGCAGCAGAACCCGTGGACCGGCACCGGCTGGGGCGATTTCAATTTTGCCTGGACGATGACCCCGTTCCCGGACCGGCCGGTCGCGTTCTTCGACCACTGCCACAACATGGTGCTGCAGTTGCTGGTGGAGCTGGGCTGGCCGGCGGGCCTGCTGGTCGTCGGATTGCTGTTCGTCGGCTTTCTGCTGGCCTGGAGGCGCAGCCTGCAGGATGTCAGCGGCGCCAGCTTCTGCGCCTTCATGGTGGTGCTGATGATTGGCTTGCACAGCATGTCGGAGTACCCGCTCTGGTACGCCTACTTCCTGTTGCCCGCTGCCTTCGCTTACGGCCTGAGCCTGCGGCGGATGCCGGAGGCGTTGGCTGCGGATGCGGATGCGCCAGCCGGCGCGCCTCTCCATGGCGATGGCATCAAGGCGTCCTCGGGGGACGGCAACTCCCCGGGAGTCAGTGCCTCCGGCGGATTCGCCACGGCGCGCGGCGTGACGCGCTGGGATCTGGCCGCCCTGGGCGCCGCTGCCGCGCTGCTGGTGCCAGTGACCGTCTGGGACTATCTGCGCATCGTGCACATCTATGCACCGCCGGCGGACGCCGCGTCACTGGAGGACCGCATGGCCATCGGGCAGCGCTCGCCGCTGTTTGACCTGCAGGCGGATTACGCCATCGCCACGGTGGTGCCACCCAGCGCCGAGGCGCTGGTGGCGGCCCAGAGGACCGGTCATCACCTGATCGACACGCGGCTGATGGTGGCGTGGTCCCGGTCGCTCGCGTCGGTTGGCGAGGTGGACAAGGCTCGTTATCTTGCACAGCGCCTGAAGGAGTTCCGCAATCCGGTCGGGGACGAGTTCTTCGAGGAGTGCAAGGTGGCGGAGGAGACCGGGCTGCAGCCCCGTCCCTACCAGTGCGACCTGCCTTCGCGGGATTACGGTTTCCGCGAGATGCGCTGAGCGCTGAGCGCCGAGGGCTGCCGCTGCGCCCCTCCGCGCTCACACCTTCGCGATCCAATCCCCGGACTTTCCGCCGTGCTTCTCCAGCACGCGGATCTGCTCCATCACCATGCCGCGGTCGGCCGCCTTGCACATGTCGTAGATCGTGAGCAGGCCGACCTGGACTGCGGTCAGCGCTTCCATCTCGACGCCCGTGCGGCCCAGCGTTTCGACCTGCGCGGTGCAGACCACCGCAAAGGCCGCTTCGTCGATCTCAAATTCAATCGCCACCCGCGTGATCGGCAGCGGATGGCACAGCGGGATCAGGTCAGACGTTCGCTTGGCGGCCTGAATCGCCGCGATGCGGGCAACTCCCAAGACATCGCCCTTTTTTGCCTCGCCTTTGACAATCAAGGCCAAGGTCTCTGGCAGCATACGGATACGGCCTGCGGCCCGCGCCACTCGGTGGGTGACTTCTTTGCCGCCGACATCCACCATGTGGGCTTGGCCTTCGGCGTCAAAATGGGTGAGAGGTGAGCTCATGGCAGTGCGGGCCCACGAGGGCAACAATTGGGAAACCAGAATGGCGCCATGATAGATCGTGGTCTTGGAGATGCCTTGAAGCGAATGAATGCTATCGGTCCCACCCCCCGCCACCGTGCAGGGCGTGCCCCCGCACGGCCCTGGCGGCGCGGCCTTGCGGCGCTGCTCAGCGCCACGCTGCTGACGCAATCCGTCTGGGCGCAGGTCAATCTGCCCGCCTTGGGCGACTCGGTATCGGCCGAGGTCAGCATCAGCGCTGAAAAGAAGCTGGGCGACCAGATCATGCGCAGCATCCGGCCCGATCCGGACTATCTGGACGATCCGCTGCTGCTCGAATATGTGCAGGGCACCTTCAGCCCGCTGGTCCAGGCCGCGCGCAAGCTGGGCAATATCAGTGACGACACCACCGATCGGTTCGCCTGGGAAGTGTTCCTGGTGCGTGACAAGTCGGTCAACGCCTTTGCCCTGCCGGGCGGCTACATCGGCGTGCACCTGGGCCTGATCGCCATGACTGGCGCGCGGGACGAGCTCGCGTCGGTGCTGGGCCACGAACTCTCCCACGTCACGCAGCGCCACATCGCCCGCAGCTACATCGGCGAATCACGCAATTCGATGCTGGCGACGGCCGGCATGATCCTGGGCATCCTCGCCGCCGCCCGCAGCCGCAACACCGACGGCGTGCAGGCTGCGGTGATGGGCAGCCAGGCCGCCGCGGCGCAGGCCTCGCTGAACTTTTCGCGGGACATGGAACGCGAAGCGGACCGTGTGGGCTTTCAGGTCATGACGCAGGCGGGCTACGCGCCCGCCGGCATGGCCAGCATGTTCGAGCGAATGGAGCAGTCCTATCACCTGATGGATTCGGGCGCTTATCCCTACCTGCGCAGCCACCCCTTGACCAGTGAACGGATCGGCGAGGCACGGGCACGTCTGGGCACGGCTGGAGAAACCCGGGTGGTGGGCACCACGGAACATGCGCTGATGGCGGCGCGCTCCAAGGTGCTGATGGATCAGCGGGCAGAGGCATGGCGCTACCTGCAGGGCTTGGATGCGGGCTCGCGTCAAGGCACCCAGATGGACCAGCTGGCCGCCCGTTATGCCAGCGCACTGGCGTCCATCAAGCTGCGGGAGTTCTCGCGCGCGGAGACGACCTTGAAAACGGCCGACGCGATTGCCGGCATGCTCGGCGCCGATCCCGGTGCCAAGCGGATGATGGTCTACCTGCATGCAGAGTTCGAGCTGGCGCGTGGGAAGCCGGACGCCGGTTTTGCGGCTCTCGACGCCCTGAAGGACGAACGGTCCCGCCCGATGGTGATGATGAAGGCCGAGCTGGCAAAGGCCGACGGGCGTCCTGAGGTCAAGCGGGCGGCGGCGGATTCCTTGCAGACCTACCTGAGCCTCAACAACAACGACGCGCTGGGCTGGCAGGAGATTGCGCCGCTGTGGCAGCAACTGGACCAGCCCTTGCGCTCGGTGCGGGCACAAGGGGAAGCGCGTGCGGCGATGGGCGACATCGTCGGTGCCATCGATCGTCTTCGCTCCGCCTCCCGGCTGTCCCGCGGCCGCGATTCAGACCAGATTGAAGCATCCGTCATCGATGCGCGCCTGCGCAGCCTGTTGTATGAGCGTCGGCAGATGCTGGCGGAGATGTATCCACGTGGCGTGCCGCCAGGGGCGGAGCCTTGAGGTCGCGGCGCCAGGGAGCCGCGAATGGGTGACCGCCTGACGGAGTGACTGACTGACGCAGTGACGGCGTGAGCACGTGGCCGACGGCAACCTGCTGCGTCCACCTCCCCAGATCACGACCGGGGTCGCGCCAAATCCGTCGAACTGACGTCGGTCCCCAGGGCCTGCCAGCGTCAACGCTGCAGGCCCTGATTTCATTCGCTGTCCGGGAAGAGCCGCTCCATCAGCACATCGATCGCCATGCCGCACAGGCTGTAGATCAGCGAGCCGATCAGCGCCGCCGGGAAGCCGGTGACGGTGAAACCGTCCAGCACCGACGCCGTCGCCCAGAACAGCAGCGCATTGATGACGAAGAGGAACAGCCCCAGCGTCAGCAGTGTGACGGGCAGCGTCAGCAGCACCAGCACCGGCCGTAGCAAGGTGTTGAACAGGCCCAGCACCAGCGCCGCGATCAGCGCCGAGGTGAAGCTCTTCACCTGCACGCCAGGATAAAGATGTGCCACCAGCAGCAAGGCGCCGGCCAGCAGCAACCAACGGATCAAGGTCTTCATGTCGCCAGCATACCGGGAGCCGAGCGTAGAAAAAACCGAATTGAAATCTGACGACCCATCCGCATAATCCGAACTTCCGAAAGGGGAGTAGCCACGCGGTTCTGCCGCGGCAGCGATTCGTCAATACGTTGTCCGCGGACAGCCGGACGCTGCACCTGGAGGGGAACCCTCTGTCCCACCCCAGCCTTGCAAGACCTTTCGGGCGTTGGCGCCGTTCTCCCGACGTGGGGGACAGGCACTGGTATCACTCGGGACGACCCCTCATGATGGGCGTCCTGCTTGCAAGGGGACTGTATGAGCACAATCGTGCCAGACTGGCTGTGGGTGGTGTTCGTCGGCATCGTGGTGCTGGCGCTCATCGTGGACTTCGTCGTGCTGCGCAAGCAGGGCGCTCATGACGTCACGGTCAAGGAGGCGGTGAACTGGTCCATCGTCTGGGTGGCGATGAGCGTCGCCTTCATGGGCCTGCTGTGGTGGGCCGTCCGCGACGGCACCGGCAGCACCGAGGTGGCCAATACCAAGGCCCTGGAGTTCATCACCGGGTATCTCATCGAGAAATCCCTGGCGGTGGACAACATCTTTGTCTTCCTGATGATCTTCACCTACTTCGCGGTGCCCAGCGCCTTCCAGAAGCGGGTGCTGATGATCGGCATCATCGGCGCCATCGTGCTGCGCACGGCGATGATCCTGGTGGGTGGCTGGCTGATCGCGCAGTTCCACTGGGTGCTCTACCTCTTCGGTGCCTTCCTGCTGATCACCGGCATCAAGATGTGGTGGGCGGCGGGTCAGGAGCCGGATCTGGAAAGCAATCCGGCACTGAAGCTGCTGCGCAGAATCATGCCGGTGAGCAAGAGCTTCGACGGTGAAAAGTTCTTCACCGTCGAGAACGGCAAGCGGATCGCGACGCCGATGCTGCTGGTGATTGCCCTGGTCGGCCTGACGGACGTGATCTTTGCGGTGGACTCGATCCCGGCCATCTTTGCGATCACTTCCGATCCGTTCATCGTGCTGAGCTCCAACATCTTTGCGATCCTGGGCCTGCGTGCGATGTATTTCCTGCTGGCGGCGATGGCATCGAAGTTCCATCTGCTGAGCTATGGTCTGGCGGTGGTGCTGGTGTTTATCGGGACGAAGATGCTGCTGATCGATCTGGTCAAGATCCCGGTGCTGATCTCACTGGGCACCGTGATCGGCATCCTCGCGGTGACGATGATCATGAGTGTGCGCACCGCGCCCAAGTTGAAGTCGGGCGAGCAGTCCGGTTCGCTGAGCTGATCGGGCAGGGCGTCGGCACAAGGTTCGCAAGGGCCTGTGCCGCGCGGCTGAAGGCCGCCGCGGGCCGTCCAGCGGTGTCTCGCGGCGTCCGACAGAGCGCTTTTGTGGGCCGGCCCCCAGTCCTAACCCGCACTCCCGCGCGCTCGAAGCGCACCCCACAACGGGCACCTTCGCAGGTGCCCGTTTCCGTTTTGCAGCGTGTTTCCGCCGGATTTCGTCGTGTGCCCACCACGAACGCGCGCCAGCCAGCCAAGAAAGCCTTTGACATACCCAAATGCGAATAATTAGCATCTGCGGCTTCGGTTCCAGAAACGGAACGGACTTGCCGCCAGCCAGTCGTGGACAGGGAGGGGCTTTCGCATCAGGTGCGCAGTAGAGCGCCGGTGCCAGGCCAGCCACACGCAGCCAGCAGAGCCCATCGACACATTCGACAAGACTTCGGAGCTCTTCCTTCATGGCTACGTACATCAAGAGCCGCAAGCATGCGGTGGCACCGCTGGCAGCACTGGCCGCGTCCTTCGCAATGCCCCTGGTGGCCCAGGCCGATCCGGCCCCCGCCCCCGCCGCGGCCGACACGACCCCCTCCAGCAGCAGCAGCACCTTCCTGCCCACCGTCCGGGTGGATGGCACGGCGGCGTCGGACTACAAGGTCGAGAAGAGCGCATCGTCCAAGCTGACCCAGCCGCTGCTGGAAACGCCCAAGACCATCCAGGTGATTCGCAAGGAAGTGCTGCGTGAGCAGGGCGCCGTGTCGCTGATGGATGCGCTGCAGAACACCCCGGGCATCACGATGCAGCTGGGCGAAAACGGCAACACCTCGGCTGGCGACACCTTCCAGATGCGCGGCTTCTCCGCCAGCACTTCCACCTTCGTCGATGGCATCCGAGACCTGGGCGCCGTGACCCGCGACGTCTTCAACCTCGAGCAGATCGAAGTGGTGAAGGGCCCCTCCGGCGCCGACACCGGTCGCGCTGCCAGCGCCGGCTACATCAACCTGATCACCAAGCTGCCGCAGGCGGACTCCTTCATCGAAGGCTCGGCCACCATCGGCACCGCCGACCGCAAGCGCGCCTCGGTGGATGTGAACCAGAAGCTGTCGGAAGGCATGGCGGTTCGCCTGAACGGTGTGTGGGACGACTCCGGCGTGCCGGGTCGCGACATCGTGAAGAAGAAGACCTACGCGCTGGCCCCGTCGCTGGCCTTCGGCCTGGGCACGCCGACCCGCTTCTTCATCTACTCGCAGCACATCCGCCAGAACAACGTGCCGGACGGCGGCATCCCGTCGATCGGCTGGCCGGGCTACACGCTGGCCTCGACGGTGACCGGCGACGCCCGCACCGCCCTGCTGTCCGCCAGGAAGGTGGACACCAGCAACTTCTACGGCAGCGTCAACGACTATGAAGACGTCAAGGCCGACATGGTCACCACCAAGCTGGAGATGGACCTGGGCGGCGGCACCACCGTGCGCAACGTCTCCCGCTACGGCCGCACCTACATGGACCGGATGGTGACCGGCATCATCAACATCACGGCGGTGACGCCGGCCGATCCGACCACCTGGACCATCAGCCGCTCGCGTCAGCACATCAACCAGACGAACGAGATCCTGACCAACCAGACCAGCCTGACCACCAGCTTCGCGACGGCCGGCCTCAAGCATGACCTCGTCACCGGTGTCGAGCTGACTTACGAAAGCCAGGACAACAAGGCGTTCACCTCCACGGCGGCACCGGCGGCCAACCTCTACAACCCCAATCCATATGTGGACCTGGGCGGCTCGGTGCGCAACCCCGCCAGCGACACCTCCGGCAGCACGACCACGCAGGCGATCTATGCCCTGGACACGCTGGCCCTGACCGATGCGCTGAAGCTCACGCTCGGCCTGCGCACCGACCACTACACCAGCAAGTACTCGACCGCCACGGCGGCCTACAGCGCCGGCAAGTGGGTGACCAGCTGGAACACGGCGCTGCTCTACAAGCTGGCGGACAACGGCACCGTCTATGCGGCCGCTGCGAACTCCATCCTGCCCCCGGGCGGCAGCAACTTCACCCTGGCGGCCACCGGCCAGAACGCCACCGCCTCCGACCCGCAGGAAGCCAAGAACTATGAACTTGGCACCAAGTGGGACCTGCTGAACAAGCGCCTGAACCTGACCGCCGCGCTCTATCGCAGCGAGAACGACGGCCAGGTCAGCGTCGACCCGGTCACCAACGTGGCGACCCAGGGCGGCAAGACCCGCGTCGAGGGCATCGAGCTGGCGGCTGTTGGTCAGCTGACCAACTTCTGGCAACTGACCGCCGGTGTGCAGACGATGAACACCAAGCAGATCAACCAGCGCAGCGTCAACACCACCACGGGTGTGCAGACGGTGACGGACGGCGTCCGCTGGTCGCCGAAGTGGTCGGCGACGCTGTGGACTTCGTATCAGTGGGGTGACTTCACCTTCGGCGCCGGCGTCAGCCACACCGCCGTGCAAAAGCGCGTGATCACCGTGGCGGCCGCGGCCAGCACCGGGTTGCCGGAGCTGCCGGCCTATACCGTGGCCAACGCCATGGCGGCCTACCGCGTCAACAAGAACGTCAACCTGCAGCTGAACGTCACCAACCTCTTCGACAGGCAATACATGTCTTCGCTGAACAATGGTGGCGGCCGCCTGACCCTGGGGGCTCCGCGCACCGCAATGCTGACCGCCAACGTCGGCTTCTGACGACGCGCCGCCCCAAGCCCGCACACCGCTGCCTCGGCCGCATGGTGTAGGGTTGCAGGCCCGTTCCGTTCCGCCGATGGGACGGGCGGGCCTGCGGGCCATTCAAGACCGAGATCGACATGCTTCTTCATATTCCCGAAGTGCTCAGCAAACAGGACGTCCGCGAGATGCGCCGCCTGCTGGACGAAGCCGACTGGACCGATGGCCGCGCCACCGTGGGCGAGCAGGGCGCGCGGGTCAAGCAGAACCGGCAGCTGCCGGTGGATCATCCGGTGGCTCGGCAGATCGGCGAGCACATCCAGCAGGTGCTGGCGCGGCATCCGCTGTTTCTGTCGGCCGCCTTGCCGCTGCGCACGCTGGCCCCGCTGTTCAACCGCTACGAGGGCGGCGAGCACTACGGCTTCCACGTGGATGGCGCGATCATGCGGCAGCAGGGCACTGCGCAGCCGCTGCGCAGCGACGTCTCCACCACGCTGTTCCTGTGCGAGCCGGAGGAATACGATGGCGGTGAGCTCGAAGTGGTGGACACCTACGGCACGCATGAGGTGAAACTGCCGGCCGGCGACATGATCGTCTACGCCAGCACCAGCCTGCACCGGGTGATGCCGGTGACCCGCGGCGCGCGGGTCTGCTCCTTCTTCTGGACGCAGAGCATGATCCGCCAGGACTGGCAGCGCCACATGATGTTCGAGCTGGACCAGACCATCCAGCGCCTGCGGGCCACGCTGGGCGACAACGCCGAGACCACCACGCTCACGGCCCACTATCACAACCTGCTGCGCCTCTGGGCCGAGACCTGATGTCGCGCGAGTTGTCTTCTTCCTCCGCGGCCCCGGCGGCCTCCACTCCGGAGGCACAGCAGGGCTCTGCGCCTGCCGCGACCGCCACAGGCGCTTCCACGGCTTCATCGGCGGCCTCCCCGACTACAGGGACATCTGCCACGAACGCATCCGCACGCACAGCAGGCTCCCGCTCCGCCTGGCTGAAGACGCTGCACCAGTGGCACTGGATCAGCTCGGCGCTGTGCCTCATCGGCATGCTGCTGTTTGCGGCGACCGGCATCACGCTCAACCATGCGTCGAGCATCGAGTCGACGCCGACCGTGGTGAATCGCCAGGCGCAACTGCCGCCCGAGTTGCTGGCCACAATGGACCCGGAGTCAGCGACACCGACGCCAGCCCGGACCTCCCCCCAGGGCGGCGCCGCCAGCGGCAGTCTCTCAGCTGCCGCGACGGAAGGCGCAACAGCCACCACAGCGGTCCCCGCCGCCTCACGGTCCCGCGCCGCTCAGGATCACAAATCTGCTTTGCCAGCCCCACTGCGCGAGTGGCTCACCACGACCCTCGGCCGCAAGATCGACGACCGCGACGCCGAATGGTCCCGCGACGAGATCTACCTCTCGATGCCCCGCCCGGGCGGCGACGCCTGGGTGCGCATCGACCGCACGACCGGCGAGGTGGAATTCGAGGACACCGACCGCGGCTGGATCTCCTATCTCAATGACCTGCACAAAGGCCGCCATGCCGGCGCGGCCTGGAGCTGGTTCCTGGACCTCTTCGCTGTCGCCTGCCTGCTGTTCTCGATCACTGGCCTGCTGATCCTGAAGTTCCATGCGGTCAGCCGTGCGACGACCTGGCCGATCGTCGGCCTGGGCTTCCTCATCCCGGCGCTGCTGGCCTTGCTGTTCATGCACTGAGCCACCGCACATTCACCGCACACACACAGCAGCAACACCGATCGTCGACAACTCCAGTCCGCCCAGCCATCGCCAGGCTCCTGCAAGTTCCTCTTGTGAATCAAGCACCACGAACGATGACCATGAACCCCACCACCCGTCACTCTCTCGTCGCGCTGGGCGCCCTCGGCACCCTGGCCACCGGCTCGTCGGCCTGGGCCGCCACCGCCCAGCTCAAGCTCGAACTGCCGCGTCTGAACGTCGCTGAATACCACCGCCCGTATGTGGCGGTGTGGCTGGAAAAGGCCGGCGAATCCGGTCCGGCCGTGGCGCAGCTCGCCGTCTGGTACGACATCAAGAAGTCCAACAACGGCGGCACCAAATGGCTGCGCGACATGCGCCAATGGTGGCGCCAGGGCGGCCGCAACCTGACGGTGCCGGCCGACGGCATCAGCGGCGCCACCCGCGCGCCCGGTGAGCAGGTCATCAGCATGGACAACCATCCGAGCCTGGCCAACCTGCCGGCCGGCAACTACGAGATCGTGGTGGAGTCCAGCCGCGAGGCCGGCGGCCGAGAAGTGCAGCGCCTGCCGCTGACCTGGCCAATCAAGTCGGCACAGAAGGCCACGGCGCAGGGCGAGCATGAACTCGGCGCCCTTGAATTCACCGCGAAGCCCTGAGACGGAGGAGTCCTTCCATGAACGCCATCACCCGATTCGCCGCAGGCCGCCGCGCTGCTCGCCTGTCCCCGCTCGCCCTGGCCGCCGCCTTGCTGCTGCCGCTGTCCGCCAGCGCCCACATGACCTGGCTGCTGCCCAACACCGCCAATGTCACCGGCCGGGACGGTGTGGTGTCGGTGGACGCTGCCGTGTCCGAAGACCTGTTCAATTTCGAACGCGCGCTGAAGCTGGACACCCTGCGCATCACCGGCCCGAACGGCCAGTCGCTGGAAGCGGACAACCGCAGCACCGCCCGCCACCGTGAAAGCTTTGACGTGAAGCTGCCGCAGGACGGCACCTATCGCATCAGCAACGTCAGCCAGGCGCTGATGGGCACCTACAAGCAGGGCAGCGAGACCAAGCGCTTCCGTAGCACCCCGGCGACCCTTGCCAAGGACGTGCCGGCCGATGCCGAAATCACCTCGCTGACGATGATGACCAATCGCCAGCAGACCTTCGTCAGCAAGGAAGAGCCGGGCAAGGTGCAGTTCGCGCCGGAAGGCCAGGGCCTGGAACTGCTGCCGCTGGGTCCGGTGACCGACCTCAGCCACGGCGACAAGACCCGCTTCCGCCTGATGCTGGACGGCAAGCCGGCCGCGGACGTGGCGGTCAAGGTGCTGCGCGACGGCAACCGCTACCGCTACAAGCTGGGCGAGGTGTCGCTGAAGACGGATGCGCAGGGCGAGTTCACCGTGTCGTGGACCGAGCCGGGCCGCTATTGGGTCGGCGCCAGCACCGGTGCGCAGGGGGGGCCGGGCGCTCCGGGTGCTCCGGGTGCTGCAGGCGCTGCGGGGGCTGACCGCGGCACCCGCGAAGCCCCGCTGCAACGGGCTGCCGTCAGCGCGACCTTCGAAGTTCTTCCCAAGTAAGGCCCCGGCGTGAGCGCGGAGGTCCCGTCCCGGCCGTTGGAGCCGCTGCCCGCCTGGTCCCAGGAACATCCCCTGGTGCCGCGGGTCGCTGTGCCCCACGACATCACGGGCGAACCTCCCGCGCTCGGACAGCCGGTGCACCGCTTGTCCGGCATGACGATGGGGACCACCTGGTCAGTCGCGTTGGTGGGGCCGCCGGGGTTGCGGCTGGCTGCCATCGAGGCGGCTGTCCTGCGGGTCTGCAATGACGTCATTGCCGAGATGAGCCAATGGACGCCCGAGTCGATTCTCAGCCGGTTCAACCGTGCGGCGTCCGGCTCGGACCATGCGGTGCCCGAAGGCTTTGCCCGGGTGCTGTCGGCCGCGCTGGACATCGCCGCGCTCAGTGACGGTGCTTACGACCCGACCGCCGGCGAACTCGTCGGCCTGTGGGGATTCGGCCCCAGCGGACTGCCGGCGAGTTCCGACGTCCACATGGATACCGCCGACTCCTTCGACGCCGCCGCCGACACCGACGCCGACCCCGTTGCCGTGCGCACCAGCACCAGCACCAGCACCTGGCTTCGCCACGACGACCCTGAATTCCGCCTGCCCACGCCTGAGCAATGCACACAGGCCCACTGCGGCTGGCAGTCGCTGCGCTGGGACGCGCAACGCCGCGTACTCACCCAGCCGGGTCGCGCCACGCTGGACCTTTCCGCCATTGCCAAAGGCGATGCGGTGGATCGCCTCAGCGATCTGCTCACCGGCCTGGGCCTGCCCCATCATCTGGTGGAAGTCGGCGGGGAGCTGCGCGGCGCCGGTCTCAAGCCAGACGGCCAACCCTGGTGGGTGGATCTCGAACCGCCGCAGCCCGACTCTGCGCTGCCGCCGATGCGGGTGGCGCTGCATGGCCTGTCCGTCGCCACCTCCGGCGATTACCGCAAGACCTACCAGGACGCCCAGGGCCAGCGCATCTCCCACACCGTCGATCCGCGCCAGCGGCGGCCGGTGTCCCATGGCCTGGCGTCGGTCACCGTGCTGCATCCCAGCGCCATGTGGGCGGACGGATGGTCCACCGCCCTGATGGTGCTGGGCACTGACGACGGCATGCGTCTCGCCGAGCAGCAGCAGCTTGCCGCCCGCCTGGTGGTGCGGCGGCCGTCGGGTGGTTTCGATGAGCACCTCTCTTCCGCGCTGCAAGCGCTTCTGATCTGATGGTTCTGATGTGATGGCGTCCCGCCTGGCGCTTGCGCTGCTCCTGGTCCTGCTCTATCTGATCCTGTGCGCGGCCGTCGCATGGCGGCATCGCCGACTGCAGCGCGCGGCTGCGGCGGAGGCGGCTGCGCTGCTGCCGACGGCCGACGCCGGCCCGCCGGTGCTGGTCCTGCACGCCAGCCAGACCGGTCAGGCGGAATCACTGGCCTGGCGCACCGGCAAGTTCCTCCACCTCGCCGGCATGCCGGTGCGGGTCTGCGCGCTGGGGCAGGTGAGTGAGCAGGACCTCCGGGCGTCGCGCCATGCGCTGATCATCGCCAGCACCTACGGCGAAGGCGACCCACCCGACAGCGCGGCCCCGTTTGTCCGCGACGTGATGTCGCAGACGCCGGGCCTGGACCTGCGGCATCTGCAGGTGGGCGTGATGGCGCTGGGGGATCAGACCTACGCCCACTTCTGCGGCTTCGGCCGCGCGGTGCACGCGTGGTTGCTGCAGTGCGGCGCGCAGCCCCTGTTCGACCGCATCGACGTGGACCGGGAAGATCCGGCCGGCTTTGCGCAATGGCAGCAGCGGCTGAGTCATGTGGCGGGCACCGCGGATCTGCCGGAGACCACTGACTGGTCCGGTCCCGCCTTCGAGCCGTGGCAACTGGTCGAGCGGCGCCATCTCAATCCCGGCAGTCTCGGTGGCCCTGTGTTCCACCTCGCCTTGATGCCGCCTGCGGGACAACCCTTGCCGTCGTGGGAAGCGGGGGATCTGGTGCAGGTGCTGCCGGCTTCCGTGATGGCGGAGGACTCCACCGGTGGCGCAGACGTGGCCATCGCGGCCGCCACCAGCGTCGCCGATGCCGATGCCAACGCCAACGCCAACGCCAACGCCAACGACGTCGCCGGCCGCACCCGCCCTCGGGAATACACCATCGCTTCCCTGCCGCAGTGCGGGCGCGTCGAACTACTCGTGCGGCAAACGCGTCGCGAGGATGGCCGACTGGGTCAGGCCTCCGGATTGCTGACCGAGCAATTGCCGCTCAATGGCGAGATCGCTTTGCGGGTGCGTGCCCATCCGAGTTTCCGGATCGGGGATAACCATCAGCGGCCGCTGATCCTGATCGGCAACGGCACCGGACTGGCCGGACTGCGCGCGCACTTGCAGGCACGCGCGGCTGCCGCATCGCCGCCCGCATGGCTGGTGTTCGGAGAACGCCAGTCCGCGCATGACGCCCACTATCGGGACGAGATCGCCGCATGGCAACGCAGCGGTCTGCTGCGCCACACCGACCTTGCGTTTTCACGCGATCAGGCCGAGCGATTGCATGTCCAGCATCTGCTTGCGCAGCAGTCCGAGCGTCTGCGCCAATGGGTGGCGGACGACGCCGCCATCTATGTCTGCGGCAGTCTGCAAGGCATGGCTGGCGCTGTCGATGCGGTGCTGCGCGAGGCCCTCGGCGACGCGCGCGTCGATCAGCTGCTGCAGCAGGGACGCTATCGGCGCGACGTCTATTGAGCTGTCGGCGGCCGCCTCATTCGCCGAGACACCCCATCAAATGATGCGAGGCCGCGACAAACAGGGGGTCCGGCGTTGACTTGAGGGCCGATTTCTCTCCAGTAAAGCCTTCTCAATGAGATAGGGCCGCAGTACCATTGCCCGCGCAGGGTGCTAACGAGTACCGAAGGCGTCAGACCTTCACCAGGGCCCGGCACATCAACAACCCTTGATGGAGAGAATCGAAATGGCAACTGCGAAGAAGGCCGCGCCCGCCAAGAAGGCAGCACCGGCCAAGAAGGCGGCTCCTGCAAAGAAGGCTGCCGCTGCTCCTGCGAAGAAGGCTGCACCTGCCGCTCCTGCAAAGAAGGCAGCAGCAGCCCCCGCCAAGAAGGCGGCTCCTGCCAAGAAGGCCGCACCTGCAAAGAAGGCAGCCGCTCCTGCAAAGAAGCGCACGCCCAATGCGGCCTTCATGAAGGCGCTGACCCCCAGCCCCGCGCTGGGCGCGATCGTCGGCGACAAGCCGCTGCCGCGCACGGACGTGATCAAGAAGGTCTGGGAATACATCAAGAAGAACAAGCTGCAGGACGAAGCGCAAAAGCGCGTCATCAATGCCGATGCCAAGCTGAAGGAAGTCTTCGGCAAGGCCAAGGCCGACATGTTCGAGATGACCAAGCTGATCAACAGCCATCTCAAGGACTGAGGTCCGGCTGGGGGAGGGCCAACAGGTTCCCCCCCGCTTCTGGATGAAGCCCGCATCAAGCGGGCTTTTTTATTGGCGAGCCGATCAACGGTCGCACGCATCCGGCATCGGGCGCGTCAGAGTTTCTCGAGGGCCAGCCGCAATTGACGCACGTCAATGGGCTTGAGCCAGTAGTCCTGGAAACCGGCCGCGCGGGCGCGCTGACGCTGGTCATCCATCACATCGGCCGAGAGCGCCACGCAGCGCAGCTGGGCCAGGCGCGGATCGGCCTTCACCAGATCCATCAACTGCAGGCCGTTCATGTCCGGCAGATTCATGTCCATCAGCACCAGGGTGGGCATCACCTGCGGCAGCATCTCCATCGCCTGGGCGCCGGTTTCTGCGATGTGCAGGACCCAGCCGGGCATCAGGCGGAAGACTTCCTCCATCAACACGATGTTGATGCGGTCGTCCTCGACATACAGGACGTGGCGGGGGGCGGAGGCGTCGGACATGGCGGTGGGGAACATCTGCCACCACGATACCAGCGAAAACCGGCGGCCGTCCGTGTTGCCCCTCACGCAGACTGCGGCACTCGCGCGGCACGTCTCATTGTTTGCTCTGCCGACGCGTCGTGCGAATGTTGTGCCGACCGATGCAAAACCCCCGGTTTGAACACCCCCGGCTGAGGGGTTCGAGGCCAGCAGGTCGAGTGCGCGTCCCTACACTCGGACCACGTGCCGATACAAGTAGATACGGCGCGACACAGCAAGGTCTGACCCTGTGCAGGCCGGCTGAACACACAAGAATCGATGTCGTTGGTTGCTTCCGTCGCCTTGGCCGCGTCCAGCCTGACGCTGCCGCAGTGCTCCTGGGACCGTCCCGGTGTGAACCCGTTCATGGGGGATCTCGTGGCGGCCGTGGATCGCTATCAGGACATTCCGGCTGCCACTCGTGCCAAGCTCAAGGCGCGGATGCAGGCACGCCGGTACGACGAGATCGTCGACATCCGCCGGGACGCCATCCTGGGGTCCTACGACTACGGTCCGCAGATTCGCGACATGCATTTCGGCACCGGCCAGGTGTGCCGGTCGGTTTCCCGTGCGAAGTGGAAGGACACGGCGCTCGAGCGCGGTCTGGTCTATTGCGAGGACGGTCAGTGCCTGCTGGTGCCGACGGTCTGCCGCAACGTCAGCCGCATCACGCGGGGCGCGCTGAAGGCCGCCGGTGCACCGGGTCGGTCGACCGAAGAAGACACCACGCCATTGCTGTTTGACCCACCGGCCGCCGGTGCGCCGCAGGTCGAGGGCGGCGGCGCCGGCAATGGGGATGCGGGCAGCTTCACACAAGCCGCCGGACTTCCCGCCCTGACGCCGACCGCCATGCCGCTGGGCGGTGGCAGCGCGAACGTGCCGCCGCCAGGCTTGGGGCTGGTGCTGTTGCCACCCGGCAGTGCCGCGTCAGGGGTGCCGACGCCCGTGCCGTCGCCGGGTCCCTCTCCCTTCCCCGCGCCCACGCCGTCGCCGGTGCCCGAGCCGCAGAGCTGGATGCTCTTGGCGGCGGGTCTGCTGAGCTTGCTCGGCTTGCGGGACGTGAGGCGTCGGCGGCCGCAGCCGCAGCAGTCGCCGCGGTAGCAGCAGGCCGACCGCACCGGCCGAATCAACCGCGGGCCAGCAACGGTTTCAGATACCGACCGGTATGGCTGGTCTCGCAGGCCGCCACATCCTCCGGCGTGCCGGCCACCAGCAGCTCGCCGCCTCCGGATCCGCCTTCCGGGCCCATGTCGATCAGCCAGTCCGCCGTTTTGATGACGTCCAGGTTGTGTTCGATGATGACGATGGTGTTGCCCGCATCCCGCAACTGGTGAAGCACCTTGAGCAGCAGCGCGATGTCCGCAAAGTGCAGGCCGGTGGTCGGTTCGTCCAGGATGTAGAGGGTGCGCCCGGTGTCGCGCTTGGACAGTTCCAGTGCCAGCTTCACCCGCTGCGCTTCACCGCCGGAGAGGGTGGTGGCGCTCTGGCCGAGCTTCACATAGCCCAGGCCCACATCCATCAGCGTCTGCAGCTTGCGCGCCAGCGTCGGGACCGCGCTGAAGAAGCCCAGCGCATCTTCCACCGTCAGGCCCAGCACTTCGGAGATGCTCTTGCCCTTGTAGAGGACCTCCAGCGTCTCGCGGTTGTAGCGCTTGCCGCCGCAGGTGTCGCAGGGCACGTAGACGTCCGGCAGGAAGTGCATCTCCACCTTCAGCACGCCGTCGCCCTGGCAGGACTCGCATCGGCCGCCCGCGACGTTGAAGCTGAAGCGGCCGGCGCCGTATCCCCGTTCGCGGGCGGTCGGCATCTCGGCGAACAACTCGCGGATCGGCGTGAAGAGGCCGGTGTAGGTGGCGGGATTGGAGCGCGGTGTGCGTCCGATCGGCGACTGGTCGACGTTGATGACCTTGTCAAAGGCCTCCATGCCGTCAATCTCGTCATGCGGCGCCGGTTCCTGATGGCTCTGATAGAGCTTGCGGGACACGGCGGCGTAAAGCGTGTCGTTCACCAGCGTGCTCTTGCCGGAGCCGGACACGCCCGTCACGCAGGTCAGCAGCCCCACCGGAATCTCCACCGAGACCCCCTTGAGGTTGTTGCCGGTGGCATTGACGATCTTGAGGGTGCGGGCCTCCGGCATGTCGGCCAGGCTGTGGCGCTTGCGGGGAACCTCGATGCGATCCAGGCCGCTCAGATACCGCCCGGTCGAAGACCCGGGCGTGGCCGCCACCTCCTCCGGCGTGCCCTGCGCCATGATGCGGCCGCCATGCACGCCGGCGCCCGGCCCCAGGTCCAGCACATGGTCGGCCGCGCGGATGGCGTCCTCATCGTGCTCCACCACCAGCACGCTGTTGCCGAGGTCCCGCAGGCGGCGCAGGGTGGCGATCAGACGGTCGTTGTCCCGCTGGTGCAGACCGATGCTGGGTTCATCCAGCACGTACATCACGCCGGTCAGCCCCGAGCCGATCTGCGAGGCGAGCCGGATGCGCTGCGCCTCACCGCCGGACAAGGTGTCCGCGCTCCGGTCCAGGCTGAGATAGTTCAGGCCGACGTCGTTGAGGAATCGCAACCGGGAGGCGATCTCGCGGATCACCTTGTCCGCGATTTCCGCCTTGGCGCCCTTGAGCCGCAACTGCTCAAAGTAGACCAGCGCCTCGCGCAGCGTGGCGTGCTCCACTTCATAGATGGGCTTGCCCCGCACGCCCTCCGGCGCATCGGCGGGCTGCAGCAGCACATTCCGGGCCTCGCGACGCAGGCGCGAGCCTTCGCAATGCGGGCAGGGCTTGGCGCTCTGATAACGTGCCAGCTCTTCCCGCACCGTGGCCGAATCGGTTTCCTTGAAACGCCGTTGCAGGGTGGGCAGGATGCCTTCGAACGGATGGGACCGCTTCACGCTTCGCTTGCGTCCATTGGCGCCTTCGGCCTGATAGACAAAGCTGATCTCGTCCTCGCCGGAGCCTTGCAGCAGGACCTGCTGCGCCAGCGCGGGCAATTCTTCAAACGGCTTTTCGATGTCGAAATCGTAGTGCTTGGCCACCGACTCCAGCATGGAGAAGGTGTAGGCATTGCGACGGTCCCAGCCCTTGACCGCGCCGCTGGCCATGCTCAGTGACGGGAAGGCCACGACCCGCTCCGGATCAAACACCACCACCTGACCCAGACCCTCACACGACGGGCAGGCCCCCACCGGCGAGTTGAAGGAGAACAGGCGCGGCTCCAGCTCCGGCAATGAATAGCTGCAGATGGGGCAGGCGAACTTGCTGGAATAGATGTGCTCGGCTTCGGTGTCCATGTTGAGCACCAGGGCGCGTCCGTCGGCCAGGCGCAGGGCGGCCTCGAAGCTTTCGGCCAGGCGCTGGCGCAGGCTGTCGGCGCTGTCGTGACGCAGCTTGATGCGATCGACCACCACGTCGATGTCGTGCTTCTCCGCCTTCTTCAGCGCCGGCAGGTCCGGCACCTCGACGGTGCGGCCATCCACCCGGAAGCGCACATAGCCCTGCGCCTGCAGGTCCTGGAACAGTTCAAGGAACTCGCCCTTGCGGTCCCGCACCACCGGGGCCAGCACCATCAGGCGGGATTCGTCCGCCATGGCGAGCACGGCATCCACCATCTGCCCGACGCTCTGCGCCTCCAGCGGCAGATGATGATCCGGGCAGAACGGCGTGCCGGCGCGGGCGTACAGCAGACGCAGGTAGTCGTGGATTTCCGTCACCGTGCCCACGGTGGAGCGCGGGTTGTGGCTGGTGGCCTTCTGCTCGATGGAGATGGCGGGGGACAGGCCCTCGATGACATCCACCTCCGGCTTGTCCATCAGCTGCAGGAACTGACGGGCATAGGCAGACAGGCTTTCCACATACCGGCGCTGCCCTTCCGCATAGAGCGTGTCAAAGGCCAGGCTCGACTTGCCCGATCCGGACAGCCCCGTGATCACCACCAACTGGTTGCGGGGCAGGTCAACGTCGATGTTCTTGAGGTTGTGGGTGCGCGCGCCGCGCACGCGGATCATCGGCACCTCGGAAGGAGCCGGACCGGCCGGCTGCGCGGCGCCGGCCAGGGCCGGCGTGTTGGCCACCGGCCCAGGCAGCGTCGGCCCCCGTTGCTCGAGGGCATCGGCCACATCGGACGTTACGGTGTTGGACGGCGAAACATTGGTGGACATGGGCCTGGACACAGCAAGAGGCGAACTCGCCATGATAGGGCCAGGACCCACTCCGCGGGTGTGACGGGTCACGGCGGCACCTGAAAGCCCCCTGTCGCCGCGGACGGGGTGTCCGCGGACACACCCTCCCCAATCTTCATGAGGCTCCCCCGAATGGTGAACCGAGTTCCCCACTCTGGGGGAGGGCGGGAAGGGGTGCAGCCGACTACGCTGCATCCGTGCGTTCCAGCAGCAGTTCATCGCTGGACGTCCGCAGTTCATCGCGTCGGCGTGGCGGTCACCCTGCCACTCGCGCACAGTTCATCTTGCGCCGTTGCCCCTGGTCGAGTCAGGGAGTCTGCGGCGACCGGAGCGCGTTCTGCAAAGCGCGCCGGACACCGTCAGCATCCATACCGATTTCAGCAGACACAGGGAGAGCCTCATGAGCGACGTCACCAAAACCTTCTTCACCGCACTGGCCGCCGTGGTCAGTGCCGCGGTCATTGCGGTCTGCCTGGCGGACCGCGCCGATGTGGTGCGCCGGTCCGCGCCGGCCCACTGGGCCAGCAGCCAGTCGGTGCCCGGCCCTCAGGCCGAGCAGGCCAGCAAACCTCGCGGCTGAGGGACCTGCCGGCCCTCCCGGTCTGCTGTCTGCACCGCTCGAACCCGCCCTGGTGGCGGGTTTTTTTTCGTCTCGCCGCCTCCCCGGGACGCCCTCTGATGTGTATTGAAGTGCGCCGGGATCGCACGCCATCACGCTCCGACGTTCGTCGTGGCCGGATGCAGTTCACACCACTTTGCCGCGCATTCATCGCGAGCGCCTGGAAAGTCCGCAGGCCGTTGCCGACACTGTGATCACTGACGCAGCAAACCCCAAGGAGAACATCATGAGCAGCACCAGTTTCAAGGCATTCGCTTTCGGTCTCGGCGCCACGGTCGCCCTCACACTGAGCATCACCCACCATCAAGCCCAGCAGGACCGTCTGGCATCCGCCATCCAGCTGGAGACGGTCTACATCACCGGCAAGCGTGCCGATGGCCTGGAAGTGAAGCAGTTGCCCACCGTCTACATCACCGGCAGCCGGTCCAAGCGTGCGAGCGGTGCCGTTGTGGCTGCCGCACAGGTGGCCTGCACCACGCAGCTCTGCTGATCTCAGCGGTACGCTGCTTCAGACGGCGCTTGCGCGCTGGCACCAACGCCTGGCTTCGGCCAGGCGTTTTGCTTTTGGGGCGCCCGGCGTGAGGTTCCGTGCAGGACCTGTCCGCCGATCCGGACACTGTGCGCCTTCGTTTGGGGCCGCACCGACCGAATCGGGCCCTGACGCCACAATCGGCAGATGCCAAGTTCGTTCCTGCCCTCTCTGATGCCCGGCCCGGTGCGCAGGCCCCGCCCTTCGATGCTTCACGCGCTGCTGTCTCCGCTGCTGCACTTGTTGCAGCCCCTGCAGTCGCAACCGCTGCCGCATCTGCTACGCCGCGTGCTGCGCCAGCTGATGCTCTCGCTGCTGCTCGGCGCTGCGGCGCTGGCCGCGGCCCAGCAAGCGCCGGACAGCGCGCCGCCCGACCCCGCCCAGTTGCTGGACGCCGCCCGCAAGGACATGGACACCGTCCGCCGTCTGCAGGACGACACCCTGGACGACGCTGCCACCCTGCAACTGCGCAAGCGCGCCTTGTCGGCCCAGACCCAGGCGCAGGAAGCGGCTGCGGCGCTGGAGCCGGAGCTGCAGGATGTGCAGGCCCGGCTTGCGCAGCTCGGCAAGCCCGCGGATGGCGTCAAGGAATCGAGTGACGTCGCCAAGCAGCGGGCCGATCTGATGGCTTCGGTGTCGCGGCTGGATTCCCAGATCAAGCTCGCGCGGCTGATGGCGGTGGAGGCGGAGCAGGCGGCCGCCACGGCCTTGGAGAACCGTCGTTCCCAGCTGGGCGCGCGGCTGGGAGAAAAGGTCGATGCCCTGGTGGGCGTGCACTTCTGGCGCAAGTTCGCGCGGGACACCGCAGCGGACATGCGCCGCCTGCAGGACTTCGGCGACGAGCTGCGGCTGCGGATGACCGGGGTCACCCCCGGCCAATGGCTGACCCTGGCCGCGACGGTGGCGGTGCTGATGTCGCTGCAGTTCGGCGTGCAGCGCGGGGTGGCGCATCTCACCGCGCACCGGGTGGCGCCGGGGCGGCTGCGACGGTCGCTGTATGCCGGCGGCGTTCTTCTGACGCGTACGCTGATGCCCGGCCTGATCGGTCATGCAGCGGTCCTGGTGCTGAGCCTGGGCGAGAACTCCACCGCTCGTCTGGACCAATGGCTGGCGCACGCCGAAGCGATTGTCTGGTTCGGTGCCTTTGTGTATGGCCTGGCGTCCGCGCTGCTGATGCCGCGCAAGCCCTCCTGGCGGCTGCCGCCGATTCCGGACACGACCGCCTCGCGGCTGGCCTGGTTCCCGGCGACGTTCTCGCTCACCATCGTCGCGGCCTGGATCCTGGCGCGGCTGGCCAGTGCGCTGCAGGCCAGCGATGCGATGCTGTGGACGATCAGTGCAGCTTCCTCGCTGGTTTTCATCCTGTTGCTGGGCGCGGCCTTGCGGCAGGCGCAGCGCAAGGGTGAGGTGCCCGGCGCGCCGCCGGCGGATAGCGAAGGCGGGGGCACTGGCGCCGGCGAGGCGGTCACGCCCGGGACCCCCGCCAGCGGCAAGTCGGACAGCCATGCGCCCTCCGAGCCACCGCCCAGCCTGCCGCTGTGGTTGTCGCTGCTGCGTTCCGCCTTGTGGATGGTGCTGGCGGCCTCTCTGCTGGCGGTGCTGATCGGTTACGTAGGCCTGGGCAGCTTTGTGGTGAACCAGCTGGTCTGGGGGCTGATCGTTCTCAGCGCGGCCTATCTGCTGTCCACGATGGTGGAGGACATCGGGCAATGGCTGCTCAAGCGCAGCCAGCAGGCCGCAGCGGCGCAGGAGGATCACCCAGGCGGATCGGGCAGCTCCGGCGCCGCCAGCAGTGCTGGAGGTCCCGGTCATTCCAGTGGCGGCGGCACGGCCGCTCATCACGCCGCTGCAGCGACCCCCGCCGCCCGCGCCCGGGCTCAGGCCGCCGTGCTGCTGACCGGTGCCGCCCGCGTCATGGTGGCGATGTTCGCCGTTGTGCTGCTGCTCGCTCCTTTTGGGGAAGGCCCACTGGAACTCTTTGCCCGTGCGGGTCGCATCCAGGAAGGGCTGTCGATCGGCGAACTGAGCCTCCGGCCGATGGCCCTGCTGCAGGGCCTGGCGGTGCTGGTGCTCGGCCTCATCGCCGTGCGGCTGCTCAAGCAGTGGCTGGCCACCCACTACATGCCCACCACCCGGATGGATGCGGGCATGCGCATGTCCGCCACCACCCTGTTTGGTTACGTTGGCGTGGTGGCCGTCATCGCAGCGGCAATGTCCGCCGTGGGGGTGGGTCTGGAACGGGTGGCGTGGGTGGCCAGCGCGCTGTCTGTGGGCATCGGCTTCGGCCTGCAGGCGGTGGTGCAGAACTTTGTCTCCGGACTGATTCTGCTGGCCGAGCGGCCGGTGAAGGTCGGGGACTGGGTGGCGCTGTCCGGGGTGGAGGGGGACATCCGCCGCATCAACGTGCGGGCGACCGAAATCCAGATGGGGGATCGCTCCACCGTCATCGTCCCCAATTCGGAGTTCATCACCAAGATCGTTCGCAACGTGACGTATGGGGAGTCCCTGGGCATGGTGCAGTTCAAGCTGCCGATGCCGCTGGCCACCGACATCACTCGGTCACGGGCGATCATTCTGGAGGCCTTCCGCGCCCATCCATCGGTCCTGGGATCTCCGGCGCCCAATGTCCAGCTGGATGGGATCAACGCCGAAGGCACCAATCTGATTTTGAACGCCAGCGGATTTGTGAATTCGCCGCGTGCAGCGTACGGCGTCAAGAGCGATCTGCTCTTTGACGTGCTGGACCGCTTGCGCCGCGCCGGGTTGCTGGCGGGCCAGAAGCCGGTGCCGCTGGAGGAGGGCGACGGCAAAGGGGAGGAAGCAGGCAAAGGCGACGGTGTAGGTCAAGGTCAAGGCGGAGGTAAGCCCCCTCAGGCGCCCGGCGCGTAAGCCCCTTTATCTGCGCTCTTTGCAGTTCACGCCGTCTCCTTGCCACTTCGTCGCGCGCGCCTGGAGAGATTCAGGCGCGTTGATGACACTGCATTCACTGACCCACTGATGCAGCCCCCAGGAGATCGACATGAACACCTTCCGCACCGCTTCCCGCCAGACCGTCGCCACCAGCGTGAAGGCCCTGGCCTTCGGTATCGTCGCCACCGCCGCCCTGGCCGTGGGACTGGCCCAGGCCCAATCTCAGTCCCACGCTCAGCGCGACAACGCCGCCCGCCCGATCAAGCTCGAGACCGTCTACATCACCGGCACCCGCGTGGTGGCCCAGGCGGAAGTGCGCACCCTGCCCACCGTCTACATCACCGGCCGCCGCGCCACCACGCTGGACGGCACCCAGGTGGCCGCTGCCACCCCGGTCAACGCCACCCAGCCGCTGTGATCCTTGCGGCGGCTGTGTCAGTCTGAAAGACCCACGCCCGGACGGACCGGGCGTTGCAAGAAGGACGTGATCGCTGCTCAGCGCGCGTCCAGCACCCGAAGCAGATCCTCTCCATACGCTTCCAGCTTTTTCGCACCGACCCCACTGATGCCGGACAGCTCATCCAGCGTTCGCGGATGTTGCCGTGCCATCTCGGCCAGGGTCACGTTCTGGAAGATCACATAGGCCGGCAGCCCATGCTCCCGCGCCACCTCGGCCCGCCAGGCCTTGAGGGATTCGAAGCGCTGTTGCGCATCGGGCGCCAGATCCGGATCCGCCAGCGCCGTGCGGCGGCTGCCGGTGCCGCTGCGGCTGGTCTTGCCCTTGCGCGCTGGCGCCGTCGGCTGCCGGAGCAGCAATTCCACCTCGCCCTTGAGCACCCCTCGCGCGGATTCGTTCAGTGACAGGGTGCTGAACTCGCCCTCCGTCACCACATGCCCCAGCGCGATCAGCTGACGCAGCACTGCACGCCACTGCTGCTCGCTGAGATGCGCGCCGATGGCCCAGGTGGACAGATGCTGGTGACCATACTGCCGCACCTTCTCCGTGTCCTTGCCCCGCAGCACGTCGATCAGATGCCCGGCACCGAAGCGCTGCCCGCCGTTCTGCCGGAAGCGGTAGATGCAGGAGAGGGCCATGCGGGCCGCCTCGGTGGCATCCCAGGTGGCTGGCGGATTCAGGCAGTTGTCGCAGTTGCCGCAGGGCTCGCTGTCTTCCCCGAAGTACGCCAGCAGCCGCTGCCGCCGGCAGTCCGTCGCTTCGGCCAAGGCCAGCAGCGCATCCAGCTTGCCGCGCTGCACCTGCTTGAACTCCTCGGTGGAGGGGCTCTCGTCGATCATGCGGCGCTGGTTCACCACATCGGCCAGCCCGTAGGCCATCCAGGCTTCGGCAGCTTCCCCGTCGCGACCCGCGCGACCGGTCTCCTGGTAGTAGCCTTCGATGTTCTTGGGCAGGTCCAGGTGGGCGACAAAGCGCACGTCCGGCTTGTCGATGCCCATGCCGAAGGCGACGGTGGCCACCATCACGATGCCGTCCTCCCGCAGGAAGCGGTCCTGGTGGCGCATGCGCACGTCGCTGTCCATGCCGGCGTGATAGGCCAGGGCGGATATACCCTCCGCACGCAGCCACTCAGCGGTTTCTTCCACCTTCTTGCGGCTCTGGCAATACACCACGCCCGCTTCGCCGTCATGGTCGTCCTGGATGAAGCGCAGCAGCTGCTCCCGCGGCTTGTCCTTCTCGACGATCAGATAGCGGATGTTGGGCCGGTCGAAGCTGTCAATGAAAACCCGTGCCTCATGCAGCTGCAGCCGGTCGATGATGTCCGCACGGGTGATGTCGTCCGCGGTGGCCGTCAGGGCGATGCGGGGAACGTCCGGGAAGCGCTCGTGCAGCAGACTCAGCGACAGGTATTCGCTGCGGAAATCATGGCCCCACTGGCTCACGCAGTGGGCCTCGTCAATCGCAAACAGGCTCAGCAGGCCCCGCTCGTGCAGGGAAGTCAGCTGCGCCAGGAACCGGGGCGTGTTCAGGCGCTCAGGCGCGGCGTAGAGCAGGGACAGGCGTCCGGCCAGCATCTCCCGCTCGATGGCTTGCGCTTCTTCCAGCGACTGGGTGGAGTTCAGGAAGGCGGCGTGCACACCGGCTTCTTCCAGCGCGCCGACCTGATCGTGCATCAGGGCGATGAGCGGGCTCACCACCACCGTCACCCCATGGCCCGCCCGTTGCCGGGCAATGGCGGGCACCTGATAACAGAGGCTCTTGCCCCCGCCGGTGGGCATCAGCACCAGGGCATCCCCACCGTCGGTGACGTGCTCGACGATCGCGGCCTGCTGGCCGCGGAACGCGCTGTATCCGAACACCTCTTGCAGGATGTGGATGGGGACGGGATGATGCTTCGGCGGACTCATGGAGCCCGCGATTGTCCAGGAGAAAGCAGGACCGGGTCTGCGCAAGGGCGCGGAATCCGTCCAAAGGACGCCCGCCCCCCTCCACGGAGGGCCCACGGAGACCGTAGTTCATGATTGCTCCCCCGATTCCTCCTGATGAAGATGCCCGCCGCGCCACGCTGCGGGTCCTGCAAATTCTGGACACCGAGCCGGATGAGCGCTTTGACCGCATCACCCGCATGGCCCGGCGGATCTTCCAGTTACCCATCGCACTGGTCAGCCTGGTGGATGCGGACCGGCAATGGTTCAAGTCGGCACAGGGGCTGGACGTGCGGGAAACAACGCGGGATGTGTCGTTCTGCGGCCATGCCATCCTGTCCGACGACATCCTTCTGGTGCCCGACGCCCATCGGGACCCCCGGTTTGCGGACAACCCCCTGGTCACCGGCCCGCCGCAGGTGCGGTTCTACGCCGGTTGCCCGGTCCGTTCGCCATCCGGCCACCGTCTGGGCACCCTGTGCCTGCTCGACCACCAGCCGCGGGGCTTTGATGAGGACGACAAGGCGACGCTGCGGGACCTGGCCTTCCTGGTGGAGCAGCAGTTCGCGGCCCTTTACGCGGCCATGGTGGACGAACTGACCGGATTGGCGAACCGGCGTGGCTTTGAGTCCCAGGCCGGCCATGTGGTGGCGCTGTGCCAGCGCAATGCCTGGCCGGCGACGCTGCTGTTCTTTGATCTGGACGGCTTCAAAGGCGTCAACGACCGGTATGGCCATGCGGAGGGCGACTGGGCGCTGAAGAGTTTCGCCGGACTGCTGCGCTACTGCCTGCGGGCGTCGGACGTGGTGGCCCGTATCGGCGGGGACGAGTTCGTGGCGCTGCTCAGTGGCACGGCGACGGAAGAAAAAGACCGGGCGATGGAGCGGCTCAGAGCCCAGCTCAATGCCCTGAACCTGCGGGCGCAGCGGGGATACGCGCTGGATTTCAGTGTGGGCAGTGCCTCCATGTCCGCCGACGCACCGCTGGAGCTGGAGACGCTCCTGACCCAGGCGGACGCAGCGATGTATGCCCAGAAACAGCAGCGGTCGGCAGCGGCGCTGACCCCGGAAGCGGGGCGTTGAGAGACCGGAACGAGTCAGGAAGGCCGGAATTTCCGCCCACATGAAGGACCGGGGGTAGGCGGCATAATTGGGCCCAGCGCCGCCGCGCGGCCCCTGGAGCAGGTCCGGGGGTGCTCGGCGGCCTCAATTTTTTAACCATACGCAAGCGGACGGCAACCATGGCCTCGGTCAACAAAGTCATCATCCTCGGCAATCTCGGCCGTGACCCTGAACTGCGCTACACCCCCAGCGGCAGCGCGGTGTGCAATGTGAGCATCGCCACAACCCGCAACTGGAAGAGCCGTGAAGGCGGCGAGCGCCAGGAAGAAACCGAATGGCACCGGGTGGTGTTTTACGACCGGCTGGCGGAGATCGCCGGTGAGTATCTGAAGAAGGGCCGTCCGGTCTATGTGGAAGGTCGCCTGAAGACCCGCAAGTGGCAGGACAAGGAAGGCAAGGACAACTACACGACCGAAATCATTGCCGAAACCATGCAGCTGCTGGGCGGCCGTGATGGCGGCGACGAGATGGGCAGCGGCGGTGGCGGTGGCTACAACCGTGAGCGCAGCGCCGGTGGCGGCGGTCGCGAGGGCGGTGGTCGTGAAGGTGGCGGCAGCGGCCGTGACGCAGGCGATTTCGACAGCCCGCGCGCACCGGCTCCGCGCAGCGCGCCGCGCCCGGCGCCGGCTCCGGCGGCCAAGCCGGCGACGGGGTTTGACGACATGGATGACGATATTCCGTTCTAACCAGACACCGACCCTTCGGATGTCCACATCAGGCTCGCAGCCCCATGGCTGCGGGCCTTTTTTGTTTGCCGATGCATGGCGGCGCATGCTGGAATTGCAAAAATGAATAGCATGGAATGGAACGACCTGCGGCTGATGCTGGCGATTCATCGGGCGGGCACCTTGACCGGGGCCGCGCGCCTGACCGGTCTCAGCCAACCCACGTTGAGCCGCCGCCTCAGGTCCATCGAGGCATCCCTGGGCCAGAAGGTGTTCCAGCGGACTGCGAATGGATTCGCGCTCACCGACGAAGGCGTGCAGCTGATGCCACACGCCTTTCGCATCGAGGAAGAGTTCATGGCGATGGAGCGTCAGCGCTTCGGCGCAGGTCTGGAGCTAAAGGGTCAAATCCGGGTCGCGTCGTCGGACTGGTTCGGTGCTCGCGTGCTGTCCCGATGGATCGCGAACTTCACGCGACTCCATCCCGGGGTGGAGGTCGAGTTGCTCACGGATGCGCGGCCCGTCAGCCTGACGCAGCGTGAAGCGGATATCGCCTTCAGAATCACGCCCTTCAATGAAGCGGGGATCGTTCAACGGCTGTTCAGCGAGATGCAGTACCGCCTGTACTGTGCCGACCATCTGCCGGACGACTACCCGCCACCCGATGCAGCCGTCGACCTGATCACCTTGAACGGCGCGTTGGAGCACTCCCCGGATGTCCTCTGGCTGAAGGGTCGTTTTCCCAGCGGGCGAGTGACTTTCACCAGCAACAGCCGTGAGGCCCAGGCCTCGTTCTGCGGACAAGGTGGCGGGCTCGCCGTGCTACCCAAAGTTCTGGCTGCTGGCATGACCGGTCTGCGCGAAGTGCCGCTGGCAGAAGCGCCGCCGAGCCGAAAGTTGTGGCTGGGCTATCACGAAGACCTCCGGCAGGCTCCGCGCATCAAGGCATTCCTGGAACTGGTGTGGGACAAGGTGAAGGAGTTGCGCTAGCGATCCACCCACAGGCCCGAACGAAGTGGGCGCGCGTGGGTATTCATTTCTGCAATCCGATCATGCGGGCCTGTGCATCGACAGATGGGGGGGCGGTTTGCACACTGGGAGCACACCCATTCACGGAGTTCTCCCATGACTGCTGCCTCCTATCCCCTCCCCGCAACGATGCAGGTCGCGATCGCCCCGAGCGCGGGTGCCGACCTGATGATCGTTCAGCGCCCGCTTCCCGAGCTTCAACCCGGCCAGGTGCTGATCCGGGTCATGGCTGCGGGCATCAACCCGCTGGATGGCAAGATCCGGGCGGCTCAAGCCGAGCATGCCAGGCAGCCGCTTCCGGCCACCATCGGCCTGGACATGGCCGGCGTTGTCGTCGCCCTGGCCCCCGACGTCACCGCCTTCGATGTGGGCGATGAAGTCTTTGGCATGGTCGGTGGCGTGGGCGGTCATCCCGGCACACTGAGTGAGTACGTCGCCGCCGATGCACGCCTGCTGGCCGTCAAGCCTCAGGAACTCACCTGGCAGGAAGCTGCGGTTCTGCCCCTGGTATTCATCACCGCCTGGGAAGGCCTGGTGGACCGGGCGAAGGTCAAGGCCGGGGACAAGGTGCTGGTCCACGGCGGTGCCGGTGGCGTCGGACACGTAGCCATTCAGATCGCAAAGTCCTTCGGTGCAGAGGTCTGGGCAACCGGTACGGCTTCCCAGCGCGATCTGATCGAAACGCTGGGGGCGACGCCCATTGATTACGAGACGGAGACGGTTGAGCAGTATGTGGCTCGAGCGACCCACGCGGAAGGCTTCGATGTTGTGTATGACACGGTCGGCGGCAAGACCATCGACGCCTCGTTTGCAGCCGTGCGCACCTATACCGGCCATGTCGTCACGTCACTCGGCTGGGGCACGCATTCCCTGGCACCGCTCTCTTTCCGGGGCGCCACTTACTCCGGCGTCTTCACACTGCTTCCGCTGCTGACCGGCCAAGGCATGACCCATCACGGGGAGATCATGCAGGAGGCTGCCAAGCTGGCCAGAAGCGGCTTGCTGCGCCCCGTCCTGTCTTCCCGGCACTTTGACCTGGCGCAGGCCAACGAAGCTTTCGCGCAGATGGCTGCCCCCAAGAATCTCGGCAAGCTCGCGATCACGATGAATGCGTCGTCCCCGCGTGATGGAAGCCATGACCATCAGCTTTGAGATCACCCACGGCCGGGCATTGGGCACCCCATCGCCAGATACACCGCCAAGGCAGCCTGAGCATCATCCGCGGCGTAGTGCAGCTGCTCCGGCGTCAGTGACCGATGCTTCCAGTTCGATGTGGTCGTCTTCTTCGATTTCCTCAGCCGCTCACCCAGGACGATGGCAACGGCCGCCTTTGCGCCGACCATCTGCCTGTAGCCCAGCGACCGGAAGGCCAGCGCCACATCCACCACGTTCTGCATCTCGACGCCGAACTTTGTGAAGAGCGGGCGGCGATCGGACTGAAGGCCGAATCCCACCTTGATCAGGTGGGGAGACTCCAGGCAATCGAGCAGCAGCGGAGACAGGCCGCCGGGTCCCACCTGGAAGATGAACGCATGCGTCATCGTGGCCAACTGGATGACGTGCGGGCCATCAGACGTCTGATCGGCTTGAAACACCGGCTTGGTCTCCGTATCAAATCCGACGATGCCCGCTTCAGCGATCCTGTCGAGCGCGAATGCCTCGTCAGCTTCGCTTTGCACGACCAGGATCCGGTCCAGCGGCAGTTGCGGGTAGGGCGGAAGTGCCGCAATCACGTCCCGGGTGGGAGGCTCCAACCCGCGTTTCGCTGGCGGCGGCTGCTGCCTGATCGAGGGAGTCGGTAGGGGCGCGTTCATAGGCGGTTCAAGGGGTGCATGGGCTCATCGTCGCGCCATCGTACAAGCGCTCACGCATGTTCCCCCGGTGTCCTCTGCCACGGCCGATGCGAGCCTCTTCGCCTGGACAATCCGACACGTGAAACCTGCACCGCGCAGGTTTTGCAGAGGCCCCTAGACGCCTTCTTCGGCGTTCTCTGCCACCGCAGGCTCATCTGCCTGGGCGTTGCAACTGTCGTAGTAAACCATTCCGATCTTGACCAGTGCGTGCATGAGGCTGATCCCAGCTCCCGTGATCATGAATATCGAGGCCCACTGGGACTCTGTATCGAGCCCGTCTTCTGCGGTCTTCTCGACTGCCACGTACAGCGACATCACGCAGCCAACGGCTTTGACGACCGAGGCGAATATCGAGAGCGATGACTTGAGGTAGGCCCGCCAATGGCGCTTGAAGTTTTGAACGCGGCCCTGTCCTTGGCGCGCCTTTTTGACGATGACGTCAATCTGCGCCAGGACATTGTTGACTTCAGCGATGGCCCAGGCTGCAGTGGAATAAACCCCTGATAGGGTTCCTTCATTAAAGGCGCCGGCCAGATTGAGGATGCCAGCGAGGACACCGGCCGCCCCACTTTGTATGCCTTCAGCGCCGCCAAAAACCATGCTCAGGGCTTCGCGACTCGCAGCGTCCGACCGCGCCGCACGCGCGTATTTGACTCCGTCGTATAACAGTTTCAAACCGTTTGCCAGAACACCAAAACTCCCGATTGCGACGAATGCAGAGGCCGCAGGTACCGGATTTCCATTGTTGTCAGGACTGAAGAAGTTTCCTAGGCTTCCAACGGAGTTCGACAAATCTCCGGCAAGCCTCCCACGCAGAAACTTGTTCTTGATTCGTTGACGGAAACTTTGGCGCCGTTGGCCGCGTCGTCCTTGAGGCGCAGCCAACGCAGGGTTCACCAAGTCGCGCTGTGCCGGCACGTTCACAATGACATCCTCCTCCGCGGGGCCGTCCATCGCGATGGGAGCATCGAGAGCTTCCTGAGGCAACGGCTGCTGTGACGGCTGCTGTAATGGCTGCTGCAATGGCTGCGCCGATGACGATTGCGGCACGACATCTTGTGGGAGGCCGCGATGCGGCAGCGGGCCGGAGTCGGGAATCACCGCACCAGGTGCATCCAGGGGCGGCGGGTCCGCCCGTCCCAGGTCCTGCATCTCAGCATCATCCCGCGCGTCTTCAAGACGTCGCACATGAGGGAGCAGCAGTTCCTCAATCTCTTCAAACCCGTGTTGCTGAGCGGCTGCCAGTAGCGTCAGCATCTCTCCCAGATTGCGGATGTCACGCAAGTCGACGTTGCGCAGTTTCAGCTGAATCAGGCGCTCAGACTTCAGGGTCTGCAGCTGATGTTCGATCCGTTCAGCGAGGTCTTCCCATCCATTCCGGCTTGCTTGAGAGCGCAGTTCCAGAATTTCGTCTAAATGAAGGTCCAGGTCGTCCTGGAGTTCATCCTCGAAGTGATGGATAGCCTCGCGCTCGGTCTTGAACGTTTGGATGAATTGAGCCACGCCCTCCCTGCCAGGACTGCCAAAGATCGCCGCGATCTGTTGACGCTGGGCAAACATGCGTGGCGAGTTTTCGATCGACGCCCATGTCGTCGATCGCAGGCGCAGCGGCTCCGACGGACCGGGTTGGCCATGATCCCGCGATGAAGCCTCCGTGGTCTGCTCAGGCCGATTCGTGCGAGCCTGCATGCTCATATTGCCCTCCGTCGCTGTCTTGCTCCAGCGGCTCGACGAAGTCTGAAAGGCAACCCGGCTTCCTCATATCGGCAGAATGCCGAGTTTGGCCCGCCGGAAGGCGGAACTCATGCTGCTGCCGTCGGCGTCGCGTGCGAAGCTGCGAGATCGGGGGGAATGAACGGCTGATCGCCCACCAGGCTCCGTGCCAATGACGGCGTCTCCTCTCAGCGCGAGGCCCGCACTACCCGGCCGATCGTCATGCCCTGCACGAGGATCGAGAAGATGACCACCGCATAGGTCAGCGACAACACGGTGTCGCGACTCTCGCCGGGAGGCAACGAGAGGGCCAGCGCCACCGAGATGCCGCCCCGCAGGCCGCCCCAGGTCAATACCTTCCAGGCGCCTGGCGGCAACCCGTAGCGCCGACCCGTCACCGCCACAGGCAGGCCGACGCTCAGCAACCGTGCGAGCAGAGTGACGGCGATGGCCACTGCAGCGGCAGCGGCCAACGGACCCGACAAAGAGATCAGAAGGAACTCCATGCCGATCAGGACGAACAGCACGGCGTTGAGGATCTCGTCGAGCAATTCCCAGAACATGTCGACATAGCGCCGTGTGGTGTCACTCATCGCAAGGCGCCGGCCCTGATTGCCGATGATCAACCCGGTCACCACCATGGCCAGCGGCCCCGAGACATGCAGGTGGCTCGCCAGGGCGTAGCCGCCCGTGACCGCGGCGATCGTCAGCAGCACCTCCACATGATAGTCATCGACGCTTTTCAGAAGCCGGTAGGTGCCATAGCCCAGGACCAGCCCGAAGAGAATGCCGCCCCCGGCCTCACGGCCCAGCAGGGCCAGCGCCGAAGCGGTGGTCGGCACGGTGCTGCTGGCGAGCATGCCAAGCAGCAATGCGAACAGCACGACGCCGACACCATCGTTGAAGAGGGATTCGCCCGCGATCACCAGTTCCAGGTTCTTCGGTGCGTGGGCGGACTTCAGAATCCCCATGACCGCAATCGGATCCGTCGGCGAGATAAGGGCACCGAACAGCAGACAGTACAACAGCGGCAACGAGACGCCGACCCACGGCAACACCCACCAGAGGCCGAAGCCGACCATCAGCGTCGAAATCAGCGTGCCGCCGAGTGCCAGCAGACCGACCGGCCAGCGCAGGGCCCGCAGCTCGCTCAGGTCCACATGCAGCGCCCCCGCAAAGAGGAGCAGGGACAACATGCCCTGCATCAGCACATCGGAAAAGTCGATGGAGCGCACCAGCGTTTCTTCATACAGACGCAGGGCATGCGAGACCTGCGTCACGTCCAGAATCACGATCAGGATCGACAACACCAGGGAAATCGCCATCACGCCGATCGTCGTGGGCAGCCTCACGAAGCGGTGATTCACATAAGCCAGAAGTGCGGTAAGAACGAGGCAGACGGCGGCGATGTTCAGCATTGGGAAACGGATCTGGCCATTGGTTGTGACGCGTTATCGCGCGGGCGTGAGCCGTGGACAAAAGGGTCGTCGAGTCTATCAGTGCGCTTTTCGGCGGCCGGCAGGCGGAACTGCGGCACGGCCGGACACGCCTGGGCATGCGGGCGATCCCTCACAGCCGCCCCGCTAAACTTTGCTAGAGTCCGCCGTCCCGATACTGCGGCCTTGTGCCCAGCCTCCTGGGCTGGCAGGGGTCCTGAATTGAATTGAAGAAGTCTCGCCGTTTGCTCCTGGCGTCTGTGGTGTCCCTGGCCGTGTTTGTCGGCGCCACCGTCGTGCTGTTCCTGCTCCGTCCGCATCTGGCCACCATCGGCCAGGTGGTCTCCACCAAGGCCTTCGGCCTGACCGCGCTGCTGGCGCTGTATCTCGCCTTCGCCGTCGGTCGCCACGCCTTCTTCAGGCCCACGCGCCGGATGCCGCATTCCCGCTGAGGGCGCGGACACACCGCGCGCTGACAAAGCCCCCAATCGCACCGGCTGGCGCTGGCTGAGAAGGGCTGCCTTGGCGCCAGGCGTTCCGTTCGTCGCACTCGCTGCAATGACCGCCACCGGCGTGCCCTGAACCCGTCGCACGGTGCGTCCCACCCGGCCGTCCGTGAACTGCTTCACACCGTGCCCTCGGTGTTACGTCCGCTTTCCCCTGCCGGAAAACGCCCGCAGGACACTGCCGGCATGAAAGCCGCCATCCTGGCTGCGTCGCTGAGCGCAGCCGTCCTTCTGACGCCGCCAGCCGCCGCCGCACCCTGCGATGTTGCGCTGGTCACCGACCAGGTGCTCAAGCGCCTGAACGAGATCCGCGCCCAGGGTCGCACCTGCGGCCATCAGGCGATGTCTCCGGCCGTACCGCTGCGTTGGCAACCCGCGCTGCTGGACGCCGCGAGCCGTTACGCCGCCGAACTCTCCGGCCGCCGTCAGCTCACCCACACCAGCCTCTCCGGCGCCACGCTGCCGCAGCGTCTGGAAGCGGTGAGATATTCCCTGCGCCTGGCCGGTGAAAACCTCGCTTCCGGGCCCGATTCGCTGGACGAGGTTCTCCAGCTCTGGCTCGACAGCCCCGGCCATTGCCAGAACCTGATGGGCGCCGATTTCACCGAAGTGGGCCTGGCCTGCGACATGCGCGACAGCGCCAATGCCCAGCCTTACTGGGTGATGGAGCTTGGACGTCCGCAACTGATGCGACCCATGCAGGCCAATGCAACCGTGCGCGGCGTGCCAGAAGGCCTGCTGCCGACCGACGGTCCGGCCGTCCGCTGAACCGGCCATCGGCCATCAGCCACGGTGCACCGGGTCGGCAGCCCGCCGACGTGCGCTGAGCCGATCGCGCGCCGCAGCGCGCCGATCCGGCTGCACCTACCCGCTTAGATCCAACCCAGGTCAATCGCCCGCAAGACCGCCTGCGTCCGATCCCGCACGCCCATCTTGGCGAAGACCGACGAGCAGTGGTTCTTGATGACGCCTTCGCTGTTGCCGAGCAGCGCGGCAATCTCGGTATTGCTGCGACCGCTGGCCACCAGCCGAAGCACCTGAAGCTCCTTGGGGCTCAGCGGCTCCGGCTCCGGTGTGGCATTGAAGGCGCGCTCCACCGGCGCCCGTTCCATCCGCTCGGTGAGCAGCGGACGCAGCGCCGTGCCACCGTCCACCACATCCCGCAGCGCCTGCACCAGCGTGTCCGGGCTGATGGCCTTGAGCAGGAAGCCCCGGGCCCCCGCGCGCACCGCTTCATCGAAGGCCTGCGCATCATCGAAGGTCGTCAGCAGCACCACCGGGATCTTGAGCGCCCGCGCTGCCAGCGCCCGGATCAGCCCGATGCCGTCCAGGCGCGGCATGCGCATGTCTGACAGGATCACATCCGGCTGCTCCCGCGCCAGCAGCTCCAGCGCCTCCGCGCCGTCGGACGCTTCTCCGACGAGGCGGATGTCCTCATGCAGCGCCAGCAGGCCCTTGAGGCCTTCGCGTACCAGCTGCTGGTCTTCTACCAGCAGCAGCTTGATCACTTCGCTCATCTCCGCATCTCCTCAAGGTCCCCGGGGACCGCAGTGCTGGCGCTCATGGATTATGCAAACCGCGGGCATTCCAGCTCGATCAGGAACCCGGGGTGATGGCGCAGCACCCGCATGGCGCCGCCCAACTCGACCATGCGTTCCTGCATGCCCTTCAATCCGTTGCCCTCACGCAGCTTGCGTGTGCCCCGCCCATTGTCGTCAACCTGCACACGCACCTGCATGGCGTCGCCTTCGCCGATCTCGATCAGGGTGACCCGCACCTGTGTCGCACCGGCGTGGCGCACCGCATTGGTCACCGATTCCTGAACGCAGCGCAGCAGCGCGTGGGCACAGCGCGGGGAGAGGTCCTGCGCCACCGGGTCCAGGCACAGCTCGATCTGCGTGCTGGCGATCCCTTCGGCCAGCGTTCGCAGCGCCGCTTCCAGGTTGATCCGCTGGCTCTCGCGCTCCCGCGACACCGCCGCCCGCACTTCCGCCAGCAGGCCGGCAGCGCCCAGACGGGCCTTCTCCACGGCCTGGGCGGCGCCGGTTTCATCGTGGCGCTTGAGCAGCGCATCACTCAGCTGCAGATGGAGATTGAGCGCGGTGAGGTGGTGCCCCATCACGTCATGCAATTCGCGGGCCATGCTCAGGCGCTCGGCATAGCGCAACTGCTCCACCTGCAGGCGCTCGCCGCTGTCCTTCTCCGCCAGCATCGCCTGGAACCAGCGGCGGCGCTCCGCTTCGGTCGCGGCGAGCCGGCCCAGTCCGAAGGCCATGCCGTGCAGGGCCACCATCGAAATCGCCAGCCCCAGGCTGTTCAGCCACCAGGGCAGGCCGGCGGTCAGCTGTTCGTTCCGCTGGGCTTCGCTCGGAAAGGCCCAGTACAGCACCACGTTGATCAGCACCTGCGCCAGCGCAAAACCGAAGGCGCGCCGCACGTTCAGGATCAGCGCGCCCAGTACCGTCACCAGGAAGGGCAGCCCTGGGGTGACCAGCAAGGCCAGTGCGTCCAGCAGCACCACATGCCGCATGGCATGGCGCGGCGGGTGGTCCAGGTGCCGTTGCCGTGCAATGCGCCAGAAGTGCCAGGCGAAGGCCATCACCAGCCCGAGGCAGGTCAGCACGAAGGGGGCGTCGTGGGTGTCGCCGCCCATGCGGCGGTACAGGCTCGCCAGCACGCCGTCATAGGGCTCTGTCGGATGGCCCATCAAGCCCCAGACGGCCGAGGCCAGCTCCAGCAGGCACACCGCCAGGGCGGCGATGCGCAGCACAAAGGCGGGCTGGGCGATGCGGGCGAGCAGTCGGTCCAAGGGAATCCCAGTCAGTCCAAAGGCGGCGTGCTGACGATGACGCCCCCGCCCAGGCAGACCTCGCCGTCATACAGCACGGCGCTCTGGCCCGGCGTGACGGCCCACTGGGCCTGCGGGAAGTCCAGGCGGATTTCACCGTCCCCGGGCGTGAGGGCGCAGGCAGCATCGGCCTGCCGGTAGCGGGTCTTGGCGCCGTACCCGCCAAAGCCTGGTGGCGTGCCGGTCCAGCTCAGATCATTGGCGATCAGGCGGTGGCTCTGCAGCATCGGATGGTCATGGCCCTGCACCACCACCAGCGTGTTGGTCTCCAGGTCCTTGCGGGCGACGAACCATGGTTCATGGTCCCCGCCACCGCGCGGCGCGCCTTTTTCCTTGATGCCGCCGATGCCCAGGCCCTGGCGCTGGCCCAGGGTGTAGAACGACAGGCCGACGTGTTCGCCCAGCTTGCGGCCGCGGTCGTCCTTGATCGGACCCGGCTTGTGCGAGAGGTAGCGGTTGAGGAACTCGCGGAAGGGCCGCTCGCCGATGAAGCAGATGCCGGTGGAGTCCTTCTTCTTGGCGTTGGGCAGGCCTATCTCTTCCGCCAGGCGGCGCACCTCGGTCTTGGGCAGCTCGCCCACCGGGAACACCGTCTTCTGCAGCTGCGCCTGATTCAGGCGGTGCAGGAAGTAGCTCTGGTCCTTCAGCGGATCCAGCCCCTTGAGCAGCTGCACCTCGCCGCCCCGCTCACGCACCCGGGCATAGTGGCCGGTGGCGATCTTCTCGGCGCCCAGACGCATGGCATGGTCCAGGAAGGCCTTGAACTTGATCTCGGCATTGCACAACACGTCCGGATTCGGCGTGCGGCCGGCCTGGTACTCGCGCAGGAATTCGGCAAAGACCCGGTCCTTGTATTCCGCAGCGAAGTTGACGTGTTCAATCTCGATGCCGATCACATCGGCGACCGCCGCCGCGTCCACGAAGTCGATGTTGGACGAGCAGTATTCGCTGTCGTCGTCATCTTCCCAGTTCTTCATGAAGATGCCGACGACCTCGTGCCCCGCCTGCTTCAGCAGCCAGGCGGACACGGCGGAATCAACGCCGCCGGACAGTCCGACGACGATGCGTTGCTTCTTGGAATTCATGCCCGCGATTGTCCGACATGCGGGCCCCCGCGGCTCGGCTGGGGCCTTGAGGGTCGTGCGGCGTGTGTTTTCTCACAACGGGGCGGCCGCCCGGGTCGGCTCATCCTCCTGGCATCCCCCCGAATACCCCCGCCTGTAGGCAATCCCCCGACACCGCTTTGCGCCGCCGCGCACATGCGGCGCAGGCATCGCTGACTGCCGCTGTACGGCGTTGCACCGCACACTGTCTGCCAGGGAGTCGAATCATGAACGTTGTTATCGTCGAGAGTTCCGCCACCATTCGAAGCCAGCTGATTCAACAGCTGGGGCCCGATAAACGGGTGCATGTCGTGGGCGAGGCCGCAGATGAAGCCGCCGCCATCCAGGTGATTGCCCAGACCCAGCCCGATGCGGTGCTGATGGACCTGGCCCTGCAGCCCGGCAGCGGCCTGCGGGTGCTGCGCGCCATCCGGCAGCTCGGTTGCGGCGCGCGGGTGATCGTGCTGAGCAACAGCTATTACGAGGAAATGCGGCGCGCCTGCCTGGAATACCGCATCTCCGGCTTCTTCGACAAAAGCACCCAGGTCACGGAAGCGCTGGCGCTGCTGCGCAGCGGGTTGCCGCCGATCTTTGCCGACGAGCCGCAGCGGGTTGCGGCCGTGGCGCAACTGGAAGCCCGCTCGCTCGCGTTCCCGGCCTTTGATGAACTGGCCGATCTGGCCTGCGACATCAGCGGTAGCGGCATGGCTGCGATCAGCCTGATCAATGCGGACACCCAGCGCTTCATCGGCACCTCCGGACTGGCCTTGGGCACCATGCCGCGGTCCCGCGGCTTCTGCGCGCAGGTGCTGCATCAGGGCCCGGTGGTGGAGGTGCCCGACACCTGGCATGACGCCCGGTTCGCCGACCATCCGCTGGTGCAGGGCGCGCCGTACATCCGCTTTTACGCTGCAGTGCCGCTGGCCCTGGCGGGCGGTGAGCTGGTGGGCACACTGTGCGTGCTGGACCGCCTGCCTCGTCGGCTGCGGGAGCGTCAGCGCGAGGCGCTGGTGACGCTCTCCCGCTGCGCCATCAATGAGCTGGAAGCCAGCCGCCGCCATTCCGAACGTCTGGATCAGGCGGTGAGTGCGGCCATGACGCTGTAATCCCGGGTGCGGCCATCCGCCGCTCCTGCGTGCGCCTCTCTCTCGCTGTTCTGCTGTTCTTCAGGTCCGCCGGTCCGGGGAGGCCGCTGTTTCGCTGTCTGCTCAGCGGTGCTCGGGCGGGTGGTACAGCGAGGGATGGGTGTGCAGCGCCTCCATCGGCAGGCGCCGTCCGGCCGCATGGTCCTCGATGCATTGCAACACCAGCGGGCTGCGATGCCGCTCGCGGCAGGCGCGGATCTCGTCCAGCGTCATCCACAGGGTGCGCTGCACCGGTTCATCGAAGGCCTGCCCAGGGATCTGCTCCCCGACCTCGCCCACAAAGGCGATCCGCACATAGGTCACGTCCTGCCCGCGGCTGGGCCGCAGGAAGCGCGACATGTACACGCCCAGCCAGGCGGTGGGCGTGAAGGGACGCGCGGTTTCCTCCAGCACCTCCCGCGCCACGCCTTCGACAAAGGATTCGCCCTGTTCGAGATGGCCGGCAGGGTTGTTGAGCAGCAGGCCCTCGGAGGTCAGTTCCTCCACCAGCAGATAACGGCCTTCGCGTTCGATCACGGCAGCCACGGTGACGCTGGGCTTGAAGCGTTCGGTCATGGATCTCCTCACCGGCCCCGGGTGGGCGGCTGGCCGGCGGTCAGGGCTGACCGCGACGCGCTCCCCGGGATGGGTTGTTTGTGTGGGCCGTCATTGTGCGTCTTCTTCATGACGGCTCCGGGATCTGGCCTCGCCGGATCCGGGGACGTACCGGGCGACCCGCGGGGTCCGGACCTCACGGATCCGGCCGGCCCAATGACAAACGGCCCCGAAGGGCCGTTGAAAAATACTTGAAAAACGTGGAGAGCAGCGAGGCGCCGGATCAGCGGTGATCGCGATCGGGACCGCGTCGATCGTCGCGGCGGTCATCGCGGCGGTCGTCACGTCGATCATCACGCCAGTCATCCCGGCGGTCATCGCGCCGGTCGTCATACCGGTCCTTGTCATGTCCGCGGCCATGGCCCTTGCCGGGGTGGTCGTCCTTCCAGCCCGGGCCGCCAGGGCCGCCGTGGGGATGGTCCCGGCGGTACTGCGGCGCATACACGTTGGTGTACCAGTTGTCTTGCACGAAATAGACCGGACGGCCGCAGGCCCCGTACTGGCCGCAATACCGGCGCCAGTTCTTCTGATGGCCCGGGGGCACGCGCAGATAGACCGGCGGCGGCGGCGACACCACCCGTTCAATGATCATCGGCTCGGCATAGACGACCTGAGGGCGGGTGTTGCCGATGTCGATCTGACCGTAGAAACCGGGCTGGCCGATGGTCACCGAGACGCCGACGTCCGCGGCGTTCGACACGGCAGGAGCCGCCAGAGCCGTCACAGCCACGGCGGAGGCAAACAGAATGTTCTTGAGCATGGTGGCTCCTTTCTACCTTCTTCCAACGTCCTGGCGCGCTTTCGGTGGACCGGCGCTTGCAACTCGCAACAGGTTTGCGGCTTTGTTGTGAACAGATTGCCCAAGGCGGCCACTTTCTTCCTAGTGAAATCCCTGGCCCCGAGGGGCGTATTTCGCACGAACGCGCCGGTAAGCTTGGCCCATCGAGCCCGAAGTCTGGGCCCTGTCCCCGGATGCAGAGTGGAGGAGTCCAGATGCTGATCGGTGTGCCGCGCGAGACTGCGGCGGGTGAAACACGGGTGGCGGCCACGCCGGAAACGGTGAAGAAGCTGGTCGCGCAGGGTCATCGGGTGGTGGTGGAGACCTCGGCCGGCCAACGGGCGAGTGCCACTGACGAGGCCTACGGCACCGCCGGCGCCGAGGTCGGTTCCGCCGCACAGGCGCTGGGGGCCGAGCTGGTCCTCAAGGTGCGAGCGCCGGATGCGCAGGAGCTGGCGTCCTTCCAGCGCGGGGCGTCGCTGGTGGGCATGCTCAACCCGTTCGACCGGGACGGCCTGCAGCGCCTGGCCGATGCCGGGCTGACCGCCTTCGCGCTGGAAGCGGCGCCGCGCACCACCCGGGCGCAGAGCATGGACGTGCTGTCCAGCCAGGCCAACATCGCCGGCTACAAGGCGGTGATGCTGGCGGCCTCCCACTACCAGCGGCTGTTCCCGATGCTGATGACGGCTGCCGGCACCATCAAGGCGGCGCGGGTGGTGGTGCTAGGCGTCGGCGTGGCCGGCCTGCAGGCCATCGCCACCGCCAAGCGGCTGGGGGCGGTGATCGAGGCCTCGGACGTGCGACCAGCGGTGAAGGAGCAGGTCGAATCCCTCGGCGCCAAGTTCATCGACGTGCCGTATGAGACGCCAGAGGAGCGCGAAGCCGCCGAAGGTGTCGGCGGTTATGCCCGGCCGATGCCCGCCAGCTGGTTGACCCGCCAGCAGCAGGAAGTGGCCAAGCGGGTCGCGCAGGCTGATGTGGTGATCACCACCGCGCTGATCCCCGGACGGGCGGCGCCGGTGCTGGTCACCGAAGACATGGTGCGCTCGATGAAAGCAGGATCGGTCATCGTGGATCTGGCGGCCCCCGCCGGCGGCAACTGCCCGCTGACCGAGCCCGGCCAGACGGTGGTGAAACACGGCGTGACGCTGGTGGGCGAGACCAACCTGCCGGCGCTGGTCGCGGCGGATGCGTCGTCCCTGTATGCGCGCAACGTGCTGGACTTTCTCAAGCTGGTGCTGCCGGGCGCCGGCGGCGTGGTGCTGCCGCCGGACGACGACATCGTCACCGCCTGCCTGGTGGCGCATGAAGGCCGGCTGCTGCGGGCCTGATCGACTCATTCCGGAGGATCCGATGGACGCTGTCTCTCCCACCCTGATCAATCTCACCATCTTCGTGCTGGCCATCTACGTCGGCTACCACGTGGTGTGGACGGTGACCCCCGCGCTGCACACGCCGTTGATGGCGGTAACCAATGCGATCTCGGCCATTGTCATCGTCGGCGCGATGCTCGCTGCAGCGCTCACCGACACGATGCTGGGCCAGGTCATGGGCACGGCGGCGGTCGCGCTCGCAGCGGTCAATGTGTTTGGCGGCTTCCTGGTCACGCGCCGCATGCTGGAGATGTTCAGGAAGAAGGACCGGAAGTAGGCCGCCAAGCAGGCCGCCGTTCAGCCCTTGCCTGTCGGCATTCCCCCTTCGTTTCCTTCGATCCCCGCGATCCGGAGCCCGCGCATGTCCATGAACCTCGTCACGCTGCTGTATCTCCTTGCCAGCGTCTGCTTCATCCAGGCCCTCAAGGGCCTGTCGCATCCCACCACCTCCATCCGCGGCAATCTCTTCGGCATGGCCGGCATGACGATTGCGGTGTTCACCACGGCGGCCCTGATCCTGAAGCTGGCCGGTGGCCATGCGGGCGGATTCGGACTGGTGCTGGCCGGCCTCGTGGTGGGCGGCGGCATCGGCGCGGTGATGGCGCAGCGGGTGGAGATGACCAAGATGCCGGAGCTGGTCGCCTTCATGCACAGCATGATCGGCCTGGCCGCTGTCTGCATCGCCGTGGCGGCGGTGGCCGAGCCGCATGCGCTGGGCATCGCGCAGCCGGGGGAACCGCTGCCCGGGGGCAATCGCATCGAACTGGCGCTGGGCTGCTTCATCGGCGCGGTCACCTTCTCCGGCTCGGTCATTGCCTTCGGCAAGCTCAGCGGCAAGTACCGCTTCCGGCTGTTCCAGGGCGCCCCGGTGGTCTTCGCCGGGCAGCATTTACTGAACCTGGCGCTAGGCGTCGCCGCGATCGCCTGCATCGCCGGCTTCTGGCATTCACAAGGCTGGACCAGCTTCCTGCTGGTGGCCGCGCTCGGATTCGCGCTGGGCGTGCTGCTGATCATCCCGATCGGCGGCGCGGACATGCCGGTGGTGGTGTCGATGCTCAACAGCTACTCCGGCTGGGCGGCGGCGGGCATCGGCTTCTCGCTCAACAACAGCATGCTGATCATCGCCGGCTCGCTGGTGGGCAGCTCGGGCGCCATCCTGAGCTACATCATGTGCAAGGCGATGAACCGCTCCTTCTTCAACGTGATCCTGGGCGGCTTCGGCGCCGAGCCCGGGGCCGCCGCCACCGCCGCGGTGCAGCGCAATGTGCGCAGCGGCAGTGCGGACGATGCAGCCTTCATCCTGGGCAATGCGGAAAGCGTCATCATCGTGCCGGGTTATGGCCTGGCGGTGGCGCGGGCGCAGCATGCGGTCAAGGAACTGGCGCAGAAGCTGACCGCCAAGGGCGTGCAGGTGCGCTACGCCATCCATCCGGTGGCGGGCCGCATGCCCGGCCATATGAACGTGCTGCTGGCCGAGGCGGAAGTGCCCTACGACCAGGTGCATGAGATGGAAGACATCAATCCGGAATTCGGCCAGACCGATGTGGCGATCATCCTGGGCGCCAACGACGTGGTGAATCCCGCCGCCCTGCAGAAGGGATCGGCCATCTACGGCATGCCCATTCTGGAAGCCTACAAGGCGCGGACCGTCATCGTGAACAAGCGGTCGATGGCCGCCGGTTATGCGGGCCTGGACAACGAGCTGTTCTACATGGACAAGACGATGATGGTGTTCGGCGACGCCAAGAAGGTCGTCGAGGACATGGTCAAGGCGGTGGAGTGACGCGGCATGGCGGCCGTGCGCGCGCGCCGGCTGGTGCTGCTGCTGACGCTGCCGGTGGCACTGCTGTGGGTGGTGCATCTGCTGTCTCAGCAGTACGGCACCGCATTGCCCCCGCAGGTGCTGCGGCTCGCGGATGCGCGGCTGCTGCCCGGCAGTGCGGTGGACCCGCGTGCGGTGCCCGGCGCGGTCTCCGGGCCGATTGATGCCGAGGCCGGCAGCCATCACCTGCCGGTGCAGATCCACGAATCCGAAGCGCCCGGACCGCTGTGGTTCGCCATCGACTTCCAGATGCCCAGGGCTGCGGAGCAGCCGCACTGGCTGGTGATCCAGCATCGTCCGGCGGCCAGCATCTATCTGGACGGGCAGTTGCTCGCCCATTCCAGCATGGGCCGCGGCTTCACTGCGGAGGACGAGGACGACTTCGCCCAGCGCGGCCTCTTGTTGGCCGGACGTCGGATGCAGGTGAGCATTCCACCGGCGCTGCTGGGTGCCGGGGATCATCGCCTGAGTGTGCGGCTGGTCCGCCCCGGATTCGAGGGCGCCGGTCTGTCGGCCGCGCTGCTGGGCCCTGCGCCGCAGATGCGCGCCTTGCAGGAAGGTCGCCGCTTCTGGCAGGTGCTGCGGGTCACCACGGCGCTGGGCGGCGTGGCCATCGGCCTCTTCATGGTGCTGGTGTGGCTGGCGCTGCGCCAGGAATGGCTGTACGGGGTGACAGGGCTGTTCTGCATCTGTCTGGCGCTGCTGTTGTCGCCCTACCTGCTCAACGGTGCGCTGCTGCCGGCCCCATGGTGGCGGGTGGTGCTGGACGTGGCGGATGTGCTGTCCAAGGGGCTGCTGCTGTTTCTGGTGGCGCGGCTCAATGGCTATCAGTGGCGGTGGGTGTTGCAGGTCGTGGTCGCCTATCTGGGGCTTGCCGTGGTGATCGACAGCACCGCCGCGGTCCTGGGCTGGAGCTGGACCAACTTCGCCACCTTCTGGCCCTGGTGGGCGCTGGGCAGTCGATGCCTCATCCTGCTGCTGGCCGTCGTCATCGCAGCCAAAGCGGCGCTGGAGAGCCGGGCTGCCGCGCCGCTGGTGGGGGCGCTCGCGGTGACGCTGTCCACCTGGGTCTGGCTGTACGTCAGCTACTTTGCCCTGGTGGCGTCCCAGCAGCTCAGTGTGGTGGACATCAATGTGGTGGGCCACGCCGTATTGATCGCCATGGCCGGGGTGGCGCTGCAGCGGCGCTTCGTCGGCTCGCTGCGCGATCAGGCTCTGGCGCGCGTCGTGCTGGAGCGGGCGCTCGAGGCGCGCACCCGCGAGCTGCAGGCCCGCTGGCAGGAGCTGCAGGACAGTGAACGCCAGCGCACGGCCGCCGAAGAGCGGGAGCGGCTGCTGCAGGAGATGCACGACGGCCTGGGCTCGCAACTGGTCACTGCGCGTCTGAGCGCGGAGCGGGGCGTGCCGTCCGAAACCCTGGTGGAAGTGCTCGACGACTGCATCCGGGAAATGCGCCTGACGGTCGACGCCCTGGCAGTCACTGATGGCGACCTGACGCTGCTGCTGGCCAATCTGCGTCATCGCATGGGGCCCCGTCTGGCGGCGGGCGGCCTGACGCTGGACTGGCAACTGGCCGATGTGCCGCTGGTGCCGGTGCTGCGTGGCACCGGCGGCCGCGAGTTGATCCGCATCGTGCAGGAGGGACTCAGCAACGTCATTCATCATGCCCATGCCACCCGGGTGCGATTTGCCACCCGCGTGGATGACGACGGCGGCGGGGTGACCCTGTTGATCACCGACAACGGCCTGGGACTGTCCGAACAGCGCCGCGAAGGGCATGGACTGCGCGGCATGCGGCGGCGGGCCGAGCGGATCTCCGCGCGCATCGAATGGCGCGCGCCGTCGGACAGCACCGAAGGGCCCGGCACCGAGCTGGCCGTCTGGCTGCCTCTGCGATGACGCGGGCCGGGTCCCGCCCACGCCACCAATGGCCTGCACCAGATGCAGGCGCCGCGCCATGGATTAGTGAACCCACCCTAGGGGGCCGATGACCGCGCTGCACCGCGTATGGTCCGCCTGCAATGACGCCCTTCGGCGCGTCCCTGTGCGCTTTATCGAATCCCCTGATGGGGGGCGCACGGGGATCGGCGAGAATCCGCGCCGTACCCTGGAGACATAACAATGGAGAAAACCTGGCTGAAGCACTATCCGGCTGGCATGCCCGCCGAGATCAATGCGGATGTCTATCCTTCGCTGGTCGAGCTGATGGAAACGGCGTTCAAGCAGTTTCCGGAGCGGCCGGCCTACAAGATGCTGGGCCGCTCGGTCAGCTTTGCGCAGATCGATGAGGCGTCGCGTGCCCTGGCGGCTTATCTCCAGGGCCTGGGTCTGGAAAAGGGCGACCGCGTCGCCATCATGATGCCCAACGTGCCGCAGTATCCGGTGGCCGTGGCCGCCGTGCTGCGCGCCGGCTTTGTGGTGGTGAACGTCAATCCGCTCTACACCCCGCGTGAACTGGAGCATCAGCTCAAGGACGCCGGCGCCAAGGCCATCGTCATCATCGAGAACTTTGCCGCCACGCTGCAGCAGGTGATGGCCCATGTGCCCACCAAGCATGTGGTGCTGGCCTCGATGGGCGACATGCTCGGCTTCGTCAAGGGCGCCGTCGTCAACTACGTGGTCCGCAAGGTCAAGAAGCTGGTGCCGGCCTTCGAGCTGCCCACCGCCGTGCGTTTCAACGATGCCCTGTCCAAGGGGCGTGCTCAGACCTACACGCGTCCGGTCATCGGCCCCAGCGACATCGCCGTGCTGCAATACACCGGCGGCACCACCGGCGTCTCCAAGGGCGCCGTGCTGCTGCATCGCAACCTGGTGGCCAACACGCTGCAGTGCGAGGCCTGGTATCAGCCGGCGCTGCGCAAGATCCCCAAGGACGAGCAGCTGGTCAGCATCTGCGCGCTCCCGCTCTATCACATCTTCGGTTTCACAACCAACCTGATGCTGTCGATGCGGGTGGGCGGCTGCAATGTGCTGATCCCCAATCCGCGTGACCTTCCTGGCGTGTTCAAGGAACTGAGCCAGCACCGCTTCCACAGCCTGCCGGCGGTGAACACCCTGTTCATGGCCATGGCCAACCATCCGTCCTTCGGCACGGTGGACTGGAGCGGTCTGGTGATTTCGGTGGGGGGCGGCATGGCCGTTCAGCAGGCTACCGCCAAGCTGTGGCTGGAAAAGACCGGCTGCCCGATCGTGGAAGGCTACGGCCTGTCCGAGACCTCGCCAGTGGCCTGCTGCAACCCGACCGACAGCACCGCCTACACCGGCTCCATCGGCCTGCCGCTGCCCGGTACCGAAGTGACGCTGCTGGACGACGACGGTCGCGAAGTGCCTGCAGGCACCTCCGGCGAGATCGCCATCCGCGGCCCGCAGGTGATGGCCGGCTACTGGCAGCGTCCCGACGAAACCGCCAAGGTCATGACCGCCGATGGTTATTTCCGCACCGGCGACATCGGCACGGTGGACGAGCGGGGCTACTTCCGCATCGTGGACCGCAAGAAGGACATGATCCTGGTGAGCGGCTTCAACGTCTATCCCAACGAGGTCGAAGACGTGCTGACCCTGATGCCGGGCGTGCTGGAATGCGCCGCGGTCGGCGTGCCGGACGAGAAGGCCGGTGAAGCGGTCAAGGTGGTGATCGTCCGCAAGAATCCGGCGCTGACCGAAGCGGATGTGAAGGCCTACTGCGAGGCCAACCTCACCGGCTACAAGCGGCCGCGCATCATCGAGTTCCGCACGGAACTGCCCAAGACCCCGGTGGGCAAGGTGTTGCGGCGTGAACTGCGCGACAAAAAGTAGCAGTTTCCCTGCCTCCGCAAGGACCGCAACCGCCTAAGCTTCGCGGTCCTGAGGAGGCATGGCCGTGTTGGAAGAACGCTACGAGAAGTCTGAGGCCGGACGGGCAGAGATCAAGACAAGAGCCCTGGTCCAGGGCCGGATCGCACGCAATCTGCTGCTGGTGATCGACCCGTCCAAAACGGGCGGGCAATGGCTGGGCATGGTGCAGGGCGCCACGCCGGCCGATCTGGAACTGCTGCTGCAACACCGGCTGGTGTCGCCGGCTGCGGTGCGGGCGCCAGTGGGCGGGCCCGGGGCGGGGGCATCTGCCGGCTCGGCCGGCGCCACCGCCATCGGTACGCCCATGGGCGTCGCCGGGGATCCGGGCGGCGCCTCCACCGGCCGCGGCGCAGGCGCATTGTCGGCTTCCGGCGCCGCATCGCCCCGGGCCGCATCGTCTGGCAGCGCGCCGTCGACCGGCCCCGCTTCGGTCACCGCCACCGGTGGCCAAGGGGCTGCCTCCCGCCCGATGCCTGGCAGCTCGACGCGGCCCATGGGCGCGCCGGTGTCATCGCTGGACTTCCAGCAGCTCTACACCGCGCTCACCGTTTTTGCGAAGCAGCAGGGGCTGCTCAAGGGCTACCGCATGGCACTGGAAGTGGAGCAATGCGCTGACTTCGAGCAACTGCAGACGCTGGCGCTGGATGTCGTGGATCGTGTGCGGGCGACCAAGGGAGATGCAGCAGCGCATGAGCTGCGTGCGACACTGGGCTTCAATTAAACCCTTCCCAGGAGGTCGTCCATGTCTGAACCCCAAGCGCAACCGTACCGCGTCGCGGTGCTGATCGGCAGCCTGCGCAAAGGCTCCTATAACCGCCAGCTGGCGCTGGCGCTGCAAAAGATCGCACCGGCGTCCCTGCAGCTGGAGATTGTCGAGATCGGCCATCTGAGCTTCTACAACGACGACGAGGCGGATGCGCCGCCGGCCGGCTACGCCGAATTCCGCGCCACGATCAAGGCGGCGGATGCGGTGCTGTTCCTCAGCCCCGAATACAACCGCTCGATTCCCGCGGTGCTGAAGAATGCGCTGGATGTGGGGTCGCGGCCGTATGGGCACAACGCCTTCAACGGCAAGCCCGGCGCCGTCATTACCCTGTCACCGGGAGCGCTGGGCGGCTTTGGCGCCCACCACCATCTGCGTCAGGTGCTGGTCGGCATGAATGTGGCGACCCTGCCCACTCCTGAAATGTATGTGGGCGGTGCCAACACCCTGTTCACTGAAGACCACGGCTTCACCAAGCCGGACACCGAGAAGTTCATGCAGGGCTTCCTGGCCACCTTCTCCGACTGGATCGGCCGTCAGAAGGGGTGAGCTTGGCTGCGCGTCTGTTTGTGGAGCAGCCGCTGGCGGCTGCGTCGGAGGACCTGGATCAGGATTTCGCGCTGCCGCCCGGTGCGGCACGCCATGTCCAGGTGCTGCGGCTTCAGCCGGGCGGTCAGGTGCTGCTGTTTGACGGTAGCGGCGACGAGTGGACCGCGGAGGTCACCGCCATGGGGCGCAGTGAGGTGCGGGTGGTGCTGCGCGAGCGCCACAGCGTCGATCGCGAATTGCATCCATCGGTGACGTTGGCGGTCGTGATGCCGGCCAATGACCGGATGGACGGCATTGTGGAGAAGGCCTGCGAACTGGGCGCCACGGCGATCCAGCCCCTGATGAGCGAGCGTTCGGTGCTTCGCCTGACGGGCGACCGGGCACTGAAGAAGCAGCAGCACTGGCAGGGCGTTGCGGTGGCCGCGGCGGAGCAATGCGGCCGCACGCGGCCGCTGCAGGTGGCGCCGGTGATGACGCTGTCGGCGTGGCTGGCGGGCCTGGCGGCGCGCGGGAATGACGGCGCGGAGCGGCGCTGGTTGCTGAGTCCTGTGGCGGCGCAGCCGCTGTCGGCCCGAAGCCGCGAAGGTCAGGGGCCGATCGTGGTGCTGAGCGGCCCGGAGGGGGGACTCAGCGCCGACGAGGAGCAGTCCGCGCGCGCCCAGGGCTTCCAGGCGGTGCAGCTGGGCCCGCGCATCCTGCGTGCCGACACCGCACCGCTGGCGGTGCTGGGCTGGGTGGCGCTGGGAGGCCTGGAAGGATCTGCAGCGTCATAGCGGCCGGTCCAGGAACGCCGTCACCACGTCTCGGGCGGTGTGCAACACACGGAGCACGTCCACGCGATCATCGTCCGTGATTCGATAGAGGATGCGGTAGCGGCCGTGCACCCGTCTGCGAATGGCCAGATGCTCGAATCCTTGCAGAAGCGGAAAGGCATGCGCCAGGGTGCTCAGGCCCATGACCTTGTCATTCAGCTCCTCAATGAGGCGAGCCGCAGCGGACGCGTTCAGCTCCGCCACGTAGGTGGCAATGCCCTGGATGTCTGCGACCGCCTCCCGGTGGAGGCGGACCTTCATGCAGAGTTGGGGCGATCTGGATCGGGAAACTGCTTTCGCAGGGCCTCAAACGCCTCTTCTGCGGAGACCATGTGCGCATCGTCTGCGGTCGCCAGGCGACGTCGGAGATCTGCATCGAAGCTGGCCAAGGCCTGCTCACGCTGCTGAAGCAGCGCTACAGCCGCCCGCAAGACTTCGCTTTCGGATCCATAACGACCCGCTTTGATCAGTTCCACCACGTACGCCTCCAGAGATTCGCCCAGTTCCGCGCGGATCATGGCAGTCCTCCCATTCAGCCTCTGTGGGCGGCATCTTGCGACATGCCGCCCGCATCAGCTGCTTCAGCCGTATTTAGCGCGAGCCGTCTGACTCTACAGAAGGTTTCCGCGCCGAGCCTGCGATCAGATCAAACTTGAACAGGCGGCACTCGATCGGGCCGTTCCACATCGGCACCCGGCGCGATTCCTTCAGGCGCATCTTGCTGGGCAGCTTCATTTCCGGGCAGAGCAGCCATGCCGTCCAGCCGGCCGGATGCTGGGTATAGGCCCGCTTCCAGTGGGCCGACAGGCGGGGGAAGAAGTCATCCCCCGCATCCCGCTCTTCGGACAACCCGCCCTCGAAGTTCGACCGGTTGCCCGCCTTGCCGCGCACCTCAATCCGTTCCCCATAGGGCGGATTCAACATCAGCGTGCCGGGCAGATCGTCGGGCAGCTTCGGGGCCGGACGCTCCAGCGCATCCCCGCCGTTGAACTGGATGTAGGCCTCCACGCCCGCGCGCTGCGCATTGCGGCGTGCGAAATCCACCATCCGGAAGGCCACGTCGCTGGCGAACAGCGGCACCGCAGGGGCATGCTCCGCCGCACGGGCTTCATCCTTCATCGCCCGCCAGGCCGGCATCAGCGCCTGGAAGGGCTTGAGCTTCTCGAAAGCGAACCGGCGCTGGATGCCGGGCGCGATGCCGCAGGCAATCGTCGCCGCTTCCACCACGATGGTGCCAGAGCCGCAGCAGGGGTCGTGCAGCGCGCCACCGGCCTCCGGCGTACCCTTCCAGCCGGCCGCTGCCAGCATCGCGGCCGCCAGCGTTTCCTTCAGCGGCGCATCGCCCTTGTCTTCCCGCCAGCCGCGCTTGAACAGCGGCTCACCCGAGCTGTCCACATACAGCGTCGCATGCTGCTCGGTCAGGTGGAGTTGCAGCGGCAGGTCGGGCCAGCGGGTGTCCACGCTGGGCCGCTCGCCGGTCACTTCGCGCATCACGTCGCAGACGGCATCCTTCACCCGCAGCGTCGCAAAGTTCAGGCTGTGCAGCGGCGAATGCTGCGCGGTGGTGTCCACCCGCAGCGTCTGCCGCGGCGTGATCCATTCGCTCCAGTCGATGGTGTTGGCCAGCGAATAGATGTCGTCTTCCTGGTAGTACTCCCCGATGGCGACTTCCACCAGCACCCGCTGCGCCAGCCGGCTGTGCAGGTTCAGGCGCATCACCGCCTCCAGCGTGCCCAGCAGGCCGACGCCGCCGCGGAAGGCCTTGGGGCCCTCCAGGCATTCGTCTGCCGACAGGATCTCGCGGACTTCCGCCTCCAGCCAGGATTCAACGCCGGCAGGGCAGGGCAGGAACAGATGGAAGGAGGGCGTGGACATGAGGGCTCTGGACGGATCGGTGTCTGACGCGACGGGGCGCCGTGGAATGGGGACATTGTCCCACTGAGGGCGAACGCGCCGTCAGCGCGCCTTGCGCAGGTTGGCAGGCGCCAGCTTCAGCGCTTCCCGGTATTTGGCGACGGTCCGCCGAGCCACCGTGATGCCCTGCTCGCCCAGCATGGTGGAGAGCTGGCTGTCGGACAGCGGATTGCTGGCGTCCTCCGCCGCAATGAACTGCTTGATCAGCGCCCGCACCGCGGTGGACGACGCATTGCCGCCTGCCTCGGTGGAGAGGCTGGAGCCAAAGAAATACTTCAGCTCAAAGGTGCCCCACGGCGTGGACATGTACTTGGCGGTGGTCACCCGGGAGATGGTGGATTCGTGCAGGCCGAGTTCATCGGCGATCTCCCGCAACACCAGCGGTTTCATCGCCAGCTCACCATGGGTGAAGAAGCCGCGCTGGCGCTCCACGATGGCTTCGCTGACCCGCAGGATGGTGTCGAAGCGCTGCTGGATGTTCTTGATGAACCAGCGCGCTTCCTGCAGCTGGCCCCCCAGCGGCGAATTGCTGACGCCGCCGCGGGTGGCGCGCAGGGCCTGGGCATACAGCTCATTGATGCGCAGCTTGGGCAGTACATCCGGATTGATCATCACCCGGAAGCCCCGGCCGGCCTTCTGCACGATCACGTCCGGCACCACGGGCCGGTTGTCGCTGCGGGCGAAGCGCCGTCCCGGCTTGGGTTCCAGCGTGGCGATCATCGCCTGTGCGCCCCGAAGCAGCTCGTCATCGGCGCCGGTCAGGGACATCAGGCGGCGCCAGTCGCGTTTGGCCAGCAGATCCAGATGGCGCCGGCAGATCACCACCGCCAGCGCCTGTTCCGGCGAGCGCGGATGGGTGCGCAGCTGCAGTTCCAGGCATTCGCCCAGGTCCCGTGCGCCGACCCCCGCCGGCTCCATCGACTGCAGCCACTTGAGGGCGCACTTGAAGGTGTCGAGCAGGAGTTCGCGCTGCTCCGGATCCGCCCCATCGCCTTCATCGCCGAGCAGAGCGGCGACCAGCTCTTCCAGCGGATCTTCCAGATAGCCGTCGTCGTTGAGCGATTCAATCAGCGCCAGCAAGGCTGCACGGTCCACCTCGCCCAGATGCATGCCCGCCATTTGTGCGCGCAGCACGTCCTGGAGCGACGCATCGGGGGCTTCGGTCTCGGGCCGCTCGTCGTCCTCGCCACCACTGCTGGCGCTGCTGGAAGGCTGCTCGCGGATGCCGTCGAAGTCGTCGTGCTCGGTGCCGTTTTCCCAGTCTTCCCGCTCGGTGGTGCCGAAATCCTCGGCACGGATTTCTTCGCCACTGGCGCTATCCGCGCTGCCGTCGCTGTCGGCACTGCGATCCGCAGTGTCGCTGCCGCGATCATCGCGATCCGGCACCCGCTCGTCCGCCACGCGTTCAGCCGGACTGGCGCCGGGCGGACTGGCCGCATCGTGTTCTTCGTCGGGCTCCAGCAGCGGATTGCTGGCCAGCATCTGCTCGACTTCCTGATGAAGTTCGAGTGTGGAGAGTTGCAGCAGACGGATGGACTGCTGCAGCTGAGGCGTCAGCGCAAGATGCTGGGACAGGCGTACCTGTAGCGTCGGCCTCATCGTCGCTCCCGTGCTTACATCCGGAAGTGCTCGCCGAGATAGACCCGGCGGACGTCCTGATGTTCGACGATGTGTTGAGGCGTGCCTTCGGCCAGCACTGCGCCTTCACTGATGATGTAGGCGCGGTCGCAGATGCCCAGGGTTTCACGGACGTTGTGGTCGGTGATCAGGACGCCGATGCCGCGCTGCTTGAGGAAGCGGATGATGCGCTGGATCTCCAGCACGGCGATCGGGTCCACGCCGGCGAAGGGCTCGTCCAGCAGGATGAAACGGGGCTGGGTGGCCAGGGCGCGGGCGATCTCCACGCGGCGCCGCTCGCCGCCGGACAGGGCCGGGGCGGGGGTGTCCCGCAGCTTCTCGATGGAGAGTTCCTGCAGCAGCTTGTCCAGCTCGGCATTGATGCGGGCGGTCGGCCAGGCTTTGCCCTGGTCGTCCCGCTGCAGTTCCAGCACGGCGCGGATGTTCTCTTCCACATTCAGCTTGCGGAAGATGGAGGCTTCCTGCGGCAGGTAGCTCAGACCCAGGCGCGAGCGCTGGTGAATGGGCAGGCGCTGCACCGGCTGGCCGTCGATCTGGATCTCGCCGGCGTCGGCGCGGACCAGGCCCACGATCATGTAGAAGCTGGTGGTCTTGCCGGCGCCGTTGGGGCCCAGCAGGCCGATCACTTCCCCGCTGTGCAGGTCCAGATGGACATCCTTGACCACCTTGCGCACGCCATAGGTCTTCTGCAGCCCCCAGGCCTGCAGGCGGCTCCGGGGGGGGGAGGCTTGAGCGTCACTCATGGGGTCTGGCGCGGCGTCAGGTTGAGGCTGGGGCGCAGACCCAGCGGGGCGCTGGCGGCGGAGGCGGGCTCGGCGGGCACGTTCTTGGGCATCAGCACCACACGGCCGCGCCCACTGGGATGCGGCGAATTGGCGCCGGTTTCCACCAGCAGGCGTTCGGTGCGGTTGTCGTAGTTGAGGGTGGCGCCGGCCATGGTCTGCATCAGCTGGTCGCCGCGCATCACCTTGGCTTCGGCATTGCCGATCAGCCGGATGGTTTCGCTGCGGGTGTCGTATTCGATCTGGTCAGCGCGGCCTTCGATGCGTTCACCGGGGGTGTCGCGGTCCTGGCGGAACTGCACCTGACGGCTGGGCACGCCGTTGGCGTAGGCCAGGTAATAGCCGTCCTTGGTTTCCTGCACATCCATGCGTTCGGCGCGCAGCATCAGGGAGCCTTTGGTCAGGATCACGTTGCCGTTGAATTCGGCGCGCTGCTTGACCTTGTCCACCTCGCCTTCCTTGTCGAACACCAGGTTCAGGGGCTTCTGGCGGTCGTCCTTGGCGGCCTGCACCCAGGGCGCGGCCAACGCCAGGGCGAGTGCTCCGGACAACAGCAGGGGACGGCGAAGGGGCATGGTGGGATCCTGGCGGCACAAAACTTGCAGACCATTCTAGCCCCGCAAAAAACAAAAGGCCTGCAGTCCGCCAACTCCCGAAGGGGCCGCGGCCGGCAGGCCTTCACGGTGGGGGGAGGGTCAGCCCTTCCGTGCCTGTTCAATGAGGAAGTTGGCGACGGCGATGGCGCGCTGGCCGAGTTCTTCCTCGCTGACGCGCAGGCCAAATCCCGCCATGGCCGGCGAGGTGAGGAAGCGTCCACCCACCGCAACGGTCGGCACGCCGTCGATGTTGTAGCTGTCCTGCAACTTCGCGGCCTGCTGGCACTTGGTCTGCACGGTGAACGAGTTGTACAGCTCCTGGAACTTCGCCGAATCCACACCCAGCGGTGCCAGGAAGGTCGCCATCGCCTTCGGATCGGTCAGCGACTGACCGCCCCGGTGGATGGCGTTGAAGATGGCCGGACGCACCTGCGCTTCCTTGCCCATCGCTTCCAGCGTAAAGAACAGGCGCTGGTGGATCTTCACGTTCTCGCGGAAGGCCACATGCACCTTGCGGTAGACCACGTCGGCCGGCAGCTGCTTGGCCCAGGCTTCGATGGTCGGCTCGAACACATAGCAGTGCGGGCAGCCGTACCAGAAGAACTCGATGACCTCGATCTTGCCGGGCGCCGCGCCAGGCACCTTGGTGTTCAGGCGCTGATATTGACGGCCCTCGATCGGACCGCCCTGGGCCAGGGCCGGCTGGACCAGCAGGCCGCCAGCGGTGCCCGCTGCCAGGGCCGAGGCGGCCGACAGCTGGGTGAATTCGCGACGCTTCATGTGTGTGCTTCCTTTGCGGATCACCGGTTCCTCCCGGTGCCGCGATGCTAGGGATACAGACTTAGGCAAGGATTAACGCTGGACCGCCACCAGATTGGCTTCGATCCCGGCGCCTTCCAGCTTCTTTTGCTGGCTTTCGGCTTCGTCCCGGCTGTCAAACGGGCCCATGCGGACCCGATAGACGGTACGCCCCGATTGCTCGCGTTCCATCACCTTGGCCGAAAAACCCTGGATGGCCAGCTTGGCGCGCTGCTGCTCGGCGTCTTCCATCCGGGTGAAGGCGCCCGCCTGGACGAAGTAACCATTGGCGGATCCGGAAGCCTTGTCTGCCGGCTTGTCGGCGGGTTTGTCGGCCGCTTTGTCGCCCGCCGGCCTCGGATCGGCCTTGGCGACCGGACGGCCTTCCACAGCCGGCGGCACGATGGCGCCATTGCTGCCGACGGTGGGAGGCGTCTGCGTTTGGGCCTGGGCCGGGGCTTGGGTGGCCGGTGTCGTCGGTGTGGCCGGCACCACCGCCGGTGCCGGTCCTGGTGTCACCACGCCAGACGCCGCCTTGGCACCCGCACGGCCGGCCAGCGGCGCGTTGGGATCCCAGTTGCGGTTGCGCTCAGCTTCCTGCGCGTCCTGTTCCGCGGTGCGCTGCGGCAGCTTGTTGATGAACGGCACCGGCGCCTTGGTCACATACAACGCCACGCCCAGCGCGATGCCCAGCCCCAGCAACAGGCCCACGATCAGGCCCATGGCGAAGCCGCCGCGCTGTTTCTCCTTGCTCATGCATGCTCCTGGTTATCTCGAGCCATCGCTTCCGGTGCGGACACGCCCAGCACCGTCAGCGCGTTGCGCACGACCTGACGGGTGGCCGTCAGCAGGGCCATGCGCGAACGGGTCAGTGCGGCGTTGTCCTCCACCAGGAAACGTTCGGCGCCATAGTAGCTGTGGAAGGCACCCGCCAGATCACGCAGATAGAACGCCACGTCATGCGGCGCCAGGTCCTGGGCGGCGCTGGTCAGCATGCGGGGATAGTCCGCCAGCTTCTGCATCAGCGCATATTCGGTGGGCGCCGTCAGCAGGCTGAGGTCGGCGTCCTTCAGCGCGGCCATGTCGCCGCCCTGCTCGGCCCAGTGGCGCAGCACCGAGCAGATCCGCGCATGGGCGTACTGGACGTAGAACACCGGGTTCTCGTCATTGGCCTTGAGTGCCAGATCGACGTCGAAGACAAACTCGGTATCGGCCTTGCGGCTGATCAGGAAGAAGCGCACCGCATCGCGGCTGGTCCAGTCGATCAGGTCGCGCAGGGTGACATAAGAGCCGGCCCGCTTGGAGATCTTCACCTCCTCGCCGCCCTTCATCACCGTGACCATTTTGTGCAGCACGTAGTCCGGGAAACCCTGCGGGATGCCGACGCCGGTCGCCTGCAGGCCGCCGCGCACCCGGGCGATGGTGCCGTGGTGGTCGGTGCCCTGGATGTTGATGCACTTGCTGAAGCCGCGCTTGAACTTGTTGACGTGATAGGCCACGTCCGGCACGAAGTAGGTGTAGGTGCCGTCGGACTTGCGCATGACGCGGTCCTTGTCGTCCCCGTATTCAGTGGAGCGCAGCCACAGCGCGCCACCGTCTTCATAGGTCTTGCCGTTGGCGATCATGCGAGAGACGGCATCTTCCACCTGGCCGCCGCTGTAGAGGCTGCTTTCGAGGAAGTAGTTGTCAAAGCGCAGACCAAACGCCTGCAGATCCAGGTCTTGCTCGTGACGCAGATAGGCCACGGCGAATTGACGGATGCTGTCCAGGTCGTTGATGTCACCGGAGGCGGTGAATTCACGGTCGTCGGCCTTGACGGTGGCCTTGCTCAGGAACGCTTCGGCGATGTCCTGGATGTAGTCGCCGTTGTAGGCGGCCTCCGGCCAGCCGGCATCTCCCGGCTTGAGCCCCTTCAGGCGGGCCTGGGTGGACTGCGCCAGGGTGGCGATCTGCACGCCGGCGTCGTTGTAGTAGAACTCGCGGCTGACCGTCCAGCCCTGGGTGCTGAACAGCTGGCAGAGCGAATCGCCCAGTGCCGCCTGGCGGGCATGCCCCACATGCAGCGGGCCAGTGGGATTGGCGGAGACGAATTCCACCAGCACCGAATCCGGATGCGACGGCTGTTCACCGAAATGCTCGGCAGCGGTCAGCACTTCGCCGATGACGGCCTGGCGGGCCGCCGGCGTCAGGCGCAGGTTGATGAAGCCCGGACCGGCGATCTCCAGCGCCTCGACCCAGCGCTGCACGGCCGGCTGCGCCTGCAGCTGGGCGATCAGCGTCTGCGCCAGTTCGCGCGGATTTTTTCGCAAGGCCTTGGACAACTGCATGGCCGCCGTACAGGCGAAGTCGCCATGGCTGGCCTGCTTGGGCGTTTCAAAGGCGGCCACCGGTGCGGCGGCCATGGCGCCGCTGGCGACGGCGTCCTGGCTCAAGGCCTGGAGCACGGTCCCCAGGGCGTCGAGCAATTCCTGCTTGGCTTGGATCATGTGTCGCATTTTAGGGGGCACGCCCTGTAATAGACCGTCAACCCACTTGCCGCTCCTCCACCCGTGCGGCAGGATGCCTGCAACGATGAGCGCCCCTGCAGACATTTCCACCAGCCAGAGCCGTCCGGCGGAAGGCTTGGCCGAGAGCCTGGCCGCCCCGGGCACCGACCTGCCGGAGCAGATCGGCAAATACCGGGTGCTGCGCCGGCTGGGCGAGGGCGCGACCAGCGACGTCTTCCTGGCGGTGGACGACTTCCGCAACCAGGAGGTCGCCATCAAGCGCATGCGCAGCTGGATGGGGCAGGGCGCCGAGGAAGACACCCTGAGCCGCCGTTTTTTTGCCTCCGAAGCGGCGCTCGCCGGCCGGCTGCAGCATCCGAATGTGGTGCAGATCCTGGATGCGGTACAGGATGGCGACGCGCCTTACCTCGTCATGGAATATGTCCACGGCGTGACCCTCAAGCACTTTTGCCGCACCGATCGGTTGCTGCCGCTGGACCAGATCGTCGAACTGGGCTTCAAGTGCGCGATGGCCCTGTCCTACGTCTTCCGGCAGGGGGTGGTGCACCGGGACATCAAACCCGCCAATCTGCTGGCGGTGCTGGACAGCACCGGTCAGGTGACTGATGTGAAGGTCAGCGACTTTGGCAGCGCCCTCAACCTGCATGCCGACATGACGCAGGTGCACCGGGTGGGCTCGCTGGCCTACATGCCGCCGGAGCAGATCGAAGGCGGCGACGTCGGCTGCCAGGCCGACATCTATTCACTGGGCGCCGTGCTCTATCACATGATCTGCGGCCGCCCGCCCTTTGATGCGCCCAATCAGATGGCGCTGATGCATCAGATCTACCACCAGACGCCGCAGCCGATGCAGGGCCAGCGTGGCGGCGTGACCGAGGCGCTGGACGCCGTGATTCTCAAGGCCCTGGCCAAGCATCCCCATGAGCGGCATGCCGACTGGGAGGCCTTCGGGCAGGCGCTGTCCGAGCTGGTGGCGCGGCAGCTGGTGCCGTTGGCCCGCCTCAATGAGGTCAAGGACTCGGAGCGTTTCAACCTGCTGCGCGGCCTCGAATTCTTCGCCAACTTCGGCGATGTGGAGCTGTGGGAAGTGGTGCGCCGGGCGCGCTGGCGCCGTTATCCGCTGGACTATCTGCTCTTCAAGCGCGGTCAGGAAGGCAACACCTTCCACATCATTGCCCAGGGCGAGGTGGAGGTCTGGCGGGACGGGGCACTGGTGGCGACGCTGGGCACCGGCACCTCGGTCGGCGAGATGGCCTATCTGGCGCCGAATCCGGAATTGCGGCGTCACAGCACGGACATCCGGGTGACCGACATGTGCACCACGGTGTCCTTCACGCCGGAGTCCCTGGGACAGCTCAGCCCGGAGTGTCAGCACCGGTTTGACCGGGCTTTCATCCAGGTGCTGGTGCGTCGCCTGCATCTGGCGCATGAGGCACTGGCCCATCCGCGCCGCATCATGTGAGGCAGTGGCGGACATGACGCAGGTCAACCGCACTTGAGCCCGCCCCGTTGCTGTGTTTCACTGCCCTGAGGTCCTTCCCCCAACCCCCGTAGGAGAGCATGAGATGAAAACACTGATGACGCTGAGCGCCGGCCTGTTGTTGTCCCTGACCTTTCTGGCCCCGGCCCACGCGCAGGACGAGAAGAAGAAGGAACTGACGCCCCAGCAGCAACGCATGAGCAGCTGCAACAAGGACGCCAAGGCGCAAGGCAAGACCGGCGACGATCGCAAGGCCTTCATGAAGGCCTGCCTGGCCGGCAAGGCGGAGCCGGAGAAGAAGCTGACGCCTCAGCAGGAGAAGATGGCGGCCTGCAACAAGGACGCCGCTGATCAGAAGAAGACCGGTGATGCGCGCAAGGCCTTCATGAAGGAATGCCTCGCGGCGCACTGATCCTCACGGATCCTGCCCATTCACCCGCGGTCCATTCACCCGCGGGTCCACACCCCGCGGGCCAGCATCACCGCGGCGATTGGAATCAACAGCAGCAGGTGTCCCTGCAGCATGACCAGTCGTCGCGTGGCCTTGATCTCGTCCTCATCCGGCAGGCTGCCGGTGGCCTGCAGCGTTCTGGCCCAGCGGCGGTAGGTCAGGGTCGGCTTGATCGACAGCAGCCCGATCACCACAAACAGCCCCAGCTTGAAGTGCAGCAGGGGCTGATGCCAGTACCAGCCACCGCCCTTCATGCCCCACCAGGTGCGGAACAGCCCGGTGGCCAGCACGACCACCGCGGTGATGCCGTAGATCATGTCCACTCGGGTGAGACGCGTCACCACGGCGGCGTTCATCCATTCCGACCGGCACAGGGCGGCCTGGCTGCTCAGGAACACGACCAGACTGAGGATGGCCAGAATGTGCAGGCCGGCCAGCAGGGCTTCGAGTGTCATGCCTTCTCCATAGAGGATGTTGTTGTGGACGCACCACCCGCACCGTCGCTGCCGCTGCAAAGGTTCGAAGCGTCCAGACCTTCCGACCCTTCCGAACCTTCCGAACCTTGCCAATAGCGGGGCTGGGCGTAATGCTCCTTCAGGAAGTCTATCCACAGCCGCACCCGCAAGGGCAGGTGCTTGCGCTGGGAGACGACCGCGAAGATGCCGTTGGGCGGGGCGGCAAAGTCGTCCAGCACGCTGACCAGCGCTCCGCTGCGGATGTCATCCACCACCTCCCAGGTGCTGCGCCAGGCCAGGCCCAGGCCCCGGCGGCACCAGTCGTGCAGCACCTGACCGTCGCTGCAATCCAGCCGTCCGGTGGGACGCAGATGCTGCAGCTGCCCGTCCACCCGGAAGGCCCATCCTCGGGTCTGGCTGGCGTCGGAGCTCAGTGTCAGGCATTGGTGGCGGGCCAGCTCGGACGGGTGGCGCGGAATGCCGGCCCGCCGCAGGTAGGCCGGTGTGGCCACGCACAGGCGGCGGTTGTCGGCCAGGCGCATGCTGATCAGGCTGGAGTCGCTCAGGTCCCCCACCCGCACTGCGCAGTCGAAGCCTTCATTGACGATGTCCACCACCCGGTCGCTGAGGTTGAGCGACACGCTCACGTCCGGATGCCGCGCCAGGAAGTCCGGCACCAGCGGCGCCACATGGCGGCGGCCGAAGCCGGCCGGGGCGGTGACCCGCAGATGGCCGCTGGCCTTGACGCCGCCCGCGGTGACGCTGGCTTCGGCGTTGTCGAACTCGGTGAGCAGGCGCTGGCAGTCTTCCAGGAAGGCGCTGCCTTCATGCGTCAGGCTCAGGCGGCGGGTGGTGCGCAGCAGCAGCTTCACCCCGAGCCGGGATTCCAGCGCGTCCAGCCGCCGACCCATCACCGCCGGGGCCACCCCTTCCGCCTGCGCGGCGGCGGTGAGGCTGCCCTTGGTGGCCACCAGCACGAAGGACTCCATCTGTTTGAGACGATCCATGAGGGCTGATTGTGGTCTTTGCGCCGTTTGCTGTGGTGAATCCAGCGCTTGGGCGTTGTTATTTGTGCAAAAAAGTCAGGGATCTCCTGCGGCCGTCGTTATCAATGGCGGGCGGGTCCTGTCCTACAGTCCATGACATTCGCCGCAGCGCTGCTCGCTTGAGGGTCGGCCGCTGTGGGCGCGTTGGAATCGCTGCTTTCTGTATTGCCTTCATTGCCCAGCCGGGGAGACACCATGACCGCTCGTGTTCAGCACCACCGCCTTCAGATCGACGCCGAACTGGCTCGGTTCATCGACAGCGAAGCCCTGGCGGGCACCGGCCTCACGCCGGACGCCTTCTGGTCGGGGTTTGATGCGCTGGTGCATGACCTGGCCCCGAAGAATGCGGCGCTGCTCAAGCAGCGGGACCGGCTTCAGGCGGAGCTGGATGCGTGGCATCAGGCCCACCCCGGTCCGATTCAGGACATGGCGGCCTACAAGGACTTCCTCACCCGGATCGGTTACCTGGTCCCGGTGCCTGAACACGGTCAAGCCACGACCGCCAACGTCGATGCTGAACTGGCCGTGCAGGCCGGGCCTCAGCTGGTGGTGCCCATTCTGAATGCGCGGTATGCGCTGAACGCCGCCAATGCCCGCTGGGGTTCGCTGTATGACGCGCTCTACGGCACCGACGCCATTCCGGAAACGGACGGCGCCACCCGCGCCGGCGCCTACAACCCGGTGCGCGGCCACAAGGTCATCGCGTTTGCCCGCGGGGTGCTGGACCAGGCCGCTCCGCTGAAGGGGGCGTCGCATGTCGACGCCACGGGCTATCGCATCGAGCAGGGCGCGCTGGTCGTGACGTTGCAAAGCGGCGGTACCGCCGGTTTGACGGATCCGTCCGCACTGGTGGGCTTCCTCGGCGAGCCGGCGTCGCCCACGGCCGTGCTGCTGCGCCACAACGGGCTGCACATCGAGATCCAGATCGACCGCAGCTCCCCCATCGGGAAGACCGACCTGGCCGGTGTGTCCGACCTGCTGATGGAAGCCGCGCTGTCCACCATCCTGGACCTGGAAGACTCCATCGCCGCGGTGGATGCCGAAGACAAGCTGCTGGCCTACCGCAACTGGCTGGGCATTCTGCGGGGCACCCTGACGGAAGAAGTCAGCAAGGGCGGAAAGACGATCACCCGCCGGCTGAATCCGGACCGTCGCTACCGGTCGCCCCAGGGGGGCGAGGTGGTGCTGCCCGGGCGCTCCCTGCTGTTCGTGCGCAACGTCGGCCACCTGATGACCAACCCGGCCATCCTGATGGACGGCGGCGCCGAGATCCCGGAAGGCATCATGGATGCCGTCATCACCACCCTGATTGCGGTCCACGACCTGAAGCAGCTGTCCGGCTCCGGGCTGCGCAACTCGCGGCAGGGCAGTATCTATATCGTCAAGCCGAAGATGCATGGCCCCGCCGAGGTCGCCTTCGCCAACGAACTGTTTGGCCGCGTCGAGCAACTGCTGGGCCTGCCTGATGCCACGGTGAAGCTGGGCATCATGGATGAGGAGCGGCGCACGAGCGTGAACCTGGCGGCGTGTATTGCCGCCGCGCCGAGCCGGGTCGCTTTCATCAACACCGGTTTCCTCGACCGCACCGGCGACGAGATGCACACCGCCATGCGGGCCGGTCCGATGCTGCGCAAGGGCGACATGAAGGGCGCCCCCTGGATCCAGGCCTATGAGCGCAACAACGTGCTGGTGGGATTGCGAGCCGGCCTGCGCGGGCGCGCCCAGATCGGCAAGGGCATGTGGGCCATGCCGGACCTGATGGCGGCCATGCTGGAACAGAAGATTGCCCATCCCAAGGCCGGCGCCAACACCGCCTGGGTGCCCAGCCCCACCGCCGCCACCCTGCATGCGCTGCACTATCACCAGGTGAGCGTCGCCCAGGTGCAGACCGATCTGGAAGCCGCCGCCAGCCGCGAAGACTTCAATGCCCTGCTCGAACGCATCCTGACTGTGCCGGTCGCGGCGGCACCGAACTGGAGCGACGCCGAGAAGCAGCAGGAGCTCGACAACAACGTCCAGGGCATCCTCGGTTATGTGGTCCGCTGGATCGATCAGGGCGTGGGCTGCTCCAAGGTGCCCGACATCAATGGGGTCGGTCTCATGGAAGACCGTGCAACCTTGCGCATTTCCAGCCAGCACATTGCCAACTGGTTGCTGCACGGCGTCGTCACTGAACAACAGGTGCGGGACACCTTTGCACGGATGTCATCTGTAGTCGATCAACAAAATGCCGGCGACCCGCATTACCGCCCCATGGCGGTGAATCCCGATCGAAGCGTTGCTTTTCAGGCGGCACTGGACCTCGTTTTTCTCGGGAAGGAACAACCCTCGGGCTATACCGAGCCGCTGCTGCATGCATGGCGACAGCGGGCAAAAGCCGGACAATAAGCACCAGATCGGTGCGGATCGACCGTGATAAAAGTCATGAACCTTCGCGCAGGGGAAAGCTAACAGCGTTCAAAGCCCGATGACTTGCCTGCGCAATAAGGGTGAACCTGGGGTGAGCAACCCCGGTGCATGCCCGTAAAGTTTTGTTCACATTCGGTGGGTGCCGTTACTGGACGGTCAAGCCGGGCGTGCATTACAACTTTCGGGATTTTTGAACATGGCGAACAAGCCGCATATCCGCGCCATCAGCGCGGCCGCAGCGATTCTGGCGGTCTCGATGGCCGCCCACGCTCAAGAGCAGACCCAGCAACTCGAGCGCATCGAGATCACCGGCTCCAGCATCAAGCGCTTCGCAAACGAAGGCTCGCTGCCGGTGCAGATCATTTCCCAGGAGGAAATGAAGGCGACCGGCGCCACCAACGTGGCCGACCTGGTGCAGCGCATCCCGGCGATGCAGGGCTTCACCATCGGTGACATCTCCATCGGTTCGAACTCCGGCGGCATCGTCACCGCCTCGCTGCACGGCATCGGCGAAAGCTACACCCTGGTGCTGGTCAACGGTCGCCGTATCGCGCCGACCGGCTCCGGCTCGCGCATCAACCTGAACTCCATCCCGATGGCCGCCATTGAGCGCATCGAGGTGCTGACCGACGGTGCCTCCGCGCTGTATGGTTCCGACGCCATTGCCGGCGTGGTGAACTTCGTGCTCAAGCGCAATCAGAAGGGCGGCTCGGTCAACGTCAACTACAGCAACCCGATTGGCAATGGCGCCACCGCCATGAACGCCAGCCTGACCTACGGTCTGGGCAGCATGGAAGAAAACGGCTTCAGCGTCGTCGCTTCCTATCGCCGTGACGACCAGAAGCGCATGCGCTCGGGCGACCGCGCGTTCTCCAGCACGGCCTATCTGCCGTTCTCGGTCAACGGCAAGAACTACGTTTACGACCGCACCAGCAACTCGGCGGACCCGGCCAACGCCACGGTCACGTTCAAGCGTCTGGCGGGTGAGACCACCACTCTGGGTGCTTACTCGTTCAACCCGTACCTGCAGGCCAACGGCAAGTGCGCACCGAACAACTTCTACAGCCTGGCCAACACCATCCCTGCCGGTTCGCCCAGCAAGTCTGGCACCGCCAACTGCGCGTACGACTACGTCAGCAGCATCGACGTGTACCCGGAGTCCACCCGTGACTCGTTCTTCGTGTCCGGTGAAGCCAAGCTGAATGACAACTTCAAGGTCTTCTCCGACGTGCTGTTCACGCGGACCGACCTGACCGCACGGATTGCCGCCAACCCGATCCCCATCACCATCGCCACGAACTCGGCGCTCTACGGCAAGTATGTCGACCCGTACCTGACGGCCGCCCAGCGCAGCCACGTGGACACGGTCACCGCCAACTACCGCGCCAACGACTTCGGCACGCGTGATTCGCAGACCATCACCGACGGCAAGCACATCTCGGTGGGCACCGAAGGCTCGATCGGTGACTGGGACGTCAACGGTGCACTGACCTGGTCGCAGAACTCGCTGAACGAAAAATACGTCGGCGGCTACTTCAAGACCAATGAGTTCACCAGCCTGATCAACAGCGGCCAGGTCGACCCGTTCGTGCCGTCGGGCAACCAGCCGGCGGCGGTGCAGCAGCTGATCGACGACAGCGTCTACAACGGTTCCATCCGCAAGGCTTCCACCACCCTCAAGGGCGTGAACGTGGGCGCCTCGGGCACGGTGTTCAACCTGCCGGCCGGTGAAGTGAAGCTGGGTACGGGCGCGGACTTCCGCAACTACCACTACAAGCAGACGCCGTCGGCGGATGCGGTCAACGGCGTCATCTACAACTACGCCCCCAGCCCCGCCTACGATCTGGAGCGCAACAACTACGGTGTGTTCGCCGAAATGGTGATCCCGGTCATCAAGGACCTGGAAGCCAACGCCGCCGTCCGTTACGACACCATCACCAAGATCAAGGACGCCCTGAACGCCCGCGATTTCGGTCGGGATGAGTCGGCCACCACCTACAAGCTGTCGGCTCGCTACAAGGTGAACAAGCAGTTGCTGGTGCGCGGCTCGCTCGGTACCGGCTTCAAGGCGCCGGACATGCTGGACATTGCCCAGCCGCTGGTGACCAACGGCGTGACCGCCGCTGGCTACGACTGCCCGTTCCCAGGTGACGGCAGCGGCGCAGCGCCCTGCAAGCCGGGCAAGAGCCAGTACACCCAGCTGGCCGGTGGCAACGAGAACCTGAAGCCCGAGAAGTCTCATCAGCAGACCCTGGGCATCCGTTTCGATCCCACCCGCAACTTCGGTGCGAGCATCGACTACTGGAAGGTCAAGCTGACCGACGCCGTGAGCGCCGTGTCTGCCGATCAGGCGTTCTCCGATCCCGCCAAGTACGCCTCGCTGTTCACCACCTATCAGCTGCCGGCCGAGAACAACAAGTACTACGCCTTCATGGCGCTGTCGACCAACATCGGCCAGTCCATCTACAAGGGTCTGGACTGGCAAGTGGAAGGCCGCCTGCCGGTGGAAGGTCTGGGCAAGCTCACGACGACGATCAATGGCACCTACATGATCAAGTCGGAGTACACCATGCCCGGCACCAGCGACGTCTTCACCAGCAGCCTGGGCAAGTACGGCGTGGACGCTTCGGTCGTGTTCCGCAACATCATGAAGGCCACCTTCTCGCTGGAATCCGGCAAGGTCACCAACATGCTGCGCGTGAACTACCGCTCGGGCTACAAGGACATCTCGCAGACCGTGCGTGACCTGAGCACCGGCAAGAACACGACGGTCCAGCTGGACGTTCCGGAATACATCACCTTCGACTACCAGGGTGTGTATCGCTGGAGCAAGGCGCTGGAACTGCGTCTGGGCGTGAACAACCTGACCAACGAAGCGCCTCCGCTGACGCTGCGTAGCTCGTCGGGCCACCAGGTGGGTTACGACCCGCGTTATGCCAGCCCGCTGGGTCGCACGGTCTACGTGAACGGCAATTACAGCTTCTGATGCGCTGATGTGCTGATGTGGCACCGCAGCCTCGGCTGCGGTCCGCGTTGCCACCAAGGCATCCCACGGATGCCCACAAGCGGCCCCGGTATTCCGGGGCCGCTTTTCTTTTGTCGGTGCTGCTTCGCCGGGAGGCTGCGGCATCGGGCCCTTCGTCCTGTGTCTCTGGGAGCCATTCCGGCGGGACAACCCTGATCGCCAATCGACCATGTGTTACCGCTTCGCAACAACGTCACAGTTTGGTTGCGCTACCGCGTGGTCAAAAGGCAACGGGCACCCGCTCTTGGCGCGGTGCGGGGCCGCTCACCCAGGGGGCGAGCGGAGGCCCTTCCCGGGGACGCCTCCGCAGCGTCGCCTCGCCGCGGCCCTCTCTAAGGATGGCGCTGTCCGACTCTGACAGCGGCGGCTCAACGGGTGTTCGTCGCCCATTTGAAACGGCCACCGAACGCAAACGCTTGCCCTGTCAGTTTCGACACTTGTGTACGTACTTTCTTGTCAAGTGGTGTTGCCGCGAGGCAAAGGAGTTGTAGGTCGTCGCCAAACTCGTGCGGTCTACGGCCCATCTTTACAGGATGAATATGAAAACTTCACCCAAGCTTGCGCTCACGCTGACCGCGTTGGCGGCAAGTCTGTACGGTTCGCAAGTGTTTGCCCAGACGCAGGGCGACACTCAAACTTCCACGTCGGGCACCACCCAGCTCCAACGTGTCGAGGTCACCGGCTCCAACATCAAGCGCATCGATGCCGAAACCGTGTCGCCGGTGACGGTCATTTCCCGCGACCAGATCGAGCGAAGCGGCCAGGCCACCGTGGCCGAAGTGCTGCGCAACCTGCCGTCCAACTCCGGCAGCTTCGGCGAAAGCTTCAGCAACAGCTTCGCACCAGGCGCCGCCGGCATCTCGCTGCGTGGCCTGGGCCAGAAGACCACGCTGGTGCTGCTGAACGGCCGCCGCGTGGCCGGCTACGGCTTTGCCCAGAACCTGCAGGACACCTTCGTGGACCTGAACTCCATCCCCAGCAGCGCGGTGGAGCGGGTCGACATCCTGATGGACGGTGCCTCCGCGATCTATGGCTCGGACGCCATCGCCGGGGTGGTCAACATCATCCTGCGCAAGGACTTCAAGGGCCTGGACCTGACCGCTTCCGGCGGCTGGTTTGAAGGCAAAAACGATTATCGCGTGACCGGCGCCGCCGGTTTCGGCGATCTCGCCGCCGACGGCTACAACGTCTTCGTCACCCTGGACTACTACAAGCGCGACCTGGTGCTGCAGTCGGATTCGGAGTTCACCAAGTCGCGTGACTTCCGCAAATATGCCGGCGGCCGCAACTTCATCTCGCAGACGTCCGGCGGCACCTGGCGCCAGCTGTCGCCCACCGGCGCGCTGACCCAGAACTATCGCGCCATCTCTGACTGCAACGGCACCGTCATGACCGGACCGGAGGCCCTGGCCGCCGGTCTGATCAACACCGCAACCAACAGCGCCGCCGTCGTGGCTGCTCAGTCGGCCGCGACCAACACCTTCTGCACGAAGGATCAGAATTCGCAGCTGACCGCCCTGCCGGGTACCGAACGCTACGGCATGATCTCGCGCGGCACGAAGCAGCTGTCTGGCGACGCCATCGCCTACGCTGAAGTCGGCCTGAGCCGTGTGGACACCAACCAGACCTTCACCAACCCGTTCTTCGCGGGCACGACGGGTCTGGCGCCGGGTGCCAACAACACGGTGACGCCCTACACCTACAACATCACCTTCGCGCCGGGCGTGGCGGGCAACCCCTTCGCCTCCAACGCCCGTTATGTTGGTGCACTGAACGACGTGGGTACCCGCGACACCAGCATCCGCTCCGATGCGGCCCGTCTGCTGGTGGGCGCCAGCTACACCGTCGGCAAGTGGGACTTCGACAGCGCCATGGGCTATTCGAAGACCAAGAGCTCTTCGAACAGCTACAACCTGATGCCGCTGGCTGGCACGGCTGCGACCTTCAACGTGCCCACCACGCCGCAACCGCCGGTGCCGGTGTCCACCTCCACGCAATACAACCTGGACCGTTGGACCACCAACAGCCAGGCCGTGCGTGACGGTCTGCGCATCACCAACCCGCGCAAGTCCACCTCGGACATGAGCTTCATCGACACCAAGGCCAACACGACCTTCGGTCAGCTGCCTGGCGGTGAAATCGGTCTGGCCCTTGGCGCTGAGTACCGCCGTGAAAAGCTGAAGGACGAGCCCACCGCGCTGGCCACTGGCGGCGGCATCCTGGGTCAGGGCGTGACGGCCACCAACGGCAGCCGCAACAACGTATCGGTCTTCTCCGAACTGTCGTTGCCATTGCTGAAGTCGGTGGAAGCCCAGGCCGCTCTGCGGTATGACCACTACAGCGACTACGGCAGCTCCACCACCCCGAAGCTGGGCCTGAAGTACAAGCCGGTTGAAGGCGTGCTGCTGCGCGGCAACTGGGGCAAGGGCTTCCGTGCGCCGACCCTGCCGGAAATCTCCCCGTCCGTGGCGACCTTCTTCACCAGCGTGGAAGACCCGGAAGACGGCGCCGTCCGCAACGTGTCCGGTCTGTTTGCCGGCAACCCGAACCTGAAGGCCGAGAAGTCGACCAGCCGCACCTTTGGTGTCGTGTTCGAGCCCACCAAGAATTTCAACTTGGGCATCGACATGTACTACATCAACTGGCGCAACGTGGTGGCTTCGCGTTCGTTCCAGGACCTGATCGACGAATCGTGCCCGAACGGTGGCCCGAACTGCGCGTCGTCCTCGACCATCATTCGTGACCCCGAAACCAATTTCGTGACCACGATTCTGTCGAACTATCAGAACCTGTCGCAGCGCACCACCAACGGCTGGGACGTGGACGGCACCTGGCGCATCCCCACCAGCTACGGCAAGTTCACCCTGCGCGGCAACGTGAACTACATCGACTCGTTCAAGGAAGATGGCGAGGAGTTCGTGGGCAGCAACGGTGGCAGCAACACCATCCCGCGCATCCGCGGCAATGCGTCGGTGGACTATGACAATGGTCCTCTGTCGCTGACCGCCACGGTGAACTACACGCACCACATCCGCCAACTGGCGGCGGCCGCCAGCTACTTCAATGTGCAGAATCCGGCGTTCCAGAATGGCGTGCTGCCGGAGTTCGTCCGCTCGCACACCACCCTGGACCTGTTCGGTCGCTACAACGTGACCAAGCAGCTGCAAGCCAGCGTCGGCGTGCTGAACGTGTTCGACCGCCTGCCGCCGTATGACCCGGGCTTCAGCAGCACCTCGCTGTATGACTTCAGCCTGTATGACGTGCGTGGCCGCCAGTGGCGCCTGACGCTGCGTTACACGATGGACTGATCGGCGCTTTCTGAGCGCAACGGTCTTCGGACCGGACCCAGGCCCGCGAGTGCGCTCGCGGGCCTTTTTATTTAGGTTTTCGATTTCGAGACCGTGGCGCAATAAAGTGGATGCTGTGTTGCGCCTCCGCGCAACAGGGGCGGTATTTTGTCGGTTTTGATAATCAGCGTCCGGGGTGCCGGAAATATCCGGCGCCACGGTGAATTGAATGAGTCGCCTGCAGTCGATTCTGTGACCGATCCAAGTCCTTGATATTGAAGGCCAAAGCCGCGGTTGTCTGGTATTTATCCAAAGCTTGTGGGCTTTGAAAAATAATTACCGTGAGAATTGATCGGGTAATTCAAAGGTAAAGGATGAAAGTGTCGCGTGGCGGCGACCATTCATCTCAGAGAAAACCCCGGCTTCTGACGTTTTTCGCCCGTCCCTGGTGACATTCCAGCCGCCGAGCCCACCTTTACAGCCGCGCAAAAATAAATCTCTGCAAACTCCGCTCACGCCCCGCCCGATCCGCGGGGCCTTTTTATTTGCGGCGCGCCCGGTACCCCGGGAGGCCGCCTTTCATCAGGAGCGTGTGAGATGCACAAACGGAATGCGGTGAGCCTGGCAGTGGCCACCATCGTGGCGATGTCGAGCCTCCCGGCGATGGCCCAGGACGCTGAACAGACCCTGGAGCGGGTGGTGGTGACCGGCTCGGCCATCAAACGGCTGGATGCCGAAACTTCGGTGCCGGTGACCACCTTCAAGATGACCGAGCTGCGGCAGCAGGGTCTGTCCACGGTGGAACAAATCCTCAGCACCCTGACGGCCAGCCAGTCCAGCCTGGGCACCAGCCAGTCGGTGGGCTCGTCCACCGGGGGCGCCTCCTTCGCCGACCTGCGCGGCATTGGCGCCAACAAGACGCTGGTGCTGCTGAATGGCCGCCGCATTGCCAACAATGCGTTCGACGGCTCGGCCCCCGACCTGAACATGATCCCGATGGCCGCCATCGAGCGCATCGAGGTGCTGCGTGACGGTGCCTCGTCGCTGTATGGCACCGACGCCATCGGCGGGGTGATCAACTTCATCACGAAGAAGGACTTCACCGGAGGCACGGTGAATGTCGGATTCGACGCGCCGCAGAAGTCGGGCGGCAAGTCGGGCAACCTGAATGTCGGTTATGGCTACGGTGACCTGGACAAGGACAATTTCAACGTCTTCGGTTTCGTGGATTACCAGAAGCAGGATTCCATCGGTGGCAGCCAGCGCAGCTATAACACCCGGTATGCCGGCGGCCTGTCCACCAACACCGATCCGGCCAACTACTACCAGGGCAGCGGCCTGACCGTCTACAACCCGGCCGCCCCGGACTGCACCAACGGCACCAACCTGATCAAGGCCGGTACCTACTGCCGCATGACGACTTCTTCGTATGTGGACTATGTGCCCAAGAGCGAGCGCGCCTCCGGCATGCTCAAGGGCACGATCAAGCTGAACAACGACCATCAGCTGGGCCTGGAATACTTCGTCACCCGCAGCGTGGTGCAGACCCAGATTGCGCCGGTGCCCTACGCCAGCCTGAGCATGAGCTCGGACAGCCCGTACTGGCCCGACAACGCCGCGCTCGACAAGAGCCAGCCGATAACCGTCAAATGGCGTGACACCGTCAGCGGCCCGCGGCAAGACAAGAACATCAACCTCCAGCAGCGCTTCCTGGCCTCGCTGGATGGCGCCATCGCCGGCTGGGATTACTCGGCCGGCCTGAGCTACAACCAGAACCGCGTCACCGAGAAGCTCACCCACGGCTATGCCGACGGCAGCAAGATCGCCGCGGGCGTGGCGGACGGCATCATCAATCCGTTCGGGGACCAGAGCGCCGATGCGGTCACCTATATCCAGAATGCGGGCGTTGCCGGCACGCTGATGCAAGGCAAGGGCGAGACCTACAACTTCGATGCCCACGCCAGCCGCGAACTCGGTGACTGGCTGGGCGCCGGCCGTCAGGTGGCCCTGGCCGTGGGCACCGAACTTCGCCATGAGAAGTTCTCCCAAGTCGCCAACACCGACTTCGCCACGCTGGTGCAGGATTCCACCGGCGTGGATCCCAACACGAACAGCGTCGGCAGCCGCAGTGTTTATGCCGTCTACAGCGAGCTGAACCTGCCCATCACCCGGCAGCTCGACATCACCGGCGCCGTCCGCTATGACAAGTACAGCGACTTCGGCAGCACCACCAATCCCAAGCTGAGCTTCCGCCTGCAGCCGACCAAAGAGATTCTGGTGCGCGGGTCGGTCTCCACCGGCTTCCGGGCGCCCTCGCTGTATGAACTGCATGCGGCCAACACCTACACCAACTCCAGCACCGTCAGTGACCCGCTGCTCTGCCCGGGCGGCACGGCCGGCACCCTCAACTGCCAGACGCAGTTCATGGTCCGCAACGGCGGCAATCCGGACCTGCAGCCGGAGAAGAGCAAGAGCCTGACCTTCGGCCTGCAGTTCTCGCCGACGACGGACCTGGCCTTCGGCATCGACTTCTGGTGGATTGGCATCAAGAACCAGATCGGGGTGGTGGGCGATGCCTCGCTCTATGACGAGAGCAACTATGCGCTGTTCAGCCAGTACTTCCACCGCAATGCGGCCGGGGAACTGTCGACCAGCGGCACCGACTGCCCGGGGACCAACTGCGGCTATGTGGACGTGCGCCAGCAGAATCTGGGTGGCACCAACACGGCCGGCTTTGACCTGAACGGCAACTACCGGCTGCGCACCGCCGTCGGCAACTTCACCTTTGGGCTGAACTCCACCTATGTGAGCAAGTACAAGTTCCAGGAGTACCAGGATGGTCCGTGGGTGAATGGCGTGGGCGTGTATGCCGGCTCCGGCCCCGTCTTCCGTTGGCAGCACACGCTCACTACGGTGTGGAGCTACAACACCACCTACTCGGTGGGCCTGACGGGGCACTACAAGTCTTCGTACAAGGATGACCCGTCCACCACCGCGGGCGAGACCCACACGGTTGCGTCCTACACGACCTTCGACCTGTTCGGGAACTGGAAGGCCAACCGGCAGCTGTCGCTCACGGCCGGTGTGCGCAATCTGATGGATCGGGATCCCCCGCTGTCCTATCAGCAGGCGGTGTTCCAGGCGGGCTACGACCCGCGTTACACCGACCCGACCGGTCGCACCTTCTACGTGCGTGGCAGCTACGATTTCTGACGCGAACGTCTTTCCGATTTAGCCGCCAGGGGCCTCAGTTGAGGCCCTTTTTTATTTTGGGCAAACCGCTGAGATATCACCGGAATCATTATTGCTGTTGCAATTCCGGATGTTTTCCATCACGCAAAGAGCGGCGATTTAACGCAATGGAAACCAGATATATCGTGGCTGCGAACATTTCAGCGTACGGCAGCGCCTGAGTGTCGCCCCATTCAAACATCGATAATCCCTACGGACGCCTCTTGTAATTCCTTCGTAAAGGCTCACAAATGTGGTGCTAGAGCGACCTTGAGGTACGTTTTTGGTCAGGGAAAACCCGTCATTTCAGGGGAATTGCGTCGAAACTGAATTAATCCGGGCGGCTTGCGAACGCGGTATGACCGTGATTCGAAAATCTCTGCAAACTTCCTGCACGCCCCGCTGTCAGCGTGGCCGTTATTCCCGGTCTGGAAGCGTCACAAACGCAACCCGACGACCGATTTCTCTGTAGGAGCGTGTAGACATGCACAAACTGAATGCGGTGAGCCTGGCCGTGGCCACCATCGTTGCCGCCGCCACCGTGCCGGCGTTTGCCCAGGAAGCGGACCAGACCCTGGAACGGGTCGTGGTCACCGGATCGGCCATCAAGCGCATCGATGCCGAGACCGCGGTCCCGGTCACCGTCGTGAAGATGGACGACCTGAAGAAGTCGGGCATCACCTCCGTCGAGCAGGTGATGGCCAACCTGACGGCGGTCCAGTCGTCCACCAACACCACCCAGTCGGTGGGCAGCAGCAGCGGCGGCGCCTCCTTCGCCGACATGCGCGGCATCGGCGCTGACAAGACGCTGGTCCTGCTCAACGGGCAGCGCATTGCCAACAATGCGGTGGATGGCTCGGCGCCCGACCTGAACATGATTCCGTTCGCCGCCATTGAGCGCATCGAAGTCCTGCGGGACGGTGCCTCGGCGCTGTACGGCACCGACGCCATCGGCGGCGTGATCAACTTCATCACCAAGAACAGCTACCAGGGCGGCACCATCACCGTCGGTTATGACGACCCGCAACATGCCGGCGGCAAGCAGCGTTCGGTGAACGCCGGCTTCGGTTATGGCGACCTGCAGAAGCAGGGCTGGAACGTCTTCGGCTTTGCTAGCTATCGCAAGCAGGACGCCATCACCGGCACCCAGCGCAACTTCAATCAGCGCATCCCGGGCGGCCTGTCCTACAGCACCGCGCCGGCCAACTACACGCAGGACAACGCCACCTTCTACAACCCGACCGGCTCGGCCTGCAGCGGCACGCAGATGATCCTGTCGGGAGACGCCTGCAAGCTGAACACCAGCTCGTTCGTCGATTTCTCGCCCAAGTCGGAGACGGCGTCGGGCATGCTCAAGGGCAGCCTGCTGGTCAATGACAACCTGACCCTGGGTGCCGAGCTGTTCGTCACCCAGAACAAGGTGACGACCTTTGTGGCGCCGGTGCCTTACGGCGGTTATCTGATCAACCCCGGCACCAAGTACTTCCCGACGAACAGCGCGCTGAATCCGAACTTCAGCGGTGACGAAGTGGGCGCCCCCGCTTTCAATCCCACCTCGCAGTTTGCCAATCCGGTGAATGTGCTGCCGGGTTACGCCTACGTCTACTGGCGCGATTTCGAGAACGGCTCGCGCGGCCAGGAGAACAAGAACACCCAGGGTCGCCTGCTGCTGACCGCGGACGGCAACGCCATGGGCTGGGACTATTCGGTGGCCTACTCGTACAACCGCAACAAGGTGGACCAGTCCCTGGTCAGCGGTTATGCCGACGGCGACATCATCGGCGAAGGCCTGCTCGAGGGGGTGATCAACCCGTTCGGTGCCCAGGACGACGCCGGCAATGCGCTGCTCAAGGCGGCTGCCCTGAACGGTCTGCTGGAGTCGGCCACCGGGACGGTGCACAACCTCAATGCCCATGCCAGCCGTGAACTCGGCGACTGGCTGCAGACCGGCCGCAATGCCGCACTGGCTTTGGGTGTGGAATTCCGCCATGAGAAATTCCATTCGGCCGCCAACACCGACTTCGCCGCGAAGGTCTCAGCCAGCACCGGCGTGGATCCGAACTCGCTGTCGGAAGGTTCGCGCAATGTCACCGCGCTGTACGGCGAGCTGAATGTGCCGGTGCTCAAGTCGCTGGATGTGACCGGCTCGGTCCGCTACGACAAATACAGCGACTTCGGCAGCAGCACCAACCCCAAGGTGTCGTTCCGCTTCCAGCCGATGAAGGAGCTGCTGTTCCGCGGCTCGGCCTCGACCGGTTTCCGGGCGCCTACCCTGTATGAGCTCTATGGCAACCCGGCCTACACCAACACCGCCGGCAACTATGCCAACCCGGTGCTGTGCCCGGACGGCAAGACCGGCAGCCAGTGTGATGCCCAGTTCCAGGTGCTCAATTCCGGCAACAAGGCGCTCAAGCCCGAGAAGTCGCAGACCGCCACGCTGGGTGCGGTGTTCCAGCCGGTGGCCAATGCCAGCATCGGTCTGGACTTCTGGTGGGTGCATCTGAAGGATTCGATTGGCTCGATTCCCCAGTTTGCGCTGTTCAACAACTACAGCAGCTATCCGGAGCTTCAGCAGTACTTCCACTTTGCCCCGGGCAATGTACTGTCCCTCTCCAGCAACTGCCCCGGAACCAGCTGCGGTTATGTGGACCAGACGCTGCAGAACCTTGGCAAGGTGCGCACCAACGGCGTGGACATCAGCGGCCAGTACCGCATCCAGGCGGGCGGCTCGACGGTGGACCTGGGCCTGAACAGCACCTATGTCGCCAAGTATGAGTTCCAGGACTTCAAGAACGGCTACTGGGTCCAGGCGGTGGGCACCTATGGTGAATCCGGTCCGGTGTTCCGCTGGCAGCACAACCTGAGCGCCAACTGGCGTTATGGCGACTTCGGCGCGGGCGGTGTGGTGCACTTCAAGTCGCACTACAAGGATTTCGATCCGACCACCAATGCCAAGGTTGCGAGCTACACCACGGTGGACGTTTTTGGCTCCTGGCAAGCCATGAAGGCCCTCTCGCTGACGCTCGGGGTGCGCAACCTGTTTGACCGCGATCCGCCCTATACCAACCAGGAAGACCTCTTCCAGGGCGGTGGCTGGGACTCGCGCTACACCGATCCCACGGGCCGCGCCTTCTACGCCCGGGCGACTTACTCGTTCTGATCGGCGGCCGTGTCATGACCCGCGGGAGGGGGGACCCTCCCGCTTTTCACCAAGCCTGCATTCGTGAACAACGAACGAATGGGCGCATGGCGATGTAATGTCCGACAAACTTGTCCCGGTAAAGGCTGTGTAAATCTACCGGTCTGTCGCATTGCTGCGACCCTCGTTTCATTCAACGGTCGGTATTTACCCCAACTTTCATGTCAATTTGAGGTCGGACAGTGTCCACCTGCGCGACATCCGCCCCCCGCTCCGAAACTGTTCTCAAAACCCTGCAAACTTCAGACACACCCCGGCGTTCCCGGGGTTTGCTTTTTGGTCCGTGCGCCCGCCCTGTCGAGCCGCCGGCATTGCAATTTTTGGAGTTTGTTAGATGTACAAGCTGAGTGCGGTGAGCCTGGCAGTGGCCACCATTGTTGCGGCTTCGGCCTTCCCGGCCCTGGCCCAGGACGCAGAACAAACCACGCTGGAGCGCGTGGTGGTGACGGGTACCGCCATCAAGCGTCTGGACGCTGAGAGCTCGGTCCCGGTGACCACGTTCAAGATGAACGAAATCCGTGAGGCGGGCCTCACGACCGTTGAACAGATCCTGAGCACCCTGACGGCCAGCCAGGCGTCGCTCGGCACCAGCCAGTCGGTGGGTTCGTCCACCGGTGGCGCGTCCTTCGCGGACATGCGCGGCGTCGGCGCCAACAAGACCCTGGTGCTGCTGAACGGCCGCCGCATTGCCAACAATGCGTTTGACGGCTCGGCACCTGACCTGAACATGATTCCGCTGGCGGCCATCGAGCGCATCGAAGTGCTGCGTGACGGCGCTTCGTCGCTGTACGGCACCGACGCCATCGGCGGCGTGATCAACTTCATCACGAAGAAGGATTACACCGGTGGTTCGCTGAACATCGGCTACGAGTCGCCCCAGCACAAGGGTGGCAAGACCGGCAACTTCAACGTCGGTTACGGCTACGGTGATCTGGACCAGCAAGGCTTCAACGTCTTCGGTTTCATCGACTACCAGCAGCAGGACAACATCGCCGGTGACCAGCGCCCCTACAACACGCGCTATGCCGGAGGCCTGTCCACCAACACCGACCCGGCCAACTACTACCAGGGTGCAGGCGACACCGTGTTCAACCCGGCCGCGCCGGACTGCACCAACGGCACCCACCTGATCAAGGCCGGCACCTTCTGCCGCATGACCACGTCTTCCTACGTGGACTACGTGCCCAAGAGCGAGCGTTCCTCCGGCATGCTCAAGGGCACGCTGAAGCTCAACGCCGACCATCAACTGGGCGCTGAATACTTCATCACCCGCAGCGTGGTGGAAACCCGTCTGGCCCCGACGCCGTATGGCTCGCTGTCGATGCAGCCGGGCAACGTCTTCTTCCCGACCAATTCCGCGCTGGACCCGACCCTGCCGCTGACCGTGAAGTGGCGTGACACCGTGAGTGGCCCCCGTCAGGACAAGAACACCAACCAGCAGCAGCGCTACCTGCTGACGCTGGACGGCGTCGTGGCCGGCTGGGACTACTCGACGGGCTTGAGCTACAACCAGAACCGCGTCTCCGAAAAGCTGACTGGCGGTTACGCCGACGGCTCGAAGATCGCTGCTGGCGTGACCAACGGCATCATCAACCCGTTCGGCGACCAGTCTGAAGCGGCCATCCAGTACGTGCGCGATGCCGCTGCACTGGGCACGCTGATGTCGGGCAAGGGTGAAACCTACAACTTCGACGCGCACGCCAGCCGTGAGCTGGGCGACTGGTTCGGCGCTGGCCGCGGCGCCGGCATCGCCGTCGGCACCGAGTTCCGCAAGGAAAAGTTCAGCCAGGTCGCCAACGAAGAGTACGCCACCCTGGTGTTCGACTCCACCGGTGTGGACCCCGCCACCAAGTCGATCGGCACCCGCAAGGTCTACGCCGTCTACACCGAGCTGAATGTGCCCCTGCACAAGACGCTGGATGTGACCGCTGCCGTCCGCTACGACAACTACAACGACTTCGGCAACACGACCAACCCCAAGGTCAGCTTCCGCTTCCAGCCGAGCAAGGAAGTCCTGGTTCGCGGTTCGCTGTCGACCGGTTTCCGTGCCCCGTCGCTGTATGAGCTGCATGCCGCCAACACCTTCACCAACACCGGCACCGTCAGTGACCCGGTGCTGTGCCCGACCGGTGAAGGCACCAGCATCAACTGCCAGACGCAGTTCACCGCCCAGAACGGCGGCAATGCCGAGCTGAAGCCCGAGAAGAGCAAGAGCGCCACGCTGGGCTTCCAGTTCGCCCCGACGACGGACCTGTCCTTCGGCGTGGACTTCTGGTGGATCCGTGTGAAGAACCTGATCGGCACGATCGGTGAGGCGTCCCTGTACGACCCGGCCAACTACGCGCAGTTCAGCCAGTACTTCCATCGCAACAACGACGGGCTGCTGTCCCAGGCCACCAACCAGTGCCCGGGCGTCAACTGCGGTTACGTGGACGTGCGTCAGCGCAACCTGGGTGGCAACAACACCAACGGTTTCGACCTGACCGGCAGCTACCGCCTGCGCACCGCCGCTGGCAACTTCACCTTCGGTCTGAACAGCACCTATGTGACCAAGTTCGAGTACCAGGAGTTCCAGGACGGCCCGTGGATCCAGAACGTGGGCAAGTACAGCGGCGCCGGCCCGGTGTTCCGTTGGCAGCACAACGTCAACGCCGTGTGGAGCTACGCCAACAAGTACTCCGCCGGCCTGACCGGTCACTACAAGTCGTCCTATCGTGACGACCCGAACGGCAGCGACACCAACGTGGTGGCTTCCTACACCACCTGGGACCTGTACGGCACCTACAAGCCGGTCAAGACCCTGTCGCTGACGGCTGGCGTGCGCAACCTGTTCGACCGCGATCCTCCGCTGTCGTTCCAGCAGGCCGTGTTCCAGGCGGGTTATGACCCCCGCTTCACCGACCCGACCGGCCGCACCTTCTACGTGCGCGGCTCTTACGAGTTCTAAGCCCTCACCGGCCCATCGCTCAGCAGGGACCCCTTCGGGGGTCCTTTTTTTTCGTCCGTGTCGGCGAGAATCAGGGCATGACCGACGCCCGTTCCGAACTCCCTCTCCGCACCCAGGTGCTCATCATCGGTGCCGGCCCGGCCGGCGCCGCCGCTGCCCGCTGGCTGGCCCGCGCCGGCCTGGACGTGGTCATGGCCGACCAGCATCCGCTGGGCCGCGACAAGATCTGTGGCGACGGCCTGATCCCTGATGCCCACAAGGCGCTCGAGCGCCTGGGCCTGCTGGAGCGGGTGATGGCCAAGGCCCAGCGCTCCGGCCATGTGCGCTGCGTCGGACCCAGGGGCGGCAGCATCGACGTGCCCGGCCATCTGGCGGTGCTGCCGCGCAAGCAGCTCGATGAAGTGCTGAACCTGGCCGCCCAGGAAGCCGGCGCCCGGTTCCTGTCCCCCGCCCGGTTTGAAGCACCGCTGGAGGATCCCCAGGGGCGGGTGCGCGGCGCCCGGTTCCTGATCAACGGGCTGACGCACGAGATCGAAGCCGACTGGGTGCTGCTGGCCACCGGTGCGGTGCCCAAGGCGCTGACCGCTGCCGGCATGTGTGAACGTCACACCCCGAGTGGCGTGGCGCTGCGCGGTTATGTGCATGCGCCCTCGCTGGTGGGAGAGATCAAGGCGCTGGAGGTGGTCTGGTGCAAGCCGGTACAGCCGGGTTATGGCTGGATCTTCCCGGCGCCGGACGGCCACTTCAACATCGGCGTCGGGGTGACCGACAGCCACCGGGACCTCGCCGGCAAGGGCCAGAAGAAGGATGTGAACCTTCGCGCCATCTTCGATGCCTTCATCGGCTATCACCCGATGGCCAAACGCCTGATGGCCGAAGGCCAGCTGGTGGGCGACCTCAAGGGCGCGCCGCTGCGCTGCACCCTGAAGGGCGCGCGCTGGACCCGCCCCGGCCTGCTGGTGGTGGGAGAGGCCGCGGGCTCCACCTATTCCTTCACCGGCGAAGGCATCGGCAAGGCGATGGAAACCGGCCTGCTGGCCGCCGAGGCCATCCTGGCTCATCAGCAGGACGATGCCGCAGTGCGCGCCAGCTATGAAGAGGGCCTGCGGTCCCTGCAGCCCAAGTACGACCTCTACGAGCGGGGCAACCGGGTCAATGCCTTCCCCTGGCTGGCCGACCTGCTGATCTGGCGCGCCCGCAAGAGCCCGCGCCTGCTCAACCGCATGAGCGGCGTGCTCAACGAAACCAGCAACCCCGGCAACCTGGTCAGCTTCAAGGGACTCACCCGTCTGTTCCTGGAATAAGCGATCATGCCCATGCCCCGTCCTGATCCAGTCCGGACAGGACCGGGCCCCTGATTTTTCGGAGTTCCGCGATGTGCCAGCTGATGGGCATGAACGCCCGCCGCCCCACCGATGTGATGTTCAGCTTTGCGGGACTGGCCACCCGTGCCGACGAGCACAAGGACGGCTTCGGCATTGCGTTCTTCGAAGGTCGCGGCCTGCGCCACTTCGTGGACCATCACAGCGCGCGTGTCTCGCCGCTGGCCGAGCTGGTGAAGCACTATCCCATCCAGAGCGATGTGGTCATTGCCCACATCCGCAAGGCGACGCAGGGGGTCGTGTCGTTGGAGAACACCCATCCCTTCATGCGGGAGCTGTGGGGCCGCTACTGGGTGTTCGCCCACAACGGCGACCTCAAGTCCTTTCAGCCGCGGCTGCATGCCGCTTTTCGCCCGGTGGGCCAGACCGACAGTGAACGTGCCTTCTGCTGGCTGATGCAGGAGCTGGCCAAGGCGCATGCCGACATGCCGGCCATCGACGAGCTCAACCACACGCTGCGCGAGCTGCTGCCGCAGCTGAACCGGCACGGCACCTTCAACATGCTGCTGTCCAACGGCCAGGCACTGTGGGCCCATGGCTCGACGAAGCTGCACTACCTGCTGCGCCGGCCGCCCTTCGGCCCGGTGACGCTGCAGGATGAAGACCTGAGCATCGACCTGGCGGCCAAGACCACCGACGCCGACCGCATCGCCATCGTGGCCACCGAACCGCTGACGCGGGACGAGCCCTGGTGCGCCATCGAGCCCGGGCAGCTGAAGGTCTTCCAGGGCGGCGAGGCGTTGTGCTGAGGCGGCGCGGCGGGCCATCCAGCGGCGCGCTTCCGCCACTCGTCCCGTCCAGTCGCCATTCGCCGCAGGCCCCACACCGTGGGGCGGCAAGTGCCTAGACTGGGCACCGGTTCGACAACGTTCCAGCATCCGCTGCCGCTCGCCCATCATGCCGACACCGCCCCCTCCGACGGAAAGTCCCCGCATCGACTGGACCCAATGGGTGTTCCCCGGTCCGCGCCGCACCTTCACCGAGGCGGAGCTGGCCCGCGCCGGCCTGCAGCGCTGGTCCCTGGGCATCGACTGCTATGTCTACAGCAACGTCTTTGTCCTGGTGCTGCTGTTCTACAAGTTCCTGCCGCCGATGATTGCTACCGGCGTGCTGGTCACCACCATGATCGCCTCCGCCGGCGCGCTGGCGGTTGCGCGCTGGTTGTGGCGACAGCCCAGCCGCACCCGCTTCAATTTGGCCTCGCTGGGCACCGGCGCGCTGGCGGCACTGGTGCCGATCCTGATGGTGCATGCCGGCCACCGCGCCCTGATGCGGGACACCATGCCGCTGCTCGCAGGGGGCCTCGCCCTGACGCTCTCATCCTGGTGGTTCCTGACCATCTACCGATCCCAGCAGCTGGAGCATCGCCTGCGCGAGCTGGACGAGCAGCAGCAGCGGGTGGCGCTGGCGCAGCGTCTGGCGGCGGCGCAGATCCAGCCGCATTTCCTCTTCAACACGCTGGCCTCGCTGCAGCACTGGGTGGACACGCAGGACGCCCGCGGCGGCCCCCTGCTGCGTTCGCTCACCCGCTACCTGCGGGCCACGCTGCCGATGTTCGAGCACGACCGGCTGCCGGTGGCGCAGGAACTGCAGATCGTGCGGAGCTATCTGGACATCATGCAGGCCCGGCTGGGGCCGCGACTCACCTGGTCGGTCGAGACGGCGGGTGTGCCGGAGGCGGTGCTCGGTGAAGTGGCCCTGCCACCCGGCACCTTGCTCACGCTGGCCGAAAACGCCATCACCCACGGCATCGAGCCGAGCCTGCGCGGCGGGCATGTCGGCGTGGCCCTGCATCTGAGTGAGGACGGTCGGTGGCTGCGGCTGGAAGTGCAGGATACCGGGCCGGGTCTGCAGGCCGGCGCCTGCGACGGCATCGGCCTGAGCAACACCCGCGAGCGGCTGGCCGCGCAGTCGGACGGAGCAGCGCAGATGGGGCTGGAGTCGGCCTCGCCGGGTTGCCTGGCCTGGATCGAATGGCCGCTGTCAGCGGCGCCCTCAAGCCCGATCAGCCCAGATCGTGCCATCACCCCGGACCACCGCACCGGCAGGACCATCAGCACCGGCGCCACCAGCGGCACCAGCGGCAACCCCCTTGACGATCCTACCGACCCAGTGCGAAATCCGGCCGCAGCCCAGGAGCATGTGCAGCCATGAGTCTCTCTGTTCATCCCCCTTGCACCATTCTGATTGCGGATGACGAAGAAGGCCCGCGCGAGCAACTGCGGGCTGCGCTGGCCCGACTGGCGCCAGAGCTGACGGTGGTGGCCCAAAGCGCCAACGGCGTGGATGCCTGGGACGACTGTCTGGCCCTGGAACCGCAGCTGTGTTTTCTGGACATCCGCATGCCGGGCCTTTCCGGGCTGGAAGTGGCGCAGCGGCTGGCACAGCTGGCCGAGCCGCCGCAGGTGGTGTTTGTGACGGCGTATGGCGACCATGCCCTGTCCGCCTTTGAAGCCGGCGCGGTGGACTATCTGCTCAAGCCGGTGGAAGACGCGCGCCTGGAGCAGTGCCTGCAGCGTCTGCGTGCCCGAGCCGCAGGCGCCGCGGGCCCGGCTGGCATGGCAGGCACGGCGGGTACATCAAGCGCAGCGAGTGAGGACGCCTCCACCACGGCTCCCGGTTCCCTCGGCCTTAGCACGCACGACCCGCGTCCCGCCGCCCCCCCGGGGGGCCTGAATGCGGCCACGCTTGAGCTGCTGCGCCAATTGCTGCCGCCGCAGCGTCCGCCCATGCGCCCCATTCAGGCCAGCCAGGGCCGCGAGGTGCAATTGATTGCGCCGGAAGACGTGCTCTTCTTCCAGAGCGACAGCCGCTACACCCGCGTGGTGCATCGCGACGGCGAAGCCTGGATCCGCACCGCGCTGAAGGAACTGCTGGCCGATCTCGACCCGCATCTCTTCTGGCAGGTGCACCGCTCGGTGGTGGTCAACAGCCGCTTTGTGACCAGCGCCATCCGGCTGGACGAGAACACGATGCAGCTGAGCCTCAAAGGCAGTGCGGAGAAGCTGCCGGTCTCGCGCCAGTTCCAGGGCCTGTTCAAGGGACAGTGACCAAGAGGGCAGCAGGCAAGGGACAGTGGCAAGGGACACTGCGGGCGCCTTCCGCACGCCACGTCTGCGAAGCCGTCCGCACGAGGCGTGCTGCAGCGCTTCCCTAGTGTTTAGACCGAGGTCACCGGGCAGGGCAGGTCGGCACAATCCCCGAGTCGTTTTGACGCATCAGGGATGTCCATGACCGCATTGCCCACGCCCCGCTTCGACGAGTTTCCCCGGCACGAAGCGCTGACGGAGCTGCTGATGGCCTACGTGCAGGCCCGCCCCAATCTCGTGTCGGTGAGGTCCATCGGTCGCAGCCATGAGGGGCGGGACATCTGGGCCGTCATCGTCACCAACACCGCCACCGGTGCGGACGTCGACAAACCCGCCTTTTGGCTCGACGGCAACATCCATGCCTCCGAGCTGACGGCCTGCACCTCCTGCCTCTACTACCTGCACCATCTGGTCAGCCACTACGGGCAGGATGCCCAGGTCACCCACCTGCTGGACACCCGCACCGTCTACCTGGTGCCACGCCTGAACCCCGATGGCGCGGAGCTGGCCCTGGCGGACCGTCCGCGCCACATCCGGTCCTCCACCCGGCCGTATCCCTACGACGAGCCGCCGGTGGAAGGCCTGAACATCGAAGACGTGAATGGCGACGGCCGCATTCTCACCATGCGGATCAAGGATCCTCACGGCGGCTACAAGACCCATCCGGAGGACCCGCGCCTGATGGTGCCGCGCGAGCCCGGCGAATTTGGCGGCGAGTACTACCGCCTGATGCCCGAAGGCACGCTCATCAACCACGATGGCCTGACCATCAAGGTCAACAGCGACCTCGAGGGCCTGGACCTGAACCGCAATTTCCCTGCAGGCTGGCGGCAGGAGTTCGAGCAGTCGGGGGCCGGCCCGTATCCGGTCAGTGAGCCTGAAGTGCGGGCGATGGTGGACTTCCTGGTCGGCCATCCCAACATCGGCGCGGCCATCAGCTTTCACACCTTCAGTGGGGTGATCCTGCGCCCCTGCGGGACCCGCTCGGACGACGACATGCCGCCCGAAGACCTCTGGGCCTACCAGCGCTTTTCCGCGCTCGGCGAGAAGCACACTGGTTATCCGGTGGTGAGCATCTGGCACGACTTCAAGTACCACCCCAAGGAAGTGGTCACCGGCACCCAGGACTGGGTCTATGAGCATCTGGGTGCGCTGTTCTGGGTGGTGGAGCTGTGGTCGCCCAACAAGGAGGCGGGCATCTCCGGCTACAAGTGGATCGACTGGTTCCGCGAGCATCCGGTGGAGGACGACCTCAAGCTGCTCAAGTGGAGCGACGACGCCTGCAATGGCCAGGCCCATGTGGACTGGACACCCTTCCTGCATCCACAGCTGGGCGAGGTGGAGATTGGCGGCTGGGACAAGATGAATTACTGGCGCAATCCGCCGCCGCATCTGCGCGAGCGGGAGGCGGCGAAGTTCCCGCCATGGATGACGCAGATCGCGCTGAGCCTGCCCCGGCTGGAGCTGCTGCGCACCGAAGTGCGGGCCCTGGGGCCGGACACCTGGCGGGTGCGGCTGGCGGTGGCCAACAGCGGCTGGCTGCCGGCCTATGTGACCAAGCAGGCCCTGGCCCGCAAGCAGGTGCGCGGCGTGATGTTCGAGATCTTCCTGCCGCAGGATCCCGAGGTGAGCCTGGTCAGCGGCAAGCCGCGCATGGAAGGGCCGCATCTGGAGGGCCATGGGCCCAAGCAGACGCAGCAGGCCTTCCTGCCGGAGCGGGACATCACCGGCGACCGGGCGGTGGGGGAGTGGGTGGTGCGCGCGCCGAAGGGTACCCGCCTGCAGCTGGTGGCCAGCGCGGACCGCGCCGGCACGGTGAGGACGGAAGTGACGCTGGACTGAGCGCATCGGTGCGCGCGCCGCTCAGGCGCGAGCGCGCGCGGGGGCTCAGGTCTGGATGCCAAAAGCGCCGGGCTGGCCTCAGACTCAGTGCCGCGGCTCGGTCTTGTCCTGCTCGGCGGCGGTCAGTACCGCCTCGCGCCACAGACGCGCAGGGATGAAGGTCCGCAACTGCTCCATCGCGCGGTCGATGAGTTGCGGATGCAGCTCATGGCCGACATGCGGCAGCACATCTGCCGTGATGTCCGCGCCCAGCGACACCAGTTCCTGGGCTGCGCTCAGCAGCGGCGGATAGGGCAGCTCGGTGTCGTCCTTGCCATGCAGCAGATGGATGCAGACATCCTGCGGTGCATGCTGCGGCCAATAGGCATAACTGCCCGCAAACGCCAGCACGCGGCCGGCCAGGGCTTCTTCCTGCTGCAGCGCCTCCAGTGCCAGCATCGCGCCCTGCGAGAAGCCGCCCAGCGCGACCCGGTCCCAGGTCAGGTCCAGCTTTTCCGCCCATTGGCGCACCAGCGCGACCAGGGAGGGCACCGCGGCCGACAGCGCCAGCGCACGCAGCGTGTCGTCGCCCCGGTCGGAGAACCACTGGAAGCCAGCGCCGCCGCCGGGAATGCCTTCGAAGGGCTGGAAGCCGTTGGGCATCACCAGTGCAGCACGGGGGTACTGGCGATGCAGCGCTTCGGCCAGCGGGCGCATCTGTTCACCGTCCGCGCCAGCGCCATGCAGCAGCACAAACAGCAGTTCCGGAGGACCATCCTCGGGGAGCAGGACATGGGCAGTCTGAGTCATCACGCGATTGTCGCGCGATCAAGCGCGGGGTGCGGACCGCGTGCGGTGAGCCCCCACCTGCAACGTGGCCCTCGGGGCCGCCTCACCCTGCCGGCCCGTCAATGGCCAGCAGCGCGCGGCGGACCTCGTCCGCGCTGGTGGGACGCACCAGCCGCGCCACCTCCTGGCCGCCCTTCATGAAGATCAGCGTCGGCCACAGCTTCACCTTGAAGGACCGGCCCAGGGCCTGGCCTTTGCCGTCTTCCACCTTGATGTGGCGCACATCCGGATGGCCGCCGTCGAAGGCGGTCTCCAGCAGGCGCTGCGCACTGAGGCAGTGCGGGCACCACGGGGCACCAAACTCCACCAGGACCGGGCCTTGCTGGGAGAGGGTGTCCACGGCCTCACGTAGCGGTTCGGTCAATGCGTAATGAGCGTTCATTGGCATGGCAGTTCCTTCGCGGTTATCGGGCCGTTCCTCGGCGCTATCCGGGCGGCATGTGGGCGGCATGCGAGCTGTACCCGGGCAGCTCCCCGGCAGAGGGGAACCGACGGAGACTACAGCGTCGAAGGCGCGCCCACGGTGCGCAGCCCCAGTTCGAACACCACCCCATCCGGCAGATTCCGCGCCTGCAAGGTCCCATCCATTTTGGACAGATAGGTCTTGGCGACGAACAGCCCCTGGCCGCGCCGCTCGCCACCGGGCTGCGGCTCGGCATCCGACACGCCGTACTCAAAAATCTTGTCGAGCCAGCTGGCGTCGATCTGCGGACCCTGATTGCGGATGCTCAGCACCACGGTGGCATCTTCCCCGGCCGTCAGACTGAGGGCAATGGGGGTGCCGTCCACCCGGTATCGCTGGGCATTGCGCAGGATGTGGGTGACGGCATCTTCCAGCGCATACGCCTCCGCACGCACCCACAGCGGGCCCGGCAGCTGCGATTGGAACTGCACCTGCTCGATGCCGGCGTAATGGGCATTGGCCGCCACCTCGGCGCAGAAGGCGACCAGGTCCAGCGCCTCGGGATGCAGGTCGGCGCTGGCCAGCGCCTCGCTCGGGGATGCAGTGCCATACAGCACCTTCACCGCCTGCTGCATGCGCTGCACATACCGATGGCTCGGATCATCGCTGGCCCCATGCAGCAGCATCAGCGACTGCAGCGGCGACATGATCTCGTGTCCCACCGCATGCCACATGTCGCGCTCCCGTTCGGCGCGCAACTGCTCGCGGCGAAGGCCGTCCTTCACTCGCTGCAGCAGGTCCGACAGGCTGCCCGCCAGAATGCCCAGTTCATCACTGCCGCGCAGATCGGTCACATCCAGCTCGCCGATGCGCTGTTCGGCGCGGGCATCCTGCATGTTGTAGCTGACGGCCGCAGCGCGGCGCGTCAGCACCGCAATCCGGCGGATCAGGCCCAGTTCCACCAGCAGCCAGGCCAGCGCAATGGCGGCCAGCATCGCAGCGGCCAGCCACGCCAATGGACGGGCCTCCAGCGCCAGTTGACGGTCCAGGCTGCGCAGGTCACCGCGCAGGATCAGCTGATAACGGCCGCTGGGGGTCGTGACCTCGTCGCGGGCCTGCAGCCAGCGGCCGGCCTCCGCGTCCATGCCGTCCACCGGCAGGCGGCGGATGAGATGGATGAGCCACGGGACGGCCTGCTCGGGCAGGTCGGGACCGCGGCGCTCGGCGATGGTCAGCGGCAGCTTGAGACGGTTGGTGGGCAGGCGGTCGATGCGCAGGGTCTCGCCGGGCTGCAGACCCGCGCCGAGGCGGTCCAGCGACAGGGCCAGGGACGCGCCGGGGCGGGCGCTGTCGAAGAGAACGGGCGCGGGCAGGGCTTCATCCGTCGAAGGGCCCAGCAGTTCCACCCGCACACGGGTCCGGGCCAGATCGGCGGGCGGCCAGACCGGCGGGCTGCGCTCGAACAATGATTCCCGCCAGGCATCGACCGGCAGACGGAGGGCGTAGAAGGCGCGGCGGGTGCAGTCCGCGCTGGCGGCACTCGGGGCGCTGATCGGGATGATCGCACCGGACGCGCCCGTGACGGCCGTGCCGACCACCCGACTGGCCGCGCCGATGACGGGCCGGTGGCCAGCATCACTGCCAGCACCACTGATGGCGGCGCTGGTGCCGGTGCGCAGCGCATCGGCCATCGCGACCGGCCCCGGCTCGCTCTCCACACAAGCGCCCTCCCGCCACAGCCACCCGCGGAACTCCCGCACCGGGCGCGCCTGCCGCTCCAGCACCGGACCGGTTTCCACAAACCCGGCCAGCCGTCCGCGCTGGCTGCCATTGCTGCTGGCGGCCATCGTCTCGAATGGCGCGATCCATGTCTGCCCCCCACCGGGCACCGTCAAGGTCACCCGGGCCCGGTGCACCTGCCGGATGTCCAGCGCGCCCCGCTCACGGCCGACCAGTGGCGGCAGATCCAGCCCGCCCACCACATACACGAAGCTGCCGGCAAAGGCATTCGAGCCCACGGCCACGCACAGGCTGGCGCCATCGGGCCAGCGCAGGCCGCAGCCGGCCATCTCGACCGCCCGCTGGGCCTTGTTCTGGTCGTCGTAATCGATGGCGGAATAAGGCAGCATCACCGGCGTCTGCCCGGCGGCATCCCCGGCCGTCATCGACGGATTCAGCAGCGCCAGCTGCCCGCTGGGATGCCGCAGCTGCAGCACGATCTCGGACAGCGATTGCCGGAAGCCCTGCGCATACCGCTGATAGCTGCGCTGCTTCTGGTCCTTCAGCACGGTGAGCACCAGCAGCACCGTGGCCACCGCCAGCAGCAGGAATGCCAGGTGCACCACCAGGCGTCGGCGAAAGGCGGCCAGGCCCAGTCGTGGCACGGCCAGTGCCGGCAATTCCACCGGGCCGAGTCTCATCGCGGGCTTGACCAGCGGAAGCCGCGCATCGGCACGTTCTCGATGGCATCGAAGCCGGGGTCCACCTCCCGCAGCGCTTCCCGCAGGGTGGAGACATGCTTGCGCACGTTGTCGCGGGTGCGGCCGCTTTTCACCACGTCATACAGCTCTTCATACGACACCACCTGCGGCGCCCGCTGATGGAGCGTCGCCAGGATGCGTTGAGCCGTTAGCGGCAGGTTGATGCGCTGGCCGCGCCACAGCGGGCTGCGCTGCCACAGCGGGTCCAGCTGCAAGGCGTCCGGAGCGGTGTCGACCGGGGCGGCCCCGGTGCGGGCGCGGGCGGCGCGCAGGATGTCGAGGAAGGTGTCCGTGAACTCGGCTTCGTCGAAGCTGGTCTTCTGCAGATAGTCCCAGGCGTCCAGCGCCTTCATGATGCCGCGGTAGATGGCCGCCGGCATGGCCGACACCACCAGCACCGGCGTGCCGGCATTGAGCTTGTTCAGTGCATTGATCAGCGCCACGCCGGCATGGCGTTCGCGGCCGAGTTCGATGTCCAGCACCACCATGTCGTAGGCCTCGCGGGCGAGGGCGGCTTCGGCGCTGTCGCGGTCGAACCATTGATCGACCTGCAGCTCGGGACGGGCGGCCCGGATCCAGCCGGCCAGTTGCTCGCTGGTGGGGCGGTCGTCCTCGATCACCGCCACCCGGTTCTTGGGTTGTGCCATGGCGCGGATTATCGGCAGGCGCGGCGGCCCCCGGCGTGAAGGTTTCTTCCGGGGTGTGAACACATGTGCCGGCGGCTGCATTGAGCCTTCCGCGCCGTCTGCGGACCATGGAGGACATCAACACAGCCCCACGATCGGGGCCCCCGGAGGACCTCACCATGACCCAGCCTGACCTGCCCGAATCGACGAACCAGCCGTCTTCGACCGGGTCCCCCAACCGTCTGAAGCGCTTCGGCGCGTCGATGGCGGGCGTGTTCCGCAAGGCCGCCAGCGGTGGCTTCGCCCGGGCCGGTCGCCAGGCCGGCGGCGGCGTGCCGTCCGGTGACGGTCTGCGCCGCGCTGGCCAGGGCCTTCGGCGCTGCGCCCCCTGGCTGCTGGGGGTCACCGCCGTGACCGCCGCCATCGGTGTGCTGATGGCCCATCCGCCCGCCCATGAAGTGCCGCGCGGCACGGTGAGCGTGCGTCAGAACCTGTTGACCGGCAGCGTGGTGGAAGCGCGCACCGGCACGCTGCTGGTGGTGCCGGGCCTGCATACGGTGCGGGACCTGCCGCTGCGCGACCGCAGCTTCCATCCCACCCGCTTCGCCCGCGCCGACGGTGAGGCGCCGCTGCAATCGCTGGAAGGCCTCTCCCTGGGCCTGGACCTGACGGTCCGCTGGACGCTGGACACCTCGCGTCTGGCCGCGCTGGCAGCCACCCTGCCCGATGACATCGAAGGTGACGTCATTGCGCCGGCCCTGCAGGGCATCGTCTATCGCCAGATCGCCACCCACACCGTGCGGGAGATTTTCTCCACCCAGCGCGGCCCCATCCAGCAGGCGCTGGAGGCGGAACTGCGCAGCAAGCTGGCCGCGGACGGCATCGTGCTGCGCAGCGTCGAGATCGGCAATGTGGACCTGCCGCAGGAATACCGGACGGGTCTGGAGACGCTGCTGTCGGAAGGCCTGGCCAGCGAAAAGATGCGCTACACGCTGGAGCTGCAGGAGAAGAAGGTGCGCCAGACCGAGCTGGAAGCGGCGGCCGACAAGGTGCGCCGCGAAACCGCCGCCGAGGCGGCCGCCCGCGAACAGGTGATCGCCGCACGCGGTCAGGAGGAAGCGATGAAGCATGTGCTGCCCTTCAAGCAGCGTCAGGTGGAGCAGCGCCAGCTGGAGGCGGAAGCGGACCGGGTGTCCCGCATCCGCATGGCCGAAGGAGCTGCACAGGCCCGCACCATCGAGGCGGACGGTGAAGCCAAGGCCCGCGAAAAGCTGGCGGATGCCGAGGCCTATCGCCAGACCCGCATCGGCAAGGTGGCGGTGGACCAGATGGCGGCCGAAGGTGCGCTGCTGAGCCGTCATCCGCTGCTGATCCAGAAGGCGATGGCGGACAAGCTGTCGGACAAGGTGCAGGTGATCATCGCGCCGCCGCCGTCCGATGGCGGCTTCATCGGCAAGACGCTGCTGGGCAGCCGCGAGGGTGGCGCCGCTGCTGCTGACGGTGCGCCGACCGCGGCCGCCCGTCCCCAACAGGAGCAGGAGTAAGCCATGCGTCCGATGCTGTGGACGGCGGGTGTGGCCGTGATGGGAGCCCTGGTGCTGACCGTGTCGGCGCCGGCCCTGGCCGCCACCGCCCTGGTGGTGCAGGACAACGTGGCACTGCGCGCCGCCGCCAAGGACTCCGCACCGGTGCAGGCGCAGCTGGCGCGCGGCGAAGCGCTGGAAATCCGGGGCGAGCGCCTGGATCACTTCCAGGTCTACGACTACCGCCGGGAGCGTGGCGGTTTCGTGCGCAAGAGCCAGTTGCTGCCGCTGGACGGGCCCACGGGCGAGCCGGCCTCACTGCTGGCTGCGCTGCGCCTGGTGCGGCAGCAGCCAGGGGAGGAGTCACTCGGGCTCGGGCTGGCCGCCGCTTATGTGCAGGCGGCGACGGCGCAGCAGATGAACGGTGAGACCGGTGCCGAAGTGCTGGATGCGATGGGCACGCTGTCGGAGCGTCTGGCGGATCGGGCCTCGCGCAATACGCCGCGGCCGGATGGATCGCCGTCACCGGCGGATGTGCAGGTGGCGGCGCAGCTGGATGTCGCAGCCCGTTATGGCATCCGCTTTCGCACGATCGAGCGCGAGTCGGGCGTGGTGCAGCTCTGTTATGACGGGGAGGCCTTCCGGCGTGTGATGGCCATGCCGGCCGCTTCGCCCGAGCAGCAAGCGCGGGCTGCGCTCTCGCTGACCCGTGCCGATTGCATGGCACCGGCCACGACGCCCGCGCAGCGGGAACCGAAGGAGCAGTGGCGAGCCGAGGTGCTGGACAAAGTGACGCTGCAGGGGCTGCCCGGTCATTGGAAGAATCGGGTGCTGATGCGCCAGGTGGCGGTGTGGAGCAGTCTGGCAGATGCGCGGGCACGTCGGGCGCAGATGGCGACGTCGCCGGCCCTCGCCGTGCCCCTGGTCTCCGCATCGGCATCGGCAGAATCCGCGAAGACCGGTGCGCAGGAAGTGCTGCGGCAGGCACCATCCGAGGCCTCGACCCCGCCGGCTCAGATTGCCCAACAGGCCCAACAGGCCCAACAGGCCCAGCAGGCCGCCGCGAAGGCTTTGTCCGCCTTCGCCCTGATCAATCCTCCGGATCTGGCTGACGATGACCAGGCGGCCTTCAACGAAGCCGTGATGCGGGGCAACGCCACCCGCTGGCTGGCCCTGCCGCCGGCCGCCAGCGAGCAGACGCTGGCCGGTCTGCGCCTGACGGTTCAAGCCGGCCAGCCGGGCGAGACCTGCCTCACGCTCAGCGCGGTGAATGGGCGCGATGCCTTGCTGCGGCACTGCGGCTGGGGCCTGGTGTCTGCGGCCTCGGCGCGGGTCAATCGAGAAGGCACGGCCGTGGCCCTGGCTTCCGTGCCCACCGATGGCTGGCGCGAACTGTGGCTGCTGCGCAAGACACCGCAGGGCTGGCGCCTCACCGTGCTGCCGCCGAGCGCCGCGCAACCCGGTATCGGATATGCGGAACTCGCCGGCTTCGCACCGGGCGGCAAGGAGATGCTGGTGGCGCGGGAGTCCCGCGCGGAAGGGCGGTATCGCCGCAGCTATGAGGTGGTGGACCTGGAGACGTTGGAGACGCGGCGGCAGGCCGGGGAGCCGGGCTTGTTGGGGGCCTTCCAGCGCTGGCAGTCGCCGGACTGGAAAGCGGCCAGTCTCAGCCAGCGCTGACTGCCCTCGCGGAGCGTGAGAGCACCGCCTGGCGGAACCGGTCCGGGCGACCCGTCCGGGCGGTTGCTCAGGGCGACCGCCCCGTCAGACTCACCAGCACCTCGCGCAGCCGCTGGGCATCGATCGGCTTGGTGAGGAACTCGTTCATGCCGGCTGCCAGCGCTTCGTCCCGCTCCTGGGTCAGCGCGGCCGCCGTCAGGGCGATGATCGGCAGCTCCCTCGCATTGAAGTGCTGTCGCAGCTCCCGGGTCGCCTCATGGCCGCTCATCACCGGCATCTGCACATCCATCAGCACCGCATCAAACGGACGGCCCATGCTGGCCGCCGCATGCACCGCTTCGACCGCCTGGCGTCCGTCGTTCGCCTGGGCCACTTCCGCGCCCCACTGCTCCAGCATCGCCACGGCGATCAGCATGTTCACCGGGTTGTCTTCCACCATCAGCACCCGGGCGCCCTGCAGCGCCGGGGCCTGCATCGGCTCGCGCGGTTGCTGGCTCATCGGCGCCGGGGCCGCTGGCAACGGCAGTTCCGCCCAGAACGTGGCACCCTGGCCGGGCTGGCTGATGACGCCCACGCTGCCGCCCATCAGCTCGGCCAGCTCGCGGCAGATGGACAGTCCCAGCCCCGTGCCTCCATAGCGCCGGGTGGTCGACTCATCGGCCTGGGTGAAGGGCTGGAACAGCCGCTGCTGCATCGCTTCGTCGATACCCGGTCCGGTGTCGCTCACTTCGATGCGCAGGCGCTGTCCGTCGAGGCTGCGCACGCGCACGCTGACGCTGCCATGGTCGGTGAACTTCAGCGCATTGCTCAGGTAATTGCCCAGGATCTGCCGCGTCCGAACCGGGTCCCCAAACACCCAGGCCGGCACCGCGTCGTCCACCGCCACGCTGAAGGACAGGCCCCGCGCCTGCGCCAGCGTGAGATAGCCCATGCGCAGCGTGGCGAGCATGTCGCGCAGCGCAAAGGGCACCGTCTCCAGCGTCAGCCGGCCGGCTTCAATCTTGGAAAGATCCAGAATGTCGGACATCAGCCCGGAGAGGCCTTCGGCGCTGTCCAGCATCTGGTTGAGGTAGTGGCTGCGGGTGTCCGGATCCAGATCGGATTGCTGCAGCAACCGGGCCAGGCCCACCAGACCATTGAGCGGCGTGCGGATTTCGTGGCTGATGTTGGCCAGGAAGGCACTCTTGGCCCGGCTGGCGGCCTGCGCCTCATCCTTGGCCTGGGCCAGCGCCGCTTCCACGCGGCGCCGCTCCGTCACGTCTTCCATGATCCAGATGGTGCCGCCGCGGCTGGGGTGGTTGGGGTCCACCGCGCGGGCCAGGATCCGGCAGAGGAAGCGGCTGCCATCGCGCCGCCGCATCAGCCGCTCCACCTCCACCGGGTCCCCGGCCGCCAGACGCGGACCGAATTCCCGCACGAAGCTGCCGCCATCTTCCGCACTGGGCCAGACCACGCTGTCGGGCTGGCCGACCAGGGACGGGGTGGACCAGCCAAACATCTCCTCGGCCAGCCGATTGGCCTGGACAAAGCGCTGGTCCCGCGTGAGCGTGATGCCGATGGAGGCGTTCTCCAGAATCGCGGCATGGACCAGCCGGGTGCGCTCCGATTCGGTCACATCCCGCGAGGTCACCACGTAGTAGGTCACGCCGTCCATCACGAAGGGCGCGGCCGACATCAGCATCGGCACCACCTGTCCGCTGCGGGTGACGAAGCTGGCCGGCACGTCATTCATGCGCCCATGCAGCTTCAGCATCTCCACCAGCCGCACCCGGTCCTGCGGGTTCTGCCAGATGCCGATCTCTTCGGTGCTGCGGCCCAGCACCTCGTCGCTGGTGTAGCCGGTCAAGCGCTCGAAGGTCTTGTTGACCATCACATAGCGGCCGGTCGCGGCCTCGGTGAGCGTCACCACGTCCGGGCTGGTCGCGAACAGGTGGGACAGCAGCGCCTCCGAGCGGCGCAGCGCTTCCTGCGCTCGCGAAGCCTCGGTCTGGTCGATGAAGAAGGAGAGGGTGGCCGGACCGGTGGCCGCTTCCACCCGCACGCTCGTGGCCTGCACCAGTCGCCGGCGGCGCGAGAGGGTGCGCAGGCGGAATTCCATCATCGGCAACATCGCGCCGACCGGCATCGATTCGATCTTGGTGGCCCGCTCGCGGCCTACCTCCTCATCCCCGGGCTCGTAGTGAGAGAACAGGTCCTGGCCGATCATGCTGGAGCGCTGGGTGTAGCCGAACATCGCCATGGCGGCGGGGTTGGCATCCATCACCCGGCCCCAGCGGTGCAGTACCAGCGGCGAGGGCGAGCGGCGGAACAGCTCGCGGTAGCGGGTCTCGGTGGCGAGCATGGCCTGCTCGGTCTGCACCTCGTCGGTGACGTCGCGGCCCACGCCCCAGTAACCGCGGAAGTTGCCCTTGGCATCGAAGCGGGGTTCGCCGCTGACGGACACATGGCGGAGCGTGCCGTCTTCCGCGGTGCGGCGCATCATCAGCGCACGGAAGGGGCGGTGGGATTCCAGATCGGCGCGGTGGGCGTCCATGTCCTCATCGGAGAGGCCGAGGTTCTCGACCTCCCAGGGCGCACGTCCCAGGCGGCTGCCCAGGGACAGGCCGGACGCGCCGGGCTGATGTTCCGCCAGATGAGTGAAACGGTACTGACGGTCCATCTCCCAGTACCAGTCGGCGGCCATCGTCAGCAGATGGCGGAAACGGGCATGGCGATCGCCGACTTCCTGCAGCGTGCGGCGGATGAGCTTCGAGGTGCCCAGGCCCACCACCAGACCGGTCAGCAGCAGGATGCCCTGGGTCAGCAGACGGCTTTCAAGGCTCGCGGCCGGCGGGTGGGCCAGCAACCATCCGCCAAGTTCCGCCGAGGCCAGCCCCCCCAGGATGGCCACGGCCAGGCCGAAGATGGTCAGTCCGGCGCCCAGGCCGATCGTGCCGGTGGCCAGCGCCACCATCAGCCCCATGATGCCCAGCGACTGCGCGCCGACGCCCTGATGCCGCGACACCGCCACCGACAGCGCCAAGGTCAGCGCCAGCGCCAGCATCAGCAGCATGGCGCCCTGCACCCGCAGCGTCGGCAGGCGCCAGAGCAGGGCCAGACCGGTCACGGTGGTGGTGAGGGCCACCAGCGGAGGCACCAGGCCCGACCAGGGCTCCACGGGCTGGATGCTGAAGGCCAGCAGCAGGCCCGCCAGGGCGGACAGCACCACACACGCGGCAATGAACAGCCGCGCCGCGCGCCATTGCAGCGCGGTCGGCAGGCGGTCGCCATGCGGCAGCTCCTGTCCGACCAGACTGCTCAGATCGTCCTGAGAATCCTTGCTCACCCTTGTCGCCCAACGTTGTTGATCCGGACCTGTGACGTCCGGTTACGAAGTCTCGGCGACGCGCGGTGAAACTGGATGAGGGCCGAACCCCGAAAACCACGGTCCGGCGCGCGCGCTGTGGGTTTGTGCCAATTAATTGGCGGCGCGCAGTCACCCCGCCCGCGTCTGGACGCGCCGGGAACGGCCCGAGGGGTCAGCCGGCGGCGGGGGGCGAGGCGGGACGCAGTGAGGCGCGTGTCGCCTGCGCGACGCGGCGGGCCACGGCGGCGAAGTCTTCGCCGGCCGAGGCATACAGCACCGCCCGCGACGAGTTCACGATCACCGTGCCGCCACCTTGCGACACCCGCCAGCCCGCGGCCACGGTGGCCTGCGCATCGCCGCCCTGGGCGCCGACGCCCGGCACCAGCAGTGGCAGGTCCGGCGCCAGCGCGCGCACCCGCTCGATCTCCTGCGGATAGGTGGCGCCCACCACCAGGCCGAGCTGGCCGTTGAGGTTCCAGTCGCCCTGGGCCAGGCGGGCCAGGTGTTCGAACAGACGCGGCTGACCGGGCTGGTCGGCCAGACGCTGCATCTGCCAGTCGTCACCGCCCGGATTGGAAGTGCGGCACAGCAGGAAGGCGCCCTTGTCCGGATAACGCAGGTAGGGCTCGACGCTGTCGCGGCCCATGAAGGGCGAGAGCGTCACCGCATCGGCCTGGTAGCGCTCGAAGGCTTCCCGGGCGTATTGCTCGGCGGTGGCGCCGATGTCACCGCGCTTGGCGTCCAGGATGACGGGCACCTGCGGCGCGGTGCGCTTCATGTGGGCCATCAGCTGTTCCAGCTGGTCCTCGGCGCGATGCGCGGCGAAGTAGGCAATCTGCGGCTTGAAGGCGCTCACCAGGTCTTTGGTGGCGTCCACGATGGCGGCGCAGAAGTCGTAGATGCGGCCCGCGTCGCCCTTCCAGTGGGTGGGAAACTTGGCCGGATCGGGATCCAGGCCGACGCACAGCAGCGAATCGTTCAGGCGCTCGGCCGCGCGCAGTTGGTCCAGGAATTTCATGGGCGATATTGTGCCTGCGAGGCGCCGGAAATTTCAGGGATGATGGGCCCCATCACCGACGTGGGGGAGATGGCATGGAGGTCTTGAGGACAGCCCGGCTGCGGCTGCGCTGGTTTGCGACATCGGATGCACCGCAGATTCTCGAGTTGCTGAACGATCCGGGCTGGATCGCCAACATCTACGACTCGGAAGTGCGCACCGAGGCGCAGGCGGTGGAATGGCTGAAGCTGCGGCTGATGGCCCGCTACTGGCACCTGGGGTATGGCTTCTGGGCGGTGGAGCGGCTGAAAGATGGACAGTTTCTCGGCCTGTGCGGGGTGATCAAGCGCGACGGGCTGGACCATCCGGACATCGGTTACGGCCTCCTGACCCGCCACTGGGGTCAGGGCTACGCCCGGGAGGCGGCGGCCGCCACCTTCGAGTACTGCCGCACCGTGCTGGGCATGCGACAGGTGATGGGCACCACGGGTCCGGAGAATCTCGCTTCGGCCAAGGTGCTGCTAGCCATCGGCCTGCAGGACCAGGGGGTGCATCAGACCCAGGCGCATGAAGGGCTCTCCCGGGTGTTTGAATGGACTGATCCCCGGCCGGCAGATGACATGGCGGATCTGGCCGCCCTGCGCCTGCGCTGGCGTGATGCGCTGACCCGACCGGACCGGGCGTGCACCTTCAGCGCCTGCGTGACGCCGGAGGTGTCGGCGCGCTGGGCGACCGGACGCGAGGACTTCTCCGAATCGGCCTACCGGGCGCTGGTGCGCCAGTACGCCGGGCAGGCCGAGGATCCGGACCTGCAGGCCGTGCCCACCCCGCTGGGCTGGCGCTTTCATCTGCCGTAAGCGCCTTGCGCGAGGGGGGCCTGGTGCGCGTGGTGCGCGTGGGGTGCGTGGGGTGCGTAGGGTAAGTGGGGTAAGTGGGATGCGTGGCGCACGTGGTGCAGGTGGCGCAAGCGGAATGCCCGTCGCACGCACGAAATGGCCAGCTCGCCTATGCTTGCGGCCATGGATGCCGTAGCCCGTATATTGCTGATTGAAGATGATGAACGACTGGCCCAGCTGGTGGCCGATGCCCTCCGGAAGTCCGCCTATGCGGTGACCGTCAGCGGCGACGGTCTGGCCGGCGAAGCACTGGCCCGCCAGGAGCCGTTCGACCTGATCCTGCTCGATGGTCACCTACCCGGCAAGGACGGCTTCGATGTGCTGCGTGACCTGCGCCGGGACTTCACCGGTCGCATCGTCATGCTCACCGCCCGCGATGACGACATCGACCAGGTGCTGGGCCTGGAAGGTGGCGCCGACGACTACATCACCAAACCAGTGGCGCCTCGCGTGCTGCTGGCGCGCATCAAGGCGCTGCTGCGGCGCGATGCCGCGCCAGCCGTCCCGCCCCTGGGCGAGGCGATGCATTTCGGGCCGCTGACGCTGTTGCCGCAATCCCGCGAACTGCGTCTGAATGGGGAGCCGGTGCCGCTCACCACCGCCGAATATGAACTGCTGACCTTCCTGGCGCAGCGCGCCGGTCAGGTGGTGAGCCGCGACGACATCATGCAGAGCCTGCGAGGCCTCGAATTCGACGGGCTGGATCGCGCCATCGATGCGCGCATCTCGCGCCTGCGCAAGAAGATCGGGGACGACGCCCATTCCCCCACACGCATCAAGACGGTCCGCGGGCAGGGTTATCTGTTCGCCATGGACTGATGGCCGGCCTGACGCTGCGCGCTTCGCTGCTGCGCATCGCCCTGGGTCTGGGGCTGGCGGTGCTGGCCCTGGCGCTGCTGGTGGAAGGGCTGGTGCTGATCGGCGCTTCCGAAGTCACCGACAACTATGTGCGCAGCTTCATGCGCGGCACGGTCGATCTGCTGGTGAAAGACCTGGGGCCGCTGGACCCGTCCGCCCGCCGCGAACGGGTGCGGGAACTGGACGCGCAGTTCGACTATCCGGTGCGGCTGATTCCGGCGGTGGACAGCAGGCTCTCCGCTGAGCAGCGACGCAAGCTGGCGCGCGGGGAGGTGATCGTCACCGGCTTCAACCGCCGCATCTACGCTGCGATTCCCGGCGAGCCGGATCAACTGCTGCTGCTCGGTCCGCTGGACTCGCGCCGCGCTGGTGAGCTGCCCAAGGAACTGGCGTCGCAGCTCGCCGTGGCGGTGGTGCTTGCACTGGCCGTGGCGGTGCTGGCGTGGTGGCAGTTGCGTCCGTTGTGGCGGGACCTGCGTGGCCTGCAGCGCGCGGCCGAGCGGCTGGGCGCCGGCCGGCTGGACACCGAGCTGCCGGTGCTGCAAAGCCGGCTGTTCGCGCCGGTGGTGGTGGCGAGCCGCGCCATGCTGGAGCGCCTGGCGACGGCACTGGCGACGCAGCGGGAAATGACCGGCGCCGTGTCGCACGAACTGCGCACGCCGCTGGCGCGGCTGCGCTTTGCGATCGATGCGCTGGTGGACGAAGAAGACCGTGACGCGCGTGAGCAGGCGGTGCAGGCTTGTGAGCGGGACATCGATGAACTCGACGCGCTGATCGACGCCAGCCTCACCGCTGCCCGCATGGACATGGGCGCGATGCAGCCGGAGCTGATTCGCGGCGATCTGGGTGCGTTGCTGACGCAGGAGGCCCGGTCCCTGGAGCCGCTGCTGGACGGCAAGCTGCTGGAGATGGACGTGCGGCTGCCCGAGCAGGTCTCCTTCGATCCGAAGCTGGTGCCTTATGCGCTGCGCAACGGGCTGCGCAATGCGGCGCGTCATGCGCGTACACGCATCCACCTGTCGGCGTGGTCGGAAGCGGGGCAGTTGTGGATGGCGATCGATGACGACGGAGAGGGCGTCGCGCCGGCGCTGCGTGAGGCGGCGTTCGAGCCCTTCAAGCGGCTGGAGAAGAATCCCCGCACAGGCACCCGCGGCTTCGGCCTGGGGCTGTCGATCGTGCGTCATGTGGCGCAGGCGCATGGCGGGCAGGCACGGCTCGGCGAGGCGCCGCGCCTCGGTGGCGCGCGGCTGCTGCTGCACTGGCCGGTGGACGGGCCCTGACGTCCCGCAGCCGCTTCCTTCGTGCTTCCAGCGCCTTCGCCTGCTTGGATGAGCCTGGTGGGCCGCTGGCCATCGCCGGGGCCAGGGCTTGCGTGAAGCTATGCAAAGCCCGTTGCCGTGCGCTGTCAACAACCGTCACAAACCGCCTCAACAGGCGCCACAGACAGGGAGAACCCGGATTCTCAGAATAAGGCCCATGTCGAACGCGAACCCCACCGGATCTCCCGGAGGCGCACACCGACAGGAAACCCAAGCGCTGCGACGCATCACGCGTCAGGCGCTCAGCTCTGAAGGAGAGTCCTCATGAACCGCAAGAACAACAACACCGTCGTGTCCCAAGGCAAGAAGGCTGGCCTGCTGGCGGCTGCCGCCGTGGCGCTGACCCTGGGTTCGGGCCTGGCGATGGCAGCTGACACCCCGTATTACATCGGTGGAGACGTCGGCAAGGCGAGCCAGCGTGTCGACGGCAACGCCCAGAAGCGTTCCAGCGACAGCTACAGCATCTTCGGTGGCTACAAGCTGAATGAAAACTTCGCTGTCGAAGCGGCCTACACCGACCTCGGCAAGGTGGACTTCGGCGGCGTGAGCGCCAAGAACAAGGTCTACTCGCTGGACGGCATTGCCCGCGCCCCGCTGGGCAACAACTTCGGCATCTACGGCAAGGTGGGTGTGGCTTACGCGCAGCGTGACTACTCGGCCGGCCTGGGCGACGAAGACAAGACCGGTCTGAAGCTGGGTGTGGGCGTGGACTACGCGCTGACCAAGAACGTGTCGCTGCGTGCGGAAGCCACCCGCTACAACAACATGCCGGACGCCAATGGCTTCAACAAGAAGGTGGACCGCCTGGGCGTGGGCGTGGCCTACCAGTTCTGATCGGGCCTGACCTGATCTGAACCCTGAGCCGATTCGCGGGACCTGCGGATCGGTTGAAGCCAGAACCGTGTTCTGATGCCTTGACCCGGCATCAGCCCGTCCGGATCGCTCCTGAGCGACGTTCCTCTCCCTCCCCCAAATCCGGACGGTGCTGGGCGGTGCCTTGTCCGAGGCACCGCCCTTTTTTCATGGGGATCCTCCACCCGCAGAATGAAAAAAGCTGCCTCCAGGGCAGCTTTCTTTTTGCCGGCGCGGCGCCGGGCATTGCACACGTGGGATCACGGGCAGCGGGGGCCACCCGCGATCGCGCCGACCTCAAATCCGACGTGCCAGATCTTCCGCCTTGCCGGTGTAGGTGGCCGGGCTCATGGCCAGCAGGCGCTGCTTCTCCGCGTCCGGCAGCTCCAGACCCTGCACGAATTCGCGGATGGCTTCGGCGGTGATCGCCTTGCCGCGCGTCAGCTCCTTCAGCCGCTCATACGGATTGGGCAGCGCATAGCGGCGCATCACCGTCTGGATCGGCTCGGCCAGCACTTCCCAGGCCGCATCCAGATCCGATTCCAGCGCGGACGGGTTCAGCTCCAGCTTGTCCAGACCCTTGCTCAGCGAGTCGTAACCCAGCAATGCATACCCCAGTGCCACACCCATGTTGCGCAGCACCGTGGAGTCGGTCAGGTCCCGCTGCCAGCGGCTGATCGGCAGCTTCTGGCTCAGGTGGGTCAGCACCGCATTGGCCAGTCCGAAGTTGCCTTCCGCATTTTCAAAGTCGATCGGATTGACCTTGTGCGGCATGGTGGACGAGCCGATCTCACCGGCCTTGGTCCGCTGCTTGAAATAGCCCAGCGACACATAGCCCCACACGTCCCGCGACCAGTCGATCAGGATGGTGTTGGCGCGGGTCACCGCATCGAACAGCTCGGCCATGTAGTCGTGCGGTTCGATCTGAATGGTGTAGGGGTTGAAGGTCAGGCCCAGCTGCTGCTCGATGACGCGCTGGCTGAACGTCTCCCAGTCGGTCTCGGGATAGGCCGACAGGTGGGCGTTGTAGTTGCCGACGGCGCCATTCATCTTGGCCAGCAGCTTGACGTCCGCGATGACGGTGCGCGCCCGGCGCAGCCGGGCCACCACGTTGGCGATTTCCTTGCCCACCGTGGTCGGGCTGGCCGTCTGGCCGTGGGTGCGGCTGAGCATCGGCGCCGCCGCCATGGCCTGGGCCATCTCGGTCAGCTTGGTGATGACCTTGTCCAGCGCCGGCAGGATCACCTGCTCGCGGGCCGCCTTCAGCATCAGGCCGTGGCTGGTGTTGTTGATGTCTTCGCTGGTGCAGGCGAAGTGGACGAATTCACCTGCGGCCTGCAGTTCGTCCTTGCCGGCGAACTGCTGCTTGATCCAGTACTCCACCGCCTTCACGTCGTGATTGGTCGTCTTTTCGATGTCCTTGATGGCCTGGGCATCGGTCTCGCTGAACTGGCTCACCAGGCCGCGCAGGAAGGTGCGGGAGGCGTCGGACAGCGGCTTGAATTCGGCCAGGCCCGCATCGCTCAGGGCGATGAACCACTCGATCTCCACCTGGACGCGACGGTGCATCAGACCGAACTCGGACAGCAGCGGACGGAGCGTCCCCATGCGCGAGGCATAGCGGCCGTCCAGGGGCGACAGGGCGGTAAGGGCGGAGAGATTCATGGCAATGCGGCTCAAGGCCTTCGCTGGGGCAAACCCGCAGATTCTACAGAGCCGACCTGTGGCATCCGCACGCCGTGGGCCGGCGTCGCGCCGCCGCCCGCCTGCGCAGCCGTGACAATAGCCCCGCCAGCAGTCCGGCCAATAGCCCGGCAGTCCAGACGTTCTTGCATGAGGGATGGGATGAGGTTGAGGATCAGCTTGAATCAGGCACCCGGTGTGACGCCGGCCAGCGGCGCCATGAGGTCCGCGCACGAACGAACCGCCGCCACCGGCCCCGCGGCCGCCCTGCGCGCCGCGGCTCTGGTCGTGCTGGGCCTGGGCACGGCGGCGCTGATGACGGCCTGCCAGAAGCCGTCGGACACCGCTGCTTCCAGCCCGACGCCCGCGGTGGCCGCCTCCGCCAGCCCGACGGCCAGCGCCACGCTGATCACCCAGTCGGACCAGCTGCTGGCCCGGTATCGCCAGATGATCGTGTTGATGGACGGCGAGGCCGCCCTGAAGGCGTCCGAGCGCGACGCCGTGCGCAGCGTCGGCCTGCTGCTGTTCCACGACATGCAGGACAGCCTGCAGACGCTGGTGGCCACCGCCACGGCGCAGGGACAGGATCCTGCCGGTCTCGCAGCCCTGAGCCAGTTGCTCGACCGCATCGAAACCGAGCCGGGCTGGTTCGACGCCGACCGGCTGGCGTTCAAGGAATTCCTGACGCAGCTCGAACAGAACTTCTCGACCTCGCAGAGCATCTCGGGCCTGAAGCTGGCCAAGCGCGCCCATGAGGACCTGGCGGTGCTGGCGGAAGTGGAGCAGGCGTATGAGCAGGAACTGCGGGACACCTTTGGCCGATTCGCCCAGCGCGGCATCACGCTCAAGCGCGAGAAGTGGACCGACTATGTGGCCAAGCTCAAGACGATCTACACCCGCGAAGGCATCCTGAAGGACTACGCGACCATCCTGCCGGACCTGGCCGCGCGGCCGTCGGACAGCAACAATGCCGGCACGGCCGCGGCAGGCGCCGCGACCGAAGCAGCGGCCGAGAGCGCGCAAGCCGCGGCGTCCGGTGCCGGTCATGGCGCCACCGCCCCCGGCACGCAGACGGCGACCGCAGCCGTCACGCGTGGTCCGAGCAAGGAAGAGCGGGAGCTCTTCGGCCGTGCGCTGCCGCCCAAGACGGTGCTGCTGACCTTCGATGACGGCCCGCATCCCCGCTACACCGACGAGATCCTGGAGATCCTCAAGCGCTACCAGGCCCCGGCCGTGTTCTTCGAACTGGGCCGCAACCTCGGCAGCGTCGACGCGAAGGGCCAGATCAAGCCCGGCCCCGGTGTGCAGGTGGCCAAGCGGGTGCTCGCGGCGGGCCATCCCATTGCCAATCACAGCTTCACCCACGGGGTGATGTCGAAGTTCCAGCTCGATCAGGTCAAGCAGGAAGCCAGCCAGACCGAAGCACTGCTCGACGCCGCTGGCCGTGCCGGCCAGCCGCTGTTTCGATTTCCCTATGGCGCCCGCACCGACAACGCGCTGGGGGTGATCGAAGGCCTGAAGCTGCGGTCGATGATGTGGAACGTCGACTCGCTGGACTGGTCCGACCCGATTCCCAAATCGATTGCGGCCCGGGTGATGAACGAGCTGTCGAAGCAGCAGCGCGGCATCGTGCTGTTCCACGACATCCATGCGCGAACGGTGGAAGCCCTGCCGCTGGTGCTGGACCAGTTGAAGGCCGAGGGCTACCGTTTCGCCACCTGGAAGGATGGGAAGATCGAGCCCGTCGCGGCCACGGCCTCCACCGAAGCGCCCGCGCAAGACCTGACCGGTGCGAATCTCTACCGCGACAGCTACGCGCTGGTGATTGGCATCGACCAGTACCAGCGCTGGCCGCGCCTGCAGCACGCCGTGCGGGACGCGCAAGCCCTGCGTGACACGCTGCAATCGCAATTCGGCTTTCGCGCGGAGAACATCACCACGCTGACCGATGGGGACGCGACCCGCGCCAACATCCTGCGCGCACTCAACGGCCTGGCCCGGGACAAGTCCGGGCAGCCGCGCGTCAAGCGGGACGACCGGGTGTTTGTGTTCTTCGCCGGTCACGGCAGCACGCGCCGGCTGCCCAGTGGCCGGGATGTCGGCTACATCATCCCGGTGGATGCGGGCACCGACGATCTGCAGACCGATGCCATCGCCATGCCGCAGCTGCAGGAGCTGAGCGAGGCCCTGCCCGCCAAGCATGCCTTCTTCATCATCGATGCCTGCTACTCGGGCCTGGGCCTGACCCGTGGCGGCGCGCCGGTGAGCAACAACTTCATCCGCGACAACGCCCGCCGACTCGGCCGTCAGATGATGACGGCCGGCGGTGCGGACCAGCAGGTGGCGGACGACGGTCCAGGCGGTCATTCGGTCTTCACCTGGACCCTGCTGCAGGCGCTGTCCGGCAAGGCCGACCTGAACGGCGACGGACTGATCACCGCCACCGAACTGGCCGCCTACGTGGCGCCGGCTGTGTCCGCGATTGCCCATCAGACGCCTGCGTTCGGCAGCCTGCCGGGATCGGAAGGCGGCGAGTTCATCTTCGAGCTGGCCTCCGCGCCGGAGCAGGCACTGAGCACCACCAGCACCCAGCTGGATGCACAGGCGAGCGCCCTGGCCAAACGTGCGGACGACGCCCGCAATGCCCAGTTGCAGCCGCTGGCCGCCGCGAGTGCGGTGCCGGGCAGCACCACCGGTACGCCGTCCGGCGCCGGTCCCGCCGCCAGTGCAGCGGCGGTGCAGGTGACGGTCAAGGGCCTGGACGGCAAGGACACCGCCATTGCCACCAGTGCCACGGCCGCTCCGGTGAGTGCGCGTGTGGCCGCACAGCGGGCCAACGACCGCGGTCTGCAGCTCTACAAGGAGCGCCGGTACGACGAAGCGGAAGCCGCCTTCACCGAGGCGCTGAAGCTGCAACCCAAGTTCGCGCTGGCCGCCAACAACCTGGGTTTCATCTACTTCAAGCGCAACAAGCCGGTAGAGGCGGCGCGCTGGTATCGCCGCGCCATCGAGATGGACGGCAGCCGCTCGCTGGCCCATCTGAACCTGGGTGATGCGTTGTTGCTGGCCGGTGAGGACAAGGAGGCGCAGGCGGCCTACGCCAGCTTCATCGAGTTGTCGCCGAGCCACCCGCGCGTGCCGGAACTCAAGGCCTGGCTGGCCCAGCCGGATGCGGCGCACCGGCCGCAACCGCCGCGGTGATGTGCGCTGCCCCGCCGCCCTGTGCAGAAGGCACGGCGGTGGGGCGGGGCGCCAGGGTTGTCCCGGATGTGAGGGACGTGGGCTTGCTGCTTAATCCGCTCTTTCCTGTTTCAACCGCTGGTTATCACGTCCGTTTCATGGCCTCCCTGGCTTCCGATGGCGTCGCACCGCGCCTGACACGTGTGCATCAGATCGAGCCCCTCGCGTGGGCACCCTTGCTGGCCGCTGCCGAGGCGGAAGGCTGGCGCATGCTGAGCCGCTTGATGGATGAGTGGCGCAGCGGTGCCAACCGCTACGACCAGCCCGGCGAGTCGCTGTGGGCCTGGCTGGATGCCCGTGGTTTCGTCATTGCCGTCGGCGGCATGAATGTGGAGCCGGCACCGGGCCGTCCGGGGACCGGGCGGATGCGGCGCTTCTTTGTGCATCCCGGCTGGCGCGGGCACGGTCTGGCGCGGCGGCTGGTGGGGGCGGTGCTGGCGAGTGCCCAGGGCCACTTCAGCCGTCTGCATGTCAATTGCGAAAGCAGCCAGTCGGCGGCTTTCTGGTCCCGCTGCGGCTTCACCGAAGTGACCGCCGATGCCGCTTCGGCGTCTGCGAAGGACGGCGTGGCAATGACCCGTCCCGCGCGCTACACCCATGTGCGGCTGTTGCCGCAGATGCAGGCCGCAGTCGGGGCGCCGTCGCCCTGGGCGAGCGCTTGAACCTGGGCTTGAACCTGGGCTTGAGCCTGGGCTGGACCCTGGTCAGGGACTCAGCCTCAGCCTCAGCCCCGGCCTGATCCCGGATGCCTGATCCGGAGGCTCAGCCCCAGTGGCGCGCCAACACCGCGGCCACTTCCGGCAGCGCCTCGATGCGCTTGAGTACCGCCAGGAACTCCGGCCGGTGCTGCTCCAGATAGGCCCGCGAGCCTGACCAGCGGGACACGATCACCGCCATCGCATCCAGTGCGCCCGGCGCCTCGCCGCTCAGCCAGGGGCGGCCGGGGAACTGATCCGCGAACATCGCCCAGTGCAGGTGCAAGCGCTGGGTCGCCCCCTGCTTCACCGCCTCACGCTCGGCCTCGGCTTCACTGGTGGTGAACCGCTCGGGGTAGTCGATGATGGTGATCTGGCTGTAGCAGTTGGCGGCGATGAACACGAGACCGCGCAGGATCTGATCCCGCTGATCGTCGCTGCTGCCAAGCAGCCCGGCCTGCGGACAACGCAGGCCCAGATGCATCAGGATGGCCGCGCTCTCGGTCAGCACCGCGCCGCTAGGTGTGCGCAGCGTCGGAATCTGCATCAGGGGGTTGAGCTTTTTCAGTTCATCCCGCGCCGACTGGTCTTCCCAGGAGGACGCATGCACGACCCGGTAGGGCTGGCGGCACCAGTCCAGGGCGATTTCCGCAATGGCCGAGCCAGAGCGCCGGGTGCCGTAGAGCACGTAGCTGGAGTCGGTGGTGTTCATGGCCCGAGTGTAGGCAGCCCGGTCCGGCGGCGCAGCAGTGTGCGTCCCCCCGGTAAAGGCGACAAGCCACCTGAATGGGTGCATGAGGGTCGTTGTTTCGCGGCCTCAGTCCAGACAAGCGAATCGCTAGAATCAGACCCAGCATCCCGAGGTTGTTGGTCCGGATACGAATGAAACTCATCGGTTCACTCACCAGTCCCTATGTCCGCAAAGTCCGCATCGTCATGGCGGAAAAGAAGCTCGACTATCAGTTGGAGCTGGAGGACGTCTGGGGCAGCGACAGCATCCTCAAGGTCAATCCATTAGGCAAGGTGCCGTGCCTGGTCATGGAAGGCCAGGACTCGATCACCGGCGCCGTGTTCGATTCGCGGGTGATCGTCGAATATGTCGACACCCTGTCGCCGGTGGGCCGGCTCATTCCTGAGCGCGGCCGTGAGCGCTGCGAAGTGCGCACCTGGGAAGCGCTGGCCGATGGCCTGCTGGATGCCTGCGTCGCCGCACGGCTGGAAGAGACCTGGAGCGGCCGCACCGATGCGGAGCGCAGCCCCGCCTGGGTGCAGCGGCAAATGGCCAAGGTGCATGCCTCGCTGCAGGCCATGGGTCACGGGCTGGGCGAGAAGAACTGGTGCTCCGGCAACCACTTCACCCTGGCGGACATCTCGCTGGGCTGTGCCCTCGGCTATCTGGACTTCCGTTTTCCCGCCATCGACTGGCGTGCGAACCATCCCAATCTGGCGCGTCACTTCGAGAAGCTGATGGCCCGCAGCAGCTTCCAGGACACGGTCCCGCCGTCGTCGACCTGACGCGTCTGCATCCTCCCCCACCGCGTGCCCATGACCTGTGGCACGGACTGTTCCCCTGAGGCATTCTGGGGCCACAATCAGCCGGTTGCGCCTTGCGTAAGGCGTGTCATCTCGAGGGAGGATTGAATGGGACTGAAAGCTGTGTTCTCGCCGATCGGGCGCGTCTTCAAGGGCGCCTGGTGGCTGCTGGACGGCACGCGCCGGGTGGTGCTGAATCTGCTGTTCCTGATTCTGCTGATCGCCTTGCTGTGGGCGATCTTCTCCAAGGGCAAGACCCTGCAATCGCAGACCACCCTGGTGCTGGACATCCAGGGCGACGTGGTGGAGCAGTTCTCCGGTTCGGCCCGGGACCAGGCCATGGCCCAGATCCAGGGCGAAAGCCGCGCCCAGACCCGTCTGCGCGACCTGCTGGCCGTGCTGGATGCCGCCGCCAAGGACGACAAGATCGTTCAGGTCTTCATGGACCTGAACCACATGGGCAGTGCCTCGCCCGCCACGCTGCATGAACTGCAGGCCGCGCTGACCCGCTTCAAGGAAAGCAAGAAGCCGGTGGTGGCCTTTGCCAACAGCTATGACCAGCGCAGCTACTACCTCGCCGCGCAGGCCAACGAGGTGTATGTGCACCCGATGGGCACGGTCATGATCGAAGGCTACGGGCGTTATCGCAACTACTACAAGGATGCGCTGGACCGCGTCGGCATTTCGGCCAACGTGATGCGTGTGGGCACCTACAAGAACTTCGCCGAACCCTATTTCGCGAATGCGCCGTCGCAGGCGTCGATGGAGGCCGAAAGTTATCTGTATGACGAGCTGTGGGCCCGTTATCAGATGGATGTCGAACAGGCGCGCAAGCTGGAAAAGGGCGCGATTGCCAAGGCCATCGAAGAACTGCCGCAGCGTCTGGCCGCGGTGAATGGTGACACCGCCAAGCTGGTGCTGCAGGAAAAGCTGGTGGACGGCCTCAAAACCCGTGACCAGGTGGACCAGTTGCTGGAGCAGCGCGGCGCCAAGGACGACAAGCAGCTGCGCGCCATTCCCATGGGTGCTTATGCGGCCCAGCTGTCGCCGAAGCTGCCCAAGCCGGAAGGCCAGATCGGCATCATCGTGGCGGAAGGTGAGATCGTGGATGGCCAGGCGGCACCGGGTCGTATCGGCGGCGACTCGACCTCGGCCCTGATCCGTCAGGCCCGTCAGGACGACAAGATCAAGGCGGTGGTGCTGCGCGTGAACTCGCCGGGCGGCAGCGCGTTTGCCTCGGAACTGGTGCGCCGGGAACTGGAGCTGACCCGCGCGGTCGGCAAGCCGGTGGTGGTGTCCATGGGCGGTGTGGCGGCCTCAGGCGGCTACTGGATCTCGATGTCGTCGGACGAAGTGATTGCGGACCCGTCCACCATCACCGGCTCCATCGGCGTGGTGGGCATGCTGCCGACCGGCGAAAAGCTGATGGACAAGCTGTCGATTCACACCGGCGGCTACACCACGACCTGGCTGGCTGGCGCTTACGATCCGCGTCGTCCGCTGGATCCACGGTTGGCGGCGGTGGTGCAGTCGTCCATCGAACACACCTATGCCGAATTCACCGGCCGTGCTGCGACAGCCCGCAAGAAGAGCGCCGCGCAGATCGACGCCGTGGGCCAGGGTCGCGTGTGGACCGGTTCGCAGGCGCTGGAACGCGGTCTGGTGGACAAGATGGGCCTGATGAAGGATGCCGTGGCCAGTGCCGCCAAGCGGGCCAACCTGGGCGACGATCCGTCGGTGAAGTATGTGGAAGCGGAGCGCAGCACGCTGGAGCGCCTGATCTCCGGCGTGACCGAGACGGCGGCACCGACCGTGCGCGCCGAGATGCTGCGGGCGCTGGGCGGTGTGCCGCAATTGCCGGCACCGCTGAAGGAAGCGCAGACCGACATCACCTGGCTGGCGGAACAGGCGCAGCCGGACACGAAGGCGGGGGGCACCCGCGCGCCGGTGAAGTCGATCGTGCATTGCCTGTGCCTGGCGCCGTGATGAGGCGGGCTGACCGCCGAGTCGGCCTGTCCATCACCGACGTTCTGCCGACGTCTCAGTGACGTCTCTGCGACGTCTCATAGATACCCGCGACGACCTTGAGGTTCTCGCGGGTTTTTTCTGGGCAAGCCTTTCAGTGCAGACCCCTCACCTGGGGAATGACGACACAGCCGGGAAGTCGCCTTCGGACTCCCAAAGGCCTGGTTCCGATCGCGAGGTCACCCGCCAGGCCTTGCCCACCACCTCGTAGCGTGAGTAGGTCGTACGGAAGTCGCCGCCCGAGGGTTGGCTGCGCACCACCAGCAGGGCGTCCGCGGAGGGCCCCTCCACACGCTGCCAAGCCGCCTTCAGGGTCTGGGCCAACTGAATGGGCAATGGCTTGCCCTTGCCCTTGTCCTTGCCCTCGGCCTCGGCGTTCGCCTTGACCGGGTGGGCCATCGCCACCTGCAGCCGGTTGGACACCACCTCCACCGCCGTGGTCACAGGGCCGTTGTAGCTGCCCGCTTCTTGCGTGAAATCGGCCGAGACCAGAAAGGTCGGATGCGGCGCGCCACGCAGCGGGCGGGGATCCAGTTGTGCCAGCGGGGCCGACAGCGGCAACTGAGACAGCACGTGGCCGTCGCATCCCACCAGTTGAAGGGATGCGGGAGGTTCGGTGTGAGGCTCGCCGCTCTGCCAGTCACGCGCCACCACCTGGGCGGTCAGGCCGGGGGCCAGCGCAATCCTCAGCCGCTGGCATCCCAGGCTCGCTTCCTGGGCGGCCTGTGGCGCCGCGGCGGCCAGGGCGCCCTGGGTGTTCGATGCCGCCGGAGCGGCCGAACCCGCCTGAGCCGCCAGCGACCCCATCAGCAGGGCGGTCAACAAGGACAAGCGCATCCACTTCTTCACGGAACCCTCTTCACTTCAATGCCGGGAATCAGGCCTTCATTGGCCTCGACCGCCTTCATCAGGACGTCGATCTGGGATTTGACATCCTTGTCGATGTCCACACCGGCCCTGGTCAATTCCGCCAGATAGTTCTTGGTGTCGTTTTCGTTGGGCGGCGTCAGCTTGTTGATCGCGTCCTTCACCGCCATGTCGCCATATCGGTTCAGGTAGAGGGCGCGCTGGGCGGCGTGGCCGTCTGCCAGGGTGGCAAACACGGCGAACTTGCCGATCGCTCCCGTCACGCTGCTGATCTTGGTGCTGGCGTCGCGCAGGTTGCCAGGGTTGTTGGCCCGCCAGGCCAGCGAACCGCCCACCTTCACGATATCGGCATAGGCCACATAGCGTTTCCAGCGGTCCGGCGTCTTGTCCGCCGCCTTGTTGACCGCGCTGATGGTGCCCGCGGAAAGGGGCCCGCCGGCGGCGATCAGGCCGCTGATCTTCAGCGCCTCGGCCGGTTTGGCGTCCACCCCCAGGGGACCGGGCCGGTTCCAGGCGTCGTTACCACTGTTCAGACCGGTCGGGCCGGCGGACTTGAAGGCGCCCGCACCGCCGCCGCCAGCGGGTGCGTTGGGATGGATGTCGTTGTTGGCCATGACGGGGGGGCAAGCAGTTTCTCCGATGGTCGCAGAAGCCCATCCGCCCTTAGCATCACCAAAGTCACCTGGACGAAAGCCCCCACGTCCGCCGCGGCTTCGCTTAGAGTCTCGCGTCATCGGTGGAGGCCTGATCCTGGCGGGATGCCTGCCCATCGACCCCCGTTCACCACCGATCCACGACTCCTTCCGCGTCCGACCTTGCGACCCACACCAGCCTCCCGCCGCGCCCACGCCGTTGAACTCCTGAAGGAGCGTCTGGTGCGGGACTCCTTCCCGCGGCTGCAGATGATGCTGCTGGTCGCCCTGACGGGCGGATTCGGGCTGCTGGCCTCCTTCACGCTGCTGCACCTGGGCGTCTCGTCGATGGCGCTGCGGTATCCGCTCGCCCTGGCCTGCGCCTATGCCTTCTTCCTGTTTCTGATCTGGCTCTGGCTGCGGACCAACGCCCAGGACTACCTCGACGCCCCGGACCTCACCGACCTGCTGCCGGACGCCACCCCCAGCCTGGCGCAGATGCGCAGCGGCGGGGGCGGTGACTTCGGCGGGGGCGGCGCATCCGCCCGCTTTGACGCGCCGCTGGACCCGCCCGCCGTCAGCAGCGGCGACGGCGGATCCTCTTTGGGTCTCGCCAAGGACGCCGCCGACGCAGTGACCGATGCCGATGAATTCACCATCCCGCTGGTGGTGATCGCCCTGGCGGTCGGCATTGCGGTGGCGTCGCTGTATGTCGTCTACATCGCCCCCGTGCTGTTTTCGGAGGTGCTGCTCGATGGTGCGCTGTCCTATGTGCTGCTGCGCCGCCTGCGCAAGCAGGACCGCCAGCACTGGATTACCAGCGCCTTCCGTCGCACCGTGTGGCCCTTCATCGGTACGGCGCTGTTCCTGATGGTGGTGGGCGCCGCCATGTCGGCCTATGCGCCGGGGGCGCGGTCGCTCGGTCAGGTCATGCACTATTCGGCCACCCACCGCTGAGCGGGCCGCCCCGACCAGCCCTCCCCGATTCCCGGGACACCCGCTATACTTTTGAACGGCGCCGATTTGTCCGGCTTGCGGGCGCCTAAAAAGTTCAGCTAAAGGGGGACAACCGACCAGCGCTCCCAGCGCCCTCAACCCGGTGTTCCGCTTCAAGCAGCGGCGCCGGGTTTTTTGTTGGATGAGGTGTTTTTATGGGTTCCGTCGGTGACGTCACACCGCAGCGACTCCTGTTCGATCAGCCCCTGCCGCTGCGCAGTGGCGCCAGCATCGCTGACTACGAGCTGATGGTCGAAACCTACGGCACGCTGAATCACGACCGCTCCAATGCGGTGCTGGTCTGCCACGCACTCAATGCCAGCCATCACGTCGCGGGCACGCATGCCGGCGTGGAGAAGAGCGAAGGCTGGTGGGACAACCTGGTCGGCCCCGGCAAACCGCTGGACACCGACAAGTTCTTTGTCATCGGCATCAACAACCTCGGGTCCTGCTTCGGCTCGACCGGGCCGATGCATCTGAATCCGGCGACCGGGCGGGTCTATGGCGCGGATTTCCCGGTGGTCACGGTGCATGACTGGGTGGATGCCCAGGCCCGCGTGCTGGACCGCTTCGGCATCGGCCAACTGGCGGCGGTGCTGGGTGGGTCGCTGGGCGGCATGCAGGCGCTGGACTGGTCGCTGAGATATCCCGAGCGCATGCGCCACTGCATCGCGGTGGCCACCGCGCCGAGCCTGTCGGCGCAGAACATCGCCTTCAATGAAGTCGCCCGCCGGGCCATCATCACCGACCCGGAGTTCCACGACGGATTCTTCTACGAACACGGCGTGGTGCCGCGGCGCGGGCTACGGGTGGCCCGCATGATCGGCCACATCACCTACCTCAGCGACGATGTGATGGAGCAGAAATTCGGCCGTCAGATGCGCGCCGCCGAGCTGGGCTACTCCACCCATGACATCGAATTCCAGATCGAGAGCTACCTGCGTTATCAGGGCGACAAGTTCAGCGAATACTTCGATGCCAACACCTATCTGCTGATCACCCGCGCGCTGGACTATTTCGATCCGGCCCGGGCCCACGGCGGAGACCTCAGCCGCACCTTCGCCAGCGCGCTGTGCAAGTACCTGGTGGTCAGTTTCACCACCGACTGGCGGTTCTCGCCGGCCCGCTCGCGTGAGATCGTCAAGGCGCTGCTGGACAACCGCCGCGACGTCTCCTACGCCGAGATCGATGCGCCCCACGGCCATGACGCGTTCCTGCTGGATGACCCGCGCTACCACGCCGTGCTCAAGGCCTACTTCGACCGCATCGCCAACGAGTTCCAGGGAGGCCGGGCATGAGCGACCGCGCCGTGATGCAGATGATCGCCGACCTGGTGCCCGCCGGATCGCGGGTGCTGGACCTGGGCTGCGGCACTGGCGAGCTGCTGGCTCACCTGCAGGCCACCAAGGGCTGCACCGGGTATGGGGTGGAGCTCAACGACAGCAACGTGCTGGCCTGTGCTCAGCGCGGCGTGAACGTGATTCAGCTCAACCTGGAAGAGGGCCTGGCCATCTTCGAGGACCAGAGCTTCGACGTGGTGCTGCAGCTGGAAACCCTGCAGAACCTGCGCAACACCGAAGCCATGCTGCGCGAGACCGCACGGGTGGGGCGCATCGGCATCGTCAGCTTCCCCAACTTCGCCCACTGGCCCAACCGGCTGCAGGTGCTGACCGGCCGCATGCCGGTGACCCGGGTGCTGCCCTACCAATGGTATGACACGCCCAACATCCGCGTCGGCACCTATGCCGACTTCGAGGTGCTGGCCCGCAAGTGCGGCCTGCGGGTGCTGGACAGCTTCGGGGTGCAGGCGGGACGGGCCGTGCGCACCCTGCCCAACCTGCGCGCCAGCATGGCGGTGTTCAAGTTCGATCGGCAGTGAGCGCCGGACCCTGACCCCGACCCCTCAGGCGGGCCCGTCCTCATAGCGGCCCAGCCGCACCATCGTCTGGCCGGCGCGGCCTGGCCGCAGCATCGGCATGATCAGCACGCAGTGGTCGTGCGGGGTCGTCCAGCGCTGCCCCGCATCTTCCGCCAGCAGCGTTCCCGCCTTCGGAATCTCCATCAGGTGATGGACCGGCTGGGTGAAGCGGAAGGCGTTGCTGCGGGCGGTCACCGCCTCGCCCACCCGCACCAGACGCTGGCGATCCGGCGTGGGGCACCGCAGATGCGCGGTGGCCCAGTCGGCGTCCACCAGTCCGGTGTGGCGCAGAAAACGCAGGCTCACATCCAGGGCCAGGTCGGCGGACGCGGTTTCCCAGTGGGCGCCGCACTCCACCAGCACCGCCTGCCGCGGGCTCGCCGGATCGGCAAAACCGCCACGGTCGATCAGGCGCAGACCGGCGGCATGGCCGGTGTCCACCAGCAGCGTCGCCGGCTGGCCCAGGGCGCGAGCCAGCGGTACGCTCTTGTCGCTCATGCCGCAGATGGTCAGGGCCGGGGCGCCCGGTTCCTGCATCGAATGCAGGTCCAGCAGCAGGTCGGCACCGTCGATGAAGGGCCGCAGCGACCGCGCACGCTGCAACTCCGCCGACTGGCGCGGACCGCGCAGCACGGCGTCGTCCCAGACCCGGTTCAGGTCCTCGTCCACATACCGGGAGGCGAAGGGGTCGGCGGGGTCGAAGCGGTCAAAGGCCTGCACGTTGGCAAAGGCCAGCACCAGCCGTCCGCGCAGGGGGCGCACGTCGTGGCGCAGCAGCCAGTCCAGGGCCAGCGCGCCGCACAGCTCGTTGCCGTGGGTCAAGGCCACCAGCATCACCGTGGGGCCGGGGCGGCCGGAGTCGCGCAGGTGCAGATGGTCCACACCGGTGCCGCCGTCCCGCCAGGGGCGCAGGTCGGGCGGACGCAGCTGAACCTCCGGCACGAGGAGGTCTGCCTCAGGGGAAGCGGTCACGGACGGCCCATTCGGCGCATCATTGGGCGAAACAGCGGCAACAGAGCGGTTGGAAGGTGACGGACCCATGGCGAGGGATCCTACACTTCCACCTATGAGAACACTGACCGGCCACGACGGCCTGCCCCTGCATTGGCGGGAGTGGGGCGCTGACCCCGCCCAGCGTCCGCAGGGCACCCTTCTGATCGTTCACGGCCTCGGCGAGCACATTGGCCGCTACACCCACGTCGCCCGGCGTCTGAACGCCTGGGGCTGGCACGTGGTGGGCTACGACCAGCGCGGCCACGGCGCGTCCGCCGGGCCGCGCGGCGACATTCCGGAGTCCGACAGCCTTCAGCGCGACCTCTCCTGCGCCATCGATGCGGTCCGCAGCGACGCCCGCATGAACCAGGGCCCGCTGGTGCTGCTGGGCCACAGCATGGGCGGCGCGGTCGCCGCCAGCTTCGTGGCCGGCGCCCTGGTGCCAACCGAATGGTCCCGGCTGGTGGATGGGCTGGTGCTCAGCTCCCCGGCCCTGGATGTGGGCATGTCCCTGGTGCAGCGCGGCCTGCTGGCCACCACGCTGCCGCTGATGCCGCATGTGGCGGTGGGCAATGGCCTGAATCCGGCCTGGCTGTCCCGCGACCCGGAGGTGGTGGCGGACTACAAGGAAGACCCGCTGGTGCACAACCGCATCACCCCGATGCTGGCCAAGATGCTGGCGGACACCGGTCCGGCGGTGATGACCCATGCCGCCCGCTGGCCGGTGCCCACCCTGCTGATGTGGGCGGGCGCTGACCGCTGCGTGGCCCCGGCCGGCAGCGCGAACTTCGCGGCCGCGGCCCGCAAGAGCGGCGACGGCTCCGGGGTGGAAGCCGAGCTGTTCGAGCCGCTGTTCCACGAAATCTTCAACGAACCCGAGCAGGACCAGGTCTTTGCCCGCTTGAAGTCCTGGTTGGCGGCCCGCTTCTAGAATCCGATCTCTGTACCCAAGGCGGCCGCACCGGCTGCGCAGGAGCCTCTCATGAACGCACGTGATCCGTCGTTGCCGCTGCAACCCGATGAAGTGAGCGCCCTGGGCGCCTACGCCAGCCAGGTCTGGGACGAGGAAATCATCCCCGCCCTGACCGACTACATCGCCATCCCGGCCAAGAGCCCGATGTTCGATGCCGACTGGGCGGCCAATGGCTACATCGACAAGGTCGTGCGGGACGCCGCCAGCTGGGTGGAAAGCAAGAAGGTGCCCGGCCTGAAGCTGGAAGTCATCCGCATGGAGGGCCGCACGCCGGTCATCTTTTTCGAACTGCCGGCCACCAAGACGGGCAGCACCGACACCATCCTGTTGTACGGCCACCTGGACAAGCAGCCCGAATTCAACGGCTGGCGCAATGACCTGGGCCCCTGGACGCCGAAGTACGAAGACGGCAAGCTCTATGGCCGTGGCGGCGCGGACGACGGTTATGCCATCTACGCCTCCCTGACAGCGCTGATGGCGCTGGACAAGCAGGGCGTGCCCCGTCCCCGCTGCGTCGGCCTGATCGAAACCTGCGAGGAATCCGGCTCCTTCGACCTGCCCATCTACGTGGACGCGCTGAAGGATCGCCTGGGCACCGTCTCCCTGGTGGTGTGCCTGGACTCCGGCGCCGGCGACTACGACCGCCTGTGGCTGACCACCTCGCTGCGCGGCATGGTGTCCGGCGTGCTGAAGGTGGAAGTGCTGACCGAAGGCATCCACTCCGGCGATGCCTCCGGCGCGGTGCCGTCCTCCTTCCGCATCCTGCGTCATCTGCTGGACCGGCTGGAAGACTCGGCCACCGGCCGACTGCTGCCGGATAGCTTCCACTGCGAGATTCCCGGCGCCCGCCTGGAACAGGCTCGCGCCGCCGCCGCCATTCTGAAGGATGAGGTGTACAAGCGCATGCCCTGGGCCTGCGGCGGCGACGGCGGCCCGGTGCTGCCGGTCACCACCGATCCGGTGGAAGTGCTGCTGAACCGCACCTGGCGGCCGACGCTGTCGGTGGTGGGGGCCGAAGGCTTCCCCGAACTGAAGAATGCCGGCAATGTGCTGCGCCCCTACACCGCCTTCAAGCTGTCGCTGCGCCTGCCCCCGCTGGTGGACGGCAACGAGGCCGCGCTGCGCCTGAAGGCCCTGCTGGAGGACAACGCCCCCTACAACGCCAAGGTCAGCTTCGTGCCGGACGGCCGTGCCGGCGCTTTCGGAGCCGACGGCTGGAACACCCCGGACCTGTCGCCGTGGCTCAGCCAGGCGCTGGAGCGGGCCAGTCAGGCCCACTTTGATGCGCCGGTCGGCTACATTGGGCAGGGCGGCACGATTCCGCTGATGGGCATGCTGCAAAAGAGCTTCCCCGCCGCACAGATGATGGTGTGTGGCGTGCTGGGCCCCAAGAGCAATGCCCACGGCCCCAATGAATTCCTGCATGTGCCTTACGGCAAGCGCCTGACCGCCGCCGTCGCCCAGGTCATCGCGGCCCATCCGTAAGCCCTGTGGCCGTCCCGGCCCCCGGGACGGCGCGGTGCACTGGTGAGAGGAGCGGCATGGACCAGGTCAGAGCCATGCGGGTGTTCACCCGCGTCATCGACGAAGGCAGTCTCGCCGGCGCCGCCCGCGCCCTCGATCTGGCGCCGGCCGTGGTCACACGGCTGATTGCCGACCTCGAAGAGCATCTGGGCGCGCGCCTGCTCAACCGCACCACCCGGCGGCTCTCGCTCACCGATGTGGGCGAGTCCTATCTCGAGCGCTGCCGGCGCATCCTCACCGACATTGAAGAAGCTGAGGCCTTGGCGTCGGCCGCGGTCAACGATCCGCGCGGCAACCTGCGGGTGCTGATGCCACCGGCCATTGCAGTGCACCAGCTGGCGCGGCACATGGCGGGTTTTCATGCCCGCTATCCGCATGTGACGCTGGAGCTGGCGGTGCCGGGCCCGGTCACGGCGCTCGATGAGAGCTTCGACCTCACCGTGATCACCGCCCGGGTGGAACTGCAAGGGGATTTCATTGCCCGGCGGCTGGCGCGCACGGAAGTCATCCTGTGCGCCTCCCCCGACTACCTGGCCCGGCGCGGGCGGCCGAAGCATCCGTCCGAACTCAAGGATCACGCCCTGATGCTGCCGCCCGTCCATGAGATGTCGCGCGGGGTGACCTTCGAGCGCTGCGGCGGCGACGGCGAGCCGCTGGACAGCTTCTTTGCGATGCCCTCCCGCCCCGTGCTGGCCACCGCCTCCACCGACACCAAATACGCCTGTGCCCTGCATGGCCTGGGCATCTCAGGTCTGCCGTCCTTTGTGGCGGGAGATGCGTTGATGGAGCACGCGCTGGAGCGGGTGTTGCCGGAGTGGCGGCTCTACAGCTACACCCTGTGGGCGGCCATGCCAAGCCGCAAGTTCATGCCGGCACGCACCCGGGTGTTCCTGGACTTCCTGCTGGAGGTGTTCGGCGGAAAGGATGAGGATCCGTGGCTGGCCGCGGCGGGGTGCCCGACCTGGCGGCCAGCGGCCCCGGCGCCGGATGCGCCGGCGGAGGCCTTGCCGAGCGGGGACTGACGGCGTAGCCCGGCGCGCACGGTGCTTGGGGGCGCGTCCGTTCTGCGTGGGCCGGATCCGCTCAGCGCAGGCTGAAACCCGTCTGCAGCAGCTGGGGCTGCAGGTCCTCCATCAGCCGCAGCAGGGGCGACAGCTCCACATAGCGCGTCGCCGTCTTGATCACATAGGCGTAGAAGCGCGGCAGGTCTTGCGCGTACTGCGGCTTGCCATCCCGATGCTTCAGGCGGCAGAAGATGCCCAGGATCTTCAGGTGGCGCTGCAGCACCGTCCATTCCAGCGCGCGCCAGAACACGCCAAAGTCCTGCGCCATCTCATGCGGGTCTTCGCCGCTCGCGTCCAGCCCAAACAGGCCGGCCCGGCGTGCACCTTCCCAATAACGCACCGCCCAATCGATCTCCTCAGCCTCGTCCCAGGAGAGGAAGGCGTCGCGCAGCAGGGAGCCGATGTCGTAGGTGATGGGGCCCAGCACCGCGTCCTGGAAATCGAGGACGCCTGGATTGGGGAGGCGGACGCCGTGGTTGCCATCGCCGCTGCCGTCTGCATGCTTGCCGGGGACGCCTGCCTCATCCTCACGCGGGCAGACCATCAGGTTGCGCGCCATGTAGTCGCGGTGCATCGGCACCATCGGCTGCGCCGAAATGTTGGCGGCCAGCGCGGTGACGGTGCGCTCCCAGTAGTCCTGCTGCTTCGCCGTCCACTGCTTGCCGTGGTGGGCCTGGACACACCAGTCCACAAAGATCTGCAGCTCCCGGCGCACAAACGCCTCGTCAAAGCGGGGCAGGGTGGCGCCGTTTCCGCTGGCCTGCCAGCGCAGCAGTGCCGCGGTCGCGTCCTGCATCAGTCGCCTGGCGGTGGCCAGACCTTCCTCACCGGCCTGCTGCGCCGCCTGCAAGGCCTGCAAATAGCTGGTGCTGCCCAGGTCTTCCAGCAGGGCAAAGCCCAGGGTCTCGTCATGCGCATGCAGCGTGGGCACATGCAGGCCGCAGTCCGCCATCATCTGGCCGACCGCGACAAAGGCCGCCAATTGATTGGGCGTGGCCGGCGCATCCATGAGGATGCGGCTGCCGCCGTCCCGGGTCTGCAGGCGCAGGTAGCGACGGCTGCTCGCATCGCTGCTGGCGGAAACAAGGGTGTCCGGCAGCAGCCCGTGAGCCTCCACCAGCGGGGCCAGCCAGTCCTGGAACTGCCGGGCACGTTGCGGATCGGGCCAGGTCACCGGCGAGACGGAAAGGGTCATGAGCGCTTGAGGGGAGGACGTGCGGGGCGGGCGGCCCGCCTCGTGGATAATGATTCTACAAACCCTGGGCAGCGCCTCGCGTTCGCGCGTGGCTGCCTCGACCTCCGCAAGACGCCGCCCTGCTTGATGCGCTCATCGGTTTTCAGACTCCGCCCCTTGCCCCTGGCAGCCCTGCTGGCTGTGGCCTTGCCCGCTGCGCCCAGTGCGTTCGCGCAGGACTCCGCCGGCGAACCGCTGGCGCTCAAGCCGTCCAAACAGCTGAACCAGAGCCGGCGCAAGGACGTACGCCCCGCCATGGCGCTGCAGGCCGACCGGATCAGCTCCGAAGTCGACCAGCTCTCCACCGCCGAAGGCGATGTGCAGCTGCGTTATGGCGGCCTGCTGCTCAAGAGCCGCAGCCTGCGTTATGACCATGAGCAGGATCTGGCCACCGCCGACGGCAATGTGGAACTGAGCCAGAACGGCGCGGTGCTGCGCGGCCCGTCGCTGAGCCTGTTCGTCGACCGCTTCGAAGGTCAGCTGGAGAGCCCGAACTATTTCTTCTCCACCACCGGCGGCAGCGGCAGCGCCAAGGTCCTGCGGTTTCTCGGTGAACAGAAAATGCAGGCCGATGAGGCCACCTACAGCACCTGCCCGGTGTCGGAAGACGGCGAGCGCAAGCGCGACTGGGTGCTGATCACCCGAAGCCTCAAGCTGGACTTCGAGAAGGGTGAGGGCGTCGCCGAGGGCGCCACGGTGCAGTTCCTGGGCGTGCCCATCCTGGCGGCGCCGTCGCTGAGCTTCCCGCTGGGCGACCAGCCCAAGTCCGGCCTGCTGCCGCCCAACGTCAACATCGACAACCGCAGCGGCTTTGAATTCGGCCAGCCGTATTACTGGAGCATCGCCCCCAACCGGGACGCCACCTTCACGCCTTACGTGATGACCAAGCGCGGCGCAGGCGTGGACAGCGAGTTCCGCTATCTGGAGATGCAGCACCGCGGTGCCCTGAGCTTTGCCTGGCTGCCCAATGACCGGGTGTACGGACGCTCCCGCTGGGACCTGCGGTTGCTCAACCAGGGCGACTTCTCCGACAGCTGGCGCTACGACATCAATGCCGAACGGGTGTCGGATGAAGACTACTGGAAAGACTTCCGCCGCCGCATGAGCACGCAGACGCCGCGTCTGCTGCAGCAGGACTTCCGGACCCAGAAGGATTTCAACTTCAACTGGGGCGACGTCCAGACCTATGCCCGCGTGCAGCACTGGCAGGCGCTGCAGGTGCCCGAGGCGAGCGACCAGTTTGTCTCGCCCTACCAGCGGTCCCCGCAGATCGGCATGCGGCTGCAGACGGGCGCGGATGATTCCGTGCTGGCCGGGTATCTGCCCACCGGCCGCCGGGCACGGCTGGAAGGCGGGGTCGAGGTGGAATACAACCGCTTCGACCTGCCCACCGGCTCGCTCAGCTCCCAGACGCAGACTGGCGAGCGGATGCACATGCTGGGCCATCTGAGCCTGCCCTTCAGCGGCGCGGCCTGGTGGCTGATCCCGAAGGTGTCGCTCAATTCGGCCAGCTATCACACCGATCAGCCGCTGCTCAACGGGCAGCGTTCGATCAGCCGCACCATTCCCACTTTCAGCGTCGATCACGGCTGGATCCTGGAGCGCGACACCACGCTGTTTGGCAAGAACGCCCGCCAGACGCTGGAACCGCGACTGCTCTACGTCAACACGCCGTACCGTGACCAGACCGACGTGCCGAATTTCGATTCGGCGCCGCGGGACTACAACTTCGACTCCGTCTTTGCCGAGAACCAGTTCTCCGGCGTGGACCGGGTCAGCGATGCCCATATGGTGGCCTTCGGCGCCACCACCCGCTGGATCGAAGACGAGCGCGGCGAGGAACAGCTGCGCCTGGGCATGGTGCAGCGCTACCTGCTGCGCGACCAAAAGATCACCCCGGACGGCACGCCGCAGACCCACCGTCTCTCCGACGTGGTGCTGCTGGGCTCCGCCCACCTGAACCAGGCCTGGTGGACCGACAGCACGCTGCAGCTCAATTCCTCCGACGGCAAGGTCGAGCGGACGGTGCTGCGCCTGCGCTACTCGCCCGGCCCGTTCCGCACGCTCAGCGCGTCCTACCGGCTGGCCCGTGGCCAGAGTGAGCAGCTCGAGCTGGCGTGGCAGTGGCCGCTGTTCGGCCCGGACCGCAAGGCCGTCAGCGGCGGACCCGGCTGCAAGGGCGCCTGGTATGGTGCCGGACGCCTGCAGTATTCGATGCGGGACAAGCGCTTCACCGACTCGGTCGTGGGCGCCGAATACGACTCCGGCTGCTGGATTCTGCGCATGGGCGTGGAGCGTGAAGCCACCGGCCGCGCCGAGACCAATACCCGTCTGATCCTGCAACTGGAGCTGGTCGGCCTGTCGCCGCTGGGTTCGAATGCACTGAAGGTGTTGAGAGACAATATCCCCGGTTACCGTTCGCTGAGCTCGGAACGCTCGGCCTTTGGCACTTATGACTGAATTGCGTTCGATGCGAAAACTCCAGCCTTTGGCCGCTGCCACCCTTCTTGTTCTGGCGGCCAGCGCCGGATCCCTCGCCTGGGCGCAAGGGGGCACCTCCGCCGCCGCCAAGGCCGCCGCGCGTCCCGCGTCGGGCCCTGTGGCCGCTTCGGCGCCCGCGCCCGAGGCGTCGGCGGTGGAGGCCGCCCGCACGGCCGTTGCCCGCCCGCCGGTGGAGCAGCGCACCCTCAAGCCCGGTGACTACATCGCGGCGGTGGTGAACTCCGACATCGTGGCCGCTTCCGAGGTCATCCAGCGCCAGGAACGGATGAAGGAAGAAGCACGTCGGCGCAATGAAAATCCGACGAACGAACTGATCCACAAACAAGCGCTGGACAGCCTGATCGACGAGCGGGTGGTCACCACCTACGCACGCGAAAACGGCCCGCGTGTGGACGAGCCGGAACTCGACCGTGTGGTGGCCAACGTCGCCACCCAGAACAAGCTGACGATGGACGAGCTGCGCAAGCGGCTGGCCGCTGAAGGCATCGACTTCAAGCGTTTCCGCGAGAACCTGCGCGACCAGATGCTGAGCGAGCGGGTGCGTGAGCGTGAAGTGCAGGGCCGTATCCGGGTGACGGACGGCGACATCGACAAATACCTGGACGAGCGGCAGGCCGCCCTGCAGGACCGCGCCCAACTGAACATCGCCCAGGTGCTGGTGCCGGTGCCTGAAGGCGCGCCCGCGAGCGTGGTGGAAGAGCGCCGCGCCAAGGCGGAAGCGGCGCTGCAGCGCATCAAGAACGGGGAATCCTTCGCCAAGGTGGCCCAGGAAGTGTCGGAAGACGCGAACAAGTCCAAGGGCGGCGAGATTGGTCTGCGCTCGTCCGACAAGCTGCCCGACGTGTTCGTCGACGCCGTGCGGGACCTGAAGTCCGGCGAACTGCGCCCGACGCTGCTGCGCTCGGCCGCCGGTTTCCACGTGCTCAAGCTGGTGGAGCGCCAGGCGGGCAAGGGCTCGATCAACACGATCGTGCAGACGCATGCGCGGCACATCCTGCTGCGTCCTTCCGAGCAGCTGAGCCCGGACCAGGCAGCACGCCGTCTGGCGGAATTCAAGCGGGCGATCGAATCCGGCCGCGCCACCTTCGAGCAGCTGGCCCGAGCCAACTCGGAAGACGGCAGCGCGCAGGACGGCGGCGACCTGGGCTGGGTCGGCCCTGGCAGCTTCGTGCCTGAGTTCGAGGAAGCGATGAACCAGCTGCCGCTCAACGGTATTTCCAATCCGGTGGCCTCGCGTTTTGGTCTGCACCTGATCCAGGTGCTGGAACGTCGCGATGTGGTGCTGGACAACAAGCAGCTGCGCGACCAGGCCCGCGCGGCGCTGCGTGAACGCAAATATGAAGATGCCTATTCGGACTGGATGAAGGAACTGCGCGCCCGCGCCTTCATCGAGACGCGCGAGTGGCTGGACTGATCGGCTGACACGCCATGGGACATATCGCGCGCAAGCGCTTCGGCCAGCATTTCCTGACCGACCGAGCCGTCATTGACGCCATCATCGACGCCATCGCCCCGGGCGAGGATCAGTCGATGATCGAGATCGGCCCCGGCCTGGGCGCCATGACGCTGCCGCTGCTCAAGCGCCTGCCGCCGAGCAGCCAGCCGCTGACGGTGGTCGAGCTGGACCGGGATCTGGCGGCCAAGCTGCGCAAGCGGGGCGACCTCACCGTCATCGAATCCGACGTGCTGAAGGTGGACTTCGGGGCGCTGGCGCAGGAGCGGGGCGGCAAGATCCGGGTGGTGGGCAACCTGCCCTACAACATCTCCTCCCCCATCCTCTTTCATCTGCTTCAGTTCGTGGACCAGGTGGTGGACCAGACCTTCATGCTGCAGAAGGAAGTGGTGGACCGCATGGCGGCCGGACCGGGCGGCAAGGAGTATGGGCGTCTGAGCGTGATGCTGCAGTGGCGGTACGACGTCGAGGCCCTGTTCGACGTGCCGCCCGAAGCCTTCGACCCGCCGCCGCGTGTCGATTCCGCCATCGTCCGCATGACGCCCTGGGCCACGCCGGCGCTGCTGGACGAAAAGCTCTTCAGCGAGATGGTGGCATCCGCCTTCTCCCAGCGTCGCAAGCTGCTGCGGCACAGCCTGGGTCGCTGGCTGGAAGCGCGCGGGTACGGCGGCGAGTTCGATCTGCACCGCCGTGCAGAAGAAGTGCCGGTCGCCGAATTCGTGGCGCTGGCGCAGTCGCTCTGACCTCACCGGCGTCCGCTGGACGAAAAAAAGGCCTTCCGTTGCCGGAAGGCCTTTTTGTTCCCAGGTCCTGGATGCGTCAGGCGGCGTTGAGCCACATGGACGTATCGAAGGCGCTGCACATCATCGGCATGTTCATGCCGAAGTTGGGATTTGGATTGGTCTTGGTGCTCTTGAGCACCGGCTTCTCTGCGGGGGCCACCTCAGCAGCCCGCTCCCATGACCCGATTTCTTGGGAGCGGGCTACTGAAAAGAATAAAAACACCTGAAGGGTATTTTTCTTTCTCCCCAGAAGTCCGCCGCTTCACGGAAGACGTCGAGCAGTTGTTCGCGGGCTTCGCGGTCGAAGCGGGCGTGGTCGGGCAGTTGATCGAGGACGACCACGAAGCCGGGCTGGCTGCCGGACTTGTGGACGAGGTCGGTCATGCAGTCGTAGAGCGCGTCCAGGTTCTTGCCGAAGTGCGCCGGGAACAGGAAGGCGCTGGCGATCATTTCCAGCACGTCCTGCTTGGTGTCCGCTGCCGCCAGGTTGGCGTACAGGAAATGCTGGCCGGCATCCTGAGCAGCCTGCATCAAGTCCTCTACCCGGTAGGCTCTGATCGCCTGCACGATGTTGGGACGGACTGTCTGCAATTGCATGGTCGCGTTCCTCCTAGATGGTCACAGATTGCGGGTTCCGCCGGGTCACGGCGTGATCTTCGAAAAGCTCACGTAGTGGTCGTCGGTGTAATAACAAGCATCAGGTTTCGTGGGTGGGGTGCCGCCGCACACCAGACGCCGGGCGCCGCGGTTGCGGGCCTTGGGGGTCTTGACGGTGTATTCGCGGTAGTAACCACGTGCCTTGGCCGGCAATTGCCGTTCGCGATTCCCGAACACGACGCCGTCCTTCTCGTAGGGGAAGGGGCCGCCTGACAGCACAAGCTGGTAGGTGGTTTGGGCTTCGGCGGGAAGTGCCTGCAAGGCGACCGTGTCACCCCACCGTTCGCGGGTGGTGCTGGTGTCGCGGTTGTCCCGGGCGAGGGCGGCGCTGGCGCCCAAAAGGGCGCTGGTCAGCGTGGCGGTGGTGGCCAGTGCTGTCCAGAAGGAGTGCCATCCTCGGCGGGGGCCAGCGGCTCCGACGCGCCCTTGATTGTGCGAAAACACGGGTTTACCCTGAATCCTGAAGCCGAAATGGTACAGAAAGGGCCCTCAATGCTCAAGCCGGGGTCTGCCGCAATGCCCTAAAAAGCGGCATTGTTGGCACGCACTCACACTCGGTAATAATGAGGCGGGCTCACGTTGTCACAGCATCTTCAGCATGTGGTGAGCCTCTACAAACTTTTTCTGTCGGGCGATTCCCGACACGCCCAATACCCCTGAAACGGGGCATCTTTTGACTGATCGCAGCCCCGTGCTCCCGCACGAACGCCGCTCACCCAGACGCTGAAACCAGCAATCTCGTCCGACGCGCCCCGTGGCACCCAGCCGCGCCGGACGCGCGCAGCGCCGTCCCAGCGGCGGTGTTCGTACGCGCGAGGGCCGGCGCCGGGCCGCCCCAAGCCGGCCCGCAGCCCCCTTGGGGGGCGGTTTTGCCCGCGCTAGGCGGGCAAAACCGGGGGCACCATCACCGGGCGGCGTTGGCGTCCGCAACGACCATCGCGGTCATGTTCACGATGCGGCGCACGGTGGCACTCGGGGTCAGCACATGCACCGGTTTGGCGGCACCCAGCAGCACCGGGCCGATCGCAATGCCGCCACCGGCTGCGGTCTTCAGCAGGTTGTAGCTGATGTTCGCGGCGTCGATGTTGGGCATTACCAGCAGGTTCGCTTCCCCGCTCAGCGTGCTGCTGGGCATCAGCTGCTGCCGGTAATTCGGATCCAGCGCCGCATCCCCATGCATCTCGCCGTCCACTTCCAGCCACGGCGCGGTCTGCTGAATCAGCGCCAGTGCTTCCCGCATCTTCACCGCCGACGGGCAGTTGCTCGAACCGAAGTTGCTGTGCGAGAGCAGCGCCGCCTTCGGCTTCAGCCCGAAGCGCATCATTTCCTCGGCCGCCATGATGGTGATCTCGGCGATCTGTTCGGCGGTCGGGTCGTAGTTGACATGTGTGTCCACCAGCATCACCTGGCGTCCGGGCAGGATCAGCCCGTTCATGCAGGCGAAGTTCTTCACCCCGGCCCGCTTGCCGATCACCTGGTCGATGTATTGCAGGTGCATCGCCGTGTTGCTCCAGGTGCCACACAGCATGCCGTCCACTTCGCCCTTGTGCAGCAGCATCGAGCCGATCAGCGTGAGGCGGCGGCGCATCTCGATCTTGGCCAGCTGCTGGGTCACGCCCTTGCGCTGGGTCATCTCGAGGTAGGTCTGCCAGTAATCGCGATACCGATGGTCGAACTCGGTGTTCACCACGTCGTAATCGCGACCTTCCTGCAGACGCAGGCCGAAGCGCTCGCAGCGCTGGGCAATCACCTGCGGGCGACCGATCAGCGTCGGGCGGGCGAGGTTCTCGTCCACCACCACCTGCACCGCACGCAGCACCCGTTCTTCTTCGCCTTCGGCGTAGGCCACGCGCTTGTGCATGGCCTTCTTGGCGATCTGGAAGATCGGCTTCATCGTCGTGCCGGAAGCATAAACGAAGCTCTGCAGCTTCTCCAGGTAGGCATTCATGTCCTGGATGGGACGCTGCGCCACACCGGAGGCTTCCGCTGCCTTCGCCACCGCCGGCGCGATCTTCATCATCAGGCGCGGGTCGAACGGCTTGGGAATCAGGTACTCGGGGCCGAAGCTCAGGTTGGCACCGGCATAGGCCGCCGCCACCACTTCGCTCTGCTCCGCCTGGGCCAGCTCGGCAATGGCATACACGGCGGCGATTTCCATCTCGTCATTGATGGTGGTCGCGCCGCTGTCCAGGGCCCCGCGGAAGATGTAGGGGAAGCACAGGACGTTGTTGACCTGGTTCGGATAGTCGGTCCGGCCGGTGGCCATGATGGCGTCATCCCGGACCTGCTTGACTTCCTCCGGCAGGATTTCCGGCGTCGGGTTGGCCAGGGCGAAGATGATCGGGTTGGCGGCCATCGTGGCCACCATGTCCGCCTTCAGCACGCCGCCGGCCGACAGGCCCAGGAAGATGTCCGCGCCCTGGATGACCTCACGCAGGCTGCGAGCATCCGTCGGCTGCGCGTATTCGGCCTTGTCCGGGTCCATCAGTTCCGTGCGGCCTTGATAGACCACGCCGGCCAGGTCGGTCACCCAGATGTTTTCGCGGGGCATGCCCAGCTTCACCAGCAGGTTCAGGCAGGCCAGGGCGGCAGCACCCGCGCCGGAGGTCACCAGCTTGACCTGCTTGATATCCTTGCCCTGCACCTTCAGGCCGTTGATCAGCGCCGCGCCCACCACGATGGCGGTGCCGTGCTGGTCGTCGTGGAACACGGGAATCTTCATCCGCTCGCGCAGCTTGCGCTCGACGTAGAAGCAGTCCGGAGCCTTGATGTCTTCCAGGTTGATGCCGCCGAAGGTGGGCTCCAGCGCGGCGATCACGTCCACCAGCTTGTCCAGGTCGTGCTTCTCGTCGATCTCCAGGTCGAACACGTCGATGCCGGCGAACTTCTTGAACAGCACGCCCTTGCCCTCCATCACCGGCTTGGAGGCCAGCGGGCCGATGTCGCCCAGGCCCAGCACCGCGGTGCCGTTGGAGATGACGGCCACCAGATTGCCGCGGGAGGTGTAGCGGAAGGCATTGGCCGGATCGGCCACGATTTCCTCACACGCCGCCGCCACGCCCGGGGAATAGGCCAGCGCCAGGTCCCGCTGATTGATCAGCTGCTTGGTGGCCGCGATGGCCACTTTGCCGGGGGTCGGGAACTCGTGATATTCGAGGGCTGCCTTGCGCAGTTCGGCGCGTTTTTCTTCGGACGTGGACATGAGGGACTCAGTCGGTTGGGGCCAGGACCTGATGGCCAGGACGTTGACGCCACGTAGACGCCGCTTTGACGCCGGTCTCAACGTCTCGATACGCCCGGCCGCAGCTGTTTCAGCGATGGGTTGGGTGGGGGATTGTAGGAGCCCGTCCGCCAACGATCACTACGTACTATGCGTATCCTGCATGTCGGTGTGCCGGGTTGGGATACGCGAAACCGCGCATCCTTTTGAGGTGTCGGCGGCGCATACTGCCTGCCTCCTGGCAGGCCCCCGAGACGGGCGGTGACCGGGCCCCGCACCGTTCTGCGCCGATCCGGAGGGATCGTGCCACCTTCTGCCGCCTCCTGGACATTTCTCGATCCTCATGCCGTCCACGTTTTCGCCGTCCACCCTGTCGCCGCCGGTGCCCCGGCCCCGCCGTCGGCGCCGCGCCGTGCTGTGGGGCGCGCTGGTCGCCCTGCTGCTGATCGCACAGTCCTTGCTGCTGGCGTTGACCCTGAGCCACGAGGCGTCCCGCGCCCAGGAGGCGGCCGACCTGGCTGCGACCGAAGTGGCTGCACGCGCCAAGCAGCTCATGAGCCGCGACCTGCAAGGTCTGCAGGGGCTGATGTGGGCCCACGACGCCGAATGGCGCGGCAATGCGACCGGCCTGCTGCGACAAAGCCGCATCATTCTGCGCATCGAGTCGCGGGACGAGCAGCGGCGCATCGAGCGGGTGGTCGAGTCGCCCTACCTGCCGCCGCTGTTTGCCAGACTGGGCCGTGAGCAGCTGCAGCTGGAGACCGAGCTGGCCTGTGCCGGGGCGATGCGTCAGGGCACGCCGCTGTTTTCGCGCTCCTACTTCGTGCCGCTGCCAGGCGGCGAGGGGCTGGAGGTGACCGACCTGTGCCTGCCGCGTGTGCGCGCGGGAGAGCCGCCGTCCTTTGTGGTGGCCACGGTCGGCCTGCGGGCGCTGCTGGAAGAGTCGATTTCGCAGGAGCAGGCGCGCCAGTTCGAGATGTCCTTTGTGGAAGGCGATGGCACCCGCCTGGCGCGCACCGGCCTGATCCGCGGCAGCGGCTTTTATCTGGCCGAGCGGCTGCTGGACCTGCAGGGCGTGAGCCTGCAGCTGCGGGTGGACAGCGGCTCCGGCAAACCCAAGCTGATTCCGAATCTGGCCACGGCCCTGGTGCTGGGCCTGTCTCTGGCGCTGCTCGCGCTGGTGCTGGTGCTGGCCCGCGACGGTCGCCGCCGCGCCCAGGCCGAACATGCGCTGGCCGAAGCCCTGGCGTTCCGTCAGGCGATGGAAAACTCGCTGATCACCGGCCTGCGCGCGCGGGACCTGGACGGCAACATCAGCTATGTGAATCCCGCCTTCTGCGCCATGGTCGGTTACGGCGCGGAGGAGCTGGTGGGCACCGGCCGTCCGCCGCAGGCGCCGCCGTACTGGCCGCCGGAGTTCATCGAGGAATACTGGCGCCGTCACCATGACCGCGAAGCGCGCTGGGAAGCCGGCCTGCCGCCGCGCGAGGGTTTCGAAACCGTCTTCGCCCGCAGCACCGGCGAGCGCTTCCCGGTGATGATCTACGAAGCGCCGCTGCTCAATGCGCAGGGACAGCAGACGGGCTGGATGAGCGCGGTGCTGGACCTGAGCGCGCAGCGCAAGGTGGAAGAGCTCTCCCGCCAGCAGCAGGAACGCCTGCAGGCGACAGCGCGTCTGGCGACCGTGGGCGAAATGGCATCGCTGCTCAGCCACGAACTGAACCAGCCGCTGGCCGCCATCGCCAGCTACGCCACCGCCTCCCTCAACCTGATGGTGCGGGAGGCCGACGATCCACAGACACCGGACATGGTGCGCCAGGCCGTCACCCGTATCGCCGAGCAGGCGGAGCGCGCCGGCCGTGTCATCAAGAGCGTGCATGACTTCGTGCGCCGCCGCGAGCAGTCGCGCGAATGGGTGCGCGTCGAGCAGCTGATGGATGCGGTGCTGCCGCTGGTGCGCCTGCAGGCGCGCAAGAGCGGCGCCCGCATCGATCTGGACCTGCCCGAGCCTTTGCCGCGTGTGCGCTGCGACCGGACGATGGTGGAGCAGGTGCTGCTCAACCTCACCCGCAATGCCATCCAGGCCATGGACGGCCCGGTGCCGCTGGCCGAGCGGCTGCTGATCATCCGGGTGCGTCCCCTTCAGCCGCGCTGGCTCAGCATTGCCGTCATCGACCGCGGGCCCGGCATTCCACCGGAAGTGGCGCGCCAGCTGTTCACCCCGTTCTTCACCACCCGCACCGAGGGCATGGGCCTGGGCCTGAGCCTGTGCCGCACGGTGGTGGAGCAGCACGGCGGCGCCATGGACTTCGACAGTCGCGTAGCGCCCGATTCGCCCACCGGCACCGAATTCCGGTTCAGCCTGCCGTGCGAGGATACGGCCGGTGGCGCCCGGTCCACCGTTACTGGAGACACCTCCGCATGAAGCCGCAGTCCCTGCCGATGGTCTATCTCGTGGATGACGAGGATGTGGTGCGCGACGCCCTGTCGTGGCTGCTGCGTTCCCGCCGTCTGCTGTCGGAAGGCTTTGGCAGCGCCGAAGCCTTCGAGTCGATGCTGGACAGCCTGCCCCGTCAGGGCGCCGACTGGCCCAATGCCCCGAGCTGCCTGTTGCTCGACGTGCGCATGCCCGGCATGAGCGGCCTGGCGCTGTTCGAGCGCCTGGTGGAGCGCGGCCTGCTGCACACCCTGCCGGTCATCTTCCTGACCGGCCATGGCGACGTGCCCACCGCGGTGGCGGCGGTGAAGCAGGGCGCCTATGACTTCGTCGAGAAACCCTTCTCGGACAATGCCCTGGTCGATCGCGTCGAGCAGGCGCTGGCCCGCAGCAGCGACGCCATCGAGGCCCGCATTGCGCAGGCGGTGCTGGGCCATCGCGTGGCCGAGCTGACCGAACGCGAACGCGAGGTGATGCAGCTGGTGGTGCAGGGCCTGCCCAACAAGCTGATCGCCGACCAGCTCAACATCAGCGTGCGCACGGTGGAAGTGCATCGCGCCCGGGTGTTCGAGAAGATGGATGTGAAGTCCGCGGTGGAACTCTCCAACCTGCTGCGCGGCGACAATGCCGCCCATGGGTGAATTCGATCTGATCGCGCGCTACTTTGCGCGTCCCGGGCCGACGGCTGGCGCCACCGTGGCGCTGGGCATCGGCGACGACTGCGCGGTGCTGACGCCCGCGCCCGGCCATCAGTGGCTGGTCTCCACCGACATGCTGGTGGAGGGGCGGCATTTCCTGTCCACCGTCTCACCGCGGCGGCTGGGCCACAAGGCGCTGGCGGTGAACCTGAGCGATCTGGCGGCCAGCGGCGGCAGTCCCCGCGTGTGTTTCCTGTCGCTGGCACTGCCGAAGGTGGACGAGGCCTTTCTGGCGGGCTTCTCCGAAGGGCTGTTCGCGCTGGCCGATGCCCATGGCGTGGTGCTGGCCGGCGGCGACACCACGGCCGGTCCGCTGAACATCAACATCACCATCATGGGCGAAGTGCCGCACGGCCAGGCGCTGCTGCGGTCGGGCGCGCGGGTCGATGACGACCTGTGGGTCAGTGGCCTGCTTGGGGATGCGCGCCTGGCGCTGGAAGTGTTCCGCGGCACGGTCTCGCTGCCCGGTGAGGCCTTCGATGCGGTGCGCCAGGCGATGGAGCTGCCGCAGCCGCGCGTCGCCCTGGGCCGCGCGCTGCGGGGGCTGGCGAGCAGCGCCATCGACGTGTCCGACGGCCTCGCCGGTGACCTGGGCCACATCCTGCACCGGTCGCAGGTGGGGGCGCGGCTGCATCTGGCGGACCTGCCTCGCTCTTCTGTGCTGGGCGGGATGCCGGAAGACCTGCAGCGCCTGTGCCTGCTCACCGGCGGCGATGATTACGAGCTGGTGTTCACCGCGGCGGCGCAGGACCGCAGCCGGGTGCTGGAAGCGGCGCGGGAAGCCGCGACTCCCGTCTACCGCATCGGACGCATCGAGCGGGAGCCTGGATTGCGGGTGGTGGATGGCGAAGGCCGTCTGCTCGACCTCACGCTGCAGAGCTTTGATCACTTCAAGTCATGACCCCTTCACCTCTCGATGACACCGATGCTCCGCTGAACGGGCCCGAGAGCCAGCCCGGAAGCCAGTCTGAGAGCCAGCCACCGGAGGACTTGAGCCCTTCCGCCGCGCTTGCCTCGGCTGCCCCGGCTGCTCCGCCCATCCCGGCCGCTCCGCGCCGCCCCAACTTCGGCTTCATGCTCCGCCACCCGGCGCGCTGGATGGCCCTGGGCTTCGGCAGCGGCCTCTCGCCCAAGGCGCCCGGCACTGTCGGCACCCTGTGGGGCTGGGCGGGCTTCCTGCTGCTCTACCCGTTCCTCACTCCGCTGCAATGGGCGGGTGTGCTGGTGGCGGGTTTCCTGATCGGCTGGTGGGCCTGCACCGTCACCGCGCAGCATCTGGGGGTGAGCGACCCGGGCTCGATAGTCTGGGACGAGATCCTCGCCATGTGGCTCATCCTGTGGCTGCTGATGCCGGCCAGCCTGTTGTGGCAGGCAGCGGCCTTCGGCCTGTTCCGTTACTTCGACGCGGTCAAGCCCGGCCCGGTCGGCTGGGCAGACCGGCTGTTCAAGGCGGTGCCGGGCGAACGCATCGGTGCGCGCCAGGGTTTGGGCATCATGTTTGACGATCTGGTCGCCGCTGGATGTACCCTGCTGGTGCTGGCCGTGGCCCGCCAAGTGTTGCACTGAACCAGGAGACTCCCATGGTGCTGCCTGAAGAATCCGAGCTGATCGAACGCATTGCCCTGGCGCTGATCCAGCGGCGGGAACGCATGGGCACCGCCGAGTCCTGCACCGGCGGCCTGATCGCGGCGGCCTGCACCAGCCTGGCGGGCTCCAGCCAGTGGTTCGAGCGCGGCGTGGTGAGCTACAGCAACCAGGCCAAGACCGAGCTGCTGGGAGTGCCTGCCGCCATGATTGACCTGTATGGCGCGGTCAGCGGCGAAGTGGCGGAGCAGATGGCCCGCGGTCTCGTGGCGCACGCGCCGGTGGACTGGTCGCTTGCAGTGACCGGTGTAGCCGGTCCGGGCGGCGGCAGCGAAGCCAAGCCGGTCGGGACCGTCTGGCTCGCGCTGATGCATGGCCGCCAGCCGGTGCGGGTGTGGAAGGAATTGTTCAGCGGTGATCGTCACGCGGTGCGGACGCAGACGGTGCGCGCCGGCCTGCAGGCGCTGTGCGACGCGCTGGAAGATCGGGACAGTTGAAGGGCGCAGAGCACAGGGCGCCGGGCAAAGGGCCCAGCGGCCCGGAGCCAGGCCCAGGGACAGGCCCCTGACGGGCCTCCCGCCCCAGGTCGTCAGAGCCCAGCCAGCACCGTATTGGCCACCGCATCGCCCAGATCCGGCGGCTCCCAGTCGCGCAGCCAGGCGCCGAACTGATCGCTTGGCATCGGCCGCGCCAGGAAGTAGCCCTGCGCCTGATCGCAGCCCAGCATCTCCAGCAGGGTCCAGGCCTTGCCGGTTTCCAGCCCTTCGGCCACCACCCGCAGTCCCAGGTTGTGGGCCAGCTCGATGGTGGAACGCACGATTTTGGCGTCGTCCAGATCCTTCTCCATGCCCATCACGAAGCTGCGGTCGATCTTGAGCTCATCCACCGACAGCTGCTTCAGATAGGCCAGCGACGAATACCCGGTCCCGAAATCGTCGATGGACAGCTTGAAGCCCAATGCATGCAGTTGCTCCAGCGTCTGCAGTGCCCGCTGGGGATCGTCCATGATGGCGCTTTCGGTGATCTCCAGACACAGCGCCGACGGTGGCACCCCACCGGCCAGGTCGGCGATCTTGATCGGCAGGTCCTGGTCCATCAGGTCGCGGGTGGAGAGATTGACGCTGATGGGCAATGCCAGTCCCTGCCGATGCAGCGACAGCCAGGCTTCGGCCGACGCCCGCAGCATCCAGCTGGTGATCTGACGGATGAAACCGGTCTGCTCGGCGAAAGGAATGAAGTCCATCGGCGGCACCAGCCCGCGCACCGGGTGCTGCCAGCGCACCAGCGCCTCCGCGCCGCCGATGCGCTGGGTGGCCAGATCGACCTTGGGCTGCAGATAGAGCCGCAGCTCGTGGTTCTCGATGGCCTGCCGCAGCTCGCTGATCAGCGACAGCGACTCCTGGCTGGCGGCATCCATGCTGGGCGCGTAGATCTGGAAGCCGCTCTGGCTGCGCTTGGCGGCATGCATTGCGAGCTCGGCGCGGCTCATCAGCACGCTCATGTCCCGGCCATGCTGCGGGTACAGCGCAATGCCCAGGCCGGCGGAGAGGTCCACCGTCTGGTCGTCGATCGTCAGGGCCTTTTCGAAATCCCGCTGAATGCGATGGCAGACGGATTCGGCACGGGTGGCACCGGCGCCTTCCACCATCAGCACGAATTCGTCGCCGCTGAGCCGCGCAATCAGGCGAGCCTGATCCTTCAACAGTCGCTGCAGCCGCTCGGCCACGGCCCGCAGCAGGCGGTCGCCGAAGGCCCGGCCCAGCACGTCGTTCACATGCTTGAAGCGGTCCAGGTTGAGCATGACCAGGGCAAAGCGGTCCTCGCTGTCGCTGATGCGGCGGGTCAGGGCCTGGCTGAACTGCTCGCGGTTGGGCAGGTCGGTCAGCGGGTCCCAGAAAGCCAGGCGGTTCACCTGTTCCTCTCGCTCCCGGATGCCCACACGCATGGTCTCGAAGGCCTCGGCGAGGTCGCCGATTTCGTCGCCGGAGGGTCGGGCCACCGGTTGTTCGTAGTCGCCACGGCCGAGTCGCTGCGCCTCATGCGCGAGCCACTTTACCGGCCCGCTGATGCGACGCGCGGTGAGCACCGCCCCCAAGGCAAATGCCGCCACACCCGCCAGGCTCAGGCCGAGCAACGACCATTGCAGTTGCCGGTAGGGCGCCCGCGCTTCGTCCACCGATCGCAGCAGCAGGGAGGCCATGGTCTGGCTGCTGTCGCCGGCATGGTCCAGCCGCTGCAGGCGGGCCTGGTATTGCTCCTCGCCGAGGGTCAGATGCAAGGTCAGCGGATCGTCGCCCAGCCCCCCCGGCAGGGAGGCCATCAGGGCCGCATGGGTGGCCGGATCCATCACGCTCGACAGCACCTGCCAGCGCCCGTCCACCCGGGCCAGCAACACGCCCTGGATGTGCGCGATGCGCTGCAGTTCCTTGAGCTGTTCCTGGCGCAGTTCAAAGCCCATGAACACCCAGCCGCCCAGCCCGGCGGCGCGCAGCTTGGCGACCACCACCTGGTAGGCCTTGCCCTTGAGCAGGACCAGATGGCTTTGGCGCGCGCTGACGTCTTCCAGCGTCAGGCCGGGCAGCAACGGCGCCACCAGCCGGGCCAGCGGATCGGTCGCGGTCACCAGGCGCAGACGTTCGTCCGCATAACCGATGAAGCTCGCTTCCCCGCGTTCGCTCAGATTGGTGAAGACGTCCTGCAGGGTGTTGGTCAGCTCATCGCCGGTGATGCCTTCCGCCAGCGCCCGGCGCAGGCCGAAATCCGCCTGCAGCAGGTTGGCCACCAGGCCGCGCTGTTCGGCGTCCTGGCGCAGGAGTTGGTCGAACACCCGCTCTCCGGAGGCCAGTTCCTCGCGGACCGAGGCGCGGGCATTGCGGTCAATGCCCTGGTTGAGCAGCAGCAGGCTGATGCATTGGACTGCCAGCAACAGGGCCAGGAACAGCGCCACGATGCGCCCTTCCAACCGGCGAAGGTTGAGGAAGTCCGGCCAGCGCATCAGTCCCGCAGCTCCAGCGCCAGGCTGCCCGGCGGGCCCGCAGGCACCGTCAGAGCCTGCTTCCGCGGCGCATCATTGCCCAGCCGGACATGCCAGAGGGCCACCTGGTGCTGACCGGGAGGCAGCTCCAGCTTGGCTTGTCCTTGACTGTCTGTGGTGGCGAAAAGGGGCGTGTCCACCACGATGATGCGGGCGGTCATCTTGTCGTGAATGTTGCATCCGAGCTGGGCAACGCCCGGTTTGTCGAAGACTACCGGCTCTGCGGGCGTCCCGGCATACAGCTTCAGTTCGAATCGCTTGATTGGCGAGAACGAATACACATGGTGCCGGACCGTGTCGAAGTTCGGAAAGCTGACCGCCGTGCCGGTCTGCACCACCAGGGTGCCCGGCTGGAACTGCCGGTCCCGCTGGGCCATCTGGGCGCTGGTGCCGGCCGGCGCCAGGCTGGGCTGGCCCTTGAGTTCCACCGCCACCACCGCACCCGGCAGGGGATTGCCGCCAGCATCCTTGACCTGCAGCGTCCAGGCGGCGGCGTGGGCCGGTCCGACCCCTCCCGCCAGCAGACTCGCGGCAAGCGCGATCAACGACAGGTCAACGGTCGCTAAGCGGTGGAGCATGGTGCAAAGCCTGAAGGGTCATCAGGCTTCAACCATAGCGGGTTTTGGCGGCGGCGGGGGCGGTTGAAGAGGGGGAGGACGGACGCAGCGCCTGTTCAAGCATCATCGCCAGCCGGCCCAGCGCTTCCCACGGGTCGGACGGCCAGTCGGGATGGCGCAGGCCCTTGACGATGCCGTCGCAGATCTGCGCGGCCACCAGCAGGCGGGACAGGGCCGCGCCGCCGAGCTGCGGCACCAGCCGCTCGAAGAGCCGCTCCTTGGGACCCCACACGCGGGCTTCCCGCAGCGCCATCGGCAGCGGCTTGCCGCCGGCCACGGCGTCCCACACCCGCTTGAGGGCGCGGATGTCTTCCGCCATGGTCCAGTGGACCAGCACGGCGGCTTCGCCTTCGGCCTTGAGGCCGTCCAGCATGCGCAGCACCCGGGCAACCCGGCCCGTCAGCAGCGCCTCGCTCAGCTTGAAGACATCAAAGCGTGCCACGTCCAGCACGGCCGCTTCGATCTGTTGCAGGCTCAGTTCACCGGGCGGATGCAGCAGCGCCAGCTTCTGCAATTCCTGATGCGCCGCCAGCAGGTTGCCTTCCACCCGGTCGGCGAAGAATTCCAGCGCCTGCTGTCCTTCCGGTCCGGCTGCCACCGATTGGCCCTGCTGCTGCAGGCGGCGAGCAATCCAGGTGGGCAGCTCGCGCCGCTCGACCGGGTCCACGCGCACGGTGACGCCGGCGGTGTCCAGCGCGGTGAACCAGGCGCTGGAGAGCTGGGTCTTGTCCAGCCGGGGCAGGGTGACGAGCGTCAGCACATCCGGCGGCAGGCCTTCGCAGTAACGCTGCAGCGCCTCCGAGCCGTCCTTGCCGGGCTTGCCGCCCGGAATGCGGATCTCGATCAGCTGACGCTCCGCAAACAGGCTCATCGCCTGCGAGGCTGCAATCACCGGCCCCCAGTCGAAGTAGGCGCCGCTGACGATGAAGACCTGGCGCTCGCCATACCCCTGTCGTCGCGCCTCGGCCCGCAGGGCATCGGCGGCTTCCTGGGCCAGCAGCGGCTCGTCGCCGTGCACCGTGTAGACCGGCTTGAGGCCCTTGGCCAGATGGCCCGCCAGGGCTTCGGCTTTGATCTGCATGTCAGGCAGGCAGGCGCACGGCGGCCAGGCGGCGCAGCAGCAGCCCCACCGCTTCCACCTGCATCGCCTTCTGCAGCGAGGCTTCTTCCTGCTCCTTGGCGAGGGCGGCGCTTTCGCTGTAGTTCATGTCGCGGGTCAGGCGCAGCTCGGTGCGGGGCAGCAGCACTTCACCGCCCGCCGTGCGCAGCGAATAGTCCAGCTGCAGGCGCAGCTGCCATTCGGTGATCTGCCCGGCGGTGGTGGTGGCCACCGAGGTCTTGTCCCGCACTTCGCGTTCGACTTCCAGGATCACGTCGGCCCGGTTGGAGTCTTCCAGCAGCCGCAGGGTGCTGCGCTGCACCTGGCGACGCAGCTCCTGGCTCAGCGGTGAATGCGGAATGAAGCCCCGCAGGGCCAGGGTCTTGAAATGGTATTCGGGCTCCTTGCGGAGCTCGAAACCGCAACCGGCGAGCATCGCTGCAGCACCGCCAGCGGCACCCACAGCACAAGCCTTGAGCAGATGACGGCGCTGCATGCTTCAGACCACCAGGTTGACCAGACGACCCGGCACGATGATGACCTTCTTCGGCGCCTTGCCTTCGGAGAACTTCTCGAAGTCCGGGCTGGCCAGCGCGACCGCTTCGATGGCGGCCTTGTCGGCACCCGCGGCCACCTTGATGGCACCGCGCAGCTTGCCGTTGACCTGCAGCATCAGCTCGATCTGGTCCTGCACCAGGGCACTGTCATCCACCGCCGGCCAGGCGGCGTCGAGCAGGTCGCCCAGCTCGGCCGCAAAGCCCAGGTCCACCCACAGTGCGTGGGTGATGTGCGGGCAGGCCGGATAGATCACCCGCAGCAGCACCGAGAAACCTTCACGGATGACCGCATGGTCGCCTGCCGATGTGCCCTTGAAGCCTTCCAGCGCATTGAGCAGCTTCATCGCGCCGGAGACGACGGTGTTGTACTGCATGCGCTCGTAGTCGTAGCTGACCTGCTTGAGCACCAGATGCACCTCGCGGCGCAGGGCCTTGGCCTCGTCACCCAGTGCGGAGAAGTCCTTGCCCGCCGACTTGATCGCATCGGCCTGTTTGGCGCCAAAGCCCCACACGCGCTTGAGGAACCGGTGCGCGCCTTCAACGGCGGCGTCGTTCCACTCCAGCGTCTGCTCGGGGGGGGCGGCGAACATCACGAACAGGCGGGCGGTGTCCGCGCCGTACTGGTCGATCAGGGCCTGCGGGTCCACGCCGTTGTTCTTCGACTTGGACATGGTCGTCATCTCGTATTCGAGCGGCAGACCATCCGCCTTGAGCGTGCCGCCGATCGGCTGGCCATGCTCATTGCGGGTCACGTCGACTTCGTGTTCCCAGTAGTAGTTCTTGCCGGCTTCCGGCGGCTTGCGGAAGAACGCACCCTTGAGCACCATGCCCTGCGTCAGCAGGTTGGTGAAGGGCTCGTCGAACTTCACCAGGCCCAGGTCGCGCATGACCTTGGTCCAGAAGCGTGCATACAGCAGGTGCAGGATGGCGTGTTCGATGCCGCCGATGTACTGGTCCATCGGCATCCAGTAATCGCTGCCAGCGCCCACCATGGCGCCGTTGTTGCTGGCGTCGCAATAGCGCATGAAGTACCACGAGCTGTCCACGAAGGTGTCCATCGTGTCCGTCTCGCGCTGGGCCGGCTTGCCGCAGCTCGGGCAGCTGCAGTTCAGGAAGTCGGCGCGCTTGTTGAGCGGATTGCCGCTGCCATCGGGGATGCAGTCTTCCGGCAGCACCACCGGCAGGTCCTTTTCGGGGACCGGCACCGGGCCGCAGCTCTCGCAGTGGATGATGGGGATCGGCGTGCCCCAGTAGCGCTGGCGGCTCACGCCCCAGTCGCGCAGGCGCCAGGTGGTTTTCTTCTCCCCCAGGCCCTTGGCGGACAGCAGGCCGGCGACCTTGTCGACGGCGGCCTTGTAGGTCAGGCCGTCCAGCTCGCCGGAGTTGATCGTCACGCCGCGCTGCTTGTCACCGTACCACTCGGCCCAGGCCTCGGTGGAGTAGCTTTCGCCTTCCACTGCGACCACCTGACGAATGGGCAGGCCGTACTTGCGGGCGAAGGCGAAGTCACGCTCGTCGTGGGCGGGCACGCCCATGACGGCGCCGTCGCCATAGCTCATCAGCACATAGTTGCCGATCCAGACCTCGACCTGCGCACCGGTCAGCGGATGGGTGACGAACAGGCCGGTGGGCATGCCCTTCTTGTCCTGCGTGGCCAGTTCCGCTTCGGTGCTGCCGCCCTGCTTGCATTCCTCGATGAAGGCTGCCAGTTCCGGCTTGAGCGACGCGGCATGCGTGGCCAGCGGATGCTCCGGCGCCACGGCGCAGAAGGTGACGCCCATGATGGTGTCGGCACGGGTGGTGAAGACGTACAGGCGCCCGTCCTGGATCAGCGCGCCATCGGCGCCCTTGATCTCATGCGGGAAGGCAAAACGCACACCCTCGCTCTTGCCGATCCAGTTCTCCTGCATCAGACGCACCCGCTCGGGCCAGCCGGCGAGGTAGTTCTTGTCCTGCGGGTCGGCCACAGCGGCCAGCAGTTCTTCGGCGTAGTCGGTGATCTTGAGGTAGTAGCCGGGAATCTCGCGCTTTTCCACCACCGCGCCGGAACGCCAGCCGCGGCCGTCGATCACCTGCTCGTTGGCCAGCACGGTCTGGTCGATCGGGTCCCAGTTCACCACCTGGGTGCGGCGCACCGCGATGCCCTTCTCGAGCATCTTCAGGAACAGCCACTGGTTCCAGCGGTAGTAGTCCGGCTTGCAGGTGGCGATCTCGCGCGACCAGTCGATGGCCAGCCCCATCGCCTGCATCTGCTTCTTCATGTAGGCGATGTTGTCGTAGGTCCAGGCCGCGGGCGGGACCTTGTTCTTCATCGCCGCGTTTTCGGCCGGCAGGCCGAACGCATCCCAGCCCATCGGCATCAGGACGTTGTAGCCCTTCATGCGCAGCTGACGGGTCAGCATGTCGTTGATGGTGTAGTTGCGCACATGGCCCATGTGCAGCTTGCCGCTGGGGTAGGGCAGCATGGAGCAGGCATAGAACTTCGGCTTGCTCGCGTCTTCGGTGACGCGGTAGGCGTCGGCGGCATTCCAGTGATCGCGGGCGGCCTGTTCGACCTCGCTGGGGGCGTATTTCTCGTTCATAGGTGCTCGATGGGCGAATCCGGCCATTGTAAAAGGCCGCGGAGCCGGCGGTCCGCGCCGGGGCGGGGGACAGCCGCGTCAAAGATGCCAGGACGTGATGGGCGTCAGCGCGCGGGCAGGTCCCGCTCGGACACAAAGGCGATGCGGTTGAGATGAGCCGCCTGGGCCCAGTCGATCAGGGCGGCCACCCGGCCATAGGGCACGTCGCGGTCCGCACTCAGGCGAAGTTCGGCGTCGGGGCGCTGGGCGGCCAGGGTCCGCAGGCGGGCCTTGAGGGCGTCCGGCTCCAGGGGCTCGTTGCCCAGCAGGTAACGCCCCTGGGCATCGATGCTGATGGCAATGAACTGCGCGCTGCCGGTGCCCGGGGTGGCGGACGCCGCCTTGGGCAGCTGCAGCTTGAGGGCGCTGGCCATCAGCGGCGCGGCGATGATGAAGATGACCAGCAGCACCAGCATGACGTCGATCAGCGGCGTCATGTTGATGTCGCTCATCGGCTTGGGCGCCTCGCGGCGCTCGAGGCGGCCAAAGCTCATGGCGTGGTCAGCAGTTCCCGCAGGTCATGGGCGAAGCCTTCCAGCTCCGCTTCACAGGCGCCGACCCACTTGCCAAAGAGGTTGTAGGCGAGCACCGCCGGAATGGCCACCGCCAGGCCGGCGGCGGTCATGATCAGCGCTTCACCGACCGGGCCGGCCACCTTGTCCAGGCTGAAGTCACCCGCGGCGGAGATGCTCACCAGCGCGTGATAGATGCCCCAGACGGTGCCAAACAGGCCGATGAAGGGCGCGGTGCTGCCGACGGTGGCCAGCACCACCTGGCCGCGGCCGAGCGCGGACAGCACCTGATGCAGGGCGTCCCGCAGGCGTCGGGTCAGCTGGGCCTGGACGCGGCCGCTGGCCGCCAGGCTGCCGGGCTGGCTGTCCGCCAGGGCGGCATCCACCAGGGGCACCAGCACCCGCTCGCGGTCCATGTGCAGCAGCGCATGGCGTCCGGCGGGCAGTTCGGCCGCGGCCCAGAAGAGCGGCAGTCCGCGCTGCAGGTCGCGTCGGGCGCGGGTGAGGGTCCAGGCGCGCCAGAGGATCAGCACCCAGGTGCTGACCGACATCACCAGCAGCACGAGCGCAACCAGACGGGCCATGCCGTCGGCCGACTGCCAGTGCACGCCCAGAGCCGACATCGACTGCATCGGGGACGTCAGGCCAGGCCCAGCACGGCGTTCATGTCGAACAGGCCGGTGCGGTGGCCCGCCAGGAAGCGCGCAGCGCGCAGGCTGCCCTGGGCGAAGGTGGCGCGGCTGGAGGCCTTGTGGCTGATCTCGATGCGCTCACCGATGCCGGCGAACAGCACGGTGTGGTCGCCGATGATGTCGCCACCGCGCACCGTGGCAAAGCCGATGGTGGACGGGTCGCGCTCGCCGGTCACGCCTTCGCGGCCATAGACGGCGCAGGTCTTGAGATCACGACCGAGGGCCTCGGCGATCACCTCCCCCATCTTCAGCGCGGTGCCGCTGGGGGCGTCCACCTTGTGACGATGGTGGGCTTCGACGATCTCGATGTCATAGCCTTCGGCGAGGGCTTTGGCGGCGCTTTCCAGCAGCTTGAGCACGAGGTTCACGCCCACGCTCATGTTGGGCGCCATCACCACCGCTGCACGTTCGGCAAAGCCGGCGATGCGGGTCTTTTCCTCATCGGTGAAGCCGGTCGTGCCGATGACGGTGCGCACGCCCAGTTCGGCGCATAGGGCCAGATGAGCCAGGGTGCCTTCGGGACGGGTGAAGTCGATCAGCACATCGGACCGGGCCAGGCCCGCACGCACGTCGCTGGTCATGGTCACGCCGGTCTGGCGGCCGAGGAAAGCGCCGGCGTCCTGACCCAGCGACGGGCTGCCGTCACGGTCGAGCGCGGCGGACAGCTGGCAGTCCGGCGCGTTCAGAACTGTCTCAATCAGCATGCGGCCCATGCGGCCAGAAGCGCCGGTGATGGCAATGCGCAAGGGCTGCGCGGCAGCGCTGCTCATCGACGCGCCTCCAGCGGCGGGTAGTCGCGCACCGGGCCCATCGGCTCGGGCGTGGCGGCGGCCTGGCGCACCGGCGGCGGCAGGGCCTTGCGTTCCTCTTCCGTCATCTCCATCTTCGGCGCGTCCTTCTTCACCTTGGTGGTGTCGATGGCGGCGATGAATTCCTTCTCGGAAGGCAGGTCATCCGGCGCTTCGATCTTGGTCAGCTGTTCACCGTCGAAGGTCAGCTGAATGCGGCGGTTCTGCGGGGCAGCGCCCTGGCGGCGGATGGTGAAGACGTAGTCCCAGCGGTTGTCGTGGAACACGTCGGTGAGCAATGGGGAACCGATGGCTTCACGCACCTGGTTGCGCGACATGCCGGTCTTGACCTGCTCCATCTGCTCCTTGGTGACGACGTTGCCCTGGACGATCTCAACGCGGTAGGGCTGAACCAGCCCCAGGACCTTGTCGCCGCTGACGGAGAACACGTCCATCTTCGGCATCTGCGAGCACGCGCCCAGCGCGGCGAGGCCGGCCGCAGCGGCCGTGCATCGCGCGATGAAGGCGATTTGGGAATTCAATGACATGGCGGGGCTTCGCGGAAGTGCTAGGGCTATGATGGCGGGAATTCTAGCGGGAGGCTCTCGTCCTTCCGCAGGCGCAAACCCCATGAACAGGTCAGACGAAATCAAGAACAGCGGGCTCAAGGCCACGCTTCCCCGCATCAAGATCCTCGAGATCTTTCAAAAGGCGCAGCGGCGCCACATGACGGCGGAGGATGTTTACAAAGCTTTGCTCGATGAGCGGGCCGACATCGGCCTGGCCACCGTCTACCGCGTGCTGACGCAATTCGAACAGGCGGGGCTGCTCTCGCGCAATCATTTCGAATCGGGCAAGGCGGTCTTCGAACTGAACGAGGGCCATCACCACGACCATCTGGTGTGCCTGACCTGCGGCCGTGTGGAAGAGTTCTACGACCCGCAGATTGAAGAGCGGCAACGCGCGATTGCGGAAGAGCGCGGCTATGCGCTGCAGGAGCATTCGCTGGCGCTGTATGCGTCTTGCGTGAAGACGGATTGCCCGCACAAGAACAGCCGTTGAGGGCATGAAGCGGGCATGAAGCGGGCATGAAGCCGTAGAGGGCGCCACACAGCGGCGGTCATTCGAGCGTGAAGGATCGGGCCTTCAGCCGCCGTCGATGGGCTCAGCCAGCGGCCGAATCGTTCAGGCCTTCTTCGATCGCGCGCTGGTGGCGCTCGACGAATTCACGATAGGTGTCGATACCGCGCAGCTGCAGGATGGTGTTGCGCACCGCCGCTTCCACCAGCACCGCCAGGTTGCGACCAGCGTCCACCGCGATGACCACCTTGCGCACCGGCATGCCCAGCACGTCCTCATAGAGGGGCTCGTAGGGCAGGCGTTCGAAGTCACGCTCCATCGTTTCCTTGCGGACCAGATGGACGATCAGCTTGAGCCGCATCTTGCGGCGCACGGCGGTCTCGCCAAAGATGGCCTTGATGTCCAGCAGGCCGATGCCGCGCACCTCCAGCAGGTTCATCAAGAGGTCCGGGCAGCGGCCTTCGATGGCGGTCTGGGCGATGCGGAAGAAATCCACCGCATCGTCCGCCACGAGACCATGGCCGCGCGAGATCAGTTCCAGTCCGAGTTCGCTTTTGCCCAGGCCGGATTCGCCGGTCAGCAGCACGCCCAGGCCGAGGATGTCCATGAAGACGCCGTGGCGGGTGGTGCGGTTGGCGCAGACATGCGCGAGATACGCCCGCACGACGTCAATCACATGGCCGGCGGACTCGATGGTGGTGAACAGCGGGATTTCGGCCCGGTCGCACATCGCGATCAGCCGGTCGGGCGGAGTCTGTCCATCGGCCACGATGATGACCGGTGGCTCCAGCGTCACGATGCGGGAGATCCGGCGATCCAGCACATCGCCTGACGCCTGGCTCAGGTAGGCCACTTCACGCGTGCCGACAATCTGCACGCGGTAGGGATGGATGTAGTTGAGGTAGCCGACCAGATCGGCGGCGGACTGGGCATCGAGCAGGGCGGCTTCATCGAAGCGGCGCTCGGGATGCGCATGGCCGGCGATCCATTCCCAGCGCAGGGCCTCGCGATGCTCTTCGAAGAGCCGGTCCGCGCTGATGGAGGTGGGTTTCACGAAGCCGGGTCGCCTCAGGCCACCGACTTCAGCGGTTCCCAGTCGGCGATCAGCCGATGGACCACGCTGGCGTCCGTCTCGGTCTTGAGGCGTTCACGCAGTTCGCGATCGGACAGCATCTCCGCGATTTCGGAGAGGATTTCCAGGTGGCGCTGCGTGGCGGCTTCGGGGACGAGCAGGAAGATGAGCAGGTTGACGGGTTCGTCGTCCGGTGCATCGAAGCCGATGGGCTGCTGCACCCGGAGCACGGCGGCCAGCGGGTTTTTGAGGCCCTTGATGCGACCGTGGGGAATGGCGACACCATGCCCGAGGCCGGTGGAGCCGAGGCGTTCACGGGCGAACAGGTTGTCCGTGACGGCGGCGCGGGCAATGGCGTGGTTGTTCTCGAAGAGCAGCCCGGCCTGTTCGAACACGCGCTTCTTGCTGGATGCGTCCACATCGACCAGCACATTGCTGGCGGGAAGGATGGCGGCGAGACGGTTCATCGGGCAGTGCGCCAGTAGGTTTGCGCCAGTAGGTCAGAGACGGCGGAATTATAGGAACCCTGTTGCCATCGAGGGCGCCGGGTTAACGACGCCCCGATGAAAACAACGGGATTGGTGCTGCATCGCAACATTATGCGGCGAACTCGCAAAAGCAAAGGCGGCCCGTAGGCCGCCTCCCCGGTCTGCGCTAGGTGAAAACCCTCGCAGGCCGTCATTGAATGGATTCTCTTCCCCAGTCACACCCGCGGAACTGGCGCTGCCAGGCCGCTGGGTGGCGCCCCTTGGGGGCAGGGGCGAAGCGACTGGGGGGCTAGTTCTGCGCGGGGATATCCATTCGCTTGGCGGATGCGTGGTGATGATCCTGGACGCGATCCTTGTGGCGGCACACCTGCCGATCCAGCTTGTCCATCAATTCGTCAATGGCCGCGTAAAGATCCTCGTGGGAGTTTTCCACAAAGATTTCGCGGCCCTTCACGTGCAGCGTCACTTCTGCGCGCTGCCGGCGGGCCTTCTCCTTTTGCTTTTCCACAGTGAGCAGGACATTGACGTCCACGACCTGGTCAAAGTGTCGCAGTACCCGGCTGAGCTTGGTCAGCACGTACTCACGCAATGCGGGGGTAACTTCGAGATGGTGGCCGCTGATGGTCAGGTTCATAAAGCCTCCTTTCACAGGGCTGGTCGGAAACTGCGCCCTTAGGCGCCGTGAGAAAGTGGGAACGCTGAGGAAGATGGATGGAATCGCTGGGTCTTGATGCTGGGGGTCAGGGGTGGAGGAAGGCGGGGGCGTGTCCGGGATCTCGCCGGAGCGACATCCTGGGGTGCCGGTAAGGGTCAATCCGGGCGTGCCGGAACTGGGTGTGCGGGACGTCCGTGCCGGGCCGGGAACTGAGTGTGGACCTGGGTCCTGGCCTGGCCGCATGGCTGGCCTGCACAAAAGCGTGAACAGGCTGGATGCGGGACGCTGCGGTCTAGGAGGGCTTGGGAATGTGTCTGCGGTAAGACTCTTCGGGTGGCCTGGACGAGCTCAGTCTGCGCGCGTTCGATGGCGAACACAAGTGATGAAAAGCAAGGTTTGGGGGTGAATCTTTCCGGCTTGCCTATCACCAGGGTCCGTGCTGGAATGCTGGATGTTGTCGGCGAGGCGGGAGCCTTGCTGGCGCCAATCCCGCAGTGTGATAATTGCGCGTCCCCATCACTGGAGTCCCACTTGGACAGCGACCACCCTCGGTGGCCGTCCACTCCAGCGTCAAACCGCCGCAGCTGAAGGTCGCCAGCCGCCAGTGCCCCCGTCACAGGTCGCTTGTTCCTGCTGTGCCGCTTGTCCGGAGTGAGACGGGCCCCCTTGCCCCTCTTGCACCTTCCGGACGGCCCGCGCCCCGCTTCTCCGTCCTCCCCGCGACCCCGCGCCTGACTGCACCGACTCCGTCAACGCGCCACCCTGCTCGAGCGTTCGCCTGGACGCGCGCCGACGCAGACGAAGGACCTGCATGCTGAATGTGTTCACGCTGGACAATGGCCGCCTCAAAGGCGGCATGGTTCAGGAAGAGATTTCCACCGCGGCAGAACTCAACGCGGTCATGACGCACCAGCGGCAGCCGATCTGGGTCGATCTGGAATCCCCCAGCGCCGAGGAAAAGGACTGGATCCGTGAGCGGTTCGGCCTGGTCATTCCGGAAGACATCGTCGATGAAGACCTGGAGGAATCGGCCCGGTTCTACGAGGAAGACAACGGCGAGCTGCACATCCGCTCCGACTTTCTGATTGACGACATGGAGGCCCCGCGCAACGTGCGGGTGGCCTTCATCCTCTTCAACAACGTGCTGTTCTCGGTGCACAACGAGGATCTGCCGGTCTTCCGGCTGCTGCGTCTGCGGGCCCGCCGCATTCCTGCGTTGATTGAGGACGCCAAGGACGTGCTGCTCAAGCTCTACGATGCGGACGCCGAATATTCCGCTGACGTGCTGGAAGGCATCTACGACCATCTGGAAAAAGTCAGCGCGCGCGTGCTCAAGAAGGATGTGAACGACACCGAGGCCGGTGAAGTGCTGGCCGCCATCGCACGAGAGGAAGACTTGAATGGTCGCATTCGGCGCAACGTCATGGACACGCGCCGTGCCCTGAGCTTCATGATGCGCAGCCGCATGCTGACGGCGGAGCAGTTCGAGGAAGCGCGGCAGATCATGCGGGACATCGACTCGCTCGACAGCCACACCGCCTTCCTCTTCGACAAGATCAACTTCCTGATGGATGCGACGGTCGGTTTCATCAACATCAACCAGAACAAGATCATCAAGATCTTTTCGGTGGCCAGCGTGGCCTTGCTACCGCCGACCTTGATTGCCAGTGTCTACGGCATGAATTTCCAGGCCATGCCGGAACTGCAATGGCGCTGGGGCTACCCGTTTGCGCTGGGGCTGATGCTCGCGTCCGTGGTAGCGCCGTTTGTGTACTTCCGGCGCAAGGGATGGCTGGCCTGAGGGCTGCATAAGGGCTGCATGAAGGCTGCACAGGGGCTGCATCACGCAGCCCTTTTCTTTTCGCGCCGCCCAAACAAAAAGGGCTCCCGCCGATGCGGAAGCCCTTAGGAAGAAAAGAAGCCTCAAGACGCCCCGTGGCCAACGAGGGAGGGAGGGAGGAGGAGGAGAAAGGCCTCGGGATTGCAGCTTGCGAACAAGCAGGTCTTGCGGCTGAAAGAGTGAACGGGTGAACTGTACTCCCATCAGCTTTTGGGGCTGGTGGAAACCCTGAAAGCCCTCGTCTGATCTCAGGTGAATGTCTGTCTTCGCAGCGGTCAAAGCGCGCTGCACTGATGCCTATAGTGCAGTGCAATGCGGCTGTTGTCATCCCGATTCCGTGGGAAAAAGTGAGCAACTGTCACCGTTGTACCGGCTAGCCGGGACAGATTTTTCACTTTCAAAACCGGGTCTGCCGTTTGCCCGAGGAGGGGTTTTCCTCAGCGCCCCAGCTCTTGAAAAACCAGCGCTTTACCGCAATCCGTTCAGCTCTTTCCTCAGTTCTGCTTCAGCATCTTTTCAAGCGCCTGGGTGAATTCCGCCCCTTGCGGATCGACCTTCGAGCCGAAGCTCATCACCTGCTGACCGTCCCGCGAGATCAGGTACTTGTGGAAGTTCCACTTGGGCGCCTGACCCGTGCGCTTGGCAAGATCTGCAAAAAGCGGGTTGAGATCGGTCTTGCCGGCGGCTACGCTGGATTTGCTGAACATCGGAAACTTCACATTGAAGGTGTTCTCGCAGAATTCGGCAATTTCCTTGTCGCTGCCGTACTCCTGATTTCCGAAGTCGCCGGACGGGAATCCGAGCACGGCCAGGTCCTTGTACTTGCTGGAAAGCGCCTCCAATGCCTTGTACTGTGGCGTGAAGCCGCAGAAGCTGGCGGTGTTGACCACCAGCACCACCTTGCCGGCGTACTGGCACAGCGGCTGGGGCTTTTCGTCCTGCAGGCGCGGAAACTGCCGTTGCAGCACATCCGGGCAGGCGCCCGCGGCTGCAGCGGTTGTTGCCGGTGCGGCCGCCGCCGGGCCTGCGGCCTGTGCGGACGGGGCTGCCAGCGTCGCGCAGGCGGCGGTCAGCACCAGCGCCAGGCGCGGGAACAAGGTGGAAACGAAAGACTGACTCATGACATTGCTCCTGGTCGGCATGCATCTGTGCCGTGACATGTGACAGCGCGGATTAGGCCAGATCCGAGGCAAATCCAGGGCTTGTCAGGGTTTGTCATCTTCAGACCGATAAAATGAGAATTGCTATTCCCTAGGACCGACCATGCTTTACCCCGAACTCTTCAAGCAACTCGAAGCCGTCCGCTGGAACATGGACACCGACATCCCTTGGGACAAGTTCGATGCGTCCTTGCTCACGGATGATCAGGCGCGCACCATCAAGATGAACGCGATCACCGAATGGTCGGCGCTGCCGGCCACGGAGATGTTCCTGCGTGACAACAAGGATGACAGCGACTTCTCCGCCTTCATGAGCGTGTGGTTCTTCGAAGAACAAAAGCATTCGCTGGTGCTGATGGAATACCTGCGCCGCTTCCGGCCGGACATGGTGCCCACCGAGGCGGAGCTGCACGAAGTGCGTTTCGAATTCGACCCGGCCCCGGCGCTTGAGACGCTGATGCTGCACTTCTGCGGCGAGATCCGGCTGAACCACTGGTATCGCCGCGCGGCTGAGTGGCACACCGAGCCCGTCATCAAGGCCATCTACGAGACCCTGTCGCGTGACGAAGCCCGCCATGGCGGCGCTTACCTGCGCTACATGAAGCGCGCCATGGTCAAGTTCGGTGACGAAGCCAAGGCGGCGTTCGCCAAGGTCGGGGTGCTGATGGCCAGTGCCCGCCGCACAGCCCAGGCGCTGCATCCGACCAACCTGCATGTGAACGCCAAGCTGTTCCCGCGTGACACCATCCAGAGCCGTCTGCCAGACCCGGAATGGCTGGAGAACTGGCTGGACAAGCAGATCCAGTTCGACAGCGTCTGGGAAAACAAGGTGGTGGACCGCATCCTGCACAACATGAGCCTGCTGATGGAGCGCAGCTTCGCCAGCGTCCAGGAGCTGAATCGTTATCGCAAGGAAATCTCCCAGCGCGTGGCCCAGGCGGCCCAGCAGCAGGGCGGTGGCGATCTGGCACCTCGAGGGAGCTGATCCGCTGCACCGGTGAGGCCGGCCGCGCCTCGCCGCAGTGACACCAGCCCGCTTCGGCGGGCTTTTTCTTGCCTGTGCACGAAGCTCGGCTGATTTGACTGAGGACGTGAACCGCCCGGCTGGGACGCCTTGCAAGCCCTGACACGTGCAGCGGCGGACGGTCATTGCCACAATGCATCCATGGGTCACCCATGGGTCCGCCCAGTGGTGTCTGGACGCCTCTGGTGTCTGTACGGCAGGTCGCCGGGCCCGCCGCCTCCTACCATTCCGTCTTTCGAGAACTCCATGAAATATCTCCACACGATGGTCCGCGTGACCGACGTCGAAGCCTCCCTCAAGTTCTACCGCGACGCCCTGGGGCTGCAGGTGGTCCGCCAGTCCGAGCATGAAGCAGGGCGGTTCACGCTGATCTATCTGGCTGCGCCCGGTGACGAAGAAGCACAGATCGAGCTGACCTACAACTGGGATCCGGAGAACTACACCGGCGGCCGTAATTTCGGTCACGTGGCTTATGCCGTCCCTGACATCTACGCTGCCTGCCAGCGCCTGATGGACCACGGTGTGCTGATCAACCGTCCGCCGCGCGACGGCCGCATGGCTTTTGTGCGCTCGCCCGACAACATCTCGGTCGAGCTGCTGCAGGACGGTCCGGCACTGCCGCCGGCAGAGCCCTGGATCTCCATGCCCAACACCGGCGCCTGGTAAGGCGACATTCCACACGGTCAGCGCTTGCGTCCCTCACCGCACGGATGCTGCCCGACCGGGATTCAGGGAAGATGAGGCCATGACACGCAAGGCAGTCACCACAGGTTTGAAATCGTCGGCGGGGTCGGCGGCGGCATGGGCTGCCGTCAGGCGCTGGGCCGTGGTGGCCGTTGTGGGTGGAACCGCTGGCGCTGCGATGGCGCAGACGGGCGGCTTGTGGGTCCCTCTTGCTGGCGGCGCCTCTGCCGCACGAGCGCCGGACGCATCGTCTGCGACCGGAGCCTCCCTGGAGGCCGGTGGCTCGTCGACGCCCGCGGCCGCCGAGGCCCCTGCTGCCCTTTCCCCGGCGCCGGACACCAACGCCTTCAGGGCACCGAAAGGCAAGCTGCTGCTCACCGGCGGCGTCAGCAGCATTGACGGTGCGGCCGGGGGTGGACTGACCCCCTGGGCGCTGACCGGCAGCTACGCCACACAAGGCCAGATCGGCGCCACCGCCTTCTACACCCGGCTACCGACGCAGGACTATGGTCTGAGCGGCTACGGCGCCCTGGTGGCCTTTGGAGAGCGTGCGGAGCTGTCCATCGCCCGCCAGGACTTTTCCGCCGGTGGGACCGGAGTCGCGCTGGGCCTGCCCGGGCTGCATCTGAAGCAGACCATTCTGGGCGGCAAGGTGCGACTCGGTGGCGATGCCGTCCTGGACGCAGACACCTGGATGCCGCAGCTGGCGCTGGGTATCGAATACAAGCACGTGGACGCCGCAGGCCTGAATCCGACGCTATCCGCGCTGGGTGCCACGCGCCGTGGGGTGGATGTTTATTTGAGCGCCACCAAGCTGTTTCTGGCGCAGAGCACGCTGGTCAACCTGACGCTGCGTGCGAGCCGCGCGAATCAGAACGGGCTGCTGGGGTTTGGCGGCGCCGCCAGCCACCGGTACTCACTGCTGCCGGAAGTCTCGGTGGCTTACCTGATCAACAAGCATTGGGCGGTGGGTGCGGAATACCGGATGAAGCCGGACAAGCTGAATCCGTCAGTGCTGGGTGATGCGCTGAAGGAGCAGGACTGGAAGGACATCTTTGTGGCGTGGGCGCCGAGCAAGAACTTCTCGCTCACTGCGGCCTATGTGGACCTGGGCAAGGTGGTGCCCGGCGTGCAGCCGAGGCGTCAGCGGGGGATCTATGGCTCGATTCAGTTGGCGTACTGAAGATTTGCGTACTCAGACCTCGCGTAATGGCAGCGCTTGTGCAGAGATCTCGTGTCTGGAGAACTCTTGTGCCAAGAGTTCAAGTTGGGAAAACTCCCGCAACGGGATCGCTAAAGGGGGCGCGCTGTCTGCCGCGCTGAAGCTTTGTGCCGAGCGCTTTGCCGAGCGTCTGGCCGGATTGGCGCTGGCCTTGCTGGTCTGCCTCGCCATCCCCGCACATGCCGCTGACGACTCGCTCTATCAGGCGCTGGGCGGCGATGAAGGAGTGGCCAGGATCAGCGCTGGCCTGGTCGATCGTGTTTATGCGGACGAGCGCATCAAACACCTGTTCCAGCAGACCAATCCCCGCTTTCTGAGCGAGCAACTGCGCAAGCAGTTTTGTGAGCTGGCGGGCGGGCCCTGCAAGTACGACGGCGAGACGATGAAGAAGTCTCACGCCGGATTGGCGATCAACAAGGCCCACTTCAACGCCCTGGTGGAAGACCTGCAGCTGGCGATGGATGCGCAGGGCGTTCCCTTCGCTACGCAGAACCGGCTGCTCGCCTTGCTGGCGCCGATGCATCGGGATGTGATCACCCGCTGAGTGCAGGTGCGGGGGAGGGCGCAGCGCAGCTTCAGCGCTTGTCTACCTCGAGTCCGCGCGGCAGCAGGATGGCCCAAGGCTTAGGTCCTGAGCGGATCAATCGGAACATGTCACTCGTGTTCGTCAACACGCGATCTCTCAACACTTCCACGTTCCTCGGAGCTTGGGAGCCGAATCCGGTCGCGAAGCCAAACATCTTTCCGTGCTCATCGCGTCCCTGCAGCAGGGTACCTCCTTCGGGAATGGCAAACACGGCCGCCTGATTGGGCCCGAGGCTACGCAGGATGGGCTCGACATGTTGAGCGTAGAAGTTTTCCTTGAAGCGGGCTGGATCGCCTGACGGCGTGGGGTAGAAGTCCATGCATCCTTCAGGCAGCTTGGCATGGCCGCGGCTGTTGACGCTTCTCTCGTTGTCAAAGAATTCGGGCCTCATGCCGATCCTGAGGCTTGCATGGGCGCCACCGTCCTTCAATTGCAGCACCTTCTCGGGCCAGGAGCGCTGTTCCCACAGCTGCGGGCGTCTCGCCAGGCCGTGCAAGGTAGAGGCAGACGTGCTGGCTGGCGCCGTTCCGGACGGTCCAGCCCGTGATGCAGTTGCGCCGCCGGGGATGTTATTCGTCTTCGCAGCGGCTCTCAGCACTGCCATGTAGCCCTCTTCGTTACCTGTGTTCAAGTAGTCGAAGAGGATGGTGAGCGCATCCTGCGCATCGCAGTTCAATGCCTGCATTCCTCTGTAGAGCGTGGCGGCATGCATCAGTTTGGCGTCGCTGATGCGCTGGCTCGGTTGCGAAGCCGATGCGGCCTGCTGGACGGAAGAGGCGTCTGCTGCATCTCCAGCCGTTTGAACGTCCATGGCGGACAGGGGTGAATGGGGCATCACGTGCATCTCGAAGCTCCTCATCGGCACCGCGCCGGTGTGAAGGCTCAGTGGTGGGACGGCTTCGTGATGGTTCTCTCAGACCAAGCACCCCAGTGGGACGCCGACGCAAATCGATGAAACACGATGACTCGATGGTCGGGACAGTTTCGGAATTTAAGAGACGAGGCGTCCACGGCTCAGGAATGTGGCAATATTTCGGAGTTCAAGAAACCGGCGTTGCGAGTAAAGGCGTAAGGCCAAAATCCTGGAAATTCCGAAATGACCTCAGCCCCCTCCGATTTTCAAAGCCTCTTGCGTGTGGCCGAGCCGGGCGATGTGGGGCCGACGATTCGAGCTCGCCGACGCGAACAGTCGCTTCGAATCGACGACGCCGCTTCTTTGAGCGGCGTCTCCGTCGATCTACTTTCTCGCCTCGAGAACGGCAAAGGCTCTGTTCGCCTGGACAAGTTGCTGGCTGTGTTGGACAGCCTTGGACTCGCACTCATGCTTGGCCCCAAGGACCATCCCGCAATGCAAGCTGCCTCGCGTCCCGACGCCGAGCGCCCGGAGAAGTCATGAATTCACCTACCGGCACATGGACAGACGAATCAAGTTCCCACGCACTTGACCTCTGGGCGGATGGACGCAGGGTGGCAACGCTGGGCTACGAGCCGTTGAACGACCGGTGGTCACTGAACTACGACGCGGACTGGGTCGCCGCGCCGAACGCGTTCCCGCTATCGCCCGCGCTTGCGCTTCAACGGGCGACCGAAGGCTATGCCGCTGGGGCAGTGAAACGCTTCGTGGAAAACCTGCTGCCCGAAGGACGAGCCCTCGACATTGCGGCCAGAACGTACCGGGTCTCCAAGTCCAACGTCTACGCGCTCATCAGCGCGCTGGGCACCGAAACCACCGGAGCATTCCGCTTTTGGCCAGCGGGCGAAGTGCCTCCTGTCGTGGCGGCCAAGCCGGCACGTGAAGTGAGTCGTGAGGAGTTGGACCGACGAATCGCTGAGCGTGATGAACTCCCATTGGCCATCTGGGACGGCAAACTTCGGATGTCCATCGCAGGCGTTCAGGACAAGTTGATGGTGTATCTGGACCGCCCGCTGGACGATGGTGGGCGCTTGTTTCTGGTCGAGCCTCCTTTGGCATCGACCCATATCCTCAAGCCTGACCCGGGGCGGCAGCTGACGCCGCATCTGGTCGTCAACGAACACTTCTGCATGTCTCTGGCGCGGCGGATGCAGTTGCCCGTCGCGGAAGTCAGTATCTATCGGACTCCGCGGCCGGTACTCGTCGTGCGTCGCTTCGATCGGATCGTGCAAGGTGGTGGCCCAAGCGGCGCTGAGCCTACTGTCCGGCGGCTGCACATCATCGACGCCTGTCAAGCATCGGACCTGCCCGAGAGCTACAAGTACGAGCGAAATCTGGGAGGCGGAGAGCATGTCCGCCATATCCGGGAGGGCGTGAGCTTCGGCATGCTGTTCGACCGCGTGGAACAGACGGTGAACAAAGCCGTGGCAAGGATGACCTTGGTCAGATGGGCCTTGTTCCAGTTCCTCATCGGCAACAGCGACGCACACGGAAAGAACTTCTCATTCTTTGTGCGGCGGGAGGGGCTCGACCCAGCGCCTTGGTATGACCTGGTCAGTGTGGTCCAGTACCCGGGTATTGACCACGAGCTGGCAATGGCTTGGGGAGATGCATTCTCGCTAAACGAGGTGGGGGCGTTCCAAGTGGCGGAGTTTGCGCAGCGATGCGGCATCGACCGGAAGCTGCTCCAACGTGAGGCCTCGCGGCTGGAGAAGTTGATCGTGCGACACGCGCCAGCACAGGCGCAGGCAGACGACTATGTCGACGACGGAGAGCGGGCCTTTGCAGGGAAACTCCGTGATTTCGTGATGGGACAGGCCACGCGCCTGGCACGTCTCACCAGCGAAGCAGCCAAGATCAAGCCCGAGTTTCTCTGACTTGGAGGCCTTTGCCATGCAATTGTTTGCGGACGATGACGGCAAGTCGCTGGGTCGATTCGCCCTGCGCTCACGCATCACTGGATTGCAGGCTTCGCTTCGGTTAAGTCAACAGCGCAGACGTCTGCGGCAACAGTGCTCGTAAGTGGCAACGCTACGAAATCCGCCTTCTCGCGGAGCCTTGGGTGTTCAATCCAACGTGGCTGGCCGGCGTCGTCCATTAGCGATTCAGCGATCAACACCCACGCCCCCATCGCCGCGCCCTTCTGATGGTGCTGGACCACGATTTCGTCTGGCAGAGCGCCAAAACGGCTAATGCATTCCCCAGTGAAGTTGTTTCTGCCGATCACGTTGTGCCGGTTTGTGAGTAGCACCGGGCCGTTGCGAGACTGAGCCACAAAGCCCGTGCCCCACGCTAAGTGCTGACCGTTGACTCGCATCTCGATCAGCAGCGCCAGGGCAGTCTCTCAATGGATTGCTTTCATGGCGACGCTCTGTAGAAGATGACAAGAATTGTAGAAAAGCCCCGGGTAGACGAACTACGCGGGGCTTTTGCAAGTGCTTCACAGCACTCCTGAATTCTGGTGGCCAAGGGCGGAATCGAACCACCGACACGCGGATTTTCAATCCGCTGCTCTACCAACTGAGCTACTTGGCCTTTGAATTTCAGCTCAAGACTGAACTCCGAAAGAGTCAGCGCTGAACCTTCATCCGTCTTCGCTGCCAGCTGTGCTGAACACCGAAGACCATGACTATAACACTAAATTCCGCCTCCGCGCTTGTTCCGCGAAAGATCGACACCGAGTTGTTTCAACTTGCGATACAGATGGGTGCGTTCCAGCCCCGTCTTCTCCGCCACCCGCGTCATCGAGCCATTCTCTTTGGCCAGATGGAACTCGAAGTAGCTCTTCTCGAACGCGTCCCGCGCTTCCCGCAGCGGACGGTCCAGTTCAAACAGCTGCTCCGACGCCAGTCCCTGATGCTGCACCGGCGGCGGCGAGACCAGGCTCGGCACGCTACCCGGCAGCGTCACACTCGACGGCATCACCGGCAGTGCCTCTGGCCGCACATAACTCGGCAGACCCACCACCGGAGCCGGCGGCGCCGGGCGCGGTGCGGTCTTCACCAGCGCCTGCTCCACCGCTCGCAGCAGCTTCTGCAGCGTGATCGGCTTCTCCAGGAAGGCCATGGCCCCGAACTTGGTGGCTTCCACCGCCGTATCGATCGTGCCGTGGCCACTCATCATGATCACCGGCATCGTCAGCTGTCCGGTGCTGCCCCATTCCTTCAACAACGTCACGCCATCGACGTCCGGCATCCAGATGTCCAGCAACACCAGATCCGGACGCGAACGCTCACGCGCGGCTCGCGCCTGCTGAGCGTTCTCGGCCAGTTCGATGGTGTGCCCCTCGTCCGAGAGGATTTCTGACAGCAGGGCACGAATGCCCAGTTCGTCGTCAACAACAAGAATGGTTGCCATGTATGCCTACTGTTCACGCGGGCCGAGGCGCGTCTGGCGCAGGGCTCGGTGCAGTCGCGAGTTTTGAAAATGATAACGAAACTTGCGCGCCTATCGGTGCCTGATCAGGGTGACCTGCCGACTGAAGATTGACCAATCGGATCCGCGCCCCGTGTTCATCCGCGATTTTCTTCACCACGGCCAGTCCCAGACCGGTGCCCTTGGTCTTGGTCGTGACGTATGGCTCGAACGCGCGGTTCAGCACTTTCTCCGCAAAGCCCGGCCCGTTATCCAGGATGACCAGCCGCAAGGCGCGCAATTCGCCCAGCTCGTTGGTGGCCTTTTGCGTCCGGACCGTCACCCGCCCGTCCGGCCGCTCGCTCACCGCATCCAGCGCGTTCTGGACCAGATTGTGGATGACCTGACGCAGTTGCGGTGCATCCCCCAGGATGAGGGGTGGGTCCTGCGCCAGATCCGCCACCAATCGCCCGGCTTCCTGCGCTTCCGCGTACAGCGTGAGCACTTCCGCCACCAGCGCATTGATGTCCAGCGGCGCGAGTTTGGCCGCCGGCAGCCGCGCGTAATCGCGGAATTCGTTCACCAGCTGCTTCATCGCCTGCACCTGGTTGACGATGGTGCCCACCGAGCGCACCAGCATCGCCTGGTCGTTGCCTTCCAGCTTGGACTCCAGCTTGAACTGCAGCCGCTCGGCCGACAGCTGGATCGGCGTCAGCGGATTCTTGATCTCATGCGCCAGGCGCCGGGCCACTTCGCTCCAGGCCGCCGAGCGCTGGGCGGACACGACTTCGCTGATGTCGTCGAACACCACCAGCCGCGCCTCATGCGGCAAGGCCGCGCCGCGCACCAGCAAGGTGAGGGTGATTTCGTCCGTCAGCCGCAGCTCGAAGGAGTCCTGCCAGTGGTCGCGCTCCCCAGCTTCCGGCGACTGCAGCTCAAAACGCTGCCAGATGGACCGCGCGAACTCCTCCAGCGGCGCCAGTTCTTCCAGCCCCCGGCCCACATACGCGGACAGCGGCAGCCGCAGGATGCGCGTCGCACCCGGGTTGACCGACTCGATGCGTCGGTCCGCACCGAACACCATCACCCCGGCCGTCAGATTGTCGAGGATGGTCTGCAGATGGGTGCGGGCGCTTTCCAGTTGCGTCACGCTCAGGTCCACCTGGGCGCGGGCGTCGGCCAGCTGCTCGGTCATGTCCGCGAACGACCGGGTCAGCCCGCCCAGCTCATCCCGCGAGCGGAACACCGGCTTGGCCTTGAGGTCGCCGGTGGCCACTTCCCGCATGCCCTCGGCCAGCAGCAGCAGCGGCTGCACCAGCTGATTCGATAGCGCCACCGCCAGCAGCAGTGCCGCGAACACGGCCAGGATCAGCACCAGCGTCAGCGTGCCGATGTACATCTGCCGCAGGCCGTCCCGCAGCAGCGAGCGCTGCAGATACTCCTGGCTGGCGGCCTGCACATTCAGGGCATTGCTCACCACCCGGCCGCTGATGGTGCGCACCACCATCAGGTAGCGGTCACTGTTGGTCAGCTGCAGGGCACTGCTGGGCAGCAGCGCCACCGCGCGGATGCGGGCGTCCCCCTGCACCGCGCGCTGCTCATCTTCCAGCCCCTCCAGCCGCGACGACACCCCGTTGGCCCGCGCCTGACTGAGCATGGTGGAGGTGGGGCGCTCGGGAATGCTGTCGCTGTCCGGACCGGCCGTGAGCAGCACCTGCCCATTGCTGCCCAGCAGCGCCACGCTGCGAGCGGACAGCTGATCCCGCAGCCGTTCCAGTGCCAGCGGTGCGAGCGCGCCGTCCTCCCAGCGCTCGGCCGCGCTGCGGGTGCGGGCGGTCAATTCGCTGCGGGCGTTGTCGAGCGTGTCCTGACCGAGCGCCAGGCCGGCTTCCAGTGCGCTCGCCAGCCGCTGGTCAAACAGGCTCTCGATGCTGCGGTTCACGAACTGGTAGGAGACGGTGTAGATCAACACCCCCGGCACCACCCCCACGAAGGCGAAGATGCCGGCGAGCTTGAGCAGCAGCCGGCTGCCGAAGCGCCCACGCTTGACCCGCAGCGCGAGGCGGGTGCCCGCCACGCCGATGACGATGATCAACGCCGTGGCCACGGCCACGTTCACCCAGAACAGCCACACATAGTGGCGCTCCAGGAAGCCGCGCTGGGCCGTGGTGCTGATCGACAGCAGGAAGGCCAGCATGCCGCTGGCGCCCGCGATCGCCGTCACCGAAATGAGCCAGGCCAGGCGTGCCACTTTGGTCACTGAGGGCAGTCCTTCAGAAACAGGTCCTTGGAGACGGTCCGGCCGATGTCGTCAAGGCTGGGGCCGGTTGGGAGGCGGGGTGGCCGGAACGTCCAGGTTCAACTGGAGGTTGCGTTCGATGGACAGGGTCCAGCCCTGGCTGGCGCTCAAGCCGATCTGCATCGGCCGCGGCAGCTGGGTCGTGTCCAGTTTGTAGCTGAACTCGAGGTAATAGCTGCCATCGTCCTCGATGTCTTTGGCATCCGCCACCCGCCAGCCCGACACGCCGCGCAGGGACGCCACCGCATCGTCCAGCGTGTCGAAGCTCTGGTGCAGACCGCCGGTGCTGACCCGGTACTGTCGGGTCAGGGGTTGCCAGGTCAGCCGCCAGGTGCGGGTGGCCTTGGCGATCCGGGCGTCGCGCCAGTACCAGCGGTTGCGCAGCACCTGCACTTCCGCCACGAAATAAATCGCCACGCCTTTGAGCAGCGCTTCTTCCGCCGGCCGGGGCAGCTCGAATCGGCTGCTGAAGCTCAGGGCAAGTCCGTCCTCCGCGCGTTCCGCATGCAGCTGTTGCAGCGTCACGCCCTGGGCCAGGGCCCAGGCGTGCAGGACCAGCAGCGCGCCGACCAGGGTCAGGCGCCGCGACCATGTACGCAGCAGAACGAACGGACTCAACAGGCTCACGCGGACGGCAACTTCTGGAGCAAGGCGTAGAAGAAGCCGTCGGTCACGGCCGCAGTGCCTCGCAGTGGATGTTGCGAAGCATTGTCAGCGAGCGGGAGGAGGTGGCCGGCTCCGCGGGTGAACAGACGCAACCGCGCATCGCCATGGCGTTGCAAAAACGCGTCGATTTGATCCTGCCCTTCCGCCTTGAAGACGGAGCAGGTGGCGTAAAGCAGCCGGCCGCCGGGCTTGAGCACCGGCCACAGGGCGTCCAGCAGTTCGGACTGGATCTGGGCGAGCGCCGGGATGTCGGTCGCACGGCGCAGCCAGCGCACATCCGGATGCCGGCGGACGATGCCGGAGGCGCTGCAGGGGGCATCCAGGAGGATGGCATCCAGCGGCTGGCCGTCCCACCACGACTTGACGTTGCGGGCATCGGCTGCCTTCACCCGGCCGTTCAGCTTCATCCGGTCCAGGTTCTCGCGGACCCGCTCCAGCCGCTTGGCGTCGGTGTCCAGCGCGAGCAGATCGAGCCGGTTGCCCGCCAGTTCCTGCAGATGGGCGGTCTTGCCACCCGGGGCGGCGCAGGCGTCCAGCACCCGGGCGCCGTCGCCCAGGACCGGCCAGATCTCGCCAGGGGCCAAGTCTTGCGGGGTCCGCTGACCCAGCAGCAGCGGCGCGGCCAGTTGCGCCGAGGCGTCCTGGACCGACGCCTCTCCCTCCGCAAAGCCGGGCAAGGCCTGGACCGGTCGGGGCTCGTCCAGCACCAGCGCCTGCGGGAACAGGTCGCCGGCCGGCTCGGCCGCGATGCCAGCCTCGGTCAGGCGCTGCAAGTAGTGCTCGACGGTCCCTGAAGCGGGATTGACCCGCAGCGTCATCGGCGGCCGCTGCTGGTTGGCCGCGAGCAGGGCCTGCCAGTGATCCGGCCAGTCGCGCTGCAACTGCTCCAGCCACCAGCGGGGATGATTCCAGGTGGCGATCGGGTCGTCCTTCAGGGACTCGACCAGTGCCTCGCGCTCCCGCAGGAAGCGCCGCAGCACCGCATTGACGAAGCCGGCCTGCTTGGGCGTGCGGCGACGCGCTGCGTCCACCGCCTGATCCACCAGCGTGTGTTCTGCGTATGAGGTGTCACCAGGCCAGAGCAGCGCCAGGGCGGTGACCAGCAGGGCATCCACCTTGGCCGGTGGCGCCTTGGGTGCCAGGCGGGCGCGCACCGCCTGGACAGCGCCCAAACGGCGCAGCACCGTGAAGCTCAAGGCCTGGGCGCCGGGCCGCAGTTCCGCGGCGCAGCGACCCAGCCAGTCGGTGAGGGAGTGGCCGTCACGCACGGCCTGGACCGCATCGGCACTGGCGCTGAGCAGCCGATGGAGCGGAGGAGAGGAGGAATGGGGGGTAGACACCGGCGAAGTTTAAGGGGTGGCCATCCCGCGCCGACGCTCTTGTACGCCCTACGGATCACAATGACATCATCCCGCAGGGACAATATCCCGGCAGACTCTCGCACGGCGGCGCTTGGCGCCACCTTGTTTCGACCGACCTTTACCTTCGGGACACGCCTCATCGCGCGCCCCCTTCATCCATGACAGGCACCCCCACCCTGAGCGCCGAGGCCTTGGCGGCCCTGCCCGCGTCGGACCGCATCCGCTACCGGCTGGTCCATGCCAAGAAGCGTTATCACGCCAACGACAACATCGCCGACTTCCTGGAGCCGGGGGAACTGGAGCAGCTGCAGGCCGAGGTCCAGGCCAAGATGCAGGACGTGCTGCAGGCGCTGGTGATCGACACCGACAGCGACCACAACACCCAGGAAACCGCCAAGCGGGTGGCGAAGATGTTTGTGCGCGAGGTGTTTGCCGGGCGTTATGCCCAGGCGCCGTCGGTCACCGAGTTCCCGAATGCGGAGCGGCTGAACGAGCTGATGATCGTTGGCCCGATCACCGTGCGCAGCGCCTGCTCGCACCACTTGTGCCCGATCATCGGCAAGGTGTGGATCGGCTTGCTGCCCAATGAGCATTCCAATCTGATCGGCCTGTCCAAGTACGCCCGGTTGACCGACTGGATCATGAGCCGTCCTCAGATCCAGGAAGAAGCGGTCACGATGCTGGCCAATGAACTGCAGGACCGGGTGCGCCCCGACGGTCTGGCCATCGTGATGGATGCCGACCACTTCTGCATGCACTGGCGTGGCGTCAAGGACATGGAATCCACGATGATCAACAGTGTGATGCGCGGCGCCTTCCTGAAGGACCCCAACCTGCGCCGGGAGTTCCTGTCGCTGGTGCGCAAGAGCTAAGACTGAAAGAGGACCCCATGCTTGTTCGTCTTGTTTATGCCAGCCGCGCGCGGCGCGACCTCAGTGCCCACGACCTGCAGGACATCGTGCGCCGCTCCCGCGAGCACAACACGCACGAAGGCATCACCGGCCTGCTCTGCCATACCGACGGGGTGTTCATCCAGGTGCTGGAAGGCTCGCGGGAGGCGGTGAATGTCCGCTACAAACGCATCGTGATGGACGAGCGGCATGACCAGTGCACGCTGATTGCGTACGACGAGATCGGCGAGCGGCGGTATGCGGGCTGGTCGATGGGGCAGGTCAATCTGCACCGGTTGAATCCGGCGCTGCTGCTGAAGTATGGCGAGACCCAGCGGCTGGATCCATTCCGCATGACCGGTCACGGGCTGACGACGCTGTTCGACGAACTGGTGGCCGCTGGCGCGATCGAGTGCCATTGACGCCCTGAGGTGTTGACGCGGCGGGTAGCTGATCGTTGCTCTCCACCCTCGCGCCTACATGGCGGACGGATGGGCGGGCGGCGCCGCGTCTTCCCTTAGCCGACCGGACCCGACCCGAGCCGAGCCGACCCGAGCTCATGTCGGGCCAATGACCCTTGGCCATTGGCCATCGGCCATCAGCGCCTAGCCCAGCATGTCGTGCCAAAGCGTGCGGGCCCAGTGCCAGGCGTAGCGCGATTCCAGTTCGCTGGGTCCTTCCGAGACACCGCCCGAACCCGGCACCACACGGTAAGTTCGTTCCTGCGGCAGGTAGCGATGCACACTCGCCACATGGATCACCTGCGCGCCATCGACATGGCTGTAGCAGGTGTTGGTGAGCATCGGGGACTCGTCCGGCGCCACGCCGGCCAGCTGACTGAGGATCGCCGCGGCGGCCACCTTCGCCTGCGCATTGGCCATGTGGCCGCTTTTGGGCATGGCGGGGGCCACCTGGATGGCATCTCCAATCACATGCACGTTGGGTGCGAGGGTCGATTCAAAGGACCGGTAGTCGACCGGGCACCAGCGTCCCGGCCCTGGGCCGACCAATCCCGCAGCGCGCGCAATCGCCCCCGCGCGCATCGCAGGCAGCACATTCAACACATCCGCGCGCTCGGGTGACTGCAATTCAAACCGCACGGTGCCGCCCGCGCCGGCTGAGCCAATCGCGCCACCGGCACCACCGGCACCACCGGCACCACCGGCACCACTGGCACCACTGGCGCCGTCCGCCTTTGCGCCCGCAGTCTCCACCGCCACCGCCTTGTGCAGCGGTCGATACTCCAGCAGACCCGCATATCGCTCCGCCCACACGCGACGGAACAGCGCCGCCTTGGAGGTGATGTCCGGATTCGCGTCCAGCACCAGCAGCTTGCTGCGGGGTTTCGCTTTTTTCATCCAGGCCGCCACCACGCTGGCGCGTTCATAGGGGCCGGGCGGGCACCGGTAAGGCGCCTCGGGAATCGTCAGTGCAAACACGCCGCCGTCGGGCATCGCCTCCAGCTGTCGGCGCAGGGCCAGTGTTTCCGGGCCGGCTTTCCAGGCTTGCAGGATCAGTCCGCTGGCATGGGCCGATTTAAGGCCTTGAACGCTACCCCAGTCCAGATCGATGCCGGGCGAGACGATGAGGTGGTCGTAGCGCAGCGGGTCGCCGCGGGAGAGCAGCACCAGGCGGCGCTCGGTGTCGATGTGGGTGACGGTGTCCTGCACGCGGCGCACGCCGATGGCGTCGAGGGTGGCCATCGGACGGGTCAGCGCGTCCATCGACGTGAATCCGCCCAGCACCAGATTGGAGAGCGGGCAGGAGACGAAGTCGGACTGCGGATCCACCAGCACGACGTCCAGCGTGTGGCCCGACCACAGCCGCAGATAACGCGCTGCGGTGCTGCCGCCAATGCCACCGCCGACGACCACCACGCGCGCACGGCGCCAACGGCTTTCAGGGCTGGGCTGGGCGTGCGCTTGAGCGTGTTCTCCAGCCTGAGCCTGGGCTTGGGCTTGGGCTTGGGCTTTGGCTTGGGCTTTGGCTTGGGCTTGGCCTTGGCCTTGGCCTTGGCCTTGGCCTTGGCTCTGGCCTTGCCCTTGCCCTTGCCCTTGCCCTTGCCCTTGCGCCAATGGCCCCAGTGCCAGTGCACCGCCAGCCCGCAACCAGTCGCGGCGGCGCATCATCGACGGACTCTCTCAGTGGCGACCGGCTGAGCTGCGAAGTAGCGTGCCAGCAGATCGATCTGGGTATCGTCATAACCCTTGGCCAGTTGCGGCATCACGGTGCCGGGGCGGGCGCCGGACTTGAACGCACGCAGCGCGGCGGCGATCTCTGTCGCGGGGCGGCCGGCCAGGCGGGGCAGGGCATCGTCTGCGGTGCTGCGACCGTCGGTGCCGTGGCAGGCCGCGCAGGTGGCAGCCAGCGAGCGGGCCTTCAAGTCGGCGCTGAGGGTCTCCGTCGATGTTCCCGACGGGGCGCCCTGCGAGGCGCGTGGCGATGGGGCCCGGGCCGAGGGAGTCTGCGCGTCGGCATGTGGCGCAGCCGCCGTGGATGCCGATGCCAACGCCGATACCGACGCAGATGCCAACGCCCACGCCGACTGGGCCCATGCTGTCGGCATGGAGGGGGTCAGCGCGGCGCCAAGCAAAGCCACGCACCAACGCGACTTGCTTGGTGGGCGTCTCAGCCCCGCCGGATGAGGATCATCGCTACACGTCAGCACAGGCATCCATGCTCCCGACTGCGCCTGATACGGCGCACTGTCGATGCAGTGTAGGGAAACCGGCGATGGGCGGCCAGCACCAGCGTGCGGATGAGTGCGGCGCTACTGGGGCGCTGAATGACCGACACGGGCCGATGGCGAGTTCGACGGGGATGCGAGTGCCAGTGCGAGTGCCAGTGCGAGTGCGAGTGCGAGTGCGAGTGCCAGTGCGAGTGCGTGTCTGTGGACTCAGGTGGGTCCAGGGATGCAGTGCGAGCCCCGCAGGCTCGGTTTACAGGCTCCGCGACTCCGAGAACCCGAAGAAGCTCACCAGCACCCGCGTCGGGAACTGCCGCACCGCCTCGTTGTAGGTCTGCACCGCCTGATTGAACACCTGCCGGGCGAATGCGCGCTGCCGGTCCACCAGCTTGAGTTCGTCCACCACTGCATACAGCTCGGCATCGGACACCAGCTCCGAATGATGCTCCACCAGTGAAATCAACCGCGTCAGCGCCGCCCCGTGCACCGCCGAGGTGATCGCCAGTTGCGCAATCGGATCGGCCGCATGGGGCTTGGCCCGCACGGCCTGCGCCGCTGCCAGAGCCTCGGTCTGCGCGGCCGCCAGGGCGTCAATGCTGGCCTGTTCGCTCGGCAGCCGCTCGCGCAGATGGCCCAGCAGCCGCTCCCCCAGCGCAGCGCGGCGCGTCAGCGCATCGTCCAGCTGGGTAAACGCCTTGCCGATCTCATTGCGCAGCAGCATCACCCGGTTGTAGGCGCCGATGCCCCAGAACAGCAGCACCGCACCGATGACCCACAGGGCCCGCTCCCAGAACACCGTCACGCTGGCTCCTCAACGACCGCTGGTGCGGGCCTGGATGAATTCCTGATAGCCGCGGGCCCGCAATTCGCAGGCCGGGCAGTGTCCACAGCCCCAGCCCCAGGCATGACGGGTGTCCCGCTGGCCGAGGTAGCAGGTGTGGGTGTGCTCGATGATCAGCTCGTTCAGCGGCGCGCCGCCCAGTTGCTCCGTCAGGGACCAGGTCTGCGCCTTGGTCAGGAACATCAGCGGCGTGTCCAGCGTCATCGGCGTGTCCAGGCCCAGGCTCAAGGCCACCTGCAGCGCCTTGAGCGTGTTGTCGCGGCAATCGGGGTAGCCGGAGAAGTCGGTCTCGCACATGCCGCCCACCAGCACCGAGGCGCCGCGGCGGTAGGCCAGCGTTGCCGCGAAGGTCAGGAACAGCAGGTTGCGGCCCGGCACGAAGGTGTTGGGCAGGCCGTTGGCCTGGAGCTCGATCGCCCGCTCCTGCGTCAGGGCAGTATCGGAGATCTGGCCGAGCAGGCTCAGATCCAGCAGATGGTCCTCGCCCAGCTTGCTCGCCCAGGCCGGGAACTGCTCGCGAATCTTCTGGCGCACCGTCTGGCGGCAGTCCAGTTCGATGCGGTGACGCTGGCCATAGTCAAATCCCAGCGTTTCCACTTCCGCGAACCGGTCCAGGGCCCAGGCCAGGCAGGCGGTGGAGTCCTGACCGCCGGAGAACAGCACCAGCGCCTTGCGGCTGGACGCAGTCACTGCAGGCGGCAGCGCGGGCGCCGACACCTTGCTCGGTGCGGGCGCAGGCGCAACAGGCGCAACAGGCGCAGAGGGGGAAGCAGGGGTGGACGGCAGATCGGACATGGCAGCACAGGGCGCAAGGCGTCGCAGGCCTTGCCGGTGCGACGGTGCGCCGGGGCCTGCCACGGACCTTGCAAACAAAGGGGGTCCCCGCCGGACGGCGAGGCAGGTTCTCAGTGTACCGGCAGGGCTCTTTGGCCTTGTTACTGGCGGATTTCGCCTTGACCCAGCACCACCCACTTCATCGAGGTCAGCCCTTCCAGGCCCACCGGACCGCGGGCGTGGAACTTGTCGGTCGAGATGCCGATCTCGGCGCCCAGGCCATATTCAAAGCCATCCGCAAACCGTGTGCTGGCATTGACCATCACGCTGGCCGAGTCCACTTCCCGCAGGAAGCGCATGGCGTTCACATGCAGCGTGGTGAGGATCGCGTCCGTGTGATGCGAGCCATGGTGATTGATGTGGGCGATGGCCTCGTCCAGGCTGTCCACCACCTTGATGCTGATGATCGGCGCCAGATATTCGGTGTCCCAGTCGGCCTCGGTGGCCAGGGCCAGTTTGGCATCCGGCACTTCCAGCAGCGCGGCAAAGGCCCGGGTGCAGGCACGCATCTCCACGCCCTTGGCTGCAAAGATGCGGCCGATGCGGGGCAGGAACGCGGCCGCCTGGTCCACATGCACCAGCAGGGACTCGGTGGCATTGCAGGGGCTGTACTTCTGGGTCTTGGCGTTGTCCACCACCACCAGCGCCTGCTCCAGATCGACCTGCGCATCCACATAACAGTGGCAGTTGCCGTCCAGATGCTTGATGACCGGCACCCGGGCGTCGCGGCTGATGCGCTCGATCAAGCCCTTGCCGCCGCGCGGAATGATCACATCCACAAAGGCCGGCATCGCGATCAGCAGGCCGACGGCGGCACGGTCGGTGGTGTTGATCAGTTGCACCGCTTCGGCGGGCAGGCCGGCCTCTTCCAGGCTCTGCGCCACCAGCGCCGCCAATGCCAGATTGCTGTGCAGCGCTTCGGAGCCGCCGCGCAGGATGCAGGCATTGCCGCTCTTGATGGCCAGCGAGGCGGCCTCGATGGTGACGTTGGGCCGGCTCTCGTAGATCATGCCGAAGACCCCCAGCGGCACCCGCATCTGGCCGACGCTGATGCCGGTGGGGCGACGCTTGACGCCGGTGATTTCGCCGATTGGATCGGGCATGGCGGCGATCTGCTCGCAGCCCAGCGCCACCGTGTCCAGCGTTTTGGCATCCAGCCGCAGGCGGTCCACCAGGGGGGCGTCCAGGCCAGCCTCGCGGGCGGCGGCCAGGTCACGTTCGTTGGCGGCGGCCAGGGCCGGGCCGCTGTCACGCAGACGGCGCGCGAGGGCCAGCAGGGCCTGGTTCTTGGCGGAGGTGGGGGCGGCAGCCATCAGCGTCGCGGCGCGACGTGCAGCCTCGCCCACGCCGTTCATGTAGGCAACGAGGTCGGTCATGGTGAGATTCTGAACCATGACGCGACGCCGGGGCCCGCCCAGCAAAAAGCCCCTGGCCCGCATCCATCGAAAGCCGTCAGGAGAGGCTTCGTCAGGAGGAGGGACAAGGGCCGGGTGCGGCGAAGCAGCCCGCCGAGGCATGCCGCTCAGGACGCCGACGCCGACGCCAGCACCACGGCCGGAAGGCGACGCCCCGCTCAGGGCGCCGCCGGCCGTGAGCCGTTCGTCAGGGCTTGGTGGGCGCCGACGCGGGTGCTGCGGGTGCGGCCGGCGCGGCCGGTGCCACGGGCGCGGCCGCCGGCAGCAATGCGCCATTCACATCCCGGATCTCCAGCGGCTGGCGGCCCCAGCTCTGCAGTTGCGGCAGCACCTTGGCCTGGTCACCCACGGCCACCACGATCAGACCCGCCGGGTCCACGTAGGTGCGGGCCGCCTGCAAAGCGCTGGCCGCCGTCACCGCGTTGTACTTGCGCGGCAGGGAGGTGATGCTGTCCAGCGGCTGGCCCAGCGCCCATTCGCTGGCGTAGCTGGATGCCACGACGCGATTGGTGTCGAACAGGCCCGGCAGGGCCAGCAGCTGCGCATTGCGCACCCGGTTCAACTCGGCCGGGCCCATCGGCTTGGCGCGCATGCCCTCGATCTCCTTGAACATGTCGGACAGTGCCGGACCGGTCACATCGGTGCGCACGCTGCCGCGGACGCCGAAGCTGCCGCTGTCCCGGTTCATCGAGAAGCCGGAGTACACGCCGTAGGTGTAGCCCTTGACCTCCCGCAGCTGGGTGTTGATGCGGGACGTGAACAGCCCGCCCATCGCGGCATTCATCACCTTGATGTCGGCGGCCTGCGGCACACCGGCCTTCGGCCCGGGGGCTACAACGGCCAGGGCCGTCTGTGGCGAATTGGGCTTGTCCACCAGCACCACGCGGGCGGCCACCGGCTTGGGCGCCGCAGCAGCCAGGGTCGGCGCGGCCGAAGCCGGCTTCACCCAGCCGCCGAACAGCTTCTCGGCCAGCGGCTTGAGGTCCGCTTCGCTCATGTCGCCGGCCACCACCAGCGCGGCTTCGTCCGGGCGGTAGTGGGTCTGCCAGAACTGGCGCAGCTGGGTGGGATCGGTCGCCTGGATGGCAGCTTCGGTGCCCAGCCCGTTCTCAGCCAGCGGATGCCCGTCGCCGTACACCACGCGATTGCCCACCAGTGCCGCCACGGCCGGTGCCTGTTCCCGTTGCTGCGCCAGCGCAGCCAGGCGCACGCCCTTCAGGCGGGTCACCTCGGTCTCCGCAAAGGCCGGGTTCTGGGTCACATCGGCCAGCAGGGCCAGGCTCTGCGCGAAATTCCGCTTGAGGCTGCTCACTTCCACCCGGGCTTCATCCCGGCTGGAGCTGCTGGCGAGCGTGGCGCCCAGGCTACCGGCCTCGTCAGCGATCTGCTGCGCGCTGCGCGACTGGGTGCCCTGCTCCAGCATGGCGGCGGTGAAGCTGGCCAGGCCCGGCTTGTCCTGCGGATTGGCCGACTGTCCGGCGCGCACCACCAGCGTGGCGCTGGCCAGCGGCAGGCCGGGGTTGCCCACATGGATGACGGTCAGGCCGTTGGAGAGGGTGAAGCGGTGGCCGTCCGGCAGCGTCAGCGGCTTGGCCTTGCTGCCCTTGGGCTGGGTCTTGCGCCAGGCTGCATCGGCATTGAGCGATTCACGCTCGCCCTTCCCAGCCTTGGTGGGCATCGGGGGCGTCGGCACTTCTGCCGCCAGCTTCTGCTCGCCCGGCGTGGCGTAGACCACCACCCGTGCCTGCTTCTTCAGCTGCTGAGCGACCGCGTCCCGCACCTGCGCGCCGGTCATGGCCTGGTAGCGGCCCAGGTCCTTGGCGATGTAGTTCGGATCGCCAGCCTGCTGGTTGTAGTAATTGATCTGGTCGGCCAGTCCCTGCAGCTTCTCCAGACGGGTCAGCAGACCGGTCTCGATGGCGGCGCGGGCGCGGCCCATTTCTTCCGGTGTGGGCGGGTTCTGGGCGAGATCGGCGACCGCATCGTCCACCAGCTTCTCGATCTCTTCCAGTGACTTGCCCGGACGCGCCACCACTTCGATGCCGAAGACCGAGCCCAGCGACAGCGAATACTGCTGCACCGACACCGACTGGGCCAGCTGCTTGTCATACACCAGCGTCTTGTAGAGACGGCTGGACTTGCCACCGCCCAGCACATGCGAGGCCACATCCAGCTCGGCGTCACCCGGCTGGAAGACGGCAGGGGTCTGCCAGGCGATGTTCAGGCGGGACAGCTCGATGCGGTCGGTCACCGCAATGCGCTTTTCTTCGGTGATTTTGGGCTGCGGCACCTGCACCGGCGGCACCGCGTCTCCGGCCTTGAGCGGGCCGAAGTACTTCTCCACCAGCTTGCGGGCCTCAGCCGGATTGAAGTCACCGGCCAGCACCAGGGTGGCGTTGTTGGGGCGGTAGTACTTGCGAGCGAAGGCCTTCACATCGTCCAGGCGAATGGACTGGATGTCGGCATGCGAGCCGATGACCGAGGCGTAGTAGGGATGGTCCTCCGGATACAGCGCATGGAACAGCGCTTCTTCCACGATGCCGTAGGGACGGTTCTCGACCGACTGACGGCGCTCATTGCGCACCACGTCCTGCTGGTTGGCCAGTGCCACCGAATCGACCTCGTCGATCATGTAGCCCAGCATGTCGGACTTCAGCCACAGGCCCAGCTCCAGCTGGTTGGAGGGCAGGGTGAAGAAGTAGTTGGTGCGGTCGAAGTCGGTGGAGCCGTTGGAATCGGTGCCGCCGGCGGCGTCGATGATCTGGTCGGCCTGGCCGCGCGGGATGTGCCGCGTGCCGGCAAACATCAGGTGCTCGAACAGGTGGGCAAAACCGGTCTGGCCCTTGGCCTCATTGCGGGGGCCGGCATGCACCCACAGGTTGAAGGCCACCAGCGGCAGGCGGTGGTCTTCCACCAGGATCACCTCGAAGCCATTGGCCAGCTTGACCTTCTCCAGCTTGACCTGCAACGTGCCCCCGTCGGCGCTGATGGCGCTGCCAGGTTGGGCAGGCGTGGCAGCCCAGGCGGAGGCGGCCCCCAGTCCGCCCACATTCAGGGCGGCCCAGACGGCCAGGGTCAGAGTCTTGATGCGCATGACAGGGATCCCGCAGGACGGGGAAGTGATGTGAAAGGACGCACCCTACACAGGCGCAGCCGCGCCCACAAGTGCGGGAAGCAAGAGGGGCGGCGTGTCGGTACCGGTCCCGCGGATCAGGGACGGGGCGTCGGTGCCAGTGAACGGCACATCCAGAGCTGATGCAGCGGCAATGGCGTGGCACCGAGGTCCCGCAGGCACTGGCCTCCCAGGTCATCCCGCTGCAGTTGCGGCACCCGCAGGCGTCGCTGGGGATAGACCCGGGCCAAGGCCTGGATCAGGGCGGCGGCGTCCCGTGGATCGGGGGCGACAAAGCTGTTCACCATTACGGTTTCGTCGGCCAGGGTGAACACGACCTGAGCGGTTTCAGAGGCATCCGCGGTGCGGATCTGCCAGGTGTGGGCCTCGGCGAGGTGCTGCAGGGACGCCCGGGTCACCTGGAGCGGCAGGTCGGGCCAGCGGTGTTCGGCGGCGTCGAGCCAGTCCAGGGCTGTGGCTAGGTCCACGGACTGCGGAGCTTCCTTCGAGCGGTCGCCTTCGCGAACCTTGTGGATGTCTTGCAAACCGGTCAGGGCTTGCGAGGCGCTGAAGGCCGCAAGCTCGCCCTGCCAGCCGTACAGCGGATGGAGAGTCTCGAAGCCGCGGCTTTCATACAAGCGTCGTGCCCGCTCGTTTTGCGCAAACACTTCCAGCTCCACCGCCTGTTGTCCCTGCGTGGCCGCGCGGAACAGGAAGTCGTCGAGCAGTCGGCCCGCAGCACCCGTGCCACGCGCCTGCGGGCGGGCGCCCATCGTCGCCAGCCGCCAGCGGCGGTGCAGCGGCCGCTCGGCCACCAGCGCAAACGCCAGCGCCTGACCGGCGGCATCGAACGCCACCCGCGACAGCGGCAGCGTCGCACCTTGCCGCGCCAGGAAGGCTGGCCACTGGCTCAGCGGCACTTCAAAGGGACCGATCAGGTAGTCGGCAAAGGCCTCCCGAAACAGCGCATGCAGCACCTCCGCCGGCACCTGGTTCGCCGGACGGAGATCGAGGGTGTTGCCGCTGCTCATCGTCCCAGCCACACCGGAATGGCCAGCCACAGCGGCGCGGTGAAGGCAAACAGCAGCGTAGCCACCACCACAGCGCCGGACGCTTCCTGCTCCAGCGTGCGATAGCGCTGCGAGAACATCATGGCATTGGAGCCCGGCGGCAGCGCGGCCATCATGACGATCACCGCCAGCCCCAGGCCCGACAGTCCGAACACCCAGTGGGCCACCACCAGCACCAGCGCCGGTTGCAGCAGCAGCTTGACGACCAGCAGGCCCATCATGTCCCGCCAGGCGCGCGGCCAGCCGTAATACGACAGCGACATGCCGATCAGCACCAGACACAGCGGTACCACCGCGCTGCCCAGCATCTGCAGCACTTCATCCAGCACCCGCGGCAGGGCCAGCCCGGTCAGGTTCCAGGCAAAGCCGGCCAGCACCGGCAGCACCACCGGATGGATGATGGTGTTGCGCATGGTGATGAACAGCATGGACCACAGGCTGGCGCCGGTCGCATGGTGACGGGCCAGGTCCGACTCCACCAGCACCGTGGCCAGGCTCAGCAGGGTCAGCGCATGCAGGCTGACGATGGTGATGTGCACCGCCAGGCCGTCCTCACCAAACACCCCGGCCACCAGCGGCACGCCGACCTGCAGGGTGTTGCCGAAGCAGGCGGTGATGCTGCGCACGGCGGGCACGGCGGGGTTCTCCGGGCGGCGGGAGCGCTGCCACAGGTAGACGCCCAGCAGTGCCATCACCACCGGGGCAAAAAAGGCGGCAATGGTCAGCCAGGGCAGGGTGTGGAAGTCCACCCGCGCGGTGGTGCGGAACATCAGCGCAGGGACAAACAGATAAAAGGCCAGGTTGGACAGCACACGGGCGGGATCGTTGTCGCCGCCGGCCTTGCCCAGCCAGCGCATGTGTCCGACAAACCAGCCCATGGCCGCGGCGATGAAGATCGCCAGCAGCTTGGAGAACAAGATGCCTGTCATGGCGCCGAGTATGCCGGTGCGCGGCCTGGCACCCGGGGCCGACGCGCGGGACGGTGCGGGCGCCGCACAGGCCGCACAGGCCGTACAGGCCGCACAGCGGCGTCACCCACGCCGGGGCGTGATGGCGTCCGGGTCGGCCGTTGGGCGGTTCGATTCGGAAGGGTCCCGCCGACCCTCAGGACGCCAGGGGCAGCTCCAGCGCAAAGCTGAACCGGCTGCCCTTGGCCGGGGCGGTTTCCACATCGATCATGCCGCCCATCAGCTTCACCAGCTGCTGGCTGATCGCCAGGCCCAGTCCGGTGCCCCCGGCGCGACGCGATTGGTCCGCCACCTGCTCGAACGGCTGGAAAAGACGCTGCACCTGTTGCGGCTCCATGCCGATGCCGGTGTCGGTCACGCTGAAGCGCAGCACGATGCTGCTGGGCCCGCGGGCGACGAGGTCCACCGCCAGGCCGACACGGCCCCGGTCAGTGAACTTGACCGCATTGGAGAGCAGGTTCAGCAGCACCTGACGCAGCCGCTGGCCGTCGGCGCGCACCCGGGCGGGCAGTTCAGGATCGAGGGCCACATCAAAGGCCAGGCCCTTCTCGGCGGCGCGCGGGCGCATCGACTCGCTGCACATCTCCAGCAGGGCGCGCAGGTCCAGCGGGTTGAGCTGCAGGGTGAGTTTGCCAGCCTCGATGCTGGCCACGTCCAGCAGGTCGGTGATCAGCACCAGCAGATGCTCGCCAGACTCCCGCATCAGCCGGATCTTGGACTGCTGGCTGTCGGTCAGCGTCTTGTCCATCTGCAGCAGCTGCGCAAACCCCAGGATGGCATTGAGCGGCGTGCGGAACTCATGGCTCATCGTGGCCAGGAAGCGGCTCTTGGCCTGGTTGGCGGTCTCGGCCCGCTGCTTGGCTTGCGACAGCTCCACCGTGCGCTCGGTCACCAGCTCTTCCAGATGGTCCCGATGCTGGGTCAGTTCCTGCTCGGCCATGCGGCGCTGGGTGATGTCACTCACCAGGCCTTCAACCCGGGAGGCGCCGCCGTCCTGCACCAGATGCAGGCTCAGTTCCATCCAGAGGTCGCGGCCGTCCCGCGTGGTCACCAGCAGCGGCACCTGCTGCAGCAGGCGGTGACGCCCGAGGGCGCGCGCCAGCCGACGGTATTCGTCAGGCTCGATGCGCACCACCCGCCGCAGCGTCAGGTGTTGCGCCTGTTCCGGCTGCTGCAGGCCCAGCATATGGGCCAGAGCCTTGTTGATCCGCAGCAGCCGGCCATGGCCGTCCGCCTGGAAGATGCCTTCGGCGGCGTTCTCGAAGAGGCTGCGATACCGCTGCTCGCTGCTGCGCACGCCTTCGGCGAAGGCCTGCAGCTTGGCGCTCATCGCATTGAGCTGATCGGTCAGGTCGCCGATCTCGTCGGCATGTTCCGGGGTGATCTGCGCGCCCAGTTCGCCGCTGGCGACCCGCTGGGCCAGACCCCGCAGGCGGGAGACCGGACGCTCCACCAGCCGACGCACCAGCACATAGCTGGTCAGGCCGATGGCCAGCAGCACCGTGGCCAGCAGACTGGCGACCAGCCGCCGCGTCTCGCCGACGCGCTGATCGATGTAGGCGCGGGTATAGACAAGGGTGGCGCGACCCAGCGCGCCGGCGGGACCGTTGTCCACCCCGGAGCGGTGGCTGAGCTCGAATTCCATCGTCTCCGGACGCACCGCCGGGGTGGTCCGTTCCCGGCGCAGGGTTTCGAGGCCGGGGGCGGTCAGGGTGATGGCATGGACTTCCGGATCGGCCATGACCGCATCCAGCAGTTCGGACAATGCGGCGCTGTCCAGGTTCCAGACCGGTTCCGCAAAGCCGCGGGCGACCAGCTGGGCCATGCGGCGCTGGCGCTCCTGCAGTTCGGCGTCCAGTTCCCGCTCGTGGCGGTTCACCCAATACAGGCCGATGAGACCCACAAGAATGGTCGCACTCAGGCTGAGCGCGGCCACCAACCGTGTCTGGATGCTCAGCGTCGACCGACCCATGCACTCTCCCTATGCCTCACCGCGCAGTGTCGCAAAAAAATGGGCGTCGACGGACGTTCTCAAGCCCCCCAGGCGATGGACTGTCAGAGGTCGGTACTGTCAGGCGCGGCCCGGTCGGTCCCGAGTTGGCGCCAGGTGCGCTCCAGGTCGGACCGGGGCTGCAGCAAGTCGGCGGTGGACCGGTGGAGCGGCCTCTCCAGCAGCGCGGGCAGGCGCCGGTGGCGAGCGTCGGTCGGCAGGGAGTGGCCCTTGGAGATGGATGCCAGGTCGAGATCGCGTCCCAGGTCGAGCTCACCCGCGGGCGCAAGGGCGGATGGGCCGGTCACGGCTTTTCGAGGGGCCTGCCCCTGGATTGCTGCAGCTTGGTGCGAGGTCTTGTGCCGTTCAAAGGCGGAGAGACACGCCCACAAGGTGTCCAGTGTCTCCTGGCAGGACTCAAACTTGTCGCAACGGTTGAACGCTCCCAGCAATGTCGCCAGGCGTTGGTGGTAATACCGCGTCTCGTCTCCAGGAGGTGCGTTGCAGAGCGCGAGCTTGATGGCGTTGTGAGTGACCTGCCAACGGAGCATGACGCCAGCCAGTCGGGAATGATCGACCTCCTGCAGCAGACGTCCCATCGCCTGCGTGGACTGCAGATGCTGGATCAGCGCTCCCTGCATCAGACGGGGGACGTCGCCCCGGAAGGCCTCGGTGCGGAGCCAGCGCTCGATGCGGCCTTCCAATCGTTCATGCATCCGCAGTCGCTCGGCCACGGTGTCTCGCAAGACCGGGCCAAGCCGTTCGGTCGCCTGCGCGAGGTGCTTCTGCTCGTCCCGCGCCAGTAGGAACAGATTCCGGGCCAGTTCACGGCTGGGCGGCTCTGTCAATCGGTGCATGGCCTCGGACATGGCCTGTGCGGACGCCGCAGGGTGAGGCGAGAGCGCCTCAGGCGACAGCGTTTCCGGCTGCAGCAGGTCCTGCAGGACCTGCGTGGCGTGCACGAGTTGGGCGTGGGATGGGGAAGGGACATCAAATCGCATGGCGGCTGACCGAGAGGTGATGTCCCCTCAGTCAGCGGCGGGTGCGATCTGGATCCGTGCGGTCAGGAGTCGGCCGTCGTCTTCTTGGCAGCGGCCTTGCGGACCACCGTCTTCTTCGCGGGTGCCTTCTTGGCTGCAGCGGTCTTGGTGGCAGCCTTGGATGCGGGCTTGGCTGCCGCAGCCTCCGCCCCCTCGTCACCGCCCCCGGCCCGTGCCGCCGCCGACTTGCGGGCCGGCGGAGCCCCCTTCCCGGCCCGTGGTTCAAACTCGAACACCACCTTGCCTTCCTTGCGGTCGTAAGTCAGGTAGGCCTTGAACTTGCGGCGGGTCTTGTTGGAGACGAAGTTCTCCAGCAGATCGGTCTTGCCGTGCTCCAGCAGCTTGCCCATCTGAGCTGCCTCAATCGGCTGCTGCAGAATGATCTTGCCGCTCTTGAAGTCGCAGGCGATGTGGCTGCCCACTGCATGCTCGCAGACGTAATTGGAGCCGTGGTCGAACACCCGGCCATTGCACTTCGGGCAGTGACCCAGCGGCGTCTGGCCGCTGAAGTCCACCGGCTCGCCGGATTCTTCGGCCTTGCGCGCGTCCTCGCCGAAGTCGAATTCCAGCTTCCAGTTGTCGATCTCGCTGTCGAACACCAGTGCCAGCTCGGCGGTGAAGGGCCAGCCGGCCTTGGAGCGGAAGCCTTCCAGCGGACCGACCTTCTTCTCGCGCAGAAAGGTCTCGACTTCCGGCAGCTCGAAGCTGCGACCGCCCGGAATCTTCGGGATGGAGAAGCCGCACTCGTCGCCGTGACCGGTCTTGCCGACGCAGGTGAAGCGGCGGTAGTTCTCCTTCACCACGCCGCCGCACTTGGGGCAGGGTGTTTTCAGGGTGGCGTAGTCACCGGGGATGGTGTCGCGGTCGTATTCCTTGGCCTTTTGCACCACGCGCTGCGTCATGGCGGCGATCTCGGCCATGAAGGCTTCGCGCTTGAGTCGGCCCTTCTCCATTTCGGAGAGCTGGAATTCCCAGTTGCCGGTCAGCTCGGGCTTGGTCAGTTCCTCCACGCCCAGGCCGCGCAGCAGCGTCATCAGCTGGAAGGCCTTGGCGGTCGGAATCAGCTCACGCCCTTCGCGCAGCATGTACTTCTCGGCCAGCAGGCCTTCGATGATGGCCGCGCGGGTGGCTGGCGTGCCCAGGCCCTTCTCGGCCATGGCTTCGCGCAGTTCGTCGTCGTCCACCAGCTTGCCGGCGCCTTCCATGGCGGACAGCAGCGTCGCTTCCGTGTAGCGGGCCGGCGGCTTGGTCTGCAGGGCCTTCACGTCCGCGCTTTCGGTGCGCACCATTTCGCCGGCGGCCACCGGCACGAGCATCGCGCCGCTGGTGCCCGGCTCGGCGTTTTCGTCGGTGGCTTCCTTGCCATATACCGCCTGCCAGCCCGGCTTGACCAGCACCTTGCCGTTGGTCTGGAAGCTGAAGGACTTGCCGGCAGCCTTCACCGTCGAGATGCGGGTGGTGATCTGGAACTCCGCCGGCGGGAAGAACACCGCCAGGAAGCGCTTGACGACCATGTCGTAGAGCTTGGCTTCCGCCTCGGTCAGGCTGGAGGGCGTCTGCAGGGTCGGGATGATGGCAAAGTGGTCCGACACCTTGCTGTTGTCGAACACCTTTTTGGTGGGCTTGATGTAGCCGTTGTTCAGCGCCGTCCGTGCATGCGGAGCCAGGGCGCGCAGCGGGCCGGGCAGGTCCGCGTCGGCAATCATCTCCGCGGTCTGCCTGGCGACGTTCAGATAGTCTTCCGGCAGGTATCGCGAGTCGGTCCGGGGGTAGGTCAGGACCTTGTGTTTTTCGTACAGTGCCTGCGCCAGCGACAGCGTCGTCTTGGCCGAGAAGCCGAAACGGGAGTTGGCTTCGCGCTGCAACGTGGTCAGGTCATACAGGCCAGGGCTGGCCTGGGTGCTGGGCTTGGACTCTTCCGTCACCGACGCAGGCTGACCGCGCACCGCAGCCGCAATCGCCTCGGCTTCCTGCTGGGTCCAGACGCGGTCGGCGCGCTGCTCGGGGTCCTGCTCGTTCTTCTTCCAGGCGGGGTCGAACCACTTGCCTTCGTACTGGCCCGCCACGGCATCAAAGGTGCCGCGGATTTCCCAGTAGTCGCGATAGACGTGCTTGCGGATCTTCTCTTCCCGCTCCACCATGATGGACAGCGTGGGCGTCTGCACCCGGCCGACCGTGGTCAGGAAGAAGCCGCCGTCGCGCGAATTGAACGCGGTCATGGCGCGGGTGCCGTTGATGCCCACCAGCCAGTCGGCTTCGGAGCGGCAGCGGGCGGCGTCGGCCAGCGGCAGCATCTGCTGGTCGCTGCGCAGCGCGTCAAAGCCATCGCGAATGGCTTGCGGCGTCATCGACTGCAGCCAGAGGCGCGACACCGGTTTCTGGATCGGTGCCTTGGCCGAACCGGCGTATTGCACGATCAGGCGGAAGATCAGCTCCCCTTCGCGGCCCGCGTCACAGGCATTGATGAGCGAGGTGACGTCCTTGCGCTTGATCAGCTTGACCAGCGCGTTGAGCCGGCCTTTGCTCTTGTCGATCGGATTCAGATCGAAATGCGGCGGAATGACCGGCAGATGGGCAAAGCTCCATTTGCCGCGCTTGACGTCGAATTCCTCCGGCGCCTTGATCTCCACCAGGTGGCCCACGGCGGAGCTGACGATGTACTGGTCGTTTTCGAAGTACTCGTCGTGCTTCTCGAATTTGCCCGATTGCGGGGTCAGGGCACGGACGATGTCCTGCGCCACCGAGGGCTTCTCCGCGATCACCAATGCCTTGCTCATGTGCTTTTGCTTCTTTCCTGTCGAAGGCGGCGTCCGAACGGTCGAAACGCCTGCCTACAATCCGGCCTCGCGCGTACACGCGCGCGCACCCATGATTTCAATGTAACGGACTCGCTCCATGCCGCAACAAAGCCCCGACACGCGTCCGCCCCGCTCCACCCTCAAAGCGGGTGAAGCCCCCCGCAAGGGTAACCGCGCCCCGGGCTCGTCGTCCGGCCGGTCCCGAATTCAGGTGCGGGCCTCCGGTGTGCATGGCCGCGGCGTGTATGCCCTGACCGACATCCGGGCCGGTGAGCGCATCATCGAATACAAAGGCGAGCGGATCGACTGGGACGAGGCCCTGCGCCGTCATCCGCACGATCCGGCCCAGCCAGACCACACCTTCTTCTTCCACCTGGAGGAGGGCGGCGTCATCGATGCGGCGGTGGATGGCAACCATGCCCGCTGGATCAATCATGCCTGTTCGCCCAATTGCGAAGCGCGGGAAGAAGAGGGGCGGGTTTTCATCCATGCCCTGACGGATATTTCCCCCGGCGAAGAGCTGTTTTACGACTATGGTCTGATCATTGACGAGCGCTACACCGCCAAAGTGAAAAAGCGGTTCGAGTGTCGTTGCGGCAGCCCGAGCTGTCGTGGCACGATGCTCGCGCCCAAGCGCTGAGGCGCTGCGCAGATCCATCGACACCTTCCATCGACATCCTTCACCACCGGCACCGGGCCGACCTGCCACCGCCGCCTTCCAAGGCCGGCCCCAGGCAGTGAACGGCCCTGGCACCGGGACGATCAAGACTCTTTCTCGAGGCGATGCAAGAACATCAACAGTGGGGCGTTGAAGCCCTGTGGCAAGACCTGGAGCCGCTGCTGCCCGGCCTGAGCATCGAGGTGCTGGCCCGGGTGGAATCGACCAACGCCATGCTGGTGGACCGGGTGCGACGCGAGAATGCCGCACCCGCTTCACAGCCGGGCGATGCTCGCACGGCTGATGCACGGGGAGACGGGCGGCAGGAGGGTCGGGCGGTGGCCGGATCCGAGACCCGCGCCTTCAGCCGCCCCGGAGACAGCCGTCCATACGGCCGCCGCCAGCACGATCTGCATCCCTGCCTGCTGGTGGCCGAGCATCAGACCCATGGCCGAGGCCGCCAGGGCCGCGCCTGGCACAGCACCGCGGGCGCCTCGCTGACGTTTTCCATCTTGCTGCCGCTGGAGGTGTCGGACTGGTCCGGCCTGTCGCTGGTGGTGGGGACGGCCATTGCCGAAGCCCTGGATCCGGACGGACAGCGCCTGCAGCTGAAGTGGCCCAACGACCTGTGGCTGGACCAGCGCAAGCTGGGCGGCATCCTCATTGAAACGGTGCCGGCCGGCAGCTCGCGCATGGCGGTGATCGGCGTGGGCCTGAACGTGTCCGACCGCGCCCGCGTGGCCGACTCGCAACTCAGCACCGGCTTTGCCTGCCTGCAGGAACTGTTGCCCGAGGTCACGCCGCCGCAGGCACTGGCACGTCTGGCGCCGGCGCTGCTCAAGGCTCTGGCCGGCTTCCCGGTGGACGGCTTTGGTGCCTGGCGCGAGCGCTTCGCCCGCCGGGACCTGCTGCTGGGCCAGTCGGTGACGGCCGGAGTGCTGGAAGGCACCGCAATGGGTGTGAGCGAGCGGGGCGAACTGCTGGTGCAGACACCGGCCGGGATGCAGCCGGTGACCGGCGGTGAGGTCAGCGTACGGTTGGGCGGCGGTGCCGCACCGGCCTTGAAGGGATAAACCGCCGATGCTGCGTGCCCTGGTTGTCCTGCTCCTGCTCGTGAACCTGCTGCTGCTGGCGTGGCGCGGCGGGTGGATCAACAGTGGTGCGTCCGCACCCTCCCGGCTGGAGCAGCAGGTCCGGCCCGAACAACTCAAGCTGCTGGGGCAACAGGCGGCCAGCCAGCTCAACAAGCTGGCCTGCGTGGAACTGGGGCCGCTGGAGACGGATGAAGCGCTGCGTCAAACCACGGCGGTCCTCAATCGCGTCGGCCTGACGGCCGCGTCCTGGCAGGCGCAGTCCACCGCCACGGGGGGCACCTGGGCGCTGGCCACCATCAAGATGCCGAGCAAGGAATTCCAGGCGCGCAAGGAAGAGACCTATCGCAATGCGAAGATCGCCTTCGAGCCGCTGCAGGGCTTCCCGGACGAGCAGCCGACGCTGGTGCTGAGCCGTCACGACAGCGAAGCAGCCGCCGAGGCAGCGCTGGACGCGATGAGCAAGCGCAATTACAAGGGCCTGCGGATCCTGCGCCTGCGGGCGCCCAGCCAGCAGACCACGCTGCGGGTGCCGCGCCTGGACGGGCTGCAACTGTCGCGCTTGGATGCGGTCGCGAATCCGCCGTGGGGCGACCACCGCAAGAGCTGCGACGTGGCGCCTGCCGATACGCCAGCCGCTGCAGCGTTGTCGGCTTCCGGGGCCAGTTCGGCAGCTGGGGCCGGCGCTGGGCTGGCCAGCCCTGCTGCCGCGGCCAGCCGTCCGGCGAGGGCCGCGAGCCGCTGAGCCGTCGCGACAGACGAAGCCGAAGGTGACGCTCGCGGCCAGTCGCGCGGGACGCCTGCCGTTCAGGTGGGCATGCGGGAGAGGTCACCTCCCTCACACAACCGCTGTGCGGCGCTTCGCCAGCAGGCGGCAGGCCATCAGGAGCGCCAGCAGCCATCCCGCGGTCATGGCGCCGCCTCCACCACCACCGCCTCCTGAATCGGTGGTTGGCGGCGGACTGGGCGCCGGCGCCGGCGTGCTGCCCGACCGCTGCGCCAACGTCGCCCGCACGGCCGCATTGGCGTCCACCATGCCGGCGCCGCAGGTGCTGGTGGTGCAATAACACTCCAGCTGCGAACTCGTGCCCAGCGAGGCGGGATCCTGGCACACCGGCGCACTGGCCGCCTGCGCCCCGGTCGTCGGGAAGGGGCGTGCGGTGCTCGTGAGCAGGCTGGTGATCTGCGAGGGCGATAGCGTGCTGTCGGTCGCCATCATCAGCGCCGCTGTGGCGCTCACCAGCGGTGTCGCGAAGCTGGTGCCGGTGCCGCCGTAGTTGTAGGCGTTGTCCGCCGCCTTGGGTGTGGTGGTGCCACTGTTGGAGGTGGAGAGGATGGGATAGAGGCAGCCCGTGTCGGTGACGCAGTTGCCGCCCGGCGCGCTCACCGTCACCTCCGGCCCGAGGTTCGAGAAACCCACCTTGGTGCCGGAATGGCGCACCGCCGCCACCGCCACTACATTGCGGCAGTTCGCCGGCGCCCCGACGGCAATGCCGCCGGCGTCATTGCCATTGCCGGCCGCAGCGACCACCAGCACGCCGGCTGACACCACCGCATTGACGGCGGACTGATAGCTGGAGGAGCAGTTGCCATCGCTGCCCAGGCTCAGGTTGATGATCCGTGCCGGGTTGGGATTGGTCGGCAGACCCGGCACCTGCAGCCCAGCCGCCCAGCGCATCCCCGCCTCGATGTCCGACTGCCAGCCGCCACATTTGCCCAACGCCCGCACGGGCAGCACCTTGGCGCCGTAAGCCAGCCCCGCCATGCCCAGGCCATTGTTGGTGGCCGCGGCGATCAGTCCGCTGACGCGTGTGCCATGCCAGCTGCTGGCGCCGATGTCGTCCGAGGTGCACGAGCTGCCCAGGCGGCCGCTGTTGATGTCGGATTGATCGACCCAGTCGCCGGGGTCGCTGGCATCGCTGTCGGCGCCGTCGCCGTCATTGGCGGTGGCGGTGGCGGTGCTGCCGGCGCTGGCATAGCCGATCATGTCGTAACCCGCCAGCAACTGGCCGCTGAGGTCCGGATGGTCGTAGCGCACCCCCGTGTCGATGACCGCCACCACGACGCCGGCGCCGGTGCTCACGTCCCAGGCGGACGGTGCGTTGATCGGGGAGATCAGCGTGCTGTCCGGCGCCTTGAGGTACCACTGGCCCGCGGTGACACCCGCCGAGGCGGCGGTGGCGTAGAGCGGGTCGTTCGGGACGGCGTAGGGGCGCCACCAGCGGTCCGGCTCGACTGCCTCCACTTCGGTGTCGGTAGCCAGGGCGCGGGCCAGGGCGGCGGAACTGAGGCCCGGCGCGGTGAAGACGTGGGTACGGGCATCAAGGCTGCGCCTGGCCGTCAAGACGCGACCCTGGCGCAGGCTCAGCGTGGTCGCACGCACCTGGGCGACGTCTCGCGCCTCGGCCACGGTGGACTGGAGCCGCAGCGGATGCGCACGCAGCGTCGGGGCGTCGGCCCGGAAGCGGACGATGACGCGGGCGTAATCGCGGCGTTGGTCGGGGGCCGCCTGTAGGCGGGCGGGGGTCAGGACGCCCAGCGGGCGCGCGTTCGCGTCGATGGGGCGCGCTGCCGTTGCGGAGGTCGCGGGGGCCGGGCCTGCAGGCGCAGCGGGCGCAGAAAGGGCGGGGCCTGCAAGTGCCAGCCCGATGAGGCAGGCACCCAGGGTGTTCATCCCGCAGACCGTGCCCGGCGCCGCCGGTGTGCTTGACCCATCCGCCATCACCGAGGGGCGTGCAGCGGCACGCGCGTCGGGATGCGCAAGGGCCCTCCAGGGCTTGGATCTCCTGTCAGACATGTCGGCTCCAGAAGCAGGGGCCAGGTGTCCACCCGAAGCGCCGGCCGCGTGCCGCCGGTCTGTCCGGGCCAACGCCCCCGAACTCTGGATTAAACCTCCGGCGCCGGGGAAAAGGAATGCCCATGAAAAAGGCCCCGCAGTGCGGGGCCTTGGAAGCCGGTTCGGTAGACGCCTGACCCCGTCCATGAGATCGGGGTCACGTCTCGCACTGCCGGCAGCGATCCCGGCAGCGCTCCGCAGCTGCGTGCGCCTTACTTGGCGACGACGCGGACCATCTCCAGCACCTTGTTGCTGTAGCCCCATTCGTTGTCGTACCAGGAGATCAGCTTGACGAAGGTGCCGTCCAGCGCGATGCCGGCTTCAGCGTCGAAGATCGAGGTGCGCGGGTCACCGCGGAAGTCGGTGGCCACCACCTTGTCTTCGGTGTAACCCAGCACGCCCTTGAGGGCGCCCTCGCTCTGGGCCTTCATTTCGGCGCAGATCTCGGCGTAGGTGGCGTTGTTGTTCAGCTCCACCGTCAGGTCCACCACCGACACGTCGGAGGTGGGCACACGGAAGGACATGCCGGTCAGCTTCTTGTTCAGCTCGGGAATCACCACGCCCACGGCCTTGGCAGCACCGGTGCTGCTGGGGATGATGTTTTCCAGGATGCCGCGACCACCGCGCCAGTCCTTGTTGGACGGGCCGTCCACCGTCTTCTGCGTGGCGGTGGTGGCGTGCACCGTGGTCATCAGGCCGCGCTTGATGCCCCACTTGTCGTTCAGCACCTTGGCCAGCGGGGCCAGGCAGTTGGTGGTGCAGCTGGCGTTGGAGATGATGGCCTGGCCGTTGTAGGTCTTGTCGTTCACACCGAAGACGAACATCGGGGTGTCGTCCTTGGACGGGGCGGACATGATGACCTTCTTGGCGCCGGCAGCCAGGTGCTTCTCGGCGGTTTCCTTGGTCAGGAACAGGCCCGTGGCTTCGACGACGATGTCGGCGCCGACGTCGCCCCACTTCAGCTCGGCCGGATCCTTCACGGCGGTCAGGCGGATGCGCTTGCCGTTGACGATCAGGGTGGTGCCGTCCACCGAGACGTCGCCTTCAAACTTGCCATGCACGCTGTCGTACTTGAGCATGTAGGCGAGGTAGTCGGGCTCCAGCAGATCGTTGATGCCCACGATCTCGACGTCCTTGAAGTTCGCCACCGCGGCGCGGAACACCATGCGGCCGATACGGCCAAAGCCGTTGATACCGATCTTGATCGTCATGAAAAGTCTCCGTTTGAAGTGAAAAATCCGGAATGCAGAAGGGGTGCCTGCGCACCCCCTCCTTCGTCAATGCTTACTTCAGCCGTGCTTCGCCGATGGCCACCTTGACGGTGTCGGCGACGTTCTCGGCGGTGAAGCCGAAATACTTGAAGAGCACGTTGGCCGGGGCGGATTCACCGTAGGTGTCCAGACCCACGACAGCCGAGACGCCATACTTCCACCAGAAGTCGGTGACACCGGCTTCGACCGCCACGCGGGGCAGGCCGTCCGGCAGGACCGACTTCTTGTACTTGACGTCCTGGCGGTCGAACAGGTTGGTGCAGGGCATCGACACCACCCGCACGGCGATGCCGGCCACGGCCAGCTGCTGCTGGGCCTGCAGGGCCAGCTGCACTTCCGAGCCGGTGGCGATGATGACGCCTTGCGCCTTCTTCTTCAGGCCGACGGCGGCGGGCTCGGACAGCACATAGCCGCCCTTGGTGATGTCGTCCACTGCCTGGCCGGTCTTGGCGGCGTAGGGCAGGTTCTGGCGGCTGAGGGCCAGGACGCTCGGACGGTTGTGGTGGGCGATGGCCATGGTCCAGGCGACGGCCGTCTCCGCCGTGTCGGCCGGACGCCAGACGTCCAGACCCGGGATCAGGCGCAGGCTGGAGACATGCTCGACCGACTGGTGGGTCGGGCCGTCTTCGCCAAGGCCAATCGAGTCGTGGGTGAAGACGTGGATGACCCGTTGCTTCATCAGCGCTGCCATGCGGATGGCGTTGCGGCTGTAGTCGCTGAAGGTCAGGAAGGTGCCGCCGTAGGGGATGAAACCGCCGTGCAGCGCCATGCCGTTCATGATGGCGGCCATGCCGAACTCACGCACGCCGTAGTTGATGTGGCGGCCACCGTTGCTGCTGCCGTCGGCTTCCAGGCGGAAGGCGGGCGTGCTCTTGGTGTTGGTGAGGTTGGAACCGGTCAGGTCGGCGGAGCCGCCGATCAGCTCCGGCAGGGCAGCGGTGAAGGCCTCCAGGGCGATCTGGCTGGCCTTGCGGGTGGCGACGGTTTCTGCCTTGTCGTGCGCGCTGATGGCGGCCTGGGCGGCGACATCGGCAAAATTGGGCGGCAGGACGCCAGCGATGCGGCGGCTGAATTCAGCGGCCAGCTCGGGGAAGGCGGTGGCGTAGGCGTCGAAGCGTTCGTCCCAGGCTTGTTCGGCTGCTTCGCCGGCGGCCTTGGCGTCCCAGGCCTGGTAGACGTCGGCCGGCAGGACGAAGGGCTCGTGGCTCCAGCCCAGGGCTTCGCGGGTCAGCATGATTTCTTCCGCGCCCAGGGGTTCGCCGTGCGCCTTGGCGGTGTTGGCACGGTTGGGGCTGCCCTTGCCGATGTGGGTCTTGGCAATGATCAGGGTGGGCTTGTCGGTGCTGGTCTTGGCCAGGCCAATGGCGGCATCGACAGCGTCGACGTCGTGGCCGTCCACCGGGCCGACGACGCGCCAGCCGTAGGCTTCAAAGCGGCGGGCGGTGTCGTCAGCGAACCAGGGAGCGACCTGGCCGTCGATGGAGATGCCGTTGTCGTCGTAGATGGCGACCAGCTTGTTCAGCTTCCACGCGCCCGCCAGGGAGCAGGCTTCGTGGCTGATGCCTTCCATGAGGCAGCCGTCGCCCAGGAAGACGTAGGTGTGGTGGTCGACAATGGTGTGACCGTCACGGTTGAATTCCTTGGCCAGCAGCTTTTCTGCCAGGGCCAGGCCGACGGCATTGGTGACGCCTTGGCCGAGCGGGCCCGTGGTGGTCTCCACCCCAGGGGTGATGCCGACTTCCGGGTGGCCCGGGGTCTTGCTGTGCAGCTGGCGGAAGGCCTTGAGCTGTTCGATCGGGAGGTCGTAACCGGTCAGGTGCAGCAGCGCATAGATGAGCATGGAGCCGTGGCCGTTCGACAGGACGAAACGGTCGCGGTCCGCCCACAGCGGGTTGGCCGGGTTGTGACGCAGGTGACGGTTCCACAGCGCCACAGCGATGTCCGCCATGCCCATGGGTGCCCCCGGGTGACCAGAATTGGCCTGCTGGACAGCGTCCATGGCCAGTGCACGGATGGCATTGGCCATCAGCGTGGAGGTGGAGGGGGCGGCAACAGCGCTGGTGGACTCAGCCATGGCAAAAATGGGTTGGGGTGGGGAAAGGGCGAATTCTAAAGCCGGGTTGGGAAAGGCGGGTTTTGGGGGGCTGCGTTCTTTGACTGCGATCGGCATGCGCTGGCCGGGCACCTTTCCCTCCATGCCACGGCCAGAGGCCGTGGCCTTCGCCAGGCACAAACAGTCCACAGGACTGTTTGTGTCCGGGCTCAGTCCCCCGCCTGCTTCGCAGGCTCCTCCTTGACTTCCGGGAAAGGCACCCGGCCAGCGCATGCCTCCGGTCTTTGTTTGCGGACGTCCGCATTCTTTGACTTGGCCCGGACGTGGCATGCCTTCGGGCCTTGTGTGTGCGGCAAGGGACGGTTAATCCGCGTCAGCGTTCAGGGCCTCGAGCTGGGCAGGCGTGCCCACATTGGCCCAGGGGCCGGTGTAGAGCTCGGCGGTGACGGCATGGGCGCCGATGGCGCGGTCGAGGCTGGCGCGGATGCGCTGGTGCTGGCCGCGTGGAACGCCGTCAAAAAAAGCGCGGCGGTAGAGGCCGATGTTGCTGTAAACCTGCAGGTCGCCGTCCAGCGTGGCAAAGCCGTCGGCATCGATGCCGAAGTCGCCCTTGGGATGCAGCGGCTGCACAGGGACGAACCAGAGGTGAGCCAGGTGCGGGCTCGCGGCGAAGGCCGCCGCCTGTGCCGGGTCGTAGCGGAAGTCGGGGATGTGGATGTCGGCGGACACGGCCCAGAAGCTGTCGTCGCCGTCAGCACAGAGCAGGTCCAGCGCCGTGGCGATGCCGCCGCCCGTTTCCAGCGCGCCACCAAACTGCTGCCCCTCGTGGCTGTAATGCAGGCGGATGCCCCAGCGGCTGCCATCCCCAAGCACCCCCGGAAACTGCTCTTCCAGCCACGCCGTGTTGATGACGATGTCCCGGACGCCCGCCGCCACAAACGCCTCGATGTGCCACTCGATCAGCGGCTTGCCCCCCACCTTCAGCAAAGGCTTGGGCGTGTGGTCAGTCAACGGCCGCATGCGCTCGCCGCGCCCAGCCGCAAGAATCATCGCTCGCATCAGGTCAGTCCAGATCAGAAAGGTCCGCGCGGAAGTGTAGAGGCCCGGCACTCACACCGCGTCGGCGCACCCTTCCATCGGTCCGCGAGGCTTCATCGGGCCGATGGAGCGGCCACCGCAGCGCACTTATGGCGTCGCGGCCCGACCCGCCCACCGCTCACATTGCTGTCGCACCAGCTCGTTGAGCAACTGCTCGCGCTCCACCACACCGCGCGCCCAGGTGGCATCGTTGCCTTGCCAGCGCATCTCCTCGCGGATGTAGCGCAGTGCCGGCTCGGCACGCAGGGCCGCAGCATGGGGCTCGAGCGCATGCAGCGTGACGTTCAGGTCTTCCCGCAGGCTGCGGTGCTCCCCGGTCTTGGGATCGACGAAGGTGCCGTCCAGACCAAAGCGGCAGGCCTGGAAGCGGTTGAAGGTGTAGGGCAGGTAATCGTCCTCGGCCAGCGCAAAGGGCTGGTCATGACTGATCCATCGCGCCAGACTCTGAATGAGCGCCGCCAGGGCCGAAGCCTTCTCGATGGTCAGCGGCGTGTCCAGCACCCGCACTTCAATCGTCCCGAACTCCGGCTTGGGCCGGATGTCCCAATAGAAGTCCTTCATGCTCTTGACCACGCCGGTGCGGGTCATCTTTTCGAAGAAGACGAGGAAGTCGTCCCAGGTCAGCACAAAGGGCGCCCGTCCACTGAGCGGGAAGGCAAAGACGGAATTCAGTCGCGCCGAATGGAAGCCGGTGTCATTGCCCTGTACATAGGGCGAGGACGCCGACAAGGCAATCAGGTGCGGAATGAATCTCGAGAGGCCATGCAGCAACCGCAGCGCCTGATCCGGCCCTTCACACCCGATGTGGACATGCTGACCGAAGATGGTGAACTGCTTGCTGAGGTAGCCGTACAGCCCCGAAATCTCCTGGAAGCGCGGCTTGTCAAAGATGCGCTGCTTGCTCCAGTGCTGATAGGGATGCGTGCCGCCGCCCGACAGACCGAGGTTCAGCTTGTCGGCGCTGCGCACCAGCGCATCGCGCGTCACGGTGAGCTGCTCCAGCACCTGCTCATAACTGTCGCAGACGCCGGTGCACAGCTCGATCATGCTGTCGGTGATCTCCGGCGTGACATCGCCCGGCAAGGCCACCCCCTTCATCACCCGCAGCAGATCCTTCGAGCCCGGCGTCAGGTCGTAGTCATGGCGGTTGACGATCTGCAGTTCCAGCTCCACCCCCATCGTCAACGGACGGGAGGTGGCAAAAGCTTCCAGACTCATCGCTTGGGCTCCGAATGCGTCGTGTGGGGTTGATGCTCACCGGCCAGACGCAAGGCCCACTGCACCGCAATCGGACCGACCAGCTCCATCAGCGCAATCGTCGACAGAATCACCGGCGCCAGCACCGCCGCAATGTCGGGATGGCGCATCTGCACTTCGCTGTACAGCACCAGCGTCGTGCCCGACAGCGGGCTCAGGCACACCGCCAGCGCAATGCCCTGACGCGCATCAATGCCGCTGACCCGCGCCAGACCCACCAGCGCCAGCGTCTTGCCCAGCAGACGCAGCAGCAGCAAGGCCAGGGCCAGCACCGCACCCGTCGCCAGCGCCTGCAGCGTCCAGGCCGAGCCCACCACCACAAAGAACATCAGCACCAGCACTCCGCCCGCCGTCCCGAAGTGGCGCGGCCAGACCCAGGGACGTTCGGTGGTGTTGCGCAGCACCATGCCCGCCAGCAGAGGCACGAGCAAGGTGGACAGGTTGAAGACCCGCGCCACGCTCAGCGCCACCAGCACCAGACCCAGCAGCATCAGCACCGAGTTTTCGTTGCGCAGGTCCAGGCGGCGCATCAGCCACGCCGTCAGCCGCGCCAGGATGATGGCCACGATGATCGAGCCGATGAAGGCATACAGCGGCTGTGCAATGGCTTCCAGCCAGTCGCCCCGCTGGTCCAGCTGCAGCCAGCCCATCATCAGCTTGTGCGCGAGCACGCCGTAGATGGTGTTGAGCGCCGCCAGGGCGGCCATGCGCTCGCTGACCTGGCCCGCCGCCTTCAGCTCCGAACCGACGCGGCCAATGACGGCCGCCGATGAGGCCATGGTCAGCACCGCACAGCTCAGCGCCATCAGCGGCGGCACGTTCAGCAGGATCAGCCCATAGCCGACCACCCCGAAGGACACAAACGCCTCCGCGGCACTCGACCAGAGCAAGGCCTTGTTGTTGCGCAGCCAGCGCAGATGGACACGGGAGCCCATCTCGAACAGCAGCAGCGCCAGCGCGAGGTCCACGACCAGACGCAGCCGCGGATCCATTGCGCCCTTGGCAAAAATGCCGTGACCCAGCGCCGCGAGCAGCATGCCCACGACGCTGTAGCCCACCACACGCGGCAGGCCCAGTCGGCGGTTGACGAGTTCACCCAGCAGCCCGGCGGCCACCATGGTCAGCGAGGCCCAGAACAACCAGTCCAGGCGCGGGGGCCAGGTGGTGAACTGGAGAAAATTCGCGAGGTCGTTCATCAAAACGAAGGTACTCCTCGGTTGGTGAGCGGCCGGCCATTCTAGGCGTCGATCAGCACAGATTTATCGGGCGCGTCGGGTCAAAAAAGTGCGGCGGCGCACGCACCTCAGCGGGCGAGCCGTCCACACTGAATGTGCGGCGCCACGCATTGCGGCACGGAGGCGCGTAGGGGCAACTGGCATGCCTGGCTGGAGCCCGCACGACCCTGTGCGACCCGTCAGCGCCCGTCAGCTTGGTAGTGAATCGTCACGTCCGCAGGCATGACCTCACCGAGGCGCACACATGCCACGCGCCCACGTGCCAGGCGTCTCAGAGACCTCGGACGCCGCAAAGGCCCTTCATGTCGCCCAACCGCTCAGTCAATCCGCCAGCGGCTTCGTGATGTCGTCGATGCGTTGCAGCACCTCCGGCGTGAGCTTCGATGTCACGGCCAGAGCGCCCAGGTTGTCCTGCAATTGCGACAGGCGGCTGGCCCCAAGGATGACCGTTGACACCCGCGGATTGCGGTTGATCCAGGCGATGGCCAGTTGCGCCAGCGAGCAGCCCAATTCCTTCGCGATCGCCTCCAGCTTCGTGACGGCCTCGTTCTTGGCCTTGTCCTGCAGTTGCTCCCGCATCCAGCTCATGTTGTCCAGCGTTGCACGGCTCCCTTCCGGAATGCCGTTGCGGTATTTGCCGGTGAGCAGGCCCGAGGCCAGCGGACTCCAGGTGGTCAGGCCCAGTCCCATGTCTTCATACAGCCGCGCATATTCCTGCTCGACGCGCTGGCGGTGGAACAGGTGGTATTGCGGCTGCTCCATGACCGGCTTGTGCAAATGGTGATGCTCGGCAATTTCGTAGGCGGCGCGGATGTCCGCCGCGCTCCACTCGCTGGTGCCCCAGTACAGCGCCTTGCCCTGCGTGATCATGTCGCTCATGGCGCGCACGGTTTCTTCGATCGGCGTGTGCGGGTCGGGGCGGTGGCAATAGACAAGGTCGATGAAATCCAGCTGCATCCGCTTGAGCGAGCCGTCAATGGCCTGCATCAGGTATTTGCGGTTGAGCGTGTTCTGGAAGTTGACCGTCACGCCTTCACGCGCCAGGCCCCAATAGAACTTGGTCGAGACGATGTAGGTGTGGCGGGCCCAGCCGAGTTGCCGAAAGACCTGACCCATGATTTCTTCGCTCTTGCCCAGCGCATAGACCTCGGCGTTGTCGAAGAAGTTGATGCCCGCGTCACGGGCCGCGGCCATCATTTCGACGGCGGCGCCGGTGTCCACCTGGTTGTGATACGTCACCCAGGAGCCCAGGGACAGTTCAGAGACTTGCAGGCCGCTGCGGCCCAGACGACGGTATTGCATGGTGGGATCCTTGTTGATCAGTCCTTGTGGCTGGCATGAAGCGCTTTTGTTGCGGTCCGCGGCAAGGCTGCGGCCTGCGCCATCCGAAGGCAAGCGTATCGGACTTGACTCGAACTTGCTTCACCGCAGGAAACCCATTGGGCGGAGGGCGACATCCGCGCCATTGCAGCGCCCGCCCAGGGCCCCGGCGCTATAGTGACCGCAACCGTGCCGCCGCTGCCTTGCGGCACCTGCCGTTCGGTACCCCCGCCATGCCAGAGTCCACTGCCAGCCAACCGTTTGATCGATCGTCCGAGCCCAGCCGCATGGACGGACCGCCACCTGCTTACGGCTCTGCGTCCTCGTCGTTGAGGCTGGCCGTCGTGGGCGCGGGGCCGGCCGGACTGGCGCTGGCCCTGCTCGCCGCCCGCTACCTGCCGCTGGCACAGATCAGCCTGTTTGATGCCCGCCCGCCCGAGCGCGATGTGTCCGGCGATCCGCGCACGCTCGCTTTGTCGCTTGGCAGCGTTCAGTTGCTGCAGCGGCTGAAGGTGTGGCCCGCTGCCCAGGCGCAGGCCATCCGTGAAGTCAATGTGAGTCAGGCACCGCCGACCTTGACCAGTCCCTGGTTCGGTCCGGGCGGAGAACCCGCCGTCCATATCTCCGCGCAGGAGCAGGGGGTGGAGCAGCTTGGCGCCGTGCTGAGTTACGGTCAACTGGTGGCACCGCTGCAGGCCGCCTGGCTGGCCGCCGCAGCGCTGGAACCGGCGCGGCTGTTCACCCGTTTCGGTCAGCCCGTGGCTGCGATCAAGCAGGACCGGGCCGGCGAGGTCGAAGTGGATGCCGGCATCGTCGAGCGCTTCGATCTGGCGGTGGTCGCGGAAGGCGGCGTGTTCTCCGAGCAGGCCCGCAAGGCCTTGAGCCGGGACTATCACCAGAACGCCTGGGTCGGCACGGTGACGCTGTCGCCCGGCAGTCCGGTGGGTGTTGCTTATGAACGATTCACCCGGCGCGGACCGCTGGCCTTGCTGCCGTTGCCCGATCAGCAGGGCCGACCCCGCGCCGCACTGGTGTGGTGTCAGCCGCAGGCCGAAGATGATGTGGCTTCGCTCAGCGATGCCCAGCGCCTGATGGTCATCCAGCAGCAGCTGCCTGCCTCGGTGGGTCCTCTGCTGGAGATCAGTGCGCTGAAGTGTTTCCCGCTGGGGCTGAATGCGGAACGGACGCTGGTCGATGGCCGCTGCGTGCGCATTGGCAACGCGGCGCAGACTTTGCATCCAGTGGCGGGGCAGGGCCTGAACCTGGGCCTGCGGGATGCGTTTTCGCTGGTGGAGTCGCTGCGCCGGCAGCCGTCGGTGGATGCGGCCTTGCGGCGGGTGGAATTCCAGCGGGCGCCGGACCGCTGGGCCACCATCGTGACCACGGATGCCCTGGCGCGCACCTTTGTGTGGCGCTGGCCCGGTTTGCCGGCGGCTCGCGGCCTGGGTCTCGCGGCCTTGCAGGCGCTGCCGCCGATCAAGCGCGCCTTTGCCCAGCAGATGATGTTTGGCCGCCGGTGACCGCAGCCCCCAGTGACTGGGCCCAGCCCGGCACCGCGGCGTATCGCCGCATCACCTTCGCGCTGTTCCTGGCGGGGTTCACCACCTTCTCGCTGCTCTACAGCGTGCAGCCGCTGCTGCCGCTGTTTGCGCAGGAATTCCAGGTGGGGGCGGCGGCAAGTGCGCTGTCGTTGTCGCTGGCGACGGGCTGCCTGGCCTTTGCCATCCTGTGCGCGGGTGCGTTGTCGGAGACGATGGACCGGCGGCGCTTGATGTTCGGCTCAATGACACTGGCTGCCTTGCTGAACCTGCTGGCGTCGGTGTTGCCGAGCTGGCACGGCCTGCTGGTTGCGCGGGCGGTGGAAGGGCTGGTCCTGGGCGGTGTGCCGGCGGTGGCCATGGCCTATCTGGCGGAAGAGATCCACCCGGGTGGCCTGGGACGGGCGATGGGCCAGTATGTGGGCGGCACGGCCTTTGGCGGCATGATGGGCCGGGTGGGCGTGAGCGTGCTCAGCGATGCGTTGGGCTGGCGGCCCGCGCTGTTGATTGTGAGCGTCATCGGATTGATGGCGGCTGTCGGCTTCTGGTGGCTGCTTCCGCCGTCCAGGCATTTCGTGCGGCGGCAGGGCGTCAAGCTGTCGGACCATGTGTCGGCGTGGCGCGCCCATCTGGCGCATCCGGCGCTGCCTCTGCTGTTCGCGATGGGCTTTCTGATGATGGGCACCTTCGTGGCTTTCTACAACTACGCGGGCTTCCGGCTGCTGCGAGCGCCGTTCTCGCTGAGTCAAAGTGCGATCGGGTTGATCTTCTGTGCCTACCTGTTTGGCATCGTGGCTTCGACGACCGCGGGCAGCTTGTCGGACCGACTGGGACGCGCACCGGCTTTGCTCACCGGGATTGGACTGGCGGTGGCCGGGGTCTTGCTGAGCCTGTCGACCTGGTTGCCGGTAGTGATCCTGGGGATCGTGCTGCTGACGATTGGATTCTTCGTGGCGCACTCGGTGAGCAGTGCGTGGGTGGGCGCGCTGGGCGGGCGCAGCAAGGGGCATGCCGCCTCGCTGTACCTGCTCGCTTACTACATCGGCTCCAGCACGCTGGGCGCCTTCGGCGGCTGGTTCTGGGACCACAAGGGCTGGCCGGCCCTGGTGGGATATGTGATGACGCTGCTGGTGGCCGCGGTGGGCGCGGCGCTGGTGCTGCGGCGACGGGCTTAGCGTGCACCCGGTCCCCGGCCCGACGGCATCTTGAGGGGGCGCCCGTCATTGGCCCTGCGCGACCTGTCGCGAAGCTTCGCTAGACTCGTCGCGGTCAGGGAGAAAAAACATGACATCCATTGCTTGCAGACTCGCAGCCGCCGGGCTGGCGATCAGCGCCAGCCTGTGCGCCACACCGGCATGGACAGCCGCCATCGGCACCACCTTCGGCCGACCCCACATCTTAGGCACCGTCGCCTCCGGCGAATTCGAAGAGGCGAAAACCGACCTCACCGGCCACTTCGACCAACCGCTCTCGCTCAAGATCGACCCGCGCAGCCATCCTCACGAGGTGATGCGCATCGGGCTGTGGCTGCGGGAGCAGCGGCCCACGCTGAAGCTCAAGGGCAGCTGCACTGGCGCCTGCGCCTGGTTCATGCTGGATAGCGGGCACCTCCTGTCGATCGACAGAGGCACGGTGATCGCATTCAGCGTCTTCCCGGAAACATGGGCGCAGGTGCGCATGCAATTGGATCGGGGCGACATCAGCATCGACGATGAACGCTCCCGCGCGTCGCGAGACGATTTCATCGCCCGGATCCCTGCGTCGGTCTGGGATCATTCCCAGGCGCTGCGCGCCGCCCGCGTGCAACAGGCCCGTGCGCCCGCCTGGGTCCAGCAGTTCGTCGAAGCCGTCACGCAGCCGGTCCTCCGCGACCTCGTCCATGACGAAACCGATTTCAAGGTCGGCCTGAAACTGTCGCCGCAGAATTGCCTGTGGTGGGTGCCGGACGCGGAGGGGCTGCGCCAGCTCGGTGTGTCCGCCCCGGCAAGCTATCAGCCGGTCACCGCCGCCGAAGCCGGCAAGGTGCTCGACATCGACCCCCGGATGATCTACGTCGGCCCCGCCTTGCGTGAGTCCCCTGAGAAGCCGCTGTGCGACCCGGCCCCCGGCGTGCGAATCAAGCTGCCCTTCATGCGCTGAACCCAGATGGCGGCCCGCATAGCCGCCCCTCCCTGACACCAAGCTGAATCTTCCGCTTGGGGTTTCCGAGTACGTATTCATGTGTGTGCATTTCGCCGGGATTGATTCATCATCGTCCAGGATGGCCGGCTTGCCACGCCGCGCGCGTTCGTTCGGAGTGCAACGTCGCGACGCCCGGCTTTCAGTGCCCTCATGTTCACGAGACCAAAGACGGAGACAAAACATGAAGTTCAGCGCGCGTTGGATGGGTGTATCCCTGCTGGCCATTCCCCTGGCCCTGACCAGTTTTGGTGCACAGGCCGCCGACCCCATCAAGATCGGGGTGGCCGGTCCCTTCACCGGAGGTTCGTCCTCCATGGGCGTGAGCATGCGGGATGGCGTCCGGTTGGCCGCCCAGGAAATCAATGCCAGCGGCGGCGTGCTGGGGCGCCAGATCCAGCTCGTGGAACGCGACGACGAAGCCAAGAATGAACGCGGTGTCCAGATCGCCCAGGAGCTGATCAACCGCGAGAAGGTCGCCGCCACCGTCGGCTTCATCAACACCGGCGTGGCCCTGGCCGCCCAGCGCTTCTACCAGGAAGCCAAGATCCCGGTGATGAACAACGTGGCCACCGGCTCCGTCATCACGCAGCAATTTGCCAACCAGCCCGACAACTACATCTTCCGCAACGCCGCTCACGACAGCATCCAGGCGCCGATGATCGTGGAAGAGGCGGTGGGCCGCCGCGGCTTCAAGAAGGTGGCCATCCTCGCCGACTCCACCAACTACGGTCAGCTGGGCCGTCAGGATCTGGAGAAGGCGCTGGAGCTCAAGGGCATCAAGCCCGTCGCGGTGGAAAAGTTCAACATCAAGGATGTGGACATGACTGCGCAGCTGCTCAAGGCCAAGGAAGCCGGCGCTGAGGCGGTGCTCACCTACGGCATCGGCCCCGAGCTGGCGCAGATCGCCAACGGCATGACCAAGCTGGGCTGGAAGGTGCCGATGATTGGCAGCTGGACCCTGTCGATGGCCAACTACATCGACAACGCCGGCCCCGGCGGCGAAGGTGCGCGCATGCCGCAGACCTTCATCCAGGAGCCGACGACACCCAAGCGCCAGTCCTTCATCGTGGCCTATCTGAAGACGTTCAATCCGAAGAACAGCCGCATCGACTCGCCGGTGTCCGCCGCCCAGGGCTACGACTCCATCTACCTGCTGGCCGCCGCCATCAAGCAGGCCGGCAGCACCGACGGCCCCAAGATCAAGGCCGCCCTGGAAGATCTGAAGACGCCGGTGGAAGGGGTGGTGACCACCTACAACAAGCCCTTCTCCAAGACCGACCACGAAGCCATCACCGCCAACATCCCGGTGTTCGGCGAGGTGAAGGGCCAGCGGGTCGTCTACGCCTACGAGACCGACTTCAAGAAGGCCTCCGAGGTGCGCGTCAAGGACGTCAACGCCAAGGGCGCCCTCAGCCAGAAGAAGTGATCCCCGCCACGGCCGCCCTCAGCGGCCGTTTTGTTGTTCACTCGTGACGTCGGCCTCAGCCGCCCTGCGGTGGCCGCCGTCGCGTCAGCAGTCCCGGACCCGGTATGCAGATCCTGACTCAACTGGTGTTCAGCGGCATCGCGCTCGGCATGATCTATGCGGTCATCGCCTTCGGCTACCAGCTGACCTTTTCCACCTCCGACACGCTGAACTTCGGCCAGGGTGAAGCCCTGATGCTGGGCGCGCTGGTCGGCCTGACCCTCGTCACCCGCTTCGGCGTCAACTACTGGCTGATGATTCCGCTGGTGTGCCTCTTCGGCGCGCTGCAGGGCGCGGTGGTCGAGCGCATCGGCGTGCGGCCCGCCATCAAGATCAAAAGCGAGTTCGGCTGGATCATGTCCACCATCGCGCTGGGCATCATCTTCAAGAACGTTGCAGAAAACGTCTGGGGCCGGGATGACCTGCGCTTCCCGTCGCCGCTGCCGGAAGCCCCGCTGAAGTTCCTCGGTGCCAATGTGCTGCCAATGGAAATCCTGGTGGTGGTGGGCGCGGTGCTGATGATGCTGGCGGTGGAAGTGTTCAACCGCCGTTCCATCTACGGCCGGGCCGTGGTGGCCACCTTCAACGACCGCGACGCGGCCAAGCTGATGGGCATCAACACCGGGCTGGTAATCACCTTCTCATATGCGCTCTCGTCGCTGACCGCCGCCTTTGCCGGCGTGCTGATTGCGCCGCTGACGCTGACGGGCGCGACCATGGGCGCGGTGCTGGGCCTCAAGGCCTTTGCCGTGGCCATCATTGGCGGGCTGACCTCGGGCATGGGCATCATCGTGGGCGGCATCATCCTCGGCATCGCGGAAACGACCACGGGCTTTTACCTCTCCACCGGCTACAAGGACGTGCCGGGCCTGGTGCTGCTGCTCATCGTGCTGGCTGTGAAGCCGGCGGGTCTCTTTGGCAAGACTGCGATCAAGAAAGTATGAACGCCAAGAAACTTGTCGCCGGCCTGGTGGCCGTGGTTCTGCTGTTCGGCTTCCCGCTGGTGTCGGGCAATCCGTATTACATCCACCTGGTCGAGACCATCATGATCTATGCGATCGTGCTGTTTGGTCTGGACATCGTGGTGGGCTATACGGGACAGGTGTCGCTGGGCCATGCCGGGCTCTTTGGCATTGGCGCCTACACCGCCGGGGTGCTGATCATGAAGATGGATGCGCCGGTGCTGATGACGCTGCCCATCGCGGTGATCGTCACCGCCATCTTCGGCGCGCTGCTGGCTCTGCCGGCCCTGCGGGTGACCGGGCCGTATCTGGCGATGGTGACGCTGGCCTTCGGCACCATCGTGCAGATCCTGATCAACGAGATGGACTTCCTCACCAACGGTCCGATGGGCATCACGCTGACCAAGCCCTCGTTCTTCGGCCATCCGATGGATGAGACGGAGTACTACTGGCTCGTGGCGGTGTTGCTGATCGCCTCGCTGATCTTTGTGCACCGTGTGCTGAGATCGCATCTGGGCCGCGCCTTCGAGGCCCTGCGCGGCAGTCCCGTGGCCTCGGACTGCATGGGCGTTTCGGTCTATCGCTACAAGGTCTATGCCTTCGTGATCAGCGCGGGGCTGGCCGGCCTGGCTGGTGCGCTGTATGCCTACTCCGAGCAATACATCTCGCCCAACACCTACAACTTCGAGCTGACGGTGCTCTTCCTGCTGGCCATCATCATGGGCGGCCGCAAGACCCGCACCGGCGCGCTGCTCGGCGCGACCATCATCGTGCTGCTGCCGAAGCTGCTCGACGACCTGTCGCTGTTCCGCTGGGTGTCGGTGCTGTTTGCCGTGATCGTGGCGGTGGCCACAGGCGTGGCGCTCAAGCGCGAGAAGGTGACGCCGGCGCAGGCGGTGATTCCGGTGGTGGGCAGCATCGCGCTGGCAGGGTTGTCATTCGTGCTGGAGACGATGACCGACTGGCGTCTCTCCGTCTTTGGCCTGATCACGCTGTTCGTCGTCTATTACTTGCAGGACGGCATCGTCGGCTTTGTGCGGCAGGCCCTGCGGATCAAGGCCAAGCCGATCGGCGATTCGGCGCCGGTGGCCGCCAGCGGCTCGGACGCCATCTCCCAGGCCGCTGCCGGTCATGGCGAGGTGCTGCTGGATGCCAAGGGCGTGCTGATGCAGTTCGGTGGGCTCAAGGCCCTGAACCAGGTCGATCTGCAGGTGCGACGCGGCAGCATCCACGGGCTGATCGGACCCAACGGCTCCGGCAAAAGCACCATGATGAATGTGCTCACCGGCATCTATGTGCCCACGGCCGGCAGCCTGCAGTTCTCGGGCGGTTCGCTGGTGGGGCGCACCTCCTCCCACATCGCCCTGTCCGGCATTGCCCGCACCTTCCAGAACGTGCAGCTCTTCGGTGAGATGAGCGCTCTGCACAACGTGATGGTGGGCCTGCATCACAGCTTCCGCAGCCACCTGCTGAACGTGGCGCTGCACATGCCGAAGTACCTGCATGAGGACAAGGCTGCGCAGGCCCGCGCCCAAGGCCTGCTGGACTTCGTGGGCCTGGGCAGCCTCGCCAGCGAGGAAGCCCGCAACCTGCCCTACGGCAAGCAACGTCTGCTGGAAATCGCCCGCGCGCTGGCGCTGGATCCGCAACTGCTGCTGCTGGACGAACCCGCCGCCGGTCTGACGGCACCGGACATCAAGGAGCTGATGCGCATCATCGGCAAGATCCGCGACCACGGCATCACCGTGATCCTGATCGAGCACCACATGGACGTGGTCATGGGCATCTGCGACACGGTGTCGGTGCTGGACTTCGGACAGAAGATCGCAGAAGGCCGGCCGGCCGACGTGCAGGCCGATCCCAAGGTCATCGAGGCCTACCTCGGCGGCCAGGCAGCCTGACAGCGAGGACCCCACAGCCATGTTGAAGATTGATCAATTGCATGCGGGCTACGGCAAGGTGGAGGTGCTGCACGGCATTTCCATCGAGGTGCCCAAGGGTCGGGTGGTGACGCTGATCGGCAGCAACGGTGCCGGCAAGACCACCACCATGCGGGCGGTGTCCGGGATGATCGCGCCCAGTGCGGGCCAGATCACCCTCAATGGCCGCCGCATCGACGGCCTCGAGTCGTATCACATCGCCCGTCTGGGCCTGGCCCATTCACCGGAAGGACGGCGGGTGTTTGCCACCATGACGGTGACGGACAACCTGCGGCTGGGCGCATTTCCGCGCTACACCGGGGCGCGCCCGCGCGGCGATGTGGAGGCGGACCTAGAGCGGGCGATGGAGCTGTTCCCGCGGCTGAAAGAGCGGCGTCAGCAGCTGGCGGGCACCTTGTCCGGCGGTGAGCAGCAGATGCTGGCGATGGCGCGGGCGACGATGCTGAATCCGGAGGTGGTGCTGCTGGACGAGCCGTCGATGGGCCTGGCGCCCATCCTGGTGGAGGAAGTGTTCCGCATCATCGAGCGGCTCAAGGCCCAGGGCGTGACGATGCTGCTGGTGGAGCAGTTTGCCGCCGCCGCACTGGCCGTGGCCGACTACGGTTATGTGCTGGAGAACGGCCGCATCTCCCTGCACGGACCGGCCGAAAAGCTTCGGACCGATCCTGCCGTGAAGGCGGCCTATCTCGGCGGCGGTCACTGAGCGCCTACGCTGCATGCGCCCCTGCCACCGCCCGTCCCGGAAAGTGGAGCGGGCGGCGGCAGCGCGCGATGCTTACAGGAACATGCCGCCGCTGGCCTCGATGCGCTGACCTGAAATCCAGTGGCTGTCCTGCGACAGCAGCGAGGCCACGACCGGTCCGATGTCGTCAGGAAGGCCGGCGCGACCCAGCGCCGTCACGCCGGACACAAAGCGGTTCAGCTCCACGTTGCTGCGCAGGGCGCCGCCGTTGAAGTCCGTTTCCACGGCGCCAGGCGCCATGGAATTGACGCGGATGCCGCGAGGACCCAGTTCCTTGGCCAGATAACGCGACAGCACCTCCAGCCCGCCCTTCATCGTGGCGTAGGCACCGTAACCCGGCACCGAGAAGCGGGTCAGACCGGACGAAATGTTCAGGATGCTGCCGCCGTCCCGGATCACCGGCAGCAGGGCCTGCGTCAGGAAGAACGGGCCCTTGAGGTGGGTGTTCATCAACTCGTCGAACTGGGCTTCGGTCGTGTCGGCCACCGGCAGGTGCAGGCCGGTGCCGCCGTTGTTGACCAGATGGTCGATGGTGTCGCGTTGCCAGTGGCGGGCGAGCAGCTCGCGCAGCGATTGCACGAAGGCCGGGAAGCCGGCTGTCTGGCTGACGTCCAGGGCCAGCGCCGCAGCGCGTCCGCCCTGGGCTTCGATCTGCTTGACCACGGACTGGGCCTCGTCCTGACGGCTGCGGTAGGTCACGATCACGTCAATGCCCCTGGCCGGCAGATGCAGGGCGGCGCTGCGGCCCAGACCGCGGCTGCTGCCGGTAATCAGGGCAATGGGGCGGGGAGTGGAAGCGTTGCTCATATCGGTCTCCAGAGAGGCGGGTGGAAGGGATGCCCTGAACTCTATTGATCGATGCGAGTCAGATAAATCGCCGCCGATTGATTTGACTGTTCATCCATAATGAACAAATGAATGCCCTTCCTTCACTGGATACCTTGCAGGTTTTCGTCAAGGTGGCGGAGCTTTCCAGCTTCACCCAGGCGGCGCTCAGCCTGGGCGTGCCCAAGGCCAGTGTTTCCACGGCGGTGCAGCGGCTGGAGGCGTCGCTGGGTACGCGTCTGTTTCACCGGACGACGCGGCGGGTGCAATTGACCCAGGATGGCCAGGCCTGCCTCGAGCGGTGCCTGGACCTGCTTTCGGACCTGGGGGACCTGCAGACGATGTTCCAGCCCACCGCGACGGCGCTGACCGGGCGGCTGCGGGTGGACATCCCCCTGCGATTGGCGCGGGACCTGCTGACGCCCGCCTTGCCCGCCTTCTTCGAGGCGCATCCGGGTATCGAGCTGGAACTCAGCAGCACCGACCGCCGGGTGGATGTGGTGCGCGAGGGCTTTGACTGCGTGCTCCGGGTGGGACCACTGAACGATTCCAGCCTCGTCGCCCGACCGCTGGGGGCGCTGGAGATGGTCAACCTGGCCAGCGCCGACTATCTGGCGCGGCACGGCGAGCCCCACTCGCTGGACGATCTGGCCAGTCATCAACTCATTCATTACGCGCCGCTGCTGGGTCAGCGTCCTGCCGGTTTTGAATGGCAGGACGAGCAGGGAGGGGTGCACGTCGTGCCCATGGCCGGCAGCCTGACGGTCAACAATTCAGAGGCCTACATCGGTGCCTGCCTCGCGGGACTGGGGCTGGTGCAGGTGCCGCGCCGGGGCAATGACGGCGAGGTGGACAAAGGGCGCCTGCGCGAGGTGTTGCCGCACCACCGTGCGGCGCCGATGCCGGTGCATCTGCTCTATCCGCACCGGCGCCAGTTGCCGCGCCGGGTGCAGGTGTTCATGCAATGGCTGGCGGATCTGATGGCCCCCCGCCTGATCCCGTTATTCTCCGGGGGCAGCATCGGCCACCCGGAAGGCAGCTCGACGGCCGCATGACCTCACCCTCCGACCGCTTCAGCGCTTCCACCGTGGACCTTCTCAACGCCGCCCAACTGGCTCAGGCTGCCCTGCAGTCCGGGGATGCGCTGGCCGCGCAGGCGCCCGGCGAGGAATGGCTGCTGCTCGCTCTGGAGGCTGGCGACCGTGCCCATCAGGCCCAGGCGCTGCTGCACCTGGCCCGCTGCGACCGTGCCCTGCACCGCCCGCGTGACGCCCGGCCCCGCTGTGAGCTGGCCGCACGGCTGTTCCGTCACGTCGGTGACCCCGCGGGCGAGGCGGGCGCGCTGTCGGTACTGGCGCATACCGCCTCCCTGGCTGGCCATCATGAAGAAGCGATCGAGGCCGCGTTGCTGGGCCTGCGACTGGCGCAGTCGCAGGAGAGCGGCGTGGCCCAGGTGGTGGCGCTGCAGGACCTCGGCGCCTGTTATGTCTGGGCCCGCAGCTTCGAGCCGGCGCAGCAGGTGCTACGGCAGGCTGCGGATGCCGCCAATGCCTGCAAGCCCCGGCAGACGCCCCTGGCAGCCTGTCTCTGGCTGGCCACCGGCGAGTTGCTCCGCCTGGCGGGCGAGCGGGAGCAGCGCGGCCAGTTGCCCGCTCTCGGCGCGCTGGAAGCCCACCTGATCAATGCCCGTCACCTGCTGGGTGAGGTGCTGGAAGGGGCCGTCGGCGGCGTGACCGGCGAGCTGGCTGGCGAAGCCCAGTGCTGGTGGACGCTGATGCAGACACTCGCCCAGATCTGGAAGGGCGCGTCGGGATTGGCGCAGCCGGAGTTCCAGCAAGCCCTGGCCCTGCTCCCGGGAGGCGACCGTCATTGGCTCGCGGCGCTGGCGGCCTGGGTGCAGGCGGAGCTGGCCTGGTCTCGGCGCCTGTGGCCGCAGGCGCGGCGTGCGGCGTCGCAGCTCGTGGCGCAGGCCGATGCGGTGCAGCATGAGCCGCTGGCACAGCTCGGGGAGTTGATTGCCAGCCAGATCGAGGAACAGCAGGGCCAGCCGCAGCGGGCCCTGCAGCGGATGCGCGCCCTGCGGGAGCGCGAGGCGCGGGTGCGCATCGCCAGCCTGGACAGTCGGGCCGAAGCGGTGCAGTGGCAGCTCGATGCGCGTCGCAGTGAACGGGACCGCGCCCAGCTGGCGGATCAGGCGCAGCGGCTGGAGAAGCTGTCGATGGAAGATCCGCTGACGGGCCTGGCCAACCGGCGGAGCTTCGAGGCGCAGGCCGAATCGGTGCTGCGTGCCGGCGGTGTGGTCAGTGTGGCGCTGATCGATGTGGACCACTTCAAGCAGGTCAACGACCGCCATTCACATCTGGTCGGCGACCAGGTGTTGAGCCAGATCGCCCGGCTGATGCGGCTGCATGTGCGGGAGCAGGATCTGGCGGCTCGACTGGCCGGCGACGAATTCGTGCTGCTGCTGCGCGGTGCCACGGAGGACGTGGCGCAGCAGGCGTGTGAGCGTCTGTGCAGCGCGGTGAAGGCCCATGACTGGAGCGCCATCGCCGACGGATTGGCGGTCAGCGTCAGCATCGGCGCAGCCCAGCGTCAGGACGGCGACACGCTTCAGACCTGGCTGGCCCGCAGCGACGCGGCCATGTACGCCGCCAAGCGAGAGCGCCATGCGCAGGCGCTGGCATCCGGCGCGGAAGACGGCGAAGGCGACACGCTCGATTGAGCCGACCGGCGCCGCCTGTGTCCGCTTACTTGAAGAACCAGTACCCCACGATGATGGTGCCGATGAGGCCCACCACGTCCGCGATCAGGCCGCAGGTCAGCGCATAACGCGTCTTGCGGATATTGACGCTGCCGAAGTAGACCGCCAGCACATAGAAGGTGGTTTCGGTCGAGCCCTGGATGATGGCGGCGAGCTTGCCCTCGAAGCTGTCCACGCCATAGGTCTTCATCACGTCCACCATCAGGCCGCGGGCGCCGCTGCCCGACAGCGTCTTCATCAGACCCACCGGGAGGGCGGGTACAAAGTCGGTGGGCAGGCCGACCGCGGCCACGGCGGCGGCGATGCCCCGCACCACGTAGTCCATGCAGCCGGTGGTGCGGAACACCGAGATCGCCACCAGGATGGCCACCAGATAGGGAATGATCTGCACCGCCACGCCGAAGCCTTCCTTGGCGCCTTCGACGAAGCTCTCGTAGACGTTGATGCGGCGCCACGCCCCCACGGCGATGAACAGCACGATGATGCTGAGGATCACGAGGCTGCCCAGCAGGCCGATCATCTGCGACATCACCTCGGGCGGGTACTGATGCAGCCAGCCGAAGACGCCGGCCATCAGGCCGACGAAGCCGGCGACCAGCGCCAGCACCGGCGCGGTGAACAGGTTGATGCGCTGGTACACCGCCACGGCCACCAGGCCCGCCATGAAGGAGATGAAGGTGCCGACCAGGGTGGGCAGGAAGATGTCTGCCGCATTGAAGTTGACCAGATGCTGATCCACCGCGATGGCCTGGCGGATGGCGATCACCGAGGTCGGAATCAGCGTGATGCCGGCGGTGTTGAGCACCAGGAACATGATCATCGCGTTGCTCGCGGTGTCCTTCTGCGGATTGAGGTCCTGCAGTTCCCGCATCGCCTTGAGGCCCAGGGGAGTGGCGGCGTTGTCCAGTCCGAGCATGTTGGCGGAGAAGTTCATCACCATCGATCCGCCGGCGGGATGGCCGCGCGGCACCTCTGGAAAGATGCGGGCGAAGAAGGGGCCCATGATCCGCGCGAACAGCTGGATCACGCCGGCCTGCTCGCCGATTTTCATGATGCCCAGCCACAGGCTCATCACGCCGACCAGGCCCAGCGAAATGTCGAAGCCGGTCTTGGCGGTCTCGAAGATGCCGGTGAGCACCTGGGTGAAGAGGGTGAGGTCGCCCTGGAAGAGCCGCACCAGGGCCACCGCGAAGCCGATCAGGAAGAAGCCGATCCAGATGAAATTGAGCACCATGAGGGCGGATTATTCCCGGCCCTTGCGACCTCGAGCGCGGATGCGGCCCGGACGGCGCATGACGAGCGCAGCACCACCCATAACCGGGGGCGGCTGACTTTCAGACGGCGCGCCGGCTTTGGGGCATAGTGCCGGCACTTTCCACATTGCCAACCTCAGCTGCGGACCTGCCTGCGCGCTCGCCTTGCCTGGCGCCCGGTGGCTGGTGCCGCGGCTGTCATCAAGGGTTTCCATGAAACGATCCAGTTCCAACGTCCGCGGGTCCCACCTGGCCCTGGCCGCGGTCCTTTGCGCCGGCGCAGCCGTTGCGGGGGCTGCCGGTGCCGCCACGCCAACGGACCCGGCTGCGCCGACGGGCGATGTCTCGGCCGCGCCGACCCCCAGCGCAGCGGCCCTCGCGGCGGCCCGGTCGGCTTCCAGCCCTGCATCCATGCGAGCACCGAGGGCCGCCTCCAGCGCGGCATCCAGCATCGGATCCAGCGCGGCAGCCAAGGCAGCCGCCCGCAAGCCCGGACCGGCCCCGACCTCGCAGGACGCCGAACGTTTTGTGAAAGAGGCGGAAGCGCGCCTGGAGGCTTTGCTGATCAAGTCTCAGCGGGCCGAATGGGTGGCGGAGAACTTCATCACCGACGACACCCAGCAGATCACGGCCGAGGCCAATGAAGAGCTGCTCAAGGCCAACGGCGAGTTCGCGCTGGCTGCGCGCCGCTACAACGGTCTGACGCTGCCGGCGGACACGTCGCGCAAGCTCAAGCTGATGCAGCTGACGATGATGATTCCGGACGACCAGGAGCGTGCCCGCTTCACCCGGCTGGCCACCAGCATGACCAGCGCCTACGGCATGGCCAAGTATTGCCCGGAGCCCAAGCCGGGCCAGGATGCGTCGGCCAAGCCGGCCTGCCTGCCGCTGGACGAGCTGGAGAAGATCATGGCCGAGAGCCGTGATCCGGCGCAGCTCAAGGATGCCTGGATCGGCTGGCATGCCCAGTCCCGTGCCTACAAGCAAGCCTATGTGGACTATGTGGCCCTGTCCAACAAGGGGTCCCGCGCGATGGGCTTTGCCGACACGGGTGCGCTGTGGCGCTCTGGTTACGACATGACGCCGGAGGCCTTCTCGGCGGACATGGCGCGGGTGTGGCAGCAGGTACGGCCGCTGTATGACTCGCTGCACACCTATGTCCGCTTCAAGCTGCGCCAGACCTACGGCCCGGACCAGGTGCCGGCGACCGGGCCCATTCCGGCGCATCTGCTGGGCAACATGTGGAGCCAGAGCTGGGAGAACATCTATCCGCTGGTCAAGCCGGCGGCGCAGGCCGGTGACTACGACCTGAGCCAGGTGCTGGCGCAGCGTGGCACCTCGGCCAAGGACATGGTCAAGTGGGCCGAGGGCTTCTACACCTCGTTGGGCATGGAATCGCTGCCGGCCACTTTCTGGGAGCGTTCGCTGCTGACCAAGCCGCAGGACCGTGAGGTGGTCTGCCATGCCTCGGCCTGGGACATTGACCAGCAGCAGGATGTGCGGGTGAAGATGTGCATCCGTCCCACTGAAGAAGACTTCATCACCATCCACCACGAGCTGGGCCACATCTATTACGACCTGGCCTACCGCAGCCAGCCGACGCTGTTCCGCAATGGGGCCAATGACGGTTTCCATGAAGCCATCGGCGACACCGTGGCGCTTTCCATCACGCCGGACTACCTCAAGCGTCTGGGCCTGATGAAGGACACCGACCGTCCGGGCGACGACATTGACAACCTGTTGATGCAGGCCCTGCGCAAGGTGGCCTTCCTGCCCTTTGCCTACAAGGTCGATGCCTGGCGCTGGCAGGTCTACGGCGGCCAGGTGAAGCCGCAGGACTACGACAAGGTGTGGTGGTCCCTGAGCGAAACCTACCAAGGCATTTCCCGCCCGGCGCCGATGCAGGCGGACGGCTTTGACGCTGGCGCCAAGTTCCACGTGGCCGCGGACGTGGCCTACGCCCGTTACTTCGTTGCGCACCTGCTGCAGTTCCAGTTCCAGCGCGCCCTGTGCCGTGAAGCCGGCTACACCGGGCCGCTGCACAGCTGCTCCATCTTCGGCAACAAGAAGGCCGGCGAGAAGTACCAGGCCATGCTCAAGATGGGTGCGAGCAAGCCCTGGCCCGAAGCCTTGAAGGCCATGACGGGTGAGGAGCAGCTCGACGGCAGCGCGCTGATCGAGTACTTCCAGCCCTTGAAGGTCTGGCTCGACGAGCAGAACGCCCAACTGGCCCAGACCGCCGCGGCACTGAAGCCTTGAAGGGCGCGACCGCCATCGGCTGAATCGGCGACAACGACAAGGCCGACACGGCCGAAAAACGCTGGGCCAGCCGGAAGCGGCGACACAGTCAGAAGGCGAATGAAACCAACGAAGCCCGCCCAGCCTCGCACCGGCTGGGTGGGTTTTTTTCTGCTCATCCGCTGCAGGCAGGGCCGATGCCCCACCACGATTCGAGCCGCCGGAATGCCGGGGGGTATTAGCGGAAGTAAAGAAGGGAATGGCCGGCGCAGCCGGACAGGAATGACATGAAGCTAATGCCCCCCGGCGTTCCGGTGGCGGCGCGCAGTGCACCACATTGCAATCAGTCGGTTTCCTGAAACCTCGCCCGCACTTCCAGCACCGCCGGCAGCACCCCGATAAACAGCTCCACCAGTCTCGGATCGAAATGCTTCCCTGCCTGTGACCGCAAATGCGCCACCGCATCCTCCACCGGCCAGGCGCGCTTGTACGGCCTCACGCTTGTCAGCGCGTCGAACACATCCGCGATGGCCACGATCCGCGCTTCCTCCGGAATTGATTCTCCCGCGAGCCCCTCCGGATACCCACTCCCATCCCACTTCTCGTGGTGCCCCAGCGCAATCCTGCGCGCCAGCCCCAGCAGCCCGGTCGCATGCTCGCCCAGGATCTCCGCGCCGATCTGCGGATGCCGCTGCATCACCGACCATTCCTGCTCATCCAGCTTCCCTGGCTTCTGCAGGATGGCATCCGGAATCCCCAGCTTCCCCACGTCATGCATCGGTGCCGCATGCAGCAGCTCTTCTGCATCCGCTTCCGAATACCCCGCGGCCAACGCCAGCAGATGGCTGTAGTGGCTCATCCGCACCACATGCCACCCGGTCTCGTTGTCCTTGAATTCTGCGGCCCGCCCCAGCCGCTGCACCACCTGCAGCCGCGTCTCCCGCAGCTCCTGCGCCCGCACCAGCGATAGATGATTCCGCACGCGTGCCCGCACCACCGGCGGACTCAGCGGTTTGGTGATGTAGTCCACCGCGCCCACGTCAAACCCTTCCGCCTCATGCCCCGGATCCGCCAGCGCGGTCACGAAGATCACCGGGATGTGCGCCGTCGCGCTCTGCACCTTCAGCGTCTTGCAGACTTCCATGCCGGACAGCTCCGGCATCATCACATCCAGCAGGATCAGATGCGGCTGCTCCTCCCGGGCCAGTGCCAGCGCCTTGTGCCCATCCCGGGCAAACAGCAGCCGGTACTGATCCTGCAAGGCATGACGCAGCACCTGCAGGTTGGCGGGCTCATCGTCCACCAGCAGCAGCTTGGGTCGATGGTCCTGCGCGGGCTTTGCAGCCACGGACGGCGCCTCAGTTGCCGCCTCAGCTGCCGCTTCAGCAAGCGCCTCGGCAAGCATCTCAGAAGGCACCATGGAGAGTGGGTCAGGCAGAACGCTCATGGCTGGACAGAGGGTATGGCCGTAGAGGCGGTGGGTCGGCCGGGGCTGGCGCCGGAGGTCGTCGCCGGTGAAGTGAACTGCATGCGCAAGCGCTGCAAGGCGCGCAAGGCGCTGTCGAAATCAAAGTCGCTGATCGCATGGATCAGCGGCTCGCAGTGCCGCAGGCCCCAGGCCTCGCACAGCACCCCCAGAGCCTCATCGTCCAGCTCACTCCCGCGCAGCGCATGCGCCAGACGATCTGCGGCCGGCCCCACGCGCGGGTCCGCCATCAACGGCCCAGGCGCCGTGTCCATCGGCCTGGAATCGTCGGCCAACCGGGCGATCGCATTCAAGGCCTGGCTCAGCGCAGCGCACACCGTGTCTGCACAGGCAGCGAAGGCGTCCTGATCGTCCTCCGACAAAGCCTCTTCAAAAGCGGAGGCCGCATCCAGCAGCACCGGCAGTGCCAGCGACCCCGCGGCCCCGCGCCAGCGATGCACCAGCGCCCGCAGCGCCGGCCAGTCGCGCCGCTGCAGCAGCTGCTGAAGCTGGGTCACGCCTTCACGCTGGTCTCGCGCGAATCGTCGCAGGCCCCGATGCCACGCCGTGGCATTGCCCCACAGATGCAGCCCATGCGGCCAGTCGAGGTCGGTCACTTCCAGCCCCATCGGCTGCGTCGGCGTGCCGTGCCGCGCGGCCAGGGTGGCGGCCATCGATGGGGCTGGCGCCCCGCTGGCCGGCAACAGCGGTGTGATGCCCATCACCCGGGCCATCTCCGCCACCAGCCGAACCGGCTCCACCGGTTTCACCGCAAATCCATCCATGCCAGCCGCGAGCGCGGCCTGCCGGTCTTCTTCCAGCACGCTGGCCGTCAGCGCCACGATCGGTGTGCGCGGTCGGCCATTGGCCTGCTCGAAGTTGCGCACCCGGCGCGTGGCGCCCAGGCCATCCAGCACGGGCATGTGCACATCCATCAGCACCAGGTCGAAGCGCTCTTCGGTCAGCGCCTTCACCGCCGCCAGTCCATCCGCCACGGTCCGCACCTCGTGCCCCTGCCGGCTCAGGATCAGCTGCAACAGCTCGCTGTTCTGCGGCACGTCGTCGGCCACCAGCAGCCGCAGCGGCGGCAGCCCCGTCGAGGTGCCGCCGTCGGACGCCTCGGTGTCCAGGGCCTGCCCGGCGGCCAGCGGCAGATGGACGTGGAAGACACTGCCTTCCCCTTCCACGCTCTCCACGGTGATGCGGCCGCCCATGCACTCCACCAGCTGCCGAGAAATCGTTGTGCCCAGCCCCGTGCCGCCAAAGCGCCGCGTGGTCGAGGCATCCGCCTGCGCAAAGGCTTCGAAAATCCGATCCAGCCGGTCAGCCGCAATGCCAATGCCGGTGTCGATGATGCTCAGGTGCACGCGGCCCTGCTCCCACCGCATGCGCAGCGTGACCTCGCCGCGTTCGGTGAACTTGATGGCATTGCCCACCAGGTTGAGCAGCACCTGTTGTACGCGAAGCGCGTCGCCCCGGAAGTGCTCCGGCTGGTCCGCCGCATAGTCCAGATGCAGCCGCAGACCCTTGCGCTGGGCCAGCAGACCGAGCGAGGCGATCGCCTGCTCGCAGACGCGGCGCAGCGAGAAGTCCGCGTCTTCCAGCGTCATCGCGCCCTTGTCGAGCTTGGCGGTATCCAGGATGTCGTTCAGCAGCCCCAGCAGGGAGCGCGCGGAGCTGCGCACGGTGCTCAGATGGCGGCGCTGGGATTCGGTCAGCGTCGTGTCCAGCAGCAGCTCGGTGAAGCCCAGGATGGCATTCATCGGCGTGCGGATCTCATGGCTCATGTTGGCCAGGAAGGCGCTCTTGGCATCGGCGGCGGATTCGGCACGATGCTTGGCTTCTTCCAGTTGCAGGTGCAGGCGCATCCGCTCGGTGATGTCCAGCATCACGCCGTCGATCCAGAGCAGCCGGCCACGATCGTCGGTCACGGCCCGGCCGCGTTCGGAGACCCAGCGCTCGCCCCCATCACGGGTGTGCAGCCGGTATTCGACGGTGTAGGGCTGACGCTGCGCCAGCGCTTCATCCACCGTCTGCTCAACGCGTTGCCGGTCATGGCGGTGGATCAGATCGCCCACATGCAGCTGCCCGCCGATGAACTCGGGCGCAGGCCAGCCGGTCAGGGTCTCGATCGCGTCGCTGATCAGGATCATGCGCCAGGGCGCCCTCAACTGGCAGCGGAAGCTCACGCCCGGGCTGTTGGCGATGAGGGTGCGGTATTTGTTTTCGCTCTCGCGCAGCGCCTGGTCGGTGACGTTCTTCCGCTGGCGTTCTTCCAACAGTTCGCGGTTCAGGCGTCGCAGGGCCATCAGGCCATTGGCGCCAGCGGTCACGCCGCTGATGGTGAGGGTGGCCAGGGTGATGGCCAGCGCCAGCAGCCCGTTGTCTTCCAGGCCGGTGTTGCAGGGACCGTCGCCCACGCCGATGAAGCGGGCCGCTGCCATGGCGGTGTAGTGCATGCCGGCGACGGCGCCGCCCATGACGAGTCCGCCCAGCGAGATCACCCACACCGGCCGCCAGCGGTGCGCCAGCCCGAAGCGGATCCACAGGGCCAGCATCGCCAGCAGCACCGCCACCACGATGGAGGCGGCAAACCAGAGCGGGTCGTATCGCAGTTGCGCGGACATCTCCATCGCGGCCATGCCGGTGTAATGCATGGCGCCAATGCCGGCGCCCACCAGCACGCCGCCCAGCACCCACGAGCGGGTACTGAGCTGCCCGCGCGAGATCAGCGAGAGCGCGACCCAGGAGGCCACGAAGGCCGGCACCGCCGATGCTGCGGTGATGCCCGCCTGAAAGCTCACCCGGGTGCACAGCTGGAAGGCCAGCATGCCGATGAAATGCATCGACCAGATGCCGCCCGTCAGCGCCGTGGCCCCGGTCAGCAAGACCAACTGGCGATGCAGGCCATGGCTGCGCCGCGCGACGCCGGCCACCTGCAGGGCCAGTGCCGACGTGAGCGACGCCACGGCCACCGACAGCAGCACCAGCCAGACCGAATAGTGACCGGTCAGCAGCAGGGTGGGCGCACCTTCGCGGAAGATGAAAAAGCGCGGCAGCAGGGAGGCAAGGTCGGACACGAAGCGCGTTCCAGGGCAGGGCTGCGGAGCAGGTCCGGCAGACGATGGAGGGAGGCCCTCGATGGTGACGCCTGTTCCTGGTTCCGACGCGGAACAAATCCTCGGCTTCTGACTTGGCCGTGGAGCGCCCCCCCTAGACCGGGGCAGGGCGAGGCATCCTGCGCGGCGCGCGTCGGGCAAAAAAAAGCCTGCCGGCGATGTCGCGCGGCAGGGCTGTTGAGGAGGGGCAGGGTCGCGTTGCGTTGCGTTGCGTTGCGTTGAACGCCCAGAAGCGATCAGAACGCCGGCACCACCGCACCCTTGTACTGGGTCTGGATGAAGCGCCGCACCTGCTCGCTCTGCAGCGCGGCGGCCAGCTTCTTCACCGCCGGCGCATTCTGGTTGTCGGCGCGGGTCACCAGCCAATTGGCATAGGGCGAGTCGCCGCCTTCCACCGCCAGCGCATCCTTGGTGGGATTGAGCTTGGCTTCCAGCGCGTAGTTGGTGTTGATCAGGGCCAGGTCCACCTGCGGCAGGATGCGGGGCAGGGTGGCGGCTTCGATCTCGCGGAACTTCAGGCCCTTGGGGTTGTCGGTGATGTCCTTCACCGTGGCCAGGATGTTGGTCTTGTCCTTGAGGTGGATCACACCGGCCTTGTCCAGCAGGATCAGCGCGCGGCCGCCATTGGTCGGGTCATTGGGCAGGGCCACGGTGCCGCCCTTGGGCAGCTCGGCCAGGCTCTTGTGCTTGGTGGAATAGGCGCCGAAGGGCTCCACATGCACGGCCACCACCGGCACCAGGCTCGTGCCCTTGCCCTTGTTGAACTCATTCAGATAGGGCTTGTGCTGGAAGAAGTTGGCGTCCAGACGCTTTTCGGCCACCTGCACATTGGGCTGCACATAGTCGGTGAAGACCTTCACCTCCAGCTCCACCCCCTGTTTGGCCAGCTCCGGCTTGATCAGGTTCAGGATCTCGGCATGCGGCACGGCCGTGGCGGCCACGGTCAGCTTCTCGGCCAGGGCGGTGCCGGCGGACAGGGTGGACAGGGTCGCCAGGGTGGCAACGATGATCTTCTTCATGTTCAAACTCCTCGACTCACAAACACAGGGGCACGCATCCCGCGGCAGGACGCTCATCGATGCGACACCCGCTTGACCAGCCAGTCGCCCAGCATCTGCAAGGCTTGCACCAGCACCAACAAAAGCACCACGGTGACCACCATCACTTCCGTCTGGAAGCGCTGATAGCCAAAACGGATGGCCAGGTCACCCAGGCCGCCACCGCCGATCACGCCGGACATCGCGGTGTAGGACACCAGCGTGATGGCGGTGACCGTCAGGGCCGAGACAATGCCCGGCAGCGCCTCGGGCAGCAGCCCCTGCCAGACGATCTGCCGGGTGGTGGCGCCCATCGACAGGCCCGCTTCCACAATGCCGCGGTCCACACCGCGCAGGGCGGTCTCCACCAGCCGGGCCAGGAAGGGCGTGGCGCCCACCACCAGGGGCGGAATGGCACCGGCCACACCCAGCGATGTGCCGGTGACCAGCAGCGTGAACGGGATCAGCACGATCAGCAGGATCACGAAGGGCAGCGAGCGCAGGACATTGATCAGCAGCGACAGCAAACCATACAGCCGGGGGGAGGCCAGCAGCTGCCCGCGGTCCAGCAGGAACAGGACAATGCCCAGCGGCAGGCCCAGCAGCGTGGTGAAGAGCAGCGAGCCGCCCAGCATCAGCAGGGTGTCGCCCCCCGCCACCGCGATTTCCGACCAGTCCAGCGTGGCCAGCGTTTGCCAGAGGGAGACACTCATGCGCGCAGCTCCTCGACTTGCACGCCGCGATCAGCCAGCAACTGGCGCGCCGCCGGCAGGTCACCGCCGGTGATGGCGATGGTCAGTTGGCCGTAGGGCACCCGCTTGATGCGGTCGATGCGGCCGGAGAGGATGCCGAAATCCAGATTCGCATGGCGGGCCACCTCGCCCAGCAGTGGCTCGTAGGTGCGCTCGCCGAGGAAGGTCAGGCGCCACAAGTGCCCTTGCACCTGCGCATGGTCGTCACGCTGCTCCCCTTCATCCACATGCTCGGCGGCCATCACGAAACGGCGCGCGGTGGGAGATTGCGGATGCAGGAAGACCTGCGCCACCGGCCCTTCTTCCACAATGCGTCCGCCCTCCAGCACGGCGACCCGGTCGCAGATGCGGCGCACCACATCCATCTCGTGGGTGATCAACACGATGGTCAGCTTCAGTTCCTGATTGATCTCCGCCAGCAGGTCCAGGATGGAGCGGGTGGTCTCCGGATCCAGTGCGCTGGTGGCTTCGTCGCACAGCAGCACCTGCGGCTCCAGCGCCAGCGCGCGGGCAATGCCGACACGCTGCTTCTGGCCGCCGGAGAGCTGGGCGGGATATTTATGGGTGTGTTCGGTGAGACCGACGCGGGCCAGCAGGGCTTGCACTCGCGCCTCGATGCGGGCCGGGGGCCAGCCGGCGATGCGCATCGGCCAGGCCACGTTCTGCGCCACGGTGCGGGAGCTCAGCAGGTTGAAGTGCTGGAAGATCATCGCGATCCGCTGCCGGGCGGCGCGCAGGCCGGCGCCATCCAGCGCCGAGAGCGTTTGACCGGCGACCTTCACCTGGCCCTGGTCGGGCCGCTCCAGCAGGTTGATCACTCGCAGCAAGGTGCTCTTGCCGGCGCCTGAGGCACCGATCACCCCGAAGACCTCACCGGGCCGGACATGAAGGTCCACGCCTTTCAGGGCGGCGACCTGACGGCCATCGACCGTGTAGGACTTGTGCAGGGCTTGAAGCTGGATCACAGAAGAGCGGGCTGAAAAAGCGGGCCGAAAAACCGGTGAACCCGTGATCCTTAGGGATTACCCGGCGTTTGGCAACCACTCATTCTTCATATGCATATAAAGGTTGGGGAATTCCCAGCGTTTCGGGCATAAGGTTCGCAAGCGCCGAAGCCCGGCTTCGTTGGCCAGGCGGGTACGGTCGGGTGCGGGCGGCGCCGCTCAGGTCGGCAGCGGCAGGGACGCCAGATCGCGCAGCAATTCGCCGATGTTGGACCGCAGCGCCCCTTCGGTGGCGATGCGCAGCTGCTGGGTGGGGCTGAGGCTGTCGTCAATGCCAGCCTTCTGGGTGGTGCGCAGGATGCGCTGGTAGACCGGGGCCTTGCCGCCACGCTCGGTCAGTGTGTAGCGCACCGAGACGGCCACCTCCGGCGCCATCGGCACATTCGGTTGCGCCACGGCCATCAGTTCCACCTTGAGCTGGTAGCGCCCGGTCTCGGGTACATCCGGCATCAGGCCCACACGGCGCAGCGACTCCTGATAGGCCTGGTTCAGGCTCATGTCGCTCATGCGGGTGCCCCACAGGGGATTGGTGTCCTGCCCGCCTTGCACCGGCAGCAGATCGACATTGCGCCGCAACTGCGGGCTGAGCCAGGAGCGCAGCTGCAGCGAGTCCATGTCGGTGATCGACAGCTCCAGCGGACGTGCGGGGGCGCCGCAGCCGGTCAGCAAGGTCGCGCAGACGGCGGCCATCACAGCGGCCAGGCAGGCGGTCTTTGAGGCGGACGTGCGGGTCTGGGCAGTGCGGCGGTCGATCATGCCCTGCATCTTGCCAACAGGAAGGCCTGTGCGGTCGCTGGAAGTGACGGGGAAAGCCCGGGGACGTCGGGCGTTCAGAGCCGCCGATGGTTCAAGGCCGGCAACTGCGTGCGCACCTGCTTGAGCCGCGCCGGGTCGATGTCGGCCAGCGCCAGGCCTTCGCCTTCCGCAACGCAGGCCAGCACCTCGCCCCAGGGATCGATGACCATGCTGTGGCCCCAGGTCCGGCGGCCATTGTCGTGTTGCCCACCCTGGGCGGCGGCCATCACAAAGGCCTGGTTCTCGACCGCCCGGGCGCGCAGCAGCAGTTCCCAATGGGCCTGACCGGTGGTGTAGGTGAACGCCGCCGGCACGCTGATGAGATCCAGCGGCGGCTGCCCCGCCTCGAAGTTCATCGCCCGGTACAGCTCCGGGAAGCGCAGGTCATAACAGACCGACAGGCCGATGCGCAGGTCCGGATCGCCCGCACCCATCCGGGCGGTGAAGGTGGTCGGCGCATCGCCCGCCTCCAGCACACGACCTTCGTCGTAGTGCTCCCGCCCGTTGTCGTAGCGGAAGAGGTGCAGCTTGTCGTAGCGGGCCGCAAGGCTGCCGTCCGGCGCAAAGACGCAGGTGGTGTTGCGCACCCGCTCGGCCGGTGCTGATCCGCCTTCCAGCGCCATCGGCAACGTGCCGCCCAGCACCCAGACGCCGGTCTCCCGCGCCGCACGGCTGAGCATGCCCTGGATGGGCGCCTCCAGGTCTCCGGCGCGTTCGGCGAAGGCGAGCTTGTCGCCGTCGTGGTGGCCCATCAGGCAGAAATATTCCGGCAGGGACACGAGGCGGGCGCCCTGCGCGGCGGCTTGTTCAATCCAGTGCCGGGCCCGGTCCAGATTCGCCTGGAGCTGGGGGCCGGACACCATCTGAATGGCGGCGATCTTCATGGTGCGCTCTCTCCTGAAGGGTGGGAAGCCTCGCTGCTGCGCGGGGCGTCCGCACTGCGGCTGCGATCTCCACGGCCATTGTGGGCCTCGGAGGCTGACGGGGCGCTGGCGGACGGCTCGGCAGCCGGGACCGACCGACGCGGCAACTGCTCGATTTTGGGGTCGCTCCAGCTGCCCGTCACCCGGAACTCTTCGGTGCCGGCGGCGGCGATCGGTTTGCGCAGCAGCCACTGCGCCACGAAGGTGCCCAGGCCGATGGCCGGGTTGATCGCGGCATAGGCCAGCGCAGCACCGCCGGCATTGATCTCGGGCACCACCAGCACATGCAGGTCCTGCGTTTCGGCGGCGAGATCGGCGGAGCCTTCCATCAGCACCGCGGCCTGCAGGCCCTTCATCCGCAGGTTGTCGCTGCGGGCGACGCCGCGGGCAATCTGGATGTCGCCGCTGACGTTGTCGAAGGCGAAGCCTTCCGAGAAGATGTCGCGGAAGTCCAGCGTCAGCCGGCGCGGGATCGATTGCAGGCTGAGCACGCCCAGCAGGCGGCCGACCCCCGGCTCGGCCTTGAGGAACTGCCCGGCGTCCAGCGCGATGTTCATCTTGCCGGTCATCGACGGATAGTCCGGCGACATCGGCGACCCCGACCAGGCGAGTTGACCGGTCAGATGCCCCTTGCCGCGACGCAGCACCTGCCCCTGGCCCATGCGCTCGGCCAGCTTGCCGGCGTCTTCCACTTCCAGCTTCCAGTTCAGATCGGTGCGGCGCAGCGCCCGGCCGGGCTCCGGCGCCCACTGGCCGGTGGCCGTCAAGGTGGCGTCCTCATTCTTGAGCAGCAGCTTGCTCAGCTTCCAGTCGCGGGCATCGGTCTGCTGCTGCGCCTCGATCTCCAGCCGGCCCAGGCGCTTGCCCTTGAGTTCGAAGTTGTCCACCACGATGTCCAGCGTGGGGAAGGAGCGGGGGTTGCTGTCCAGCAGTTCCTCCACCGACTCCGCCTCGCTCTTGGGCACCGAGAGACGGGCCAGGCGTGCATAGACGCGGCCCGGCTGGTTGGGCCTGGCCATGCGCAGTTGCACGAAGCCGCTGAGCTGCTCTGCGTCGATGGACGCGCTCCAGGTGTTGGCGGGCGCGTCATGCGTCAAACCGGCGACGACGCGGTTGAGCGTGCGTCCGCTGACCTGCAGCGTCTGCGCCTTGATGGCCAGTTGCGTCGGGGCGTAGGGGCTGTCGGCCTCGGCGGCGGCCAGGGCCGGTTCCGGCGCGGCGGCGGTGCCGCTGGTGGTGGGGCCGATCAACGTGGGGATGACGGTCTGCCAGGCATCCACATTCAGCTGGTTCAGCGCCGCGCGGGCCAGCACGCCTTGCGCGGGCAGGTCGGGCAGCTTGTCGCCCAGCGACAGGGCGCCGCGCAGGACCTTCGCGTTCTCGCCGGTCACATCACGTTGATACAGCGCCGCCAGCGGACCGGCCTCTACCCGCAGTTCGTCCCGCAGCGTCCCGGCGGGGGCATTCAGCGCGCGGATGCTGACGCGCAGCGGCCAGGTTTCATCCGCCGTCTTGCGCAGCGGCGCGGGCAGGTCCACGCCCAGGCCTTGCAGATTGCTGGTCAGGCCGATTTCGGTCTGGCCCTTGACGATGCCCAGCTCGAAGCGCACCGGCGTCTGTCCGGTCATCACCGAGGCGAGACGCGACCCCACCAGGATCTCGGGCGCGTTGCGCAGGGCATCGGCGGTGACGGTGCCGTTGGCCACGAAACGCATGCTGCCGTCCGGCAGCGAGCCACCTTCGAAGCTGGTGTCGCCGCCCAGCACACGGGCCTGTCCGCCGCGGATCTGCAGGCCCTTTTCATCGAAGTCGATGCGGGCGCGGGCCTGGTTGAACATTGGCGCATCGGGCCGCAGGCGCAGGTCGTTGCCGGGCAGCAGCACCTGGCCCTTCACCGTGGTGTCGACGATGTGGGAGAGCGGTAGCTTCAGCGCCAGACGCAGCGACATCGGCCCGGTGCCCACCGACGAGTCCAGTGCATGACTGGTCATCTCGTTGACCGGGGAATGCTTGACGTAGCGCAGGGCGTCAGTCAGGGTGCCGCGGGCATCGCCGCTGATGTCCAGGACGGGGCTGTGGTGGTAGAGGTCCTGGATCAGGCCCTGCACATTGGTCAGCTCCAGCCCGCTGAGCCGGGTGCGGCCGTTGCGGATGGCCATGCTCGCGCGGTCAAACACCAGTTCCGCATCCAGCTGCTCCATGACAGGCCAGGGAGACGTGAAGGCCGGCTGGCCGTTCTCCGCCGGGTGGCTGGGCACATAGGCCAGGGTGATCCCGCGCAGCTGGGTGCTGACCTTGAAGATGCCCCTGCTACGTGGTGCGTCGAACGGGAATTCGGCCAGGTCGCCTTGCAGCCGGACGGCGACCTTGTTGGCGGTGCCGTCGCGGATCGCGTCCCGGACATAGCGGCTGGCGTCGACACCCATGCTGGCGGGCAGGTACTTGATCACCCGGTCAGCGCGGACTTCCTCGATGTGGCCGGTCAGGTCGAGGCGACCGGGCGTGCGGGTGCCGCGCGTCTGGCCGCCGCTTTGCCAGGTGCCCTCGAGGTCGGCCTGAAGGTCTTCGGTGACGAGCCGGACCTTGTTGAACTGCACGGTCCAGAGGGTGCCGGGCGCGGCCGAGGGCAAACCCGCACCCGCGCTGGCGTTGGCGCTCGCGGCCGCAGCAGGGGTCGCAGCCACCGATGCAGGCGACGCCGCGGAAGAGGCCGCCCGCTTGGCGGCCAGCACGGCCAGCCCGCCGACGGGCGCCTGCGTCACCGCCGGTTTCTGTGCGCGCCAGCTGAGCGATGCCTGCGCCTGCCGCAGCGCCAGCGTCGGCTCCGACAACACGCCCGGCAGGGTGATTTCACCGTCCCGGATCACCAGCGAGGCGGTGCCGCCCTGGTCGGTGGCTTCAAACTGGAGGTCAGCATTGCGGACGCCCGGGCGGCCGGTGTGCGGGGAGGACGCCGGATCGGCAGGCGCTTCGGCCGCCGCCGCGGCCAGTTGCAGGCCCTGCAGCTGACCCTTGGCGCGATAGCTGCGGGGCCGCTCCAGCGGACCGTCCCAGTGCACCTGCAAGGCATTGAGCATGCCGGCGGGTTTCATGTCCGCCACCAGGGTCCGGGGCGCATCGCCCACCGGCAGGCGGGAGAGGATCTGGGCGCCCAGCGTCAGGTCCAGCTGCTGGGCCTGGAAGTCTCCGCCCAGCACCTGACCGTTGCGTTCATCCCGCTGCAGGTCCACCGACCAGTCCGAGCGCGGCCATTCCAGACCGTCGCCGGCACTGAAACCCAATTGCTGCGCCTGCAGCAAAAACTGGGTGGGCGACTGCTTCATCACCAGTCGGCCTTCGATTCGTGCCAGGTCCAGCTCCGGCAGGCTGGGGGCCACCCGCAGCTTCACTGCGCGCAGGCCCATGTCCAGCGTGAGTTGCGTCGGCTGACCCTTGCGCAGGTCCAGCCAGGCGCGCAGCGCGCCATCCCCTTCATTCAGTTCGAAGGGCAGGTCGAGGTAGCGGCGCAGTTCCCGGACATCGGTGCGGGGCAGGTCGGCAAACAGCTGGCCGCTCCAGTGCTGCAGGGCCCCGGGACGTTCCAGCAGCGACTGGGTGAACTGACCACGCAAGGTGAAGCGCTGACCCCAGCCGGCCGGCGGCGTGGCGTCCACCCGCAGGTCGTGCCGACGCAGTCCGTTGCGCAGCACCAGGTTCAGGTCGAACAGCTCCAGCGGCGGCGCCTGCCGCATTTCATCCACCCAGCGGATGCGGCCATGCGCGATGGCGAATTCATGCTGCTGGAAAAACCAGTCGGCGGCATCGTCGGAAGCCGAGGTGTCCTGCGAGCCTTCGTCCACGCTCAGGCCCGCCACATACACCCGTCCCTGGGTGTCCCGGCGCAGCAGCAGCTCGGGGCTGTCCAGCAGAAGCCTGGAAAACCTCAACTCAAGCGCCAGCAGGGAGCGTGCCGACAGCACCGCATTGACCTGGGGCAGCCGCAGGGTCTGGCGACCGGCGGCATCGATCAGGCGAACATCCCGCAGGTCCAGGGCCGGGGCCCAGCCGGTGGACGGCGCGTGGATGCTGCCGATGCGGACCTGTATCCCCAATGCCTGGGTGGCTTGCTTTTCCAGGTCGGCACGCCAGTCATTGATGTGGGGCAGAATCGCCCACTGCAACGCCAGCCAGGCCGTCAGAAGCAAGGCAAGCAAGCCCGCGGACAGCCCGGCGATCCAGAGCGCGCAACGGGTCCACCAGCGTCGCGTCGCGACCGGGGACCCGGAGGCAGTGCTGGGATCGGCGGGAGAAGACATGTATGAGGGAACGGCGGACGCCGAATCTAGCACAGCCATTCCGGGCCATGAGCCAACGAGAGTTTTCTTTACCGATGGATTCAGTTGCAGCAGCGGTGAGCGCCGAACATAGCCGTTTTGTCCAGAGGATCCGGCGCCGGTATGGGTCGGAATTGTCTCTGTTGCCGCCCGGCCTGCCGGACGACACGGTCATGCGCGACCTCGTCACCCGATTGGGGCAAGACGGGCGCCCGCTCGCGGCGGCACTGCGGGTGATGCGCCAGCTGGTGCTGGAGCGTCTGGCGGTGCTGGATTGCGAGCAGGCCGCGCCGATGACCGACGTGACGCAGGCCATGACCCATCTGGCCGAAGTCAGTCTGGATATCGGCCTGGCCCATTGCCGCAGCGAGCTGGATGCGGTGCACGGCAAACCTCGCAATGAGAACGGCGAGGAAATCGATTTCTGGGTCGTGGGCATGGGCAAGCTCGGCGGACGGGAGCTGAATGTCTCGTCCGACATCGACCTGATCTATGTCTACGAGGACGATGGCCAGACCGACGGTCCGCAGCGCATCTCCGCCCATGAATACTTCGCGCATCTCTCGCGACGCCTCTCAACGCTGATTGGCGACGTGACCGAGGACGGTCAGGTCTTCCGGGTGGACCTGGCCCTGCGGCCCAATGGCAATTCCGGCCCGCCGGCGGTGAGCATGGCGATGCTGGAGGAATACTTCCTGGTGCAGGGCCGTGAATGGGAGCGCTTTGCCTGGCTCAAGAGCCGGGTGATTGCGCCCCGGGCCAGCGTGGCCAGCGGGCGCGCCTTGCAATTGCGCCATCTGGTGCAGCCATTTGTCTTCCGGCGCTATCTGGATTACGGCGTCTTCGAGGGTCTGCGGCAACTGCATCGCAAGATCCGCGATGAAGCCCAGCGCCGTGCCGCCGGCCGCCCCGAACGCGCCAATGATGTGAAATTGTCCCGCGGCGGCATCCGCGAGATTGAATTCATCGTGCAATTGCTGCAGGTGGTGCGCGGCGGGCAGTTCCCGGAAATCCGCACCCGTTCCACCCTCAAGGCTCTGAACCGGCTGGCCGCACGCGGCCTAATGAAGCCGGACACGGCCGCTGCGCTGGCTCAGGGCTACGACTTCCTGCGCCGGGTGGAACATCGCATCCAGTATCTGGACGACCAGCAGACCCACTGCCTGCCCAGCGGCGATGAAGACCTGAGCTGGATCGCCCGCAGCATGGGCCTGATCTGCCGCAACGACACCTGCCAGCTGCTGGACCGGTTGCTGGAGGTGCGCGAGCTGGTCGCCACCGAATTCGATGCGCTGCTGCATGACGGCGTGGCGCCGTCCTCCGGCGGCTGCCGCAACGGCATGTGCGGTGGGCCGCCGCTGCCCATCGACAGCGAAGAATTCCTGGAAAAGCTGCAACCGGACCTCGCCACCAATGTGCGGCGCTGGGCGCAGCAGCCGCGGGTGCAGAACCTGCGGGAAGAGTCGCGGCTGCGGCTGGCCAAGCTGGTCGGCCGCGCGTCCCTGGCGGTGAAGCAGGGCGAATGCACGCTGGAAGCGGCGCAGCGCTTTGTGGACTGGGTGGAGCCGCTGCTGCGGCGCGAAAGTTATCTGGCGCTGCTGGTCGAGCGGCCGGCGGTACAGGGCCGCCTGCTGCGGCTGCTGGGCCTGGCGCGCTGGCCGATGCGGTATCTGATGCAGCATCCCGGCGTCATCGACGAGCTGGCCGACACCCGGCTGCTGCACGAGCGCTTCGACGGGCCCGCATTCATCCAGGATCTGCAGGCGCGGCACGACGCCTGGGCAGAACACGGCGAGGCCAGTGAAGACGCCTTGCTCGACAGCCTGCGACGTGCGCACCACGCCGAGGTCTTCCGTACGCTGGTGCGGGACGTGGAAGGCCAGATCAGCGTGGAGCAGGTGGCGGACGAGTTGTCCCTGCTGGCCGATGCCACGCTGCAGTGCGTCATGGACTGGGCGTGGGACCGGCACAAGCAGAAGCACCGTCCGTCGCCGCGTCTGGCGGTGGTGGCGTACGGCAAGCTGGGGGGCAAGGAGCTGGGCTATGGCAGCGACCTGGACCTTGTCTTCCTGTTCGACGATGACGACGAGAACGCCCCTGAAATCTACGGCGCTTTCGTGCGCAAGCTCATCACCTGGCTGACGCTGCGCACCGCGGCGGGTGAGCTGTTCGACATCGACACGGCCCTGCGGCCCAATGGCAATTCCGGGCTGCTGGTCACTTCGCTTGAATCCTTCAACCGCTACCAGACCGGACGCGGCAGCAACACCGCCTGGACCTGGGAACATCAGGCCATCACCCGGGCGCGTTTCTGCGCGGGGGATGCGTCCCTGGCGGAACGCTTCGAGGCCACCCGTCGCGCCGTGATCACCTCGGCGCGCGATCCGCAGGCGCTGCGACTGGAAGTGGTGTCCATGCGCAACAAGCTGCGCGCGGCGCGGCCGGTGCGCGACGGCTTCTTTGATGTGAAGCACAGCCCCGGCGGCATGGTGGATGCGGAATTTGCCCTGCAGTATCTGATCCTTGCGCATGCCGGAGCCCATGAGGAATTGCTGGCCAATGCCGGCAACATCGCGCTGCTGCAGCGTGCCGAGGCGGTGAATTTGCTGCCGCCAGGTGTGGGCCGGGCCGCCGCCGACGCTTACCGCGAGCTGCGCAGGGTGCAGCATCGGGCGCGCCTGAATGAGCAATCCACCGCGTTGGATTCGGAAGCGGCCAAGGCGCTCGAAGGTCAACGCGACGCCGTGCTCACCCTGTGGCGGTCGGTGTTCGGCGAGTGACGGCGACAGACGCCGACCCACGCGGCGCCGTCCGCGTCTGGATGCTGATGGCCCTGGGGCTGACGGCGGGGTCCCTGCTGGCCTGGCTGCAGCCGCCTGCCGTGCAGGCCTGGCTGGAATGGCGGCCGGAGCATGCCTGGGACCAGCCGTGGCGCGCCTTCACCGCCGCCTGGGTGCACTGGAGCCCGCAGCATCTGGTGGCCAATCTGGCGGGCTGCGCGGTGGTCGGGTTGCTGGGCGTGACCGCGCGGCTGGGCCGCACTGAAACCCTCGCCTGGTTGCTGGCCTGGCCGCTGACGCAACTGCTGTTGCTGTCCGAGCCGCAACTGAACCGCTTCGGGGGGCTGTCTGGTGTGCTGCATGCCGGCGTCGCGGTGGCGGCGGTGTCGCTGCTGCGGGAGCCGCGGATCCACGGTCGGGTGCGGGCCATTGGCCTGCTGATTGCGCTGGGGCTCGGCGCCAAGATCATCGGTGAGCAACCGCTGGCGGAACCGCCCTTGCGTCATTGGGATGGATGGAACATCGCCATTGCACCGCTGGCGCATCTGACGGGCGCTTTGAGTGGCGCGGTGACAGCCCTGTTGTGTCTGATCTTGCGGGATGCGAAGCGTGATGCTTCCACGTCCAGCGACTCTTCTTCCTCATGAACGTTTCTGCGCCTCGCAAGTCCACCTTGTCTTCCACGGAGGCCGTGGTGGTGGCCGCGCTGTGCTTCGGCCTCTTCAGTCTCTGGTCGATCCAGGCGGTGCTGGCCGGCTTTCCGGCGGCCGAATATTCCAACGACGGTGTCCTGCAGATGATGGGCCTGGAGCTGATGCTCGCTGCCGCGGCGCTGCTCTTCCTGCGGGTGCGCGGCTTTGACGTCGCTTCATTGCTGCCCCGGCCCACCTGGTGGGACACGCTGTTGGGGGCCCTGACCTATCTGGCGGCGTGGGTGTTGGAGACGGTGAGCATGTCCGTCTATGAATCGGTCGTGCCGCCGGCCGCCACTCATGATGTCGTGCAGTTCTCGTTCACCGGGTTGACGGTGGCCACCTTGATCGGGTTCTCCGTCGTCAATGGGCTGTTCGAGGAAGTGTTCCTGCTGGGCGTGCTGACTCGGGGCCTGCGTCAGTGGGGGCTGGGTCTGGCCATTGGGTTGCCGATTCTGCTGCGGCTGATCTATCACACCTACCAGGGCCCGCTCGGTGCGATTGGTGTGGTGGCCTTCGGGCTGACGGTCACCGCGGTATACGTGAAGACGGGGCGGCTGTGGCCGTCGGTGTATGCGCACATCCTGGCGGACGTGATTCCGATGGCGGTGTGGGGCGCAGCGCAATAAGCTGCGTTTCGGGGCCACTCAAGCGCCCAGTTGCGGTCCATTTGCGGTCCATTTGCGGTCCGTTTGGCTGTGCAGTCGCCGGGCGCCGTGAAGGATTCGTTACATCGTTCGGGAGCCGCTTGGGGACAATCCAACGGTCCTTTCCAGCCCCTGCATCCGCAGCCCACGCCGGGAGGGCGTCTGGATGTGCGGAAGCGGTGGTATGCAGAAGAATGAATGCCTGGGCCAGCTCGGGCCGTGGATGAGCCGTGCAGCGGCGGCGGTGGCAATAAGTGCCCTCGTGGCATGCGGCGGCGGCAGCAATGGGTCCGGCGACAGTACCGCGACGCCGCCGGCGGGCACGGACCCGTCCTCGCCGGTGGCGAGTGCGCCGACCGGAGGAACCGGTAGCGGAACAGGAACAGGAACAGGAACAGGAACTGGCACTGGGACGGGAACTGGTACCGGCACTGGCACTGGCACTGGCACTGGGACCGGCACTGGGACTGACACCGGAGCCACCACGCCGACGCGCACCTTGAGCTTCACCGCCACGGACGCAGAATTCCCGAACCCCGAGCGCGGCTTCTATCGCTGGGCCTGGAACGACCTGGGCGGCTTCACCGCCGCCGATGCGCAGGACGCCTACAACAATGGTTACCGGCTCGTTTATGGCCGGCTCAACCTCGCCAACTACCGCACCACCGACCTGCCGGCCAGTCTGCTGACTCAGCTGACGACGGCGTTTGCCAATGCACGCGGCGCCGGCATCAAGCTCGTCATCCGCGCGGTCTACAACTATCCGGAAACCGAGACGGACTATCAGAATGCCCAGGACGCCAGCCTGACGCGGGTGCAGTCTCATCTGAACCAGCTCAAGCCCGTGCTGCAGGCCAATGCAGACGTGATCGCCTATGTGCAGGCCGGTTTCATCGGCGCGTGGGGTGAGTGGCACACTTCATCCAACCAGCTGACCACGGAGGCCAACCGTACAGCCGTGCGAGACGCGCTGCTCGCTGCGGTGCCCAGCACCCGCTTCATCGATGTCCGGTATCCGCCGTATGTGATGGCCTGGACGCCGACCCTGCCCAGCCTGCAGTCCGCGCTCAGCGGCGCTTACCGGGTGGGCGTGCACAACGACTGCTTCCTGGCGAGCCGTACCGACGTCGGCACCTATGACGACAACAGCAGCGCTCAAGCCGCCCAGCGCGACTATGTGGCGCGGCTGGGAGACCTGGCGCCGTTTGGCGGCGAGACCTGCAACCCCGCTGATGAAGCGGGCGCGGTGCCGCGCACCAGCTGCGCGGACATCCTGGCCGAGGGCGCCAGGTACCGGCTCACCTACCTCAACGACGAGTACTACCGCGACCTTTTCCACGCCCGCTGGATCCAGAACGGCTGCATGGCGGAAGTGAAGCGCAAGATGGGTTACCGGGTGCAACTGGTGTCAGCGACGCATGCCACCTCGGCGACCCGAGGCCAGGTGCTGACGCTGGACCTGACAGTGCGCAATACCGGCTGGGCGCGGATGTTCAATCCACGCGGCGTGCAGGTGCTGCTGCGGGATGCGTCAGGGTCGGTGCGCAAGCTGACGGCCACCGGTGCCGACCCGCGCAGCTGGTTGCCTGGCGCGGACCAGGCGGCGAGCGTGGCAGTGACGCTGCCGTCGGATCTGCCTGCGGGCCCCTATTCGGTATGGCTGGCCCTGCCCGATGCGGAGCGCAGTCTGGCGGCGGACGTCCGTTATGCGGTGCGATGGGCCAATGCGGACGATGCAGTCACGGGCCAGAAATGGGATGCGACGCTGGGTGCGTTCAGCCTGGGGTCATCGATCGAGGTGAAGTGAGCGGCGGCGGCGGGAATGTCCTTTGCTGAGGATGCGGGTTTCCGATTGGAGGCCCCATGTCCCGCAAGCCGCTTAATCTGTCCCTGGCGCTCTCGGCTGTGCTGAGTGCCGCCGCCTTCAACGTCCATGCCCAGGCCAACACGGCGCCGCCGGGGAAATCCCACGATGGCGAGAAGGAAGTGCTGGGCGACGACAACACCTATTTCCACACGCACAGCCGGGTGCGCATTCCACGCGGGCGCCTGCCACCCAAGGGCCAATGCGGTCTTTGGTATCCGGACAAGAAGGGCAGCGAACAGCCGCAGCCGTTCAAGTGCTCGCCGGATGTGAAGGTGGAGCCGGGCGGCTTCCTGATCGTGCCGGGGACCGATCCGAACAATGTGGAAGTGGCCGTCTTTGACAAAGAGCGTCCCGGGGTGGTCATTGGCCGCGCGCTGTTTGACACCCGCACGGGCGGCATCCTGAGGCCGCTGGATCCGAAGCGAAGCTTGGATGGCACCGTGGGGGGAGAGAAGGGGACGCGGAATTGATAGCGCAGGGTATGGGGCGCTGCGTGCGATGAGGCGGGGTGCCGTGCCGCTGAATGAGATTGCCGAGCGTTGAAGGTAAGCTGCGTGCTCGCGCAGATCAGCGCCGTTTCAACGCATGGTGAACGCAGTGAACAGCGCCATCCCGGACTGCCCGCCCGCCATCAAGGACGACGGTCGCGCGCATCCCATTGCGGGGGCGTGGCGACCCATGCTGGGTGCGCTGGTGCGACGCTTCGCCTTGGGGGACTACGGACTCGCCGAGGCGGTTGAAGGCGTCGATCCCATCGCGCCTGAAACCGCGCAGCAGGTTCGTGACGCCGTGGAGGACTACGGCGCCACACTCATCGAGCTGCCGGAAGCCACGTGGCAGACCTCGGTGTCGCAATGGCAGGGCGACTTCTGGGACATGAACGGGTCGGCGAAACGCGATAAGTATTCCTGAGGCCACCTCCGCCGGAACTCACGGCCGGACACCGACACACGGCAAATACTGGCTGTGCGCCTCGACGCGCACATGCCCGAACGATGCACTCCCCATCGATGCCTGGTCGCTGAAGTCGCATCCAACACGTCGGGTCGTGATGACACCAAGGAGACGAGATGCTGATTGACTTCAAACGACTGAACATCCAGATCAGTGGCCTGGCGCTGTTGCTGCAAGGCGTCGTGATACCGGCGCATGCTGCCGCACCCGCCATGGCGCCATTGCCGGCCGTCCCGGCGCAGATGGGTTGCACCCTGGCCGCCTTCCAGGAGATGAACCTGAAGGGCGTCGCCGACGACAACGCCCCGGTCACCTTCACAGCCGTCTCGGTGGTGCCCGTGTCGTCAACCAATCCTGCCGCCTACTGCTCGGTGCGCGGCGTCATCGGACCGGGCGCCAGCTCCATCGTCATGAAGTTGCCCATGACGGCATGGACGCAGCGTTATGTGCAGAACGGCTGCGGGGGCGAGTGTGGCAATGACAATCTGGGCAATCCGACGCAGTCGGTCGGCTGTGTGCCGGTGAACAACGGTGAGCTGGTGACCGCCACGACCAACATGGGTCACACCAACGCGCAGGGCGCGACCTGGAACGTCAACAACCCCTGGGCCGCCATCGACTTTGCCTACCGCGGCGTGCATGTCACCGCACAGGTCGCCAAGGCCGTCATCCAGAACTTCTACGGCCGTCGTGCCGCCTACGCCTATTTCGACGGCTGCTCGGATGGCGGCCGTGAAGCGCTCATGTCCGCGCAGCGCTATCCGAACGATTTCAATGGCATTGCCGCCGGGGCGCCCGCCAACAACATGGACGTGCAGAACACGTATCACCATGCCAATCGGGTGCTGACCAACCAGACGAAGCCCGGCGTCCTGCCGATTCCCGCCCGCAATACCTACCTGCTTCTCCAATCGAATTTGCCCTATGTGCATTCGAAGGTCGTTGAGGCTTGCGACACCCTGGATGGGGTGGCGGACGGCATCATCGACGACCCGCGCAATTGCAAGTTCAAGACCGATACGCTGGTCTGTGAGAAGAACGGCCAGGAGGCGGGTTGCCTGACGCAGGCGCAGGCCGATGCGGTCGCCCGCATCCACGACGGCGCGCGCTCGACCGACGGCCAGCGTCTGGAGCCCGAGGGCGCCAGTCAGTGGGGATCGGAACTGGACTGGACGCTCTACATGCCGGCAGCGCAGGGCGGGACGGCGCAGGGGGAAAACTTCGTCAACAGCTGGCTGTACAAGACCTTCCTGAACCGACCGTTCAAGGACGCCGCGACACAGACACCCAGAACCCTCAACGACCTCAACTTCAGCGTCGCCGGCTTCCTGTCCACCGTGGCGTCATCTTCCATGTATGCGGCGACCAACCCCGACCTGCGTTCCTTTGCCGGGGCCGGCGGCAAGCTGATCCTCTGGCACGGCTGGGCAGACCAGCACATCTCGCCGCAGGGCACCCTCCAGTATTGGGAGACGATGAGCAAGCTGACGCGTCCGGCCAGCAGCTTCGCGCGCTTCTACCTCTTCCCTGGCATGGGCCATTGCGGCGGCGGTCTGGGACCGAATACCTTTGACCTGCTGACACCGCTGATGGCCTGGGTGGAGACCGGCGCGGCACCGGAGGCGCTGGTCGCCAACAATCCGACCACCGGCGTGTCACGCCCGGTCTATCCTTATCCGGCCGTTGCGCGCTACACCGGCGCCGGCAGCACCAGCGACCCGGCCAACTTCGTGCCGTGGACGCCCGCCACCGCGTCGGACGTCAGCACCAGCAACGTCGGCAACTACCTCTACACACCGTTCCTGAAGCAGGCCGCATGCACCGTGGTCGGCGGCGAAATCGTCTGCACACCTTGATGGCCCTGTCGTCCATCCATTCAACGCAAAGGGTTCTGATGAAAGCAATCTCTTTCAAGCAAGGGTGGCTGACGGCGATGGCCGCTCTCAGCCTGTGTGGTTCCGCGATGGCCGGTGATCTGGTGGTCAATGGAGGCTTCGAAGCCGGCAGTCTGGCGGGATGGTCGGGCAGCGTGCTGACCAATCCGTACAGCGGCGTGGTGTGCCTGGGCGCGGGCAGCGTGCCCGAGGGGAGCTGCGAAGCCTTCCTGGGCACCAGCGGCAGCGCCGATACGATGACCCAGGCGCTATCGACCGTCGCGGGACAGGCCTACGCCATCAGCTTCCTGCTTCAAAGTGACGGGAGTGTGCCCAGTGACTTCTCAGTGAGTTTTGGCGACCAATGGCTGTACACATCGGCGACCAGTCTCCTGCCAACCACGCCCACGGTACTGAGCTTCATGGCAGCGGCCACTGCTGAGGCGACGTCGCTGACCTTCAGCTTCCGCAATGACCCGGGTTACTTTGTGCTGGATGCGGTGTCGGTCACCGCAGTGCCAGAGCCGTCCGCGCTGCCACTGATGCTGCTGGGTGTGGGGGCCATCGCCGTCTGGCGTCGGCGCCCGGGGCCGTCCGCGGTCGCGTAGACCCGGGCGCCCCCCGGGCTGCGGAACACCGCTGCGTCAGCAACGACGCGGCGGATCTCCTCCATCAGCGCCCGCGCGCCGGGTGAGGCGAAGCAGCCCGCCCGCTGGGTCAGACCAATCTGCCGCCGCGTGGTCGCCAGCGGGATGGCGAGTTCCACCAGGCTGCCATCCAGAATCTCATAGCGCAGCTGGTGGGCGGAGATGGCCGTCACCATGTCGCTTTCCATCAGCAGTGCGCGCAGCACCGCCAGGTCACCGGTTTCCACCGCGGGGACGGGCGCGGGCAAGCCCGACGCGGCGAAGCACTGTTCAAACAGTTCGCGCGATGGCGCCCCCCGGCGTGACAGCACCCATCGCGCGCCGCTCAGCGCGCTCAGACCCTGGGTGACGCGGGACAGCGGATGCCCGGCGCGCACGATGAGTGAGAGTCGGTCTTCAAACAATGGCTCCGCTGCAAGTTCAGGCGTCAATTCGCCAGGCCGCAGGGCGCCCAGGATGAAATCCAGGTCGCCGCTGCGCAGCGAAGCCGCCAATGCGCTGTAGGGACTCTCTTCAGTGGCGATGTGCAGTCCAGGATGTTTGTCCAGCAAGGCGGCAATGGCCGTGGGCAGGAGGTGAGTGCGTCCCAGGGGCAATGCGCCGACATGCACGCTGCCCGTCAGCACGCCTTCGCTGGCGGCAATGTCCGGAATGATGTTGCGCAGCTCTGCCAGCACCCGGCGGAAGTAGAACGCGACGATGTCCCCGGCCTGGGTGGGCGCCAGTCCCCGGGCGCTGCGTTCGAACAAGGGCACACCCAGCCGCGTCTCCAGGTCCTTCAATGCGGCGCTCACCGCAGGCTGCGTGATGCCGAACTCGCGCGCCACCGCAGCCATGTTGCGCCGTTCGGCCAGGCTTGCGACCACCGCCAGACGACGGCCATTCAGGATCGACGCAAACAGTGAATTGGCATCGGTGCCGCCCTTGACGCCACCGCGCGCCATCAACTGCGTACGAGCGGCTTCGAACTCGGTGTCGATGCGTCGAGCGCGAACCAGCACGAGCTGGCCGTAGGCGTTCAGCACGGTGCCGCGCGCGCGCCGCTCGAACAAGGGCCGACCCAGCGCGGCTTCGAGTTCTGCAATGGACCGCGTGACCGCTGAGGAGACCCGGTACAACTCTTCGGCCGCTGCCGCAATGCTGCCGGAGGCAGCAACTGCGCATAGCGCACGCAGGTGTCGCAGATTGAGGTCCAGCGATTCGACATGGGTCGTCATGGCGGGCGATCTTCCGGGCAATCCCTGGCCCAAACCTCCGTAGAAACCCGGCCCGATAAAAAAGTTTGAGGTCTGGCGGGCCGGAAATCACGCCGCGCCGCGCGGCCCTTCGCCACACTGGGCAGCATCGAACAAGACCTACGGAGACAACCGTGAACCGAGTACCGACCACCGCGGTGGACGTCAAGGCATTCATTGACGAGCGCCCCATGGGGCGCATGCAATGGCTGCTGCTGGTGCTGTGCTTCGCCATCGTGGCGCTGGATGGCATGGACGTGGCCATCATGGGCTTTCTGGCGCCGTCCATCCTGCAGGAATGGCATGTGTCCCGCGCCGCATTCGGCGTGGTGATGAGCGCAGCGCCGTTGGGCCTGGTCCTCGGCGCGCTCCTGGCGGGCCCTGCGTCCGACCGGATCGGCCGCAAGGTGGTGCTGATTGGCTCGGTCTTGCTGTTTGGTCTCTTCACCTTCGCAACCGCCTACGCAGGCAACCTCACTGAAATGGCGGCCCTGCGTCTCCTGACGGGTGTGGGCCTGGGTGCGGCGATGCCCAACACCAGCACGCTGCTGTCGGAGTACGTCCCTCAGCGCTCCCGGTCCCTGTTGATCGCGGTGATGTTCACCGGCTTCAATCTCGGCTCTGGCGTGGTGGGCTTCGTGGCAGCCGCCATGATCCCTTCGGGTGGCTGGCGCTCGGTACTAATGCTGGGCGGCGTGCTGCCGCTGCTGCTGGTGCCGGTGCTGGTCGTGCTGTTGCCAGAGTCGGCGCGTTTCCTGGTGGTGCGCCGTGCCGCTGCGGACCGGATCGGTCGTGTGCTGGGCCGGGTCACCGGTGCCGTCTTCCCCTCCGGCACCGAATTCTTCGCACCGGAACCGCCCGTGCAAGCCAAGCAATCGATCGGCGTGCTCTTTTCCAAAGGCTACGGCCTGATGACGGGCGCCCTGTGGCTCACCTACTTCATGGGGCTGCTGGTGATCTACCTGCTGACGGGTTGGTTGCCCACCCTGATCAAGGACGCCGGACTGCCGATCTCGGAGGCCGCCACGATCACGGCCATGTTCCAGATTGGCGGCACGCTCGGGGCCATCCTGGTCGGCTGGGCGATGGACCGCCGCCCGCCGACGCGTGTCATCGGCGCGACCTACGCCCTGGGGGCCGTGTGCATCCTGGCGCTGGGTGTGGGCGGGGCGCTCTCCGGCTCCCTGGTCTGGCTGGTGACGGCCGCGGGCTTCTGCATGAGTGGTGCGCAGACCGGGCTGAATGCCTTTGCGCCGAGCTGCTACCCGACCCAGGCGCGCGCCACCGGTGTCAGCTGGATGCTGGGCATGGGCCGCTTCGGCAGCATCACCGGCTCCATGGTGGGCGGGCTGCTGCTGTCGCTGGGCTGGGGCTTCGGGGCGATCATCGGTCTGCTCGCCGTGCCGGCCGTCCTGGCGGCACTCGCGGTGCAGATGGCGCGGCGCGCCGAGCAGCCCGAGGAGCGTCCGCTCGTGGGCAAGTCGATCGCCGCCTGAGTCACCCTCCACCGGATTTTTTCCCATGGCCACGATCATTGGCGGCATTGCCGCCTCGCACACGCCCACCATCGGTTTTGCCTTCGACCGCGACAAGCGCGACGACCCCGTCTGGGCACCGATCTTCGCCGCCTTCGCACCGGTGCAGGCCTGGCTCGAGGCCAAGCGCCCCGACGTGCTGCTGATGATCTACAACGATCACATCACGTCGTTCTTCTTTGACCACTACAGCGCCTTTGCCCTGGGCACCGGTGAGCGCTGGATGCCGGCGGACGAGGGCGGGGGCGCGCGCGACCTGCCGGGGATTCAAGGCGACCCGGCATTCGCGGCGCACCTGGGCCGGTCGCTGATGGCGGACGAGTTCGACATGAGCTTCTTCCAGCAGCGTGCGCTGGATCACGGCTGCTTCTCGCCGCTGTCGGTACTGAGCCGTCATGACGGTCAGGCCTGGCCCCACCGGTTGGTGCCGCTGCAGGTGGGCGTGCTGCAGTTTCCCATCCCCACTGCCAGGCGCTGCTACCGGCTGGGGCAGGCGCTGCGTCGGGCGATCGAAAGCTATCCGCAGGACCTCAAGGTGGCCATCGTTGCCACCGGCGGGCTGTCGCACCAGGTGCATGGGGAGCGCGCGGGCTTCAACAACACCGAGTGGGACGAGCGATTTCTGGACCTCTTCGAGAAGGACCCCGAGCAGCTCACCGCGATGACGCACGCACAGTATGCGGCGCTGGGCGGCCTGGAGGGCAGCGAGGTCATCATGTGGCTGGTGATGCGCGGCGCGCTGGCCGAGCGGGTGAACTGTCTGCACCGCACCTATTACCTGCCGTCCATGGCCGGCATTGCGACCGCCATTTACGAGAACGCAGAGAACACCCCGGCCGAGCCGAGCCGCGCCGACGAACAGCTGGCCGGCATCGAGCAGTTGCCCGGCACCTATCCCTTCACCATTGAGCGCGGCGTGCGCTGCTACCGGCTCAATGCCTTCCTGCATGACCTGGTGATACCGGAGAACCGGGCGGCATTCCTGGCCAATGAGGAAGCTGTGTTCGAACTCGCCGCGCTGAGCGAGGAAGAGCGTGATCTCGTTCGCCGCCGTGACTGGCGCGGCTTGATCCGGTACGGGGCGATCTTCTTTGTGCTGGAGAAGCTCGGGGCGGTGGTGGGCGTGTCCAACCTGCATATCTATGCGGCGATGCGCGGCGAGACGCTGGAAGCGTTTCAGGCCACCCGCAACACCCGGGCGCTTTATTCCGTGGCGGGGCAGGGCGCCGGTGCGCTGAAGTGGGACGCCCCGTCCTCCGCAGCGACACCGCCTTCCCCGGCAGCGCCGGCCCCGGGACCGACCGATCACAACAAGGAGAGAGACAAGTGACGATACTGAAAACAAGCCTGGCCGCGGCAGCTCTGGTGCTGTGCGCCTGTGGCGCGCAGGCCCAGAACCTGGCTCTGTATGGCCTGCTCGACCAGGCGGTGGAGCACTTGAACAACGTAGGGACCGGCCACGATTCGCTGACCCGCCTGCCAGGCCTGGCCGGCAGCTATCCGTCGCGGCTGGGCGTGCGCGGCTCCGAGGATCTCGGGGACGGCCTGAAGGCGATCTTCACGCTGGAAATGGGCATGGGCCTGGACAGCGGAACGTTCAACCAGGGCGGTCGCGCCTGGGGCCGTCAGGCGTTTGTCGGCCTGCAGGGCCACTGGGGCACGGTGTCCCTGGGCCGACAGTATTCGATGCTGTTCTGGTCCCAACTCGATGCCGACATCCTCGGCCCGAACACCTTCGGATCCGGCTCGCTGGACAGCTATCTGCCCAATGACCGGGTTGACAACACCGTGGCCTATCGTGGCACCTTCAGCGGCCTCACGGTGGGTGCTACCTACAGCGTCGGCCGAGATTCGGTCAATGCAGGTCCGACCCCGGCCGGGACCAACTGCCCCGGTGAAAGCGCCACCGACACATCGGCCTGCCGGCAATGGTCCGCCATGCTGAAGTACGACACGGCCACCTGGGGCGCTGCGGCGGTGGTGGACGAGATCCGCGGGGGTGCCGGTGCATTCGCCGGGCTGACGAGCAGCGCGCTGAAAGACCGTCGATCGTCGCTGGCGGGCTGGGTGAAGCTGAGCCCGGACCTCAAGCTCGGCGCCGGCCTCATCGCGCGCAAAAACGACGCCAGCGTCACGACGCCCAAGAGCACCCTCTGGTACGTCGGCGGCACCTACAACTTCACCGCTGCGTGGAGTGCGGACGCGGAAGTCTTTAAGCTCGACTACCGGAACAGTGCCAACCAGGCCACGCTCTATGCCTTGCGTACGACCTACCAGCTCTCCAAGCGGTCGGCCGTGTATGCCACTGGCGGCCACATTGCCAACGACGGCACGCTGGCGCTGGGCGTGAGCAATGGCGCTGCCGGCGCGACGCCCGTGGCCGGCGCGAGCCAGACCGGTCTGGCGGTCGGCATCCGTCATTCATTCTGAGCCTGGGTGCGGCGGTCCGACATGACGCTTCAATTGCACGGCATTTCATCGATGGCCACCCGGGCTTTGCTCGCGGAGATGGCCGCGGCCTATGCACGCGAGACAGGCAGCACGCTGCGATTCGAATCGGTCGGCGGTGTGGATGCAGCGGAACGGGTGCGCCAGGGCGAGGCTTTTGACCTGGTGGTGCTGGCCGAATCCGCGCTTGAGCAGCTTCAGGCCGATGGCCATGTGAATGGCGAGCCGAAGGTGGTCGGCACGTCCGCCATGGGTGTGGCCGTGGCGAAGGGCGTGGCCAAGCCGCGCGTGGACGCCGCCGAGGCGCTGCGTGAGACCCTGCTGGCCGCACCGCGCATCGCCTATTCCACCGGCCCCAGCGGCACCGCCCTGTTGAAGCTTCTGGAACGCTGGCAACTGGGCGGCCTGCTGAAACCCCGACTGGTGCAAGCCCGCCCGGGCGTGCCGGTGGCGGCACTGCTCGCCGCCGGCGAGGCGTCCTTGGGATTTCAGCAGATCAGCGAGCTGCAGGGGCAGCCAGGCATTGAAGTGCTCGGCCCAATGCCCCCCGGCGCCGAGGTCATCACGCGCTTTGTCGGCGCCGTGGCGGCGTCATCCCGACGAGGCCCTGCGGCATTCGCCGCGCTTTCGTTCATCGCCGGACCTGACTGTGATGCGATCCGGCGCGCACTTGGAATGTCCAACACTACGACCAGCCCTTCACCATGATCATTGATGTACACGGCCACTACACCACCGCGCCCGCGGCGCTGGGCGCCTGGCGAGACCTGCAGGTCGCGGGCTTGAAGGAGCCAGGACTGGCGCCCTCCCGCGCATCGCTCAGCATCAGCGACGACGAGTTGCGCGAGTCGATTGAGATCAACCAACTCGCCAAGATGCGTGAGCGCGGCATCGATCTGACGGTGTTCAGCCCCCGCGCCAGCTTCATGGCCCACCACATCGGCAACTTTGAGACATCGGCCATCTGGGCGGCGATCTGCAATGAGCTGTGCCACCGCGTCAGCGAAATGTTCCCCGATCATTTCGTCGGTGCGGCCATGCTGCCTCAGAGCCCGGGTGTGGCACCGGCCAGCTGCATCCCCGAACTGGAGCGCTGCGTCAAAGAGTACGGCTTTGTCGGCATCAACCTCAACCCCGATCCGTCCGGCGGGCATTGGACCAGCCCCCCTTTGACGGACCGCCATTGGTACCCGCTGTACGAGAAGATGGTGGAGCTGGACATCCCCGCCATGATCCATGTCTCGACCAGCTGCAATGCCTGCTTCCACACGACGGGCGCGCATTATCTGAACGCTGACACGACCGCCTTCATGCAGTGCCTGTCCGGCGATCTCTTCAAGGACTTTCCGACGCTACGCTTTCTGATTCCGCATGGCGGCGGCGCGGTGCCCTACCACTGGGGGCGTTTCCGTGGCCTGGCGCAAGAGATGAAAAAGCCGCTGCTGGAAGAGCACCTGCTGAAGAACATCTTCTTCGACACCTGCGTGTATCACCAGCCGGGCATCGATCTGCTGACCGGCGTGATTCCGGTGGAGAACGTGCTGTTTGCGTCGGAAATGATTGGCGCGGTGCGCGGCCTGGACCCGCAGACCGGCCACCACTTTGACGACACACGGCGCTACATCGAGGCCACGCCGCATCTCACCGACGCCCAACGGCACCAGGTCTTCGAAGGCAATGCGCGGCGCGTGTTTCCGCGCCTGGATGCACGACTGGCCAGCAAGGGACTCTGACATGTACGAACTGGGTGTCGTCTATCGCAACATCGAACGCGCGGACCGCGCCACGGCGGATGCCCTGGCCGGCCCGGGATCGGCCACGGTGCACGAAGCCATGGGACGCGTGGGCCTGCTCAAGCCGTACGTGCGGCCCATCTACGCAGGCGCCCAGGTCAGCGGGACGGCCGTGACCGTGCTGCTGCACCCGGGAGACAACTGGATGATGCATGTGGCCGCGGAGCAGATCCAGCCCGGCGACATCGTGGTGGCCGCCATCACCGCTGAATGCACCGACGGTTACTTCGGCGACCTGCTGGCGACCAGCTTCCAGTCGCGCGGTGCACGTGCGCTGATCATTGACGCCGGTGTGCGCGACGTGAAGACGCTGACGGAGATGAAGTTTCCCGTCTGGAGCAAGTGCATTTCGTCGAAAGGCACCATCAAGGCGACGCTCGGCTCGGTCAACATCCCGGTGGTCTGCGCCGGCATGTGGGTGACGCCGGGCGATGTGATCGTGGCGGATGACGACGGGGTGGTGTGCGTCCCGCGCGGCTTGAGTGCGCAGGCACTGGCCGCGGCGCAGGCGCGGGAGGCGCATGAAGGCGCCAAGCGGGAGCGGCTGGCCGCAGGCGTCCTGGGGCTGGACATGTACGGTATGCGAGAGCCGCTTCAAAGGGCTGGGCTGCGGTACATCGACTGAGGCCTGCGCAATCGCGGGAGGCGGGTGATCGGTCGGAAACCATAATAGTGAGGGGAGGCGCTCGAAGTCTTGTAAAAACTAAACTCCGGCCGACGCCCGCATCTGGAGATCCTTGCTTGGATCCGGCCGGCGATGCAGGCCGGTCACTCCAGCAATGTCATTGCTGAATCGAGACACGGCCGCGGTGTGGAATTCCGAGAGCGGTATCAGGCGGATGGCGCCTCATTCCGGTCTTCGCAATCGGGCCCCTGCACAGGGCGAGTGCACCTCGGGCCTATGGTGCCCGGATTCGCATGATCACCCAACAGTCTACGATTTCCGGGCCCCCTTGGCGTTGCCGTTGCCCACTATTTCGGAGTTCCGGCTTCCAGAAAACGACGCCAAATTCGTAGAGTGGGTCGGCAATGAGGCCTGCAAGATTCAGAGCGCTGATGGCACGGTAAGACTGTTTGACGTGCCGGAAAGGTCTGCAACCTAGCATCCGAACATGCGGTCTTGGTGTGGAAGGGGCAGGTCGAACCTGCAGTACATCGCTGTCGGATTGCGCACAACCCAAAACTGAAAACCGGTCCTGATCAGCCACTTGGCCCTGAGTGAATCAGCGGACTTTGAACCCGTATCTCACGCAACTCTGAACTTTCAGCATTTTGTTTCGCTCAACTTTGAACTTTGGGCACCAACAAAGCCTCCGGCGATAGAAGGGGCGACGGCGTCCGCCCAGACGCCGCGTCGGCACCCCGATCGTGCGCTTGAGCAGGCTCATCAGTTGAGCCTGCTAGGATCTGGGCCGCTAGAAGGCTGCTAGGAGTGCGCTTCAGCCCCGCGGGCTGAACGTTCTAGGGAACACAACTGGCGCGCTGCGGTCGGCGAGTCGGTACCCCATGGCAGGCCGGTTCGAACTGCCCTCCACGTACCCCTCCTCCACCAAGAACTGCGCGGCAAGCATGCGTGTCCTGAAACCACTCTTGTCCACGTCGCGATTCAGCACGATCTCGTAGATGCGCTGCAGTTGCGGCAGCGTGAACGGCTCTGCCAGTAAGAAGGCAGGCAGCGAGGTGTATTCCACCCTCCCGCGCAGTCGCTCGACGGCAGCTTGCAGGATGGCGGCATGATCGAACCCCAGCCTCGGGTTCGCCAGCACCTCCTCCACCTTCAACCACGCGACGTCCGCAGCGTTGGCGCCCTTGGCGAGCTCAATATCGCGGCTGGGGATCAACGCGAAGTACACGTGTGTGGCCGACCATCCGCGGGGATCTCTCGCCGCTCCACCCCAACTGCCCAGTTGCTCGAGGTAGGGGCTGCGAACACCCGTCTTCTCGAGGAGCTTGCGTTCGGCGCATGCCAACAGATCCCGGTCGACATCCACGTTCACGAATCCGCCCGGCAAGGCCCACCAACCCGGGAACGACTCCGACGCCTTGTCTTCGGGCCGCTGCACGAGCAGCACCTTCAGCGCCTCGTCGGAGACAGTGAAGATGACCAGGTCTACCGTGGTGAATGGCAGTGGAAAGCCCAACGAAGCGGCTCTCGGCCGAGATGGCTTGGCGGTCATGCGAGCCCTTTACTTGACGCACTTGAATATGAGTTGTATTGTCCAACTTATTAAAGGTTGCACAAAACAACTAACTGAACTCAGGGAAGCTCATGAACGAGACCGTCACGCTCTACCGCCCCACCGGCCCCACGGAATTGGCGCTGGTGGAAGCCAGCGGCAATCGTCGATGGCCGCCACGGCTGCCGGACCAGCCCATCTTCTATCCGGTGACCAACGAGGCATACGCCGTGGAGATCGCGCGCGACTGGAACGTGCCGGCAAGCGGCGCCGGCTTCGTGACTCGCTTCGAAGTGCGGAATGCCTTCATGGAGCACTATGCAGTTCACCAAGTGGGCGCTGCTCATCACACGGAGTGGTGGGTGCCGGCTGAGGATCTGGAAACCCTGAACGACAACATCGTCGGCACCATCGAGGTGATTCGACGCTTCCCCGAGAACAACAATGAGAACGGAACATGAAACTTGCAACCGCTCCCTACCTTCAGCAAGCCGCTGAATGGCCGGAACAAGGCGAACACATGCTTGCCCACCATGACGACACCAGCGTTGTCGTCTATCAGGCCTATCGCCCTTCCATTGGTCGTTACGCCATCGAGCATGGCCACTTCGGCGGGCCGGACTACAGCTTCAACCGCATGAGCTGGGTGAAGCCGAACTTCCTGTGGATGATGTACCGCTGCGGCTGGGGCATGAAGGAGGGGCAGGAGGTCATCCTGGGCCTGCGCATCCGCCGGGCCTTCTTCAACACGTTGCTCGACGCCGCGGTGTCGTCGTCCTTCGATGCCACGCGCCATGCCACTCAACAGGAATGGCAGGACGCCGTGGCCAGCTCAGAAGTGCGACGGCAGTGGGATCCCGACCATGCGCCCAGCGGCGCGAAGTTGCCGCGCCGCGCCATCCAGCTCGGCCTGCGCGGCAGCCTATTGCGTGCGTTCGCGACGACGGAACTGATGGAGGTCATCGACATGACCGACTTTGTCGCCGAGCAGCGCCAGTACGCCCAGGATGACAACCCGCAATTGATGACCCCGCTTGAGCACGTCTACCAACCGCAACACCATGACTGACATCTTGAACCTCCGCAGCGTCGAAGACCTGATGCGTGCGCTCGAAGCTGGCGCCACGCCGAAGTACGTACTCTTCTGGGGACACCAGCCCAATGCCGACGGCTCCATCGGCAAGGGCTGCTTCAGCCAATGGTTCGAAGCGAGCTTCCTGGTCGATGGCCAGACGTACTGACGGCCGAACACTTCATGATGGCCGAGAAGGCCCGCCTCTTCGGTGACATGGCCACCCGAGCCAGGATCCTTGCAGCCAAGACGCCTGCGGAGGCAAAGAAGCTGGGAGAGGCGTGCAAGGGTTCGACGATGTGCGCTGGGAACAGGCTCGTTTTGACATCGTCGTCCGCGCCAATGAAGCCAAATTTTCGCAGAACCAGGCATTGCGGGATTACCTGCTCACCACGGGTGACCGCGTGCTCGTCGAGGCCAGCCCCGTTGACCGCATCTGGGGCATTGGCCTGGCAGCGAACGACGAACGCGCGTTGGAGCCACGCACGTGGTGCGGCCTGAACCTGCTGGGTTTCGCACTGATGGAAGTGCGCGCTCGTTTGGCGGTGAACTGAAGTGGACGGTGTTGATGGAAGCGATTGACCGATACCGGGGAGCGCTGTTGGGCCTGGCCTGCGGCGACGCGGTCGGCACCAACGTGGAGTTCATGCCGAGGGGCAGCTTCGCGCCGGTGACCGACATGCTGGGGGGCGGTCCTTTCTCGCTTGCACCTGGCAAGTGGACCGACGACACGTCGATGGCCCTCTGCCTGGCCGAGAGTCTGATCCAGACCGGCCGCTGCGATCCCGCAGATCAGATGGCCCGCTACGCCAACTGGTACGAATGGGGCTACTGGAGTTCGACGGGCGTCTGCTTCGACATCGGGATCACAACCAAGGGTGCCATCCATCAATTCCTGCTGAGCGGCGAGGCTCTTTCGGGGCCTTCTGATCCAAATGCAGCAGGCAATGGCTCCCTGATGCGAATCGCTCCCATTGCGTTGCGCTTCGGTCATGACGAGCAGCTGGTTCAGGACATGGCCGCCCTCAGCTCGCGGACAACGCACGGCGCCACCGAATGCCTGGATGCATGCCGCGTGTTTGCTGTGGCGCTGAGCCGCGCGCTGCGAGGCCTGCCGAAGGAGAAGGTACTGGACCTCGGAGGAATTGCCACTGAAAGTGCCAAGGTCCGGGCCATCGCCGCTGCCGATCACGCGACCAAGTCGGTTGGACAGATCAAGGGAAGTGGCTATGTCGTCGACAGCCTGGAAGCCGCGCTCTGGTGCTACGCCAGGCACAACAACTTCCGCGACACCATCCTTGAAGCCGTGAATCTCGGCGACGACGCAGACACGACTGCCGCCATCGTGGGGCAGATTGCCTGCGCCACCTATGGCATGGCCGGGATCCCGCCATCATGGTTGGGGCGCCTGCATCTCACGCAGGAAATCACCCACTTGGCCGATGCTTTGTACCGCGCGCGTTCCGAAGCCCTGGCAGGCATCTGACACACGAGGCCAAATGAGCAGAGGGTACGCGTCCGCGCCACTCTTGAGGCCATGAGGCAGGACGCGGCCGGATGGTGACTTGTATGCGGGTGACCAGCACGCTGCGGAGCCTTTGGAGCTGCTGGCGTGCCGGCATGTCAGGACGACACAGGATGAACGCAAGGCTGCGATGGCGTACTCCTTGTACCTGGGCTCCCAAGGATCTACATCGTCGAAATACAGCCAAAGCGACGCAGTGGCGAAGTCGAAGCCGGACTTCAGGCTGACCCCTGACCCCCTGCACCTCATCCCCCCTTTTCTGCATTTCGTCGCGCCCCCTTGGCGCCAGTCCCGCCCTCATCGTTATGGTGTGCTACCTCACCAACACACCGGCGCCTCCCGGCGCCTTGACCGATGCAAAGCTGGAACGACCATGCGCCGATCTACCAGCAGCTCGCGGACCAGCTCGCCGCGCAGTTGCTGGAAGGCGACCCCAATGAAGGCGATGCCATGCCCTCGGTCCGGGCCCTGGCCAGCCGGTACGTCATCAACCCGCTGACCGTCAGCCGGGCTCTACAGTCCCTGGTGGACGAAGGCCTGCTGGAGAGCCGCCGCGGCATGGGCATGTATGTGCGCAGCGGGGCCCGCACCCGACTGTTGCAAACCGAGCGGGAACACTTCCTGCGTGACGAATGGCCCCGATTGCGAGAGAAACTCCACCGCCTGGGCCTCGGTCCGGACGATCTGATCTGGGAGGACGCATGACGCCCAGCCAGCCCATTCCACCCGTTCCGCCCACGCCGCAGACCCCGCCACATGGAGCTTTCATGACCCCCCTCATCGAGGCGCGCAATCTCAGCCTCCACTACGGCCGCAAAGCCGCTCTGCAGGATGTGAGCTTCACCGTCCCGGCGGGACGCGTCGTTGGCCTGCTGGGTCACAACGGGGCCGGCAAGACCTCCTTGATGAAGGCGCTGGTCGGCACCAAGGCCGTCAAGGGCGATCTCACCGTGCTGGGGCTGAATCCTCATGCGCATCGCGCCGAGCTGCTGCAATCGCTTTGCTACATCCCGGACGTTGCGGTGCTGCCCCGCTGGGCCCGCGCCGGGGATCTGATCACCCTGATGGCCGGTCTGCAGCCGAAGTTCTCCGCCGACCGCGCCCGGGCCCTGCTGCGCCGCACCTCGGTCACCGAGCGGGACAAGGTCAAGCATCTCTCCAAAGGCATGGTCACCCAGCTCCATCTGGCGCTGGTGGCCGCCATCGATGCCCGGCTGATGGTGCTGGACGAACCGACCCTCGGTCTGGATGTCATGTCCCGCAAGAGCTTTTACGAGATGCTGATCGACGAATGGTGCGACGGTGAGCGCAGCGTGATCATCTCGACCCATCAGGTGGAAGAGGTCGAGACGCTTCTCTCCGACGTGATCATGCTGGATGAAGGCCGCATGGTGCTCAACATCAGCCTGGCCGAGATCGACGAGCGCTTCGTGGCGCTCTCCCACGACCCGGAGGCCGCTGCCGCCGTCGCCGCGGGCCATCCGCTGCTCCGTTACCGCGTGCAGGGCCGTCCGGCCGCGCTGTTCGATGGGCCGCCGCCGGACGACATCAGCCATCTGGGCCAGCGTCTGCGGCCCAATCTCGTGGACCTCTTCATGGCCCTCACCCGCAAGCCTGAAATCCAGGCACGCGAAGCCTGACCCGCGGAGCCCATCACCATGACTCTCTTCAATACGCTGCTGCTGCGTGAATGGATCCAGTACCGCTGGGGCTGGCTGTGCACCGTCGGCATCCCTCTGACCCTGCTGCTCGCTCTGGTGCCATTCAGCCAGGTGGCCGGTATCGAAACGATGGCACCGGAGCCCATTGCGCTGATCAGCGCCGGCCTGTCCCTGGGCCTGATCATGGCCGTGGCCTTCGCCACCAGCGTCTATCAACTGGTCATCCTCCCGCGACGGGATCAGCAGGACCGCTCCATCGAATTCTGGAAGTCACTGCCGGGCACCGACACCCAGAGCGTTGCCGCACCCATGGTGGCGCACGGGTTGTTGATGCCGCTCGCCGTGCTGGTGCTGGCCTCGATCGGCAGCGCAGTCGTGGGGGTGGCGATGGCCTACAAGGAGCTGGGCGCGGACGGCTTGCGCCAGATGCAATGGGCGGGACTCGGCCCTGCGGCTCTGTGGCTCGTCGCGCGTCTGGCGGTAGGCCTCTCGCTGGCCATGCTGTGGCTCTCCCCCATGGTGCTCGCCATGATGGCCGCCAACGCATGGTTCAAGCGCTGGGGGCCGCCGCTGCTGGTGTTTGTGGTGGGCGCGCTGTTGAAGCTGTATGAACCCCTGGGCCTGCAGCAGGTGCTGGGGCGGCAGTTGCACGGCGCAGCCAGCGCATTCTTCGCCAGTGCGGCCGGGCTGCCCGACATCCCGGACGAATCGAAAAGCCTGCCCATGGAAGTCGTCTACGACACCATCTATCGTGTGCCCACATGGGCCCCTCACGACATGCTGCTGGCGCTTCAGTCCACCTGGAATCCGCAGTTCATTGGCGGCGTTCTGGTCGCTGTGGTCTGCTTCGTGCTGATCGTTCTGCAGCGCCGCCGGGCAGGCTGAGCGGGGAGGCCGTCCCATGGGGACGCTCTCTGGGCCGTTCCCTGGCCGTTCCTTGGCCATTCGCTGTGCCGTTCCCTGTGCCACTCCGTGGGCCGCAGAGGAAGGGCAACGATGAGTCTTCCGCGGAAGGACGACGCAGGACGCGTTTGAAAGAACGGCCCGCCGAAGCGAGCCGTTCGTATGTCCAGCATTCGTGCCGGGATCAGGCGTTGGCCGTGACCGGCGAGCTCAAGTCCGTGGCGCGAACCTGACGCAAATCGCCTTCGGCTTCACTGAGCAGGGCCATCGCGGCCCAGACCAGCGCAACCGCCAGCCCGATGCTGGCGGCGCGCGTCAGGCGCTGGCGCCAGAGGCGTCGCGCTGCGGCCCGTCGTCGCTCGGCATTCGGATGCGCATCCGCCAGGGAACCGGGGAGGTGGAGAGGGGCTTTCATGACATGGCCTTCAACGTGGGAGCTGTCGGCTCAGACGGCTCAGGGCAGCACGGTGCCCAAGCCCCAGAGCAGGGCCGGGTAGACCGCTCCCCAGGCGACGGCCAGGAGGCCGAGTGCCTTGAGTCCGATCATCAGGGGATGTCCGCGCTTGGCGGCAGAAACAGTCTTCAACATGGTGCTCTCCTTGAGCTGGCCGACTTCAAGTGCAAACGCCGTGCCAGCCCCGCCCGTTGACGGGGGTCACCACCCATTCGCGTGAGTTACTCACGTTCACAATCGGTCAGGACTGAATCGCCCCCGCTGCGAACAATCAAGCGTTGCGGTCGACCCGCAGCGCCAGCAGCACCGAGGTGTGGGTCTTGAGCACGCCGTCGATCTCGCCGATGTCGTCCAGCAGTTCGTCCAGCCGGGCGGTGCTCTCCGCCCTGAGCGTAGCCATGTAATCAAAGGCGCCGCTGACCGACGCCAGCTGTCGCAGTTCCGGAAAGCGCGACAGCTTCTTGACCACCTCCCGGCCCGCCCGCGGCTCCACCGTGATGCCGACAAACGCCTGCACCCCACGCTCCACCGCCTCGCCGCCCAGCCGGACGGTGTAGCCGGCAATCAGCCCCTCGGCCTCCAATCGCGCCAGCCGCGCCACCACCGTGGTGCGCGCAATGCCCAATTTCCGTGCCAGGTTGGCGGTGGATTCCCGCGCATTGGCCTGCAACAGGGTGATGAGGTCGCGGTCCAGCCGGTCACGCAATGCGGGGACCGGTGCCTCTGACAAAGCCTTGCTCATGACAAACCCTCGGTTTCGCCGAAATGGTGGTTGGTGGATGACGGATCGTCAGGCTAGCAGTGTTTTCCGACGAAACGAGGCTTTCTTTCGTCACCAAGCCTCGCGAGACTGCGGCCATGCAACGGGCGACCAGCAACGCGCTGGGCCCGCCTCTGACACCAGAAACAGGAGACGATTCATGAAAGTGGCACTGCTCGGCGCCGGACACATCGGCCAGACCATCGCTCGACTGCTGCATGGCAGTGGTGACTATCAGGTCACCGTGATGGACCGCAATGCGCAGGCCCTGGCCCTGCTGGCAAAGGAGGGCATCGGCACCCAGCAGGTGGACACCGAGCATCAACCCGCCCTGGCCGCAGCGCTGCGCGGCCAACAGACGGTGGTCAACGCGCTGCCGTACCACCTGGCCATTCCCGCCGCGCACATGGCGCTGGAAGCCGGCTGCCACTACTTCGACCTGACCGAAGACGTCGCCGCCACCAAGGAAATCAAGCGTATTGCCGAAGGCGCCAAGACCGCCTTCATGCCGCAATGCGGTCTGGCCCCCGGTTTCATCGGCATCGTGGCCCACCATCTGGCCAAGCGCTTTGACGAGCTGCACGACGTGAAGATGCGCGTCGGCGCGCTGCCGGCCTTCCCGACCAATGCGCTGAAGTACAACCTGACCTGGAGCGTGGACGGCCTGATCAACGAATACTGCCACCCCTGCGAAGCCATCCACGACGGCGCCCCGATCTCGGCACTGCCGCTGGAAGGACTGGAGCATTTCTCGCTGGACGGCGTGGAGTACGAAGCCTTCAATACCTCCGGTGGTCTGGGCACCCTGTGCGAGACCTGGTCCGGCCAGGTGCGCAACCTGGACTACAAGACCGTCCGCTACCCGGGCCATCGCGACCTGATGATGCTGCTGCTGGACGACCTGCAGCTGAAGAACGACCAGGAAACGCTGAAGAACATCATGCGCCGCAGCATGCCGGCCACCATGCAGGACGTGGTGCTGGTCTTCGTCACCGTGTCGGGCATGAAGAACGGCACGCTGATGCAGGAAGTGTTCGCCCGCAAGATCTTCGCCCAGCGCGAAGGCGAGCAGCCGCTGTCCGCCATCCAGATCACGACCGCCGCCGGCATCTGCGCCGCCGTGGACCTGTTCCGCGAAGGCCGCCTGCCGCAGCGCGGCTTCATCCGCCAGGAAGAAGTGGCCCTGCCCGACTTCCTCGCCAACCGCTTCGGCCAGGCCTATCAGCAGTCTCGCCAGGTGGAGTCGATCGGCTGAAGGAGAATTGCGCCATGAGCACCACAAGTACCGATCTGCTGGCCGCCCTGGGCGTCCCTAGCACTGCCTATACCGGCGGTTCCATGACCGTCCGCAGCCCCATTGACGGCGCCGTAATCGGCGCCGTGGCGGAGGCCTCCAGCGCCGCCATGACTGAAGCTGTCGCCCGCGCCCACACCGCCTTCCTGGCCTGGCGCCAGGTGCCCGCGCCCAAGCGCGGCGAGCTGGTGCGCCTGTTCGGCGAAGAGCTGCGCGCCCACAAGGCGGATCTGGCCCGTCTGGTCTCGCTGGAAGCCGGCAAGGTGACCAGCGAAGGCGAGGGCGAAGTGCAGGAGATGATCGACATCTGCGACTTCGCCGTCGGCCTGTCGCGCCAGCTGCATGGCCTGACCATCGCCAGCGAGCGCCCCGGGCACCGGATGATGGAGCAGTACCTGCCGCTGGGCGTGGTCGGCATCATCTCCGCCTTCAACTTCCCGGTGGCCGTGTGGGCGTGGAACTCCGCGCTGGCCCTGGTCTGCGGCGACACCTGCGTCTGGAAGCCGTCCGAGAAGACCCCGCTCACTGCGCTCGCAACGCAGGCGCTGTTCGACAAGGCGGTGGCCCGTTACGCCGGTGCCCCCGCGCATCTGTCGCAGGTGGTGATCGGCGGGGCCGCCGTGGGCGAAGCAATGGTGGACGATGCGCGCGTGGCGCTGGTGTCTGCCACCGGCTCCACCCGCATGGGTCGCGCGGTTGGCCCGCGTGTGGCGGCGCGTTTTGGCCGCTGCCTGCTGGAGCTGGGCGGCAACAACGCCATCATCGTGACGCCAAGCGCCGATCTGGACCTGGCGGTGCGCGGCATCCTCTTTGGTGCTTATGGCACGGCCGGCCAGCGCTGCACGACCACCCGCCGCGTGATCGCCCATGAGTCCATTCATGACGAGCTGGTGCAGCGACTGGAGCGCGCCCGTGCGCAGCTGAAGATCGGCAGCCCGATCGAAGCCGGCAATCTGATCGGTCCGCTGATCGACAAGGGTGCCTTCGATGCGATGCAGGCGGCTTTGGCTGCGGCACGGGCGCAGGGCGGCGAGGTGTCCGGCGGCGAACGGGCGCTGGCCTCGCGATATCCGGAAGCCTGGTATGCCGTGCCGGCGCTGGTCCGCATGCCGGCCCAGACCGAGGTGGTGCGTCAGGAAACCTTCGCGCCCATCCTCTACACGCTGAAGTACAAGACGCTGGATGAAGCCATCGCGATGCAGAACGACGTGCCGCAGGGCCTGTCTTCCGCCATCTTCACCAACGACATCCGTGAGGCCGAGACCTTCGTCAGCGCCACCGGCTCTGACTGCGGCATTGCCAACGTCAACATCGGCACCTCCGGCGCTGAGATCGGCGGCGCCTTCGGCGGCGAGAAGGAAACCGGCGGCGGACGTGAGTCCGGCTCCGACGCGTGGAAGGCCTACATGCGCCGCACGACCAACACCGTCAACTATTCGCGCGAGCTGCCGCTGGCGCAGGGTGTGAAGTTCGATGTCTGAGATCGGCACCAGCGCGACCGCTCCGGCGACGGAGGTGGTCGCGGAAGACAGCGGCGTCTATCGGCTGCTCAAGGTCGCGCTGGGCGAAGTGCCCGCGCGGCAAGCCTTTGCGCAGGTGGACGTGGTGCCGGCGCTGCTGCGCCCGGTCGGCGACATCGTCAGCCGCGCCGAGCTGGCGCAGGCACTGAACATGGCGCTGTTCCTGGACGTCACCCGGCGGGTGCCCATGGCCTCGGCCTATGTGGCGGACCTGCAGCGGGCCGGTCAGCGGCTGGTGTTCGACCACGGCGCCCTGCGCACCGTGGCCTGGCCCAGCGGCGCCTTGCCGCCTGGGGAAGCGTCGATCACCCGGGTGCTGCGCCCGCTCGGTTTCAAGATGGCCGCGACCTATCCGCTGCCCAAGCTGAAAATGACCGGTCGGGCCTGGCGGCATGCAGACCTGCCGGAGGACATTGCACAGTACTTCGTCTCCGAGCTGCATCCGGAGCGCTTCTCCGAAGTCTTCCAGGCGACCGTGACCCGGGTGCTGGCCAGCTCGCGGGATCCGCTCTCGCCGTCCGACCTGGCGCTGCTGGAGCAACTGGCGCGAGACCGTCAGTTGCCCCGCGCATCGGCGGAAGTGCTGTTGCCGCATCTCATCGCCTGTTTTGCGCGTCACCACGGCTTGTTCGAGGCGGACGACTATCAGGCGCTGCTGAGTGAATCCGCCGAGATGGCCTGGATCTCCACCGAGGGCAATGCCTTCAACCATGCGACCGACCGGGTGCCCGATGTGGCGGCCGTGGCGCAGGGCCAGCGGGACCTGGGCCGTCCGGTCAAGGACAGCATCGAGACCTCGGCCACCGGCCGGGTGCGCCAGACGGCCTTCCGGGCCGCCCGGGTGATGCGGGAGTTCCATGACCGGGGTCAGCGGGTAATGCTGGAAGTGCCGGGCAGCTTCCACGAATTCATCCAGCGCGAGACGCTGCCGAATTCGACCGCGCTGGATCTGGCCTTTGATGCAGGCAATGCCACCGGCATCTTCAAGATGACGGCCGGCCGTGCGGCGGACGAGGCGCCTGCATGCTGAGCCGCCTGCTCGCGCAGGCCCGTGGCCTGTGCGGCGATGCGCAAGTGCAGGAGGGCGGAGACATCGAAGCCCGCTATCTGCAACCGGCGCGTTATGGCGCGGGGCAGGCCGCAGGTGTGGTGCGACCGGGGACGGTGGCGGAAGTGGCCTCTCTCATGGCGATGGCCGCCGAGCACGAGGCGCGGGTGATCCCGCAAGGGGCGCACACCGGGCTGGTCCGTGCCGGCACGCCGACCGATGGCGCGCGCGACTTATTGCTGAGCACCGAACGGCTCAAGCAGGTCTTTGAGCTGGATCTGCTGGACCGCACGGTGCGGCTCTCGGCTGGTTTTCGCCTGTCGGAGCTGAATGAGCGGCTGGCCGAGCACGGACTCTGGTTCCCGGTGGATCTCAGTGCCGATCCGAGCATCGGCGGCATGCTGGCGCACAACACGGGCGGCACGCGCATGCTGCGTTACGGCGACGTGCGGGCCAACACGCTGGGCCTGGAGGTCGTGCTGGCCGAGCCGGCCGGGCAGGTGCTGCGGTGCGGGCAGGGGCTGCAGAAGGACAACTCCGCGCTGGCGCTGGGCCACCTCTTCATCGGCTCCTCCGGCAGCCTTGGGGTGATCACCGAGGCCACGCTCAAGCTGAGCCCGTTGCCTCGCCAGCGGGCCGTCGCGCTGGTCGCACCAACGGGCCTGGGGCCGGTGTTCCCGCTCTATCAGACGGTGATGCAGCGCTGGGGTGTGCTGGTGTCCGCGTTTGAGGGCATCAGCCGTGCGGCGCTGGAAGCAGGGCTGCATGGTCAGGAGGTGTCGCGTTGGTTCAGCGGTGAGCTGCCGGACTATGCGCTGCTCATTGAGCTCAGCAGCGAGCTGGCGGCAGACCAGCTCGATCTGAATGCATTGCTGCAAGGCTGGCTCGAGTCTGAATTCGAGAGCGGGCGGGTGGCGGATGCGGTGCTGGACGCCGATGAAGCCATTTGGGGGCTGCGCCATCGGATCAGCGAGGGGTTGAGGGCGCAGGGCAAGGTGATCGGGCTGGACCTGTCGCTGCCCCGTCGGTCCTTCATGGTGTTCCGTGAAGAGGGCTCAGCCTGGCTGGCGTTGCACCATCCGCAGATGCGTCTGGCGGACTTCGGCCATCTGGGCGACGGCGGCATGCACTTCAACATGGTGTGGCCGGCGGCCGCGGGCCCGCTGGCGCCGGAGCAAGAGCTGGCCGTGCGGGACGGGCTTTATCGGCTGGTGGCGGCGCATGGCGGATCCATCAGCGCGGAGCACGGGGTGGGGCCGCAACTGCAGCAGGCGTATGCGGCGCATTGGCGTCAGGTCTCGCCTGCCATCCTGGAATGGGCGAAGCGAGTACAAATGCTCTTTGATCCGCACGAGCGTTTGGGAACCACACGCTGGGCTGGATAAAACGCTTGCCAACCCTTCAAGTTGTGCTAAAGTCTAATTCTTCGCTGATCGCTGCAGCAAACAGCCGAAACGCAAAAGCCGGAAGTTGAGACTTCAGGCACTTGTGAAGAGGTTGGGAGAGCCAGGCGGTGAGTGAATAAATCCTGAAAGCCCAGGTGGCGGAATTGGTAGACGCACTAGTTTCAGGTACTAGCGGGTAACTCCGTGGAGGTTCGAGTCCTCTCCTGGGCACCAAAATTCAAAAAGGGTCAGCGAAAGCTGACCCTTTTTTCATTCTGCCGCCCAGGAAGTGAAGTCCGGTGGACTTCACGCGAGGACTCGAATGGTTTTGACCGTGAGGTCAAAACCGGGGTCGCGCTTGCGTGACCGAGTCCTCCAACGCAGTCAAAGAACGCAACGTGTCCTGGCTGCTCCCGCTCCCCGCCACCTAGGCCCTGCGCATCTCCCCACATTGCGCCAAAATCCGCGCATGCCCAAACCCGCCACCATCATCGACGTCGCCCGTGAGGCGGGGGTGTCGATCAAGACCGTGTCTCGCGTTGTGAATCGCGAGGCCGGCGTGCATGCCGAGACGCGGGAGCAGGTGGAGCAGGTCATGGCCCGGCTCAACTACCGGCCCAAGCAGTCCGCGCGCAGCCTGGCGGGTGGCCGCTCATTCCTCATTGGCTTGCTGTACTACGACCCGAGCGCGGCCTTCGTCGGCGGTGTCCAGCAGGGCGCCACACTGCGCTGTCGGGAAGCCGGTTACCACCTGGTGGTCGAGTCCTTGCACAACGACGCCCCTGACCTCCCGATGCAGGTGGACCGCATGGTGTCGGCCCTGCGACCGGACGGCATGATCCTCACGCCGCCGCTGTGCGACAACCCGCAGGTGCTGAAGGCGTTGCGGGACAGCCAGACGCCTTGCGTGCTGATCTCCCCTGCGGCGGATGATCCTGAACATCCCAGCGTCCGCATGGACGACGTGCATGCCGCCGAAGAGATCACCAACCTGCTGATCAGCCTGGGCCACCAGCGCATTGCCATCATCAAGGGGGCGAAGGACCAGGTGGCGTCCAAGCGGCGGTATCAGGGCTATGCGGCCGCACTCAAGGCCCATGGCATTCCCCTGGACAAAGACCTGGTGGTGCAGGGCGACTTCACCTTCCCCACCGGCGTGGAAGCGGCCTACCAGCTGCTGAGCCGCCGTCAGCGCCCCACCGCTGTCTTTGCAAGCAACGATGAAATGGCGCTCGGCGTGCTGGTGGCCGCGCAGCGGCTCGGTCTGGAAGTGCCCGGAGATCTGTCGATTGCCGGCTTCGATGACACACCAGCCGCCGCGCGGGTCTGGCCGCCGCTGACGACCGTGCGTCAGCCGATGGACGACATGGCCCGTGCCGCAGTGGATCTGCTGGTCGGCACCCGCGCGAGCGACGGCGGCGGGCAGGTGGTGGTGACCAGTGGCAGCGCGCAGCACAAGGTGCTCAAGCACGAACTCATCGTGCGCGATTCCACAGCGGCGTCGGTGGACAAGCCGACACGCGCGCGCAAAGCGGCGTCGGCCTGAGCCGCCGCCCCTGCAACTCAAGCCGCTTTAAGCCGCTTTAAGCCGCTTTAAGCCGCTTTAAGCCGCTTTAAGCCGCCATCTTGAGCCCCGCCCGGCTCAGCATCATTTCGATCAAATCCCGATGCCGCGGCAGGTCTCGCACCGCATGCTGGCCCAGCTGGGCGATCATGCCGAATTCCTTGCGGGCCTCTTCCGCACGTCGCCATCCCGCACGTGCGCCCTGCAGCTGCGTGTCGTACTCCATGCCATAGAGCACGTATTGCCAGCTCGCCGGCAGGTACATCTCCACATCGGTGATGAAGTCCAGCCGCTGCGGCGGCCGATGGCGCCACATGGCCAGCTTGTCCTTGAGGCTGTCCGGATGCGAGGCCGGATCGGCGTTGTCGCGCCAGAAGGCGGTGTCCTGCCGCTTCGTCACCGCGTAGTGCAGCTTGATGAAATCCACGATGCGGGCGTAGCGCTCACTCATGAATCGGTTGAAATGACGGGCCACCGGCTCGGTGTCTCCGTCAAATGGGAACAGCTGCGCAATCAGATAGGCCGCAGTCTCGATCAACCCGATGCCTGACGATTCCAGGGGTTCCAGGAAGCCGCCTGACAGCCCGACCGCCACGCAGTTCTTCACCCACTGCGTCTCCCGATAACCGACGTTGAGGGTGAGCTTGCGGGGGCTCAGTGCATCCGCGGCGGGGCCGATGTAGTGCCGCAGCTCACGCTCGGCCTGTTCGTCGTCGGTGTGGCGGCTGCTGTAGACGTGGCCGATGCCGCGACGCTCCTGCAGTCCGATGTCCCAGATCCAGCCATTGCGCTGCGCAGTGGACAGGGTGCAGGAGGCAATCGGCGTGTCCGGCCGGTCGTAGGGCACCTGCATGGCAAGGGCCCGGTCCACAAACAGCGTGTCGTTCAGCGAAGTGAAGGGCGCGCCCAGCGCCTGGCCGATCAATCGTGCATGAAAGCCGCTGCAATCGACGTAAAGACCCGCACGCAGCGCGCCGGCCTCACGCGTGACAACGCCGGCGATCGCGCCCTGCTCATCGAGCTCCACCTGATCCACCGTCGCAATCACCCGCTTCACACCCAGCGACTGCGCCTGTTCCGCCAGCAGCGCGGCGAATCGGCCGGCGTCGAAGTGATAGGCGTAGTTGAGGGCGCCCATGAAGTCGCCGTCGGTGGCGCGCTTGGGGCCGTGTCTCGCATCCACCACCGCCTTCTGCAGTGTCACCGCTTCGGCAAAGGCGCGGTCCGGCCCTGCGTCCCCCATCAACCAGTACGGCAGCAATTCCGGCGCACCGGGGCGCTGGCTGGGCAGGCTGAAGGGATGGAAGTAATGGTCGGGGCCTGATTCACCGGCACCGCGCTGATCCACCGGAGGCCGTACCCAGTCATTGAATCGAATGCCCTGCTTGAAGGTGGCGGAGCACGCCTGCAGGAAACGCGATTCGGAAATGCCAATGGCGGACAGGGTCCCCCGGATCGAGGGGAAGGTGCCTTCGCCCACGCCGATGATGCCAATGTCACTCGACTCCACCAGGGTGATGCGCACCCCGCCGTGCGCCGTTCCCAACTGCTGCGCCAGGAAGGCGGCGGTCAGCCAGCCGGCAGTGCCTCCGCCCACGATGAGAATGTCTTCAATCGCCTTCATGCCGTTGTGTCTCCGTGTTTGTGCTGTGTTGTGCAAAGGCATCAGTCTCGCGGCAGCCCTGTGTCCATCGGCTCTGCGGCCTCTCTGGGAGCATGGGGTCCACTACGGGTAAATGATAGTGCCCGAAATGACAACGGTGTCAATCCAGCCGTTGACAACGTTGTCAACGATTGCCTAGGATGGCTGCAAACGACAAGAACAAATTTTTGAAGAGCTTTCAGAGCCACCCAGGAGACAACATGACTTCAGCTTCGTCCCGCCGACCCGCCATCGGGCTGGTCACACCCGTCCAATTCGCCGTGCTGGCCTTGATCGCCGGCGCCGTGCAGGCGCAACAGGCGCCCGACACACCGGCCTCACAGACTGTCGCCCAGGCCGCACCGCAGGATTCCGCCCCGCAGGGCAGTGCAGGCGCCAATGCCACCACCACGGCTGACGGCAAGCAGGCCCTGCCCCAGGTGCTGGTGACCGCCACCAAGCGCAGCACCTCGCTGCAGAAGACGCCGGTCTCGGTGACCGCCATCAATTCCCAGACCCTGGACGACAACCATGTGAAGAGCATGCTGGACGTCTTCAATCTGGTGCCCAGCATGCAGGGCACCGGTCAGGGCGACCACGGCATCGTGAGCATCACGCTGCGCGGCATCGGCAACGACAGCGCCAAGACCGAATATGCCGACCCGGAAGTCGCGCTGTTCGTGGACGGCGTGTTTGCGCCGCGTCCCGAAGGCGCCGCGACCATGCTCTTCGACCTCGATGGCATCGAAGTGCTGCGCGGCCCACAGGGCACGCTGTGGGGCCGCAACTCCACCGTCGGCGCCATCAACATGAAGACCGCCAAGCCGGTGCTGCGTGACACCTCCGGTTATATCGAAGGCGGGGTCGGCAACTACGCCCGCATGGGCATCAAGGGCGCGGTCAACATTCCGCTGGGCGACACCATCGCCGCACGGGTCGCCTTTGCCCATGAGCAGCATGACGGCTACGTCTCCTATCAGCGTGCGCCGAACGTCTCGCTGGCCTCGCAACGGGCCGCCTACGACGCTTATGTCGCGGGCGGTGGCAAGGACGTCGGCTTCCAGCCGATCAATCCCAACCTGTTCGTCCAGAGCGGCGACAAGTACAACGCCCAGGACCAGACGGCCGCCCGTCTGAGCTTCCTGATCAAGCCCAGCGACAAGCTGCGCTGGGACATCTCTCTCGAGCAGTTCGCCGACCGCGGCACGCCCTCGATGAGCCTGATGCAGACGCCGCGCGAAGGCGAGAAGTTCTGGTCCGCCCTGATCGACACCGCCCCGTCGCTCAAGCGTGATTCGACCTCCATCCGCAGCCGTCTCGAGTACGACATGGGCGGCATGTCTCTGGCCTACGTGGCGGGCTACACCCACTTCAAGGGATCGGGCACCTACGACCAGGATCTGGGCGTCAACGTGCCCACCAGCTTCACCACCGGCGCCACGTATCAGGCCGACAACACCGTGTGGAGCAAGTACACCAGCCACAGCCATGAAGTGACGCTGCAAAGCAATGAGCGTCAGACCATCGACTGGGTGCTGGGCCTGTACTACGCGGCGGAAGACAACGGCATCCGCTTCGACATCCCGATCATGAACGGCACCCAGCAGGGCACCGTGAATTGGCAGGGCTCCTTCATCCAGCCCAAGGAAACGGTGGATTCCTCCGCCGCCTTCGGCCAGGCGACCTGGAATCTGTCCGACGCCTTCCATGTGACCGGCGGCCTGCGCTACACCCACGACGACCGCAAGAACAAGGGCGGCCGGGGCTGGACCTGGGCGAACGTCGCCACGGCGCCGCAGATTCCGCTGAATCCGTCGGTGGACCCGACCGATCCGGCCAACGGCTATACCGCCGGCAACATCAACGACGCGCACTACACCGGCAACAAGACCACCTGGCTGGCCCGCGCCGCCTATGACCTGAGCAAGACCACGATGGTCTACGCCAGCGTCTCCACCGGCTACAAGTCCGGCGGCACGGGTGACGGCGGCCTGGCCTACGGTCCGGAAACGCTGACCAACTACGAAGCCGGCTACAAGTCCACGCTGCTGGACGGACGCATGACCTTCAATGCCAGCGTCTATCACATGAAGTTCAAGGACTTCCAGTTCAGCGCACCGGTCATCGTCAACGGCAACCGCCAATTCGCCTACAGCAACGCCGAGGGCGCGAAAGTGTCAGGCGTGGAAGTGGAAGCGGCCTACCTGATCACGCCGGACGACCGGCTGCAGCTCAGCGCCAGCTACACCAAGACGAAGCTGGGTGCCCTGGTGGCGTCGTCCAACGACTATGCGCTGCCCGCCTGCACCACGCTGACCGGCAACTGCCTGGACGTGACCGGCAACGAACTGCCCCACGCGCCGAAGGTGTCGCTGCAGCTGATGTACGAGCACAACTTCCCGCTCTCCAACGGGGATTCCGTCGCTCCGCGCATCAGCTATCACTACCAGAGCGCCAACTGGCTGTCGGTGTTCAACCTCGGGGACGGCGATCGCCAGAAGGCCTACTCGACGGCGGACGTCGCGGTCCGCTACAGCTCCAAGCGCAACTGGTATGCCGATCTCTACGTCCGCAATGTGGGCGACGAAAAGATCAAGACCAGCGCGGGCAGCTCCGGCAGCTACGCCAGCGCGATCTGGACGGCGCAATACGCCGCACCGCGCACCTTCGGCCTGAACGCGGGCTACAACTTCTGACGGGCAGGTGATGGGAGCGCCCGGTCCGACATCGTTTCTCTGCACTGCACCGCCGGTCGCTTCGGCGATGGCGGGCCGTGCCGCTCCCTGCCCTTGATTCCGCCATGAACAGAAAGACCATGCAGCCTTCCGACGCCACGCCTGCGGCCGACACCGCCCTCATTCGCGACCTGATCGCCACCTTGCCCAGCGGTTTCCAATGGGGCTCGGCCACCAGCGCCGCGCAGATCGAGGGTGCCGCCCGCGAGGACGGCAAGGGCGAGTCGATCTGGGACCGTTTCTGCGCCCAGCCGGGCCGCATCAAGGACGGCTCCAACATCGACATCGCCTGCGACCACTATCACCGCTACGGCGAGGATGTGGACCTGATGAAGTGGCTGGGCCTGGACGCCTACCGCTTCTCCTTCGCCTGGCCGCGCGTGCAGGCGCAAGGCCGTGGCGCCTGGAATGAAGCAGGCTTTGCGTTCTACGACCGGCTGATCGACAAACTGCTGGAAGCGGGCATCCGTCCGCATGCGACGCTCTATCACTGGGACCTGCCGCAGGCGCTGGACGACGGCATCGGCGGCTGGCTGTCGCGGGATGTGGTGCCGCTGTTCGCCGACTATGCCGCCGAGGTGGCCCGCCGCTTCGGGGACCGTCTCGGCAGCATCGCCACGCTCAATGAGCCGTGGTGCTCGGCGACGCTCGGTTATGAGACCGCGCAATTTGCGCCCGGCCACACGAGCCGGGCGGAAGCGGCGCAGGTGTCGCACCACCTGCTGATGGCCCACGGTGCGGCCATCCAGGCGATGCGGGCGGTGGGGTCGAAGGCCGAGCTGGGCATCGTGCTCAACTTCACCCCGTCCTTCCCGGCCGAGCCGCTGCTGGAGGCCGACCGCCGTGCCGCGCGCATTGACGACGGACTCAGCACCCGCTGGTACATGGACCCGGTCTTCCGCGGCCAGTATCCGGCCGATGTGATCGAGTACCTGGGCGCCGACGCACCGAAGATCCAGTCGGGAGACCTCGCCTTGATCCAGCAACCGCTGGACTTCCTGGGCGTGAACTTCTACACCCGCAGCTTCATCAGCACCCAGCAGCCGGGTCTGACGCCGCCAGGGGAACTGGGCTTCACCGACATGGGCTGGGAGATCTACCCGCAGGCGTTGACGCAGCATCTGCTGCGCATCACTCGCGAGTACACCCCGCCGCCGCTCTACATCACCGAAAACGGCATGGCCAATGCCGACTCGGTGGTCGATGGCGCGGTGCCGGACCAGGAACGCATTGCCTATTTGCGCAGCCATCTGTCGGCCTTGTCGCAGGCGGTGGCACTGGGAGCGGATGTCCGCGGCTACTTCTACTGGAGCCTGCTCGACAACTTCGAGTGGAACTCCGGCTACCAGAAGCGCTTCGGCCTTTTCCACGTCGACTACGCGACGCAGCAGCGGCTGGCCAAGGACAGTGCGCACTGGTACAGGAACGTCATCCAGCAGTATCGTCAGCCGTGATAGGGAGCGCTGAGCGCCACCACTGAGCGCCGGCATCGATATCAGCGAGCGGAGTGGTGTACCCACCCTCTGCGCCTGCTGAAAAACCAACGGGGCCTCGCATCCAACCGGATGTCGAGGCCCCGTTCTTTTGCAGGGTCGTCAGGCCCCGGACCTGCGCGGGTGCGCAGGCGTCGGGCCAGGGATCAATCGATCGACCCGTCCATCAAAGGATCACCAGATGCGGATGCGGTCCTGCGGCGCCTTGTACATCTTGTCGCCTTCGCGGGTCTTGAAGGCTTCATGGAAGCCGTCATGGTTGACCGCGGCGCCGTTGGCGCGGAAGGCCGGCGGCGAGTGCGGGTCCACCGTCAGCAGCGTCAGCTCGCGCTCTTCACGCGTCTTCTGACGCCAGGCCTGCGCCCAGCCCATGAAGAAGCGCTGCTCGCCGGTGTAGCCGTCGATCACCGGCGACGGCTTGCCGCCCAGCGAGCGCAGGTAAGCCTTGTAGGCGATCTGCAGGCCGGACAGGTCGGCGATGTTCTCACCCAGCGTCAGCTTGCCGTTCACATGCTTGCCCGGGATCGGCTCGTAGCCGTCATATTGGGCCACGAGGCGGGCGCCGATGGCGTCGAAGGCCTTGCGGTCTTCATCGGTCCACCAGTTGCGCAGCGCGCCGTTGCCGTCGAACTGGCTGCCCTGGTCATCGAAGCCGTGGCTGATCTCGTGACCGATCACCGCGCCGATGGCTCCGTAGTTCACCGCATCGTCCGCCTTCGGGCTGAAGAAGGGCGGCTGCAGGATGGCGGCCGGGAACACGATCTCGTTCATCGTGGGGTTGTAGTAGGCATTGACCGTCTGCGGCGTCATCAGCCAGTCTCGGCGATCCACCGGCTTGCTGGCCATTGCGGCCTTGCGCTGCCATTCAAACTGCGAGGCGCGGATGTCGTTGCCCAGCGCATCGCCGGCGCGCACTTCCAGCTTGCCGTAATCACGCCAGGTGTCCGGGTAGGCGATCTTGATCATGTACTTGGACAGCTTGTCCTGCGCCTGCGCCTTGGTGGCGGGCGTCATCCAGCTCAGGCCGTCGATCGAGTCCTTGTACGCGGCCAGCAGGTTGTTCACCAGCGCCAGCATGCGGGCCTTGTCCGCCGCAGGGAAGTAGCGCTTCACATACTCCTGGCCCACGGCTTCGCCCAGCGCGCCATTGACCTGGTCCACGCCCTTCTGCCAGCGGGCCTGCTCGGTCTTCAGGCCACTCAGCGCCTGGCCGTGGAAGGCGAAATGCGCTTCACGGAAGGCCTTGGGCAGCAGCTCGGCATGGTTGTCCAGCGTGTGCAGGGTCAGGTAGAGCTTCCAGTCGTCCAGCGAGGCTTCGCCCAGCAGCTTGGCCACGGCGGTGAAATAGCTCGGCTCCAGGACCACCAGCTTGTCGAGGTCGGGCACCGAGGCGGCGGCCAGGAAGCCCTTCCATTCGAAGCCCGGCGCCTTCTCGGTCAGCTCGGCCGGCGTCATCGGGTTGTAGACCTTGGTCGGTTCACGCAGGTCGACCTTGTCCCACTGCACTTCCGCCAGGCTGCGCTCCAGCGCCAGCACGCGGCGGGCGGCGTCGGCCGGGTCCTTCAGGCCGGCGTGGCGGGCGAGCGTCTGCAGGTAGTTGGTATAGGCGCCCAGGGCCTTGGCCAGCCGCTCGTCGTCCTTCTTCAGGTAGTAGTCGCGGTCCGGCAGGCCCAGTCCGGCTTGTCCGGCCTGCAGTCGGTTGATGCCGGGTTCGGCATAGTCGGCTTCGATGTCCAGGCCCACCGGCGTGTTGACCACGCCGCTGGCCTTGCCCATCCAGGCGGCCAGCTGTTCGCGGGTCTGGATGGCGTTGATGCTGTCCAGCATCGGACGCACCGGCGTGAGGCCCGCCTTGTCGATGGCGGCGGTGTCCAGGAAGGACTTGAAGTAGTCGCCGACCTTCTGGTCATTGCCGGTCTTGGCCTTCTTGGCGGCCAGTTCCTCGGCGATGCTGCGCACGCGCTTGTCGGTCATGTCGGCCAGCACGGTGAACGCGCCGAACGAAGACTTGTCGTTCGGGATCGCCGTATGGGCCAGCCAGTGGCCGTTGGCAGCACGGAAGAGGTCATCTTGCGGACGGGCGGTCTTGTCCGCGCCGGACAGGTCCAGGCCCGACTGCGGCGGGGCGGCCATGGCAAGGGCGGCGAACTGCATCGCGGTCGCCAGCAGGGTCAGACGGATGGCTTTTTTCATCACAAGCGCATGAAAGGAGTGCGGGCAAGCCCGGCGGAACTTTGAGCCTATGTCAAAAGTCAGGACCTGCCAAAAGGCATGAATCCCGCAATCGCAGGGGAGGGCGCCCGGCGCACTGCGATACTCCCGTCCAAACAGGACCGCCGGGGCTGCGGCAGACCGTCGCCCGCCCACGGCAGAGCCAGGAGACCGTGTGGAGACATTGCAGATCACAACCGATGCCCGAGGCGTCGCCCGGGTGCTGATGAACCGGCCGGAGGTGTTCAACGCCTTCAATGAGGCGATGATCGCCGAGCTCACCGATGCCTTCGACCAGCTGGGGCAGGATCCCGCCGTGCGGGTGATCGTGCTGAGCGGCCAGGGCAAGGCGTTCAGTGCCGGCGCCGACATCCAGTGGATGAAACGGGCGGCCGAGGCCACCCAGGACTGGAACCTTGCGGACGCCCGCAAGTTCGCCGCCATGCTGGACGGGCTGGCGCGCTGCCCCAAACCGACGCTGGCACAGGTGCATGGGGTGGCACTGGGCGGTGGGGTGGGCTTGACACTGGCCTGCGACCTGGCGATTGCGTCCTCGAAGGCCCAGTTTGCGGTCAGTGAGGCGCGCTTTGGCATCCTGCCTTCGGTCATCGGCCCGTATGTGGTCAATGCCGTGGGACCGCGTCAGGCGCGTCGTCTGGCACTCACCGCCAGCCGCATCGGCGCCCAGGAAGCGCTGCAGCTCGGACTGGTGCAGCAGGTCGTCGAAGCCGAGGCGCTCGATGCCGCCGTGCAGACCTGCATCACCGAGCTGCTGGCCGGCGGACCACAGGCCCAGGCCGAAATCAAGCGTCTGATGGCGCAGCTGGAGGTCGGGCCGATCACGCCGCAGGTGCGGGAGCTGACGGCACAGACCATCGCCCGGGTGCGCACTGGCGACGAAGCGCGCGACGGCTTCGCGGCCTTCCTGGCCAAGCAGCCGGCGCCCTGGGTGCCGCCGACGTCCACACAGGACTGAGTTGAGGAGACATGCAATGACAACAGCAGGCAACACGTGGCGGGTGGCCTCGGCCGCCGCGGCCGACGCGCCGGTGGCGGTGATCGGCGCCGGCGTGATGGGCGCCGGGATCGCCCAGGTGGCGGCTCAGGCGGGACATCCGGTGCAACTGATGGATCTGCGTGAGGGGGCGGCGCAGGCCGCCATCGCCAGGATCGGCCAGACGCTGGACACGCTGGTGGGCAAGGGCCGCATGAGTGCGGAGGAGCGCAGCGCGGTGATGAGCCGGCTGCAGCCCGCCGCTGCGGTGGCGGACCTGGCGGGCGCGGCGCTGGTGGTGGAAGTCATCATCGAGCAGCTGGAACCGAAGCGGGCACTGCTGAAGGAACTCGACGCCCTGCTGCCGCCCGACGCCCTGATCGCCTCCAACACCTCGTCCATCAGCATCACCGCGCTGGCCAACGGCATGGCCATGCCGCAGCGGCTGGTGGGCATGCACTTCTTCAATCCGGTGCCGCTGATGAAGCTGGTGGAAGTGGTGTGGGGCGCGGAGACCGACGCCACCGCCGCATCCGCCATTGAAGCCCTGGCCCGGCGCTGGAACAAGACGCCGGTGCATGCACGCTCGACCCCCGGCTTCATCGTGAACCGGATCGCGCGGCCCTATTACGCGGAATCCCTGCAGGTGCTGCAGGAGCAAGGCGCGACGCCCGCGATGGTGGACCGGGCCCTGCGCGGCGCCGGCTTCCGCATGGGCCCCTGCGAACTGATGGACCTGATCGGACATGACACCAATGCGCTGGTGACCCAGTCCGTGTTTGAAGCGAATTTCGGAGACAAGCGCTTCCAGCCATCGCTGGTGCAGCGAGCGCTGGTGGACGGGGGCCGCCTGGGCCGCAAGGTGGGCAAGGGCTTTTATGACGGGGTGCCTGCTGCCGCCGAACCGGTGCCGCCGCCCCAGACCTCACCGCCCGAGGTGACGCTCATGGGCCGGGGGCCGCTGGTCGACCGTCTGGCCAGCTGGCTGACCCATCGCGAACTGGCATTCGCGATCTCGCCGCAGTCCGACTGGCAAGGACTGGCCCTGAACGGCCTCGAATTGCATCTCACCGATGGCCGCTGCGCCGCCGAACTGGCGCATCAACGGCAGCAGCCCAAGCTCGCAGTGATGGACTGGCCCCTGGCGCCTGACCGCGCCGACGGACTGGCCGTGGCCTTCGGTCCGAAGGTGAGCGCCGACCAGCAATCCGCCGCGCGAGACCTGCTGCGTCACCTGGGCTGGGACCTGCTGGTGCTGCGCGACATCCCCGGCCTGGTGGTCGCGCGGACGGTTGCGATGCTGATCAATGAAGCGTCCGATGCAGTGTGGCAGGGCGTTTGCGATGCCGAAGGCGCCGACACCGCCATGAAGCTCGGCGTGAACTATCCGGCTGGCCCCTTCGAGTGGCTGTCGCAGCTGGGCGCCGGGCCGGTGGTGCAGGTGCTGGACGGCCTCTTCTCCAGCTACCGCAGCGAGCGCTACCGGGTGAGTCCGCTGCTGCGGCACCGGATCTGGTCCGTCTGAACTGCTTCGCCCAAGAAAAACGCCGCGGCGGCAAACCGCGGCGGCGTTGTTCAGAGCGGGTCTGACTCGATGCGGCGCGAGCCGTTCAGAGCAGCATGCGCAGGTGAGCCTGGGCCTGCAGCAGCGGCGGCAGGCAATGCTCGACCATCTGTTCCATGCTCATGCGCGAAGCATGCACGCTGATGGCCATGGCGGCGACGGTGTCACCCTTGTAGTTCTTCAGCGGCACGCTCACCGAACGCAGGCCCTGTTCCAGTTCCTGGTCGATCAGCGCATAACCCTGAGCGCGGGCGCGGGCGATTTCGATGCGCAGGCGTTCCGGGTGAACGATGGTGTGCGGGGTCAGCGCGGTCAGTTCCTGACGGGCGATGAATGCATCCACATCCGCCTGCGACTGGGCCGCGAGCAGCACACGGCCGTTGGCGGTGCAGTAGGCCGGCACACGGGTGCCCGGCTGCAGGGTCGGCGAGACCACGCGGCCCGCGCTGGTGGCGGAGATGCAGATCACGTCGTTGCCATCCAGCACGCCGGCAGAGCTGGCTTCCTTCATCGCATAGGCCAGCTTGTGCAGCTCGGGCTCGATGATGCGGGGCAGGCGGGCGGAGTGCATGTAGCTCTGGCCCAGGCGCAGCACCTTGGGGGTCAGGGCAAACATCTTGCGGTCCTGCGAGACGAAGCCCAGATGGGTCAGCGTCAGCAGGTAGCGGCGGGCGGCGGCGCGGGTCAGACCGGTGCGGCCAGCCACTTCACTGATGGTCAGGCGGGGACGTTCCTGGTCGAAGGCCTCGATGACGGCCAGGCCCTTTTCCAGACCGGCGACCAGATCCCGCTTGAGCGGACCCGTGCGGACTTCTTCGGTGGGGGCGTCGGGAATGACCGCAGAGGTCAGTTCGTCGTCTAGGGAGCGTTCAGCGGACATGGTAAACCGTTTGTGCGTTTGACGCCCAAATCTGCTGGGCGTGGGCAGGAGTTCCCGTCACTATAGGGACAACCCTGTGAAGAATCTTTGCCAGGGCAATTGTTTCCAACGCTATTCGCACCAACCTGCCCCACTTTGGGGATATCGCGACGGTGGTCGCCCGGCGGCCATCAAAAGCAGGACGTCGGGGCGGCAATCGCAACTCAAACGGGTGAAACGGGGTGGTGACGGGCGATTGGCAACAGGAAATGACGAGGGGGACCGCGGGGAGGTGGTCGTACAACTCATATATGAGCGGTATGCGCCACCGGACGCCGTCAGTATCCCATGCGATGTGCGATTACCGCTTCCTCGAATGGGAGCGATGCCATGACAATTTTTCTGACTTGTCTGACTTTTTCTCATGCATGTCTTACGCGTACATCAGCGCGCGGCTCGCCCAGACCTCCCCCAAAGGGGCGAAGGCGCTCCGAAAGCGTCAAGGGCGCCCGAAGGCGCCCTTGAAAGCGGAACAAGCGTGACAGTGCGAGAAGTCAGCCAGGAGATCGGACGACTCAGGCCCGATCAGCGCCCAGGTCGGAGCCGCTCAGACCCGCTCCACCACCACCGCAATCCCCTGGCCGACGCCGATGCACATGGTGCACAGCGCATACCGGCCGCCGGTCCGCTGCAGCTGGTGCACCGCGGTGGCCACCAGCCGCGCGCCGCTCGCCCCCAGCGGATGACCCAGCGCGATGGCGCCGCCGTTGGGATTGACCCGGGCGTCGTCGTCCTTCAGGCCAAGGTCGCGCAGAACGGCCAGACCCTGGGCCGCAAAGGCTTCGTTCAGTTCGATCACATCCATCTGGTCCAGCGTCAGGCCGACCTGCGCCAGCACCTTGCGGCTGGCCGGCGCCGGACCGATGCCCATGATGCGCGGCGGCACACCGGCGGTGGCCATGCCCAGCACCCGGGCCTTGGGTGTCAGCCCGTGGCGCCGGACGCCTTCTTCGCTGGCCATCAGCAGGGCGACGCTGCCGTCGTTCACGCCCGACGCATTGCCTGCCGTCACCGTGCCGTCCGGCCGGACAACGCCCTTCAGTCTGGCCAGCGCTTCCAGACTGGTCTCGCGCGGATGTTCATCCTGGCTGACGACCACCGGATCGCCTTTTTTCTGCGGCAGGGTGACCGGGCAGATTTCCTCCGCCAGGAAGCCGCTGCGCTGGGCAGCCAGCGCCTTCGTCTGGCTGGCCAGCGCCATGCGGTCCTGCGCCTCGCGTTCGATGTGGAAGTCGGTGGCCACGTTCTCCGCCGTTTCGGGCATCGCATCCACGCCGTATTGCGCCTTCATCTGCGGATTTACAAAGCGCCAGCCGATGGTGGTGTCATACAGGGCGCTGCTGCGGGAGAAGGCGCTCTCGGCCTTCGGCATCACGAACGGGGCGCGACTCATGCTCTCCACCCCGCCGGCCAGCATCAGATGCGCTTCCCCGCTTCGCAGGGCGCGGGCAGCGGTGCCCACTGCGTCCATGCCGGAACCGCACAGGCGGTTCAGGGTCATGCCGCCCACGCCCACCGGCAGACCCGCCAGCAGGGCGGCCATGCGGGCCACATTCCGGTTGTCTTCCCCGGCCTGGTTCGCGCACCCGTAAAGCACGTCATCCACGTCGGCCCAGTCCAGCGACGGATGCCGTGCGATCAGCGCCCGAATCGGCATTGCAGCCAGATCGTCCGCGCGGACCGAGGACAACGCACCGCCATAGCGACCAAAGGGCGTCCGCTGTGCGTCACAAATGTAGGCAAACATGACAGTCTCCGGAATCTTTATGAGAATGGTGGGTCGGGAACGATCATAGGGGGGCAGGGGAAAAAGCCGTGACAAGTTGCACGCAAGCGGATGGAACGTCTGCGCCGTCGTGCTGCCGACGCGAATATGGCTTAACTTCCGCCCCTCTTCAGCCGATGCTCGGATGAGGGCGCAAACCCTGTGGAATCAAAATGAAGGATAAGTCGGCCGATCCGTTGATCGATGTCAGTCAGCTCAAGGTGGGGATGTTCATCCACCTCGACCTGGGCTGGATGTCGCATCCGTTTCCGCTGAGCAGTTTCAAGCTCAGCTCGGAAGAGCAGCTGCTCATCCTTCGTCGGCTGGGCCTCAAGCAGGTTCGCTGGAGCCCCGGCCGGAGTGACCTGCCGCTGGAAGCCGCCCCGATGCCGGCCACTGCAACCGCCGCCAGCGCCGCCGCGGCCGCTGCTGCCGCGGCTCAGTCCGACCCTGAAAAAGATCAGCACCGCCTGGCGCTGGCACAGCAGCGGGAAGCCCTGCTGCTGTGCGAGCGTCAGTATGCGGAAGCCACGTCCGCGCTGCGCGACCTGATGGATCTGGTCCCGCGCGAGCCGGTGAATGCCCGCGACCGCTCCGCCGCGCTGTCCCGCGCCCTGCTGGACAAGATGCTGGTCGAGGGGGACATCAACATCCGCCTGCTCAACGAAGGCGCGGGCGACCGGGCCTCGGCACATGCGTTGAACGTGGCCATCATTTCCATGTTGCTGGGCCGGGCCTTCGGCCTGGGCAATGAAGAGCTGGCCGACCTCGGCCAGGGCGCGCTGCTGCATGACGTCGGCAAGCTGGAACTGACCCCGCGCTTCCGGCATCGCGACGAGAGCTTCACCGGCGCCGAAGTGCAGGCCTATCAGCAGCACGTGGCCAAAGGCGTGGCGCTCGCCCAGAAGATGGGCGTCGGCGCGGCGCCGCTGCTGGTCATTGCGCAGCATCACGAACATGCGGACGGCAGCGGTTTCCCCCAGCATCTCAATGCAGACCGGATGAGCATCCTGGCGCGCATCGTCGCCCTGGTGAACCGCTTCGATGGCCTGTGCAATCCGCTGATTGCGGCCAAGGCGATGACGCCGCATGAGGCGTTGTCGCTGATGTTTGCACAAGGCCGCAGCCGCTTTGACGCGACCATGCTCAATGCGTTCATCCGCATGATGGGTGTGTACCCGCCCGGCTCCGCGGTGCAGCTGACGGACGACCGCTATGCGCTGGTGGTGGCGGTGAATTCTTCCCGCCCGCTCAAGCCCAAGGTGATGGTGCATGACGCCAGGGTGCCGCGCGACGAAGCGCTGCTGCTCAACCTGGAAGAGTTGCCGGACCTGGGCATCCGGCGCAGCCTGAAGCCGCAGCAATTGCCGCGCGCGTCGATGGATTACCTGTCGCCGCGCGGCCGCATCGCCTACTTCTTCGAACCCGCCAACGCATCACAGTCCCGGGAGCTGGCGGCGTGACCACAGTGCGTCCTGTGCGCGGCGCCGCGGTGGTGCCGGAATCGGTATCGACTGCCGCTTCCTTGCTGGATCCTTCCTTCCTGCGCCTGATCGACGGCCTGCAGGAATCGGTCTGGCTGGTGTGCGCCCGCAGCCACACGGTGGTGGCGGTGAACACCGCCTCGCGCGCCCTGCTGGGCCTGGAGGCCCGGGACCTGATCGGCACGCAAATCGAATCGCTCGCCACCACGCCGGAAGATGCGCTGTTCTGGATGGATGCCGCCATCGGCCGCCGGGAGCCGCTGCACAGCGACACCATGATGCGCCATGCCGATGGCCGCATGCTGTGGGTGTCGCGACGGATCAGCCACGTGCCGCAGCCGCAGGGTCACGGCCTGTGGCTGGTGGCCATGCGGGACCAGACCCAGCAGCGCCATCACGATGAGGAACGCGAGACACTGCTCGCCGAGCTTCGCGCCACGCTGGAATCAACGGCCGATGGCATTCTGGTGACCGACCTGGCCGGCCGCATCCGCAGCTTCAACCAGCGGCTGGCGTCCCTGTGGGGGCTGCCGGAAGACCTGCTCAACGAGCGCAATGACGATGCGGTGCAGGCGTGGATGCGCCGCAGTGTGGTGGACGGCCAGGCGTATGCGGTGCGGCTGACCGCCATCCAGGAATCGCCGCTGCTGCACACCAGCGACAACATCAAGCTGATCGACGGCCGGGTGCTGGAGCGTGTGTCGCTGCCGCAATGGAGCCGGGGCCGTCCGATCGGCCGGGTCTATTCCTTCCGCGACCTGAGCGAAAAGCTGGCCGCGCATCAGCGCATCGAAGAGCTGTCCCACAACGACATGCTCACCGGACTGCCCAACCGCCGCGCCCTGCTGGAGCGGGTGGACTATGCGCAGGCCATGGCACGCCGCGAGGCCTCGCCGTTTGCGCTGCTGAATGTGGACCTGGACCGGTTCAAGCAGATCAACGACACCCTGGGCCATTCCTACGGCGACCGGGTGATCAAGGAAGTGGCCCTGCGCCTGAAGGAATCGCTGCGGGAGGTGGACACCGTCGCCCGCCTGGACGGCGATGAATTCGCGCTGCTGATCCATCAGGCCGATGCACGCGGGGCGGAACATGCCGCCCGCCGGGTGCAGGAAGCGATGTCGCGGCCGTTCAGTTTCGACACCCTGAGTTTCACCGTCACCTGCAGCATCGGCATTGCGCTGTTCCCGGGCGATGGCGCCAGCGCGGACGACCTGCTGGCCAGCGCCGAGCGCGCCATGCACTGGGTGAAGGAGAGCGGGCGCAGCGCCTTCCGCTTCCATCAGCCGCGCAAGGATGTGGACCTGCTGTCGCGCATGCGGCTGGACCATGCGATGCGCCGGGCCCTGCAGGAGCACGAATTCCGGCTGCACTTCCAGCCGCAGATTGCGGTGGAGTCGGGCGCACTGATCGGTGCCGAAGCCCTCATCCGCTGGCGCGATCCGCATCGCGGCGACGTGCCGCCTTCCGAATTCATTCCGGTGGCGGAGGAGAGCGGCTTCATCGTGGCCATCGGCCAGTGGGTGCTGCATCAGGCGGTGGCGCAGGCGGCCGACTGGTTGAAGAAGGGCTTGCGGGTGCCGATTGCGGTGAACGTGTCGGCACTGCAATTCCAGCAGCCGCAGTTCGTGGATACCGTGGCCCAGGCGCTGCGGGCGGCGCAGCTGCCGCCGGAGCTGCTGGAGCTGGAGCTGACCGAGTCGGTGCTGCTGCGGGATGCGGACGAAGCGCTGCACCGGATGCAGGCGCTCTCCGAGCTGGGGCTGCAGCTGGCCATCGACGATTTCGGTACCGGCTATTCCAGCCTCGGGTATCTCAAGCGCTTCCCGATCCAGCGCCTGAAGGTGGACCGCAGCTTCGTCAAGGGACTGCCGGGCGATGCAAGCGACAAGGGCATCGTCAATGCCATCGTGCAGATGGGGCGGGCGCTGAACCTGCAGGTCATTGCCGAAGGCGTGGAGACCGACGCGCAGCTGGCGTTTCTCGGCGAGTGCGGCTGTCACGAATATCAGGGATTCCTGTGCGCGCCGGCGCTGGATCCGCGCGCCTTCGAGCAGCGGTTCAAACCCGACCCCGTGGTCGGCACGACCCCGGCCCACGACGACGCTGCGGGCCCGGTGGACGGCGCCAAGGCCGAGGGCGTCAAGCCCGCCTCGCCCGTCCGTCTGGTGCGCGGCGCCTGAGGGCACAATGCACGCAGCCGCCGATGCACGGCGGAGCGGAGACCAGCGTGCTGTACAAATTCAAATCCAAGGCGGGTGCGGACGTGATCATGCTTCAGCCCCATGGCGACCACGCCCTGGAGGTGCTGGGACGCGAGCCGTCCGCCCAGGGCATCTTTCAGGCGTCTGACCTGTCCGCGCTGATCCAGCGCGGCGAGGCCGCCATCGCCGAAGAACAGGCCGCCCACGAGCGGGCCCGGGCGGAAGCGCAGGCTGAAGGCCGCAAGGCGCCGCCGGCCCCCGAGGTCTCGCTGCGGCAACGCCTGTGGCCGCTGCTGGAGCTGATGCGCGCAGCGGCTTCCTCGAACACCGACGTGGTCTGGGGCGTCTGAGTGGACGCCACGCTGATCCTGGCCCTTCGGCACGGCGAGACCGCCTGGAACCGGGAAGGTCGCCTGCAGGGCCATCTGGACCTGCCGCTCAATGAGCGGGGACAGGCCCAGGCCCGTCTCCTCGGTGAAGCCCTCGCGGATCAGCCCCTGCACGCGGTGTATGCCAGCGACCTGGACCGCGCGTTCACCACCGCCAAGGCGGTGGCTGCGGCCCACGGTCTGCCGGTGATCCGCGACGCCCGCCTGCGCGAGCGCAGCTTCGGCCGTTTCGAAGGACGGCTCTGGGCCGAGATCGAGGCGGAACACCCAGAGGCGGCGGTGCGCTGGAAGCAGCGCGATCCGGGCTTCGAGCCGCCCGGCGGTGAAAGCCTGAACACCTTTTATGCCCGCTGCATTGAGGCGGCCTCCGCCATCGCACAGGCCCACGCCGGCCAAACGGTGGCGCTGGTGGCCCATGGCGGTGTGCTGGACTGCCTCTACCGCGCCGCCACCCATGTGGACCTCCAGGCGCCGCGCAGCTGGATGCTGGGCAATGCCAGCATCAACCGGCTGCTGCACACCCCGCAGGGTTTCAGCTTGGTCGGCTGGAACGACGACCAACATCTGCAGGGGCTCGCCCTGGACGACGCCGGCGTGCCGGGTTTCATGCCGCGCGCGGAGACCCGCCCGGCCTGACTGGGTCATTGCGTCTGTGGTGCGCATTTGCGCGTATCGCGCCCACACTGCAATGGACACCGGATTGCTATGCGACCCCGGGGTTTCCCTAACGCACTCTTTGGTGGGATCCATCCGCAGGTTTGTCGGTGCAAACGGACTCGGCATTCAATTGAAGTGATTGACCTGCAATCGCTCGAAGCGCGAGAAGCCCGTGTTCATCGGCATTTCGGGACGCAAGTCCCTGATTCCCATGGCGTTCGTCTGTTGTTGATTTCCCTAGCCGAGAACTGTTGCAATTTCGCGTCGGGGCTCAACAGGTGCGTGCAACGCACTTCTATACTCGCTTCACTCTGCAGTACGCCCATCGCGCCAATCGCGACCACTTTCTCCAACAGATGAAGGTCACTATGAAGAAGATTGCTCTTGCTGCTGCCGTGGCGGCCCTGTCCGCTCCGGCGTTTGCCCAAAGCTCCGTCACGCTGTGGGGACGTATCAACACCTCGATGGAATCGCAGAAGACCGGCAACGGCGATCGCATCTCGGTGCTGCAGAACAACGCATCCCGTCTGGGCTTCAAGGGCACGGAAGACCTGGGTGGCGGCCTGAAGGCCAGCTTCGCCCTGGAACACGGCCTGAACGCCGACAACGGCGCAGCCACCGGCGGTACCCAGTTCTGGAACCGTGAAGCCAGCGTGCAACTGGCGGGTGACTTCGGCGCCGTGCGCCTGGGCCGCTGGACCAACGGCAGCTACTACGCCACCGCCGACTACGTGTCCATGCACAACCATGACACCGGCACCTCGTCGGACGCGCTGTACTCGGGCGTGGGCTTCTTCACCCCGAACGGCAACCCGCAAAGCAACAAGATCGCCTACTTCACGCCGAACCTGGAAGGGTTCAACGCTGAAATCGCCCTGCACGCTGGCGAAGGCGTCGACAAGCGCGCCTACGACGTGGCCCTGAACTACGACCAGGGTCCTCTGCACCTGGGCGCCGGTTACACCAAGCAAGGCAGTGCCAACCAGTACGCCGTGCGCGCCCTGTATGAAATGGGCCCGTTCACCTTCGGCGGCTACGTGCAGCGTGAAGACAGCGGCGTGGCGCAGTCCATCGGCGCCAAGGACACCCGCACCATCGGTCGCGTGTCCGCCATGTACACCCTGGGCCAGTCCGAATTCCACGTCAACGTGGGCGGCACCAAGGCCGGTGGCTACTCCTTCAACGGCGGCCGCAACGGCGGCAAGCAGTACACGCTGGCCTACAACTACAACCTGAGCAAGCGCACCAAGGTGTACGCTTTCTACACGGCTGTGGACGCCACGACCGCCAACAAGGCCGACGATTTCAACTCGTTCGCCGTGGGCGTTCGTCACAACTTCTGATCGTCTGATCGGGACTGCGGGCCTGCGGGCCCTACCGCCCAAAAAAAGGCGCCTCCTTGCGAGGCGCCTTTTTTCATGGGTCGGTCGTTGCCCGATGCCCGTTGGGGAGCGGACTACTCGTCGAACAGCTGCCCCACCTGACGCGGCGGTGCCACACCCAGATGCCGGAAGGCCGCGAGGGTGGCGATGCGTCCGCGCGGGGTGCGCTGCAAAAAGCCCTGCTGGATCAGATAGGGCTCGATGACGTCTTCAATCGTGCCCGGCTCCTCGCCGATCGCAGCGGCCACATTGTCCAGGCCCACCGGCCCGCCATCGAAGCGATGCACCACCGCTTCCAGCAGCTTGCGGTCCATCAGGTCGAAACCTTGCGGATCCACATCCAGCATGGCCAGCGCCTTTTCGGCCATGTGAAGGGTGATGGTGCCGTCGCCCTTCACATCGGCATAGTCGCGCACCCGGCGCAGCAGGCGGTTGGCGATCCGCGGCGTGCCGCGGGAGCGCCGCGCCACTTCCAGCGCACCGGAGGGATCGATCGGCGCGCCCAGCAGTGCGGCCGACCGGGTGACGATGCGCTGCAGTTCCTGCGCGGTGTAGAACTCCAGCCGCGCCACGATGCCGAAGCGGTCGCGCAGCGGATTGGTCAGCATGCCGGCGCGGGTGGTGGCGCCGACCAAAGTGAAAGGCTGCAGGTCCAGCTTGATGGAGCGGGCCGCCGGACCCTCGCCGATCATGATGTCGATCTGATAGTCCTCCAGTGCCGGATAGAGGATTTCCTCGACCACGGGCGAGAGGCGATGGATCTCGTCAATGAACAGCACGTCATTGCGTTCGAGATTGGTGAGGATGGCCGCCAGGTCCTTCGGCTTTTCCAGCACCGGGCCGCTGGTCTGCCGCAGATTCACGCCCAGTTCGGCCGCAATGATGTGGCTCAGGGTCGTCTTGCCCAGACCCGGCGGGCCGAACAGCAGCACATGGTCCAGCGCTTCACCGCGTTTGCGGGCGGCACCAATGAAGATCTCCAGCTGCTCGCGCGCCTTGGCCTGGCCCACGTATTCGTCCAGCAGCTTGGGCCGCAGCGCCCGCTCGATCGCGTCCTCGTTGGGCGAGGTCGGATGGGCGCTGATCAGCCGCGCCTGCTGGGGCGCGGGGGTGAAGTCGTCGGTCTGGATGCTCATGGCGGAGGGGATTGTGGCGGCTGCGCGGCGTCAGGCCGTCAGGAGAGATGTTTCATCGCCAGCTTGATGCCGTCGCTCACCGACACATCAGGCGGCAAGGTCTTGAGGGCCGCAACGGCTTCCTTCTCGCTGTAGCCCAGGGCCACCAGGGCCTGAAGGATGTCGGCCTGGGCGTCGTTGGCCACGGTGACCGGCTGCGCGAGGTCGGGGCCGAGCTTGCCCTTGAGTTCCAGCAGCAGGCGTTCCGCCGTCTTCTTGCCGATGCCCGGCACCTTCACCAGCCGGCCGGCTTCCTGACGCGACACCGCCTGCGCCAGTTCCGGCACCGACAGGCCGGACAGCAGCGACAGCGCCATCTTCGGCCCGACGCCGCTGATCTTGATCAACAGGCGGAAGGTGTTGCGTTCTTCGGCGGTGAGAAAGCCGAACAGGACGTGGGCGTCCTCCCGGATGGAGAGATGGGTGAGCAGGCTGGCCCGCTCGCCCAGGGCCGGGAGGTTGAAGAAGGTGCTCATGGGCACGTCGACTTCATAACCGACGCCCTGGACGTCGATGAGGATCTGCGGGGGCGATTTTTCCGCGATGACGCCAGTGAGTCTGCCGATCATTCCGGCATTATCCGCTGGCGCCGGCGCTCGCCCCGACGGCGGCGGTGTGGATCAGTTCCGGCCGAACAGGCCCAGACGCTGGGCTTCCAGCGCAGCTTCCGCGCGGGAGCTCACATTGAGCTTGCGGTAGATCTGCTTGACGTAGTCGGCAATGGTGTGACGGGACAGGCCCAGCTGCACACCAATCTCCGGGAGGGTGAAGCCCTTGGCCACACGCAGCAGCACTTCGGTTTCACGGTCGGTCAGCGAGACCTCATGCAGCACGGCGGCCGCCTGCGGACGGCGCTGCGAGGTGAAATAGGCGATGACCTTGCGCGCGATGCTGGGCGACAGCGGCGGCTCGCCCTGGCTGATGCGCTGCAGCTGTTCCACCAGCAGCTCGCGGGACTGTTCCTTCAGCAGGTAGCCGAAGGCACCCGCCTGCAGGGCGGGGAAGAGGTGCTCGTCGTCGTCATGGATGGTGACGATGACCGACTGCACTTCCGGCTGCTTCTCGCGCAGGGCGGTGATCACCTCGACGCCAGAGCCATCCGGCAGACCCAGGTCCAGCAGCGCCAGGGTGAAGCGCTGGCTGTTCACCTGCTGCAGGGCGTCCTGCACCCGCGAGCATTCGGTGACCACCGCATTGGCGAAGACCTGTTTGATCAGGACCTTCAGCCAGGCGCGGATTTCGGGAATGTCTTCGAGCAGGAGGATGTGATTCATGGCGCGCGTTCTTCGCTGAGTTTTCTATCTTCATTTTCTGGCCCACAGGCCGGAAAGGGGGGCCCGCTGCTGACGCAATGGGCCTCGATGCAACACTACGGCTTTCTCCGCAGTGTGCCTACCCCACTTTGTGGCCAGTGACGGCCGTCGTGGGGAAAGCGTCACGCCCGAGGCTTTGCTGAACGCAGCGGCTCGTGGGGTCTTTCCTCTGAGCGGAATTCAGGCCGCACAGAGGGAAGCGGTCAAAGGGGAATCGTCAGACGAATGACGGTGCCCCAGCCCGGGCCGGACTCCACCAGGCACTGGCCATGCATCTGCTTGGCGCGCGACTTCATGCTGGCCATGCCGTGTCCCTTGTCCAGGCGACCTTCCAGCTCCAGCGGGATGCCTTGGCCGTTGTCCTGGATCACCACAGAGAAGTAGCCGTCCTGGGCGGAGCAGCCCACCACGCAGTGGGTGGCGCCGCTGTGTTTGATGATGTTGCTGACGGCCTCGCGCAGGATGCGGGTCGTCTGCACATAGGCGCGGGCGGGGAAAGTGTGGTCGATGTCTTCCGCCGGCGACTTCCATTCCGCCAGGATGTTGGCCTGAGCCAGGCGGGACACCACTTCGGCCCGCCAGTCGCCCAGCGCATCCAGCAGCTGAACCGGCTTGCCGGTCAGGCCCCGCACCGACAGCCGCATTTCTTCCAGTGCCTCGCGGGCCAGGGTGGAGATGCGGTCGGATTCGCTGGTGTGGACGATGGTCAGGAGTTTGGCGCCGAGGTCATCGTGCAGGTCGGCGGCAATGCGCTTGCGTTCGCGTTCGGTCACCTGCTCCAGCTTGGCCTCCGCCACCTGGTCGAAATGACGCTCCAGCTCGGCGATGCGCTCCTGCATCCGCAGCTCGCCCTGCAGCACCTGCAGCTCTGCCTGGGTCAGCCCGCGGGAAAACTCGCGCACCCGCTGCAGCGCCAGACCGATGAGCGAGACGGCACCGAGCACGCTGGTCAGGCCGGTGGCCGGCAGCAGCACGGCGGAGACGGCGGCACCGGCGGCGAGTGCCAGCAGGACGCAGGTCAGGATGAAGTCATTGCGGGGATAACGCTCTTCCAGGGTCGGCAGAAACATGTCCTGCCACAGCAGCCACAGATGCCAGCCCATGGCAGCGATGAGCTCCAGACCCAGGCAGATGGTGACAGCCACCGCCAGCGCCGCATGGGGCAGCGGCAGCAGCAGGGTGAGCGGCAGCATCACCGCCTGGAGCAGCATCAGCCGCTTCAGGCGTCGGTCCTGCCGACGCACCCGGCGCAACAAATACTGCACCGCCATCAGCAGCAGCCAGGGACCCACCAGCACGGCCAGCGCCGCCGGCCAGGGCGTGTGGGGCACGAGGCCAACGAGCACCACCCATCCCGCCATCAGCCCGGCCAGCCAGCCGATATGGCGCTGGGCGCGGCGCTGCCAGATCAGCAGGGTCAGCACCAGGGCCAGCGCCAGCACCATCGCGTTCAGGCCACCGATCAGCCAGTCGAGCGGATGGCCGTGGGCGGCGGCCAGGGATGTGGTGGTGGCGGTGAGTGACGCAGCGCTGGGCACGGCACCCACCGGGGTACCCGCCGCGGCGCTGACCGCAGCGCGGGCCGCAACAGGTGCAAAGACCGATGCGGAGAAGGCGGTAGACGCCGCCAGAAGACCGGCGATGGAGCGGAAAGGCGAAGCCGAAGGTGTGTCGTTTGCTGGGATGCGCTGCATGAGGACGATTGTGCAGGCGTGGGCACACGCCAAAGCCTGCGCGGGAGACAATAGCGTGCTTAACCCCCCTGAATACGGAGCTTCGGCTGTCTTGAACCTGCGTCACGACTTCACCCCTGTCGACAACGATCGACTCTCGCATCTGTGCGGCACCCTGGATGAGCATCTGCGCGCCATCGAATCGGGCCTTCGGGTTCGCATCAACCACCGCGCGCAGCACTTCCAGATTGAAGGCGACAAGTCCGCCGTACAACGCACGTTGATGCTGCTGGAATCGCTCTATGCGCGGGCGGACCGCCCCATCGAGCCGGACGATCTGCGAATGGCCATCATCGAGGCGGCGGGCGATGCGCGCGGGCCGGGTGGTGAAGGGAGTGGATCGTCGGATGGCGCCGCGGCCGACGGCAGCATCGTGCTGCGCACCCGCCGCGCGGACCTGGCCGGCCGAACGGCCAACCAGCATCAATACCTGCGGCAGATTCTGTCGCACGACATCAGCTTCGGCCTGGGCCCGGCGGGCACGGGCAAGACCTTCCTGGCGGTCGCCTGCGCGGTGGATGCGCTGGAGCGGTCGTCGGTGCAGCGCATCATCCTGACCCGTCCGGCGGTGGAGGCGGGTGAGCGTCTGGGCTTCCTGCCCGGGGATCTGGCGCAGAAGGTGGACCCTTACCTGCGGCCACTCTATGACGCGCTGTATGACCTGATGGGCTTTGACCGGGTCACCAAGGCGTTTGAGAAAGGGCAGCTGGAGATTGCGCCGCTGGCCTTCATGCGGGGCCGCACGCTCAATCACGCCTTCGTGATTCTGGACGAAGCGCAGAACACGACGCCGGAACAGATGAAGATGTTCCTCACCCGGATCGGGTTTGGCAGCAAGTGCGTGGTGACCGGGGACACGAGCCAGATCGACCTGCCGCGCGGCATGGTGAGTGGGCTGGTGGATGCGCAGCGGGTACTGGACGGGGTGGAGGGCATTGCCATGACCCGCTTCACCCGTGCGGACGTGGTGCGGCATCCGCTGGTGGCGCGCATCGTGCAGGCGTATGAGGAGCGGCAGTCGGCGCGGCAGTTGCAGGAAGCGCGTGAGGAGCGCGAGGCGCAGCAGGCGCGGGGCGAGCGGGAGATGCCACAGTCGCAAGGTGAGCGCGAAGCGCTGCTGGTGCGGGATGAGCGGGTGTCGTCCCCTGCGCCGGCACCGGTGAAACGGGCCGCCGCGACGAAGTCGGCCACCACGCGGCAGCCCGCGCCGAAGGCATCGGCGAAGGTGCCGGCAACCGCTTCTGGAAAGACATCGGCGAAGGCCTCTGGGAAGCCGGCTGCCAAGGCACCGCTTAAAGCGACCGCCAACGCTGGGAGTAGGACAGTGGGCAAGCCGGCCGGCAAGACTGCTGCAAAGACCGACTTGAAAACCGCATCGAAGGCCGCTGCAAAGACCGTGGCCAAGCCCGCGGTCAAGGCCGCTGTTAAGCCGGGTGCCAAGGCCGCTGCCAAGTCCGCTTCGTCCGCCCGTGCGCGCACGAAGGGAGGTTCGCGATGAGCCAGCCGGATCTGAGTTTGTCCTTGCAGTTCGCGGATCCACGCCACAAGGCTTTGCTGCCTCGGCACAAGGTGATGCGTTGGATGCGAGCGGCGCTGGAGTTGCCGGGCGAGATGACGGTGCGCATCGTGGATGCCGACGAAGGCCGCAGCCTCAACCACGAATACCGGCAGAAGGATTACGCCACCAACGTGCTGACCTTCGACTACACCCATGAGCCGGTGGTGGCGGCTGACCTCGTGATCTGCGCCGAGGTGGTGGAACGCGAGGCCAAGGAGATGGGCCTGGACCTGACGGCCCACTACGCCCACATGCTGGTGCACGGCACGCTGCATGCGCAAGGCTACGACCACGAAGAGGATGACGAAGCCGAGTGCATGGAGGCCCGCGAGACCGAGATCATGCTGGCCCTGGGCTTTGCCGATCCCTACAAGAAGTAGAAGAAAGTCGAAGGACCATGGCACTGACGAAGAAGGGTGAGTTCTGGTACGGGACCACGTCCGGGGACACCCAGGCTGAACTGCGCAGCTACAGCGTGGCGAACGAGCATGAGGCTTCGCGGTTTGCCGCGTCCAAATGCGATTGCGGATGCCGGACCTTTGCGCTTCAAAGTGATGAAGACGCCGGCGTGGCCATCCGCACCTGTACCGACTGCGGCCAGGAACACCTGATGGGCGACAGTGCAGACCACCTGGACGATGCCGCCCCGGAAACGCATGAGTGCGTCTGCGAAAACGAGGTGTTTGAGCTGATGTCCGGAGTCTCGGTCACGCCAGGGACGCATGACGTGCGCTGGTATTACATCGGGTGCCGCTGCGTGGAATGCAATCTGGTCGCGGTCTTTGCGGATTGGCCGTGTGACGCGGGGGATGCGGCAGCGTTCCTCGCCAAGGTCTGAGCCTCAGGCGGGGTCATTCCCGGCCCTGGGCCGGCTGAGGCCAGCGCCGGATCCACAGCGGGCCTCAACTCGTCCCCAAGTACCGCTTCCGCCAAAAGAACGCCCCCAGCCCGATCGCCAGCGCGCCCATCAGCGATACCGCCACCCAGAAGCCAGTGGCCTGGTGAATCAGTGGCAGGTTGTCGAAGTTCATCCCGAACACGCCGGTGATCAGGTTTAGCGGCAGGAAGATGGCGGTCAGCACCGTCAGCGTCCGCATGATGTTGTTGGTGCGCTCGCCCGTCAGCGAGAAGTGCATTTGCACCGACGTCTCCGCCGACGTCTCCAGCCGCCGCACGTGGGTCAGCACCCGCTCGACGTGCTCCAGCACATCCCGCGACCGCACCCGCAGCAGCTCCCGTTCGCGCTCTTCCTGCAGGCTGCCCATCGGCCACTCGCCCAGCGCATCAATCCATTCCTGCACCGCGCTGCGCTGGTCCTCGCAGATGTCTTCCAGCCGAGAGAGCGTGTCCCGCGCCACCAGCACCACATTCCAGTCCCTGAAGTGGCTGCGGCGGTCCAGCAGCAGTTGCTGCAGCGTGGTCAGGTCCCGGGTCAGCAGCCGGCGCAGGTCCAGGTAGCTGTCCACCATGTGGTTGACCATGCGCAGCATCAGTTCCGCGGGGCTGGTCGGCAGACGGGTGCTGCCGCGCAGGTCGCGGCCTTCCTGCTGGTGCCCCAGCTTCGATGCGAAGTAATCGCGCAGCGAGCATTCGCCGGGGTGGACAGTGATCAGCACCCGGTCGAAGACCGCAAAGCCCACCGGGCTCGTGTCGATCGACTTGAACGCCTGATCGGCCGACGCCACCGTGCGCGGCGCCTCTTCCACCACCGTGGCGGAACCGGCTGCATTGGCCATGCCGTTGCTGCTGCTCGCGCCAGTGCCGGTGCCGAGGCTACCCGCGCCGCCGCTCATCCCACTGCCACCATTGGCCCCGCCGCCCGGCAAGGCCCCAGGCAGCGCCGCCAGACGGCGGAACACCATCAGGTCATACCAGCTGGTGTAGTCAAAGTGCGAAGGCAACTGCTGGTTCAGCAGGTCCGAGACATGCAGGTCCAGCAGTTGGGCGCCGGTCCAGTGCTGCAGGCGCTGCTGCATCGTCGGCAGCTGCAGCTCGAACTCCCGCCGAGGCATGCCCAGCCACAGGAAGCCCTGCTCTGGCAGGTCGAACGGCAGCTCGGACAGCTCTTCGTAGATGTTGTCGCTGAGATGGAAGATGCGCATGCGCAGGCGGTGTTCAGGCTTCCCGGATCAGGCGGGCGGCGTCCATGGCGAAGTAGGTCAGGATGCCGTCGGCCCCGGCCCGCTTGAAGGCCAGCAGCGATTCCAGCATCACCGCATCATGCTCCAGCCAGCCATTGGCAGCCGCAGCCTTGAGCATGGCGTACTCACCACTGACCTGATAGGCGAAGGTCGGCACCCGGAACTCTTCCTTCACGCGGCGGACGATGTCCAGATACGGCATGCCGGGCTTGACCATCACCATGTCGGCGCCTTCGGCAAGATCCAGGCCCACTTCGCGCAGCGCTTCATCGCTGTTGCCGGGGTCCATCTGGTAGGTCTTCTTGTCCGCCTTGCCCAGGTTGGTCCGAGAGCCGACGGCGTCTCGGAACGGACCGTAGAAGGCGCTGGCGTACTTGGCGCTGTACGCCATGATCCGCGTGTGGATGTGCAGGTCGCCTTCCAGCGCATTGCGGATGGCGCCGATGCGGCCGTCCATCATGTCGCTGGGCGCCACGATATCCACGCCCGCCTGGGCCTGGACCAGCGCCTGCTGCGTCAGCAGGTCCACCGTGCGGTCGTTCAGGATGTAGCCGTGTTCATCCAGCACACCGTCCTGTCCATGGCTGGTGTAGGGGTCCAGCGCCACATCGGTCAGCACCCCCAGGTCGGGGAAGTGCTGCTTCAGTGCCCGCACCACGCGGGGGATCAGGCCCTCCGGATTGGTGGCCTCGACGCCGTCCGGCGTCTTGAACTGCGGGTCGATCGCCGGGAACAGCGCCATCACCGGAATGCCGAGCGCAACGCACTCTTCGGCCACCGGCAGCAGCATGTCCAGGCTCAGGCGCGAGACGCCGGGCATGGAACTGATCGGCTCCACCCGCTTCTCGCCCTCATGGACGAACACCGGATAGATGAAGTCGCTGGCATGCAGACGATGCTCGCGAACAAGCGCGCGGGTGAAGGCATCCCGACGCAAACGGCGGGGGCGACTGGCGGGGTAGGGGGCTGGCAATTGCATGTTTGATGTGAAATTTGCGAGAAATTCCACCGGTATGAGGGGCCTTACGTAGAAAGACGTAGCGACGGAAATTCGACAGATCTGTTAAAGTCGTTCCTGAATGATAGCCGCTCGGTTGTCATTCCCTGCTTTTCCTCCCTGAGCAGGAGCCTTAGCGTGATGACAGCGATAAGGCTTTCCAACCCCGGCTGTGAAGCCGGGGTTTTTTTTCGCCGCGTTGATAATGCACGCATGCTCTGGATCAAAGCGCTGCACATCATCTTCGTGGCCGCCTGGTTTGCCGGCCTGTTCTATCTTCCCCGGATTTTCGTCAACCTGGCGATGGTTCCGGCGGACAGCCATCCGGAGCGCGAACGCCTGTTGCTCATGGGCCGCAAGCTCTACCGCTTCAGCAGCGGGTTGATGGTGCTCGCCCTGGTCTTCGGCGCCACGCTCTGGCTCTACTACGGCATCGGCCGTGGACCGGGCAATGGCTGGATGCATGCCAAGCTGGCCCTGGTGGTCGGCGCCATTGGTTATCACCATGTCTGCCGCGCCATGCTGCGCCGCTTCGAACTGTTGGCCAATCAGCGCAGCCATCGCTTCTACCGGGTGTTCAACGAGATGTCGGTGCTGCTGTTCGCAGCCATCGTGATTCTCGTGGTCGTCAAACCCTTCTGATCTGACCGGGATGGACCACAGGCGCAGTTCCGCCACCTGGCTGGCCCTGGGCTACCTGGTGCTGGTGGTGTATGCCAGCCTTTATCCGTTCTGGCCCTGGCGGTTGCCGCCGAGCCTGCCCTGGCCGGGGGTGATCGGCCTGCCCTGGCCGCGGTACTGGAGCCGGTTCGATCTGTGGACCAATGTGGTGGGTTATGCGCCGCTCGGTTTTCTTTGCTTCTCCGCCGTGCTGCGCAGTGGCAAGGGCGCGGGCGGCGGCTTGCTGCTGGTGGGGGTCGGGTTGCCGCTGCTGTCCTTCGGCATGGAGACCCTGCAGTACTTCCTGCCCGGGCGCGTCCCGTCGCTGGCGGACTTCCTCCTGAACAGTGCCGGTGCCTGGCTGGGCGGACTCATCGCCTGGGGCCTGCACCGCTTCGGCGGCCTGCAGCGCTGGACCGGCTGGCGGGAGCGCTGGTTCGTGCCCCACAGTGCGGGCGCGCTCGCGCTGCTGGCGGTGTGGCCGGTGGGCCTGCTGTATCCCGCACCGGTACCGCTGGGGCTCGGCCAGCTGTTCCCGCGGCTGCGGGAGCTGGCAGAGCAGGTGCTGGCCGGCACACCGTGGGAACTGTTGCCCGACGAATCGGTGATGGACCTGCCCCTGCCCCCCGGCCTGGAAGCCATTGCCATCGCCATGGGCCTGCTGGCGCCGTGCCTGCTGGCGCTGTCGGTGGCGCGGGCCGGCTGGTTGCGCCGGATGCTGCTGGTGGTGGGCGCGGGTGTTCTCGGGCTGGCCACCACCGCGTTCTCAACCGTGTTGAACTTTGGACCGGACCACGCCTGGGCGTGGTTCACCGTCACCACCTGGCCCGGTCTGCTGATCGGCGGGGTGCTCGCCCTGCTGGCGGCGCTGATGTCCCGCCGGGCCAATGCCGCCTGGGGGCTGGTGGTGCTGACGGCGCTGATCGCGCTGATGTCCGAGGCGCCCGCCGACCCCTATCTGGCGGAGAGCCTGCAAGCCTGGGAGCAGGGCCGGTTTGTGAACCTGTACGGCCTGGCGCAGTGGGTCGGCTGGCTGTGGCCGTTCACCGCGCTGGCCTGGTTGCTGTATGGGGTGACCCAGAGTCAGAGCGACTCGTCGCCGTCCCCCCTTCGGTCGCGTCTGGACACCCCTGCAGGGGACGCGCCGGGGCGTGATCCGCGTGACATATCGCACACCTCTCGTGCTGGTGAAAACCCCGACCCTACAATGGCGCCATGAGCTATTACCAGCGTCACATCTTCTTCTGCCTGAACCAGCGCGACGGCGAAAACGCCTGCGCTCAGCATGGGGCTCAGGAAGCGTTTGATCACTGCAAGAAGCGGGTGAAGTCCGAGGGACTGGCCGGCAAAGGCGGGGTACGGGTCAACAAGGCCGGCTGCCTGGACCGCTGCGCCGGCGGCCCGGTGGCGGTGGTCTATCCCGATGCCGTCTGGTACACCTTTGTGGACCGCAGCGACATCGACGAAATCGTCGAGCGCCATCTGAAGCAGGGCGAAGTGGTGGACCGTCTGGTGCTGCCGGACAACGTCGGACGCTGAACGGAGGCGCTGCATGAATGCTCAGACCCAGCGCCGGCAGATCGCCGGGCCGGCCGGCGAGATCGAATGCGCCATCGATGAACCGACCCTGGCGGATGGCCAGTCCTTGCGCGGCGTGGTGGTGATCTGCCATCCGAATCCGACGCAAGGCGGCACGATGGACAACAAGGTGGTCCAGACGGTGGCCCGCGGTTTCCTGCACATGGGCTACCGCACAGTGCGCTTCAATTTCCGAGGCATCGGGCAGTCGCAGGGCGGCTGGGACGAAGGCCGCGGCGAAGTGGACGATGCGCTGGCCGTGGTGGCTGCCTTCCGCAAAGCCGGTCTGCCGCTGGCCTTGGCCGGTTTTTCGTTCGGTGGTTTTGTAGCGTCCCAGGCGGCGCTGCGGCTGGACGACCCGGCCGAGCGACTGCTGCTGGTGGGCCCGGCCGCGAGCCGCTTCGGCGTGGCCACGGTGCCCGCCACGACCGTGGTCATCCACGGTGAACAAGACGATGTGGTGCCGCTGACCGCGGTGCTGGACTGGGCGCGCCCGCAGGCGTTGCCGGTGATCGTGGTGCCCGGCGTCGGGCATTTCTTCCATGGGCAGTTGCCGCTGCTCAAGAATTTGGTGCTGCGCAGCTGGCATCCCGCCGGGACCCAACCCGCCTGATTGCGCCCCACCTGAGGACCTCTCCCGCATGAAACGATTCCTTGCTCCCTTGATGGCGCTGGCCACCGGACTGCTGACCGCGGTGGCCGTGCAGGCGCAGGTGCAGCCGCCCGAGATCGCGGCACGCAACTATGTGCTGATGGACCTGACGACGCATCAGACGCTCGCCGAGCGCGAAGCGGATGTGCCGCAGGATCCCGCCTCGCTGACCAAGCTGATGACGGCGTATGTGGTGTTCGACGCCCTGAAGGCCAAGCGGCTGACGCTGGACCAGACGCTGCCGATTTCGAAGCGGGCCTGGGATGAGCGCAAGGGCGATCCGTCGCTGATGTTCATCGACACGACGATGACGCCGAAGGTGGACGAGCTGCTGCGCGGCATGATCATCCAGTCCGGCAATGATGCGTCGGTGGCGCTGGCCGAAGGCGTGGCGGGTTCGGTGGACCAGTTCGTGGCGCTGATGAACCGTCAGGCGCAGGCCTGGGGGTTGAAGAACACCAGCTTCAAGAACGTGACGGGCATCACCGAGCCGGGCCACAAGACGAGTGCGCGGGATATTGCCGTGGTGTTCGCGCATGTGATCCAGGACTTCCCGCAGTACTACGCGGACTACTACTCGAAGAAGGAATACACCTTCAACAAGATCCGCCAGTACAACCGGAATCTGCTGCTGACGCGCGATCCGACGGTGGATGGTGGCAAGACGGGCTTCACTGACGCAGCGGGCTATTGCCTGGCAGCGAGTGCGCAGCGGGACGTGCCCAATGGCAAGCGCCGGCTGCTGAGCGTGGTGATGGGCACGGCATCGAAGGAAGCGCGTGCGACGGAAAGCCAGAAGCTGCTGAACTGGGGCTACGCTGCCTTCGATGCGGTGCGGCTGTTTGATGCGAACCAGGCGATCACGACGGCGCAGGTGTGGAAGGGCACCAGCGCGGAAGCGAAGCTCGGCGCCGCAGGACCGGTGTTTGTGGCAGTGCCGCGCGGCGAGGGCAGCAAGCTGAAGACCGAAGTGCAGCGGACGGATCCGCTGGTGGCGCCATTGGCGGCGGGTCAGCGTGTGGGAACCTTGAAGGTGACCACCGCCGCCGGCGCGACGGTGACCGAGGTGCCGCTGGTGGTGCAGCAGGAAGTGCCGCTGGCCGGCATCTTCGGCCGCGCCTGGGATGCGATCCGGTTGTGGATCAAGTGATCGCCGGATTGCGTTCTCGGTGAACGACAGACAGAAACGCCGCCCTCGGGTGGCGTTTCTGCTTTCTGGCAGCTTGTTCTTGTGCCCCGCGCTCGGGACTGCAGCGGATTTCGCGCTTCTGACGGCAGCCCATCGTGCCTTGCGCTCCGGACGCCAGCGGGCCGGGGCTGTTGACTTCATGTCATTCCTGTCCGGCTCCGCCGGCCATTCCCTTCTTTACTTCCGTCAACAGCCCCGGCCCACTGCCGTCCTCGAATCGAGGTGTTTGACGATTGGGGTGGGGGGCAGGGGTGGTGCAGGTCGCTGCGACCGTTGATCAGCAGCACCGCCGCTCGGCCTTCAGATGTTGATAATGGGAGCGCTGCACGGGAGAACCGCTGATGACCATGCCCTGGAACGAGCTGCCCTGCTACCTCAATGGCCACCTCGGCCTGTTGGGTGAGGCCCGTGTGCCTGTGATGGATCGCGGATTCATGTTCGGGGACGGCGTCTACGAACTCATCCCCGTCTATGGAAAGCGAATGTTCCGGGTGCACGACCACCTGGACCGCCTCGGCCGCAGCCTCAAAGCCCTACGCATCGAAGACCCCTACGAGCGCGAAGCGTGGCTGGACCTGTTTCGCAGCCTGATCTCCCATCTGCCGGACCACGAGGATCAGTGGATCTATCTGCAGGTGACCCGCGGCGTGGCGCCGCGTGACCATGTGATGCCGAAGGATCTGGAGCCGACGGTGCTGGTGTATGCAAGCCCGCAGCGGGCGCTGACGCCGGAACAGCGGCATCAAGGCCTTGCGGTGGTCACGGCGCGCGACTTCCGCTGGCAGCGCGGAGATATCAAGAGCACCTCGCTGCTGGGCAATGTACTGGCGCGGCAGATGTCCGCCGACCAGGGCGCGGACGAGACGCTGCTGGTGCGCGACGGCTATCTGACCGAAGCTTCGGCCAGCAATGTGTGGATCGTGCGCGACGGCGCGCTGCTGGGGCCGCCACCCGGCGAACTGTTGCTGGAAGGCGTGCGGGTGGGGCTGCTGGCGGAGCTGTGCGAGGAGCTGGGCCTGGCCTACAACCTGTGCCCGATCGCGGAATCGGAACTGCCGACGGCCGACGAGATTCTGCTGAGTTCGGCCACCAAGGAAGTGGTGGCCGTCACCCGGCTGGACCATGAACCCGTGGGCCATGGCGCCCTGCGCGGTCGCCCCGGACCGGTCTACGCGCGGCTGTACGAGGCCTACCAGCGGGCCAAGCTCTTGCAGAGCATGTGATCGACCCCAAGTAGGATGTCACCATGACTAGCGCATTCAATTCCCCGATTCCGCCCGAGCAGTCCCTGATCGAGTACCCGTCCCAGTTCCCCATCAAGGTGATGGGCGCCCACGTGGAAGGCTTCCCCGAGGCGATCGTGTCGATTGCGCGCCAGTTCGACCCCACGTTTGACGAGTCGAAGGTCGAGCACCGTCCGAGCAAGGGCGGCAATTACCTGGGCATCACCATCACGGTGACCGCCACCAGCCGCGAACAGCTGGATGAGCTCTATCGCACCCTCACCACCCATCCGATGGTGAAGGTGGTGTTCTGATCGTGGCGCCTCAGATGGCCGCCGCTTCAGAAGACATCGTCTCCGCCAGCGCCTTCACCTTGGCCTTGGCGGCGACGTCGCCGTTGCTGGCTGCCGCCGCGTACCAGTAGCTGGCCAGCCGCAAGTCCTTGCCGACGCCCAGGCCCGTCTCATACATCGAGGCAATGAGGTACTGGGCACCCACATCGCCGCCATTGGCTGCCTCGCGATACCAGCGGGCGGCCTGGGCCATGTCGGGCGGGGCGCCCCTGCCCAGATAAAAAGCGGTGCCCACGGCGACTTGGGCATCCACGCTGCCGTGTTCCGCCGCCTTGAGATACCAGGTATGGGCCTGGACCAGGTCCTTGCGGCCCAGCACCCCTTCTTCGTAGAACTGGCCCAGCGACAGCTCGGCCCGCACCAGTCCGCGCGACGCGGCACGCTTGAGCAGTTGCTGCGCCAGCGCCAGATCCGGCCGCGCGGCCTCCCGGCGCAAATGCATCATGGCGAGGTTGTAGTCGCCCAGCGCTTCACCGCGAGCCGCGAGTTCACCGAACTGCCGCTCCGCCTGCCGCCAGCGGCGCTGCTCATAGGCGGCCAAAGCAGTCTCCAGGGTGATGGCGCTGGTGCCCTTGCTGGCCCGCGCGGCCGCACTGGCGCCCGGAGTTGGCGCTGACGCTGCCTCAGCGGCAGAGGCGGCAGAGGGGATTGAGGCAGCCGAAGCGGACGCAGGGGGGACCGGCCGGTCGTCGGCCTGGGTGGTGGCAGACGCCGCGTCGGCAATGCCCACCACGACGTCCGTTGCCGCGACAGCCGAAGATGTGGAGCTGCCGCTGGATGACCGTGCGGACGCGGTCGAGGGAGATGGCCCGTTCGGCCCGTCCTTCGGCGCCGCCGTCGCCGTGGTCGTCGCTCCTGTGGCGGCCATCACTGCAATCCCGGCCATCGCTGCGGCCCGGGTGACCCGGCCATGCCAGGCGGCGCGCCAACCGCCCCCGTCGCGTGAGAATCTGACCGTCATGCTGCATCCCCAAAGTCCCGACTGGCCTCATCCTATGCAGTTCACCGCTAGCATGCCGACATGTTGATCAAGACCCTGGGCCGCGTCGACTATGCGGCCACGCTGGAGGCGATGCGCGCCTTCACCGACGCCCGCACCCCCGACACTCCCGATGAACTTTGGCTCTGCGAGTTCGACCCGGTCTACACCCAGGGTCTGGCCGGGCAGGCGGATCATGTGCTGGCGCCTGCCGGCATCCCGGTCATCCAGACCAATCGCGGCGGGCAGGTGACCTATCACGGACCCGGCCAGGTGGTCGCCTATCCGCTGGTGGACCTCAAGCGCCTGGGCATCTACGTCAAGGAATATGTGTTCCGGCTGGAAACCGCGGTCATCCAGACACTCGAATCGGTGGGCATCACCGGCCATCGCGTGGCGGGCGCCCCCGGCATTTATGTGCGTCTGGACGATCCGGGGGCGCATGGCGCACTGTCCATGCCGCCGGATCCGACCGACCCGTTCAAGGGGCTCGGAAAGGTCGCTGCGCTGGGGATCAAGGTGAGCCGGCACTGCACGTATCACGGGGTTGCCCTCAATGTGGCGATGGACCTGAAGCCCTTCTACGGCATCAACCCCTGCGGGTATGCCGGACTGGCGACGGTGGACCTCGGTACACTGGGGGTTTTCACGGACTGGGCCACGGTGGCCCGGCGGTTCGGCGAGCGCCTGGAAGCGCAGCTGAGCCCCTGAGCTTCCGACGGAGCATCGCCTGCCATGGCAACCGAGAACATCACGCACGAAGCAAAAAGCGCGGCCGATTACGACGCGACCGCCAAACAGAAGGCCCAGGCCAAGACGGCGCGGATCCCAATCAAGATCGTGCCGGCCGAGATCCTGAAGAAGCCGGACTGGATCCGGGTGAAGGCGGGCTCGCCGACCACCCGCTTCTACGAGATCAAGCAGATCCTGCGCGAGCACAAGCTGCACACGGTCTGTGAGGAAGCGTCCTGCCCGAACATCGGGGAGTGCTTCGGCAAGGGCACGGCCACCTTCATGATCATGGGTGACAAGTGCACCCGTCGCTGCCCGTTCTGCGACGTGGGCCACGGCCGCCCCGATCCGCTGGACGTCGACGAGCCGATGAACCTGGCCAAGACGATCGCCGCGTTGAAGTTGAACTACGTGGTGATCACCAGCGTGGACCGCGACGACCTGCGGGACGGCGGTGCCGGGCACTTTGCCGAGTGCATCCGTCAGGTGCGTGCGCTGAGCCCGAAGACGCAGATTGAAGTGCTGGTGCCGGACTTCCGCGGCCGTATGGACCGTGCGCTGGACATCCTGCGCGCCGCACCGCCGGACGTGATGAATCACAACCTGGAGACGGCGCCGCGCCTGTACAAGGAAGCGCGTCCGGGATCGGACTACCAGTTCAGCCTGAACCTGCTCAAGCGCTTCAAGGAAGAAGTGCCGAACGTGCCGACCAAGAGCGGCATCATGGTGGGTCTGGGCGAGACGGACGAAGAGATCCTGCAGGTGATGCGCGACATGCGCGAGCACAACATCGACATGCTGACCATCGGCCAATATCTGGCGCCGTCGGGTCACCATCTGCCGGTGCGTCGCTACGTGCACCCGGACACCTTCAAGATGTTCGAGGAAGAGGCCTACAAGATGGGCTTCACCCACGCCGCCGTGGGCGCGATGGTGCGAAGCAGCTACCACGCGGATCAGCAGGCTCACGCAGCCCTGGAAAAGATCGATCCCACCACTCGCTGACGCTCGTGCCCGCCAAGGGCGCTCAGGATTGAGTGCCCCGCAGGCGCTGTCGCTCCTGCCACCAAGGGTGGCCGACAGTCCACTGCCTGCGAAGCCCCCCATGGCCGGTGGCCGCTTCCAGCTGTCAGCGACTGTCGTCCTCGTGCGGAACGCGCTCTGGTCGGACGCCTGCCGCATTCAACCGGGCCTCGACCTCAGACATTCGATAGACGGCCAGAGTCCCGATCAGAAGGCCGTCGTCCGAGGATAGCTGGGCTGCGACCTGGCTGAACGGGAGGTCCCGCGCTTCGATGAGCACGTTTCGCATGCGCTGAGCAGCGCGCCTCAAAGAGACCTCAAGCATCGCTGAACTGAAGCGCTCCATGGCATTGAGGGCAGACGGCTTTCATGTAGCCAGGATATTCAATGACCGCCGCAGCGTATTGAGGCCTCGCACCGGCAACGTCCGCTTGAGGGTGATCTGAGACGTTCGCCGCCGAAGGCCTGAACGGCGGCGACGACGAATACCGGTCATCCAGCGCCGGCAGCCTCGACCGACTGCTTCATCTCCGATTCCTGCCGCCCCGATCAGGGTCGGCGAGCTAGGGGGCCACCGAATGACTGCCGCCGCCGACCGGCTCGCGCCCAACGCGACCTGTTGCCTTCGCAGCCCCTCCGTCCCGGCCGGCAGCTAAGTGCCCGAAGCGGTAGCTCACCAGTGTCCGCTTCAGAGCTCCCCGGTGACTGGCAGTGTGTCCAGCGGACTTCGCACTGCGCCGCCGCCAACCTTGAGCACATGGGTGTAAATCATGGTCGTCGCTACGTCGGCGTGGCCGAGCAAGTCCTGCACGGTCCGAATATCGCTGCCCGCTTGCAGGAGGTGGGTCGCGAAACAGTGACGCAACGTGTGAGGCGTGGCAGGTCTGTCGATCTGCGCGGCCCGGACGGCGCGTTTGAAGGCGCGCTGGAAGGTCTGGTCGTACAGATGATGCCGATGTACAACGCCGCTGCGCGGGTCGGTCGAGTGGTGGTCTTGAGGAAACACCCAGACCCATGCCCACGACGCGCCGGCTCGCGGGTACTTGCGCTCCAGGGCGTGTGGCATCTCGACGCCTGCCGTCCCCGCAGCCACTTCCTGCGCCCAGACTCTTCGAGAGCTTGCGAGTTGCTCTCGCAGCGGCTGCGCCAGGGCCTGGGGCAGCATCAGGACGCGATCCTTGCCGCCCTCGCCCGCGCGCACGACCACCGCCTGATGGGCGAAGTCCACATCCTTGACTTGCAGCTGCAAGGCTTCATTGATGCGCATTCCCGTCCCGTAGAGGAGTCGCGCCAACAAGCCCAACTCGCCGACCATGCCGCCCAGCACCGCCGACACCTCTTCGCGACTCAGGACGACGGGCAGCCTCCGGCGCACGCGTGGGCGTTCGATCTGATTGATCCACGGCAGGTTGAGTTCCAGCACCTTCGTGTACAGAAACAGCAGTGCCGACAAGGCCTGCTTGTGCGTCGCGCTGGCCACTTGCCGCTCGTCCGCCAACCAGGTCAGGAACGCCTCAACCTCGGTACCGCCCATCTCGCGCGGATGCCGCAACCCATGGAACCGGATGAACGCCCGGCACCAGTAGACGTAGATGTCCTCTGTGCTGCGGCTGTAGTGCAGGTAGCGGATGCGCTCGCGCAGCTGGTCAAGGAGGCGCACCGCACGCACCGCACGCAGCGGAGGCAGTCCGCCCGTTGGCGGCGGCCGCAATTCGCCTCGGCGCTGGCTCAGGTCAACGACTGCACTCGACATGGCGGGCCTCGCTCGGTGGGGTGAAAACCCACGATTGCCTCGGCGTCACACGGCTGGCAGAGTCCCGGACGTGGGTGCCGGTTTGCGCACGAATTTAATGCTGTATAAATAAACAGTCAACGGGAGATTTTTCAATGACAACAACAACTTCCAAGCCCTCCGCGCGCTTGGTTAAGCAGCAGCGCTCGGAGTTAACCGGCACGGCGTGCTGGATAAACTAGTAGTTGAGGATCAAAGTGAAATCCACGTTGGGTGTGCTTTGTGCCCTTCTTGCGTCGGGTCACGTCGGCGCGGCGGCACCACGTCCTGTTGGCACGAATTGCAGCGCTGCACTGCCACCAGCTTCGGCGGGCGAGGAAGGCGGCCACGGATTCGTGCTGAAGGTCTTTCCAAGAACAGGCGACATTGGCGGGCATTACTCTGGGTGCCAAGCGGTGTTTGCGATGAGCCGCGATGGTGAGGTTCGGCTTGCTTGGCTAATCGAAATAAAGAGCGGAGAACCCGTACGCATGTGGTCAGCCGATGAGGACATGAAGGACGTCTTGCAATGCCGGTATAAGAATCGGTCACTCGTGCGAGGAAATCCGGACGTGTGTCCGCGCGGCGAGTCGCTCCTCATGCCCACGCGACCTGCGGGTTGTTTCACAGCTACGCCGGAGCCCGACCAATGTCAGTACGACGTAAATTGATACCCAACCGATCATTGCAGCGGACGGCCCCTCCGCCCGCTGAACTTCGCCGGTTGAGCAGCAGCTTTCCGGACGCTTGGTAGGCCTGCGCCGATGTCCGCTTCGGGCACAACGCTGCCATTCGCGGCGCTGCGTCTAACAGGGAGCTGGCCGGGAGGCTCGACCTGCCCTGGAACCCGGAAGCAGCCGTTGCGGCCAACCGACCAGCCTCTGGCAAACGGCGGCCTCCGGGTGGCTTCTCAGATTTCGGTCTGCTCCGAAATCTCGAGGGCGTCGTCCACTTCGATGCCAAAATACCGGACCGTCGACTCCAGCTTGGAGTGCCCAAGCAGCAGCTGAACGGCTCGCAAGTTCTTGGTCCGCCGATAGATCAGCGTCGCCTTGGTCCTCCGCATCGAATGCGTCCCGTAGTCGGCAGGATCAAGCCCGAGTTCTTCAACCCAGCCTTCCAGGATTCGGGCGTATTGCCGCGTGCCCAGATGCGGCGAGGCGTGCATGCGACTCGGGAACAGGAAGTCCTCGGATCTCAGCCCGGCTTGCTTGATCCAGCGCTGCACGGCATCGCGGGTCACGGGCGTGATCTCGAACTGAACGGGACGCTGCGTCTTGTGCTGCATCACCACCGCCCGACTAGCGACGGTGTCACCGTGGCAGACATCTCGTACCTTGAGCGCGACGAGGTCGCAGCCCCGAAGCTTGCTGTCGATGCCGAGGTTGAACAACGCCAGCTCGCGCACGCGGTTGTCCATCTGAAGCCGGACGCGAAGTGCCCAGATGTCCTTGACCTTGAATGGTGCCTTCTGGCCAACGATCTTGCCCTTGTTCCAAGGCTCGCGCGACGGGGTGTTGGCTGCTGATCCCATGATGGTCTCCCATCGAGTTGAGGATCCATCAGCATGCGCCGGTGCTGCACTGACCTTGCAGGCCCTGCTCGCAGTACGAGTGTCGGCTTTCCGGCACCTCGATGGCCTCACGCTGTCGGCCACAAGCCGACAGCCGCCAACGACCAGTCTGCGCCAGTCCAGCCGGACGGTGGTCATCCGTTCGTTAGACCCGCTTGCGAATCCATCGTGCGGCGAACCCCTCCGCCGATGACCTTGAGCACGTGGTTGCAACTCATCGTGGTGGCCACATCGGCGTGACCCAGAAGCTCCTGCACGGTCCGGATGTCATAGCCCGCTTGTAGCAGGTGGGCCCCTTTCTGCCCGGCGCTCGGCTGAGAACTGGTGCACCGAACTGGGCGGGCCTGCGGGCCCGTCCTCATTTGTTAGGCACGGCCTTGCCTGTCCGCTCGGCCTCCATATCGAGAAGCAGCACCAGCAGGTCGCCGAGACTCATGAGCGACGAGAGCTCGGTTCCGTTGTGGGCAGGCGCAAGAGTCAGGCTCCGCCATGTGACGGCCGGATGGTCGGGCGACTTAAACCAGACCCTGCCGTTGTGCGAGATGGCATTGCGTACCGCCCAGGCTGCTTGCCAAACCGGCGGCCATCCCTTGTCGTCCCGTCCATAGCGAGCTCGAATCTCCGGCACATGCTGTTCAAAGTAGTTGGCGTAGAACGGCTGAACCAGTATCGTGAGGGTCCGAACAAGTCCTCTCGTGTTGAAACGAAACCGAGGCGGCGAGGGCGGAGTTGGCAACACCGTGATCTCAATCACGTCTGGAGTGCGATCCTGGATGGCCGTAGCGATTGGCCCGTGGAGCGGAACCCTCACGTCCATCTTCGACACCAAGCCCTCGATGGTCGAGAAGTCCCCTGGATTCAGTTGAACCCTCTGTCCAGCGGCCAAGCTGGTCGCCGTGAAGACGCCTTCCAGAGCAATCAGAAACACGTTGAGGTGGTGGAAGAGGCCGCTGTTCTTGTCGATCAGGAAGGTTGTCATGTTCTTCTGAGCGGGATAGTTCGGCGATGTTCGCAGATGCCGCACGGGTTGATTTTCGGACTTTCACCCTTGCGATGCTGCTCATGCCCTTCGCGCAAGAGTGCCTGAGCAGCACGCCACCCCAATCCGACCGCCCGACGAACCTCTACCAGGCGGTTCTCCTCGCAGCACAGCAACGCCGAGACACCCAGCGCACGCATAGGCGGTGCCTGTCGGCTACGTCACCGCGAGGGTGGTCGAACCGCGGTGAACCTCGATGCGGATGGGCTCGCCGGTCGGTGCAGGCGGCGCGGGTGTCAACGAACTCTAAGACCGCAATGGGTCGATAGCGCCATTCCAACCCCATGAGGAGCAGACATTCCCGCGTGAGTCAGCGATGACAGGCGCGGGCAACTCGTCCGGATGACGGCAGCACCCTCAACACCCGTCGTCAAAGCCATCAGCCGGGTGGGTGTGCCGCCGGCTGCTTCATGCCAGGCAGCGTGAATTCGGTAGCTGCCCGCCGATGACGGAACCCGCTGCTCTGCCGTCGGTCGCACGGCGATGATGGCTTCCTGCTGGAACCAGTCGCCCGACACGCGCTCTCGGACGACTTTCGCTCCTAGGAACTTTCACCCTGCCGAATCCCGTGCTCCAATGCCCACGACATTAAGTGGGCACAGATGGACAACCACGACTCAGTCCGCGCCAAGGTGGCACAGATTTTCATAGACGCTTTTGGGGAGCGTGCTGCGCTGTTCAAGGGTGGGGTTCCTGCCCGCGACGCAAACGACGCGCTTGGCGTCGCGCTTGCGGAACAACTGGAGCCGCTGGTCGCGGATGAGGTCGCATTTCATCTCATTGACTGGGAGACCGACGCCGCGTTTCTGGTTGCGTTCATGATGTTCCCGGAGCGGTTCACGTCGGCGGAGCTTCAAGCTGCGGTTGAAATGTTCCTGGTGCATGTCCCGGCTCATGTTCAAGCGGCAGCTCGCTTGGCCGGCTACGAGGTGCCGAACATTCTCGGTGGGGGGGATGTCGCGGACGGCGAGCGGCCTGCACCATTGTCTGAAGCAGGCTGATTGTGGACACTCACCAGCGGCTGCTTTCCGGCTGCCCAGCTCGAAGCAGCGAGTTCAGATGGTGCCATGCGACCTGGCAGCCAAGAAATGACACCCGACCCGTCGCTTGATCCGACTCGCAACGGCTGGCGGCTTCAGACCCTCATCTCATTTTGGGCGTTGCGTGCCCAGCCGCAGCTCGCGGCTCAGCTCCAAACTTAGGCTCAGGAATGCAACCTCGCCTCGTGATCTTTGACCTTGATGAGACGCTAGTCCATGCGGCAGCGGCGAGGCTGGCTCATGCGCCCGACTTCGAGTTTGGCGGCCACTTTGTTTACCTTCGTCCCCATCTGCAAACCATGCTCGAGGCTATCTGGCCTGAGTTTGACGTTGCCGTCTGGTCATCTGCCTCAAGGCCGTACGTCGATGCGGTGGTCTGGCATGTTTTCGGCAAGCGGGTGCCGTTGAAGTTCGCCTGGGCCATCGAGCGTTGTGTGCAGCGTGTGGACATCAGGACGAATAGCTATGTCTACTTGAAAGACCTGAGGAAAGTGCAGGGGCAGGGCTACCGACTTGAGCAAATTCTTATGGTTGATGATTCACCGGACAAGGTGGCGCGGCAGCCGCGCGATCACATTCAAGTTGTCCCTTTCGTCGGAGATCCCGGAGACAGAGCACTGCTTGAGCTGCCGGCAAGGCTTGCTCATGCATTCACCACCACCTCAACAGGGGCACGAAGTGAGTTCTAACCAGTCGCTCGAGCCGACCCGCGTTGGCAGGTTGCCGCTCGTGACTCAGCTTCAACGTCAGGCGGCACAGCACATGAGGCTGCTCTGGAAGAGCATGGCGCTTCTGTTGATTTTGGCGCTGGCTTTCACGGTATATGCGTACGCTTCCTTGTACTTCGCCGGGTACTTGTTCCCGCGGGTCGTTCCTCGGCCGTACATCGAGATGATGAGCGCTGCCGTTGTCGGTTCGGTTGCCGCGGCAGTCGTTATGTCGTGGTTGCTCGTTCGTCTCTACGCGGGTCGGGCCTGGCTGGCTGCCCTTCTTGTCGCCGCTCCCTTGGTCGTTGTTCGCATTAGTGATCTCATGCACTATTCAAGCAAAAACGAGCCCCGCATCATGGTGATGTCGTTGTTCGAGGCGCTTGTCTATCCGGCGTTTCTTCTTGGCGGCGTTTGGCTAGTGGCTCGCTTGCCCCGTCGGCGCAGCAGTGCCGCCTAACCCTTCGTTGCACCCGACCTGCTACAGCGGGCTTCGCCGGTTTCCGCGGGCGGATGTGACCTGCCCGGTTTCTTCGGACCAATGATTTCTAGGAAGATGGCTCCCAATCCACGAGGAGCCCATGAGAAAGAGCCGATTCACTGAAGAGCAGATGGTCACGATCCTGCGCGAGGCAGACCGGACCACAGTGGCCGAGGCCGCGAAAAGACACAAGGTCAGCGAGCCCACGATCTATGCCTGGCGCAAGCACTTCGGACAGATGGAAGCGGCCGACGTCAAACGCCTGAAGGCGCTGGAGTTGGAGAACTCCCGTCTGAAGAAGCTGCTGGCCGAGCGTGATCTCGACATCGAGGTGCTCAAGGAGATCAATGCAAAAAAATGGTGAGCCCGCATGCGCGGCGCGAACAGGTCAACTTCGCCTGCCAGCGAGGTCTGTCGCAGCGCCGGGCTTGCGGGCTGATCGAGATCTCCCGCTCGTCGCTGAGCTACGAGTTGCGCCTGCCGGCCAAGGATGGCCCGGTCATGCAAGCGATGCGAACGCTGTCGGCGCAATATCCGCGCTACGGATACCGGCGTATCCGGATATTTCTGCGTCGCCAAGGCTTCGAGCTGGGTTGGTCGCGCACGCACCGGCTGTGGCGTCAGGCGGGGCTGCTGCTGCCCAAGAAGCGGCCACGCAGGCGAATCGCCACAGGCAGGCCCCGGGCCTTCACGCCCTTCAAGGCCAACACGGTCTGGGCCTACGACTTCGTCTTCGACACCACCGCCGAAGGCCAGCAGATCAAATGCCTGACGGTCATCGACGAGTACACCCGCGAGTGTCTGGCCATCGACGTGGCTGGCTCGATTCGATCCAAGCGGGTGGTTGAGGTGCTGTCCAGACTGGTCAGCTTGCATGGCGCGCCGCTGTTCATGCGCTCGGACAACGGCCCGGAATTCGTCAGTCACGCCATCCTGGAGTGGATCGCCCAGGCCGGCATTGCGACTGCGCTGAGCGACCCCGGCAAGCCTTGGCAGAACGGGGCCGACGAGAGCTTCAACGGCAAATTCCGCGACGAATGCCTGTCGCTGGAATGGTTCAGATCGCGCAGGGAGGCCTCCGTCATCATCGAAGCCTGGCGCCGGCACTACAACGCCGTACGCCCCCACAGCAGCTTGAATTACATGACCCCGCATGAGTTCAAGCTGCACAATCCCACTCACCCCAACCGAGCCGTCTTACAGGAATAACTGGCTCGAAAAAACCGAGCAGGTCAGATGGACTCAAACGTTAGATGAATGATGATCAGAGTTTCACTTCTTCAAGGTTTTCTCACATTCGTTCTCGGCGCCGCAACTGTCGCGGCCAATGCCCAGTCCGTGGCTGCAGATTTCTTTGCTCAGGGTGTGTTGCTGGGCATGCAACTGTCAGCGAAGCATGGAGAGCGGAAAGGGACAACTTCAAGTGGACAAGCGGCATGCATTCAGGCTCTTAAGCCGACCGCCTTTCATGACGCCGTGAACGAGGCTATGACCTCCGTCCTCGCACCTCAGGACTTGTCTGCGGCAGACCAGTTCTTCGCGACACCGGTCGGCGAAAAGTATGCAAAGTACGGACTGCTTCAGATCTATCTCGCTGTAGGCGAAAGAGCGCCAGAGTCATTGCCCACGTTTTCAGATGCTGAGTATCGGGAGCTAGAAACGTTCGCTGCGACACCTGCCGGAAAGCGGCTAATCCTGGACAAGGGCATGCAATCGGCGTCGGCGAAGAGCATCTACGACAGGAAAATCCGTGAACTTCTGGATCAATGCCGGGAGAAATGATTCGCGCGCATCGTTTCACCCGTCGCTCGCGCGGACTCGCGTCTCAGCCCGATGCTGGCATCCAGCGGCCAGCGATGTTTTTCAGAAGCAGGTTCACCGCGGCAAGCTGCCGATTCCGGATGGACAGCAATGACGCCTCCGCGCTGAACGCACTGTTCTGCGCCGTCGTCACTTCCAGAAAGCTCACCGTCCCGGCCCGATACTGCTCCGTCACCAGCCCCAGATTGCGCTGCGCCGAGTCCACCGCCTCCTGCTGCAACTGCGCCTCGCGAGCCAGCCGGTCCGCCAGGATCAGGTTGTCTTCCACTTCCTGCATCGCCGTCAGCACCGTCTGCCGATAGGTCGCCACCGCCGAATCCGCACTGGCCCGCGCCTGCGCACTGGCGAGCTTGTGCTGACCATTGTCGAAAATCGACAGCGCCAGCGAAGGCCCGATCGACCAGAACAGGTTGGGCGCACTCACCAGATTCGACAAGGTGCTGCTGCGATAGCCCCCACTCGCCGATAACGACAGCGACGGATAAAACGCCGCATCCGCCACCCCGATCTGCGCATAGGCCGCCGCCACCCGTCGCTGGGCCGCCGCAATATCCGGGCGCCGCTCCAGCAGCTCGGACGGCACCATGCGCGGCACCCCCGGCGGTGCCGGCAAGGTGGCATTGGCACTGAGCTCCAGCGCCGACGGCGGCAGCCCCAGCAGCACCGCAATGGCGTGCGCCAGCTGCGCGCGGGTGGCCTGCGTCTCCAGCAGCTGCGCCTGCGCCGACCGCAATTGCGTCTGCGCCTGCAGCACATCACTGCGGGCCGCCACGCCGCCCTGATACCGCGCTTCGGTCAACGACAGAAAGCGCTCATACGACTTCACGCTGCGCTCGTACAGCGCCTCCTGGGCTTCGGCCGTGCGCAGCGAAAAATAGCTCTGCGCCAAAGTGGTCTGCGCCGATAGCCGCGCGGCCGCCAGGTCATCCGCACTCGCCTGCAGCGTGGCTTGCGCCCCTTCGCTGGCCAGTCGCAGACGACCCCAGAGATCCGCCTCCCAGCTCGTGCTGAGCGAGAGCTGCGCACTGTTGGTCGGCCCGCGGCTGATCGAGCCGCCGCTGACGCTGCCGTCCGGGCTCGCGCTGCGCGTGCCGCTCAGCCCCAGGGACAGGGACGGCAGCAGCGCCGAACTGCTGGCGTCCACCGCGGCGCGGGCGCTGGCCACCTGCGCAATCGAGACCTTGAGGGTTTCGTTGCCGATCACCAGTCGCGCCTGCAGGTCGTTCAGCACCGGGTCATTGAACAAGGTCCACCAGGACGGGGGCACCGCCTCCGCCGCGCCGGGCTGCGCGTGACGCCAGAGGTCGGTCTCCTTGTACTCGGCCGGCGCGGTGACCGGTGGGGGTGGATCCTTCCGGGTGATGGCGCAGCCGCCCAGTGCGGTCGCCAGCGCCAGGGTCAGCAATGCCAGCGCCGGCGCGCGGGCGGCGGAAACAGCAGTCAAATCAAAGCAACGGATCTTCATGGATCTCTCAACCCTGGAGGGACGGAGCCGCAGGCGGCTCGGCAGACAAAGCGGAAGGCGGTGTGGGGCCCGACGACGGACCGGCCCCGGACGAGCGGCGACGCAGTCGCAGACGGAGGCGCAGCAGGCGCTGGCGCAGCCGCTCCATCAGCACGAACACCACCGGCGTGGTGTAGAGGGTCAGCAACTGGCTCAGGATCAGGCCGCCGACGATGGCGATGCCCAGCGGCTGGCGCAACTCGGCACCATCGCCACTGCCCACGGCCAGCGGCACCGCCCCGAAGATGGCCGCGAAGGTGGTCATCAGGATGGGTCGCAGGCGCAGCTTGGCCGCCCGGAAGATCGCCGCGCCCGCCGACAGATGCGCCGTGGTGCGCTGCCGGGCGATGGCGAAGTCGATCATCATGATCGCGTTCTTCTTCACGATGCCGATCAGCAGGATCACCCCGATCAACGCAATGATCGAGAACTCGGTGTTGAACATCATCAGCGCCAGCAGCGCCCCCACCCCGGCCGAGGGCAGTGTGGAGAGGATGGTCACCGGATGCACCAGGCTCTCATACAGCATGCCCAGCACCAGATAGATGGCGATGATGGCCGCCCCGATCAGCAGCGGCTGTGACTTCAGCGCGTCCTGGAACGCATTGGCGGTGCCGGCGAAGGTGCCGCGCAGCGACACCGGCACACCCAGCTCCGCCATGGCGTTGTTGATCGCGTCGGTCGCCTGCGACAGTGAGACGCCCGGCGGCAGGTTGAAGCTGATGGTGGACGCCGGGGTGCCGCCCTGATGGTTGACCGACAGCGGCGTGTTGGTCGTCTCCACGCGGGTGAAGGCGGACAGCGGCACCTGCGCGCCGCTGCTGCTGGTCACGTACAGCTTCTTCAGCGTTTCCGGGCCCTTCAGGTAGTCCGGCGCCAGCTCCATCACCACCCGGTACTGATTCAGCGGGTTGTAGATGACGCCCACCTGCCGCTGGCTGAAGCCGTTGCTCAGCGTGGTGTCGATGTTGCTGACGGTGATGCCCAGCCGCGCCGCCGCTTCACGATCAATCACCAGCGTGGTCTGGATGCCTTTGTCCTGCTGGTCGGTGTTGACGTCGGTGAGTTCGGGCAGTTGCGAGAGCGCATTGCGCACCCGCGGTTCCCAGGTGCGCAGCACCTCCAGGTCGTCCGCCTGCAGGGTGAACTGGTACTGGGCATTGGACTGCCGGCCGCCGATGCGGATGTCCTGCACCGGCACCAGGAAGAGGTTGGCGCCCGGCTCATGCGCCATCTTGTCCCGCAGGCGATTCACCACACCGTCGGCCGAGATCTTGCGCTCGGCCAGCGGCTTGAGGGTGATGTAGAAATTGGCGGAGTTGCCGCCGGAGGTGCTGCCGTTGACGTTCTGCACCGCCGGGTCGGACAGGATGATGTCCATGAACCGGTCCACCCGTGCCCGCATCATGCCGAAGGAGCTGCCCTGGTCGGCCTGCACGCCGCCGAAGAGCACACCGGTGTCCTGCTGAGGGAAGAAGGTCTTGGGAATGGCGCCATAGAGGTAGACGTTCACCGCCACCACCGCCAGCAGCGAGAGCAGCGCCACCGGCTGATGACGCAGCGTCCACATCAGGCTGCGGCGGTAGCCGCGCGACAGACCCCGGCTGAAGCCGCCCGCCCAGCGCGCCAGCCGCGAGGGGCGGCGCGTCGGGACTGATGGCGCCGTCTCCTTGCGGGCGCGCAGCACGCGGGAAGCCATCATCGGCGTGGTCGTCAGGGAGACGACCATCGACACCAGAATCGACGCCGACAGCACCACTGCGAATTCCCGAAACAGCCGGCCCACCACCCCGCCCATCAGCAGGATGGGAATGAACACCGCCACCAGCGAGAGGCTGATGGAGATGACGGTGAAGCCGATTTCCTTGGCCCCTTTGAGTGCGGCCTCCCGGGGGGCATAGCCCTGTTCGATGTAGCGGGAGATGTTCTCCAGCACGACGATGGCGTCGTCCACCACGAAGCCGGTCGCCACCGTCAGCGCCATGGCCGAGAGGTTGTCCAGGCTGTAGCCGCACAGGTACATGATGCCGAAGGTGCCCGCCAGCGACACCGGCACCGCCACCGCTGGCAGCAGCGTCGCCCGCCAGCTGCGCAGGAACAGCAGCACCACCAGAATCACCAGCCCCACCGACACCGCCATCGCCCGTTCCACTTCCTCCAGCGAGGCGCGGATGGTGGGCGTGCGGTCGCTGATCACCTTCAGCTCGATGGACGGCGGAATCGAGGCCTGCAGATGCGGCAGCAGCTCGCGGATGCGGCCCACCGTCTCGATGATGTTGGCGCCCGGCTCCTTCTGGATGAACATCAGGATCGCGGGTTGACGGTTGGAGGCGGCGTAGTTGCGCACGTCCTGCACCGAATCCACCACCTCGCCGACATCGCGCAGCCGCAGCGCCGCGCCATTGCGGTAGGAGAGCACCACCGGCGCATAGTCCGCGGCGGTGCGGGCCTGGTCATTGGCGCCAATCTGCCAGTAGCGGCCGTCTTCTTCCACCGAGCCTTTGGGCCGGTTCGCATTGGTGCTGCTGATGGCGGTGCGCACGGCATCCAGGGAGATGCCGTTGGCGGCCAGCTTGTCGGGGTTGAGTTCCACCCGCACGGCCGGCAGCGCGCCACCGCCCACATTCACCTGACCCACGCCTTCCACCTGCGCCAGTCGCTGGGCCAGGACGGTGGAAGCCGCGTCATACATCTGGCCGCGGCTCAGGGTCTGCGAAGTCAGCGCCAGGATCATGATCGGCGCATCCGCCGGATTGACCTTGCGGTAGGTGGGATTGCTGGGCATGCCGGTCGGCAGCAGCGAACGGGCGGCATTGATGGCCGCCTGCACGTCGCGCGCGGCACCGTTGATGTCCCGGCTCAGGTCGAACTGCAGGACGATGTTGGCCGATCCCTGGGACGAGCGCGAGGTGATTTCCGTCACCCCGGCAATGCTGCCCAGCGCCCGCTCCAGCGGGGTGGCCACTGTGGCGGCCATCGTGTCCGGGCTGGCGCCCGGCAGGGAGGCGGACACCGAGATCGTCGGAAAGTCGACTTGCGGTAGAGGCGCGATCGGCAGTAGCTGGAAGCCCAGGATGCCGGCCAGCGCAATGCCGATGGTGATTAGCGTGGTCGCCACCGGCCGCGCAATGAAAGGCGCGGAGATGTTCATCGCGCCCCCTGGTCGTCGGCCGAAGGCGCACCTGCACCTGCACCTGCAACAGCGCCAGTCCTCGCAGCCTCACCGGTCGGGCGGCCCGCCTTGCGGGACTGCCGGTCCCGCCAGCGCTGCGCCAGACCGGCGAAGCCCAGATAGATCACCGGCGTGGTGAACAGCGTCAGCAACTGGCTCACGATCAGGCCACCGACCATCGTCACCCCCAGCGGATGCCGCAGCTCATGGCCGACCCCGGTGCCCAGCATCAGCGGCAGGGCGCCCAGCAGGGCCGCCATCGTGGTCATCAGAATGGGCCGGAAGCGCAGCAGGCAGGCCTGGTAGATGGCATCCCGCGGCGCCATGCCCTGCTCGCGCTCGGCTTCGAGCGCGAAGTCGATCATCATGATCGCGTTCTTCTTCACGATGCCGATCAGCAGCACGATGCCGATGATGGCAATGATGCCCAGGTCCAGCCCGCCCAGCAGCAGCGCCAGCAGCGCACCCACCCCGGCGGAAGGCAGCGTGGAAAGAATGGTCAGCGGATGGATGTAGCTCTCATAGAGCACCCCCAGCACGATGTACATCGTGACCACCGCCGCCAGGATCAGCAGCAGCGTGCTGGAGAGCGAATTGCTGAAGGCTTCGGCCGCGCCCTGGAAGCTGGTCTCGACACTCACCGGCAGGTCCAGTTGCGCCTGCTCGGCCTTGATCGCCTTGACCGCGTCGCCCAGGGCCACGCCCGGTGGCAGGTTGAAGCTGATGGTGGCCGCCGGGAACTGGGCCACATGGTTGATGGCCAGCGCCGCCGGACGCTCCTGGATCTGCGCCACCGAACTCAGCGGCACCTGCACCGAGGTGGTGGTGCTCACGCCGTTGGTGGTGGTGGTGGTGCTGCCCGGCACATACAGGCTCTCCAGCGCGCGCGGGCCGGTGCGGAACTCCGGCCCGGCCTCCAGCACCACCCGGTATTGGCTGGACTGGGTGTAGATGGTCGAGATCAGCCGCTGGCCGAAGGCGTTGTAGAGCGCGGTGTCGATGGCCGCCACGGTCACTCCCAGACGGCCCGCCGCTTCCCGGTCGATCTGCACCCAGGCCTGCAAGCCCTGGTTTTGCAGGTCGCTGGCCACATCGGTCAGTTGAGGCAGGGCGCGCAGACGCGTCAGCAGCGCTTCATTGGCCGTCGCCAGGTCGGTGGCATCGGGGGAGCTGATCAGGAACTGGTACTGGGTCTTGGAGACGCGGTCCTCGATGGTCAGGTCCTGCACCGGCTGCATGTAGGCGGTGATGCCGGGCACCCGCCGGTTGACCTCGGTCAGCCGGGCGATCACTTCCGTCGCGCTGCTGTGCCGCTGCGCAAACGGCTTGAGGGTGATCTGCATGCGGCCGGTGTTCAGCGAGGTGTTGGAGCCGTCCACCCCGATGAAGGAGGTGATGTGGTCCACATCCGGGTCCTTCAGGAAGGCCTCGGCCAGACGGCGCTGGCGCTCCCCCATCGCATCGAAGGAGGTGGTCTGCGTCGCCTCGGTGATGACCTGCACCAGTCCTGTGTCCTGTACCGGGAAGAAGCCCTTGGGCACCAGCACATACAGCAGCGCGGTCAACGCCAACGTGGCGAAGAAGCCCAGCAGGGTCAGCGCCGGACGGTCCAGCACCCAGTTCAGGCCGCGGCCGTAGGACTGGATCAGCCGGTCGAACCGGTCGGCGGTCCAGCGGCCCAGGCGCGACGGCTGGTGCTGGCTCTCCGGCTTGAGCAGCCGGGCACTCATCATCGGCGTCAGGGTCAGGGACACAAAGGCAGAGATGAGGATGGCTACCGCCAGCGTGATCGCGAATTCGTGGAACAGGCGGCCCACCACGTCGCCCATGAACAGCAGCGGGATCAGCACCGCAATCAGCGAGACCGTCAGCGAGATGATGGTGAAACCGATCTGCTTGGAGCCCTTGAAGGCCGCCTCCATCGGCGAATCGCCTTCCTCCACGAAGCGGGCGATGTTCTCGATCATCACGATGGCGTCGTCCACCACAAAGCCGGTGGAGATGGTGAGCGCCATCAGGGTCAGGTTGTTGATCGAGAACCCGGCCATGTACATCACGCCGAAGGTACCCACCAGCGACAGCGGCACCGCCACGCTGGGAATCAGGGTGGCGCTGGCGCTGCGCAGGAACATGAAGATGACCATCACCACCAGGACGATCGCCAGCAGCAGTTCGAACTGGGTGTCGTCCACCGAGGCGCGAATGGTGGTGGTGCGGTCGGCCAGCACCTGCACGTCCACCGAGGCGGGGAGGGTGGCCTGCAGCTTGGGCAGCAGTTCCTTGACGCGGTCCACCGTCTGGATGACGTTGGCACCGGGCTGGCGCTGCACATTGAGGATCACACCCTGGGCCAGCGAACGCGGCGCGGCGGCAGTGTCTTGGGTCGATGCAGCGGCGGTGTCGGTCGTAGCGGGCGAGCCCGACGTGCCAGAGCGGCCCGAAGCGTCAGCGGCGTGACCCCGGGCTGCGCCGCAGTCCGCGTTCGCCGCTGGATCGTTGGACGCGCCGCAGGGCACGTCCGCCCAGGCGGCCAGGCGAAGGTTCTCCGCATCGTCCACGATCTCGGCCACGTCCCGCAGCCGCAGCGGGCTGCCGTTCTTCCAGGCCACGATCAGGTCCTGGTATTCGGCGGCGGAGCGGAGCTGGTCGTTCGCGTCGATGGTGGAAGCCCGCTGCGAGCCGTCGAAGCTGCCCTTGGCCTGATTGACGTTGGCCGCGGCGATGGCGCTGCGCACGTCGTCCAGCGACAGACCCAGTGCCGCCAGCGCCCGAGGATTGGCCTGGATGCGCACGGCAGGGCGTCGGCCACCCGCGATGCTCACCAGACCGACGCCGTCCACCTGGGAGAGCTTGGGCGCGAGCCGGTTTTCCACCAGGTCATGCACCTTGATGACCGGCAGCGAGGGCGAGGTCACTGCAATCGTCAGCACCGGGGCATCCGCCGGGTTGACCTTGCTGTAGACCGGCGGCATGGGCAGGTCGCTGGGCAGCAGGTTGCTGCCGGCATTGATGGCGGCCTGCACCTCCTGCTCGGCCACGTCCAGCGACAGGCCCAGCGAGAACCGCAGCGTGATGACCGACGCCCCGCCGGAGCTGGCCGAGGTCATCTGGCTCAGGCCCGGCATCTGGCCGAACTGCCGCTCCAGGGGCGCGGTCACCGTGGTGGAGATGACGTCCGGACTGGCGCCGGGGTACAGCGTCGTGACCTGGATGGTGGGGTAGTCCACCTCCGGCAGCGCCGACAGGGGCAGCAGCCGGTAGGCCAGCAACCCCGCCAGCAGGATGGCGAGCATCAGCAGCGAGGTGGCTACCGGCCGCTGGATAAAGGGACGTGACGGGTTCATCGCCGCAACTCTCGATCGGGGCGCGGGGTCACTGACCGCTGGCGCCGGAGGCACCGCGGGCGGACTGACGCTGGGCGCGGCGTTCGGCGATCCAGGCCTCCCGCTCAGCGGGGCTCATCTTCATCACCTTCTCGGCGACGTCCGGCGGCAGGCGGTCCAGCCAGGCGGGACGGTCTGCGCTGACCTGAGCGCTGGCGCCGTCGGCGGCTGGGCGGCCGGTGGTTCCCGCCGTGCCCGTGGTACCTGTCGTGCCTGTCGTGCCCGTGGCGCCGGCCCCCGGGCGCATCGCGCCATCCGCCGGCGTGGCCGGGCGTGCACCGGACGCCGCGCCGGAGGCAGCGCCCCAAGCACCCCGGGCGCCGCCTGCACCGCCTGCGTCGCCTGCACCACTCGCGCCGCGCTGCCGACGTGGCGCCGCATTGGCACCGGCCCGCAGCTTCGGATCCGCCGCAATCACCTCGACCTTCGCGCCTTCACGCAGCCGGTCCACCCCGTCGATGACGATGCGTTCGCCCGGCTTGACCGCCCCGTCGATGGCTGTCCAGTCACCGTCCACCGCGCCGGTCTGCACCACACGGGTGGCGACGCTGTTGTCGTCGTTCACCACATAGACGTAGAACCCTTGCGCGCCGCGCAGGACCGCGGCGGACGGCACCGCCAGCTGGTTTTCCAGCGTGGCCAGCTGCAGCCGCACGCTCACCGACTGGTTGGGATAGAGGGCATCGTCGTCGTTCGGGAACAGGGCCTTGAGCTTGATCGTGTCGGTGGCCAGGTCGATGGCGTTGTCCGCCGTCGCCAGCTTGCCGGTCGCCAGGCGCGTCTTGCCGTCTCGGCTCCAGGCCTCGACCGTCATCGGCGTGCCCGCCTTCAGCCGGGGCGTGATCTGCGGCAGCAACGACGACGGCACCGCGAAGGTCAATGCGATCGGACGCGTCTGGGTGATGCTCACCACGCCCGCCGTGTCACCGGTCTGCACCACATTGCCGATGTCCACCTGCTTGAGGCCGACGCGGCCGCTGATCGGTGCGATCACCCGGGTGTAGGTGACCTGCAGCCGGGCGCTGTCCACGCTGGCCTGGTCGGCCTTGACGGTGCCTTCCAACTGGCGGACGGTGGCCTCCTGGGTGTCCAGCGTCTGGCGGGCCATCGCATCCTTGGCCACCAGGTCCTTGTAGCGGGCCAGGTCGATGCGGGCGTTGTCCAGCTGGGCCTTGTCCCGCGCCAGCGTGCCTTCGGCCTGGGCCAGCGTCGCCTGGAAGGCGCGCGGGTCGATCTGTGCCAGTGGCTGGCCGGCCTGGACCTGCTGACCTTCCTTGAAATGCAGCGCCTGCAGCACGCCGCTCACCTGCGCCCGCACGACCGCCGTGTTGGACGCGGTGATGGTGCCGATGGCCGAAGCGGTCTGGCGGATGTCCTGCAGCCGGGCCTGGGCGACCGAGACGGGTTGCACGCGGTTGGCGGCGAAGCGGCGATTGCCGGCGGCGCCCCCTGGGGCCCCAGGGCCGCCCGGGCCGCCGGCGCCGGACGCTGCGCCGGGTCCGCCCGCGCCACCGGCCGCATGGGAACCGCCCGCCCCGGTCATCCCGTCCCGACCCTTCCACCACCACCAGCCCCCGGCAGCAGCGGCCAGCAGGACGACGGCAAGGATCCACGGGGCGGCTTTGCCGGACTGGGATCGGACCCGCGGTCGGTGCTGACCGGCGGATGCGAGGCGATTGGCCTCCATCGCAGTGGAGGTGGCAACGAAGAGAGACGGAAGGCGGGTCTGAGTCGTTTTCATGCGGGCCGTCGTGGGTCCTGGGGCATACGGTCGAGGCAGTCCCTCTGGCACGGGCGGGGCCAGTTCAGAAAGACTGCGGGGAAAAGCGGCCGCTGGCTCGTTCGGCAGGGCGCGCGGAAGGGGAATACCTTCCACGGAACCGAACCGGCTGGGCACCTGTGTACACCCTAGTATCGGGCGGCGACGCCCTGGTGTCCCTCAGGAAAAGATCTGCAAAGGGGGTGGGCTTCCCCCTAGGCCCGCGTCGCGATGCGAGGCCTGCGCGGGAGGCGCACGGCCAGGGTTGAAGCGGGTGGGCTCAGCCTTCGGCGAGCAGCTTCTCGATGGTGGCGTGCAGCGCGTCGAAGTCGGGTTCACCGACAAAGCGTTTGACGATCTCGCCCCGCTTGTTGATGAGGAAGGTGGTTGGTGTGAGCTGCACCTTGCCAAAGCTGCGGGCGATGTCGCCGGTGCTGTCCATCGCCACCTTGAACGGCAGCTGCCGCGTCTCCGCGAAGTTGGAAACGTAGGCGGGCGGGTCGTAGCTCATGGCCACGGCCAGGGTGTCGAAGCCCTTGTCCTTGTACTTCTGATAGGTGGCGACCACCTGCGGCATTTCCTTCACGCAGGTCGTGCAGGAGGTGGCCCAGAAGTTGACCAGCATCACCTTGCCGGCCCAGGCCTGCTGCGAGTCGTGGCGGGAGCCATCCAGCAGCACATAACTCACCGGCGGGGCGGTGTCGCGCGACAACGAGCCCCTGAAAGCAAAGCCGGCGCCCGCCGCAAGGGCGACGCCTAGCACCACGGGAAGAGTCCAGCGAGGCAGCTTGTTCATGCGCCCAAGTGTAGGACAGGCCGCCCCGGCCGTGCCTGCGCACGGTCAAAGCCGGACACGCGGCGAAACCGGGTACTCGGAGAAGGCGCGCGCTCCAGCCGATCGAGGCGCCGGGATGCAGGACTGCAGGGCGAATGGCGAATGGCGGATCAGATCGCCTTGGACAGCTCGAACAGCAGCACCGAGGGCAACGCATCTGTCAGGTTGCTGCGGGCGATGCGAGCCAGCCGGTCCGGCGTGGCGGTGGAGAGCTGGGTCGGCTGCTCGCCGTCCCGCACCTCGATGAAGCTGAAACCGGGCACCTCGGCGGTGATGTCGGCATGCAGGCGGTCGAAGTCGGCGCCGTGCAGCGACTGCTCGAAGGCGATGCCGTGCGGCAGGCCTTCCTCGCAGAAGGCGAGAGCCTCGTTCATCGATCCGACGGTGTCGATGATCAGTCCCATGTGGCGCACCGCGTCCTGGATCTCCTGGCGCACGTCCTTGCGAGCCGAGATGATCAAGAGATGGCAACCCGCCAAGGGCTTGGAGTTGTGGCCAGGCAGTGAGTCGCCCTGGTCCAGCAGTTGGGAGACCGAGGGCGAGCGGGACGGAGAGAAGGAGGGCGTGAGCGACGGCGATTGCGAAGGCAAGTGCGACGGTGTGTAGGCGGAACCGTGCGCCGAGCCGCTCACACCAGTGCCGCTGGCGCCACTGGCGCTGCTCGACACGCCGCGCAGACCGCCACCGCTGCCACCGCTGCCCGAACCCCCGCCGTTTGCCGCGCCCACGCCACCTGGAGACGGCGACTGCGAGGACGTTCCCGCGGCCGCGGACGGTCCCGGGCGCTCTTCGGTCGCAATGTGCGGAAACTCCAGCGTCAGCAGGGTGATGCCCGCTTCGTCTTCGCGCAGGGGCAGCACGCCCATCGTCAGTGCGGTCTGCTCGATGAGCCGCCAGGTGAGCGAGTTCAGCGATTCCGGTGTGTCCGACAAGGTCACCGTCGGCGCGCTGCCCAGATCCAGCGAGCGGTGGGCAAACCGGCAGACCAGCCGGGCCTTGGCCGGCCACGGCGTCACATCCAGCCGCATCTCGAGCGATGAATGGGTGTTGCACAGCGCCCAGTCCATCACCGCATTGAGCAGCGAGAACAGCAGCGAGCCGTCCGTCATGATCTCGATCGGTTGCAGCATCTGCCGCACCTGGATGCCGCGCGCCTGGGTTTCCCGGCTGCGCTGGGCCAGCACGCCGCGCATCACCTGCGTCAGGTGCACCCGCTCGCGGGAGAGCCGCAGCCGCCCGGACGCCAGACGAGACAGCTGCTGCGTCACCATGCCGGCTTCGCGGGCCTGGGCCACCGACTCCCGCAGCACCCGCAGCCCCTGACGGTCGATCTGGCCGGTGCTGATCAGCTCCTGGATGCGCTCCAGGGCAGTGCTCAGCGGCCCGGCGATCTCCGCGCCCAGCTGCTGGACGATCTCTCCCCACTGGGCGTCGTTCATCCGCGACGCCATGTCATTGGCGGCGGCTGTCCCTGCAGCGTTCGGGGGTGAGCTGGGCATGGCTTCTCGAGGTTTTTGTGATTTATGCCGCGATCGGCCGCCGCGGTCAGAGGGCGCCATGGTTCCGAGCGGGCTGAACAGCGTCCATCCCCCGACTCGGTGTACATTTGACACGCCCTGTTACACCGTGAATTTCTCACGAAATGCGGAGAGCGAACAGGTTGGCGAACGTGGGATGGCGCACTTTTCCTGGGCAGCGCTGACGCCTGGAAGCGTCAGCGCGTCGAGGCCTGGCCGGGGGCGGATGGAGACGCTGTTCCGGGTGAAACAGTCGCCTGTGCGGCGATTTGCGAGGCCGCCAACGGCAACAGGATGTCCAGCAGCGCAGGCGCGGCGGAGATCATCGCGTCGTGGCCGGTCGGAATTTCGAACACCTGCCATCCTGGCTGTTCCCGGACCCGTTTCCGGAAGTCGGCAATGGTCAGCAGGGCCGGACGGTTACAGTCAATGAAGGTCCTGGGCAGCGCCTGCCAGGCGGTGGCATCAAAGGACAGCGGGCTGTCATAGACGCCCCCGGGATGCGGCCGCTGGCGGCGCTCCACCCAGGCAAAGTCGTCGGCATTGAGGCCCATGCCCTGCGGCGGCGTGTCCGGCAGATGGCCATGGGCCTGGATCAGCGCCCGGCGCTGCTGCCGCGTCTCTTCCGTGTGTCGGCTGGACCAGGATTCGCCAGGCAGCGGCACGACCGCATCCAGATACACCAGCTGGGCGATGCGATCCCGCATCTGGTCCGCCACCCCGGTGATCACCATGCCGCTGTAGCTGTGGCCGACCAGGACGACGTCCGTCAGCTCCTCGCAGTCGATCACCGCCTTCACATCATCGATATGGGTCTGCAGCGTGATGTCCTTCGACGGCTGATGGGCGCGCTCGCCGACGCCGCTCAGGCTCACCGCAAACACCCGGTGACCCGCCTCGCGCAGGGGACCCAGCACCCGCTGCCAGACCCAGGCGCCGCCCCAGGCGCCGTGGACCAGCACGATGGCGGCCCCGCGCGGGGCGGGTGACGCTTTCGACACCTCTGGCGCATTGGGCGCAGCCGGCGCAACCGGCGCATTGGGGGAACTCGGCGCGCTTGGCGAGGTCGGCGATGTTGGCGACTTCGGTGGGTTCGCGGGCAGACTCATGCAATCACTCCTTGCTGGCGCCAGGCGGCAATGGTGTCGGCCGTGTGGCCCAGTTCCGCCAGGATGGCCTCGGTATGTTGTCCCAGCAGCGGAGGGGGCAAGCGGTACGCCACCGGGGTGGCGGAAAGCTTCATCGGGCTGCCCACCAGACGCAGCCGGTCGGTGAGGGGATGGTCCATCGGCACCACCATGCCGCGATGGTGGACCTGCGGATCGTCGAACACCTCCGCCAGATCGTTGATGGCACCGCCGGGTACCTTGGCGGCTTCCATCGCGGTCAGCCAGTGCTGGCGCGGCTGGGTGGCGATGCACTCGGCGAGCAGCGGCACGAGGACGTCGCGATGGCGCACACGCTGGGCATTGGTGGCAAAGCGTGCGTCCTGCGCCCAGTCGGGGTGGCCCAGGATCTCGCAGAACTTGGCGAATTGACGGTCGTTGCCGACCGCCACGATCAGGTGGCCGTCCGTGGCCTGGAAGGTCTGGTACGGGACGATGTTCTGATGCGCATTGCCCATTCGCCGGGGTGCCTGGCCGGTGCAGAGGTAGTTGGCGCCCAGGTTCGCCAGCATCGCCACCTGGGTGTCCAGCAGGGCCATGTCGATGACCTGCCCCTGGCCGGTGGCGTCCCGGTGGCGCAGCGCCGCCAGGATGGCCACCGTCGCATACATGCCGGTGAACAGGTCGGCCACGGCAACGCCCACCTTCTGCGGCCCGCCGCCCGGCAGCGCATCCCGCTCGCCGGTGACGCTCATCAGGCCGCCCAGGCCTTGCACCGCATAGTCATATCCCGCGCGGTCGCTGTAAGGACCACTCTGACCGAAGCCGGTGACCGAGCAAAAGACCAGGCGTGGATTGAGTGCCAGCAGCGCCGGAGCGTCCAGGCCGTAACGGGCCAGGTCGCCGACCTTGTAGTTTTCCAGCAGCACGTCCGACTGGGCCGCCAGTTCCCGGATCAGCGCCTGACCCTGCGGCTGGGCGATGTCGATCGCGATCGAGCGCTTGTTGCGGTTGGCACCGAGGTAATAGGCTGCCTCGGACGTATCCCCGCCCTCGGTGTCCTTCAGGTAGGGCGGGCCCCAGCCGCGGGTGTCGTCGCCGCCCGGGTGGCCGGCGGAAGGCGGACGTTCGACCTTGATCACATCGGCGCCCAGGTCGGCCAGGGTCTGGCTGCACCAGGGCCCGGCCAGCACGCGGGAGAGGTCCAGCACCCGCACGCCTTGCAGCGCCATGGGCGCTGAGGGGGCGGAAGGCGCCGCGGCTGCGGAGGTGGGAGGCGTCGTCGCTTGTGAAGTCATGGGCGGAGATTGTGGAGCGCTCACTGCGGCGCCAGGGCGATAGAGCTGACGAAGACATCCCAGGCCTCGTCGTCAGGCCGGCTGCTTTGCATCAGGAGTTGATAGACCCGCGTACCTCTGGCAAACACGGCCTGTCGGACCACCTGGGAGGGCTCCCCCGGTCGGGCGGAGAAACGTTGCTGGCCGGCGGCCGGCAGAGGGGTCATGCCCCGGAGTTTCAGGTCAGCCGTCGGTCCCGGGGCCAGCAGCTGGCCCATGCGGTCGCGCATTCGCTGCAGCGCGGCCGACACCTGGGTGGCATCGCCGAGGTCGACCCACGTCAGTGAGTACTGGCCTTGCCCCGCTTTGCAGCTGGCGGTCTGCACCGTCATCGGGGCGCCGGAGGGGCCGGGCTGGGAGCGGGACTCCCGCTCCGGCTTGCAGGGAAACATCAGCTGAAGACCGGCGCCTTCGGGCGTGACCTGCCGCCAGTCCAGGGCAGGCGTGCAAGCCGTTCCGAAAGCGGTCAGCACCATCAGCGCCATCAGCGCCCTCAGTCCGACGGCGGTCAGCCGCGGGCTTGTACCTGGCGCATGATGACGCGTTCCAGGGGGCGGGGCGGCCGGCGATCGGCCCGTGAACGTCAGGAAGATCATTCCCCATTATGTTGGCCGGTGTGCGGGCGCGTCTCGCACCTTCAATGGGACGAATGGCGATAATGGATCCATGTCCGGCTTGTTATTGATCGCCCACGCGCCACTTGCGTCCGCCTTGAAAGAGGTGGCCGAGCACACCTTCCCGCATTGCTCGCTGCAGTTGAGCGTGCTGGACGTGACGCCCGATATGGGCGCCGACGAGGTGGAAGCGCGCGCCCGGGCCCTGATCCTGGCCTCCGGACATGTGCAGACCCTGGTGTTGACCGATGTCTATGGCGCCACCCCGTCCAATGCAGCGCTGCGTCTGCAGGGCGAACAGGTCAAGGTATTGGCAGGTGTGAATGTGCCTATGCTGTGGCGTTCGCTCTGTTATGCCGGCGAAGGGCTGGAGGCGCTGATGCAGCGCGCCAGCCAGGGCGGCTTGCAGGGCATCGTGTGTGAACAGCCGACCCACCCTCCGCCTGAACGTTCCTGCTCATGATCAAGTCCACGCTCACCATCAGCAACAAGCTGGGGCTGCATGCCCGCGCCTCGGCCAAATTGACCAAGCTGGCAGGTGGGTTCAAGTCGGAAGTCTTCCTCAGCCGCAATGGTCGTCGCGTCAATGCCAAGAGCATCATGGGCGTGATGATGCTGGCGGCCGGCATTGGCTCCCAGGTGGAACTGGAGACGGAAGGTGAGGACGAACAGGCCGCCCACGACGCCATCACGGCGCTGGTGAACGACAAGTTCGGCGAAGGGCAGTGACGCCCCCGGGACGCTTTACGCGTCCCCGCCCAGGAAGTGGCGGCGATACCGGGCCGGCAGGTCGCTGATGCGCATCATCATCGGCAGGTCGGCGGTGTTGAAGTCAGGGTCCCAGGCCGGACGGCCCAGTACCCGGGCGCCGCAGCGCAGGTAGCCCTTGATCAGCGGCGGCGGTTCCACCGTCAGGTCCTGGCGCAGCTCGTCCACCGGCAGCGGCAGCCGCGGCCGCACCTGCCATTCGATGTCGGCCATGTGCCGGCCTTCCAGCTGCTTCCAGATGCTGGCGGCATAGTGGCCGCCATCGCGCATGCTGATGCTGGCGCAGCCGATCATCGTGTCCAGGTCATTGCGGATCATGAACTCGGTCAGGGCGCCCCACAGCGCCATGATGGCGCCGCCATTGCGATGGTCCGGATGCACGCAGGAGCGACCCAGTTCCACCATGCGCGGGCGCAGGCTGCGCAGCCGGGTCAGGTCGAATTCGGTCTCGGTGTAGAGGCCCCCGGCGCGGCGGGCCGCTTCCGGTGTCAAGACCCGGTAGGTGCCGATCACTTCACCCGGCTGGTCATGCTTGTCCAGCAGACGCACCAACAGGTGTTCACAGAAGGGATCGAAGATGTCGACGTCATGGCCCTTCGGCGCATGCTTGGGCACGCTCAGGCGGGCGCCCATTTCCTCGACAAACACCCGGTACCTCAGGCGCTGGGCCTGGCGGACGTCTTCTTCGGACCTCGCCCAGCCCACATGGAAGCGAGCGCGCGCAGGCGCCACAACCTCCCCTTGGGATGCAACTGGAAGTGACCTCCGGGACGCCTCGGGCGGGCGCAGATCGGAGAAGGGCAAGGTCGGCAGCGGCAGATCCCTCATGGCGGAGCCTCGTTCGGATGGGATGGCGTGATGCTGCGGGAGCGGGGTGACTTGTCAGTGACCCCGCCGTGAACGAATCGTGACAGCGAGGCGCCAGCCCGCCACCGCAGGGCCGTCACACCTGCACACCGGCGGCTGCGCGCGGTGACCAGATCGGCCTGAAGGATCCCGGCGGCGCTGCTACAGTCAGCGCATGAGCTTTCAGGTCTTTGGCATTCCCGTTTCGCGTGGCGTGGCCATCGGCCGCGCTGTGCTGGTCGCGTCCAGTCGTGTGGACGTGGCGCACTATTTCGTCCCCACGGCCGAGGTCGAGTCTGAATTCGACCGGCTGCTCAAAGCCCGGGATGCGGTGACCCACGAGTTGCAGGTGCTCAAGGCCGACCTGCCGCCGGACGCCCCCCATGAACTGGATGCGCTGCTGGACGTCCATCTGCTGCTGCTCAATGACGAAGCGCTGGTGGATGCCGCCCGGCTGTGGATTGAAGAGCGGCACTACAACGCCGAATGGGCGCTGTCGGCGCAGCTGGAGGTGCTCGCCCGTCAGTTCGACGAGATGGAGGACGACTACCTCCGCGAACGCAAGGCCGATCTGGAACAGGTGGTTGAGCGGGTGCTGTCCGCGCTGGCGCATGCGCAGGACAAGGGGGCGCCCGGTGCGGCCGCCGTGGTCGCCCGCGACTTTGCCGGGGAGGATCCCTTGCTGCTGGTGGCGGCAGATATTGCGCCGGCCGACATGATTCAGTTCAAGCGCAGTGTGTTCCAGGGCTTCATCACCGATATTGGCGGGAAGACCTCCCATACCGCCATCGTGGCCCGAAGCATGGATATTCCTGCGGTGGTCGGCACGCGCGAGGCCTCCCGCCTGATCCGGCAGGACGACTGGGTGATCATCGACGGAGATGCGGGCACGGTCATCGTCAATCCCTCGCCCATCGTGCTGGAGGAATATCGCTTCCGCCAGCGCCAGGCCGAACTGGAACGTGCGCGCCTGGCCCGCCTGCGGCATACACCGGCCATCACGCTGGATGGGCAGCGCATTGAACTGCATGCCAATATCGAGCTGCCCGGAGATACCGGGCCGGCCCTGGACGCTGGCGCGACCGGCGTCGGGTTGTTCCGCAGCGAATTCCTCTTCATGAACCGGAACGGGGAGCTGCCCAGCGAAGATGAGCAGTTTGAAGCCTACCGGGCCGCGGTGGAAGCCATGCGCGGCATGCCAGTCACCATCCGGACGGTGGATGTGGGGGCCGACAAGCCGCTGGACCGCATGAGCGTGAATGAACTGCGCCATGAACATGTGCTGAATCCGTCCATGGGATTGCGGGCGATCCGCTGGAGCCTGGCCGAACCCAGTATGTTCAGGCAGCAGCTGCGCGCCATATATAGAGCGAGCGCATTCGGACATGTGAAGCTGCTGTTGCCGATGGTGGCCCACCTCAGTGAGATTCGCCAGGTGCAGGACGCCATCCGGCGGGTGAAGCAACAACTGGACGATGCCGGGCAGGCGTATGGCCTGGTGGAGCTGGGGGTCATGGTGGAAGTGCCGGCGGCGGCGCTGATGCTGCCCTTGCTGCTGCGCCATGTGGATTTCATCTCCATCGGCACCAACGACCTGATTCAGTACACCTTGGCCATTGACCGCGCTGACGAAGCGGTGGCTCATCTGTATGACCCCTGGCATCCGGCGGTGCTGCATCTGCTTGCATCGTCGATCTCCCAGGCCCGCGCGGCCGGGAAGGGCGTCAGCGTGTGTGGGGAGATGGCGGGCGACGCGCTGTTCACTGACCTGCTGTTGGGCATGGGGTTGAACTGCTTCTCCATGCATCCCTCGCAGATTCCGTCGGTGAAGCAGCGGGTGCTGCGGGCAGACACGCAGCGGCTCGCGGCAGCGATCCCCCGGATCCTGGAAAGCGAAGAGCCCGGACGGACGGCGCTGGAAGCACTGGCGTCTCAGCGCCTGCACTGAAGGCGTGGAGCGGCCGCTGGACCGCCCCTGCCGCACTTCTTGCCGCCCAAATGACGGCGATCCGGTGAATTTTTCAGGCGGCTCTTGTGCGGCCTCAAAAATGCATGCTAGACTCGCGGTCTTCGCTGCTTACGACATGTCTTTAGACAGGTTGCCAGGCAGTTTTCACCGGCTCTGCATATTGCAGGGCCTGCAGGTTTGAGAAGAGATTGCTCCCAGCGCCCCGAAAGGAATGGCCTGGCAGCAGGATCAGAATCAAGACGAAGCGGTGATTAAGAAGACTGGTTTGAGTTTGAATCTGAAAAGAAATTAAATTCAAATCAAGCTGTGAAAACTGCGATATACTGCGTTTCACGGTAGCGAGATAGTTGTTCAGCAGGTCGCGAAAGCAGCAAGTTGAATAACAGGAATACGGCGAAAGCCACGTTCTGATTGAATCTCTCGCAGACAGCGTAAAAAATATTTTGCACTGACTGCTTGACGAGACGATAAAGAATGATTCATAATCTCGCTTCTGCGCTGCTGACGACGTAAACAAAACGTCGACAGCGACGCAACGAAGACGGCTCAGCCGCTTTGATGATCTTTAAAAATTTACAGCCAATAAGCGTGGGCGTCTGAATAGAGGCAACCTGAGAAGGTTAAATCTTTAGACGCTCACGGAAAATGAATG
>NZ_JACHXO010000005.1 GCF_014192155.1 Roseateles terrae | reverse complement strand
GCTCGTCACGCCCTCACGCACGCCAGCGTCCACCTCCGCGCGCTTGACCCATTCGTTCAACGTCTGCGGTACGCAGCCGATCTTGGGCGCGATGGGAGCGACCGCTCATGCTAAACCTTGTCATTCACATTCTCGGTTTGTGACTAGGAGCTAGCAGTGGCCCCTCGGTCGAGAAGGTCAAAGTCTGGACGAGAACCGAGCGGTGGTCCATCGCTCGGCAGCGGCGCGCGCTAGGCTTACCAGATCACGGGTGCAGACGCCACAGCTGATAGCGCTCTTCTCCACGCTTGACGCCTCCGGCGAAGTGGTCGTTGAGGCGGCTCGCCGTGAACACGATTGACCCGTCCGGAGCAAGGGTGGCCGTATCGGGCCAGTAGATGTCGTTGTCCTTCGCGACGAGCTTTGACCTGCCGGTGCGCACATCCAGCTGCACGATGCCGTTGTGCGTGACGTCGGTGATGTAGAGATGCCCATCACGCCCGAAAACGATGCCGTCTGAGTTACCGCCGACATCTCCCACGGCAGTCACGGCCGCGGCGCGCGCGTCATCGGTCGCAATTGGCGAAAGCAACACTTCGGTCGGCACTCTGAACGCCATGGTGCCCGTCGTCACGGCCCAGTGCAGCGCTTTGCCATCAGGAGACAGTGCAATGCCGTTGATGCCCAGCACGAGCGGGTTCCCAGGCCAGACGCTCTGGCCGTGTGATTTCACGTCCGTGCCAGCGACCGGCATCACCGACGGATGCTGATGCAGAACTCGCCGAGCACGGCCCGCGTCAAGTTCAACCACGATAATGCCGGCTTGATTCTTCGGGGCACTGCGCAAGCCGCTGTCGGAGATGTAGGCGATCCGTCGAGCTTCGTCGACAGCGACGTCGTTGAGGAAGCTGCCAGCGCGGTCTGCTACCGAGTCCAAAGGGATGCGTTTCACCACGTCGCCAGACTTCAAGTCGTACACCACGAGCTTCTGTCCGCCTGCTGGGGCCTCCTTCTCTCCCGCCACGAACCCCATGTCGAGTGCCCACAACCAGCCGTTGCGGTCGTCCACATGGAACCCCAGCACATTGCGCAGATGCGCAGCCGGTGCTCCGGTCACCGAATTGCCGTCTGCGGACGGGAACGCGCGGAGGCGAGCGGGCCCCTGCTCATACCGAGTGTCCAGCAGGTTCAGCGTCGCCTGGCCCTTTGTCGACAGCAGGCGAGGCGTGCTGACGAAAACCCGTGATGCGCTGTCCAGATGCACGCCTGCCATCGGTGCGTTGACGGAGTCTGTGTGCGGGGCATTTCGTGCGTCTGGTGCCTCCCAGGTCACGCCTGTGTAGCTGCGCCACATCTCAAGCTCTGCGGCTTGGACCTGGAAGGCCGAAACGACGGCGGCTGCCGCCAACCAGCGCGTTTTGAACAATGAGAGTTGCATGTTTATCCTTGGGAATGACAAATCGGGAAGTGACTGGCGGGGCAGGAAAATCGCTTCAGAAGCGATGTCCCATGCCCGCATAGACGGCACGCTGCAATTAGCCGTTGGCGGGGCCAGCCATTGGGATCTCTGCGGCGAAATTGCTGTCCGCAGAGTGCTCACGCCGTCGGCGGCGTACAGGACGGTGCGCATGGAGAAGTAATAATCAGCGCCGATCCCCATTGGTTGTCGGCGCTGTGCTTCAGAGCCGAAGTGCCGAAGAGGAGCCGCTTACTCATGGCGATTGCTCTGGACAAGCCCCTAGGCGGGTTGAGCGCTGCTATAGACGGGGAAGTCCGTGTAACCCTCGTCCGTGCCGCCGTAGAACACGGCCGGGTCTGTGGAAGCGACAGGCCAGTCGTGGCGCAGCCGCTCAACCAGGTCAGGGTTTGAAACAAAAAGGGCGCCGAAGGCTGCAAGGTCGATGAGCCCATCCCCCAGCAATTGCTCCGCGGACTCTCGCGTCAGCCCGCCAGCCAGGATTAATGGCCCCGAGTAGGCGCGCCTGAACTGCGCAAGGAAGCCCAGGGGCAGTGCTGGGGCTCCGCGGCTGGATTGGTCCATCAGGTGAACATAGGCAAGTTTTCGCTGGCCCAGTTCAGCCGCCAGGGCGAGGAAGGTCTCTTCTTCCTCAGGGAACGCGTCCAGCTCGTGCAAACGCCCGAACGGCGACAGGCGAATTCCCACACGGTGGCTGCCGATGCGCGCGACGCAGGCGTCCACGACCTCCAGCACAAACCGCAGCCGATCAGTCAGCGAGGTGGCGCCGTAGCGGTCCTCTCGCCGGTTCACCGAGGGGTTGAGGAACTGCTCGAGCAGGTAGCCATTCGCACCATGCAGCTCGACGCCGTCGAACCCTGCCCGCGCCGCGTTGGCAGTTGCAGCGGCGAAGTCGTTGACCACCCGGCCAACCTCTTCGGTACTCAACTCCCGCGGTGGGCTGGCAGGTACAAACTGGGCGTCCCCGTTCGGCGCGAACCCGAACGCATGGCTCTTCAATGCCTGACGCGCGGACGAACTCACCGGCGCCGCCCCGTAAGGCTGCAGAGACACATGGCTCACGCGGCCGACGTGCCACAGCTCCGTGAAGATTACACCACCGACTTCGTGCACGGATTCGGTGACGCCGCGCCACGAAGCCACCTGGGCGTCGCTCCAGATACCCGGGCAGTTGGCGAAGCCGACACCTTCCTGGCTGATCGCCGCGCCCTCAGTGACGATGAGCCCCGCGCCAGCACGTTGTCTGTAGTACCGCGCAGTGCTTTCTGTCGGCGTGTGGGACTGTGCGCGGGCGCGTGTCATAGGCGCCATCACGATGCGATTGCGCAGATCGTGTCCACCCAGGTGGAATGCTTTGAAAAGTTGTGACATGAGTACAGCGTCCGGGCGCGGGTCTCTGGCAAAGGGCGCGCATGCAGCAGCCCTCGCTGGGATGCCAGTAGCTGGTTGAATGTGAGGAGGTCGCCGCGCCGCAGGCGCCTCGGCATCTGCGCTTGGATCAGGGGCGCGGATGAAGCCGCGTCCTGTAACCCTTACAGGATGGAGCGATAGCTGCCGCCTTCGACACGGACTGCGGCGCCGTTCGAGGCAGCGCCGAGCGGGCTGGCCAGCAGCGCGACCATGGCGGCAATCTCGTCGGCCTCGATCATGCGAGCGATGAGCGAGCTGGAGCGGTAGGTTCTGAAGAAGTGCGCCTCGATCTCCGCGTCAGTCATGCCGGATTGCGGCGCCGTCGTGCGCAGGTACTCCACGATGCCTTCGGAGCGGGTCGCTGCCGGCAGCACGCTATTGACGGTGACCTGGGTGCCCTTGGTCAGCTCGGCCATGCCACGAGCCACGGCCAGCTGGGCGGACTTGCTCACACCGTAGTGCACCATGTCCGGCGGTGTGAAGGCGCCCACCTCGCTGGAGATGAAGAGGACGCGACCCCAATTCCGCTTGAGCATCTCGGGGAAGTAGTGGCGGGAGAGGCGCACGCCGGACATCACGTTGAGGTCCAACATTCGGGTCCAGTCATCGTCGGTGATATCGACGAACGGCTTGGCTTCATAAAAGCCAAGATTGTTCACCAGGATGTCCACCGCCGGCGTCGCTGTAATCAGCGCCTGGACGCCTTCCGGTGTCGCGAGGTCGGTCACGACGGTGTGAACGACCGCCGCGGGCGCCGCATCCTTGATGGCGACGGCAGCCGCAGCGAGCTTGCTTTGGCTGCGGCCCGATATCGTCACCTCGACCCCTTCTCGAGCGAACGTCTTGGCGATGGCCAAGCCGATACCGGCGGTCGCGCCCGTCACAAGGGCAGTCTTTTTCGTGAGTTGGAGGTCCATACTTAGCTCTCTTGGGTAGGTATATTTGCGCCGTCCCTGCTGTGTGACGACGCTTGGACGAACTTTGTCAGGACCGCATGGCGACAAAAAGCAGTGCCGGGGAACATCAATTGGGAATGCCGTTCAAAGATCGGCGCGAGGGTGGGTGGCGAGCGTGGATAACCGCAGTGGTGAGATGGCAGTTTTCGTGCGGGTCGTGGAAGATGGAAGCTTTTCGGCAGCAGCGAAGACGCTGGACATGTCGCCCTCGGCGGTGAGTAAGCTAGTGACTCGCCTGGAGGAGCGGCTCGGTGCGGTGCTGTTCCTGCGGTCGACGCGGGAGCTGACCCTGACCACCGAGGGTGAAGACTTCTACGATTCCGCGCGCCGAATACTCGAGGACCTGGAGGAGGCCGAGCAATCCGTTGGAAGTGGTTCGCTCGAGCCATCGGGGCTGCTTCGCGTCAACACATCGATTCCCTTCGGCACGCATCAGCTCATCCCGCTGCTGCGCGAGTTTCGCGAGCGCTATCCGAAAGTCCAGATCGACCTCTCGTTGACCGACCAAGTCGTAGACCTGACGCGTGAACGCGTGGATGTCGCGGTTCGCGTCGGCAAGCTGGCCGATGCAAGCTTCAAGGCGAGGGCCCTCGGGCGCAGCCACTACGCCGTGGTTGCAAGCCCCGATTATCTGAAGAGGTACGGGGTGCCTGACAGACCGGACCAGCTATCCGATCACGTTTGCCTTGGCTTTAACTTCAAACGATCGGTTTCGCAGTGGCCGTTCCTTATGGACGGGCAAGTCACCGCGCTGCCAATCAACGCAGGCGTGTTCACCAACAACGGTGAAACCATGTTGGACCTGGTGCTTCACGGGGTCGGCATAGCGCGGCTAGGCCGGTTCCACGTCGAGCGCTTCCTTCAGAGCGGACAGGTGGTCGAGCTGCTGGGGCAGTTCAATCCCGGCGACGTTGAGGAGCTTCATGCCGTCTTCCCCATCAAGAGACACATGTCGCGGCGGGTCCGCGTGTTCATCGACTTCCTGGCGGAGCGAGTAGGTCCCAACCTGCGTTGATGCGCGTGGCCTGGACGTTCGCCCAGAACGCAATGATGGCACCCGTCTGAGGAGCTCAGGCGAGTGCCTGTCATGTTGGACCTGCTGGCTTAGGCAATCTTGCGCAAAGTCTGGAGCTGGAAGTCGCCTATCAAGTGGCCGCCAGAGCGGCGGAACTGCTCAATGGCTGCGCCGCGCATGTGGCGGCTCCAGGCTTCCTCGCTTTCCCAGGTCTCGACAAACACGACAACGTCGGGCTCGTTGGTCGAACGGTGCAGGTCGTATTGGAGGCAACCAGGCGCCAGGCGCGTTGCCTTGACCAGCGTGCGCTGCGCGTCGATCAACGCTTCCGTGAAGCCAGCCTTCGCTCGCGCCTGGGCGACGACTATCAAGTGCTCGGACATCAGCAGCTCCGCTTACTTAGTAGGGGCAGACGGGTACTTGTTGATGTCCTCGGGACCGGGCTCGCCGTTGAGCCAGTTGACGACCCAGCCGCTTTCCAAGATGTTCAGGGTCTGCGAGCCGGCCGGCAGCCAGGCCTCATGGACGACGCCCCCAGGCATGCGCATGAAGCCGCCGTTCTCGATTTCGTAGCGCTTGCCGTTGGACTCGAAGACGTGCGTGCCGCCTACCAGCACGATGTGGGTCTCGCCCAGCGTGTGGGTGTGCTTTTTGATGTGCACCGGCACCGGCGTGCGGAACATCAGCATCGTCAAGTTAGTCTTCGGATCGGATCGAAGGATGGCGTACTCCGGCGAATCTTTGCCGGCGGTTGGGATGGTTTTCACCCATTTCAGCTGCGCCGGGTTGATGAGTTCCACCGCTTCGCTGATGGCGTCAGCGTTCGGAGCAGCGGAGACATGGGCGGTAAGCCCCGGGCCGCCAGCAGCGGCAATGACGAGGGTCGCCAGGAAAGCTTTCATTTGAAGGCTCCAATAGGTTTCGGTGCGGGAACTGTGCCGAGTTGCTGGCGACCGAAAAAGGCGAGCCTAGGAACATCACTGCTGCATGAGATTCACAGACACCAGTTAGAAATGTGGGCTACGCATCCAGCCTGGTCTGCCGTCGATGCTAGTCATGGGCTGCAACTCTCAGACCTGATGAAGGCGAAACCGAACCACGCCACGGTGGCTGGAGGCGGGTGACGACCGGACACACGCGGTGCACCGCCCACCGGCCGAGAACGCTGCAAAGCAGCCCTCCATGGCGGGCGGCCGCTTTAGGCCAATTGCGGTCCTCCGCAGAGCGGCTGTCGGCTGACCGCAATCGACCCAGAGTAGTCTTTCGCATGGTTGCTTGCTCATGGGAGGAATGATCAGTCGAAATGGGAATAGCAGGCTCGGCCGAGCCGCAGATGCTCCCACGAGTCCAGTCATCCCGTGCCAGCGCCCCCTTGAGTTTGGGTATGCTGGAGCAAGGGAGGCGACACATGTCAAACGCTGAGATTCATAAGAACAAGCGGACCGATAAGACCTACATCAGTTCTAGGGTCGATACGGTCAATGGTCCCCTACGGATCGCATCCAAGGTGTTTGAGTCGGAGGGGATCGTGCATGCCCGAGAGAAGGGCAACGTGGTGTTGCGACGAACGCCAAAGGCGAGAACTGAAATCGTCGCCAAGTTCCTGGAGGCCGACCGCATGCCCTCAGTCGTCACGATCCAAGCTTTCAGCGGGACGACTGGGCTCCCCCATCAGACTCACTTTTCATTCGTCGCCGACGAGATTCCAAAGTTGCTGACGTTCTTTCAGAACATAGCGAAGGTCGAATTTAACGGGCCCGGCAGGGTGAACATCTCGGATGCTGAACTTGAGAGGCTCGTGCTGTCACGCGATCAGGCCTCTCGGCTGGTTCATCAGAACGAAGCGCTATTCAGCGAGATTGCCCAGTCGGAGCTCACAAAGGACGACATCGTCGCACTGGGCTATCGCAAGAAGCAGCTTGGTGTGTTTCACCGTCTGCTGTCCGAGCCGCAATTCTTCGAGCAGGCCAAGACCGCGAAAGGAATCCGCGGCGATGAGCCGCTCTGGCAAGCCTTCTTCGAGAAGAACCAATGGATCTTCGGGTACGGGCTGAGCTACTTCTTCGTCACCGGTTTCGATGGTCGGAAATTGGAGCAGGTCGTGAAGGGCTATGACCTCTTGAGCCACGGGAAGCGGGCCGACGGCGTCATGAAGACACGCGGGATCATCAATGCCCTTTGCTTCGTGGAGATCAAGCATCACAACACCCCTCTCCTGGATCCAACTCCATATCGGGGCGGTTGCTACATGCCCTCTCGTGAACTCAGTGGCGCAGTGGCTCAGGTGCAAGGAACCGTCGCCGCAGGGATGGAGACTCTCTATGGCCTGATCGAGCCGTCGCACGACGACGGCACTCCTACGGGTGAGCGCGTCTACAACTACCGGCCACGCGCATTCGTTGTCGTTGGCTCTTTAGCACAGCTTCAGGGGGAGACTGGTGTGAACAGGGAGAAGCTCCGGTCCTTTGAGGCCTACCGGAACAGCATCACGGGTATCGAAATCATCACCTTCGACGAGTTGTACGAACGAAGTCGTTTCATCGTTGAGGCTGCCGCCCTGAGTCCGCTTCAGCAATCGGACGCCTAAAACACTAACTGACCATTTCGCTGCTAGACGCGAGCGGGTACGGTGTGCTTGCATGAAAGCCACCCCTCGCCAGCGACCGCTCGTGGCCGACAGCGGCCGCTCCAGGTCGGAAGCACGACCGTCTGCACCCGCTTTTCAGCGCGCCCATTCAAGGAACCTTGGTCACGTTGACCTGCGTACGTAATTTGTAGCCACTCAGGCGGTGAGTCTCGGGTGATGTTATCGGTGTCGGACCATTCGCGGCGAACCGCAGCGGGCGTCCGGTGTCCCAAGGCATTGTGTGGCCGGCGGTCGTTGTAGAACTGTGGCCAAGCCTCGATCAGAACCTTGGCTTCGGTCAGGGTGCGGAACCAGTCGCGGTTAAGCAGTTCGTCGCGTAGTTTGCCGTTGAAGCTCTTGACGAAGCCGTTCTGCCACGGCTTGCCCGGAGCGATGAAGGCCGGGCCGATGGCCTCATCGCGCAGCCATCGCATGACCGAGCGAGCCGTGAACTCGGCGCCGTTGTCGCTGCGGATGTGTTCCGGCTTGCCGTACATGCGCATGAGCTGGGAGAGTGTCAGGATGACGTCCTGTGAGCCAGCCGGCTGGCCGGTACGATCGCAAGGCACTCCCGGGTGTGTTCGTCGAAGACGCACAGCATCTTGAGCACTCGGCCATCCACAATTGGTCGAGGACAAAGTCATAGCTCCAGACGTTATTGGGCCGCACGGCGCAGGGCAGGCGGATGTCACAGCCGCATCTCCCGCGCCGGGTCGTTTGCGAGGCTGGCACAGGCCCAGGCTTCGCCACAGGCGCCGCACCTGTGCCTCGCCCAAATCCAGCCAGGCAGCCATGCGGCGGTAGCCAAACCGCGGCAACTCGGCGACCAACGGGCTCCTGTTGGGTGGCCTTGATCGTGGTGATAGTGCGGTCCGGCCATCTCAGAGGCAGGCATCACGCAGGAGCGCATCACCACTCCGTCCACAAGCACCTAGCAGGCGCCGCATCGGACCAGCCAGCAACCGTATTTGGTGCCGGTCAGACAAGGTCGTCCCGGATCACCCACAGCAAAGGGGGTGTCCGCCTCCGCGCCAACCTCATCGGTCTTGCCGTTGATCTGAAGTTGCATGCTGCGTCATCTGTTCAGGTAGACGGCCGCAAAGCGGCTGGTACGTCGCGCGCGGAGAATGGGTAGCCGCCACTATGCTAGGAGCGGCGGTGCGCCGTAAGCCAGCGCCTCCGGCATAAGCCAATGAGTTGTGGCTCATGAATGCTCATGCCAACATGAGCCACTACGCGTGGCGCTTGTGTATCGCCCCGCAGCGGAAGAACTCACCATGCTGGACTACATCAACGACATCACCAACTTCCTTGCAGTGGCGAGCGAACGCAGCTTCACCCGTGCCGCCGCCAAGCGGGGCGTCTCACAGTCGGCGTTGAGCCACTCCGTGCGCTCACTGGAATCGCGGTTGGGTGTGCGCCTGTTGACGCGCACCACTCGCAGCGTCGCCATGACAGAGGCCGGCGAGCGCTTGATGCGTTCCATCACACCACGCTTGGCAGAAATCGAAGCCGAGCTGGCCGCTGTGAGCGAGATGAGCGAGAAGGTGGCCGGCACCATCCGCATCACAGCCATCGACCACGTTGTCGACGGTGTGGTCTGGCCCAGGCTGGAAGGGCTGCTGCATCGCTATCCCGAGCTGAAGATCGAGATTGGGAGCGAGTACCGCCTGGTTGACATCGTGGCCGACCGATACGACATCGGCATCCGATGGGGCGACCAGGTCGAGAAGGACATGGTGGCCGTGCGCATGACCGCGGACCAGCCCATGGCCATCGTCGGGTCGCCCTCCTACCTGGCGGAGCACGGCGTGCCACGCACGCCTCAGGACCTGCTGCGCCACAACTGCATCACGCTGCGCCTAGCCAGCAGCGGCGGCCTGTATGCGTGGGAGCTTGCGCACGAGGGGCGACCGACCGAGGCAAAAGTGACCGGGCAGGCGATCTTCACCAGCGTGTTCCCGATGCTCAAAGCCGCCCTTTCGGGCCACGGCCTGGCCTTCCTCACGAAAGACCTGGTGCTGCCCCATGTACGGGCGGGTCGCCTGAAGCAGGTGATGGCGGAGTGGTGTCCGTCCTTCCCTGGGCTGCACGCCTACTACACCAGCCGCCGTCACCCGACACGCGCCCTGACGACGGTCATCGACGCGTTGCGCGAACCGGTCGCCGACGGAGACGTTGCGGCTCAGTGATTGCGCGGTGACGCATCACCGGACGGCGGGCCGGCCAGGTACTGCTCGTCGGTCACCGGCTCCAACCAGTGGACTGCTTTGCCGTCCAGTGCCTCCTGCACGGCGATGTGGGTCATCGACGTGGTCGGCGACGCGCCATGCCAATGCTTGTGTCCGGGCGGACACCAGATCACATCACCTGCGCGGATCTCGACGATGGCCTCGCCCTCGCACTGGGTCCAGCCGCAGCCGGCCGTCACGATCAGGGTCTGGCCCAGCGGGTGCGTGTGCCAGTGGCTGCGCGCCCCCGGTTCGAAGGTGACGCTGGCGCAGGAGACGCGGGCGGGCGCTGGCGGATTGCTCAGCGGATCGATGCGCACGGTGCCGGTGAAGAAATCGGCGGGGCCTTTCTGGGACGGCTGGGAGCCGACACGCTTGAGTTCCATGGAGATGGTCCTTTGGAGTGGGAAAACAGGTGAATCGCGAAGCGACGCGTCGTTAGGCTTTCTCTTGACCGACCTTGGCATCCAGGACGGCGGTCAGGCGGCCCGCCGCTTCGGTCTGCTGACGCGCCGCCAAGGTCTCGGCGAACAAGCGCAGCTGGGCCAACGTCAGCCCCACGTTCAGACTGATGCGTACGTGCGCTTGCAGCTGCGCCTCAACGCCGGAAAGCGCGGACAAGGCCGCCACCGTCGCCAGTTCGCGGCTGGGCCAGTCCAGGTTGTCGCGCTCGAAAATGTCGCCGAACAGATGTGTCTTCAGGAATTGATCGATGGCGGGCACGAAGTCGAACAGTCGCCCGCGGACCGGCGCGCCGGAGAGCCGCGTCTGATTGGCGGTGCCGCGCGCCAGCAGTGCCGCGCCGGTGGGCACCGGCCCGGGCTCGCGGCCGGCTGGGTCCTGACGCCCCGCGCGCTTGCGGGTATCGAGCGTCTTCATCAACTCGCCCAACGCGTTTAGCGTGCGCGGGAAGCCGGCGTAGGCATACAGCTGCACCAGCACCTCCTTGAGGTCGCTCACCGTGAGGCCGGCATCCAGGCCGGTGTTCAGCGAGATCGCCAGAGCGGCCATGTCGCCCTGGGCTGTGGCGACGGCAATGGGGCCGATGGCGAGCTGCCGGGCGGGGAGTGAAGACTGGGTGTCAGTGGTCATGTCGGGGACCTTGTCTTTTGTGCCGGAAACGGCCGTCGCGTGGGCGTCCGTCGATGGAGTGGCCCAGGATGGAGTAGCAGCCGCGGTCGATACCGCGACAAGGCCGATCAGCGAGCGGCGAGTCACATTGACGGACGCTGTGAGCGGGGGCGTCGCGGCTCCGGTCGCCGCGACCTCCACGCGATCAAGGGGCGACGTATTGCTCATCGCTCACCTTCTCCAGCCAGTTCACGTTCTTGCCGTCTGCGGTGGTTCCGGTGACAGCTAAGTGGGTCATGGCGGTCGTCGGGGCGGCGCCGTGCCAGTGCTTCACGCCGGGCGGACACCACACGACGTCACCAGGCCGGATCATCTGCACCGGTCGCCCCCATTCCTGCACCAGGCCGACACCGGCCGTGATCTGCAGGAACTGGCCCTTCGGATGCGTATGCCAGGCTGAGCGCGCGCCCGGCTCGAAGGTCACCAGCGAGCCGGAGGCGTTGATCTCGCCGTTGGCCGGATACACGGGATCGATGCGCACGCGGCCGGTGAAGAACTCCGCAGGACCGGCGAGCGACGCGACCGTGCCGGCGTAGGTGATGCTCTGCGTCGCGGCGGGCGACCGGGCGGTCAAGGACGCCGCGGATGACGCGCCGCCTGTCTGGGACATGCCCGAGGACGCCAGCAGCGCGAGCAGGGTCAAACAAAAGAAGGGTTTGTTCATGGGATGGTGATCAGGAGTGCAAAGTGGGGGCAACACACTGCCGCCATCGATCCGAGGAGCTTAGGTCTCACCCATTTAGTGAACAAGCCAGACTAGACTGAACAGACTCGTGCAACGGATTCAACAATGAATCGAGAGAACCTGGCCGACCTGCAGGCCTTCGTCACTGTGGCGGAAGCGCGTAGCTTCACGCGCGCGGCGGCCCAGCTCGGGCTGTCACGCTCTGCGCTGAGCCACGCCATGTCCGCCCTCGAGGCCCGTCTGGGCCTGCGGCTGCTGACGCGGACCACGCGCAGCGTGTCGGTCACCGAGGCGGGCGCCCGCCTGTTGGCGGTGCTCAGTCCTCGCCTGGAGGACATCGACGAGGAGCTGGCGCAACTGATGTCATTGCGGGACAAGCCTTCGGGGACCGTACGCATCACCGCCCACGACCATGCGGTGCGCGCCGTTCTCTGGCCGCGCCTAGCCCCGCTACTGCGCGCCTATCCGGACGTGCGCGTGGAGATCAGCGTCGACTATGGGCTGGCGGACATCGCGGCTCAGCGCTTCGACGCGGGAGTGCGCAGCGGCGACCTGGTCAACCAGGACATGATCGCGGTGCGCATCGCGCCTGACATGCGCATGGGCGTTGCGGGCTCGCCGGACTACTTCCGAGAAGTCGCGATGCCGCTGGTGCCGCGCGACTTGACAGCCCACCGCTGCATCAATCTGCGCCTGCCCACATACGGCGGGCTCTACGCGTGGGAGTTCGAGAAGGACGGTGAGCACGTGCAAGTGCGCGTCCAGGGCCAAGCGATCTTCAACAGCACACCGCTGATGTTGGATGCGGCGCTGGACGGTCTGGGGCTATGCTACGTGCCGCTGGACCTGCTGACGCCGCACATCGATGCGGGTCGCCTGATACCAACGCTGCAGGATTGGTGGCCTCAGTTTCCCGGCTACCACCTCTATTACACGAGTCGCCGGCAGGTGACCCCAGCACTGGCCCTGGTGATCGAAGCGCTGCGACATCGCGGTTGAGCGGCGGCTCCTATCTTTGGCACAAGCGAGCCCGTGTCACACGTCAGCACGCCCAGAGATGTGCTGAGGCACGCGAGCGCACAGGACGGCCGTCCCACTGGCCGCTACGAGCAACGCGGCGCTGACCAGGAAGGCGGCGCCATGCCCACTCGTGTCGTACAGCACGCCGCCAAGCGTGGAGCCGCCGGCGATCGCGAGCTGGATGACCGCCACGGACAGGCCGCCGCCGGCCTCGGCGTCATCAGGCATCGTGCGCGCCACCCAGCTCCACCATCCCACCGGCGCGGCGGTGGCCACCAGGCCCCACAGCGCCAGCAGCGGGAACACCGCCCCCAGCCTGTCGCCGAAGGCCACCAGCGCCGCGGCGATGGTGGCCATCACCAGCGGGATGATCGCCAGCGCGCGATAGAGCCCGAAGCGGAGCAGACGCCCGATCACGCTGGTGCCCACGAATCCCGACACCCCCACCCCCAGCAGCACCAGGGACAGGGTCGCCACCTCCACGTGGGTCACCGACTCCAGGAAGGGCCGCAGGTAGGTGAAGAGCATGAACTGCCCGGCGAAGAACAACGCCGTCGCCAACATGCCCAAGCGAACCACGCGGTGGTGCAACAGGCGGAACACGTTGGCGGAGCGCTGTGCCTGGAGGCTGCGCGTCGGCATGTCCGGCAGGCTGATCCACTGCCAAATCAACACCAGCACTCCGACCGGCACCAACGCCAGGAAGGCGCCGCGCCAGCCGACCATGGCGCCCAGATAGCTGCCCAGCGGCGCGGCCACGATCGTGGCCAGCGCGTTGCCCCCGTTGAAGATTGCCAGCGCGCGCGGCACCTCGGCGAGCGGAACCAGCCGCATGGCCGTCGCGGCCGACATCGACCAGAACCCGCCCACCACCAAGCCGATAAGCGCGCGGCCGATCAGGTAGGTCTTGTAATCCTGCGCGAGTCCCACCACGGCGCCGGACAGACACATCACCGCCGTCAATCCCAACAGCAGCGTCTTGCGGTTCACGTTGCGACTCAACGCTGCGATGGACAGGCTGGCCAACACCGCAAAGGCGCCGGACATGGCCACGCCCTGCCCCGCCATGCCCTCGGTGATGCGCAGTTGAGACGCGATCGGGGTAAGCAGACTGACTGGCATGAATTCGGACGCGATCAGGGCGAAGACGCAGAGCGACATCGCGAAGACGCCGCTCCAGGCCGTGGGCATCGCGCCCGTCATTGAAGGATGGCCACGGACATCGGCGAGGCTCGGTTCAGACGAAATAGAGGGCACAGCTTTCATGTGCCCAAGGCTATCGGCCAATCGAGCGTTTCCGACTCGCCGATCGGGATGGGCTTGTGAGCCACCGCTCATCAATCCGCTGCATCCGATCGCAACCCTGCCATGCCGATCGAATGCAGCGGATTGATGAACGACAGTCATAGGGCCATCCGTTCCAAGGTGCGTCCGGGCGGGGCTTGGCCGCTTAGAGTCGTCGGCTCTATGAGGCCGCCTCCGCGGCGCATCCGCCGCCTCGTCGGCGCAGTCGAATCGATGCAGGAGAGTTTTCATGAAGATCAACGGATTTGCCGCCTTCCGTGCGGGCGCGGACCTGGAGCCGTTCAGTTTTGACCGCCGCGCGTTGCGATCCAACGATGTCGAGATGGAGATCCTGTACTGCGGCGTCTGCCATTCCGATCTGCACCAGGCGCGTAATGACTGGAGCGACTGGAGCCCCACCGTATACCCCGTCGTGCCAGGCCACGAGATCGTGGGCCGCGTGACCGCTGTGGGCGAGTCAGTGACCCGACACAGGGTTGGCGACGCGGTGGCAGTCGGTTGCATGGTCGACTCGTGCATGGTCTGCGACCAGTGCCGCAAGGGTGAGGAGATCTTCTGCCGTTCGGGGATGACCGCCACTTACAACGGCAGCGACCGAGTCACTGGCGACAACACGTACGGCGGCTACTCCAAGCAGCTGGTGGTGCGCGAGGAGTTTGTGCTGTCGGTGCCAGATGGTCTGGACCTGTCGCGTGCGGCTCCGCTGCTGTGCGCCGGCATTACGACCTACTCGCCGCTCCGCACGTGGAATGTGGGGCCAGGTAGCCGCGTGGGCGTCGTTGGTCTAGGCGGCCTCGGCCACATGGCGGTCAAGCTGGCCGTCGCCATGGGCGCGGTGGTGACGGTGATCAGTCGCGACGAGAAGAAGCGTGCCGACGCTCTGGCGCTGGGCGCGGACGAGTTGTTAGTGTCCAGCGACGAGGCAGCGATGAAGATCAAAGCGTCGGCCTTCGATCTGATCATCGACACCGTGCCGGTCAAACACGACGTGATGCCCTACATGTCGCTGCTCGACATCAACGGCACGCTGGTCATGGTGGGACAGATCGGTGCGCTGGAGTCCGTGGCTTCCACGCCGCTGGTCTTCGGTCGCCGCCGCATCGCAGGCTCTCCCATCGGCGGCATCGCACAAACGCAAGAGATGCTGAATTTCTGCGCCCGCAAGAACATCCTGCCCGATTGCGAGCTCATCCCCATGCAGCAGATCAACCACGCCTTCGAGCGCATGGAGCGCTCCGACGTGCGTTATCGCTTCGTGATCGACATGGCCAGCCTGCCCGCAAACAATTGAGAGACATCGAATGAAGACATCGACCAATATGGACGCAGGCAAGCACATCGACGCCTCCGACGCGGGCCAGGCCCGCAGACATATGCTGATGCTCACCGGCGCCGGTATCGCCGCGTTCGGAGTCGGCGCGGCGGGCGCAATCCCGGCCGCAGCGGCGGCCACAGAGAAGCGCACTGACGCGTGGGACAAGACTTTTCCCAAGAGCGCGAAGGTAGAGCACAGGAAGGTGACCTTCAGGAATCGCTACGGCATCACGCTTGCTGCTGATCTGTATGTGCCCTTCGGCGCGAAGGGCAAGCTACCGGCGTTGGTCGTCGGAGGTCCCTTTGGCGCGGTGAAGGAGCAATCCTCGGGACTCTACGCGCAGACGATGTGCGAGCGCGGCTTCGTGACGCTCGCCTTCGACCCCTCATATACCGGTGAAAGCTCCGGCGAGCCTCGCAATGTGGCCACGCCGGACATCAACACCGAAGACTTCAGCGCGGCCGTGGACTTCATCGGCCTGCAGCCCATCGTTGATCGCGAGCGCATCGGCATGATCGGCATCTGCGGCTGGGGCGGCATGGCGCTCAATGCCGTCGCCGTCGACAAGCGGGTGAAGGCCGTGGCCGTCAGCACGATGTACGACATGACGCGCGTGATGTCCAAGGGCTACAACGACAGCGTGACGCCGCAGCAGCGCAGCCAGACCCTGGAGCAACTGAGCCGCCAGCGGTGGGAGGATGCGAAGCAAGGATCGCCCGCCTACCAAGCGTCCTATAACAAGGAACGAGCCGGCCCGCAGTTCATGCTGGACTATCACGACTACTACATGACCCCGCGTGGCTACCACCCGCGAGCAGTGAACTCCGGCAACGCCTGGACGCAGACCACGCCGTTGTCGTTCATGAATATGCCGATCCTGAGTTACATCCGGGAGATCTCCCCCAGGCCAATCCTGTTCGTGCACGGCGAGAAGGCGCACTCACGCTATTTCAGCGAAACGGCGTTCGCCGCGGCCGCGGAGCCCAAGGAGCTCATGATCATTTCGGGCGCCAACCACACTGACCTATACGACCGTGTTGATGTAATTCCCTTCGACAAGCTGACTGCGTTCTTCAGTCGGCACCTGGGCGCCGCGTGAACCGGGCGCGCCAAGGATGTGCATAGGGCCTTGGCGCGCCACCAATGATCGCCATAACCGAATCGGTCGTGCCATCCGAGTCCGAGACACACAGCTGGTTAAGTCGCTCAGCACTGAACTGCCGGTTGACCCGGTCCGGCGGCCATGGCGCCTTAGGGTTAGGGACGGTAGGGCGCACCGTCTTGCCTCGGGGCACGCCCCGCGGTCCCTTCTGGCGCATCAGCCGCTCAACTGTGCAGCGAGCCACCACCACGCCTTCGCGGTTGACCTGGCGCAAGACCTTGTCGGCGCCGTAGACCTGGACGTTGGCTTGGCACACGCGTTGGACCTGGCCGGGTGGCTGATGAGGGTAAGCATCTTGAGGGTTATTGGTGCTGGCTGGGCGCCAGGAGGCGCCCTTGACTCATCCGAGTCGTGAGGCGCCTTCGGCGCGCGGGACTTGATGCCCTCAGCGATTGAGCAGGCGACCGCCGTCGACCACGATTTCCGTGCCGACCGACCAGCGGGATTCATCGGAGGCCAGGTACAACACGGCCTTCTATCGATTCATAAAGCCCCTGTGTTCGGACTGGCTTGTCGAGCACACCCCGACTCCTTCACTTCCGTATCGGCCGGCCGACCAGCGTGAAGCTCGGGAGCCCATTGGCCAGATGAACCTCGACATCCACGGCGGCCGCTGTCAGGCCAGTGAGGGTGAGGCTGTGGGTGACAGAGAGGGACATGGCAGCCTTGGTAGTCGCGACGCTTCAGTGTGCTGGTCGCCGTTCTTTCAGGCCATCTACCTAAGATGGGACTTGGTGGGGGTGATAAATCCTCAAGGCGTTGCGGTTCACAGATACGCAATCAAAGGAGTTACAAGCCTGCTTGGGCCGTGGTGAAGGTTTGCTCAAAGCTGACTCCACCATAGACCGTCGTCACCGCCCAATCCTCACCCTTCTTTGACAAGGTGACATAGCATTGAAGTACTCGCAGGACTGTCCAGTCGTCCTGTCCCCAGCTCCAGAACAGCGTATGCTTCGTGTGAAACGTTGCTGGGACCCCATAGTTAGGCACGCCCTGAAGGTGCTCCCTGAGGTAGGCGTATATCGGCGCCTTATGGGTGTAGATTTTGTCAAAGAACATCCCTTGGGCGTCGAGCGAGACGTCGGCGATTTCAATGTTGGGAATGTCCCTGAACGGATTCTGGATGGTTTCCACCGCTTCGCCTATCATCATCCCATCGAGGTCGCTGCCCTCTTGAGCAGCATCCTGGCTGATTAATCCGACAGCAAAATCCCCGCCGAAATAGGTGCCGGGGGCGGCTGTCAAAAATTCAATTCTTTCGATCTTAGGCTCAAGTTCGTCCTCTTCGTCGGAAGCTTCAGAAACCGCATCGCTGTCGACAGATTTTCCAGAAGTGCTGTGTTCCGATCCGCTGTCCTCATCGCTGCTGCTGCTGCTGCTGCTGCTGCTGCTGCTGCTTGAAGGTGGCGCAAGTTGCGCGACTGGAGGGCGTGGAGCGATGAGTGCAGGCAAACTGCCGCTTCCAAATAGCCGCTTGATGGAGTTGTGCTGGTCCGTGAGGCGAGCGGAGTCAGCCACCAGTTGTAGCAAAGCGGACTCTGATGCCTTGCTGGCCCCTGCGGACGCATGAGAAGGCTGGTGAGCTTCCGTAGGAGGAACAGGTGCTTTCTTGGCACGTAGCATGATGGGGCCCGCCTGATGTTCCGGATTGCGACGCCATCAAACGGTAGCTTTCAGCGCGGGCGCCCTCCATCGGACGCCAACTGAATTGCAGTCTCCCGATTGCTGAATTTTCGAATGCGCATAGGTCCGTCGCGGACGACCCCGAGTGTGCCGGGATGTATTGACCCAGGCAAAACCTGCTCAGGTGTTACCGTCGAAAGGAAGACACCATGAGTACGTTGATGGACGAAGAAATCAAGCGCTGGACGGCGAAGCGCAAGACGGCGTTCGTGCGGGAGATCATCCAGGGCAAGACCAGCGTGTCCGAGGCCAGCCGGGCACAGGGGCGTAGAACAGCTTCGGCCGAACTCCATGAGGCCCTGGCAACAGGCTCTGTGGCTTGTTGCTGCCCTTGTTCTTGACTGAGCCCGCCGTGTCGAGGAGAGCGCGAACGCGGGCATAGGTCTCGTCATCCCCACCCTGGGGTAATAGCCCTCGACCCGTTGGTCTTCCTTAATGACCTCCCGGCCCCGTTCTGTCTCTACCGTGCGGGTAATGAGGGTGCCGACGACGGCAGGGCTGTCGAGCAGGTTCGTGACGTAGGCAACGTGCCCGTGCGATGCCGCCCGGCGAGATCCCAGGCCCCATGGGGGCACGCCCTCGGTGTTGAGGAGCTTCGCAATGGACTGGCGTCCCATACCGGTCAGGTAAAGGTCGTAGACACGGCGCACGATGGCGGCCCGCTCTGGGATAGCCTCAAGAACACCGTTGGCCGTGAGGCTGCACCGATGCTGAGCGGAAGCATGTGCAGAGAGAATCGCTCGTGCGCGTTCTTGAAAGGGTAATCGCCAGTTTGAGGGTCAAGTAGAAGCGTCTGAGACGTCCGGGAAGTGCGCGTAATACCAACGCCGCACGCACTCAGGTCGGAACTTGGCGTGGCGCCCTGTGGGCCCCACCGCAGGAGGGAATCCGTTGCACCGCGTCCAGCGCCGCAAAGTGGAGTCGGAGACGTCAAAGATGCGCAGCACTTGGTGCTGAGACAGAAGCGGCTCAGGCATTCGTTCGCCGGTACATGCTCGATCTGGCTGCTGGCCGGACGCACAGGTTGGCGCCGTGCCATCAACGTGCGGCCTCACTCCGCTGCCTGCGACATATCCGCGCTCTGCTCGGCGCTTCGATGGCTCTGGCTGGCTGCTGCCGCGCCGCGCGGCGCTCTGCGTTGAGCGATCACCGCAGTGCCGGGGCACAAGCTTCGAGCCGAAAGCACGGGGGTGGGCGATGAGTGTGGGTGAGACTGGGACGCTAGTCGAGGCATCATGAAACTCCTTGCGCTGCGATGATCCGAACTTCTTAAGTTTGCTTCGCGTTGCGACGTGATGCTGCAGCCGGATCGGCGCTCTAAATAGCATCGCCTTATTGACCACGGAATCAAAAAGGCCAGAGCCCTTTAACACCAGTTGTCATCCTGAACACCCCGCGCGCTCTGACCGAAGGGGCTTTCGTTCTTTCCCGGACGCCCCTCGGGCCACCATGGCGGCCTAACCACCCGCAGTACGAGCGTACGCTCAGGTTGCGACAATTCGGGGTGATACTTATCGAGGAAGTTCCCGACGAGCGGCACGGTGCGGCAGTCACCTTCCTGATAGCGGCCCTCGGCCTGCGCCCGCGTAAACAGCTCTCGCAGCTCCAAGATGACTTGGAGAAGCGGCGTGCAATACATGGCGTTGGACTGCAACAGGCGGCCTCCAACGTCGCGAGGCCGAAAATCGATGTAGGGAAAGTGCCGAGCATCTTCACCGCGCTGAAACAGCGTTGTGGCGACTTCACGCGGCACCCAGGTGACAAGGCGATCCGGATCGGCCAGTGCAAGGGGCGGAATCATGAGCAGCTCCCATCCGGTCCCTTGCAAGGCCTGCACCTGCTCGCAAAAGCGCCCCATAGGGTCACCCGGGACGTGCCGATAGGCCCGGGCCAAGGCATGCATCGCTTGATAGGGATAGCCCCCATAAAAGATTGCCGCTGGGTCCACGTCGTGATGCAGCGCAAGAACGTCTCGCAGAAGCAGTGCCTCCCTTTGGGCAACGTGGTGCTCGATTCGGTGGGCGCCGACGCGTTGCCATAGATCGACCCAAGCGTGTTGAGGCGATAGGGCTTGGATGCGCTGACACCACTGCGAGTCGGTGAGCCAGTGCAATGCGCCTGTGTGCGGCGCGGGATCGGGAGTGGTGCGCGGATCGCTGAGATGGCGATCCGCGTTAGCGAGCCACTCGCGCTCATGCAAAAGAGGCGGGTCGTTGAACGCGGGCACATCGCCCAGTGCGGCCCAGCCCCATGGACCCCACGGGTCGCGGGACGCGGGAGGCTGCGCGTCTGCTTCTGGCCACGCAGTTGCTACGGCACCAGGAGTCGCGGTAGGCCACGGTACCGCGACACCGCTTGAACTCGCGCCGGGAGCTTCCTCAGGCTCGACCATGGCTGCTGGCGCAGTTGCAGCGAGAGGCTGTGCAGTAGCGGGAGCGGTACTGACTCGCGGCGGCACGGCTCGTGGCGAGTTGAGGCGCCGGCCCGCAAAAGACTCAGTCGGCACAGCACTGCGAGATTGACTCGCGGTGAGGGGTGACTTTGAGTCGCCGGTGGTCTTCATGACGCACTCCAATCCCGAGCCACTGCATATAGTGGATACGGTGTGGCCACAGATTCCAGAGGACGCTGAGGCGCTGTGCGGCACAGCGCCACTCGACGTTAGTAGACACTCTCCACCAAACGCCCGTTAACGATGGTAGGCCGTACAGGACTTGAACCTGTGACCAAAGGATTATGAGTCCTCTGCTCTAACCAACTGAGCTAACGGCCCCCTGAACGATCAGCGGAAGCCGGCGATTCTACTCAATCAGCCCGCCCCGCCCTGCTTCTGCGACAGCGCGTTGCTCACCATCCGCGACGTGATGTCCACGATCTGGATCATCCGGTCATACGCCATCCGCGTGGGCCCGATGACCCCCAGCGTCCCCACCACCTCGCCGTCCACCTCATAAGGCGCGGACACCACCGACAGTTCCTCATACGGAACCACCTGGCTTTCCCCGCCAATATAGATGCGCACCCCTTCCGCCCGGCTCGACACATCCAGCAGCCGCATCAGTTGCGTCTTCTGCTCGAACAGGTCGAACATCCGCCGCAGGCTGCCCATGTCGTGGCTGAAATCCTGCACCGTCAGCAGGTTCCGCTCGCCGGAGATGATCACCGGCTCATGCTGCTCGAAGCTCTGCGTGCCCACATCCACCGCCGCGCTCATCAGCGACGCGATCTCGCCCCGCAGCGCGTCCACCTCATTGCGCAGACGATCCCGCACCATGTCCAGGCTCAAGCCGGAATAGTGGGCGTTGAGCCGATTGCTCGCCTCCGTCAGCTCCGACTGGGTCAAGTCTTGCGCGGTGAAGACCAGCCGGTTCTGCACATCCCCTTCCGGCGACACCATGATCACCAGCACCCGCCGCTCACCCAGCCGCAAAAATTCGATGTGGTGGAAGACGCTGCTCTTGCGCGGCGCCGTGATCACCCCCACAAAGCTGGAGAGGCTGGACAGCAGCTGCGCCGCGTTGGCGATCACCCGCTGCGGCTGATCCGGCAGCAACTGCGACTCCAGCGACGGCACTTCCGCCGCCGTATTGGCCTTGGCCGTCAGCAGCGTGTCCACAAACAACCGGTAGCCGCGAGCCGTCGGAATGCGCCCGGCGCTGGTGTGCGGGCTGGCGATCAGCCCTAGTTCTTCCAGGTCGGCCATCACGTTGCGGATGGTCGCCGGGCTCAGTTCCAGGCCCGAGGCCTTGGAAAGCGTGCGCGAGCCCACCGGTTGTCCGTCCGCGATGTAGCGTTCAACCAGGGTCTTCAGCAGTGTTTTGGCGCGCTCGTCGAGCATCTTTTGATTGTATTGAATCCCCAGCCCGTCCCCGGGTGGGTCCGTGGTGCTGTGGTGTAATTCTGCGCATATGTCCAAGCGCTTCCGTCATGTGGCCATCGTCGGCAAGCCTCAGGCTCGCGGCATCCGTCCGCTCCTGGAGGAAATTGCCGATTTTGTGGCCGGCCAGGGATTGGATGTTTCCCTGGATCAGGAAACAGCCGACAGTACCGGCATTTCCGCCTTCCCCGCCCTCTCCCACGCCGAGATGGGCGTTCAGTGCGACCTGGCCGTGGTGGTCGGCGGCGACGGCACCATGCTGGGCTTCGCCCGCGAAGTCGCCCGCTACGGCATGCCGCTCGTCGGCATCAACCAGGGTCGTCTGGGCTTCATCACCGACATCTCCGCCGACCAATACAAGGAATCGCTGGCCGCCATCTTCGCCGGCGACTTCGAAAGCGACCACCGCTCCATGCTCGAAGGCGCCGTCCTTCGGGATGGCGAGCAGATCTTCTCCGGCGTGGCCCTGAATGACGTCGTCGTCAGCCGCGGCGCCACCGCCTCGATGGTGGAACTGCGGGTGGATGTCGGCGACGAATTCGTGGCCAACATGCGGGCGGACGGCGTGATCGTCGGCACGCCCACCGGTTCCACCGCCTACGCCCTGTCCGCAGGCGGCCCCATCCTGCATCCCGGCATCGCCGGCTGGGTGGTGCTGCCGATCGCCTCCCACGCCCTGTCCAACCGGCCCATCGTGCTGCCGGATGCCGGCGAAGTGCGCCTGACCATCGTGGCCGGGCGCGACGCCAGCGTCAATTTCGACATGCAAAGTCTGGCCAGCCTGCTGCACGGCGACTGCATCACCGTGCGCCGCTCGGCCCACCGGGCGCAATTCCTGCATCCGCACGGCTGGAGCTACTACGCCACGCTGCGCCGCAAGCTGCGCTGGTATGAAGGCGTGAGCTGATTCAACGACCCGATTTGAGCCATTGAAGGACTCACCGACATGCTTCGCCGACTGAGCCTGCGAGATTTCGTGATCGTGCCGGAACTGGAACTGGACTTCGCCGCCGGTTTTTCCGCGCTGACCGGGGAAACCGGTGCCGGCAAGTCCATCCTCATCGACGCGCTGCAGCTTGCCCTGGGTAGCCGCGGGGACGCCGCCGTAGTCCGTGAAGGCGCCGCCAAGGCGGAGATCACCGCTGAATTCGACCGGCCCGAAGCGGTGCTGAGCTGGCTGGAAGAAGGCGGCTTCGCCACCGACGACGAACACGCCAGCCTGCTGCTGCGCCGGGTGATCGACGCCCAAGGCAAGAGCCGTGCATGGATCAACGGCAGCGCCGCCACCGTGGCGCAACTGCGTGAACTGGCCGAACATCTGCTGGACATTCACGGTCAGCATGCCTGGCAAGGCCTGACCCGTCCGGCCAGTGTCCGTCAGTTGCTGGACGAGTTCGGCCAGATCGACGACCGCCCGGTCGCCCTGGCCTACAGCCAATGGCGCCAGGCGAGCGAAGCGCTTACCACCGCCCAGGCCCGTCAGGCCGATCTGGCGCGTGAACATGAGCGGCTGAGCTGGCAGATCGGTGAGGTGGACCGTCTGGCGCCCACCGCCGACGAATGGGAAGACCTCAATGCCGAGCATCAGCGCCTCTCCCATGCCCAGTCGCTGATGGATGCGGCGCGGGGCGCGCTGGACCGCCTGAGCGAAGCCGAAATCAACGCCCAGGCGCTGACCGAGGACGCCCTCTCCAGCCTGCAGGATGTGCTGACCTACGACGCCGGCCTGCAGGAAACCGTCAATGCCCTGATCGGCGCACAGGCACAGTTGCAGGACGCCGCCCACAGCCTGAGCAGCTACCTGAACGGCGCCGAGCTGGATCCGGACCGTCTGCAGCAGCTGGATGAGCGGGTGTCCGCCTGGGTGACGCTGGCCCGCCGGTATCGCCGGCCGCCGGCGGAACTGCCGGCGCTGCTGGACGAATGGAAGGCGGAACTGGCGCAGCTGGATGCTGCCACCGATCTGGAAGGTCTGCAGGCCAGGCAGGCGCAAGCCCTCAAGATCTATCAGAAGGAAGCCAAGAGCGTCAGTGCCGCCCGCGCCAAGGCGGCGCCTGCGCTGTCGACCGCGGTCTCGCAGGCCATGCAGCAGCTGGGCATGGCCGGCGGTCGCTTCGAAGTGGCCCTGCAGCCGCAGGAAGAGCCGCAAGCCTTCGGACTGGAATCCGCCGAGTTCCTTGTGGCCGGCCATGCCGGCAGCACGCCGCGTCCGCTGGGCAAAGTGGCGTCCGGGGGTGAGCTGTCGCGGATTGCGCTGGCCATTGCCGTCACCACCAGCCAGCAGAACAGCGGCGCGGGCACGCTGATCTTCGACGAAATCGATTCCGGCGTCGGCGGTGCCGTGGCCGAGACCGTGGGACGTTTGATGAAGCAACTGGGCCAACGTGTCCAGGTGTTGGCCGTGACGCACCTGCCGCAAGTCGCCGCCTGCGCGGACCATCACTTCCTGGTGGCCAAGGCCGCCAAGAGCGGCGTCACCAGTTCCGATGTGCAGCCCATCCACGGCGAAGCCCGCACCGCGGAAATCGCGCGCATGCTGGGCGGTGAACGCCTGTCGTCCACCAGCCTGGCCCATGCGCAGGAGATGCTGGCCCATTCGGCGCGGGCGCTGCCTCCGGCCGATGATGCCGGCGCAGCAAACCCGCCTCACGCTGGGAGCGCCGCCGGTGCAGGCCATGCTGCCGCCGCCGCAGCCGCCGCCAACAAGGGCCGGAAGGTCAAACCATGATGCCCCCGCAAGAGAACACCGTCGCCAGCCACGCCGCCCACACCACCGAGCTGGTGCTGGTCACCGGCATGTCCGGCGGCGGCAAGTCCATCGCGATGCATGCGCTGGAGGACGCGGGGTTTTTCTGTGTCGACAACCTGCCGCCGGAGCTGCTGCCGCACTTCCTCAAGCTGGAGCAGGAGAGCGGCTCGCGCCGCCGCGTGGCGATTGCGGTGGACGTGCGCAGTGCCGGCTCGCTGCCCCAGCTGCTACTGCACATCAAGGAGATGCGCCTGCAAGGCGTGGCCCTGCGCAGCATCTTTCTGGATGCGGACTACGACACGCTGCTGCGCCGCTTCTCCGAAACGCGTCGCCCGCATCCGCTGCGGGCCGGCGTGGACGACAGCGACACCCACCGCGCCCTGCAGGAGGCCATCGCGCTGGAGCGCGAGCTGCTGACGCCACTGCGGATGGAGTCCACCGTCATCGACAGCAGCCAGCTGCGTCCCGCCCAGCTGCGCGCCTGGGTGCGTGATCTGGTGCGGGTCAGCGGATCGTCGCTGACGCTGGTGTTCCAGTCCTTCGCTTTCAAGCATGGCGTGCCGAGTGACGCCGACTTCGTCTTCGACGTGCGGGTGCTGCCCAACCCTTATTACGACCGCGAGCTGCGCCCGCTCACCGGGCGCGACCAGCCGGTGTCCGATTATCTGGAGCAGCAGCCCGAGGTGCGGCTGATGCTGAGCCAGATCGGTGCCTTCATTGCGCAGTGGCTGCCCAGCTTCGGCTCGGACCAGCGCAGCTACCTCACGGTGGCCATCGGCTGCACCGGTGGGCAGCATCGGTCGGTGTATCTGGTGGAGACGCTGGCCAAGCAATTTGCCTATCACGGGCAGGTGCTCAAGCGGCATCGGGAGCTGGACGCGCGCTAACTTGCGCGACCCCGGGCGCACTCACGCCGCTGAAGGGTCTGCATCAACGGCCGTGTGGACTGGGCGTACCGGTGCACCGGCTACAGCCGGCGCGCAAGTTCAGCAAGACCGGCGCAGGCCATCGTGGCCGACGGGCCGTGCAGGGTTACGCAGCGCGGCTGCCCTGCTCCGACTCGTCCGTCTGGCTGGTGAGCAAAACGGCCAGCACCACCGATGCAATCGGGAAGGTGAGCACCATCAGCAGCGTCCACCCCACCGCGTTGCGCCCGGCGCGCCGGGCGGCGATCGCCATGTAGGCCCAATGGGCGATCAGCCCGATGGACATGCCCAGCCCGCACAACACCCCACGGCCTGCCGAAATCTCCTCCTCCTGCGTGCCCGACACCAGCAGCCACAGGCAGCCGGCGAAGATCACGAAAGCGACCAGCGCTGACTCGAGCGCACTTTTAATGGGAGGTTTGACGGCGGATGACATGGTGAGCGGCAGGTGCAAACAGGGCCGGCGGTGCTATTGCCGCGCGGTCTCCGGTGGAGGCGGGCCCATGGAGGCGATGAGGGGGCGATGAGGGGCGAGGTGGGACGATGGGGGCTGAGGATATCCCAGTCCGCCCGATCCGGACATAGGGGCTCTAGGGGAGGGACGCGGAAGCGTCCGCCGTCAATCCAGCAGCTTCTTCAGCGGCGCCGGCAGCGCGTACTGACTCAGCTGTTCTCGCGCGACCCACACGCCAGGTCGCTCCGACCAATCCGGCGCGCCGCCGTCCAGCACCACCCGGCGCGGATGCAGCACCCAGTCGAAATGCGTCAGCGCATGCTGCACCCGGGGCAGCGTCTCCAGCGCGGGGACGCCCAGCGAAATGCGATGCGCATCCAGCGCTTCTTCGCTGTCGTACATCGGCAGGGTCCACAAGCCGCCCCACAGGCCTTCACTCGGGCGCTGCTGCAGCCAGACCCGTCCCTCATGTTCCATCCACAGCCACCAGTTCTCCCGTTGGCCGCGTTTGAGCTTGCGGGTCTTGATGGGATAGAGCGTCGGATCGCCCTGCGCCCGCCCGTGGCACAGGCCGGAGACCGGGCACAGCAGGCATTGCGGCTGGCGCGGCGAGCAGTGGCTGGCGCCGAGATCCATCAGGCCCTGGGTGTAGGCCGGCATGTCGGCCTCAGTGGCCGGCAGCAGCGCTTCGGCCTGTCGCCACAGCCGCTTTTCCTGGGACTGCTGAGCCAGGTCGCCATCGAAGGCCAGCAGCCGGCCGAGCACGCGTTTGACGTTGCCATCCAGAATGGCCACGCGCTCGCCGAAGCAGAACGAGGAGATCGCAGCGGCGGTGGAACGGCCGATGCCTGGCAGCTCGGCCAGCTCGGCCGCGGTGCGGGGGAAGGCGCCGCCGTGGCGCTCCATCACGGCCTGGGCACACTTGTGCAGGTTGCGGGCGCGGCTGTAGTAGCCCAGCCCCGCCCAGGCGGCCATCACCTCGTCCTGCGGCGCGGCGGCCAGCGCGGCGACATCCGGGAAGCGCTCCAGGAAGCGCTTGTAATAGCCCAGCACCGTCGTCACCTGCGTCTGCTGCAGCATGATTTCGGAGAGCCACACCCGGTAGGGGTCGCGGGTGTTCTGCCATGGCAGGTCATGCCGGCCGTCCTGGCGCTGCCAGGCCAGCAGCAGCGGCGCAAAGTCGCCGCGCAAGGCCTCGACTCGGGATTGGAGTTCTTCGTCAGTCATCAGGGGGCGAAGTATCGCGTGTTCGCGATCAGCGCTTCTGACAGGTCGGGCAGAAGAACGTGGACCGCTGCCCCTGCACGATGCGCCGGATCGGCGTGCCGCAGACGCGGCAGGGCTCCTTTTCACGTCCATACACCCGCGCCTGCATCTGGAAGCTGCCCGCCACGCCGTGCGCATCCTTGAAGTCGCGCAGCGTGCTGCCGCCGGCCTCCAGCGCTTCACCCAGCACCTGGGTCAGCGCCTGCGCCAGTTTCTGCGCCCGGGGCCGGCTGATCTTGCCGGCCGGCAGCCGCGGGTCGATGGCGGCCATGAACAGCGCCTCGCAGGCGTAGATGTTGCCCGCACCCACCACCACGTCGCCCGCCAGGATGGCCTGCTTGATGGCCACCCGGCGGTTCTTGAATCCGCGATGCAGATGTGCGCCGTCGAAGGCTTCGTCGAACGGCTCCAGCCCCATGCCGGCCAGCAGCTTCGCAGCCGGTGCCACGTCCAGTCCCTCCGACCACACCACCGCACCAAAACGGCGCGGATCGGTCAGGCGGAGCACGCCGCGGTCGGTGATCAGCTCGAAGTGATCATGCGGGCCGGACATCGGCGGCTGTTCCCGGAAGGCCAGCGAGCCGGACATGCCCAGGTGCAACAACAAACCGCCCTCGGGCGGCAGCGGCCGTGCGGGATCCTGGATGTCGATGGCATCCGCTTCGGTCCGCAGCGGCAACCACAGATATTTGCCTCGCCGCAGGACGGCCCCCACCCGGCGGCCCACCAGCCGCGCGGCGTCCACCCCCAGCGGCCAGCGCAGCGGCTTGCCCATCCGGACATCCAGCACACGAGACCCCTCAATGGCGGAGGCAAAGCTCAGACGTGTAACTTCAACTTCTGGCAACTCAGGCATGGCTCAATGATAAAGGGGGCCTTTTGAGGCGTCTTGACCGGGCAGTTCCGCCCCTTGGCATCGAGGGGCCGACGCACGCCGGACGAGGATGCCTGGGGTCCCTAGAATGGTCCGGAGTCTTTTTTGCCTCCCTCGCGTCAGTTCAGGAGTTTTTTCATGCCCGCCTCCGTGCGTCGTTCCTGGTGGATTCCCACCGCCCTTGCCCTGAGCTGCGCTGCCCACGCCCAGACGGTTCCGCCTGTTCAGCCAGCTCCGCCCGCCAAACGCCCTGCCGCACAAGCCGGTAAGCCGGCGGCAGCCAAGCCCAAAGCGCCAGTCGCGCCGCAGGCGCCTGCGGTCCCTGCATCGTCCGCCGCCCCCGCTTCTTCGACGACGCCAGCACCGTCGGCCGCTCCAGCGTCCGCTCCTGCCGGTCCGACCGAGCAACGCCTGCCGGACGCACCGGCTGCAGCAGATCCGGCCGCCTCTGCAGCCTCCGCGCCGGAGCCTGTCCGGAATTCGGAGCTCGACGCGCCGATGTTCTACCAGCTGCTGATCGGCGAGATGGAGCTGCAGAACGACCAGCCCGGCGTTGCCTTCCAGGTGCTGCTGGATGCCGCCCGTCGTTCGGAAGACGAGAGCCTTTTCAGACGCGTGGTGGCCATCGCCCTGCAGGCCCGGGCCGGTGACCAGGCGGTGGTGGCCGCCCGCGCCTGGCGCGACACACTGCCGACCTCGCAGGAAGCGCATCGCACGCTGATCCAGCTGCTGGCGCTGCTCAATCGTCCGGCTGAAGTGGCGCCGCCGCTGCGTGCGCTGCTCGCCCTGAATGCACCCGACGCCCGCGCCGGATTCCTCGCCGGCATTCCGCAGCTCTTTGCCCGCAGCCCGGAGCCGAAGAAGGTGCTGGAAGGGCTGGAGCCGCTGCTTCAGGAAACGGCCGCCCGTCCTGAAACCCGCTTTGTGTCGCTGATGGTGCTGGCCCGCCTGGCCCAGATGGCTGGCAACTCCGAAGCGGCGCTGATGAACGTGCGGACTGCGTTGAAGGAATTCCCGGATCGCGAAGAGCCGCTACTGATGGCGGTGGACCTGCTGCCGCAGCGCCCCGAAGCGGAATCGCTGATCACGACCGAGCTGAAGGCCCACCCGGACAAGCAGGCCCTGCGCCTGGCCTATGCCCGCGCGCTGGCACGTGCGCAGCGTCCGGCGGATGCCGCACGGGAATTCCGTCTGATCACCGAGCAGTCCCCGGAGAACCTGACCTCCTGGCTGGCCCTGGGTTCCCTGGAGCTGGACCTGCAGCATCCGGATGCGGCGGAGACCGCCATCCAGCGCTACATGCGCCTGCTGGACGATCAACCGGCGCAGCGTGAGCGTCTGGAACTGAGTGAGCGGGAAGCCCGTCAGCAGGGTCTGCTGCTGCTGGCGCAGGCGGCGGAAATGCGCGGCGACCTGCGCTCCGCCGAAAAGCGTCTGGGCCAGATCGACGCCGCACCCGGCAATCTGGACATCGCCTACCGCCGCGCATCATTGCTGGCGCGTCAGGGCAAGCTGGAAGACGGCCGCAAGCTGCTGCAGGCGCTCCCCAGCGACGATGCCAAGGACCGCCGCGCCAAGCTGCTGGCCGAGTCTCAGCTGCTGCGCGAGAACCGTCAGTGGCAGGCGGCTTACGACCTGCTGGGCCAGGCGGTGGCCGCGAACGGCGACGACACCGATCTGCTCTATGAGCAGTCGATGATGGCCGAGAAGCTGGGCAGGATGAAGGAGATGGAAGCGCTGCTGCAGAAGGTCATCCAGATCAGGCCCCAGCACTACCACGCCTACAACGCGCTCGGGTATGCACTGGCGGATCGCAATGAGCGTCTGGAAGAAGCGCGCGATCTGATCTCCAAAGCCCTGAGCTTTGCGCCGGGCGAGCCCTTCATCATGGACAGCATGGGCTGGGTGGAGTTCCGCCTGGGCCGCATGGGCGAAGCAGAGCGTCTGCTGCGTCAGGCCTATGGCTCGCGGCCGGATCCGGAAATCGCGGCCCATCTGGGCGAGGTGCTCTGGGCAGCCGGCCAGCAGGACGAAGCGCGCCGCATCTTTGCGGATGCGATGAAGCGCGATCCGGAGAATGAATCGGTGAAGAACGCGCTGCAGCGGCTGAAGGTGCGTCCCTGATGCAGCGTCGAGCGTTTCTGGCGGCGCCGATGAGCGCTGCGATGGTGGCAACGGTGGGCATGAGCCTGGGCGCGGTCGGCAGCCTCAGTGGCTGCAGCACGGTGCCCAAGGTGACGGCGCAGGAAGCCTCCGCACTGGCGCAGGCGCCGCGGCTCACGGGCCGCTTCGGACTGGTGGTGCCGGCGGGCCCGGGCGGGCAGCCACGTGGGCAGAACGTCACCGCCAACTTCGAACTGCTGGGCGATCCGACGCGCGGCCGGCTCGAGATGAGCACGCCGATGGGCAGCCTGATTGCGCGGGTGTCGTGGCAGCCGGGCGTCGCCCAGTTGCGTACGCCGGAGGAGGAGCGCAGCTACGACACGCTCGATGCCCTCACCGAGGAGCTGCTGGGAGAAGCGCTGCCGGTGCAGGCGCTGTTTGACTGGCTCAAGGGGCAACCCTGGCCGGGTATCGCCCACCGCGCGTCTGGCGACCAGGGCTTTGAGCAACTCGGCTGGCAGGTGGACCTGCGGCGATTCAGCAACGGACTGATCGTGGCGCAGCGGCTGAGTGCTACGGGGACCGAGCCGCTGGCGACGCTACGGTTGAAGCTGGACGAAGCGCAGTAGCAGCGCTGTGGCGCTGCGGCGTTGTGCCGTTGTCGCGTTAGCACCTTACCGCTTGACTGCGCCCCTGGCGGACAATATTGCAGCCGAAACACCCCTCGATGGGCTTTCCTCGCCCGCCTGACTTCAACGACTTCGGGGCAAGCGCCTCTCGTCTGCCCACTTCCCGCCGGACGCGCCCTCCAGCAACGGCCAACAAACTGCCTTCATCGCCGCTCCCCGTGTTAGCTCTCTACGACGTCCCTGCACCGGCCAAGCTCAACCTCTTCCTGCATGTCGTGGGCAAGCGGCCGGACGGCTATCACCTGCTGCAGTCGCTCTTTGTGCTGATCGACTGGGCCGACACGCTGCACTTCGAGCGTCGCAGCGACGGCGCTCTGCATCGTCATGACCAGGGCGATGCGCTGCCCGCCGACGACCTGTGCCTGCGCGCCGCGCGTGCGCTCCAGTCGGCCAGCGGCGTGTCCTTCGGCGCGGACATCCATATCGAGAAGCGGCTGCCGGCCGGTGCGGGCATGGGGGGCGGCTCGTCCGATGCGGCCAGCACCCTCCTGGCGCTCAATCGCCTGTGGGGGCTGAACTGGCCGCGCTCTCGCCTGCTGCCACTGGCGCTGAAGCTCGGCGCGGATGTGCCGTTCTTCGTGGGTGGGCGCAACGCCTTCGTCGAAGGCATCGGTGAGATTCTTCACGCCGTGCGGGTGCCCCCCACGCGGCTGGCGGTGGTCAAGCCGCAGGTCAGTATCGGGACGAAGGAAATTTTTTCGAGCCCCCTGTTGCAAAGATCCAGGAGTGTGGCTATAGTCGCGGGCTCTCCTGCAGTGAACGGTCGCAATACCAATCACGGCGGAGTTGAGATTCCAGGCAACACGCTGGGCAGTCCCGGTAATTCGGCCATCACAATGGCCAATGAGATACTAGACACCGAGGGTGAAGCAACGCTGGAGAAACTCATTGAGCATGCAGTTTCCGGTTGGGGCAGAAATGATCTGCAACCTCCCGCTGAAGCTGCGAGTTCTGAAGTTTCAGACGCGTTGCACTGGTTGCAAACTCGCTACGGCAATAGTCGAATGACGGGTTCAGGCAGCGCAGTATTTGCTATACTCTCGGCTTCGCAGCAGGATGCTGATGACTCAAATGCCAGCTTAGGAAGTAATTCCAAGGCGACATCGGAAGCAAAAGCAAATGGTTCACTAAATAATAGTCTTCCATTTGATTTACCTCCGAAATGGGCTGGTAGAATGTGTCGCAGTCTTGAGGTTCACCCGTTACTCGGTTGGGCTGATGACTGAAGGTTAAGGGGTGTTGTGCCACGCACAATGTCCTGTGTAGGGGAGTCGCCAAGTTGGTTAAGGCATCGGATTTTGATTCCGACATGCGAGGGTTCGAGTCCTTCCTCCCCTGCCAAATTTCTTAGTTTCAATCCGGGACCCGCTGGGTTGGCCACCGGGCCACAAATTTTTGGATGGCCCGCTGTGCTGCTCAATACCGTCCTCTTCACGGGTAACGCTAACCCGTCCCTCTCCAAAGAAATCGCCACCCACCTGGGCCTTGAGCTCGGTAAAGCTGTGGTCGGCCGTTTCTCTGACGGTGAGGTCACCGTTGAAATTCAGCAAAACGTCCGCGCTCGCGACGTCTTTGTGATTCAACCCACCTGCGCGCCCACCAACGAAAACCTGATGGAATTGCTCATCATGGTGGATGCCCTCAAGCGCGCCAGCGCTCGTCGCATCACCGCGGTGATTCCTTATTTCGGTTATGCCCGCCAGGACCGTCGTCCTCGCAGCACCCGGGTGCCCATCTCGGCAAAGGTCGTGGCCAACCTGCTGGAAACCGTCGGCGTCGAGCGCGTGCTCACGATGGACCTGCACGCCGACCAGATCCAGGGCTTCTTCGACATCCCGGTGGACAACATCTACGCCTCGCCGGTGCTGCTGTCCGACCTGAAGGCCCGCAATTACGAGAACCTGGTGGTGGTCAGCCCCGACGTGGGCGGCGTGGTCCGTGCCCGTGCGCTGGCCAAGCAGCTGGGTTGCGACCTGGCCATCATTGACAAGCGTCGTCCTGCCGCCAACGTCTCGGAAGTGATGCACGTCATCGGCGACATCGACGGCCGCAACTGCGTGATCATGGACGACATGATCGACACCGCCGGCACGCTGGTGAAGGCTGCGGAAGTCCTGAAGGACCGCGGCGCCAAGCGCGTCTTCGCCTATTGCACCCACCCCATCCTCTCCGGCCCGGCCATCGAGCGCATCTCGAGCTCGCAGCTGGACGAGGTGGTGATCAGCAACACCATTCCCCTGTCGGAGGCCGCCAAGGCCTGCGGCAAGATCCGTCAGCTGTCTGTTGCCTTCCTGTTCGCCGAAACCATCCGTCGCATCTCCGACGGCGAATCGGTGACCTCGCTCTTCTCCGAGCAGAACAACAACTTCTGATCCACCGAGTTCTGGTGAAGGCCCTCAGGCCTTCATCAAGCAGAAGGCGCCTGGTCGCGGGGCCTTCAAACGGAATGCCATGGGGGCATTCCGCCACATTGGAGTAAGTTATGAAATTCGTCGCTTTTGAGCGCAAGCTGCAGGGGACCGGAGCGAGCCGCCGCCTGCGTCACGCTGGCAAGGTGCCTGGCATCGTTTACGGTGCTGGTGAACCCGTCTCGATCGAGCTGGACCACAACGCCCTGTTCCACGCCCTGAAGAAGGAAGCTTTCCACAGCTCCCTGCTGGACATGGAACTGGCCGGTGCCACCACCAAGGTGCTGCTGCGTGACTACCAGATGCACCCGTACAAGCAGCAAGTGCTGCACGTGGACTTCCAGCGCGTGGACGCCACCACCAAGATCACCAAGAAGGTGCCGCTGCACTTCGTGGGTGAAGCCGAATCGCCGGCCGTCAAGACCGACAAGGGCACCGTGAACCACGTGATCACCGAACTGGAGATCACCTGCCTGGCACAACAGCTGCCCGAGTTCATCGAAGTGGACCTGAGCGGCCTGACCATGGGTCACTCGGTGCACGTGAACGACATCAAGGTGGCTCCGCACATCAAGATCGTCACCCACGGCAAGCCGAACCCCGTGGTCGCCACGCCGGTCCCGGCCGTGGTGGAAGAGATCGTGGTGGCCGCTGCTCCGGCACCGGAAGCCAAGGGCAAGAAGAAGAAGTAATCTTCTTGCGGTTCCCCCAAAGGAACGCCCTCTTCAAAGGGCATCGAAGGCCCCGCTCAGCGGGGCCTTTTTCATGGCCGCACCACTCGATAATCGCCTCATGATTCGACTCTTTGTTGGCCTGGGCAACCCAGGCGCCGAATACGAAGACACCCGCCACAACGCGGGTTTCTGGTGGATCGACACGCTGGCACGCGGCCTGGGCGCCACGCTGCAGGCGGACCGCAACTATCACGGACTGGTCGCTCGCGTGAACAACGCGCCCGGCACCTCCGGCCCCATCTGGCTGCTGCAGCCGATGACCTACATGAATCTGTCGGGCAAATCGGTGGCGGCGCTGGCGCGCTTCTTCAAGATCGCTCCGGAAGAGATTCTGGCGATCCATGACGAGCTGGACATTCCGCCCGGCGAGATGAAGTTCAAGCAAGGCGGCGGCAACGGCGGCCACAACGGCTTGAAGGACATGCAGGCGCAATTGGGCTCGCCCAACTTCTGGCGTCTGCGGCTGGGCATCGGCCATCCGGGCCACAAGGCGGAGGTGGCCAACTATGTGCTGCGCAAGCCGCCGTTGTCGGAGCGGCAGCTGATCGAGGACTGCATTGGCAAGTCGATGGACGCGGTGCCGCTGATGCTGCAGGGTGATCTGGCCAAGGCGCTGACCAAGATCCATGCGAAGCCGCCGCGACCCAAGCCGCCCAAACCGCCGAAGGCCGAGACGGGAACGGGGAAGGAATCTGGCAAAGATCTGGGCAAGGACGCGCTTGCGTCCGGAGCCGCTAGCGCTGGCGCTGGCGCTTCGGCTGCAGTGCCAACTGGTGCCTCGGCTGCATCGCCAATCGGTGCTTCGGCTGTATCTGCATCCGGTGGGCCGACTGCTTCGACTGCTTCCGCTGCCAGTGCCGGCACGACGCCCTCGTCGTCGACCAGGAACGACACCAACCCTTCTCGAGAGAATTAGTGATGAAGCCCGCTGCCTGCCTGCTCGCGATCGTCATGTTCGCCATGTCCCCGCCGGGGATCACTCAAACAGCAGGAAGCAGCGGGACAGCCGGTGGAGGCGCGGGTGCGGGCACGGGCACGGGCACGGGTGCGGGCATTGGCATTGGCACTGGCATTGGCGCTGGCGCGGGCACCGGCTCCGGCTCCGGCTCGGTGAGAACCTCGCAGTCACCAGCGCGGACCGCGCCGGGCAAGTACTACCGCTGTGGACCCAAGGGCCAGGACTTGCGAGACACGCCCTGCCCGCCCGGTGTGGAAAGCCGCGAGCATGACCTCCCGCAGGACCGCGTCACGCCGGACCAGCAGCGAGCGGCGCGGGAGCGCACGCTTCAAGAGGCGCGGGATCTCAACACACTGCAGCGGGCACGCGAGAACCCCTCCACCCAGCGCGGCGCTGGCGCTGCGGGCATCAACGGTCTGAGCACACTCGCGCCCGCAGCAGAAGCCGCCGCTCGGCACGCCAAGGACAAGGCGAAGAACAAACCCAAGCCGCCCACGCCTCCGAAAGCTCCGAAGGCACCCAAGGAACCCAAGGAACCCAAACCGCCAAAAGAGCCCAAAGCGCCCAAAGCGCCCAAGGAACCTAAGGAGCCAAAGGAACGCAAGGCGACCAAGGAGCCGAAAGAGCCGAAAGAGCCGAAGAAGCCAAAAGCGCCCAAAGCCCCCAAGGCGCCGAAGGACCCAGAATCGCTCCAGGAGCTGTAAGCACGCCACTCCGCAAGGCGAGCACCCTCAGCCCGTCAGCAAAGCGCCCGACCCCGACGCGCTGCATGCGGCCCCGCCGTTAGAATCCGCCCCGTTGGTGCTCGTGCAGGCATTGCGCCTGTGCAGTTAAACGGGAATCAGGAAGTGGCTGGTCCTTCGGACCCTCCGCCAACCTGAGCTGTCCCCGCAACGGTAAGTGGCCGTCGGCCGACCGTTCACCGCTGTTTCCATCCCGCCCTGCGCGCGGATCGGGACCGGCAGTGACACCGTCGTCCGGCCTTGTCTGCTCTCATGTCCACTGGTGCGTCGCACTGGGAAGGCCGCAGACATCGCGCCACCAGCCCGGATACCGGCCAACAGGAGGTCCATTGCGCAAGCGTTGGGCCGTGTCACGGACGCCTGCGGGGAAGCTGGCGGCCGTATCGCCTGCTGATCGTTTCCATGTCCCGCTGCTCCTCAAGCGCCCGGCCTCGTGCCCGCGTGCTGCCTGCCCTCACGTCGCTGACTGCGCTCATTGCGCTTCTGTCCGGCCCGATCCAAGCCGCCACGGCAAATGCCGACACCAGCAAAGCCAGCGACGCCACAGACGCCCCCTCCCCCACCAGCCGCAAGCTGGACAACATCACCGTCACCGGCTCCCGCAGCCCCATGCGCTTGGCCGATGCCCTGGGCGACCTGACCCTCATCACCCGCGACGACATCGAACGTCAGGCCTACGGCAGCCTGCCGGACCTGCTGCGCAATGTCGCCGGCATTGAAATGACCCGCAACGGCAGCGCCGGCGCCAACACCAGCCTGTTCGTGCGTGGCGCCGAGACCCGTCACACCGTCGTGCTGATCGACGGCGTGCGCGTCGACTCCCAATCCACCGGCGGCGCCGACTGGCAGAACATTCCCCTCTCGCAGATCGATCGCGTCGAAGTCCTCAAGGGCCCGGCCAGCGCGCTGTACGGCTCGGACGCCATCGGCGGCGTGGTGCAGATCTTCACCCGTCGCGGCAATGGCCGGACGCAGCTGGAGCTGGGCCTGGGCGGCGGCAACCTCGGAGCCAGCCGCGCCGACGCCAGCATCACCGGCGGCAGCCGTCGCTTCGACTACGCCGCCACGCTGGCGATGGATCGCGGCACCGGCTTCAACAGCTATGTCCGCACCGGCACCAGCAGCTCCAATCCAGACAAGGACGGCTGGCGCAACTACAGCGGCAGCGTCCGCCTGGGCGGATGGCTGAACGACGCGCATCGTCTGGAGGCCGTGGCCTTCAAGAGCCGCACCAACAGCGGCTACGACGCCAGCAAGACCGCCGACGACCGCAACATCACGACCACCGAGAGCGGCCGCCTGGCCTGGACCGGTGTCTGGTCCCCGGCACTGAGCACCGAGCTGAGCCTGTCCGAGTCGCGCTCCGAGCTCGAGACCCGTCCGACCTCCCTCTACCTCACCCGCACCCGTCTGCGCACCGCCACGCTGCTGGCCTTCTACAAGCTCGATGAGCATCAGCAGATCAACACCCTGCTGGAACGGCGGGAAGACCAGCTGGTCAACAACAGCCTGGTGAACAACGGCAAGGACGACCGCTACGACAACGCCTTCGGCCTGAGTTATCTGCTCAAGGCCGGCGCCGCCAGTCTGCAGCTGCATGGCCGTCATGACGACGATCAGCAATTCGGCGGCACCAACACCGGCACCGCTGCGGCGGGATATCAGCTGGGTGCGGGCTGGCGGGCCACCGCCTCGGTGGGCAATGCCTTCCGGGCACCGACGCTGTATCAGCGCGGCAGCACCTATGGTCCCGACCTCAATCTGCCCGGCGTGCAGGCGCTGCGTCCCGAACGAGCCCACAGTGCGGAGCTGGGGCTGAACTGGTCCGCTGCGGGTCATGAGTTCACCATCACCACCTATCGCAATGAAGTCCGCGACCTGATTGCGTTTGGTGCGGCGGGCACCTGTCCCTCGACGGTGGGCTGCTACGGCAACGTCGCACGGGCCACCCTCAAGGGCACCAGCCTCAAGGCCGGCACCCAGCTCGGCCTCGTGCATCTGAGCGGCCACCTGGACTTCAGCGACCCGACTGACGACAGCACCGGCAACACGCTCGCCCGACGCGCCCGCCGCTTCGGCAGCCTGCGGGCCGACACCGAGCTGGCCGCCTGGACCTTCGGCGCGACGCTGCAGGCCTCCGGCGCGCGATGGAACGATGCCACCAACAAGACCCGCCTGGCTGGCTACGGTCTGCTCAATCTGGATGCGGGCTACCGCTTTGCCCCGGACTGGCGGGTGCAGTTCAACGTCGACAATGCCTTCAACCGCAGCTATCAGACGACCACCTACTATGCCCAGGCGCCTCGGACCTGGATGGTGACGCTGCGTTATTCGCCGACGTTCTGACCGAACCCGGCGGCCTCCACAGGGACTTCATCCATGGCGTCACATCAGCTCATCGTCGGGGGTCAACGCAGCGGCAAGTCGCGGCAGGCCGAGCGGCTGGCCCTGCACTGGGCCGCCACCCCCGGCCATCAGGTCAGCGTGATCGCCACGGCGCAGGCGCATGACGACGAGATGCGTCAGCGCATCGCCCGCCATCAGGCGGACCGGCCGGAAGGCTTCGACACGATCGAGGTGCCGCTTCAGCTGACGGAGGCGCTGCGGACCCATGCGTCGCCACGCCGCCTGCTGGTGGTGGACTGCCTGACCCTGTGGCTGACCAACTGGCTGATGCCAATGTCCGGCGAGCCGCGGCTGGAGGATTGGCGGACCGAATGCGCCGCCCTTCAGCAGCTGCTGCCGTCGCTCACCTCCCCGGTCCTCTTCGTCTCCAACGAGGTGGGCTGGGGTGTGATGCCGATGGGCCGCGAGGTGCGGGCCTATGTGGATGAGCTGGGCCGTCTCAACCAGCGGGTCGCGCGGCAGTGCGACACCTTGACGCTGATGGTCGCCGGCCAGCCGTGGAGCCAGCCGGTGCAGAAGGATCTCGAATGAAGCGCTTCGCCGCCTGGGCCCGCTCGGTGGGCCTCACTCCCACGATGACGATGAAGATCGACAGCTTCCCACTGAGCCCTTCGACGGGCTCACAGCCGTGGACCCTCGCACCCCTCATCGCCACATGGATGGGGTTGTGCTTCACGGCCCTCATGCCGACACTGGCCCCGGCTGCGCCCGCCGCCCCGGTGCAGATCAAGGACGACCGCGGCGTCACCGTCGAGCTGCAGTCCCCCCCGCGCCGCATCGTCAGCCTGCTGCCGTCCCTCACCGAGACCGTCTGCGAACTCGGCGACTGCGACAAGCTGGTCGGCGTCGATCGTTATTCCAACTACCCGGCCCGCACCCAGACGCTGCCCAAGCTGGGCGGCCTGGACGACACCTCCATCGAGCTGCTGGTGTCGCTCAAGCCGGACGTGGTGCTGCTCGGCGTCTCCGCCCGCGTCATCGACCGACTCGAATCCCTCGGCGTCAAGGTCATCGCCCTGGAGCCGCGCAGCATGACCGACGTGCAGCGGGTGCTGGGCAAGGTGGGCCAGGTGCTGGGCAAGCCGGAAGAGGCGCGGCGCCTGTGGAACCGCATCGATGGCCACATCGCCCAGAGCGCCGCAACGCTGCCCCCGGCCGCCCGCGGCCTGACCGTCTATTACGAAGTGGATGCCGGCCCCTACGGCGCAGGCAGCAATTCCTTCATCGGCGAGATCCTGTCCCGCCTGGGTGCCCGCAACATCCTGCCCCCCGAGCTGGGGCCCTTCCCCAAGCTCAATCCGGAATTCATCGTCCGGGCGGACCCGCAGGTCATCATGGTGGGCCAGCGCAATGCCACCGGCCTGCCGCAGCGGCCCGGCTGGTCGGTGATCCGCGCGGTGCGCCAGCAAAAAATCTGCGTCTGGGTGCCGGCGGAGTCCGACGTGCTGGTGCGTCCAGGCCCGCGCATGGCCGAAGCGGCGGCGCTGATGGCCCGTTGCCTGCGTGAAGCATCGGCCGGTCCGGTCACCTGGCCCAGCGTGCCCTTCAGCGCCCCGCCCGGAGGCATGCGCTGATGCCTGCCGTGAGCTCCCGCACCGCCCTGCAGCTCCTGATGCTGCTGGCCCTCGGCGCGCTGCTGCTGGGGTTGGGCCTGTGTGTCGGCAGCACCGGATGGAGCCCGTGGTTCGGCGCGCAAGCCTTCCCGGACGACACGATGCGCCAGATCCTGTGGGACATCCGCGCACCGCGCTCGGTGGGGGCCTGGCTCGCCGGTGCGCTGCTGGGTCTGGCGGGGGCGATGGCGCAAGGGCTGTTCCGCAATCCGCTGGCAGATCCCTATCTGCTGGGCTGCTCCGCAGGCGCGTCCCTGGGTGTGGCGGCGCTGCTGTTTGCCATCGGCCTGTCGCCCACCGCGACAGCGCTGGCACTGCGCATCGGCATGACCGGTGCGGCCTTCAGCGGCGCGGTGCTGGCGGTGGTGTTGTCGCTGGTGCTGGCCCGCGGGGTGGAGCATGGTCTGCGTCTGCTGCTGGCTGGCGTGGTGGTCGGCGTGGTACTGGGCTCCGGCGCGGCGCTGCTCACCCTGATCAATCAGGATGCCCTGCGCGCGATGCAGGCCTTCATGCTGGGCAGCACCGGCTTTGTGGGCTGGAGTGCGGTGCAGGTGATGGCGCTGTCGCTGGGCGTGTGCCTGCTGGTGGGCCTGGGATGCAGCCGCACGCTGGACGCGCTGACGCTGGGCGAAGACACGGCCCGTTCGCTCGGTCAGCGCCTGACCCTCATCCGGCTGCTGCTGATTGCGGCGCTCTCTCTGGCCACCGGCGCTGCGGTGGCGCAATGCGGCCTCATCGCCTTCGTCGGGCTGATCGCGCCGCATCTGGTGCGCAGCTGGGGCCCGACGCCGCATGGCGCCCTGCTGCTGCTGGCCCCGCTGACCGGCGGTGCCCTGCTGCTGGCGGCCGACATCGGCGCGCGCTGGGTGATCGCGCCGCAGGAATTGCCGGTGGGCATCATCACCGCGCTGCTCGGCGGCAGCTATCTGCTGTATCTGATGCACCGCCGCGGCAGCGTGCTGGGAGGCGCGCGATGATCCGTGCCCACAGCCTGTCGGTGGTGCCGCGTCTGCATATCGAGCTGACCACCCTGTCCCTGGGGGGGCGGGCGGTGCTGCATCCGCTCGCACTGGCGCCAGTCCCTGGCGAATGGATGGCAGTGGTCGGCCCCAACGGTGCGGGCAAGTCCACCCTGCTGCGCACCATGGCGGGGCTGCTGCCGTTTGACGGCCGCCTGATGCTGGACGGCCGCGACGCTGCCGACTGGCCTGCGCGCGAACGCGCCCAGCACATCGCCTGGCTGGGTCAGCAGGAGATCACCGCCGAGGACTTGAGTGCCTATGACGTGGTGATGCTGGGCCGCCTGCCGCATCAGGCCTGGCTCGCGCCCGCCAGTACGGCGGACCGTGCTGCGGTGGAGCAGGCGATGCAACAGACGCAGAGCTGGGACTGGCGGGATCGTCCGCTGAGCCGGCTGTCCGGCGGCGAGCGGCAGCGGGTGCTGCTGGCGCGGGCGCTGGCGGTGCAGTCCGGCCTGCTGCTGATGGACGAACCGCTGGCGCATCTGGATCCGCCGCATCAGAGCGACTGGGTCCGCCTGGTGCGTGAGCGCGTGAGCCAGGGCGGCGCAGTGGTCAGCGTGCTGCATGAACTCAACATGGCCTTGCAGGCGGACCGTCTGGTGGTGATGGCGGACGGCCGCATCGTCCATCAGGGGTCGCCGCGCGACGCCGACACCCATGCCGCGCTGCAGGACGTCTTCCAGCATCGGCTGATGATTCTTCAGGTACAGGGACGCTGGGTGGCGCTCAATGCATGACAAACCCGCACAAGATCGACCGATGACCTGTCCCACGCTCCTGATCAGCGCTCCGGCCTCCGGCCAGGGCAAAACCAGCATCACGGCGGCCATCGCCCGCTCCGCGAAGCGGCGCGGCCTGCGGGTGCGTGTGTTCAAGACCGGCCCGGACTATCTGGATCCGATGGTGCTGAGCCGCGCCTGCGGTCATCCGGTGTATCAGCTCGATCTCTTCATGGGTGGAGAGACGCACTGCCGGGCGCTGCTTGCAAAGGCGGCGCAGGAGGCGGATCTGGTGCTGGTGGAAGGCGTGATGGGACTGTTTGACGGCGCGCCGAGCAGTGCCGATCTGGCGGCGCGTTTTGGGCTGCCGGTGCTGGTGGTGCTGGACGCTTCGGGGATGGCCCAGACTTTTGCCGCGGTGGCGACGGGGCTGGCGCGTTTTCGGCCAGATGTGCGGGTGGCCGGTGTGGTGGCCAATCGCGTGGGCAGCGCCGCCCATGCGCGCATGGTGGGGGACGGTCTGCCGGCGGATCTGCCACTGGTGGCTGCGGTGCAGCGGCAGGAGGCGCTGAGCCTGCCTGAGCGTCACCTCGGGCTGGTGCAGGCCCTGGAACTGGACGACATCGACGCACGGCTGGACGCCTGGGCGGATGCGTGGGAAGCCGGTGAGGCACTGGGGGCGGGGCTCCAGAGTTTGACGGCGTCCTGTCAGGATGCGGCAGCGCAGGCTGCGGCGGTGGCGGTGGCGGTGGCGGAGCCTGCGTCGGAGCCCGAGTCGCGAGCGCAATCGGTAGCAGCAGCTGCCGTCTTGTCGTCATCCCCGTCGCATCCCAAGCGGCTTGAAGGCGTGAGCATCGCCGTCGCCCAGGACGCCTGCTTCTCCTTCATCTACCCCGCCAACCTCGACACCCTGCGTGAACTTGGCGCGGAGGTTCTCTGCTTCTCCCCACTGGCTGGCGACCCGCTGCCCAGCTGCGACAGCCTGTGGCTGCCGGGCGGCTATCCGGAGCTTCATGCGCCGACGCTGCAGGCGCATCCCACCTTCTTCAGCAGCCTGCGCGAGCACCTCGCCGCCCGGCGCCCCCTGCTCGCCGAATGCGGCGGCATGCTGGTGCTGCTGGACCAGTTGACCGACGCGGACGGCCACAGCCACGCGATGGCCGGCCTGATGCCCGGCAACGCGCGGCTGCAGGCGCGCCTTGCCGCCTTGGGACTGCAATCGGTGGACTGGCCCGAAGGCCTGCTGCGCGGACACAGCTTCCACTACTCCACGATGGAAACGCCGCTGGCGCCGGTGGCCGTCGCGAGCAATCCCAACGGTGGGCGCACCGCGGAGCCGCTGTATCAGCAGGGATCGCTGCGTGCCAGCTATCTGCATCACTACTTCCCGTCCAACCCGGCCGCCATCGCGAAGTTCTTTTCGCCGTACGTGAGTCTGCATCCATGGAAATAGAACAACCTCCCGTCAACCGTGAACGCATCATCCCCAGCGGCGAACGCCGCGGGCTGATCCTGGTGCACACCGGCAATGGCAAAGGCAAAAGCACCGCCGCCTTTGGTCTGGCGCTTCGCGCCCATGGTCGCGGCAAGCAGGTGCGCATCTATCAGTTTATGAAGGTGCCCAGCGCCCGCTTCGGTGAGCACCGCATGTTCGAAACCCTCGGCATTCCCATCGAAGGCCTGGGCGACGGTTTCTCGTGGAAGAGCAAGGACCTGGAGCATTCCGCACAACTGGCCCGCGACGGCTGGGAGCGCGCCCGCGCGACCATCGAAGCCGGTGAGCACTTTCTGGTGGTGCTGGACGAGATCATGTATCCGCTGCGATATGGCTGGCTGCCGCTGGAGCCGGTGCTGGAGACGCTGCGCCAGCGGCCCTCGCATGTGCATGTGGTGCTGACCGGGCGCAATGCGCCGCAGGAGCTGATCGATCTGGCCGACACCGTCACCGAGATGACCCAGGTGAAGCATCACTTCACTGCAGGGGTGCCTGCGCAGCGCGGCATCGAGGACTGAGACCCGGACGATGACCGCCCCCCTGCTCTCCTGGCTGCCCGCTGTGGACGCCCTTGCTGCCTTGCCGGCCATACCCGCAATGGCCGCGATGGGCGCGATGTCCGCCCAGCCTCTGCTGTTGCCCATGGCGATGCTGGTCGCCCTGGCGGTGGACCGCCTGTGGGGTGAGCCACCGGTGACGCTGCATCCGGTTGTGGCCATGGGACGTTACCTGGGCCTGTGGAGTGGCTGGCTGACCCGCCTGGCGCCCCGCCGCGCGCTGGCAGCCGGGACCTTGGCCTGGATGATCGGTGCTTGCGGCGTGGTGGCCATCGCCGTGGGCCTCGAGTCGCTGCTGTGGTGGGCCATGCCGCCCTGGCGCGGCCTGGGCATGGCGCTGGCGTTTGTGGTGGTGCTCGGCCTGCTGCTCAAGCCCTTGCTGGCGTGGCGCATGCTGCGCGAAGAAGTGGCGGCCGTGGAGACGCAACTGAGTCAATCGCTGGACCAGGGACGGCAGCAGTTGTCGCGGCTGGTGAGTCGCGACACCACGGTCCTCAGCGCGACCGAAGTGCGGGAGACGGCCATCGAGACGCTGGCGGAGAACCTGAACGATTCGGTCGTCGCGCCGCTGTTCTGGTTTGCGATTGCGGGGCTGCCCGGGGCCGCACTGTATCGATTCGCCAATACTGCCGATGCGATGTGGGGCTACCGGGACCGATGGGAATGGGCCGGCAAGTGGGCGGCGCGGGTGGACGATGTGCTGTCGTGGGTGCCGGCGCGTCTGACGGGCCTGGTGCTGATGGCAGCGCGACCGCGACTGCTGGGTCAGCTGTGGCGGGAGGCCGGACGGACGCCGTCGCCGAACGGCGGCTGGCCAATGGGCGCGATGGCGCTGCGGCTGAATCGTCGGCTGACCAAGCCCGGCCACTATCAACTGAATGCGGAAGGCGCCGAAGTGCAGACAAGCGACATGGCCACCGCACAGCGGCTCGCGACGCAGACGCTGTGGGGATGCGTGCTCGTGCTGGGCGCCCTGGCCGCAGCGCTGCGGGGAGTGGGGGCATGAGCGACCGGGAAAACAAGACGGAAGGGACGGGCCCACCACCAGCAGCGCCGTCCTCAAAGGAGGCAACGCTGCCCATGTCAGCGTCAGCGTCAGCGTCAGTGCCAGCGCCAGGGCCGATGCCAGTGCCGGAGCACGGTGGCACCGACGCCGGTCCGCCGGTGCTGTGTGACTTCTCAACCAACGCCCATCCGCTCGGTCCGCCGCCTGCGGTGCTGGACGCCGTCCTGGCTGCGGACCGCCAGCGTTATCCGGACCCGACCTACGCCGCCCTGCGGGGCCATCTCGCCCGCTGGCACGATGTGACGACCGAGCGCGTGCTGCCCACCGCCGGCGGCTCGGAAGCGATCCGCCGTTTGAGCCTCGCGGCCCTGCTCGACGGCATCCAGACCGTCTGCGTGCCGCAACCCGGCTTCGGCGACTATGCCGCTGCGGCCCAGGCCCTGGGCCTGAAGGTACTCGGCTGGCCGGACGTCGCCACCCTGCTGCGGCTCATGGACAGCGCAGGCCCGTGCCTGGTGTGGATCTGCGATCCGTGCAACCCGACCGGCCGCACGCTGGACGCCGCCGAATGGGTCGCCCTCGACGACGCGCAGCGCCGCACCGGCAGTCGCCTGGTGGTGGATCAGGCCTACGAAGCGCTGCGGCTGGTCGGCGCGTCTGCGTTGCCACCGTCCTTGAGCGAGCAGGTGTGGCGGCTGGTCTGCCCCAACAAGGCCCTGGGCCTGACCGGCGTGCGCGCTGCTTATCTGCTGGCGCCACGGCACGATGCCCTCACGCCGCGCGTGGCAGCGCTGGCCGCCAGCTGGGTGCTGTCGGCCGAGGGCGAGGCCCTGCTGAGGGCCTGGGCGGACGATGAAGTGCAGGAGGAATTGGCCGACTCCCACGATCTGCTGCGCGAATGGGTCCAGGCGCAGCAGGACCGCCTGGCGTCCTGGGGTTTCCAGCGGATGCCGGGCAGCGTCACGAATTTCTGGATGGCTCGACTGCCGGCGCTGGACGCGAGCGACGATCTCGACCCGGACCTCGATCTGGACCTCGATCTGGACCTGGATCTCGGCGCGACACGGCGCAAGCTGGCCTCCAGCGCGATGACGATGCCGTCGCGGCCCACGCATCCGCAGCCCGCTTCACAGACGCATCCCTTCACTGCACCGCAGACCCTCCCGCTGCAGACGCAAGGGGCGAACGCACTGCCGGGGCCGCTGCCTGCGCCGCTGAACAAGCCGCTGCCGAATCCGCTGCCCGGGACGCTTCCTCCCTCTCAACATGTGCCGCCCGCGACCCACGCCGCGCTGCTCGCGGCGCTGCGCCACCACGGCATCAAGCTGCGCGACGCCACCAGCTTCGGATACCCCGGCTGGGTCCGGCTGTCGGTGCAGACCCCTGCGGCCGTGATGACGCTGGTTTCTGCCCTCCATCAGGTTCTGGGCCCGCACCACGCGCGCACCGCCATCGCTCCGAAGGATCCCTCGTGACCGACCCGACCGACCTTTGCGCCAGCCCACCGTCCGACCGCCCGCGCGGACGTGCCGTGATGGTGCTGGGCACCACCAGCGGTGCCGGCAAGAGCTTTCTGACCACGGCGCTGTGCCGCTGGTATGCCCGTCAGGGTCTGCGCGTCGCGCCGTTCAAGGCGCAGAACATGAGCAACAACGCCCGTGTGGTGCCAGGGCTGAACGGTCGCCTCGGCGAGATCGGATCGGCGCAGTATTTCCAGGCACTGGCGGCACGTGCCCGCCCGGACGTGCGGATGAATCCGGTGCTGCTCAAGCCGGAGAAGGACACCGCCTCGCAGGTCGTCGTGCTGGGCGAGGTGGATGAAGCGCTGACGCGCGCCCCCTGGCGGGCACGCAGCGAATCCCTGTGGGCCCGCGCTCGCGAGGCCCTTGATGCCCTGCTGGCCGACAACGACGTGGTGGTGATCGAAGGCGCCGGCTCGCCCGCCGAGATCAACCTGCACAGCAGCGACTACGTGAACATGCGCACCGCCCTCGCCGCCGATGCCGCCTGCCTGCTGGTGAGCGACATCGACCGCGGCGGCGCCTTCGCCCATCTCTTCGGCACGCACCAGCTGCTGCCTGCGCATGAGCGCGCATTGATCCGCGGCTTTGTGCTGAACCGCTTCCGCGGCGATGCCTCGCTGCTGGCTCCCGGCCCGGAGATGCTGCAGTCACTGACGGGCGTGCCGACCGTGGCCACGCTGCCGATGTGGCGTGGCCATGGCCTGCCGGAAGAAGACGGCGTGTTTGACGACCGCAGCACCGGCAGCGGGAGCCGTTGCCGCGTGGCGGTGGTGGCGTATCCACGCCTGTCCAACCTCGATGAATTCCAGCCGCTGCGGCAGCTGGACGGCGTGCGCCTGCAATGGGCCCGCACCCCGGCGGACCTCGTGGATGTGGACTGGATCATCCTGCCCGGCTCCAAGGCGGTCGCAGCGGACCTTGCCTGGCTGCGGGAGCAGCGCCTGGATCGCTGCATTTCCGACCATGCCGCGGCGGGCCGTCCGGTGCTGGGCATCTGCGGCGGCCTGCAGATGCTGGGCGAAGCGCTGATCGACCCGCATGGGCTCGATGGCAACGCCCCGGGCCTGGGCCTGCTGCCGCTGGTGACGCAGTTCGAGCGCGACAAGCTCCTGCGCGACACGGCCGCCCGATTCGGTGCCGCCGTGGCCGGCCCCTGGTCCGCCCTCAGTGAGCAGACCGCGCGCGGCTACGAGATCCATCACGGCCGCACCGCCCAGCATCCTTCCCTGCCCGCCGCCACGCCGGTGATGTGGGACGACCGCGGGGACGTCATCGGCTGGCAGCATGGCCCGGTGCTGGGCCACTACCTGCACGGCATGTTCGAGAACGACGCCGTGCTCACCGCCCTCTTCGAGCGGCCGGTCCGCCCGCTGGAGCAGGTCTTCGAAGGCCTGGCCGATTACGTCGACACCCACTTCGCCCCCGGCGTGCTGGCCGGGCTGCTCACGCCGGCGCCGGCCCTGCCCCCCTGACTCAAGGGTTCAGGCCCGCCCGACCCGTCCTCTACGGGTAGGCCCTGAATGCCGCCGCCGCGCCACCCGCGTTACACCCGGTGGCCCGCCCAGGAACCGATTTGCTACCTCGTCACCTTATGTCGATCCCTCAAGACCTGATCCCCGAAATCCCGTCGATTCAAGACCCGGCCCTGGCCGCCCGTCTGCAGCATCGCATTGACCGCAAGACCAAGCCGCTGGGCTCCCTGGGACGGCTGGAAGACCTGATGCTGCGCCTGGGCCTGATCCTGGGCAGCGAGACGCCGCAGCTCCACGAACCGCAGGTGATGGTGTTTGCCGCTGATCACGGTCTGGCCGCGCATGGGGTGTCCGCCTTCCCGCCGGAGGTGACCTGGCAGATGGTGGAGAACTTCCTGGCGGGCGGCGCGGCGGTGTCGGTGCTGGCGCGTCAGCATGGCCTGACCCTGAGCGTGGTGGATGCGGGCGTGAAGCATCAGTTCCAGCCGCGTGCGGGGCTGCTGATCGCCAAGATCGCCATGGGCACGGCGGACATGCTGGCCGGCCCGGCGATGACGGCCGACCAGTGCAGCACCGCGGTGGCCGCCGGCAAGACGCTGCTGCAAAAGCGTCCCGGCAATGTGCTGCTGCTGGGCGAGATGGGCATCGGCAACACCTCGGCGGCGGCGCTGCTGCTGGCGCGTCTGGGCGGTTATGCGCTGGTGGATTGCGTCGGTCGCGGCACCGGGCTGGACGATGCGCAGCTTCGGCACAAGCTGGATGTGCTGACGCGCGCCCTGAACCGCCATCCGCGCGCGACCGACCCGATGGCCGCCCTGGCGGCGCTGGGCGGCCTGGAGATCGCGATGATGGTGGGCGCGGTGCTGCAGGCGGCGCTGGAGCGCCGGATCATCGTGGTGGACGGCTTCATCACCGGTGCGGCGGTGCTGGTGGCTTCGCGCCTGCAACCGGCGGTGCTGGAGCGCTGTGTGTTTGCCCATCGCTCGCAGGAGACCGGCCACCGGCTGATGCTGGAATCGCTGAAGGCGCAGCCGCTGCTGGACCTGGGGCTGCGCCTGGGCGAAGGCTCTGGCGCCGCGCTGGCCTGGCCGCTGCTGGTCTCGGCCTGTCAGGTGCTGTCGGAGATGGCCAGCTTCGACAGCGCCGGGGTGAGCGACCAGCACTGAGGCGGCCGGGACGTCCCGGACGTCCTTTCACCCCCAATTTGCAGGATTCCCGAACGGGTGCCCGGGCCTCACGCTTGCTGGTGAGTGCGTCTGTACTTCAGGGAGTCCTATGAAAATCACTGCACACCAGTGGCCGGGACGGCTGCTGATCGCTGTTCCGCTGACCCTCTGCATGGGCCTGGCCCAGGCGCAGTTCAACCGGCCGCCGGATTCGTTCCAGTCGGTGCTCGTGACGGCGGGCGGGCAGACCCAATCGGACGGGTCCACCGGTGCAGGCACCACGCCGACCTCCGCGTCCGCCGCGGTGATCGGCGGCGGGCCGGGGGAGCCGGCGGTCTCCAGCGCCTTTGCGGGGACCACCCTGGGGCCTGGTTCGGTGTCCGGGTCGATCGGGACAGCCTTTGCGGGTCCGGCGACGGCGTCTGCCAGCGCTGAGGCGTATTTTGGCGATGGGCTGACGGTCACGGCCAACACCAGCGACGCCTTTGCGCGCATCTATTTCAGCGTGGCCCTGCTGGGCACCAGCGAGACATTCCTGGACAGCACCGCCGTGCCGCCAGGGACCAACGGCAATGCTGGCGATCTGAACTCATTGTTCGTGATGGGCATTGACGATCACTTCGCGGCCTGGGAAACGAAGAAGACGCTGCGTTATGACGGCAGCACGACGCTGGAGCGCTTCTACAACAACGGCGGTCCGGATGACCGCACCTACGGCGTGTTCGAGTTCTCCGCGCAGATTCCGCTGGGCCAGGAGGTGCCGCTGGATCTGTACATGCTGCTGACCAGCGACGCGAATTTTGGCGGGCTCTCGACCAATGGCGCTGCCTATACCGACGAATCCCCCGGGCTGTTCTGGAACGGGATCTCCAAGGTGACCACGATGGATGGCTCCTTGCTGAGCTATTCGGTGTCGTCGCGCACGGGGGTGAACTATCTGCTGTCGGCAGCGCCGATGGTGACGCCGGAGCCGGCCACCTGGGTGCTGGCGGTGCTGGGGCTGGCGCCGCTGGTGGTGTGGCGGCGGCGGGCGTTGCGCGCTGCGGCGTCTGGTGTCGGGGATGCCGCCGCTGTGAGCGACACCGGTGGGACGCAGGCCCGTCCGGGCGTTCAGCCACGGCTTGAGGCTCAGGCAGCGTAATTGCCGCTGGGGGAGGCGCTCCGGTCGCCGGAGCCCCTCCGCATCATCGTCCACACCGAGGAACTGCCATGACCAAGCCCCGCTCCGCTTCCGACTTCCCGCCCGGCCTGCAAGGCGGGCTGGAGCATGACAACGAAGACCATCGCGTGGGTGAAACCGGACAGACCGGTCCGGAATCTCCGGGCGATGTGGATCGCAGCCACGCCAGCACGGACCGGCCTTCCGGCGGCCGTTCGACGCCACCCGCCCATCCGAAGGACCAGCGGGGCTGACCGTCCATGAAAAAACGGGGACCTGTCCACTTCGACAGGTCCCCGTTTCATTTGGACTCAGGGTGAACCTGAGTCCAACCCGTGGTGCATCAGTCGCGCATCAAGCGCGCATCCATCGCGCATTGAACACGCATCGCGGGCCGATCAGTTGCAGCTCAGCGTCGCCAGCGACTTGCCGGCGCCCACCACGCTCGGCAGCTTGGCCTTGACGCAGGCCGGGTCGTGCGGGGTGTAGCTGTAGGGGATGCCCACCGGGAAGGTGGCGGTGCTCACCCAGTCGGTCGCGTCCTTGGTCGGCGACGAGGTGCTGGCCACCCAGGTGATGCCGTAGGTGCCAAAGTCGGCCTTGGACTTGATATTGTTGTTGCGCAGTTCCCAATAGCCGATGGCCGAGCTGTCACGCGAGGTGACCGGGTTCTGCGAGTTCTCGAAGTAGTTGGCCTCGATCAGCGAGTAGCCACCCATGCGGATGTTGGCGCCGGAGGTGACGATCTTGGAGAACAGGTTGTTGTAGATGTGGGTGTAACCACCACGCTGCAGCGGCACGCGCGAGCCGACGTTGTAGTAGTAGTTGTGGTGGAAGGTGACGTAGCGGTCGGTGGTGTCACTGTCGCTGGAACCCATCAGGCCGACCTTGTGGTGGTCGTGGATGTAGTTGTAGCTGTAGGTGATGTGGTGGGCGCCGGCCTTGTTGTCGATGAGACCGTCAAACTCCAGGTCACCCGCGCCCGAGCACTCGGCCAGGGAGCTGAACAGGGTGTTGTGGTCCACCCAGATGTAACCCGGATACTTGCCGCTCTGGCCTTCGATGCCGATGGCATCGATGGAGCCGGGCAGCAGACCGATGGTCATGTTGCGGATGATGATGTTGTTCGAGCCTGCCTTGACCGCCAGACCGAAGTTGGCTGCAGAGCCGTTGGTGCCCTGGATGGTGATGTCGCTCTTGTTCTTGATTTCAACAATGGCGCCGGCCGGCTTCTTCCACTGAGTGCAAGGATCCGGAATGGTCTTGAAGTCAAACGTGCCGTTGTAGTTGATGACCAGGCCGCCAGTGCCGCTGTAGTTGTTGATGGCGGCCTGCATGTCGGCGGCATTGGACACAGTGATCGCAGCCTTGCTGCCGCCACCGGTGACGGTGCCGGCGAAACCACCGCTGGCGCCGGCCGGAGCAGGCGCAGGTGCGGGGGCAGGCGACGGCGCCGGTGCGGGGGACGGCGCCGGTGCAGGCGAAGGAGCAGGCGACGGTGCGGGGGCGGGCGACGGCGCCGGTGCCGCGCTCACAGGGCCCACCGCGCACTTCTCGGCCTTGCCGGCATTCGGGTCAGCCTTGCCAAAGTTGGCGCTGGTGCAGGCGATGGACGTGCCAGTGAAGGTCTTCAACACCCACTTGTCCTTCAGGCCAAAACTCACCTGACGGGTGGTACTGGTCGAGCCGAGCTTGCAGGTCTCGCCCTCTTCAGCGCACTTGGAAAAACCAGACGGCCAGTCCGCCGCAAAAGCGGCCGGAGCCAAGGCGCCACAAGCGATAGCGATCAGCGCCAGACGGTGGCGCGGTTGCATTGCATTCATGAAAACTCCCAGAGTGCTGTCGTTTCGTAATCCGCCCACGCTCGCGCTGACCCGAGCCATCAGGGATTCGCTCCATGGCTCGCGTCAGACCCGCGACTGCCGCTCCAGACAGTTCAACGGGCTTGCTTGGTGGACAGGGAATGACCGGTCCCGTCAGCGCATTGGAAAGGCGGCTCTGCAGGGGCCACCGGACTGCGCTGAAAGGCGGGTCGGCCTTGATTCGGAGCGGCGACCTAAGGGTGCCTTGCCGAGATCGACGCGCAGGCTATCGGGACAGACGGCGCGCGGCCAGTGTTTGTATCGCGAGTGATTTGGGTTTTACGGATACTGACACTCGAGGTGGGGGCTTTGGTCGACGTGGCTTGAAGTGGGGTGGGAGTGGGCTGGAGGTGGTCTGGTGTGGCGGGACCGCGCACCACACCCATGCCATCATGGTCAAGCGCTCAGCAATCAAGACCTGCCGTCAGGCGGCGGCCAGCCACCCCCCAATGCGCGAATCAACTGAATGGACGCCCGGCGCTGACGGGTGGCCAGATCATTCGCGCTGCGCTTGGCCGTCAATCCGGCCGTCTGGGAGGTGACCACTTCCAGATAATTGGCCGCACCCGCCTTGTAGCGGTTGGTGGCCAATGCCAGTGAACGGTCCGCCGCAGCCACATTGGCCCGCTCGTTCTCCAATGCCTGCCCATACCGGTCCAGCAGCACCAATTGGTCTTCCACTTGCTGGAAGGCCGTCAGCACCGTGCTTCGGTAGCGCTGCGTCGTTTCCTCCAGCACCGCGTGAACCCGCGCTTCTTCCGCCTTGCGACGACCACCATCCAGAAGATTGAAGCTGATGGCTGGACCCAGCGCCCAAAATAGATTCGGCGCTTCAATGAAGCGGCTCAGATCACTCGTCTGAAATCCGCCCTGCCCGCCCAGCACAAACGACGGGTAATACGCGGTCCGGGCCACGCCCAGTGTCGCCGTCGCCGCCTCCACACGGCGCTGCGCGGCCGCAATGTCCGGGCGCCGCTGCAAGAGCGTGGAAGGAATGCCGACCGGAACCACCGGCGTACGCAACTCTTCAGTCCGCGGCTTCATGTCAAAGGCGGATGCATTGGCGCCGACCAGCGCCGCAATCGCATGCTCCAGCACCGCGCGCTGCGCCTGCGACTGCTGCCTCTGCGAACGTGCCGCTTCCAGTTGACCCTGCGCACGCGCAAGGTCCAGGCCCGACGAGATGCCCGCCCCGTGACGACGCTGGACCAGATCCAGCGCCTTGCCATAGGCCTCTTCCGCTTCCTTCAACAGCGTGTCATCACGGTCCAGGCCGCGCAGCGCCATGACGGTGTCGGCCAGTTGGGCCTGCAACTGCAGGCGCGCCGCGGCGAGATCCGCTTGCGAAGCTGCTTCCGTCGCCACACCCGCCGCCACCTGCTGGCGGACCCGGCCCCAGAGGTCCAGCTCGAAGCTGGCGTCCAGGCCCAGCGTGGCGCTGTTGTACCAATCGGGCGACGTGGGGCCCAGCACCCGTAGCGGCCGACGCTCGGACTGCCGGTTGCGGGTGACGTTCAGCGAGCTGTTGACCGTCGGTGACTGCACCGCGCGCAAGGTCTCAGTGGCCGCACGAGCCTGGTCATACCGCGCCAATGCGGCGCCCAGGTCCGGGCTGTTGGCGATCAGCTGCTGCTCCAGCCGGTCGAGGTCCTCGTCACCATAAGCCTTCCACCAGCCGTCCCAGGTCAGCGGCGCCTCCGCGGACGCGGTGACCCACGAGGATTCGCCGCCTCTCGCTTCCTTGAACGCCGGCGCCGGGTCCATCGCAGGCATCTTCGTGCGGGGCGCCTGGGCGCAACCGGTCAGACCGGCCATCAGCACCAGCACCGCCGCAGCCATCGGGCTCATCGACAGGCGCCTCACGACTGCCCCTTGGCAGCAGGTACCGCACCGTCGGCGTTCACTCGCACCACATCACCGGTCGCCAATCCGTCCGGCGGGTTCTCGATGACCCGGTCTTGCGCGGTCAGGCCCGTGCCAATCTCCAGCACCGTGCCGAGGTCGCGGGCAATCGTGACCTTGCGGAGCTGGACACGGTTTTGCGCATCCACCGTCGCGACCTGGACGCCCGACTTGTTGATGATCACCGCGCTGGGCGGCAGGCTCACGCTGGTCGGCGGCGCAATGGCGGCAGCAGCGTTCTCACTTGCCTTGCCCCCGGCAGCTGCGGTGGCGCTGGCGTTGGCGGAATTCGGAACGGCAGCTGCCGTCCTGCCGGACACATCTCCGGAGAATCGCACCGTCGCAAAACCACCCGGCAGCAGTTCACCCCGCGTGTTGTCCACCACCAGTTGCACCAGCATCGCGCCGGTGCCGGTGTTGATCGACCGAGACAGCGACTCCACTGTCGCCCCAAAGGTCTGGCCCGGTCGCTCTGGCACCGACAGCAGCGCCTTCGCGCCGGGTTGCACCCGCGTGACCTGCCGCTGCGGCACATTCACATAGACCCGCAGCTTGCGCACATCGGACACCACAAACAGCTCGCTACCCGGCGCGCCGCCGATGTTGATCAGCGCCCCGACGTCGGTGTTGCGCGCGGTGACAATGCCGTCAAACGGCGCCGTGAGCCGGGTGAACTGCTTGAGTGCCTGGATGCGGTCCACGTTGGCCTGCAGGGCATTGACCATCGACTGCTTGGCCGCCAGGTCTCCACTGCGCTCGTCGACCTCCTGGCGTGAGACGGAATCCGACTCCAGCAGCGACTGCCACCGCTTCGCCGTACTCGCCGCCAGCGCCGCATTGCTGCGCGCCGTCGTGAGTTCAGCCCGGGCCTGCGCCAGTTGCTGGTCAAGGTCCGGCGTCTCGATTTCCGCCAGCAGTTGCCCGGCCTTGACCGGCGCCCCGATATCCGCCTGCCAGCGCTTGAGATAGCCGCTGACCCGCGCATAAATCGGCGCCCGGGACCAGGCCTCGATGCGCGCCGGCAGCTCCAGTGCATCCTGCGTCATGGGCCTGGGCGCAATGAGGCGCACCGTCGGCTGGCCGCGTTCCTCAGCCGCCGCCTTGAGCTGCTGCGCACTGGACTGCCGGGCCCACAGGCCCGTGGCAACGATGATCACCGCCACCGCGGCGGCGACGGCGGCCGCCACGCGAAGGCGCGGCGTGGAAGGGGCTTCAGTTCGCATGGAAAGCATCTCCTGCCGGCAGCAGCGGCGCTGCCTCGGCGGATGGATCGGAGGTCCTGGGACGATGGTGACGGTGCACCCGGCTGAACACGACCGGCACAAAGACCAGCGTGGCAAAGGTGGCGAAGATCAGGCCGCCGATGACCGCACGGCCCAGCGGCGCGTTTTGCTCACCCCCTTCGCCCAGGCCCAGTGCCATCGGCAGCATGCCGATGACCATCGCCAGTGCCGTCATCAGCACCGGACGGAAACGCACGAAGCCCGCTTCGAGTGCCGCTGCCGTGGCATCTCCCAGCGCGTCCAGCCGTTCCCGCGCGAAGCTGATGACCAGCACGCTGTTGGCCGTGGCCACGCCCATGCACATGATGGCGCCCGTCAAGGCAGGCACCGAGAGCGTGGTGTGGGTGGCAAAGAGCATCCACACAATGCCCGCCAGCGCCGCCGGCAGCGCCGAGACGATGACGGCCGGATCCAGCCAGGACTGGAAGTTCACGACGATGAGCAGGTAGATCAGCACCACCGCGCCCAGCAATCCGAAGAGCAGGCCGGAGAAGGCTCGGTCCATCGTCCTGACCTGCCCCAGCAACTGGACGTTCGAACCCTTGGGCACCGCGGCTGCCGTGTCCGCCAGCGCCTGGCGGATGTCGCGGGCGACCGCACCCAGGTCCCGGTCTTGTGTGGTGGCGTGAATCTGCACCATCGTCTGCACGTCATACTGGCTGACCAGCGCGCTGCCGGTCCCACGCTCGAAGGAAGCAATGCCGCCCAGCGTGGTCGTGCCCGGCGCGCTGCCGTTGCCCACCGGCAGATTGCCCAGCGCCGCCAGGGAGTCGAGCTGATGCTGCGGCGTCTGCATGACGATGGCATAGCTCACGCCATTGGCCGGATTGAGCCAATAGGTCGGCGCCACCTGGCTGCTGCCGGCCAGGTTCACCACCAGACTGTTGGCCACATCGCGGGTGCTCAGGCCCAGCAATTGCGCCTGGGTGCGGTCCACATTGACGTTGAAGGTCGGCGCCTTGTTGGACTGCTGGATGCGTGCATCCGCCACACCGGGGATCGCCTGGATGCGCTTGAGCAGCTGCTGTGCATAGGCATAGTTGGCCTCCACATCCCGTCCTCGAATCTGCACGTCGATTGGCGCCGGTGAGCCAAAGTTCAGGATCTGGCTGACGATGTCCGCCGGGGGAAACGAGAAGGTGGTGTCCGGGAACTCACGCGGCAGCACTTCGCGCAGCTGGCGCACATAGTCCGCCGTCGGCGCATGCCCTTCCTTGAGCGCGATCTGCACGTCGCCATCCTGCGAGCCCATGACGCCGGTGTTGTTGTAGGTGAGGTTGATGCTGGACGGCGGCAGGCCGATGTTGTCCACCAGCGTCTCGATGTGCTCAGGCGGAATCACCCGGCGGATGGCCGCTTCAATCTGCGCAAAGCGCGCCGCGGTTTCCTCCACTCGCGTGCCCACCGGCACCCGCGCATGCATCAGGATCTGGCCCGAATCCACTTGCGGAAAGAAATTGCTGCCGATGAAGGGCACCAGCGCAAACGAGGCCAGCACCAGCACAGCGAAGCCGAAGAGGAAACCGCGGTGGTGGGTCAGTGCCGCCGTGAGCAGGCCGCGATAGGACTCGCGCACCCGCTCAAAGCGCGCTTCGAAATTGCGCTGGAACCGCACCAGCGGATTGCGCGACGGCGCACTCGCGAGATGACCGTGACCGTCCGTCAGCGGCGCATGCGGCTTGAGCAAATACTTGGCCATCGTCGGCACCAGCGTGCGCGACAGGATGAAAGAACAGACCATCGCGAAGATCACCGCTTCGGCCATCGGCACGAAGAGGAAACGCGAGACGCCTTCCAGGAAGAACATCGGGATGAAGACGATGCAGATGCACAGCAACGACACGAATGCCGGCGTGACGATCTGCCGCGCCCCATCCAGGATGGACGTCTCCACGTCCTTGCCATGCTCCAGATGCCAGTTGATGTTCTCGATCGTGACGGTGGCATCGTCCACCAGAATGCCCACCGCCAGCGCGAGGCCGCCCAGCGTCATCAGGTTGAGCGTCTCGCCCACCGCAGCCAGCGCAATGATGGAGCCGAGGATGGACAGCGGAATCGACACCGCAATGATCACCGTCGAACGCCAGCTGCCCAGGAAGAGCAGGATCATCGCGCTGGTCAGCGCCGCGGCAATCGCGCCTTCAATCGCAACACCCTTGACGGCGGCACGCACGAAGATGGACTGGTCATTGATCGGCTTGACCTCCAGCGTGTCCGGCAGGCCGGGTTTGAGGTCATTCAGCTTGGCGCGCACACCATCCACAATCGCCAGCGTCGACGCCGCGCCGTTCTTCAGCACCGACATCAGCACCGACCGGCCGCCATCAACATGAACGATATTGGTCTGCGGGGCATTGCCGTCATGTACGTCGGCAACGTCCTTCAGATAGAGGGTGCTGCCATTGACCACCTTCACCGGCAGCAGCCCCAGCTCCTGAATCGCGGATGGCGCACTGTTGAGCTGCAGCGTGTATTCCAGCTCCCCGATCTTCTGCGTGCCAATCGGCGTCAGTACGTTCTGGGTGGCCAGTGCATTGGCAACATCCTGGGCGGACAGGCCCCGCGCCTGCAAGGCCGCCGGATTCAGGTCAATCTGCACCTGCCGCTGCTTGCCGCCATAGGGCAGGGGAATGGCCGCGCCCGGCACCGTCACCAGCGGGGTGCGAATGGTGTTGAAACCCAGGTCAAACAGCTGCTGCTCGGACAAACCCTGACCCGACAGCGCCAATTGCAGGATGGGGACCGTGGCCGCGTTGTAGTTCAGGATCAGCGGGGGCGTGATGCCCGCCGGCATCTGGCGCGTGACCACCTGCGACACTGCCGTCACCTGGGCATTGGCCACCGCCACATTCACGCCCGGCTGGAAGAAGATCTTCACCACCGAGACGCCGGGATAGCTGTTCGCCTCGATGTGCTCGATGTCATTGACCGTCGTGGTCAAGGTGCGCTGGAACAGCGTGGAAATGCGCCCCGCCATCTGGTCGGACGGCAGACCGGTGTATTGCCAGGCCACCGCAATGACCGGCACCCGGATCTCCGGGAAGATGTCCGTCGGCGTGCGCAGTGCCGCCAGCGGTCCAATGATCAGCAGCAGCAGTGCCAGCACCAGAAAGGTATAGGGCCGCCTCAGCGCCACATGGACGGCACCCATCAGCATGATTGGATTCCCCGGGTTTTTCTCATTCTTGAATTCTCTGTAGCCGGACAGACCGGCTTGTTGCTGGCGGGTAATGCCACCCGGCCACCCCCTGACGGCTGCGCGATTGCAGCACGCCCAAGGCAGGTCTTGCGCACCATGCGCACGCGCTGCGCGGACGTGCGCTTTTCGTACCGCGGGCGGTACTTTCCGACAGCTTGTTCAACCTTGTGGAACCTCGGGACATTCCCGGGCGATCGGCGGTCAGATCACCGGGTTGAAAAGCGCGTCTCTCATTAATATCCGCCGCGGAAGACGGCCATGCAGTCTTCATTGCAAGGACCGCAGTCGTCATGAAGGGTTGGAAGTTGTTGGGACGCCGCCATCACTCGCGGCGCCAGTGGGAGCCCCGGCTCCCGGTGCAGACGCTGATCGGCGCTGCCCTGATCAGCATGGCGCTGGCCGCAGAGCCGGCCCATGCCGTGAGGTTGTCCGCCACCGCCGTGCAGGCGCAGCTGGAAGCGGCCGCCGTGTCGCCGGAAGCCCGGCAGATGGTGCGTGTCGCCCTGCAAGGCGGTGATGCGCATGGCCTGCCCTTCGCCGTGGTGGACAAGAAGGAAGCCCGGCTGCTGGTGTTTCGCGCCGATGGCCGCCTCGCCGGCTCGGCGCCGGCCCTGCTCGGCCTCGCCCGTGGCGACACGCTGGATCCCAATGTCGGCCAGATGGTGGCCACCGGCATCCCGCCGGCACTCCGCACGACCCCGTCCGGCCGCTATGACAGCCAGCCGGGCCCAAATCTCAAAGGCGAAACCGTCATCTGGGTGGATTACGACGCCGCCTTCGCCATCCACCGCCTGCGGCCCGCCCCGGCCAGCGAGCGACGTGCCGAACGGCTGGCCTCGCCGTCGCCGGACGACAACCGGATCTCGCTGGGCTGCGTGATCGTCACCGGCGAATTCTTCGACCAGGTGGTCCGGCCGGTGCTCGGCGCAGGACCGGGCGTGGTCTATGTGCTGCCCGAACCGCTGCCGCCCGCCGAGCCGCCGGTGGCGCTCAATGCCGCTCCGGCGGCCGCTGACAGGTTGTCGCCGATGTCGCGTCCGGTGTTACGCCAGGACACCGGGCGGCTCTGACAGCGCCCCCTGGCGCGGGCACAGCCGGTACACTTACGCCTTTTCGCAGCCACTGGATCTACCCCATGTATCGCTGTGCCATGCCCGCCCAGCCCGGCCTTCGCGCACCTCGTCGTGCCATGAGCGCCCTGGCTGCCAGCATCGCCGTCCTGACCGCCACCGTTGGCACCGCCCTCCTGCCGCAGACCGCGCAGGCTCAGGCGACCATCGGCCATCGCTTTTTCCCGGCCAAGGCCCTGCGGGGCACGCTGGTGGTCGGCGTGCCGCCTGAAGTCACCCTCAACGGACGCGACGCCCGTCTTGCGCCCGGTGCCCGCATCAAGGACGCCAACGACATGGTGGCCCTGTCGGCCACCCTCTCCGGCCAGAAGCTGGTGGTGCACTACACCACCGACCTCAGCGGACTGATCATGGACGTCTGGGTGCTCAACAGCGTCGAGCTTGAGAACAAACCCTGGCCGACCACCGTCAAGGAAGCCTCTGAATGGTCGTTTGATGCGGCCAACCAGAAGTGGACCAAGTCGTCCTGGTGGTGACGCTGACTTCCCGCCTCTGCCGTCTGTGAATCCCCCCGGCGTTTTTCTGCTTGCCGCAGACATTCGCTGACTCTCGCGATTTCTGCTGAATTCCTGCACGGCCCGGGCTGACACAGCACCGGGCCTGGAGCCCTTGCCATGACCAAGAAAGTCTTCATCAAGACCTTCGGCTGCCAGATGAACGAGTACGACTCGGACAAGATGGCCGATGTGTTGCGCGCCGCCGAAGGCTATGAGCCGACCACCGATGTGGAACAAGCTGACCTGATCCTCTTCAACACCTGCTCGGTGCGGGAGAAGGCGCAGGAGAAGGTGTTCTCCGACCTCGGCCGCATCAAGCATTTGAAGGCCAAGGGCACGCTGATCGGCGTGGGCGGCTGCGTGGCCAGCCAGGAAGGCGCCGCCATCATCGAACGCGCGCCCTATGTGGACGTGGTCTTTGGCCCGCAGACCCTGCACCGTCTGCCGCAGATGCTGGCCCAGCGCCAGGAGCAACTGCGGCCGCAGGTGGACATCAGCTTCCCGGAAATCGAGAAGTTCGACAACCTGCCGCCCGCCAAGGTGGAAGGCGCCAGCGCCTTTGTATCCATCATGGAAGGCTGCTCCAAGTACTGCTCGTACTGCGTGGTGCCCTACACCCGCGGCGAGGAAGTGAGCCGCCCCTTCGAGGACGTGCTGGAAGAGGTGGCCGGCCTGGTCGATCAGGGCGTCAAGGAAGTGACGCTGCTGGGCCAGAACGTGAATGCCTACCGCGGCCGCATGGGGGACTCGGACGAGATCGCCGACTTCGCGCTGCTGCTGGAATATGTGGCCGAGATCCCCGGTATCGAACGCATCCGCTACACCACCAGCCATCCGAATGAGTTCAGCCAGCGCCTGATCGACGCTTACGCGAAGATCCCTCAACTGGTGAACCATGTGCACCTCCCGGTGCAGCACGGCAGCGATCGCATCCTGAGCGCCATGAAGCGCGGCTACACCGCCCTGCAGTTCAAGAGCATCGTGCGGCGCCTGCGGGCCGTGCGGCCGGACATCCGGATCGCCAGCGACTTCATCGTCGGTTTCCCCGGCGAGACGGACGAGGACCATGCCAAAACGATGCAGCTGGTGCGCGACGTCGGTTTCGACGCGTCCTTCAGCTTCATCTTCAGCCCGCGCCCCGGCACGCCGGCCGCCAACTTGGCCGACGACACGCCGCATGAGGTGAAGGTGCGTCGTCTGCAGGAACTGCAGGCCGAGATCGAAGCCACCGCCCTGCGCTACAACCAGGAACTGGTGGGCAAGACGGTGCCGGTGCTGGTGTCAGGACACGCCCGCCGGGATGCCACCGAGCTGATGGGCCGCACCGAGTGCAACCGCATCGTCAACTTCAAGGGCCATGAGCGGCTGATGCACCAGCTGATTCCGCTGCGCATCACCGAAGCCTTCGCGCACTCGCTGCGCGGCGAGGTGCCGCTGGCGGAAGGCGAAAGGGCGGTGGGCGGCGCGGAAGGTCTCAGCTATGCGGAGACGCTCGCCACGTCAGGCCCCACTGCGGCAGCGTGACGCCGAGCAGGATGGCCGCGTAACCGGCCATGCTGCCGTCCCGGCCGATCAGCAACACCGCGAAGACGGCGGCCATCGAGCCGCCGGCCGCGCCCCACAGCGCCAGCTGCGCCCAGGTCATGCCGCGGGCCCGGTCCCGCCACAGCAGCTTGAGCGCCCCGGCCATCAGGGCCGCCACGGCCCAGGCCGGCAGGAAGAGGTTGCACAGGTGCCAGACGACGTCCAGAAAGTTCAAGAGTGACCCATTGGGTTGGATGACGGGGGTCCGTCCGGGGGTAAGTCGCCGCATCCTTGACGGATCACCCGGATGCGTTGCCCCTGACAGGTGCGTGAGTTCGGCAGGAATTTTATAATCGGCGCCATCATGACGGTCTTTGCTCTTGGCTTGAACCATCAGTCCGCGCCTTTGGACCTGCGCGGACGCTTTGCGTTCACCCTGGAGCAGCTCGCTCCCACCCTCCAGCGTTTCACCGACCAGCTCGGCCAGGGCGCCTCCCGCGGCATGGGCGCGCTGCTGTCGTCGTCCGCCGGCCGGGGTCAGGCGGGCGGACAGGCCCAGCTGCCCGAAGCCGCCCTGCTCTCCACCTGCAACCGCACCGAGCTTTATGTGGCCGGGCATCCGGACATGGTCCGCCCGGCGGTGGAATGGCTGGCCGGCATTGGCGGCGTGGGCAGCGCCACCTTGCTGGACCACGCCTATGTGGCCGAAGACGGCAAGGCCGCCCGCCATGCGTTCCGGGTGGCCAGCGGCCTGGATTCGATGGTGCTGGGCGAACCGCAGATTCTGGGTCAGCTCAAGCAGGCCGTCCGCGAGGCGGATCAGGCCGGCACGCTGGGCACCACGCTGCATCAGCTCTTCCAGCGCAGCTTCTCGGTGGCGAAGGAAGTGCGCAGTTCCACCGAGATCGGCAGCCACTCCATCAGCATGGCCGCTGCGTCGGTGCGATTGGCGTCCCAGCTGTTTGAGAACCTGTCGGACATCCGCGTGCTGCTGGTCGGCGCCGGCGAAATGATCGAACTGGTGGGCACGCACTTCGCAGCCAAGGGTCCCAAGGGGCTGGCGGTGGCCAACCGCACGCTGGAGCGCGGCGAGAAGCTGGCCCAGCATCTGGGCGCCGAAGCCATCCGTCTGGTGGACCTGCCGCAGCGCCTGCACGAATTTGACGCGGTGATCAGCTGCACCGCATCCAGCCTGCCCCTGATTGGCCTCGGCGCTGTCGAGCGCGCTCTCAAGCGCCGCAAGCACCGCCCGATGTTCATGGTGGACCTGGCCGTGCCGCGAGACATCGAACCCGAAGTCGCCCAGCTGGACGACATCTATCTCTACACGGTGGATGACCTGTCGCAACTGGTGCAGACCGCCGGCGAAAAGCGCCAGGCGGCGGTGCAGCAGGCCGAGGCCATCATTGAACACGGTGTGCAGAGTTTTGTGCACTGGCTGGGCCAGCGGCACACCGTTCCGCTGATCCAGGCCCTGCATCAGCAGGCGGACAGCTGGCGGCAGGCGGAGATCCAGCGCGCCCGCAAGCTGCTGGCCAAGGGCCAGGACATCGACACCGTGCTCGAAGCCCTCTCCCGCGGCCTGACGCAGAAGATGTTGCACGGCGCCATGGCGGAGCTGAACGCCAGCGACGGCGACCACCGGCTGGCAATGGCGCAGACGGTGTCCCGGCTCTTCCTGCGCAACACGCCAACGGACCTGCCGATGTCGGCAGTTCCAGCGGCTTCAGGCCCGGCTGGCGGCGCTTTCGGAATGACCGGCACAGCCGGCATCTCGGGTCATTCAGGTCATTCGGGCTCCTCGGGCTCCTCGGGCACTTCTTCCGCTGCCGCCGGCACAAGCTCGGCGTCGAACTCTTCCACCATCGTTGCCGCCTTGATGGCGGACGATGGCACCGCAGTGCCCAGCCCACTGCGCACGCGCGAGTCTTAGCGACGTCCCTCGATGTTCCCGGCGGCCCGCGACGCCAGCGATGGATCGAAGCGCTTCACCGGCGCCCAGCGCTGACATTGCCTCGGCCGCTGCCACATTGCCGACGCAGCACCTGAATCGCTGCACCCGTCCAGCACTGGCCTCCAGCATTCCTGGCACACCCTATCCCGATGTCGGTGATGCCTCACTGCAGATGCCTCTGCCCTCCCCCTTCAGGGATCCTGCCCGCCCCCCGTCGGGGCGACAACCACAGCGCTCACGGCCTTGCACTGAGCAGCGCCGCGCACCGCAACCGCAGGCTTCCGCCCTCGCCTCCTGGCCATGAACGACACCCTTCGCCAACAATTCGAACGCCTTGGTTTCCGTCTGGTCGAACTGGACAACACGCTCGCGGACGGCAGTGTCGCGGCCGACATGAAGCGCTACCGTGCGTTGACCCGCGAGCAGGCGGAGGTGTCGTCACTGGTGGAGCGCTACCGGCGTTACCAGCAGCGCGAGGCGGACCTGGCGGCAGCCCGGGAACTGCTGGACAGCGGGGACGCGGAGATGATCGCCATGGCCCGCGACGAGATCACCAGCGCTGAGGCCGACATTGCGGAGCTGGATCAGGCGCTGCAACTGGCGCTGATTCCGAAGGATCCGGATGACGAGCGCCCGGCCTTCCTGGAAATCCGGGCCGGTACCGGCGGGGATGAATCGGCGCTGTTCGCGGGCGACCTGGCCCGCATGTACATGCGCTTCGCCGAGACACAGGGCTGGAAGCATGAAGTGCTGTCCGCCAATGTGTCGGACCTGGGCGGCTACAAGGAACTGGTGCTGCGGCTGGAAGGCGACGGTGTGTATGGCCGGCTCAAGTTCGAGTCGGGCGGCCATCGGGTGCAGCGGGTGCCGGCCACGGAGTCGCAAGGTCGCATCCACACCAGCGCCTGTACGGTGGCGGTCATGGCCGAGCCGGACGAAGCGGAAGAGATTCAGCTGAATCCGGCCGATCTGCGCATCGACACCTTCCGGGCCAGTGGCGCTGGCGGACAGCACGTGAACAAGACCGACAGCGCGATCCGCATCACCCACCTCCCGACCGGGCTGGTGGCTGAATGCCAGGACGACCGCAGCCAGCACCGCAACAAGGCCAAGGCGATGTCCGTGCTGGCGGCCCGCCTGCGGGACAAGGACCGCAATGAACGGGCGGCCAAGGAAGCGGCGCAGCGCAAGAGCCTGATCGGCTCGGGCGACCGCAGCGACCGTATCCGCACCTACAACTTCCCCCAGGGGCGGCTGACCGATCACCGGATCAACCTCACGCTGTACAAGCTGGGCGCCATCATGGACGGGGACCTGGCCGACGTGATTCAAGGCTTGCAGCAGGCGCAGGCGGCCGAGCAGCTGGCGGCGCTGGAGGGGCGGTGATGGACATGCCCCTGACCGTCGCACAGGCGCTGCAACAAGCCATTCAGGCCGGGCTGCCGCGCGCAGAAGCTCAGTACCTGCTGCAGGCAGTGCTGAAGTGCGGGCGCAGCTGGCTGATCTCGCATGACACCGACCCGCTGACCCCGGCGCAGCTGGAACGCTTCCAGGACTGGCTGGTGAAGCGGCTGGATGAGGTACCGCTGGCGTACCTCGTTGGCGAGAAGGAGTTCTTCGGCTTGCGACTGGCGGTGACGCCCGACACCTTGATTCCCCGCCCGGACACGGAAGTGCTGGTGCAGTGGGCGCTGGAGCGGCTGGCTGGCCTGACCGCGCCGCGGGTGGTGGACATGGGGACCGGCAGCGGCGCGATTGCACTGGCCATCGCCGCCCAGCGTCCGGATGCGGCGGTGCATATGGTGGATGCCAGCGCCGGTGCCTTGAAAGTGGCCGTCGGCAATGCCGAGCGGCTGGGGTTGCCCGTCCAGGCCCATCTGGGCAGCTGGTTCGAACCGCTGTCGGGCCAGCCACCGTTCGATCTGATTGTCAGCAATCCACCCTATGTCGCCGGGAACGACGAGCATCTTCGTGCATTGCGTCACGAACCGCGCTCGGCACTCACGCCGGAAGGTAACGGACTCAGTGACCTTGGTCACTTGACGCAGCACGCGCCGGCGCTTCTCGTTCCGGGGGGCTGGCTGCTCCTGGAACATGGCTGGGATCAGGCGGAATCTGTGGCGTCGCTGCTGCATGAGCGGGGTTTTGGGGACGTGTCGCTTCGACGCGACCTGGGCGGCCAGCCGCGGGTCACCGGTGGGTGCTGGGCGGGTGCTCGGCGGGCCGACGGACGGTGAGTGCGGCTTGCGCGCCACAGGCTGAGGCGCCGGGGCAACAGTGGGCGCCATGGGCGGGACGCTGCGGCTTCGCCTGGCCGGCCAAAACTGCAACAGCCGATGAATCCCCTTTCAACTCGGGCTACACAAGCGCGGGACCACCGCGTAGCATGACTTCCATCGGAGCTTTGAATCCGGCCGACTGAGCGGGGATCCACCCCGTCGGTGATCGAGCTGGAGATCGGTTCCTGTATGGGAGACCTCCAATGCGCGCCGCACCTGTGCTCCTGCGCCTGGTTCTGGTCCTGGCCGGTATGACGTCGGCCGGTGCCGTCTGGGCCCAGCAGGGACTGCAACTCAAATCCAACGCCTACAGCGGCAGCCTGAGCCGAGCGTATGGGGGCCAGGGCTTTGGCGGCGGCGCCAGTCTGGATGACGGCAGCCCGGGCGGCTCCGGCAGCACGACCAGCCATTGGCAGGCGCGGGTGCAGATGAATCAGGCGCTGGACGATGCGGGCGGCAGTTATGACGCACGCAATGGCAGCCGCATTCTCAGCGCCAATCTGCTGGGTGACTATTACCTCACCGGTTCTGGCCTGGGTCAGGGCACGCGTGGAGGGCTGCGAGCGACGGGCGGCTTGCTGGTGGGGCCGTTGTCGCTGGTGCAGAGCAGCTCGGGGATGGCGCTGGGGCGGGGGGCGAGTTTGTCGCCTTATCTCTCCGTGGGGCAGCGCAGCCTGAGTTTGCTGACGGCGGCTGAGCGGGAGCCCAGTCTGTCGATGTCGTATGTGGGGCTGGGCTACACCAGCTATTCCCTCCGAGGGGGTTGGGGTTTCAGCGCCGACCTTGGCATGTTGGCGGGCGGTGCACCTGGCCTTCGGCTGGGGAACAGCGCGCCGCTGGATGACATGAGTCGGGATGTGCGGTTCAAGCCGGTCCTGCAGTTGGGCGTGAGCTACAGCTTCTGACGCCTGGTCGTCCGAGCGCTGCACGCTGCGCAATTCAGGGCTGATGGGTGGCCACACGCGTTGCCCGACGCCAGAACGCGCTCGTCGAAGTCAGCGGTTTCGAAGAATAAGCCGGACCGGGGCCCCTTTGCGTAAGTAAAGAAGGGAATGGCCGGCGTAGCCGGACAGGAATGACATGGAGCAAAGGGGCCCTGGGCCGGCGCCTTTCTGAGCGAAGTCATCGGTCGCCATCGGCAGCCCTACAAGCCAACCTGGCACGCGGCAAAAGGCGGTCAAGCACCCCCACCGCCACGGGACATGGCGCCTGCCCGATAATCCCCCTATCGAGCCCATGGGCCGCCCCCGGCCCTCCCGCATTCAAGAAAGGATTCCCCATGAGCGACGTTCAACAACGCATTGATGACCTGGTGAAGAACAATCGCGTCATGCTGTTCATGAAGGGCACCGCTCAGTTCCCGATGTGCGGCTTCTCCGGCCGCGCCATCCAGATCCTGAAGGCCAGCGGCGCCAGCGACCTCAAGACCTTCAACGTCCTTGAAGACGAAGCCGTCCGTCAAGGCATCAAGGAATACGCCAACTGGCCCACCATCCCCCAGCTCTACATCGGCGGTGAATTCGTCGGCGGTTCGGACATCATGATGGAGATGTACGAAAGCGGCGAACTGCAGCAACTGCTGACCAAGGCCTGATCCGCATGACCGCACCCGTCCGCCCCCGGCTTGTCGTCGGCATCACCGGCGCCACCGGAGCGGCGTACGGGCTGCAGCTGCTGCGTCGCGCCCGCGCCCTCGGCGCCGAAACCCATCTCATCCTGAGCCCCGCCGGCGTTCTGAACGCCCATCACGAGCTGGGCCTCAACCGCGATGCCCTCGAGCGCGAGGCCGACCGGTCCTACGCGCCCGGGGATGTCGGCGCCTGTGTCGCCAGCGGCAGCTTTTCCACCGCCGCGATGGTGGTCGCGCCCTGCTCCATGCGCACCCTGGCCGCCGTCGCTCACGGTCTCTCGGACAACCTCATGACCCGCGCGGCGGACGTCACTCTCAAGGAACGCCGCCGGCTGATCCTGATGGTGCGCGAGACGCCGTTCAACCTCGCCCACCTGCGCAACATGACCGCGGTGACCGAGATGGGCGGCATCATCTTCCCGCCACTGCCCGCGCTCTATCTCAAGCCTGCGTCCATCGACGAGATGGTGGCCGAGACGGTTGAGCGGGTGCTCGACCTGTGCCAGCTCCCCGGGGCGACGCCACAGGCCTGGCTGGGGCTCAAGCAAGGCTGATCGGTAAGGCTGATCGGGCGAGGCGCCCTGTCAGCGCCAACCGACTCAAGCTCACCAAATCACAGGCGGTTCAGCGGTTCAGCGGTTCAGCGGTTCAGCAGCTTAGTTGTTTAGCGGCCCAGTTCAGCCGTCAGCGAGCTCGCCGCCCCTGGGTCGCACGCACCTGCCTGGGCAATCACGCCGGCGGCAACCACCGCTTGCGGGCACCGAACACCAGGTCCGGATACTCCCGCTTTCCGCGACTGCCGTTGTAGCGCCCCAGCGCCAGGAACAGGTCACCGTTTTCCCGGTCCAGGTAGTGCCGCATGATCACGCAACCAAAGCGCAGGTTGGTCTGCATGTGAAAGAGCCGCGAGGCCTGACCGTCCCCGATCAGGCGCGTCCAGAACGGCATCACCTGCATGTAGCCCCGCGCGCCCGCCACACTGATGGCGTACTTGCGAAATCCGCTTTCCACCTGGATCAGCCCCAGCACCAGCGCCGGCTCCAGCCCCGCCCGGGTGCTCTCATACCAGACGGTCTCCAGAAACTCGATCCGCGTCTGCGCCTCCGCCTTCTGGCGCTTCAGCCGCTCACTCATCTCGCCCAGCCAGCGCAAATACACCAGCCGCGACTCGATGCCATCGAAATGCGGCTTCGGCGGCGCGTCGTAGGCGATCGCAGCCGACAGGGCGGAGCGCACCGCATCCGCCAGCGGCTCCTCCACCTGGGCACCCGCCCACGCAGGCGCGGGCAGACCGCCCAAACCAGCCGTCAGCACTGTGGCCCCAGCGCCCAGCAACAGGCGGCGGCGGGCCGGGCTGTCAGGCAGCCCGCCCTCCACATCGGCAGGCGCAGCGCCGCTCAGCGGCTGCAGAACCGATCGCAATCCAGACACGTTCTTCCTCAGGTTCAACGCAAGTTCAGCGGCAAGTCGATTGCAGTTCAATTGCAGTTCAAGGGCTGTTCATCGCCAGTTCCGTGGCAGTTCATCGCCAGTTCAACGGCAGCTCATCGGCCGTTCAGCGAGACAGCCACGCTTCCAGCGGCAGACGCCGCGAGCCCAGCAGATGCGACAGCAGCAGGCCGCCGCCCCAGTAGATCAGCGCCAGCAGCAGGGTCGCAGCGGTCCCCGGCTGCCAGGCCAGGCCCGCGCCACTGAACAGCAGCAGGCTCACGACCGAACTGCCAATGTAGATCGTCAACGTATGACGACCCATCGGCGCCAGCAGCCGCAGCCACCGCGGCCGACGATGCAACATCAGCACCAGCGCCGGTACGACGGCGCTGAGCAGCAACAGGGTGGGATAAAGATAACCGATCGCGTAGCGACTGCTGTCCCGAACATCGCCCACCGACAATCCAGGCCACAGGAACGTGACACAGGCCACGTTCAGCACCACCGCCGGCCAGCCCCAGCGACGCGCCCAGGCCGCCAGCGCCGGGCGCCAGCGCGGATGCGAAAACAACCGCAGCCGACCCGCCATCAGGCCCAGCGTCATCAGCAGCAGCGGCAGCGGCAAGCCCAGAATGACAAAGCTCACCAGCATGATCAGGTAGTGCGCCGCGTTCTGGATGACCCAGCTGGCCCATGACATCGGTGTGGTCAGCGGCAGGGAGGTGGGTGTGGTGACCGGCATCTGCGCCAGCACGACCGCCAGCAGCAGGATCAGCCCATTGAGCACCACGATGACCCGCAGCCGCACCCGCACCTCACTCAGCCGGCGCGCCATCCAGCCCAGCATCACCCAGCCGCAGACGGCGTAGGTGGTGAGGATGTCGCCCATGTAGATCAGGCAGCCATGCAGCAGACCGAGCACCGCCATGCGCTGCAGGCGTTGTTGCCGGTGCGGCAGCGCATCCACCGACCGCGCGCGGTGAGAGAGCGCCTGGCTGTAGCCAAAGAGGAATGCCAGCAGGCTGATGCCCTTGCCTGCCACCAGCGCATGCAGCAGGAAGGACAGCCCTTGCGCCAACGGAGAGTCCGCCGGTGCCGGCGGGCTCAGCGGCCCCATGTCCGGCAAGGCCGGATAACCGACCCAGTTGACGATCACCACCGGCATCAGCGCCAAGGCACGCAAGGCGTCGATCACCGCGATGCGGGGAGCCGATGAAGCGATGTGGCTCACAGGGTGGGCACGCCTTTTCGCTGATGACGCGGGACGCGACGTACGCGCTGCGGTTCACGCGAGGCGGCGCGGACGATGGCGTGATGAACACGCCGCTCCCCCGCCTCGCGCGCCATCACTTCAGGCGTTGCTGCAGATGCGGCACCACGTCGGCCAGCGCCAGCTTGGTGGCGGCGGCATCGCGACGGCCCTGGTACTCCACCTGGCCTTCCTTCAGTCCACGGTCGGAGATCACCACGCGGTGCGGCACCCCGATCAGCTCCCAGTCCGCGAACATCGCGCCCGGGCGCTCGCCGCGGTCGTCCAGCAGCACGTCCACGCCCAGGTCCATCAGGTCCTGATAGAGCTTGTGGGCGGCGGTCTTCACCTCTTCGCTGCGGTCCATGCCGATGGGGCACACCACCACGGTGAAGGGAGCAATCGCGTCCGGCCAGATGATGCCGCGCTCGTCATGGTTCTGCTCGATCGCAGCACCCAGGATGCGGGTCACGCCGATGCCGTAGCAGCCCATCTCCATCAGCTGCGGCTTGCCGTTTTCGTCGAGGTAGGTGGCATTCATCGCCGCCGAATACTTCGTGCCCAGATAGAACACGTGGCCGACTTCGATGCCGCGCTGGATGGCCAGCACGCCCTTGCCGTCCGGCGAGGGATCACCGGCGACGACGTTGCGGATGTCCGCCACCACGTCGGGCTCGGGCAGGTCACGGCCCCAGTTGACGCCGGTGTAGTGGGCGTTGACCTCATTGGCGCCGCAGACGAAATCCGCCATCAGGGCGACGGTACGGTCCGCCACCACCTTGACGCTGCCTTCGCCTTCCCGCTTGAGGCCGATCGGACCCAGATAACCAGGCTTGCAGCCGAAGTGCTGGTCGATCTCGGCGGCGGTCGCAAAGCGGAAACCGCCCTTGAGGCCTTCCAGCTTGCCGGCCTTCACTTCGTTCAGGTCGTGATCGCCCCGGACCAGCAGCAGCCAGACCTGGGACTTGACGATCTCGCCCGCTTCGTTCGTCTCGTCGGCAGCCAGCACCAGCGACTTGACCGTCTGCGTCAGCGGCAGCTTCAGCAGCTCGGCCACATCGGCGCAGGTGGACTTGCCGGGGGTCGGCGTCTTGGTCAACGCCTGCGACGCCGCGCCACGTTCGGACAGCAGCGGCAGCGCCTCAGCCAGCTCGATGTTGGCGGCGTAGGTACCTTCGGGGCTGTAGATGATGGCGTCTTCGCCGGTCTCGGCGATGACCTGGAACTCATGCGAACGGTCGCCGCCGATGGCACCGGTGTCGGCGGCCACGGCGCGGTATTCCAGACCCAGCCGCTCGAAGATGCGGCAGTAGGCCTGGTACATGTTCTCGTAGCTGCGGCCGGCGGATTCCACGTCACGGTCGAAGGAGTAGGCGTCCTTCATCGTGAATTCGCGGCCGCGCATCACGCCGAAGCGGGGGCGGCGCTCGTCCCGGAACTTCGTCTGGATGTGATAGAAGTTCTTGGGCAGCTGCTTGTAGCTGCGCAGCTCCTGACGGGCGATGTCGGTAATGACTTCTTCCGAGGTGGGCTGGATGATGAAGTCGCGACCATGGCGGTCCTTCACGCGCAGCAGCTCGGGGCCCATCTTCTCGAAGCGGCCGGTTTCCTGCCACAGCTCGGCGGGCTGGACCACCGGCATCAGCAGTTCCACCGCGCCGGCGCGGTTCATTTCCCCGCGGATGATGCCTTCGACCTTGCGGATCACCCGCAGCCCCATCGGCATGTAGTTGTACAGGCCAGCGCCCAGGCGCTTGATCATGCCGGCGCGCATCATCAGCTTGTGGCTGGCGATTTCCGCGTCAGCGGGGGCTTCCTTGAGGGTGGAAATGAAGAACTGGGATGCTTTCATGGGCCGTCGGCACGCGGGAAAAAAGAGCGGTGGGACTGAGGGTTAGCGACAATCGCCCCGGCTCTCGAGCCCGGTGCAATAATCGACTCAACGAATGATTTGAGGTGATTATGCTCGACCGTGAAGGCTTCCGGCCCAACGTCGGCATCATCCTGCTCAACCACAAGAACGAGGTGTTCTGGGGCAAGCGCATACGCACGCATTCTTGGCAGTTCCCCCAAGGGGGCATCAAGCATGGCGAAACGCCCGAGCAGGCGATGTTCAGAGAGCTGCATGAGGAAGTGGGCCTCACTGCAGACCATGTGCGCATCATTGCGCGCACGCGGGACTGGTTACGTTACGAAGTGCCAGACCATTTCATCCGGCGGGACGCACGGGGGCACTATCGCGGGCAAAAACAGATCTGGTTCCTGTTGCAGCTGACCGGCCGCGACAGTGACATGAACCTGCGCGCCACCGACCACCCCGAGTTCGACGCCTGGCGCTGGAACGAATACTGGGTGCCGCTGGAAGCCGTGATCGAGTTCAAACGCGGCGTCTACCAGATGGCGCTGACGGAATTGGCGCGCTTCCTGCCCCGGCTGAACCACCACAACCGCTACCTGCGGGCGGGCATGCGTCCGCCCCCGCGCGGCGATCGGCCGGAACGGCATGATCGCCACGAGGGCGGCGGGCGAGGACCGCCTGACGGGTTTGGCGGGTCGCATGACGAGGGCCATGGTCGGCATGATGTGCACGGGCACCACAGTGCGCCTGGGCATCACGACGTGCAGGCGCGGCATGACGCGCCGGAACACCGTGATGCCGCTGGAACCCACGATGCGAATAGCACCCGGGGCGATGCTGCCGCACGTGCGGCGGATGCGCATATGGAGACGCCTCAAAGGGCTGCGGCACGCGTCGAGCCTTCCCGTGTGGAAGCACCACGTGCAGAGGCGCATACCCCTTCGGCTGGCGCCGAGGATGCGCTGCTTCCCGTGGTGAGGCGGACGGAACCGCCCAACGACGACTGACGAAAATCAGCGATCGACCCTGCGCACTTTGCACTCGTAAAAAAACCCGCCAGTCCTGAAGACTCGGCGGGTTTTTTATTGGGCGCGCGCCGGATGTTCGGCGCGCAGTCCGCTGCTCAGCGCAACACCAGATTGTCCCGGTGGATCAGTTCCGGCTCTGCCGCATAGCCAATGGTCCGCTCGATGTCGAACGACGGCTTGCGGGCAATCAGGCGGGCTTCCGCGCTGGAATAGTTGGTCAGCCCGCGCGCCAGTTCGCGCCCCGCGGGATCCAGCACTGCGATGACGTCGCCACGATGGAAGTCCCCGACGACGTCCTGCACCCCGATGGGCAGCAGGCTCTTGCCTTCGTCCTTGAGCTTGATCGCTGCGCCGGCATCCACCCGGACCGAGCCGCGCAGCTGCAGGTGATCCACCATCCATTGCTTGCGCGCCGCGAGCTTGGCGGTGCTGGCGGTCAGCGCGGTGCCGATGGCTTCGCCATGGGCCAGGCGCAGCAGCACATCCGGCTCACGGCCCCAGGCGATGACGGTGGACGCGCCACTGCTGGCCGCCCGCTTGGCCGCGAGGATCTTGGTGATCATGCCGCCGCGGCCGATGCTGCTGCCTGCGCCGCCGGCCATGATTTCCAGCTCGGGCGTGCCCGCCACGGCCTGGTCGATGAATCGGGCGGTCGGGTCCTTGCGAGGGTCGGCGGAGTACAGGCCCTTCTGGTCGGTCAGGATGACCAGCGCATCGGCTTCCACCAGGTTGGCCACCAGCGCACCGAGGGTGTCGTTGTCGCCGAACTTGATTTCGTCGTTGACGACCGTGTCGTTCTCGTTGATCACCGGCAGCACGCGGTGCTGCAGCAGCGCCAGCAGGGTGGAGCGCGCGTTCAGGTAACGCTCACGGTCGGCCAGGTCGGCGTGGGTGAGCAGCACTTGGGCGCTGGTCAGGCCGTGCTCTCGCAGCTTGGTCTCGTACATCTGGGCCAGGCCCATCTGCCCGACCGCAGCGGCGGCCTGCAGCTCGTGCAGCTCTTTCGGCCGGGTGGACCAGCCCAGGCGCTTCATGCCCTCGGCGATGGCGCCGCTGGACACCATCACCACTTCACGGCCTTCCAGCGCCAGTTGCGCCAGCTGCCGGCACCAGTTGCCGATGGCCTCGGCATCCACGCCGCGGCCTTCGTTGGTCACCAGGCTAGAGCCAACCTTGACAACGATGCGCCGGGCGCCCTGGAGCACGCTGGTGGTCATGGTGCGGGATCGAAACGGGGATCGCGCTCGGGCGCCTTCTCCGCCTTTTCAGCTTTCTTGGCCTTGGCGCTCTTGGCTGCAGGTTTGGCGGTCGGCTTGGCGGCTGCCTTGGCCGCCGGTTTGGCGGCGGGCTTGGCGGCCGACTTCGTGGCGGCCTTGGCGGCAGGCTTGGCCGGTGCAGCATCGGCGGCGTCAACCTCCGCTTCCGCAGCAGCAGCGGCCTCCGCGGCCTTCGCCTCGGCGGCGGTTTCCTTCGCCAGCTTCAGCGCCTTGGCCTTCGCAGCGCGGGTGGCACGGGTTTCCTGGAAGGCCTTGGGCGCTTCCGGCACCGGCTCGTCAAAGCGCACGTCTGCATCTTCCGGCGGCGGGGCCTTGATGGCGGCCACGTGGTCGTAGATGCTGCGGATCAGCGTCTCGCAACCTTCACGCGTCAGCGCGGAGATCTCGAAGACGGGGCCCTTCCACTTGAAGCGCTTGATGAAGTCCTTCACCCGGGCTTCGCGCTCTTCGGCCGGCACCATGTCCAGCTTGTTCAACACCAGCCACCGCGGCTTCTCATAGAGGGTCTGGTCGTACTTCTGCAGTTCCTTGACGATGGCCTTGGCTTCCGCCACCGGATCCACATCAGGATTGAACGGCGCCAGGTCCACCACATGCAGCAGCACGCGGGTGCGCTGCAGGTGACGCAGGAACTGATGGCCCAGGCCCGCGCCTTCCGCCGCGCCTTCGATCAGGCCGGGGATGTCCGCGATGACGAAGCTCTTTTCCGGGCCCACGCGCACGACCCCCAGGTTGGGATAGAGCGTGGTGAAGGGATAGTCGGCGATCTTCGGACGGGCGTTGGACACCGCAGCGATCAGCGTGGACTTGCCGGCATTGGGCTGGCCCAGCAGGCCGACGTCCGCCAGCACGCGCAGCTCCAGCTTCACCTTCTTGACCTCGCCGGGCCAGCCGGGGGTCTTCTGGCGCGGGGCGCGGTTGGTGCTGGTCTTGAAGTGCAGGTTGCCGAAACCACCGTCACCGCCCTTGGCCAGCAGCACCGGCACGTCCGGCTCCAGCAGTTCGGCGATGACTTCGTCGGTTTCCAGGTCGCGCACGATGGTGCCGACCGGCATGCGCAGGATGATGTCCTCCGCGGCGGCGCCGAACTGGTCGGAACCGCGGCCCGCTTCGCCGTTGCGCGCTTCGTGGCGACGGGCGTAGCGGTAGTCGATCAGGGTGTTCAGGTTGCGGTCCGCGACTGCGAACACGCTACCGCCGCGGCCGCCATCGCCGCCGTCCGGCCCGCCGAAGGGGATGAACTTCTCGCGACGGAAACTCGCGCAGCCTGCGCCGCCATTGCCGGCGGCGATGTCGATGGTGGCTTCGTCAACGAATTTCATGGATGGCCTTCTGTCCCGCAGCGGAACAATCGTAATTCATGGTCCGGCGCTCCCGCGCGGCCCGAGGTTTCACGAATCACGCAAGGCGCATTCGTGAGAAAAACAAAAGCCCCGGGCAATGCCGGGGCTCTGGCGTTGCGCAGGCCGGGACAAGCCCGGCGGCTGCGCATCAGGAACTCAACAACAGATTCAGACCGGCGTAACGACGACGGTGGAACGGTTGTTTTCGCCCTTGACGGTGAAGGACACTTCGCCGTCGATCAGAGCGAACAGCGTGTGGTCCTTGCCCATGCCCACGTTGGTGCCAGCGTGGAACTTGGTGCCACGTTGACGGACGATGATGGAGCCAGCCGACACGGCTTGACCGCCATACACCTTCACACCCAGCATCTTGGGCTTGGAATCGCGGCCATTTCGTGTTGAGCCGCCGCCTTTTTTCTGTGCCATGGATTACTCCTTAATGGTTGCGTGGATCAGCCGAGGGCTCAGCCGTTGACCGCGCTGATTTCCAGCTCGGTGTAGGTCTGGCGATGGCCTTGGCTCTTCTTGTAGTGCTTGCGACGACGCAGCTTGAAGATACGCACTTTGTCGTGCTTGCCATGCGCCACCACGGTGGCCTTCACGCTTGCGCCAGCAACCAAGGGAGTCCCGATCTTCAGGTCAGCGCCGTTACCCACGGCGAGCACCTGCTCGATCACGATCTCTTGGCCAACTTCCGCAGCAATCTGTTCTACCTTGATCTTCTCGCCAGCAGCAACCTTGTATTGCTTGCCACCGGTTTTTATGACCGCGTACATATCAGCCCTTTCAACATACAGCTTTGACTTCACTCAGCCTCCCCTGTGGAGGCCGGCGCTCCCAGGCGCTTGGAACTGCTGCAACTGACATGTGCACATGCACAGGTCGATGCGGCGCCAAGGTCACTGGTACTTTTTCTTCGCCAAAGACAACACTTCCGCTAAAAGCGCGGAAGCCGCAGATCCTAGCACAAGGGCTTTCCCGCAGGCAAGCCAAAAGCCCTGCGGGGGCGGCAGGGCGGGGGTTTCAGGGGAATCGTGCCGGGGCGCGGCGGCCCTTCGGGAGACGGTGGGGATCATTCCAGCGCAGGGTTCGGTCAGCCGCCGGGATCGCGGTCCGGATTGCGGCCGTGCACTTCATCACGGATCGGCGCCGCGACGACCCTTCCCCTCGCCGCCCTCGCCCTACCCTCGCCTTCCAGTCGCCTCGGGCTGCCACCGGCTCCGTGGACACCGACCCAAGCCTTACAGCCGCTTCAAACCATTCAGCCCTACCGAGTCTTTCCTGGTGCTGACAAGACCCGGCCCCTGAGCGGGGACTGTGGGGGTCCCATCAAGAAGCGTGCGAGAAACCGCCCAGCTCCCACGGGGAGGCGGCCGACCTTTCTATAATCGCCACTTCCCCCTTTTGTGAGCCAAGAGTGCAGCCCATTGCCTCTACCCCTGTTGCCGAGGTTCTCGCTGCGCTGAATGCGCAGATGGAAGAAGTGGACGCGGTCATTGCGCGCCGCCTGTCTTCCGACGTTGCCCTGATCAACCAGATCTCTGCCTACATCATCCATGCGGGTGGCAAGCGCATGCGGCCCAAGCTGGTGCTGATGTTTGCCAATGCGCTGGGGGCGGACAGCCCGGCCAGCCGCGAGCTGGCGGCGGTGGTGGAGTTCATCCACACCGCCACGCTGCTGCATGACGACGTGGTGGACGAATCCGAACTGCGCCGCGGCAAACAGACGGCCAACGCGATGTTCGGCAACGCCGCCAGCGTGCTCGTGGGCGACTTCCTCTATTCCCGCGCCTTCCAGATGATGGTGTCGGTGAACCGCATGCGGGTGCTGGAAGTGCTGGCGGACGCGACCAACGTGATCGCGGAAGGGGAAGTGCTGCAGCTGATGAACATGCATGACCCGGATGTGGCGGTGGACAGCTACTTGCGAGTCATCCGCTACAAGACGGCCAAGCTGTTTGAAGCCAGCGCGCGCCTGGGCGCGGTGCTGGCCGATGCGCCGACGGCACTGGAAGATGCCTGCGCCGGCTATGGCCGCGCACTGGGCACGGCGTTCCAGCTGATCGACGATGCGCTGGACTATGAAGGCAGCAGCGAATCGCTGGGCAAGAACGTGGGCGACGACCTGCGCGAGGGCAAGCCGACGCTGCCGCTGCTGATCGCCATGGAGCGTGGCACCGAGCAGGAACGGGCGCTGATCCGCCATGCCATCGAGCATGGCGAGGTGGAGCGACTGAAGGACATCGTGGCCATCGTGCGCCGCACCGGGGCCCTGGAAGCGACCCGGGATGCAGCGCGGGCGGAGATCGAACACGCGAAAGAATGTTTGTCTCACTTGCCTCTTAACAAGTGGCGAGAAAGTCTGCTAGAATTTGCGGCTCAGTCGGTAGAGAGAAGTTCTTGAAGCGATGAATCGGTTTAAGACAACTCAAGCGGATTGAGACAAAAGCTGTTGGCTTGTGAGGCAGGTTCGGGACGAAGCAGTACCGGGTTGGCTGAATGAGAGACAGGCACCATCGGGGTGTAGCTTAGCCTGGTAGAGCGCTACGTTCGGGACGTAGAGGCCGGAGGTTCGAATCCTCTCACCCCGACCAGGAATTTTTCAGGAAAGCCCAAGTGCGAGAGTGCTTGGGCTTTTTTGCGTTTGGGGTTTGACCGGCCCGCTCCGCCGTACAAACATGACGTCAATCCGGGTTGAAGGTTACTCGACCTCTTTACCTGAACTAGGGGCAGCGAGCTCATGCTTTGATGATGCAGCCCAAACTCCGCCGGGGAATTCTCCAGCTTGATGTGCGGGCACATCTCATGGCAGCCCTGCGTAAGCGTCCGGTCATGCCGGGAGACGCCGCTTACCCGCGTGGCGGCAGAGGGTGCGCGTCAAAGAACTGCTTCACGGCTCTCATGCCGGTGAGCCGCTCTTGCTTCCTTGCTCGGCGCTCACATTCGATCTTCTGAGCCACCTCTTCTTCCGTCAGTCCCTCGAAGAAGGACAGTCTGTAGTTCGAGCTCTCGAAGATGAAGATTCCGTCGATGCTGTCTGGCGGATTTGCGCAGTCCTCACGCATCACCAGTTGTACGTCCTCAGGCACAAGGTGCATGAACGATTCCGGTGCGTGTTTGGCAGCGAGAGGAATGAGTAACGAAGCGGTGCCCCAAAGACTACCGCCGATGTCAAGCACTGCGCGAACGTGCTCTTGGAGATCAATTTCCTGGCTCATTGGGGCGATGTTACGCCGCCGTCCCCGCAGTGGAAGTGGTCGGTCTTCGCGCCTGCCAACGGTGCGGCAGCAGCTCGCATATTCGGCTCGCCGGCTGCAGCGGCAACCGCTCCAGCACGTCGCACAGGTACGCGTAGGGGTCATGCCCGTTGATGCGGGCCGAGTGCAGTAGGCTCATTGCCGCCGCGGCCCGTTTGCCTGCGCGCAGGCTCCCAACAAACAGCCAGTTCGAGCGCCCAAGTGCAATCGGCCGGATCTGGTTTTCGACCCAATTGTTGTCGATGGGCAGTTCCCCGTCATCGAGGTAGCGCGCCAGCGCCGCCCATCGTCGTCGGCTGTAGTCGATCGCCTTGGCCGTCGCTGAGCCGTCCGGCACCTTCTGCCGCTGCTCGTCGAGCCATTGCTTGAGCGCATCGGCCACCGGTTTCGCCTTCTCCTGCCGCATCGCCTTTCGCGCCTCGATGTCGAGGCTCGCGCCATCGCGCTCGACGTCGTACAGCGCCTGGAAGAACTTCAGCGCCTGCTCGCCCACCTTGCTCTGGTGGTTGGCCCAGAGTTCGTGGAATTTCCTGCGCGCGTGGGCCATGCAGCCCACCTCGGTCACGCCCAGCTCGAAGCAGGCCTTGTAGCCGCTGAAGTCGTCCACCACCAGGCTACCCTTCCAGCCCGCATCGGTGCCCAGGCGCAGGAAGTCGCGCGCGTTCTGCCCGCCGCGCGTCTCGGCGAAGTCGAAGACGACGGCTTTGATGCTGTGGAACTGCGTGGTGCACCAGCTCCACATGTAGGCCCGGTGCGTCTTGCCCTTGCCGGGCTTGAGCATCGGCACCGGCGTCTCGTCGGCGTGCAGCACCGGTGCCTCCAGCAACTCGGCGGTTAGCGCGTCCACAAGCGGCTGCAGTTGCACGCCGCATTCGCCTACCCATTGCGCGAGCGTCGAGCGCGCGATGGCCAGGCCGGCGCGTTCAAAGACCGCCTCTTGTCGGTACAGCGGCAGGTGGTCGAGGAATTTTGCGACCAGCACTTGCGCAAGTAACCGCGAGGTCGGGATGCCCTTGTCGATAATGTGCGGGGCCACGGGTTCCTGCACCAGCGTCTCGCACTCGGCGCACACCCACTTGCCGCGGATGTGGCGCTCGACGGTGAAGACGCCGGGCACGTAGTCGAGTTTCTCACTGACGTCTTCGCCGATGCGTTTCATCGCGCAGCCGCACTTGCATGTCGTGCTGGCCGGCTCATGGCGAATCTCGCGTCGCGGCAGGTGCGCAGGCAGCGGCGCGCGCTTGGGTTGCCGCTTCTCGCCCACGGCCTTCTTGGGCTGAGCTTGCTCGATCTCGCGTGCCAGTGCAGCCAGGTCTTCGTCGCAAGTCTCGTCAAGCAGGCTGCGTTGTTCGGCCGTGAAGGCCTCAGACTTCGCCGCGAACTTCAGCCGCTTGATGATGGCGTTCTCGTGCGTAAGCTTCTCGATGGTTGTCTGCTTGAACAGCAACTCGGCGCGCATCTGGTGCACGACCTCCTGCAACTGCGCGTTGCTCAGCGAGGAGAGGTCTTCGGGTGCGTTCACGGGGAGGTATCGTGCCGCACCCGAGGTCGCTACGCATCGGCAGCAATGCCAATGGCGCTACAGCGTCGTGATGACTCCGGCCTCGCCGACGCCCTTCCAGGGCAGGCCCAGTACCAGGGCATCGAGCTGCGCTCGCGTGAGGGCCATCGTGGGCGCAGCATCGCGCGGCCAAGCGAACTTGCCCGCATTCAGGCGCCGGGCCGCGAGCCAGACGCCGATGCCGTCGTGCACGATGGCCTTCATGCGGTTTGCACGGCGGTTCGCGAAGAGGTAGGCGTGGTGCGGTCGGGCTGATCCGAAGACGTTCACGACGCGGGTGAGAGCGGCCTCCGTGCCTACGCGCATGTCCAGCGGCTCTACGCAGAGCCAGATCGCGTCGATGCGGATCAACGCAGGATCTCGCGCAGCCAGGTAGCGCAGTCGCTCATCGCCGAGGCCGGCCAATTCACGACGACGCTCACCGGGCCGCGTTGCAGTTCAATGCGGATGTCTGCCCGCGTCGGCCGTTCAAGCTCCAGAGGCATGAAGGTCGCAGCGACCGTCCGAGCAGTCGCTTCCGTCTGCGCGAGACGCCGCCAGCGATGCACGAGGTTGGCATTGAGGCCGTGGGCCAGCGCGATGCGTGCGACTGATGCACCCGGCTTGCCGCACTCCTCCAGAACTTGTCGCTTCAGGTCGTCGTCGTGGTGTCGGCGCGTAGCGCGCTTAGCGTCTTCCATGGTGTCCACTTAGGTTCTTGGTGGACACCATCGTCGGCGGCCGGCCGACGGTTCTCAAGATGGGATCGCCGGACGCTTACAGCCCTGCCGCCGAGCCGCATTCTTCGGGCCGGCCCGCGGCAAGTTCACAAACCAGTGCTCGCTTAAGCACTTGTCGTAGAACTTGCCATTGAAGCTCTCGATGTTGCCGCTATGAATGGGGGCCCCTGCTCTACCAGGCTTCAACCCCAAGGGCGCTTACGACGCTCAACCAGTCCGGCAGCGCCGTGTTTAGGCCACATTGAACACGCACTGAGCGGACACCCTCTCACACGCGCTGCCATCAAACCGCGCGATGTCGGTCACCCCAACACTCCAAAGAACGCCATCCACCTGGTCCACCCGCCATGCGTCCTAACCGTCAAGCCTCTGCGGCGGTCACCGCACACTTTCTGTGCCGCTTCACTCACACTTCTTCGTGTACCAATCCGCCGAACTCTCGGAAATCAGCTTGACCCGCCGCTCAGCCCCGCGGCCCAGCAGACAGAACTTCGCGTAATAGCCGCGGGTCGGATCTGAACGATCAGACGGCCGCACATTGAGGCTGACGTAATAAGCGCGGGTCTCCGACAACTCGATGGCCGGACTCGCCCCGATCCCATCAAACGCCTGGCCATAAGCAATGCAGGACACGGAGGACACCGGAACGCCGCCGCCGTCCATCTCCCACAGCTTCGCCGTCCACATCTTGCGCCCTGACGGGTCGGCATCATCGATGACGGACAGCCCTTGAATGCGGGCCGCCGGATCGCGCTTCGCGTTCTTCGCCGGCACTGCAAAACACGGGCGACCATCTTCCAGCAGCGTGACCTCTGCAGTCCCCATGCCGGACAGCGCCCAGCAAGGCGACATCGCGGTAACGGCCACTCCAAGGACGAGCGCGGTCTTACGGAAGGTTTTCACGATTGGCCGGGTCCTTGAGGAACTCACTGAGGACCTCTTCATAGAGCGGAATGTCCTTGATGTGGTTGGGCTGGGCGGATTCGCCGGGCTCATTGAGATGCTTCAACACGAAGTAGTCCGCCAGGATGTTGCCCTGCGCCTCCATGTTGTAGTCGCTGAGTTTCCGGCCGGTCTTCAACTCATATTCGTAAGAGAGCCCGATGCGGATCGCGCCGCGCAACATCACCCAATAGCCGAGTTGATGCTGCCACACATGCGTCATCTCATGCATGAACCACCACTTCTGACCGGCCGGTTCTTTGGAGAAGTCTTCCTTGAACCTGTCGGGGTTGAAGTACATCTCGCCATTGGGCGTCATAGCGCAGTCGTCCGGCTGCAGGCCGAAGGGCAGGAACTCTTCCCGGTGCACCCACACCTGGCTGTAGTCGAGCGCGTCTTTGAACATCAGGCGGCTCATCTCGATTTCGCCGGGGGTCATGCGCCGTTTCCCGTCCACCTGCGTTCGCGGCGGCTCCAGAGCGGCAGCGGCAGTGGTCGCCGTGGTGGCGTGTTCAATACGCGCCGAAGTTTGCAGGCGCAGTTGCATTGGTGTGCCCCACTCATCCGGTTCGGACAGCATGCGCCGGTGCGGATCCCTCTCAAACACAGACGCGAAACTGCTGCGGCGCGCATCGGTTCCCAAGGGGCCCGGGGTGACGAAAAGACACATAACAACCTCGTTGGATGCGGGGTTGACGCTTCAGCGACGCGTGCCGACCACGCACCGGCAACCGTCAACCAAAGCCACCCTTCCCTGGGCGCTGCCTCAGTCTAACGGCACCGCCTGAGCATTCCCTTGGACCTAAGTCATGTTGCCTACCGGCTACCGCAAGGGCAAGGTGACTACACGATCGGCGGTTTGCTGGACGGGGATGTGGCGAGAACTGCCCGTCATCTCCCCAAGCTTCCCTGCGCAGACGGAGCAGCACGCTCGTCCCCTCTAGCAAGAAATGGTTTGTTGGGCCATGGGTTACGCACGAGTGTGCTGAACCAGGTCCAACAACGAATTTCACTTGGGTGGCTGACTGGTTCAGGGGGCGGGGAGGCCCTCAATTGCTGGTGGTACGCTTGACGCAGATCAAACGTAAAGGCGCGGGGGGCGCAATGGCAGTCACTCAAGGGCATGGGAATCCCAAGTGGACTCGGGACGAGACATTGCTCGCGCTCAATCTGTATCAACGCCTCCGCGGCCAAGTGCCTGGATCGAATGACTCCGAGGTCATCGCCTTGTCCCAACGACTGCGAGCACTCCCGGTCCATCAAGGAGCCGCAAAGCGGGATAGCTTCAGAAATCCGGACGGCGTTGCCTTCAAATTGCAGAACATCCGGCAGGTCGCTACAGGGCGAGGGCTAGGCAATGTGTCGGCGCTCGATAAGGCGATCTGGCAGGAATTTGGAGAGAGACCGGAGCTCGTGCAACGCCTCGTCGACGCCATCGGGGCAGCAGTTGAGCGCGGCGAAGCCGATGAGATGAACGTGGCCGCGATCGATGATGACGAGGTATTCGCTGAGGGGCGTGTGCTGACGGCCTTACATCGCACACGCGAGCGCAACCGCAAGGTGCGTGGTCTTCTACTGGACGAGCGTCAGCAAACCGGCACGTTGCACTGTGATTGCTGTGGCGCCGGTCCGAAGGCGTCGAACTTAGAACTGGCGCTTGCTGGGTTTGAAGCCCACCACGTCACTCCGCTTGCTGAATCGACATCCGGCGGCACTCGCTTAACTGATCTAGCCCTACTTTGTGCCACTTGTCATCGCTTGATCCATCGCGCAATGCACGTCCACAAACGGTGGATCGGGGTCGCCGAGTTGAAGGCTTTTATCGAAAGTCCAGCTTGAGGCGCCGATTGGCCTTCAATGCTGCCATGCCAACGCTCTTGCCTTCTTGATAAGCGCTATCTGGACAATCTTCTTGCGCTTCTCAACTTTGCTCAGCGCGCGTTGTCATGCCAGCAGCGCAAGCCCCTGCACCCAGTGTTTGTGCTGCGCCTCCATCCCCCTGAAAACCTTCTCTGAAACCTTCTTCGGGAAGTCTTCAGGGAGTAGAGCCTGAACGGCATCAATGGCCGCCTCCACACGTTCCATCATGGCGCACATGTCCTCCCACACGCCCTCAACCCCCGACTGAATCGCACCCGCATGCCAATGCCGCACCTGGATTGAATTGAGTTGGTAATGGGCATTCTTCCCACGCAGCGCCATCGCCAGTTTGGCTCTTGGCCAAGCCACTTGATTGGGACCTTTCCCCACGACAGGCCAGACTGAAAGGACGTCGTACAGAGGCGTCATTCGGTATTGCGCGTTCGGCAGCAGGAAGAGCGAGAAGTTCTTCGCATGCCCATCCGTGGCAGCAAGCAGCCAAAACGCCAGTTGCGCGCGCAGAAACCGCGACACATCTTCTTTTGCATTTTGACTCCGTCGGAGCACCTGGGTGAACTGAGTCATGCTCGGGCCGCCATCGCTCTCATATTTCGCGGAGGATGGCAAACCCAAGGTCTGGCAGAAGTCCTCCTGAGGAATGCGTGCGATCCAGCGCTCACCTTGGGCCGTTGTGGCCCACGCCCGGTCGAAGCGCTCCACGGCCAGTGCTCGCTGGTCCCCGAAGCGCACCATCTCAGCAGAAGCAACGGGGAGGCCCAAAGCACGCAGCAACTGGGCGCATAGCCATTCATTCTCGACCGAATGCGTCAGGTCCAGACGACGGCCACCCACAAGGCCCAACGGAAGCTTGAGGATGTGGGTGGTCGGAGTCGCGCCGAGCGGTTTGCACCACTGATTCTCTAGGCGCAGCAAGGCGGTCTTTTCCTGTGCACCTGCAATGGAGATCCGGAAGTCAGCGAGGTCTTCGGGGCCCCCAAGCCCAGGCGTGCTGACAACGCCACGCAGGTGCGCCTCCACATCGCGCTCGGTCATCGGCTGAGCATCAATCCGATCGAACCCGGTCGGTTCGACGCCGGCGGGCATGAGTTGGACCGCGCCAACACAGTCTCGTCCAATCGCTTGCAGGAGGTCAAACGCCTCCACGGAACTCGTCCGGAAGCGATTGGCCACCCGTCGCCGGATCTCAATATCGTCAGGGAGCAGGTTGTCGAAGTAGTGGGCCACGACATCCCCGCTTGTTGTCCGACCAGGCGTCATCGGCATGGACAGGGACAAGGGGCGCGTTCGCGGTGACGTCAGCCAGGTCGATTCATACACAAACCGATGGGTGTTGTTGCGCCCACGATGCCAGACGCCGACGAGTTCCCCGTTCATCCAAACCCATAGCTCGTTATCTCCGCTAGGCATCGTGCTTTCCTGAATCTGACGTGTTTACCACTGCCCTTGCGGCAGGCTGCCAGCCCCGCCGTCCGATTCGGAGTTGGCGGACTTTGTGGCGTCCTGGGTCAGCTTGGGAGTTGCGTCCGGACTGACGTCGCCGGGGGTGTGCCGAATGAGCAGTCCCGCATTGAGGACCGAAAGGATGTGGAGCAGTTGCTCAACGCTGATGACCCCGGGTTTTGCTTCGATATCAGCGACTCGTGACTGTCCAATGCCCAGTCGCTGCGCAAGCTGGGCCTGGGTGAGGCCTTGCGCTTTCCTGAGCGATCGGAGGTAGGGCTGAAGCTGGCTGGCCAGCACGACTGGATAGTCCATGCCTCATCTTATCGCCCAAGGGCGATATTTGCAATTTATCGCCCAAAAGTGATATCTGCAACATATCTCCCAGAGGCGATATTCCAGATCATTGCCTCACAACACCCGAAACGCCAGCACCGCCACCAGCGTCGGCGGCAACGCCGCCACCAGCAGCCCCAGCGGATTGACCGTCTGATCCTCAAACCGCCCGCGCAGGATCGCCACCCCGGCCGGATTCGGCGCATTCGCAATCACCGTCAAACCGCCGCCCGTCACCGCACCGGCGACCAGCGCCAGCTTAAATTCCTCACTCAACCCCGGCACCAGTGAGCCGAGGTAAGTCAGCGCCGCGTTATCGGTGATCGCCGTCAGCGCGGTCGCGCCGAAGTACACCGCATCAGCATCCATCGCCAACAGCACTGGCTGCAGCCACCACTGCTGCTGCCCGCCCAGCACCACCAGCCCGGCGAGGAAGAACGCCACCAGCAGGGCCTCACGCAGGATCAGCCGGTCGTGGTGCGCGCTGTAGGCCGTCGCAAAGCCCATGAAGAACAGGAACAGCCCCATGAACACCGCAGGGTGGTGGGCGAACACTACGACGCCGACCAGGAACAGCAACTGCACAACGATGATGCTCATCGGCACCTTCGCCGATCGCCCCTCCGGCGCACCAGCACCAGCGGCATCCCCCGGCTCCCGCCCCATGTGCCCCAATTCCTTCCGGAACAGCAACGCCGCCGACGCCGCATTCACACTCACCGCCACCGCCGCCTTCCATCCGAAGTGCGTCAGCATGTAGCTCACATCCCAACCCCAGGCGCTGGCCACCATCAACACCGGCGGCGCAGCAAACGGCGTCAGCGTTCCGCCGATGGACACGTTGACAAACAGCACGCCCACCGTCGTGTACATCAGCTTGCGGCTCACCGGCTGGGAGAACAGCGTGTCGCGCAGCATGAGCGCCGCCAGCGTCATCGCGGCCGGCTCGGTGATGAACGACCCCAGCAGCGGCACCAGCGCCAGCACCATGAAATACATCGCCATGCCCCGCGGCAGCGGCGTGAAGCTCGCGGCCAGACGCACCATGGAGCCCGCCAGTTGCAGGATCGGCCGTGTCCCCGCGATCACCATGATGGCGAAGACGAACATCGGCTCGGTGAAATTGCGGGTGTCGAGGTAGTGGGTGGCGCTGGCCTTGCCTTCGATGCCGAACATGAACAGCATCAGCACCATGGCCCAGAAGCCAAAGACGATTTCCACCTCACCCAGCAGGTGCCACAGACCCGCATGACGCGGCTGCGAATGCGCCAGGCGCTCGAAGAATTTGGTGGAGAAGGTGTGGATCAGGGCGACCGCAAAGAGTGCGGCGCCCACCAGCTGGATGGTGGTGGGGTTCATCAGTGCAGGGAAGCAGGCAGAAAAAGACCCGCGAGGCGCCCCTGCCATTCGCGTCAACCTGCTCAGGGAGGATTCCCTGCAGCACCCAGCGCGCGATTTTAACGGCACCTCTCAGCGACTCCGGCCAGCGGATGCGAACGCCGCCCGCTCCCGGACTGGATCCCTGGGCGAGTCGATCACTCGCCCCCTGCCGCGCTCGATCTCTCGATCAGTTCTTCATTCGCATCATCCAGTCGCCTCACCCAGCCTCATCAACCGGCCGCATCAACCGGCCGCATCACCCAGCGGAATCACCCGGCTGAATCACCCAGCCGATCCCCGCCGGCTCCGCCTCCGCCAGCAAGGCCGCAGACACAACCACGCGCCGCCGCTCACCGCCGGCACCAGCGGCACCGACGGCCGTCATCGGCTGCCCCGACACCATCCCCACCCGCCTGACCTGCGCCATCAGCGCTTCCCAGGTACCGTCGCCTGCTCCCACCCATTCCGCCAGCGTCCGACTCCGCAGCGTCCCTTCATCGGTCTGTCCCGCCAACGCCATGAACGCAGGCCCGGCCAGACGCACCGTGCCATCCGCTTTGGTGATCACCAATGCATCCGCCGTGGACTCCACAAAGCTCGCCATCCGCGAAAGCGCCACCGCCTCATCGGCCTCCCGCTCCACACCGCCCTCCCTCACCCGCATCAGCAACTGCCGCCGCCCCTCCACCGACAGCGGCGCCGCCGCCATCTCCCATAGCTTCCCAGCGTCCCCGCCCAAACCGCGCCTTGCCACTGCTCTTCCACCGCTGCGCACCGCCACCAGCAGCTCCAGCACATCGCTCCGCAGCCCTTCGGCCAGACCATCCGTCAACGGCTGATGCAGCATCTCCGCCAGCGTCCGCCCCGTGACCTCCGCGCAGGCTTCATTCGCCTGCAGCACCATCAGGCTGGCCGCGTCCAGCACCATCACCGCATCGTGTGCCACTTGATGGAGCTGCTTGTACCGGCTCTGCACCTGCCGATACCGCCAGTAGTGGCGCTCCATCTCCTGCTGCACTTCCACGAAGCGCTGCTGCATCGCCGTCACGGCACCGAGGTCGCGACCCACCGCCAGCACAGGCCCGAGCGGCCCCAGCCGGATCGCCGACCATGCCACCGGCACCTGCCCGCCCTGCGGCAACGGATGCATCAGCTCCCGTCCATGCGTCACCGCACCGGACCGGTCCACATCCGCCAGCAACGCACTGAGCTTGGCCTGGCTGCCCGCACACACCGTGTCGGCCCACCGGCGTCCCACCCAGGACGCGCAGCCCGCCACCGGCACCGAAGCGCCCTCCTCCACCGCCAGGATCACGCCCTGGGCATCCACCACGATGGCGAGGTCACCCACCACACGCGCGAGCGTGATCGCCAGCTCATGCGCCAGCGAGGCGAACGCACTGAGGTCGGGTTCGGAGGGGCTGGTCACCGTCACGGCTCCAGGTCGATGGGATGAGGGGCCGACGCCGCACAAGACGGCGTCGGGGCTTGTGGCGATTCATCCTGTACCGGGCCGCTCTGATGGCAACCCTCCCCAACCGCGCACCCGGCCGGCCGCCCGCCTCTTCGACGGACGAGCACCGGCCGAAGCGTGGATCGTCAGCCCGGTGCGCCGGGCTTGGCACCTTCGGGCGTCAGCGCCCGCAGCATCTGCAGATCTTCCGCGGTCACCATGGCCGGATCGGACGCCGGGCTGGACGCGGCCGCCGGCGCGAGCGGCGACTTGGTCAATAGCTCGGGATGGAATTTGGCCATCTCCGCGCCATAGAGCGGCTTGTGCGCGCCCTGGTGACAGGTGGCGCAGTTGACCTTGGCCACGTCGCCCATCGGCCCCAGACGGGTCGCGGGGAAGGTCTGGGTCAGCGGCACGAGATATTCGACATTCAGCTGCCGCACCATGCGGATGCCATACCAGGCGGTGACGCGCGGCGGCGAGCTGTTCTCCCACGAGCCGAGCGAGCGGGTGTTATGGCACTGCGTGCAATTCACCCCCAGCGACTTGGACATGTGCATCATCAGCCCGTAGGTCCATTCCGCCTGCTTGATGGACGAGCGATTGCCCGCCGGCAGCGCCTGGGTTCCGGCGACCCGGATGTTGTCGCTCTCCAGCAGGAAGGGCGTGAACGGGTCGTAGGGCAGCGACGCCAGACCGACGCTCGGCGCCGGCATGTTCTGACCCGCCTTGTTGCCCGCGAAGGTGTTGGTACCCTTGGGCGTCAGCGGCTGGAACCAGACCTCTTTTGGCACCGGCTCCCCGCGGTGGCAGGTGTAGCAGGTGACCCCGACCTTGCCCACATGGCGCTGCCAGTCGGCATTGATGGCCTGCGTCATCTGCAGCATGCGCCGCGCGACCAGCTTGGGATAGAGAGAGTCGTCCGCGAAGTTCTGCACGTTGTGGCAGTGCACGCAGCCCTGCTTGGGCGCGACCCAGGCGGTCATCGCCGCCATCGTGCGGTTGAACTCACCGACGCTGAGATGCCCCAGCACCTTCACGTTCTGATAGATCTGCCCCGCCTTCGGCCCGTCCGGCGACGCAGCCTCCAGCGGCGCGGGCGCCTCGTTGTTCGGTGCCTGCTCGGCCAGGATGCGCGGGTTGTAGACCTGCTCCATGCCGGTGCCGCGATAGCCGCGCTGCACCGTCTCCACCGGCGGCCGTTCGCAGCCGGCCAGCAGGCCTAGGACCAGGGTGGACACCAGCATCAGCGCCCGCGCAGGGCCCCGCCGGAATGCGTGAGTCTGCGTCATGCTGCCTCCCCTGCCCGGCGCGCCGGGCTTTTGGTGACGGTCGGCGACATCACCATCGTGATGCCGTGCTGCAAGGCGACGGTGGCGCCGGTCTCGCACAGGGCCGACCACAGGCGGTGGCCCACCTGCTGGCGCCAGCGTGTCGGCGATCGGGCCCCGGCCTGGTCTTCGGCCTGCGCCGGTCGTGCAGCCAGCCGCGCGCCCCGGTCACCACGGCGATGCGCCGCACTCATGGCTGCACCCCCGGCACGATCAGCGACGGATCCGCGACCGGTGGGAACACCGCGGGATACATCGGCGCAATGCCATGCTTCAGGCCCCACAGGTACCAGTTGTCCACCACGGTGCCGGTCAGCAGGATGCCGATGCCGCCGGTCAGCGGGCACAGCACCGCAAACCACCAGGCCCAGCGGTGGATCGATTCCATCGTGGCATTGAAGCCCATGGTCCAGCGCCAGAACAGTGCTGCGCGCTCGCTGGCCGTGCCGCGGTCGGTGATCTGCTCGATCTCCCGCTCACCGCCGAAGCGGCTCACCGCCAGGATGGTGGCGCCGTGCATCGCAAACAGCAGCGTGCTGCCATACAGGAACACGATGCTGAGCATGTGGAACGGGTTGTAGAACAGGTTCCCATACCGCAGCGAAAACGCCGCCGTCCAGTCCAGATGCGGAAAGATCCCGAAGGGCACCGCCTCCCCGAAGCTGCCCATGAGCACCGGCCGGATGATCCCCAGCACCAGATAAAGCCAGATGGCCGCCGCGAAGGCCCAAGCCACATGTGTGCCCATGCCCAGCTTGCGGGCGCGGCGGTACATGCGCACCCACCACAGCAGGATCGAGGTGGTGAGGAACAGCCCCGCCAGCAGCCACCATCCGCCCTGGTTCAAGGGCGGCAGATGCAGCCCATAGCCGGGCGGCGGTGGCTCCAGCGCCAGCCACGGCAACTGCCGCACGAACTGCACCGGATCCCAGCCCACCGAGGCGAACATGTTCAGCCCGATGATCTCGATCGCGATGAAGCCGCAGATCAGCGAACACAGCCCCAGCCAGCCCAGGTAGATGGGCCCGATCTGGGCGTCCCCCAGCCGGCCCAGCCAGTGCACATGCGCGCTGCCCCCGACGCGCTGATAGTCGTCCCGCCCCAGCGGCACGCCGGGGTACGACGGCGCAGTCACCTGCACGCTGGTGAAGAGGTTCTGATATTCAGCCATGTCGGAACTCCTCGGTCGGCCGCGTTTCCCGCGCGGTCCGACCACAGAGGTCAAGGGGCCGGCAACGCCGGACGTAGGGACACCACATCACATCACTTCCAGACCGGCAGGTTGAGCCACCAGCTCCACCATTCCGGCCAGCCGCGGGTCCAGAACGGCCCGCTGATCACGATGCACACCGCGCTCCAGAAACCGGCCGACAGCGCCAGGAACAGGCCCAGCCGGTGAATGCCCAGCGTGCCGATGGAGTAGCCAATGGCGTCGCGGAAAAAGGTGTTCTCATGCTCGGCGGTCTTGACCACTTCGCCAGGCGCCGGATTGGTCGCCGACAGGATCAGGGCCCCGTGCAGACTCAGCGCGAAGGTGGTGGCGAAGAAGAAGCTCACCGCCAGCATGTGCGCCGGGTTGTAGTGGAAGTGCAGGTACTGGTAGCCGGTGTTGGACACCCAGTCCAGGTGGCTGATGATGCCGTAGGGGAAGCCATGCCCCCAGGCGCCCAGCAGCACCGGGCGGATCACCACCAGCGTCACATACGCAAAGATGGCCACCCCGAAAGCAAAGGGCACGTGATAGCCCATGCCGAGTTTTCGGCAGATCTCCACCTCTCGCAGCATCCAGGACACAAACGCCCCGATGGCGCAGACGGTGATGAGCTGCCACAGCCCGCCTTCCATCAGCGGCGCCATGCCCAGGCCGTATTTGAGGTCGGGGGGCGCAATGCTGATCCGCCAGAGGTTCCAGGTGCCGCCCTGGGACGCGCCCCAGACGATCAGCGCCGTGCCCACGAGGGTGAAGAACATCGTGGTGACACCAAAGAAGCCGACGTAGAACGGCCCCACCCAGAAGTCGAACAGATCGCCTCCCAGCAAGGTTCCGCCGCGGACGCGGTACTTCCTCTCGAAGTTCAGCATGGCCATGTTTGCCACCTCAGGTAGAGGGCCGCCCGCCAGACGCCGGGGCCCTGTGCAGTCGCAAAAGACGGTGCGAGGCGCTGCCCCGCACCGTCAGCAGCGCGGACGCGAGGACTACTTCTGCGCTGGCGCCGCTGCCGGCATCGCCGAGTTCTGAACCACCGGCTTGGTGTTCGGACCGTCGAGCCAGTTGTACTTGTTGGTGCTGAGCAGGATGAAGTGAATCACCAGCGCCAGGACGAACAAGAAGGCGAACAGCGCGACCAGCGCTCTGCGCGGGTCGAATAACAACCAGATCTTCCACATGCTTGGATCTCCTAATTGAGGTGGGACATGAAGGTATAGACCCCTGTCCGAACACCCTTGATCAGCGATTTCTCGCCCTCCGCCCCGGGCAACCACGTGCGCCAGTCCAGAAACAGCACCTGCGCGGCCAGCGCGATCAGGAGCACGAAGATGAAGCTCACGAGGAACACGCCCTCGTCGGTCCTGGTCTCCGGCAAGGCAGGACTGCCCGCTGGAAGGTTCGTGATCTGCGCCATGGCGGACCTCTCTTTCAGTGCGTACTCAGCCCGGGCTTACAGCCACGGACGCCACATCCACACCAGCACATGGGCCACCACGGCGATTGCCGTGAAGCCGATGAAGCTGGTCATGAAGATGCCGTGGAACTCCCGGGCTTCCGTTTCAGTCAGCCCGGATAACGAGCCTGATCTGTTTTCAGCCATATCGATCACTCCTCAGATGGGCCTCGCGACCCGCACCGCGCAGCTCCCGCGCGGCAGGGACTTCCAGGGCAACAGGCCCACGGCAAGCCTTGTGTTCATGCCACCGCTCCCAGCGCCGCGGCGGCCAGCTGCCGGGACTGGCGCTCCAGGTCCTCGACATCCACCGTGGCCGCCTGGCGCGCACGCGCAGCGGCCTCCGCCTCTTCCCGCAGCCGCTTGGCCGCGGAGATGCGCACCAGCAACGGCTGGGCCTCGAGCAGCTCTTCCAGCAGGGCGCGGGCGTCGTCACTCCACGGCAGCTCGGCCAGGGCGCGGGCGGGCGTGGGGTCGATGCGGTCCAGCTCAGTGCCCAGCGGCAGGATGTGGAACAGGGCGTCGAACAGCGCGTTGCAGAATTCCTGCACCAGGTAGGTCGCGCCGGCATACCCCATGAAGGGCGTGCCGGTGGCGCGTCGCACGATGGCGCCGGGGAAGGAAGCGGGAATGAACATCGGCTTCATCGGCCCTGCCGTGGCGGCCTCGGCGAGATACATGCGTTCGTTGAAACTGCCGTACAAGACCAGGGGCGGCTTCTGATTCACCAGCGCGCGCACCTGCGCGTTCTGTGTCTTCTCGCCCGGCTTGCGGGCCACGGCAAACTGGCAGGGCAGGCCCAGTTCGTCCTCCAGAAAATGCCGCACGCCGCGGGTGTAGGTCTCGCTGGCGACGATGGCGAAGCTGGCGGTGGCAAAGAAGTCCTGCGTCACCGACCGCCACAAGTCCCACAGCGGCTTGATGGTGGTGTGCTTCTCGCGTTCGATGAAGGGCTCCGGGTCCAGATGCAGCAGCCGACCGAGTTCACGGAGGAAGGCTGTGGTGCTGTGCAGGCCGATCGGCGCTTGCAGCCACGGACGGTCCAGGTGCTCGCACAGCAGCTGCCCGAATTCCCGGTAGAGGCAGACGTTCACATCCGCCTGCGCCAGCTGCGGCACATCGGCGAGATGGCTGCCCAGCGGGAAGCTCATGTTGATCTCGGCACCGATGCCTTCCACCAGGCGGCGGATCTCGTGGATGTCGCTGGCGCTGTTGAACTGGCCGTAGCAGGGGCCGATCAGGTTGACGCGCGGCTTCTCGCCAGCGGGCCGCTGCTCGAAGGGTGTGCGCGCGGGGACCTGACGTAAGCCGTATTCGGTCCAGAGCCAGAACATCGCGCGGTTGGCGCATTGCCACTGGTCTTCGTCAATGGTGCGCGGCAGGAACCGGGCGATGGTCGTGCCTTCGGGCGTGACGCCGCCGCCGATCATCTCGGCAATGGAGCCGGTCACCACCACGCTGGGCAGGTCCGGGTCCAGCGCGGCATGGGCACGGCGCATGCTGCCCTCGGTGCCTTCGCGGCCCAGCTGCTCTTCCGCCAGCCCGGTCACCACGATCGGCAGCTCATGCGGCGGCAAGGCGTCGGTGTAGTGCAGCACTGAGGTCACCGGCAGGTTCTCGCAGCCCACCGGCCCGTCGATGACCACCTGCAGGCCCTTGATGGCGGTGAAGACATACACGGCGCCCCAATAGCCGCCGGCCCGGTCGTGGTCGAGGACGAAGCTCACAGCATCTGCTCCGACTGGCGACGCTTCATCACCTTGATGACCTGACGCCGGGTGTCTTCCCGGAAACCCGGATGCAGCACCGGCGTGTCGGACCAGATGCCGGCATGGTCGCCGGTGCCGACGTCGCCGAAGAAGTCCCGCATGGCATCGAAGCGCGACTGGTTGGCGATGGCCGCATTGATCACCTGCGCGAGCGAACCCGCGCCCGCGGGGCCCATCAGCGGCCGCGCGGAAATCAGGTTGGTGAAGTACAGCGCCGGCAGTCCCCGCTCCTTGCAGGCCTGCACCAGCGGCGTGGTGCCGATGGCCAGTTGCGGACGGTAGCGACTCACGGCATTGAGGTCCTGCTGCAGCGACGCGCGGTATTGCACCTCGCAGCCATGCGCTTCCAGCCAGGCCCGGTCCGGTTCCGACCAGGGCGTGTGCGGACAGGCTGTGCCGACGTAGGGGACGGTCGCGCCGCTTTCGATCAGCAGCCGTGCCACCAGCAGCTCGGAGCCTTCATAACCGCTGACGGTGACGCGGGCCGTCGTCGGGCAGCGCGCCAGCGCGCCCTGGATGACGGGCACCACGGCAGCGACCGCCGCTTCCACCTGGGCGGTCGGCACTTCCGCGGCCTCGCCGATGGCGCGCAGCCATGCGGCGGTGCCTTCCGCGCCCACCGGGGCGGATCCCACCACCGGGCGCCCTGCCGCCTGAAGCTCCCGCACGCAGGCGGTGTAGAAAGGATGGGTGGCCGCCACCACACTGCAATCGAGTGCGGCATAGAGCTCACGCCACTCGCGCGTGGGCACCGTCGGCCCAACCTTCAAACCCAGCGGCGCCAGCAGACCGCCGATCACCATCGGATCGGCCGGGAACAATTCGCCGAGCAGACTCACCGTGCGGGCCTGATCCATGCCCTGCTCTTTCCATCCGCGCGGCGCCGACACCGGTCCGGCTTCCGCCTCGCTGCGGGCCCGCTGCAGCATGGCGCCGGCCAGCACATCCTTGGCTTCCGCATGCGTCGGCACGCCGAAGCCGGGCACATCGATGCCGATGATGCGCACGCCGTTGATCACCTTCGGCAGCAGTTGCAGCGGTACGCCGCTGGCGGTGGGCACGCAGAGATTGATGACCACCAGTGCGTCCAGCAGGGCCGGGTCGGCCTGGGCATGCACCGCTTCGCGGATGTCCTCGAAGAGCTTGCCGGTGACCAGGCTTTCGCTGTTGAACGGCACATAGCCCACGCTGCGCTTGGCGCCGTAGAAGTGCGAGGTGAAGGTCAGTCCGTAGACGCAGCAGGCCGAGCCGCTCAGGATGGTGGCGGTGCGCCGCATGCGCAGCCCCACGCGCAAGGATCCGAAGGCCGGGCACATGCTCTGGGGCTGGTCGTGCGGCCCGGTGCTCGCGGTCGGGTAGTCGGCCGCGTAGCGCGCCAGCGTCTCACGCGTGGCGGCGCTTTCGGCCTGGGCCCGTTCAACGGAGGCGTGACAGTGGCTCATGATGGCGGCGTGTGGGTGCGGGGTGTGGGCCTGGGGCGGTTTCAGGCGGCGTCGTAGATGACTTCCAGCGACGGCTTGCTGATCTCGCTGCGGCCGACCATGTCGAACAGCGTGGCCGGCTCCATCTGGAAGTCCCGGCCGGTGACCTCCGCGGAGAACAGCGCCAGCAGCTCATCCTGCGTCTGTGGACGGGGGCGCTGCGGCGGTGCATCTGCAACGTTCTGGGCCAACTCTGCAAAGAGCCCGCCCCATTCCCCATCCGGCTTGCCGATGATTTCGTAGCTGGCGCTCTTGCGGCGGATGTCCTCATGCGCCGGAATCGCGGCCAGCACCGGGATGCCGGCATTGCGGGCGAAGGCAGCGGCCTCGCCGGTGCCGTCGTCCTTGTTGATCACCATGCCGGCCACACCGACATTGCCACCCAGCTTGCGGAAGTACTCCACGGCACTGCAGACGTTGTTGGCCACGTAGAGGCTCTGCAGGTCGTTGCTGCCCACCACGATGACCTTCTGGCACATGTCCCGCGCTATCGGCAGGCCGAAGCCGCCGCAGACGACGTCGCCGAGGAAGTCGAGCAGCACGTAGTCGAAGCCCCAGTCGTGGAAGCCGAGCTTCTCCAGCGTCTCGAAGCCGTGGATGATGCCGCGCCCGCCGCAGCCGCGTCCCACCTCGGGACCGCCCAGCTCCATGGCGTAGACACCATCCCGCTTGAAGCAGACGTCGCCGATGGCCACGGCCTCACCGGCCAGCTTCTTGCGGCTGCTGGTCTCAATGATCGTGGGGCAGGCCTTGCCGCCAAAGAGCAGGCTGGTGGTGTCGCTCTTCGGATCACAGCCGATCAGCAGCACCTTCTTGCCCTGCTGGGCCATCATGTAGCTGAGGTTGGCCAGGGTGAAGCTCTTGCCGATGCCGCCCTTGCCGTAGATGGCAATGATCTGGGTCGTCTTGGTGACCGGCCCGGTGGCGGGTGCATCGGGCTCGGCCGACGCTTCCTCCCGCAGGGACTGCACATGCCGCTGGAAATGCACCGGGGCTTGCGCCGGAATGGTGGAGGTACTCATGCGGCGTCCTTCACGCAGGCACGAAGGCCCACGACAGCGGTGGAATCGTTCATGCGTGATGTCTCCAGTCCAGGACCATCTTGAGGCAGCCGGCATCGCCAAAGGCCTGCGCATACGCAGACCCGGCGCGCTCGGCCGGTTCGGTGTGGGTCAGCAGGCCGTCCAGCGACAGCCGGCCGGCATGCAGCAAGGCATTCACCGCCCACATGTCCGGCTTCTTCCATTCGGCGGCCACACGGATGCGGGCTTCGCGCATGAAGGCCGGTGCAAAGTTGAGGGACAGCGGCTGGGCGTAAAAACCGGCCAGCACCACTTCGCCGCCGAAGCCGAGCCGGCCGATCAGGCTGTCCAGCAGGCTGGCATCGCCGCTCACGTCGTAGATGGCGCGGTAATCGCGGCGCGGGTCGTCCTGCGGATGCAGCACCCGGTAGCCGGTGGCACCACCCTGGCGGACCGGATTGGTTTCCCAGACGGTGAAGTCTTCGATGCCGGCGGCCACATTCATGCGGGCCAGCAGGCGCCCCAGCACGCCGTGGCCGACGATCAGGTCGGGCGGGGTATGCGGCTGGCCCTGACCACCGCCGGCGACGCTGTGGTAGGCGGTGGCCGCCAGCGCCAGCAGGACGGCGCTTTCGCCGAGCTTCTCGTCGATCGGCACGATCTTGGCTTCCGGCACCACCAGGCGGGACGCTGAAGCACCGAAGAGTCCGCGCACTTCGCCGAAGCAGCGCGCACCCGGCACGAAGACCCGTTGTCCCACCCAGTGGGCACTGTCCGCGCCGACGGCCATCACGCGGCCGACCGCTTCATAGCCTGGCACCAGCGGATAGCCCATGCCCGGGAACATCGGCATGGTGCCGTCCCAGATCAGGCGCTCGGTGCCGGTGCTGATGCCGCTGAATTCCACATCCACCACCACGTCGCCTTGCTGCAGCGCAGGCAGCCGCAAAGGCATCAGGCTCAGACGCTGGGGCTGCTGGATGACCACGGCCTGGGTGTTCATGAGAACGCCCGGCGGGGGGTGGCAAGGAAGGTGTCCATGAAAGTCATCCTACGCTTACAACGCCAAACGTCAACCTGAATTTACACTTGGATCAGCGTGGGGTTCTCGCGAGGAGGGCGCTCGCCTGCAGCGGCAAGGCGGTGGGCAGCCGGCGGACGTTGATGAAGCCGGCGTCGGCGAGCAGTTCGCGCAGGCGCGCCTCGGAGCGGGGTTCACCCCGGCCCATGGCCAGCAGGTACATGCCGAAGTAGGCGTCCCCCATACGTTCGGCGCCCGGGGTGTCGGCGAACGGCTCCGCCAGCAGCAGCGTGCCGCCGGGAACCAGGGCCTGCCGGACGGCGCGAAGCAGTCGCAGGATTCGGGCATCGTCGTGGTCGTGCACCACCCGCAGCAAGGTGACGAGGTCAGCGCCGGGCGGCAGCGGATCCTGGAAGAAGTCGCCGCCTTCCGCGCTGCAGCGGGCGCTGAGGCCCGCCTGCTCGAATCGCTGACGGGCCAGCGCGGCCACGCCAGGCAGATCGAAGACCTGCACCTGCAGATGGGGTGCGACCTGCGCGGCGCGGCAGGCGAAAGCACCGGTGCCCCCGCCGACGTCCAACAGTCGGCGGTGATCCTGAAGTGAATACGCCTGCAGCACCTGATCCGCCACCAGCGGCTGAGACGCGGCCATGAGTTCTGAATACGCGAGCAACTGGACTGGAGCGAGCGCTTCGGGGCGGTCGGTGCCGGCGTAAGGCCAGTAGCGCGCCAGACCTTCGTGGGGGGCCTCCGGGCGCCTTGCGCCTGCGAAGTCCGGCGGCCTTGAGTTCCCTGCATACCCTGAGCGTTCCGGGTCGAGGGCCGCTTCCCCGCTCACCCGCGCCCGTCCGGGCGTGGCACTCTTACCGTCACCGTCATCGGCACCGGCACCGGCACTGGCGCACCGCAGCAGGTGCAGCGGCTGCGCCAGATCCCGATACAGCGCGGTGTGATGCTCCACCATGGCGGCCAGCCCCTCATCCCGGGCCAGTGGCGCGCCGAGCGGCCCCAGGCCATACCGGTCCTGCGGGCGGCGCTCCAGCAGTTGCAGGGCGACAGCCGCCCGCAGCAGCCGCTCCATCGACATCACCGGCAACTGGCAGCGCGCGGCCAGCGCGGCGCCGCTCTGCGGCCCCTCCGCCAGCAGCAGCTCAAACAGCCGCAGCTGCACGCAGGCGAGCAGCACCTGCGAATACACGAAGCCGGCGACCAGATCGAACACGCCTGCCGCCCGCCGCCGCGCGACCCAGCGGGTCAGCGGGAAGGTCTGCGCCCAACGCCGAAAGCGCGGGCTTGCCAGCAGCCGGTCGCGCCAACCCAGCGGCCCATCGGACCAGTGCGTTGGGGGCACCTGTATGTCGCTCGGCGGAGAGACCGATCCCATGGCCGTGCTCCGTCAGACGGTGGACGCCACGCGGGCACAGAGCTGCTGCGGAACCAACCGTTCGGCCTCCCGCCGGATGAGCTGGCGGAACTGGGACGCCCCAGGGCACACCGGCACGGTCAGCAGGGTCGCCTGCACCAGGCGCTGAAACTCCGCCATGGCGCCCTCCAGCCCCAATGCGCGGGCATAACTGGGCCGATCCAGGGCTTCATCCTGACCTCGAGGTTTGCCCAGCACTTCCGCGTCCAGCACGACATCGCGGATGTCGTCGGCCACCTGATAGGTCTGCCCCAGCCGCTCCCCGAGTGCGCGCCAGGGCTCGCCATCGGCACCCGCGGCCTGGGCACCCGCCATGGTGGCGGCCGCGAAGAGCGCTCCGGTCTTGGCCTGCTGATACTCCGCCAGGGACAACTGCGCCTCGCATTCCCAGGCCTGCCCCGCCACGATGCCCATGGGCATGCCCACGCCCTGGGTCACCGATCGCAGCAGCACTGGCAGCCGGGAGAGGTGCTGCCGCGCACAGCGTCCCAGCACATCAAATGCAGCGACGATCAGCGCATCGCCGGCCAGCACCGCCAGCCGCTCCCCAAATGCGTGATGCACCGACGGCCGCCCGCGCCGCGTCTGCGCATCGTCAAAGCAGGGCAGATCGTCATGCACGAGCGAGGCGCAATGCAGCAGTTCAATCGCCGCGGCCACACCATCGGTCAGCCCCGCATCGTCCTCCCCGCAGGCCTGGGCCACCGCCAGGGTCAGTTTGGGCCGGATGCGGGCGCCGCCGGGAAACACCGCATGCTGCATGGCCGCAGCCAGTTGCGGCGGATGGCCCGGCTGGAGAGCCGGGAGCAGGCTGGCCCGCAGGGCGCGTTCAATCCGGTCGTCATAGGGCATAGCGGCCTTTACTCCAGATGTCCGCATGTCAGTGCGGAATTACATTACATTCCGTCAATCAGAATAGACACAACCAGAAGTCGCGTCAATGAACCGTGTCCGTCCGCGTTCTTCGCTTCACCCGCCACGCGTGGTGGTGGTGGGCGCCGGCATGGGCGGAATGACGGCGGCTGCCCTGCTGGCGCGGCAGGGGATGGACGTACAACTGCTGGAGCGTGCGGGCGCGCCGGGCGGCAAGATGCAGCCGGTGGAACTGGGCGCCCTGCAGCTGGATGGCGGTCCCACCGTACTGACCATGCGGTGGGTGCTCGACGGGATCTTCGACCAGCTCGGCACCTCACTGGACCAGCACCTGCACCTGCGGCGCTGTGAGGTGCTGGCGCGGCACGCCTGGAGCGAGACGGAACGGCTGGACCTGCTGGCCGACCTGGCGCAGAGCGTCGATGCGATCGCCGCCTTCAGCGGGCCGGGGGAAGCAGCGCGCTACCGGGCGTTCTGCCAGCGGGCCGCGCAGGTGCATGACACGCTGGATCACAGCTTCATGCGCAGCAGCCGGCCGACGCCGCTCTCCTTGACCTGGCGGGTGCTTCGTCAACAGGGGCCCGCAGGGCTTCGACAACTGCTGCGCATCTCGCCCTTCACAACGCTGTGGGGCGAGCTGGGCCGGTACTTCCACGATCCCCGTCTCCGACAGCTTTTTGGCCGATATGCCACCTACTGCGGCAGCTCTCCCTTCGACGCGCCCGCCACGCTGATGCTGGTGGCCCATGTGGAGCGCGAGGCGGTCTGGCAGATCGAAGGCGGCATGGCGCGGCTGGCGGAGGTCATGGTGCAGTGCGGCCAGCAGCAGGGCGTGCGCCTGCGCTGCCACAGCGAGGTCCAGCGGCTGCTGGTGTCCGACGGCCGTGTCTGCGGCGTGCTCCTGACCGATGGCGAGGTGCTGCCCGCCGAAGCCGTGGTGTTCAACGGCGACGCACGCGCCCTGACCGACGGACTGCTGGGCCCCGATGTTCCCAGACCCCTGCGGCATGGCACCCCATCGTTGTCCGCGCTGACCTGGCATGCCGAAGCCGTCACCGGCGGGCTGGACCTGTCGCATCACAACGTGTTGTTTGGTCCGGCCGATGGCTATCGCGCCGAGTTCGACGCCATCGCCGCCGGGCGCCTGCCCGAGTCACCGACCGTCTATGTGTGCGCGCAGGACCGCAGCGGTCAGGCCCACCGGCTGCGTCCCGGCTTGCCGGGCGGCGCCAGGCGGGCCGAGCGGCTCATGTGTCTGGTCAATGCCCCAGCCGATGCCCATGGGCGCGGCCTCAGTGCCGAGGAGATCGAACGATGCGAAACACAGATGTGGGAACGACTGCGCCGGGCAGGCCTGCAGGTGACGCTGTCCGGGCCGCCGCTGCGGACCCGTCCGGAGGATTTCGCGCAGCGATTCCCGGCGAGCCAGGGCGCTCTGTACGGACCGGCCAGCCGGGGCTGGCAGGCGAGTTTCCGGGATCGGCCGGCCGGCCGAACGACGCTGCCAGGGTTGTTCCTGGCGGGGGGCTCGGTGCACCCGGGGCCTGGCGTGCCGATGGCGGCGCTGTCGGGCCAATTGGCTGCCGCGCAGCTGCTCGAGGACCTGGTTTCGACCTCGCGGTCCCGGCCGGTGGTTATGCCTGGTGGTATGTCGATGCGCTGAGCGATGTGCAGCCCGATGGCAGCGTGCAGGCACTGACGCTGATCGTCTTCATCGGCAGCGTGTTCTCGCCCTACTACGCCTGGGCCCGGCGGCGCCTGGGGGATGACGGTGCACCCGCGCAGGCGCATTGCGCGATCAATGTCTCGCTGTATCAGCGGGCGCCGGGCGACGGGGGATTCTCGCGACTGTGGACCATGACGGAGCGTGGGCAGGAAACCTTGGCGCGCGACGGCCTGCACCTGTCCATCGGGCCCAGCTCCTTGCAGTGGCTCCCCGACGGCAGCCTGCAGATTGATCTGGACGAATGGACGGTCCCGTTTCCGCAGCGGGTCCGGGGTCGCATCACCGTGCGGCCAGGCGCGATGCCGGGATGGGCCTTTGCGCTGGACCCGGGAGGGCTGCACCACTGGCAGCCGATCGCGCCGGCGTCCCGGGTTGAAGTGGATCTGGCGTCCCCGCGGCGGCGCTGGCAGGGAGAAGCCTACCTGGACGCCAATCATGGCAGCCGACCGCTGGCGCGTGACTTCCTCAGCTGGCAATGGCAACGCACCACGCGGCACGATGGCCGCACCACCCTCCTTTATGACGTGGTGCCGCGTTGCGGGGCGAGTGAAGCGCTCGCCCTGTCCATCGATACCGATGGGCGTTTGAGCGTCCAGCCGCCGCCGCCGCGCCAGCCGCTGCCCCGTAGCGGCTGGCGGGTGGAACGGCATACCCTGGGACTCGCGCCGCCGCAACTGCTGGCGACGCTGGAGAGCGGTCCCTTCTACTGCCGCTCGTTGCTGCGGGAGGGAGACAGCGGCGCCCTGGCCATGCATGAGAGCCTGTCCCTGCAGCGCTTTGATCAGCACTGGGTTCAGGCTTTGCTGCCATTTCGCATGCCGCGGCGTCGGGGAGGCAGTCTCGCCGTGCAGGCGGCCAGGAGCCGATGATGGCGCGGGTGTTTCTTCTGGGCGCCACCGGTACGCTGGGTCAGGCGACCGCTCGTGCCCTGCGACGTCACGGTCACACGGTGGTGGCCTTGGTGCGCCCGCATGCCGGGGTCGGCGGCCGTCTGGCAGCGACAGAGCTCGCCCAGCGACTGCCCGGTGTCGAGCTGCGCTTTGGCGATGTCACCGACGCCCGCTCACAACAACACGACGGCTGGCGCGGGGAGCGCTTCGATGTGCTGATGTCCTGCCTGGCTTCCCGCACCGGCATGCCGGCCGACGCGTGGGCGGTGGATCATGCGGCCCACCGGACCGCATTCGATGCGGCACGCGCGGCCGGCGTCCGCCAGGTGGTGCTGCTGTCCGCCCTGTGCCTGCAAAAGCCCCGCCTGCCGTTCCAGCACGCCAAGCTCGCGGCTGAAGCCGCCCTGCAGGCCTCGGGGATGGACTGGTCCATCGTGCGCCCCACGGCGTTCTTCAAGTCACTCTGCGGGCAGGTGGACCGGGTGCGTCGCGGTTTGCCTTTCCTCGTCTTCGGCGACGGCCGGCAGACCGCCTGCAAGCCCATCAGCGATGACGATCTGGCAGACTACCTGGCCGGCTGCATCGATGAACCGTCACGACTGAACCGCCTGTTGCCGATTGGCGGCCCCGGGCCTGCGCTCACTGCGAGGGATCAGGGCGAGCTGCTGTTCGCGGCGCTGGGGATCACGCCCCGATTTCGGGAGGTGCCGCTCGGGATGATGGATGCCATCGTCGGCGGGCTGTCGGTGTTGGGCCGGGTCTGGCCCGCCGCGGCGGCCAAGGCGGAGCTGGCCCGCATTGGTCGCTACTACGCCACCGAGTCCATGCTGGTGCTCGACCCCGTCAGCGAACGGTATGACGCGCTGCTCACGCCCTCCACAGGCCGTCAGACGCTCGGTGCGTTTTACGAAGCGCTGGCGCGGGGGGAGGCGCCGCTGCCGGAGCGTGGCGATCACTCGGTGTTCTGAGGTCCCTGCTCCTGTTCCTTCCTCTGCTTTTTCCCCTGTTCCTGCCCCTGCCGTTCCTGCCGTTCGTGCCGCTGCTTCCACCGCCACCAATCCCACCACTGCCAGCCCGCCCAGCCGAGGATCAGGCCGAACACCAGCACCAGTTCGATCAGGCCGTAGAAGCGGTCATCGATCATGACCCGCTGCGCAGGAACAGCCGCTGCACCGACGCCGCCCATTGCTGATGGGCCTCGCCCGCGCTGCTGTGCAGCTCACTCAGCGCCCCATGCAGCATCTTGCGGGTCAATCCGGCGGAGAGCGCTTCCATCACCGCCTCCACCTCCTGTCCACGGGCCAGCGCCTTGCGGGCCTTCTGCAGCTCGGCCTGGCGCCAGGTCTCGGTCTGCGTCTGCAGCGCCTGGATCAGCGGTACGGCGGACCGCTGCTGCAGCCATTGGGCGAAGCTGTCCACCCCGGCGCTGACGATGGCTTCTGCCTCGCCCACCGCCGCCTGACGTCGTGCGCCGTTGACCTGCACCTGATGCGCCAGGTCGTCCACCGAGTAGAGGTAGACGTCGTCCACCTGTCCGACCTCAGGCTCGATGTCGCGCGGCACGGCAAGGTCCAGCATCAGCATCGGATGACGCTTGCGTCGCTTGAGGGCCCGCTCCACGGCGCCCAAACCGATCAGGGGCAGGCTGCTGGCGGTGCAGCTGATGACGATGTCGAAGTCCGCCAATCGGTCCGGCACCTCGGACAGCGGCAGCTGCGCCGCACCCAGCCGCCGCGCGAGTGCTTCGGCCCGCTCCGGGCTGCGATTGGCGACCGTCATCTGCAGCGGCTTCTGCGCCGCGAAGTGCGTCGCCACCAGTTCGATCATTTCTCCGGCACCGATGAACAGCACCCGGCGCCGTGGCAGGTCGTCGAACAGCTGCTGGGCCAACCGCACAGCGGCGGCCGCCAGGCTCACCGCATGGCTGCCGATCTCGGTCCTGCTGCGCACCTCCTTGGCCACCGCGAAGCTGCGCTGGAACATCTGATGCAGCGTGGTGCCGAGCGCGCCGGCACTGTCAGCCTCCCGCACGGCTGTTTTCATCTGGCCCAGGATCTGCGGCTCGCCCAGCACCATCGAGTCCAGGCCCGCTGCGACCCGGAACGCATGCCGCGCTGCCTCCGCGCCTTCGCGAAAGTAGCTGTGCTGCCGCAGCTCGCCGGGCGGCGTCCCGCCGCGCTCGGCCAGCCACGCCATCGCTGGTTCGGCCAGCGCCAGCGCGTGCCTGGGACATGCGCTCGCCGGCAGGCCGACGTACACCTCGGTGCGATTGCAGGTGGACAGGATGGCCACCTCCGGCCGGGCTTGCGAAAGATGGTCTCGCAAGCCTTGAATGCTGCGGCCAAGCGCTTCGGTCGGGATGGCGAAACGACCCCGCAGATCCAGCGGCGCGCTGCCGTGGTTGAGTCCGAGCGCGAGAACGGTCATGCTGCACTCCTGCGCCAGACCTCATCCTGTACGCGGCGATGGTGCCGGTCCTCCTGCTCCAGCCGCGTGAACAGCTCGATGACGGCTTCCGCTCGTGCCGGCTGCGCGGGCGTGGTCATCGGGCCCATGCCCAGGACGGCGTCCAGCAGAGGCACGCAGGCTCGCAGCGGGGCCTCATGCAACAAGCGTCCCGAAGGACGCAGGCTCAGCGCCGCACGTCCCAGCAGGCGCAGCTTCCGGCGCCCCGGTACGACGGCCCGCCGGTTGACGGCATCGCAGCCCGCCGCCTCCACCTCCCGCCCGACCGCCTGATAGAACAGTCGCGCCGCATTGATGCCGGGGCGGCAGCCCAGCGGCAGGCAGTGGATGCCGGCCGCAGCCCGGGCATACAGCGGGTCCGCGGCACTCACCAGCCGCTGCACCACGGAGGCCAGTGCCGGGCTGTGATGCGGATTCGCTCGCCAGTCCTTCGGCGACAGGCCCGCGGCGCGCATCCACTGCTGCGGCAGATACAGCCGCCCCATGCGCGCATCCTCGCCCACATCGCGGGCAATGTTGGAGAGCTGCATCGCCACGCCCAGGTCGCAGGCCCTGGCCAGCGCGGAGGCATCGCGGGCGCCCATCAGCAGGCTCATCATCGCGCCGACGCTGCCCGCCACGCGGGCGGCGTAGTCCAGCAGATCTTCCAGCGTCTCGTAGTCCCGGCCTTCCACATCCCAGGCCAGGCCCTCCAGCAGCAGATCGAGCAGACGCCGCGGGATCCCGTAGCGCGTCACCACTGCGGTCAGCGCCCGGTCGGCAGCGACCGGCTGCGGCCGGCCGGCAAACACCTGGTCCAGCCGCCGATGCAACTGCTTCAGGGACAGCAGCCGTCCGCCCTCCACATCCACCGTGTCATCTGCCAGCCGGCAGAAGCCATACAGCACCGTCGCCGGCGCCCGCACCGAGGGCGGCAGCAGCAGCGAGGCCGCATGGAAGGTCTTGGAATGGAAGGCAAGACTGGCGCGGCAGACGGCCAGGTCGGCCTCCTGCAGTTCATGCGGGTCGGACATGGGGCAGGCCCTCCTGGATCGGATCGGAAATGCGCCGCGGCAGGTCGCGACCATGCGGCACGATGGCATCGAGCACCCGTGCGGACGACAGCACGCCCGGCAGCCCGGCGCCCGGATGGGTCCCGGCACCGACGAGGTAGAGCCGGTCCACCTCCTCGCTGCGGTTGTGCGGCCGGAACCAGGCGCTCTGGGTGAGCACCGGCTCCAGTGAGAAGGCCGCGCCTTTGTAGGCGCTGAGCCGGTCCTCGAAGCCTTGCGGTGTGAGCATCAGCGAGCTGACGACTTCCTGCTTCAAGCCAGGGAGCAGGGTCTCCGAAAGACGCTGCTCGATCGCGGCGCGGTACGGCTCGGCCCGCGCCTGCCAGTCCACGCCCGCCTCCAGATGCGGCACCGGAGACAGCACATAGAAGGTGTCGCAACCCGGCGGCGCCAGGCTCGGGTCCGTGGCGGTGGGACGGTGCAGGTAGAGGCTGAAGTCGTCGGCCAGATGCTTGCGGGTGAAGATGTCGTCCAGCAGGCCGCGATAGCGAGGCCCCAGCGAGATGGTGTGATGCGCCACGTCGGGATACTGGCGGCGCGTGCCGAAGTACCAGACGAACAGGCTCATGGAATACCGCGCCCGCTCGATGCGTCGGTCCGTCCAGCGGCGGCGGTGCTCGGCGGGCAGCAGGTGGCGGTAGGTCCACGCGGCATCGGCGTTGGAGACCACCACATCGGCCATCAGCCGCTCGCCGGACGCCAGCCGGACGCCGCAGGCCGCACCGCGGTCCACCAGAATCTCCTGCACCGATTGGTTGCACCGCACCCGGCCGCCCTGGCCCTGGATCAGATCCACCAGACCGCGCACCAGCGCGCCCGTGCCGCCCATGGCGAAGTGCACACCGAAGCGCCGCTCCAGGAACGCAATGAGACAGTAGACCGAGGTGGTCGAGAACGGATTGCCGCCCACCAGCAGGGACTGGAAGGTCAGCACCACCCGCAGCTTCTCATCCTTGACATGCTTGCAGGCGAGGCCCCAGACGGTGCGGTAGCCCTCCAGCTTCAGCAGGTCGGGCAGTACGCGGGCCATGTCGGTCCAGCGTTCGAAGGACACATGCCCCAGCTGCTCGAAACCGACCCGGTAGATGGCTTCGCTGGCCTGGAGGAAGCGTTCGTAGCCATCGACGTCCGCCGGCGCGAGGCGGGCGACCTCGCGTCGCATGGCGTCGGCGTCGCCGCTGTAGTCGAAGGTCGTGCCATCATGGAAGCGGACCCGGTAAAACGGCGAGACGGGTCGAAGGTCGACGTCGTCGCACAGGCGCCGTCCGCACAGGGCCCACAGTTCCTCGAACAGGAAAGGCGCGGTGATGACGGTGGGGCCGGCATCGAAGGTGAAGCCGTCCTGGCGGTGCACGTAGCCCCGTCCGCCCGGCGCATCCAGCTGCTCCAGCACGGTGACTCGATATCCGCGGGCGCCCAGCCGCACCGCCGCAGCCAGACCACCGAAGCCGCTGCCGATGATCACGGCATGCGGGACGGTCGGGTCACCGGCTGCGGAGGCCTGGCTTGGTGTCAACATGCATTTATCTTATGCTTGTCCACTTTGGTTGACAACCGACATGACACCCGAGTTTGCCCCCCCTGACACCGTGCAGGCTGCCGGCCTGCGATGGCGGGTGCAACGCGTGGGTTCCCCGGTGACCCACCCCGCCCCTGCGCCCGTGCTCCTCCTGCTGCACGGCACGGGATCGTCCCTCGGCTCCTGGCGGGCCTGCGTCGAGCGGTTGGCTCCGCATTTCCGGTTGGTCGTGCCGGACCTCCCGGGCCATGGCGGGACCAGCGCCTTTGCCGATCGGTGTGCGAGCCTGCCGCGGATGGCGCAGGCCATCGCGACCCTGCTCCGCACGCTGGAGGAGGCGCCGGCGCTGGTCGCCGGCCACTCGGCTGGCGCCGCCGTGGCGGTGCAGCTGGCGCTGGACGGCCAGGTGCCCTCCCTGCGCGGTGTACTGGCGGTCAACGGCGCACTGGAGCCGCTGCCGGGGCTGATGGGTCTTGTTGCACCGACGGCAGCGCGGCTGGCGTCCCGCAGTTCGCTCCTGCCGGACTGGGTCACACGCCATGCGTCGCAACCCCGGGCGCTGCGGAACCTGATCCACTCCACCGGCTCCCGCCTGGATGCCTCCGGTGTGGCGCACTACCGCGACCTGCTGAGCCAGCCGGACCATGTGCGCGGCGTGCTGGACATGCTGGCGAATTGGCGGCTGGAGTCCTTGCGGGCCAGGCTGCCGTCGCTGCAGCTGCCGTTGTGGCTCGCTGCCGGGTTGTGCGACCGGACGACCGCGCCGGTCCGTTCCCTGGAACTGGCCCGTTGGATGAAGCGGGCACGGTTCATTCCCATGAGCGGTCTGGGGCACCTGGCACATGAGGAAGCGCCGGAGCAGATCGCCGCCCTGCTGCTGGAGATGCGCGATCAGCTTTTGGGCGACACAGCGGCGGACACGGCCGCATAGACTTGTGCGGCCTGGCCATGCGGCAGCGGCACATAGCGGGCGCCCATCGCCTGCGCCAGCAGCATGCCGGCGGGCAGCGGCCTGGAGGCGGTGTCGATCAGCAAGCTTTGGAGCCCCTCGAGGCGCAGCCGGCGCGCGCTGAGAAGCGCATCCTGCGCCGCCCGCTCCCGACCCGGACTGCCGTCCAGGGCGACATTGGCTCGCGCATCCGTCAAGAAGACCAGCACCGCGCGGCCCCCTTCCCGCGTCTGCACCTGACGTCCCAGCAACCAGGCCGCTTCGATGCCAGCGGCCAACGGTGTGCCGCCGCCGCCCGGCAGGCTGGCCAGTGCGCGGCGAGCGCGGGCGAGCGAGCGTGTCGGTGACAGCAGCAGCTCGGCGGTCTCACCGCGGAAGGCGAGCAAGGCCACACGATCACGGCGGACGTAGCAGTCGGCCAGCAGCAGCTCTACGGCGCCCTTGGCTTCCGCGAGACGGTTCAGCGCCTGCGAGCCGGAGGCGTCCACCACAAACAGCGTGGTGGTTTCCTGGGGCCGGCGGTAGCGCCTGAGATGGACGTCTTCACGCCGCAGCAGCAGGCGGGTGGCTGCGGGGGGCAGGCCCTGCTGGTCACGCTCCTGAAGGCGCAGACGCTGCCATGGGACGGCGGCGCGCAGGGTGGCGAGCAGGTCCAGACGGCGCCCGTCTGTGAGCGGACCGCGCCGGGAGGCCAGGGGGCGACCGCTGGTGTGGATGCGCTTGGGTGCGGCGCCGCGGCCGGTGTTGCGGCCACCGGTGTGGGGGGAGCGGCCGGATGGGTGTGTCGCGCCGGCAAGGCTTTGCAGCAGGCCCAGGGGAATCGCGGCCTTGGCGGCTGCGAGCGTTCGAGATTGGAGTTCTGCAGCGACAGCGATGGTGAGGGGGGCAGCGTCCGTGTCCGATGGGCTGTCGGTGGCGGACTGCGTATCCCGCTGCTGCGGAGGCGAGTGGAGGTCGGCCGTGCCATCGCCGTTCTCTTCACAGCGCCCGTCTTGGCTGGGACCGTCTGGGCTGCGACCGTCTCGATGGGCGTCACCCGCGTTGTCTGCCGAGTCGGCGTTCGACGCCGCTGAATCGCCGTTCGCCTCCTCCCCGTCGGGGGTGGAAGGGATCGCCCGAGCGCGAGGTGCCAGCACCAGCCGGGCTGCGAGCTCCGCATCCTCCTGGGCCACATGATCCCGCCCCGCGAGGGCGGCGGCAGCCCGGGCCACCGCCCATGCCTGCCAGACCGTCCGCATTGAGTCCAGGCCCAGCGCAGCCGCTGTGGCGCACAAAGCGCCCACGGCATCGTTGTCGAAGGGGATATGGCCAAGGCGCTTGCGCGCCGCTGCGATGTCCTCTGCGACGTCTGACCTTCGAGCGTCGATGGAAGCTTCACAGGCCGCGATTTCACCGGAGAGGGTCACCATCAACCCCAGTCGCTCCCGCAACGACGATGGAAGCACCTCATCGTCCGACTGGCCCTCATCGAGCGCGACGAGCGCCAGGCTGCGCCCCGTCGAGCGACTGCAGCCGCCGTTGTGCTCGTCCCCATCGGCCGGCCCGACAGCCTTCACTGCCGTGTCGCCTCCTGCGTCCATCGCCAGGGCCAGGCGCGCGGCCACCCCGGTCTCCAGACGCTCGGCCATCGGCACCACCAGCACACCGCCGGCTGTCTCCGCCAGCAGACCTGCCGTCCGCACCGGTCGTCCTGCGGCCAGACTCAGTCCCAGGTCCACGCCGCCGGACAAGCGCTGCTCATCCACATTCACCGGCAATCGCCGCCAGGGCATCCCGGCCGGCAGCAGCGCCTGAAGTGCCCGCAACACGGCGTCGCGTTCAGGCCCAGCCCAGCCTCGCAGGATCAACCCGCCCACGCCAGCGGGGTCGACAGCCAATACGCGAATGGCCTGCCACACGGCCGGCCGGAGGCGTGTCACGCCCACAGCTCCGCCACCGCGCGCTCGATGCGCTCACCCGACGCCGTGTCATCCAGCGGATTGCGCCGCAGCCGATGCCGCAGCGCCATCACCGCCACTGCACGCAGATGCGCCAGCGTGACCTCCGTCGCGGCCTCCAGCGCTGCCATGGCCCGCGCCGCACGCATCAGCGTCAGCTCTCCGCGCAACCCGTCGCTGCCAACGGCCACACACAGCTCTGCCGCTCGTCGCAACACGGGCTCCTCCACCGCGAGACAGCCCACCCGGTCCCGCGCCTGCAGGATCTGCCGGCGCACCTGCGCATCCGCCTTGCTCCATTGCGCCGCGAAGGCTGCCGGATCGCGCTCGTAGGCATCGCGCCGCCGCACCACCTCGACGCGCGCGTCGATCTCCCGAGGGGTCGCGACCTCCACCGACAGCCCGAAACGGTCCTGCAACTGCGGTCGCAGTTCACCTTCTTCCGGATTGCCACTGCCGATCAGCACGAACCGCGCCGGATGCCGCAGGCTCAGCCCGTCCCGCTCGATGACGTTCTCGCCGGAGGCCGCCACATCAATCAGCAGATCGACCAGATGGTCTTCCAGCAGATTCACCTCGTCGATGTAGAGGAAGCCGCGATGGGCCCGCGCCAGCAAACCCGGCTCGAACACCTTCACCCCCTGTGACAAGGCCCGCTCCAGATCCAGCGCACCGAGCACCCGGTCTTCACTGGCACCCAGCGGCAGATCCACCACCGGCACCGGCCACTGATCCACTTTGACCCGACCCGCGGCCTTGAGGCGCGCGCAGTCCTCACACACCGCATCCGTGTCCGGATCGCAGTGATAGCGGCACCCGTGCACCGCCCGCATCTTTGGCAGCAAGGCAGCAAGGCCGCGCACCGCCGTCGACTTGCCGGTGCCCCGGTCGCCGAGCACCAGCAGCCCGCCGATGGCGGGCTCCACGGCGGCGATCAGGATGGCGCGCTTCATCTCGTCCTGTCCAACCAGGGCGGAGAAGGGATAGGGAATGCTCATCTCAATGCCCTTCCTTTAAATCCTGCTCGCTGGCGTGGCGCCGCGCGCGACGCACCGCATTGAAGGCCAGCAGTGCCAGCAGCGGCACGCTCAAGCCGACAAACAGGTCTACATCCAGCTTCAGGCCGAGCGACCGTCCGCCCTTGGCCACATAGCCGACCACGCCCGCCATGTAATAGACGATCGCCGCGATCGACAGACCTTCCACCGTCTGCTGCAGCCGCAGCTGCAGCTTGGCCCGCCGGTCCATCGACGCCAGCAGCGCCAGGTTCTGCTGCTCCCGCACGATGTCGACCCGGGTGGAGAGCAGATGGCTGGCCTGCGCCACCCGCTCGGAAAGGTCGTGCATCCGCCGCGACACAGTGGCGCAGGTGGCGACCGCCGGCGTGAAGCGGCGGCTCATGAATTCATCAATGGTCTGCAATCCGGTGAGCCGCCGCTCCCGCAGTTCGTCGATGCGGGTGCGCACCAGCTCGGCATAAGCGCGACAGGCGGCGAAACGGAACTGGCTGGCGGCCAGGCCGCTTTCGATCTCGGCGGCGAGCCGGGTCAGTTCCTGCAACAGCTGCTCGTCCTTGGCAGACTCACGTGCACGACCCGGCTGGTTCACAGGAGTCACTGGAGTCGCCGAACTCGCAAGGCGGGCATGTCGCCCCTGCTCCGCCTGCCCCGCTGGACCTGTCGGGCCCGTCGGGCCCGCCGCAATGCTGTCCGCCAGCGACGCCAGCGACCGCTCGATGGCCAGCAACCGAGGCGACAGTCGCCGCGCCAACGGAAAGGCCAGCAAGGCCATCATTCGGTAGGCCTCGATCTCAAAGAGCCGCTGCAGCATGCGGCCCGCCACCAGCGGCGTGAACCCCTGGTCGATCATCAACAGCCGACCGAAGCCATCGGCATGGATCAGGAAATCGGAGTAGACCAGACCCGCCCCATCGCCGAGCGCGCTGCCCACCACCGTGCGGTCGCCAAAGGACTGGCGCAGCAGGTCCCCCAGTTCCTGGCCTTCCGCTGGCGAGAGCAGCTCCGCATGGCCGGCGTACACCGTCAGACCGGGAACGCCGGCCAGCCAGCCCGAGGGCAGCTCGCCCGCAGCCGTCTCCGCAAAGGGGACCGGACCGGCCGACGGCATCAACAGCGTATAGCTGGAAAACTCCCCATGCCGCTCCCACTTCAGCCGCAGCGTGCCCAGCGTCCCGCTCCAATGCACCGCATCGGCCCCTGGCCCCAGTTGGGCATGCTGACGGCACAGGCGACCCAGGTGCGCCAGTTCGCGCTCCCGCTCATCGGCATCCACCAGCACCGCGATATAACTCGCCCGCCCAGGCGCCAGCAAGGGCTCCGGTGGGCGGGCGTGGATCTCCATCGCGAGCGCAGCGCGCTCGGGGAGGTCGGCCGGCAGCAGCCTCATGGCGCGCTCCCGGCTCGGCGTGATGCCAACCGACCGGATTCCAACCGGCCTGTTTCGATCAGGCGCGCTTCGGTCAGGCCTTCTTCACATAGGCCGAGCACCACCCCTTGGCGGAGACATGCTTGCCCGCAAAAATCGGGCAGGGTCCGGAGGCCGCTCCGGCCTTGCCCTGGAACAGCGAGCAATTGCCGCAGGCCGAGCCCGGCACATACTTGGGCTGCTTGGCCTTGTCGATCTTGGACGCATCGGCGTGATAGCCGAGGGACACGGCCGTTGGATCCTTCTCGTCCACCATGGTCTGGGACCAGGCGGGACCGACCAGGAGTCCGGCTCCGGCCAGAGGGACAAGACGGATGAACTGGCGACGGCTGTTCATGGTGTGAGCCTTTCATGATCGCTGGCGACGCAAGGGTGGAGAAGCGACCGGTCGGCGCCAGCGGGCCCGAAGGTCGAGAACGTGATTCACTCCGGCGGCCACCAGGCAGGCAGCCACCCAGAGGACACCGGCACCGCCCAGGCCCAGCCGCAGGGCCAGGGCGAGGCTGATCCCGGCGAGTAGATTGGGCACCAGCCCCGGTGGCCCTGCTCGGCCGCGGGTCAAAAACCAGAGCAGTTCAATCAGGCTTGTGGCGAGCACCGCCTCACAAAGTCGCAACAAAAGCGCGTCATCGGTCATGACACACGCGCCAGGCCCAGCAGGTGGGCCATGTCCTTGAGGAAGATGCGCACATGGGCCATCGGTCTGGCGCGCACGAGGCGCTTGTGCATGTAGGCGTCGAAGGTCAGCTGCTGCACGTCACGGTCCCGGCAGATGCTGACGAAGCGTTCGCGGCGCCGGTCGTTGCGATACCAGAAGTGCTGCATCATCCCCAGCACCCAGAAGACACGGCCATGCTCACGCATGAAGCGCCGGCGGGCGGTGGCGAGGGCGCGCGGCTGGCCGGTCCGCAGCAACTCGGCGACAGCATCGGCCGCGAGACGGCCACCGAGCATCGCGTAGTAGATGCCCTCCCCCGACGCGGGTGCGACGACGCCGGCGGCATCACCGGCCAGCACCACATCACGGCCGTTGTCCCATCGGGGTAGCGGCTTCATCGGAATCGGCGCGCCCTCGCGGCGCAGCGTGCGGGCGTGGGTGAGGCCGGCGGTGTCCCGCAACTGCATGACGCCGCGGCGCAGGGAGAAGCCCTTGTCGGCACTGCCGGTGCCGACGCTCACACTGGCGCCATGCGGGAAGACCCAACCGTAGAAGTCGGGAGAAACACCGCCGCGGTAATGCACCTCACAGCGGCCGGGTGCATAACCGGGGGGCTTCGTCTCAGGGACAGCGATGATCTCGTGATAGGCAAAAACAAAGCGTCCCCGGTCCGCGCCGGGCACTTCCTGCTCTGCCACTCGGGACCGCGCGCCATCGGCCCCGATCACCGCTCGGGCGCGCACCTGCTGCGGTCCCTGTTCGGTCTGGAAGTGGACGATGCACGACCCATCGACATCACGGCTGATGCGGTCGAACCGTCCGATCTGTCGGATGGCACCATGGGCGGCCGCGCGGGCGCGCAGCCATTCGTCGAAGTGCTCGCGATCCACCATGCCGACGAAGCCGCCTTCGATCGGAATATCCACCCGGACCGATTGCGGCGACACCATTCGCGCGGCGGTGGCGCGCGCCACCAGCAGCTCATCGGGGATGGCGAAGTCCTGGATCAGGCGCGGAGGAATCGCACCGCCGCAGGGCTTGATGCGGCCCGCGCGGTCGAGCAGCAGGACGCGAAGGCCCTGCCGCGCAAGGTCATCCGCCGCGGTCGCGCCGGCCGGGCCGCCGCCGATGATGACCGCGTCCATCGCCGGCTGCATCGCCGGGTGGGCAGCGGTGGCCGCAGCCGTATCCGCAGGCGTGTCTGCAGGCGTGTCAGCCGGCGTGTCAGCCGGCGCGATGGCAGCCGGGTGGAAAGCCGGGTTTGGCGTACTCATGGTGCCCTCCGGAGATGCCCGATGAACACGGGCCTTGCAGACGCTGGCCGCGCTTCCACATGCGCCGCCAGCCAGGCCGCCACGAGAAACAGCAGCGCATTGGCGAGAAACACGAGCGCATAGGCGGGCCCGGTCGAATGCAGCAGCCATCGCGCGAGGTCACTGGCCGCCGTACCCACCAGACCGCCCAGCGCAAAAGCCTGGGCCTGCGCCGCGCCCCACAGGCCCATGCGCACGCCCTCCTGTCCGGGGCCGTGGGCGCCAGCCAACCCCATCATCGAACCGATGGCGGCGATGGAAAACGCTCCCGTGCACATGCCCAGCACCCACACATTGGCGGCGAGGGGCCAGCCCTGCCCGCCGATCCCGGACGCGACCCGTCCCGACCCGACCAGGCCCGCACCGACGAGCCCTGCCAGCGCCAGGCCGGAGGCCACACAGCCCCACACCGTCCATGTCCGCAGGCTGCCCCATCGCCCGCCAGCCCAGCGGCTGCCCGCCCCGGCGGCGAGCAGCATGCCCAACAGCGCGCCGCCATGCTGGGTGCCGGAGAGCTGCGTGGTGGCGCCCGGGGTCAGGCCGAACACCAGACCGGCGAACGGCTCCAGGATCAGGTCCTGCATGCTGTAAGTCAGCATCGAGACGAAGACGAAGATCGTGAACCGGCGCGCCCGCGGATCCGCCCAGGCATCGCGCAGCGCCTGACCAAAGGGGACGGGAACCGAAGGCGCCATCGGCATGCCGGCGGCGCCGCGGCCCTCCAGCCGATAGAGCGCCAGCGCGGCCACGCCCACCGCCGACAGCGCCACCCCGCCCGCCACCATCAGCAGACGATGCGGCGAGAACGGATCGAGCAGCCGACCGGACACACCGGCCGTCACGACAAAGCCGACGATCATCAGCATCCACACGGTCGTGGCCGCGGCTGCCCGACGCTCCGGCGCCACCCGCTTGGCCAGCAGGGTCAGCAGCGAGGTGCCGCTGGCCGCCACCCCCAGCCCGATCAGCCCATAGGCCAGCACTGCGAGTGCGATGCCGCCGGCCAGATGCAGGCCCATCAACACTGTGGCCAGTGCGGCCAGCCAGCCTCCCGCCGCCAGCGTGACCATGCCCCCAAGGATCCACGGCGTGCAACGCCGGCCCTGATCGGCTCCATGCCCCATGCGCGGCCGCGCCACCTGCACCACGTAATGCCAGCCCAGCAGCAGGCCGGGCAGCAGCGCCGGCAAGGCCATTTCCACCACCATCACCCGGTTGAGGGTGGAGGTGGTCAGCACCACGATGGCGCCGAGGGCCGACTGCACCAGCCCCAGACGGATCACGCCCGGCCATCCCATGAATCCGCTCATGTCATCACCCCTCGCAAGGCAAAGGCACTGACCAGCATGCCGGCCACGAACAGCGGCACACCAAAGCCGCTGTACCAACGAGCGCGCGACAGCGGCTCCGCCAGGAATCGATGCATCAGCAGTCCCTGCGCCACCAGCAGGCCAGCCACCGCCAGCGCATGCCCTGGCTGGCCCCAGGAGACCAGCAGGCCAATCACCACCAGCTGCGGCACGGCCATCACTGCACAGGCCACCTGCGCCGCACGGCCTGCGCCCAGCATGACCGGCAGCGAGCGGATGCCCATCTGCCGGTCCCCCGGGATGGACTTGAAGTCGTTCAGCGTCATGATGCCGTGGGCGCCAAGGCTGTAGAGCAGGGCCAGCGTCAGCGAACGGCTGTCCGGCCATTGCCCCATCGCCATCACTGCGGCGCCGGTCACCCAGGCCAGGCCTTCATAACAAAGCCCGCAGGCCGCATTGCCCCACCAGCCATTGCGCTTGAGGCGCAGCGGCGGCGCGCTGTAGGCCCAGGCCAGCAGCAGGCCCAGGCCGGCAGCAAGAAACCCCACCACGCCGATCTGCCATGCCAGCAGCAAGGACAGCAAGGTCCAGATCACTGCGATGTACAGCCCCCAGTGACCCGGCATGCGGCCAGAGGGTATGGGACGCTGGGGTTCGTTGATGGCATCGACCTCCCGGTCGAACCAGTCGTTCACCGCCTGGCTGGTGGCGCAGACAAAAGGCCCCGCCAGCAGCACTCCGGCCACGATCACCGGCCAGCGGCCCTCCACCGTCAGGCCCGACGCCACCACCCCACAAGCAAAGGCCCACATGGGCGGAAACCAGGTGATCGGCTTGAGCAGTTCGGCAATGGCCGACAGGGCGGGGCGCTGCATGCGGCCTATTCTGGGCCGATGCAGCGGGTTGTCAATATAGATTTACATTGAGCAGTGTCAGCTCAATGAGCGCTACCTGCGGTGCTAGTTGGAGGACATCGGATCGTCCTGGGTCGTGTCCCCCAGAATGCCGTAACGGCGCAGCTTCACATACAGGCTTTGGCGGGACAGCCCCAGCATTTCCGCAGCCGATGCGCGATGGTCACGGGTCAGTTCGAGCGCGGCTTCGATGCAGAGCTTTTCGATCAGGTCGGTGGTCTCACCGACGATGTCCTTGAGCGGCAGCCGGCCGACCAGCCCGGTCAACTGCTCCACCGAGCGTGGCAATTGCCGCGAGGGACGCGACTCCGCCGGCAGCCGTCGCGCCACATCCCGAATCGCAAAGCCCAGGCAGGCCTGACGGCCATCCGGCACCGCCACCGCCGACACTTCCACCGGGCTCGCCTCACCGAAGCCGCTGCGCAGCGTCGTGGGGAAGAGCCGCAGCACGCCGTGCTGACGCAGGTTGCCGATCAGCACACTCATGTCCACCGAGGTACGACCCAGCCAGCGGTCCAGCGGCTGGCCCAGCACCGATTCGCTGGGGGGCAACTGCAGCATGTCGCCAAAGGCCTGGTTGGCGCTGAGGATCCGCCCCTGCATGTCGGTCAGCACAAAGGCATCCGGCAGGGTGTTGACCACGTCCAGCAGCGAAGGTGAGCTTTCGCCGGCCGCCGCGGCGCCCTTGGCGGGAGCCGTGCCCTGCGGAGCCGAGAGACGGGCCAGCAGCAAGGTGGTGCTGTCCTGGCGGAAGGCGGATGCGCTCAGGTGCCAGTCCCCGACCTGTCCCGGCAGATGCACCGGCAGGTCTTCACAGCGTCCGCCGCTGCGGGCCTGGGCCAGCGCGGCTTGAGCGTCGGACTGGCTGTCCGCCTGGAGCAGCTCCAGCAGACTGCGGCCGATCAGCCGCTTGCTGGCGTCACCCAGTAGCTGGGTGGCGGCTGCATTGTGTTCAAACACGACGAGGGAGCTGGCGTCCAGCACCAGCACCGCGTCATCCACCGCTTCAAACAGCAGTCGGTACCGGGCTTCAGTGTGGCGCAGCCGCAGGTAGTCCCGCTCCATCGACTGCTGGGCATCCACCAGGCGCTGCTGCACCGCCGCCACTTCGCGCAGATCGCGTCCGAGCGCCAGCACGCCGCCCTGGGCGTCCAGCGGGACGATGCTGTAGCTCACCGGCAGATCGATGCCGCCGGACAGGGCGTGCGTCACCTGACGCTCCGGCATCATGGGCGCCGGCCCCAGCCCGGTGGCGGACGGCTGCGTGGCGCCAGCGGCCAGCATCGCCTGCACCTTGCCGCGGTTTTCGATGGTGACGGTTTCCACCCAGCGGCGTCCCACCCATTGGCGCAGCTCCGACAGCTCTGCCGCCGCCGAGGTGCCGAGGGACACGTCGCGGATCACGCCCTGGCTGTCGACCACCAGCGCCACGTCGGACGCGGCCGCGACGATCCGGGCCAGAAAGTCGGCATTCGTTCCCGCGAAGTGGCGCTCCGGCGCCTCAAAACGCTGGTGGGGGGCCGCTGTACCGTGGGTCTGCATCAATTTCCCTGTGATTACTCATCCCGAAGGATGAGCCCCGAAAACCATCTCATAACAATCGGTCGAACGATTCAATCACGATGGGGATCTCTTGCTGGATCCTCATTCACGCTGAGGGACCTGCCGCCGGACGGTGGATGTAGCGGCCAGTGCGCCATCGCACCGGATGCTGCATCGGTCCCGCTGCGGCATCGGGCATGCCTGACGGTGCCGTCAAGCCTGCCTGACGAGGGACGCGAGCCAGTGGTCCGCGAGGCTGACAGCAGCCTGCGCATCACTGGCCACGGCATCCGCTCCGCAGCGTTGCGCCAGATCCGGCATCAGGGCCGCCATTGGCCCGCCGACCATCACAAAGAGCCGGGCGTTGGCGGAGGCTCTTCTCATGTCAAGAATAGCAGACGCTATCTCTGGAAGGTGTTCGCTGGACGAGATTGACAACCCAAATAGATCGAAACGGTCACGGGCGAGCTGGCGCCGCAGGTCGGACCAGCCGGCGCCAGGTTCACAATCGACCGACCAGCCGCCCCGACTGAAGAACTCGGCGACGATGCTCAGGCCAAAGCTGTGCTGGGTGCCCGGCTCAGCCGCCAGCAGACAGCGGCGCGACGGACCGTGGACGCCCAGCATCGGCAGGTCGCGCTGGGCGTACTCATGCAACACCCGCTGCAGACGCCACAAGCCGATGGTGACTTCCGAGAAGCTGTAGCGGTCTTCCTCCCATTGCTGACCCATGTGGCGCGCACTGGCGGCCAGCAGATCCACAAACACCTGAGCCTGCGTGGCGCCCTGCGCCACCAGGCTGCGCACATAGGCAGGTGCGGCCTCGGCGTCGCCCTGCACGGCCAGCTCGCTGAGCCGCAGCACATGGGCCTGCGTGGGAAGGAAGGCCGGGGCAGGACGGACGGCACTGGGAGGGTCCACCCGGTGCATCAGCATCAGCCGCGGGATGATCTCCGCCTCGACCAGGCGGGTGAGTTGGTCTTCCGCTGCTTCGTCCAGCGACCCCGATGATGAGGCCGGCTCCGGCTGCGGCCGCAGGATCTGCGGTGGATCCCGGGCGGCCAGCAAGGTGTTGATCGTCAACGCATCCACGCAGCCACACGCCACGCCCTGCGGTTCTGGGTCCAGCCCGGCACGGCGCCGCTGCAGCGGCCGCCTGGCCTGCCGATTCGATGTCCATCCAGCCACCACGCGTCTCCTCTGGGGTGGATCGGCAGCATGAGGTTCCCTTGGGGTGGAAGGTCATTGGTTTCCACCCTCGGCGCTGGACAGCGTCAGAAATCGCCACTGCAAACCGGTGAGGTCTTCTGCTCTGAATCTTCTCGGGAGCAGCCCTGCCACCGCCGTAATCCGGGCGATGTGCGAACTGCCTTGGTGCACTTTCCCGCTCTCCGGTGCTCCCGTCAAGCTGTATTTCCCCCCCTCGCCCGCTATGTACATTTTTTATTACGTCAATCTGGATTGACACGCGAACGGGGCAGGCCTAGATTCGGCTCCATGTTGCAGCCCCTGCCCTCCACCCCCGTTCCGTCGGTGCCTGCGTCCCGGTCGGGGACGACGGAGGGGGCTCACGCGAGGTCGCAGACGCTTTCCCGGCCATCGCTTTACACCCCTGAGGAACGCGCGCGCCGTGACGAAACGCGCTGGACGCTGGTTCAGGGCGTGCTCGCGCCGGTGCAGTTCCTGGTGTTCCTGATCAGCCTGGGCCTGGTGGTGCGCTACCTGATGAGCGGCAACGGAGAAACGATGGCCGCCGCCTCCGTGCTGGTGAAGACGCTGCTGCTCTACACCATCATGATCACCGGCTGCATCTGGGAGAAGGTGGTCTTCGGCCGCTGGCTGTTTGCGCCCGCCTTCTTCTGGGAAGACGTCTTCAGCATGCTGGTGCTGGCGCTTCACACCGCCTATCTGCTGGCCTGGACCGGCGGCTGGCTCCGTGGACGGCCGCTGATGCTGCTGGCCCTGGCGGCTTATGCCGCCTATCTGGTCAATGCGCTGCAGTTCATCGTCAAGCTGCGCCAGGCGCGGCTGCAGGGAGCCCGGCCATGAATCCGGTCATTCCGATCCAGACAGACCGCGGCTGCCAGGAGGCGCCGGTGCTGCGCGAGCGCGGCCAGCGCGAAGTGTTCTGCGGCCTCACCGGCATCATCTGGCTGCATCGCAAGATGCAGGATGCCTTCTTCCTGGTGGTGGGCTCACGCACCTGCGCCCATCTGATCCAGTCGGCGGCCGGGGTGATGATCTTTGCGGAGCCGCGTTTTGCCACCGCCATCCTGGATGAACGCGACCTTGCCGGCCTGGCCGATGCCCAGGACGAACTGGACCGGGTGGTGCAGCGCCTGCTGGAGCGCCGGCCGGACATCCGGATGCTGTTCCTGGTGGGCTCCTGCCCGTCCGAGGTGATCAAGCTGGACCTCTCCCGCGCCGCAGCGCGCCTGAGCCAGCGTCATGCGCCGCGGGTGCGTGTCCTCAACTATTCCGGCAGCGGCATCGAGACGACCTTCACCCAGGGAGAGGATGCCTGCCTCGCCGCCCTGGTGCCCAGCCTGCCAGCACAGCCCCCCGAGGCCGCAGGGCATGCGCCCGAACTGCTGGTTGTGGGCGCGCTGGCGGATGTGGTGGAAGACCAGTTCCGCCGCCAGTTCGACGCGATGGGCTTGCAGCGCGTGGACTTCTTCCCCGCCCGCAGCTCCACGACGCTGCCGGCCATCGGTCCGCAGACGCGTTTCCTGCTGGCCCAGCCCTTCCTGGGCGACACCGCCCGTGCGCTGGAAGCGCGCGGCGCGCGCCATGTGCCCGCGCCCTTCCCGCTCGGTGCCGAAGGCAGCGCCGCCTGGCTCCAGGCCGGTGCGGCCGCCATGGGGCTGGACCGGGACCGCACCGCCGAAGTCATCGAGCCGTGGCGCCAGCGCGCCGGCCGTGCGCTGGAAACGCATCGACTGCGGCTTGCCGGCCAGCGCGTGTTTTTCTTCCCCGACTCGCAGCTGGAGATTCCGCTGGCGCGATTCCTGTCCCGTGAACTGGGGATGCAGCTGGTGGAGGTCGGCACGCCCTATCTGCATCGCTCGCACCTGGCCGAGGAACTGGCACTGCTGCCCAGCGGCACCGCCCTCTCCGAAGGGCAGGACGTGGAGCGTCAGCTGGACCGCTGCCGGGCCGCGCGTCCGGATCTGGTCGTCTGCGGCCTGGGTCTGGCCAACCCGCTCGAAGCCGAAGGACTGACGACCAAGTGGTCCATCGAGCTGGTGTTCACCCCCATCCACGGGTTCGACCAGGCCGCAGACCTCGCGGCCCTGTTCACCCGCCCGCTGCTGCGCCGGCAACGGCTGGCCGCCTGAGGACGCCGCCATGCAGCTCACACTCTGGACCTACGAAGGACCGCCCCATGTCGGCGCGATGCGCGTGGCCACGGCCATGCGCGAGGTGCACTACGTGCTGCATGCGCCGCAAGGCGACACCTATGCGGACCTGCTGTTCACGATGATCGAGCGCCGCCAGGAACGTCCGCCGGTGACCTACACCACCTTCCAGGCGCGCGACCTCGGCGGCGACACGGCGCAACTGTTCAAGGACGCGGTGAAGCAGGCCTACGACCGCTTCCGTCCGCAGGCCATGCTGGTGGGCGCCTCCTGCACCGCGGAGTTGATTCAGGATGATCCGGGCGGGCTCGCCGCGGCGCTGGACCTGCCCGTGCCGGTCGTCCCGCTGGAACTGCCCGCGTATCAACGCAAGGAAAACTGGGGCGCGGCCGAGACCTTCTATCAGCTGGTGCGTGCGCTGGTGGTGAAGCCAGGCACCCGCCGCGAGCGTGGCGCGCTGCCGCGCTGCAATGTGTTGGGGCCGACGGCGCTGGGCTTTCGTCATCGCGATGATCTGCGGGAGATCACCCAGCTGTTGGGGCAACTCGGCATCGAGATCAATGTCGTGGCGCCCTGGCAGGCGACGCCGGGCGATCTCGCCCGGCTGGCGGATGCGGACTTCAACGTGGTGCTGTATCCCGAGGTGGCGCAGACGGCCGCCGCCTGGCTCAGCCGCCAGCTGGGGCAGCCGTTCACCACGGTCATTCCCATCGGTGCACGTGCGACCGAGGACTTCATCCAAGAGGTTTGTGGGTTGGCAGGCGTTTGCGGGCACGCAGGCGCCGACGCCGAAGCAAACGCAAACGCAGCCGCAGCAGCAAGCGCGGCCCCCCTGCTTCAGCTCGATGCGGTCCGCGCCGCTTCCCGCTCGCCCTGGTACGCCCGCTCGGTGGACGCCAACTACCTCACCGGCAAGCGCGTCTTCGTCTTCGGCGACGCGACCCACGCCATCGCTGCCGCGCGGGTGGCCACGCAGGAGTTCGGCTTCGAGCTGGTGGGCCTGGGCAGCTACAGCCGCGAGTTCGGCCGCGAGCTCCGTGCCGCCGCAGCGCAGTACGGACTGGAAGCACTGATCACCGACGACTACCTGGAAGTGGAAGCCGCCCTCACGGCCGCCGCACCGGAACTGGTGCTGGGCACCCAGATGGAGCGCCACATGGCCAAGCGGCTGGGCGTGCCGTGTGCGGTGATCTCTGCGCCGGTCCATGTGCAGGACTTCCCTGCACGGCATGCGCCGCAAATGGGCTTCGAAGGCGCCAACGTGCTGTTCGACACCTGGGTGCATCCGCTCATGATGGGGCTGGAGGAGCATCTGCTGGGCATGTTCCGCGGCGACTTCGAATTCCACGCGGACGCGATGCCGTCCCATCTGGGTCACGCGGCGCGGCCGATACCGGTGCCCGTGGCCACGCCAATCGCAGCGCAAGGCGCCGAGGGTGTCCCCATGGCCACGGCACCGTCTGCATCCGTGCCCGCCGGCGTCCCCTCCGCCAGGGGCACCATCGAAGTCACCCCCCGGACGGCCCCGTGGGCCGCGGACGCCGAGCAGGAACTGCGCAAGATCCCCTTCTTCGTCCGCGCCAAGGCCCGTCGCAATACCGAGGCCTACGCCCGCAGCCGTCAGCTTCCGCTCATCACGCTGGAGACGCTCTATGACGCCAAGGCGCACTTCAGCAGCTGAGCGCCTGGCCCCGGCCATGAACGTGGTCATCGTGACCATGGACAGCCATCTGGCCAGCGCGGCCGAGCGCGCGCATGCCGTGCTGGCGCAAAGTCTGCCCGGTCTGCGGCTCACGGTGCACGCCGCGGCGGAATGGGGTGACCAGCCGGAGGCGCTGGCGCGCTGCAAGGCGGACATCGCTTCGGCGCACATCGTGATCGCCTCGATGCTGTTCCTGGAAGATCACTTCATGCCGGTGCTGGCCGACCTCCAGGCGCGCCGGGATCACTGCGATGCGATGGTCTGCGCCATGTCCGCCACCGAAGTGACCCGGCTGACCCGCATGGGGGGCTTCGACATGAGTGCGCCGGCCAGCGGTGCCCTGGCCTTCCTCAAGCGGCTGCGTGGCAAGCCCCCCGGCAAGGAGGGACGCGGCGCCAGCGCCGGCGCGCAGCAGATGAAGACGCTGCGCATGCTGCCCAAAATCCTGCGCTTCATCCCCGGCACCGCCCAGGATGTGCGGGCCTATTTCCTGACCCTGCAATACTGGCTCGCCGGCTCGCAGGACAACATCGCCAACATGGTGCGGCTACTGGTGGAGCGGTATGCCGAGGGCCCGCGCCAGGCGCTGCGGGCCACGGCCCGGCCGCAGCAGCCGATCAGCTATCCGGAGGTGGGGCTCTACCACCCGCAGATGCGCCACCCCAGCGCCACCGGCCTGCTGGCCACGTCGCTTGAGGCGCTGCCCCTGATGGCCACCACCGGCGCTCGCGGCACGGTGGGCCTGCTGCTGATGCGGTCGTATCTGCTGGCCGGCAATGCCGACCACTACAACGGCGTCATCACTGCGCTGGAGGCGCGCGGCCTGCGGGTGATCCCGGCGTTTGCCACCGGTCTCGATCAGCGCCCGGCCATCAGCGCCTACTTCCAGGATGACCACGGACACGCCCGCATCGATGCCTTGGTGTCCCTCACCGGCTTTTCGCTGGTCGGCGGGCCGGCCTACAACGACGCCAAAGCCGCCGAGGATGTGCTCGCGGCGCTGGACGTGCCCTATCTGGCGGTGCATCCGGTGGAGTTCCAGACCCTGGACCAGTGGGGCGGCTCCGCGCGCGGCCTGCTGCCGGTGGAATCGACCATCATGGTGGCCATTCCCGAGCTGGACGGCGCCACCGGCGCGATGGTGTTTGGGGGCCGGGCCAACGGTACCCGCATCGCCTGCACCGGTTGCAGCCATGCCTGCCGCTTCGACAATGTGGTGGATGCCCACGACATGCACAGCTGCATCGAACGAGCCGATGCACTGGCCAGCCGGGTGGGCAAGCTGGTGGATCTGCGCCGCAGTGAGCGGGCGGGCCGGCGCGTTGCCGCCGTCATCTTCAATTTCCCGCCCAATGCGGGCGCGACCGGCACGGCGGCCTTCCTCTCGGTCTTCGAATCGCTGCACAACACACTGCTGCGCCTGCAGCGCGAAGGCTATACGGTGGAAGTGCCGGGCTCGGTCGACGAGCTGCGCGAGCGACTGATCCACGGCAATGCGCAGCGCTTCGGGGCCATGGCCAACGTGCATCACCGCATTCCAGCGAACGAGCATCTGCGCCGGGAGAAGCATCTCAAGGAGATCGAGGCGCAATGGGGCCCGTCGCCCGGCAAGCAGCAGACCGATGGCAGCCATCTGCACATCCTTGGCGAGCGCTTTGGCAATGTGTTTGTCGGCATCCAGCCCGCCTTCGGCTATGAGGGCGATCCGATGCGGCTGCTGTTCGAGCAGGGCTTCGCACCGACGCATGCGTTCTCCGCCTTCTACCGCTGGCTGCGGGAGGACTTTGCCGCCCATGCGGTGCTGCACTTCGGTACCCACGGCGCTTTGGAATTCATGCCCGGCAAGCAGGCCGGCATGTCGGCCCGTTGCTGGCCGGACCGGATGATTGGCGACCTGCCCAATTTCTATCTCTACGCCGCCAACAATCCGTCCGAAGGCAGTATCGCGAAGCGACGCGCCGCCGCCACGCTCATCAGCTACATGACGCCCCCGGTGACGGAAGCGGGCTTGTACAAGGGTCTGGTCGAGCTGAAGGAAATGCTGGAGCGGCATCGTGGCCTGGAACCGGAAGCGATCGAGGAACGCGCGGAACTGGCCGTGATGCTGCAGGCGCAGGCGGCCCTGCTCGATCTCGCCGAGGCGGAACCGACCTGGTCCGGGGCCCCTGGTGCCCCCGACAACGCGGATGCTGCCATCGCACGCCTGGGCGACGCGGTGCTGGAACTGGAATACACGCTGATCCCCCACGGCCTGCATGTGGTCGGCCGTGCACCCAGCCCGGCGGAGCGGGTGGACCTGCTGATGTCCTTTGCCGATGCGTCGGAAGGTGTGAAGCTGGACCGTAGCGTGGTCGAAGCGCTGGTGGCCCAGGGTGTTCCGGCGGACGCTTCGGTCTCCTCCGCCCGCCCCGTCGAGGGTCCCGCCCCGCTGCCCGACCGCGCCCTGCTCGAACGCCTGGTCGAGATGGACCGTCTGATGTCCGAAGACCACGAACTCGATGGCATCGTCCAGGCCCTGGACGGTCGATTCCTGCGTCCCGCGCCCGGCGGCGACCTGCTGCGCACGCCCGCCATCCTGCCGACCGGCCGCAACCTGCATGGCTTCGACCCGTTCCGCCTGCCCAGCGCCTATGCGGTGAAGGATGGCGCCCGTCAGGCGCAGCGTCTGCTGGAGCGCCATCAGGCGGGCGGCTTCCCGCTGCCGGAATCGATCGCGATGGTCCTGTGGGGCACGGACAACCTCAAGAGCGAAGGGGGCCCGATCGCCCAGGCGCTGGCGCTGATGGGCGCCCGGCCGCGGCAGGACAGCTACGGCCGGCTGGCCGGTGCCGAGCTGATTCCGCTGGCCGAGCTGGGCCGGCCGCGCATCGATGTGGTGATCACCCTCTCCGGCATCTTCCGCGACCTGTTGCCGCTGCAGATCCGGCTGCTGGCCGAGGCGGCCTTCCTGGCGGCGAGCGCCGACGAGGCGGAGGACCAGAACTACCTGCGCAAGCATGCCCTGGCCTACCAGCGCACGAACGGCGGCGACCTGGAAGCGGCGTCGCTGCGGGTGTTCGGCAATGCCGAAGGCGCGTACGGCGCCAACATCAACAGTCTGGTCGACAACAGCCGCTGGCAGGACGGTGATGAACTCGCCGAGACCTACAGCCGCCGCAAGGGCTTTGCTTATGGCCGCACCGGGCGTCCGGTGCAGCAGGCGGCGCTGCTGCAAAGCGTGCTGGCGGACGTGCAACTGGCCTATCAGAACCTGGATTCGGTCGAGCTCGGCGTGACTACCGTGGACACCTATTTCGACACACTGGGTGGCGTCAGCCGCGCCATCCGCCGGGCCAAGGTCGCCCGCGAAGGCAGTGGCGCGGCGCAGACGCCCGTCTACATCGGTGACCAGACGCGCGACGGCCTGGGGGGTGGCACGGTGCGCACCCTCAGCGAGCAGGTGGCTCTGGAAACCCGCACCCGCATGCTCAATCCGAAGTGGTTCGAGGCGATGCTGGAGCACGGCTACGAAGGCGTGCGTCAGATCGAAGTGCATGTGACCAACACCCTGGGCTGGTCCGCCACCACCGGGCAGGTCGCCCCCTGGGTGTATGAGCAGCTCAGCGCCACCTTCATCCTCGACCCGGCCATGCGCGAGCGCCTGGCCCAGCTCAATCCGACGGCCTCCACGCGCGTCGCCCATCGCCTGCTGGAAGCCGTGGACCGCGACTACTGGCAACCCGACGCCGCCACGCTCGAGGCCCTGCGCCAGGCCGGCGACGAACTGGAAGACCGCCTCGAAGGCGTCATCGACAACACCGAGAAGGCCGCCGCATGAGCACCATCACCGTTCCCCTGAGCGACATCGGCCAGCGACGGCCCGATGGCGCTGGCAGCGTGCAGGTCCAGATGGATCCCGGCGTGCAGATCGGCACCGCCAAGTGTTTTGCCATTTACGGCAAGGGCGGCATCGGCAAGAGCACGACGTCCAGCAACCTGTCGGCCGCCTTCTCCAAGCTGGGCAAGCGGGTGCTGCAGATCGGCTGCGACCCCAAACACGATTCGACCTTCACCCTGACCAAACGCATGCTGCCCACCGTCATCGACGTGCTGGAGACGGTCAACTTCCACGCGGAGGAGCTGCGGGTCGAGGACTTCGTCTACGAGGGCTATAACGGCGTCATGTGCGTCGAAGCCGGCGGCCCGCCTGCGGGTACGGGCTGCGGCGGCTACGTGGTGGGCCAGACGGTGAAGCTGCTCAAGGAGCATCACCTGCTGGAAGACACCGACGTCGTCATCTTCGACGTGCTCGGCGATGTGGTGTGCGGCGGCTTTGCCGCACCGCTGCAGCATGCGGACCGGGCGATGATCGTGACCGCCAACGACTTCGATTCCATCTTCGCGATGAACCGCATCGTGCAGGCGATCGGCGCGAAGGCGAAGAACTACAAGGTGCGGCTGGGCGGTGTCATTGCCAACCGCAGCGCCGCCACCGACCAGATCGACCGCTACACCGAACGCACCGGCCTGAAGCTGTCGGCGCAGTTCCCGGATCTGGACGTGATCCGCCGCAGCCGTCTCAAGAAGTCCACCCTGTTCGAGATGGAGCCGTCGCCGGAGCTGGAGAAGGTGCAGCAGGAATACCTGCGCCTGGCCGCGTCGCTCTGGACCGGCGGCGAACCCTTTGAAGCGGTCCCGATGAAGGACCGCGACCTCTTCGACCTGCTGGGATTCGACTGATGAGCCACTCCGACTACCTCGAGAGACGCGGCCAGATCGAGGCCTACTTCGACCGGACCGCGGCCGACGCCTGGGCGCGGCTGACCTCCGATGCGCCCGTGGGCCGGGTGCGGGCGAGCGTGCGTGCCGGCCGCGACCGGATGCGGGGCACGCTGCTGTCCTGGCTGCCGACGGACCTGCGCGGCCGCCGCGTGCTGGATGCCGGCTGCGGCACCGGTGCGCTGGCGGTGGAAGCCGCGCGGCGCGGGGCCGAGGTGCTGGCCATTGACCTCTCGCCGACACTGGTGGACCTGGCCCGCGAGCGCCAGCCTCGCTTTGACGGCGGGGGCTGCATCGACTTCCGTTCCGGCGACATGCTGGACCCGGCGCTGGGCCAGTTCGATCATGTGATCGGCATGGATTCGCTGATTCACTATGAGCCGGCCGATGCCGTGGCCGTGCTGGCGGATCTGGCCGAGCGCACCCGCCATTCGGTACTGTTCACCTTCGCCCCCAGCAATCCGGCGCTGCAGATGATGAAGGCGGTGGGCAAGCTCTTTCCCCGGGGCAACCGGTCGCCGGCCATCGTGCCGGTGGCGGAGCATCGCCTGCACCGGCTGATCGGCAGCCATCCGCGGCTGCTGGCCTGGGACCAGCGCCGCACCGAGCGGGTGTTCAGCGGCTTCTATACCTCCCAGGCCCTGGAGCTGGTGCGACCATGAGCCTGCCCCGCCCCCCCTCCGCCGCGACGGGCCCTCAGCGCCAGGCGCTGACGCTTCACCAGCGCCAGGCGCAGACGCTTCACCAGCGCCTGGCGCTGAAGTGGACGCGCCTGAGCCTGAGCTTCCTGCCTTTTGCCGATGTGGCCACCACCGAGCTGCCATGGCCCCGCCTGATGCGGCTGGCCCTGTTCCAGGTGTCGGTGGGCATGGCCTATGCGCTGCTGGTGGGGACGCTCAACCGGGTCATGATCGTGGAGCTGGGGGTGTCGGCCTGGGCGGTGTCGGTGATGGTGGCGCTTCCCTTGCTGGTTGCGCCGCTGCGCGCCCTGGTGGGGCACCGCTCCGATACCCATCTCTCGGCGCTGGGCTGGCGACGGGTGCCCTACCTCTGGTTCGGCACGCTGCTGCAGTTTGGCGGGCTGTCCGTCATGCCGTTTGCGCTGATCCTGCTGCAGCCCGGTGCGGAGGCCAGCGCCCAGCCCGGCGGCGTGCTGGCCGGGCGGCTGGCCGCGGCGCTGGCTTTTGTCCTGGTCGGTGCCGGCATGCAGACGACGCAGACGGCAGGCCTGGCGCTGGCCACCGACCAGGCGCGGCCGGACACCCGTCCGCGGGTGGTGGCGATGATGTATGTGATGCTGCTGCTGGGCATGGTGGCGGCCAGCGTCTGCTTCAGTGTGTTGCTGCAGAGCTTCTCCCCGACGCGGCTCGTGGCGGTGGTGCAGGGCGCCGCGCTGACGACGATGGTGCTCAACACCATCGCGCTGTGGAAGCAGGAAGCCCGCGGCAGCGTGCCGCGCGCGGCGGCGCAGGGCGACGGCAACGGCGACGCCGACGCCGCCAGGCCGACCTTCCGCGACGTCTGGCGTCGCTTCGCCGCCCAGCCGCACACCCGGCGTTTCCTGGTGGCGGTGGCCCTCGGCACGGCGGCCTTCAACATGCAGGACATCGTGCTGGAGCCCTACGGCGGTGCGATTCTCCATCTGCCTGTGGCCGCCACCAGCCTGCTGACGGCCGGCATGGCGCTCGGGTCGGTCATCGCCTTTGCGCTGGCGGCACGGCTGCTGGCGCGCGGGGTGGATGCACATCGACTGGCCGCCCTGGGGCTGTTGATCGGCATTGCTGCCTTCTCGGCGGTCATCTTCGCCGCGCCGCTGGCGTCCGGCTGGCTGTTCCGGCTGGGCAACCTGCTCATCGGCCTGGGCGGCGGACTGTTTGCGGTCAGCACCCTGGTGGTGGCCATGGGGCTGGAGAGCAGCAGCGGCGCCGGACTGGCCCTGGGCGCCTGGGGCGCCATGCAGGCCACCGCTGGCGGCCTGGCCGTGGCCCTGGGCGGCACCCTGCGTGACGGCTTCGAAGCCCTGGCGGCGAACGGCTGGCTGGGGCCGGCCATGTCCGAACCGCAAGTGGCCTACAGCGTTGTGTATCACCTGGAGATCGCGCTGCTGTTTGGCACGCTGATCGCCATCGGTCCCCTGGTGCGCCGCACGGCCGCATCCCCACCGTCCCGCCAGCGTATGGGGCTGGCCGAGTTTCCAGGCTAGGAGGCCTCCATGCAAACCGGTGCCATCACGGGCTATATCGACGTGGCCCAGCTCGTGCTCTACGCGTTCTGGATCTTCTTCGCCGGGCTCATTTACTACCTCCATCGCGAGAACAAACGCGAGGGGTATCCGCTGGAGTCGGACCGCTCGCGGTCGATCACGGTGCAGGGCTGGCCGGCGGTACCGTCGCCCAAGATATTCCGGCTGGCCAACGGCGACACGGTGGAGGCGCCCAACGCCCGCCGAGACAACCAGCCGCCGCTGCACGAAGGGGCTTATCGCGGTTCGCCGCTGCAGCCGGATGGCGATCCGCTGCTGGCCGGCGTCGGTCCCGGCGCCTGGGCGAACCGGGCCGATGTGGCGGACCTCACCTACGAAGGCGTGATCAAGATCGTGCCGCTGCGGGTGGCGCCGGGCTTCGGTGTGGCGCCGCAGGATGTCGATCCGCGCGGCCTGCCGGTCCTGGGCGCCGACGGCGTGGAAGGCGGCCGCGTGGTGGACCTCTGGGTGGACCGCTCCGAGATGCTGTTCCGCTATCTGGAGATGGACGTGCCGGGCGCGGGCCGGGTGCTACTGCCGATGAATTTTGCGAAGGTGCACGACCGCCACATCCGCGTGCGCGCCATCCTCGGCCACCAGTTTGCGCGCGTGCCGGCCCTGCGGCAGCCAGAGCAGGTGACGCTGCGGGAAGAGGAAAAGATCATGGCCTATTACGGCGCCGGGACGCTCTATGCCACCCCGCAGCGTCAGGAGCCGCTGCTGTGAGAGCCACCGCCCCCCTCGTCAACCTGCTGGCCCCGGCGCACGAGCACGAGTTTGAGGCCACGCCGGGATTGCCGGAGGCCTTGCCGGACGGCGAGCAGGTGCTGTGGCAGGGCGCCCCGGACGTCCGTCTGCTGCTGAGGCAGGCCATGCATCTGGATCTGGTGGCGGGCTATTTCGCGCTGCTGCTGGTGTGGCGCGCCGGCTCGAGCTGGGCGGACGGCCAGAGCCTCGGCCAGATCCTCAGTGCCCTGGCCGGCATGCTGCCGCTGATGCTGCTGGCCGGCGCCCTGCTGACCGGCATGGCCTGGCTGATTGCGCGCACCACCGTCTACACCCTCACCAATCGCCGCGTGGTGATGCGGGTGGGCGTGGTGCTGAGCATCACCTTCAATCTGCCCTTTGCGCAGATGCTGTCCGCGGGCTGGCGCCCCCGGGGCCGCGGCGGCGACATCGTGCTGAGCCTCGCAGGCAAAGACCGGATCGCCTATCTGCATCTGTGGCCCCATGCCCGGCCGTGGCACCTCAACCGCACCCAGCCGATGCTGCGGGCCTTGCGCGAGGCGCCTGCCGTGGCGGCTCTGCTGGCGCAGGCCTTGAAGGACGCGGAAGCGGCGCGCCGAGCACTGCCAGCCCGAGCGGTGGTGGTGGATCCGACGCGGCAGGAGGCACCGGTGGACCCCGCGCCTCCCGAGACGGCGTCCCGCGACCCTGGCGCCATCGGCGCCGTGCCGGCCTGAATCATGGACAGCACTGCCCACAGCAAGTTGCCCACCCTGCCACTGGCGGCCCTCGGTGCACTGGTGCTTGTGAGCGTGCTGGGCGTGGCCGCCGTGCGTCTGGCCGGTGTCAGCGCCCAGCAGCGTCCGGACGCGGTCACCCAGCAAAGCCGTGCGCTGCGCTTTGAAGACGGCGCGGACGGCAGCATCGCCGTGCGGGACGCCCGCACCGGTGTGCTGCTGGACACGGTCGCGCCCGGCACCAACGGCTTCCTGCGCAGCGCCATGCGCGGGCTGGTGCGCGAACGCAAGCGCCAGGGACTGGGCCCGGAGCTGCCCTTTGAACTGCTCGGCCGTGCCGATGGCCGCCTCACGCTGGTGGACCCGGCCACCCAGCGACGCATCGATCTTGAATCCTTCGGGGCCAGCAATGCGGCAGTGTTTGTCCGCCTGCTGCCCCATCCGTCACCAGGAGACCCTCATGTCGCCCAGCGCTGAACTTCAGACCCCGGAAGATGCGGCCCGTCTGGCCAAGGCCGAGACGATGCTCACGCCGCGTTTCTACAAGACCGACTACGCCGCGATGGACCGGCTCGACATGAACCCCATCCGCGCCGAGTGGGACGCGATGATGGCGGAGTACGAAGGCGACAACAATCACGACCACTTCCTGCGCACGCCCGAATTCGCGGCGGAGGTGGCGGCCCTGTCGGCCACCTGGTCGCCGCAGCTGCGACGGGACTTCCAGGACTTCCTCGTCAGCTCCCTGACCAGCGAATACTCCGGCTGCGTGCTCTACAACGAGATTGCGAAGAACGTCAGCAACCCCGACATCCGGCAGCTGATGCGCTACCTCACCCGCGACGAATCGCGGCATGCCAACTTTATCAACCAGTCGTTGAAGGACTTCGGCCTGCAGGTCGATCTGGTCGGCCTCAAGCGCACCAAGGCCTACACCTACTTCAAGCCCAAGTACATCTTCTACGCCACCTACCTGTCGGAGAAGATCGGCTATGCGCGCTACATCAGCATCTACCGTCAGCTGGAGCAGCACCCGGACCGGCGTTTCCATCCGATCTTCAAATGGTTCGAGCGCTGGTGCAACGACGAGTTCCGCCACGGCGAGTCCTTTGCCCTGATGATGCGCGCCCAGCCGCACCTGCTGCGAGGCGGCAACCGGCTGTGGATTCGCTTCTTCCTGCTGGCGGTCTACGCCACGATGTATGTGCGGGACCATACCCGGCCCTGGCTGAGCGAAGCGCTGGGCATGGACCCGACCGAGTACGACTACAAGGTTTTCGACATCACCACCGAGATCTCCCGCCAGGTCTTCCCGCTCAGCCTGGACACCGACCGGCCGGCCTTCCGCACCGGCATGACACGCCTATGCGAGATTGCCGCGGCGAATGACCGGGCCCAGGCGCAGGGCGGCGTGTGGGGCCGGCTGAAGCAGGGCTGGTGCGCCGTGCAGGCGACGCTGTGTTTTGCGCGGCTCTATCTGCTGCCGGTGAAGTCCCATGAGCTGCCGCGCGAGATGCGGGTGGCGCCGAGCTGGTAAGCAAAGCGGGTTCCCACCATGCAACACGGCTGGCCTGCGCTTTACGTTCTGCTGCTGTGGTGGTTCAGCACCGGGGTCATCCTCTACCTGAACGGACTGCCCCGCGCGACGCATCCCTGGACGATGGGCGCGGCGACGGTGCTGCTGGGCATCGCCCTGCTGGGCGTGGGCGTGACCGCTGCGGACACCCGCGTGACCGGGGCCTATCTCGCCTTCACCGCCGCGCTGATCGTCTGGGGCTGGCAGGAGATCGGGTTCCTGCTCGGCTATGTGACCGGCCCGCGACGGGATGCCTGTCCACCGGACGCCACCGGCTGGCGCCGGGCGGGGCATGCGGTGATGGCGATCCTCTATCACGAGCTGGCGCTGATCGTGCTGGGCCTGGCGGTGCTGGCGCTGACCTGGGGACGGCCCAATCAGGTGGCCACCTGGACCTTCGGGGTGCTGTGGCTGATGCGGCTCTCCGCCAAGCTCAATGTGTTCTTCGGCGTGCGCAACCTGAATGAGCAGTTCCTGCCGGAGCATCTCCGGTATCTGCACAGCTACTTTCGGCAGCGGCCGGGGAATCGGTGGTTTCCGGTCAGCGTCATTGGGGTGACCGGGCTGTCAGTGGCGGCCTGGCATGGGGCGGTGTCGCTGAGCGTCGAAGCCTTTGAGGTGACGGCCTGCAGCTTCGTGGCCATGCTGCTGAGCCTGGCGCTTCTGGAGCACTGGTTCATGGTGCTGCCCCTGCCGAGTGAACGGCTCTGGGACTGGGGGATGCGGTCACGGGCCGGGAGGCCGACGGCGGAGTAGCAGCTGGAGTGGCGGCTGGGGTGGCGGCTGGGGGCGGCTACGATGAGCGACTTGCTGCATCTGTTTCCGACCCGCGAGCGCCCGCCATGACTGCCCTTCAAGAGCTCCTGAACGCCGCCCTGTCCGACATGCGGCAGCAGCGGTACGCCGAGGCCGCCGCCCTGCTGGCGCCGTTTGCGCACGTGCAGTCCAGCGAGCTGCAGCGCTATTACGGGGAAGCCCTGCGCCGCAGCGGTCGGCCCCAGGAGGCGGTCGGGCCGCTGATGCAGGCGCTGGCCTTGAAGATGGACGATGTCGACGCCTATCTGCAACTGGCCTTCGCCCTGCAGACGCTTCAGATGAAGGCGGAAGCGGCCGAGTGCTTCCGGACCGTGGCCACGCTGCAGCCGGCCAGCGTCATGGCACAGGCCTATCTGGCGCACGGAGATCAGCAATGCGCCCGGTGGGCGGATTTCGAGGCGAATCTCGTCGCCCTGCATCAGGCGATCGAAGCCAAGCCGGACGACGCGCAGGACGAGTTCGGGGTGCCCTTCACGCTGGTCGGGCTGCCTCATCAGCCTTCGCAGCTGCTGAAAGTCGCCCGGATGAGCACGCGTTATCTGAGTCGCGGCCTGCAGCCGCTGCCGCCGGTGCCGGCCCGCGCCAAGGCGCCGGGGGAGCGGCTGCGCGTCGCCTACCTGTCCGGCGACTTCCACGCACACGCCACAGCGGCGCTGCTGGTGGAGACACTGGAGCAGCATGACCGCGAGCGGTTCGAGGTGATGCTGGTCTCGCACGGGCCGGACGATGGCAGCGCCCTGTCGCAGCGGATCCGACGGGCCGCCGGACATCTGCTGGACGTGTCGGCGCTGAGTCTGGACGGCATTGCCCGCGCACTGCGCGATGCCGCGGTGGACATCGTCATCGACCTCAAGGGCCACACGGCCGGCAGCCGCTTCACTGCGCTGGCCAGTCGGCCGGCGCCGGTGCAGGTGAGCTGGCTGGGGTTCCCGGGCACCAGCGGCGCGGACTTCATCGACTACCTCATCGGCGACCCTGTGGTGACCCCGCATGCCCACGCGCCCGACTACAGCGAGACCATCGCCCAGTTGCCGGGCTGTTATCAGCCCGGTGACAGCCAGCGGCAGATCACGCCACTGCCGCGCGCCCGCTGGGGTCTGCCCGAATCCGCCCTGGTGCTGCTGGGCGCCAATCCGGTCTACAAGATCACCCCGGCGGTGTGGGACACCTGGATGCATCTGCTGCACGCCCTGCCCGAGGCGCTGCTGTGGCAGCTCAGCGGCGGCGATCAGGCGGACGCACAGCTGCTGGCCGAAGCGGCGCAGCGCGGCATTGGCCCGGACCGGATCCTGTTCATGCCCCCGGTGGACATGGCCACCCACTGGCAGCGGCTGGCGAGCGCCGACATCGCCCTGGACACCTGGCCCTGCAACGGCCACACCACCACCAGTGATGCACTGGCGGCGGGCGTGCCGGTGGTGACGCTGAAGGGGGATGGATTCGCCGGGCGGGTGGCCGCCAGCCTCCTCACCGCTGCCGGGCGCCCCGACCTGATTTGCGAGACCCCGCAGGCGTATGGCGACCGGGTCTGTGCGCTGGCCAGGGACGGCAGCCGGGCCTTGCCGATACAGCCCTGGATCGACTCGCGGCAGTTCGCCCGCGATCTGGAAGCCCTGTACGAGCGCATGTGGGCTCGCGCCGTGCAGGGGCTGCCCCCTGCGCCGCTGTGAGGCGGTGGTAAAGCGGTGGTGAAGCGGTGGTGAGACCGTTGTGAGGCGGTTGTGAGGCTGCAGTGAGCCGCAGGGACGGCTGCTGTGTCGGCTGCCGCGCGGAGTGATGCGGGGGCCCCCTAGGCCTTCAGCGCCTTCACGAACTCATCCTCATCAAAGCCGTCGTGCATCTGATGCGGCTTTTTGCCTCGGTGGATCACCAGGAACGGCGTGCCCTGCGCCTGGTAGGACTGGAATTCCGTCTGGCACCGCGCGTCCACACTCATATTGCATTCGGTGAAGGCAAAGCCGTTGGCGTCCAACCAGCGCTTGGCCTGAACGCAATAGCCGCATTCAGTGGTGGTGTACATGACCACCTCTTCGGCCCGTACCCCGGCCGCCAGGGCGCGCATCTCGCTGCGGCTCATGTCGGCAGGCGGCGCGTGCCGCTCCCACTGTCGCCAGGCCGTCAGGGCCAGCATCAGGAAGATCACCACGCCCACCAGCTGTTTCATCGGTCGCTCCACGTGTCCGGGATCAGACGCCTTGAGTATGACAAAACGCCTTAAAACGGGAAATCACGTCTGTGGCCCGCCGCTCCGACGTCCCGGCGATGCGGGCAAGCCACGGTCCTCACAGATCGTTACCTTGACCCCAAGGCTCGCAAGGAGGTATTTGTTCACTGATCGGGGGTGGCGGAGCGGGCCGATGGCGTCGGGAAAGAACGAAATTGCACAAAGCTCCCCACTTCGGTGAAACACCCTGTGCCTGGGCCGGTCACGCCAGGGTACAAGACGGTAAAGTGATAGGCGATGGACACCACTCTGGCCGATCCCCCCCAGTCCGCCCTGTCGGGCGTTGCGCGCGTGCTTGTGCACGCCGGCAAACTTCAGCCGAAGGCCGCTGAGGATCTCGTACGCCTGGCACGAGAGAAGAAGACCAGTTTCGTCAACGCCGTCATGGCGTCCGGCACGGTCACCTCTCCCGAGCTGGCCCACACGCTGGCGCATGCCCTGGCGATGCCGCTGCTCGACCTGAATGCGGTCGACTCGCACAAGCTCCCCCAGAACATCATCGACGCCAAGCTGGCGGTGCAGTACCAGGTGGTGGTGCTGGCCCGGCGCGGCAACCGGCTGTTCATCGGCGGGGCCGACCCCACCGATCAGGAAGTGGTTGAACGCATCAAGTTCGCCACCCAGCTGACGCCCGAATGGATCATCGTCGAGCATGACAAGCTGCTGAAGCTGCTGGGCGCCTCCACCGCCGGCAGCACCTCCGAGCAGCTCGAAGCCATCGCCGGTGAAGACTTCGACTTCGACATCGCCGAGGAAGAAACCGCCCCGCAGGAAGAAGCGCAGGAGATGGGGGACGTCGAAGACGCCCCGGTGGTGCGCTTCCTGCAGAAGATGCTGGTGGATGCCATCAACATGCGGGCCTCCGACCTTCACTTCGAACCCTACGAATACCACTACCGCGTCCGCTTCCGGGTGGACGGCGAACTGCGGGAAATCACCCAGCCGCCGATCGCCATCAAGGAAAAGCTCGCCTCCCGCATCAAGGTCATCTCGCGCATGGACATTGCCGAGCGCAGGGTGCCGCAGGACGGGCGGATGAAGCTCAAGTTCGGCTCCAAGGCCATTGACTTCCGGGTGTCCACCCTGCCCACGCTCTTCGGCGAGAAGATCGTGATCCGTATTCTGGACCCGTCCTCGGCCAAGCTCGGCATCGAGGCGCTGGGGTACGAGAAGATCGAGAAGGAGCGGCTGCTCCAGGCCATCCATCGCCCCTACGGCATGATCCTGGTGACCGGCCCCACCGGTTCCGGCAAGACGGTGTCGCTCTACACCTGTCTGAACATCCTGAACCAGCCTGGCACCAACATCTCCACCGTGGAAGACCCGGCGGAAATCAACTTGCCGGGTATCAACCAGGTCAACGTGAACGACAAGGCGGGCCTGACCTTCGCGGCCGCGCTGAAATCCTTCCTCCGTCAGGATCCGGACATCATCATGGTGGGTGAAATCCGGGACCTGGACACCGCCGACATCGCCATCAAGGCCGCCCAGACCGGCCACATGGTGATGTCCACGCTGCACACCAACGACGCGCCCACCACCCTGACCCGTCTGCTGAACATGGGCGTGGCCCCGTTCAACATCGCCTCCAGCGTGCTGCTGATCACCGCCCAGCGTTTGACCCGGCGCCTGTGCGAGAACTGCAAGGTGCCGGCGGAATACCCGCGGGATGCTCTCCTGCGCGCCGGTTTCGAGGAAAACGACCTGGACGGTTCGTGGAAACCCTACCGGGCCGTGGGCTGCTCCAATTGCAACAATGGTTATCGGGGCCGGGTCGGCCTTTACCAAGTGATGCCCATTAGTGAAGCAATTCAGCGGATCATCCTGACCCAAGGCACCGCCATGGACATTGCGGAGCAGGCGCGCGCCGACGGCGTGCGGGACCTGCGTCAGTCCGGGCTGGTCAAAGTCAAGGTCGGGGTGACCACGCTGGAAGAGGTGCTGGCGGCCACCAACGAGTAATTGAGGGCAGCCCGGTTGTCATGTCGATGCATGAACCGCACTGGGAATTAAACAACTGATTGGGAGCGCCGTTCGCTTGGCGCAACGGCTGGAGGTGATATGGCGACGACCACTGCGGGTTCCCGCGCAAAGCAGAACATCAAGGAATACATCTTTGAGTGGGAAGGCAAAGACCGCAACGGCAAGCTGGTGCGCGGGGAAATGCGCGCCGGCGGCGAAGCCGTGGTCAGCGCCTCGCTGCGCCGCCAGGGCATCCTGGTCAGCAAGGTCAAGAAGCGCCGCAGCGGCGGGGGCCGGTCCATCAAGCAGAAGGACATCTCCGTTTTCACGCGACAACTTGCGACCATGATGCGGGCCGGCGTGCCCCTGCTGCAGGCTTTCGACATCGTGGCCCGCGGCAGTACCAATCCGCGCCTGACCAAGCTGCTGAACGAAATCCGCCAGGACGTGGAAACGGGTACCAGCCTGTCGGTCGCCTTCCGCAAGCATCCGCTCTATTTCGACGCGCTGTATTGCAACCTGGTGGAAGCCGGCGAGTCCGGCGGTATTTTGGAAGCGCTGCTGGACCGCCTGGCCATCTACCAGGAAAAGACGGTGGCGCTGAAGCAGAAGATCAAGTCGGCCCTGACCTACCCGATCGCGGTGCTGGTCGCCGCCTTTGTGGTGACGGCCATCATCATGATCTTCGTGGTGCCGACCTTCCGTGACGTGTTCAAGAGCTTCGGCGCCGACCTGCCGGCCCCGACGCTGTTCGTCATCTGGCTGTCCGAAATCTTCGTCAACTACTGGTGGCTCATCTTTGCGGCCGTCGGTGGCGGTCTCTACTTCTTCTTCCAGAGCTGGAAGCGCTCGGTGCGGATGCAGAAGGTCATGGACCGCATCCTGCTGAAGGTGCCCATCTTTGGTGACCTGATCTACAAGGCCGTGGTGGCCCGCTGGACCCGCACCCTGGCCACGATGTTCGCCGCCGGTGTGCCGCTGGTCGAAGCGCTGGACTCGGTGGGCGGTGCTTCGGGCAATGCCGTGTTCGTTGAAGGCACGGAACGCATTCAGCGCGATGTGTCCACCGGCGCGTCGCTGACCAACTCGATGCAGACCACGGGTCTCTTCCCGGTGATGGTGCTGCAGATGTCGGCCATCGGTGAAGAATCCGGCTCGCTGGACCACATGCTCGGCAAGGCCGCCGACTTCTATGAAGAAGAAGTGGACGATGCGGTCAAGGCCCTGTCCAGCCTGATGGAGCCGATCATCATCGTCTTCCTCGGCACGCTGATCGGCGGCATCGTGGTGGCCATGTACCTGCCCATCTTCAAGCTCGGCGCGGTGGTTTGAGTTGCTGGATCGGGACGTTTTCGAGCTCCTGCTGTCTCCGTGGTACCTTGGGCTGCTGGGACTGTGTGTCGGCAGCTTCCTGAATGTGGTCATCTACCGGCTGCCGGTGATGATGCGTCGGGGCTGGCTGGACGACTGCCAGCAGCAACTGGCGGCCACGGACGAACTGCAGGACCTGCTTCGGCTGTCACCGGCGCAGGCCCAGGCCGTGGCCGACGGCGTGTTACCAGTGCGACAGGCCCTGGACGCATTGCCCCCGCTGGGCTTGGTGATGCCCCGCTCCCGCTGCCCGCACTGCGGGCATCAACTGCGCTGGCATGAAAACCTGCCCGTGCTCGGCTGGCTGCGGCTGGGCGGCAAGTGCGCCTCCTGCAAGGCCCCGATTTCCTTGCGCTATCCCTGTGTCGAACTGCTGACCGGCCTGCTCTTCCTGGGCATCGGCTGGACGGTGGGGCCGCAGTTCGCGGCGCTGCTGTACTGCGGCTTCGCGGCGGCGCTGGTCGCGCTGGCCGGCATCGACTGGGACACCACCTACCTGCCGGACAGCATCACCCAGCCCCTGCTCTGGGCAGGCCTGGTGGCCGCGGCAGCCGGCATGCTGCCGGTGTCGCTGCAGTCATCGCTGATCGGCGCGGTGGTGGGCTATCTTTCCCTGTGGTCCATCTACTGGGTCTTCAAGCTGCTGACCGGCAAGGAAGGCATGGGCTACGGCGACTTCAAGCTGCTGGCCGGCCTCGGTGCCTGGCTGGGCTGGCAGATGATCGTGCCCATCGCCCTGCTGGCCTCGGTGATCGGAGCCGCAGTGGGCGTGTACCTCAAGGTCTCCGGCGGGCTGCGCGAGGGGCGTTACGTGCCCTTCGGCCCCTTCCTGGCCGGCGGGGGATTGACGGTGCTGCTGATCGGCCCTCGCACCGTGATGGCCTGGCTGGGTCTGCCCGGCTGACGCCAGGAGCGCCCGCATGCGCATCGGTCTGACCGGCGGCATCGGCAGCGGCAAAAGCACCGTTGCCAAAGCGATGGTGACGCTGGGCGGCTGCCTGCTGGTGGATACCGATGCGATTTCGCGCTCGCTGACCCAACCCGGCGGCGCCGCCATGCCGCTGATCGCGCGGCAGTTTGGCCCGGAGTTCGTCGCTCCAGACGGCGCCATGGACCGCGCCGCGATGCGGACGCTGGCGTTTCAGGACCCCGCCGCGCGCCATGCGCTGGAAGCCATCCTCCATCCCCTCATCGGCGAAGAAACCGAACGACAGGCGGCCGCCGCGGGGGCGGACCAGCGGGTCGTTTTCGACGTACCACTGCTGGTGGAATCCGGCCGCTGGCGCCAGAAGCTCCATCGGGTGGTTGTGGTCGATTGCGAAGAAGCCACCCAGGTCCAACGGGTGATGCAACGCTCCGGTCTGCCCGAGCCGCAGGTGCGTGCCATCATCGCCCAGCAGGCCACTCGGGCGCAGCGCCGGGCCGCGGCGGATGCGATTGTTTGCAACGAGGGCCTGAGTCTGGATCAATTGCATCGGGAAGTTGCGGCGCTGTTGACAAGCCCCCTGTTCTGACCACACGACCCCCACGGCGGGTGGGGCACGGCTGGCCTGTGGAACAATGGCCCCTTGCCGTAACAGGATGGTCGACTTGATCCTCTACGAATACCCATTCAACGAGAGCATCCGCACGATGCTCAGGCTGGAGCATCTGTTCGATCGATTGGGTCAACTGGTGGCGCGCGATACCGCGCTGGACCACCACTATGCGCTTGCCACCATCTTCGAAGTGATGGACGTGGCCTCGCGTGCCGACCTGAAAGCCGATCTGCTCAAGGAACTGGAGCGTCACCGCACCCAGCTCAACAGCTACCGGGGCAACCCGGCCATTGCCGAGTCCGTGCTGGACGAGGTGGTGGGCCGCATCGATCATGCTTTCGACAAGCTCAATCAGCTGCCCGGCAAGGCCGGGCAGGCGCTGACCACCAATGAGTGGCTGATGAGCATCCGCAGCCGCATTTCGATTCCCGGGGGCACCTGCGAGTTTGATCTGCCGGGGTATTACACCTGGCAGCAGTACCTGCCGGCCAAGCGCCGCAATGACCTGATGCAGTGGGCGCAGACGCTGATGCCGTTGGCCGAGGCGCTGAATGTGCTGCTCGGTTTGCTGCGGGACAGTGGGTCACCGCACAAAGTGGCGGCCCATGCCGGGCAATATCAGCAGAGCCTGCCTCAGGGTCGCAGCTTCCAGTTGCTGCGCATGCGCATCGACCCCAGCCTGGGACTGGTGCCGGAAATCAGCGGTCACCGCCTGATGGTGTCCATCCGGCTGATGCGTCAGGATGAAGAAGGCCGCTTGAAACCTGCCCCGGTGGACGCCACCTTTGAATTGACGCTGTGCGCCTGAGGCCACGCGTTCATTGATTCACCCGACGGCAGCAGCCCCTCGATTCACACAGGGGCTGGTGCCGGTTGATCCAAGCAGTTCCTGCCATGACTTCCAAGCCGCTTTCCAGCCTGCCCGCCAGCCAGTCCGGCAGTCCGACATCCAACCCGACGTCCAGCGCCGCGCCGGGCTCGACCTCGGGCAGCCCACGCATCGTGCCCTGTCCGACCTGCGGTGGGGACAGCATCTTTGCGCCCAGCAATCCGTGGCGTCCCTTCTGCGGCCAGCGCTGCCGCCAGATCGACCTGGGCCACTGGGCGGACGAATCGTTCCGTGTGCCGGCACCGCCGACCACGGAAGATGAGAACGACGCGGAGCAGTAAGGCCTCCGGCCGACGGCACGGCCTCGGCCGGTAGCAGCCGGCGGCTCCCTCAGTCGGCATTAGCCGGCGGCTCCTTCATGTCGGTGGCAGCCGGTGGCGCCCCTAAACCGGCCACTGCCGGCGCTCGCGCCTCAAGCCGGCAGCAGCCCGCGCTCCTGCAGCGACACCCGCGCCGCCTCCGGCGTGGTGAACAGCACCGCCTGCCATCCCAGCGCCGTCGCGGCCTTGATGTTCTCCGGATGATCGTCCAGGAAAATCAGGTCCTGCGGCTGGGCACCGAACTGCTCGACCGCCAGCTCGAAGATCGGCGTGTAGGGCTTGGACTGCTTCACCCGCCCGGAGAAGATGCCGGACACGAACCAGTCCTTGAGCGGATGGTGCTGCTCCAGGTGGTCGGCATACGGCTCGGGCATGTTGGAGAGGAAGTGCAGCGTGTGACCGGCGGCCTTCAGGTCTTGAATGAGGGCCGCGGTGCCGTCGATCAACTGCAGCTCCTGCGGCACGGCCTCCATCACCGCGACGATCTCCTCCCGCGGCCAGCCGGTGCGGGCGGTGATGCGGTCTGCGGTCGTGGCCGCATCGGCCAAGCCCTGATCAAACGCCCCCCAGTCGCCCCCGTAGGCCTGGAAGAAGGTGCGGGCCACTTCCGCGCCGACCTGCTCGTCCGCCACCCGATGGGGCCAGACGCGCGCCAGGAAACTGGGCGGGTGCCAGCGAAACAGCACGCCGCCAAAGTCAAACACCACTTTCATGCCGGATTCCTCAGCGCTTCAGGCGGGTCAGCAGACCGGCGGTGGAGGCATCCAGGCCGGTCAGGTCGCCACTGGTCAGGCGCGGGAGCAGGCTGTTGCACAGGGCCTTGCCCAGCTCCACGCCCCACTGGTCGAAGCTGTTGATGTTCCAGACAGCACCGCTGACAAACACGCGGTGTTCATACAGCGCGATCAGCGCGCCCAGCGACGCCGGCGTCAGCGCCTCCAGCATCAGCGTGGTACTGGGACGGTTGCCCGGGAAGCTCCGGTGGCGGGCCAGGACGTCCGGCGCCAGATCCTTGGAAGCCGTCGGGGCCGACTCGGCGACTGCGGCCTCTGCCGTCTTGCCCTGCATCAGCGCCTGCGACTGGGCCAGGCAGTTGGCCAGCAGCTTGGTGTGCTGGTCCTGCAGGCGGGTCAGCAGCTCACCGCTGACATGCGCTCCGAATTGCGGCGTCTTGACGGCGATGAACTCCACCGGAATGACGTCCGTCCCCTGGTGCAGCATCTGAAAGTAGGCGTGCTGGCCATTGGTGCCCGCCTCGCCCCAGACGACCGGGCTGGTGCCATACCCCAGCGGTTGCCCGTCCCGGTCCACGCCCTTGCCATTGCTCTCCATCTCCAGCTGCTGGAGATAGGCCGGCAGCCGGCGCAGGCCCTGGTGATACGGGGCCACCGAGCGGCTGGTAAAGCCGTGGAAGTTGCGATACCAGACGTCCAGCAGGCCCAGCAGCACCGGCAGGTTGGTGGCCAGCGGAGCGATGCGGAAGTGCTGGTCCATCGCGTGGGCACCCGCCAGTAGCGCCTTGAAATTCTCAGCGCCGACGGCAATCGCAATCGGCAGGCCGATGACCGACCAGAGCGAATAACGGCCGCCCACCCAGTCCCAGAAAGCGAAGGTGGTGGTGATGCCGAACTCGGCAGCCGCCTTGGCATTGCTGGTGGTGGCCGCAAAGTGCCGCGCAATGTCGGTGCCACCCTGCTGCAGGAACCAGGCCTTGGCCGCCTGGGCATTGGCCAGGGTCTCCTGGGTGGTGAAGGTCTTCGAGGCGACGACGAACTGGGTGGTCGCCGGGTTCAGGCCCCGCAGCACCGGGGCCAGATCGTGCCCGTCCACATTCGAGACGAAGTGCAGCTTCAGCGTGGCCGGCACATAGGCCTGCAGGGCCTGCACCACCATGGCGGGACCGAGGTCCGAGCCGCCGATGCCGATGTGCACCACGTCGGTGATGCCGCTGATGGCCTGGTCGCGCACGCTGTCGGCAAAGGCCAGCATGCGGTCCAGCGAGGCCTGGACCTCGTCACTGAACGGCGCCTGGCCGGCCGGCGCCCGCAGCGCGGTGTGGAGCACCGCGCGGCCTTCGGTATGGTTGATCGGGTCGCCGTTGAAAAGCGCCTCGCGTTGCGCCTCCAGTTGCACATCCTTGGCCAGGCCCAGCAGCAGCTCGAGGGTCTTGGCATCGATGCGGTTCTTGGACAGGTCGGCAAACACCTCGGGCGCCTGCAGCGACCAGCGCTGGAAGCGGTCCGGCTCCGCCGCAAAGGCCTGCCGGACGTCAAACGCCGCACCGGTGTGCTGGAAGTGGTTGTGAAGGGCGGCCCAGTGGGGGCTGCTGTCGCAACGCGGGAACAGGCTCATCGCAGGCTTTCGATCATCTGGTCCAGCTTGCCGGCATCAGCGGCAAACAGGCGGATGCCTTCGGCCAGTTTTTCAGTGGCCATGGCATCCTGGTTGAGGGCAAAGCGGAAGGCCGCTTCGTTGAAGGAGACCTTGGGCAAATCCAGGGCCTTGGCCGCGTCGGCATCCAGCGCCTGGGTCAGCGGTGCGTCGGAGGCTTGCAGCTGGGCCAGCAGGTCGGGGCTGATGGTCAGCAGGTCGCAGCCGGCCAAGGCCTGGATCTGGCCGATGTTGCGGAAGCTGGCGCCCATCACTTCGGTGGCGATGCCCTGCTTCTTGAAGTAGTTGTAGATGGCGGCCACCGACTTCACGCCGGGGTCGTTCACGCCGGCGTTGGCGGCTTCGTCCCACTGGCTGCCGGCCGACTTCTTGTACCAGTCGTAGATGCGCCCGACGAAGGGGGAGATCAGCTGGATGCCGGATTCACCGCAGGCGACCGCCTGGCAGAAGGAGAACAGCAGCGTCAGGTTGCAGTGGATGCCTTCGCGCTCGAGCTCGCGGGCGGCCTGGATGCCTTCCCAGGTGGAGGCAATCTTGATCAGCACCCGGTCGCGGCCGATACCGGCGGCCTCGTACAGGGCCATGATGCGGCGGGCGCGGGCCAGTGTGGCCACGGTGTCGAAGCTCAGGCGGGCGTCCACTTCGGTGGAGACACGGCCCGGCACCACCTTCAGGATTTCCAGGCCGAAGGCCACCAGGACGCGGTCGACGATCAGGTCCAGCGTGTCCGCCTTGTTGGCAGCCACCGTGTCTTCCAGCAGGTGGGCATAGTCGGGCGACTGCACGGCCTTCAGGATGAGCGACGGATTCGTCGTGGCATCACGCGGCGTGAATTGCGCCAGTTGCTTGAAGTTGCCGGTGTCGGCCACCACAGTCGTGTGGGCCTTCAGTTGTTCGAGCTGGTTCATAGGGTGGGGACGCCCGGAGGCGGTCACAATCGGTGGGTTGAAGCCGGAAGCGGAGCGCGGCATGAGCCTTGCCCCATTGCCCCCGTATTAGAACCGGTGCCGAAGGCTTCCCGAGCGCTCGTCGCCCGTTGTCGTCGGGGGCCCTCTACAGAGGGGGCACGGACGACTTCAGGCGGATTGACCGTCCGAAGAAACTGCGGCATCATAATTCCGGTAACTTCGTTACATCAAGACGTCAGCCAACTATCGCGCTCCTTCGCGGGAGCGCCGCGCACATGTCCTTCGATCTTGTCTTTTTTGGTGGCACTGGTGACCTGACCTGGCGAAAGCTCATGCCCGCCCTGTTCCAGGCGTTCCGCCACGGCAAGCTGCCCGAGAACGGCCGCATTCTGGCCGTGGCCCGTGACGAGATGCCGGATGAGCGCTATCGCGAGTGGCTCCAGGAGCGTTTCCGCGAAGTGGAAGAAGGCAAGCGTCCCACGGACGAGGAATTCGAGCGTTTCGCGTCGCTGGTGCATTACCGGCGCATGGACCTCTCCCAGCCGGACCACTACTCCCGGCTGAAGGACTGGCTCGGCGAGCGCAATGCCGACACCGCGGTCCTCTACCTCGCCACCAGCCCGCACCTGTTCACCCAGATCTGCGAGCAGCTGGGCGCGGCGGGCCTGAATGGTCCGAAAGTGCGCGTGGTGCTGGAAAAGCCGCTGGGTCACGACCTGGCCAGCGCCCAGCAGATCAACCGGGTGGTGCGCAGCGTCTTCGACGAGACGCAGGCCTTTCGCATCGACCATTACCTGGGCAAGCCGTCCGTGCAGAACCTGATGGCGCTGCGTTTTGGCAATGCGCTGTTCGAGCCGCTGTGGCGCCGCGAAAGCATTTCCAACATCCAGATCACCCTGGCCGAGTCGCTGGGCGTGGGCACGCGCGGTCCGTTCTACGACGGCACTGGCGCCCTGCGCGACATGATCCAGAACCATGCGCTGCAGCTGCTCACCATGATCGCCATGGAAGCGCCCTCCAGCAATGATGCCGACGCGATCCGCGACGAAAAGCTCAAGGTGCTGCGGGCGCTGAAGCCGTTCACGCCGGAGACCGTCTCGCGCGACGTGGTACGGGGCCAGTACCGTGCCGGCACGGCTGACGGCAAGTCGGTGCCCGGTTATCTGGAAGAAGGCAAGGTGCCGCCCGGCAGCCATACCGAAACCTTTGTGGCGCTGCGCACCGAAGTGCAGAACTGGCGCTGGGCCGGCGTGCCCTTCTACCTGCGCACCGGCAAGCGGCTGGCGGCGCGGGACGCCCAGATTGTCATCAACTTCCGACCGGTGCCACACCCGATCTTCCCGGGCGGCAGCTGCCCCAACCGGCTCATCATCAAGCTGCAGCCGGAGGACGGCCTGGAGCTTCAGTTGATGGCGGTCAAGGGTGGCTCCAGCACCGAGGCCCTGAGCCCCGTGTCGCTGGACCTGGACTTCGACAAGGCCTTCGCTGCCGACCGCGTCGGCGCTTACGAGCGACTGTTGCTGGATGCGATTGCCGGGCGTCTGAACCTCTTCGTCCGCAGCGACGAACAGGAACAGGCCTGGAGGTGGGTCGAACCGATCCTGAACTACTGGAAGAACGACAGCACCGGCCCCCGCAACTATGTGGCCGGCACCTGGGGCCCACCGGCTGCCAGCGCCCTGGTGGCGCGGGACGGCCATTCCTGGATTGAAGAGTGCTGAGTCCCTGCCTGCGCGAGTGCCGTTCATGAGCATGCTGGAACGCATCAAGGCGGCCCTGCCCGCCCTGCCGCCCGCGGAACAGCGGGTGGCCAAGCTGCTGCTGGCGGATCCCAGGGCCTTTGCCAACCTGCCGGTCAGCGAGCTGGCCGACCGGTCGCATGTGAGCAAGCCCACGGTGGTGCGGTTCTGCCGCAGCGTCGGTTATGACGGCCTGGCTGACTTCAAGTTGAAGCTGGCCGGCAGCGTCAATGAAGGCGTGCCCTTCGTGCACCGCGCGGTGGATGAAGACGACAAGCCGGGCGACCTGATCGTCAAGGTGGTGGACAACGCGGTGGCCGCGCTGCTGCACTACCGCAACGACGCCGCCAGCCATGCCTTCGAGAGGGCCATCCTGGCGCTGACGCAAGCCGGTCGGGAGCACAAGCGCATAGAGTTCTACGGCGTCGGCAACTCCGGCATCGTGGCGATGGATGCGCAGCACAAGTTCTTCCGGCTCGGGGTGAACACTTTCGCCTGCAGCGATGGCCACATCCAGCTGATGAGCGCCACCATGCTGGGCCCGGGCGATTGCGCGGTGATCATCTCCAACTCAGGTCGAAGCCGCGACCTGATGGATGCCGCCGAGATCGCCCGCAAGAAGGGCGCCACCACCATCATCATCACCGCGAGCGGTTCCCCGCTGGCGCAGATGGGCCAGCTGCCCGGACAGGTGCTGCTGGCGGTGGACCATCCGGAGGATTACGACCGCTACAGCCCGATGGTGTCGCGCCTGTTGCACCTGGTGGTGGTGGACGTGCTGACCACCGGCGTGGCGCTGCGCCTGGGTGAGAACCTGCGGCCGATGCTGCAGGAGATCAAGAAGAACCTGCGGAGCAAGCGCTACGCGCAGTGAGGATCTGAGCGCCAGGGACGCACACAGCGCCCCCCCAAAACGGCGGACAAAACGGCGGACAAAACGGGCGGACAAAACAAAACCGGGCCAAGGCCCGGTTTTTTCGTGGGGGTGCGGAAAGGTCAGACCGGCAGCGCCGCTGCCGCGGAGGACTGCGCCGTGACGGCCGCATCCGCCCAGAAGAGCGACTCCAGTCCATACACCCGTGCCAGTTCCCGCAGCTGCTTCGGCGGCTGCAGGAGTTCCAGCTGCCAGCCGTTCTGACCGCACATGCGCAGGGCACTCAGCAGCAGGCTGAGGGCGGCGGAGTCGAAGTCGTTCAGGCCGCTGGCATCGAGGCTGACCGAACGTCCCGCCGCATTGCCGACCTGCGCCAGCTCCGCCCGCAAGGCCCCTTCGAGCTGAGCCCAGACCTGCGGGACGTTGTCCATGCGCAGGCGGGCAGGCAGCTTCAGCATGGCATCAGCCCTTCTTGGGGGCCGAGGCGGCCGGCTTGGCAGCGTTGCGCTCGGCCAGCGCCTTGATCAGGCCATCGATGCCGTTGGCATTGATTTCCTGGGCAAAGCTGTTGCGGTACTGGTCCGCCAACCAGATGCCCAGCACGTTGACGTCGTAGATCTTCCAGCCGCCGTCGGTCTTCTCCAGACGGTAGTCCAGCTGGATCGGATCACGACCCGGGCCGCGAATTTCAGTCTTGACGACCACTTCGGTGTCTTCCGCTGCGGCGCGCAGCGGCTTCAGCGCGATGGTCTGGTCCCGCACCTGGGTCAGGGCGCCGGCATAGGTGCGCACCAGCAGGGTCTTGAACTCGTCCTGCAGACGCTGCTTCTGCTCCGGCGAGGCCTGGCGCCAGAAGCGGCCGACCGCCGACGAGGTGATGCGCTGAAAGTCCACATGCGGCATGACCTTGGTGTCGACCAGCTGCATGATCTTGTTGACGTCGCCACCCTGGATGGCCTTGTCGCCCTTGACCGCCTCCAGCGTCTCGATGGAGAGCTGGCGGATCAGTTGGTCCGGTGCGCTGGCATCAGCAGCCAACGCAGCCAGCGGGCTCACGGCGGCCACGGACAGGGCCAGCTTCAGCAGCAGTCGTTTGGTGGAAATCATGCTTGTCCTTTCTCGTTTGGCAGGGACAGGGCTACAACGCGCCAGGTCCCGAATGGGTAGACCGGAGGAGGTGCCACTCAGCGGGCGGCGGGTTTCTCTTCCGGTGTGATGACTTCGTAGTCGTCTTCCTCATCATCGGCGCTGGAGTGCGCTTTGATGTTGCGACGCTGGAGATAGGCATCTCGCACGAAGGTGTATTTGTCGAGGGCGATACCGTCGAGCATGTCGGTGACCTTCAGAAGGCCCGCTCTCGTGTTGATGATCTGCAGCGCCGAAATGCCGAACTTGTATTCGCCTTCTTCAAAGAGATACGCGGGCGAATAGTAGATATTGGCGGGCAGCGCCACCGAATCACGCAGCGACGACGGGCCGAGCAGCGGCCAGACGATGTACGGTCCGGTCTTCACTCCCCAGTAACCCAGCGTGCGGCCCAGGTCTTCGGTGGTCTTGTCCAGGCCCGAGGGCGTGGCGATGTCGATCAGGCCACCCAGACCCAGCACGCTGTTGACGGCCACCCGCATCGTCTGCTGGGCGCCGGTCTTGAAGCGCCCCTGCAGGAACAGGTTGACGGCGGACCAGGCGTCCGAGAAGTTGCCGAAGAAGTTGTCCACGGCCTGGCGGGCCGGCGACGGAACAATGTTGCTGTAGGCCGTGGCGACCGGACGCAGCACGTTCTCGTCCACCTTCTCGTTGAAGTTGAACACCTTGCGGTTCCAGCGCTCCCAGGGGTCCTGGCGATTTCGCACGCGTGGATTCGGCTGGGTGGGATCCGGTGCCTCGGTGGCCTGCGCCGCCTGACCGGCCTGCCCGGCGGCCGCGGGGACCTGGGTGTCACCCACGGTGGCCGCGCTCGCGGCGCTGGCCGGTTCCGCTGCCGCAGCGGGTGCTGCGGCGCTGGCAGCCTCAGCTGGCGCAGCCGCGCTGGCAGCTTCAGCTGGCGCAGCCGCGCTGGCAGCCTCAGCCGGCGCAGCCGCACTGGCAGCACCAGCCGGCGCAGCCTCGCTGGCCGCAGCGGCGGCTGCAGACGCAGCATCAGCCCCTGCCGAGGCCGAAGCAGCCCGGCCTTCCGACACGCCATCGCCGGGTTCGGTGCTGGCCGCCAGGGCGTGTTCCTGATCAGCCGAGGCGTGCACCTCGGCCGCCTGCGCCGACTGCCCGGCCAGGGTGGCCAGCAGCGCAGCGCTCAGCAGCCCGGCACGCAGGCGGGACGTGGCGATGTTTGTCATTTGTTCTCTCCCGAGGAAGCATCGGCCGCCTTGTTGTAGAGGAACTGGCCAATGAGGTTTTCCAGCACGACCGCGGACTGGGTCTGCTTGATCATGTCGCCAGCGGCGAGGTTCTTCTCGTCAGCACCCGGCTCCAGGCCGATGTACTGTTCCCCCAGCAGGCCGGAGGTCAGGATCTTGGCGGAGCTGTCCTTCGGGAAGGCCACGCCCTGGTTCAGCTTCAGCACCACGCGGGCCTGGAAGCTCTTGTCATCGAAGCTGATCGAGTCGACACGGCCGACCACCACGCCGGCGCTCTTGACCGCCGCCCGGGGCTTCAAGCCGCCAATGTTGTCGAACTTCGCGGTGACGGTGTAGGTGTCTTCCAGGTTCAGGCTGAGCAGATTGCCGGCCTTCAGCGCCAGGAACAGCAGCGCCGCAGCGCCGATCAGCACAAAGAAGCCCACCCAGGCGTCATAACGAGAGGATTGCATCTGCAACTCCGGATCAAATCGAATCAAACGAATTCAAACCAACCAAACGGCCCCGGGAGGCCGCTCAGATCGAGAACATCATCGCGGTCAGCATGAAGTCCAGGGCCAGCACGGCCAGGGACGACATCACCACCGTGCGGGTGGTCGCTGCGGACACGCCTTCAGGCGTCGGCTTGCAGGTGTAGCCCTGCAGCAGCGCTACAAAGCTGACGGTGATGCCGAACACCACGCTCTTGATGACGCCGTTGCCCACATCGGCGAAGACGTCCACACCGCCCTGCATCTGCGACCAGAACGAACCCGAATCCACGCCGATCAGCGGCACGGCCACCAGCCAGCCACCCACAATCCCCACCGCCGAGAAGACGGCCGCGAGCAGGGGCATGGCGATGAAACCGCCCCAAAACCGGGGCGCCAGCACCCGCTGGATGGGGTCGACCGCCATCATCTCCATGGCGGTGAGCACTTCATCCGACTTCATCAGGCCGATTTCCGCGGTCAGCGAGGTGCCCGCGCGACCGGCGAACAGCAGCGCCGCCACGACCGGGCCCAGCTCCCGCACCAGGCTCAAGGCCACCAGCAGACCCACGGCTTCGGCAGAGCCGTAACGCTGCAGCGTGTAGTAGCCCTGCAGGGCCAGCACGAAACCGACGAACAGCCCGGACACGCCGATGATCGACAGCGACCGGTTGCCCAGATAGAACACCTGTTCACGCACCAGCACAAAGCGGCGCAGGCAGCCCCCCAGGCCGAGGAGCAGCAGGCCCAGCAGACGGGTGGCAGCGCCCCAGTCCACCAGCTTCAGCCGCAGGCCGCGACCCACGGAGGCGGCCATGTTGGTCACTGCATTCATGCGGCCTCCTCGGGGTCGGGCAGTCCGAAATCGTCGTGCATCGTGGGAGCGGGCTGGTGGAAACGCACCGGGCCGTCCGACTGGGCATTGACGAACTGCCGCACCAGCGGGTCGGTGCTGGCCTTGAGTTCTTCAGGGGTGCCCTGGGCGACCACGCCGCCGTTGGCCACCATGACCACGTGATCGGCGATGGCGAAGGTTTCGTGGAGGTCGTGGGTGACGATCACGCTGGTCAGGCCCAGGGCGTCGTTCAGGTCGCGGATCAGCCGGGCGGTGACGCCCAGGGAGATCGGGTCCAGCCCGGCGAACGGTTCGTCGTACAGCACCAGGTCCGGATCCAGGGCGATGGCACGGGCCAGCGCCACGCGGCGGGCCATGCCGCCGGAAATCTCGTTGGGCATCAGGTCCCGGGCGCCCCGCAGACCGACGGCATTGAGCTTCATCAGCACCAGGTCACGAATCATGGGCTCCGACAAACGGGTGTGTTCCCGCAGCGGGAAGGCCACGTTTTCGAACACGCTGAGGTCGCTGAACAGCGCACCGAACTGGAACAGCATGCCCATGCGGCGTCGCTGGGCGTAGAGCTGCTCCTGGTTCATCGGCGCCAGGTCCTGTCCGTCGAAGAGCACCTGGCCGGAGACCGGCTTGAGCTGACGCGTCAGCAGCCGCAGCAATGTGGTCTTGCCGCCGCCGGACGAGCCGATCAGCGCCAACACCTTGCCGCGGGCAAGGCTCAGATTGACGTTGCTCAGGATGATGCGATCTGCATATCCGCAGGTCACATCCCTAACTTCAATCAGAGGACCGGCTGGAGTGGTGGGATGGGGATCGGTGAATGCCATTGTCAGTGAGTTCGGCGGGCGAGCGTCCGACCGGGAGCCGGGATCATAGGGTAAAGCCCGGATTGATGCCGGAGCTCATCTGGGGCGATGAGGAATTGCGACAGTTCGCCCCAGGCTATTGACGAGCGCCGCAGGGGCACCGGCAGGTTGTACGGGACTTGCCGCCCCTGGCGCCGGCACAGGTGTGACGAAGTTCACATTTCAGGAGCGTCACAAGACGGGCGGAATCCGAGGCGCGATGAGCGGCCTCGCCTTCTCGGTGGCGCTATCGATAATTTCGGCAAACAGGAGTGATAAATGGCTGGGACTCTACAAAGCAAGATCAAGCGTCTGACAAAGAATGGTCAGCAAGGTTTCACCCTCATCGAACTGATGATCGTGGTGGCCATCATTGGCGTGCTGGTGGCGGTGGCGCTGCCGGCCTACCGGGACTACGTCATCCGCGGCTCGGTGACCGACGCCGTGACCGGCCTGACGAATGTCCGTGCGGACATGGAGCGGTACTACCAGGACTACCGCACCTACCAGGCGGTCGGCACCACCGCCAGCCCGCCCTGCCTGACCAGCCAGACGGTGGGCAGGTTCACCATCAGCTGCACGGCCGGCAACCTGACGGCCACCACCTATTTGATTACCGCTACCGGCAGCGGCAATGTGTCGGGCTTCTCTTACACGATCAACCAGGCCGACGCGAAGGGAACTGCCATCGCCTCGCCGGCGCCGAGCGGCTGGCAGATCAGCTGCCCCATCGCCTCCAGCACGAAGTGGGTGACCAAGAAGGGTGACGCATGCAGCTGAATGCCTGCCGCCAACGCGGCCTGACCCTGCTGGAGCTGATGGTGGTGATCGCCATCATCGCCATCGTCAGCGCCTATGCCATGCCGGGCCTGCGGACCTGGTCCCTCAATGCCCAGCTGCGGACCACCACGGCCAACCTGCAGGTGGCCCTGAAGGAAGCCCAGGCCGAAGCCAATCGCAGCTTCCGCCAGGTGGTGTTCTTCCGCACCACGGCGACCACCTGCACCGGCGCGGAGCAGATCAATGCCGCCGGCACCCGCTGGGTCATCAAGGTGTTGCCGCTGGTCTCGACCGACACCGCCACGGTGGCCAAGTGCGGCAGCCTGACCGAAGCCTCGCCGCTCGTCTCGATCGCCGGCCCGACGGCCGTGTGCTTCAGCAGCGCCGGTCGCCCCACGGCCCTGACGGCCACCGTCACCGGGGTGGGCGCCGCCTGCACCACCGGCACGAACAGCCAGATCATCTACGGCGTGAGCCCCGCAACGGCGACCAGCAATGCCAAGGCCCTGCAGGTCTGGCTGAACCTGGGCGGCTCGGTCCGCGCCTGCGATCCGACACGTCTGTCCACCGATGCGCCGGACGGATGTCCTGCTGCCAATCAGGCGACCACGTCATGAAGCCGAATACTCGCACCTCCTCGCCCCGTCGCCGCGCCCGCGGCATGACGCTGATCGAAATCCTCTGCGCCATCCTGGTGATGACGCTGGGGCTGCTGGGTCTGGTGTCGGTGATGGCCAAGGCCTCACAGGCCACCATCGCCACCGACGATGCGCAGCGGGCCGCCTCCCTGGCCAATGAGATAGCCACCCAGATGTGGCTCAGCGGCACGGTGGTGATCCCCAGTGACACGCTGACGGCCTGGAAGACGCGGGTGGCCACGGCCACCGATGCCGGTTTGCCCAACGGCGTCGGAGCGGTTTCCCAACCCGACACCTCCATCAATTTCGCGCGCATCACCATCACCTGGACACCGCCGGGCGGCTCCCAGCACCAGTACTTCACAGACGTCCGGTTGAACAACTGATCATGAACCAGCACCGCATCCCCCAGCCCCCCGCGGGCTCCCGCCGGTCGCGCGGCTTCAGCCTGATCGAACTGATGGTCTCGCTGGTGATCGGCATGGGCCTGATCATCACCATGGGCGTACTCAGCAACAAGTTCGAGACGTCCAAGCGCGAGCAGGCGACCTCCTCGGACCTGTCTGCCACCTCGGCATTCCTGAGTTATGACCTGGATCGCCAGATCCGCAGCGCCGGCTCCGGCTTCACCAACGGCTATCTGGACACTTTTGCCTGCCAGTTGACTGCCTCGCGCAGCAGCACGCAGATTCTGCCCGCGCCCGCCGCACTGCCTGCCCCGTTTGCCAGCGTGCCCCAAACGCTGACGCTGGTACCCCTGGCCGTACTGCCCGCCACAACCACCACCGGCTCGGACGTCATCCAGATCATGACAGCCACCGGTGGCGTGGGCGAGGTCTCCACCCAGTTGTTGCCCAACTCGGTCGCGACCAATCTGATGCGATTGACCTCCACGGTTGGCATTGAGCCCAACGACCTCCTGCTGATCACTGAGCAGGGGCGTCCCTGCATGATTGAGCAGGTGTCCGGCAGCTACGTCTCCAGCCCGGATACCGTCAACCTCGACGGCAGCTATTTCGCTTCGGTGATCAACAGCCAGGCGCTGAACGACCGGGGCACCAGCGCCAGCATCAACGCCAAGGCGTTCATCATCGGCAATGCCACCAATGGCAGCCCACCCCTGTTCCATCTGCTGGGCGTGAACGCTTCCAACCAGCTCGTGCGCTACGACCTGCTGGGATTCAGCAACGGCGGCTCGGGCAGCAATCAGCCGGTGCCGATGACCGACGGAGTGATGATGATGCGCACGCTCTACGGCGTGGACACGAACGGCAACGGCACGATCGACAGCTGGGTGCGTCCTGGCACCGGCAGCTTCACATTCGCCAACGTCACGACCAATGCGGCCATTGCGCGGCAGGTCATCGCCGTCAAGATCGCCATGGTGCTGCGCTCGGACACGATTGAAACCAAGTCGGGCACGGACAACAACACGACCACCCGGTCCGCCTTCAACGTGGCTCCTGAAGAGCTCAAGCTCTTCACCAGCCAGCCCACCACGCTGCAGACCACCTACACCGTGACGGACCGTCAGCGGCGACACCTGGTGGTCGAGTTCACCGTGCCGCTGCGCAATGTGCTGGCCAGCCTCAGAACCGTCACCCCGAGCTGAATGACGTCATGACCCCGATGCGATTTCAACCTCCCCCCGCCCGGCACGGACGCCTTGCGGCACGCCATCAACACGGCATCATCATGGTCATTGCGCTCATCACGCTGGCCATCATGATGATCGGCGCCGTGGCAGCGCTGCGCTCGATGAATGCCACCCTGATGGGTGCCGGCAACATCGGCATGAAGCGCGACATGAGCAACCAGGCCGAAGTGGCATTGCGCCGCGCCATGACCGGGCTCAACAGCGGAGCGGACCTCACCGTCAACGCAACGTCCATCAACTACAGCGCCACCCTGTTGGCCACCACACCTGAAGGCATTCCCACGGTGCTGCTCGGAACGGCGCCCACAACCGTCGGCGGTGTCGGCGTCGCCACCAACGTGGTGGATCTGACCTCTGCGCCAGCAGTGGGCACCGGCACGCCTCCCCAGGTGACGATGTATTACGTCGTGGACCGCATGTGCCGCACCACCGGCTCGGTGGACCGCCTGAACTGCCTCACCCCCAGTGCCGTGAGCACGGGCACCGACAGCAGCGGGGGTGTGCCCGCCTTCACCAAACCTGTCTACCGCGTGTCCGTCCGTGTGGATGGGCCGCGCGGTTCCCAGTCGTTCTATCAAGCGACCTTGACGAACTAAGGCCTCTCATGAATCACCTCCCTCCCCTTTCGCATCGGCTTGGCGGAGCCGCCCTGGCGACAGCCGCGGCCGCGTCCCTGGCCGTGTCGATGCTGGCGTCAGGTCTGGTCCAGGCACAGACCAAGCTGGCGGATCAACCGGTGCTGTCCGCCACGTCGGTGCCGGGCAACCTGGCCCTGGCGCTGTCGGTGGAATACCCGACAGCGGTCAGCAACACCCACCAGGACAGCGCCTACTCGCCGACTTCGACCTACATCGGCTATTTCGATCCGGACAAGTGCTACGACTACGTCTACTCGGCGACAGAAGCCGACCGCTACTTCAACCCAGCGGGCAAGACGACCGGCCACATCTGCAACAACAAGTGGAGCGGCAACTTCCTGAACTGGGCCACGATGCAGACCATCGACCCGTTCCGGTGGGCGCTGACCGGGGGCTACCGCGTCACGGATACCCCGACCACCACCATCATCGAGAAAGCCTGGGCCAGCGGACAAGGGGGCGCGAGCAACTTTCCCGACCGCACCATCACGGCCAACATCACCGGTGCCACCCCGCTGGCCTTCACGCAGCTGAAGCTCCGAATTCAGGGCCTTGGCAACAAGATGCGGTTCACGAGGGACGGTGACAACAACAACCCCAAGACGCTGGCTGCGTTCGACAACCCTGGCACGCCAAGCACCTCTACCGTGTATGAGGTGAGCGTGCGGGTCAAGGTGTGTGATTCGACCGACGCCTCCGGTAACATCGAATCAAACTGCGTCAAATACAGCCAAGGCTACAAGCCCGAAGGCCTCATCCAGCAGTATGCCAACCAGGTCCGCTTCAGTGCGTTCGGCTACCTCAACGACGCTACGCTGAATCGCGACGGCGGTGTGCTGCGCGCAAAGATGAAGTTCGTCGGGCCGACGAAGCCGGTGCCCGGCGCGCCTGCCGCGACCAACATGCTGGCGGAGTGGGATGGCACCACCGGTGTCATGGTCACCAATCCTGACCCCACCGATGCCTCGGCGATGTCGACGTATTACGGCATCACGATCAGCAACAGTGGGGTGATGAACTACCTGAACAAGTTCGGCAACGCCACCAACAACTACAAGACGTATGACCCGGTGGGCGAGTTGTACTACTCGGCTCTGCGTTATTACCGGAACCTGGGCAACGTGCCCGAGTATTCCAGCCCGAACAACGCAGACACCGACACCAAAACCAAGTACGCCGACGGTTTCCCGGCCGTCACGGACTGGGGCGATCCGATCCTCTACAGCTGCCAGCAAAACTTCATCCTGGGCATCGGTGACGTCAACACCCACGCGGACCGCAATCTCCCGGGCGCCACCGGCAAGTCTGAACCGGCCAAACCAGCCGCAGTCACGGCGGATACGCTGGACACGGTGCTGTGGACCAACCGTGCGGGCACTCTGCAGGGCATCACCGACCTGGGTACGAAGCAGCCCTACAACGGTTGCTGCAGCAACAACGGCGCGCTGATGGCCGGCATGGCCTACTACGCCAACACCACCGACATCCGAACCGACCTGGACGGGAAGCAAACAATCAAGACCTATTGGCTTGACGTGCAGGAATATCAGAAGTACGTCGCCAACAACCAGTTCTATCTTGCTGCCAAGTACGGTGGTTTCAACGTGCCGACGGGCTTTGACCCCGCCAATATCGCCGCCAAGGACTTCCAGGACGGCTGGTGGCATACGGGTCCCGCGACCGACAAGGTCGGCGACCAGCTCCGCCCGGACACCTACTTCACTGCTGCCCGAGCCGACACCATGGTGGCGGGCCTGGTCTCTGCATTCGCGGATATCGGCGGCAAGATCAAGGCACCCACATCGTCCTTCCAGACGGTGGACGCCACGCTGACTGCGGGTGAAGCGTCGTACGGCACCACCTACGACTCCAGCAACTGGTCCGGCAACATCTGGGCCGCAGGGGTGAACAGCATCACCATCGGCAAACCCATCCAGTACAACAAGGTGAGCTGGAACTTTGCCGACCAGCTGTACGCCCAGATGAGCGCAGCCGGAGACGGATGGGCTCAGCGCCGGATCGTGACCATCAATCCCGGCACACAAGTGGGGACTGCGTTTCTCTACGACAGCCTGACCGCTGCACAAAAGCTTGCAGTCGACCCCAATTACACCAAAACCGCCGATGGCGTCGAATACGTGCGTTGGCTGCGGGGCGATCAGTCCAATGAGCAAAATGCGGTTGGCACAAACAGCCTGCATTACTACCGCGTCCGTGCGGCCAACCGCATGGTCGGCGACATCGGCGAGAACGGGGTCACCGTGCTGGGCAAGCCCTCGACGGAAACCGGCTCGCTCTCGGACGCCGCCAATCCTGGCTACGCCAATTACGCACGAAGCTACGCCAGCCGCCCCAACATCTTGCTTGCAGGTGCCAACACCGGCATGGTCCACGTGATCAATGGCTCGCTGACAGGCACCGGCGCTGGCTCTGAGCTGTTTGCGTTCGTACCCAATGCGGTCATCGCCGGTCCGAACAACACGCCCAGCGTCGATGGCATTGCGGCCGTTGGCAACCCCAGCTACATCCACCATTACCTGGTGAACGGCAGGATCACCGTGGGCGACGTCGACTTCAAGAAGACCGTCGGCGCGACGGCGACGAACAACGATTGGCGCAGCATTGCCGTGGGTGGACTGGGCAAGGGTGGACGTAGCGTGTGGGCCCTGGACCTCACGACCGCGGATCAGACTTCCTCCGAGGCCAACGCCGCCACCCGAGTGCTGTGGGAGTACACCGACAGCAACATGGGCTTTGTCTTTGGCAAGCCGGTGATTACCAAGATTGCCCGTTACGGTTGGGTGGTGATCTTTGGCGCCGGCATGAACACACCGGATGGCAAGGGCGCGTTCTACATCCTGAACGCTCGCACCGGTGCCCTGCTCAAGCGTGTGGCGTTGCCCACCACCGGAACCGCCGGTACGGTGGACGACGGTACGGTGGCGAGCCCCACGGGCCTGACCTACATCAATGCATGGCATCCTGATAGTAGCGATCGGACCGCGGAAGTCATCTATGGTGGCGACCTGCGCGGCAACCTCTGGCGTCTGGATGTGACCGGCACCGGCACCGACTTCCCGGCCCCGGTGAAGATCGCCAAGCTGACCGACGTGACCGGGAAGGAACTGGCCGTGACCAGCGCGCCCAAAATTCACGTGGATGATGTGGGCCGTCGCTGGGTCTCCGTCGGTACGGGCCGCCTGCTCAGCACCGACGACATCTCCAGCACCGACCTGAACCGTCTGTACATGATCAAGGATGGCACCAACAACAGCTACAGCGGCGCCGCGCTCCCGGCCGGCATCACTTACCCGATCCTGGAAAGCAATGTGGGTCGTCACGATCTGATGGACCTCAGCTCGACAGCGAGCCAGCTGGGCACCACCAAGGCGGGCTTCTTCATCGACATCAAGACGGCCGTCAACACCACGGGCTACCGTGTGATCACCGACGCGGATGCATTCGACAAGTACGTGCTGTTTGCTGCGATCCAGCCGACGGCGGTGAATGGCGGATGCTCCACGGCGGCCACCTCGTACGCGTTCCTGATCGACCTCAGCGCGGGCACGACCTACCTGGAGAAGGTCAACTTCCTCGTCTCCAGCGCGCGGATCGTGTCCATCGATGGCAAGGTCTATGCGACGGTGTCGGGCAATGAAGACCCGAAGGACCCGACCGACAAGACCACCGAAAACGGCGACAAGCCGCTCGGCAAGGAACTGACCCCGGGCTCTGGCAATTCGCGCCTGATCAACTGGCGCGAAATCCCGCTGCGCAACTGATGCCGCAGCGCCCGCAGAGTCCGCAACTGGCGGGCGCTGCGGACCGCCGCTCCCGCCCACTCACCGGAGCGGTCACCCAGCAAAAAGGCCTTCGTCTCACGACGAAGGCCTTTGTTTTTGGGGCGCCGCACGCTTCAGCGCGGCGATGGGCTCAGCGGAGTCCGATGGCGTCCACCGGATCCCGCCCGATCCGCCCTTCAGCGCGGCAGCTCGCTGTCTCCCATCAGGAACTCATCCACCGCGCGCGCGGCCTGGCGGCCTTCGCGAATGGCCCAGACCACCAGCGACTGCCCGCGGCGCATGTCGCCGGCGGTGAACACCTTCGACACGTTGGTCCGGTAGCCCCCGTTGAACTCGGTCGTGGCCTTGGCGTTGCCCCGGGCATCCTTGGTGACACCAAAGGCCTCCACCACCGACGCCACCGGCGACACAAACCCCATCGCCAGCAGCACCAGGTCGGCCTTGAGCACCTGCTCGGAGCCCTCCACTTCCACCATCTTGCCGCCGACCCACTGCACCCGCACCGTCTTCACGCCGGTGACCTTGCCCTTCTCGCCGATGAATTCCTTGGTCGCGATCGCGAATTCGCGGTCGCAGCCCTCTTCATGGCTGGAGGAAGTGCGCAGCTTGATCGGCCAGTACGGCCAGGTCAGCGGCCGGTCTTCCACTTCCGGCGGCTGCGGCAGCAGCTCGAACTGCGTCACGCTCTTGGCGCCGTGGCGGTTGCTGGTGCCGACGCAGTCGCTGCCGGTGTCGCCACCGCCGATGACGATCACATGCTTGTCGTCAGCCCGCAGCTGGTTCTTCAGCTTGTCGCCGGCATTGATCTTGTTCTGCTGCGGCAGGAACTCCATCGCAAAGTGCACGCCGGCCAGATCGCGGCCGGGCACCGGCAGGTCGCGCGACTGCTCGGCCCCACCAGCCAGCAGCACCGCATCAAACTGCTCCATCAACTCGCCGGCGGACACCACATCCTTGGCCCAGTTGGTGACCTTCGAGCCTTCCGGCAGGTGCGACACCATCACGCCAGTGCGGAACACCACGCCCTCGGCCTCCATCTGCGCCACGCGGCGGTCGATGTGGGTCTTCTCCATCTTGAAGTCGGGAATGCCGTAACGCAGCAGGCCGCCGACGCGGTCGTTCTTCTCAAACACGGTGACGCTGTGACCGGCGCGGGCCAGCTGCTGCGCCGCTGCGAGACCCGCAGGCCCGGAGCCCACCACCGCCACCGTCTTGCCGGTCTTCACCTTGGGCGGACGCGGCGTGACCCAGCCTTCAGCCCAGGCCCGATCAATGATGGCGTGCTCAATCGACTTGATGCCCACCGCATCGTCATTCACATTCAGCGTGCAGGCCGCCTCGCAGGGTGCGGGGCAGATGCGGCCGGTGAATTCAGGGAAGTTGTTGGTCGAGTGCAGCACCGCAATGGCGCTCTTCCAGTCCGCTTCGCTGTTGCGGTACACCAGATCATTGAAATCCGGAATGATGTTGTTGACCGGGCAGCCGCTGTTGCAGAACGGCGTGCCGCAGTCCATGCAGCGCGCGCCCTGCTGCTTCGCCTGCTCGGCATTCAGCCCGATGACGAATTCCTTGTAATTCTTCAAACGCACGGCAACCGGGGCGTACCCCTCTTCCAGCCGCTCGTATTCCATGAAGCCGGTGACTTTTCCCATGTCGGTCTTCTCCTGATCCTGTGTCTGTCGTCAGCGGCCCATCACACCTTGGCCTTGACCACGGGGGCCTTGGCATGGGCGATGGTGGCGGCGGTTTCCTTGGCGGCGTTGATCTCGCCCAGGGCGCGGCGGTATTCGTTTGGGAACACCTTGACGAACTTGGCGCGCGACTCGGCCCAGTGGTCGAGGATGTCGCGGGCGCGCTGGCTGCCGGTCCACCGATGGTGGTCCTCGATCAGCTTGCGCAGCAGGACTTCATCCGTCTTGCCCTGGCCGTCGCCGGCGTGGTGCCAGATGCCACGGTCCACGGTGGCTTCCTGCTCATGCGCAGGCAGCAGCTTGTCCAGGCTCACCATGCTGGTGTTGCAGCGCTTGGCGAACTGGCCGTCCTCGTCATAGACGTAGGCCATGCCACCGCTCATGCCCGCTGCAAAGTTGCGGCCGGTCTTGCCCAGCACCACCACCGTGCCGCCGGTCATGTATTCGCAGCCATGGTCGCCCGTGCCTTCCACCACCGCGGTGGCACCGGACAGACGCACGGCGAAGCGCTCGCCGGCCACGCCACGGAAGAAGGCCTCGCCCTTGGTCGCGCCGTACAGCACCGTGTTGCCGACGATGATGTTCTTGGTCGCATCGCCGCGGAAGTCAATCGAAGGACGCACGACGATCCGGCCTCCCGACAGGCCCTTGCCGGTGTAGTCGTTGGCATCGCCAATCAGATAGAAGGTGATGCCCGGGGCGAGGAAGGAGCCGAAGCTCTGGCCGCCGGTGCCTTCGAACTGGATGAAGATGGTGTGGTCCGGCAGGCCTTCCGGCTGGCGGCGGATCAACTCGCCGGACAGCATGGCGCCCACGGTGCGGCGCACATTGGTCACCTCCTGCATGAACTGCACCTTCTCGCCCTTCTCGAAGGCGGGCAGGCACTTCTCGATCAGCTTCACGTCCAGGGCCTTTTCCAGGCCGTGGTCCTGATGATCGTTGTGCAGGCGGGCCACATCGGCCGGCAGTTCGGGACGGTGGAAGACGCGGCTGAAGTCCAGTCCGCGCGCCTTCCAGTGGCTGATGCCCTTGCGGGTGTCGAGCAGGTCGGAGCGGCCGATCAGTTCGTCGAACTTGCGGATGCCCAGCTGCGCCATGATCTGACGCGCTTCTTCCGCCACGAAGAAGAAGTAGTTGACGACATGTTCCGGTTGGCCGGTGAACTTCTTGCGCAGCAGCGGGTCCTGTGTGGCCACGCCCACCGGGCAGGTGTTCAGGTGGCACTTGCGCATCATGATGCAGCCTTCCACCACCAGCGGCGCGGTGGCAAAGCCGAATTCATCCGCGCCCAGCAGCGCGCCGATGATGACGTCCCGGCCGGTCTTCATCTGACCGTCGGCCTGCACCCGCACACGGCCGCGCAGGCGGTTCAGCACCAGCGTCTGCTGGGCTTCGGCCAGGCCCAGTTCCCAGGGCGTGCCCGCGTGCTTGATGGACGACCAGGGCGAAGCCCCGGTGCCGCCGTCATGGCCGGCAATGACGATGTGGTCCGCCTTGGCCTTGGCCACACCGGCCGCGATGGTGCCGACTCCCACTTCCGACACCAGCTTGACCGAGATGTCCGCGCGCTGGTTGACGTTCTTCAGGTCGTGGATGAGCTGGGCCAGGTCTTCGATGGAATAGATGTCGTGGTGCGGCGGCGGCGAGATCAGGCCGACCCCCGGCACCGAGTGACGCAGGAAACCGATGTAGTCGGTGACCTTGCCGCCGGGCAGCTGCCCCCCCTCGCCGGGCTTGGCGCCCTGGGCCATCTTGATCTGGATCTGGTCGGCGCTGACCAGGTATTCCGTCGTCACCCCGAAGCGGCCGGAAGCCACCTGCTTGATCCGGGAGCGCAGCGAGTCGCCGGCCTTGAGCTCGTAATCGACCGCGATCACCTTCGGGCCCACCACGTCCGACACCTTGGTGCCCTGGGCAATGGGAATGCCCTTGAGCTCATTGCGATAACGGGCCGGGTCTTCACCGCCTTCACCGGTGTTGCTCTTGCCGCCGATGCGATTCATGGCCACGGCCAGCGTCGCATGCGCTTCGGTGGAGATGGAGCCCAGCGACATCGCGCCGGTGGCAAAACGCTTGACGATGTCCGCCGCGGATTCGACTTCTTCCAGCGGGATGGCCTTGGCGGGATCAAACTTGAATTCGAACAGGCCGCGCAGTGTCATATGGCGACGGCTCTGGTCGTTGATCAGCTGCGCATATTCCTTGTAGGTGTCGAACTTGCCCGAGCGGGTGCTGTGCTGCAGCTTGGCAATGGCGTCCGGCGTCCACATGTGCTCTTCACCGCGGGCACGCCAGGCATATTCACCGCCGGCGTCCAGCATGTTCTCCAGCACCGGGTCGTCGCCGAAGGCGGCCTTGTGCAGGCGCAGCGCTTCCTCGGCGACTTCGAACACACCGATGCCGCCGACCTGCGTGGGCGTACCGCGGAAGTACTTGGCGACAAAGTCGCTTTGGAGGCCGATGGCTTCGAAGATCTGCGCGCCGCAGTAGGACATGTAGGTCGAGATGCCCATCTTGGACATGATCTTCGACAGGCCCTTGCCCACAGCCTTGATGTAGTTGTAGACGGCCTTCTCGGCCGACAGGTTGCCGGGCAGTTCCGCCTGCATGGCGGTGATGGTCTCCAGCGCCAGGTAGGGGTGGACCGCTTCTGCTCCGAAGCCGGCCAGCACGGCGAAATGGTGGACTTCACGGGCGGTGCCGGTCTCCACGACCAGGCCGGCCGTCGTCCGCAGGCCTTCCCGCACCAGGTGGTGGTGGACGGCGGACAGCGCCAGCAGCGCCGGAATGGCGACACGGTCGGCGCCCAGGCGGCGGTCGGTGATGATCAGGATGTTGTGGCCGCTGCGGATGGCGTCCACGGTTTCAGCGCACAGCGAGGCCAGTTGCGCCTCCACCCCTTCGCGACCCCAGGCCAGCGGATAAGTGATGTCCAGCTCATACGGCTTGAACTTGCCATTGGTGTGCGACTCGATGGCGCGCAGCCGGGCCATGTCCTCGAAGTCCAGCACCGGCTGCGTCACCTCCAGACGCATCGGCGGGTTGATCGCGTTGATGTCCAGCAGGTTCGGCTTGGGACCGATGAAGCTGTTGAGCGACATCACGATGTTCTCGCGGATCGGGTCGATCGGCGGGTTGGTGACCTGGGCGAACAGCTGCTTGAAGTAGTTGTAGAGCGGCTTGTTCTTGTCGGACAGCACGGCCAGGGGCGAGTCATTGCCCATGGAGCCGATGCCTTCTTCCCCATTGGCGGCCATCGGCGCCAGCAGGAACTTGAGGTCTTCCTGCGTGAAACCGAAGGCCTGCTGGCGATCAAGCAGCGAGGCGGCATAGCCGGTGGGCGTTGCCGCCGGGGCCGGGATGTCGTGCAGCTTGACGCGCACGTTCTCTATCCACTGACGATACGGACGGGCGTTGGCGTATTGGGTCTTGAGCTCTTCGTCGTCGATGATGCGGCCCTGTTCCAGGTCGATCAGGAACATCTTGCCGGGCTGCAGGCGCCACTTCTTGACCACGCGGGACTCGGGGATGGGCAGCACGCCGGACTCGGACGCCAGCACGACCATGTCGTCGTCGGTGACCCAGTAGCGGGCGGGGCGCAGGCCGTTGCGATCGAGCGCGGCGCAGACCTGGCGACCGTCGGTGAAGACCATGGCGGCGGGACCGTCCCACGGTTCCATCATGGCGGCGTGATATTCATAGAACGCGCGGCGACGTTCATCCATCAGCTCATGCTGCTCCCACGCTTCGGGGATCATCATCATCGCCGCATGCGCCAGCGGGTAGCCGGACATCGTCAGCAGCTCGATGGCGTTGTCGAAGGTGGCAGTGTCGGACTGATGCTCGAAGCTGATCGGGTAGAGCTTTTGCAGGTCATCGCCCAGCACCGGCGACTTCATCACGCCTTCGCGGGCACGCATCCAGTTGAAGTTGCCCTTGACGGTGTTGATCTCGCCGTTGTGCGCCACCATGCGGTACGGGTGAGCCAGCGGCCACTCGGGGAAGGTGTTGGTGGAGAAGCGCTGGTGCACCAGGGCGATGGCGGAGACGACGCGCGGGTCGGCCAGATCCTTGTAGTACTTGCCCACCTGGTCCGCCAGCAGCAGACCCTTGTAGATCACGGTGCGGCAGCTCATGCTGGGCACGTAGTACTCGCGGCTGTGAGTCAGCTGCAGCGCCTGGATGGCGCTGGAGGCCGTCTTGCGGATGACGTAGAGCTTCCGCTCGAGTGCGTCGGGGACGATGATGTCCGGGCCACGACCGATGAAGATCTGGCGAATGATCGGTTCCTTCTCCCGGACGGTGGGCGACATGGGCATGTCGCGGTCCACCGGCACGTCGCGCCAGCCGAGCAGCACCTGGCCTTCGGCCTTGATGGCGCGGGCCAGTTCCTGCTCACAAGCCAGGCGGGAGGCGTGTTCCTTCGGCAGGAAGATCATGCCGACGCCGTATTCGCCAGGCGGCGGCAGGACCACACCCTGCTGGGCCATCTCGGCGCGGTAGAACTCGTCGGGGATCTGGATCAGGATGCCGGCGCCGTCGCCCATCAGCTTGTCCGCCCCCACCGCGCCGCGGTGGTCCAGGTTCTCCAGGATCTTCAGACCTTGCTGGACGATGTGGTGATTCTTCTGGCCCTTGATGTGCGCGACAAAGCCCAGACCGCAGGCGTCCTTTTCATTGGACGGGCGATACAGGCCCTGTTCGGCAAGGGCACGAATCTCTTCGGCAGAGGTCGAGGGAGCGGCGGTGTGCGCCTGCGGATGTTGAGCTGCCGACATCGGTGGCCTCCAGGGGGTTCTTGGGGAAACCCGCGCAGGTTAGCAACGACGGCAAACGCACACAAGCGCAACTAAATGGGGTCAGGGTCGAATTAACGGATAGTGGAGTGAGTGTTGCGAATTAAATGGGGACGGAGTCATCCGGGCGCTGCTTTTTTGGGTCGGCCGCGTGGTCGCGGGGCGGTGGGCCGGGGGCTGAGTTCGGACAGAGCGGCGAGGAAAGCGGGGGAGCCGAGCGGCCACCCTTTCAACGCTGCGTCGATGATGCGCTTCCGCTCCGATTCGGCTTCCCCTTCTTCCAGCCAGCGCCGCCAGGTGAGCTCGCGCTCGAAGGGGGTGTTGCCGAGCGCCCAGAAGTCGGCCGGATCGCTGATGAGGGGGTCGCGGCGGCGTCCGAGATGGTGGGCGGCGGAGGACCAGGGATAGTCCGCCGGCTCCGTGGCGAGTCCGGCGCGCAGGGGGTTGAGTTCGATGCTGCGCATCAGGGGGAGCAGGAAGGTCGAGGCTTCCACCGGGGCCGCGCGAAAGCGCCCTTCCCAGAGCGTGCCGACCCGTTGATGGCGCTGGTTGTACGCCGCGACATAGCGGCGGCCGAGGGACTGCATCATCCGCGAGAGGCCGTCCTGGGTGGTGGGGGTGGCCAGCAGATGCAGGTGGTTCGGCATCACCACGTAAGCGTGGATCGCCACCTTCTGCGTGGCGGCGCAGTCCTGCAGGGCCGCGATCAGGGCGCGGCGGTCGTCGTCGTCCTGCGCGATCGGCTGCAGGTTGTGACCGCGGTGGATGACGTGGTGAAGGTGGTGCGCCAGGGCGAGGCGGGGGAGACGGGCCATGATGCGTCTGGGGATGCCGGGAGTGGGGGAAGTCTGTCCCCAATTATGGATGAGGAGTCCGACGGCGCCTTGTAGGATCCACAAGCGCGGAGGGCTGCGCTCCAAGTCACCCCCCTGGGCTCTTTGACGCCATGGTCCGGGCCAGTGGCGCGTTTGCGAGGCGTGCCCTGCAAAGAGTTGGCATGCAGCGGTGTTGCTCATGGCCTGCGTGACCGCCTACTACCCCATCAAGATCAGCACTCCCGGAACATGCGCCATCTTGGCGCAATGCTCAGCCGTCGCATCTCCCGCTGAAGGGAGTGCTGGAGCAGTGAGTGCGCGCCTGCGTGTCAAGGTCGTCTGCGGCGGGAAAGGCCCATCACCCGAAGAGCTTTTTCCCTGTCAGACGCTCATGCTCCTTGAGGGCATATCGGTCGGTCATGCCAGCGATGTAATCGGCACAGGCCCGGGGGTGGTCCTCGGGATTGGCGCAGTCGGCCGGCAATTTGTCGGGGTCGGCCAGGTAGATCTGGAAGAGATCCCGCAGGACCTCTTCGGCGCTGGCGCGTTTGTCCTGCACCGCTGCATGACGGTAGAGATTGGCAAAGAGGAAGCGCTTGAGTTCGGTGCTGGCCTGACGCATCGCGGGTGTGAAGCGGACCAGCGGCCCTGCGGCGCGGGCGTCATCGGCCGTGGTGATGCCAGCGTCCTGGATGGCCCTGCGGGTGGCCGCGATGATGTCGTAGACCTGCTCCGAGAGCATGCGGCGGATGGTCTCGGCCAGCAGGCGTTTGCCGGTGAGGTGTGGGTACTCGGTCAGGGTGTCGTCCAGGAAGCGCTTGACCAGCGGCACCTGCTCCAGTTGCTCCAGTGTGATGAGGCCGGAGCGGACACCATCATCCACGTCGTGCGCGTTGTAGGCGACCTCGTCCGCCAGGTTGCAGAGCTGGGCTTCGAGGCTGGGCTGACCGCCGGCAAGGAAGCGGGCCGCCACGCCGCCGGGTTCCAGCGCTTCGAGGCGCAGGGCGTCGCGCTTGCTGCAGTGCTTGAGGATGCCCTCTCGGCTTTCGAAGCTGAGGTTGAGACCGTCGAACTGCGGGTAGCGCTGTTCAAGCTGATCCACCACCCGCAGAGACTGCAGGTTGTGCTCGAAGCCGCCGTGCGCCTGCATGCAGTCATTGAGCACGTCCTGGCCCGCATGGCCAAACGGCGTGTGGCCCAGGTCATGCGCCAGCGCCACGGTCTCGATGAGATCCTCGTCCAGCCCGAGGCTGCGACCGATGGAGCGCCCCAGCTGGGCGACCTCCAGGGAGTGGGTCAGCCGGGTGCGAAACAGGTCGCCCTCATGGTTGAGGAAGACCTGCGTCTTGTAGACGAGGCGACGGAACGCACTGCTGTGGACGATGCGGTCCCGGTCGCGCTGGTAATCACTGCGCGTCGGTGCCGGGCGTTCCGGATGGCGGCGACCCCGACTGCTGGCTGGGTGGGAGGCATAGGAGGCACGCAGCGTATCGGTCATGGTGGTCGCATTGGGCGGCAGGTTCAAGCGGCTGGTTCAAGCGGCTGGTTCAAGCGGCTGCTTCAGGCCGCCCGGTCAGGTATCGGCAGAGGGGTCGCAATGGGTGGCCAGAACCTCGGCAATCAGTTCGGTCGGGGCGCTGCGCACGCCCGCCTTGCCCAGGCCTTCGATCACCACAAAGCGGATGTCGCCGCCCTCGTTCTTTTTGTCGATCTGCATCAGTTCCAGATAACGGTCCAGACCCAGGGCGGGCGCCACCACCGGCAAACCAGCCGCCCGGATCAACCGCTTCATCCGCTCCACAAAGGCGGTCGGCACCAGGCCCAGCCGTGCCGAGAGGTCCGACGCCAGCACCATGCCGCAGCCCACCGCCTCACCATGCAGCCAGCGGCCATACCCCATGCCGGTCTCGATCGCATGGCCGAAGGTGTGGCCAAAGTTGAGGATGGCCCGCAGGCCCGATTCACGCTCATCCTGACCCACCACCCAGGCCTTGATCTCGCAGCTGCGCTGAACGGCGTAGGCCAGGGCCTGCTTGTCTCGCGCCATCAGCGCGGAGAGGTTCTGCTCGATCCAGTCCAGGAAGGCGGCATCCGCGATCGGGCCGTATTTGATGACTTCCGCCAGCCCTGCGGAGAGTTCTCGAGCGGGCAAGGTGTCCAGGGTGTCCAGATCGGCCACGACGCGGGCGGGCTGGTAGAACGCGCCCACCATGTTCTTGCCGCGCGGATGGTTGATGGCCGTCTTGCCACCGACCGACGAATCGACCTGGGCCAGCAGTGTGGTGGGCACCTGCACAAAGGGCACGCCGCGCATGTAGATGGCCGCAGCAAAGCCGGTCAGGTCGCCGATCACCCCACCGCCCAGCGCGAACAGGACCGTCTTGCGGTCTGCCGTCGCTGCCAGCAGGTGGTCCATGATGCGGTCCAGACTCTCCCAGCTCTTCTGCGCTTCTCCATCCGGGAGGACGAGGGTCTCCACCCGGCTGTAGACGCCCGACAGCTGCTGGCGCAACCGCGCCAGGTAGAGCGGTGCCACGATGTCGTTGGTGACGATCAGGGCGGTCGAGGCGCGCGGCAGCCCGGCCCAGGTATCCGGCTCGTCCAGCAGACCCGGCGCGATGCGGATCTCGTAGCTGCGGTCACCCAGTTCGATGGGCACGCGGGCATAGGGACGAGGGGACGTGGACGTGGAGGACGGAACGGTGGGGCTCATGTCCCCGGAGTGTACGGGGCATCGCCGCCGGACTCCGAAGCGCCCGCCGCCGCAGGGGCGGCCACGACGCTGGCCCCCACCGTCGCAGCGACCCGTGCCGGATCGATGTGGCCGGCCAGTTCCAGCTGCATCAGGATCATGTTGGCCAGCCCATTGACCGACGGGCGGCTCGTCTCCAGCACGAAGTGCGCACAGCGCCGGTAGAGCGGATCGCGCTGCGCATAAAGCTCGCGCAGCTTCGCCAGGGGATTGGCCACCTGCAGCAGCGGACGGGTGGTGTCGTGCCGCAGGCGGCGGAAGAGTTCTTCCGGGGAGGAGCGAAGGTAAACGACCGTCGAATGCTCGTGCAGCCGGTCGCGATTGATGTCGCGCAGCACCGCCCCACCGCCGGTGGCCAGCACCATTTCGCCGGGCCGCTGGAGCAGCTCACCAATGACGCGGCTTTCGAGGTCCCGAAACGACAATTCGCCCTTGCGGGCGAAGTAGTCCTTGATCGTCTCGCCGCCGAGCGATTTCTCAATCTCGGCGTCGGAGTCGATGAAGGGCGCATCCAGCTGTCTGGCCAGCAGTCGGCCGACGGTGGATTTCCCACCGCCGGGCATGCCGACCAGAGACAGCTTCATCCAGCGAGGATCAGCGCGAGGCCGAGATGCGGTCGCTCACCACCTTGGGCGTGATGAAGATCAGCAGTTCGGTCTTGTTGGAGGTGCGGGCGCGGTTCTTGAACAGGTTGCCCAGCAGCGGGATGTCACCCAGGTAAGGCACCTTGTTCTCGGATTCCTGCTCGTCCTGCGTGTAGATACCGCCGATCACCACCGTGCCGCCGTTTTCCACCAGCACCAGGGTCTGCACATGCTTGTTGTTGATGGCATAACCCATGGTGGTCAGGGTGCCGCGGCTGTCCTTGTTGACGTCCACGGTCAGGATCACATTGCCTTCCGGCGTGATCTGCGGGGTGACTTCCAGCTTCAGCACGGCCTTCTTGAAGGTCACCGAGGTGGCGCCGCTCGAGGTGGCTTGCTGATACGGGATTTCTTCACCCTGTTCGATCAACGCCTTGGTCTGGTCGGCCGTGACCACACGAGGGCTCGACACGATCTTGCCCTTGCCGTCCGATTCCAGCGCCGACAGTTCCAGGTTCAGGAAGCGGCTGGCGCTCGAGCCGAACAGCGACACGGCGAAGGTGGCTGCGTTGGCACCGGCGAACACGTCGGAGGTGGTGTTGGCAGCCAGGTTCACGAACTGACTGTTGGTGAAGTCGGGCTGCGTCGCGACCTGGCCTGTCTGCCAGCCCACGCCGGTGTAAGTGCCACCCACTACGGCCTTGGTACCGCCGGCGCTGTACGCACCGGCAATGCTCTGGGTGGTGCCCAGCTTCACACCCAGGGTGCGGCCGAAGGTGTCCGTCGCTTCCACGATGCGGGCTTCAATCAGCACCTGACGCACGGGGATGTCGATCTTCGCAATCATCGCGGCGATCTCTTCCAGCTTGGAAGGAATGTCGCTGATGAACAGTTGGTTCGTGCGAGTTTCGTAGATCAGGCTACCTCGAGGTGACAGGATCCGGTTGGAGTTCGTGCCGCCGTTGGACGAGGAGGAAGAACTGCTGCCGCTGTTTTGACCCGTCAGGCCCTTGGCGATTTCTTCAGCCTTGGTGTAGTTGAGCTGGAACGATTGGGTGCGCAGGGGTTCCAGCTGCGTCACCTGGGCCTTCGCCTCGAGTTCAGCCTTTTCTTTGATCGCGAGCTCTTCCTTCGGCGCAATCCACAGCACATTGCCGGACTTGCGCAGACCCAGACCCTTGGCCTGCAGGATGATGTCCAGCGCCTGGTCCCAGGGCACGTCCTTCAGGCGCAGGGTCACGTTGCCGGTCACGGCATCGCTGGTCACCACGTTGAAGTTGGTGAAGTCGGCAATGACCTGCAGCAGGGCGCGCACTTCGATGTTCTGGAAGTTCAGGCTCAACTTGTCGCCGGCGTAGCCAGGACCTTGAGTCAGCTTGTTCGGATCGATCTTCTGCGGGCGTACTTCCAGCACGAACTGGTTGTCGCTTTGGTAGGCGCTGTGTTCCCAGTTGCCGCGCGGGGTCACGACCAGACGGACGCGATCACCGGTTTGGGTGGCCACCACGGTGTCCACCGGCGTGCCGAAGTCAGTCACGTCCATGCGGCGACGCAGGCGCTCCGGCAGCGAGCTGCGCGGGAATTCCACCACCAGGCTCTTGCCCTGCTGCTGGATGTCCACGCCGACCTGGCTGCTGGGCAGGTTCACCACCACACGGCCGGCGCCATCAGCGCCGCGACGGAAGTCGATGTCCTGCAGGGCCTGCACGCCCGAATTCTGGCTCGGTGCGAAATGCAGCGGCTCGGTGGTGACACCGCTGGCCGCTTCAGCTGCGGCCGTCGGCTGTGCCGCCGGACTCGAGTCCAGGAAGATCAGCAGCGAGTTGTCCTGCAGCTGCGCACGATAGGTGCTGGCCTGACGCAGGTTCAGCACCACACGGGTACGGTCACCCGCCTGGGCCACATTGGCCGTGCGCATGTTGCCGGTGTTGATGTCCACCAGGTTGCGGCCGATGCCGTTGCTCACGCCCGGCAGGTCCAGCGCGATACGCGGAGGCACCTGGACGGCAAATCCCTTGGGGACTTCCGTCAGCGGCTTGGACAGCTCGATGCGCACGACATCATTGCCGGACTGCTGCGTCGAGGTGATGGAACGGATGAGGTTCTGCGCGAATGCCTGCACCGGCATCAGGGCCGCCAGGCCCAGGGCACAGGCCAGCACTCGCCAACCGGCACGGATCTTGGTCTGGCTGGTCCCGTTCGTCGACGGGTCGCTCGTTCGGGCGCTCATGGAAGCGTTCTCCACAAAAGTCTTCATCGTCCCTGCTCCTGTAGCTGGAGAGTACTGGTGCGTTCAATCCATTCGCCCGCAGCGTCCTGGACGACTTCTCGCAACGTGATTTCGGTTTCGCTGATCTTGGTGATCCGGCCAAAGTTCTGGCCCATGTAATCACCGGACTTGACGTAATAGAGCAGGCCTTCGACCCGCAGCAGACCAAACTGACGACCATTGCGGACCACACTGCCCACCATGGTCATGTTGTCCAGCGGGAAGGCTTCCAGAGCCTCCTTGCGCCGCTTCATTTCAGAGGCCAGCAGCGAGCTCGGTTGAGCCGCTTCCTGCTTGAAGGCCACCGTCAGCTTCTGCAGGTTGAACGGGTCCACCACACTGGCGGACTCATACGCCTGAGGCAGGAACTTCTTGGGCGGCTCCAGCGGCTTGACCGACGGCTTGGTCTGCTGGCGCTGCTCTTCCATCCACTGCTGGAGCTCGTCCGTCGAAGACGTGCAAGCCGCCAGCGCCATGCCGCACAGCCCCAGGGCCAAGGTCCTGCCCAGCAGGGAGCGAGTGAGCGTGTAACGCGTCATTTCTTCTTCCCTGCCTGTTGTTGAGTGCGCTTTTGCTCTTCCACTTCCGCGGGGTCGAGGTAGCGGTAGGTGCGAGCGGTCGCTTCCATCACCAGGTGACCGTCACCGGCTTTGGGCCCATTCCCCTGCTGCTGCGGCGTCCCGATGTTCAGATCATGCAACGTGACGATGCGGGAGAGGTTGGACACGTCGGCCGTGAACGAACCGATATCGTGATATTGACCCGATACCTTCAGGGAGATGGGCTGCTCGGCGTAGTAGTCCTTCATCACGATCTGACCCGGACGGAACAGTTCGAACTGAAGGCCACGACCGAGACCCGCCTGGTTGATATCGGACAGCAGCGCGTCCATTTCAGCCTTGCCCGGCAACTGCTTTTCCAGTTGCAGGACATATTCCTCAACCTGACGCTTCTGCTTGAGCAGTTCAGGCAGATTCACCGCCTGCGCCAGCTTGCCGCGATAGTCCTCCTTGAGGACCGGCTCGCGCGCCTTCTCGGCTTCCAGGGCGTCGTTGGCATCGGACAGCACCACGAACCACGCCACCACCACGGCCGCCACGGCCACGAAGATGAAGGTGAGGAACTTGGGGGCTGCGGGCCATTGGCCCGGCTTCTTGGGATCAAGGTTCTGAAACTGGCTCGAGAAGTCCGCGAACCAGGCGTTCAGATCCAGGTTTTTGAGGTCAGCCATGCAGTCCTCAGCTCTTGTTGGCCGGGGCCGGCTTCGGACCGCCCGGTGCGCTGGCGGCGCCCGGGGCGGCCTCCGGCGTGGTGTTCTTGATGGAGATCTTCATGGCGAAGTCGAACAGGCGGCGGGCATCGCGAGTGTTGACCGCGGCCAGCTTGATTTCCACCAGTTCCGGGTTCTCCAGCCATTCGGCGTGGCCCAGGTTGCGCAGCATCTCGGACACGCGCTCGTTGGTGGCCGCCTGGCCGGTCAGAATCACCGACTTGCCAGTCTGACGCAGTCCCACCAGGTAGATGCCTTCCGGCGTCAGCTTGGCCAGGTCATTGAGCAGGTGCACCGGCGTGTTGCGATCGCTCTGCAGGTCTTCCACCGCACGCTGGCGGGCCCGCAGTGCGTCGATTTCGGCGCGCAGCGTGGCGATGTCCTTGATCTGCTCATCGAGCTTGGTGATCTCGGACTTCAGGAAGGTGTTGCGTTCGACCTGGGCGGATGTCATCTGCTCAAGCAGCAGATAGATCACGCCCGCGACCAGCGCGCCGGCCACCAGCGACATGCCCAGACCGACGTAGAACGCGGTCTCACGGCGCTTGCGTTTCTCCTCGCGATGCGGGAGCAGGTTGATCAGAATCACTGAAAAAACCTCCGCATCGCCAGCCCGCAGGCCGTCAGGTAGGCCGGTGCTTCACGACGCAGCTTGTTTTCACGCACTGCGGAGCCGAGCACCATGTTTTCAAAAGGATTCACCACCATGCAGGCGAATCCGGTCAATTCGGTCACGCGTTCCTTCAGACCGGGAAGCGTGGCAGTTCCGCCAGCCAGCATCACGTAGTGCACCTTGTGGTGAGGAGTACTGGTGAAGAAATACTGCAGAGCACGGCCGATTTCCTGCGACAAACTGTCGACAAAAGGATTGAGCACTTGGGTCTCATAGTCCTCCGGCAATTCGCCGCTGAGTTTCTTTTGCTCGGCTTCTTCGAATGAGAAACCATATTGGCGCGAAATCAGCATGGTGAGCTGGGAACCGCCAAAGGCTTGATCCCGGTCATACAGCATTTCGTCGTCACGCAGCACCTTGAGGCTGGTCGTGTCCGCGCCAATTTCGAACAGGGCCACCAGCGCATCCTTGCCTTCATTGGGCAGCGTCTCGACGAGCCGGCCCATCGCCATGCGCGAGGCATGGGACTCGATGTCCAGCACCGTCGGACGCAGACCCGCGGCTTCCGCCAGCGCCTGGCGATCCTGCACCCGGTCCTTGCGGGACGCGGCAATCAGGACTTCCACGTCGCCCACCGACGTCGGGCTGGGCCCGATCACGCAGAAGTCCAGACTCACCTCATCCAGCGAGAACGGAATGTATTGGTTGGCCTCGGCTTCAACCTGAAGCTCCAGCTCTTCTTCACGCAGCCCCGCAGGCAGCATGATCTTTTTGGTGATGACCGCCGATTGCGGCATTGCCAGCGCGGCATGCCGCGTCTTGCTGCCACTGCGGGTCACCACACGACGCACGGCCTCGGCCACTTCATCGAATTTCTCGATCTGGCCGTCCGTGATCCATCCCTTTTCAAAAGGCTCGGTGGCGAAACGTTCGAGAACGTATTCACCATTCGCGTTTTGACTCAACTCCACGAGCTTGACGCTGGACGATGAAATGTCCAGGCCAATCATGGGCGGATGGGTGCGTCCCAGTAGTACGTCCAACAACCCCATGATGCGTTCCCCCAACGCGCCGCACACTGCGCCGGTTTGTTAATAAGTTACTTGAATGCTAGCAGCAAAGCCTTTGATGCCCCAAGGCAAAGCAGTCACAGCACGTAACACCGCGTTGCGTAACCTACACGCTACGAAAGGGTGCCAAAAGCCGAAAAAGTGCCCGGAAAGCGTGCGCAAGCGCGCAGGGTCGCTGTTCGCCATGGACACCAATCCGGTGGCCCACGCGTCTTCCTATAATCGCCTGAAGCGGCCGGATTCGCACCCGTACAGCCCCTGATCGGGAACGGGTGGGCACGCAAAAATGCACACTTTGGTCATGCCCGCGAAGAAAACCTCCGACGACGCCCCCGACTCCCCCTCCTCCTCCTTTTCCGCCGACCCGCGGGATCGCGGATCGCAAGGGCGGCCGAAAACACGCAAGGCCCCCCGTCACTGGCTGCTGCGCGCGGTCGGCTGGCTGTTCGGACTGTTACTTGCAGGCGTGCTTTCTGTGGCTTTGTTGGCAGGCATGGCCCTGGCCATGGCCTATCCAAGCCTGCCCGACATCAGCGGGCTGACCGAATACCAGCCCAAGCTGCCGCTGCGGGTGCTGTCCGCGGACGGCCAGCTGCTCGGCGAGTACGGCGAGGAGCGCCGCTCCTACTCCAACATCCGCGAGATCCCCAAGGTGATGCAGGATGCGGTGCTCGCCATTGAGGATGCCCGCTTCTATCAGCACGGGGGGGTGGACTACCTCGGGGTGATCCGCGCGGGCCTCGCCAATGTGGGGGAGTCCAAGAGTCAGGGGGCCTCCACCATCACCATGCAGGTGGCTCGCAATTTCTATCTCTCCACCGAGAAGACCTTCACCCGCAAGATCTACGAGATCCTGCTGGCGCTGAAGATCGAAAGCGCGCTCTCCAAGGAGAAGATCCTCGAGATCTACATGAACCAGATCTTCCTGGGTCATCGCGCCTACGGCTTTGCTGCAGCGAGCGAGGTCTACTTCGGCAAGCCGCTCAAGGAGATCTCGATTGCCGAGGCCGCCATGCTCGCCGGGTTGCCAAAAGCACCATCTGCTTACAACCCGATCAACAACCCGCGCCGCGCCACGTTGCGCCAGCAATACATCATCGACCGGATGCTGGAGATGGGCTTCATCAGTCCGGAGCAGCATGCACAGGCCAAGGCCGAGAAGCTGCGCATCCGTCCGCCGCAGGACACCGCCAGCCATGCCGAATATGTGGCCGAGCTGGCCCGCCAGCTCATCTTCAGCCAGTACGGGGAAGAGGCCTACACCCGCGGCCTGAATGTCTATCTCACCCTGCAGTCCGATGAGCAGGAGCGGGCCTACCGCGCCCTGCGCCGCGGCATCATGGACTTTGAGCGCCGCCAGGTGTATCGCGGCCCGGAAGCCTATGTGGACCTGCCGGCTGACCCGAAGGAGCTGGACCCCCGGATCGCGGAAGCGCTGAGCGACCATCCCGCCAATGACGAGCTGCTGGCCGCGGTGGTGCTGGAGGCCGATCCCAAGAAGGTCACGGCGGCACTGCAAAGCGGTGAGTCCATCACCATCACCGGCGAAGGGCTGAAGCCTGCCACGTCGGGCCTGTCCGAAAAGGGCAATCCCAAGACGCGTATCCGCCGCGGGGCGGTCATCCGGGTGATCAAGCTGACCCGCAACAACAAGGAAGAGTGGACCATCACCCAGCTGCCGGAGGTGGAAGGCGCGATGGTGGCGCTCAACCCGAAGGACGGCAGCGTGCATGCGCTGGTCGGCGGCTTCGACTACAACAAGAACAAGTTCAATCACGTCACCCAGGCGTGGCGCCAGCCGGGCTCCAGCTTCAAGCCCTTCATCTATTCCGCCGCCCTGGAAAAAGGCTTCAATGGCGCCACCGTGGTCAATGACGCGCCGCTGTTCTTTGACGCCAGCACCACCGGCAGCCAGCCGTGGGAACCGAAGAACTACGACGGCACCTTTGACGGGCCGATGCCGCTGCGGCGCGCCCTGGCCAAGTCGAAGAACATGGTGTCCATCCGCGTGCTGCAATCGATCGGCGTGAAGTATGCGCAGGACTGGGTCACCCGCTTCGGCTTCGATGCCGAGAAGCATCCGGCCTATCTGACCATGGCGCTGGGAGCCGGCTCGGTCACTCCGATGCAGATGGCGCAGGCCTATTCAGTGTTTGCCAATGGCGGCTACCGCGTCGGCCCCGCGCTGGTGCAACGCATCACCGACCATCAGGGCCGGCTGCTCTATCAGGCCCAGCCCAAGGTGCTGGACGAGAGCCAGCGGGCCATCGACCCGCGCAATGCCTTCCTGATGGACAGCCTGCTGCAGGAAGTCGCGCGCAGCGGCACGGCGGCCCGCACCCAGGCCACACTCAAGCGGCCGGACCTGTACGGCAAGACCGGCACGACCAACGATTCGATGGACGCGTGGTTCGCCGGCTTCCAGCCCAGTCTGGTGTCAGTCGTGTGGATCGGATATGACCAGCCGCGCAAGCTGGGCGACCGCGAAACCGGCGGTGGCCTTGCGCTGCCAGTGTGGATCGAGTTCATGCAGTACGCGCTGCGCAATACCCCGGTGGCCGAGATTCCGCCGCCGGCCACAGGCGTGACCAACATCAATGGCGAGTGGTATTACGACGAGTTTGCCGAAAACCAGGGCGTGCGCGCACTGACCGGTGATGAGCACGTGCCGGCGTCCGGCTCGGAGGATGAGAAGAAGAGCATCCTCGATCTGTTCAAGCGCTGAGGGGCCTCAGTCGCCCCGGACCTGCAGCGGCTTGCCGCCGTGGAAGCTGATCTCCTGCGACAGCCGCTCGAAGAACTCGACGCCATCCTTCGTATCCAGCCAGCGGCCGTCGACAAACTTGAAGTGGTAGCCGCCGCGGCGGCTGGCCAGCCACAACTCCTGCAGGGGGGGCTGGGTGTTCACCACAATCTTGCTGCGGTCCTGGAACTGCAACTCCAGCAGCCCGCCGGTGCGTTGCGGATCGATGTCGATGCAGTCCTCTTCCAGCCAGGCATCCGCCTGCCGTTCGATGCTGGCCAGCACGGCAGCGGTGCGGGCGTCGTAGTCGACATCGGAAAGGGGCGTGGCAGTGACGGTCATGGGGCGCGAACTCGCTAGACTGGAGTCCATGGAACAAATGAAGACCCGAAGTGTAGGCGCCCGCGCGCACCGCTCCCAGCCGGCTCGCGGCAAGGCCCTGATGGGCTTGATGTTGTCGCTGGCGCTGATGGGCGTGGCGGGATTGAGCGCCTGCGGTCAGAAGCGTCCGCTGCAATTGCCCCCAACGGCGAAGAATGCCGGCACCGGCAGCGCCGCGCCGATGACCTCTCCCCCGGCCACCCCCGTCGCACCCGCCGCCATCGCCACGCCAGCCTCGGCACCGGCGAGCGCGGCGATCATGCCCCAGCGCTGATCCGTCCCTCTTCCACTGCATGGCAGGCCACGCGCACGCCATGCAGGCTCAAGAGCGCCGGACGCTCCTGCTGGCAGCGCGCATTCGCATGCGGGCATCGCGGATGGAAGCTGCAACCGGTCGGCGGATTGAGGGGATTGGGCACCTCGCCCCGCACCGGCGTGCGGGCGCGGCCGGTCATGTGAATGTCCGGAATCGCATCCAGCAGCATGCGGGTGTAGGGATGGCGCGGCGTTGCAAAGAGCGTGCGCTTGTCCGCCTGCTCCACCAGGCGCCCCAGATACATCACGCCCACCTGATCCGCCACATGGCGCACCACCGCCAAATTGTGCGAGATGAAGAGATAGGTGAGCCCGCGCTGGCGCTGCAGGTCTTTCATGATGTTGAGCACCTGCGCCTGCACCGACACATCAAGCGCCGAGGTGGGCTCATCGCAGACCAGGAATTCGGGCTGGGTCGCCAGGGCCCGGGCAATCGAAATGCGCTGACGCTGGCCGCCGGAAAACTGATGCGGGAACTTCTCGGCATCCGCCGGCGAGAGTCCGACCGACAACAGCAGCTCTCCCACCCGTCCGCGCAGCATCTGCGCGTCCTTCACCAGCCCATGCTCCCGCAGTGGCTCGGCGACGATGTCCTGCACCTTCCAGCGTGGATTGAGGCTCGCATAAGGATCCTGAAAGATCATCTGCATGCGGCGGCGCAGGGCCTGCGCCTGCGGCCCGGCCAGCGTGGTGGCAATGTCCGCGCCATCCACCCGGACTTCGCCGGCGGTCGGCTTGTACAGCCCCACGAGCAGTCGCGCCACCGTGCTCTTGCCGCAGCCGGATTCGCCGACCAGCGCCAGCGTCGTGCCACGCGGGATCTCAAAACTCACGCCATCCACCGCATGCACGAACTGGCGCGGACGCCGCTCGATCATGCGGTTGAGCCAGGGCGCCGACACGTCGAAGGTCTTGGCCAGGTCCCTGACTTCGACCAGTGGGGAAGCAACCGCGACTGCGGTTGCGACGGAGGGCTCGGTGATCACACTCATCGGGGTGGGTCCTTCGGCCACGATCATGCGGCCTGCCCGACCGCGGGTGCGGCGCCAGCGCGGGCCTGACGGTCGTGCAGCCAGCAGGCCGCGGACGTCGCGGTGGCCGGCATCAGTTCGGGGCGCTGCTGCAGGCAGCGGTCAAACGCATTCGGGCAGCGCGGATGGAAGGCGCAGCCGGACGGGATCGCGTTGAGGCGGGGCATGGCGCCATCGATCTGCAGCAGCCGTTCGCGGTCTTCATCCATCGCCGGAATCGAGCCCATCAGCCCGACGGTGTAGGGATGGCCCGGCCGGTGGATCACCTCCTGCACCGGTCCAATCTCGGCGATACGGCCGGCATACATCACGGCCACCCGGTCGCAGGTTTCGGCGATCACGCCCATGTCGTGGGTCACCAGCATCACCGCGGCGCCTTGCTCGCTGCAGACGCGCTTGAGCAGGGCAATGATCTGCGCCTGGATGGACACGTCCAGCGCCGTCGTCGGTTCATCGGCCACGATCAGCTTGGGATTGGCGGCCAGCGCGAGAGCAATCACCACCCGCTGACGCATGCCGCCGGAGAACTGGTGGGGATACTGATCCACACGCGCTTCCGGTGCTGGAATGCCGGTGGCCGCGAGCAGCTCGATGGCGCGCAGGCGCGCCTGCTTCGGCGTGAGGCGGAGGTGGGTGGTGATGGTCTCCACCAGCTGGCGACCCACGGTGTAGAGCGGATTCAGCGAGGTCAGCGGATCCTGGAAGATGGCGCCAATCTGTCGCCCGCGCACCTGCCGCATCTGCTCCTGGCTGAACTGGTCGATACGGCGCCCCTCCAGCACGATCTCGCCACTGGCAATACGCCCAGGCGGCTCCAGCAGGCCGATGATGGCCGCACCGGTCAGGGACTTGCCAGCCCCGGACTCTCCCACCACACCCAGCACCTCGCCAGGGGCGATGTCGAAGGAAACATCGTCCAGCGCGACCAGGGTGCCGTGGCGGGTCGGGAACTCGACGCGCAGATGGCGGACTTCAAGCAAGGCAGGCATGGCGGCTCCGGACTCAGCGCAGGCGGGGGTTGAGGGCGTCACGCAGCCAGTCGCCCAGCAGGTTCACCGACAAGGCGATCATCACCAGCATCACACTGGGCCAGATGGTGATCCACCATTCGCCGGAATAGAGGAAGTCGCTGCCGATGCGGATCAGCGTGCCCAGCGACGGCGTGGTCGGCGGCACGCCGACGCCGAGGAAGGACAGCGTCGCCTCGATCAGGATGGCCGAGGCCACCTGCAGGGTCAGCAGCACCAGCACCGGGCCGGTGACATTGGGCAGCACGTGGCGCCACATGATGGCCATGGGCTTCACCCCGATCACCCGGGCTGCCTGCACATATTCCTTGTTGCGCTCCACCAGCGTCGAGCCGCGGACCGTGCGCGCGTACTGCACCCAGCCGGTCAGCGAGATGGCCAGCACCAGCACAAAAAAGGCCAGTGTGCCGTGGGTGTCCGGCAGCACCACGCGGCCGATGCCGTCCACCAGCAGCGCCACAAGAATGGCGGGGAAAGACAGCATCACATCGCAGATGCGCATGATGAGGCTGTCCACCTTGCCGCCGACAAAGCCGGCCAGCAGACCCAGCCCCACACCGATCACCATCGACAGCAGCACCGAAGCCACCCCGACCACCAGCGAAATGCGGGCCCCATACATGATGGCGGACAGCAGGTCACGCCCCTGGTCGTCGGTGCCCAGCAGGTATTGGGTGGATCCGCCCTCCACCCACGCCGGCGGCAGGCGGGCGTCCATCAGGTCCACCGCGGTCAGATCGAAGGGATCATGCGGCGCCACCCATGGCGCAAACACGGCACACACCAGGCAGATCAACGCCACCACCGCCGCCAGCATCGCGACCGGTGAGCGGGTGAAGGAGAACCACACATCCCCCTGGAAAAAGCGGCGCACACGGCCAGGTGCCGCAGCGGTGGGCGTGATCGACGGCGGCACCGGCGGCTTGGAAGACAGGCTCATGGGTCAGACAGTCGGACAGTCGGTTGTTCGGCACGCACCGCGGCAACGCCTTCAGGGCGTTTCCAGCGGCAGGCCCTGCTCGACCAGCGCTGCAAACAATGCAGCGCCCAGCGGCAGGATCTCGTCATTGAAGTCATAACGCGGCTGATGCAGACCGCAAGGGCCGCCCTGCCCCAGCCGCAGGTAGGCGCCGGGCCGGGCTTGCAGCATGAAGGCAAAGTCTTCAGAGCCCATGCTGGGCGGCAGCTCGTCGTCCACATGCTCGCTGCCGACCAGCCAGCGGGCGACCCGCACGGCGAAGTCGGCCTCGCGCGCGCTATTGACGGTGGCAGGATACAGCCGCTGGTAGTCCACCTTCGCACTCGCACCAAAACCGAGGGCCACCGACTCGACCATCCGCGTCATCCGCTCTTCCAGCAGCTGCTGCACTTCCGGTTTGAAGCTGCGCACCGTCCCGGTGAGCTGCGCCAGCTCGGGAATGACGCTGAAGGCGCCGGCATCCCCCGCCTGCATCGCACACAGGCTCACCACCGCCTGGTCCACCGGCGCGATGTTGCGCGACACCAGGCTCTGCACGGCGGTGATGATGTGGCCGGCAATCAGCACAGGATCCACGCTCAGGTGCGGATGGGCACCATGGCCGCCGCGGCCCTGGATGTTGATCTGCACCCGGTCCGCCGCCGCCATCATCGCGCCGCGGTTCAGCCCGATCTTGCCGGGCGGCAGGTGCGGCCAGTTGTGCATTGCATAGATGGCCTCGACCGGGAAGCGGTCGAACAGGCCGTCGGCAATCATCTCGCGGGCGCCGCCGTAGCCTTCCTCGCCGGGCTGGAACACCAGCACCGCGCTGCCACTGAAGCGGCGGGTCTGCGCCAGATAACGGGCGGCGCCGACCAGCATCGCGCAATGCCCGTCGTGACCGCAGGCATGCATCAGGCCAGGCGTCGCAGACTTCCAGGCAAAATCATTCTGCTCACGCAGGGGCAACGCATCCATATCCGCCCGTAGGCCCAGCAGACGCGATCGACTCGGGCCGCCGCCGTCCTTGTTGGGTTGCCCATGCACCACCGCCACGAGGCCGGTGCGGCCGATGCCTTCATGGATTTCATCGACACCGCAGGCACGCAGGGCCTGCACCAGCCGGGCGCCGGTGCGGCGTTCTTCGAAGCCCAGCTCAGGCATCGCATGCAGTTCACGGCGCAGGGCCACCAGCTCCCCGCGCCCTTCCAGCAGACGCTGGTAGGTGCCAGCGGCAGCGTGGCTCACGCCGTGGAGGACTGCGCGCGTCGAGCTGCTCATGTCAGTGCGCGCCGCTGCCCACGCGCAGGCGGGGGTCGACGACAAAATACAGCAGGTCCACCACCAGATTGATCACCACGAAGATGAAGGAGATCAGACAGAGATAGGCAGCCATCACCGGGATGTCGGGGAACTGGACGGCCTGGATGAACAGCAATCCCATGCCGGGCCAGTTGAAGACGGTTTCAGTGATGATGGAAAAGGCAATCAGCGATCCCACCTGCAGCCCGGTGACGGTGATGACCGGCACCAGCGTGTTCTTGAGGGCATGACCGAAATAGATGGCCCGGTTGCTGAGGCCGCGGGCCTTGGCAAACTTGATGTAGTCGGCCCGCAGGACCTCCAGCATCTCGGAGCGCACCAGGCGCATGATGAGGGTGAGCTGATAGACCGCCAGGGTGATGGCGGGCAGCAGCACATGCCGCAGGCCATCGACGGTGAGCAGGCCGGTGGTCCAGCCGCCCAGCGTCACCACATCCCCGCGGCCATTGCTGGGCAGCCATTGCAGCTGGACCGCAAAGACCAGAATGAGCAGCACCCCGATCAGGAAGGTGGGCAGCGAGACTCCGATGAGGGACACCGCCATCACGATCTGCGTGCCCGCGCTGCCCCGCCGCAATGCCGCATAGACCCCCAGCGGAATGGCCACCACCAGCGCAATGACGGCCGCCACGGCGGAGAGTTCCAGCGTGGCGGGCACCCGCTCGGCCAGCAGGGACGACACTTTGCGCCGCTGCTGCAGGCTGATGCCGAATTCGCCCTGCACCGCATTGCCGACAAAGGTGGCGAACTGGGCAACGAAGGACCGGTCCAGGCCCAGGTCCTTGCGGATCTGGGCGCGTTGCTCGGGGGTGGCGTCCTGGCCGGCCAGGCTGGCGACCGGATCGCCGACAAACTGGAAGAGCATGAAGGCGACGAAGGCCACCGTCAGCATGACGGCCATGGCTTGCACCAGTCGGCGAAGAATGAAAACCAGCATGTCATCTGGGCCGCCGGACTGCCGCGCGACTTGTGGCCCGCGACATCACCAGGCCCCGCGGGTCCGCGTGTGTGAAGCGTCCATCATCCGGACACACGCTGCCAGCGGCAAGAGGGGAAGTCCATAAGCCGTGCTGCGCGTGCGCAGGACGCGACACGCCCACAAAAAAACCGCCCCGAGGGGCGGTTCCGCGGACGCTGCGCGTCCGGAGGTGCGGAAAAGGAGCGCGAAGGTCAGAAGCGGTGACGCAGACCCACGATGGCGCCGCCGCGCTGGTTCTCGTTGTTGGAAAAGCGCACGGCACCCTTGTGCTTGGTGTAGTCCATTTCCAGGTAGACGTCGGTGCGCTTGGAGAAGGCGTAGTCCGCCACGAAGGCGAAGTAATGGCCCTTGCTCTTGGTGTTGGCCAGCGCGGCCGAGTAGTGGGTCTGCTCCGCCAGCCAGTAGTGGCCACCGATGTTCAGTTGCGGGCTGAGCTGGTAGGTGGCGCCGAAGGAGTACATGTCGCGCTTGCGCACGTCATTGGCGGCCGCATTCAGCACCGGGCCCAGCAGGCCGGAGGTGTAGGCCGCGCCCAGCAGGCCGCCCTGGTCGAACTTGTTGGTCGCCCAGGAGACATTCGCATACCAGGGACCGCTGGTCCAGGCCGCACCCGCGGTGTAGCCCCGCACCTTCTTGCCCAGGGTGTCTTCCACCGTCAGGAAGGCGCCGCCCACGGCGATCGGGCCGTCAGCAAATCGAAGCAGGCCGCCGTAGGACTTGTTCTGGGAGTTGCCTTCGCCGGCAGACACCTGGATTTCCCCGCGCACCGGGCCCTTCTCGACCAGGTACTTCACCATGTTGTCCTGGCGCGCGCCCATGGACAGGCCGATCTCAGGCTTGTAGGCCTCGATGTAGGGCGAGTACTTGAACGACGCGTAGGTCGAGGTGTAGATGTCGAAGAGGATGTTGTACTGGCGGCCGAGCATGACGCGACCGAAGTCAGCCGACTGGATGCCCACCCACGACTGACGCCAGAAATCGGCGGCGGCCTGGGTGCCGTTGTCCGAATTGAGACGGTGCTCCAGGTTGACCAGGGCCTTCAGACCGCCACCCAGGTCCTCATTCACGTTCACGCCCAACCGGCTTTGCGACATCCCGCCCGGAATCACCTGCTTCTTGGAAGACCCGACGTTGGCATTGCTGGTCATGCGCACGCCGACGTCGACGATGCCGTAGAGCTGAACACTGGACTGTGCCCAGGCAGACCCGATAGACGCGGACAGCAGGCCCAGTGCCATGGCGGCTTTTTTCATGCGATGTCTCCTTTGTTTGATGTGGTCGTTCGCCGTGATCGATTCTGGGGGAACGGTCGAATGTCAGACCACTCGCGTTGCAGATCGCCCACGGGAACTTACCCTGTCAAATATGAGACATCTCACGCTGCAGCCTGGTGCGGCGCGCACCCATGCAGGGCGAACCTACAGAGCCTGTCGAGAAGTCCGAACGGGCCCCGCGAAGCCGACCGTTGAGGTCCCCGCCAAGAGCCCCGATGAAAACGCCAGACGAAAAAAAGCCGCCCCGAGGGGCGGCTTTTTGCACAAGTGCTGATCCGCGAGGGATTAGAAGCTGTGCTTGATACCGACGTCCAGACCACCCGAACGGCCGCCACGAGCGGAGTTCACGGCATTGCCTTGCACCTTGAAGGCAGCCAGGCCGCTGTTGTCGATCAGCGAAGCGGTGGTGTACACCGACGTACGCTTGGACAGGTTGTGCAGGTAGCCAACGGTGTAGAACTTGGCATCGCCAGCAGTGCCGGCCACGCGGTCAGCCGTGCTGTTGGTTTCAGCATCGCTGAACTGAGCCAGAACCGAGCCAGCGGTCGTCACGGGGACAACGGCGCCGATCGTGTAGATGTTCTGCTTCAGCGAGTTGAACTTCAGCTGGGTCCACAGACCGCTGACCTTGGCCATGCCGAAGTCGTAGCTGGCGCCCAGGGACAGTTGCTTGAACTTGGCAGTTGCCACGCCTTCGGTGGACTGGTAACCAGCGGCCACGTTGATGGCGCTGTCCTTCCAGCCCAGACGGCCACCGTAGGACTTGGCGCCAACAGCGCCTTCGCCAGCGGCGACGTCGAACGAACCGTAGGCACCGCCCAGGTCGCCCGGCAGGAAGTACTGAGCCAGGTTGTCAGCACGGTTGATGGTCTGGATGCTGCTGCCCAGCGTGTTGTACACGCGGGTCACATCGCCCAGGCCGGTCGTGCTGTACACGTCGAAGTCGTCAACGACCAGACGGGTGGAGGTCTTGCCACGGCCCAGACGGACTTCACCGAAGTCGCCCATCAGGCTCACGGAAGCGCGGCGGTTCCAGAACTTGTTGGTGGTGGTGTCACCAGCGGTGCCGGTGTCAGCCGACAGGGCGCTTTCCAGCCAGAAGCCAGCCTTCAGGCCGCCACCCAGGTCTTCAACGCCACGGACGCCAAAACGGCTGGAGCTGCTGCCGTCGTTGGTCAGTTGCTTGACGTTCTGGCCGTTGGCCTTGGTGTAACGGGCAGCGACGTCGATCACGCCGAACAGCGTCACAGACGATTGAGCGGCAGCGGCACCAGCGAAACCAGCCAGCACTGCCAGCGCGACGAGAGATTTCTTCATTAGAGACTCCTAGATCTTCAATGAGGCCTGTGCGCCCGGAACGGGCCTCCACAAACCAAGCTCCTGCAATGAAGCTGTGCCGTATTGCAACAGTTCCCATCCGCGCTGACCAGCGGCATCCCCGTAAAAGTCCTGATTTCGTTGGATGCAAGCAACGCGTAGGCGATTAAAAAATGTGTCATCACGCAATCGCACAAACGCGAGTGAAGCCCCCCTGGGGCAGGTATGTCGCATGCCCATAAACTGCCCTTTCCAAGCCTCCATCAGTCAGGCCATGACGGTTTCTTCCGCGCCCAGCGTCGCTCCCTCAGGCTTTGTCCCCCATCAGAATGGGGCCGCGAATGCCGATCAGAATGTCCATATGAATGATTCGATGACATCGGCATTTGGCCGCCCCTCTTCTTCGGGACGCGGCGGTCGCCATCCGAGCCGGATGGATGCGTGGATCTCCACACTGGACCACAGCCTCAAGACGCTGGCGGGCGTCGCTCCGATGTCCCGCCCGACGCCTGTGGCGCAGCAGCCCGATGAGGCGCTATCGGAAGAGCAGCGCCGGGAATCGGCCGCGCTGATGCGGGTGAACCACGTGGGCGAGATCTGCGCGCAGGCGCTCTACCGCGCTCAGGCCATGACCACCCGGGACGAAGATCTGCGCCAGCATCTGGAACATGCCGCCCAGGAGGAACTGGACCACCTGGCCTGGACCGCCGAGCGGCTGCAGGCGCTGAATGATCGGCCCAGCCTGCTGAACCCGCTCTGGTATGCCGGCGCGTTCGCCATCGGCACGGCAGCCGGCTGGGTGGGAGACCGGGTGAGCCTGGGATTTGTCGTGGAAACGGAGCGTCAGGTGGAGGCCCATCTGGACAGCCATCTCACCCGACTACCGGCGGGTGACCACAGCTCACGTGCGATTGTCGCCCAGATGATGGCCGAAGAGGTGGAGCATGCCGACGCGGCCCGTGCGCGGGGCGCGGTGGAGTTGCCGGCACCGATCAAAGGCCTGATGCGTCTGGCGGCCAAGGTCATGACGACGACCGCGCACCGGATCTGAGGCGGCCTCGGCGTACCAGGGCGCCCGCGCGTCGCGCATCCTCTCTCCTATTTAGAGAGACATCGACTGCAGCGCGAGCGGCCCTGTAGTCAAACGTCGATCAACTCCACCGACGTGGTGATCTCGGCCGTCTTGGCCAGCATGATGCTGGCCGAGCAGTACTTTTCATGCGAGAGCTTGACCGCCCGCTCCACCACCGGCAGGGACAGGTCGCGCCCTTCCACCACAAAGTGCATGTGGATCCGGGTGAACACCTTCGGGTCGGTATCGGCCCGGTCGGCCTTCAGCTGCACCCGGCAGTTGCGCACATCGTGACGCCCGCGCTGAAGGATCAGCACCACGTCATAGGCGGTGCAGCCCCCGGTGCCCAGCAGCACCATTTCCATTGGCCGCGGCGCCAGGTTGCGGCCGCCGCCGTCCGCAGCCCCGTCCATCGTCACCAGATGACCGCTGCCCGTGGTGGCGGCGAAGCTCATGCCTTCGCGGCCCATCCAGTCGATCGTGCATTCCATGCGCTCTTGCTCCTTGGTCACGGACCGCCCAACGGTCGGTGATATTGCTCATTAGAGACCTGTCTCCAACGAGAAGTGATCGAAAAAATATTGCGGCGCAGCATGCTCCGCCCTAGAATTCTAGACATGCGATAGCGCTACCCCACAGCGTGCCACCTGTGACCCCGAGTCACACTCAGGCACCCCGGGCAGCCCCGCACCGATTGTCTCCTCCACCGCCTCCATGGTGGATTCGGCCCAAGGCCCCCAAGGCCTTGGGCTTTTTTTCGTCCCAACCCGCCCTCCTCCAACCGCGAACGCCCGAGGCGCCGAGCGGGTCGCGGGCTACCAGGGTTCGGACAAACCCTCGCTTATCATCATTGGCCGCCCGATGCGGCATGGAGGGAATTCAATGGCCGGCCCCCGGCGCGCCCCGCGCACGCCCACTTCCACACCCACCCGACTTTCAAAGCGCCGTGAACCGCGGGCATCCGCGCGCCATCCCGCGCTATTACCGGCCGACCAGAGCTACCTCCAGCGAATCTTGAATGCGCGGGTATATGAGGTGGCGCAGGAAACCTCCCTGGATTTCGCGCGCGATCTCTCCAAGCGGATTAACAACAAGGTCTGGCTCAAACGCGAAGACCAGCAGCCGGTATTCAGTTTCAAGCTGCGCGGCGCCTATAACAAGATGGCGCAACTGACGCCGGAGCAATTGGCTCGCGGCGTGATCTGCGCGTCTGCCGGAAACCACGCGCAGGGCGTTGCCCTTTCCGCCCGCAAACTCGGTTGCCGGGCAGTGATTGTGATGCCCACCACCACACCGAGGGTGAAAGTGGATGCCGTCCAGGCCCTGGGCGGCGAAGTGGTGCAGTCCGGTGATTCTTTTACCGATGCCTATCAGCATGCGCTGCAACTCGAAGGTGAACAGGGCCTGACCTTTGTTCATCCGTTTGACGATCCGGACGTGATCGCCGGCCAGGGCACCATCGCGATGGAACTGCTGCGCCAGCATCCCGGCCCCATCGACGCCATATTCTGCGCCATCGGCGGGGGTGGGCTGATCTCGGGCGTGGCCGCCTACATCAAGGCCGTGCGCCCCGAGATCAAGGTCATCGGCGTGCAGACCAAGGATTCCGATGCGATGGTCCGCTCGATCCAGGCCGGCAAACGCGTCACCCTGAATGACGTCGGCCTGTTCTCCGACGGGACCGCGGTGAAGCTGGTGGGAGAGGAAACCTTCCGCATCTGCCGCGAACTGGTGGACGACTATGTGGTGGTGGATACCGACGCCGTCTGCGCCGCCATCAAGGATGTCTTCGTCGACACCCGCAGCATCCTGGAGCCGGCCGGCGGCCTGGGCGTGGCGGCCATCAAGCAGTACGCCGCGGACAAGGGCCTCAAGGGCCAGACCTTCATCGCCATCACCTGCGGCGCCAACATGAACTTCGACCGCCTGCGCTTCGTCGCCGAGCGGGCGGAGGTGGGGGAACACCGGGAAGCCCTGTTTGCGGTCACCATCCCCGAAGAGCGCGGCAGCTTCCGGCGCTTTTGCGAGCTGATCGGGCCGCGCAGCGTCACCGAATTCAACTACCGGATCTCGGACACCCAGGAAGCCCACGTCTTCGTCGGCCTGACCATCAGCCGCCAGGACGAAGCCGACAAGCTGGCGCGTCAGTTCGAGAAACACCGCTTCCCCACGGTCAATCTCACCGACGACGAACTGGCCAAGCAGCATGTGCGACATATGGTGGGCGGCCGGACAGAGCTGGCGGAGAACGAACGGCTGTTCCGCTTTGTCTTCCCGGAGCGGCCCGGGGCGCTGATGCGCTTCCTCTCGCACCTGCGCCCGGAGTGGAACATCAGCCTGTTCCACTATCGCAACCAGGGCGCCGACTATGGTCGCATCCTCGTCGGCCTGCAGGTGCCTCGCGGCGATGCAAAGGCCTTCAAGGCCTTCCTGGAGCAGCTGAACTATCCCTACACCGAAGAGACCGACAACCCGGTATACCGGCTCTTCCTGCGCTGATGTCACCGGGCGTCCGCCGGAGCCGGGGATGGACGCGCGTCAGTTCGCCACGACGCAAGTGAGCGCCAATCGCACAGATTGACCCCGGTCCAGGTGGCTTCGGGTTGTTGCCCCTGCGGCGGGTCTGTGCGTCAACACACAATGCAGACCGGGGTCGATGACCCCGGCGTGCGGCATCGTCCGCGCGTCGCTGCGTTTGTGTTGCCCGACATGTCCATCCATCAGTCCCTGATCAGCCCCACCCACCATCCGGAGCTGGAGCGCCTGCTGCGCGCCCGCCTGGATCGGCGCAGCGCCATCGCCGGCCGTCTGGGGGAGCTGGAGCCGCTGGCAGTGCGGCTGGGTCTGATCCAGAACACGCTGACACCCGAGCTGGACATTCCCACGCTCATGCTGTTTGCCGGCGACCATGGCCTGGCGGTGGATGGGATCAAGCTGCCCAACGGGCGCAGCACCCGTGAGCAGGCCCTGCTGGCGCTGCAGCATCGCCTGCCGTCCACTGTTTTTGCCAATCACCAGGGCATGCATGTGACGGTGGTGGACTGCGGCATTGCCGAGCCCCTGAGTCCGCAGCGCGGCCTGCTGGCCCGCAAGATTGCACATGGCACCCGCAACTGCCGGGTAGGTCCGGCGATGACGCTGGAGCAGGCGCATGCAGGCGTTCGCGTCGGCATGGAGATTTCCGACAACCTCTCCAGCAACGTGCTGGCGTGCGCCGGCCTCGGCCAGGGCTCGATGGAAGCGGCGGCGCTGGTGCTGTCCCGCCTGATGGACCTGCCGGTGCGGGACTTCGTCATCTCCGGCCCGGACATGCCGCAGGAGGAGCTGACCCACCTGCTGATCGTGCTGCAGAGTGCGCAGGCCCGCCATCGGGAGGTGGAAGAGCCGATGGCGGTGCTGGCCGCCTTCGGGGGGCATGAACTGGCGGTGATGGTCGGGGCGATGCTGGTGGCGGCGAGCAAGCGCCAGCTGATTCTGGTGGATGGCCTGACCGCCTGCGCCGCCCTGAAGGTGGCGTCCATGATTGCGCCACCGGTCACCGACTACGCTGTGTTCTGCCGCAGCACCACCCACCGCGGCCTGGACGAAGCCCTCTCCCTGTTCCATGCCGCCGCCCTGCTGGAGCTCGGCATGGACTGCAGCGACGGCACCGGTGCGCCGCTGGCCTGGCCGATGATCCGCTGCGCAGCGGCACTGCTGACCGAGGTGCAGGACATTCCCGACGGCCCGATCCACAGCCGGCCCACCGACCTGCACAACGGCGCCAGCCAGATGGGTGGTCTGAGGAAAAATTGAAACCGGGCGTGTCAGCTCTGTGCACGCGGCCGAATGAAACACGGGCTCTGTCCAGCTGGATCGGGCCCGTGGTCTTTATTGGGTGGCTGCGTTCTCGGGCGGCGGCGGCACGCCGGTACTGGGCAAGGCGCCCCCGATATTGGTGAGCGGCGACGCATTGCCGTTCATCGGCACGCTGCCCGGCGGCGCATTCAACGAAATGCCTTGCTGGTTCGGCGGCAGCGCCCCCGACGGCGGCAGGGCCGGCGTGGGTTGCGGCGGCTCGGGCGCCATCATCGACGGCGCAGCGCCCGGCACAGGCGTCAGCGCCAGGCGGATGCTCACGGTGTTGTTCCGTCCCAGACCCACTTCACGCCGGCTGACTTCCAGCAGCTGGATGTCCCCATCCACCACCTGTCCGACGCGGAACGGACGCGCAAATCCCCCCCCCACGACCAGCAGCGCGACGCCTTCGCCGGTGGCCTGACCGCTCGACGGCGCCACCACGCCCAGCAGCTGATACCGGGACGAGGCGGATTCCACCGGTGCGGCGGACGGCGATTCCTGGGTGAAAACCTTCGTCCAGTCGCCGATGGAGCCGCCGGACACGGCGGGCAAGACCTGCCCCGGCGCCGCCGGCCCTCGGGCCATGAGCGTCAGCGACCAATAGGCCAGACTGGCCGCCATCAGCGCCCAGATCACGAAGCTTAACCAACGTGCATGCATGTGCGGATTATGATGGAACGCAAGAGGCTGCAGACGGGCAGCCCAGCCCCAGGATTGCAAAACCATGCAACGCAAGATGACTCCCCGCCGCGCCAGCCGCGGTTTCACCCTGATCGAACTGATCGTGGCCATCACCATCGTGGCCGTGATGGGCGCCGTGGTGGTGCCTGCCGTGATGAATCACGTGGCCGACGCCCGGCGCACCGCCGCCAAGCAGGACGTCACCACGCTGATGCAGGCGCTCAAGATTTACAAGATGGACAACGGCCGTTATCCCAGCGGCGACCAGGGCCTCAATGCCCTGGTGAGCAAGCCCACCAGCGGCACCGTGCCGGGCAACTGGAAGGTCTACATCGAGAAGCTGCCCAAGGATCCCTGGGGCAACCCCTATCAGTATGACAACCCCGGCCTGAAGGGCGAAGTGGATGTCTACAGCCTCGGCGCGGACGGCAAGCCCGGCGGTGAGGGCAATGACGCTGACATCGGCTCCTGGGAATAATCCACCCGCCCCGCCACTCTTCCGTTCGCGACCATGACCGCCCGCCGCCTGCGCGGCTTCACCCTGATCGAACTGCTGGTCGCCATCACCATCATTGCAGTGGCCAGCGCCACCGTCGTGGTGGCGATGCGCAACAACGGAGGTGCCGATCTGGAACGCGAAGCGCTGCATCTGGCCAGCGTGCTGGAGACTGCCCGTGCGGAAGCACGGGCGGCGTCGCTGGAGGTCACCTGGCAGCCGGACCAGGGCCGGTTCCGCTTCAACGGCCTGCCGCAGGATCTGGTCACCCGGCTCAAGCTGGATCGTGGCTGGCTGGGTGAAGAACCTTCGGTGACCGTCCAGGGCCAGACCGATGCCAGCGGACGGGTCCGCCTCGGGCCGGAGCCCATCATCGGCGCCCAGCGTATTCAGCTCACCCGCGGGGAGGCCCACATCACGCTGGGCACCGACGGCCTGCGGCCGTTCACCATCGAACGGGAGGTGGCGCCATGAGGCAGCACCGCGGCTTCACCCTGATCGAAGTGCTGGTCGCGCTGACCATCGTCGGCCTGTGCCTGGCCGCCGGCATGCGGGCCGCCGGCACCATGACCAGCAACGCGCAGCGCCTGTCGCTCAACAACATGGCGCAGTGGTGTGCCGAAAACGAGTTGACCGAAATGCGGCTGACCACAGCGTTCCCGGGTACCGGCACCACCGAGTTCTCCTGCACCCAGCTCGGTCACACCTTCACCGGCAAGACCGAGGTGGCCGGCACCGCCAACCCCAACTTCCGACGGGTGGAACTGCGCGTGTTCAATGACGATGGTCAAGCGCTGCTGAGCATCACCACCGTCGTGGGGCGGTACTGATGCACCGTCCGGCCGCGCGTGGATTCACGCTGATCGAAGTGGTGGTGGCGCTGGTCATCATGGCGATGATGAGCGTCATGGCCTGGCGCGCCGTGTCCGCGCTGAGTGCCACCCGGGACGCCACCGACGCCCACATGGACAGTGCGGAGACCATCGGCACCCTGGTGCGCCAATGGGAGCTCGACCTGCGGGAAGTCCAGGACAGCAAGCAGTTCGCCGCCCTCAGTTTCGATGGCGCCACCCTGCGCATGACGCGGCGCAGCGCCAAGGGGCTGCAGGTGGTCTCCTGGCAGGTCCGTGACGGCCGCCTGTCGCGCTGGGCAGCGCCGCCTGCGACATCGGTCAGCGCCCTGCAGGACGCCTGGTTTCGCGCCCAGCAACTGAGCCCTCAGGACCTGCGCGACAGTCCGGGCCTCCCCGGCGTGCAGGGCTGGCAGATGTATTTCTTCCGGAACAACGCCTGGAGCAATGCGCAGTCCAGCGGCGACCAGGAAGAGACCGCCAGCAAAAGCGTGCCCAGCGGCGTGCGAATGAAGATCCAGTTTGCTGGTGGGGGCTACAACGGCGAGCTGACGCGGGAAGTGGTCGTCCCGGCGGGAGCCACCCGGTGACGCGCCGCCCCCGCCTGCACACACGCGGCGCCGCCCTGTTGACCGCGCTGCTGATCGTCACCCTGGTCACCACGCTGGCAGCCGCCATGCTGTGGCGGCAGGCGCGCAGCATTCAGATCGAATCCGCGGAGCGGGGCCGGGCGCAGTCGGACTGGGTGCTGCAAGGCGCGCTGGACTGGGCCCGGGTGATCCTTCGCGAAGACACGCGGGCCAACAAGAACGCCGGCGACAACGCGGTGGACTTCGGCGGCGAGGTCTGGGCCGTGCCGCTGGCGGAAGCCAAGCTCTCCAGTTTCCTGTCCACCGACGACAACCATTCTTCGGACAGCGGCCCGGACGCCTACCTCTCCGGACGGATCGAGGACGCCCAGGGGAAGTTCAATCTTTACAACCTGATTCCGCAGGAGCCGCCGAACCCGACCAATCCGAGTGCCCCACCGGTGCAGCTGGCCATTGCCCAGCGGCTCTTTCAGTCTGCGGGGCTGAATGCCAGCCTGGCCAACGACGTGCAGAAGCGGCTGCGTCAGGCCTTCCCACAACCGGTCACTCAAACCAATCCGGGCGGCGGGAACACGGGGAACAGCGCGTCGGACGGTGGGTCGCCCGTGTTGCCCATCCGGGTTGATCAACTCGGCTGGCTCAATCTCACCGCGGACCAGATCGACCGTCTACGGCCCTACGTCACGATCCTGCCGCCCAGCTCGTCCAACGAAAAGACGGTCACCGTCACCAAGATCAACATCAACACCGCCCCTCGCGAAGTGCTCGCCGCGCTGGACGCCCGGATGGGCCTGGGGGACGCGGACCGCATCGTCCGGGCCCGTGAGGCGAAGGGCATCACCAAGAGCCAGATCGCCCAATACCTCCCCAACGGGGTGGAACTGGACAGCATCGTTCAGGCCACCAGCGACTACTTCGTCGTCACCGGCCAGCTGCGGCTGGACGACCGTCTCGTCACCATGCGCTCGCTGGTCTGGCGAAACAACGATTTTCAAACCCGTGTGCTGGATCGCCAGTACGTCCAGCAATCCACCGCCCTCATTGCCGGGCAAGGCAGATAGCCGACGTCTGTCACGTTTCGTCACCCGTTTCAGTCGTCCTGGCCGCCAACCTGCCTCAGACTTCGGCACCCTGACAATGTCTACAGGGTGGCCTAGGGGCTTGTTCGGGGGCTTTGCCGCCAATCTGTCGCGCAAGCCCTCCTAGAATCCGCCTTCTCATGAGTACCCTGCTCATCCTGCTGCCTGATGCGCCGCCCGCGGCGACCGGCACCCAAGATTACGAATTCTGGTTCAGTCCCGATGCCCAGGCGCCTGCCCGGGCGGGAGGACGGGGCGAACGCGCCCCGCTGGATGCCATGCCCAAGGCCGACCGCGTGATGGCGCTGCTGTCCGATGCCGCCGTGAGCTGGCATACGGTGCGCCTGCCGCTGGCCCTTCGGGGGCCCAAGCTGCGCAGCGCCCTGTCCGGCGTGCTGGAAGAATCCCTGCTGGAAGATCCGGAGCGGCTGCACCTGGCGCTGATGGACGTGGACAAAGGCCTGCCGGGCCTGGCCGAAGATGTGGACCATCCCGAAACCCGGCTGGAAGACGGTGAAAACCCGCCCCGATGGGTGGCCGCTGTCGCCCGCGACACCTTGAAGGCCCACCTGCAGGCCATCCAGAACGCCGGCCTGCTGCTGGAAGCGGTCTTCCCGGTGTCCTGGCCGGACGGCCGGCTGGGTGGCCATGTCGATCAAGGTCCGGACGGACAGCCGCGCCTGCGCGCCTGGTCGCCGCCCGGCATCGCCACCTTCCCCATGACCAGCGCGGGGGTTCGTACCTGGCTGGGCGACACCTGGTGGACCCAGGCGAAGGTCAGCGCCACACCGCCGGTGTCTGCAGAAGCCGAGCGGCTGCTGGGCCGGCCGGTGGAAGTGCTGAACGACACCGAACGGGCCTGGGCGGCCCTGGGCGCGCCGATCAACCTGCTGCAGTTCGAGCTGACGCCCCGGCAACGCGGCTGGCAGCGCGTCTACCGCGCCTGGCAGGTGATGCAGGGCCCGGAATGGCGGCCGTTCCGATGGGGCGTCATCGCCCTGGTGGCGGTGCAGATCATCGGTGTCAATGCGATGGCCTTCCAGCAGCGCCGCGCGCTGGACAATCGCCGCGCCGAACAGGAACAGTTGCTGCGCCAGGCCTTCCCGCAGATCCGGACCGTGCGCGACGCGCCGGCCCAGATGCAGCGCGAGGTGGATCTCGCCCGCGCCCGCGCCGGCCAGATCGGCCCGGGGGATCTGGAAGACCTGCTCGGCGCCGTGGCCCGCGCGATGCCGGCCGGCCAGCCGCCGCTGCAAGGCCTGCGCTTCGAAAACAATCGCCTGCTGCTGACCGGCCTGCCCGCGCCGGTGCGTGAGCAGGTGCGCGACCGTCTCTTCCAGAACCCTGCCCTGCGGGTCAGCGACGAAGGAGATACCCTCCAATTGAGCCTGCGGCCGACGACACGATGAAAAGTACTCCCCCTTGGCTGCGCCAGCTTGAGGAGCGCTGGCAGGCCGCGCAGCCGCGTGAACGGCAGATGGTTCGCACGGCCGCGGTGGTGGTGGGCGCCGCCCTGCTGTGGCTGGTGGCCATTGCGCCCGCCTGGAACACCCTCTCCAAAGCGCCGGCCGAGCTGGACAAGCTGGATGGCGAGCTGCGTCAGATGCGTGCGCTCGCCCAGCAGGCGCAGCAGCTCAAGCAGGCGCCTCCGATTTCGCAGGAACAGTCGATCACCGCGCTGCGCAGTGCCACCGAACGGCTGGGCCCGAATGCCGAGCTGACCCTCACCGGTCCCCAGGCACAACTGCGTCTGCGCGGCGTGCCCGGCGCGGCGCTGGCGGTCTGGCTGACGGAAGCCCGCCAGTCGGCACGGGCCCGCCCGCAGGATGTCGAACTGCAATCGGGTGCGCAGGGCTATACCGGCCGCATCACTGTCGCCCTGCCCGGCGCCAACGGCTCATGAAGCGACCCACTTTCAGCACGCCTTTCAAGCGTCCCGCCGCGGCACCACGCTCGGCGCGCGCCGCCCTGCTGCCCACACCCAAGCCGCGCACCCGCCGCTGGGCCTGGGCCGGCGGGGTGCTGGGTCTGCTGCTGGCGCTGATCTGGTTTGCACCAGCAGCATGGCTGGCCTCGGGCCTGGCGGCCGCCACCCAGCAACGCCTGCTGCTGGCCGATCCGCGCGGCAGCATCTGGACCGGCAGCGCCCGGCTGATCCTGAGTGCCGGTCCCGGCAGCCGCGACGCCAGCGAACTGCCCGACCGTCTGCAGTGGTCGCTGCGCCCCGCCTGGATCTCGGGTGGTCTGGGCCTGCGACTGACGCTGAACCAGGATTGCTGCATCCGTCCGGACTCCCCCATCACCGTGCGTGTGGGGCTGGGCAAACTCGCGCTGAACCTGCCCGACAGCCCGGACGGCCGTGCCTGGATCCAATGGCCCGCGTCCTGGCTGACGGGCCTGGGCACGCCCTGGAACACCCTGGCGCCAGACGGCCGCCTGAACCTGAGCGCCCAGCAATTCCGCATCGAGCGGGACCAGGGCAAATGGCAGGTGAACGGGGTGATCCAGCTGGATCTGCAGGAGATGTCTTCCCGGCTCTCCTCGGTGGACCCGCTGGGCACCTATCGCCTCAGCATCCTGGGTGCGGCCACGCCGCAGCTGATGCTGCAGACGATGCAGGGTCCGCTTCTTTTGAATGGCCAGGGCACCCTGGGCAACCGCGTGCAATTCCGTGGGGACGCCAGTGCGGCCCCCGGCAGTGAGGCGGCGCTGGCCAACTTGTTGAACATCATCGGGCGCCGCGAGGGCGCGCGCTCGATCATCTCGGTGGGATGAGCATGAAGACACACATGATGCGACCGACAGCCATGGCTCTGGCCGTGAGCCTGATCGCCGCCAGCCTGCCGGTGCAGGCACAGCAGGGTCAGCAGCAGCCGAACCGTCGCCAACCGGCAGTCAAAGCCAGCACGCCGGTGACGCTGAATTTCGTCAACACCGACATTGAAGCGGTCTCGCGTGCGATGTCCGCTGCGATGGGCAAGCCCATCCTGGTCGATCCGCGGGTCAAGGGCACGATGACGCTGACGGCCGAGCAGCCGGTGCCGGTGCAGGAGGCTTACCTCAGTTATCTGGCGGCGCTGCGCGGTCTGGGCTTTGCGATGGTCGATTCGGGCGGCATTCTGAAGCTGGTGCCGGAAGCGGAAGCCAAGCTGCAGACCGGCTCGGTGTCGATCGGCACGGAAAGCCGTCAACGTGGCGATCAGGTCGTCACCCAGATCTTCAAGCTCAATCACGAGAACGCGAACAATCTGGTGGCGGTGCTGCGGCCGCTGATCACGCCGAACAACACCATCAATGCCAACCCAGGCAATAACAGCCTGGTGATCACCGATTACGCCGAGAACCTGCAGCGTCTGAGCCGCATCGTGGCGGCGCTGGATCAGCCGTCTAACACCGACATCGAGGTGATTCCGCTGCGCAATGCGGTGGCCTCGGACGTGGTGCAGCTGGTGCAGCGGCTGTCCGAAGGCGCCGGCGTGGCCGGACAGCCCGGCGGCGGCGTGAGTGCCGGCGGGAACAGTGTGCTGGCCGATCCGCGCAGCAATGCGTTGATCGTGCGCGCCTCCAATCCGGCGCGCCTGATGCAGCTGCGCGCCATGATCGCGAAGCTGGATACGCCCGGGATCGACGCCTCCAACGGCAACATCCGCGTCATCTATCTGAAGAACGCGGATGCGGTGCGTCTGGCGACGGTGCTGCGTGCTGCCTTCAGCGCGAACAGTGCGACGACCGGCGGCAGCGGCAGTTCCGGCAGCGGTGCCTCCACCGTCGGTGGCCTCGCGACCGGTGGCGGCGGTGGGGGTGGCGGTGGTAACGCCACCGGCAACAGCAGCTTCTCCGGCGGCAATTCGTCCTTCGGAGGCGGCGGCGGCAATGGCTCCAGCGGTTCGTCGGGCGGCTCAGGCGTCGGCGCCTCGACGCAGGTCAGCGCCACCGCGCAGCCCAACACCGGTGGCTTCGTTCAGGCCGATCCAGCCACCAATTCGCTGATCATTACGGCGCCCGAGCCGATGTACAAACAGATCCGCGCGGTGGTCGAGCAGCTGGACACCCGTCGCGCGCAGGTCTATGTGGAAGCGCTGGTAGTGAAGGTGGATGCCAGCAAGGTCGGCCAGTTCGGCGTGCAGTGGCAGAACCTGTTCGGGTCAGTGGGCATCGGCACCAACTTCGGCACCGGCTACAGCAACATCCTGAATCTCTCAGCCGCGGCCGCTGGCGGTGTGCCCAACTCGAGCACGTCCACGGGTGCCATCAACATCGGTACGGCCATCGCTTCCGGCGGCATTCCGCAGGGGCTGAACATCGGCGCCACCACCCGCATCGGCAGCTATCTGACGCTGGGCGCCGTGGCCAATGCGTTGGAACAGCTCTCGGGCACCAACGTGCTGTCCACCCCCTCACTGGTGGTGCAGGACAATGAAGAAGCCGACATGATCGTCGGCCGCAACGTGCCGGTGATCAGCAGCACCACCCAGGGCAACAGCATCACCAGCCCGTTCAACACCTACGAGCGTCGCGACGTCGGCCTGCGGCTGAAGATCAAGACCCAGGTCGGTGAAAACGGCACGGTGCGGATCAAGGTCTATCAGGAAAACTCCAGCGTGGTGGATGGCACGTCCAGCAGCGCCAATGGTCCCACCATCGACAAGAGCGCCGTGGAGACCTCGGTCACGCTGGAAGACGGTCAGGTCCTGGTGCTGGGCGGCATGCTCAAGGACGAGTACAGTGATGGCGAAAACAAGGTGCCCGGCCTCGGCGACATTCCGCTGCTGGGCAATCTGTTCAAGAATCAGAGCCGCAACCGCAGCAAGTCCAACCTGATGATCTTCCTGCGCCCCGTCGTGCTGCGTACGCCTGAGAGCGCCACCGCGGTGAGCCTGGATCGCTACGACGCCATCCGCGCCTATCAGCAGGACGTGCAACCGGCCCGGACCCTGGTCCTGCCGAACACCGGGGCACCGATGCTGCCGGAGCGTCCCGCTTCGTCGCCGGCGCTGCCGACACCGCCGCGTCCTGTTTCGGAGCCAGCTTCTCAGCCAGAATCAGGGCCCGCTCGCTGAACGAAAGATCCCCATCCATGGCCACCCGCCATCCCCTGCCCTACGCTTTTGCCCGCAGCCAGCAGCTGCTGCTGGAAGACGACGGCGAGCAGCGCACCCTCTGGGCCACCCCGGTGGCCAGCCTCTCGACGCTGTCTGAGCTGCAGCGGGTGCATGCGCCGCATCGGGTGGAGTGCATCAGCCCGGCCGACATGGCCGCGCGGCTGCAGGCCGCGTATGCCGGCGGGGAGGACAGCGCAGCGCTGGTGGTGGGTGAAGTGGAAAGCGCGGTCGACCTCTCCCGCCTGATGCAGGACCTGCCGGCCGTGGAAGACCTGCTGGAAGCCGCCGACGACGCGCCCATCATCCGCATGCTCAATGCGCTGCTGACGCAGGCCGCCAACAACGGCGCCAGCGACATCCACATCGAGCCCTATGAGCGCGAAAGCAGCGTGCGCTTCCGCGTGGACGGCACGCTGCGCGAAGTGGTGCGGCCCAACCGGGCGCTGCATGCGGCGCTGATCTCGCGCCTGAAGATCATGGCCGAGCTGGACATCGCTGAAAAGCGCCTGCCCCAGGACGGTCGCATTTCCCTGCGCATCGGCGGCCGGGCCATCGACGTGCGGGTCTCGACCCTGCCGTCAGCCCACGGCGAACGCGCGGTGCTGCGTCTGCTGGACAAGTCAGAATCCAAGTTCACCCTCACCGGCCTGGGCATGGACGGTGAACGGCTGTCCCGCTTCCAGCGCCTGGTGCAGCAGCCGCACGGCATCGTGCTGGTGACCGGCCCGACCGGCTCCGGCAAGACCACCACGCTGTATGCCGCGATGCAGACGCTGGACACCTCCACCACCAACGTGCTGACGGTGGAAGACCCGATCGAATACGAACTGGCCGGCGTGGGGCAGACGCAGGTCAACGCCCGCATCGACCTGACCTTCGCCAAGGCCCTGCGCGCCATCCTGCGTCAGGACCCGGACGTGATCATGATCGGTGAAATCCGGGACTACGAAACCGCCCAGATCGCCATCCAGGCCTCGCTGACCGGTCACCTGGTGCTGGCCACGCTGCACACCAACGATGCGGTCAGTGCCGTCACCCGCCTGACCGACATGGGTGTCGAACCCTTCCTGCTCAGCTCCAGCCTGCTGGGCGTGCTCGCCCAGCGCCTCGTGCGCAAGCTCTGTCCGGTCTGCAAGGCGCCCTCGCCCACCCCGCTGCCGGGCGGTGGCACCCGCTACCAGCCGGTCGGCTGCGCGGCCTGCTCGTCCAGCGGCTACAAGGGCCGTACCGGCGTGTATGAGCTGATGGTCTGCGACGACAAGGTCCGTCATCTGATCCACGGCCAGGCGGCCGAAGCCGACCTGCTCGCCGCTGCACGCGCCAACGGCCTGCGTTCGATGCGCGAGGACGGCGACCGTCTGGTGGCCGCCGGCATCACCTCTGAAGAGGAAGTGCTGCGGGTCACGCGCGAGTAGTGAGCCGCAGTCCGAGCCGCAGTCCGAGCCACAGAGTCAGCCTCGCGCACAAAGCAGCCCCGTCATCCGTCGTTCCCCGCCATGCCCGCCTACAAATACGAAGCCCTGGACAATGCCGGCAAGCCCCGCCAGGGCCTGCTGGAAGCGGACAACCCGCGTGCCGCCCGCGCCCAGCTGCGCGGCCAGGGGCTGGTGCCCATGGAGGTGCACCCGGTGGCGGCGCCCAAGTCCAGCAGCCGCTGGGCCCGAAGGGTGTTCAACGGCTCCGGGCTGTCGGTGTGGACACGGCAACTGGCTGGTCTGGTGACCGCCGGTCTGCCGCTGGAGCGCTCGCTGGCAGCACTCGCCGATGAAGCTGATGATCCGCGCCAGCGCGACCTGATGTCGTCGCTGAAGGCGGAGGTGAACGCCGGTTCGCCTTTTGCGCGTGCGCTCGGCACCGCCCCGCGGGAGTTCGACGATGTGTACCGCGCGGTGGTCGCCGCCGGTGAGCAGAGTGGCGCCCTCGGCCCGGTGCTCGAAAGCCTTGCCGACGACCTGGAAGAGACCCAGCGCCTGCGCTCGGAACTGTTTGGTGCGCTGGCCTATCCGATCATCGTCTGCTTCATCTCACTGCTGGCTGTCGGTTTCCTGCTGACCTATGTGGTGCCGCAGGTGGCCGCGGTCTTCACCCAGACGCGGCAGACCCTGCCGCTGCTCACCCGGCTGATGATGGGCACCTCCGATCTGCTGCGTCAGTGGGGCCTGGTCCTCGTCGGTCTGCTGGTGGTGGGCGGCTTCGCGGTGCGACAGACGCTGAAGAAGGAAGGGCCACGCCAGCGCTTTGACGCCGCATGGCTGAACCTGCCGGTCATCGGCCGCATCTCGCGGGGCTACAACGCGGCGCGTTTCTCCGGCACGCTGGCGATGCTGGCCGGTGCCGGGGTGCCCATCCTGAAGGCCCTGCAGGCCGCGGCCGAGACGCTCTCCAACCACGCCATGCGGGCCGATGCGATGGACGCGCTGGTGCAGGTGCGCGAAGGCGCGCCGCTGGGCGCGGCCCTGGCCGGCAAGAAGCGCTTTCCCGGGCTGCTGTCGATGTTCGCCCGCCTGGGCGAGCAGACCGGTCAGTTGCCGGACATGCTGCAGCGCGCCGCACGGCAGCTGGGCAATGAGGTCAAGCGCCGCGCCATGACCCTGGCCACGCTGCTGGAGCCGCTGCTCATCGTCGCCATGGGCGGCGTGGTGATGCTGATCGTGCTGTCGGTGCTGCTGCCCATCATCGACATGAACAAGCTGGCGACGCAGTAAGCTCAGGCCGGTATCCGGCCCTTCTCACGGGCCTTGGCCAGGCCCTGTCCGGGCCCTTTCCTGTCCCTTTTCAGGCCCTTACCCAGCCTCACTCGTCAAAGGTTGTAGCCGACATGCCCGCGAATCTGGACGGTCAACTGGTGGTGGCAATCTCGTCACGCGCCCTGTTTGATTTCGAAGAAGAGAACCAGCTGTTCGAAGCGGGTGACGACCGGGCCTACATGCAGCTGCAGCAGCAGCGCCTGGAGCAACCGGCCAAGCCGGGCACCGCGTTTTCGCTGGTGCACAAGCTGCTCGCCTTCAACCAGCCGGGGGACAAACCACGGGTGGAAGTGGTGGTGCTCTCCCGCAATGATCCGATCTCCGGCATGCGGGTGTTCCGCTCGGCGCAGCATTACGGGCTGCCCATCCTGCGCGGCGTCTTCACCCGCGGACAGAGCCCGTGGCGCTACCTGCGGCCCCTGAAGGCGCATCTGTTCCTCTCGACCAATGAGGAAGATGTGCGCTCGGCACTGGCGGCCGGCGTGGCGGCGGCGCGGGTGTTCCCCCAATCGGCGCGCGCCTCGGTCGCTTACCCCGAAGAACTGCGCATCGCCTTCGACGGCGATGCGGTGCTGTTTTCCGACGAAGCCGAGCAGGTCTTCCAGCGCGACGGTCTGGATGCCTTCCAGGCCCATGAGCGCGAACGCAAGCTCACCCCGCTGCCGGCCGGACCGTTCAAACAGGTGTTGCATGAGCTGCAGCGGCTGCAGAACCAGCCGCTGGGCCCGATGCGCATCCGCACCGCGCTGGTCACCGCCCGCAGTGCGCCCGCCCATGAGCGAGCCATTCGCACGCTGATGGACTGGCAGGTGGAGGTGGACGAAGCGATGTTCCTTGGCGGCCTGGCCAAAGGCGAGTTCCTGCGAGAGTTCGAGCCGGACTTCTTCTTCGACGACCAGGCCGGTCACATCGAAAGCGCGGTGGTGCATGTGCCGTCCGGTCATGTGACCATGGGTGTGACGAATCACTGACGCCTCGGGCTTGCGCAGAATAGAGGCATTCTCCCTCTTTCTTCTGCCCAGCCTCCACCGTCCCCCGCCCTGCATGGGGATGCCTGTCACTCCGATACTGATGCGGCCGTGCCATCGAGCGAATCCCCGCCCGGCGCACCAGGCTTGTCGAGCGGGCTGGGCGGGTCCTGCATGCCCGGGTCGCCGCGCAAGCCACAGAAGCCGCGCTCAACGCTTCTGAGCCTGGCGCTCGCCGCGGCCTGCGCCACCGGCGCGTGGATGGCGCCGGACCGCGCATGGTCGGCCCATGCGGGCCGCGCCAGCGACGCGTCGGCAAGCGCTGCCGGCAAGACCGGCCCCACGACCGTGCCGAGCGCGGCGCCCCGCGCGTCCGATGGCCCCGCAAGCTCGACAGCCCAGGTCGAAGGCTTCTACCGCCAGCCGGCGCTGCAAGGCGACCGCCTGGTCTTCGTGTCCGAAGGCGACCTCTGGTCGGCCAGCCTGCAAGGCGGCAGCGCCCAGCGGCTGACGACTCATCTGGGCAGTGAAAGCTCGCCCGCCCTGTCCCCCGATGGACGCTGGCTGGCCTTCGTCGGCCAGTACGACGGCGGTGTGGGCGACGTGTATGTGATGCCGGCCAACGGCGGTGTGCCGCGCCGAATGAGCTGGGACACCGGCCCGGTGCGGGTCTGGGGCATCACCGCCCGCAACGAGGTGCTCTACACCGGCGCCACCGAGCGTGGCGAAGCCGGCACGCAGCTCCACCTGGTCAACATCGACACCGGGGAGCGCCGCGCCCTGCCGGTGGGCCAGGCGGCTGACGGTGCACTCAGCGACGATGGACGCTGGCTCTACTTCACCCGCAATGGCCTGCGCGGCGACAACGCCCGCCAATACCGGGGCGGCGCCATGGCGCGGCTCTGGGTGATGGACCTGAACAGCCAGGCCGAAGCACGGCCGCTGGTGGCCGAAGGCAGCAATGACCGGCGTCCGATGCCCTACCGGGATGCGCAAGGGCGCGACCGCATCGCCTTCCTCTCGGACCGCGACGGCACCTACAACCTGTGGTCGGTGGCGGCGGACGGCTCGGACCTTCAGCAGCTCACCCGCCATCGCGGCTGGGACATCCGCCACGCCAGCATCAGCGGACGGCAGGTGGTGTATGCGCTGGGGGCCGATCTGTATCGACTGGATCTGGACGGTGTGCCCCCCACGGCCGATGCCGGCAGCGTCACCGGCGCCAGTGGCACCGGCGCTGCGGCATCCTCCGATGGCACGAGACTTCGCTTCACCCTCCACAGCGATCACGACCAGATGCGTCGCCGCTGGATCGCCAAACCCCAGGATTTCCTCACCAGCGTCGCCCTGTCGCCAGACGGTGAGCGGGTGGTGCTGACCAGCCGGGGCCGCCTGGCCACCCAAGGCGTCGGCCCGCTGCGCCGCGCGGAGCTGCCCTTCCCCCAGGACCTGACGGATGCCGGCCGCTGCCGCGATGCCCGCTTCAGCGCGGACAGCCGCTCCATCTTCTCCGTCTGTGATTTCAGCGGCGAGACCGAGACGGACGCAAGCTGATGGTGGTGAAAACCGCCGCCCCCGGCGCCGCCGGCGACATCCTGATCGTGGACGCCGGTGCCAAGCTGCCGACCGACCTCGACAAGTCGCGCGTGCTGTGGAGCGACTGGCAGATCCAGGTGGACCCGCGCGCCGAGTGGCGCCAGATGTTCGCCGATGGCTGGCGCATGCAGCGGGACTACGTCTACGACAAGGACCTGCACGGCGTGGACTGGCCGGCGATGCGCCGCAAATACGCCCCACTGGTGGAGCGGGTGACCGAGCGGGGCGAACTCAACGAAGTGATGGCGCAGATGGTCGGTGAGATCAGCCTGCTGCACAGCTCGGTGCGCCCCGGGGATCTGCGTCAGTCGTCGGGAGAGCCCGGCTGGGCGGGCCTCGGTGCGCTGCTGGTGCGGGATCCGCAGGGCTGGAAAATCCAGCGCATCTACAGCGGCGATCCGGAGCTGCCGTCCGAGGCCGGGCCGCTGGCCGCCCCGGGTCTGGACATCCCGCTCGGCTCGGTCATCACCGCCATCAACGGCCGGGATGCCACCACCCTGCCCGACCCCACCGAAGGCCTTCGCGGCCAATCCGGCAAGCAGGTGCTGCTGGCGCTGCGCGAGCCCGGAGGTCGCAGCCGAAGCGTGGTGGTGACGCCGGTGGACCAGCGCCGCGAAGCCCGCCTGCGGGTGGATGACTGGCGCTATGGCAAGGCCCGACGTGTCGATCAGGCCAGCCAGGGGCACATCGGTTATGTGCATCTGCGGGCGATGGGCCCGGAAGACATCGCCGACTTCGCGCGCGAGTTCTATGCGCAGAGTGACCGCGATGGCCTGATCATCGACGTGCGCCACAACAACGGCGGCAACATCGACAGCTTCATCCTGGAGAAGCTCTCCCGTCGCGCCTGGGCCTACTGGCAGCCACGCTCGCCGGAAGGCGCTGCGCCCTATCCCAACATGCAGCAGACCTTCCGCGGCCATGTGGTGGTGCTGGCCAATGAAGAGACCTACTCGGACGGTGAGACCTTCACCGAGGGCTTCAAGCGTCTGGGACTGGGTCCGGTAATTGGCACCACCACCTCGGGTGCGGGCGTCTGGCTGTCTGACAACAATTGGCTGGTGGACAAAGGCATGATGCGCGCCGCGGAGAACGGCCAGATCCTGATCGATGGCAGCTTCATCGTCGAAGGCAAGGGCGTGACGCCAGACATCCGCGTCGACAACCCGCCACGCGCCACCGCGCAGGGGCAGGAGGCGCAGCTGGACGCGGCACTGGCCTGGCTGAAGCAGCGGATTCAAGAGGCGCCGGTGGTGACGCCGAAGCCAGGCGCCTATCCGCGTCCGGTGAAGCCATAAGGCGCGCAGCGCTCCGACCGGCGCCGTCCGCGGCGCTGGCGTCGTGAGCGCTTGAAACTTCTGCACGCCAGATCACCGGCATTCCTGACCGGTCCGGTGATCGCAAATCGCCCGGCGGCCGCAGCCTCGCAACACACATGACGAACAAGCGCCCTTTTGAGGGCGCTTTTTTTCGTCCCTCATCCGCCGGATGGCCCATTCCATCGGCCTTCAAGGCCATCTTCACCGGTTCAGGGGACAACGCCAGCGGCGAGTCCGGCATCCGGTTTGCCGCGCGGCGCTGGCCCCTCTTGATGCTGGACACACCCCTCACCATTGGACGCAGTTGCTGACGTCCGCCGGAGAACCTCCGCCCTAGCATCGATTCGCCGCCGCCTCTCGCGCCTGGCGTGAAGTTTCCGGAGAAGTTGTGATGCGTCCCACCCAAGACCGCGAGATCGTCGGCCTGCAGGCCCTGCGAGCGTTTGCCGCTGTGGCTGTGGTCCTGCACCACGCCCTGCGCGCCAGCACCATCAATGCACCGGCGGACATGGCCCTGGTGCCCTCGGTGCTGCCGGCCTGGCTGATCGAAGCGGGTGCGGGCGGCGTGGATGTGTTCTTCATCCTCAGCGGCTTTCTGATGGTCTACATCTCAGGCAGCTATGTGCAGGGTCGCCGGCCGGTCTCCCACTTCCTGCAGCAGCGGGTGCTGCGGGTGTGGCCGATGTATGTGCTCGTCACGCTGTATGCGCTCAAGCCGGCCCTGCTGCACTGGTGGGGCACTGGGGAGCGGGGCTTCAATCTGTCGGCCGAGCGGCTCGGTGGCTTTTTTCTGCTGCCGTCCTTCAATGAGCACCACCTCATTCAGCCCATCGTCGGCGTGGGCTGGACGCTGAGCTACGAGGCCCTGTTCTACCTCTGCTTTGCCGCCGCGATCCTGGTGGCGCGCGAGCACCTCTTCCCTGCCCTGTGCGCCATCGTGGCAGCGGCATTCGGTGTCGGCCTGCTGATGCCGGACAGCAGCGCCTGGCACGGCTTCCTGGCCGATCCGATCACGCTGGAATTCCTCTTCGGTGCCGCCATCGCCAGCTTCGTGAACTGGCGCCGGCAGCCCCGGTCGGCATCGCTGATGCTGGTCGCCGCCGGGCTGCTGCTGTTCGGCGTCTTCGCCCACATGGAACTGGTGAGCACCCATTGGCGCCCCATCAGCTTCGGCATCGCTGCGGCGCTGCTGTTCGTCGGCGTGCTGCGCCTGGAAGGTCAGGTGACCTGGCCGCGCTGGGTGGTGATGCTGGGCAATGCGTCCTACTCGATCTATCTGGTGCATGTGCTGGTGATCTACCAGCTGATGCCCTATGCCGAGCGCGCCGTGCGCAAATACAACCTCAGCCTGAGTGCCGACCTGCTGGCGTTGATGCTTACCGCAGGCGGCGTGGGTGTGGGTGTGGCCTGCTACTTCCTGCTGGAAAAGCCGATCACCACCTGGCTCATGCGCAAGCCACGTCGCACCGGCCCGGCGGTGTTGCCGGTGCCGGTGCGGCCGCATTAACGATCAGCGGGGTCCCCTTCCGGGTCCGGGCCTGTCAGACCTGCAGCGTCAGATCTGCGAGTCCCAGGGCTTGGACAGCCGCATCGCCCCGTTGATGATGCCCACCATCGAATAGGTCTGCGGGAAGTTGCCCCACAGTTCCCCGGTGACGGGGTGGGTGTCTTCCGAGAGCAGACCCAAGTGGTTGCGCGAGGCCAGCAAGGCTTCGAAGATTTCACGCGCTTCGTCGGTGCGACCAATGCGGGCCAGTGCATCGATGCGCCAGAAGGCGCAGATGTTGAAGGCGGTTTCCGGGCGGCCAAAGTCGTCCGGCGCCTCATAGCGACGCATGTGAGGCCCGTCGCACAGGGATGCTTCCAGCGCATCCACCGTGCTCACGAAGCGAGGGTCCTTCGGATCGATGAAGCCCACCTCGGCCATCAGCAGCACACTGGCATCCAGGTCCTTGCCGCCGAAGCTCTCCACAAAGGCCTTGCGATGGTCACTCCAGGCGTTCTGCAGGATCTTGTTGCGGATGATCTCCGCCCGTTCCCGCCACAAATGCGCCCGGCGCGGCTCATTCAGCACGGTGGCGATCTTGGCCAGCCGGTCGCAGGCGGCCCAGTTCATCAGCACCGACGAGGTGTGCACCCGTGAGCGGGTGCGCAGCTCCCACATGCCGGCATCGGGCTTGTCGTGGATGGCGTAGGCCTGCTCGCCGATGCGCTCCAGCAGCGCGAACTCGTTGAGCCCGGCCCGCTGGTGCAAACGGTGGTCGAAGAAGGACTGGGCCGAGCCCAGCACGATGTTGCCGTAGACGTCGTGCTGGAAGTGCTCGTACGCCTGATTGCCCGCGCGCACCGGGCCATTGCCCCGGTAACCGCGAAGGTGGTCCACCGTCTGCTCGGTGAGGCGGTGCTCCAGGCCAATGCCGTAAAGCGGCTGCACATGCCCATCCTTGGACTGGGCCACCACATTGCGCAGCCAGCGCAGGTAGTCCTCCATCGTGCCGGTCTCGGACAGGCTGTTGAGCGCCCGCACCACAAAGAAGGCGTCCCGCAACCAGCAATACCGGTAGTCCCAGTTTCGCTGGGTGCCCGGTGCTTCCGGCACGCTGGTGGTCATCGCCGCGACGATCGCGCCGGTTTCCTCATACAGGCACATCTTGAGGGTGATGGCCGCGCGGATCACCGCCTCCTGCCATTCCAGCGGAATCGCCAGGCGCCGGGTCCAGTCGCGCCAGTAGTTGACCGTCTGCTCCTCCAGCATGCGGGCGGCGTCTTCCACACCGCGGTCCAGCGTTTCATCCGGACCGAAGATGAAGCTCATCGGCTGGTCGAGGGAGAACGAGGTTTCGTCGAGGATGTAGGTGAGCGGCGCGTTGGAGGTCAGCCGCACCACAAAGCGCGGTCCGACAAATCGGATGTGATTGCTGCCCCGGGTGCGCACCGGGCGCGACTTGCCCCAGTCCACCACCGGCCGCAGCACCACACGGATTTGCGGGCGGCCTTCCAGCGGGCGGATGCGCCGCACCAGCATCATGGGCCGGAAGGGGCGGTCATGCAGGAAGAAACGCGGCATGAAGTCGGTGACTTCGATGGCGTTGCCGTGGGTGTCGTACAGCCGCGTGCGCAGCACGGCGGTGCCATGGTCGTACGACTGCTCGCTGTGAGAGAAGTCCTCCAGGACGACCTGGAAGGTGCCGTCCGGCCCCACGCCTTCGGGCGAGTCGATGAGCGCATGGAACATCGGGTCGCCATCAAAGCGGGGCGCGCAGGCCCAGACCACCCGGGCTCGATCGTCGATGAGGGCGCTGACCGCGCAATTCCCGACCAACCCCAACTTCAGCGATGCCACATCCATAAGCGTTACCCCTTTCTGATGAGCCACCAGACGGCAGGAAACGTGCCTTGGCTTCCTGCGTCAGTCAGAGTCAGGTGTAGCGCGATGTGCGGCCGGGATCAATCGGCCGCTGGGAAGTCGCACTGGAGCGTGGGGTTGCAGCGTGGGCGTGGAGCGAGAGGTTGCAGCGTGTGATCGCAGCGCAGGGTCAGGTCAGGGTGACGCGGGCAAACTTGCGCTTGCCCACCTGCACGACCATCTGGCCGGCCTCGATCTTCAGCGTACGGTCGGTCACCGTGTCGCCGTCGATCTTGACGCCGTTCTGCTCGATCATCCGATTGGCTTCCGTGGTCGACGGCACCAGCCCGGCCTGCTTGAGCAGGGCGCCAATGCCCAGCGGGGCGCCGCTCAGGGTCACTTCGGGGATGTCGTCCGGAATGCCGCCCTTGGCCCGGTTGTTGAAGTCGGCTTCCGCCTCGTCCGCCGCCTGCGTGCTGTGGAAACGCGCGGTGATTTCCTTGGCCAGCAGCACCTTCACTTCCTTGGGGTTGCGGCCCGCTTCGATCTCGCGCTTGAGCGCGGCGATCTCGTCCAGGCTGCGGAAGCTCAGCAGGTCATACCACTTCCACATCTGCACATCGCTGATCGACAGGATCTTGGCAAACATGCTGTTGGCCGGCTCGGTGATGCCCACGTAGTTGTTCTTGGACTTGGACATCTTGTCCACGCCGTCCAGACCTTCCAGCAGCGGCATGGTCAGGATGCACTGCGGCTCCTGGCCGTACTCCGCCTGCAGGTGGCGCCCCATCAGCAGGTTGAATTTCTGATCGGTCCCACCGAGCTCAAGGTCGGATTTCAGGGCCACTGAGTCGTAGCCCTGCATCAGCGGATAGAGGAATTCATGCACCGAGATCGGGGTGCCGGCGGCAAACCGCTTGGTGAAGTCGTCCCGCTCCATCATGCGGGCGACGGTGTACTTGGCGGCCAGCTGGATCATGCCGCGGGCGCCCAGTGGGTCGCTCCATTCGCTGTTGTAGCGGATCTCGGTGCGGGCCGGGTCCAGCACCAGACTGGCCTGCTTGTAGTAGGTCTCGGCGTTGTGCTTGATCTGCTCCGGCGTCAGCGGCGGGCGGGTGGCATTGCGGCCGGAGGGGTCACCGATCATCGAGGTGAAATCGCCGATCAGAAAGATCACCTGATGCCCCAGGTCCTGCAGCTGGCGCATCTTGTTCAGCACCACCGTGTGGCCGATATGGATGTCCGGCGCCGTCGGGTCCAGGCCCAGCTTGATGCGCAGCGGCACGCCGGTGGCTTCCGAGCGGGCCAGCTTTTTCACCCATTCCTGCTGCGGCAGCAGTTCCTCGCAGCCGCGCAGCGATTGCGCCAGCGCTTGCTCGACACGATCGGTGATCGGAAATTCCGGTTGGCTGGAAGGATTGGCGGACTGGGTTCGGGCTTCGGACATAGTGCTGCATCACCCGCACGGGGCTTACATAAAGTCTTGATTTAGCGGGTTTTCTAGCATGCTGCGAGAAGACCCGCCGCTATACTTGCCGCAGTTTTGCAGGGGGCGATCGGTAGCTTTTACCGCCTCCGCGCCCTGCAAAGGCTGCCGATTCTAGGTCACAGACCTCAGCGCTCGGCCAGCACTCTGCTGTATCGACCGCACACGCCTGTCCCCTGCGTACGGTGTGCTTGTGGATTCCGTCACCCACCGTCTCCAGGATGTCTCGCGCGTGATGAATTGGTCTGAGGAATGGAAGCGTGTGCAGCGCTCGCTGGCTCGCGTCGAAGGTTTTGCAGCGCGGCATCCGCGTGCACTGACCGGAACGGTGGTCGGTGTGCTCGGCGGCTTTGCGGTCACGGCCTTTGGTATTGCCCCGCTGGCCCCGGACGCGGCCGATCTGCAGCAGCACGAAATCACCGAAGCCATCGTCCCCGTGGCGCTGGACGAGCAGCTGGCCCAGCTGGCCGCGTTTGACCCGGGGCTTTCCCGCACCGACGTCACCCGCGCTGCCGACACGGCCGACACCCTGCTCAAGCGCATGGGTGCCTTCGACCCGGCCGCGGCCCTCTTCCTGCGCAACGACCCGACCGCCAAGCGCCTGCTGCAAGGCCGCGTCGGCAAGCGGGTGCAGGTGACCGCCACCGCCAGCGGACAGGTGCAAAGCATCGTCGCCCGCTTTCCGGCAGAAAAGGCGGAGCAGCAGGACCGTTTCTTCACCCGCCTGAGCATCGAGCGTCAGGGCGACCAGTTCGTCTCCAAGTGGGAAACCGCTCCGCTGGAAAGCCAGATCCGCCTGGGCAGCGGCACCATCCGCAGCTCGCTGTTTGCCGCCACCGACGAAGCCAACATTCCGGACGCCATCGCTTCGCAGCTCGCGGACATGTTCTCCGGCGACATCGACTTCCACCGTGAGCTCCGCAAGGGCGACCGCTTCTCGCTGGTCTATGAAGTCCTGACCGCCGACGGCGAACCGATCAACTGGGACGGCCGTGCCGGCCGCCTGCTGGCTTCGGAATTCGTCAACAACGGCAAAAGCTATCAATCGGTCTGGTTCAAGGACAGCGCTTCCGGCAAGGGCAGCTATTACGGCTTTGATGGCGAAAGCAAGCGCAAGTCGTTCCTGGCCAGCCCGATGGAGTTTTCGCGGGTGACCTCCGGCTTCGCGATGCGCTTCCACCCGATCCTCAAGACCTGGCGTCAGCACCAGGGCATCGACTACGGCGCGCCCACCGGCACCGCCGTGCGCACCGTCGGCGATGGGACCGTGGCTTTTGCCGGCTGGCAAAACGGCTTCGGCAACGTCATCCAGATCAAGCACAACGGCGACCGGATGACCGTCTATGGTCACCTCAGCCGAATCGACGTGAAGCGTGGCGAGCGAGTCGAGCAAGGACAGAAGATCGGCGCCGTCGGTGCCACCGGCTGGGCCACCGGCCCCCACCTGCACTTCGAATTCCGCGTCAACGGTCAGCAGCAGGATCCGCGTGTGATTGCCAAGGCGTCTGAATCGGTGGCCCTGCCGGCGTCGGCGCGCGCTGCCTTCCAGTCGCAATTGGCCGCTGCGAAGACGCAACTGCAAGCCGCCGCGACGCTGGGTGACGGCGTGGTGGGCGAGTAAGTCGATCGAAGGACCGTTGGGCCTGCGGGCTCTCGGTCTCAAGCAGCAAGGACGGCGCGCCGGATGGTGGCGCCTGACGCAAGGGGGCCAGTGGCCCCCTTGGTGTTTCAGGCGCAACCGGTCGTAGCCACCAGGGAGTGCAAGCATGACCACAGAGCTTTTGATCGGCTTGATGTCGGGTACCTCGCTCGACGGGGTGGATGCGGTGTTGCTGGAAGCCGATGGCGAAGGCCGCGTGGCGGCGCTGGCGCATGCTCATCATCCGTTCGGTGAGGAATTGCGGGCTGAATTGCTGGCGCTCAATGCGCCGGGCGACAACGAGCTGGCGCGCAGCGCGCTGGCGGCCAACGCGGTGTCGCGGGCGTATGCACAGGTGGTTCAGCAGCTGCTGCTGGCGCAGGGCCTGGCACCCCGTCAGATCCGCGCACTCGGCGCGCATGGACAGACGGTTCGCCACCGTCCCGGGGAGTTCGACGGGACCGGCTTCACCCTTCAACTGCTCAATGCGCCGCTGCTGGCGGAGTTGACCGGCATCAGCGTCGTCCACGATTTCCGCAGCCGGGATCTGGCGGCAGGCGGACAGGGCGCACCGCTGGTGCCTGCATTTCATCGCGCCGTGTTCGGCCGGCGCGATGCGGATGTGGTGGTTCTCAACGTCGGCGGCATCAGCAATGTCAGCCTGTTGTGGGCGCAGGGGAACAGCGGCGGCTTCGACTGCGGCCCTGGCAACTGCCTGATGGATGGATGGATCCAGCGGCATCAAGGCGTCGAGTACGACGCGGACGGTCGATGGGCCGCGCAGGGCCAGGTGCTGCCCAGCCTGCTGCGGGATCTTCTCGCGGAGCCGTTTTTTCTCCAGGCGCCGCCCCGCAGCACCGGCCGGGATCTCTTCCATCTGCAGTGGCTGGACCATCGGCTGGCGTCCCATTCCTCGGCACGCCCAGTGGATGTGCAGGCCACCCTGCTGGAACTGAGCGCCCGCTGCGTGGCCGATGGCTTGGCGCAGTTCGCGCCGGGGCAGTGGCGGCAGTTGATGGTCTGCGGAGGCGGGGCCTTCAACGGCCAGCTGATGGCGCGATTGCAGTCGCTGATGCCGCCCCTGAAGGTGTCGAGTACCGAGGAGGCTGGCCTGCCGCCCATGCAGGTGGAAGGCGCCGCATTCGCCTGGCTGGCGATGCGCTGGCTGCGCCATCTGAGTGGCAATCTGCCAGCGGTGACCGGGGCGAGCGGGGAGCGGGTGCTCGGGAGTTATACACCGGCTTGATCGGCCGGCTGGATTGGCCCGTCTGACAGACCCGCTTGATGAGGCAACGTCATTGACGGGCCGAAAGCAAAAGAGCCCGGGGCAAAGCCGGGCTCTCAACAAAAACCGCCCGAAGGCGGTTTTCAATTGGCGCGAGCGCGCATCAGACCGAGAAGCTCGACCCGCAACCGCAGGTGGTCGTGGCGTTCGGATTCTTGATGACGAACTGAGCGCCTTGCAGGTCTTCCTTGTAGTCGATCTCTGCGCCCATCAGGTACTGCAGGCTCATCGCGTCGATCAGCAGGGTGACGTCGTTCTTGTTCATCCGCGTGTCGTCGTCGTTCACCGCTTCGTCGAAGGTGAAACCGTACTGGAAGCCGGAGCAGCCGCCGCCCTGCACGAATACGCGCAGCTTCAGATCGGGGTTGCCCTCTTCCAGCACCAGCTCGCGCACCTTCTCGGCCGCAGCATCGGTGAAGACCAGCGGGGCGGGCATGCCGTCGGCAGTGAGGTCGGCGGTGGATTCGAGAACTGCAGTGCTCATGCTGGATCCTGAATGGAGAAGTCCGGTGAATGGGAGGGATTATGACAAAGCGGACCCCGCCGCGCCGTTGCGCGCAGCCAAAGCCCTTCTGGCAATGCGGCAGACTGCCAAAAAACAAAGGCCGCTGAAAAGCGGCCTTTGCTTGGGTTGGAACGCCCGACCGAAGCCAGGCATTCCAGGAAGTTCGATCAGCGCTTGCTGAACTGCTTCCGGCGACGTGCACCGTGCAGACCGACCTTCTTACGTTCGACTTCACGCGCATCACGCGTCACGAAGCCGGCGCGGCTCAGTTCGGGCTTCAGGGCTGCGTCATAGTCGATCAGCGCGCGGGTGATACCCAGGCGCACTGCACCGGCCTGGCCGGATTCGCCACCACCGTGCACGTTGACCTTGATGTCGAAGGCCTCGCCATTGTTCGTCAGCATCAGTGCCTGACGAGCAATCATGATCGAGGTCTGACGGCCAAAGTACTGCTCGATCGAGCGACCGTTGACGATGATTTGACCCGTGCCCTTCTTGATGAAGACGCGAGCCACCGACGACTTGCGACGGCCGGTACCGTAGTTCCAGTTTCCGATCATCACCGCTCCTTAGATTTCCAGCACTTGAGGCTGCTGGGCGGTGTGCGGATGCGTGTCGCCCGCATACACCTTCAGCTTCTTGATCATCGCGTAGCCCAGAGGACCCTTGGGCAGCATGCCCTTGACAGCCTTTTCCAGGGCGCGGCCCGGGAACTTGGCTTGCATGTCCTTGAACTTCGTGGCGCGGATGCCGCCCGGATAGCCGGTATGACGGTAGTACACCTTGTCATTGGCCTTGTTGCCGGTCACGCGCAGCTTGTCTGCGTTGATGATGACGATGAAATCGCCGGTATCCACGTGAGGCGTGTAGATGGCCTTGTGCTTGCCGCGCAAACGGAGTGCCACTTCGCTGGCAACACGTCCGAGCACCTTGTCGGTGGCGTCAATCACAAACCACTCGTGCTTCACTTCGGCCGGCTTGGCGCTGAAGGTCTTCATGAGAGTCTTTCAAAATCAGGCAAATCAGCAGACAAGCAGCTCGAAAAACGAGCTGAATCCGCACGCTGGGCCAATGCCCCACTTCTGTTCGGTGCCGCTTATGAGTTTGCGACCTCTCACGAAAGTGCCCCACGGCTGCCATGAAACCGGGGAAAGCCCGCGAGTCTAGCAGAAGATGGGCAAAAACCAAATGCTCGGGGCCGCGGCTGGCGCCATGTCGCGGCCTTGCCGGTCGGCCGACCGGGGATTCGTCACAGAACGTGCATGGTGGACGCGTCTGGTCGCAGAATCCTGTGAGCAAGCCGCCCCCTTTGGCTACGATCCGCGAAAGCCCCCAGCCGCCCATGACTGCCGCCCCACCCTCTCCCGAGCCATCCGAACCCCGCGCCTTCTCCGGCCTGCGGGCCGTCTGGCGTCGCTGGGCGGACTGGGTGCCCATCCGTGCCCTGGGCAAGCGTCACCGCAAACGGATCGCGCAGCACCTGCTGTCCCTGACCGAACGCGACCGCTATCTCCGCTTCGGTTATGCGGCGCGGGATGAGCAGATCCAGAAGTATGTCGACACGCTCAACTTCTCTCGCGATGAAGTGCTGGGCATCTTCAACCGCAAGCTGCACCTGATTGCGGTCGCCCACCTCGCCTACGAGCCGTCTCCCCAGATGAAGGGGCGTCCCGCCATGGCGGAATTTGGCGTCTCGGTGCTGGGCAGCGCCCGCGGCCGGGGCTTCGGCGGCCGGTTGTTCGAGCGGGCGGCGCTGCATGCCCGCAATCGGGGCATCGACACCCTCTTCATTCATGCCCTGAGCGAGAACGGCCCCATGCTGGCCATCGCGCGCAAAGCCGGCGCGAAGGTCGAGCGGGACGGCAGCGAATCGGAAGCCTGGCTGCGCCTGCCACCGGACTCCGTCTCCTCCCATGTGGACGAAGCCATCGAACGGCACATGGCGGAGGCCGATTTCCAGCTCAAGCGCCATCTGCGCAACTTCAGCTCGTTCATCGACGGCGTGGCGGAAGTGAAGTCCAAGATCGGCAAGACGTCCGGGAAGTCCGCCAAGCAATAAGCCCTTCCGGCGCCGCCACAGGGACGTTCGAGCGCAAGCGGTCACCCACCCCACTGGTCCCTACCAATTCACTGGCTGGTCCACCCGATCCAGGGGGGCCATCCAGACGCATCTTGTAACGACTTTAGGCTACATTCGCGCCGATCTGGGCACGGTTCAAGCCGTGAGATCCGTCACGACGGGTGCCGTGCCCGCAGATTTTCGAATGATCGGGACATGCTCAATACTTTGCCGTGGGTCGTTGCAGGCGTCGGAGGCGCTGTCGGACTGGGTCTGACGGCCGTCCTGCTGCTGCGTCGTCCGCAGCGGCGCAAAGCCTTGCCCACCGAATGGTCGCTGACGGCACGCCCCGTCTTCAGCGCTGACGAACGCCGCGTGTTCCGGCTGCTGCGAGAAGCGCTGCCGCACCATGTGATCATGGCCAAGCTGCCCCTGGTGCGTTTTTGCCAGCCGACCGAGGCCAAGGAAGTACGTTACTGGTATGACCTGCTGGGCGGCATCAGCGTCAACTTTGCCATCTGCAGTCCCAATGGTCGGGTGCTGGCCGCCGTGGATCTGGACACCCAGCGTGCCGGCAGCGCCCGCAGCCTGCAGATCAAGCAGGAAGTGATGGGAGCCTGCCGCATCCGCTACCTGCGCACCACACCGGACCACATGCCCACCGTGTCCGAGTTGCAGCTGCTGGTGCCCTACAGCAACCAGAGCTCGCGCGGTCCGCAGCCGCGCAGCGCCAGCCGCAGTGCGTCGCTCGCCGCTGCTGCAGCCAGCGTATCGGCGGGCAACGCCGGCGGTACCGGCCAGCGCCGGGTGCCGGGCCGCAACACCTTGTGGAACGATTCGTCGGTATTCAGCGACTCCTTCTTCGCCCCGGACAGTCGCATGGACGGTCTGGGCGGCACGGGGGACGGCCATTCAGTCTCCGGCGAACCGCGCGTGCGGGGCTACCGGCCGCGTGGCAACGTCGGAGGGGATTCGTCCCTGTCCCCCCTGGACTCCCAGTTCAGTGAGGACACCGATCACGACATTGCCGGCGTGGTGGTCGACACGCCGCGGCATCTGCGGCGCTAAGCTAGCAGCTTCTGCCCACCGGACCGACGGCGCGAGAGCGCCGTTTTGCTTTTCTGATGACCTCACCCACGGCCGGTTTCGGCCACCTCACCCCGGAGCGCATGCTCGATGCGCTGGAGCATGCCGGTCTGCGTCCGGACGGCCGCCTGCTGCAGCTGAACTCTTACGAGAACCGCGTGCTCCAGGCCTACCTTGAAGATGGCAGTGCGGTCGTCGCCAAGTTCTATCGCGGCGGCCGTTGGACCGATGCGCAGATCCTGGAGGAGCATCAGTTCGCCCGCGAGCTGGTGGATGCCGAAGTGCCGGTGGTGGCGCCGATGATGCTGGAGGTGGACGGACAAAGCACCACACTGGCCCATATGGACGACGTCCGTTTCGCCGTGTCTCCGCGCCAGGGCGGACGCGCGCCGGAACTGGAAGATCCGGAGGTGCTGCGCTGGATCGGTCGTTTCCTGGCCCGCCTGCATGAGGCCGGCCAGCGGCAGCCGTTTGTTCACCGGGTGTCCTGGAACAGCGCACAGCCGGCGCGAGACGCTCGCGACTGGCTGCGCAACCATGACGTGCTGGCCCCGGATGTCGCGCCGCAGTGGCACGACGCCGCGCAGCGCTGCATCGACGCCATCCAGGCAGCCTTCGACCAGCATCCCACCGTGCGCAGCCTGCGCCTGCACGGGGACTGCCATCCCGGCAACCTGCTGTGGACACCCGACCGCGGCCCGCACTTCGTCGACCTGGACGATGCGATGCAAGGCCCTGCGGTCCAGGACTTGTGGATGATGCTGTCCGGGGAACCGGACGCCGCGCGTCAGCAGCTGGATGCGCTGCTGGACGGTTATGAAAGCGTGCGGGAATTCGACTGGCGCGAGCTGCGGCTGATCGAAGCGCTGCGCACCCAGCGCATGATCCACCACAGCGCCTGGCTGGCCCGCCGCTGGGACGACCCGGCGTTTCCGCTGGCCTTCCCCTGGTTCGGAACGCCCAACTACTGGAGCGATCAGGTGGTCAAGCTGCGTGAGCAGCTGGACGCGATGCAGACGGAGGCCGAAAAGGCCTCCGGCATGCCCCGCTGGGACTGACGGCACGACCGAACAGCGGCCGCCGTTGCAGCGGCCGCTGCGGCGCGTCCCGCGTCAGCCCAGCAGCAGCGCGTTGACGCGCTTCACATAGGCGGACGGATCTTCCAACGAGCCGCCTTCCGCCAGCAACGCCTGGTCGAACAGCACCAGCGCCAGATCCTTGAAGCGATCGCTGTCGCCGTCCTGCTGGCTGATGTCCCCGAGCTTGCGCACCAGCGCATGGTCCGGGTTCACTTCCAGCGTCGGCTGCGACACCGGCGCCGTCTGGCCGGCCTGCTTCAGCATGCGCGCCAGGTGGCCGCTGATGTCGCCCTCTTCCACCACGATGCAGGCCGGTGAATCCACCAGACGGGTGGTCACCCGGACGTCCTTGGCCTTGCCCTCGAGGGCGGACTTGAGCTTCTCCAGCATCGGCTTGAAGGCCTCGGCAGCTTCCTCGGCCTTCTTCTTTTCCTCTTCGTCCTGCAGCTGGCCCAGGTCCACCGAACCCTTGGCCACCGACTGCAGCGACTTGCCTTCGAACTCGTACAGGTGGGAGAGCATCCACTCGTCCACCCGGTCCACCAGCAGCATCACTTCGATGTCCTTCTTGCGGAAGACTTCCAGCTGCGGGCTGTTCTTGGCGGCCGCGAGGCTGTCGGCGGTGATGTAGTAGATGACCTCCTGGCCTTCCTTCATCCGGCTGACGTAGTCCTGGAAGCTCACGCCTTCGTCGGCATGCGTCGAAGCAAAACGCAGCAGCTTGACCAGCCGCTCCTGGTTGGTCGCGTCTTCGCCGACGCCTTCCTTCAGCACCTGGCCGAAGTCCTTCCAGAACCGGGCGTACTTGTCCTTGTCGGACACGTCTTCGCTGTTGGCCAGGGCTTCCAGCATCGAGAGCACCCGCTTGGTCGAACCTTCGCGGATGGCCTTCACATCGCGGCTCTCCTGCAGCAGCTCGCGGCTGACGTTCAGCGGCAGGTCGGCCGAGTCGATCACGCCCTTGACGAAGCGCAGGTACACCGGCATCAACGCTTCGGCATCGTCCATGATGAAGACACGCTTCACATAGAGCTTCACGCCGCCGCGCTTGTCGCGGTTCCACAGGTCGAACGGCGCCTTGGCCGGGATGTAGAGCAGCTGCGTGTATTCGCTACGCCCTTCCACCCGGTTGTGGGTGAAGGCCAGCGGCGCTTCGGTGTCGTAGCTGATCTGCTTGTAGAAGCTGTCGTACTCGTCCTGGGTGATGTCGCTCTTGCTGCGCGTCCACAGGGCGGAGGCTTTGTTTACCGGCTCCCACTCGTCCTTGAGTACCTGCTCGGCCTTGTCCGCATCCCACTCTTCCTTGCGCATCAGAATCGGCAGGGAGATGTGGTCGGAGTACTTGCTGATGACCGACTTCAGGCGCCAGGTCTTCAGGAATTCATCTTCGCCTTCCCGCAGATGCAGGATGACGTTGGTGCCTCGGCCCGGCTTGGTGATGGTTTCGACTTCGAAGTCACCCGTGCCTTCGGACGTCCAGCGCACGCCCTGGTCGGCGGGCAGGCCGGCACGGCGCGACTCGACGGTGATGCGGTCGGCCACGATGAAGCCGGAATAAAAACCGACGCCGAACTGGCCGATGAGGTTGGCGTCCTTCTTCTGGTCGCCTTCCAGCCGCGCCATGAATTCGCGAGTGCCGCTCTTGGCAATGGTGCCCAGATGCGCAATGGCTTCTTCGGCCGACAGACCGATGCCGGTGTCGCTGATGGTCACGGTGCGGGCATCGGCGTCAAACGACACCCGGATTTCCAGCGTCGGCTGGTCCTCGAACAGGGCGGCGTTGTCCAGCGCCTCGAAACGCAGCTTGTCGCAGGCGTCGGAGGCATTGCTGACCAGCTCCCGCAGGAAGATTTCCTTGTTGGAATAGAGCGAATGGGTCACCAGATGCAGGATCTGCTTGACCTCGGCCTGGAACGAATGGGTTTGCTTGTCCATCTCTTTTCGGTATGCCGTTGCAGGATTGTGGATGGCACAGCAGATGAGGCGGGGCCCGGCTTTTTCAAGAGGGCCCCGCGCAAGAGAGGATCAACGGGCCGGCCGGCGCCGCAGGGATGCATCCGGCGATGGCGGTCGCCGGCCGCGCTTACCCCTGGCGCGACGCAGCCACCGCTTGGCTCAGCACCTCCAGCACCTCCAGCGAGTCATCCCAGGCCAGGCAGGCGTCGGTGATGCTCTTGCCGTATTCCAGCTGGGACGGATCGTCCTTGCCGGGGCTGAACTTCTGGGCACCGCCCTGCAGATGGCTCTCCACCATCACGCCGAAGATCTGGCGGCTGCCTTCACGGATCTGGCCGGCGATGTCCCGGGCCACATCCAGCTGCCGCTCATGCTTCTTGCTGCTGTTGGCATGGGAACAGTCCACCATCAGTCGGGTGGGCAGCTGCGCCGCCGCCAGGTCGGCACAGGCGGCCCCGACGCTCTGGGCGTCGTAATTGGGCGTCTTGCCGCCACGCAGGATGACATGGCAGTCCGGATTGCCCCCCGTCTCGACAATTGCCACCTGGCCATTCTTGTGCACCGACAGGAAGTGATGCGGCCGGGCGGCGGCCTGGATGGCATCGGTGGCGATCTTGATGTTGCCGTCGGTGCCGTTCTTGAAGCCGATCGGTGCCGACAGGCCGGAGGCGAGCTCGCGGTGCACCTGGCTTTCGGTGGTGCGGGCGCCGATGGCCCCCCAGGAAATCAGATCGCCGATGTACTGCGGCGAGATCACATCCAGGAACTCCGAGCCCGCCGGTACGCCCAGGCGATTGATGTCCAGCAAGAGTTGGCGCGCAATACGCAGGCCTTCGTCAATGCGGTAGCTTTCATCGAGGTAGGGGTCGTTGATCAGCCCCTTCCAGCCCACCGTCGTGCGCGGCTTCTCGAAGTAGACCCGCATCACGATCTCCAGGGTGTCGGCATACCGGTCACGCTGGGCCACCAGACGGCGGGCGTATTCGAGCGCCGCCGCCGGGTCATGGATGGAGCACGGGCCGATGATCACCAGCAGCCGGTCGTCCTGCCCCTCGATGATGCGCCGGATGCGCTGCCGGGTGCCCACCACCAGCTGTTCCATGGCCGTGCCACGGATGGGGAAGAAGCGGATGAGGTGTTCGGGGGGCGGCAAGGGCGTGATATCCAGAATGCGTTCGTCGTCGGTTTGGCTCGTTTTGTCCTGCGGCGAATACCAGCGCTCCGCCTCCTGAGCGCTTCCGTAAGGGTGTTGGGACTTGGCATTCATGAGTCAGGCTTTCGTGTCTGGATGGAGGGGTGAAGGGGGGAGGAGTCAAGGGACGAAAAAAAACCGCCGGGTGGTGAGACCCGGCGGTTTTTTGAGGATTCTTGGCGCTTGCTTATGCGTTCGCCTCTCCTCCGCCGGGGCGGTGCGAGAACCAAAAGAAAGCAAAATAAAACTTGCCGACGAAACGCATGGACTGATAGTGCCTCGGACCTTCAGGGCCCGTCAAGGCCCCTGCACAGGGCCGGTGTGACTGGCGCACCACGTCCCGCCGGAACGCCTTGAGGCAGGCTTCGGGAGGGAACGGGGCGCGCAATCCGTCAAGCCGTGCCGCCGACCGTGATGCCGTCGATGCGCAGTGTGGGCTGGCCGACGCCGACCGGAACGCTCTGGCCTTCCTTGCCGCAGACACCCACGCCGGTGTCCAGCTTCATGTCGTTGCCGATCATCGAGACACGGTTCATCGCGTCCGGGCCATTGCCGATCAGGGTGGCGCCCTTGACCGGATAGAGCAGCTTGCCCTTTTCCACCCACCAGGCTTCGCTGGCAGAGAACACGAACTTGCCGGATGTGATATCCACCTGGCCGCCGCCAAAGTTGGTGGCGTACAGGCCCTTGTCGATGCTGGCGATGATTTCTTCCGGCGTCTTGTCGCCACCCAGCATGTAGGTGTTGGTCATGCGCGGCATCGGCAGGTGGGCGTAGCTTTCGCGGCGGCCATTGCCGGTGGGCGCCACCTTCATCAGGCGCGCATTCATCGCATCCTGGATGTAGCCCTTGAGGATGCCGTCCTCGATCAGCACATTGCGCTGGGAGGCGCAGCCTTCGTCGTCCACATTGAGGGAACCTCGGCGGTCGGGCAGCGTGCCGTCGTCCAGCACGGTGACCCCCTTGGCGGCCACCCGCTGGCCGATGCGCCCTGCGAAGGTGCTGGAACCCTTGCGGTTGAAGTCGCCCTCCAGACCGTGACCGACCGCCTCGTGCAGCAGCACGCCGGGCCAGCCCGGGCCCAGCACCACGGTCATCTCGCCGGCCGGCGCCGGACGCGATTCGAGGTTGGTCAACGCGGCAGTGACGGCCTGATCCACATAGGAGGCAATCATCTCGTCGGTGAAATAGGCCAGGCCGAACCGGCCGCCGCCGCCGCCGGAGCCGACTTCACGCCGACCATTGCTTTCAGCGATGACGGTGACGGACAGCCGCACCAGCGGACGCACGTCGGCGGCCAGCGTCCCGTCTGCCCGGGCGATCAGCACCACTTCATGTTCGGCCGCCAGACCAGCCATCACCTGCGCGATGCGCGGGTCTTTGGCGCGGGCCAGACGTTCGGTGCGCTCGAGCAGGGCCACCTTTTCGGTGCTGTCGAGGCTGGCGATGGGATCGGCGTCTCCATACAGCGCGCGGCTGGGGGCCACCACCGGTTCGGACGGCACCTTCACCCGCTTGCTCTGGCCGGCGCTGGCGATGGCGCGCACCGTGCGGGCGGCGTCCAGCAGGGCGGCTTCAGAGATGTCATCGGAATAGGCGAAAGCGGTTTTTTCACCCGCCACGGCGCGCACACCGACGCCCTGGTCAATGGAGAAGCTGCCGCTTTTGACAATGCCCTCTTCCAGGCTCCATCCCTCGGCGCGGGTGGTCTGGAAATAAAGATCGGCGTCATCGACGCGATGCTCGGTGATCAGGCGCAGCGCCTGGGACAGCGAGGCATCGGTCAGGCCGAAAGGTTCCAACAGCTGGGCACGGGCAGTGACCAGACGGGCCAGGGTGGGTTCGCGCGAAATCATGGGCTGATTGTAGGCAGCCAGGGCTTGCAGCGCATCGCCCGTTTTTCGTCCCCCTTATTTACCCATTCCGGGCGTAGGGCGACCTTGTCACCCCTGCGCCTCATCCGCCTCCGACTTCCAGGCCAGCGCCTGCTGATACAGGGCATTGCGCGGCGAACCGCTGAGCTCCGCCGCCAGGCTCACCGCCTGTTTGAGCGGCAGTTCCCGCATCAGCACCCGCAGCTGCCGCTGCGCCTCGGCAGGGAGCTCCCCGCCATCGTCCTGGGGCGGCGCGGCATGCAGCACCAGCACGAACTCACCGCGCTCGCGCTGCGCATCGGCCTGCATCCAGGCCGGCAGTTCGGCGCAGCGGGCGGTGTGGACGGTCTCGAACTGCTTGGTGAGTTCGCGGCAGATGGTGAGCCGTTGGTCCGGGGCCAGTTCGGCCAGCAGGTCCAGCACGTCACGGATGCGGTGCGGTGCTTCGAACAGCACCACGCTGTGCGGCTGACTGATCAGGGCGGCGGCGGCCGTGCGCCGCTCGGCGGCCTTGGTTGGCAGGAAACCGGCGAAGCGAAAGCCCTGGGCCTGGGTGTCCCCGGCGACGCTCACGGCCGTCACCGTGCTGCTGGCGCCCGGCAGCGGCAGCACGCGGATGCCGGCGCTGCGGGCCGCGGCCACCAGCACGGCGCCGGGGTCCGACACGGCGGGCGTGCCGGCATCACTCACGTAGGCGATGCGTTCCCCGTTCCGGAGGCGGTCGATCAGCCCTTGCGCGGCGGACTGCTCGTTGTGCTGATGCAGGGCCACCAGCGGTTTGTGCAGGCCCAGCCAGCGCAGCAGCTGGGCACTCACCCGGGTGTCTTCGCAGGCCACGGCGTCAACGAGGGACAGCAGATGGATGGCGCGGAGGGTGATGTCGGAGAGGTTGCCGATGGGCGTGGCGACCAGATAGAGCGTCCCGGCCGGATATTGCTGCTGTCCGGCGGCAGCGGCGGCGGCCTCGCTCATCTGGGTGGCCAGGGATGCCGAAGGAGATGACGGGATGTTCAAGAAGCTCTCCACAAAGGCGCTGGGGGACGACGCCGAAGCGCGTGCGCTGGAATTTCTGTTGGGCCGCGGTCTGCGGCTGGTCATGCGCAATTATCGAGTGGCGCGCGGGCCGACGGGACGCGGCGGCGAGATCGATCTGATCATGCGTGCTGTGGACGGCACCTTGGTCTTCGTCGAAGTCCGCAACCGCACCCGTGCGGCACATGGCGGTGCAGCAGCCAGCGTGACCCGCACCAAGCAGCGTCGGCTCATCTATGCCGCCAGTCACTACCTCTGCGACCTGCCCACGCCCCCGCCCTGCCGATTCGATGTCGTTGCCATCGACGGCGACCACATCGAGTGGTTACCTGCGGCCTTCGACGCGCAAGGTTGGTGAGCCGGGGGCCCCGTTATCATGACGCGATGTTGGAACAACGCATACAACAACAATTCTTCGAAAGCGCGGACCTGCTCTATCAGGTCGCCGAGAACCTCGCGCGCCCGCTCGCCGTGGCCGCGCAGATGATGGTCGATGCCCTCACCGCCGGCGGCCGCGTCTGGTGCGCGGGCCTGGGCATCTCCGCGGCAGACGCGTCCTACGCCGCTGCGCTGCTCGCCGGCCGCTTCGAACAGGAGCGCCCCGGGCTGGCCGTCATGGCGCTGGACGCTCAGGCGCAGGGCTATCCCGATCCGGCCTCCGCCCTGATGCGGCAGATCCAGACGCTGGGCCACCCCGGCGACCTTCTGCTGCTCTTCGAATGCCAGGGCAGCGGCGCCGCCGGCGCCCTGCTCCAGGTGGCGCATGCGCAGGAGATGAGTGTCATCGCACTCAGCGGCACCCAGGACGACGATTGGAAGTCGACGCTTCTGGATACAGACGTGCAGCTGCGCGTGCCTCACAGTCGCTTCGCGCGCGTGGCGGAGGCACACCGCTTGCTCTCGCATTGCCTGGCCGATGCCATTGATGTGCAGCTGCTCGGCGCTGCCGAATGACGGCGCACGCCGCCGCTTCGATCGAACTTTTTCCCCCTGTGCTCATCCCCGAGGACCTTGCATGATCACCCCTACCCGAGCCCTGATTCTGGCTGGCGCCGTCGCTGCCAGCCTGCTGCAGACTGCCTGCGTGCCCCTGGTGCTGGCCGGCGCCGCAGGCAGCGCGCTGGTCGTGACCGACCGCCGCACCTCCGGCACCCAGCTGGAAGACCAGGGCATCGAACTCAAGACGTCCAACCGCATCCGCGAGCAGCTGGGTGATCGCGTGCACATCAATGTCAACAGCTACAACCGCATGGTGCTGCTGACCGGCGAGACCCGCAATGACGAGGATCGCGCCGCGGTCGAAGCCATCGCCCGCAGCGTGGAAAACGTGGGCACGGTGCTCAATGAAGTGGGCGTGGGCATGCTCAGCTCGCTGTCGAGCCGGGCCAATGACGTGGCCATCAACACCAAGGTGAAGGCCAGCCTGGTGGATGCCAAGGACCTCGTCTCCAACGCTTTCTACCTGGTGGTGGAGCGCGGCAACGTCTACATCATGGGCCGCGTCACCGAACGCGAAGCCAGCCGCGCGACTGACATTGCCCGGGGCGTCAATGGTGTGAAGAAGGTGGTCCGTGCGATGGAAATCATCAGCGAAGCGGAACTGGCCAACATCCGCCCGTCGGCACCGAAGCAGTAACGCGCATCGGCGATGGCATCCCCCAGCGGCGGCCCCCGGGCCGCCGCTGTTGTTGGTGCCTGTCCCTATGGCCGCTGCTGCGCCTGCTGATTCGGATGTGGCGCGCTTGCGCGGCGGACCAGCGCTGCGGGTCGCGTGGCCCGTGCGTGTTACTTCAAACGCTTGATCAGGCTGGACGTGTCCATCCGGCCGCCGCCCATCTGCTGCACGTCCGCATAGAACTGATCCACCAGGGCGGTCAGCGGCAGGCGGGCGCCATTGCGGCGCGCCTCGTCCAGCACCAGTCCCAGGTCCTTGCGCATCCAGTCCACGGCAAAGCCGAAATCGAATTTGTCGGTCACCATGGTCTTGCCACGGTTGTCCATCTGCCAGCTTTGCGCAGCGCCCTTGCCGATGACCTCCAGCACCAGCTCCATCGGCAGGCCGCTGCGCTGACCAAAGGCGATGGCTTCCGACAGGCCCTGCACGATGCCGGCAATGCAGATCTGGTTGACCATCTTGGCCAGTTGACCGGCGCCGGCTTCGCCGACTCGCGTCACCGCCTTGCCCATGTGAAGCGCCAGCGGCTGGATGGCGTCAAAGGGCGCAGCATCTCCGCCGCACATGATGGTCAGGGCACCGTTGACCGCACCGGCCTGTCCACCGGACACCGGCGCATCCACGAAATGAAGGCCGCGCGACTTCGCCTCGGCATGCAGCGCTCGCGCCACTTCGGCGGACGCGGTGGTGTGGTCCACAAAGATGGCGCCGGCTTTCATGCCGGCAAAGGCGCCGTCCTCGCCCAGCACCACCGAGCGCAGGTCCGCGTCATTGCCCACGCAGGCAAACACCACATCCGCGTTCTGCGCCGCTTCGCGCGGCGTGGGGGCACTGGCACCGCCGAATTCAGCGACCCAGGCCTGGGCCTTGGCCGGCGAACGGTTGTAGACCGTCACCTGCAGCCCCGCCTGGGCCAGATGGCCGGCCATGGGAAAGCCCATGACGCCAAGACCGAGGAAGGCGACGCGTTGGGAAGGCGTGGGGGTGTAGCTGCGCTGGCCGATGCTGCTCATGGGAGGGGTCCGTCCTGAAGGAAAGAAGGGAGCCTCCATTGTGACGTGCCGTCACGCGCGATGACGGCACAACCGAAATCGCCCAGGCTCAGACGATCGACAGATGCTCCGTGCCAGAGGACAGATCACCACTGCGGGCGCGTTCGCTGTTGAGCTTGATCTGCAGGCGCAGGTCGTTCACCGAGTCCGCGTTGCGCAGCGCATCTTCATAGGTCACGCGGCCCCACTCGTACAGGTCGAACAGCGCCTGGTCGAAGGTCTGCATGCCCAGCTCGCGCGAGCGCTTCATGATTTCCTTGATCTCGCCCACTTCACCCTTGAAGATGAGGTCGGAGATCAGCGGCGTGTTCAGCAGGATTTCCACCGCAGCCACCCGGCCCTTGCCTTCCTGACGCGGCAGCAGGCGTTGCGACACCAGCGCCTTCAGGTTCAGCGACAAGTCCATCAGCAGCTGGGCGCGGCGTTCTTCCGGGAAGAAGTTGATGATCCGGTCCAGCGCCTGGTTGGCGCTGTTGGCGTGCAGCGTGGCCATGCACAGGTGGCCGGTTTCAGCGAAGGCCACTGCATGTTCCATGGTCTCGCGGTCGCGGATTTCGCCCATCAGGATGACGTCCGGCGCCTGACGCAAGGTGTTCTTCAGGGCCGACTCCCAGCCCTCGGTGTCCAGCCCGACTTCACGCTGGCTGACGATGCAGTTCTTGTGCGGATGCACGAATTCCACCGGGTCTTCGATCGTGATGATGTGACCGTAGGTGGTTTCGTTGCGATGGTCGATCATCGCGGCCAGCGAGGTGCTCTTGCCGGAACCGGTGGCACCCACCAGGATGACCAGGCCGCGCTTGGTCAGCACCACTTCCTTGAGGATGGGGGGCAGGTCCAGCGATTCAATGGTGGGCAGCGTGGCCGGAATCGTCCGCAGCACCAGCGCCACGGCGCCCTGCTGGATGTAGGCATTCACCCGGAAGCGGCCGATGCCCTGCGGGGAAATGGCGAAGTTGCATTCCTTGGTGCGTTCGAAGTCCGCCGCCTGCTTGTCGTTCATGATGGAACGGGCCAGCTGCAGGGTGTGCTGCGCAGTCAGGGGCTGCGGCGACACCTTGGTCACCTTGCCGTCCACCTTGATGGCGGGCGGGAAATCCGCGGTGAGGAACAGGTCGGAACCCTTGCGCGACACCATCAGGCGCAGCAGGTCGTTGATGAACTTGGTAGCCTGGTCGCGTTCCATAAAAGCGGTCCTGTCGGCCCGTGGGCCGATGCGAGAGATGAGCGGAAGATCAGCGAAAGATCGGTGAGGGATCGGGGAAATGCGTCAGCAAGGATAGGCGCCAGCGGCCGTCCGGTCCATCCGAGGCTGCGCATTTTCCGTGCGGCGATGCGCGATCTTCACGCGCATCGGGGCCGCAACGGTAACGAAGGGTAGGCGCTCAGCCGGGGAAGTTCTCGGGGAACTTGGCTTTGGCCCGCGCCTCGGCGGGGGAGATGATGTTGCGGCGCACCAGTTCCGTCAGGTTCTGGTCCAGCGTCTGCATGCCCAGGCTGTTGCCGGTCTGGATGGACGAATACATCTGGGCCACCTTGTTTTCGCGGATCAGGTTCCGGATGGCGGCGGTGCCGAGCATGATCTCGTGGGCGGCGACGCGTCCGTTGCCGTCCTTGGTCTTGCACAGCGTCTGCGAAATCACCGCCACCAGCGATTCGGACAACATGGCGCGGACCATGTCCTTTTCCGCCGCGGGGAACACGTCCACGATCCGGTCCACCGTCTTGGCGGCGGAGGAGGTGTGCAGCGTACCGAAGACCAGGTGGCCGGTTTCCGCAGCGGTCAGCGCCAGACGGATGGTTTCCAGGTCCCGCATTTCGCCGACCAGAATCGCGTCCGGGTCTTCACGAAGGGCGGAGCGCAGCGCGTTGGAGAAGCTCATCGTCTGCGGGCCGACTTCCCGCTGGTTGACCAGGCACTTCTTCGATTCGTGCACAAATTCGATCGGATCCTCAATGGTGAGGATGTGACCGTACTCGTTTTCGTTGAGGTGATTGACCATGCCGGCGAGCGTCGTGCTCTTGCCGGAACCGGTCGGGCCGGTCACCAGCACCATGCCGCGCGGCTTCAGCGCCAGCTCGGCGAACACCTTCGGGGCGTTCAGGTTTTCCAGCGTCAGGATCTTGGATGGAATGGTCCGGAACACCGCACCCGCGCCACGGTTCTGATTGAACGCGTTGACCCGGAAACGGGCCAGGCCCTGGATCTCGAACGAGAAGTCGCATTCCAGCGTCTCTTCGTAGGCCTTGCGCTGTGCATCACTCATGATGTCGTAGACCATGTCGTGCACCTGGCGGTGCTCGAGCGGCTCGACATTGATGCGGCGCACGTCTCCATGCACCCGGATCATGGGCGGCAGTCCGGCCGAGAGGTGGAGGTCAGAAGCCTTGTTCTTGACCGAGAATGCCAGCAGTTGAGTGATGTCCATGGAATAACAATTAGCCTGGTCGATTATGGCGACGATCCCCGAGAACATACAACAGCTGCGGGCCCGCATGGCGGTCGTCTGTGAGCAGGCGTCGCGACCTGTGCACAGCGTCACGCTGCTCGTGGTAACAAAAACCTTCCCGGCCGAAGATGTGCGTGCGGCCCACGCCGCAGGCGAGACCCGGTTCGGCGAAAACTACGTGCAGGAAGGCCTCGACAAGATCGCGGCACTGGCCGATCTGCGGTCGCAGATCGAGTGGCACATGATCGGCCCGCTGCAGAGCAACAAGACCCGCCCGGTGGCTGAACAGTTCGACTGGGTACACAGCGTGGACCGGCTCAAGATTGCGCAGCGGCTGTCCGACCAGCGACCGGACCACCTGCCCGCGCTGCAGCTCTGCCTGCAGGTGAACATCAGCGGCGAAGCCAGCAAGAGCGGATTGACCCCGGAGGAATTGCCCGAGGTGGCGCAGGCCGTCGCCGCCCTGCCGCGGGTCACCCTGCGCGGGCTGATGTCCATCCCCGAGCCGGCAGACACCTTGGAGGCGCAACGGGCGCCGCATCGCAGGCTGGCGGAGCTGCTGCAGCAACTGCAGGCGCAAGGCCTGGCCCTGGACACCCTCAGCATGGGCATGAGCGGCGACCTGGAGGCGGCGATCCTGGAAGGGTCCACGCTGGTGCGCGTCGGCTCAGCCATTTTCGGCCAGCGCCAGCGCCCGGCCTCCACTTGAGGCGATCGGACCGGACCGGACCAGTTCGCTCTGGTCCGGCGGATCCCGCCCATGTGTTGGTGTTTTGCTTCGAACGGGTGGCAACCCTATTAGGGTGAACCCGATAGAAGTGGACACGGTTTTTTCAATCAGTTGCAAGTGACGCGTCAGAATTCACGCGCTCCGAAAGGCGCCTCGCCATGAGTGGTTCAAGCCCGTCGATGATTTGGTCGAAGTCGACGTGCCAGGTGATTTGATCAGCTGTCTCAGAACGGCTTCACCGGACTTCTAGAACTTATTCCATGCGAGGGAATCGATGTCGTTTCTGTCCCGCCTGCGGATCGGGCAACGCCTGACGCTGAGCTACACCCTGCTCATCCTGCTGCTGATCGTGATTGGGGCCTATGGTGCCCACAATGCCGGCCGCCTCTCCCACGACCTGGACCAGACCGCCAATTCCAGCCTGGTGAAGATTGCCGGCGCCAATGCCCTCGAAGGCAACGTCAGCGTCATCGCCCGTGCGGCCCGGGACCTGCTGCTGCTGGACGAGGCCCGTCAGATCAAGAAGCAAAAGGCCGCCATTGCCGAGGCCGTCGCCGACAGCGAAAAGCAGCTGGCGGACCTCGAAGGTTCGGTGACGGACCCCAAGGACAAGGAGCTCGTCGCCAAGGTGCATGACAACCAGGTGAAGTTTGCCGCCGCCGTCTCGAAGTTCCTGAAGATCCAGCAGGACGGCAGCCCGGACGAAGCCCGTGAAAGCCTGATCACCGACGTGCGCCCGGCGCAGCAGGCGTATCAGGAGAACATCAAGGGCCTGGTGGACCTGCAGTTCAGCAACGCCCGCTCGCTGGCGGAGTCCGGCGCCAAGCTGGCCAACCAGTCGATCATCGTGACCGGTGGCCTGGTGCTGGTGGCCGTGCTGATCGGCGGTGTCGGGGGTCTGACGATCGCCCGCTCCATCGTGGTGCCGGCCCGCAAGGCCAAGGATGCCGCTCAGGCGATCAGCTCGGGCGACCTGTCGCAGAACATTGAAGTGAACGGCAGCGACGAGCTGGCGCAGATGCTGCACGCCATGCGTGACATGCAGCAGGCGCTGTCCGGCGTGGTCGCGAGTGTGAGCGCGGCCGCCACCGAAGTGGCCCACAACTCCAACGAGATCGCCGGCAACAACGTCGATCTGTCCGACCGCACCGCCCGCTCGGCAGCCAGCCTGCAGAACACCGCCTCGTCGGTGGAGCAGATTGCGTCCAACCTCAACGGTGCCAGCGAGCTGACCCGCAAGGCCTCCACCATTGCATCGAAGGCTCGCCAGTCGGCATCGGCCGGCGGCAATGTGGTGAGCCAGGTCGTCTCGACGATGGAAGAGATCAGCGCCAGCTCGCGCAAGATCGGCGACATCATCGGCGTCATCGACGGCATCGCCTTCCAGACCAACATCCTGGCGCTGAATGCCGCTGTGGAAGCCGCCCGTGCCGGCGAGCACGGCAAGGGCTTCGCGGTGGTGGCCTCGGAAGTGCGGGCCCTGGCCTCGCGCAGCGCGCAGGCGGCCAAGGAAATCAAGGTGCTGATCCAGGAATCGTCCGTGAAGGTCGAGAACGGCACCGCCCTGGTCAACAACGCCGGCGCCACCATCCGATCGGTGGTGGACGAAGTGAACAACATGGGCCAGCTGATCGAAGAGATCTCGCATTCGGCCCAGGAACAGGCGGCAGGCGTCGGCGTGGTGAACAACGCCATGAACGAACTGGACCGCACCACGCAACAGAACACGACGCTGGTGGAAGCCCTGTCGCGCTCGACGGACTCGCTGCGCGACAGCTCGACCCGTCTGGTGAACGCAGTCGGTTTCTTCCGAGCCTGACCCTCTCCCCTCAATGACCCCTTCCGGCCCATCCGGCCGGATGAATCAGCTCCAAGACGTACGAGGTCCCCGATGAGCACACTCCTGAACACGAAGTCCATGACCCGCGGCCTGATCGGCCTGGCCGCAGCGATGCTGCTGGCGGTGGGCGCCCACGCCACGCCGAAGATCATCAAGAAGGTGCCGCCTGAATTCCCGGCGGAAGCAGCGCGTCAGTCGATCAGCACCGGTTCGGTTCGCGCCAAGATGAACATCGATCCGGACGGCAAGGTCTCGGGCGTGGAAATCCTGGAAGCGGAACCGCGCAAGGTCTTCGACAAGGCCGTGACCCGCGCCCTGATGGACTGGCGCTTTGAGCCGAGCGGCGAAAAGCAGACGCACGAAGTGAAGCTGGTCTTCAAGAACGAAGACTGATCAAGGAAAGCCGGTGGATGCACCGGCTTTTTTTGGCCGGTCTCAACGTGAGGAAGATGCATAAGGCGCTGCCTGACACGGGAAGCGGTGTGATCTACACTTGAACGGTCATGCGATCGCAGCACTCCTCCGCCTCACGCCGGCTCTCCTGGAGCCGCTGGCTGGTGCTCGCCTTGATGGCGTTCTGCCTGCCGCTGCAAGGCGCACTGGCAGTGACGATGCAAATGGGCATGGCTGCGCCCGTGACCACGGCCATCACCACGGCGATGCCCCCCGCTCATGGCGCGCACGCCATGCAGCCAGCGCATGGCATGCATGACATGCAGGCCCCGGCCGTCGCTACCGATGCGCAAGCCCTGCCCTGTCACGATACGGATGCCGCGAACGCGAGAGATGCCAGGAATACCGCTGCACATGCCAGCGCGGCCTCGGCTGCCCCGTCCCACTTCGCCGCCCCGGCCGACCATTCGACCGACTCGCATCACGGCTGCAGCTTCTGCGCCCAGTGCTGCATCGGCGTCGCCCTGCCGGTCATGCCGCTGACCGTTGCCGCCACACCGCTGGCCGATACGCTCCCCGCCGCCGTGCCGACCGCCCTGCTGGAACGCCAGCCGTCGACCCCGGACCGTCCGCCCAAGCTCTCCCTCGCCTGAACCTATCCCTGTGCGGCTCCCGCTGAGCCGCCGCGAGTGTGTTGGTGCGCTTCACCGCGCGCCCTTGCTGACGAGGACGTCATGTCTCCCTCTTTCCACTTTCCGTCCGCGCTGAAGGCGCCCGGCGGCCTCCCGGTACTGCTCGTGCCGCTGGTGCTGCTGGGGCTTGCGGGCTGTACCAGCCTGCAGCCGGATCAGGCCGTCGCCCCGGTCCAGGCCCTGACCCGCGACCACTGGCAGGCCGACCTGCCCTGGCAGCAGAACCAGCAGGCCAGAGACACGGCGCAGCAGCGCAGCCAGGCCCTGCTCGCCCAGCCGCTGGATGCGCAGGCGGCCGTGCAACTGGCCCTGCTCAACCACCGCGGCCTCCAGGCCACGCTGTACGGCCTGGGCATGGCGGATGCGGACCGCGTCCAGGCCCTGCTCTGGCCCAATCCCGTGCTCAATCTGGGTCGCCTGGTACGCGGCGAAGAAACCGAAATCGAACGCGGCCTTTTCTTCAATCTCACCGCCCTGCTCGGCCGCGGGGCTCGCCAGACCGCCGCCACCCAGGCGCTGGAGCGCCAGCAGCTGGAAGCCGCGCAGCAGGTGCTGGCCGTGGCCGCTCAGGCCCGCCGTTCATGGATTCAGGCCGTGGCCTCGCAGGCGCAACTGCAGCACGCCCAAACGGTGCTTGACGCCGCCGAAGCGGGCGCCGAACTCGCGCTGCGGATGCAGAAGGCAGGCAACATCAGCGCCTATCGCCTGGCCCGTGAACAGGCCGTCCAGGCCGATGCACGGCTCTGGGTCGATCAGACGCGCCTGCAGGCCGCCCGCGACCGCTCGGCCCTGCTGCGGGCGCTGGGGCTGGACAGCGCCGCCGCCGCCTCGCTGCGCCTGCCGGAGCAGTTGCCCCCGGTCCCCGACAGTCGTCGCAGCACCCCGGCGCTGGAGCAGCAGGCGATCGATCAGCGCCTGGACATCCAGGCCGCCCGGCGTCAGAGCAGCCAGCTCGCCGCTTCGCTGGGACTGACCCGCCAGACGCGCCTGGTGAACGTCCTGCAAGTGGGCTACGAGAACAATCGCAGCAACACCGAACCCACCCAGCACGGCCCCAGCCTCAGTCTGGAGCTGCCCCTCTTCGACTGGGGCCAGGCGCGTACTGCGCGGGCGCGACAGGCCTATGAGCAATCGCTCGCACAGACGGCCCAGGTCGCCCTCGACGCCCAGGCCGAGGTGCGCGACGCGCAACTGCGGGCCGACCAGGCCTGGCGCACCGCCCGGCGCTATCAGCAGGAGGTATTGCCGCTGGCCCGGCAGATCTCCGACGAAACCCTGCTCCGCTACAACGGCATGCTGCTGGGGGTGAACGACCTGCTGGCGGACGCGCGTGAGCAGGCCCGGCTGATGACGGCCAGCCTTGCAGCGGAACGCGACTACTGGCTGGCGGAGACCGATCTGTCCCAATCGCTGCTGGGTCCGCTCGACGGCGCCGGCGCGCTTCGTAGCGCCACCGCGGGCGACGCATCCGCGACCACGCCCCCTCGCAACGGCGCCTCCGCTCACTGACCGGCCGCAAGCAACCTTCATGATTTCCAGACGACATCTTTTTGCCGGCATGGCCGCCGTGAGCGCCACCGGCGTCGCCCGCGCAGCGCTGGCCGGCCTGCCCGAACCCGTGATCCGCACCACCGCCGATACCGCTGCACCGCTGCTGCCGCCGGACGGTCGCCCTTACCAGCCGGTGGTCACCCTCAATGGCTGGACCCTGCCCTGGCGCATGCGCAATGGCGTCAAGGAGTTCCATCTGGTCGCCGAGCCGGTGGAGCGGGAGATAGCGCCCGACTGCACCGCCCGGCTCTGGGGCTACAACGGTCAGTCGCCCGGCCCCACCATCGAGGTGGTGGAAGGGGACCGGGTGCGCATCTACGTCACCAACCGACTGCCGGAACACACCAGCGTGCACTGGCACGGCCAGCGCCTGCCCAATGGCATGGACGGCGTGTCAGGCCTTACCCAACCCGCCATCAAGCCGGGTGAGACCTTCGTCTACGAGTTCGAAGCCCGCCGGCCCGGCACCTTCATGTATCACCCGCATGCCGACGAAATGACGCAGATGGCGATGGGCATGATGGGTCTGTGGATCACCCATCCGAAGGGTCGTCATCCCCACATTGCGCAGGTGCAGCGAGATTTCTGCTTGCTCCTGGCGAGCTACGACATCGAGCCGGGCAGCTACACCCCGCGCATCATGACGATGACCGACTTCAATCTGTGGACCTGGAACAGCCGCGCCTTCCCTGGCATTGACTCGCTCAATGTCCGCCAGGGCGACCGGGTTCGTGTGCGGGTGGGCAACCTGACGATGACCAATCATCCGATCCACATCCACGGTCACGAGTTCCAGGTGACGGGGACCGACGGTGGACCGGTGCCGCCGTCCGCGCGCTGGCCGGAGGTCACGACCGATGTGGCGGTGGGTCAGATGCGGCAGATCGAATTCATTGCGGACGAGCCCGGCGACTGGGCGATCCACTGCCACAAGAGCCACCACACGATGAATGCGATGGGACACAACGTCGACACCCTGATCGGCGTCGACCACAAGGGGCTGGCCAGCCGCATCAACCGCATCATTCCTGACTACATGACGATGGGTGACAAAGGCATGGCGGACATGGGAGCGATGGCGATGCCCTTGCCGGAGAACACCGCGCCCATGATGACCGGCACGGGGCCCCACGGGCCGCTGGAAATGGGCGGGATGTTCAGCGTGCTGAAGGTGCGACCGGATCAGAAGCCCGGGGACTACAGTGATCCGGGCTGGTTCCGCGCACCGGCGGGCACCGTGGCGAGGCGGGTGTCGGAGGCGGATGCGCCGCCGGCCCCCTCCGCAGCGCCGGCATCTTCCCCGTCGTCCGCATCGTCGCCGACGTCCGGACCTGCCTCCCCCAGGACACCCCCGCTCCAGGTCCGCAAGCCGGGCGGGCATGGCGGTCATGACCATTGACTCGCATCCACCCTGACCGATTGACGCCTCTCTCAAGCTTGATTGGAATTTCCCTCATGACAACCCAACACACACACGCCCGCACCGTCCCCGCTTCCAGGACGGCACGCGCCGCGACCACCCTGATGCTCTGCGCCGGCCTGGCCGTCCTGCTGCCCCTCTCCGCCGCACAGGCCCAGACGGTCACCCCCGCCGGGTCCGATTCCGCCACCGCTGCTCCGCAGACCTGGGTGGCTGGCGAGATTCGGCGGGTGGATGCCGCCCAGAGCCGCCTGACGGTGCGCCACGGCGACATCCCGCATCTGGACATGGGCGCGATGACGATGGTGTTCCGCCTCAAGCCGGGCCTGCTGACCGCCGAGCAGCTCAGGGCAATGAAGCCCGGCGACCGGATCGAATTCCAGGCGGAAGCGCCGCAGGGCCAGTTGACCATCACCGCATTGCGGCGGCCCATGATGCAGCCGATGGCCCCGTCTGACGGCAAGGCGTCGGCGGCAAAAGCGTCGGAAGCCAGCGCTTCCGCGGCCTCCGCAGCCGCCTCCGCTGCAGCCGCCGACACCGGCGGACACCCGCACCACCATTGAGCCTTTCGGGGCGGGTCCGCGATCGCGGACAATCGCCCCATGGCTATCCAATGGTTTCCCGGGCACATGCACAAGACCCGGGGCGCAATCCGTGAGCGCATGAAAAGCGGGATCGACGTGGTGGTGGAACTGCTAGACGCGCGCGTGCCGGCGAGCAGCGCCAATCCACTGCTGGCGCAGCTGACCGCCGGCCGGGCCGCATTGAAGCTGCTCAACAAGCAGGACCTGGCCGACCCGGCCCGTACCGAGGCCTGGCTGGCGCATTACCGTGCACAGCCGGACACCCGCGCGATTGCCATCCACCAGGGCATGCCGGGCCTGGCCCGCGCACTGGCCCAGGAATGCCGGGCCGCTGCGCCGAACCGCGGGGGCATGAACAAGCCGCTGCGGGTGCTGGTCTGCGGCATTCCCAACGTGGGAAAGTCCACGCTCATCAACACGTTGGTGGGCAAGCGCATGGCCAAGACCGGCGACGAGCCCGGCATCACCAAAACCGAGCAGAAGATCGTCCTGGACAAGGACGTCTACCTGTTCGACACGCCCGGCATGCTGTGGCCCAAGATCGAAGTGCCGCAGGCCGGCATCAACCTGGCAGCCAGCGGCGCCGTAGGCCGCAATGCGTTCGAGGAAGAGATCGTGGCGCTGGACCTGCTGGCCTATCTGCGTCGCCACTATCCGCAGGCCTTGCAATCGCGCTACCAGATCACCGCGCGCGATGAGCTGAGCGAGACCGAGTTGCTGGAGGCCATCGGCAAACGCCGTGGCGCGGTGCTCGGCGGTGGACGCATCAACATGCAGAAGGCGGCGGAAGTGCTGCTGTATGACCTGAGACAGGGTCAGCTTGGCCGCATCACGCTCGAGACGCCCGAAGAGTTCGCGGACTGGACGGAGCAGGCCGCCGCCGAGGTCGAGGCACGGCGGCTGGAGAAGGAAGCGCAGAAGGCACTGGCGCTGCGCGGCACGCGGGATGCGGACCGGCAGCGGATGGCGCAAGGTGCTGAGGACGACGAGGAGGTCGAGGACGACGAGGACGACGAAGACCTCGAATACTCCGACGAGTTCGCAGTGTCCGGCAACGCCGAAGACTTCGAAGAAAACGAAGATCCGGCCGCCGATGAAGCGCTCCCGAACCGCCAAGCAGACGATCCAGCAGACGCGGTGGAACCACACCGCAAAGACAGCAAGTCCATCGATCCGGACTGAGCTTCGGCACTGCCAGCGGAACTGGCCCAGTCCGGCCTGCGAGGCAGATCCGGACGGGCGCCGCAACAGCGGCCGTCAGCTGGGCGAAGCACAGTTGCACCCCGCCTTGCCGGGGTCGGCGTTCCGCCTCAGCGCTTGAGCGTCTGCGTCAGCTTCGCCTCAATCGCGGCACGTTCCAGCCTTCGCTCCGCATTGGGGGCCCGCAGAGCCGCGAGCTCGATGTCGCGCTCGCGCCTGGATGCCTGGACGGTCGGGGCTCTCGAGGACCCGGGCGGGGTCAGGTTCAGCGTGCCGACGGTCGTCGCTTTGGAGGCCAGCTGCGGTGCTCGCCGCGGCGGGGCGGGTGGCACCGCAGTCGGCCGGGGAAATCGAGCCCATGCGGGCGCCGGCGTATCAATGGTCCTCGTTGGGGCTGCCGCTGCAGTGAAAGCCCATGCCGGTCCCGCTGCCGATGGCCTGGATGCCGGCTTCCACACCATGCTCTGCACCGAGACCGAGCTCTCCAGCGTGCTCGACGCGAACTCGGTGTCGCTCGCGCTGATCGCGCTGTCGTCGGCCAGCGTCGGCGGCGGTGCCGGCCGGAAGGGTGCGGCCTGAGAAGACAGCTCCGGCGAGGACTCGGCGGCCTCGGGAAACGGTGGCAGGGGCCATCCGTCCGGGCTGTCCAGTCCGCTGACATCCGTCTCGAAGCCGGAGCCGTGCGGGCCGACGCTTTCGTTGTCGGCGCCGTCCAGGCTGATCGGGCTGAACGGCTGCTCGAAGGCCAGCCCGCTGGAGGCGAAGAACTCGGACGTGGCCCGGGCTGTGGCGAGGGCGAGGGACGTCGGCACACTGCTCACGCGAGGCGGCGGTGGCGGAGGCACCTTCGAGCGTACGACGGTCTGCGCCGGAGAGGACGCGTGGACCGGCGCCGGCTTTGACCGGTTCAATGGCGCCAACGTGGGCCTTGGGGGCCGTTGAAGCGTGAGCACGGGAGCGCCCTGGAAGCGCCGTTGCACGGTTGTGGAGGGCGGCGACGCGGCGGCGGCAGGTGTCTCCGCGGCGGCGGTCCTGACGGCCGTGTCGTGCCCCCGGGACGGTAGGGTCGCCGACGAGGCGACGCGTGGGGGCACCGCCGGTCGGCGGTCGGCAGTGCGGGAGGGAATGTCTGCGGCCAGTCGGGATACGGCGGCGGGCGCAGGACCAGCCACGGGGGTCGTCTCACGACTCACAGTCCCCGCCCAGACACCTGCTCGCGGCGCTTCGGCCCCGAGCTGGGCCGCCGTGGATACGCGCGCCGCCATTGGCTCCTGCACCGCGTCCATCGTCTCGACGGGCCCCAGTCCCTGCTTCTGGGCCTTGCGCAACGCTTCCGCATAGCCCCGCAGGTCCTCGTCACTCGTGGCTGCGCGGGTAAACATGTCAAGCAGCAAGGCACCCAGGCGGAAGTCGATATGGGCGCTCAATCGCTCGGCGAACGCCAGCAGGCAGGCGGCATCGGCCTTGTTCGCCACGTGTCGAATGGCAGTGCGGGTGCCGAGCACATGCCCGTCCAGGCTCGCCACGGCCGCATCCAGCAGCGACAGGATATCGGGCCGGTCCTTGAGGCTGTAGGTCCAGCCACTGGCGCCCGGTGAGGCTTCCCACGCATCGCCCAGGACATACCCATCGACGCGTGACGGCAGAATCAGGCTCGCCAGGTTCGGCATCGCCTCAGCCGCTTGACTCAGCAGGCTCACGGCTTCGAGATCGAGATCGCCCTCCCAGTCATGGAGGTCCAGGGTCTGCAGGTTGACAGGCGCTTGCTGGACCGCCCATCGCAGATGGTCGGTGTCGTTGACATGCCAGGTTCGCAGCGGCAGCGCGGACAGCGAGTGCTCCAGGTCTCGGCCTCCCACCGGCCCCGCCAGCGTGACGTGGGCGCGTGTGCTCGGATTCATCAGGCCATGCAGCACATCCGCGTGAGGCAGGTCCAGCGGAACGCCGGTGGCGCCGACCTTCAATTCATTCGACAACCCGGCGTACTGCAGGGCGACCTGGCGACCAAACGCCGTGCGAGCCGCCCGTTGAGCACCGCTGCCTTCACTCATCCATTCACCCAGCTTGCGCATGTGGTTCTGTTTGGAGGGGGGCAGTGACTCCCATTGGCTGGAGTCCGAGCGGGCTTGCAGGGCGGGACGGCTGTGCGTGATCTGCACATCCCGCAGCAGGCTCAGGAGGCTCGTCAACCGCTCGCCCCCCGCCACCACGCGGGGCTTGGCGCCTTCGTCCGGGACGGCCAGTGCATGCTGCAGCTCGGCCCGCCATTCGTTCATCAACGCATGGCGGTCGGGCGGCAGGCATACGGGATCGGCCTGTTGCAGTGCCGTGTTCAGACGGGACAGATCCGTCCTGGCCAGGGTGACCTGGCCGACCTGCTCCCGCATTTTGTCGATGATCTGGGTCAGATTGGCAAGGCTCGTCCAGGTCTCTGGATCGTGTGCGGTCGGCGTTGTCGCGGGGGAGGCCGTTGCCCCGGCACCGAGAGTCGCCGCCGGGCCTTGCGGGGGTGCTGAGAAGGCGGCTGCCATCGCAGTAACGTTGCCTGTCGCAAGGGGCGAATGCGTGGGAGAGGGATACATCGTAAATGGGCCCAATTGAGGGAACAGAAGGGGGACCACGGATCGCGCACGGTGAAGACCGTGTGGATCCAATGGCCGGACACTGCGGACAACGCCGACGCCGCTCAGTGGCACAAGACAACCCGTGCTGTTCAACGCTTTCCCAAGGCTTTTTCAGCGTCAATCGAAGTGGGGTGCGGGTTCCCGGACACCTCTGCATTCCCTCCTCATTCTTTGCGTGCCATTGCCGGGTCCGGCGACAACGGCCGCCGACCGCCGAGGCCTGTGACCGGTACGCCGAGCTTGAGTTCCGACAGCAGCGCGGCCGCCAGCGAGACGGTGAAATGAGCGGGCGACGCGTCCGGGCCGGGGGGGGCTTGCCGCAGTGCATCGGCCAGGCATTGCAGACGCAGCGGGCTTGCGGCCGCGCCGTTGAGCATGCGCAGGACTGCCCTGCCCAGGCCAGCCCCCTCCGGTGTGTGGGCGCAGGCATGGCCGGCCAGCGCAGTCCAGTGCAGCAGCGCTGCGGCGTCCGGATCGCTGGCGATGCGCGCGATCGGCATCGCGGTGGTGAAGGGCGCTCCGCCCCAGGCCTTCACCGCGTCATCGAGCAGGGTCAATCCGTCCGGACGGCCGGTGCGCAGGAAGACAACACCCCGTGAATCATCGGCGGACCGCCAGGACGACGGGAGCACATCCCCAGGGGTGCCCGCCGGCAGACGCACGGCGTGCAGGTTGTGAAGCTGCTCGATCGCGCGGTTCAGCAGCGCCCGCGCCTCCGGGCGCAAGGGTGCGGACAGGCCGCTGAGATCCAGCGAGCGAACGGCAGGCGAATCCGACTGCAGCAGGGCGTCCAGCGTGCGCAGGTCCTGCAGGCGCCAGGTCCGCACGGGCAGCAGAAGCAACAGGTCCAGGAGGCCCGGGACGGCGGCCGCATCCGCTGGCAATGCGACATGGGCACGTGTGGTCGGCGCCAGCAGGTCGCGCAGCAGCGCGGCTTCCGGGAGACGGGGAGGCGTCTGGTCCGACCCGAGGCAGAGGTCGGTGCTCAGACCGGCGGCCTGATACAGCAGCTGGCGCCCGGCCATCAGACGCTGCAAGGATTCGGTCCGGGCATGCGGCCCGGCATCCCGCATCGGCCGCGACGCATTCATCCAGTTGAGCAGATGACGCTGATCCTGCGCTTCCCGGCTGTTCGCCGGCCGCCAGCCGCCGCGCGTGGCTCGGCAGTTCACCGCCTGCACGTCGCTCAGCAGCTGGATCAGTTCCCTCAGGGACAGCTGCTCGAGATGGGTGAAGACCCGGTACTGATCGGGCTCCGCTGCCTGACATGCGGTCAGGTGTTGCCAGCGCACCAGCAGTTCGCGGCTGTCCGCTGGCAATGCATGCGGGTCGATGGCATCGAGCATCTTCGCCATGAAGCGATGGTCTGCGCGATCCAGCTGCACAGCGCAGTGGGCGTCCCGACAGGTCGTCAGGCGCTGCCTCAGGTGATGAAGGGCACGCCAGGCGGTGGAGAAACTGTCAACGCAGGAGGGGATGGCCGCGGGACCCGTGCCCGGGTCCCACGTTTCCTCCTGCACCGGCACGCCAGAAGAGAGCGACAGGGAATACAGCGGCACCATGCAACGGCATCAAGAGCAAATGACGCGCTCTAGTGCCTGCAGCGCAGCGGCTTGTTCTGAGCTTGCAGGGGGAGTGTTGGGGGATGTTGCTCAGGCGGTGACATCAATGAGCTGGCCGACGCCGCCCCGCTCGACCCGGTTCCACAACACAGGTCCGAGGTCAACCGACACAGTGATGTCATGACCGCTCACTGGCGTGTAGGTGGCCCGGGTATGGGCGGGCGTGTGCACCGCCGATACCGGAGCGGCAGGCGCAGCGATGGGGTGCTCGCCGCTCGTGACGTCTGCCCATTGGCGCGCGGTGTAGTCCTGCTGCGGCGTGCTGCCGACGTAGGGCGACAGACGCAGCACCACCGAAGGCTGGGGGCCGTCCCGCATGGCCTGCGCCTGCTGGGCCTGGTATTGCCGCAGGGGACTCACATCGAAGGGTGAGGTCCTCAAGGGCGTGGCGATGATCTCCGTCAGCGTCAAACCGGTCTGCGGCGGCGCCCGTGCGCCGGCCGTCTCTCTTTTGTCTGTGGCTCAAGAATCTCGACCGGCGGCCGATCACACGATTGTCCGGGGCCGGGTCTTGCCCCTTGCGCAATCAGCGCCCAGCGCGTGCGCCTGTCGCCCGGCGGCTGTTCAAATGTCGCGGTGCGCCTGCTGGGGATGTAACGCCCCTCCTGGCGGCTGCTTCAACGGGCTTATGGCGAGCGGCGCAGGGGCGCCCCGGCGCGGGAGTTTCGTTCCCTCACGACTGCGCGGACCTCACCCACTTGAAATTGCTGGCTCAGCCATGCATGTTGAAAGCAAGCGCCTGACCGGTTCGCTTCAACCCGAAGTGACGTCCCAGCGCTGGTCGAGGGCCGAATCATGAGGCGCAAGTCATGGGGCTGATCCTGCTGGTGCTGGGGGCGTTGCTGCTGTGCGGCTGGTGGGCCAGTCAGCCCTGGCGGGTCATCTGGCGCCGTTCGCGGCTGCGGGCGCGGGCCTTTCCGGCGCCGTGGCGGGCGATCTTGCGCCGCAATGTGCCGCAGGTGGCCCGTCTGCCGACCGACATGCAATTGCGGCTCAAGCGACAGATGCAGGTGTTTCTGGCCGAAAAACAGTTCATTGGCTGTGCCGGCCAGATCATCACCGATGAAGTGCGTGTGACGATTGCTGCGTTGGCCTGTCTGCCGCTGCTGGGCCGTTCACGCGGGTATTACCCGCGGCTGCACAGCGTGCTGGTCTATCCGGGCGCATTCATTGTGGACCGGGTGCGGCAGCAGGGGCCGTTGCAGATGCAGCAGCGCCAGGTGCTGAGCGGGGAGAGCTGGGGCGAAGGGCAGGTGGTGCTGTCCTGGGACCATGTGCAGCGGGAGGCGGCTTCCCCTGACGCGGGGCAGAACGTTGTGGTGCATGAGTTTGCCCATCAGCTGGACCAGGACAAGGGCTTTGCCAACGGCGCGCCGCTGCTGGGGGACCGTGGCCGGCAGGCGCGCTGGGCGCAGGTGATGCAGCACAGCTTTGCGGTGCTGCGCACGCGGCTGGAGGCCGGCGAGCCCGATCCACTGGGCGATTACGCCTCTACCGAACCGGCCGAATTCTTTGCTGTCGCGAGCGAGCGCTTCTTCTGCCAGCCCGCCGCCCTCGCCCAGGCCCATCCGGCGGTCTATGCCGAACTGCGCCGCTTCTACGAGCTCGATCCGCTGCTGTGGCAGTGATGCCCCACCCGATGCTCCACGAGCAGCCTCCATGAGCGCGGGAGCCCTACTGAGTGATGGCAGGCCACCGCCGGGCCGCCCCAAGGTGGCCTGCGCGCCCCCTCGGGGGGCGGACTGACCGAGCGCGTTCAGCGCGAATCAGGCCGGGGGCTTCAGAACCCCATCTCCGCGAGGAGGGCGTCCACGTCGTCTTGTTGCAGGGCCTTGTCGGGGGTTTGCACCCCGGCGAGTTGCTCCTCCACCGTGGGCCCGGCCGCCTCGTACTGCGCCAGCAGGTCCTGCAGCGGCGCCTCCGCCGGCCGCAACATGCCGAGCACCTTGTTGATCACCTGACCGGACAGATCCTGGAAGTCCTGCGCCATCATGATCTCGGTCTGCAGGCCCTTCACCCGTTCCGCAAACCCCGCCGCACTGGCGGCATACGCGGCGCACAGCCGCATCATGGCTCGCGCGCGTTCCACACTCAGCTCCGGCGACACCGCCAGCCGCTGCAGCGACTCGGACAGCTCACTCCCCTGTCGCCGCACCGCTTCGGCATCGTCCTGCGCGGCATCCACCAGCGTCAGCACCTTGCTGGCGGCCTGGTCGGTCATGCGCTTGACGTAATCCAGACGCTCACAGGCATCCGGCAGTTCCTGCGACAGCTTGTGCAGCGCATGGTGCGCGCCTGCCACTGAAGAAGGGGATTCGGAGTCGGACATGTTGGCGCACCAAAAATGGTTTTCTTGAGCGCCAAAATCTTAATTCTGCAACGACTGTAACCAACGGCAAGCACCCGTCTGCCCCGTGCATTTTTGGGGATCGACCCCGCATTTAAGTGATTGCCAAGGCCGGTCGCCTAGTAGGCTTGGATGGTTCGTTCGACACCTGCCCGTAGTGGCAGTGCTTGCCCCGCCGTCCGGCCCGCACCGCCGTCCGATCGATAGATGAACATGGCCACGACCCGCGCATCCACCCGCCCCTCGCCGTATTCCCGCTCGTCTGCCCGCCCCGCGCCCCAGGCCGGAACGGTGGAAGCGGTGAGCTTTGCGTCGGGCCAGCGCTTGTCGCCCACGACGGTCAAGCCGCCGTCGGCGATGCGGGACATCATGGACATCGTTGGCGGCGTGACGCTGGTGATGGGTTTGCTGATCGGCATGGCGACGCTGGCGCTGTTCACCCGGGACAGCATGGCGGTGGGCAAGGCCCTGTCGGATCAGTCCAGTGCCCAGAGCAGCATGATCTGCAAGGATGGGCGGATGGCCCATGGCGACGGATCGCTGCCCGACATCGTCTTCGAGGACGGCGTCTTCGTCTGCACCGACTGGCGCACCCAGCAGGCGCTGGAACTCGAAGCGGCGCAGAAGTACAACAAGCGTTATTGAGGTCGCCCGGCGCGGACCGCTCAGGAGCGTCTCAAAACGGGGTTCAGGACCACAGATCCAGCGGCGGCTCGTGCGTCAGCGCCCGCAGCAGATCGCTTCGGGACACAAAGGCCAGCGCATGGCCGGTCTCGTCCACCACCGGCAGGCCCGGCAGTCCCAGGTCCATCATCAGCTGCGCCGCCTCGCGCACCGGGGTCTCTTCCTGCGCGGCCGGCACCGGGGTCCACATAACCTCATCGACCGGCTGATCCAGCCGCAAGGTCACTTCGCCCATCTGGCTGAGATCGTCGGACAAGCCGCGCAGCAGGTCGGCGCGGGTGATCAACCCCATCACCTCGCCTAGCGGGCCCAGCACCGGCGCCTGCCCCACGCCCGCGCGGGCCAACACTCCCCAGGCACGCCGCAGCGAAACGCCCGACCGCACACTCACCAGCCGCCGGCTCATGAGTTGCCGCACCAGGGACAAGGGTTGCCGCACCGTCGCGGGTGCGCCGTAGGCGGCGAGTGCCTCATGCGCGGCATAGGTCTGCTCCGGTCGGTTGGGTCCGGTCGGTACGCTTCCGCCGCTGCTGCCGCCCTGCCCTTGCCCCAGGCGCACGGCCACTGACGACGGTTCGCCCGGCTCCTGCTGCGCGATGGGCGCCACCGCCCGGGTTCGGGCCACCGCCTGCACCGGCGCCAGATCACGCACCTGCTCCAGAGAGCCGGTGTAAATCTTTCCGGAAGTGCCGTAGACGGTGAACATGCGGCGAGCATGACATAGCCCGCCAGCCCGGCCAATGCGGAATCACGGCACCGGCATGGCGGTTTCGTACTTCACTTCCCGCAGCACCACATTGCTGCGCACGCTGTGCACCCCGGCCACCTTGAAGATCTTGGTCTGCAGGAACTGGTCGTAGGCCTTCATGTCGGGAGCGACGACCTTGATGACGTAGTCCGCCTCACCGGTGATGGCCTGGCATTCCACAATCTCCGGGCTGGCCGCCACCATCGCCTCGAACGCTTCCACCGCCCCTTCGCTGTGCCGCACCAGGCTCACATTGGCCAGCACGCAGATGGACAGCCCCAGTTGCTCCCGGTCCACCAGCACCACCTGGCGGCGGATGACTCCCCGTTCTTCCAGCTCTCGCACCCGTCGCCAGACGGGCGTGGCGGACAAGCCGACGCGGTCCGCCAGTTGCTGGGTGCTGAGGCTGGCGTCCTGCTGCAGCGCCTCCAGGATCAGGCGTGTGGCCCGGTCCAAGGCGACGTCAGAAGATTCCTTTGCCATTTCACGCTAATTTGAGTTTTTTCCACTCAAGATCGTAGGGCTCGGGAGAGAAGCAGGCAAGTTTGACACTCACCGCTCATCAAGAATGCCTTTTTCCCCATCAGCGGGCCCACCGCCCGGAGACAGGCCATGTCCAGCTCACAAGACGTCAGCAAGACGCACCCGCTTTCCTCCTCCGCGGGCGCGCAAGCCGCCACCGCCGTTGCCGCCGAGTCGCAGCCGCCCGCCGAGACCGGTGCCCTGGCGCTGCGGCCCTACAAACTCTCCGACAACCTGGCTGCCACCAGCGGACAGGTCTTCCTCACCGGCACCCAGGCCCTGGTGCGCCTGCTGCTGATGCAAAAGCGCATGGACGAGCGCCAGGGCCTGAAGACCGCCGGATTCGTCTCCGGCTATCGCGGCAGCCCGCTGGGCATGGTGGACCAGCAGCTGTGGAAGGCCAAGAAGTTCCTGGACGAGGCGCAGGTGAACTTCCTGCCCGCCATCAACGAAGACCTCGCGGCCACCGCCTGCCTGGGCGTGCAGCGCGTGGCGCTGGACCCGAAGCGCACCGTCGATGGCGTCTTTGCCATGTGGTACGGCAAGGGCCCCGGCGTGGACCGGTCCGGCGACGCGCTCAAGCATGGCAACGTCTACGGCACCTCGCCGCAGGGCGGCGTGCTGGTGGTCTGCGGCGACGACCATGGCTGTGTTTCCTCCAGCACCCCGCACCAGAGTGATCTCGCCCTGCAGGCCTGGTCGATGCCGCTGGTGCATCCGGCCAATGTGGCCGAGTACCTCGAGTTCGGGCTGTACGGCTGGGCGCTGTCGCGCTTCTCCGGCGCGTGGGTCGGCTTCAAGGCGATTTCGGAAGTCGTCGAATCCGGCATGACGGTCGATCTGGACGCCGTCCCGCTGGACTTCGAACAGCCCGTCCCCCACACCCCGCCGACCTCCCTGCACATCCGCCCGGTGGACCTGCCGTCCCTGGAGCTTGAATCCCGCCTCGCCCACAAGATCGATGCGGTGCTGGCCTTCGCCCGAGTCAATTCCATCGACAAGCACGTGGTGGTGAGCCCGCGCGCGACGCTGGGCATCGTCACTGTCGGCAAGGCGCATTACGACTTCATGGAAGTCCTGCGCCGGCTGGACCTGGATCCCAATGCCCTGGCTGCCGCCGGCGTCCGGGTCTACAAGGTGGGCCTGGTCTTCCCGCTGGAGCCGACCCGCCTGCGTGAATTTGCGCAGGGCCTGACCGACATGCTGGTCATCGAAGAAAAGGCGCCGGTGGTCGAGCGGCAGATCAAGGAACTGCTGTTCCACCTGCCGGACAGCCAACGGCCCCGCGTCGTCGGCAAGACCGATGAACATGGGCAACCGGTGCTCAGCGCGCTCGGGGAACTGCGCCCCTCCCGCATCATGCCGACGGTCGCCGACTGGCTGGCCCGGCTGAATCCGGCCCTGGACCGTCGCCATCTGGTGGTGGACTTCCTCACCCCCTGCCTGCTCTCCAACGGCGCCGATGGTGTGCGCCGCCAGCCCTACTTCTGCTCGGGCTGTCCGCACAACACCTCCACCAAGCTGCCCGAAGGCTCCCGCGCGCTCGCAGGCATCGGCTGCCATTTCATGGCCAGCTGGATGGAGCGCGGCACCTCGGGCCTGATCCAGATGGGCGCCGAAGGCGTGGACTGGGCGGCGCATTCGCGCTTCACCACCGAGCGACATGTGTTCCAGAACCTCGGCGACGGCACCTACTACCACTCGGGCTATCTGGCCATCCGCCAGGCCATCGCGGCGCGGGCCAACATCACCTACAAAATCCTCTACAACGACGCGGTCGCGATGACCGGTGGTCAGCCGGTGGACGGCCAGACCAGCGTGCCGCAGATTGCGCGGCAGGTCGAGGCCGAGGGCGTGAAGCGGCTGGTGGTCGTTTCCGACGACATCGGCAAGTACCAGGGCCATGAGGGCCTGTTCCCGGCCGGCACCACCTTCCACGACCGCGCCCAGCTCGATCAGGTGCAGCGCGAGCTGCGCGAGATCGAAGGGGTGACCGTCCTCATCTACGACCAGACCTGCGCGGCCGAGAAACGCCGTCGCCGCAAGAAGGGGGAGTTCCCCGACCCGCCGCGCCGCATCTTTATCAATGAAGCCGTGTGCGAAGGCTGCGGCGACTGCGGCCAGGCCAGCAACTGCCTGTCGGTGGTGCCGGTGGAAACCGACTGGGGGCGCAAGCGCGCGATCGAACAGACCAGCTGCAACAAGGACTTCAGTTGCGTCAACGGGTTCTGCCCCAGCTTTGTGTCGGTGCACGGCGCGAAGCTCAAGAAGCGCGCCGGGGCGGGCTTCGGCGCAGAGGACCTCGCTCGCGAGATCGCTGCGTTGCCCGTGCCCAAGCCCTGGCCCTGGACCGGTCCGTTCGACATGCTGGTTACCGGCGTTGGCGGCACCGGTGTGGTGACCGTGGGTGCGCTGGTCACGATGGCCGCGCATCTGGAAGGCAAGCAGGGCTCGGTGCTGGACTTCATGGGCTTTGCCCAGAAAGGCGGCGCGGTGCTGTCGTTCGTGCGGGTCGCGCCGACGCAGGACCTGCTGAACCAGGTCCGCATCGACACCCAGCAGGCCGACGTGCTGCTGGCCTGCGACATGGTGGTGGGTGCCAGTGCGGACGCCCTGGCCACCGTCAAGGCGGGCCGCACCGTCATCCTGGCCAACACCCACGAACTGCCGACGGCCGCCTTCGTCCGTCAACCGGATGCGTCGCTGCAGCCGGAAGCGCTGCTGGCCAAGATGCAGCATGCGGTGGGCGGTCAGCCGGACCTGATCAACAGCATCGATGCGCAGGACATCGCCCAGCGGCTGATGGGTGACACCATGCCCAGCAACATCATCATGCTGGGCGCCTGCTGGCAGCGCGGCCTGGTGCCGCTGAGCCTGGCCTCGTTGATGCGCGCGATCGAGCTCAACGGTGTGGCGGTGGAGAACAACAAGACTGCCTTTGCATTGGGTCGCCTGGCCATCGGCGCGCCGCAGGCACTGGAGCGTCTGGCCGGATCCACCGCGACGCCGGTGCAGTTCTTCAACTTCGACCAGCTCGATGGCGACAGCGGACTGATCGCCCGCCGCAAGACCTTCCTGACCGAATACCAGGACGAGGCCTATGCACGTCGCTACGAGGCGCTGGTGCAGCGGGTGCGCGCCGCAGAAACCGCGCTGGGCGAGGCCGGCAAGGGACTGCGCCTGACCCGCGCCGTGGCCCGCTATTACGCCAAGCTGCTGGCCATCAAGGACGAATACGAAGTGGCGCGGCTCTACACCGACGGCCGCTTCGAGCAGGCCCTGCGCAACCAGTTCGAGGACTGGGACCAGCTGAGCTTCCATCTGGCCCCGCCGCTGCTGGCACGTCCTGGCCCCGACGGCCGCGTCAAGAAGGTCACCTTCGGCGGCTGGACCTTCAAGGCGATGAAGGTGCTGGCCCGCTTCAAGGGTCTGCGGGGCTCCGCCCTGGACGTCTTCGGCAAGACCGAAGAGCGCCGGATGGAGCGTCAGCTGCTGCGCGACTACGAAGCGCTGGTGGACGAGCTGCTGGCGCATCTGAGCGCCGAGCGGCTGGACACGGCGGTGCGTCTGGCGCGTCTGCCGGAAGGCATCCGCGGTTACGGCCATGTGAAGCTGGCGAATGTGGTGACGGTGCGCGCGCAATGGAAGGATCTGCTGGATCGCTTCCACGGCCGCGTGGCGGAGGTGCCGGTGGCCGTGGTGGCCAAGCCGGTGGCCCGGGTGAAGGGTGTAGCGGAGCTCTGACGTGCCGATTCATCTGGCTGCCATCGGGCCCACCGGTGGCAGTCTTCACGCAACAGCCGGTTGCGAGGTGAATTAACGCAAAGGCCGTGGACAGCCGCCGCTCGGTCACGGCATGCTCTGGCCATGATGTCGAAGCTGACACTTTCCCGTCGCGGCGCGATGCGCTGGCTCAGTGGACTGACGGGCGCGGCCTCCACCGCCGGGCTCCACAGCGGCCTCGGACTGGGTGCCGGCCTGAGCGGCAGCCTGTTCATGGCGGGCTGCGCCACGGGCCCTGCGGCAGCGCCGCTGGATGCGCAGCAACGCCAGCGCGCCGCCGACCGCATCGGCTGGGGCGCCACACAATCACAACTGGCGCTCATTGAAGCGCTCGGCTGGCCGCGCTATGTCGAGCAGCAGCTCCAGGCCCATCCCGCCACCAAGCTGCCCCCGCCCTACCAGGCCAGCATCGACGCCTTGCAGATCAGCCGCACCGATCCGCTGCTGCGGGTGCGCGATGCAGAAGCCCTGCGCCGCAATGCCGACAAGGCCGCCGACGAAGCGCAGCGGGTGGCCTTGCGGCAGCAGTACCAGACCAGCCGCCAACTATCCGTGCGTGAAGCGGGAGACCGGCAACTGACCCGGCAGCTGTACTCCGAGCATCAATTGCTGGAGCAGATGGCCTGGTTCTGGTTCAACCATTTCAATGTGCATCAGGCCAAGCGGGAAGTGGCACTGCTGCTGCCGGACTATGAAGACCGCGCGCTGCGTCCGCAGACGCTGGGGTCGTTCCGTCGCATGCTGGGCGCGGTCGCCCGCCATCCGGCGATGCTGCGTTACCTGGACAACGACCAGAACGCCGTGCGTGCCATCAACGAGAACTACGCCCGCGAGCTGCTGGAGCTGCACACGCTGGGGGTGAACGGCGGCTACTCCCAGCGCGACGTGCAGGAACTGGCGCGGGTGCTGACCGGTTTTGGCGTGCGCGTCGAAGACGAGCCGCCGCGCTTGAATCCCAGGCTTGCTGCGCTCTACCAACGGGACGGCTTCTTCGAGTTCCACCCCGGACGCCACGACTTCGGCGACAAGCAGGTCCTCGGCCACACCATCCGCGGACGCGGCGCGGCGGAGCTGGACGAAGTGCTGGACCTGCTGGTGGCGCATCCCTCCACCGCCCAGCACATCAGCCGCAAGCTGGCGGTGTTTTTCCTGAGCGATCAACCGCCGCCCGCGCTGGTGGACGACATGGCCCGCGCCTTCCAGCGCACCCGCGGCGACATCCCCGCCACGCTGCGTCCGCTGCTCCTGTCGCCGGCCTTTGTTGCGCCCGGCACGCCGCCGAAGTTCAAGGACCCGCAGCACTACTTGCTCTCCAGCCTGCGCGCCGGGTTTGAGTCCCGGCCGATGGTCAACAGCCAGCCGCTGCAGAACTGGCTGCGGCGACTCGGCCAGGGCCTCTACGACAAACAGACGCCGGACGGTTATCCGCTGACGGATGAAGCCTGGAACAGCGCCGGCCAGATGACGACCCGCTTTGAACTGGCGCGCCAGATCGGCGGCGGTGCGGCGCCGATCTTCCGGGCCGACGGCACCAACACGCCGGTGCCGATGCCAGACCTGACCCCGCTCAAGTCCCGGGTGCTGGCGACCGTCGGCCCCAACACCCGCGATGCACTGGCCCAGGCCGGCTCCCAGCAGCAATGGCTGAGCCTGTACCTGTCCAGCCCGGATTTCATGTACCGATGAGCCGCAGGAGTTTTTCATGAGCCTCATCCATCGACGACACCTGCTGCAGGCCGCGGCGGCCGGCGCCCTGGGCCTCTCGGGCGCGCGCCTGTTTGCAGCCGGCCAGGACCGCCCGCGCTTCCTGCTGGTCTTCCTGCGCGGCGGTTATGACGCCACCCATCTGCTGGTGCCCGTCTCCAGCAGCTTCTACTACGAGCAGCGGCCCCGCATCGCCATCGCCAGGCCGGGTCCGGGCACGGACACGGCCCTGCCGGTGAATGCCGACTGGGGCCTGCATCCGGCGCTGCGCAGCAGCATCCATCCGCTGATGCTGGCAGGCCAGGCCCGTTTCATCCCGTTTGCCGGTACCGACGACCTCACCCGCAGCCATTTCGAAACGCAGGACAGCATCGAGATGGGCCAGCCGCTGACCGGCTCGCGGGACTACAACTCCGGTTTTCTCAATCGCCTCGCCGCAGAGCTGGATGCCCAGCAGGCGCTGTCCTTCACCGACCAGTTGCCGATCGCCTTCCGCGGCCCGGCCCGCATCGCCAATGCGGCGCTGCGCAACACCGCCAAGCCGGCGGTCGATCCTCGCAGCCGCGATCTGATCAGCCGCATGTACCAGGGCCAGCCGCTGGCCGGCAATGTCGAAGAAGGACTGACCCTGCGTGAGGAACTGGCGCGGGACCTGTCGCCCGAGCGGCTCAAGCAGGAGATGGATGCCGCCGGCCGCAATGCCATCCCCGCCAAGGGCTTCGAGCTGGAAGCGCGGCGCATTGCCACGCTGATGCGCGGCCGCTTCAGCCTCGGTTTCATCGACATTGGCGGCTGGGACACGCATGTGAACCAGGGCGGCGCGACCGGGGCGCTGGCGTCGCGCTTCGAGGAACTGGGCCGCGGCCTCGCAGCCATTGCCGACGAATTGGGACCCAGCCTGTGGCGGCAGACCACGGTGATGGTGATCAGCGAATTCGGCCGCACCTTTCGCGAGAACGGCAATCGCGGCACGGACCACGGCCACGGCAGCGTCTACTGGCTGCTGGGCGGCGGGCTGGCCCAGGGTGGCCCGGTCGCTGGCGAGCAAGTGCCGCTGACGGCCACCACGCTGTTCCAGAACCGGGACTATCCGGTGCTCAACGACTACCGCGCGGTGCTCGGCGGGCTGTGGCAGCGCCAGTTCGGCTTGTCCAATGCCGCCCTGGCGCGGGTGTTCCCGTCGGCAGCGCCTCGTGACCTCGCACTGATCTGACTGAACGGCCCGCGCACTTCGCGACCCAAACGCTTGTCGATGAGAGCCATTCTCATCTAGGATCGGGTGCAGCGGTCGGGTGACCGGCTCATGCGGACGCGATTGCGCCAAGGCTGTCCTGGCGCGTCGTCCCGCGTGTGCCCGCCCCGTCCCTGCTGCGGAATTTTCAGGCGCGCCACCTGCCCAACAACGGTGCAGCCCTCTCCCGCGTGTTCCCTGCCAGCGTCCCGCCAGCTGTCCTGCCCGTTTTTGCCGCCGGAGTGTCCGGGGTTGCAGTCGCCAGGAGTCGCCATGCCGTCGATGCCCGTTCCCGCCTCGTCCCTCTTCCGTTCGGGAGGGTTTCCCACCAGCCCACGGGCAGATGACCCGCAGGGCAACACGGCCGACCATCCGGGCGTGGAGTGCCTGCGCTGGCTGGGTCTGAAGATCGCCTGCGGCCTGACGCCCGACGACCCGGTGCTGCTGCGCCAGCATCAGCTGGCCACTGAACAGTTGATCGGCTGCGGGGTGCTTGCGCCCGTCCCGGCGCAGGAGCAGGCCTTGCGACTGCTGTACGCCACCGCCCACAATCCGCTGCTACCCTGGCACTGGCGTCTGGCCTGCCTCGACCAGCTCCAGCGGCCCCTGGCCGCGCTGGTGGCGCTGGCCCGTGCCGATGACGCGCTGGCGACGCGCGTACAGCGCTTCCAGTGGTGCCTCAGTCAAAGTCCCTTGAAGGAATCCTGATGAAGTCAGCCACCCGCATTGAACGTGACAGCATGGGCGAGATCGATGTGCCGATCGACGCCCTCTACGGCGCCCAGACGCAGCGAGCGGTCAACAATTTTGCGATCAGCCGGCAGCCGATGCCCGAACGTTTTGTGCGGGCGCTGCTGCAGCAGAAAGCCGCGGCCGCCCGTGCCAATCTGGGCCTGGGACAGTTGCCGGAAGACATTGCCCAGGCGATTGACCGGGCCAGCGCGCAGTTGCTGCAGGCGCCGGACCTGATGGGCCATTTCCCGGTGGAAGTGTTCCAGACCGGCTCCGGCACCAGCAGCAACATGAATGCCAATGAGGTGCTGGCGACCCTGGCCACCCGGCTGCTGGGCAACGGCACGACCGTGAGCCCCAATGACCACGTCAATGCGGGCCAGAGCAGCAACGACAGCATTCCGACGGTGCTGCACATCAGCGCCGCGCAGACGCTGCAGGGCGAGCTGCTGCCGGCGCTGGACCATCTGGTCCAGGTGCTCAAGGACAAGATCGCCAGCGACGGCCACCATGTGAAGACCGGCCGCACCCATCTGATGGACGCGATGCCGCTGCGCCTGGGTCAGGAGCTGGGCGGCTGGATGGCGCAGGTCGATGCCCGCCGCACCCAGTTGCGGGCGCTGCTGCCGTCCGTCTGTGAACTCGCCCAGGGCGGCACCGCGGTGGGCACCGGCATCAATGCCCATCCCGAATTCGCGCAGCGCTTCTGTGATGAGTTGTCCGGCCTCACCGGCCTCACCTTCCGCCCTGCGCCGGATTTCTTCGCCGCGCTGTCGGCGCAGGACACAGCCGTGGCGCTGTCAGGCGCGCTCAAGGGCGTCGCGGTCACGTTGATGAAGATCGCCAACGACCTGCGCTGGATGAACTCGGGACCGCTGGCCGGCCTTGCGGAAATCGAACTGCATGCGCTGCAGCCCGGCTCCAGCATCATGCCGGGCAAGGTCAATCCGGTGATTCCGGAAGCGGTGACGATGGTGTGTGCGCAAGTGATCGGCCATGACACGGCCATCACCATCGCCGGCCAGTCGGGCAACTTCCAGCTCAATGTGATGCTGCCGCTGATTGCCCACAACCTGCTGGACAGCCTGGCCTTGCTGGCCACCGCGTCCCGCGCGCTGGCGGACCAGGCGATCCAGGACTTCCGCGTCAACACCGGCAGCCTGCAGGAGGCGCTGGCGCGCAATCCGATTCTGGTAACAGCCCTGAACCGCGAGATCGGCTACCTCAAGGCCGCGGCCATCGCCAAGCGCGCCTATGCCGAGAACCGGCCGATTCTGGATGTGGCGGCGGAGATGACCGAGATCGACCGCAGCACGCTCCAGCAGATGCTGGATCCCTCGAAGCTGACGGATGGCGGACTCTGACCTCATCGTCGCGGCGCATCACGGTCCCGATCTGGAGAGAGGTCCGGACCGTGACGAACAGCGCCGTGATGGCGGTGATGGCCGTGAGAGCGGCCCGGGCGGTTCGAGCGGTTCGAGTGGCTCAGGCCGGCGAGTGCGTCGCATCCTGGGCTGGTTCATCCTGCTGGCCGGCGCCGGGCTGTTGATGCGGGAGGGCTGGGCTCTGCTGACTCCCGGCAGCGCTCCCTCGGTGATTGGCATGGCACTGCAGGCCGGCCTGCTGGCGGCGGCCGCCACCGCGCTGGGCACCTTGCCGGCACTCGGCACCCGCAGTCTCAGTGACCGCGCGCAGGATGGGCTGATGGGCTTCGGCGCCGGCGTGATGCTGGCAGCGTGTGCGTTTTCATTGATCCTGCCGGGATTGGCGGCGGCGCGGGAAGTGATGGGGACCGGCGCCGCCGGCTCGGGTGCGGCCGGTCACGGCGATGGGGCCACCGCGGCCGCGCTGATCGTGGCCGCTGCGGTGCTGATCGGCGCCTGGGCGCTGATGGCGCTGGACCGCTGGCTGCCGCATGAGCACTTCATCAAGGGCCGTGAAGGCGTGGATGGGCGCCGGCTGCGTCGCACCACGCTGTTTGTGATGGCGGTCACCCTGCACAACCTGCCGGAAGGTCTGGCGATGGGCGTGGCCTTTGCGGCCAATGACCCGGTCGCGGCCGCGGGCCTCAGTCTGGCCATCGCCATACAGGATCTGCCCGAAGGGTTCGTGATTGCGGTGGCCTTGATGGCGGTGGGTTATCCGCGTGGCAAGGCGCTGGCCATCGGCGCGGCCTCGGGACTCATCGAGCCGGTGGGTGCGGTGCTCGGCGCCTGGGTGGTGTCGGAGTGGCCGCTGCTGCTGCCCTGGGCCCTGGGGTTCGCGGCGGGCGCGATGCTGTTCGTGATCAGCCACGAGATCATTCCGGAATCGCATCGCAAAGGCCACGAGCGCTGGGCCACCCAGGGGTTGATGCTGGGCTTTGCGCTGATGATGGTGCTGGACACGGCACTGGGCTGAATTCTCAATTCAGTGCCAGGACCTTGGCGAAGTCAAGCTCAAGGGTTGGGCTCGGCGCGGACGCCGCCCGGGCTCGGCGAGGCTGGCCCTTGCCCATCGTGACGACTTCCACAGCCTCTCCCCGCACCGCCGACGTACGTATGCTGCACATAACAGCAGCGCGAATCACGTCACACGAAGCGTCCCGTTGTGGGCCTTATGCGTGTGCACAAGCGGCCCTTGCACTTCAGTATGAAGGCTCGAACCACGTGATCAGGTCGAGCCGCGATGAAGTCCTCTTCCCTCTCCTCGCTCTCCACTGCCCGCCGGCAGTCCTCCACAGCCCAGCCTCTGGGGCGCCGTTTCAGCGCCCCCGCGTTCTGGGCCATGCAAGGCCTCATTCTGCTGGGGGCGCTGTGCTGGGGCATCTCGGCTCACGCCGCCGGCCTCACTGCGCTGGAACAGCGCTGGGTGGATGGGATGAGCCCCGTGATTCTCGAAGCACGCAGCGCGGGTCTGCCACTGGACGTGGCGATCCGCCCGCAGGCCTCGGCGGACGATGCGCCGGTCGGGCTGGGCTTCGTGAATGGCCGATGCAAACTGGTGCTGAGCCTGCGGGGCAATCCGGAAGGCGAGGCCGTGCTGGACCGCATCCCACAAGGACTGGAGAAGCCGGCGCTGGAGCTGATGGCCGCGCACGAACTGGGCCATTGCCGTCGCTATCTGGACGGTGCCTGGTTTGGCTTGCCGGCGGGTTTCAGTCCCGGCCAGGTGCCCGCAGGCCTCAGTGCCGACCTGCAGGAAGCCTATCGCTCGATGAAGTCGACCCGGCGTGAGGAAGGTTATGGGGACCTGGTGGGCTTGGCCTGGACCCGTCAGCATCACGCCGACCAGTATGCGCAACTCCATGCCTGGCTGGTGTCGGAACGAAGCCGCGACTATCTGCCTGGGGACCATCACGACACGTTGGCTTGGCTGCAACTGGCGCGCGATCCGTCAGCGCTGGGTGCGGGCTCGATCTTCGATGCGGCCCGTCCGGTGTGGGAGCTGGCGCTGAAGTCGGACGACTGACCGGCGACAGCTAGCGCTTGGCGCGCAGCACCGCGGCGCCGGCCTCCGGATGCAGTTGCCGAAAGCGCAACACCGCCAGCAGATTGATCGCCGCCACCACGAGGAAGGCGACGGAGAAGTCCCCCACCATGGGGTGCTCTCGCCCGTTCAGATGGGCACTCACGGCGAGCACCAGCGCGCCCACCGCCACGCCCATGGCACCCGCGACTGAACTGGAAATCGCGGCCAGGGTCGAACTCGCTCCCAGCTGATGCTGCGGCAATTCCGCGACTGCCAGCGTGTTGATCGCCGTCATCGACATCGAGCGTGACGCACCGCTGACGACCAGCAGCGCGATCAGCACCGCCCACGGCGTCTGCGCATCCACCCAGGCGAAGGCAGCGATGCTCAGGGCACTGATGCCGCCGGCCGTCAACAGCACCTGTCGGAATCCGAACCGCTGGAGCAAGGGCGTGGTCACCGTCTTCATGCCGAGGTTGGCTGCGAAGTACGGCAGCAGCATGGCGCCGGCGCTCACCGCATCCTTGCCCAGGCCCAGCTGGAACAGCAGCGGCAGCAGAAACGGCGTGGACTGGATGGCGGTCGATGCGAAGGTCCCGCCGGTGGTCGCCACCGCAAAGCTCGCATGCTGGAAGGGGCTCAGGCTGACCACCGGATGCGGGGCACGCCGCAGGTGACGCACCGTCCAGGCCAGCACCAGCAGCCCCATCGCCACACAGACAAACGGCGCCAGCCGGCCCACCGACGCGCTCATGTCATGCGACACCCATTCCACCCCGCCGACGAACAGCGTCAGGCCGCCTGCCGCGCCGAGAAAGCCGGGCATGTCAAACGGCCTCGGCGTCCCGGAGACGTCATCACGCGGCACCCATCGGGCCAGCAGCATCATGCCGACCACGCCGATGGGCACGTTGAGCAGGAAGTTGAGTCGCCAGGAGGCATAGGTGCTGAGCAAGCCGCCCAGCGGTGGTCCCAGCACCGGGCCGAACAGCGCCGGCCAGACGAGCAGCGCCTGGATACCCACGATGTCTTCCTTGCGGGCGCCGCGCAAGGCGATGGTCCGGCCGATGGGCATCAGCAGGCCACCGCCGATGCCTTGCACCACCCGCGCCAGCACCAGCTGGCCAGGCGTCTGGGCCAGACCGCACAACAGCGAAGAAGCAGTGAAGACGGCCACGCCGATCAGGAACATCCGGCGCATGCCATACCGTTCCCCCAGCCAGGCGGACAGCGGCAGCACGGCAGAGGCCGCGAGCAGATAGCCGGTGATGACCGCGCTGAGCGCCAGGGCGGGCACGCCTTGAGAAGCGGCAATGGCCGGCAGGGAGGTGTTCAGGATGGAGCCGTCGAGCACCAGCATGAACATCACCGCCGCGATGGCGAGGGTCACACGGCGGCTTTGAGGAGCAAGGGACAAGGCAGGTTCGAATGCAGTGATCAGCCCGACAGCTTACGGGGAAACGGTTGACAATGTCAATCAATCTTCGAGGAGGATGCCGGCTGCCCGGTCGCGCTGGCTTGGCGGGTGCGGTTCGCCTGCAGGATGTTGCAGAACAAGGCGCCCTGCTCGATGGCGTCGTCCAGCGCCACGTGGGTATGGGGCAGACGATCAAACCAGGCTTTGGGCATCTGGCGCTTGGTGGTGGCCCGATAGTCGGTGCCCAGCACCGCCATGGCGTAGCTCTTGATGTCCAGCGCCGAGAAGCTGAAGGGGCTGCTGCCGGTGAAGCGGATCAGGTACCAGTAGACGAAGAGGAAGTCGAAGCCGGCGGGGTAACCGACAAACACCGGCTTGCCCGGCAAGGTGCCGATCCATTCGACGTACCGGCGCATTGCGGCTTCCGGCTTTTCCAGATTCGTGCGGCTGGCCAGCCAGGCTTCGGGCTGCGACGCCCACCACGCGGCCGTCTCCGGATGGGCGGTGGCGCCGGGCAGCGTCTCCAGATTGGCGGAGAAGGTGGCGATGAGTTGCTTGTCCGCGGTGTAGGCGGCGGTGCCAAAACTGAGCATCGAATGCGGTCCCGGGATGGGGCCGTCGGTTTCGATGTCGGTGCTGAGATAGAGCTCGTTCATGGATGGATTTTCGGCCGGCTGAACGGGATTTCAGCACGCCTCAGTCAGTCTGACCGGCCCGGCCCCATCGCTTCACTCCTGCAACCGGAACTGCGCCACCACCTGCTTGAGACTGCCCGCCTGTTCCCGCAGCGATTCCGATGCGGCGCTGGACTCTTCCACCAGCGCGGCATTCTGCTGAGTCACCTCATCCAGCCGCTGCACCGCCTGGCCGACTTCCATCAGGCTGGTGCTCTGCTCCTGCGTGGCGCTGGAGATCTCCTGGATGATGTCCGTGACCCGCTGAACGGCGGTCACGATTTCGCGCATGGTCTCGCCCGCATCGGCCACCAGCCGGGCGCCGGTCTCCACCCGGTCCACCGAGGTGCCGATCAGGCCCTTGATCTCGCGGGCCGCTTCGGCGCTGCGCTGCGCCAGCGAGCGCACCTCGCCGGCCACCACCGCAAAGCCGCGTCCCTGCTCACCAGCCCGCGCGGCTTCCACCGCAGCATTGAGCGCCAGGATGTTGGTCTGGAAGGCAATGCCATCGATGGTGCCGATGATGTCGGCGATGCGACGGGAAGACGCATTGATCTCCTCCATCGTGTTGACCACCTGCGTCACCACCGCGCCCCCGCGGTCCGCCACTTCGCTGGCATTGACCGCCAGTTGACTGGCCTGCCGGGTCGCGTCCGCGTTCTGCCGCACGGTATCGGTGAGGGCCTGCATGGTGGCGGAGGTTTCTTCCAGGCTCGAGGCCATCTGTTCGGTGCGGGCAGAGAGGTCGCTGCTGCCAGCGGCCACTTCACCGCTGGACATGGCAATGCTCTCCGCGCTGGTGCGCACCGTGCTGAGCGACTGATTCAACGAATCACGCATCTCGGACAGTGCCCGGGCCAGTTGCCCGAGTTCATCGCGTCGGGACACATCCACCTGCACCGCCAGATTGCCTTCCGCCACCCGCTGGGCCACCGACACCATCTGGTTCAGCGGCTGCACCGTGCTGCGTGTGAGGTACCAGGAGAGCAGCGCCCCGGCCAGCAAGGCCAGCACGATCAGCACCACCATGGTCGTGAGGACCGTCGAGAACACCCGCTGGGATTCCTGATAGCTCTCCTGTGCACCCTGGGTGTTGATGTCCACCAGCTTCTGGATGTTGCCAGCCACGCCCATGAACGCCTCGCGGGAGGCGCCCATGGCCATCGCGGCGGCCGCGGCGCGGTCCCCCGCCTTGCGGGCGGCCAGCAGTTTGTCCTGCGCCGCGAGGAAGGTCGCCAGTTTGGTCTTGGTGTCGTCCCAGACCGCCTGCTCGTCCTTCACCGAGATCAGCGCTTCGTATTTCTTGCCCAGGTCTGGCAGGGTCGTGTCGCGCAGCGTGCGGATGCGGCTGACTTCCGACTCGAAGGCGCCATCGTTGTCGCTCAGGACCGCAGCCATCTCGGCACGCCGCAGTTCGTTGGCTCTGACCAGATACGCGTTCACCGCGTTAATGGAGGGAATCCAGTCATTGGCCATGTCGGTGACATTGCCCTGGATCACCTGCAACCGGGTGACGGCCACCACGCCGATCACCAGCGTCGCCAGCAACACCGCGGCAAAGCCGAGGGTGATGCGCAAACCCACGCGAAGATCCGAGAACCGCATACGACGTCCTTGTGGCTGTGTGAGCGAACCCATGCTATGCCACTTCGTCGATGTTGTGGACGGGCGTCCCCCATCGTCGCGGGTCTCCTCCCAGGGACATCACCCCCCTCGGCGGGAGGATGTCAGGCGCTGGCGTGGATCACTCTGAAGCGCGCTTCAGCCGGAATTCGGCCGCCTGAGCGTGCGCTTGCAAACCTTCACCGTACGCCAGCGTTGCAGCGATCGGTCCGAGCACCTGCGCACCCGCCTCGCTGACCTCGATGAGACTGGAGCGCTTCTGGAAATCGTAGACGCCCAGCGGGGACGAGAACCGCGCCGTTCCGGAGGTCGGCAGCACATGGTTCGGGCCTGCGCAGTAGTCGCCCAGCGATTCGCTGGTGAAGGCACCCAGGAAGATGGCGCCGGCATGACGCAGCAGCGGTTCCCAGCGATGCGGATCGCGGCTGGACACTTCCAGGTGTTCCGGTGCGATGCGGTTGCTGATCTCGCAGGCCTCTTCCATCGAGCGGGTGTGGATCAGCGCGCCCCGCCCTTCCAGGGAAGCCCGGATCACGTCCCGCCGCGGCATGCCGGGCAGCAGACGTTCGATGGCCTCGCGCACCTGGCCGATGTAGGCCAGATCGGGGCACAGCAGGATGCTCTGCGCCAGTTCGTCGTGCTCCGCCTGGCTGAAGAGGTCCATCGCCACCCAGTCCGGTGGCGTGCTGCCATCGGCCAGCACCAGGATTTCGCTGGGGCCGGCAATCATGTCGATGCCGACCTGGCCGAACACATGCTTCTTGGCGCTGGCCACATAGGCATTGCCCGGGCCGGTGATCTTGTCCACCCGGGGAATAGTGGCCGTGCCGTAGGCCAGCGCGGCCACGGCCTGCGCGCCACCGACGGTGAACGCCCGATGCACGCCCGCGACATAAGCGGCGGCCAGCACCAGCGGATTCTTTTCCCCGCGGGGCGTGGGCACCACCATGATGATTTCCGGCACGCCCGCGACCTGCGCAGGAATCGCGTTCATCAGCACGCTGGAGGGGTAGGCCGCCTTGCCGCCAGGCACATAGATGCCCACCCGGTCCAGCGGCGTGACCTTCTGGCCCAGCAGCGTGCCGTCTTCATCCCGGTAGCTCCAGCTTTCGCCGCAGGCCTTCTTCTGACGTTCGTGATAGCTGCGCACCCGCGCTGCGGCCTGGTTCAGCGCCTGCGCCTGCTCGGGGGGCAGGCCGTCGAAGGCGGCCTTGAGTTCATCGCGGGTCAGCTCGAGCGCGGCGACCAAGGCGGCCTGCAGATGGTCAAAGCGCGCGGTGAATTCCAGCACCGCCGCATCGCCCCGCTCACGCACGGCCGCCAGGATGTCCTCCACCCGCTTCTCGATTTCGGCATCGGTGTCAGCGGACCAGTGCAGCACCTGGCGGAAAGCCGCCTCGAAGTCGCTGTCGGTGGTGTGCAGGGTGCGAAGGTTCAGCATGATGGGCTCGCTCTTTGGGAACTCAGGCGGGGCGGCTGCCGGCGGGCTGGCCCACGGCGGCGGCAATGGCGTCGATCAACGGCTTCAAGGCTTCCCGCTTGAGCTTGAGCGCCGCCTGGTTCACCACCAGGCGCGACGAGATGTCCATGATGCGTTCCACCTCCACCAGGCGGTTGGCCTTGAGGGTGCTGCCGGTGGAGACCAGGTCGACGATGGCATCGGCCAGCCCCGTCAGGGGCGCCAGCTCCATCGAGCCGTACAGCTTGATGAGGTCGACGTGCACGCCCTTCTCCGCAAAGTGCTGGCGGGCGATGCTGGTGTACTTGGTGGCCACACGCAGGCGGGAGCCCTGCTGGACCACGCCTGCGTAATCGAAGTCGTCCCGCACCGCCACGCTCATGCGGCACTGGGCGATCTGCAGGTCCAGCGGCTGGTAGAGGCCCGCGCCGCCATGTTCGATCAGCACGTCGCGGCCGGCCACGCCGATGTCGGCGCCGCCATAGGCCACGTAGGTGGGCACATCGGTGGCGCGCACCAGCACCACACGGACGTCAGGCTGATTGGTCGGAAGAATGAGCTTGCGCGAGCTCTCCGGATCTTCGAGCACCTGGATGCCGGCAGCGGCCAGCAGCGGCAGGGTCTCTTCGAAGATGCGGCCCTTGGAAAGCGCCAGGGTGATCATGCTGTGTCCTCGTTGAACGTTCGGTTCAGCGGGACGGCAGCGGGATCACCGGACGGCGCCACACCGCCACCCGCTGTTCAAAGCTGGGTGGCTGTCAGGAATGGTGATGCAGCGTGGTGCCCTGCTGGGCCCACTCGGCGGGGGTGAGGGTCTTCATGGACAGCGCATGGATCTGTTCACGCATGCGGTCGCCCAGGGCCTGGTAGACCCGCTGATGGCGGCGCACCCGGCTGAGACCTTCGAATTCGGCCGAAACGATGGTGGCAAAGAAGTGACGCCCATCGCCTTCCACCTGCAGTTCGGTGCAGGGAAGGCCCTGGGCGATGTAGCTTTGCACTTCGGAAGGGGTCGGGTCAGCCATGGTGCGCAGTTTACCCGGTCAGCCGCGGATCTTGTAGCCGCGGCGCAGCAGTTCCAGCGCGGTGCCGGCAATGATGCAGAAGCTCACGCCCACCACGGCCAGGCTGGTCCAGGGCGACACGTCGCTGACACCGAAGAAGCCGTGCCGGAAGCCGTCGATCATGTAGAAGAACGGATTCAGGTGGCTCACGCCCTGCCAGAACGGCGGCAGCGAATGCACCGAATAGAACACGCCCGACAGGAAGGTCATCGGCATGATGATGAAGTTCTGGAAGGCGGCCATCTGGTCGAATTTTTCGGCCCACAGACCGGCGATCAGCCCCAGCGACCCCAGCATGCCGGCGCCCAGCACCGCAAACACCAGGATCCACACCGGCTGCGCCAGCCCCGGCGGCGCGAACCAGCAGGTCACCAGGAACACGCCCAGGCCCACCATCAGGCCCCGCACCACCGACGCGCCTGCATAGGCCAGGAACCAGGCCCAGTGCGACAGCGGCGTGACCAGCAGGAACACCAGGTTGCCGGTGATCTTGCTCTGGATCAACGAGGACGAGCTGTTGGCAAACGCGTTCTGCAACACGCTCATCATCACCAGGCCCGGAATCAGGAAGCTGGTGTAGCCCACCGTGCCGTAGACCTTCACATGATCTTCCAGCACATGGCCGAAGATCAGCAGATAGAGCACGGCGGTGAGCACCGGCGCGCCAACCGTCTGGAAGCCGACCTTCCAGAAGCGCAGCACTTCCTTGTAGAACAGGGTGCGGGCGCCCGCCAGGCGCATGCCGCTGAAGATGCCGCCGCTCATGCGTGCGCTCCTTGCATGATTTCGAGGAACACGTCCTCCAGGTCGGCACGGCCGATTTCCAGGTCTTCCACCGGGCAGGCCGCTTCCCGCAGCGTGGCCAGGATGTGTTCCACCTCGGCGGCGTCATGGGCCTTGATCTGCACGATCCGGCCGGTGATGCGGGACTGGTCCCGCAGCACCACCGGCAGGGCCGCATCGGTCTTGAACTGCAGCATGGTCGAGGCACGGCCTGCCAGCAGCTCGGAGGTGCGGTCCAGGGCCACGATGCGCCCCTGCTTGAGCATGGCGATGCGGTGGCACAGGGCCTCCGCTTCTTCCAGGTAATGGGTGGTCAGCAGGACGGTGTGGCCTTCGCGGTTCAGGCGGGCGATGAACTGCCACAGGGTCTGGCGCAGTTCCACGTCCACCCCGGCGGTGGGCTCGTCCAGCACGATGACCGGCGGGCGGTGCACCAGCGCCTGGGCGACCAGCACCCGGCGCTTCATCCCGCCGGAGAGCTGGCGCATGTTGGCATGGGCCTTGTCCGCGAGACCCAGGTTCAGCAGCAGCTCGTCGATCCAGTCGTCGTTGTTGCGCACGCCGAAGTAGCCGCTCTGGATGCGCAGCGTCTCCCGCACACTGAAGAAGGGGTCGAACACCAGTTCCTGCGGCACGATGCCCAGGCACTTGCGGGCGGCGGCGTAGTCGTCCACCACATCGTGGCCGAGCACCGACACCGACCCGCCGCTGGCGCGGGACAGGCCCGCCAGGATGCTGATCAGGCTGGTCTTGCCGGCCCCGTTGGGACCGAGCAGGCCGAAGAATTCACCGGGCTGGATGTCGAAGCTGACCTGATCGAGGGCCTTGTGCTGGCCGGAACGATAGGTTTTGCTGACCTTGTCAAAACGCAGGGCGGGCGGGCCGCCGGCCGGCGGCGACAGCGGCGCCGGCGTTGGGGGAGGGCTAACGGGCATGGGGAGGGATTGTAGGGAGGCCCTCGGGAACCCGCTGATTTGGGGAATTGCCCCACGAACTTGGACCCGCTTACCGCACAGGGGGGTCAGCTTGATGACAGAATCGCCGCAAATCCGTATGTATCCTCATGGCCACCAAGAAGCCGCGCCGCACCGCCGAACGCATCCTCGAAGTCACGCTCGACCTGTTCAACCGCTTCGGGGAACCGAATGTGTCGACCACGCTGATCTCGGCGGAGCTCGGCATTTCGCCCGGCAACCTGTACTACCACTATCCGGCCAAGGATGAGCTCATCAACGCCCTGTTCGGCAAGTATGAGCGCGCCCTGTCGGAACTGCTGACCGCCACCGAGACGGTGCGGAATGTGGAAGACGCATGGCTGTTCTTCCACATGCTGTTCGAGCTGATCTGGCAGCACCGCTTCCTGTACCGGGACCTGAACGACCTGCTGTCCAAGAACCGCAAGCTGGAGACCCATTTCCAGAATGTGCTGACCCAGAAGAATCAGGCCATGGTCGCCATCCTGACCGGGCTGCAGCAGGGCGGCGCGCTGAGCATGCAGGTGCGTGAGGCGGTGCCCACCGCCAATGCGATGGTGGTGCTGCTGAGCTACTGGCTGAGCTATGAATATGTGCGGGACCCGCGCAATGCGCTGGAGCCCGAGCGGGCCGGCGAGGCGCTGATGCGTGGCGCGTTCCACGTGCTGGGGCTGCTGCTGCCGTATCTGGAGCCGGCGTCCCGGGAGCATCTGTTCAAGCTGGCGGGGCAGTATCAGTCCGCGCCGGGTAGTGGCATGGGCACAGGAACCGGGACTGGAACGGCTGCCGGTCGGACGGGGTCAGGTCCTGCCGAGGGCGCGGGCGGGATCACGGGCTGAGCGGCGCCACACCTGGAGCGGACCTCTGGCTGAGCGACGCTTCCGGCTGATCGGCAACCAGTGGCCGCCCCGATTCGTGATGTCGAGAGACAGCGCACCTTGGCGCAACGGCGTATCAGCAAGCGCTCCCCGCTTCCTCGGCGAAAACCCTGAATCGCGGCCCGCACGCACCCCCTGCTTATGGTTGGCGGAGAAAAAAGCAATCCTATAACCTAGGGACATCGACCTGATTTGAGGAGTGCCTCTCCATGAAGCGCCTGCTGACCACCGCTGCCGTTCTGTCCCTGAGCCTGGCCTCGATGGCCCAAGCCGCCACCGCGGAGTCGGCGCAAGCCCAGGCGCTGCGCGCGGAATGCGCCGCCCAGAAGGAAGTCAAGTTCGATGGCCCCGCGGCCGACAACGAGTTCCGCTTTGTGTACAGCAAGGGCCAGTATCGCGGCGAAGCCAAGGACGGCCAGCCGCTGAACTGCGCCGCCAAGCAATACAGCCAGTTCCTGGCCAGCGCCGACCCGGTGCGGGTGATGGAGGCCTACCCGACCGCCGCAGGTCGCGCGAAGGTGGGCGCCAAGGCCGCCAGCAAGTAAGCGCCGGGGCTGCTTGACTGGTCACCAACCTGCGGCGGACCTGTCGCCGGCTCGCTGCCTCGCTGCTGAACTGCTCCCGCGCTGCCCCTGACCTGTTGCCGACCTGCCGCTGAAGGGCGCCGGTCCCATCGAAACGCCGCCAGCCTGGCGGCGTTTTGCCTGGTTCACCCTTCGCGGAAGAACTTCAACGGCGCCAGATCTGCAAAGACGGGCGGCCGTTTCGCCTGAGCCGCCGCAAAGGCTTCCATCAGGTTGCCGTTCTGCCAGATCGCCGCCTGGAGCCAGCCCATTTGCTGCAGGCTGTCCTTGACGCTGTGATCCCGCGCGTAATGCAGGGCCTGCTTGCTGCCCCACACGGCCACCGGTGGCTTCTGGGCGATCTCCCGCGCGCAGGCCAGTGCCGCCTCCACGCAGGCGTCCTGCGTGTCCAGCACCTCGTTGACGAGGCCCACTGCCAGCGCCCGAGCGGCCGGCATGCGTCGGCCGGTATAGGCCAGTTCCTTGACCACGCCTAGCGGCATCAGCTTGGGCAGACGCTGCAGTGTGCCCAGGTCGGCCGTCATGCCGATGTTGATTTCCTGGATGCAGAAGAAGGCGTCGCTGCTGGCCATGCGGATGTCGCAGGCGGCCACCATGTCCACCGCGCCCCCGATGCAGCCGCCATGAATGGCCGCGATCGTCGGCACCCGCAGGTCATCGAGGCGGTTGAAGACCTGCTGCATGTCCGCCAGCAGGTCCACGATCGAGGCCCGGCCTTCAGCGGTGCGATCGTCCAGCTTCACCGCGCCGCTCTTGAACACGTCCAGCGACATGCCCGCACTGAAATGACGCCCGGTGGACGAGATCACCAGCGCCCGCACCGAGGTGCTGCGGTGAAGCTGATCCAGCAGTGCTTCCAGTTCGCGCCACATCTGCGGCGACATGGTGTTCATCTCGTGGGGGCGGTCCATCACCAGATGGGCCACGCCCGCGTCTTCGGTGAGTGTGAAACAGGCCATGCGGGTCTCCATCTTCTGCGTCTGATGCGGACGATGCTAGCGCCAGACCGGGGCCGGTCACGTCCGGTTGGCGACGCGGGGCCCGTGCGACGGCTCGGCCTGCGCGGCGCGGGAAAACGGCGCCGCATCCGGACGAAAAAACGCCGCAGCGCCCGGGAGGACGATGCGGCGGTCAAACACGGATCAAAGACTCAGCCACGGCCCCGGCCGGAGCCGGGGCGGAGACTGCCAGGATCAAGCCTTGAAGAAGGCCAGCAGGTCCGGGTTGATCACTTCCGGATGGGTCGAGCACATGCCGTGCGGCAGGCCCGGATAGACCTTCAGGGTCGAGCCCTTGACCAGCTTGGCCGACAGCAGCGCCGAGTTGGCGATCGGCACGATCTGGTCGTCGTCGCCGTGCAGGATCAGCGTGGGCACGTCGATCTTCTTCAGGTCTTCGGTGAAGTCCGTCTCGGAGAACGCCTTGACGCCTTCGTAGTGGGCCACGATGGAGCCGGCCATGCCCTGCAGCCACCAGTGGTCACGGATGGCTTCGGAGACCTTGGCACCCGGACGGTTGAAACCGTAGAAGGGGATGGTCAGGTCCTTGTAGAACTGCGAGCGGTTCGCGGCGATGCCGGCGCGGATGCCGTCAAACACGTCCATCGGCAGGCCGCCCGGATAGGCGGCGGTCTTGACCATGATCGGAGGCACGGCGCCGATCAGCACGGCCTTGGCCACTCGCTTGCTGCCATGACGGGCGATGTAGTGCGCCACTTCGCCGCCGCCGGTGGAATGGCCCACGTGGATGGCGCGCTTGAGGTCCAGATGTTCGGTCACTGCGGCCAGGTCGTCGGCGTAGTGATCCATGTCGTGGCCGGTCGCCACCTGGCTGGAACGGCCATGACCGCGGCGGTCATGGGCGATGACGCGGAATCCCTTCTGGAGGAAGTACAGCATCTGGGTGTCCCAGTCGTCCGAGCTCAGCGGCCAGCCGTGGGAGAAGACCACGGGCTGGGCCGACTTGTCGCCCCAGTCCTTGTAGAAGATCTGGACGCCGTCCTTGGTGGTGACGAAGCTGCTGGTCATGGAATGCTCTCCTTGCGGATGTTGGGGGTGAGACTTGGATGCAGAGGGGGCTGCGGCAGCGGCAAAGGCTGCGCCCGGCAACGCCAGGGACGCCGCCAGGCCTGCGCCACTCAACAGAAGGTCGCGGCGCGAAAGGTCCGCGGCGTTCAACGGGGAAGGTGTGGACACCTGAAGACTCCTTGAGTTGCCTGTTGTCGGAATACCGGCCAACGAGCTCGAAGGCGGTTCAAGGATTATTCAGAGCCACGCGGCCCTGCGCGTCCCGCGCTAGCCAGTCCACGCCCTACTCCATCCGGGGCATGGACAGCCCCCCTGCATGGTGAGCCGGGACATCGCGATTCAGAACGCAGGCGCCTGGCGCCGCCACTGCCCGCAGCTGCCGTCAGGCGCCCGCTTCCCACGGAAGCATCAACGCCAAGGTCAGCAAGCGCTGGAACTCGGGCTCGAAGGCATCCACGATCGCCTGAGGGTCGGGGCACAGACCCGCATCGGTGAGCAAGCCGAACTGCACCTGGCCGGCATAGGTCAACAGGCTCACCCCCACGCCGACATCGCCCGATTGCGGCACCCAGAACATCACCCGATCCACCTGCGAGCCACAGAACTGCAGTGGCGCGGACGGACCCGGCACGTTAGTCATCACCGCGGTGGCCTTGCGCTGGAAGTCGTTGAGCAGTCGCTGCTGCTCGGGGCGCAGCAGGCCGGCCGCGGCCATCAGGCCGAAGGCCAGCACCGGCTGCAGGCTGGACTTCAGCGTCTTCATGCGACTGTGGACCGCATAGAGCCGCTGTACCGGATTGCTCAGCCCAATGGGCAGCACCAGCGGCACCACGCCGAAACGATTGCCCAGCTGCCAGGCGTCCTCCATCGGACGCAGGTTCACCGGCACCATCGCGCGGATCTCCTGACCACGAGTGTCGTCGCCATGGGCGCGCAGATAGGCGCCGATGGCGCCGGCCACACAGCTCATCAGCACATCGTTGACCGAAACACCCAAAGACTTGCCGACCGCCTGCACCGCATCCAGCGGCACGCCTGATCCCCAGGCGACGCGCTTGGCGCGGCCGGGGCGGCCTTTGAGCCGTGTGGGGGAGTCGTCCTCCACGACGGCCAGGGCGGCGATGTCGGTGGCCATCTGGGCGCTGAGGAAGCCAGCCGCTTCGGCGGAACCGTCGTCGCTGAGGGGACGGGTGGCCTTGCCACCCTTGCGCTTGGCAGGAACGTCAGCGGAGGCCGAGGCAGAGGCAGGGGCAGGGGCTGCAGAGGCAGCGGGGAAGGCGGCAGACGCAGAGGGCGAGCTCGAAGCCTGCGCCGCCCGCTGCTGCAGCGCACGCACCGTCCAGTCATTGATTGGCTTGAGGAAGGCATCGGTCCAGCCGTCGGTGTCGGCACTTCCTCCGCCCGCGGCGAGGGCCGCCCCGGACGAAGCGGCCGCGCCAGATCCAGTCGAGACACGCGTCGCGCCGGGCAATGGCCCGCCATCCGTGATCGACAGAATGACTGCGATCAGCGCCAGCCCATCCGCAATGCAGTGGTGCACCCGCACGATCAAGGCACTGCCGCCGTCATACGCTTCCACCAGATGCATCGCCCACAGCGGATGCGCCGGATCCAGCCCCTGCTCCGCCAGCGCCGCCACACGCGCCTTCAATGCGGCTTCCAGACTCTGCGCCCGCCGCCGCGGCAGCGTCTCCCGCAGCACGTGGTGGTCCAGATCGAAGTGGGGGTCTTCCTCCCAGCGAGGTCCGGGCGCCTGATCCACCACCCGCTGCCGGAAGCGGTCATGCTTCAGCAGCCGCTCCCGCACCCGGCCCCGCAGCGCATCCAGGGTGATGGACGGCCGCAGCATCAGGAGGCTGACGATCACCATGCGGCTGGTGGGCGTGTCCAGGCGCAGCCAGGCCGCATCCATCGCGGCCATCGGCTCCCCCGACAGGGCCGGCGGGACCGCGCGAGCCTTGGCATCGGTGGCGGGATCCGGGCGGTTCTTCATCAAGTAGAGAGCACGCCCCAGGCGGGGAAGCGTGTCCAGGTGGTTAACATTGACTGCAGGCGCCTCATTGTCTTGAATGAAGCGATCCTCCACATTCTGGGAGACACCATGAGCCTGAAAGAACAGTTCGACGCCGCCGTGGCGGAATCCAAGCAGTTGCCCGAACGTCCGGACAACATGACGCTGCTGAAGATGTATGCCCTCTTCAAGCAGGCCAGCGTGGGCGATGTCGAAGGCGAGCGCCCCGGCTTCACCGACATGGTCAACCGTGCGAAGTACGACGCCTGGAAGGGCCTGGAAGGCACCACCCAGGACGAGGCGATGCAGCAGTACATCGACCTGATCGAAAGCCTGAAGTAATTGCTTCCATGGCTGACATCCAGATCCATCGCGCCCATGCCTTCGGGCTCACCCGCGCCCGCGCGATTGCGCTGTCGTGGGCGGAAGAGCTCGAAGAGCGGTACGGGATGGACTGCACCATCCACGAGGGCGACGACAGCGACACCGTCACCTTCGTGCGGGATGGGGTGAATGGCAGCCTGGAAGTGGGCGGCGACAGCTTCGAGCTGCAGGTGCGGCTGGGCTTTCTGCTGAGCGCCTTCCGCAAGCAGATCGAGACCGAAGTCGCGCGGGTGCTCGACGCGCTGCTGGCCAAGGAAGCCGGCGCGGTCACCAAAACCAAGGTGAAGACCACCAGCAAGCTGGATGCGCTGGCGTCGCAACTGGGCGCGGGCGGCCAGCGTGGCAAGGCGAAGGCCGTCGATGGCGCAGCCGACAAAGGCCAGGCCGCAAAGACCGCCCAAGCCGGCAAGGCGGACATAGCCGCCAAGAGTGCCAGGAGCGCCAAACCCGCCAAACCGGCCAAGCGCTGACGCCCGGCGTATCCGTGCGGAGCCCCCTCCGCAGTGGCCGATCATCCGCCCGCCGCGAGCTGCGCCCGCCGTTCGTCCTTGGGCAGCCGGGCCAGCCGTTTCACGTCGGCATAGAACCGGTCCCAATCCCTCCCCTGCCGCTCGAACAGGCGCACGAAGTCCGGCACCAGATCGGTGTAGCTGCCCTGGATGGCGAGCGCCGGGGTGTTGAGCGACAGGAACCAGCGGTCGAAGCGGTCATCCCCGCCCCACTGATCCCGCTTGAGGGTTTCATAGTCCTGCCGCAGGTGGGCAAAGACGTCGGCCTTGCCTGCCCGCTTTTCATCGTCGCTGGCGGTGCTCTGGAACAGGGTGCGCAGCCGGTCCCGGCTGGTGCGCAGCAGCGCCTGCACCTGGTCCTGCCGCTGGCGTGACGTTTCATCGGCCTTCAATGCCTCCGGACGGTCGCGCAGCCAGCGGGCCACGCCCAGCTGCTCGACGGCGGTGGCGAAGCTTTCGTTGAAGGTGGTGTCGTCGTCTGCATAGGCCACCTGATGCGCCAGCTCATGGAAGATCATCCGCGCCAGTTGCCCCTCGGGATACTGGATGAAGGTGTTGAGCAGCGGATCGCCGCCGATCCAGTTGCTCCAGCCCAGCGACGAATAGGCCGGCACCCCATAGACATAGGGCTCCAGCCCCTCCTGCTTCAGCTGCGTGGCCAGCGCCAGGGCGTCCTCCCGCTTGAAGTAGCCGCGGTAGCCGGCGCATCCCATGATCGGATAACACCAGGTGGTGAGCTGCAGGCTCAGCGGCGGCGTGGCCACCACATTCCAGACGGCCGCGCCCCGATGCAGGTCGGCATACCGCCGGTAGCTGCTGTTGTCGGGCAGATGCAGCTCGGTGATGGCGTAGTCGCGCAGGGACTGCGAGAGCGTCAGCTGCTGGCGCAGCGTCGGGTCCAGGTCCGGCTGGGCCAGCACCTCCGTCACCGGCCTGGCCGCGCGCACCAGGGCCAGGTGACCGGAGATCGACTGCTGGTAGTAGCCCCACTGCGCACAACCGCCGAGCAGGGTCAGCCCGCCGCCCAGCAGGCCCAGAGACAGCAGGATTCGCCCTGCGCGCCGGTGGCTCAGGGCCGATCGGGCCTGCTGGAACGACGCCCAGCGACCTGCGGCGCGGCCGGCCGCTTGACGGACCGCACGCCCCACCGCACGACAGGCCCCAATCGCAGCGCCAATGAAATGAGCGAAGGTTGCAGTCACGCGGCAGCCACCTCCACCAGGCAATCGTAGAAACAGGGCGCCGCGCCGAGGTCGGTCAGCTGCTGATGCGTCACTTCATTCACGTTGCGCCCGTCCAGGCCTAGCTTGCGCCACCAGATGCCCAGCCCGTTCACCACGCCGGGACGCGCACGCGTCGAGACCACCAGCCGGCAGCGGTACTCGCCGCGGTCGTTGAAGACGCGCACCGTCTGGCCGTCCGCCAGGCCCCGGGCGGCAGCATCGGTGGCATGCATCTCCAGCAGCTGCTCGCCTTCGATGTCCCGCAGGCTGGTCACGTTGACGAAGCTGCTGTTGAGGAAGTTGCGCGCCGGCGGCGAGATCATCGCCAGCGGATATCGCGCCGCCAGTGCCGGTGTGCTGCTGCGGCTTTCGTAGTTGGGCACATAGTCCGCGCCGATGGCACTGGCCCGCCCGCTGGCCGACGGAAAGCTGCCGTCGGCAAACGGCGCGTCCGGCAGCGGCAGCGACACCCAGCCGCGGGCGCGCAGCGCCTGCAGGTCCACCGCGGGCCCAAAGGCCTGACGCAACAGCGTCTCGTCATCTTCCTGCAGAGCCGGATCGTCCAGGCCCATGGCGGTCGCCAGGTCCCGGAAGATCTGGGTGTTGGACCGGGCTTCCCCCAGCGGCGGCACTGCCGGTTCGTTGATCAGCACATCGGTGTGGCCGTAGCTGGTGTGGATGTCCAGATGCTCCAGCTGCGTGGTGGCGGGCAGCACGTAGTCGGCCAGATCGGCGGTGTCGGTCATGAAATGCTCCAGCACCACCGTGAGCAGGTCACTGCGCTGAAAACCTGCCACCACCTTCGGCGACTCCGGCGCCACCGCCACCGGATTGCTGTTGTAGACGATCAGCGCTTCGATGCGCGGCCCGAAGTCGGGGGCGCTTTCGCGCAGCAGGTCGTCACCGATGGTGCTCATGTTGATCACCCGGCTGGGTCGGCCGCCCCGCAGGTCGGCCCGCTCCAGCGCGGGATTGCGCAGCGGCGCATACCAGCCGGAAGAGGACAGCAGCAGCCCACCCGCGCGATGGCGCCAGGCGCCCGTCAGGCACGGCAGCATCGCAATCAGCCGCACTGCATTGCCGCCGCCGCGCACCCGCTGCATGCCGTAGTTCAGCCGGATGGCCGCCTGCGCCGTCGTGCCGTAGTCGCGGGCCAAGCCGCGCACTTCATCGGCGGTCAGCCCGCATTCGGCGGCGGTGCGTTCCGGCGTCCAGGCCCGCGCCCGCTCGCGCAGTTCGTCCCAGCCGTCCACATGGCGCTCGATGTAGTCCGCATCCAGCCAGTCGTTGGCGATCAGCTCATGGATCAGACCCAGCGCCAGCGCGCCGTCCGTGCCGGGCAGCAGGGCCAGATGCTGATGGCATTTGTCGGCCGTTTCCGTCTTGCGCGGGTCGATGCAGATGAGCTTGGCGCCCTGCCGTTTGGCCTGGTTGGCAAAGGTCCAGAAATGCAGGTTGGAGGCGATGGAATTGCTGCCCCACAGCAGGATCAGCCGCGACTCCGCGAAGAACCGCAGGTGCATGCCCACCTTGTGCCCATAGGTGGCGGCCAGGCCTGCGCCACCCGCCGAAGCGCAGATGGTGCGGTCCAGCCGGGAAGCGCCCAGGCGATGGAAAAACCGCGCCGCCATGCCCTCCCCCTGCAGCACACCCATCGTCCCGGCATAGCTGTAGGGCAGGATGGCCTGCGGGTCCCGCGCCGCAATCGCCTGCAAGCGGCCGCCGATCTCCGCCAGCGCCTGTTGCCAGGTGATTCGCTCGAAACGGGGTGTGTCGTGTTTGGCGCTGACCCGCTTCATCGGATGCAGCACCCGGTCCGGGTGATAGGTGCGCTCCGGATACCGGGACACCTTGGTGCACAAGGCGCCGTGGGTGCTGGGATGCTCGGGCTGGCCCTGCACTTTGACCACCCGGCCATTGTCAACTGTCACCCGCAAGGCGCAGGTGTCGGGACAGTCATGCGGACAGGCCCCATTCACCACCCGCGCTTGTGCGGAGTGCAGGGGGTCCCCGCTCACGGTAGGCTCCAAAGGAGGAGCGGAGGGCTGTCGCGTGGGGCTCACGGAAATATCTGGAACTGCGGCGCTCATGCGTCAACTATTGCACAGGCGCCAGCCGCTTTCGTTTTCTTACCGAACGCGCTCTTCACAAGCAGCTAAGCTCGTGCCAATTAAGGCCTTCTTTGTCAGCCTCTTTTCCGGACAATACCGTCGACCACAAAAGTCGGCCCTGTCGCCCGGTCTGTTGTTTCGCCTGACAGGTCTGCCACAGCCAAATCCGGGAGTCACCCTTGCTTCGTCGCCAAGTCATCGCCTCGCTCAGCGCCCTCGGCGCGCTGGCCACTGTTCCGTTCAGCGCCCCTGTCATGGCGCAGGACCGCAAGCGCCTCGTGCTGGGCCAGTCCGCACCGCTGAGCGGCCCGTCCGCCCAGCTGGGCCTGCAGATGCAGGCAGGTGCCCGTCTGTTCTTCGACGCCCAGAATGCCGCCGGCGGCATCAACGGCACCACCATCGAACTGCGCTCGATGGATGACGGCTACGAGCCGGAGCGTTGCAAGGCCAACACCGAAAAGCTGATTGCCGACGACGTCTTTGCGCTGTTCGGCTACGTGGGTACGCCCACGTCGCTGGCGGCCCTGCCGCTGGTGAACCAGGCCAAGATCCCCTTCTTTGCCCCGCTGACCGGTGCCGAGTCCCTGCGGGATCCAATGAGCCCCTGGGTGTTCCACATCCGCGCCTCGTATTACGACGAGACCGCCCTGATCGTGAAGCAGCTGACCCATCTGGGCCTGATGCGCATCTCCGTCTTCCACCAGAACGACGCCTACGGCAAGGCCGGTCTGGACGGCGTGACCCGCGCGATGAAGCCGCTGGGCATCCAGCCGGTGGGCATCTCGACGGTGGAACGCAACAGCGTGGACGTGGCCAAGGCGGTCAAGGAACTGGTGCAGACCGGTTCGCCCCCGGAAGCCATCGTGATGGTGGGCGCCTACAAGGCCTGCGCAGCCTTCATCCGTGCGGCCCGCAAGGCCGGCTACGGCGGTGTGTTCTACAACGTGTCCTTCGTCGGCACGCAGGCGCTGCTGGACGAGCTGGGCCCCGAGGCCATGGGTGTGGTGGTGAGCCAGGTCATGCCCTATCCCTTCGGCAGCGGCATCGGCGTGGTGGGTGAATACCAGGCCGCCGCCACCAAGGCCGGCCAGAAGTTCAACTACACCGCCATGGAAGGCTACATCGCCGCCAAGGTGATCAGCGAAGCCATCCGCCGCATGGCGCGTCCGACTCGCGAGGGTCTGGTGGCCGCCCTGGAAGGCATGTCGGCCTACAACGTCGGCGGCTTCAATGTCGGCTTCCGTCCGAACAAGCACATCGGTTCCAGCTTTGTGGAACTGTCCATGCTGACCTCGGACGGCCGCGTCAAGCGCTGACCCCGCCTCACGGCAGTACACTGGGTTGAGAAGCAGGCGCTGCGCTGAAGCAGCGCCTGGACTTGCCTGGAGTGCCGCTATGAAGCTGATCGAACCCATTCTGGCCGACGCACCGGCCATCGCCGCCCTGCGGCGCGACCTCCACGCCCATCCGGAACTATGCTTCCATGAGGACCGGACGTCGGACCTGATCGCCAAGACCCTCACCGACTGGGGCATTCCCGTGCACCGCGGTCTGGGCAAGACCGGGGTGGTGGGCATCCTGAAGGGCCGTGACGGCCCCCGCACGCTCGGCCTGCGCGCCGACATCGACGCGCTCCCCATCACCGAGCACAACACCTTCCCCCACGCCAGCAAGCACCCCGGGAAGATGCATGCCTGCGGCCATGACGGCCATACGGCGATGCTGCTCTCCGCCGCCAAGCATCTGGCGCAGCACCGGGATTTCGAGGGCACGGTGTATCTGGTCTTCCAGCCTGCCGAAGAAGGCGGCGGTGGTGCCCGGGAAATGATCAAGGACGGGCTGTTTGAAAAGTTCCCGATGGACGCCATGTTCGGCGTCCACAACTGGCCGGGCATGGCCGCCGGGCAGTTCGCCCTCAAGACCGGCCCGGTCTTTGCGTCCAGCAACGAATTCAAGATCACCATCCAGGGCAAGGGCGCCCACGGCGCCATGCCGCATCTGGGCAATGACCCGGTGATCGTCGCCACCCACCTGGTGCAGGCCTTCCAGACCATCATCACCCGCAACAAGCGTCCGATCGACGCCGGGGTGATCTCGGTCACGATGATCCATGCCGGCGAGGCCACCAACGTCATTCCGGAGCGCTGCGAGCTGCAGGGCACGGTGCGCACCTTCACCCTGGAGACGCTGGACCTGATCGAGCAGCGCATGCGCACCATCACCGAAGCCACCGGCCAGGCCTTCGAGGTGAGTTGCGACTTCCACTTCCACCGCAACTATCCGCCCACCATCAACCATCCGAACGAGACCGACTTTGCCCGGCAGGTGGTGACCGAGATGGTGGGGGCCGCCAATGTCCAGGAGTTCGAGCCCACCATGGGCGCGGAAGACTTCAGCTACTACCTGCAGAAGGTGCCGGGCTGCTACTTCCTGATCGGCAACGGCGACGGCAGCCACCGCGAAGGCGGCCATGGCCTGGGACCCTGCATGCTGCACAACCCCAGCTACGATTTCAATGACGACCTGATTCCGCTGGGCGGCTCCATGTGGGTCCGTCTGGTGGATGCCTGGTTCAAGCAAGCCCGATGACCGACGACCAGATCACCACCGTCCGAGACGACACGCACCGCTGGGTGCAACGTGCCGTGATCGGACTCAACCTCTGCCCCTTTGCCAAGAGCGTCGAGGTGAACCAGCGCCTGCGCATCGTGGTGAGCGAGGCCGACACGCCCGAGGCGCTGCTGCAGGATCTCGCCCGCGAGCTGCTGGCCCTGCGCCGCGCTGATCCGGAAGAGACCGAGACGACGCTGCTGGTGCACCCGCTGGTGCTGAACGACTTCCTGGACTACAACGACTTCCTCGGCGCCGCCGATGCGCTGGTGGACGACCTGGAACTCGACGGCCTCCTGCAGGTGGCCAGCTTCCACCCGGACTACCAGTTCGAAGGCACCGAACCGGACGATGTGGACAACTACAGCAACCGGTCGCCCTACCCGACGCTGCACCTGCTGCGCGAGGACAGCATCGAGAAGGCGATGGACAGCATGCCGGACACCGACGCCATCTACGAAGCCAACATCGAAACGCTGCGGCGCATCGGCCTGAAGGGCTGGGCGGCGCTGGATGTCGGCCCCCATGCGCCGGCGCTGCGGCCCACGCAGGACTGAGCGGCGCCCTCCATCCGTCCCGTCACCGATCCACTCAACGACCCACTCAACGACCCAGTCACCGATCCATTCCCTTCGCCAGGCCCACCCAGATGCAGGGGGCGTAGCACATCCGGCATTAATCCGCGTCAAGCGGGTTTCGCTTACTTCTGTTAACTTGCGCGCCCACGACGAATAAGGAGCGGGTTTTGAGCGATTGGTTGCAGCGATGGAAGGCCCTGGATCCGGCACGGCTGGCGGGAATGCGCCGCGGTGTCGAGAAGGAAAGCCTGCGCGCGCTGCCCGGCATGGGCAGCCTGGCGCTCACGCCCCATCCTGCGGCCCTGGGATCCGCGCTGACCCATGAAACGGTGACCACCGACTTCAGCGAGTCGCAGCTGGAACTGATCACCGGCGTGCATCCCAGCGCGCAGGACTGCGTGCAGCAGCTCACCGAGATCCATCAGGCGGTCTACCGCAGCCTGGGGGACGAGCTGATGTGGTCGTCCAGCATGCCCTGCCTGCTGCCCGCCGACGAAACCATTCCGCTGGGCCGGTATGGCTCCTCCAACATCGGTCGCGCCAAGAGCGTGTACCGGATGGGGCTGGGCCACCGGTACGGCCGGCGGATGCAGACCATCTCCGGCATCCACTACAACTGGTCGCTGCCGGGGTTGGGAAACGAAGAGTACTTCGGGCTGATCCGCAATTTCCGTCGCCACTCGTTCCTGCTGCTGACGCTGTTCGGGGCGTCGCCCGCGCTGTGCGGCAGCTTTGTGGCCGGACGCGATCATGGCCTGCAGCCGCTGGGCAGCGAAGGCGACGGCGCGCTGCACCTGCCCTATGCCACTTCGCTGCGCATGGGCCGGCTGGGGTATCAAAGTGACGCGCAGTCCACCCTCTCGGTCAGCTACAACAACCTGGACGGTTATGCGGCTTCGCTGCAGGAAGCGCTGACCCGGCCGTATCCGGCCTATGAGAAGGTCGGCATCCTCAATCCAGGCGGTGAATACAACCAGCTCTCCACCACGCTGCTGCAGATCGAAAACGAGTTCTACGGCACCATCCGCCCGAAGCGCACCATCCGCTCCGGCGAGCGACCGCTGCATGCGCTGCGTGAGCGCGGCGTGGAATATGTGGAGGTCCGCTGCATGGACCTGGACCCGTTCGAGCCGGTGGGCATCGCCGCCGGCACCATGCGCTTCCTGGACATCTTCCTGCTGCACTGCTGGCTGACCGACAGCCCGGGCGACACGCCGACCGAGCTGGCCGCGCTGGCGCGCAACCAGCAGCGCACCGCATCGGCCGGCCGTGAACCGGGCCTGCTGCTGGAGCGCGGCGAGCGCAGCGTCACCCTGCGCGACTGGGGACAGGAACTGCTGGAAGCTTTCGGTCCGATCGCCGATCGGCTGGATGCGGAATTCGGCGGCTCGCTCTATCGCGAGGCGCTGGGCCAGGCGCGTCAGCGCTGGGCTGATTTCGACCAACTGCCTTCGGCCCGTGTGCTGGCACAGATGCAGGCGGAGCATGGTTCGTCGCATCTGGGCTTCATCGCCCGTCAGTCGGAGTGGGCGCGCCAGACGGTGCTGGACCAGCCGACACCGCCGGGGCTGATGGAGCGCTTCGAGACGTCGGTGCGTCAATCGTTGGAGAAGCAGGCTGAGATCGAAGCGGCGGACACGATGGACTTCGAAACCTTCCGCCAGCAGTACCTCGATCCGGCCCACCTGCGCTGACATCGCGGTTCTACGGGCCTGCGGTTTTGCGCCTTACGATCAGAGCACGGAGCTGCGCAGCTGATCCTGCCGCTGCTGCAGTTCCATCCGCAGCTTCTTGCGTTCCTTCGCGGCCTCAAAGCGGCGCTTCTCATCGGCGGTGCCCGGCTGCAGCGGCGGCACGGCCACCGGACGGCCATCGTCATCCACCGCGACCATGGTGAAGAAGCAGCTGTTGGCATGCCGCACCGCCTGCTCGCGGATGTTCTCGGTCACGACCTTGATGCCGATCTCCATGGACGAGGTGCCGGTGTAGTTGACCGAGGCCAGAAAGCTCACCAGTTCTCCGACATGGATGGGCTGACGAAACATCACCTGATCCACCGACAGCGTCACCACATACCGGCCCGCGTAACGGCTCGCGCAGGCATAGGCCGCCTGGTCCAGCAGCTTGAGGATGGTGCCGCCGTGGACATTCCCTGAGAAATTGGCCATGTCGGGCGTCATCAGCACCGTCATGGTGAGCTGGTGGGAGGGCAGATCCATTCAAGACTCCTGGGGAAAACGGGGAAGACTGAGAAGAACGGGGGAACGCCAAGGGAAGCATCGGCGTATCCTCCCAGCGTTCAGCGTGCCTGAGTTTGGCATGCGCGCCTGCGTCGTGACGCCTGGTTGAGACATCCTGCGTGCGAGGCCCCACCTGCGCAGCATCGATCATTCAGGCACAGCACCGCCTCCCCCGTTCGGCGCTTGCTGTCGCCTCGCGGCTCGGTTAGGGTGGGAGCAGGAGGTATGGATGGCTCAGCCCAATCACTTGGACAATCGGCGCGACCAGATGTTCCCCACGCTGGGCATGGTGGACATGGCGCGCGTGGCCCGCTTTGGTCAGCTGCGGCGTTACAGCGCCGGCGAATGGGTCGTGCGCACCGGCGACGAAGGCGTGGGCATGCTGCTGGTGCTCAGCGGCGAAGTCGTCATCAGCCAGCGGGACAGCCTGGGCCACAGCACGCCCATCGTCACCCATGGCGCCGGGCAGTTCATGGGCGAGGTCGGGCAGCTCAGCGGCCGGCCCGCGCTGGTGGATGCACAGGCGCAGGGCGACGTCGAGGCCATCGAGGTCTCCCCGCCGCAGCTGCGGGCGCTGCTGATCGCCGAGGCGGATCTGGGCGAGCGGCTGACACGGGCCTTCATCCTGCGGCGTGTCGGCCTGATCGAGGCGGGCGCCAGTGGCGCGACGCTCATCGGCCGGCCCGGGGCGGGCCCAGTCATGCGGCTGCGGAGTTTCCTGGAGCGCAATGGCTTTCCGCATCAGGTGCTGGATCCCAAGGACAACGCCGACGCCCGCACCATTGCCGATCAGTCCATGCAGCAGGGTGCGGAGCTGGTGGTGCTCTGTCCCGATGGCGCGGTGCTGGTCGATCCCACCGACGATGAGGTGGCGCGCTGCTTCGGCATGGTCGATTCCCGGGAGCGGCCTGACCTGTTTGATGTGGCGATCATCGGCGCCGGGCCGGGCGGGCTGTCGGCCGCGGTGTATGCCGCGTCGGAAGGCCTGTCGGTGCTGGTGATGGACTGCAGGGCCTACGGCGGCCAGGCGGGCGCCAGCTCGCGCATCGAGAACTACCTCGGCTTCCCGACCGGCATCACCGGCCAGGCGCTGGCCGGACGCGCCTATGTCCAGGCCCAGAAATTCGGCGCGGACATGCTGATCCCGGCGAAGGTGAACAAGATGAGCTGCCATCGGGAGAACGAGCAGCGGGAATTGCGCCTGACGCTCGAAGACGGGCGCATCGTGCGGGCCCGCACGGCGGTGATTGCCACCGGAGCGCGGTATCGGCGTCCGGCGATTGACGAACTGCAGCGCTTTGAGGGCCGCGGGGTCTTCTACTGGGCCTCGCCGATTGAGGCCCGGGTATGCAGCCGCAAGACGGTGGTGCTGGTCGGCGGCGGCAATTCAGCCGGTCAGGCGGCGGTGTTCCTGGCCAATCATGCGGCCAAGGTGATCATCCTGGTGCGGGGTCCGGGACTGGCGGAGACGATGTCCCGCTATCTGATCGACCGGATCAAGAGCGCGCCCAATATCGAGCTGATCCCTCATCAGGAAGTGAGCCGGCTGGAAGGTGGCGACAGCCTGGAGGCGGTCACCTGGCGCGACCGCCGGGATGGGCGGGAGCGTCGGATGGAAACGCAGCACCTGTTCCTCTTCATCGGCGCCGAGCCGGAAACCGGCTGCGTGGTGGAGTGCGGGCTGGAACTGGACAAGGCCGGGTTCATCGTCACCGGCAAGGCATGTGAGTGCGCGCTCCCCGGGTACGAGCGGTCATTGCTGGAGTCCAGTGTGCCCGGCGTGTTTGCGGTGGGGGATGTCCGCTCTGGCTCGGTAAAGCGGGTGGGCGGCGCCATTGGCGAAGGCGCGCAGGTGGTGGCGAGCATTCACCAGTATCTGGCGCGGGAAGCAGAAGAGGCGGCCTGACGGGCTGTGCGGGCGATCACGCCTCCTCTAGCGGTCAATGGCCTGCTTCTGCGGTCAGGGACGCGTGCTTCTGCGGTCAATGACGCGTGCTTCTGCGGTCAATGACGCCTGCCTCTGCGGTCAATGACGCCTGCGGCCTGCACCCGATCAGGATCAGCGGCTAAGATGAGAACTACTTTCATTTGAGAAGTTCCCGTCGATGATCTCATCGGAATTCCGCCGGCTCTGGGGCTGGCCGCTGCTGCTGGGTCTGTTGACCGCCAGCGGCCTGTTCACGGCGTTGGTGTCGGACCACTGGGGGGACGTGTGGTCCTGGGTGGGCCTGGGCGTTCCGGTGGCGGTGATGGTGTGGTTCAGCTGGCGCCGGATGCCGATGCCGATGCCGATGCCGATGCCGATGCCGATGCCGATGCCGATGCCGATGCCGACATCATTGCCTGCACTGGGTAAGGATACGGGGACGGGGACGGGGACGGGGACGGCTTCAGCCTCGGCCTCGGCCTCGGCCTCGGCCTCGGCTTCGGCTCCGGCTCCGGCTTCGGCTACCGCTGCTGCCGCACCAGCCCTCGGATCATTGGTCTCAATCACCCCCGGCCAGACGGAGCGTTCCTCATGATGGGCGCCCCCGCCATCCGCGCGTGGAGCTGGGTGCACAAGTGGACCAGCCTGATCTGCACCCTCTTCATGCTGCTGCTGTGCCTGACCGGCCTGCCGCTGATCTTCCATCACGAGATCAGCCACTGGCTCGGTGACGACATCGAAGCCCCCGCGCTCACCGCCGAACAGGCCGCCCAGGCGGGCCGCACACCGGTCAACCTGGACGACCTGGCCGCCGCGGCCCGCGCCCGGTATCCAGACCGGGTCATCCAGTTCGCCGGACCGAATGAGGACGACGACCGGCTGTGGTGGTTCACCATGACCCCGACGCCGGCGCCCACCGACGACTTCAAATCCATCGCCGTGGATGCCCGCACCGGCCAGGTGGTGGGCGACTACAAGGTCGGCGAAGGTTTCATGGACCTGATGCTGCGGCTGCACGTCGACCTGTTCGTGGGTCTGCCGGGCAAGCTGTTCCTCGGCCTCATGGGGCTGCTGCTGCTGGTGGCGCTGATCAGCGGCGTGGTGCTGTACGCCCCGTTCATGCGCAAGCTGGCCTTTGGCGACGTCCGGCGCGACCGCTCGACTCGCGTCCAATGGCTGGACCTGCACAACCTGCTGGGCATCGTCACCCTGGTCTGGTGTTTTGTGGTGGGTGCCACCGGCATGATCAACACCTGGGCCGACCTGCTGGTGAAGTACTGGCAGTACGACCAGCTCAGCACCGTCCTGGCGCCCTACAAGGATGAGCCGGTCATCCCGGTGGATCAGCGTGGCTCGCTGCAACAGGCGATGGACAACGCGCTGCGGCAGGCGACCGATATGAAGGTGTCGTTCATCGCCTTCCCCGGCACCGCCTATTCCAGTCCGCACCACCACACCGTCTTTCTCAAGGGCGCCACGCCGCTGAAGTCCAAGCTGCTGTCGCCGATGCTGATGGATGCGCGGACCAGCACGCTGACCGTGGCGCCGGAGCTGCCGTGGTACCTGACCGCGCTGCTGGTGTCTCAGCCCCTGCACTTTGGCGATTACGGCGGGATGCCGATGAAGGTGTTGTGGGCGCTGCTGGACCTGGCCACCCTCGTGGTGCTGGGGTCCGGGGTCTACCTGTGGGTGCGCAAGCCGCAGGGCGCGCGCACGCGGGCCGCAACAGCCGCACTGCAGGAAGCCTTGCAGGAATGAGCAGACTTGCAACAGCCGTTGACTACTGTATGCCCATCCAGTACATTGGATTCATCGCGGACGGTGGCGGCGAGGGAGTTCAAAGCCACCCCAAATCGCACGGTACCCCACAGCACCCGCAGAGGCTGCAGCCGTTGATCGGCTGGTCGGCTGGTCGGTTGAGCGCTTGGCATCAAGCACACGACTGAGCGTCTGCGGGTGGGTCCCCAGTCAAGGCAAACGCATCGGAGATGGCAATGCAAGTGCTCAAGCAACGAGTCTGGTCTTCACTGAACAACGCGGATGCCTGGGTGCTGGGCATCGGTGTCCTGTCCTGCCTGGGCCTGGTCACCGGGGTGCTGGGCTGATCAGCCCCCGCGATACGTTATTTCAGTTCAAACCCCCTTGGTCCGCCCTGCTGGAGCGGTCCGGCAACGGTACCCGAACCGTCGCTGGCCCTCCTGGGGCGGATATTTTTTTGTGGCGACCGCAAGGCGCCCCACAGCCGCTCATAGCGGCGTCTGCAGGGGCTGTCCGTCCTGCCACCGCTGCGCATTGAGCAGGAACAGATCCACCGTCGCCTGCACCGATTCCGGCGACCAGCCGGCGATGTGCGGCGTCAGGATCACATTCGGAAACCCCAGCAGCTCCTGGGGCGGATGCGGCTCGGATTCATACACATCCAGCGCTGCCCCACCCAGCTGACCTGCGGCCAGCGCCTGGGCCAGCGCGGCGGTATCCACCAGACTGCCTCGGGCGATGTTCACCAGGTGCCCTTGCGGCCCCAGCGCCTGCAGCACATCGGCATTGACGATGTGGCGGGTACCCGGCCCGCCAGGCGCCGCCACCACCAGGAAATCGGCCCAGTGGGCCAGCGCCATCACCGAGTCGAAGTAGCGGTAGCTGTCGGCATCCGGCCGCGCACGGCGGTTGTGATAGCCGACCTCCATGTCGAAGGCCGCGGCCCGGCGGGCGATGCGCATGCCGATGGTGCCCAGACCCAGAATGCCCAGGCGCCGGCCATTGACGCTCGGGCGCAACGGCAGCGCGTCGCGCCAGACCCCTGCGCGCAGCGCCTGCTCCTGTTGCGGCAGCGCGCGCACGCTGGCGAGCAGCAGCGCCATCGCATGGTCGGCCACACAGGCGTCATTGGTGCCCGCACCATTGGCCAGCGCAATGCCGCGCGCCCGGGCGGCGGCCACGTCAATGTTCTCGTAGCCGGCGCCCAGGGCCGCGGCGAATCCTAGCCGCGGCAGGGCGGCAATTTCATCCGCCCGCAGCCCGACGGCGCCGATGGTCAACACCACCTGGATGTCCGCGCCATGCTCGGCCACCGCTTGCGCACGCAGGGCCGCGGTGGGCGCATCGATCACATCAAACCGTTGCCGCAGCTGGGCCTGGTGTTCCTGGGCCATCGGCATCAGCAGCAGCAGCTTGGGCCGTACGTGGGTGGAAGGCGTGCGTGCGTCGTTCACAAGGGTCCCCGGGACTGGTCACATCGCCGGGGATGATAGGGGGCCGGCCAGTCCGAGACCGGAAGTCAGGGCGTGCTGCGCACCGTCACTGGCCGCGTCCGCTACGCTCCAGGCCGCACACCGGCAGGTCTCGCTCGGAGGGGGAGACCGGCTGCCCGGGCTGGACGATGCGGCACTCCTGCTGTCCGGCACCGCGGCGGGTCGAGGCGCCGCTGAGTCTCCCCATGCCGCCCGTGTTGCCCATGCCGCCCGCCGCGGGGCCTCCGGCGTTGGAGCCGCCGCCACTCGCTGCGCCGGCAGTGCCCCGCGCGGAGGGGTCCAGCTGCCGCCGCAGCTCCATGACACGGCGCTGCTCCGCCATCAGCTGTTCCTGAAGCTGCCGCTGCTGTTGCTGCAGGGCCGAGACGTCCGCGCGGCTCTGGTTTTCCTGCGCCTGGATCATGGCGCGATAGCGGCGATCGGCTTCCACTTCCTCCGCCATCTGGCGGGTCTGGGCCTGGGCCTGGCGCAGTTCCCGCTCCGCTGCGTCCGTCTGGGCCTTCAATTCCAGCCGGCGCAACTCATCCGCCGCCAGCGCGGCGGACTGATGGGCCAAATCCTCATAGAGGCGCAGGGCCTGTGCGCTGTCATGGGCCTGCACCACCCGCCAGAGGTCCTTGCCTTGCGCCAGCAGCACAAAGTAGCGAGCCGCATCGATCTGGAAGAACAGCTGGGCATTGAAGCTGCCGTTGTCCGCGCGGCGCATGGCGGTCAGGCGACCGGCGTTCTGCAGCCGCAGCACTTCGTCCATCAGGGGTGAGCGCGGCGGCGCCTGCATTGGCGCCATCGTGGGCTGGCTGGGGGCGGCCGGCCTGCCGACGTCCGCGCTGCCGCTGGTGGTTGTCGCTGAGCTGCCGACTGAGCTGCCGACTGAGCCGCCGACAGCACCGCCGACTGAACTGCCGCCAGCGTCGCCGGGGAGACGGCCCATTGACGCCGCTGATGTCGACGTGGGTGCCGGAGCCCGGCTTTGAGACTGTGTGATCGTGGCGCCCTGCGTCGGCATCGCTGCGCGGCCAGCAACGTCGCCGGACGCGCTGGGGCTGGCGGAAACGCCAACGCCCGCTTTACCCGCGGTGCCTGCTGCACCGGCTGCACCGCCAGTCCCGGTGCCTCCAGCATTCCCGGCCGATCCACCGGCCGCCGCCGCTGCCCCCGCTTCCGCTTCGATCAAGGTCTCTCCCAGCAGCGCCGGCCGTCCCGCTTCCCCCTGCCCGGCCAGACGTCGGAAACTCTCGAAGCCCAATTGCGCGGCACGCTCGTTGTCGCTGCGCACCACCCGCCGGACCTGTCCCGTGCGCGAGGTCACCGCGATGTAATAACGATTGGTCCTCGGATGCAGCAGCAGCTCAATGGTGCCCAGCTCGGTCTTGAGCTTGCGCAGCGACACCAGTGCCTGCTGGGACTGCAGCACCTGCAGCTCCAGCACGGTGGCCGCTTCCTGCGGTGTGGCAGTGGCCGGCGCAGCGACAGCGGGCCCCTGAGCCGACGCCGCCACATGCCACAGCGCCACCATCAGCAGCGGCAGCACCCCCAACACCGGTCGCAGCAAGCCTTTGGCGCCGCGACGCAGCCCAGGTCGCCATCCGCAGGCCTGCACGCCAGGCAGGGCCCCGCCGCTCGCAGGAGCGCGCCCCGTCGAGGTCACGTCACGCCTCCAGAGACGGTAGCCGACGGCATCGGATCGGAGGGAGGAAAGCATGGCAGCCAGAGGCCGCATGGCGAAGCGCTGAGTCATGGCAAAAAGAGTCCGGGCGATTGCAGGGAAGCGCATTGTTGGAAGCCCGTCGCCAGCCTCAGGTCGAATTGATCAACATCCCGCAGAGCCCACAAAGACAAGTCATCCGAAGGCCCCTTCTTCATGCCGTCAGACCACAAACCTTCATGATCTCGAAGCAAGATCAGGCCATGGGCTGTCCGGGCCCCGACAGGTTTCTGAAGGGCATTTCATGCATGCTGCGCACCTGACCGTCGCCCTCAGGCCGACACCTCACAAGAAAGACAACCCATGAACCGCCGCGAATTCTTTCCGCGGCAGGTCGTCGATGCGGGCGCGAACCGCTGGGACTGGGCCTTGCTGCCGCTGGTCCTGGCCGCACTGGTGCTGCTGGCCTATGGCGCGGCCCAGATGACCCGTCCGTTTGAGCTTGGCGACCCGCTGCCGCTGTCGCTGGATCCGACCTTGCTGCCCTACTACCTGCTGCGCACCAACCTGCGCATGCTGGCCGCCATGGTGCTGGCGCTGCTGTTCAGCGCGGCCTTCGCCGTGCTGGCGGCCAAGGTGCGCGCGGCGGAGAAGGTGCTGATCCCGATGCTGGACATCCTGCAGTCCATTCCCATCCTCGGGTTCCTGTCGATCACCGTGACCGGCTTCATCGCCATGTTCCCCGGCAACCTGCTTGGGGTGGAATGCGCCGCCATCTTCGTCATCTTCACCTCACAGGCCTGGAACATGGCCTTCAGCCTCTACCAGTCGCTGCGCACCGTGCCCAGCGAGCTGCAGGAGGCGGCGATGGTGTTCCAGCTCTCCGGCTGGCAGCGCTTCTGGCGGCTGGAGCTGCCCTTTGCGATGCCATCGCTGCTGTGGAACATGATGATGTCCATGTCCGGCGGCTGGTTCTTCGTGGTGGCATCGGAAGCCATTTCGGTCTCGAACCAGAGCATCAAGCTGCCGGGTGTCGGCTCTTACATCGCACTGGCCATCGAGTCGAAAAACCTGCCGGCCATCGGCTGGGCAATCCTCGGGATGCTGGTGGGCATCGTGCTGTACGACCAGCTCGTCTTCCGCCCGCTGGTGGCCTGGGCCGACAAGTTCCGCTTCGAGGACAGCGGCAGCGACACCGCGCCGGAATCGTGGATGCTGAACTGGCTGCGCCGCACCCACATGACACGCCGCATCGGCAGCTGGTTCGTGGACCAGCTCGAGCGCAGCCTGATCTGGTTCCGTCGCTCGCATGACGGCACCTCGATCCGCGCGCGTCAACGCCATGCCGGTCCGACGCTGCAGCGGCTCTGGGACGCCGTACTGGCAGCGGGTGTGATGCTGGCGCTGTGGCATCTCGTGGCCTTTGTGCACACCGAGGTGGGCTGGTCCGAAGCCGGCCACGTGTTTGTGCTGGGCGTCTTCACATTGCTGCGGGTGATGGTGCTGATTGCACTGGCGGCGCTGGTGTGGGTGCCGGTGGGGATCTGGATCGGACTGAATCCGCGCTGGAGCGGCCGGCTGCAGGCCGTGGCGCAATTCCTTGCCGCCTTCCCGGCCAACCTGCTGTTTCCGGTGGCGGTGATGGCGATCGTGCACTGGAAGCTCAATGCCGATCTGTGGCTCTCCCCGCTGATGATTTTCGGCACGCAGTGGTATTTGCTTTTCAACGTCATCGCCGGCGCCTCGACCATCCCGGCCGAGCTGCGCCATGCGGCCGGCAACCTCGGCCTGACCGGCTGGCTGAAGTGGCGCCGTTACCTGCTGCCCGCCGTCTTCCCCAGCTTCGTGACCGGCGCCATCACCGCCAGCGGCGGCTCATGGAATGCCAGCATCGTGGCCGAATACGTCAGCTGGGGCGACACCACCGTGCAGGCCCACGGCCTGGGCGCCTACATCGCGCAGATGACTGCCGTTGGAGACTTCCCCCGGCTGGCGCTGGGCATCGGCGTCATGTGCATCTTCGTGATGGGCCTCAACCATTTTGTCTGGCGCCGCCTCTATCGGATGGCCGAGGACCGCATGCATTTCTGATCCGGGATCGAAGGAGTTTTCATGTCCGCCACCATCCTCGAACTGACCGGCGTCGGCAAGACCTTCCGTTCCGCCGACGGGCATCTGCGCCCGGTGCTGCAGGACGTCGACTTCCATCTGCGCGATGGCGAGATCGTTGCGCTGCTGGGCCAGTCCGGCTCCGGCAAGAGCACGCTGCTTCGCATCATGGCCGGTCTGGTGAAGGCCGATCATGGTCAGGTGCGGTATCGCGGCCAGCCGCTGTTCGGGCCGGCACGGGGCATCAGCATGGTGTTCCAGTCCTTCGCGCTGTTCCCGTGGCTCACGGTGCAGCAGAACGTGGAGCTGGGGCTGGAAGCCCGCGGCATGCCCAAGGCCGAACGCGAGAAGCGGGCCGAGGCCGCGATTGCATTGATCGGCCTGGCCGGATTTGAAGGCGCGCTGCCGCGCGAGCTATCCGGGGGCATGCGTCAGCGGGTGGGCATCGCCCGCGCGCTGGTCACCGAGCCGGACGTGCTGCTGATGGACGAAGCGTTCTCCGCGCTGGATGTGCTCACGGGCGAGCGCCTGCGTGAGGACATCCTGGAGCTGTGGCAAGGCGGCGGCATGCCGACCAAGGCGATGCTGGTGGTCTCGCACAACATCGAGGAAGCGGTGCTGATGGCGGACCGTGTGCTGATTTTCGCCAGCGATCCGGGCCGCATCCGCTGCCAGCTGTCGGTGCAGCTGCCGCGCCCGCGCGATCCGGACAGCGCCGATGTCCGCGCGTTGATCGACGAGGTTTATGCGCTGATGACCGCCGGTGCCGGCCGCCCGGGTCGCAGCCATGGCGCGGTGGACACCGGCGTGGCGCCGCCGCCGCTGGTGGAGCGACTGCCGTCGGCGGACGTCGCCCGCATGGACGGCCTGCTGGAGCTGCTGGCCGAGCCGCCCTTCCATGGTCGGGCGGACCTGCCGCCGCTGATCGAGGAATCGGGCCTGTCCGATGCCGAGCTGCTGCCGGTCGCCCACGCGCTGGCCCTGCTGGGCCTGGCGCAACTCGACAGCGGGGACCTGCAGCTCACGCCGCTCGGCCGCCGTTATGTGGACGGGCCCAATGAACTGCGCCGGGGTCTGTTCGGCCAGCAGCTGATGACGCAGGTGCCGCTGATTGCGCATATCCGTCACAGCCTGGAGCAGGAGCCGACCGGGCTGATGATGGACACGCCGGTGCGTCGGCTGCTCAGCGAGCATCTCAACGAGGAGGAGGCCGATGCGGTGATGAAGACCGCCGTCTCCTGGGCCCGCCATGGCGAGGTCTTCGAATACGACTACAACACCGGCAAGCTGAGCCTGCCGGATGCGGATGTCATGGAGTGAGGCGCGGCCAAGAGGCGGTCAGGCGTCCACAAACGCCGCCGCGATCATCGCGCCGACGTTGACCGGCGCTTCCTCCTCGCGCGGGCAGTAGACGAGATCCCCCACCTGGATCGGGCTGCCGCTCAGCACGCAGACGCCCGTGCGCCGGGCCGGCCCCATGTCCCAGATCTGGTAGCCGTAATGGCAGACGCCGGGATCGGACCAGGAGATGGCCGCCGTCCGCGGCGTGGGCCGGTCCAGCACATGGATGCGGGCCGGCGGGTGCACGGCGCCATCGTTGACCGTCCGCCGGACCATCGCGCGCGGCGCGGTCTGCGCAACGGGCAGGCGCTCGCGTCCGCTGTCCGCGCTTTTTGTGCTGCGCGGGCCGGGGGCGCTCGGGTCACCGGGGGCGCTCTGTGCGCTCTGTGCGCCCAACCAGGCGATGGTGCGCAACCACCCGTCGTGGGCCATTTCCTTGTGCTCGCTGTGCATGCCTGACACGCCTTTCCAAAGCGCCTCGCCATCGTTACCTTCGGGCGGTCAACCCGATCGTGCGAAGCCATCGTCGTTGCCGGAGACTTCTGAAATAATTCAACGAGTGATGAATATAGCAAAGAAGGCGGCTTCATGAGTGCGGCACCCCTCACACCCGGCGGACCGGCCCCGTCAGTCCCATCAGCCCCGTCAACCCGGTCGCCCCGTTCCGCGCGCAGCCGGGGGCGCCCCTGCAGCCAGGCGGTCCAGGGCGCGGACGCGTTGCTGCGCACGGCGCGAGGCATCTTCGCCCGCCGCGGCTACGACGCCACCAGCGTGCGGGACATCGCCCGGCAGGCCGGGGTGGACGCGGCCCTGATCGCCCACCACTTCGGTTCCAAAGAGGCCTTGTGGCGCGCCGTGGTGGAGCACATCGCCACCACCATCGACCCGCTGCTGCTGCTGGCGGGAGAGTTGCGGACCCGGGCGGACCTCTCTCCCCGCCAGCGGGTCGAGCAGGCCCTGCTGTCCTTCATGGACCGCGTCTTTGAAGATCCGGACATCGGCATGTTCTTCTCCACGGCCGCCACCGAAGAAGGAGAGCGGCTGAATCTGCTGGTGGATCGGATGGTGAAGCCTTTCCACGCCGTTTTCCTCCCCCTGATGGACGACGCGATGGCTGCCGGTGAGCTGCGCGCCTGTGATCCCGCGCTGATGTTCTCCATGCTCACTCACGGCATCAGCAAGACGGTGGCCTATGCGCATGTGATGCGGGCGGTGTCTTCGCTCCCGGACGATCCGGCGAAGTTCAAGGCGGAGCTTCAAAAGGTCGTGTGGACATTGCTGGCATGACCCGGCCCCGCCACATCGCCCATGCCGGTCTGTTCATGACTTCTGTGGACAAGCCTGTTGGAAGCCCGGGCAGGGATGCTGCAAGTGCTTGTCAGCATTGATAGAAGCACCCACTGCCTCACTTTGAGGCAGTGGTCGGCCCGCATGGCTCAACGGGTGAGACGCGTGCGGCAAGCGACCCGTCCCCGCGTTATCAGCGCCCCTTGGAGTTGACAGCCTCAGCCTGGGGACAACTTTTCCTGCAGGACGGGATCCGACTTCCACTGTTCATGCGTTCTGTGGACAAGTCTGTTGGAAGCCCGGGCAGCAATTGCACAACTCTTTGATTTCAAAGGACATCCTTTGAACTGCCTCATTAATAGGCAGTATCCACAGGCCCCGGTTCAGCCCGGCTGGTGCGGGGGACAACTTCGCCGCGCCGCCCCGCTCCCGCGGTGCTTGTCCCTCGGTCAAACGATGCGCAGATTCAGGTGGGGGAGCCCATCGATATGCCCTTCCAGCACATCGCCCTTGACCACCGGGCCGACGTTTTCCGGCGTGCCGCTGTAGATGATGTCGCCGGGGCGCAGTTCAAAGGCTTTGGACAGGTTGCTGATCTGCTCCGCGACGCTCCAGATCATCATGCTGAGGTCGGCGCTCTGGCGCGTCTCCCCGTTCACCTTGAGCCAGATGGCACCCTGCTTCGGATGCCCCAGCCGGCTCACCGGATGGATGGGCCCGATGGGCGCCGCATGGTCGAAGCTCTTGCCGATCTCCCAGGGCTTCTTTTCGTTGCCCATCGCGCGCTGCAGGTCGCGGCGGGTCATGTCCAGGCCAATGGCGTAGCCGTAGACAAGGTCCAGCGCCTGTTCCACCGGCACATCGCGTCCGCCCTTGTGCAGCGCGGCGACCAGTTCGATTTCGTAGTGGTAGTTCTTCGTCAGCGTCGGATAGGGATGGTCGGCCACGGTGCCCGGCGCGACGTTCTGAATCGCGTCGGTGGGCTTCTGGAAAAAGAACGGCGGCTCGCGGGTGGGATCACTGCCCATCTCGCGTGCATGCGCCGCGTAGTTGCGGCCGATGCAATAGATGCGGCGCACGGGGAATGAAAGATCGGTGCCGGCAATCGGCACGGTGGTGGGCGTGATCTCAAACGGGGTCTTGAGCCCGCTCTGGGCCTGGCCCGGCAGTGCGCATCCGGCCACGGCACCCGCCGCCATGGCGGCGGAGGTGCTGAGCAGGGAACGGCGCGCAAGGCCACGCGGCCGTGGGAAGGAATCGGTCATGACGGTCTCCTGAAGCTGTGATCGAGGTGTGATCGACCACACCCTGACCCAGCCTAGAACCCCGCCACGGCAGCGGCCTATCCGCATTTGCGAGCGTTTGCCGCCATGCGCTGCATGCGAGTGCGATGAGCGAGTCACCGCGTGCGAGGCGTGAATCGAAGCCGCTGGGCCGCTGAGAACGCGACAGGCGTGGGCGCCCGGCCCCTCACGCCTGCCAGACGCCGAATCCCGCCTCCCGCAGACCGATGGCCAGTTCCACCTCCATCTCCCGCGCCGCTTCATACGGCATCGGGTTGTAGACCTCGTAGAGCTGCGGCAGCAGTCGCAGCCCATAGTCGAAGACAAAGCGGTTGGCCTGAATGCCGGCCTTGTGCTTGTCAAAACGCAGGTCCGGGTCCAGCCCCGTCATGCCCACATAAACAAACGGCTTGCCCAATTGATAGTCCGGATTGGCACGCCGAAAGCGCGGCTCATTCCAGACCCGGTCGGACAGTTCAACCACATAGACATGATGATGATGGCGGCGGGACATGGCGGCCCGAAGACTACCCCGCCTGGTGATGCACGCCCCGGCCGCCCCTGTCGCCTTCCTGGCTTCCTGCGCCCATCCGTGATGCACTGCGCACATGCCGTGGGCCGATGGCAACGGGGATGACAGCGTTACCAGCCGGTATCCCCGCAATCTGTCCACAAAGCACGAATTGACCGGTGAACCGACCGCACCACCCACTGTCGAAGGTGGGGCGCGCTGACTACAGTGGTTGTTTCCGCAAGGATGCAAAGAAGGGACACGGCGTGAAACTCAACGATATGCGACTGGCCTCCAGACTGGCCATGGGCTTTGGTGTGGTGCTGGTGCTGCTGGCGGCCATCGTGCTCATTGGCGGCATGAGCCTGGGGCGTACCGCCGAGTCGACCCGGCAGATGATGGACATTCCGCTGCAGAAGGAACGTCTGGTGGCGGAGTGGTACACGCTCACGCTGGTGGGTGTGAAGCGCTACACCGCCATTGCCAAAAGCAGCGATGCATCGCTGGCCGACTACTTCACCAATGATGTGAAGATCTCCACCGCCCGGGGCAATGAAATCATCAAGGCGCTCGACGGCCTGCCCAAGAGCGACGAAGAAAAGAAGGTGGTCGACAAGCTGATCGAGGCCCGCAAGGTCTACACCGGCACCCGCGACCGCATCGGCGCCGCCAAGAAGTCCGGTAACGCGGACGAAGCCATCCGCATCCTGGAGCAGGAGTTCCGCCCGCAGGCCGACGTGTTCCTCGGCAACATGGTGGACTACCTGAAGTTCCAGCAGAAGACACTGGACGAGATGGCCAAGGAGGTGGACGCGTCCACCACCTCGGCGCAATGGCGCATCGGCCTGATCGGCGCGCTGGCGCTGGTGGTCGGCGCCGTGTTTGCGTGGGTGCTGACCCGCTCGGTGACCGTGCCGCTGCAACGCGCCCGGCAGATGGTGGAAGCCGTCGCCGGCGGCGATCTGACCCGCTCGGCGAAGGCCGAAGGGCAGGATGAGATCGCGCAGATGATGACGCAGCTCGACGCGATGCGGCTGAGCCTGCAGACCGCCATCTCCACCGTGCGCGATTCGTCGGAGAACATCCAGAACGCCTGCCAGGAAGTCTCGGCCGGCAACCAGGACCTGAGCCAGCGCACCGAACAGACCGCCGGCAATGTGCAGCAGGCCGCCAGCGCCATGGAGCAGCTCAATGGCACGGTGGGCCAGACGGCTCAGTCGTCCCGAGAGGCCGCGCAGCTGGCCACCAATGCCGTGCAGGTGGCCACCCGCGGCGGCGAGGTGGTGGCCCAAGTGGTGGCGCGCATGCAGGGCATCCACGGCAGCTCCCGCAAGATCGCCGACATCATCGGCGTGATCGACGGCATCGCCTTCCAGACCAACATCCTGGCGCTGAATGCGGCGGTGGAAGCTGCCCGTGCCGGTGAGCAAGGCCGAGGCTTTGCGGTGGTCGCCACCGAAGTGCGCAACCTCGCTGGCCGCTCTGCCGCCGCCGCCAAGGAAATCAAGTCGCTGATCGAAGCCAGTGTGGAGCAGGTGGAAGCCGGCACCGACCTGGTGAATCGCGCCGGTGACACGATGAATGAAGTGGTCGGCGCCATCCAGCGCGTGACCGGCATCGTCGGCGAGATCAGCGTGGCCAGTGCGGAGCAGGCCGAAGGCGTGTCGCAGGTGTCTGGCGCCGTCACCCAGATGGACGCGGCCACCCAGCAGAACGCAGCCATGGTGGAAGAGATCGCCGCAGCGGCCTCCAGCCTCCGGGGTCAGGCGCAGAGCCTGGTCGATGCGGTGCGGGTGTTCCGCCTCTAAGGCGACGCGCCGGGCGGCGAGTTCCTATACTCGTGGGCATCTTCCGCCCGCGAGTCCATCATGTCCGCTGCATCGGCCACGCCGTCGTCCCCTGCCCTGCCCAGTCAGCTGCTGATCGTCGATCCGCAGAACGATTTCTGTGACATCGACGGCGCAGCGCTTCCCGTGCAGGGCGCCCATGCGGACCTGCAGCGGCTGGCCGGCTTCATCCGCGCCACGGGCGACCGGCTCGCCGACATCGTCGTGACGCTGGATTCCCATGCCGCCTACGGTATCGAACGGCCGTCCTTTTGGCAGACCGGCGATGGCGGCCCCGTGGCCCCCTTCACCCAGATCACCTCGCAGCAGGTGCGCGAAGGCCATTACGCACCGCGCGACCGCCACCTGGCCGAGCACGTGCGTTTCTATCTCGACGCCCTGGAGTCCAGTCCGCATCAGTACCGGCTGATGGTCTGGCCGGCCCACTGCATCACCGGCACCTGGGGCCACAACCTCCATGCCGACGTGGCGCAGGCGCTGGCCGAATGGGAGCAGCGCGCATGGCGCGTGGTGGAGAAGGTGCTCAAGGGCCGCAATCCGCTGACCGAGCAATACAGCGCAGTGAAGGCGGAAGTGCCTCTGCCGGATGACCCCTCCACCGGCATCAACCATCTGCTGGTGGACCGCATCGTGGCCTTCAGCGGCCTGACCTTCATCGCGGGCGAGGCCAGCAGCCACTGCGTGGCCGCCACCACCGAAGACCTGCTGGACGCCATGACCCCCGAGCGCCGCAGCCGCGTCGTGCTGCTGAGCGACTGCATGAGTCCGGTCGGCGGCTTCGAGACGGGCGCCTCGGGCTTCGTGGAGCGGGCGCAGGCGCTGGGCGTGCAGGTGATGACGGCGGCGCAGGCGCAGGCCCTGATCGCCTGAAGGCGCTCAGCCTTCGTAGATTTCCAGTGGCAGCCCGTCCGGGTCGGCGAAGAACGTGAAGGCGCGGCCGGTGTATTTGTCGATCCGCACCGGCTCGACCGTCACGCCCAGCCGCTCCAGATGGGCCTTGCAGGCGGCCACGTCATCCACCGCAAAAGCGAGGTGACGGAGTCCCTGGGCTTCCGGGTAGGACGGCCGCGGCGGCGCGCCCGGGAAGGAAAACAGCTCCACCTGCGATCCATCGGGCAATCCCAGGTCCAGCTTGTAGGAGTCGCGCGCTTGCCGATAGTGCTCGGCAATCACCGTCAGGCCCAGCACCTCGGTGTAGAACTGGCGGGAGCGGGGATAGTCGCTGCAAATGATGGCAGCGTGATGCAGTCGTTTCAGCATGGCGCGTGGGAGAAGCTCAACAGGCGCTATTAAGCCAGATCACGCGCAGCTGGCCTGGCAGAGACGGGTCGATCCCCGCAGCCGCTGATGCCTATGACGGCGCCCCAAGGCCTCCAAGCGCCCAACGCAGCACTCAGTTGCTGGCGACGGTCGCGTCCGGGGTCGGCAGACCGGACCCATTCACGCTGGCTGTGAAGTAGCGATAGCCGGGCACATCGTCCGTCGCCTGCGCCGGCTGGGCGGTGGGCGCGCCGGTCGATGCCGGCAGGGTCTGCGCCGCGCTGGCGGTGGTGCCGTTCAGCGCGTAGCTGTGGACATGCACCACCTCACCGCCGTGGTCGAACTGGCAGTGGCCGGCGTGCGCCGTCCCCTTGGCGGTGCGGCGGTCGATGTCGTCCTGGTCGTCATGCACGTCCACATTCACCCAGACATAGTCCAGGCCACTCCTGCCGCGTTCGGCGGAGGTGGAACGCACGGGAGCGCCCGCCCAGGTGGAGCGCAGCAGGGACACGCAGCGCGCATGCTGGTGCTGCTCGAAGGCGGAGAGTTCCGGCCCTTGATAGGACGGCAGGCGGTCGCAGCCCGTCAGGCCCAGCGTCAGCGCGGCCAGGACCGTGGCGGGCACCAGGCCGAGGACGAAAGAGCGGGAAAAAAGCGGACGGGACAGCACAACAGGCTCCGAAGACTAGGGTTACCCCGAAGCCTACGTGGAAGTTGATGCCCGCTCATGAAGCCAACCTGAAGACCGCACAACAATGCGGGCATCATGCGCGCAACCGGGGCGCATCACGCCCGAAGGTCACATTTTCATCCGCTCAGTGAACTTCCCGCTTTTGCCGCGCCACGATGCGGATCAAGACGGCGGCCGTCAGCGTGGTGGTGATCACCACATAGCCGACTCGCGGGAAATTCTGCACCTCCCCGTTCGCGCCGAGCGTGACGAGGTGTCCGGCCACCAGCGAGGCCACGCCACCGGCGAGCTGCTGAAGCGCGCTGTTGATGGCACTGAAGGCCCCGCGCTGCTCCGGCGCGGGAATGCCGCTGACCAGCGCCTGCCAGGGAATCAGCCGCGAGAAGATGCCGACAAACATCACGAGGTTGACGCCGATCAGCAGCCACAGGGGCGACGTTCCGAGGTGGGTGTAGACGAGCACCATCACCACGGTGACGACGCAGCCCACGTAGAACACGGGCAAGGCGCCCCAGCGGTCGGACATGCGGCCGATGAAGGGCGACACCACCAGACTGGACAGCCCGGTGACCAGATAAACCGCCGGCAGATGATCCAGCGAGATGCCCACGTTGTGCACCGAGAAGGCGCTCGCAAAGGGCATGAGCATGAAGCCGCCGGTGGTCAGCAGCGCGGTGACCGCAAAGGCCATCCAGTGCAGCGGCTTGGACAACACATGGCGCAGGTGCCGCGCGACGCCATCGGAGCGACCCGCCGTCAGGTGGGCATTGACCGGCTTCATGCCGAAGGCGATGAACAGTCCCGCCACCAGCCCCATGCCCACCAGCGCGAGGAACGGCGCATGCCAGCTCCAGCGGGAAGCGAGATACAGACCAAACGGAAGACCCAGCACCTGGCTGGCCGCAAAGCCGCCCTGCAGCAGGCCCATCACCCGACCGCGCTGCGCGGGTGGGAACAGGTCGGCCGTGATGGCCATGACGATGGAGCCGATGACGCCACCGAACAGCCCGGTGACCACACGCGCTGCCAGCAGCATCTCGTAGCTGGGCGCCAGGCCGCACCACAGGGTGCCCAGCAGGAAGCCGCCGTAGAAGAACAGCAGCAGCCGCTTGCGGTCATAGCGGTCGGCGAAACCGGCCGTGAGCAGGCCGGAGAGGCCCGCGCTGAAGGCATAGGCCGACACCACCATGCCGAACTGCTGCGCCGACATCGACATCGCCGGCATGATCATCGCGCCCAGCGGCGACATGATCATGAAGTCCAGGATGACGGCAAACTGGAGCAGCGTGAGCAGCCCGGTCGCGAATCGCTGATAGGGCGTGAAAGGAACCGGTGCGCCCGGAGGCGTACCCGAGGTCATGGGAGTGGCGGACATGCAAAACCTTCAGTGGCCTCCAACGGGCCTTCGCTGGCCTGAGCTGGCCCGAACTGGCCTGGACGGCAAGGCTGCGGTTGTAGCAGGCTTTGCCGTCCAGATGGTTTCAGCCGATCACCAGACCTGGATCGGCTGACTGGCCTTCATCGCATCGCCCGCCTTGCAGCTGAAGGCCTGCGCGAATTCCGGCATGTTGGACATCGGCGCCAGCACCCGGTACTTGCCCGGCGAATGCGGATCGGTGCGCAACTGGTTGAGCAATGCCGCTTCACGCGTCTTGTTGCGCCACACCAGCGCATTGGAAAGGAAGAAGCGCTGCTCCGGGGTGAAGCCGTCGATCTTGTCCCGCTGTCCGGTGCGCTTCAGGGCGTTCTGCAGCGCATCGAACGCGATCGGCATGCCAGCCATGTCGGAAATGTTCTCCCCCAGGGTGAGGCGGCCGTTGATCGGGGTGCCCTTCACCGGCTCATAACTTTCGTACAGGGCCACCACCCGGTCGGCATTGGCCTTGTACGCGGCGGCGTCGGCAGGCGTCCACCAGTCGTTGAGGCTGCCGATGCTGTCGAACTGGCGACCGCGGTCGTCGAAGTGGTGGGTGATCTCGTGGCCGATGACCATGCCGATGCCGCCATAGTTGACCGCATCGTCCGCCTTCGCATCGAAGAACGGCGGCTGCAGGATGCCGGCCGGGAAGGTGATCTCGTTCAGGCCGCCGGCCTGCGCATTGACGATGTACGGAGACATCGTCCAGCGGGTGCGGTCGCTCGGACGGTCCAGGTCCTTGAGCTGCTCCTGGTGGGCCCAGGCAGCGGCACGCAGCTGGTTGCCGGCAAAGTCCTTCGCCGTCAGGCTCAGGCCTTCGTACTGCGGCCAGGTGGCAGGCGCGCCGATCTTGGGCTGCATCGCGGCCAGCTTCTCCAGCGCGCGGGTCTTGGTCTGCTCGCTCATCCAGCCGACGTTGCGGATCTTCTCGCGCATCGCCGCCTTCACGTCGTCGATCAGCAGCGTGGCGCGGCGCTGCGCTTCCGGCGAGAACGCACGGGCCACAAACAGCTCGCCCAGGGCCAGGCCCAGCGGCGCCCCACCGGTGCGACCGCCGATCATCATGATGACTTCCTGCTCCCGCGGCTTGTGCTGCTCCAGACCGGTGATGGTCTTGTCGTAGTAGTCGAAGGCCGCATCGGCGTAGGCGGACGGCAGTCGGGCGGCGCTGTTGTCCAGCACCCGCAGACGCAGATAGGTCTTCCAGGTGGACACCGGCGTCGAGGCGGCCAGTTCGGCCACCCGCTGCATGAAGCCGGGCTGGCCGACAATCACACGGTCCACGCCCTCCGTCCGCTTGCCATTCAGCGTCAGCGCCTGGATCCACGCCTGCCAGTCCAGGCCCTCAGCCTTCTTGGCCAGCTCCGCAGGTGTCATCGGGTTGTAGACGGCCAGCGGATCGCGCAGGGCGGCGCGCGGCACGGTCGCATCGGCCAGGCGGGCCTCTAAGGCCATCAGCGCATCCAGCGTCTCGTCCGAGGCATCGGCGCCGGAGGCTTTCAGCAGCCGCTCCGCATACAGGCGGTAGGCGGCGCGCAGGCGCTTGGCGATGTCGGTGTCCTTGAAGTAATCGTCCCGGTCCGGCAGGCCCAGGCCGGATTGCATCAGGTGGAGCACCTGCACGCTGGTGTTCTTCGCATCCGGACGGACATAGGTCGCCACCGGTGCGCCGATCTGCACCCGGCCCAGTGCCGCCAGCACCGCCGGCAGATCGCTGGCGGTCTTGATGGACGCCACACGGTCCAGCAGGGGCTGCACCGGCTTCAGACCGCCGGCCTCGATGGCGCCACGGTCCATGCCGCTGGCGTAATACGCGGCCACCTGGCGCAGGCCGGGTGTCGTCTGCAGCTCGGGCTTGCGCACCAGCTCGGCCAGGGCATTGGCCAGCAGGCGGTCGTTGGCCACTCGCAGCGCGTCGAAGCTGCCGATGCGGGTCTGGTCCGCCGGCAACTGCGTGCTGGCGACCCAGGGGCCGTTCACATAGTCGTAGAAGTCCGCGCAGGGCGAGACGTCCTTGGAGAAGCTCTGGACATCCAGGGCCTGTGCCGGTGCGGCGGTCAGGGCAGCGGCGGCGGCTGCAGCGATCAGGGCAAAACGGAACATGGCGGTGGCCCCGGCAGGGGCGGGTCAGCGTGAGAAGGGCGCAAGGCTAACCCTTGCGCGCCCCCGGCGACCATCCGCCATTGCCCGGGCGTGGCTTTCGGCACCCGTCGGCGAGCCGGCTTTCGATCGGATCGGGCGAGCAGCGGATCCCGCCGGCGCTGACCGCGCGGGCGTGTGGCCTGCAAGGCACACCGCGGACACCCCGTCGGCCCGGATCGCGGGCGTCCGCCCAGTCCTCGGCCCCAGACTCAGTTCTGGTCGCTGAAGTCCATCAGACGCTGCAGCGCCTGGGGCGTGCCCTCCGGCCACGGCGGCCCCGCCAGACGCAGGCCGGGGGTCAACAGATGCAGCGAGACCTCGTCCAGCGACCAGCATTCCCCCGGCCCCATCGCCTGCAGCCGGGTGCCAGGCCCACCGCCGGCCAGCACGGTGACCGTGCCGCTGCCGACGACTTCCAGGCCATCGTCCGGATGCACGAATACGGCGGTGTCCTCATCCAGGCCCAGTCCGACATGGCCCGGCGAGACGCCGAGGAACTGGATCAGGCGCGACAGCCGCTTGCGCTCGGAAAAATGCTGATCCACCACCACCCGGGGCCACAGGCCCAGGCCGGGCGGAAGCGGGCCGGGTGGCCCTCCGGCGATCTGCGAGCCTTCATCGCCCCGCGGCATGCGGGCGCCGAGCGCCGAAGCCCCCGCACTGGTCCCGGCCACCGCCAGGCCTTCTTCGGCATGGCGACGGGCGATGAGCTCGAACGCGGGCGTGTCGCCAAGGGTGTCGAGCAGCCGGTGCTGATCGCCGCCGGTCAGGAACACCAGATCCACGGCTGCCAGGCGCGCCATCACCGCCGGCGTGTTCAGCGCCGATGCCTCCCGTGCGTCCAGCCAGAACGGCTCGCCGCCCAGGGTGTCAAACGCAGCCCGGTAGTGCTGCCACAGCTCCGCCGGCGCACCGCTCGCTGCGGTCAGCACCAGCACCCGGGGGCGCTCCATGGGCAGCGCCCGCATCAGCGCCGCCAGGACGGCGCGGTCGCCGTCCCGATCTTCATTGCCGCCAATCACGGCCAACAGTCCGCGGCCGCTTCGGGCTGCGCGGTCACTCGTCACCATCTCTGTGGGTCTCCAACGTCAGCCCGAATCGTCTCATGAGCGCAAGGCCGGTCGCCACTGGGAACACGCCTTGCTCGACAGGGACCACGAGACCGCCCCGGGCCGCCCCGGGGCCACGCCCAAGGACACCCCATGAACCTCACGCCCGCATCGACCCGCCCACCGGCCGCTCCGGCCGCCGAGACCCCCGATGCCATCGGGGCCCGCGCCGCCGACCCGACCGGCGACCTCCCGCCCGGCCTGCCCGTGCAGCTGCGTATCAACGGCCAGACGGTCATGCTGCAGTTGGCGCCCTGGGTCACTTTGCTGGACCTGCTGCGCGAACAACTGTTGCTCACAGGCAGCAAGAAGGGCTGTGATCACGGCCAATGCGGCGCCTGCACCGTGCTGGTGGACGGCGTCCGCATGAACAGCTGCCTGCTGCTGGCCGTCAGCCTGGACGGCCGCGACATCACCACCGTGGAAGGGCTGGCCACGCTCGCCGGCGCAGAGGCCACCGGCCCCAACGACCTGCATCCTTTGCAGCAGGCCTTCATCGACTGTGACGCGCTGCAGTGCGGTTATTGCACGCCCGGCCAGCTCTGCTCGGCCGCGGGCCTGCTCAACGAGCATGCGCCGGCCAATGCCAACGAGATCCGGGAACGGATGAGCGGCAACATCTGCCGCTGCGGGGCCTATCCGCAGATCGTCGAGGCGGTCTCGCGCGTGGCCCTGGTCCGCGGCGCAGCGTCCGCCCGACAGGCTGTACCGGACACGGCCGGCGCGTCTGCCGACCTCACCCCGGGGAGTGCCGCCGCATGAACCCCTTCGAATACGCCCGCGCCCAGACCGTGGACGAAGCCCTGCTGCAGCTGCAGCGCGGCACCGCCCGACTGACCCCCACCGACCGACCCGGCGCCGCGGTCAACGAACGGCCGCGGTTTCTGGCCGGTGGCACCAATCTCGTGGACCTGATGAAGGAAGACGTGATGCAGCCCGGTCGGTTGGTAGACGTGACCAGCCTGCCACTGACCGCCATCGAAGGCACGCGCGATGGCGGCCTGTGGCTGGGCGCTCTGGCCACGAATGCGGTGACGGCCCAGCATCCGCTGGTGCTGGAGCGGGCGCCGCTGCTGCGCACCGCGATCCTCGCCGGTGCCTCGCCGCAGATCCGCAACCGGGCTACCAATGGCGGCAATCTGCTGCAACGCACCCGCTGCCACTACTTCTACGATGCGGCCGTGCCCTGCAACAAGCGGGCGCCGGGCTCCGGGTGCCCCGCCGCGACCGGCATTGCGCGCCAGCACGCCATCCTGGGCGCCAGCGAGCATTGCGTCGCCACCCATCCGTCCGACATGTGCGTGGCGCTGGCGGCGCTGGATGCCACGGTGCATGTGCAGTCCCCCCGCGGCACGCGCGAGATTCCCTTCCTGGAATTCCATCGTCTGCCCGGGGAGGAGCCGGAGATCGACAACACCCTCGCGGCCGATGAACTCATCACCCACCTGACCCTGCCACCGTCGGCATTCGCCGATCACAGCTGCTATCTGAAGCTGCGGGAACGGGCGTCCTACGCCTTTGCGCTGGTGTCCGTCGCGGCTGCCCTGGTGCTTGACGAGAACGGCCGCATCCAGGCGGCACGCATCGCCCTGGGCGGTGTGGCCCACAAACCCTGGCGCGACCTGTCCGCCGAGGCCCTGCTCATCGGTGAGACACCGTCTCCGCAGAGTTTCGAAGCCGCCGCCGAGCATCTGCTGCGTCCGGCCAAGGCCTGGGGCGGCCCTGCGCTGCCGGAGAGCCTGCCGGGCAATGCCTACAAGATCCCGCTGGCGCGCCGCGCCATCGTGCGGGCCCTGACGATGGCCCTGGCCGGCGTGCCGACCAACACCGGCGAAGACTTCTTCCGCCTCGAAGGAGATGCAGCATGAATGACCGATCGACCCTCGATCTGGCGGACCTGGCCATCGAGGCCGACCAGCAGCCGCGCGCGGATGCAGGCACCGGCACCGTGCAGATTGGCAGCGCGCTGCCGCGCATCGATGCCCTGGCCAAAGTCACCGGCCGTGCGCGTTATGCCGCGGAACATCCCGCCGACGACCTGCTCTACGGCTGGGTGGTGAACACGGCGGTCGCCCGTGGCCGCATCCGCGCCATCGACGCCAGCCGCGCGCTGGCCCTGCCGGGCGTGGTGGAGGTGCTGACCCATCAGAACCGGCCGAAGATGCGCTCGCTGGACCTGTTCTACAAGGACATGACGGCGCCCGCCGGCTCGCCCTTCAAGCCGCTGCATGACGATGAAATCCACTACAGCGGACAGCCGGTGGCGCTGGTGGTGGCCACGTCGCTGGAGCTGGCGCGCCACGCCTCACGGCTGATCGACGTGCAGGTGGACGCCGAGGCCCATGAAACTTCCCTCCTGGTGCACCGCGACCGCAGTCACGAGCCCAAGCCGCTGAAAGCCGGCTTCTCCCCGCCGCCCAAGCCGCGCGGCAACGCCGATGCGGTCTGGGAGGAGGCCGATGTGCGCGTGGATGTGGACAGCTACGCTGGCGTGGAGCATCACAACCCGATGGAGATGCACGCCACCACCGTCATCGTCGGCAAGGACGGCCATCTGACGGTCTACGACAAGACGCAGGGCTCGCAGAATTCGCGCTGGGTCATCTCCCGCGTCTTCGGGCTGCCGGCGCGCAAGGTGACGGTGCGCAATCCGTTTGTCGGCGGGGCCTTCGGATCGGGCCTGCGGCCCCAGTACCAGCTGCTGCTCGCCACCATGGCTGCGCTGCATCTGAAGCAGTCGGTGCGGGTGGTGCTGACCCGGCAGCAGATGTTCACCTTCGGCCACCGTCCCGAGACCTGGCAGCGGGTGCGTCTGTCCGCCGATGGACAGGGCCGGCTGACTTCGGTCATCCATGAAGCGCTGGCGGAGACCTCCCGCAAGGAGGACTATGTGGAAGTGGTGGTCAACTGGTCGGGTCAGCTCTACCACTGCGACAACGTGCGGCTGGACTACCGCCTGGTGGACCTGGACCAATACAGCCCCATCGACATGCGCGCGCCCGGCGCCGCGCACGGCGTGCATGCGCTGGAAGTGGCGATGGATGAGCTGTCCTATGCCGCCAACCTGGACCCGCTCGAGCTGCGTCTGCGCAACTATGCCGAGCGGGACTCAGCCAAGGACCTGCCCTTCTCGACCAAGGCGCTGCGCGAGTGTTATGCGCAGGGTGCCGAACGTTTCGGCTGGTCGAAGCGGCCGCCAAAGCCGCGCTCGCGCCGCGAGGGCGATGAATGGGTGGGCTGGGGCATGGCCACCGGTACCTGGGACGCGATGCAGATGTTTGCCCGCGCCCGCGCGGTGCTGCATGCCAACGGCCAGCTGGTGGTGGAGAGCGCGGCCAGTGACATCGGCACCGGCACCTACACGGTGATGGCGCAGATTGCCGCGGCGGCCCTGGGCCTGCCGATGGAGCAGGTGACCTTCCGCCTGGGCGACAGCACCCTGCCGGTGGCGCCGATCGAAGGCGGCTCGTCCCACGTCACCACCGTGGGCTCGGCGGTCGAAGGCGCCTGCGAGAAGATCCAGCGGGAACTCTGGAAACGCGCCCGCCATCACGTCGATGGCTTCGCCAAGGTCAAGTTCGACGATGTCGAGTTTGCCCACGGGCATCTGCGGGTGAAGACCGGCGGGCTCGCGGTGCCTCTGTCGCAGCTGGTGCGGGTCAAGGGCGAGGAAGAAATCGAAGCCAAGTACCTGCTGCTGCCGAATCTCCTCAAGCAGAAGAACTACGTGCGGGCGGTGCATTCCGCCGTGTTCTGCGAGGTGCGGGTGGATGAGGAACTGGGCACGGTGCGGGTGTCCCGGGTGGTGAGCGCGGTGGCCGCCGGGCGGATCATCAACCCGGTCACTGCCCGCAGCCAGGTCGTGGGCGGCGTCGTCTGGGGCATCGGCCAGGCGCTGCTGGAAGAGACGCTGGCAGACCATACGCTGGGCCGCTTCATGAATCACAACCTGAGCGAATACCACGTGGCCGCCAATGCCGATGTGGGGGAGATTGACGTGCTCTTTGTGGACGAGGACGACCGCATCGTCAGCCGCCTCGGCGCGAAGGGCGTGGGGGAGATCGGCATCGTCGGCGTGGCGGCGGCCATCAGCAATGCGATCTTCCATGCCACCGGCCGACGACTGCGCAGCACCCCCATGACGCCCGACAAGGTCATGCGCAGAGATTGACGGATTTCACGGTTCGGACGTCTGCGCGTCATTTTTCACCCAGTGACGCTAGCGCCCGACCGTGCCCGGTGCCAGCATCCCGATGCGTACGGTAGCGCCCGCTACCGCATTGGGAGAAAAGCATGGCAACAAAAATTTCTGGTCGCTCCATCGGCCGACGTTTCGGGCTGGTCCAGACCCTGGTAATGGTGATTGCGCTGGTCGGCTCCGGCATGGGGTATCTGGGGCTGCAGCAGGTGGCGCAGGACACCGAATCCATCTATACCGACGCCCTGGCCACCGAGCGGGTGGCGTCCGACTGGTACCGCAACGTGTTCAATGGCATCACCCGCACCACCGCCATCGCGGTGAGCACCGATGCCAATCTGCCGGGTTTCTTCGCGCAGGCCGCGGCCGAGTCCAGCAAGAAATCCACCGAATTGCAGCAGCAGCTGGACAAGCTGCTCACCACCCCGGCCGAGCGCGCCTCCTTCGAGAAGATTTCCGAGCTGCGCAAGACCTACCTCTCCACCCGGGACGCGATCGCCGCCGCGAAGAAGGCCGGCGAGACGGAGCGCGCCAAGGAGCTCTTTGACAAGTTTTCCGCTTCCTCCGCCATTTACCTGGACAGCATCCAGGCGGTGGTCCAGGCCCAGCGGGAGCAGCTGGACCAGTCGATTGTGAGCCTGCGGGAGAGCAACCGCCGCGCCCGCATCGCCCTGGTGCTGTTCAGCCTCGTCGCCCTGGTAACGGCAGGCGTGCTGTCCTGGCGCCTGACCCGCTCCATCACTGTGCCGCTGAGCCAGGCGGCCGAGGTCGCGGACGCCATTGCCAACTTCGACCTGACCCATCCGATCCAGCTGCAGAACCAGACCCAGGACGAGACTGGCCGCCTGCTGGTGTCCCTGCGCACCATGCAGACGGCATTGACCGGCCTGATCGGTGACGTGCGCAGCTCCACCGACAGCATCAACACTGCCAGCGCGGAAATCGCCACCGGCAACATGGACCTGTCCAGCCGGACCGAGCAGACCGCCTCCAACCTGCAGCAGGCGGCCGCGTCGCTGACCCAGCTGACCGGCACGGTGCGGCAGACGGCGGATGCCGCGACCACCGCCAACCAGCTGGCCAGCCACGCCACGACCACCGCCCAGCGCGGCGGCTCGGTGATGGGCCAGGTGGTGACCACCATGGGCGAGATCAGCGACAGCTCCCGCCGCATCGGCGACATCATCGGTGTCATCGACGGCATCGCCTTCCAGACCAACATCCTGGCGCTCAATGCCGCCGTGGAAGCCGCCCGGGCGGGGGAGCAGGGACGCGGCTTCGCTGTCGTCGCCAGCGAGGTGCGCTCGCTCGCACAGCGCAGCGCCGCGGCGGCCAAGGAAATCAAGACGCTGATCGCCACCAGTGTGGAGCGGGTGGAATCGGGCTCTCGCCTCGTCACCGACGCCGGCACCACGATGAACGACATCGTGCAGAGCGTGCAGCGGGTCACCGACATCATTGCGGAAATCAGTGCCGCCACCCATGAGCAGAGCGACGGCATCCAGCAGGTGAATGCTGCCGTGGGGCATCTGGACCAGATGACGCAGCAAAATGCCGCGCTGGTGGAAGAAGCGGCGTCCGCGGCGGAAAGCCTGAAGGATCAGTCGCAGCGCCTCGCGGGTGCGGTGTCGGTGTTCCGCCTCGCGCGTTGATGCGCTGAAGCGCTGATCGGGCCACGCTCGTCTCCGTGGCACCCGCTCACGGTCGTGACGGGGCCCCACGGAGCGGGGACACGCTCGGGCTTGGGCCGGGGCATCATCAAATCTTCATGAACGACCGCCTACCCTCGCGGCTCACATCATGAGGAGACCTCCCTTGAAGATGCTTCGTCTGATCCTGTCCGCTGCGCTGGCAGCGGCCACCCTCGGCACCGCCCTGCTGCCCGTGACCGCATCCGCCCATGGGCGCCCCGGCCCCGGCACTGCCCAGCCGCTGTTGATCGCCCACCGCGGCGCGTCCGGCTACGTGCCGGAGCACACCCTGGCGGCCTATTGGCTGGCCATCGAGCAGGGCGCCGACTTTGTCGAGCCGGATCTGGTCATCACCAAGGACGGCGTGCTGGTGGCCCGTCACGAAAACGCCATCGCCATCCTGAATGCCGACGGCACCGTGCGTGAAGCCACCACCGACGTGGCCGACCATCCGGAATTCGCCAGTCGCAAGACCACCAAGGTGATCGACGGCGTCAGCATCACCGGCTGGTTCACCGAAGACTTCACCCTGGCGGAACTCAAGACCCTTCGCGCCCGCGAGCGCATTCCAGCCATCCGCCCGGCCAACAGTCGCTTCAACGACATGTTTGAAGTGCCGACCTTCGAGGAAGTGCTACAGCTGGTACAGCAGGCCAACGACCGCCGCCGCGAGGAGGCCCGTGCCGACCGCGACGATCGCCGTGGCCGCCCGCATCGCGGCGTGCGCCCGATCGGGGTGTATCCGGAGACCAAGCATCCCAGCTACTTCGCCGGCACCGGCCAGCCGCTGGAAGAGCCGCTGGTCCGCATGCTCAACAAATACGGCTATCGGGATGCCGATTCGCCGGTGTTCATCCAGTCCTTCGAAGTGGGCAACCTGCGCAAACTCAAGCGCATGACCCGGGTGCCGCTGGTGCAGCTGATGGATGCGTCCGGCCGTCCTTATGACTTCGTGCTGAGCGGTGACACCCGCACCTATGCGGATCTCGCCAAGCCGGCCGGCCTGGCGGAAGTGGCGTCCTACGCCCGCGGTGTGGGCGTGAACACCGCCGTGATGATTCCGCTGGTCAGCGGCCGCCTGGGCACGCCGACCTCCTTCGTCAAGGACGCCCATGCCGCCGGCCTGATCGTGCACGGCTGGACCTTCCGCGCGGAAAACTACTTCCTGCCGAACGACTTCGACAGCAGCACGGATCCGACCGCGCTTGGTGACCTCTCCGGTCAGGTGCGCACCTTCCTGAATCTGGGGCTGGACGGTCTGTTCAGCGACCAGTCATTCCTGGCCCGCAAGGCGATCGACGCCTGGAAGGCAGCGCAGTAAGCCCCGCGGGAGGGGGCGCCAAGGCACTGCGCGCTCTCGCGTGTGCCCCAATGAGTGGTCCGACCCAGCCGATCAGACGCCACCAGTCCGATCGGCTTTTCTTTTTCTCACGCGGCACTGTGGCTGGATACGTCACGACCGGCAACCCAATCAGTTACGTTCGGACACGCTTGATACGGAGTTGTTCGAGGAGTGCGCGAACTACGACTCCATCAATTTTTTTGCTGGAAACAGCCTGTGAATTTGTTGGCGAGCAATGAAAAAAATCGAGGTCCGCACGTCTTAGGGCTATCCCCAATGTGAAAGGTTCCAGCAAGATAACGGCCCACGCTGTCACGGACCGTCCATGAAACGCCGCCAACTTCTTACACAGTTCTCCGCCCTGGTGGGCGCGAGCGCCCTGCCGGTGATGCCGGCCTTCGCCGACAACAACAAGATCGTGCTGGGTCAGTCCGCACCCTTGAGCGGTCCGGCCAAGGAACTGGGCGAGCAGTTCCGGGACGGCGCCCTGCTGGCGTTCGACCACACGAACCAACGGGGCGGCGTCAATGGTCGACGCATCGAGCTGCGCAGCCTGGACGACGGCTATGAGCCCGAGCGCTGCGCCGCCAACACCCGCAAGCTGCTGGACGATGGCGTGAACGCCCTGTTCGGCTACATCGGCACCCCGACCTCGCTGGCCGCCCTGCCGCTGGCCACCAATGCCAAGGTACCCTTCTTCGCGCCCTTCACCGGTGCCGAGGCTCTGCGGACCCCCTTCAACCGTTATGCCTTCCACGTGCGGGCGTCCTACAACGACGAGTGCGACGAAATCGTCCAGCAGCTCCAGTCGGTGGGCATCAAGAAAGTGGCGGTGTTCTACCAGAACGACGCCTATGGTCAGGCCGGCCTGAGCGGCATGCAGGCATCGCTCAAGAAACATGGCCTCGCACCGGTCGCCACCGCCACGGTCGAGCGCAACTCGGTCGACGTGGCCGCTGCGGTCAAGACCATCATGGCCGCCCAGCCGGAAGCCATCGTGCAGGTCAGCGCCTACATGTCCTGCGCGGCGTTCATCCGCCAGGCGCGTCATGCGATGTTCATGGGCAACTTCTACAACCTGTCCTTCGTCGGCGCTCAGGCGCTGGCCATGGAGCTGGGCAAGGATTCCCGCGGCGTGGTCGTCTCGCAGGTGGTGCCCTTCCCGTTCAGCGGCACCAATCCGCTGGCGCAGGAATACGCCAAGCTGGCCAAGGCGGCGAGCAAGGAGCTGAGCTACACCGGCATGGAAGGCTTCGTGGCGGCCAAGGTGCTGATCGAAGGCCTGCGCCGCGCCGGCAACAACCTGAACTCGGACAGCCTGATCAATGCGCTGGAAGGCATGCGTGAGTTCGATGCCGGCGGCTTCTTCGTCAGCTTCAGCGCTCAGAAGCACACGGGGTCCAAGTATGTGGACATGACCATCCTGACGGCGGACGGCAAGGTGCGCCGCTAAGGCTTGCAGGCGGGCGCCGGCACCGGCCCCCGCCCTGCGTGGGGGCCCTCGCCCGACACGCCCCCCTCTCTGACATCTCAGGCCGCAGCGGCCCAGTCTCTGGCATCCGCTTCAGACGCGGCCCGTAGCTGCGACGGCTGGATCACCTGAATCCGGCCCTTGCCGCGCCGCTTGGCTTCATACATCACCTCGTCGGCGGCGCGCAGCAGGTCGCGCCCCTCATCGCCGCCACTGCCGATCACCGCGCCAATGCTGGCGTTCACCGACACCGACTCGCCGTTGTCGAGCTGGATCCGCCGCTGGATCGAGAACAGCACCCGCTGCAGCAATTGCTCCGCATCCTGCTGCCGCGACAGACCCGGTAGCAGGATGGCGAATTCATCGCCGCCCATGCGGGCCACCACATCCTTGTTGCGCACCAGTTCCTGCAGGCGCCGCGCCACCTGACGCAGCACCTCATCCCCGGCATCGTGACCGTAGCGGTCGTTGACCGGCTTGAAGCCGTCCAGATCCAGATAACACAGCGTGAAGCCGTCGCCATGGCGGCGAGCCTGCAGCAGCGTGTCGGCCAGACGCTCTTCCAGCATCCGCCGGTTGGGCAGGTCGGTCAGTGCGTCGCGGGTGGCCTGCTGCTGGGCGCTTTCTTCGCTGCGCTTGAGCTTGTCGATGTCCACCAGCATCCACAGCGATTCGGTGGTCGACATGACCATGCCGCTCACATCCACCCAGAAGGCGCTGCCGTCCTTGCGGCGCATCGGCAGCTGCACGCGATACGACTCTCCGGCGCGGATGGCCGCCGAGCCGATGGTGGCCACGCGGAGGTGATCCTCGTCGGTGAGGAACAGCAGGCGGGACGCATGATCCTGCAGCTCACCGGCGTCATAGCCGAACATGCGCTCCAGCGCCGGATTGCACCAGACGGCCTTGCCGTCCTGCAGCCGCACCATGCCGATCAGGTCGTTCTGCAACATCATCTGCTGCTGCTGGGCCAGGTGGGCCAACGCCGCCTGATGCCGCTGCACCGTGCGCTGATGGCGATGGATCAGCCAGGAGGCGCCGGCCACGGCCACCGCCACGAGTGCGGTCAACAGCGACTGCTGCCAGACCTGGCGCCACCACGACGCGAGATAGTCCTGGCTGCTGATGCCGGTGAAGACGATCACCGGATAACGCGCCAGCCGCCGGTACGCGGTGATGCGCTCGACGTTGTCCAGCGCCACATGCGAGCGGTAGACCCCATGGTCCGGATGGGTGCTCAGGCTGTGGAGCATGGCGGGAGACAGGTTGCGGGCGCCGAAGCCCCGCGTGGTGCCAGGCTCACCCGCCGAATATCGGGCGACGAGGTTCAGGCTGTCGGTACGCAGGCTTACGGCGCCGGAAGTGCCCAGGGCCAGCTGGCCGAAGCGCTCGACAAAATGACGGGACGACACGACCGCGAAGGTGATGCCGGCAAACTGGCCGTCATGGTTGATCAGCCGCCGCGCCAGCACGATGCACCACTGGCCGTCGTAGCGGCTTTGCAGCGGCTCGGACACGATCATGTCGGCGCTCATCATCGCCTGCGCAAAGTAGGGGCGGTCGAAGACGTTGATCGGCTTCTCCCCCGCGCCATCACCGGCGATGACATGGCCGTAGATGTCGGTGATGCTGAGGGAATCCACCTGCGGCAGCAGGCTTTCCTGCTCGTCCAGAATGCGCATCAGCGAGTCTTCATGCTCGCGGGACAGGCGGGCACTGCGGAATCGCAGCGCGATGGTGGACAGCGCATTGTCGGCATTGCGCAGCTCCGCCCCGATCTCCACGCTCAGGCTCTGCGCGAGGTTGTCGGTGGTCTGGCTGGCGCGCTCCTCTTCCGAGCGCCACTGTGAGCGCAGGCTGAACACGGTCATCGCGATCAGCGCCGCAATCACCAGCACATTGCCCAGCACCAGCCATGCCGTCATGCGGCTGGGCCATTGGCGGAACAGAGGATGCATCTTGGGCATGGACGGTCTCCTTGAAACCTGTCAGCCGTTGGCCACGGCACGGTGGGCGACGTCGTGGAACATCAGGCCCAGCTGCGCCGCCGTGCGGTGCGCCAGATCCCGCAGGTCGAGCAGCAGTTGCTCGAAGTCAAAGGCTTTGTCGTAGAAGGCATTGGCGCCCAAGGCGACGCACTGGGCGGCGATGCTGCCTCGGTCGGTCGCGCTGAGCACGAACACCTGGCCGGTGAACTGCAGACGGCGCAGCCGGCTGAGCACGGACAGACCCGAGCCCGGGGCCAGATGCAGGTCCAGCAGCACGACCGCCGGCCGGCTGGCCATCACGGCCGCCACGGCTTCATCTTCGCTGGAGGCCTGCGCGACCACGGTCACGCCGGCTTCATGTTCCGCGCGTTTGACCAGCAGTCGGCGCACGGGCAGGGAATCCTCGACAACAGCAATTTTCATGGGGGAGATCGTCGCGCGTTGAGCGTTCCGGAGCCATGCGAATCGCGCCGTTTCGGCTGAGGTCGAGTTGCCTCAGGCAGCTGTAGGGCATCGACGGACAGGCTTTCGAACACACGGCCGTCCTTCTCCCTCCCCGGGGGATCCGTACGCTGAACGCCAATGAAACAAGGGCCCGGTGCATGTGCACGGGGCCCTGGAGAGACGGGTGCTGCGGGAGCACCCGGAAGGTCGGCCGCCGCAGGAGCGGCCGATCAACAGCGGCTTACCAGCCGATGTCCTTCAGCAGCGGGTAGGTCAGGTCCTTCGGGGGGACCAGCACGGTGCCCAGGTCGGCATTGATGTTGGGTTCCATCAGCAGGTTGGGCACGGCCGACACATCCCAGTGCGACACGGACGAACCGGACGCCAGCACCGACGGGGTGTAGAGCAGCGGACGGCCGCGGGCATCCGCACCGGCGCGGCGGCTCGGGTCGGTGGTCAGCGAGGCGGAGACCAGGCCCGGGCTCCGGCGGGTGCCGTAAGCCACGGCTGCCGTCACCGCGGACTTCAGCGTGGCGCCATCCGTCTGCGAGACGCTGATGGTCGGGATGACCACCGTCGGATCGCTGCCGCCCAGGCCAGGCGCTGCGCCCCCGGTATTGTTGGCGATGATCACGCCAATGGCGCCGGCGTTCTGCGCGTTCTTGGCTTTCACCGCGAAGCCGCAGGTGCCGCGATCAATGATCGCAACCTTGCCCGTCACGGCCGTGCTGGTGGCCCCATCAAAGGGCAGGCAACCGCTGCCGTTGACCAGGTCGGTCGGCACCACTGCCAGTGCACCCAGGCTCAGGCCGCTGGACACCGCGGGTCCGAAGGAGGCGGTGTTGTAGGCGTAGAACCCCGAGTAGCCGGGTGCCGAGGTGGCGACCTTGAGCACCGGCAGCGGCGTCAGGGTGGTGGCAGCACCGGAGACGGCCTGCGGGCCGATCCAGGCCAGGCCCAGCGCGTTGGTCGTGGAGACCTTGCGTTCGGCGCTGGTCATGTCCAGCCAGGTCTTCCCGGCCGTGTTGTCATACATGTACTGTTCCCAGACGCTGGGCAGACCGCCGCTGGCCTGGTAGGCCGAGCCGTCCGCATTCAGCCGGTAGCCGACGGCGCTCGAGACGCTGCCGGTGTAGACCGTCAGCACCGAGAAGCCCAGGCCGTGGCCCAGTTCATGCAGCAGGGTTTCGACAAAGTTCACCGCGTCGCCGGCTTTGCCGTCCACGCCCAGGTAGAACGGGCTGCCGTCCAGGCAATCGCTCTTGCCCAGGTTCACGTTGAACTGGGTCTTGATGTCCACATTGCCGAAGCCGCTGCCGTCATCGGGCACACCGGCCGACAGGTTGGTGCCGGCCAGCTTGTTGGCCAGGGCCTGGGGATACCAGGTGCCGGGCTTGCCGCCGGGGAAGTCGTGCCAGATGTTCCAGGCGCCGGCGCTGCCCAGGGTGGCGCTGGAGGCCGTGCAGGTCAGGGCTTCCCAGCCGGCGTTGACGGTGATGGTCACGTCGGTGGTCAGCTGCTTTTCCCAGATGTCCGCCACATAGCGGTAGACATACATGCGCTGCTCACCCAGCGTCGTGCCGGGGTTGCCGCCGACCGGGGCGACCGGCGTGGGGTCATTGAAGCCGACACCGGCCGGGTCGCGGCTCTGGATGGTGATGGTGGCAGCCTGGCTGGCACCGGCGGCGCACAGGGCGGCCAGCAGGGTGGCGCGCACGGCGAGGGTCTTGATGCGTGTGTCCATGGTGCTCACTTGGTCGGGAGTTCGGCCTTGGCGGTGAAGCCCTTGGCAACGGCGGCGTCTGCTTCCTGCTTGGACGGGAAGCACTGTTCTTCCAGCGTGCCGTCGGCACGACGGACCATGACCGAGTAGGACTGCATGTCATCGGTCAGGCGCACACCGGTGGCGCCGGTGGCATGACGCTTGAGCTGCGGCGTGGCGGCCACGGCGCGCAAGGTCAGCATCCGCTTGTTGGCGCGCAGCGATTGCAGGGCATCGCGCTCTTCATTGGTCGCCGCACGCAGCTTGCCGGTTTCGGCATCGCGCACCACCACCAGGGTGTCCTGCGGGGTTTCGGTGACTGCGAGGCGACCGGTGGCGGCAGCGGTGTCGGCCGATGTGTCAGCCGCCAAGGCACCCAGCGGCAGCAGAGCCGCGGCGGCGCACAAGGCGGTCAGGGAGAAGGTTCGATTCAGCATCTTCAGCTCCTGGAAGGAAGGCGCGCTCAGCGGGCCGAACGACGACGGCGGACAGCCACCAGGCCCACCAGGCCCAGGCCTGCCAGCGCAATGCTGGCGGGTTCCGGCACGGCGCTCACGCTCAGGTTGTCCACGCCCACGTAGTTGGCCTGGTCGGCCAGGCCGGTGTATTCAATGGCGAAGCGGCCGCTGGTGCCAGCGCCCAGGCTCGCCAGGTTCAGGCTGTACTTGGCCCACTCGCCACTGACGGTGACGGTGGTGTCCAGCACCAGGCTGGTCGGATTGCCGGAGGCGTCCAGCAGGCCGAAGGTCAGCTGGTCGAAATAACCATCCAGCACATCGGCCTTGGCCCAGAAGGTCACCACCACGTCGGTGGCGGTCGAGAAGACCGGCGTGATCAGCCAGCTGGCCAGATTGCCGCCCGCACCCGCGTTGTTGTAGTTGCTGGAGATGTAGGACTCCGGCGCGCCGCTCAGGGCGTTGAAGATCGTCTGATCGCCCTGCACCCACGGCGAGGTCAGGCCGGCAGGCGTACTCAGATTCAGGATGGTCCATCCCGAAGACGGCAGGTTGGCGACGTTGTCGAATCCCTCGCTGATGAGGGTGGCGTCGGCGTGGGCGGATGCCATGGCACCCACCAGCGCCACTGCCGCGCAGGCTTGCTTGAACATTGCAGGTCCTTCTGGAGAAAGCGGTGGGATATCCACCCCGGCTGTTGGAGACACGCTCGCCGTCATGCGGTTCGCGTCAAGAGTCCGATGGGCGGTCCGACTGCCCCGCCCCTGGGCTGGCTGATTGTGTGACGAGGTTCACGAATCGCCAGCCTTGGGAAACGCGACCTCCCCCCTGGTCGAAGGGGTAGTTGTTTCCCTAATCCTCCCTGCAGCGTCATCACGACGGCATGGAAAGTGGCTTGGAATCGGGGGAATCGACGGGCCGATGGCGGCGGCGGCCCGGGGCCGTCCTGGCACGCACCGACCGGTTGTGGCGCGCTCGGTGAAAGTCCGGATGGCAAGCCCTGGCCCCTTCGACCGGGCCGTCTTCCCCTCTGCGCAAAGCGCCTTCGCGGAGCACGTTCGCGGGCAGGCGCGCCGCCTCAACCCTTCTGCGGACAGGGGCGGCGCTGCCCGACACCTGTCCGTGATCCGCCTACACCGCGCGCCGCACTCCCCGCACGTGCGCTTGAGAAGGCGCCGTCTGTTGGCCTGTGACCGTCGCCGGGAAGATGCGAGACATCCACAGGGAGCCATTCATGTCGAACGTTCGCACTGCCCGCCACCGCCCAACGACCCTCGCCACCCGCCTGATGCAAGGCTCGGTGCTGCTGGTGGGCCTGGGCCTGGTCTGCCTGGCGCGTCAGGCCGATGCCGCCACGCCGGTGACAGCGACCTTCCCGGTGACCGCCACGGTCACCAGTGCCTGTACGGTGTCCGGCTCTTCGCTGAATTTCGGCAGCGCGATCGATCCCCTGTCGGTCTCGACGCCCCTGGACGCCACGTCCACCCTCACGGTGACCTGCTCCAGCACCACGCCCTACACCGTCTCGCTGAGCGCCGGCGCCAATGCGGGCGGCGCCAGCAACTTTGCCAGCCGCACGATGAAAAGCGGTTCTGACACGCTGGCTTATCAGCTCTACCTGGATTCCGGCCGGGCCACCGTCTGGGGCGACGGCACCGCGTCCAGCAGCGCCAAGAACGGCACCGGCACCGGCACGGCCCAGAGCCTGACCGTTTACGGCCGCCTGCCGTCGCTGGCGAACGTGGTGCCGGGCTCCTACACCGACACGGTGACGGTGACGATCAGCTATTGAGTCCGACGCCGACGGCCCTCCGTCTTCGGGCACTGTCCCGGCGCCGGTTCCAGCAGGTTCAGCCCAAGTTCACAGCGCCCGGCCGATGAGGATCTTCTGAACCTCCGAGGTGCCCTCGTAGATCTGAGTCACCCGCACATCACGGTAGATGCGCTCCACCGGGAAGTCGCTCACATAGCCGTAGCCGCCATGCACCTGGATGGCGGCCGAACAGACCTTCTCCGCCATTTCGCTGGCAAACAGCTTGGCCATCGCCGCTTCCTTCAGACAGGGCTGGCCGGCATCCTTCAGGCTGGCGGCATGCCAGATCAGCTGACGCGCGGCTTCGATCTGCGTCGCCATGTCGGCCAGCTTGTGCTGGATGACCTGGTGCTCGAAGATCGGCACACCGAAGGCCACCCGCTCGCGGCTGTACTTCAAGGCTGCATCAAATGCCGCTCGCGCCATGCCGACCGATTGCGACGCGATGCCGATGCGGCCGCCCTCCAGGCCAGACAAGGCGATCCTGAGCCCCTGCCCTTCCTCGCCCAGCCGGTTGGCCGCGGGCACCCGGCAGTTCTCGAAGAGGATCTGCGCCGTGTCGCTGGCATGCTGGCCCATCTTGTCCTCGACCCGCGCCACGGTGTAGCCCGGCGTGCGAGTGGGCACCAGGAAGGCGCTGATGCCCTTCTTGCCGGCGGCCTTGTCGGTCACCGCCATGACGATCGCGACATCGCCGTTCTTGCCGCTGGTGATGAACTGCTTCACCCCGTTCAGCACGTAATCGTCGCCGTCGCGCACCGCAGTGGTCCGCAGGCCTCCGGCTTCCGAGCCCACATGGGGTTCGGTCAGGCAGAAGGCACCGAGCATGTCGCCCCGGGCCAGCGGCTTGAGAAAGCGTTCCTTCTGGTCTTCGTTGCCGAAGGCCATCAGGATGCTGCACACCGGGCAGTTGTTGACGCTCACCACGGTGGAGGTGGCGCCGTCGCCAGCCGCGATTTCTTCCAGGATCACCGCCAGCGCGAGGTAGTCCAGGCCTGCGCCGTCGTAGTCGGTGGGAACGGCCACGCCATAGCAGCCCAGCGCCGCCAGGCCCTTGAGGGCTTCGGCGGGGAACTGATGGGTCTTGTCCCAGTCGGCCGCGAACGGCGTGATCTGGTCCTGCACAAAGGCGCGGACGGCGTCCTGGACGGCGCGATGGTCTTCAGAGAGCAACATGGATCAGCGTCCTCACCAGGGCAGCGGCTTGCCGTCGTAATTGAAGAAGGCGCCGTTGTCGGCAGCCGTCAGACCGTCCAGCACCTGGCGCAGGCTGGCGGCGCTGGTGGCCACATCGATGTCGGCCTCCTGGCCGCCCATGTCGGTCTTCACCCAGCCCGGGTGCAGGCTGACGCACAGGGCGCGGCCCTCCAGGGCCAGCGCCATGTCCTTCATCACCGAATTGGCGGCCGCCTTGGAGGCGCGATAGACCCAGCCGGCCGAATTGGCCCGCAGCGTCATCGAACCCATGCGCGAGGACAGGATGCCGATGCGGGCATCCGGTGCCAGCGCATCCAGCAGTTGCGGCAGCACCCGCATCGGGCCCAGCACATTGGTGTGCATCACGGCATCGAAGTCCGCCTGGCTGGGCGGCTGCAGGCCGATGGTGCGCGGCCCGTAGAGACCCGCCACATACATCACGCGGTTGAACTGGAAGCCGTCCAGCTGCCAGGCCAGGCCGGCGATGCTGGCCACGTCGGACACATCCAGCTTGATGGCAGTGGCGCCCAGCGCCCTCAGTCGCTGCAGGCTCTCTTCATCGCGGGCGGTGGCCACCACCTGGTCGCCGGAGGCGCGGTGTTGCCGCACCAGCTCCAGACCGATGCCGCGCGATGCGCCAATGATCAGCACCTGGGTCATCAGATCAGCTCCACGCCCACGGCGGTGGCTTCACCACCACCGATGCACAGCGCGGCCACGCCCCGCTTGAGCTGGCGATGCTTCAGGGCGCCCAGCAGGGTCACCAGGATGCGGGCGCCGGAGGCTCCGATCGGATGGCCCAGCGCCACCGCGCCGCCATTGACGTTGACGATCTCGTGGGGCAGCTTGAACTCGGCCATGGCCGCCATGGTCACGGCCGCGAAGGCTTCGTTCACTTCCCACAGGTCCACACTCTTGGCGTCCCACTGGTTCTTGGCCAGCAGCTTCTGGATGGCACCGACCGGGGCGGTGGTGAACCACTCCGGCGCATTGGCATGCACCGCGGTGCCGACGATGCGGGCTACCGGGGTCAGGCCGCGGGCGCGGGCGGTGGATTCACGCATCAGCACCAGGGCGGCCGCGCCGTCGCTGATGGAGGACGAGGTGGCAGCGGTGATGCTGCCGTCCTTCTTGAAGGCGGGCTTGAGGGTGGGGATCTTGTCCAGTTTGGCCTTGAACGGCTGCTCGTCGCGCGAAATGACGGTCTCGCCGCCCTTGCCCGCCAGGGTCACCGGGGCGATTTCCCAGGCGAAGCTGCCGTCTTCGTTCGCACGCTTGCTGCGCTCGGTGGAGGCGATGGCGAACTGGTCCTGCGCCTCGCGGCTGAACGCGTACTTGTCGACGCACTGCTCGGCGAACACGCCCATGGCCTTGCCGCGCTCGTAGGCGTCTTCCAGGCCGTCCAGGGCCATGTGGTCGTACATCTGCGCGGCGCCGTACTTCACGCCCTTGCGCGCGAACATCAGGTGCGGGGCGTTGGTCATCGACTCCATGCCGCCCGCGACCAGCACATCGGCGCTTTCGGCCTTGAGCGTGTCGTGGGCAAACATGACGGCGCGCATGCCGGCGCCGCACATCTTGGACAGCGTCACCGCGCCCACCGACTGCGGCAGCCCGGCCTTGAGCACCGCCTGGCGTGCGGGCGCCTGGCCCTGACCGGCCATCAGGCAGTTGCCCATGAAGGTTTCATTGATCGCGTCACCGGGGATGCCGGCGCGCTCCACCGCGGCCTTGATGGCCACGGCGCCCAGTTCCCAGGCGGACAGCCCGGCGAAATCACCCAGCAGGCCGCCGATGGGGGTGCGGGCGGCGGACACGATGACGATGGGATCGGACATGAGAGTCTCCTTGGTTCAGCTTGTGAATCGGGGGTGGGCCGTGCGGGACGGCCCTTATTGAATCGGTAGTTCGCGGTGCTCCGGCTCCGGCGCCTGAGGCGTGGGTTCGGATGCCTGCACACGAAAGCGTTTGTGGGGATCGTAGGGAAACACGTCGTGCACATGGCCGGCGAGGATCCGCTGCTTGTGCGTCTGCCAGAAGGCGGGCTCCAGCAGGTCCGCATGGTGGGCCATGAAAGCTTCCCGCACCTCGCCGTGGCCCAGCAGGAACGGGCCGAAGGTTTCGGGGAACACGTCGTGCTTGCCGACCGGATACCAGACCTCGCCGGACATTTCGTCTTCTTCATTGCGCGGCGCGGGCACCTCGCGGAAGTTGCAGTCGGTCAGGTATTCGATTTCGTCGTAGTCGTAGAACACCACCTTGCCGTGGCGGGTGACACCGAAGTTCTTCCACAGCATGTCGCCGGGGAAGATGTTGGCGGCAACCAGGTCCTTGATGGCATTGCCGTATTCCACCACCGCATGCTCCAGCTGGGCCTTTGATGCCTCCTGCAGGTAGATGTTGAGCGGCACCATCCGGCGCTCGATGTAGAGGTGGTGGATGATCAGGTCGTCGCCGCTTTCTTCGATCAGGCTGGGGCAGAAGTGCATCAGCTCCGCCACCAGCTCATCCTCGAAGCGGTGGCGCGGGAAGGCGACGCGGGTGTATTCCAGCGTGTCGGCCATGCGGCCCACGCGGTCGTGCTGCTTCACCAGCAGGTACTTGCGCTGGATCTGCTCGCGGGTGGTGTCCTTCTGCGGCGGATAGAAGTCCTTGATCACCTTGAAGACGAAGGGATACGAGGGCAGGTCAAACACCAGCATCACCATGCCCTTGATGCCGGGCGCGATGCGGAACTTGTCCGAGCTGTGGCGCAGGTGGTTGAGGAAGTCGCGGTAGAAGAGGTTCTTGCCCTGCTTCTGCAGGCCGAGCGCGGAATAGATTTCCGAGCGGGGCTTGCGCGGCATCAGTGAGCGCAGGAACTGCACATAGGCGCTCGGCACTTCCATGTCCACCAGGAAATAGGCCCGGGCGAAGCTGAACAGCATCAGCAGGTCGTCTTCGCCGAATAGCGCGGCGTCGATGTAGAGCAGGCCGGGCTGCTCGGTGTCTTCCAGATGCAGGATCGGCAGGGCAAAGGCGGTCTCGGTGAAGCCGTTGACGATCTTGCCCACGATGTAGGCGCCCTTGTTCCGGTAGAACAGCGAGGACAGCACCTGCACCTGGAAGTTGGTGCGCCAGCGGAAGTTGCCGAGCTGGTGGCTGATGGCCTGCAGGACGCAATCGATGTCCCGGGCGAGGTCTTCGAACTCCAGATCCAGCTGGAAGTTCCAGACGATGCGCATGAAGGTGTCGCGCAGCGTGTCGTGCGAGGGGTAGTAGCAGCGGTAGGTGGGCTGCGCGGCGGGCTCGTCGTTCTCGATGTATTCGGTCGAGATGGCCGGCCGCACGAAGATGAAGTCGTTGTGGAAGTAGCTGTGGTGCAGCAACCGGGTGCAGACCGAATTGAAAAAAGTCTCCGCCAGTTCCGGCTGGCGGTGATTGGTCAGCAGGCCGATGTAGTGCAGCTTCACCTGCTGCCACACGTCGGTGGGCAGCGCGCTGGCCTGGTAACGCTGCTCCAGCAGGGTGACCGCTTCGTCCACCCGCAGGTCATAGAACTCGATCCGCTCCCGCTGCGCCCGCTGCTGGCCTCGCCAGTCGGCCTGCTCGAAACGCTGCTTGGCGCTGGCGCTGGCGGCGCGGAACAGGCGATAGTGCTTGTTGAAGCCCTCCAGCAGGGCCATCGCGATCTGGAAAGCGCGGGGGTCGGTCAGTTCATGAGGAAACATGGGCCTGCCTGCTGGTGGGGGCGCGGGGGAGCGCGGGGATCCGGTCGGTGCCGGCGACTTCAGCCCTGCGGCGTCGCCGATGCGGGGGCGGAGACGGGCGCCGGGGTTGATGCCGGGCGTCCGGTTCCTCGCGCAGCTTCGTAACGCTGATGCAGGGCCGCGAGCGCGCGGCGGTAGGCCGGGGTGACGTCGTCCGCATGGGCGGCCGACACGCTGAGATCCTTGAGCAAGCCGTTGTGCAGGCCATAGACCCAGCCGTGCACGGTGACCGACTGACCGCGGGCCCAGGCGTCCTGCACCACCGTGGTCTGGCAGGCGTTGCGGGCCTGCTCCAGCACGTTCAGCTCGCACAGCGCATTGACGCGCTGGTCTTCCGGCAGCTGGTCCAGCCAGTCCTGGTGATGATTGCGCACGTCCTGCACATGGCGCAGCCAGTTGTCCACGAGCCCGACCCGCAGGTCCTGCAGCGCGGCGCGCACGCCGCCGCAGTTGCTGTGGCCAACGATGATGATGTGGCGCACCTTCAGCTCATCCACCGCAAACTGCATCACCGAGAGGCAGTTCAGGTCGGAGTGCACCACCACGTTGGCCACGTTGCGATGCACGAACAGCTCACCCGGCAGCAGGTCCACCAGCTCATTGGCGGGGACGCGGCTGTCGGCACAGCCGATCCACAGATACTGGGGTGTCTGCTGCTTGAGCAGGCGGGAGAAGAACCCGGGGGTGTCGTCTTCCGTCTGCGCCGCCCAACGTTTGTTGTTGTTCAGCAGGTCTTGGAGTTCATTCGTGCTCATGGGTCCGATTTTGTCACCGGCGGCCGGGGCCGGCCTTCGCCGACCTGGCAGCGACCCTTACATCGTCTCGGCGAACAGCTCGCGGCCGATCAGCATGCGCCGGATCTCGGAGGTGCCCGCCCCGATTTCGTAAAGCTTGGCGTCACGCCAGAGCCGGCCCAGCGGATATTCGTTGATGTAGCCGTTGCCACCGAAGATCTGGATGCCTTCGCCGGCCATCCAGGTGGCTTTTTCGGCGCACCAGAGGATGACGGAGGCGCAGTCCTTGCGCACCTGGCGCACATGGGCGCCGTCGAGTGCGTCCAGGTTCTTGCCAACGGTGTAGCAGAACGCGCGTGCGGCCTGCAGCACCGTGTACATGTCGGCCATCTTGCCCTGGATCAGCTGGAATTCACCGATGCTCTGGCCGAACTGCTTGCGGTCGTGGATGTAAGGGATGACGTTGTCCATCACCGCCTGCATGATGCCGATGGGACCGGCGGCCAGGACGGCGCGCTCATAGTCCAGGCCCGACATCAGCACCTTGGTGCCACCGCCGACGGTGCCCAGCACGTTCTCGGCCGGCACTTCCACGTCCTTGAACACCAGCTCGCCGGTGTGGCTGCCGCGCATGCCCAGCTTGTCGAGCTTCTGGGCGATGGAGAAGCCCTTCATGCCCTTCTCGATCAGGAAGGCGGTCATGCCGCGGGCGCCGAGTTCGGGTTCAGTCTTGGCGTAGACCACCAGGGTGTCGGCATCGGGGCCGTTGGTGATCCACATCTTGTTGCCGTTGAGGACGTAATACCCGCCCTTGTCATCGGCGCGCAGCTTCATGCTGACGACGTCGGAGCCGGCGCCCGGTTCGCTCATGGCCAGCGCACCGACATGTTCACCGCTGATGAGCTTGGGCAGGTATTTGCGCTTCTGGGCCTCGGTGCCGTTGCGCTTGATCTGGTTGACGCACAGGTTGCTGTGGGCGCCGTAGCTCAGGCCCACGGAGGCCGAGGCGCGGCTGATTTCTTCCATCGCGACCATGTGGGCCAGGTAGCCCATGCCGGCGCCGCCGAATTCCTCGGGGACGGTGATGCCGAGAACACCGAGATCGCCCATCTTGCGCCACAGGTCCATGGGGAACTGGTCGCTGCGGTCGATCTCGGCGGCGCGGGGGGCGATTTCCGCATCGGCGAAGGCGCGGACGGTGTCGCGCAGGGCTTCGATGTCTTCGCCAAGGAAAAAGTTCAGGCCAGGCAGGTTCATCCAGATGTCTCCTCGACCGCCTCTGCCCGGTCGAGGGCGGCCGGGCAGGACAGATTCTTTGATGGTTCGAGCGTGCGGTCACTGCCGGACCCGTGCCGCTCACCACCGCGGGAAAACCCTCGTATTGGCTGACGTGCACGGCATGGCATTGACGTTCACGTCAATTCTAAGGTGAGCGAGGGCCGGTTGGGGGTAGCGCAGAAATACTTAAAGGGTGAGGGCTTGCCGCCGTGTGCACCGCACCCGGAGGGGTGCTTACAAGAACCGCTCCAGCAGCTTCTTCGACCCGCGATCCATCGCAAACCGGTCCGGCACCAGGAAATGGATGCCATGGCTGCTCGCAATCAGCAGCCGGCCTTCGCCCAGTCGCCGGATGTCCTCTTCGCTCTTGAGAATGAAGCTGGTCGGGCCGCGGTCGGTCTCCACCGTCCACTCGCTCGGCGTCGAGAACGTGGACACGCTCACCACCCGCTCCACCGTCGGCATCATCTCGCGGCTGGCGAATTCCTCCTGCAGCAGGCTGCGCACCGCCTCGGGCTGGCGATCCAGGTGGTCGATCCAGGCGATCTCGTGCCCGTCCTCCCCCACCAGCGCAATGCCTTCGTCAGGCGCGCTCAGCGGATGGGCCCGCACCGGCGTCACGTTGTCATGGATGCGGCCCTGCAGGTCCACCAGTTGCAGGCGGCCGAAGGCATTGCGGACCAGATGTTGAATGTTGCTCATCAAAAACTCCTGGCCTCAGGCGTTGGCGGTGTGGGCATTGGCATTGGGCGGCACCACGACCACCCCTTCCTCCGCCTCCTGATCCACCCGGCGCGCCTGCGCCTCCCACAGTCGCCAGTAGGCGCCCTGCTTGGCGATCAACTCGTCGTGCGGGCCCACTTCCACGATCTCGCCGCGGTCCATCACCACCAGGCGGTCCGCCTTGCGCAGCGTGGACAACCGGTGGGCGATGGCAATCGTCGTGCGGCCGCGCACCAGGTTGTCCAGCGCCTTCTGGATTTCCTTCTCGGTCTCGGTATCCACCGCCGAGGTGGCTTCGTCCATGATCAGGATGCGGGGATCGATCAGCAGCGCACGCGCAATCGAGATGCGCTGGCGCTCACCGCCCGACAAGCCCTGGCCCCGCTCGCCCACCAGCGAGTCATAGCCTTGCGGCAGGCGCAGGATGAATTCATGCGCATGGGCGGCACGCGCGGCGGCCACGATTTCCTCGCGGGTCGCGTCCGGCTTGCCGTAGGCGATGTTCTCCGCAATGGTGCCGAAGAACAGGAACGGCTCCTGCAGCACCAGACCGATATGGCGACGGAAGTCGGAGAGGCGGAAGCGCCGCAGGTCCACGCCATCCACCTTGATGGCGCCCTCGGTGACGTCATAGAACCGGCAGATCAGGTTGACCAGCGTGCTCTTGCCGGAGCCGCTGTGGCCCACCAGGCCGATCATCTCGCCGGGCTTGATCTCCAGGTTCAGGTCGCGGATGACGGTTCGGTTGCCATACCGGAAGCCGATGTCCTGCAGCGTGATGCCACCTTCCACCCGCTCCAGCTTCACCGGGTTGGTGGGCTCGGGCACGTTGGACTGATGGTCCAGGATGTCGAAGATGCGCTTGGCACCGGCGGCGGCCTTCTGCGTCACCGACACGATGCGGCTCATCGAATCCAGCCGTCCGTAGAAACGTCCGATGTACGCCAGGAAGGCGGTCAGGGTACCGACGGTGATCTGCGAATGGGCGATCAGGTAGATGCCGAAGGCCCACACCACCAGCAGGCCGATCTCGGTCAGCAGCGCGACGGTCGGCGAGAAGAGGCTCCAGGTCTTGTTCAGCCGGTCGTTGACCGCCAGGTTGTGGTCGTTGGCCTGCTTGAAGCGCTGGGCCTCCCGGCGCTCCTGTGCAAAGGCCTTCACCACCCGGATGCCGGGAATGGTGTCGGCCAGCACCGACGTGACCTCACCCCACACCCGGTCGATCTTCTCGAAACCGGTCCGCAGCCGGTCCCGCACCAGATGGATCATCCAGGCGATGAAAGGCAGCGGCACCAGGGTGGCCAGCGCCAGCCAGGGATTGGTGCTGAACAGGATCACCGTGATCATGCCCAGCATCAGGCAGTCGGTGATGAAGTCCAGCGCATGCAGCGATAGGAACACACTGATTCGGTCGGTTTCCGAACCGATGCGGCTCATCAGGTCGCCGGTGCGCTTGGAACCGAAATATTCCAGCGACAGGCCCAGCAGGTGCTGAAAGGTCGCCGTGCGCAAATCGGCGGCAATTCGTTCCGACACCAGCGCCAGGATGTAGGTTTTGGCCCAGCCCAGCACCCAGGACACCAGCGCCGCCCCGAAGAGGCCGCTGAGGTAGAGCATCACCAGACCCGGATCGATCTGCTGCCCCTGCTGGAAGGGGATCAGCACCTTGTCCATCAGCGGCATGGTCAGGTAGGGCGCCACCAGCGTGGCGCCGGTCGCCCCCATCATCAGCAGGAAACCGAGCAACAACTGGCCCTGATACGGCCGGGCGAAGCGCCACAGACGCAGCAGCACCCAGGTGGACGGCGGCGTGTGCAGCTCGCGGGCGCAGCTCGGGCATTCCTCGCTGTCCTCCGGAAGTACCGCCTGGCAGCTGGGGCACAGCTCGGGTTCGTCGCTCTGCGCACGAACCGGCTCGGCCCGGGTGTTGAAAGCGTCCTGGAAGCGCTGGGCCTGCAGGTTGGCGCGCATGGTGAAGCGCCACTGCGCCAGGCGGCCCTGGCCGTCGGTCAGCTCCAGCAGACCGACGCCGGCATGGTCGCTCAGCAGCAGGCGCAGAGACGGGGCCAGGGGCCATTCCTGGAACGCACCGCCGGGCTCCGCGGCCAGCAGGCGCTGATCCGTGAGTTGCAGCACGCCCGAAGAAAAGCGCAATTGGGTGTCGAGGTCAACCTCCAGCGTGGCCCGGACGTTTTCGCCAGGGTGCAGTCGCGCTTGAAGTGCCTCCGCCGCCGGACTGGCCGAAACGACAGGATGTGAATGCTGCATTTGTGATTGTTCTGAGGAAATGACCGTAACGGTATGGCAGGATTTTCTCCCAAGGAAACTGTTCAGGACCGTCCGCGGTTGACCCCGGCCCGCGAAGCCCCGGTTTCTTGAGCGCACAATTGCGCTTTGCATCCTCTTCCGGTAGCCGGTCCCCCCTTCCACGTCTCCCCCCAAATGAGCCGACACGACGACATCAAGCTCCTGCGCATCAACTACCTGCGCGGCCCCAACATGTGGACCTATCGCCCGGTGCTGGAAACCTGGCTGGACCTCGGGGACCTGGAAAACCATCCCTCCCACCTGCTGCCCGGTTTCACCGAGCGGCTCACCCAGCGCCTGCCGGCCCTGGTGGAACATCACTGCGGTGTCGGCGAGCGCGGCGGTTTCCTGCAGCGCCTGACCGAAGGCACCTGGATGGGCCATGTGATGGAGCATGTGGTCATCGAGCTGCTGAACCTGGCGGGCATGCCCACGGGCTTCGGCCAGACCCGCTCCACCAGCCAGACCGGCGTCTACCGCATGGTCTTCCGCGCCCGGGACGAGCAGGTCGCTCGTGAGGCCCTGGCGCAGGGCCATGCGCTGCTGATGGCCACCATCAACGACCAGCCCTTCGATGTGGACGCCGCTGTACACGCCATCCGGGACAAGCTGGACGACTGCTACCTCGGCCCCTCTACCGCCGCCATCGTGGCCGCCGCCACCGACCGCCGCATTCCCCACATCCGCCTGAACGACGGCAACCTGGTCCAGCTGGGCTACGGCGGCCGTCAGCGCCGTATCTGGACGGCCGAGACGGACATGACCAGCGCCATTGCCGAAGGCATTGCGCGGGACAAGGACCTGACGAAGGACCTGCTCAAGTCGGTCGGCGTGCCGGTGCCCGCCGGCCAGGCGGTCAAGACGGCCGAACAGGCCTGGGACGTGGCCCAGGATTTGGGCCTGCCGGTGGTGATCAAGCCGTCGGACGGCAACCACGGCCGTGGTGTCACCCTGGACCTGCGCCGCCAGCCGGACGTGGAAGCGGCCTTCCATCTGGCCGACGCCGAAGGCTCGGAAGTGTTGGTTGAAAGCTACATTCCGGGCATGGAACACCGGCTGCTGGTCGTTGGTGGTCAGGTGGTCGCCGCCGCCCGCGGAGAAGAAGCGTGGATCACCGGCGACGGCACCCACACCGTCATCGAGCTGATCGACCTGCAGATCAACACCGATCCGCGCCGCGGCCTGACCGAAGATTTCCCGCTCAACCGCATCGACATCCGCGAAGACGCGGTGGTGCTGCTGGAGCTGCAGCGCCAGGGCCTGACCGGCGATGGCATCCCTGAAGCCGGCCGCCGGGTGCTGATCCAGCGCAACGGCAACGTGGCCATCGACTGCACCGCGCAGGTCCATCCGGAAGTCGCGCACGCCGTCTCCCTGGCGGCCCGCACCATCGGGCTGGACATCGCCGGCGTGGACCTGGTCACCAGCGACATCGGCAAGCCGCTGTCGGAAACGGGCGGCGCCATCGTCGAGGTCAATGCCGGTCCCGGCCTGCTGATGCACCTGAAGCCGGCCGAAGGCATGCCGCAGCCGGTGGGTCAGGCCATCATCGACCACCTGTTTGCCGAAGACGAAAACGGCCGCATCCCCATCGTCGGCGTGGCCGGCTCGAAGGGCACCTCGCAAGTCTCGCGCCTGGTGGCGTGGCTGCTGCACCTGAACGGCCGCCATGTGGGCCTGGCCTGTGGCGACGGCCTGTTCCTCGGCACCCGTCGCGTGGAACGCAAGCCCAGCGCTCACTGGGCCGCCAGCCACCGCCTGCTGATGAACCGCTCTGTGGATGCCATCGTGGTGGAAAACAGCGCCGGCATCATCCTCAGCGACGGTCTGGCCTATGACCGCTGCCAGGTCGGCGTGGTCACCGACATGGGCCGGGTGCCCGAACTGGACAACCACGACATCCAGACCGAAGACCAGCTCTACAAGGTGCTGCGCACCCAGGTGGACGTGGTGCTGGCCGACGGTGCCGCGGTGCTCAATGCCGACGAGCCGCGCCTGGTCGAGATGGCGCCGCTGTCCGATGGCGAAGTGCTCTTCTATGCGCTGGACGCCGGCAATGCCGCCCTCGTGGACCACCGCGCCAAGGAGGGCCGCTGCGTCTTCCTGCAGGGCGGTGCGGCGGTGCTGGCCCAGGGCAGCTCGGAAACCTCCGGCGCCAATGTGGACAGCCTGCGCGCCCGCTTTAAGGCCGCCGGCCAGGACGTGGCGGCGGACGCCGTGCTGGCCGCAGTCGCCACCGCCTGGGCCCTGGGCATCTCTCCCGAACTGATTGCGGCCGGTCTCGATACCTTCGTGCCCGAACTGCCCCACTAAAAGAACAGACGAACCGAAAGACGACAGATGGAAGTCTCTCGCACCCGCGCACTTCGTGGCCCCAACATGTGGAGCCGTCATACCGCCATCGAGGCGGTGGTCCACTGCAGCGACACGGAACGCACCATCGCCGACATGGCCGGCTTCGAGGCCCGCCTGCGCGCCCTCTTCCCCGGCGTCGGTCCGCTGCGGCCGGCCAGCAGCGCCAAGACCCCGATCTCCCTGGCCCATGTGCTGGAGCAGGCCGCCCTGGCGCTGCAGGCCCAGGCCGGCTGCCCGGTCACCTACAGCCACACCCACACCACCTCCGAAGCGGGCACCTATCAGGTGGTCGTGGAATACAGCGAGGAAGACGTCGGCCGCATGGCCTTCGACAAGGCGGTGGAACTGATCAATGCCGCCGCCACCGGGGGCACGTTTGAGGCCGACGCCGCGGTGCGCGCCTTGCGCGAGACGGATGAAGACATCCGCCTCGGCCCCTCGACCGGTTCCATCGTGGACGCTGCCTGCAAGCGTGGCATCCCGTTCCGTCGCCTGACCCAGGGCAGCCTGGTGCAGCTCGGCTGGGGCGTGAAGCAGCGTCGCATCTGGGCGGCGGAAGTCGACGCCACCAGCGCCGTCTCCGAATCCATTGCGCAGGACAAGGACCTGTCCAAACGCCTGCTGCAGTCGGCCGGCGTGCCGGTGCCCATCGGCGCCCCGGTCAGCACCGTCGATGAAGCCTGGGACGTGGCGCAGGAGATCGGCCTGCCGGTCGTGGTCAAGCCGCTGGACGGCAACCAGGGCAAGGGCGTGACGGTCAACGTGGCCTCGCGGGCTCACCTGGAAATCGCCTACAAGGCCGCCGAGGACATCGGCACCGTGATGGTCGAGAAGTTCCTGCCCGGCAGCGACTACCGGCTGCTGGTGGTCGGCGACAAACTGGTCGCCGCGGCGCGCCGCGACCCACCCAATGTGATTGGCGACGGCACCCACACCGTGCGTGAACTGGTGGCCAAGGTCAACGAAGACCCGCGCCGCGGCGACGGTCATGCGACCTCGCTGACCAAGATCCGCCTGGATGACATCGCCATCGCCCGCCTGGACCTGCAGGGCCTGACACCCGACTCGGTGCCCGAGAAGGGCCAGCGCGTCATCCTGCGCAACAACGCCAACCTGTCCACCGGCGGCACCGCCACCGACGTGACCGATGACGTGCATCCGGAAGTGGCCGCCCGCGCCATCGCCGCCGCCCAGGTCGTGGGCCTGCATGTCTGCGGCGTGGACGTGGTGGCCGAGAGCGTGCTGCGTCCGCTGGAAGAGCAGAACGGCGGCATCGTTGAAGTGAACGCCGCCCCCGGCCTTCGCATGCACCTGAGCCCCTCCTACGGCAAGGGCCGCGATGTCGGTGAAGCCATCATCGCCAGCCTCTACGGCCACGGCAGCCGCGGCGACAAGGGTGAAGACGGCCGCATTCCCATCGTCGCGGTGACCGGCACCAACGGCAAGACGACGACGTCGCGCCTGGTGGCCCACATGTTCGCGACGCAGGGCCTGCGCGTGGGCATGACCAACACCGACGGCGTCTACGTGGAAGGTCGCCAGACCGACAGCGGTGACTGCTCCGGCCCCAAGAGCGCCCGCAATGTGCTGATGCATCCGGATGTGGAAGCAGCGGTGTTCGAGACCGCCCGCGGCGGCATCCTGCGCGAAGGCCTGGGGTTTGACCGCTGCCAGGTGGCGGTGGTGACCAACCTCGGCGAGGGTGACCACCTCGGCATGAACTTCCTCAACACGGTGGAAGAGCTGGCCCTGGTCAAGCGCGTCATCGTGCAGAACGTGGCCAGCAACGGTTATGCGGTGCTCAATGCGATGGACCCGGTGGTCGCCAACATGGCGGCCGTCTGCCCGGGCCAGATCATCTACTTCGCCAGCGACCGTCATCACCCGCTGATGGCCACCCACCGCGCGCAGGGCAAGCGCAGCGTGTATGTGGATGGCGACAGCCTGGTGGCCGCCGAAGGCGCCTGGCGTGAATCGATCCCGCTGCGGGACATCCCCTTCACCCGGGCCGGGGCCATCCCCTTCCAGGTGGAGAACGCCATGGCAGCCGTGGCGGCGGCCTGGGGCGTGGGCCTGGACTGGGACACCATCCGCCGCGGTCTGGCCAGCTTCATGAGCGACGCCGACAGCGTGCCGGGCCGCTTCAACGTCATGGACTACCGCGGCGCCACCGTGATTGCCGACTACGGCCATAACGGCGATGCGATGAAGGCGCTGGTCGCCGCGGTGCAGGGCCTGCCGGCCCAGCGCCGGTCGGTGGTGATCTCCGGCGCCGGCGACCGCCGCGACGAAGACATCCGCGTCCAGACCCAGATCCTGGGCGAGGCTTTTGACGACGCCATCCTGTTCCAGGACGCCTGCCAGCGCGGCCGTGAAGACGGCGAAGTGCTGGCGCTGCTGCGCCAGGGCCTGACCGGTGCCAGCCGCACCCGCCACGTGGAAGAAGTCCGCGGCGAATTCAACGCCATCGACCGGGCGCTGGAGCGGCTGCAACCGGGTGACCTGTGCCTGGTGCTGGTGGATCAGGTGGAAGAAGCGCTGGCGCATCTGGCCCAGCGCATCAAGGAAGCTTGAACCCGCTGAACGCTCCCACCGGCCCGCATCCCTCAGGCCCTTCCGGCCCGTCCGGCGCCCCCGGTTCTGCCGGCGCCGCGGGCGGGCTGGGCCGTTGGCGCCACTGGCCGGTGCACTGGTGGAACGGCCTGACCGTCGCGCTGGGCGTGACGCTGGTGCAGATCGTGGTGTCGCTGCTGGCACCGCCGGATTTGTCCCACGTCGCCTCCCAGCTGGCGATGGCCTGTGCCATCTGCGCCAGCCTGGCCGATCTGCCGGGCAACCTCACCCGCAATTTCAAGCGGGTGGCGCTGGGCGGCGGCCTGGCGCTGCTCGCGGTGGTGGCGGTGGCGCTGCTGCGCAACCATCATGGATGGATTGGCGTGCTGGTGGCCGCCCTCGGTTTTGGCAGCGCCCTGATGCTGAGCTGGGGCCTGCGGGCCGCCGCCGTGTCCTTCGCGCCCATTCTGGCGATGGTGTTTGCACTCGCCTGGCCACCGCAGCCGCTGGCCGTGGTGGTGCTCAGCGGGGCGTCCGGCATCGCGCTGTACCTGGGCTGGGCCTGGGTGTCCGGCCTCGTGCTGCAGCGGCGGTTCCGCCGTCTGGCGCTGGCGGATGCGCTGCGCGGGCTGGCGCAGCTGCTGCGCGCCCGCGCCGAGCTGCTGGGCAGCGGCGGTGCCGCACATGCGATGCGCGACTGGCTGGGCAATGAGGCCCAACTGGCCGAAGTGCTGCAGACGGCCCGCGATCAGGTCTTCCCGCATGTCGAGGACGACCCGCGCAGCGTGGCCGTGCTGCTGCACCTGATCGAGCTGCGCGACCTGATGCTGGCCAGCCGGCTGGATCTGGAACTGATCGGCGAAGACCCGATCGGCCAGCAACTGCGCCACTCCCTGGTGCAGCGCCTGGCCTCGCTCACCCAGGCGCTGGAGACCTGCCGCCTGGCACTGCTCAATGAAACTTCGCCGCAGGCCCTGGTGCTTGCGCCGGTGGCCTGGCCGTCCGTCTCCGCCCAGGATCCGCGCGCCCGTCTTCAGGCCCTGCTGCAGGACCGGCTGACCCACCTGGACGGCGAAGTGCTGGCCATCGGCAAGGCGCTGGACCGCTCGCAGGAACTGCCGTCGCTGCCGCTGGACCAGGTGCAGCTGAGCCAGTTCCTCACGCCGGAAGGCTGGCCCATCGGACTGCTGAAGGCCCAGTGGCGGCTGGATTCCCCGGTGCTGCGGCATGCCCTGCGCAGCCTGCTGGCGCTCTCCAGCGCCTATTACATCGCGCTGGCCCTGCCCTGGGCGTCCCACCCGCACTGGCTGGTCCTGTCGGTGGCGGTGGTGCTGCGCGGCACGCTGGACCAGACCCTGGCCCGCCGCAACATGCGGGTGCTGGGCACGGCCATCGGATGCGGCGTGATCCTGCTGCTGTCCCAGGTGCACAACCTGATCCTGTGGATCGTGGTGCTGCAGGTGGCGGTGGGCGTGGCCCATGCCTTTGCCACCCGTCGTTATCTGATCACCGCCGTGGCGGCGACCGTGATGGCGCTGTTGCAGGCCCATCTGGCCGATCCGACCCACGGCGTGGCGGTGGTGGAACGCCTGGCCGACACGGTGCTGGGCGCCGCCCTGGCCTGGGCCTTCAGCTATGTGCTGCCGGCCTGGGAGCGACGCCATCTGCCACGCTCGCTCAAGCGCGCGCGCAGTGCGCTGCAGCTGTATGTGAAGCAGGCGATGACCGCCGAGCTGACGCCGGCCGGCGCACTGAGTCAGCGACTCGCCCGGCGGCAGGCCTATGACGCCCTGGCGGCGCTCTCGGCCGCCTTGCAGCGCAGCGCGGCGGAACCTCGCCGGGTACGCCCGCCGCTGCAGGAACTCAGCACGGTGCTGGACCACGGCTACCGCCTGATGGCCCACCTGTCGATGATGCGTCAGACGCTGATGCGCCGCGCCGCCGAGCTGGGGCCGGAAGCACTGGCGGAACTGCCGCCCCATGCACAGCGCCTGCAGCGCGCGCTGGAAGGGCTGGAGCCGGTGCCGCATACGCTGCAGCTGCTGCAGGACTGGAGCCTGCTGCCGGACGTCGGTCCGATGGAAGACATCCGGCCCTGGATGCGCCGGCGCCTGCAGGTCAGCATGGACGATGCCGCCCGCGCCGGCCAGGCCGCCGAAGCGGCGCTGGTCGCGATGGGAGCGGATCCGTCTCAGGAGTCGGTGCAGAACAGCCTCAGCGGCGAGTGATCCGCACCCCGCAGCAGCAGCAGCGTCAGGGGCTGCGCCCGCAGCAGCGCTCAGTCCGCGAATCACGCGGATCCGAGCCTATCTGCTGGCAGGGTCAGCCCAGCGCCACCTGGATCTTGCGCGGCTGCGCATGCGCGGCCTTGGGCAGGCGCACCTGCAACACCCCCTGCGTCAGCTCGGCGCGGATCTGCTCCGCATCCAGTTCCTTGCTCAGGGTGAACACGCGGCGGTAGTGCTGGCGGGTCACTTCCGCATGACCGGCGCGCAGGCCTTCGGGCATGTCCAGGCGCATCTCGGCTTCGATGATCAGTTGATCACCATCCACCCGCAGATTCAGCAGGTCACGCGGCACGCCAGGCAGGTCGGCGTAGAGGGTGATGCCCTGTGCATCTTCGATCACGTCCACCGGCGGCACCAGGGCCAGATCGTCACGCTGACGGCTGGTGGAGGCACGGGGACGCGCTGCGGTGCTGCTGGCCGAGGCCGGCGCAGTTCCGCTCGCGGGCGTGGCGTTCACGGGGGCCGTGGTCGGGACGGCGGTGGACGCGGCCCCTTCCATCAGGGCGGCGGGCATCTGGCCCGACACGGCAGGGTTCGCGGAAGTCGAGGCTTGAACGGCTTGGGTGTTCATGATGAATGCTCTTCGGTAGACGGTGGAGACGGTTCGCTCAATCGCGTGAGTCACGCAATGACGTGCGTCACGCAGGGGGCGTTGCTTAATGGATATCGATGCGACGGGGCTGGACGGCCGCACGGCGCTTGATGCTGACGCGCAGCACGCCGTCGCGGTAGCTGGCCTGCACCTGATCCGGATCGATGTCATCCGGCAGGCTCACCACCCGGCGGAAATTGCCGCTGAAGCGTTCGCTCTGATGGACGATGGCGCGTTCGGCGCTGGGGCCTTCCGCCTTGGCCACCGTCTGCGAGGCCCGCTCGCCGGAGAGGCTGAGCACGCCGCGATCCAGATCGACGCTGATGCTGGCGGGGTCCAGGCCCGGGGCGAAGGCATAGACCTCCACCGCTTCGGGCGACAGGCCGACATTCAGCGCCGGATAACCGCCGCGGCCCTGGCCGCGAATGCTGGAAGAGACATCAAAAGCCTGGCTGACCTCGCGCTGCAGGCGCTCGAGGTCGTTGAACAGGTCACGGGCGAACAGACGTTGGTACATGGGGCCTCCTGATGGGCGTAAAAACCGCTCGGGATCCGATCGGTCGGGCTGTGGGGCTGGCGGCCGGAAGCGACCGCCATGCATCCAAGTTTTGGACGCCCCAGCGGTTCTTCAAGATCTTGAAATTGCAGGGGTGCCGCCCCCATATCGCCCGCCCTCCCGGGCAGCCCACCGTTCGCAGGGGTCGCGAAAGCCCCCCCCGGAGATCGGCTCAGCGCCGGCTGTCCATGCCCGGGCCGTGCAGCACGGCGAAGCCATTGCGGCCCGCCCGTTTGGCCTGGTAGAGGGCCCGGTCCGCCATCACCATCAGATCACGAGCGGACATCTCGGCGTCTTCCAGCGTGGCCACGCCGACGCTCACCGTCACCGACAGGCCGCCCAGCGGCTGGCTGGACACGGCTTCGATGATCTTGGCCGCCACACCCTCCGCTTCCTCGGGACTGTTGAGCCCCTCCAGCACCGCGACGAACTCGTCGCCAGCCAGGCGGGCCACCCGGTCGCTGGCGCGCACCGTGTGGCGCAGGCACTGCGCAAAGGCGCGCAGCACCTCGTCCCCCACGGCGTGGCCATAGGTGTCGTTGATCGTCTTGAAGTGGTCGACGTCCATGAACAGCACCGCCATGGCGCGGCCGTCGCGGGCCTGACGGCGCTGACGCAGCAGCGCCTGGTCCAGCGCCTGGTCCAGTTCCCGGCGGTTGGGCAGCCCCGTCAGGGCGTCCGAACTGGCCCACTGCGCCAGTTGCGCCTCCGCCTGCTTCATCGGCGTGATGTCGATGGAGAGGATGAACAGACCCGCCACCGCCCCATCGGCGCCGGTGTCCGGCACGTAGATGCTGCGGAAGTGCCGCCGGCGTCCCAGATGCATCGACGACGTCTCCAGTTCCACCCGCTCGCCCTGCAGCCCCAGCGCCAGATGCACCCGGCGCTGCTCGTACATCTCCGGCGTCATCAGGTCTTCCAGCGTCCGGCCGAGCGCATCCGCCAGATCGATGTCCAGCAGCGAGCGCACCGTCTCATTGGCATACCGCAGGCGCTGATCCGCATCGACGTAAGCCAGCACGATCGGCAGGTTGTCGGTCACCGCCTTGAGGCGCTTTTCGCTCTGTGCCACACGCACTTCGTCCCGCCGACGGTCGCTGATGTCCATCGAGACGGCGTAAAAACCCCGCGTCAGACCCGCCAGGCGGTCCGGCACCAGACACTGGTGGAAGTGGCGCCATTGGCCGTCCACCCTCACCCGGGCGTCGAATTCCACCGTCTCACCGGCCAGCACGCGATCCATCTGCGGCTGCATGGCATCGGCACCTTCTGGCGTGTGCAGCTCGGCGATCGGCCGCCCCACAGCAGCTTCCGGCTGAAAGCCGAAGACCCGTCCGGCTTCCGCATTGGCAAACAGCAGCCGCCCCTGCCGGTCGAAGTGTCCGATCAGGGCCGGCACATGATCGGCGATGTCCCGCAGGCGCTGCTGTGAACGCTCCGCCGACCGGGTGCGCGTGATCACCTGCGTCACCGCGATGGCGGTGAAGAGGGTGAGCGTGCCCAGCCCACCCAGCAGCAGGAATTCCGCCTGGGTGGCATCGCGCTGCAATCGGTTGTTGATCGAGGCCTGCTCGGCGGCGAGGTCGGCCCGCAGCTCTCCCAGCAGGTCCCGCAATTCGTCCATCTGCCCGGGGTTGCCCATGGCCCGCTCCAGCGCTTCGTCGTGCTGGCCGGTGTCGTGCAGCTGCAGGATCTGCGCCATCTCCCGCAGCTTGATCAGCGCCAGCTCCCGGACACGGGCCAGGCGGGGCCCGTGCATCGGGTCCGGGCTGCGCTGTGCCAGGTCGTCCAGGCGCTGCTCCAGGCCGCTCATCGCCTCGCGATAGGGTTGCAAAGCGCTGCCCTTCTGGGTGAGCAGATAACCGCGCAGGCCGGTTTCGGCATTGAGCAGGTCTTCCATCACCCGGTGCAGTTGCGGCAGGGTGCGGCCGATGCGCTCCGACCGCTGCAGGTGGCCCAGCGTCGCCTGCGCCCGCCAGGCCAGCAAGCCGGACAGCACTGCCATCGCGGCCAGCGACAACATCAGCCAGCCCACGCCGCGACTCAGTCGGGAACGCGGGGCGGGAGCGGCGACGGTCGGCATGCGGGCGGTCGGGGTCAAGCGTTGAGGGTCGCGGCCCATAGGCGGGGCCCACGGGGTGAAGCGGCGCTGATTATCCTTGTGCGGCGGTGCAGCAGAGAGATGAAGATCCTGCGTCGTGAGGACGCCCCGCCCCGGCACATCGCCCGGCACATCGCCCTAATGGCAGACGCGCGCCACGGCCAGCCTGCCTACAGTGCCGCAGATGCATGCTGACGTCCGACACCGCCGCCCCTCCCTGCTGCGCGCGCCCGACCCTCAGGGGCACGCCAAGGTCAGCTTTACCGAGCTGTTCTTTGATCTGGTGTTCGTTTTTGCCGTCACCCAGCTGTCCCACCGGCTGATCGGACATTTCTCGCTGGCGGGGGTGCTGCAGACGCTTTTTCTGATGCTGGCGGTGTGGTGGGTCTGGGTGTTCACCTCCTGGGTCACCAACTGGCTGGATCCGGACACCCTGCCGGTGCGGGCCTGCTTGTTTGTTTTCATGCTGCTCGGGCTGCTGATGTCGGGCGCGATTCCGGAAGCGTTTGATGCACGCGCGCCGATGTTCGCCGGTGGATATGTCGGCATCCAGGTCGGACGTACGCTGTTCTTCCTGTGGGCTGCGCGGGGGCACGACCGGGTGCTGGTGCGCAACTTCCAGCGCATCCTCGTGTGGCTGGTCAGCAGCGGCATGCTGTGGGCCTGTGGCGCATTGCAACCGGAGTGGCGGCTGCCATGCTGGATCGCGGCGCTTTCGCTGGAATATGTCGGCCCATCGATGGGATTCGGCGTGCCGGGGCTGGGGCGGTCCGCCTCCACCGACTGGGTGGTGTCCGGCGGTCACCTGGCGGAGCGCTGCGCCCTGTTCGTCATCATTGCGCTGGGGGAGTCGCTGCTGGTGACGGGGGCAACCTTTTCAGCGCAGGACCTCACCGTGGATGCGGCGCTGGCCTTCCTGGTCGCCTTTGCCGGCAGCCTGGCCCTCTGGTGGCTGTACTTCGACACCACCAATGACCTGGCGACCGCCCGCATCGCCGGCAGCCAGGACCCGGGTCGTCTGGCGCGGCTGAGCTACACCTATCTGCATCTGCCCATCGTGGCCGGCATCATCGTCAACGCGGCCGGGGATGAATTCGTGCTCGCGCATCCGATGGGCCTCACGCCGCTGCGCACGGCCGTGTGTGTGCTCGGCGGCTTCGGGCTCTACATCCTGGGGGTGGGGCTGTTCAAGTGGTCGGTGCTCGGACGCCTGCCTGCGTCCCATGCGGTCGCCCTGCTGGCCCTGCTGGGCGCCAGTCCCTGGGTCCCCGGATGGCCTGCAGTGATCACCAGTGCCTACGCCTGCCTGGTGCTGATCGCCCTGGCAGCCTGGGAAGGCAAAACCCGGCAGACCGCCGTGCTCGCCCATCCATGAAAAAAGGCGCCGAGCCCACCGAAAACCTCCGGTGCGTCGGCGCCAACACATCCCTGGGGCGTTGGCCAGCCCCAGGAGTCCTGCACAAGAAGGGTCAGGGCATCAGCCGGCCGGCGTCCAGCCGCCGCCCAGGGCGCGGACCAGCCCCACCGTGGCCTGATACTGCTCGGCCTGCACCTGCAGCGCCACACGGCGGTTGCGCAGCTCGCTGCGGCGGGCATCCAGCAGATCCAGCTGGCTGATGAAGCCATTGCGATAGCGGGCGTCCGACAGCGCCGTGGCACGCGAAGCCGCGTCCACCGCCTGCGCCTGCACCTCCGATTGCCGGGACAGCAGTTGCAGCCCGCTCAGGCTGTCTTCCACTTCACGCAGCGCCTGCAGCAACTGCTGGCGATAGTCCGCCATCGCCAGGTCCAGGCCCGCCTGCGCCGATTCGATACCCGCCTTGCGACGGCCGCCGTCAAACAGCGGCAGCGACAGCAGCGCATCGACCGACCAGGCGCGCGCCGACCACTTGAACACATCGCTCAGTTCCGGCGAGGCATAACCACCGGTAGCCGTAAGCGCCAGGCTGGGGAACCAGGCCGCCTGGGCCACGCCCACACGCGCCTGGGCCGCCAGCAGGCTGCGCTGGGCCGCCGCGACGTCGGGACGCCGCGCCAGCACCGCGCTCGGCAGGCCGGCCGGAATCGCCGGCAGCGCGGCCAGGTCTTGCGCCTCGGCCAGCGAGAAGCCGGAGGCCGGCTCGCCCAGCAGCACCGCCAGCGCGTTCTCCAGCTGCGCACGGCGGCGGTCCAGCGCCACGGCTTCGGCTTCGGTGGAAGCCACCTCGGCCTGCACCCGCGCCAGATCCAGCTCCGCCACGTCGCCGGCCTGATAACGGCGCTGCGTCAAGGCCAGCGTCTCGCGATAGGCCGCCACGGTGTCACGCACCAGCCGCCGTTCCTGGTCGGTGAAGCGCAGCGACAGATAGGTCTGCGCCACGTCCGCCTGCACCATCAGCCGCGTGCTTTGCAGCAGCGCTTCACGGGCCTGGGTGTCGAGCCGTGCAGCACGGCTGGCCTGCGTCAGGCGGCCGGACAGGTCCGCCTCCCAGCTGGCCGTCAGTCCGGCCCGGTACAGCGGCGTGACCGCCGGTCCCTGCCCGGCCGTCGTGCCGCGGTAAGCCCCGGCATTGGCACCCACCTGTGGCAGGCGGTCGGCATCGGCACTGCGGGACAGCGCCCGGGCCTGCGCCAGCCGCGCGGCGGCCGATTGCAGGTCGGTGTTGTTGCGCAGCGCCCGCTGCTCCAGGTCGTTCAGCTGGGCGTCGCCGAAAGCGAGCCACCAGTCACCGCGCGGCTCGGCATCCGACGGCGGCACCACGGCCCAGCGGCCGTCGGCCACCGGGGCACTGCCCTGTGGACCCTGGAGCGTCTTGAAGGCTGCCGGGGTCGCCGGCAGGCGCGATTCATCGATCGGCGGCGGCGTGGCGCAACCGGCCAGCACCAGGGCCGCCAGCAGCGTAGTCATCATCAGTTTCATGGCAGAAATCCTTGTTGATCTGCAAAGCGGCCGTACTCAGTCATGCTCATGGCGGGGCGCCGCGGGGTGCGGATGCGCGCCAGCGCCAGCACCGAAGTCATGGCCCGCCCCCTGCTCCGGCTGGGCAAAGGCTTCCAGATGGTCGCCATGCTGCTTCAGCGGACGGTTGCCCGAGAGGCGACGCATCAGCACATAGAACACCGGCGTGAGGAACAGGCCGAAGGCCGTCACACCGATCATCCCGGCGAACACCGCCACGCCCATCGCATTGCGCATCTCCGCACCGGCGCCATGCGCCAGCACCAGCGGCAGCACACCCATCACGAAGGCCATCGAGGTCATCAGGATCGGACGCAGACGCAGACGGCTGGCTTCAATCGCGGCCTGCAAGGGCGTGCGCCCCGCAAACTCCAGCTCCCGGGCGAATTCCACGATCAGGATCGCGTTCTTCGCCGACAGCCCCACCAGCACGATCAACCCGATCTGGGTGAAGACGTTGTTGTCCCCATGGCTGAGCCAGACGCCGGTCATGGCGGCCAGCAGGCCCATCGGCACGATCAGGATGATGGCCACCGGCAAGGACAGGCTTTCATACTGGGCCGCCAGCACCAGGAACACCAGCAGGATGGCGAGCGGGAAGACCCACAGCGCGGAATTGCCAGCCAGGATTTCCTGATAGGTCAGCTCGGTCCATTCATAGCTGATGCCCGGGGGCAGCGTCTCGGCGGCAATGCGTGCAATCGCGTCCTGCGCCTGGCCGGTCGAGAAACCGGGGGCCGGGCCACCGTTGATGTCAGCGGACAGGAAGCCGTTGTAGCGCATCGCGCGTTCCGGGCCGAAGCTCGGCTCGATCTTCATCAGTGCCGACAGCGGCACCATCTCGCCGGAGTTCGACCGCACCTTGAGCTGGCCGATGTCCTCGGCACGGGCACGGAACGGTGCGTCCGCCTGCACCCGCACGGTGTAGGTGCGGCCAAACTTGTTGAAGTCGTTCACATACAGGCTACCGAGGTAGATCTGCATCGTGTCGAACACGTCGGTCACCGCCACGCCCAGCTGACGGGCCTTGGTACGGTCCAGGTCGGCATACAGCTGCGGCACATTCACCTGGTAGCTGGTGAACAGACCGGCCAGCTCCGGCGCCTGCGAGGCCTTGGCCATGAAGGCCTTGACTGCGCCGTCCAGCGCTTCGTAGCCGAGGCCGCCGCGATCTTCCAGCTGCAGCTTGAAGCCACCGGTCGTGCCCAGGCCCTGCACCGGCGGGGGCGGGAACATCACCACGAACGCGTCTTCGATCTTCCCGGCGAACTGGCCGTTCAGGTTGCCCGCGATCTCACCGGCCGACAGGCCCTTGCCAGTACGCTCGTCAAACGGCTTGAGGGTGGCGAAGACGATGCCCGAGTTGGAGCTGTTGGTGAAGCCGTTGATCGACAGGCCGGGGAAGGCCACGGCATGGTCCACGCCGGGGGTCTTGGTGGCGATGTCGCTCATGCGGCGGATCACCTCTTCCGTGCGGTCCAGCGTGGCACCGTCCGGCAGCTGCGCAAAACCGATCAGGTACTGCTTGTCCTGCGCCGGCACGAAGCCACCGGGCACCACCTTGAACAGGCCCACCGTCACCGCGACCAGCGCTGCATAGATCAGCAGCATGACCGCCTTGCGGCCGATCACCCGCGTCACGCCGCCGCTGTAGGCCTTGGCGCCGCGATTGAACAGGCGGTTGAAACCGCCGAAGAAGCGGCCCAGCAACCGGTCCATCGCACGGGTCAACCAGTCCTTGGGTTCGTCATGGCCCTTGAGCAGCATGGCGGCCAGGGCCGGCGACAGGGTCAGCGAGTTCACCGCGGAGATCACGGTGGACATCGCGATGGTCAGCGCGAACTGACGGTAGAACTGGCCGGTCAGGCCGGTGATGAAGGCCAGCGGCACGAACACCGCCACCAGCACCAGCGCAATCGCGATGATCGGGCCGGACACTTCCTTCATTGCACGGTAGGTCGCCGCACGCGGACTCAACCCCGCTTCAATGTTGCGCTCGACGTTCTCCACCACCACGATGGCGTCGTCCACCACGATACCGATGGCCAGCACCAGGCCGAACAGCGACAGCGCATTGATCGAGAAGCCGAAGGCATGCATCACCGCAAAGGTGCCGATGATCGACACCGGCACGGCCAGCAGCGGGATGATCGAGGCGCGCCAGGTCTGCAGGAACAGGATCACCACCAGCACCACCAGGGCGACGGCTTCCAGCAGCGTGTGCACCACCGATTCGATCGAGGCCCGCACGAACTGCGTCGGGTCATAGACGATTTCGTAGCTCACGCCTTCGGGCATCGACTTCTTCAGCTCCGCCATCGTGGCCCGCACGTTGTTGGAGATTTCGATGGCGTTGGAGCCCGGCGCCTGGAAGATGGGGATCGCCACGGCGGACTTGTTGTCCAGCAGCGAGCGCAGCGCATATTCAGCGGCACCCAGCTCGATGCGGCCCAGATCGCGCAGACGCGTGACCTGGCCGTTGCTGCCGGTCTTGACGATGATGTCGCCGAACTCTTCCTCATTCTTGAGGCGGCCCTGCGCATTCACCGGCAGCTGCAGGTCGATGCCCTGCAGGCCGGGGGAGGCCCCCACCACGCCGGCGGCGGCCTGGACGTTCTGCTCGCGGATGGCTTGCACCACGTCATTGGCGCTCAGGCCATGCTCGGCCACCTTCTGCGGGTCCAGCCAGACGCGCATCGAATAGTCGCCGGAGCCGAACAGCTGCACCTGGCCCACACCGGCGATACGCGCCAGGCGGTCCTTGACATTGAGCACCGCGTAGTTGCGCAGGTAGGTCATGTCATAGCGGTCGTTGGGCGACAGCAAGTGCACCACCATCGTCAGGTCGGGACTGCTCTTGACGGTGGTCAGGCCCAGTCGGCGCACTTCCTCGGGCAGGCGCGGCTCGGCCTGCGACACCCGGTTCTGCACCAGCTGCTGCGCCTTGTCCGGGTCGGTGCCCAGCTTGAAGGTCACCGTCAGCGTCATGTTGCCGTCGGTGTTGGCCTGGCTGCCCATGTAGAGCATGCCTTCCACGCCGTTGATGGCTTCTTCCAGCGGCGTGGCCACCGCTTCGGCAATCACCTTGGGGTTGGCGCCGGGATACTGGGCCCGCACCACGACCTGCGGCGGCACCACTTCCGGATATTCCGAAATCGGCAGCACCCGCAGCGCCAGCAGGCCCGCGACGAAGATCAGCACCGACAACACACCCGCGAAGATCGGGCGGTCGATGAAGAATTTGGAGAGATTCATGGCAGTCTTTCTAGACAGCGGAATAAATCAGCGGCCAAAGCTCGCCCACCGCATCGGGCGGACGCGAGGTCCGCGGCGATGCGTGGGGACTCGGGGGCGGCTGTCAGATCAGGACTTGTCGGCCTTGCCGGTGCTGTCCTTGGCCTGAAGTTCGGTCTTGGCGTTCATCGGCACCATCTGCGGCTGCACCAGGGCGCCGGGGCGCACCCGCTGCAGACCGTTGACGACCACACGCTCATTCGCCTGCAGGCCGGCATTGACGATGCGCAGGCCATCGACGTTCGCGCCGAGTTGCACCTCGCGGTAGGCCAGGGTGTTGTCCTTGTTCACGACCATCACGAAACGCTTGTTCTGATCGGTGCCGACAGCGCGCTCATTGACGAGCAGCACCGGACGGCTCTTGGACTGCCCCAGGCGGATGCGGGCGAACTGACCGGGCATGAGGGCGCCGTCCTTGTTGTCCAGCACGGCACGCACACGAACGGTGCCGCTGCGGGCGTCCACCTGGTTGTCCACCAGTTGCAGACGGCCGGTGTAGGGCGTGTCGCTGGTGCCGGCAGTGCCGATCTGCACCGGCACCTTGTCCAGCTGGCTGCGGGCACCGGCGCCGCCGGGCAGGTCGGCGAGGGCGCGGGCCACGGTGCGCTCGTCGGCATCGAAGCTGGCGTAGATGGGGCTCACCGACACCAGCGTCGTCAGCACCGGCGCGCCCGGACCGGCCGCCACCAGGTTGCCCTGGGTGACTTCGATGCGGCCGACACGGCCCGCCACCGGTGCGCGGACCTGGGTGTAGCCGAGGTTCAGACGGGCCGACTGCAGTGCGGCCTGGGCCGCGCGCAGGTTGGCCTCGGCTTCCCGTGCCGCGTTGCTGCGTTCGTCCAGCTCACGCTGGGCGATGGCGTGCTCGCTCCACAGACGGTTGGAGCGCTCCAGCTCGCTCCTGGTATAGCTCACCCGGGCCTGGGCGGCGACGACCTGCGCATCGGCGCGGTCCACTTCCGCCTGGAACGGCGCCGGGTCGATGGTGATCAGCAGTTCGCCGGCCTTGACCAGCGAGCCTTCGCGGAAGTGCACCGACTGCACCGCGCCGGCCACGCGGGAGCGCACATCCACACGCTCCACCGCCTCCAGGCGGCCGGAGAACTCTTCCCAGGCCGCCACGTCCTGGCTGGTGACGGTGGCCACCGACACGGGAATGGCTTGGGGCGCGGCGGCGGGCGGATTGGCTTCCGCCTGCTGGCTGTGCAGGCCGACCACAGCGGCGGCCACCACGGCGGCCATGGCGGTGATGGAGGTGGCGGTCAAGGCCAGCGGACGCTGGCGGCTGAGCAGGTGTTTCATTGTTGTGACTCCGTAGACGATGCGGGACTGTTCTGAACGGTTCTGACTGTTCGGGACGATGGTGATGAGACGTTTCAGGTGCGGCGGCCGTGACGGGGGGACGCGTACTGCAGGTCCCTGGGGAGAGGACGCCAGGCTCCCTCAGGTGGGTTGAGGACGTGAGCCGCGTGAGGACCCCAGCGGCGGGAGGGTGTGGAGAAAATCAAACAGGCGCTGTCGCAGTGCGCGCACCCAGGGCGGTTGCAGCACCTCCCGCGACGGCAGGCGCATCAGGCTGGCGGGCCAGCCGGTGGGTCCGGGCAGAATGCTTTGCTGCACCTCGACACCGGCGCGCTGCAGGGCCCGGGCGTAGGCGACGGTTTCGTCGCGCATCGGATCGTCGTCGGTGCTGAGCACCAGCGCGGGGGCCAGTCCGGACAGGCGCTGGGTGCAGGCCGGCGCGGCGTAGGGATGGTCGCCGTCCTCGCACTGGCCGAGGTAGGCGCGCCAGCCGTGGGTCCAGCGGCATTCACCGTCGCCCGCTTCCGCGCGGCGCAACGAGGCGGTCCCCAGGCAAGGGTTGAGCATCGGGCCCAGCAGGATCTGCCCGGCCAGCTTGCCGTGGCCCTGGTCCCGCGCCATCAGCGCCAGGGCCGCAGCCAGGTTGCCGCCGGCTTCCTCGCCCGCCACCAGCACCGGGCTGCCGCGGCCGGAGAGCCGGCTGCGCGACTTGTAGATGCCTTGCAGCAGCGCATCGATGGCCTTGAGCGCGGTGGGGAACACCTGGTCCACCCCGGTGGGATAGTCCACATCCACCACCACCGCACCGGCCTCGGCCAGCAGCTGCGACACCAGGGCACCGCTTTCCAGCGATCCGCTGGTGAAGGCGCCGCCGTGCAGATGCAACACCACCGGCGCCTGCGGACGCCGGTTGGCAGCCTTGTAGACACGCACCGGCATCACACCGTCGCCGGCGGGCAGCAGATCGTCGTGACAAGCGGTGAGCGGCAGGGCGTCCATGACCGAAGAATCCTGGTGGGTGAAAAAGTGAAACAGCGAGGAAAGAGCGTGGAAACAGGGCGAATTGCTTGAAAGGCTGTGCAGACAGCAAAGGCCTGCGCAGACAAGGGGCAGGCAAACATGTTGCAATGCAGCGAAATTTAGAGATTCAGCCCGCCGAGATAAACGGCTGCCGACGCGAATCAATATTTCGCCGGCGAAACAATGACGCGGGCAGGATGGCGACCTCACGCGCGCGCAGGCTCAACAGACGCGCGGATCGCTGCAGCAGAGATTGGAAGAGGAACGCAGATGGACAAGCTCAATGCCATGCAGGCTTTTGCCCGCGTCGTGGAAGCCGGCACCTTCACCAAGGCGGCGGAATCGCTGGACCTGCCGAAGACGGCGGTCACCCGGCTGATCCAGTCGCTGGAAGACCACCTCAAGGTGAAGCTGCTCAATCGCACCACCCGGCGTGTGAGCGTGACGCCCGATGGCGCCGCGTATTACGACCGTGTGACGCGGCTGCTGTCCGACATCGAAGAGCTGGAAGGCTCCGTCTCCCATGCACGCGCCGCGCCGCGCGGGCGGATCCGGGTGGATGTGGCGTCGTCTGTGGCGCGGATGTTGATCATTCCCGCACTTCCGGAGTTTTATGCAAAGCATCCGGACATTCAGATCGACCTGGGCGTTTCCGACCGTCCGGTCGATCTGATCAGTGACAACATCGACTGCGTGGTGCGCGGCGGTGAAATCACCGATCAGTCGCTGGTGGCCCGCCGCATTGGCGACTGGAGCTACGGCTGCTGCGCTTCACCGGAATACATCCGGCGCCACGGCATTCCGCAGCATCCGCTGGACCTGGAGTCCGACCAGCATTTCGTCGTCAGCTATTTCTCCGCCCGCACCGGCAAGCGATTCCCGTTCGACTACAGCAAGAACGGCCAGCGGTATGAGGTGTATGGCCGCTATCAGGTGTCGGTGAATGACGGCAATGCCTACATGACGGCCGGCCTGACCGGACTGGGCGTGATCCAGGCGCCTTACTTCATGGTCAAGCCGCACATTGACGCGGGCGAGCTGGTGCCCTTCCTCTGCGACTGGGAGTCCGATCCGCTGCCGCTGTATGTGGTGTATCCGCCCAACCGGCATCTGAGCACCAAGCTGCGGGTGTTCGTGGACTGGGTGGCGGAGCTGTTTGCCCGTCACACCGTGTGGCAGAAGCAGCTGATTGCCACCTGCGATGCCGAGAAGGGCCAGTCGCCGGAAGATCAGGCGATCGCGCCGAATGGCGCGAAGCTGGCCGTGCTGAGCGCGGCCTGAGGGTCGGCGCCGGGCGGCACACCATCGCCGCTCACGCGCCCATCACGCCGCCCCCCCTCGCCCCTGCCTCGGCTCAGGCGTCCGCGACGCGCCGTTGCGGCACACTCAACCGCACTCGCAGTCCCTGGCCGGAGGTGGCATCCAGCAGCTCCAGCCGGCCACCATGCCGCTGGGCGATGTCCACTGCAATGGCCAGTCCCAGCCCGCTGCCGGTGGCCTTGGCTTCACTGCCGCGCTGAAAGCGCTGCACCGCGCGGGCGCGGTCCTCCGGCGGGATGCCGGGGCCGTTGTCTTCCACTTCCAGGAATGCCCACGCATCCCGGGAGCCCGTCCGCACGGTGATGCGGGCATCGGTGCCGGCGTAATTCAGGCTGTTGTGCAGCAGGTTCTCCAGCAGCTCCCGCAGCAGGAAGCCTTGACCCAGCACCGGCGCGTCGCTCAGCTCAAAGCCCAGGTCCATGCCGGTTTCCAGGGTGCGCGGCACCCAGTCTTCCGCCACCTGCGCCGCGATGTCGCGCAGGTCCAGCGGCACTTCTCGCTGCTGCGTTTCGGCTTCGGCTCGGGCGATGGACAGCATCTGCTGCGCCAGGCGCGCACTGCGGTCCACTGATTTCTGCAGGCGCTTGAGCAGCGGCTCCACCTGCGGATCATGCGGCTCCAGCAGCGCCAGATCGATTTCGGTGCGCAGCGACGTGAGCGGCGTGCGCAGCTGGTGGGCGGCATTGGCCAGAAAGTCCTGCTGGGCGGATGACGCTCGGCGCAGCCGCTCGAACAGCCGGTTGAAGGCGGCGATCAGCGGGCGCAGTTCCCCCGGCACTTCGGCAGCGAGCGGCTCCAGCCGGGCCAGGTCGCGGCGTTCCAGCTCGGCACTCAGCCGCGCCAGCGGGCGCAGGCCCTGGTGGGTCGCCCACCAGCCGGCCGCCGCCAGCAGCACCGCCATGCCGCCGATCAGCAGGCTGACCACCGCCAGCAGCTGCCGCTGCAGGGCGTCCCGCTTGTGCAGCGTCTCGGCCACCACAATCTGGCAGGACTGGGCAAAGCGGCAGGCCGAGCCCAGCACCGCCACCCGCAGCGCCTCGCCATTGAGCGTGGAAATGGTGAAGTACCACTCCCCCGCCGCGCGGTGCGGCAGCTTCAGGGCCTTGAGTGACGCATCCCCGTGCAGCACGCGGCCGTCCGGATCCAGCACCAGGTAATAGACGCTGTCGGTCCGGTCAAAGCGCAAGGCGCTGTCGGTCGGATCGGAGACATCCACATAGATCTGTCCGTCGCGGTCGTGGATGAGGCTGGCCACCGCCAGCGCGGTGTCGCCCAGCGACTGGTCCAGCCAGGAGATGGCGGTGTCGTGCATCACCCGATAGAGCACGACGCCCGCCACCGGCACCGCCACCAGCACCGGCACCATCAGCCACAGCAGCAGGCGCTGCTTGAGACTGAGCCGGGAGCCTCGTTCGGGCGAGGCGCCCTCGGACGGCGAGGGCTGCGGCGGCGCGGGTTGCAGGGGCGCGGGTTGCAGCGGCGGGGTGGGCATCGGCGCTTGCGGCGGAGACGGCGGCAGCGACCGGTCCGTCATCGGCGCGCGCTCTGCACTTCTTCCAGCAGATAGCCCAGGCCGCGCACCGTGCGCAGCTGCAGGCCCGCCGGTTCGATCTTGGCGCGGAGCCGGGACACGCAGACTTCAATCGCGTTGTCGCTCACGCCCTGCTCCCAGCCGTTGCTGGCCGAGCCGATCTGTTCCTTGGCCACCACCTTGCCGGCGCGGGCCAGCAGGAACCCGAGCACATCCCATTCACGGGCGGACAGGGCCAGCGGCTCTTCCGCCACAAAGGCGCGGCGGGCTTCCAGGTCCATGCGCAGGGAGCCCAGTTGAAGTTCATTGCCGGAGCGCGCCTGGCTGCGGCGCACCAGCGCGCGAGCCCGGGCGATCAGCTCGCTCAGGGCGAAAGGCTTGACCAGATAGTCATCCGCCCCGCCTTCCAGCCCCCGCACCCGGTCTTCCACCGCATCACGGGCGGTGAGCAGCAGCACCGGCACGGTGCTGCCCTGGGCGCGCACCCGGCGCAGGGTCTCGAAGCCGTCGATGCCGGCCAGACCGATATCGAGGATCAACAGGTCATACCGGTCCTCCCGCAAGGACAGCGGCACCGGCTCGCCACGGCCGGTCACATCCACCACCCAGGACTGGGAGCGGAGGGCCCGGGCCGTGGATTCGGCCAGGAATTCATCGTCTTCGACCAACAGGATGCGCATGGTATTGAGCATAAACCCGGTGTCTTGCGCCGATCCGTGGGGAGTCTTGCAGAAACCTGAGGGCAACGGCACGGACAGCTTTCTGCAAGCTAGGCGACAAGTACGCAACAGCGACCCCCGCCAGACTGCAGGCCATGGTTGCTTCTTCCAATTCTCCGCTTTCAGCCGGCGTGTCGTCGGGTGATGTGAACGATGGGTCCCCCGGTATGCCGCCCTCCCCGGCCGCCGGCCCGACGACCGCCGGTCTGAAAGCTGTCGAAGGCCACCGCCCGAGCGTCCTGAAGGACTCGCGGCCGGCCGTCCTGCTGCTGCACGGGCTCTGCGCCAATCCGCTGGAGCTGATGCCGCTGGCCCGCACGCTTCGCACCGCCGGTTATGTCGTCGACGCGCCCGCCCTTGCAGGGTACGGCGTCTCGGCCGAGAAGGACACTGCGGCGTCCTCCGGCGGCCAGGCCCCCGTCACCCGTTTTGAGGACTGGCTGGCCCTGGCACTGAAGCATTTCGACGCGCTGGCCTCCCGCCATGAGCAGGTGATTGTCGGCGGACTGTCGATGGGGTCGGTGCTGGCGCTGGCGGTGTCCCTGCGCCGACCGGTGGCGGCGCAGCTGCTGGTGTCCACCTCCCTGCACTTCGATGGCTGGAACGTCTCGCCGTGGCGCCGCCTGCTGCCGCTGGCCTATGTGCCGCCGCTGCGCCAATGGCTGTCCTTCCGGGAACGCGAACCTTACGGCATCAAGAACGAGCGTCTGCGCGCCTGGGTGGCGCAGGCCATGGTCTCGGACCACGTCTCCGCCGCCGGCGCCGACAGTCTGTCCGCCGCCTCGCTCTACCAGGCCAGCCGGATGATCCGCTTCGTGCGGGCCGGCCTGCCGCAGATCCAGGCCCCGACGCTGATCCTGCATGCCAGCGAGGACGACGTCAGCGGCCCCCGCTCGGTCCAGGAGCTGCAAAGCCGCCTGGGCACCCGTGCGGACCAGATCGAGATCCATTGGTTCCATCACAGCTATCACATGCTGACGCTGGACAACGAGCGCACCGCCGTGGCCCATGCGGCCCGCGATTTCCTTCTGAACCGGGTGCCAGTGGCTGCAGGTCTGCAGCCCCACCCGCTCGCTTCCCCAACCCCTTTGGCGCATCGCCACCATTCCACCGAGGAGACTTTCCATGAGCAACACGCTTGAATCCCTGCGCCAACTGGCCTGCCGTGAACTCGGCCTGCAGGACGGCGAACTCGACAGTCAGGCCACCTTCGCCGATCTCGGTCTGGATTCCCTGATGCTGGTGGATTTCATGTTCGCGGTGGAAGACCACTACCTGATCCAGATCGATCACGATGCCGCGATGAAGACTCCCACCCTGGCCGGCCTGGCCACGCTGGTGGACGAACTGTTGGCCGCCAAGCCGGCAGACGCCGCGCACGGCGCAGCCGTGGCGGCCTGAGATCAGAATCACCGTCGGCAGGACCATGGTCATGAGCGGAGAAGAGATATGGATCACCGGCATCGGCGCCTGCAGTGCGCTCGGCCCGGATGTGGAGTCCCTCGCCGACGCCCTGGAATCGGGACGATCCGGCGTGCGGCTGCACGCGGGCGATCCGTCGCGCGGGCTGATGCCTTTTGCGGCGGCCTCGATCGAGACCCCGCTCGGCCAGGAGATGCCGCCGGCCCAGCGCAACCTCTACGACCGGCACAGCCTGATGGCGCTGCAGGCCTGCGAACAGGCGTGGGGACAGGCGGGCCTGCCGACCCTTGCGCAACAGCCGGACCGGTCGGCGGTGGCCTGGGGGACTGGGCTGGGCGGCTCCAACGCCTTGCAGCAGTCCTATACGGAGGTGCTGACGAAACCGACGCCGCGGGTGCATCCCTACACGGTGGTGCGGGTGATGAGCAACTCGGCGGCCTCGCATCTGGCGATGCGCTATCAGCTGCGGGCCGCGATGCTGAACGTCTCCAACGCCTGCGCCTCGTCGGCCCAGGCGCTGGGCGAAGCGCTGCTGATGATGCGGCAGGGCCGGGCCGATGTGGTGCTGGCGGGCGGCTCGGAAGCGATGCTGAATTTGGGCTCGGTGATGGCCTGGCAGGCCATGGGCGTGATGGCGCCGCCGGATGCGGACGACCCGTCCCAGAGCTGCCGTCCCTTCGACGACCAGCGTCGTGGACTGGTGCTGGGCGAAGGTGCGGCGGCGCTGGTGCTGGAGACGGCGTCCCACGCCCGCGCACGCGGCGCGTCGGCGCTTGCCGTGCTGGCCGGTTATGGGCATAGCGTGGATGCGGTGCATCTGTCGCGTCCGGATGCGGATGGGCAGGAACGCGCGCTGCGCGCCGCCCTGGCCGATGCGGGACTGAGGCCGGACCAGATCGGGTATGTGAACGCTCATGGCACCGCGACCGAAGTGGGTGATGCGGTGGAGGCGGAAAGCCTGGCGCGGGTGTTCGGTCCGCGCGGCGTGCCGGTCAGTGCCACCAAGGCGCTGCATGGCCACCTGATCGGCGCGGGCGGTGCGCTGGAGCTGGTCGCTTGTGTCCAGGCCCTGCGTCGCGGCCGGCTGCCGGTCAGCGCCCATGTACGCAGCAGCCCGCTGCGCGAGATCACCGATCTCATCGAGGGCTCGCCGCGGGAGCTGGCACCGGGACGGGCCATCGTGTCCAACTCGTTTGCCTTTGGCGGGAGCAATGTGTCCCTGGTGGTGCGAGGCGTCTGACACGTACTGGAACGGGCACTGAAGAGGCCCTTGCTGCGTCCCTTCACTTCAGGCCACCTCACGCCGCCTCACGCCACCTCGCGTCAGGCCACATCACTTCAGCTCGAAGCGCTCCAGCAGCGTCGCCAGTTCCGCCGCGGAGCGCAGCCCCAGCTTGGTGAAGGCACGCGCACGGTGCACTTCGACCGTGCGGATGGCGATGCCCAGTTCATCCGCCACCTGCTTGTTCAGTTTGCCGGCGGCCACCCTCAGCGCCACCTCGCGCTCGCGGTCGGTCAGGCTGGCCAGGCGTCCGGCCGCATCGGCATGCGCGACCGCTTCACGATGACGGTGGGTGTCCAGCGCCAAGGCCCGCTGCACCTTGTTCACCAGCGCCTGGTCATTGAACGGCTTCTCGACAAAGTCGATCGCGCCCTTCTGCATGGCATCGACGGCCATCGGAATGTCCCCGTGTCCGCTCAGGAAGATGACCGGCAGCTTCACGCCCCGGCGCATCAGTTCGTCCTGCACCTGCAGACCGGACAGCGGCTCCATCCGCACGTCCAGCACGATGCAGCCCATCGGGTCCGGCTCCTTGTCCAACGCCGCGAGCAACTCGGGGCCGCTGGCATGGGTGCTCACTTTCAGGCCGTGAGAGCGCATCAGGAAGGCCAGTGCGTCGCGCACGGCAGCTTCGTCGTCCACCAGGTGCACGGTGGAGGCCAGGTCCGTCATTGTGGATTCTCCTGTCGCGTGTCGCGATTTGCTTCTTGAGCGGTCGCGGTGGCCGTGGGGGTGGCCGTGGGGGTGGCCGTGGAGGTGAGCGTGGAAATGGCCCCAGGGGCGGCCGTGGGAATGGAGGCAGCCCGCAGCGCCGACACCTCCGCCAGCGGCACGGTGAAGCTCAGGCGCGCACCCCCCAGGTCACTCAGGCCCGCCTCCATGCCGCCATGATGGGCCTCGATCACCGAGCGGCAGATCGCCAGTCCCATGCCCATGCCCTCGGGTTTGGTCGAATAGAAGGCCGTCGTCAGCTGCTCGATGCCGCGGCCCTGCAGCCCCGGTCCGTTGTCGTCCACATCCACCCGCATGAAGCGCTGGCCCACCAGCGCCGCGCTGATTCGGATATGCGGCCGTTGACCCGGCGTCGGGCGTGCCAGCAGTTCATCGGCGGCATTGCGGATCAGGTTGATCAGCACCTGCTCGATCAGCACGGCATCCGCATTCACGGCCGGCAGGTCGGCGGGTAGCGCCGGCTCCACCCGCAGGCTGCGCAGGTCGCGCTTGAGCAGCGCCAGCACGCGCGCGACGATGTCCGCCATGGCGCACACCTCCGGCTGAGGGGCGCGCCGCGTCAGGAAGGCACGGATGCGCTGCACGATGCGCCCGGCCTCCGCCGCCTGCTCGCCGAGGCGCCGCAGCGCTTCCATCACCATGTCGTCGGGCGGACCACTGCGCTCCAGGATGCGCAGGGCACCCGCGTTGTAGCCGGTGATGGCCGCCAGCGGCTGGTTCAGCTGATGGGCCAGCGCGGAGGCCACCTCGCCCAGGGTGCTCAACCGCGCCTGATGGGCCAGAGCTTCGGTCTGACGGCGCTCCCGCTCCTCCGCCAGCTTGCGGGCGCTGATGTCGACAATGGAGCCCATCCAGCCGATCTGGCGCCCGGCGGCGTCCACCAGCGGCGCTTCAAAAATCATCACCTCGACGATGCGTCCGTCGCTGCGCAGCCAGCGGGCTTCATAGCCTTCCCGCGGCGCACCGCCGGCCATGTTGCGGCGATGGCGGCGCAGGCTGTCCTCCATGTCGTCGGGCAGCCAGTACGGCATCGGTGGCAGGCTGCCCAGCAGCTCCTCCGCGCTGTAGCCCACCAGGTCGCAGAAGGCGCGATTGACGTGGGTCACCCGTCCTTCCAGGTCCCGCCCGCGCAAGCCGACGGTCAGTGAATCTTCCACCGCCCGGCGCCAGGCGGCTTCGGTGCGCGCCTCGCCTTCCGCGCGCCGCACTTCGCGCATCTGGCGTCGCAGCATCACGCTGGCCAGGGCCGAGAGCACGATGAAGACGCCCATCAGCGGACCGGCCAGGGTGGTCCACCACGGCACATGTTTCTCGCGGGTGTTGAGCTCCAGCCACGTCTCGCGCATGGCCGGATCCATGCTGATGCGATAGGTTTGGGTGCCGGCAGGAATCTCGTCGCTGCCGGTCTGCGCCAGCCGCTGGCCCAGGGCATCCACCAGGCGGACGTCGTATTTCTGGGCCAGCCACCATGGCAGGGTCTGGCGCAGCAGTGCGGTCGGTGCGAAGCGGACGATCAAACGGCCACCGCCAGGGCGGTCCGCACTCCAGTGGGCGGTCACCCCGCCGTCGTCGAGGCTTACGCCGGTGCGCTCGCGGGGCGGCGCCACCTGCGGCACGAAATGCGGCACATGGGCCACCACCCGGTTGTTGGCGTCCAGGACCGTCACGCCGACCCACAGACGGCGCAGGCCTTCCGCCACGTCGGGATGATTCAGCAGGGACTGGTCGTCCACCCGGGCGGGCAGCTGCAAGCCGAGGCGGTCCACCACCGCATGTTCGGCGGTCAGCCAGTCGCTGATGCGGGCCTCCAGGGTGAGCGTGTCGGCAATCAGCGTGAGCCGCTCTTCTTCGAGGTCGCGGGCGTCGCTGTGGCGCAGCCATCCCGCCACCGACCCCGCGAAGGCGAGCGCCAGCAGCAGCGGCAGCGCCCAGCTGGCGCGCCGCAGCATGTCGGATCCGGGAACAACGATGCGCATGCCCGCAGTCTAGAGCCGCGAGCGCGGTCACAGCGGGCGATTGGCGGTGATCCGGATCTTGAAAGCCGCTGGATGTGGAAGTCCACAACTGGGCGGCGACGGCCGGGGTTTTCACAATCCGCCGCATGCAGGTGAGGTCGGGGACGTCCGTCCCGCTCCCTTCCCGAGACGGCCACCGCCTGTGACCACAAGATCAGAAGTCCATCAGGAGACATTCATGTCCGCTGCCTTCCCCCGCCGCCTGTTGCTGTCCGCCGCTGTGGCGATTGCCGGCCTGTCCACCGGTCTGGGTGCCTTCGCCCAGGCGCCCATCGTGATCAAGCTGAGCCACGTGGTGGCGCCGGACACGCCCAAGGGCAAGGGCGCGCAGCGCTTCAAGGAACTGGTGGAAGAGCGCAGCAAGGGCCGCCTGAAGGTGGAGGTCTATCCGAACAGCCAGCTCTACAAGGACAAGGAAGAGCTGGAAGCCCTGCAGCTCGGCTCGGTGCAGATGCTGGCGCCGTCTCTGGCCAAGTTCGGTCCGCTGGGTGTGAAGGAGTTCGAGGTCTTTGACCTGCCCTTCCTCTTCAAGGATGACGCGTCCTTCCGCAACACCACCCAGACCCTGGGCATGGAACTGTTCAAGAAGCTGGAGCCCAAGGGCATCAAGGGCCTGGCTTTCTGGGACAACGGCTTCCACATCATGAGCGCCAACAAGCCGCTGCACCATGTGGCGGACTTCAAGGGTCTGAAGATGCGCATCCAGAGCTCCAAGGTGCTGGACGCACAAATGCGGGCGCTGGGCGCGATCCCGCAGGTGATGGCCTTCTCCGAGCTCTACCAGGCCCTGCAGTCGGGCGTGGTGGATGGCACCGAAGGCGTGCCGTCCAACTTCTACACCCAGAAGACCTACGAAGTGCAGAAGCACACGACGCTCAGCAACCACGGTCATCTGGCCTACGCGCTGATCATCAACAAGAAGTTCTATGACGGCCTGCCGGCCGATCTGCGCGGCGTGGTGGACAGCAGCGTCAAGGACGCGACCGTCTATGCCAATGCCATCGCGGCCACCGAGAACCAGCAGGCGCTCGAGAAGATCCGCGCCAGCGGCAAGACCACCATCTACACGCTGACGCCGGCGGAAACCAACGAATGGAAGTCGGCGCTGATGTCGGTGCACCGTGACATGGAAGGCCGCGTCGGCAAGGCCACCATCGAAGCGGCGTACAAGGCGGCCGGCTTCGTCAAGCCGCAATAAAGCGGCCCTCACTCACCTCGACACCTGAACGCCGCCAGCGGCGGACGGACTTCCAGCGGGAGCTCAGGGGGAAGGCTTGGCCTTTTCTCTGCACGCCTGCGTCGTCCGCCACTGCCCGCGGTCTGGGGGACTTCTCATGAAATGGCTGGATCGATTGGAGGAGAGCTTGATCAGCCTCCTCATGGCGGCGGCGACGCTGGTGATCGCGATGGCAGTGCTGCATCGCTTTCTCGCGGGCGTGCCGGTGCTGCAGGACTGGATCATCCGCATCGACGTCAGCTGGGCGCAGGAGCTGTGCATCTACATGTTTGTGTGGATGGCCAAGTTCGGCGCGGCTTACGGCGTGCGGGCGGGCACCCACGTCGGCGTGGACGTGATCGTGCGCAAGCTCAAGCCCGAGCATGCGAAATACCTGGTGATCTTCAGCCTGCTGGCCGGTGCGGTGTTCACCGCCACCATCGGCACGCTGGGCGCCACCTTCGTCTGGGAGAACGGTGCCCACTATGCCTTCCTGCATGCGCTGGGTCGTGACCCCGGGGAGATCCCGGAAGGGCCGACCTCGCCGGACATGGAGATCCCCACCTGGATCGCCTACGCCTGCGTGCCGCTGGGCAGCTACCTGATGTGCTTCCGATTCCTGCAGGTGTGCTGGCACTTCATCCGCACCGGCGACGTGCCGCATGCGGACCACGGTCATGTGGAAGGCATTGAAGACAACCCCTCGCCGGCCACGCCGACGGCCCTGGCCCAGGAGGAGCTGCGTCCATGAACACCCTGATCATCTTTTCGCTGCTGGTGCTGCTGATGCTCACCGGCATGCCGATCTCCATCTCGCTGGGCCTGACGGTCCTGACCTATCTCTTCACGATGACGCAGGTGCCGATTGAATCGGTGGCCCTGAAGCTGTTCACCGGCATCGAGAAGTTCGAGATCATGGCGGTGCCCTTCTTCATCCTGGCGGGCAACTTCCTGACCCACGGCGGGGTGGCGAGACGGATCATCCACTTCGCCACCACGATGATCGGCCACTGGTTCGGCGGCCTTGGGCTGGCGGGTGTGCTGGCCTGCGCCATGTTCGCCGCCATCTCCGGTTCGTCGGTGGCGACGGTGGTGGCGGTGGGCTCGATCATCCTGCCGGCAATGACCAATCAGGGGTATCCGAAGCAGTTCGGGGCGGGGGTGATCACCACGTCAGGCGCGCTGGGCATCCTGTTCCCGCCGTCGATCAACCTGGTGATGTTCTCCATTGCGACGGCCGGCATGTCGGCCACCGGTCCGAATGGCGAGTCGGTGGGCACGGCGTCGGTGGGTCAGCTCTTCATGGCGGGTGTGGTGCCGGGTCTGGTGCTGTCGCTGCTGCTGGGCGTGACGACCTGGTACCGGGCCAAGAAGTTCGACTATCCCCGGATGCCCAAGGCCAGCTGGGCGGAGCGCTTCAAGGCCTTCCGCGACAGCTTCTGGGGCCTGATGCTGATCGTGGTGGTGATCGGCGGCATCTACAGCGGCAAGTTCACGCCGACGGAAGCGGCGGCGGTGGCGGCGGTCTATGCCTTCATCATTTCGGTGTTCGTCTACAAGGACATGGGGCTGAAGGATGTGCCGCGGGTGCTGCTGAAGGCGGCGGCCATGAGCTCGATGTTGCTCTACATCATCACGAATGCGGTGCTGTTCAGCTTCCTGATGGCGTCGGAGCAGATTCCGCAGACGATGGCGGCGTGGATGTCGGCGCAGGGCTTCGGTCTGGTGGTGTTCCTGCTGCTGGTCAACCTGATCCTGCTGGGTGCGGGCAACTTCATGGATCCGGCGGCCATCGTGCTCATCATGGCGCCGATCCTGTTCCCGGTGGCCGCGAAGCTGGGGGTGGACCCGGTGCACCTGGGCATCCTGATGGCGGTGAACATGGAGGTGGGGCTGTGCCATCCGCCGGTGGGGCTGAACCTGTACGTGGCCTCCGGCATCACGAAGATGGGCATCACTGAGCTGACCGTGGCCGTCTGGCCCTGGCTGCTGACGATGCTGGGCTTCCTGCTGGTGGTGACCTACTGGCCGGGACTGTCGCTGGCGCTGCCGAGGTTGCTGGGCTTGGTGGGCTGACGCGCCAGACCTCCGGACCTCCAGAGCTCTTCACCTTGCAGCAGGCGCCTTCTGGCGCCTGTTCGCTTTGGTGGCGCCGATGTTGGAGGCTTTGGCGGATCGGAGCGGGCCGGTGCGCTGTTCCATCAGTTCCAGGAACTGAACAGTCGGTCGCGGCAGCGAAGTCTTGGGCCTGCGGCTGGTTGCCAGCGACACCTGCTCACGCTCACGCTCGTCCGCACATCGAGCCTCCCACAACGGGATCTCGACACCCGATTCGTCGGCAAGCTCCTTCAACAGCGCCGGATGGCGCATGGCGGCGCGAATCAGTTTGGTGGTGCTTTCGTCGGGATAAGACTTCTCGGACTCGTACCGAGAAAACGCGATGATGCCCTTGCCGAAGAGGCGAGATGCCGCCTGCTGTGTCAGGCCGTATTTCCGCCGGAATGCGAAGATCTCTTCGCCCAGCAGGTAAAGCCCGTAATGCGCTTTTCGGGCGGCCCGCCGTCGAAGGTTTTCGTCCATCTGCGAGGGCAGGACGGTCTCCTTCCCGCACTGGTCGCAGCGGGCTGCCAACTGGGTGATGACCACGCCGTCCGTGCCGGGCGGTGCATAGGTCTGCATGCGTTCGATGGGCTGCATCGAACCCTTGCGGCACGAACGACAGGCAGCAGCGATCGGGTTAGTCATGGGGTACTCCTGAACTCAAAGGCTAAGACCGGAGCCGGAAGCGCCCCAGGTGACACTGAATCAACACCAGGAAGAACTCGCCAGCTTCATTCATCGAGAACTTCACATAGAACTCAAGCCCTTGGGCTGTGCGGCGAAAGTTCCTGTGTTCGTCCACGCGAACCTTGTAGGCATCGCAGGGCCAAAGCGCACCTTCCGAATCCGCACACCACTGGGCGTTGACGAAATCGCCGCCCTGGCTGCGTGTGCCCGGACGAAGCGCCAGCAGCAGGTCGCGGAGTTGGCGCCCCGTCGTCCAGTTCAGCTTGCTCAATTCATCCCAGCAGGCGTTGGTGGCCACCCAGCACTGCTGGTCATCCGACAGGTCCAACTTGCCCGAGCGCAATCGCGCCTGTAGCGCAGGAAGATCGAACAAGGGGCCCCAGCCTTGCAACAGACGTCCGCGACCCTCATGGAGAGGCAGGTCTGATGGGTCACACATCCAAAGCGACGGCACGATTTTATCACCAGCATAAATTCAACCGAATCCCTAATAGCTGCATCTACGCGCATTACCGGCTTGCAACCCAAGCGATCGACGCGAACTTCGATGTCTCTCGAGAAGGCATCCGGAGGTCGTTCAGGGTGCTTGCCGGCGTAGTGCCAACGCCGTCCGCTTCGTTCGCCGCCGAGACGGCCGATGTGTTTCAAGACTTGTCACCGCCGCTCGGGGTCTTCCCCATCTACCGGTGATTTCACCTAGGCCGAAGCGCCACGACTTCAGGCCGCCTTCAGCCTGCGCCGTCACGCTCCCATCCCACAAGTCATGGTTTGGGGAGGCCCTATGGCCAAGGTGGATGGCAGCATGACCGGGCGCACGTGGCAACGCGTGGGATGCTTGACGGCGCTGTGCGTCGTCACCTCGTCGTGTTGGGCGCTGGAGATCAGCGCCGCAGCGGGCAGCGTCGGTGCAACGCCGACGGCGACCACCGCCGTCACCCTGGCGATGGTCGGACCGGCGACCGTGGCGATGGTGGCGCCCGCGAACGTGGCCCGGGACGCCGCGAACGGCACCATCGGTGCAAACACGGCGAACACGGTGAACAGCGCTGCCAATGCCTTGAACCCATCCGCCAAGGTGTCGGGCACGGGTACGGGCGCAGGAACAGCGACAGGAACAGGCGCGGCAGCAGACCTCACGCCTTTGCCGGTGCCGCCCTCCTCCGCCGAAGCTGCGCCGGCATCGTCCCCGTCCGCCAGCTGGCTGAGCCTGCGTCCGCATCTGTCGATGCGGCTTCCCATGAGCGCCCAGGATTGGCGCTCGGCCGCCGCCGCCACCGAATCCCGGTTCAAGTCCCTCTCACTCCCGGAGATCAAGCTCGTTGAGCTCCCGCGCGAACCCTCAGTGATCGGCCCGCCACCCAAGCGCGCCCACCACGCGATCAGCGTCGGCATGGAAGCGCCGAAGCAGTTCCTGCGCAGCATGGGTCTGGAAGCTACCGAGTGCGCCACGCGCTTTCGCCTGCCCTCCAAGCTCGGCAAGAGCCAGAACGGCGACACCACATTTGAGGTCTCGGCCCATCTGGGCCTGGGCTGCAAGTTCTGAGCGCAGCCTCAGCTGTAGAGCGTCGCCCGCCCTTCGCGGACAAAACCGGCCAGCGTGAGGCCGCAGGCCTGGGCCGTGCGGATGGCCAGATGCGTCGGCGCTGACACCGCCGCCAGCAGTGAGATGCCCGCGCCGGCTGCCTTCTGCACCATCTCGAAACTCGCCCGGCTGGTCACCGCTGCAAAGCCTTGCGCCGTGTCCACCTGCGCGCGCGCGAGCGCGCCCACCAGCTTGTCCAGCGCGTTGTGACGGCCAACGTCCTCCCGGACCATCAGCACCTCGCCCGCCGGACTGCACCATGCCGCCGCATGAATGCCGCCGCTGCGCTGCTGCAGCGGCTGCGCTTCCGACAGCTCCCGCATCGCGCGGGACAAGACGGGGATCAACTGATCCCGCGCCACCGCCAGCGGCGCCAGCGGCCGGCTGGGTGGACGGAACACCTGATCCAGGCTGTCGGTGCCGCACAGGCCGCAGCCGGTCCGGCCCGCCAGTGTGCGACGACGTTCCTTGAGCATCAGCTCACACCGCGCCGTCACCCGGAGCTGCAGCGCCACCCCTTGCGGCCGGGTATGCACCTCCACGTCCAGCAGGTCCGCCGGCGATCCGATCAAGTTCTCGCTCAGCGAGAACCCGAGCGCGAAGTCCTCCAGGTCCAGCGGGGTCGCCAGCATCACCGCATGGGACAGTCCGTTGTACTCCAGCGCAATGGGCACCTCTTCCGCCACCCATTCCTCGTCGCCTCGGGCCGGACCGCCGAGGCGGGTCGGCCGAACGCTGACCAGCGCGGCGGGCAGAGGCGCGTCGGCGTCGTCCAGCGCGCAGGCCCCGGGCTCGGGATGCGCCTGCCCAGCGTCGGCGGGCATAGGGGACGAGGCCGGCCTCGGCACGGGCGATGAGACAGGCGATGACATCGGCGATGGCACTGGCGAAGAGGTAAGCGATGAGGCGTGGGATGACACGGACGATGGCACCGGTTTCGCCTCCGGCAATGACACCGGAGCAGGAGCAGGCGGGGAAGCAGAACGGCTCATGGCGACGAATGATCCCACTGTTCGGGATCCCCTCGTCCGGCCGCTGTCATGCTGGCCATCCAGCGACCGTCCTCCTCCAGCACCAGCCGCACCCATCCGGGGCCGGCGGTGTCTCCCACCCGCGCATCACTGAGCAGGGTGAAGAGACGCAGCAGCACGCTCACCCGCAGGCCGGTGCGTTTGGCCAGGCGCGGCAGGGACACGCCCTTGCCACCATCGAGCTCCGCCAGGGCCTGCAGGGCGAGCCGGGCCTGGGTTTCGAAGGCGGCGCCTTCGGCAGGCTCGGTCTCGAGCCCACTCTCCGGCCCGCTCTCCAGCTCGGTCGCCGGCAAGGTCGTCGACTCGGTCATCGGCACACCAGCAGTCGCCTCAAACTCCGACCGAAGCACCTTCCACCGAACGCGCCTGTTCCTGGGGAATCGGCGTGTCCTGCGGACGCAGCGTCAGCACCACCGGAATCGACTTGGACGTGGGCGTGCCCGCGCCGATCGACACGCTGGACAGCGGCACCAGGCTGTTGGTCTCCGGGAAGTAGCTGGCCAGGCAGCCGCGCGGGATGTCGTACTCGATCAGCACGAACTTCTCCGCCCGACGTTCCTGACCGTCGCTGTAGACACTGGTGATGTCCACCCATTCACCGGCCTTCATGCCGATGGCCTTGAGGTCCTCCGGATGGATGAAGACCACGCGGCGGTGGCCCCACACGCCGCGATAGCGGTCGTCCATGCCGTAGATGGTGGTGTTGTACTGATCGTGCGAGCGCACGGTGGCCAGGTTGAACACCACCGTCTTGTGCTCGCGAAGACGCTCGCGCGCCTGATGCACCGGCGTGTCGGTGGGCAGGGCAAACGGAATGAAGGTGGCCTTGCCGGCCGGCGTCGCCCACACCCGCTCGCTGGCGGTGTTGCGCAGCCGGAAGCCGCCGGGCGTCTTGATCTTCTCGTTGAAGCCCTTGAAGTCGTCGAAGACTTCCTCGATCTTGTCGCGGATGCGGCTGTAGTCCTCCACCATCCACAGCCACGGCGTCTTGCTGTGCTTGAGCGTGGCGGCCGCCATCCGGGCGACGATCATCGGCTCGGACAGCAGATGCTCCGAGGCGGGCGCATTCATGCCGCTGGAGATGTGCACCATGCTCATCGAGTCTTCCACCGTCACGCCCTGCGGGCCGCCGGCCTGCATGTCGATCTCGGTGCGGCCCAGGCAGGGCAGCACCAGGGCGTGCTTGCCATGAATCGTGTGGCTGCGGTTGAACTTGGTGGTGACATGCACCGTCAGCTCGGTGCTGCGCAGCGCCTTCCAGGTGGCCAGCGTATCGGGCGTGGCCGATGCGAAGTTGCCGCCCAGGGCGATGAACACCTTGGCCTTGCCGTCCAGCATTGCCTGGATGGCCTCCACGGTGCCATAGCCATGTTGGCGCGGCGGCTCGAAGCCGAAGACCTGACCGAGGCGGTCCAGGAAAGCCGGGGCCGGCTTTTCATAGATGCCCATGGTGCGGTCGCCCTGCACATTGCTATGACCGCGCACCGGGCAGGCGCCCGCGCCTTCACGACCCAGATTGCCGCGCAGCATCAGCAGCGCCGCAATATGCTGGATGGTGGCCACCGAATACTGGTGCTGGGTGATGCCCATGCCCCAGCAGATGATGACGCGCTTGGCGTCGGCGTAGAGATCGCCGGCGGCGCACAGCTGCTCCTGCGACAGGCCGGATTCCGCTTCCAGCGTCTCCCAGTCTTCGTCGCGGATGCTCTGGGCAAAGGCTTCGAAGCCGGCGGTGTGCTGCTCGATGAAGGGTACGTCCAGCACGCGTTCGCGGCCTTCGGCCACGGCGGCATCGTCCAGCTCCAGCACCCGCTTGCACAGGCCCTTCATCACGGCCATGTCGCCGCCAATGCGCAGCTGGAAGTAGTGGGACGAAATCGGGGTGCTGCCCAGCGTCGCCATCTCCATCTTGTTCTGCGGATCGGCAAAACGCTCCAGGCCGCGCTCACGCAGCGGATTGAAGCTGACGATCTTGCAACCGCGCTTGGACGCTTCGCGCAGTTCACCCAGCATGCGCGGGTGGTTGGTCCCGGGGTTCTGGCCGAACACAAAGATGGCGTCGGCCTTCTCGAAGTCGTGCAGCGTGACCGTGCCCTTGCCGATGCCGATCGTCGGCTTCAGGCCCTGGCCGCTGGGCTCGTGGCACATGTTCGAGCAGTCGGGGAAGTTGTTGGTGCCGAATTCGCGCACGAACAGCTGATACAGGAAGGCCGCTTCATTGCTGGCCCGTCCCGAGGTGTAGAACAGCGCTTCATTGGGATCGGCCAGCGCATTGAGCTTGCTGGCAATCAGTTCGAAGGCGGCATCCCAGGTGGTGCGCTGATAGGTGTCGCTGACCGGGTCATACATCATGGGCTCGGTGATGCGGCCCATGTTTTCCAGGTCGTAATCGGACTGCTCGGCCAGCCAGCTCACCGTGTGGGCGCTCAGCACTTCCGGCGTCGCGCGCTTGGCGGTGGCTTCCGCGGAGATGGCTTTGGCGCCGTTCTCGCAGAACTCGAAGGTGGAGCGGTGGTCGCGGTCGGGCCAGGCGCAGCCCGGGCAGTCGAAGCCGTCCGGCTGATTGGCCGACAGTAGCGTCTTGGCGCCCTTCACCGCAATGCCCTGCTCCTGCAGGTGCTTGGCGACGCTGCGCAGCGCGCCCCAGCCACCGGCGGGGCCCTTGTAGAAGTGGATCTTTTGTTCGCTCATCCGGTCCTCGGCTCTGGCGTCAGTGACGTTCGGCCGCCCGCAATGGAAGCGTCCGAACGAAGCTCGCCCCGGGGCGCCGATGACAGGCCGCCGACGGGGCGAGGCTGAGAATAAAGGCGAACGCGACAGCGCGCTCGCCTGGGGTCATGCCGACCGGCCAGCGGTCGGCTTCAGGGTCAGGCGAAGAGCTTGGCCACCGTCAGTGCCGTGCGGTAGATGCCCCACGCCAGCGGGATGCCCACGGCCAGCCAGGCCAGTGCCACCAGGAAGGTCGGCGTTGCCTTGCCCACGCCCGGGCCGCTACCCACTTCGTTGGCGGCAGCGCGCTCGCTGGCCAGCTGCTTCTCGACCGCCAGTTCAGCGTCGGTCATGAAGTGCTTGTCGGCCACCGGACGGACCAGCAGGTTGGCGATCAGGCCGATCACCAGCAGGCCGACCAGGATGTACATCGTCTGGTTGTAGACCTGCTCACGCGGGATGCCCAGACCCAGCTGATAGTCGCGCATGAAGTTCACGACGATGGGGCCGAGGATGCCGGCGGTGGCCCAGGCGGTCAGCAGACGGCCGTGGATGGCGCCCACCATCTGGGTGCCGAACAGGTCGCCCAGGTAGGCCGGCACGGTGGCGAAGCCGCCGCCGTACATCGACAGGATCACGCACACCGCACCCACGAAGGCCAGCTTGTTGCCAGCGCCCGCGCTGCTCGGCAGGCTGGCATACAGCAGACCGCCCAGCACGAAGAAGATCGTGTAGGTCATCTTGCGGCCCAGCTTGTCCGACAGCGTGGCCCAGAAGAAGCGGCCACCGATGTTGAACAGGCTCAGCAGCGCAGCGAAACCAGCGGCGATGCCAGCGATGGCAGCCAGTTGGGTCTTGTCGAGCTGACCGAACTTGGCGTCCACACCGATCAGCGAGCCACCGAAGATTTCCTGCAGCATCGGGCTGGCCATGCCGATCACGCCGATGCCGGCGCTCACGTTCATGCACAGCACGATCCACACCAGCCAGAACTGCGGGATGCCCCACACCTTCTTCACATGCACGTGACGCTGGGTGACCATGGTGTTGGCAGCGGCGGCGACGGGCGGCGTCCAGCCTTCCGGCTTCCAGCCTGACGGCGGCACGCGGTAGCCCAGGGCCCCGGCGACCATGAAGGCAAAGTAGATCAGCGCCATGACCACGAAGGTCTGCATCACACCGGGGTCGGTGGGCGTGGCGAAGTGCTTCATCAGCTCCACCGCCAGGGGCGAGCCGATCATCGCGCCGCCGCCGAAGCCCATGATGGCCATGCCGGTGGCCATGCCACGACGGTCCGGGAACCACTTGATCAGCGTGGAGACGGGCGAGATGTAGCCCAGACCCAGACCGATGCCGCCGATCACGCCGGAGCCCAGGATCATCATCCAGAGCTGATGGGTGTGAATGCCCAGGGCGGAGATCATCATGCCGCCGCACCAGCACAGCGCGCTGACCAGACCGGCCTTGCGCGGGCCGGCACGTTCCAGCCAACCGCCCCAGATGGCGGCGGAGCAACCCAGGAACACGAAGAACAGGGTGTACATCAGACCGAGCGTGGTCACGGTCCAGTCGCACTGGGTGGTGAACAGCTGGTCAAAGAAACTCACGTCCTTGCCGCAGGCCGCGCCGGTCCCGGCGGTCTGCATCAGCTTGGACAGCGGCAGCCAGAACACCGAGAAGCCGTAGGCCATCCCGATGCACAGGTGAATGGCCAGGGCGCTCGGCGGCACCAGCCAGCGATTGAAGCCGGGCGCTGCAATGGTGCGCTCCTTGCTCAGCCAGCTTGCGCCGCTGGGAGCGACGCTGGGGTCGGTCAGCACTGAAGACATGGGTCCTCCTGAAATTGAATGGGCCCTCGGGCCTTTTCTTCGGTTACTTCACTGGCGCATGAACCCCTCCGTCCATCGCCAGCATCGGTTTCGTTAGGAACCGCTCACTCGTTACATCCGGTAAAGACTGAGAGGGTCCGCGCGAGACCGCACATATTGAGGGTAACGATTGACGAAACCGTACAACCCCACAAGCTGTACGGATGTATATCGCGCCGACGCGACAACTTGTGCACGTTCGCACGACTCCGTGCGGAAGGCGAATGCGGTGTTCGTGCGAGGGCTGGATGCCGATGGCGTCGGGCACGCGGGCGGATGCAGAGGCCCCTGTGACGAATGTCGCACCTGACTTCTCGGGGTTTCCTCGGAAATCCAGCGGCTGCTGGAATACGGGCATCTCCGGGTCTAGGGAGCATCCCTATTGTTCTTATTGCGGATGCTTTGCGCGTAAGGCGCCGAGGCAGATGTCACCTTCTTTGTAACTTTGACGGACATCTGACGACAGAGGACACGGCTCGACGCAGGCCTTGGTCACCCGGGCGTGCCCGAATGGGATAGGACGATCGTGCCGAAGACGTTCACGATGACGGCGATTCCCTTCCCTCTTCATTCTCTGCATTGCCATGAATAGTTCCCCCTCCGCAGCCCTGCCAACGCCGCCCCAGACCTCCCCGCTGTCGTCCAACACCGGTGCCACGCTGCTGGCAGCCGTTGGCGGATATGTCGATACGCTGGGTTTTGTGGCCCTCTTCGGCCTGTTCACTGCTCACGTCACCGGCAACTTTGTCCTGATCGGCGCTGAATTGGCGCGCCCCGGGCACGGCGTGCTGCTCAAACTGCTGGCGTTCCCGGCCTTCATCCTGGCGGTGGCCGCCTCGCGGATCATTGCCTTGTGCTGCGAGCGTCATGGCTATAACGCGGTACGCACCCTGCTCAGTCTTCAGGCGTTGCTGTTGCTGGCCTTCATGCTCGCCGGACTCTATGGCCATCCGATCCGGGGTTCGGAGCACCCGATGGCCATCGCCGCCGGGTTGTTGGGGGCCACCGCCATGGGCCTGCAAAACGGCATGGGGCGTCTGCTGCTGAGCAAGCTCACCCCGCATACCGTCATGACCGGCAATGTCACCCAGCTGGTGCTGGACCTGACCGATTGCCTGCTCGGCAGCGGCACACCCGAACTGCGCAGCCGCATTCAGAAGATGCTGTGGCCCATCGTGGCCTTTGGTGCCGGCGCGATCCTCGGCGCGCTCGCCTTCGTCCATTTCGGCTGGCTGGCGTTGGTGCCCGCGTGGCTGACGGTGACATTCCTGGCGTGGCGTGGCATTGCCGCCTAGCATTGAGCGGGAGCGCGCCGCAGGGAGAACAGTGAACGTCCTCCATGTATCGAACTGAAAGCTTCCCTTTGTCCTACAGGCGCTGACGGCTTCGACCCACTCACAAGCGCCGTTGGAAGGTCCACAGTTAGTCCTACCCGATCCAGCGATCGGCAAGCCAATTCAAGCCTAAAGGAGAGACTGATGAACCCGACCAAATCCCTTGTGACCGGTGCCGTCGCCCTGACCGCTTTTGCGAGCGTGCTGGGTCTGGCTTATGCGCAAACCGAAAATGCGACTGATGCCACCCAAACCCAGACCACGCAGCAACAGCAATCGTCGCAAATGACGGACCCGTCGCAGCAGGCCGTGCCGGCTGAGCAGAGCATGGCCCGGTCGCAGGATCCGGCTGCCAGCGCTGCCAATCCGCAGCAGCAGACCTACAGCGAGTCGCAATCGAACTCGGCGCCGTCCAACCAGCAGATGCAGACCCAGGACAACACCTGGCAAAACCAGAATGCTGCTTCGCAGCAGGACCCGCTGCCCACCGAGCCGACCTCGGCCGGTACGCCTGCTCCTCGCGCTGACCGCAACTAAGGTCCGGTCGCCGGACTCAGTCCTGAGCGCCTGATCCTGAAGAGGGGGTCCCATGCTGCGAGCATCAAGCGGATATTCCAGCGGTGATTCCACCGCAGATGATTCCGGCACACCGGCGCCGCCGGCGGCCGGCTCGCTTCGAGACAACGTGGTGTGGGCCGCCCAGGGTCTGGCCTTGGGACTGGTCGCCGCGGCCATTGCCTGGCCGGCGGCGAGATATGTGATGAGAGAAGCCCGTGCCGTGCAGCAGCCTGATGTCGTTCAGACACAGGGCCCGCAGCGCGCCGCGGGCGCCATTCCGCCCCGGCCGCGCATGGTCCTGGGCGGCAAGGCCGATTTCGGCAAGGTGAAAGCGTCCTCGCAGGCGCGCCAGCTCGCCGGTTGGGTCATGGCCGGATACGACCACGGCGGTCGGCCGTTTGCGATCCTCGACAAGCGTCAGGCGCAGGTGTTTGTGTTCTACCCGGATGGGAAACTTGCCGGTGCCACCCCTGTGCTACTGGGTTACGCCGCCGGGGACGACAGCGTCGCCGGCATTGGGCTGCGTCCCATTGCTGAAGTGAAGCCGTCGGAGCGCACCACCGCTGCCGGCCGGTTCGTCGCACAGCCTGGACGAAACGCCATGAATGAGGATGTGTTGTGGGTGGACTATGAGGCTGCGGTCTCCATGCACCGCGTCCGTCCGACCAATCCCGCCGAGCGTCGCCTCGAGCGACTGGCCACGCCCACACCCAAGGACAACCGCATCAGCTACGGCTGCATCAACATGCCGGTGAAGTTCTTTGAAAGCCAGCTGTGGCCGATCATGGGCAAGCGCGGCGGCATCGTGTACGTGCTGCCGGAAAAGAAATCGATGGAACAGGTCTTCAGTGAGCAGATGAAGCGGGCCCAGGCCGGCATGCCGACCTGAGATCGCTCCGCCACAAGCCTGAGCCGCCGTTTCCGCAATCGTGCCAGATGGCGTGATTCGGCGTGATTCGGCGTGATTCGGCGTCCAGCCCGTCGTATGCTGGCGAGCTGGATGCATCTGCAGACCCGCCCGGGTCTTCCACGCCATGGCCCATCGCACTGCCCTGATGATCATCGACGTTCAGCACCTGCTGTGCCATGGACGCTATGCCTGTTTTGACATTGAAAACGTCATTGAACGGCTCAACGGCCTGATTCGCGACGCGCGCGCCGCCAGCGTTCCCGTGCTTTTTGTGCAGCATGAAGAGAACGAAGAAGGCGGACTGCAACACGGCAGCGAAGCCTGGCAACTGGACAGCCGGCTCGACGCCCAGCCGGGAGAGCCGCGCATCCGCAAGACGGCGGCCGACTCGTTTCACCGCACCGATCTGGATGCGCTGCTGCGCATGCTCGGCATTCGCCACCTGGTGATCGGTGGATTGCAGAGCGATTACTGTGTGGACACGACCGTGCGGCGTGCCTTGTCGTCGGGGTATGACGTGACGCTGGTGTCAGACGGACACAGCACCATCGACGATGGCGAGCTGACGGCGGCGCAAATCTCTGCCCATCACACCCGTATCCTCAGTCACCTGCAGAATTTTGGACCCCGGATGGCGACTGCGCCCGCAGCGTCCATCCGGTTTGCCAGGCAGGACGCCTGACGCTCAGCCGCCTCACGAGCCGGCGAGGGCCCACGCTGGCGACGTCTCGGACGCAGGTTCAGCGTCCTGCCCGGTCGTCCCGGTGACTGACGGCTTCGGCCCAGTCGTCCCAGGTGGACTCGGTCACTTCCAGTCCGTCCAGCGAAGGACGGTCCGCGTCAGTGGCCTGACCGGACGCGGCCAGGCGGCGCTGCATCATCAACTCGGTCTGGCGCAGGATGCGTTGCATCACCAGGCTGAACTGGTGGTGCTGATGACCCACCGGGTGGGCGGCGAATCGATGTCGCATGTCTTGATCTCCCCTCATGTCGCCACTATCAGGCGCAGACGTCGGACGTGCCATCCCACCATAGGGTGTACCCGGGGCGGCGCCAGGACCTCTGGACAGACGGTCGGCGCTCACCGGCTGGACGGCGGCTGATCCGGTTCCGGCAGGCGGGATGCCTGCAAAAACAAGGAGATACAGAGAGGTGTCGCGGGGACCTGGGGCCTCGGCGGCCCTGGTATGCGTCAGGACAACAAGGCTGTCGGATGCATACGCTCCAAAGAGGGGGTTGAGAGCCACCTCCCCCTTTGACAGGTCAGATGACCTGACGAAGCAACGCGTAGAGCGCGATCACGGCAGAGATCAGGCAGGCGACGGTTTTCATCGACCGGCTGCTGATGAAGGCCCCCACAGTGCTGGAGACCAGGATGGCGGCGAGCAGATAGTTGGTTTTCATAGGGCCGCGATTGTGGCGCGGTTCACCTCGACCGTGATGTGACGCAATTCCTCATGAACGGCCAGAAGTTGTTTGAAATCTTCCGGCCGTGCGTCAGTCGCCGTCACCACCGACAGGATGCAGGCGTAGTGGCTGCGGCCGACGCGCCAGACATGCAGGTCGGTGATCGTGGCCGGCCAGGGGCTGGCCTGGATCACGTCGCGGACCTCCTGCACCACCGGCGCATCCATTTCGGCGTCCAGCAGCACTCGGCCGGTGTCGATGACCAGCCCACGCGCCCACACCAGCACCAGCACCGCGCCGACGATGCCCATCACCGGGTCCAGCCAGCTCAGTCCCAGATACCAGCCGGCGAGCAGGGCCACGATGGCCAGCACCGAGGTGGCGGCGTCCGCCAGGACGTGGATGTAGGCAGCGCGGAGGTTGAGGTCGTGGTGATCGTGGTGATCGTCATGGGCGTTCTCATGAGCATGCCCATGCCCGTGGCCGTGGCCGTGGCCGTGGCCGTGGCCGTGATGGTGACCGCCGCGCAGCAGCCACGCGCAGATCAGGTTCACCCCCAACCCGAGGACGGCCACTGCCACGGCTTGTGAATAGTGAATCGGCGTGGGTGAGATCAGCCGTTCGACCGATTGGAAGGCCATCAGACCTGCCACCCCGATCAGCAACAGGGCACTGCTGAAGCCGCCCAGGATTTCAATTTTCCATGTCCCAAAGGCGAAGCGTCCGTCCCTCGCCCAGCGCCGGGCGGCGCCGTAGGCCAGCACCGAGACCCCCAATGCCACCGCATGGGAACTCATGTGCCACCCATCCGCCAGCAATGCCATGGAATTGAACAAATAACCGCCGGCGATCTCCGCCACCATCATCACCACGGTCAGCAACACGGCCCAGCGGGTGTTGCGCTCCGCCAGCGGATTGCCCTCATCAAAGACGTGGGTGTGCTGATGCGGGGCAAGAGAGGCTGGGGATGTCATGGCGCAGATCCTTTTGGCATACTCCCCCCCAGTATATTGTCCCAGGCATCCTCCGCCGTCACGCCTCTCTAGAATCGACGTCCATGGCACACACCATCACCGGGAAGAAAAAGCTGCTGGGCCGGATCCGACGCATCCAGGGTCAGACCGCGGCGCTGGAACGCGCGGTCGATGGCGAGGAGGACTGTCTGGACGTGCTCCAGCAGATCGCCGCCATCCGCGGCGCGGTGAATGGCCTCATGGCCGAGGTCATGGAGGGGCATCTGCGGGAACACCTGGCCTCTCCGACGCTGGACGAGCACAGCCGCCAGGTCGAAACAGAGGCCATGGCCAAGGTGTTGAAGTCCTACCTCCGATGACTCGCGCTTGACGTCACGCCTGACGTCACGCCTGACGTCACGCCTGACGTCGCCCCATCCGAGCGTCGCTGACTGTGCGGTCCGCAAACGGCAGTCGGTCGAATTCTTGTCGTCATGAGCTCTCGGGCATGCCGCATGCCCCATCACTCTCGGGTCTACGGCGTACAGCCTGAATCGGCGTGAGCCGATGCCATGGAGCGGTCCAGAGGCCGCGCAGACCCCGCACCAACGCTAACGCCCGGAGGCCGTGAGAACGGTAGACTCTGGCCGCCAAAAAGTCATATCTGCAAGGGGCATCGGGTGGAGCCAGACCAGAATCCCGTCGTGCGAGTCGTGGTGCTGGGCGGCTCGGCCGGAAGCATTGAAGTGTTGAGTACCGTCCTCGCCGGGTTGCCACGCGCGCCCGGTTTTGCGGTGCTCGTCATCACCCACCTCCCGCCTGACATCGAATCGCATCTGCACGAACTGCTGCAGACACGCACCGAGCTGCCGGTGCAGCGCTTGCAGCAGTTCACCAAGATCGAGCACGACCACGTCTATGTCCTGCCGGAAAACGCCTTGGTGCATGCGCTGGACGGTCACTTCCGCCTGACGCGTCGCCAGCCGGGGCCTCATCTGCCGCTCGATGTCTGCCTGGCTTCGCTGGCGCAGGATCCAGACGTGCATGCCGCCGCTGTGATCCTCTCAGGCTCCGGCCGCGATGGCGCCGATGGACTGGCGGACCTTCGATCAGCCGGCGGTCTGGTGATTGCCCAGGCGCCCAACAGCGCCGAGCATGACAGCATGCCGACTGCGGCCATCAACACCGGACTCGTGGAGCAGGTGCTGCCGCCGGCCGACATCGCGCCGGCGCTGGTGCGACGTTTCGGCGATCCGGCGCATGACACCGATGACGGGCCGATGGAAACCAATGCCGATGCATTGGACACCGCGCTGGGCATCGTGCAGCAGAAGACCGGCGTGAACCTGGGCTATGTGAAGGACGTGAACCTTCGCCGCCGCTTCCTGCGCCGTGTGCTGCTGCAGAAGAACCGCGACGTTCCCGCCTATCTGCAATTGCTGCGTTCCGACGCGCAGGAGGCAGCGTCATTGCGGGACGACGTGTTGATCGGCGTCACCGCTTTCTTCCGGGACGCGGAATTCGTGAATGTGCTGCGCCAGACGGTGATTCCAAAGCTGCTGGAATTGCAGCACGATCCCATCCGCATCTGGGTGCCGGCCTGTTCCACCGGGGAAGAGGTCTACACCATTGCCATGCTGCTGCGGGATGCATTGCAGACGGAAGGGGTGAATCGGCGGGTGCAGATCTTCGGGACCGACATCAATGAGGCGTCGATCGAGACCGCCCGAGCCGGCCGTTACAGCGCGGCGGCTGTGGAATCCGTCCCCGAGCCCTTCCGGGCCAGCGCATTCAATGCCACGCCCACCGGTTATCTGGTCAGCAAGGACCTGCGGGAGATGTGCGTCTTCGCGCGACACAACCTGCTCAGCCATGCGCCGTTCTCCAGCATGGGTCTGATCAGTTGCCGCAACATGATGATCTACCTGCGCAAGGAAGCGCAGCAGCATGTCCTGGAGGTGCTGCATTACGCCTGCCGGCCCGATGGCCTGCTCATTCTTGGCCGCGCGGAGGCCGCGTCGCTGGCGGATGGCTTCGAACACGCCGGCGCGCCGCATCTCTACCGCAAACTCACCTCGGCACGGCGTCATCGCCCGCTGTTCCCGATCGATGCGCTGCGACCCTGGGCCAGTGAAGGAACCGCGCCGCGCCCTGTCCAACCACCGGCGCCGGACATGATGAACGACGCCATCACCCGGGTGGCCATGGCTCGTTATGTGCCGCCGGGTTTTGTTGTGGACGCCAATGGCGATGTGGTGCAGTTCCGCGGCGACGTGGCGGCCTTCATTTCGCCGGCCACCGGGGAAGCGACCCTCGCGCTGCCCCGCCTGCTGCATTCCGAACTCAATGTGCCGGTGCGGACGGCCCTGATTGAAGCCAAACGCACCGCGAGTCCGGTCCGCCGGGATCGGGTGCAGTTCATGGAACGGCGTTATGTGCTGGAAGTGCTGCCGGTGGACACCCAGGCACCGCTGCCACATTTCCTGGTGACGCTTGCGCCGCAGGTGGATGAGACCAGCCCGACCATCGTGCTGCCGAGCCAGCCGCCCCGCGCGCGGGTGGACGAACTGGAGCGCACGGTCACGACGCTGTCCGATGAACTGGAAGCCACCCAGGCCCAGCTCAAGACGGTCGTCATTGAATTCGAATCCGCCAATGAGGAGCTGCGCACCGCCAATGAGGAAATGCTCAGCACCAATGAGGAACTGCAGAGCGCCAACGAAGAACTGCAGAGCGCCAAGCAGGAGCTTGAATCGGCCAACCAGGAACTGGTGTCCCTGAATGAAGAGCTCAAGTCCCGCAATGATCAACTGGACGTGGTCAATGACGACCTGACCAACCTGGTGGAAGGCATTCCTCTGCCGGTCGTCCTGCTGGACCGGCAGCTCAAGCTCCGCCATGCCTCGCCCCAGGCGGCGCAGCTGTTCGGCCTGTCCGCCGACCACATCGGCCAGCCACTGAGCGCCGTCAGCAACCGTTTCTCGCTGGGCGATCTGGAACAGCTGGTGCAGGCGGCCGTGCAGGGGCTGACCCCGGTCGAACACGAGTATCAGGACAATGAAGAGCGCTGGTGGATGGTCAATGTGCGGGCCTACCGCACCGCCGACGACCGGATTGACGGCGCAGTCATTGCCTTCCAGGATATTCATCAGCTCAAACGTGCCCTGGATCAGGCGCAGGATGCCCGGGTGGACGCCGAGCGCGCCAACACCGCCAAGGACGACTTCCTGGGCATGGTGTCGCACGAACTGCGGGCGCCCTTGAACGTGATTGCAGGATGGGCTTCGGTGTTGCGGCAGGCCCATGAGCGGCACACCTTGAGCGAAGCCTCCACCGGCCGCGCGGTGGCCACCATCCTCAAGCACTGCCAGGCGCAGGCGCAACTGATTGACGACCTGCTGGACGTGTCCCGCATCACATCCGGCCACCTCGCACTCGAAATGCGGCCGATTGATCTGGCCGCCAGTGCGCGCGCCGTGATTGAAGGCCTGATGCCGACTGCGCAGGCCAAGCAGCTGACGCTGGTGGCTTCCGGCCTGCAAGACACCTTGCGGGTGCAGGGCGATCCGCGACGGGTGCAGCAGGTGGTGTCCAACCTCCTGGGCAATGCCTTGAAGTTCACGCCGGCGGGCGGGCGCATCACGCTGAGCCTGAACCGGGTCGGAACGATGATTGAACTGGCGGTGGCGGATACCGGCATTGGCGTCAGCCCCGATTTGCTGCCGCACCTGTTTGATCGATTCACGCAATCGGACATCAGCCGCACCCGCGAATATGGCGGGCTGGGACTGGGCCTGTCGATCGTGCGGCATCTGGTGGTGGCGCATGGCGGCACCGTGGCCGCGCACAGTGATGGCACCGGCCGGGGCACCCGCCTGACGGTGCGTTTCCCGGCGGTGGAACTGGGTCAGGATCTGACGCTGGCCGCGCCGGAGCCCCCCGCCGGACAGTCCGACCTGACCGGCATGCAACTGCTGCTGGTGGACGATGACAGCCAGGGGCTGGAGGCACTGGAGCAGGTGCTTCGAATGGCGGGCGCAACGGTCATGACCGCCGGGTCGGTGGCGGCGGCGAGAGACCTGCTGGCCATCCACCGCTTCGATGCGCTGGTGAGCGATGTGGCGATGCCGGGGACCGATGGTTATGCGCTGATTCGCGAATTGCGCAATCAGGAGCATCAGCGGCGCGGCGCGGGGGCCGGCGCAGGAGGTTCCGGAACGGTCGCAGCCTCCACCGCATCCGCTGCGGCTGACAGGCCTGCGGAGGTGGGCAGTGCCCTCAATGGCGCGGATGGGTCGGCCTCCATCCGCATGATGGCGATTGCCTTGAGCGGACTGGCCACGCTGCAGGACCGCGACGCCGCCATTGCCGCCGGATTCGACGACCATCTGCCCAAGCCGGTGGACATCGATCGATTGATGGAACGTCTGGCGCTGGTTCGGCGCGGTTGAGTGGCCCGGGGCGTCATCCGGGCGGGTTCCCTCACCCCCGAGCCACCCCGCCCTGGCGTCCCGCGCCAGGCGCAGACACCCGCCGCCACACCCACAACCACACACCGGCCAGCAGATAGCTCAACCAGCAGCTGAGCCCCCCCGTCACAGCGAACTTGACCAGGGCAGGCGCCTCCACCTGCCGCCAGGCCAGCGCGACGCCGACGACCACCGGCGCGTGCAGCACGAAGATCGTGTAGGCGCGCTGCCCCATCGTGCGCCAGATCGGATGGCTCAGGTCCATCCGGTGCTGGAAGCGCCACAGAAGCCCGAGGATCACCCCCCAGGCCACGAACGGCTCCCAGAAGGCATACACGGCCGCCAGCACATGCCAGCCGCCTTCCGCCGGTCCCTGAACCGCAGGCAGCTTCGGCGCGACCACCGCCAGCACCGGCAGGACGGGCAGCGTCCACCGGCACACCCGACGCCACAACTGGACCTGCGCCGGGTCGAGGCGCTCCAGCCAACGGGTGGAGGCCGCCGCATAACCGCCCCAGAAGAGGGTCAGATAACCGGCGAAGTAACCGAGTTGAAGTCCCCACCAGCTCATTCCCACCGGCCACACCAGTCGCAGCACAAACGCCGCCGCGCCGGTGCCGACGGCCGCCCATAGCAAATGGCGATTGTTGGGCGCGGGCACCGCTCTCAGGCCGCCCAGCTTGAACACCACCGCGGCGGCACAGGCGAACATCAGCAGCGCCTGGCAGAACCACAAGGGCCCCCGCTCAAACTCGCCACGGCTGATCAGCAGGCTCAGCGTCTCAAGAAACGGTTGTCCGCTGGCCGTCTGCGCCCATGCGATGGTGATGGGTCCCAGCACCCATCCAAAGCACAGCAGTGGGAGCCCGAGACGGATGAATCGGTCACGCAGATAGGCCCTCACGCCCTTGCGCTGGATCGCCCGCGGTGTGAAGTATCCCGCCAGCAGGAAGAACAGACCCATGAAAAAGGCCTGATTGAAGGTGCAGAAGAAGATCAGCAACTTCGACTGCAGTGAGCCGTTGGGCAGGATCTCCTTGTAGAACCAGCCGCCGATGGCGCCATAGGTGATGGCCGTGTGATGCAGCACCACCAGCATCGTCATGACGGCTCTCAGGGCGTCCAGTCCCTGCCCGCGATTCACTGTCGGGCCCACGGATGCGTTCGCGACGCCTGCATCGGTCCCCGACACCGACGCGTCTGGCGTCACGGGTACGGAAGGGCTCTCCACGGAAATGGGCGTCGGGTTCATTGCACAAGCCCGCGCTGGATGTCCGCGGCGGGTCAGAAGGTGATTTGTTCAGTGTCCCCCGCAAAGCACTGCCGTGCGCGGGAAGCCGTCTCGGTGTTTGCCACTAGAACGGTGGGCGGGATCGGGCCACTCGCCGCGACGTCTGGAAAGCGTCCAACCCAACACTTCAATGCATCGACGGACGTTGATGGGTCCGTCATTCAGAGGCGCTCCCCACGCCCATTGTTCGCATTGGCATCAATTGGGTCGGACCCATTCACCACAGCTTTTTTCATTGCGTGGGTCGCCGGTTTCACGTCTCGTCCGCCAGCACGTGATCGCCGCAAACCCCGATGCCATCGGGCATGCACCTTGCCGCGCTCCGCTCAGCATTCCTTGGAGCCTTCGAATGAGTCCATTGACCGACATCCAGCCGGTTGTCTTCACGCCAGAAATGGAGCAGCCCGCGCCGGACGAGATTGCCACCATCGCCGAACTGGTCGACGTGTTCCTCGGCATGGCGCACACCGTGGCGGAGTACGAAGGTCATGCATTCCGCGCCGTGCACGCCAAGGGTCATGCCTTGCTGCGCGGCAAACTGAACGTGCTGGGTGGACTGCCGCCGGTCTATGCGCAGGGGCTGTTTTCGCAGCCCGGCCAGTACAACGCGATGATGCGCATCTCTTCCCCGCCGGCAGAACAATTGTCCGATCAGGTCTCCACGCCGCGCGCGGTGGCGCTCAAGCTGATGCGGGTCCCGGGCGAGCGGGTCCCTGAATCGCGGGACCATGACACCCAGGACTTCCTGATGGTGAATGCGCCCGCTTTCACCCGTCCGGGTCCGAAGGAGTTCCTGTCCGACGCCAGGCTGCTGGCGGCGACGACCGAGAAGGCGCCGGAAGCCAAGGAAATGCTGTCGTCCGTGCTGCGCGCTGCAGAAGCAGTCGTTGAAGCCTTCGGCGGAGAAAGCGAAACGCTCAAGACCCTGGGCGGCGAGCCTGCCACCCATCCGCTCGGCGACACCTTCTATGCTCAGACGCCGTTCCTGTACGGCCCCTACATCGCCAAGTTCGCCCTTGCGCCGGCCTCAGCTTCGCTGACGGCGCTCACCGGGCAGAAGCTCTCGAGCGACGACGAAGATGCGCAGCGCCATGCGATTTCGGCGTTCTTCCACGACGGCGGTGGCGCACCGGCCACCTGGGAGCTGCGCGTGCAGCTGTGCACCGATCCCGAGCGGATGCCGATCGAAGACGCTTCGGTGCCGTGGCCCGAAGATCTCAGCCCGTTTGTGCCAGTGGCGACGCTGGAAGTGCCAGCCCAGCAAAGCTGGCTGCAGGGCCGCAGTCAGGTCGAGGAAGATGAGATCGCCTTCGACCCCTGGCACGCCATCGCTGCGCATCGGCCACTGGGCGCGCTCAACCGCGCCCGCAAGGTGGTGCTGGCCGCGTCCCGGCAGTTCCGCGGCGGCTTCAACCGCTGCCCGATTCACGAGCCGAAGCTGCGGCGCGCCTGAGGGATCAAGCCGTGGTTTCGGTGGCCGACAAGCGCTGCTGCTGCCGGGCTCGCTTGACCTCATACATGCGCGCATCGGCCCGCTGCAGCGCTTCTTCTGCCGTCAGCCCGACCGGGTTCAGCGCCACCACCCCGACGCTGGCACCGGCGTACTGCACCGGATGCCCGTCCAGGTCGAAGCGACCGACCGTTGCCAGCGTCGCGCGCTGCTGCAGCGTGGCAGCCGCCTGCAGCGCGTCCGGATGGTCGATCACGCCGCCCGCCTGTGTCGTCACCGGACGCCCGCGCAGATCGACACCGGGGCCGACCACCACGAACTCGTCGCCGCCCATGCGGGCCAGCATGTCGGAGCCGCGCATTTCCAGAGACAGGCGCTGAGCCACTTCCCGCAGGAACTGGTCGCCGAGCTGATGGCCGAGCCGGTCGTTGATGGCCTTGAATCCGTCCAGATCGACGCATCCCACCAGCACACAGGTGCCGTCGCGGCTGGCGCGCTGAATCAGCCGCTGCAGCTCGTCAAACAGCGCCCGGCGGTTGGGCAGTCCGGTGAGTGAATCGGTCAGTGCGAAGGTGGCGAGCTGCTCATTGGCCGCGCGAAGTTCTTCCACCAGACGCTCACGCGCAATGAACTGCCCCACCAGCGACGAAAACAGCGACAGGGCCGCCAGCGCACCCTCGCTGACGGGCTGCACCCGCGCACTGGCGCCACACAGGGTCCCCAGCAGGGCGCCGTCGTCGCTGCGCACCGGTGTGCTCACATAGGTTTGAATGCCGAGGCGCTGTGCGGCCTGGCTGTCCGGCCAGCGCTGCGGCACATCCAGCGTCACCCGTCGGTCTTCTTCCAGGGCGCGGCGGCAAAGGGTGTCTTCCCAGTCCACCACCAGGCCTTCCGGCACCTGCATCGCGCCCACATTGCGCGCCATCAGCACCCGCTGACGGCCCGCGGCTTCGTCCACGGCGGTCAGATAGGTCGATTCCAGGCCGGTGATGGTGCCCAGCATGTCCAGCAGGGGGCGTGTGAGCTGTTCAAGGCTGCGGGCCTTGGGGACCGTGGCAGACAGCTGGGCAATCAGGGCATCCAAGATAGGCGCGTCGTAGAGGGGCAGACGCGCCGATCTTAGCCGAGCAGGGTCAGGCGCCGCGCGCGTAGTCCCCCAGCCCCGGGGCCACGCCCTTGCCGTCGTTGGAGTCACGGCTGGGGAAGCCGGCAGCCGGACGGCTCTGCTGGTTCAGGGCTTCGCCCGGGTTGAGGGCACTGGAAGCCTTGGCCACGCCACCAGTCGGCGGCGTGGCGGCCATGCCGTCGCCCAGAGGCATGGCGGGCTCACCGCCATGGCGCTGCCAGCCGGCGTTCAGGGAGCTGCGGGCGCCGCGTGCGGCGTAATAGCCCAGGGCGGCCACGCCGGTCAGGACGGCGATGCGGATCAGACTGCTCATGAAGATTCCTTTCAGAAAAGGGGGAACGATGGGCCGTCTCTGGCAGGCGGCGCACCCAGGCCGTTGTGCCCGAACGGCCTCCGGTGGGAGGGAAACCGGGCGCGTCCTGCCGCAAAGATTTCGTGTCGGCCACCTGGCAGGCGCCGCTCTTGCCATCTACCGGTTCCCCCTCATGCAAGGAGACCCGCCATGGCGCAGGAACAGATCTATCGTGGCACCAGCTATGTGGTGGAGGCCGTGCCCGCCGGACAGGATGGCTGGCACGGACGCTTCCGCCTGCTGGACGTCGGCACCATCGGCGACGCCGACAGCCTGCATCCGTCGCTGGACACCCTCTGGGCCACCGAAAACGAGGCCCTCACCTATGCCACCGAAGCGGCCTGCCATGCCATCGAGACGCTGCAGACCGGCCGTCCGCAAGGCCAGGGGCATGGCAGTCCCTCGTCCGAGCGCCGCTTCACTTCGCTGGGTCAATAACCCGACTCGCCCAGGGCCTGCGCCACCAGCGCGGCCTGCTCCTGCCGGTGGACGGCGTGGGAGGACGTGGCGCCCGAGGCCGTGGTCGGCCGCGCCACGCACCGCAGCCGGACCCGGGGCGGCAGCAGAGGCTCGAGCTGCTCCCGCACAAAGCTCCAGGCGCCCTGGTTGCGGTGCTCTTCCTGGACCCAGGTCAGCTCCACCGCGGACGGATAACGGGCCAGCACCCCGGCAAGTGCCTCGGACGGGAAGGGATAGAGGCATTCCAGCCGGAGCACCGCCAGGTCCGCGCGGGTGACCGCCTGGCGTGCGGCATCCAGGTCGTGGAAGATCTTGCCGCTGCACAGCAGCAGACGTTCCACCTGCGCCGCGTTCTCCACCCGCGCGTCATCCAGCACCGGCTCGAACCGTCCATGCACCAGCTGTGCCAGAGAAGCATGGGACGCCTTCGTCTGGTAGAGCGTGGCCTTGGGCGTCATCACCACCAGCGGCTTGCGATGGGGCGAGCGACCCTGCTGCCGAAGCAGATGGAACCATTGCGCCGCGGTGGACGGCATGGCCACGCGCAGGTTGTCGCCGCCGCAGAGCAGCAGGAAACGGCTGAGGTAGGCGCTGGAATGATCCGGGCCCACCCCCTCATGGCCATGCGGCAGCAGCAGCGCAAGGGCCGATCTGTAGCCCCATTTGTCTTCGCCCGAGCTGATGTATTGATCCAGGAACACCTGGGCGCCATTGACGAAGTCACCAAACTGCGCCTCCCAGACGGTCAGTCCTTCGGGCCGCTGCACGCTGTAGCCGTATTCGAAACCCAGCACCGCCTCTTCCGACAGCGGTGAGTTGTAGATCTCGAACGGCGCAGCACCGTCGCCGAGCTGCTGCAGCGGCACCACTTCCTGCGGTGGCTGGGACTCGTCCTGCGACACCCACACCGCCTGCCGATGCAGGAAGGTGCCCCGACGCACATCCATGCCGGAAATGCGGATGGGCACGCCCTCGGACAGCAGCGTGGCGCAGGCCAGTGCTTCGCACAGGGCCCAGTCAGCATTCGGCGCCTCGTCGTCGGCGGAAACCGCGCGGTGCCAGTGCTCGATCAGCGTCTGCACGATCACATGCGGCTGAAAGCCTTCCGGCAGGCGCGTCATGGTGGCGACCAGGCCGCGCAGGAGGTCCGCACTGACCGGCGGCGCCGACATGGCGGCGTTGGGCACCGGCGCCGGCGGCTGCCAGTCCGGCAGAAGCGGATCGGAAAACGCCTGATGCGCCTTCCACCGTCGCCGCGCGATGTGGCTGTCCATATCTTCCCCGGCCGCAATGCCTTCGGCCTTCAGGCGCGCGGCATAACGGTCGGCCACGCTGCTGTGACGCTGCGTCAGAGCGTGGATGCGGGGGCGGGTCAACGCCGGCACATCGCTTTCCGAATGCCCCAGCCGCCGGTAGCCGATCAGGTCGATGACCACGTCCGAATGGAAGCGGGCGCGCCACTCGATGGCGATTTGCGCGGCCCGCAGCGCCTGCTCCGGATCGTCCGCATTCACCCGCAGCACCGGCGCATCGACCATGCGGGTGACGTCGGTGCAGGCCTGCGGAGGCCAGCGGCACATCGGATTGGGCTCGGTGAAACCCACCTGATTGTTGATGATCACATGCACCGTACCGCCCACGCGGTAGCCGGGCTTGCCGCCCAGCATCAGGCTCTCCATCACAACGCCCTGCCCGGCAAAGGCGGCGTCGCCATGCAGCATCAGCGGCAGCACCCGGGTGGAGCCCGACGGACCCAGCGCGTCCTGCTGCGCCCGCGCCATGCCGAGCAGCACCGGATGCACGCTCTGCAGATGCGACGGGTTGTGGGCCAGCGTCAGATGCACCCGGCCCTGCGGCGTCTCCAGCATCCGCTCGCCACCGAGGTGGTAGACCAGATCGGTGTGGCGCTCGGGATGCGGCGATTGGGCATCGAAGAAGTCCAGCACCTGCGCCGGCGGCAGGCCCAGCAGGTTGATCATCACATTGACCCGCCCGCGGTGCGGCATGCCCATGAGGATGCGCTCCGCGCCATGGCCGGCGGCTGATTCGCAGACGGCATGCAGCAGCGGAATCAGCGCTTCACATCCCTCCAGCGAGAAGCGCTTGCCGTGCGGGAAGTGCAGCGCCACATGCTCTTCCCAGGTCTGCGCGCGGATGAGGTGTTCCAGGAGCGCCAGCCGCTCCTGGTGGCCCTGGGGGGTCGGAGGCGCAGATTCCATCCGCTGGTAGAGCCACTCGCGACGCTCGTCATCCCTCACCGCGGAGGCGTCCAGCGCCAGCGTGCCGCAATAAATGGACTTGAGGCAACGGTCGAGGTCGGCGACCGTGCGTGCGCTCCACAGCGGAGCACCGGCCGCATTGAGCCAGTCGGATGGATGCAGCCCGAACGCCTGCGGCGCCAGTGCAGCCAGATCCGCCGGACGGCTCAGCAGGAGGGGATCGATGGCGGCGCAACGATCGCCCAGCCGGCGATGCGCATCAATGAACGCCAGCACCTCGGGACGGAGACGGGAAGGTTGCGGGCCCTGGATGCCCGCAGGCCGATGGATGTCGTTCATATCACAGCACAAACGTCTTCACCGCTTCATTGAGCTGCGCGGCCTGATCCTGCAAGGCGCGTGCGGCGGCGGTGCTCTGTTCCACCATGGCGGCGTTTTTCTGAGTGGTGTCGTCCATCTGCATGATGGCCGCATTGACCTGTTCAATGCCCAGGCTCTGTTCCCGGCTGGAAGCGCTGATCTCCGCCACCACGCCGCTGACCTGCTGGATGCCGCTCACCACCTGCTGCATGGTGTTGCCCGCATGGGTGACCAGGCGGCTGCCGGCACTGACCTGCTGCGTGGAGGCGTCGATCAGCGACTTGATTTCCTTGGCTGCACCCGCCGAGCGCTGCGCCAGTGCCCGCACCTCTGACGCCACCACTGCAAAGCCGCGACCGTGCTCTCCGGCCCGCGCCGCTTCCACGGCGGCATTCAGCGCGAGGATGTTGGTCTGGAAGGCAATGCCGTCGATGACGCCGATGATTTCTCCAATCCGCTGGGACGATGCGGAAATCGAATTCATCGTGCTGACGACTTCGCCGACAGCGGTGCCGCCCTGGCTGGCCACTTCAGAGGCGGAGACCGCGGTGGCGCTGGCCTGATTGGCATTGTCGGCACTCATGCGTACCGCCGCCGTCAGTTGTTCCATGGCGGAGGCCGTCTGCTGCAAGGCGCTGGCCTGCGCCTCGGTGCGGGCGGACAGATCCGCATTACCCTGCGCCACTTCATGCGCCGCCGCGGAAATGGTCACCGCACCGCGACGGACATCCGAGACGATCCGGTGCAGGCTGCTCACCATGTGCTGAAGGGCTGCGACCAACCGGCCCACTTCATCCCGGCTCTGCGCCACCGGGTGATAGGTCAGGTCGCCCTTGGCCACATCTTCCGCCAGACTGATGGCGCCATGGATGCGGGTGGTCACCGAGCGAGTGATGCTGAAAGCGGTCATCACTCCCAGCAGCACCGCAACGATCGCCACCGCACCCATCAGCAGCTTGGAGCGACGCGCATCTTCATTGGCGCGTGTCACATCGGTCTGCATGGCTTGGGCCTGATAGTCCACCATCTTGTCGATCAGGGCGTAATAGCGCTCCTGCTGCTGCGCCATCTCGCCTTGATAGACGGTCATGGCCTGCTCTCGCTGACCGGCGGCCACCAGGTCAAAGAGCTTGCGCACGGCGGCGCCGTACTCCTTGCGTGCCACCGACTGCTCGGCAAAGATCGCCTTGCCCTCGTCGGTATTGAGCATCTTCTCGAACCTGGCAAAGTTCTCGGTATTGGCGGCACGCACCTTGGCGTAATCGTCCATGTAGCGCTTGCTCTGCGCCGGATCGCTGCTCAGCAGAAGACGACCAATGACGATCACCCCCTGGTCACCGACATTCTTGATGTCGTCGCTGACGGCGATCTGCGCGTAGCGGTCCTCCACCAGCTGGTTCATCGTCTGGCTGATGCGCGTGAGCACCGAGAAGGCCACTGCGAGAACCAGCAGCAGCAGGATCAACACCACGGCGAAGGCGGCAGACAACCGCGTACCGATGTTGAGGTCGGACAGTCTTGGCATGTAGTTCTCCCTTGCCCCCATCTCAGACGGACGCCGGGTCTCTGCCCGAACAACTCGGCAGCCGCCGGGGGGTGGGACATCGCGGCAAAGCGAATGCCTGCCTCCCCGAGGGCCGCAGCCGTCATGCGTACGGTGGCTGGTGGGATTGCCGCATTGATGCGACCTGGCGGCAATGGAAGACCACGCGTGCCGCTCAGGAATTGAGCGAAGTGCAAGGAACGCTCAGGCCTGATCCGCAAAAGTGGTGATGTATTGCCGCGCCACCTTATCCGCATGGGAGAGGGCTTCTTCCTCGCTGGGCCAGTCGTCGTCCAGTTCATGCCAGCGGCTGGCATCCATATGGCTGTCGCCCTGTCCGCGGAGCATGAATCGCCCCTGGAACGGTCCGGTGCCGTGAGCCGCAAGCAGGTAGATGCGGCCTTTGTGCTGACGAGGTGGAGAAGTCTGCTGCATACACAACGGCCACAGACGGTCAATGCATTCCGCCTGCCGGCAATGAGGGTGGTCATGCGGGCATCTGGGGGCGTTCCATGCAGTCGAATGGGTCGAACCCAGTCCTGTGCAGTCCAAGCCGTCCAGCGCGTCGTACTGCGCTCCCCTGCCATGGAGGACCCCCGAGTGGGTTGTACACCTCGACCGGGAAATGGAGTATGAAAAACCGCAAACAAATTGCGTGATGCACCGCAGCAATCGTCAGAGGTTGCGTCCGACGCTTCTTCACGCACTCTCCCGCGCAATCACCTCGCAGGCCAATGCAGTGAGTCGCGGCGGCTCCCCTCCTTCAGCGAGCGTCAGGATGTGCCGGGCTGCGCAATGGCCGATCTCCCGCGCAGGCGGCCGGATGGTGCTGAGGCTCGGCAGCAGCTTGTCGGCAAAGGCGTAATCACCGAAGCCGAACAGCGCGAGTTCCGCGGGCACCCGCAGCCCCTGTCGCTGGGCGGCGAGCAGGGCGCCACAAGCGAGATTGTCGTTGGCAAAGAAGGCGGCATCAGGCCGTGGCTGCTGTTCGAGCAGCAGCGTCAGGGCCTGCGCCCCGGCTGCCAGGGGGTCCGGCTCGGTGGGCGTCACGAAGAACGGCGTGCGTCCAGCCGCTTTGAGTGCGTCGGCATAACCTTCGCATCGTTCCCTGGCGCTGAGATCGCCTGCAGCGCTGTTATGCACAAAGGCAATGCGCTGATAGCCGCGCTCCTGGAGGTACTGCACGCCGTCGCGTCCCACCTGCCGATGCGAAAAGCCGATTTGAAAAGGCGTACGCCGCTGCGCCAGGTCCCAGGTCTCCATCACCGGAACCCCGGCCGACTCGATCAGCCGTTCGGTGCCGGCGCTGTGGTGCCGGCTGGTCAGCACCAGCGCCGCCGGCTGCCAGCCCAGGAAGGCGCGAACGGCGCGCTCTTCCGCCTCCAGCGAAAAGTAGCTGGAAGCCAGCAACAACTGATAACCAGCCTCCGAAAGACCATCGGAGAGCGATTGCAGCGTCTGCGCAAAGATCGGCCCCGAGATGTTGGGCACCACCATCGCCACCACCTTGTTGTGGGCAGAGGCCAGGCCGCCCGCCGCTAGATTGGGCACATAGTTCAGCGCCTCGACGGCCGCCTTGATCCGTTGCCGGGCATCGGCCCCCACCCGCGCGGGCGCATTGAAATAACGGGATACGGTAATGGCCGATACCCTGGCCTGGGCCGCCACATCCGCCAGGGTGGGGCGTTCGGTCGCTCGACGCTTTCGCATGCAAGGGTCGGGGCAAGCGGCCTGCCACCTCGGCCACAATGCAGCTCGCCGCCCGACCTGGATCGTGCTGAACAACCCGAGCCCGGACCGCGCCGACGGACCCGACCGACCGACCGACCGACCGAGATAGCCATGGCCCTCCCGTCCCTTCCTCTGCAACAGCATCTTCCTTCCACCAGTGCGCTGGCCTTTGGCTGCATGGGCCTGGGCGGCACCTGGGATGACACGCCCTACACCGAAGCGCATGTCGCCCACGCGCATGCGGCGGTGGAAGCCGCGCTGGACATCGGCGTCACCCTCTTTGACCACGCGGACATCTACACCCGCGGCAAGGCCGAGTCGGTCTTCGGCGAACTGATGCGCCGCCAACCCTCGCTGCGCGACCGGGTGGTGCTGCAGAGCAAATGCGGCATCCGCTTTGAAGATGAGGAAGGCCCCAAGCGTTTCGACCTCTCCCGCGAGTACATCGTGGCGGCGACCGAAGCAAGCCTGCGTCGGCTGGGCACCGAGCGTCTGGACATCCTGCTGCTGCACCGTCCGGATCCGCTGTGGGAGCCGGAGGAGATCGCCCTGGCCTTCCGTCAGCTGCGCGAGCAGGGCAAGGTGCGCCACTTCGGCGTGTCCAACATGAATGCCGGCCAGATGGCCTGGCTCAGCCGTTCGCTGGACCAGCCCCTGGTGGTCAACCAGTTCGAGATCGGTCTGGGGCACCTGGAGCCGATCGAGTCCGGCACCACCTTCAACGATGTCCAGGCCGGCACGCGCCCCGGCGCGCTGGCCTGGGCCGGCACGCTGGAGCACTGCCAGCAGCACGGCATCCAGGTGCAGGCCTGGGCCTCGCTGGCGCGGGGGCGCTTCAGCGGTGAGACCGCCAGGGATCCCGCCGACGAGGCTGCCCGTCGCCTGGTGCACACCGTGGCCGAGCGCCATGGCGTCTCGACCGAAGGCGTGTTGCTCGCCTGGCTGATGCGGCACCCGGCGCGCATCCAGCCGGTGATCGGCAGCAGCCATCCGGCGCGCATCCGCGCCTGCGCCGACGCCTTGCGCCTCACCCTGACCCGCGGCGAGTGGTATGCGCTGTATGAGGCGGCGCGGGGGCACGCCCTTCCCTGAGGAGCGAACCCGTCCGCCGCAGGGTGCCGCGCCCCTGGCTGATCAGTCCGCGAAGCCTTGCGCCAGTTCCGCCACGAGGGCGGCCGCCGGCACTTCCTTCAGCCCGCTGAAGTTCTGCCCCGACCACAGCGGGGAAAAGTCTCCGCTTCCCAAAGCCTCGGCCTTGGCCCGCAACGGGGCCAGCGCGCTGACCGCCAGCGGGAAGGCCGGGGCCAGCTCGTTGATCGGCCCGACTTCTCGCATCAGCCGGTTGACGATGCCGCGCGCCGGCCGTCCGGTCATCAGGTTGGTCACCGCCGTGTGATGCAGGTCAGGCTGTCGCAAGGCCTGCCGGTGCGGCGCGGAGGTGATCGCTTCTTCGCAGAGCATGAAGGCCGTGCCCACCTGCACCGCCCCCGCGCCCAGGGCCAGGGCCGCGCGGACACTCGCCGCGTCGGTGATGCCACCGGTGGCGATGACCGGCACCTTCACTGCCCGCACGACTTGCGGCAGCAGCGCCATCAGTCCGGTCTGCCGGGTGAGGTCGGCGCTGAGGAAATGGCCGCGATGGCCGCCCGCTTCCCAGCCCTGCGCGATGATGCCGTCCACCCCGTGAGCTTCCAGCCAGCGGGCCTCTTCCAACGTGGTGGCGGTCGAGAGCACACGGCTACCCCAGGACCGGACCCGCGCCAGCAGGTCCGGCGCAGGCAGCCCGAAGTGGAAACTGACGATGGGCGGCTTGAAGACCTCCACCAGATCCGCCACCGCGTGGTTGAACGGCTGGCGGCCGACGCCCTCGACGATGCTGGCCGGATCCACCCCGAACTCGGTGTAGTAGGGCGCGAGGCGCTCCCGCCAGCGCGCCTCGCGGGCGGGATCCGCGAGCGGTGGAATGTGGGCGAAGAAATTGACGTTGTAGGGCCGGTCGGTGCCGGCGCTCAGTGCCTGCAGCTCCCGCTGCAAGGCGTCTGGCGGCAGCAGCGCCGCAGGGAGCGATCCCACACCGCCGGACCGGCAGACGGCCAGCGCCATGGCGGAGAGCTGTACCCCGGCCAGCGGCGCCTGGATCAGCGGCAGGGCGCTGCCCAGCATGTCGCAAGCTGCCTTCATGGCACGCGCACGGGCCGATGAAGGCGGAAGATCGGAAGCGGGGAGCGCGGAAGCGGATACTGCGGAAGCGGATAGCGCGGAGGCGGCGGGAACGGGAGTCGGCATCACGGATCCTTCATTACGACCAGAGGGGGCATCCGCTCTGGCGACCGCCCCATCATCGCAAATCCGCGTGACGCCTCACGCCCGGCAGCGCGCCGTCAGATGGAGTAGCCCAGCAACATGGCCACGCCGGCTTCCTTGTTGGGACGCATGAAGCTGTCGCGCGTCAGGCGGCTCATCGGAATCGACAGGGCCGGCGTCTCGAACCACTTCTTGTAGATGGTCTGGACCTCGCCACTGCTGTAGAGGCGGCTCAGGGTCCGGTCCACCACTTCGCTCAGACGCGGCTCACCCTTGCGCATCATGATGCCGTAGGGCTCCACCGAGAAGGCCATGCTGGCCAGGCCCAGCGCATCCAGCGCCTTTTCCTTGGAGGCCAGGCCTTGCAGCAGCGCGTCATCCTGGGGGAAAGCGCGGGCCTTGCCGTCGCGCAGGGCCTTGAAGGCCTCCGCATTGTTGGCGTATTGCACCAGCTGCATCTTCGCTTCGCCGGAGCTGTTGAGCTGGGTGAACAGCTTCTCGGAGGTCGTGCCCTTGCTCACGGCCACGGTCATGCCCTCGAGGTCCTTCAGCGATTCCACCCGGGTGCCCTTGGGCACCAGCACCTTCATGCCGGCCACGAAGATGGTGTAGCTGAAGGCCACCTGCTCCTGGCGGGCCTTGGTGTTGGTGGTGGAGCCGCACTCCAGGTCGATCTCTTCCTTCTGCAGCTTGGGAATCCGCTCCGCGCCGGACACCACCACATAGTTGACCTTCAGCTCAGGCAGCTTGAGTTCCTTCTTGATCTCGTCCACGGCGGCCAGGCACAGGTCGACCGAGTAACCGACCGGCTGTTTGGCCTCGTTCAGGAAGGAAAACGGACGCGCGGCATCACGCACGCCCAGGTTGATCGTCTTGGTCTCGCGGATGCGGGACAGGGTGTCCGCATGGGCCGCCACGGCCATCAGGGATGCCGCCAGGCCCAGGACGCTCAGAACGACGGGGCGGGCGGTACGACGCAGGAAGGAAACAGACATGGACGCTCTCAAAAAGTCGACAACAGCACGGATCAAAGCGGCTCTGGCACCGCCGTCGTGGCGGGACGCGGCACAGTACCTCAGCCGGGCGCCCGGCGCACAGACCGGTCGCACCGGCACCACAGCCGTTTGTCGGATAGTGCCGATGGGCACGGGATTTACACCTTCCTGACCCCATCGGCCGACGCGCGAATCGCCCAAATCCTGGATGGTTCCGGTATCACCGGTGCGCCTGTCCGACGGACGCCACACCGGTCTGCATCCCCCCTCGCGGCCCCCCGGCGGCATCGCCCCGGCGGAGCCGCTACAGTCACGGCCATGGAACTCAAGATCGTTGTTTATTCGAAGTCGGCCTGCCCCCAATGCGACACGGCCAAGATGCTGCTCAAGTCCCGGTCCCTCGCTTATGAGGAAATCAAGATCGACGACGAAGCCGAGCGCCTGGCTTTCTACGCGAAGTGCGGCCCGGCCGTGCGCCAGATGCCGCAGGTGTTCATCAACGACCAGCGCGTGGGCGGCGTGACCGGTCTGCAGGCGGCGCTGAAGCAACTGGGCATGTGAGGCCCGGGGCTGAACCGCGGCCTGAGCGGATCTCGGCCTCCAACGTGAGTCGCGGACGGGCGCCCCCGAAGGCAGCGACAGAATGGGCATGACCTTATAGCTTCCTGTTGGAACGCCTTGAGGCAAGATGCTGGGTCTCACGACCCCAGGAATGCCGAGGAACGACATGACCGTCCAGATCGCTGCCGCCCCCCGTCCGCACGCCACCGTCCGCCGCCTCCTGCGTCAGGCGGCGCTGGTGCCAGGCCTTGCCGCCGTGCTGCTCGCCATGGCTCCGGCCGCCCACGCGGCAGACCTGCTGGACGAAGTGAAGGCCCGCGGCACGCTTCGCATTGCCTGTGAGGGCACCTACCCACCGTTCAACTTCAAGAACGAGAAGGGCGAGCTGACCGGCTTCGATGTGGACATCGGCAAGGCCATCGCCGCCAAGCTGGGGGTGAAGCCGGAATTCACCACCACCGAATGGAGCGCCATCCTGGCCGGCCTGCAGGCGGGCAAGTACGACGTCATCGTCAACCAGGTGGCCGCCACCGACGAACGCCGTCAGACCTTTGATTTCAGCAGCCCCTACGTCATCTCCTATCCGCAGCTGATCGTGCGTGCCAACGAGACACGCAAGCTGGACACCGCGGCGGACCTCAAGGGCAAGAAGGTGGGCGTGGGCCAGGGCAGCAACTTCGCCAAGCTCGCCCAGGGCATCGCAGGGGTGGAAGTGCGCACCTATCCGGGCGCTCCGGAATACCTGCAGGACCTGGCCACCGGCCGCATCGATGCCGCCATCAACGACAGCCTGCTGATTCCCTACCTCAAGGCCAAGACCCGGTTGCCGGTGAAGGCCGGTGCGGCCATCGGCAAGCCGGAGAGCAACGCCATCCCGTTCCGTAAGGGCAATCCGAAGTTCCAGGCCGCCATCGACAAGGCCCTGGACGACCTGAAGAAGGACGGCACCTACGCCAAGATCTCGACGCAATGGTTCGAGCGTGACGTGAGCCAGCCGCTGGCCGGCGGGCAGTAATCCGCTCAGACCTGCACCGAATGGATCTCGCGTCGTTGTTCGCACTGGCCTGGCCGGTGCTGCTCAAGGGCAGCGGCTACACGCTGTTCTTCGCCCTGTCCTCGATGGTGCTGGGTCTGCCGCTGGCCGGCCTGATTGCCCTCGTGCGGGTGCTGCAGGTGCCGCTGCTGCGGCAGATCAGCGCGGTGTATGTCAGCGCGATGCGGGGCACGCCGCTGCTGGTGCAGGTCTTCATCGTCTATTACGGCCTGCCCAGTATCGGCATCGAGTTCTCGCCGGTGTCGGCCGGCATCCTGACCCTGACGCTCAACGTCGCCGCCTACATGAGCGAAACGCTGCGCGGCGCGATCGATGCAGTCTCGCGGGACCAGTGGCTCGCCGGCACCAGCCTGGGACTGACCCGGCAGCAGACGCTGCGCTACGTCGTGGCGCCGCAGGCCCTGCGGGCGGCGGTGCCCAGCCTGTCCAACAGCCTGATCAGCCTGATCAAGGACACCTCTCTGGTGTCGGTGATTGCGGTCACCGAGCTGATGCTGGCGACGAAGGAGCTGATCTCCACCACCTTCCAGCCCTTCCCGCTCTACCTGATGGCCGCGGTCATCTACTGGCTGCTGAGCTTCCTGTTCGAGCAGGTGCAGCGGTGGATGGAAAAGCGGATGGCCTATCCGCACTGACCGCACTGCCCGCACTGCCCGCACGCCGGCGCCCCGGCCCGGTCAAGCCGGCACCGCATAGTCCTTCTGCGTCACCAGGTCGATGCCGCAGGACAGGGTCTGGATCCAGTCGATGAACTGCTGCACCGCCGGCCCTTCCATTGGCGCGCCGTGCTGCGGCACGATCTTGCGGATGGGCAGCGAACGCACCATCTCCGCCCACAGCCGCAGCACCTTGCCACTCACCATGTAGCGGCGGTGGAAGGCCAGCATCGACGGAATGTGCGGTGCCAGCTCGGTGATCGTTGCGCCCGGATCAACACCGATGGACACCCCCAGGTCGCCGGAAAACAAAATGCCGCTGACCGGATCCCAGAACTGGAAGTTGCCTTCCGAATGCATGAAGTGGGCCGGCAGCGCCACCAGCTCGCAGGTCCCCACGGGAATCCGCATGCCGCGATCCGGCACGCCCACCACACGGCCACTGGTCTTGCCCGGTTTGCAGAAGTGGGGAATGAAGCGTTCCCAGATGCGGGAGATGTAGACGGGCGCGGAGGTGGCCGTCATCCACCGGTCCAGGGACGCAATGATGTCCGGATCCGCATGGGACGCCAGAATCGCCGACAGCTTGTGCGGCGGGAAGCAGGCGGTGACGCCCAGGTACAGTTCACCATAGGCCAGGTTGCCGCCCGGATCGATCAGCGCGCCGGTGCCGCTGTCCACGATGAGGAACTGGTTGGCCTGAACGCCGTCCTCGTGGCCATAGTCGGAAAACATGAGACAGCGATGGCTGCCGTTATTGAAGAGTTCGATCGCCAAGGGGGCTCCGGGGGGAAGTCAGTCCCCGGCACCATATGTCGCTCGCCCCCGATCCGTCCTGGTGACTTGAGCCGGAATTGATTTATGGCAAGTCCTGGCCCATGGCACGTCGAACCGAAGGCGCATCGCCCCTCCCGCATTGATTGACTCGTCCGCTGTAGCGTCCGGACCCGGCCCCTCTGACGCACGGTCCGCCGGTCAGCGGGTGGCCCGCTCCGGCTCGGTGCGAAACACGGCAATCGCCTCCACCATGCGCTCGGCCTGACGCTTCAGGCTGGCTGCGGCGGCGGCGCTCTGTTCCACCAGGGCGGCGTTCTGCTGCGTCGCCTGGTCCATGCGGGTGACGGCAGTGCCCACCTGGGTCACGCCGGCGCTCTGCTCCACGCTCGCGGCGGTGATCTCGCCCATGATGTCGGTCACGCGGTGGATGGCGGCCACTACGTTCTGCATGGTTTCTCCCGCATGGTCCACCAGGGTGGATCCTTCCGACACGCGCTCGACGCTGGCATTGATCAGCGTCTTGATTTCCTTGGCGGCCTCGGCGGATCGTCCGGCCAGATTGCGCACCTCGGACGCCACCACCGCAAAGCCCCGGCCCTGCTCGCCGGCACGGGCGGCTTCCACTGCGGCATTGAGTGCCAGGATGTTGGTCTGGAAGGCGATGCTGTCGATGACACCGATGATGTCGGCAATGCGTCGGCTGCTGTCGTTGATGCCCTTCATCGTTTCCACGACCTGGCTCACCACTTCACCGCCCTTGGTCGCCACTTCGCTCGCGCCCTGTGCCAGCTGGTTGGCCTGACGGGCGTTGTCCGCATTCTGCTGCACCGTGGCGCTGAGCTGCTCCATCGACGAGGCCGATTCCTGCAGCGTCGAGGCCTGCTGCTCGGTGCGCACCGACAGGTCGTTGTTGCCTTGCGCAATCTCGGCGCTGGCGGTGGCGATGTCCGATGCGGAGCCGCGCACCTGCACGATCAGGTCCAGCAGCTGCTGCTGCATGCGGCCCATCGATGCCAGCACGCTGCCTTGCGGGGCGGTGGCGGCACCGTCCACCGGACGCAGGTCGCCAGCGGCCACCCGGCTCGCGACCTGGCCCAGCACGGCCGGTTCGGTGCCCAGGGCCGTCATCAGGCGGCGGGTGATGAACCAGCCGAGCAGCGACGCGCCCACCACGGCCAGGCCGCAGAACAGCAGCATCCACTGGCGCTGGGACGTGGCCACCTCCATCGAGGCCTTTTCAATGGTCTGCCCCTTAGCGGAGACGTAGTCCGAATAGACCTTGAGTGACTTCAGCAGTGCGGCCAGCAGCGGGCGGCAGTCGCTGATCATCAGGTTCATCGCTTCTTCGCGCTGACCGGAGCCGGCCAGCTCCACGATGCGCACGGCGACCGGGCTGTATCGGGATTCGATCTCGAGGATCTGCGCGACCTGCTCCCGCTCCTGTGCGGTCACATCGTCATTCTTGAGTTCACGCTGGATGTCCGCGAGCAGTGCGCCCAGTGCCTTGTGCGCATCCAGCGCCATCGTCTTGGCCACGGCCAGATCTTCCGGGGTACGCACGATCACCATGTCCCGCACGCCGATGGCGCGGCGGTTGGTCATCACCCGCGCTTCCAGCACCAGTTCGCGGCGCGCGGAGGCGCCGTTCAGGTAGTCGGTGTAGCGATCGTTCACCTGGTGGATGCCCAGCAGGCCCCAGGCACTGACAAACACAACGATGGCGACGAGGGCAGCAAAGGCAAGCGCCAGCTGCTGCCGGATGGACAGACGATTCATGGTGAGGCGTGAGAACAGAAAGGATGCAAGGCCCCGGAGGGTCGTGACGAATGCCTGCCTGGTGTCTCACCCACAGCCGTTCCTTCGGCTGGCGCGGGGCCCGTGGAGCGGGCCGCGATGCGGCGGGTGGTAAGCAGTCGCAATCTGATACAGATGCTACGGGCCTTCAATATATTGAACAAATACGAGGCGCGCCCCGTTCGTGATGGAGTCGAGTTCCCTTTTCCGCGATCCCCCGGATGGGGGGGAAGAGTGATCCAAAAGGGCGTGCGATCGCCGCGCACCGCCCGGTCAAAAGTGTGTCGGGTTCCTCACCCGGGCGGGCTACGCACCGGCGTGATGCGGCCCATGCCGGGACAATGCACCGATGCGGTGGGGCTCGCAGGCGCGAGCCGCCGCCAGTCCCTACAGCTTGTTTCAAAAACAGACAGCCTCGAAACAGTCGAAAGGAAGCGGATACAGACAATTCGCGACCGCGCGAGCGATGGCGCCCTGCCCCCATGAGTCTGACCGCTGAAGATGGAATCCCTGCCCCTGCCCAGTGAATGGATGGATGCCTGCCGCGCCGACCTGGTGGTGGCCGCTGCGCAGTGGGTGAGCGATACCGGTGCCGCGCTGGAACGTGCCCAGAACCGGGCCGACAGCGTCGGCGAAGCCAACCGGCTCTTCCATGTGCAACGGGCGCTGGACCGCTGGCAGCACAGCGCGCCGGACCGCATCGTCAGCCTGCTGCTGTCCAGCATGAACGAACGCTGCAGCGAGCCCCGCCTGGGCGCCGCGACCACGCTGCTGCCCAGCGAAATGGAGCTGGTGGACGACGACGTGGTGAGCGAGAGCATCGGCATCTCGCGCCTGGTCACCGGCATCTTCTCGGTGGCGGAATGGGAGATCCGCGCCGTCGAACGTGCCCTGGCCGGCGCCATCAAGGAATTCTCCGAACGCAGCAACCCGTTCCATCCCGAAGCCATCGCCCGCACCATCTGGAAGCTGGCCGAAGACCTGGGGCTGCAACGGGACGAGCGGGCCGCCTGCCTGCGGGTGTCGCTGGACGCCACCACCGCGATGGCGCGCAGCGTCTATGCGTCGCTGGGCCAGTGGATGGCCGGGCAGACGGATGTCGGGCCGCTGGCCATCCAGCGCCAGTCGGCGGTGCGCAATGCCATCCCGGTGGATGTGCTGGCCGGCCTTGCACCGGACGCTCCGGCGCTGTCGCTGGAACTCGAACCGATGCATGGACGCCCCTTCGAGGCCAGCCCGGCGCCGCGCGCCGGCTCGCCCAAGGCGGGTGGCGAGGTGGTGTTCACCCGGCTGATCCGGAGTGTCGAGGACATCCTGGGCGACGTGCGGCTGACCCATGAACTGCGCCGGGTGCTGAGCGGTCTTCAGCTGGGCGTGCTGCGCTTTGCCTTCGGCACGCCCTCGTCGCTGTATTCGGCCCAGCATGAAATGTGGGATGTCACGGGCACGCTGGTGCAGTACGCGCTGCAGCATTGCCTGAAGGACCGCGTGGTGCATGACGACTTCGTGCTCTTCGCCGACCAGATCATCCAGACCCTGCTCAAGATGGACCCCAGCCGACCGCATGAGCTGGACAAGGCGCTGGTGCGCATCCGCCGGTATCTGAAGGAGCGCCCCGCCGAGCTGGTGGAAAGCCGCCGGCATGCGTCGATGCAGTTTGCGCGACTGGAAGAGCGCCGGCGCCAGATCCGCAGCGTGTCGATCAACCGCCATCGCGAGCGGATCAACGCAGCCATCGCGGCCCAGGAGATTCCCTACCGCCTGCGCCAGTTCCTGCTGGTGGACTGGGCGGAAGCGCTGGCGCATGTGGAGGTGTCCGAGGGCGCGAAGTCTCCGGCCTATGCCGAGCTGTGGGGTGCGGTGGACCGCATGCTGCACGCGGTCCAGAGGGACACCCTCACCGCCGATCCGGCCAGCCTGCAGGAAAAGGTGGAGCTGCTCAAGCTGCTGGAGCGCGGCATCACCTGCGTGGCGGTGCCCAGCGTCGAAAAATACGAGCTGACCGACATCCTCGATCGCACCGGCATGATCTCGCGCGAAGGCGAGGAATGGTCCGACAGCGACATCGGCGCGCTGGACAGTACCCTGCCCCCGCCGCCTGCCCCCACACCAGCACCGCGCAAGGACTTCTGGGGTGCACCCTCGGGCGGCAAGGGCTGGTCCGCGGTGGACGAGACCACCGTCGGTTTCACCACCGCGATGCCGACCTCCGATGCCGAACATTGCGTCAACGCCCTGCAGGAAGACGACCTGATCGAGCTGTTCCTGGCCGGCACCTGGGTCGAGGTGCGGCTGGTCGAACTGGCGGAAGACGGCCAGATCTTCCTCTTCGAGGGCGAGACCGATGGCGGCGGCACCCATCAGCTGACACGTCGGGCGCTGCTGCGCCTGTTCCGTGAAGGCCTGGCCACCCCGATCTGATCGCATCCGACATGAGCCACGACTCTCCCGTGTCCGAAGACGTCGTCGAGCGCAGTGCGCTGCTGCGGCTGCTCGGCGAAGCCGAATGCCGCTGCGACGACGGCACCGTCACCCGCATCACCGATGCCCGGGTCGCGACGCTGCTGGCGATGGTCGCGCTGGAAGGCGGCATGCCCCGCACCCGGGCGGCCGACCTCTTCTGGCCGCAGTCCGGCAGCAATGCCCGCACCAACCTGCGGGTGCTGCTGCATCGCACGCAGAAGACCTTCGACCTGAAGCTGTTCACTTCCGGGGATGTGATCGAACTGGCGCCGCACATCCGGGTGGATGTCCAGGCCCCCGACCATGCGCTGGTGATGAACTGCCTCACCGCTGGCGCGGCCGGTCTGCGGCTGCTGTCCAGCCTTGAATTGCCCGAAGGCCTGACCGAGGCCGCCCAGTGGCTCGCGACCGCCCGCGGCCAGATGGAGCAGCGGCTCACCCGCAGCCTGATCGCCTGGTTCGAGCGGGCCGGCGAAGCGGTGGACCTGAGCCAGTCGATGGCGCTGGCCGAGACGCTGATCAGCCTGAATCCGCTGAGCGAGGTCGGTTATCAGGAGCTGATGAAGGCGCTGGTCGCCAAGGGCGACCGGTCCGCCGCGCTGGCCGTGTTCGAGCGCTGCCGCAAGGAACTGCAGGAGCAGCTCGGTACCCATCCCAGCCGGACCACGGTGGAGCTGCATCGGCAGATCCTGCGTTCCCGCGCCGAGGGCCAGCAGCTGGCGCAGACCGGCCGGCTGATCCAGCGCGAAACCGAAATCGAACAGATCACCCAGGCCATCAGCCGCCGCCGGGTGGTGATCGTGGAGGGACCCAGCGGCATGGGCAAGTCAGCCCTGCTGCGCCATGTGGCGCAGGAGCGGGGCGACCTGTACTGGCGCATCACCGAGCAGGACAGCAGCCGGCCCTTTGCGAGCCTGCATCGCATCACCCTGCATCTGATGGAGCGGCTGCGGTCGCAGCCCGACCACCTGCCGGAGAGCCTGGCCAAGGCGGAGCGCTTCCTGGAGCGGCTGGATCCGGCGCATCACGGGGAACTGGCCTCACCGGCCAGCACCCGGTCGCTGCTGGAATCGGCGATCCACATCATCGAGCTGAGCCGGCCGGAGCGCAGCACCGCGATTCTGGTCGACGACCTGCATCTGTGTGACGACGAAAGCCTGGACGTGCTGTCGGTGCTGATCACCGAAAGCGCTGCGCTGATGCCCTGGTGCGACTTCGTGCTGGCCTACCGGCCGATGCGGGCCCGTCGTCGCCTGCGGGCACTGTGCGAGAAGCTGGCCGCGTCCGGGCGGCTCAAGCTGGTGCAGCCGGCGGCGTTGACCAACGCCTCGGTGCAGCGCATGCTGAATGAAGACGGCAGCGTGCTGCCACAGCCACTGGTGGAAGAAGCCATCCGGCTGAGCGGCGGCACGCCCGCCATCCTGATGGGCCTGCTGCAGGCCTGTCAGGATCAGGGCAGCCTGGTGGGCGTGCCCACACCGGCGATGCGTTCGCTGCTGCTGCAGCGGCTGGGCTCCTGCAGTTCCACCGCCGAGGGCGTGGCGCGGCTGGCCAGTGTCGCCGGCGAGAGTTTCTCGGTGCGCATGGCCTCGGACATCACCGGCCTGTCCTCCTGGCGGGTGGCCGAAAAATGGAACGAGCTGCTGCTGGCCGGCGTGTTCGATGCCAAGGGCTTTGCGTTTCCGCTGCTGGAAACGGTGGTGTATGAATCGGTGCCGGAGACGGTGCGGCAGTTCATGCACGGGGAAGTGGCGGCGGTGCTCGAGCGCCATGGCGCCACGCCGGTGGAGCTGGCCCACCATTGGCGCATGGCCGCGGATATGGCGCGGGCGGCGGATTACGAACGGCGGATCGCGACCGGCGGGTAGTGGCGATCGACCGGTGGCGACGCGAGGGTGAGGCGAGCCGCCGGTCCCGACCGTCGGCACGGGCTCACGCCGGTGCGGGTGCAGGCCTGACGGCGGTCACCGGCTCAGACGGTCTGCACCCGGTCCGGGCCGCGATCCAGCGGCTCGGTGTCCATGAAGACCGTATCCCGCCAGGCCGGTGTCATGGCCGCGGCGCGATCTTCCGCTGACAGCGGTGCCACGGTCGGCGCCGCCAGCGCCGCATCCCCCGAGCTCAGCAGCGCCTCCACCCGCGACCGCCGCTCCTGCAGATGGCGGTCCAGCTGCAGGCGCAGCACATCCAGTGTCGGAGACTGACGGGCCGCCTGTTCCAGCTGGCGGATGGCCACATCCAGCGTGCGGGGCGGCAGGCGCGAAAACGGATCGTCCCCGCTGGTGGCGCAGGCGAATTCCAGCAGCACCAGATGGCCGTGCTGTTCCCGCAGCGCCGGGCGCGCCTGCAAGGCCTCCCGCAGCGCATCCACCCGCAAGGGCACCGCCCGACGATCCAGCGGCGTCGGCTGCGGGGTGGCCAGGGCCGGTGTTTGCGGATGCGTTGCCGCGAACGAACGCGTTTCCACCGCCACGCCCGGGCGCGGCTTCAGCCCCAGACGGCGAAACAGTGCGCGACCCACGGCTCGGTACCAGGACGTCGTCTGAGGGGCTTGCATGGTCGGGAGGGCAGGTCGGCTGAGGGTGGAGCGGGGGCTGGGGTAAGTGTCGGTAACAACCGTTTCAGCAGCGTTTCGGCAGGTGTAACACCGCGCTCCGGAAGAACCCTGAGACCGCAACGGCGGGGCCCGTAACGGCGGTGGTTGGGCCCGGAAACGGGTGTGAAACGCTTCACGCGGATAGTGCCGTGCATTCCCCTTCCGCTTCCATTCCAACAAACACCAGGGCGCACGGTCATGACACTCGCGGCACGCATTGAAACGGCAGTCAAGATTCAGAGTTTGCTGAAAGACCATGCCATTTCGGTGGATCCCGTGCGTCTGGCCTGCGACGCGGACTATGCCGCGGCCATGGAGCGTGTCTGCCTGCAGGTGGGTCAGCTGGATGAATGCCTGCGCATGCTCAATGCCCTGGTGGACACCATCGTGCTGTCCGGACTGCCGACCGCCGCCTCGGTGGATGAGGATGCGCGGCTGGGGGATGTGCATCCGGAATTCGTCGATACCGTGTCGTCCTATTCCCTGGACCTGGATGTGGACCAGGGCCCCGGCGTGGACATCGACCTCAGCCAGACGGCGATGACGCGTTCCCATCACCGGGTGCGCAACCACTTTCAGGCGGGACTCGACTACCTGCGCCGGGATGCCCACCCCAGCCATTTCAGCAGCAGTCCGGAGCTGCTCGCCGCCTTCGTGGTGGCGTCGGCCGCCGAAGTGCTGGCCAGCGCGCTGCAGCGCAGCGCCCACAAATAACCCTCACCCGTCTTTGCCTCACCCGGTTGTCCCCATGCAAGCGTTTCACCTCGAGCACTGGATCTTCAGCGGTTTTCTGGCCGGTGCCCTGCTGGGCGGTTTCCTGAACCCGATGCGGGTGATCAACCTGGCGGCGGTCTGCGGCGTGTCCGCCTTTGCCGCCATGTGCTTCTGGCCGGATGCGTTCGGCGGTCGGGGTGCCGAGGTGTTCGGCAGCTTCGTGATGGCCGTGCCGGCCTGGGGCGGCGCCACGGCGGTGGGCGCCCTGATCAGCTATCCCGCCGTGCGTCAGCTGCGCAAGAAGGGCTACCTGCGGATCCGCAAGCGGGCCCGTTTCATGCAGGAACCGGGTGACACGCCGGCGCTCCGGGCGGCGGCGACGCCGCAACGGACTCAGACGATGCCCGTCCGCAAGCCGGCCTCACGTCTGGCGCGCTGACACGCGGCGCAGGGTCGGCACCACTTCGTCCAGCCGGCGCACTTCGCAGGTCGGCAGGATGGCGCCCTGCGGTGCGCCCAGCGCGGGGGCGTCCTTGGCGGTGTCATTGGGCAGGCCGCGGGGATTGAACCAGCAGCTGTCGATGCCAAACCGCTGCGCGCCCAGGATGTCGGCATCCAGCCGGTCGCCGATGATGACCGTTTCCGGCCGATGGAACCGGCGGGCCCGGGCCACCGCATCTTCGAAGAAACGCGGATCCGGCTTGGCATGGCCGCAGGCTTCCGAGGTCGCCACGAACCGGATGAACCGCGACAGGCCGGACGCGTCGATCCGGCGCGTCTGGATGCGCTCCACGCCGTTGGTGATGACCCCCAGTTCCCCATGCGCGGCCAGTTGCTCGCACAGCGCCAGCGCGCCGTCGATCAGCACCACCGTGTCGGCCAGCGTGTCCAGATAGTGCTCGCTGGCGACCGCCGCATCCAGGCCCGGCGCATGCCGCGCAAAGGTCGCCCGGAAACGCTCGACCTTCAGCACCTCCTTGGCCACGGCGCCCTGCTCGAACTGCCGCCACAGTGACTGGTTGATCGCCTGGTAGTCGCGATACATCGCCTCCAGCGGCCCGTCATGGCCGAGACTTTTCAGCAGCCGCGCAAAGGCCTCACGTTCCGAGGCCTGGAAGTCCAGCAGGGTGTCGTCGAGATCGAGCAGGAAGAGTCGGTATTTCATGCGCCTGCCACTCTATCGCAGCGACCCGGCGCTTCGGTATGCTGGGACATGACCACCGTGACCCTGCGCCCCGCCCTGCCCGCCGACATTGCCGCCTGCATCGATCTGAGAGGCCGCACCCGTGAGAACGCGGTCTCCGCGGCGCGCCTGGCGGAGCTCGGCATCACCGAAGCATCCTGGTCGGCACAGGTGCGGGCAGGCGACCTGCCTGGCTTCGTGGCGGTGGCCCCCTCCGGATCGCCGCTCGCCGGTTACTGCTTCGGAGATGCCCATTCCGGCGAAATCGTGGTGCTGGCCCTGCTCCCGCAGTGGGAGGGCCAGGGCCTGGGCCGGCAGCTGCTGGACGCCACGGTGGCGCATCTGGCGTCGCTGGGTCACCAAAGGCTGTTTCTGGGCTGCTCGTCCAATCCGGCCCACCGGTCCTTCGGTTTTTACCGGCGCCTGGGCTGGACGCCGACGGGAGAACGCGACACGTTGGGGGACGATGTCCTGGAGTTGAAGCTCGGCGCAGGCTGAAACCGGCGCTTGCCGCCTGAAAAAAGGCAGAATGGCGGCTTCACCAACACGAGATGCGCCGTCCGCCTGTGGAGCGGAGCGGGTCCCGGCTGTTTCGGCCCTTTGCAGGGTCCCGGCCCGGCCACCGCCAGTGCGCGCCACCGGGAGGATCCACATCATGGCCATTGCTGGCTGGACATTTCCACGCCCCGTCGGGCTGATTGCCACCACGCTCTTGTTCGCGGCCCTGGCCACTGGCTGCAAGCCGGCCAAGCTGAACGAGGAGATGGTGCAGGACATGATCCACACCGGACTTCAGGCGTCGGCCAATCGCAATGCCACCGCGCTGTGCGACCAGATCGCCGACGATGCGGACATCCGCCTGGTGCTGTTCAAGTTCTCCGGCTCCGACATCCGCAGCTTCAGCAAGGGCGAGTGGTGCGACTACCTGCGCGAATCGTTCGCCAAGGCCAATGAAACCGGCATGCAGGTCAACATCAACCTGCACATCCAGTCGCTGGTCCTGTCGCCCGACGGCAAATCGGCGGACGTGCAGACCGACGTGGTGGAAGAAGTCGGCCTGGGCGGCCGCACGCTGGCCCGCATGCGTTCCAAGCAGATCTTCACCGTGGAACTGCGCAAGGGCAAACCGCTTTACACCAAACTCAGCGCCCGCTACACCGCGTGACGGGCGATCTGGGAACACACAGAAGCCCTGGATACCCTCCTGGATAACCCCTTTGGCGAGGGGCTCGCTAGACTGGCAGGTCTGGTGCGCCCCGGCCGCACGCTCTGGTCCGCACTTCATGTCCGACATCGGCAAGTCCAACAACAGCGAAAGCCCTGGCAGCAGCGAGAGCGATGGCCGTAGCGACGCCCGCAGCAATGCCAGCAGCAATGGCCGCAGCAATGCCAGCGGCGATCGCGACAGCGATGCTCTCCTGAGTGAACCGGCGTCGATGGTGGTGCTGGGCCCCTGGCGGGCGTTCCGCTCCCCCATGGGCAAGCTTCACATCGCCAGCGAGCTGGGCCCGGGCACGGTGCGCATCACCTCCTCGCTCAGCGGCGTGGACCGGGTGGCCCGCATTGCCAAGACCAGCTCCGGCAACCTCTACCGCTTCGTCTGCCCGCCCGCTCAGGACCAGGTCACCTGCGGCATGCTGGTGGACTATGCCGGCCGCGCGGGCCTCGCCGGCGCCAAGGATGTGAGCGCCACCCTGTGGCAGGCGATTGAGGACAAGGCGGCCGAGCTGGCCGCCCAGGCTGCAGCCCAGGACAACACGCCCCCTGTCCACGCCTGAGCGCCCGGCCCCACCATGGCCGTTGTTTTGTAAACATCACTAAACAACGCGTCAGAATCGACGGCTTCGATTGACCGGCGCTCCCCGCGCCCTGAAGAATTGCCGTCACCCATGAGCGCCGTCACCATCCGCGATATTGCCAAGGCATCCGGCCTGTCGATCGGCACGGTGTCGCGCGGGCTGCGCAACCAGGCGGGGCTGTCGTCGCACACCCGCCAGATCGTGCTCGACTGGGCCACGCAGCTGGGTTATGACCTGTCGCAGTTGCGGCGACACCGGCTGCGGCGCGTGGGCTTTTTGCTGCACAGCCAGCACAACACCCTGGCCTCCAGTCCGTTTTTCTCGTCGGTGCTGCATGGGGCGGAAGCCGTCTGCCGCCGTGAAGGGCTGACGCTGTCCTTCATCGTGGCCGGCCCCACCGACCGGGTCATCGACCAGTCCCGGGTGCAGCAGCTCGACGCCTATCTGTGCGCCGGTTACTTCGAGCCGGAAATCCTGGACAGCCTGCGCCGCACCGGCAAACCGATGGTGCTGGTGGACATGCACCGTCACGGCATCCCTTCGGTGAATCCGGACCACCAGCACGGCGCCTTTCAGGCCACCAGCCACCTGCTGCGGACCGGGCGGCGACAGATCGCCGTCATCACCGGCTCGCCCGCGCATTACAGCCTGCATCAGCGGGCGCTGGGCTATCGCCGGGCGCTGTTTGAGGCGGGCATCCAGGCGGACCCGGACCTGGAAGTGGTCGCCGCCCATTTGGGCGATGGCGATGCTGGTGTGACCGCGGCCATGCGCCAACTGCTGCAACTGCGCAAACGCCCGGATGCCGTCGTCTGCTTCAACGACAGCGCCGCCCTGGTGGCGATGCAGCATTGCCTGGGCGCCGGACTGCGGGTGCCGCAGGACATTGCCATCGTGGGCTTTGATGACATCAGCGCCGCGGCCCATGCCCATCCACCGCTCAGCACGGTGCGGGTGGACAAGGAAGCGCTCGGCGCACAGGGCCTGGCGATGTTGCTGCAGGCAGCGCCCGGCGATGCACCGCAGGAACAGGTGATGCCGGTGACGCTGGTGGTGCGGGACAGCTCCTGCATCGATTAGCTGCGCCGGTCCTCCGCCACTGCAGACAACCCCTTCACAGCCGTTGCCCGGCGTCCCGGCTCTTCCACCCACACGACTTGCATCCATGCCCAACCTGCCCGACTTCCGCGACCCCGACGTCCTGCTGGCCCACGTCAGCCACACCATGGCCTTCTATCACCCGCGCTGCATCGACCCCAGCGGCGGCTTCTTCCACTTTTTCAAGGACGACGGCACCGTCTACGACGCGCATCAGCGTCACCTGGTGAGCAGCACCCGTTTTGTCTTCACCTACGCCATGGCCTTCCGCCGTTTTGGTGATCCGGCCTATCTCGAAGGCGTGAGGCATGGCGTCCGCTTCCTGCGCGACGCCCACTTCGACCCGGTGCAGGGCGGCTACACCTGGCTGCTCGACTGGCGACAGGGTCACGCCACCGTGCTGGACGGCACCCGTCACGCCTATGGCATGGCCTTTGTGCTGCTGGCGTATGCGCATGCCGTGATGGCGGGCGTGGAGGAAGCGCGGCCCTGGCTGGCGGAGACCTTCGAACTGATGGAGCGCCGGTTCTTCAATGCGGCGGACGGCCTGTATGCCGACGAGGCCAGCGCCGACTGGCAGACCCTCTCGCCTTACCGGGGCCAGAACGCCAACATGCATGCCTGCGAAGCGATGCTCGCGGCGTACGACGCGACGGGCGAGGCCCATTACCTGCAACGGGCGGCGCTGATTGCCGGCCACATCACCCGTCGCCAGGCCGAGCGTTGCGGCGGACTGATCTGGGAGCACTACAACACCCACTGGCAGCCGGACTGGATGTTCAACAAGCATGATCCGGCCAACCTGTTCCGCCCCTGGGGCTACCAGCCGGGTCACTTCACCGAATGGACCAAGCTGCTGCTGCAGCTGGAGCGCCATGGCGACGCGCTGGGTCAGGATGTGAGCTGGATGCTGCCGACCGCCTCGAAACTCTTCCAGGTGGCCGTGCGTCACGGCTGGGACCCGGAGCACGGCGGCCTGTGTTATTCACTGGCGCCGGATCTGACCGTCTGTGATGCCGACAAGTATTTCTGGGTGCAGGCCGAAAGCATGGCGGCCGCCGCCCTGTTGGCCGCCCGCACCGGCGACGCGGTCTACTGGAACTGGTATGAGCGCCTCTGGGCTTACAGCTGGACCCATTTGGTGGATCACCAGCATGGCGCCTGGTATCGCATCCTCGACCGCACCAATCGCAAGTACAGCGATGAGAAGAGCCCCGCCGGCAAGGTGGACTATCACACCATGGGCGCCTGCTACGACATTCTCAAGGTGCTGCAGGGGCAGGCTTCGGCGTAAGGCGGTCGGTCACGGCAGGAATTCCAGCCGTGGCAGGCCCTCATGCGGATAGTCATAACCGCCGGCCAGTGGAATCACCCGGCGGCTCTTCAGATCGAATCGCTGCTGCGTGGCCTTCAGATGACGGCGCAGCAGCGCCTGCGCGGAGCCGTCGCGCACGGCGGCGGTCAGGCCGGTCTGCAGCACCTCGGCCAGTGCCCGGTCCCGCTCGTGGACATAGAGGTAATGCGGCGCCGGATAACGCAGCAGGAATCCGTCCAGCACGTTCACGTCCGGCGGCGCGGCGCTCACTTCCGGCAGCACCTCCAGCAGGTTGCGGCAAAAGAGGTCCACGCGGCCCAGACGCATCATCTTGAAAATGGAATCGATGCGCTGCACCTCCAGCACCTGCAGCCCATTGGCGCGCAGCACCGGCGTGTCCGCCCAGCCCAGACCGTGGGCGAAGGTGTAGCGCTGCAGGTCGCGGACGCTGCGGATGCGATCCACCTCCCGCTGCAGCCCCGGTCGCCCGAAGCAGATGCGGTAGTCCGACACGCCGAAGAAGGTGGGCATGCCGATGCGGATCAGTGGTGCGTCGGCCACTGGCCCGGCGATGTTCAACACAAAGCCGGCACGCTGGCCCTCCCTCAGCACCGCGATGGCGCGGGACTTGCTCATCGGCTCGGTGAGGTCGATCTGCACCTCGGTGCCGGGCGGGTTGCCCTTCTCAAGCGCCAGGGCGATCAGCTCCCGCACATACCGCTCGCTGAGGTCGTAGGGGCCGCTGGCATGCACCAGCACCCGCCACGCGTTCGGCTGGGCCAGGCAGCCGCCGCCGACCCCCATCAGCGCACACAGCACAATCAGCCTCAACAGATGCATCAGTCACTCACCGGGCAGCGTTCATGCGAAGGATCCCATCGGGACCCTGGAGGATGATTCTCGCCCGGAGACTCCCACCCTTTGCCCCCTCCGATGTCCCTGCAAACCCACCCCCTCATCACTCTGGTACCGGTCACAACGGCCGATGCCGACCGCCTGGCGTCATTGCGGGTGGAAGCGATGCGCGAGAGTCTCGAAAGAGTCGGCCGTTTTGACCCGGTGCGTGCGCGTGAGCGTTTTCTGAACAGCTTTGTGCCTGCGCAGACGTCGAGCATTCACCTGGACGGCGCGTTCGTGGGGTTCCTGGTGCTGCGACGAGAAGCGACGAGTGAGGCCTCGAATGCCGCGATAAATGAAGCGCCAAATAAGTCGCCAAATAAGTCGCCAAATAAGCCGCCGAATAAGCCGTCGGATGGGCCGCCGAACGGGCTGCCAAGTGAGCCGCCCAGTGAGCCGCGGAACAACGTGCCGACAGAGCCATCGCAGGAGGCGCCGACCTGGCACCTGGAGCATTTGTATCTGCATCCGGCGGTGCAGGGTCGCGGCATTGGCGGTGCCGTCCTGCAGCGGCTGTGCTCGCAGGCGGATGAAGCAGGCGCCGCCATCCGGCTGGGCGCTCTGAAGCAGAGTGACGCCAACCGGTTCTACCGGCGCCATGGATTCGAATTCACCCACGAAGGTGAATTCGATGTCTATTACCTGCGGCCTGCGGCGCGCGGCTGAAAGACCGCATCAGCGGGGTCAGCGGGGTCAGCGGCATTTTTGCGGCCGCAGTCACTGCAGCGGCGCGGTCGACTCACGCAGCGGCGTCAGATGCATCAGCGACTGCAGTGACTGCATCCGCGCGGCCGGCTCGCACAGCGGCCGCCGTTGATGAACGGGGCCGCCGCGCGCCGGCTTATTTGCAGACGTTCGCGTCTACCGCCGAGCCGTCCCACAGACGCTTCAGGTTGTTGTACTTGTCCTGAGAGACGGTCTGCCAGTCGTCCTGCAGGATGCCGCCGGTGTCACCCGAATTCGGATTCCAGGACCAGTAGAAGAAGTTGCGCACGCCCTTGCACTTGAGCCAGTCGACAAACTTCACCTGCCACTGGCGGTCCTTGTCGGTGAAGCGACCGCCAAACTCCCCCAGCACCACCGCGTTCTGGCCCATGAATCGACCCAGCTGGTTTTGCCAGATGGCCGGCAGGTTGTTGGGGAAACCCGTGCCGTCATTGAAGTAGGACTGGTTGCTCACCGACGGGCCATAGATATGCGGCGAGAGCACCAGCTTGCTGCGCGGAATTTTGGTGCTGTCGATCGGATAGCAGCTGTAGGGCTCGATGTTGCCGCCCCACCAGTGGCCATCCGGGTTTTCGCAGCGGCCGCCGTTGTCGGACACGCCTTCCACAAACACCAGCAGTTTGCTGTTGGTGGCCAACACCGCACTGCCGGCCTTCTCTGCCGCCAGCTTCCAGTCATTGTTGATGTCGCCGGTGCCCCAGAAAGCGCCACTGCCGCCAATGCTGTGCGGCTCATTCTTCAGATCAATGGCGAAGACATTGGGCACATTCTTGTAGCGGTCCGCCACGAATTGCAGATCAGCCACCCATTGGTCCAATGAATAGCCATTGATCTGCGGCGTGGTGGAGATGGCATTGCAGTCCGGACGGTGGTGGTCCAGCAGCACATAGAAGCCCTGGGTGGCGAATTCCGCGACGATGCGATCCAGGACCTGCAGCGGCGTCTTGTTGGCAAGGTCTGCATTGACGCCGACATTCAGCGCACCGCTGGGCCGGCCGGTGGAGCGGATCGTCGTCGGGCAGAAGGGCAGACGCACGGCATTGAAGCCCAGAGTCTTCATCTGCCCGATCATGTCCTTGTAATTGCGCTGCCACAGGCCGTGGGCCACCAGGTCCGGGGTTTCGAAGCCGAACCAGTTCACGCCGCGCAGGGAGACGATGGCGCCTTTGGCATCCACGATGCGACCATCGGTGGCGACATTGAAGGGCAGTGCGAACTGGCCCGTGGCGGAGACGGAGAGATCACCGCCAGGGGTCGGGGCGGGCGCCGGTGCCGGAGCGGGAGCGGGCGTCGGTGCAGGCGCCGGGGCGGGCGTGGGAGCGGGTGCGGGAGCGGGCGTCGGCGCGGGGGCCGGCGCTGGCGAAGGCGCCGGGGACGGTGACGGTGCAGGCGACGGTGCAGGCGTTGGGGCCGGCGCAGGCGCCGGTGCCCCGGACTCGCTGATGCGGAAGCTGGAGGCGCTCGGGGCGCTGCCGGTGCCGCAGAAACCGACTTCAAAACTCTGGCCCGCGGCTGCCGGGGTGTTCCAGCTCACGCCCTTGACCGCGTAGCCGGTGGCCGTGCGGGTGAACTGGCCGTTCCAGCTGTTGTTCAACTGACCGGCGGGCAGATCGAACTGCAGGGTCCAGGCGCCACTGACGGCGGTGCCGGCATTCCGAAGGGTCACATGCGAGCAAAAGCCCCCCGACCAGGTGTCCTGGGCCACATGGACGGTGAGCGCCGCATGCGCCGGCGCCATGGCACCGAAGGCCAGGGCCACCCAACTGGTGCGCAGCAGGAATCGACGGGGGAGAGCTCGCATGATGACAATGCCTGGTTGACTTGGGGAAGCAGTCAGTGTGCTTGACGGGTCGTTAATGGCCCGCAATAAATGGTAAGGAAGCCCTGCATCACCGCTCACGCGGGCCTACCCATAGGGCGCAGTGGCCCCATTCACTGCATTGAGGGACGCCCACGCGGAAACCTTGCACGCTCATTGTTCGCCTGGAGTAAGCTGCTGACGCCATGGCATGAATGGAGCGGGCATGTTCTCTCACGTCTTCGTCGGCGTCACCGATTTCGCACGGGCCAAGGCGTTCTACGATCCTTTGATGGACCTGATCGGCGCACGCGAGCGCTTCTGCGATCTCAGCCGGCCCTGGGCGGGCTGGGAGACGTCGCCGGGGCTGCGTCCCCTGTTTGTGATTGGCAGTCCCATCAATGGCGAACCCGCGATGGCCGGCAATGGCACGATGATCGCGTTTCAGGTGGTCACACGGGATCAGGTGGATGCCGCCTATGCACTGGCATTGGGCAGTGGCGGTCGGGATGAAGGGCCGCCCGGACTGCGGCCGGCCTATCACGCGCACTATTACGGCGCCTACTTCAGGGACCTCGATGGCAACAAGCTCTGCGTGGTGTGTCACACCCCGGAGCCGGATGCCCTCTCCCGGCCTGGCTGAGTTAGCCCCCCTTTACCGGCACACGCTGGCGTCAGCGGCCGATCCGTCCCACAGGCGCTTGAGGTTGTTGTACTTGTCCTGGGAGACCGTCCGCCAGTCATCCTGCAGGATGCCTCCAGTGTCGCCGGAGTTCGGATTCCAGGACCAGTAGAAGAAGTTGCGCACGCCCTTGCACTTGAGCCAGTCGACAAATTTCACCGACCACTGGCGGTCCTTGTCGACGAACTTGCCGCCGAACTCCCCCAGCACCACCGCATGGTCCCCCATGAAGCGGCCCAACTGGTTCTGCCAGATGGCCGGCATGTTGTTCGGGAATCCGGTCCCGTCATTGAAATAGGGTTGATTGCTCACCGACGGGCCATAGATATGCGGCGACAGCACCAGCTTGCTGCGTGGAATCTTGGCCGAGTCGATCGGATAGCAGCTGATCGGCTCGATGTTGCCCCCCCACCAGTGGGCATCGGTGTTTTCACAGCGGCCGCCGTTGTCGGACACGCCTTCCACAAACACCAGCAGTTGGCTGTTGGTGGCCAGCACCGCGCTGCCGGCCTTCTCCGCTGCCAGCTTCCAGTCATTGTTGATGTCACCCGTGCCCCAGAAGGCGCCGCCGCCGCCAATGCTGTGCGGCTCATTCTTCAGGTCAATGGCAAAGACGTTCGGCACATTCTTGTAGCGGTCCGCCACGAATTGCAGATCGGCCACCCATTGATCGAGCGAATACCCAGTGATTTGCGGCGTGGTGGAGATGGCATTGCAGTCCGGACGGTGGTGGTCCAGCAGCACATAGAAACCATTGGTCGCGAATTCGGCCACCACACGGTCCAGCACCTGCAGCGGTGTCTTGTTGGCGAGGTCGGGATTGAGGCTGGTGTTGAGCGCTCCACTCGGACGGCCGGTGGAACGGATCGTCATCGGGCAGAAAGGCAGACGCACGGCATTGAAACCCAGCGTCTTCATCTGCGTGATCATGTCCTTGTAATTGCGCTCCCACAGACCGTGGGCGACCAGGTCCGGCGTCTCGAAGCCAAACCAGTTCACGCCCCGCAGTGAGACGACGGCACCTTGAGCGTCCAGGATGCGGCCGTCCGCGGCCACGCTGAACGGCAGCGCAAAGCTGCCAGTGGCCGGCACCGACAGGTCGCCGGCCGGGGACGGCGCAGGCGCCGGCGTGGGTGACGGAGCGGGTGACGGAGCGGGTGCTGGCGATGGCGATGGCGCCGGGGTCGGTGCGGGAGCAGGCAAAGGACCTGGCGCGGGGGCCGGCGAAGGACCGGGTGCTGGTGCTGGTGCTGGTGCTGGCGAGGGTGCAGGCGCGGGTGCAGGTGCCGGCCCCGCCGCTGGTCCAGGTGCCGGAGCGGCCGACGGCGGCGGCGCAGCCGGGTTGGCTGTGCCCGAGTCTTTCTCCGTCCCTCCCCCACAGGCCGTCAGCGACGCTGCCGCCAGCAGGGCGGCAATGCAGGAATTCAAAGGCGGGCGGGGGCAGTTCATGAGGACGATCGAGAGCGATAGACAAGGCTCGCGATATTCCCTGAAAGCGCTTTACCACTTCGTCACATTGTGTCCCTGCCAACCCTCACTTCGTCTCCATTCGTAAGCATTTCAATGCAATCGGTCGCGAATGCGCACCGTGACAGTGCTGCGACATCGCGGTAACCGACCTGTTTCATGGGACAGCGATTCCACGCATGGCCACCACATCCGCGCAATGACGGGCTCCGCGCGTCAGCGGCCCGCACGCTGACACAGTGCCTTCACCCGACTGTCAAAGAGCCTGCTGAAGATGCAGCCGCATTCCCGGTCCGCACCTCAGGAGTTTTTTCATGCGTCGTTCTCTTTCCCTGCTCGCTTCCCGCCTGGCGATCCCATTGGCAATCCCGCTGGCACTGGCCCTCGGCACCGCCTCCGCTTCCGCCACCGTCCTCAACTTCGATGACCTCGGCGCCGACGGGTATGTGCCGGTCAACTATGGCGGCCTCGACTGGTCCGGCAGCAGCTGGTTCCAATATGCCGGCGAGCAGGCCCCCTTTGCGGCCCATTCCGGCAACCGTCGCGCGACCCTCGGCTGGGACGGCTCTTCCGATTCCAGCGCCATTCGCTTCAACGCCGCCAGCAGCTTCACCGGCGCCTGGTTTGCCGGTTATGACGGCGTCTCCGTCACCATTGACCTCTACAGCGGCAACACCCTGGTGGCCAGCACCGCGACGCTGAACCTGAGCGATTCGCCGGTGTTCCTGGCGTCGAACTACGCCGGGCTGGTGGACCGTCTGGTCTTCCGCAGCAACGACCCTGCCAACTTCGTGATGGACGACCTCACCTTCGCCTCGGCCGTGCCGGAGCCCGGTGCCGCGGTGCTGACCCTGGCCGGCCTGGGCCTCGTGGCCTTCGTCGCCCGTCGCCGTCGTCCCGTCTGATCGCCCGGAGCCTGTCATGAGCCAAAAGCCCTTCGATTCCCAAGCAGTCGACCTCGCCGGCACAGCGGACACCGCCCCCGCCGGCCACACGCCCGCCCGCCGCAGCTTCCTGCGCGCCATGGCCGGCACGGCCGGCGCCACTGCGGCCCTGGCGAGCTTCCCGCCCGCCATTGCACGCGCCCTTTCCATTCCCGCAGCGCGGCGAACCGGCACCATCCAGGACGTTGAGCACATCGTCATCCTGACGCAGGAAAACCGGTCCTTCGACCACTACTTCGGCACCCTCAATGGGGTGCGCGGTTTTGCGGATCCCTTCCCCGTTCCGGTGGCGGACCTGCCCGCCGCCGGCATCACCGGCAAAACGGTCTGGACCCAGCCAACCGCTGCTGGCACCGCCGTGCCGGCCATCACCCCTTTCCATCTCAACACGACGCAGAACTTCTCGGTCATGCGCGTCAGCGGCACACCGCATTCGTGGAACGATGCCCAGGCCGCCTGGGACCAGGGCCGCATGAATGCCTGGCCGCGCGCCAAGCAGAACCATTCGATGGGTCATTACCAGTCCACCGACCTGCCCTTCCAATACGCGCTGGCCAATGCCTTCACCCTGTGTGACGCCTATCACTGCGCCACCCAGACCGGCACCAACACCAACCGTCTGTTCCTCTGGACCGGCACCAACGACCCGCTTCGCAAGGGCAATGGACCGTCCACCGACAACAGCCACGACTGGTTCAATGAGAACCCGGCGGACGACTACACCTGGACCACCTATCCGGAACGTCTGCAGGCCGCCGGCATCCGCTGGCAGGTCTACCAGAACATGAATGACAACTTCACCGACAACTCGCTGGCCGGCTTCAAGGCCTTCCGGGATGGTTGGTACCAGCGCCCGGGCTATTCGCAGGCGCTGAAGGACCGCGGCATCTCCACCCGCGACCTGGACCTGCTGCGCGAGGACGTGCTGAACAACCGCCTGCCGCAGGTGTCGTGGATCGTGGCCACGGCCGAGGGGTCGGAGCATCCGGGCCCGTCGAGCCCGGCCCAGGGGGCGGACTACACCGCCAAGGTGCTGGACGCCCTCACCGCCAATCCGGAGGTGTGGAGCAAGACGGTGCTGTTCATCAACTTCGACGAGAACGACGGCTTCTTCGACCACGTGCCGCCGCCCGCTGCGCCGTCCTACGTGACCTGGGATGCGGACAAGACCAAGGCGGTGCTGGCCGGTGCCTCCACCGTCGACACCACGGGTGAATATCACGAGATCCTCAACGGCTCGTCGCCGCAGTATCTGCACCGTCCCTACGGCATGGGGCCCCGCGTGCCGATGTATGTGGTGTCGCCGTGGAGCAAGGGCGGCTGGGTCAATTCGCAGGTGGCGGACCACACGTCGGTGCTGCGTTTCGTGGAAGCGCGCTTCGGGGTGATGGAGCCCAACATCAGCGCCTGGCGCCGCGCCGTGGCCGGGGACCTGACCTCCTGCTTCAACTTCGCCGATCCGGAAGACAGCGAGTTCTTCTCCAAGCTGCCGAGCACGGTGGCACTGGCCAACCGCGCCCGGGCCCTGCCCAACACCACCACGCCGCCGGTGCCTGGCAGCACCGCAGCCCCGCGTCAGGCGGCCGGTGTGCGCCCGGCCCGTCCCCTGCCCTATGACCTGCAGGTCAGTGCCCGCATCACACCCTCGGCGGCGCTCGGCGCCACCAGCGTCACGGTGAGCTTCGACAACACCGGGCGTGCCGCTGCCGTCTTCCACGTGTATGACCGGCTGCGCCTGTCTGAACTGCCGCGCCGCTACACCGTTGAAGCCGGCAAGCAGCTCACCGGCAGCTTCAGCCCGATGGCCAGCGGTGCCTATGACCTCTGGGTGGTCGGCCCCAATGGCTTCCACCGGCATCTGGCGGGCAATGCCCGTCGCGCCGCCGCAGCCGGCCAGCCCAATCCGGACGTGGTGGCCCGCGCCGAAGCCGCTGCGGGCGACCTGGTGCTCACCCTGACCAACACCGGCCCGGTGGCGGCCAGCTTCACCGTGGTCCACAACAAGTATCGCCAGGTGCCGCCGCAGACGGTCAATGTGCCGCCGCGCAGCAGCAGCGTCGTCCGCATTCCGGTGGCCGCCAGCGCCCACTGGTATGACGTGTCGGTGCGGGTGGGCGGACAGGCGGACTTCCTGCGCCGCTTCGCGGGCCACATCGAGACCGGTCTGCCGTCGGTGTCCGATCCGGCGATGGAAGGTCTGGCGGTGACCGAGCAACTGCGCGTGGCGGGCTAAGGTAACATCCGCCTCGCCTTGGGTGCGTTCCTTCCTGCCGGGAGGAACGTTAAACGGGAAACCGGTGACGCGGTCGGACCAGTTCCGACCGCCAGTCCGGTGCAGCCCCCGCTGCTGTAAGCCAGACGACCCTGCACGAGCCACTGTGAATCTCACGGGAAGGCGCAGGTGAGGATGACGGCGAGCCAGAATACCGGCCCGATGGCAGATGTCAGCACCATTCCCCGGGGCGAGGGAAGCCGCTGTCGGACCCGCCCTGCGCCTGCGCAGCTCCGCGGGCTGCCGATGTTGCCGCCGTTCCCCGATCGATTGGTGTTCAGTTTGAACCATTCGACGGGAGGTATCGAATGCACATCATGGAGGGCTTCCTGCCTTTCAAGCATGCGCTGGCGTGGACGGTGGCGTCCGCACCCTTTCTGGCTATCGGCCTGGCTTCGGCCGGACGGCGCCTGCGCGCGCATCCGGAGCACCGGATGCTGCTGGGGGTCAGTGCCGCGTTTGCTTTCCTGCTGTCCGCCCTGAAATTGCCGTCAGTCACCGGCAGCTGCTCCCACCCCACCGGGGTGGGGCTGGGCGCCTTGCTGTTCGGCCCTGCGGCCATGGTGCCGGTGGGCTTTGTGGTGCTGCTGTTCCAGGCCCTGCTGCTGGCCCATGGCGGCCTCACCACCCTGGGCGCCAACGTCTTTTCCATGGCCATCGTCGGACCGTTCGTCGCGTTCGGCGTGTTCCGGCTGGCCTGCCTCTCCGGCCTGTCGCGCAGCCCGGCGGTGTTTCTCGCCGCCTGCCTGGGGGACCTGGCCACCTACGTCACCACGTCGCTGCAACTGGCGCTGGCCTTTCCGGATCCGGTGGGCGGCGTGCTGCTGTCCTTCGAGAAATTCGCCGGCATCTTCGCCGTCACCCAGTTGCCGCTGGCCATCACCGAAGGGCTGCTCACGGTGCTGGTGGTCAATGCGATGGCGCAGTTCAATGCGCGGGAATTGCAGCGCATGCCGGTGCTGGCCTTGCTGCGGAGGGCCACGCCATGAGCCGCAACAGCAACAGCAACAGCAACAGCAACAGCAACAGCAACAGCAACAGCAGCCACGGCAGCCGCATCAGGACCTGGCTGATGTGGGCCGCCGTGGTCGCGCTCACCGTCGTGCCGCTGATCTGGGTGGGACACGGCCCGGTGGACGAAACCGGCACCGCCGGAGAACTCTTCGAAGGTGCGGACAGCCGCGCGCAACAGGCCATCACCCGCATCGCCCCCGACTACCAGCCGTGGTTCCACCCGGTGCTGGAGCCGTCCAGCAATGAGATTGCCTCGCTGCTCTTTGCCCTGCAGGCGGCTGTGGGGGCGGGCGTGATCGGCTACTGGCTGGGGGTGTCCAAGGCCCGGGCCCGCGTGGGCGCCGCTTCAGCCCAAGGACCGGCGCCGGCGGATTCCGGAGCTCCCCTGCTTCACGGCACTCCCGGAACTCCCGGGGCTCCGGAGCCTCCCGGGCCCCAAGAGGGCGCAGCGCTCCTGGCGGCGCCGCCGCCTGGTTCCGCTCCGCACTGATCGCCCACCGTGACCCTTGAACGTCTGGCTTATGCCAGCCCGTGGCGCCACATCGCGCCATCGGCCAAGGCTCTGTTCTGCAGCTGCGCCATGGCCGCGGCCTGGATCGCTGCGACGCCTGTCGCCGCGATCGGGCTGGCCCTGCTGCTGGCGGTGATCACCCTGGGCGGCGCCCGCACGCCGTGGCGCGCCTACCTGCGGGTGTTGACGGCGCCGGTGGGGTTTCTGGCCCTGTCCTGCGTCACGATGCTGGTGACCGTCTCACCGGGATTCAGCGCGGCATCGGCCGCTGCATCAACCTCCGCATCGGCCTCAGCCTTCCCCACCGGTAGTGGACTCGCCTGGCGCATCGCACCGGAGCTGCTGCCGCAGGTGCTGATGACCGTCAGCCGCGCCGCCGCGCTCTGCACCGCCCTGCTGCTGCTGGTGCTCAGCACGCCGCTGGGCGATCTGCTGGGGCTGATGCGCCGCCTGCGGGTGCCGCCGCTGCTGCTCGACCTGATGGTGCTGGCCTACCGCATGCAGGCGGTGCTGGGGGAGGCGTGGTCCGACGGGCTCACCGCACAGCGGTCCCGCCTGGGCTATGGCGGCCGGCGCCAGGCGCTGCGATCGATGGCCCTGCTGATCAGCTGTCTGGCCGTGCAGGTCTGGGCCCGCGCCAGTGCGCTGCAGGCAGCCGCCGATGCGCGCAACGCCACCGACGAGCTGCGCTTCCTGACGCCGCAATGGGCGCAGGGCTCGCGTCATGTCACGGTCGCACTCGGCAGCGGGCTGCTGATGATCGCGCTGGTGCTGGCGGCCCGAATCGGAGGCGCCGCATGACGCCCCTCATCGAACTGCGCAGCGCCTCCTACTGCTATCCGGACGGCAGCCAGGGTCTGCACGATTGCAGCCTCGCCCTGCGCGCCGGCAGTCGCAATGCACTGCTCGGCGCCAACGGCGCTGGCAAGACCACCCTGATGCAACACCTCAACGGCCTGCTTCAACCCGACCAAGGCGGGCTGCACTGGCAGGGACAACCGGTGCGCTACAGCCGCGACGGATTGCGCCGCCTGCGCCAGCAGGTCGGCCTGGTGTTCCAGAACCCCGACCGTCAACTGTTCTCTGCCCATGTGGAGGAAGACGTCTCCTTCGGCCCGCTGAACCTCGGGCTGCCGGAGGCGGAGGTGCGGCAGCGGGTCGCCGAATCGCTGGCTGCGGTGGGCATGTCGGTCCATGCGCGCAGCCCTGTGCATCACCTCAGCTTCGGCCAGAAGAAGCGTGTCTGTCTGGCCGGTGTGCTGGCCATGCGACCGCAACTGCTGGTGCTGGACGAGCCGATGGCCGGCCTGGACCTGCCGATGCAAAAGGATCTGCAACGGCTGCTCGACGGCCTGGTGGCCCAGGGCGTGACGGTGCTCGTCTCCACCCACGATGCGGCCTTCGCCGCCGACTGGGCAGACGAGATCCATGTGATGGCGCAGGGCCGCTGCCAGTTGTCCCGCCCGGTCGACGCCCTGCTCACACAGCCGCAGGCCTGGCTCGACGTCGGCCAGTCGCCGCCGGAGGTGATGGCCCTGCATGCCGAACTGGTCCGCCAGGGCGTGCTGCCGGCCGTGCCGGTGCCCCGTTCCATCGAACGCCTGCTGGCGGCGCTGCGTGCGCCCCGGCCGGTGACTGCTTCAGAAAGCGTGATCCATGAACACTGACCTGCCCGGCACGGTCTGGTTTGTCGGGGCGGGCCCCGGCGACCCCGAACTCATCACCGTCAAAGGCCAGAAGCTGCTGGCACAAGCCGGCGCCGTGCTGTTTGCCGGCTCCCTGGTGGACCGCGCCGCCACCGCTTACGCGCCCGAGGGCTGCGATATCCGCGACTCCAAGGACATGACGCTGGAGGAGATGACGGAATGGCTGGTGACCCGCGCAGCTCGTCACGGCACGGTGGTGCGGCTGCAGACCGGTGATCCGTCGCTCTACGGCGCGCTGATCGAGATGGCCCGTCCGCTGGATGCGGCCGGCGTGCCGTGGCGCGTGGTGCCGGGGGTCTCGTCCGCCATGGCCGCGATGGCCGCGGCCGGTGAATCGATGACGCTGCCGGAAGTCACCCAGAGCGTGATCCTCACCCGCGTCGCCGGCCGCACCCCGATGCCTGAAGGTGAGGACCTCGCCGCCCTCGCCGCGCATCACACGACGATGTGCATCTTCCTGTCGATCACCCTGCTCCACAAGGTCGAGGCCGCACTGCGCGAAGCCGGCTGGCCGGAGGATGCACCGATGCTGGTCGTGCACAAGGCCAGTTGGCCGGGTGAGGAACTCATCCTTCGCGGCACGCTGGCCGACATCAAGCAGCGTTGTCGCGAGGCCGGCGTGGTCAGCCAGGCCATGATCGTCGCGAGCCCCACGCTGGGATCGCGTCACTGGGAGACGCTGGTGCGCTCCAAGCTCTACGACCCCACTTTCACCCATCGATTCCGAAAGGCCACCGCATGATCAGCACCACCGACACCATTCTGATTGTGGGTCACGGCTCCCGCGAGGACTCCGGCAACCAGGAGATCCTGGCCTTTGCCGATCAGTGGCGGCAGCGCCAGCCCACCTGGCGGATCGAGGTCTGCTTCATTGAGTTTGCTTCGCCGTCCCTGAATCAGGGGCTGCTCGATGCGGCCCGCCAGTCCACCCGGGTGCTGGTGGTGCCGCTCATTCTGAATGCCGCCGGCCACGTCAAGATGGAGGTGCCGGAAGCCATCGAGCAGACGCGGCTGGCGTATCCGCAGACCGAGATCCTGCTGGCGCCGCACCTCACCGCCTGTGACCCGGTGCTGACCGTCCTGCGCCGCCGCCTGCGCAAGGCGATGCAGGCGCTGGACATGCCGGACCCGACCACCACCGGCGTGGTGCTGCTGGGCCGCGGCTCGTCGGACCGTGGTGCCAATGGCGACATGGCCAAGATGGCGCGCTGGCTGCTGGAGTCCGGCGACCATGAATTGGTGGACCTGGCCTTCACCGGCATCACCTGGCCGCGGCTGGAGCGGGTGGTGCAGCGGCAGGCACTGCTGGGCATGAAGCAGATTGTGGTGCTGCCCTACTACCTCTACACCGGCACGCTGATGCAGCGCATCCATCGCCAGGTGGACCACCTGCGCCAGCAGTATCCGCAGCTGCGTTTCCACTGCACCGACCATTTCGGCTTCGAGCCGGAAATCTTCGAGCTGATGTCGCAGCGCATCCTGGACCTGGATGCCAAGGTGCCCGACAGCCGGCTGCCCTGTGATGGCTGTACCTATCGGGAACTCGCGCATGAGGCGGGTCACGGTCATTCGCATGAGCACACGCACACGATTCAGGTGCATCCGGCGGGTGCAGGCGCAGTGGCGCCTGGGCACTCGCATGATCACGACCATGCGCATGGGCACGCGCATGACCACGGCCACAGCCACGCGCACCCGCACGAGAGCCAGACCGCATGAGCACCGTCAACACCGTCACCGAACAGCTGACGCGCGCCGGCCAGGCCATCGAGCATGACAGCTTCTCCATCATCGATGCCGAAGCCGGTCCGCATGCCTACACGCCGCCGCAATGGGCCATCGTGCGCCGCATGATCCACGCCAATGCCGACTTCGACTTCAACGGCCTGACGGACTTCCATCCGGAAGCGGTGCATGCCGGCGTCGCCGCCATGCTGCGCGGCGGCACGCCCATCGTGGCGGACGTGGAGATGATCTGCTCCGGCTTGTCCCGGCCGCGGCTGACGCACTTCGGCATGAAGCCCTGGCAATTCATCAGCGATGACGATGTCATCCAGGCCGCACAGGCCGAGGACACCACACGGGCCGTGCAGGCCATGCGCAAGGCCCACCGGCAAGGCCTGCTGGACGGTGCCATCGTCGGCATCGGCAATGCGCCCACCGCCCTGATCGAACTGGTCCGTCTGATCCGTGAAGAAGGCGTCCGCCCGGCCCTGGTGGTCGGCATGCCGGTCGGATTCGTCTCCGCGCAGGAGTCCAAGGACCTGATGGCCGAGGTGCAGCAGGTGCCGTGGATCGTCATCCGCGGCCGCAAGGGCGGATCGACTCTCGTCGTCGCAGCCCTGCATGCACTGCTGGCGCTGGCGGAAGCACATCAGCGCGAGAGCCGCGATGCGGTGGATGGCGCTGCGGAGTCCCGTGCATGAAGGACCAGGACCCCGCCGCCCCTCGCGGCACCCGCACCGGCTTCACCACGGGCGCCTGCGCGGCCGCGGCAGCGCGTGCAGCGGTGCTGGGGCTGGCGGGCGGTGCGGTGCCCACGCGCATCGAGAGCCTGTTGCCCAATGGCGACCGGGTCTGGTTCGATGTGCATGACGGCCGTAGTGAAGACGGTGCGGCGCACGCCATGGTCATCAAGTTTGCCGGAGACGATCCGGACTGCACCGATGGCGCCCGCCTCACCGTGGATCTGCAACTGCTGCCCGGCCGCGCGCAGGAAGTGACCTTCCATGCGGGCGACGGCGTCGGCATGGTCACCATGCCGGGCCTCGGCCTGGAGGTGGGTGGGCCGGCCATCAATCCGGTGCCCCGCCGCAACATTGCCGACAACCTGCGCGAAGCCGCGCCCCAGCTGCTGGCGGAGCACGGCGTGGCGGTGACCATCAGCGTGCCCGGCGGGCAGGAGATGGCCCGCAAGACGACCAATGCCCGCCTGGGCATCCTCGGCGGCATCAGCATCCTGGGCACCACCGGCATCGTGCGCCCCTATTCCACCGCCGCCTGGCGGGCCAGCGTGGTGCAGAGCATCCAGGTGGCGGCCACCGTCGGTCACGGCCTGGTGGCGCTGACCACCGGCGGCCGGACCGAGAGCTTCGCCATTGCCGCACTGCGGGCTGAGCGGCCTGAGCTGCCCCAGGCCTGCTTCGTCCAGATGGGCGACTTCCTGCGTTATGCACTGGACGAAGTCGTGGCCCAGGGCATCGAGCTGGTGGTGCTGGCGGTGATGGTGGGCAAGCTGACCAAGATCGCGCAGGGCGAGACCATCACCCACGCCAACCGCAATGTGGTGGACACCGACCTGGTGGCCGAGATCGCGCGGCGCATCGGCGCCAGCGAGGACGACTGCCAGGCCATTGCCGCAGCCGAGACCGCCCGCTTCGGGGCGGAGCTAATGGTCGAGCGCGGCTTGGGGGAAGCCTTCCACCATGCGTTGGCGCAGGCGGCCATCGACACCCTGCTGGCGCCAGACCGCTACGACCAGGCTTTTGCGCTGCGCGTGATGGTCTGCGATTTCAACGGCCAATGCGTGGCGGATGTCCGGTCCGGCCCGCCGCGCCTTCGGGAGCGGCCGGTCACCGCAGGCCGCACCGGCATCGACCACCTGCTGGATGCCGACACCGGCACCGACCTCTGAGGTCCCTCAAGACATGTCCGATAAAGATCCCAACCCCTGCCACGTCATCGGCGTCCTGGATGACGGCATGGCGAGCCTCAGCGCCACCGCCGGCGCGCTGATCCGATCGGCCGATGTGGTCATCGGCGGCAGCCGCACCCTGGCGCTGTTCAACGACTGGTTCAAGCCCGGCGCGGTGCATCACGACCTGACCGGAGCGCTCAGCCGCGTGCCCGACTGGGTCCGGGCCGCCCGCGAGCAACTGCAGCGCTGCGTGGTGCTGGCCACCGGCGACCCGCTGTGCCACGGCATTGCGCCGTATCTGGCGCAGCACCTGTGCATCGATGCGCTGGAGATTCATCCGAACCTCTCGACCCTTCAACTGGCCTGCGCCCGCATCGGGTTGGCCTGGCAGGATGCGCGCATCGTCTCGGCGCATGGCAAGGATGCCGGCGAGTGGGTCCGGGGCAGCACGCCCGCCCACGGCCTGTATCCGCTGGCCCAGGCGCTACGCGCGCACGATCGGTTGCTGGTGCTGACCAGCCCCTGCAACAGCCCTGACCGCATCGCGCGTCTGCTGTTGGCGGAAGGGCTGGGCAACGATTTCCAGATGGCCGTGGCCGAGCGGCTGCAACAGCCACAGGAACGGGTGCTGGCGCAGCTGTCGCCGGCCGACGCTGCGCAGATGCAGTTTGCCGATCTGAATGTGGTGCTGCTGTGGCGACAGGTGCCGGCGCCGCGGCCGGTGACTTTCGGGCTGCCCGATGCCCACTATCACCAGCGTCAACCGGACAAGGGCCTCATCACCAAGCAGGAGGTGCGGGCGGTCAGCCTGGCGCGTCTGCAACTGCGTGCCGACAGCATCGTGTGGGACCTCGGCGCCGGCTCCGGCTCGGTAGGCCTCGAAGCGGCACGGCTGTGCCCGCGCGGACATGTCTTCGCCATCGAAAAGAATGAGGCGGATGTGGCCATCGCCGGCCGCAATCACGAAGCCTTTGGCATCAGCAACTACAGCCTGCAGCACGGCAAGGCGCCTGAGGGCCTCGACAGCTGGCCGGCGCCGGATGCCGTGTTCATCGGGGGATCGGGCGGAGAGCTGGCCACGCTGATCGGCATGATCCTGGAGCGTCTCCGACCGCAGGGACGGCTGGTGATGAACTTCGTGACGCTGGAAAACCTGGCCACGGCCACCGCGGCCCTTCAATCGCTGCAGGACCTGGGTGTGCAGTGGGATGTGCTGCAGCTCCAGGCTTCGCGCAGCAAACCCATTTTGCACATGCACCGTATGGTGGCGGAGAACCCGGTGTGGATCGTGTCGGCGTGGCGCGGCCAGGCCGATCAGGCGCGGGAGGCTTCCGATGCATGAGCCGTTGATGAACAGCCCGGCTGCCGCCTCGGCGGGAGCCTCCGGGGGCACCTCGTGCGGCACCTCGTGCGGCACCTCATGCGGCACCTTGTGGGGCGTCTCGCTCGGCCCCGGCGATCCGGGCCTGATCACCCGCGCCGCCTGGTCCTCCCTGTCGCGCACGGACACCCTCTGGGTCTATCCGGCCCGCAGCGGCAAGACCCCCAGTTATGCCTTCGACATCGTCCAGCGGGCCGGCCTGACCCCGCCGGCCACCCACACCCAGCTGCTGTTCCCCATGACCCATGACGGCGAAAAGCTCGCCCGGGCCTGGCTCAAGGCGGCGGACACGGTGCTACCTTGGTTGCAGCAGGGGAAGGACGTGCTCTTCCTCGTGGAGGGCGACGCCAGCACCTACGCCACCTTCGGTCATCTGGCCCGCACGGTGCGGCAGCTGGCGCCCGAGGTGCCGGTGCAGGTCATCGCGGGCGTGAATGCCTTCACCGCCGCCTGTGCCAGCGTGGACACGCCCTTCGCCGAGCAGGACGACACCGTCGCCATCGTGCCGGCCGCTTACGGCGTCAGCGCAGTGGACCGGCTGCTGCCGGACTTCGACACCCTGGTGCTGATGAAGATCAAACCGCTGATCGCCGAGCTGATCGACTGGCTGGAGCGCCGCGACTTGCTGGCCGGCGCACACTTCATCGAGCGTGTGGGCGCGCCGGACGAGCGGAGGATCTCCGGCCACGACCTGCTGGCCCTGCGCGACGAGAAGGTCAGTTATCTGTCGCTGCTGATCGTCAAAAACCCGCACCGCATCCGCGGTGAACGCATCAAAGGCTGTCTCAAGAAGAGCAGTCCCCTCCCCGACCCGTTGCCCACGACATGACTGATTCCATCCCCTCCAGCGCGGAACCCCGCGTGTGTATCGTCGCCATCACCAAACACGGCGCCGCGCAGGCCGCACGTCTGGCCGAGGCGCTGCCGCAGGCGCAGGTGTGCACCTCTGCCAAGTTCGCACCGGCTTTCGCCGACCTGCCCAACACCATCCACGCTTACGAGGGCGCCCTGCGGGACCAGATCGCCCCGTTGTTTGCGGAGCAGGACCAGCTCATTTTCTTCGTCTCGCTCGGTGCCGTCGTGCGCCTGATCGCGCCACATCTGCGCGACAAGGACGTGGATCCAGGTGTGATCGTCGTGGACGATGCCGGCCAGTTCGTCATTCCGGTGCTGTCCGGCCATGTCGGCGGTGCCAACGAATGGAGCGAGCGGGTGGCCGACCTGATCGGCGCCACGCCGGTGCTCACCACCGCGTCGGACGTGGGCAAGACGATTCCGGTGGACATTCTCGGCCGCCATCTCGGCTGGCGGGTGGAAGCACCCAAGATCAACATCACCCGGGTGTCGGCGCATGTGGTGAATGGTGAGCCGATCGCCTTTGTGCAGGAAGCCGGCAGCCCCGACTGGTGGACCCGCCCCACGCCGCTGCCGACCAATGTGCATCGCTTCGACCGGTTCGATGCGGTCGACCTTTCCCGCTTTGCCGCCGTGCTGTGGGTCACGCACGCACCGGTGCCCGAAGCGCGGTGGGCGCAGTTGCACGAGCGCCTGGTGGTGTACCGCCCGCCGGTGGACACTGCGGCCTCCCCCGCGCGTGTGTCCCCGGGAGCGGCCCCATGACCCTGCCCCGGCTGACCCTTGGCATCGGCTGCGACCGCGGCACGTCCCTCGCCACGCTGTTGGAAGCGGTGGATGCGGCGCTGCATCAGGCCGGCGCCCAGCCCAGCCAGGTGGACGGTATGGCCAGCATCACGATCAAGGCGGATGAACAGGGGCTGCTGGACCTCGCCGCCGCCCGCCGCTGGCCGATCCAGTTCTTCACGCCAGAGGTGCTCGCCGAAGTGCCGGTGCCCAACCCGTCCGAGACGGTGCGCCGCCATACCGGCACGCCCTCCGTCAGCGAAGCCGCCGCCCTGCTGGCCGCCGGCCCGGACACCCCGATGACCGCCCTGGTGGTGGAAAAACTTCGTCACCGTGGCCGCGACGAGCGCCACGCAACCGTATCGATTGCAAGGAAGACGCCATGACCGATCCTTTTGTCACGTCCAGCCTCTCCGTCACGTCCGACGCGTCCCACACGTCCACCACGCCCCACGCCTCCGCCGGCAAGATCATGCTGGTGGGCATCGGCCCCGGCAGCGTCGATCACATGACCCAGCGGGCCCGCGACGCGATTGCCGAGTCCGACGTGGTCATCGGCTACGTCACCTACATCAAGCTGGTGGCCGACCTGATCGAAGGCAAGGAGATCATTCGCAAGTCGATGACCGAAGAGCTGGACCGCGCGGTGAGCGCGCTGGAAGCGGCGCGGCAGGGCAAGAAGGTGGCACTGATCTCGTCCGGGGATGCTGGCGTTTACGGCATGGCAGGCCCCACCTACGAGGTGCTGTTCCAGGCCGGCTGGACCCCGGACGATGCGGTGCAGGTGGAGATCATCCCCGGCGCGTCTGCGCTTAACAGCTGCGCGGCGCTGGTCGGTGCACCGCTGACGCATGACTTCTGCGCCATCTCGCTGTCCGACCTGCTCACGCCCTGGCCCACGATTGCACGCCGTCTCGATGCAGTGGCCCTGGCCGACTTCGTGGTGGCCCTCTACAACCCCAAGAGCGGCCGCCGCACACGGCAGATCGTCGAGGCGCAGCGGCTGTTCCTGCGGCATCGTCGCGCGGACACGCCGGTGGCCATCGTCAAGAGCGGTTATCGGCGCCGGCAGAACATCGTCTTCACCACGCTCGACCAGATGGCCGAAGCCGACATCGGCATGCTCAGCACTGTGCTGATCGGCAACAGCAACACTTTCATCCGCCACGGTCTGATGGTGACGCCACGCGGCTATGCCAACAAATACGACATGGCCGATGGCGGCACCACCCGCGAAGGGGAGAAGGCCGGCCGCTCGCTCTCGACCGGCCTGCTGGGCTGGCTGCAGCAGGTCAAGCTGGAACATGCGGAGGGTGCGGATGTGGCGGAACTGGCGCGACGTCACCGTCTGCCGCAGGACTACATCCAGTCGGTGCTGGATGAACCCGATGAGCTGCCGGAGACCGAAGTCGCCACCGAGGAGGACGCCGCATGAGCGACACCTCCAGCGACACCCCCGTCATCAAACCCAAGGTCGGTGAATACCGCCGTCACATCCTCGTGTGCACCGGAGAACGCTGCACCGGCGATGGCGCTTCGCAGGCGCTGTTCGACAGCCTGGGCGACAAGTTCAAGGCCGCAGGCCTGACGTCGGGCCCGCTGCGGGTCAAGCGGACCCGCGCCAGCTGCTTTGCGGCCTGCAAAGGCGGCCCGATTGTCTGCGTGCAGCCGGACGGCACCTGGTACTACAACGTGACGCCCGAGAACATGGACCGCATCATCGACCAGCACCTGCGGGGCGGCCGGCCGGTGGAAGATTTGGTGTTCCACCAGGCCGGGTGCAGTGACGACGACGAAGGCGCCTGCAATGCGCCAGCTGCCTGCGGTCCGACCTCCGCGGCCGCCGCGACGTCCCCGAGCTGCAACAGCACCGGCGCGGGAGGCGCCGCATGACGGCACCGGTGATGTCGGCCGTGGTGGTGAGCCCCGGCAGCGTCGCGCTGGTGGGCGCGGGCCCCGGTGCGGCCGACCTGCTGACCCTGCGCGCCTACGCCTGCCTGCAGCAGGCCGATGTGGTGCTGCACGACCTGCTGGTCAGCCCGGACGTGCTGGATCTGCTGCCCCCCACCACCGAGCGCATCAGCGTGGGCAAGGCCGGCGGCCGCCACAGCTGGGCCCAGTCGGACATCTGCGCGTTGATGGTGGACAAGGCCCGGGCGGGCCTGCGGGTAGTGCGGCTCAAGGGCGGCGATCCCTTTGTCTTCGGCCGCGGCGGCGAGGAGATGGAAGCGCTGGTCGCTGCGGGCATCGCGGTGCAGGTGGTGCCGGGCATCACGGCCGCCGTCGGGGCCGCTGCCTCGTTGGGCTTCCCGCTCACGCACCGCGACCATGCCCACAGCTGCATTTTTGTGACCGGCCACCTGCAGCACGACACGCTGGCGTTGAACTGGTCGGCGCTGGCCCAGCCGCGACAGACCGTCGTCATCTACATGGGCATGACCGGTGTGGAGACGATCACCCGCGAGCTGCAGGCCGCCGGCCTGCCCGCGGACACGCCGGTGGCCGTGGTGCGATATGCGACGCGGCCCGAGCAGCAGGTGTGGACGGCGTCTCTGGCCACCCTGCCGCAACTCGTCAAGGAGCGAGGCCTCGCGCCGCCATCGCTGCTGGTGATCGGCACCGTGGTCGGGTTGCTGGCAGCGCAGGGCTGACGGCACAGCGCTGACGGGGCTGCGGCTGCGGCTGCGGGACCACTCTCTGGCTCACGCCGCGGACTCACGCCGCTGACTCACGCCCGCGCCCCGCTGATCCGCGAGCGTCCGCGTCCAGCCGAGCGGGCCGCAGTTCGAGCCCGCCGCGTCAGTCCGAGCGCGCCCGTCCGGCCTTGAGGGGCCGGCGGCGCCACATCACCAACAGGCCAGCACCGGTCAGCAGCATCGCGTAGGTGGAGGGTTCCGGCACCGGCGCGGCGAGCTGCTCGAAGGCCAGCTGCTGAAGCGCCGACGCCTGCGCCGACGTCAGGCCCAGCTGGGCGGCGGACGTTTCATTGGCCCCCAGGCTGCGCGGGTCCAGGCCGGTGATGTGGCCGAACACCGTGAGCGCTTCCAGATAACTGCCGTAGATGCTGGCGTGGTAGTTGTCATTGGCCCAAAGCTTGACCTTGCCTGGGTCGATCCCATCGTAGGGATTGATGTCGGCAAAGCCTTGCGACATCGCCCGGTTCCAGGCCAGTCCCACCGGAATGACGCCGCTGATGTTGGCCCAGGTGGCATCCGCCAGCTGATAGCCGGCATTCACATCCAGGGCCATCTGATAGATGTCCTTGCCATACCAGGCGCCGCTGGACGGATAGGTCTGGTCGGCGCGGGACCAGGTCGCCATCAGCTGCACATCCACCTGGCTGTTTTTCGCCTTGAAGGCATCGGCCAGCAGCCCGGCGTATTGCACCAGCTTGGCCGGGTTGCCAGGTTTGCTCGCATCCAGCGTGCTGTAGCTCTGCAGCACGACCTTGTCCCAGGGCTTGTCCAGCACGGAGAGCTTGTTGTTGTAGTGATAGTCCAGGCCCTGGCCCGGCGCTGTTTCCAGGCTGACGTCGTAGTTCAGCCCTGCCTGCACGGTGAAGGCCTTGAACAGGGCCGGAATGCCGCCGATGCCCTGCTGGTTGAGGTCGGTGACGGTGCCGGCATTCCAGTACTTCACCGCCGAGCCTTCCCCGAAGGTGAAGCTGTTGCCAACGAAGAGAATCGTTTCGCCATGGGCGATGCTGGCGGACAGCGCCATCGAGGCGCCCATCAGCAGGCTGCTGAGCAGACGCTTGTGCAGGGGGCGGCGCGGGGCAGTGGACATCACAGTTGAGTGCATGGGTCTTCCTCGGTGGACCGGAGGCCGGTCTCTTGTGGGGTGGAAGCTCCGATGCTGCCCAGGACGGCTCAGCAGCGATACCGGCAGGGAGTCCGGGTGCGTCACTGCTGCGGGCGACAGCCCTGTCCCCTTCGTTGGCCCCGCAAAAGGTGTGTCGCTTGCCAGGGGGCGCACAGGGGTTCCGGCATGAGTACCGCTGATCCACAATCAGCGTCCCCGACCGGAGCGAATGGCATGAGCCTTGGTAGCACCATCCCCTTGCTGCGCATCTTCGATGAAGCCAAAGCGCGAGCGTTCTATGTGGACTTCCTCGGCTTCCAGATCGATTGGGAGCACCGCTTCGAGCCGGGCCTGCCGCTCTACCTGCAGGTGTCTCGCGACGCCTGCGTGCTGCATCTGACCGAACACCATGGCGACGCCTGTCCCGGCGCCGCCGTGCGCATCGACACGACCGACATCGAATCGTTCCACCGGGAGCTGATCGGCAAGCACTACGGCTACGCGCGGCCGCATCTGGAGGACGCGCCCTGGGGAGCGCGGGAGATGTCGGTGAAGGATCCGTTTGGCAATCGCCTGACCTTCACCATGGACCTGCCGTGACGTTGCCGGCGCGCGGCGAATTGTGTCTGCCGTGACATGAAACCCCGCGCTGCAAGGGCGCTGAGGCCGCTTCTGCCAAGTTTCTTGGCGGCTCTTCAAAGTTTGGGTAAAGGTCGCCGCGACGCATGGCGTTTCGCGGATCAGGGACTCATCATGCGGGCCAATTTCAACCGCCCGCGCCATGAGCTCCACGTCCTTTGCCGACCCTCGCCCGCACACTGCCGTCCTCCACCAATGGGTCGGCATGGGCGATCTGGTCTGGCATGTCCCCTACCTGCGCCGCATTGCGGAGACCAGCCGCGATGGGCAGATTTCCCTGATCGCCTCGCCCACCACCTTTGCATGGGACCTGGTGGGGCATGAGCCCTGGCTGCGCGATGTCATCGACTTCGACCGCCACCCGCGCCGCGAAGAAGGCCGCGTCGGCCGCCATCGCGGCGTGGCCGGTCTGCTGCGTATGGGATGGGAGCTGCGCCCGCGCCGGTTTGAACGCATCGTCCTGTTGACGCATCACACCAACCGCTCGCTGGTCGCCACGGTGGCCCGCATTCCGGAGCGGCTGGGCTACGGCAGCAGTTGGCTGCAGCGCCGACTGCTGAGTCGTGGTCCGTGGATCGAGCCGTATCGCGGCCCGGCGGTGAAGGCCTACAAGGATGTGAGCGCCTTCGCCACCGCCCACGGCTGGGCCAGCGAGCCGATCGTGCCGAGCCTGGTGGTTCGCGCCGATGCGCTGGCGATGGCGCGGCAACGCCTGGCGGGCCTGCCGCGTCCGCTGGTGGCGTTGGCGGTGGGCAGTTCGGAGCCCTACAAGCAATGGGGCGCGGCGCGCTTCTCTGCCTTGGCCAGCAGTCTGGTGCATGCCCGCTGCGGCGTGCTGATCCTGGCCGGCCCCGCCGAACGCGCACTGGTGCAGGCCGTGATGAACGGCATCGCCGCCCCGCTGCGCGACCGAGTGCGGGCCGTCACCGAAGGGAGCGTCGCGGAGACCGTGGCTGCGATGTCTCTCGCCCATGTCTGTGTGGGCAACGACACCGGGGCGGCCAACATCGCCGCGGCCGTGGGCACGCCGACCTGGATCATCCTGGGGCCGCGCCCGCCGTTGGAACACGATCCGCAGACGCTGCGCGCCCTCGTCGCGCAACGGCTGGAGGACATCACGCCGGGCGATGTCGTTGCCAAGGTGCTGGGCAGCCTGCCTACCGCGACACTCGCTGTACCTCGGGAAGCCGTGCTGCTGTGAGCCGCCCGATCCGGCCCGAACCGCACCGCAACGATTCGGCTATGAACGCCTGCCCGCGCGTCGGCGGCCGGCCTGACACGCGCCCCAAGACGGCCGTCCACATGCGCCACAACGGCATGGGCGATCTGGTGTGGCATGCCGAGTACTTCCGCCTGGTGGCCGCCACCAGCCGCGACGGACAAGTGACGGTGGTGGTGCCGCCCTCGGCCCGGGCGCTGGATCTGCTGGGCCATGAGCCCTGGGTGCGCGAGGTCCTTGACTACGACCGCCGCCCGCGCCGTAGCGAAGGCCGCACCGGTCGCCACAGCGGCCTCTTCGGGCCGCTGCGTTTTGGCGCTGAACTGGCGACGCGGCAACTGGACCGCATGGTGCTGTTCTCCGATCGCCCCGGTCGCGCGCTGGTGGCCTGCCTGCGCGCCGGTATCCCCACCCGCATCGGCTTCGGCAGCACCTGGCTGCAACGACGCCTGCTGACGGACGGCCCTCGCGTGCCGCTGTACCGGGGCACGGCGGTCGGGCTCTATCACGATGCCACGGCGCTGGCCCTGGCGAACGGATGGAGCCACATGCCGATGGTGCCGCGCTTGACGGTGCGACCGGAGGCAATGCATCGCATGCGAGCGCGCCTGGCGGGAATGCCCTGGCCGCTGCATGTGCTGGCCATTGGTGCATCGGAGAGCTACAAGCAATGGGGCACCCGCCGCTTCACCGCCCTCACGCAATTGCTGGCCACCCGCGGCCATGGCGTGGTGCTGCTCGGCGGACCGGCCGAGACCGGGCTGTCGCTGGAGATCCTGACGGCCCTGCCCGCCGTGCTGCGTTCCCGGGTGCTGGCGCTGACCGATCTGCCGGTGCCGGACAGCGTGGCGGTCCTCTCTCTGGCCCAGACCTGCATCGGCAATGACACCGGCATGTCCAACATCGCCGCCGCGGTGGGCACCTCCACTTACATCGTGCTGGGTCCGCGGCCGCCGCTGGACCATGACCCGGTGCACATCACACTGTTGCAGGCGCCAGCGCTGGAAGACATCCGCGCGGAGCAGGTGCTGGAACAGGTGCTGAAGCTGCGGGACGCGCCGCGAGGGGCATCGTCGGTCGAGCCGGTCGAGGCGACGACGCCGTCGCGGCCGATCAACGCGACCTGAGGAGGCGGAAGTTCGTCAGATCGCATCAGGGCTCAATCGCACCCGTCGCATCCGCCGCACGTGTTGCACCTGTCGCACCTGTTGCACCTGTCGCATCCTTCGCTTCCGTCGCTCCCGTCGCTCCCGTCGCTTCCGTCAAGCGGGCGGGAGGCCCGGCATCGACATGCTCCGGGCGGAGCCAAGCTTCCACCGCGTCCTGCAGCAGCTTCAGCCGCAGGAGGTGCGCCAGATCCGGTGACAAGGCATCAGGCTCCCCTTCGCCGTCCGTGGCCACCAGGAAGGCGTGTCCGACGCCCGCGCGGCGTGCCGCTTCGATGTCCGACGACTTGTCACCCACCATCATCGACCGTGCGAGGTCAATGCCCAGCGCCTGCGCCGCACGAAGGATCATCCCCGGGGCGGGCTTGCGGCATTCGCAATCCACCGCATAGGCGGGCACGGTGCTAGCGGGCAGATGGGGACAGTATTCAATCGCCGCCAGTTCGATGCCGATGCCCCGCAGGTGCTGCCGCAGGCGCTCGTGCAAGCGCTCCACGTCCGCCTCACCGTAGAGCCCCCGGGCAATGCCGGATTGGTTGGTCACGATGACCAGTGCATGGCCCGCCGCCTGCAGGCGGCGCAGCGCCTCGACCACGCCGGGCAGGAATTCAAAGTCCTCCCAGCGATGCACATAACCGTGGTCGCGGTTGATGACGCCGTCGCGGTCGAGGAATGCAGCGCTTCGGCCCAGGCGGCGCTCCGTCACGTCGCGCCGCCCTGCCGAATGCGCTGCACCAGCGAGGTGGTGGAGAACCCGTCCACAAAAGGAATCGCCCGGGCCTCGCCGCCCCAGGAGCGCACCAGACGGGTCTCGGCCAGCGTTTCCATGTCGTAGTCGCCGCCTTTCACATACAGCGCCGGCCGAACCCGCGCGAGCAAGTCGCAAGGCCTGGGCTCGTCAAACAGCATCACCGCGTCGACGGCGGCCAGTCCGGCCAGCACCAGGGCCCGATCTTCTTCCCGATTCAGCGGCCGGTCCGGGCCTTTGCCGAGTCCGCGCGCCGACGCATCCGAATTCAAAGCCACGATCAGACTGGCGCCCAGCGCGCGCGCCGCATGCAGATAACTGACATGGCCGCGATGCAGCACATCAAACACGCCGTTGGTGAAGATCCACGGCCGGGGCAACAACGCCAGCGCCTGTTGCAGCGCCTCGTCCGTCCAGCGGCGCGGATCCAGAATCTTCGATGCCAACGGGGGAAGCGTCATGCAGCCAGTTCCTCGTAACTCACGGCGGCGGTGCCAAACTTGCCAACGACCATACCACCGGCCTTGTTGGCCAGCGGCATCGCTGCAGACAGGGGCAAACCGGAGGCCAGCAACACGGCCAGCGTGGCGATGACGGTGTCGCCCGCACCGGTGACATCGAAGACTTCCCGGGCCCGGGCCGGCTCATGCAGGCAGCCGTCCGCCTCGAAGAGCGTCATGCCTTCCTCGGACCGGGTCAGCAGCACGGCGGCCACGCCCGTCTGCTCGCGCAGCGCCTGCACACGGCAACGCAGGTCTTCTTCGTCCCGCCAGCTTCCCACCACCTGCGCCAGCTCGGCACGGTTGGGTGTGAGCAGGCTGGCGCCGGCATAACGCCGATAGTCCTGCCCCTTGGGGTCGACCAGCACCGGCTTGCCTGCTGCACGGGCCAAGGGGATCAGGCGGTCGATGGGCGCCAGCGCGCCTTTGTTGTAGTCGGAGAAGAGCACCACATCATGCTGATGCACCTGCGCCGCGAAGACCTCGACCAGACGCTCCACGGCCGATGCGGTGGGCGGCCGCTCCACATCGATGCGCAGCAGTTGCTGAGCACGTCCGATGACGCGCAGCTTCACGATGGTGGCCATGTCGGCATCGCCGATCAGCAGAGGCGTCACACCACTCTTGTGCAGCAGGCGGCGCAGCGCGTCGGCCGCCGCGTCGTCACCGGTAACCGTCAGCAGCGTGGCCTGCCCACCGAGGGCCCGCACATTGAAGGCCACATTGCCAGCGCCGCCGAGCCGATCCTCTTCCCGTTCCATGCGCACCACCGGCACCGGCGCTTCCGGCGAGATGCGATCGACGACGCCATGCCAGTAGCGGTCCAGCATCACGTCGCCCACCACCAGGATCCGGCAGCTGGCCAGTGTCTGCGGTGACGGCAGCGACGGCAGCGACGGCAGGTGGGAGTCTGTGCTCATGCCACACCGAGGCCGGTTTCAATCAGGCCGCAGAGGGTGTGGCCGATCAGCAGATGCGCTTCCTGAATGCGGGCGGTGACCTGACTCGGCACCACGATGGCGGTGTCGCAGATCGGACGGAGTGCGCCGCCATCCCGGCCCAGCAGGCCGACGGTGTAGATGCCCAGTTCCCGCGCCGCCCTCACCGCACGGATCACGTTGGCCGACTGCCCGGACGTGGAGATGGCGAGCAGTGCATCCCCTGAGCGGCCCAGGGCCTGCAGCTGCCGTACGAAGACGTCGTCGAAGCTGTAGTCGTTGCCGATGCAGGTGAGCGCGGAGCTGTCGGTGCTGAGCGCCAGACCCGCCAGCGGGCGACGATCCTTCATGAAGCGACCGGTGAGTTCCGCAGCCAGATGCTGGCTGTCGGCCGCCGAGCCACCATTGCCGCAGAACATCAGCTTGCCCCCGCCGGCGAGGCGCTCGGTCAGGGCCTCGCCAGCGCGGGTGATGACGCCGTCCAGGACGGAGAGGTCCGCCATCAGGGTCTGATGGCTCGTCAGGTTCGAGAGAAAAAGTGAAGTCATGGCACGCAGATCAATGGCCGAGATCATGCGTGGGCGACCGATAAGCCTCCGTCAGGCCGCCTCAAAGATAGGTAAAGAGAGATGGCTGCGCTGACACGCAGCAACGATCAAGCTGAAGCTCCGCTGAGGCTGCGGCACTGCGCCGCTCGGACAGCGCTTTCGCGTGCACGACCGCACGCCCGTTCGAAAAACAGCGTACGGAACGAGATTTCGGGCGATGAACGCCCTTGCTTCCTGTGTACGCCACGGAAACAATTCGTCACCGCAGCAGGAACTTTCCCCTTCCCGCTGCCCAAGGGCAAACCAGTCGAAAGGCTGGGGCGCAAAGCTTCCGGCCTACCGCATGTTCACCATGCCACGGCAGCGGGGCCGCCGCAGGCACGTCGTGACGCGCCGGTGAGTGGCTGCGCGCCTGGCTATCGAGACCTCGCCATGCAGCATCTGTCTTCTCCCGCGCTTCGACGCACCACCGCCCTGGTGTCCGGCCTCCTGCTGAGTCTGATCGTGAGCCTGCCCGGTTGCGGCGGCGGCAGCGCAGACGGCCCCGCCGTCTCTTCGCCGGCCGCCGCGGCCTCCGCCTCGCTGCAGATGCAGCCGTCGTATCACCTCTCGCCGGTGCTGCCCGGCGCGCCCAGCGACGTGGACCGCGACGGCAGCTCCAGCAGTGCCCATCAGTTGCCGCGGTCGGTGACGATCCCCGCGTCACGCCAAGGGATCTCCACCCGCGCACTGACTTTCCAGGAAGTCGCTGACGGCACAGGGCGCGCGCAGGCGTTGGGTGCCAACAGCAGCGGTACGACCGCCAGCCCCCAGGCCACGACCGCAGCCAGCGTCACCTACACCCCCGCCCAGATTCGCGCCGCCTACGGGCTGCCACCGGTCCCCAGCAACCTCACCGGCATGACGGCACTGCAGGCAGCGCAATTGGGCGCGGGCCAGACGATCTACATCGTGGACGCCTTCCACGACACCTATGCCTTCGGTGAACTGCTGGCCTTCAGCAATCTGTTCGGATTGCCCGCCTGCACCCAGAAGACCCTGACGCCGACGGCCAGCCTGCCGCTGGCAGCGCCCCCCTCCACCGCCACCACCTGTGAGTTCATTCAGGTGGCCAGCAGCAGCAGCGGCGGCACCATCGCCGCCAACTACCCGCGCTATGACGCCCAGTGGGCGACGGAGATCGCGCTGGATGTGCAATGGGCCCACGCCATTGCGCCGCTGGCGCGCATCGTGCTGATCGAAGCCACCGATGCCAGCCTGAATGCATTGGGCAGCGCGGTGCAGCTGGCCAACCGCATGGGCCCCGGGGTGGTGTCGATGAGCTTCGGCGCGCCGGAAGGCAGCTACGTCAGCAGCTACGAGAGCCTGTTCAAAGGCACGGGCATGACCTACTTCGCCGCGACCGGTGACAGCGGCACCGCCGTGAACTGGCCGGCCGCTTCGCCTTCGGTCGTGGCGGTCGGCGGCACCAGCCTGCGCTACAGCGGCACCGGCAGCCGCACCGAGACCGCCTGGTCGCTGGCCGGCGGCGGCATCAGCGCCTATGTGGCCCTGCCCAGCTACCAGAACCCGACCCTGCTGCGCAGCACCGCCATCACCCGGCGTGCGGTCGCAGATGTGTCGATGAATGCCGATCCGACCACCGGCCAATATGTGGCGATCATCCCGAACCAGACCACCTGCACCTTCTGCCAGGTAAGCTGGGTGACCACCGGCGGCACCAGCATGTCGTCCCCGCAATGGGCGGGCCTGGCCGCAGTGGCCAATGCCTTGCGCGCCCAGTCGGGCAAAGGTCCGATGGGGTCGCCGCATGCGGTGCTGTATCAGTCCCTGACCAACGCCACCACCTATGCCGGCGCCTTCCTCGATGTGGCACAAGGCAGCAATGGGAGTTGCACCATCTGTGCCGCACGCACCGGGTATGACGCCCCGACGGGCCTGGGCACACCAAACGGCATGGCCATGGCGTCTCTGCTGGCGAGTGCGACCACGCCAGCCACTCCCGTCGCTCCGATCGTTGCGGCGAGCACGGTGAATGGCAACTACGGCATGGCGATCAGCTTCGTGCCTTCGGTGTCATCCTCCAATGCAGTCACTCTGACGATGAGCGGCGCGCCGGCCGGCATGGTGCTCTCAGGCAGCACCATCAGCTGGCCGAGTCCGGTCACCGGCACCTTCAAGGTCACGATCACCGCCAGGGACAGCAAAACAGGTCTGACTGGCAGCGGTGTGACAACGCTGGTCATCGCCCCGCCGCCGCCGCCGATCGTGAGCAGCGGCAGTCTGACGGCCACCGTTGGCAAGGCGTTGAGCGTGGCCGTGTCGGCCGGCGACCGTTATCCGGTCCGGCTCAGCCTGGTGGGTGCGCCGTCCGGCATGAGCCTTGCGGCGTCCGGCACCAATGGCGCCATCCTGAACTGGCCCAGCCCCGTCGCCGGCACCTTCCGCTTCAGCCTGCGGGCAGACACGACCCAAACCGGACTGTCGGCGGTTGGCAGCTATGTGGTGGTGGTGAACCCGGTGGGCGCGCCCCAGGTGTCGTCCGGCCAGATCGCCCTGAATCCCGGCACGGCATGGAGCACGCCCGTCTCGGTGGTGTCGGCCAATGCCTATACGCTGAGCCTGAGCGGTGCCCCGGCCGGCCTGACGATCAATGCCAGCGGCGTATTGGCCTGGACCTCGCCGGTGACCGGCAGCTATGCGGTGACCGTCTCGGCCCGGGACACCAAAACCGGGCTGGTCGGCAGTGGCGTGATCAACCTGGTGGTGGGCAGCAGCACCGGTCCGGCAGTGTTCAGTACCGTCTTCACCGGCGTGGCAGGCAAGCCGCTGAACGGCACGCTGTTCATCAGCGATGCCGGTGCCAGCCTGGCCGGACTCGCGCTGGCGTCGAATCAGGCGGGCATCAAGTTCACTCCGTCGCTGGGCATGGCCAGCACCGCCGTCACCTGGGCCGCGCCGGTCACCGGCAACTGGTGGATCCAGGTCTCGGTGACCGACAGCGCCGGCCGCAGCACGATGGCGACCATTCCGGTGATCATCAACGCGAAGTGAACGGGGTGATTAGACGCCCGCCAAGGGCGTCATCACCCGAACACACGGGCGCAATCAGGCGCCCTTGCGCTGTGCCAGCGTCTGCAGCAGCACGTCCGCCACGCGGTGGGACGATTGCGGATTCTGACCGGTGATCAGCTGACCATCGCTGATGGCGAATGGCTGCCAGTTGCCGGTGCCTTCAAAACGTCCGCCCAGTTCGCGCAGACGGGTTTCCAGCAGGAAGGGCACCACCGCCTCCAGGCCAACTTCCTTCTCTTCCGCATCGGTGAAGGAATTGACCCGCAGGTCCTTCACGATCGACTGGCCATCCGGACGCTTGGCAGTGACCAGGCCCGCCGCGCCGTGGCAGACGGAGACGATGAGCTTGTTGGCGGCAAAGGCCCGCTCCACCGCACGGGTCACGCCGGCATCGCCCGGCAGGTCCCACATGGTGCCGTGGCCGCCGGGGAAGAAGACGGCGTCGAAATCAGCCCCGTCGAATTCCGACGCTTTGGGCGTGTTGGCAATCAGCGCCTGCAGCGCCTTGTCGGCCAGGAAGCGCTCGGTGTCGGCGTCATTCTGGCCGGCCGGCTTCACGCTGCCAGGGTCGATCGGGGCCGGGCCACCTGCGGGCGAGGCCAGGGTCACTTCCGCGCCGGCATCCACCAGCGCGTAGTAGGGCGCCGCCAGCTCTTCCGCCCACAGGCCGGTGGGCTTGCCGGTGTCGCCCATGCGGGCGTTGGAAGTCACGATCATCAGGATGCGGTGAGCCATGGGGAAGTCCTTTCGTTGCAATGGGTGCACTGTATTGATCTTCGCTACGTCGATAAACTCCACTGGCGGAACTTCATTCTTTACAGCGCTGAATAAATGGCCCGACAGTTCGACCCCGTCCAGCTCGGCAGCATCGAGCTCTTCTGCAAGGCTGCCGAGCTGGGCAGCTTCACCGGCGCCGCGGAAATGCTGGGCGTGACCCCCGCCTCGGTAAGCCGGTCGATCAGCCGTCTGGAGGCGCGTCTGGGGGTGCGGCTCTTCACCCGCACCACCCGCAGCGTGCGGTTGACCAGCGACGGTCTGCTCTATCACGCCGAATGCCAGCAGGCCCTGGAGCAGATCGCGGAGGCGGAGCGCGCCATCACCGGTCAGCAGCGACAGCCCAAGGGCGTCGTGCGGGTGAGCGTCGGCACGCTGTATGGGCACCACCGGGTGGTGCCGCTGCTGCCCGGGTTCATGGCGGCCTATCCCGAGGTGGAGGTGGAGCTGAACGTGTCCAACCGGAATGTGGATTTCGTGGAAGACGGGTATGACCTCGCCATCCGGCTGGGCGAACCACGCGATTCCGGACTCGTGGCACGCAAGCTGGAAGAGCCGACGGTGGGGGTGTTCGGTTCCCCGGATTACCTGGCGCGACGCGGCACGCCGCAGACGCTGGAAGGCTTGGCCACACATGACCTGATCCAGTTCGTCCTGCCCAGTACCGGCCGGCCGATGCCTTGGCTGCTGAGAAACGAGGCGGGGGAAGACATCGATTTCACCTTCAAGAGCCGGCAACGGGTGCATGAGGATGTGCTGGCCGCTGTGGGCTGGGCGGTGGCCGGCGGCGGGCTGTTCCAGATCTACCACTTCGTGGCCGAGCCTGCGGTGCGTGCCGGTCAGCTGGTGGAGGTGATGCCGCAGGCGGGTGGACGATCCAGGCCCTTCCATGTGCTGTATCCGCAGAACCGGCACCTGTCGGCACGGGTGCGGGCGTTTGTGGATTACCTGGCGGGAGCGGTCGGCGGGCTGGCCTCCCATCCGGGGGATGGGCCGCGCTCCCATCCGCCCCTCTGACGTTCCCCGTGCGAGAGACGCGCAATGAAGCGGTGATCGCTAACCTGCTGGAGTCGGTTGCAACCGTCACCCCCAACCCTCAGCGAAAGCATCCCATGCGCAAGTTCATTCAAGGCATTCTGGCCTTCAGCACCCTCAGTCTCGCGGCCGGCGCCGCCATGGCCGCCCCCGCCGGCTCCGCCGACGTCAAGCCCACCATCGTGCTGGTGCACGGCGCCTTCGCCGGCTCGTCCAGCTGGAACGGCGTCTACGCCGAGCTGTCCAAGAAGGGCTACACCGTCATCGCCGCGGCGAACCCACTGCGCAGCGTGTCAGGCGACGGCGCCGCGGTGGCCGCATTGGCCAAGTCGATCAACGGTCCGGTGGTGCTGGTGGGCCATTCGTATGGCGGCGCGGTGATCACCGCCGCGGCCAATGGCCTGAGCAATGTGAAGGCGCTGGTGTATGTGGCGGCTTTTGCGCCCGACCAGGGCGAGAGCGCCCTGGACCTGACCGGCAAGTTCCCCGGCTCGACCCTGCCGCCGACGCTGGGCGCACCGGTGAAGCTGGCCGATGGCGGCGAAGACCTGTACGTGCAGCAGGACAAGTTCCCCAAGCAGTTCGCCGCCGATGTGCCGCTGGCGCAGGCGCGTGCGATGGCGGCCACGCAGCGTCCGATCGCTGCTGCGGCGCTGAAGGAAGCGGCGCCGAGCCCGGCCTGGAAAACCATCCCGAGCTGGTCGATCTACGGCACGGGCGACTTGAACATTCCGCCGCAGGCGATGGCCTTCATGGCGGAGCGGGCCCAATCGAAGAAAACCGTTGTGGTGAAGAACGGCTCCCACGCGCTGATGGTGTCCCACCCGAAGGAAGTGGCGGCGCTGATTCAGGAAGCGGCGGCGAACTGACGCATGGCGGCGCCGCTCAACGCTTCGATCGAGCGAGCGGCGCTGTTGGCGACGAAAGCGCGGGCGCCACTTGGTGACGCTCAGCGCCTTTCAGCGTTGGCGCATGGCCGCCAACGCATCACGCGCCGCCTGCTCCGTCTGTACCGAACGCTCCAGTGGACTCAGGCACAGCCCGGCCACGTCATACCGCTGGTTCTCATACAGCTCCGCCGTGGCGGGGAAGCATTCGAGCAGTTGCGGCAGCGCGATGTGACCGGCGTGGCGCGTCAGCTCCGCACTGACGCGGTCCACCAGGTGCCGGTACTGGCCCGGATCCGGGGCGCGCGGGCTGCGCTCGAGCTTTTCGAGCATCGTGGCCAGGTGCGCGAGGTTGTTCAGCGTGGCCGGGAGCCGGACCACGCGCGGGCTTGCATCGGTGGAAGAACTCATGGGGCTGCTCAAGTCAGAAGTTGCATGACGGGGCTCGCCTGCACCGGGCCGGCAAGCCGTTGATCGGTACTTGGGTGCGTGCGCTGCGAATTCAAGTGGCGCGACACGGATCAACCGATATCCCCGCGTCACCTGGGGGCATCTTGAAATACGACGGCGGCTTCCCCAGAATTTTGGCCGGTCAGATCCCCTTGTCGTTGATGCAGGAGCGTCCGATGACACGCGAGCGCCGATTCACCTCCTCCCCCGAAGGCTCCCGTCTCCCACTTCATGGACCGGTGACGGATGCGCAGCTTCGCGCCTACCTCGCCGCACGTGAAACCATGCGGCAACTGAAAGCCGCTGTCGGCGCCGGCGCGGGCCGGCCGTGTTTTGCCAGGAACTGGCGACCGCAGCCGCCGGCGGCCAACAGTTCCGACCGGACGCCTTCGCCAGAGTGATCCGCTGAAGGGCGCTTGCTGCGCTCAGGCCCACGCAGCCTCACGCGGGGACACCGATACTCACGCAGCTTCACGCAGCGTCACGCAGCTGCAAGCGACCATGTGCCATGCGGTGTAGAGTCGCCTGACCTTCATTCGCCAGCAGCCCCATGACATCGACCGTCGTCTTTCTGCATTCCACCGGACTGGGCCCATTCATGTGGACGCCCTATCAAAGCCTGGCGGGCGACGCGAAGGTGCTGACGCCGTTCAATCGGGGCTACGGACCCGGCGATGAAGTCGCCCGGCCGGCGCAGGTCCGCGTGGCGGAAGATGTGGCGGCGCTCGCCAAGCCGTTGTCAGAGATTCAGGGCGGTGTGCATCTGGTGGGCCATTCGTATGGCGGCCTGCTTGCATTGGAGTTGGCGAGGCTGACCCCAGACCGGGTGAAATCGCTCTACCTCTACGAACCGGTGGTGTTCGCCGCGCTTCGTGAACGCGCCCACGAGATCGACTCGGCTGCCGCGTCGGACGTGCGGGAGCTCTACAGCGACAACAGCTTCTTTGACGACGATGTCAATGGTGGCGACGAAGCCTGGCTGCAGCGATTCATTGATTACTGGAACGGCCCCGGGGCCTGGCTGGCGATGGGCGAACGAGCCCGTGCCGCCATGCGGCGTGTGGGGTGGAAGATGCACCTGGAGGTGAAGTCCGTCTCGATGGACGCACAGCCCTTCGAGGCGTATCGGCTGTCGCAGCCGGTGACGGTGGTGGCCGGCGAAAAATCACCCGCCACCGCGCGTGAAATGGCGCGGCTGCTGGCCGCCGAACTGCCCAATGCTTCGCTGCACACACTGCCCGGCGTGAGCCACATGAGCGTCCTGGACCGGCCGGACGTGGTCGGCCCGAGCCTCGCGGAGCACTTCGGGAAGGTATTGCGCGCCTGAGCCTCGCGCCGCCCTCAGCGCTGAGGCCCTGCTGGCACGACGCGCCCGCCAGGCGATACGCAGACCGGCTGATTATTCAAAGAGCCCACGGTGTAGCCGTAGGGGCAGGCGATGGTGCGGTCTACCGAAGCAGGACCCTGGATCGGTTGGGCCGGCGGCACCTGCAACGCTGGCGGGGGCTGGGACGGCGCCATCTTCCAATTGATTGAAGGCAGGGGGCGGTTTGTCGACATATCGCGCATCATCGCGTTCATCGCCAGCCTGCCGGCCTCACTCCATCAAGCGTCGTCATCCTCCCGCCGCCCGGCGTTTTCGCGGTCGTGCCGGTAATGCCGCGCCAGTGGAAACGCGGGCAGCCAGGACTCCCGACGCACGGTCCACAACTCATACGTTGGAGTGAATTGGTCAATCGCATCCATGGCGCCCAGGCTCACCTCCACCTCATCGCCGGACTTCGAAAACACCGACGATCCACATCGCACGCAAAAGTGACGGCCGGCGTAGGCGCGGGTCTCCCCGACCACCGTCACCGCGGTCTCCGGAAAGATCGCCGACGCATGAAACAGCGCGCCGTGGTGCTTGCGGCAGTCCAGGCAATGGCACAGGCCCACCCGATACGGTTGACCGGTTGCCGTCACCCGAACATCGCCGCACAAGCAGCCTCCTGTCGTCACGTCCATCGGCCTCTCCTTCACGAGCGGGTTCGCCGCCCGAATCGCCGACGGGTTCGCCGGTATGACTCAGTAAATATCGACCTTCGCCTTCTCCACCGTATAGCGTCCGCCGCTGTAATACCCTTTGGTGGACGCATCCCGCGTGAAACGCAGCTTGATGGTCGGCGCACCGGAAGGATAGCTCGGGCCTGTGCTGTAGGACGGCACCGGTGCCGTCCCCACGTTTGTCGTAGGCGTCTGGTCCACCAGATGGGTCAGCGATTGGGACGTTTGCAAGGCGGCAAAGATGTCGCCCGAATCGAAGTAGCTGCTGTAGTAAGGGCTGCCAATGGCCGATTTGCTGCTCGTCACCGCCTTGCTGGCGTAGTTGTAGCGGTCTCCCCGCGTCAACAGGCTCACCCGCAGCCCATTGACCTTGTAATACGTGCCCGTCTGAACGCTGGCGTTGGCGGTATCCACAATCGTCAGCGTGTTGGCGCCATAGACCGTGGCCGTCTGCGCCGCGGTATCCACCAGGACGGCGGTGTTTTCGTCCACCCCGAATCCCTGCTGCACGCTGAGGTCCCGCAGCGCCGCGGCCAGACGTCCCAAACGGCCGGATCGTGAATCGAAGTGGGTGTCGCTGAGGATGCCCGCCGGCAGGAAACCGAGCGCTTTCATCGTCGCGCCGTTTTCCAATGCACGCAGCGCGGTGGTGCCGTCACGCGTGTCCATGAGGCTCTGCCACTGGGTCACCGACTTGTCGGGCAGATCGGCGCCGTAATAGAGATAGCCGTAGCTCACGCCGGACGCATGCATCGTCACGTTCAGCGCATGATTGCCGGCCGAATCACCCGCCATGACGAGGTTGCCATTGCCGTTGCTCCATCGGGCTCGCAAGGCTGCTGCCAGGCCGGAGTCCGCGCCAGTGTCCGTCAGGAACGTGCGGATGATCTTGGCCTGATCACCACCTGCAAACCACACCGCATCCGCCTGCTGCAGCAGGGCGATGTTGGCCTGTCCTTCGGGCGTGGAAGCACTGGCATGCACGCCGTAGTTGTCAACATGGGCGGTGATGAACTTCGGGGAGAAGCCATGCGTCTGGAAGAGGTTGTAGTAGCCCCGCTTGAGCGGCGAGGTGCCAGACGCCGGAATGTCATTGTTGAACGCATCCAGTCCGGTGGCGTAGCTGTCCTTGGCCGCGGTGACCACCGCAATGCGGGGGCACGCGGTGGTTGTCCAATCCGTGCCGCAATTGCTGGTGCTGTTGATGTTGGGCACAAACGCAGAATCCCTGCCGGTGGCCTTGCGCAGGCCATTGACGAACAGGTCGGTATTGGCGTCGTCATAGGCGCCGCCCGAGAGCAGCAGCTTGCCCGCCAGGGCCGGCATTGACACCATCAGGCCCGCCGCAGCGAGCAGGCTGAGTTGGAGAGTGGTGGAACAGAGTGGTCGCATGGGGCGTCCTTTCACGCGGGGCGGCGCGAAAGCCGCGCCTCTCACCCCGCGCTGACGGTAGTGCGCCGGCCCTGTCCTGCCCAGCGGTGCGCTTGCAGGATTGCGACCTCCATTTGCGCCCTTGTGCCGGGGTCGGGAATGTCCTCTCCGCAACGTCCCTAAGCATTCACGGAACCCTCTGCCCACCCGTGCCTGGTGCATCCCCATAGAATGCGCCGATGTTTGCGCGCCGCGCCCTTCGACGTCTCACCCTCTGGATGGCCCTGCTGGCCGTCCTGATGATGGCGTGGGCGCCGCTGGTGTCGCAGGCGGTCGGCGCCGGTCAGGCCTGGCAGGAGATCTGCGGCGCCAACGGCTCGCGTTGGATACAGGCCGACGCCAATGGCAATGCGCAGGATCCGGACACGCCGCTGCCCAGTGGCGGCGCCCACCTGCTGGACCACTGCCCTTACTGCTCCCTGCATGCCGACACCCTCGGCATGCCGCCCGTCGCTCTGGCTGCGCTGCCTGCCTTGCCCCAGGTCCACACCCCGCCGGCCTTCCTTCAGGCGCCCACCACGCTGCATGCGTGGATCACCGCGCAGCCCCGAGGCCCCCCGTCCGTCTGCTGAAGGCTCCCCCGGAAGCCTGTGAAGTGCCGGGCCACTGACCGCCAAGGTCACGGCCCCCTTTCTGCATCCGCGCGCGTGCAGCCCGAATAGGCGCTCGCCGCGCGTCAGCACGACCGACCTCATGAACAAGACCCTGATCGTGGCCGCCGTGGCCACGGCTTATCCCTTTGCGCCTGTCTCCCACGCCTGGGCACAGGACGTTTCCACCGACGCGCAGGCCAAAACCCTGGGCATCGTCACCGTGACCGGCAGCCGCCCGTCGTCCCTGCCGAGCAACATCCCCACCACGCTCGAAAGCGCCACTGCCGCGGACATCGAGCGCACCGTCAACGCCACGGACAGCGAAGACGCGCTGAAGTACTTCCCCAGCCTGCTGGTGCGCAAGCGCTACATCGGCGACTACAACCACGCCATTCTCTCCAGCCGCGCGTCCGGCACCGGCAACAGCGCCCGGTCCGCGGTTTATGCGGATGGCATCCTGCTGTCCAACTATCTCGGCAACGGGGTGGGCGGACTGTCCTTCCCGCCGCGATGGAATCTCGTCACGCCGGAGGAGATCGAGCGGGTGGATGTGATGTATGGCCCTTTTTCCGCCGCCTATGCCGGCAACTCGGTCGGGGCGGTGGTGGACTTCATCACCCGCATGCCGACGAAGTTCGAGGCCCATGCCAAGGTCAGCGCGGTGCTGCAGCCGTTCAAGCTCTACGGTGTCGATGAGAACGACTACGCCTGGCAGACGAGCGCGTCGGTGGGCAGCCGCTCGGAGGAACTGTCCTGGTGGATCAATGCCCATCACACCCGCAGCCTGGGCCAGCCGATGACCTTTGCCACACGGCTGCGCAGCGCCGGCACGCCCGGTACAGGGGGCACGCCGGTGACCGGCGCGGTGACCGGCTTCAACACCGCGAACCAGCCCTGGTACGTGCTGGGGGCGGGGACGCAGTACGACACCCGGCAGGACCATGTAAAGCTCAAGCTGGCCTATGACCTTACCCCGACGCTGCGAGCCAGCGCCTTGCTGGCCGTGTGGCAGAACACCTCGGACGGCGACTCGGTCAGCGGTTTGAAGGACGCCAACGGGCAGCCGGTCACCAGCGGCCCGATCAACATCGATGGCCTGCAATACACCGGCAGCCAGGCGCTGACGGGCGGAGACTTCGCGGTGACGCGAGAGGATCTGATGCATGTGATGCAAGGCCTCTCGCTGCTCAGTCACACCGGCGGCGAGTGGGACTGGGGCGTCTCTGCCAGTCAGTACGACTACCGCAAGGACCGCAAACGCCAGAATGCCGCCGGCAACCCGCAGCCCGCGGCGCTGGCCGGCGGCCCCGGAACGCTGGCGGATGGCAGCGGCACGGGCTGGACCACCTTGAGTCTGCGGGGCACCTGGCGGCCTCATGCCGACCATACCGTCGATCTGGGCCTGCAGCAGGACCACTATCAGCTGCGCTATCGCACCTCCAGCATCGCAGGCAACTACCTGGCCGATCCCGCGGGGCCACTGGCCAGCCAGGTCCTGGGCGACACCCGGTTGCAGAGCATCTACGCACAGGACGCCTGGACGCTGAGCGAGCGTTGGCGCACCGTACTGGGTCTGCGCGCCGAGCGCTGGACGGCCTTTGACGGAAGGACGGATTTTTCCGGCACGTCGTCGCAGACCTATCCGGAGCGGCGCATCCAGGCGCTCTCGCCGAAGGCTGCGCTCTCATGGATGTGGCGGCCAGACACGGTGCTCAAGGCATCGGTGGGCCGCGCGGTGCGCATGCCAACGGTGTCCGAACTGTATGGGGCCACGTCCACAACCAACTCGCAATACCTGAACGATCCCGGCCTCAAGCCGGAGAAGTCATGGACCGGCGAGCTGAGCGCCGACAGCCAGTTCGGTCTGTGGTCCACCCGGGTGACGCTGTTTGTCGAGGACACACGCGACTCGCTGTACTCGCAAACCACCTTTGACGCCGCGGCCAACAAGAACATCAGCCGGGTGCAGAACATCGACCATATCGCCACCCACGGCCTGGAGACGACGCTGAGCAGCACCGATTGGGGACTTCGCGGACTCGACCTCTCCGGCAGCCTCAGCTATGCCGATTCCCGCATCAAGCGCAATCGAGGCTTCGTGGTGACGCCGGGGGATACCGAGGGCCGGTGGCAGCCCAACATCCCGCGCTGGCGCGCCACGGCGGTCGTGAGCTATCGCTGGGACGACCGGTGGACGACGACGCTGGCAGGTCGCTACAGCGGGCGCCAGTACCGTACGCTCAACAATGCAGACCTCAATGGCAACACCTATCAGGGCGTGAGCCGCTACACGACGCTGGATGCGCGGGTGCTGCTGCGCTTGAACCGGCAATGGACGGCGGCGGTGGGGATCGACAACCTGACCAACCAGCAGACCTGGAACTTCCATCCGTATCCGCAGCGGAGTTATGCGGCGGAGTTGAAGGTCGATCTGTAGGGGAAGCGGGAGCCGGGAGCCGGGAGCCGGGAGCCGCGGCTTCGGCTTCGGCTTCGGCTTCGGCTTCGGCTTCGGCAGCTGCAGTCGGCCCCTGCAGCCGTGTCCCTCACTTCGTGGCGAGCTCGATCCAGTCGTGGCGGTGGCCTGCTCGCAGCCGGTCCCGATGCATGCACACCAGGCCGTCCCGGGGACGGCTGAGCGCCAGCGCTTCGAATGCGGCCAATGCCTCATCACTGCCGGCGCGCAACTGATCGAACGCCCACTGGTAGTCGAGGTCCTCTGCGCTGCCGCGATCCTTCAGCCCGATCGCCTCATACAGCCGCAATGCAGCGGACCGCCCAGAGAGCTTGACCTGTCCGATCTCCCGCGTGACCGCCTCAGGGCAGCCCTTCAGCGTTTCTTCCGACACGCACAAGGACGTGCCGAGATACTTGTTGGCGCCTTCCAGACGCGCTGCCGTGTTCACCGGATCGCCCAGGGCCCGGTAGTCAAACATCGTGTCGCCGCCGAAGTTGCCGACCGTCACCTCACCGGTGTGCACGCCGATGCGGGTCTCGCAGAACTCAATGCCCTGGCGCTTCAGCTCGTCCACATAGGAACGGGCAAACGCCTGCATGTCGAGCGCGCAGCGCAGGGCGCGGGCCTCATGATCCGCCTGCGGCACCGGGGCCGAGAACATGATGGCCACCGCATCACCGACGATGCGGTCCAGCGTGCCGTCATGCTGGAAGGCAATGGCGATCATCCGGTCCAGATAGGTGTTGAGCACCGTGACCGCCACGGCCGGATCCATTGATTCCATGCGTGCGGTGAAGCCCGCGAGGTCAGTGAAAACGAAGCTGCAACGCTGCCGGCGTCCGCCCAGCTCCAGCGCCTGGGGATGCGCCAGCAGGTAGTCGATCAGGTTGGGCGAGACATACCGCGAGAAGGTGGACTGCATCCAGCGCTGACGGCGTTCCGCCCAGCGGTAGCGCATCAGGGTGGTGGGCGTGAAGACCGCGAGCATCGCCAGCCACGGACCGCTGGGGTCGATGAGCAGCCGCTCGTAGCGGAAGCCGCTCCACGCCGCGACCCCCACGCCGACGCCCAGCACCAGCAAGGTCGCACTGGACCGACCCGGCCGTGCCCGCAGGGCCACGATGCCCACCAGCAGACCACCAACCAACGCCAGCAGCCATTCCGCCGCCGGCGCCCAGCCGGGCCGGGCCAGCTGCTGACCGGAGACGATCTGCTCGATCGCCTGGGCATGGACCTCCACGCCGGGAATGATGCCGCCCAGTGGGCTGAAGCGAAGGTCCAGCAGGCCCTGCGCCGAGGTGCCGATGAGCACCAACTGACCGCGCAGGGCGGTGGCATCCAGATGCCCTTCCATCACCCGCCACGCCGGGATGTAGCGCTGCGGCTGGGCGCGCGCATAGTGCACCCACAAGGCACCAGACTGATCGACATCCAGCACCCGGGCGCCGATGCGCACGTCGATGAGACCGCCTTCGCCCGGCGAGGTCCGGGCCACGTAGCCGCTGGCGCCCTCGCCGACTCGCAGAGCTTCCGCCGTCAGTGAAGGCACCGGCTGACCCTGCAGATTGAAGAGCAGCGGCACATGTCGCACCAGCCCGTCCACGTCCGGCATGAACGTCATGGCGCCTTGGCCGCTGGCGGCGGTCTGGAGGTCGGGCAAGTTCGTGATGCTGCCGGTGAACCCCGGCAAGGCGGCGACGGGATCGCCGCCGATGGCGACGAAGCCCGATCGGGTCAGGAGCGCGCCAGGCGCTTCACTGCGCGATCCAGACCCTGTCAGCGCAAACCCCAGAACCACGCGGCCGCGCCGAATCTCTTCCGCGAGTGCCCGGTCCGGATCGCTCAGCGCCATGGCCGGTCCGGTAGGGTATGCACCCGTCGTGCCGCCGGCTGCCGACGCGCCCTCGACCACCGCCCTGCGCTCCGGCTCCGCGAACATGATGTCCAGTGACACGGAGGCCGGTTGCTGCGCCCGAATGCCCGCCAGCAGCTGCGCCACCTGCGTACGTGACCATGGCCACTGGCCCACCCGTCGCAGGCTTTCTTCGTCGATATCGACGATGCGCACCGCCGGCGCCAGGTAGGGCCGCGGATACCAGCGCTGGAACTGGTCGAACACCGCATTGCGCGCCGTGCGCAAGGGCACCGGGCTGAGCACGACCAGCGTCAGGGCCGCGATCAACGCGCCGAGCGGAACCGCCCAGGCCCAGCGCGTCAAGCGCCTGGATGGCAGCCCGGGCTCAGCCCTGACCGCCCGTGGCATAAAACGCTGATGCGTCCTGCACGTCAATCTGCGAGGGATGCAGATGCTTGCGCGCAAAGTCGAGGTAGACGCCAGAGGACAGGAACAGATTGAAGATGTCCGCATCCACATGCGGACCGGCCATGCGCTGCAACACGGCCAGCGCCTCGGACAGTTTCTTCGGCTTCTTGTAGGGACGGTCCGACGCGGTCAGGGCTTCGAAGATGTCGGCCACCGCCATGATCCGGCTGGGCACCGAGAGCCGATCAGGTCCGAGCTGGCGCGGATATCCCTTGCCATCCATCCGCTCGTGATGGGTGCCGGCGTATTCGGGCACGCGGCGCAGATGCTTCGGGAAGGGCATCTGCTCCAGCATCGTCACCGTGTGCACCATGTGCTCATTGATCTTGTAGCGCTCTTCCGGCGTCAGCGTTCCGCTGCGCACGCCCAGGTTGTGCAACTCACCGCGGTTGTAGAGATGCTCCGGCACCTCCATGCGGAAACCATAGGACGGGTCCGGCCGGTCTTCGGGCGGACGACGCACCAGGTCCCGGCGGCGGTCCGACAGCAGCGGCTCGGCGCACGGCAGCGTCACCGCCGGCTCATCGGCACGGCTGGCAAGTTCGGCGGCGGAGAGGCCGAGGCGGTCGTCAAAGTGCCGCATCCAGGTCTGCCCGCCAATGCGATGCAGCCGCTGCACATCCGCGTTGTCCATCGTCTCGGTGCCGACGTTGCACTTCGCGACGAAGGCGAAGTCATCGTCCAGCTGGGCGATGGCGGCCTCATGCGCAGCCTGACGTTCGGCACTCCAGGTGCCGTCCAGACGCGCCTGCAAGGCGGTGATCTCCAGATCGCGCCGCATCACCTCGAAGCGCATGCGCACTTCATGGATACGGTTGTGGATGGTCTCGAGTTTGGTGGCCTTGTCGATCACATACTCAGGCGTCGTCACCTTGCCGCAGTCATGCAGCCAGGCACCGATGCGGAACTCTTCCCACTCTTCTTCGGAGCGGAAGGCAAAGTGCTGGAGCGGACCGTCGGCCGTGTCGCTCGCGGCGCGCGCCAGCATCATGGCCAGCTCGGGCACCCGTTCGCAATGGCGGCCGGTGTAGGGACTCTTCGCATCGATGGCATTGGCCAGCACGCGAATCAGGCTGCCCATCAGGTCTTTCTGGGATTCGACCAGTGCCAGGTTGTCCAGCGCGACCGCGGCCTGGGCCGCCATCGCTTCCACCAGCGAGACCGACTCCGGATCAAACGGCACGATGGCGCCGGTCGACGGATCCAGCGCATTCATGAACTGCAGCACCCCAATGGGCGCGCCGCCGCGCGGGGCGATCGGCACCGTCAGCATCGAGACGGTGCGGTAGCCCGTGGCAACGTCGAAGGCGCGGGTGCCGGTCAGGTCGAAGCGCGACTTGGCATAGACATCGTCGATCAGCACCGCCCGGTTGTGCAGCACCGTGTAGACCGACACGAAGTTTTCATTCGGTCGGCCGGTCTGCTCGTTGTAGAGCGGAATCTGCTGCGACGGCAGTGGGTCGCTGCGGGTGCGCAGCTCAAAGCACAAGGTCTGCTGTTCCGTCACCATGTACATCGTCGCGCCGTCGCAATGCAGCAGGCGCTGGCCTTCGCCCAGCAGCTGCTGCAGCAGGGCATGACGGTCTCGGCTCATGGACATCATGATGCATGTCTCGATCAGGCCCTTGAGCCGGACCGCATCCACCGAGCGCGCGACGGAACGGAAATCTGAAGACGTCATTGATTCAACGCTTGAAGACGATCACACCGGACACGTTGCCGATGCGGGTATCGAAGCCATAGAGCACACCCGCCTGCGAGCCGGTCGAGCCCGCCAGCTGCCCCATCACCGACACGTTGTTGCCCAGGCTGCCGGTGCAGCCGCCGGCACAGCCGGTGCCGGTGCTGGTGATCAGTGACACGCCGGAGAAGCCGGAGGCAGAGGTCTGAGTTGCCACGCCCACCAGCGAGAAGGTCTGGTTGGCGACGGGGACGGTCAGCGAGTAGCTGGCGTTGCCGCCCAGTTGCAGCTGCAGGGACGCATTGAAGCTGCCGGTGGCACCGTTGACCGCACCGATGGCGACCAGCTTGCCGTCCGCCTGCACCGTGGGGGCCGTGGACGCGAAGGAGGTGAAGGTGCCGGACACCGGACCGGTCGGCAGGTCTGCGATGGCGAAGTAATGCAGCGTGGCCAGATGGCCGTTGCCGGCGCCCTTGCCGTTGGAGGTGCCGGCGACCTTGCTGTCGCCACCCGTCCAGCGCCCCCAGCCGATGACGCCATTGGCGCCAACGTCCACCGGGGTGCCCTTTTCGAGCATGGGCTTGCCAGTCGAGGCATTGGCGAGGGTGGTCAGGCCGCCCTGGGCATTGAACTGGACAGTGCCTTGGGTCAGGCCGTTGGCGACTTTGCCGCCCTCGGTACTCCAGACGAGGCCGATGGTGGCCTTGCCATTGGGCAGCGGCGTGACGGGCCCGGGGGGCGGATTGGTGATCGGTCCGGGAGCCGGGGGGGTGCCGGGGCCAGGCGCGGGCGTGCTCCCTGCGCCAGGCGCCGGTGCCGGTGCGGAGCCCGATCCAGGTGTGCCGCCTGCACCCGGCGTCGGTGCGGGGCCGGGGGACGGAGCAGTGCCGGGGCCAGGCGCGGGCGGCGTGCCGGTGCCCGGTGCGGGGGCCGGCGTGGTTCCAGGCGTGGTTCCGGGTGCGTTGACGGGCGCTGCGGGCCTGGGAACGATCACCACCGGCGCCTCAGCTGCACCATTGCCGGCCGATCCGCTGGCAGGTGCAGGCGTCACCGTCGTCGAGCCAGGCAGCGATGGCAGCGCGTCCGGGTCCCCGGGCGTGGCGGGCGCCGGCGCTGCGGTCGCGGGCGGTGTCAGCGCTGCGATCAGGTATTGCGACACCTGCTCACCGCCACTGGGTGTGGTGCGCGGGGATGGGTTGGCGCCTGCGGAGGCCACCGCGGAAGATGCCGTTGTTTCGCCGCCGCTCTTCTCCGTCGAGGCTGCATCTGCGGTGGTGGTGGTGGTGGGGGCGGTGGCGGTGGCCGTCGCCTTCGTCGGGGTCGGGGTCAGCAGGACCAGCGGCTTTGCCGCCACTGCCGGTTTGACCGACCGGCTGGGTGTCGTCGCCGCAAAGCCCTTGGGCACGTCGACGCAGCCGCCGTCATTGCATACCGCCACGCGCCCGCCGATCACGCCGACTTCCAGGTCGCCCTTGCCACCGAGCGACGCGGTGTATTCCGTGCCGCGGATGCCAATGGTGCCGGCCGGCGTGTCCAGCCGATAGTCATCCTGACGGGGATGGCCGATGCTGCCGCTGATGGTCCGCAGGGTGCCGCGCACGAGGCTCATGAAGCCCCGCTCCTCACCGCCTGGGGTGGTGGCGACGCGGTAGTCATCGAGCCGCAGCGTGGTCTGCTCGCTGAGTGCCATCAATGCACCGTCGATCATGCGCAGCTGCACCCGGCCCTTGCCGGTCTGCACGGTCTCGCCCGAATCAATCTGAGCGCCGGTCTTGAGTTCCCGCGATTCTCCCTTGGCGGAGATGACACGTGCCTCGCCAGTGGTGAAGAGCACCGTCGCCGACGGGCCTGCCCACACCGCGCCGGACATCAGGCACAGCGCGGCGAGGGCCAGTCGATGGCGCAGCGAAGGGGCAGTCGTCTTCGCGCCGCGAGTGCTGCGATCGAAAAGGCGACGAACAAGACGGGTCATGTGAAATTCCTGCGGAGCGTGATCTGGAAGGTGTTGCGGACGTAGTCGTAGAGGACGACGTTCGACGCGGCGCGCGTGTAGCGCAGCTGGCCGGTCAGTTCCCAGCGCTCACCCATGGAATGCCGCAAGCCCGCCGACAGGTCGGTCTGACGGTCCTTGCGTTGTGTATTGAAGAACGGTTCTTCGCCGCCGTATCGGCGGGCCTCGTACTGCGCTTCACCGAAGAGGACCAGGCTGCCGCGCAGCCGCCGTTCCAGGCCCAGCCGCAACCCATGGCCGTGATGGCCCAAAGCGTCGAAACCGGCGTTGGTCCGCTCGCGCAGCAGATAGGCACTGCCATAGGCCAATGTCACGCCCCGCTGAAAGCCGCGGGCCAGTCCCAGGCCGAGCACCGTGCGATCGTTGTCCCGACCGATCTCGCCGGGAAAGTTCTGGCGCGACCACTGGCCGAAGACACTGCCCTGCATCTGCTCGCTGAATTGGGTCTGCCACTGCGCTGTCAGGCCGAACACGTCGCGATAACGCTCGGCGCCGACCCATGCGATGCCGCTTTGCAGTGCGACCGTCTGGCTCTGGGCCCCCGCGGTGTGACGCAATCCCGCCGTGGCGTCCAGCAACCTTGTGTTGAGCTCCGCGACGTCGCGGTTGACCGTGCGGCGCAGGTTCGCCGCGCCGATCAGGCGCCAGTCCGGGGACAGCGGCAGCTCGGCCACCGCGCCGGCGGCAGCGGTTCCCACCAGCGCGTCCTGCCGACGGCTGTCTTCAGACGTCTGGAAGAGGATGCCGCCAAACGCCGGAATCGCAAATTCCCCCTGATTGGTGGCGCTGTTGACATTGCTGTCGTAGCCGGCGCCCAGCTCCAGGTAGCCGCTCATCCGCGCGCCACGCTGCGGCACCACCTGGTCGATGACGCCCAGCACCCGGTCGATGGCCGCGGCCGCTTCGGCTGGCGTGTCGCCGGCCCGCGCGAGCGTCAACTGCTCACGGGCGCGGGGCGTGTCGCCCGCAGCGAGATAGGCGCGGCCCAGTTCTGCGCGCGCCAGCCGGTCGTCCGGTCGTACCGCGACCGCCCGCTCGAGCGCGAAGATGGCGCGGGTCACATGACCCGCATCCAGCGCGGCGATGCCGAACAGATAGTCGAATGACGGCTCGCCTGCATGCTCGCCCTCAATGGGCGACAGCAACGCATACGCAGCCGCAGCGTCCTTCGCTGCGAGCAGCGAGGACGCCTGATTCAGTAATCCGTCTTGCGCCTGTGCGCTGATGGCCCCACAGGCCATCGAACATGCCAGCAGCATTCCCCGAACGCTGGACTTTCCGCAACGAGCGACTTTCGGGGCGCCGGTCCTCTGCAAACGCATGCCACCTCTGTTTTTTGTTCTCGGATGCGGCGTAGGCGCATCCCGACCCTCCATCATCGGTGCCGATCCGGTCAAATAAACAGGCAGTTACTTGAGCCCCGTGACATCCTGCGCGTCGAATGCGCCGATGAGGGCACCGCTCAACGGCTTTTCAGGACGATCAAGCGATTAAGCGGCGTAGCGAACGGATGACGGCTCATGCCGTACAGCAGACGACAAAAGGGCCTCGCGGTAGACGCGAGGCCCTTGGATCGCGAGCGCATCGGGTGCGCTCTTCGGTGGTGTGCCTGAACAGGTCAAAGCCCGTGGCCGGGCACCACCGCGCAGCGTCAGTGCTTGTTGATGCGTGTCAGCGTGGCGATGCTCACGACCGCCGAGGCGCCGACCAGCACATAGACGATGCGGCTCAGGGGGCTCATCGGTCCGAAAAGCGTCGCCACCAGGTCGAAGTCGAACAGTCCGACCAGACCCCAGTTCAGTCCACCGATGATCAAGAGGACCAGTGCCACGGTGCTGACGGCCCGAAAGCCGCCCGAGGTATGAACATGCGTGTGATGCGTGGTATCCATGGAAGTTCCTTTGCGAACAGTGAGATCCAGAACCACTGCGACGCAGTGTCCTTCCTCCTACCGGCAGGCCGCGTTCCATGGCAGCGCTTCATTCGCCTGGATGTCGCAATGGCATGGGCATTGCCCCCAATGCTCTGTGGTGCTCGCCGAGTGCCGCTCACCAGGAGACATCGATGCTTGCCATGGAGTACCGCGGTCCTTACCGCATCCGTACGGTCCACAAACCCACGCCTGCCATCGAACATCCGCACGATGCCATCGTGCAGGTGGTGCGCAGCTGCATCTGCGGGTCGGACCTTCACCTCTATCACGGCCTGGTGCCTGACACCCGGGTGGGATCGACCTTTGGCCACGAGTTCATCGGGCAGGTCGTCGATGTCGGCAGCGAAGTGAAGTCTCTCCAGGTGGGAGACCGCGTCCTGGTGCCATTCAACATCTTCTGCGGCACCTGCTTCTACTGCCAGCGGGAGCTGTACGGCAATTGCCACGCGACGAATCCGGAGTCCACTGCAGCAGGCGGCATCTACGGTTATTCGCATACGACGGGCGGCTATGACGGCGGGCAGGCGCAATACGTTCGCGTGCCGATGGCCGATGTAGGCCCGACCAAAATTCCCGATGATCTGCACATGGAGGACGCGGTGCTGCTGACGGATGCAGTACCGACGGGCTATCAGGCGGCGGAGATGGGAGACATCCGTGAGGGTGACACCGTGGTGGTGTTCGGCGCCGGACCGATTGGTCTATTTGCCGCCAAAAGTGCCTGGTTCATGGGCGCTGGTCGCGTCATCGTGGTGGACCATGTCCCGTATCGCCTCGACTTCGCCAGTCGCTTCGCGCAATGCGAGACGATCAATTTCCTGGAAGTGAAGGACATGGCCGAGCGCATCAAGCGGATGACCGATGGATTGGGCGCGGACGTGTGCATTGATTGCGTCGGCGCCGAAGCGGCCGGCAACTTTCTGCAGACCCTCACTGGGGTGAAGCTGAAGCTCCAGGCCGGTGCGGCGACGGTGCTGCACTGGGCGGTGAATTCGGTGCGCAAGGGCGGCCGGATTTCCATCGTCGGGGTGTACGGACCGACCTTCAATGCGTTTCCCATCGGCAATGCGCTGAACAAGGGGCTGACGCTGCGAATGAATCAGGCCAGTGTGAAGCGGCACCTGCCGCGGCTGATTGAACACATTCGCGCAGGACATCTGAGGCCGAGGGACATCATCACCCACCGCCTGCCGCTGGAAGAGGTCGCGGATGCCTATCACCTGTTCTCCAGCAAGCTGGACGGCTGCATCAAGGCCGTTCTCATTCCGCCGGGCGCAGACGCCCTCGCCTGGCCCAACGGGAGCCCGACATGAGCAACGATCCCTACACCCCGCACGGCGAGGCCCGCAACGCACACGAGCGGGATATGGCCAGCGGCCATGTGCATCGGCCAGCGGTGGATCCGGAACGCTTCGCCAGCATCCAGGGATGGGGCGTGGACCGCGTCAAGCAGGACCGCCCGGCCGTGCCGATGGAACGAACCCCGCCGCGTCTGGATGGCGTCCACTGGAAGCAGCCGCCGCAGCAGGTGTCCGATGTGGAGGTCCTGCACTCCACTGAACGATCCGGCATGACCCCGGTCTTCGGGACGACGGCGCCGCCCCGGGGCATCAGCGGCATGTTGCGCCGGGTGGGGTTCCGGTTCAGCGAGAACGACCTGCGCCGCTGGCTGGTGCTGCTGATGGCGGACCGGGTGGACATGGTGGAGGGTCTGGTGTCGGATGTGTCGCACGGCCATGTGCCGAACATCTATGCCGAAATGGGCGGCCGGGCGGAGCTCAAGCACAACCCGGCTGGCGCTGTGCGCAAAGCCGCCGTGGTGGTGGGCATCGCCGGCGTGGCCTGGTGGTTGTGGCGGCGGCGGGAGCAAGATGTGTCGGAATGAATCTGCCCGTCCCCCGTTGTGGGGCCTTGGTGCGGAGCAAGGCGCCGGTATGCTGCGCGCTCCAACGTTCTGGATGGAAGACAGAAGATGTACAAGCAGATGATTCGGGTGAGCATGAAATGCGGCGCGCTGGCCGCTGGCGTGATGGCCGCATCGGTCGGTCTGATCGGCGCTGCGCAGGCGCAGTCGGTCAGCGTCAAGCCAGGCTTGTGGGCGAGCAGCACGGCGGGCACCGTCAACGGACACAAGCTGCCGTCGATTTTCGACATCAAGGGCGCACTGACGCCTCAGCAGAAGAGTTCGCTGGCGGCTGGCATGCAGCAACTCGGTCTGCCGGTTGGATCGCCGAATCTGTCCTGCCAGGAGTCGGAAACCTTCACACTGCCCAAGCCTCAACAGACCGAGCAGTGCACCTTCACCGCCGTGCCCACGGACGCGACCAGCGGCACCATCAAGATGAGCTGCGCAGGGGATGTGAAGGGCAGCGGTGAGGGTCGCTACAAGGTCACCGGAAAGACGATGGCCACGATGGACTGGCGGATGGAAGGCACCGCCCAGGGCGGCGCACCGCTCAAGGTGGAGCAGACCACCGTCTACAAGTGGGTGCAGGCCGATTGCAGCCAGCCGCCCAAGGGGATGGACCCGGCGCTGGTGGAGATGCTGAAGTAAGGCACGGCATCGAATACTGAATCAGCGCTTCGGCATTTTTGATGGGGTCTTGCTCAGCGTCTGAGTCCGGGGGAAGGCGACTCACGCCTTCCCGGTGCTCACCTTGACGGATCCGCATTCAGCACATCCAGCGGCGCCACAGCGGTCGCCTCGTGTCCCCACGATTGCCGAAGGTAGGTCGCCAGGTCCGCGATCTGCGCATCGCTGAGCGTCTGCCCGTAGGGCGGCATGCCGAATGGACGCGGATTCCCCGCCGTGGCCGGCGCAAACCCGCCATGGCGAATCATCTGCACAAGGTTATTGATGACTGGCAGCGTCACCGCACGATTGCCCGCCAAGGGTGGATATTGACCCGTCACGCCTTCCCCGGCCGCGCCGTGGCAAGTGGCGCAATGCTCTGAATACAGCTTGCCCCCTCGCTGCACGGACTCCGCACTGCCCCGTGACACCTCCGGCCGCTTCGGCGCTTTGGCCGCCTGCTCGGGCAGCGTCTTCAAATAGTCCGCCATGGCCGCCAGATCGGACTCGCTCATGAACTGCGTGCTCATGAACACCACCTCCGCCATCGGCCCGGAGACAGCGGCGCCATCGGTGGTGCCCACGTTCAGGAGCTTCACCACCTGCTCCCGCGAAAGATGCTGCACGCCGGCCTCCCGCCGATCCAGCAGTGACGGTGCATACCAGGCGCCATCCGGCATCACGGCGCCAGCCCAGGTCTGAGCTTCGCTGGAGCCGCCCAGCGCATTGCGCGCGGAATGGCAGGACGCGCAGTGCCCCAATCCCTGCACCAGATAACGACCACGATTCCACACCTCCGTCTGGGCCGGATCGGCACGGAACTCCTCCGCACGGAAGTACAGCGCCCGCCACACCGCAAGCGCCGCCTGCGTGTTGTAGGGAAAGCGCAGCTCATGCGGCTCATTCGCGCGCGCCACGGCCGGCACCGATTGCAGATACGCCCAGAGTGCGTCCGAGTCTTCGCGGGTCACCGTCGTATAGCTCGGGTACGGGAAGGCTGGCGATAGCAAACGCCCGTCCCTCGACCGGCCATGGTGCAGGGCCCGCCAGAACTCCGACGCTGTCCATCGACCCAGGCCGGTGGCCGCATCCGACGTCAGGTTGGGCGACACCACCACGCCAAAAGGCGTGTCGATACGCCGGCCACCTGCATAGGGCTCTCCGCCGGTCGTTGTGTGGCAGCCCATGCAATTGCCCACATGCGCCAGATACGCCCCACGTTCCATCAGCGCGGCGATGCTTGCCTGTGAGGGCTTCGCCAATGTCGCCCCGGATCGGGTGTCTGATCGGGCGTCCGATCGCGCGTCCATTTGCGCGGCCGATCGTCCGTCCGATGGCATTGCTTCGGACAGCGGCGCCTCGCCCCTGACATTCAGCCAGACAACCCATGCGGCGATCAACGCAAGCACACCCATCAGGCCGCCCACGCCGATCCACACCTTACGCGTCATGCTCATCGCTCACCGCTCCCGCAGCGAATCGGCAATGGCTCATTGCCGGCAGGCACGGGTCGAGGATCCGCTGGCACCGCCTGGGAGGACAGCCAGTTCGCCAAGGCACTCACCTCGTCCGCCGTCAGGCGTTTGGCCACATCGGCCATGCAGTCCGGCGCCTTGGCGTGGCGCAAACCGGTCTGCCAGGCGCCGAGCTGACCAATCAGGTAATCGGCCGGCAGCGTCAGCAGGCCCGGCATGGCGGGCTGTCGTCCGGTCATCTTCGCGCCGTGGCAGGCCACGCAGGCAGGAATCTGCCGCTGTGGCGCCCCGCGAAACACCAGTGTTTCTGCCACCTGCACCTGCTCCGGTGTCAGTCCGTTGGGTCGCGCGGGCGGATAAGGCAATTCGAGACTGGAGAAATAAGCGGCAATCTCCTGCAGGTAGTCGTCGGTCATGAACTGCATCAGATGGTTCATGGCGGGATTGCGCCGGCGCCCATCACGAAAGTTCTGCAGTTGGTTGAAGAGGTAGCCCTGAGGCTTGCCGGCAATGCGCGGGAAGTAGCCCACTCGAGTGGAACGCCCTTCCTTGCCATGGCACATGGCGCAGGGCTGCATGCGCTGAGCCATCGTGTCGCGAATGTGCCCCGAGGCCGTGGCGCTGGCTGGATCACCCGGACCGGTGCTTGGCGCCATTAGGGTTGAGCGCATGCGCTCTGTGCCCGGCGACCCGGTCTGCGCGGCCAGTGGCACGGCAGCCATGCCAAGCAACAAGACCAACGCCCGATAGGTCCAACTGCTCCTCAATGTTTGCGTCACTCCGCACTCCATTTGCCTGCAATCGCCGGATTTGGCCGCGTCCACGCCCTGCCGGACCGCCCCTTCCGACTGTGCGACAGTCCCACACCAAAGTACAGATGCAGATCGGGCTGGAAATACCGGTGCAGAAGCGGGTTCTGCCTGGTCATTCTCCTGGAATCCCTGTGCGCCCAGTACAGTTGATGTCGGACGGTTCTGAAAGGGACAGACGGCCGCCAGCACAAGAAAAAAGGGGGTCAACTGTGCAGGACCAGGTTCAGCACCAGGGCCCGCACCAGGACCCGAAGCAGGATCAGCAGCACCATGGAGCGGTATGAAGCGATATGAGGCCTTGGCCGAAGCACTGGCGGAGTCGATGGCCGCCGGGCAGCTGCGCCCCGGCGACCGCCTCCCCTCCGTGCGAGAAGCCAGCCGCGACCGCGGCGTCAGTCCCTCCACCGTCTTCGAAGCCTATTACCTGCTGGAAGCGCGCGGATTGATTGAAGCGCGTCCGCGCTCCGGCTATTTCGTTCGCCATGCCGCAGCGCCGCAGCCGGAACCTTCGGCGTCCTCGCCCGAATCCCGCGAGCGGCAGGTGGAGGTGTCCGAGCTGGTGTTCCAGGTGCTGGGCCTCGCCCGCAACCGCGCCCTCACGCCGCTGGGGTCTGCCTTCCCGAGCCCTGCCCTGTTCCCGCTGCCCAAACTGGCCCTGGCGCTGGGGCGCGCCACCCGGCATCTCGACCCCTGGCGCACGATTGAAGACCTGTCCCCCGGCAGCCCAGAATTGCGCAGGCAACTTGCGCTGCGTTATCTCACCTCCGGATGCCGGGTCGATGCCGACGAAGTCGTCATCACCAATGGGGCGATGGAAGCGCTGAATCTCTGTCTCGAAGTGGTGACACAACCCGGCGATCTCGTCGCCATCGAGTCGCCCACCTTCTATGGCGCGCTACAGGCCCTGGAGCGACGCGGCCTCAAGGCCGTCGAAGTGGCGACCAATCCGCGGACGGGTCTGGACGTCGACGCACTCGCCAGCGTGCTGGAGAAGCACCCAGTGAAGGCCTGCTGGCTGATGCCCAACTTCCAGAATCCCCTTGGAAGCCTGATGCCGGACGAGGCCAAGGCGCGGCTCGTGGCCTTGCTCGAATCCCATCGGGTGCCGCTGATTGAAGACGATGTGTATGGCGAGCTGTACTTCAGCCGCCGCCCGCGTCCGGCCAAAGCCTGGGACCGTTCCGGACTGGTGCTGCATTGCAGCTCGTTTTCGAAGTCATTGGCGCCGGGCTTCCGATTGGGCTGGGCGGCGGCCGGCAAATTCGCTCAGGAGGTGGGACGGCGCAAGCTCATGAGCACGCTGGCCACTCCCGTGCCCATCCAGGAGGGGCTCAGCGAATATCTGCAGCGCGGCGGCTATGACCGCCATCTGCGGCAATTACGCCAGACGCTCGCGCAGCATCAGCAGCAGGTGCTGCGCGGCATTGCCAGACACTTCCCGGCCGGCACGCGGGTGACGCAGCCCGAAGGTGGCTACTTTGTGTGGGTGGAACTGCCGTCGCAGATCGATGCCCTGGAACTGCACCGCCTGGCGCTGTCGCACGACATCAGCATCGCCCCGGGGCATCTGTTTTCCGCCGACCATCGTTTCAGCCACCACCTGCGGGTGAACTTTGGACATCCGGATCATCCCAAGGTGGAGGCGTCCCTGAAGACGCTGGGGCAGATCGCCAAGGCGTTATCCCCATGAGCACCTATCCCCGCGCACTGTGGACAACTCTGTTCGTTGCCTGAGCAGCACTTTCACAAGTGGTTGATTGGATTCAGGAAATGTTCTTCTGCCTCAATTTTTGGCACGGTGAAGAAATCCGTCCTCACGTCAGCACGCAGTGGGTGACGGCGCCGAAGTGCACCCCGCTGCCAGCCACCACGAAGAGGTGCCAGATGCCGTGGGCATGCCGGCGCCCCGAAGGGTTGGCAAAGAAATAGGTGCCAGCGGTGTAGAACGCCGCCCCTGCGAGGAACAGGCGCAGCGACCCGCCCGACACCTGCGCGAGCGCCGGTGCGCAGGCCAGCGTGGCCATCCAGCCGGTGGTCAGGTACAGGCCGAGCATCGGGCGTCCCTGCGAACCGAACAGCGCGCGAGCAGCCCCGAAGAGGGCCACGGCCCACACCCCCAGCAGCACGGCCCATCCCCACCAGCCGCTGCCGGTCAGGAGCGCAAAGGGTGTGGCGGTGCCGGCAATCAGCAGGAAGATGGCGCAGTGGTCGGCGCGGGCCCACCAGTCCTGGGCGCGCCCGCGAGTGGAGTGGCAGAGCGTGGAGGCCGTAAATACGGCGATCAGCGCCGCACCGAACACGGCGGCGGCAGCCACACGGCGGAGACTGCCGGTCCCGATGGCCTGCGTCACCAGCCAGCCGGTTGCTGGCACGGCCAGCAGCAGGCCGGCCAGGTGCGTGGCAGCATTCAGGCGTTCTCCGCGGTACATCGCACCCCACCCCTGGCTTTCGGATAGGGGCAGCCTAGGGGCGGAATATGACAGCAGCAGGGCCAATCAAAAGATAAATCCGGCCGACTGCGGATCCGTGCTCCAATATCAGGTACTGACATTCGCGCCCCTCGGTAGTCCGACCTTCGCGTCAGCGAGCACGCCGGGTCGTTCCTCGCGACCCATCGCTCCCTCAAGGAGCTTGACCGGAGGACGCGACATGTACGTCAAGGCAAATCTTGCCACCATCCGCGGTGTAGACCTCGCGTCATTCGACGTGATCTACATCTGCCCCCATCGCTCGGAAGCCGGTACGCTGATCTTCCGCCGCCGCCACACCCCACCCCGACGGGCTCTGTTCATTGAACTCCCCGTCAGCCCCGAGTTGAGCACCGTGGCGCGCATTCGCGATGAGCTCGACCCGCGGCAACTCCAGGACGGCTGGCTCCCCTAAGGAGCGCTTCGAAGCCGCCCTCCCAAGAAAGGTAATTGCATGAAGACCAAACTGTATGTGGGCAACCTGCCCTACTCCGTGACCGACGCCCTGCTGCGCAGCAACTTCTCCGAATTCGGCAGCGTGGCCACCGCGCGGGTGATGATGGACCGCGACACCGGCATCTCCAAGGGCTTCGGCTTCGTGGAAATGGCGTCCGCCGAGATGGCTGAAGCGGCGATCGCCGGTTTGCATGGCGTGTCGGTGGAAGGCCGCTCGATCGTGGTCAGCCTGGCCCGCCCGCGTGACAGCAGCGAAAAGCGTGACGACAACCGCGGCGCGCCCGGTGAGTTCCGTGCCACCCGTCGTACGGACGTGGGCTACGGCACCGGCGGCTACGGCGGCGGCAAGTACTGAAGACACACGGGGCGGTACGCGGCGCAGGGGACTGCCCCGACTATCCCCGCCCACTGTGGACAAGTCTGTTCGTTGCCTGAGCAGGAGTGTCGTAAGTCTTTGATTTGAAGCGGGAAAGATCCTCCTGCTTCAATTTTGAGCACGGTGCAAAAAACCTGCCGCCGATCAGCAGGTCAGCAGGTCAGCAGGTCAACAGCCCCAGGAACTCAGATACGCCGTCGGCGGATTCGTTCCGGGGCGCGCCTGGCTGGAGAGGATCAGCGCTTCATAGCCGCTGTTGCTCCCGCCGACATCGAAGATGAAATCCGGCTGACCGTCACCATCGAGGTCACCGATGCCTTTGATACGCACATCCCAGCCATAGCCCCCCAGGTCGTAGTGGAACTTCTGGCCGCCCAACTCCAGGTAGAACTGCGTGCCTTCGCCATAGGGACGGCCGTCCGCCGTGCGGAATCCGTTCTGCAGAGTGAACGCAAAGGGGCGCCCGTTCAGCGACAGCTCATAGCGGTAGCCGAGTTCCGGTGTCAATCGCGGGGTGCCATTCTTGAAGCGATAAAGCGGCACGGTACGCACCTGCCAGATGACGCCGGGGATGCGGACGTACGCGGGTGAGCGGCCGTCGGCGTCGCCCTCAGGTACCTCGCCTGGGGCCGCCGGTTCCTGGCTCGCACGGGCGGCCACCGCTTCCAGCTGATCGACGATGGGCTTGAGCGCCTGCGTGGCTTCCGCCTTGGACAGCGGCTGCAGCTTCAGCGTGGCATCGGTGTCGTTGAAGAGGAGCGTGGCCCAGCCATCCATCGGCCACTGCCGAGCTGGGAGCTTCTCCCAGGCCTGCGGCACGCCGTACGAGCCGACATCCTGATTCCAGTTGCCTAAACGCAGCAGGGCACCGGGTACGCCCTGGGGCGCGGCCAGGAGAGGGGGCGTGATGACCACGGACAGGGCGGCAGCGGCCGCGCGGGCGAGAGCGTGCTTCATGGCGGCCCTGATGATGCCAGATTCGATTCTGGTTGACCCCGTCCCTTAGCGAGGATGACGGCTTGCAGGAGTTGGCGCGGAGACCTTTGTCTGCAGGCGTGCGAGCGCGTATGGCGAGGGTCGTGGGAGGCGGAGTTGCCGGGGATGCAGGCACCCACATCGTCACCCCATGGGCCGCCGCCCTCACTCAAGGAGTTCTCTTCATGACCTCTCCCAATCGCCCGAAGGATTCGAACGCTGATCCGTCCGCCAGTCGGTCCGACCGGCCGTCGTCCGGTCCGTCCAATGACGCCGCCCCCACCGGCGGCGGTGCGTTGACCCGACGCCATGCAATGAGCGGCGTGGTGTCAGGCGTTGCAGCGGCCGCGATGGTCATGCCCGGCGTATCGTCGGGTCAGGCTGCGGGTTCGGCGGGCACACCGCCCGCGGCGCCACTGCGCCACCCGGGTGACCTGTTCCCGAAGCCCCCTTTCCCGAAGCAGGAGCAACCCTGGCCGGGCCTGGCCGGCAAGATGACGCCCAGACCGGACCATGGTGAATCGAGCTATGTGGGACGCGGACGTCTCACCGGCCGACGGGCGCTCATCACCGGCGGCGACAGCGGCATCGGACGCGCTGCCGCCATTGCTTATGCGCGCGAGGGGGCTGACGTCGCCATCAATTACCTGCCGGATGAAGAGCCGGATGCACAGGAAGTGGTGAAGCTCATTCGCGATGCGGGACGCAAAGCAGTGGCCATTCCCGGCGACCTGCGCGACGAGCGCTTCTGCCAGCGACTGATTGCGGACGCCGTGCGTCAGCTGGGTGGGCTGGACATCCTGGTGAACAACGCAGCACGTCAGCAGAGCCACGAATCGATTCTGGACATCTCGACGGAACAGTTTGACTGGACGTTCAAGACCAACATCTACGCGCCGTTCTGGCTGTGCAAGGCGGCGATTCCTCACATGCCGCCGGGCAGCGCCATCATCAATACAGCGTCGGTCAATGCGTATGACCCGGGCGAGAACCTGCTCGATTACGCCTCCACCAAGGGCGCCATCATGATCTTCACCAAAGGTCTGGCGAAACAGCTGACCAAGCAGGGAATCCGGGTGAATGCCGTGGCACCGGGACCCTTCTGGACCCCCTTGCAGGTCTGCGGCGGACAGACCCAGGAGAAGCTGCAGAAGTTCGGCGGAGACACGCCGATGCAGCGCCCCGGACAACCCGCCGAACTGGCGCCGGTGTACGTGCTGCTGGCCTCCACGGAGGCCAGCTACATCACCGGTCAGGTGTATGGAGCTTCCGGGGGCAAGGGCAATCCTTGAGCCATGGAGCGGGCGGCAGCGGTGTCGCTGTCGCTGTCGGCCGCTACCGCTTCTCCTGCGCTCTCCGGCTCCCTGCCTTTTGGATCGCCTTCCATTTGCCCCTGAGCGCAATCCGGTCCAGCGCCGACATTTCGCTGCGCTGTGCATCCCGCAACAGCTTCTGATAGTTGGCCAGACGGTCCGCACTGACGTGCTCGCGTACGGCGCAGCCCGGCTCGCCCGAGTGGCTGCAATCGCGGAAGCGGCATTGCTGGGCGAGGGACTGCACATCCTCAAAGGCAGATGCCAGGCGCCGAGCGTCTGCGTCCGGGCGGAAGGTCCGCAATCCCGGCGTATCGATGATGCAACCGCCCGAGGCGCAGCGATGCAGTGACCGCGCAGTGGTGGTGTGGCGGCCACGGCCGTCACTGCTGCGCACGCCGCCGGTCGCCTGGTCGGCGCCGGTCAGGGTGTTGATCAGCGTGGACTTGCCGGCGCCGGAGGATCCCAGCACCACCAGGGTGGTGGCGCCGTGCACCCAGGGGCCAAGGTCCTGGCGCGTCTCTGGCGACAAGGCATTGACCGGCAGCACCGGGACGGTGGCCGGCAGACGTGCGTACATCTCCGCGATACGGGCCTCGGCCTCCGGGGCGATGTCCCGCTTCGTCAGAACGACCACGGGCAGCACCTCACAGGCGCGCACCATCGCAAGGTATCGTTCCATGCGGCGGGCGTTGAAGTCCGCGTCCAGTCCCATCACGAGCAAGGCGGTGTCCACATTGCTCGCGAGGGGCTGACGTCGTCCGTCCCCGGCGCGACGTGCAATCTGCGTGAGGGGCGGCACCCGCTCCATGACCCAAGCCTGGTGATGCTCGTCCAATTGCATCGCGACCCAGTCGCCAATGGTGAGCGCCTGGAAAGCGGAATTGAGTTGTTTGAGGAGCCTTGCGCTGATTCGGGCCTGATGCTCGAGCGCGCCGTCATGCAGCACGACGCGGTCGCGTTGGGTCTCGACGACGCGCGCCAGACGCAGAGCAGGCTCCGGCGTGGTGAGTTGAGCGGCGGCTTGCGCGATGGACGGCGTCAGGCCGAACGCCTGCAGCGGCTCGAAATGGATGTCAATCATGGAAGTCCATTGATGTCAGTCGTCGTCCGCGCAGGCGCGGACGTTTCCATGCGCGAGGGCGCACGGGCTGAAGGCGGGGGTGCCGGCCGCGGCAGTCGCGGCGATCAATGGACCTGCGGGGATCGCGACGGGGGTCGCGCGAGAAAGTCGCAAGGTCAGGAGCGCGGGACGCTCACGCGGCCGGACATGAGAAGGGCGACACGATGTACTTGGGTCATGGTCTTCTCCTGTGAGGCGGGTTGAAGGTGGCGAGTCTGCCGGGATGCGCGGCCAGCGTCAATCGTTCGATTGAATCGTTCGCTTGAATGGTCCGAATCGTCTGGATCGTTCCATCGATTCGAGCGACGTGACCGCGCGGCTACGGTCTCCGTTCAGGACACGCTTGGGACCAGTGTCTCGCCGCCGGATACCTCGACCACTGTCCCGGTGACATACGGATTCGTCATGAGGAACAGGGCCGCATGCCCGATGTCTGCCGCCTGCCCGATACGCCGCACGGGGAATGCGGCAGCGATCTTCTGGCGCAATCCTTCCCGCTGTTCGGTCGGCAGGAAACGCCACATGTCCGTGTCGATGAACCCTGGCCGGATGGTGTTGACCCGCGTCGGCGCCAGCTCCAGCGCCAGCGAGGCAGACAGGGCCTCAACGGCTGCAAAGGCTGACGTCGCTGCGGCAAAACCCGCCTTGGGCCGAACCGCCAGTCCGCCGGTCAGGAAGGTGATGGAGCCGCCGGCGCGCAGCAACGGCGCAGCATGGCGAGCACTGGCCCAGCTGCCGAGGAACTTGCCCTCCATGTAGCCGCGTACGCCTCGCATGTCGTCGTCCATGAAGGTTCCCCAACTGCCCAGGTCTGGTGAGGCCGTCACAACGAGGTGGTCCAAGGCACCGATGGTTTGGAAGGCGGCGCGGACCGAGGACTCGTCGCGCAGGTCCAACTCGACCTGAGTGAATGGGACGAGGTCGGGCCGTGTTTCCGCGGTTTCGGTTCGGCGGCTGGCAACGATGACCGATGCACCGGACGCGCGAGCGGCCTCAGCAACACCCAGCCCGATGCCGGTTTTGCCGCCGATCACCACGACGCGCTTGCCATCGAGCGGAAGCGCGGGCGCGGGCGCGGGTGCGGATGCGGATGCGGATGCGGATGCGGATGCGGATGCGGATGCGGATGCGGATGCGGAATGTTGGTGGGTCGAATCGCTCGTAGATGCAGACATAGTGAACTTCCTTGAAGGTGGATTCCTGGAACTCCGGGCGCCGTCAAGGCGCTCGGTCCAGCTGAAGCCGCCATCCCTGTGCCGTGAAACGGCATCGCCGGGCACAGTGCCTCGGGTGCGGCATGGAAGTCATCCTAGATTTATCATCAACCGTTGATAATCTGCGCGACATGAATCACACCAATTCCCAGAAGGAATAAGCGCGCGCCGACCTCACCCCGGGCTGACCATCCGGCCGACCCCGTAGAGCCATGGACAAATTTCAGGAACTCACCGCTTTCATTGCCGTCGTGGAGACCGGCGGCTTTTCCGCCGCTGCGAGACGTCTGGGGGAATCACAGTCCGGCGTCAGCAAGGCCGTGGGTGCGCTGGAGCGACGACTGGGCGCGCAGCTGCTGCAGCGAAGCACACGCGTCGTGAATCTGACAGACGCAGGTCGCACCTACTTCCAGCGGATGAAGCCGCTGCTTGATGAGGTGGCGCATGCCGACAGTGAATTGATGGGCAGCACCGGGGAACTGTCCGGTCTGGTGCGCATTGCAGCGTCTGCCACGTTCGGACGACTGCACGTCTTGCCGCTCGTTCCGAAGCTGCTTGCATTGCATCCCAAGCTGAAACTGGATCTGCAATTGACGGACGGCGTGCAGGACCTTCTGGCTGAAGGGATCGATATCGCCATCCGGATCAGCCCGACCGTCAGCCCGGATGCGGTGGTGCGACGGGTGGCAACCACCGCCATGGTCTGCGTGGCGTCGCGTCAATACTTCGCTCTGCATGGCTTTCCCAAGACGCCGGAGGATCTGGTCCACCACAACTGCCTGATCTTCAACGGCATCAATCAATGGGTGTTCAATGGCCCGAGAGGTCGGCGAAGTGTGACCGTCAGCGGGAACCTGGCGTCGAACACGGTGGAGACCATCCTGTCGGCCGTTCATGCGGGCGTGGGCATCGGCATGTTCAACAGTGCCTCATTGGCGGGCGAGCGCTTGGAATCTGACGTCTGTCGCGTTCTGGAAGCGTTCATCGGTCAGACTCGAGACGTCTGCCTGATCTGGCCAAGCCGCAAGTTCATTCCGGTCCGGGTGCGCCAGGTGACGGAGTTCTTCGCGTCAGAACTGAGCGGCCGTCTCGGCCCGAACGGCGAAAGCGATTCGCACGATGCTGTGCGCTGACCCAGCCACTGCCCGCGTTCGCTCCGACCGGGACATGGACATTTGACGGGCGCCGGGCCGGCCCGGGCCAGGTGTTGTTATGGCGCGCTGCGCGCTTTCCCGCAGGGACGGCGTAGCGCTCGCTTCCTATCATCGTGCCCAGCTTCAGATGCCGCGCATCGAGGCCCTTAGCGGCAATACCACGCCCCCTGACGACCGCCTTGCCAACTCATCGTTCGCTTGATGACGCACGACTCCAACCCTGCGAGCTGTCCCAATTGCCAGGTCGCCTTGCCCGGGACAGCCCGGTTCTGCCCTGGTTGCGGCCAGGAAACGCCACTGCATCCGGCTTCGATGCGGGAATTCATCCATGAGTTCATTGGCCACTATGTGGCGCTTGAAGGCCCGCTGTGGCGCTCCCTGGGTGCGCTGGCGGTCCTGCCAGGCCGATTGACCCGCGAATACTTCCTCGGACGGCGACGCCGTTATGTGCAGCCGCTGCGGCTGTATCTGAGTCTGAGCTTCGTGTTCTTCATCGTCATGCACCTGGTGGGCGCCGCCGAGTTCCGCATCAATTTCGCGCAGCCGGTGAAGGTGCAGCATGACAGCTGCCAGAGCGATGCCCCCACAGCTGCTGGTCAGACACAGTGCGGCTGGGTGGAGCGGCAATTGATCAATGTCGGCAACCGACTCGTGGCCGCGAAGCCAGACGCCTTGCAGTCCCGCATCGACCGCTACTCGCCCTACGCCCTGCTGCTGATGCAGCCGGCCTTTGCCGCGCTACTGGCGCTCGTGTTCTTTCGGCGACATTTGAAGTACGCGGAGCATTTTGTCTTCGCGCTGCATCTGCATGCGTTCTGGTTTCTGGCGGCGCTGGTGACATTGGCGGCGGGCTGGCTGTCCTATCTGGTCTGGCCCTGGGCCGTGGTCTATGGCGTGATGGCGCTGCGCAAGGTCTACGGCGTGAGTTGGTGGGGCGGTGTGTGGCGTGAAGGTCTGCTGACTGTGCTCTATCTACCTCTGCTCAGCGTGGGCGTGGCGGTGCTGGTGGTGTTGACATCGCTGACGGCGGGGTGACCGGATGAAGCGCGGGTGGAGTGTGCTTGTGTGTCACCGGCTGATTGCGGCCAGCTTGTTTCGTCGCTGGGTCGCGCGGGGGCCTAACCCCGAGCCTGGGCCTGCGCAGTGCCGCCCTTGGCCTCCTGTCGCGATCCGCCCATGGCGCGCTGCGATGCTCGCGCTGGCGGTGACGATGGCGATAGCAGCGTTGCCGCCGCGGGCTGTCGGCGCGACGATAGAAGACAAGCGCATCGCCATCACCATCGACGACCTGCCCTTTGCCTCCGCCACGCCGATGAGCGTGATGGAAGCGTCCCGTCTGAACGATTCGCTGCTTCGAGCGTTGCGCCGTCATGAGGCGCCCGCCATCGGCTTCGTCAATGAGGACCGGCTGCTGGTGGCCGGCCAGATCGATCGTGGTGCCGCCATCCTGGAAGCGTGGCTGGATGCGGGCATGGCACTGGGCAATCACAACTTCGGCCACGTGGGACTGTGGGACACCAGCGTGGAGCAGGTGCAGGCCGCCGTACTCAAGGGCGAGGTCATCACCCGCTGGCTGACCACGCAACGCGGCGTCCCCTTGCGTTACTACCGCCCGCCTTTCACCCAGACAGGACGAAACGAAGCGGACCGCGAAGCCTTCGAGCGGTTTCTGCAGGCGCATGGCTACACCCTGGCGCCTTTCACCGTGGACCATGACGACTACTGGTTCGCCTGCGTCTATGACCACCTGGACGGCACCGAGGCCGCAGCGGATCGACAAGTTGTCGAGGACGACTACGACGCTCATTTGCGTCGGTCGATCGGTGTTTTCGAATCGATGTCGGCACAGCTGTTTGGGCGGCAGATTCCGCAGATCCTGCTGATTCATGCCAATCGGTTGAATGCCGATACGCTGGATCGCTCGCTGAGCACGCTGAGGGCCATGGGCTACCGGTTCATTACCTTGGACGAAGCTGTGAAGGATCAGGCCTACCAACGGCCAGTGGCCGCCAGCGGCAAGTTTGGTCCTTCATGGCTGGCGCGCTGGGCTCGTTTTGAGGGAGTGAAGCTGAGCGTGTATGGGCAGCCGGATCCGGATGGGCCGACGGTAGCGCTGCATCGGCGGCATTGCGGGTCGTGAGCGGGAGGCGCGGGTCTGCCGACGATCAATGATGTCAAGAAGTTGCCCATCTGGATGAGCGCTGCAATGCTGGCGCCGTTTTTGCGAACAACGAAAAAGTCACACTGAAGATCTCATATGAAACTCCTGAAGCTGCTGTTTGCATTGACTCTCCTGGCATCGCTGTTCGGATGCGGGAAGCCCGTTCCTCCGGAGAAGGCGGCGTATGTTGGAGAGTGGCAGCAAACGACCATGTACCTGCTCATCACCCAGGACGGTTCAGTCAGGTACAAGAGACTGAAGAGTGGCGCATCCACCTCGATTGAGGGGCCACTGAAAGGCTTTGTAGGGGACAACTTCGAGGTCGGGATTGGCCCGATGGCCACAACTTTTGTTGTCAGCACGCCGCCCCATCAAGACGGCGACAAGTGGAAGATGGTTGTCGATGGCGTTGAACTTGTCAGAACTGCACAGTAGCAATCACTGAAGGTCCGGGGAGCCCCGCTCTTGGCCCAGCTGATGGGCGGAGCTGTCATTGAGTTGGTCGAGCCGCCCCCCCTACTCCGAAGGGTTGAGCATCAGGGGAACGAAGTTGAAGATCTTCCAGACCGCAACCTGAGGAGATTTCTGTGGCTGACGTATCCAGTGATCAACGTTTCTCCAATTTGAGCCTGAGCCGCTGGCTGAAATCGGTGTTTTTCGCAGGCGTGTCCGTTGTGATGTGCACGTTTTGTGTTGGCGCAGCGGCGCAGTGCACCGCATCGACGCCGCCAGGAGCTTGTAATGACGTCGTGGGGATCGGTGTTGACGAGAAGGGGAACGTTGTTCAAGACCCTCATGAGACGGGCCAGTTCACTGGTCGCGACGGTGCCTGCTACGCCTACGAGCACCGCGGATTTGATGGCGACCGATACACGTTGAAGCGAAAGAGGATTGCCAACTATGTCGGCGGCAAGTTCAACGACAAGATCTCGTCTTTCAGGGTCTCGCCGGGATGCAAGATCGTTGCCTGGGAACATCGCGACCAGAAGGGTGCGCAAATCACCTTCAATAGCGACGCCGAGTATGTGGGTGACGCTTGGAACGACAGGATTTCTTCATTCGCATGTCGGTGCCAGTGATCGGCAATCCAAGTTGTAGAAATCGAAACATGCGGAGCACGAGTCTTTCGGGCATTCGGCTCCGGTCTAGGGTCACTGGGGCACTGGACCGCGCTGACGAGGGAGCTTGAGAACGGCGCCACCGCGCTGGACAACAACCACCCTGAATCAACCCGGTTTCCGCGGAGGCTGTTTGGTTTAAGTCAGGCCATTACGGCGGAGTTCTGACTGGCGAGTTGCCGATAGTAGTTTGCCTCG
>NZ_JACHXO010000004.1 GCF_014192155.1 Roseateles terrae | reverse complement strand
GGCACGCTCACGCACCTCGGGTGAGAACTTGTTCGACTTGCTCATGGCTCAATCCTCTCAGAGTGTTGAGCCTCCTCAAAACCCGGGTTGATTCAAGACCAGGCCGTCAGCATGAGTTTGCTGGCGGTCTTGGTTTTGGTTCATCGCCGATCTCTACGATGATGGACTCCCCAGCCCATGCGCAAGGGCATTGCCATCGGGAACCCGTCCGTGCAACTTCAAAGATGCCATGGGCGCTCGGCCCTCACCCTCACTTGATCTTCACCACGACCTTTCCCTTGGATCGTCCGAGGGCCAGGTAGTCCAATGCCTCCTTGGCCTGGTCGAACGGGAACACCCTGTCGATCACCGGTCGGACGCTTTCAGCCTTCAGCAGTTCTTCGATCTCGCCGAGTTGCTGCCCATCGGGCCGGACGAAAAGGAACCCGTAGTCCACGCCCTTCTGTTTCGCCTGCTTCATCAGCTTGCGGCTCATCAGACCGAACACGAACTTCAGGAAGAAGTTGAGCTTTTTCGCTTCCGCGAAGGCGGCGTCCAGCGGGCCGATGAGGGATACGATCCGGCCGCCTGACCTCAGGATGCCCAGCGATTTCTCGAGGGTGTCTCCCCGGACGGTGCCCAGCACACCGTCATACCCACGCAGGACGTTCTCGAACTCCTGCTTCTTATAGTCGACGATCTCGTCGGCACCCAGGCCACGAACGAGTTCGATGTTGCCTGTGCTCACGGTCGTGCCGACCTTGGCGCCAAGCTGATGTGCCAGCTGGATCGCGAACGTGCCGATGCCGCCAGAACCCGCAGGAATGAACACCTTCTGGCCGCGCCGCAGGTTCATTCGCTCCTTCAGCGCCTGCCACGAGGTGAGGCCCACCATGGGGATGGAGGCTGCTTGTACGAAGTCAAGGTTGGTCGGCTTCAATGCGGCAGCGCGCTCCGGCACGGCCGCGAATTCGGCGAGTGAGCCCCTGCCCAGGTCGAAGATGCTCGCGAAGACCTCGTCACCCGGCTTGAAGCGGGTCACCTTGCTCCCCACCTCGATCACCACGCCGGCCAGGTCGCTGCCCAGCACTGCGGGCAGCTTGAAGCTCATGACCGGCTTGAAGGTACCCACCGGGATCATGTTGTCGATGGGGTTCAGGCCTGCCGCATAGACCTGCACCAGCAATTCGTCGGGCTGGAGCGTGGGGCGGTCGATGTTGGAGAAGCCGATGTCGGGCGACTTGCCGTAGCGCTTGAAGGTGAGAGCTTTCATGTGCGTTTCCGTGTTCTGGCGGGGGTGATGGTGTGAGGTGAGGTGCAAGCACTCGGGCATCGCCTGGCACTTTGGCCGAGGTCAGTCCGGTGGTTCAACGGTCCTGTCGGCTTGCTCCACCTGGAGGCGGGCTCGGGTGTCCACAGGTGCTGCCGGCCGTGACGGGCGTGCTCAGGCACGTGCGCGCAAGCGCTTGGTGCGGAAGGTGCCCCAGCCACTGGCGATCACCGACTTCAGGAACGCGGCCAAGCCGCTCTCGTCGGGCCTCGGCGCCTTTCCCTTGCCGATGCGCCGGAGTTGCCGCGTGTACCAGACGATCTCCATCAGACCCATGCGGTCGATGGCCTTGAGGCCGGAGCTGATGGGGCGCACGTGCTGCGCGCTGTCGCGCCCCTGCAGCAGCGACGCAGGCGCATCGGGGTCGATGGCCAGCAAGCGCGCCAGCCCGACGACGTCCAAGGCGCCGCTGTGCAGCGCCGCATTCATGCCAGCAGCGGTACGGAAACCACCGGTGACCATGAGCGGCACCTGCGTCGCGCCGCGCGCCTTCTCTGCAAAGCCCAGGAAATAGGCCTCTCGTGCCGCCGTGGACGCCTTCCTGGTTTCCTGCATGATGCCGCTCATCGCCGGAGCCTCGTAGGTGCCGCCGGAGACCTCGATCAAGTCGATGCCGGCATCGGCCAGTGCGCGAATGGTGTCGAGCGACTCCTCTTCGGTGAAACCGCCCCGCTGGAAGTCGGCCGAGTTCAGCTTGATGCCGACCGGGAAGCTGGCCCCCACCTGACGTCGAATCTCTGCGTACACATCCAGCACGAAGCGACGGCGCTTCTCGGGCGTCCCACCCCACGCATCGTCGCGGCGGTTGTGGTGCGGCGACAGGAACTGGTTGATCAGATACCCATGGGCCGCGTGGATTTGCACGCCGCTGAATCCCGCTTTTTTGCAGATGGCGGCTGCGCGACCAAAGCGCTCGATGATGTCCTGAATCTCGGCGGTCGTGGCTTCGCGAGGCGTCTCGAAGAATGCCGCCATGTCTTGGCGAAACGGCACGGCCGACGGGGCGAGGTTGACCGCATTCAAGCCCTTGGGTGACTGCTTGCCCGGGTGATTGAGCTGCGCCCACAGCGCAGCCCCCTGCGCCGTTGCCGCCTGGGCCCAGCGCGTCAGGACGGGCAGGTCCGACTCGTCTTCGATGACGACGTTGCCAGGCTCCCCCAGCGCCCGCCGGTCGATCATCACGTTGCCCGTGATGATCAGGCCCAGACCGGACGAGCCCCAGCGGCGGTAGAGCTCCACGAGCGCTTCGGTCGGGCGGTTGCCGTAGGTGGCCAACGCTTCGCTCATGGCGGCTTTGGCCAGGCGGTTGCGAAGTACGCCGCCATTGGGCAGGCGCAGGGATTGGTTCAGCAGGTTCGCTTCCATCAGCTGCCTCAGAATGCGGTGCGGTTGTAGGGCGAGATGAGTTTCGGGGGCTGCAGCAGCGCGCTCAAGCCCTGGAACCACATCACCTCCTGGAAGTCACCGCTGATGGTCAGGTCCTTGCTGCCCAAGGCGCTCAGGAAGGCGGTCTGGCCGTCCTTGGCGGACAACACGTCAAAGCCCTTGCCGGGACTGCTGAAGCTGAAGGTGAACGCCGGGTTGGCGGCGAGCCCGGCCGACGAGCGGATGCGGCCGCCGTCAAGCACGTAGTACCGGCCTGAGCCTGAAGCTGTCCGGATTTGAAAGACCAGGTGCTTGTAGGCGACGTAGCGCGCCACATCGGCGTTGCTGCGAATCTTGCGATTGAGAATCTGGGCGAAGGCCCAGAGAAGAAACTTGAACTTCAGCATGGGGGACTCGTCGGGTGGGCGGGGTGGGCCAGCCAGCAGGCGGTACGCGCTACTCGCTGAGGAACTGGATGGCGTGGCCCAGGAACCGCTGCGGGTACTGGAACTGCGCGCCGTGACCAGCGTCGGGGTAGATGAACAGCTGGGCGTTCGGCAGGTTGCGAGCCATGTAGAACGAGTTCACCGTCGCTACCATCACGTCGTGCACGCCGTTGAGGATGAAGGTGGGCTGTGTGATGCCGCGGAGGTAGGCGAACGGGTCATCGTCCTTCAGCCGCGGCAGGTAGTGCATGTTGGCTTCGATCTGTGCCTTGGCGACGTCGGGAGACGACGGCGGGTCCTGCTCCACGCGCTGGTGCCGACGCTTCCAGAACTCCCGCCCCGCCCGTTGCGCCTGTGGCGAGCGCCCGAAGAACAGGTACTGGAAGTCTTCCAGGCTGGGGACAGGATGGACGGCCGTTTCCAGCACCTGAGGCTCCATCTCGGGGTCGCCACCGCGCGGCCCGGTGCCAAGCAGCATCAGCTTGCGCACCAGCTTCGGGTGGCGCCAGGTCAGGTCCAGCGCCTGGAAGCCCCCAAGAGAGAAGCCGAGCACGTCGATCTGCGACAAGCCTAACGCCCGGACAAAGGCCGCCGCGTCGTCGGCCATGTCCTCGATCCGTGTCCGTGGCACCCCGGTCGAAGACGCGACACCGCGACCGTTGAAGAGGATCACTTCCCGACCATCGGCCAGGCCATCGGTCATCAGCGGGTCCCAGTGGTCCATGCCACCCCGGAAGTGTTGCAGCATCAGCAGCGGCGGCTGGCCCGTGTCGGCGTTGCCCCAGCGCCGATAGGCGAAGCTGGCGCCGTCCACGTCGAGGAAGCGGGTGGGGGTGGTGAGATGGGTCTCGCTCATGCGGGCCTCCAAACTCAGCGGGACAGGAAGGACAGCGCCTTGGGCACGAAGTCCTCGTGGTACTGGAAGATGCCGCCGTGGCCAGCATCCGGGTAGATCACCAGCTGTGCGCTGGGCAAGCGCCTGGCGAGGTCGTAGGAATTCGACGTGGGCACCATCCGGTCGTTGTCACCATTGGCCACGAGAACTGGCTGCTTGATGACGGAGAGGTCCGAAGGGCGCTTCTCACCCCAGGCCTTCAGTGCCTGAAGCTGCGACACGTAGGCCCAGATGGCAATTTCGGCATCACGGTTGTCGGTCCGCTCTTGCAGTCGCGTCAGGAAGACCTGGCCGGCGGCGATACCGCCCGGGGTGCGCGTGAAAAACAGGTACTGCTTGGGGTCCTGACCGGTGAACGTCGCGCGGATCAGGTCGTAGTTCGCAACCCCTGCGACCGTGCTGATGCCTTCCCCGCCAGCGGGGCCAGTGCCCGCAAGGATCATGCGGCGAACCAGCGCGGGTTCCTTCAGCGCGATCTCCTGGGCCACCATCCCGCCCATCGAGAAGCCGAACAGGTCGACCTGCTGGAAGCCTTTGGCCTTGATGAAGGCGACGGCGTCGTCAGCCATCTGTTCGATGGTGTTAGCCGGAGTGCCGGTGGACGCGCCGACACCACGGTTATCGAATGCAATCACATGGTGCTTGGCAGCCAGTCCGTCAACGATGCGTGGGTCCCAGTTGTCCAGCACGGCCGCCAGGTGAGTCAGCAGGATCACAGGCGTGCCGCCGTTCTGCTGCCCGAGCTCGCGGTAGGCATAACTCACCTTGCCGACCGTGACGCTTTGCGTCGGGACGCTCCGCCAGGCCGGGGCTGTCATCTGCTGGCCCGAAGCGGGCATTGCGCCGGCTGCGCTGGAGTTGTCAGCGAGCGCGGAGGATGTCAACAGGACGCACGACAGTGCCAAGGCAGAGAGGGCTGATTTCGGAAAGCGTGTGGACATGAGCGATTCAGGGTGAGGAGTGGCAGGGGCTCAGGCCGGGAGGTGGCGGCAATCCCGAGCGCCGCTGAGAAAAAGGCGGTGTCGGTGGGCTGTTGGGGCGGTCAGCGCCGGAGGCTTGGCGGCGACAGACAGGCGCCGCATGTCGTTCTTCAATGCCTCTATGATGATGGGCATCATCCAAAAAGTCAATGTTTTAGATGATGGGCAAAATCATTAATCACCCAGTGCGTCACACTTCGCGAGCGCCCCGGCCGCCTTCAACCTAAGGTGCTTCGAAGATTGCGCAAGTGGTGGAGCCGTGTGCGTACAGCCTGCCGTCCGGCCCGACGATCCTGGCTTCCGAGGTGCCCACCTGTCGCCCTACATGAAGCGCTGTACCGATGCATCGCAGCGGGCCCGTGTTCACGCCGGCGGCCCTGACGATATGCACATTGATCTGACTGGTCGTATAGCCGCGACCGGGCGGCAGTTTGGTCTGCACCGCGCAACCAAGCGCGAAGTCCAGCAGCGTGGCGTACCAGCCACCGTGCACGGACCCTAGCGGGTTGTAGTGCTTCAACTGCGGTGTGGCCTGAAAAGTCGCACTCCCGTCGCCGAGTTCAACCAACTCGCAGTCAAAGGTGTCGGCCATGTAGGGATGGGGCAACTTCCCATCGAGAAGCGCCGTCATGACCTCCAGCCCTGACATGCCATGAATCTGCTGCCGGGTGGCCAGGCCGGCTTGTCCGCCGCCGCAAGCGAGTCGTCGAGCGCGCACCTGATCGAGTTGGGCTTGCCAGGCTTGCAATGTCGAGTCTGCATTGGCCTCCATGGGCACCTCCGGGGTCGTCGTGACAGGAAGAATCAGGGCGGCGTGGCTCACGGTGCGGTTGGGTAGCGCTCAGCCACATGCGCCTGCTGGATGCCCGACAACAGTTGCAGCCTCGCGCTCTCAAGCAAGCGCTCAGCGAGTGTGTTCAGGCGCACTTTGTCTCGGGCGACGATGACGAGGTCGTGGCCGCGCCGCGCAAAACCCTCCGCGTAAGCGGCACAAATGCCGGTGGATGCGCCGGTGATGAGGACTGAGTGACCTATAGACATGACACGACCTTCATAAAAGCTGGCCAGTCATTATGATGATGGGTGTAATCTTCAGTCAACGATTTGATTACGACCAGCATCAATATACAATCAACACCTCCTCATCCATCACCTCCACGTCGAGCGAGCATGAAAGTCACGAAGGCCCAAGCCCAGGCGAACCGAGCCCACGTTGTCGAAACCGCCTCCCACCTCTTTCGTGAGCGCGGCTATGACGGCGTCGGCGTGGCCGACCTGATGGCCGCGGCCGGATTTACCCATGGCGGCTTCTACAAGCAGTTCGGCTCGAAGACGGACCTGATCGCCGAGGCGACCGCCTGCGGAATCGGGCAGACCTTGGCATTGGCCAGCGGCGCTGACCCTGCCGAGTTCGTCAGCCAATATGTCTCGAGAGCGCATCGTGACCATCGTGCCGATGGCTGCACGTTGGCTGCCTTGGGAGGGGATGCGGCGCGGCAACCGGAATCCGTCAGGTCCGCATTTGTCGAAGGTATCGAAGGTCTGGTGGCGGGTTTGAGCCAGCACAGCCGTTTTTCGGATCTCGATCCGGAGCAAGCGCGGGCCAAGGTGCTCGAGATGCTGACACAGGCGGTCGGCGCCATCGTCATGTCCAGAGCCTGCCCGGACGATTCGCGCTTGGCGGACGAAATACTGGCCGTTGGTCGGGACGCAATCCTTGGGGCTTTGCCCGCTACCGCACCTGCCGAAACACCTCGACGTCGGCGCAAGGCCGCTTAAGGTTTTCTCCTGCAACGTGCGCTGATCTGCTGAGCGAGAGCCAGACGGTTCAGCGCCCAGGACCGCCCTCAACGGGCCGGGGTGAACCGTCGGATGCGCAGGACCAGCAAGGCGGCTACCAGGCAAGCTGCGCCCGCCGCAAACAGCGCCGGGTTGTAGGTGAGCAGCAGCGTGCGGGTCAGCCCCGCCCCGTACGCCGCTGCGGCCGCGCCGAGCTGATGGGCCGCGAACACCCAGCCGAACACCAGCCCAGCCTTCTCCTTGCCAAACGCCTGGGCCGTCAACTTGACCGTGGGCGGCACGGTGGCGATCCAGTCCAGCCCATAGAACATCGCAAAGAGCGACAGGCCATAGAGCGTGAAGGTCGAGAAAGGCAGCCAGAACAGCGACAGGCCACGCAGCGCGTAATACCAGAACAGCAGCTTGCGGTTGTCATAGCGATCCGACAGGTAGCCCGACAGCGTGGTGCCGACGAGGTCGAATGCGCCCATCATGGCAAGCACCGAAGCTGCGGGGACGGCTGCGAGGCCGTTGTCGCTGCACAGCGAGATGAAGTGCGTCTGCACCAGGCCATTCGTGCTGAGACCACAGATGAAGAAGCTCGCAGCGAGTACCCAGAAGGTCCGATGGCGAGCTGCCTCGGCCAGTATCGTGAACGGCGCCAGGAAGTTGAGTGGTGCGGCGGCAAGCGGCGCTTCCAGCGGCGCGTCAGCTGGCTCGCCGACCGGGCGAAGGCCGACGTCACGAGGTTGGTTGCGCATAAATAGAAGTGCCAGGGTGGCTACGCCGATGCAGGCGACCATGATCGGCAAGACCGCGTAGCGCCAGCCCATGTGTTCGATGATCCAGGCAGCTGCAGGCAGAAAGAGCAATTGGCCTGTGGCCGTACTGGCGGCGAACAGCCCGACGACCAGACCGCGGTGGGCCGTGAACCAGCGATTCGCCACCATGGCTCCCAGGACCAGGGCAGTGAGGCCAGTTCCACAGCCCAGCACAAGACCCCACAGCAGGAAGAGTTGCCACAGTTGCGTGACCTGAGTCGCCAAGCCCATGGCCACGCCGATGAAGCTTGCGGCGACCACCATGATCCGGCTCAGCCCGAATCGCGCGATGAACAGGGCAGCGAACGGCCCTAGCAGCCCGAACAGGGCAAAACGCACCGCAAAAACAGAGGCCAGTTGGTCGGTCGTCCAGCCAAATTCATGGCTCAGGGGCTGCAACATCGCGCCCGGCAGGCCGAGCGCGGCTGACGTGGTGAGCATCGCCAGGAAGGTGACAGCAGCAACAACCCACCCGTAGTGGACGCCACGCCGGCCCAAGGCAGCGGCAACAGGTTGAGCAAGCATGGATCACCTCAAACGATGTAATTGCAACCATTGTAGATACAATAATCCAATGCCCGCACCGAAGTTGACCCTGCCCGCTCCCGGACTCCTAGCGCCCAAGGGCTGCAGCAGTCTCAAGCTCCGTCAGTTGTCGCGCCGAGTGAGTCAGCTCTTCGATGCTGAGGTCGGCAGTGCAGGCCTCAAGACCACGCAATATTCACTGCTCTCGCATGTCGTGAGGCTCGGGCCCGTGCGGCCGGGCCAACTGGCCGCTGTGTTGGAGATGGATGCGTCGACGCTCACGCGTAACCTTCAGCCCCTGATCGCTCAAGGGTGGGTGCAGATCGGCCCCGGGGATGACGCCCGCAGCCGCCAGGTTCAGGCCACGTCTGCTGGCCGCACCAAACAAGCCCAGGCCCGAAAGGCCTGGCAGCGGGCGCAACAGGAATTCATTGAGCGCATGGGGGCCGAGCGCGTCGCTCGGCTTCATGCGGTCATCGACGAGTGCCTGGGACTGCTGCAGGAGACCGTCGACGCGGACGAATAGCCCTGCCGCGAGACGTGAGGGTCACCGCTGCGAGACCATCATCGCCGTGGCTCGGGGGTGAAGTCCCTATGAAGGGGGCTGGCGTCGTGAGGATCGTTTCAAGGGGGCATCGTCGTCTGCCTTGCCCCCTTCAAGCGAGCCCATACCGGCGCATGGTCGGACGGGCTGTCGCGTCCCCGCTCATCCTTGTCCACACCGGCGGCCCTCACCTGCAGCGCTGAACTGCACAAGATGTGGTCGATGCGCAGGCCGGCGTCTCGTTCCCAGCGACGGCGTCGGTAGTCCCAGAAGGTGAAGGGCGGCGGGTCTGCGGGATGGGCAGCCCGAATCGCGTCCGTCCATCCTTGATCAAGAATGCGATTGAACGCTTCGCGAGATTCCGGCTGAAGCAAGGCGTTGTCTTGCCATGTGTCAGGCTTGTAGATGTCCTGATCCGTCGGGACCACGTTCCAGTCGCCGAGCAGCACGACCGGGTGTCCGGTTGCCCAGAGTGTTTCGGCACGTTGGCGCATCCGTTCCATCCATGCCAGCTTGTAATCAAACTTCGGGCCTGGACAAGGATTGCCGTTGACCGCATACAGACACCCGAACAGAACGCCTTTGATGGCGGCTTCGATGTACCGGGCTTCACGGTCCTTGGGATCGCCGGGCAGCGCGGTGAGCACGGGGAGTGGTTCCTGCCCGCGCGCAAGCAAGGCCACGCCATTCCAGCTCCGCTGGCCCTGCACCATGCAGTGGTAGCCAGCTGCCGCCAGCGCCTGAGTCGGGAAGTTGTCCGTGGGGGTCTTCAACTCCTGAAGGGCCACCACGTCCGGCTTGCGCGATTCGAGCCAGGCAAGGAGCTGGTCCAGCCGCTTCAAGACGTTGTTGACGTTCCAGGTGGCGACCAGCACCGGGTCAACGCTTCTTGTCTTTCAGATGTGCCTCGACGGCCTCGGCGCTCGTGCCTACGGCGGCGACCGCGCTTTTCAACTCGTCGGGCGTCACGCCGAATTTCTTGCTCCAGTCGCGCAGTTCGTAGTCCTCGCGGATGTTGATGCGGGTCCTGTCCTGGCCGCCCACCTTGGATTTGTTGTCCATACCGGTCTCCTAGAGTTGTGCAGAGGTCGTGATGGACAAGTGGCAAGAAGCTTGCCTACCGGCGTCGGGCGCGGCTCATTCGTCAGCATCCGTCAGGGCACCGTCGGTCCTGGGGCTGGACGCCAGCCACTCGCGCGGCGACATGCCCACCCGTTGCGAGAAGACTCGAGAGAGCGCCGAGGGATTGGCATAGCCGAGCTCATCCGCCAACTGCTTGATGGACCGCCCCCGCTTCAGCTGCTGCTGAGCGAGGGACAGCCGCCAATCCGCCAGGTACGCGGCAGGCGCTTGTCCCACCGCCGCCTTGAAACGGCTGGCGAATGAACTCCGGGACATGCCTGCGACTTCCGCCAGGTCCTGCAGCACCCAGAGCCTGCCGGGCTCGTCGTGCATCGCCCCAAGCGCCCGTGCGAGCTTCGGGTCGCACAGCCCCGCCATGAGTCCCTGCTGAAAAGAGCCGGCGGTCGGATGGTCGACCAGCCATCGCAGCAACTGGATCAGCACGACTTCGAACAGCCGGTCTGCCAATACACGTTGGCCGCAGCGAAGCTGCTCCGTCTCTGCAAAGAGCAGCGTCAAGGAGAGCTGCAGCCCCTCAACGCGATTGATGGGAAGTAGAACGAACGAAGGGAGCGCGCGAACCAGCGGATGAAGGTCGCCTCCTTCAAATTCAATTTCCGCGCAGGTGAAATCCGAACCCTCGACCGGCGGATTGCGGAATTCGTGCGGCACGGGTCTTGGATAAAAGACCAATGAGGGTTCGGTGACCTTCACTCGCCTGGGCAGTCCGGTGTCTTGGTGACGCACCTCCAGCGTTCCGCAGCGCATCAGGTGGAGAAAGCCGCGGCCAGGCTTTGCGTCGAAGATGCTGACGCCACAAAGCGGACCGTTGTGGAAGAGGCGGGCCCGCACGCGGAAGTTTTCCAGGAGCGTGGACAGACGGTCGACAGCAGCGGCGTTGGGGCTCATTTGGACGAATGGATATGTTCCTTGTACGGAACGGATCCAATGGTACAGGGTTCAGCCGCACACTGACTTCCAGGGCAACAAGCCCTTTTCAACCACCTCGAAAGGAAGTCATATGTCCCGCATTCAACTCATTGCCCCCGCTGAAGCTCAGGGCGAACGCAAGGCACTGCTGAGCCAGATTCACGGCGCATTCGGTGCCACACCGGCCATGTTCCGCGCCGTCGCCAATTCACCGGCAGCACTGAAGAGCTTGTGGGGCAGCTTCGGCGCCCTGGGTGGTGGCGTCATTCCGGCAAAGCTGGGCGAGCAGATCGCTGTGGCGGTGGCCGACCGCAATCGCTGCGAGTACTGCCTGGCGGCACACACGATGCTGGGCCGCAAGGCCGGCGCGACCGCGGAGGAAATGTCGGCAGCGCAGGCGGGGCAGTCGGATGACCCGAAGACAGCGGCTGCATTGCGCTTCGCGTTGAAGTTGGTGAATGACCGGGGCGACGTCGGCGACGAAGACATCCACGCATTGCGTGAGGTGGGGTTCGACGATGAGGCCATCGTCGAGATCCTGGCACACGTGGCGCTGAACCTGTTCACGAACTATGTGAACGTTGCGTTTCAAGTGCCGGTGGACTTTCCGGGTGTGAAGCTGAGAAAGAGTGCTTGAGTGACGAGGGGGCCTTCGCCAAATGCTGATAGGCTCCCATTTCCAGATTCATCGATACATTCATGAAGACTACAACCCGCGCTTTCATTGCGATGGCCAGTATTTCGATCGCTGGCACTGTTCTGTCTCCCGCATGGGCAGTCGAAGCTGGACCTTTGAAGTCGGCGGTGTCCTGCATCAAGGACAGCGGCTTCAAGGTCATTCAGGAAAACCGGTGGCCCGCAGGTCAAACTGGTCGGGTTGTGGATACGCCGGTCGGTCAGGCGCGAGTGTCCGTGGTCGACGGATTTCGGTTGCTGCTCGGTGATCCCAGCGGGGTGTTGAGCATCAATCTGAAGGTCGAGGAGTCCGACACATCGTCGGCGCCGAAGGACCGTGAGGTCATCGAGGCGCAGATGCGAAAGCTGAGTGTCCCGTCGGCCCCGCTGACCGTGTCCAGTCACGGGCAGGTGGAAATGCTCGGGCTGACTCAGCCTGACCTGAAAGGCAATGGGCCGCTGGCGTTCTATACCTTGTTCAATTCCTCTCAGCGCTTGGTGGCCTCCGCCTACCTGCTGAATGGGGACAAGCGACAGCGGCTGTATGACACCTATGAGCAGTTCCTGGCAGGAAAAGAGGCTGCGCTTGCAACGATTGCTGGCTGTTTGGAATCCGCGGGGTGACTTAGACACTCATTCCTTTGATTCTGCATTTCATCGCAATCAAACGTCGGTGCATCCCGATGGACTGCACACTTCGCAGTGTCCTGACTGACCGTTTGCACACATGCGCTCACTTCAGATTCCAGCCGTTGCCCTCCTGTGCCTGCTGATCAGCCCCGCCCACGCCGGCACGTCAGCGACCCCGGCTGCCATGGCTGCGTATGCCGACCAGCTGCTCGACCAGCAGAAGGTCAGCGCCGAGACCCCGGGCTTCACCGTGCTCGTCGCACGGGGTGATCAGCTGCTCTACAAGGGCGCACGCGGCATGGCCAGCATTGAACTGGGTGTGTCGATGCAGCCGGATCAGGTGCTGCGCGTTGGGTCAGTCACCAAGCAGTTCGCCGCGGCCATGCTGCTCAGGCAGATAGACGAAGGCAAGGCGTCTCTCGACGATCCGCTCTCAAGATTTCTGCCGGATTACCCGAGCGGCAGCAGGATCACGCTGAGACAGTTGCTCAACCATACGTCGGGCGTGAAGAGCTACACCAGCATTCCAGGCTACATGGGCAACCCCGTGCGACGGGACCTGAGCACGTCGGAGCTGATCAATGAGTTCAAGGATCTGCCTGTCGATTTCGCGCCTGGGGAGAAGTGGGCCTACAACAACTCCGGTTATGTCCTGGTCGGTGCGGTGGTGGAGGCTATTGCAGGACAACCCTGGTTTCAAGCCATCGAAAGCCAGCTGCTGAAGCCGGCAGGTATCACCAGCGTGCATTACGAGGCCAGCGACAAGCTGTTCAAGGGCATGGCCCACGGCTACACCTTCAACCAGACCGGCGCGCCGGTGCCTGCGGGCTTGCTCAGCATGACCCAGCCACATGCGGCGGGTGCGCTGATCTCCAATACCGAAGGACTGTGGCGATGGAATCAGGCTCTGCATGGCGGCAAGCTGCTGAGCCGCGCCAGTTACGAACGGATGACGACGCCGGAGGGCGCTGCGAAGGCGTCCCGATATGGCTTCGGCATTGCATCGGTCATGCTGCGTGATCAGGTGATGCTGATGCACACCGGCGGCATTCACGGATTCTCCTCCGTGCTTGATTACCTGCCGGCGAGCAAGACCACGGTGGTGATCCTGCGTAACAGCGATGGCGCCTCTGGCGCGCGAGACAGCATGCTGGCGCAGAAGTTGGCGGCGTTTGCCATCGGTGAGCCCTTCCCGGACGTGGTGCCCGTGGAAGTGCCGGTGGTGCAACTGAAGACCGGCGAAGGGGTCTACCGCCTTGACGACCGGCAGACACGCACGCTGCGTCTGCGCGATGGGGGGCTCACCAGCCAGCGAAGCGGGAGCGGCGCACTGCCGCTCATTCCTCTGGGGGACGACCGGTTCGTATTTCAGGACTCGACTTCCGAGTTGAAGCTGGAACGTGGATCCGACGGCAAGGTCATCGCTGTGCGGGTCTTCAACAATGGCGAGAAACAGGGCGAGCGCTGGGTGCGAAGCGGGGAACTACCCGCCGAGCCGGTATTCATGACCCTGAATCCGGCCCAGATGGATCTGCTGGTGGGGGACTACGCCAGCCCCCAGTTCAGCATCCGGGTGTTTGTCGATGAGCGCGGGAGACTCATGGGTCAGGCGCCCCGCCAGCCATCATTTGAACTGCAGGCCAAGACGCCGCGGCAGCTGCTGATTCCACAAGTCGGTGCTCAGCTTGACTTCAATGGCGATGACGGCAAGGCGGCGTCGGTGACGCTCACGCAGGGCGGGCAGAAGCTGGTGATGCAGCGCAGATAGGGATGGGTCGTTGGAAGCGCAGCGCTATCGCGGGGAAATTCGTTGCGATTCCGGCGATTGACTCGCAGGCGTGGCATCTTCTCAAATAAGAGCAATTCTCAACAACCGCTAGAATCCACCCCCAAGGGGCTCAGCCAACCGTTGTGGCGGACTAGCCGGTGGCCCTGTCCACCCCTACGAATCCGCTCATCGAGAGTCCCTGCATGCAGTTGCGTTTCCATGCGCTGGCCTGGGCCAGCGTTTGCCTTTTTGGCCTGCCCTCCGCCCACGCCCAGTCTGCCGCCATCGCGTCCACATCCTCTGCTTCGGACGCAACGCCCGCCGGCCCATCCAGCGAGCGCCTGGCCCAAGACGCCGCCGCCCCGGCGGCCCAGTCACTCGGCCAAGTGTTCGTCACCGCCACCCGCGGTGCCAAAGCCCTGGAAAAAATCCCCGGCGCAGTGAGCGTCATCAGCCGCCAGGAGATCGAAGCCCAAGGGCTGGTCAGCGAGGATCCCAGCGCACTGCTGGCGCTGCAGATCCCCGGCTACGCACCTTCGCGTCAAAAACTCAGCAACTTCGGTGAAGGCCTGCGCGGGCGCAATGCGCTGCTGCTGCTCGACGGCATCCCGCAGACCAATCCGCTGCGGCTGGGCGGTCGGGAAGGCTATTTCGCCGATCCGATGGTCGTCTCCCGCATCGAGGTCGTGTCCGGCGCTTCCGCCGCCCAGGGCATGGGCGCCACCGGCGGCATCATCAACACCATCACCCGCCGCCCCACGGAGCCGGGGACGCGTCAGACCATTGAGCTGAAGTATGGCACCCAGTTCCACGGCGATTCCGCCAGCTGGAAGGCCGGCTACATGGTCGAGCACAAGAGTGACTTCGACGTGGTGGCCTATGTGGGCGCGCGGACCCAGGACATCGGTGTGGACGGTGCCGGCCGTGCGCTGGCCACCGAGTCGCTGCATCAATCCGCCGATGGCTTTTTGAAGATCGGCAAGGACTTCGGCCCCCAGCGCCTTCAGCTGATGGTCAATCGATTTCACGCCGATGGCTTCGATGATCGCGTCGATGTCCCCGGCAACCGCGCCACAGGCCAGCCCACCACATCGGCCCGCGGCACGCTGCCTTATGACGCGCCGCGCAATGAGGTCCGATCCGCCAGTTTGGAGTGGACCCATGCCGATCTGGCGCAAGGTGCCGCATCGGTCCAGCTCTTCAAGCAAAACTTCAGCGCCCGTTACAGCGGCGGCGTGATCACCACCTTCCAGGACGCCAGCATCGCGCCCATCGGCACGCTGGTGGACCAAAGCGAGATCAAGGCCGACAAGTGGGGCGTGCGCGCCAGCTGGGTGCGCCCGGACCTGTGGACACCCGGCCTGGAACTGACGCTCGGCACCGACTATCTCGACGACGAGTCCCAGCAGCGGCTCACTCAGACCGGTCGGGTCTGGGTGCCGCCGATGGCCTATAAAAGCCTCGCGCCTTTTGGTCAGCTCGAATACGAGTGGGGCTCTCTGACGGTGCGCGGTGGTCTGCGTGACGAGCACAGCCAGTTGCGAGTGGACAACTACAGCACGCTGGCCTATTACGGCAATCGCGCCGTCGAAGGCGGTGAGCGCAGCGCCAGCAAACTGGTCAAGAACCTGGGCGCGGTCTGGCGCTTTGGCCAGAGCGGGTGGTCCAGCTTCGTCTCTTACAACGAGGGATTCGGATCCCCTGACGTCGGGCTGATCCTGCGCGCCGTCAACACGGCGGGTCGGTCGGTCAACAGCCTCGTTGACCTGCAGCCGATCCTGACGGACAACGTCGAAGCCGGCCTGGCCTGGCGCGGTGCTCAAGGCAGCGTGTCTGCATCGGTGTACCGGTCTCACTCTGACCTGGGCAGCCAGCTGGTGGTGAGCAACGGGATCGGGTCCTTGCAGCGTGTGCCCATCACCGTTCGCGGCTTTGAGATCAGCGGTGAATGGCGTCCCACGCGGGACTGGCAGCTGACCGGTACCTATGCCCTCACGCGCGGTCGCACGGCCAGCACTGCAGGTGGCGCGATGGATCTGGACCTTGGCGCTCGCTCGCAAGGTCCGGACAAGCTCGTGCTCGGCGCCGCCTGGCGTCTGGCACCGGGATGGCAGGCGCACTGGACGCAGTCGGTGTACTTCTCCCGGGATGCCAACGTGGGCAAGTTGTCCGGCAAGACCTCGCTGGAAGAGCGGTTCAAGGGCTACACGGTGGCGGATGCCTCGGTGAGCTGGGACTCGCCCTGGGGCCAGTTGGGGGCCGGCGTGGAGAACCTGTTCAACCGCCGCTACCTGACCTATTACTCGCAGGCCAACTACTCGGGCACCAACGACGACTACTACGCCGGTCGCGGGCGTGCGTTGACGCTGAGCTGGCGTCGCAGCTTTTAAGGAGACGAGGTGGTTCGCAAGGGATTGAGCTGGCTGCACCGATGGGTGTCATTGATGGCCGGTCTGGTGCTGGTGGTGCTGGGCCTGAGCGGCAGCCTGCTCGTGTGGCAGGCGGAGCTGGATGCGGCGCTCAACCCCAACTGGTTCCAACCCTTGCCCCGCTGCGACGCGTTGACGACGCCCTCGTCGCCCGCAACCGCAACCGCAACCGCAACCGCAACCGCAACCGCAACCTCCGCATCCGTTCAAGCGGATGCAGCCCCACAGGTTGTGGCCCGCGTGCTGACCGTGCTGCAGGCGCATGCGCCCGGGCGTCAGGCCGGCATTGTGGTGGCCCCGCATGAGGCCGGTGCGGCCTATCAGGTGTGGGAGCGTCGCGATGCGCAAGGCGTTCGACGCGAGCATTTCATCGATCCGGCCTGCGGACGCTATCTCGGTCATCGGGACCGCGGCGTCGTGCGATGGGACGCTGCGCACGTCGTGCCGACGGTCTATGAACTCCATCGATACTTCTGGAGCGGCGAGAACGGCGCCATCGTCGCCGGCGCGGGCGGCTTGGTGCTGTTCGGTCTGGGTCTGACGGGTCTGGTGCTGGTCTGGCCGCGGCAGGCGCTCAAGGCCGCTTCGTGGCGGCGGGTCCTGACGATTCGCTGGGATGCCGCGCCTGCACGGCGTTGGTATGACGTGCACCGCACTGTGGGCTTGTGCTTGCTGCCCTTGCTTCTGCTGCTGAGTTTGACCGGTGCAGCGCTGGTGTTCGGAACAACGGCTCGCACCTGGGTGGGCGCGGTGCTGCCCATCCAGGCGGACGCGCGCATGGCAAAGGCCAGGCCAGTCGAGTCCACAGCGAGCGCAGGCCGTCGGGCGGCGCCAGAGCGCACTGACAGCACACTCGCCCCTGCGCGCGGCACACAGAAAGAGGGGCGCAATGATTCCGGTGAGGGCGAGCGCCTGCCCTCAAGCGCATTGACGCCGGATGAATGGGTGGCCCTGGCCCAGCAGCAGTTTCCTGCCGCGAAGTGGAGTCGCGTGACGATGCCGGTGGGCAACGGCCCGGTGGAGATTCGCCTGCTGCAATCTGGAGAGCCCCGCGCCGACACTGGCAACACGCGGGTGCGCCTGAGTCAGCAGGGCAGGCTGCTGCATCGCTACGACCCGCTGAATGCGCCGGCCGGCAATGTGCTGTTGAACTGGTTGTTCCCGCTGCACAGCGCCGAAGCGTTCGGCTGGGCCCTGCGGGTGCTGTGGAGCCTGTTTGGCCTGGTGCCGTCGCTGCTGCTGGGCACGGGCTTGTGGCTGTGGTGGCGTCGCCGCCGGGCGGTGGCCCAGGCGCAGCTGGCATCGCGCTTGCGCGCCGCGTGAGCCGTTAGCGCCGCTTTGTTGCGCGTCGGTGCGGTGCGCGCAGCGGGTGAAGCGTCATGACGTCTCAGCGACGTCCGTCATGTCTCAATGACGACGCGCCCAGTTGGCGCCTTCGGTCGTTGCGTAACGCAGGGCCAGGGCGGACGACGGGAAGCGGTGGGTAAAACGCCAGATGCGATCGGTGCAGGATGCACCCGACCCCGATCGAATCGACACGGACGCCACGAAATGGCCTTCGGTGTCGGGGTGGCTCATGGGGGAGACGGTATAGCGTCCCACGGCAATGTTCTTGTTGTGCATGTTCTTCTTTTAATAGAGAGAGAAGGAAAGGGCCGCGAGCGGCCCATCAATCACAGCGCGCGAATGCTGGCTGCTTGCAGGCCCTTGGGGCCAATTTTCGATTCGAATTCGACTTGAGCGCCTTCAGCCAGGCTGCGGCGGGAGGCGTCGCTCAGGATTTCGCTGTGGTGAGCGAAGAGGTCCTTGGAGCCGTCAGTGGGGCTGATGAAACCAAAGCCCTTGTCGTCGCTGAACCATTTCACGATGCCGGTTTGCTTGGGGGTCATGATGTTTCCTTTGGGATGAACGGAAGTTCCCGGCGTGCGAACGCACACAGGGTAAGACACACGCAAGAACTGACAGCGGGGGGTGATGCTGAAGCGAGCCGCTCGCAAGAAAGGTCTTGGGGAGACCAGCGGGGCCGCAGAAAAAGACCTCAGAGGAAAGGTCTTGGGCGAATCTATGAGCCGACTCTAACACGCGAAGCCAGAAATGCGTGTGCCCTTTCAATAAAAGGGCCTTAGGCGGTGGAATGCCGCGGTGGCACGGCCATCCAGGCCATCCCCTCTGTCGGCGGGGAATAGGGTTCCACATGACAAAGGCGCTGCCGGCGCAATGGCAACATCGCGCGCCTCCTGACAGTGTCCGGTAGTGCGCTGTCCAAGCTGAGTGTCGATCCAAAGCCAGCGCTGCGCGCGGCGGAAGTCGCTGCACAGTAACCGTCGCTACCAATATCAGTTGCCGGGCAAGTATTCGCTGGAGCAGCTCTCCACGCTCTGACGCCTCCCTCCCGCCCGCCCTCATCGACTCATGCTGGCGTGTGGGGCGCCGGTTCCAGCGATGGGCTGATCCAGCCCGTGGTGAGCTGTTCAGGGTCCAGCAGGGACTGAATCACCTCCGCAGCGCTCGCGAGTTGCTCGGCCGCCGCATGCACATACAGCACGCGACGCTGCAACTCGCCAGGGCGTGAAAACACGACCTCGCCGACCCACTGGGCCGCAAGACCCACGGTCACGAGATCAAAGGACGTGATGCGGAGCCCACGAAGGCTGGAGAGATGCATGCGGATCAGCATGCGGCGCTCGCGAAGGGCTGGTGGAGTGCAGGCATGTCCCGATTCCTTGCGTGTCTGGCCGCCACATGCGGTCAGAACAGAATCGCCAAGCGATCAAGGCGAGGGCGCCGGTCGGCTCAACGGCGTTGAGCGCGGACCGAGTACATCGGGTTGACAACCTCACGGTCTATCCAGGCATAGTAGTCGTACCGCCGTACGTTTGCGAGGTTTCTTTTCCGGTGGCTGGGCACGCCGGCTTAGCGGAATCGGCTGAGTCGCAATTCCGCACCAGTGCCGTCCGACGCTTCTTCTGGCGGTTCCACCAGCGCCACCGCCTGGGCATGCAACTCCGGCAGGACGCGCAGACTCAGTGCGAGCTGCGCTTGCACGATGCGGCGTGTCTCGGCGTCGGGCACTTCGCGGGCGACCGGCGTTGTCAATGCACTCGCAAGGTTCTGAGGCAGATTCAGATCGTCAGCCATGCGCGGCGGCAGGGCTTCCAGCGCGTCGGCAATCCCGTCCAGCGTGCTCAGCAGCGTCTGGGCGGCCCGCGAGGCCGGCGCATCGTCCGCGAGTGCCAGGCGCTGATTGCGGTGGGCGCCTAACGCTGACAGGTAGTTCAGCAGCGTGTGAGACAGCACCAGGAAGCGCATGCCCTGCGGTGCCAGCACCCGCGCCCGTGCGGGCTCGAGCCGCATCGCCGCCAGCGAACGCGCGAGCGCGCCATCGGCCAGGTGGGCATTGCGACGCGCCAGCCGATAGGCCAGGTGGTCCCGCTTGCCGCTCTGGTATTGCGCCATGATCTCGCGAAGGTACTGGGCCTGAGCACGGGCCGCCTGCCCGGCAAGGCGATGCAGCTGATGGGACTGCCAGCTCGGCAGAATCAGCCAGACCGCCAACCCCGCGATGACGCTGCCGGCCACGGTGTCGAGCAGCCGGGGCAGGATGAGGCCAAAGCCGTCGCCGGCCTGGTTGAACGACAGCAGCACCAGCGAGGTGATGGCCGCAGTGGCCAGCGTGTAGCGGGTGTGCCGCGTGGCGAAGAAGACCACGCCGGCTGCCACGGTGAATCCTGCCTGCAGCAGCAGGTCGGGAAACAGGCGCAGCAAGGCCCAGCCCACCACGAGCCCCAGCACGGTGCCCAGAATCCGCTGGGCCAGTCGCGTCAGCGTGGCGCCGTATTGCGGCTGGCAGACAAACACGATGGTCAGCAGGATCCAGAAACCGTGGCTGTCACCGGTGCTGAGCATCACGGCATAACCGGCCACCAGTGCCACGGCCAGTCGCACCGCATGGCGCAGCAAGGGCGCGCGCCAGTTCCACTGGGCGCGCAGGCGCTGCCAGGCTTCGGACAGGCTGCGTGGGTCGCGGTCCAGCAGGCTGGTGTCGGCGGATTGTTCCGGCGGCTGGAGTGCGGAGGACAGGGCGCGGTCCAGCGCGCTCAGGTTGGCGGCGAGTCCGCGCAGGGCTGCAAGCCCCCGCTCACGGGCGTCGCTCGACGGGCCGGGCGTCTGCTCCACATGTCGCAGCGCTTCGTGCAGATCTTCGATGGCGTGCGCTGTTGTGCCGTGTCGTTTCCAGGGCGGCTGGCGTCGGATGTGGCGCGCGAGGCTGCGGCAGTCGCGGCCCAGCAACGCGAGCAGCCGCTGGCATCGGTACAGCACGTCGCTGTGGAAGAACTGCTGGGAGAGCACCTCGTAATGCTCATGGGAGGAGCTGGTCCGCTCATGCACATCCTGCGCGACGAGATAGGCCTGCATCGCTTCGCGAAGCCAGGGCGCCGGCGTGCCTCCGCCGCTGCGACTGAAGAGGGCTTCCTTGCAGCGGCTCAGGGCATCCACCACACGGCCGTTCTGCAAGGCCAATGCGATCCGGCGGCCTTCGAGGTCCGCGCCCCGGACGGGCTCCAGCAGCCCGGACTTCAGACGCAGATATTCGCCCAGGCTCTCGTACACCGCAGCCAGGTGCTGACGCACAGGCGGTGTCGGCAGCAGGGCGGCCCACAGCACGGAGATGGCGCCATACCAGGCGGCGCCCAGCAGCAGCAGGACGATGGCTTCGACCGCATGCGGCTTGGACGACAGCGAGGCATAAATGGCCATCACCAGGGTGGCGAATGCCATGGTGCGATACCGCTCGCCGAGGGCCCCCAGCAGGGTGAGTCCCACCGCGGCGAGGGCGAGCAGAACGCTCAGCAGCAGCGGATGACCGAGGCTGGCCTGCACGGCAACCGCCATGATCGAGAAGCAGAGCAGGGTGATGATCTGCACCTTCAGCCGACCGCGCCAGCTGTCGTCGGTTTCCGCGAGGGCACTGGCGATGACACCGAGCAGCAGGGGCAGGGCGGCGGACATCCGTCCGTCCCACCAGCATCCGGCCATGACGCAGGCCAGCGCCAGCAAGGCGCGCAGGCTGCCGGAGACGGCCTCTCGCTGCCACAGCTGATAGGCCCATTGGCCCCAACCCCGTACTTCGCCCGCACTCAGCACTGTTTGATCTCCCGCGACTCGATGGGTGTCAAGGTAGCAAGTATCGAGCCGAATGGAAACGCCTGGCGATAAGCGCCACAGGGCGCCAAGTCCGGTGCGCGTTGCATCACATCGTCGACAAGGCCTCCTCCACATGCCTGGGCATCTCCAGCCCCGGTCCCTGTTCCGCGGTGACCCTCACCAGCGGCGCGTAGTCGGAGATGACATCCCCAAACAGCATGGCATAGGGCACGTCCGCCGCGTCGCGGCCGGTGCCGATGCGCAGATATCCCATCGGAATGCCAAGCCCGGAAGGATCGAAGACATACCAGCGCTGGCCCAGCCACACTTCGACATAGGCGTGAAAGTCCATCGGCTTGCCGGCGTCCGCACCGAAATCGGTGCCCGTTACATACCGCGCCGGGATGCTCAGGGCCCGGCATAGTGCAATCATCACGTGGGCGTAGTCCCGGCAGACGCCCACCCGGTCCGTCAGTGTCTCCACCGCCGAGGTGCGGGTGGTGGAAGCACTGCTGGCATAGCGCAGCTTCCTGCGCACCCAGTCCCGCACCGCCAACACCCGCGCATAGCCGGATGGAATCTCGCCGAAGGTGGCCTCCGCAAAATTGATCAGCCGGTCCGACTCGCAATAGCGGCTGGGCATCAGATATCCCAGCACGTCGTGGGGCAGGCTGGCCACATCCGCTTCCGCCAGGGCCGACGTCGGCTCCACCAAAGGCTGCACCGTCACCGCCGCCTGATAGGTCAGATGAAAGCGGCCCGCCGGCGCCTTCACGCTGATCAGCCGGTTGAGCCTGCACGGCGCCTCACGTTCATGCCACGCCGCGCCGGGCGTCATCTCCATCCGTTCCTGTTCCACCCGCTGCAGCGCCGTGCAGGCCGGCTGCACGTTGAACAGCAAGCTCGCATTGGCGTCATTCACCAGATAATCGAGCTCGAAGTGCAATTGCATGCGGATCATGCTGCCACTCCTGCGACTCCTGCCACCCCCGCGTCGTTCACCACGACCTGCACCACCACCGGAGTCTCCTGCTTCGCGTCACCGTCCCGCGCATGCGCATCGATCAGGCAATGGATGAAGTGCAGCTTCGCGACTGCCGCTGCGGGGAGCACGAATGGATAGAAGTCCGGTTGCCCCATCGCGCGTGACATCTCGTTCATCACGCAGGTCACCGACACCCAGTCCCGCAGCAGCGCCAGGAACTCCGGTCCGGTGGGATGGTCGGCCTGCCAGAGATCCTTCAACTGGAACGGTGAATCGACAGCAGTGCTGTGCTCATGGCCTTCCAGCGTCTGCGCATCTGCCACCATGCCGAAGCTGTGTGCCGTGTCGAGCGTGTCCCGCAGGTGCAGATAGTGCGCCCAGGTTTCCGCCCAGTCTTCCCAGGGATGCACGCCTGCATAGGCGGAGATGTAGCGTTGCTGCCAGCCCGCTACCGGCCCTTGTTCGTAATGGCGCTTCAAAGCGGCTGCATAGTCCTCTCGGTCGTCGCCGAACAGTGCGCGGCAGGGCGCCAGCCACTCGGTTTGCGCCACCAGCCGGTCCCAGTAGTAGTGCCCCACCTCATGTCGCAGATGGCCCAGCAGCGTGCGATACGGTTCACCGAACTGCGCCCGCGCCCGTTCGCGAAACGCATCGTCCGCCTCTTCGATGTTGATGGTGATGACGCCGCTCGCGTGACCGGTCAGCACCGGTTCTCCCGGCTGCGAATGCAGGAAATCGAAGGCCAGTCCGCGTTGGGGAACGTCCGCCTTGGGCACCACAGGCAGCCCCAACCCCAGCAGTTGCGACACCAGCCGCCGCTTGGCGGACTCAACGCGCCGCCACAGCTCTCCGTTGCCTGCCACCGACAGGTCCGGGATCATGCGGCTGAGTCGGCAGCTGAGGCACAGCGGGGCCGTCGTACTGCCATCGTCTTTCACCAGCCAGTTGCAGCCGATCACGCTGGAGAAGTTCTGGCAGCGGCGATAGGTGATCTCGGGCCGACCCTCCACATGAAAGCGGTCTGGCAGTTGCGCCGGACGCAAGGCATGCAGTGCCCCCTCATCCGCCGCGTAACCCAGGGCAGAGCCGCAGGCGAGGCAGGAGGAGTTGCGGAAGAACACAGGTTTGCTGCAAGTGCACTGGTAATTTCGAGCCAGCGTGGAAGTCATGAGATCACCGGAGACGTAGGGCGTGAAGAGGATGTCCTTCACTGGCAACCGCCACGCCTGAAAGCGTCGATGCTGCATGGGCTTGGCGAGCTGCGGATGAATACCCACACGCGGTGGCCTGCTGCCACAAATGGGTCTGCAAAAACTGTATATTCATCCAGCAGTTTTGCAGAAGCATCATGGACATCAACCGCAAGCTGGCCATCCTGGCCGACGCCGCCAAATACGACGCCTCCTGCGCCTCCAGCGGCACGGACAAACGCGATTCCTCCAAGGGTAAAGGCATCGGTTCGACCGAAGGCATGGGCATCTGCCACAGCTACGCACCCGATGGCCGCTGCATTTCGCTGCTGAAGATCCTGCTGACCAATCACTGTCAGTACGACTGCCTCTATTGCGTGAACCGCGCGTCCAGCAATGTGCCGCGGGCCCGCTTCCGGGTCGATGAAGTGGTGGCGCTCACCCTGGACTTCTATCGGCGCAACTACATCGAAGGACTGTTCCTCAGCAGCGGCATCGTCAAGAGCCCCGACTACACGATGGAGCAGGTGGTGGAGGTGGCGCGGGTGCTGCGCGAAGAGCATGACTTCCGCGGCTACATCCATCTCAAGACGATCCCCGATGCCAGTGAAGAGCTTTTGAAGCGTGCTGGCCGTTATGCGGACCGGTTGAGCATCAATGTCGAACTGCCGACCGAGCAGGGCCTGCAAACCCTGGCCCCGGAGAAGGATGGCGTGGCCATCCGTCGCTCCATGGGGCGGCTGAAGCTGCATATCGATGATGCGAAGGAGGCGCGCAAGTCCGCGGCGGCCAAGCCGATCCGCATGATCCCCGGTGCGGCCACGCGGCCGGCGAAGCCGCCTCGCTTTGCGCCTGCCGGGCAGAGCACCCAGATGATCGTCGGCGCGGACGGCAGTGATGACCGCAGCATCCTTCGCAGCAGTTCGCTGCTCTACAACGCTTTCCGGATGCGTCGGGTCTATTACTCGGCATTCAGCCCAATTCCGGATGCGTCGCGGGCGCTGCCCTTGCAATCGCCGCCGCTGGTGCGGGAGCATCGGCTCTACCAGGCCGACTGGCTGATGCGGTTCTACGGCTTCGGGCACGAGGAAATCGTGGACGATGGCTCGGGCCTGCTGCGCCTGGATGTCGACCCCAAGCTGGCCTGGGCGCTGGCGCATCCGGAGCGGTTTCCGGTGGATCTGAATCTGGCGCCGAAGGAACTGCTGCTGCGCGTGCCGGGGCTGGGTGTGGAGTCGGTCGGCAAGCTGCTGCAGGCGCGGCGGCTGCGGCGCATCCGTGCCGAGGACCTTCAGCAGATGAAGGTGGCCGTTCGTAAGGTGCTGCCGTTTGTTGAAGTGGACGGGCATCGTCCGCGGCGCGAGGTGGGTGAATATCTGCTGCGCCAGTGGATGGCGCCGAAGTCCGCAGACAACGGCACCGGGGCCAACGCCAGCGCCAGTGCCTTGGGACGGAGCCCGGCTCTAGGATCCGGCACACTTTTTGGAGCGGACGGCGAGGTGCTCACGCTCGACATGCCGTCGGCCGGCGCTTTGTTGCATGACAGTTTGGCATCCGCCGCCGCCAGTGCGCCGGCGAATGCCGATGAGGCACCCTCTGCGGGCGATTCAAAAGCCTCCGTGTCCGCTGCGATTCCTGAGGCGACCCAGACGCTCGGCATCCTCGGGGCCGAGCGCTCACCAGCGCTCACCCGAGCGACACCCTTCACGCCCGCGGTCGTGGCGACACCTGTTCAATTGGGGCTGTTCGCATGAGACGCGTCGTGTTGAGCGGCCCGGCCGATGTGAGCGGCTTCCGCCAGCAGGCCCGCATGCTGGCTGCCGCAAATGTGCATCCCGACGACGTGGTCTGGAGCACGCACGAAGAGCCGGACGACCTCTTCAGCGCGGCACCGTCCGATGCGCCTGCCGAAGTGGCGTCCTCAGCCCGCTTCACGGTCTCCGCCGGCTTTGTGCGCCTGTGTGATTCGGCTCTGCTGCACAGTGATCCGCAGCGCTTCGCACTGATGTACCGGCTGCTGTTCCGCCTGAAGGAATCGCCGTCGATGTGGATGGACACGCTGGATCCCGAGCGTCGTCGCGCGGAGCAGATGGCACGCGAAGTGCGCCGGGCCATCCACAAGATGCATGCGTTCGTGCGGTTCTTTCCGGTGGAGGATGAGCAGGGCGAGCAATACCTGGCCTGGTTTGAACCGGATCATTTCATTGAAGAAGCCGCGGCGCCGTTCTTTGCCCGCCGCTTCGCCAACATGCGCTGGGCCATTCTGACGCCGCGCTGCACCCTCTCCTGGGACGGACAGGCGTTGACGACCGGCGCGGCCGGGCGGCGGGAAGACGTGCCGCCCATGGATGCGGGCGCCGAACTGTGGCTGACCTATTACCGCAGCATCTTTAATCCGGCGCGTCTCAAGGTATCGATGATGGAGAAGGAAATGCCGCGGCGCTACTGGGCGAATCTGCCGGAGGCCACGCTCATTGAGCCTTTGATTGCCCAAGCCAATGAACGGGTGGCGGGCATGTTGGCCTCCGGGGCCACAGAGCCTCGCAAGATCCGGCCCATGCGTCCCGTGGATCGAAGCGGCGATTGACCGGCAGATAAAACAAAAAGCGGGCCGAGGCCCGCTTCGTGTGTCTCGCCCGAAGGCTCTCGCGGCGTTCAGTTCACCGTCACCTGCTGCGTGGGCTGCTGCGTCACACGGCTGTAGGCGCGGAAGTGGCGGGCGGACAGGCGGGGCTCGCCCATGTCTTCATACAGCAGGCCCAGCTCGTAATGGGCATCGGCCAGCGTCGCATCCAGTGCGAGGGCCCGCTGATAGGCACTCAACGCCTGGACACTGCGGCCTGCGGCCGACAACACCCGGCCCGCTTGCAATTGCAGCAGGGCGACATCACTGCACCAGCCGAGGGCCTGATCCACGACTTCCAGCGCGTCTTCGTGGCGGCCTTGTCGGCTGAGCAACTCGGTCAGGTCGGCAAAGGCCCGGACTTCACAGGGATTCTCGGCAATCGCCTGACGCAGCGACGCTTCTGCTGCCTCGTCATTCAGCGGGTCGGTCAGTCGCGCGAGGTCGTTCAGCTCGTCCATTGCGGCGGCGGTCCAACGACGCGCCAGGCTCATCGCCTGCACGTCCTCGGCGCGAAAACACAGCGACATCAGCACCTGACCCGCGATTCCGGCATCGGCGGAAGCGGCCTCATTGGCGGCAGACGGCGAAGTCAGGGAAGGGGTGTGGGCGAGGGCTTGAGCGTTCATGATGGCGTTGGTGTCGAATTGCCATCAACGGTATCTGGCGGCAGAGCCTGGGGATGCCAGCCGATGCGGCGTTGTCTTGTAGGACAAGAGGAAGTTTGTCCAGGGGCACGCCCCTTGCCCTACCACGCGCCTAAGATCCTCTGTGGCCTTCACCGCAGCGTGCGGACCGGCCCTTCCAAAGAAAGCGAAGCAAACATGGACAAGAACTGGAGCACCCAAGTCATCGCCCACGTGGAGAACGGCGACTTCGACGGCGCCATCACCATGATCCAGCACTGTGCGGCGCAATCGCTGCTGGATGAACTGAAGGCGGCGCTGACCCGCACGGGCCTGGACCATGGCGCCGGTGCGGCCCGTCTGCTCAGTGCGGTGCTGGAGCGGCAGATGGCGCTGGAGGCGCGGGCTTGAGGGACTGAGGCGATGACGTCAGGCGCCTTGGCGACACCTGACCTGGTCGCCCCGCCGAGGGGGCGCTCAGAATCGTTCCGGCACAAACATCTCGGTCGGCACTGGCTGCCGTGAGTAGTCCGCATGCCGCTCGCGCTCCGGCAGGCGCACTTCCTGGCGCTGCACTTCCTGATAGTTGAAGTGATCCAGCAGGTGCTGGATGCAATTGAGGCGGGCGCGCTTCTTGTCGTCCGCCGCCACCACCCACCAGGGTGCTTCCGGGATGTGGGTGCGCTCGAGCATCATCTCCTTGGCGCGGGTGTAGTCCTCCCAGCGACGCCGGGACTCCAGATCCATCGGTGACAGCTTCCACTGCTTGAGCGGATCGTGGATGCGCCCGAGGAAGCGCAGATGCTGTTCTTCATCGCTGATGGAGAACCAGTACTTGATCAGCCGGATGCCCGACCGCACCAGCATGCGCTCGAATTCGGGCACCGAGCGGAAGAACTCTTCCACCTCGTCTTCGGTGCAAAAGCCCATGACGCGTTCCACGCCCGCGCGGTTGTACCAGCTGCGGTCAAAGAGAATGATTTCTCCGGCGGCGGGCAGATGCGGGACGTAACGCTGAAAGTACCACTGGGTGCGCTCACGGTCGTTGGGCGCAGGCAGCGCCACCACACGGCAGACCCGTGGATTCAGGCGCTGGGTGATGCGTTTGATGGCGCCGCCTTTGCCGGCGGCATCGCGGCCTTCGAAGAGGATGACGACCTTCTCGCCGGTGTGCTGCACCCAGTCCTGCAACTTGACCAGTTCGCGCTGCAGGCGGAAGAGATGCTTGAAGTAGGAGAGGCGATCGCTTTGCTCGTCACCATGGTCATCCAGGGACAGCAGGGCCTCGTCCACGGCCCGGTCTTCGATCTCCAGTTCCAGCTCTTCGTCATACCCGTCGAGCAGGTCCCGTCGGATGCGGGCGATCAGATCCTGCGGGTCCTCGGCGGGCCGCCGCGGGGCCGGGGTGGAGTCGTCCGCGGAAGTCGGGTCGGTGGAGTCCTTCGGGGAGCGACCGGTCATGGCCTGCCTTGCTAAAGAGGTGGAGAGGCGGATGATTATGGGCAGCGATGACGGTTTGGTGAAGCGTCATGCCACTGCCGCCACCCTCACGCCGGCGGCAGCTCCCGGCTCCACTGCTGCAACTGCGCCAGCGTCGCCGTCGCGCCGCCGCAGACGATGACCAGCGCATTCTTGAAAGGCGCCAGCCGCTCCGGATGGTCGTAAACCACCGCCAGCGCCGCGCCGCAGGCGGGCTCGACCAGCACGCGGTGATCGTCCAGGAAGCGCAGGCAGGCCTGCACCGCCTGCGTGTCGGACACCACCGCGCTGCGGATGTCATGCGTCTGAGTCAGCGCCACCGCATGGTCCGCCACCCGCTTCGCGCCCAGGGAGGTGGCAATGCTGTGGATCGCCGGAAGGCTCACCGGCTCGCCGGCCTCCATCGCCGCCTTCAACGAAGCCGCGCCGGTCGTCTCCGCGGCCAGCACCGGAATGTCCGCCAGACCGTGCCGCACCAGCCCTGCCATGACACCCGACAGCAGTCCACCGCCGCCGACCGCCACCACCACCACGTCAGGCCGCAGACCGGTGGCGACCACCTCGTCGATCATGCTGGCATGGCCGTCCCACAGCAGCGGATCGTCGAACGGGTGAACGAACGCCGCATCCGGCGTCATCAGGCTCATGGCCAGCTCATTGGCCTCCTGCCAGCTGCGGCCGTGCACTCGCACTTCGGCCCCGAACAAGGCGAGCAGGGACTTCGCACGCTCGGTCGTCGTTTCGGGCACGACCACCAGCACGGGCAGCCCGAGCCGTTGCCCGGCATACGCCACCGCCAGCCCCGCATTGCCGCCGCTGGAACTGATGAAGCGCCGCGCACCGCCCCGGGCGTAGGTCTCGCAGGCGTGGCCCACGCCGCGGATCTTGAAGGAGCCGGGCACCTGCATCGACTCCATCTTCAGGTGGATGCGGGTGGCACTTGCCCCCTTCAGGCCCAGGGACTCGATCAGCGGGGTGGCAGCATGGAGAGGCACGGCGGTGACATCGGAGGTGGAGGGAAGACCCAGTGTGCCACGGGACCCCGAGTGCGCCTCCCCAGCGTCAGGGCCCGGGTGTATCCGCAAGTCTGCGAGAGCCGTGCGACGCGACCCCCGAAAGGGAGAGGCCCGCCTCCGCAGGTCGCGCCGGCGCAACGCTCCGCGATCGCCCCACGCACGACGGGTTTGTCCGTCTGCCGCGACAATCACGCCCATGCGCGCCCTCATCGAACTGCTGATCCAGCACGACTTCCTGCTCATCTTCCTGGTGACGCTGGCGGCGCGGATCGGGGCGCCCTTGCCCGCCGCGCCGTTGCTGGTGGTGGCCGGCGGTCTCGCGGCCGCCGGGCGCCTGTCCGGGCCGAGCCTGGTCGTGGCGGCCGTGCTGGCGAATGTGCTGGGGGACGCGCTCTGGTTCGTGGCCGGCCGGGTGCATGGCCATCGGGTGCTGCGCCTGCTGTGCCGGGTGTCGCTGTCCCCGGACGTGTGCGTGCGCCAGAGCGAAAGCCTGATCGCCCGCTGGGGGGGAAGCTCGCTGCTGGCCGCCAAATTCCTGCCCGGCATCTCCGTCGTTGCCGCCCCGATGGCCGGCGCGCTGGGCATGGGCTGGCGTCGCTTCATCGCTTATGACGCGGTGGCCGGCCTGGTGTGGACCCTGTGTTTCCTCGGCCTGGGCCTGGTCTTCAGCGATCAGATCCAGGACGTGCTCGACGTGCTGGCCAACGCCGGCAAATGGGCGCTGATCACGCTGGGCCTGCTGCTGGCGGTGGTGGTGGCCTGGCGCTGGTGGCGCCGTCACACCATGGCACGCCAGCAAGGCGAGGTGGAACGCATCAGCGTTGAAGACGCCGCGGCGCTGCTGGATCAGGACATGACCCCCGTGTTCATCGACGTGCGCAGCGACACCGGCCGTGCCGCCGATCCCCGCAGCCTGCCGCAGGCGCTGCATATCCCACTGGCAAAGCTGCCGTCTCAGGCCGATCAGCTGCCCAAGGACCGCCTGCTGGTGCTCTATTGCAACTGCCCCAACGAGATTTCCGCGGTCACGGGGGCCCGCCAGTTGCTGGAGCGGGGCCATGCCCGGGTCCTGGCGCTGGAAGGGGGCCTGGATGCGTGGGAGGTGATCGAGCGTCGCCGCGCTGCTGCGGCACCGCCGGCCACCGAATCCCTCGCCTGACCCTCCACGGCTTCTCCACTGCCGCGCCGCCCCGACGTCCCTCGTTTCAAGGAGGCCATGCACGCCCAGGCTGGCCCGCCCCTTGCATACTGGGGGTCATGCAGTGCATGCCCACCATCCTGGATCTGGAAGCCTCCGGCTTCGGCCGCGGTAGCTACCCGATCGAGATCGGCTTCGTGGAAGGGCGCGGCCTGCCGTTCTGCTCACTGATCCAGCCGGCCCCCGACTGGGCGCATTGGGATGGGGAGGCCGAAGCACTGCACGGCATCTCCCGCGATGTGCTGCTGCGCCATGGTCGCCCGCGGGACTGGGTGGCGCAGGAGATGAATCGCCGCCTCGCCGGCCAGACGGTCTACAGCGACAGCTGGGCCTACGACTACAGCTGGCTGGCCAAGCTGTACGACAGCGTCGACCTGCAACCCGCCTTCAAGCTGGAAGATCTGCGGCGGCTGCTCAGTGAGGACGAAGCCAGCCGCTTCGGCGCGCTCAAGCAGCAGATCCGCACCGAGGTGCAACTGCGCCGCCATCGCGCCAGCGCGGACGCGAAATTGCTGCAAATGACGCTGATGCGGGTCAAGCAGCCGGCTTGACACCCACCGCGCACACGCTCCCGCAGGCCTGACCGCGACCGGCCCGCTTCGCCCGATAGAGCTGCTCGTCGGCCTGTGCGACCAGTGCGTTCATCTCCGCCTGCTGCGCCCACTGCACGCAGAATCCCACGCTGGTGCCGATGTGCAGCTCCAGAGCACCGATGCGGAACGGCAGGCTGAGCGCATGGACCAGTTTGTCCGCCACCACCTGAGCGTCTTCCACCTTGGCGACGTAATGCAGGTAGACGGCAAATTCGTCCCCACCCAAACGGGCCACCAGATCCTGCGGCCGCAAGGCGCGGCGCAGACGGCCCGCCACCGCCTTGAGCAGCGCGTCACCCACCGGATGACCGTATTGGTCGTTCACCGGCTTGAACCGGTCCAGGTCGAGGTAGAGCAGGGCCACCAGCTCACCGCGGTCACGGGCGCGTTGCAGCGCGGTCTCCACCTGACTGGAGAAACCGACCCGATTGAGCAGCTCCGTCAATGCATCGGTGTTGGAGGCCTTGAGCAGCCGCATCTGCTCTTCCTTCGTGTCCGTGATGTCGCGGCCCACGCCATAGGCCCCGATGGGCTGGCCGTTGTCGCCCATCAACGGCGCATAACTCACCTCAAAGTAACGCGGCGGCGCACGGTTGTCGGTGTCGTCGCCCCGCCATTCGTCGACGCTGGACTCCCCCCGCAGCGCCCGCTCCATCGCGGGACGCGCCAGCGCATAAAGCCGCTCGCCCAGCAACTGTGCCGCCGTCTTCCCTTCCCAGGCGCGCGGCGCCAGGCCCAGGTTCTGCTCCATCGTGCGGTTGCAGAAGATCACCCGCTGTTCGGTGTCCACCGCCAGCACTTCCACCGTGCTGCTGTGGGCCAGCGCGCTCATCACCGCCTGGCTGCGCTCGCGTTCCCGCTCCACCGCCAGCTCATCGGTGATGTCCCGCAGCATCCACGAGAAATTGCGGACGGTGTGGTGCTCGTCGCGATGCAGGATGAGGGTGCAGTCCACCGGCAGTTCCCCGCCCGAGCGCATGCGCACCGCCCAGCGGCCATGCCAGTGGCCCTCGTTCAACACAGCAGGCAGGATCTCCGTCCGGAAACGCTGCACCCCGCCGTCCACGAAGAACTGGTGCTGATGCAGATCCGGCGGCGGCGTGTCCAGGTCCATGCCCAGCCGGCGCCGCACGGCGGGGTTCAGGTAGACGATCCGGCCATCCGCCGAGGTCTGCACGATGTAGTCGGGCGAGCTGTCGATGATGGCGCTGAGCATCCGGGCCGCTTCCTGCTGCCGCACCGGCTCGGTCACATCCAGCACCGTGCCGACATACGCCACGATGCGTCCCTGCAGCCGCATCGGCCGGGTGCGTACCGCCAGCACCACTTCGGTGCCGTCCGAGCGGCGGATCTTTCTCAGGCGGTCCATGGATTCGCCGGCGGCCACGCGGGTGAGCCATTCCTGCCGCGCACGGTCCCGCTCCGCCTCCGGCAGCCGGTCCAGCCAGCCCCAGGCCAGGCCCGAGGCGTCAATCTCCATCAGCTGCAGATAGGTTTCGTTGGCATAGACGGTGCGGCCATCGAGGGCCGCGCGGAACAGGCCCATCGGGGAGGCGTCCGCCGTGGCCTGGCGCTCGGCTTCGGCCATCCGGGCGCGCCGCTGCACGCGGGTGAACCAGAGCATGAGACCGATGGCTGTCAGGCTCACCAGCAGTGAGAAAGCCAGCACCGCCCGACGCTGCGCCAGATAGCCGCCGAGCACCCGGTCTTCTTCCAGCGAGACAAACACCCGCAGCGGAAAACTCCGCAGCGTCTGATAGGCAACGACCCGCTCCTTGCCGTCCAGCGACGCATCGCCGATCTCGAAATGCCCGGCGGGCGGCGCGCTGGCCGGCATCTGGCGGTCGGGGCGGTCCTGGCTGACGTTGCGGCCCAGCAGGTCCGGAAGCTCCGGCATGCGGGCCAGCGCCATGCCGTCCTGGCGCTGCAGGAAGACGGCCTGGCCTGGCCGCTGGAGGCGGGCACGGTAGAGCTTGAGCAGGGTATCCAGGTCGATCAGCGCAACGGCCACCTGGAAGTTGCCACGATCTCCGCTCAGGCGCGTCGAGACCGGCAGCACCATCCGGCCGCCCGGGCGCAGGCTCAGCGGCGGTCCGACGATGGCCGACTGCGTGCGGGCATCCTTTAATTCGTCCAGGAAGCTGCCAGGGCCCAGCTCCACCAGCGGCGTGTCGCCTGTGGGGATGCGCCAGAGCCGGCCATCGGTGTGGGCCAGCATGAAGTCGGTGACGCCGCGCGACCCCTCGCGCAGTGTGTCGGCCAGCAGGCTGACGGTGGCGTCGCGGCCTTCTTCCTTGGTGCGCCGCGTGAGCAGCAGCAGGTCCATGGCGCGCAGGTTGCCTTCGGCCTCACGCAGCAGTGCGTCGGTCTCACCCGCCGCGTTGTCGGCCGTGTTCTGCAGTTCCGCCTGCACCTCCTGGATGAGTGAGCGCGGATAGAGGAGGGAGAACCAGCCGACCAGACTCCACAGCACCACCAGCACCAGCCCGAGGGACAGGAACGGCCCCAGGACCAGCAGACGCTGGGCCAGAGGGGCGGTCTCAGGGGACCGGGGAAGCGCGGGAGTGGACATGCGGCGATTCTCCGCGCCCGCACGGTCCCGTCATAGCCCGTTCACCGGGGTGGGACGTTCACTTTTTCTCGGTCGGCCCCGCAAGGCTCTCCGAAGCAGCCAGCGTCGCCAGGCAGCGCAGGCAGAGGCACTGCCCCGGAAAGTCCCGGGCCAGTTGCGCCTGCATCTCCGCGGTCAGCCGCAGGTCGAAGCAGGCGCAGTGGCCATCCTGAACGCCACAATGGAAACCGCCGCCGCAGCGCGGGCAGGCGCTGTTGTCCAGCGCCAGATCCGCAGGGGCTTCAGCCAAAGGTCTTGCCCCGCTGCTCCCGCAGCACGTTCTTCTGCACCTTGCCCATCGCATTGCGCGGCAGTTCGGGCTCGATGAAGATGTGCTTGGGCACCTTGAAGTTGGCGATGCGGTCCTTCAGCGCGGCGATCAGCACTTCGCCCTCCAGCTGCGCGCCGGGCCGGGGCACCACCACCGCGATGACGCCTTCACCGAAGTCGGGATGCGGCACGCCGATGACCGCGGATTCCAGAACCCCCGGCAGTTCGTTGAGCCAGCCTTCCACCTCGGCCGGATAGACGTTGTAGCCGCCGGAGATGATCAGGTCCTTGCTCCGGCCGACGATGGTCACATAGCCCTGGGCATCCGCCCGGCCCACATCTCCCGTCTTGAACCAGCCGTCTTCGGTGAATTCCTCGCGGGTTTTTTCCGGCATGCGCCAGTAGCCGCCAAAGACGTTGGGCCCTTTCACCTGGATGTGGCCGATGGCCTCCGCTTCACAAGCCTTGCCCGCATCGTCCAGGATGCGCAGACCCACGCCCGGCAACGGACGCCCCACGGTGCCGCCCTTGCGGTCGCCATCGGCCGGGCGGTAGGGATTGGAGGTGAGCATCACGGTTTCGCTCATGCCGTAACGCTCCAGGATGGTGTGGCCGGTGCGTTGCTGCCAGGCCTGGAAGGTGTCGATGAGCAGCGGTGCCGAGCCGCTGATGAAGAGCCGCATGCGGCTGCAGGCGTCCTTCGTCAGGCCGGGCTGCTCCAGCAGACGGACATACAGCGTGGGCACCCCCATGAACATGGTGGCTTCGCGCAGGCGGGCCACCACCGCGGCCGGATCAAACCGGTTGAACCACAGCATGCGCGCACCTGCCAGCAGCGCCCCGTGGGACGCAACGAAGAGGCCGTGCACGTGGAAGATCGGCAGGGCGTGGATCAGCACATCGTCCGCGCTCCAGCCCCACTGCTCATGCAGCACCTTCGCATTGGAGAGCAGGTTGGCATGACTGAGCATCGCGCCCTTGCTGCGCCCGGTGGTGCCGCTGGTGTAGAGGATGGCGGCCAGGTCATCAGGCTGGCGCGGCACCGTCTCGAACACGTCGCTCATCTGCAACGCTCGATCCAGCAAGGTGCCGGTGCGGTCGTCATTGAGACTGAAGACCCAGGGCACGCCGGACTGGAAGGCCAGCTTGCTCACCCAGCCGAAGTTCTTGCCCGCACAGACCACCACCGCCGGCTCGGCGTTGCCGATGAAATATTCCAGCTCCGCAGCCTGATAGGCATTGTTGAGCGGCAGGTAGACATGCCCGGCGCGCAGCACCGCCAGGTAGAGCATGAGCGCTTCCACGCTCTTGTCCACCTGCACGGCGATGCGGCTGGCTGGCGGCAGGTCCAGCGAGGCCAGCAGGTTGGCCATCATGGCGGTGGCCCGGTCCAGGTCTCGCCAGGTGTAGCGCTGGCCGGCATCCGGGCCGTCGGCGCATTCGATGGCCCAGCGGTTGAGGTCGGCCGGGAAGGATGCGCGCAGGGCCTCGAACAGGTTGGCGCTGCGAAGGGAGGCGGAAGAAGTGCTCATGACCTGCATTGTCCTCAGTCCAGCTTCGCTCCGCTGGTCTTGACCACCTCGGCCCAGCGGACGATTTCTCCATGAACGAACTTGCCGAAGGCGTCCCCGTACATGTTGGGTGTCTCCGTGCCCAGGCCGTTCCAGGTGGCGCGCAATTCCTCAGTGGCAAAGGCCTTCTTCAGCTCTGCCTGCATCGCGGCAATCACTTCCTTGGGCGTGCCCTTGGGTGCCCAGAGGCCATACCAGGTGGCGACCTGGTAATTGGGAATGCCGGCCTCAACGGCGGACGGGATCTCCGGGAAACCCGGTGCCCGCTTGGCCGCGCCCACGGCCAGGGCCTTGATGCGGCCGCTCTTGATGTGGGTGGCGGAGGAGGCGAGGCCGTCGAACATCAGGTCCACCTGGCCCGCGATCAGGTCTTGCAGCGCAGGACCCGCACCGCGGTAAGGGATGTGGGTGATGAAGGTCTTGGTCTGGATCTTGAAGAGCTCGCCCGCGAGGTGGTGCGAGGTGCCATTGCCCGCAGAGCCGTAGTTCAGCTTGCCGGGATTCTTGCGCAGCAGGTCGAGCAGCCCGGCGACATCCTTCACCGGGACCTTGGACGGATTCACCACGATGACCTGCGGCACGCTGGACAGCAGCGCCACCGGCACGAAGTCTTCCTCCAGCCGGTAGTCCAGCTTGGGATACATCGCCGGCGCAATCGCATGGTGCACCGCGCCCATGAAGAAGTTGTAGCCATCCGGCGCGGCCCTGGCAGCCATGGTCGCGCCGACCGTGCCGCCTGCGCCGCCCTTGTTGTCGATGATGAACTGCCGGCCCGTCTGCTTGGTCAGCATGGCGCAGAGCGGACGCGCAAAGGTGTCGGTGCCGCCACCGGCGGGGAAGGGCACCACCCAGGTGACCGGCTTGTGGGGCCAGCCGGCTTCGGCCCGGGCGAGGCCGGGAAAGCCCGCCGACCCGGCCAGCAGGCCCAGGGAGGTGCCGGCGGCCTGACGCAGGACCTGACGGCGTGAACGGGCTTGATCTTCAGTCATGACATATCTCCGTTGTTGTCATAGGGCGCGGAGTTCGCGCAAAGAGGCAGAGGGAAAAGGATCAGGAAGCGGGATGGAACCGGATGGGGGCCTGGGGAGGAGGCGGAACAATGCGGATGAAGCGAATGAAGCGAATGAAGCGAATGAAGCAGTCGGGCAGGGCGGGTCGTGCGCGAGCGGTCAGAGGCAGGCGTTGACCGCCCGCGAACTGGCGATCTCACCCCGGGTGAAGTCCTCGTGATGGGACTCGATGCGGTCCAGGTCGTAGAGGTAGTTGACCATCAGACCATGGGACTGTTTCATCCCTTTGACCGATCGGTCCCCCGCCGTATTGAGACGCTCCAGTCGGGCACCGTTGTCCAGATGGAAGCGGGCCACCGGATCGCCGCCATGGAGCGGCGTCTGTCCGATGAGATAGGCCGCGGCCAGAGCCTTGAGGTCGGTTTGCAATGCAGCATTCGTCAGCGCGGACGGGCTGGCCAGCTCGGCACTGCTGTGCTGCCGCACCCGGGCCAGCGCTTCGGTGGCGCGCTCGATCTGCGGCTTCTTGAGTCCGGGCAGCGAAGCCAGGTCCGGCCCTGCATGCAGCCAGGCCGCAAATCCGGGAATGGGCGAGAGGGTGCAGAAGCGCTTGATCTTCGGCAGTTCCCGCTGAAGATGTTCGGCCACATGCTTGATGAGGAAATTACCCAGCGACACGCCGCGCAGTCCCGGCTCGCAATTGCTGATGGAATAGAACACGGCGGTGCGGTAGCTGCTGGGCGGCATCGGATCGGCGCGTTTTTCGATCAGCGGTGCAATGGCCTCCGGCATGTCCGGCAGCAGGGCCACTTCCACAAAGATCAGCGGTTCCTGCGGCAGTTGCGGATGGAAGAAGGCAAACAGCCGCCGGTCGGGCAACAGCCGGCGGCGCAGGTCGTCCCAGCCATCAATGGCATGTACCGCCTCGTGGTGGATGATCTGCTCTAGCAGATGCGCCGGTGAATGCCAGTCCACCTGCCGCATCTCCAAAAAGCCCGGATTGAACCAGGACGACAGCAGATGCTGCAGGTCCGCATCCACCATGCGCCAGTCCGGGTGGGTCTTGAGCCCATCGAGCAGCCGCCGGCGCATGCGCACCAGCTGCCCGGTGCCGCCCGGCGCGCGGTTGAGCCGGCGAAACAGCTCCTGGCGGGGCGGTTCACTGACCCGCGTCAGGGTCAGCAGGGCTTCGGCATCGGGGCGCACGGCGTAGTCCTGGGCGGCGGACAGAACGGCGGCGGGGTCGGGATTGAAATCCGCCGCGAGGCGGTCGAAGACCGCGGGCCACGCATCATCCGGCAGGTCCCGCATGCGAGTCATCAGCGTGCGGGCCTGGACCAGGCTGTTGGCCTGCCCTCGTTCGGACAGCAACTGTCGCGCCGCCACCAGCCATTGACGCGTCGCGCGAGAGGAAGTCCACGATCCAACCATGGCGCGGTTTATAGAGCGATTTGGGACGTCTGTGGCTGCTCCCTAACCCGAAGGCCGGCAATCGCCCACACTGCTACATTGGTCGCACAAGCTGCCCGCACGAGGCAGTGGGTCCTGAGCCCACCAGGAGACACCATGAACGAGAAGCCCAGGGATCCGGACGTGATGGATCGCCTCGCCTGTCTGCAGGCGGAACTCGACGAAACCCGGCGTCAACTGGCGCTGGCGCAGCGACTGCAGCGCCGGCCGGAGCATCGCATCATCGACTTCGTCGGCACCAGCCCGCTGGCCCAGGAGGTCAAGCGGCAGGCCCGGCGTGTGGCCCAGGCGGAGGCCCCGGTGTTGCTGATCGGAGAACCCGGCACCGGCAAGTCGCTGCTGGCGCACGCCATTCATGCCGCCTCCCGCCGGGCCGCGCAGCCCATGGTGACGGTGAAGGTGTCTGCCGTGCCGGCCGCATTGCTGGATCAGGAACTGTTCGGTCCGGTGCCGACGGTGTCCCGTCGAGGCGAGGAACCTCATCCCGGGCGGCTGCGTCTGGCCGACGGCGGCACGCTGTTTCTGGATGACATCGGCGACCTGCCGCTGCCGCTGCAGGCCAAGCTGCTGCATGTGCTGCGCTCCCATGAAATGCCCGAGTCCTCCGGCTGGTCCGCTCAGTCGGTGAACGTGCGGCTCATTGCCTCCACCCGGCGGGACCTGGCAGCGATGGTGCAGCGCGGGTTGTTCCGGGCCGACCTGTATTACGGGCTGCATGTGCTGCCGCTGCGGGTACCTCCACTGCGGGACCGGATCGAGGACATCGAAGCGCTGGTGGAAGTGGTGATGGAGGACCTGGCGCGGCGCGGCGGGTTGCCGCCGAAGTCACTGGGCGCCTCCGCACTGGCGGCTCTGCAGCGGCGTCGCTGGCCCGGCAATGTGCGGGAGTTGCGGGACCTGCTGGAGCAGGCGTTCCTGGCGGGCAGCAGCCCGGTGCTGACGGCGGCGGATCTGGTGCCGCTGCTGGAGGCCTCGCCGTGGCAGGCCGATATCGACGCAGCAGGTGGCGCGCAGGCGCGGGGGATCTCGACCCAGGCGGTGGATGCTGCCGGTGCGGACCAAGCGCGCAACGCGGGTAACGCGGGCAACGCGAACGACGGCTACAGCGTCAACCGCTTTGGCAACAGCATCCCTGCCGCGAGTCAGAACGCCACCGGCCTGACGCCGGCCGGGCTCTCATCCACCGCTGGTATGGGGCTCCTGCGCGGTCCGTCGTTCCATGCGCCGACCGACCACCTTCCAATGGGCCTTGTTGATCTGCGGCCTTCACGCGGCGTGTCGGGCGATGCGTGGACCGCCTCGGGATCGGCATTGCCATCACCGTCATCCTCCCCGCTCGGGGCGGACCACCCCGACGACTCGGAGGCCCCCACCACGCTGTCCGCCCGCAAGGCGCAGCTCGAACGCGAAGCCATCGCCAATGCGCTGCGTCGCACCAAAGGCAATCGCGTCGCTGCGGCCCGACTGCTGGCGATCTCGCGGGCGACGCTCTATGAAAAGCTGGCTCGCTGGCCCGACCTGGGTCGGCGGGCCGAGTGACGATCAGTCGTTGAGCTGGGGGAGGTCCAGCCAACGCGCCAGGCGGCGCCGCAGGGTCAGGAAGTCCAGCGGCTTGGTCAGGTGCTCATCCATGCCGGCCTTGAGGCTGTCCGCCACGTCGCTGTCCAGCGCGTGCGCCGTCAGGGCCAGGATGGGGAAACGCGGCAGTCGGCCCTGGGCCTGCTGCTCGCGCAAGCGGCGGGCGCATTCCAGGCCGTCCATGCCCGGCATCTGGATGTCCATCAGCACGAGACTCGGCGCTTCGCGCTCACACAGATCCAGCGCTTCCTGACCATTGCGGGCCAGCTGGGTCTTCAGACCCATCAGCGCCAGGAACTCCAGCGCCACCACCTGGTTGATCGGGTTGTCTTCCACCAGCAACACGAAGCTCTCCCCAGGCTCGGGGCGCTGGCCGGAGGTGCTGGCGTCCGTGCTCGGGCCGGAGGCCGGGCTGGCGGAAGCGGAGGCGTCAGACGCCATCAAGACCAGTGAGGTCTCGGGAAAAAGATGGCCGTCTTGTCTATCCATGTGTTGTCGCCCCCGTCGTAGTGACTTGGGGTAATCCCTGGTATGTGCCGCCAAAGTTGCCATGACGGGCAGGTCTCATTGTTGCCTCAGCCGTGCAAGAGTAGCAAGTACAGCGCAGTCCACCCTTGCCGGGCCTTGACAACCGTAACGAGACCATGCGTCACCCGCCACCGGCTTTCAATTGATGACCAAATCATGCGTGAACCCCACAGGCCTGCGCTACGGGACCTCCCCGGGAACTGTGGCGGGCTCCCGCCATATCCCCCCAAAGGGCGGGTGGGGGTCATCGTGATGTGGGAAGTTCGGGCGATCCGCGACGTGATGCACCGACTTGATCAAGGCCAATTCCGCTACTGTCAGTTCCTGTCAGTACCCCTCCCTAGAATGTTTGGCCTCTACCCCAATTGAGGCTCACCACAGCATGTCCGACGCCGATATCCGCATTCGCGGTGCCCGCCAGCACAACCTGAAGAACCTCGACCTGGACCTCCGGACGGGGGAACTGACGGTCGTGACCGGGCCCAGCGGGTCGGGCAAGTCCAGCCTGGTCTTCGACACGCTGTATGCCGAAGGCCAGCGCCGGTATGTGGAGACCTTCTCCGCCTACGCCCGGCAGTTCCTGGACCGGATGGACCGTCCGGCGGTGGACAAGGTGGAGGGCGTGCCGCCCGCCATCGCCATCGACCAGACCAATCCGGTGCGTACCAGCCGTTCGACCGTCGGCACGATGACGGAGCTGAACGACCATCTGAAGCTGCTGTTTGCGCGTGGCGCCGAGCTCTTCGACCGCGACACCGCCCTGCCGGTGCGCCACGACACGCCGCAGACGATCTACGCCGATCTGCTGGCCCGCACCCGCGATGACGACCCGCGTCTGGTGCTGACTTTCCCGGTTGAACTGCCCGAGACGGTCAGCCCGGAGGAAGTGCAGCAATGGCTGTCCGCGTCCGGTTTCACCCGGGTGCAGGCCGAGCGGGTCAAGGACGGCCGCAAGGTGCTGGATGTGGTCGCGGACCGCTTCCGGGTGCAGGGCGTTGAACAGGCCCGTGCACTGGAAGCCATCGAGCTGGGCCTGAAGCGCGGCAGCGGTCGCCTGTCGGTCTATGTGCTGCCCGCTGAAGAAGGCGCTGAGCCGGTGCTGTGGCGTTATTCCACCGGTCTGCATTGCCCGGAGAGCGACATCCGTTATGCGGACCCGCAACCGGCGCTGTTTTCCTTCAATTCGGCCATGGGGGCCTGCGACAGCTGCCGCGGCTTCGGCCGTGTGATTGGCGTCGACCTGGGCCTGGTGATTCCGGACGAGCGCAAGACCCTGCGCGGCGGCGCCATCAAGCCGATGCAGACGCCGGCCTGGAAGGAGTGCCAGGACGACCTCATCAAATACGCCGGTGAGGCGGGCATCCCGCGCGATACCGCCTGGAACCAGATGACCCAGGCCCAGCGAGACTGGGTGATCGAAGGCAGCCCCAACTGGAACGGCAACTGGAACAAGCAGTGGTATGGCGTGCGCCGGTTCTTCGACTACCTGGAGAGCAAGGCCTACAAGATGCACATCCGGGTGCTGCTGAGCAAATACCGCAGCTACACCGAATGCCCCACCTGCCGCGGCGCGCGGCTCAAGACGGAAGCCCTGCTGTGGCGCATTGGCTCCAAGCCGCTGGCCGACGCGGCCCTGACGCCGGACACCGAAGGCGCCACGCAGTATCAGCGCTTCCTGCCGGAAGGCGTGCGCTGGACCCGCGAGCAACTGGAGCAGCTGCCCGGTCTGTCGGTGCACGACATGATGATGCTGCCGATCCACCGCTTGCGGCAGTTCATGGATGAGCTCCAGCTGCCCGGCTCGATGCTGGACGATGCGCTCAAGCTGCTGATGGACGAAATCCGCAACCGGCTGAAATACCTGGTGGACGTGGGCATCGGCTACCTGACGCTGGACCGTCAGAGCCGCACCCTCTCCGGCGGCGAAGTGCAGCGGATCAATCTGACCACGGCGCTGGGCACCTCGCTGGTGAACACGCTGTTTGTGCTGGACGAGCCCAGCATCGGCCTGCACCCGCGGGACATGAACCGCATCGTGGAAGCGATGGGTCGTCTGCGCGATGCCGGCAACACGCTGGTGGTGGTGGAGCACGACCCGGCGGTGATGCTGGCCGCCGACCGTCTGATCGACATGGGCCCCGGTCCGGGTCAACAGGGCGGCCAGATCGTCTTTGACGGCACGCCGGAGCAGATCCGCGCTGCCGATACGCTCACTGGCGCTTATCTCGGTGCCCGCAAGCATGTGGGCATGGGCCTGAAGCGGGCGGTGGATGAGCACACGCCGCGCCTGATCCTGGAAGGCGCACGCGAACACAACCTGCGGAATGTGGACGTCGAGTTCCCGCTGCAGCGCATGGTGGCGGTGACGGGTGTCTCCGGCTCCGGCAAGAGCACGCTGATGCAGGACGTGCTGTATCCGGCGCTGGCGCGCTGGTTCGGTCAGGCGACGGAAACCCCCGGTGCGCATGACCGCCTGCTGGGCGCCGACTGGCTGGCGGATGCGGTTTTTGTGGACCAGTCGCCCATCGGCAAGACGGCGCGGTCCAACCCGGCCAGTTATGTCGGTGTGTTCGACGAGATCCGCAAGCGCTTCGCGGAAGCGCCGCTGTCCAAGGAGCGCAGCTACGGCGCGGGCATGTTCAGCTTCAACGCCGGCGACGGCCGCTGCCCCACCTGCGGCGGCTCAGGCTTCGAGCATGTGGAGATGCAGTTCCTGTCGGACGTCTATCTGCGCTGCCCGGATTGCGATGGCAAGCGCTTCCGCGCCGAAATCCTGGAAGTGAAGCTGGAGCGGGCCGGACGTCAGCTGAGTGTGTCCGATGTACTGGACCTGACGGTGGCCGAGGCCTTGACCGTCTTCCGCGAGGACCGTGAAGTCGTCAACAAGCTGCAGCCGCTGTCGGATGTGGGCCTGGACTACCTGACCCTGGGTCAGCCGGTGCCCACGCTCTCCGGCGGTGAAGCGCAGCGCCTGAAGCTGGCCGGTTTCCTGGCCGAGGCGGCATCGCGTCCGCGTCAGGCGACGGCCACCAAGGGCACGCTGTTCCTCTTCGACGAGCCGACCACCGGTCTGCACTTCGACGACATAGCCAAGCTGATGCGGGCGATGCGCAAGCTGCTGCAGGCCGGGCACTCGCTGATCCTGATTGAACACAACCTGGACGTCATCCGCGCGTCCGACTGGGTCATCGACCTGGGCCCGGAGGGCGGCGAAGGGGGGGGCCATGTGGTGGCCGTCGGCACGCCGGAGCAGATCAAGGACCATCCGACCTCGCACACCGCCAAGGCCCTGCGCGACTATGCGCTGGACATGGACCGCGCGCCGGTGGCGGTGGCCGAAGAAGGCCGGCCGCTGCAGTCGCTGGTGCGTGAGCGGCGCAAGGCGGATGAGGTCATCCGCATCGTCAATGCGCGCGAGCACAACCTGAAGTCGGTGGACGTGAGCATCCCGCGCGGTCGCTTCAACGTGATTACCGGCGTCTCCGGTTCCGGCAAGAGCACGCTCGCCTTCGACATCCTCTTCAATGAAGGACAGCGGCGTTATCTCGAATCGCTCAATGCCTACGCGCGCTCGATCGTGCAGCCCGCCGGGCGCCCGGAAGTCGATGCGGTGTGGGGCATCCCGCCCACGGTGGCCATCGAGCAGCGGCTGTCTCGCGGCGGTCGCAAGAGCACGGTGGCGACGACGACCGAGGTCTGGCACTTCCTGCGCCTGCTGTATGTGAAGCTGGGGGTGCAACACTGCGCCATCGACGGCACGCCGGTGCGTCCGCAAAGTGTCGAGGCCATTGCTGCGCAGCTGATGCGGGATTACAAGGGTCGCCATGTGGGTCTTCTGGCACCGCTGGTGGTCAACCGCAAGGGCGTCTACACCGACATGGCGAAATGGGCCAAGGGCCGTGGGCATACGCATCTGCGGGTGGACGGGGAGTTCCTGTCCACCAGCCCGTGGCCCCGCCTGGACCGCTTCAAGGAACACACCATCGAACTGCCGGTCGGCGACCTGGTCGTGAGTCCGGATTCCGAAGCCGAGCTGCGCGAGCTGCTGGCCAAGGCGCTGGATCAGGGCAAGGGCGTGGTGCATCTGCTGGCGCCTCTGGATGGCTTGCAGGACGCCATCCGGAATGCCCGGCCGACGACCGGCATCGGCGAGCTGCGGGTGTTCAGCACCAAACGGGCCTGCCCGACTTGCGGCACGAGCTATCCGGAACTGGATCCGCGCCTGTTCAGCTACAACTCCAAGCACGGCTGGTGCACCACCTGCGTGGGGACCGGCCTGGCGCTGACGCGTGAACAGCGCAAGGCCCTGGACGACAGCCAGCAGGACAAGGACAACCGCGGCCGGGAGCAGAGCTTCCCCGCGGAAGAGGCGGAAGTGGACGGCCTGAGCGATCAGCCCTGCCCGGACTGCTGCGGATCGCGCCTGAATCCGGTGGCCCGTGCGGTGACCTTTGAGGACGAGACCATCGCCACCGTCGCCGGCTGGAGCGTGACAGAAGCCCGTCAGTGGGTGGCCGGGCTTGCGCTGACCGGTCGTGATGCGGAAATTGCGCGCGACGTGGTCTCCGAAATCCGCGGCCGCCTGGAGTTCCTGGAAGAAGTGGGTCTGGGTTACCTGACCCTGGACCGCGCTGCCCCGACGCTGTCGGGCGGTGAGGCCCAGCGCATCCGTCTGGCGGCGCAGCTCGGCAGCAACCTGCAGGGCGTCTGTTACGTGCTGGACGAGCCGACCATCGGCCTGCATCCCCGCGACAACCAGATCCTGCTGAAGGCGCTGTCCACTCTGGGCGACAAGGGCAACACCCTGGTGGTGGTGGAGCACGATGAAGACACCATCCGCCGTGCCGACCACATCATCGACATCGGCCCGGGCGCCGGCAAACGCGGCGGCCGGGTGATTGCCGAAGGCACCGCCGAGGAGCTGGCACGGCATCCCGATTCACTGACCGGCCGATTCCTGTCGCACCCGCTGGTGCATCCGATCCAGCCGCGTCGCGAGGTGGACCTGTCGCAATCGGAGCAGCCGCGCCTGAAGGTGCTGGATGCGTCGTTGCACAACCTGCGCGGGGTGACGGTGGACGTGCCGCTGCATCGGCTGGTGGCCATCACCGGCGTGTCCGGCTCCGGCAAGAGCACGCTGGCGCGGGATGTGCTGCTGGCCAACATGGCGGTGGCCGTGCCGCTGCGCAAGGCGCCGGCCCGCTGGCAGGGCTGCGCCGGCATCGAGGGGCACCAGCTGGTGGACCGGGTGCTGGAAGTTGACCAGACGCCGATTGGCAAGACGCCGCGCAGCTGCCCGGCGACCTATGTCGGTTTCTGGGACGCGATCCGACGCCTCTTCGCTGAAACCCTTGAAGCGAAGGCGCGCGGCTACGGCCCGGGCCGGTTCAGCTTCAACACCGGTGAAGGCCGCTGCCCCGCGTGCGAGGGCCAGGGCATGCGCACCATCGCCATGAGCTTCCTGCCGGATGTGAAGGTGCTTTGCGACCAGTGCCACGGCCAGCGCTTCAATCCGGAAACGCTGGCGGTGAGCTGGCGCGGCAAGAGCATCGGCGAAGTGCTGCAGATGGAAGTGGACGAGGCGGTGGAGTTCTTCGCGGCCATGACCAACATTTCGCATCCGCTCAAGCTGCTGCAGGACGTGGGCCTGGGTTACCTGACCCTGGGCCAGCCGAGCCCGACCCTCTCCGGCGGTGAGGCCCAGCGAATCAAGCTGGTGTCGGAGCTGGTGAAGGTGCGGGACGATGTGACGCGCCGGGGCCAGAAGCCGCCGCACACGCTTTATGTGCTGGACGAGCCGACGGTGGGTCTGCATATGGCGGACGTGGAGAAGCTCATTCGTGTGCTGCACCGTCTGGTCAATGGCGGGCACAGCGTGATGGTCATCGAACACGACCTTGATGTGATCGCCGAGGCCGACTGGGTGCTGGATCTGGGTCCCGAAGGCGGCTCGGCGGGGGGTCAGGTGGTGGCGGAAGGCCAGCCCGAAACGCTGGTGGCGCAAGGCACGCATACCGGCCGGGCGTTGGCACCGGTGCTGGCGCGTCAGTAAACGTCTGCAGGAACGGGCGTCGCCGGACGGCGGCGCCCGGCCTGGACCTTGGGGCGGGGCAGTTGGTGCGCGGGAGGAAACCGCGGGCGGGCCTTCCGGCGCTTCAGTGCGGCTTGCGGCGCTGGCGACGTTCGAATTCGTCGCTGTGATAGACGTTGCCATCCCACTTCGCAGCGCGCTGCTTGGCGCGGGCGATGGCATCTCGCGCGGCATCATGGGCCGCACGGCGACGCTCCCGGGAACTGAAGCGAAGCCCCAGCCCCGCGAAGCGCTGCGAGAACTTTCCGGAGGACGGGCCGAAGAGCTGACGGGCCCGGGCTCGCCAGGCCAGTTGATGCCGGCGGGGCAGCACCATGTCGATGGCCAGCATCACGCAGATCACAAGACCCAGGGCAGCGATGACTTTGGTGAACATGGTGGGCTGCATCGAAGCACGCCGGCACGGCGCGCGGATGCACCCACTATACGCGACGGGGCGTTTTCAGGGTCAGTGATGATGATGGTGACCACCGCCGTGGCGGTCGTCCCCGTCACGGTCCCAGCCGCGGCGGTCATCACGGCGGTCCCCGTCCCGGCGATCCCAGTCGCGACGGTCCCAGTCCCGACGCTCCCACTCCCGGCGACCTTCCCAGCGGGGCGGGCCCACCACATAGCCGGGTCGATAGCCGGGTCGATAGTCCGGCCGGTAGGCGGGACCGTAATACGCCGGCGCATAGGTGCGCGCATACCAGTCTTCCCGCACGAAGTACACCGGACGGCCGCAGGCGCCATAGAAGCCGCAGTGGCGGGACCAGTGACGATAGTGGTCTGGCGGCACCCGCAGATACACCGGCGGCGGCGGGGCGTACACCCGCTGCACCACCACCGGCTCGCTGTAGATCACCGACGGAGGCGGATAACCGCCGCCCAGCTGGATCTGCCCGTAAAAGCCGGGTTGGCCGACGCTGATGGAGACCCCCACGTCGCCCGCGTGGGCGGCGGGCGCGGTCAGGGCGGCCAGGGCCAGGGTTGATGCGATCAGCAGGGATTTCATGATCGGTTCCTTTTGCGAACAGTTCCCCAGGGAAATCAGGGAAAGTCTGGGTGTCTAACGCGCGGTCACCGTCCGCGGTGCACGGCCTTGCGGTAAGCAGGTGTAGCCATCGTTTCTAGAATCTCCGCTCCCCTGACAACTGGGGCATGGAGAGCGACTTTGAAGCATTGGATCCTGAGCACCGTGGCGCTGGCGACCCTGGCGTCCGGACTGGCCCTGGGGGACGGTGCGGCCCACGCGGCCGCATCCGCACCGGCGGCGCCGACAACCGCCCTGGCGGCCACCCCCTCGTCCCTGACGCTGGAACAGCTGTTCCGCGCCGAGTCCTACCGCGGCGAGGCCGCCAAGGACGCCCGGTTCAGTGCCGACGGGCGGTATCTCGCCTACCTGTGGAATCCGTTCGGTGAGCCGGGCAGCGACCTGTATGTGCATGACACGCAGACCGGCAAGACGGTGCGGGTCAGCTCGCCCACGCTGATGGCCATGGTGGAGACGCCGGAAAACCTGGACCGCTTCGCCCGCAAGCTGCAGCAAAAGCGTGATGAGCAGGCCGAGCGCCAGGCGAAGGAAGAGGCGCAGGCCGCCTACCTGCGCGGCGAGAAGGTGGACCTCGACCAGTGGGAACGCAAGGCCCTCGAGGCGCTGCGCACCGAGCTGATCCAGCGCAAGGCCCGCGACGATGCGCGCAAGGCGTCCGAAAAGGCGCTGTGGGGCGATACGGCGGCGTCCGGTGTGGTTGCTGCGTCGGCCGCGGCTTCTGCAGCTTCCGGGGCCGCTTCCGGGGCCGCCTCCAGCGCTGCCTCGGCTACCGCCGACGCCCGCAAGCCTGCCAAGGACCCGAAGGACATGGCCCTGTGGGAACTGCGGGACGAGCTGAAGAAGCAGCGGGAGCGCGACAAGCTCAAGCCGGAAGACCTCTACCCCGGCGTCACGCAATTCGTGTGGGCCAGCAAGGGCGACGAGCTGACCTTCAGCTACCGCGGCCAGCTGCTGCGCTGGAAGGTGGGCAGTGATCGCGCGCAGCCGCTGCTGTCCATCGGCCGCACGCTCAAGCCCGTGGCCTACACGCCGGATGACCGTGCCGTGATCGCCCAGGACGAAACCCGCGTGCTGCGGGTGCAACTGGCAAGCAGCGGCGTGGAGGTCATCAACCGGGAGCTGTTCAATCCCGATGACGAAGATCGCAAGTTCAAGATTGCCCAGACGACGCTGAGTGAAAACGGCCGCTGGATGGCGCTGATGGCGGAAGCACCGCTGACCACGCCGGATGGCAAGCCTGCGCCCAAGCCGGGTCGGCAGGTCGAGATCATGAGCTACAGCGAGCGCTTCGCGACCGCCAAGAAGGTGGACCGCGAAGTCTCCGACGACAAGCGCGGCCTGCCCGCCGTGGCGCTGTTCATCCGTCCGGTGCCCGCCGCGGGCGAGACGCCTGCGCGTCAGCCGGAGCCGGTGTTCAGCCATCCGGGCGGCGATGTCTGGTTCGAGATGTCCCCGGTGGTGTGGGCGCGTGACGGCAGCCACTACGCCTTCGCCACCTTCGAGCGTGAAAAGGGCCTCTACCGCGTCTACCTCGGCCAGCCCGATGGCAAGCCGTCGGTGGTGGTCGAACGACGCGCGCCCATCCACCATGAACTGGTGAATGTCATGACGCCCCAATTCACGCCGGACAACCGCGACCTGGTGGTGATGCTGGCCGACAAGGGTTGGCGCCAGCCCTACGCGATGCGCCTGCAAGGCGCTGACCGCAGCGTGCGTCCGCTGGTGCAGGGCGAGTTCGAGGCCTATCAGGTGCTGGGATTCACGCCGGATGCACAGACGATGTTTGTCGTCGCCAACAAGGATGATTACGCCGCGATGAACCTGTGGCGCGTGGACCTGAAGGACGGCCGCATGACCGCTCTGGGCCGCGCCCCGGAGTTCCACCGCAATGCGACCGTCTCCCGCAACGGCCAGTGGCTGGCCGCGACCGCCGGCGACTGGGCGCATCTGCCGGAGCTCAAGCTCATCAAGGGGCAGGCCAGCCCCCGAGGGGCCGAGCCTGGCCGGGTGCTGACCAGCAGCCATGATCCCGCCTGGGCCCAGGTCAACCTGATGCAGCCGGAGCGCTTCAGCTATGCGAACCGCCACGGCGACCCGATTCAGGCCTATGTGTTCAAGCCCAAGGGCTGGCAGGCGAGCGATCGCCGTCCCGGCATCGTCTACGTCTATGGCGGCCCGCTGAACGACCGCCATCTGGTGGAGACCGACAGCTTCCAGAACACCGGCTACCTGTTTGCGATGTACATGGCGGCCAAGCATGGCTTCGTCACCGTGACGGTGGACCCGCGTGGCCATTCCAACTATGGCGAGCGTTTCGCGGATGCGAACTGGCAGCAGCCGGGCCAACCGCAGGCGGAAGACCTGGAAGACCTGGTGGCCTACATGAAGGCGAACTTCGGCGTCGATGGGCAGCGCCTGGGCCTGAACGGGTGGAGCTTCGGCGGCTTCCAGACGCAGTACACGCTCTACACCAAGCCGGATCTGTTCGCGGCCGGCATCGCCGGCGCCGGTCCGACGGAATGGGAAAACTACAACTCCTGGTACAGCGGCCGCACCATCGGTCCGGTGGACCGGACGAAGCCGGTGCTGCGCCAGTATTCGCTGCTGCCGCTGGCGCGGCAGTTGAAGAAGCCGCTGCTGCTGGTGCACGGCATGCAGGATCCCAACGTGCTTTATCAGGACACGGTGAATGTCTATCGCGCGCTGCTGGAGTCGGGCAAGGAAGGGCTGGTCGAGCTGTTCCTGGATCCGGACGGCGTGCATGCGCTGGGCGGCGCGGTGAAGCCGGTGGGCCAGCATCGGAAGTACGAAGCCTTCTGGCTGCAGCACCTGGGGACCGCCACCCGCTGATCCGCCTGCTGATCGGGGGGATGCCTCCCCTATTCCCGTGAGTGCCTACCGCATTCACGGCACAAGGCCCACAGCCTCCCGCCAGTCAAAATGAATGGTGTGCGAGGCGTGGGCCTTGGTTTTGATCTTCTTCAAGGAACGGTGTCGGCAGTCCGTGAATCATGGGTCATCCCCTTGGATGAACAGACCGGAGCCGCCTCATGACACACGCTACCTTCATTCCCTTCCCCGCCGGCACGGCGTCAGCCCTGCTGGACCAGCGCCCCCTGGCCGACCTGACCCCGACGGAGTTCGAAAGCTTTCTCTACCGCTCGCGCATGTGCCCCACCCGTAGCCGCTTCATGCCCGGCAATGCGGAATGGCTGGTGCCGCGGCGGGACGTCACCGTGCGCGTCGCGCTGGAGACCGTGCGTGAACGGATGCAGCAGGCGGTCGCCTGCGCGGAGCTGATCGCCCGGCTGGAGCGGGACTATCTGGATGAAGACACCCAGTCGGACGACGACGAAGCCCTGGTGGTGGCCGCCGCCGTGCGGGACAACCTGCGCGAGGCGCTCGGCATGCTGGGCGTCGTGGAAACCGGGCTGCAGCGCCTGTCCCGGGAGGGCCGCTACGAGCGCCCGCCGGAGTCCGGCAGCGCTCCGGACGTCGTGGAGGAGGCGCGCGGCCGCTACGAGGTTCTGGCGCTGGCCGCCTGACGGCGGCCCGCCTGCCCGATCAGTCCGCCGCCTGTCGCAGCGTCCACATCGTCAAGACGCCCTCCGGCACTTCCCGGCTCAGGGCGTCGCGCCAATGCAGGTCGGTCAGCTTTTCAGCGTCTTCCGGAGACAGCTGCTCTTCATCGCCCCCCAGCAGGGCGATGGGGGCCAGCGCGGCGGCGGTCTTGGTGTGATCAAACAGCGGGCCCCAGGCCTCGCTGTCCTGATCCACCCCGATCATGAAACCGGTGCACCAGTCCTCGGCGTCCACCAGCTGCTGCTCGCCGTCCTCGGCGACGCTGAAGATCGGCTCCCACTCGTCCTGCTTGGAGGTCCATTGCACCGACAGGCTGTGCACATGGCGCAGCAGCAGCAGGGCGATCCGCTTGCGCTGCTTGCCGCTGGAGAACGGGTCGCCCCCGCCCCACACCGGCGCCATCCAGTCGGCGCCGGCCTTGTCGCTCAGCGACACCGGACTGAGCAGCAGGGCGCTCAGATAGCCGTCGATCGCTTCGATGTTCATCGCCGCATCGGTGGGCAGCTCGGAGAGCCAGTCGTCCAGGTCCTGGAGCTCGTCATCGGTCAGAGGCAGGTAGTCCGCCTTGTCGGGTTGGTACTGCGGCAGTTCCATGGTGATTCGGGTCTTTCAGGAATCGTGAAAGCAATCGTGAAGCCCGGCGGAGGTCGCCGGGCCGCGGGAGGGATCCCTCAGGGTCTTTGGACCCTGAGTGCATGCGAATGTCTGAGCGGTCGGCGCTCGGCGTTCAGCGCTGGCTGCGGGCCTTGCGGCCATCGAACTCGGCCAGCTGCGTCTTGAGCAGGGCCATCAGCACCCGCGCATTGGCTTCGCTCATGGTGACCAGGCTGGACGGTTCAATGCCTTCCACCGGCTGGCGGCCGGTGACCAGTGCGTCCACCTTGAAGCTGACCGTGCCGTGGCTGGAATTGGAGGCGGCCTTGAACTTCTGAATCTCGATCTGATGCGTCTTCATGCCGTGATTCTCCGCCAAGCCACTCGCAGTGGCCGGTTTTCAGCGTTTGCGCAACTTCTGCACCAGCGACACGCCCGCCAGCACCGCAGCGCCGACCACGATGCCCACCAGCACGTCCGCCACCAGTTGCAGAGAGGACAGCACCAGACCTTGCACGCCTAGACCGCCCAGCACCTGCTCGATGCCATGGTGCAGCGTGGCCGACCCGTGGGTCAGGATGCCGCCGCCGACCAGGAACATCGCAGCCGTTCCCAGCACCGACAAGGTTTTCATCAGCCAGGGCGCCAGCGCCAGCAGGCCGCGACCCAGGGTCTGCTTCCAGGCGGCGGCCTGGCGCTTGAGCCACAGGCCGGCGTCATCCAGCTTCACGATGCCGGCCACCAGGCCGTACACGCCCACCGTCATCAGCACCGCCACGACGGACAGCACCAGCAACCGGGACAGGAACACCTCATTGGCCACCGTGTTCAGGGTGATCGCGATGATTTCTGCGGACAGGATGAAGTCGGTCCGGATGGCGCCCTTGATCTTGTCCTTTTCCAGCGCGGCGATGTCGGTGCCGGGCTTTTTCAGCGCCTCTTCCAGCGCCTGTTCTTCGGCGTCCGGTTCAGCCCCGTGCAGCCACTTGTGGGCCAGCTTCTCCACGCCTTCAAAGCACAGGTAGGCGCCGCCCACCATCAGCAGCGGCGTCACCGCCCAGGGCGCCCAGGCGCTGATGGCCAGCGCAGCCGGCACCAGGATGGCCTTGTTGACCATCGAACCCTTGAACACCCCCCACACCACCGGCAGCTCCCGGTCCGCACTCACGCCCGTGACCTGCTGCGCATTCAGCGCCAGGTCGTCTCCCAGCACGCCGGTGGTCTTCTTGGCGGCCATTTTGGAGAGCAGGGCCACATCGTCGAGGACTGTGGTGATGTCGTCGATCAGGGCAAGAAGGCTGGTGGCCATGGTGTGAAGGGCGGCAGATTGCCGCTGATGAGGAAAAGTGGTCGAAGCTGCGTTTGTACCGCATGCGCCCATCGGTATTTTCGATATGGGCCCGCGGTGTGCAGGCGCTTGCACCTGGTGGCACACTGCCGCCATGAAACGACGCACCACCACTGTCCTGATGGCGGCCTGCCTGGCGCTCGCGGCGCTGCCGACGGCCCATGCAGCCGAAGCTTTGGGCGAAGGGCCCTACAACGAAGCGGCGGACGCCCGGGTCGATATCAACCAGGCGGTGGCCAAGGCCGGGGCCGAGCACAAGCAGGTGCTGGTGATCTACGGCGCCAACTGGTGCAAGGACTGCCTGGCATTGAACCGCGGCATGGGCCAGGGGTCGCTGTCGCATGAGGTGAACAAGCGCTTTGTCGTCGTGAAGGTCAATGTCGGTCGATTTGATCGCAACGTCGATGTCGCCAACCAGATGGGTGTGACCCTGAAGAAGGGCATCCCCACCGTGGCGGTGCTCAGTCCCGAGGGTCAGGTCTTGGGCGCCACCCTGGGCGGCGAACTCGCCGATGCGCGCAACATGGGCGAGGACGCCGTGCTGCAGGTGCTGGCCAAGCTTGGCAAGACCTGATCCCACATCCGCGTTCAAGCATCGCATTCCGGCGCCCGTGTCGCTCTCTTGAGCGGCCGGGCGCCTTGTTTTTTAGGTCGCCGTCGCCTAGCTTCTTGGCATGGCCAGGCCCCTCCGCATCGAATTTCCAGGCGCTGTCTACCATGTGGCGACACGGGGGGAAGCGGCCGTGTTCGCGGACGACGACGACCGCCGTCTGCTGCTGGAACTGCTGGATCAGGCCGCCGAGCGCTTCGACGCCCAGGTGCTCGCCTACGGGCTCGGCACCCAGCATTACGAGCTGCTGATCTTCACCCGCCAGGCCAATCTTTCGCGCCTGATGCGCCATCTCAACGGCGTCTACACCCAGGCCCACAACCGCCGACATGGCCGCACCGGCCATGTCTTCCAGGGGCGCTTCAAGGCCGTGCTGGTGGACCGCGAACATCTGCTGCTCGATGCCTGCCGATATGTCGAGCTGGTGGGCGTGCGGGATGGGGTGGTGGACGATCCGGCGCAATGGCCGTGGAGCAGCTTCCCGGCCCATTCCGGTATGGCTGACTCGCCGCCCTGGCTGGAAGTGGAAGGGCTCTGGAGCCACGTGCTGGGCCGCCAGCCGCAGTCAGCGTCCGACCGACGTCGTGCGGCGCAGCGGTATTACGGGCTGGTGGAATCCAACCCGGCGCTGGATATCTGGAGCCAGCTGCGCCACCAGATCTTCCTGGGGGACGCGGCCTTTGTGCAGCGGACCGTCAGCCAGAGCGAACGCGCGCCACGTGCGCCGCGGCCGCGGGGGCTGCGCGAATGGATGCGCAGCAGCAACTCAAGGGAAGAAGCGCTCTACCGGGCGCATACCGAAGGCGGCCAGTCCATGACCGCGCTGGCGCGGGAGCTGGGGTTGTCGGTGTCTCGGGTGAGCCGGCTGATTGCGGGCCACGAGCGCGGCCATCGCGCGGTGAGCCGCAGCCACTGACGAGAAAGCGCTTAGTGCAGCGCGTGTGCCGGTGCGGCCGGGCAGGCTGCCACCGCCTGATCGATCTCGGCGGCCTCGTTCCAGGCGGCCGTGGTCATTTCGCGGGCCGCGCTGAGCTGGTGGCAGAGTTCCGCCACACCCAGGCCGTCCGCTTCGCCTTCCGGCATCGGCAGCGCGCTGACTTCCGCCGGCAGATCGGCCAGCGCACCCAGCAGCTGGAACAGCAGATCCAGATCCGGGCCGGCTTGCCCGTCCTGCGTCGGCGTCTGCTGACGGGCCAGGCCCAGGCTGCGGCAGAGATAGAAGCAGGCCTGCGCGGCGTCGTCACACATCGCGTGGGACAGCGCCAGGCGCTCCAGCGCTTCGCTGCGGGCCGCCTGGTCCTCCGGCGTTTCCGCATCGGAGTCCAGAGACTTCATCAGCCCGTCCAGTGCAGCCGTTTCCGGCAGGGCGACGTCGTCGTCCCGCAGGTTCAGCAGCTCGGTCGTGTCAGCAGTACGGATCGCCATGGAACACCCAGTGGATCTACAACAGGGCGAATGCTAGGAGACGTTCGCCCCGGTCGCCTCCCGTGGTCCGGGGGGCAAGCCGCCTCGCCGCGGGCTGTTTGATGCACATGTCACAGATGAACATGCCACAGACCGCCCGTCAGCAAAGCCAGCTTAAGGGGATTCTGAACCCCTCATTTCTTTTTGACAGGCCTAACCCATTCAGATATCACGGTTTGTCGACCCCGCGCCACGGCCAGCTGCCCCGGCGCCACATCCTTGGTGATGGTCGATCCGCCGCCGATCGTGGCGCCGTCGCCCAGCGTCACCGGTGCCACCAGCACGCAGTTGGAGCCCACGTGCACGTCGGCGCCGATGGTCGTGCGGTGTTTGTTGGCACCGTCATAGTTTGCGGTAATCGATCCGGCGCCGTAATTGACGCGCGCTCCGACCGTCGCATCACCCAGGTAAGCCAGATGATTGGCCTTGGCGCCCCTGGCCAGCGTCGAATTCTTGACCTCCACAAAGTTGCCGATGTGGACTTCGGCACCCAGCTGCGCGCCAGGACGCAGGCGGGCAAACGGTCCGATCAGGGCGCCTTCGCCGACACTGGCGCCAGCGGCCTCGCCGTCGATGTGGGTGAATTCATGGATGCGGGCACCCGTGGCAATGGTGGCGTTGCGGATGACGCAGTTGGCGCCGATGCGCACGCCGTCGCCCAGGGTCACCGTGCCTTCAAAGACGCAGTTGACATCGATCTCGACATCGCGGCCGCAGGTCAGGGTGCCGCGGATGTCCAGACGTGCCGGGTCGGCCAGGCGAACGCCGGCATCCATCAGGGCCTCGGCCTGCTGACGCTGGAAACGGCGCTCCAGATGGGCCAGTTGGGAGGGGCTGTTCACGCCCAGCACCTCGGTTTCGTCCGCCGTGCTGACGGCCACGACCGGCACGCCTTCGGCCACCGCCATCGCCACGATGTCGGTCAGGTAGTACTCGCCCTGGGCGTTCTGATTGCTGAGCTGGTTCACCCAGCGCTTGAGCGCTTCAGTGGGCGCGGCCATGATGCCGGTGTAGCACTCGCGGATCTGTCGCTGCTCCGGCGTGGCGTCCTTGTGCTCGACGATGGCCTGGACCGACTCGCCGTCCCGCACGATGCGGCCGTAACCGGTCGGATCCGCATAGTGGATGGTCAGCAGCACCAGCTTCTGACCCTGGCAGGCCTGCACCATCGCCTGGGTGGTGGGGGTGCTGATCAGCGGGGTGTCGCCACTGAGGATCAGCGTGGTGCCGCCGCTGTCCAGGGCCGGCACGGCCTGCTGGATGGCGTGGCCGGTGCCCAGCTGGGGCTCCTGGCGCACGAAGCGGATGCCGTCACCGGCGACGGCGGCTTCCACCTGGTCCGCGCCATGACCGGTGATAACGATGCGGGCCTGCGCCTGCAGGGCGGCGGTGCTGGACAGCACATGCCCCAGCAGCGAGCGGCCGGCCAGCTTGTGCAGCACCTTGGGCAGGGACGACTTCATGCGGGTGCCCTTGCCCGCGGCCATGACAACGATGTTCAGCGACATAAAAAAATCGCGGCTTCCAGTGGAAAACCGCGATTATCGTTGCCCGGACCGGGGAACCCCGGGGGAACCCCTCAGGGCGATGGTGGCAGGGCCACCGAGACCGAATGCGGCTCCGGCCGGGTCTGCGGGAAATCCGCCATTGAGGCCTCGAACAGGGCGCCCAGCAGGCGGACATCGCCTTCGGTCAGACCGTCATTGCTGGCCCGCGCTTCATACAGCGGCTCGTTGCTCTTGCGGTCGCGCAGCAGCAGGGCCACTTCGCGGTCATAGCGACGCTCCATCATGGGATCCATCGGATAGGCGAAGCCCCAGCGGTTGTAATAGGGACGCCAGGCCGGACCGTACCGCCACTGGAAGTAGTTGCCGTTCCAGCGCCACCACAGCGGATCGTCCCAGGGCGCGGTGGCCGTGCGGGTGATGCGCGCGCCGAGCGTGACCAGCACATCGGCGGACTTCGGATCGGTCGCCGCGGTGAAGCCCACTTTTTCCAGCGCTGCCCGGGCTGCGTCTTCAAGGCGGGCCTGCGCCTGCTCGTTCTGCTGCTGCGAGGGCATGCGTTCGAACGCATAGGTGCCGGGCTGGCGGCCGGCCGGCCAGCTGCCGAAGGTCTGCACCTCCGCCGAGACGGTGTTGAGGGCCGCGCAGCCGGTCAGTGCCAGCACTGCCGCGGCGCCAAAGCTGGCCAGGGCCAGCCGACGAATCAAGGAAAACATACGGGCCTCCAGGGATCGAATGCCGTGTCGATGACAACGATTGTGACCGTGTCCGGTTGACCCTGTCTGTTGGGGTCAGGTAAGGATCCGGTTTCGCTCAGGTTTCCCTGGGGGCCAGAATCATTCCTGGTCGTCGTCACGCACCAGTCGGATGACCGAGGCCGGCGCCGGGGCGCTGGTGCCGCAGTTCTCTTCCTCGTCGAAGGCGATGTCGCCATCCTGCACCGGGGCGCCGGTGGCCTTGATCGTCTCGAAGGGGAACAGCGACCGGTCCATCATGTGCGAGGTCACGATGTTGCCCATGGCGGTGAACATGTTGTCCACGCGGCCCGGGAAGCGGCGGTCCCAGTCCTGGAGCATGGCCTTGACGGTGGCACGCTGCAGGTTGGGCTGGCTGCCGCAGAGGTTGCAGGGAATGATCGGGAATTCGCGGTGCTCAGCCCACCGCTGCAGGTCGGATTCCCGCACATAGGCCAGCGGGCGGATGACCACATTCTTGCCGTCGTCGCTCACCAGCTTGGGCGGCATGCCCTTCATGCGGCTGCCGAAGAACATGTTGAGCATCAGCGTGGTGACGATGTCATCTCGGTGATGGCCCAGCGCGATCTTGGTGGCGCCCAGCTCACCCGCGACGCGATACAGGATGCCGCGACGCAGGCGCGAGCACAGGCTGCAGGTGGTCTTGCCCTCGGGCACCAGGCGCTTGACGATGGAGTAGGTGTCCTGCTCCTCGATGTGGAAGTCCACGCCCCGCGACTTCAGATAGGCGGGCAGCACGTCTTCGGGGAAACCGGGCTGCTTCTGGTCCAGGTTCACCGCGACGATGTCGAACTTGATCGGCGCGCGTTCCTTGAGGTTGATCAGGATGTCCAGCAGCGAATAGCTGTCCTTGCCGCCGGACAGGCACACCATCACCTTGTCGCCGTCTTCGATCATGTTGAAGTCGGCGATGGCCTGGCCGACCTGGCGGTGCAGGCGCTTGGAGAGTTTGTTCATCTCATGCGCATGCTTCTTGGCGGCGGCCTCCGCTGCGCCGGCATCGGCGCTTTCAACAACAGCGGTGGGGGTCTCAATCATGATCGGTCCTCGTTCAAATTCGGTCGCGGGGCAGGGGGGCGTGGCTCACCACTGCCCGCATTCAGCGCTGATCGCCACCTGGCAGTCAGGGAAGATTTCCAGCTTGGTCACCTTGATGCGCACGCCCACCACCCCAGGCAGCTTCATCAGCCGGGTGCAGAGCTTGCCGAGCAGGGCCTCCAGCAGGTCGGTGTGTTCGGCGGTGCATTCATCGATGATGATCAGCCGCACGCGGCGGTAGTCCAGCACATGACCGATGTCGGCGTCCCGCGAGACGATCATCTGGGCGCCCAGATTCACCTCGGCATCCACCTGGATCGGCTGCGGACCTTCGCGTTCGAAGTCGAGTACGCCCAGGTTGGCGCCAAAACGCAGTCCGGTGATGTGGATGACCTGGCGGTTGTTGCGCCGCAGGCTGGCCGGCGGCTGTGATTCGCGCAGCGGCCGCAGGAAGGCTTCCACCTGCTTGGCCGCCACCACGCCGTCCCCCAGCGCGGTCTGCACGCAGGGATGCTGGCGGGCACTGGCATCGCCGGCCACGAACAGGCCCAGCGCACCAAAGCGCGGCTCGTCGCGGAAGGGTTGGGAGGGGGCGGTGACACCGGCGCGTTGCAGCGCGTCGGCCACCAGCAGCCAGGCCGACGGCTCGGGTTCATAACCCAGCAGCACCGCGACATGGTCGAAAGTCTCGGTGCCGTAAGCCTTGGAGGTGACGGACACACCCTCCGGCTGGGCCACGACCGCCGTCGGCATGGCCTGCGCCGGTCGACGGCGAATGCCCGGCTGGGCGTCCATCTGCTGCAGCAGATGCGTCTGTGCGCGCCAGTCGGACCGGGACCAGAGGGTCACCTCATGTCCATGCGCGTTCAGGAAGAGGGCGTTTTCGACGGCGTTGTCACCGCCGCCGAGCAGCAGCACCCGGCCGGGCGGCAGGCTCTCCCGCTGGGCGGTCAGCTCGATGGCGTCCAGCACGCGGCCCTGGCGGGCGGTGGCGGGATAGAGCGGTGCAGGGTGACGCGGGGTCAGGCCGGTGGCCAGCACCAGGGCGCGGGCTCGCAGCGGTTCGCGGCTGGCATGGTCGCCGGAGGCAACGCCATGCGGGTCTTCGGGCGCGTCCAGATGGATCTGCCAGCCTTGCTCGGCCTGCCAGTCCAGATGATGGGCGCTGCGATGCAGCAGCACCTGCACGCCGGGCAGGGTCTGCACATGGTCGGCGTACCGGTCGCCCAGGGCGGCGAGGCTTTCGCCGGGCTGGCCGAGCAGCCAGTCCTGGTGATAGGTGAGGGCTTGCAAACTGCCGCACAGGCGGGGGCCGCGTTCGACGATGGCCACGCTCAGACCCAGCTGGGCGAGCCAGCTGGCCGCACTGCAGCCCGCAGGCCCACCGCCGAGAATGACGGCGTCGAGCACCCCGGGCAGGCCGGGCACGGACGGCCGCTGGGCCGAAGCGGCGAGCGGCTGGGAGGCGGACCCGGAGGTGGCGTCAGTCATATCGGGGGCGCTGCGGGCGGGGTTACGGGCGGAGCTGCGGGCGGTGCGGCAGGCGAGAGAACCCGTGATTATCCGGGATGGGGCGTCGATGCCGCCATCCCGGGTCTTTGGACGACCCCTTGCAGGGATTTCCGTCACGTCCAGCGGCGCCGCTGCGCCAACACCCACCCAATGAAGTCGCCGCGAATGGGCGCGTCCCCGACGCTCAGCGCAGCCGCTTCCAGACCCGCCAGCCCAGCAGCACCGCCAGGATGGCGCCATACACCGCCGGCTCGGCAAAGTTGTTCTTGCCGGCGCGCATCCAGATGAAGTGCATCAGGCCCACGATGGCAATGGCATAGACCAGCTTGTGCAGCCATTGCCAGCGTTTGGCGCCCAGGGCCTTGATGGCGCGGTTGAAGGAGGTGGCGGCCAGCGGCACCAGCATCAGCCAGGCGGCAAAGCCCATCAGGATGAAGGGTCGCTTGGCGATGTCCTTCGCAATCTCGGGCAGGTCCAGACTCATGTCCAGGAAGGCATAAGCCACCAGGTGCAGCGTCGCATAAAAGAAGGTGAAGACACCCACCATGCGACGGAACCGCGCCAGCGCCGGCTGGCCCGTCCACTGGCGCAGCGGTGTGATGGCCAGCGTGACCCACAGCAGGCGCAGGGTCCAGTCGCCCAGACCCCGGATGACAGCTTCCGCAGGATTCGCGCCCAGCTGGAAGGTCACAACGCCATAGGCATACCAGGCCAGCGGCAACAGGCACAGCACAAACAGCACCGGCTTGGCCACCGGATGCAGCAGGGGATGACGGCGAGGCTGGCGGGGAGTTGGGCGGGTGGGGGGCACCACCCGCGCAGGCGCGGAACTCATCAGCGGGAACTCCGGCCGGTCAGAAGTTTTTCTTGAGGTCCATGCCGGCGTACAGCTGGCCGACCTGGGATTCGTAGCCATTGAACATCAGGGTCGCCCGCTTCTTCGCAAAGAAGCCGTCTTCCCCGATGCGCCGCTCGGTGGCCTGGCTCCAGCGCGGATGGTCCACCTTCGGATTCACATTGGAGTAGAAGCCATATTCCTGCTGGGCCGCCTTGGTCCAGCTGCTCACCGGCTGCTGCTCGGTGAAGCGGATCTTGACGATGGACTTGGCCGACTTGAAGCCGTACTTCCAGGGCACGACCAGCCGCAGCGGTGCGCCATTCTGGTTGGGCAGCACCTCGCCGTAGAGGCCAAAGGCCATCAGCGTCAGTGGGTGCATCGCTTCATCGATGCGCAAACCTTCGATGTAGGGCCAGTCCAGCACGCCGGAGCGCACGCCAGGCATCTGTGACTTGTCCGCCAGGGTGGTGAACTCGACATACTTGGCCTTGCTGGTGGGTTCGGCCTTTTTCAGCAGCTCGGCCAGCGAGTAGCCCTCCCAGGGGATGACCATCGACCAGCCCTCGACACAGCGCAGCCGATAGATGCGTTCTTCCATCGGGGCCAGCTTGAGCAGGTCTTCAATGCCATAGCGGCCCGGTTTGGCGCATTCGCCTTCAATGGCGACCGTCCAGGGCCGGGTCTTGAGCGTGTGGGCATTCTGGGCCGGGTCGCTCTTGTCGGTGCCGAACTCGTAGAAGTTGTTGTAGGACGTGACGTCCTCGTACTTCGTGAGCTTGTCCATCGCCATCGCGCCGGCCACGCTGCTGCGGGCGCCGGCCAGTTTGGACAGCTTGCCCGGACCGGTGGTCTGTGCGGCGGCTTCCAGGCCCAGGCCCGCACCCAGGCCGGCCAGACCGAGGGCACCGGCCGACTTGAGCCAGTCGCGGCGACTGTCGTAGACGTCGCGGGGCGTGATCTCGGACGATGCGATGGGGGCACCGTAATGTCCACGGTGATGACGCAGGAAATGCATGGCCAGCCTCAGAAGTCGCCCGGGTCGGGCGGATGGGTGGACCTTACGTCATCTTTCGGTTTGTTGCCTGAAAGGAGTCTTAATTCCGACCCCTGCCTCGGCCTCACAACGTTCCGTAGGAATGCAGGCCGGAGAGGAACATGTTGACGCCGAGGAAAGCGAAGGTGGTGACCAGCAGGCCAATCAGCGCCCACCAGGCGGAGACGACCCCGCGCAGGCCCTTCATCAGGCGCATGTGCAGCCAGGCCGCATAGTTCAGCCAGACGATCAGTGCCCAGGTTTCCTTCGGATCCCAGCTCCAGTAGCCGCCCCAGGCCTCCGCCGCCCAGAAGGCGCCCAGGATGGTGGCGACGGTGAAGAAGGCAAAACCCAGGGCGATGGCCTTGTACATCAGGTCATCCAGCGACTCCAGCGACGGCAGCCGCGCGGTGAGCGGGCCCCGCAGTGCCACGCACAGGGCCAGGAAGACCGCCACGCCGGCCATCTTGCCGGCCCAGCCGTCCAGGCCGGCCACCGTCTCCGGTGTCAGGGTGGCGCCCGCGCGGAAGGCCAGCAGCACCAGCACCAGACCCACCGGCACGCCGATCAGTCCGATGGCCAGGCTGCGCGGCGGCGCGGTCTTGAGCAGGGTCGCCAGCGCCACCATCGCCGCCAGCGAGAAGCTGCCATAACCGATGAAGTTGGCCGGCACATGGATCTTCATCCACCAGCTCTGCAGCGCCGGCACCAGCGGCTGGATCTCATGCGCCTCGCGGGCGACGGTGTACCAGAGCAGGAAACTCACCGAGGCACTCACCACCAGCATCACATAGGCGCCCAGTGCCCGGGTCTTGAAGCGCTGCTCGTAGTAGAGGTACATCAGCGTGGTCAGCCAGGTGAACAGCACAAACACCTCGTAGAGGTTGCTCACCGGGATGTGGCCGATGTCCGGGCCGATCTGATGGCTCTCGAACCAGCGCACCATGGTGCCGATCAGCGCCATGCCCACGGCACCCCAGGCCAGGCGGCTGCCGATGGCCTCCGCCGCACTGTGCGCGCCGTCGCGCTTGAAGAAGCCGAGCCAGTAGAACAGCGTGCTCATGTAGACCAGCACGCTCATCCACAAGATGGCGCTCTGGCTCGAGAACATGTACTTGAGCAGGAAGACCTTGTCCGCCGCGGCCAGATCGGCGCCGAAGTTGTCGGTCTGGCGCAGGTAGAGCTGGATGGCCAGCAGGCTGACGGCGCCCACCACCACACAGAGCAGCCGCAGCGGCCGCCAGAACCAGCCCAGCGCGATCATGGCAGGGGTGGCGCAGAGCAGGATGCCTTTTTCGTAGACATCCATCGAGCCCTGATACCGGGTGAAGGCGAAGGCCGCGCCCAGCAGCACCACGGCCGCAAACAGCCAGTCGGTCAGGTCCCGCCCGGCCCACCAGCCGCGTTTGCCCACCACGAGCGAACGGGAGGAAGCGGCCAGGGTGGATTCAAGCGTCGAAGTGTCGGCATGCAGCCGGCTCTCGACCGTGGAGGTAGTCGTGTTCATGGTCAGGCCTCCTCATGCAGCAGTTGCCGCTTGAGCGCTTCAAATTCCGTGGGCAGATCGGGCGTGTCCCGGTTGCTGGACATCGCCATCCGAACGCGGGTGTGTTCCGGACGGCCCGGGGCCGATTCCAGCCAGATCCACAACCGGCGCTCGCGGATGTAGAGCATCGCAAACACGCCGATGATCAGCAAGATGGCGCCGGCATAGACCAGGGTTCGGCCCGGCGCGCGGGTGACCTGGAAGACGCTGGCCTGCACCTGCTTGAAATCCTTCAGCTGAAGGATCATTGGGGCCGGATAAAACATGGCGTCGGACAGCGACAGCACCGCCTGCGTCATGAAGGCCTGCGTCTGCGGCCCCGGTTCGGGCGCCGGCTGCCCCAGCTGTTGCTGGGCCTGCTTGTACAGCTCGAACAGGCTGCCGTTGAGGATGCGCAGCAGCACTTCGGACACGCGCGGACGGTCGGCCTCCGGCACTTCCTTTTCCACAAAGTCCGAGAGCGCCGGCAGGCCGCCGATGGCGCCCTGGGAGGGCGCATTGACCTTGAGGCCTTCGGCGCCGGCGAACAGGGTCAGCACCCGAAGGCTGGTGGCTTCCAGCTGTTCGCGGGTCTTGGGGTTGTCGCTGGGTGCGGCGGCTTCGGCATACCGGCGGGCGGCGCGGTTGCGCTGGGCCGGATCGGCCAGGGCCCGGCGCATCGACAGCCAGGCATCCATGCTGTCCCGGCCATCCACCGGCACCCGCAGGTAGCGGAAGCTCTCACCGGTGGCTTCGCGGACACCGAGCAGATAGACCCGCTGGCCTTCCAGCTCCAACGGCAGCATGTAGTTGTTGTATTCGCGGGCCTGTCCGCTGGCGTCCCGGATCTTGTAGCTGAAGGACGGGCCGACGTTGCGCAGTGACTTTTTCGAACCGACGCTGACGCCTGCACCCAGATGCTTGTCAAGGCTGCCGACCAGGTCTACGCGGCGGACATCGGTGGCGGCATCACTGGCGCCACCGGCGGCCCCCGCAGCGGCGCCGCCGAGGTTTTCCACGTTGATGACGCGCAGATCTGAAAACTCCAGGGTGGACCGCGCTTCGCCCTGGCCCAGCTGGACCGCGCCCCCGACCTTGCCGGTCAGGTCGACGTCATCGTTGCCGGAGAGATTGCGCAGCCGCAGTTGCAGCTCGGAGCCGCCGTCTTCGAAGCTGCTCTGATAGAGCGTCAGGCCGCGGTAGGTGACCGGTTCATTGACTTTGACCGTCGCTGCCTGGGTGGTGCCGGTTTCGCGGTCGTGAATGACGATGTCACTGGCGAACAGCTTGGGCATGCCGGTGTCGTAATACTCGACCTTGAACTTCTTCAGCTCGACCTCGAACGGCAGCTCCTGCAGGACGACACCGGTGGGCATGTTGAGCAGGGCAGACGCACTGCGGCTGCCTTCGGGCACGAAGAGGTTGCCGCGGAAGCTCGGGTTGCCCGGGCCCAGGTGGTTCTGCGGCGACATCTGGGTGAAGTCCGAGCCCTGATAGATGGACTTGCCCTGCGCCCACATCGTCACCCGCACCAGCAGGTCTCCGTCGAACAGGCCGCCCAGGCAGATCAGCACGATGGCCGAGTGGGCCGCCAGGTAACCGACCTTGTGCGCAGCGCCCTTCTTGGCGCCGATCATCACGCCGGTATTGCGCACCTGGGCGCGGGCGCGCCAGCCGTGGGCCGAGAGCCAGGCGTTGATCTGCTGAAGCGAGGCTTCCGGACCCATCTGCAGATAACCGAGGCCCTTGTGGCGGAACACCTGCAGGGACTGCTCCCGCACCGTTTCCTTGTAGTTGTTGAAGTCCCGCAGGATCTTCGGCGTGTGACGGGCCACGCACAGGCTGGTGGACACCACCAGGAAGCCCATCATCAGCAGAAACCACCAGGCGCTGTAGACGGTGTAGAGGCTCATGTGGCCAAACAGCTCGGACCAGAAAGGGCCGAACTGGTTGACGTAGTTGTTCATCGGCTCGTTCTGCTTGACGACCGTGCCGATCACCGCGGTGATGCAGATGACCACCAACAGCGAAATCGCAAAACGCATGGACGCCACCAGCTCCATCGCGTCGGCGAGGGCGACTCTGGCGAAGGACGGGCCGGCAGATGATGCGGCGGCAGCAGCGGAGGGAGCCGCCGAGGAGGATGCAACTGACGCGGCGGCCGCGCCAGACGCGGCAATCGCGTGCACAGAATCAGGGGCTGGAGGGACGGAAGACTTCTCGGTCATGGGCGCCATTGTCGCGGGCATCCGCGTGCCGTGCCGGACGCCCATGTAACAAGCGGGCGATCAAGCCCGCGTGACAACTGATTGCAGGCCGCATCGCCCGCAGATGGACAAACACCGGTGCAAGCACCGGTGCGTTCCAGATTCACTGCATCGTTCGCGGGCGATCAGCGCAGGCCGGCGATGTAGTCGGCCACGGCCTTGATTTCACGGTCGCTCAGCTTGGCCGCGATGGCCGCCATGGCCACGTTGTTGGCGCGGGCACCGGCACGGAAGTTGGTCAACTGCGCTTCGGTGTAGTCGCTGTGCTGGCCAGCCAGACGCGGATACTGGGCCGGAATGCCCGCACCGTTGGGGCTGTGACAGCCGGCGCAGGCGGGCACCTGCTTGTCCGCGATGCCGCCGCGGTAGATCTTCTCGCCCAGCGAGACCAATTCCTTGTTCTTGGAAGAACCGGGTTTGGCCTGCTTGCTGGCGTAGAAAGCGGCAACGTTGCGGATGTCGTCATCCGACAGGGTGGCGGCCATGCCATTCATCACGGCATTGACCCGTTTACCGGCCTTGAATTCGTGCAATTGTTTGGCCAGATAGTCCGCATGCTGGCCTTGGAGGATGGGGTTGGCAGGACTGCCCCGGGAACCGTCGGCTGTATGGCAGGCGGCGCAGACCTGGGTGGAGGTCGCTTGGCCTTTGGCCAGATCGGGCTTGGCAGCGGGTTGGTTGTCAGCCGCCCACGCAGCGCCAGACAACAGAACCAGGCTCGACAACAAGAAAGAGACAGTCTTCATGAATGTTGAGGGGTTGGATGAGCGCAACCGAGAAATCTTACAATGGGGTCTCTTTGACACCCGAAGCGCGATGACCGATTCCAACAAGAAACCCGCTTCGGCGACCCCAGGGAAACCCGCAGGCCGCACAAGTGACGAAACAACAACGGCGTCATCGGCCGCTCCCGAAGGGGCGCCGGGGACCCCCCGTTCCGGCCCCAAGGGCAAGAAGGTGTCCGCTGCGGTGCAGGCTGCGCAGGCCGCCAAGGCCGCGAAATCCGGCGTCTCAGCGGCGCGCAAGGGGCGTGCGAAGAAGCGCGCTGCGCCCAATGCCAAGGCCGGCCGCCAGGGCGTGGCAACGCCTGGCGCCAAGGGTTCACAACCGGGTCAGGCGGGCGTTGCAGCGCCGAAGCGGCGTGATGCCGCGGCCCCTGGGATCGAAGACGCGGTCGAGACGCTCACCTCGGCCAAGCGGGCGCTGGCCTGGACTCACACCGCCCGCTTCCTGACCACCGCCAGCCAGTTGCACCATCTGCCCCAGAACGGCGTGCTGCCGGGGCAGGAACCGGAACCGGATGAAGACTTTGACGATCAGGATCACGACGCCTCGGGCGGCTTCGATGACGCAGGCCTGAGCGCTGATCACGATCGTGACGATCAGGAAGATCAGATGGACGAGGGCGACGAGGACGGTGAGCCGTCCCGCGACCCCAACGCCGTGCCGGAGACCCTGCCGGCGCGGCCGCTGCCGGAAATCGCCTTTGTCGGGCGCTCCAATGCCGGCAAATCCACCGCGATCAACACGCTGGCGCAGCAGAAGCGTCTGGCCTTCGCCTCCAAGACGCCGGGCCGCACCCAGCACATCAACCTGTTCGTGCTGGGCCCGAAGGATGCGCCGGACGCCCTGTTCGCCGACTTGCCCGGTTACGGCTATGCCGCCGTGGCACGGGACGCCAAGCTGCGCTGGCAGCGCGTGATGGCCGACTACCTGAGCCAGCGCGAAACGCTGTCCGGTGTGGTGCTGATGGTCGACTCCCGTCATGGCCTGACCGACCTGGACAAGCAATTGCTGGAGTTCGTCTCCGACCGCGTCACGGCGGGCGAGGTGAGCCTGCTGGTGCTGCTGACCAAGGCCGACAAGCTAAACCGCAAGGACGGCGCCGCGGCCCTGGAGCAGGTGCAGAAGGAACTGGCGGTTCTGGCAACGGAAGACTCCGACATTGCCGTCAGCCTGTTCTCCGCGCTGAGCAAGCAGGGCCTGGACGATGCGGCCGAGCTGATCTATGACTGGGCCCATCGCGAACCGCGTGTTCTGCGGGACTACGACGACGACGAGATGGGCGTCCCCGAGGCGACGGATGCGGATCCGGCGGATGGTGCGGACGATGCGCACGACGCCGATCCGGCGGACGACACCGACGACACCCGCAAGCCCTGACCCACCGGCGTCGCCAGAGGTCTGAGACCGCTGGCGACCCGCGATCAAGGCCGCCCGATGAAGACGTACAGCGACGTGCCCGCCTTCGGCGCATAACCCAGGCCCACATAGAGCGGCCCCAGGCCTGTGTCCGACCCCAGGAAGATGCTGCTCGCGTAGCGCAGATCCTTGGGGTTGATGTCGCGCCGGCTGGTCCAGGTGTTGCCGGCTTCCAGCGTGCCGCCCACGAAGAATCCGCGGGACAGGAACGGCGAGTCATTCAGCCGCCGGTAGTAGGTGGCCCGGGTGAACAGCAGTGCATTGCCGCTGAGCTGATTGGGCTGATAACCGGACAGCTGATGGAAGCCTCCCAGCGTGTAGCCGCCCAGCCCTGAATCATCCGGCTGCTGCACCGCCACTCCCCGCATGTAGAAACTCAGGGTGTGGCCGCCGAAGCTCTGCACCATCGTGCCGTCGGCGTTGACGCGGAAGAACTTCCCGCTGTTCAGGTTCTTGTTGTCCTGTCGTCCGGCTTCCGCCTCCGCGGTGAACCGGTAACCATGCTGCGGGAAGTTGGCATAGTCCAGCTGATCCACCACCGTCTTGAGCCGCAGGCCGGACTCATGACTGGTCCAGCGCAGTTTGCCCACTTCGGGTGACACGAGCGTGATCAGGTCGGGCTTGGCATAACGGGTCTGCCGCACCAGGCCCAGGCGTACCTCGCCCCAGCGTCCCCACGGCTGTCCCAGGTCCACGCCGACGCTGGCATCGCGGCGCACCAGTCGCGCCTGACCGACCGTGGTGTTGTCAGGATCGTTGTCGTTGTAGACGATCTGCTTGCGCTGGTTGGCCTCGGCCCAGCCGGCCACGAACCAGTCGTCCCCGAGCCCGAGGCGCAGGCCCAGCGGATGGTAGAGCTCGGTATAGAGCCGCGGCGTCTCGCCGATGGTGACCTGGTTGCGCCACTCGGTGCCGGTATCGGTAAGCCAGTGACGGTTGTGGCTGATGCGCAGATTGAAGAAGCTGTCCCCGGCGGAATCGGTGGACAGGTCCATGCCCACCCGGAAGTAGTTCGGGCCCCATGGCTTGTCTTCCAGGCTGAACACCAGCGTTTCGCCGTCCTCGCGTTTTTCGACGTGATAGTCCACCCGCTCGTAGTCGCCGCTGGAGGACAGGAAGCGCATGTCACGTTCGGCCTTGGTGTTGTCGAAGGGCACACCGGGCCGCGATTCCAGCTGACTGCGCAGCCGCTCCGGATTGGTCAGCTCGCTGCCTTCCAGCTGGATCGCCGCCACCAGCGGCGCCGGCGGCTTGAGACCGCTGCGCGCCATGCGCCACTGCGCATACAGATCGGGGCTGACGGCATAGGCCCGCAGCTGGGGCAGCATCGCTTCGGCGGCCTCTTCCCCCATGCGGATGAAGTCCGGTGCCTTGTCGAAATCGGCCGAAGTAAGCTTGCCCAGGCGCGGCGTGATGAGCAGGTCTTCGCCCGCCGCCATCGAGGCCAGGGACCGCTGCACGTTCTGCTCGGTCAGGATGGTGATCATCTGCGAGGTCAGGCCCAGCAGCGAATTCAGCGAGGAGCGCCCGGCCACCGGTGTGCCCACGTTGATCGCGATCACCCGCTCCGCACCGAGTTCACGCGCCACATCGATGGGCAGGTTGTTCACCAGGCCGCCGTCGCCCAGGATGCGGTCTTCCCATTCCACCGGCGCGAACACACCGGGCACGCTCATGCTGGAGCGCAGGGCCAGTGCCAGGTCACCTTGGGAGAGGACGCGCTCGGCGCCGTTTTCCATGTCGGTGGCCACGGCGCGGAAGGGTGTGGGCAGGCGGTCGAAGTCGGTGACATCACGCACCGGCAGCGTAAGTCGGCGCAGCAGGGCTTCCAGGCCGCGGCTGGACAAGGTGCCGGTGGGCACCCGCACTTCGCCGTTGCGTAGACCGAATTCAATCGTGGCGGAGAACTCGAAGTCTTCTTCCTTGCGGCGCTGCGACAGATCCTGCCGATCCACCCGGCTGGCGAAGAGCCGGTCCCAGGCGATGCGGCGCAGCTCCCGGTCCAGGTCTTCGGCGCTCATGCCGCTGGCATAGAGGCCGCCAATGATCGCGCCCATCGAGGTGCCGGTGATGACGTCCACCGGAATGTGCTCCCGCTCCAGCACCTTGAGCACGCCTACGTGGGCGAGACCGCGGGCGCCGCCGCCGGACAGCACCAGGCCCAGACGGGGACGTGGGCCGGCCGGTGCGACCGTGACTGCAGGCGCCGCGAAGTCCGTTGACGCTGGAGCCGAAGCCGCCGCTGAGGCGGCTGTGTCCACGGGTACCTGAAGCACTGCGGCTGCGATGGTGCGCGGCTTGGCAGCGGCCGTCGGACGGAGGCCGCGCGTCACGATGGGTCCGGCGTCGGCGACGGGCACCAGCAGGCAGGCGGCCATCAGCAGGGCCGCCGCCCGCGCCAGAACAGGGCGGGTCCACACAACCATGATCGTGCTCAGCGCTGCTGTTCCAGGTCCTGCATCAGCGTGCCGATGGCGCGTTGCAGCAGCGGCTCCGGCTCCAACATCGTGATCAGGCCGTTGACCACCAGTTGCTCCAGCGCGCCACGGGTCAACGAGTGACGGTCGTCCGGCAACTGGCTGATGAAGAGGAAGAGCTGACCGCTGTCGCTGATCCAGGCAATCTGCGCGGTGACCCATTCACTGTTGATGAACAGGTGATACCAGTTGCCGATCTCCATGCCGTTGATCCACTGCTGCAACGCCACCTGCGCATCGGGCGAGCGCTGGTCGGCGAACAGGCCGATGGGCACCGTGGGCAACTGACCGCGGTCGACCCGTTCGTGGGCCCAGCGGGACGGCAGCTGCGATTCGCGCTCCGCCAGCAGCTGCTGCAGCACTTCTTCCGGCGTGAGGGCCGGTCGGCGCGGAGCACCGGCGGTCGGCACGGTTTCATCGGCGGGCAGGCCACGCAGCACGCGGCCGTGCTGCCGCATCAGCTCATTCATGAAGGCTTCGCGCTGCAGCTGGGGCAGGGCGATGCTGTCCATGCCGCGCTCCAGCGCCTGCACCAGCGGCGGCAGGCGCGCGCGAAGGCGCTGGCGTGCCAGGTCGTCCGCATGCGGCTGCACGCTGTGCAGCAGGCCGTCCACCAGGTCCACATAGGTGGCGGCTTCTTCCGAATCCCGCCCGAATTGAACCATCGCCTGCGCGATGACTTCCACCCAGGGACCCAGCAGGAAGCGGCGCATCAGCTTGCCGGCGTTCGCATCGTCCAGCTGATGCTGCAATTGCTCACGCAGCACGCGCTGCCATTCCTGGCGCTGCTGTTCGCGGTCCAGGCGTTGCAGGGCACCGGAGCTCGGTTCGCTGTGTTGCTGGGCCTGGTCGCGGATGTGTTTCTCGACCTCGTCCAGCGCCTGCTTGAACTGGCTGGCTGCGGGTTGCTCCGAGGCGATCAGCGGCTGGATGACCCGGTCGACCAGCTGCACAAAGGCCTTGAAACCGGCGTCTTCCGGGCTGCGGTAACCGGCGCCATGGGCAGCGATGCGGTTCAGCAGCAGCCAGGTGGGATGGTCCTGGCGGCGCAGCAGGGTCACGTCGAGCCGTGACAGCCGCACGATGGCCACCTGCAGCCGGCCCATCAGCACCTTGAGCTGCGGATGCAGGCTGGTGTCGGCCAGGATCTGGTCGTACAGGCGGGAAAGCAGGTCCCCGCCCTTGGGCGCTCCGGGCGCGCCGGGCCCCAGGCGGGGGCTGGCCACTTCATCCAGCTGATGCGGACGGGTGACGGCGTCCAGCAGCAGCGCGACCTCATCCAGCGTCGTATTGGGTGCCTGCGGATTCTGGTTGAGCGCCTTGAACTGGCGCATGCGCAGGTCGGATTCCTTCACCGCCGAGCCGTGGCTCTGCAGCATGCCGCTGAGCTGTGCCTGGCGCAGTTCGCGGCAGAGCAGGGTGAAGATCGGCTGCAGCTGGCGCGCCAGCGGCACGGCGGCGATGCGCATCAGCTTGTAGCGGCCGTCGGCATCCAGGTCCACGCCTTCGATCGCGCGGGAGAGCGCGTGGGCAAAGACGGCGGCGCGCAGCGGGTTGTCACTTTTCAGCGGCCGGGCAATGCCGCGCAGCGCGCCGAAGAAGTTGCCCAGCTGATGCAGTTCCGCCCGGGTGCTGTCTTCGATGGTGGTGATGACGTGGGCGATGGCCACGTCCTTGAGCGCCTGGCTCTCATCCACCAGACTGAGACTGAGGCTGTCAGTGTGACCAATGGGCGCCTGACGGTCACGCGCCAGCGGGTCTTTGCCGTCAGCGGCCTGCCGCAGCAGCCGACCGAGGGAGTCTTCCAGGTCGGAGGTGAAGTGCGCCCGGCGCTTGGACCACCCCGCCATCAGCTGGTGGTGTTCCAGGCGGCTCTTGAGTTCGTCCTGGATGCCGCCGTAGACGGCATGGGCCAGGGAGGGAACGTGAGCCAGGGTCTCCAGGATCAGAGATTGCTGCGAAGGCGCTTGGACCATCATGAATATGTAAGTGCACCTCCATTATCGGGCCTTGTGGTCCAGGCGGTGCATCCCCCGGCAAAGCGGGCGTGGCAACCCGTAGAGACTGTTCGGAAAAAGAAAAAGGGTCGCCCGGAGGCGACCCTTTTTTGCAGCGGGCTGCGGTGGACAGGGCCAGACCCTGTCCGGGGACATTACATGTCCATGCCCATGCCGCCCATGCCACCCGGCATGGCGGGAGCGGCGCCTTCGTCCTTCGGCGATTCGGCGACCATGCATTCGGTCGTCAGCATCAGCGAAGCCACGGAAGCGGCGTTCTGCAGGGCGGTACGGGTGACCTTCGTGGGATCCAGGATGCCCATTTCGATCATGTCGCCGTAGGTGTCGTTGGCGGCGTTGAAGCCGTGGTTGCCGCTGCCGGCCAGCACGGTATTGATCACCACCGACGGTTCGCCACCCGCGTTGGCCACGATTTCGCGCAGGGGCGCTTCGATGGCCTTCAGCACCAGCTTGATACCGGCGTCCTGGTCGGGGTTGTCACCCTTGATGGTGCCAGCCGTCTGGCGGGCGCGCAGCAGGGCCACGCCACCGCCAGCCACGATGCCTTCTTCCACGGCAGCGCGGGTGGCGTGCAGCGCGTCTTCCACGCGTGCCTTCTTTTCCTTCATTTCGACTTCGGTCGCAGCGCCGACCTTGATCACGGCAACACCGCCGGCCAGCTTGGCCACGCGCTCTTGCAGCTTTTCACGGTCGTAGTCGCTGGTCGCTTCTTCGATCTGCACGCGGATCTGCTTCACGCGGGCTTCGATGTCGCCAGCAGCGCCGTTGCCGTCGATGATGGTGGTGTTTTCCTTGGCCACTTCAACGCGCTTGGCTTGGCCCAGATCGGCCAGGGTGACCTTTTCCAGGGTCAGGCCCACTTCTTCAGCGATGACCTTGCCGCCGGTCAGGATGGCGATGTCTTCCAGCATGGCCTTGCGGCGGTCGCCGAAGCCAGGGGCCTTCACAGCCACGACCTTCAGGATGCCGCGGATGGTGTTGACCACCAGGGTGGCCAGCGCTTCACCGTCGACTTCTTCAGCGATGATCAGCAGCGGACGGCCAGCCTTGGCGACGGCTTCCAGCGTCGGCAGCAGGTCACGGATGTTGCTGATCTTCTTGTCGTACAGCAGGACAAACGGGTTGTCCAGCAGGGCGGCCTGCTTCTCGGGGTTGTTGATGAAGTAGGGCGACAGGTAGCCGCGGTCGAACTGCATGCCTTCGACGACGTCCAGTTCGCTTTCCAGCGACTTGCCGTCTTCCACGGTGATCACGCCTTCCTTGCCGACCTTGTCCATCGCTTCAGCGATGATGCGGCCGACTTCGGAGTCGCTGTTGGCGGAGATGGTGCCAACCTGAGCGATTTCCTTGGAGGTGGTGGTGGCCTTGGAGGCAGCCTTCAGCTGGGTGACCAGGGCGGCGACAGCCTTGTCGATGCCGCGCTTCAGGTCCATCGGGTTCATGCCGGCGGCCACGTACTTCATGCCTTCGCGCACGATGGCCTGGGCCAGCACGGTGGCGGTGGTGGTGCCGTCACCGGCGTTGTCCGAGGTCTTGGAAGCGACTTCCTTGACCATCTGGGCGCCCATGTTCTGCAGCTTGTCCTTCAGCTCGATTTCCTTGGCGACCGACACACCGTCCTTGGTGACGGTGGGGGCGCCGAACGAGCGTTCCAGCACCACGTTACGGCCCTTGGGGCCCAGCGTGACCTTGACCGCGTTGGCCAGGATGTTCACGCCTTCAACCATGCGAGCGCGGGCTTCGCCGCCGAAGACTACGTCTTTTGCTGCCATGAGAGATTCTCCGAATTCAGTAGTGAGAGGTCGGCCACGCTGGGGGAACGCCGCAAGCGGCGGCCCGGATGCGCGTGGCGGGCGGTGCCGGAGCACCGCCGTGGGGCCTGGGGATTACTTGGCGACGACGGCGAAGAGGTCTTCTTCGCGCATGACCAGCAGTTCCTCGCCATCGACCTTGACGGTCTGGCCGCTGTACTTGCCAAACAGGACGCGGTCGCCAACGGCCACGTTCAGGGCGATGAATTCACCCTTGTCATTGCGCTTGCCCGGGCCGACGGCCAAGACCTCACCCTGATCAGGCTTTTCTGCGGCGTTGTCGGGGATGACGATGCCGGAGGCCGTCTTGGTTTCGTTCTCGAGGCGCTTGACGATCACGCGATCGTGCAGAGGACGCAGTTTCATCTGATCTCCTTGACTGTGTCGGACTTGATATCTAGGCCGGCCCAGGGGCCGACCCGTCACAAGAATGCTGTTAGCACTCGACATGGTTGAGTGCTAGCAAGGAGATTATAGGGACGGGTTGTGACGTTTCAAGGGGGGCGCAGCGAATGTCATCCCAGCCCAAAGTGACTTTAGACAATTCCCCGCGGCGGGGCACTCCCCCTAATCTGAAGGTTGGACGATCAGGCTGAGCCCATGCCCGCACCGACACCTTTCCGACTCAAGACTGCCCTGCCCGAAGACACCCTGCGCGTGCACACGTGCACGGTGCGAGAAGCGTTGAGCGATCTGGGCGACACCACGCTGACGCTGCTGAGCGACCGCAAGGATATCCAGCCCGCCGAACTGCTCGGCAAGCAGGCGTCGCTGACGGTGGCGCTGCGCGATGACGCGCCGCGCCATGTCAGCGGTTACGTTTCGCGGTTCGCCCGCAGCGGCTTCGAAGGCAAGCACAGCGTCTACCAGATGACGCTCAAGCCCTGGCCCTGGCTGCTGACGCGCACCGCCGACTGCCGGATCTTCCAGGAGATGACGGTGCCGGACATCGTCAAGCAGGTGTTCGACGACCACCCGGTGGCGCGTTTCGAGCTCAGACTGATGCGACCCTACCGCACCTGGAACTACTGCGTGCAGTACCGGGAAACGGACTTCAACTTCATTGCCCGGCTGCTGGAGCATGAAGGCATCTACTGGTACATCCAGCACGATGAATCCGGTCACAAGATGGTGCTGTGCGACTCCGCCAGCGCCCACGACGCCATTCCCACCTGTGCCACGCTGCCGTTTTATGGCGGCAACGGGCAAGTGCCGCCGCAGTTGGAGCATGTGTCTCAATGGTCCAATGTGCAGTGCGTGCAGCCTGGCAAGGTGGTCATCACCGACTACGATTTCCAACGTCCGTCCAGCGCTCTGGAAACCAGCCAGGCGCGCAAGCGCGACTACGATCTGTCCGACGGGGAGATCTTTGATTACCCGGGCGGTTACATCCAGAACGGCGACGGTGCGCAATATGCGGAAGACCGCCTGGACGAACTGCAAAGCGCGTACGACGTCTACGACGGCGTGACGAATGCGCAGGGTGTCCACACCGGGCATCTGCTGTCGCTGGATCGGCATCCCACTGACGACCAGAACATCCAGTATCTGGTCACTTCGACCTCGTTGCATCTGCGACAGGCGGTGAGTGAAGCGGGCTCCGGATCGACGGACCTGAGCTGCAGCTTCAATTGCATTCCGGCCGCGCAACAGTACCGCCCGACGCGGCGCACGCCGAAGCCTTTGGTGCCGGGGCCGCAGACGGCCATCGTCACCGGCCCGGCGGGCGAGGAAATCCACACCGACAAGTTCGGCCGGGTGAAGGTGCAGTTCCATTGGGACCGGCGCGGTCAGCGCAATGAGCGCAGTTCCTGCTGGGTGAGCGTGGCGCATCCGTGGGCGGGGTCCAACTTCGGCGGGGTGCACATTCCGCGGATCGGGCAGGAAGTGATCGTCGGTTTCCTGGAAGGAGATCCGGATGCGCCCATCATCATCGGACGCACTTACAACGGCGAGAACCTGCCGCCGTGGGACTTGCCGGCCAATGCAACACAGAGCGGTTTCCTGACCCGGTCCACCAAAGGCGGCGGCTACGGGAACGCCAATGCCATCCGCTTCGAGGACAAGAAGGGTGATGAGCAGCTCTGGATCCACGCGGAGAAGAACCAGGACATTGAGGTCGAGAACGACGAAACCCATTGGGTCGGGCGGGATCGGACCAAGACCATCGACCGGCATGAAACGACGCTGGTGAAGGGGAATCGGACGGAGACCGTCAACCTGGACGAAACCATCACGGTGCATCAGAACCGCACCGAGCGGGTGGATCTGGACGAGAAGGTCTCGATTGGATTGAACCGGACGGAAGACGTCGGGGTGAATGAAACGATCTCGATTGGGTCGAACCGGTCGGTGACGATCGGAGGGATGAAAACCGAGACGATTGCACTGGCGAAGGCGGAGACGATCGGGCTTGGGAAGGCGCTGACGATCGGCGCGGCGTATCAGACCTCGGTCGGGGGGCTGATGAATACGACGGTGGGGTTGCAGCAGTCGGAGCAGGTGGGGCTGAGCAAATCCACCAAGGTGGGAAACAGCTATTCAATCACTGCCGGCGATGAGTTTCAGATCAACGTCGGTAAAGCCAGCTTGGTCATGAAGTCCGACGGGACAGTTCTCATCAACGGGACCAAGTTCGATTTTTCCGCCAGTGGTCCTGTCGCAATCAACGGCAAAGATGTCGACATCAACTGATTTGACTGCCGCATGGAATTCAGGAATCACACGCCATTCCCAGGGCTGGCATTTCAAGGGGTCGATCAACGGGCTCAACCTTTCCATGTGGCGGTGCTTAGACAGACGCTGACGTGGAACGACGACGCGGCCATGCGCTTCGCAGAGGTCCAAATGCCTCTGTGCGAAGAGGACGTGCCGCTGGATTCATCTTCGAGTACTGCGGTCCTGCAAGAGTCCGATCTCTGCCACTTCAAGCCGCGCTGCGACGTGATTGTCAACGCGACTGCTTATGCGCCAAATCCGAGTGACGGAACCCCGACACATAGCTTCCTCGTGGGCCTCAGGATGAGTCGTGAGGGGGACGTGTCAATCAACAAGGTGCTGAGGGTGCACGGTCGCAGAGCGTTCGCTTACGTGCGCAATCGGCGGGGTGAGCTGGAGTGGCAGTTGACTGCTGGTGATGTCGTCAGCGCGTTATCAGTCGATCTGCGCTCAGCTTGGGGTGGGCAGTGCCGCGTCGATCCCGGAACTTTGGAAGGCAACCGTCTCATCGCCGAGGTGGGCTCGAATCCAAAAGTTGGAGAACACGGCGCCCTGAAGTGGGAGCATTTTGCAGAGAATCCCGCGGGAATCGGATTCTTGAGAGATTGGTATCTTCGTGCCCATGGCCTAACGCAACTGTCGGCGCCTCAGATCGAATATGTGGATCGGCCGATCACCGCTCGTCACCTTGAACAGGCGCTTGTCGGCGACAGCGCTGGACTACCAGATCTCGTTGCCGGTCTTGGTATTCGTCCGAAGGGTCATCCCGAACGAGCCAAGCAGGTTGGAACGGTGGACCAAGCCTTCATTCAGAGCTCTACGCCCCTGCCCCATGACTTCGATTTTTCTGTTTGGAATGCAGCGTGGCCGGACCAGCAAGTGGACCACATGGTGGGTGACGAATTGCTTGAACTGGTGAACCTCGCGAATCCGCGAGATCGCGCTCTGCACCGAGATGTTCATGGCAATTCCCGCTTGGCTCTTCGCCTCCCGGGCCATCAGCCGTTTGTCCTGGCACGTTATGAGAATGGCGCATTCGGCGAACTTCCGGCGCGACTGGACACAGTCATCATCGAGCCAGACCGAAGGCTGGTGCATCTCGTCTGGCGGGCCGTGCTGGCCACCGCTCCTGCCGTAAGGGTACTGGAGTACCGCTTGCTACAGAGTGACGCAGTCATGCGGGCTCGGGCGGCTGTGGACTCAGCTGCTCATGGAGGTGGTTATGGCGGCTAACTTAGGTGCTCGGAAGGATGGCGCCTTCAAAGCCGTCTCGACCGCTCCCAGTCTTAACAAGACTCCTGTCGGGAGCGCGACTCCACCGCTGCCTTATCCCGTCACTCAAAACCTGGATAGCAGTCAGGGAACAATTGCCAGTGTCAGATTCAATGGAGACCCTGCATATGTGCTGAACCAAAGCACACAACCCAGTTGTGTGGGCGACGCTCCGGGTTCTGCCAAAGGGGTGCGCAGCGGAACGGTCAGTGGTGAAGTGAAGCCGACAAAGGGCAGCAGTACGGTCAGGGTGGGGAAGAAGCCTGTCATTCGGGTCAATGATCCCTGCACGATGAATGGCGGCAACTGCCCGGGCATTTACGTCGCTGGAGCAGCACCGGGATCTTCTCTCTCCGCAGCAGGAGGCGCCCCAGCCGCCAATCCACCTGCGGCACCAGAGACGCCAGCGGAGGAGGGGTGGTGGGGGAAGGCCAGCCCGTGGGTTCACGGCGCGCTCGGGGTGGCGAGCTTTGTGCCTGGGCTATCGGTTGTGACCGGAGGTGCTGATGCGCTCATCTATGCCGCTGAAGGAAATGCAATAGAAGCCGGGCTCTCAGCAGCCAGCATGATCCCCGGTGGCAAGGTTGTCACCACGGCCGGCAAGGCGGTGAAGGGAGCCGCCGGTCTGATGAAGGGGGCGCACGTCGCTGAAGAAGCTACGAAGGCCGCCAGGGTTGCTGAGGACGCCGCGAAGGCCAGAAGAGTCGCGAAAGAGGCTGAGGATGCCGCGCGTTTGCGTAAGGCGGAGGAAGAAGCGCGACATGCTAAGAAGCCGGACGTCGAGCCAGAGGCGGGCGCAGGCGGGAAAGGCGGAGGCGACGGCAAGAAGACGAAGCCGAAGAAGAAGATGAAGTGCGGGGAGTTCGGTAAGTATGGGGATTTGAAGAAGAAGACCGGTGATGGAAAATTCGACCGTGATCACATCCCGTCGAAGGCAGCGTTGAAGGCGCGCGCTAAAAAGCTTAACGGCGGCGTCCAGTTGACCGATGAGCAAGAGCGCGTGATAGAAAATTGGGGTAATTCAATTGCCATTCCCAGGCGTGCACACATAGATCACAGTCCTACTTACGGCCAGACCTCTGCTGCAGCGGCAATAGACTCAAAGAACTTGGCTGGGTCGGCGCGACGCGACGTTGAAGCCATGCTCAGCAAGATTGACGAATACGACGCCGACGGTAATTGCAAGAAAGCATACCAGCGAGCATCTCGTCGTATCCTAAGAATGAGTAACGCAGATTTTGATGCAGCCTTGAAAAAAATCCTTACAGCACATGGAAAGAAATGAAATGGATTTCTCAACTATTACTTCACTGCTTGGCACATTTTACCCCGAGGAAAGTCTAAAGCAACTTCTGGAGGGGCTGGGCTTTTCGGAAAAGCCAAAGCTGGCGCGAGACTCAACCAGCACATATTTACTCCGTCATGATCTGGGTGTGGAAATTACCTTAACTGGTGAGCGCTATCTGGATAACCCCACTCGAAGTTATCCCGAAGGCGCTATCGTGCTGGAAAATGTCCGCTTCTATAGTGCAAAAAACTCCAGTTTCGCCAATTTCAAGGGAGCGCTTCCGCATGCGCTGCAGTTCGGGCTAACATTAAAGGAGCTTGCAGCAATATTTGGAGAGCCTGCTTGGTTTGACGAGGAACTGGCAAAGGCGCGCTGGGATCTTTCAAATCATGCGATGTCTGCAGACTTTGATGAACAGGGGCGTTCGGACGTGTACAGCTTTCAGGTGCCGATTGCCGAAGACTAACCTATTTCGATTCGTTTCATGAAGTCCTCTTTAGACGCCGGAAAACTACTCAATTACCTTGGTTCGCCGAGTGATGTGCTTGAGGCTGAATCCATCTGGTCGGAGCTAAATACGCTAGAGCGACCGGAGCACGCTGAATCTGGAGAGCAACTCTATTACGATTGGGTGCTAGTCCGGCGAAAGGGACTAGAGCTCGGATTTGTTGATTCAGAGTACAACGCCGGCGCGGCGCGCTTCCGTTGGGGCCATGGCCACATGACGCTGGCACAGCTGTATTTGTATTCTGGCCACGCTGATGTTCAGCGATTTCATGGCGCCATGCCTTTTGGACTTCAATGGGAGGACGGACGTACACAAGCCCGAGCACGTCTCAGCGAATTCGAAAGTTCCAGACATTCCCATTTGACGGATGCTTGGGACGTTCCGGGCTACCGGTTAACGGTCGTCTATTCAGACGACGGCACATCGCTAGTCCGTGTCGTCTGCAGGAGACTGCCTGAGCCCTTGGACCCGACGACTGCCATGCCTCCGCCACCGCTGCAAGATCTGCTGCAGGCCTTGGGAGAGTCCGTCGCCAATCCTTCATTCGCTAGCATTTGGGAGCATGGCTTCTGGTCGAGGGAACAAATTGCAGAGGCACGGGACGAGGGTGAAGTTGACCTCAATCCGGCGTGCGGACTAACCCTGAAGACCGAGTCGGACCGCGGTGACTCCCTTTTGCGCTCCGTGACCTTTCATCGGAACCGGGACCAAGAGGGTTCGGGATGGAGAGGAGAGTTGCCGGGTGGTTTGGCTTTCGAAGACAGCCCTGAGCAGCTGTTCCGCAAGCTAAACATCGCACCCCTTCAACAGGCCGACACTGCCTTGACTGGTTACGGAGTTTGGGACCTACCTGATTTCACGCTGCACGTGCTCTACAGCAACGTGGATAACCGACTCATCCGTGTGAAAGTCTTAGCGCCCGGTACATGGCGGTCGGTGCAAGACGAATAGATCTTAATGGCCAGATGGCGTCCTTTTAACCTGAGCAGAATCGGTTGGGTCAATAAATTTTCTGATTCAACGGCAACGTAACCTTCTTACGTCTATCTTTTGCGACCAGATAATTCCGATCCGCGATTATGGCCTCGCTCCACATTGCTTGGATCGACTTTGTAATCCATGACGCTAGCTTGCTAGCAATAAAGCTGTAGTTGCAAACGGGGGAATCGAATGCTTGCAGATCAATTGATCGATTTATTGGGATTCACCAACACGGACTCGCCCTTGATTGAAGCAGTCAAGGCCCAAGGCGGTTCCATAGAATCCATTTCCCCAAAAAAGATGAGGGAAATCATTTCGGATTTCATTCCTTTTGCGGATAAGGGCGTGGAGTTGGCTTTCCGCCCCAGAGAATTCTATGAGAGAGATTATGGGGCCCCAAAGGGCGAAGGCCCGTACGTGATGGTCGCGGTATTCTACTTTCCCAACGGTTCATCAAAATACTCGGCCTATCAGGGGAAGGTTCCGCTAGCAACAGGGCCAGTGACCAATCGCGATCAAGCGTTTGCTGCATTTGGTAAGCCCGAAGAAACCGAGGAGGAGGACGGGCAAATCTACAGCGACCTCTGGACCGTCGAAGGCAAACTCGTGCATGTGGACTATCACGACGACCGTTCCGTCGCGTTAATCACCGTGGGTTTCCCCAAAAGGGACACCGTTGAACTGCTTCCGGTTGATTGACCTCTTGGGCATGACGAAAACGGATCTGTGATGAATACTGTTTTCCACTATTTTGGAGCCCGTGACTCTACCCATGATGAAGACGGGCAGATCTATTGAGATCAGCGTCCAAAAAATGGGTTGCAGCTGACGATTGACTACGGAAGCAGTGGGTCACTGGTTCGGAGGACAGTGAATGGTGGGGTCCAGCGTCAAAGCACTAACGCTTCCGGGCGACCCGGCCCGCCTGCTTGGGCGAGGGTGGGACGATCCCGTCCTGCAGCAAGTGCTGAGTGCCTGGCCGGATCGTGAATACGTTGACGACGAATCGATTGAGAAAGCGGTTGAGAGCGGGCGACTCTCATTGTTCAATTCCGATCTGGGCGTATACCTGTTCCTGACAGACGAAGATTCGTTCGCGTCGCGCTATGGCCCCAGCAAGACGGACGGTGCGATCACCGTCGGCCGTGTCGTGCTGTTCGGTCGCTTCCATTCGAATGTCCAGCCGTACGCAGGTGCCATTTTTGAAGGGGTGGGGGCCCAGTCGTTGTTTCAGGCGTGGACCGATGCCATCGGTGAGCCGGAGTGGGTGCACAACGTTACCGGCGCTGTACGCAAGGCGAGGTGGCAAGTCACTGAAGGTGTGGTGGATGTCAGTTTCGCCGCTTCGGGGGAATGCCTGCTGGTATCCATCACACCTTCGCTTTCCCGGGAAGCGCTCACTGCGCGATCTGCCGCGCAGCAACTGCACGCACAGCTGCTCTCTCCCGACGGTGTGCTCGCGTTCCTCGGCAAGCCGCTGAAGTCATCGGACCTGGTGCGCAGCTTCCCGCTCATCGGCTACGAGTCGAAGCTCGGCGAGGCAGCCGGCTACGGCAAGATGGATTTCTCCCACGAATATGGATTTGAGCTCTACGCGGCTGCCCGTGACGAGCTGAAGGTCGCGACGCCCTTTGATGCCCAGCCTTCGGACCTCTGTTTGTCCGGCGCCAAATACCGTACCGATCTGGATTTCAAATGCGTTCAGTGGGAGGGACCGCTCCCGTTCGGGATTACTTTCGATGACGGACCGGACACTGTCCTCGCCAAGCTGGGCCGGCCTGCCGACCACCAAGACTTCGACGAGATGGACGGGTTTCATCGCTGGCAATTTCCGTTCTACGACCTGCATGTGCTCTACAGCCTCGCCGAGGACCGCGTGTACCGAGTAACGTTGCTCGGCAGACGGCGCGGGGATTAGCCGGGCCACCGACCTTGCTTGCCTTAGCGATAGTCCATCACGAATCAGCACAGAAACGGTTTAGGCTCCGCTTCGAAGCAGTAGACCTAAATCGCACGGAAATTTATAAGGGGGTCCTCTATGAACGCTGATCAATTGGTTAAGTTGTTGGGAATGACGGATGCTGATACGGCCCTGAGTCAAGCTGTTAAAGCAAACGGTGGATCTGTGGATTCACTTTCGCCAAAAAAGATGAGGGAAATCCTTACCGATTTCATCAACTTGGTCGACGCAGGTGTAGTGCTCGCCTTTGTGCCGCGGGAAGTCTTCTCTGAAGACTATGGAGACCCCCTCGGTAGCGGCGAATATGCACTGGATGGGGTTATATATTATCCCAATGGATCTTCTTCGGTGTCGAGTTATGGGGGCGCAGTCCCGTATGCGACCGGCCCAATTCGGAATCGCGACGAGGCACTCGCTGCTTTCGGGACGCCTAAATCCACCCAACAGGTTGATGGTACAACTTCTTGGGACCTTTGGTCGAAGGATGAAATTGTGATCAAGGTTGATTACAAGAGCGGAACCATTGTCAAAAACGTACTTTTTTCGCTGCCGCGAAAGTATTGACGTTAAACGCCCACGTCCAGATTGATTCCGGTGCTTTCGGAAGAGGCGCTCGTCATTCGATCCGCTGCACGTGAACTCCACCCCCGAATTCCTTCTCCTGATGGCGTGATCGCTTCCCTTGGGAAGCCTTTGGCTACTCCAGAATTACTGGAGGCGTTTCGGCCCGTTGGCCACGAGTCGAAATTGGAGGAGGCGGCACGGTACGGCGAGATTGACTTGTCTGCTGAACATGGATTCGAGCTCTACGCAGCTGCCATCCAAGCGCTGAAAGTGAATCAACCCGAGTTCCGCGGAGGCCATTTGGGTTAAATCAGGCCATTACGAAGGTAGCCCGATTGGCGAGTTGCCGGTAGTAGTTTGCCTCGGCCTCAGCCGGCGGGTTGCGGCCGAGGGGCACGAGCAGGCGATGATGGTTAAACCAGGACGCCCACTTGAGCGTCGCGAACTCCACAGACTCCTTGGTCTTCCACGGAGCCCGGCGATGGATCAACTGGGCCTCGTAGAGCGCATTAATGGTCTCGGCCAGGGAAGTCCAACTTGTTCCCCACGGCCTGCTCGATGCCGGTTTCTGACAGCCTCTCCGTTTAGCGGATGCGGACGTATTGCGATCCCCTATCGGAGTGACAAACCAGACCGCCGTTCCGCTCGGGCTGCCGGGCGTAAAACGCCTGTTCCGGCGCATCGAACTGCTCACGCGCCACCCAGGGTTGCTGAGGATGCCGCGAAGGCCAAAAGAGTCGGGAAAGAGGCTGAAGATGCCGCGCGTTTGCGTAAGGCGGAGGAAGAAGCGCGACATGCCAAGACGCCGGACGTCGAGCCAGAGGCGGGCGCAGGCGGAAAAGGCGGAGGCGATGGCAAGAAGACGAAGCCGAAAAGGGAGATGAAGTGCGGGGAGTTCGGCAAGTATGGGGAATTAAAGAAAAAGACAGGTGATGGAAAAATCGATCGTGGACATATCCCGTCCAAGGCGGCGTGGAAGGCCAGAGCTCAAAAGCTTAACTTTGGCAAGCCATTAAGTGAAGTGCAGAAGCGCTCCATAGTGGGGGAGCGAAAAGGCATATCAGCGTGCATCTCGGCGTATATTAAGAATGGATAACGCGGATTTCGACAAGGCTCCAAAAGAACTTCTTAAGGCAAGGAAAGGAATAAAGTGAACTTCTCCGAAATAATTTCACTTCTTGGTTCTTATTATCCGGAAGCACGCCTCGTAAAATTCCTCAGCGACCTAGGCTTTGCTGAAACGCCGAAGCTCCCTAGAGACTCCACTAGCACGTACGTCATTCGCCATGATCTCGGACGAGGACCTGGCAAAAGCACGCTGGGACCTTTCCGATCATTCAATATTCGCCGATTTTGACGAGGCGGGTCGCTCAGACATATATAGCTTTCAGCCTCCTGTCGTAGACGATTGATCTCCGCGGCTTGCCACTATGGACTCCAGTTTATATTCCCACACTTTAATCGATATCTTGGCGCGCCAAGTGAGGTTCCCGAGACCCAATCCGTCTGGTCATTTTGAATTCGCTTGACCGCCCTGAACATCCAGAACTGGCGGAACTTCGTTCGCTATTCCTCGGCAGGCACATATCGATCATAGCCCTACACATGGACAAAATCTCTCGGAAGCTGCCGTAGACTCCAAGGGTCTTGCGGGGGACTTTGATGTCGCCATCAAGAATATTTTTAAGACAGTTGGACGGAAATAAATGAACCTCTCTGATGTAACTTCGCTCCTTGGTGCTTATTATCCAGAAACGCAGTTGGTTGGGTTTCTTGCAGCCCTGGGATTCTCTGATGAACCGCGTCTCCCCAAGGACTCAATGAGTACTTACTTGAGTCGTAATGATTTGGGTATTGAAATTACCTTGACGGGCGAGCGTTATCTAGATGATCCCCGTAGAACTTACCCGGAAGGTGCACTGGTTCTAAAGAACATCCGTCTTTACGGAGCTGATGATCCGGACTTTGCTGCATTTGTTGGAATATTGCCGATCGGTTTGCAGTTTGGCGCGACCTTGGAGCAGCTGTCCTCGTCAATTGGCAAGCTCGATTGGTTTGATGAGGACTTGGCAAAGGCACGCTGGAATCTTTCGGATTACGCAATTTTTGCGAACTTTAATGATGACGGGTATTCGAAGTCATATAGCTTTCAGCTGCCCGTTTCAGATGATTAAGTGTTCTAGGTTTTTATGAATGCCGCGTTAAATTCTGAAAGACTGCTTTCATATCTCGGCCTTTCAAGCGAAATGCTTGAAGATAAATTGCTCTGGTCCGAGCTTAATACGCTCGATCGGCCAAGGCATCCTGAGTCAGGAGAGATTAGTTATTACGACTGGGTGCTGGTACGGCGAAAGGGGCTAGAGCTGGGATTTGTTGATTCAGAGTACAACGCCGGCGCGGCGCGCTTCCGTTGGGGCCATGGCCACATGACACTGGCACAGCTGTATTTGTATTCTGGCCACGCTGATGTTCAGCGATTTCATGGCGCCATGCCTTTTGGACTTCGATGGGAAGACGGACGTACGCAAGCCCGAGCACATCTCAGCGAATTCGAAAGTTCCAGACATTCCCATTTGACGGATGCTTGGGACGTTCCGGGCTACCGGTTAACGGTCGTCTATTCAGACGACGGCACATCGATAGTCCGGGTCGTCTGCAGGAGACTGCCTGACCCCTTGGACCCGACAACTGCCATGCCTCCACCACCGCTGCAAGATCTGCTGCAGGCCTTGGGGGAGTCCGTTGCCAATCCTTCATTTGCCAGCATTTGGCCGCTTGGCTCCTGGTCGAGACAACATACTGCAGAGGCGCGGGACGAGGGTGAAGTTGACCTCAATCCGGCGTGCGGACTAACCCTGAAGACTGAGTCGGACGGCATCGACCCCGTATTGCGTTCCGTGACCTTTCATCGGAACCGTGACCAAGAGGGTTCGGGATGGAGAGGAGAATTGCCGGCTGGATTGGCTTTCGAAGACAGCCCTGAGCAGCTGTTCCACAAGCTAAACATCGCACCCCTTCAACAGGCCGACACTGCCTTGACTGGTTACGGAGTTTGGGACCTACCTGATTTCACGCTGCACGTGCTCTACAGTAATGTGGACAACCGACTTATCCGCGTGAAAGTCCTGGCGCCCGGTACATGGCGGTCGGTGCGAGACGAATAAATCGTCATGGCCAGATGTCGTCCGTTTCACCTGAGCAGGATCGGTTGGGTCAATGAATTTTCCGATCCAGCGGCAACGCAACTCTCTTGGTCGAGTGATGGAATTGTGATCAAGGTCGCCCGCCGCTATGGCGACCACTCAGATCGACCACTTCAATCGAACTGACCAGACTGATTCGCCGTTTCAGCGCGGCAGGACCATGTGCCAGCCAACACGGAGCCCCATTCCGTCAGATTGTTCCCCTCTTTGCACCTTGTAGCGATGCGCGTCATTGGACCCAGCCGGTCTAATTCGCCCACGCGGGACATCCGCCGCACATCGTTCGCAAGGGAAACAATCAATGCAAGGGAGCTTCGACAACAGTCGCCCCACGTGGCGGCCTCATGCGTCAGGCCGGGTCTCGGGCACTCACAAGTTTGCCGCCTGTCTCTACTCGGCGTTCGTGGTGCTCATTCTTATCTCGTTCTGGTTGTCGAGAGAACCCGTCAGCCTCTCCTCGTTCTATCCCATGTCCTTCTTCGTGGTGCTGGCCGGCACGCATTGGGTACTCAGCAATGCCGCAGACCAGCAAAAGGATTGGGCACGGCCGTTCAGCGTATTGCTCGCGCTGCCGCTGCTGATTGCTACGCCCATCGGCAGCATCCTGGGCTTCATCCTCATCGCCAACTCGCTGAAGCGCTGGAAGGCCCCGGTTCATTGACGAGGACGACGGTCGAGCGCTGCGCCCACTTCGCAGGGATCGCGTCGACCGCTGACCAAATGCCCCCAACGCCGCCCTTATCGATGCGGCGGAAACTCCGGCGGCACCCGCACCAGATGCGTATCCACTCCCGCCTCTCGCGTCTGCCCGAACACCGCATTCCCATACCCTGGCGCTTGAATGCCCGACGGAATGGTCACCGGCGCCCCGTTCTGTGCGTTGTACTGCGGTGCCACCGCCATCGGCTCCATCGGCACCACCTGCACGGGCGGCATCGGCCGTCCGGCGCGGCGCATGTCCATCTGCACCATATGTGCTTGAGACGCCAGGTGCGGCGGCACCAGCATCGAGTTGAATGACTCCGGCCGGATCGACGGCGCTGACTCCTCGTAAGGGCTCGCTCCATGGGCCGGAGGTGCGCCATTGCGCGCCGTCATCATGAAGGTGTTGGCCATGCGACGCTCCGCCTCCGCACGCCCGGCGGGCGAGAGACCCTGCTCACCGCCCAGCATGCGCCGCGCCGATGCCTGAAAGTCTGGCGGCAACTGCGCAATCTGAGCCTCTTGGTCCGCCGACAACGGCAAGGGCCGTGTGTCGAGTTCCTGATGCTGACGTTCCAGGGCCACCGTCAATGCGCCAAAGTGCGGTGCATGCATGGTCTCATGAGCGGCGGCGTGCCGCTCCGGGGCGCCGAGCGCCTGTCCGCCCGGTACCCGGGTCAGCGCGACGCGGGAGCTCTGATTGCGCCCGTCGTGCGACGGCGTATAGCCCATATGCTGCTCGCGCATGGAGAGCTGAGACAGCACGCCATTCTGCGCCACGCTTCGCATCGCCGTGGCGGTCGTGGACGACGATGTCGGCATCGAGCTTGAGCGACGATGCCTGTCCGCTGCCGGGGTGGTGCTGGCGGAAGTATTCGAGACAGAGGACGGGTCAGAAAAGCTGTATCCCCTGGATGAACGAATGCTGCGGTCGGTCATGGGAAAGCCCCAGGAGTGGACGATGGTGTCCATCTTTCAGACGTTCAGCGGGATTCGTCAGCGCCGCGCGAAGGGCTTCGCTGCCAGGCGAAGCAATCAAGTGCAGCGAAACCTCCCTGCGGCACTCCTCCGCCACTTGCGTGCCACAAGGTCGGCGTCCGCCTTGCGCCTCGGCTGACGGTCCCGCTACCACAGGGATTTCACCTTGTGGACCGTGGGAAGCATTTCACAGTCCGTCCGCGTGAGCTGCTGCACTGCGGCAATCCTCAGGCGCAGAATCAGCCTCAGAGGTCTCCCGTCCCAGCGCCCCTGCGTTGGCGGGAAGCCCGATCACTGCAGAGAGGCCTGGCTCCCATGAGATTCCTCCGCGACCTTTCCATTCGGCAGCGCCTGCTGGGTAGTACGGTGCTGCTATGCCTGCTGATCGTTGGCCTGGGCGCCTGGTCTGCCATCAGCATGGATCACGTCCAGAGCCGTTCTTCGGATCTGCTCGACCGACAGAGCGTCACCGCCCAGGACACTGCCCGCATCCTCGCATCGCTGGAGCGCATCCAGCGGCTGGAACAGTCGGTGATGCTCAATGGGAACAACACCAACGAGGCGGGTGAGCACCACAACCAGTGGAAGAAGACGGTCGCGGACATGCGCAGTCAGCTCAAGGCCGTCATGACCACCCCGGAGCGCGAGCAGGCGTTGGCGCCAGCGGTCGCAGGCTTCGAAGCGCATGTCAAACCGCTGGCCGACATCCTTCAGCAGGTCGTGGATGCCAAGATGGATCCGTCCGCCGCATTCGCCTATGCCGGCCAGGCGCAGGCAGATCTCGATACGGCGCGCAGCGTGTTCAACAAATGGGTCGAAGACACCCAGGCCGCCGTGACCGCCGAGCGCGAGGCGGACCATGCCTCCGCCTCGATGCAATCGAAGATCCGACTGGCAGTCCTGGTGCTCGTTGTGGTGCTGGTCGGTGTCCTGATGCTGGCCATGGTGCGATCCATCCTCACACCGCTGGGCAGGGCTTCCGAGGTGGCCAAGCGGATTGCGCTGGGCGACCTCAGCGCGGACATCGTGGTTCAGGGGCGTGATGAAGTCGCCACCTTCATGCGCACACTCGCCGACATGCAGAGCGCATTGCGCGAGATCGTTGGGCAGGTGCGCCAAAGCGCGGAAAGCATCCGCATCGCCAGCGATGAAGTGGCAACCGGCAATCTGGACCTGAGTCAGCGCACCGAGCAGACAGCCTCCAACCTCCAGGAGACGGCGGCCTCGATGGAAGAGCTGACGAGCACGGTGAGGCACAGCGCAGAAGCCGCATTGCAGGCCCGCGATCTGGCGACCTCCGCATCCACCGTTGCCGACCGGGGCGGCCAGATGGTGGGTCAGGTGGTGCAGACCATGGGCGACATCAACCAGTCGTCCCGGAAGATTTCGGACATCACCGGCGTGATCGACAGCATTGCGTTCCAGACCAACATCCTGGCCCTGAATGCCGCCGTGGAAGCGGCCCGGGCCGGCGAGCAGGGACGCGGCTTTGCAGTGGTGGCCAGCGAGGTGCGGGGGCTGGCGCAGCGCAGTGCCGAAGCGGCGAAGGAGATCAAGGCCTTGATCGGCGAATCGGTCGATCGCGTGGAAGGGGGCAGCCGGCAGGTGGTGGATGCCGGCGAGACCATGGGTGAACTGGTGGCCTCGGTGCGCAAGGTGAGCGACATCATCAGTGAAATCAGTCGAGCGGCCGATCGGCAGAGCCAGGGCATCGGCGAGGTCGGCGCTGCGGTGACGGTGCTCGATCAGATGACCCAGCAGAATGCAGCGTTGGTGGAGCAGTCGGCCGCCGCGGCAGAAAGCCTGAAGAACCAGGCGCGGCAACTCTCGGAGGTGGTGGCCACGTTCCGGTTGGAGTCGTCCCCCATGAGGCCGGCCGGCACGATCAGTTTTCCTTCATGAAGAAAAAAAGGGGCGCCGCTTTCGCGGGCCCCTTTCGATGCCGGCAGCTTCAAGCGCCACTGGCAGACGTCATCAAGCAATGGCGACAGCGTCACGCACCTTGCGCGGGGCCAGTGCATGCTGCTCGAACAGCATCGAGAACGACGCGCGTCCGGACGACAGCGCACGCAGTTGCCCGATATAGCCGAACATCTCGCTCAGCGGGACTTGCGCATCCACAACGATGGCTGTGCCTCGCAGCGATTGCCCTCGGACGAGACCGCGACGCCGGTTCAGATCGCCAATGCAGCCGCTCAGCGATTCCGCTGGCGTGACCACCTCCACCGCCATCACCGGCTCGAGCAACTGCGGGTCTGCGATCAGGTTGAACTGCGTGCCCTTCCAGTGTCGACATGGTGGCGCAAGGCATCGCAATTGCCCGCACACCACAACGCTCACATTCATCGCCAAAGGAGTTCCCATGCGTCTGGACGGTTCCTGTCACTGCGGCCGGGTGAAATTCTCGGTGGACTCTCACGAGCCCGCTCCCTTCATGCGCTGCTATTGCTCCATCTGCCGCAAGACGGCAGGCACGGGCGGCTTCGCCATCAACCTGGGCGCGGATTACCGCACCTTCAAGCTGCATCAGGGTGAGAAGGAGCTACGCATCTACCGCGCGCACCTGAACGGCAAGGAAAGCACGGGTCAGCGTCACTTCTGCGGCCATTGTGGCACCGCCCTGTGGCTCTACGACGAGAGCTGGCCGGACCTGGTGCATCCACATGCCGGCGCCATCGATACGCCGCTGCCCGTGCCCCCCGCCCATGTGCACATGATGCTCGGCTCCAAACCGGAGTGGGTGGAGGTGTCCGACCATCCGGGAGACGACCAGTTCGACGAGTATCCGGAGGAATCACTCGCCGACTGGCACCGCCGTCACGGGCTGTGAACGTTCATCCCCCTCAGAAGTTGCGCCATTCGCCGCCAGGTTCACCATCGTGGGCTTCGGGATCGACACCACAGGCCTCGGCGGCGTCAATGAAGAGCGGCACCAGCAACTCTCGCTCGTCCGTCTCCAGCAGGCCGCCGTCGGTCTCTTCATTGATCTCATCCAGCGCTTCATACAGCTGCCGCATGGCGTCCAGGACCGAAGCTTCCTCGGCCGGATCTGGCAATGCCTTCAGCCGGGCGAAGTAGGCCAGGATCTGTCCGTCCACCTTGTCCGAGGCCTCCTCGGTGTGGCCGGACAGTCCGGCCTCGCGACAGTGTTCCCAGTGCTCCTGGATCTCAGGAGCGGCTTCGGCCAGGATTTCGTCGAGCCGTTGGTTCCGATCGGTCATGACAGATGATTCTCTTGGATGGTGGAATCGCCGACTTTAGCGGTGGCGCATGTCATGGCGCATGTCATGGCGCATGCCAGGAGCACTGTCGCGGCACGCGGGGTTGTTACCGGGTCGATTCAGGTCGCCATTCGCCGGTCACCCATCGCTGAAAGCCACCGCCTTCAGCGAAGCGCCACAGATGCAGCCAGCCATGCTCCACCAGCTGTCGCACCACTGCATGCCGTTGCAGGACGCGGTCGATCGCGTCGGCAGGCGCGTCGATCACCACGGTCAGGCGCACGGCCTCATGGCGCCAGTCTTCACCGTCGTGCACCGACTGGCGCGCGAGGCCGATGCGCAGATCGCCGCCATTGCCTTCGAAGACACCGAGGTTTCCGCCCACCACGTTGTGCAGCAGCTTGTTGCCGCTGCCCAGGCGGGTCGGCTCACTGGTGGACGCGTGGTATTGCCAGTTGATCCAGTGCGTCACCAGCATCGGCGCCGTCATCAGCAGTTCGAGCACACTGCCGTCCGCATCCTGTTCGGCGTCGTAGTCATGCAGGAAGACGCGTCCGTGCAACACCGACCCGCGGGTGCGAGAGCGCGGCGCCATCACGAAGGCGGCATTGCCGGCCAGGCCCCATTCGGGCCGGATCTGCGCGGCGTCATTGGCCCGGCGCTGCAGCTGACTGAGCAGGGCGCCTGCCGGCATGCGCGGATCCAGCCCCAGGGACGCCGCGCGCTCCCGCCGTACCTGATCGCCCGCCTGCACCAGCACCGGCTGCAGTCGGGACCAGCGCGCCTGCGCGCTGAGCGGCAGCAGGTCCAGATCGAACCCCTCGATCTCGTCCGTGGTGGTGTTATGCAGCGCGGCCACAAAGGCCACGTCTGCTGGCAGTGGCAGGCCGCGCGCACGCAGCCCCGCCTGCACCGGCGGCTCATTGAGCAGGCGCGCCAGCGCACGGGCGTTCACCTCGCCCGTCTGGCCACAGCACGCGCCGCAGTCCAGGGCCGCCGCCTGCGCATTGTTGAGGCTTTGGCTGCCATGACCCATCAGCAGCACCAGGGGCGCGATGGTGCGGTCCATCGACATCGCGTGCAGCACGCGTGCCGCGAGGGCGACCTTGGCTTCCAGATCCAGGCCGGCGAGGGTGGGGCGGCACACGGGGCGGTAGCGAGCGGAGAGACCCTCGTCATCCGCGACCCGGCGCGTGGCCTTGCCAGGGCGCAGCAGGCCGATCATCTTGCCGACATATCCCGCGCCAATGGCTTCCACCGAGGAAAACGCGGCATTGGGCCAGCGGGTCCCCGCACGCCATTGGCGCGTGCGGCGGAAGTGCTGATGACGCGCCTGCAGCACGTCCTGCGCATCGGGGCCAGCGCTCGCATCGAGCGGCAGGGTGACGACCTCATCGGTCACCGACAGGGCTGGCGCCAGCAGCCCCGGCAGTTGGGGACGGTCCAGCGAGGTACCGAGCGGCGAGTAACTGACCGGCAAGCCGAAGAAGCCCGCAAAGCCCAGCGTCTGGACCGCCGGCCAGGCGGACTCGATGGCGCGACGCAGCGGCTCGCTGCGAACGTCGATGCAGAAGACGGCCTGGACCTCCGGGGCGGGCACTGGCGTTCCGCCGGGGCCCTGTGCCAGCACGGGCGCTGGCGCCACCATCGCCAGTCGTTGGGCGAGGTCGCGCTGATAGCCGATGTCCAGGGCGTTCTGCCACACCTCGTCCACCAGCAGGTGGTGATGCGCCTCCTGCAGCCGCTGCGCGGACTGTTCCCAGGCCCCCTGCAGGGCCGCGAAAGCCCGCTGGGCGGTGGAGCCGCCGCGGCATTCGAGCAGAACGGCGCCCCAGGCCAGACGAATGGCGAGCAGGTCCCGGAGATGGCTGTCACTGCCGCCCTGCAGGCGGGCCTGCCAGCCGAGATAGGCGCACCAGGATGCCCAGCCGTTCACCGTCAGCAGCACCGCTTCGAGGTAGTCGGCCCAGGCGTCTTCGGGCAGCCCCAGACGGCTCAGGACCCAACGCTCGGCCGCCTCCCGGGTATCCGGCAGCGCCTGCAGCCCGCGGGCGATGTCGGGCAGGCCCATCAGCACGCCGATGCCGTGGTCATGGACGAGGGTGTCGCGCCAGAAGGCGTAGAGGCCGTGGCTGCGCTGCGGCTGCCAGTCGGCCTGGTGACGGTCGAAGTAGGCCGCGCAGGTCTGGCTCAGCTGATGGGTAATGGCCTGCCGCCATGAGAGTCGCGACTGTCCTTGCGGATCGTCATCCAGCACGTCAATCAGCAGCGGCAATTGCGGCAGTTGCTGCAGTTGCGGCAAGGCAGGCGACGGGCCCAGGGCGGCGATGCAGGCCGCTTCGTCGAGACCGCAGGCGCGAGCTTCGGCCGAGGCGAGCAGCGCGGCACGCAGATCGGCCGACTGGATGCGGCCGGAGTGCCAGGCAGCCCTCAACTGATCCCGCGGCGGAAAGACCTGCAGGCGGCCCAGTACCGCCATGCGGGCGGCGACGGCGCGTACCGGCATGCCGATGCGTTCCCAGTGCGGGTTCACCGCAATGGCGCGATCCAGTGGCCAGGCCGGCGCGATGGCGCTGCAGGCCTTGGCGCAGGCCGCTTCCACACGTTGATCAAAGTCGGGCGTGGTACCGCATGCCTCGGCACTGCTGAAGACGGAAAGCACCGTGTCCTGCCCCTTGGGGGAGAGGACGTCGCGATCCTGCGCGGTGTCCGGGCGGCTGGGCGGGGTCGTCCGTTCGCGGATGGGCCGGGTGATGGTGTTCATGGAGGTCCTCGTGAAGGGCGGGGGAGGGGGGCTCATTGCGCCAGCGGGGAGGCCCATCGTGTGGGCCACACCTGGAGCGTCCAACGGGTGACGTATTCATCGATGTAAAACCCGGCGTAACTGCGGCGGCGCCAGCCGGAGAGCATGTCCGTGCCGGACTGCATCAGCACCAGGCAGACATACAGCAGCCCCATGCCGCCGACCGCCGCCCAACCGGTCCACGGCTCCGGGGTGTCCGTCACACCGAAGGGCAGCGCGTGGCCCAGCAGGGCGGCACAGGTCAGCCCCGCCACCATGGCAAGGCCGGTGAGCGTCTGACGCCACGGCGTGGTGCGCGTTGCATCACCCGCGCTCTGCGTGCTCCACATCAGCGGCGCCCAGGCCAGGGCGAGCAGGGCCGTCCACCACAGGGGCCATCCGGACGTCCCGACGGTGGCCGACACCAGTGCACTCAACCCGAGCACCACTGCGGCCGCCGCCGCGGGTGCCATCAGCAGGCTCGGCAAGGTCGCGGTGGCGCTGCCGCGCATGTCGGCGCGGCGGCTCTCGTCCACCACGCTGGACGCCATCAGGAAGGCATGCGCCTTGTAGAGCGAATGGCCCAGCAGATGCAGCAGTGCGAGGCTGTACAGACCCAGTCCGCACTCCATCACCATGAAACCCATCTGGGCGACGGTGGACCAGGCCAGCCGCACCTTGATGCTGATGCGGGTGAGCATGACCAGGCCGGCCAGGACGGCCGTGAGCAGGCCCGCGCCCACCAGCAGCCAGCGGGCCACTGGCGCTGCCTCCAGCAGCGGCGCAAAGCGGATCAGCACCCAGCCGCCCAGATTGACCACGCCGGCATGCAGCAGCGCGGACACCGGCGTCGGCGCCTCCATCACCTGGATCAGCCAGCCATGCATCGGCAGCAGGGCGGTGCGCAGCAGCACGGCGAGGGCCAGACAGACCGCAGCGATCTGCAGACTGCTCGACGCGGGCCCGGCGGCCAGATGGTCCCGCAGCGCGGTCAGCGAGCCGCTGCCGACCTCCCAGGCGCTCAGTCCCGCAGCCGTCAGCAGCAGCCCATCCGCCAATCGGTCGGCGACGCGCTTTTTGTGGGCGGCGAGTTGGGCGAAGGGCCGATCGGCGTAGAAGCAGAGCAGGTGTTGCAGCGCGATCCCCGCAGCCGCCCAACTGCCGATCAGCAGCAACCAGTGATCGGCCAGCAGCAGCACCTGGACGGCGGCCAGCACGCCACACAGCGCAGCCGCATACCGGGCCTGGCCCCGTTCCCCTTCCAGGTAGCGGGAAGAGAACACGCCGATGGCCGTGCCCAGCAGTTGCACCAGCAGGGCGACCCAGGCGCCGCTCAGGCTGAGGGCGACGAAAGGGAGCGCGCGGGGCTGTGCGAGCGGCGTGAGAGCGGGGCCGGTGGAAGCCAGGTGCAGCCCGCCTTGCAGCGCCAGACTGAGGGCAGCCGCCAAAGTGGCTGCCATGGACATCCAGCGGAAGCGGCGCCACGCGCTCTGATCGCTGGCGATGCCCTGCGTCCGTCCTGGCAGCGCCGCCAGGCCCATCGCGGCCAGCATCAGGGCGGCGGGCAGCAAGGCGCTGAACGCAGCAGCCGAGGTGGGAAAGAAGGTCATCACAAGCGCTCCAGAACTCAATGGCCGCGATCGTGCCGATCCTCAGTTGTTCTGTAAAATTCATTGATCAGAACTAATTGATCTGGAAAACAGAATGTTTGGCGTCGAGCAACTGAATTTCCGGCACTTGTTCTATTTCTGGCAGGTGGCCCGCACGGGGCATCTCACCCAGGCGGCGCAGCAGCTTCATGTGTCGCAGTCGGCGCTCTCCAGTCAGATCCGGCAGCTGGAGGACCGCCTTGGCGAGCCGCTGTTCGAGCGCAGCGGCCGGCGCATGGTGCTGACCGAGCGCGGGCAACTGGTGCTGTCCTACGCAGAGAACATCTTTGGTCTGGGCCGGGAGTTGCTGGGTCGGCTGCAGGGTCAGGGTCCCGGCATGGAGCACCTGCGGGTGGGCAGTGTGGCGACTCTCTCCCGCAACTATCTGGAAAACTGGATTCGACCGCTGCTGACCGATCAAGCGGTGACGCTCTCGCTGGAGTCCGGCTTGCTGGACGGGCTGATTGCGCGTCTGTTGGAACACCAGCTCGACGTCGTGCTCGCCAACGAAGCGGTGCCGGCCAGTGCGGACCGGCCGTTGCATTGCCGCTTTCTCGGCAGCCAGCCGATCTCCCTGGTGGGGGCGGCCCAGGAATGGCGCGGGCGCAGCCTGCGCATGCCGGAAGATCTGGATGGCCGGGAACTGGCGCTCCCGGGCCCTCGCCACGCGCTGCGCGGACCCTTCGATGCGCTCTGCGTGGCAGCGGGCGTGACCCCGCGTTTGCGCGCCGAGGTGGACGACATGGCGATGCTGCGTCTGGTGGCGCGGGACAGCGGCTGGCTCACCGTGCTGCCGGAGGTGGTGGTGCAGGACGAACTGCGCACCGGCGTGCTGGTGACGGTGGCCCGATCCACCCAGCTGCGCGAGAACTTCTATGCGATCACCACCTTGCACCGCCATCGCATGGAGCGGCTGGAACGATTGCTGGCGCATGCGCCGGTGCTTTCCGATTCCGCTCATGAGGGTCCCGCTCCGTAGTGCAGAGGCGGGGCGGCGTCGCATCATGCGCCGCGGCGGCTCGCGCGGGCGCCGGTCGAGCACTTCCCGGCTCGGCGCACAGCGCTCCGGATGCTGCCGTCGACAATGAGGAGCCGGTTCATCTCAGGCAGTCTTTGCAAGCTCGGCGCTCACGGCGGGCCAGGCGCTTCGAAGATCGGGTGGCGCCACAGCGCGGACGGCGCAATCCCCGTTTAACGAAACCTCCCCTCCGACCGTGGGCCGTGCGAGAGGTGTTTTGAGGAGTTGTCCGTCAGCATCGCCCGACGTGGGCACCACGTTTGCTGGCTGCGAACATGTTCGATCTACAAGTCCCTGTCTGGGAACTGCTGGCCCGCGCAGTTCTCATCTACTTCGCGCTGTTTCTCATGGTCCGGCTTTCGGGCAAGCGGACCGTCGGACAGTTCACACCCTTTGACCTGCTGGTGGTGATGCTGCTCAGCGAAGCGGTCAGCAACGGCCTGAGCGGCGGCGAGGAATCCGTGACCGGCGCCTGGATCCTCGCTGCAGCGCTGATCCTGATGAATGGCCTGCTTGGCTTCATCAGCTCTCGAAGCAAGAAGCTGGAACGGCTGTTGGAAGGGTCGCCGGTGCTGATCGGCCGGGACGGTCAGTGGTTCCCGCAGATCATGCGACGGCATCGCATTGGTCAGGCCGATGTGAAACAGGCGCTTCGCGAAGCCGATTGCTCCTTGCGCGACATGAAGCTGGCGATTCTGGAGAGCGACGGCAGCATCAGCATCATTCAGCACTGAGGCCGCGGCGCGCGACGGCACGCCACGCCGTGCCGTGCCGTCGCATGCCGCGCCACCGCTTGATGCTGCATGGATTGCCGTCCATGTGATGCCGGATTTGCACGCTCCACACGGTTGATCAAGAGGCTTGCTGAAAAGCGCTCATCCGCTCATTCATTGTTCGTTGTGCACGTGCCTGCGTTCAGTTGCTGTATCGCGCGGCGTCGATCTATTGCAACAAGGTCAGCCCCGCGCGATCTGCGGCAATCCCGTTCGGCTGTGAGCGGGTAACCCTATCTCTCTGGCAGGTTTTCGCTTTGCTCCGTGAATGCGTGGCCGCTGATTCTCGGCAGCCGCTGGTCTTTCACGAACCCAGCTCAACCGGCAAGGAGATTTTCATGTTTGCGCACAACAAACGACTGCAATACACGGTCCGCGTTCGCGAATGCAATCCTGCATTGGCCAATCTGATGCTCGAGCAATTCGGCGGACCGCAAGGCGAGCTTGCAGCGGCCTGCCGCTACTTCACACAGGCCCTGGCCGAGGACGACCCTGGCCGCAAGGACATGCTGATGGACATTGCCACCGAAGAGCTCAGCCATCTGGAAGTGATCGGCACCGTGGTGGCCATGCTCAACAAGGGCGCCAAGGGCCAGCTCGCAGAGGCCACTGAATCCGAGGCCGAGCTCTTCCGGTCTCTTCAGGGGGCCGGCAACGATTCGCACGTCACGCAGATTCTTTATGGCGGCGGACCGGCACTGACCAATTCCGGCGGGCAGCTGTGGAATGCCGGTTATATCGACAGCATCGGGGATCCAAGCGCCGACCTTCGCTCCAACATCGCTGCCGAAGCGCGTGCCAAGATCGTTTATGAACGTCTGATTGCGGTGACTGACGACCCCGGCGTCAAGGAGGCCCTGGGCTTTCTCATGACACGCGAGATCGCTCACCAGAAGTCATTCGAAAAGGCGCTGTATTCGATGGCGCCGAACTTCCCCCCGGGCAAGCTGCCGGGCAAACCGGAGTACGCGTCGGTCTACTTCAACATGTCGCAGGGCGAGGGCGACATGCGCGGGCCGTGGAACGACGACACCTTGTTCGCGTACGTGTCCGACCGGGAGCAGCAAAGCGCGGTGGACGGCGGCGACGGTCAGGCGTCCGTGGGACTCACCCCGGATCAGGACCGGGATATGACGGCCATGCGCGAGCGCACCGCCTCCGATCCCTTGAGTCAGCCTGTCACCGGCGTGGAGCTGGGTAGCGGCGCCACTCCGGTGGATGCGGCCAATGCGGCGATGGACAAGAAGCGCTGATCGAGGGGCCCCCGCATGCAGATCACGCATGCGGGTCCCTGCCGGATGCGGAACACCCGGCAAGTCGCTGCCGGGGGGCGGATCACGCAGGCGTGGGCCCGCCGTATCCGGATCAAGCCTGCGTGTCTGTACGCGGCGCCCGAAGCGCCGCCACGGCCAGCCCCAGGGCGAAGGCCGCATACACCCCGGTCAGGGCGCGGCTGGACAGCCGGCGCTCAAACCCGGGCGTCAGTCGCTTCGGGACCAGCACCAGATCCACCCCGGCGGCGCAGAGGGTGAACAGCGCCGCCTCCGCGGTGATGCGCAGCCCGCCCTGATCCCGCGCTGCGGGCCTTGCCCGGGAGGCGGCATACAACACGCCCCAGAAGAACGACGACGCCTGATGCGTCAAAGCGCCCAGGAGCGTATGCCGCAGGCTGAACCGCTGCTGATGGGCCGCCGATTCTCCAAAGAACCAGTGGCTGGGTGCATTGATGCCGGTCAATGGACCATCTCCGCGCGAGCGGCTGGCCATGACCAGCGAGGCGGCGGACAGCAGTCCGCTCCACCAGCCCGCGGACAGCGCAAGAGGAATCAGACGCGATGGAATCATGACGGCACCTTCGGCGGACGATTGCAATCCTTCGGGCGCGGCAATGCGTGTGCCGCTGCTGCACGGCAAGGACGTGCAGGGCCAGCCATCGCTTGAAGCGACGCGGGCCAACAGGTGTGAACGACTCAAGGACCACTCATGGAGTATGTGATCGTCAAATGGCTGCATGTGCTGAGCGCCACCGTGGTATTCGGCACCGGCATTGGATCGGCCTTCCACATGCTAATGGCCAGCCTGCGCCGGGATCCCGCGATCGCGGCTCAGGTGGTGCGGCAGGTGGTCTGGGCCGACTGGCTGTTCACCACCTCCACCATGGTGTTCCAGCCGCTGTCGGGCTGGTATCTGGCGCACCTGATGGGCATGCCGGTACTGCAGACCCGTTGGCTGGCCGGATCGTTGCTGCTGTACGTGGTGGCGGGGCTGTGCTGGCTGCCGGTGGTGGTCATCCAGATCCGGATGCGGGACCTGGCGCTGCAGGCCCAGCACGCCGGCACTGCGCTGCCGCCGCGCTATTTCTTCCTGCTGCGCTGGTGGACGGCCTTGGGAGTGCCCGCACTGCTCGCGTTTCTCGGCGTGTTCTATCTGATGGTCGCCAAGCCGGTATGACGGTGCGCCAGCCGAAGCGGCTGGGCCTGGGGATTGCCGGACGAGTGCAGTGTCGATCCACCTCGGGATCGCCCAACCTGCCAAGGAAAGTCCATGCCTCAATCCGACCAACTGGAAAAAGAGCGGCAGCGCCTCACTGGCCAGGCGCAGCATCCGCATGAGAAGGTGCCCACCTATCAGGAACTGCTGGACGCTGCCATTGAAGACACCTTTCCCGCGAGCGATCCGATCGCCGTTGGCGGCGCCACCAAGATTGCCGAGCCGCACACCACCCTGCGGGACGCCAAGGACTGGAGCCTCAAGCCCGGCAGCGAGACCATTCCGGGCGAGGCGGGCGCTCAGGCGCCCTCCGGCGGGCCGGAGGTCTCCGCGCCTTGCGACGGATTTGTCGAACGCCCGATGACGCTGCAGAGCTCGGTCGACGCGGCAGTGCAGGTGCCGCGCGGGCCTTGCACCATCGAACAGAGCGAGCACCGCGCGGTGCTGCGCTGGATGGCGGACGGACAGTCCCGGCGAGGGGCCCTGTCCATCGAGGAGTACCGCGATCGGCTGGCCGATGGCAGCCTGCGCCGCGGTGGTCCCTGTGCTGAACCTGAAGAAACCGGAGCCTCCTCATGAGCCCCACCGACCCGATCCAGACCCAGAACACCCCCACGCCCGTATCCAGCGACAGCTCTGCCCAGTCAGAGCCCCAGACCGACGAGGGAAAGCGCTTGGCCCAGCAGTCGCGCGACGCCATCGACAACAATCGCGACGGTTTCCGCCACAAGCCGATGGACCTTCCGCCGGCCAGCAAGGAGACTTTCGAGGAGAGTGACACCGGCGGCACCGAGCCGACCCATGTGCCCACGCGGCGTTCCGATCACCAGCAATAAAGCGGGCTCAGCCGGATGGGACGCGCTGCACCTCATTCGCTGGTGCGGACGCCGGTCTCATCCAGCACGTCGTCATTGTCAGCATCGTCGCCTGCGCGGGCCCGAATCACCGCATTGACTTCCGCCCCGTAGATCAGCGTGCTGGCCGTGATGTAGAGGAACACCAGCGTCGCGACGACGCCGGCAAAGCTGCCATAGAGCAGGGCCAGCTTGCCGGCACTGCGCAGGGTGTAGGAGAGCGTGGCCGCTGCCGCCACCCAAAGGCCGGCGCCCACCACGGCGCCGGGCAGCACGGTGCCCAGGCGCTGGCGGATGTCCGGCAACCAGCCATAGAGCAAGGCATAGAGCACCACCAGGACCGCAAACGCGGATCCGTAACGAACGCTGTTGCGCAGCCAGACCGTCTCGCGGCCCACGCCCGTGCCTTGCTCTAGGGCCTCCCACAGATACGGCATGACGATCACCGAGCTGAAGGTGGCGAGGATGCCGCCACCCACCACCACGGTGAACAGCGTCACCTTGAGACGGGCGCGCCAGAAGGGGAGACCGCGCTGGATGCCATAAGCGCGGTTGAGGGCGGTGCGTACCGCCTGCATGCCCGAAGACGCCGTCCACAGCGTCACGAACAGCCCGATGGCCAGCAGCGCCTGGCTGCGCTGGGCAAGCACCTGATTGATGACCGGCTGCATGGCGCTGCGCACCAGCGGCGGCGCATATTCCACCACCCGGCTGACCAGCGCGGCGGCATCGCCCGGGGCGCCGATGAAGGCGGCGCCGGCGGACAGCAGCAGCACCAGCGGGAACATGGCCAGCACCGTGGAGAACGCCATGCTGCCTGCCTGGTTAGCGCTCTGATGCAGCACGTAGCTGCGCACCGCCGACAGCAGCACGCCGATGACGGGCAGGTCGAACACACGGGTGCTCAATTGGCGAAAGAGTTTGCGCAGGAAGGCCATGAGGGGCGGTGGGGCGTGAAACGGCCATGGAGCAACCCGCGTGCCGACCCCCTGGCGTGGGTGGCCCGTGCGGCCTGAGCCCGCAGGGAGGATGGGCGGAGGGATACTGGCAGGATGGATCCGCAAGTGCCCCCGCCTCCCGCCGCTGCGCCTGACACAGTTCCTGCTGCACCCGCTTCCTCGGTGGGCACGGCTTCTGCGGACCTCGCCCCTCCTGCCCCTCCTGGCGCTCCTGGTGCTCCTGGTGCTCCTGGTGCTCCGACCACCCCGGCCTCTCCGGCCTCTCCGGCCGTGCAGGAGGCTCCGCCGCATGACCACCACGCGCAAGCGGAACCGGACATCCTGGCGTCCATGCGGGAAGATCTGGCCGACTGGCGACAGTGGATCGCCCGAGCGGTGGTGCTGTTTTATGCCGTGCTCGCCGGACTTGCCGTGGTGCTGTTCACCTGGCTGAGCGACTGGGCGATCGAAGGGTTTGATCATCTGCGCCAGTGGTCGCCATGGGCGCCACTGGTGTGGACGCCGTGCTGCACTGCCGCGCTGGTGTGGCTGACCCGCCGCTTCGCGCCGGGCGCCGGTGGCTCGGGCATTCCGCAAGTGATGGCGGCCTTGTCACCTCAGGTGCCGCCGCACAGGCAGGGCCTGTTTGTGTCGCTGCGGCTGAGCGCGTCCAAGCTGCTGCTGGTCTCGGGTGGGCTGCTGGGCGGACTGGCCATTGGCCGGGAAGGGCCATCGGTACAGATTGCCGCCGGGGTGATGCAGCATGCGCAGCGCTGGTTGCCTCGCCGTTCGCCCTTGAACCACGAAGGTCTGCTGGTCGCCGGCGGTGCCGCGGGCATTGCCGCGGCCTTCAATGCGCCGCTGGCCGGTGTGATGTTCGCCATCGAAGAAATGACCCGCAAGATCGAGCAACGCACCAGCGGTCTGCTGATTGCGGCCATTGTGCTGGCCGGTCTGGTGGCCGTGTCCTTCTTTGGCAATGCCAGCTATTTTGGGCGGCTCCGGGTGGAGCATCTCAGTTGGGGCGATCTCTGGCCGGGCCTGCTGACCGCCATCGCCTGCGGCCTGATGGGCGGTGTGTTTTCGCGCCTGCTGCAGCGCAGCCTGCTGGGAGGCAGCGATCGCTTCAGTCAGCTGCGGGCGCGCTATCCGGTGCGCTTCGCCTTTGCCTGCGGACTGGTGATCGCGGTCATCGGCTGGGTGAGCCATGGCGCCACCGATGGCAGCGGCTACGGCTACACCCGCCGTCTGGTGGAAGGGCATCTGGACCTGCCGGTGCTCTATGTGACGCTTCGCATCGTCGCCACCTGGCTGGCGGTGTGGTCGGGCGTGCCGGGCGGCATCTTTGCGCCCTCCCTGGCCATCGGTGCGGGCATCGGCAGTGACATTGCGCAGCTGGCGGGCGCCGGTGACGGCGCGGCGGTGATGATCGCCATCGGCATGACGGCGTTCCTCGCCGCCGTCACCCAGGCGCCCATCACCGCCTTCATCATCGTGATGGAGATGGTGGATGGGCATGCGATGGTGCTGAGCCTGATGGCGGCCGCCTTGATGGCGAGCCTGATGTCACGCTGGATCAGCGTGCCGATCTACCACCGGTTGGCTCAGGCGCAATTGCGGCGCCTGGAGCCGCCTCAGGCCGCAGCCGCCACCAACTCTTTCACCAGCGCCTCATAGGTGCGCAGCGGATGCCCGATCAGCGCTTCCAGCCGCTGCGCCGTACCCGCCGCTGGCTTCATGCCGTGCTGCTGGATCCGGTTCATCATCAGCCGCATGTCGTAGGCCATCCAGCCCGGCCCGTATTGCGCCAGCTGGGCTTCGAAAGCCTCCAGGTCGTCGCCGCCGTACCGCACCTCGCGGCCCAGCACCTCACTCCAGACCTTGGCTGCTGATGCACCGGTGAACAGCGACGGTCCGCCCAGATCCATCGTCACACGGGGCAGTGGAACGTCAGACGCATCGCGTCGCAGCAGTTCCGCGACCGCCACGTCGGCAATGTCCCGGGTGTCGATCATCGCCACTCCGGCGCTGCCGATCGGCATCGGGTAGACGCCATAGCCCTGGATCACCGACTGCACCTGCCGCTCGTTTTGCATGAAGTAGGCCGGTCGCAGCACGGTGACCGGCAGGTCCAGCTGCTCGATCATCCGCTCCACGGTGTATTTGCCGGTGAAGTGCGGCACGTCGGTGAACTGGTCTGCATGGATGACGGACAGGTAAACGATGCGCTCGATGCCGGCGTCCCGCGCCAGCGCCAGCGTCTGCAGGCCCTGGGTCACTTCCGCCGGCGTGACGGCGTTGATGAGGAAGAGGCTGCGCACGCCGGTCAGCGCCTGACGCATCGTGGCGACATCCGACATGTCGGCGACGACTTCGGTGCTGCCGGCCGGCAGCGCTGCCTTGCCGGGTTCGCGGACAAGAGCCCGGACGCTGGCGCCGCGCTGGGCCAGACCTTGCAGAACGAGGGATCCGATGGTGCCAGTGGCACCGGTCACGAGGATGGTCATGAGAAAACTCCGTGGTGTCGTGGTTGCGATGGGTTGAACGATAGGCCGTTGCACGGAATAAACACAGACGCCAGAATGCAGACACACCGTCTCAGATCTGGAACACATGGACCTCAATGCCCTGGCCGACTTCAATCTCGTTGCCACCCACGGCGGCTTCGGCCGCGCCAGCCGGGCGAGCCGCCGGTCGAAGGCGACCCTGTCCCGCCGGGTGGCCGAGCTGGAAGAGCAACTGGGCGTGCGCCTCATTGAGCGGAGCACCAAGGGGCTGGAGCTGACCGAAGCGGGCCAGCTGCTGCTCAGCCGCACCGAAGGGCCCATGAGCGAGGTGGCGGAAGCCTTTGCCGCGACGGCGGAAGGAACGGGTCAGGTGCGCGGAGTGCTTCGCATCGCCGCGCCGCTGCTGTTTTCGCAGCTGGCCATGGGGCGCTTGTGTGCGGAGTTCCGGCAGCTGTATCCGCAGCTCACGCTGGAGGTGGTGGCGGAAGACCGGCTGGTCGATCTGGTGAATGAGCGGTTCGATGTGGCCATCCGGCCCAATCCGCGGATGGACAGTGCGCTTGTGGGTCGGTGCTTTGCGCAGGACCGGCTGGTGGTGGTGGCGCCGCTCTCTGCGCGTGAGTCCTGGCCCGTACCCGTACCCGTGCCCGTACCGGTGCCCGTGCCCGCGATCGTGTCTGCTTTCAGCGCAGGAGACCTCTGGACTTTGGACAGCGGTCTTGTGCTGGAGCCGCAGGTGGTGCTTCGCCTTTCCTCGATCCTGATGGTCCGTGACGCCGTGCTGGCGGGCGCAGGCGTCGCGATGCTGCCGGAGTCGGCGGTCTCACACAGTCTGGCCCGAGGCGAGCTGGTGAGCTGGGGCACGGTGGTGGGCCGCGACGTGGCGCTCTGGGTGCTGCACACCTCACGTCGGCTGGCGAGTCCGAAGGTGAAGGCCTTTGTGGACTTCATGGCCACCCGATATCCGGACGGACGCCTGGTGCTGGGCGATTAGAGGCGGTTTGCGCCCTCCAGCACCTGGGACGGATTCGTGATCCCACCCCCGGCTGGCGCGCCCAGCGCGACGTGGTCCGAGAGCCCCTCCACCAGCGCATCAAACACCACCCGGCAGCGCGGGCTGTGGCGCAGGTCCTCGTGCATGGTGATCCAGGTGTCCAGGGGGATGGTCAGCGCGTCAGCCAGGACGCGTCGCAATGCGGGGTCGCGCCGCGCCAGCGCCACCTGACACAGCCCGATCCCCGCCCCGGCCCGGATCAGCGCGAACTGAGCCTGATCACTGTTGGCGCGCAGGCTGAAGCGGTCCCGGGCCAGACTGGGAAACCGCCGCGCGAGTTCACGGACATACGGCACGTCGCTGTCGTACCCGATCAAGGTGTGGCCGTCGTGTTTCAGATCGTCGAGGGTTTGCGGTGTGCCGCGCTTTTGCAGGTAGCGCGCATGGGCATGCAGCCCCACCTCGATCACCCCGACATGGCGGGCGATCAGCGCTTCCTGCCGCGGCTGCGTCATGCGGATGGCGATGTCTGCCTCGCGACGCAGCAGGTCCTGCACCTGGTTGCTGATGACCAGTTCCACCACCAGTCCCGGATGCTCCTCTCGCAGCGAGGCCAGCACCGTCGGCAGCACCTCCACCCCGACCATTTCACTGGCGGTGATGCGCACGACGCCCTGCACGCCATCCCCCCGGCTGCGGGCCGTTCGTTCCAGCGCGGCCGCGGTGCTGTCCATGGCCTCCGCCAGCGGCCGCAGCGCCTGGGCGGCTTCGGTCGGGACAAGCCCGGCGGGTGTGCGGATGAAGAGTGCCTGTCCCGTCGCGGATTCCAGCGCGGCGATATGGCGCCCGACGGTGGGCTGGGTCAGGTCCAGCACCCGCGCTGCGCGGGAGAGGGAGCCTTCCCGCAGGACGGCCATAAAGGAGCGGTACCACTCCCAGGCGATGGATGAGGTCATGCGTAAATGTATAACGGCAGGTTGATGTTCGGTACTTTTCGGCGGTGGGGAGGGTGCGCAGAATCCAACCAACCCCTCACCCAGGAAGACCGCCATGAATACCCTGAACATGCCTGACCTCGGAACCACTTCGACCTCATCGAACCCCTTGCCACCCCTGGATTCGACGACCGCGGCAAATGGTCCCGGCACCGCACTGGTGCTTGGCGCCACGGGCGGCGTCGGCGGCAGCGTGGCCCGCCGTCTGCGGGACGCCGGCTGGACGGTTCGTGCGCTGCGCCGCGGGATGGCGGTCGACCAGGAGCTGCGCGACGGCATTCACTGGCAATGCGGCGATGCAATGAACCGCGAGGACGTGATGTCCGCCGCCCAGGGTTGCGACGTCATCGTGCATGCGGTCAATCCGCCGGGGTATCAGCGCTGGAACGAGCTGGTGCTGCCGATGCTGGACAACACCATCGCCGCGGCCACGGCCCAGCGCGCCACCGTGGTGCTGCCCGGTACGGTCTACAACTTTGGTTCGGACGCGCTGCCGGAACCGCGAGAGCATTCACCGCAGCGTCCGATCACCCGCAAGGGCGCGATTCGCGTCGAGATGGAGCGACGTCTGCAGCACGGTGCCGAGCGGGGCGCCTTCCGGGTCATCATCCTTCGCGCTGGTGACTTCTTTGGCCCCGGAGCTGCCAACAGCTGGTTCTCGCAATGCCTCGTTGCGCCCGGCAAGCCGGTGACCAAAATTCAACAGCCGGGTCGCGCCGGGGTGGGGCATCAGTGGGCGTACCTGCCCGATGTGGCCGAGACGATGAAGCGCCTCATCGAACGGCGTGCCGACCTCCCGGCCTTCGCCCGCCTGCATTTCGATGGTCACTGGGATGCCAGTGGCACCCGCATGGCCGACACGGTGCGGCGCGTGGTGCTGCAACGCACTGGCCGCTCGCCGCGCATGACGCGCTTCCCCTGGTGGGTGTTGCCGCTGGGGGCACCGTTCGTGACGCTGCTGCGGGAGATGGCCGAGATGCGCTATCTGTGGCGTGAGCCGCTGCACCTCTGCGACACCGCGCTGCGACAGGTGCTGGGGCGGGACGGCGTGCCGCACACCGGCTGGGAGGCGGCCGTCGAGGCTTCGCTCGAGTTCCTGGGCTGCCTGCCGGTCGCAATGCCGGCCTCGCCGACCTCGGCGGCCTCAGCAGCCACACCGGCGGCACCGGCGGCACCGGCCAAACAGCCCCTGCCGCTGCCACATTGATCACCCCGCGCCGGGCCTCGATCCGGCCGTGCGCACAGCCGCGGCCCGAAAGCCGCGACAATTGCGCATGACCCGCACTGACTCTTCTGCCTCGGGGGCGCCTGGCGCCGCCGATGCCACCAACGCGAACGCCAACGCCAACGCGTTTGCCCGCCTGCCCCTGTCGCCCGCCATGCAGGCGACGCTGCAGCAGCTCGGCTACCTCTCGATGACGCCCATCCAGGCTGCCAGCCTGCCGCTGTCCCTCGCCGGTCGCGATCTGATCGCCCAGGCCAAGACCGGCAGCGGCAAGACCGCGTCCTTCACCCTGCCGCTGCTGGCCAATCTGAATCCGCGCCGATTCGCGGTGCAGGCCCTGGTGCTGTGCCCGACCCGGGAACTGGCCGACCAGGTGACGCAGGAGATCCGTCGCCTTGCCCGGGCCGAAGACAACATCAAGACGCTGACCCTGTGTGGCGGCGCGCCCATCCGCAATCAGCTGGCGAGCCTGGCGCACGGTGCCCATATCGTCGTGGGCACACCGGGCCGCATCCTCGACCATCTGTCGCGCGACACGCTCTCGCTGGAAGCGCTGAACACCCTGGTGCTGGACGAAGCCGACCGCATGCTGGACATGGGCTTTGCCGAGGACATCGCGCAGGTGGTCCAGGCCTGCCCGAGGAACCGCCAGACGCTGCTCTTCTCCGCCACCTATCCGGACGGCGTGGCCTCGATGGCCGCACGTTTCATGCGGGATCCGCAGGAAGTGAAGCTCACCGAGCGTCATGCCGCCGGCAAGATCCGCCAACGTTTCTACGAAGTGGAAGAGCAGGACCGGCTGCACACCGTGGGCCTGCTGCTCAATCATTTCCGACCGGCCAGCACGCTGGCGTTCTGCAACACCAAACAGCAGTGCCGCGATCTGGTGGCGGTGCTCCAGGCCGAGGGCTTGAAGGCGCTGGAGCTGCATGGTGACCTGGATCAGCGCGAGCGCGATCAGGTGCTGGTGCAGTTTGCCAATCGCAGCTGCAGCGTGTTGGTGGCCACCGACGTGGCGGCACGCGGTCTGGACATCGCCCAGCTCGAAGCGGTGATCAATGTGGACATCACGCCGGACGCGGAGGTGCATGTGCACCGTATTGGCCGCACCGGACGCGCGGATGAAGAGGGCTGGGCCTTCAGCCTCGCCAGCATGGACGACATGGGCCGCGTGGGACGCATTGAGCAGCTGCAGGGCGCGCCGAGCGTCTGGCATCCGGTGTCCGAGCTGACCGATCAGGCCGGCGGCCAGCCGTTGCAGCCGCCGATGGTGACGCTGCAGATTCTGGGTGGACGCAAGGAGAAGATCCGCCCCGGTGACGTGCTGGGTGCGCTCACCAAGGACCTGGGCTTCGACGGCACGCTGATCGGCAAGATCAACGTGAACGAGTTCTCCACCTATGTGGCGGTGGACCGAAGCATCGCCGATGCGGCCCTGCGCGGGCTGAATGCGGGCAAGGTCAAGGGCCGTTCGGTGAAGGTGCGTCGCCTGTGAGCACCTTTGCATCCCTGGGGCTGTCCCCCGCGCTGCAACGCGCTGCCGAGACCTTGGGCTTCGAGGCCCCGACCCCCATTCAGATGGCGGCCATCGGGCCGGCGCTGGCCGGTCGCGATCTCCAGGCCAGTGCGGAAACCGGCTCCGGCAAGACGGTCGCCTATGCCTTCCCGCTGATGCAGCAGATCGACACCGGACCGCGCCCGGCCCTGCGGCGCACGCGGGCGCTGGTGCTGGTGCCCACCCGTGAGCTGGCGGTGCAGGTGGGCGAGACCTTGCGGCAGCTGTCGCCGTTCCTGTCTGAGCCGGTGAAGGTGTCGGTGCTGTATGGCGGTGTGTCGATCAATCCGCAGCTGATGGCCCTGCGCGGTGGCACCGAGGTGGTGGTGGCAACGCCGGGTCGGCTGCTGGATGTGGTGGAGCACAACGGCGTGAAGCTGTCCGACGTCAGCCTTCTGGTGCTGGATGAAGCGGACCGGTTGCTGGATGCCGGCTTTGCGGAGGAGGTGCAGGCGGTTCTGGCCCTGCTGCCGGCGCGTCGGCAGACGCTGCTGTTCTCGGCCACCTTCCCGGAGCGCGTGCAGCAATGGGCGACCGGACGTTTGCAGGCGCCGGTGCGGATCGAAGTGGCGGCGACGCCGATGGATCAGGCGCGCATCGAAGAGCGGGCCATCCGGGTGGACGAAGCCCGGCGGACACCGCTGTTGCGGCATCTGATCGAGCAGGGCGGGTGGTCGCGGGTGCTGGTGTTTGTGGCCACGCGTTATGCCTGCGACCATGTGGCGGACAAGCTGCGGCGAGCCGGTGTGGCGGCGGAAGCCTTTCATGGGGACGCCAGCCAGGGCGCGCGGATGCGGACCTTGTCCGAGTTCAAGGCGGGTCAAATCAAGGTGCTGGTGGCCACCGATCTGGGCGCACGAGGCATCGACATCCTGCGGCTGCCGGTGGTGGTGAACTACGACCTGCCGCGGTCGGCCGTGGACTATGTGCATCGCATCGGGCGGACAGGGCGTGCGGGTGAATCGGGCCTGGCGGTCAGCTTCATCGGTGAGGCAGGCGAGGCGCACTTCCGTCTGATCGAAAAACGGCAGGGGCGGCGGGTGGCGCGTGAGACGGTGCAAGGGTTTGAACCCGCCGTCGCGGCTTCCAGCGCCGATTCAATGCCGGAGGAGTCCGGCGATGCGCCGAAGGGTCTGGATCCGAATGGCGGCATCAAGGGGCGGCGGCCCAGCAAGAAGGACAAGCTGCGCGCGGCTGCGGCCGCGGCTGACGGTGCGAGTGGATCCACTGGCGCCACTGGCGGCGCAATGAACGCGGGAAAGCGCCGGTCGGGCGATTCATAACGCATCGAAGAGGGCGCGGGTGTCTGTCCTGCCCCTGGCCGTTTTCGTTGCCTGCGTCCACCTCGATTCGTTAGGCGTTCCCTCGTGAGTGCCGTCACGGATGGGCTGCGATACTCGACCGACGCCACGCCCCCTGCCGCGAGATTCCCTTCATGATCGACAACGTTCCCCAGACGCCGGTGTTGCCTGCAGTGCCCGCTTTACTGCCCGGGCACCCGGCGCTGCATCCGCTGCTCCGCGGCACCGACTGGGCGGCCACCGCCTTGGGAGATCCCGCACGCTGGTCGGCGCCGCTGCGCACCACCGTCCAGACAGTGATGGATTCGGTGATGCCGATGTGGGTCGCGTGGGGGCCGCAGCTGTCGATGCTCTACAACGAGCCCTACATCGCCATGCTGGGCGCCAAGCATCCGGCCGCGTTGGGCGCGCCGCTGCAAAGTGTCTGGAGTGAGGTCTGGTCGGATGTGAGCGGTCTGATCAACGAGGCCTTGGCCGGGCAGGGCGTGCATCGCGAGAACATGCCGCTGCAGGTGAACCGGAACGGGCGGGAGGAGCCGGCCTGGTTCAGCTTCATCTATACGCCGGTGCGCGATGAGGCCGGTGCGGTGCAGGGCATGGTCTGCAGCGTCTGGGAGACCACGGACAAGGTGTTGCGGCTGCAGCAGCTGGATGACAGCGAGCGCCAGTTCCAGACGCTGTTCGAGCGGATCGACGAAGGTTTTTGCGTCATTGAATTCATCGATGGGCCGCACGGGCCGCTCAGCGACTATGTGCATGTGCTGGCCAATCCGGCCTACGCCGCCAATGCCGGCATCCCCAATGTGGTGGGACAGAAGGTGCGCGAGATGGTGCCGGCCGAGGCCGAAGGCTGGGTCGAGATCTATCGCAATGTGCTGCTCAGCGGCGTGCCGATCCGGTTTGAGCGTGAGCTGGAGCGGACAGGGCGTTATCTGGAGCTGGCCGCCTTCCGGGTGGAGCCGGTGGAGCGGCGGCAGGTGGCCGTGCTGTTCCAGGACGTGACCCAGCGTCATCGCACCGATCAGGCCCTGCGTGAACTCAATGACACCCTGGAGCGGCGGGTTCAGGAGGAGCTGGACCATCGCCTGCGCACTGAAGAAGCGCTGCGGCAGTCACAGAAGATGGAAGCGGTGGGGCAGCTCACCGGTGGCATTGCGCACGATTTCAACAACATGCTGGCGGTGGTGGTCAGCTCGCTGGACCTTTTGGCCCGCAAGTACCTGCGGGACGATGCATTGGCCATGCGCTATGTGGACTCGGCCCGCAATGCCACCCGCCGCGCGGCGCAGCTGACGCAGCGGCTGCTCGCCTTCTCCCGCCAGCAGCCATTGAAGCCGGAAGCGGTGAATGCCAACCGGCTGGTGGCCGGCATGTCCGATCTGCTGAGACATTCCATGGGCGGTGCCATCGAAATCGAGACGGTGCTGGGGGGCGGTCTGTGGCGCACCCATGCGGATCCGAATCAGCTGGAGAACGCCATCCTGAATCTGTCGGTGAATGCGCGGGACGCGATGCCCGACGGCGGGCGGCTCACCATCGAGACGGCCAATGCGCATCTGGATGAGCGCTACACCTCGGAACAGGTGGGCGTCTTCCCCGGGCAGTATGTGATGGTGGCGGTGAGCGACACCGGCAGCGGCATGACGCCCGAGGTGATAACACGTGCATTTGATCCGTTCTTCACCACCAAGGAAGTGGGGCGCGGCACCGGCCTGGGGCTGAGCCAGGTCTATGGCTTTGTGAAGCAGTCCGGCGGCCATGTGCGCATCTACTCGGAACTGGCGCAGGGCACGACGGTGAAGATCTACCTGCCGCGCCTGCTGAATGCGCCCGACGAGGACGTCACGCCGGTGGCCTCTCTGCCGATGCCGCTCAGCGACGGCCAGGAAACGGTGCTGGTGGTGGAGGACGAGGAATCGGTCCGCCGTTCATCGGTCGATGCGCTGACCGAACTCGGCTACCGCGTGCTCGAAGCCAGCGGCGGCGAAGCCGCGCTGAAGCTGATCGACAGCCATCCCGAAATCGCCCTGGTGTTTGCCGATGTGGTGATGCCCGGCATGAATGGCCGCAAGCTGGCTGAAGAGGTGCGTCGGCGCCGCCCGGCGCTGAAGGTGCTGTTCACCACCGGCTACACGCGCAATGCGGTGGTGCACAACGGCGTGCTGGATGCCGGCGTGGAACTGCTCGGCAAGCCCTTCACCCTGGACGAACTGGCGGCCCGGGTGCGGGCGGTGCTGGACAAGGGGGACTGAGTCCTCAGCCTTGTTCCTTCAGGTCGGCCGGGGCATTGTCCCCGGGCGTGGGCGCGGTCTTGCGCTGCGCCTTCTCCTGCTTCTTCTTCTGCTTGGCCAGCTCGCGCTGACGTTTCTCGAACTGATAGTTGGGTTTGGTGGCCATCGCGAATTCCTCCGGTTGTGTGGGGCGTGCGTTGAAGTGCCACAACGAGCCCATCGTAGCGCACACCGCCCGGCTTGCAGGCCGATGTCCGCAAAGAGGAGGAGGGAAGGGGGATTCCGGAGGGGCAGCCAGGGGCGGGCGGGCCCCTAGTGCCGGAGCATCTGGCTCATCGGCAGGAACTGCAGGCCGCCCGCCATCATCGATGGCCACAGGGTCGGATCGGACCAGACCAGGAATTCATGGCATCGCGCCGCCGCAATGGCGTCGCCGGGGACAAGGGCGAGGGCCGGATGGCACATGAGCAGATCCTTGTCCCGCGCCTGCCTCAGCCATGCCTCCACCTGCTGGCGGTAGTGGCCGGCATCTCCGTCGAAGCCATAGACCCCCAGCAGCCGGTGATTGAGCGCGAAGTCCAGCGCCCCGGCGTGATGTTCCAGCGCGCGTCGGCCCAGCGCGTCGATGATGCGCGGCTTGAAGCCCCCGCTGCCCGGCCGGGTGGACCGCAGCCAGGGATGGTGGCCCGGGTAGCGGGCGGTCAGCGCGGTGAGCAGCGCGTCCCGCACGCCCGGGAACTGATGCACATGCTGATGGCCATCGACATAGGCCGGCATGCGGTCCATCGCATCCTCGAAGCGGTCGAGCTGCGCAAGGACTTCCCGCAGCAGGGCGGGTACGTCGCGGCTGCCCTGCAGCAGCCACCCCGCCAGACTGCGCGGGGCCACCGTGAGCGGGTACTCGGTGAGGTCCAGGTGCAGGCCGACATCCAGATGCACCGGGTCGATCCGCGCCAGCGCACGGGCGCCTTCGGTCCAGGCCGGTGCGCCCACCATCGCGCTGGTGGCCTGCAGCCGGCCCATTTCCACCAACCGCCGCACGGCCTCGTTCACTGCCGGATGCAGGCCGAAGTCGTCGGCGCAGACGCACAGACGCCGCGGCAGGGCCTGCCCCGAAGCGGCCGGGAGGACAGGCGCCAGGGGAACGACGGAAGGGCCGACCCGGCCTGCCGGCGTCTTGCCGTCATTCATCCCTGCGCTCCGCAAGGCAGTTGCGCGGGCGCGAGCCGCCAGAGCGACAGCCCCCGGTGCGTCGAGACCGGCTCGACGCGGGTGAGCCACGGATGGGCCGGCACATCGCGGGTCGAAGCCACCAGCCAGCTCACCGGTGCCGCGCACATCGCCTTGAGCATGGCCGCTTCATTGACCAGATGCCTGTTCTCGCCGGTGGGTGAGAAATGCCGGGTCTCGGCCAGTTCCTTGCGCCAGTTGTCCCGCGCCATCGGATCCTCGGTGTCCCAATCGCTCTGCACCCACACCGGGGCATCCAGGCCGGCGTACATCGGCAGGTCGTAGTCGAAGCGGTTGAGCATGAACACCGGCTCGCCGGCATGCCGCTGGCTCCGCAGGTCTTCGGCCAGAGCGCGCGTGGTGCGTAGCGGCGAGACGGTCAGCGCGATCACGGCGCCCACGCTGACGGCCGCCGAGAGTCCCAGACTCACCCAGCCCCACAGCCGCATGCGCGGCGTGGCCGGTTGCAGCCGCTGCCAGGCCAGCGCCACCAGCGCAGCCAGGGGCGGCACGGCGGGCAGGATGTAGCCCACCAGCTTGGACTGCGGCAGGGAGAAAAACACCACCACCGTCACCAGCCACACGCCCATCAGGGACAGGAGCCCATGATCGTCCTCGCGGTCCCGGGGACGGGTGCCGAGGTGGCCCAGCACCAGCCAGGGCAGGGCCGGCAAAGAGGCCACCAGCAGCACCGCAGGGAAAAACCAGAACGGCATCGCATTGTTGAAGCCGCCGCCCGAAAAGCGCTCGAAGTGCTGTACCACGAAGAAGAAGTGCAGAAACTCCGGAAAGCGCATCTGCATCGCCACGTACCAGGGGGACGCGACCGCCACCATCACCAGCAGGCCGGGCGGCCAGAACAGCACCGGCAGATCGCGCCAGCGACGACGCCAGGCCAGCCAGATCATCACGATGAGGCCGGGCAGCACAAAACCGATCAGGCCCTTGGCCAGCACCCCCAGACCGGCAACCGCATGCGCCGCCACCAGCACGCGCTGCCAGGGCAGGCCCTGCTGGCGACGCAACAGCGCATCCGCCGCCAGGCAGACGGTGGCGCTGACGCAGCCGGCCACCAGCATGTCCAGATTGGCGTATTGGCTGCCCAGCAGCGTCAGCGGCATCGCCAGCAGCACCATCAGCGCGACGCGCGCCAGCGCGGGGCCGGACCAGCGCCGCAGCAGCCACCACAGCGAGAGCGCCGCCATCCAGCCGCCCAGCAGCGGCGCCGTACGGGCGGCCAGGGCACTGGAGCCGAACAGCGTCAGGGAGGCTTCGGTGATCCAGTAAAACAGCGGCGGCTTGTGGAAGAAGGGTTCGCCATTGAGCAGCGGCACCAGCCACTGGCCGCTGCGCAGGCCTTCCCACGCCACACCGACGTAACGCCCTTCGTCCGGCAGCTCCAGCGGACGCAGCCCGGCACTCCAGGCCAGCCACAGCAGCGCCGCCAGGGCGACCCAGACCAGTTCGCGGCGGGACAGCGCCGGCGCCTTCATCACGGCACCCATCAGTGGCCCCGCAAGGAGAAGTCGGCCGCGACGGTCGCAGGCGCAGGGGCGTCCAGCCCCTGCCCCCATTGTTCCTTCACCAGATAGAGCGGGCGGCCCTTTACTTCTTCGAAGATGCGGCCGACGTATTCCCCGACGACGCCCAGCGACATCAGCTGCAGTCCGCAGAACAGCATCAGACTGACCACGATGGTGGTCCAGCCGCTGACGTTGTGGCCATAGAGCAGGTACATCAGGGTCAGGTAGAGGCCATACAGCAGCGCAGGGACCGCCAGCAAAATGCCGCAGGTGCTCACCGCGCGCAGCGGCCAGTGGGTGAAGGCGGTCAGGCCGTCCAGCGCCAGCTGCGCCAGCCGCAGCGGCCGGAACTTGCTGTGCCCATGGGCGCGCGCGGCCGGCTGGTAGGGCAGGGCCTGGGTATTGAAGCCGACCCAGGCATACAGGCCCTTCATGAAGCGGTTGCGCTCGGGCAAGGCCAGCAGGGCGTCCACCACGCAGCGGTCCATCAGGCGGAAGTCGCCGGCATCGGGCGGGACCTCGAAGCGCGCGCCGCGATTGAGCAGCCCATAGAACAGGCGGGTGCCGATGCGCTTGAGGCTGCTTTCTTCCTCGCGGGAGCGACGCACCGCATAGACCATGTCGGCCCCGCGCCGCCAGGCGTCGAGGAATTGGGGAATGAGCGCAGGGTCGTGCTGCAGATCGGCGTCCAGCATCATCACCACGTCGCCGCGGGCCTGGACAAGGCCGGCGCTCAGGGCGGCTTCCTTGCCGAAGTTGCGGGACAGGCGGATCACCTTCAGGCCACGCAGCCGCGGCTGCGCCGAGAGCTGGCGCAGCACCTCGATGCTGTCGTCCCGGCTGCCGTCGTCCACCACCAGAATCTCCCAGCGACTGCAGTGCAGCTGGAGCACGTCGCTCAAGCGCGGCAGCAGCTCCCGCAGGCTCGCGGCTTCATTGAAGCTGGGCACGATGCAGGACATCGTCGGCAGGCCGTGACGATCCGGCGCGCGGGACGACAGTGAGGCGGTCTGCGCCGCCGAAGGGCTGGCACTGAAGGTGCCTGTCAGCGCTTCGGACGGTCGGAAATGCCCCGGAGGCAGGAAGGTATCCATGGCGGAATGCTGGCCGTCGAAGCTGAACAGCCCCTGAAGAAAGCTGTCACCAGGCTGTCATGACGCTTGCGGCCGGGCGGTGGCGCCGCTGTTGTGCGGCATCCGCCAGGTTCGCCTGCAGGGCCGGTGATACGCTCGGGCCCCATCAACTTGTCACCCAGTGCTCTTGACGGTGTCAGTGTCATCTCCCTTTGTCATGGTTCTGCGTCGCTGCTTGTGTCGTGGCCTGCGGCTGGTGTTGCTGCTCCTGCTCGTCCTGCTGCTGCTGGCCGTCTGGTCAGTCCTGATCGAACCGCGCTGGGTGGCGGAGCGCCGCTACGACGTCAGCGTCCCCGGATGGGACGGCCCGCCGGGGTTGAAGGTGGCGGTCGCCTCCGACTGGCACATGGGCCAGAGCGCCCTGCGCAGCGTGATGACCCTGGACCGGGCGCGCGCCATCGTCGCGGACATCAACGCCGCCCGTCCGGATGTGGTGCTGCTGCCGGGAGACTTCATCTCGGGCCGCGGTGAAGACGGCACGACCCCCGAGCAGGTCGCGGCCGTGCTGGGGCAGCTCAAGGCCACCCACGGCGTCTATGCGGTGCTGGGCAACCACGACTGGTGGACCAATGGCACGCGCTACACGCGCGCGCTCGAAGCCGCCGGGGTGCAGGTGCTGCAGAACGAAGCCCAGCGGCTGCCGGGCACGTCGGTCTGGGTGGTCGGCATCGGCGACCGGACGACCGGCCACAGCGACCCGCTGCAGGCGTTGCGCGGCGTGCCCACCGGCGCCAGGACCCTGACCTTCATGCATGACCCCGCCAGCGCACTGCCATTGCCCCGAGGCAGCGGCCTGACCGTGGCCGCGCACACCCACGGCGGACAGGTGTGGATTCCCTTCCATGGGTCGATCGTGGCGCCGCATGGCTGGCCGGTGAAGCAGACGCACGGCTGGGTGCGGGTGAACCGCCGGGAGGTCTACATCACCAGCGGTCTGGGCGTGAGCATCTACCCGGTGCGCTTCAACATGCGGCCGGAGTGGGTGATGTTTTCGATCAAGGCGGCCGTGCGGCCGGACGAGACCGCCGAATCGGCGCCGCCCGCGCCGGCCAGCTGACTCAGCTGGAGACGATCCGCTCGCCCAGCCACTTGAGCTGGCGCAGCGGCTCGTGACTGTCGCCGGTGAACTGCGTCTGCACGATGGCGCCGTCCACCGCCAGGGCCAGGGCTGCGGCGGTCCGTTTGCGTTGGGGGGAAGACGGCAGCAGGGCCTGGATGGCGCTGCGCATCTCGTCCTTGTGCTGCGCGGTGAGCGTGACCGCTTCCGGCAGGCTGGTGCCCATCTCACTCACGCTGTTCAGGAAGGCGCAGCCGCGGAAATTCGGCGAGGCCAGCCATTCACGCAAGGTCTCGGTCAGCGCCGAGACGCCCGCACCGCCGGCGCCGCCATGCCGCTGCAGCGCATCGGTGAACCACGCCATCCAGCGTTCATGCCGCAATTGCAGGTATTGGATGATCAGATCGTTCTTGCTCGGGAAGTGCCGGTAGAACGTGACCTTGGTGACGCGGGATTCGGCAATGACCCGGTCGATGCCGGTGGCACGGATGCCGTCCCGGTAGAACAGGTCATGCGCCGTATGCAGGACGCGATCCCGGGCCGCCAGGGTGTCCAGCGTTTCGGGATCGACCAGCAGGCCCGGTGGGGGCAGGGAATCAGCAGCCATGGACAGGATTGTAGACAAGTCTGTCCACGGCCGCGGGCCGAGCTCAGTGGCGGGCGAAGCCAGCCAGCGCGACGGCGACGAGGCCCAGCAAAAAGCCCAGCACCGGGACCATCAGGCCGAGGATCTTCACCCCGGGGGTGTTGGGCGGCGGCGGGGGGCCATAACGGTTGCTACCGGCGCTGCCGGGCACAAATATGAAGGCCAGGACGATCAGCGGGATGAAGAGCGTCAGGCACCACCAGCCGGAGATGTCCAGGTCATGGCAGCGCTTGATGCCACACACGACGGTGAACCAGATGCCGGCCACATACAGCGCCGCGATGAAGACGAAGCCCAGGGTCGAGCCCAGCACGGCTGTCAGCAGGGCCATGAGCACGCCCTGGAGGATGGAAGCGCCGGTGGTGTAGGCCAGGTAGCGCAGACGTCCGATCCGCCCGTCGGACGAGAACAGGTTCAGCGGGCTGTGGCCCACGCTCTCGGGCACGATGTCCGCGACGGCGGCGATCGGTGGGGCGTATTGGTGGTAGTTCGTTCCGTTCAAGACAAGGTCCTCCTCAGAAAACTTACAGCAGCCCCGAGCGCTTGACCTGGTGATAGCGGTTCACCAGGGTGGCGGCCAGGGCCTGCGGCTCCACATCCACCGACAGCCGGTCCCGCTCCACCACGCGGGCAAAGGCATCCTGACGGGCTTGCGACAGCAGATGGGCGCTCGCCACCGACACCGCATCCTCGGTGCCCTGGATGGGCTGGTCGGCCATCACGCCCAGGGCGGTCTCCCGCAGGCTGGCCAGCAGCACCAGATGGCGGCGGCGCAGCAGTTGCAGGGCAGGACGCAGTTCCGGCGCGTCTTCATCACGGAAGTTGGTCAGGACGATGATCAGCGATCGGCGCTTGAGCCGCTTGGACATGTCCTCCGCCGCGGCGAGATAGTCGGAATGGTGTGGACCCGGCTGCAGGTCGTGCATCTGGTTCATCAGGGCATTGAGCGTCGCCATGCCCTTGCGCGGCGCGTAGTCGCGCCGGTCGCGCGGGTCGCAGCCGAAGGTCATGGCGCCGACTTCGTCGCCCTCCTGCAGGGCCACGTAGGCCAGCAGCATCATGGCGTCCAGTGCATCGTCGAAGTGGCTGGCGCGGCGCTGCTGTTCGGAGGCTTCATCCGCCCGCATGCGCCGGCCGCAGTCGAGCAGGAACATCACGCACTGGTCCCGCTCGTCCTGATATTCGCGCACCACCGGCTTGCGATGCCGCATCGACGCCTTCACATCGAGATGACGCAGCGGGTCGCCACGGCGGTACTCGGCCAGTTGCCGGAAATCGGTGCCCTGGCCCCGCTGGACGAAATTCTTGATGCCCATCTGCGCCAGCCGCCGGTCGCCGGAGAGCCATGCATACCGCGACAAGGCCGCGAAGTTGGGATAGATGCGCAACTGGCGTGCCTCGCCCACCGTCTGCCGGACGTCGAAGATGCCGGCGCGGGTGCGCCACATCAGCTGTGTGCGTCCCAGGGTGGCGAGCCCCCGCTGCCGCGCGGTGACGCGGAACCGCAGCGGGCTGCGGGTGTGGGCGCCCAGTGTGAGCGCGACGGGCAGGCCCTCGAAGTCGAACAGCGGGTCGAGGTCGTCAAAGACCGTCAGCCTCCAGCTCAGCGGCCCTTCGTTCACCAGGTCCAGCCGCAATTCGGTGGAGACGTTGATCGCGAACGCCGCCGGCAGCCAGCGCTCCACCCGCGGACCGACGCGGGCAAACAGCCGCAGGCTGCGCCACAGGTCTACCCCGGCGCCCAGCGCGAGCACGGCCAGCAGCCCCAGCCCCACCGGGCCGGCCACGGCCACGGGTATGCCGGCCGCCAGCAGCACGGTGAAGGCCAGGCTCAGGCCCAGCAGCACCTGCAGGGTGAGGCGCGAAGGCAGGATGACGCGGCGCACGGTGTTCATCAGAGGCGCGGCGCCTCCACGCTGTCCAGCGCGGCCTGCAGCAGCTCGTCCAGATTGCGTCCTTCGATCTGCGCATCCGGCGCCATCGTCACGCGATGACGCAGCACGGCCAGAGCCTGGCGGGCGACGTCGTCCGGGGTGATGAAGTCACGGCCATTGATCAGGGCCACGGCACGGGCGGCGCGGATCAGCGCCACGCTGGCACGCGGGCCGGCGCCGAATTCCAGACCCGGCCACTGGCGCGTGGCGCGCACGACCCGCACCGCGTAGTCGATCACCTTGGTGTCGGCATGCACCAGCCCGGACAGCCGCTGCAGCTCCTGCACCTGCACGTCGTCCAGGACCGGCTGCACCGCATCCAGCGGCAGCTCATGACCGGCGCGGCCGTTGGTCACCAGTTCCACCACCGCGGTTTCTTCCGCATGGGTGGGATAGCCGATCTGGATCTTGAGCAGGAAGCGGTCGAGCTGCGCCTCCGGCAGCGGATAGGTGCCCTCGGTATCCACCGGGTTCTGCGTGGCCATCACCATGAAAGGCCGCGGCACCGGCAGCGTCTGGCCTTCCAGCGTCGCCTGGAATTCCTGCATCACTTCCAGCAGCGCGCTCTGGGTCTTGGCCGGCGCGCGGTTGATTTCATCGGCGAGCAGCAGGTTGGTGAAGACCGGGCCCTTGCGCACCCGCAGCCGGCCCAGGCCGCCGCCGGTGTCGTCCAGCACGCTGTGGCCGATGACGTCCGCCGGCATCAGGTCCGGCGTGAACTGCAGACGGGCGTATTGCAGGCGCACCGCCTGCGACAGCGCGCGGGCCAGCAGGGTCTTGCCCAGGCCGGGCACGCCTTCCACCAGGATGTGACCGGAGGCCACCACGGCCACCAGCACCTGCTCCACGACGGCGGTCTGGCCCACGACGGCCTTGCTGATTTCCTGCCGCAGCGCGTGCAGCCAGGTGGTGGCGAGCTTGAGCTCTTCGGGCTTGATCATCGGGAGGGTCTTTCGTGAGAGTGGGTCTGAAGGCGGCGTCGCGCCAGTTCAAGAATCTGCAGCCGGGCCGGCAGTTCCACACGGGTGCAGAACCGGGCGGACAGGGCCGCATGCAGGTCGTGTTCAGAAACACCGGTCGCCTGGGCGATGCGGCGGGCGCGGTCCGGCAGCGGATGGCGGCTGTAGTCCACCAGGCGGCGGGCCGCCGTGGCTTCCAGCGCGCGTTGCTGCGCGTGCAGCAGGGCCTCGCTGCCGTGGCGCATCAGGTAGTGGCCCATGCCGCGGACCTGCTCGCCGATCGAGCGGCGCAGGCGGGGCGGCGTCGGCAGCGCGGGGCCGAAGCGGACCGCCCGGCGCCACAGGGCAGCGGCCAGGGTCAGGCCGCCCAGCACCACGGCGATCCAGCCCTCCTGCCACAGCCACGGGACCAGGGCCTGGCGCTTTTCGCTCAGGTAGAACCAGACGGTCGCGCCGGCCTCGGCCTGCAGGGCGGCGGCCAGCATCGGCGCATGGTCGCAGTCCAGGATGGTCGTCTGCATGAAGGCGTTGGGGATGCTGTTGAGCACGGTGACGGTACCTTGGCCCACGTTCACGCGAAGCGCCTGTGTCCCGCCGCCGTCAAAGATGCTCCAGGCCCAGTCTTCGCTCACGATTCGGCTGGTGTTCTTCAGTCGCAGATTCGGCTGAAAGAGGCCGCACTGCTTCCATGGGGTCAGCGAGGGAGGGACTTCCAGGCCCAACGGTGCATGAGTCGATCCAGTGATGGGCGTGACAGCGCCTGGCGAGGTCTTGCCGTCCGACGCGCTGTTGGCGGTGGCGTCGTTCTTGCAGTCGTAGGAAGGCTGCGAGGTGTCGGAATCGTTTTCGCAGTCGTCGCATGAATCGGCGTGCGCGTCGGCGTCGTCGTCGTCCTCGGAGGCCTCGTCCTCGTCGGCGCGGGCGGTGTCTTGGTGCTTGTCCAGCGCTTTGTTGGAGGGGGCCGGCGCATCCTTCCCGCCCGGCTGATGGTCACCTTCATTGACCATCCTCACATCCACCGGCACCCAGTACGCCAGCGGCGTGCTGCGCCAGGCCGTCCCCGACATCAGCACGAGGTGGCCGCCCTGCTTCACCCAGGCCTGCAGGCGCTCCGCCTGACCGGGCACGGCGGCCCAGTCGTCCGACAGAATCACCAGCCGCCCGTGCTGCGGTGGCAGCACGTTCATCGTGTCCCGATGTTCCGCCGTCATGCCGAGCTGGCGCAGCACCTGTTCGGTGGCGTAGACCGGATTGGTCCTCGCCTCGCCGGTGGCATGGCGCCAGATCGGCCGCTCTTCCCATTCGGTGTGGGTCGACAGCCACCACCCGCCCAGCGCCAGCAGCAGCACGCCCACCGCGCCGAAGATCCACATCACACGGTCGCGGTTCATGCGGCGCCTCCGGGTGTGAGGTGGGCGTCGAAGCCGGCGCACAGCGCCTCGAAGTCCGCGTCGTCCAGGTTGCGGCCGGCATAAGCCACCGTCTGCCAGCCCGCCACCAGTTGCGACAGGAAGCGGTGTGCCGACGGCGCCAGCCGTGGCTCGGCCAGGGTCAGGCAGTCGCTTTCGGTGCTGGCGGCACGGATCGGTACCGCATGCGCATGCACCAGCCGTGACAGCGCGCCGCGATAAAGCAGTGACAGGGCCGCGCGCGACTCGCCGCGTTGCCACAAGGTCCGTGCGGCCGCGCCGATGTCGGCCGGCAGGCTTTCCGGGCGGATGTCCAGCGAGCCGACATGGGTCGGCGCCACGGCGGCCACCACGGGCGCCACGCCGCGCAGCCGCAACCAGTCACGCAGCCGCAGCAGCACCCAGACGAGCAGGGCCGCGCCGATCAGCCACATGGCGATGCGCAGACCCGTGCCCATGTTGTCGATCAGTTCGCCCCACCAGGAGGGCAGGTCCTTCTGGGACTTCTCGTCCTTCTTCTCGTCTTTCTCATCCTTGAAACGCAGGCGGCGCTCCTTGTCCACGCCGCCCAGTTGCCGGTCAGCCGCCACGGCGGAGGCCGCGGCCTGCACCGCGCTGGCAGCCAGGACCGGGGCGTCGGGCGGGGTCAGCATGACCACCTGCGTGGAAGGTCGCTCGTCCAGCCGCGGCGCCACGGGGGCGACGGATGTCGCGCTGGCGGCGGGTTGCACCGCCAGGCCCAGCAGCGTGGCCACCAGCCATGTCTCCAGCGTGGCGGTCAGTGCGGCGCTGCGCACAGCCTCAGACAAACGCACGACGGAACTCCTGCTCGATGTCCCAGGCTTCCAGCACCACGCGCCGGTTCAGGTACATCGCAAAACCCGCCGCCACATAGAACGGCTCCAGGAACAGCACCACGCCGGCATACAGGCTGGCCAGCAGCAGGTCGTGGGCGATCGGTTGCGAGGCCGAGTCCCCGGTCTGCGCCAGCCAGGCAAAGACGTCGCTGCGGCTGTCTTCAGGCGCCATCCACCACACCAATCCGAACAGGGAATAGAGGATGACCGCCTCGGCATGCGAGAAGGCCACCTGCAGCGCGGTGGCCGCGCCGCGGTTGTCCTTGAGCATCAGCGCGACGCGCTTGCGGCGGCGGCTGCCGGTCTGTCCTTCCAGCTGTTCCACCGGCTGGGTATAGGCGCGCCACGGCGAGAAGCGTCGCCACAGCACGGTGCGGAGGAACTGGCCGCCCCACACCTGCCGCCGCGCCGCCCACAGATCGGACCAGCGGGTGGCTTCGCCAAACACCGCGCGGGACAGCACGAACAGCAGCGTCCGGTCCAGCCAGGGCTTGCTCCAGAACAGGATCAGCGTGGGCAACCAGCCCGCGACTTCCACGGTGCACAGCGCAAAGGTAATGACCACCAGCAGCAAGGGCGCATAACAGCGCCAGATCGACCGCGCATGGCCACGCACCAGGGCCATTCCGAGGTCACAGGCCTCGTACTGACTGCGCGGCCGCAACATGACCGCCAGACCTTCAACCCGCACGCTGTGCTCCCCGTCCCATCAGACCCAGCCACAGCACCACAAGCAGCCAGCACAAGCCGGCGACGGTGAACTTGACCCACGGCGCCACCCAGGCCGCGGACGACCAGAAGGCTTCGAAGCCGGCCGCCACGGCCAGCAGGAAAAAAGCGGCGTAAATCACCAGCACCGCCTCCCGGGCGGCCAGCTTCAGTGCTTCCAGGCGGCTGCGCCGTCCGGGTGCCAGCCAGCTCAGGCCCAGTCGCAGACCCGCGGCGCCGGAAAGTACCGCGCCGGTCAGCTCGAAGGCGGAATGGGTGGCGACAAACGGCCAGAAGTTGTGACCCAGTCCGGCGTGATGCAGATAGCCCGCGATGGTGCCGATCTGCAGTCCATTGAAGAGCAGGACAAAGGCGCTGCCCACACCGGCCAGGATGCCGGCGCCAAAACAGCGCAGGCCGATGCCGATGTTGTTGAAGATGTAGAAGCCGAACATCTGGACATCGGAGCCGCCGTCGCGCAGGCGGCCGATCGATTCCTTGCCGTCGGCATACATGCTGGAGAAGTTCCTCAGCTGCTGTGCGCTGTGCACCCGCAGCGGGAAGTCCGCCGACGTGAGTGCGAGCACGAAGCTCACCACCAGCGGCACGGTGAACAGCAGGAAGGCGGCCAGCAGATACATGCGCTGATCACGCACCGCCTGAGGAATCTTCACCCGCAGCAGTTGGCCCAGCGCGGCGAGGCCGAAATCCTGCCGCCGGTAGATGATCTGATGGGCGTCCTGCGCCAGGGTCTCCAGCCGCGCGAGCAGGTGCACCGGATAGGCGCGTGACTGTGCCAGGGCGAGGTGTTCACACACCCGGCGATAGCGAGCGGCGAGCAACGCGCCGTCCACCGGCTTGCCGTTCTGGGCGACCTGGATCTGCTCGGCAAAGGCGTCCCACATGACGCCGTACTCGGCTTCAAATCGGATCGGGGTCATGCACGTTTTCCCATCAGCCACTGGGCGACGCCCAGCAGTTGGTCGCTGGCGTTGCGGCGAGGCGCCAGCGGGTTCTGCGCCTGCAACGGGTCCTGTGGTGGAAGCACGGGCGCAGCCAGTTGGGCGAGTTCCTCGAAACGCTGCGGCGTGAGTCGGCGGGCGCGTCCGGCCCAGGCGCGGATGGCTGCCTGCTCCTGCTGGTTGAGCGGGCGGGCCGGCGCGAGGCTGGGCGCCTCCGGCGGCTGGTCGTGCAGGACCACCGGCGCGGCATAAACGACCAGCGTGCCCGCGGCCAAATCGCCCAGGCGTTTGCAGTCGCGGTTGAGCAGCAGGGTGATGATGCCGAAGGTATAGGCCACCGGCAGGAAGTCGGCAGCGCGCAGCAGGTTGCGGGTGACCGAGGCAGCCGGCGTGATCGGCAGACCGTTGTCCATCACCACCCGCAGTCCGAAGACGCGCTTGCCGGGCGTGGCGCCGGCGCGGGTCAGTTCAAAGAAAATCGGGTAGAGCCACTCCACGGCAAACATGCCGATGAGGAACAGGCCCACCCCCAGGCGTCCGAGCCCCAACAACGCCACGGCCAGGACCGAGTCGATGATCAACCGGAACATCAGGTCCAGCAGGAAGGCCATGCTGCGCGACACCAGGCCCGCCGGTCGCAGGGACAGCACGATGCCTTCCGGCGTCTCGACCGGCGTGAGCGTATCGACCCGCAGGTCAGGAGCGGCGGACACGAGGCTCAGAGCTTGATGACCTTCGTGTCGGCAATCGTGTCATGCAGGCACTGGCGCGATTCCCGGAAGATCAGCAGCGCGTCGATCAGGCCGTAGAGCATCTGCGTGCCGGTGGTGATGGCTGTCAGATAGCCCACGCCATAACGCAGACCGAGGATGCGGAAGGGGTCCACCTTGGAGCCGTCCGTGCGCACGATGCGCAGGCCGAAAACGATCTTGGCCAGGGTCTGGCCACGGGAGACCAGGGTCCAGCCCTGCACCAGCAGGAACAGCGGCAGGCCGATGAGCAGACCGCTCCAATGGACAGCAAAGTAGGACGGGTTTTCCGGCGACAGGAGGCGACTGATGGTCGGCGACGCCGCCATCAGGCCAAACACGATGCCGCCCAGCAGCACCCCATCCAGCAGCGCGGCGACCAGCCGCACGCCGCGGCCCGCCAGAACGCCGCCGGAGGTGCCCACATCCTCGACAAAGGCTTCCGGTGCGGCAAAGCGCTGATCCGTGTTTCCCGACATGATCACTCCCTCGTTTTAGTTGGGAGCATTCTGTCAGCGAAGTCAGGCGGTCGCCATCGGTGGAGATGCCGAAACTGCTCACCACTCCGGGGGATTGAGCTGCAGTTTTTGGCAGGGAGAGGGTGCTGTCCGTGATGAATGTCACGACTTGCCAAAGGCTGGCGATTCATCGCCGCGCTGCCTCATCACGCGTCGTCAGGGGGCGGCGACGGAGGGGCAGGGCGGCTCTTGCACAATGGCAGGTCCATTCACCCTCACCGGACACCTCACCATGCCCACCTTGCGCGTTGAACTCTTTGAAGGCCGTACCCCGGAGCAGAAGGCGGAACTGGCCAAGGAACTGACCGCCGCCTGCGTCCGGGTGCTGGGCGGCAGCCCGGATGCAGTGGATGTGGTCTTCTTCGACATCGCCCGTCAGAACTGGGCCACCGGCGGTGTGCTGTGGAGCGACAAGCAGAAGTGACGCCTTCGTGATGGCATGGGGCACGGCAGTGATCGCGGGCCCCACGCGCACACTGACACCGGCGTCGGCGCCGACCTCATGCCGACGCCGACCCCGGCCTCAACCCAGACACTGAAGCGTCAGACCCGGTTCTTGATGTCGAAGCGGTCCAGGTTCATGACCTTGGTCCAGGCGGCCACAAAGTCGCTCACGAACTGCGCCTCGCCGTCGCTGGACGCATAGACCTCGGACAGCGCGCGCAGCTGCGCATTCGATCCGAACACCAGATCGGCCAGCGTGGCCGTCCAGCGAAGCTCCTGGGTTTTGCGGTCGCGACCTTCAAACACCCCGGCCTGCGTCTCCGACTTCTTCCAGGCGGTGCGCATGTCCAGCAGGTTCTTGAAGAAGTCAGGCGTCAATTGGCCGGGGCGCTGGGTGAAGACGCCCAGCGACGAGCCGCCATAGTTGGCCCCGAGCACCCGCAAGCCGCCGACCAGCACCGTCATCTCCGGCGCGGTCAGCGTGAGCAGCGCGGCGCGGTCGATCAGCGCAGTGGCTGCGCTGGGGCTCGGGCCTACCCGGAAGTAGTTGCGGAACCCATCGGCGGCCGGCTCGAGAACCTTGAAGGCATTGACGTCGGTCTGCTCCAGCAGCGCGTCCATGCGGCCCGGTGTGAAGGGCACGGTGACCGGATGACCGGCTGCATGGGCAGCGGCTTCCACCGCCGCGGTCCCGCCCAGCACGATCAAATCGGCCAGAGAGATCTTCTTGCCGCCGGACTGTGCGCCGTTGAACTGTTTTTGGATCTCGGTGAGCTTGCCCAGCACCTGCGCCACATCAGCCGGTTCATTCACCTCCCAATCCTTCTGCGGTGCAAACCGGATGCGGGCCCCGTTGGCGCCGCCGCGCAGGTCGGTGCCGCGGAAGGTGGACGCGCTGGCCCAGGCCGTTTTGATCAGCTGCTGCGCCGACAGACCGGCGGACAGCAGCGTCTTCTTCAGCGCGGCCACGTCCTGCTCGCTGGCCAGCGGATGGTCCACGGCAGGGATCGGGTCCTGCCAGATCAGATCTTCCTTGGGCACCAGCGGGCCGAGGTAGCGGGTCTTCGGACCCATGTCGCGGTGGGTCAGCTTGAACCAGGCGCGGGCGAAGGCGTCGGCCAGCAGGGCCGGGTCGGCCATGAAGCGGCGGGAGATCTTTTCGTAGATCGGGTCCACCCGCAGGGCCAGGTCGGCGGTGGTCATCATCGGCGCGTGCGTCTTGCCGGGGATGTGGGCGTCGGGCACGGTGGTGGACCCGGCGCCGTCCTTGGGCCGCCACTGATGGGCACCGGCCGGGCTCCGGGTCAGTTCCCATTCATAGCCGAACAGCGTCTCGAAGTAGGTGTTGTCCCATTGGGTGGGCGTCGGCGTCCAGGCGCCTTCGATGCCGCTGGTGATGGTGTGCGCGCCGATGCCGCTTTCGAACTGGCTTTTCCAGCCCAGACCCAGCTCTTCGATGTTGGCGCCTTCCGGTTCGGCTCCCACGTGGTGCGCTTCCCCGGCGCCGTGGGCCTTGCCGAAGGTATGCCCCCCGGCGACCAGCGCGACGGTTTCTTCGTCATCCATCGCCATGCGGGCGAAGGTTTCGCGGATGTCGCGGGCGGAAGCGGCCGGGTCCGGCTTGCCGTTGGGGCCTTCCGGGTTCACATAGATCAGGCCCATCTGCACGGCGGCCAGCGGATTGGCCAGTTCGCGGTCTCCGCTGTAGCGCTCGTCGCCGAGCCAGGTGGATTCCGGACCCCAGTCGATCGGCTGCGGTTCCCAGATGTCTTCGCGACCCCCGGCGAATCCGAAGGTCTTGAAGCCCATCGATTCCAGGGCCACGTTGCCGGCCAGGATCATCAGGTCGGCCCAGGAGAGCTTGCGGCCGTACTTCTGCTTGATCGGCCACAGCAGGCGGCGGGCCTTGTCCAGGTTGCCGTTGTCCGGCCAGCTGTTGAGCGGGGCAAAGCGCTGCTCGCCGGAGCGGGCGCCGCCACGGCCGTCGAAGATGCGATAGGTGCCGGCGGAGTGCCAGGCCATGCGGATGAAGAACGGACCGTAGTGGCCGTAGTCGGCGGGCCACCAGTCCTGCGAGTCGGTCATCAGGGCATGCAGGTCCTGGATGACAGCGGAGAGGTCCAGGGTCTGGAATTCCCGGCGGTAGTCAAAGTCTTCCACCATCGGGTCAGACAGTTCGGAATGCTGGTGCAGCAGGCCCACGTTGAGCGCGTCTGGCCACCAGTTTGAATTGGTGCGGGCGGTCTTGGGCTTGTCGTGGGCCACGGGGCACTTGGCTTCGGTTGTCATCGGCTTCTCCTCGGTGAGTGGCGGGATCAGGTTCCCGCACATCGGTGAGACATCAGTGAGAGGGCAGATCCGAAGGTTACGACGATGATCTTGGTCTGGGACACAACAGTTTCAATGGCGGTGATAGCCGCTCAGCCCTTGGCACCGGCAGTAGTCGCCCAACCCTTCGGCAAACCCGATCTTGGAAGTCGGGTTCGCCAGGGAAAAGCGGCCTTGCGCGGCAGATCTGCCAATTCGGCTCCGGAGAGGAGCCGCAGATTCAGTGAATCGGCTCCACACGTGAGCCGATTCGGCTGACAACCGCGAATGGTGAGGATCAATCTTCCACCGCGCCTCCTGCCGACAGCTCCGCCCAGTCCAGCTCCTGAATCAGCACCCGGTAGGCGTGATCACCGATCACGTCCTGCTCGCGCAGCTCCACCGCCTTGGTGCGCGCCACCGCAATTGCCTGCCGACGCAGCGGCCCGCCGGGCACCTCCTCCAGCGGCAGCTCGGTGGTGTCGCGCGCATTCATGTCCACCACCGCCTGGTATTCCTTGCGCAGCAGCCCGGCCGGGAAGGAGGTGTCATGCTCGATGGACGCCAGCAGCGCCTGGTAGATCTGGATGCGGGCGCTTCGCACCTCCTGGCCGACCGGGTCGTTGTCCTCCATGCGGAGCCAGCGGATCAGCGGCTTGAGGGTGAACCCCTGCAACACCAATGTGCCGAAGACCACGGCGAAGGCGCTCAGCAGGATCAGGTCGCGATAAGGGAAGGGCGAGCCGTCCGGCAGTTGCTCCGGCACCGCAAAGGCCGCCGCCAGTGTGACGATGCCGCGCATGCCGGCCCAGGACAGCACCATGCCGCCCGCCCAGGCCGGATGGGTGCGGGCGCTGTCGGCCAATCCGCTGTGGCGGGCGGTGAAGGCGCTGTAGGTCATGACCCAGCCGACCCGTGCCAGAACGGTCACCGCCAGCACCACGGTGGCAAACACCACCGCCTCCTGATGGGTGCCGGAGTCGCCCAGCCGCTGCCAGATGGGACGCAGCTGCAGGCCGATCAGCACGAAGGCAAAGGCGTTCAGCACAAACACGACGGTTTCCCACACCGCGAAGATCGGCACCCGCAGTCGCGCCGCAATCGCGGAGCCGCCGCCCCGTGAGCTGGTCATCGCAAAGGCCACCATCGTCAGGATGCCGGAGAGGCCCAGCTTCTCCGCCGCGATCCAGACGCCGAAGGTGCAGCAGAACTGGATCACCAGGGCCGTGGGCGCGTGCGCCATGCGGCGGGTGAGCGGCCGCAGCAGATAGGCGAAGGCCACGCCCGCCACCACACTGCCAAACACCGTCATCAAAAGGATCGGCGCCAGCGTTCCGGCGCTGGGCGGTCCCGCCATCGCCGTCATCAGCGCGAGGCGGTAGATGAGGAGCGCGCTTGCATCGTTGAGCAGGCTTTCGCCTTCCAGGATGTTGAGCACCTTGTACGGCAGCCGCAACTGCCGCATGACCGCAGTGGCCGCCGCTGCATCCGGCGGCGCGACGATGGCCCCCAACGCGACCGCCACCGCCCAGGGCATGTCCGGAATCAGCCACCGGCTCACCAGCGCCACCATCACCACGGTGGTGCCGACCGCCGCCAGCACCAGGCCCGCCACCGGCCGCCAGTTGGCTTTCAGGTCCCGCTTGGAGGCGTCATAGGCGGTGTCCATCAGGATGGGCGCCACGAACAGGGCCAGCGCCAGTTCGGGGTCCAGCGTCCAGGTCGGACTGCCGGGCCAGAAGGCCAGCGCCATGCCGCCCAGCGCCAGCAGGGCCGGCGAGGGCGCACCGATCCGCCGCGCGAGCATCGCGAGCAAGGCGGCGCCCAGCAACAGGGCAATGATCCATTCGAAGGTGTGCATGTGCGGCGTCCGGCCAGGCGGGGCGTCCTGGTGCGCGGTCAAGGGCAAGTCGGGTGCCGACCTGTCAAATTCTTTGGCCATAATCCGCGCGACTCTTGTCCGCCAAGCATGTCGAAGGCTTCGGCTTTCGGGCCGCGGGGCATCCCCGTGGCATTTTTCAGAGTGAGGCATTCCGGCGCGCCTTCGGCAATGCGCTGCGCGCATCGGAGAAATCGCAGGACCGGCTCGTTGGTGGACGGGAGTCACCCTGATCAGCTCCCTACGATTGATGACGCCTCCGGCACCGCTCACCTATTCCCGCTGGATCGCGCTGTCACTGGCCCGCGCCTGTCAGACCGATGATGACGCACCCGGCGGGCGCACGGCCTCGGCGCTGCTGGGTCGGGCCACCGCCTGCCTCGGCGCTGAGCATCGAGCCTGGCTGCTGCCCTTGTGCGAGCAGCTCGCCCGCTTGAGCCTGCCGGTCTGGCAGCAGATGACGCCCCGGTTGCTGGCAGATCACCTGGAACTCATGCCGGCGTTCGTGGCGGGCTTCGATCCGGAACGTCCGCCCGTCCATGTGCGGCGTCTGCTGCTTCGCCCCTCGCGCATGAGGCCCCCACCGTTTGCCCTGGAGCACCTGCCCCTGCCACCGTGGCATACGCTGGCGGATCTGGCGGCTGGCCTGGGCCTGGAGCTGTCCATGCTGGAGGTGCTCGCCGGCCCGGCCCAGCGCTTCCGGGAAGCGGACCCGACGCCCCACCGGCCAAGGGTCCAGGCGACTGCGCACTACCGCTCCCTGCTGGTGGACAAACGCAGTGGTGGCCTGCGCCTGATCGAAGCGCCACTTCCCGCCTTGAAGGCGGTCCAGCGACGTCTGCTGCGCACCCTGCTGGATCGGGTGCCGGTGCATGAGGCTGCACAGGGCTTCGTGGCGGGGCGCAACGTCGCCGGCCACGCCCGGATGCATGCGGGGCAGGCCTGGGTCTTCAGATTCGACCTGAAGGATTTCTTCCCCAGCATCGGCGCAGCCCGCATCCGCGCGCTGTTCCGCACCCTGGGCTTCACCGAGGCGGTGGCGGACACCCTCACCACCCTCTGCACCGTGCGCACGCCGCGAGCGGTGCGGGAGCGCCTGCGGGACGAGGGCGGTCTGAGCTGGCTGGAGGCCCGGCGGCTGGCTTCCGCGCATCTGCCGCAGGGCGCCCCCACGTCGCCGGTGCTGGCCAATTTGTGCGCCTTCGCTTTGGACCTGCGGCTGGACGGTCTGGCAGTCCGCTTCAACGCCCAGTATTCGCGCTATGCCGATGACCTGGTGTTCTCGGGCCCCACCACCGAGGGCCTGGACGCCGTGAGCCTGCATGCCTGGGTCCGCGCCATCGTGGAGGACGAGGGTTTTGTGCTGCGCGCCGACAAAACCCGCCTGATGCGCGCCGGCGGCCGGCAGACGGTGACCGGTCTGGTCGTCAACGAGACACCGCATCTCTCCCGACCTGATTACGATCGCCTGCGCGCGCAGCTGCATCGACTGGGCCATGAGGCCCAGGTGCCGATGTCGCTGCGGGCACCCCTGCTGGGCCGGCTCGCCTGGGCCCGGCAGTTCGTGGCGCCCAGCCGTGCGGAGAAGCTGCAGCGCCTTTTCAATGCCATTGCCTTCGTTCAGTAGACTGCGCCCATGATCACCGTCCACCACCTCAACAACTCCCGCTCGCAGCGGGTCCTGTGGCTGCTCGAAGAACTGGGCTTGCCCTACGAGATCAAGCACTATCAGCGCGACCCGAAGACTATGCTGGCGCCGCCCGAGCTGCGCCGGGTGCATCCGCTGGGCAAGTCTCCCGTGGTGACCGACGGCGATCTGGTGATCGCTGAATCCGGTGCCATCCTGGAGTATCTGGTGGATCGTTATGGCGAGGGCCGCTTCAAGCCTGCGCCCGGCACGCCCGAGGCGCTGCGCTACCGCTACTGGATGCACTATGCCGAAGGCTCGGCCATGCCGCCGCTGCTGCTCAAGCTGGTCTTCGACCGCATCGAGGCCGGGCCGATGCCCTTCTTCATCAAGCCGATCGCCAAGGCGATCGCGGGCAAAGCCAAGTCGTCATTCGTGATGCCGCAGATCACCAACCACATGAACTATGTGGAGGCCGAGCTCGGCAAGAGCGACTGGTTCGCCGGAGACAGCTTCACCGCCGCCGATGTGCAGATGAGCTTCCCGCTGGAAGCCGCTGCGACGCGCGGCGGCGAGGTGGCACGTCAGCCGCGCATCACCGCCTTCCTCGAGCGCATCCATGCGCGGCCGGCGTATCAGCGTGCCCTGGAGAAGGGCGGGCCGTATGCACTGCTCGGCAAGTCCTGACCCGTTGGCGCGCTGACTACACTGACGGGTTGTTTCAGCGCCCGTCCCGTCTTCATGCAAGCCCTGCTCGACCACATTGCCACGATGCGCCGCCCGACCGAGGCGGCGCGACTTTTTCATGGCCGGGGCGGGCGGTATCCCGGCCATGAGCAGTGGTCGCTGGACGCCTTCCCGCCGGTGCTGCTGCTGACCAGTTTTGCGCCGGTGCCGGACGAGGACCTGCAAACGCTCGACAGCGCCCTGCATCGGCGCTGGGCCGAGATCGCACCGGGGGAGCCGCTGAACTGGGTCTTCCAGCACCGCGACGAATTCCGTGTGCACAACCGGCTGATGGCCGGCAGCGTGCCGCAGGCGCATGTGGTGGAGGAAGGCGGCACCCGTTTCGGTGTGCATCTGCTGCAGGGTCAGAACCACGGCTTCTTTCTCGACATGGCCGAGGGTCGCCAATGGGTGCGGCGCTGGGCGCAGGCCCATCCGGGTGGCAAGGTGCTCAACCTGTTTGCCTACACCTGTGCGTTCTCGGTGGTGGCGCTGCAGGCGGGGGCGGCCGAGGTGGTGAATGTGGACATGGCGTCCGGGGCCCTCTCCATCGGACGTCGCAATCATCAGCTCAACGGCGTGGCCGATGGTGCGCAGTTCCTGGCCCACGACATCTTCAACTCCTGGGCAAAGATCCGGCGGGGCGGTCCATATGACCTGGTCATCATGGACCCGCCCAGCTTCCAGAAGGGCAGCTTCGTCGCAACCAAGGACTATGCGCGGCTGATCCGGCGTCTCCCGGAACTGGTCGCCCCGACCGGACAGGCCCTGGTCTGCCTGAACACACCCAAGCTGGACACTGGTTTCCTGCGGGAGCTGATCGGCACGGAAGCGCCGGGCTTCGAAATCGTGCAGCGGCTGCCGAATCCGGCGGCGTATGAGGATGTGGACCCGGAGCGGGCGCTGAAGGTGCTGGTGGTGCGGCCGCGTGAGGGCGTGCCGCTGTCGGCCGGCTCTGCGCACGACCCTCCGCACGGCGCTCCGCTGGGCACCAGCCCACCGGCTGCCGAGCGCGACGACTGAACGACGACTGAGCGACGCGCGCGCCGTCAACGGCTCTTACCGTGTCAACCGCTCTCGCCTCGTGAACCGAACTCCCGGATTACACGGATTGCACGGCTGGCGGGTCTCACCCGGCCTGCACGGTGCACGCGATGCACGTCAGGGGTGTCAGCCGATACCGGCTCACAACATCGCCAGGCCTGTGTCGCCGAAGCGGCTCTCGGGGAAGCCTTGCGCGGCCAGCGCCGTCAGCTCGGCCAGCTCTTCATAGGAGCGGGCCTTCTGCAGCACCGCCATCTGACCCAGCGACGCCGCCGCAGCCTCCAGCTCTTCCGACACAAAGCCGGTCGTCACCACAATGGGCAGGGACGGATCCAGTGCGCGTGCGGCCACCGCCAGCTCGGCGCCGTTCATGCTGGGCATGTTGAAGTCGGTCACCAGCACCTGGAAGCGGCCAGGCGCCGCACGCATGGCGACCAGGAATTCGTCCGGTGACGCAAAGGCGGTGACATCAAAGCCAGCCTTGAGCAGCAGCTGCTCCACCATCATCAGCACGATGGGATCGTCGTCCACATAAGCCACGGACTCGCCGTGGCCCGGCCGCATCGCCATCTGCAGCGCTTCGACCTTCACCGGCCCCTGCGCTTCCACCACCGGCAGATAGACCATGAAGCAGGTGCCCACGCCCGGGGTGGAGCGCACGTCGATGGCACCGCTGTGGACATCCACGATGCCGTGCAGCATGTGCAGGCCCAGACCGGTGCCCTGGCCGCGCGGCTTGGTGGTGAAGAAGGGCTCGAACAGGCGCGCCTTGACCGCGTCGGTCATGCCCGCGCCGTCGTCTTCGACACACAGCTCGGCATATTGCGTCGGCGCCAGTTGACCGATGGTGCAGACCCGCGGTGTGTGCACGGTGATGCAGCGCAGCCGGATGTGGATGGTGCCCTGGCTGCCTTCCATCGCCTGCCACGCATTGGTGCAGAGGTTGAGCACCAGCTGCTGCATCTCCGACGGACTGACCGTGGCCACGCAGGACTCGTCACCCAGATCCACCTTCATCCGCACCGAGGAGGGCAAGGTGGCCTGCAGCAGGTCCACCGCTTCCCGCACCAGCGGCTGCAGCGGCTGGCGGCTGAATTCCTCACCGCCCCCACGGGCAAAGGCGAGGATGCGCTGCACCAGTTCGCGGGCGCGGGAGCCGGCGCGGCGGATCTGGTCCATGTGGTCCCGCAGCGGCGATCCTTCCGCGGCTTCGTCCGCCACCATGCCGGCGTGGCCGAGGATGGCCGCCAGGATGTTGTTGAAGTCGTGGGCGATGCCGCCCGCGAGGGTGCCCAGGCTCTCCATGCGCTGGGCGCGCAGGAGCTTGTCTTCCAGCTGCTGACGTGCCGCTTCATCGGACTTGCGGCTGGTGATGTCGATCAGCAGCACGATCGCACCCTCGGCGCATGGGAAGGTGCGGAACTCAAACCACTTTTGCAGCCGTTCGATGTAGTCCTCGAAGGCATAGGGCTTCCCGGCCAGGAGGGCCGGCCGGGCCTCGCCCTCCAGCCGCTGGAGCGCGCTGGCCGGAAAGCATTCCTGATAGGGCCGCCCGACCAGGGACCGGCGTGAGCGCTGCGTCGCCTGTTCAAAGGCGGCGTTGACGAATTCCACGGTGCCGTCGGCCCGCAGCAGAATCAGGGCATCGGACAGGTATTCGAGCGCGGCCAGCAGCTTGTCGCTGAGCGGCAGGTCCGCGGCCTGCGCAACACCGCGGGCGGTGGCCGCCAGATAAGACTGCACCGTCTGGGTGGCGGTGTGAAACGCCCGCATCTCGTCCCGGGTGAGCGGCCGCGCCTGGTCCGCCATGACGCGCAACTGGGCCTCCGCATGCTCCCACTGCACATCCAGCGCGGCCAGCACTTCGCTGGCGGAGCCCTCTCCGCGGGCCATGACCTGGCCGTCCCACACCAGCTCGCACCCCTGCGCACCGCAGGCCTGAGCAACGCTGTTGAGCAGCGCGGTGAGAACGCGTGGGTCGCCGGGAACGACGCGCGCAAGCATGCAGCCCCTTTCAGGAGGTCATTTGGAACATGAGGTCGTCGCGATGTACACCGTAGAGCAAGCGGCGGGCCTGAACGGATGCATGAGCGACACGGAACAAGGGACACGGGGAAGCCGGAGCGCCCGCCATCCGAATTGTCCCTAGGTCGTCGTACGGCAGCGGACGAGGATGTAAGCGGCGGTGACAACGCGCCAGAGGACTGGGGATCGGCGTGGCCATCGGGTGCGAGGGCGATGCACCGGCATGAGTCACCGCATGCACCGGGCGCGATCTGACGCACGCCGCTGGTGCTGACGCCGATTCAAGCCAGAGGCGGCAATACCCGGGTTCCCAGGTCAGCCGGGCCAGGCGCCATCTTCACGGCGATGCGTTGGGTGCGGTGCGTTGCGGGGCGTCGCGGCGCCGCGGACCGAAGTCCGCGATTCGGTGCAGCGCGCGCCCGGCTCCCCGCCTCAGCAGGCTCGAGGGGGGCGCAGGACGGCGCGCCGCTCCGAAACACCAGGGCCTTACTTGCTGGCCGGCGGCGTCGTGGTGGTGGAAGGCTTCGGCGCGGCCTTCTTGGCTGCCGGCTTGGTGGCGCTAGCGGGCTTGGCCGTCGAGGTGGCGGCGGCGTCGGCTTCCTTGGAGGCGGCGGTGGAGCCGCCGGAGACGCCCAGGCGGCCGCCGGTGCCCAGGCCACCCTTGACCTGTTGCGCCTTGTAGTTGCGCAGGGCCTTGACCATCTGGTTGAACGAATCCGCGAATGCGGCCGTCACCACCTTGCCGGCCGGGGTCTTGGCATAGGCGCCGCCACCGACGGCGGTGTTGCCGAACAGGCCGCCGCCGAGCACGCCGAAGTCGAAGTTCTTGGCCGTGCCTTCCGCCGCGGAGATCTGCACGCCCGAGCGGTTGTCCACCAGCAGCAGGGTGGTGGAGGCTTCGTTCTGGTTGACGCTGGCCGCCACGGCGGTGATCAGGCCCAGGGCACCGGTGCCGATGCCGCCACCGCCGCCGCCGGTCTTGCCGGAGAACTGCACTTCCGGCGTCAGCGTGTAGTCGGCCGCCACGATCTGGCCTTGGCCGAAGTTGCTGCCGGCACGCGTCTCGCCGGACTGCATCAGGGCGCGTTCACGCTCCATGTTGGCGAAGGCCTTGCCGCGCTCCACCACCACGAAGCAGTTGCTCTGCTGCACCATCAGGCGGATGACCGGCAGGGTCGAGCCCAGCTGACGTTCGCGCATGGCCGACCACCACGGCGCGGCCGGGTCTTCGTACAGCGACAGGGTGCCCAGCGATTCGTCGCAATGCTCCAGCTGGGAGTTCTGGTTCTCGGCGGTGGCGCCGCCGGCGGCACCGGACACCGTGCCCTTGTTCTCGCCCATCGTCGGGGCGGTGGCCAGACAGCCAGCCAGCAGCAGCGGAGACAGCAGGAGCGCGGGCTTCAGGACCGACCGGGCAAGGGGAGCAAGGACTGCGGACATGGAATTCCTCCAGAGGGGTTCTTCAGGGAACAGGCGAAAGGACGGCGCAAGGACACCACGGGTCCGCCGCGCCAGGGGGATGATGGGATGAGAGGCGTGAAAGATGGATCAGGGGGCCGGCGTGGCCGGTGCGATGCCGTAATAACCACCGACCGGCTGGCCATGTGGATTGCCGATCCAGATGCTGGTGCCGAAGATGTCGGCACAGCCGCCCCAGGCGACTTCGGTGCCTTTGGGCTCTTTGGTGCCCGTCTGGGCATAGAGCGTCACCGTGCTGTCCGAGGGGCCGATGGTGTAGCAGACCCGCGCCCAGACCGGCCGCGGTGCATCGGTCAGCACCGAGGCGGCAGACTCGGTCAGACCGTCCGAGGCCTTGACCACCCACTTGGTGCCGCGGTTGGGGCCGGGGTTGTAGCTGAACACATAAGGCACCTGCGCCAGCACGCCGCAGGACACCGCCGTCAGCACGCCAGCCCACCAGACTCGGAGAGGGAGAAGCATGGTTTCTTTGCCCGAATTGCTTTTAGTTGCAAAGAAGTTTAAGGAGCCGATCCCGAAATGCCTAAGGACGAAGGTCACATTGCCGGGGCGGTCCCCACCTCGGGATGTGGCGACCTCACCACGCTCGGCGCTTGGGGCTGGCCAGGACCTTCATCAAGGTGTGTGATCCATTCGTCTAGCGGACGAGCCGGGCCGCGGTAAACACCGGTGGATGCCTGCAATCGTCCGACATGCGCCCTTGTCGCACTCCGGAGCCGCTTTTTACCGCCTCGGCGACTTGCAAGCGGTCCGGGCGGCCTCAAGTGATCTGGCCCGGTGTGCCTGGTCCTTGGGTTGGGCCCTGGGTCGCCCGGTTGTTTCCCCTTTGCCGAGAGTTTCATGTCAAGTCTGTTTTCCCCTTTCACCCTGAAGAGCGTCACGTTGCGAAACCGCATCGCGGTGCCGCCGATGTGCCAGTACAGCGCCGAGGACGGCTTCGTCACCGATTGGCATCGGGCGCACTACGCCGGGCTTGCGCGCGGCGGCTCCGGTCTGGTGATCGTCGAAGCCACCGGCGTGCTGCCGGAAGGACGCATCACCCCGGGGTGTACGGGGCTGTGGAGCGACGCCCATGCGCAGGGACTGGCCGAGATTGCTGCCTCCATCAAGGCCGCAGGCGCGGTGGCCGGCATCCAGATCGCCCATGCGGGCCGCAAGGCCAGCGCCCATCGGCCCTGGGAGGGCGATGACCACATTCCGGCAGGGGATCCTCGCGCCTGGACGCCGATGGCTCCGTCCGCCGTGGCCTTTGGCAAGCATCTGCCGCGGGTGCCGCAGGCGATGACGCTGGACGACATCCAGCGGGTGCAGGCCGCCTTTGTGGCCGCCGCGCGGCGCGCCCGGGATGCCGGTTTCCAGTGGCTGGAGCTGCACTTTGCGCACGGCTATCTGGCGCAGAGCTTCTTCTCGGTACATGCCAATCAGCGCACCGACGATTACGGCGGCAGTGCGGCCAACCGCGGACGTTTCCTGCTGGAAACGCTCAAGGCGGTGCGTCAGGTGTGGCCGGAGTCGCTGCCGCTGACCGCGCGGTTTGGTGTCATTGAATTCGATGGGCGAGATGAAGAGACGCTGGCCGAAGCCATCGGCCTGACCCGCCAGATGCGGGACGAAGGCCTGGACCTGCTGAATGTGAGCGTCGGCTTTTCCACGCCTGACGCGCAGATCCCCTGGGGGCCGGCGTTTCTCGGTCCGATCGCCGAGCGGGTGCGCCGTGAAGCCGGTCTGCCGGTCGCGTCGTCCTGGGGCATCGACACGCCGGAACTGGCCGAGCATGCGGTCTCGTCGGGCCAGATGGACCTGGTGATGGTTGGGCGTGCCCAACTGGCCAATCCGCACTGGCCGTACCACGTCGCCATGAAGCTGCAGCAGGACCGCCCGGCGTGGGTGCTCCCGGCGCCGTATGCGCATTGGCTGGAGCGCTACCGGTCGGCGTCCGCGTGATCAGGGGAGAGGAGCGGCCCTTTCGCCATCCTCTCAATTCGCGCGCGGCGCGAATCAATAGGTGATGGTGACGGTTACCGTGTCGCTGTAGTCCCCGGGCGCTGCCTGGGCGACGGACGGCAGTCGGCCATAGATGGTCAGTTGCTGGATGCTGCCGGTGCCCGTGCCGGTGTAGACGCTGCTATTGGTCCCGTTGCCCCACACCTGGCTGCGGGCGGCATCGAGATAAAGCTGGTAGGCCAGCGTGTGCGTGCCACTTTTCATGGCCCGAGAGCCAAAGGCATTGAGCCCGCCCGCATGGGCACCGGCACTCAGCGCGACGCTGTAAGGCGTGGTACGGGTGCAGGTGACCGAGAGGTTGGTGCTGGCGTCGATGGCGCCATTGCTCTGCAGCGGATCAATCGCCGTCCCGAAGTTCAGGGTGCTGCCGGAGACAGTGCAGGCCACCACGATGGTGGCGCCGACCTCAAGGCTGCCGCTTGCGCTGCTGGGTGCCGACATGGTCGGCAGGCTCATCAGGGCGCCTGCGCCGAGAGCTGCGCTCAGGCGCATCGCGCGCAGGAGTCGCTGGCAGGAGAGAGGTCGAGTTGAGCGGGAAGAACGAAACCGGAGCACGGGGTTCATGAGACGGAAGTGAAGGCTTCAGTCCTGACACCCAGACCTGGGCTGCAAGGCGTTTGTGAGTCGATGAACGGTATTGAATCCCAAACGTACGCGTCACGCGATGACGAATTTCACGGACGTCACCCCCCCCATGGAGGGAGTGGGCCAACCCGTGTGAAAGTTTGCTGCGCTGAGCGCGTCAGGGCTCTCCACTCAGCAGTCAGTCATTGACGTACAGCGGTTGTCTCCTCGATGAAACGGGCATGACGTTCGGGTGGCTTGCATTTCATAGCCGTCGCCTCTAGCCTGCACTTGCGTTCGCCTCCTGACCTTCCGGTCCGACGGCGGCGCGACGATGCATCCAATGGCGGGGCACTTCCTCATCAGGGGTTGCAAGGGACGGACAACCATCACGGGCCCATGAGCCCGCTGCTGCTTATGCGTTGGCTCCAGCCCGCCATGGCGGGGATGTGTCTGAGCGCTGCCGTGTACCTGCCCAATGCGACCGCGGGCACGGTGAACAGTTCATTGGGCTCGTCGGTACTGGTGACGAGCGCCTGCACGGTCTCCGGCAGTACGCTCAACTTTGGCAATGCACTCAATCCGGTGAATGCGGCCGTGGTCGACGCCACCTCCACCCTCACCGTGCAATGCACCGCCACGACGCCTTACACGCTGTCGCTCAATGCCGGCGTCAATGCCGGGACGGCCACCAACTTCACCGGTCGGCTGCTCAAGAGCGGCGCTTATTCATTGCCCTATCAACTGTATGTGGACAGTGGCCGCAGCTCGGTCTGGGGCAATGGCACCGCCAGCGCCACCTACAGCGGGACGGGCTCCGGCAATCCGCAGAACGTGACCATCTATGGCCGGCTGCCGTCGCTCACCGGCATTCCGCCGGGGGTCTACACCGACACGGTGACGGTGACCATCAGTTATTGACACCGCCGCTGCCTGCGGTGGCGCGTGCGGAGGGACGGCAGAACAGGAGAACAGCAATGGAGGGATCCATGAGACCGAATGTGCCGCCGCTTCCTTGGCGGTATTCACCGAGTTACCGGTTCATCGGATGGCTGCCGTTGGGCGCCTGGCTGCTGGCGGCATTCATGAGCGCGCCTGCCTGGGGTGCGGATGTCAGCATCATGCCGGTCAACGTTCACCTGGATCGACAGAATGACCGGGCCACCGTCCAGGTGGTCAACAACGGCAACGACGTGGTGGTGATGCAGGCCGAGGCCATCGCCTGGACGCGGCAGGCCGGCCAGGACCTGGATGCGCCGACGCAGGAGTTGATCGTCAATCCGCCCATCTTCACCCTGCAGCCCGGGCAGACGCAGATCCTGCGGCTGGGTCTGCGCCGCACGCCCGACCTGCAACAGGAAGCCACCTACCGGATGGTGCTGCGCGAAGTCCCGGTGGCTCGCGCCAGTGAGAACCGCGTGTCCGGGCAGGTGCGGGTGCTGGTGGCGCTGCGGGTGCCGGTGTATGTGGCGCCGAATCAGGTGCGCCGGGAGCAGACCTGGCAGGTGCAGCGCACTTCGAGCGGCGACACGGTGGCCACCGTCTCCAACAACGGCAATGTGCATATGAAGGTCAGCGAGTTGCGGCTGGCCGGCGCCGCTGGCGAGAGCAAGGTCCTCGCGGTGTCGGGTGCGCAGAGTGTGATCTTTCCCGGGGAGCAGCGAAGCTTTCGCATCGCCACCCCTGCCAGCCCTTCCGGCACGCTCCAGGTCTTGACCGACCAGGGCCTGCAGCATGTCGCACTGGGCGCGGGCTCGCAGTGAGTGCTGCAGCCTGTTGCTGGCCGCGCCGCTGGCGGCGGCCGGTCAGACGTCGGCGGATGACCTGCAGCGCACGCTGGAGCGTCTGGCCGCCGAGCGTGCTGCCGCGGCGCCCCGCTTCGGCGAGACGCTGCTGCTGGGGCTGCGGGTGAACGGGCAGCCGCGGCCTCAGACGGTGCGCGCCGTGCGGGTGCCCGAGGGCCTTGCCCTGCCTCAGACGCTCTGGCAGGAGCTGATGTTGCGGCCGCCGTCCCTGCCGCCGCGGATGATCGACAACGAGCTGTATCTGATCCTCAGCGACGGTCCCGGGGGGCTGGTGCGCTGGCGGGTGGAAGAACTCAGCCAGACCCTCGAACTGGACGCTCCGCCGCAAGCCTTCGCCAATCAGAAGCTGGAACTGGATCGCGCCGCCACGCAGGTCACGCTGCCGGCGCAGCTCGGACTGTTCGCCAATTACGACCTGCAATGGCAACGCCGCGTCGGCGGCGACGGCGCACTGGACGGCCTGGCCGAGCTGGGCGTGCTGACCGGCCCGGGTGACCTCAATCATCAGATGCTCTACCGCAGTGACAGCGGCTGGACGCGGCTCGACACCCGGTGGACCTGGGACCGGCCCGCCCGGCTCGCCACGCTGCGGGTGGGGGATGTGATCAGTCAGGCTGGGAGCTGGGGACGGGCGTTGCGGATGGGCGGCGTGCAGTGGGCGTCCGACTTCAGCCTGCGTCCCGGCTTCCTGAGTTTTCCCCTGCCCACGCTCAAAGGCGAGGCGGCGCTGCCGTCCACCGTGGACGTGTTTGTCAACAACAGCCAGCGCCTGCAGGGGCGGGTGCAGCCCGGGCCCTTCGACATCACCGACCTGCCGCTGGTGACCGGGCAGGGGGAGATCCGCACCGTGGTGAAGGATCTGCTGGGACGGGAGCAGGTGGTGGTGCAGCCCTACTACATCAGCCCATCGCTGCTCAAACCGGGGCTCGATGCCTACAGCTTCGAGCTGGGCTGGGTGCGTGAGAACTATGGCATCGACAGCGCGCGGTATGGGCAGGGGCTCGGTCAGGTGACCTGGCGGCGTGGGGTGAACACGCATTTCACCGTCGAGGGGCGAGGTGAGCTGGCGGCGGATCAGCAGACCGTGGGCGCCTCGGGGCTGTGGCTGCTGCAGGACTGGGGCACGCTCAATGTCTCGGTGGCGCGGAGCCACAGCCGTCTGGCGGGCGGCGAGGACCTGAGTGACGGCGGCAGCACGGGGAGCGTGGGCGGCGTGTCGGAGGGCGGCGTCGCCGGTAGGCGCCTCCCCCGTGGCGGCTGGCTGGGCACCCTGGGCCTGGAGCGCCAGGGGTTCGGCTGGAGCGGTGCGGTGGAGGTGCGTCGGGCGTCGGTGGGCTTTGTCCAGCGCGGACTGACGGAATCTCCGCGCTGGAGCGGCTCGGCGACCTTGGGGACGCAGTGGCAGGGCTGGGGACTCGGTGCGGGGCTGGTGTACCAGGGCGCGCCGCAGCGGCCGTCGGTCCAGGGCGTGATCACGCCGGCCACAAAGCTGTGGACGCTCAACGCGGGCCGAGGCCTTGGCGCCTGGGGCTATATCGGTCTGTCGATGCTGAAAGCCGGTGGGGGCGGCGGCACGGCGGTGTCGCTGTTCTGGACGCTGCCGATCGGCGACCATCAAAGCATCTCCACCAGCTGGCAGGGCCAGCGCGGCGGCGATTCACCGTCGCAGCGCCAGTGGCAGCTGCAGTTCCAGGACAACCCGCCGCCTGGGGAAGGGCTGGGATATCAGGTGCTGGCCGACTCGGGCGGACGTCGGCAGCTGCTGGCGCAATGGCAGGACCGGCATGTCGCGCTCAACGGGGGCGTGTCCCGTCTGCAGGGGCGCACCGATCTGCGCGCGGGCGTCGGCGGTGGGCTCGCCTGGCTGGACGGCAGTGTCTATGCGGGCCGCCGGGTGGATGGCGGATTCGCGGTGGTGGAGGTGGCGGACCATCCCGATGTCCGCATCACCCACGACAACCAGGTGGTTGCCCGCACCGATGCCAGCGGCCGCGCCTATCTGCCCACGCTGCGCGGCTACCAGGTCAACCGGGTGGGCGTCATGGCGGACGACCTGCCGCTGGATGCCGACATCGAATCGCTGGACCTTCAGGTGACGCCCGCCGCGCGCCGCGCCTCGCTGATCCGCTTCCCCATCGGGATCAGCCGCACGGCCACCTTCCGGTTGGTGGACGCGCACGGGCATCCGGTGCCGGCCGGGGCGGACCTGCGCCCGGTGGACCAGATGCGCAGCTTCCCGGTGGGGCTGGACGGGCGGGCGTTCGTTGCGGGGCTCAGTGCCGCGCCGGGACCGCACCGGCTGGAAGTCCGATGGCCGGACGGCGGGTGTGAAGCCAGCATTGAATTGCCGCCGGGTGCGCGGGAACTGCCGGACCTGGGGGTGGTGACCTGCCAGGCCACGCCGACGCCAGCGTCCACAACGAGGAGTGCGCCATGAAGCGACGGGCAGCGCAGTGGGACGACGGGGGGCTCTGGCTGCGGCATCTGGCACCGCTGCTCACAGGCCTGGCCGGACTGCTGTCGGCCCCCCAGGCGCAGGCGCTATGCCTGCCTGCGGTCTGCACCTGCAATGTGGTGGTGACCAACATCGTGTTCGCGGCCTACAACCCGCTGGCCTTTGGCAACACGGATTCCACCGGCAGCGTCAAGGTCACCTGCGGCGGCGTGGCCGGATTGCTCGTGCCCTTCACCGTGGACCTGGGCAAGGGCGGCGGCACGAGCTTCAGCACCCGCCGCATGGCCTCGGGTGCGAACACCATTTCCTACAACGTCTATCTCGACAGCAACTACACCACCGTCTGGGGCGATGGCACCACGTCCACCGGCCGGGTGTCCAGCTCGGTGCTGCTGGACGCGCTCGGACTGACACCCGGGGTCACCTTCACTGTCTACGGCCGGATCCCGGGCCGGCAGCTCACCGTACCGCCCGGCACCTATACCGACAGCCTGACGGTGACCGTCACCTACCAATAAGCGCGTTCCGCCCAAGGAAATGAAGAGGACACGAAGTTCGTGCAACACGAACTTCGTGTAGCATTCCGACTCATGAAGAACGTGACCGTGACCATGGAAGACAGCGTCGCCGAATGGGCGCGGCTGGAAGCCGCACGGCGCAATACCAGCGTCTCCCGCCTTGTCGGTGAGCTGCTGGCCGAGAAGATGCGCTCGGACGACGCCTATGAGCGCGCGTTACAGGACTGGCTGCACCGCGAGCGCACCTGGGCCTCGGACGGCGGCGGCTATCCCAGCCGGGAACTGCCCTGATGAGCCGCCGCAACGCTGCCGCCGGGTGTCCGGCGCCACTGCCGACGGACATGCCGGCGGAGATTCCGGTCGTGGCCGTGTCCGGCCCGGTGTTTGTCGACACCTCCGTGCTGATCCAGAGCGAGGACGGCGCCTTCCCCGAGCGACGCGCCCAGGTGATGCGCTGGCTCCAGGTGCTATGGCAGCAGCGCCTGGGCCGTGTGTCCAGCCAGGTGCTCAACGAGTTCTACCGCACCATCACCAGCCGCATCGACCCGCCGATGCCCAATGGGGATGCCCGTGCCGAAGTGCGCCGCTATCAGCGCTGGGCCCCCTGGGCGATCGACCATGCGACGGTCGAGTCGGCCTGGTCCCTGGAGAGCCGCTTCAATCTGCCCTATGCCGATGCCCTGATCGTGGCCGCCGCCAAGGTGCAGGGCTGCGACCTGCTGCTGAGCCTGACGCTGCCGCATCAGCAGCTGTATGACAGCGTCACCATCCTCAATCCGCTGCGGGCCCTGCCGGCCGACGCAGCCCGTGTCGAGCGTTCCGCATGACTGCCTTCCTGACCCGCGCCCTTGAGCACATCCGCGACGACGTCCGTGCCCTGCATGCCTACCAGGTGCACAGCGCCGCCGGCCTGCTGAAGATGGACGCGATGGAGAACCCCTACCGCCTGCCCGAATCGCTGCAGCAGGCGCTGGGCGAGCGGCTGGGCCGGGTGGCCATCAACCGCTACCCGGGCGAGCGCAGCGGCGAACTGGCACAGGCCCTGGCCCGCCACGCCGGCATGCCGGCCCATCACGGCATCATGCTGGGCAACGGGTCGGACGAGCTGATTTCTCTGCTGTCGCTGGCCGTGGCCCGTCCGGGCGCGACGGTGATGGCCCCGGTGCCCGGTTTTGTCATGTACGAGCTGTCCGCCCGTTACCTGGGCCTGAACTTCGTCGGAGTGCCGCTGACGCCGCAGTTCGAGCTGGACGAAGCCGCCATGCAAGCCGCCATCGAGACCCATCAGCCGGCGCTGCTGTACCTGGCCTATCCCAACAACCCGACCGCCAACCTCTGGGACGCCGACGTCATCGAGCGCCTGGTGCAGATCGCCCCGGGGCTGGTGGTGATCGACGAGGCCTACCAGCCCTTCGCCGCCCGCAATGCCATGGGCCTGCTGGACCGCTACGACCACGTGCTGGTGATGCGCACCATGAGCAAGTTCGGCCTGGCGGGGGTGCGCATCGGCTACCTGATGGGTCAGGCCGAAGTGGTGCATCAGGTCGACAAGCTGCGTCCGCCCTACAACATCAGCGTGCTCAATGCCGAAGCCGGCTTGTTCGCGCTGGAGCATGCCGATGTCTACGACCAGCAGGCCGCCGAGCTGCGCGCCGAACGCGAGCGCCTGCAGGCCGAGCTGGCCCAGCTGCCGGGCGTGACGGCCTTCCCCAGTGAGGGCAACATGATCCTCACCCGGGTGCCCGATGCCAATGCGGTGCATGCGGGGCTCAAGGCCCGTGGCGTGCTGATCAAGAATGTCTCGGGCATGCATCCGCTGCTGGCCCGCTGCGTCCGCCTGACGGTGGGCACGCCGCAGGAGAACCACACGATGCTCACTGCCTTGCGTGCGACGCTGGCGGAGCAGGCCGGTTCTGTGGCACTCTGAAGCCCACGGCATCCCCCTACGTCTCTCTTTCGACTCCGAACCCCGACCCCGCCCCTGGAAGCAACATGAGCGAACGCATCGCCGAAGTCCGCCGCGACACCAAGGAAACCCAGATCCGCGTCCGCGTGAACCTGGACGGTACCGGCCAGGCCCATCTGTCCACCGGCATCGGCTTCTTTGACCACATGCTGGACCAGATCGCCCGTCACGGCCTGATCGACCTGGACATCGACGCCAAGGGCGACCTGCACATCGACGGCCATCACACGGTGGAAGACGTCGGCATCACGCTGGGCATGGCGGTGGCGCAGGCCATCGGGGACAAGAAGGGCATCACCCGCTACGGCCACAGCTATGTGCCGCTGGACGAAGCGCTGTCCCGCGTGGTGGTGGATTTCTCCGGCCGTCCGGGCCTGGCGATGGACGTGAAGTTCACCTCCGGTGCCATCGGCGCCTTCGACACCCAGTTGACCTACGAGTTCTTCCAGGGCTTCGTGAACCATGCGCTGGTGTCCCTGCATGTGGACAACCTGAAGGGCCACAACGCCCATCACCAGTGCGAAACCATCTTCAAGGCCTTCGGCCGAGCCTTGCGCATGGCGATGACGCCTGACCCCCGCTCCGCCGGGGTGATTCCCTCCACCAAGGGGACCCTGTGATGGCCGGCACCCGCAGCGTGGCCGTGGTGGACTACGGCATGGGCAATCTGCGCTCGGTTTCCCAGGCCGTGATGCATGCGGCCGAGGGTCAGGGTGTGCAGGTGATCATCACCGCCCGTCCGGAAGAGGTGATGGCCGCCGAACGCGTGGTGCTGCCGGGGCAGGGCGCGATGCGCGACTGCATGCGCGAGCTGCAGGACTCCGGCCTGAAGGAAGCGGTGCTGCATGCGGCCGCCCACAAGCCGCTGATGGGCGTGTGCGTGGGCATGCAGATGCTGCTGGACCACAGCGAAGAGCAGGACACGCCGGGCCTGGGCCTGATCCCGGGCCGGGTGCAGCGCTTCCAGCTGGAGGGCCAGCGCCAGCCCGATGGCAGCCGTTACAAGGTGCCGCAGATGGGCTGGAACCGCGTGCACCAGATGCGGACGCATCCGGTCTGGGGTGACGTGCCCAATGACAGCTGGTTCTATTTCGTGCACAGCTTTTATGCCCGCACCACCGATGCCGGGCACAGCGTGGGCGAGAGTGACTACGGCTTGCGCTTTACCTGCGCCGTGGCGCGGGATAACATTTTTGCCACTCAATTCCACCCCGAGAAAAGTGCCGCGTTCGGGCTCGCGCTCTACCGCAACTTCCTGCACTGGAAGCCCTGATCCAATCCGCAGGTTTTCTCGTTCCCCCACCCCTTTCCTCCACCTCCCACCCGTATTCGGCCATGCTGCTGATCCCCGCCATTGACCTGAAAGACGGCAAGTGCGTCCGCCTCAAACAGGGCGACATGAACGACTCCACCACCTTCGGCGAAGACCCCGCCGAGATGGCGCGCCGCTGGCTCGATGCCGGCGCCCGTCGCCTGCATCTGGTGGACCTGAACGGGGCCTTTGCCGGCAAGCCCGTGAATGAAGGCGCCATCAAGGCGATCCTTCGCGAGGTCGGTGACGAAATTCCCGTCCAGCTGGGCGGCGGCATCCGGGACCTCGACACCATCGAGCGCTACCTGGACGACGGCCTGTCCTACGTCATCATCGGCACGGCCGCGGTGAAGAATCCCGGCTTCCTGAAGGATGCAGCGTCTGCCTTTGGCGGCCACATCATCGTGGGCCTGGACGCCAAGGACGGCAAGGTCGCCACCGACGGCTGGAGCAAGCTGACCGGCCATGAAGTCGTCGACCTCGCCCGCAAGTTCGAGGACTACGGCATCGAAGGCGTCATCTACACCGACATCGGCCGCGACGGCATGCTCACCGGCATCAACATCGATGCCACCGTGCGCCTGGCCCAGGCCTTGAGCATCCCGGTGATCGCCTCGGGCGGCCTGTCCAACCTGAAGGACATCGAGTCGCTGTGCGCAGTCGAATCCGAAGGCGTGCAGGGCGTCATCTGCGGCCGGGCCATCTACACCGGCGATCTCGACTTCGCCACCGCCCAGACCCGGGCGGACGAACTCAACGGAGCCTGAGCACTTGCTGGCCAAACGCATCATCCCCTGTCTGGACGTCACCGGCGGCCGGGTCGTCAAGGGCGTCAACTTCGTCGAACTGCGAGACGCCGGAGATCCGGTGGAAATCGCAGCCCGCTACAACGAGCAGGGCGCGGACGAACTGACCTTCCTCGACATCACCGCCACCAGCGACGGGCGCGACCTGATCCTGCCCATCATCGAAGCGGTGGCCTCCCAGGTCTTCATTCCGCTGACGGTGGGCGGCGGCGTGCGCTCGGTGGCGGATGTGCGTCGGCTGCTCAATGCGGGCGCGGACAAGGTCAGTTTCAATTCCGCCGCCGTGGCGGAGCCGGAGCTGATCCGCGCCGCGTCGGACAAATACGGCGCGCAGGCCATCGTGGTGGCCATCGATGCCAAGCGCCGGGCGGATGGCCAGGGCTGGGATGTCTACACCCATGGCGGGCGCAAGAACACCGGGCTGGATGCGGTGGCCTGGGCGGTGCGCATGGCCGAGCTGGGCGCGGGCGAGATCCTGCTGACGAGCATGGATCGTGATGGCACCCGCAGCGGTTTCGACCTGGACCTGACCCGCGCGGTGGCGGACGCCGTGCCCGTACCGGTGATCGCCTCGGGCGGCGTCGGTTCTCTGCAGGATCTGGCGGACGGCATTACCAAGGGCGGCGCGGATGCCGTTCTGGCGGCCAGCATCTTCCATTACGGCGAGCACACGGTGGGCGAGGCCAAGGCGCTGATGGCAGCGCAAGGCATCACGGTTCGACCATGAGCGGTCGAGACGGCAAAGCTCGGTCCTCACAGGTTCCGTCCGGGAGCGCATCCGTGGCGCGGAAGCGGGCAGGCGCGCCTCAGGCCAGTTCGGCCCATGGGGCGGGTCGTGCAGGCGTCGCCGCCGGTGCCGCGTCCGGCGCCCGCTCCGGCGCGGCCGCTTCTCGGGGACCTAGCGAGGTCCGTATCGTGGGTGGGGTGTGGAAGCGCTCCAAGCTGCCGGTGGCCGATCGGCCCGGGCTGCGGCCGACGCCGGATCGGGTCCGGGAGACCCTCTTCAACTGGCTGGGCCAGGACCTGAACGGCTGGCGGGTGCTGGACGCTTTTGCGGGCAGCGGCGCGCTGGGCTTTGAAGCCGCCTCGCGCGGAGCGAGCCATGTCACCCTGCTGGAGAAAGACGCCAGTCTGGCGACCCAGCTGCGGGCCAACCTCAAGCGTCTGGACAAGGACGGCACCGTGCCGATGCGGATTGAGGTGGCGGACGCCCTGGCCTGGATGGGCCGTGCGGCATCCGCGAGCTTTGACCTTGTCCTGCTGGACCCGCCCTTCGCTCAGGATCTCTTTCAACGCGCGCTGCGCGCCGCCGCCCCGCTGCTGGTGCCGCAGGGGCTGATCTATCTGGAAGCGCCGGAAGCGCTGGAGCCCCCGCCCGAATTGGGACTGTCCCTATGGCGGGAAGGGCGTGCGGGGGCGGTGCACTACCGTCTGTTCCAGCGCAACGGATAATCAGGGGCCGTTCACCCCAGTGCCCCTGGAGCGACCCCTTGACTTCCCAGACCCTCCTCACCGCCGTCTACCCCGGCACCTTCGACCCGCTGACCCTGGGTCATGAAGACCTGGTGCGCCGGGCCAGCCGCCTGTTTGAACGACTGGTGCTGGCCGTGGCCGCAGGTCATCACAAGCGCACGATGTTCAGCATCGAGGAACGCCTGGATATGGCCAGACAGGTGGTGGCGCCTTATCCGAATGTGGAAGTGGTGGCCTTTGAGGGCCTGCTGCGCAACTTCGTGCTGGAGAAGGGCGGCAAGGTGGTGGTGCGCGGGCTGCGCGCCGTCTCCGACTTCGAATACGAATTCCAGATGGCCGGCATGAACCGGCAGTTGATGCCGGATGTCGAGACCGTGTTCCTGACCCCGTCCGATCAGTACCAGTTCATCTCCAGCACTTTCGTGCGCGAGATTGCAACGCTGGGCGGGGATGTGAGCAAGTTCGTGTCGCCGCTGGTGCGTGCACGTCTGGATGAACGCCTGGCCCGCGGGTCAAGCAAGGATTGAGCTGCCATGGCTTTGATGATCACCGACGAATGCATCAATTGCGATGTGTGTGAGCCGGAGTGCCCGAACCACGCCATCTCCATGGGCGAGGAGTACTACCAGATCGATCCCGGCAAGTGCACCGAATGCGTCGGCCACTTCGAAGAGCCGCAATGCGTGATGCTCTGTCCGGTTGCCTGCATTCCGGTTAATCCGGCCCATGTGGAAACACGGGAGACGCTGATGCAGAAGTATGTGAGGCTGACGGCCACGCAGGCATGAGGACTGAGGGCTGAGGGCTGAGGCGTCGCCAGGATCAGGCTCGGGCTCCGGCCGGGAAGCTCCAGCGTTCTGCATAGGCGGGTGGCTGCGGCCACGCCTCGGGAGCAGGCGTGCGGTCCGGATGGTCCGCCACCCAGCGCCGCGCCAGCATCCAGCCGCCGTGGCTGACCACCAGTGCCCCGGGCCGTTCACCCGACCAGGTCATCACCCGGCGCAGCAAGGCTTCCAGACTTTCGCCGCCGCCCGGCTGGCCGCCTGCAAAGTCCGCCACCCACGCGTCGATCTCGTCCTTCGGGATCTCCGACCAGGGCCGTCCGTCCCAGGTGCCGAAATCCAGCTCGCTCAGCGCCGCATCGCGGTGATGGATCCAGCCCCAACGGCGCAGCCAACGCCCCACGTCCGCAGAGCGCCGCAGCGGAGAGGTCCAGATTTCGTGGAGCAGCCGGTGGCGCCGGGCATGGGCCTGGATCCGCCGGGCCAGCCGCTTGGCGCGGCGCGCCGGCACCGGCAGATCACACCGCGCGCCGACGCACAGTCCCTTGGCGCCGGTGGGACGCGGATGGCGCCAGACGCTGAAGCACGCCTCGCTCAAAAGTAGGCTCCCAGCCCGAGGCAGGCCAGCAGCGCCCCCACTTCGACCACCTGCTGGGTGGCGCCGAGGTTGTCCCCGGTGTAGCCGCCCAGCCGGCGCTCCAGCATCGATTGCATGTAGAAGGTCAGGCCGGCGCAGGTCACGATGGCGCCCAGCAGCAGCGGAATGTCGTCCGGCAGCAGCCAGGCCCACAGGCCGCTGGCCAGCACCACCGTGCCCAGCGCCATCGCCAGTTCCCGGCCGCTGATCTGGGTGGCCAGCGGCTTGGCCTTGGCATGGGCAGCATCGCCGCCATAAGGCAGCGCATGCATCAGCCAGACCGGCGCGGCGCGCGACGCCAGATGGGCCCAGAGCAGGGCAGTGACCGCGAGGGTCGGGTCCGCATCGGCCAGGCCGACCAGCGTGGCGGCCTTCAGGCCCAGCATCAGAAAGAGGCCCAGCGCGCCGTAGCTGCCCAGGCGCGAGTCCTTCATGATCTCCAGGGCGCGCTCGCGGCTGACCGCGCCGCCCAGGCCGTCGCAGGTATCGGCCAGACCGTCTTCATGGAAGCCGCCTGTCAGCCAGATGCTGGCCGCCATGGCGAGCACCACCGACACGCTGTTCGGAAACACCAGCATGGCCAGCCACAGCACCGCCGCCGACCACAGCCCCACAACCGCACCGACCAGCGGGAAGTAGCGGGCGGACTGATGCAGCCATTCCGGCTGAAACCCGGTCCACCGGGGAATGGGAATGCGGGTGAAGAACTGCAGGGCGATGAAGAACAGGCGGACTTGATGCATGGTGCCGGCCGCAGGCGCGGCCGAGGTCAGACGGGACGGCCGGGATGATACGGCGGGCGAGTCCGGCGTCAGGCTCCGGTCCCGGCCGAATCGGCGGAGGAACGCATCTGCCCCATCAGCAGTCGTTCATAGGCAATCGCCACATTGGCACAGAAGATCTGCAGCAGCTCCTGCCCGTCGGCATCCACCGGCTCCGAGAAGCGCATGTAGAGCAGGCTCTCATTGCCGGTGTGCGTCCGGTAGTAGCCGATGAAGCAGTCGCCGTCCGCATGGCTCTGCTGGGTCTGCAGTGCCTGTTCCAGCGCGCCCTTCACATCGGCGGGCAGGTCGCGCACGGCGGACTCATCCAGCAGGCCCTGGAACTCCGCCGTGGCCGCCAGCACGCGCAGTGCGCCTTCTCCCTGGGAGGCCGCATAGGCGGCCATGCGGCTGGCACACAGGCCCTGCACCTCGTGCCCCAGCAGATGCGCCAACTGGTCCAGCAGCGCCGAGGCCAGATGCCGCAGGCTGCCCGCATCGTGGATCTGGGTGATGGCTTCGATGGACCGGCGCAGCGCTTGGCGCGCATGGTCCAGGGTGACGATGTCCCGGTAGGAGCGCAGCGACGAATAAAAGACGGTGATCAGCTTGCGCTTGGTCAGCTCGGTCTTTTCCTTGTAGTCGTTGATGTCATAGGCCTTGATCACCTCTTCTTCCGGCGCCTGACCGGGCTGGCCGGTCCGCAGGACGATGCGCACATGACGGTTGCCAAGCTCCTCGCGGATGTAGCGCGCCACGTCGAGGCCGGCATGGTCCGATTCCATCACCACGTCCAGCAGCACCAGCGCCACATCCTGCCGGCTCTGCAGCAGATCGCGAGCTTCGCTGCCGGTGTAGGCATTGAGAAACTGCAGCTTGCGACCGGCGAATTCGAAGTCGTCCATGACCAGCTGCGTCACCTGATGCACCGCCGGATCGTCGTCCACGATCATCACCACCCAGGGCGGCAGCAGGCGTGTGCGGTGACCGTCGCTCACCTCTTCAGGCAGTTCGTCTGCAAAGACGAAATCGCTGTTCATGGGGCCTCCCTGCGGACGTCTTTCGGGGGTGTGGTCGCTTGTGTGTGTCCGCCTTGTCGCGACTTTGATTATGCGGAGGGAGGCGTCGTTTCAAAAGCGAACTTCCTCAAATTTGCGCGACTCATGGTTTACCCGTGAGCGCGTTGACGCACGAGTTGGTACCGGTATCATCAATTCATGGTAACGGTACCAACCGACAACAGATCGGACGACCGGACCCCAGGAGACAACATGCAGATTTCACTTTCGGCGGCCTCGGGCGCCACCAGCAGCCGCGCGCGGTTCGGCATCCTTGCGATGCTGTTCGTGGTGACCGTGCTCAACTATGCGGACCGTGCCACCGTCGGCGTGGCCGGGCCGGTGCTGTCCAAGGAACTGGGCATCAGCTCGGTCCAGATGGGCTACATCTTCTCGGCGTTCAGCTGGGCCTATGTGGCGGGGCAGTTGCCCGGCGGCTGGCTGCTGGACCGGTTCGGTGCCAAGAAGGTCTATGCCTGGAGCATCCTGCTCTGGTCGGTCTTCACGATGCTGCAGGGCGCCGTTCACTTCTTCGACGCGGCCACCGCCATCGTGGTGCTGTTTGCGCTGCGCTTCATGGTGGGCCTGGCGGAGTCACCGTCCTTCCCGGCTAACGGACGCATGGTGGCCGCGTGGTTCCCGGTCGCGGAGCGCGGCACGGCCTCCGCCATCTTCAATTCAGCGCAGTACTTCGCCACCGTGCTGTTCGCGCCGATCATGGCGTGGATCGTGTCCTCGCTGGGCTGGCAGGACGTTTTCTATTTCATGGGCGCGCTGGGTGTGGTGCTGTCGCTGGTCTGGCTCAAGACAATGCACAACAGCCCGCTGGAGCATCCCGGCGTGAGTGCGGCGGAACGGCAGCACATCGAGGCGGGCGGCGCGCTGCTGTCGGCCCAGGAGGCGAAGGCAGGCGGTGCCCGCGCACCGGCCGGCCCGAAGCTTGCCTACCTCAAGCAGTTGCTGGGCAACCGGATGCTGCTGGGCGTCTACATCGCGCAGTACTGCGTGAACACGCTGACCTACTTCTTCCTCACCTGGTTCCCGGTCTATCTGGTGAAGGAGCGCGGCATGACGGTGCTGAATGCCGGCATCGTCGCCGCGGTGCCGGCCATCTGCGGTTTCGCGGGTGGAGTGCTGGGCGGGGTGGTGTCGGACTGGCTGCTGCGTCGCGGCCATTCGCTGACCGTCGCCCGCAAGGTACCGATCGTGATCGGCATGTTGCTGTCCACCTCGATGATTGCCTGCAACTATGTGGAGCTGCATTGGCTGGTGGTCGCCATCATGGCGCTGGCGTTCTTCGGCAAGGGCCTGGGTGCGCTGGGCTGGGCGGTGGTGTCAGATACGTCGCCGAAGGAAATCGCCGGCCTGAGCGGCGCGATGTTCAACACCTTCGGCAACATTGCCGGCATCACGACGCCCATCGTCATCGGCTACATCGTGCAGGAGACCCACTCGTTCAATGGCGCGCTGGTCTTTGTCGGTGCGCATGCGGTGATTGCGGTGGTCAGCTATCTGCTGGTCGTGGGCGAGATCAAGCGGGTGCAGCTCAAGGCCTGAGGCTCTGAGGTCACTGCTGAGAGGAACGAGATCATGAATACTGTCGTTGCCAACGCGCCGCTCATCATCCAGATTCACGAAGCCGACAACGTGGCCATCGTGGCCAATGACGGCGGTCTGCCCGCCGGCACGGTGCTACCCAATGGGCTGACGCTCAAGGACAAGGTGCCGCAGGGCCACAAGGTGGCGCTGGTGGACTTGCCGGCCGGCGCGCCGGTGCTGCGCTACAACGTGCCCATCGGCTATGCGGTCGAGACCATCGAGGCGGGTCGCTGGGTGCATGAGCGCCTGCTGCAGATGCCCGAGGCGCGGGAGCTGGAGGGACTGCCCAAGGCGACCGTCGCCGCGCCGGCACTGCCGCCGCTGGAGGGCTACACCTTCGAGGGCTACCGGAATGCGGACGGCACGGTCGGCACTCGCAACATTCTGGCCATCACCACCACCGTGCAGTGTGTGGCCGGGGTGGTGGACTTCGCAGTTCAGCGCATCAAGTCGGAACTGCTGCCGCTGTATCCGCATGTGGATGATGTCGTGGGGCTGGAGCACACCTATGGCTGCGGCGTGGCGATTGACGCGCCGGACGCGATCATTCCCATCCGCACGCTGCGTCACATCAGCATGAATCCGAACTTCGGCGGTGAGGTGATGGTGGTGAGCCTGGGCTGCGAAAAGCTGCAGCCGGAGCGCCTGCTGCCGCCGGGCGTCATCCCGATCAGCGATGAGCGAGACCCCAACGCGGGCCTGGACGTGGTGTGCCTCCAGGACAACGAGCATGTGGGTTTCATGTCCATGGTCGATTCGATCATGAAGACGGCTCGCAAGCATCTGGAGCGTTTGAATGCGCGGCGGCGCGAGACCGTGCCGGCATCCGAGCTGGTGGTGGGGGTGCAGTGCGGCGGCAGCGATGCGTTTTCCGGCGTGACGGCCAATCCGGCAGTGGGCTTCTGCGCCGACCTGCTGGTGCGGGCAGGCGCCACGGTGATGTTCAGCGAGAACACCGAAGTGCGTGACGGCATTGCGCAGCTCACGGCCCGCGCTTCAACGCCCGAAGTGGCCGACGCGATGATCCGTGAAATGGCCTGGTACGACGCGTATCTGAAGCGGGGCAGTGTGGACCGCAGTGCCAATACGACGCCGGGCAACAAAAAGGGCGGGCTGTCCAACATCGTTGAGAAGGCGATGGGATCGATTGTCAAAAGCGGTAGCGCACCCATCAGTGGGGTGCTGTCACCGGGGGAACGACTCAATGGGCAGCGCGGGCTGATCTATGCCGCGACCCCCGCCAGTGATTTCATCTGCGGCACGCTGCAATTGGCGGCGGGTATGAACGTGCATGTGTTCACCACCGGCCGCGGCACGCCGTATGGATTGGCGGAATGTCCCGTCATCAAGGTCGCGACGCGCAGTGATCTGGCGCGGCGCTGGCATGACCTGATGGATGTGAATGCCGGCCTGATTGCCGATGGCGAAAAGACAATTGCAGAGATGGGCTGGGAGATGTTCCAGCTGATGCTCGATGTGGCCAGCGGACGCCGGACCTGGGCGGAGCGGCATCAATTGCACAACGCGCTGGTGCTGTTCAATCCGGCGCCGATCACCTGAGCGTTGCTGGCAGTTGCCTCCCGTACGCCCGTATCGGCGTCATCGGGAACGACGACGCCCCCGGGACGCCGGTGGGGATGCAGGAACGGCCGACACTGCGTGGACTGGCGGGAAAGGCCGGCTGACGAAGCGTGAACCCGTCAGGCCGAACCGCCAAGGTACCTCGACCGCTTTCGAAATGCCGATGCGAACGCCGGCGACGACGTCGTGCTCCGCATCCGGCGGTTGAAGCTCAAAGGGCGGTTGATCGATGCGCAGGCCGTCGTGCTCGCGCGTGATGCCGAGCGCCTGAGCCACGCGCCCTGGGCCTGAACACAGCAGGCGCTCGTCCTGCAGGCCGCGGCGGGCCCGCATCACGTCGAGACCCTGTGTCGGCTCAATGGCGCGGATCAGCACGCCGGCGCCATGACCTTCCTCCCGGCAGACGAGATTCAGACACCAGTGGATGCCGTAAGAGCGGTAGACGTAAGCATGCGCGGGCGGGCCGAACATGGAGCGATTGCGCGGGCGCGGTCCGCCGTGACTGTGAGAGGCCGGGTCGTCCATGTCGTAGGCCTCCGTCTCGACGATGCGTCCGCCCACGCCGTCCACGAGCAGCAACGCCCCGATCAGCTCACGGGCGAGTTGGGGGGCGTCGGCGTTGAAGTGGAGGGTGGGGCGGCGGGGCATGGTGGCGGTGGTGAAGCGGCAAATGGGGCGCCTGCCTCCATGAAGGCGCAGATCACCGCAGCCGCTTCTTCGGGCACTGTTTGCAGCAGCAGATGGGGGGCGTCGAATTCAGCGAGCTGAAGGTCGGGCTGAATCGATTGCAGATGGTCGAAGGCCGCGGCCGGGACCAGCCGGTCGTGACGGGCCCGTAGATACATCATGGGGCTATGCACCGCCATCAGTGGCGCCGAGACGTCTACGGCGGCGACTTCCCTCAGACGTTGCAGCAGAACCTTTGGGGAAATGCTGGCGACAGCGGAGGCCAGCAGTGCCAGGGTGTGCGCATCCGCACGTGCTCCGTGACAGAGCAGGCGGCGCAAGAGGGCGAGCGGCGGTGGCATGGGAGGGATCAGGTGAACAGCTGGCGCGAGCCGGCTGAGCCATCGGCTGGGGGACCTGGCAAACGTGGCGCACAGGATGACGCCCCGCAGGCCTGGAGGATGCATCGAGGCTAGTCGGATCGCAACAGGCCCGGAGACGGATTCGCCGAGCAGGACGTAAGGCGCATCCTTCGGCAATGCCTGGACGGCGTAGGCCGTGAGGGCGTCGTAACTGGCCGCTTCCCCGGGATATCTCACCACGGTCGTGGGCATGGAAGGCGGGAGAGCGGCCAGCAATGGATTGAACAGACGGCCGGTTCCATCCATTCCAGGCAACAGCACGAGACGCAACATGGTGGGCAGTATCTGCGCTTCTGCCACCGATCTTCGCGCCGCACACCGGCTTTGATGCGCTTGATGGATCGTCTTACTCCCGAACGGTGAGCACCAGCTTGCCGGCGATGTGCCCCTTCGCGGCGCGCTCATGGGCAGCCCGTGCGTCCGACAGCGGATATCGGCTGTCGATCGCGATTCGGACGGTCCCGTCATTGAGCAGGCCGCTGAGCGTGGCCAGCTGCTGACCGTTCGAACGGACCTGGGTGGCCGAAACCGTTACCCCGCGCCTGGCCGCCTCCTCAGCGCCGTCGAAGCCCAGTGGAAAGATCGGGAACAGAGCGCCGCCGCGCTTGAGCGTCTGCAGGAAGCGTCCGGAAGTGGGCCCGCCGACGCAGTCGACCACTAGATCAACGCCGGTCACTACTGCTTCCGGGGCCACCCGTGTGTAGTCGATGAAATCATCCGCGCCCAGGCCTCGAACGAACGCCTCTTGGCGACCGGAAGCCACGGCAATCACCTGAGCCCCCTTCCACTTGGCAAGTTGCACGACCAGGTGCCCCACCCCTCCCGCAGCCCCATTCACCAGCACCGTACGTCCCTCCAGCGGAACGGGCTGGTGAGGATGCGGCTGAAGGGGATTCGGCAGGTCATGGCCCTGGTCGATCAAAAACTGCCACGCCGTCAGCAAGGACATGGGCGCCGCTGCAGCATGGGCGTGATCGACGCGGGCCGGCTTCAGCGCGATTTCACTGGCGGGCGCTGTCACGTATTCGGCATACGCGCGACTCTGACCTGCGAGACCGGTGGGAAAGCGAACCATCGCATAGACCGCATCCCCGGGTTTGAATCCGGTGACGTCCTCGGCGACGTCCTCGATCACGCCCGAGACATCCGTACCCAGGATGACAGGGAATTCCACCCGGGGTTGCCATTCTGGCGGCAGCATCCGATAGCCATCGCGCAGGTACCAGTCCGGCGGATTCACCCCGACCGCATGCACCCGGATGAGCACCTCCCCAGGACCCGCCTGGGGCTTGGGGGCGTCTTCGTATCGCAGTACGTCGGGTCCGCCAAATTCATGTTGCCGGATTGCCTTCATTGTTCTGACGTCCATCTCTATGCCTTTGGGTGTGATGCGGCCGGAGCCGCGATAAAGGCAGTGTGATGGTGTTCCTTTCGTTTGATAATCCTTCTGTGAATTGATTGAAAAGTGCCAGGATGGAACAAATCAACTTTGAACGCCTCACCGGCATCATTGCGTTCTCGCGGGCCGCCTCTCTCGGCAGTTTCACGGCCGCCGCGCGGTCGCTCTCGGTATCGCCTTCGGCGATCAGCAAATCGATTCAGCGTCTGGAGGCGCTTCTGGGCGTCAAGCTTTTCACCCGGTCCACGCGGGCGCTTTCTCTGACGCCAGAGGGGCACGAGCTCCAGGAAAAAGCGCTGGCGCTGCTGCAGGCCGCTGAAAATGTGGTTCAGTCCGCCACCGCCGCGCAGGCCGAGCCCAGTGGGACACTGAAAATCGCGGCGCCATTGCCCATCGGAACACGCATCCTCGCGCCGGCATTGCCTGAGTTCCGAAGGCGCTTTCCGAAGGTCAAGCTGGACATCCGTCTCAGCGACCATTACGTCAATCTCGTCCAGGAGCGGGTGGATGTCGCAGTGCGCATCGGGCATCTGCCGGATTCAGGATTGCTCTCCCGAACCCTGGCACCGGTCCAGCTCGGTGCGTATGCATCGCCCGGCTATCTGGCGGCCAGAGGAACGCCCCAGCGGCCGGACGACCTGGCGGGACATGACTGCGTGAACTTCAGATTCCAGAATTCAGGGCAGTTGCTGAGCTGGCCGTTCAGCGTCGGGGATCGTAAGGTGGAGCTCCGTCCGCCGGCTGCCATCGTGGTTGATGTGAGTGACGCCGTGGTTGAGTTGCTCGCCGCCGGCGCGGGCATCGGCATGGCGGCGTCATGGATTGCCGCTCCCTACGTGGAGCGCGGGCTGCTCATGCCGATTCTGAAACCGCACTGGGTGAACAGTTCCAACATCCATGCGGTGTGGCCGGAGAGCAGGAGAAACAATCCTGCGGTGAGGGCGCTCGTGGCGTACCTGGCAGAGATCATTCAGGCGCCCAGCCTGGAATGACGCCATAGCGTCGGCCTCGGGCATGGTTGCCGCCACAGCCAGGGCCAGGGACTCAGCCGGCGCGCCGGTCGATCCCTCGAAAACATCGAGGCGAATCCTGGCTACGGCAAGGTGAAGTCGGTGAGCGACCTGGTCATGCTGTTCAATGCTCAGCCGAAGGCAGGTGCTTGGGTTTCACACTGTGAGCCATCAACTGATTGATGGACCCAGGACGCGATGGATTTGCCGAGGATTGAATATGCGAGAGCGCTGCGGGATGGCGGCATCGATGTCATGGCGGCGCTAGATGATCCACTCGCCAATGCCAATGCCAATGCCTGCCTGTGACGGCGCACCGCGACTTGAAGCAGGCGGTGGGGCGGGCCGTGTCCACCGTCATGGCCGAAGTGATCCGGCCGTGAGCGCATTTCCGGAACTCGAGCCCAGCGAAGAGGCTTGGCGTACGGCGGTCAGGGAGCGGGCGAGAAGGTCTTGCCAAACGCCTAGGAGCTCGGGAGATTGCGCTCCAAAGCAAAAACCCGCAGAAGCGATGCTTCTGCGGGTTTGCTGTATTTGGTGGCGCTTCAGGGATTCGAACCCCGGACCTGCGGATTATGATTCCGTCGCTCTAACCGGCTGAGCTAAAGCGCCTTGCGAAGAACGCGACTATAGCAAGCTTTTCTACGACAATGCAAGCCCCGCCGAAAAAAGGCGAAAGAAACGGCGAGCAGTCCCCTTCATGTTCAGCTTCATCAAGAAAAAACTCGGCTTCGGTTCCGACCCCACCCCGGCGGCGGAACCGGCGCCCGCGCCTGTACCCAGCCCCGTTGCAGCGCCCCAGCCGGCGCCTGTCGCGACCCCAGCGCCGGCCCCTGCGCCCGCGCCTACGGTGGTACCGACGCCCGCTACCCCGGCGCCTGCCGTCAGTCCGTCTGCGGCGCCTGCGCCTCCGGCGGCTGGTCCTGTCGCAGATGCCCAACAGCCGCCTGCTGTGCCGTCGGCCGCACCGGCAACGCCTGCCCCTGCCGCTACCCCCGCTCCCGCTCCTGCTCCTGCTCCTGCTCCTGTGCCGGCGCAGGCACCCACTTCGGCGCCGGCCTCGCCATCGGTGGCTTCAGTGGCCGCGCAGCGCACGATGCCCGCGTCTGGGCAAGGGCCCTCTGCCGCGCCGACCGTGCCTCCCGTCGCGTCCCCTGCGTCCCAGCGCTTCGCTCCGGCCCCGGTCGCTCCACCCGCGCCGGTACAGGCAGCCCCGGCCCCTGTCGCCCCCGCGCGCGTACCGGTCCCGACTCCCGCCCCAGCCGCAGCCGCAGCCGCAGCCGCAGCCGCAGCACCGGCCCTCGCGCCCACCCCAGAGCCCACCCCCGCCGTCGAACCCGCCCCTCGCAAAAGCTGGATGGACAAGCTCCGCCAGGGCCTGCGAAAGACTGGTTCCAGCATCGCGCAGGTCTTCACCGGCACCCAGATCAGCGACGAGCTCTACGAAGAGCTGGAAGCCGCCCTGCTGATGGCTGACGCGGGCGTCAAGGCCACCGAGTTCCTGCTGCAGGACCTCAAGCGCCGGGTCAAGGAATCCAAAGCCACCGACCCCGCCGCCGTGCGCCTGCTGCTGGTGGAAGCCCTCACCGAGCTGCTCAAGCCGCTGGAGCGCCAACTCGTCATTGGTGAGCACTCGCCCACCGTGATGATGGTCGTTGGCGTCAACGGCGCCGGCAAGACCACCAGCATCGGCAAGCTCACCCGCCATCTGGCGGATGCCGAAGCCAACGTGCTGCTGGCCGCTGCGGACACCTTCCGGGCCGCTGCTCGCGAGCAGCTGTCGGTGTGGGCAGACCGCAACCGCGTGCAGATCGTCAGCCAGGAGGGCGGGGACCCCTCCGCCGTCACCTTTGACGCCGTTGTGGCCGGTCGTTCACGCGGTGCGGATGTGGTCATCGCCGACACCGCCGGCCGTCTGCCCACTCAGCTTCACCTGATGGAAGAGCTGAAGAAGATCCGTCGCGTGATCGGCAAGGCGCAGGAAGGCGCACCGCATGAAGTGCTGCTGGTGGTGGACGGCAACACCGGCCAGAACGCGCTGACCCAGGTCAAAGCCTTCGACGAGGCGCTCGGTCTGACCGCCCTGATCGTCACCAAGCTGGACGGCACCGCCAAGGGCGGCGTGCTGGCGGCCATCGCCCGCGAGCGGCCGGTGCCGGTGTACTTCATCGGCGTCGGTGAGAAGCTCGAAGACCTCCAGACCTTCAATGCGCGGGAGTTTGCGCAGGCCTTGCTGGAGTGACGCGTCTCGGATGATCCGTCTCGGGTAAGCCGCTCAGCACCTACCGTTACTGCGGCAGGCGGCGGCAGGCGGTGGCCGAAGCCGGAGTCACCCGACCTCACCGGTGGCTGCGCCGGTCGCAGCGACCCGCAACAAAAAAGGGCTCCTTGATGGAGCCCTTTCTTCTGAAGAAAAGCGTACGCGCGGTTAGCGAGGGGGCAGTGAGGGGTCAGCGAGGAGTGAGCGAGAAGCGGACGAGCTCGCAACCCCTCCGCCCAGCCGCTCCGCCCCTGCGCGACCGACTCAGAACGGCATCCCGCCGCCGCCGCCCATCATGCCTTTCAGGCCCTTGGCGCCGCCGAGCTTCTTCATCATCTTCATCAGCCCGCCGCCCTTCATCTTCTTCATCATCCCCTGCATCTGGTCAAACTGATTGAGCAGGCGGTTGACTTCCTGGATCTGCACGCCGGCGCCCGCAGCAATGCGGCGCTTGCGGCTGGCCTTGGACTTGCCGTCCATCAGCAGCGACGGCTGACGGCGCTCCTTGGCGGTCATCGCATTCAGGATGCCTTCCATGCGTTTCATGTCGCGCTCGGCTTTGTCCATGTCGGCGGCACCGGCCTTGGCGGTCATCTGCGTCGGCAGCTTGTCCATCAGTCCGGACAGCCCGCCCATCTTCTTCATCTGCGAGATCTGCGCCAGGAAGTCGTTCAGATCGAAGCCGTCCCCGGACTTGAGCTTCTCGGCCAGCTTCTGCGCCGCCTCGACGTCCACACCCTTCTGGACTTCTTCCACCAGCGCCACGATGTCGCCCATGCCCAACACGCGGCCGGCATGGCGGTCGGCATCAAACACCTCCAGGCCGTCGATCTTCTCGGACACGCCCGCGAACTTGATCGGCGCGCCGGTGATCTGACGCACCGACAGCGCCGCACCGCCGCGCGAATCGCCGTCCAGCTTGGTCAGTACGATGCCGGTCAGCGGCAGCGCCTCGCGGAAGGCCTTGGCGGTGTTCACCGCATCCTGACCCTGCATCGCGTCCACCACAAACAGCGTTTCCACCGGCTTGAGCGTGGCGTGCAGGTCCTTGATTTCCGCCATCAGGGCTTCATCAATCGCCAGACGACCGGCCGTGTCCACCAGCAGCACATCAAAGAAGTGTCGGCGGGCGTGGTCCAGCGCGGCCAGCGCGATGTCGTGCGGCTTCTGGTCCGGCGCGGACGGGAACCATTCGGCCCCAGCCTGACCAGTCACCGTCTTGAGCTGCTCGATGGCGGCCGGGCGGTACACGTCCGCCGACACCGTCAGCACCTTCTTCTTGCGCTTGTCGATCAGGTGCTTGGCCAGCTTGGCGGTCGTGGTCGTCTTGCCGGCGCCCTGCAGACCGGCCATCAGGATGATGGCTGGCGGCTGGGCGGCCAGGTTGATGTCCGCAATGCCTTCGCCCATCGTGGCGGCGAGTTCCTTGTGGACGATGCCCACCAGCGCCTGACCGGGGGAGAGCGAACCCACCACCTCCGCGCCGAGCGCTTTTTCCTTGACGCGGGCGATGAAGTCGCGAACGACAGGCAGGGCCACGTCCGCCTCCAGGAGGGCCATCCGCACCTCCCGCAACATGTCCTGCACGTTGTCTTCGGTGATGCGGGCCTGTCCGCGCATCGTCTTGACGAGGCGACTCAGGCGGTCGGTGAGAGTGGATGCCATTGTTTAAACGCCGGTTGAACTGCGGCGGGTCTCATTACACTTTGCGGATGATTTTATCGTTCGGATCAGAACAGCCCGCCGGCCTCCTGCTGACAGTGCTCAGCATCACCGGTGTTTTGGCTTATGCGCTGGCCGCCGTCTGGGCCACCCGTCGCCCCAAGATCTGGCGCGCCGTGCTCGCGCTGGCCTGGTGCCTGCACCTGGCCGCGCTGGTGGCCGACATCGCCGGCATCGGCGCGCCGACGCCCGACGGGGCCCTGGTGTATGCCGCGCGTTTCGGCTTCGCGCCGTCGCTGTCCATGACGCTGTGGCTGGTGCTGGGGGTGTATCTGGTGGAAAGCCGCTTCCTGCCGCTGCCCTCCGCCCAACGCTGGCTGAGTGTGCTGGGGTTGGCGGTGATGCTGCTGGCCTGGCTCTTTCCCGGCGAATATCGCCCACAGGCGGGCTCCGCGCTGGCGCCGCTGCACTGGGCGATGGGGCTGGCGTCCTACGGCCTGTGCGGCGTGGCGGTGATGCACGCGGTGATGCTGAACCGTGCCGAGCGGCAGATGCGCGCCCAGAAAGGGCAGGGCGGTCCGATGCTCGCCACGCCGCTCTTGCGACTGGAACGGCTGACCTTCCAGTTCGTGGCTGCCGGTGTGGTGGTGCTGTCCCTGGCGCTGCTGCTGGGCTGGGCCTTCAGCCCGACCTGGCGCTGGGACCACAAAACCTTGTTCGCCGTGATGGGCTGGGTGGTGCTGACCGGCCTGCTGACCGGCCGCCAGGTGTTTGGATGGCGGGGGCGCCGGGCCACGCGATGGTTGTACTTTGGCGCGGGACTGCTGCTGCTGTCGTACGCCGGTTCCCGCTTCGTGCTGGAAGTGGTGCTGCAGCGCGGCTGGTGAGGCGGCTGGTTGTGCAGGTGGTCGGGCGAATGGGCGCTCAAATGATCTTGCGAATGGTCTTGCCAAGGGTCTTGCGAATGGTCTTGCGAATGGTCATGCCGGTGTTCTTGCCGGCGGTCATGCGTGCGGATGTGGACGGAATGAGGCGATGAAACTGCTGTTCTGGGTGCTGGTGCTGGCCCTGTTTTTCTTTGTGCTGGGCTTCAAGCGCGGCCGGCCGGACCGCGACACCGCGGCGCCCGCCGCCAGGCCCCAGGCGCCGACTGTCCCCGTGGCCGCCGAGCCACCGCCGGAAGAGATGGTGCGCTGCGCCGAGTGCGGCACCCATCTGCCGGTGAGTGAATCCCTGCCCGGCCGGGGCGGGCATTTCTGCTGCGCCGACCATCGCAGCCGTTTCGAGGCCCGGTCGTCCTGATGCGCGGCGCCTGACCCCATGCCGTTTTCGGACACCACCTCCCGCGCCGCCGGCATCAGCACCACGCAGCGTCTGTACCGCGCCTTCATGGGCGCACGGGCCACGCTCAGCCTGGCGCTGCTGGCCACCCAGTCACTCGCCAGCCTCATGGGTGCCCGGCCCAGCAGCTGGGCGGCGTGGCTCTCGCTTCTCTACGGCGTGCAGGCGGTGCTCGCCTGGATCCTCCCCCGCTGGTTCGGTGGCGGCGCCTGGCCCCCCACGCCGGATCGCCAGACGCTGAGCTGGCGGCAGATCGCCCTGAGCATCGGCGTCGACCTGGCCTTGTTCAGCCTGCTGCAGTGGCTGGATCCCGCCGGCCTCAGCTATGGCGCCCTGCTGTTCATGCCGGTGCTGATGGCCGGTGCCCTCCTGCCGCGCCTGCCGGCGCTGGCCTGTGCGGCGCTGTCCAGCCTGCAGTTGCTGGCGGTGGGCGTGTGGGCGGTGATGATGGGTCTGGAGGGCGGCCTGCGGATCAGCCAGGCGGGTCTGCTCGGCGTGGGCCTCTTCGTGGTCACGTTGCTGGCCAACGAACTGGCCAGCCGGCTGGCCCGGGAAGAGCGGGCCGCGCGCGGCAGCCTCGAATACGCCCGGCAGCAGGCCGACCTCAACCGTCTGGTGATCGAAGAGATGGATGAGGGTGTGCTGGTGGCGGACCGCCGCGGTCTGGTGCGCGCCGCCAATCCGGCCGCCCGCGCGCTGCTGGCCGAGGGCGCGACGCTGCGACCCGGTCCCTTCCGCCTGGATGCCACACCCACCTGGGCCCCGCTGCTGCGGGCACTGACCCAGGCCTACAGCGAACGCAGCTGGCCGGAAGCCGGGCGGGATGTGCTGCTGGACTTCGGCGGCGGCCTGCAACGCTCCCTCCATGTGCGGATGCGCTTCACCATGCGCTCGCTCGATGGCGACGACCTCTGCGTGCTGTTTGTGGAAGACAACCGCCATCTCGAAGCCCGCAACCGGCAGGAGAAGCTGGCCGCGATGGGGCGGGTGTCCGCCGGCATCGCCCATGAAATTCGCAATCCCCTGACCGCCATTGCACAAGCCAATGCGCTGCTGGAAGAAGACTGCGCCGGTCAGCCCCGGCTGGAGCAACTCACCCGCATGGTGGCCAGCAATGTCGAGCGTCTCAAGCGCATCGTGGACGATGTGATGGAGGTGGCGCCCGGCATTGCCTCCATTCCCCAGACGGTGCAGCTCGAGCCGCTGGTGCGTGAATACTGCACGGATTGGGCCGCCACGCAGCGACTGCCGCAGGACGACAGCAGTCCGCTGCGTCTGGCCTTCCACCTCGATGCCGCCACCCTGGTGAGCTTCGATCCCCATCATCTGCGTCGCATCCTGATCAACCTGCTGGACAACGGACTGCGCCATGCCCGCCCGATGCCAGCTGCCGTTCGGGTCGAAGTGATGCAGGAAGGCACGGAATGGATCCGTCTGTCGGTCCTGAGCGACGCCGATCCGATTCCGGCCGAGGTAGAACGACACTTGTTCGAACCCTTCTTTTCAACTCGAAGCCGGGGCACGGGGCTGGGCCTGTACATTTGCCGGGAACTCTGCGAGCGATACGGTGCGCGCATCGACTACCACCGCCTCGAGTCCCAGCATGTGAACGAATTCCGCGTGCTGCTGCCCCGCCTCGCGACCTCCCCTGTCCAAGACACTATCCATGAGCGCTGATTCCCGACTGCTGGTGGTCGATGACGAACCCGACCTGCGCACTCTCTATGAGATGACGCTGCTGCGGGAAGGCTTTGCGCTGGACAGCGCCGGCACGGTGGAAGATGCACTGGCCCTGCTGGAGAGCCGGCGGTATGACGCGGTGATTACCGACATGCGTCTGCCCGACGGCACCGGCCTGGATGTGCTGCGCTGGCTGGACCAGCGGGGGCGGAGTGAACGCATCGTGGTCATTACCGCGTATGGCTCGCCGGAAAATGCGGTTGAAGCCTTGAAGGCCGGCGCCTACGACTATCTGACCAAACCGGTGGACCTGCGACAGTTCCGCATGGTGGTGGCCTCGGCGTTGGGTCGGGTGCCCCGGCCAGAATCGTCGGCGTCGGGTCTTGCGGCCCGCGCGGCGCCGTCGCCTTCCTCGACCTCCGCGACATCGGCATCGCCATCGCCGTTCACCACGTCCCCGGCGGCATCGTCATCGCCGTCGCCTTTCTCGGCGGCGCCATCGTCGCCCTCATCGGCGCCGTTCTCGTCGTCCCCACGACCCGGTGGCTCCGCGTCCGCATCTTCCGTCGCATCGCCGGTGCCGGCCTATGCCGAAGCATCCACGTCCGCGTCGGGCTTCGGGGGGCCGTCCGGCTCGGCGAGCGCCACCACGGTGGCGGGCCAGCGTCCGGGGCCCTCGCCACAGGATCTCGATGCGCCGACCGTGACCCCCATGGGCGCCGCGATGGTGGAAGCTTCCCGCAAGGCGGCGCAACCGCGCGGCCGCGTGGCGGCGGCGGGGCCGGTGTCCGCGCTGGAGCGGCTGGTCGGTGACTCCGCCGCCATGCGCCAGGTGCGGGAGCTGATCGAGAAGGTGGCGCGCAGCATGGCGCCGGTGCTGCTCAATGGCGAATCCGGCACGGGGAAGGAACTGGTGGCGCGAGCCATTCACGACGTCAGCGCCCGCCGTCCCCAGCCCTTCATCGCGGTCAACTGCGGCGCCATTCCCGAGCAACTGCTGGAAGCGGAATTCTTCGGCTACCGCAAGGGCGCCTTCACCGGCGCGACCGAAGATCGCGAAGGCTTTTTCCAGGCGGCCCAGGGCGGCACGCTGTTCCTCGACGAAATCGGCGACCTGCCCCTGGCCATGCAGTCCAAGCTGCTGCGTGCCTTGCAGGAACGCTCCGTCCGTCCGGTCGGCGCGGTCGCGGAAATGCCGGTCAACGTGCGGCTGCTCAGCGCGACCCACAAGGACCTGGCGGCCGAAGTGCTGGCGGGCCGGTTCCGGCAGGACTTGTATTACCGTCTGAACGTGATCCAGATCCGGGTGCCGCCGCTGCGCGAGCGCATGGAAGATCTAGCGCCGATCAGCGCCCGCGTGCTGCAGCGCATCGCCACCGACGCCGGGGTGGAGCCGGTGCCGCAACTCACCGCGCAGGCGCTTGCGGCGCTGGGTCGGTACAGCTTCCCCGGTAACGTGCGGGAGCTGGAAAACCTGTTGCACCGCGCGCTGGCACTGTCCGGCGGTGACGGCATCGACGTGGTGGACCTCGGTCTGCCCGAGGCGATGCTGGAGGCGGAAGAGGTACCCGAGGCCGCGGTCGACACCGCCGATCTCGCCCAGGGCGTGCCGCTCCCGGCCGAAGCCATTGGCCAGGCCCCGCTGCCGTCCGATCTCGCCACCTACCTCGACGAAGTGGAAAAGCGCCTGCTGCTGCGGGCGCTTGAGCAGTACCGCAATAACCGCACCGCAGCCGGCGCGAGCCTCGGACTGTCTCTGCGGCAGATGCGCTATCGCATGGCCCGGCTGAACATTTCCCTGGGCGGCGACGACGCCTGATCGTCCGCTTGTTTGGCCGCTTGTTCGGCGGCTTGTGCGGCAGCCGATCCCGGAGGCCGCGCTCGCCTCCGCTGACCCTCACAGGTGGCCGCATAGCGCCCCGCTGTTGTCTCTCCGGGAAGGCCCTAGATGGGGCTTGTCCTGATCAGCTGTGACATCTGGACAGGGGGTGTTCGTGGCCCCCTCGGATCCCCCCTGGCGGGACCCCTTTGATGATGCGTGTTTGCAGGCATTTCCGGCCCGCAAGCCGCGCCAATGCTGGGCCTTCAAAAGGACATGCCGAATCCATCGGCGCTGTGCGGGGGCAGGGCTTGCGAGGGCTGACATGCCCAGGTCGGTTTCGTCGCCGCAACGCTATTGGTAGTTGCTTGAAGGTGTGAGAGACCCTAGATATAGTGTCTCGCATGCTATCCTGCTGACTTCGCAAACCAGCGATGAACGCCATCCCCGCTGTTCCATCGAGGCCCCCGCGCTGTCTGCGCGCCGGTCTGCTGACGGTGTCGGGATTCACGGCGGAAAAACGCACTTTTCACCACCCTGATCATTGAGACGTTGGCCCGGTCGGGTTGTCCGGGCACGGCGTTGCTTTTTGTTTTTTTCGAACCAGAACAGACGAGGATCCCATGCAGACAGTCGCCGTCACACCGACCGCTGAAGCGGGCCTGGCGCAGACTCCCCGCGAGTCCGCACCGCTGGCCGCCAGCAGCTACCAGGCCTACCAGATCATCCGCCGCAATGGCGCGGTGGTGCATTTCGAGCCGAGCAAGGTGGCGGTGGCCATGATGAAGGCCTTCCTGGCCGTGCATGGCACCAGCGGCGCTGCATCCGCCAGCGTGCGCGAGACCGTGGATGCGCTGACCGAAGCCGTCGTGCGCGCACTGCTGCGCTCGCGTCCGGGCGGCGGCACCTTCCATATTGAAGATGTGCAGGATCACGTCGAGCTGGCGCTGATGCGCGGCGGTCACCATGAAGTGGCCCGCGCCTACGTGCTGTATCGCGAGCGTCGTGCGATGGAGCGCAAGGTCCAGGGCGAAGCCCAGCAGGCCGCGGTGCTGGAATCCGGCATCAATGTGATCGAAAACGGCGCCCGCGTGCCGCTCGACCTGAACCAGCTGTCTGGGCTGATCATCTCCAGCTGCGAAGGCCTGGGCGCCGACGTCAAGCCGGACCCGATCCTGGCCGAGACCAAGCGCAATCTGTATGACGGCGTGCCGATCGATGAGGTCTACAAGGCCGCCATCCTGGCCGCCCGCACCCTGATCGAAAAGGATCCGGGCTACACCCGCGCCACCGCCCGTCTGCTGCTGCACACGATCCGCCGCGAAATCCTGGGCGAGGAAGTGACGCAGGCCGAAATGGCCAGCCGTTACGCCGACTACTTCCCGACCTTCATCAAGAAGGGCGTGCAGGCCGAGCTGCTGGACGAGCGTCTGCAGCAGTACGACCTGGCCCGGCTGGGCGCCGCCCTGAAGGCCGAACGCGACTTCCAGTTCGACTACCTCGGCCTGCAGACCCTGTTCGACCGCTACTTCCTGCATGTGGACGGCACCCGCATCGAAATGCCGCAGGCCTTCTTCATGCGTGTGGCCATGGGCCTGGCGCTGAACGAAATCGACCGCGAAGCGCGCGCCATCGAGTTCTATGAAGTGCTGTCGAGCTTCGACTTCATGTCCAGCACCCCGACGCTGTTCAACTCCGGCACCCGTCGCTCGCAGCTGTCGAGCTGCTACCTGACGACCGTGGCCGACGACCTGGACGGCATCTACGAAGCCCTGAAGGAAAACGCGCTGCTGTCGAAGTTCGCCGGCGGTCTGGGCAACGACTGGACGCCGGTGCGCGCCCTCGGCTCCCACATCAAGGGCACCAACGGCAAGTCGCAGGGCGTGGTGCCCTTCCTGAAGGTGGTGAACGACACGGCCGTGGCGGTGAACCAGGGCGGCAAGCGCAAGGGCGCCGTCTGCGCCTACCTGGAAACGTGGCACCTGGACATCGAAGAATTCCTGGAGCTGCGCAAGAACACCGGTGACGACCGTCGCCGTACCCACGACATGAACACGGCGAACTGGATTCCCGACCTGTTCATGAAGCGCGTCATCGAAGGCGGCGACTGGACCCTGTTCAGCCCGTCCACCTGCCCCGACCTGCACGACCTGTTCGGTCAGGCCTTCGAAACGGCCTACGTCGCCTACGAGGCGAAGGCCGACCGTGGCGAGATCAAGCTCTACAAGCGCATGCAGGCCCGTGACCTGTGGCGCAAGATGCTGACGATGCTGTTCGAGACCGGCCATCCCTGGATCACCTTCAAGGACGCCTGCAACGTGCGCTCGCCGCAGCAGCATGTGGGCGTGGTGCACTCGTCCAACCTGTGCACCGAGATCACGCTGAACACCAACGACAACGAAATCGCGGTGTGCAACCTGGGCTCGGTCAACCTGGCGCAGCATCTGAAGGATGGCGAGATCGACCAGGCCAAGCTGAAGAAGACGGTGTCCACCGCCATGCGGATGCTGGACAACGTCATCGACATCAACTATTACGCCGTCAAGAAGGCACGTGACTCCAACCTGCGTCACCGTCCGGTGGGTCTGGGCATCATGGGCTTCCAGGACGCGCTGTACGAGCTGCGCGTGCCCTACGCCTCGCAGGCCGCGGTGGAATTCGCCGACCGTTCGATGGAAGCGGTCTGCTACCACGCCTACTGGGCTTCGACCGAACTGGCCGCCGAGCGTGGTCGCTACAGCAGCTATCGCGGCTCGCTGTGGGACCGCGGCATCCTGCCGATCGACTCTCTGAACCTGCTGGCCGAAGCTCGCGGCGGTTATGTGGACGTGGACCGTTCCGCCACCCTGGACTGGGACGCCCTGCGCGCCAAGATCGCCCGTGACGGCATGCGCAACAGCAACTGCGTGGCCATTGCGCCGACCGCCACCATCTCCAACATCATTGGGGTGGATGCGTCGATCGAGCCCTGCTTCGGCAACCTGTCGGTGAAGTCCAACCTGTCCGGCGAATTCACCGTGGTGAATGAGTGCCTGGTCCGCGACCTGAAGAAGCTGGGCCTGTGGGACGACGTGATGGTCATGGACCTGAAGCACTTCGACGGTTCGCTGCGCCGCATTGACCGCGTGCCGGAAGAGCTGAAGCAGCTCTACGCGACCGCTTTCGAAGTCGACACCGTGTGGCTGGTGGAAGCCGCTGCACGCCGCCAGAAGTGGATCGACCAGGCGCAGAGCCTGAACATCTACATGGCCGGTGCGTCGGGCAAGCGTCTGGACGAAACCTACAAGCTGGCGTGGCAGCGGGGTCTGAAGACCACCTACTACCTCCGCACGATGGGTGCGACGCACGCCGAGAAGAGCACGGTGCAAAACGCCGGCCAGCTCAATGCAGTGAGCAGTTCGGCCGGTGGCATGCACACCGCGCCGGTCGCCGCAGCCGTGGCACCGATGGCGGCAGTGGCGGTGGAGACCTCGGTCTCGCCCGTGATCGACGCTGCAACGCCGGCCACCGACGTCAAGTTCTGCGCCATTGACGACCCGGGTTGCGAAGCCTGCCAGTAAGCAGTTGTTGATGCGCCGATGAATGCCGCGAGGCTGCTGCAAAGGAGTGAATCCTCTGCAGCAAGCCTTGCGGAAAAGTCGGGCTGACGCTCGCGATGCGAGTGTTCATCGATGTTTCCGGGCGTCGGGTGTTTTTGCAGGACGCCGCGAAAGCATCGATGAACACTTGTCGGCAGACCGCTGGTCTGCCGCTTCAACGCTTCACATCCCCACACCGCGCGCCTCATCGGAAGCGAAATGCGATGCGGACCAGCAACAGGGAAGTGGCGCTGAAGTCAAGAAGTCCTTTGTGTTTGAACACAACACTCCGATAATCCGCGACGATAGGAAGACCACCATGTTGGTTTGGGAAGAAGACCGTAAACCTTCGAGCAGCGCGCCGGCCTCCGGTGCATCGATTCACGCAGCGACCATGAATCCCATGGACGCCGCGCGTCAATCCGTCGCTTCGACTGCCACCGCTGCGGTGTCATCCGGTGCCGGCGTCGGCGCATCGATGAATGCTGCCCAAGACAGTGCCCAAGCCGCCAGTGCCCGCCGCGTCAACGTCGCGGACAAACGCATCATCAATGGTCAGACCGACGTCAACCAGCTGGTGCCGTTCAAGTACAAGTGGGCCTGGGAAAAGTACCTCGCCACCTGCGCCAATCACTGGATGCCGCAGGAAGTGAACATGTCCCGCGACATCGCGCTCTGGAAAGACCCGAATGGTCTGACCGAGGACGAGCGCCGCATCATCAAGCGCAACCTCGGTTTCTTCGTGACCGCGGATTCGCTGGCGGCCAACAACATCGTTCTGGGCACCTATCGCCACATCACCGCGCCTGAAGCCCGCCAGTTCCTGCTGCGCCAGGCCTTCGAGGAAGCGATCCACACCCACGCGTATCAATACATCGTTGAATCGCTGGGTCTGGACGAAAGCGAGATCTTCAACGCCTATCACGAGGTGAAGTCGATCCGCGACAAGGATGAGTTCCTCATCCCCTTCATCGACGCGATCATGGATCCCAACTTCGTCACCGGCACGCCGGAGACGGACCAGACGCTGCTGAAGTCGCTGATCGTGTTTGCCTGCCTGATGGAAGGCCTGTTCTTCTACGTCGGCTTCACGCAGATCCTGGCGCTGGGTCGCCAGAACAAGATGACCGGTGCTGCCGAGCAGTATCAGTACATCCTCCGTGACGAATCCATGCATTGCAACTTCGGCATTGATCTGATCAATCAGATCAAGCTGGAGAATCCCCATCTGTGGACGCCCGAGTTCCGCGCCGAGATCAAGCAGCTGTTTGAGCAGGCCGTCGAACTGGAATACCGCTATGCCGAAGACACCATGCCCCGTGGCGTGCTGGGTCTGAATGCTGCGATGTTCAAGGGCTATCTGCGCTATATCGCCAACCGTCGCGCCACCCAGATCGGCCTGGAGGCTCTCTTCCCGAATGAAGAGAACCCCTTCCCGTGGATGAGCGAGATGATTGACTTGAAGAAGGAACGCAACTTCTTCGAGACCCGCGTGATCGAATACCAATCGGGCGGCGCCCTGTCCTGGGACTGATGAAGTCCCTGGCCGGAGCAACCCCTGATCGGTTGACTGTTTGACTGTAGAAAAGAGATCAAGATTGGCGATGCAATTCACCGACCGACATAGAAGCGGCGGCCTTGCATCGCACCCTGATTCATTGCACCGTGGCGAACTCCCTCGACTCATGGGCAATGGATACCTGCACTGGCAACAACCGGTTGTTGACGGGCAGGGCTATTTCCACTTGATCAAGGAGAACTGAAATGGCAACTGCGAAGAAGGCCGCTCCGGCCAAGAAGGCCGCCCCGGCGAAGAAGGCTGCTGCAGCGAAGAAGGCTGCTCCGGCAAAGAAGGCCGCTCCGGCGAAGAAGGCCGCTCCGGCCAAGAAGGCAGCTCCGGCCGCCAAGAAGGCCGCTCCGGCGAAGAAGGCTGCTGCAGCGAAGAAGGCTGCTCCGGCGAAGAAGGCCGCTCCGGCCAAGAAGGCGGCTGCTGCCAAGAAGGCTGCACCGGCTGCGAAGAAGGTTGCTGCCAAGAAGGCTGCTCCGGCCAAGAAGGCCGCTGCTCCCAAGAAGGCTGCACCGGCGAAGAAGGCCGCTGCTCCTGCGAAGAAGGCCTCCGCTGCCAAGAAGCCCCCGGTCAAGGCTGTTGCCAAGGCTGCCAAGCCGGCGACCAAGGCTGCTTCGAAGTCGGCTGCCAAGCCTGCTGCGAAGGCTGCTGCCAAGAAGGCCACCGCTGCCAAGCCCGCTGCCAAGGCTTCCAAGCCTGCTGCGAAGCCGGCCGCGAAGAAGGCTTCTGCCAAGAAGGCTGCTGCCAAGCCTGCCGCTGCCCCTGCGCCTGCTGCCGCTGCGAAGCCCGCTGCTGCTCCCGCGCCTGCTGCCAAGACCGCGCTGAGCCCGCAAGCGGCCTGGCCGTTCCCGACCGGCAACAAGCCCTGAGCTTGAGCCTGGGCCTCCTGCAGGCCCAGCTGAATCAAAACCCGGCTTCGGCCGGGTTTTTTTTGGCCCCCGGTTTGGCTGGCCTAGGGCCAGCCAAACACTGCCCCCCGAGGGGGCTGCGGGCCCCCTTGGGGCGGCCCGGCGGGGACCCTCTTCAGCGAACCCCCACCGCCGGTTGGACGACGCTTCGCTCGTCCCGCCCGACTAGGTGCCACCAGACGCGGTGAACCTGCACCGCCGGTGGCACGACGCTTCGCTCGTCCCGCCCGACTAGGTGCCACCAGACGCGGTGAACCTGCACCGCCGGTGGCACGACGCTTCGCTCGTGCTGCACGACGATGTGCAACGAGGGGCGGTGAACCTGCACTGCAGATTGGACGACGCTGCGCGCGTGGTGCGCGCGGTCAGGGGTAAAACAGCTCGACGGTGTAGCCGCTGATCTTGGTGTTGCCGCTGTCGAAAACCACCTGCAACTGCTGGTCCGCGCCCGCCGTAAATGCGGGCTGCGTGGCATGCAGCTCCTGCGGCGACAGCATCTTCCTCACCACCAACTGACCCGATGGGTCCGTCAGGCTCAGGTCCACCCAGGGCTGGGCCACATCCCAGTTGCTGCGGTTGCGCAGACTCAAAGTCAGACGGTAATGGTTGCCTTCGCCCGCCGGATTGAGACTGCTGCTCTCCACACTCAAAGCCTCAATGTGCTGCCAAGGCTTCAGCTCCTGGCCCATCGCCGTCGTCATCTTCGACAGCATCGGGCGCGCAAAGGGGTACTGCGCCGCAATGGCCTCGCGACCCGTCCAGGCAATCTGACCCGCCACCCCCACCAGCAATCCCAAGGCCGCCGTGCCCAACGTGGCACGCACCCAGGGACGATGCCAGCGCTGTGCAGACTCGGCCTTGCGCACAAAACTGGGCACCGAAGCCGCAGCATCCGAGGCCTCCCGGCTCTTGATCCGCGCCTCCGCCTGCGCCGCCTTCTCCGCCGCCTTGCGCGTCTCGATGGCCAGCTTCTCCGCTTCCTTCGCCGCACGCGCCGCCTGCTTCTCAGCTTCCTTCTCGGCTTCACGCGCTTCCTTGGCCGCACGCTCCGCTTCCTTCGCCTCCAGCTTCGCCAGCCGCGCCGCCTCCGCCGCCTCACGCGCCGCCGCCTTCTCCGCAGCCTTGCGCTCCGCACGCGTCAACGGCACCTCCGGACGCTCACCCGGCATCAGCGACGGTTCACCCGGATCGACCGGCGCACGCACCGGCACCCGCGGATCGAGCATCGGCTCCTGCTGCTGCAACCTCGCCGCCGACGCCCCACTCAAATTCAACAGGACATCCGGACGTTCATCATCCGCCACCGGCGGCGGCAGTTCGTCTTCCTCAAACCGCATGCCCTTGGGCTCAGGCAGATGCGATCGCGGATCCTCCACCGGCGCCGGCCCAGGCGCCGCCGACAGGAACGGCTCGACACGATCCTCGTCATAAGCCGACTCATACGCCGGCTCCTGCCTCGCCTCCGGCGCCGCCGGCCCACGCCCACGCCCCGAACCGCCCGTCGGGCGCGTCCGCGGCCGGCTGTAGTGCGGCGTCGAAGGCAGCAAGGAATCACCGTCATCATCGAAGTCGCCCGGCAACGGCCGCGACGGCGAGAACGGATTCAGCTCGTTGTCATCATTTGGAATCCAGCCACTGTCCCGCGGCGCTTCCATCGGCACCGGCGCCGTGCGGCGCGGCACATCATCAAACGCCGCCGCCATCGACTGGCTCGGGAAGGTCGTCGGCCCCTGGTCCGGCTGGTAACGCGGCGCCGCCAGCTCGCGCGGCGTGGGGGCAGGCATCACCGGAGCCATCGCCGGTGCCATGGGGGAGGGCAGGGCCCCCGCAGACGGGCTCATCGCCCGGCTCATGTCGGGCGCCGGCTGAGGCGTCATCGGGGCGGGCGCCGGCGGCAAGGCCGGCTGCCGCGGCGCAGCAGCACCGCTGGCAGCCACCGGCGGCCACGGCGGGGGACTGTCGCGCTCCAGATCAAACAGCTGCTCGCGCGCATCAAACACCTCGGCACATCGGCCGCAGCGCACCCAGCCCTCAGAGACGCGAAGCTGGTCCTGCACCACCCGAAAGATGGTGCCGCAGGTGGTGCAGCGAGTCGCAAGATTCATGGCGTGAATGATGCCAGAAACAGGGTCAGTCCTTGACGCTCGTCCCCTTGACAAGGCGCTCCGCGCCAGCGGTCAGAGACGATTGGATTCAATTCATGCGCGCCGCGCGGTCATCAGAATCCAGCCGTCTTCCTGGTCCGTCACTTCCAGCGAGACAAAGGGTGCATACGCCGCCTTCAATTCCTCGGCCTGACGCTCCAGAATGCCCGCCAGCACCAGGTGGCCGCCCGGCGCCAGATGCTGGCACAGCAGCGGCGCCAGCAGCTTCAACGGCGTGGCCAGAATGTTGGCCAGCACCACCGGATACTCGCCCTTGGCCGCATCCGGCAGCGCCGCATGAATGCTCACCTGATTCTCCTGCGCGTTCTGCAGTGACGACTGCACCGCGGCCGGATCGATGTCCACCGCATCAATGCCCCGCGCGCCAAAGAGGCCAGTGGCAATCGCCAGAATGCCGGAGCCGCAGCCATAGTCCAACACCCGGTCCCAGCCCGCCGCTTCGTCCCCATGCGCCGCAATCCAGCGCAGGCACATGCGGGTGGTCGGATGGGAACCTGTCCCGAATGCGAGGCCCGGGTCCAGACGCATCTTCTGCTTCGCCCCCGCCGGCGCTTCATGCCAGGACGGCACGATCCAGAAGGTCGGGGTGATCTCCACCGGCGCAAACTGCGATTGGGTCAGTCGCACCCAGTCCTGCTCTTCCACCGCCTGGATGGTTTGCACGTGTACATCGCTGGCCCAGTCCTGTGCCAGCAGCAGCGTGGCGGCCTCGGTGGCCTGGGCTTCAGTCTCGAACAGCGCCTTCACCACGGAGCGGTCCCAGCCCGCCTTCGGCGCCGGCATCCCCGGCTCGCCGAAGAGCGCGTTCTCGATGGGCGTGTCAGCGTCAGCATCCTCCACCGAGACGGCCAGGGACTCGATCTCCATCAAGGCGTCGCTGACGGTCTCAACGTCCTCTTCGCGGCAGATCAGGATCAATTCGTGCAACTTGGCGTCGCTCGTGCTCATGGTGGCTCCAGAAAGCGTGAAGCCCCCAAGGTGACCCGCGGGTCCGCGCTTGAGGGCAGGACGCCCGAAGGCGTCAGTCAACAGTGATGTTCAGCGGTCAGTCGCAGCCAGCCGCCAATCCGATTAGCGCTTGTGCTGGCTCATCCACGATTCTAGATAGTGAATGTCGGTGCCGCCTTCGATGAACTTGGCGTCCGCCATCAGCTCGCGGTGCAGCGGGATGTTGGTCTGGATGCCTTCCACCACCGTCTCCGACAGCGCAATCCGCATGCGGGCCAGTGCCTGCTCGCGGGTGTCGCCGTGCACAATGATCTTGCCGATCATCGAGTCATAGTTCGGCGGCACGAAGTAGTTGGTGTAGGCATGCGAGTCCACCCGCACCCCGGGGCCACCCGGCGGATGCCACATCGTGATGCGGCCCGGCGACGGGATGAACTTCACCGGATCTTCCGCATTGATGCGGCATTCGATCGAGTGGCCGCGCATCGTGATGTTGCGCTGGGTGAAGGGCAGCTTCTCCCCGGTCGCAATGCGGATCTGCATCTGCACGATGTCGATGCCGGTCACCAGCTCCGTCACCGGATGCTCCACCTGCACGCGGGTGTTCATCTCGATGAAGTAGAACTCGCCGTTCTCATACAGGAACTCGAAGGTGCCTGCACCGCGGTAGCCCATCTTCTTGCAGGCGGCCGCGCAGCGATCACCCACCCTTTCGATCAGGCGACGCGGAATGCCGGGCGCCGGCGCTTCCTCGATGATCTTCTGGTGGCGGCGCTGCATCGAGCAGTCGCGCTCGCCCAGCCACACCGCATTCTTGTGGCCGTCGGCCAGCACCTGGATTTCCACATGACGCGGATGCTCCAGGAACTTCTCCATGTAGACCTGCGGATTGCCGAAGGCAGCACCCGCTTCGGCCTTGGTCATCTGCACCGCATTGACCAGTGCCGCTTCGGTGTGCACGACCCGCATGCCGCGACCACCGCCGCCGCCGGCGGCCTTGATGATCACCGGATAGCCCACCGTGCGGGCAATGCGCACGATCTCTTTGGGATCGTCCGGCAACGCGCCGTCGGAACCGGGCACGCAGGGCACACCGGCCTTGATCATGGCCTGCTTGGCAGCGACCTTGTCGCCCATCGTCCGAATGTTTTCCGGGGTCGGGCCGATGAAGGTGAAGCCGCTGCGCTCGACCCGCTCGGCGAAGTCCGCGTTTTCGCTCAGGAACCCATAACCCGGGTGGATGGCTTCCGCATCGGTGACCTCGGCCGTGGCGATGATGGCCGGCATGCTGAGGTAGCTTTGCGCAGAGGCCGCCGGGCCGATGCACACCGCTTCATCCGCCAGCTTGACGTATTTGGCGTCGCGGTCGGCCTCGGAGTAGACCACCACCGACTTCACGCCCAGCTCGCGGCAGGCGCGCTGGATGCGAAGGGCGATTTCCCCCCGGTTGGCGATCAGGATCTTCTTGAACATGCCGCCGCCTTATTCGATGACGATCAGCGGCTGGCCGAATTCCACCGGCTGACCGTTCTCGGCCAGGACCTTGACGATGGTGCCGGACTTGTCGGCCTCGATCTCGTTCATGATCTTCATCGCCTCGATGATGCAGATGGGATCGCCTTCCTTGACCTGCTGCCCGACTTCCACGAACGGCTTGGCGTTCGGGCCGGACGCGCGGTAGAAGGTGCCGACCATCGGCGACTTCACCACATGGCCGGTCTCGACAGGCGCAGCGGCCGGCGCCGGCGCCGCAGCGGGCGCAGCGCCACCAGCCGGAACGGCGGCCTGGGCAGGCGCCATGGGCTGAGCGGCCTGCATCACCGGCATGGCGGCCACCAGGGGCGTGCCATCGGACTTGACGATGCGCACCTTGCCATCGGCTTCGGTGATTTCAAGTTCAGAGATGTTCGACTCGGATACGAGGTCGATCAGGGTCTTGAGCTTGCGCAAATCCATAGGGTTTCTCCAACGGGGAAGGTTGTTGTCGTCTGTGCCCGACTGCGGGCCCGGCCGGTGGGCTAGGCGCCGCGATGACTCAGCGCGTACTGCAGGGCCAGAAAATAGCCCATCGGGCCCAGGCCGCAGATCACGCCCACCGCGAGCTCCGACATATAACTGTGATGCCGGAAGGACTCCCTGCGGTGGATATTGGACAGGTGAACTTCAACAAAGGGCAGCGCCACCGCCGCCAGCGCATCGCGAATCGCCACGCTGGTGTGGGTGTAAGCCGCCGGGTTGATGATGATGTAGCGCGTTCCGTCGCGCCCGGCCGCCTGAATGCGGTCTACCAGGGCTCCCTCGTGGTTGCTCTGGAAAGTCTCGAGCTGCACGCCGGCTTCCTGCGCCTTTTGACGCAGATCATCGTCGATCTGCTTCAAAGTCTGCGCGCCATAGACCTCGGGCTCCCGGGTGCCGAGAAGGTTGAGGTTGGGGCCGTGAACAACAAGAATCTGCATCTGCGACCGGTCCTGACTCATTAGAGCGAAGACACTAGAAGCGTAAAAGGCTGGACTTTACGCCTTTTGCCCCCAGATCCAGGCAGCTTCACAAAAATAAATGGCTTGACCCTCGGGATTCACTTGGCTAAGGCATGCCGTATGCCAGTGCCTCTCCCACTTGGGCCTTGACCCCGGCTCAAACTTTGATGGTCGCCACCATTTGCCGTAGTTCTTCGAGGTGGGTGGCCCCCAATTTGCGCCAGATCGGTTCACCTTGCGCGCTGAAGGCCACTGTAAAGGGAAGGCCCCCTTTGGTGTTGCCCAATTGACGGGACAGGTCCGTCCCGGTGAGCCCGGCCAGGGCCACCGGGAACTTCAGAGGCAGCTTGGCCAGAAAACCGCGTACCGGCGTTGGCGCGTCGACCGCCAGACCCAGCACCTGCCAGCCCTTGCCGGCGAACTCGTCGTGGAACTGATTGATCTCCGGCAGCTCCTTGACGCATGGGGCGCACCAGGTGGCCCAGAAATTCAGCAGCAGTGGCTTGCCGCGCAATTGCCGCGCAGGCAGGTAGGGCTGCTGATCCAGGGTGTCGAAGCTGGCATTCCAGAAGGCGGCGGCGGGAGCGGACAGGGCGGACGACGGCGCCGCCACCGCATCGCCGGTGCCCAGCACGCCGGTACTTTCATGACGCAGGGCCAGCATCGCCCCGCCGGCTGCTGCCGCGCCGCCTACAGCGGCCCAGCCCAGAAGCTGTCGTCTTTGCATCAGGTGTCCTTCATCAATTGGCGCAGGGCGGCGAGGTCGCCACGCTCGGTGCGTCCCCGGGCGTCCGGCTTGAGGGCGCCGCGCTGGTCGTTGTAATCCAGAATGGTCAGCGCCAGTGTCACCCGTTCATTCAGGGCGCGGCACGGCACATCCAGAATCAGCTGATCCACCGCATCGCCGCGGCTGTTGCGGGCCTGGCCCACGTCGTAATCGACGCCCTGATTGAGCAGGGCGATTTCGGCCGACTTGCTGTCGTCGCAATACAGCTGGAGGTGAATGTTGGACAGCCGGGTGGCGGTGCCACGCCAGACCGCGCCGGTGAGGTGAGGGCGGAATTCGGCGAGCCGTTCCATCCAGACCGCCGCCACCTCCCGCAGCGCGGCCAGTTCGGCCGGCTGGGTGTCAGCGCAGAAGATCGACAGGTATTCCCGAACCTGATCTTCCAGCTCATCGTTGTCCGGCAGGGCGGTGCGGGGCGGCAGGCCGAGGGCGCGCAGCGCACGGGACTTGGCCGGACCGTACTCCATCCCTTCTTCCACCACCAACCGGGCCGCCGCAGCGGCAATCTCGGTGCTCAGTTCGGAACTCATGGCAACTCCACGGACCCCATACGAGCCTCAATAGTGCCTGCACGGCTGAGCAAGTAGGGGGAACGTGGGCGCTTTTCGAATCGCTTGGGTGCCGGCAGCATCACCGCCAGGTTGGCGGCCTGCTGCGGGCTGAGGCGGGCTGCATCGACCTGAAAGTAGCGGCGCGCGGCCGCCTGCGCCCCGAAGACCCCTTCGCCCCATTCGACATGGTTCAGGTAGAGCTCCAGGATGCGCTGCTTGCTCAGCGTCGCTTCCAGCATATAGGTGAGGATGAACTCCTGCCCTTTGCGGACGAATGTCCGCTCGGAACTGAGAAACAGGTTCTTGGCCAGCTGCTGGGTGATGGTCGAGCCGCCGACGATCTTGGCCACCGGCGGCGGCTTGCTCGGCGCGGTCACCGCCAGACGAGCGGCCCGCTTGTCGGCGCGCTCCTGCTCCTTCTGGTTGCGCTCCCACGCCTTTTCCATCGCTTCCCAGTCGACCCCGCCGTGCTCATTGAAGCCGGCATCCTCGCTGGCGATGACCGCGCGCTTGAGATTGACGCTGATCTGGTCACCGTCCATCCAGCGCTGGGCCCAGACCACCGAGCCTTTTTCGCGCAGCAGCCGCAGGATCTCGGTGCGCTGGAAGCTGGTCGATTCGGGCGGCAGCACCGCCATCAGCGCGATGCGGGCGGCAAAGAAGAGTTGCAGGCAGACAATGCTGACGATCAGCATCAGCACCAGCCGCATCCATTGCTTCAGCATGCAGCCTCCACCTGACGACGCAGTTGCGCCAGGACCGGCGCGCTGTCCGGGCGCACGCCGCGCCAGATCATGAACGATTCCACCGCCTGCTCCACCAGCATGCCCAGGCCGTCCCGCAGGCAGGCGGTGGGTCCGCCCTGCGCCGCTGCCCAGTTCAGGAAGCCCGCTGCCGCCGGGCCGTACATCATGTCCACCGCCACACCACCGGTCGCCAGCACCAGGCGGTCCGGATCCGGCAGCGGCACTCCGGCGCCACTGAGGGAACTGCTCGTGCCGTTGATGACCACGTCATAACGGCCATCGGTCTGGTCCAGTCCGCCGGAGCGCAGCCGCACGCCGTGTTCGTCGGCATGGACCTGATGGCTACCGACCAGCGCCAGCGCCTTGTCGGCGCTGCGATTGAGGATGTGGATCTCCGCCGGCCGGGCGGCGATCAGGCTGCCCAGCACGCCGGACGACGCACCGCCGGCCCCGATCAGCAGCACGCGCAGGCCGGCCAGCGGTCGGTGGGCGTTGTGCTGGAGGTCGGCCACGAGGCCGGCGCCGTCGGTGTTGTCGCCGAACCAGCCGTCGGCATCGAAGCGCAGCACATTGACCGCACCGGCGCGTTGCGCCCGCGGGGTCCGCTGGCGGGCCAGCCGGAACGCTTCAAATTTGAACGGGACGGTGACGTTGCATCCCCGACCACCGGCGGCGGCGAAGTCCCGCACCGTCGCCTCAAAGGCGTCCAGCGGACACAGCAGCCGCTCATAACTCAGCACCTCACCGGTCTGCTGCGCAAAGGCGGCATGGATGGCCGGCGAGCGGCTGTGGGCCACCGGATTTCCCGCCACGGCATAACGGTCCACCGGCGTGCTCATGACGGATTACCGGTCATCGTCGCTTCCAGTCCCTCCTCGCGGGTGAAACGGAAGCGGGAGGTGATCACCAGCACCTCGGCGCCCTTTTTCATCGCCGGCGTGAAGCTGCCAAAAGGCCCGCTGGCCTCGACGATGGCCACGGCGCGGCGGTCCAGCACCCGGTTGCCCGAGCTCTGCACGATGTCTGTTTCCACCACTCGGCCGCGCCAGTCCACATGAATGTTCATGATGAGCTGGCCGTACAGCTTTTTGCCCTGGTAGGTGGGGAAGTCGCGGGTGCCGCGGGCTTCAATGCGGCGACGCAGCGTGTCGTAATACTGGGCGTAGACCACCTCCTGGGTGGCGGGGCTCAGGTAACGCTTTTTCGGCCGCGAGTTCTCGTCATTCACCCGCTTCTCGATCTCGGCCAGCAACTGCACCAGCTGCCGACGTCGCTCTTCCTGCTGCTGCGCCTGCTGACTGCCCTTGTCGCGCTGGGTCTCCGGCGCAGGCAGCAGGGCGAGTTCACGGCGGATCTGGGTGAGCAACTGCTCCTGCGTCTGCTGCAGCTCCTGGATCTGGCTGTGCTGCACCTCGATGCTGTCGCCAGTCTCGATCTTTGGCGAAGGCGGCAGCGGGGAGGTGGCGCGTACCTTGGCATCGGTGTCGCCGCCCCCGGCCAGGTTGGCCTGCGCCAGCGCCTGGGCCTTGGTCGGCGCTTCATGCCCGCGGGCATTTACCAGGATGACTTCCAGCGGCGTGTCCTGGAACAACCGGTCCAGCTGTTCAGGCGGGATGGTCTTGACCGCAAACAACAGGGCCGCATGAAAGCCGATGGAGGCAATCAGCGCCGTCTGCAGGTAGCTGAGCTTGGGCATGGGAGGAACTCAGGGAGCGCCCGGGGGCGCCGGTTCAGAAGGAGCGCCGGCGGCGTCCTCCGCGTTCACGTCGATGGCCAGCGTCAGCACGCCGCTGGGTTCTTCGTCTTCTTCCGCGTCGGTCGCTTCATCGGTCTGCTCAACCGTATCCAGGCGCTCCACCAGGCTGGCGTGCACATCCAGGGTCAACTCATCCAGGCCGGTGATGCGAACCTTCACATGGCTGTGACGGGGCAGGCTGTCGCAGCCCAGCGCCCGGAAGACCAGCGGCAGGTCGTCGGCGCGGACCAGACCTTCCTTCATCACCGTGGCCGTCAGCTCGGTGATGCCCTGCTGCTGCAGGTAACGGAGGGTCCAGTAGCGCTCGATGCCGGACTGGAAGCCGTTGTAGGCGCTGTAGGCCGCATCGAAGCCGGAGATGATGGAGAAGAGCTGCGCGTCCTTGGGCTTGAACGGGGCCACCAGCGCCGCCGTGCGGCCGTGACGGGCGCAGGCAATGATCTGCCACTGGTTGACCAGGTCCACATAGCGGCGCAGCGGCGAGGTCGCCCAGGTGTACTGCGCCACGCCCATGCCGGCATGCGGCGCAGGCTTGGTGCCCATGCGCACCTTGATGCCAGGGGCGAGGCTCGCCTGACTGCGGTAGATGCCGGGCACGCCGCAGTCGGCCAGGTAGGCGCCCCAGCTGCTGTTGGCCAGGATCATGGCCTCGGCCACGATCAGGTCCAGCGCCGCGCCGCGCTGGCGCACGCCGATGCTGACCTGCTCGCTGCCGTCCGGCTCGTGATCGCCATTGCCTTCCAGCCGGAAGTTGTAGTCCGGCCGGTTGAAGGTTTCGGGCTTGCCGCGCACCACCTCGCGCTTGGCTTTCAGGTCCCTGGCCAGGCGGTAGGCGAAGGCCAGTTCGGGGGCGAAGTCGTAGGTCGCAGGCTCGGCACCGGTCAGGGTGGCGTCGGTGATGATCTTGTCCAGCTTGTCGTGGCGCAGGTTGGCCGCGATGGACACGCGCTCCAGCTTCGTCTCGCGGGCGGTGATCTCCAGCGTGGCCTCGTCCATCGTCAGATAGATGCTGACGGCGGGGCAGTCACGGCCTTCGATCAGCGTGTAGGCCTGCACGACTTCATCCGGCAGCATCGTCAGCTTCCAGCCCGGCATGTAGACGGTGCTGAAGCGGTCCCGCGCCACCTTGTCGACCGGCGAGTCCGGTTGGATGGCCAGGCCCGGGGCGGCGATGTGCACACCGAACACGACCGTGCCGGTGCCCAGACCCTGCACCGACAGCGCATCGTCGATTTCGGTGGTGGCGGAGTCGTCGATGGAGAACGCCCGCACCGGGGCGAGCGGGAGCTCGTCCTTGATGGCCGGCGCGGACAGGGCCGGGAAGCCGGTGCCCTTGGGGAAGTGCTCAAACAGGAAGCGCTTCCAGTGGAATTGGTAGGGGCTGGTGATGGCACCGGCTTCCTTGAGCAGGTCCAGCGGCGCCTTCTGGCTGCGGCGGGCGGCCTCCACCAGGGCCTTGTATTCCGGGCCGTTCTTGTCCGGGCGGAAGAGGATGCGGTAGATCTGCTCGGCGATCGGGGCCGGGCAGCGGCCAGCGGCCAGCTCGGTGGCCCAGTCTTCAATCTGGGCGGCGATCTGTTTCTTGCGCTCGATGCCCAGCAGGGCGGCCTTGACGATGTCCGCGGGCGCCTTCTTGAACTGGCCCTTGCCCATGCGCCGGAAGTAGTGCGGCGCCTCGAACAGGCGGAACAGCGCGCCGGCCTGGTGGCCGATGGAGGCCTTGGCGTCGAAATAATCGCGCGCCAGATCGGCGAAACCGAACTCGCCCTCCGGAGCGAACTCCCAGGCCAGGTCGAGGTCGATCTCCTGGGCAAGCCGCTGCCCGTCCGCCATCAGTTCGGCCGGGGAGGGCTTGTCGAACTTGAGCAGCACGTTGGCGGATTTCACTTTGACGCGCTTGCCGGAATCCAGCTCGATCTGCATCGAGGATTCGGCTTCGGACATCACGCGGCCGGCGAGAAATTTTCCGGCGTCTTCGAAGAGGGCAAACATAGCGGCGGCATTGTCGCTGATCGGCGCGGGACCCGAGCGGCCGGGCGGCGGGCTGAGGTGTCAATTCGTTCCGGGGCGGCGTCCCACGGGGCGCCTGGCCTCGCGCGCGCAGGTCAGTTGGACCCCACAAGTCCGCCATTCGAAGTACTCAGACGCACGAAAAAAGGACCGTCAAAGGGTCTGGTAAGCGGAAATTGCAACGCTTTGGGCGGGTTTCGGCCCAATTGCGGGCATCGCTGCTGCCTGGGCATGCCGGAGGTGCTCACCAACGGCTCTCAAATAGGTGGCAAGGACCAGTCAACCTTCAATGGCCCAGCGATGACGCAGCGGTGAAGCAGCGGCCAGGCAGCGGCCAAGCAGCGGCCAGGCGGCGGTCTGGCCGCCGGCAAACGACGGTCAAACCACCGTCATCCTCAAGCCACACACTCCGTTTTTTCTGCGGCTTTGCCCGCCGCGACCATGCCGCCACGTTTCTACACCCTGATTGCCGCCCAGTTCTTCTCGGCGCTGGCGGACAACGCCTTGCTGATCGTCGGCATTGCGCTCCTGCGGGAGATGGGCCAGCCGATCTGGTGGGCGCCGCTGCTCAAGCTGTGTTTCAACATGGCCTATGTGGCCCTGGCCCCCGGCGTGGGGCTGCTGGCCGATGCCGTTCCCAAGGTGGCCCTCATGACCTGGATGAATGGACTCAAGGCGGTCGGTGTGGGTGCGATGGTGCTGGGGCTGGATCCGCTGGCCGCCTTTGCGGTGGTGGGGGTGGCCGCCGCCTGTTATGCGCCGGCCAAATACGGGCTGATCACCGAAATCGTCCCCGCCTCGAGACTGGTGGCGGCCAACGGCTGGATCGAAGTGTCGGTGGTGTGTTCCGTGCTGCTGGGCACGCTGGTGGGCGGCTTGCTGGTCAGCCCCTGGTGGATGGCCGCGGTGGCCGGTGCGCCGCTGCGCAGTCCGCTGATGACATCGCTGCTGGCCTTGCTGCTGCTGTATGCGCTGGCGGCAGGCCTGCAGCTGCGGGTACCGGAGAGCGGAGCGGTGTATGCCCGCACGTCCCGCCGGCCCGCGGCCGTGATGAGGGAGTTCATGGCGGCCAATGCCACGCTCTGGCGGGACCGGCTCGGCGGCCGGCTGTCCCTCTCCATGACCACCCTGTTCTGGGGGGCGGGCGCGACCTTGCAGCTCGCGGTGCTGCAATGGGCCCAGGACGTGCTGGGGCTGCGGCTCAATCAGGGTGCCTATCTGCAGGCCACGGTCGCGGTGGGCGTGGTGGTCGGGGCGGGACTGGCCGGCCGGTGGATCGCGCTGCACCACGCCCTTCGCGTGCTGCCGCTGGGATTGATGCTTGGACTGCTGATGCTGGCGACGCCCTGGGTGAGCACCCTCGACTGGGCCCTGCCGGCGATGGTGCTGGTGGGCGCGGTCGGCGGCGCGATGGTGGTGCCGATGAATGCGCTGCTGCAGCATCGCGGCGTGCAGTTGCTCAGCGCCGGACGTTCCATTGCGGTGCAGGGTTTCAATGAAAACCTGAGCATCCTGCTGATGCTGGGCGCTTATGCGGCCTTGCAGGCAGCGGGTGTGCCGCTGGTGTGGCTGATGAGCGGGCTGGGGGTTTTTGTCAGCCTGTGTGTGCTGGTGCTGATGCTGCGGCGGCTGGGACGACGCGCTGTCACGCCGCCGGCAGATCCCAACAATGAACCGATGGCTGGCGCTCTTGCGACGCGAGGGCAGCCGATATCCGATGGAAGCGACTGAAGCGCACGGCGAACGCAACGACCGTATCGACCTCAGCGAATCAAACCCAAGCGCCTGATGTGATGGGCGCAGCCGTGAGGCCTCCTGCCCAAGATCCCCGAGCGCGCGTCGCGCTCAGTCCTTGCGTGGCCTCAAGCGCGGACCGCTGGCGCCAGCAACCCGGCACTGGCGCGCAGCGCCACGCTGGTGCCGTCGATGGCGGAGGCATACACCTGCTCGATGCCCTGCACGATGCCCTCCCAGCCCATGGATTCGGCGCCTTCACGCGCCGCCACACGCATCGCAGCGAGCCGTGGCCGATCCGACAGCAGATCCAGCGCCCGTTCCGCGAACGTCGCAGCCGGCGTGCCCAGCGGCACCGTGGCGCCGTTCACACCGCTGCGCACCAGCAGGGCTGCTGCGGCGTAGTGGTAGGCCAGCACTGGCAAACCGCTGGCGAGGGCTTCCGGTGTGACGTTTCCGTAGGTCTCGGTCACGCTCGGGAATACAAAGAGATCACCGCTTGCGTAGTGGGCTGCCAGGTCTTCTCCATGCCGCATGCCCGCGAAGATCGCGCCGGGCAGTTGCTGCTCCAGCTCCGCACGCGCCGGCCCGTCCCCCACCAGCACCAGGCGGGCTCGCGGATGGTGGCGCCGCACCGCGGGCCACAGCGCCACCAGCAACTGGAGATTCTTCTCGGCAGCCAGCCGCCCCACGTGCAGCAGCACCGGATCCTGCGGCGCTGCGCCCCATTGCTCGCGCAGCGCTTCACTGCGGCGCGACGGGTCAAAGAGTTGCGTGTCCACCCCGCGTGCAATCACGTTCACATGCCGGAAGCCCTGCGCCAACAGCTCACCGGCCAGCGTGGCATTGGGCACCATGGTGCTGTGACAGCGGTTGTGGAATTTGCGCAGATATGCCAGCAGCGGCCGCCGCAGCCAGCCGATGCCGTAGTGCTGCGCATACGCATGAAAATTGGTGCGGAACTCCGACACCACCGGCAGCTTGAGCTGACGCGCCGCCTGCAGCGCAGACCAGCCCATCGGCCCTTCGGTGGCAATGTGCACCACATCCGGACGCCGGGGTGCCCACAGCTGCATCAGCGTCCGCTTGGACACCACGCCCATGCGCAGATGCGGATAGCGCGGCACCGGCAGTCCACGCATCAGCACTTCATTGCCTTGCGGCCCATCGGCATCGCTGGCGGCCTGCCGCGGGCGCAGCAGCTGCACCGCATGATCACGGGCCTGCAGTCCCTTCACCACACAGGCGATGCTGCGGGCCACGCCATTGACTTCCGGCGGATAGGTTTCCGTCACCACCGCCACACGGAAGTGCCGCTGACGGGTCGGCAGCTCGTCCACCTCGAGTTCGATCGGCGCGCTTGTCATGGCCGGGATGATGGGCGCGCTTCGCAACAGTTGTGTGACGGTCGGCGTCGTCATCCGCCTGAAACAGCGGCGCGACACAGTGGCCACGCTGCCGTCGCACAGGTGCCATGAAACTGCCATGGGCCTGTCCCGATCGGGGGACGCGCCGCCCGAGGCCGCCCCGCGGGCGTCGACATCCGCGTCCGCGGCGGCGATCCTGCTCATCATCCTGGACGAGGGCCTGCATGAAAGACTTTCTGGACCTGCTGAGAGAACAGCGTTGGGACGACCACCGCTACTACCATCACTGCCGCATCAATCAGTCGCTGCACCTGCTGAGCGCCTGCTGCTTCGTGGTGGCCTACGGCCTGTTGCTGGTGGACCCGGCCTGGGCTGCGCTGCTGGCCTGGGGCGTGTCGATGACCAGCCGCCAGGCCGGGCATTTCTTCTTCGAACCCAAAGGCTTCGACGAGATCAACCAGGCCACGCACGACCACAAGGAAGCCATCAAGATTGGCTACAACCTGCGTCGCAAGGTGGTGCTGATGGCGCTGTGGGCCGCTTCACCCGTGGCCCTGTGGCTGCAGCCGGGACTGTTCGGCCTGTATGCCCCGGCCACCAGCTTTGTGGAGTATCTGCACCAGCTGGGCCTGATCTGGTTCTGGCTCGGTGTGGGCGGTCTGGTTTTCCGGGTGCTGCAGCTGGCGGTGACCCGCGACCTGCGCACGGGCCTGGCCTGGGCCACCAAGATCATCACCGACCCGTTCCACGACATCGCCCTGTATCACCGCGCCCCGTTGCATCTGTTGCGCGGTGAGCGCATGGATCCGATGCATCACGTGCTGATGGAACGGCACAATGCCGGGCACGGCGAGCAGGCCGCCTGACCGAGGCCATTCCCCGGCCTCCGGACGGCTCGCCGCCTGTCCGATCCCTCCGGAGGTTCCTGCATGATGTTGTTGCGCCGGCGCCGCTCCTGGGCGCCCGTCCTGTCCCCGACCTTATCGGGACGGACGTTGCTGTCTTCGCTGTTGTCGAGGCTTGCAGCCTGTCTGCCTGCCCGCGGACCGTCCTGGGGCGCCTTGGCGCTGTCCTGCGCTGCCGCGCTGCTGGCCGGCTGCGGCGCCATGCCCAACACCGGCACCCAGCGGCTGCTCGGGGGCCCGGTGGTCTACACCTATGTCGGTGGTGGCAAGCCGGTGGTGGTGCTGCAATCGAGCATCGGCGACGGGCGGGATCCGTGGGTACCGGTGATGAGCGAACTGCGCGACCGCTATTCGGTCTTTGCGTATGACCGGCCTGGCTACGGCGACAGCACCGCCACCCCGCCGACACCCCGCAACCCCTGCGGCATTGCCACCGAACTGCATGACCTGCTGCATGCGTCGGGCATCAAACCCCCGTATCTGCTGGTCGGGCATTCGATGGGCGGCCTCTATCAATATGCGTTCTCGCGCCTGTATCCCGATGAAGTGGCGGGCCTGGTGCTGGTGGATGCGGTGCATCCCATGCACACCCGGCGCATGCAGGTGGAAGTGCCGCTGATGGCCAACATGCTGGAGAGCATGAGCCGCCGGGTCTTCCGCGGCATGATGCAGGCCGAATACATCCAGCAGACTGACTGCGTCGACCCGCTGCTGGCCAAACGTCGTCCGGACGTACCCGTGCGGGTGCTGACGCGCACGGTCTACACACCGGAAGAGACCATCAGCGGCTTTGAGGCGATGGTGCACGGGCTGGAGCCGAACTGGCTGCCGCTGGTCGGCGGCAAAGGCATCCAGCCGGTGGAAGGGGCGGGGCACTACATCCAGCGGGATCAGCCGGACGCGGTGGTGCATGCGGTGGATGAGGTGGCCAATGAGATCCGCGAACGCGCCGAGGCTGCGGCATCCGCGCCATCTGCCGCATCTGCCGCATCTGCCGCGTCTGCCGCGTCTGCCGCGTCTGCCGCGTCTGCGGTGGCAGTGACGGCCGCAGCCTCCTCGGCTTCCGCTTCAGCCTCTGCCTCTGCCTCTGCCTCTGCCTCTGCCTCTGCCCCTGCCCCTGCCCCTGCCCCTGCCCCTGCATCGGCATCGGCATCCGCCGCATCAGCGCCGTCCGGGCCGTCAGCCTCGGCCCGGACCCGTCCCCTCAACGGGCCCAACCGAGCGTCTCGAGCAGCAAGCGGCGTTTGATCGACTGATTCGTCAGCTCGGCCGGCCCGGCCCACCACCCCCCGTCGCGCATCGCCTGCGCGGCGGCCAGCAGCCGGCGCTGCACCTCATCGAAATCGGCATCGCTGAAGTCGGTGCTGAAAATCATGCGGCCAGTGCCGACCCAGCTCAACGCCAGGCCCTGTGCCCGCATGAAATACTGCAGCATCCAGTTATAGCGGGACGGCTGCAGGTAATACAGCGTCCAGACCGACGACATGTTGGCCACCCGCACCGGCAGCCCCGCCGCCTCCAGCGCCGCATTGAGCTGCGCCCGGCGCCGGTCCTGAATGGTGTCCTGCTCGGTCAGCGTCTGCTGCCAGGCTGGCTCCTCCAGCGCATCCAGGAAGACCGACATCGCGCCCATCACATACGGATGGGTATTGAACGTGCCACGCGCAAAGCAGATGTCGGCGGGCCGTTCCTCACGATAGCGCTTCATCCACGCCGCCTTTCCGCACACCACGCCCACCGGCAGGCCGCCGCCCAGTGTCTTGCCGTAGGTGACCAGATCGGCCTGCACGCCGAAGTAGGCCTGGGCCCCACCGATGCCCAGCCGGAAGCCCATGAAGACTTCGTCGAAGATCAGCGCAATGCCGCGCTCGGTGCAGACCTGCCGCAGTTCGCGCAGCCAGGCGGCATAGGCCTCGCGGTCATAGGACGCACGGCGAGAACTGTCGACCAGTGACCCATCCCCCGGCGCCGGCCGGTTCGGATGCAGCGCCTGCAGCGGATTCACCAGCACGCAGGCGATGTCCCGCCGGGTGCGCAGCACCTGCAGGCTGCGGGCGTGCATGTCACGCAGGGTGTAGGTGCGCTCGGCCGGCAGCGGATTGCCGGGCCCGGGCTGCGCCTCGTCCCACCAGCCGTGATACGCACCGCAAAAGCGCACCAGATGGGTCCGGCCGGTGTGATACCGCGCCAGCCGCACTGCCTGCATCACCGCTTCGGTGCCGGACATGTGGAAGGACAGCTGGTCCATGCCGGAGAGGGCCAGCAGCCGCTGGACGTTCTGCTCGACCAGCGGGTGATACACCCCGAGCACCGGCCCCAATTCGGCCACCCGGGCACTGCCTTCCGCGATGCAGCGCTGATAGAAGGCATAACCGAACAGGTTGACCCCGTAGCTCCCGGCCAGGTCGATGAAACGCTGGCCGTCCAGGTCGGTCAGCCAGTGGCCGTCGCTGCGGCTCATCACCGCGCCCAGGGGCAAGGCTTTCTGCACCAGCGGACTGAAGGGTGGCGGCACCCGGTAGCCGCTGGTGAACTGCAGGTCCGGCAACCCGGGCTTGAGCGCCTGCGTGGCGGCGATGCTGCGGGCATGGCGCTGCTGCAGCGCCTGGGACAGACCCTCGAAACTGGCCCGTCGCCGCTGCACCACCTCGGCGCAGGCGTCATCGGCGTTGAAAAAGCGGTCGTCGTCGAAGCGCTGCGTCGGCATCAGCCGGGCCAGCCGCACCGCCATCCGCGAATGGCCGGCCAGCGACGGATGTTTGGCCCGGGACAGCTGCAGCCGTCGCCAGCCCTTGGGCGCCAGCGCGAGGGCGGCGGTCAGCAGGCCGGCAGCAGCCAGCGCGGAGAGCAGTTCTGGGTTCATGGCAATGGCCTCAAAGTACTGTCCTGTCACACACGGTAGGCACAGTGGCGAGGTGTACCGGATGCGATTGACATGTCTATGAAACTGGCTAGCTGGCGTGACCGTCTGACCCAGCAGGAGCAGCTGAACTTTCTGCTGACCAACCGGGTGCCGCGGCTGGCGCTCACCCGGTTCATGGGCTGGTACAGCCGCATCGAGAGCCCGTGGCTGACGCGGCTGTCGGTGGCGGTCTGGCGGCTTTTCACCGATCTGGACCTGAGCGAAGCGGAGCCCCGTGACTACCGCAGCCTGCGGGAGGTCTTCACCCGGCGACTGCGGCCCGGCATGCGGCCGGTGGACAGCGACCCGTCCCTGCTGGTGAGCCCGTGTGACGCCATCGTCGGCGCCCACGGCCGGGTGCAGCGCGGCCTGGCGCTGCAGGCCAAGGGCATGGCCTATGGCATCCAGGACCTGTTTGGCGATGCGCAGCGGGCGGCGCCCTACCTGAATGGCAGCTACCTCACCCTGCGGCTCACCTCGTCGATGTACCACCGCTTCCACGCGCCGGCCGACCTGACGGTGGAGCGGGTGACCCATCTGGCGGGCGACACCTGGAACGTGAATCCGATTGCGCTCAAGCGGGTGGAGCGGCTCTTCTGCCGCAATGTGCGGGCGGCCATCGAGGCTCGGTTGCCGGACGGCACGCCCATCGCGATGGTGCCGGTCGCCGCCATCCTGGTGGCCAGCCTGCGTCTGCATGCGCTGGACCTGACTCTGCGACCGGACCATCCCGGTCCACACCGCTTCGACTGTCGCCATTCGCATACACGCGGCGAGGAGATGGGCTGGTTCGAGCAAGGTTCGACGATCATCGTGTTCCTGCCGCCCGGCGTGGCGCTGCTGGAGGCTGTGGTCACCGGCCAGCGGCTGCGCATGGGGCAGGCGATCGCCCGACTCCCTGGATCCTCCGCTGATGGCTGAACCCTTGCCCGACACACCGGCGCCGCTCCGGTCGCCTTTGTCCTCCGCCGACGGCGCGCCACCGCCGCCGCCGGCATCCGCAGGCGCATCGCAGATCAGCGCCCAGATCTCTTCCTACGGCGGGGACCAGAACGGTCTCATCTGCGGGTTCTGGATCCATCCCGACCGCCCCACCGAGTCGCTCCCCACGCTGGCCGATGCACAGGCGCGGCTGGAGCGGCCGGACGGCGGTTATGTCTGGCTGCATCTGAATCTCAGCCATGCGGGGGCGATGCCCTGGCTGGCGAAGCACGCGGTGCTGGCCGACAGCTTCATGGAAGCTCAGCAGGCCGGCTCGCGCTCCTCCCGCATCGAGCGCGACCGGGATCAGCTGTTTGCCGTGCTCAACGACGTCACCTTCGACTTCGCTTTCGACGTGGAGGACGTGTCCACCCTGTGGATGCAGGTCAGCGAGCATCTGGTCCTCAGCGCCCGCCGCTCGCCGCTGCGGTCGGTGGACCGGCTGCGCATGGCGGTCAAGCGCGGCGACCGGCCGCAATCGACGCTGGGGCTGCTTGACCATCTGCTGCGCGATCAGGCGGATGAGCTGCAGCGCATCGTCCGTCAGGCGACGGAGCGGGTGGACGACATCGAAGACGCGCTGCTGGCCGGACGCCGGCCGGGCACCGACAACGACGTGGCCCAGTTGCGACGGCTGATGGTGCGGCTGCAGCGCCTGCTGGCGCCGGAACCGAGCGCGCTGCTGCGCATGCTGTCGCATCCGCCGGCCTGGGTGACGCCTTCGGACCAGCAGCAACTGCAGCAGGCCAGCGAAGAGTTTGCCCTGGTGCTGCGGGACATTCAGGCGCTGCAGGAACGCATCCGGGCGGTGCAGGATGAGACCGCCGCGCTGGTGGCACAGGAAAACAACCGCACGCTCTATCTGCTGACGATGGTGACGGTGCTGGCCCTACCGATCAACCTGGTGTCCGGCCTGTTCGGGATGAATGTCGGCGGGCTGCCCTTCCTCGACCATCCCCACGGCTTCGTCGTGGTGGTCATGCTGATCGTGGTGCTGACGGTGCTGGTGACGGCGCTGCTGGTCTGGGCGATCCGGCGGCCGTCCCGTTGAACGGAAGCATCAAAGCCCGAGGAAGGTCGTGATCGCCGGCAGATGGTCGTCGAAGTCAGACAGCGCATGGTCCCCGCCGTCCAGCAGGCGGATGTGGCTGCCGGGGTAACGCGCCACCATTTCTTCCCAGCTGAGCAGCTCATCGCCTTTGGCGATCACCGCCATCAGCCGTTCCGGATGCGTGAGCGGCCCCACGGTCAGCGCCTGCAGTTCCCCGACGAACTCCGGACGGAAATAAAAGCGCTCCTGCGGGTTCTGCCACACCGTCTGTTCGCCGATGTAGGCGGCCAGATCCCGCGCCGGGTCCACCGCTGGATTGATCAGCGCGGTGCGGGCGCCGGTCTGCTGTGCCAGATAGGTGGCATAGAAGCCGCCCAGGGAACTGCCCATCACCGCCATCGTGTCGCGCGGCCAGTCCGCCACCAGGGCGGTGGCCAGCGCCATGGCCGCCTTCGGCGAGGGCGGCAACTGGGGACACACCAGCGTCAGGTCGGGCCGATGCTCGGCCACCCAGCGGGTCATGCGCAGGGCTTTGGCCGATTGCGGAGACGACCGAAATCCATGCAAATACAGCAGGTGAGTGCGGGGGGCGGGAACGGCGGTAGTCATGCGCTGCAGTGTAGGGGTGAGCCCTGAATCACTTCCGGCACAGGGCTGCTGAATCGGTTAATGTCCCGGCCTCCGTGCGCCACGCGCGCCCCCGAAATTCCAGGTCCCGTTCCGATGCCTGCGGTTGATCGTTGCCGGTAGCCGTCGCCACCCGCCGCACCGACACTGCAGCTGTTCACTCTTCACCGATCTGCCTCATGATCACTACGGATTCCCTCAAGCTGTCCGCCATTGCCCTGGCGTCCCTGATGCTGTGCGCCTGCGCCACCGTGCCGGCCGGCGGCAATGGCGCCGCCGCCGCGCCTGCGGCCGCCGCATCGGCCCCGGCCACCGCCGCGTCCGGTGCCCCGGGCGCTCCCGGCGCCCCTTCGCCGATGACGGCCCGACCGCCGGCGGACCCCACCGCGCCGAAGCCCTTCGCCGAGGTGTCGCGCGACACCAAGCGCCAGGACGGCCTGTTCCCCATCCTTCGGAAAGACGAGAAGGTCTGGCTGGAAATTCCGCGGGCCATGCTGAACAAGCCCTTCCTGTTCACCATCAACATCTCCAGCTCCATCGGTGAGCGCGGTTTCTACGCCAGCCAGATGGGTCCGGACGTGATGGCCGAATGGCGCCGCGTGGGCAACATGATCCAGCTGGTGGCCCTGAACACCCGCTTCCGCGCCGAAGGCGGCGGCAAGCGTGCGGTGGAAGAGGCGTTCTCGCCCAGCCTGCTGGCCGCGGGTCCGGTGGCCAGTGCCGATCATCCGGAGCGCAAGTCCTTCCTGGTGGATGCCGGCCTGCTGCTGACCGACATCCCGGGCATGAGCACCCGCATGGAAATGGCGTTCCGCCTGCCGTATTCGGTCGACCGCAGCAACTCCTACTTCGAGACCACCCGCGCCGACGGCACGCTCAGCACCCTGAGCGCCAAGGTGCACTACTTCACCCCCCGCATTCCTGCGCCGCCGCTGGTGGCGCCGCCGGTGCCGGTGCCGCCGCCCCCGATGGCGACGCCGGATCCGCGCTCGATGTTCATGGGCTTTGTCTACAACTTCCGCGCGCTGCCGGAAGCCGCCATGCCCACCCGTCGCGCGGATGGCCGCCTGGGCCACTTCACCGAGTCGTTCAACGACCTGAGTGACGACAGCAAGGCCAATACGCGGGTGCACTACATCAACCGATGGCGCCTGGAGAAAAAGGATCCGTCAGCGGCGCTGTCCGAGCCGGTGCAGCCGATCGTTTACTGGATGGACAAGAACATTCCCGCCAAGTACCGCCCGGCGGTGGAGGCCGGCATCCTGGAATGGAACAAGGCCTTCGAGAAGATCGGCTTCAAGAACGCGGTGGTCGCCAAGCAGCAGCCGGATGATGCCGACTGGGACAACATGGATGCGCAGCATGCGTCCATCCGCTGGTTCGTGGGGGCGGACGTGGGCTTTGCCATCGGCCCGTCGCATGTGGACCCGCGCACCGGCGAGATCCTGGACGCCGACATCGGCATGAGCGATGTGTTCTCTCGTGGCGGGCGCGCCTTCATCAGCGAGGATGTGCCCCGCCTCACCAGCCTGAGTGATGAAGAAAAGGCGCTGGCCCAGATGAACCAGGGCTGGCGCGAAGGCCGCAACGCCAGCTACTGCACCTATGCAATGGATGCTGCCTCGGAGATGAACTTCGCGCTGGACATTCTGGAAGCCCGGGGCGACATCGACCCCAACAGCCCGGAGGCCGAAGCCTTTGTGCAGGCGCGGATCAAGGACGTGATCATGCATGAGGTGGGTCACACCCTCGGCCTCAAGCACAACTTCAAGGCGTCCACCACGGTCTCGCAGGCGCAGCTCAAGGACAAGGCCTACACCGATGCCCACGGCATTTCCGGCTCGGTGATGGACTACAACGCCTACAACATCCCGCTCGAAGGCGAGGCGCCGACCAGCTACAACAACACGACGCTCGGTGCCTATGACTACTGGGCGATTGAGTACGCCTACAAGACGGTCGGCAAGGAGCAGGAAGAGGCGGAGCTGACCCGCATCGCGTCCCGCAATACCGAGCCGGGCCATGCGTACGCGGACGACACCGATGCCGGCGGCTTCGGCCCCTACGACGGCATGGATCCGATGATCAACCGCTTCGACCTGGGCGACGATCCGCTGGCCTACTACCAGAAGCGTCTGAAGCTCTCGCAGGAGCTGTGGAACCGGGTGCAGAACCGCAAGCCGGTGGCGGGGGAAGATCCGCTGCGTCAGCGCCGCTCGCTGATCAACGGCTTCATGCAATTGGGCCGGGCGTCGGAGCTGGTGGGCAAGTATGTGGGCGGCATGTACACGGTGCGGGATGTGCCGGGGGCGTCGCGTCCGGCGCTGACGCCGGTGGATCCGGCCAAGCAGCGGGAGGCGCTGCGCTTCCTGGCCACGGGCCTGTTCAGTGCGGACAGCTTCCGCTTCAAGCCGGAATTCCTGAGCTCGCTGACCACCGACTATGTGGAGTTCGCGCGTCCGCAGTGGGTGAGCATTCCGGCGGCGGTGTCGACGGTGCAGCTGGCGGCGCTGAACCGGCTGCTGAGCGTGAGCACGGCGGTCCGTCTGATGGAACTGCCCAACTATGTGCCGGCGTCGCAGCGCAAGGGCATCATCTCGCTCAATGAGGTGTATGGCACGCTGCAGTCGTCCATCTGGAGCGAGCTGAAGACCGGCGGCGAGATCGACCGTCTGCGTCGCAACCTGCAACGCGAGTATCTGCGCCGTCTGCAGGCCAACCTGACGCATGGCAATGCCACCGGCCAGTTTGCTGATGCTTATGCGCTGATGCGCTTCCAGGCGACGCAGCTGCAGTCCGAGTTGCGTGCGGCGCAGTCCAGGGGCGGCCAGTCGGTGGAGACGCGTGCGCACATTGCGGAGAGTCTCGACCTGCTGAGCACCACGCTCAAGGCGACGATGACACGCACCTGAAGGTGAGGGCGCCAAGGCGCCCCGATCACAAGGAGCAAGGGCCGGTGGAGACCGGCCCTTTTTTATGCGCCATGGCGGGCGCCACAAAAGACAAGGGCGCCTGGCCGATGAAGCGCAGCGCCCGTGAGAGCGGGGAAGCCGACTTGTCATCGTCCTGCGACCCCGGCTGGTTCAACGCTTTCACCCGAGGGTGTCGGCGGATCCAGACTCAGATTCCTTGAAGGAATGGAAGGAGTGTACGAGAGGCCTAGTGAGGCCGCAACACAGCGGCGCAGTTGATCGAGATCTTCGTCAGAAACTTTGACCAATGCGTGCTGGCGACCCCCGCGACGTGTGCGTGTGTAGTGAAGATCCATACGCGCAGTACTCAGCGTGTAGATCATGTCGCACTTGGCCCAGACGGTCTTCTCTGGATCGTCATTGGGCCGAGGATTGGCCGCAAGGCGATGGTGGTACGCCTCTTCACGTCGTGGCGCCGTGGTGGACAGTGGAATCACGGTCACCAGGCGCTGTTGATGGCGACTTCGGCCCACGACCACGACTTCACGTCGTTTCACCATCTCAGGCTCGACGAAGCCACCGAAATCGCAGACCAGCACGGATCCTATTCGAGGAGGAAATGACAAGCTCATGGGGCACGGTCTCCCGCCGCAAAGCTGTCAGTCTGAAGGCCCTCTGATGCGCTCAGAATTGCATGGACGGCAGGCGCTTGAATTTCGTCAAGGCACTGACACTTCCGGCCGTCTGGCGGCCGCCGACTCAACCCGTCCGATCCTCCGGATACCGACGCTCCGCCGCCACGATGTCCCACACCGCGATGAACATCGCTGCAATCAGCGGGCCGATCACGAAGCCGTTGATGCCGAACACCGCCATGCCGCCGATGGTCGTCATCAGCACCACATAGTCCGGCATCTTGGTGTCCTTGCCTACCAGCAGCGGACGCAGCAGGTTATCCACCAGGCCGATCACCATCGTCCCGTAGAGCATCAGACCGACGCCGGCACCCACCGACCCGGTCGCCAGCAGATAGATCGCCACCGGCCCCCACACCATGGCCGCACCCACCGCCGGCAGCAGCGACAGGAAGGCCATCAGCACGGCCCACAGCACCGGCGCATGGATGTCCAGCACCCAGAAGGCCAGACCGCCCAGCGCGCCTTGCAGCACCGCCACCACGATGTTGCCCTTGACCGTCGCCCGGATCACCGTGCGGAACTTGTCGCCCAGCTGGCGCTTGTAGGCATCCTGCAGCGGCAGGGCGTCACGGATGCGCTTGGACAGCTGCTCGCCATCCCGCATCAGGAAGAACAGCAGATACAGCATCACAAAGAAGCTGACCACAAAGTCGAAAGTGTCCTGACCAAAACCCAGCGCCTTGGTCGCCACGAACTGGCTGGCCTGATTCAGCGCCGAGCCCAGCCGGTCCTGCAGATTGGTCAGGTCCTGCAGCCCCAGCCGCTCGAGCAGGTCCATCACCCAGCGCGGCGTGGCGGCGTAGATCTGCTGCACATAGGTGTGGAAGTCGAACTTGCCCGACTTGAACATCTCATAGAGCACTGTCGCTTCCCGCACCAGCGCCGCGGTGACGTAGGCCATCGGCACCACCACCAGCACCACGATCAGCAGGATGGTGAGAATCCCCGCCACATTCGGCCGGTTGAGCTTGCGCAGCAGCCTCAGGTAGATGGGCCGGAAGACGATGGCCAGCGCCACGCCCCAGAGAATCGCGCCGAGCATCGGCCAGAGGATCCATCCGAAGCCGACCGTCACCAGAGTGAGCAGGCAGAGAAAGGAACGGTTTTGCAGGGCAGGGACCTGCTTGCCGGGAACGCTCATCGTGTCGGTGCTCCGGGAGAATGAAGGAACGGTCGGGACTGTGGTGGCACGGCAGGGCAGCCAGCATGCCTGGCAGACGCGTGGTTGCGCCTGGGGGCGGAGCTTACGTCTTCGCCAGCGCCGCCAGCAGTTTCTCGTGAATGCCGCCGAAACCCCCGTTGCTCATGCACAGCAGATGGTCGCCGGGCTTGGCCGCGGCCACCACCAGGCGGACCAGATCGTCCACATTGGCGCCGACCACCGCCTGCTCGCCCAGCGGCGCCAGGGTCTCGCGGGCATCCCAGGTCAGGCCGTCCTGGTTGCAGAAGCTGATGTCCGCTTCTTCCAGCGCCCAGGGCAGCTGCGCCTTCATCGTGCCCAGCTTCATCGTGTTGGAGCGCGGCTCGAAGATGGCCAGGATGCGCTCGGCCGGTGCGATGCGACGGCGCAGGCCTTCCACCGTCGTGTGGATGGCGGTGGGATGGTGGGCGAAGTCGTCATAGACCTTGATGCCCCTCACCTCACCGCGCAGCTCCAGGCGACGGCGGACGCTCTTGAAGCTGCACAGGGCGGTGGCGGCCGCTTCCGGATCCACCCCCACATGCTCCGCTGCGGCGATCGCCGCCAGCGCGTTGAGCTGGTTGTGCTCGCCCATCAGCTCCCAGTTCACGTGGCCGACCTTCAGGCTGCCGCGCAGCACGTCGAAGGAGCTCGGCTCGCCGCGGGCCCGCAGGGCGCCCGGTTCTTCCTTGCGGGCGCCGAAGCGCTGCACCTCGCTCCAGCAGCCGCGGCTCAGCACTCGCTGCAGGGCGTCCTCTCGGGCATTGACGACGAGCCGCCCTGACGGCGGCACGGTGCGGACCAGATGATGGAACTGGGTCTCGATGGCCGCCAGGTCCGGGAAGATGTCCGCGTGGTCGTGCTCCAGGTTGTTGAGCACCGCGGTACGCGGACGGTAGTGCACGAACTTGCTGCGCTTGTCGAAGAACGCGGTGTCGTATTCGTCCGCCTCGATGACGAAGTGGCGCCCGTCTCCCAACCGTGCCGACACGCCGAAGTTCTGCGGCACGCCCCCGATCAGGAAGCCGGGGTTCAACCCCGCGCTCTCCAGGATCCAGGCCAGCATCGAGGTGGTGGTTGTCTTGCCGTGGGTCCCCGCCACCGCCAGCACATGACGGCCCTGCAGCACATGCTCCGCCAGCCATTGCGGGCCGCTGGTGTAGGGCAGCCCCGCGTCGAGGATCGCTTCCATCAGCGGAAAACGGCCTTCCGAAGACCGCGTCACCACATTGCCCACCACAAACAGGTCCGGGCGCAGAGCCAGTTGGTCCTCGCCAAAGCCCTCGATCAGCTCGATGCCCAGCGCCTCGAGCTGCGTGGACATCGGCGGATACACATTGGCATCGCAGCCGGTGACCCGATGACCTGCCTCGCGGGCGAGGGCGGCCAGACCGCCCATGAAAGTGCCGCAGATGCCCAGAATGTGGATATGCATGGTTCGTGCTTCAGCTGCTGTACCAAAGGGTAAGCAAGAGTAATACCTGTCTCAGGGTGGGCGGATCGCGACAGTCCCGGCTCGGCGTTTGCCTGCCGCGGCCCCTCAGCGCAGCGCCGTGCGGGCGGCTGCCAGGGTGGCGTCGATGTCGGCGTCGGTATGGGCCGCCGAGACAAAGCCTGCTTCGTACAAGGCCGGCGCCAGGTAGACCCCGGCGTCCAGCATCGCATGGAAGAAGCGGTTGAACCGCTCCTTGTCGGTGCGCATCACCTCGGTGTAGTTCTGCGGCAGTTCCGGCAGCAGGAAGAAGCCGAACATGCCGCCCTGGCTGTCGGCGCTGAAGGGCACGCCCTGCTCGCGCGCCACGGCGCTGAGGCCCTCCACCAGGCGGCGGGTGCGGGCCGACAGGGCCTCGAAGAAGCCCGGTTTGCGGATCTCGCGCAGCGTGGCCAGACCGCAGGCGGTCGCCACCGGATTGCCCGACAGCGTGCCGGCCTGATAGACCCCGCCCAGCGGCGCCAGGTGCTTCATGATGTCCCGGCTCGCGCCGAAGGCGGCCAGCGGCATGCCGCCGCCGATGACCTTGCCGAAGACACTGATGTCCGGCTTGAAGCCGGGAATCAGGTCGGCATAGTGGCCCTGGGCGCTGCGCAGGCCCACGCGGAAGCCGGTCATGACTTCGTCCAGCACCAGCAGGGCGCCGGATGCGGTGCACAGCTCCCGCAGGCGGGTCATGAACGGCACGCTGGCACGTACGAAGTTCATGTTGCCGGCGATCGGTTCCACGATCACGCAGGCCAGTTCCGGGCCATACAGCGCGAAGGCCTCTTCCAGCGCTTCGACGTTGTTGTATTCCAGAACCAGCGTGTGCTGCGCGGTGGCTTCCGGCACGCCCGCGCTGGTCGGATGGCCGAAGGTGGCCAGGCCCGAGCCGGCCTTGACCAGCAGGGCATCGGTGTGGCCGTGGTAGCAGCCTTCAAACTTGATGAAGGTGTTCCGGCCGGTGGCGCCGCGGGCCAGGCGGATGGCGCTCATCGTGGCTTCGGTGCCGGAGCTGACCAGCCGCACCTGCTCGCAGCTGGGCACCAGTTGCAGAATTTCTTCCGCCAGTTCGATCTCACGCTCGGTCGGCGCGCCGAAGGACAGGCCCTCGGTCACCGCCCGCTGCACCGCCTCGATCACCGCCGGATGGCCATGCCCCAGGATCATCGGGCCCCAGGAGCCGATGTAGTCGATGTAGCGTTTGCCATCGGCGTCCACCATGTAGGCGCCTTCACCGCGGGCGATGAAGCGCGGCGTGCCGCCGACCGCGCGGAAGGCCCGCACCGGCGAATTGACGCCGCCGGGGATGACCCGCTGGGCGCGCTCGAAGAGGGAGTCGTTCTGGCTCATGATCACAAAGTTCAGTGGATACGGCGCGGGCCGCGGGTGGGCGGCTCGTCGATGAGGGGCTCGTCCGGGGTGACCGGCTGGCCATCGGGACCGGCTTCGGCGCCTTCTTCCCCGGGCGGTAGCGCCCAGAAGAAGCGGTCCGGAATGACATTGCCCATGCCGGGACGGAAGCCCGATTCCAGGGCCTGATCCAGGAAGGCCAGGGCTTCGCCGACCGCATCATGCGGCTCGGACCCCACCGACAGCAGGGCGGCCAGGGCCGCCGACAGCGTGTCGCCGGCGCCGACGAAGCTGGCTTCGAAACGTTCGAACTTCTCGCCGGTGATCGGGCCCTGCGGCCCGGCCAGCACATTGTCCAGATACTGGTTGGGCAGGCTGATGCCGGTCACCAGCACATGGGCGGCGCCGTGCTGATGGGCGGCCACGGCCAGCTCGCGGGGCGAGGCGGGGCGGTCGGCATCCCAGTCGGGCAGCAGGCAGTCGCTCAGGGTCTTGTGGTTGCCCACCAGCACCAGGGTCTGCGGCAGCACCAGTTCCCGGAAGGCGTCCAGGTAGCTCTGCTGCTGCTCCTCGTCCAGCCAGGCGATGCTGGGCAGGTAGGCCACCAGCGGCACGTCCGGATAGTCGGACAGCACCTCCGCCACCGACGAAATACCCTCGGCGCTGCCGAGGAATCCGACCTTCCAGGCGGCCACCGGCACGTCTTCCAGGATGGAGCGGGCCTGCTCGACGATGCAGTCGCCGTCCAGCGTCTGATGGTCGAAGACCTCGGCGGTATCCCGCATGACGATGGCGGTCACCACCGGCAGCGCATGGGCGCCCATGGCGGCGATGGTGGCCACGTCACCGGCACTGCCGCCGGCGCCGCTGGGGTCGCTGGCATTGAAGCTCATGACGCAGGCGGGTGGGGGCGACTCCTGCTCCTCGCCCGGTTGGGCGCCGGTCGGGTCGGGGGTGGGAGAGGTTGGATCTTGACGGCTCATGGATGGGCGGCGGGAAGCCGTGAACTGATGCGCGAAATGTGACGAAGGACCGGTTTTAACTGTTGTTTCATCGGTACTTCTGCCCTCCGGGATACCCAGGGGGCGTGGCTACAATCTTTCGATCATTGTAGTGATGCAAAGTCAACCCATCGTGAGCGAAGCAAGGACCTGGATGTGCCTGATCTGTGGCTGGATTTATGACGAAGCCGCCGGAGACCCTGAGCACGGTATCGCTCCCAACACGCGTTGGGAAGATGTGAACATGAATTGGACCTGCCCGGAGTGCGGCGCCCGCAAGGAAGACTTCGAAATGGTCCAGATCTGACCGATCGGATGGCCCGGGCGGTGCTGACCGCCCGAACCGGACCCACGAACTGGCAACTAGCGCGAAACGGATCACGGAAGCCCCTCGCTTCCTGTGTCGCGCCGGCCCGAATCGCAACAACACTGACGACCCTGGTCTGACACTTACGGAGAACAGCTTGGAATCCAAGGCCACAAAGGTGCTGGTCATCGACGACAGCAACACCATCCGCCGCAGCGCAGAAATCTTTCTGAAGCAGGGTGGGCATCAGGTGGTGCTGGCGGAGGATGGCTTCGACGCCCTCGCCAAGCTGAGCGACTACCAGCCGGACCTCGTGTTCTGCGACATCCTGATGCCGCGGCTGGACGGTTATCAGACCTGCGCCATCATCAAGCGGAATCCGCAGTTTTCCCAAGTCCCGGTCATCATGCTGTCTTCCAAGGACGGTCTGTTCGACAAGGCGCGGGGACGGATGGTGGGTTCGCAGGACTATCTGACCAAACCGTTCACCAAGGATCAGTTGCTGCAGGCAGTCCAGCAGCACAGGCGAGAGCCCTGAACGTCAACAACCTCACACCGCCGCGTTATCGCGGCGTTTGAACTTCCGAGTTTCCTGTCAATCTCATCATCCCTGACAAAAAGGCCATCGCGGCCGAAGTCTGGCCGCGCTACCTGGGAGCATCCATGTCCATCCAAAAAATCCTGGTCGTCGACGATTCGAAGACCGAGCTGCACCACCTGAGCGACCTTCTGACCAAGCGCGGCTACACCGTGCGCACCGCTGAAAACGGTGAAGAAGCGATGAAGCGTCTCGAGGAAGAAAAGCCTGACCTGATCCTGATGGACGTGGTCATGCCCGGCCAGAACGGTTTCCAGCTGACCCGTGCCATCACCCGCGACGAGCGTTACGCCGACGTGCCGGTGGTGATCTGCACCAGCAAGAACCAGGAGACCGACAAGGTCTGGGGCATGCGCCAGGGCGCCCGCGACTACGTCGTCAAGCCGGTCAAGGCGGACGAGCTGATCGCCAAGATCAAGGCACTGGGCTGAGACCATGGCCAACAAGCAAGCCCTGCGAGACCTCCAGCAACGCCTGGCGCAACGGATGCAGGCGGCGCGCGAGACGCCGCAAGCCGCCAACTGGCTGGCCGTGGAGTGTGCCGGCCTGGGCTTGCTGCTGCCGCTGAAACAGTCCGGCGAAATCTTTACCCCTGTGCCGCTGCAGCAGGTGCCCTATACCCAGCCGTGGATGCTGGGCGTGGCCAACCTGCGCGGCGGCTTGCATACGGTGGTGGACCTGTCGGCCTTCCTGGGCCTGCGGGGCGCGACCTCCCTGACGCCTTCCCACCGGTTGGTGTCGATCAACCCGGAGCTGGGTATCAACTGCGCGCTGCTGGTGGACCAGCTCCTCGGCCTGCGCGGCGACGAACAGCTTCAGGCCGAGCCGGACACGGCCGGCCATCCCGACTTCGCCCCGATGCGCATGCGCGACGGGCAGGGCCGGCGCTGGCAGGTGCTGGATCTGGATGCACTGATCCTGCATCCCCAATTCCTGCGCATTGTTTTGAACTGATGCCTGAATGCGGCCTGTGACGGCCAGCTTCGACGAAACGAGACCAAACGAGGGTGTGATGAGCTTCCTGGACAAAATCAAGAACAAGGGCAAAAACGAGGGCAAGGCGGACGTCGACATCGACGACACCGGCCCCTCGACCGAGAACGCGGCCGCGGCCGATGAATCGCAGGACTTCCAGCCCTCGATCATCACCACCGCCCAGCCCACCGCAGAGTTCCAGGAAACCGGTGCCGGCTTCCAGCCGACCACCGCGGCCGTGGAATCCGCGTCGTCCATGCCCAAGAAGCTGCCGCCGCAGCCGCCGCGTCGCACCGGCCTGCTGACAGCCCTGGTGGCTGCCGGTCTGGTGGGCACCGTGCTGACCGTGACCCTCAGCCTCGTGGGTTCGAACCGCGCCGCCGACCAGGTGGCCGGTGCCGGTCAGGCGATGACGGAATCGCAGCGTCTGGCCAAGGCGGTCTCGACCGCGCTGCTGGGCAACAAGAACGCCTTCCCTGAAATGAAGGAAAGCTCGCAGGTGCTGACCAGCGTGATCGCCGGCCTGCGGGACGGTTCGGACACCCTGGCCGAAGCCCCGGGCTCCGTCAAGCCGCTGCTCGAGAAGATCGCCCCGATGGTCGAGCGCGCCGACAAGAACACCAAGGTGATGCTGGCTCAGGAAAAGGTGCTGACGCAGGTGGGCGCCGCTCTGCGCGCCATTAACCGCCAGTCGTCGGACCTGCTGGAAAGCGCTGAAGCCGTGGCTTCGCTGTCGATCCAGGGCAATGCCTCCACCGGTGAAGTGGCCGCGGTCGGTCAGCTGGTGATGCTGACGCAGCGGATCGGCAAGTCCGCCAACGAATTCCTGACCCAGGACGGCGTGAGCCCCGAGGCCGTGTTCCTGCTGGGCAAGGACTTGAACGCCTTCCGTGAAATCGCTCAGGCCCTGCTGGACGGCAACCCGGAACTGCGCCTGAATGGCGCCAAGGATCCGCAGGTGCGTGAGCGCCTGAAGGTGCTGCTGAGCCAGTACGACCAGACCCGCACCCAGGCCACCGCCATTCTGTCCAACCTGCAGGGCCTGGTGTCCTCGCGGGAAGCGCAGACCTCCATCCTGAACGACAGCGAAGTGCTGCGTAAGGACCTGGGCCAGCTCTCGACCGACCTGGCTGCGGCCGGCGGTCTGAGCTTCGTCCTGGTGGCTGGCATGGTGCTGTCGCTGCTGGCCCTGGTGGGCGGCGCGGTCGGCTTCCTGCAGCTGTATGTGCGTGACCAGGCCCGCCGTGCCCAGCTCGCTGACGAACAGCGTCGTGAAGCTGAAGCGCAGGAACAGGAAGCCAAGCGCGTCAACGACGCGAACCAGGCCGCCATTCTGCGTCTGATGAACGAACTGCAGACGGTGGCTGAAGGTGACTTGACCCACCAGGCCACGGTGACGGAAGACATCACCGGCGCGATCGCCGACTCGGTGAACTACACGGTGGAAGAGCTGCGCAGCCTGGTGCACCAGGTGCAGACGACGGCCGTGCGGGTGACGGACACGACCGCGCAGGTCGACCAGACCTCGACCGAACTGCTGGCCGCCTCGACCGAACAGCTGCACGAGATTCGCGCCACCGGTGAAGCGGTGCTGCAGATGGCCCACCGAATCAACGATGTGTCCACGCAGGCGCAGACAACGGCCGAAGTGGCCCGCCAGTCGCGTATGGCTGCTGAACAGGGTCTGCAGGCGATGCAAAACAACATCGGCGGTATGAACCAGATCCGGGACCAGATCCAGGAAACGTCGAAGCGGATCAAGCGTCTGGGCGAGTCGTCGCAGGAAATTGGCGAGATCACCGAGCTGATTTCGGACATTACCGAACAGACCAACGTGCTGGCGCTGAACGCGGCCATCCAGGCCGCATCCGCCGGTGAAGCCGGTCGCGGCTTCTCGGTGGTGGCGGAAGAAGTGCAGCGTCTGGCGGAACGTTCCGCCGATGCAACGCGCCGAATCGCGGCCCTGGTGAAGACCATTCAGACCGACACGCACGACGCGGTGGCCGCTATGGAACGCTCCACCCTGGGTGTGGTGGAAGGTACCAAGCTGTCTGACGCGGCCGGTCGCGCCCTGGAAGACATCGACGCGGTGTCGCGTCGCCTGGACGAACTGATCGGTCAGATCACGACCGTTGCGCAGAACGAAGCCCGTGCGGCCAACGAGGTGGGTGCAAATATTCAGCACATCTTCGCGGTGACCGAGCAGACTTCCGAAGGTACGCGTTCCACCGCCCAGATGGTGCATGAGCTGTCCCGGTCGGCGGAAGCGCTGAAGCAGTCGGTGGCCCGATTCAAGGTGACCAGCTGATCCCTGCCGGGCAACGGCACAGGGGCAGCACCTCGACCGGCACACAGGGCGGCACACAGCACAGCACACAGGGATCACGGCCACCACGGCGCTGACCATTACATAGCGACAATAAAGAGCGAGCATGGACCTTTCGCGCGAATCCGAGTTCCCGGCAGACCTGAGCCCCTTGGCCTGGGTTCAGGAGGAACTGCGTCGCACGCTGGAATCGGTGCACAAGGCCCTGCGCCGAGTGCTCCGCGATACCGACGCGCGCGTTTCCACCCTGGGCGGCGAAGGCCAGCCCAGCCCGGCGCTGCAGGGAGCGGCCCAACAGATGCACCAGGCAGCCGGCGTGCTGGCGGTGGTGAGCCTGCCGGCGGCTGCGCACCTGTTGCGCGCTGCCGAGGCCACGCTGTTCCGCCTGGCGGAAAACCCGGCGCTGGTGTCGGTCGCGGAAGTGGAGGCGGTCGAGCGGGCCGACTTCGCCGTGCTGGCCTTCATCGCCAAGACCCTGGCCGGCGGCCAGCCCAGTTCGCTGGCGCTGTTCCCGGCCTATCAAACCTTGCAGGAACTCAACGGGGCAGGCCGTATCCATCCGGCCGACCTGTGGACCCAGGAGTTCCGCTGGCGTGACCTGCCGACCGATGCGGCCGTGCGGGCCCTCACGCCCGAGCAGATGCGTGCGCCCTTCGAGGCGCTGCTGCTCAAGCAGATGCGCGCCCCCGCGCCGGGACAAGGCCAGCTGCTGAGCGACCTGTGCGCCGGCCTGGCACTGACCCAGACCCAGCCCCACGGCCGTACGCTGTGGATGCTGGCGGCGGCCCAATTCGAAGCGCAGTCCCGCGGCCTGCTGCCGGTGGACACCCTGGTCAAGCGCCTGGGGTCTCGCCTGCTGGCCCAGCTGCGCGCCGGCCGTGACGCCGCCCCGTCGGAGCGTCTGGCCAAGGACCTGCTGTTCTTCGCCGCAGCTGCCAAGCATCCGGCGCCGGGCTCCGCGCCCCGCCTGGAAGCGGTGCAGCTGGCTTATGGACTGATCGAAGCGCCCGCGGTCGACTATCGCGACGACACCCTCGGCAAGATCGACCCGACCTGGGTGCAGGCGGCCAAGCGCCGTGTGGCCACGGCCAAGGAATCGTGGGGCTCCGCCGCCGAAGGCGAAACCCATCGCCTGGGCGGTCTGGACGAACAGTTTGCCGGCGTTGCCGAATCGCTGCAGAAGCTCTTCCCCAGTGGCGAAGTGCTGGGCGACACGCTGCGCCGCGCCGTCGTGGCCACGCTGCGTTCGGGCCGTCCGCCCGAGCCGACGCTGGCCATGGAAATCGCCACGGCGATGCTCTACCTGGAAGCGGCCCTCGAAGACGAGGCCTTCGACCAGCCGGAGCAGGCCGACCGCGTCGTCACCCTGTCCCGTCGCATCGAGGCGGTGGCCAAGGGCCAGACGCCCGAGCCGCTGGAAGCCTGGATGGAAGAGCTGTACCGCCGCGTGGCGGACCGCCAGACCCTGGGTTCGGTGGTGCATGAACTGCGCAACAGCCTCTCCGAGGTCGAGCGTCAGTGCGACGAATATTTCCGCGACCCGACCAAGCGTGACCAGCTGATCCCGGTGCCGAGCCAGCTGCAGACCATGCGCGGTGTGTTCAGCGTGCTGGGTCTGTCCCAGGCCGCGCAAGCCACGCTGCGCATGCGCGACCAGGTGGACGAGCTGGCCCAGACCGAAGTCGATCCGTCGCTGCCCGGTCCGCGTGCCCAGTTCGACCGACTGGCCAACAACCTCGGTGCACTCGGTTTCCTGATCGACATGCTCAGCGTCCAGCCTCAGCTGGCCAAGCGCATGTTCCGCTTCGACGATGCCAGCGGTCTGCTGCAGTCGCTGGTTGGTCGCGAAAGCGAGCACCATCCGGCGGCGGAAGTCGCGGATGCCCAGCCCGAAGAGGCGCCGGCACCGCAACTGCTGGACCAGCTCCAGGCCACCGCCGCTGCCGTCGCCCAGGGCGACCGCCCGGCGGAAGACCTGGCGCGCGACCTGGAACGTATCTCTCAGGAAGCCCGCGCTGCGGACGACCTCCACCTCGCCCAGGCCGCCCAGCAAGCCCAGCAGCAACTGCTGAGCGAAGGCCAGGAAAACACCGCCGCTGCCGAGTCGCTGCAGCAGTTCATCGAGGCATCCGCCCCGGTGGCGCCGCCGGCCGTGCCCGAGTCCGCTCCCATTCCTCAGGAAGAAGCGGACGTCGACCAGGAGATGCTCGAAATCTTCCTGGAAGAAGTCGGCGAAGTGGTCACCACCGCCCGCGACGCGCTGGCCGTGCTGGCCCGCGACAGCAGCAACCGCGAAGAGCTGACCACCGTCCGCCGCGCTTTCCACACGCTCAAGGGCAGCTCCCGCATGGTGGGGCTCAATGAGTTTGGCGAAGCGGGCTGGGCGTTTGAGCAGCTGTTCAATCACCGCCTCTCCGAGCATCCGCAAGCCGACGCCGACCTGCTGCGCGCCAGCCAGGAAGCGCTCGACGCCTTCCAGGCCTGGGCGACCGCCATCGGTGAGAAGCGTCCGCACGGCTACAGCAGCGCACCGTTCCGCGCCGCTGCCGATGCCCTGCGTCTGAACAACCGCTACGAGCCGCTGAAGGTTTCCGCAGCGCCGGTGGTGGTTGCCGCCGCACCTGCTGCAGCTGCCGCATCCGCGCCCGCCGTCGCTCCGATGGACGTGCCGGAACTGGTGGAAGTGCCCGAGATCATCGAGGTCGCCGAAGTGCCCGAAGTGGTGGAAGTGGCCGAGCTGCCCACCGCCGTCGAAACGCTGGACGATCTGCCGCTGGCGCCGCTGGAGGCCACCTCGCCGGTGGCCGCCGATGGCCTGCCCGCCCTCGACCTGCCGGGCCTGGACGTGCCGCCGCTGAGCCTGGACACGCCTGTGGCGCCGGCGGGCCTGGACGAGCCCACGCTGGACCTGTCGCTGGACTTCCCGACGGAAGCGACCCAACAGGCGGTGCCGTCGCGCGACATGCCGCCGCTGGATGTGCCGCAGCTCGACGCCGCGCTGGACCTGTCCTCGCTGTCTGCCGACGCATCCCTGCACCTCGACCCCGCGATTCCGGAACTGGTGGAAGTGCCGGACCTGCCGGAGATGCCCGTTCCCGCCGCCGAAGCCGCACCGCTGCTGGACATGCCCGAAGGCTGGCCGACGGATCTGGCACCGGAACAGGTCACCGCCACCGAACCGATGCCGCTGCCGATCGAGCTGCCGGATGAGCTTCACGCCGAGGCGGCCGACGCCATCGAGGCGACCGAGCCCAGCGAGCACCTCGACCTGGACCTGCTGGATCTCTCCAGCCTGGATCAGCCGACCGTCACCGAAACGACCGCGGACACCCCGGTGACCGCGAACGTCCAGACGCCGGCCGAGACCGTCGATCTGCATCTGGACCTGCACAGCGAACTGCTGAGCAGCCCGTCGGTGGAAGCGCCGGTGCAGACCGAAGAGCCGATCATCGAGCAGGCCTTTGCGCCGGTGCCGGCGGTCGCGCCGGTGCTGAGCCTGGTGGGCGGCACGTCGGTCGAAACGGACGAGACGGAAGACCTGACGTCGCAGGAAGACAGCGACGAAGGCGTGAAGGTCATTGGCCATCTGCGCATCAGCATCGCCCTGTTCAACATCTTCCTGAACGAAGCGGATGAGCGCTCGCGCCGTCTGCAGGTGGAGCTGACCGAATGGTCGCTGCTGCCGCAGTCGCCGCTGCCGCAGGACGCGGAGCCGCTGGCCCATGCTCTGGCGGGCAGTGCCGCGACCGTGGGTTTCGACGACCTGTCCACGCTGGCCCGTGCGCTGGAACATGCGCTGGGCCGTGCCCAGGGCCATGTGGTGGCCGACCCGACGCTGTTCCAGCGCGGTTCGGACGAAATCCGCCGCCTGCTGCATCAGTTCGCTGCCGGTTTCCTGAAGGAAGTCGACGCCGTGCTGCTGGCCGAGCTGCAACTGTTCCAGCCGGGTGAACCCCTGCCGGACGGCGCGCTGGACAGCGACGAAGGTCTGCTGGCCATGACGCTGGACGAAGTGTCGACCGCGTCCCAGGCCGCAGAGCCCCAGGTGCCGCCGGCCTATCTGGCTGCGGTCGCCGAGCCCGTGCCTTCGGTGGCACACGACGAATTCGCCGACGACGATTTCGACTTCAGCCTGCCCGACCAGATCGAGCCGGAACTGATGCCGATCTTCGAGGAAGAAGCCGAAGACCTGCTGCGCCAGTTGCATGCCGGTCTGCGGGAGTGGGCCTCGCAGCCGCAGGATGCTTCGCGCGCCTCGGCCTGCATGCGGGTGCTGCACACCTTCAAGGGCGGTGCCCGTCTCGCCGGCGCCATGCGCCTGGGCGAACAGGCCCACAACCTCGAGTCCCAGATCGAACGCCTGATGGGCGACGGCCAGGCCGACCACGGCCAGGTGCTGGAGCTGCAGGACGCCGCTGACGCGCTCGAATACAGCTTCCAGAACCTGCAACGCGACTGGCGCAATCCTGCGCCGGTGGTGCCGGCGCCGATGGTCGCTCCGGTGGCCGCGCCGATCCCTGCACCGGTGCCCGCACCGGCGCCGGTGGAAGCACCGGCGCCTGAGACGGCCGAAGTGGTGGAAGTGGCGGAAGTGGCCGAGAACGCCGAGGCCACCGAAGTGGTGGAACCGGTCGAGCTAATGGACGTGGTGGAGGCCGATGAGGTCCCCGCCGCCGAACTGCCGGTCGAAGGCTCTGACGCTGTGGCGGCGGAGCCTGCGGCCGTGGTTGAAGCTGCTGCCGAGCCGGTGGCTGCACCCGCGGTGGCCGAAGCCCCTGTGGCGCCGGTCCCGGCCGTGATCTCGCAGCCCGTGGTGCCGGCCGACATCGACATCGACTGGGCCCACTTCAGCGAAGTGGCCGACCTCGGTCAGCCGATGGAAAGCGCCCCGGTGGCGCCCGCAGCCCAGGTCCGGGTGCGCGGTGTGCTGCTGGAACGCATGGCGGCCCTCTCCGGCGAAGTCGCGATCCGTCGCGCCCGTCTCGAATCCGAGCTGGGCCAGATGCGCGTGCTGCTGGGCGACCTGGACGACAACCTGGAGCGTCTGCGTACGCAGCTGCGTGAGCTGGAACTGCAGGCGGAAGCCCGCATTGCCGCTCGCCAGGAAGCCGCACAGGCCACCGGCAAGGACTTCGATCCGCTGGAATTCGACCGCTACACCCGCTTCCAGGAACTGACCCGGATGCTGGCCGAATCGGTCAACGACGTGGCCACGGTGCAGCGCGGTCTGCAACGCAACGTGGCGGCCGGTGAAGACGAACTGGCCGGTCAGTCCCGCCTGACGCGTGAACTGCAGGACGACCTGCTGCGCACGCGGATGGTGGAATTCGACAACAGCCTGGGTGAGCGTCTGCACCGCGTGGTCCGTCAGGCCGCCCGCGAAAGCGGCAAGCAGGCCCAGCTGGAGGTGCGTGGCGGTGGCGTGGAACTGGACCGCTCCGTGCTGGAGCGTCTGACTGGCGCTTTCGAACATTTGCTGCGCAACAGCGTGGTGCACGGCATCGAAGCGCCCGCCGTCCGCGAAGCGGCAGGCAAGGCGCCGCTGGGCCGCATCGTGCTGAGCCTGCATCAGGAAGGCAACGAAATCCAGGTGCGCTTCAGCGATGACGGCGCCGGCCTGAACCTCGAGCGCATCCGCGCCCGCGGTGAAAGCCAGGGCCTGATCCAGGCCGGCCAGTCGCTGACCAACAAGCAGCTCATGGAACTGATCTATGAGCCGGGCTTCTCCACCGCCGAATCGCTGACCGAAATGGCGGGCCGCGGTGTGGGCATGGACGTCGTCCGCTCGGAGGTCAACACGCTGGGTGGTTATGTCCTGACCGACTCCACCCCGGGGCAGGGCGCCAGCTTCGAGCTGCGCGTGCCGCTGACGACCGCACTGACCCAGGTGGTGGTGCTGCGTTATGGCGAGCGCAAGGTGGCGGTGCCCGCCAGCCTGATGCTGTCGGTGCAGCGCCTGACCGCCGACCAGGTGGACAAGGCCTATCAGGACGGCTTCATGCAGGTGGCTGGCGAGCAATTGCCCTTCTACTGGCTGGGCGGCCTGATGAACGCCACCGAGCGCGGCGTGGCCCAGGGCCGCACCCTCCCGGTCGTGCTGGTGCACAGCGCGCAGCAGCGACTGGCCCTGCACGTGGACGAAGTCCTGGGCAACCAGGAAGTCGTGGTGAAGAACCTCGGACCGCAGCTGATGCAGGTGCCGGGCCTGGCGGGCATCAGCCTGCTGGCCTCGGGTGACGTGGCGCTGATCTACAACCCGGTGGCCCTGGCCAACCGCTACGGCCATGCGGCTCAGCAGCGGGTGCACGAGCGCTCCGCTGCCGCCCAGGTGGTGGTGGAGAAGCCGATCGTGCCGCTGGCCCCGCTGGTCATGGTGGTGGACGACTCGCTCACCGTGCGCCGCGTCACGCAGCGCATGCTGGAGCGTGAAGGCTATCGCGTGCTGCTGGCCAAGGACGGCCTGGATGCGATGGAGCGTCTGTCCGGCGATGAACTGCCGGCCGTGGTGCTCTCCGACATCGAGATGCCGCGCATGGACGGCTTCGACCTGGTCCGCAACCTGCGTGCAGATGCCCGCTTGCGCGCCCTGCCGGTGATCATGATCACCTCGCGGATCGCTCAAAAGCATCGCGACTATGCGCAGCAATTGGGGGTTGATGACTATTTGGGCAAGCCCTACGACGAAGAGCACCTTTTGGGACTCATCGGTCGATACACTGCTCAAAACGTCGCCGCACAGGCGGTCGTGTCGTAACGCCCGACGGATGGGCGTGGATTAAAACAGCGCCATGCCTCAGGTCGTTGATCACCTTGCAGAACTCACCGGGTTTCGTGACCGTGACGTCATGGACGTCACGCTGGTCACGGCCCTGCGTGATCTTCTGGAAACTCCGGCGTCGGTCGCCATCTATCGCTGTGTCGGTGAACCCGGCCAGCAACGGTGGCTGACCCGCGCCCGCCTTCGGGCGGAAGACACGGTGGCAACGGCGGACTCCGTCTGGGTCGACCCCGACAGGCTGCCGCGGCTCGAAGACGTTCCTCGTCGGCACCAGTGCCTCAAGGAGCGGGCCATCCTTCAGGACCGCGACCAGAAGCAGTGGGTCACCTATTTTCCGCTCGCCACCGAACGTGAAGTGATCGGTGTGCTGGAACTGCAATCGTCCAGCCGTCCGCGTCCGGATGCGCAGCGGCTGGTCACCAGCGTCCTGCGGATCTATCACAACTTCCAGGGTTTGCTGGACTACAGCGAGCGTGACACCCTCACCGGGCTGCTCAATCGCAAGACCTTCGACGAAAGCTTCCTCAAGGCCGTGTCCGAACTGCCGCTGCGTGCAGCCGGCGCGCAGGAAGAACGTCGCCAGGCGGAGAAGCATCCGCGCTACTGGCTCGGTGTGCTGGACATCGATCACTTCAAGTCGATCAATGACCGATTCGGCCATCTGATTGGCGACGAAGTGCTGCTGCTGCTGTCGCGCCTGATGCGCAACACCTTCCGCTTCAATGACCTGCTCTACCGATTCGGTGGCGAAGAATTCGTGGTGCTGATGCGCTGCGAAAACGAAGAGGACGCGGCGCTGGCCTTCGAGCGTTTCCGTCACAACACCGAGCACTACGCCTTCCCGCAGGTGGGCCGCATTACGGTGAGCATTGGCTTCACCCAGATCCGCGCAGGCGACTCGCCGGCGGGCGCTTTCGAGCGTGCCGACAAGGCCGTCTATCACGCCAAGGGCAATGGACGGAATCAGGTGCAGAGCCATGCGGTGCTGATTGCTGGCGGGCAGATGTCTGAATCGAGTCATACGAGTGACGTCGAGCTCTTCTGAGCGACCTTTCCGGCCCTTCCGAGCGGGCCGTTTGTAGCGCCTTCCGCCTCGCCTCTCAGACGCTCTCCCAGCACCTCTTAGTGCGTCCGCGTGCCGGACACTGTCCGACGACGCGGGCCGCCCCGTTCCCGTCTCATTCAAGCTGATTGCGGTCGACGCCGGGGTTGCATTTCTTTACGCCCGCCTCTAGGGTGGGGCCTGCGCGTCTGACGCGAAGGGGTGGTCATTCAGCCGATGTCATCGCGAGCAATCGCGCAAGGCAATGACCACGGGACAGACCAAGCCGGCCTACAGGCCTTCACCTGCATGCGCATTTTGAGTTTCCCTGTGGCCGCCGGCCTGTTGCTGGCCGGTTGCGTGGCATTCGTGGTCACCGCCTATGGCGAATACCGAAGCCTGGGCGAATTGACGCGTCTGGAGAACGTCCGCGCGCATGCATTCACGACGCAGGTCCTGATCAGTCGTTTCAATCATTTGCTGGTGGACCTGGAAACCGGTCAGCGCGGTTTCCTCATGACGGGGGATGCCAGTTTTCTGCAGCCCTATGACCATGGCTTGCGGGAACTCGATCCGCGTTATGGCGAATTGAAGTTGGCGCTGCAACGCTCCGGCGATCCACAGGACGCGGCCATTGCGCGTCTGGACCGTCTCATTGCCGACCGCCGGGTGCAACTGGCCCAGAACGTGGACAGCCGCTGGAAGTTGGGGGAGGCGGCCATTCGCAATGTGCAGGCCTGGGTGGCCGGCAAACAGCTGATGGACGAGATTCGTGGCGAGTTGGACCGTCTCGATGCCCTGCAGCAGCAGCGCATCAACGACATCGAAACGGAAGTGCGGGATCAGCAGGAGCAGACCACCCGTCTGGCCCAGATCTTCCCGCTGGTGGGGGGCGCGCTGGTCGCCGCAGCGTTGGTGGCTTTGTGGGCTGAGCGCAAGCGCCGCGATGACGCGGAGGTCGCCCTGCGCGACAGCCATGCGCAGCTGGAGACGGTGGTGGACCAGCGCACCCAGGCGCTGCGCGAAGCGCTCGACCGTATTCAGAGCTTTGCTGCAGAACTCGACCGCAGCGTGGAAGGCGAGCGCCGCCGCTTGGCCCGGGAAGTCCACGACCAGCTCGGGCAACTGGGCACCGCCAGCAAGATGCTGGTCATGTCGCTGACCCGCAAGCTGGCGCCTCAGCGCGAGCCGATGCTGGAGGAACTGCTGGGCATTGCCGACGACGTGATCGGCGCGGCCCGCCGCATCGCCTCGACCTTGCGTCCGCCGCTGCTGGACGACTTCGGCTTCTCTGCCGCGGTGCAGCATTACGCCCAGGGGCTGGAGCGACAGTCGGGGCTGGTCGTGTCCCTGGACCTCGCTTCGGACGAAGGCCTGGATGCCGAGCAGCACAACCAGCTCTTCCGTCTGATGCAGGAAGCGGCCACCAATGTGCTGCGTCATGCGCAGGCGCAGCACCTGGCCATCGAGTCACGCCTGGAAGGGGGCGACTATTGCCTGAGAATCCAGGATGATGGTGTTGGTCCCGGACATGTCCGGGCCGATGCGTCAGGATTGAGAAACATGCGAGAGCGTGCCGTGCTGGCGGGGGGCGAGATGCGTTTCGGGCCCGCCCCCGGGCAGGGGACGAGGGTGGAAGTCCGTGTGCCGATGAAAGTGGCCGTGCCGAGCTCGACCTCGGCGGGAGCCGCATCGAGGAGCGGCGCGGATTCCAGTTCGGGTGCCATCGAAAGCGAGGAGGGTTGGGATGAGGTTTCTGATCGTTGATGACCATCCGATCATGCGGCTGGGGGTCAAGCAGCTGATCCATTCCCATTGGCCGGATGCGCAGATCGATGAGGCCTCCACCATTGCGGAAGCACTGCGACTTGGCCAGGCCGAGCTGCCCTCGGCCATCGTGCTGGATCTCTCCCTGCCTGATGCCAGCGGCACCGAAGGCGCCAGCCGCATCCTGCGTGCCATCAAGAACGTGCCGGTGCTGGTGCTCAGCCTGAATGCCGAGTCCGCCTATGCGGCCCGTCTGCTGCAGATGGGCGTCTCCGGCTACCTGCCCAAGGACAAGGCCACCGATGAGCTGGTCCAGGCCCTGCAGCGGCTGCTCGCCGGCGGCCGGTATGTGACCGCCGCCATGGCCGATCATCTGCTGGGCCTGCTCAGCGGCCATGCACCCAATCAGCTGCCGCATGAGCAGCTCTCGGCGCAGGAGCATCGGGTGATGCTGCTGATCGCCGCCGGCAAGACCCCGGCCGAGATCGCCGACACCATGCACCTGTCGGCCAAGACGGTGGGCACCTATCGCGCCCGCATCCTGGAAAAGACGGGCTGGCGTAACAACACCGAGCTGACCAAATACTGCCTCCAGCACGGTCTGACGGACGCCCTGTGACCGCGCACTGACGGCCGGGATGTCGTCCGCACAGGGCCCTGGCGACAGCTTTGTCACACGGATACCGCTGTCCAGAACGTGTAGGTAATTTCAGTACAAGTCCTCAGGCAGCCACCGGACAGCGGCTTGCGCGGCACGCTTCTCACCGCGGTCACGCGGCGGGCCCAAGATACGGCCCAAGCCGCCCAACGAGGGACGGCATCTCAAGAAAGCGTCCCATGGATATCTTCCTCGTCGAGGACTCCGCAGCCATTCGTCGCCTGTTGGCTGCCCGTCTGGACACCCTGCCTGGCGCACGGGTCATCGGGGAAGCCGAGGGCGCCCCGCAGGCGATCGCCCTGATCGACTGGCTGCAGCCGGCCACCGTGCTGCTCGACATGAATCTGGCCATCGGTACCGGGCTGGATGTGCTGCGGGAGCTGCGCCGCCGTGGCTACAAGGGTCGCATCCTGATGCTGAGCCAGCAGTCGGCCGAGCTGTACCGCGACCTGTGCATCAAGGCCGGCGCCGATGGGTTCTACGACAAGGGCTCGGGCATGGAGACGCTGTTCAGTGATTTGGACGAGCTGATGCAGAGTGAACGGGCCGCGGGACGTCAGACACGGATGTCGCCGCTGCTGCGCGATACGGTCACCGGGCTGCTGGGGCAGGTCGCCCTGCTGGAGCGGCTCGACCAGGTGCTGCGCGTGCTGCGGGTGGACGCCCAGCCGGTGGTCGTCGTGGTGGTGGTGCTGCGGGGGCTGCAGTCCCTGCTGCTGTCGCATGGGCCGGCGGCAACGGCGCCGATGCTGGTGGAACTGGGGCAGCGCTTGAAAGCCTGCACCGGCGAATCGGACCTGCTGGCCCGCCATGCGGATGAGCAGTTTGCGCTGGTGGTGTCGCGCGTGGCCAGCGCCTCCGAGGCAGATGCGCTGGCCCGCCGGCTGACCGAGTCGCTCAGCCAGCCTTTCCAGCTGGCCGGGCGGCCGTTGATGCTGCACTGCTCGGTCGGCGTGGCGGTCTATCCGCGTGACGCCATCAGCGCGCGAGGCCTGCTGAATCTCGCTGAGTCACGCGCGCATGGGGAATCGCTGCCGGCGGATGGCAGCGCGGTGGTGCACTGACGCGCGGGGGCGCCTCCTGCGCCGCGCCGAGCATCAGCGCGCCGCGCTGAGCATCGACCGGCAGCGCCGAGCAGCACCGCTTGGTAGCACTGAGCAGCGCCAGGCGTGTCAGGCCTGCGCCGCGCCGGCCGGCAGCTTCCTGTCCTTGACCACCGAATACCGGTCCAGCGTGGCCATGCGAGCCACCTCGTGCCGGATGATCGGCGCCGGATAGTTCTCCCCCAGCGTCACGCCGCAAGCCTGCAGTTCCACCGGTCGCGCCGTCCACGGCGCATGGATCAGCTTCGGCGGCAGCTTCTCGAGCGCCGGCAGATAGCGCTTGATGAACTTGCCGTCGGCATCGAACTTCTCGCTCTGGCTCACCGGATTGAAGATGCGGAAGTAGGGCTGCGCATCGCAGCCGCTTGAGGCCGCCCATTGCCAGCCCCCGTTGTTGGCGGCCAGGTCGTAGTCCAGCAGCTGCTGCGCAAAATAGCGCTCGCCCCGGCGCCAGTCGATGCCCAGGTCCTTGATCAGGAAGCTGGCAGTGACCATGCGCAGGCGGTTGTGCATGTAGCCGGTCTCGTTGAGCTGGGTCATGGCGGCATCCACGATGGGGTAGCCGGTCCGGCCTTCACACCAGGCCTGGAACATCTCGTCGGCGTCCGGGCCGCTGGCCCACTGGATGCGGTCGTACTCGGGACGGTAGGCACTCGTCACCACATGCGGATGGTGGTGCATCACCTGATGATAGAAATCGCGCCAGACCAGCTCCGACAGCCAGGTCTGCGCGCCCGCGTTGCCCTGCATGGCGCGGGCATGCGCCTCCCGGGCGAGCTGCCGGATGGACAGGGTGCCAAAGCGCAGATGCACGCTCAGGTAGCTGGGACCCTTGACCGCAGGGAAGTCGCGGGTCTCGTCGTAGCGGTCGATGCGGGTCAGGAATTCCTTGAAGAGGCGCTGGGCGCCGTCGCTGCCGTCCATCAGCATCGGATTGACCTTGACCGGCTCGAAGCCGATGTCGGCCAGCGTCGGGATGCGGTGAGCGCGGCCCTGGGTGGCGGCGTTGGCGGACATCCGGGGTGGCGTCTGGTCGGGAATCTGGACGGGGATTCGGGCGGCATCCGTTGCGAGATGACCGGCATAACGATGCACCGGATAGGCGCTCAGGTAGAACGCATTGACCGTCTTGAGCCAGTTGTTCTTGTAAGGCGTGAAGACCCCGTAAGGCTGCTGGCTGCCGGTGAGGATCTCCGAGCGCTCGAAGATCACATGGTCCTTGAAGCTCTGCACCGCCACGCCGCGCGCCAGCAGGGCGTCGCCGACGGCGGCATCCCGCTCCAGCGCCTGCGGCTCGTCATCATGATTGAAATAGAGCGCACCGGCGCCAAGCGCCGCCACCAGCGCAGGAATTTCCTGCAACGCCTGGCCGTGGCGCACCAGCAGACCGGCGCCGTCGGACAGACGGGCCAGATCGGCATCCAGCACCCGCAGCGCGTCCAGGATGAAGGCGACACGGCGGTCCGCCCGGGGCAGCGCCTCCAGGATGTCGGTGTCCAGCACAAAGGCGCAGTACACCCGGCGGTGACGTTTGAGGGCGTGATAGAGGGCCGCATGGTCGTCCGCGCGCAGGTCGCGGCGGAACCAGACCAGGGCGGTGTCCGGATCAGGGACGGCGGAGGTGCCGCCGGTCGGGGAGGCGTTCATCATGGACGGGGAGTGTCGGTGAAATAGAATGCCCGCATGTCCAAGGACCGCATCGATCTGACCAACCAGTTCCTGATCGCCATGCCGGGCATGGTGGACGAGACCTTTGCCGGGTCAGTGGTCTACCTGTGCGAGCATAACGAGAAGGGTGCCCTGGGATTGGTCATCAACAAACCCATTTCCCTGACCCTGGGCAACCTGTTCGAGAAGGTCGAACTGGAACTGCCGGATGAAGACCTGGCGGCCCGGCCGGTGTTCTATGGCGGGCCTGTGCAGACGGAGCGTGGCTTCGTGCTGCATGAGCCGCTGGACGAGAAGGGCAACCACTACAACGCCACGTTGGCCGTGCCCGGCGGGCTGGAGATGACGACCAGCCGGGATGTGCTGGAAGCGCTCTCCCATGGCGCCGGACCGAAGCGGGTGCTGATCACGCTGGGCTACAGCGGATGGGCCGCCGGACAGCTGGAAGAAGAGCTGGGGCGCAATGGGTGGATCACGGTGAATGCGACGCCGGAGATCATTTTCGAGACGCCGATCGAGGAACGCTACGAGAAGGCGCTTGCGCTGCTCGGCATCGATCCCCGAATGCTCTCTCCCGAAGCTGGGCATGGATGAGCCCCCCAGTCGCTTTGCTCCTGCCCCCAAGGGGCGCTGGATTGGGCCCCCCAGTCGCTTTGCTCCTGCCCCCAAGGGGCGCCGCCCAGCGGCCTGGCAAAGCCAGTTCCGCGGGCGTGGCTGGGTTGGGCCCCGGGCGCGAAGCGCCGGGGCTCTTTGTTGGGAGGGGTGGGTGTGATGGGTGAGAGCAGGGTGTCGGCACCAGTGCAGGTTCTAGGATTTGACTTTGGGACGAAGCGCGTTGGAGTGGCCAGTGGCAATCGGATGCTGGGTAGTGCGCGGGGACTGCGGACGATCACGGAGCTGGGCGACGCGCGGTTCGCGACCATCGGCAAGCTGATCGAGGAATGGCAGCCGGAAGCACTGGTCGTCGGCGTGCCACGGCATCCCGATGGGCAGCCCCATGAGATGACGCAGCGGGCCCTCAAATTTGTGGGACAGCTGCGCGGACGCTTCAAGTTGCCGGTGCTGGAAGTGGATGAGCGCTACACCAGCGCCGAAGCACAGTCCCAAGGCGCCCGCGACCTGGATGCGGCCAGCGCCGCCTTGATCCTCGAACAATACTTCCGGGAAACTTCATGAGCACCCTCCATCTCGACGCAGAAGCCCTCTACGCAGACCTGCGCCGCGGCGTGCAGCGCCTGCTGCACCCCCAGACCGCCCTCGTCGGCATCTGGTCCGGCGGCGCCTGGCTCGCCGAACGCCTGCAACAAGACCTGCACCTCGACGGCCAGCACGGCGTGATCTCCAGCGCCCTGCATCGCGATGACTTCGGCTCCAAAGGCATGAGCGCGACCACCGACCACACACGCCTGCCCTTCGATATCAACGACCGCCACGTGCTGCTGATCGACGACGTGCTCTACACCGGCCGCACCACCCGCGCCGTGATCAACGAACTGTTCGACTTCGGCCGCCCAGCCAGCGTCACCCTGGCCGTGCTGGTGGACCGCGGCGGCCGCCAGCTGCCGATCGAACCCGCGTTCTCCGCCGCCCGCGTCGCCCTCGCCCCCGAGCAGCGCCTGCGCCTGGCCAAGGACGCCGACGGCCGGTTCAGCTTTGACGTGAAATGACCATGCTGAGTAAACGAAACCCCCAACTGAACAAGCACGGCGAGCTGGTCCACCTGCTCTCCACCGAGGGGCTGCCCCGCGCGGTCATCCATCAGATCCTCGATACCGCTGGCACCTTCCTCTCGGTCAACGACCGTGAAGTGAAAAAGGTCCCGCTGCTGCGCGGCAAGTCGGTGTTCAACCTGTTCTTCGAGAACAGCACCCGTACCCGCACCACCTTCGAGATCGCCGCCAAGCGCCTGTCCGCCGACGTGATCAACCTGGACATCGCCCGCTCCAGCACCGCCAAGGGCGAAACCCTGCTGGACACGGTGGCCAACCTCTCCGCCATGCATGCCGACATGTTCGTGGTGCGCCACAGCGAGTCCGGCGCCCCCTACCTGATCGCCCAGCATTGCGCCCCCCACGTGCACGTGGTCAACGCCGGTGACGGCCGCCATGCCCACCCCACCCAGGGGCTGCTGGACATGTACACCATCCGCCACTACAAGAAGGACTTCACCCAGCTGACCGTGGCCATCGTCGGCGACATCGTCCACTCGCGAGTCGCCCGCTCCGACATCCATGCGCTCAACATCCTGGGTGTGCCCGAGATCCGCGCCGTCGGCCCCAAGACGCTGGTGCCCGGCGATCTGAAGGACATGGGCGTGCGCGTCTGCCACGACATGGCCGAAGGCGTGCGCGATGCCGACGTCATCATCATGCTACGCCTGCAGAACGAGCGCATGAGCGGCGCCATGCTGCCCAGCGCCGGGGAATACTTCAAGAGTTTCGGCCTGACCCCCGACAAGCTGGCACTGGCCAAGCCGGATGCCATCGTGATGCACCCGGGCCCCATCAACCGCGGCGTCGAAATCTCCTCGAGCGTGGCCGATGGCCAGCACAGCGTCATCCTGCCGCAGGTCACCTTCGGCATCGCCGTGCGGATGGCCGTGATGTCGATCCTGGCCGGCAACGAGGCCTGAACAAAGGCTGGAGCACTGTATGAAGATCCTGATTCAGAACGGACGCCTGCTGGACCCCGCCTCGGGCCTGGACCAGACCGGGGACCTCGCCATCGCCTCCGGCCGCATCGTCGGCGCGGGGCAGGTGGGTGATTTCACCGCCGAACGCACCATCGACGCGACCGGCCTGGTCGTGGCCCCCGGCCTGGTGGACCTGGCCGCCCGCCTGCGCGAACCCGGCCATGAACATGAAGGTCTGCTGGAAAGCGAACTGGCCGCCGCCGCCGCCGGTGGTGTGACCAGCCTCGTCTGCCCGCCCGACACCGACCCGGCACTGGACGAGCCCGGCCTGGTGGAGATGCTCAAGTTCCGCGCCCGCAAGCTCAGCCGCTGCCGCCTGTTCCCGCTCGGTGCCATCACCCGCGGCCTGGCCGGCGAGACGCTGACCGAGATGGCCGAGCTGACCGAAGCCGGCTGTGTCGGCTTCTCGCAGGCCAACGAGCCGATCCGCAATACGCTGACGATGCAGCGCGCCATGCAGTACGCAGCCAGCTTCGGTTATGCCCTCTGGCTGCATCCGCGCGACCCGTGGCTGAGTGGCGGTGTGGCTGCCAGCGGCGCCGTCGCGACCCGGCTGGGCCTGTCCGGCGAGCCGGTCGCGGCCGAGACCGTCGCACTGCACACCATCCTGGAACTGGTGCGGGCCACCGGCGCGCGGGTGCATCTGTGCCGCATCAGCAGCGCTGCGGGTGTGGATCTGGTCCGTCGCGCCAAACAGGAAGGCCTGCCGGTGACGGCCGATGTGTCGATCAATTCGCTGCATCTGACCGATGTGGACATCGGCTACTTCAACCCGGCCTTCCGCCTGCAGCCCCCGCTGCGCCAGCAGCGCGACCGCGATGCCCTGCGCCAGGGTCTGGCCGACGGCACCCTGGACGCCCTGGTGAGCGACCACAACCCGGTCTCCACCGACGAGAAGCATCTGCCTTTCGCCGAAGCCACCCCCGGCGCCACCGGCCTGGAGCTGCTGCTGAGCCTGGCGCTGCGCTGGGCCCAGGACGACGGCCTGCCGATGTCGCGCGCGCTGGACGTGATCACCGCGCGTCCGGTCAAGGTCCTGGGCGGTGCGCTGGGATCGCTCTCGGCCAGCGCCGGTCGGCTGGTGGAAGGCGGCGTCGCCGACGTCTGCGTCTTCGATCCGGAAGCCTCCGGCGCGGTGACCGCCGAGCGTCTGGTCAGCCAGGGCAAGCACACCCCGTTTGCCTTCGACATCACCGGCTTCGAACTGCCCGGGCTGGTCCGCTTCACTTTGGTAGCGGGCACCGTGGCGTATGAGTCGCTGGTGACGGAAGCCGCCTGATGCGCCCGCTGGTGGCCGCCGGACGCGTGGTCCGGATGCTGACGCATTTGATGCACGGTCTGTGGATTGTGAACGTCCGGTGGCAGCGGCTCACCCCGGATCAACGCCACGCCACGGTGGGCTGGTGGTCGGCCAAGATGTTGCGCGCCCTGGGGGTGAAGATCGAGGCCCTGGGACCGGCGCCCACCACCGCGCGGCTGATCACTGCCAATCACGTGTCCTGGCTGGACATCGCCGCGATGCATGCGGTGATGCCGGAGGCACGGTTCGTGTCCAAGTCGGACATCCAGCACTGGCCGGTGGTCGGTGGCCTGGCCACCGCCGTGGGCACGCTCTACATCGAGCGGGCCAGCAAACGCGACGCGCTGCGAGTGGTTCACCGCACCGCCGAAGCACTTCAGGATGGCGATACGGTGGCGGTGTTTCCTGAGGGCACCACCGGGCCCGGTTATCCGCTGCTGCCCATCCACGCCAATCTGCTGCAGGCCGCCATCAGCGTGGGGGCGCCGGTGCAGCCGGTGGTGCTGCGCTGGCATCAGCCGGGCAAGACCTACAGTGAAGATGCGCAGTTCATCGGGCAGATGACCTTGATGGCCAGCCTCTGGCGCATCCTGACCGCCCGCGACCTGTCGGTGCGGGTCGAGCGCTTGCCCTTGATCGAGACCCAGGGCCAGGAACGCCGGGCCCTGGCCGAGCTGTTGAGCGAGCGGCTGTCGGCGGCGCTGCCGCCACCGCTGCCGCCACGGGATGGGTCCGCGGCCTGAGATGGCCGCATCGGCCACCGACTGCTGTTGCGTCGGCGCCGCGTCGCTTTTGAAAGGTCTCCCATGCTCCTGGCATTTGAAGACGAGGCCCTGCTGGCCGGACGACTGGCTGCAGAACTGGGCTGCCCGCTGAACCTGATCCAGCGGCATCGCTTCCCCGACGGCGAACTCCGCCTGGTGCTGCCCAAGCCGCTGCCCGCCGAGGTGGTGGTGCTGCGCGGGCTCCAGCATCAGCCCAATGACCGGCTGGTGGAGCTTTTGATCGCGGCGCCGGCCGCCCGCAGCTGGGGCGCGCGCCGGCTGACCCTGGTGGCGCCGTACCTCGCCTACATGCGGCAGGACATGGAATTCACCCCCGGTGAAGCCGTCAGCCAGCGGCATATCGCCGCCTTGCTGGCGACGCAGTTCGACCGGGTGGTGACGGTGGATCCGCATCTGCATCGCATCAGCAGCCTGGACGAGGTGATGCCCGCCGGCGTGGGCGTGTCCCTGTCAGCCGCCGGGCTGCTGGGAGGCTGGATCGCCGCAGAAGTGCCTGGAGCGGTGCTGGTGGGGCCGGATGAAGAATCGGGCCAATGGGTGGCCGATGCGGCAGCGGCGGGCGCGCTGGACCATGCCATCGGCCGCAAGGTGCGCCATGGGGATACCCAGGTGCAACTGGCGTTCCCCGAGGTGGACGTGGCGGGTCGCCCCGTGGTGCTGCTGGACGACATGGCTTCCACCGGCCGCACCCTGATGGGGGCGGCGCGCGAAGCGCTGGCACGGGGCGCCATCAGTGTGGATGTGGCCGTGACCCATGCGCTGTTCAACGGCGATGCGCTGCCGGCCCTGCAGGCGGCTGGCGTCCGTCACGTATGGAGCAGCAACGCCGTGCCGCATGCCAGCAATTCGGTGTGCATTGCCAAACTGGTAGCGCATTCATTGCAAAGGGCGTGAATGAATACCGGCGGCGATTATTCACACCGCGTTCGAATGCCAATAATTAACGAGTCAGCTTTCTAAAGTCATACGAATTCCTTCCAATAAAAAACCCCGCTATGGCGGGGTTTCGTATTTGGAGGGCTGACTCTTTATATTTCAGCGATTCCTGTCACCAAGGTGACGGACGTTCTGTCCGTCTCAAGCCTTGCCCTGGCTCGCGACCGCCGCAGCGGCCTTGGCAGCGGCTTCCGCGTCGCCCAGGTAATAACTCTTGATCGGCTTCAAATTCGCGTCCAGCTCGTAGACGAGAGGAATGCCGTTGGGAATATTCACGCCAACGATCTTATCGTCGGCAATGTTGTCCAAATATTTCACGAGGGCCCGGATACTGTTGCCGTGGGCTGTGATTAACACTCGCTTACCAGACAAAATCGCGGGAGCGACTTGTTCATTCCAGTAGGGAAGCACCCGCGCCACCGTGTCTTTGAGGCATTCGGTCAGCGGAATCTGAGAAGGCTCCAGTCCGGCATACCGGACATCGCTGCGCTCACTGCGCGGATCGGAGGCTTCGAGGGCCGGCGGCGGGGTGTCGTAGCTCCGGCGCCAGACCAGCACCTGCTCGTCACCGTATTGCTTGGCCATGTCGGCCTTGTTCAGGCCCTGCAGGGCGCCGTAGTGGCGCTCATTCAGGCGCCAGCTGTGACGCACCGGCAGCCACTGGCGGTCCATCTGATCCAGGCAGTGCCACAGGGTCCAGATGGCGCGCTTGAGGACCGAGGTGTGGGCGACGTCGAAGTCCAGACCGGCTTCCTTGAGCAGCCGGCCGGCCTGCTGGGCCTGCGCCACGCCGGTGGGGGTCAGATCCACGTCGGTCCAGCCGGTGAATCGGTTTTCGAGGTTCCAGGTGGATTCGCCGTGGCGAATGAGTACGAGCTTGTACATGTGGATCTGTGATGTTTTGCCGGTCTCCGGCGGGCTGCGCGGATTCTAGAGGCAGCCCCCAGGGCTGCGGGATCAAGACGGTTTGTGAAGTGACCGACAACAGTTCGCGTCGGACGAATGCCCGCCACGGGCCCCGCCAGGGGTCGCGGCGACGGGCCCGGGGCGAATCGGTCGGTGTAGTTGTTAACGAAGAATGAGGAGTTCCTCCATGATGGTTGTGAAGATGGCGCGTCTGACGCCGATGGCGCTGGGTGCAGCACTGGCTGTAGTAGCCCTGGGGGCCCAGGCGCAGGCGCAACAGGACTCGATGTTCTCGCTGTCCGGTTTCGGGACGGTCGGCGTGGTGGGCACCTCCAAGGACGGCGCCCAGTACGTCATCCCTGGTCAGACGCATGGCGCCGACAAGTCCTTCAGCGCCGACGTCGACACCAAGCTCGGCGTGCAAGGCGCCGCCAAATTCAATTCGCAGTTCTCCGCCACGGTGCAGGTGCTGACCAAGCAGAGCGGCAAGGGCAACTGGACGCCGCAGGTCGAATGGGCCTTCGGCAAGTACCAGGCCACGCCGGGCCTGGCCTTCCGTCTGGGCCGCATGGGCGCGCCGTTCTTTGCCGTGTCTGATTTCCGTGATGTGGGTTATGCCAACACCTGGCTGCGTCCGCCGATCGATGTGTACGGCCAGGTGCCGATCAGCCACTTCGACGGTGCCGATGTGAACTGGACGACGCAAGTCGCCGGCCATTCGGTGACGGTCGGCGGTTTCGCCGGTCAGAGCTCGTCGTATGTGCGCCGCGTGAAGCTGGACCTGAAGGACATGGTCGGCCTGAACGCCTCGGCGGAGCTGACGGACGGCCTGACGCTGCGCCTCGGCCATGTGATCGGCAAGGTGACGGTCCACAACGCCAGCCTGAACGCCTTCGTGGCCCAGCTGCGCGCAACGCCTTACGCCAGCATCGGCGACCAGCTCGACCCCAACGGCAAGGATGCGTCCTTCACCAGCGTCGGCCTGACCTATGACGTGGGCAACTGGGTGGCGGCTGCGGAGTACACCAAGCGCAACAACAACACCTTCATTCCGGACACGACCGCCTGGTACACGACGCTGGGCTATCGCATCGGCAAGTTCACCCCGTATGCGACGCTGTCGCAGCAGAAGACCGACAGCCTGAACGTGAACAACACGGTGCCGGCGCCTTCGGTGCTTCATTCGACGGTGGACGCCGTGGCCGCTTCGCAAAGCACGCCGCAGAAGACCATCGCCCTGGGCATGCGCTGGGACGCCATGCGCAACATCGCCGTGAAGGCCCAGTACGACAGCATCAAGACGACCGGTGCGGGCCAGTTCTACAACCCGCAGCCTGGTTTCGCCAACCAGCGCGTGGGTGTGTACAGCCTGGCAGTTGATTTCGTGTTCTAAGCGGCGAGGTTCAGATGCAATTCAAGATGAACAAGATGGTGGTGGGCGCCGCCCTGCTGGTGGCCGCTGTGGCGGCTCAGGCGCAGGTGGCCGTGGTGGTGAATCCCAAGAGCGCCGTGTCCAGCATGACCGCGGACCAGGTGGCATCGATCTTCCTGGGCAAGAGCAATGCGCTGCCCAACGGCAACGCCGCCGTGGCGGTGGACCTGCCGGAAAGCGCCGGCGCCCGTGACACCTTCTACACCAAGGCCACCGGCAAGTCGTCGGCCCAGGTGAAGGCGGCCTGGTCGCGTCTGGTGTTCTCCGGCAAGGGCACGCCGCCCAAGGAAATGGGCAGCTCGGCCGACGTGAAGAAGTTCGTGGCCGGCAATCCCGACGCCATCGGCTATATCGAGAAGTCCGCCGTGGACAGCTCGGTGAAAGTGGTTCTGAGCGTTGACTGAGGCGCCTGGCGCCAAGTAGACATATCCGTGAACCCCCGCAGGCACCGCCCGTTTCTGGCCGGTGCCTGCCGGTGTGTTGGAGACAGAAGATGAAGCTCAAGACACGTATTGCGATGTTGCCGGTGGTGGCCGCACTGATCTTTGCGGTCGGCATTGCCGTGGTGCTGTTCTATTCGACCCGCACGTCCGGCGCCATTCAGGCGTTGGGGCAGGCGGACTATCCCTATCTGGTGGCCACGACGCAGCTGTCGTCGCAACTGGAGAACCTGAGCGGCACCATCCAGAGCGCGGTGGCCGAGGGCGAGAAGAAGCGGCTGGATGAAGCGGCCGAGCGTGCCACGAGCATGCGCAAGGTGATCACCGGCATCAAAGCCATTCCGGGCCGCGGCGATGAAGGCGGTCAGCTGGAGAAGGCGTTCGAAGCGTATTACGCTGCGTCGGTGGATACGGCGCAGCTGTTCCTCGGCATCAAGCAGGGCGATCAGGCGGGCGCGATTCCCAAGATGCAGGCAGCGCAGAAGGCGCTGTCGGATCTGCTGGCATCGTCCGGCAAGGATGCGCAAGGCAGTTTCGATGCATCCCTGGCCCGGGCCGAGGGGGGTGTCTCCGCCAGCGTGCTGGTCACGGTGGTGAGCGGCGTGGTGGTGGTGCTGTGCCTGGGGCTGGGCTCCTGGCTGCTGATCAACAGCGTCTGGCGTCAGCTGGGTGGCGAACCCGAATATGCGCGGGAGGTGATGCAGCAGATGGCCGAGGGCGATCTGGCGCAGCAGATCCAGGTGGCGCCGGGCGCGGAGCACAGCCTGCTGGCTGCGGTGCGCGATACCGCGCAAGGCCTGAAGGCGATTGTGAGTGAGGTGCGCAACGGCACGGATTCGATGACGGTGGCCTCGCGCGAGATCGCGGCGGGCAATCAGGACCTGTCGACCCGCACCGAAAAGCAGGCCGGCTCGCTGGAGCAGACGGCCTCCAACATGCAGCAGCTGACCGAGACCGTGCGGCAGAGCGCGGACGCGGCCAGTCAGGCGAATCAGCTGGCCGGCTCGGCCGCGACGGTGGCCCGTCGCGGGGGCGAGGTGGTGGGGCAGGTGGTCTCGACCATGGACGAGATCACCGCCAGCTCGCGCAAGATCGGCGACATCATCGGCGTGATCGATGGCATCGCTTTCCAGACCAACATCCTGGCGCTGAATGCCGCCGTGGAAGCCGCCCGGGCCGGTGAGCAGGGCCGTGGCTTTGCGGTGGTGGCCGGTGAAGTGCGGTCGCTGGCGCAGCGCAGCGCCGAGGCGGCGCGGGAAATCAAGACACTGATCGGCGCCAGCGTCGAGCGGGTGGAGTCCGGTTCCCGTCTGGTGCAGGATGCGGGCGCGACGATGGACGAGATCGTGGCGAGCGTGCAGCGGGTGTCGGACATCATCAGCGAGATCACCGCGGCCTCGGCCGAGCAGAGTCAGGGCATCGGGCAGGTGAATCAGTCGGTGCTGCAGCTGGACCAGATGACGCAGCAGAACGCGGCGCTCGTGGAAGAAGCCGCTGCGGCGGCGAACAGCCTGGAGCAGCAGGCCCGCACCTTGCAGACGGCGGTGTCGACCTTCCGGCTTTGAGGTCGCGCGGGTGATTCACGCCTGGTGACGGTGGGCCCGTTCAGGTCGCACCGGATCGGACGATCGCGTGGACTTCCCTTTGCAACGGGCTCCCGGCCACCGGTCGGCGAGCCCGTTGTTCCATGGGCCGATCCCTATAATCTTCGCTTTTCATTGGTTGGGCCTGGCTTTGAAATTCCTGATCGACAACTGGTATCTGGTGCTGACGGCGGTGATTTCCGGCAGCTTGCTGCTGTGGACGACCTTCCGCGGCAAGTCCGCAGGCGTTTCGACGGCGGAGGCCGTGCGGCTGATCAACCGTGAAAAGGGCGTGCTGCTGGATGTGAGCGAGCCGGAAGAATTCGCACAGGGCCACGCCGTAGGCGCCCGCAATGTGCCGCTGAAACTGCTCACCACCGGGGAGCCGATCAAGCAACTGCCCACGAACAAGGCCCTCCCGCTGGTGCTGATGTGCAAGACCGGCGCACGCGCGCAGCGCGCTGCTGGCATCCTTCGTCAACAGGGCTTCACGCAGGTGGTGCCCGTGGCCGGCGGCCTGACCGCCTGGCGGGAAGCCAGCTTGCCGGTAGAGAAGTCCGCGAGCTGACCGGTTTCCTGTGTCGGGTTGGCTGCTGTGGAGCCTCTTCGGAGGCTCGGTTGCTTTTTTGGAGGACTGGCGATGCGCGCCGTGAAGATGTACACCACCCAGGTCTGCCCCTACTGTGTGCGGGCCAAGTCTCTGCTGAAGCAGCGGGGCGTGGATCAGATCGAGGAAATTCGCGTGGATCTGGATCCGGCGCAGCGGGACGCAATGATCGAGCTGACCGGACGGCGGACGGTGCCTCAGATCTTCATCGGCGAGACCCATGTGGGTGGGTGTGATGACCTGATCGCGTTGGATCAAAAGGGTGGGTTGCAGCCGCTGCTGGCGGGCTGACCGGAGCCCTACGCCATGGGGCGCTCGCGCCTCGTTTCAAGTTGGGAACTGCCCCGTCCATTTGGGGTCGGTGGCAGTGCCATAATGCTTTTCATGGCCCGCGCCTGCGGGCCTTCCCATTTTTGGAAGAAGCATGGCCGACGATAACAGCACCCCCGTGTTCCAGATTCAGCGCATGTACCTGAAGGACCTGTCGCTGGAGCAACCCAACGCTCCTCAGATCCTTCTGGAGCAGGCGCAGCCGCAAGTCGACATCAAGCTGGCCCTGTCCGCTGAACCGGTCGCTGAAGGCCTGTTTGAAGTGAGCGTGACCGCCACCGTGACCACGACGGTGCAGGACAAGACCCTGTTCCTGATCGAGGCCAAGCAAGCCGGCATCTTCGAGATCCGCAATGTGCCGCAGGATCAGCTCGAGGGCATCCTGGCCATCGTCTGCCCGCAGATGATCTATCCGTATCTGCGCGCCATCGTGTCCGATGTCTGCACCCGCGCCGGCTTCCCGCCGGTGATGCTGACGGAAGTGAACTTCCAGGCCATGTTCGAAGCCCAGCAGGCACAAGCCATGGGCGCCAGCGGAGAATCCGCTCCCAACTGAGCCGCTCCTGCCCGACCAGCGCCGGCCTCGCGGAACCTCCGCCCGGTCGGCGTTGTCACATTCAGGGTGGGTTTCACGGTTTTGTTTCCGGGTTTTGTCACCGGGTTTTGTCATTCCCTCGACATCGATGTCCGATCCAGTCCCGCACATGAAGATCAGCGTGCTTGGTGCCGGCGCCTGGGGCACCGCCCTCGCCATTGCCGCCTGCGCCCGCCACGAGGTGGTGCTGTGGGCCCGGGATGCCGCCAGTGTGGCCACCATGCAGGCCGAGCGGCGCAATGCCCGTTATCTGCCCGACGCCCCCATGCCCGAATCGCTGCGTCTGAGCAGCGACCTGTCCGCGGCGCTCGCCCACGGGCAGGGCGGCTTGATCGTGATCGCCACGCCAATGGCTGCGCTGCGCAGCATGCTGGCGGTGCTGCCCGCCGGGGCGCGCTGCCTGTGGCTGTGCAAGGGCTTTGAGGCCGGGACCGGGCAACTCGGGCATGAGATTGCGCGGGAGGTGGTGCCGCATCTGGCCACCGGCGTGCTGTCCGGACCCAGCTTTGCCCAGGAAGTGGCCGCCGGTCAGCCGACGGCGCTGGTGTCAGCCTCGGAGCATGCCGAGCTGGCCCAGCTGGGCGTGGCCGCCTTCCACAGCGAACGTCTGCGGGTGTATTCGTCCGCCGATCCGGTGGGGGTGGAAGTCGGCGGTGCGGTGAAGAATGTGATGGCGATTGCCGTCGGCATCGCCGATGGCCTGCGGCTGGCTGCGGACCTGCAGGGCCGCAAGGGGCCGGGGCTGAATGCGCGGGCCGCATTGATCACTCGCGGTCTGGCAGAAATGCAGCGGCTGGCGCTGGCGCTCGGCGCCTCGCCGGAAACCCTGCTCGGGCTGGCCGGACTGGGGGACCTGGTGCTGACCGCCACTGGCGATCTGTCGCGCAATCGGCGCGTGGGTCTGCTGCTGGCGGAGGGCCTGGACCTGCCCGCCATCCTGCAGCGGTTGGGGCATGTGGCCGAAGGTGTCTACAGCGCGCCGACCGTGCTGGCGCGGGCGCAGTCGCTCGGGGTGGAGATGCCCATCACCGCCGCCGTGGTGGACGTGCTGGAAGGCCGACTGGACACCCACGGCGCCATGGAAGCGCTGATGGGACGGCAGGCCAAATCGGAGTGGTGAGGGCATCAGCCCCCGACCCTACACCCCATCGACATAACCGTTCTGGCGCCACCCTTCGAACACGGCAACCGCCACGGCATTGCTCAGGTTGAGGCTGCGCTGACCCGCACGCATCGGCAGCCGTACCCGCTGCGCCAGCGGGAAGCGCTCCCGCAGCTCGGGCGGCAATCCGGCGGTTTCGCATCCAAAGACCAGATAGTCCCCGGCGCGCAGCGCCACCTCGGGCAGCAGCCGGCTGCCGCGGGTGGTGAAGGCGAACATCCGCGTCTCGTCCGGTGCCTCCGCGCGGAGGAAAGCCTGCCAGTCCGCATGGCGCATGACCGGCGCGTACTCGTGATAGTCCAGGCCGGCGCGCTGCAGCAGCCGGTCTTCCATGGAGAAGCCCAGCGGCTCGATCAGATGCAGCCGGCAACCGGTGTTGGCCGCCAGCCGGATGACATTGCCCGTGTTCGGCGGAATCTCCGGATTCACCAGCACGATGTTGAACATGAATTCCTTCTTCTGCTTCGTTGTCTGACCGCGTCGCGTGCAGCCCGTGACCGTCCCGACCCTGGGCGTCTGGGGGGGGCGGTTGCGTCTGCGGTCGCCCCCACGGTCGCCGTCCGCTGGACAGTCAGGGGGTTCTCGCCACCACCCAGGCCTGCACCGAGGCAGCGCCTGCCCGCTGGAGGGTGGCCGCCACCTCGAACACCGTGGCTCCGCTGGTCATCACGTCATCCACGATCGCCACATGCTGACCGACCACCGGTTGCATCACCTGAAAAGCCTGACGCAGATTGGCCAGACGCTCCCCGAGCGGCAGGTCGGACTGCCGGCGTGTCTCCCGGATGCGGACCAACGTGCGGGTGCACAGCCGGTATTGTCGCTGCCCGGGCAGCTGCCGCGCGATCTCCAGGCTCTGGTTGAAACCCCGCTCCCGCATGCGCCGCGCCGACAGCGGCACCGGCAGCACCAGGGTGGCCGTCGGCGGCGGGTGGGGCTGTGAGTGAGCCCGGGCTAACGCTGCGCCGAGTGAGTGCGCCAGCCACGGCGCCACCGCCAGCCGTCCCCGGAACTTCAGGCTCTGTAGCCATTGGTCCCACGGGAAGGCGTAGTCCAGCGCCACCACGCAGCGGACCAGAGCCGGGCACTGCTGGACGCACTGGCCGCACTGCAGGTGAGGGCTTGCCAACGGTGGGTGGGTGGACGTTGGCAGCGAGAGAGCGGCGGACGCTGGCAGCGAGAGCGCCGGTGACAGCGGCAATGACAGCGGCAATGACAGCGGCAGTCCACAGGTGAAGCACCTCGGGCGATCATCGCCCTCCAGCCGGCGCCGGCAGTCGTCGCAGCAGCTGCCCCGGCACCACAGTCGGCACAGCAGGCACTGTCCCGGCCAGGATCCGCCGCGGATCCACCCCAGCCACCGCTCCAAAAACCTGGCTGGCGAGCCACCCGGAGCATTCGCCGCCGCGCCGTGCCGGACACCCTCCGTTGCCGGGTGCGGCGGCAAACTCCCCCGAGGCATGAGGTCTCCCATGGCCGCCTACAATCCCGCCCCATGAGTGGGAACGAGGCTTTGCCGCCAGGCACACAGCAGATCGATGCGGCGGCGGCAGGACGGCAGCGCCGTCGCCTGGCCCTGGCCGAGCAGCCGCCCTGGCTGCATCAGGAAGTGGCCCGGCGCATGCTGGAACGCCTGCCCGTCATCAAGCTTCAACCGACCCAGGTCCTGCAACGACGCCCCTCGCTGGGCGGTGGCGATGCAGGCCTGCGTCAGCAATATCCGCAGGCGGTGCAGCAGTGGTGGGAACCGGATGACGCCATCCGCCAGCACTGGCAGCAGCGGCTGCGCCGCGGCTTTATGCAGTCGATGCTGGAACGCCTGCGCGGTGGTGCAGCGCCGGCACTGGTGGCTCAGGCGGCCACCGGATCGGCGCAGTTGCTGTGGTCCAACATGGAGCTGCATGGGGAATCGGACAAGCCAGGGGTGATCCGTGAGTGGCACGACGCCCTGGCCGTGGACGGCTTTTTGATGTTCTCCTGCTTTGGGCCGGACAGCTTCATCGAACTGCGCCCGATCTATGCCCAGCACGGGTGGGGCCAGCCCACCCCGGAGTGGGTGGACATGCACGATCTGGGCGACATGCTGGTGCACGCCGGTTTTGCCGACCCGGTGATGGACCAGGAACACCTGCGGCTGACCTGGGAAACCCCCCAGGCCTTGCTCGCCGACCTGCGCGCGTTGGGCGGCAATGCCTCGGTGCTGCGCTGGCCGGCTCTACGCAGCCGCGCTTGGCACGCCCGGCTGTTGACCGCGCTCGAATCCCTGCGCGGCCCGGACGGCCGCCTGGGCCTGAGCGTGGAACTGGTTTACGGCCATGCCTTCAAGCCGCTGCCACGGGTCAAAGTGGCGGCACAGACCGAGGTGTCGCTGGAGCAGATGCGGGCCATGATCCGTGGACCAGGCAAGCACTGACCCTCCCTCCGGGGTCACCGGCCTCGCCGGTGTGCGAATTGACGTGAATCAAGCGTTGCGGACAGCGTCCTGAACGGGCGCTCTGAGGGTATTCCAGGGCGGTTGACGCCCTCGGCGGCAGTCATAGTCCAAGCTTGGTGCACGGTTCTCCGTGGGTGACAGCGTGGACAGGGTCAAAAAGGGCCTGGGCTAAAATTCGCCTGCTGGCTGTACGTCTACCGGCCCCGAGGATTTCGCCATTCGACACCACCTGGTGGAGACCCGGGTGACGAACGATGAGAAAAGACTGGATGAAGAGACGAACCATGACGATGATGAACAGTGATGTGCATCCGCTGGGGCGACGGTGCAGCCAGCTGGCGCTGACCGCAGCGGTCGCGTTGGCCAGCCAGTCGGCCCTGGCCGTGAATGACCTGCCCGGAGGCCCGGCGGTCAACCAGCTGAACCTGCATCCCGCGGTCACCAAGATCGCGCATGAACAGGCGTGGCTGCACAACATGATGCTGGTCATTTGCCTGGTCATCTTCGTCGCCGTCTTCGGCGTGATGTTCTATTCCATCTTCAAGCACCGGAAGTCCAAGGGCGCCGTCTCGGCCAACTTCCATGAAAGCGTGAAGGTGGAAATCGCCTGGACCATCGTCCCCTTCATCATCGTGATCCTGATGGCGCTGCCCGCCACCAAGGTGGTGGTCGCGATGAAGGACACCACCAATGCCGACCTCACCATCAAGGCGACCGGCTACCAGTGGAAGTGGGGCTATGAATACCTCAAGGGTGAAGGCGACGGCATCCGCTTCGTCTCCACCCTGGACGCTTCGCAGCGTGCCTTGTCAGATTCCGGCCACCCCGGCCAGGTCGATGACTACCTGCTGAAGGTGGACAACCCCCTGGTGGTGCCGGTCAACAAGAAGGTGCGCATCATCACCACCGCGCAGGACGTGATCCATGCGTGGATGGTGCCGGCCTTCGGCGTGAAGCAGGATGCGATTCCCGGCTTCGTGCGGGACACCTGGTTCAAGGCGGAACAGGAAGGCGACTTCTACGGCCAATGCGCCGAGCTGTGCGGCAAGGAACACGCCTACATGCCGATCCACGTGAAGGTGCTGAGCCAGCAGGCCTACACCGCCTGGGTGGCTGAGGAACAGAAGAAGGCGGCTGCCAAGGCGGACGATCCCTCCAAGGTCTGGACCCTGGACGACCTGATGGCCCGTGGCGAGAAGGTCTACACCGCCAACTGCGCCGTCTGCCACCGTCCGGATGGCAAGGGCGCGGGCCAGTTCCCGGCGCTGGATGGCTCCAAGGTCGTGCTGTCGGAAACCCATGCCGACCAGATCCATGTGCTGCTCAATGGTCGCAACCAGATGCCGGCCTGGAAAGCCATCCTCAACGACAGCGAAATCGCCGCTGTCGCGACCTATACGAAGAACAGCTGGTCCAACAAGACCGGCCAGATCGTTCAGCCCGCGGAAGTCGTGGCCGAGCGCGCGAAGTAATCGGTGTCAGACGGACGAGGACTTATTCCATGAGTGCAGTGCTTGATCACCCGACCGGTCACGTTCACGACCACCATGACGATCACCATGCGCCGACCGGATGGCGCCGCTGGGTGTTCGCCACCAACCACAAAGACATCGGCACGCTGTACCTGCTGTTCAGCTTCACCATGCTGATGATCGGCGGCATCCTGGCGCTGTGCATCCGCGCCGAACTGTTCCAGCCGGGTCTGCAATTCTTCAACCCGGAACAGTTCAACCAGTTCACCACCATGCATGGCCTCATCATGGTGTTCGGCGCCATCATGCCGGCCTTCGTGGGCTTCGCGAACTGGATGATTCCGCTGCAGATCGGCGCCTCGGACATGGCCTTCGCGCGGATGAACAACTTCAGCTTCTGGCTGATGATTCCCGCCGCGCTGATGCTGGTCGGTTCGTTCTTCATGCCCGGAGGCGCCCCCGCCGCCGGCTGGACGCTCTATGCGCCGCTGACCCTGCAGATGGGCCCCTCGATGGATGCCGGCATCTTTGCGATGCACATCCTGGGCGCCTCGTCGATCATGGGCTCGATCAACATCATCGTCACCATCCTGAACATGCGGGCGCCCGGCATGACCTTGATGAAGATGCCGATGTTCGCCTGGACCTGGCTGATCACCGCCTACCTGCTGATCGCGGTGATGCCGGTGCTGGCCGGCGCGATCACGATGACGCTGACCGACCGGCATTTCGGCACCAGCTTCTTCACGCCCGCGGGCGGCGGTGACCCGGTGATGTACCAGCACATCTTCTGGTTCTTCGGCCACCCCGAGGTCTACATCATGATCTTGCCGGCCTTCGGCATCATCAGCCAGATCGTGCCGGCCTTTGCCCGCAAGCGCCTGTTCGGCTATGCGTCGATGGTGTACGCCACGGCCTCCATCGCCATCCTGTCCTTCATTGTGTGGGCCCACCACATGTTTGCCACCGGCATGCCGGTGACCGGTCAGCTGTTCTTCATGTACGCGACCATGCTGATCGCGGTGCCGACCGGCGTGAAGATCTTCAACTGGCTGGCCACGATGTGGCGCGGTTCGATGACCTTCGAAACCCCGATGCTGTGGGCGGTGGGCTTCATCTTCGTGTTCACCATGGGCGGCTTCACCGGCTTGATCTGCGCGGTGGCCCCGATCGACATCCAGATCCAGGACACCTACTACGTGGTGGCCCACTTCCACTATGTGCTGGTGGCTGGCTCCCTGTATGCGCTGTTTGCCGGCGTTTACTACTGGGGTCCGAAGTGGACCGGTGTGATGTATTCGGAGACTCGCGGCAAGATCCACTTCTGGGGCTCGCTGATCTTCTTCAACGTCACCTTCTTCCCGATGCACTTCCTGGGTCTGGCCGGCATGCCCCGTCGGTATGCCGACTACCCGATGCAGTTCGCCGACTTCAACATGCTGGCTTCCATCGGCGCGTTCGGTTTTGGTCTGATGCAGGTCTACTTCTTTGTGTTCGTGGTCATTCCGATGATGCGCGGCAAGGGTGCCAAAGCCCCGCAGAAGCCCTGGGAAGCCGCGGAAGGCCTGGAGTGGGAAGTGCCGTCGCCGGCCCCGTTCCATACCTTCGAGAACCCGCCCAAACTGGACGTGACAGCCACCCGTGTTGTGGGCTGATGCAGGCATGAGCCCCCGGGACGACCAGAAAAAAAGCAACCTGCGCCTGGCGCTGGTGCTGTTCAGCGTCGCGCTGGTGTTTGGTCTGGGCTTCGTGGCCAAGATCATCTGGCTGGGCCGCTGAGGACGGACATCATGGAGCGTCGACCGCTCGCCGCCTGGCTCCGCAGGGACAACCTGCGGATGACCGGCAAGCTGCTGGTGGTGGTGGTCATGATGGCCGGCTTTGGTTATGCGCTGGTGCCGATCTACCGGGCGGTCTGCACGGCCCTGGGCATCAATGTGCTGGCCCTGGGCGAGCGGCAGCATGCGGTGAAGAAGGAAGACCTGCGCAACACGCAGGTCGACTACAGCCGCCGCATCAGCATCGAGTTCGACACCAATGCCCGAGGACCCTGGGACTTCAAGCCGGCGGTGCGCCACATGGACGTGCATCCCGGCGAGCTGACCACGGTGATGTACACCTTCCAGAACGTGCAGGACCGGGTGATGGCCGCGCAGGCGATTCCGAGCTATGCGCCCAAGCAGGCCACGCCCTACTTCAACAAGCTGGAGTGTTTCTGCTTCAACGAATACACGCTGCAGCCCGGTGAGCAGAAGGTCTGGCCGGTGGTGTTCGTGATCGATCCAAAGATCCCGAAGGATGTGAAGACCATCACCCTGAGCTACACCTTCTTCGAGATCCCGGGCAAGGGCGGCGCGGCGGTGAAGGCGCAGGCCCCAGCCCCGGCGCTCGCTCCGACACCGGTACAGGTTCGCGCCCCTGTACCTGCGGAGCCGCGCTCATGACGGCGCATCGCCCCGGCGAGGACCTGAAGCAGGCCCTGCGACGGTCCGGCTCCTTTGCCGGCACGCTGCGGGCGGTGCTGTGGTCCTTCTTTGGGGTGCGCAAGGGCGCGGACTACGACAAGGATGTGTCGCAGCTCAATCCGCTGCATGTGATCGTGGCCGGTGTGCTGGTCGCGGTGCTGTTCGTGGTGGGATTGCTGCTGCTGGTGAACTGGGTGGTGGGGAGCGGGGTGGCCGGCACGTAGGTGCCCGCATCACATCGCCCGTCCCCACGGCAAGAGATTGAGAACGCAGTACCGAAATCGACGAGATCGCAAGCATTCGAGGAGAACAAGGTATGTCGGCAACGACTCACGGCAAGACCCCTTATTACTTTGTGCCAGGCCCCTCCCGCCATCCGGCCATGGCGGCCTTTGGCCTGTTCTGGGTGATCCTGGGGGCGGGTCAGTGGATCAACGGCCACGACTGGGGCGCCTGGTCCCTGCTGTTCGGCCTGCTGTGGTGGGCCTTCGTCCTGAAGCAATGGTTCGGCGACGCCATCCATGAAAGCGAAGGCGGGCTCTACAGCGACCGCATCGACGCGAGCTATCGCTGGAGCATGGGCTGGTTCATCTTCTCGGAGGTGATGTTCTTCGCCGCCTTCTTCGGTGCGCTGTTCTGGTCGCGGGGCTATACGGTGCCGACGCTGGGCAGTCTGGACAACTCGCTGCTGTGGCCCAACTTCCAGGGCGTGTGGCCCAGTGCATCGCCGGGCGCGACCGGCTCACCCGCCGGCACGGTCGAGCCGTTCTCGGTGATGGGCCCGTGGCCGATTCCGACGATCAATACCGCGCTGCTGCTGACCTCCGGCGTGACGCTGACCATTGCTCACCATGCGCTGATCGCCAGCCACCGTGCACGGGCCATCGCCTTCATGTGGCTGACGGTGCTGCTCGGCGTAACCTTCCTCGGCTTCCAGGCTTATGAGTATGTGCATGCCTACCATGAGCTGAATCTGAAGCTGACGTCGGGTGTGTATGGCTCGACCTTCTTCATGCTGACGGGTTTCCACGGCTTCCACGTGTTTGTCGGCATGCTGATGCTGCTGTTCATCACGCTGCGGCTGATGAAGGGGCACTTCACGCCGGATCGGCACTTCGGGTTTGAGGGCGCCGCCTGGTATTGGCACTTCGTGGACGTGGTCTGGCTGGGCCTCTACATCATCATCTATTGGTTCTGACGTCCCCCTGGATGTGACCCCCCCCTACCGCCTGCGGCGGCCCCCCCAGGGGGGCGAGCCCAGCGGCCTGGCAGAGCCAGTTCCGCGGGCTCCGCTGGAGGGGAGGCGGCGCTCCGCGCGCCTGAGCACACCTGCGGTGTGCATTTGGAGCGGCTGTTGAAGGGCGGGGTGGGATCGCGGTGGGGGGCGGCTGGCACGCCTGCACGCCCGTGGCGTGCTGAGGGTCAGCGGATCAGCGGGTCATCGTGATGCCGGTGGGGTGGATCCATCCCATCCAGGCACTGAAGAGGATGAAGAGAAACAGCGCGACGCTGATGCCTACCCGCACCGCCAATGCGTTCGCCATGCTCGCCTTGCCCTTGTTTCGCCGCAGCATCAGGATGCCGGCACTGAAGAGGGCGCCCAAAATGCCGATGAAGGCCAGCGTGACAATGATCTTCATGATGACCCATTATTCCACCCGGCTCCCCCGGACACCCCTCGGGAAAGACCACCCCCGCCCGATGGATCTCTGCGGGTGCATCGCCTTCGATGGTCCCTCTGGCCTGCGCTGGGATCCCGTGTGACCACTCGGCGCTGGGTTGTCACCGTCGCCACCCTCCTGGCCCTGGTCGCTGCGGTCGCCCTCGGCCGCTGGCAGCTCGATCGCGCCGCACAAAAGATCGCCCTGCAACAGGCGCTGGACTCGCGTGGACAGCAGCCACCGCTTTCCAATCAGGAACTGCCCCGGGCCGATGAGGACGCGCCCGAAGCGCTGATCTATCGGCGTGCTTCACTCGTCGGCCAGTGGGATCAGACGCCGGGGCATACCGTGTTTCTCGACAACCGTCCCATGGATGGGCGGGCCGGGTTCTTTGTGCTGACGCCGTTTCAGCTGCAGGGGCAGCAGGACGCCATCCTCGTCCAGCGTGGCTGGGTGCCGCGGGACGCCGCGCAGCGCGAGCGCCTGCCCACACTGCCGCTGCCGCAGGGCGATGTGCGGATCGAGGGTCAGGTCGTCCGGGCGCCCTCCCGTGCATTCGAACTGGGGACGCCGGTGAGGTCTGGGCCGATCCGGCAGAATGTGGAGCTGCCCGCCTTTCAGGACGAGACCGGTGTGCGGCTGCTGCCCGTCGTGCTGCTTCAATCCGCCAGCCCCGATGCCACCAGCCCCACCGGCGACGGCCTGCTGCGCCATTGGCCAGCCCCGGCGGTGGACGTGAACAAGCATTACGGGTACGCGTTTCAATGGTTCGCGCTTGGCGCGCTCATTCTGGGTCTTTATGTCTGGTTCCAAGTTCTCGCCCCTCTCCGGAGAGACCGCCGTCGACGCGATTCCCCAGACACCGATGCCGCCTGACGGCCCGGTGACGCTGGCCGTCCACAGCCTGCCCGTGACCTCGGCCGAAGGCAGCCGCCGTCGCCATTGGCAGATGTGGCTGGTGCTGCTGGTCTGCGCCGCCCCGGTGATCGCCTCCTACCTCAGCTTTTATGTGCTGGACCTGCGCGGCGCCGCCTACAGCGACCTCATCACCCCCACGCGCGACCTGCCGCACGACCTGCCCCTGCGCACCCTCGACGGCCAGCCGGTGAGCCCGCAGTCCCTGCAAGGCCAGTGGCTGCTGACCTATGTGCCCGATGCGAAGTCGCCCTGCGCCGACGCCTGCGAACGCATGCTGTTCATGCAGCGCCAGCTGCGCGAAATGCTGGGCAAGGACCGCGACCGGCTCGACAAGCTGGTGCTGCTGCCCGACGACCTCACCCTGACCCCCGCCCAGCTTGATGCGCTGATCGGCCATGAACCCAAAGTGACCCTGCTGCGCGCGCCTGCGGCCGCTCTGCAGGCCTGGCTGATGCCGGCGCACGGCCATCGCATGGGCGAGCACCTGTTCCTGATCGACCCGATGGGTCGCTGGATGCTTCGCTCACCCGCCCAGCCCGATCCCGGCAAGCTCAAGAAAGACCTGGAGCGCCTGATGCGGGCCAATGCCGGCTGGGACCGCCCGGGGCGCTGAGCACGGGCCCCATCAACGCATTGCATTGAGCACATTGAGTCAACCGAAACCCTGGGCATGACCGGATTAGATTTCGCCCCCCTGCTGGAACTGCTGCTGATGGCCGCGCTGCTTGGCGGCGGGCCGCTGCTGTGGTGGTTCCTGCGTCAGCGCAGCGCCACTCCCGGTCAGCGCCTGCGTGCGTTGACGGTCATGACGGTGTTCCTCACCTTCGACCTGATCCTCTTCGGCGCCTTCACCCGACTGACCGACTCGGGCCTCGGCTGCCCCGACTGGCCCGGCTGCTACGGCACCGCCACGCCCCTGGGCGCCAAGGACGAGATCCATGCCGCCCAGACGGCCATGCCCACCGGCCCGGTCACCCATGGCAAGGCCTGGGTGGAAATGCTGCACCGCTATCTCGCCAGCGCCGTCGGCTTCCTGATCCTGGTGCTGGCGGTGCTGAGCTGGCGTCAGCATCGTCGAACCTCCACCCGCATCGCCGAGCCGGCGCTGTCGCCCTGGTGGGCCACCGCGTCGCTGGTGTGGGTGCTGGTGCAGGGTCTGTTCGGCGCCTTGACGGTGACGATGAAGCTGTTCCCCGCCATCGTCACCACCCACCTGATGCTGGCCCTGGGCCTCCTGATGCTGCTGGCGTGGCAATCGGAAGCCTACGCGCCCAAGCCCCTGAAGGCCAGCCGCGCCCTGCGGGTCGGCATGGTGCTGTTCACCCTGCTGGTGCTGATGCAGGTGGCGCTCGGCGGCTGGGTCAGTACCAACTATGCGGTGCTGGCCTGCCAGGAATTCCCCACCTGTCAGGGACAATGGTGGCCGCCCACTGATTTCGAGCATGGCTTCACGATCTGGCGCGAGCTGGGGCGTGGGGCCCATGGAGACTGGTTACCCTTTGAGGCCCTGACCGCCATTCACATGACCCATCGCGTCGGCGCGCTGGTCGTGGTGGCGGCCTTGCTGGTGCTGGCCGCCGTCCTGTGGCGACAGGGCGCGGAGCACCGCCGCTGGGCCGTGCGCCTGCTCGCGGTGGGTGCCTGGCAGGTGGCCTCCGGCCTGTCCAACGTCGTGCTGGGGTGGCCGCTGGTGGCCGCGCTGGCCCATACCGGCGGCGCTGCGGCGCTGCTGCTGATCTGCTCCCTGGTGCTGGCCCGTCTGAAGGCCGGGCATCAGGCCGTCTTTCTGGATCCTGTGAGATGACTTCCCTGACTCAGGCCGCCATGCCTTCCCGATGGTGGCAGTTCTACCAACTGACCAAGCCGCGCGTGGTGCAGCTGATCGTGTTCTGCGCGTTCATCGGCATGGCGCTGGCCATTCCGGGTCTGCCGCAGGGCCAGGAGTGGGTGCGGCTGGTGGCGGGCGTCGCCGGCATCTGGCTGGTGGCCGGCGCCGCGGCCGCCTTCAACTGTCTCATCGAGCAGCAGATTGACGCCAAGATGAAGCGCACCGCGTGGCGCCCCACGGCGCGCGGGGAGCTGAGCCGTCGTCAGACGCTGCTGTTCTCGGCGGTGCTGTGCGGCATCGGCTCGGCCATTCTCTACATCTGGGTGAACGCTCTGACGATGTGGCTGACCTTCGCCACCTTTGTCGGATATGCCGTCATCTACACGGTGCTGCTCAAGCCGACCACGCCGCAGAACATCGTCATCGGGGGCGCCTCCGGTGCCATGCCACCGGTGCTGGGCTGGGCGGCAATGCGCGGCGAGCTGGGCCCGGAGGCCTGGCTGATGTGCCTGATCATCTTCCTGTGGACGCCGCCGCACTTCTGGGCGCTGGCGCTGTACCGCAGCGAGGACTACCGCAAGGCCGGCCTGCCGATGCTGCCGGTGACGCATGGCAATGAATTCACGCGGCTGCAGATCCTGCTCTACACCTGGGTGCTGTTGGCCGCCACGCTGCTGCCGTTCCTGACCGGCATGAGCGGCTGGCTCTATCTGGTGGCGGCCACCATCCTCGGGCTGATGTTCTGCCACTATGCCTGGCGGCTGTGGCGCGAGTATTCAGAGGCGCTGGCGCGTCGCACCTTCCTCTTCTCGCTGTTCCACCTGTCCCTGCTGTTCGGCGCGCTGCTGCTCGATCACTATCTCAGCCCGTGGCTGGGCTGATGCGGCCCGTCATCGAAGATTCTGTTTCAGAGGTCCACACATGATCGTCCGACGTTCCCTGGGTCTGGCCGCGCTGGGCGCCGCCCTGAGTGCCACGCTGCTGCTGACCGGCTGCGACAAGCTGGGCTTCGGCTCGGCGCCCAAACCTGCCTTCCAGGGGGTGGACCTGACGGGCGCCAATTACGCGCGCAGCTTCATCCTGCCGGATATCGACGGCCGCATGCGCACCCTGCAGGACTTCAAAGGCAAGGTGGTGGTGGTGTTCTTCGGCTACACCCAGTGTCCGGACGTCTGCCCGACGACCATGCAGGAGCTGGCGGAAGTGAAGAAGGCGCTGGGTCCGGATGGGGAGCGGGTGCAGGGCATCTTCATCACGGTCGATCCGCAGCGCGACCGGCCGGAACTGCTCAAGGTCTATCTGAGCAGCTTCGATCCCAGCTTCGTGGCGCTGCGTGGCAGCGAGGAGCAGATCCGCGAGACCGCCAAGGAATTCAAGGTCTACTACACCCAAAAGCCTGGCAGCACGCCGGACACCTACACCGTGGACCACACCGCCGCCAGCTTCCTGTTTGATCCGGAAGGCCGGGTCCGGGTCTATGCCCGTTATGGCGGCGGCACGCAGCCGCTGATGAGCGACATCAAGCTGCTGCTGGCGGGGCAATAAAGGCCTCACGCGGGCCAGGAGGGGTTCATGTCTGAACGACTGGCGGCCTGCACCTGCGGCCAACTCAGCGCCCGGGTCACCGGGGACCCTTTGCGGGTGTCCATTTGCCACTGCCTGGCCTGCCAGCGGCGCTCGGGCAGCGTCTTCGCCGCTCAGGCCCGCTTTGCACGCTCCGGCGTGACGATGAAAGGCACCTCGTCAAGCTTCGTCCGCGTCGGCGATGAAGGCGGTCGTGCGACTTTTCATTTCTGTCCGCAGTGTGGCGACACCGTCTGGTACGACATGGCCTCGATGCCCGAGGTGGTGGCGGTGCCGGTCGGCGCGTTTGCGGATCCCGGTTTTCCTGCGCCGACGGTGTCGGTCTACGAAGACCGGATGCACGCCTGGGTCGTGCCACCGCCGGAGGCGGAGCACTATCGCTGACGATGGGGGACGGTGTTGGCGGCGGTTGGACGCCGCCCGCCACCCCGTGCCTCAGGTGCGATGGGCCAGAGAGAAGTCCAGCGCGGCGCGCACCGCAGCCACCTGCGCCGCTTCGCATTCCGCAGCGTTGGTGCGGGGGCTGTCCGGATAGACCTCGGTCGTGGTCGTGAAGCGGGCCCCGGTCACGCTGGCGCACAGGCCGGCGGTCTTCACCGGAAATTCAATGACGCCTGGCGCGCTGAGCGGGAAGCCGATGATGTGCCCCTGTGCATCCGGCGGCGCGATGTGCGTCACTTGCGCCACCGCTTCGATGATGGCGATCTGGAAGTCCAGCCGCGTCGTCTCGCTGTCGCCCACGAGGTAGAAGCCATCCGGGACGGTCTCCGGCTCCAGTGCCTTGCCGTCCCGCGAGGCCAGCGCCGGGCGGAATTCGGTGATGTCGGTGTCAGTGGTTTCGTGCAGGTCGATATGCACGAGGAAGCGGCCCAGATGCGGCGTCACCAGCGCGATCAGTGCGGACGATTCTTCCGCTTCGCGGCGCGCGCCGAAGTTGCGGTTGGGGTCGATCGCGTGATAGTTCCAGCGGCTGATTCGCTCATACGCCCAGGGGCTGATGCAAGGCGCCACCAGGACATTCATCTGGCCGGCGTAGGCGCTGGCGTGTTGCTCCGCGAAGCGCAGGGCACCCATGACGCCGCTGGTTTCATAGCCGTGCACACCGCCAGTGACCAGCGCCACCGGCAGGTCCGGCTGCCAGTCGCGGGTGCGGGCGGCCAGCAGGGGGAACTGCTGGTCGCCGTAGGTGATCAGGCCATAACGCACCACGTCCAGCCGGTCGCCCGAACGCTCACCCAGACGCTCGATGCGGGCGACGACATCGTCCTGATAGCTGCGGCTGCGCACCTGACGATCGCGCCAGGCCTGCCGCTCCGCATCCCCCCAGGGGACGCCGGGCGTGCCGACGGGATAGAAGTGCGCTGTGCTCATGGGAACTCCGCAGAACTGAAGATCGAAGGGGAAGGGAGCGGCGATTCTCGCTCACCCACTATCGCGCGCATAGGCAATGCGCGCCGGAATGCGCAGCGACACCTGGGTGCCCGGACGCGCCTCGCCGTTGATCTCCAGGCGGGCACTCACCCGCGCGGCGCGTTCCTTCATGCCGAGCAGGCCGAAGTGGTCGTGCATCGCGTCGAATGCGGCGGTCTTCTCGCGCATGCCGACGCCGTTGTCGTGCACCTGCACCGTCAGGCAGTGCGGGCCGTAGTCGATATGCACCGCGACCTCGGTGGCCTGTGAGTGGCGGGCGGCGTTGAACAGCGCCTCGCCGGTGATGCACAGCACTTCGTCGAAGACATGGGGACGCAGGCGGCGGCGTTGGCCGGCGCTGCCGACTTCCACCCGCGTGGTGGCCGGGAATGGATGTTCGGCGATCAGCTGGCGGATCTCCTGCTCCAGGTCACTGCCGCTGGCCCGGCGCAAGCCCTGCAAACGGTCCCGGCCTTCCACCACCACGGCCTCCGCCCGGTCCAGCGCCTGGGTCAGGGACTGCTTCAGCGCAGGTTCCTGCTGCATCCGCCCCAGGGCCGCATGGAAGCGCAGGATCAGGCCCTGCACGCTCTGCAGAAGGGTGTCATGGATGTCGCGGGCGATTCGCTCCCGTTCGCGACTGCGATCCTCGCTGCGCTCGCGCAGCCGGGACAAGATCTGCCGGATGCGCAGCAGATAGAGCCAGTACAGCAGCGCCGCGGCGGTGGCTGTCACCACCAGCTTGAAGGCGAGCGACTGGGTGAAAGTGGCGGGAACCTCCAGCGCGACGGTGGCCGGCGCCGGACTCCACACGCCGTCGTTGTTGCAGGCCAGGACCTCGAAGCGGTAGTGGCCGGGCCGCAGGTCCTGCAACACCACGCTGCGGTCGGTGCGGGGCTCGCTCCAGCGTGCAGGGTCATGACCCGGCCCCAGCAGCCGATGGCGGAACATGACGCGGCTGGGCACCGGAAAACTCAGCGCCGTGTAGTCGATCCGGACGGTGGTGGTGCCCGCGGGCAAGGTCAGCGCAGCCAACGTCGGCGCGGGCGCCGCGGCCCAGGATGTTTCCCCCACCTGGACCGAGCGCACCAGGACCGGCGGTGGCAGCCGGTTCGGCGCGAGGGTGGCCGGGTCGATGCGCATCACGTGGCGACGGGTGAGGAACCAGACGCGGCCATCTCCGCCCGTCACCACCTGCGCACCGGGCGCTTTCTGCACAAAGCTGTCCAGGCCGTCCTTGAAGTCGAAGACGCGGACGGGCAGGGGCGCGCCTGGGCGTTTCAGCGCGGCTTGCAAGTCGGCGGTGTGCACACGGACGATGCCGGCGTCGCCGATGATCCAGGTGTCCCCTGCCGGGGTTTGGGTGAGACCGTTGATCGAGGCGGCCCAGGGATGGACTGTGCCGGGCAGCGCCAGATCGGTGTCTTGCGGCGCCGGGATGGCGCTGGCGCTGGCGTTGGCGGATGCGCCGGTGCCGCTCATGCCCGCGGCGGCAGCGGCGGCCTCGTTGGCATCGGTGGCTAACCCCAGTCCGAGGCTGCCGCTGACGAGCAGCTGAGTCGTCGTCGGCAACAGACCTTCGATGCCACCCACGGCGGAGCCGTTCACCGTCAAGGCAGTGAAAGGCGTGGCACCGGCGGGCGGCGGTCCGCGAAAGACCACGGCCACGCGACCGTCCGGACCCCGCGCCGCATTGGCGGGTAGCGAGGGCGACGGCACCGCTTCCGGCCAGCGCTGCCACTGGCCGCGCTGCCATGCATGGAGCCCCTGGTCCAGACCCGGCATCCACAGCCGACCCTGCGCATCCTCCGCGCAGCCGTAAGCGGCGCCGTGGACCGGTTTCGGCAGACGTGTCACGCCGGAAGGCTCCACTTTGAGCACCCGGTCGGCCAGAAACAGCCACACGCCCTGCTCGCCGGCATCGCACAGCGCTTCGGCAGGACTGTCCAGTGGCATCACGCGTCGGGGCCGGGCACCGGGAGCGATGGCATACAGGCCATGAGCATTCGCCACATGGACCACGCCATCGCGGGTCACAGCCAGTCGATAGCTGGTCGGGGAATTGGCGGGCAGGTCGGGGTCGGCCACGACACTCGCGGGACGCAGCAGGTCCAGGCCCAGTTCCGTCCCGATCCACAGGTTGCCTTCGCGGTCCTGGAACAGGGCGCGGGTCTGATCGGAGGTCAGCCCGGCGCTGGACTGCCACGAGGCCAGGCGGCGCCCATCGTTCCGCTCCGGCGACAGCACCTGACCGGGGGCCTGGATGCGCAGCACGCCGCTGTTGAAGGTTGTCGTCCAGAGATGGCCCTCCCGGTCGAACAACACGCGAGATCCGCCGACCGCATTGGGATACCGGAAGGTGGTGTCGGGGCTGGCGCCGGCGTTCAAAGCGCGCAGGCCGGTGGCGTCGGAGAGCCAGAGTCGGCCCTGCCCGTCTTCGGACAGACCTGCACGCGGCGAGAGGCCCGGTTCCAGCAGTTGAAACTGCGTCTGCCCCGGGGCCTGGAATGCCAGCGTGCCGGACATCACCACCCAGAAGCCGCCGTCCTTCGCGAAGTGCAGCTGCCAGACCGGTTGGGCGGGCAGCCCGGCGTCGGCTTCGGGTTCTTCCCATCGGCCGTTGTGGAAGCGTGCCAGCATCTGCGTGCTGCGACCGCCGCGCGCCACCCAGATGCTGCCGTCGGGCGCTTCCTTGAGATCGTTGACCTCGCGGGACGGATGCGGCATGTGGGTGTCCACCAGCCGGCCCTTGTGCAGGCGCGCCACCCCGCGGCTGCGGCCCAGGCCCACCCACAGGTCACCGGAGCGGGTGGCGAGCAGGCTGGAAACCACGAGGCGCTGCCCCTGGTCGCCTTCCAGCCGCACGGGTTCGAACTGCACGCCGTCGAAGCGGAACAGCCCTTCGACACTGCCGATCCACAAATAGCCGTCGCCGGTCTGGGTGATGGCGTTGATGCGGCTGGGGGCGCCGCGCTCGATCGACCAGGCGTCGTGTTTGAACGCCAGCAGCGCGGCGGGGGAGACAGGGGCCGTCGGCAGCAGAACGGTGGTGGCGGTCGGGGAGGGGGGCGCTGCGTATGCGGCGGACAGGGCGGGACTGACGGCCAGCCCCATGGCGAGTCTCACGAGGAGCGCCCGCAGGCGCGGCACCAGGCGCCCCGCCGGGCGCCGCATCAAGGCCCACATCAGGCGCTGAACAAAATGCTCGGTGACCGACGCCCCTCCCTGCCGGTCATCGGCGCCCGTGGTGGAGCATGCGAGGGGAAAGGTGGGGGGCATCGGCGCGAGGGGCTCGCTCAAAATCGGGCGGGCGGATGATACTCGGGCGAGTGTGGGCGCCAGGTCCGCGCAAATCCGGGAGAGCGTGCCATGAGCAAATATCTGATTTCATTCCCCAGTTGGGCGATGGTCGCGACGGGGGGAGAACTGGAAGCTGCGGGGCGAGAGTCACGGGCTGTCATCGAAGAGGCCAAACGCGCCGGCGTGTACGTGTTTGCAGGCGGCCTGGATGAAAGCGTGGCGCCGGTGTCCGTGTCAGCCAACGGAGAGGTCACCGACGGTGGTTATCCGGACGGACCCGTACTGGATGGCGGATTCGCGGTGTTTGAGCTGCCGTCTCGCGAGCAGGCAGTGATGTGGGCCAGCCGATTGGCGAAGGCGTGCCGATGCCGGCAGGAACTGCGGGTGTTCATGTTTGATCCGGCGTCGTGAGACGGTGAGGTCGCGGGGCTGACGCAGTCGCTGAGTGCGGCGCTCGCCTGTGCCGGCGACCCCGGCCGCGCGTTGAGGGGCAGGGCTCGAGCAATGGCAGTGGCAGTGCCGAGAGCGAAAGCGCAGGGGAGAGGGTGAAGAGGCGTTCAGACGTCGAGTTTGAACCCGAGATCCAGATCACACGCCGCCTGACCGCTGCGCAGACCGAAGTCTTCCAGCGGGGCCACCTGCAGCAGGATGTTGACTTCGCCGGCGGGTGTTCCCGCCTCCGCGAACCGCTGCACGATGGCTTGGTAGAGCGCGCGCTTGGCCGCGATCGATCGTCCGGGGAACAGATGGACGATGACCAGGAGGTAGTCGTCGCTTTTGCCGCCTGGAACGCGGCAATGCGCTGCCCGATGCTCGACGTACCGGATGTCGTGGTCGTCGTCGGGCACCCCCAGGGCCGCCTGCATGGCCTGATGAAGCGCCGACATCAGCGACTGCACCTCGGTATCCGACCGTGGGCGATGGGCATGGATGAAGCAGATCGGCATTCGGTTTCCGGTTTGAGCTGGGGAGACTGTAAACAACAAGGGCTCCCGCTGGGAGCCCTTGTCATTGCAGGTCGAAGGCCGTAGTCGTCAGCGACGCTTCAACCGCAAGCCTCACGCGACTTCAGCGACTTCCGCCTTGGCCGACTTCTTGGCCACCGGCTTGGCCGCCGGTGCGGCCTCGCCAGCCATCGCCTTGCGCATCTTCTTCATGGCCGCCACCTCGATCTGGCGGATACGCTCGGCCGACACGTTGTATTCCGCCGCCAGCTCATGCAGCGTCATGCCGCCAGAGCTGTCGTCGTTCACCTTCAGCCAGCGCTCTTCCACGATGCGACGGCTGCGAGGGTCCAGCACGTCCAGCGCCTTTTGCAGACCGTCACTGGCCAGCGTGTCCCGCGACCGGGCTTCCAGCACGCGCGTCGGCTCCTGCGATTCATCGGCCAGATAGGCGATCGGTGCGAAGCTTTCGCCGTCGTCATCCCCTTGCGGTTCCAGTGCGATGTCGCCGCCGGAGAGACGGGTTTCCATCTCCAGCACTTCCTCGCGCTTGACGTTCAGCTCCTTGGCCACCAGGTCGATCTCACGCTCGGTGAGGGACGAACGCTGCTGGTCCTCCGCGCCTTCCTTCAGGCTGTGCTTCATCGAGCGCAGATTGAAGAACAGCTTGCGCTGGGCCTTGGTCGTGGCCACCTTCACCAGGCGCCAGTTCTTGAGGATGTACTCGTGAATCTCGGCCTTGATCCAGTGCATGGCGTAGCTGACCAGACGAACCCCCTGGTCCGGATCAAAACGCTTCACGGCTTTCATCAGGCCGACGTTGCCTTCCTGAATCAGGTCGCCTTGTGGCAACCCATACCCCAGGTACTGGCGCGAAATCGACACCACCAGACGCAGGTGAGACAGCACCAGACGGCCAGCGGCTTCCACATCGCCCTTAGACTTCAGGCGGTGGGCGTAATCCTGTTCTTCCTCTGCGGTCAGCATCGGGAGACGGTTGACCGCGGAGATATAAGCATCCAGGTTGCCCAGCGACGGCACCAGGGACCAAGGATTGCTGGTCTTCAATGCAAGGCTGTTGGACATGTCTTGGAATCTCCTGAACCAGTTCAATCACTGGTGTTGCGTTGAATATTAGCACTCATGCGAATCGAGTGCTAAGTACCCCAGAGAAGGCCTTTGTGAACTTGTGTAGGGCAGTTCTGAAGGAAAAACAAGCGGCGAATTGATCATTTCCATCAAATGAATCAATTTAAGCACCGACGATGGTGCTTCAGAGCGACGACAGCCCACTGTTCGGCCTTCCGGGGTCGATCCATCCATCATCGTGCAGAAACCTCGCCCGATTGTTGCGTTAGCTTGCACACAGTGTTCAAGCTTGATGCGCCCCCGGGGCAGGTTCGCTTCTGGCCGGGCCCTTGGCCGACGTCACCACGTCCGGGGCAGGCCGCAGTTCGAACCGGAAACTGGACCCTTGCCCAGGCGCGCTGACCACTTCGAGCTGGCCTTCCAGCCGCTCCACCAGCCGCTTCGTGATGACCAGACCCAAACCGGTCCCTTCAATCCCGCCGGATTCCCGGCCCAGGCGGTTGAACGGCTGGAACAGCTGGGCCCGCTGGGCCTCGGTCAATCCAGGGCCGGTATCGGTCACGCTCAGCGCGACGTTGCCCAGCGGCGTGCGCTGCGCCCGCAGCCACACCTGGCCCCCTTCGCGGTTGTATTTGATGGCGTTGCTCACCAGATTGGTCACGATCTGGCGCAGCCGGGTCGCATCCGTCATGACGTCCGGCAGACCCTCCTCCATCTCCAGATGCACCTCCACCTTCCGGCGCTGCCGCTGCGTCTCCACCATGGCCAGACTGTCCGAGAGAATCGGCGCCAGGGCCTGCGGGGACAGGTCCACCCGGATGTCGTCGGCTTCCAGGCGCGACATGTCCAGCGCGTCGTTGATCATCTCCAGGAGGTGCCAGCCGGACTGCTGGATGTGCTGCACCCAGCCCCGCTGACGCGCGCTGATCGCCGGCTCACGGTCCGCCTCCAGCAACTGCGAAAAGCCCAGCATGGCATTGAGCGGCGTGCGCAGCTCGTGACTCATCCGGGATAGAAACTCGTTCTTGGCCCGATGGGCCGCCTCGGCGGTTTCATGCAGGCGCTCCAGCTCTTCCAGCCGCAACTGCTCACCGATGTCCTCCACCACGCCCACCAGCCGGAATGGGTCGCCCTCGGCATCCCGCAGCATCGAGACCCAGACCCGCACCGTGATCAGCCGCCCCTGCTTGCTGATGTAGCGCTTGATGCGGCTGTAGCGTTCCAGTTCGCCGCGGATGAGGGCAGAGCCCAGGCGGCTGTCTTCGGCTCGGTCGTCGGGATGGGTCAGCTTGAGGATCGAGCGGTGGCGCAGCTCCTCCTCGCTGTAGCCCACCAGCTGCGAGAAATAGGGATTCACCGTCTGCGGCTTCGCATTGAGATCGGTGAAGACCACCCCGATCGGCGCATGCTCCACGATGTTGCGGAAGCGCTCCTCGCTCTCGCGCAGCCGCTGTGTCCGCTCCTCCACCAGTTCCGCCACCCGGGCGGCCCGGCCGGTCACCACCAGCAGCAGCACACCCAGCAGGCTGGTGCAGACCAGACCCGCCAGCGCGAAGGCCAGCGCCGCATGGCCGGTCTGCATCGGCAGCCCCTTGGGCGCGTAAACCACCAGTTGCCATTGACGGCCGGCAAAGCTCACCGCCTGCTGGCGGGCAGGCACATCGGTGGGCAGGGTGAGGCACCGGTCATCACCGGCCAGCAGCACCTGACGGGTCTGCGGGGTGCGGTCGAGCAGGCAGAAGTCCAGATGAGTGGATTGAGGCGGCATCGACTCATACAGCAGAGCTTCCGGTCGCAGGGTGGCGAAGGCCAGTCCGCGCAGCCTCGGTTTCGCGTCGTCGGACGGGGTGCCCCGAGCAGCCTCGGGAGGCGCCCCATCCTCGTAGACGGCCCGATAGATCACCACGCCGACCGCCCGGGCACCGACGTCCTGGGACAGCGGAAAACCTTCGGCGGCATAGGGCAGCCCCGTCGCAATGGCCAGGTCCTGCGCCGCACGGCCCTGCGGAATGGCCCGCACGTTGACGCCCAGAGCGTTCTGATTGCGGTTGAACGGCACGATCAGCCGGATGGCCAGCACGTCGTCCTTCGGATCGACCTGCAGGTCGCCCGGGCGCTGACGTTCATGCAGGTGGTAGCTCGGATACCCGTCCAGCCGCGCTGCACGCTCGAAGGCATCGCGCTTTGCGGCGGGCACCCGCACCGACCAGCCCAGCGCATAGACACTTTCACTGCCGAGCAGGCGCTCGGCGTGGGCCCGCTCGAAGGCGGCGCGGCTGATCATGGGGGCCACCGTGAGCAGGCTGTGGTTGGCCTCCAACGCGGTGAGCGGACGCTGCAGCGCATTGCTCAGTACATCCAGGTCGGCCTCCGCTTCCAGATCAAAGGCATGGCGGCGGCGCGCCTCCTCGTTGAGAGCGACGTAGTAGCTGGCGGCGATCAGCAGCCCGCAGGCCAGCATCATCGGCAGCGCCACGCTGAGCCGGCGCGGAGCCCAGTGGCTGCGCGGCAGTCCGAAGAGACTCAATGCCAGAGGCGTCACCAGCATGACCGCGATGGCGTCCCCCAGCCACCAGGACAGCCAGTGCGACATCTCCGCGCCCGCCGGCACCGAGCCGGAGACCGACAGCACGGTGACGCCGACCGTCGGCCCCACGAGACAGGCCAGGCCCGCCACCGCGCCGTAAAAGCGCAGCACCTCGCGGGGTTCGGTCAGCCGTGGCACCGGTCCCACCCAGCGACGGGCGAGCCACACGCCGACCCAGGCCTGCAGGCCGGCCGCCAGCGCGATGAGGACAAAACCGGGCAGGGTGCTGGTGCTGCGCATTTCCGGCAGCAGATTGACGGCCAGCGACCCAATCACGATGCCGGGCAAGACCCGCGCGCCCCACCGCAGGACGGCGGCAGCGGCGAGGCCGGCGGCTGGATAGACCGGCGCGGCGGCATCTGGCGGCACGATGGACATCATGGCGCCGATGCCCAGTGCGGCATACACCGCGGCGATGACGGCATTCAGTCCAAGCGACATCAGCCAGCGCCGCATCGGCGAGGCAGAAGGCGTGATCGAGGCCGCTTGGACGGAGGCATCCCGCATGTGCCCAGCCTACCCCCAGATGGGACCCCCGCACACGCTTCATGTCAGGGGGATGCCAAAGGAGTTTCCCTAGTGCCACTGAAACCGGCTTCATTGTTGAGGCGCAGGCGCGCCCGTGGCGTTTGTCTGCGACTCAGGCGTCCGTTTGAAGCGGCGGCTGAAGCGGGGGTTGAAGCGGTGGTTGAGGATGGCGCGCCGCCCACGGGTCGGTGGCGTCGACGGTCTGCCGATGGGCCGGATCGTTCAGGTAATGCGGGGACATGATCTGCACGCCGTTCTCGTTGAAGACGTCCAGCACGTTGGCATGCAACGCGCTCATCGCTTCCACCCGCCGCTGGGCCGCGGCCAGGGTGCTCTGCGCGCAGAGCCGGTATTCGACATAGAAGTCGGAGAGGGCGGACTGCACCACATACGGCGCGGGCACCTCGGCCACGCCCGGGGTGCGCCGCGCTGCTTCCATCAACAGCGCATGCACTTGTCGCCAGGGGGTGCTGTAGCCGATGGTCACGGCGGTGTGCAGCACGAAGCGTCCGCCCAGCGCCAGGCGGGAGAAGTTGCGCACCGGCTGGCTGAAGATCACGGTGTTGGGCAGGCTGACTTCTTCGCCGAGGCCGGTGTGGATGCGGGTGGCAAAGAGCCCCAGCTCCACCACCGTGCCTTCGGTCTCGCCGATCTTGACGTACTCCCCCACCCGCAGCGACCGGGAATAGATCAGCGAAAAGCCCGACATCGCCTGTCCCACGACGCCGGAGGCGCCGAGGGACAGCATCAGGCCCGCCAGCACACTGACGCCCTTGAAGGCATCGCTCTGCGACCCCGGCAGGTAGGGATAGGCCATGGCCAGGGCAAACAGCCAGATCACCACGTTGAACAGCCGGCGGGTCGGCCCCGCGGTGTCGGCATCCAGCCAGCCCAGTTGCGCTTCGCCATGCGCGACCCGGTCCAGGAAGACGGTCGATGCGCGGGTGGCGACGCGGGCCAGCGCGAAGATGAGCACCGCGATGGTGAGACCGGGCACCGCCTGGGCGAGGGCGCCGAGGAAGCGGTCCGCCACTTCCAGCAGCCAGGTGCTGGAACGTTCTCCCCAGGGACGGGTGTAGGCAAACTGGCGCAGCACGAATGTCAGCCAGACTTCGGCCAGCAGCAGGCCCAGGCCCCAGGTCAGAAAGGTCAGCGTCCATCGCAGGGCCGTGCGGGTGGGAGTGAGGCAGGCCTCCAGCAGGCGTTGGTGCTGCGGGCGGCTCTGCAAGGCGGTGAGCAGCAGGCGACGCAAGCTGCGTCGGCCGCGCAGCAGCAGCCACAGCAGCGCCCAGCCCACGGCCGTGGCGGCCAGTGAGGTGATACCGGCGAGGGCGATGCGGCGTGGGTCCCGCATTTCGCGATGCTCCGCGATGGCGAGCTCCAGCCGGCGTTGCACGCGGTAGGCTGCTGCTGACAGGGTGCCCGAGCCGGGCAAGGCAGCGACATCGCCTGCCGTCAGAAAGAACACCGGGTGGCCATCGATGTCGAACCGCACGGCATCCTGCGTCTCTTCGCGCGTCACTTCACCCGGGGCGCCGCCGGCCAGTGCCTCGGCGATCGCCAGCTGGGCCAGCGAGGCGCGGTCGGCGGCGGTGCCGCCCAGCGCATCCGCGCGGAAGGCGACGACCGGTCGCTGATTGAGAAACGCCTGCACCGCGGGCGTGGGGGCGTGGTCACTGCTGGCTGGAGCCGTGGGTGGCTGCGCCCACGCCGGCAGAGCGATCGCCAGCGCGACCAGGAACGAGCGACGGAGACGGATCAGGCGCACGGAGCGGACTCCTGTTGGACGACCTGCGCACAAGCTTACCGAAGGTCCGCCGCAGGACGCGAGTCTGTCACCTTCGATTTGGTCAAGATGCTGGCGGAACTACGCAGGCTTTGGATGAGCAGCTTGGCCAGTTCTGCGGGTTGCGCGGCCAGTTGGTGTCCTTTGCGGGAGATCAGTCCCAGGGTGCGGCTGACCGAAGGACGCACCAGCGGCACCCCCACGATATCGGCCGGGCTGCTGCCGCTCAGCGCCAGTCCGGGAACGGCGCTGACGCCCAGACCGGCCCGCACCAGGGCCATCGCGCCCTCCACATGATTCGCTTCCACATGGGCCACCGGCCGCGCCTTGGCCTGGGCCATGGCGTTGTCCAGCAGCATGCGGTTGCCGCTGCCGGAAGCGAGCGAGACGAAGCGCTCATCGACCAGCGCTTCCCATCCAACTGCCCGCTGGCCCGCCAGTCGGTGTCCGGCCGGTACGGCCAGCAGGTAGCGCTCCTTCACCACGGCGGAGAAATCGATCGTCGGATCCTGGGCGCCGAGGAAGTTGATGCCGAAATCCGCGGTGCCGTCGGAGACGGCTTGCAACACCAGCGGCGCGCTCTGGTCCAGCATGCGGATGCGGGTGTGAGGGTGCAGGGCCGCGAAAGTGGTGAGCACCTTCGGCAGCAGGTGGTTGGCCACCGAAGGGATGCAGGCAATGGTGACCACCCCGGTGCGACGCACCGCCCGTTCGCTGACGTCAGAGATGGCGTTTTCCAGCGAGGCGAGTGCGTCGCTGGCATGGGCCAGGAAATGCCGGCCGTCTTCGGTGAGGGCCACCCGGCGCGTGGTGCGCTCGAACAGTCGCAGCCCCAGCGCGTCTTCCAGCCGGTCAATGCGGCGGCTCAGGGCGGACGGTGAGATGAACAGGGCCTCGGACGCCGCCCGGAAGTTCAGCCGCTCGGCCACCGCGACAAAGGCGGCCAGTTCGGACACATCGAAATTGATTCTCATGGTGCACCAATCGTTCCCTTCTTTGCACTTCCGTCAATGTTGCGTCAAAAGGATGATGGGTGCAAAGGACTAGATGCCGGAGACTTTCCCATGACTGTTTACAGCGCCGCGCCGGGTGGCGCGTCACCTTCAGCAACTGCCGAAGCGCCCCTGCCGCGAAAGGCGGCGCTGGGCGCGGTGATCCGCGTCACCAGCGGCAACTTCCTGGAGATGTTCGACTTCTTCCTCTACGGGTTCTACGCGCTCCATATCTCGCAGGCGTTTTTCCCGACGGACAGCGAATACCTCTCGCTGATGCTCACCTTCGTGACCTTCGGCGCCGGTTTCCTGATGCGCCCGCTGGGGGCGGTCCTGCTGGGGGCCTACATCGACAAGATCGGGCGGCGCAAAGGGCTCATCCTCACGCTGGCCATCATGGCCTGCGGCACGGTGCTGATCGCCTTCACCCCGTCCTATGCCTCGATCGGTCTGGTGGCACCGGTGCTGGTGCTGATCGGTCGATTGCTGCAGGGCTTCTCGGCCGGTGTCGAGCTGGGCGGCGTATCGGTCTATTTGGCGGAAATGGCCACCCCGGGCCGCAAAGGCTTCTATGTGAGCTGGCAGTCGGCCAGCCAGCAGGCCGCGATCATGGTCGCGGCGGCGCTGGGGTACGGCATCAGCCAATCGCTATCCGCCGCGCAGATCAGCGAATGGGGCTGGCGCATTCCGTTCCTGATCGGCTCGCTGATCCTGCCGTTCGTGTTTCATATCCGTCGCTCGCTGGCGGAGACCGACGCCTTCCTGGCGCGCAAGCATCATCCGACGCTGCGGGAGATCGTCGCGTCGATGCTGCGCAACTGGGCGCTGGTGGGCGCCGGCATGATGCTGGTGGTGATGACGACGGTGTCGTTCTATCTCATCACCGTCTACACGCCGACCTTCGGCAAGTCGGTGCTGCACCTGTCGGCGACCAGTGCGCTGATCGTCACCTTCTGCGTGGGGCTGTCCAACTTCCTCTGGTTGCCGGTGATGGGGGCGGTGTCGGACCGCATCGGCCGCTGGCCGCTGCTGCTGACCTTCAGCTTGCTGACGGTGTTGACGGCGTATCCGGCCATGTCGTGGCTCACCAGCGCGCCGACCTTCGAGCGCATGCTGGTGGTGGAGCTGTGGTTGTCCTTCCTTTACGCCAGCTACAACGCGGCGACCATCGTGGCCCTGACCGAGGTGATGCCGGTGGAGGTGCGCACGACCGGGTTCTCGCTCGCCTACAGCCTGGCGACGGCGATCTTCGGCGGCTTCACGCCGCTGGTGTCCACCTGGCTGATCCAGACGACCGGCGACAAGGCGGCGCCCGGAATGTGGATGAGCGGGGCGGGCGCGATCGGACTGATCGCGACCTTCCTTCTGTATCGGGGGATCGTGAAGGCGCGGTAGAGGAGGGCACCCGGCCGGCGGCCGGGGCACTGTATGCCTGAAGGGATGTTGAGGGGGCGGGCCGCACCACCGATGCGGCTCCCCGCCCCGATGGTTCAGGGTTGATGCGGGTGCAGCCCGCTGCGTGCCACGGCCTTTGCACTGTCGCGTGAGGCGAGGAACTGGATGAAGGCGCGTGCCTGCTCGGGATGCGCGCTGCCCTTCACGACGGCAGCGGCGTAGGGCGTGATTTTCTGAAGGGCCTCGGGCAGTTCGCCGGCGATGTCGATGCCCTTCACCGGCTGCAACTCGCTGCGCTGCTGGCAGCCGAAAGCCGCTTGCCGCTGCGCCACGATCTCTCCCACCGGCGTGGCCGGAATCTGCCGGCCTTTCGCCTTGACCTGCGCTTCGATGCCCAGCCTGGCGAGCAGCTCATGCTGGATGTATTCGCCACTGGCGCTGTCGGACCAGGCGACGCTGGGCGCATTCAGAAACGCGGTGCGCACCGCCTCCGGTGTGCTGAGGTCGGGCTGGGGGTCTCCGGCGGGAACGGCGCAGGCAATGTACGAATCGGCGAGGACCACCTTGGTGCTGCTATCGACGACGCCGTCGGCAATCAGCTGGTCGAGCGCGGAGCCGACCATGATGACGACGTCGATGGATTCCCCGCGTGCCAGCCGTGCAGGAATGGCTTGCGAGGTGTTGCCCATCGAAGGGCCGAACTGGGTGGCCACCGGGAGGGCGGACGGGCGGGCAGCGTAGTCGTGCGCGAGGGTCTTGAAGGCCTCAGCGAACCCTCCGGAGGAAACGGCGACCAGCGCGTCGGCCGCCCAGGTGGGCGTTGTTGCCGCGATCGCGCTGAGTGCGGCTGCCGCGATCAGGGCGCGCGGGATCATCGGTCTCGCGAGACGGGCGCAGAAAAAGGGCAGGAACATGTTTGGGCCTCGGAAATGTGGAGGCCGTTATCTTGCGGAGCCGGAACCGATGCGTCTATTGCAATGTTCTTGACGTTTATTGCACCTGGGGCATCAAGCGGGCGAAGCGTTCTCGGACTTCACGGCGTTGACCGCTCATGCGCAGCGCACTAGAATTCGACCAACACGGCCCCTCTCAGTGACTTCGCGTTGGCGAAGAAGCTGCTGAGGGGTTTTTTGTTGCTGCCTCATTTTTTCCCTCTCACCAGTGGAGGTCCCACCCGTCGGGCGCCCCCATTCCTGCAACGTTCAGGCCCAGGTGTGAAAGATTGGGGAAGGCAAGCAGATGCGCTTTCATCCGGTCCGCCCATGTGGATCGTGGATGGACCGCATTGAGCAGATGCCGGGTGATCTTCAAGAGCAGAAAGCAGCGTGCGCGCGCATGCGCATTGACTTCCAACGACGCGACCCAGCCCTGTTCCGCAGCGGACGGCAACTTGGGCTGATCAACGATATTCCGGTTCCAAAGTCGGCTGTGATGGGCGCAGACATTGCGCAGGTAGTTGAGGCTGCGTAGCCAAGTGGCAAAGATCCGGCCACTGCTCAGCCCGTACTGCCTTGCAATGGCATCTTGCTCAGTCTCCCGCATCCCCTGAAAAAGTGTGGACAGTGTCCCGAAGTCCCAGACTTCGCAGGCCACCCAGATCGCCAGCGGCAGCCCATAGTGCGAACGGTTGTGACGAACGAACTCCTCGCGGGATCGACCAATCAGTTGCGCGTGCTTGGTGAGCCACTCGTGGTGTCGCGTGACACCGGTGTCTTTGTCCAGTTTGATGCTGAACTCGTCGTGCAAGAGGTCGGGTTTCAGATACGCGAAGGGATCGAGCGAACCCAGGGTGTGCGAGACATCCACCCGCAGCGCAATTTCAATGCGCTCCAGCGCGTCCATCACCAGTCGTCGAAGCTGCTTGTCGAACACGTAGAGATCGACAGCGTTCTGGAACGTGGCGCCTTCCCGGAACCGATCCAGCGCGATCCGCTCCTCGCGAACCTTCGTCGGTTTGCGACCCTGCGCGTCCAGGCGACAGACAGGCGCACTGCGTTCCCGAAAGGCAAACCAGTAGCCGCTGAGGCGGTAGTAACCGATGCGCTTTAAGTGATCCAGCGCCCGAGTACGGTCTGTCACGATCATGCCCCGAGCCATCAACTGGTCCAGCTGGGCGTCGTAGCTCTTCCAGGGTTTTGGGTAACTCACGCGGGCGGCCTTCTTTCGGCAGGACGGTTGGAGCCCGAAATGGCCAAGACGAGGGCGGTGGCGAACCAAGCTCTTGAGCCATCCATCCGTAGCATTGGCGTCTGATCGGGCTGATCTTGCCTGAGTGAGCGGTCCCAAGTTCTTGTGCACGCTGACTGAAGCGATCGCTGGCCCGACGAAACTGCGTTCGAAAAAAGGCGAAAAATGCCGCGATGGATCGCGGGCTTTGCGGGTCAGTCGGTGAGAGACGCGGCTGGGATCACCAGCAGCAATTCCGAGTCATCGATCATGCGATAGACCGGCCGCTGACCGGACAGTTGCTCGCTTTGAGCCACAGCTTGGATGAAGGCGTTGGGCAACTATCGGCGCGGGTCGGTGCTGGCCATCAAGACACCTGCAATGGTGGGACGCAAGGTGCCCACCGTGTCAGGCCGAGCCATCGCCAGTTTGTCCAGCAGCAGCTCCCGACTCTCCTGGACACGCCTGCTGGCAAAGCGGCGCCACAAGCCGTCCGGCAGGTCGTCGAGCGAAGCATCCGGAACGGCCTGCTCATCGAAGCGGATGATGCGCGCCTGGCTGCGCTGCTGAAACAGCCGGGCCAGGTAGTCCGGCGCCGTCTCGCGCTTCGCGCTTCCACGCGGTGAAAGTAGCCCCCGGGTTCCGATGCACAAACAGGCTGCTCGGGACATCGATCTTGAGGGCCGGCACGGCTGCGCCGTCCGGACCTAACAGTGTCAGTCGTTCAATCGCGGGTCCAAGCGGCGGCGTGACGCTATCCAGACAGATGTGCCGAACGAAATCCTCGAGCGCGTCCAGGTGTTCCAGTGGAACGCCCAGGACGTGTCGAGCATCGTTCGACGCCGAGCGGCGCCGACCCCTATCAGACGTTGAACAAGAAGTTCAACACATCCCCATCCTTGACCACGTACTCCTTGCCTTCCGCCCGCATCTTGCCGGCGTCCTTCGCGCCCTGTTCACCCTTGAACTGGATGAAGTCGTCAAACGCGATGGTCTGGGCGCGGATGAAGCCGCGTTCGAAGTCGGTGTGGATCACACCGGCCGCCTGCGGGGCGGTGTCGCCGATGCGGATGGTCCAGGCGCGCACTTCCTTCACACCCGCGGTGAAGTAGGTCTGCAGTCCCAGCAGCTTGAAACCCGCGCGGATCAGCCGGTTCAGGCCCGGCTCGTCCTGGCCCATTTCGGCCAGGAACAGCGCCCGGTCTTCATCTTCCATCTCGGAGAGTTCCGCCTCGGTCTTGGCGCAGATCGCCACCACCGGTGCGTTCTGAGACGTGGCGTATTCCTTCAAACGGTCCAGGTAGGGGTTGTTCTCGAAACCGTCTTCCGCCACGTTGCCCACGAACATCGCCGGCTTGGCGGTGATCAGGCACAGCGGCTTCAGGATGACCAGCTCTTCCTTGCTGAAGTCGATGCCGCGCACCGGCTTGGCTTCGTTCAGTGCCGCCTGGCACTTCTCCAGCACCTTCACCAGCGCTGCCGCTTCCTTGTCATTGCCCGAACGCGCCGCCTTGTTGTAGCGGTGCAGGCTCTTTTCGACGGTGCCCAGGTCCGCCAGGCACAGCTCGGTCTGGATGACCTCGATGTCGGAGATCGGGTCCACCTTGCCGTTCACGTGGATGACGTTGGGGTCTTCAAAGCACCGCACCACGTTCACGATGGCATCCGTCTCGCGGATGTGGCTCAGGAACTGGTTGCCCAGGCCTTCGCCCTTGGACGCACCGGCCACCAGGCCGGCGATGTCCACGAATTCCACGATCGCCGGCACGATGCGCTCGGGCTTGACGATCTCGGACAGCTTCTGCAGGCGCGGATCCGGCAGTTCCACCACGCCCACATTGGGTTCGATGGTGCAGAAAGGATAGTTCTCGGCGGCGATGCCGGCCTTGGTCAGCGCATTGAACAGAGTGGACTTGCCCACATTGGGCAGGCCCACGATGCCGCATTTGAGGCTCATGGGGGGCTTTCGGAATTGCTGGGAGGCCAGCGGCCGCGGACAGCGGGCACAGGCAACAGGGCTCCCCCGGGTGAATGCATCGGCCCGTGGTTACCTTCAGATCAACATTTTAAGCGGCCCGCGGCAGCACCCCTCAAGCCCCTGCCTACAATCTCCGACATGGAAAAGTTCGACGTCCTGGTACGCGGCAGTGGCTGCGTTGGCCGCAGTCTGGCCCTGGCGCTGGGCGCCCGAGGCTTTCGGGTCGCCCTGCTGGGCAAAACCGCCGCGCCCGCCGCCGCCACGGAACCCGGTCTGGCCAGCGGCCCGGCGGCCGCCGCCACGGCCGGACGCCCGGTCCAGCCCGGCAGCGATGTGCGCGCCTATGCGCTGAACGCCCAGTCGGTGCGCCTGCTCAACCGCCTGCGCGTCTGGGACACCCTGCCCGAAGATGCCCGTACCGCCGTGCACGATATGCGGGTGATGGGCGATCGCGCCGGTGCCTCGCTCCATTTCAGCGCCTGGGACCAGGGCGTGGGGGAACTGGCCCACATCGTGGACGCCGCCGCCCTGGAGGACCAGCTCGACGCCGCCCTGCGCTTCGCCCCGCATGTGCAGCGCGTCAGCGCGCCGGTGCCCGCCACCCTCGAAGCCTTGTGCGAAGGCCGCGAATCGGTGACGGCGCAGACCCGGCACGGCGTGCACTTCGAGCGGCACGACTACGGTCATCTGGGCATTGCCGCCCGCGTGGTGGCCAGCCAGCCGCATCACGGCGTCGCGCTGCAATGGTTCCGCTCCCCGGACATCCTGGGCCTGTTGCCATTCGACCGTCCGGAAGCCGGCCGCAGCTACGGCTTCGTCTGGTCGGTACCGCGGGAACGCGCGCAGACCCTGCTGGCCGCCGGCCCATCTGAATTTGAAGCGGCGCTGATGGAAGCCACCGGCGGACAGGTCGGTGCCCTCACGCTGGCCAGCGAACGTCAGGCCTGGCCGCTGCAGCTGGCCCGTGCCGACCGCCTTTGCGGCCCCGGCTGGGTGCTGCTGGGGGATGCCGCCCATCTGGTGCATCCCTTGGCCGGACAGGGCCTGAACCTGGGCCTGGCCGATGTCGAAGCGCTGGTGGAGGTGATCGTCGCCCGCGAAGCCTGGCGCACGCTCGACGACGAGAAGCTGTTGCGCCGCTATGCCCGTGCCCGCCTGGCGCCCACCTGGGCCATGGGCGAACTCACCGACAGCCTTCTGCGCGGTTTCGCCAGCCAGGCCCCGGTCATCGCCCGCCTGCGCAACGAAGGGCTGCGGCTGGTGGACCGGGCCGGTCCGATCAAAAAATGGCTCACCGCCCGGGCCCTGGGTCATTGACCCCTGACGACTGACGCCGGCCCCGGCCGACGCAACAAGGAATCAAGACATGAAGTTCTCCGCCCCCCTGCTGGCCCTGACCCTGGCCGTGATGGGCTGCACCGCGCAGGCCAACGAAGACACCATCCGCAAGAACCTGGGCGCGGCGCTGCCCAAGGACATCAAGCTGGATGAAGTCCGTCCGACGCCGATTCCCGGCCTGTGGGAAGTGCGCATCGGCACAGAAATCCGTTACACCGATGCCACCGGTCAGTATCTGATCGAGGGCGAGATGCTCGATCTGAAGAACCGTCGCAACCTGACGCAGGACCGCATCACCAAGATCACCATGGTGGACTTCTCCACCCTGCCGCTGAAGGACGCCATCGTCTGGAAGAAGGGCGACGGCTCGCGCCGCATCGCCGTGTTTGCGGATCCGAACTGCGGGTATTGCAAGCGTTTCGAGCAGTCGTTGCAGGCCGTCAACAATGTGACCGTCTACACCTTCGTCATCCCCATTCTCGGGGGGGACTCGCCAGATAAGTCCAAAGCCGCCTGGTGCGCCAAGGACAATACGGCTGCCTGGCGCGACTGGATGGTCAGCGGTGTGACGCTGCCCCGTCCGGACGCCAAGTGCGATGCCAGCGCCGTCGAGCGCAATCTGGACCTGAGCCGCAAGCTCAAGGTCAACGGCACCCCGGCCATCGTCTTTGAAGACGGCACCCGGGCGCCGGGCGCCCTGAGCGCCGATCAGCTCGAACAGCGCCTGCAGAGCATCAAAGCAGGCACCGCCAAATCCTGATCGTTACGGGTGAGGGGCCTTGGTAGGTCCCGTCACCGCCTCTGCCGTTGTTGGGTCCATGAACGAACGCACCGTCCTGCCTCCGAATCCGGTCGCCCTGAAGCTGGGGTACGCCGGGCTGATTCCCTTCGTCCTGGGGGCACTGCTCACCTGGCTGGTGCGTGACGATGCCCATGTCTACACCGTCATGGGACTGACCAACTATGCGGCGGTGATCGTCTCGTTCCTCGGCGCCATCCACTGGGGCCTGGCCTTCCGGCAGTCGATTCCTTCTCCGAGTCCCTACGTCTGGGGTGTGGTGCCGTCGCTGGTGGCGTGGATCGCCTCGATGATGCCGCCGTACGCCGGCCTGGTGGTGCATGGCGTCATGCTGATCGTCTGCTATCTCGTGGACCGGCGGATGTATCCCGCCCTCGGCGCCAGCGCCTGGCTGACGCTGCGCTTCCGCCTCAGCGCGGTGGCGGCCCTGTGCTGCTTCCTGGCGGCGCAGGCGACCCTGGTTTGAAGCGGATGAGTGCCTGAGGGACCGGGGGGAGGGCTCCCCCGAAGGGCGTCCCCCGGGCGACACCCCCCTCAATTAGAGCGACAGGCGCCCATGCCGGTGTTGGCGGGCGCCAAGCCTTGGTAGGCTTGTCTCCATGATCCAGTACCGCATTGCCATCGCCGACCTGCATGCCCACCGTTTTGAGGTGAGCATGACCGTGCCCGCTCCCGCCGCGCGTCAGGGGCTCAGCCTGCCCGTCTGGATTCCGGGCAGCTACCTGGTGCGGGAGTTCTCCCGTCACCTCGGGCAGGTCACCGCACGACAGGGCAGCCGGGACCTCACGCCGCATCAGACTTCCAAGAACCGCTGGGAGTTCGACTGCAGCGGTCGCGGCGCCCTGGTGGTGACTTATTCGGTGTATGCCTTCGACACCTCGGTGCGGGCGGCGTTCCTCGATGCCCAGCGGGGATTCTTCAATCCGACCAGCCTGTGCCTGCGGGCGCACGGCAAGGAGACGCTGCAACACCGCATTGAGCTGGTGGGCCTGCCGTCCGGCTGGGAGGTGGCCACCGCGATGTCTCGCGGCGACGACGGTCACTGGCAGGCCGCCGATTACGACGAGCTGGTGGACCATCCCTTCGAACTGGGCCATTTCTGGCGTGGCGAATTCGTGTCCGGTGGCGTGCCGCATGAGTTCGTGGTCTCCGGCGCATTGCCGGTGATGGATGGCGAGCGGCTGCTCAAGGATGCGCAGCGCATCTGCGACACCCAGATGCATTTCTGGCACGGCCCCAAGCCCAAGGGGCCGATGGACCGGTATGTCTTCCTCCTCAATTGTGTGGATGACGGCTATGGCGGTCTGGAGCATCGCGCCAGCACGGCGCTCATCGCTTCCCGCCGGGACCTGCCGCGTCTGGGGCAGGCGGAGCTGACCGACGGCTATGTGAAGCTGCTGGGCCTGATCAGCCACGAATACTTCCACACCTGGAACGTCAAGCGGCTGCGTCCCGACGTCTTTGAACATTACGACTACGAGCAGGAGAACTACACCCGGCTGCTGTGGTTCTTCGAAGGCTTCACCTCCTACTACGACGATCTGTTCCTGGTGCGCGCCGGGCTAATCGACGAAGCGCGTTACCTCAAGCTGATCGGCCACACCTTCACGCAGGTGCTGGGCGCGCCGGGGCGCAAGCATCAGAGCGTGGCGCAGTCCAGCTTCGAGGCCTGGACCAAGTACTACCGCCAGGACGAAAACGCCCCCAATGCGCTGGTGAGCTATTACGCCAAAGGCTCGATGGTGGCCCTGGCGCTGGACCTGACCCTGCGCAGCGCGGAGCGCGCCAGCTCGCTCGATGAGTTGATGCGCGCCCTGTGGCGGGAGTCCGCCGGTGGCCCGGTGAGCGAAGAACGCATCTTCGCGCGGGTGGCCGAACTGGGCGGGGAGGTGGTGGCCCAGCTGCTGCAGCAGTGGGTGGGCGGCTGCGACGACCTGCCGTTGCCGCCGCTGCTCGAGCGCCTGGGCGTGCGCTGGACCCACGAGAAACCGACGCTGGCGCAACGCCTGGGTCTTAGGGTGCAGGACACCGATGGCGCGCTGGTCGTCAAGCAGGTGCTGCTGGAAGGCGCCGCACTGGCCGCCGGCCTGAGCCCGGGCGATGAGATCGTCGCCTGCAACGGATGGCGGGTGCGCAAGCTGGACGACGTGACGCTGACGCTGGACCCGCAGCATCCGCAGGACCTTCAGCTGCTGGTATCGCGTGACCAGCGCATGCTGACGCTGACCCTGTCCCTGCCGATGCAGGACAGCTTGGCCCGGCCGATCTGTCTGGGCGTGCTGGACAAGGCCCCGGCCCGCGCGCAGAGCCTGCGGCGTGCATGGCTGGGCGGCTGATCCAGCCCCGCACCGCAGCACTGGTGGCGTTGACGCTGCTGGTGGTGCTGCTGCATCTGGGCCTGCTGGGCGGCGTTCAGCAGCTGCTGGGCGATTGGGCGCCGGTGACACCGGAGCCGGAGCGCATCCAGGCGGCGTTTGTGCGGGCCTTGCAGCCGGCGCCGCCACCGCCCCCGATGGACACCCGGCCGAGGGGCGAGGAGGGGGCACCAGGCGCCGATCTGGTCAAGGCCAAGCCAGGCTTGAAGGCGCCCGCTGGCGACCTGCCGGGCCGCCTCGCGGCCTCCGACACACCGTCGCGGCAGTCGGCCACCGCGCCCGACCCACTGTCGTCCCCCCATGCCCTGCAATTGCCGGAGACCCCCGGCGACTACCAGCCAGGCATCGAATGGCCGCTCTCCACCGAGATGCAGTACCGCCTGACCGGCAACTTCCGTGGACCGATCTACGGTCAGGCGCGGGTGCAGTGGCTGCGGGAGGGCGCGCACTATCAGGTGCATCTGGAAGCGAGCATCGGCCCGGCCCTGGCGCCCTTGATGACCCGGCGCCTGAGCAGCGACGGCATGATCGGACCGGACGGTCTGATGCCCAGGCGCTTCGACGAGGTCACCGGCGGATTGGCCGGGGGACGCCGGCAAACCTCGCTGCTGTTCGATGACGGCGGCGTGGTGCTGGCCAACGGCCAGCGCGTGCCGAGGACCGACGACACGCAGGACGCCGCCAGCCAGTTTGTGCAGCTGACCTGGATGTTCCTCACCGGGCGTCAGACGGCCCAGCCGGGATGGCTGGTGCAGTTGCCGCTGGCCTTGCCGCGGCGGGTGCACACCTGGCGCTATGTGGTGCGAAATGACCTGGAAACGGTGGACACGCCGATGGGCCCGCTGCAGGCCTGGCATGTGGACTCCGACATGGTCGACACCTGGGGCGATATGGAAACGGAGATGTGGCTGGCGCCGTCGCTCCAGTACTTGCCGGTGCGCATCCGCATCTGGCAGAACCGGCAGAAGGATGCGAACAGCTATATCGATCTGACACTGAAGGAAGCGCCGCTGCAGGCGATGCCGGCGGCGGCGTCGGCCCCCCAGTGACCGGACTCATGACCGGCCCCAAGGGCCACCCCCAGGGCCGCCACCGTGACCGCGAAGGCCAGAGGGATTCGGTCTTCCGCCCCGCCTGACGTAGCATGACCGCCATGGCCACGCCCCATCAACTCATCCTCTTCGAGCTGTCCATCCAGAGCAGCTATCTGAACAACACCGAAGCGCCTGCGACGGAAGACGTGTTCGACACCATCCAGTTCTTCGCCGCCAATGGCAAGGCCTGGCGCATCAAGACCTTCGCCACCGACCAGGACGTGCACATCTGGGAACTGGGATTTGACGGGACGGACGAACTGGTGGAACTGGCGGTGGGCCACACGGAGGCCAACTACGGCGACGTGCTGGAGGCCGGCTACGTGATGGCTTCCGAGACGGGCCTGGATGGCCTGCGCGCCGAACTGGACGCGCGGGAACTGCCGGTGAACCTGAAGGAAACTCCCTTTGGAGCCGTGTTCTGGACGCCACCGGGTTCTCATTACCGGACGCAATCCCGTCCATCCGAATGAGCTGCCCCGCGAAGGCGGGCCCCGTGATCTGCGCACACGGCTTTAGGTAATTGACTGACACGCCGGACTGCAGGTGTGCGGCTGGCGGAGCGCTCCTAGGCTAAGCAGACTCCTGAGTGCATGAGGGGCATGTCGCCCTTCTTCCAGCCGAGTCGGTCATGTCGCCACGCCCTCCCGCTTCTGTCTCTCCCAACCCCGCCGCCGACGACGGTTTGCGATATCTGCGCGTCAATGGCGACGCTTCCCTGCTCGGCGCCTGCGCGCTGGTGCTGCTGGTGGTGCTGGCCGTCGGGCAGCAGTATGGGCAGCTGGGGGTGGCGCTGGGTTGGGGGATGCCGCTGTTCCTGGTCGCCGGCGGATGTTTTCTGATGGCCCGCGGCAGCTGGCTCAATTCCGTCGTGCTGCCGATGCTGTTGGCCAGCCTGATCGCCCTGCAGATCCATCTGGGCGGCGGCAATCTCGAATATCACTTTGGCGTGTTTGTCTCGATCGCGCTGATGCTGGTGTACCGACACTGGCTGCCGGTGATCGTGATGGCGGCAACGTTCGCAGTGCACCACGTGCTCTTTGACCGCCTGCAGGCGGCGGGCCTGGGACTGTTCTGTCTGTCCAAGCCCGACTTCGCGCAGATCCTCGGTCACGCCACCTATGTCGTGGTGCAGACGGTCTTCGAAGTCTTCATCGTGATCAAGATGCGCCGGGATGCGCAGCTGATGGCCGAGCTCAACACCATCACCGAGGTGCTGGTGGGGACTCGTGGCAAGGTGAACTTCGCCGCCGTCCAGGTGCCGGTGACGACGCGCGCCGCGCGCGAACTCAGCGAAGCGCTGCAGAGCGTCGCCGTCACCGTCGGGCAGGTGCACAGCGCCGCTGAATCGGTGGATGCGGCCTCGAATGAAATCGCGACGGGCAACTCCGACCTGTCCATCCGCACGGAAGAGGCCGCTGCCAACCTGCAGCAGACGGCAGCCTCGGTGGAGGAGCTGGCCCAGGCAGTCCGGCAATCGGCCGATACCTCCCGGGAAGCGTCCCACCGGGCGCAGGAAGCGACCCAGCGTGCCGCCCGAGGCGAAGCCACGGTGCAGACGCTGGCGGCCAGCATGGAGCGGGTGTCCGACTCCGCCAGGCGGGTGGGCGACATTACCGCCGTGATCGACGGCATTGCCTTCCAGACCAACATCCTGGCGCTCAATGCTGCGGTGGAAGCCGCGCGGGCGGGCGAAACCGGCCGTGGCTTTGCGGTGGTGGCCTCGGAAGTGCGGGCGTTGGCCCAGCGAAGCGCCGAGGCGGCCCGTCAGATCAAGGAGCTGATCAGCACCTCCACCGAGCAGGTGGCCGCGGGCGTGGCGAGTGCGGACGCGACGCGGCTCGTGCTGTCCGAAATCGTGGCCGACGTGCGCAGCGTCGATGAGTTGCTGGGGTCTCTGTCCACCGCGTCGGCCGAGCAGGCCAAGGCGGTGGATACCGTCAACCATGCGGTGGTGGGCCTGGACAATGCGACGCAGCAAAATGCGGCCCTGGTGGAGGAATCCACCGCCGCCGCGCATTCACTGCGGGAGCAGGCGCGGGTGCTGGCCAGCGCGGTCCAGCGGTTCGAGCTGGCGCAGGGCTGAGGGACGGAGGATTCAGGGCGCGGCCTCCGGAGGCGGGGGGGCTCAGGTCGGCCTATAGTTGCCGCCATTGATGACACCCCAAGGCGGACCACCGCCCATCTTTGGAGACCAGCCCATGACATCCCAGTCGATCACCGACATCGCCTTCGAGAACATTCTGGTGGAGGTCGTCGGCAGCGGCGACCGCAAGACCGGCCTGATCCGCCTGAACCGACCCAAGCAGCTCAATGCCCTGAGCGACCCGCTGATGGACGAACTGGGTCGGGCGCTGCTGGCCTTCGATGCGGACGACGGCATTGGCTGCATCGTGCTGACCGGCAGTGAACGGGCCTTTGCCGCTGGCGCGGACATCCCCACGATGGCGCCCCACACCTTTATGAGCGCCTTCAAGAGCGGCCTGATCTCCAAGAACTGGGAAACCATCCTGCAGGTGCGCAAGCCGGTGATCGGCGCGGTGGCAGGCTTTGCCCTGGGCGGCGGCTGCGAGCTGGCCATGATGTGCGACTTCATCATTGCGGCGGACACGGCCCGCTTTGGTCAGCCCGAAATCAAGCTGGGCATCATCCCCGGTGCTGGCGGCACCCAGCGCCTGCCGCGCGCGGTGAGCAAGAGCAAGGCGATGGACATGCTGCTGACGGCCCGCATGATGGATGCCGCCGAGGCGGAACGCGCCGGTCTGGTGTCCCGCGTGGTGCCGGCGGAGCAGCTGATGAGCGAAGCCCTGACCGCTGCCGAGACCATCAACGGGTTCAGCGGCCCGTCCACCATGCTGATCAAGGAACTGGTCAATCTGGCCTATCAGGGGCCGCTGACCGACGGTGTGGCGGTGGAGCGCCGCTACTTCCATGCGCTGTTCGGCAGCGACGACCAGCGTGAGGGCATGGACGCGTTCCTGGCCAAGCGCGCGCCGTCGTTCAAGCACAGCTGAAGCGGCGGCAGGACAGCGGCAAGGCGCCGGGCCAGCGGCAGCCGCACGGCCCAGCGGCCGAGTGGCCCCGATCGTTGACGTGCTTTCGACGCTGCCCACCGCCCACCGTGGCGATTGTTGACGATCCGTGAACAGATCTTTCCATCGCGGCTAGTGTTTCCCCTAGGGGGTGACGCCTACAGTTCGATCCATGGACGACGCGCAGCGTGCGGAGTCCCAACGAACGAGAGGAACCGCCATGAACAAGTTTTCCGCCACCGCCCTGATCGCCGCCGTCCTGCTGGGCACCACCGGCGCCGCTTTTGCCGCTGAACCGGCCGCTCCCACGGCCAAGACCCGTGCCGAAGTGCTGGCCGAACTGCAAGCTGCCCGCGAATCCGGTGAAGTCGCAGCCCTGAGCGCCGAACAAGCCGGCGTGGGCGCGCTGTCCAACGGCGTCAACGCACCGACCGCCAGCCAGATCGCCGCCAGGAAGGCTGCTGAGAAGGCCGTCGTCGCCAAGAAGGGCGCTGCTTCCGAAGGCGTCGCCAGCAAGTAATCCTGTGCAGGCCCGAGCTGGGGCCGCCAAAGAAAAAGCCGCTGCGGGCCAGGCCCCAGCGGCTTTTTTTGATGCGCCCGAGACCGGGCGCGTCGGTCCTCGGATGCCTCAGACGCGCTTGAGCGCCGGGAACAGGATGATGTCGCGGATGGACGGGCTGTCGGTGATCAGCATCATCAGACGGTCGATGCCGATGCCGCAACCGCCGGTGGGCGGCATGCCGTATTCCAGGGCGCGGATGAAGTCGGCGTCAAAGAACATCGCTTCCTCGTCGCCGGCGTCCTTGTTGGCCACCTGCGCGTGGAAGCGGGCGGCCTGGTCTTCGGCGTCGTTCAGCTCGGAGAAGCCGTTGGCGTACTCGCGGCCGGTGATGAACAGCTCAAAACGCTCGGTGATGGCCGGGTTGCTGTCCGAGGCGCGCGCCAGGGGCGAGACTTCCACCGGATAGTCGATGATGAAGGTCGGCTCCCAGAGCTTTTCTTCCACCACCGCCTCAAACATGCCGAATTGCAGTTCCGGCAGGCTCCAGTGCTTGGGTGCTTCTTCCCCGTGGTGCTTGAGCTTCTCGCGCAGCACGGCCGCGTCGTCTGCTTCGGCGGCAGTCAGGCCGCCGTGGGCGATCAGCGAATCACGCACCGACAGGCGGGCGAACGGCTTTTCCAGATCGACCGGCTTGCCGGCGTAACTCACCAGGGCGCTGCCGGTGGCGGCGCGGGCCGCATGGCGCAGCACTTCTTCGGTGAAGTCCATGAGCTCGTGATGCGTCCAGTAGGCCGCATAGAACTCCATCATCGTGAATTCCGGGTTGTGCCGGACGCTGATGCCTTCATTCCGGAAATTCCGGTTGATCTCGAACACCCGCTCGAAACCGCCCACCACCAGACGCTTGAGGTACAGCTCGGGCGCGATGCGCAGGAACATTTCCTGGTCCAGCGCATTGTGGTGGGTGGTGAACGGACGGGCGTTGGCGCCGCCCGGGATCGGGTGCAGCATCGGCGTTTCGACTTCCAGGAAGCCGTTGTCCACCATGAAGCTGCGGATCGACGAGACGGCCTTGGAGCGGGCCACGAAACGGCTGCGGGCCTCTTCGTCGGTGATCAGGTCGACATAACGCTGGCGGTACTTCTGCTCCTGGTCCTGCATGCCGTGGAACTTGTCCGGCAGCGGGCGCAGGCTCTTGGTCAGCAGGCGCAGCGAGGTCACCTTCACCGACAGTTCGCCGGTGCGGGTGCGGAACAGCGTGCCTTCGGCGCCCAGGATGTCGCCCAGGTCCAGGTGCTTAAATTCGGTGTAGGCCTCGTCGCCCAGCGCATCCTTGGAGAGGAACAGCTGGATGCGGCCGGTGGCGTCCTGCAGCGTGGCAAAGCTGGCCTTGCCCATGATGCGCTTGAGCATCATGCGGCCGGCCACGCTCACCTGCACCGACTTCGCTTCCAGCGTCTCGTTCGGCTCTTCGCCGAATTCGGTCTGCAGCGGCTGGGCGCGGTGCTGGGGTTTGAAGTCGTTCGGGAAGGCGGCCTTGCCCTCAGCCTTGGCCTTGGCACGGATGCCGGCCAGTTTTTCGCGGCGCTCGGCAATCAGTTGGTTGTCGTCTTGGGCAGGCAGGGCCTGCGCGTCGGGCGCGGTGGCCGGGGAGGGGGCGTGGGGCTGGCTCATATGAACTCGTTGAAGCTGGCGGCATTTTAAGTGGTCATCCGCCCTTAAAATTTGCCGCTTGGCCGCACCCGCGGCATTTCCGTCGCGTTTTGTCGTCGATTGCGCTGCTTATGCCTCTGTTCCCCATCCTGGACCGCAAGATCCGTGTCGCCCTGGTCGGCTGCGGCCGCATCTCCAAGAACCATCTGGAGGCGCTGGGTCGCCATCAGGCACGCGCCGAGCTGGTGGCCGTCTGCGACAACCGCCCCGAAGCACTGAAAGACGCGATGGCCCAGACCGGGGTGCCCGGTTTCGAGTCGCTGGAGGCGCTGCTGGCCGGCAGCGATGCCGACCTGGTCGTGCTGGCCACCCCCAGCGGGCTGCATGCCCAGCAGGCCATCACCGCCGCGCGGGCCGGCCGCCACGTTCTGAGCGAGAAGCCGATGGCCACCAAGTTCGAGGAAGGCCAGGCCATGGTCCGGGCCTGCCGCGATGCCGGCGTGAAGCTGTTCGTGGTCAAGCAGAACCGGCTCAATGCCACGGTGCAGCTGGTGAAGCAGGCGCTGGACCAGGGCCGCTTCGGCCGCATCTTCATGAGCACCGTCAACGTGTTCTGGACCCGACCGCAAAGTTATTACGACGCCGCGCGCTGGCGCGGCCGCTGGGACATGGACGGCGGCGCCTTCATGAACCAGGCCAGCCACTATGTGGACCTGCTGGACTGGCTGGTCGGCCCGGTGGACAACGTGCATGCCTACACCGCCACGCTGGACCGTGACATCGAAGCCGAAGACACCGGCGTGATGAGCCTGCGCCTGCGTCACGGCGGACTGGCCAGCATCAACGTCACCATGCTGACCTATCCGCAGAACCTGGAAGGCTCGATCACCGTCCTGGGTGAAAAGGGTACGGTCAAGATCGGCGGCACGGCCGTCAACAAGATCGAGCACTGGGCCTTTGACACGCCGCATCCGGATGATGAGCGAGTCAAGAACGCCAGCTATGAGACCACCAGCGTCTATGGCTTCGGCCATGCGGCCTACTACGACAACGTCATCCAGACCCTGCGCGGTGAAGCCCATGCGCAGGTCGATGGCTACGAAGGTCTGCGCTCGCTGGAGCTGCTGGTGGCCTGCTATCGCAGCGCCCGCGATGGCCAGCGCGTCGGCCTGCCGCTGGTGTTCTGAGCATGGCGTTCTGGCAGCACGCCTCGGCCGTGGTGGATGACGGCGCCCAGATCGGTGACAACACCAAGGTCTGGCATTTCAGTCATGTGTGCGCGGGCGCCCGCATCGGTCCGGACTGCTCGCTGGGGCAGGGCGTCTTTGTCGGCAACGATGTGAGCATCGGCCGCAATGTGAAGATCCAGAATCAGGTATCGGTCTACGACGCGGTGACGCTGGAGGACGACGTCTTCTGCGGCCCGTCCATGGTCTTCACCAACGTCTACAACCCGCGCTCGGCCGTGCCGCGCAAGAACGAATACCGCCGCACCCTGGTGCGCCGCGGTGCAACGCTCGGCGCCAACTGCACCATCGTCTGCGGCGCGACCGTGGGCGAATACGCCTTTGTGGGCGCCGGCGCCGTGGTCAAGGGCGATGTGCCGCCCCATGCGCTGATGGTCGGTGTGCCCGCCCGCCAGATCGGCTGGATGAGCCGCCATGGCGAAAAACTCGACCTCCCGGTGGCCGGCCATGGCCGTGCCACCTGCCCCGGCAGTGGGGAGGTGTATGAACTCAGCGACCACGGCCTGCGCCTGATGTCGTCCCCGGAGTCCAAGGCATGAGCCTGCCCTTCATCGATCTGAAGTCCCAGTACGCGGCGCTGAAGACGTCCATCGACGCCCGCATCCAGGCGGTGCTGGACCACGGCCAGTACATCATGGGGCCGGAAGTGCAGGAGCTTGAGCAGCAGCTCGCGGCCTATGTTGGCGTGAAGCACTGCATCACCGTGGCCAGCGGCACTGAAGCGCTGCTGATCGCGCTGATGGCGCTGGACCTGCAGCCGGGGGATGAGGTCATCACCACGCCGTTCACCTTCGCCGCCACGGCGGAAGTGATCGTGCTGCTCGGCGGCGTGCCAGTGTTCGTCGACATCGAGCCGGACACCTGCAACATCGACGCGCGATTGATCGAAGCCGCCATCACCGACCGCACCCGCGCCATCATGCCGGTCAGTCTGTATGGCCAGGTGGCGGACATGGATGCGATTAATGCGATCGCGGCCCGCCACGGCGGCATTCCGGTGATCGAGGATGCGGCTCAGAGCTTCGGTGCCAGCTATCGCGGGGCAGAGGGCGGAACTGCAAGCGGACCCGCAGGCGAAAATGCCGACGAGAGAGCCGACGAGAGAGCCGACGAGAGAGCCCGCCGAGAAGGCCATGGCGGCGTGCGCCGCTCCTGCGGCCTCTCCACCTGGGGGGCGACCAGTTTCTTCCCCAGCAAGCCGCTGGGCTGTTATGGGGATGGAGGCGCGCTGTTCACCAACGACGACACCCTGGCCCAGGCCGCCCGCGAGATTCGCGTGCATGGCCAGAGCCAGCGCTACACCCACACCCGCGTGGGGGTCGGCGGCCGTATGGACACGCTGCAATGCGCCATCGTGCTGGGCAAGCTGGAGCGCTTTGACTGGGAAGTGCAGCAGCGCCTCAGCCTGGGTGACCGGTATCAGCAACTGCTGGCCGATCTGCCGCTGCAGCGGCTGGCCGTGCGTCCGGACCGGGACTGCGTCTGGGCGCAGTTCACCGTGCAGGTGGCGCATCGCGAGGCCGTGATCCAGAACCTGAAGGCCGCGGGCATTCCCACGGCGATCCACTATCCGCGTCCGCTGCATCGTCAGGCGGCGTATGCGGACCGGTGCCGGGTGCCTGCGCCCCTGCCGCATGCTGACGCCGCGGCGGCCCAGGTGATGAGCCTGCCGATGAGCCCGGACCTGACCCACGCGCAGCAGGACCAGGTGGTCGCTGCATTGCGTGATGCGCTCCGTGACGCACAGGCGACGGCCGCTTCTGCCGCTGCAACTGCGCCCGGATCCGTCAACGCCAACGCCCCCGCGCGCACCGCCTGAACTCATGCTGCGTGCCACGCTGACCCTGCTGGCCGGCGGCGCTCTGGCGCAGCTGTTGCCGCTGCTGCTGGGGCCGTGGATCACGCGTCTGTACTCCCCCATCGAATTCGGCCACTTCAGCCTCGTCTGGACGGTCGCCACCAATGTGGCGGTGGTGGGCTGCGCCCGCTACGAATTCGCGCTGCCGCTGGAAAAAGATGCTGACCAGGCCGCGCGCCTGATGGCGCTGTGCCTGCGAGTGCTGGCGGCAGTGACGCTGACCAGTGCGTTGATCGGGTGGGCCTGGGCGACGTGGCAGGACCTGGATCTGGCCCTGTGGCTGGGCCTGGCGGTGCTGGCGGGTGCGCTGGCGCAGGCGATGACGCTCTGGGCCACCCGCGCCAGCGCCTTCCATGCGCTCGCGGCTGCGCGCCTGCTGCAGTACGGCGGCGCTTCGCTGTTGCAGGTCGCCCTGGGACTGGCTGCCTTCAGTGCGGTCGGTCTGCTGCTCGGGCCCATCCTGGCCGGGCTGGCGGCTGCGCTGTGGCTGGCCACCGTGGCCCGTCCGGTGAACGGCTGGCGCTCGGTGCTGGGCCAGGACCGCGCCGGTCTCGTCGCTCTCGCCCGCCGTCACAAGGACTTTCCACTGCTCAACACACCGCATGCCTTTGCCGGCGCGCTGCAGGACAGCGTTGCGTTGCTGCTGCTGTCGTCACTGGCGGGCGACGCATCCGCCGGCTACTGGGCGCTGGCTCTGCGCTACCTGAAGGCGCCGGCTGGCCTCGTGGGCGGCGCCCTGTCGCAGACCCTGTATCCGCGCCTCGTGGCGGCCCGCTCGCCGGAGGAGGCGCTGCGTCTGGTGCGTCAGGCCATGGCGGCGCTGGCGGCGTTCGCCGTCCCGTTGGCAGCGGTGCTGACCGTCTGGGGTCCCTCGCTTTTTTCCTGGGCCTTCGGTGAACGCTGGCAGGATGCCGGCGAACTCGCGCGGGCGCTGGCGCCGTATGTCGCAGTGCATTTCATCGCTTCGCCGCTGGCGGTCACCACCATGGCCTGGCAGGCCCAGGGCTGGGCCCTGCGGCTGGCGCTGGTGGGGCAGGTGGCCTTTGTCGGCGGCCTGGGTATCGGCCTGCTGCAGGGCGGCCTGATCGGCGCGGCCTGGGGCGTCTCGGTCACCATGACGCTCTACTTCGGTTATTACTTCTGGGCCCTGGCGCACTGGAAACACAAGGACGGACTCTTCGCCACATGAAAGCAAGCCTGCGACGAAGGCTCTGGCAGCCGGTCAAGATGCTGGTCTCGCGACTGTGGGGCACCCGCATGGTGGGCGGCTTCATCCGGGGGGACGGCACCTGGCTGCCGCAGACCCGCATCAGCAACACCAGCATCGTGTTCGCGCGCGAGCGGCTGGACGTGGGCGACCATGTCTTCATTGGCCACTTCAGCGTGCTGGATGCCACTTATGGCCTGCGCATCGGAGAGGGCTGCCAGATCGGGTTCTTCACCGGCATCTTCACCCACTCCAGCCATGCGGCCATCCGCCTGTATGGACGGGAATACGTCCGCGTGCCGGAGAAGAAGGCCTACTTCACCGCTCCGGTGAACATTGGCGACTTCTGCTTCATCGGCGCCCATGCGACGCTGTTGCCCGGCACCCGGCTGGGGCGCGGTTCCATCGTCTCCGCCTACAGTCTGGTGAGCGGCGAGCATCCGGACTTTGCCATCCTGGCCGGCCAGCCCGCCAAGGTGGTCGGCGACACCCGCCGCATGGATGAACGGCTGCTGCGCGAGCATCCGGAACTGATGCCCTTCTACAAGGACTGGGCGGGCAGCACGCCCGCCGATGCCCCGGATTCCCCATGAGACTAGTCCTGATCGGTGACGGAGAAAGCCCGCATCTCCTGAAGTGGGCGCGTGCCCTGGTGGACCAGGTGGAACTGTGGGCCGCCTCGACCCGCGGCTTTGCGCCCGAGTTCAGCTTCCTGATTCCGGAAGACCGGCGCCTGGCGCTGGACACCCGGCCCGACCACGGCGGTGGCAACCTGGCGGTGATCCAGCAACTGCCGCGCCTGGGCCAATGGCTCGCCCGGGTGGATGCCGACTGGCTGCATCCGCACTACCTCACCTCTCACGGCACGCTGGCCTGGGCGGCCCGCAAGGGCTGGCGGCTGCGGGCGCGCATCGTCGGCTCCGCCTGGGGCAGTGACATTCTCGTCACGCCCAACCAGGGCTGGGGCTACCGCTGGCTGACGCGCCAGGTGCTGCAGGCCTGCACCCTCACCACCTCCGATTCCGAGCACATGGCGCAGCGCATGAAGGAACTCGGCGCGGGGGAGGTGATGACCTTCCCGTTTGGCCTGGAAGCGCTGCCCAAGCAGAACGTGCGCAAGCAGCCGTGGCTGTTCTATGCCAATCGAGGCCTGGAGCCCATCTACCGGCCGCAGCGGGTGATCGAAGCCTTTGCCGCTGTGGCGGCCCAGCAGCCGACCGCCCGTTTGCTGGTGGCCAATGACGGCTCGCTGCGCGACGCGCTGCACGACCAGGTGCGCAGTCTGGGCATTGCCGAGCGGGTCGAGTTCCTCGGCCGGCTGGATGCCGTCGCCCAGGGCCGCCACTATGCCCAGGCCCGATGGTTTGTAAGCCTGCCGGAGAGTGATTCGGTGTCGGTCTCGGTGATCGAGGCCATGGCCCATGAATGTCTGCCGTTGCTGTCCGATCTGCCTGCCAACCATGAGTTGCTGGGTGAAGGACGGCATGGCCTGATCCTGTCCGGTCCGGACGCGCTGACGGGCCTGCCGGCCCGGCTGGCCGCCCTGGCTGGTGATGCCCACATCGATGCGATGGGCGCGGCCAACCGGGCCTGGGTGGCGCACAACGCCCTCTTCGGCCCGGCGGTGAAGCGCTTCGTGGCACGACTCAACGCCCTATGAAGCTGCTCCTCATCAATCATTACGCCGGCTCACCCAAGCACGGCATGGAATTCCGACCGTTCTACCTGGCCCGCGAGTGGGTGAGGGCGGGGCATCAGGTGCTGATCCTGGGGGCGTCCTACTCCCACGTCCGCACGGTGCAGCCGGACCCGGGCAGCGCACAGCTCAGCGGCGTCTCCTACCACTTCTACGACACGCCCGAGTACCAGGGCAACGGCGTCGGCCGGGTCAAGAACATCTGGTCCTTCTGCCGCCAGGTCTGGAAGGACGCGGACATCCTCGCCCGTGAATTCGAACCGGATGTGGTGATCGCCTCCAGCACCTATCCGATGGATGTGTGGGTGGCACGGCGCGTGGCGCGGCTGGCCAAGGCCAAGCTGGTCTACGAGGTGCACGACCTGTGGCCGCTGTCGCAGATCGAGCTGTCCGGCATGTCGCCGCGGCATCCGTTCGCCATGCTCTGCCAGAAGGCGGAGAACGACGCCTACCGCGATGCCGACGTGGTGGTGTCGATGCTGCCCAAGGTGCATCAGCACATGGCCTCGCATGGCCTGGACCTGAAGAAGCTGCACATCGTGCCCAATGGCATCACGCTGGACGAATGGCAGGGCCCGGGCGAGCCGGTGGATGCCGCCCTCCAGGCGCATCTGGCGACGCAACGCGCCGCTGGCCGCACCATCGTCGGTTATGCCGGCTCCATGGGTCAGCCCAACGCGCTGGACGTGCTGCTGGATGCGGCCAAGCTGCTCAAGGACAGTCCCATGTCCTTTGTGCTGGTGGGCGGTGGGCACGAACGGGATCGGCTGGCCGCGCGGGTGAAGGACGAAGGGCTGACCCACGTCACGCTGTTCCCGCCGGTGCCCAAGGCGCAGATTCCGTCCCTGCTGCAGGGCTTTGACATCGCCTACATCGGGTGGCAGCGCACGCCGATCTATCGCTTTGGCATCGCGCCCAACAAGCTGATGGACTACATGATGGCCCAGCGTCCGGTGCTGCATTCGGTGGACGCCGGCAATGACCCGGTGGCCGAAGCCGGCGCCGGCCTGACGGTGCCGCCGCAGGATCCGCGGGCGGTGGCCGAGGGCCTGCGCCAGCTGGCCAGCCTGCCGGCCGCACAGCGTGAGATCATGGGCCGTCACGGGCGAGAGTTCGTGATGAAGCATCACACCTATCCGGTGCTGGCACAGCGGTTCATCGAGGCGGTCTCGGACTGAGGGTCGCGGCCTCGGATCAGCGCGTTCCTCACGTCGATATCGCTTGCACCACGCCGCCATCGTCGCCCCGCTCGCCACCCATCCATCCTCCGCCATCCGCCCCACCATGCCCCAGGATCAGGAACTCCAGGCCATTGCCCAGCGGTATGCCCGTCGCGAGGAGCGTCTGGGCGGGCTTGAGCGCTACAGCCTGCTGCGGCCGGAGGTCTGGCAGATGCTGCATGAGCGGCAGGCGCAGCAACTGCGCCTGCTGGCGGCGCGCGCTGGCCGCCTGGGGCCGGTTGCCGACTGGCGGCTGACCGAGGTCGGCTGCGGCGCCGGCGGCAACCTGATGGACATGCTGCGCATCGGCTTGCGGCCGGAGCACCTGACCGGCATCGAGCTGCTGCCGGAGCGCTTTGAAGCCGCACGGTCCTCGCTGCCGGGTGCCGTGCGCCTGCTGGCCGGCGATGCGTCCCAGACTGAGATCGAGCCGGCCAGCCAGCATCTGGTGATGCAGTCCACCGTGTTCTCCTCCATCCTGGACGATGCCCTGCAGCAACGGCTGGCGCAGGCGATGTGGCGCTGGGTCCGTCCGGGTGGGGCGGTGCTCTGGTATGACTTCATCGTCGACAATCCGCGCAATCCGGATGTGCGGGGCGTGCCGGTGCGGCGGATGCGGGCGCTGTTTCCGCAGGGCCGGGTCACGGTCCGGCGGGTGACACTGGCGCCGCCGATCGCGCGGGTGGTGTGCCGGCTGCATCCGTCGACCTATCGCCTTCTGAACATCGTGCCGCTGCTGCGCACCCACGTGCTCGCCTTGATTGAAAAGTCGGTGGACCCGCCGGCTTGAACGCCTTCCTGCATGAATGCCTCACTGATCGCCACCGAATACTGCTGACCGCTGATCGCGACATTGCGCCGAGACCGACTTCAAGAATCACCGCCACCATGACTGACAAACTCCCCTTCCTGCCCTTTGCGCTGCCCGAGATCGGCGAGGAGGAAATCAACGAAGTGGTGGACACACTGCGCAGCGGCTGGGTCACCACCGGTCCCAAGGCCAAGCGCTTCGAGCAGGCCTTTGCGGAGTTCCTCGGCGAGCCGCAGATTGAATGCGTGGCCGTCAACTCCGCCACCGCCGGCCTGCATCTGGCGCTGGAAGCCCTGGGCATCGGCCCCGGTGACGAGGTCATCACCACCACCCACACCTTCACCGCCACTGCCGAAGTGGTGCGTTACATGGGGGCGGACGTGGTGCTGGTGGACATCGACCCCAAGACGCTGAACATCGCCATCGACCAGATTGAAGCGGCCATCACCCCCCGCACCCGGGCCATCATTCCGGTGCACTACGCCGGCCTGGCGGCGGACATGCTCTCGCTGCTGGACATTGCCCGCAAGCACGGCCTGAAGGTGGTGGAAGACGCGGCCCATGCGCTGCCGACCACCCTGGAGAAGGAGCTGATCGGCACGATGGGCAGCAATGCGACCGTGTTCAGCTTCTACGCCAACAAGACGATGACCACCGGCGAAGGCGGCATGCTGGTGACGCGGGATGCCGAGCTGGCCAAGCGCGCGCGTGTCATGCGGCTGCATGGCATCAATCGCGATGCCTTCGACCGTTTCACTGCCAAGGTGCCAAGCTGGTATTACGAGATCGTCGCGCCGGGCTTCAAGTACAACCTGACCGACATTGCCGCGGCGCTGGGGCTGCATCAGCTCAAGCGGCTGCCGGCTTTCCAGCAGCGCCGCGAGAAGATCGCGCAGCGCTACTTCGAGGCACTGGCCGACCTGCCGCTGATCCTGCCGCCCCAGCCGGTGGAAGGCGACACCCACAGCTGGCACCTCTTTGTGTTGCGCCTGTCGGATGAAGCCGAGGTCAGCCGCGACGAATTCATCGAGCGCATGTTTGCGCTGGGCATCGGCTGCAGCGTGCATTACGTGCCGCTGCACCAGCATCCCTACTGGCGGGAGCGGTACGGCCTGACGGCGAAGATGTTCCCGCATTCGCAGAAGGCCTACGAGCGCACCGTCACCATTCCGCTCTACACCGCCATGACCGATGCCGATGTGGAACGGGTGATCGCCGCGGTGCGCCAAAGCCTGGGTGCGGCTTGAGGTTGGCGCGGCATGGGTAAGCGTCTCTTCGATCTGATCTGCGCAGGCCTTGGCCTGCTGCTGCTCAGCCCGCTGCTGCTGGTGGTGGCCGTCTGGATCAAGCTGGATTCGCCCGGACCGGTGATGTTCCGCCAGGAGCGGGTGGGCCGCTTCGGCCGGCCGTTCCGCATCCACAAGTTCCGCACCATGCGGGTGGATGCGCCGGCGCTCGGGCCGCAGATCACCATCGGGGCGGATCCCCGGATCACCCGCAGCGGCCGCTTCCTGCGGGCCAGCAAGCTCGATGAACTGCCGCAGCTGTGGGACGTCTTCCGCGGCGCGATGAGTCTGGTTGGTCCTCGGCCGGAAGTCCCGCGCTATGTGGCCCTGTATCCGGCGGATTTGCGGGAGGTGGTGCTGTCGGTGCGGCCGGGCATCACGGATCCGGCGTCGCTGAGTTTCCGGAATGAAAGCGAGCTGCTGGCGCAGGCGGCGGATCCGGAGCGGGAGTATGTGGAAGTGGTCATGCCGGCCAAGCTTCGGCTGGCGGCCGACTATGTGCGCCGCGCCAGCCTGGCGACGGATGTGCGATTGATCGTGGCCACGCTGGGCGTGCTGCGCCGGTGAGATTGATGACGATGAACTGGTTGTCCCTGGATGCCTTCCTGACCCGCATCCGACCCTATCGAGAAACCCTGGCCCTGGGCCTGGACATGGCGGCGGTGGCGCTGGCCTGGCAGGCGACCTATCTGTTCCGCCTGGGTTTTGAGCGCTGGTTCAGCGCCCGGCCCGGCTATGACGGCTGGGTGATGGCGGGGGTGGTGGGGGTGTATGGCCTGCTGCTGTGGCTGCTGCGGGTGCCCAAGGGCATGTGGCGCTTCTCGGGGTTTGGCGAGGTCAAGCGCCTGGCAGCGGTCTGCGTGACGGCTGGCCTGATCAGCGCGGTGGTGGTGCTGATGGCCCAGCTGGCGGCGGTGCCGCGAGCGGTGCTGGCGCTGCATCCCGTCTTCACCCTGATGGCGCTGGCCATGATGCGCATGGGCTACCGGATGCTCTATGAGCACATGCGCAGCCGCATCAGCGGCAGTGCGCAGGAGCAGCGTCGTGCGCTGGTGATGGGCGCCGGCGATGCCGGCCGCCTGCTGGTGGCCGGCATTCAGCACCAGGCCGGCTGGGTGGTGGTGGGCTATCTGGACGATGCCCCGGAGAAGCGCGGCGCCCGTGTCGGCGGCGTGCCGGTGCTGGGCGCGCTGGAAGAGGCGCCACGCTTTGCGGATCTGCATGGCATCACCCATGTGATTGTGGCTATGCCGGCGGCCAGTGCGGTCCAGCGGCGACGCGCGCTGGCGTTGGCAGGTGAGACCTCGTTGCCGGTGCTGACGGTGCCCAGCAGCGAAGAACTGCTGGCGGGACGTGCGGTGAATCAGGTGCGGGACATCGAACCGGAAGACCTGCTCGGACGTGAGCCGGTGCAACTGGATGAGAACGGCATCAGCGACTGCATCAGCGGCAAGGCGGTGCTGATCACCGGCGCGGGGGGATCGATCGGGTCGGAGCTGTGCCGGCAGGTGGCCCGTTATGGCCCGTCGCGGCTGGTGTTGCTGGAGCTGAGCGAGTTTGCGCTGTATTCCATCGAGCAGGAGCTGAGCGAGAAGTTCCCGCATCTGCCGCTGGTGCGGCTCATCGGCGATGTGAAGGACCTGCCGCATCTGAAGTTTGTAATGCAGAAGCAGCGGCCGCAGGTGGTGTTCCATGCGGCGGCCTACAAGCATGTGCCGCTGATGGAAGAAGACAACGCCTGGTCGGCGCTGCGCAACAACACGCTGGGCACCTATCACGCCTGCGTGGCGGCGGCGGAGGCAGGGGTCGAGCGGTTCGTGCTGATCAGTACCGACAAGGCGGTGAATCCGACGAATGTGATGGGCGCGACCAAACGCGCGGCCGAGCTGGTGATCAGCCACATGGCGGCGCAGGGGCATCGCACGAAGTTCATGGCGGTGCGCTTTGGCAATGTGCTGGGGTCCAGCGGCAGCGTCATTCCGAAGTTCAAGGAACAGATCGCCAAGGGCGGTCCGGTGACGGTGACGCACCCGGACATCATTCGCTACTTCATGACGATTCCGGAGGCGGCACGGCTGGTGCTGCAGGCGGCGGCGATCGGAGAGTCCGGGCAGGTGATGGTGCTGGACATGGGCGACCCGGTGCGGATCGTCGATCTGGCGCGGGACATGATCCGGCTGGCCGGGCGCAGCGAGCAGGAGGTCGGCATCCGCTTCACCGGGCTGCGGCCGGGGGAGAAGCTGTACGAAGAGCTGATCGCCGACGCAGACACAACGCTGCCGACGAAGGTGGCGCGGGTCAGGATTGCGCGCCTCGGGGATCTCGGTGCAAATGGCACAGTAGTGGCTTGGGTGCAGGAGGCGGCGGGGAGTAGCGAGTGGTCGAGGGAGACGGTGGTGGAGGGGCTTAGGCGGTTTGTGCCGGAGTACGGGGCCATCGGGGGCGACCCGAGTGCGACACAAATCGACGGCCGGTAAGCCGGCCAGCCTTCGATGGCTTTCGGGGGACGGATCTTCGGAGGGCCTGATTTGCCACGTCCTGGTAAATGCGTCCAAGGTCACCCGACACTGCTGATAATGCAAGCATGCAGCGGGCCCTCCGAACCGTCGCACAACTTCCTTCTGATCTCAGGCTCATAGACCCATGGTCCGACTCCTTGCATGTCCTCGGAACTGCCTCCCATGAATCAACGTATCAGCTCCATGGCGGCGTTTGCCTTTGACGCCATTGCAGCGCGTTCGCGGGAACTGTTGAGTGCGCCGTGCTGGATGTTTGTCATTGGCCTGAATATCGCGTTGCAGGCGCCGTTCTGGATTCTGAAGAACTTCTACAGCTTCCAGCGACCCCTCTTCAACGAAGACCTGATGCTGGCCGTTCTGGTGTTTGCCATCGGTGTCCGACTGGGGTGGCTGGTGCTCGCCGCTGTATTGGTGGTGGATGGGGTTCGCATTGCATCGCTGAATTACCACTTCCTGAATATGGCGGACTTCGTCGGGTCGGTCCGGTTCCTCAGCATGATGAACCTCGCGCCGTTCTTGACGGGGGCCGCTTTGATGCTGCTGGTGATGGGGGTGTTGAACCTGCTCACTCTGGTGTTGATGTTCAAACGCTGGCGTGCATCGATGGCTGTGATTCAAGCCCTCTTGCTCGCGGGAGTGCTGCTGGCAGACGGCATGAACGGATCGATGCAGATTGGGGGCATCGGGCGGGACAATCTGCGCGAACCTTACAACGTCGGAGGCAGCCCGGTCTGGAATCTCTACAAGATGCAGCAGGCGGTGGTGCCTTCCCAGGCCTCGGGGCTTCAGGCGATTCCGTCCCACGCGCGCGACAGCATTTTGCGATGGCATGCCTCGCACCCGTCCGGCAGCATTCTGCTGGTGTTGGTGGAGTCCATGGGGCAACCGGTGAACTCGCAGTTGCGCGACTGGCTGGCCCGGCAGATCCGGACGACTGGCGTGCAACAACGCTGGAAGCTCTCAGACGGGACCGAGCGGTTTTCAGGCTCCACCACGCACGGCGAACTTCGTGTGCTGTGTGGACTGGACGGTTCCTACGAGATGCTCGGGTCTGCCAATAGTGGCTCCTGCCTGCCTCATCGACTCGCTGACGAACATTTCACGGCTACGGGGTATCACGGGTTTCAGCTGTCAATGTTTGACCGCAATCGTTGGTGGGCTGTGGCCGGCCTGAAAGCACATGCGTTCGATTACCAGCAGAGTCCGGTTGCGGTGAAGGATTGCCACGCGGTGTTCCATGGCATTTGCGACCAGGAAGTCTTGCGTACGGCCCTGGCGTCGGTTCAGGCCCCCAGACGTATGGCCTATGTGGTCACGTTGGACACCCACCTGCCGTTGTCCAATCGTTCGGTGCAGACACGCGAGTTGGCCGCGCTATGCGCGCAGGCGGATGTCGGCGAGGCCAGCTGCGCCCTGACTGATCAGCTGGGCACCTTGCTGCGAGGCATGGCGGACCAGCTCGAGGCCAGCGCCTCGACGCCCTATGTGGCCGTGGTGGGGGACCATGCGCCCCCCTTCATCCGCACCTCCGACCGCCAGGCATTCCTGGCGCAGGAGATTCCCTACTTCCTACTCGAGCCTCACGGCGAGGCTGAGCGAGACACTGCCGCTGCAGCGCCCTGAGCGGTGGCAGGGCGCCGCACGCAGGACGCCAGGATCTTGGTAGTCCCGGGCGGGGGCGTCAGTCGAGGCCGACGATCCTGATATCGTTGTTGCACAGGGTCTTCATGACCATATGACCGAACATCAGATGGATGTCTTCGCACATCTGCATGTCGAACGAAGGCACGAGGATGTGCTGCTTTGCCAGGGGCAACAGCTTGCCGCCGTCGTAGCCCACCACCGCCAGCGTATCCGCACCATGGGCGTTGGCGTATTCGACCGCCTTCACCACATTCGCCGAATTGCCGCTGCCGCTGATGGCAATGACGAGGTCGCCTTCGTCCATCATCGATTTGAGCTGGCCGGCGAAGACTTCGTCGTACGAGATGTCATTCGCAAAGGCGGTGATGGCGCCAATGTTGTCGCACAGCGAGATGCCCCGGAACTTCCGGCCGGTGGCCAGATTGATCATCTTGTTCCAGTCGGTGATGTAGTGCGATGCGGTGGACGCACTGCCCCCATTCCCGCAGGTGAAAATCTTCTTGCCAGCGTCGAACTTGCTGCGGATGAGGTCGATACCCGCCTGGAAATGATCCAGGTTCATCGTGCTGGCCACTTTGGCGTGGGCCGCGAAGTAATTGGCAACCGTGAAGGGAGTAGTCATGGGAATTCGATTCAGGCGGCAGGTTGGTAGAACACGATCTGGGCACCTGTACGGTCAAAGTTGAACTTTACCGGCTGCAGATCGGACAGGGCTGCGGTGATGGCCGCATGGGTGTGAGGGGGCGCAAAGAACATCATGAAGCCGCCGTTGCCCGCACCCAGCAGCTTTCCGCCGAGCGCGCCATGGCGCATCCCTGCTTCATACCAGCCATCGATCTGGGGATCGCTGATGCCGGCGGAGAGCTGGGTCTTCAACTGCCAATTCTCGTCCAGGATGGCGCCGAAGTGATCGAGCGTGCCGGATTCAAGCTCAGTCTTCAAATCGAAGGCCAGTTGCACCATGCGACGCATCAGCGCCTTGCGATCGGGCGAAGCCAGCGCCTTGGATTGCTGCGCCAGCACGGCTGAGGCGCTGCGCGTGCGGCCCGTGAAGAACACCAGCGTGGAGTCCTCCAAGGTGGTCAGCAGCGAGGGGCTGCAGATGACCGGATCCACCGACACCGACTCGTCTGGGTGAAAGCGGATCAGGTTCAGGCCGCCAAAGGCTGCCGCGTACTGGTCCTGCTTGCCAATCGGCTCACCGCAGCGGTCAATCTCGATCTCGCAGGCTTGGCGGGCCAGCGTTGCTTTGGAGGCGAACTGGTTCTTGTAGGCATACAGCGCATTGAGCAGGCCGACCGTGTAGCTGCTGGAAGAGCCCAGGCCCGATCCCTTGGACGGAATATCCGCCATGGAGGCGATCTCGATGCCGCCTGGAATGCTCAGAAGTTGCAACGCCTCGCGCACCAACGGGTGGGCCACCTGGGCCGGCGTGTCGACCTCTTCCGTCTGGTTGTAGCTCAGCCGGATGCGGCCGTCGAATTTAGGGTTGACGGCGATGTACATGTACTTGTCGATGGAGGTCGACAGCACCGCGCCTAGTTCTTCGCGGTAGAAGGCAGGCATATCGCTGCCGCCACCGACGTAGCTCATGCGCAGGGGGGTCTTGCTGAGAATCATGACAGGCGGGTCGTGCTCGAAAGGTGATGCGTCGCCTCATTGGCGCTGGCGCGGACGGCAGGAAGCTCGTCGCGTTCGCGGGAATCGAGGCGGTGTTGCAGGTCGGTGTCGTTCTCGCCGCGCCAGACGTAGTCGGCGGTCAGGCGGGCCCGGCGCTCGTCGTCAGGCAGGTCCAGGAACACGCGGACATCTGCCAAGGCATTCAGTGCATCGTCCATCAGGGCGGGGACACCCTCGACGATCAGCAGGTCTTGCGGGCCGATCGACACCGGCCGCCCAGGCAGGACCTCCCGGCTCTTGCGCGCATAAGACGGCACCTGGATGACGTGGCGTGCGCTGGATGCCAGCACCGGCATCAGCGTCGCCTTGAAGGCGTCCAGATCGTAACGCTGAAGGACGCCGCCGCCTTCGGCGCGCTGCGCAGCGGGGCGCAACCAGCCGTCCAGCGACAGCACATGCACGGCGGTACGGGCGTCTCGCAACTGCTCCGCCAGCACCCGCGCGGCCGAGGATTTGCCCGCCCGCGCCGGGCCGGCGATCAGCACCAGTCGAGCGGTAGCCGCTGCGGCGCTGACAGGCAGCAACTGATGCGACAGGGCGGGATGGCCCTCGAGGATCCAGTGGACCGCTGCGCTGAGGTCCGGCATGACGTAGTCCGCGTCGATCGGGTATTTGCCGTCCAGGCCGGCATGGCCGGTGCGGACCAGCACCGTGCGCAGGCCCGCACGCTGCCCGGCCAACAGATCACCGGTCGTGTCACCCACCATCCAGGATTGCCCCCGGCCGATGCCCAGCTCACGGATGGCGCGGTCGATCATGCCGGTGCGCGGCTTGCGGCAGTCGCAATCGATCTTGAGCGCGGGCACCTCGCCAGGGAAGCCCCGGTCTGGATGGTGGGGGCAGACATACATCCGGTCCAGGTAAGCCTTGCTGGCGCCGAGCTGATGGTCGAGCGTTGCGTGAATGCGCGCCAGTTCGGCCAGCGTTACGTCACCGCGGGCCACGACCGGTTGGTTCGTCACACCCACCGCCAGGACCCCTGCGCGATTGAGCATCCGCACCGCGTCGCCAGCGCCGGGAATCAGCTGGAGCTGATTCGGGCGGGAGAGATGATGAACCTCCACGTTGAGCGTGCCGTCGCGGTCCAGGAACACCGCGGTTCGCGGCTGACGGCCCGACAGGCGCTCTGGCAGGCCGACGGTGATGTCCCGCTCCACTTTGTCCAGACGCTCAGGGGTGCCCATGTCCTTGATGTATTCCGGCGTGATATGCGCCAGGAGTCGCAGGCCCTTGTCCAGCATCGCGGGGAAGGTGTGTTTGGCGAGGTCGGACTTGCGATCCAGCGGAATGACATCCGGCAGCAGGGACCGTTCCATCACATACAACGCCGCATTCACCAGGTTGCGATACGCCGCTCCTTCCGGATGCGGGTAGGCATGCACGGCTAGCACCCGTCCTTCATCATCCACCTCCACGAGATCGGAATCATGAGGATGGTCGTTGGGATGCAGCAGCAGCGTGGCGGCCGCCTCGGCACCGATGTGATGGCGCCAAAGTGCCGTCAGGTCGACGTCCGCGTAGGTGTCGCCATAAAGCACTAGGAAGCGACGGTCCATGGTGTCGAGCGCGTCCACCAAAGCACCGGCGGTGCCGCGCGCCTCGCCTTCCACGCAATAGTGCAGTTCGACACCGAATGCACTGCCGTCCCCAAAATGGGCGCGGATGGTTTCATGCTCGTAATGCACCAGCAGCGCGATGCGGGTGAAGCCGTGCCGTCGACACAGTTCGATCTGGTGCTGGAGCACCGGGCGGCCATGGATGGGCGCCATCGGCTTGGGCAGGCTGCCGGTGCGCACTTTGAGGCGGGTACCCATGCCACCGGCAAGGATGGCGACGGTGCAGGGTCCGAAAGACTGAGTCATCGGCATCAACCTTTGCGCAGCAGCAGGTGGTGAAACACCCGCTCCTGAATGGAGGCGGGAACGATGCGCCAAGTGGCGATCGCCAGCAGGCCCAAGACACGGCGCGGCAACTGACGGGTGCTGAAATTCTTGGTACGCGCGCGCAGATTGAATTGCCAATGCTGCGGGTTGCGACGCGTCGACTGTTGGCGGTAACGCACCAGCACCTCCGGCAGATTGGCAAATCGCGCGCCAAGGTTCAGCAGACGCAGCCAGAGATCCAGATCCTCCGCAAAGCGGAAGCTGGGGTCATAGGCTCCGGCGCGTTCCAGCACCGCCCGCCGCATCATCACGGTGGGGTGCGCAATGGGCGTCGTGGTTTGAAAGCGGCGCTCGATGGTCTCGGCGTCGACGGGGTACTCGCGCACGGCAATGACGCCGCGGTCCGCGCTGAAGATCTCCAGACCGCCACCCAGCACATCGACGTCGGGGTGCTGATCCAGGTAGGCGACCTGACGCTCCAGCCGGTGCGGCAGGCAGACATCGTCGGAGTCAAACCGTGCGATCAGGGGCGCGCGGGCCTGGGCGATGCCCAGGTTCAAACTGGCGGCCAGACCGATGCGCGTGTCCGGGTGGATATAGCGGAAGCGGGCGTCTCGCTCGCACAGCGCGCGACACGTGGCGGCCGCCTCAGGTTTGGTGCTCTCGTCGATCACGAGGCATTCGAAGTCTTGCAGGGTCTGCGCAGCGATGCTGTCCAGGCTGGCCGTCATGATCTCTGCCGATTCATTGAAAGCCGGCATGACCACGGTGACGCGAGGCACCGCGCGGGGCATTGGGGAGGAGTCAGACATGGAAGAGGTCACAGACATGAAGGCGCCGCTCAATACCCTTGCTGGCGTGCGATCTCATCAATGGCCCGCTCGACGGCGCCGACAGAGCTGAGACTCGGCTGCCAGCCATAGGCCTGCATCTTGTCGGTCAGGTAGGTGAATTTGGGAACATCACCCACCCAGCCCTTGTTCCCCTGGCCGAAACTTAGCGCTGCTGCAGGAGCCACCCGGGCAACGACCATCTCGGCAATGCGCCGCACCGTGATGCCCTCGTCCGTCGGGCCGATGTTGACCAGTTCAACTTTGTGATCGGTCCGGCGGTTTCGCACCATCAGCATGGCCTTCACAAGGTCCGACACATGCAGATAGGCTTTCTGCTGCGTCCCGTCTCCCAGCACATCCAGGTTGTCCGGCGTGCGGGCCAGCTTGTTGATGAAGTCCAGGATGACGCCGTGGGTGGCGGGCACCCCCACCACATTCGGGAAGCGGAACAGATTCACCCGGCTCAGGAAGCTCTCCGCGGCGGCGCTGGCCTGAGCCTCGGAAGCCAGCTTCATGGCGCCATAGTTGGAAATGGGCAGCAGAGGTCCCAGTCCTTCGTGCAGCGGCTGACTGCCCAGATCCCCATAGACGGCGGAGCTGGAGGCGAAGTGAAAATGTTTCACCCCATGTGCGCGCATGGCTCGGAGCAGCTCAAAGGTGGTGCGGAACGTGTCCTTGAAGTCGACATCGCTGTCTTCCACGCCGGCTGGAATGTCGGAGTTGGCTGCCAAATGCCAAACCTCATGGAGCCTGCCCAGGGCCGCCGACTGTTCAAAGGCACGGGCCGTGGCGGTGCGATCGGCCAAGTCCACATCGATCACATGCAGACGCTCGTGTGCGGGAAGGGCCTGGCGCAGGCCGCGGCAGAAATTGTCCGCCACGACGACCACCGCGCCTTCATCCAACAGGCGAGGGACCAGGTTCGCGCCGACAAATCCGGCACCGCCGGCCACAAAGATGACTTGATTCATGAGAGAAGTGTCCCTGGAGAAAATGCTTGTTATCGGAGTGGGTCACTGCGGGGTGGTGCTGCGACGCGGGGCCGATTGTCCCCCTTGCAGCCGTGCAGATGCAGCTCCGGCGCTCCAGCGGCGCATGAGAAAGTCGCGTATTCCTTTGAGCATCCAGCCCACGCGCTCCACGCCGCGATCTAGGATGAAGGGGTAGACCAGGAATTTCGGTGGCAGCAGGGCCCCCAGCCGTACTTTGGAATACAGCGGCACATGTCGGAAGGTGAGCAGCCGCAGCGTATCCCGGAACTGGAAGTAGTGGCGGTAGGGCGCGGGTACGTGATAGTGCATGCCCAGCACGCTGCGCTGCGCCAGCCCTAGACGATGTGCCATGGGCACGTTGGACAGCTTGTACAGGCGCCAGCCCTTCTGGCCCATCCGCCAGCACCAGTCGAAGTCGACAAAGTCCAGGAAAAGTTCCTCGGAGAAACGGTCCTCGGGGTTCAGGTCCTGGATGGGGAAGAGCATGCCTGAGGTAGCCAGGCAGGTCACCGGCTGGGCCTCGACCTGGGGACGGATCGCAGGCAGGCCGCTCTTCTCCAGCACCGAGTCGTCCAGCATCAGCGGGCCCACCGCGCAGCGCGCACCGCCCAGCGACTGGAGGCCATCGGCCAGCGCCTGCAGAAAATCAGGGCCGGGCGTGCTGTCCTGATCGAACAGGATGACGGCATCGCACCCCAGCGCTCGCGCCTTGTCGATGCCCTGGTTGAGCGCTGCACCCAGGCCCTTGTTGTGGCCGTCCTGCAGCAGGGTCAGCTCGGGACAATCTCCAAAGTCGTGGCCGCCGGGCGTGTTGTCCACCACGATAACGGCCTGGCAACGTGCGGCCAGCGGCGCGACCCTGTCGCGGAAGGCAGCGTCGGGCCGATAGGTCGTGTAGATGGCCGCAATTCGTTCAATCATGGACAGCAGTCAGTGAAGCAGTGATCAGGCAGCCGGAGACCCGGACGTCGGGGAGGGGGAAGGCGGCGGTGCCGCAAGAGCGGACGCGCCTGCCGCAGTAGCCATGGGCCCGGACCGACGCGGGTTGAGCGGAAAGAGATGCACCAGCAACATCGTGGCGATGATCTGGTTGGTGTCCAGGATGTAGGGGTTGCTGATGCCGGAGAGCATGTAGAGCCAAAAGATGAGCCGCCCTTGCCGGTTGAGGGTGCGGCGCGCGCAATACAGCAGCGTCGCGCCGTAGATCGCCGCGCCGATCAACCCCAGTTGATAGCCGACGAACAGCGCCTGCAGTTCAATGTAGAGACTGTCCGAATAGTCGTTGATGCGTCCATTCGGGAATCGGCTGCCGAGACCGGCACCGGTCAGCACGGCCGCCGGGAATGTGTCCGTCGCGCGGACGACGGCATCGATCTGGTCAAAGCGCACCCCCATCGAAGAGCCCGCGCCATCGAACTTTCGGGTCACTGAAGAGATGCCGACGTCGGAGTTGGCCACCGCCACCACCCCCAGCAGGCTGAACACGGTCAGCCAGGTACGGGTGTGGGTATAGAAGTAGGCCTTGAACCGAAGGAACACGGCCAGCCCGGCCATCAAGAAATAGGTCAGGTTGCCGGCCGCCAGCAGGCCCAGAACGGCCATTGCCAGCCCCCACCGACGCAGACGCGAGGGCGGTTGCCACAAGCACACGGCAAACAGCAGCGGGATCAGCGCATTGCCGATCACCTGCACGCGGTAGTAGAGCCCATCCAGCGTGTAGACGTCACCCCAGTCGCTGGTAATGGCGTAGGCCCGCACGGCGCCCCCCATGAGCGGATCCTGCATGACCGACAACGTGAGGGACAGGATCGCGATGGAAACCGCCTGCAGCGCAACGGGGAACAAGGCCCAGGCGGGTGACACCGGTTGGGACCGCACGCCAAAGGCGACCAGCGTGGCGATGGTGATGACCAGAAAGCGCAGGCCGACCGACACCTCGTTGCCGAGGAACACGGACACGACCAGCGAGATGCAGCAATACAGCAACATCGGCAGCACCGCCAGCGTGACGCTGCTGACGCGCAGGGTGCACAGCAGGATCAGCAACGCAAAAGGCGCTGTGAGACTGCTCAGGCCCGGCACCTGCGCGTGCCGGGTCAGCAACAGTGTGGCCAGCCCGAACGCGATCGACAGGCCGAGCGTCACACGCGGGCGCGGGCTCTGCAGCGATGCATCCGCCGTCCAGGTCCCGGGGCTCTGCGAGGCGATGCTCATGGGGCTCTCATGGCGTCAGGCCAGCCAGTAGATGAATGCATGGTCCGGGCGGATACCGCGGGAGAGCAGGTAACCCAACCGGCGCACGGCGCCGCCCTGTTCGGCACTGATGGCCCTTCGGCATTCGGGCACGTTCAGGGTCGGCCACTGACGGGACATCAGGGCCGTCAGCATGCCCAGCCGCAGAGACCGGGACGCGCGTGCCTGCGTACGGAACTGGTCGATCGCCTTCAGACGGCCGACCAGGCGTTGCAGCAGTGGCCCGCGGCGGGCCACGCCACACTGGTTTCGGCCGTGCTGGCGGTAGAGCATCAACGGTTGCTCAATGGCCTGGATGCGGCCGGTGTACTTGGCCACCATGCCGACCCAGTAATCATGCATTGGTGCGGCCTCAGGCACCGGAAAGGCGGCGTCGAGCAAGGCGCGGTTGCCCATCATGGTGCAGCCGGCCACAACGTTGATCACCGGCAGCCCTGCGAGGTCCCGGGCATACGGGCGGGCCTCCAGGGTGTCCCAGAAGGAATTGGCGGTAGGTGAGAGGGCGGCATCGGTGACGGTCATGTCGCAGAACACCAGCCCTGGCGTGCCGGCAGGGCAGTCCAGCGCCTGCAGGCGCTCCAGGGAGGTGGCGAGCTTTTCAGGCTGCCAGACATCGTCCTGGTCGCAGAATGCAAAGACCGGCGCCGTGACGTGCGCGCTCAGGGCGTTGAGGCACCGGACGGTGCCGAGATTCCCCAGGCCGTCCTCGATCAAGAGGAAGCGGTCAGGATGAGCTGCCTGATACGAGCGAAGGATCTCCAGCGAGCTGTCCTTGGAGCCGTCGTCGCGCATCAGGCAACGCCAGGCGCTGTACGTCTGCGCAAGCAGGGAGTCCAACTGCGCCTGGAGAAACTGGCTGCCGTTGTAGACCGGCAGGAGGATGTCGATGGGTAACATCGGCAGAACGTCCTAATCTTTGCGCTGGCGTCGCCACGCCTTGACAGCCCGGGCGGCATGAATCGCTCGCACCGGCACTCGTGCCACCACAGACGCCCACCACGGGGGGATCGGGGAGGCGATGGCAAACGCCTGCCGATGTTGTTGCAACGTCTCGACGGTCAGCGCACCCATGGCTCGCAGTTGAAGCAGGCTGACGAGATTGAACAGCTGGGTGTGCTCCGCATGCGATCGAATGATGCGATCCTGCTCCACTCGACTGAAGAGCGTCGGGAACGACCGGATCAGCGTGGTCCAGTCCTTGACGAACACGTCGAAAGCCGATTTTAGCCAGTAGCTGGACTTCTTCCGGTTGAAGGCGATGCCGGTGGGACCGAGCCACAGCAGCCGGCGGGGGGCGCGAGAACACGCCTCCAGAATCAGGCCCAGCTGCGGGAAGTTCTTCCAGGACCACTTGCGCGCCTCTTCCACGGGAAGCATGCGGATGCCACGGCTGTAGATCGTGGCGCCCGACAAGGTGAGATACCAGGTGCGATCCAGCAGGAAGGCGTGAACATCGTCGCCTTCAAGGAGGCGGGTTTGGTCGTCGTGCACGTAGGCGTTCACGAAACAAAGGTCGGGACGGTGAGTCGCGAGGGCCTCCAGCGCCGTGCCTAGCATGCCGGGCTGCAGGAATAGCGAGTCACCCAGGTACCAGACGTAATCGGTGTCCGGCATGGAGACCGTGGCGAAGAAGTTGGCGTCATGGCCGTGCCTGGGTTCATTCCGGCGATAGGTCAACAGCGGGTATTCCTGCTGCAAGGCTCGAACCTTCTGCGCCGTGAGGTCGTCCGTGCTGTCGTCGGAGATGAAAACGGCCACCTGGTGAGCCATCAGGTCCGGCAGCATGGCGCGCAGGTTTTCGAGCAGGATCTCGCTGCGGTTGTAGGTCGGAATCGCTAGCGAGAGAAGGGGATTCGGAGTCATCAGCTGCGCAGGTCGTCGAGATAGCGGCTCAGGGCTTGCCGCAGGTCCAGAGGTTCGAAGGGAACAGCCCGACGAAGTTTGGAGATGTTGAGCACCATGCGCTGTACATCCACCGAACGCCCTTCACGATAGCGAATATCAGCGGTGATCCCGGTCAGTTCCTGGAGAAGATCAAGCAGTTCGACGATCGAGTGGCCGACGCCGGCGCCAATGTTGAAGGTCTGTCCCCAGGCCGATTGCACTGCAAGCAGTCGCGCCACCACATCGGCCAGATCCTGCACCCACAGGTAGTCGCGCACCACGGACCCGTCGCCCCAGATGTCGATGGGCTGGCCGTGCAGGATCTTGTCCACCGCCACGGCGATCAGGCCCTGCTTGCGATGAGGATTCTGAAATGGCCCGAAAGGGTTGGAGGGACGCAGAACCATATGCTGCAGCCCTTGCGTGCGTCCCATGAAGGCCACGTACTGCTCTACCATGACCTTTGAGTAGCCGTAATGGCTGATGGGGCGCAGCGGCGTGTCTTCGTCAAGGGTGGCTTGCGTGCTCGCGCCATACACCGTGCCACCGGAGGAAACGTAGACGAACCGCACCCGCCGTTGCGCCAGCTGTTCGGTCAATTGGAAGGTCGGCACGATGGTCTGTGTCAGCTCCCGCTCGAAGTCCGCGGCAGTGCTGGAGGGGATGAGGCTGGAGGCCAATGACACGACGCAGTCGATTCCACACGACGCCACCAGCGCCATGAGCGGCTCCACAGCCAGGGTCGGGATGACATGGAATGCGGTTACCGCCGGCAGCTCGCGGGTGAACGTGCTCGGCGCGCCAGAGCGGGACGCCACATGAACCTCGTGTCCATGGCGAACCAACGCCTCGGCCATATTGAGACCGATGAAACCGTTGCCACCGATGAGCAGGATCTTCATGAGGACAGCGACCCCCGGTCGGAGGAGCGGGACCGCCGTGCCTGCACCGCGGTCAGCAGCCCCGTGAACCAGCGCCAGACGCGGAGCTTCAAGGACACCATGCGGGACATCGGCGCCTGTCCCATCTCACGCCAATCCTCTTCGATGGACGTTTGCTGGGTGCGCTGGAGTGGGTCCAGAAGGTGTCGATAAAAGCGCGGCACGGCGCCGGTGGCAATCATGCGCTCGCGCAGTTGCCGGGAGCCGGTCACAAAGGCGGCGCGTGTTTGCGGCAGCATCGATTCGTTCTGGCGCATGCGGTAGAGGCTGACCGGACGCGCCCAAATCGGGAGCGGGGCGTAAGCGGCTGTCCAGCGGCACCAGAAATCGTAGTCTGCAATGGGGTGCTGCCCGGGATCGAAACCTCCCAAGGCCAGCGCCTGGTCCCGTCGCAGGACGATGCCCAGGGTGCCGGCAAAAGGGTTGGCAAAAAACAGATGGTAGACGGAGTGCCGCTTGACCTGGCTGCGCAGAGGCGCGAGCAATCGCTTGACCGCCTGCTTCACTGGACGTCCCTTGGACGGCGCTGCGGCGAGCGGGCGCTGCGCCCGCTCATCCAGCACGCCATGTCGCCACGCAATGGCATCGCCAACGCTGCCGCCGGGGCCGAGGTGACGGCTCACCTCCTCGGCAAAAGCCGGCTCCAGCAGATCGTCGTCATGCAGGATGGTGACATAGTCGCCGCGTGCCAGCGCCATGCAGCAATTCCAGTTGGCCACCATGCCCACGTTGGTCAGGTTCTTGTAGTAGGTCAACGGCTGACCCGCAAAGGCTTGCATCGCCGCCAGCGCTTCAGCGTCGTTGTCCGGGTCGTTGTCAACCACCAGCAATTCAATCGGAATACTGAAGCGCTGCGCCAGCACGGAGCTGATGGCCTCGCTGAGCAGGTCGAAGCGCTTGTAGGTGGGAATGGCAATGGACAGTCTGGGGCGACCTTGACCCTCGACTTGGGGCCCGGCGATCAGAACCCGTGCCTGCGTCGTGCCGGCCACACGGTGGGCCGCTTGCGGAAGGGAATCGTTCATGGACGTATGTTCTGTGGGCCGTCGGCATGCGGAGCTTGGCGGCCGAGTGCGCGATGCAGACCTTGCGTCAGCAGTTCACCCCAGCTGACACCCAGATCAAGCCGCGCCTCCCGGGGCCACTTCCAGTTGTTGTAGGCGAGTTGGACCACGCCCTGTGCGGCAATCAGGCCCGCGACACCGAAAGGTTTGACCAGCGCCAGACTGGTCAGACAGATCAGGACGCCGGACAGCAGCCCAGCCCGCACGAAGGGCACGTGATTGCGGGTGGTCAGGTAACCGGCAGCCAGGCTGTGATTCAACTCCAGCAGCATGATCACACCGAGCAGGCAAAGCAGCGGCGTGGGGAGCAGCAGCGTTTTGCTGTGCAAACTCTGCAGGATCCAGTTGCCCGCGACAACCAGGATGAGAAGGCCCGCGAAAAACGCGCCGCAGGCGATCAACCATATTTCGCCATAGAGGCCACGCAGGCTGTTGACGTCCCGGGTGGCCTGTGCCGAGGCCAGTCGCGGCATACGGACCTGCAGGATCACGGCAGCGACTCCGCTGAGCGTCATCAGGATGGTCACGGTCAAGCCGAGGCTGGCGGCCGCACTGACCCCCAGGAAGCTGGATGCCACCAGCACATTGGCCCGCTGGATCAGGAAGGCGCCCAGCTGCACTACTCCCAGCCGGCTGGCGTTGTGCCAGAGCAGCTTGACCGTCCGCTGGATGGTCTCGCGCGATCGCTCTGGCAACGCAATGGCGCCGCGCCGGAAGAACCGCATGGCCACGAAGCGTCCAGAGACACTTGCCAGGAAGGTGGCAGCGCCCAGACCCAACAGGCCGCTGCCGACGGACAGGGCCAGGATGCCAGCCACCAGCATGCTGGCGCGGGTCACGATCACCACCTGATTGGCGGATGCCACGTCACCGCGCCCCTGCAGCAGACCGTTCACGTAGCCATAGTAGAAGTTGCAGATGTTGCCTGCTGCGTAGAGCCACCAGGCCCCAAGTACAAGGCTGCGGTCTTGCGTAGGGGTCATCACGGAGAGCACATACAGGCTGCCTGCCGTCATCAGTATCAACCCGCCGAGCAGGGCGACCCACTGATAGATTCTTCGGGCGGCCTGGGTGAGGTCGGCCAGCAAGGCCGGGTCGACCTGGCCAGTGGCATGCATGTCGGTGGGCACACCCTGACCCGTCAGTGATCGGGCACCGGCAAACAGGTAAGCCGTGTTGCGGGCAATCGTGGGGAGAAAACCGAGCTCCAGCAACTGTGCGAGGCTGGTCAGCGTGATGAACACAAACCAGATCCCGACGTCTTCCGACGGCAGGCTGCGCACCACCGCGGGAAGCAGCAGAAGGCCCGCCCCGACGTTCAGGGCCTGCGCAAGATAGCCCCAACGGAGATCGGAGCGTTGGTTGACGGCGCTCATGAGCAGATTCCCGGACGTGAGGCAACACCGGTCGTGGCCCGAAGGACGGGGCTCACGCGGTGTGCACGCTGTTCACGTCGGCCACCAGTCTGGACAGTTCTCCGGGCCTCAGACCGACCTGCCCCGGCACGAGTTGGCCAGAGGCCTGCCAGTGCGCCCACCAATGCTTTGCGAAGGCCAGCAGTGTTTGCGCCTGGCCGGTCCCCACATTTCGCACCTGCGGACGGCCGGGTGCCACAGCGGTGAAATCCAGTGCCGCCAGGAACTGGCGGGCCACTTCCTCCACGGGGATGAAATCCCGCACCTGAACGCCAGCACTCATGGCGAAGTCCCGACCGTCCAGTGCCGCAGCCTTCAGCGACGGCCAGAAGCGCGTAGCCGCCTCTCCCTCGCCAAACACCTGGAAAATGCGCAGCACCTGCAGGCGCAGGCCGAGATGCCGCGCGAGCCCCAGGCACGCCGTGGTGGCGGCCGCCTTGGAGATGGGATAGGTGAGCGAGGGGCGCATGTCGGTGGCCGGATGGACGTATTCAAGACCTTCCGCAGCGGCCCCATATTCGAAGCAGGTCCCCGCCACCAGGACGTCCCGGATGCCGAGTGCAGCCGCCTGCTGCAACAGGCGCACAGTGGCGAAGACGTTCCAATAGAGACATTCATCCAGCGGAGCGTAGGGCGGGTTCGGTGTATGGGACGCCAGGTGTACGACGGCCTCACAACCTTGCAGCTCGGCTGTGAAATCGCCATCCAGCGCGCGGTCCACCCACTGCGGCTGGCGATCAAGCGCCAGGCGCGGCTGACTGCTCGGGCGGCGTTGCACCACCAGTGTATGACCAGCCGTGTGGGCCTGGTTGATCACGTGGGAGCCGACGAAGCCAGTTCCCCCAGTAATGAAGAGCTTCATGGTTCAGAACGGCGACTGAAAGTCCGCGAAAGGAGGGTGGGCGGCATCGCGAGCCGAGAGGACGGGATGTTCAATCCCCCAGTCCAGCCCGAATGAATCCCAGCGGATCCCGGCGTCGTGGGCCGGCGCATAGGTGGTGGTGACCTTGTACGCCATGATCACGTCGGGGGTGAGCGCCAGAAATCCGTGCGCCATTCCTTTGGGGATCAGGAGCCCGTCACCCCGAGCCGCGTCCAGTTCAACCGCCAGATGCTGACCGAAAGTCGAGGATTGCGTGCGCAGGTCCAGGACTACGTCCAGCACCCGGCCTTGTTGGCAATACACCAGCTTCTCGTGGTCGTGGGGAGGCGTCTGGAAGTGCATGCCCCGTATCACGCCCTGATGCGACGTGGAGTAGTACTCCTCGCGCCACGACACGGGCAGGCCCAGTTCTTCGAAGCGCTCCGCATGGAACGTCTTCACGAAGGTGCCCCGGTCATCCTTCGCAAAGAAGGGACGCACCTGGAGGCAGCCTGAGAGTCGGGTGGGCACCAGTTCCATCACATCCCCGGTCAGAAGTTCAGCCCGAAGAACTCTTCCAGCTTGTCGGCGATGTAGTCGAGTTGCTCCTGACCGAGTGCGGGGAACGTACCCAGCCAGAAGGTCTGGTTCATCACCACATTCGTATTGGTCAACTCACCGCTGACGCGGAAGTTCCGGTTGGCCATGTAGGGCTGCTTGGTCAGGTTGCCGGCGAACAGCAGGCGAGTGCCGATCTTGTTCTCTTCCAGGAAGTTGATCAGATCGGCGCGCTTGATGCCGCTGGTCTCCTTGAGCACGAGCGGAAAGCCGAACCACGACGGTTCCGACTTCGGGGTGGCTTCTGGCAGATGCAGGAATTCGGTGCAGGTCTGCAGACGGTTCTTCAGATAGGTGAAGTTGGCGCGACGCTTGGCGATGAATTCCTCGACACGATCCATCTGGGCCAATGCACAGGCGGCCTGCATGTCCGTGATCTTGAGGTTGTAGCCCAGGTGGCTGTAGGTGTACTTGTGGTCGTAGCCGTCGGGCAGGTCGCCGCCGAGCTGTTCCTTCGTCCAGCAGAAGCGTTTGTCGCAGGTGTTGTCTTTGCCGGGCGGGCAGTAGCAGTCGCGGCCCCAGTCGCGGAAGGACTCGGCGATCAGCTTGAGCTCGGGGTTGTTGGTGAACACCGCGCCGCCTTCTCCCATGGTGATGTGGTGGGCGGGGTAAAAGCTCAGGGTGCCGATGTCACCAAAGGTGCCCACCAACTGGCCGTTGTAGGTGGCGCCCAGCGCATCACAGCAATCTTCCACCAGCCACAGCTTATGCTTCTTGCACAAGGCGGTGACCACGTCCAGATTGAACGGGTTGCCCAGGCTGTGGGCCAGCATGATGGCTTTGGTCTTGGGCGTAATGGCCGCCTCAATTTTGCTGGCGTCAATGTTGTGCGTGGCGAGGTCCACGTCCACGAACACGGGAACGGCGCCGAACTGCAGGATCGGGTTGACGGTGGTCGGGAAACCCGCGGCCACGCCGATGACCTCGTCGCCTTGCCGGATCGCACGGTCGCCCAGCTTGGGGCTGGTCAGCGCGGAGAAGGCCACCAGATTGGCAGAAGAGCCTGAGTTCACGGTGATCAGGTACTTCACCCCCAGAAACTGCGCCAGTCTCTGCTCGAATTGGGCGTTGAAGCGGCCGGTGGTGAGCCAGCCGTCTAGCGAGGCCTCGACCATCAACTGCAGTTCCTTGGCGCCGATCACCTTGCCGGAGACCGGCACGGCGCTTTGACCAGGTACGAACGCCTTCGGGGCATAAGCGATGTCGGCATATTGCTGGACCAGTTCGCTGATCTGGCTCCGCAGCTTGTCCAGCTGCGGTTGGAAATGGACGGGAGTAGTGCTCATGCGTTGGCTCGGTACTGGGAGATTTGGTTCAGGCAAAAGGCACGCATGTCCTGGCCCTTGAGCCAGGCTTGGTGCCAGTCGGTAATGTGTAATAGGGCCGTTTCCAGGGACCAGCGAGGTGCCCATTGGAGGCGCTGGCGGGCCTTGGAGATGTCCAGCTTGAGGAAATGGGCCTCGTGCGGATGCTCGCCGGGCTGCAGGGTCCAGCCCGCGCCATCCCCCCACCGCGTGCAGAGGTGCTCGACGATCCACTGGACCGGTCGGGCATCTTCATCGCGGGGGCCGAAGTTCCAGCCTTCCGCATCGGTCTGTCCGTGGGTGTAGAGACGTTCGGCCAGCAGCAAGTAGCCGGAAAGCGGCTCCAGCACATGCTGCCAGGGACGGATCGCGTGGGGGTTGCGGATGAGCACCGGCTCGCCCTGCTGCAAGGCTCGCAGGACATCCGGCAACAGTCGGTCGAGTGCCCAGTCCCCGCCGCCGATCACGTTGCCGGCCCGTGCGGTGGCCATCGCGATGTTGGCATCCTTGAGGAACGACCGGCGGTACGCGCTGCTGACCAGCTCTGCACAGCCTTTGCTGTTGGAATAGGGGTCGTGGCCCCCCATCGGTTCGTCTTCGCGATAGCCCCAAACCCACTCGCGGTTCTCGTAGCACTTGTCCGTGGTGATGTTGACGATGGCCTTGACGGAGCCGACCTGGCGGGCAGCTTCCAGCACATGCACCGTACCCATCACGTTCGTGGCGTAGGTCTCCACGGGCTGCTGGTAGGACAGGCGAACCAGCGGCTGCGCCGCCATGTGAATCAGGATCTCAGGACGAAAGTCATTGAATTCGCGCTGCACGGCCGCAAGGTCGCGGATGTCCGCGATGCAATGCTCCATGCCCTCTGCCACCCGCGCCACGTTGAACAGCGCGGGTTCGGTTGGCGCCGGCAATGCCAGGCCCCGCACAACGGCGCCCATGGACTGAAGCCACAGGCTCAGCCAGCTGCCTTTAAAGCCGGTGTGGCCGGTCAACAGAACACGTTTGCCTTGCCAGAATTCCGGGGTAGTCGTTTTCACTTGGCTCAGTCCCACTGCTTCCACGGTGCCTTCCCGGAGGCCCACAGTTCTTCCAGGTGGTGCTTGTCCCGCAGCGTGTCCATGGGTTGCCAGAAGCCTTCATGCTCGAAGGCCATCAGTTCACCATCGCGGGCCAAGCCCATCAGCGGTTCCTGCTCCCAAATGCTGCTGTCATCGTCAATGTAGTCCAGCACCCGCGGGGAAAGCACGAAGAAGCCGCCGTTGATCATGGCGCCGTCACCTTTGGGCTTTTCCTTGAAAGCCTTGACCTGTCTTCCCTGGATGTCGAGCGCTCCGAATCGACCGGGCGGATAGGTCGCTGTCAGAGTGGCCGCCTTGCCGTGCTGCTTGTGGAACTCGATGGTGGCGCTGATATCGATGTCGCCAACGCCGTCGCCGTAGGTGAAGCAGAAGGCCTGCTCATCCCGCACATAGTCCGCCACGCGACGCAGGCGTCCGCCGGTCATGGAATCGTCGCCCGTGTCAACCAGCGTCACCGTCCACGGTTCCGCACGCTTGTGATGCACTTCCATGCGGTTGCTGCGCATGTCGAAGGTGACGTCGGACATGTGCAGGAAGTAGTTGGCGAAGTACTCCTTGATGACATAGCCCTTGTAACCACAGCAGATGATGAAGTCATTCACGCCGTGATGCGAGTACATCTTGAGGATGTGCCACAGAATCGGCTTTCCGCCGATCTCCACCATGGGTTTGGGTCGGAGGGCCGTCTCTTCGCTGAGGCGCGTGCCTAGGCCACCGGCCAGGATGACTGCTTTCATGGGAGTCCTATGGAATCGGAGATCTTCAAAAGGGCTCAGGCTGCACCCGAGCTCACAAAGGCGTCGGAATGGAAGCTGCCGGGCGACAGGCCCTGGCTGCACAACTGGGTCTGGGCATCGCGGATCATGGCGTCCGAGCCACAGGCATAGACCAAGGCGCTGCGAAGGTCCGGCGCCTGCGCCATCAGCGCGGATTGAACATGGCCCCGGGCACCGTTCCAATCGCTCCCTGCACGCGACAGCACCGGGACGAACCGCAGGCGGGGTCGTAGCGCGTCGAGCCGGGGGTCTTCTTCGGGCCGCCAGTAAAGGTCGGCCGGCTGACGTCCGCCCCAGTAAACGCTGATGGATCGCGGCTGGCTGGCGGCATCGGACCGGGCCAGTCCCTCGAGCATGGCCTTGACCGGGGCGATGCCGGTGCCAGTGGCCAGGAAGATCAGATCGCGGCCGGTGTGGCCGCGAAGAAAGAAGGTGCCGAGTGGTCCCCGCAGGCGTAAAAGGTCGTTCGGCTTGGCGTCCCGGAACCAGTAATGGCTCATCTGCCCTTCGGGCACCTCGCGGATGTGAAGCTCGATGAAATGGTCTTCTTGCGGCGCGTTGGCCATCGAATAGCTGCGGCGCAGTCCCGCGGCTCCGATGATGTCGATGTACTGGCCGGGAAGAAACGCCAGAGGCGTGGTAGGCGGTGTGCGAAGCACCACCCGCACCACGTCATGCGACAGCTTGTCCAGGGACTGGATACGACAAGGCACTGTCTTCGGATCCGGCAATTTCACGTCGCCCAGGTCTTCGATGTCAAGGAGGACATCCGAGCAGGCGCCGCGGACGCAGGTCAGCACATATCCCTCTGCCTGCTCCGCGGCGCTCAGCCCGGTTTCATCGCGCAGAGGAACGGTGGTTCCGTTGCTTACCCGGCTGCGGCACGTGCTGCAGCGGCCCGTGCGGCAGCTGTAATCCAGCGTGATGTGCTGACGCAGGGCCGCGTCCAGGAGCGACTCTCCCTCGGCGGCTGTGAAAGTCTTGCCGTTGGCAATGGTGACGGTGAACATCAAAAACTCTCGGGGCGGTCCACGCAGGTCGCTTCGGCCCGTGACGGATCGCTTTGCGACAGCTCGCAACGGAGCACGGCAATTTCGCGCTGCAGTTGCTCAAATTGCGCTTCCTTTTGGGCCAGGAAGTCGCGAGCCAGCCGCAACTTGGCTTTGGCGCCGCTGGGCGTCAACAGATACATGTATGCGACCTTGTTGTCCGCACGTCGGAAGTTGTTCACCTTCACCCAGCCGCGGTCTACCACCGCGCGCAGGCAGTAATTGATCTTGCCGACGCTGACGCCCAGTCCGCGCGCGAGGGCGCGTTGGCTGATTTCAGTGTGATCCTCGATCTGCTGGAGAAGTGCGTAGTCGAGTTCGTTGGTGACGGAAGGCGGCACGGGGTGTGTTCAACGTTTGAGCGCACCCAAGTCTACCATGTCGATTTTCGGCCTCAGACCCCTGCAGCAGGCAGGGGCTTGAGCCGCCTGGACTGGCGCAGCAGCAGAAAGGCGCACAGCGCCAGCCCGGTGGCAAAGGCCGTCACCAGTGCGATCTGGGCTCGCTTGGGCTTGCTTTTGTATTCCGGCTTCAGGGCCGGGTCGATCACCTGAATGAGGAATCCCTCCCTGCTTTCGTCCAGCCGAGCCAATTCGTACTGCTTGGAGAACAGCTCAAACAGCGACTCCTGATACTTGAATTCTCGGTACTTACCGATGTAATCGGTCCCGTTGGTGCTGCTGCTGCCTTCGAGCCGGTTGAGTTCGCTGCGCAGGGCGCCGATGACGGCGGACTGCTGCTGGACCTCAGGCGCTTTATCGGTCAGGGATCGACGCAGGGACTGCAGTCGCACTTCGGCTGCGGTGAGCTCCGCCTTGACCCGTGCGTAGTTGTCCGCTGCTGCCCGGGGCTCGGTCTTCAGCGCGCCCGGGTTGAAGCCCACCGTCTGCAGGTCCTGCTGCGCGCGCGTGAGCTGCTCCTTGGATTGCTTGAGCTGGTCCTCGAAAAACGCGCGCCGTTGCTGGGCTTCGGTCAGCGAAAGACCTGCCGTCATGTGGCGCAGCTCTTCCACATATTGGTTGGCGATGTCCGCGGCCAATTGAGGGTCTTTCGAGTCGACCTCCACACTGATCAGCCCATCCTTTTTGCCCAGTTCGATCCGCGCCGACTTCCTGAGGAAATTACGTGCCTCGAACCGGTACTTCGCCTTGGCAGGCTCCATCAGCTTGAACTTGTCAACGATCCGGTCTTCGACGGTCACGCTCTGCATGAAGGCCACATATTGGTCCCCCGGGGTCTTGACCGCTCCGGAGCCACCCGCCAGGCTCGCCAGCGCGCCCAGTGATTGCAGGGCTGCTGCTGCTGCACCTTGTTGCTGTTGCGGGGGCAGGAAGGTGGTCTTGGCCGTGTAGATCGGGTCCATCAGGTAAGTGACGCCCAGCGCCAGCGCACCCGCGGCAATCGGCCCGACGATCAACAGGCGCCAGTGGGCCAGGAGGGTGGCGCCAACCCGGAGGGAGGCCCCCTGGTCGGGGCCGCCGTCGATCGGCTGTGTGGAGGAGAGAGCTGCGGACATGGAAGGCAATCCGGTCATCAGTTGTTCTTCAAGGTTTGCAGGGCCGCAACGCCCAGGCCGAACTGATACAGGATCTGCGTCCAGTCCTTCGCCTCCTGGATGAACGTGGTCTTGTTGAGTTCTTCCGGAACAAAGACGGTATCTCCGGGCAATGCGGGCAGGCTGGACATCGCAGAGTTGAAGCCGAACCATCCGCTGTTGGATTGCCGGGCGCTGATGACGCTGCCGTTGGCACGCAACACAAACATGCTGCCAGGATCGGCGCCCCGCGTCGGGCCACCGGCCAGCTTGAGCACGTCATCCACGGAGCTGCCTTCTGTCAGCAGATAGCTGCCGCCGTTGAACACGCTCCCGAAAACACCCACAGTGTTGGGGCGTGCTGGGATCAACAGTCGATCACCGCTTTCCACCGTGAGGGGCGGCAAGGCCGTGGCGTCGGGTTCCAGCTGCAGCACGATCCGGCCCGTCGGGCGCACTGCCCGCAGCCGTTCCACCAGGCGGGTGGTGTTGCTGGCTCGCGCGGCCTGGGCCTGAGCTTCATCGGCATTGGCCGTGCGCTGCGTCGAGGTGCTGCGGGTGAATTCGGTTTCCAGATCCCGCAGGGCGCGGTCGTAATTTTCCTGCTGCGAGCGACGCACACTCTCGCGGGAAAAGTCCGTCCCAAAAACGTAGGCTTGCGGGGTCAGGCCGCCGGCTGCCGCGACGGCATCCACGACAGTTGCATTCGGGGGCAGGACATATTCCCCCGGCCGGGCGACTTCGCCTTCGACCTGCACGCGCTTGTACTGCTTGTATTGCGGCAGTTCCGCATTGACGCTGCTGAAGACGCGCAGCACGTCACCATTGGTGACGCTGGCCTTGAGTTGCTGCGGCAGTGCCAGTTCAGTGATGCGGCGCTCGATGCGCTCGCTCAGGCGTTCGACGGCGATCCGGCTCCGGTCCGCCACAGCGCTGAATCCACCGGCCATGGCAAGCACGTCGTCCACCGTCTCGGTCGGCTTCAGTTCACCGATGGCGGGTTTGTTGACGCTACCAAGAATGGCCACTTGCGGGCCGATCGGGCCGACATGAATCACGTCTTCCGCTTGAAGCGGACGGTCGGCCGCCTTGTCGCCTTTCAGAAGGAAGTCATAGGCATCAAATTGCGCGACCAGCTGGCCGTCACGGCGCAGCTCGATGTTACGGAAGCTGCCAGACCCCGACGGGCCACCGGCACGGATCAGCCCGGAGACCAAGGTCGCCAGGCTGCTTACCGTGTAAGCGCCGGGCTTGGCCACGAACCCCGTGACATAGATGCGGATCGACCGCAGCTTGCCCAGCGTTGTGCTCACCTGGAAATTCTTGAAGACCTGCGCCACGCGTGAGCGCACCAATTCATTCAGGTCGCCGTAGCGGACGCCGGCCACGAGGATGGGACCTACGCGCGGAACCGTCACGCGACCGCTCCGGTCAACCGTCAGTCGCAAATCGGCGTCGACGGACCCCCACAGCGTAATTTGGACTTCATCGCCAATGCCGATCAAATAGTCTGCAGGGGCTTCCCGCGGACCATCGGCAATTGCGTTGCCGGTCAGGGATTCGTCAAGGATGAGATCGGCCCCCAGTCGCCGCACGACGTTGTCGGGATTGATCCGCTTTGTAGTGGAGCCGGTCATTGCGTTCTGAGCCGTGAGCGTGCTGGTTCGCTCGGCCTGCCGGTCCAGCTTTTGCTGTTCTTCCAGCAACTGGAGGTCGATCCCCAACTGCTTGTTGACGTAGATCTCGAACTCATTGGGGACATAGCGCTGGCGCTGGACCATCGAGCCTGTCGAGGTGGTGCTTTGTCCGCTTTCCGACGTGGTGCGCCCTGTATTCAATCGGACGGGTCCGGTCGATCCATCGCCGCTGGACTGATAGGACGACGAACTGGAATTGGTCGTCTCGTTATCCGCCGCATGCGCCGTCAGCAGACCTGTGCTCAAAACACAAGCCATCACGGTCGCACCCGCCTGGCGGGCCAATCGAGTCAGGCCACCAATGGCCGGAACAGGGGCGCTAAAGGCGCTGTTATGCATGCGAAGTCTCATGAAAAGCTGGACCGAACCTGCGAGGCGCCAAGGCCTTCGCAGCAAGCCGCCGCATTCTAAGAGCACGTTGTGGCGCCAAAGCCGCTATTTGCCCAAACAGGCTCGCTACACTGCCGCGCATGCTGTTCCTGCTGATCCCTTTTGCCGTGGCGGCGGTGATCACCCTGTATGTGGTGCATTCATCGACCCGGCACGGCCATCTGTCGGCCGACCATGACCTGTCCGGTCCTCAGAAGTTCCATGCCCGTCCGGTGCCGCGCATCGGCGGCGTCGGGATCTTCGCCGGCCTCGCCAGCATGGTGCTGGCGGCTCACTACCTGCAGGGCGGCGTCAATGCCAAGCTCGGAGCACTGCTGCTGCTCTGCGGCCTGCCCGCCTTCGGCGCCGGCCTGATCGAAGACTTCACCAAGCGGGTGTCACCCGGCAAGCGGCTGCTGGCCACGGCGGTCTCTGCCGCGCTGGGCGTCTTTGTCCTGGGCGCCGCCATCACCCGCACCGACATTCCCGGCCTGGACCTGATCGTCGGCACCGCCGCGGGCGCCTTCATCGCCACCGTCTTCACTGTCGCCGGCGTGGCCAACTCGGTCAACATCATCGACGGCTTCAATGGCCTGTCCTCGATGTGCGTCAGCCTGATGTTGCTCACGCTGGCCTATGTCGCCTACCAGGTGGGCGACACCGAACTGGCCCTCTGGGCACTGGCCGGCGTCGGCGCCATTCTGGGTTTCTTCGTCTGGAACTATCCGTCCGGCATGATCTTCCTGGGCGACGGCGGGGCCTATTTCATGGGCTTTTACCTGGCCGAGATGGGCATCCTGCTGATCTCCCGTCACAGCGAGGTGTCGCCGCTCTTCGCCTTGATGGTGTGCATCTACCCGGTCTTCGAGACCCTGTTTTCCATCTATCGCCGCCGGGTGCTGCGCGACGTGTCCCCCGGCGCCCCGGACGGTATTCACCTGCATTCCCTGATCTACCGCCGCCTGATGCGCTGGGCGATTGGCGCACGTGATGCGCGCGCCATGACCCGCCGCAACTCGATGACCGCCCCCTACCTGTGGACGCTGTGCATCTCGTCGCTGGCGCCGGCCCTGCTGTTCTGGGACTCGACGCCGATGATCCTGGCCTGCATGGTGCTGTTTGGCGTCATTTACGTCGGCCTGTACTGGCGCATCGTGCGCTTTCGCACGCCCAAATGGATGGTGTTTCGCGGCGATCCGCGCAAGCTGCCCGGGAACGAGCCGCGCTGAACCTAGGGCGCAGGCCCGGACACCCGGTGTTTCATGGTTTTGACCCGGATTTGGGCCGAATGCGGGGCATAAGGGATAATCCGCCCCCATGACAGACACCACCCCGACGCCAAGCCCGCGATTTGACACGCTGCCGCTGGATCCGAAGCTGCTGCGCGCCGTCGCCGACCAGGGCTACGCGACGATGACGCCGATCCAGGCCAAAGCCATTCCCGTTGTGCTTGAAGGCCGCGATGTGATGGGCGCCGCCCAGACCGGCACCGGCAAGACAGCCGCCTTCTCCATCCCGCTGCTGCAGCGCATGCTCAAGCATGAGAATGCCAGCGCCTCGCCTGCCCGCCATCCGGTCCGCGCCCTGGTGCTGGCGCCCACCCGCGAGCTGGCCGACCAGGTGGCCAACAACGTCAAGGCCTACGCCAAGCACACCCAGCTGCGAGTGGCCTGCGTCTTCGGTGGCGTGGACATGAAGCCCCAGACACTGCAGCTCAAGGGCGGCGTGGAAGTGCTGATCGCCACCCCGGGCCGTCTGCTGGACCACATCGAAGCCAAGAACTGCGTGCTCAATCAGGTCGAGTATGTGGTGCTGGACGAGGCCGACCGCATGCTGGACATCGGCTTCCTGCCGGACCTGCAGCGCATCCTGAGCTACCTGCCCAAGACCCGTCAGACGCTGCTGTTCTCGGCCACCTTCTCGCCCGAAATCAAGCGCCTCGCCTCGAGCTATCTGCAGGAGCCGGAGCTGGTGGAAGTGGCGCGTCCGAACGCCACGGCGTCCACCGTGGAGCAGCGCTTCTTCAGCGTGGAAGACGATGACAAGCGTGCCGCCATCCTGCACCTGATCCGTCAGCGTCAGATCACCCAGTCCATCGTGTTTGTGAACTCCAAGCTCGGCGCTGCCCGGCTGGCCCGTTCCTTCGAGCGCGACGGCCTCAAGACGGCGGCCCTGCACGGGGACAAGTCCCAGGACGAGCGCCTGAAGTCGCTGGAAGCGTTCAAGCGTGGCGAAGTCGAACTGCTGGTGGCCACCGACGTGGCGGCCCGTGGCCTGGACATCGCCGATCTGCCGGCTGTTTTCAACTTCGACGTGCCCTTCAATGCCGAAGACTATGTGCACCGCATCGGCCGAACCGGCCGCGCCGGTGCCTCGGGTCTGGCGTTCACCCTGGTGGCGCGTTCCGACGCCCGTCTCGTGGGCGAAATCGAGAAGCTGATCAAGCGCAAGCTGGAGCTCGAGCCGCTGCAGATGGAAGACGATCGTTCGCGTCGCAGCGAGCGTCGGGATCGGGAAGATCGTCCGGACAGCCGGGGCGGCGAGGCGCGTCGTGAAGAGCGGCCGCGTCGCGAGCGAGAAGACCGTCGGGACGAGGCCTACAGCAGCGCGCCGATGCATCGTTCGCAGCCGCGCGCCCCGTACGACCCGCTGTTCGACAAGCCTTACGAGGCGTCCGACCGTGCCGAGCCCCCCAGCTGGGAAAGCGCCCATGCCGGCGCACCGGCGGCCTCTCGTGCAGGCGGCCCAGGCGCCATCAAGCCCAAGCGCAAGGTGGCGGCGCTGTTCGGCGCCAAGAAGCCGGTGACGACGGAGTCCTGATCAGACAGCGGCGACGGCGCCGTTCCATCGCCCCGCAACGCTTTCGGTTGAGGGCACCGGTAGCGTCCGGCGGCTGGATCGTTGGATCCGCCAACGGGAAGAGTTGACCGAATGATGCGACTGGCCCCTTGGCCGGTCGTCATGGATCAATGGGCGGGCCGTTCGAGGCCACGTCCATTTTTTATGCTCAGCGTCCGCCGAGGAACGCAAACACCGCCGGCACCTTGTCCGGCACTGCCTTCGGAGACTGGCGCCACTGCGCCACAGTCGCGCTGTGTGTCCACGCATCCGCCAGGCTCAGTCCGCAGCTCACCGACAGCACGGTGCCCGGCTTGAGCTGCTGGATCAGCGCCTGCAACAGGGCGCTGTTGCGGTAGGGGGTCTCGATCATGAGCTGCGTCTGCTGCTCTCGGGTGGAGTGGGCTTCCAGCTCCTTCAGTCGCGACTGGCGGGCGGCGCCGTCGGTCGGCAGATAGCCGACGAACGCAAAACTCTGCCCATTCATGCCACTGGCCGCGACGGCCAGCAGCAGCGAGCTCGGGCCCACCAGCGGAATGACCGGCACGCCAGCCGCATGGGCCGCGGCCACGAGGCGCGCACCGGGATCCGCAACGGCGGGCATGCCGGCTTCTGACATCAGCCCGACGTCCGTGCCCTGGAGGGCAGGGGCCAGCAATGCCGCCCAGGCTCCCTCGTCCGAGGCTGCCGGCGCACGCCCCTTGGGTGGCCGTGGCAATTCCTGGATCTGCTGCTGCTGAAGCGGCAGGGCCAGCGGATGGATCGCATCCACCCGCTTGAGGAAAGCGCGGGTGGTCTTGGCATTCTCGGCGGCCCAGTGCGTCAGGCTGGCTGCGCGAGAGATCACCGCGTCGGGCAACACGTCGCGCAGATCCACGGACTGTCCGTCCATGCCGAAATCCAGGGTGTTGGGGACGAGGAACAGGCGGCCCAGGGTCACAGTCGGTCTCCGGATGCAGGCGAAGAAAAGGCCGGCGTCGCGGCGGGGGCCGACGCGCTCGGCGTTGCTGACGGCAGGCTCAGTCCTGCCTGACGAAGCAACTGGCAGGTGCGGATCAAGGGCAGGCCGATCAGCGCCGTCGGGTCGTCCGAGACGATGGCCTCCAGCAGCGAGATGCCCAGGCCTTCCGCCTTGGCGCTGCCGGCGCAGTCATAGGGCTGCTCGGCCCGCAGATAGTGTTCGATCTCCTCATCGCTGAGCGGGCGGAACCGGACCTCGATCCGGGCAAGATCGTGGGCTTCGAAGCCGGTCGCTTCACAGACGACGGCGAGCGCCGTGTGGAAGATCACCGTCCGGCCCCGCATCGCGCGCAGCTGCGCCACGGCCCGTGCATGGTCCCCGGGTTTGCTCAGCGGCTGGCCATCCAGGTCGGCCACCTGGTCCGAACCGATGACCAGAGCGTCGGGGTGGATCGCCGCCACCGCGCGGGCCTTGGCAAGCGCCAGGCGCCGTGCGAGCGCTTCAGGCGCCTCGCCCGGGAGGGGCGTCTCGTCTACCGCAGGCGCGGCCACCTCGAACGGCCATTGCAGACGCTGCAGCAGTTCGCGGCGATACGGGGAGGTGGAGCCCAGGACCAGGCGGCGGGGTGAGCCGCTGTGGCCCATCGAAGCAGTCTGCGCAGGCAAGCCGATGGGGCTGGTTGAAGGGGGAGGAGGAACAGCGGAAGCGCTCATGATGAGCATTCTCCCATCGGGTGCTGCCGCATTTGGCGCATGGCATTTGGCGCGGGAACGGTCACCGGATAGCCGAGTGCCGAGTGCCAAGGGTCTGAGTGGCGGGCCAGGGCCATCGGCCACAGTCGGAAGCGCGTGCCCCGCAGCCTGACAACTGGCGACTGGCAACGAGGGTCATGGATCGGCCAGGCCCGTCACCCGACCGGCTGGCCTCGTACACTTGCACCATGAAGTCCCGAGCCCTGAACCCCCTCAAACTGGATGTTGAAACCTTCGCCCGCGAAGGCCTGAGTCTGGACGGCGAATGGCCGGCCGCCGACCTGCCGCGCCTGGCCGACATCGCTGCGCCCGAAGCGCCGGCGACTGGCTGGCCCGCCATCCGCTGGACGGCGGAGGGCGAGATCCGCACACCCAAAGGCAGCGAGCCCCAAATCTGGATGCGACTGGACGCCCAGGCGCAGGTGGCCCAAACCTGCCAGCGCTGCCTCAAGCCGGTGGTGGAAGGGGTGGAAATGTCCCGCTGGTTCCGTTTTGTGCGGGACGAAACCCAGGCCGCCGAACTGGACATGGAGGGTGACGACGACGTGCTGGCCCTGCCGCGCGTGCTCAACCTGCAGGAGCTGGCCGAAGACGAGCTGTTGCTGGCGCTGCCGCTGGTGCCCCGTCACGAGGTTTGCCCAGAGCCGCTGCCCCTGGCGGAGCCCGAGGAACTGGACGAGGCGCAGGAAGAGGAGCGCCCCAATCCGTTTGCGGCACTTGCCGCGCTGAAAAAGGGAACGGCTGGTAAAGCCTGAGGGCGCTGTGCTACACTCGCGGGCTTTCCCGGCTTAATGGCAAGCATGCGGGTATTTGGGCGGTTCCGGTTGCAATTGAGTTGCAGCGGAGCGCCTCACATACCAGAGCGTGCGCTGTGGCTGGGCCGAGGCATCGGTTGTGGTAACTCTTCGAAGGAAGCCACCACCCCTAGCGCAACACCATCGCAGGCCTCGACTTTCACGAAGCTTGATCAGTCTTTTTTGATCACCGCGCCGAAGCCTTTAGGAGAAATTTCATGGCCGTTCAGCAAAACAAGAAGTCGCCTTCCAAGCGTGGCATGCACCGTTCGCACAATGCCCTGGGCACCCCGGGTACCGCGATCGAGCCGACCACCGGCGAAGTGCATCTGCGTCACCACATCAGCCCCACTGGCTTTTATCGTGGCCGCAAGGTTCTGAAGACCAAGGCCGACGCCGCCTGATCGTTCCGACCCTGTCGGTCACGATCAGTCGCCATCAGCGATGTCATGGTGCCTCGGCGCCATGATCGGTCTCTTCGGACCTGAGCTTCCCCAGTGATGCTTTCAAAGCCCGGTTCAGCGCATGGCGTTGCCGGGCTTTTGCTTTTCGGGGCCCCGGCGCAGGGGTCGGGTGTTCGCCATGGCTCCTTGGGCCCATGGGCGGATGTGCTTGTCCCGCCGCGCGGCCTCGCGTAAGGTGGCCCGCTTGTTGCAAGTGTTCCGCCAGCCTCCCTTCAAGTCCCTCATTGGCCTCGATGTCTGACACCCACGCCCAGCAGTCCCCGTCCGCCGTGTTGTCCCCGGCGTCCCTGGCACCACCGACGCCGCTGACACCGCAGTCGCCGCTGCGACTGGCGGTGGATTGCATGGGCGGCGACCACGGCCCCTCCATCACGCTGCCGGCCTGCAAGGCCTTCCTGGCCAACCATCCGCAAGCGGAGCTGGTGCTGGTGGGGCGTCCGGAGGCGCTGGCCGAAGCGGCGCAGTGGCCCCGTTGCCGCATCGTGGCGGCGACTGAAGTCGTGACGATGGAAGATCCGATCGAAGTGGCCCTGCGCCGCAAGAAGGATTCCTCCATGCGGGTGGCCCTGCAGCAGCTCAAGGCCGGTCGCGATGGGGAAGCGCCGCTGGCCCAGGCCTGCGTCTCGGCCGGCAATACCGGCGCCCTGATGGCCGTGGCCAAGTACCTGCTCAAGACGATGGACGGCATTGACCGTCCGGCCATCGCCACCGTCATGCCCAATCAGATCGGCGGCTTCACCACCGTGCTGGACCTCGGCGCCAATGTGGACTGCGGTCCCGAGCATCTGCTGCAGTTCGCGGTGATGGGCAGCGCCCTGGTGTCGGCGGTCGATGGCAAGGAAGAGCCCAGCGTCGGCCTGCTGAACATCGGCGAGGAGATGATCAAGGGCAACGAAACCATCAAACGCGCCGGTGAACTGCTCCGCGAAGCCCATGCCCACGGCACGCTGCAATTCCACGGGAACGTGGAAGGCAATGACATCTTCAAAGGCACGACCGACATCGTTGTGTGTGACGGATTTGTCGGGAATGTGGCCCTGAAGACCGCCGAAGGGCTGGCCAGCATGATCTCCAGCTTCATCCGTGCGGAGTTCACCCGCAATGGGTGGAGCCGCATCGTCGCTCTTCTGGCGATGCCGATCCTGCAACGTTTCAAGAACCGCGTCGATCATCGTCGATTCAACGGTGCAGCCCTGCTCGGACTGCGCGGTTTGGTCTTCAAGAGCCACGGTTCGGCGGATGCGTTTGCTTTCGAGCAGGCTTTGAACAGGGCTTATGATGCGGCTCGCAACCGGCTTCTAGACCGGGTTCATGATCGAATCGTCGCAACGATGCAGGCACTTCCGGCGCCTGTCAGTGAGGAGGGCGGCGATGCTGGAGACACGGCGGCCCCGGCCGCCCATGCTGCATGACCACTGCTTCCGCCCCACAGTCCCCCCGTTTTTCTCGCATTCTCGGCACGGGTAGTTTTCTCCCCGGTGACCGGGTGTCCAACCAGGCGCTGGCCGACCGGCTCGCCAAGGATGGCATCGAGACGTCCCACGACTGGATCGTCGAGAGGACCGGCATCCATGCCCGTCATTTCGCCGGTCCGGACACGACCTCCAGCGATCTGGCCCTGCCCGCTGCTCGCGCGGCGCTGGAAGCGGCCGGCGTGTCTGCGGAGGAGATCGACCTGATCATCGTGGCGACGTCCACACCGGACATGGTCTTCCCTTCCACCGCCTGTCTGCTGCAGCAGAAGCTCGGCATCCACGGCTGCCCGGCGTTTGACGTGCAGGCCGTGTGCTCCGGCTTTGTGTATGCGCTGACCGTGGCCGACTCGATGATCAAGAGCGGCGCCGCGACCAAGGCGCTGGTGATCGGTGCCGAGGTGTTCTCGCGCATCCTCGATTTCAAGGACCGCACCACCTGCGTGCTGTTCGGTGATGGCGCCGGCGCCGTGGTGCTGGGCGCCAGTGATACGCCCGGCATCCTGGCCAGCGAACTGCATGCGGACGGCCGTCACGTCGACATTCTCTGCACCCCGGGCACCGTGTCCGGCGGTGAGGTGCTGGGCCATCCGCTGCTGAAGATGGACGGTCAGGCCGTGTTCAAGCTCGCCGTGGGTGTGCTGGACAAGGTCGCCCGATCGGTCCTCGAGAAGGCTGGCCGCACCGACGCTGACATCGACTGGCTGATTCCCCACCAGGCCAACATCCGCATCATGCAGGGCACGGCCAAGAAGCTGAAGATGTCGCTCGACAAGCTGATTGTCACGGTCGACGAGCACGGCAACACCTCCGCCGCCTCGATCCCGCTGGCGCTGGACGCCGCCGTGCGTTCCGGCAAGATTGCGCGGGGCGACACCGTCATGCTGGAAGGCGTCGGCGGTGGCTTCACCTGGGGGGCCGTGCTGCTGGATTTCTGATCCTGCATCACCCTCACCGCCGTTACCGTCGTCACCCCCGCCTTTCCCGTCTTTCTTTCCCACCACCACCGACTGATCCGACAGAGCCATGAGCAAGAGCTTCGCATTCGTCTTCCCCGGCCAAGGATCCCAATCCGTCGGCATGCTGGACGCCTGGGGCGATCATCCTGAAGTGGTCCGCACGCTGGCCGAAGCGTCTGCCGCCCTGGGCGAAGACATCCAGACGCTGATCCAGCAGGGCCCGAAGGAACAGCTGGATCTGACCACCAACACCCAGCCGGTCATGCTGACCGCGGGGGTGGCGTGCTATCGCGCCTGGATCGCCGAGACCGGTCTGGTCCCTGCGGCTGCCGCCGGCCATTCGCTGGGCGAGTACACCGCGCTGGTGGCCGCCGGGGCCTTGAGCCTGTCGGATGCGCTGCCGCTGGTGCGCTTCCGTGCGCAGGCCATGCAGGAAGCCGTGCCGGTGGGCACCGGCGCCATGTCGGCCATCCTGGGGCTGGATGCCTCGGTGGTGCGCGAGGTCTGCCTGCAGGTGGCCCAGGACAGCGGCGAGGTGGTCGAGGCGGTCAACTTCAATGATCCCAAGCAGACGGTGATTGCCGGCAGCAAGGCCGGTGTCGAGAAGGCGATGGAAGCGCTGAAGGCCGCCGGTGCCAAGCGTGCGCTGCCGCTGCCGGTCTCCGCGCCGTTCCACTCCAGCCTGATGAAACCCGCCGCCGATCGCCTGCGCGAGAAGCTCGCCGCGGTGCAGTTCCAGCCGGCGGCTTTCCCGGTGATCAACAACATCGACGTCGCCGTGACCGACAGTGCCGATGCCCTGCGTGACGCCCTCTATCGCCAGGCCTTCGGCCCGGTGCGCTGGGTGGAAGTGGTGCAGGCGCTCAAGGCCCGCGGCCTGACGACCCTCATCGAATGCGGCCCTGGCAAGGTGCTGGCCGGCATGGCCAAGCGCATTGACGGCGAGATCGCCAGCACCACGGTGCTGGATCCGGCCTCCCTGGCAGAAGCCAAGGCCCTGCTGGCCTGAGCCGGACCCGGATTCCCATCGCTCCCTACCGCAGAGGAACTCCATGAGTGAGAGCAAGCAAGTTGCGCTGGTCACCGGCGCCAGTCGCGGCATCGGCCGTTCCATCGCCCTGACCCTGGCTGAGAAGGGCTTCACCGTCATCGGCACGGCCACCAGCGAATCGGGTGCCCAGGGCATCACCGATGCGCTGCAGCCGGTGGGGGGGCGTGGCGTGGTCCTGAATGTGAACGATGCCGCTGCGGTGGAAGCGCTGGTGGACAGCATCACCAAGCAGGACGGCGGTCTGCAGGTGCTGGTCAACAATGCGGGCATCACCCGCGACATGCTGGCCATGCGCCTGAAAGATGAAGACTGGGATGCGGTGCTCGACACCAACCTCAAGGCCGTCTTCCGAGCCAGCCGCGCGGTGATGCGCACCATGATGAAGCAGCGTTATGGCCGCATCATCAACATCACCTCGGTGGTGGGCGCCTCCGGCAATGCCGGCCAGGCCAACTATGCGGCCGCCAAGGCCGGCGTGGCAGGCATGACGCGTGCCCTGGCCAGGGAGCTGGGCAGCCGCAACATCACCGTCAACTGCGTGGCGCCCGGCTTCATCGCCACCGACATGACCGAAGTGCTGCCGGAGGCCCAGAAGACCGCGCTGCTGGCGCAGATCCCGCTGGGCCGTCTGGGCGACCCGTCGGAAATTGCGGCGGCGGTGGCCTTCCTGGCATCGAAGGAAGCGGGCTACATCACCGGCTCGGAGCTGCATGTCAATGGCGGCATGTACATGAGCTGAGGCGTCGCCCGCCACGAATCATTTTTTTGAATCGTGGCACCCGTCCCTCCTTTCCGAGGGGGTGGGTGCCCACCGGATTCACCCGGCCGGTGTGGGGCTGATAGAGTCCGAGCGCGTTCACGTTCCCAAGGGAACCGATCGCCTCGGGGGCGCCTGATCTTAGAGGCGCCACTCTAAGGCCTTAGAATCCCGGGTTGTTCTAGCAAACCCCTCCTGGAGGAGTCATGAGCGATATCGAAGCACGTGTCAAGAAAATCATCGCCGAGCAGCTCGGCGTGCCTGAAGCCGATGTGACCAATGAAAAGGCCTTCGTCGCCGATCTGGGCGCTGATTCTCTGGACACCGTGGAACTGGTGATGGCCCTGGAAGACGAGTTCGGCATCGAGATCCCGGACGAAGAAGCCGAGAAGATCACCACCGTCCAGCTGGCGATCGACTACGCCGTCAAGCACCAGAAGGCTTGATCCCTGGGGGGCGCGCTGACCCAGCGCTGCCCCGAGGCGTCCCCGCAGTATCACTTCAGTCATAGAGCATGAGCCGTCGTCGCGTCGTCGTCACCGGTCTTGGCCTGATCAGTCCCGTGGGCAACACGGTCGAACAGGGCTGGGCCAATATCGTGGCTGGTCAATCCGGCATCGATACCATCACCCGCTTTGATGCCAGCATCCTGGCCTGTCATTTCGCGGGAGAGGTCAAGGGCTTCAACGTGGAGGACTACATCCCCGCGAAGGAAGCACGGCACATGGACACCTTCATCCATTACGGACTGGCCGCTTCGCTGCAGGCCATTCGGGATGCAGGTCTGCCCACCGGGGACGCCCTGGCACCCGAGATGGCCGAACGCATTGGCGTGCTGGTCGGCTCGGGCATCGGCGGCCTGCCGATGATTGAAGAGACCCATGCGGAGCTGACCGCCCGGGGCCCCCGCCGCATTTCTCCGTTCTTCGTGCCGGCCTCGATCATCAACATGATCTCCGGTCACGTGTCCATCCAATGCGGTTTCAAGGGCCCCAATCTGGCCATCGTCACCGCCTGCACGACCGGGCTGCACAGCATCGGTCAGGCCGGTCGCATGATCGAGGCGGGTGATGCCGACGTCATGGTGGCCGGCGGTGCCGAATCCACCGTGTCGCCCCTGGGCGTCGGTGGCTTCGCGGCCGCTCGCGCACTCTCCACCCGCAATGACGACCCCAAGACCGCGTCCCGCCCCTGGGACAAGGATCGCGACGGCTTCGTGCTGGGCGAGGGCGCCGGCGTGCTGGTGCTGGAAGAGTATGAACACGCCAAAAAGCGTGGCGCCAGAATTTATGCGGAACTGGTGGGCTTCGGCATGAGTGCCGATGCCTATCACATGACCGCGCCGGATGTGGACGGCCCGACCCGCTCGATGCGCAATGCCCTGCGCAATGCCGGTCTGAATGCCGACCAGATCCAGTACATGAATGCCCACGGCACGTCCACGCCGCTGGGCGATGCGAACGAGACCAACGCCATCAAGCAGGCCTTCGGCGACCATGCCAAGAATGGCCTGGTGGTGTCGTCCACCAAGTCGATGACCGGCCACCTGCTGGGTGGCGCCGGTGGCATCGAGTCGGTGTTCACCGTCAAGGCGATCCACGACCAGGTCGCCCCGCCGACGATCAACATCTTCAACCAGGACCCCGCCTGCGATCTGGACTACTGCGCCAATGAAGCGCGCAAGATGCCCATCGAATATGCCGCCAAGAACAACTTCGGTTTCGGCGGCACGAACGGCACCCTGATCTTCAAGCGGGTCTGATCGGCCCTCGCGCGGTGAGAGCATGACCGCGCGGGCGTCTCCTCAGGCTGCAGGCCGCCAAGGCCAGCGCGGTATCCCACGCCGGGTTCATCGATCCACGATGACCCGGCGTTTTGTTTGTCCGCCCGATCCCGTCTGGCGGCTGCTGCAGGATCTGCTGCGGCTTGCCGGCTTGATGGCCGCGCTGCTGGCGGTGCTGTTGCAGCTGGCCTCGCCCTACTGGACGGTGATGGGCTCCGCAGCGGGCGTCATGGCGGCCGCCTTGGGGATGACTCACCGCCACCGGCACCTGCTGCGGACACCCGCCAACGCCACCGATGCCGCTACAGCCCGAGATGCCAGGGCCGATGCCGACGCCGACGCCGACGTGGTGACCCTGCGCTGGGACACCCAGTCCTGGTGGCTCCAGCGCGCAGGTGCGCCACTTGCCAACGGCAAGACAGCGGATGCGGGCTCCCGTGCTCCCGCCCAGGCGGTGCACCTGCAGGTGCTGCTGGATGTGGAGCACTGGATGCTGTTACGGCTGGTCCCTTTGGGCAGTGAAAGGCGCTTCTGGCGCCATCGGTGTCTGGCGGTATCGAGACGGCAGCAGGGCGGCCACTGGTCGTTACTGCGCATTCACTTGTTCATGGCACGGAGTTGAGCATTTCCGTGCATGATGTACCTTCTGTCCCTCTGATTTGCTCCTGACGCGAGTCTTCATGTCCATACCGTTCCGCCATCTTGCCCTGGCGCTTGCAGGCGCCGCCGCGCTGCAGGCGACCCTGCCCGTGACCGCCCAGAACGCGCCGGTGACGCCGGCGTCGGCCGCCCCCGCTGTGGCCCCGGCACCCGCGCCTGCGATCGACCTGTCCCGCGCGCTGCCCGACTTCAGCGTGCTGGTGGAGCAGGCCGGTCCTGCCGTGGTCAATATCCGGACCTCGGAGAAGATCAAGGTGGGCACCAATGCGCAGCTCGATGAGCAGATGCGCGACTTCCTCCGTCGCTTCGGCATCCCCGTGCCGCCGCAGCGCAAGGGCGCGCCTGCGCCCAACACGCCGTCCCCCGATGACGACGACGATGATGATGACGACGCATCTCCCCAGCGCCGTGGCCTGGGCTCCGGTTTTGTCATCGGCGCCGACGGCTATGTGATGACCAATGCCCACGTGGTGGACGAAGCCGATGAGGTCATGGTCACCCTGACCGACAAGCGTGAATTCAAGGCCAAGGTGGTGGGCCTGGACCGCCGCACCGACGTGGCCGTGCTGAAGATCGAAGCCACCGGCCTGCCGATGCTGCGCATGGGCGACGTGGGCAAGCTCAAGGTCGGCGAGTGGGTGATGGCCATCGGCTCGCCCTTCGGTTTCGACAACACCGTCACCGCCGGCATCGTCAGCGCCAAGGCGCGTGACACGGGCGACCTGCTGCCGCTCATCCAGACGGATGTGGCGATCAACCCGGGCAACTCCGGCGGCCCGCTGCTGAACTTGCGCGGCGAGGTGATCGGCATCAACTCTCAGATCTACAGCCAGTCCGGCGGCTTCATGGGCATCTCCTTCGCGATTCCGATCGACGAAGCGATGCGGGTGGCGGATCAGCTGCGCAGCAAGGGCCGCGTCACCCGCGGCATGCTGGGGGTGTATCCGGACGACCTGACCAAGGAAGTGGCCGAAGCCATTGGCCTGGGCAAGCCGCAGGGGGCGCTGGTCACTCGCATCACGGCCGGTGGCCCTGGCGAAAAGGCCGGCCTGGAGCTGGGGGATGTCATCACCCGCTTCAACGGCAAGCCGGTGGAGAAGGCGGTGGACCTGCGTCGCCTCGCCGCCGCCACCGCGCCCGGCACCAAGGTGCCGATGCAGGTGTTCCGCCGCGGCGCCTACAAGGAGCTGACCGCCACCCTGGAAGCGCTGCCCGATGACCGCGCTCCCAACACCCCGGAACCCGAGGCGCCTGCCAAGACCGGCGCCCAGGCCTGGGGTCTGACGGTCAGCGAGTTGACCGATGCGCAGCGCAAGGAGCTGAAGCTGAGCGGCGGCATCAAGATCGACGCGGTCGATGGCCCGGCGGCACGCGCCGGCCTGCGGGCGGGTGACTTGATCCTCTCGGTGGCCAACACCGAGATCAAGACGATCAAGCAGTTCCAGGCAGTGCTGGCCAAGGCCGAGAAGGCCAAGCCGCTGCAGATGTTGGTGCGCCGCGGCGACGCGGTCACTTTCGTCGTCCTGAAGCCCGGCAAGGGCTAAGCGACACCGGCGGTGGGTGTCTGCCAGGGTAAACCCTTGGTGTCCGACTACAACCCACCGCCCCTCTCGGGCTTTCCGTGATGCGGAATCTGGTGCCGCTCTGCGAGCAACATCTGACCGGTTTGCGTCGGTTGGTGCTCGCTAGCGGATGTGACCAACCCGCGGGATTGATGCTGCCCTCCGCTACAATCGCACCGCGTCCGGCTCCCTTTGTAGCCCTCGCGACGGGGAATCAGGAAGGTCCGGGCATGGGCTGGAATGATCCACAGGATGTCCTCAAGCTTTTGTGGATAACCTGTTGACAAAATTCCTGTTGGCGAAGGGCAACGCCCGCAAAGCTCGCATCCATGCGGTTTCCAGGGCGGCCCTTTTGGCTACAATGAAAGCCCAACAAGCAGTTGCCATACGTTTTGTTGGAAGGCGCGTCACCGTTTCGACGTGCCTTTTTTTTATGTCCCGCAGGGGTGCCTGTGGCACGGTGGCACCCGATTTCCTCGTATGTTCCGTGTGGGTCCGGTGAGGGTCCACGCTTCGCCGCCCAGGGGCAGACCCGGGACCTGTTGCTCTCACACAGGTCTCACGGCAGTCTCCTGGTCAGCGGCCTCCGACTGAGTCCATGAACCACATCCGCAACTTCTCCATCATTGCCCACATCGATCACGGCAAGAGCACTCTGGCCGACCGCATCATCCAGCGCTGCGGAGGCTTGTCGGACCGGGAGATGGAAGCGCAGGTGCTGGACTCGATGGACATCGAGCGCGAGCGCGGCATCACCATCAAGGCTCAGACCGCCGCCCTGCAATACAAGGCGCGTGATGGTCAGGTCTACAACCTCAATCTGATCGACACCCCGGGGCACGTCGACTTCTCGTATGAAGTCAGCCGTTCGCTGTCGGCCTGCGAAGGCGCATTGCTGGTGGTGGACGCCAGCCAGGGGGTGGAGGCGCAGACCGTGGCCAACTGCTACACCGCGCTCGAGCTGGGCGTGGAAGTGGTGCCGGTGCTCAACAAGATGGATTTGCCGCAGGCCAATCCGGAAGGTGCCAAGTCCGAGATCGAAGACGTGATCGGCATCGACGCGACCGATGCGATTCCCTGCTCCGCCAAGACCGGCATGGGCGTGGACGAGATCCTGGAAGCCATCATCGCCCGCATGCCGGCGCCCAAGGGCGAGGTCGAGGCACCGCTGCGCGCCATGATCATCGACTCCTGGTTCGACAACTACGTCGGCGTCGTGATGCTGGTCCGTGTGGTGGACGGCACGCTGCGCAAGGGCGAGCGCATCCGCATGATGGCTACGGACGCCGTCTATCCCGCCGAGCATCTGGGTGTGTTCACCCCGAAGTCCGATCCGCGCGACCGTCTGAACGCTGGCGAGGTGGGCTTCATCATCGCCGGCATCAAGGAGTTGGCAGCGGCGAAGGTCGGCGACACCATCACCGTTGAAAAGAAGCAGCCCAACAACCTGGGCCCGGCGACCGAAGCGCTGCCCGGCTTCAAGGAAATCCAGCCGCAGGTGTTCGCCGGTCTCTACCCGACCGAAGCCAGCGAATACGACCAGCTGCGCGACGCGCTGGAAAAGCTCAAGCTCAACGACGCCTCGCTGCGTTTCGAACCGGAAGTCTCCCAGGCGCTGGGCTTTGGTTTCCGCTGCGGTTTCCTGGGCCTGCTGCACATGGAGATCGTGCAGGAACGCCTGGAGCGCGAATTCGACCAGGACCTGATCACCACCGCCCCGAGCGTGGTGTATGAAGTGCAGCTGAACGACGGCGAGATCATCGAGGTGGAGAACCCCTCGAAGATGCCGGAGCAAAGCAAGATCGGCGAGATCCGCGAACCGATCGTGACGGTCCACCTGTACATGCCGCAGGAATATGTGGGCCCGGTGATGACCCTGGCCAACCAGAAGCGCGGTGTGCAGCTGAACATGGCCTACCACGGCCGTCAGGTCATGCTGACCTACGAGATCCCGCTGGCGGAAATCGTCCTGGACTTCTTCGACAAGCTGAAGTCGGTCTCGCGCGGCTATGCCTCGATGGACTATGAGTTCAAGGAATATCGCGCCTCGGACGTGGTCAAGGTGGACATGCTGATCAACGGCGACCGCATCGATGCGCTGTCGCTGATCGTGCACCGGTCGCAATCCCAGTACCGCGGTCGCCAGGTGGCAGCCAAGATGCGGGAAATCATCCCGCGCCAGATGTATGACGTCGCCATCCAGGCGGCCATCGGCGCCAACATCATCTCCCGCGAGAACATCAAGGCGTTGCGCAAGAACGTGCTGGCAAAATGCTATGGGGGTGACATCACCCGCAAGCGCAAGCTGCTGGAGAAGCAGAAGGCCGGCAAGAAACGCATGAAACAAATCGGTTCGGTGGAGGTGCCGCAAGAAGCCTTCCTGGCCATCCTCCAAGTCGAAGAATGAACGTGATGAGTGCACTGACCGGGTTGCTGTATGCCGTCTTGATCGCCTACCTGGGCGGCTGGTTCTCCGGCTACTGGAACGGCAATTTCTCGCTGCTCCTGTTTGTGCTGACGCTGGTCACGCTGGGCTACTGGACGGCCGAGCGGGTCTACTTCCAGCCGGCGCGCCGTCGCCAGGCGCAGGTGGCGGCGGACGCGTGGGAGAAGGAACAGCGCTGGAGCGGTGCCGAACCGAACCCGGCTGCCCGCGAGGTGGTGGCCGAGCCGCATTTGCGCCAGCCGTGGTGGCTGGACTGGACCGCGGGCCTGTTCCCGGTCATCTTGATCGTCTTCCTGCTGCGCTCGTTCCTCTTCGAGCCCTTCAAGATTCCGTCCGGCTCCATGGTGCCGACGCTGCGGATCGGGGACCTGATCCTGGTCAACAAGTTCCACTACGGCATCCGTCTGCCGGTGATCAACAAGAAGATCATCAGCAACCACGAGGTGGCCCGGGGCGATGTGGTGGTGTTCCGCTATCCGCTCAACCCCAGCGTGGACTACATCAAGCGCGCCGTCGGCCTGCCCGGCGACGAGATCCGCTATGCCAACCAGAAGCTGTATGTGAACGGCAAAGAGGTGGAAACGCAGGCCCAGGGCGACTTCTTCGACGACGATCCCGGCTCGATGCGCATCCGCCCGATGTTCACCGAGAAGCTGGGTCCGGTGGAGCACAAGATCCTGGTGGATCCGCAGCCGCGCGGGCAGCTCGGCCCGATCGCCGCGTTCCCCTACCAGCAGAACTGCACCTACACCCTCGAAGGCGTCACCTGCAAGGTGCCGGAGGGCCATTACTTCATGATGGGCGATAACCGCGACAACTCGCAGGATTCCCGCTTCTGGGGTTTTGTGCCGGATGAGAACATCGTCGGCCGGGCCTTTGTGGTGTGGATGAACTTCGGGAATCCAAAGCGCATTGGCGGCATCCAATAAAGCCGGAGCCACCCACCGGGTAGAACCGTGCCAGACACTGACATTCGAGGATTGGGAGAATCACACATGACCGGAGCCAGCAACATCACCTCCACCGCAACATCCGCGACCGTCGCGTCGCGCGCTGGGACGGCCGCACGGCGCCAGCGCGGCATCAGCCTGTTCGGGCTGCTGTTCTGGGGCGTGATCCTGGCGTTTCTGGCCGTGGTGGGCATGCGGGTCGCCCCGACGGTGATGGAATACTTCACCATCCTCAAGACGGTGGAAAAAATTGCCAGCAGCGGCCCCGGTTCGGTGGCGGACGCGCGCGCGTCTTTTGCCCGTACCCAGGAAATTGAATACTCGATCGTCAGCATCACGCCGAACGATCTGGTCATCACCAAGAAGGAAGACAAGGTGAAGATCAGTTTTGCCTACGACAAGGAAGTGTCGCTGGGCGGTCCGGTGTATCTGCTGATCAAATACAAGGGCGAGACTCGCTGAGGATGCCGATGAACCCGCAAGCGCTTGATGCACTCCAGCAGCGACTGGGCTACCGCTTTACCCAGGCGGATCTGCTCCAGCGGGCGCTGACGCATCGCAGCTTCGGGCAGCAGCACAATGAACGCCTGGAATTCCTGGGTGATGCAGTGCTGAACCTGGCGGTGTCGGCGTTGCTGTACGAGCGGTTTGCCGGCTCCGACGAAGGCGACCTCACCCGCATCCGGGCGCATCTGGTGCGCGAGGACAGCCTGCACAAACTGGCCCTGCAACTGCAGATGCCGGCCACCCTGCGCATGAGCGAAGGGGAGGCCCGCGGCGGCGGCGGGCAGCGTCCGTCCATCCTGGCGGATGCCCTGGAGGCGGTGATTGGTGCCGCCTTCCTGGATGGCGGTTACCAGGCCGCCAACGACATCGTGCGTCGGCTGCTGGGCGATCTGATCGCCGGCAGCGGCATTGACCAATGGGCCAAGGACGCCAAGACGGCCTTGCAGGAATGGCTGCAGGCGCGCAAGCTGCCGGTGCCCATCTATCGCATTGTCGAAACTCGCGGGCAGGCCCATGCCCAGACATTTACCGTTGAATGTCAGGTGCCCGCGCTCAGCCTCGCGCGCACTGGCGATGGCCGCTCCCGCCGGATGGCGGAGCAGGAAGCGGCCCGGCAGCTCCTGGATGAGCTGCTGGCTGGCGACAAGCCCGGCACGGGTTTGCGCGATTAAGCAAAAGGCACCCCCATGAAGAAAACTTCCCGCGGCGGCCCGGTCTCCGGCCCGGCTGCTACTGATTCGACCGCGCTCGACGCGCAAGCCCTGGGCCATGCCCGTGATGATGCCGACGACCAGGTCCCGGTGGATGGCATCGCGGACGATGAGCAGGAGGCGCTGACGGCAGGCGCGGCGCACGACAGCGACAGCGACAACAGCGACAGCAGCCTCGAAGACGGCACCGACAACGGCGACGATGAGGACGAGGACGAGGATGGCGACGACACCGACGGCGATGACACCGACCGTGACGGCGACCACGGCGTGACCGGCGGCCGGGGCGCTCCCCCGGTGCAGGTCTATGAAGGCGACAACCGCTGCGGCCTGATCGCCATCGTGGGCCGTCCCAATGTCGGCAAGTCGACGCTGCTCAATGCCCTGGTCGGCCAGAAGGTGTCCATCACCTCGAAGAAGGCGCAGACCACCCGCCACCGCATCACCGGTGTGCGCACGGTCGAGGAAGCGCAATTCGTGTTCGTTGACACCCCCGGCTTCCAGACCCGTCACAGCTCCGCGCTGAACCGCAACCTCAACCGCACGGTGCAGGGTGTGCTGTCGGACGTCGACCTGGTGCTGTTTGTGGTGGAAGCCGGCAAGTTCGGCCTGGACGATGCCAAGGTGCTGTCGCTGCTGCCGCAGGACAGGCCGGTGGTGCTGATCGCCAACAAGCTGGACGCGGTCACCCGCCGGGCCGAGCTGATGCCCTGGCTCAAGAGCATGCAGGAGCGCCGCAACTTCAGCGAATTCGTGCCTCTGTCCGCCCGCAAGGATTCGGACGTGCAGCGCCTCTTCCAGATCCTCAAGCCCTACCTGCCCAAGCAGGAGTGGTTCTATGACGAGGAAGCGCTGACCGACCGCAGCGAGAAGTTCCTGGCCAGCGAAATGATCCGCGAGAAGCTCTTCCGCCTGACCGGCGACGAGCTGCCCTACAGCGCCACGGTGGTCATCGACCGCTGGGAAGAAGAGGGCAACCTGCGCCGCATTGCCGCCACCATCGTGGTGGAGCGGGATGCGCAGAAGGGCATGATCATCGGCGCCGGGGGCGAGCGGCTCAAGCGCATCGGCTCCGAAGCGCGCCAGGAGCTGGAAACGCTGATGGATGCCAAGGTCTTCCTGGAGCTGTGGGTCAAGGTTCGCTCCGGCTGGGCCGATTCGGAAGAGCATCTGCGCAGCTACGGCTATGAGTGAGTGAGCCGCTGATGGTGCAGGGCTATGTGCTTCACCATTACGACTGGAGCGAAACCAGCCTGGTGCTGGATCTCTTCACCCGCGACCATGGCCGGCTGGCGGTGGTCGCCAAAGGCGCCAAGCGCCCCTATTCCCAATTGCGCGGTGTGCTGCTGCCGTTCCTGCGGCTGCAGGTGACGCTGAGCAAGCCCTCCAAGATGAACGAGGAGGGTGCGGCCGAAGTGCGCACCCTGCGCGGCGCGGAGTGGGTGGGCGGCCAGACCTTGCCGTCCGGCGCGGCGCTGTTCAGCGGTTATTACGTCAACGAGCTGCTGCTCAAGTTCCTGCCCCGCCAGGATCCCCATACCGCCCTGTTTGACGCCTATGCCGACCTGATGCCGCTGCTCAGCAGCGGTGATGGGGCTCAGGCCGCCCTGCGCGCATTCGAACTGCGCCTGCTGGCCGACTGCGGCCTGCTGCCCGACCTGAGCGTGCTGGCCACGACGCAGAACGCGCTGGATCCGGAGCGGCTTTACATGCTGTCGCCTGAAGCCGGTGTGGTGGTGCCGACGCAGGACGCGCCGCAGCTGAGCGGCCAGGCCCTGGTGCAGCTGCAGGCGGCGTTGATCCATGGCAGCATGCCTGCGCTGCGGGCGGCCTGCGAAGACGCTGGATCGTCCCTGAAGCCGTTGCTGCGCGCATTGCTTCACTATCATCTGGGACATCGACCGCTGCGAACGCGACAGGTGCTGCTGGATGTCCAGAAGCTCCTGAACTGAACGGAGTTTTTTCGCATGAATCCCCTGATGGCCCCTGAAGGCTTCCGCCACGACGCGCGCTGCGCGTTGTCCGTCAACGTCAACAAGGTGGCCCTGCTGCGCAACACGCGGCACCTGGGCATTCCGAGCGTGACCCGGGCGGCGCAGCTGTGCCTGGAAGCGGGCGCGCAGGGCATCACCGTGCATCCGCGGCCCGATGGCCGGCACATCCGTGCGGAGGATGTTCGGGACCTGGCCGAGCTGCTCAAGGCCTGGCCCCATGCTGAGTACAACATTGAGGGCAATCCGACCCAGAACCTGATGGACTTCATCCGCGAAACCCGCCCCCATCAGGCGACCTTCGTGCCGGACAGCGAAGACCAGTTCACCTCGGATCACGGCTGGAATCTGCCGGCCGATGCGGAGCGTCTGCGGCCGATGATCGCCGAGTGCAAGTCGCTGGGCGTGCGGGTGAGTTTGTTCATGGACCCGATGCCGGCGGCGATGCCGCATGTGGCGGCGCTGGGCGCTGATCGCATCGAGCTCTACACCGAGACCTGGGCGAGTGCGTGTGGCACGGAGCGGGAAGCTGCGGTACTGGCCGGCTTTGCGGACACCGCCCGGGCGGCGCTGGCGCAGGGGCTGTCCATCAATGCCGGCCACGACCTGAACCGCGACAACCTGACCCGCTTCCTGCAGGAGGTGCCGGGTGTGGCGGAAGTCTCCATCGGCCACGCGCTGGTGGCCGATGCGCTGGAGCTGGGTTATGCCGAAGCCGTGCGGGACTATCAGCGCTGCATCCAGCGCGCCTATGCCCGCTGAGCGTCTCAGCCACAGCCACAGACCCGGTGGGTGTCTGTGACCCCGAGAAGGACCTTCCATGATTTACGGCATCGGCACTGACATCTGCGACATCCGCCGCATCCGCGAGACCTTCGAGCGCCGTGGCGTGCGGTTTGCCGAGAAGGTGCTGGGACCGCATGAGCTGACGGTGTTCCACGACCGGTATCAACGGGTGCCGGCCCGGGGCATCGCCTACCTGGCCACCCGTTTTTCGGCCAAGGAGGCTTTTTCCAAGGCGATCGGCATGGGCATGCGCATGCCGATGACCTGGCGGGACTGCGAGATCGTGAAGGCGCCGAGCGGCAAGCCGGGCATCCGGCTGCATCGCGCTTTGGCGACCTGGTTTGAAGCGAAGGGGCTGGCGGCCCATGTGACCGTCACCGATGAAACCGACTATGCCGCGGCCTTTGTGGTCGTGGAGACCCGAGAGTGAACCGAGCATGACTGAATCCTTGCACGCGCCCGTCATCCTGGACATCGCCGGCACATCGCTGACGGCCGATGACCGGCGCCGTCTGCAGCATCCGCTGACGGGCGGTCTGATCCTTTTCGCCCGCCACTTCGAGAGCCGTTCCCAGCTGACGGCCCTGTGTGCCGAAGCCAAGTCTCTCCGGCCGGATCTGCTGATTGCAGTGGATCAGGAAGGCGGACGGGTGCAGCGTTTCCGCACGGACGGCTTCACCGCGCTGCCGGCCATGCGCGCCCTGGGGGAGCTGTGGATGGACGACGCGATGCGCGCCATTCAGGCGGCCACGGCGACCGGCCTGGTGCTGGCACTGGAGCTGCGCGCCTGCGGTGTGGACATGAGCTTTGCGCCGGTGCTGGACCTGGATCATCAGGACGACGCCCGCCAGTCGTTGAGTGCGGTGGTGGGCTCGCGTAGCTTCCATCGGGATCCGCGGGTGGTGAGCCTGTTGGCCCAGAGTCTGATGCAGGGCCTGGCCCTGGCGGGCATGGCCAGCTGCGGCAAGCACTTTCCGGGTCACGGTTTTGTGGCGGCTGATTCGCACGTGGATGTGCCGGTGGATCCGCGCAGCCTGAAGGCGATCCTGGCGGAGGATGCGCGGCCGTTCGAATGGCTGAGTCTGAGCCTGTCGGCGGTGATGCCGGCGCATGTGGTCTACCGGAAGGTGGACAGCCTCCCGGCGGGTTTCAGCCGTCGCTGGCTGCAGGAGATCCTGCGCGAGCGTCTGGGCTTTGCCGGTGCGGTGTTCAGTGACGACCTCGGCATGGCGGGGGCGCGAATGATCGAAGGGCGGCCGGTGGGATTCACTGAAGCCGCGCTTGCGGCGCTGGACGCCGGCTGCGACCTGGTGCTGCTCTGCAACCAGAGCCTGGAAGGCGGCGGGCAGGCGATCGACGAGCTGCTGGACGGCTTGAGCCAGGCGCAGGCCGAAGGCCGCTGGGCCCCGGCCATCGACAGTGAAGCGCGGCGTGCCGCCTTGCTGCCGCAATCGGCGCCGCTGACGTGGGACGAGCTGATGCTGGCGCCGCGCTACCTGGAAGCGCTGGCGCGTCTGCCTTGAGGCGGCTTTCAGCCCTCAACAGTCAAGCTTCGGGCGCCTCGGGCGCACGCTGCGCCATGCGGGCATACCAGGCCGATTTGCCGGTTTTGTAGAGCTGGTACCAGGCGTCGAGCGTTTCGGCGTTGTAGATGTCCAGCGTCTCGAAGATGGCACGGGCAAACTCGATCGGCGCCATGCCGCCCGCGGTGATCAGGCCTTGGTCCAGCACGACCGGCTCATCCACGTAGTGGTCCCCGCCCGCATAGCCGGTGCCGTTCAGGTAGCTGGCGGCGTTGCTGGTGTGGCGGCGCTGGTCGAGGGCGCCGACGCGCGCCAGCCCGGCGGTGGCGCCGCAGATGGCCGCCACGCGGCGCCCCTGATCCAGAAAATCCTTGGCCTTGTTGGCGGCATTCAGATGTTCGCCGCGGTCCCACCCGGGGCCGCCGGGCAGGATCAGCAGTTCGCTGTCCTGGGGAAACAGGGAGTCCAGCCGCAGATCCGGCATCACGGACAGACCGCCGGCGGACCGGACCAGACCGGCACCCGCCGCGGCGACCGTTTTGACCTGCCATCGACCGGGCGTCTGATGGAAGTCGGGTTGCTGGATCCCTGCGGTGGCAAACGCGGCTTCCCAGTCGGCGAAGCCATCGAACAGGTAGAGGTGGACGGTGCGGTCGGGGGCGTTCATGCCTGGCCTGCGGCAAGGGCTGTTCCCGGCTCGGCGCCTCGCCCTGCCGAAAGGCTGGGGATTCGAAGCGCCGCCACCGGGAACCCCATGCGCACGACCATCCTGGTCAATCGCTCTCCGCGGTCATCCGGATCACCAGCGCAACGAGGCTGGCGAAGGTGGCCAGCGCCGTCACTCCCACCCAGCCGAAGCGGCTCAGCAGCAGGCTGCCCAGCGCCGCCCCCGCCGCCATGCCGATGAACATGCCGGTGAAGAGGATCGCATTGAGGCGACTCCGCGCCGCCGGGTCCAGCCCATACACGATGGTCTGATGCGCCACCACCGTCGCCTGCACCCCGAAGTCGAACACGATGGCCAGGACCACCAGAAGCACGATCGCGGCCGAGCGGTCCAGCAGCGGCGTCAGGGACATGGCGGCAAAGGAGAGGGCGGTGATCAGCGCCCCGAGCTTCGTCACCAGACCCGGCCCGCGACGGTCCGCCACACGGCCTGCCAGCGGCGCGGCCAGGGCGCCGGCAGCACCGGCCAGACCAAAGGCGCCCGACACCGCGCTGCCCAGCCCGAAACGCTGGTGCAGCATCACCGCCAGGGTGGACCAGAAGGCGCTGAAGGCCAGCGACATCAGGCCCTGGGCCACTGTCGCGCGGCGCAGTGACGGATAGGCCTTCCACAGGCCGCCGAGCGAGCGCATCAGGGCCGGATAGGTCGTCGGCACCGCCGGACGCACCGACGGCAGTTGGCGCCAGCTGATCAGGCCCACCACCGTCAGCGCGGCAGCCGCCAGCACAAACACCCAGCGCCAGCCAAAGGCTTCCGCCACCACGCCACTCATCACCCGCGACAGCAGGATGCCCAGCAGCAGGCCGGTCATGACCTGACCGACGATCCGCCCGCGGTGCTCCGCAGGGCTCAAGGCCGCAGCCATCGGTACGACGTCCTGGGCGAGCGTGGCTGTCAGGCCCAGCAGTGCACTGGCGAGCAGGAACGGGGTGTAGGCCGGCACCAGGCCGCACAGCAGCAAGGTCAGCACCAGCAGCACGAACTTGGTCAGGATGACCTTGCGGCGGTCAAAACGATCGCCCAGTGGCGTCAGCAGCAAAATGCCTGCGGCGTATCCGAGCTGGGTCAGCATCGGCACCGCGCCGATTTCCGCCGGGCTGGCGTGCAGGTCGTCGGATAGCTGGGCGAGGATCGGCTGGCTGTAATAGAGCGACGCGGCGCCCAGGCCGGCCGACGCCGCCATCACGACGATCAGCGAGGCGGACGGTGCCGTTGGCACAGAGGAGAAAACGCCGGTTGGGGTGGCTGGGCCGGGGTGGGTCGCAGAGCCCGACGGGGCGGCTGCGGTGGGGGATAAAGGAAGGACGGACATGATGGGGGGAAGGGGAAGTTCGGGGAATGGTTGGGATTGTTGCGATGCAGCAGCGCCAGCAGAAGCCGGCTGGCTTGTACAGCAGCTATACCTATCGCGTATAAAGAGGGACTCGGTCGGCGCTGTGGCCGACCCTCCGGAGGCGCCCGCCATGAATGACCCGATCCGCGACCTGGGTGGCCAGGACCGCATCTCGCTGCTGCAGACTTTTTTGCAGGTGGTCGAAGCCGGCAGCTTTTCAGCCGCCGCCCAGCAGCTGGGCACCACCCAGCCCACCGTCAGCCGGCGGCTGCAGATGCTGGAATCGCTGCTTGGCGCCCGGCTGGTGGAGCGCTCCACCCGCGGCCTGCGCCTGACCGAGGAAGGCCGTCGCTGCCTCGCGCAGGCCCGTCCGCTGATCGACGGCTGGAACAGCCTCAGCGAGGACATGAGTGAGCACAACCAGCCGCTCAGTGGCCGGCTGCGCGTCCGCGTGCCGCATGCCTTCGGTCAGTACCAGCTGATGGAGGTGCTGGCCACCTTCATGAAGCAGCATCCGCAGCTGTCCGTCGAATGGGCGCTGCAGGACGAACTCCCCGATTTCAGCCGTGAGCCGGTGGACTGCTCGGTGGTGGTCGGCCAGGTCGAGCGGCCGGAACTCATCATGGTGCCGCTGGCCGAAGTGCCGCGGGTGCTGGTCGCCGCACCGGAGGTGGCCGCGCAGCTGCCCACTGGTCTGGATGACTTGCCGCCGCCTGCTTTGGCAGATGCCTTGCAGGAGCATCCGTGGCTGGCGCTGACCACTTTCTATCGCGACGAAATCTGCCTGCGTCCGCAAGGGGGCGGGGAGGTGCTGCCGGTGCCGCTGAACTTCCGTTTCGGCACCGACAGCCTGTTCGCGCTGATCGAAGCGGCCCGTCAGGGGCTGGGCCTGGCGGCGGTGTCGCACTGGGCCGTCATGGACGACCTCCACAGCGGCCGGCTGGTGCGGGTGCTGCCCCGCTGGTGTGCGATGCCGCTGCCGTTCTCGCTGGTCTTTCCATCACGCCGGCATCAGCCCGCGCGGCTGCGCGCCTTCACGGCGCTGATGCGCGAGGTGGTGCCCGCCATTCCTGGCATGCGAGCCTTCGGCTCCGGGCACCCCTCGCCCTGATCGGCAGAGCGGATCCATGAAGTGATCCGCCGTGCGGTCAGTCGCGGTAGCGGTTCTGCAGCTGGTAGCCCTTGGCATACCAGGCAAACAGCAGGGCCGCGAGCAGCGCGAATCCGGCGAAGAAGAACATCTGGAAGGCCGTGACGCTGGTGCCGGTGCTCTTGATGTAGCCGGTCACCGCCTCGCCCTTGACGCTGGCATTGGCCACCAGCACCCAGAGGTTGCCGATGGTGACGGACAGGTTCCAGAAGCTGGTGATCACGCCCTTCATCGCCAGCGGCGCCTGGCTGTAGGCAAACTCCAGACCGGTGGCCGACACCAGCACTTCACCCAGCGTCAGCAGCGCATACGGCAGCACCTGCCAGACGATGGACACGTTCTGGCCGCCGTCGATCCACAGCTGAAGACCGCCCACCACGATCCAGGCCACGCCGGACAGCGCGATGCCGGCGCCCATGCGGCGCAGCGCGTTGAGCTTCACGCCCGCGCGCTCCAGCATCGGGTAGAGCACGAGGTTGTTGAACGGGATCAGGATCATCACCAGCGCCGGGTTCAGCGCCTGCATCATCGACGACTGGAACCACACCGGCTTGCTCATCTGGTCCGCCTGCAGCACCCAGGTCGAGGCTTTCTGGTCAAACAGCGACCAGAACGGCGTCACCAGCGCAAACAGCACCAGCAGCCGCAGTACCGTGCGCACGCCTTCCACCGCTTCGTCCGGATGCACGCCGCGGGCGCGCGGCAGCTGAATCCAGGCGCCGACGCCGCCGAACAGCATCCCCAGCACCAGCGCGAAGCAGAAGGCGATCACGAAGCCCCACTGCGGCGACATCGCCAGCGAGCCGATGGCCAGCAGGGCGCCGATGATGGCGATGATCAGGCCCGGACGGCCTTCGCCGTCGCGGCGGGCCATCAGGGCGGTACGCACCACCTTCAGGAAGGCATGGGGATCCTTCGCGGCGGTCGGTGCCACATGCACATAACGGCGACGGCCGCTCCAGAAGATCAGCGTCGCCAGGCCCATCAGCACGCCGGGAATGCCGAAGGCCACGCTGGCGCCGAACTGCTGCAGGAAGATCGGCATCAGCAGCGACGCGAAGAACGAGCCGAAGTTGATGATCCAGTAGAAGGCGTCAAACACCTTCTGTGCGAGCGAGCGGTTGGTCTTGTCGAACTGGTCGCCGATGAACGAGCTCACCAGCGGCTTGATGCCACCCGAGCCTAGCGCGATCAGGAACAGACCGGTGTAGAAGCCGCGCAGGTTGTCCTCGAAGATCGCCAGGCACGCATGGCCCGCGCAATACACCAGGCTCAGCCACAGGATGGTGTTGTACTTGCCGAAGAACCGGTCGGCCAGCCAGCCGCCCAGCAGCGGGAAGAAGTAGACCCCGATGACGAAGGTGTGGAAGATCTCCTTGGCTTCGCCCTTGCGAAGCGGCTCCGGAATGGCCAGCAGCAGGCTGGTCATCAGGAAGACCGTCAGGATGTTGCGCATGCCGTAGAAGCTGAAGCGCTCGCAGCCCTCGTTGGCAATGATGAACGGGATCTGCGACGGCATCTTCGGTGCAGCCGTGGCGGCCACGCCAGCGCCTGCAGCCGAGACAGTGGAGGTGGTTTGACTCAAGGGGATCTCCCAGCGAGAACAAGGCCACGGATGTGGCCATCGGAAACGGCACGGTGGTGCCGATGACAGAAACAGCAGGCAAAAAAGAGCCGCCGGGCTCAGGCCGCGGCGGCTGCGCCGACGGAAGACGCCTCAGGGAGTGCCTGGCGCGTCTTCAGTCGTTTCAGGCTTCGAAGGGCAGCTTGAACTGGCTGAGATCCTTGCGGGTCTCGACCAGCACCAGCGGGCCTTCATCCACCACCATCACCGGGGCCGGTGCACGGCCCAGCGGGGCGGCCTTCGGCTCGGCAGCGATGGCGGCCTGGACAGCGGCGATCTTGTCGGCGTCGCTGTTCACCCAGACCAGACCGGCGTCCTCAGCCACCGCATGGAGGTCGGCGATGGGCAGTTCGAAGCGCGGCACCACCGGAGCGGCGGGGGCGGAAGCCACCGGCGCCGGGGCAGCCACAGGGGCAGTCACCGGAGCAGCCACGGGGGCCGGCGCCGCAGCGATCGGCGCCACAGCGGCAGCGGCCGGGGTGGCGGCAGGCGCGCTCACCGGCGCCGGAGCTTCAGCACGCAGGTCGTGGGCAGCGGTCTCGCCAGCAGGGGCAGCGGCGTCTGCATCGGCTTGCGGGAAGCCTTGAGCAGCGCCTTCAGCCACGCCTTCAGCAGCGCCTTGGGCGGTGCCTTCCTGGCCCGAACCTTCACCGTCGCGACGGTCGCGGCGATAACGGTCACGGCCCCGACGGCGACGGCCGTCACGGCCTTGGCCTTCAGCTTCTTCACCGGCCGGCGCATCGCCTTCCGCACCCTCGGCCACCGGTTCGGCAGCGCCAGCGGCGTCGATGTCCACGGAGGACGTGCCTTCCTGGCCCTCACCACCCTCGACACCCTCAGCGCCTTCGGCACGCTCACCGCGGTTGCCACGACGGCGGCGGCGGCGGCCACCACGCTCGTCACCGGCCTCGGTGTTGAGCGCCAGGCCGTCCGGCAGCGTGTCGGCAAAAGCGGTCGGCGATTCGGCCTGCGCCGCCTCGGTGCCGGCCAGGCTCAGGGCCGGGTCCTGCACAGCGGCGTCGGCACCGACGTCCTGACGCGGGGCACGGTCGCCACGCTCTTCACGACGGCGACGGCCCTCTCCGCGGTCACCGCGCTCACCGCGCTCACCGCGTTCGCCCCGGTCCGCGCGCTCGGCGCGGTCACCCCGGTCCTGACGCGGTGCGCCTTCGGCACCGACGGTGTCCGGCTTCTCGCCACGGGCTTCGTTACGACGGCCACCGCGGTCGCCGCGGTCACTGCGCTCGCCACGATCACCGCGTTCGTTGCGGTCACCGCGTTCGGCACGGTCACCGCGCTCGCTACGTTCAGCGCGCTGGGTACCGTCCTGCTGGGGCTTGCCCTCGCCACGAGCCTCACCACGACCCTCGCCGCGTGCTTCACCACGGCCCTTGCCGTCGCGACCCTTGGCGTCACGATCCCCGCGCTCACCACGCTCACCACGCTCACCACGCTCACCGCGTTCACCGCCGCGCTCGCTGCGCTCACCACGACGTTGACGGTCGCCGCCGCGGCCACCGCGCTCGCCCGAACGCTCACCGCGTTCCTTGCGTGCCGGTTCGGCTGCCTTGACTTCCGGTTCCGCTGCCGGAGCGGGCGCAGGCGATGCGCCGAACAGACGCTTGATGAAGCCGAAGAAACCACCACCGGCTTCCACCGGAGCGGCCGGAGCGGCCGGAGCCGCCACCGCAGGTTCCACCGCGGCAGGCTTGACCGGTGCCGGAACCGGCATCGGGGCCGGTTGCTCGGGCAGGATGCCCTTGATCACCGGTTCCTGCTTGTTGGCCTTCTCGGCGCCGCGACGGGTGATGCCCACCTCGTCCTGCGGCTCTTCGATCATGGTGTAGCTGGCCTGCAGGTTTTCCAGACGCGGATCGTCGTGGCGCAGGCGCTCCAGCTTGTAGTTGGGCGTCTCGAGATGCTTGTTGGGCACCAGCAGCACGGTCACGCGCTGCTTCAGCTCGATCTTGGTGATCTCGGTGCGCTTCTCGTTCAGCAGGAAGCTGGTCACTTCCACCGGCACCTGCACATGCACGGCGGCGGTGTTGTCCTTCATCGACTCCTCCTGCACCATGCGCAGGATCTGCAGCGCGGAGGATTCGGTGTCGCGGATGTGGCCGGTGCCGTTGCAACGCGGGCAGGTGATGTGGCTGCCTTCGCTCAGGGCCGGACGCAGGCGCTGACGGCTCAGTTCGAGCAGACCGAACTTGCTGATGGAGCTGAACTGGACGCGGGCGCGGTCCTGGCGCAGGGCATCGCGCAGGCGCTGTTCGACATCGCGGCGGTTCTTGGACTCCTCCATGTCGATGAAGTCCACGACGATCAGGCCGCCGAGGTCCCGCAGACGCATCTGGCGGGCGATTTCATCGGCCGCTTCCAGGTTGGTGCGGGTGGCGGTTTCCTCGATGTCGCCGCCGCGGGTGGCGCGGGCCGAGTTGACGTCCACCGACACCAGCGCTTCGGTGTGGTCGATCACGATGGCACCGCCGGACGGCAGGTTCACCGTACGGCTGAAGGCCGTTTCGATCTGGTGTTCGATCTGGAAGCGGGAGAACAGCGGCGCATCGTCGCGATAGCGCTTGACCTTGTGGGCCGTCTCCGGCATCACATGGGTCATGAACTGCTGAGCCTGCTCGAAGATGTCGTCGGTATCGATCAGGATTTCACCGATGTCGGCGGTGAAGTAATCCCGGATGGCACGGATGACCAGCGACGATTCCTGATAGATCAGGAACGCGCCCTTGCCGCCATGAGCCGCCTCGTCGATGGCGGTCCACAGCTTGAGCATGTAGTTCAGGTCCCACTGCAGCTCGGCGGCGTTGCGGCCGATGCCAGCGGTGCGGGCGATCAGCGACATGCCCTTGGGGTAGTCCAGCTGGTCGAGCGCTTCCTTGAGTTCTTCCCGGTCTTCGCCTTCAATGCGGCGGGACACGCCACCCCCACGGGGGTTGTTGGGCATCAGCACCAGATAGCGGCCGGCCAGGGAGACGAAGGTGGTGAGGGCGGCGCCCTTGTTGCCACGCTCTTCCTTTTCGACCTGGACCAGCAGTTCCTGGCCTTCCTTGATCACGTCGTGGATCTTGGCGGAACGGACGTCCACGCCTTCACGGAAGTATTGCCGCGAGATTTCCTTGAAGGGCAGGAAGCCGTGACGGTCTTCGCCGTAATCCACGAAACAGGCTTCGAGCGAGGGTTCAACCCGCGTCACGACGGCCTTGTAGATATTGCCCTTGCGCTGTTCGCGGCCTTCGATTTCGGTTTCGAAATCCAGCAGCTTCTGCCCATCGACGATGGCCAGGCGACGCTCTTCCTGCTGCGTCGCATTGATCAGCATGCGTTTCATCAGTTCTCCTCCACGGCCGAGCAAGTTCTCGACCGAACTACATCAGAACCGCCGCCGGATGTTCAGTAAGACCGGCGGGCGATTCAACCGATGCACGAGAAACGCGAGAGAACCGAGGAAGGAATCGCCCTGGACTGCAGACAACGGACAAAACATCCGTTTAGTGATGCAGCGTTGGCGCGTGCGCGTCAGGCTCCGGTCCGTCTGTTCCGGCCCGCAAGCATGTCTCCGACGGAATCGGAGGCACGGCCCGCCCACGGCCGGTGACCAGCGTCCGGGCAAGGCCGGGACGCGCACGCTGGCGGCGGGGGGTGAGGGGGACTGGGGGAATCATCCGGACAAAAAGCCTGGGCGCTGACGCCAGGACACAGGCGCTAGCCTCCATCCTGACGTCGTGAAACCTTGTTGTTGTACCGGCACCGCCTGAAATTGAAGCGGCCACACGGCATGGTTCTGACGACGTTGCTCTTCCGTCCCGCAGCCTGGACTGCCCGCTCACTTGGGGAACGGGCCCGACGAGGCCGAGAGGGCGTTGCACAACCACTGCCACGCTGTTGTTGCGCCGTGCCGGCTGCCTCGATGGGGCTGCCGCACAAGTGCCTGCACAGGTAAAATGAGAAAAATCAAACACTTACAACGCGAACGTGGCAAGCAGCATTATAGGGGCTAAAGCCCGCAAGGCCGCCCCAGGGACTGCCCGGGGTGCCACGGGGTCCGGGGACGCCTCCCGGGGCCGTGCGAACAGGCCTGCCGGTCCCCAGCGAAAGGCCGCTGCGACTGCGTCCGCCACCGCACCTGGGACCGCACCCGACCGTGGGCCGGCCCCGGCGTCGGCCCCCCCATCCGCCACGCCAGACACCGCCACCCCCCAGGTCCGCCTGCTGACGGTGGACGACGGTTCCGAAGGCCAGCGCCTGGACAATTTCCTGCTGCGCGAGCTCAAGGGCGCGCCCAAGACCCTGGTCTACCGCATCATCAGATCTGGGGAGGTCCGGATCAACAAGGGCCGCTGCAGCGCCGAATCCCGGCTGACGGCGGGCGACGTCGTCCGCATCCCGCCGCTGCGTCTGGCCGAGAAGGCGGACGACAGCGCCGTGCCCGGCCGCGAATTCCCGGTGGTGTTCGAGGACGAGCACCTGATCGTCGTGGACAAACCCGCCGGAGTGGCCGTCCACGGCGGCTCCGGGGTCAGCTTCGGGGTGATCGAGCAACTGCGCCGGGCCCGGCCCCAGGCGAAGTTCCTGGAACTGGTCCACCGGCTGGACAAGGAAACCTCCGGCCTGCTGATGATCGCCAAGAAGCGCAGCGCGCTGAATCACCTGCAGGACCAGCTTCGGGACCGGGAAACCGGCAAGCGCTACGCGGCGCTGGTCTGGGGCCACTGGACGGCCTCGAAGAAGGTGGTGGATGTGCCGCTGCTGAAGTTTGTCGGCAGCGACGGCGAACGCTGGGTGCGCGCCGTTCCAAATCCGCAGGATCCGTCAGCCGACCAGGCCAAGCGGTCGATCAGCCTGGTGCGGATCACCGAGAAACTGCCGGCCCACAGCCTGCTGGATGTGACCATCAAGACGGGGCGGACGCACCAGATTCGTGTCCACCTGGCGCACGAAGGGCACAGCATCGTTGGCGATCCCAAATATGGCGATTTCGAGGCAAACCGGGGGATCGCCCGCGGTGCGCTGCGCTTTGACCGCATGTTCCTGCATGCCCGGGAGCTGCGATTCACCCATCCCGCCACGGGACAAGAACTGACGCTGACGGCCCCCTTGCCGCCGGCCTGCGAAAATCTGCTGGTTGCGCTGCGCAAATCCGCGCCGGCGCCCTGACGCTCCTCCCATGCCACAACGTTTTGACCTGATCGTCTTCGACTGGGACGGCACCTTGTTCGACTCCACGGCCCTGATCGTGAAGTCGATGCAGTCGGCCGCCGCGGACCTGGGACTGACGCCCCCCAGCCGGGAGCGCGCCAGCTACGTCATCGGCATGGGCCTGCTGGAAGCGCTGCGATATGCGCTGCCGGATCTGGACGCGGCGGACTACCCGAAGCTGGGCGAGCGTTATCGCCAGCACTACTTCGCCTCGGCCCATGAGGTGACGCTGTTCGACGGCGTGCCGGCGATGCTGGAGGCGCTGAAGGCGCGCCACCACTGGCTGGCAGTGGCCACCGGCAAAAGCCGCCGGGGCCTGGACGAAGCGTTGGCGGCGGTGAAGATGGAGCGGCTGTTCGACGGCACCCGCACCGCTGACGAAACGGCCAGCAAGCCGCATCCGCAGATGCTGCTGGAGCTGATGCGTGAGTTTGGCGCCGACCCGGAACGCACGCTGATGATCGGCGACACCAGCCATGACCTGGAACTGGCGCGCAATGCCGGCTGCCCGGCCGTGGCGGTGACGTACGGCGCGCATGCCCATGACAGCCTGCGGCGTTACGACCCGCTGCTGGTCGCCCACGACGTGCCCAGCCTCCAGGCCTGGCTGCTGCAACATGCCTGAGACCGACGTGCTGCTGTGCGCCTCCGAGGCGCTGGAAGAAAAGGGCAAGGCTCACACCTTTGATGTGCTGCACTTCCGACAGTCCGCCACCGCCTTTGCGCTCCGCTTCGAAGGGCAGGTGGTGGCCTATCTCAACCGCTGCGCCCATGTGCCCACCGAAATGGACTGGCAGGAAGGCGAGTTCCTCGACCGGGACAAGCGCTACATCATCTGTTCCATCCACGGTGCGGTCTACCACCCGCTGGACGGCCGCTGCGTGACCGGCATGTGCGGCCGCATCGGCCTGACCCGCCTGGACGTCCAAGAGCGAGACGGCCAAGTTTACTGGACCCCTTCCCGGGACACCCGTCCCGCCTTTGAGGACTGAATGAATCAGAACCCGAACGATCTGCCACCCCCGATTCCGGACGCCACCGTGCGGCCGGAAGACATGCTCCGTGCCCCGTCGGCCGGCGCAGCGACCGGGGCCTCGGCAGGTGCCGCGACCGCCCGCCCGTATGAGCAGGTGCTGGAGCAATTCGCCCATGAGTATCTGCGGGACCGCCGCAGCGAACGGCGCTGGAAGATCTTTTTCCGTCTGCTGTGGGCCAGTGCCTTCCTGCTGCTGGTGTGGGGATTGTTCGCGTCGCAGCGGCATCACGGCGGCACGAGCGCCGCGCCGCATACCGCGCTGGTGGATGTGCGGGGCGAGATCTCAGCTGACACCGAAGCCAGCGCCGAACTGATCGTCTCCGCGCTCAAGAGCGCCTTTGAGGATCCGGGCACGGTGGCGGTGGTGCTGCGCATGAATTCGCCGGGCGGCAGCCCGGTGCAGGCAGGCATCGTGAACGACGAGATTCGCCGCCTGAAGGGGCTCTACGACAAGAAGGTCTATGTCGTGGTGGAAGAGATGTGTGCCTCCGGTGCCTACTACATCGCGGCCGGCGCGGACGAGATCTATGTGGACAAGGCGTCCATCGTCGGCTCCATCGGCGTGCTGATGGATGGCTTCGGTTTTACCGGACTGATGCAGAAGGTCGGCGTCGAGCGCCGCCTGCTGACGGCGGGTGAGAACAAGGGCATGCTGGATCCGTTCTCGCCGGTGTCGCCCAAGCAGCAGGCGTATGCGCAGGCGATGCTGGACCAGATCCACCAGCAGTTCATCAAGGTGGTGCGCGAAGGGCGCGGCGCCCGTCTGAAGGAAACGCCGGAGACGTTCTCGGGGCTGTTCTGGAATGGCGAAGAGGCGGTGAAGATGGGCCTGGCCGATGGCATGGGCAACCTCGACTATGTCGCCCGGGAAGTCATCAAGGCGGAAGACGTGGTGGACTACACGCCGCGGGACAACGTGGCGGAACGTCTGGCCAAGCGCTTCGGCGCCGCCATGGGCGCCGGCGCGGTGAAGACGATGCGGGAGATGACCAGCATCCGTTGATCCGCATGCGATGAGGTGAGGGCAGCGACCATGCTGCCCGGTCCCCAGCAGTCAGAGCCGCTAGCGGCTCGTCGCCAGGCTTGTTCCCGATCTCTTTCCATTTGCATCAGGCAAGGAATGTCGAACATGAACACGGTCTTGGGTGGGCTGCTCCCCACCTCCCCCTTCCCAGGGCTCGCGATGAGCCTGTGCCTGGCACTGTCCGCCTGCGCGGCCCACGATCCGGCGCCCAACCGGTCCGAGCAAAACGGGCCCGCGCAAAACGGGCCCGCGCAAAACGGGCCTACGCAAAGCCTGCCGGCGCAGAGCGTGCTGGCGCAGAACCTGGCGGCCGTGAACGGACCGCCGCGGAACGGGCCGGCGGTGAACGGCCCCGCCTCGACGGCGCCGGCCGCCCCGGTGATCCGCCCGGACGTCCACTTCGTCCTGCTCGGCGAAATCCATGACAACCCCGCGCACCATCAGGCGCGCGCGGCCTTGCTCCAGCGCCTGCTCAGCGAGCAGCCCAAGACGGTGGTGGTGATGGAGCAGATGGCCCGCGACCGTGACGCCGCACTGGCGCAGTCCCTGGCCCAGCATCCTGGGGATGTCGACCAGGTGCTACAGGCCGGCCAGTTCGACCGCAAGGCCTGGGCATGGCCGCTGCATCAGCCGGTGCTGGCCGTGGCGGTGCAGCGCGGCGCTGGAGTGCGGGGCGGCAATCTGGAACGGGACCAGGTACGCCGCATCGTGCGCGAAGGGGATGCCGCCTGGCCGGCCGATCTGCTGGCGCTGAGGAACCGCACGCCATGGGGCGACGCCCAGCAGCAGACCTTGGCGCAAGACATCCAGGACGGCCACTGCGGGGCGATGCCAGCCTCGATGCTGCCGGGCATGGTCAACGCGCAGCGCGCCCGGGACGCCGCCATGGCGCAGGCGCTGCTTCAGGCCCGGCGCGAGGGCGCGGAGCGGGTGCTGCTGATCGCTGGCAATGGGCATGTCCGCCGGGATGTGGCGGTGCCGGTGTATCTGCAGGCGGCCGGAGTGGCGGCGTCGGACATTCAGTCGGTGGCCTACCTGGAGCCTGGCAGTGACGCGACGCCCGCACAGTACGACCAGAGCGCCCGCGCGCCTGCTCCCGATCGGGCGGATCCCTGCGCGGCCTTCAAGCGCTGACGGTCAGACCAAGCCAAGCCGCGGCCGATGAGCCCACGGCCCTGCCGCAGGCCGCGGCCTGTCAGCCGGCAGCCCGCAGTCCGCAGCCCACAGTCCGCAGTCCGCAGTCCGCGGCGGGCGGGGATGTGACGCAGCGCCGCGCGAAGCCGCGGGCGGAGCCAGGCGCCTCAAGCCTTGGCGCCTGGACCCGGCTCAAGACGCCATGTTCTTGCCGCCCGCTTCATGGGTTTTGACTTTCCGGGTGGGCACCGGCTCCGGCAGGTCCTTCGCGGCCAGCGCCCGGGCCTGCACCACCAATTGGTTGTGCGCGTCCAGGAACGCGGCGGCGATGACCTTGGCCTCATTACTGTTGGCCCAGCCTGCGCCCGCAGCGCCGCCAAGTTTGCCCAGCACCAGCCCGCCCATGCCCAGGTCGGTCACGCGGACCGAGCCCGTCGCGGCAGCCACCTGTTCGGTGGTCTCGTTGTCGGTCAGCAGCAGCGCCACCTGCGCTTCTTTCAGCTTCACATGCTCTGCGGCGCCGACAAAACGGGCCAGTCCCGGGATCATCGCCAGCAGGCCCCCGACCTGACGGCCAGCGTCCTGTTCGCTGAAGGTCAGGCTGGGCGTCAGGGTGTACTGCGCTTCATAGCCCTTGCCCTTGGACACGGTGCTGCCTTCCTTGCGAAGAATGCCGGCGTCCTTGAGTTCCTGCTCCTTGATGGTGGCGCGCAGGCCCGCCGCACGGTCCACCACCCGGAAGCAGCCGCTTTGCTGCGCCAGCAGGCGCACCAGCGGCAGTGGGGTCGAGGGCAGGTTGTTCGCGCCTGTGGTGACGTAGCCGTTGGGGTTCTCCACCAGCGCAAGCGTGGCGACCGGGGCGTCGCACTTCATCAGTTCACGATTGGCCTTGTTGGCACCGGCGGGACCCGCCGAGCCGCTGATTTCCGATCCGCCTTCGCCCAGCGTCGCGCCCTGTTTGCCACAGGCGCCGAGCAGCCCGGCGAGGGCGAGCGTCACGGCCATCGTGACGGCTCTGGCGGCCACACGGGAAGGGGCGGAGAGGACTGCGCCGGGGCGCAGGGACAGGCCGGGGGACGACGGCGACAACAGGTGGGTCATGGAGCGACTCCAGGGGGAAGGAGAGAAAGCCTCCGGCCGCGCCGGACGCGACGCGCACCTTATCGCAAGGACGGGCGTCCCCCACTCCCACTGATGGGTGGCCGTCGCTGTACGCCTGCAGTGCGTCCTTGAGCTAGGCGCTCTGCCGCATCGCTGATCCAGGGGACAAGCGAGACGGCGCACCGAGGGGCGGGCGCGTGATGGGACCGCATCGGCCATGCAGGCCTTTGACAGGGGGCGGCGCCCCAGGCGTCACCTTCTGTTTCCATTTTTGGCGGCTCGCCATGGGCGATCGCGGCATTCGCGCCACACCCGGCCATGGCGACGCCGGCCCCCGTCAAACGCCGCTGCGGCGTCAGCGGCGATGTCACTGCCTGTGAACGCCTCAGGCCGGCGCGGCGTCCAGCAGACGGGCGAGCGTCTGTTCCAGCTCTGCAAACTCGATCGGCTTGACCAGATGCGCATCGAACCCGGCCTGGGCCGTCGCCTGACGGTCGGCATGCTGTCCCCAACCGGTGATGGCGATCAAGGTCAGTGGGGCGTCCCCGTTCTGCGCGCGCAGCCGTCGCGCCACTTCCAGGCCCGAAAGCCCGGGCAACCCGATGTCCAGCAGCACGGCGCGGGGCCGCAGCTGCTCGAAACGGGCGAGCGCCTCTTCACCGCTGTAAGCCACCACCGTCTCGTAACCCGCACCGCGAAGCACCTCGGACAAGGTGTCCGCCGCATCGGTGTTGTCGTCCACCACCAGCACCCGGCGGTCGGAGGAAGATGCCTGCGCCACGGCGGGCGGGCTCCGCTCCTCCGCCGTCTGCACCGGCGCCTCCACCTGCGGCAGACACACCACAAAGCGGCTGCCACGGCCTGCGCCTTCGCTCTCCACATGGATGCTGCCGCCATGCAGCAGCACCAGCTGGCGCGACACCGCCAGGCCTATGCCCAGGCCCGACGGGCCGGCCCCCTTGTCCTCCAGGCGTGTGAACAGCTCGAAGACCTGCGGCTGTTTGTCGGGGGAGATGCCGATGCCGGTGTCGGTGACGGTGACCTTCGCATGGCGGTGATCAACCGCCACTTCCACCCGCACCTCGCCGGGGATCGGAGAATACTTGGCGGCGTTGTCCAGCAGGTTGGACAGCACCTGCTGCAGCCGGGTGGGATCGCCATCGACCAGCACCGGCGTGGCCGGCAGGGAGAGCGAGACCTGGTGCTTCATCTGGCTGTACAGAGGCTCCACCGCCTCCAGCGCCTGGCGCACCACCGCGCGCAGGTCGATCACCTGCCGCTTGAGCTCGATCACGTTGCGGGTGATGCGGCTCATGTCCAGCAGATCGTCCAGCAGCCGCGCCATGTGCGCCGATTGGCGGGCAATGATGTCGACCGCGCGCTGCCGCAGGTCATCGCTCTGAGCCTGGCGCAGCATGGTCACCGCATACCGGATGGGCGCCATGGGGTTGCGAAGCTCATGCGCCAGCGTGGCCAGGAAGGCGTCCTTGCGCTGGTTTTCATGACGCAACTGTTCCTGCGCCGCGGTGAGCTCGGTGACGTCCACCGTCGCGCCCAGCACCCGCCGCACCCGACCGTCCGCATCCTTCACCGGTTTGAGCGAGGTGAGCAGGTGGAAGGTGCCGCCGGCATGGGTGGCATGTTGGGCGACATTGACCGTGTCCCCGGACACCGCCGCGTCGCGGATGATCTGTGCATATTCCGGCTGGCCGACCAGGCTGCCGACCTCCGCGCCGATCAGGCTTTCCCGGGTCAGGCCCATCGGCACGTTGTAGGCCCAGGTGTAGCGTCCCTGCGGATCACATTCCCAGGCCATCACCTTGCCGCTTTCGAGCGCCAGATGGAAACGCTCCTCGGCGGCCTGGCTGGCGCGCAGCGCTTGCTGCTGCGCCGTGACGTCCACCGTCACGCCGTAGGCATGGGCAGCGCGGCCCTTGGCGTCCAGGGTGACGTAGCCGTCCATCTGGGTCCACACCACGTCGCCGTTGTCCGGTCGTGTCATCGGCGCGGAGACGCTGAAACGTCCGCCGGCATTCACCGCATATTGATAACGCTCGCGGAATCGATGGGCGTCCTCGGCCGGCAGGTTGGCCAGCATGTCGTCCATCGTTTTCCAGCGGGTGCCGAAGAGCTCATGCACGCCGCCCGCCGTGGTGGCAAAGCCGGTGGCGACATCCCAGTCCCAGGTCACCATGCGGCCGGCCGCGAGCGCGAGATTGAGTCGGCGGCGGATCAGGCGTTCTTTCTCCATGAGACGCCCCGCCCAGGCCGAGACGATGGAGACCAGCAGCCCGGCGCAGATGAACAGCACCAGCAGCAGGGCATCCGCCAGCGATTCGACCGGCCAGATCACACCAAGAGGTTTGATCCACCAATACATCACGCAGAGGCAGGCGCCGAGCAGCAGCATCAGCGCTGAGCTCAGCCCGCAGGTCAGACCGACGATCACCAGCGCCGGGAAATAAGGCAGCAAGGGCGCGCGGCCATCCAGCGACGGCTGCAGCAGCATGTTGAGCCAGGTGGCGGCACCCAGGACGCCCGCAGCCACCAGCCAGCGAAGCCAGAGCCTTTCGATGACCATGAATCAACCTCATTGGGGACTTCGGTCCCCTTGCTGGCGTGAGCGTACCTGACGCACGGGCGATATGTCCGTGCGGAAACAGGCGTTGCAGATTTTGAAGGCGCCGGTCCGCCCTCATTGGCGGATGGCGAGCCGGTGGAGACGGGCGCGGGTGGAAGCCGGCGCGGGCGCCCCTCAGGTGACCCGACTGGCGGGTGGGAGCGCCCCGGTCACTGGCAGGGCGGTGGTCCCCGTGGCGGAAGCTCCAGTCATCGGCGAAGCGGAGGGCAACACGCCGTAGAGCGCGAGCAGTCCGAACACATGGCCAATGGCGACGCCGGCCTCGCCCGCTTCAATGCGGCCGATCGTCTGTACATGTACGCCGAGCCGGGTGGCCGCCGTGCCCTGGCTGTCGCCCGCCGCCACGCGAGCCGACTTCGCCTGTACACCCAGATCGCGAATGGCAGTCAGAGCGCCTTCATTGATGTCGACAGAGATCCGTTTACCTTGGGCCATGTCTTTCGCACTGCGGAGTCATTGAGCGTCAGCCCGACGTCCTGGAGCGGTCATGAAACACCGCTTCGATGTTGTGGCCGTCGGGGTCGAGGATGAACGCCGCATAGTAACCGGCGTGGTACCGCGGGCGGTAACCCGGCGCGCCATGGTCGGTGCCCCCTGCTTCCAGCGCGGCGCGATGGAAGGCGTCCACCATCTCCCGGCTGTCGGCAATGAAAGCGATATGCAGTGGCAGCGGTGTGCCGGTGGTGGGCTCCAGGCAGAGCGATGAGTCGCCGCGTCCGACGATCTCGATACCGCCTCCGGCCTCGTGGCTCCCGGTGATGCCGAGCGGCGCCAGGGCCTTTAGATAAAACGCCTTGCTGACGGCGTAGTCACGCACTCCGAATTTGACGTGGTCGAACATGGGGGCTCCATAGAAGGGACACAGGGCTGAACGCCGGGGCGCGGCCAGGGAACTGGCCGCTTCGCCTGAAACCGGGTAGATGCTGGCAAGTCACTGCCGCCGGTGTGGGGCGGCCGGGCTGTCACGGCCGACATCAAGGTCTGGCCGACTGTGCGTCAAACAGGGGTCGTTTGTCGAGTCGCCAGACAGTCGCTGAGTGGGAGCGCCGGTTGCCGACCAGCGGGACGCTGCCAACCCTTGTGCGCCATGTCCGTCATTCACTCCAATGCCTCGCCTGCGGCCCCCGATGGCCGACCGTCCAAGTCTGAACTTGCGGCCGACGCCGGAGCTGGCACAGCCGCACCCGCATCAGCGGTCCGGTGGTCGCGCCGCTCGCCGCGCACCTGGTGGGCATTGGTCAAGGATGCCTTGTCCGCCTGGATCGACGACTACGCGCCCAGCATGGGTGCGGCGCTGTCTTACTACTCGGTGTTTTCGCTGGGGCCGCTGCTGGTCATCGTGATCTCGCTCGCGGGTCTGGTCTTCGGCGAGGATGCGGTGCGCGGCGAGCTGTTCGGGCAGATCGACGGGCTGATGGGGACGCAGGCAGCGGAGGGCATCCAGGAGATGCTGGCCCATGTGAGCAAACCCAGCACTGGCATTCTGGGCACGGTCATTGGGGTGGTGATTCTTCTGATCGGCGCAACGACTGTGTTCGCTGAGTTGCAGGATGCACTCGATCGCATCTGGCGCGCGCCGGCACGGGCGCGCACGAGCGGCATCTGGAATCTGCTGCGGGCGCGGCTGCTGAGCTTCGGCATGATCGTCGGCGTGGCCTTCCTGCTGCTGGTGTCGCTGGTGACCGGGGCCGTGGTGTCGGCGCTGGGCAAGTGGTGGGGCGGCTGGTTCGGGGGCTGGGAATGGCTGCTGCAGGTGATCAATGCCGGCGTGGGGTTTGCGATGACCACGGCGGTCTTTGCGCTGATCTATCAGGTGATGCCGCGGGTGAAGGTGGCATGGTCGGACGTCTGGGTGGGGGCGGCGGTGACGGCGCTGCTGTTCACCATTGGGCGGGTGCTGATCGGGCTCTACATCGGCAAGACCGGGGTCGCCAGCGGATTCGGCGCGGCGGGCTCGGTGGCGGTGATTTTTGTGTGGGTCTATTACTCGGCGCAGGTCTTTCTGGTGGGCGCTGAGTTCACCTGGCTGTATGCGGAGCGTCTGGGTTCCCGGCGGCATCTGGCCGCGCAGGGACGCAATGGGCCGACGCGGTCGGAGCCGGTGCCCCAGCCGGGGGCGGCGAAGGTTTGACCCTGACGAGCGACCGCTTGAATATATACAACTAGGCTGTATAAAATCGGCGTCAACCCGTTCAATGTCGAACGGCAAGGAGCTGTCATGTCGCCGTTGAACCCGAAGCAGGTCGTCCAGCGTTTCAATCAGGAAGTCATTCAGGAGGGACGCCGGGCCGCCTTTGATGAGCTGGTCGCCCCCCAATTCGTGAACCGGTCTGCGCCGGCGGGCGCGCCAGATGGGCCCGAAGGCCTGTGGAATACCTTTGATCAGGTGCTGCGCCCGGCGCTGAGCGATCTGCGCGTGACGATCCACGATCAGGTCTGTGAAGGCGACAAGGTGACCACACGGAAGACGGTCAGCGGCCGGCATACCGCAACGCTGATGGGGGTACCGCCCACCGGCCGCGAGCTCGCCATTGAAGTGATCGACATTGTTCGAGTGCAGGGGGGCCAATATGTGGAGCACTGGGGAATCAACACCCTGCCGAGCGTTCTGGCGCGTCTTCAAGCGGCACGAGCATGAGCAATCGTCCGGATTCAGAGCCGTCGTCGCGTGGAGCGGTTGCGTCCGCGACTGAAGACGATGTGGCGCAGTTGGCCGAATCTTTGCGAGACGTGGTGGGTCGCCTGGTGCGGGCGGTCCGGCAGGCCTCCGGCACCCAGTCGTCGGCGCAAGGCGATGCCCTGGCGCAGCTGGATCGAAACGGGCCTGTCAGCGTGGCCGCGCTGGCGGACAGCCGGGGGGTGTCCCATCAATCCATGCGGCTCGTCGTGGGGCGGATGGAAGCGCTGGGTCAGGTCGAGCGACGTCCGGATCCTGCGGACGGGCGAGGCTTTCTGGTGGAGCTCACACCCGCCGGGCAAGCCGAGGCGGCTGCAGGCCGACGGCGCCGGACGCAATGGCTGGCCCAGGCGATCACCGCGCAGTTCACGCAGCAGGAGCAGGACACGCTTCGCGCGGCGGTGGTCCTGCTGGATCGGCTGGTGGAGGCCGGCCCGGCGGAATGACCTTGGCGGCGCGGATCAGGGGCTGCTCGGGTCACTTGCTGCTGATGGCGTGCGGCGGCGCCTCGGGGGGCTCGGGTACGGCGCTCTCTTCCTTGAGGGTGCACAGGGCTCGCCGCAGGCCACTGGCGCTGGGTTTATCCACAAACACGCATTGCTTGCCATGCCGCTTGCAATGGTCCTTCACCCGCCAATACGCATCGTGACTGATGCAGCCGGTCTGGCAGATCACCAGATCCGCGGCAGCGAGGCTGGCGTCGAGCTTGGTCACCGCATCTTCTTCGCCGCCATCGTGATGCAGGAAGCGGCCGCCGGTGCGTTCAATCAGTTGCCGGTAGATCGGCACCACCGCCGGGCGGCCCCCCACACAGAGTACGGCGCGCTCGTCCAGCGACGGGAGTGACGGTTCTGACACGGTCATCTCCTCCAGCGGTTGATGCGCGCGGGCTTCCATCGCCTCCAGCTGCCGCTGTAGTTCGAGCGAGCGGCGCTGCTCCCGCTCGGCCGTCTGCTGCGCCGTCAGCAGGGCGCGCTCCAGCTGGTGGATGCGGTCCTGCTGATGCTGCAGTTGCCGGGCCTGCTCATGGCGGTGGCGAAGACCCGGGACGCTGTCTTCCAGCTGCTGCAGCTCGTCGCGAAGTCCGGCCATCATCATGTCCCGCGCCATCAGCTCTCCGCGCAGGCGCAGGCACTCGGCCTGACTCGCCTCCAGCTGCTGGGCCCGCTCGGCCAGCAAACGGGTGCTGCGGGACTGGGCCAGTGCGAGCTCACGGCCCAGCACGGCGTTCTCATCTTCCAGGGCATCCATGCGCTGCAGGTCGGCACGGTTGGCGGCGCCCACCTGATGCTGCAGCATGTGGATGTCTCGCAGCACCTGCTCCTGCAAGGCGGCATCGCAACGGGCATGGGTCAGGGTGGACCACAGGGCGCCGGCCACATCGTTGCCGTTCTGGGCGGCGGTCCAGAACCGACCCAGGGCCTCCGGTGTCTTGTGCTGGGACGACTGCTTCAGGGCGATGGCATAACGCTGATCCAGCTCCTTCTGCAGTGCTTCGGCGACGGGTCCTCGATGGCCGCATTCATTGATGGCGCCGCAATGCAGTTCATAGTCGTTGGCCTGGGCCTGACCACCCAGCAGCTTGCCCAGCCGGCGGCGCAGCAGCTGCATCGGCAGGCAGACGCCGATGACCGGGCAGAGCGACTGGGTGGGGAGCTCCCATAGTCGACGGCGACGGGAACCGCGGGCTGTGGGCAGCTCGATGGGCGGCGCGTCGGCGGGGCTGGAGGCGGGGGGGGTGGGCAGGCCGGCGATGGCGCGGGCAGAGACTTCGAGTCCCGACCTGGCGGGCAGAGGCTCGGCCAGGGGCAGGCGGCTGAACAGGGTGGGCTTGTCACACATGGTGGACTCCTTCTGACATCGCTAAAGCGCCGATGAGGGCGGCGAAAGGGCGAACCGGACTGCGTATTCGATCCAGCTCGACACCCGCTGACCCCCTTCACGCGCGGGTACGTACGGGCAGGACTCCGCCACCCGGCGTGCGGCTTCGTCCAGCAGGCGGAAGCCGCTCCCGTCGGCAATCAGCACCTCGGCAGCGCGGCCGTTGTCATCCACCTTCACCCGGAGGCGGACGAGACCCTGCACGCCGCGGTCACGCAGCAGGGCGGGGTAGAAGCGGGCGGTTTGGGTGTCCTGGCATTGCTGGTGGTTGGCAGGGAAGGACGCAGGCTGCGGCGATGTGTCGGGAAGGGCCGAGCGGGCGGCAGAAGGCGCTGCGGTCGCTGCGATGGTCTTCGAGACATCGGGGTGGAACGCAGCCGTCTCAGCGGCCTCCGCCGTATCCACCGTCTCTGCTGCCTGCGGTGGCCACCGCCGCGATGAAGCTTGCAATTCCGATCGCGGAGGCGACGATCCTGCACCGGCCGGGTAGCCCGGCAGATCGCTGATCGCGAGTGGTGGAATCGGGAGCACCGGCGATGCCGGCCACGCGACCTTGGGCGCGGGAGGACGTGGAAGTTCTTGTGCGCGCCGGGTGGGGGCAGGGAGGGAGAGCGGCCGCACCGCGACCCATTGCATGGAGGTAGGCCGTGCTGCCGGTGTCGGCGCCGTCGTCTTGTGCGGCCAGGTCACGCTCATTGCCGCCAGCACCATGCCGTGCACCACCAGGGTCGCTGCCGCCCAGGGCCAGGAGGCTGCCCGCGGCATTGCAGTAGCGAGGACGGTTTCTGTTGGCGGGCGCGGGATGCTGCGCGGTGCGATGGGCGCGTTGCCGGGGCGTGCGGGCGCTGTCTCCAGCGTCACTGTTTTCCCGGCGCTCGGGCGCTCGACGCTGCGTCTTTCGGCGTTGAACGAGCGCGGCCACGGTAATCCCTGAACGCTCATCGCCGTGCCTCCATGGCATGCAACGTCTGCTGCAGCGGCTCCTGCGCCTGTGCGTGAGTACCTGTCAACGGCACCTCCCGCCCCATCACCGGTAACACCGCCATGCCATGCTGGTCCTGCAGCAGACGCAGCCGGGTCCCGTAGAGCTGCTCCAGCAGCGGCACCGTGGCCGGCACCGCATCGCAGTCCGCGATCAACTGCCCGTCCTTGACCATCCACAGACGGTCAAAGTGATTCATCGCCAGATTGAGATCGTGCAGTACCGCCACCAGCGCATGTCCGCGCGCCGCCGCGAAGCGTCGCATCGACTGCATCAGGGAAAGGGTCAAGCCCGGATCCATCGCCGCGAGCGGCTCGTCCACCAGCAGCAGGCCGTCCCGCTCGTCCCAAACCTGCGCCAGCACACGCGCCAGTTGCACCCGCGCCTGCTCGCCGCCGGAGAGGGTGTCAAAGCGCCGCCCCTGCAGGTGCTCTGCCTGGGCCTGGGCCAGCGCCTCCTGAACGATGCAATCCTGCCTGCCATCGCTCTGCCTCGCCACACGGCCCAGAGCCACCACCAGTTCCACTGGCAGGCCGAACGCGACGCCATGCTGCTGCGGCAGCACTGCCCGACGGCGGGCCAGATCGCTGGCGGACCAATGCGCCAGGGGTCGGCGATCCAGCAGCACCTCCCCGCGCGACGGCCGCAGCTCGCGTGCCATCAGGCGCAGCAGCGTGGACTTGCCGGCGCCGCTCGGGCCGAGGATGGCCACGCGCTCCCCGGCCGCCAGGCGCAGGTGGATCGGCCCCAGGCGCAGACGGCCCATGTCCACGCAGACGTCGTGCATCACCAGCATCAGGCGCTCCCCATGCGTCGCACCGTCGTGCGCAGCAGCAGCAGGAACCATGGGGCGCCGATCAAGGCGCTGAACACGCCCACCGGAATCTCCGCAGGCACGGCCAGCGTGCGGGCCAGGGTGTCGGCCATCAGCAGCAGGAGTGCGCCCGTCATCATGGCCGTCGGCCAGAGTCGTCGCAGGTCGGCGCCCACGATCTGGCGTGCCAGGTGAGGCGCCATCAGTCCGATGAAACCGATGCTGCCGCACCACGCCACCGCCAGGGCCGCCAGCAACGCCACGATGGTGATGGTGCGGCGGCGCAGGCGGTCCACGTCGATGCCGACATGCGCCGCGGCCGCTTCGCCCAGCGCCAGCGCATTGAGCTGCGGTGCCAGCGCGCGCGCCCCACTGCCCAGCAGCAGCACGGCCGTCGCCATGACCGCAGCCATGGTCCAGGTGGCGCCGGCCAGCGAGCCGAGCGTCCAGAAATTGATGGCTCGCAATTGGTCGTCATTGGCGAGGAAGCTGCACAGGCCGACCCATGCGAAGGTCATCGCCTGCAGCGCCAGGCCGCACAACAGCAAGGCGGCGATGGAGCCGGGCGCCAGCCAGCGGGACAGCCGTTGCAGCGCCATGCACACCGCCAGCGCGCCAATGAAGCCGACGGCGGGCGTGACCCACAGGCGGGCCTGGGCGGGCAGCGCCATATGCAGGCCGGCAAACAGGGTCAGGGTCAATGCCACGGCCGCCGCCGCCCCACTGGTGACCCCCAGCAGGCCCGGCTCCGCCATCGGATTGCGAAACAGTGCCTGACACAATGTGCCGGCAAGGCCCAATGCCGCACCCACGGACAGCGTCAGCACCACACGCGGCAGGCGCAACTGCCACAGCACGTGGGCACTCGCCGTGGCGGTGTCCCGCTGCCAGGGGCCGGCGAGCCAGTCGGACGGCGAGATCGACACCGCGCCCAGATGCAGGGCCATCAGCGAAGCCAGCACCAGCGCCGCCAGCAGGGCACCCATCGTCGCGGCATGGCGAGGCCACGGGCGCCGCACGGTCGCCAGGCGGTTGGAGAGGGCAGGGCCGAGCGCGCTCATGGCGTGGCCTCAGGCGGAAGCGCCCGCATGCAGCGCCGTGGCCAACTGGGCCAGCGCCTGCGGCAGACGCGGGCCGAAGCCCAGCATTTCCATCGTCTCCAGGCTGACGACCCGGCGGCGCCGGGCGGCCGGCGTCTGGGCCAGCCCTGGCAGACGCAGCAGCCCGTCGATGCCGCCGACGGCATCCATGCCTTGAGATGTGGCCAGGATGACGTCCGGTGCCGCCGCGATGGCCGCTTCGGGCGACAAGGTTTGGTAACCCTGCACCGTGCCCAACGCATTGAGGGCGCCTGCGTATCGGATCATCGCGTCCGCCGCCGTGCCGCTGCCGGAGATGCGCGCCTGATGGCCGGCATTGGACAGCACGAACAGCACACGCGGTGCGGGATGACCGGCGCTGACGCGGGCGACCGTCGTCTGTGTCTGCGCCCACGACTGCTGCAGACCGTCGATCAGCGTGCGGGCCTGGACCGGCCTCGCGAGCAGGTCGCCCAGCTTGCGGGTCCGCTCGACCACCCCTTCGAAGCGGTGGTCGGCGCGCAGCACATGCAGCGGCACCCGTGCCGATTGCAGTTGATTCAGCACGGCGGGCGGCCCGGCTTCCTCGGTCGCCACGATCATCGTGGGGGCGAGCGACAGCAGGCCTTCCGCGGCCAGCGTGCGCGCATAGCCCACATTGGGAAGCCGGGTGGCATCGGCGGGATAGAGCGAGGTGCTGTCCACGCCCACCAGGTCACCTTGGGCCCCCATGGCGTAGATGATCTCGGTGAGCGCGCCGCCCACACTCACCACCCGCTGCGGCGCGGCCCGGGCGCTGCGGGGCAGCATCAGCCCCGGCAGGGCCGCCAGGGTGACCAGGGCGGGGGTCGAGGCCAGCCAGTGACGGCGGGTCAGCATGGCACCGTCTCCGTTGGTCCTTCCACCAGGCTCTCCAACAGCTGGCGCCAGTCGCAACGTTCCGCCTGACCCGGCTTGCGTTCACCGAAGAGCATCGCGATGGTGCGGCCTTGACGGTCAAACAGCTCCATCGAACAGACCAGCCCGTCGGTGGTGGGCTTGCGCACCAGCCAGGCCGCGGCGATATGGTCCTCGCGCAGGTGCAGGTTGAAGCCTGGATCCAGCACGTTGATCCACGAGCCCATCATGGCCACCTTCTGGATCGGCCCGCTGTGGATCTGGATGATGCCGGGATTGCCCACGAACACCATGATCGACACGCCTTGCTGGGCGGCGCGGCTCAGGAGGTCCTGGGCCGCGGACAGCGGCAACGGTTGCACGAATCGTGGTTCGGCCAGTCGCAGGGCCTGCACGCGGCTCAGTCCGTGGCGCTTGAGCAGGCCGAAGAAATCATGGGTGTCGCGCAGGTCGGCCCATTCGGCCTGGAAGGCGGCGATGTCGATGGCGTTGTCGGGGCGCTCCGCAGGCTCCTGCCAGGCCTCGCCCAGGCTCAGGCCGGGCGCTTGATCGTCGGACTCGAACTGCGCCACCAGCGCCTCGTAGGCGGCCCGGTCGCTCTCGGGCTTGAGGAAGATCTTGTGGATGGCGACGCCCGCAGCGTCGAAGAACTGCAGGCTGCGTTGCAAGGCGCCATCGGCCAGCCGCTCGGTGACGGCAAAGCCGTGCTGCCACTGGCCGAAGAAGAGGCGCAGGTCAATGTCGCCGCCCAGCACCAGACCGGTCTGGCGCTGCGGGCCGAAGGCGCTCACCTGGCGGTACACGCCCACCTTCTCATGCACGCAGGCGTCGTTGCGCGTCAGCGCCATGACGGTGCCCAGCGGCTCCAGTGCGCCGATCAGCGACTGCCAGTCCGCGCGCAGGCGACGCGCCTTGAGCGGGGATTCCGCATCGGTGAAGGCGCCCAGATGGGCGGCCAGCAGTTCGCCTTCGGAGATCTTCAGCGCGTCGGCAATGTCACGGTGGCGTGCGCGGCGTTCCTGGCGCGCCGTCGCGAAGGCCTGGCGCAGGGCGGTGTAGCGGGCTTCATGCATGGGGAGCTCCTTGTGAGTCGGCGGCATCGGTCAGAAATCGGCGCGCAGGGACACCTGCAGCGCGCGGCCCGGGGCGGTGTAGCTGTCCAGCACGGTGCTGTTGGCAGCCACGCCGGAGACGTCGCCCCAGCGCCAGTACTTGCGGTCGAAGAGGTTGGTGACGGCGGCGGACAGGCTCAGCGTCGGGTTGATGCGGTAGGCGCCGCCCAGATCCACCACCTGGTACGCGCCCGGGGCGAACGGCGCGGCGGTGCTGCCGCCGCTGCTGATGTCGGACGCCTTCTTGCGACTGCTGTGCTGCAGGCTGGCCCAGCCGGACCAATCACCGCGCTCGTAGCGGGCCCTCAGCGTCGCTCGCAGCGGCTGCACCGTGTTGAGCGGCGACTCCACGCCGTCCACGGTGCTGTGGCCCTCTGCGTACGCGAGCGCCGCATGAAGCGACAGGCCGGTGGCCACATCCCACACGGCGCGGGCTTCGGCGCCCTTGATGCGCGCCTGGCTGAGGTTGATGTACTGATAGACGAGGTTGGCGGTGGCCAGCGAGCCGCTCACAACTTCCTGGCTGATGAAGTCACGGTAGCGGTTGTCGTAGGCGCTGAGCTGCCAGCGGACGTCCTTGCCGAGACCGCCTCGCACGCCAAGCTCCCAGCTGTTCGCATGCTCCGGTTTCAGATTCGGATTGCCGATGCTCGAATAGCCGTAGAGCGGATTGGCAAAGGCGTTGTTGACCTGATCCGGCGTGGGCGCGCGAAAGCCCTGCGACCACTGCACATAGGGCTGCAGCCATTCGGTTGCGCGCCAGACGGCGCCCAGCCGCGGGGTGAGGGCGTGGTCGGACAGCTTCACCGCCTGTCCGGCGTAGCCGGTGGTGTCGGGCGTGAGCCGGTAATGCTCGAAACGCAGGGCCGGGATCAGCGAGACGTTGCCGAACTCGATCTCATCCTGAAGAAAGGCGCCGGCCAGTTGGTAGCGGGTCTTGGGGAAAGGGCGGCTGGGGAAGGTTTCGCCCGCCGGCGGCACGGTGCCGTCGCGCACCGCTTCGATGTGGTTGCGGCTTACATCCACGCCATAGCTCAGGCGCTGGTTCTGCCACTGGGTCTGCGCCTGGGTGCTCAGGCCGATCAGATGCTCCTGGTAGTCGGTGTAGCGGGTGCGGTCCGCGGCGGTGTTGCGGTCTTCGTAGGAATACTGCTCGGTCTGGCTGTCCTGCACGTAGATCTGGGTCGTGGCCTGCTGGACCCAGAGGGCGTTGAGGTCTTCGTAGCGATGCTCCAGGGACACGCGCTTGCGATCCATGCGGTCGTTGGCGGTGAGGCCAATGACCGCCGTGGCGGCGGGTGTCGCGGTGGGAACGGTCAGGCCGGTGAGCACGTCGGTGTCGATCTTGCGCTCGCGGTATTCCGCCGTGCCGGTCAGGCGATTGGCGGCATTCACCCGGTAGGCCAGCTTGGCCAGGACGCTTCGGGTGTCGATGTCGGTCGGGTTCGGCGCCGTGCGGGTGCTGTTGGCGGCGTGGTCGTCGCCCTGGTTCCGGGTCTCGTGGCCGCGGCGAATCGAGGCCTGAATCAGGCTGGACCAGTCCCCGCTACCGAAAGCCAGCGCCGTGCTGGCGGTCCTGGAGCTGTCCACCGTTTGCAGGCCCAGCTTGGCGTAGCCGGCGAAGGTCTTGCCGTCCTTGAGCAGGTCATCGGGGGACAGCGTGCGCATGACCAGCGCACCGGCCAGACCGTCGCTGCCGTAGCTGGTGGACGCCGGGCCGCGCAGCACTTCTGCGGCGGAGAGGCTGTCCAGATCGACGAAGTCGGCCCGGCCGCTGGCGAACGGGCCGAAGGCGAAGCTCTGCGGGATGCGGATGCCGTCCACCATCATCAGCACCTGGTTGCCCTCGAGACCGCGGATGTTGATCCCCTCGTTGCCGGCGCGGCCCGTGGAGGCACCGGCGGCGGTGAAGCGGGGCGTCATCGCCTTGACCGAGAGATCGACTTCGTCGCTGAGCAGGTCCTTCAGGTCGCGGGCGTCGCGGCGGTCGAGGTCCTTGCGGGTGATCACCGTCACCGTGTTGGGGACGGCGGTGGTGGCGCGTTCGGTCCGGGTGGCGCTGACGGTGATGTCACCCAGGGGCTGGGTGGGCGCGGAGGTCGCGGCCGAAGATCTCGGGTGCGATGCCGGCTGGGACGCCGCGTCTGATCCGGCCTGGGGGGCCGTGGGCGGTGCGGTGTGGGGTGCGGCCTGACGGGCTGCTGGTGATGCGGCTGGCGCGGTGGCCGACAGTTTGGCTCCGGTTGCGGCCTGGGAAGGGGCGGGAGGCGAGGCCGGTGTCACGGACTGCGCGAACGCAGGCGGTGTTGCCGGCGCAAAGACCAGCGGGAAGGCCACGGAGAGGGCAAGCGCGACGGGCGTCTGGCGCAGAGACATGGTGCTGAGGTCCTGAAGGATCTCGCACGGGCTGGCGCGACGCGGGCTTGTGCGTGGAAGGGTAGAAGAACGAAAAGAACGGAAGCAGTACGACGCAGGCGACTACGCCAGACTTGACGGTGAGACCGGGGGTAAGCGGCCTGACAGGTCGTGATGCTGGTGCATGGGGCGAGGCGACACCGTGGTCGATGGCCTGGAGGCCGGAGCCGCATGCGGTGGAAGAGTGTCAGCCCCTCTTATCCGGATGCCGGCGCGCGGACCCGCTGCAGCGGTCCAACAGCTCACCGGATCACCGACTCAGCTGTCTACGGTCTACGGTCAACGGTCAACGACTCAGTGGCTCGACGGCCCAGCCGCTCACCAAGCGACATCCCGCCGACACCTGCTCACTTGGTCAGGATCAGCTTGCCCAGCGACGTCAGACGCAGCCGGTACAACTGCCCGGAGTGCTCGATCTCCACTTCCCGCTCGTTGCCCAGCAGCGCTTCGCTGCTGACGCGCCGCCGCTGGGGCAGGGATACCGCATCGTGGCGCGGCGAACCTGATGCGGCCACGCGCGCGCTGACGTCCAGCGCGGCGGCCGGCAGGGCCTCGGTCGGGGTGTGGTGATAAGCAGTCATGCACGCATCTTAGATGAGAACGATTCGCAATAGCAAACTAATTCTTCGTGAGGGGTGTTGCCGTGCTGCGCGTGAGCGGCGAGCCGCTTGTAAGTACGGCTGCGAACGCTTCGCAAAAAGAGCGTTGGGGCCGGGTTTTGTCCCCACACGGCGTAGGGACTGAACGAGAATCCGCCCGTTGCGGGCCGCGCGCCCGCTTTTGATGGATTTCGGATTTCGTTCCAGGAGAAGAACATGAAGGGTGATGCCAAGGTCATCGAATATCTCAATGCCCAGCTGAAGAATGAGCTGACGGCCATCAACCAGTACTTCCTGCATTACCGCATGCTCAAGAGCTGGGGCTTTGAGCGCCTGGCCAAGCACGAATACCAGGAATCCATCGAGGAGATGAAGCACGCCGACAAGCTGATGGATCGCATCCTGATGCTGGAAGGCCTGCCGAACCTGCAGGACCTGGGCAAGCTGTTCATCGGCGAGAACGCAGTGGAAGTGCTGCACTGCGATCTGAAGATCGAAACCGGTTCCCATCCGCTGCTGAAGGAAGCCATCGCTTACTGCGAATCCGTGCGGGACTATGTGTCGCGCGAAGTGCTGGAAGAGATCCTGAAGGACACCGAAGATCACATCGACCATCTGGAAACCCAGATCGATCTGGTGGCTCAGGTGGGTGAGCAGAACTGGCTGCAGACGCAGATGGGTGAAGGCCCGTCGGACTGAGTCAGACCGCAGCGCGCCTGTGGGTCTGCCGGGCGACGAGGCCGGTGCTCCGCCGACGGCGCCGCCCGCGTCGGGCGAACGTCCATGCATCAAACCCCGCTGCGGCGGGGTTTTTTACGCCTGTTTTGTACGTTGGAAGAACGTAGATCCCCACATCATCAAAGGTCTTGATCGATCAATTGAGAGGAATTCTTGTTTGCGTTAGCATCCACCGCATCCCAGAAACGGGTCGCTGACGCCACCATGATCCTCTGCCTCTGCCATCGAGTTTCCGACCGCGACATCCGCCGCAGCGTGGCCGAAGGCGTGCACAACTTCGAAGTGCTTCAGGACGAGACGCAGGTCGCCTCGGCCTGCGGCAGCTGTCACGACTGCGCGCGCCAGGTGTTTGATGAAGCGCTGCAGGCTTGTGCCGCCGCGCATGGCGTGAGCTGCGGGAGCGGCTCTGCCCAGCGTGTGATTCCCATCACCCGCCTCGCGCAGGCAGCTTGAATGACTGGCGCGGGGGGCGTCCCGCGCATTCGCCCTGCCTCCGGACTCAGCGCAATCGCGGGGGCAGCGCCCTCAATCAATATTCGCTTCTCTCACCAACGCAAGGGTAAGGTGAGCCGTCCCACCGGCGATACCGCAGGCACCGCGCCCATCTGATCCATCCACCGCCGTTGCGCAAAGCGTCGCAAGACCTTGTTCAAGCGCGCTCCACAACGACGGCAGCCGCCCCGGAGGGCGGCTTTCAGTGACGGTGCCGCGCTCGAGGCGGCACCATCGTCCTGGAGAAATTACTTGGCGGCTTCGGACGCCTTGGCAGCGGGCTTCTCAGCCTTGTGATGCTTGGTGCCGGCCTTGTGATGGGTCGTCTTCTTCTCAGCGGTGCCTTCGGTCTTGGCTTCCGGCTTCATCTCAGCCTTGGCTTCCGTCTTGGCGGGAGCTGGGGCCGGGGTGGCGGCGGGAGCTGCAGGCGTCTGGGCCATGACTGCACCAGCGATCAGCAGTGCGGGGATCAGGGACAGGGTCTTCACGGTCTTCAGGGCTTGCATCTGGTGGACTCCAGGGCTGTTGAACAAGGTGAGCAAACAACGGCGGCAGACGACACCGTGTTGACACTGACGCATCTGCTTTGCATTGCGTTACGTTCACACGCCAGCAACACAGAGGCGCGGGACAGGTATTGCCCGCTGGCGCACCGCCAGCCTTCGGGACAAGATGCCAGTCAACCGCTGACCTTGACCCCGGGCCGCAGCGACCGGCCCCGATGGAGACCTCATGTCCTCGCACGCATTCGACTGGACCCGCGCCTACCCCAGCGTCCGTTCGCCTCTCTTCGCCCGCAACGTGGTGTCCACTTCGCACCCGCTGGCGGCGCAAGCCGGTCTGCGCATCCTCGCGCAGGGCGGCAATGCGGTGGATGCCGCCATTGCCGCCGCGGCCTGCATGACCCTCGTGGAGCCTTGCAGCAATGGTCTGGGTTCCGATGCCTTCGCCATCGTCTGGGACGGCCAGTCGCTGCAGGGCCTGAATGCGTCCGGCCAGGCGCCGCAGGCGTGGACCCCCGACTACTTCGACCGCCGGCACGGCGCCGGTCCGCTGCTGCCCACCCGCGGTTGGGACGCGGTGACCGTGCCCGGCGCCGTCGGCGGCTGGGTGGCCCTGAGCGAGCGCTACGGCAAGCTGCCCTTCGCTGATCTGATGGCGCCCGCCATCGAGATCGCCGATCGCGGGTATGCAGTCCCGGTCATCGTGCAGCGCAAGTGGGCGATGGCCGCAGAGGTGAAGGACCTGGTGAAGCAGCCCGGATTTGCTGACGCCTTCCTGCCTCGGGGCCGCGCGCCCGAGGTTGGAGAGATCTTCCGTTTCCCCGACGCCGCCCGCACGCTGCGCCTGATCGGCGAAACGCGGGGCGAGGCGTTCTATCAAGGCGAGATCGCGGCCGCCGTCGAGGCGCATGCGCGTGAAGGCGGCGGCGCCATGACGGCCGCCGACTTCGCCGCCTACCGCCCCGAATGGGTCCAGACCCTGTCGATGGACTATGCCGGTCACACGCTGCATGAAATCCCGCCGAGCGGGCAGGGCATTGCCGCGCTGATCGCGCTGGGCATCCTCAAGCACACCGATGTGGCGTCGATGCCGGTGGACAGCGTGGCCTCGCAGCATGTGCAGATCGAAGCGATGAAGCTGGCGTTCGCAGATGTCTATGCGCATGTGGCCGATCCGCGGCACATGCGGGTGCAGGCGCATGAGATGCTGGACCCCGATTACCTGGCCAGCCGCGCCCGCCTCATCGACATGAGCCGCGCGCAGGACTTCCAGGCGGGCAATCCCGTGAAGGGCGGCACCATCTACCTCACGGCGGCGGACGAGTCCGGCATGATGGTGAGCTTCATCCAGAGCAACTACATGGGCTTCGGCTCCGGCGTGGTCGTGCCGGGTTACGGACTGTCTTTGCAGAACCGCGGGCATGGCTTCACCCGGGAGGGTGACCACGTCAACCAGGTGGCGCCGGGCAAGCGTCCCTTCCACACGATCATCCCGGCGTTCCTGATGAAGGATGGCCAGCCGCAGATGAGCTATGGCGTGATGGGCGCCAACATGCAGCCGCAAGGGCACATGCAGACGCTGGTGCGGATGCTCGACTACCACCAGCATCCACAGGCCGCTTGCGACGCGCCGCGATGGCGCTTTAACCAGGGGCTGTCGATCAACGTCGAATCGACGATGGATCCGGCAACCATCGATGGATTGCGGCAGAAGGGTCACCAGGTGGCTGACATCCATGACAGCTATCAGGATTTTGGCGCCGGCCAGTTCATCTGGCGCCTGGGGGACCCGGCGGTGGAAGGGTATGTGGCGGCGAGTGATCCGCGTCGGGACGGCGCCGCAGTGGGCTGGTGACCGGCACCGGCGCCCCGACTGCGTACAGGTGATGGACAGACGCGCTAACGGCCACGGATTCGGGGCCTGGAACCCGCTCTAGATTTCGCTTTGCCTCTGCCTCTGCGTCTGGCTCTGCCTCTGCCTCTGCCTCTGCCTTGGGCTTTGGCCTTCGCCCCTGGCTTTGGCTTTGGCTATTGATCCCGCTCTCTCTCTCTCTCTCTCTCTCTCTCTCCCGCCCCGCGTGGGGCTCCAACTGCGGCTTCCGGCGTCCGAGAAGTCAGTGACCTCCCGTGCCGTTCTTCACTTGTGAGCCGCGGGGGCCGGCTGCTAGCATCCTTGCACTCTGCCTACCGGAAGTCTTCGATGACCAAGCTGCTCGACCGCACCAGACCGAACGCGCGACCGTCGGAACATGCGCGGGCACGTGCACGGGAAGATAGGTCGGCGCCAGTGCTGACAGCGATGTGGGCAGGCGTGGCGAGTCGCCCGTGGGTCAGTGATGCAGGCACACCCCTGAACTGATGCGCGTTGCTCAGCGCGCGGCGAGCCTGGCTTGCTGAGGCGGTGCAGTCGAGGACAGACCCGATCAGGCGCGATTGGATGACGATCGCAGGCCTGACAGGTGAAGCTTGGTGGGTTCATGGAACAGGGCCGCGTGTCAAGACTCGTCGGCCTTTGGCGCGCCATGCACGACGTGCCCCGTACCACGCCCCGCCACGCCACGCCCGTTGTCCGCAGCCTGCAGGCAGGCAGCCATGCAGCCGGTCGGCCCGTTGTCCCAGCAGCCCGTCGGCTCGCCGTCCCACTGGTTGTCCTCTGCCCGTCTCGCCCACTGGTTCCGCAGCCGCCGTTGCCATCCGTTGCCACCCGTTACCGCCTCCGCGACCCCAGCCGCCGCATGCTGCGCATCCCATCGGAGTGATTCATGTCCGCCAGGCCGTCCGCCTCTTTTTTGCTGGTCGATCGACTGCTCGACCTCTTCCGGCTTCCTGCCGGTGACCTGCTGCGCGATATCGTCTATCGCCGCTTGTGGTCCTCCATCCTGATCAGCTCCCTCGGCGGTCAGATCACCATGCTCTCGCTGCCGCTGACGGCCGCGGTGCTGCTGGACGCCAGCCCCACCCAGATGGGATGGCTGACGGCGATGGAGATCATCCCGTTCGTCCTCTTCTCGCTGCCCGGCGGCGTCTGGCTGGACCGCGTGCGAAAGCTGCCGGTGTACATCGTCGGCGAGGTGAGCCTGGCCATCGCCGTCGGCAGCGTGCCGGTGGCGGCGTGGCTCGGCTGGCTGGGCATGCCCTGGCTGTATTTCGTGGCCTTCCTGCTGGGCACCGTCTACACAGTGGCCGGCAGTGCGGCGCAGATCGTGCTGACCCAGGTGGTCAAGCCTGACCGGCTGGTGGAAGCGCATGCCAAGAACTCGCTGGCCTCGTCCGGTGCGGAGGTCGCCGGCCCGGGTGTGGCGGGTGCGCTGATCAAGCTCGTTGGCGCACCGATGGCGCTGGCGGTGGATGCCCTGCTGCTGCTCAGTTCCGCGCTGGTGCTGCGCGGGGTGCATGTGGTGGAGCAGCTGCGACGCCCCCGCCAGTCCCACTTCTGGCGCGACCTTCGCACCGGCGTCAGTTTCGTCTGCCGTCATCCCCTGCTGCTCAGCCTGGCGGTCGCGGTCGGCGGCTGGCAAATGTGCAACCAGGCGGCCCAGGTGGTGCAGATCCTGTTTGCGACACGGGTGCTCGGATTGCCGCCCCAGACCGTGGGGCTGTCCTACATCGCGCTCGGCGCCGGAACGGTGCTGGCCAGCATCTTCGGCCACCGCATCAGTGGCCGGCTGGGGCCCGGCCCCTGCCTGATCACCGGCTTCGCCATCACCGGCGTGGGCTGGCTGGTGCTCGCCCTGGCGCCTGCCAACGAATGGGGGGTCGCAGCCTTCGGCCTGGCGCTGTTTGCGTTCGGTGTCGGCGCGGTGCTGATCTTCATCAACTTCCTGTCCCTGCGTCAGGCGGTCACGCCCACGCCGCTGCTCGGCCGCATGACCAGCACCATCCGCTGGCTCACGCTCATTCCCGCCGGCCCCGGCGCACTGCTTGGCGGATGGCTGGGGGAACATGTGAGCCTGCGGGCCTCGCTGCTGTTTTCCGGCGGTGGCGCGCTGCTGCTGACGCTGGTAGCCCTGCGGCTGCGGGCGATTCGCAGCGTCCGCACATTGCCGACGGTGGCGGACGAGCATCAAATGCTGGGCGTGGAAACCCAGCCCGGCGGTCTGAACCTGCCACCGGTCAACGGCAACTGACAGGGCTCCGCCAGTCACTGGCACTTGGGCGCGCAGGCGCCCGTTGCGGATCAACATGAAATCGCTTGACCCCGTCCTCATCCAGGTGCCCGAGACGCTCAGCACCGACCACGTGCTGCTCACCCTGCCTCGCGTGGGCGACGGTGCCGTCCTGAATCTGGCCATCCAGCGGTCGCTATCCCACCTGCAACCCTGGATGGCCTGGGCGCAGACGATGCCCAGCGTCGAAGAATCCGAAGCGGTGGTGCGCCGCATGCTGGCCGACTTCCTCAACCGGCAGCATCTCGCCTATTTCCTGCATGAGCGGTCTCCGGAGGGCGGGGTGGGGCGCCTGTGCGGCGGCGCGGGCCTGATGCGACTGGATTGGCCGCAGCGGCGATTCGAGATTGGATATTGGCTGGCGCCGGACGCGACCGGTCGTGGGCTGGCCAGCGAGGCGGTTCATGCGCTGGCGCGGATGGCCTTTACGCAGCTCAGGGCCTTGCGGGTGGAGATCCGCACCGATGCCCGCAACCTGCCCAGCCGCGCTGTAGCGGAGCGCTGCGGGTTCGTGCTGGAAGGCACGCTGCGCAATGACATGCTGGATGTGAACGCCGTGCCCTGCCACACCAGCATCTACGGCATGGTGTCGCTGGACGAGCTGCGCAATCCGTCGCTGGGACGGTGATGGTTTCGCAGTGGCTGAGCGGCGCGACCCGTCGCTGGGACGGGATGGTTCCGCTGTTGCAGGGGCGCGCTCAAACGGCCCGTGCGAACGACCCACTCGATCAAGCCTCAAGCTGCCTCAAGCAACGCTCAAACGACGCTCAAACGACGCTCAAACGACGCCCAAGCAACCCTCAATCAACCCGACCCAGCACGCTGATCAAGCAATCGGGCTGAATCGATCCACCGCATCGGTGATGATGCCGTCCACCCCATTGCCGATCAGCCACTGCGCGGTGGCCGCATCGTTGACGGTATAGACCAGCGCCTTCATGCCGAGCTTGTGCAGCTGGGCCACCAGGGCTTGATCCATCAGCGCGTAGTGGGTCACCACCGCGCGGCAGTCCAGCCCTTGCGCGGTCGCCAGCCAGTCCGGCGTCAGCTTGTCCAGCAGCAGCGCCCGCGGCACCTGGGGCGCCGTCTCCTGCGCACCCCGCAGCGCCTCCGGCTCGAAGCTGCTGAACAGCAGCGACACCGTCGCTGCATCCTTCCACAGCCGCAGCACTTCCTGCCCGACGACCTGACCGGTCCGTCGCTCATCCCCGGGCGTCGGCTTGATCTCGATGTTCAGCGCATGCTGATTCACCCGCACGAAGGCCGCAATGGCCTCCAGGCTCGCCGGAGGCTCACCGGCATACGCCCGGCTGTGCCAGCGCCCGGCGTCCAGCCGCGACAGCTCGGCCCAGGGGCGGTCGGACGCGCGCCCCCGCGCTGAAGTGGTGCGGTCCAGCGTGGCGTCATGCAGCAGGAAGGGCACGCCGTCCGCCGCCAGCTTCACATCGCACTCGAAGGCCCGATACCCATGCCGCGCCCCTTCGCGAAAGGCCGCGAGGGTGTTCTCCGGCGCCAGTTTGCCGGCGCCGCGATGGGCAATCCAGAAGGGCAGGGACCAGGGCCAGGGATGGGCATCCATGCGTCATTCCTCCACACGCTGGCCGCTCGTGGCGTCAAACCAGTGCAGGCGGACGGCCGGCGCCTGCAACCAGACGGTATCACCGGGATGGGGCGGATGGTCGATTCCTGCGATGCGCAGGGTGAAGGCATTGGGATCGCTGGCGCTGCGATGGCCGGCCGGCCGGTCCGCCGCATGCGGTGCGCCGCCCAGATGCCCGTACACCAGACGCTCGGCGCCCAGCATTTCCACAAACTCGACCCGCAGCGGCCAGGCGGTGGAATGCGGCGACTCGCTCTGCCCCGCACCGCCCGTCAGCGGCACCGCATGTTCCGGCCGCAGGCCCATCACCAGCTCGCCCTGACGCGGCGCCGGCGCGGGCAGGTGCAGGGAGGTGTGGCCCATCACGAAGCGGTCACCTTCCACACGGCCGCGCAGCAGGTTCATTGCGGGTGAGCCGATGAAACTGGCGACGAAGGTGGTCGCCGGACGGCTGTAGACCTCTTCCGGCGTGCCGAACTGCTCCATGCGGCCGGCATTCATCACGATGATGCGCTGTGCCAGCGTCATCGCCTCGACCTGATCGTGGGTGACGAACAGTGCGGTGACGCCCAGCTCGCGGTGCAGGCCCTGGATCTCCAGCCGGGTCTGCACCCGCAGCTTGGCATCCAGGTTGGACAGCGGCTCATCGAACAGGAATACCTGTGGGTCTCGCACGATGGCGCGGCCCATCGCCACCCGCTGACGCTGCCCGCCGGACAGCTCCCGCGGCTTGCGCTGCAGCAGATGCCCCAGCTCCAGAATGCGGGCGGCCTTGTCCACCCGCGTCTGGATGTCCTCGGCCCTCAGCTTGCGGATCTTCAATCCGTAGGCCATGTTCTCGAAAACGCTCATGTGGGGATAGAGCGCATAGTTCTGGAACACCATCGCGATGTCGCGGTCGGCCGGTTCAACATCGTTGACGACGCGGCCGCCGATGGCGATCTCGCCGCCGCTGATCTCTTCCAGACCGGCCACCATCCGCAGCAGCGTGGACTTGCCGCAGCCGGATGGTCCGACGATCACAACGAACTCGCCGTCCTGGATCTCGGCGTTCACACCGTGGATGACCGGATTCGCCTTGGCCCCATGGCCGTACTGCTTGACGACGTTACGCAGGGAAATGCTTGCCATGATTATTTTTCTGTATCGACCAGGCCCTTGACGAACCATCGCTGCATCAGGACCACCACCAGGGCGGGGGGGATCATCGCGAGCACGGCGGTGGCCATGATGATGTTCCAGTCATTGGCGGCGTCGCCGCCGCTGATCATCCGCTTGATGCCGATCACCACCGGGTACATCTGTTCGTCGGTGGTCACCAGCAGCGGCCAGAGGTACTGGTTCCAGCCGTAGATGAACTGAATGACGAACAGCGCCGCAATGCTGGTGGCGGACAGCGGCATCAGCACATCCCGGAAGAAGCGCATCGGCCCGGCACCGTCGATGCGGGCCGCCTCCACCAGCTCATCCGGCACGGTCAGGAAGAACTGCCGGAAGAGGAAGGTGGCCGTGGCCGATGCAATCAGCGGCACGGTCAGGCCGGCGTAGCTGTTGAGCAGCTTCAGATCGGCCACCACCTGGTAGGTCGGCCCGATCCGCACCTCCACCGGCAGCATCAGGGTCACGAAGATGGCCCAGAAAAACAGCTGCCGCATCGGAAAGCGGAAGTAGACGATGGCAAAGGCGGACAGCAGCGAGATCGCGATCTTGCCCACCGCAATCAGCACCGCACACACCAGGCTCACCCACATCATGCGGGAGACCGGCGCATTCGAACCCGCGCCGGTGCCGCTGCCGGTGAGGGCCGCCTGATAGTTCTCCAGCAGATGGGCACCCGGCACCATCGGCATGGGGGCCTGGACGATCGCGTCGGCCGTCTGGGTGGACGCCACGAACGCGATGTACAGGGGGAAGGCCACGATCATCACGCCCAGCACCAGGATCAGGTGGGAGAGCAGTGTGAGCGCGGGTCGGCGTTCAACCATGAGGCACCCGTTCAGTAATGGATCTTGCGCTCGACGAACCGGAACTGGATCACCGTCAGCAGGATCACGATGCCCATCAGCACCACGCTCTGCGCGGCCGAGCCGCCCAGGTCCATGGCCTTGAAGCCGTCGTAATACACCTTGTAAACCAGGATGGCCGTGTCCTTGCCGGGGCCGCCCTGGGTGGCCGCGTCGATGATGCCGAAGGTGTCGAAGAAGGCATACACCACGTTGATCACCAGCAGGAAGAAGCTGGTGGGCGACAGCAGCGGGAAGGTGATTGTCCAGAAGCGCTTCCAGGGGCTGGCACCGTCAATCGCCGCCGCTTCCAGCAGCGAGCGGGGAATGGACTGCAACCCGGCCAGGAAGAACAGGAAGTTGTAGGAGATCTGCTTCCAGACGGCAGCCGCCACCACCAGCGTCATCGCGTGGTTGGGATTGAGCAGGTGATTCCACTGGAAGCCCAGCCGGTCCAGCCCATACGACACCACCCCGATGGACGGCGCGAACATGAACAGCCACAGCACCCCGGCAATGGCCGGCGCCACCGCATAGGGCCAGATCAGCAGCGTGCGGTAGACGGTGGCGCCGCGGACCACCCGATTGGCCATGGTGGCCAGGAGGAGCGAGATCGACAGCCCCAGCACGGCCACCAGCAGTGAGAAGACGGCGGTGGTGCGGAAGGACGCCAGATACCCTGCGTCCTCGAACAGGCGCCGGAAGTTGTCCAGCCCCACCCACTCCACCGCCAGCCCGAAGGCATCCTGCTGTTGCAGGCTCTGCAGCAGCGCCTGGCTGGCCGGCCAGAAGAAGAACGCGCCGATGACGACCGCCTGAGGTGCCAGCAGCACCCAGGGCAGCCATCCGGAGCGGAAGACGACCCGCTTCTCCTGACTCATCAGAGCTTGGCCGACTTCTGGAAGCGTTCGAGCAGCTCGTTGCCGCGGCGCACCGCGTCATCCAGCCCCTGCTTGGCGGTCTTGCGACCGGCCCAGACCTGCTCCATCTCCTCATCGACCAGGGTGCGGATCTGCGGCAGGTTGCCCAGGCGCACGCCGCGGCTCTTGTCGGTGGTCTTGCGGATCATCTGGGTCACGGCGACGTCAGTGCCGGGATTGGCCTGATAGAAGCCGCTTTTTTCCGTCAGCTCATAGGCCGCCTTGGTCACCGGCAGATAGCCGGTGCGCTTGTGGCTTTCGGCGGCCACTTCCGGGCGGGCCAGGTATTGCAGGAAGGCGGCCACGCCCTTGTATTCCTGCGGCTTCTTGCCGGCCATCACCCACAGGCTGGCGCCGCCGATGATGGTGTTCTGCGGCGCGCCGGGCACGTCCGGGTAGTAGGGCAGCGGCGCGATGCCGGCCGAGAACTTGGCGCTCTTCTTGATGTTGGCATACAGGCCCGAGGAGCCGGTTTCCATGGCGCACTCACCGGAGACGAAGGTGGCATCGGCGGTGTTGCCGCGGCCCTTGTAGACGAACAGGCCCTGCTTGGCCATGTTGGCCAGGTTCTCGATGTGGCGGACATGCAGCGGCGAGTTGAACACCAGGCGTGCGTCCAGACCGCCGAAGCCGTTGTTGCGGGTCGCGTATTCCACGTTGTGCCAGGCGGAGAAGCTCTCCAGTTGCGTCCAGCCCACCCAGCTGGTGGTGAAGGGGCACTTGTGGCCGGTGGCCTTGAGCTTGGCGGCCGCGGCGGCCACTTCCGGCCAGGACGACGGCGGCTTGTTCGGATCCAGCCCAGCCGCCTTGAAGGCGTCCTTGTTGTAGTGCAGGACGGTGGTGGAGCTGTTGAACGGGAAGCTCAGCATCTGGCCGTTCGGCGCGGTGTAATACCCCGCCACGGCCGGCACGTAGGCACCGGTGTCGAACTTGACGCCGGCCTGCTTCATCACTTCGCCCACCGGCACCACAGCGCCCTTGCTGGCCATCATCGTGGCGGTGCCCACCTCGAAGACCTGCAGGATATGCGGCGCATTGCCGGCACGGAAGGCCGCAATGGCCCCGGCCATGGACTCGTCATAGGCGCCCTTGTAGACCGGCACCACCTTGTAGTCCTTCTGGCTGGCGTTGAAGTCCTTGGCGAGGTCGTTGACCCAGTCGCCCAGACCGCCACCCATGGAATGCCACCATTGGATCTCGGTCTGAGCCTGCGCGGCCAGGGGGGACACGGCCAGCGCGGCCGCAAGCAGGGCTGCCGGGGTGGCAGCAAGCAGGGAAGTCTTCATGGTCTCCAAGGCTCCAGAGGATGTTGTGACGGCGTCACAAGGACGCCGCAGAGCTTATGAAGACATTGTGACACCCGTCACGACCCGGCTGACCGCATTGCGGACAGCGAACGCCCGGGGGAACCCGAAGATCAGCTGGACGGCCGAACGGACTCGGCAGCGGGGCCGGCGGGTGGCGTCAGGCCCGGCGCGTAATGGCCTTGCCCGGCGCCTGTCTAGAGGCCCCGGACCACGGCGGCCCTCTGTCCCTAAGGTACGATTCCGGACATTGCCCCGCCCGGGCTGGCCCACATCCAGGCCTTTCGCGAACGCCACACCGGAAACTGAAGCGCTCAGACTTCCGGCGGACCAAAAGTCCGGGCGATGCCCGACCCCGGGGCCACGGTTCGCCGTCCGGTTTCCTGTGTCTCAGCCTGGCCCGTTGCTCTCTGGAGTGCCGGGCCGCAACCCAGGGTGTTCACGCACCTGGCCGCCATGAATGCACCGCATCTCCTGATGCCCGCCGACCCCGCGATGGCCGGCGATCTGACCCCGACCCACGCGCCCGCCCCGCGGCTGCGCGAGATTCCCTACAACTACACCTCCTTCTCCGACCGCGAAATCGTGCTGCGGCTGCTGGGCGCCCGCGCCTGGGAACTGCTGGACCAGCTGCGTGGCGAGCGCCAGACCGGTCGGTCCGCTCGCATGCTGTATGAGGTGCTGGGCGACATCTGGGTGGTGCAGCGCAACCCGTATCTGCAGGACGACCTGCTGGACAACCCCAAGCGCCGGGAAGCCCTGATCGGCGCCCTGCGCCATCGCCTGACGGAAGTGCAGCGCCGCCGCCATCCGGAAGACGACACCCAGCGGGACGCCTGGGTCGGTGAGCTGCTCACCGCTGCCGAAGCGGCCGTCGCTGCCTTCTCGCACCAATTCGAACAGGTGGCCGAACTGCGCAAGCGGGCCACCAAGGTGTTTGCCCGCCACACCGCCAAGGACAACGTCAAGTTCGACGGCCTCTCGCGGGTGGCGCACGTCACCGATGCCACCGACTGGCGGGTGGAATATCCGTTTGTCGTGCTCACCCCCGACACCGAAGCCGAGATGGCCGCCTTGGTGGCCGGGTGCTTCGAACTGGGCCTGACCGTCATCCCGCGCGGCGGCGGCACCGGCTACACCGGCGGTGCCGTGCCGCTGGTCTGGAACACGGCCGTCATCAACACCGAAAAACTCGAAGCCATGCGCGGCGTCGAGATGATGGTGCTGCCCGGCATGGACCGGGAAGTGCCCACCATCTTCACCGAAGCCGGTGTGGTCACCCAGCGGGTGTCGGACCTGGCCGAGCTGCACGGCTTTGTCTTCGCGGTGGACCCGACCTCGGCGGAAGCTTCCTGCGTCGGCGGCAATGTGGCCATGAACGCCGGCGGCAAGAAGGCCGTCCTGTGGGGCACTGCGCTGGACAACCTCGCCTCCTGGCGGATGGTGACGCCGGAAGCCAAGTGGCTGGAAGTGCACCGCATCGGGCACAACCTCGGCAAGATCCATGATGCGGAGATGGCCAGCTTCGAGCTGCGCTACTTCGACGCCACCGGCAAGAAGCTCGAGCGCACGGAGCGCCTGGACATCCCCGGCCGCACCTTCCGCAAGGAAGGCCTGGGCAAGGACGTCACCGACAAGTTCCTGGCCGGCCTGCCCGGCATCCAGAAGGAAGGCTGCGACGGGCTGATCACCAGCTGCCGCTGGGTGGTGCACCGCATGCCGGCGCATGTGCGCACCGTCTGCCTGGAGTTCTTCGGCAATCCCAAGGACTGCGTCCCGTCGATCGTCGACATCAAGGACTTCATGTTCGCCGAGATGAAGAAGCCGGGCGGGGCCATCCTCGCCGGCCTCGAGCATCTGGACGACCGCTATCTCAAGGCCGTGGGGTATGCCACCAAGAGCAAGCGCGGCGGCCTGCCGAAGATGGTGCTGATCGGGGACATCGTCGGTGACGATGCCGATGAAGTCGCCCGTGCCACCAGCGAAGTGGTGCGTCTGGCCAATGGCCGCTCGGGCGAAGGCTTCATCGCCGTCAGCGCCGATGCCCGCAAGAAGTTCTGGCTCGACCGCAAGCGCACCGCAGCCATCTCCAAGCACACCAACGCGTTCAAGGTGAACGAGGATGTGGTGATCCCGTTGCCACGCATGGGCGAGTACACGCTGGGCATCGAGCGAATCAACATCGAGCTGTCGCTGCGCAACAAGCTGGCGCTGGTCGATGCGCTCAGGGACTTCTTCGCCAACGGGCATCTGCCGCTGGGCCGCAGCGACGACGCGGGCGAGATCCCGAGCGCCGAACTGCTGGAAGACCGGGTGCAGCAGGCGATGACCCTGCTGGACGAGATCGGCATCCTGTGGCGCACCTGGATGCAGCAGCTGGATGTGACGCAGCCCGAAGGCCGCAGTTTCTTCGAGCAGTTGCAGGACTACAGCCTGCGCGCCAGCTGGCGCACCCAGATCCTGAAGCCGCTGCAGGACATCTTCGCCGGTGCCGCTTTCGCGCCGATCCTGGCGGAGTGCAAGCGCATCCACAAGGAGGTGCTGCGCGGTCGCGTCTGGGTGGCGCTGCACATGCATGCCGGCGACGGCAACGTGCACACCAACATCCCGGTGAACTCCGACAACTACGAGATGCTGCAGACGGCGCATGAGGCGGTCGGCCGCATCATGACGCTGGCCCGCTCGCTGGACGGCGTGATCTCCGGCGAACACGGCATCGGCATCACCAAGCTGGAATTCCTGACCGACGACGAGCTGGCCAACTTCGCCAGCTACAAGGCCAGGGTTGATCCGGAAGGCCGCTTCAACAAGGGCAAGCTGCTGCGCCCGGCACCAGGCTCGCAGACCACCTTTGCCGACCTGACCAATGCCTACACGCCCAGCTTCGGGCTGATGGGGCATGAGTCGCTGATCATGCAGCAGAGCGACATCGGTGCCATCAGCGAGTCCATCAAGGACTGCCTGCGCTGCGGCAAGTGCAAGCCGGTCTGCGCCACCCATGTGCCACGCGCCAACCTGCTCTACAGCCCGCGCAACAAGATCCTGGCCACCTCGCTGCTGGTGGAAGCCTTCCTGTATGAGGAGCAGACCCGCCGCGGCGTCTCCATCAAGCATTGGGAAGAATTCGAGGATGTGGCGGACCACTGCACCGTCTGCCACAAGTGCGTGAATCCCTGCCCGGTGAAGATCGACTTCGGCGACGTCACCATGAACATGCGCAACCTGCTGCGCAAGATGGGCAAGAAGAGCTTCCGGCCCGGCAATGCGGCGGCCATGTTCATGCTCAATGCCACCAATCCCGAGACCATCAAGGTGGCGCGTGCCGCCATGGTGGGCGTGGGCTTCAAGGCGCAGCGCATGGCCAACCGGGTGCTGGGCGGCCTGGCGCGCAAGCAGACCCAGGCGCCGCCGGCGACCGTCGGCAACGGCCCGGTGAAGGAACAGGTCATCCACTTCATCAACAAGAAGTTGCCGGGTGGCCTGCCCAAGAAGACAGCGCGGGCGCTGCTGGACATCGAAGACAAGAACTACGTGCCCATCATCCGCAACCCGGCCACGACGCGCTCGGATGCGGAGGCAGTGTTCTATTTCCCCGGCTGCGGCTCGGAGCGGCTGTTCAGCCAGGTGGGTCTGGCGACGCAGGCCATGCTCTGGCATGCGGGTGTGCAGACCGTCCTGCCGCCGGGCTATCTGTGCTGCGGCTATCCACAACGCGGTTCCGGCCAGTTCGACAAGGCAGAGAAGATCATCACCGACAACCGGGTGCTGTTCCACCGCGTGGCCAACACGCTGAACTATCTGGACATCAAGACGGTGGTGGTCTCCTGCGGCACCTGTTATGACCAGCTCCAGGGCTACAAGTTCGAGGACATCTTCCCCGGCTGCCGCATCGTGGACATCCACGAATACCTGCTGGAGAAGGGCGTGACGCTGCAGGGCAAGCAGGCCTATCTGTATCACGACCCCTGCCACTCGCCGATGAAGCTGCAGGATCCGATGAAGACGGTGAAGGCGCTGGTCGGGCCCGAGGTGATGAAGAGCGAGCGCTGCTGCGGCGAAAGCGGCACGCTGGGCGTCACGCGGCCGGATATCTCGACGCAGGTGCGCTTCCGCAAGGAAGAAGAGCTGCGCAAGGCGGAGGCCCAGCTGCGCGGCACCGGCAAGGTCGGTGAACAGGAGAACCTGAAGATCCTGACCAGCTGCCCGAGCTGCCTGCAGGGCTTGAGCCGCTACGGCGACGACCTGCAGAACGGGCTGCTGGAAGCGGACTACATCGTGGTGGAGATGGCGCGCCAGATCCTTGGCGAGCAGTGGATGCCGGACTATGTGGCGCAAGCCAACAACGGCGGCATCGAACGCGTGCTGGTCTGATGGGGTGCCACGGCGCCCCTGACTTGACCCCGGTTCGATCCCACCTCTCCCTCGTCCACGGCCGGCCTTCGGGCCGGCTTTGCTTTGCCCGGGTCGCGGGCGCCCGCTTTCCCGCGGGTGTCCGCGCTGGTGAAAGCCCGGTGGTCTAATCCTCCCAGTTGTCGTACAACTCCATGGCCATGAACGCCCGTCCGTCCGTCCGTCGTCCCCGCAGCCTGGCCCTGGGCCTGGTCGAGTCCCTGGGGGAGCGCATCCGCACCGGGGTGCTGGCCTCGGGCGACAAACTGCCGACCGAGGCCGCGATCATGGAGGAATTCCAGGTCAGCCGGACCGTGGTGCGTGAGGCCATCTCCAAGCTGCAGGCCTCGGGGCTGGTGGAGACCCGCCACGGCATCGGCACCTTCGTGCTGGGCATGGGGGAGGGCGGTGCCTTCCGCATCACCGCGGACCAGATGGCGACGCTGCACGATGTGGTGGCAGTGCTGGAACTGCGGATCGGGGTCGAGACCGAATCGGCCGCGCTGGCGGCGCAGCGGCGTACCGAGGCCCAGCTTGCGGCCATGCAGGAGGCGCTCGACGCCTTTGCAGCCGCTGCCGAAGCAGGCCGGGACGCCGTAGGCGCGGATTTCCAGTTCCATCTGGAAATCGCCCGCGCGACCGGCAACCCGCACTTCGAGCAGTTGATGTCGACGCTGGGCGCACCGAGCATCCCACGCGCGCGTCTCTCCACCGAGCAGCCGGACGCGGCGGCCCAGCGCGACTATCTGCGCCGGGTCAACGCGGAACACGAAAGCATCCTGAATGCCATCGCAGCGCAGGATGGTGAAGCCGCCCGCGCGGCGATGCGCACCCATCTGGCCAACAGCCGCGAGCGCCGGCGGCGTGCGGCTCTGGCGCTGCAAGCCCAGCCGAACGCCTCCGTATAAGTCCCCATCCGGGAGGCCGGATTCCCAGTTGTCAGCCGCTCGACTGCACTTGTATGATGACTGACAACAAGGTCGCCACACGTCGTTGAGAGAGCGGCCCGTTCGGAATCGGTCCCGTCCGTGGCAGGGCAGGGGCCGTCAACTGGAGACATTGATGAACCGCTTGATTCGCCGCCTGAGCTCGGGCCTGGCGTCCGCCCTCTTCACCGTGGGGCTGACCTCTTCCTTGTCCGTCATGGCCGTGAGCCCCGCCCTGGCGACCGGCTTCCCGGACAAACCGGTCACGCTGGTCGTGCCGTTCCCGCCTGGGGGCACCAGTGACTTCCTGGCCCGCGCCATGGGCGCCAAGCTCCAGACGAAGTGGGGCCAGACCGTGATCGTGGACAACAAGCCGGGGGCCACAGGCACGCTCGGCACGGCGCAGGTCAAGCGCGCGGCGCCGGACGGCTACACCATCCTGGTGTCGTCGCTCGGGCCGTTCGTGATCGCGCCGCATTTGCTGAAGGCGGTGCAGTACGACGCGGTGAAGGACCTGGACCTGCTGACGGTGGCGGTGCAGGCGCCCAATGTGCTGGTGGTGCCGGCGTCGTCGCCGCTCAAGTCGATGAAGGATGTGATCGACGAGCTGAAGAAGCGGCCCGGGCAGATGAGCTTCTGCTCGTCCGGCAATGGGTCGTCGGACCATCTGACAGCCGAGCTGTTCTGGCTGCAGACCGGGACGTCGGGGCTGCATGTGCCGTACAAGGGCGGCGGTCCGGCGATCAGCGACCTGCTGGGCGCACAGATTGATGCGTCGTTCCAGAACATCAACTCGGTGCTGACGCATATCCAGGCCGGCAAGCTGCGAGCACTGGCGGTGACGGGTGACAAGCGGTCGCCAGTGCTGCCGGACGTGGCCACGCTCAGTGAGCTGGGCGTGAAGGGCGCGGATGTGTATTCGTGGCAGGGCGTCGCGGTGCCGCGCGGCATGGCCCCGGCACTGCGGACGCAGCTGGTGAAGGACATGACCGCGGTGCTGCAGGACGCCGGGCTGCAGAAGCAGTTCAAGGACCTGGGATTCGAGGTGGTGGCGAGCCAGCCGGATCAGGCCCAGGCGTTCCAGAAAGCCGAGTTCTCCCGCTGGAAGCAACTCATCGAGACGCGGAAGATTTCGGCGGACTAGATCTGGCCCCCCCCTACGCGCTGCGCGCGCCCCCCAGGGGGCAAGGCGGAGCCCGGCAAAGCCGGATCTCCAGCCTTCGCTGGGGGCGGACGGCAGCGCGACTGGAGCGCTTCTCCTGGTCGAGCGGCCGTCCTTTGTCGGAAGTGGGAGTGAGCGTTGTGATATCGGAGTGTGTATGACAAGTCCTTTGGTCAAATCGGCACGGGCCATTCCGGTCGCCGGGCGCGACGGCATGCTGATGAACCTCAGCGGTGCCCACGCGCCTTTTTTCACCCGCAATCTGCTGATCCTGGAAGACAACGCAGGTCACGTGGGCGTCGCGGAAATTCCCGGTGGGGAATCCATTCGCAAAACCCTTGAAGAAGCCGGCGCGCTGCTGATCGGACAACCCGTCGCCCGCTGGAATGCCCTGCTCTCCGAGATCCGCGCTCGCTTCCAGAACCTCGACGTCGGCGGGCGCGGTCTGCAGACCTTCGATCTGCGCACCACCATCCACGTGCTCACCGCCGTCGAATGCGCTCTGCTCGACCTGCTTGGTCAGCATCTCGGGGTGCCCATCTGCGAATTGCTCGGCGAAGGGCAGCAACGCAGCAACGTGCCCATGCTGGGCTATCTGTTCTTTGTGGGCGATCGCACGCGCACGAATCTGCCCTACCTGAATCCGGAAGACGAGACCGGCAGCGATCCGTGGCTCTCGCAACGCCATCAAACCGCCATGACGCCCGACAGCATCGTGGCACAGGCCGAAGCAGCCCAGGCCCGCTATGGCTTCAAGGACTTCAAGCTCAAAGGCGGCGTGCTGGCCGGGGAAGCCGAAGTCGAAGCCATCCGCGCCCTCAAGGCACGCTTCCCGGATGCCCGCATCACCCTCGATCCCAATGGCGGCTGGCTGCTGAAAGACGCCATCCGCCTGCTGCGCGACCTGGGCTCGGTGCTCGCTTATGCCGAAGATCCCTGCGGCGCTGAAGATGGCTTCTCCGGCCGCGAGGTCATGGCCGAATTCCGCCGCGCCACCGGCCTGCCCACCGCCACCAACATGGTCGCCACCGACTGGCGTCAGATGACCCATTCGCTGGCCCTGCAGTCGGTCGACATTCCTTTGGCGGATCCGCACTTCTGGACGATGTCCGGCGCCGTCCGCGTGGCCCAGACCTGCCGCGACTTCGGGCTGACCTGGGGCTCCCACTCCAACAATCACTTCGACGTGTCGCTGGCGATGTTCACCCACGCCGCCGCCGCCGCGCCCGGCCGCCTCACCGCCATCGATACCCACTGGATCTGGCAGGACGGCCAACACCTCACCCACGATCCGCTGCGCATCGTCGGCGGTGAAGTGGCCGTGCCCCAGGCCCCCGGCCTCGGCGTCACCCTCAACATGGAGGCCGTCGAAGCCGCCCATCAGCTGTACCTTCAGCACGGCCTCGGCGCCCGCGACGACGCCATGGCCATGCAGTTCCTCATCCCCGGCTGGCGCTTCGACCCGAAGCGGCCCTGCATGGTGCGTTGACCTTCGCCCGCGCCACCGGTCCCCGGACCCGCGGCGCGCCCCATTCCCTGCATCCATCGTCACTGCGCCGGCGCGCTCCATTCGAGAGTCCTCCAGGAGATCGCCAGATCCCGCCGCCCGGTAATGACCTTCCACCCCTTGGAGAGAGACATGTCCATGAATGCCATGAAAGCCCGCCGACGCGCGCTCACCCTGTTGGCCACGGCCACCGCCGCCACCGCCCTGAGCCTGGTCACCACCGGGGCCTGGGCGCAAGCCTGGCCGACGCGGCCGGTGCGCATCATCGTGCCCTACACACCCGGTGGCTCGTCCGACATCATCGCCCGCGCCATCCAGCCGATGCTCGCCGAGGCGCTGAAGCAGACCATCATCATCGACAACAAGCCCGGCGCCAGCGGCAACCTCGGCGCGGATGCAGTGGCCAAGGCCACCGACGACCACACGCTGCTGATGTGCGACGTCACCGCCCTGGCCATCAGCCCCTCGCTCTACACCAAGCTGTCCTTCGATCCGTCCAAGGACCTGAAGGGCGTGGCGATGCTGGCCTACAGCCCGCACATGCTGGTGGTCCACCCCTCGGTGCCGGCCAACAACCTCAAGGAATTGGTGGCCCTGTCGAAGACCACCAAGATCGACTTTGCCGTCACCGCCATGGGCAGCGCTCCCCATCTGGCCGGCTTTGCCGTGGCTGCAGCCACCGGCGCCAAGTGGGAATACATCCCGTACAAGGGCGGCTCGCAGGCGGTCACCGACACCATCGCCGGTCAGACCCAGGTGCTGATGAACGGCATGCTGGCCACGCTCCCGTTTGTGCAGAACGGCAAGCTCAAGGTGCTGGGCGTCAGCAAGGCCACCCGCGTGCCGCTGCTGCCCAATGTGCCGACGATTGCGGAGCAGGGCGCACCGGGCTTCGAGTCCGGCACCTGGCAAGGCATTCTGGCGCCCAAGAGCCTGCCGGCCGACGCGGTGAACAAGCTGTCCGCAGAACTCGTCCGCATCATCCGCTCGCCGGACCTGCGCGCCCGCCTCGCCTCCCAAGGGGCCGAGGTCAACACGATGAACCCCACCGAGTTCAACGCCTTCTTCGCCAAGGAGCGTCAGAACTGGGCGGGTGTCGTGGCCAAGAGCGGCATCAAGCTGGACTGACAGCTGGACTGACCACTGCATAGACCGCTGCACTCACTGCCGGGCTCACTACCCGGCCTCTCGATTGATTTCCTGGAGCCTTTTCATGCCCACGCCCACCACCCCCTACAGCAGCTTTCCCAACACCTTCCGCCAGCGGCTGACGGCGGGTGAACAACTCATCGGGTGCTGGTGTTCGCTGGCCAATCCCATCACGACGGAAGTGCTGGGGGTGGCGGGCTTTGACTGGCTCCTGCTGGATGGCGAGCATTCGCCCAATGATGTCGTGAGCTTCGTGCCGCAGCTGATGGCGCTGAAGGACAGCGTCAGCGCGCCGGTGGTGCGTCCGTCCAGCAACAATGTGGTGGAGATCAAACGTCTGCTGGATGCCGGCTTCTCCAACTTCCTCGTGCCCTTCGTCGAAACCGTCGATCAGGCCCGCATGGCGGTGGCCGCCACCCGTTATCCGCCGCAGGGCATCCGCGGCGTCTCCGTGTCTCAGCGCAACAACCGCTACGGCACCATCCCGGGCTACTTCCAGGGCGTCAACGAGCAGATCAGCGTCAGCCTGCAGATCGAAAGCCCGGCCGGCGTCGCCGCTGTCGCGGAGATCGCGGCGGTGGAAGGCGTGGACGCCATCTTCATCGGCCCCTCGGACCTGGCGGCCGGTTATGGCCACCTGGGCAACCCGGGCCATCCGGATGTGCAGGCGGCCATGGCCGGTGTCTTCAAGGCCGTCAAGGGCCTGGGCAAGGCGGTGGGTATTCTGGCGCCCGTGGAGGCCGATGCGCGCCGCTACATCGAGATGGGCGCCACGATGGTGGCGGTGGGCAGCGACCTGGGCGTCTTCCGCGGCGCCACGCAGGCCCTGCGCGACAAGTATCTGTGAATCGATTCCGAACCCGCGTTTTGAAGGAGAAGTCATGAGCATCAACATCGGTTTCATCGGCCTGGGCATCATGGGTGCGCCCATGGCACTGCGCCTGGCGCAGGGCGGCCACACGCTGTTCGTCAACACCCGCAGCGACGTGCCGGCGGACCTCGTGGCCGCAGGCGTCACCGTGCTGTCGAGCGCCGCAGAAGTCGCCCGCAAGGCCGACGTCATCTTCACCATGGTGCCGGACACGCCGGACGTCGAGCTGGTGCTCTTCGGTGCCAACGGCGTGGCGGAGGGCCTCTCCAAGGGCAAGACGGTGGTGGACATGAGCTCCATCTCCCCGATGGCCACGAAGGACTTCGCCGCACGCATCGAAGCGCTGGGCGCCGAATGGCTGGATGCGCCGGTCTCTGGCGGCGAAGTGGGCGCCAAGGCGGGCACGCTGAGCATCATGGTGGGCGGCAAGCCTGAGACCTTCGAGCGCGTGCAGCCGCTGTTTGCGCTGATGGGCAAGAACATCACGCTGGTGGGCGGTGTCGGCGCGGGCCAGACCACCAAGGTGGCCAACCAGATCATCGTCGCACTGAACATTGCGGCGGTCAGCGAAGCGCTGGTCTTTGCTTCCAAGGCGGGCGCGGATCCGGCCAAGGTGCGCGAGGCGCTGATGGGCGGTTTTGCTGCCAGCCGCATTCTGGAAGTGCATGGCGAGCGCATGATCAAGCGCACCTTCAACCCCGGCTTCCGGATCGGCCTGCATCAGAAGGACCTGAACCTGGCGCTGCAAAGTGCCAAGGCGCTGAGCCTCTCGCTGCCCAACACCGCCAACACGGCGCAGCTGATGCAGGCCTGCGCCGCCCAGGGCTGGGATCAGCTCGACCACTCCGCCCTGGTGCGCGCAGTGGAACTGCTGGGCAACCACGAACTGGGCTGATCGGACGGACGACCGCGATGCAAGCAGACACCGCTCTCCAAGACCCGCGCGCCTTCCTGCGCCACCTCTATCAGGTGGCGGTGGAGCGGGCCCTGCCGGGCAAGATCCTCGCGGGTCACCTGCCGCCGCCACCCAAGGGCCGGACCCTGGTGCTGGGCGCGGGCAAGGCGGGCGGCTCGATGGCCCAGGCGCTGGAAGCGGCATGGCCTGCTGCAGCGCCGTTGTCCGGCCTGGTCATCACGCGCTACGGGCACATCCCGCCGGATTACCGTCCGGAGCGCATTGAACTGGTCGAAGCTTCGCATCCGGTCCCGGACGCTGCGGGAGAGCGGGCTGCGGCCCGCATGCTGGCGATGGTCCAGGAGGCCCGCCTCACCGAAGATGATCTGGTCATCTGCCTGATTTCCGGCGGCGGCTCTGCGCTGCTGAGCCTGCCGGCTCCGGGCCTCACGCTCGCCGACAAGCAGGCGGTCAACCGGGCGCTGCTGGCGAGCGGCGCGCCGATCCAGGAGATGAACTGCGTCCGCAAGCACCTCTCCGCCATCAAGGGCGGGCGGCTGGCCGCGGCATGTGCACCCGCCCGTGTGCTGACCCTCATGATTTCTGATGTCCCGGGGGACGACCCGGCCATCATTGCATCCGGTCCCACGGTGCCGGATGCCACCACCTGTGCCGATGCGCTGGACATCTGCCGCCGCTACGGCATCGAGCTACCCGAGATCGCCCGGCAGGCGCTGGCGCGAGGGGATTGGGAAACACCCAAGCCCGGCGACCCGCGATTCCAAGGGCACGAACACCACATCATCGCGGCGCCTCGGCAGAGCCTGGAAGCTGCGGCTCAAGCCGCACGCCAGATGGGCCTGCCGGCCTATGTGCTCTCCGACGAAATCGAAGGCGAATCCCGTGACGTGGGACGGGTCCATGCGGCGCTGGCGCGCGAGGTCGCCCGCCACAACCAGCCCTTCCAGCGGCCCTGCGTGATTCTGTCTGGCGGTGAAACCACGGTCACCCTCAAGCCCAATCCGGGGCGTGGGGGCCGTGCGGGTGAATTCCTGATGGGCTGCGTGCTGGCCCTGCAGGCTGAGCCCACCATCTGGGCCCTGGCGGCGGACACCGACGGCATTGATGGTGTCGAGGACAACGCCGGGGGCTTCATCACCCCGGACAGTTTGGCGCGTGCACGGGCGCTGGGACTCAAGCCGGCGGAACTGCTGGCGGCCAACAATGGCTATGCGTTCTTCGAGGCGTTGGGGGACCTGCTCGTGACCGGTCCGACGCAAACGAACGTCAATGATTTCCGGGCGCTGCTGATTCGCTGAGGGTGTGTCGGGACTTGCCGAGCCAGGCTCGTTCTTGCGTCGTTGCGCACTGCTGAGCTACTGCGAAGGGTTTCCGGTCTTGATGGGGTAGGGCGTGGCATGCGGCGTTTGCCGCGATGACGGGCACTGCCTGATGCAGTGCACGAATCGTGGGCGTGCAGGGTGTCGGAAGGTGCGGAGCCGGGGGCCTTTTGCGGAAGTAAAGAAGGGAATGGCCGGCGTAGCCGGACAGGAATGACATGGAGCAAAAGGTGCCCGGCTCCGTGCCTTCCAGCGCAGTCCACCAGCCAAGACACCGCCCAAGACACTATCCAGGACACCTGCCAGGACACCGCCCTCACCCACAGGCGCAACAACCGAAGAACACCCTCACCAGTTGTTGACCTGCCGCAAAGTCCTTCCCGCCTCCCCAGGCCACAGTGCAGTTTCCGCCACTGCTGCCGCTGCCTGCATCGTGCCTCACCTCGACACCTGGTTCAATGATCCGGTTCCCCCGGCCCATGATGCTGGCGTCGGTGCGCACCTGCCGCCGCTTTCGCGGCCGACGGGCGAGAGCATCGTCTCTTCCTCCCTGGCCAACCGCTTTATCCGCTGGCCTTCGCTCTTCAGCGGACTTGAACTCCCCGAAGACGCCCGTCAACTGCTCAACAGCCTCGTTGGCTTGCGCACCTTCCCCCAGGGCGCGGCCATTTTCCGGCAGGGAAAGATCGCCACCCATCTCTATGCCGTGTGCCAGGGCTCCGCGGGCCTGGGCCGCAATCGTCAGGGCCGGGCCGACGCGCTCATGCAGAGCTTCCAGCTTCGCCGCACCGTGCATGAGGGCCAGTGGCTGGACCTTCACACCGCCTGGCTCGGCGCCGCCCATGACCTGGACGCCTGCGCGCTGACCACCCCCACCGTGGTCCTGGAATGGCCGCTCCACCTCGCCCGCGAGTTTCTCCAGACCCGCAGCGCCCCCGCCCTGGCGCTGCTCCAGTCCATGGCCGGCCAGGTCCAGCTCTGCAACAGCGACCTCCACGAGGTCCTCTCCAAAGACGCCCTCAGCCGGGTTGCCGCCTGGCTCATGCGCCGTGCGGGTCCTCACACCCAGTTCCGGATGCAGGAGCGCAAACGCGATGTAGCCGCCCAGTTGGCCATCTCCCCCGAGACCTTCTCCCGCATGATGCGCCAGCTCGAAAAACGCAGCCTTGTGCAGATCGACGGTTACCACCTCACCCTGCTCGACCGGGTCGCGCTTATACGCCTGGCGGGCGATGCATAACGGGCCCATGACAACGCCAGCCGCAGGGATCCCCGCTCCCCGTGACGTCTGACCGCCAAACCACAAGCGCATCAGGCCGCCCGCCGCAACACCCCCACCGAGCCCTTCACCGGCTCTAGCCGCCGCCGCCAGACCGGCATAGACTCAGTCGCCACGAACAACCCTCCAGGGGCGGTCATGGCGATGAACTCGAGTGCGGAACGGTTCTTCAGTGGGCATGGCAATCTGCCCGTCATGCCGGAAATCGGCCGACGATTGCTGTTGAGTCTGGATGACGACAACGTCACCCTCACCCAGATCGCGGATCTCATCGGCAAGGATTCGACCTTGTCCGCCAAGGTGATGCGCCTGGCCAATTCCGCGCGTTACAGCCCGTCCCACACCATTGCCACGCTGCAGGACGCCGCCATGGCCCTGGGCCTGGAAACCCTTCGCAATCTGGCGATGGCGGCGAGCCTCAGCGGCAGCTTCCCGCAGGTGCAGGGCCTGGACCGCCAGCGATTCTGGCGCCACAGCGTGCGCACTGCTGGCTACGCCCGCCTCTTGTGCAAGCTGTTGCAGGGCGATGCCGACACGGCCTACCTCGCCGGCCTGATGCTTCGAAGCGGGCAGTTGCTCATGGCCATGCGAGAGCCGGCGCAGATCGCCGAGGTCGAAGCCCATGCCACCGAGCCGGGCAGCCGCTTCTCCCTGGAGATGCACCGCTTCGCCTGCACCCATGCCGATGTAACGGCCGCGCTGGCGCAGCACTGGCATTTCCCGGCCGATCTGGTGGAGGCGTTCAAGGACGCCAATGCGCCGCTGGACATCCGGCCGTTCTCATTGCTGGCGGCGGTGTTGCATCTGGCCGAAGTGCTGGCCGACGCGGCTGATCAGCAGATCGACCCGGTCAAGGCGGTGCAGATCGCCGTGCCGGACCTGGTCGAGCACCTGCATCTGGATCTGGACTTCCTGCGGCTGCGACTGGAGGGTGCCGGCGATCCGGGTCAGGACGTGGACCTGATGCTGCACTGACCGGCTGTCCTGGGCGACTCTGAACGCCCGCCGTCTGCAATCTGCCAGCCGCCCTTAGCCCTTAGCCCTTAGCCCTTAGCCCTTAGCCCTAAGCCCTAAGCCCTTAGCCGCTGCTCGCAAGCCGCTGACGACGCCCCCTGAACGGCCTCGACCGCCGCCAGGATCGCTTCCGCCGTGGCGGGCGCCCGCAGCGGTGGGTCGCAACGCGCCGGCCCGGCGGCGGCCACGGCATCCTTGATGGCCAGCAGCACCGAGAACGGCAGCAGCAGGGGCGGTTCCCCGACCGCCTTGGATCGGTGGATGCTGTCCGCCCGATTCGGTGCGTCGAACAGCGCCACCCGGAAGTCCACCGGCATATCGTTGGCGGTCGGGATCTTGTAGGTGCTCGGCGCGTGGGTCAGCAGCATCCCGGTCTTGGGATGCCACACCAGCTCCTCGGTCGTCAGCCACCCCTGGCCCTGCACAAACGCGCCCTCCACCTGACCGATGTCCAAGGCCGGATTGAGCGACTGACCCACATCGTGCAGCACATCCGCCCGCAGCACCCGCGATTCGCCAGTGAGGGTGTCCACCACCACCTCGGCCACGGCGGCGCCGAAGGCGAAATAGAAAAACGGCTTGCCGGTCAGGGTGCTTCGGTCCCAATGCAGGCCCGGCGTGGCATAGAAGCCTTCACTCCACAGCTGAATGCGCGCCAGATACGCCTTGGCCACCAGCTCGCTGAAGGCGATGCGCGATCTCGTGCCGTCAGGCGCCGGGACAGCGTCAGCGTCCTCAGGCGTTCTCACATGGACCCATCCCGCTTCAAAGACCAGCGCTGCCGGATCACATCCCAGCAGCTGTGCAGCCAACGGCTCCAGCCGCTTCCGGATCCGCAACGCGGCATCCTGCGCGGCCTTGCCGTTCAGATCGGCCCCGGTCGACGCCGCCGTGGCCGAGGTGTTGGCTACCTTGCTGGTGTCGGTCGCGCTCGTGCGCACCCGGGCCAGCGGCACCCCCAGCGCCTGCGCCACCACCTGCGCCACCTTGGTATTGAGCCCCTGGCCCATCTCGGTGCCGCCGTGATTCACCAGCACCGAGCCGTCGGTGTAGACATGCACCAGCGCCCCGGCCTGGTTGAGGTGCACCACATTGAAGGAGATGCCGAACTTCAGCGGCGTGAGGGCGAGCCCACGCTTGAGCACCGGACTGCCGGCGTTGAAGGCCGCAATCTCCTGTCGGCGCGCGTGATAGTCGCTGGTGCTGATCAGACGATCGGTCAGCGGCTGCAGCAGGTTGTCTTCCACCGTCTGACCGTAGGGCGTCACCGACTGCCCGTCCCGATAGAAATTGCGCTGCCGCACCACCAGCGGGTCCAGCCCCAGCCGTCGCGCCACGCCATCCAGAATCATCTCGATCGCCAGCGCACCCTGCGGCCCCCCAAAACCCCGGAAGGCCGTGTTGCTCTGAGTATTCGTCCGTGCGCAATAGCCATGCATGCTCACATTCGGCAGCCAGTAGGCATTGTCGAAATGGCAGAGGGCCCGGGTCATCACCGGGGCGGAGAGGTCGGCGCTGTGGCCGCAGTTGGAGATCAGGTCGATGTCGGCCGCCAGCAGATGGCCTTCATCATCGAAGCCCACCGTCCAGCGGTAATCAAATCCGTGCCGGCGACCGGTGACGAGGAAGTCGTCGTCCCGATCCACCCGCAGCTTCACCGGCACACGCAGCCGGGCCGCCGCGACCGCGGCGATGCAGGCGAACAGCGCAGACTGCGATTCCTTGCCGCCAAAGCCACCGCCCATGCGCCGGCACTGCACCGTCACCTGATGGGCCAGGCCGCCCAGGGCATGGGCCACGAGCAGTTGCATCTCGGAGGGATGCTGCGTGGAGCAATACACCAGCAGCCCCTGATCTTCCTGGGGCAGCGCATAACTGATCTGGCCTTCCAGGTAAAACTGCTCCTGCCCGCCGACCGACCATTCGCCGTCCAGCCGGTGTGGCGCTTGCGCCAGGGCCGCGGCGGCATCGCCGCGCTGGAGATGCATCGGCGGCACGACGTACTGGCCCAGCGCATGCGCTTCCCGCGCCGTGAGCACCGGCGGCAAGGCCTCCGCCTGGATGACCGTACGCGCCAGGGCGGCGGCACGTCGCGCCAGCTCGCGGTCGGTTGCAATCACCGCAAACACCGGCTGACCGAGATAACGCAGCTCGCCGTCGGCCAGCAGCGGGTCGTCGTGCAGCAGGGGGCCGCAGTTGTTCTCACCGGGGAGGTCTACAGCGGTGATCACCGCCACCACCCCGGGCTGACGACGCAACTGGTCCACGTCGATCGAGAGCAGCCGGCCATGCGCCACGGGCGACAGTCCCAGCGCGGCATGCAGGGTGCCTCGCACTTCGGCGATGTCATCGGTGTAGACCGCTTCGCCGCTCACATGCAGATGGGCGGATTCATGTGCGCGGCTCACGCCGACTTGCGGTTGTGGTTGTTGTTGCGACTGCGACTGCGACTGCGACGGCGATTGCGACTGCGACTGCGACTGCGACTTGGCGCCCAGCTCCGGCACCGGGAGATCGAGCGCTTTGTTCATGGCTGTGCTCCGGAGGGGGAGGTCGCGGCACCGGCACCGGCCCCGGCCCCGGCCGCAGTTGGTGCAGGCGCAGCGGTGGCGAGCGGTGCCGAGACGAGGCCGTGGGAGCTCATTCGCCATACGCTCACCGCTTGCGGAGGGAGCGGTGCATCGTCCCGCGTCTCCAGCCAGAACCGGCGCAGCAGGTTGGCGGCGACACGGAGTCGGTAATCGGCGCTGGCGCGCAGGTCGGTCAGCGGCTGGAAGTCCTTGGATAGAGCCTGCGCAGCGGCCGTCACGGTGGCCTCGTTCCACGGCTGGCCCAGCAATGCAGTCTCGGTCGCAGCGGCCCGCTTGACGATGGCCGCCATGCCGCCGAAGGCCAGTCGCACTTGCTGCACAAGTCCGTTCTCGACGGTGACCGCCATGACGGCGCAGAGCGCCGAGATGTCGCTGTCGTAGCGCTTGGACATCTTGTAGGCCCGCAGGCGCCGCAGCGCGGAGGATGATGCAGCACCCGCAGCACCCGCAGCACCCGCGACGCCCGCAACACCCGCTTCACCCGCAGAACAGCCAGCGACGCCCGAACTCAGTGGAACTTCCATCGCCTCCAGGAACTCTCCCGCCTCCATGGCGTTCTTCATGTAATCCAGATAGAAGGCAGCCAGCGGCATCCTGCGTTGCCGCGCGCCTTTACGCAGCACCACCTCGGCATCCAGCGCCATCAGCACCGGTGCGCCATCCCCGATCGGCGAGCCGTTGGCAATGTTGCCCCCCAGCGTGCCCGCATGCCGCACCGGCGGCGAGGCAAACCTCAGCCACACTTCCCGCAGCTCGGGCACGGCCGCCGTCAGCGCCCGCCACGCGTCTTCCAGCAACGCAGCAGCGCCGATGCGCAGCACACCGTTCTCGCTGGTGATCTTTCGAAGCGCCGCCACGCGGCCCACCAGAATGATGTCGCCCAGATCCCGATGCTGCTTGTTCACCCACAGGCCCACGTCGGTCGCACCGGCCACCAGCCGCGCCTGCGGCAAGGCTTCCCGCAGCGCCGCGAGCGCCTCGATCGTCTGCGGTGCATGCACCCGCTGCATCGGTCCATCCCGCGCGGGACTCTCGAAGGTCAGCGGGGCATCTGTTGCCAGCGTCTTCAGCGACGCCACCAGCGGCGCACGATCCAGCCGCCTCACCGGCAGGTCGAACATCCGTTCCCCTGCGTCCAGCAGGGGCCGGTAGCCGGTACAGCGGCAGAGATTCCCGGACAGGTCATCCGCCAGCTGCTGCCGGCTCGGCCGGGTGCCATCTCCCTGATGCCGCTCATACAAGGCCTGCAGCGTCATCGCGAAACCCGGCGTACAGAACCCGCATTGCGAGGCGTGGCAGCTCACCAGCGCCTGCTGCACCGGATGCAGGTCCTGACTGCCGCCCAGGTCTTCGACGGTCAACAGCGCCTGGCCGTCCAGCATCGGCAGGAACTGGATGCAGGCATTCACGTTGCGCAGCTCGACCGCCTCGCCATCGGCTGAAAGCTCCCCCACCACCACAGTGCAGGCGCCGCAGTCTCCCTCCGCACAACCTTCCTTGGTGCCGCATTGATGGGCATGGTCCCGCAGGTACTGCAGCACGGTGGTCGTGGGCGGCAGCCCGGACACCGACTGAATGGCTCCTCGGTGGACAAAACGGATGGGGCGGGCAGCGGTCATGATCCCCGTACGTTACTCCTCCGATCAGAAAATGGTTATAGGATCTGCCGCATGGACAGTATGCGAAATCCAATATGACGGGCGCGCTGGATTTCGACAAGATCGAGCTCCAACTGGTGCGGGTCCTGCAAACCTTGATCGTCGAACGGAGTGTCTCCAAAGCCGCCTTGCGGCTTGGCAGCACGCAGCCCGCTGTGAGCGAGAAGCTGCGGCGCCTGCGTGCGCTGACCGGCGACCCGCTGCTGGTGCGCAACGGTGGCGGCATGACGCCGACCACGGTGGCCCTGGACCTGCTCGCTCCTGCTGAGCGCCTGCTGCGGGAGGCGGACGAGCTGTTCGGTACCCGCCTGCGCCGCAGCGGCTTCGACCCCGCCACCGCCGAACTCCGCTACCGCATCGCCGCCAGCGACTACCTGGACCCCCTGTTCCTTCCCCAGCTGGTAGCCCGTCTCCAGCGGCTGGCGCCAGGCATCCAGCTGGACCTGCAGCCCCTGACCGCCGACTACGACTACCGCGCTGCCCTGGCACGCGGTGAGGTCGATCTGGTCGTCGGCAACTGGCTGGAGCCTCCTGGCGAGCTGCACATGGGACGGCTGCTGACCGACGAGGTCGTCTGCCTGGTCAGCCAGCAGCATCCTGCCGCCCGCATGGCCGCCCGTTCCTGGACCCAGCAGCGCTACCTGGACTGCCAGCATCTGGCGCCGATGCCGCTGAGTCCCGGCCAGCCGGGCGTCATTGACCAGCATCTGCTGTCGCTGGGCCTGGAGCGCCGCATTGCGGTGCGGGGGGCCCACTTCGGGCAGTTGCCGGAGATGGTGGCGCGCAGCTTGCTGGTGCTCACCACCGGACGACTGTTCTGCCGGCGTTTCCTGAACACCTTGCCGGTCACCATCCTGCGTTGCCCTGTGGCCTTCCCGCCGATGACCTATTACCAGCTCTGGCATGACGTCAGTCACCAGAGCGCGCCGCTGCGGTGGTTGCGGGAGCAGGTGAGGGATGTCGCCAAAGAGTTGGTGAAACCCGGCTGATTCCAGGCGGAATGGCGCAGTTGCGAAACCTTCGATGCTGATCCATTCGCCGACTCCCGACTCCCGACTTTCGATCCCCGATCCCCGATCCCAATACTGATCCCTGCTTTCCAGCCTGCCTCGTCGCTTTCCCCTGTCTACCGATCCCCGTCCGAGACCATGACCGCAATCTCCGCCACTGCCGACCGCCTCGCCCTGCGCGGCGACCTGCTCGACTTCACCGGTACCCCCGCCTGGGGCCGCGTGGACGACCCGGCCGTGCGATTTCGTCCCGACCACTGGCTGCTGGTGGACCAGGGCCGGGTGGTTGGCGTCGCTGCAGAGGACCCGGGCGAGGGCTGGCAGCGCGAGGACCATCGCGGCCGTCTGATCCTGCCCGGCTTCATCGACACCCACGTCCACAGCCCGCAGCTGGATGTCATTGCCTCCTACGGCACCGAACTGCTCGACTGGCTCAACACCTACACCTTCCCCGCCGAGGGACGATATGCCGACCCGGTCGTCGCCCAGGCCGGCGCCGAGCGCTTCCTGGATGCGCTGCTGGCGCACGGCACCACTGCGGCGGTGGTCTACCCCACGGTGCACAAGGTCTCGGCGGACGCGCTCTTCGAGGCAGCGGCCCGACGCGGCATGCGCCTGATCACCGGCAAGGTGCTGATGGACCGCCACGCGCCGGACGGCCTGCGCGACGACGTGACCCAGGCCGAGCGGGACTGCCGGGAGCTGATCGAGCGCCACCACCGCCGTGAGCGCCTGGCCTATGCGGTGACGGTGCGTTTCGCCCCCACCAGCACGCCGGAACAACTGGCCATGGCTGGGCGTCTCTGCCAGCAGGATCCGTCGCTCTACATGCAGACCCATGTGGCCGAGAACCGCAGCGAAGTGGACTGGGTCGCCAAGCTCTTCCCCGACGCCCGCAGCTACCTGGACGTCTACGACCGCGTCGGCCTGCTGCATCCCCGCTCGGTCCTTGCCCACGGCATCTGGCTGGACGATGAAGACCATGCGGTGCTGGCCCGGACCGGCGCGCAAATCGCCCACTGCCCCAGCTCCAACCTGTTCCTGGGCAGCGGCCTCTTCGACTGGCCGCGTGCCGAGGCTGCCGGGGTGCGCCTGAGCGTGGCCAGCGACGTGGGCGGCGGGACCTCGCTCTCCACCCAGCGCACCCTGGCGGACGGCTACAAGGTGCAGGCCCTGAACGGTCAACGCCTGACCGCATGGTGCGGTCTGCATGCCGCCACACGAGGGGCGGCCCATGCCCTGGGTTTGTCGGAGGAAATCGGGCATTTCGGCGTGGATACACTGGCCGATGTGTGCGTCTGGGACTGGGCGCACGGCTCGGTGGCCGAGCACCGTCTGTCCCTGGCGCGCGAGCTCCATGAAAAGGTCTTTGCCTGGATCACTCTCTCCGACGAACGCAACCTGGTGGCCAGTTATGTGGCCGGCCAGGCCCGCTACCGCCGCAGCCCGTAACGCCTGTCCGTCATGACCGCACGCCTGGAACTCCGCCACATCAGCAAGTCCTATCCAGGCGTCAAGGCCAATGACGACATCTCCCTGCGCGTCGAGCCGGGGGAGATCCATGCGGTGCTGGGGGAAAACGGCGCGGGCAAGTCCACGCTGATGAAGATCATCGTCGGCGCGGTCCAGGCCGATGCGGGCGAGATGCTGTGGGACGGGCAGGTGGAGGCGGTGCGCCATCCTGCGCGGGCGCGCGCGCTGGGCATCAGCATGGTGCACCAGCATTTTTCGGTCTTCGATTCCCTGACTGCCGCCCAGAACATCTGGCTGGGGCTGGACCGGTCGCTCACCCTGGACGAGGTGCGGACCCGGGTGCGGGAGTTGTCATCCGCCTATGGCCTGCCGCTGGACCCGGAGCGTCCGGTACATGCCCTGTCGGTCGGCGAGCGGCAGCGGGTGGAAATCCTGCGGGCGCTGATGACACGGCCACGGCTGCTGATCCTGGACGAGCCCACCTCGGTGCTGACGCCGCAGGCGGTGCAGACGCTCTTTGTCACCCTGCGCCAGCTGGCCGCGCAGGGCTGTTCCATCCTCTACATCAGCCACAAGCTGGATGAGATCCGCAGCCTGTGCGAGCGATGCACGGTGATGCGGAGCGGGCGGGTCACCGGCGAGGTCGATCCGCGGCAGGAAACCACGGCGGGGCTGTCGCGCCTGATGATTGGCGCCGAGCCCCAGCGGCCGCCGCCGCGCACTGCCCGCACCGAGGCGCCGGTGCGCCTGAGCCTGCGCGGACTGAGCGCCGAGCCGGAGGTGCCGCATGGTGTGGCGCTGCGGGACCTGCAACTGTCCTTGAAAACGGGTGACATCCTCGGTGTGGCCGGGGTCTCCGGCAATGGCCAGCAGGAACTGCTGCGCCTGCTCTCCGGCGAGGACCGGCGCGCGCCGCGCGGCACCCTGGTCTGGACCGCCGACGATGGCACCGAGCACGACCTCGGACCGATGGGCCCGCGACAGCGGCGCGCGCTCGGTCTGCATCACGTGCCGGAGGAGCGGCTCGGCCGTGGCGCGGTGCCGGTGATGTCGCTGGCTCAGAACACCTTGCTGACCCGGCGTGAACCGGTCGGCCGGTTCGGGCACTGGTCCCCGTCGCGGGCGTCGGCATTGGCCGCTGGTCTCATCGAGCGGTTTGGCGTGCGCGCTGCCGGACCGCAGGCCACCGCCCGCAGCCTGTCCGGCGGCAATCTGCAGAAATTCATCATGGGCCGCGAGATCTCCGCGGCGCCACGCGTGCTGATCGTGGCCCAGCCCACCTGGGGCGTGGATGTGGGCGCCGCGGCGCAGATCCGGGCCGAGCTGGTGGCCCTGCGGGACCAGGGCTGCGCGCTGCTGGTCGTCAGTGAGGAGCTGGACGAATTGCTGGAGCTGAGTGATCGGATCGTGGTGATGGCCGGGGGGCGGCTGTCCCCGGTGCTGCCGGTGGCGCAGGCCACGGTGGAACGCATCGGCCTGTGGATGAGCGGTCTGTGGACGGCGGCGGACGCGCCACCCACCCCGGAAGGTACCCAGCCAGGAGCCGCGCATGTTCCGGCTTGAACCCCGTCCGCAGCCGTCGCGCTGGATGTCACTGCTCTCGCCGTTGGTGGCGCTGCTGTGCACCGTGGTGATTGGCGTGGTCCTCTTCGCCACCCTCGGCAAGGACCCGGTGCAGGGTCTGCGCATGTTCTTCTGGGAGCCCGTGCGCAGCGCCTACGCCTGGGGCGAGCTGGGCCTCAAGGCGACGCCGCTGATCCTGATCGGCCTGGGCCTGGCCGTGGCCTTCCGGGCCAATGTCTGGAACATCGGGGCCGAAGGCCAGTACATCGTCGGCGCGTTGGCCGCCGGCTGGGTGGCCATGCAGGCCGGGCCGGAGACGGGGCGGTGGATCGTGCCGCTCATCCTGCTGGCGGGCGTTGTCGGCGGCATGGCCTGGGCCGGCGTGACGGCGCTGCTGCGAGACCGTTTCCATGCCAACGAGATCCTGGTCAGCCTGATGCTGGTGTATGTGGCGGAGCTGCTGCTGCAGTACCTCGTCTATGGACCCTGGAAAGACCCGGCGGGCTACAACTTTCCGCAGACCATCACCTTCCTGCCGGTGACCCAGGTCCCCAAACTCTTCTCCGGCACGCGGCTGCACATCGGCGTGTGGATCGCGCTGGCCTCGGTGGTGGGCGTGTGGTGGCTGATGTTCCGCTCGATGGCCGGCTTCGCCTGGCAGGTCGGCGGACTGGCGCCCGCCGCCGCGCGGTATGCGGGCTTCTCGTCCCGCGGCGCGCTGTGGGGCACGCTGATGCTGTCCGGCGGACTTGCCGGCCTTGCCGGCGGCCTGGAAACCGCTGGTCCGCTCGGCCAGCTGACGCCGTATGTGCCGGTCGGTTATGGCTTTGCGGCCATCATCGTGGCCTTTGTCGGCCGGCTGCATCCGGTGGGCATCGTTTTCTCCGGGCTGCTGATGAGCATGTTCTACATCGGCGGTGAACTGGCGCAGTCGCGCCTGGGCCTGCCCAAGGCCATCACCGGCGTCTTCCAGGGCCTGCTGCTGTTCACCTTGCTGGCGGCCGACACCCTCATCCATTACCGGCTGCGCCGGGTTGCACCGAAGGAGGCCCGCTGATGGATGCCTGGCCGTTGCTGCTGGCGTCCACGCTGAACGCCGGCACCCTGGTGGCGTTGGCTGCCCTGGGGCTCTTGATCAATGAGCGGGCCGGGGTGGTCAACCTCGGCGCCGAAGGCATGATGCTGATGGCGGCGATTGCCGGGTATGCCGCGACGGTGCACAGCGGCAGCGACGTGGTGGGCTTCCTGGCCGGCATGGGCGCCGGCGCGCTGATGGCGCTAGCATTTGGCCTGCTGGTGGTCCTGCTCAACACCAATCAGTATGCGACCGGCCTGGCCTTGAGCCTGTTTGGCGCTGGTTTCTCGGCCTTTGTGGGGCAGGACTACACCCGCGCCACGCTGGGGCCGCGCCCGGGCTTCGCCGTTCCGGTGCTGTCGGACCTGCCGTGGATCGGCCCCGCGCTGTTCCGCCAGCATCCGCTGGTCTATCTGACGCTGTTGCTCGCCGCGGCCCTGGCCTGGTGGCTGGCCCGCTCGCGCGGCGGACTGGTGCTGCGGGCGGTGGGCGAGTCGCCGGAGTCGGCCCATGCGCTGGGCTATCCCGTGCGGCGCATCCGCCTGATGGCGGTGGTGGCCGGCGGCGCGCTGTGCGGCCTGGCCGGCGCCTACTGCTCGGTGGTCTACACACCGCTGTGGGTGGAGGGCATGATCGCCGGCAAGGGCTGGATCGCCCTGGCCCTGACCAGCTTTGCCACCTGGCGGGCCGGCCGTGTGCTGCTGGGCGCGTATCTGTTCGGCGGCGTCACCATGCTGCAATTTCACCTGCAAGGGCAGGGCGTGCAGGTGGCCAGCCAGTTCCTCAGCATGCTGCCTTACCTGGCCACCATCGTGGTGCTGGTGCTGATCTCGCGCAACGAGAGCTTCATCCGCGCCAACATGCCGGCCTCGCTCGGCAAGCCTTTCCATCCCGGCGCGTGATGCAGGCAAGTTGGCCGATCGGCTGGATGAGCCGTGCGCTGCGCGATGGCTTCGCCGATGGCTGCGACGATGGTTGGGCGGGTTGCTGCGCCGATGGCTGCGGGAACCACTGCGCCGGTCGCAGGCCCGACCCGACGCGACTTGCCAGCGGCATCAGTCCCTTCATTTCTCGTTCAGGAGTGTTCATGTCTACCCTGTCTTTCTTCGTCCGCCCTTTGGACGCCGCCTGCATGACGCCACGGCATGCAGCCGCCCGTGCCGCCGCCCGCCCTGAGCGGCGCCGGGAACGCCGGGGAGGCCTGCGCCATCCCCTGCTGGTGGCTGCCGCCGCGGTGGTGATGCTGGCCGCCTGTGGCAAGAAGGACGACGCCGGAACGAGCCCCGCCGCATCCGGTGCCGCACCCGCTGCGGCGGCAAGCGCGCCGCTGCAGGTGGCCTTTGCCTACGTCGGCCCGGTGGGGGACGGGGGCTGGACATTCGCGCATGACAACGCCCGCAAGGCGGTGGAACAGGAGTTTGGCGACCGCATCAAGACGACCTTCGTCGAGAAGGTACCCGAAGGCGCGGACGCCGAGCGGGTGTTCCGCGATCTGGTCCAGCAGGGCAACACCCTGGTTTTCGGCACCACCTTCGGCTACATGGAGCCGATGCTCAAGGTCGCGGCGGACAGTCCGCAGGTGAAGTTTGAACATGCCACTGGCTACAAGCAGGCAGCCAACATGCGCACCTACGATGCGCGCACCTACGAGGGCGCCTACCTGGCCGGTGTGGTGGCCGGTGCCATGACCAAGTCCAACACCCTGGGCGTGGTCGGCTCCATCGCCATTCCGGAGGTCATCCGCAACATCAACAGCTTCACCCTGGGTGCACGCTCGTCCAATCCGAAGGCGACGGTGAAGGTGGTGTGGGTGAACGAATGGTTCAACCCGCCTCAGGAAACCAATGCGGCACAGACGCTGATCAATGCCGGGGCTGACGTGTTGATGCAGAACACCGATTCCAGCGCCGTGCTGCAGACCGCCGAGAAAAACGGCATCTATGCCTTCGGCTGGGACTCGGACATGAGCAGCTACGGTCCCAAGGCCCACCTGGCCTCCGCCGTGGTGAACTGGACGCCCTATTACAGCGCCAGCATCAAGGCCGCACTGGACGGCAGCTGGACCGCAGGCGCGGGCAAGCACAGCTGGTGGGGCGTGAAGGAAGGGGCGATTGATCTGGTGGGCCTGAACAGCGTCGTGCCGGCCGAGGTGAAGGCCCGGGTCGACAAGATCAAGGCCGGCTTGAAGGACGGCCGCTTTGTCATCTGGAAGGGCCCGATGCTGGGGCAGGATGGCAAGGAAGTGCTGGCCAAGGATCAGGTCGCCGATGACAAGTTCCTGCAGGGCATCAAGTTCTATGTGCAGGGCATCGACGGGCAACTGCCGTCCAAGCCCTGACCCCTTCCGCTGACTTCACCCCTCGGATCGCAGCAATGGGCACCCTCCATTTCGGGGGGGAAGGCCGGGCGTTGCAGCGCTTACAGGCTGTTGCCCCACCCGGGGCCAGTGTGGGCACCATGCGTTCCGTTCCCGGACGTGAGACACCCGGGTTTTTCTAGTTCATGCGAGGGGGAAGGTCACCATGCGATTCGAAGGCACTTTGAACAGTTGGTATGGGGAACGTGGGCACGGGCTGCTGCAGCCGGAACAGGGCGGTGAAGCGCTCTTCGTTCATGTGTCCGCATTCCCGATGGACGGGCAGGCACCGCAGGAAGGTGAGCGCCTGAGCTTCGAGGTTGTTTCCAGAAGTGACGGCAGCAAACAGGCCGTGCGTCTGCAACGCCTGTCCCCCTACAAAGTGCCGCCTCAATTGCGCGCAGCTCGCACATCTTCCCGCCCGCGTCCGATTGGTCGCCGCCGTCGCATCACGCCGCTGATGTGGATGGTGATGGGTGTGATGGTGCTGGGGCTGAGCGCCACCTTGTGGTCGCCGTCGGGCTCGGCGATGGCCAAGCAACGCGCGACCGCGGTCAACCGATAAGGCGGATGCAGCCGGGGATGGTTGCCCCGCTCCGGCTGCGCCCGTGATGATTCTCGTGGGGGACCGACGCTGGTCGGTCCCGTCGCCCAGGTAGTGATCGCCCTCGATGACTACCTTTCAGGCCACCCAGTTGGGTGGCCTCTTTTGCTTGATGGAGCCCCCGGATGGTTGCGCCTAGGGCGCACCCATCCGCCCCCCGCGGGGGCTGGGGGCCGCCTTGGGAGCGGCCCGGCGGCGGCCCCCGTGCGGTCAACCCGATCGCGGTTGGCTCGGCGCTGCGCTGGAGCCAGCGCTTGGGTGCGTGGAGATCAAATCTTCATTTCGAGGCGGACTTGCCACAGTGTGAAGCTGCGCCCGGTGCTTTCGCCGGTCACCAGCTTGGCAGGGCTGATGAGGGTGCCGTTGGCGGCGTAGCGCGCCGGTACCACCGAGACACTGCCGGTGCCGTAGTCCAGCGGCGCCAGGTTGGTCGCCGAGACCCGTAGTGCCGTGCTGGAGGACAGGTTCCAGCTGGCAAACAGATCAAACACCCGCTTCTTGTCGCTGCTCACCGCCGTCAGCGTCGTCTGCTGGACGGTGTTGGCCGGCGTGTAATTGACGGAGCCCCCGAGCGTCAGCGGCAGGCTGCGCAGCCGATAGTCGGCACCCAGGTTGGCGGTGTAGCGCGGCTGCTGGTCCAGCTTGTTGTCAGGCCCCTGGATGCCGTCCACCTTCGAATGAAAGAGTGACAGGTTGCTGCGGATGTTCACCGGCCACGCATCCGTCAGATATTCATCCAGCCGGAACTTGGCCTCCAGCTCCACCCCGTAGGTCTGCGCCGTGCCAATGTTGCGCGGCTTGGCCACCCAGCGCTGCTCCGTGGACCAGCTCACATCCTCCAGCGCGGTGACCGTGCGGATGAGGTCGTTGATGTGTCGATAGAACAGGTTGGCACTGATGAGCCCCCCCTTGGTCATGTATTTTTCCCAGCCCAGCTCCACCCCGGTGGCCATCTCCGGCTTCAGGTCGGGGTTGCCCATCCGGTCCGGATAGTTGATGGCATTGGTGCCGCAGGGCACGCCATTCAGGCACGGGTACTGCGAGTTGACGCTGGGCCGCGCAATCAGGTCATTGAGCTGCGGCGAGCGATAGCTGCGGGTCAGGCTGGCGCGGATCTGCTCGCGGCTTTTGTCGTCCAGCTTGTAGACCGCATGCAGCAGTGGCGTCCACACGCTGGAGCTGTTGCTGACGTTGTAGTTGGTGGCCTTGCTGTCGGTCTGGATGCCTTCCCAGCGCAGGCCCGCATAAAAGCCCCATTGCTTGCCCACGCTCCACTCGTCCTGCGCATAGGCGGCCAGGCGGCGGGTGGACGCATCGACGTCATCCCCAAAGTCCAGCAGATAGCTGCAGCTGCTGCCGTTCTGCAGGCAATTGCGCGTCTGGTTGCGGCCGGTGCCTTCACCCTCCAGGCCGGCGACGAAGTTGTGCTCGTCCGGCAGCTGGTGGTTGTATTTGCTGTTGAAGCTCCAGGAGGTGTCCCGGCTGCGGGTGTGGTCGTCCTGGGTGCGGGTGAGGGTGGTGTCTTCGTATTCGCGGCGGTCGCTCTCGCTGTTCATCGACATGCGGCCGACGCCCCCCCGCAGCTCCAGACGGCTCACATCGCTCAGGCGCTTGTTCCACTGAGCATTCAGACGCGCCATGACCGAGCGGTTGGTGCCTTGCGTTTCCACATGGTTGAAGTCGTAATGGTCCGGGCCGGACGTCACTTCAGGGGTCTGCACCTGATCGTAGACACTGGCACTCGTGCCGCGGTTGACCACGACGAACGGCTGCAGCGCCAGCGTGTCGCCGCCGTCCAGCCGCCATTGCACACGCCCCGTCATGTTGAGGGACTTGCGGCTGCTGCTGCTGCGACCCAGGGTCTGCAGCACCGTCTGGTCACCGGTGTCCGGCACCAGGGTGACGGTGCGGCTGTTCACATCCTCCTGCTGACGGTTCTGCATCGCATTGACCGTCAGGTTGTAGGCGCTGCCGTGGTCGTCCAGCTTGTCGTTGCGGGTCCAGCTCAGGTGCGGACGCACCTGCCCGTTCTCCGCCGCCAGCGCGGCGCGCACTTCATTGAGCCGCCGCTGCAGCGCCTCGCGCAGCACCACGTTGATGGTGCCTGCCACGGCGCGTGCGCCGAACTCGGCCGTAGGCGCGCGCATCACCTCGATGCGTTCGATCTGGTCGGGCGGCAGTTCGTCCAGGGAGAAACCCGGCGGCATCCGCTCGCCGTTGACCAGGATCTGCGTGTAGCCGGACCCCATGCCGCGCATACGGACCTCGCCACCACGTCCTGGACGGCCGCCGGTGGTGACGCCGGGCAGGCGCTTGAGCACCTCGCCGATGGTGCTGTCGCCATAACGCTCGATTTCCTCGCGGCCGATGATGATCTTGGACGCCGTGGACGCGCGCCGCTGGGCATCGTCACTGGACTTGCCCTGGACCTCCACGCGCTGGAGTTGCTGCGGGTCGTCGTCGGGCCGTGGCGCTGGCGCGGGGGACGCGGGCGCGTTGGAGGGTTTGGACGCTGGAGCCTGTGAACGGCCCGGAGCGCGGGCGGCTGCAGGCGCCGGTGTGGCAGCGGGTGCTGGGGCCGTTGTGGGCGTGGGAGCGGTGGGGCTCGCGGCTGCAGGTGCAGGTGCAGGTGCAGGCGCAGGTGCGCCTTGGCCCTGGGCGGGCGCGGCCAGGGCGCTCAAGGCCATCAGCAGAGCCAGGGAAAGCGGATGCAAGGCGGGGTGGCAGGTGCGTGTCATCGGGGCAGGCAAGAGCAACGGCGATGCAAGCGGTCCGGACTTGGCGGCGGCTGGGACGCGGGACGCGGCGAACTTCGTGTCAGAGTTGAAAAGAGGCCGAAGGATCGCACGCGCCCCCTTCGGGACCGCCGCCAAAAGGTCCGGTTTTATGGTTCTTTACATGAGGTGACGGCTGGGCGCGACGGCGGCAAAGACCGTACGCGCACGACAAGTAGCAATTCTGGATCTGGCAATGAACGAGCAACGTCGCCTGTCGCTGCCGCCTTGATCCGCGCCAAAGAGCCAACGAGCCAAAGAAAAAGGCCACCGCACTGAGTCGGTGGCCTTGGGGATAGGTATCCGGACGCTGGTGACGGGTTCCAGCTTTCTGCCCTATGTCGCAGCCGGTTGTTTGTCTCGGATGCCTTGCATTGTGCCTATCGTTTGTGACGGTGAATTGACGAAAAGCAGGATTCCAGCGTGTCTTCAAAGATTTGTCTAAGGGCGCTGCGGGGAAGCGCCCCAGACCGCTGTCGCCCGGATGCGCTGGAGCCAGGGCTCCGTCAGCGCCAGGCCCGGCATCTCCACATAGCGGTGGCTGCAGTGACTGAGCGTCATCAGCACCGGCGTCATCATCCAGACCACCAGCCAATGCTGGGTGGCGCTCAACTGCGCAGCGTTGACGCCGGTCATCCATGCCACGCACCAGTGAAAGCTCACAAATAACACCAGCCCATGCAGCAGATAGACGCTATAGGTCGGCTCCCCGAAGTGGCGCGACAGTCGGGAGGACAGCCCTCCGAACAGGTCATTGCCACAAGCGATCAGCACAAAGGCAAAGGCTTGCAGCATCTGCGGCAGAGGTGAGACGGCGGACATGGGCAAAGCAAATCCGCCCACCAGGCTGGTCAGCGTGAGCGCCGACGCGAGCGGCGTGTGTGCAAAGTGCTGCAGCGGGCGCCACCGCGCGGCGAAGGCCGCCGCGATGCCCACGGCAAACGGCATCAGGTTGCCCAGCGAAGGCCGCCACACCAGCAGCAGCACGCCAGCCACCACCGGCACCATCAGCGGGCGCACCCCGGGACGTCCGCCCAGCATCAGCATCAGCACCGGCAGGGCGGCATAGAACATCCATTCGTACGGCAGCGACCAGGTCACACCGGCCACCAGAATTTCGGTGCGCGCCAGGCCGTTCACATCCGGGCGTCCGGGGATGGTGAACAGCAGCCAGTCCTTCAGGCTGCCGAGCAGCGTGCCCGTCTCCACCTGCAGACGTCCCCGGGTCAATACGGCCACCAGCGTCAGCATCAGGAACAACATCAGCAGGTAGGCGGGTGTCAGGCGCATCAGACGGCCGAGGAACAACCGGGCCCAGTCGATGCGACGGGTGCGGGCGTCCAGCAGGCGGCCGAAGAACAGGAAGGCGGTGATCATGAAGAACAGCGCGACGCTGCCCTTGCCGGCGTTGACGTAAAACGCCGATGGCGGGTAGGCCCAGGCGCCGGAGACGCGGTAACTCTGCCAGAGGGTGGCGTGATGCAGAAAGACGCCGAATGCGAGGTAGCCGCGCAAACCGTCGATGCTCCGATAGCGGGCCCTCGCTTCCGGTAATGGGCTGCGGCGTGAGAGCACCCAGGTGGTGCCCAGTGCCAGCAGCAGCGCGACCAGCGCCGGCCAGAGGTCGGTCGGATTCATGCACCCTCCGCGGTGACGGCGCCGCCGCCATCCAGCTGCAACGGTACACATAATGCCCACGGCTGGGCAGGGGCGGCCCCCCAGGTGGGGTGGGGCGTCCGGCGGCTCCAGTAGAGTTCAGGTTTGTTTGATGCCGTTGCCCATGAGTCGACTCCAAGCTGAATTTGACCGTTTGTATGCCGCGACCGCGACTGCAACCGCCACTGCGACGGCGCCTGAGGCCGCTGGCGGGCTGGACCTGATCAGCGCCGATGGCCGCGTGCGCGCCTTGGTGCTGGACATCGGTCGGCCGGTGGACTGGTCCGTCGTGGCGCCACTGTGGCGTGCGGTGCAGGAGGACCTGGCGTGGCCGGCACCCGCCATTGCCATTGCCGGCGGGCCGAGCTTTCAGTTGTGGTGGTCCCTGGAGGAGGCGGTTGCGGCGCAGGATGCCGCGCGCTTCCTGCAGGCGGTGCAGCGACGCTTCCTGCCGGAACTGAAGGAGGTGCGGGTGCAGCGCTTTCCTGCCCCTTCGCCGGGTGAGGAGCTGACGGATACCGCGGCGGGCTGGACCCATGCGCGTCCGGTGCCGGCGGCAGTGACGCCGGATCAGTGGTCGGCCTTCGTCGCACCCGGACTGGCACCGGTCTTTGAAGAGACGCCGTGGCTGGACTTTCCGCCCAATGAAGAGGGGCAGGCGGAGTTGCTGCGCGGATTGCGGTCGATATCGCCCGTGCAGTGGCAGGACGCCTGGAAGGGATTGGGGCAGGGGGTGGAGGCGGCTTTGAATCCGGGCGAGACCTCCGCCATCTCCGTCGGCGTCCTAAAGACGACGTCTGACGCCGCGGCGGGGCGTTGGACGGCGGCAGATCCTGACGAGCATGCCGACGCGGACGCCGCTGCTGCCGTCGCGAAGGCAATAGCCCCTTTCACGAGCGGCGTCCCCTCACGATCACCGACGTTCAGCGACCCTCGCGCATTTCTGATGCAGGTGATGAACGACAGTGCCGTGCCAATGGCACTGCGCATTGAAGCGGCGAAGGCCTTGCTGCCGCTGGCGAAGGATCAGTGACGCTCGCCAGTCTGCCATCCGTATGCTGGATGGCGGCAGGCTCGGACCGCTCCGGTACCAGACGCGACGACCAGACAAGACAACAACGCGCGAGCACCAGGCGCGACCACCAGGCGCGCCGATCAGCCGATCAGCCGATCAGCCGCCGATCTGCTCACACAGCTGCCGCAGATCCGTGATCCGCAGGTGCGGGACGTCTGCGCCGGTGCTGCTGTCATGTGCAGGCCCAAGCCCATGTCCCGGGGCCCAGCCCGGCGCGATCCCCAGGGCTTCCGGCGACCGGACCACCCAGGCGGCATGCCCGCCGGCCGCAACCGCGCCGACGACATCCAGGTGCCAGTCGTCCCCCACATGCAGGACCTCGGACGGATGCACCCCCGCCAGCGACGCTGCCGCGTGAAAGGCTTGGGGTTCCGGTTTGGCCACGCCCAGCACCGCCGCACTGATTGCACCCTTGAAGAATCGCCCGATGCCCGCCTTGTGGATGCACGCATTGCCGTTGGTCAGCGCCACCAGGGGCAGCCGCTCACTGAGCTGGCCCAGCGCTTCTTCCACTTCGGGAAACAGGTCCACCCGCTGCCGCTCGGCAAAGAACACCTCGAACGCCGACTCCGCCAGGGCAGGGTCTTCCTGGCAATCTTCCAGCATCGCCCGAATCGACGCCCGCCGCAGCCCGCTCAGATCCGCCCGCAATTCCGGATGCCGCTCCTGCGCGCGGGCACGGTAGGTCATCAGCGCGGCCGGATCCGCCAGCACCGTCTGGGTGGCGGGGGCATGCGTCTGGAGCCAGGCCAGCAAGGCTGCTTCGGCCCGGACGAGGCAGGGTCGGAAGGGCCAGAGGGTGTCGTCCAGGTCCAGGGAGATGGCACGAATACGGTTGAACTGCATGCCGCATTCTGAGTCATCCCGCCGCTGCTCCGGGACGGCCCGGCGTCGATAATGGGTTCACAACGGAGGCATTGCATGAAAGACACCGTCCACCCGCAACAGATCACCGCGTTCTGGTCCTGGCTCAAGGCCCATCAGGAAGAGCTGGATGCGCTGGAGTCGCCCGAGCATCCGTTCTGGGACGAATTGCTGGAGCATCTCAAGCTGGTGGATGACGGACTGTGGTTTGAGGTGTCCATGCCGGGCGACGCTGAGCGGGAGCTGGTCATCACCGCCGAGGGCGACTGGGAGCTGTTCCCGCTGGTGGAGGCGATGGTCTCGGTGGCGCCGGACCTGGACGGCTGGGAGGTGATCGCCCTCAAGCCGGCAATGGGGTTTGAATTTGGCATTCAGTACGAGGGCCTGGAGCTGGATCCCCGCGCGATGTGGTTTCAGCCCCTGATTGATGAAGACGCACCGGAAGTGCTGGGGCTTCGTGTGGCCATGCCTGGCTTTGACGAGGAACAGGAACAGTCCTTTGCCAACGGATTGCTGGTGATCCTGGACACCGCGCTGGGCGAGAAGTCCGCTGCGAGTGATGTGGACGTGATTGAAGTCTGCGAGCTGCCTGAGGATCCGCAGGAGGAAGGATTCCTGCCGCTGCCGGAGTTGACCAGCTACGTGGAATGGCGTCGAAACAAGACCACGCATTGAGTCGCGCGGCCGGGATTTCCGAAGCCCGGACTGCGTAGTTCCGCGATGGCAGCCGGGCGCTCACCCACATAGAGTGGCCCGCATGAGCATTCAGCCGAATCAAACAACCGCCGCAGCCGCCGGCGTGTGGGCCGCCGTGGGCGGTATGGCCTTCGAGCACTGGCACGCGTCACAGACGTCGTTGTCCTCCCTGAGCTCCAACCTGCTGTGGGGCGGGTTCATGCTGGTCTTCGTGCTGCTGCCGCTCTTCTTCTTTGTGATCGGCAGGCAGCCGCCGTTCGGCCGTGACTGGATCCGTGACCCGGCGGAGCGTGCGCGTTACTTCCTCGGTGTGAAACGGATGCTGGTGTGGCTGGTGTCGGCTGGACTGGTGGCCGGGGCCTGGACGCTGATCCACCGCGCCATGGAATGACGTTGCAAGCGGATGCGGTGACCCGGGTGCGCCCGGCGGTGTCGAGTCCGACCTACGCTCCAGCATTCAAATGATAAAAATGGCGGACTGCCCGACCGGCCGTTGCCGCCCCGGATCACCGGGGTTTATGCCAATGGGGTCGAATGCAACGCTGCCAAAAATGCGCTCAAAGCCGCCAAATCTGGACGATTTTGTCATTGTGTTTGGTAGCGTAACCATCATTTGTATCGAAATAGTATGACACTTCGCTCCCGTGATGATTTGTCGCGGGAGCGAAGCAATGGAAATGGACGGAAGCCTGACCACGAGCTTGATGGGACACAACGACCCGACACGCGGAGGAAGTCGCTTCTTCGCGCATCACGGCCCGTGGGCGCTTGGGGTGCGCTTGTTCCGCCAATTGCACTTCGGTGCAAAGGCGTGGCTCATCACCTTGGCCTTCCTGGTGCCGCTGATGTTGTTGTGCGGGGCCTACTACCGCACCAGCCAACTCACCATCGACTTCGCCCGCAGTGAATTGGTGGGCGTCGACGTGGTGCAGTCGCTGGAGCCGTGGCTGATTGCAGCGCAGAAGCAGCGTCGACTGGTCATGTCCGGCATGGCGCCGCGCGTGGACCTTTCCGCGGTGGAAGACGCCGCGCAGGCGTTCCGAAAGCTGTCCAAGACGCTGCCGGCCTCGATCAACCTGCATGAAGGCGTCGCCGCAGTAGAAGCCGCTCATGCGGCGCTCGTGCAGGGCGGCGTGGACGCCGGGAGCCCGGACCTTGAGTCCCGCATGCAGCGGCTGGTCACCGAACTGGTCGCGCTGCGTGATCTCACGCTGGACACCTCCGGCCTGACGCTGGACCCGGATCAGGACACCTACTACCTGATGACCCTCTCGGGACCGCTGATCTCCGATGTGATCGAAGACATTTCTCGCTCCAGCGCCATCAGTGGCAGCCTTCAGGGGACGGCCAGCCTGGCCACCCCGGCGGCGATTCGACAGCTGTATGGCTACTGGTTCCATGGCAGTGATGCCCTTGGTGACGTGCGCAATGCCGTCCGCCACGCGGGCCAGTTCAATGCCCAGGTGCGTGAGCGGCTGGACGCGGAGCGTGCCGGTCAGGCCGCGGATGCCTTCTTTGCTGCGGCGCAGCGGCGCTGGTTTGGAGACGAATTCAAGGCTGATGTGGAAGGCCTGAATTCGGTGGGGCAGACCGCGGTGGATGAACTGCGGGCCCTGTCCGGCCGCAGCAACGTCTTGCTGAAGGATCTGCTGGAGCAGCGCGTCGCCAGCACGCAAAACGCCCGCCAGTGGATTCTGGCGGTCACGGCGCTGTGCCTCCTGGTGGCCGCCTATCTGTTCTTTTCGTTTTACCTCGTGATGCGCGGCGGACTGCGGGAAGTCGGCCGTCACCTGGAAGCCATGACAGCGGGTGACCTGACCACACGGCCGTCGCCCTGGGGGCGGGATGAGGCCGCGCAATTGATGCTGCTGCTGGCCACCATGCAGGACAGCCTGCGGGCGATGGTGGTGCAGGTGCGGGAATCGTCGCTGGGCATGGTGTCGGCCAGCTCGGAAATCGCTGCGGCATCGTCAGACCTTTCCGCACGCACCGAACAGGCGGCCGCCAATCTTGAGGAATCGTCGTCGGCCATGGAACAGATCGGCGCCAATGTCCGGTCGACAGCCGACAGCACGGACGAAGCCACCCGAATGGCCGGCAGCAATGCCAGCCTGGCCGCCAACGGCGGCACCATCATGGCGGAGCTGGCTGAGACGATGAAAGCCATCGACGATTCCGCCCATCGCATCGGCGACATCACCGCAATGATCGACAGCATTGCTTTCCAGACCAACATCCTGGCGCTCAATGCCGCTGTGGAAGCGGCGCGGGCGGGCGAGCAGGGCCGTGGCTTTGCCGTGGTCGCGACGGAAGTGCGGACCCTGGCCGGGCGCAGTGCGGAAGCGGCCCGCGAGATCAAGACCCTGATCAACACCAGCATGGACACCGTTCGCCGCGGCTCCACGGTGACGCAGGAGGCGCGTCAGGCGATTGGCAGCATCGTGGACGGCGCAGGCCATATGGACCGGCTGCTGCGGGATGTCGCTGCGGGAACCCGGGCCCAGACGGATGGCATCAGCCAGGTGGGCGCCGCCATTCAGGACCTGGACCAGGCCACTCAGCAAAATGCCGCCATGGTGGAGCAGACCGCGGCCGCCGCCGCTTCGATGCGAGACCAGGCGCAGCAGCTCGCGGCGCAGGTGGAAAAGTTCCGCCTGCCGGCCACGACCCGCTGACGGCGCGCCACGGTCACAGCGCCATGCCGGTGTCCCGCCGGCTCTCTCACGGGCGCGCTGGCTGACAAACATCAAAGGAGAGGCGGAGGTCGATCGATACATTGGTCGTCATCCGCCGACCTGCTACGGTGCAGGTTCCGGCATTGCAGAAAGGCCGCTCCATGACGACACCGTCCCTTCCTCGCCAGAACACCATTCAGGTCGAGGCCGACGCTACCCAGGGTTTCTGGCACAAGGGCCCGCAGGACACCCTGCCCCCGCCCGACATGCTCGGCCCCTATTCGCGTCACCGCCCGTTGGTGACGCCGATACCCGGGCGCAAGGCCTGGATCATCGGCAGCGGCATTGCCGGGATGGCAGCCGCTTTTTATCTGATCCGTGATGGCGGCATGAAGGGGGAAGACATCACCCTGCTGGATACGCTGGACATTGCCGGTGGATCGCTGGACGGCAGCGGCAACGCCGAGCAGGGTTATCTGATTCGCGGCGGTCGCGAAATGAACTGGAACTACGACAACTTCTGGGACCTGTTCCAGGACGTTCAGGCGCTGGAGCTGCCGCCGGGCTACAGCGTGCTGGATGAATACCGTCTGGTGAATGACCAGGACCCGAACTGGTCCAAGGCCCGCCTGATGCATCGCCAGGGCGAGATCCGGGACTTCTCCACCCTGGGCCTGAGCCGCTCGCATCAGCTGGAGATTCTCAAGCTGCTCCTCAAGCGCAAGGAAGACCTGGACGACATCACCATTGAGGACTACTTCAGCAGCAGCTTCCTGGAGACCAATTTCTGGTTCCTGTGGCGCTCGATGTTTGCCTTCGAGAACTGGCAGAGCCTGCTGGAGGTGAAGCTTTACATGCATCGCTTCCTGGATGCGATTGACGGGCTGACGGACATGTCGGCGCTGGTGTTTCCCAAGTACAACCAGTACGACAGTTTTGTGGTGCCGCTGATGCGGCATCTGCAGGCGCACGGCGTGAAGGTGCAATGGGCCACCCGGGCCTATGACCTGGATCTGGCAGAAGAGGGCGATCGCAAGACGGTCACTGGCATCCGCTGCAAAGTGAAGGGACAAGACCAGCGCATCGATGTGGCGCCGGGCGATGTGGTGTTTGCGCTGACCGGATCCATGACCGAGGGCACGGCCTATGGCGACATGGATCACGCGCCGGTGCTCCAGCGAGGCAATGAAGAGCCCGGCGAGGACAGCGACTGGCAGCTGTGGAAGAACCTCTCATTGAAGTCGCCTGTGTTTGGCAAGCCGAAGAAGTTTTACGGCAATGCGGCGGGGTCGATGTGGGAATCGGCGACGCTGACCTGTCGGCCATCGCCGCTGGTCGAGCGTCTGAAGACCTTGGCGGTCAACGATCCGTATTCGGGCAAGACGGTGACGGGCGGCATCATCACCTTCACCGATTCCAACTGGGTGCTGAGCTTTACTTGCAACCGCCAGCCGCATTTCCCGGACCAGCCCAAGGATGTGCTGGTGCTGTGGGTGTATGCGCTGCTGATGGACAAGGACGGCAACCACGTCAAGAAGCCGATGCCGCAATGCACTGGGCGCGAGGTGCTGGCTGAGCTGTGCTTCCATCTGGGCATTGAAGACCAGCTGGATCACGTGGCGTCACAGACGCAGGTGAGGCTTTCGCTGATGCCCTACATCACTGCGCAATTCATGCCTCGCGCTGCCGGTGACCGTCCGCATGTGGTGCCGCAGGGCTGCACCAACCTCGCGCTGATGGGGCAGTTTGTGGAGACCAGCAACGACATCATCTTCACCATGGAGGCGTCGGTACGCACCGCCCGCGTTGGCGTTTACACCCTGCTGGGCATCCCCAAGCAGGTGCCGGATATCAGCCCGACGCAATACGACATCCGCAACATCCTCAAGGGGGCGCGCGCCCTCAACAACAATGAACCCTTCCCCGGAGAGCGCCTGCTGCATCGATGGCTGGGGAAGAGCTATTTCGCCCACATCCTGCCGCCGCTGCCGGACCCGGACGAGTCCTGGAAGGAACGCGCGGAGACGGAGCTAGCAGCTCTGCTGGGCAAGGGCAGTCAAGCCTTGGGCGTTGCGGCACAGTGGCTGGATCGGGCGCGGGAAGGGTTCCAGCGCAAAGGGCGCTGAGCGATCAACGCGATCGCGGCATGGTCACGGCCGACGGACGGCTGGCGATGCCGATGGCGCTGACGCCGACACCGACGCTGCGGCTGCGAGCCGCTGCCTTGTCCGCTTATAGGCAGCCACATCGCCGCCGTTCATGACGTCGATATCGAACGCCACCACGCGCTGTGCGTCCGCACAATGGACCGCCGTGTCCGTCAAGCCTGCCATGCGCCAGTCTTCCATGTCATGGCGAAGCTGTTTCAGCTCGCGCAGCGTGGCAGGAAGCTGCTGCGCGGGAATGCCCAATTGCTGCGCTCGAGTCGTCAGCATGATCCGCCCATTCAAGAAAGGTTCCTGACGAAGCGCCGCCAGCGCCAGCGAGCTGCATTCGGCCTTTGGGGTGGCCTGTTCCGGCGTTTCGCGGGCGCAGGCCCGGGTCAATGCGGAAGCCGATGAATACGGATTGATGGTGAGAGTCATGCTGAGCACCGGCAGTAGCATGTCCGGCGGGAACCCCGGCAGTTCGGTTGCGCGTTTGAGGAGGCGGCCGTCCAGCACTGTGGTCTGGGGAGACTGGATGGCGCGTTGTGCGGCCAGCAGGGCCGATGCGGGGTCGGTGCGGGTGGCTGCGACCGCCCACCAGGCGCTCGCGTCGGACGGGTTCAATTGGGCCCAGTGCTCCGGCTGCAAAGACTGGCAGGCGGAGACAGGCGGTCTTGAGCCGCAGACGCGGAGTGCCAGTCCATAGATCACGGGATCCTGTGTGACATGGGCCATTCGTACGACTGCGTCGGTATCCTGCTTCAAAACGGCACCGGTCAATCGGCCCAGTTCATCTGGCGCGGCATCGAGCCGCGCCGCCAGGGCCAGCAAGTGCGCATTGAGTTGCTGCGCGCTTTGACGCTCGCGCTCCGGTTCCGGCAGTCGTTGTTCATCGGCGCTCTGCCAACTGCAGTCGGTCTGCGTTTGTGCGTGTGCCTGCGACGCGTCGGCCAGGCGGGACGCTTCAGCGACGATGGCCCAGGGATCCTGGCTCAGCGGCAAGTTAAGGCGAACGGCAGGGGCTGACGACGCGGCAGCGTCGGACGTTGCGGGCGCAATGTCCGCAGGCGCCGAACGCCACGGCCCCAGCAGCAGCCAGGTGGCCAGCGCGAAGACCAGCACGGGCAATGCCCACAACCAACGCGACACACGAACCATTGCGATGCCGGAGGCGACCCACTGAAGTTGCAAAGAACTTCAGTATGGCATTGCGGCTCTTCTGCGCCACTGCGACTTTGGTCCCCGAACCTGGCGGTGTCCAAAGTAGCCGTCCGCATTGCGGTGCTGGCGTTGCCTCATTGCGCTGGCTTCGCGTATCGCGTGGCCGTCCATTCCGACGAAACGCCGGTGATCTTGTGATCCTTGTAGCCCAGTTCCCGCATGGCCATTCGGATTTGGGCATCGGGCAAGGCCGCGTCGGGGCCTTTGCGATGCACCAGCCAGACGCCGCGGCAAGGCATGGACGCGTGCTGGGCAACGACGGCTTCCAGGTCGCTCATGCCATGCAGCATGGCAATCAACACATCGGCACGGCTGAAGTCGTCGGTGGTCGCGCCTTTGAGGGCCTGGGCCAATGATGCATCGGTGATCGGTCCGAGAACGGCAGCCCGTGCGTGTGAGCCAATGCCGAGCTTGGCGGCCAACGGGGGCGGTGGGGTCTGAATCTTCTTCAGCCACTTGTGCGCCAACTCGTCGCCCAGATGCAGGGCGACGGTGTCGCCGTCCTTCGATTCAAACGTCAATGCGCCGCGATCCACACGGGGCGCGGCCATGTACGCAATCAGGAATCGACGGCGCAAGGGGCCGCGAAGGACCAGTTCCTGGGATTCAAGCAAAGCCAGGACGGTTTGCCGTTCTGTTCCAAGCTCACAGAGCACCTGCGCTTCATAGCCCATGGGTACCTCCCTTGAGACGCCTGGGCGTGGACCACGCACGGCGTTTTCACCAGTGTAGGAAGAGGAATGGGCCAGTTTCAACCGATAAATCAGTGCATTCACGTACGAAAAGGCCAGAGTGTGGTCCGGCGCACGGAATGGCGACTATCGGCGATCTTGCGGCTGGTAACACCCTCTATCGGGAGGGGCCGTAGACTGTGCTCATGCATCCAGCTCTCCGACTTCTCAGCGCATGCGTCCTGACTGCGGCCTTCGTGCCGGCCTGGAGCATGAGCTGCTTCCGGCAGCCGCTACCGTCGATGGTGGCCGAATACGACCATATCTTTGTGGCCCAGGTGAAGTCCGCCACTTTGCTGGACGACAAACGAGGGATCGAGGCCACCTTTGAGGTGGAGACGGTGCTCAAGGGCAATCCGCAGGAAGTCTCCCGAATCCGCTCGCCGTTCAACGACCAGAACTACAAAGCCGAGGGCCCGAAGATCGCGCTCATTCAGCCGGACCTGGCTCCGGGTATGCATCTGCTAGTGTTTGCCAAGGGGCGTGGCCCTGCGGAATTCAGCGGCTGCTCGCCGACGACGCGTGTGCAGCAGCAGGACGATGGGCAGATTGCAGCGGTACGACAGTTGCTGAAGGGCTCGGCGTCGACGTCGAATTCGAACGCTCAGTGATGGTGCAGGGGGCGTCTGCGCTGGGGTCCAAACCGCGGCGGGCATAGAGTTCATCGTGGAGGCGTCACCGGACTGCAGAGGCTGAGGGCCTGGGCTCAACTGCCGCACCCACTGCCACAGCTGCTTCCACAGCTACTGCCACAGCTGCTGCCGCATCCGGCGTCGCCGTCACATCCTCCACCGCTGAAGCCGGTGCCGCAACCGCTGCCACAACTGCTGCCGCCGCCTCCGTCGCCGCCACCGTCCCGTGCCTCGGCGCGCTTGGCCGACACGCCCGCTTCGGCGGCGCCGATCAGCCCGAAGCCGAACAGGCGGGACGCAGCCAGCTCGTCATGGCGCCAACGGTGGGGATGCGCTTGCCCCTCGCTGTCCAGATCCCGGTGCAGCACCCGTCCACGCGGACCCCGCGTGTAAGCCCAGCCTTCCGGAGTGCGCAGCAGGCCGTCCAAGCGGAACAGCAAGGGCAGGCGGCCGCGGACCGGTGAGCGCCGCTCCAGCCGGCAGGTCCGCACGAGGCAGCGGGCCAGGGCCTCGCGGGTGTCCTTGTCTGGACCGTGTTCATGATGAGGGATGACCCGCCCCCACCGGATGCGTTGCCACTTGGCAAGGCCTTCGGGGTCCAGCTCCAGCCAGAGGTGCCAGACCAGGTCGGCCGCGCGGGACGGCAAGGCGCAGGGACGGTCGCCACTGGCCGCGCTGGCTCGAAAGAACTGCACCAGCGCATGACAGGAGAGTTCCCAACCTTCGGTGCCCGGTTGCCAGCCCGGATGTTCAAGCGCCATCCGGTCCAGCCAGGCCGCTTGAAGAGGAGCCGGGAAGGGCGGTTCAGGTCGCGGAGCGATCTGCGGCGCCAGGCTGAGGCCTGTGATCCATCGCAGTCGTGCCTCGTGAGATCGCCGGTGATGGGCCCAGCGAATCCGGCGCAAGCGCCGGAGGCATCGAGAAAGAACGTCGTTGCGTTCGGGACGGCGGTTGTGGGTCTCTGGGGACCTGCCGCTCTTGTTCTGAGGGTGGTTTCGGATGTTTGTCTCTTCTTGTTGTTTTGGTGATCCGGAGTATGTGTCGGGTCAATGACAGTTGTGTGACAGGGGCGCCGAGCAACGGGCCGCAGACGCCCGACTGCATCACAGCTTCTTCACAAACTCCGACTTCAGCCCCATGGCGCCGATGCCATCGATCTTGCAGTCGATGTCGTGATCGCCGTCGGTCAGGCGGATGTTTTTGACCTTGGTGCCAACCTTCACGACCAGAGACGAGCCTTTGATCTTCAGGTCTTTGATCACGGTGACGGTGTCGCCATCGGCGAGCACGTTGCCCACTGCGTCGCGGATGACGCGCACGTCTTCAGTAGGCGCCTCGGCGGCGACTGTGGCGGACCACTCGTGGCCGCACTCCGGGCAGACGAGCTGAGCGCCGTCCTCGTAGGTGTAGGCCGACTGGCATTGGGGGCAGGGGGGCAAGGTGGACATGAAAGAGATGAGCGGAAGCGGGGCGTCACGAGGACGCGATGGCGCATTTTCGCGTGGCGGGGCCCACGGAGCGTGGAGACTTGCGCCGAGGCAGGTTGCAGGGTTCAATCGTTTGGTGAATATTTGATGGAACCCTGGATGACTGACACCCTCGCGATCCTTTCGATGAACCTGGGACGCGCGCAATGACAGCGCCTGCCAGCATTCATCTCATCACCGAGCGGGACGTTGAAGATCTGCGCCGGTTTGAGCTTGCCAACCGCCAGTTCTTCGAGTCCCGCATCAATGCGCGTCCCCCGGCGTATTACGAAGACGGGGGCGTCGAGGTCGCAGTGGCCGAGGCGTTACGGGACGCCGAGCAGGACCGGGGCTACCAATACCTGATTCGCGATGGGGCCGGGCGCCTGGTGGGGCGGGTCAATCTGAGCCATGTCCGTCGGCAGCACTTTCATTCGTGTGAACTGGGATATCGCATTGGCGAGGCAGACAACGGCAAGGGTTACGCCAGCCAGGCCGTCAAGCTCGTGCTCGCGCAGGCGCTGGGGCCGCTAAGGCTGATGCGGGTGGAGGCGCGCGCTCGCGCCGACAACGCCGGCTCGGTCCGGGTGTTGCAACGCAACGGATTCGTCCAGTTTGGCCGGTCCTTTCGCAGCTTCGAGATTGGCGGAGCGTGGTTTGACGTGCTGTGCTTCGAGGCCCATGCGGAAAGGGCGGGTTTGACTGCCTGAGCCCGCGCCGCGGCGCCCTGATGCCCAAATACAACGGTCGATCGCCGGCGGACAGGGCGGCACCGGGACCCAGGCCAGGGGGGCACCTGACTTTCGTCACCACCGCCATCGCGGATGCCGCCGGAGAATTCGCCATCACATTCAAGTTGCGGGTGGTTTTGTGCAAGTTCACCTTACTGGAGCCGTCGGCGTCGCTGCCGCCAATCGTCAATCCGATGTGGTCGCCATCCAGCGCCTGCTGGTGACGCGCCGTTTGTACCCGGGGCAGATCGATGGGCGTTGCGGGCCTTTGACCGTCAACGGCATTCTGAAGTTCCAGAGCGGCTTCATGGGCAAGCCGGACGGCCGCGTGGATCCGAACGGTCAGACGCTGCGTCGCCTGACGGCCTCGGCGGCGTCCACGGCTTCCACGGCTTCCGCTGGCGCGGCGCGTCACCCAGCCGCAAGCGCTGCCACCCGTCCGGCCGCGCCGGCGCACGCTGCCGCTTCTGCTGCACGCCCGGCCGCCTCGACGCCCGTGGCCGCTGCCGCTCCAGCGCAGCCGACGGTGCAGCAGCCAGCCGTGGTCGCCCAGGCCGCCGGCACCAACACTGCTGCCAGCAAGGCATTGCTGTCGTCCTATGTCGCCGTTCCGGAACGGCATCTGATGAATCCCGGTCTGCAGGCGGTCTCCTCGTCGTTCATGGTGCAGACCCTGGGCAATCCGCGCGAGACGTATTCGCAGGATTGCCAGCCGCTGACCAACCAGAAGCTCAAGCGCCATATCGTGGTGGCACGGTCGGTGGGCCCGTTCAAGGTCACCGGGCTGGATGTTGCGGTGGAGAGTCTGCAAAAGGTGATGGACGACATCCGGGTTGAGCAGCCGCTTGTCTATGAATCCCTCAGCACGGCCGGCATGTTGTGCTGCCGCAATATCCGGGGGAGCAGCCGTTCCATCTCCAACCATTCCTGGGGGACGGCCATCGACCTGAAGCTGAACAATCGGCTGGATGTGCGCGGTGACAATCAGGTGCAGATGGGGCTGACGCTCATTGCACCGATCTTCAACCGCCATGGATGGTATTGGGGTGCTGCGTTCCGCACGGAAGATGCGATGCACTTCGAGGCGGGCAAGCAACTGATCCAGCAATGGGCGCCTCGCCTGACGTGATGCCATACTGCAGGCAAAAGGAACCGTGTTCATCATGCTGAAGTCTGATGTTTTTCTTCGCACTGTCATCGTGGCCGCGGCCCTTGCGACCACGAGCGTGGCCTCCTGGGCGGGTTGCCGTGTGGCGACGGCGCCCGAAGGCTGGGCCGCTTCTTCGATGCGTTGGGACGGCGATTGCACCGGTGACACCGCCAATGGCCTTGGCGTGCTGAAAGAGCAGGACGGCGCGACGGTCAAGCGCATGTTCTTCGGCCGCGTCGTCAAGGGCGAGCTGACGCTCGGCGTGCTGGACGAGCCTGGCCAAGGGTTTGGCGCTGGCGAGTTTCGTGGCGGGAAGCTGATCGACACGGATGACCGTAGCCTGATCATCAAGTCGTTCGAAGACGCGGCCAAAGCCGCGGCCGCAGCGGCGGACCGCTTTGAGCGTGCGGGGAACAAGGCGTCTGCCAAGTTCTATCGGGACAAGGCGAAGCAGCTGCGTGAGCAGATGGACTGACGCCCCGGGTGGGGTCTGCTGGGCTGGGAAGTGAATTGAAGCCAGCTGCCCTCGTTGGCGTTACTTCTGCGCTGGCCATCTTGGCTGGCTGCGCTGCGCCGTCACAGCCACAACTGCGGCCACAGCCACAGCAGACGCCGGCATCGACGCGATCTGCATGCGTCCCAAGTGCGGACGATTTACAAGCTGCCTTGACTCCCGCGACCCTGAGGGCGTGACGGATCTCCCCATTTCGGGTGTGCGACCTGGCATTTACAGGCCAGCAATCGTCCATACAATCCGCCCGCCCCGGGGCGTCAGACCCCGGCGAGCTTGAGGGAGAAATCACATGCAACGCTTCTTGGGCAAGGCGCACCGCGCCCTGCTGTCTTCGTTCGTCCTTTTGGCACTGTCAGCCTGTGGCGGCGGAGGCGGCTCGGACGCCCCCAACCAGCCCCCGAAGGTCGCCGTACTCAGCAGCGGCGATGTGCGCGCGAACGCCACCGGCGACAGCGTGGGCGCCAGCCTGGGCGGCCTGGTCCGCCTCGATGCCGGCAGCAGCGTCGATCCGGACAAGGACGCGCTCACCTATAGCTGGGCGCTCACCAGCAAGCCCGCCGGCAGCACCCTGGTCATTGCGGATGCCGCCGTACAGGTGCTGGAGTTCCACCCCGACGTCCTCGGCTCGTACGTCTTTTCCCTGAAGGTCATCGACGCGCGTAACGGCCAGGCCACGCAGCAAGTGAGGGTGGTGGCGGACAACACGCCGCCAACCCCCGGCACGGTGGTGCAGGTGACCCCGGTGGTGATGCAAGCCGCGCCCAGCACCATCACGACATCCGTGGGCTATGTCGTGCAGCTGGACAGCAGCAGCGCCAGCGACCCGGAAGGCCCGATAGCTTCCCGGGCGTGGACGCTGGTCAGCCGCCCGGACGCCAGCACCGCGACCTTGAGTAGCACCGCGGCGACCACCACTGCGTTGTCACCGGACGTTCTGGGTGACTACGTCATCAAGCTGGCCGTCACCGACGCCGCCGGTGCGAAGTCGGAAAAGCTCACCACGATCCGCGCCAACAACCGCGCCCCTACCGCCGCCATCGCCTCCAATGCGACGCCGGTGGCGCTGCCGACCGCCCCCGGTTTTAAGGTGCCGGTCGGCACCATCGTGACCTTCCGCGGCGACAGCAGCGTCGACGCTGACGGCGACACGCTCACGTATCTGTGGAGCCTGGACAGCCGTCCCAGCGGCAGCAGCGCCACGCTGTCCAGCCTGAGCACCGCGACGCCGTCCATCACCCCGGATGTGCAAGGCAACTACGTCTTCCGCCTCCGTGTCACGGACACCTCCGGCGCCTTCTCCGAGCGCTCGGTGACCATGATGGTCGGCAACGATGCCCCGGTGGTGGTCCTGGACCACACCCGCGTGACCGTCGAGATTGGCGGCACGGTGCTTGCCACGGCCGCCCTGAGCTATGACGGCGATGGCGACCCTCTGACCTACCAGTGGCAACTGGACGCCCGCCCAGCCGGCAGCACGGCCACGATCGCGAATGCCGCCACACCGGCGCTGTCGCTGGTGCCCGATGTGGTCGGCGTCTACCAGGCCACCGTCTCGGTATCGGACGGCCGTGCCACGGTGCAGCGCGCCGTGGAGATCCGCGCGCTCGCCTCGATCGCCAGCCAGGTCCCACTCGGTTTCACGCCGGGCGAAGCCCGCTACGACAGCAGTCTGGACAAGATCGTGGTCACCTCGCAAAGTCCGACTGCCCTGCGCCTGGTCGACCCGTTCACCGGTGTGACCCAATCGGTCGTGCTGCCCGCGCCCGTGAAGAACTACAGCCTCAGCCCCAATGGCCTGCTGGCAGTCGTGCTGCACGAGGGGATGGCATCGCTGGTGGATTTGCAGACGATGACCTTGGTGCGCACCTTCACCACCTTCGGCGCCCAGACCGATGCGTTTGTGGACGACGGCGGCTTTGTTTCGCTGATCGGCGGCGACCAATGGGTGCGCCCGGCCGTCACCATGATCAATGGCCGCACGGGTGATGTCGTGGACACGTCCAGTGGCTACTTCGGCACCTTCTACGGAACGCAGTACGGCGTCATCGCCGGCAAGCTGAACAAGGTGTTCGTGCTGTCACAGGGGCTGTCCCCGGCGGACATCAGCTACTACGACTTCGATCCGGTCGCGCACAAGATCACCGGAGCGGGCGAGTCGCCCTATCACGGCGAATTCGCGATGGCCACGCCAATGTTCCTGAGTGAGGTCCAGGACCTGCTGTTCACCGCCAGCGCCACCTTCTACCGTACGTCGGATCTGCGCTACCTGGGCCGTCTGTCCGGTGTCACTCGCGGGGTCTACAGCCTGACCAACAACACCGCGCTGGACGAAACGCTGGCGCTGGAGCCGGCCACTGGCGCGTCCTACCAGGGCGTGAACTACACCTGGACCTACGCTTCGGTCTACAAGCGCTTCACGACCTCGCTGCAACTTCCGCAGCCGGACCTGTCGCTGCCGATGATTGGCGGTGTGCAGAGCTATGGCGTCAAGGTGTTCCACTCGGCGACCGGCCGCCATGTGCTGCTGGTGCAGACCGGCAGCGCCACGCCGGGCGCCGGCACGGGCTACTACGTGATCACGCGCTGAGAGTACTGCATGCGCGGCGGGAGCCGCGCATGCAGGCATTGCATCACTTCGACGAGCCAGCGAAGACCGGGCCGCAACTCAGTGTTCCAACGCGAGGGCCACGTCGTCCGCGCTCGGGCGCTGCGCGGGATCGGGATGCAGACACGCGTCTCGCAACGCACTGAGTCTCGTATGCTCATCGGGAGCCAGCCGTTCGCCGTGGTCCAGCAGCTCTTCGAAGAAACAGCCTAACGCGCGGACATCCAGCCGTTTGAGACGCTCCACCTGGCCGGCCGGGGCCGCCTCCAGGAAGGAGGCCGCACCGAAATCGCCGAGCAAAGCCGCCCCCTCGTTGTCGTGTAGGATGTTGTGGGCATACAGGTCGCCATGCAGCAATCCGCGCGCATGCAAATGCCGCAGTGCGGACGCCAGCCCGGCGGCCATTCGCATCACCGCCGGAGCGGGCAGTCGCTGATCGTCTGCATAGACATCGCGCGTGCAGGACGCAAGGCTTGGGGGCCCGGCGAGCGTGCGAAACGACGGACCCATCAGTGGCATCAGCAGGCCCTGCGTCTGGTTCGGATGACCGCTTAGACGGGCCTGGACTGAGATCAGTTGCGGATGGGGACCGGCCTGCAAACACGCGGCCAATTCGCTCTCAGGCAGCCCATCGCTGGTCAGCCCGCCTTTGAAGAGTTTGAGCGCGACGGGAGTGCCATCGTCCTGGTGGGCGCGATAGATGTGGCCGGAGGCGCCTTCACCGAGCAACTCGTCGAGGGCCAGGCGAGCCCACGGAACCGCCGGAATCGGCGCCTGCGCCAGCGCAGTCATCTCCCGCTGACGGGTCAAGGGGTTGCCGCCGAAGGCCAGCCAGGTCAACCGCGGCATCGTGCTAAGCCACTCAGGCAGGGCGTTGAACTGATTGGCCGAGATGCGCAGCAATTCAAGCCGCTCGCATTGCGAGAGTCCGGCCGGCAATGCGCGCAGCTGGTTGCCCGCCAGCGCGAGCTTTCGCAGGCGGGCGCATTGCCCGAGGGCCTCTGGCAGCGCCTCGATCTGGTTGTCCGTGAGGATGAGCCAACGCAATTGCGGCGGCAGAGCCGCCTCAGGCACGTGACGGATCTGATTCGTCTTGAAACCGATCATCTCCAAGCGCGCGCAGCGCCCCAGCACGGCGGGCAGCTCGGTGAATTGGTTGTTGGAGCAGAACAGGATGCGCAACTTGTGCAGGCGCGGAAGGTCTTCCGGCAGCGTGTGCAGCGCGTTGCCGCTCAGGTCGAGAATTTCCAGCGATTCCGCGAGGTCGTAAATCTCCTCAGGGAAGGCGGTCAGCCCAGCGCCGGTGAGGGTGAGACGCTGCACACCCTTCAGGGTGCCAGCGCGCAGTTGCGTCAGAGTGTTCAAGCGATGCGTGGTAGGGACCGCACGCCCAGGGCGGTGCGGCTCATGGAAGGGCCCGGTCTGGGGCTGTGACGCGTCAGTGTATGACTGTGCGGAAAGCGACATTCCGAGCGGCGCATGCCGTCACTGCCGCATCCCTCATTCCGCACGGATATCGCTCTTGCAGGTGGGGTCGGCGATGTCATACCCGAGCCAGAGATAGAGATGAGTTTGAAGCTCGCCGCCTCGCCTGGCTTGCAGATGCACGCCTTCTGAACTGGTGCATAGCGTTGCCTTCAGGGACGGTCCTTGAAGGGCATTGCCGGCCAGCAGTTCGGTTTGGCTATCGGTGGCCTTGAACGGCCCAATCGCCGCGATGCCAATGAACGGGCCTGACTGCCAGCGAGCTGGGAGCCGGGTCTCATAAGCGAAGGCGCGCCCCTTCGTCAACGCATTGCTGACGAGGATCTTCTTGCGACTCGGCCTGAACTGGCTGGCTTTCAGGCGCTGGCAGCACTGGATGTTCGACTGCTCGTCCGGAAACTGGAGCTGGATGTCGCGATGTGGATCCAGTTTCTGAGCCGTGATGAGGATGAGCTTGTTGTTGTCGGCGACTTCGGTGATGGCGAAGTCGGTCCCCGTGGCCGCCATGCAGGCGGCGGTGCTGCAAACGAGGGCGGCACCGGCCACCATGCATGCAATGTTCATCGTCTACGACCGTCGCGATTAACGAGAGCTGTGAAGATCGACGACCGTCATCCAAGGCATGGACTGACCAAGCTTGAACAGCTCCACATGGGGCTTGGCCGATATCAGCGACCCCTCGCTATGTGTGCGAGGCGATTGATGGACCCGTTGCACGGCGGCTTCAAATTGTTGGAAGGCTTCGTCCCAGCGCGGTTCGCGTTGGGGATGAAACCGGTAGATCGCCTCATGCGCCCGGATCCATAGCTGCGTGCAGGCGGCGCCAAACGGTGTGCTTTTCGCAAAGCGCTTGGGAATTCTCGGCAGGCCATCCGCTGCGAACGCCAGCGCCCACGTGCTGGCTTGATCCACGGCTTCCGGAGACGTGAAAAGAATCTCCAGGGCTGCGTCGAGCAGGTTCAGCCGTTTGTGCGTGTAGATCTGGTCCGGGAGATGTTGAGCTTCGATGGCATCGAAGTCCGAGAGGATGGACCGGATGGTGTCGATTTGAACCTGAGGCGTGGCCTCGTAGCGCACGTGCCGATCGGCGAAAAATCGATCTGCAAGTTCCCAAAGCAACGATTCATGTTGCGGGGTCATCGGGGGTCTAGTGTTCATCATGGTCGCAGTTCCCGCGCGGCTGTCTGCAAAGAATCCGCGCGGCGGAGATTGAGTTCAGCAATGCAAGCCAGCCGGCTCATCTCGAGCGCATTGCCGATGGCGCCGCCGCCCAATGACGCGGCCCAGGCGCATTGCGCCGCACGGTACTTGACGAATGCCGCCGCAGCCGCGGAAAGCTTTTGACGCGTCTGCTTCGCATACTTCGCATCAGTATCCCAGCGCTTCACTGCGGCGGCGAAGGCGCTCTCCGCAGCTTTTAGGGCCGCTTCACTCTCTTTGGCATGCTTGTCCAGGCACTCGCGCACGCCTGCCGCATCGAAGGAACACGCCTCCCGAAGCTCGCGCTCGGTCGGAATCTCACTCGATTCTTCCTGTGCCAAGGCTGAGCCTCCAATGACCAGGAGTGCCACCAACATCACTGTGCGCATGCAATCGCTCCGCGGCGGTCCCGCCTCGGCCCCTTCGAGTCTGAGCCGGTGGGGGGCCGCTTCTTTTGCTTCATTTTGCCTTGGCTGATCAGGCACTTCAGTGAGCAAGTGTCTTTCTTTCAAGTTGAGCTTGGACGGCGCAGAAAGTGGTTGAAGCGGTACTCGACAAGCACGCAAGCCTGTGCGTCATTCGGCCGACCGTCGAGCGAAGCCAAAAAGAAAAAGCCCCGACATCTTTCGATGACGGGGCTTCAGATTTGGCTCCTCGACCTGGGCTCGAACCAGGGACCTACGGATTAACAGTCCGGCGCTCTACCGACTGAGCTATCGAGGAAAAGTCTTTTCAAGTCCTATCGACCTGATTCTGGTGTCGCTGCCTTCGGTCGGGCAACGACTTGATTGGGCTCCCTCTGGCTCCCCGACCTGGGCTCGAACCAGGGACCTACGGATTAACAGTCCGGCGCTCTACCGACTGAGCTATCGGGGAAGGGAGACCAAGAGTATACACAGAAAATTCAGCGCATCACAAGATCCACTCAACCGATGCACGCCACGTGCGTGGTGCGAGCGGATAGAGATACACATGCTCGTATTGGTAGGGCGATTCACGCCACGCGCGGCGGTCCGTGACGTTGTCCACACCCACGCGCCACACCAGCGTCTGCCGGCCCACCGCCAGCTCGTAGCGCGCCCCCAGATCCAGGCGCGTCCAGCTGGGGATGCTCAGACTGTTGTCCGGCAGCACCGTGCGCCGACCTTCAAACACCAGCCCTGCCTGCAGTTCCAGCCCCGGCAGCCACACCGTCTGCCGACCCAGCAGCTTGGCCGACGACTCCGGCACATTCACCGGCTTGAGGCCGTTCAGGCTGTCGTCGCTGCTGCCATGCCGACGCGCATGCAGACGCATCACGCTGGCCTGCAGGCCGCCGCCCGACCACTTGAAGTCCGCCTGCGCTTCCACGCCGCGATGGTCCTGGGTACCGTCGGGACGACGCACCAGTCCGCCTGCCGCATCGTCCTGCACATCGCGGCTGGTCGGCTTGCGGATCTCGAAGTAGTTGACCGACCAATCCACCGTCCGGTTGCCGGCCTTCAGGCCCAGTTCCCATTGGCGGCTGCGGAGTGCAGGCAACGCCTGCCCCTGATTGGCGTAATCGGTCTTGTTGGGGGTCACATCCGATTCAATGCCTTCGCCCCAGCTCGCATAGGCCATCAGCTCCGGGTCGATGGCGTAGCTCACGCCCAGCCAGGGTGTGGTGACGGACTGACGGTATTGCGTCCGCGCTTCCTCAGCTGCCGGCACGTTGACCTGATGGCTGCCCCGGCTCAGACGGGTGTGACGCACGCCGAGCCAGCCCGCCCATTGCGAGGTCAATTGCACGGCGTCACGCAGGTACAGCTCCGTGCTGTGTTCGTCTCGATTGGTGTTGGCACCGGTCAGGGACGGATCCGCCGTGGTCGGCAGCGATCCGGTGATGTCCCCCGTACCCGCGAAGTTGTAGGCCTGGCCCTGCAGCCGGCTGTAGAAACGACTGAACAGCACGCCGGAGGACAGCTCATGGCGCATGCCCGCGAGGTTCAATCGCCCCTGGGCGGACAGATCCAGGGCGGAGCTGTTGCGGCGCTCGTTGTCGCTGCGGAAATCGAATTGGTCGAAGGTGCCATCCGGGCAGTAGCTGCTGGCCCAGTAGGTGCCGTCCGCGGCCGTGCAGCCGAAGGGATACGCCAGTCGGTCGTCCGTTACCAGCCGCTGGATCGCACCGTGCGCCTGCAGCTTCCAGTCCGGCGTCAGTTGATGCTGCACCCGCAGCGAGGCGGTGCGCCCTTCGAAGACGACCGGCTGGCTCCACGACTGATTGTTCAGGTTGGTGCGCGGGTCAATGCGGTGAGCGTCCGGCAACGCGGTACCCAGCAGGCTGAAGCCGGGCTGCGAGGGCTGGCTCTGGCGGTTCAGCTCCACCTCGGCTTCGACCAGTGTGTCCGGCGTCACGCGCCAATCACCGGCCACGGCCATCAGCCAGTCGCTGCCCTTGGCGTCCCGCACTTCGGGATTGCGATGCGCGGCCTCCAGGTTGATGCGCAGGCCATACACGTTGTTGCCGCCCGCCGCATCGGAGAAGCGGCGGCTCCAGTCCAGCGCCGCCTCCGTCGTGCCGCGCTCGCTCACGCCCAGCGAGACCGTGGTCAGCTCCACCGTCGGCCGCTTCACCACCAGATTCACCATACCGCCCGGCGCACTGGTGCCGGCCTGGATGCCGCTGGTGCCCTTGAGCACTTCCAGGCTGGACTTGTTGCTCAGGTTGATCGCCGTTTCCGCGTTGATGGGCAGGCCATCGCGGCGGTAGTTGAAGCGGTTGTCCAGGTCGTAGCCCCGGATCTTCAGGTAAGACACATAACCGCTGGAGTTGTAGCTGTCGCCGACGCTGGCATCCACCGCAGTGAGGCCGGACAAGGCGCGCAGACCGCGGTCCGCGATCTGGTCGCTGGTGAGCACGCTGGCCTGCATCGGCAGCTTGGCGACCGGCGTGTCACCGAAGCCGCCCACGGTCAGCGACGACTGGCCGTTGCTGCCGCGCACCGTCACCTGGGGCAGGGCGGTGCTGGCGTTGGCGCCTTGCGCAGCCGGCGCCGCGGCGTCCGCGGAGGCCTGAGCCATCGCACCCACGCTGACGCCGAGCAGCGCCGCAGCGACGAGGGTCAGGCGGTGCACCGGAGCCGACCGCAACAGCGGATGCGCATCAGCGCAGGACAGGAAGCTTGAAGAGGAAATAGAAGATGCCATCGTGGGGAACACATGCGATGGCAGGTCGGCAGACCGCGCGCATCCGGCGACGTCCCTGGAGACGCCAAGGGGCTGAGAGCCCCCGAGGATGCACAAGACCCGAAGGTCGGTGGGCTTGCTTCCCTGCGCGAGGATTAACTCGGACCGCGGACTGCTCCACGGCCTGGCAGCCGAAGCTGCCAATCAGGTTCAAAGGGACTTTCTCAGCCGGTCAGGTCGTCCTGGCCAGCACCCCTAGCGAACGTCGGTGGCATCGCCACCAACAGACGGGATTCTACCGGTCGGTGCGTCGGCACCGTTGTCCGCTGGCGACGGCCGCCAGTGGTAGTAGAGTTCGGCCCATAGATTCGGCTGATTGAGAAGGAGCCACCATGCCCAAAGGCGTACAACGCAATGACAAGTCCAGCAAAAAGCCCAAGAAGGACACCGGGCCGGTGAAGGAATCGTCCTCCGTGTCGGATCGACCGGTGGCCCCGATGACATCGGTGATGCCCAAGGGCAAGCTGAAGAACAAGGCCGGCTGACACGGCCGTTCTTGCGGAGTCAGATCTCCCACCGGAGGTCCGACCCCGCCCCAAAAGACAAGGGGTCGGTCCCACCATGGGCCGACCCCTTGTTTCATTCCGGCCGCCGGGTGAGGCGGCCTTCGATCACGCTGCCATCACTGGCCCAGCAGCGACTTCACCGCAGCTTCCAGCTGCTGATCGTCGCCCTTGTCCAGACGGGCCTTGTCGTTCGGCACCACGATGTCCGGCGTCACCAGGGCGCGTTCCATGAAGTCGCCGTTCTGCGCCCGGAAGCCCACTTGCGGAATGCCGAAGTAGGTGGCGCCGTCCTGCATCACCTCCCACCACACCGCCGTGCCGGTGCCCGCCACCGGCATGCCGATCAGCTTGCCGATGCCCAGGTGCTTGTAGGTCCACGGGAAGAGGTGGGCGTCGGAGTAGTTGCTTTCGCTCACCAGCACTGCGGAGGGCTTCACCCATTTGGCGGTCGGCTCCCAACCCAGGCTCTGGCCGCGCGGCAGGAACTCCAGGTACTTCTTGCCCGACAGCAAGGTCGCCAGTTCGTCATGCAGGTTGCCACCGCCGTTGAAGCGGGTGTCGACGATCAACGCCTCCTTCCCGCTGGCTCGGCCGAGTGCGTCGGCATAGGTCTGGCGGAAGCTGGCGTCATTCATGCCGCGCACATGCACATAGCCCAGGCGGCCGCCGGAGAGCTTGTCCACCAGCGCGCGCTCGCGGCGCACCCAGCGCTTGTAGAGCAGCTCACGCTCCGCGCCGATGCTGACGGCCTTGAGCGTTTGCTCGAAGCGCCGGTTCGTGACCGGATCCAGCACCGACAGCACCACCTGCTTGCCAGCCTTCAGGTTCAGCAGCGAATCGAATTCCGCACCAGCGCCGATGGTTTCGCCGTCGATGGCTTCGATCACCATGCCGGCCTTCAGCTTGTTGGTGGCTGTGTCCAGAGGACCGCCTTCCATCACTTCCACGACTTTGATGCCGGCGCCTTGCCAGGACTGGTCGTAGAACAGACCCAGGGAGGCGGTGGCATCGCCGCTGGGCGCGGGGCGATAGCCGCTGCCGGTGTGGGAGACGTTCAGCTCGCCCAGCATTTCGCTGAGCAGCTCGGCGAAGTCGGTGCCATCCGCAACAAAGGGCAGCTGCCGCTCATACACCTTGCGGTAGTAGGCCCAGTCCACGCCGCCCATGTCGGTGACGTAGAGCTTCTCCTTCGTCTGACGCCAGGCATGGTCGAACATCTGCGCGCGCTCGGCGCCGCGGTCAATGCGCAGCTCGGCGGTGAACTTCACCGGCGACGTCTGGATCTCGCCCTTGCCCGAGCCTTCCGGCACCTTGAACTTGTGCACGCGGCCACCGGCCATCACGAAGCCCTTGGTGCCCTTGGCATCCAGCCACAGGGCCACGGATTCGATCTTGCCGCCCGGCAGTTCCCCCACGCGCTGGGTTTCCTTGTCGCGCAGGCGGGTGTGCCACAGCTCATAGCCCTCGTCGGCCTTGAGCACGTAGAACAGCTGTTCGCCATCGGGCGTGACCGCGAAGTCCCGGATGTCGCCGGACGCGGTGGTCAGACGCGCCACGCGGTCTTCCAGGCCCTCCATCTCGATGACCACAGGCTTGGCGGGAGGCTTCTTGTCCTCCGCCTTCTTGTCGTCCTTTTTGTCGGCCTTCTTGTCGTTGGCCTGGTCGCCGTCCTTCTTGTCGGTCGACTTGCCGTCCTTATCGGCTTTATCGCCCTTGCCGTCTTCGTCCTTGTCCCCGTCCTTCTTGTCCTCTTCCTCCTGCTTCTTCAGCTGGGCGAATTCGGCCTTGTCCAGGTTGTAGCGATCGAATGCAGCGCGGGTCAGGAACATGCCGAAGATGTCCGCATCCACCCGGGCGCCGCCGCCGCTGCCGTGCAGACCTTGGCGGTCGGTCAGCCACACCAGCATCTGACCCTGGCGGGCAAACAGCGGATGCATGTCTTCATAGCCGCTGTGCGTCAGGTTCACCAGCTTGCCGGAGCCGTCGGCCGGCACCACGCCCACTTCCTGACTCCAGCGATTGCGGTCGACGAACTGGACCACCAGGCTCTTGCCATCCGGGGCCCAGTCGAACCACTGGTCCCCGTCTTCATAGGAGTAGCTGTTTTCGGCCGCCATCACCACGCGGGTCTTGCCGGTGGCAGTGTCCAGCACATGCAGCGCTGCGCGGTCCTGCAGATAGGCCACCTGCTTGCCGTCCGGCGAATAGCGCGGCTGGAAGTTCTGGTGATCGTTCTTGAGCAGCACCTTCGTCGTCAGGCGCGGTGCATTGAAGAAGCTGGGCACCGCCTTCTTGTCGCCGACGATGCTGGCTTCGCACAGGCTCCATTGACCATCCTGCTCGCAGGCGTAGAGCAGTTTGCGGCCGTCGGGGCTGAAGCTGACCGACCGCTTCTGGCCAGGACCCTCGGTGATGCGGCGGGTGTTGCCGAATTCGGCGGAGGTGACAAACACCTGTCCGCGCACCACCACAGCGACTTCGCTGCCATCCGGGCTCACGGCGAGGTCCGTGGCGCCCTCGGTCAGCTTGACGTTCTCAACCGTGGGCACAAGGGCGTCCGCCGCGATGCTCACGCCGACTTTGCGTGGCTGGGCCTCATCACCTGCCTGGGTGTAGAGCTCGCCGTCATAGCCGTAAGACAGCGTGCCGTCCGCCGCGACGGACAGGAAGCGCACCGGGTTCTTGGTGAAACGGGTGATCTGGCGGGTGGCCGACGGATTGTCCAGCGGCATCTTCCACACGTTCATCGAGCCGCTTTGCTCGCTGAGGTAGTAGATGCTGGTCTCGTCGGGGGAAAAGACCGGATTGCGGTTTTCACCGCCGCTGCTGGTGAGCTTACGGTGCTGGCCGGTCTTGGTGTCCCAGACCCAGATGTCGCGGGCGACCGGGGAGATGTGGTGCTTGCGGAAGGCGTTTTCGTAGCCCTTCCAGTCTTCATAGACCAGCAGGCTGCCGGCCTTGTTGTAGCGGCCCGCAAGGGCGGGTTCGCTGAAGAGCTGCTGCGGCCGGCGGCCACCTTCGATGCTGACCTGATAGGTCTCGCTCAGCGCAGGAGACGGGAAGCCCAGGTTCAGGCGGCCGTCCTGGCGCTGGGCCGAGAAGACGACGGACTTGCCGTCCGGCGTGAAGGCGATCGGTGTTTCTGGCACCGAATTGAAGGTGAGGCGGCGTGAGGGGCCGCCGTCCGCGGAAACGACAAACACATCGTCATTGCCGTAGACATTGGCGGCATAGGCCAGCAGCTTGCTGTCGGGCGACCAGACGGGCGCGGCATTGTGCTTGCCATTGGAGACCAGCAGGCGGGCGGTGCCGCCTGCAGTGGGAATGACGAACAGGCTGCCCTGGAAGGTGAAGGCGATCTGTCGCCCGTCCGGGGAAATGCTGGACTGACGCAGCCACAGCGGCTGGGTCACCGGTCCCAGGGGCGTTTGCGGGCTTTGCGCCTGAACCGCGGGGAAAGCCATCATCAGCGCCAGCGAGGCGCCTGCGAGTTTGAATCTCATGAGATGAACCGGACGGGTGAAAAACGCTGAGTCTAGAAGCGTTGGTCGCGAGTGTCCTTAGACACCCCTCAGATTGGGCATCGGGGCGAAGGACGGAAGGCCTGGGCGGCCGGGCGGTGAAGGGGATTGCCGCGTTGACATAGGGGAAACCTCGCAGACATATGCCGGACTCGGAAAAGGTGCGACGCATCGGGTCGGGTCGGGTCGGGTCGGGTCGAGGCGAGGCGAGGCGGTTGCGCCTACCATCAGCGTTTGCGGCAGGCAGAGGCGGCGGCAAGGGACGCGAATCCGTCGCGTGACTTTTGGGAGCGGTACAAGGAGAACCCCATGAATCCTGACAAAGTCGATCGAGCGCGCGTGAACGCACTCACGGACCTGCCCAATGTGGGGCCCGCGACGGCGAAAGACTTCCAGCGCCTGGGCATCCAGTCGCCCGCGCAACTGGCCGGGGCGGACCCGGTAGCGCTGTTTCAGCAGCTGTGTGAAGTGACGGGTGTGCGGCACGATCCCTGCACGCTGGACGTCTTTCTGTCAGCGGTTGAATTCATGAATGGCGGACCGGCGCGGGCCTGGTGGGAATTCACGGCGCATCGGAAACGATTGATGGCTCGGTCTGGGTCAACACCAGATGCTCAATGGCATTGAGCGCGACGCTTCCCGGATAAAGCTCCAGCCGCCCGTAACGGTCCCGGTGATAGCAATCCCAATAGCTTGTGACCCGCCTTCGGGTCAAAGCCATGAACTCAGGATTCGCTGCGGAGAATGAGGCTAGATGTGCGGGATTCATGTTCGGAATGGCATCGGCAATCAGCTCGATGATCTCGATGACGTATTCACCGAGCAGTTGAACGATGAAGGGCACCACCCAGTCCCGGTTCGAGCCTGCAGCAAGCAACTGCCGCAGGCATTCCTCACGGACATAACCATCGCAATGCCGGGTGCCGAAACACAGCGCGAGTGTGCGGATCTCCCCCTCCGATTCCTCGAGGATTGAATACAAACTGCCGGCAGCCAAGTAAATGCGGTTGGGCGCAGAAAGCGTCTCGCCCTGAACAGTCACTCGAAAGCCCTGGAGTGGCCGTGTCGGGTCCGGGGCGGGCAGTTGCCGCAACAGTGCCGATGCGGCGGTTTGCAGCGAAGCAGGAAAGGTGGGTTGGTAGGTCATCGTCAGCCAAACGTGAAACGCGTCGGTCGCCGACGTCGCGCCTGGCTGCGGAAACAAATGCTGCGCAGGGGCTGATGCTACGCCAAATGGCGGGAGCTGAGCCCTCATGCCTCACACGGCGACGTGCATCGAGTCTCCCGCGCGCTCCGCGGTGGACGCATGCTCACAGCCTGCCCCCCATGCCTCGCATACCATGCGGCCAGCTAAGGTCCGCTGCTCATGACTCCCATCCAACACTGGAACTCCACTCGCCGCCTTCGTCTTTTTGTCCAGACCGTCCGCGACATGCTGGTCTCGATGGGCCCGTTGCTGCTGCTGGGCGGGGGACTGCTGGTGGCGGCTTACTGGTGGCTGGACCCGCAACCGCCCCGCGAAGTGCGCTTGGCCACCGGCCCCGCAGGCAGCGCCTATGCCGCCTTTGGCGAGGGTTACGCCAAGGCGCTGGCCCGTGACCGCATCCAGGTCAAACTGATCCCCAGCGAGGGCGCGCAGGACGATCTGGCGCACCTGCGCGCGGGCACCGCCGATGTGGGCTTTGTGCGCGGTGGCATGGCCGATCAGGTGGCCGACACCGAAGCCGGCATCGTCTCGCTCGGCAGTCTGTTCTACGAGCCGATCTGGGTGTTCTACCGCCGCGACCTTCCACTGGCACGCCGTCAACCCGGCGGTGCACTGGAACGCCTGACCCAGCTCCGCGGCCTGCGCGTCAACGTCGACCAGGATGGCAGCGGCGTCCCGCAGATCGTCGAGAAGCTGCTGACCTTGAATCAACTCAGCGCCACGGACCTTCGGCTGTCCAATCTTCCCCCGGATGCCGCGGGCCAGGCGCTCAAGCAAGGCAAGCTCGATGCCGCCGTGCTGATCTCCGCGCCGCAGTCCGAGCTGATCCGATCGCTGCTGCGTGATCCTGCCATTGCGCTGATGCCCTTCGAGCAGAACGAAGCCTATTCGCGCCACTTGCCCTTCCTCTCCACCGTGACCCTGCCACGGGGCGTCGTGGATCTGGCGGCCGACCTGCCCGCCCATGACATCCCGCTGCTGGCCACCACCACCTCGCTGCTCTCGCGCGACCGGACGCATCCGGCCCTGCGCCAACTCTTCGCCCAGGCCGCCCAAAGCCAGCACAGTGCCGCCGGTTGGTTCAACGGCGTTCGGGACTTTCCCAACACCCGTACCAGCGAGCTGCCGGTCAGCCCCGAGGGCGACCGCGCCATCAACGGCACGCCGCCCGCGTGGGCGCGTTACCTGCCGTTCTGGGCCGGCAACCTGCTGGAGCGGATGTGGCTGGTGATCGGCGGTTTGCTGGTGCTGATGCTGCCGCTCTCGCGCGTCGTGCCACCGCTCTACACCTTCCGCGTGCGCTCCCGTGTGTTCCGCTGGTATGCGCGGCTGCGAGAGGTGGAGGCCAAGCTGGAGGCCGGCGAAGGCGAGCGCGAGGCGCTGCTGGACGAACTGGACGAGCTGGACCGCGTCACCCACCGCATCGCCGTGCCGCTCTCCTACGCCGAAGAGCTCTATGCGCTGCGTAACAACATCTATGCAGTGCGCAAGCGGTTGCTGGCGCAGCGTCCGCCGGTACCACCCGCCATGGATGCTCCCGGCGATTGATCCCGCACGAGGTGCCGCTGGCGCGCATGAAAAAACCCGCCGAGGCAAGCGCCCAGGCGGGTTTGAGATCAGCAGCGATTCACGCCGCCGGACGCAGCACGAGGCCCGCAACGAGCCTGTGCGATCGGCTTAGTCGAATACCGGCGTTTCCACGCCCAGCACCTTGTGCAGCTTCGGGCTGGTGGTCGTGTATTGCAGGTGGACGCGCTTCTCGGGGTTGATGATCGGCATCGCACCGAAGGCGGCCAGGGCGGCCTCATGGAAGCCCGACAGAATCAACTTCTTCTTGCCCGGATAGGTGTTGATGTCACCCACCGCAAAGATGCCGGGCACGCTGGTCTGGAACTTCTCGGTGTCCACCAGAATCTGCTTGCGCTCCAGCGCCAGGCCCCACTCGGCGATCGGGCCGAGCTTGGGGGACAGGCCGAAGAACACCAGCACCTGGTCGGCCGGGACCACACGCGTGACGCCGTCGCCGCCGGTGACCTTCACGCCCTTGAGGATGTCGTCACCTTCGTCGATGTCGCTGACCTGGCCGACAATGAACTGCATCTCGTAGGCGTCGCACAATTCCTTCATCTTGGCGACCGACGCCGGCGCGGCACGGAAGCCGTCGCGACGGTGCACCAGAATGACGCTCTCGGCCTTGTGCGGATTGCCGTCGTCATTGGCGCCGCAGAAGTTCAGCGCCCAGTCCAGCGCCGAGTCGCCACCGCCGACGATGACCAGGTTCTTGCCGGCGAACTGCGCCGGGTTGCGCACCCGGTAATGCACCTGCGAGCCTTCGTACTTGTCGATGCCCTCGACCTTCAGCGTGCGCGGCTGGAACGAACCCACGCCGCCCGCGATGAAGATGGTCTTGGTCAGGAACTGCGTGCCCTTGCTGGTGGCCACAAAGAACCGGCCATCTTCCTGCTTCTCAACCGTCGTGACTTCCTGGCCCAGATGGAAGGTCGCGCCGAACGGCTCGATCTGCTTCATCAGGTTGTCCGTCAGCTCCTTGCCGGTGACCACCGGCAGCGCCGGAATGTCATAGATGGGCTTGTCCGGATAGAGCTCGATGCACTGGCCACCGGGGTAGGCCAGGGAGTCGATGATGTGGGCCTTGATCTCCAGCAGGCCCAGCTCGAACACCTGGAACAGGCCCACCGGGCCGGCGCCGACGATGACGGCATCGGTTTCGATCACGCCCGCGTGCGGGGCCGAGGTCGCTTCAGTCACTTGCTTTTCCATTCAAAGAGAGGGTGTGCCGGCCTGCAGGCGGCGGAAGGACACCAGGGGCGTCGAGCAACGGATCCGCAGATCAGCGGATCAGCTGGTCGAGCTTGCCGGTCTTGTCCTTCCACTCCTCGGCGTCGGGGAGGGAGGCCTTGCGCTTGGTGATGCTCGGCCACTTCTTGGCCAGATCCGCATTCAGCTTGATCATCATCTGCTGATCGCCGGGAACGTCTTCCTCCGGCATGATCGCGTTGACCGGGCACTCGGGAATGCAGACCGCGCAGTCAATGCACTCGTCGGGGTCGATGGTCAGGAAGTTCGGGCCTTCGCGGAAGCAGTCGACAGGACAGACATCGACGCAGTCGGTGTATTTGCAGCGGATGCAGGCTTCGGTGACAACGTGGGTCATGAGCGGCTCTTGTAGTGGCGGGGCCTGTCGGATTCCGTCCCAACGACGTTGAACAAGGTCAAAAGGGCCTTGAAGCGGCGTCAAAACAGGGCCATCAGGCTCGTGAACATCAGCGCGGCCTTCTCAAGACTCAGGCACGCTCTGACGGAAAACAGCAGATTTTAATCGTTCAGGGTTGGTGCCAGTGGCGCCAGCGCCTTTATCCCGGGGATTTGCGTCGATCCTTGACTGGGCGCAGGGATTTCGCTCACCAACGCGGGCGGCACCGCGGCGGCACCAGCCCCCACCACCACCACCGTCGGGCGGCCGCGATGCAGCATGCCGGCGGCGGCCAGGTCCTGCACCTGATGGTCGCTGGCCAGTGCGTCCGGGCAGCCTGCACGGGAGACGACGCTCACTGGCGTGTCGCCCGGCCAGCCGGCCTGCAGCAGTTGGCGGGACAGGGCAGCCAGTTGGCGGCCGGCCATGTAGAACACCTCGGTATCGGCGGTGCGCGATGCGCGCAGTTCGCCCTCCTGGGTCATGGCGGTCGTGAGACTGACGCTCCGACCCTGGCCGCGGCGGGTCAGCGGACGGCTGGTCTGGGCGGCAGCGGCCAATGCGGCGGTGACCCCGGGCACGATCTCCCAGGCGATGTCGGCTGCCGACAACGCCTGCAACTCTTCCTCCAGACGGCCGAACACGCTGGCATCGCCGCCCTTGAGGCGCACCACCACCGCGGCGGCGCGCGCCTCCCGTACCAGCACCGCGTTGATGGCGGTCTGCTTGGTGGAATGGCAAAAGCCGCGCTTGCCCACGTCCACCCATCGGGCGTCGGGCGCGAGTTCACGCAGGGCCGGGTCGGTCAACGCGTCGAACAGCACCACGTCCGCCTGCGCCAGGGCCCGAGCCCCGCGCAGGGTAATGAGGTCCGCGGCCCCAGGGCCCGCGCTCACGAAGATGACCTTGCCCATGTCGATGTCCTTAGCGGACCAGCAGCGCGCCGCTGGTGCGGTTGCTGGTCGGATCCACCACGATCAGCGCGCCGCCGACGCGGTTCTCCGCATACGGCTGCAGCGGCAGTTCGGCCTGCAGTTCCACCGTCACATGGCCGATTTCGTTCACGTTCAGTTCGTGAGCTTCGGTTTCGGCCAGGGTCTGCACATCCAGGCGATGCTCGATGGCGGCCAGGCGCGCCTGCACCCAGCGGTTGCCGTGGCGCACCCAGTACTTGCGGCCGACGACGGCCGCTTCGGTGTCCAGCCAGGCCAGCGTGGCCTGGAAGCTGCGGGTGGGCTGGGCGGCGCCGGGGGCCACGATCCAGTCGCCGCGGGACACATCGATCTGGCGGTCCAGCACCACACCGGCGGATTCGCCGGCCACGCAGGCGGCCACCGTCTCGCCGGCATGGCGCAGCGCAGCCACCACCGCGGTCTGGCCGCCCGGCAGGATCTGCACCGTGTCGCCCGGCTGCACCTGGCCCTGGGCGATGCGGCCCCACAGGGTGCGCGGCTGGTTGCCCGTGCCTTCGCCTTCCCGGGCCACATACTGCACCGGCAGCATCAGCTGGGCTTCCACCGTTTCCTGCACCGTCGGCAAACCTTCCAGCACCTGCAGCAGGGACGGGCCGTCATACCAGTCGGCTTCCAGCGGCTGGGTGACGTTGTCGCCCCGAAGTGCCGACACCGGCACGATGGCGGTCACCTGGATGCCAGCGGCCTGCGCGAACTGCGTCAGCGCAGCGCTCACCTTGCGGAAGGCCTCGCCGGGATCGGCTGCGGCATCGATCTTGTTGATCGCGAAGACGATGCTGGGCAGGCGCAGCAGATGCGCCAGCAGGCTGTGGCGGCGGGTCTGAGGCAGCAGCACCACCTCGTCGGCGGCCAGGTCCAGCTTGGTCACGTCCACCAGCACCACGGCGGCATCGCTGCCCGCGGCGGCGGTGACCATGTTGCGGGTGTACTGCTCATGGCCGGGCGCGTCCGCGATGATGAACTTGCGCTGCTTGGTGGCGAAGTAGCGGTAGGCCACATCGATGGTGATGCCCTGCTCGCGTTCGGCCTCCAGGCCGTCGGTCAGCAGGCTCAGGTCGATGGGCTGGCCGGCGGCGCGCTTGGCCAGGGTATCGAGCTGGTCGGCCAGGATGGCACGGCTGTCAAACAGCAGGCGGCCGATCAGCGTGCTCTTGCCGTCGTCCACGCTGCCGGCGGTGAGGAAACGCAGCGCGCGGTGGGTGGTGTCGACATCCGACTGATGGATCTTGTGTGCGGTGGAAGTGGTCATCGGAATTCCAAACGGTGGGAAGGCGGGAGCGGCTGGGGGGATTGCCCAGGACTCAGAAATAGCCTTCCTTCTTGCGGCGCTCCATCGAGGCGTCCGACGTGCGGTCATCCATGCGGGTGGCGCCTCGTTCGCTCACGGTGACCGTCAGCGTCTCGGCCACGATGTCCGTGGCATTGGCCGCCGGGCTTTCCACCGGGCAGGTGCAGGTCATGTCGCCCACGGTGCGGAAACGGACCTGGGCGGTCTCGATCTCTTCACCGGCTTCCGGCGGCGTGACCTCGGTCACCGGCACCAGCAGGCCCTTGCGGCGGATGACCTGACGGTTATGCGCGTAATACAGCGACGGCAGCGGAATGCCTTCGCGGGCGATGTAGAGCCACACATCCAGCTCCGTCCAGTTGCTGATGGGGAAGGCCCGGAAATGCTCGCCCGGACGGATGCGGGTGTTGAACAGGTTCCAGAGCTCGGGACGCTGTTCCTTGGGCTGCCATTGGCCGAAGCTGTCGCGGTGGCTGAAGATGCGTTCCTTGGCTCGGGCCTTTTCTTCATCACGGCGGGCGCCGCCGATCAGCACGTCGAAGCGGTGTTCCTCGATGGTCTCCAGCAGCGTCACCGTCTGGTGGCCGTTGCGCGATTCCAGCGGATGCGAGAGGCGGATGGTGCCCTTGCGCATCGAGTCTTCCAGATGCCCGACCACGAGGCGCTCGCCCATTTCGGCGACGCGGCGGTCGCGGAACTCGATCACTTCGGGGAAGTTGTGACCAGTGTCCACATGCACCAGCGGGAAGGGCAGCTTGCCCTTGAATTCCTGGCTCGGCGTGGTCGCCCCTGCGGCGCTGGGCATGCGCTGCTTGAAGGCCTTTTCCGCCAGACGCAGCACCACGCAGGAGTCCTTGCCGCCGGAGAACAGCAGGGCGGGGCGCTCGAAGGCGGCCGCCACTTCACGCAGGATGAAGATGGCCTCTTCTTCCAGATGGTCCAGGTGGCGATGGTCCGCCAGCGGCAGCAGTTGTTCCAGGTTCACGGGGGCGTTCATGCCGGGGCTCCGGTGCGGGGGGAGGAAGAGAGGGAGGCGGCGGCGGCGGACGCGTCGCCATGGGACTTGTGCAGTCCGCATTCCTTGGCGTCGTCCGATTCCCACCACCAGCGGCCGGCGCGGAAGTCCTCGCCCACCGAGATGGCGCGGGTGCAGGGGGCGCAGCCGATGCTGGGCATGAAATGGTCATGCAGCGGGTTGTAGGGCACCGCATGCAGTTGCACGTAATGCCAGACGTCCGCCCAGCTCCATTCGGCCAGCGGGTTGATCTTGAGGCGGCCCTGGCCGTCCGGCTCCCGGAACGGCACGTCCGCGCGGTTGTTGCTCTGCTCGCGGCGCAGGCCGGTGATCCAGGCCCGCTTGCCGACGAGCATGCGGGACAGCGGCTCGAGCTTGCGCAGGCCGCAGCAGGCCTTGCGCAGTTCGATGCTGCGGTACATCGGGTCCTCGCCGTGCTCGCGCACGAAGTGGATCACCTGCTCCTGTGGCGGACGGAAGACCTCGACCGCCCGCCCGTAGCGCTGCTCGATCGCGGGGATCAGGGCCAGCGTCTCGGCATGCAGGCGACCGGTGTCCAGCGTGGAGAGGGCGATGGGCAGGGCATGGCGGGCGATCAGGTCGGTGATGACCATGTCCTCCACCCCCAGCGAGGTGGACTGCACCGCCGCCGGACCGAATTCCTGCGCCACGTCCCGCAGCACTTCCACCGTGCGGGCGAGGCGATCCTCGAAGCCTTCGGTGGCGCGGGCATACAGGCTGATCGCGCTGCCGTTGGCCTGCGCCGGGCCGGGGGCGGCGTCGCTCCGGCTGGAGCGATCCAGGCTGGACGCCTCCAGGCTCGAGGCGACGGGCAGGGACGAGGCCGAAGTCATGCTCAGGCTCCGTCGCGGGCAAACGCGGGGCGGTGATCCACCACGTCGCCTTGATAGTGACCGGGGAAGAAACCGAGGGCGCGCTCAGCGGCGGCGCGGTCCTGGTCGGCCCGCATCTGCACCGCATCCACGCCGCAGCGCTGCAGCAGCGGCATCATGTCCACCAGCACGTCGCCGATGGCGCGGATCTCGCCGGTGAACCGGTGGCGCACCCGCAGCAGCCGGGCCTGCGTATAGGCGCGGCCGTCCACCCACTTCGGGAACTGCACCACCACCAGTGACAGGCGCGGCAGATCAGCGGCGAGGTCGGCCACGTCGGCGTCATTGGGCAGCAGCACGCCGGTGGTCAGGCCCGCGGGCCAGGTGTCACGCACGGCATGCCACTGCTCCAGCGTCAGCAGTTTGTGATTGGCCGCCGCCGGATGCGGCTGGGGACCGTCCTCACCGGTGCACAGGTGCCAGGGGTCTTGAGCTTTGGAAACAAACTTCATGGCGATGGCGGCGGTCAGTGGGCGGCGGTGGTGCGGCGGATGGCGTTGGCAGCCTGCTTGAAGGCGTCCAGTCCGATGCGGCGCACGGTGGCGATGAAGCGCTCGCCAGCCTGGCGTTCGCGACGGTAGGTGGCGATGACGGCTTCCACCGCATCGGCCGCTTCATCAGCGGCGAAGGAGGGGCCGATGACCTTGCCAGCCACCGGCGCGCCTGACAGCGTCGAACCGTCCGAGCCGCCCAGGGTGATCTGGTACCACTCGGTCCCGTCCTTGTCCACGCCGAGCACGCCGATGTGGCCGCTGTGATGGTGGCCGCAGCTGTTGATGCAGCCGCTGATGTGCAGGTCGATGTCGCCGATGTCCCAGAGCTCGTCCAGGTCCTGGAAGCGCTCGGTGATCTCGCCGGCCAGCGGGATGGAGCGGGCATTGGCCAGTGCGCAGAAGTCACCGCCGGGGCAGGTGATCATGTCGGTCAGCAGGCCGATGTTGGGCGTGGCAAAGCCATGCGCCTTGGCGGCGGCATACAGCGCCGGCAGGTCGCTTTCGCGCACCCAGGGCAGCAGCAGGTTCTGGTCGTGGCTGACGCGCAGTTCGCCGTGGCTGAACTGATCCGACAGCGCTGCGGCAGCGTCCATCTGCGCATCGGTGGCATCCCCGGGCGGCAGGCCGACACGCTTGAGCGACAGCGTGACCGAGCGGTAGCCGCTGACCCGGTGCGGCAGCACATTGCGCTCCAGCCACCGGCGGTAGGCCGCATCAGCGCCAGCGAAGATGTCGAGGGACGGCACCGGCGCCACGGCGGCAGGCGTCACGAAGCTGGCGGCCACGCGGGCCAGTTCGGCTTCGGGAATGATCTGCTCGTGGCCGCCTTCGTCGGTGTCCAGGATCTGCTGGTATTCCGCATTCACCGCATCGAAGAAGGCCTGGCCTTCAGCCTTCACCAGGATCTTGATGCGGGCCTTGTACATGTTGTCCCGGCGGCCGAAGCGGTTGTAGACCCGCACGATGGCTTCCAGATACACCAGGATGTGGTGCCAGGGCACGAAGGGGTTGATCTCCTGGGCCACGATCGGGGTGCGGCCCATGCCGCCACCGACCAGGACCTGGAAGCCCACCTCGCCGGCCTCGTTCTTGCGCAGCTGCAGGCCGATGTCATGCCAGGCGATGGCGGCGCGGTCTTCGGCAGCGCCGGAGATCGCGATCTTGAACTTGCGCGGCAGGAAGGCGAATTCCGGATGCAGCGTGCTCCACTGGCGCAGCACTTCGGCATAGGGGCGAGGATCCACCAACTCGTCGGCGGCGACACCGGCCGTCACGTCACTGGTGATGTTGCGGATGCAGTTGCCGCTGGTCTGGATGCCGTGCATGTCGACATCGGCCAGCAGGTCCATCACATCAGCCCCCTTGTCCAGCGGAATCCAGTTGAACTGGAGGTTCTGGCGGGTGGTGAAGTGGCCGTAGCCGCGGTCGTAGTCGCGGGCGATGCGGGCCAGCTGGCGCATCTGGCCGCTGGACAGCACGCCGTAAGGCACCGCAATCCGCAGCATCGGCGCATGGCGCTGGATGTACCAGCCGTTTTGCAGACGCAGCGCGCGGAAGTCATCGTCGGGCAGCTGGCCCGCCAGATGGCGTTCGAGCTGGTCGCGAAACTGGGCCGCACGGGCGCGGACGAACTGGCGGTCGAAGTCGGTATAGGCGTACATGGCAGCGATGTCAGCGCCGCCCTGGGGTACAGCCCGCCGCGTCGTCTGACACCGCGGCTGGCCCAGGGCTGGCCGGGAGTAGTGACTCTATGAACGGTTTATATATATGGGAACTACAAATTCGTAGATTGCTTATTCTTGAATAAGCATATGAACGAATCTGCAAAGCGCGGCGTGCTGCGCCGCCGTGATGGCGTCAGTGCCGCCCGCCAGTCAGTGCACGAGTCAGCGCCCCGATCCGCGCGTCAGCCCCGCGCGAGGCGTTCCAGCGCGGCCACCTGGGCGTGGATGCGCTCGGGAATCGGCGTTTCACCGACCAGCATGGCGCGGATCAACGCTGCGTTGTCGGCCGGCTCACAGGCGGTGGAGAGCGGAACGTCCAGGTCCTCATTGGGGGCCGGCGCCAACGCCAGCACTTGCCCATCCACGAAGCCTTGCAGATGCGCCTTGCGGCGCAGGTGCAGGTAAGCCTCGCCTTCGCTGGCCCGCATCAGCAAGGCGCGGCCGCCGCTGTGGCAGAGCAGTGGCAGGGCCTGCGCCATGCTGTCCACATATTCCGGATGGGTGACGGCCACCACCCGCACGCTGCGGCCGGGGGCCGGGTCCAGCAGCTTGCCCAGGCTGTGGCTGCTGTTGCGCAAACCCATGCGCGGGCGCAGTGCCATCAAGGCATCCAGGCCCGGGTTGAGGCGGGCCAGCGGCAGGACTGCCAAACGACGCTCTGCCAGTTGCACCTGCGCATGCGCAAGCGTGTCGGCGGTGGTGAGGTCCAGCGCATCCAGCAATTCGAAGGGGCTGATGCGGCTGTCGAAATCGTGTCGGCCATGGATCAGCACAGGAATGCCGCTGCGGGCCAGCAGCAGCGCCACCAGGGGCATCAGGTTGGCCTGTTTGCGAGCCCCATTGAAGGCGGGAAGCAGCACCAGGCGCGGTCCGGCGGGCACGTCGATCCGGGCGGTGCGGGCCTGCATCGCGGCCTCGAAGCCCAGCAGTTCATCCAGGCTCTCGCCCTTGATGCGCATGGCGATCAGGATGGCGCCCAGTTCCAGGTCGGGCACCTGGCCGTCGAGCATCCGCCCAAACAGGTCGTTGGCCTGATCACGGGTCAGGTCACGGGCGCCGCGGGTGCCGCGGCCGATCTCTTTGAGGAGCGGCGCAAAGTCCATGGGAGGGGCAGGCAGGTCGGTCGGCCGGAGCGGCCGGGGGCGTCCATCTTAATGAGCACGGAGGGAAGGCCGTGCGCGGCTCGCCTCCGGCATGCGCGCGGCAACGCTTCGGCGCGTGTCCGGCAGTGCCGCCGAGTGTGGCCGACATCGTCCCGGCAGGGGGAGAGCCACTCTGCCGCCTGGCGAGCCGAGCGGTCAGTCGGCGACCACCGGCGAGACGGTCGCCGAGGTGGCGCTGGGCGGCGGGGGCGCGCGGCGCTCCCGCGCCCACTGCGCCAGGGCTGCCGACGGCATCGGCTTGCCGATCAGGTAACCCTGCAGCACGTCACAGCGGTGGCCCAGCAGCCACTGCGCCTGGGCCTGCGTTTCGACGCCCTCGGCCACGCAGATCATGCCCAGTTGCCGGCCCAGGTCCAGCATCGTGCGGGCCAGCAACTGGCCGTGCGGGCTGCTCAGCCCCTGGATGAAGCTGCGGTCCAGTTTCAGCGTGCGGGCAGGAAGGCTCTGCAGCCGGGCGAAGGAGGAATAGCCGGTCCCGAAGTCGTCAATGGCCATTTCAAAGCCCTCGGCGGACAGCCGCTCCACCTGGTCCGGCGCGTGGCTGTCGGTATTCATGATGGCGGATTCGGTGATCTCGAGTTCGAGATCGGCCGGGGTCAGCCCCGCTGCCTTCACCTGGGTGAGCAATTGCTGGGTGAGCTGCGGGTCGGCCAGCTGCTGGGCGGACAGATTGATCGACACCGTCGGCACCGACACACCCTGTCGGCGCAGGGCCACCAGGTCGCGGCAGGCGTGAGCGGTGATGGCCTGCCCCAGCGCGCCAATCAGGCCAGACGATTCGGCCAGCGGGATGAACACATCCGGCGGAATCGGGCCCAGCGTGGGATGGTTCCAGCGCGCCAGTGCTTCCAGGCTGTGCAACTGGCCGCTGGCCGTCACCAGCGGCTGGTAGGCCACATGCAGCTCGTCGCGGGCGAGGGCGCTGCGCAGGTCCATGCGCAAGCGATAGTCCTGCTGCCGGGCCTGATCCAGCGTGGGATCGAAAGCGGCGGCCTGCTGACGGCCGCGGCGCTTGGCTTCATACATGGCGATGTCGGCCCGGCGCTGCGCCTCGGAGGCCGACACGACGTCGTCGTTCAGACGCGCCACGCCGACGCTGCCGCCCACTTTCAGGAACAGGCGGTGTGCGGCCACGGGGGCGTCCAGCGCGTCGAAGACTGACTTGACCACTGCGTCGTAGCTGCGCAGCGGCGTGCCGGTGACCAGAATGCCGAATTCATCGCCGCCCAGCCGGGCCACCTGGCCGTCCTGGCGGAAGGCGTTGCGCAGGCGCCCGCCGACGGCCACGATGACGGCATCGCCCACCGGGTGGCCATGCTGGTCGTTGATGCTTTTGAAGCCGTCCAGATCCAGGTAGAGGATCCAGCCATCCCGCGGCCGTTGCTGCTGCAGGGCAGTCTCGATGATGTCGTCGAAGGCGCCGCGGTTGAGCAGGCCGGTCAAGGGATCGCTGTTGGCCGCGTGGCGAAGCCGATGTTCGGTTTCCCGCAGCTGGTGACGCTGCCGGCGGGAACTGAGCAGCCACACCGTCATGCCAACGAACTGGGCGCCCAGCAGCACGCTGAGATCACGGGCCAGGTCTTCGTAAAGCGCGCTGGCGTTCAGGCGCAGTTGCAGGGAGACGTCCGCTTCGGCGGCGGAACGCACCTCCACACAGGAGGTCCAGATGCCGCGGTTGCAGCTGGGGCGGGGCACGATCTGGCCGGAGGCCCGGCTGCAGGCGGTGCCCCGGCACAGGGTCAGTTGCTCGAGCATGTCGTCGTGGGCGAGCGCGTCGCGCAGGGCAGCGGGGCGCTCAGATTCGGCCACGGGCGCCACCCGGTCCAGCAGCGCGTGCCCAACGCCTTCCGCCTGGCGGGCGAGTTCCACCATGCCGAAGTGCAGATTGACCAGGCACAGCAGCAGGGCGGCGACTGCCGTGGTGACGGAGAACTGGAGCCAGTGGCCCTTCTCCGTCAAGGGCACACCCCGCGCGATGATCGACATGGATGAGCAGCGAAGACCCCGCGACAGCGGTGTCCATCCTGCATCATCGGCGCCGCCGCCAGGTGCCACAACGGGCGCCGGTCAGGTCTGGGCAGGCCCGTGCGAGCTATTCACGAAAAGTTTGACTGTTACCCGGTTCGGGTTGGAGCGGGGGCGCTACCGGTGGGTGTCGGCTGGCGCTGAACTGTCGCCGACTGACGCTGACGGCGCCAATGGGACCCGCTCGATGGGTGCCGGCGGGGAGGCAATGCGCCCGACCCGTGGGCCATGCGAGGCCACGAGGCCACGAGGCCACGGGTGGCTATGGCGGGCACCGGAGCCCCCCGGCATCTTCACGCGGCCAGGCTCTCCAGAGCGGCCTTGATGGCCGGCGCGGCAGCCGCGTCCGGAGTCCCTGGCGCACCGGTTGTACGGCCGTGCGACAGCTGACCAAACAGATCCCGCGGATCGTCCATGGCCGGGATCAGCGACAGCGGCTGGCCGATGCCCAGCGCCAGCGATTGCTCATTCAGCCAGCGCAGCGTGGAGAAGTCTTCCAGCGCGAAACCGACCGAATCGAAGACGGTGACTTCTTCCCGCGAAGTGCGCCCCTCAACCTCTCCGCTGAGCACGCGGTGCAATTCGGTGACCTGGAAATCCGCCGGCATCTGCTGCAGGTCGCCCTCGATGCGGGTCTGTGGTTCGAACTCCACCACCACCCGTGCATGGGCCAGCACTTCGGCATGCAGCTCGGTCTTGCCGGGGCAGTCGCCGCCCACCCCATTGATGTGCATGCCGGGTTCGAGCATGTCGGGCGTCAGAATGGTGGCGTTGCGCTTGTCCGCGGTCACGGTGGTGACGATGTCAGCCCCGCGGACCGCTTCCGCGGTGCTCTGGCAGCGGACCAGGCGCAGGCCGGGGATGGCACGCAGATTGCGTTCCAGCTTGTCGGTGGCCGCGGGGTCAATGTCGTAGAGGCGGATCTCCTGGATGCCCAGCAGATGGTGGAAGGCCAGGGCCTGGAATTCGCTCTGGGCGCCGTTGCCGATGAGCGCCATCACCCGTGAATCCGGTCGGGCCATGTGCTGGGCGGCCAGCGCCGAGGTGGCGGCGGTGCGCAGGGCGGTGCTGAGGGTCAGCTCGGACAGCATCTCCGGGGTGCCCGTGCCCACGTCGGCGAGCACGCCGAAAGCCATCACGGTAGGGAGACCCACCTGGTGGTTTTTGGGGTGGCCGTTGACGTACTTGAAGCTGTAGAGCTGGCCGTCGGAGATGGGCATCAGCTCAATCACGCCCTCCGGGGAGTGATGCGCCACGCGGGCGCTTTTGTCGAAGGCAGCCCAGCGACCGTAGTCCTGAGCGATGGCCTGGGCCAGCTGCTCCAGGGTGGTGGCCAGGGAGTGGTGGTGGACGATGCGGGCAACGTCACGGGGCGTCAGCAATCGGGTCATGGGCAACACAGGAAGTGGCGATGGCTGAATCTTGAAGAGGGAGGATGCCAACCGGAAGGCAGAAACCTGCGCAAGAATGCAAGGGAATCAAGCAATTCGTCAGTCTGAATTGCCGTTTTGCAGGGAACTAGGGGTTATCCCGGGCGTCTGGCGCGCGGACGCCCCAACTTGGAACCCGTGCCGACCATGAGGAGCTATGGACACACTCGATCACCAACTCATCAGCCTGCTGCGCCAGAACGCGCGGGAGAGCATCGCCGCGCTGGCGCACAAGCTCAAGGTGTCTCGCGGCACCATCACCAACCGGCTGGGGCGGCTGGAAGCCAGCGGGCAGATCGTGGGTTATACGGTCCGGCTGCGGGCGGATGTGGCGCCCAAGCAGATCACCGCCTGGATGAGCATTGCGGTGGAGGGCAACCGGACGCGGGAAGTGGTGGGCATCCTGCTGGGGGAGCCCGGCGTGGTGGGACTGTTCGACACCAACGGCCGCTGGGACCTGCTGGCGGAGCTGCGCGCTGACACCCTCAATGAGCTGGCCGACATCCTGGAGCGGGTCCGGCTGATCAAGGGCATCGGGGCAACCGAAACCAGCATTCACCTGCAGACCTACAAGCTGCCTTGAAGGCGGAAGCATCCAGCGCGAAGAAGGTGCTGGACGACGGCGTTGAATCCCGCGGGCATTTGCGGGACGCGGCAGCCGCCTCAGGCGCGTGACGGGGCGGGTTGTCAGGCCGGCGCGTCAAGGCGGCGTGTCGGCAGCTGAGGATTCGTCCGGGATGAATTGCCCGTCCTTCAACAGCAGGCGCTGCCGCACGACGCCGGGTTCCGGACGGGGGCATCGCCCCTCATTGAAGCGGAGGACCACCTCCACGCGCGGACCCGTGCCCGGACTCAGCACGCTCAGTCCGGTGGATTGCGCTGCGGCCCCTGCGCCGCACGCGAGCGGTCCCGGCTTGTCCTTGAAACCTTCGTTCAGCGCGAGGCTCAGTTCACCGACGGAGGGCTCGACCGGCGCTCCATCGCCAGGGGACGGCGTGCGTGCTTTGGCAGCGCGTGGGGAGGGGGCGGACGAGGCCTTGGCCGACGTGCTGGGCGATGAAGGCGCCATGGCAGCGGCAGCACGGGCGGGCAGGCCCGCGTCGAGCACCAGGCGTTCGCTGCGGGTTTCCAGCCCGGAGGCCACGTCCACGCGGCGACTGCGCAGGGCCCACTGATCGTCGGACAGCTGCACCATCTGCAGGTCTTCAGCGCCTGCACCGGGCGCACCTTCCATCAACAGGCGACTGCGCGCTCGCAACTGCCAGCGACCGCGCTCGTCGGCAGCGAACAGCGCGGCGCCCAGCGCCGGCACACAGGCCTGGCATTGGAACTGCTCGCGCGGACCGGGCGTGAGTTGATAGACCACCATCAGTTTGTCGGTGGACTGCTCCTTGTAGCGCTGTCGCCAGACTTCGGACACGGTGGCCCGCACGGTGACGCGGGAGCCGCCCCCAAAGAACTCATTCACGCGCCGGTCCTGCCACACCGCGCCGCCGTAGACCAGCTTGCGGGCGGTCGGCATGTCCGGCGGGGGCTCGACGGGTACGGGGATCTGCGCCTTCGCGATCGATGCCGCCAACAGCCAGCCGCTCGTGATTGCAGGCGCGACGATCAGCAGGCGCGACGGTAAGGAGCGAGCGGCGTGGGGCGATGGTGGATTCACGGGCACCGAGTATCGGTCATGGCCGCGCGCCCCTGCGAGGGATCAGCATCGCGGGTACAGTGGCAGCCACCTTCAAGACCCAAGGGGCCGCATCCGGCCCTGGAGACGACCGCATGACGGCCCCTGTGATCCGCAGCCTGCTCGAAACCGACCTGTACAAGTTCACCATGTGGCAGGCGATGCTGCACCGGCACTCCGAGGCCCAGGCCGAATACCGGTTTGCCTGCCGCAACACGCCGCAATATCCGCTGTCGGACCTGGTGGAGGACCTGTCCCGGGAACTGGACCATCTGTGCTCGCTGAGTTTCGCGGCCGATGAACTGGCTTACCTGCGCACGCTGCGATTCATGAAGTCGGACTTCATCGACTTCCTGCGCATCTTCCGATTCCAGCGCGACTTCGTGTCCATCCAGCCGAACGGTGAGCGTCTGGAGATCGTGGTGCGGGGGCCGCAGGTCCACGTCATGGGTTTTGAGATCTTCCTGCTGGCGATGGTCAACGAGCTGTACTTCCGCCGTTTTGATCCGGTGCCCGCGTTGGCCGAGGGACGCCGGCGCCTGCACGACAAGATCGAACTGCTGCGCGCATTCGTGCGCGACGAGCCGCCGCGCCGCCACCCTTTCCAGTTCTTTGACTTCGGCCTGCGCCGCCGCTTCTCGGGCGACTGGCATCGCGAAGTGCTGACCACGCTCAAGACCGAGCTGCCCACGCTGTTCCGCGGCACTTCCAATGTGCTGCTGGCGAAGGAGCTGGGACTTGTGCCCATCGGCACCATGGCGCATGAATACCTGCAGAGCTACCAGGCCACGGGCGTGCGGCTGCGGGACCATCAGAAGGCGGCGCTGGAAGACTGGGTGCAGGAATACCGCGGCGACCTGGGCATTGCGCTGACGGATGTCATCAGCATGGACGCTTTCCTGGCGGACTTTGACCTCTACTTCGCCAAGCTCTTCGACGGCCTGCGCCATGACTCGGGCGATCCGGTCGTCTGGGGCGAGAAGGCGCTGGCGCACTACGACAAGCTGCGCATCGATCCGCACACCAAGCGCCTCGTCTTTTCCGATGCGCTGGACATGCCCAAGGCCCTCTCCCTCTATCGCCACTTTGCCGACCGCACGCAACTGGGCTTTGGCATTGGCACCAAGCTCAGCAACGACATGGGCCTGCAGACCTTGAATATTGTGGTCAAGCTCACCCATGTGAATGGTCAGCCGGTGGCCAAGCTGTCGGACAGCCCCGGCAAAACCATGTGTGAGGATCAGACCTTCCTGGCTTATCTGCGGCAGGTGTTCAACGTCGCGCCGGTCTGAATCACGGCGCGACCGCCGTGATCCGATGCTGCACGGACCCGGCGAGCAGGGGCGTCGGCCGGGCATTCACCCAATCCTCGTGTCCGGCGCCGTAGAACGGCGACAGCGGATGCCCGCTCTGACCGCCGGGCATCGACAGCCAGCCGTTCTCTTCTCGCCCCGGTGACACCACCAGCCGTTCCGACTGCCCGAAGGCCGGCCCGGCCACATGCGGCATGTTGGTATCACCGCTTTGTGGCGCGGACGGCATGTCCAGCCAGCGGGACAGGGCGGGAATGGCCTTGGCCATCACATGTTGAATGCGGCTGCTGTTCTGGTGTCCCCAGGTGGCCTGTGCCAGCGGCCCTTCCGCCGACATCTCCTTCGCGGCTGCATCCAGCTGCGCCAGCAGCAGGGCGTCCCAGCTCGCGTAGTCGATCGGCAGCAGATGCGGCGGCTGTTCATTCAGGGCCTGGACGGCGCTGTACTCGAATTGATTGCGCCAGCGGATCCGGCGTTTCTCATCGTCCTGACGTTCTCCCAGGAAGGGGCGCGTCCAGGCCGTCCACAATGCATTGAGGGTGTTGAGCCGGGCGGTTCGCACCAGTCGATAGGCGATCTGATCCGCATCGGCCCGCCCATTCCAGCCGGCCAGCACCTGTGCCAGTTGCGTGCGGTCCGGGTGGGCGTTCAGCAGCGCCTGGAATCGCTGTACCCATGACTTCATGAAGCGGGCCTCGTCGTCCAGATGGATCGCACCGACGCTGGCTTCATCGTGTTTGGCGCGTTCGCCCAGGCGATCCCGGATCTGCTGCGCCCGCGCGCCCAGATCGAAGCCGCCGTCGCCCAGGACATCGGCCAGCTCGCCGCCCAGCTGCCGATTGTTGGCCGTCCACAGTTGGCCCTGCGCGGGCGACAGCACCTGGGGATACTGATCCGGCCGCAGCCAGGTGTGGTGCATCTCCGCCACGGTGGCCAGGCGGCCTTGTGTCTGCGCGATTCCGCGTTGCGACCACAGCCGCCCCGCGATCGTCCACCCGATCTGCCCACCCCGATCCGCAGCAATCAGGTTTTGATGGGGCATGCCTGCGCGCTGCGCCACGGAGAGCGCATCGCTCACATGGCGCGCATTCAGCATCTCGTCCAGCACGAGGCTGTACGCCTCGCCTTCATGCGCGACCCAGTGCAACGCGAAGCGCCGCTGATCTTCCGTGGCCACCACGGGCGCGCCGTCGAGTTCCTCCACCACGAAGGTCTGCGACGCTCCGCCATGCACCGCGAGCACTTCCTCGTGCTTGACCAGCTTGGCGTCTCGCGGCACTTCGACCCAATCGAACCATTGACCATACGCGTTGGTGAAGCCCCAGGCCACATGCCCATTGCTACCCACGACGATCGCGGGCAACCCGGGCAGTGTCACCCCAGCCGCGCGAAGCGCCTGCGCACCGGACCCGATCTGAAACTGCGCGCGGAACCAGATGCTTGGCACCCCCAGCCCCAGATGCATGTCGTCCGCCAGGATCGCGCCTCCGTGCACGCTCCGCGCGCCGGACACTGCCCAGTTGTTGCTGCCGATGACGGACAACTCGGACATCGAGGCCGCCGTCGCAGTGCTCGGTCCCGCCCCTCTCACAAATGCCGCCGTTTCGGCGCGCAACGCGGCCTCCCCACACCCCTCGGGCGGCGCAAGCACCACCTGCCCCCCGGTGGCCAGATCCATCTCCCTCGACTTCTTCTTCCCCACCCGCAGATCCAGCTCTCCGGCCCCCGGCATCGCCGCCGCCCCCACGGCGCTCCCATCCAGGGCTGCATCCCACACGCCTCCGCGCGGATACAGCCAGTCGTACACCCGATCGCCCGCCTGTTCCCGCACCAGCACTCGCTCCAGTCCTGCCTCGATGCTGCCCGACTGCAGCATGAAATACATCTCGCTGATCACCAGCAGCGAATCCACCGGCGTCCATGCCTGCGGTTCAGCGCGAAGCAGCAGGTACTGCCAGCTTCTCACCGGCAGGGCCTGCAACCCTGCATTCACCCCATCCGCATAGGCCTGCAGCAGCGCCTTCTCCTGCGCGGGCAAGGACTGGAACCGCTCCGTCAAACGAGCCCGCAGCCGGTGCACCCGTCGCTGCCGATCCCGGTCCAGTGCTTTTGGCCCGAACAGGGCGGACAGCTCGCCTGCCGCCGAGCGACGGGTCAGGTCCATCTCAAAGAAGCGTTCCTGCGCATGCACCCAGCCCAGTCCACGCGCCACATCCAGCCGGTTCTGGCCGGTCAGCACGACGGTCCCCAGCGCGTCCCGGCTGATGTCCAGAGCCTGCGTCACTCCCGGCAGCTGAACGTCGCCGTCCAGCTTGGGCAGACTCGCCCGGATCAGCAGCCACACGGCCAGGACGGCCAGCAGCAACACGGCCATCAGGGCCACCACGGTGCGTTGCACCCATCGGCCCCAGGGGCGCTTGGACGATTGGTTCATGGGATCAAGGTCAGAGAACTGGCGGAGCCTGCATTGTTGCGCGCTCCCGAGGACGCCATGGGGTTCCCACACGGCGCTTGGCGGGATGCTGGCGGTACGGGCACGCCGCCGTGCGCATCGTTGGGCCGGCGTTGCGCCGACGTTGCGCCGAGTGTCCCTAGAATCGCCGACCATGTCTGCTGACCTGCTTCCCGCTCCCTTGCCCGTGGCTGCCCCCATGCCCGTTGCTGCTGCTGTTGTCGCCACCGCTGCCGTGGCCGCAGTGCCCACAAGGCCGTCCGCACGCAGCGCCGGAACATCTGCCGCAACCGGAACCCGCCCCCAGCGCTGGCTGCGACGCGCCGTCGCCGCGTTCGCGGTGTGTGCCTTGTCGGCCTGCGCCGTCATGCCCACCTCGGCGCCGCCCGTCACGCCCGCCGTCGCGCCGCCCCCGGTGGAAGCCGAACTTCCCGCGCCCATCACGCCGAAGCCGCCTCCGAAGCCGCCCCGCGTTGGCCTCGCCCTGGGCGGCGGCGCTGCGCGCGGCTTTGCCCATGTCGGCGTCATCCAGGTGCTGGAAGAGCAGGGCATCAAGGTGGACCTCGTCGCCGGCACCTCCGCCGGCAGTCTCGTCGGTGCGCTGTACGCCTCCGGCCGCAACGGCCGCGAGCTGGCCACCCTGGCCGAAACCATGGACGAAGGTGCCATCACTGACTGGACCTTCCCGATGCGCGGCCTGATCCGTGGGGAAGCGCTCGCCAAATTCATCCGCGAAAAAACCGGCAACCGCTCCATCGAACAATTGCCGGTGCCGCTGGGCATCGTGGCCACCGACCTGGGCGACGGCACACCCATCATGTTCCGCCAGGGTGACGTCGGCACGGCGGTGCGGGCCTCCAGCGCAGTGCCGGCGGTGTTCCAGCCGGTCAAGATCGGCACTCGCGAATATGTGGACGGAGGCCTCGTGGCCCCGGTGCCGGTGCGCTACGCCCGCCAGATGGGCGCCGACGTCGTCATCGCCGTCGACATCAGCGAGCCGCCCGACCCCAAGGTCCCCGGTGACGCCATGCGCATGCTGCTGCAGACCTTCTCGATCATGGGGCGATCGATCAGCCAATATGAATTGAAGGAAGCGGACGTAGTGCTGCGTCCGCGGCTGGATGGGTTCAGCGGGTCGGACTTCACCGTGCGTCGCCGGGCCATCCAGGTGGGCCGGGAGGCCGCCACGGCGATGCTGCCGCAGATCCGCCGGGCGATTGCAGCCAAGACGCGCTGAGGGCGCGAACGCTTACAGCTTGAGCCGCTCGCCCCGGGCCGACGCGTCGATCAGGCGCTGCAGCCGCGCCATCTGCGTGTCGGCCTTCTTTGCGCTCAGCACATGCCAGATGGTGCTGCGCTGGTAGCTCGGCGCCTGGGCCCGGAAAAAGTCCCAGGCGGCGGGATGATGCCGGAAGGCCACTTCCTGCGCCGGGCTCAGCTCGATCTCATCCTGCTCATGCGAATACACCTTCGACCGCGCATCGGTGCGCCGTTCGAAGGCCGCCAGCCCCGCGGCCCGCACCCGGCCTTCCTGGATCAACGCCTCCATCTTCGCGATGTTCACCGCGCTCCAGATGGAGGTGGGCTTGCGCGGGGTGAAACGGATCTTGTAGGACTTGTCGTCAATGCGGGTGCGCACCCCATCGATCCATCCGTGGCACAGGGCTTCGTCCACCGACTCCGGCCAGTCGATGCTTTGCAGCCCGGTGCCGCGTTTGTAGAACCCCACCACCACATCGGTGGCAGTGGCGGCGTTTTCATCCAGCCATGCGCGAAACGCCTCGGCGGTCGGGAAAAAAATGGGGGTTCGGGTGGCCATGGGCCGCAAGTATGCGCTGCCAGGCGAAGGGCCAGGCCTTGACCGGAATCCGGCAGGACTGACCTGGATCACAGATTGCCCCATGGGAGTGGCGGCTGTGTGACTCAGGCATGCCGCTTGCCTGCGTTGTCGTACATGTACGAGGATATGCATCCGGGCGCCGATACCCGCACAACCGAGGGTTCAAGAGGATTCAAACCTCCCGGCAAACCGGTTTAACGTACAGCGACACCAACGTTGTCATCGCGTTGGCAGGTCATTGGTACGAGTCAAGGGAGAAGATTCTGGAAGCGAAACAACACGAAGAGCGCACGACCACGCGTCTGCGCCGCGGCCCGGCCGAGATGGCGGCCCTGAAGCGCGAAATGATGGAGCGAGCCCGCAAGATCTATCGCGAAGAAGGGGTGGAGGCCTTGAGCATGCGTCGTCTGGCGCATGAGCTGGGTATTTCCACCATGGCCATCTACAGCTACTTTGCCAACAAGCAGGCCTTGCTGGATGGTTTGTGGATTGAGATCTTCGAGGCGCTGACGGCGGAGCTGCTGGATGCGTCCAGCGAGCAGCGCGGACCCCGCAAGGTGCTCGAGGCACATGTTCGTCGGTCGATGGATTTCTGGGAGCGGCATCCGGAGCAATTCCGGATGATCTACCTGTCGCAGAGCAGCGCTTCCCTGTCCGAGATCAGCGAATCGCAGAAGCCGGTCTACAACCGTCTGCTGGGTCTGGTGCGGGAACGCGTGGCTGCCTGTGCGCCGGACGGCGCGGACCCGGACGAAACCATCATCCGCCGCCAGTGTGATCTGCTGACCACCAAGGTCATGGGTTACCTGCTGCTGTCGATCGGCTTGCAGCGGTATCCGCTGCACGATCGTGAGGCACTGCGCGAGCAGATCGTGCATGAGGTGGTGCGGGATGCGGTGGAGGGGCTGAGTACGCCGGCCCGGACAGTGGGGAGCGACAGGGTCAGCACCGCGGCCTGAAGCGCGCGGAGCCCACGGGCTCATACCGCAGAAGCCCGGTCGGAAGGCTGGGCTGCAATAAAGACTCCCAGCGCTAAGGGGCTGGGCTGCAATAAAAAAAGCCCAGCGCTAAGGCTGGGCTTGAAGGGCACTTGGGAAGCCTAGCTTCCTTGGGTACCGAGGAGACAAAGGGTACGGACCTCAGACAGCGGCGCGCTTCGGAACGCGAGTGGCGGCTACCTGGCTGGTCTTCAACGCCGTGTTGGTCACGGTGTTGACGTTGTTCTCGACGATTTCGCTGGCTTGCTTGACGGCCTTCTGAACGCTCTCGTAAGCGTTGTTGGCAGCCGCCACAGCAGACTTCACCAATGCAACAGCATTTTCCGTGCCAGCCGGCGCGTTCTTGGTCGCGTTCTCGACGACGCTGCCGAATTTGTCTTGGGCATCGGCCACTTGCGCCTCGGCCATCTTGCTGAATTCGGCACCGGTGGAGGTGGCGATGTCATAGACATGGCGGCTGTAGGCCACGGCCTTCTCGGCGGTCGGCTGCAGCAGCGAGGCGTGCAGGGCCATCAGCTCCTGGGCGTCCTTCACCGACAGGGCAGCCTGGGTGGTTTCCGCGACTTCATTCAGCGTGGTCTTCGCGGTCTGGATGTTCAGTTCCGCCAGCTTTTCCCAGGTCTCGAAGACCTTGCCGGTGAGGCCAAACACGGCGTTCATGTTGCTACGGTGGGCGGCCAGCAGTTGTTCAGCGGTCAGCATGCGAAATCTCCTTAAGGATGCGATGAAACTCAGATTGGATGCACGATCAGCCACGTGAAATACGGCTGGCTGAAGGCCGGGTTGCGAGGCCCATTCACTGCATGGTGCGCTGCAACATGAAACCAAGTATAGGGGCACCAAAATGGATTGCAAGTCCTTTTTGCTGCGCTGCACAAGAAATGGGGGAATAGGCTGAAAGCCCCGGCCAGCAGGGCTTTGAAGCCAGGTCCAGGCGCTGTGGATGTCCCTGGCGGCCGGCGGCTGCGTTGCGGTGTTGCGCAGCAACATGAACCCCGGACCGGCCTGTGTGCCAGTGCCTGCGACCCAGCTCATGGCACCGGCGCACTGGCCAAAGAGGCCCCCGGCAGGGCGCCTGACCCTGGGCATTGATATCGTGGTGCCCATGCTCGCATTTCATTACGACCATCTCACGCTGGCTCTCCCGCAAGGCCACCGTTTTCCGCAGAGCAAATATCAGATGCTGCGTGAACGGCTGGAGCGTGATCCAGGGAGCTTGCGGCTGCAGGTCGCCACACCGGCCACGCGGGAGCAACTGCTGCTGGTGCACACGCCCGACTATGTCGACGCGGTTCTGCATGGCACGCTGAGCGCAGCGGCGCAGCGTGAGATCGGTTTCCCCTGGGGCGAGAGCTTGCCGCGCCGCTCCCTCTTCTCGGTGGGCGCCACCGTGGAAGCCGCCCGCGCCGCACTGAATGAGGGCGTGGCTGCCAGTCTGGCGGGCGGCACGCACCATGCGTATGCGGATAAAGGCAGCGGCTTCTGTGTCTTCAATGATGTGGCGGTCGCGGCGCGTCTGCTGCAGGCGGAGCATCATCGTGCGCATCCCGCCCAGCGGGGATTGCAGGTGGTGGTGATTGACCTGGATGTGCACCAAGGCAATGGCACGGCCAGCATCTTCGCGGACGATCCCACGGTGTTCACCCTGTCCCTGCACGGGGAGAAGAACTTTCCCTTCCGCAAGGAAGCCAGTGACCTCGACGTCGGTCTGCCGGACCATTGCGGCGACACGACCTACCTGGAAGCCCTGGAGGACGCGCTCCAGCAAGTCTGGCTGCGCACGGCCGACCATCCGCCCGGCCTGGCGTTCTACCTCGCGGGCGCCGACCCGCATGAGGGCGATCGGCTGGGGCGGTTGAAGCTCAGCGCCGAGGCCTTGCACCGCCGCGACGAGATGGTGCTGGAGGCGCTGCATCGGCGCGGCATTCCCGTGGCACTGAGCATGGCGGGCGGGTATGGGGAGGATCTATCGGTAACGGTCGATCTTCAGCAACGCACGCTTCAGACGGCGGGGGCGTACTGGAAGCGCTGGAACGACGCCTCGATCCACGCCCGGTGATCCAATTGGCCCGGCGCCGCCACTCAGAAGCATCTGATGGCGGAGAACGGCCTTGTTGCCCTCATTGAATGTCGACCCCCGTCTGCTGCACAGCGCGGCAGCGGCTCATCTGCAACCCGCCGCGCAGGCACAACAGGCGCAGCAGGCGCCAGCCCTCATGGGCAATGCCGCCACCGTGACGCTGCTCGTTGATCTCATGCGCCTGCCAGACGGTTCCCACATCCGCCTGCCCGCGTATCCGGAGTTGCAGGTGCAAACGGTCACCCTCGCGCCGGGTGAGCGCCTGCTTGCCGCAGAACGGCTGTTATTGAGACACGCGCTGGTGCAACGCGGTGAGCTGTGGGTGGCGGCGCGTCACGGCGGTCGCGCGGAACCGGTCACCGAAGGCCAATGGGCACTGGACGATGGGGGACGGGCCTGGGCGGCGAGCGAGCAGGGGCCCGTGCAGCTACTGGTGCTTCAGCATCTGCGGCGGCTGCCGGGGGCGGAGCCATCCATGCAGGAAGGTGCTGCTTCAGCCCCCTTGACGCTCACCACCGACTACACCGGTGAACCGATCACCATGCCGGATGCCGCCCTGCGGGTGCTGGTGAACCGTTACGAAGTCCTGCCGAACGCCACCTTGCCGTGGCATCTGAATCCGCATCAGCGTTATGCCTACGTCGAACGGGGCCAGCTGGAGGTGCAGGATCTGGCAGGCCGCAGCCACGTCTACGGGCCTGGGGAGACAGTCGTGGAACAGCGCCAGACCGTTCACCGCGGCATCAACCGGGGCGCGCAACCGGTGTCCCTGCTGGTGTTTGACTACGTGCCCAAGGAAAAGCGGAGCAACACGGTCTTGCATCCGGCGCAGTCATCGTCTGCGCGATAGCGTTCCCGGCGCTGCCTCCCGCCGTTCCCGCTGCTCCTGCCGCCCCCAAAACACGCCGCCTGCACGAAGGCGTCGAGCGCCGCCTCGACGCTCGGCTCGATCGCCCGGGTTCCCAAGGCGACAGCGTCACGTCATCCGGTGGTGGAAGAATCAGCGCCCATGAGCACCGAGCGCACCGACCGTCCCCGTCCCGAGCCTCGCAGCGCCTACGCCTGCTGGGTGCCGGTCCCCACCCGCTGGATGGACAACGACGTCTACGGCCACCTCAACAACGTCATCTACTACAGCCTGTTCGACACCGCGGTGAACCGCTACCTGATCGAACAGGGCGCGCTGGACATTCACCACGGCGAGGTTATCGGCCTGGTGGTGGAAACCCACTGCAACTTCTTCGCGTCCCTGGCCTTTCCGCAGCAGGTGCAAGCCGGACTACGCGTCGCCCAGCGTGGGCGCTCCAGCGTCCGCTACGAGATCGGCCTGTTTGCCGAAGGGGAGGACCTCAGCGCCGCCGCCGGTCACTTTGTGCATGTCTATGTGGACCGCGCCTCGCGTCGCCCGGTCCCGGAACTGCCCCCCGCGTATCAACAAGCCTTGCAGCCCCTGGAGCGTTCATGACCCTGCCTGTCTCTCCCGCATCTGCCACCCCGGCACCGGTGTCTTCATCATCTGCCCCCGCCGCGCGTCCGTCTCCGTTCACCGCGCCGACGCCCGAACAGACCGCCGCCGTGGAGGCCGCCCTCCAGACCCGCCACTCGATGCGGGCCTTCCTGCCCACCCCGGTGCCGCGTGAGACGCTGGAGCGCATCCTGGAAGTGGCCGCCCGCGCGCCCTCGGGCACCAACACCCAGCCGTGGCAGGTGCATGTGCTGACCGGCGCTTCGCGGGACCGGCTGGTCGCGCGCCTGCAGGCGGTCTACAACAATCCCGAGGAACTGGCGAGCCACTCGGAGGAATACGCCTACTACCCCCGGGAGTGGGTCTCCCCGTACATTGACCGCCGCCGCAAGGTGGGCTGGGACCTGTACGGCCTGCTCGGCATCACCAAGGGCGACAAGGACCGCATGCATGCCCAGCATGGCCGCAACTACAGCTTCTTCGACGCGCCGGTCGGCCTGATGTTCACCATCGATCGGGTGATGCAGCAGGGCAGCTGGCTGGACTACGGCATGTTTTTGCAGAGCATCATGGTGGCGGCGCGCGCCCATGGCCTCCATACGTGTCCGCAGGCGGCCTTCACCCAGTTCCATCGCGTCATCTCGGATGAACTGGGTCTGGCGCCGGAGCAGATGCTGGTTTGCGGCATGGCGATGGGGTATGCGGACCCGGAAGCGGTGGAAAACTCATTGGTTACCCAGCGGGAACCGGTCAGCGGATTTGTGCGCTTCCTCGATTGACCGGGCGCAAGCGGGCCCCATGGGGTGGGGCTTTGCTTCAGAATCAGCCGAACGCCCTGCGACCCGTGGAGATTCGAGATGAGCAAACCCCAAGTGCTGGTGGCCGTGAATACGTTCAGCGACATCGTGGACCGGCTGCGTCCGCATTTCGATGTCGAAACGAACGAGACGGATCAGCCGCTGCCATATGACGAGTTGATCCGGCGGCTGCAAGGCAAGGCCGGTGTGTATGTCAGCGGCAGCAACAAGATCGATGCGGCCTTGCTGGACGCCTGTCCCGATCTTCGGGCGGTGTGCACGATGGCAGTGGGCTACAACAACATCGATCTGCCGGCGTGTACCGCGCGGGGCGTGGTGGTGAGCAATGCGCCGGACGTGTTGACCGAAACGACCGCGGACTTCGGCTTCGCGCTGATGATGGCGACCGCGCGACGCATCACCGAGAGTGAACATTTTCTGCGCCGCGGGGAGTGGAAGCACTGGTCGGTGACCATGTTCGCCGGGGCCGACGTGCATGGCGCAACGTTGGGGGTGCTGGGCATGGGACGCATCGGCGCTGCGATTGCGCGGCGCGGTCATCTGGGATTCGGGATGCCGGTGATCTATCACAACCGCAGCCGGCTGCCGGCGGAACAGGAAGCGCCGCTGGGGGCGACCTGGGTGGAAAAGGACGAGCTGTTGCGGCGTGCGGACCATCTGGTGATCGTCGTGCCGTACAGCCCGTCGTCGCATCATCTGGTGGGGGAGAAGGAGCTGGCGCTGATGAAGCCAACGGCGACCTTGACCAACATCGCGCGGGGTGGGGTGGTGAACGATGCGGCGCTCGCGCGTGCGCTGAAGGCGGGGACGATTGCAGCGGCGGGCCTGGACGTGTTCGAGGGCGAGCCGGCGGTCCATGCGGAGCTGCTGTCGTGCAGCAACGTGGTGCTGACGCCGCATATCGCAAGCGCGACGGTGGCGACGCGGCGGGCGATGAGTGATCTCGCGGTGGACAACCTGATTGCCGCATTGACGGGGGGGACGCCGCCGACGGCGTTGAATCCGGGAGTGTTGAAGCGGTGACAGGCGGATGGGCGGATGACCTGTTGGCTGATACATCACCGGAAACTGGCTCCTCCAAACCGAGGCACCTCGGAGGCTGACACAATGGAACCATGACGCTTGTTGATGTGCTGATGATTGGTGTGGTGATCCTGTCTTTGATCACCGTCGTACTGCTGGTGTTGTTGCTGCGACGTGCGACCGGGACGAGTGAACTTCAGGAACCTGTCGCGCCTTTGATCCAGCAATCGAGCGAACGGCTCGACCGCTCGCTCCGGGACGAACTCAATCGCGTCAACAGCGCCCTTCGGCAGGACACCCTCGCCACGCTGTCCCATTTCCAGCAGTCGCTGCTGGCACAGGGCGGAGATGTCGCCCGGACACAGAATGAGCAGATCGACAGCTTCCGCATCCAGCTCGCCCGGCTGCAGCAATCCCTCGCGCAGCAGGCCGCCACCGCGCGGGAAGCGCAGGATGCCGCCGCGGCCCGTCTGGGCAGCCTGCTGACCGAACAGTTGCAGGCCCTGGCGCAACGCAACGAGGCCGGGCTGGCGGAGACGCGCCGCACGGTGGAGTCCCGTCTGCAGAGCATTCAGCAGGACAACGAGAAGAAGCTGGAGCAGATGCGCGCCACCGTCGATGAGAAGCTGCACGCAACACTGGAACAGCGCCTGGGCGAAAGCTTCAAACAGGTGGCCGAGCGCCTGGAACAGGTCTATCGGGGCCTCGGTGAGATGCAGACGCTGGCCCGGGATGTCGGCTCGCTCAACCGTGTGCTGACCAACGTCAAGACCCGCGGCATCTTCGGCGAGGTGCAACTGGCCGGCCTGCTGGAGCAGGTGTTCACCCCCGAGCAGTACGCCGCCAACGTCGAGACCCTGCCTGGTACCGGGGCGCGGGTGGAGTTCGCGCTCAAGCTGCCGGGTCAGCGGGAAGACGGTCAGCCACTGTGGCTGCCCATCGATGCCAAGTTCCCGCGCGAAGACTACGAGCGCCTGCTCGACGCGCAGGAACGCGCCGATGCCCCGTCGGCCGAGCAGGCTGGTCGCGCCATCGAGAGCCGTCTGCGCCTGGAAGCCAAGACGATCCGGGAGAAGTATCTGGGGCCGCCGCACACTACCGATTTCGCGCTGCTGTTCCTGCCCACCGAAGGCCTGTATGCGGAGGCCCTGCGCCGGCCCGGCCTGACCGAGTCGCTGCAGCGGGAGTACAAAGTGATGTTGGTGGGGCCCACCACGCTGCTGGCCACCCTGTCCAGCCTGCAGATGGGCTTCCGCACCCTGGCCCTTGAGAAGCGCTCGGCCGAGGTGTGGGAGGTGCTGTCTGCGGTGAAGACCGAATTCGGCAAGTTCGGTGAGGTGCTGGCCAAGACGAAGAAGAAGCTGGAAGAAGCCAGCAACACCATCGACGCCGCCGAGGTCCGCACCCGCGCCATGACCCGCCGGCTCAAGACGGTGGAAGCACTGCCCGAAGATCAGATGTCCCGCGTGATGCAACTGGGCCAGACCGACGAGGACGTCGCCGGATGAGCACAGCGCCCGCCCCGGACGGCCCTTCCTCCTCCGGCGTGAGTCGGGCGTTCCCCACCGTCATCGCCACCCTGATGGCCGTGCATGCCTGCATGGCCGTCACCCGCGTGACCGCCAGCCTGTGGGTGCTGGACCGCGGCTACGGCGAATGGATCGTCGGCCTGCTGCAGAGCCTGTTTGCCGTGGCGCCCGTCGGCCTGTCGCTGTGGGCTGGCCGTCTGGCGGATCGCCACGGCTTTCATCGACCCGTGGGCATTGGCGCGGTGATGGCACTGGCGGGCGCGTTGCTGGCCCTGCTGGCCTTGTGGGTCACCTCGCTCCCGCTGATTGCGGTGAGCTGCCTGCTCTGCGGCGGGGCCGTCGCCGTGGCGGCCGTCGCCATCCAGCGCGAAGCCGGCCAGATGGTGACCGACCCGTCCCAGCTCAAACGCGTCTTCAGCTGGGTGGCCCTGGGGCCGGCCGTGTCGAATGCGCTAGCCCCGGTGGCCGCCGGTCTGCTGATGGACCACGCCGGTTATGGCTGGTCCTTCGGCCTGGCCGTGCTGCTGCCGCTGCTGGCCTGGTGGCTCGCGCTGCGCGTGCCGCGCCACACGCCGCCGCCGCCACGCGCCGACGCGGGCAAACCGAAACCCGCCTGGGACTTGCTGCGGGATCCGGCGCTGCGCTATCTGCTGATCATCAACGTGGCGATGTCCGCCTGCTGGGATGCCCACAGCTTCGTGGTGCCTGTGATCGGCCATGCCAAGGGCCTCTCGGCATCGGGCATCGGCCTCGTGCTCGGCAGCTTCGCAGCGGCCGCCACGCTGGTGCGGCTGGCCATCGTGCGCTGGGCCCACCATCTGGATGAGATGAAGGCCCTGCGCTCGGCCATCACCATTGCCATGGGCATTCTGGTGATCTACGCCTGGCTGCCGGGCACCGTCGGCCTGATGGTCGGCTCCGCCATCCTCGGCACCGCCCTTGGCTCGGTGCAGCCGATGATCCTGGCCAAGCTGCATCAGGTGACACCACCGGACCGCCACGGCCAGGCGCTGGGCCTGCGGGGCCTGGCCAGCAATGGCGCCACCGTGGCGATGCCGATGGGCTTCGGCATGCTGGCCACCGCCAGCGTGCCCTTCGCGCCGCTGTGGCTGATGGCGTCCATCCTGATCGGCGCCCACTGGAGCGCGCGGCAGGTGATGCGGCTCCCCGAGCGCTGAACCAGCGCTGTAGGCCGGAAGTCGCCGTCATTGCATCCCCCTGCAATGACGCCATTCGCGTTTTCTGTGCAGTCGACATGCCATTCACTCATTTGCGCAAACGCGCGCTTGTGCACTCAGTGCAACAGCCACGCGTAACCGCGCTGCAGCTCGCTGCGTGATGCAAGGCCTCCATTGGACGCCGGGCATGCCGTCTGAATAGTCAACCTATTGAGCGTCGAGGCCCGCTGGCTTGGGCCCTCCAGCTCGCGCATCCCTTCCACGTCGCGCGGGTGCTGGCTCGCCACACATTTGTGAACAATTGATTTCTAGGGGATTTCCTTTCCTGTCAGGTCTTGCAGGGGGACGCGCTGCGGCCGGATCGCCATTCCTACACTAGCCCCACGTTGCGATCGACGCCATTCGATGAAAGCGCATTCGCAACGTCCATTGCAGGGGAGTGATTCAGCGATGGAGGAGGGGATGCCAAGGCGGCATTCCGGCGACAGCAACCATGGAGATCAACAGCATGATGCGATTGACGAAGCTCAGCAGTGCGCTGGCCCTGGGACTCTTTGCCGTCAGCACCTCGTCGTTCGGGGGCGTGCCCACCGTCGATGCCAACGCCGTGCGTCAGCCACTGCCCGAGCAGACCGACCGTCTGATCGTCAAATACAAGGACGGCAGCGTGGCCGTCCAGCAGCGGCTGGGCGTCGCGGTACAGGCGCATCCGGTGGCCAGCGATGCCATCAGCACCCGCACCCAGACCCTGCAGCAGCTCGCCGCGCCCTGGGGCGCCCAGGTGAAGCTGGTGCGTCAGACCGGCACCGGTGCCCACGTCTTCAAGCTGGGCCGCGCCCTGAGCCTCAGCCAGCTGCAGGACCTGGCCACCCAGATCAAGGCCAATGACGCCAACGTCGAATATGTCGAGCCTGACCGCAAGATGTATCCGATGGCCACGCCCACCGATCCCAGCTACAGCGTCCAATGGGACCTGTTCGAGACCACTGGCGGCATCCGCGCACCGGCAGCCTGGGACCGCGCGACCGGCACCGGCGTGGTGGTGGCGGTGATCGACACCGGCTACCGCCCCCATGTCGACCTGAGCGGCCAGTTCGCCACCGCCAGCGGCAGCTCGACCGTGGCGGGTTATGACTTCATCGCGGACACCGCCGTGTCGGTGGACGGCAATGGCCGCGACGCCGATGCGCTGGATCCGGGCGACTACTACGCCGCCAACGAATGCGGCTCCGGCGTGCCGGGCTCCAGCTCCAGCTGGCATGGCACGCACGTCGCTGGCACCATCGCCGCCAAGGCGAACAACGGCATTGGCATCGCCGGCATTGCCTACAACGCGAAGATCCTGCCGGTGCGGGCTCTGGGCAAGTGCGGCGGCTACACCTCCGACATTGCCGACGGCATCACCTGGTCGTCCGGTGGCAGCGTCTCCGGCGTCCCGGCCAATGCCAACCCGGCCAAGGTGCTGAACCTGTCGCTCGGCGGCAGCGGTGCCTGCGACACCACCACACAGACGGCCATCAACGGCGCCCGGTCCCGCGGGTCCAGCGTGATCGTCGCCGCCGGCAACTCGGCCGCCAATGCCGCCAACTTCAGCCCGGCGAGCTGCGCCGGTGTGGTGACGGTGGCCGCCACCAACCGCAGCGGGGGCCGCGCCTCGTATTCGAACTACGGCTCCATCGTGGCACTGGCAGCGCCGGGCGGCGATTCCGGCTCGGGCAACGGCATCTATTCCACCCTCAACGCAGGCACCACCACGCCAGGGGCGGACAGCTATGCCTACTACTCCGGCACCTCGATGGCCACGCCACACGTGGCCGCCGTCGCCGCGCTGATGTATAGCGTCAAGCCGACCGCCACACCGGACCAGATCACCGCCGCGCTCAAGAGCAGCGCACGGGCCTTTCCGGCCACCTGCAGCCAGTGCGGCACCGGCATCCTGAACGCCGACGCAGCGCTGACCGCCATCCTGGGCAGCGGCGGCGGCGGTGGCACCACCGTGCCGGAAACCACCGCCTCCAACGACTCCCGTGCGACCGCCCAGTCGATTGCGTCTCCCGCCACCATCAGCGGCTCGCTCTCCAGCACCGACACGAACGACTATTTCGCCGTGTCCCTGCCGGCCGGGAAGACGCTGACCGCGTCCCTGCCCAATGCGTCCGGCGTGGACTACGACCTCTATCTCTACAACGCCAGCGGCACGACCCTGAAGTCCAGCACCCTGAGTGCGGGTCAAACCGACAGCTTCACCTATTCCAACACCACCTCAGCCGCTGTGACCGTCTATGTACGGGTGCTCTATTACAGCGGCGGCGCCAACAGCTATGCGCTGACGCTTGGGTGGTGATGGCCCTTCTTGCCAATCACCTCGCTTGGTAAGCCGGGTGCCCTGGGCCCGAACGGGGCACCTGTTGATTCCCGCCGGCGCGAGTCGGCGGGTTTTTTTTTGCCTGCCGGTACACTTGGGACCTTATTGGATTCCACGACCATGGCCGGCCTCGACTCTTCTTCTCCGCTCCCCACCGACATCGTCGTCCACCAGCAGTCCAAAGTGCTGGAGCTGGCCTTCTCGGACGGCGCCCGCTTCCGCATCCCGTTTGAACTGATGCGGGTGTGCAGCCCTTCGGCGGAAGTGCAGGGCCACGGCCCCGGCCAGGAAGTGCTGCAGACCGGCAAGCGGGATGTGCAGATCGTCGCCGTCCAGCAGGTCGGCCACTATGCGCTGCAGCCGCTGTTTTCGGACGGCCATGAAAGCGGCCTGTTCACCTGGGCCTATCTCTACCAGCTGGGCCGCGACCAGGACCAGCTGATGCGCGACTATGAAGCGCGCCTGGCCGCCGCCGGCCTGGACCGCGACGCACCGATGCCCGACAAGGGCGGCCACGGCTGCAGCAGTCACTGATCAACAAGAACATTCCAGCAGGATCGCCATGAGCTCCACCCACTTCGGCTTCGAGACGGTTGACGAAACCCAGAAAGCGCGCCGCGTGCGCGGTGTCTTCGACTCCGTCGCCTCCCGCTACGACATCATGAACGACCTGATGTCCATGGGCCTGCACCGCGCCTGGAAGGCCTACACCGTGGCGGTGGCCAACCTCAAGGCCGGCGACAAGGTGCTGGACATCGCCGGCGGTACCGGCGATCTGGCCCGCGCCTTCGCCCGCAAAGTGGGCGAGCGCGGCATGGTGGTGCACACCGACATCAACGAAGCGATGCTGCGCACCGGTCGGGAGCGTCTGCTCGACGAAGGCATGGTGCTGCCCACCAACCTGTGTGATGCCGAAGCGCTGCCCTACAAGGACAACAGCTTCGACCTCGTCTCGGTCGCCTTCGGCCTGCGCAACATGACGCACAAGGACAAGGCCCTGGCCGAGATGTGCCGCGTGCTGCGTCCCGGCGGCCGGCTGCTGGTGCTGGAGTTCTCTCGCGTGGCCGAGCCGCTGCGCAAGCCCTACGACTGGTACAGCTTCAAGGTGCTGCCGCGTCTGGGTCAGATGATCGCGGGCGACGCCGACAGCTATCGCTACCTGGCGGAATCCATCCGCATGCACCCGGCCCAGGCCGAGCTGAAGGCGATGATGAAGACCGCCGGTTTCGGCCATGTGGATGTCCACAACCTGACCGGCGGCGTGGTCGCCTTGCACGTCGGTATCAAATGCTGATGTGATGTCGCAGTCGTCAACAAACGTGACGACCGTATCTGGCGCGGGAGCGCCAGCCTAGCCCGGGCTGAACGGCAGCTTCAGCCCTGCGCAACCCCCTGGATGGCGGTGTTGAACGCTGTTTCGGGCGCTCTTCATTCCTTCCCCTTCCTCTCGCCCCCCTCGATCAAGGGGGCCTTTTCCGGCCGTCGGGTGGCACCGGGAGTCATTCTTGCTATGGACCCACTCAGTCTCGGGAGTGAGGGCGTCCGGTCCGCATGGAATCAGGGTTTTCCGTCATGGCGCACGGCTACACTCGCCGCTCACGTGAGAGCGTGGGTCGCCCCGTGAGGGTCGCCGGGACTTGCATAACAACGAGAGTCGAAGCCATGAACTTGAAGAGAAAGCGGTTCAACTGCAACGGATTTCGCTTGGCGGGCCTGACGGCCGCAGCCATGGTGGCGATCACGCTCGCCGCCTGCGGAGGCGGCAGTGGAGCCAAGGCGTCGCAGACCGCTGCAAAGGTGAACAAGGAAGAGATCACCGTTCACCAGATCAACTACGTCCTGCAGCGTCAGCCCAACCTCAAGAAGGACCAGGTGGAGCCGGCATCGCGGCAGGTGCTCGAGCGTCTGATTGATCAGGAACTGCTGGTGCAGAAGGCCCAGGACCTGAAGCTCGACCGCGACCCCCGTGTGGTGCAACAGATCGAAACGGCCAAGCGCGAGATCATCGCGCGGGCCTATGCTGAACGCATCGGCGAGAAGGCCACCAAGCCGTCCGACGACGAGATCAGCAAGTACTTCAACGCGAACCCGGCACTCTTTACCGAACGTCGGATCTACAACGTCCAGGAACTGAACATCGAGGCCAAGCCCGAGCAGCTGGAAGAGATCCGCGCGCATCTGAACGATGCCAAGACGCTGACCGATTTCGTTGAATACATGAAGAGCAACGACATCAAGTTTGTCGGCACGCAATCGGTGCGCGCCGCCGAGCAGGTGCCCGCTGGCAGCCTGAAGGTGCTGTCGCAGATGAAGGACGGCCAGCATGCGGCCGCACCGTCGCCGACCGGCCTGATGGTCGTCTATCTGGCGGGCTCGCGCGTGCAGCCGGTGACGCTGGAGCAGGCCCGTCCGGCCATCGAAGGCTACCTGCTGGGCCAGCGCCGCATGGAGCTGATCACCCGTGACGTGAAGTCGCTGCGTGAGAACGCCAAGATCGAATATGTCGGCAAGTTCGCCGAGGCTGCGGCCTCGTCGCCGACCCCCGCGCCGGCCTTGACGCCGGACCCCGTCACCGAGCCGGCCTCCAGCGCCACGGGCTTGGACAACAGCACCATTTCGAAGGGCCTGGGTATCAAATGAACACGATGAAGACGCGGAACTTCCTGAAGCCCCTGGCCACCGGCGCGATGGCGCTGCTGATGTCGGTCAGCGCACTGGCGCAGACCGGTGGCGCCCCCCGTACTGCGGCCCCCGCCAGCGCGCAGCCGGCCCCGGTAGGCCTGTCGTCCGGCGCCACGGCTGAATACCGCCTGGGCTCCGGCGATGCCATCCGCATCACCGTTTTCCAGAATCCGGACATGACGCTGGAGACCCGGGTCTCCGAAGCCGGCACGATTTCCTTCCCGCTGCTGGGCACGGTGCGCATTGGCGGTCTGTCGGTGAGCGACGCCGAAGGCCGCATCGCCGAAGGCCTGCGCAAGGGCAACTTCGTCAAGCAGCCGCAGGTCAGCATTCTGGTGATGAAGGTCACCGGCAACCAGGCCAGCGTGCTGGGCGCGGTGAACCAACCGGGTCGTTATCCGCTGGAGCTGGCCGACACCCGCCTGACCGATCTGCTGGCCAATGCCCGCGGCGTGGCCCCGTCGGGTGGCGACCTGCTGGTGGTGTCGGGTCAACGGGGCGGTAAGGCGTTCCGCATGGAAGTCGACCTGCCCACGCTGTTCGGACCGAACGGCCGCGAGCAGGACATCATCATCCAGAACGGCGACGTGCTGTGGGTGGACCGCTTCCCGATGATCTACATCTATGGTGAAGTGCAGAAGCCGGGCCAGATCCGTCTGGAGCGCGGCATGACCCTGCTGCAGGGCCTGGCCGCCGGTGGTGGCCTGACGCTGCGCGGCACCGACCGCGGCATCCGCGTGCACCGCAAGGGCACCGACGGCAAGGTGCAGGAGCTCAAGCCCGGCATGGATGAAGCGCTCAAGGATGGCGACGTCATCTACGTGCGCGAAAGCCTGTTCTGATTTCGAGATGGCCGGCTGACCTGTGCAGCCGGTGCAAGCAGCCGGGCCCGTCAGGCCCGGCGAAGGAGTGAGTCGTGACGCCCAGCAAGTTGATTTCCATCATCTTGGCTCGTTGGTCGCTGGTGCTGCTGGTGGTGGTGTTGACCACCCTGACCGCACTCGGCGTCAGCCTGTCGATGCAGCCGAAGTATGTGGCCGCCGCGTCGGTACTCATCGATGCCAAGCCCGATCCCATTTCCGCCCTGATCTATCCGGGCCTGGCTTCGCCTTCCTACATGAACACGCAGGTCGATGTGATCGCCAGCGATCGTGTGGCCCTGCGGGTCGTGAAGGACCTGAAGCTGACCGACAACCCCGACGTGCGCCAGCAGTGGATGAATGCCACCGGCGGCAACGGCAGCATCGAGCAATGGCTGGCCTCCGGTCTGAAGGGCAACATGGAGGTCAAGCCCTCCAAGGAAAGCAATGTGCTGGTGGTGACCTACAAGTCGCCGCAGCCGGACGCTGCTGCCGCCTTCGCCAATGCCTTCGTGCGCGCCTATGTCGGCACCACGCTGGAGCTGCGGGTGGATCCGGCCCGTCAGTACGCCGGTTATTTCGAGCAGCAGTCCAAGGCCGCGCTCGACAAGCTGGAAGCCGCCAAGACCAAGCTCTCGGCCTATGAACGCGAGCACGGCATCCTGGCTACCGACGAGCGCATGGACATCGAAAGCGCCCGCCTGTCCGAGCTGTCCTCGCAGCTGGTGGCCGTGCAGTCGGTGACCGCGGAATCGAACAGCCGCCAGGGCGCTGCCGCCCGCGGCAGCGACAACCTGCCGGACGTGCTGTCCAACCCGGTGGTGTCCTCGCTCAAGGGCGAGCTGAGCCGCTCGGAAGCGCGCCTGCAGGAACTGAGCACCCGCTACGGCGACGCCCATCCGCAGGTGATTGAAGCCAAGGCCTCGGTGGCTGACCTGCGCGCCAAGATGGCCACGGAAATCCGCCGCGTGACCGGTGCGGTCGGTGTGACCAACACCATCAACCGGCAGCGTGAATCGGACATCCGTGCCTCGCTGGATGCACAGCGCCAGAAAGTCATGAAGCTGAAGGAAGCGCGTGACGAAGCGGCCGGCCTCATCCGTGAGGTGGACAGCGCCCAGCGTGGCTACGACAGCATCGCCGCCCGCCTGACCCAGACCAACCTGGAAAGCCAGAGCACCCAGAGCAACGTCACCGTGCTGACCGAGGCGACCGCGCCGATGCGTCCGGCCTCGCCCCGCGTGGGCCTGAACACTGCGCTGGCCTTCGTGGCCGGTCTGGTGCTGGCCATCGGCATGGCCCTGCTGCTGGAAATGCGCGACCGCAAGATCCGTGATGCCGACGACGTCATGGCACTGCTGCAGATTCCGATGCTGGGGGTGCTGCCCGCCCCCAACAAGCGTCCCAACAAGGCACTGCCAGCGGCTGAGCGCCGTCTGCTGGGCCACGCCACGCGAGGAGCCGCTTGATGTCCGATTTGAAGGAACCCCTCCACTACGCCTCCAGTAAACCTGTGGACGCCCCCGCCTCCAAGCCCACCGCCGGTCTGCATGACCGCTCGATCGGCGCCATCATCGCCGAGACCCGCAACCTCAGCGCCGATCAGGTCGAGCGCGTGCTGCAGTACCAGCGCGAGCGGGGCATCCGCTTCGGCGAAGCCGCCGTGGCGCTGGGCTATGCCAATGCGGAAGATGTGCTGGAAGCGCTGTCCAAACAGTTCCACTATCCGTATGCGGCCAGCGAGCGCAAGAGCCGCAGCCCCGAGCTGATCGCGCTGAACCAGCCGTTCTCGTCGCAGGCCGAAGTCTTCCGCGGCATCCGCAGCCAGATCATGATGCGGCTGTATCGCGAAGGTGAACCGCGCCGGGCGCTGGCCATCATCAGCCCCGACACGATGGACGGGAAGAGCTACTTCACCGCCAACCTGGCGGTCACACTCGCCCAGCTGGGTGGGCGTACGCTGCTGGTCGATGCGGACCTGCGCCGCCCGCGCCAGCATGAAATCTTCGACGTGAACAACCAGGCCGGCCTGTCGTCCATCCTGTCCGGACGCAGCGAGCCCCGCGTGATCCAGCAGGTGGAAGGCATGAACAGCCTGTTTGTCCTGCCGGTCGGCGCGGTGCCGCCCAACCCGGTGGAACTGCTGGAACGCCCCGCCTTCGGCATGCTGATGCGGGAGCTGGCCGGCAAGTTCGACCACGTCGTGGTGGATACGTCCGCCGCGCTGTATGGCGCGGATGCGTCCATCGTGGCCTCCCGCTGCGGCGCTGCCCTGGTGCTCGCCCGTCAGGACCGCTCACGCGTGCTGAGTCTGCAGGAACTGACCGACAGTCTCGACGGCGTCAACACGACGCTGCTGGGCACGGTCATGAACCAGTACTGATCAAGGGCCGCAGAGCCGCATCGCTTGCCGAGGGCCGCGCCACCATGCGGCGGCCCGGTCTTGTCGCCATTGCAGGGAATCCAGTGAAAGTCATGTCGCGCAATGTCCTCCCCGGCGACTCGGGTCGGGTGGCACCCCGGTTCGGGCCGTTCTGGGCCGCCAACCGGGTGGTGCTGATTCTGCTGGCACTCGGTCTGGCCGCCATGTATGTGCCGACCATCATCGACTTCATGCATGGACCCTGGCGCGGTGACCGCAACAGCCACGGCCCGATCGTGCTGGCGCTGTCGGCCTGGTACTTCTACTTTCAGACCAAGCGTCTGGCGGAGCAGGGCGAGCGCTTCGCGCCCCGTCCGGCCCCGGTGCTCGGCTGGATGGTGCTGCTGATCGGCGCGGCGGCCTATGTGCTGGGCCGTTCGCAGTCGATCGCGCTGCTGGAGCTGGGCTCGCTGCTGCCGGTGCTGCTGGGCATTGCGCTGCTGCTGCTGGGCCCGGGCATCGCCAAGCGCTACTGGTTTGCTTTTTTCCTGCTGCTTTTCGCGGTGCCGCTACCGGCGTCCATCGTGGACGTGATCACCCAGCCGATGAAGCTGGCCGCCTCCTGGGGCGCCGAGCAGCTGATGTATCACCTGGGATATCCCGTGGCGCGCTCCGGCGTGATCCTGCAGATCGGTTCCTACCAGCTGATGGTGGCCGATGCCTGCGCCGGTCTGAACTCGCTGTTCACGCTGGAAGCGCTGGGACTGCTCTACATGAATGTGGTGCGCCATGAATCGGTGTTCCGCAACGCGATGCTGGCGATCCTGATCGTGCCGATCTCCTATTCGTCCAACGTGATCCGCATCCTGATCCTGGCTTTGCTCACCTACCACCTCGGCGACGACGTGGGGCAGGGCTTCATGCATGAGTTCTCCGGCATGGCGCTGTTCCTGACCGCGCTGATGCTGATCGTGCTGACCGACAGCCTGCTGCGCGCCGTGTCGCTGCGGGTGGAACGCCGCCGCAACAAGGAGGCCGCATGAACGTCTCGACGCCCGCACCGCGGATGCCGCGTTTTTCGATCTACACCGCCGTCATGGGGCTGCTGGTGATGGTGGCCGCCGCCGCCTGCGCCTGGCTGGCCACGCCCCGGCTGCAGGCCATGAGCAACGCGCCCAGCCTGGATGCGGTGGTGCCCAAGGCCTTCGGCGACTGGCGCGTCATTGCCGACTCCACCACGCAGGTGGATGTGTCCCAGGGTGTGGAGACGGTGCAGGAACAGCCGTATGACCAGACGGTCATGCGCACCTATGCCAACAGCCATGGCGAGCAGATCATGCTGGCCCTGGCCTGGGGAGAACGCCAGCGCCAGGATGTGAAGGTGCACCGGCCGGAAGTCTGTTATCCGGCGCAGGGCTTTGCCATCCGCCAGATCGGCAGCGGCCACGCCATCGCCACCGACGCACGCCCCGCGCCGATCCCCACCACGCAGATCCTGACCGAGGCCCGCGGAGGCGGCTTCGAGGCGGTGCGCTACTGGATCCGCATCGGCAACATGTATGGCGGCGACGGCTTGCAGGCCCGCTGGTACATCCTTCAGGAAGGCTTCAAGGGCCGCATTCCGGACGGCGTGCTGGTGCGCGTCTCCCAGCGACTGGGCAAGGCTGAACAGGCTGCGGACTCCCAGGCGCTGATGGAATCGTTCCTGCAGGAGATGGTGACGGCGGTGCCGGCGACCAGCCGCGGGCTGCTGGTCCGCTGAGGCCACGGGCTTCAGCGCGGCAGGACGGCAACGCATCGAGACGGACAGACGGGAAGCGACGGGCAGTGAAGGACTTATCTTTGCGTTGGATGGGCGGAGGCATGCGGCTGTGGCGGAGTCTGGCCTACGGCATGGACGGGGCCGGCTTCCTGGGCTTGATCGGACTGGCGGTCGGCGCGGTCGTGATCGGCTGGGCCAGCGTGGTCATCGGCGGCTTTGCCGATGACAAGCCGGTGATGCTGGCGGTGATGCCGCTGGTGCTGCTCACCGCCTTCCTTTTCATCTACAGCCGCGAAGCCTTCCTGATCGTGGTGCTGCTGATCCGGGCCGGGGCCAATCCGGTCTTCGAGCAGGCCCGCATGGCCGCCGTGGGCGGTCTGGGCGGTCTGCTCAATGCGCTGGTCATCCTGCTGGCGGCGCTGATCATTTCCCGCGATCCGAAGCGGCTGCCCAAGGCGGCGTGGTGGGTGTGGGGGCCGCTGCTGTTCATGCAGGCCGCCGGCCTGATCTATTCCCCGGAGAAGATGGCGGCGATCCGTCTGTTCCTCGGGTATCTGTCGGTCGTGGCGCTGTTCCTCGTGGCCTTTTTCCTGGTCCAGGACGAGGACGACTTCAACAAGATGCTGAAGATCATCACCTGGTCTTCGGTGCCGGTGGCGCTGGTGTCCATCGCCTACATCGCCCTGGGCCGGACGGCTGGCGGCGGTGATGCGCTGGAAGAGTCCGGCGCGCGTTATGGCGGCCCGTTCCCGCACGCCAACATCCTCGCGTTCTATCTGGTGATGTCGCTGGGGGTGCTGTTCTACCGGTGGAAGAGCAAGCAGATTGGCAAGACGGTGTTCACCACTGCCGCGGTGGTGGGTTACATGCTGCTGCTGCTGGGCCTGCTCTACGCCACCAAGACCCGTAGCGCGTGGATCTCGGTCCTGATGATTTTCTCGGTCTACGGGCTGGTGCGGGAGCGGCGGTATCTGGTGTACCTCGCCCTCATCGGCGCGGCTGGTTTCATGGCGCTGCCGGAACTGCGCGAACGGGTGATGGGTCTGACCCAGGGCAACGAAGTGGTGCAGTACGCCAAGCTCAATTCCTTCGCCTGGCGCAAGCTGCTGTGGACGGATGCGCTCACCTGGATGTCGCCGACGAAATACCTGACCGGCTATGGCGCGGAATCGTTCTTTGCGCTGTCGCAGGAATTCTTCTCGATGGCCGGCGTGATGAAGTGGGGCGCCCATAGCGCCATCGTCCAGACCTTCTTTGAACTGGGCGCGCTCGGCCTGGGGGCCTACCTGTGGCTCTACCTCAGCACCGCCCGCATGATCCGCCGCCTGTTTGCGGTCAAGCCGCTGCTGGCGCTGATCGGCATGTGCCTGCTCGTGGCGAACTTCCTGGTGTCCAGCTCGGACAACATGTTCGCCTACCTGATCTACAACTGGTACTTCTGGTTCTGCATGGGCTGCCTGTGTTCGCTGGCGATGCGGCTGGTGCCGGACGGCCTGATGGAAGGCCGCTACCGCCGCACCTGGGGCATCCGTCCCAGCGCTGTTGCGAAGGCCCGTGGCGAGGCGGGTGCCGCCGCCGAGCGTTCGACCAGCGCCACCGCCTGGCTGAACACCGTGCCGATGGGATTCAGCCGGGCCGTGCCGGCGCAGGCGGGTGCGCTCAAGGGCCCGAACGCCCGACCTGGCCGCCCGGGCCGCCCCGGCCCCAACGCTCCCGATGACCGCCGCCCTGGCGGACGCCCCGAAGGGCGCAACCGATGACCGCGCCGATTTCTTCCCCGATCCCCGCTCCCGAAGTTGCCCCTGGCGCCGTGCATGACGCCGCACACGATGCCGCACACGATGCCGCACATGGCGCCGCCCACGAGGCCCCGGCGCCTCGCGCACCGTCCGAACATTTCCCGGTGCTCGATGGCGTCCGCGCGGTGAGCATCCTCGCGGTGCTGTGGACGCACCTGATGCCGTTCCACGTCGCCGGCATTCCGTTGAATGAATCGCTGGGCATGTTCGGCATGGCCCTGTTCTTCATTCTCTCGGGCTATCTGATCACCGGGCAGCTGCTCAAGCGTCCGCCGGTCTCCAGCTTCCTGGCCCGCCGCCTGCTGCGGGTGGTGCCGGCTGCGTGGATTGCGCTGACGGTGGTCTGGTGGTTCAGGCCGGTCGATCTGGAGACGGCGTTCAGCTACCTCTTTTTCTACGCGAATTTGCCGCCGCAGCGGCTGGTGCCGCCCATCGACCACTTCTGGAGCCTGTGCGTTGAAGTGCAGTTCTACATGCTGGCCGGGCTGATGCTGTGGCTGCGGGTGCGGGCCATCTGGTGGCTGTTCCCGGCGCTGCTCATGACTTTCACCGGCATGCGCATCTCGCACGACATCACCGCCTCCAGCGTGACCTGGTTCCGCGCCGACGACCTGCTGGCCGGCGCCTGCCTGGCGCTGGTGATGCATTCGCGCTTCTGGCCACAGGTGCGGCAGGTGCTGGCCCGCCGCGGCATGGTGCCGGCGCTGCTGCTGCTGCTGATGGCCGGCAGCTTCCTGAGCCACGAAGTCTCCAACCCGCTGACCTATCTGCGGCCTTATGCGGCCGGCGCATTTGTTGGTGCGCTGATGGCGCAGCCGCGTCATCGTCTGTCGGTCTGGTTGGGAGGTTCGGTATTTGCCTATATTGCTTCAGTTTCCTATGCACTCTATGTGTGGCACTTGCCCCTGGCGGCCACCTGGTTGGGCAGCGGTGATCTCTGGGTCAAATATCTGAAGCGACCGTTGCTGTTGTTGGTGGTCTTCGGCATCGCGCACGTCTCTACCTTCCAGGTGGAGCGGCGTTTCAACGAGCTGGCCAAGCGTGTCGGGGCAGGGCGCGGCCAGCGGTTGAAGGAGGTTTGACCATGACTTCACCCTCGCTGTCATCGCTGTTTGCTTCGTCCCGCCCGATCCCCGACGGGTGGCCCGGCCGCGCGCTCCGGCGGTCTGAACGCTTTGCGGGCGGCTCACCGCCGAGCCGCGCCGGCGTTCGAAGGTCCGCGGATGGTGTCGACCTGGCACCGCACAGCACCGGCCCTTCGCGCGCGCTGGCCGCCGCTGCCCTGTCGGTGATGCTGTGCGGCACCGAATGGCTGGCGCCCCCCGAGGCGCTCGCCCAAACGGCCCCGGCCCGGGTGTTTGGTACCTATGACACGCCGTTCGCCGCCTTCTCGCCCTGGTACATGCAACCGGTCGCGCCGGTGCTGGGCGACTTCTCGATTCCCACGTCGAACTACTACCCGACAGTGGCCGAGGGCACCTGGTCCACCGGGGTGTTCAAGGCGCTGTCCTCGGACCCGTCGGTCACCGTTTATCCGCTGGTGGGCAACACCAGCGGCATCTGGGATCCGGATGCCGAAGGCTACCGTCCCACGGTGGTGATCCCGCGCTGGCCGGCCAATGTGGTGCCGGCCTCCGGTTCGGACGGCCATGCCGACATCATTGACGAGGCGATGGGCATCGTGCATTCGTTCTTCCAGCTCCGGCTGGAGAACGGCACCTGGCGCGCCAGCCAATACGCCTGGGCTCCGCTGGCGGGACGTGGTTTCGGTGAAGGCGGCCACTACTACCAGGGCGCCCGCGCCGTCGGCGTGCCGGCCATCGGCGGCGTCATCCGCAAGGCGGAAGTGAACGACGGCCTGGGCTGGTACCGCCATGCGCTGGCCATCTCGCTGACCTACAACGCGCTCAGCGCCGCCACGACCTACATCTATCCAGCCACCTCGGCGGACAGCAACGCGGCCACCACCAACACCGGTGGCATTCCGCAAGGCTCGCTGCTGATGCTGCCGCCCACGTTTGACACCAGTACCCTCACCAACCTGAAACTCCGGAAAGTGGCGGAGACGCTCAAGCGCTATGGCGGCTACGTGGTGGACCGCAATTACGGCACGCCCTTTGTCATCTACGCCGAAAACGGCAGCAACTTCAACCTGATGCCCAACGGCTGGGACAACACCACCGCCAATGAGCTGCAGGCGGTGCGCGCGGCCTTGCGTCAGGTGATGAGCGTGTCGGGCTGGGTCGATGGCAACGGCGTGTCCATCATTCCCGAGCAGCGGCTGAACATCCTGTCGCTGCGCGGCCAGTGGAACCTGCAGCGCAGCTCGCCGCTGGGCACCTTCGACACCTGGAAACAGGCGGTGGTCTTCCCGGCCACGGCGGTCGACGTGATCCAGGTGAACTACAGCCTGCGCACCATCAGCAACGTGGCCTGGGCCAAGCCGGTGGCCGGCACGCCCTACAAGCTGACTGCGCGCACCAGCGGCGGGGGGCGCCTGCGGCTCGCGTTGTATGACAACAGCGGCAGCAAGCTGTATGACAGTGGCGAGCTGTCCGATGGCAATGTGGCCAGCTTCAGCTGGCCGGCCAACTATGGACGGGTGGCCGTCTATGCCTACAGCGGCAATGCGGGCACCACGTCCAGCGTCGGCGGCACGCTGATCTCCGATGCCCCGTTGACCCCCATGTCCGGAAAGACCTTGATGAAATGAGCCAGGGAGATGCCGATCGGGACTGGAACGCCGACCTGGCGCGCTGCGGAGACGCACGTGCCTGGCGGCGTGAGCAATCGCTGTGGGCCTTGTGGGTCTACCGCTTCGGCCGTCGTGTGGACGCGATGCCGGAGGGGTTCAGCCGCCGCTGGCGGACCAAGGCCTACTGGCTGATGTTCCGCGTCGTGGAGACGGTGACCGGCATCAGCCTGCCCAAGGATTGCCGAATTGGTCCCGGATTGCGCATCTGGCACTTTGGCGGCATCTTCGTGAATCCCGCCACCGTCATCGGCGCCAACTGCACCTTGCGACAAGGTGTGACGCTGGGTAACCGGGTGCCGGACGGCCCTTGTCCGGTGCTGGAGGACGGCGTGGAGCTGGGCGCCTATGCGCAGGTGCTCGGCGGTGTGCGTCTGGGCGCGGGCTGCCGCGTCGGCGCCATGGCCGTGGTGTTACAGGACGTGCCCCCGGGCGCGACCGCCGTGGGCAACCCGGCACGAATCCTGCCCTTGCCGACGGCGGATGGCACAGCGCCCTCCGCAGGCACCGGTCTGGTGCCGCCCTCTGCATCGGATGCAGGGATGCCGGTGTCCCGGACACCGGTGCAGGACGAACCAATAAAAACACCGACGACATCGATCGGCGGTTGAATAGAGACAGGGGTGGCCACCCGCATGGCTGGGTGACCGGCGACCGCACAGGTCGCCGGTCCGCGTGATCGAGGGAAGTACGGAAGGGTAGCCAACATGACGATGCAATGGGATCGACGCCACTGGTGCGGCGCCAGCCTGGGGCTGGCCGCTGCGGCGCTGGCGCCGGGCTTGGCTTCGGCCCAGGCGGAGCGTTCGGACAAGCGCCGCGGCGGCGACCGTGGGGAGGGGCGCCAGGACGGCAGGTTCGGCACCGCTGAACGCCCGTTCTCCGCCCAGTCTCCCTGGAACTGCCGCCCGGTCGAGCCGGTGCTGGACAGCTGGAGCATTCCCAAGGACGCCTATTTCCCCGCCATCGAAAGCGGCAAGTATTCAGTGGGGGTGTTCCTGTGCAGCCCGGACGATCAACCGCAGCGTGTGCTGGGCCCGCTGAACCAAAAGGGCGTGTGGGATCCGGATGCTGAGGCGATGGTCCCGGAAGTGCTGATCCCGCGCTGGCCGGCTGGCGTGCTGCCCGCCAGCGGCTCGGACGGCCATGCCGACCTGGTTGATCCGGTGGCCGGCGTCATCCATTCCTTCTTCCAGCTGAAGAAGGTGGGGGACGACTGGCGCGCCCAGCAATACGCCTGGACGAAGCTGGATGGCCGCGGTTGGGGCGACCCGGCGCATTACTTCCAGGGCGCACGCGCCGCAGGCGTGCCCACCATGGGCGGCCTCATCCGCAAGCATGAAATCGAGGACGGCGAATCGTTCTATCACCATGCGCTGGCGATGTCCCTGACCTACTCGGGCCTGAGCCCGTCGCCCGGCTACATCTTTCCCGCCACCTCCGCCGACCGCGGCGTGGAACAGAACAAGGGGCAGATCCCGGAAGGCGCACTGCTGATGCTGCCGCAGGACTTCGAGATCCGCTCGCTGGGCGACCTCAGCATGCGCAAGATCGGCGAGACCCTCAAGCGCTACGGTGGCTATGTGGTGGACCGCAACGTCGGCACCCCCTTCTGCATCTATGCCGAGATCGGCGCCAAGTTCCCCATCGTGCTGAAGAACGGCTGGAACAGCCAGGTCGGCAACGATCTGGAGCGGCTGCGCGGCGCGCTGCGTCAGGTGAAAACGACCAAGGGCTGGCTGGACGGCAACGACCGCCCGGTCGATCTGGACGCCCCGATGAATGTGCTCTCCATGCGCGGGGACTGGCGCGTGGTCAAGGGCAATGCCCGCGCGCGCTACGACACCTGGCGCCAGGCGGTGGTGTTTGAAGAGGCCCGCGAGGCGGTGCTGGCGGTGGAAGGCAATCGCCAGCTCAGCGGCGTGAGCTGGGCCCGTCCCAAGGCCGGAGAGGCCTGCCGCGTCACGGCCCGCTGCACCGGCGAGGCCAGATTGCGGGTGGAAATCAAGGACAAGGGTGGCCGCACCCTGGCCGACAGCGGCGATCTGGAGAACGGCAAGAGCGCGAAATTCGAGTGGCCCGAGGGCGTCGCCTCGGTGCGGACCTCGGTGAAGGCCTCCGGCAACGGCAGCGCCAGCGCCGACCTGCGTGTGGCGGGGCGCGCATGAGCGGGTCGTCCTTCTCCGGGACACCCGGCATGACCAAGGTCATCGAGCCGCCCGTTGCGGTGCACGCATCATCGCGCCCCACCCCGGCGGACCCGGCCGGGCCCGCCACCCCTGTCCCTCCTGCCGCTCCAAGGAATTCCGTGAAGGTCGCGTATCTCGTCAACCACTACCCCAAGGTGAGCCACACCTTCATCCGCCGCGAGATCCTGGCGCTGGAGAAGCATGGCGTGCCGGTGCAGCGGCTGGCGATCCGGGGGTGGGACGATCCCGCACCGGATGCGCAGGACCAGGCCGAAAAGGCCCGCACCCAATACCTGCTGCAGGGCGGTGGCCTCGCGCTGGTCAAGGCCTTCTTTGGCGAGGCGATGCGCGCCCCGGGGCGCTTCCTTGAGGCGTTCCGTCTGGCGCTTCGTATCGGCCTGCGCGCCGACCGGCCGTGGCCCCTGCACCTGGTGTATCTGGCGGAGGCCTGTGTCGCGCTGCGCATGCTGCGCGAGGCCGGTGCCACTCATGTGCATGCGCACTTCGGCACCAATTCGGCGGAAGTGGCGATGCTGGTCGAAGCGCTCGGTGGCCCCGGCTACAGCTTCACCGTGCATGGCCCGGAAGAATTCGACAAACCCGAGTTCCTGCACCTGGGCGAGAAGATCCGCCGCGCACGCTTCGTGGTGGCCATCACCTCCTTCTGCCGCAGCCAGCTCTACCGCTGGGTGGACCGGCAGCACTGGGGCAAGGTGCGGGTGGTGCACTGCGGTCTGGAGCCGGCCTTCCATCAGGTGCAGACTGCGCCGCCGTCGGGTCGCCGACTGGTCTGCATCGGACGCCTGTCCGAGCAGAAAGGCCATCTGCTGCTGATCGAAGCCGCCGCGCTGGTGGCCCAGCAGGAGCCCGATTTCGAGCTGGTGCTGGCCGGTGACGGCGAACTGCGCGGCCCGATCGAAGAGCGCATCCGCGCCCATCGGCTGGAGAAACATGTGCGCATCACCGGCTGGATCAGCAGCGATCAGGTCCGCCAGGAACTGCTGGACGCACGCGCCCTGGTGCTGGCGAGCTTCGCCGAAGGCCTGCCGGTGGTGGTGATGGAAGCGATGGCGCTGGGCCGCCCGGTGGTGAGCACCGGCATTGCGGGGATACCCGAACTGGTGCTGCCGGATGAGAATGGCTGGCTGGTGCCGGCCGGGGATGCCCCGGCCCTGGCCACCGCCATGCTGGCCTGCCTGCGCACCGACGACACCACGCTGGCCCGCATGGGTCAGGCGGCGCGACAGCGAGTGCTGGTGCGTCACGATGTGGATGTCGAGGCCGAGCGACTCGCCGATCTGTTCCAGGAGTTTGTCCATGCTTGAACTGCTGCAGGGCCTGCCCTGGTTCCTGGTGCTGCTGCTGAGCCTGTTGCTGGCGGTGCCGGCCTGGCTGCTGCTGAGTCAGGTGGTGCTGGCCTTGCTGCCGGACCGGACCGAGCGGGAGCATCCGCGTCCGGAACGGATTGCGGTGGTCATGCCGGCGCACAACGAAGGCCGCGGCCTGCGCCCGACACTGATGCAGGCGCTGGCGCAACTGGGCCCGCAGGACCGCATCCTGGTGGTGGCGGACAACTGCACCGACGACACCGCGGCCCAGGCGCGTGATTTCGACGTCACCGTGGTGGAGCGCAGCCATGCGACCGATCGCGGCAAGGGGTTTGCGCTCGACTTCGGCGTGCGGCATCTGGAACGGCTGGCCATCGAGGAAGGGTTCGCGCCCGATGTGGTGGTGATCCTGGACGCCGACTGTGAACTGGGCCCGCGCCTGCTGCCGCGCATCGCCTCGGTGGCGCATGCCACCGGCCGTCCGGTGCAGGCGACCTACCTGATGCATGCGGCCAACGACGGCCTCAAGGCCCGCATCGCCGAATTTGCCATGCGAGTGAAGAATCTGGTGCGCCCGCGCGGCATGCATCAGCTTGGCCTGCCGTGCGGCCTGTATGGCACCGGCATGGCCTTCCCCTGGGCCGTGGCGGTGCAGGCACCGCTGGCCAGTGGCCATCTGGCCGAAGACATGCAGCTGGGCGTGCGCCTGGCCCAGCTCGGCGCGCCGCCGCTGCTGTGTGAAGACGCGCTGGTCACGAGCGTGTTCGCCAAGAGCCAGGAAGGCGCCGCCAGCCAGCGCACCCGCTGGGAACACGGCCATCTGGCGATGCTGGTGGGCGAGGGCCCGCGGCTGCTGTGGCGCTCGATGCGTCCGGGTCGCGGCGGGCAGCTGCTGCAGGTGCTGGACATGCTGGTGCCACCGCTGACCCTGCTGGCGCTGATGCAGGTGGGCTGGCTGCTGGTCACCCTGGTGCTGGCGTTGCTGCTGGGCTGGTGGGCACCGCTGGTGATCGCTCTGCTCAGCGTGCTGATGCTGGCCGGCGCCATTGTCATCGCGCAGCAACGCTGGGCGGATGACATTCTGAGTCTGTCCGAACTGGCCGGCGCGCCGCTGCTGTTGCTCGCCAAGATTCCGCTGTATCTGCGCTTTGTCTTCAAGCGCCAGGTGGAGTGGGTGCGAACCAAACGAGATCTGTGACCGCGCCGTTGTCCAACCTCCCGATGAGTGCAAGCCTTCCCATGACTCCTTCCGCTGCTTCCGCGGCCGCCACCGGCGGGGCGACGCTGCCCACCATCGCTGTGGACGGTCTGCCCTTCGTGGCCAGCACCGTGCCGCAGTTGACCGAGCACATCGTCAGCGAGGCGCTGGCCGGCCGGGGCGGCTGGGTGGTGACGCCCAATGTCGACATCCTGCGCCGCTGGCGGCAGGAGCCCGAGTTCCGGGCGCTGGTGGCGGATGCGAATGTCTTCACCGCCGATGGCCGTCCCATCGTCTGGGCCAGCCAGCTGCAGGGCACGCCGCTGCCGACACGGCTGACCGGCTCCGACCTGTTTGTGAAGCTGGTGGCGCGCGCCCATCAGGCCGGCCTGCGCATGGCGCTGATCGGCGGCAATGAGGGTGCGGCCGAGGCCGCGGCCGATACGCTGATTCCGCAGGGTCATGACGCCACGGTGCGCTGCCTGTGCCCGCCGTTCGGCTTCGAGCAGAAGCCCGAAGAGATGGCTCGCCTGGAGCGCCTGCTGACCGACTGGCAGCCGCAGATCGTCTTCATCGGTCTGGGCTCGCCGAAGCAGGAGAAGCTGATTGCGCGGCTGCGGCCACTGGCGCCGAACGCCTGGTTCCTGGGCGTCGGCGTGAGCTTCAGTTTTGTAGCTGGGGATGTGAAACGGGCCCCGGGCTGGATGCAGCGCTCCGGTCTGGAATGGCTGCACCGGCTGGTGCAGGAACCGGGCCGTCTGGCCCACCGGTATCTGGTGGACGGCGTGCCGTTTGCGCTGGGCCTGTTGTGGCGTGCCTCGCGCGCCAGGAAGCGTGTGTCGTGAGCCAGGGTGACGAGATGAACGGACGAAAGGGCATCCATGGCCTTGTTTGATGTGCTGATGCCGGTGAAGAACGGCGAAGCTTTTTTGAGTCAGGCCCTGGCCAGCGTGCAGGCGCAGACCGAGCGTGACTGGCGCCTGCTGGTGCTGGACCACGGCTCCACCGACCGCACGGCGGAGATCGTGTCGCGTGCGGCTGCGCAGGACGCCCGCATCGAACTGCATTCGTTTCCGCAGGCGCCTGGGCTGTCCGGGCTGCTGAACGAAGGGCTGGGGCTGGTCGAAGCGCCTTACCTGATGCGCATGGACGCCGACGACGAATGCCTGCCGGAGCGCATGGCCCTGACCCATGCCGCCTTCGAGCGGGATGCAGAGGTGGTGCTGGTGGGCGGGCAGTCGGTGATGATCGATGCCGAGGGCAAGGAAATCGGCGCGCTGTCGCATCCGACCGACAAGGACGAGCTGGCCCGCTGCGCGCTGTTCCGCAATGTCTTCGCCCATCCGACGATCAGCCTGCGCAGCCAGGCGGTGTGGGACCGGGGCGTCCGCTACGGCCAGTCGATGTTCCGCGGCACCGATCCACAGGCCGACATTGAAGTGCCCAACCTGGCCGAGGACTATCTGCTCTTCAGCGAGCTGGCCCTGCAGCGCCAGGGCATCAACCTGCCGCAGAACGTGCTGCGCTACCGCTTCCACAGCGGCAGCGTGAGCCGGCAGAAGTATTGGGACCAGCTGCAGATGTCGGGCCGGATTTCGCGGCATCTGGGCGGCCTGCTGGCGCGCTGGTCGGGTCAGGCGGCGTTTGATCCGGTGCCGTTCTGCTCCCACGGGCAGGCGTTGATCGATGTGAAGGGCCGCCGCGACTATGCGGACGACTATGCCCGCATGGTGCATGCGCTGGCGCGGTCCGGACCGGCCTGGTCGGGCGAGGCGGCGGAGCGCGAGCTGCGCTGGCGCCGGACCTTCGTGGACCGCCATCCGCTGGGCCTGGCCTCGCGGGCGCTGCGCTTCGGTCTGGGCGGCCGTGCCGATCCCTGGGAAATGCGCACCGCGATGAATGCATTGAAGCAGCAGATCCGGGGTCGCGCGCGGCTGCAGATGGAGCCGGTCGCCGGCTGAGGCTGGCACCAGCGGGCTTGCCCTGACGCGGCAGGGTGGTCGCGGCTGTGGGCGGGTTCGTCCGGCGCGACTGGCGTCGAAAGCCCGGCCAGGTCCGCTCCACCGGAGTGCCAGGTCCGTGCTGCGACCCGGTTAACGACACGGCCCGTCGGTCGCTCATGGCGACCGTCCGGCCCGACGATGAATTGATTTGAGGGATATCCGATTGAGACGAGTTCTTGTCGTTCGAGATGAACTGCTGCCGCTGTCCGAGACGTTCGTGCGGCAGCAGGCGCTGCATCTGCGGGACTGGCGCGCCACCCTGGTGGGGCAGCGGCTCTGCCAGAACGGCCTGTCGCTGGACGGGCTGGACCATCAACTGCTGGACCTGACGCCCACCGGCACGCTGGACGCGATGCAGTGGCGGCTCTATCGCCGCCTGGGCTGGCCGCTGCCGCAGGCGCTGCGGCCGCTGATGGTGCCGGATGCGGACGGCGTGCGTCCATCGGTGGTGCATGTGCACTTCGCCACCGATGCGGTGCTGGCCTGGCCCTGGCTGAAGGGCCTGGGGCTGCCCACGGTTGTGACCCTGCATGGCTACGACATCCACACCCGCCCCGACTTCTGGGAAAGCGGGCAGGGCGGCGACTACATGAAGGACTATCCGCGCCGCTTGCGGGAGATGGCGGCCGATCCGCAGGTGTCCTTCATCGCGGTGTCCGAAGCGGTCCGCGCGCGGGCCATCGATGCCTACGGCATCCATCCCGACAAGCTGCACACGCTGTTCATCGGCGTGGACACGCGGGACTTCGCGCCGTCGGGCGTGCCCGCAGGCGAGCGGGAACCGCACCTCCTGTTTGTGGGGCGCCAGGTCGAAAAGAAGGGCCTGGAATTCCTGATCCGCGCCATGGCCCGGGTCCATCAGCGCTTCCCGCAGGCGCGGGTGAAGGTGGTGGGCGATGGTCCGCTGCGCGAGCGCATGGAGGCGCTGACGGCCGAGCTGAATGCGCCGGTGGATTTCCTCGGCGCCCAGCCGAGCCAGCGAGTGCGCGAACTGCTGGGCACCGCCCGCATCTTCTGCCTGCCCAGCATCGTCAGCCAGTCCGGTGATGCTGAAGGGCTGCCCATTTCCATCCTCGAAGCGCAAGCCTGCGGCGTGCCGGTCGTGACGTCCGCCATGGGCGGACGCGACGAAGGCATCACGCCCGAGCGTACCGGCCTTGCCTTCCCGGAAGGCGATGTGGACGCGCTGGCCACCCAGATCGAACGCCTGCTGGCCGATCCGGCGCTGTGCAGCAGCATGGGCCGGGCCGCCCGGGAGCTGGCGGTGCAGAAGTTTGATCTGCAGATCTGCCAGCGCGCCCTCGAAGCCTTCTACACCGCTCAATCGGGAGGTGTGCGTTGAGCGGGATGATGCACAGCGTCCGCTGGCTCAGCGTGGCGCAGGCGAGCAAGGTGCTGGGCCAACTGGTCAGCGTGGTGGTGCTGTCGCGCCTGCTGCCGCCGTCCGCTTACGGCGTGATGGCGCTGGCCGGCGTGGTGCTCACCTTCGCCAGCCTGCTGCGCGACATGGGGACCGGCGCCGCCATCATCCAGCGCAAAACGCTCACGCCTGCGCTGGCGGACACGGTCTTCTGGCTGAATGTGGGCCTGGGGCTCACGCTCGGTCTGGCACTGGCGGCCTCCGCCTATGCCATCTCGGTGTTCTTCAAGGAGCCGGAGCTGTTCCCGGTGATGCTGCTGCTGTCGATCGGCTTTCCGCTGGGCGCGACCACGGCGGTGCATCAGGCCTGGATGGAGCGGCATGCGCGCTTTCGTGAGCTGGCGATCCTGGATGTGTTCACCCAGGTGACGGGGCTGTGCCTGTCGGTCGCGTGCGCGCTGGCCGGCTGGGGCGTCTACAGCTTCGTGGTGCCGACGCTTTTCACCATCGGCACCAACAGCGTCTGGTTGTGGTTCAAGTCGGGCTTCAAGCCCGGGCGGCAGTGGAGCCGCGATGAGTTCAAGTCGCTCTGGGGCTTCAGCGGCAGCCTCACCGCCTTCAACTTCATCAACTACTTTGCCCGCAATGCCGACAGCATGATCATCGGCCGTCTGCTGGGCACCGGCCCGCTGGGCCAGTACGGCATGGCCTACAAGCTGATGCTGTTTCCGGTGCAGCACATGAGCTGGGTGGTGGGGCGCGCACTGCTGCCGCGCCTGTCGGGCATCCAGGACGATCTGGCAGCCGTGCGCGAGGTCTACTTCAAGGTGCTGGGCGGCATCTCCCTGCTGAGCATGCCCATCATGGTGGGGCTGTGGGCGCTGCGGGAGCCGTTTGTGTCGGTGGTGCTGGATCCGAAGTGGGCCATCGTGGCGCCGCTGCTGGGCTGGCTGGCGCCGGTCGGCATCATGCAGTCGTTGATGAGCACCATCGGCTCTACGCTCACCTCTCAGGGCCGCACCGCCGCGCTGCTGTACCTGGGCATCTTCAATACCGCCACGGTGCTGGTCGGTTTTGTGATGGGTGCGCAGTACGGTGTGGTGGGTGTTGCGGCGGGTTACTTCATCGCCAACCTGCTGAACTTCGTGGCCACCATTGTCTGCATGGGCCATTGGCTCCAGGCGACACCAGGGCCGCTGTGGCGACAGCTGAAGGCACCGGTGCTGTCGTCGGTGGCGATGGCACTGGCCTTGTGGGGCGGCATCGTGGCGTTGGGTCACACGTCGTTACCACCGTCCCTGCAACTCGGCATGTTGATTGCCCTAGGCGCCGCGGTATACCTGGTTGTGCTGGGTGGGGTGTTCGGTCAGTCGCCGAGGGTCCTGCTCAACACCTTGAAAGGGAAGGCGTAAGGAAGCCATGAGGGCAGGGATGAGCGCAAGCATCGCATCGGCAGCGGCCGCACCGGCGGCGGTCTCTTCAGGCGCCGCCAGCAAGCGGCTGCCCGGCATTGATGCGCTGCGCATCTTTGGTGCGGTGCTGGTGGTGGGCCTGCATGTGGGCCGCTTCCCCGAATGGCCGGTGCCGGCCATGGAGCTGACGGTCGCAGCCGGCCGCTGGGTGGTGCCCTTCTTCTTCGTGGTGATGGGATTCTTCATCGGCCAGCGTCCGCAGTGGGCGACCACCGCGCTGGCGTCGGCCGGCCGCCTGCTGCAGATCACGCTGGTGTGTGCCGCGATCTATGGGGTGCTGCATGTGGTGCAGCTCGGCCCGAAGGCGGGCTTTGAGCGGATGCTGTCGCAAGATGCGATCGTGCGCGGCGTGTGGGGCCATCTGTGGTTCATGCATGCAGCGCTGGCCGGTGTGCTGCTGGCAGCGGCGCGGCCCGACTGGGTTCAGCCGAGCGGCGCATGGTGGGGCATCGTCGCGGTGATTCTGCTGGCCAGCGCGGTGGACTCGCTGTGTGCCATGGGCCGGGTGAGCTGGCCCACGATGTTTGCCACCCGCTTTCTGGGTGGCGCGGCGATGGTGTGGCTTGGCATCAAGCTTGCGAGCGTGCCGGTCAGGACGCTGACACGCGCGTGGCCGATGCTGCTGGTGGGCGGCGCGATCCTGCTGGTGCTGCAGGGCATGGCGGTACGCTGGAAGGGCGGCGTCGCCACTGAGCTGCAGCTGCATGTAGGCGCGGTGCTGATGGGGGTGGGCGCGATGGGGCTGGGCATGGCCCTGCCGGCGACCGCCCTGATGGAGCGGCTGGCCGACTGGGGCCGCCGCTTCGCGCTGGGGCTGTATCTGCTGCATCCGCTGTTGATTGAAGTGCTGCGGTCGCTGGGTGTGCGTCGCAGTGACCTGCTGTGGCTGAGCGCCGCAGCGCTGACGCTGCTGCTGCTCTGGACAGCGGAACGCGTGTTTCCACGCGGCAAGGCGGTGCTGGATGGACGCTGAACGCATCCGCTGCGCTGCCGGTTTTGAGATGAAAGATGGACATGAGTGAATTGCCCCTGGTCTCGGTGTATATGCCGACGCAGAACCGCCTGGCCTCGATGCAGGCCGCGGTGGAGTCGGTGCTGGGCCAGACCTACCGGAATGTGGAGCTGGTGGTGGTGGACGACGGGTCCACCGACGAGACGCCGCGCTGGTTGCAGCAGCGGGCCCTGCAGGACCCACGGCTGAAGGTGCTGCGCAATGAAAAGGGCCGCGGCGCCTGTGCCGCCCGCAACGAGGCGATTCGCACCAGCACCGGCGAGTTCCTGACCGGGCTGGACGATGACGACGAATTCAAGCCGCATCACATCGAGGCGTTGCTGGCCTACTGGAAGCTGCTGACGTCGATGGGGGATCAGCCCTCGGTGCTGTATGTGCAGTACGAATTCCGCAGCGGCGACCGGCGCTGGTACAGCGCCAAGGTCGGCCGCTGCAGCGCGGAGATGATGCTGCAGGCCAACCATGTGGGCAATCAGCTGTTTGGCCCGCGCGACCGGTTCGTGTCGGCGGGGCTGTTCGATGAAGAGATGCCGGCCTGGCAGGATCTGGAATTTTTCTACCGCATCCTGAAGCTGCATGGCCCGGCGCGCCTGCTGGATCTGCCGAGCTATGTGTTTGACGTGTCACCGCGGCCGGACCGGATTTCGTCGAAGTCCAAGCAGAAGGTGCTGCGGGCCTGCCAGCTGATGTATGCCAAGCATGGACAGGGCAACGGCCGCACGCTGCAGTTGATGCTGTTGCAGGTGTTCTCGGAGTATTACGGCTTCCAGCCGGATACCTCGGACCTGCGGCAGTTCATGAAGCAGGGCTGGTGGGCCGAGGGTTGGTATCAGATGATGCGGCGCTGGTTGCGTCCGCCAGCGCAGGCCTGAGGGATGGCAACCAACCTTCGCAGGTATGCGGCGGTGATCCGCACCCATGTGTGCACGCCGCTGCTGGAGCAGGTGGTGGCCGCGCTGAAGGCGCAGACCTGGGCGCCAACGCGGGTGGTGTTCGTCGACTCGTCCAACGATCCGGCGGTGCGGGAGCAGTTGCGGCGGATGGGGGAGGTGGTGACCTACCCGGAGCCGGTCTTCAATTACTCGGTGGCGATCAATGTGGGCATGGCGGCGGTGGATGAGCCGCATGCGCTGCTGATCAGCTCCCATGTGCTGCTGGAAGATCCTGCGGTGCTGGAGCGGAGCTTGAAGGCTGCGCAGGCGCAAGGGATCGAGGTGGTCTACTGGCGTCATGCGACGTCGGGGAAGGCGGCGCTGTCGGTGATCGGGCCGGAACAGTTCGATGGCTACAACGGGCTGTCCAACGCATGCGCGTTTCTGCCGGTGCGGGTGGTGAAGGAGCGGCCATTTCGGGTGGATGTGTTTTCTGCCGAAGATCAGGAATGGGCCGCCTGGTACTTCCGGACCCGTCGCGGTCAGGTCCTGCGGGTGGATGATCCGGCGGTGAAGTATCTGAATCCGCATGTGAATACCCGCAAGATGATCAACGAAGAGTTGGCGATTGCGTATTTCGCGTATCCGAGGAATCGGTGGCCGGACAAGATCGCGGCGCGGTGGGGCAGAGCCGCGCTGGCGCTGGCGCGCGGAAGGCGGGAGCGGGCGCAGATGCATTGGGAGATCGGGAGGGAACTCCTGTTGATGTGGTTCAGGGCGCCGAGTGGTACGTCGAAATACTTTTGAGTGTGCCGCGGAGCAGTGTGGTTGGAGTGGCGGGGTGGATTCTTTGACTGCGCACGCCGCCAAAGGCCCGGGGGGCATTGGCTCCATGTCCTTCCTGTCCCGCTCCGCGGGCCATTCCTCCCTTGACTTCCGCCAATACCCCCCGGGCCTTCGGCGGCTTGCGGCTTTGCTCTACCCCGGTTCCTTCGGTCGGCGTTGTGCGGGGGGCGAAGCGGTCTCAGTCAGTCCTTCGGTGGGAAGCCACCCCACTGAGGGGGGAGGGGACATGAAGGAGTCTTGGCATTGCGCGGAAAATAGTCGTCCCCAGAGCAGCGATCGGGAGATCTCGTGAAAGTACTCGTTACCGGCGCCGCCGGCTTCATCGGCATGCATGTCAGCCAGATCCTGCTCGCGCGTGGCGATCAGGTGGTGGGTCTGGACAATCTGAACGATTACTACGATCCGACGCTCAAGCACGACCGGCTGGCGCGCCTGACGCCGCATCCGGCGTTCTCGTTCATCGAGATGGATGTGGCAGACCGGGCCGGCATGGCGCAGGTGTTTGCCGAGCACGGCTTTGACCGGGTGGTGCATCTGGCGGCCCAGGCCGGGGTGCGGTATTCGCTGGTGAATCCGCATGCCTACATTGACTCGAACATCTCGGGCTTCACCAACATCCTGGAAGGCTGCCGGCACCACAGCGTGGAGCACCTGGTCTATGCGTCCAGCTCCAGCGTGTATGGCGGCAATACCTTGATGCCGTTCAGCGAGCATCACGGCGTGGACCATCCGGTGAGCCTGTATGCCGCCACGAAGAAGGCCAATGAGCTGATGGCGCATACCTACAGCCATCTATTCAACCTGCCCACCACCGGTCTGCGGTTTTTCACCGTCTATGGGCCGTGGGGCCGACCGGACATGGCGCTGTTCCTGTTCACCAAGGCGATTCTGGCCGGTGAGCCGATCAAGGTGTTCAACCACGGTCAGATGATCCGCGACTTCACCTACATCGACGACATCGCCGAAGGCGTGGTGCGGGTGCTGGACCGGGTGGCCACACCCGATGCCGGCTACGACGCGATGAAGGCCGACCCGGCACGGTCCAGCGCGCCGTATCGGGTGTTCAATATCGGCAATCACCAGCCGGTGCCGCTGATGGGCTTCATCGAAGCCATCGAGCAGGCGCTGGGACGTGAGGCCAAGAAGGAGTTTCTGCCGCTGCAGGACGGCGATGTGCCGAAAACGCATGCGGATGTGGAAGAGCTGGCGGCCTGGACAGGCTTCAGGCCGGCCATGCCGGTGACCGAGGGCGTGAAGCGCTTTGTTGCCTGGTATCGAGACTATTACAAGATTTGAGACAAGACGCCGGCTTTTGTCGGCGATGCTGGCATCCGGCTTGCTCACCGGGCGCCGGTATCGATGAATTTCTTCGCGTCACGCCGTGACGTGAAGGTGTGTGAATCTGGGCAGTATTTGGAATGACCCTTGGGAGTTATCGCATGAAAGTTACGACGATTGGCACCGGCTATGTGGGCCTGGTCACGGGCGCATGTCTGGCCGAAATGGGCAACCATGTGGTGTGCCTCGACGTGAATCCCGACAAGATCCGCGTGCTCAATGAGGGGGGCATTCCCATTCACGAGCCGGGGCTGGATGCCGTGGTGGCTCGCAACGTCGCTGCCGGTCGCCTGCAGTTCACGACCGACGTGGACGTGGCGGTGAACCACGGCACGATCCTGTTCATCGCCGTGGGCACGCCCCCCGGTGAGGACGGCTCGGCCGACCTGCAATACGTGCTGGCTGCCGCCCGCTCCATCGGTCAGCGCATGACCGACTACAAGGTGGTGGTGGACAAGAGCACCGTGCCGGTGGGTACCGCCGAAAAGGTGGACGCTGCCATCCGTGAAGAGCTGACCAAGCGCGGCGTGCCGGCCAATTTCGCCGTGGTGTCCAACCCCGAATTCCTGAAGGAAGGCGCGGCGGTGGAGGACTTCATGAAGCCGGACCGCATCATCGTGGGTTCGGACGACGAGCAGGCCACGCTGATGATGCGCGCGCTGTACGCGCCCTTCACCCGCAGCCATGACCGCCTGATGGTGATGGATGTGAAGAGCGCCGAATTCACCAAGTACGCGGCCAACGCGATGCTGGCCACCCGCATCAGCTTCATGAACGAGCTGGCACTGCTGGCCGAGAAGGTGGGCGCCGACATCGAGCTGGTGCGCCGCGGCATCGGTTCCGACCCCCGCATTGGCTACCAATTCCTGTATGCCGGCGCCGGTTACGGCGGTTCCTGCTTCCCGAAGGACGTGAAGGCGCTGGTGCGCACCGGCCGTGAATATGGCCAGGAACTGCAGGTGCTGAACGCTGTGGAAGAAGCCAACGACCGCCAAAAGCAGGTGCTGGTGGACAAGGTGGTGGCCCGCTTCGGCGAAGACCTGGCCGGCAAGCGCTTTGCGCTCTGGGGCCTGGCCTTCAAGCCCAACACTGACGACATGCGTGAAGCCCCGGCGCTGGCCATCATCGAAGGCCTGACGCAGCGTGGCGCCGCCATTGCGGCCTATGACCCGGTGGCGATGAGCGAAGCCTCGCGCATCCTCTCCACCAACCCGGGCGTCAGCTTCTGCGAACGTGCCGAACATGCACTGGCGGACGCGGACGCGCTGATCATCGTCACCGAGTGGAAGGAATTCCGCACGCCGGACTTCGACCGCTTCAAGAGCGACCTGAAGCAGCCGGTGGTGTTTGACGGCCGCAACCTGTATGAGCCGATGATGATGAAGACGCTGGGCATCGAGCATCACCCCATCGGACGCAGCGGGAAGATCGCTGCCCGCTGATCGGGCGGGGCCGCAAAATGGGATACTTCCGGGCTAACCCCGGAAGTCATCCCCATGGTCAAGATCAACAACATCCAGGTCGATAACGCGCTGCCCTTCGTGCTGTTTGGCGGCGTCAATGTGCTGGAGTCCGAGCAGTTTGCGGTGGACGTCTGCGGCGAATATGTGCGCGTCACGCAGGAACTGGGCATCCCTTACGTCTTCAAGGCGTCCTTCGACAAGGCCAATCGTTCGTCGATCAAGTCCTACCGGGGACCCGGCCTGGAGCAGGGCCTCAAGATCTTTGAAGCGGTCAAGAAGGCCCACAACGTCCCGGTACTGACCGACGTCCACGAGCCTTTCCAGGCGGCCGACGTGGCGAGCGTCTGCGACGTCCTGCAGCTGCCGGCTTTCCTGGCCCGCCAGACGGACCTGGTGATCGCCCTGGCCAAGACGGGCAAGGTCATCAACATCAAGAAGCCGCAGTTCGTCAGCCCGCCGCAGATGAAGAACATCGTCGAGAAGTTCGAAGAAGGCGGCAATGCCAACGTGATGCTCTGCGACCGTGGCGCACAGTTCGGCTACGACAACCTTGTTGTGGACATGCTGGGCTTTGGTGTGATGAAGCAGGTCAGCGGCAACAAGCCGGTGATCTTCGACGTCACCCACGCCCTGCAGCAACGCGAATCCGGCGCTGCCGCCTCCGGCGGTCGCCGTGGCCAGGTGACCGAACTGGCCCGTGCCGGCATGGCTGTGGGCCTCGCCGGCCTGTTCCTCGAGTCTCATCCCAAGCCTGAAGAAGCCCGTTGCGACGGCCCCAGCGCGCTGCGCCTGTCGCAGCTCAAGCCGTTCCTCGAGCAGGTCAAGGCCATCGACGACCTCGTCAAGGCCATGCCTGCGCTGGACACGAACTAAACAGCCGCCGGCTCCCCCCGAGCCGGCGCCTTCCAGCGGCACTCCCCGCTGTCCTGCCCCTGTTGTCCTCGCTTCAGTGAGACTGATCGATGGCGCCAGGGGTTTTGTCTTGATGGGAAGTCACGTTGAAGCTGCGCAACGTGCGGCGCCGTTGGCGAGTCCATCCGAGCCCTTGCACGAACCGAGCCCTTGCACGAACCGAGCCACACCGCGCGTTTTGACCGCGGAAGTTCTCGCTTCAGAAGCCGACGAGCGGGCCCCCTTTTTCGGAAGTATTTGCAACCGTCTTAAATATCAAGCTGAAGTGGCTGTGATCTGCCCCTTCAGTACATCCCAGGCCCGGTTATCCCGGACCATGGCGTTAAGGATGCTCAGCAGCTTGCGCATGCAGGCGACGAGTGCCACCTTCTTGGGCTTGCCCGCTGCGAGAAGCCGTTCGTAGAACGCGCGGATGACCGGGTTTCGC
>NZ_JACHXO010000003.1 GCF_014192155.1 Roseateles terrae | reverse complement strand
CTGGAGCGCGGTTTTTTGATTGCGCTGCAGCACGCCGGAATCGAAGTGGCGCGGATCAATCCTCGCCAGGCGCGTGACTTCGCCAAGTCGCTGGGCCAGTTGGCCAAGACTGACCGGGCGGACGCGGCTGTGCTCAGAGATCTGGCGAACGTGCTGGCACGTCATGAGAAGCGCAGCTGTTATCTGGCGCCCCAGCCGGATGAGCAGCGGGAGATTCTCAAAGACCTGATGGTCCGCCGACGCCAGCTCGTGGAGATGCGGGTCGCCGAGAAGCACCGCTTGGAGGTGGCCCGCAAGACCATGGCCCGCAGCATTCTCAGCAGCGTGAAGTTCCTGGACAAGCAAATTGCAGCGTTGGACAAGGAAATCGACGATCACATCAACGATCACTTCGACGGTATGCGCGAGTTGCTGACCAGCGTAAAAGGGGTCGGCCCGGTAACCACAGTGGCGCTCATGGCTGCTCTGCCTGAGCTGGGCCGACTGGATCGGCGCGCCATCAGCAAACTGGTGGGCGTTGCGCCGCTGTCGTCCGACTCAGGCAAGCATCGAGGGCAGCGGCATGTCTGGGGAGGACGAGCCCCCGTGAGAGCGGTCCTGTACATGGCCGCGCTGGTAACTTGCAGGCGAAACCCGGTCATCCGCGCGTTCTACGAACGGCTTCTCGCAGCGGGCAAGCCCAAGAAGGTGGCACTCGTCGCCTGCATGCGCAAGCTGCTGACCATCCTTAACGCCATGGTCCGGGATAACCGGGCCTGGGATGTACTGAAGGGGCAGATCACAGCCACTTCAGCTTGATATTTAAGACGGTTGCTAATACTTACGGAAATGGGGCCCCAAGTCCCTTCCCCATATCCCACCGCGGCAGATGGAAAAAATACTTCTGGCCAGGAGTGAGAGTCGTGGGGCTCTTTTCCAATCTCCGTCGTTTAGGGTCACCGGGTGACCACCGTGAGGGCAGAGGGTGCGCAGAGGGGAGGGAGAGGGTACGTTGAGGTACGGTCAGCGAGCGGGGTCAAGCCGCTTCCGTGGATGCGGTTGCGTCCTTGGAGTCGTTGTCAGTGAAGCCCTTGAACCGACCCTTTCGCAAGTGGATGAGCAACAGGGAAATCGACGCGGGCGTAATGCCCGAGATTCGGGAGGCCTGCCCCAAAGTCTCCGGGCGATGCTTGTTCAGCTTCTGTCGAGCCTCGAAGGAGAGGGCCGTGACAAGACCGTAGTCCAGATCCTCCGGCAGTCGCAGATGCTCGTAGGTGGAGGCGCGAGCCACATCGTCCTGCTGCTTGCTGATGTAGCCGGCGTACTTCACGCTGATCTCGACCTGCTCGACCACGGCTTCCGCCAGGGTGTCGCCAAGATGGTCCGACAGCGCGGCTCGCGAGACACCCGCATTCGGACGCGCAATGGAGGCCACTTCCTCAAGAGTCGTATAGCTCACACCGGGGCGACGCAGCAGGTCGATCAGGCTGTATTCGCGCTCAAGGGCTTTGCCCACCAACCGTTCGGCATCGGCTGCCGGCAGGATGTTGGGATTCACCCAGGTGGATTTCAGCTTCTCTGTTTCACGTGAAACAGCGTCGCGCTTGCGGTTGAAGGCGTCCCAGCGGAGGTCGTCCACGAGGCCCATCTCGCGACCGACTTCGGTGAGACGGAGGTCGGCGTTGTCTTCCCGAAGTTGCAGGCGGAACTCGGCCCGGCTGGTGAACATGCGATAAGGCTCGGTGACACCCTTGGTGATGAGGTCGTCCACGAGGACACCCAGGTAGGCTTGGTCGCGGGTCGGAACCCAGCTGGGTTTGCCTTGCACCTGCAGTGCGGCGTTGAGGCCGGCGAAGAGACCTTGAGCCGCCGCCTCCTCATAGCCCGTGGTGCCGTTGATCTGTCCTGCGAAGAAGAGGCCCTGGATGGCACGGGTCTCGAAGGTCGACTTCAGTTCGCGCGGATCGAAGTAGTCATATTCGATGGCATAGCCCGGCCGCAGGATGTGCGCCTGCTCCAGACCTGGAATGGACTGGACCGCCGCCAGCTGGATGTCGAAGGGCAGGGAAGTGGAGATGCCGTTCGGGTAGAACTCGTGGGTCGTGAGACCTTCCGGCTCCAGGAAGATCTGGTGCGAATTCTTGTCGGCGAAGCGGTTGATCTTGTCTTCGATCGACGGGCAATAACGCGGGCCCACGCCCTCGATGACGCCGGTGAACATCGGGCTGCGGTCGAAGCCGGAGCGGATGATCTCGTGCGTGCGCTCATTGGTATGGGTGATCCAGCAGGGCAGCTGCTTCGGATGTTGGCCGGCATGGCCCATGAAGCTGAACACCGGCACCGGGTCCAGGTCTCCGGGCTGCTCGGCGCAGCGGGAAAAGTCGATGGTGCGGCCATCCAGGCGCGGTGGCGTGCCGGTCTTGAGTCGCCCCTGCGGCAGCTTCAACTCCTTGAGTCGGCCCGACAGGGTGACCGCCGGCGGATCGCCCGCGCGGCCAGCCGCATAGTTGTCCAGGCCGATGTGGATGCGGCCGTCCAGGAAGGTGCCGGCGGTCAGCACCACGGCACGGGCGCGGAAGCGCAGGCCCGACTGGGTGACGGCACCCACCACTCGGTCGCCTTCGACCATCAGGTCATCCACGGCCTGCTGGAACAGCATCAGATTGGGCTGGTTCTCCAGGCGCTGGCGGATGGCTGCTTTGTAGAGGATGCGATCGGCCTGGGCGCGGGTGGCACGGACCGCGGGGCCTTTGGAGCCATTGAGGATACGGAACTGAATCCCGCCCTCGTCAGTGGCCGCCGCCATCGCACCGCCCAGCGCATCGACCTCCTTGACCAGATGGCCCTTGCCGATGCCGCCAATGGACGGATTGCAGCTCATCTGTCCCAGGGTCTCGATGTTGTGGGTGAGCAGCAGGGTGCTGACACCCATGCGAGCCGCAGCCAGCGCGGCTTCGGTGCCGGCATGGCCACCACCAACGACGATCACATCGAACTCTTTGGGATAAAGCATGGCAAGTACCCTGGCGCGGCAGACAACTTCGACATCGCATTCCGCGGGGTCGCCGTCAGCCGTCGGTGGCCAGGTGAATGGAGGCTGGAGGGAAGGGCGCCGATTTTACGCGGGGCTGTGGATAAGTCCCAGCAGAATGGGTATCGGCGCCGGGCCTCGCAGCGACAATTGGCACGATGGAATGCCGTCCTTTTTGCGCCGCCTGTTGCATCGCACCATCGATCAGCAGTGCCATTCCCGGCATGCCACAGGGCAAGCCGGCAGGGGTGCGCTGTGTGCAGCTGGACGATCAGAATCGCTGCCGCATCTTCGGTCACCCCGAGCGGCCCGAAGTCTGCGGATCGCTGATGCCGAGCGAGGACATGTGCGGAGACAGCCGCGAGCAGGCAATGCGCTGGCTCGGATGGATGGAAGAGGCGACTGCGCCGCCATTTGACTCCCGTGGATAGCCACCACGGATGACCTTCGTGGATGACTCCGCCGAAAGCCGTGACCGCATTGCCCAGAGCCAGTCATCGCTGATGCCGCTGACCTTTCGCGCCAGCCACTCCAGCCTGCAGGCCCAACCCCTCCCGGTACGGAACCCGACGCGATTGCGCGCCAGATGCCGTGGTCGAGCCTGCAAGCGGAGTCACTCCTCCCTGATCGCCTGAATCCCCGCGCCGGATGGGAAGGGTCTTGGCCCCATAAGTCCGGACGGCTCAGGCGTCGCGCGATGACAGCGGTCAATGGACAGCGGTGAAAAAAGTGAAACCCAGGTCTGCCTGCGAGCAGCCTGGGTATGGGCGCTATCAGCGCCCCATGACACTGCCTTCATACGCGGCGTTCATGCGCCCTCACGGCGCCTAACGCGACGCGCTGAAATTACCAGGTGCCCTTGGGCGTGGGGTTGGTGTCAACAGCCGCCACCGTGGCAACCGGATCTTCATTCCAGGTGCCCTTGGGCGTTCCGCCGCCAACATGGACCAGGACTTCCAGGTCCAGCTCGACCAGCGCTTGTTCTTCGGTGTTGGAAATGACAGAAGTTTGTTGGGCTTGCATGAGAGGCTCCAGATTCGGTGGGGTGCATCACTTCCGGTGAGCACAGGTCCTATTGAATCAGCGGCCATCCGTCCGCATAACTGTCAGCTCTTACAGTGTTTCCGGGCTTTCGGACCGGGCAGCATCAGCGAATCAGGCCCAGCCTGAGTGCCTTCAGCACCGCCTGATGCTTGTTGGTACAGCCCAGCTTGTGCATCGCATTGTTGATGTGCAGCACCGCCGTCCGCTCCGTGATGGAGAGGATGGTGCCCACTTCCCACGCCGTCTTGCCTTCCATCGTCCAGTGCAGGCACTGGAGCTCACGGGGCGTCAGTCGCGGTGCATCCACATCGCTCACCGCGTGGGGATGCGGCAACAGCACCCGCAGCGCTGCATCCACCGCATGCACGGCAAACAGCTGCAGATCCGCCACCATCCGGGTGAGCGTCACCGGATTGTTCGGTAGCGTCTGTTCCCGGTTCACACCCAGCACGAAGTGCCGACCTTCCGGCAGGTGCAGGGCGAGCGAAATGCCCACCTTGTAGCCAAACTGGGCTTGCGCCTCCCACAGCTCGGGGGCGTCGTGCTTCTGGTAGGTCTGCTGGTTCCAGACGATGGGCACGCTCTGCCGCTTGCAATGCTGCATGACCGGGTCTTTTTTGCCCAGCCGCGGGTCATTGAAGATGCTGGTGAAGCCTGCTGGTGTGTTCTCCACCGCAATGAAATCTGAACTGCCCATGGCGCGATCCACGACCAGAATGGCCGAGAACCGTTCGAAGTCCAGATCATTCGCGAACCGCGTGATCTCGCTCCGGAATTCATCCCGTGAGCGCGCCTCGAGCACTGACTGGTATCCGCCTTGCAGCATCGATCGCCTCGGCCTTCATGGCCGTCCCTTGTATCTGGCCTGCAGTGTGCCTGAAGCGCCGTGACGCATGCACGCCCTGCTAGGGTTTACAGCTGGCGGTGGGGGCACTTCCTGCCCACACTGCTGGGCATGGGAGCACCCGCCCGCCAATCAACTTAACAATTCCGACAATGACTCCAGCCTGGATTGTGTACGCATGGCCGCGAATATTGTGTGATGTGCAGCGGCTTCCCCGCATGCAGTTCGCGCATTTGAGCACGCGCGTGCTGGTCGTGGGAGACGAGGAACAACCAGCCATGGGGCAAACCCTGTGGTCTGGGGAATCGGAGCTGGGGGCGGCCGGTGTGGCCTGGGACTGGGTCTGCATGCCGTATGGCATGGTGAGCATGGTCGACCCGATGGCATTGGTGACGAACCTGCAGTTCCTCAACCGCGCCGGGGAGGTGCTGGCCCCGCTGGAATCGGCGATTCAGCTCAATGGCATCGTGCACACGCTGCCGTGGCAGCAGCACGTGCAACAGGCTCTACAGGCGCCCGCAGGCCACTGAGGCCCACCTTGGGGCGGCCCGGCGGTGGCCCTCTAGGCGAACCGCCAGCCCGGCTTGCACGGCGGTCCTCGTGGGCCGCCGTGGCCTGTGGCTTAGCGGGACACTGCGGCGCGCATCGAACGGGTGACGAACAGCAGGCCGGCGAAGGTGAGCAGGGCGCCCACCACAATGCTCGGCATAACCTTCATCAGCGTCAGGGGCTCGCCCTTCAGCACCGTCATCATCAAGGCATTCTGCGCCAGGCCCGGAATCCAGAGGTGCCAGTTGGCCTCGGCACCCGGATTCATGATCGAGACCATCGGCGTCAGTGACACCGCCGTCATGACGAGCGTGGCGCTGGCCTGCGCTTCCTTGAAGGTCTTCGTCCGGATCGCCAGAGCCATCAGCACCGCCGACAGGCCCGCGCCCAACGGCATCTGCAGCAGCAGGAACTTCACCGCCTCCGGCCATCCAAACTGGAACATCGCCTGCAGACTGTCACTGCGCATGAGCTGCTGTGCGGGCAAAAAACTGATGTTGGAAAGCAACGCCACCATCATGCCCATGAGAAACACCGCCCCCCACTTGCCAGCCACGATCGCCCCATGCGGCGCCGGATTGACCAGCAGCGGCTCCAGCGACCCCCGCTCACGCTCACCCGCCGTGCTGTCCAAAGCCGCCGTCAGCGCCCCATACAGCACCGCCATCATGATGAACATCGGCAGCATGACCGTGATCCGCGTGGCCCGCGCCTGCTGGCTCGCCAGGTCCCGCTCCTCCACCTTCACCGGCCGCAGCTGCTCCGTGCTGATGCCCCGCAACGCCAGCAGCAGCGACGCCCGCTCCTGACCAAACCCCTGCAGCAATCGGCTCAAGGTGCCCACGCCCGACGAGGCCCGCTGGTTGGCGCTGTCACTCACGATCTCCACCGTGACCGGCTGCCCACCGGCCAGCATCACTTCAAAATCCGCCGGAATGACCAGGATGGGATCCCCCAGCTTCGCGCTGCGCAGCTGCGCTTCATAGTCGGCCGGCGGCGCCTTCACCGTGTAGGTCTGCCGCTCCAGATAATTGCGCAGGGTCGGCGCATGCTCAATGCCGATGACCTGGATCTCCCGCTTCTCCGCCCGCTCCTCAAAGGAAGCGACCAGCCCCGACATCATCATCAGCATCAGCGGACCCATCAGCAGCGCCGGAATCATCAGACGCAGCAAGGTGCGACGGTCTCGCATCGCATCCACCACCTCCTTGCGGAAGACAGTGAAAAAAGCTCGCAAGGTGGCGCTGTTCATGCGGACATCTCCTGTGCAGCCAAAGGCGCCACCTCGGGAAAGGCCAGCGCCACAAAGGCATCCTCAAAGCGGTCGGTCGAGGTGCGGGCCTGCAGCTCCGCCACCGTCCCCGTGGCCACCGACCGGCCCTGCGACATCACCACCACCTGGTCACACAACTGCTCCACCTCCTGCATGATGTGGCTGGAAAACACGATGCACTTGGCCCCGCCTGCCGGCGATCGCAGATGCCGCAGCACCTCCCGCAAAGCACGCGTGGCCACCACGTCCAGTCCATTGGTCGGCTCATCCAGCACGATGTTGGCCGGGTCATGCACCAGCGACCGCGCCAGCGCCGTCTTCATGCGCTCCCCCTGGCTGAAGCCATCGGCCCGCCGTTCCAGGATGCCGCGCATGTCCAGCAGGTCCGCCAGCGCTTCCGCACGGGCCTGCGCCTGGTCGGTCACCATGCCCTGCAGCCGGGCGTAATAGACGATGTTCTCCCGCGCCGACAGACGCGGATAGAGCCCATGCGCATCCCCCAGCACGCCCATGCGCGCCAGCGCGGCGCGCGGCTGCTGCAGCACATCGATGTCATCGACCTGGATGCTGCCCTGGTCGGGCTTGAACAGGCCGGCCAGCATGCGCAGCGAAGTGGTCTTGCCGGCGCCGTTGGGGCCCAGCAGGCCGGTGATCACCCCGTCGGGCGCACTCAGGTCGAGATGGTCCACCGCCACCACCGTGCGCTTGCCTCCGCGCTTGAACAGCCCGCCGCCGGTGCGGGCCTCGAATGCCTTTCGCAGGCCTTGAATACGGATCATCGGGCGGTCTCCCGGGACGAGGGCACCACAGCGGTGGAGGAGGGGACAAACGAAGACGCTGGCGCCGCCGATCGCGCATCACGCGCCCGGTCCGCAGCACGTGCGGCCGAAGCCGCCGCTTCCACCGTTTCGGGCGTCGGAGGCAGGAACACCGTCGGGCGCGGAATGCGCTCGGCGCAGGTGGCGTCCACCTTCAGCGCGTCGGCATCCTCCTTGGCATCAATGAATCTGAACAGCACGTCCTGCATGCAGCTCAGAGAGAGGGCCACGCCGTGCCCCGCCTGCGGCACCACCACATGGCGCGCCTGGGCACCCAGCGCCTGGGCCACACGCGCACCATGGCGCGGCGGTGTGGCCGGGTCGGCGCCACCACTGAGCAGCAGCACCGGATGCTGTGCCGGGGGCAGGGTGTAGAACGCCGCCGGGACCTCGCCCCGGGGCCAGGCCTTGCAGACCCGGGCGTACTGGTCGCGGTCCAGCGTGCCGAAGTCGCCGCCCGGCGCATCGGTGGATGCGGCCAGACGCGGCGCATCCTCGGCGCAGATGACCGAGAAGTGCATGCCGGTGTACAGCCGCGCCGCACCGCCGCCGCTCATAATGCCGGTCAGCGCGCCCAGCGCATTGAAGCGGCCCTGACTGGCTTCATGCAACGCCTCCGGCAGCGCGGACGCCAGCGTCGGTGAATACAGCGGCGGACGCACGGCCGACATCAGCGTCTCCCGCGTCATCGTCACCTCTTCGCTGCGAAGGGTGACCGGATGCTGAAGCGTGACCGTGCGCGGCAGGCTGCGCAGCAGCGCCTGCCAGTCAGCCCGCAGGTTGGGATAGCGGGTGCGGCAGGCCGCATCCGATTCACAGTGGCTGAAAACGGCGTCCAGCGCCGCCTGGCTGTCCTGCGAGAACGACACCGGCAGCACCATGTCCGGCGGCGCCACCCCGTCGAGGATGCTGCGGCGCACGTGCTGCGGAAACTGCCGCTGGTAGTCCAGCGCAGCGCGCGTGCCGTAGGACGCGCCCAGCAGATTCCAGCTGGGGACCGCGAGCGCCTGTCGCACCGCGTCGAAGTCCTGCATGGCGATGACGGTGGTGAACTGGCGCAGATCGCCATAGGGCAGGGTCTGCAAACGCTGCCGGCACTCGTCGAGCAGGCGCTCCCGTCGACCGGGCTCCAGCGCTTCTTTCAGCGTCTGCGGCGTATCGTCCCGGCAGTCCAGCGGTGCCGATCGACCGGTGCCACGTTGATCGATGAACACCAGGTCGCGCCGGTAGTTGAGCCGCGACAGCCGCGGCATCACCATGCCCGCCAGTGAAATGGCACTCTGGCCGGGACCGCCGGCCAGCAGCACCACCGGATCCGGTTGCTTGTTGCGGGCCAGGGCCGGCACCACCACAAAATGCACGTCGATGCGACGCCCTTGCGGCTGGGCCGGGTCGAGCGGACGGCTGATGCGCCCGCATTGGACTTCGGTCGACACCCCTTCAATGCGGCAGGGGCGAAGCTCCGAGCCGTCAGCGGGCGCGGGGCTCGAGGCCTGCGCCGCTGCCCATGCCGGCAGCCCGGCCAGGACGATTGCTGCCGCCAGGGCGGGGATCCGGGCGCGGGGCGCAGCGCGAAGCCGCGGCGTCGGTCGGGCAGGGACCGGGTCGGCGTCCGACCGCGTCCATTGAACACTCACCATCAAAGCGCTCCTCCGTGCAGAATGCGGGCCGATTATGTGCATGCCGGGGGGCGCCTCCGCATGCAGAGCTTCCCTGCCACCCACCTCCCTGCGCCCGTGCCGTTGCTCCACGGCACCGGTCCACCTTTCGGGTGATTGCCCGAAGCTGCGCCCGCCGATTTCGCGCCCATTCCCCGTCGCTTTCCCGTCGCTTTCCCGTCGCTTTCCCGCCGCTTCCCCGCCGCTTCCCCGCCGCTTCCCCGCCGCTTCCCCGCCGCTTCCCCGCCGCTTCCCCGCCGCTTCCGCCAACGGATCGACAAACGCCCGTGGATGAAACCGGGCATTGCGGGTGGCCGCAAGGCCGCGTAAGGTGCCGGCTTTCCCCCCGCGCTCCCCTGGAGCCGTCACCGAAGGAGACCCCATGAAGCTCTACTACAGCCCCGGCGCCTGCTCGCTCTCGCCCCACATCGTCGCGCGTGAAGCGGGCCTGGACATCGAGATCGTCCTGGCCAGCACCAAGACCCACAAGCTGCAGGACGGCACCGACTTCTACACGCTCAATCCCAAGGGTTATGTGCCGCTGCTGGAGCTGGACAACGGTGAACGCCTGAGCGAAGGCCCGGCCATCGTGCAATACCTGGCCGATCAGGCCCCTGCCAGCGGCCTGGCGCCCGCCAACGGCACCCTGGAGCGCTATCGCCTGCAGGAGTGGCTGAACTTCATCACCAGCGAGCTGCACAAGGGCTTCAGCCCGCTGTTCAATCCCGCCATGCCGGAAGAGGCGAAGGCGCAATTCCGCACCAAGCTGCTGGACCGCCTGTCGTGGGTGGACAGCCAGCTGGAAGGCCGCAGCTACCTGATGGGCGAGACCTTCACCGTGGCCGATGCCTACCTCTTCACCGTCACCGGCTGGGGCCGTCTGGTGGGCGTGGACGTGAGTCCCTTCGTCCGCCTGGTTGCCTACCGCGACCGCGTGGCCGCCCGTCCGGCCGTACAGGCCGCACTGAAGCAGGAAGGCCTGCTGAAGTAAGCCCCCGCGCCCGGACCCTCGCATGTGCTTGCTCGCATTGCGCATGACGCGCAGCGACCGTCCGGGCCACAATATTTCCTTTGCCATCCGGGCCGCCGGTGATCCCGCTGCGGCCCGCGCCCGCCATGACCCGTACGCTTTCGATGCACCGCGCCCTGCGCGTGACCCTGCTGGCCGCTGCCGTGACCACGCTGGGGGCCCTGACCGCCCACACGCCGGCCGCCATGGCTGCCGCCGCCCAGAGCAGCGCCGCCATTGCGTGGCAGGAAGCCTCGGGGGATGCGGACATCGACCGCGCCTTCCAGCAGGCCGCCTCTGAAAAGAAGCCGGTCCTGCTCTACTGGGGAGCGAAGTGGTGCCCGCCTTGCAATCAGCTCAAGGCGACGCTGTTCAACCGGGCCGATTTCATCGAGCAGTCGCGGGCCTTCGTGGCCGTCCATATCGACGGAGACAACCCCGGCGCCCAGCGCCTGGGCGCGCGCTTCAAGGTGCGCGGCTATCCGACGATGATCCTGTTCAACAACCAGCGCCAGGAACTCACCCGGCTGCCGGGCGAGGCGGATGCCGCGCAGGTGCTTCAGGTGCTGCAACTGGGCCTGGCCGGCGGCCGACCGGTGAAGGCGGTCCTGGCCGATGCGCAGGCGGGCCGCAAGCTCTCCGCCAGCGAGTGGAAGCTGCTGGGTTTTTATGGCTGGGATACGGACGAACAGCAGCTGGTGCCCGCCAGCCAGCGGCCCGCCCTGCTGGCACGGCTGGCCCAGGCCAGCCAGGGTGTGGACGAGGACACCAGCACCCGGCTGTGGCTGAAGGCGCTGGCGTCCGCCGGTGAAGGGGGTCAGCCGCCCAAGGCCGATGCCGCGCTGCGCAGCCGCATCAACCAGGTGCTGGCCGACCCGGCTGCCGCGCGGGTGCAGGTCGACGTGCTCGCCAATTCCGCCGACGACATCGCCGTCGCCCTCGCGCCGACCGCCGGTGCGGACCGGCAGGCCCTGGTCGCCCGCCTCGACAGCGCGCTCAAGCGTTTCCAGGCTGACGCCACCCTCTCCCGCGCGGACCGCCTGCAGGCGCTGCTGGCCCGGGTGGAACTGGCCCGTCTGGACCAGCCCAAAGCCGAGCTGCATCCCAAGCTGGACCCGGCCCTGCTGGCCGAGGTGAAAGCCACCGCCGCCCGCACCGACCAGGAGGCGACTGACGGTTATGAACGCCAGGCGGTGATCACGTCTGCTGCGCATGTGCTGGGTCGCGCGGGCCTGTGGGCCGACAGCGACGCGCTGCTCAAGGCCAGCCTGGCCAAGAGCCACTCGCCGTACTACCTGATGAGCTACCTCGGCGGCAATGCCCGCAAGCAGGGCCGCACCGAGGAGGCGCTGCGCTGGTACGAGGAAGCCTTCAACCGCAGTGAAGGTCCGGCCACCCGGCTGCAGTGGGGCTCCAATTACCTCAGCGCGCTGGTGGAGCTGACGCCGCAGGACAGCGCCCGTATCGAAAAGGCGGCTTCCCAGCTGCTGGCCGAGGCGGAAAAGGACAAGGGCGCGTTCTACGAGCGCAGCGCCCGGTCCCTGCAGAAGGTGGGCAGCCAGCTGACAGCCTGGAATGCCAAGGGCCAGCATGACGCCAGCCTGAAGCGCCTGCGCACCCAGCTCGACGGCGTCTGCGCCAAGCAGTCGGAAGCGTCGGACAAGGCGGTCTGCGAGGGGCTGCTGAAGAAGGGCTGAGCCCGGAAGCGCGTCCGAAGCGCGTCCGAAGCGCATCCAAGGGGCGTCCAAGGTGCGTCAGAACCCGTCCTGTCCGTTGTCCAGGGGCAGGGCGCAGGGGGAAGCCTTCGCGAGCGCCATCCAGGTACCAAAGTCCGGCCGTTGCGCCCGTCGCGGGGCCGGACGCGCCAGCTCCAGCTGGATCGATCCGCGGTCGGTCCGGGGCTCATGCGCCAGCAGCACGCCGAACGGCTCCGGGATCTCCTGGGGCTCGGCAATGCCTGCCTTCAGCACATACCAGCACTGGCTGCTCAGGGCCAGATAGGCCTGCGCCTTGGCCGGCTTGCGCAGTTCCCCCAGCAGATCGGCGCGGCTGACCTTGATCTCATGCACCGTCGGCTCGAGGTAGTCCTCAACGGTGGTGTTGCGCACGGAATAGAGGTCGGGCATGGCGTTGACCCAGCGCATGCGCTCCGGTTCGTCCTCCCGCGGCAGGCCCGCCCGCAGCGTCAGCCCACGCCAGACCACCCGACCGGCCCGCTGCAGCTCCACCGCTGCGCGCTCCACCAGTGCCTCATGCCGGTCCCGCAGGGCCCGGTTCTTCTGGAAGCCGGCATGCAGCACCGCGATGCCGCTGTCGGTCAGCCGCAGCGTCTCGCGTCCGTGTCCATCCCGCAAGCGCTCCAGCCAGCCGCTGGCCAGCAGTTCAAGCTCGAGCATGTCCTGGCAGGGCCAGCCCGCCGAGCGCCACAGCTGACGCAACCGGCGCAATTGCGGCGTGGTGGGAACGAGGGGCGTATCCGGATCCATGACGCCATCTTGCCTGCAAAAAAAATGGCCACGCCTCTTGCGAGGACGTGGCCAACAGGGAGGATCGGGTTGGGCGATCCGCCGTCAGCAGTCAGCGATCAGCGATCGCGCAGCAGGGTCACGGCAGGGCTGTTGTTGATGTCGCCCAGCACAAACACGGAGTAGTTGTTGTTGGCGGTCAGGGTGACGTCACTCTTCGAGAACAGCGAGGCTGCGGTCTGCGAAGCCGTCACCGACACCTGCGCGTTCGTCACGGCGGGGGTCTGGGTCGCGGTGGAGGCGCTGCCCGGCACAACGTTCGAGCCGTAGGCGGCGTAGTTCACGCGCAGGTCCACACCACCGGTGGTGTTGCTCAGGCCGTTGATCACGCGGATCTTGGCGTTGACCGTGCTGTTCGGCAGCTTGTTGTCGTCAGACAGCAGGCTGACCGACGGCGAGGCGGCGGTCCCGTAGACCAGCATCGTGTAGTCGTTGCCAGCGGTCAGGGCAGCAGCGCCGGTGCTCACCGGGTTGCCGTTGACGGTCAGCGCGACGGCTTGCGAGCCGGCCGTCACCTGGGTGTACGAGCCGATGGCCGGGGTGCCGGCCGAGGTCAGCAGCGGCACGCTGCCCACGCTACCCGTGATCAGGTTGCCCGACGGCAGGCCAGCCACCAGACGCACGCGGGCGCTGGTGTTGGCGTAGTTGGTCACGTCGCCTTCCTGGATCACCTGCATGCCGTTGACCAGCACGCCACCGTTGGAGCCGGTGAGGATCAGGGTCGACACGCCAGCATCCGGCAGCGTCAGCGACGGGATGGTCAGACGCACGTCGGTCTTGTCGCCCGCGGCGGTGACCACGAAGCGGAAGGTGCCCGACTTCAGGGAGGCATAACCGCTGCCACCGCCAGTAGCGATGCCGCTCGCCACGGTAGCGGCGTCGTCCAGGTTGGTGGACGTGGTGACGGTTTCGTAGACATCCAGCGCGCCGGCGTCAGGCGCCAGGTTCAGGATCAGGAACTTGGACTTGCCGGCATCCGGCTTGTCCTGGTTGTCCTGCAGCAGCGTCGTGCGCACGGCGCTGGTGGTGCCGTAGGCGATCAGCGTGTACTTGGTGCCCGAGCTCAGGGTGGGCGTCGTCGAGGACAGCGTGCTGCCCACGGTCGAGTTCTGGATATAGGTGCCGGAATCGCTGGTGCTCACGCTGGCATAGCTGCCGGCCTTGGCATAGGCCACGGCGCTGTTCACCACCTTCTGGTCGGTGCCCACGGCCATGTCCAGCGCGCTGTAGCCGATGCTGGCATTGAGCAGGCGCACGTCGGCATTGCCGCCATCACCGCCGCCGCCGCCGCAGGCGGTCAGCAGCGCCATGGAGGCCACGCTCAGGCCCCAGGCCCAGGTCTTGAATCGCATCGTCCGGGTCTCCACTCGTTTCGGAGCATTGGACGACGGGCTTGTTGCTAAGGCTTGTTGCGTCATGGCAGGTGTGTGAAGTTCGAAATCAATCTGGACACAGACCGCGAGTGTATTCAGGAAGCTCTGTCCAGGCGGGTTAAGAAAGGGTTTCTGCTAAGAAAAGGCCCGCACACGCGGCTCGTCCCGGATGGGCGAATGACGCACAAAAACCTCCGTACAGAGTCCAAATAACAGACTTGGCGACCGAACCCATCTGTTGCAAGAAATAAGAGAACGTAAAACGTGTAATCCTGCAGCGAACCGCTGACTGCGTGAGATCCAAGGTTGGCATCCGACAAGCTGGCCCGCCCATACTCCGCCGTCGTGCGAGGAGGGAGGGGCCGCTACCCGCAAGCCCAGCGGGCGATGACGTCTTTTGCGGCGTCCCCCGCCATAAAACATAGGTGAGCCATGCGCATTCGCCTGAAGCAATGGGGAAGCAGGTCCGTGTCCAGTCCGGTGCCAGTCTTGAGCGTGGTGCTGCCGATGGCAGCTAGCCCGGCCGTGGCCGCGCCGTTGTCTTCGGTGCAGGCCTTGATGGGGGCGGGCGGCACGGTGTTCTGGCTGGGCGCCACCTGCGTGGTGGGCGGCATTGCGATGGGCTGGATGGTCAGCCTGTTCTTCCAGCAACGGGAGCGGCTGCGGCGCCGGCGGGATGAACTGCGACGGGTGCGCCGGGAGCGCGCACGGCTGAGCGCGCTGCTCAATGCCATCCCCGACCCGATGTATTTCAAGGACGCCGAGGGCGCCTACGAGGGCTGCAACCCGGCCTTCGAGCGTCTGGTGGGCATGACCGAAGGCGAACTGCTCGGTCGCCGCGACGAGGAACTGCGCCGCCCGCTGCACTGGAACACCGGCAACGACGGGGGCCGGTCGCTCAGCTGGCGGGTCGACGAGCAGGGTCGTTCCCGCTGCCTGGACGTGCTGAGCGCCGAGGTGCGGGATGAAGATCAGGCGCTGGGCCAGGTCGCCATCGCCCGCGACGTGACCGAACTTCAGCGGGCCACCGAGGCGGCTCGACGGGCGGCGACCGTCTACGAACACTGCGGCGAAGGCATCATGGTGCTGGACGCCGAGCTGCGCATCTGCGATGTGAACCCGGCCCTGTGCGCCATTACCGGCCGGACGAGGGAAGACCTGCTGGGCAAGCGGCCGCTGATGCTGCGTGAAGGCGATCAGGATCCCGACAAGCTGCGTGAGCTCTGGGCAGAGGTGCAGCAGCACGGCAAGTGGAGCGGAGAAGTCACCGAGCGCCACAGCAACGGCGACACCATTCCGATGTGGGCCACCTTCGTCAAGGTGCCCGGCGAAGCGGCAGGGCCGGACACAGCCTCGCAGGTCAGCTACCTCAGCGTGCTGACCGACATCTCCCGCATCAAGATGACCGAGGCTGAGCTGCTGCATCAGTCGCTGCATGACAGCCTCACCGGATTGCCCAATGCAGCGCTGCTGCGGGACCGCATCGCCCGCCAGATTGGCACCGCGCAGCGGGACCAGACCTGCGTGGCGGTGCTCTACATCGACCTCGACGGCTTCCGGGACGTCAACGACATTGCCGGCCATGCCGCAGGCGACCAGGTGCTGCTGACCGCTGCGGCCCGATTCGTCAATGTGGTGCGTGTCTCCGACTCGGTCGCCCGGGTGGGGGCCGACGAATTCGTGGTGGTGCTGTCGGGTCTGGTGGACGAAGAGACCGCGATGCGTCTGGGTGACCGGCTGATCCAGGCAATGGACGAGCCGATCGTCATCGACCATCACCGCTTCAATGTGGGCGCCAGCGTAGGCCTGGCGCTGTTCCCGGCCGACGGCATTCAGGTCGACGAGCTGCTGCGCAATGCGGAAGTGGCCATGTGCCGGGCCAAGCTGCAGGCGCGGGGCTCGGTGCAGTCCTACCGACCGGAGCTGACGCAGGCGGTGCAGCAGCGCTTCGAGCTGACCCATGCCCTGCGCCAGGCCAACGAGGCGGCGCAGTTCCGGCTGGAGTACCAACCGCAGGTCCGGCTCTCCGACGGCAGCCTGATCGGCGCCGAGGCGTTGCTGCGCTGGCGGCATCCGACCCGCGGCCCGATCTCCCCGGCCGACTTCATCCCGCTCGCGGAAGAGACCGGCCTCATCGTGCCGATCGGACGCTGGGTGCTCGAGCAGGCCTGCGCGCAGGTGGCGCGCTGGCAGGGTCAGGAGGGCAAGCCGCAGCAGGTGGCGGTGAACGTGTCGGCGCGGCAGCTGCGGCAGCCGGACTTCATCGACACGCTGGATTTCATCCTCACCGAGACCGGTTGCCCGCCGCAGGCGCTGGAGCTGGAAGTCACTGAAAGCCTGCTGCTGGAAGATGCGGAACAGGCCATCAGCCTGCTGAGCCGGCTCTCGCGGCGCGGTGTCCGTGTGGCCATCGACGACTTCGGCACGGGCTATTCGTCGCTGGCCTATCTGAAGCGCATGCCGGTCAGCACGCTCAAGATTGACCGCAGCTTTGTGAACGAGCTGGGCAGCGATGCCAACGTCGCGGCGATTGCACGGACCGTCATCGTGCTCGCGCGCAGCCTGCAGATGGAAGTGCTGGCCGAAGGCGTCGAGACCGAGGAACAGGCGGAATGGTTGCGCCGGGAAGGCTGCGACTGGGCGCAGGGGTGGCTGTATGGGCGCCCGATGCCGTCGGAGAGTTTTGTCACGACGCCACCGCCGGAGGCGCTGCGTCGTCCGCCGGTCAAGCGGCTGCAACTGGCCTGAAGGCCGCACGAGTGTGACCGGATCGGCACGGCCCCTGGCGGCGTGCGTTTCGGGTCGCATTCCAGACGCTAAGCTGCGCGTTCTTCGGCCGCGCCCCTGACCTCCGGGTGGCCTGGCTGCCGTCTCTGCTTTTGCCTGGATACCCGCTTCATCGTGTTGGCGCCTGATTCCCCTGCATCGACCCTTGCGTTCTGGCATGTACTCACCCGTCTCGGTGAGGCGCAGGTCTTGTTGCCGATGGCGGCTGTGGCCGTGGCGGGCCTGTGGGCTTGCAAGCGGCAGCGGACGGTGGTGAAGCGCTGGGTGACCGGCTTCGTGCTGGTGTTCGGGCTCACGATGCTGTCCAAGCTGGCGTTCATCGGTTGGGAGCTGGGCATCGCCGCCTGGGACTTCACCGGCTTTTCGGGTCATGCGGTCTGCGCCTCGGCCGTGTATCCGCTGCTGGCATGGCTCGGTCTGCAGGCGGTGCGTTCGGCCGGACTGCGGGCGCTGGGTCTGTGCCTGGCTTTGGGGCTCGCGGCGCTGATCGCTTATTCCCGATTGCCGGTGGGCGCCCATTCCGCATCCGAAGCCCTGTTGGGCTTCGATCTGGGCGCGGCGGTGGCGCTGTTTGCGTTGTGGGAGGCACGGCCTGGCACCGATGGCGAGACCTCGGTGCGGGTGCTGCGCCGCAGTGCCGGGCTGTCGCTGGTCATGCTGGCGATGCTGATGGCGGCGCCGTGGTTCACCCCGCCGGCGCGCACCCACCAGTGGGTGACGGCGCTGAGCCTGGCGCTGTCAGGCCGGGAGCATCCGTACACCCGCCAGGAGATGCACCGCCGGGCCGCATCGCCGGTGGCGGACTGGCACGGGTCAGGATCATCCACTCGCGTGCTGTGATCTCGCGGACCTCCAGGCCGCGGCGCAGGAGGTAGCTGGAGTCGAACCAGCCGCGGCCGCCGGCGTCGACCGGCGGCTGGAGGGCGGCGGGCGTGGTCGGCGCCGGGGCCGAGGCTTTGGGTTCAGCCAGGGCGGCGGGGCGCCGCAAGGCGGGAGAGGGGAACAGAGCCATGGAGCGGGACGGGCCGGCAAGGGCGCCGTGAAGTGGGGAGGTACGCCACTGTCCGCTCATGGCCTCACGCTGGGCAGCCCGCTCAGGGGCGGGTTGGAGAGGGGGCCTGGAAGCAGGTCCCTCCGCGGCGGGGGCCGATATCAGTCCTGGCCGGCCACCAAGCCCTGCTGTTTCAAAAACTCGCTGACGTGAGGTTTCCAGACGTCCGGTGCCTGGGTGAACAGGCCGTGGCCGTCCTTCCCGTTGGGTCCGAACTGCATGAAGTCCCCGATGCCGCCGGCCTCCACGAAGGCCTGATGCCATTGCACCGGGTATTTGGCGCCCATCCACTGGTCGTTCTCGGTGTAGATCCAGAGGGTCGGCACCTTGGCGGTCTTGCCGTAGCTGGCAAACATCTGGCGCATGCGGTGGGGCGCGCAGGGCTCTTGTGGCTGCGTCTCGGGATTGCCGCCACCGCCGCCCGCAAAGTTGATGGCGGCCTTCAAGCCGGGCGGGTTCATGGCGGCCATGGCGATGGCGGTGGCCCCGCCGTAGGACTGGCCGATGACCACCACGCGGTCCGGGTCCACGCCGGGCCGTTTCTGCATGAAGGTCATGGCGACCAGCGATTCCTCCGCGGCGGCTTGATAGCCGGGGGGATAGTGCTTGTTGTTGCAGGTGCCCGAGCTTTCGACATCCTCGCCGCCGGTCTCACCGTAGCCGATGCGGGTGGGGACCACGACTGCAAAGCCTTGGTGCACCAGCCAGCGGGCATTGGCGCGGTAGGTGGCACGACCGATGGCGGCCCGCTTGGCAGCGTCCGCCGCGCGGCCGTGCAGCAGGACGGCGATCGGTCGCAGCGTCTTGCTCGGGGCGTCGTCTTCGAAGAGGGTGACCACCATGTCTTGCTCGACCACCTTGCCGTAGGCATCGCTCACGCGGGCGGGGAGGCGGACGATGGTTTCCTGGATGGCGGCCTGGGCGGCGGAGGCGAACGCGAAGCCCAAGGCGGCGAGCAGGAGGGGCAGGGGGTGGAGTTGGCGCGACATCAACGGCAATGGAGAGGGCGGGGTGGGCAGTATGGCGTTGTCTTGAATGCCGGGGCAACGATCTGCAAGGGGGCGCTGGCGCCCCAGACCACACGTCATGGCCGCAGCGGCTCTCCGAGACACGCCGAGACCTCGCGCAGATCCACGCATGCGGTCTTGGGAAGCGCAGCGTATTTGGCCTGAATGGTGGTGAGACAGGCTGCGGATTTGATTGAGCGCTCGCGCAGGGTGGTTGGACCCTTTGAGTCCTTCACCTCCCTGGCAGCCAGGGAAAGACCGGGCCGGTAATGCTGGTCCAAGCTCCGCTGAGCATCTTCAGCAAAGAACTTGTTTGTTATGGCGCAGGAGTCCGGGGCACTGCTCAAACTCTGCGGCGTATGGGCCGCCAACACGGCCCGCCAATAGGTGTCCCCAGCCATCAGGTATGCGTGAGCGTTTGGATAGTTGGGGTAGGCGTTCATGTAGGCTTTCAGCGCCTTGTCGAACCTACCTGCTCGATAAGCAGAATCGCCTTCGGCATTGAGCGCCGCTGCTGCCCTGCGATCTTCTTCAGATGCGGACAGACCGTCCCCATGCGCTGGCCGGAATGAGACCACTGCGATGAGGGTCGCGATGAATACGGCCTTCGTGATACTGCTGGCGCTCATCGCTCCCGCTCCGGCTTGCCCTTCACCGTCAGAAGCGCAACGCCTCGCCCGTCCACCGTGCGATGACTCAGCAAGGCCTCGTGGATGGAGGGCCACCGGGCAAAGTCCATGACTGTGACACAACCATCAGAGACGTTGCCGATATGAACATAGCGGCTGTTGTTACCAAACAGAATGGGGAACCAGACCTGATCAAAAGTCAGTTGGGGCTCCACGCGTCGATAAAAGCGAGTCATGTTCGCATCGTGCGGAACATCAGGCAGCAGCACCGTGTAACTCCCGGGTGGCAAGGGGAAGTAGCCAGTGCCCCACACGGTATTCATCGTAACCGTTGACTTCACACCGGCAATGTCCAGAGTAGCCGTCTGCTGGGGTAGGCGCTCATCTCGAGCCTTTGAGTACCAGTTCGGGTCATAGCTACCGTAGGTCACGGTAATGTGCGCCGGCGTGCGTTTCGGACCAATCGGACCGAGATGTTCTCTTGCATTGGCGTCAGTCAAGCTCAGCGTTCTGCCCTTAGCGACTCCCTCCATCACTTTGAAGTAGGTACGCCCACCACGGCTTTGGACGTCCGCGACCTGCGCATACTTAAAAAGGGACACCCGTTCGTTGGAGTTGTTGGCCAAGGCCTGAAGCCAGCCATCGCTACCGACCTTGTTAACGTAAAGGATTTTTGAACCGGCGCCAGGCGAAGTCGCTCCGGATGGTTGCGCAGGATTGCCAATGGTCGGCGGACGGGGGCTCGGCACGTTCAAGGTCCTTTTCGTTAGATATGAGCGCAGGGCTCGTACAGGCCGCAAGGTGCCACGGTGCGGAGTCGTCAGATAGTGGCTAAGGTCAACTCGGGGAAATGGAAGCGAGAAACGTCATTCCCGCCAAGACCCAAACGATGGCAACAGCTCGAAGGCATCATCCTGCGCGACCGGCAGCTTTGCATAGAAAGCGGGCATTAGACTTGGTCAACCGACGGGCGGCAACCGGTCAGAAGCGAACGCGCAGGAAGCTGATCATGGACGGTGTCATAGCGTTTTTCCGTGGGTTCTCCCCTGAACGCCTCGAAAGTGAACTTCAGGTCCTGCAACAAAGCAGTGATCCCGAGACGTTCGTCTTCTTTATGTACGGTGAGGAGCAATGGCGGCAGGAACTGACGGTAGCCGAGCTTGACGAGGTGGTCCGGCGCCTGGGTGCGCCACCTTCTGCAGCGGCATGCTTCTGCAGGTGCCGTGGTTCGGCAGCAGGTGCATCCCTCGATGTCTTGCAACGCTTGATAGACACCTTCCCTGCGTGCGTGGTCGATGACGACTTCGGTTCTCTGTGGAACCCGGATGACCTGCGGGCACTTGGGACCACCGCGCCGCCGAACGGTCCGTTCGGGCTAAAGGACTGGGCTCGCCCGGCGGTCTGACCGCGGCGGCCGAATGCTGGCAGAACTGCAGCTTTCAAGCCGTTTGGTCCCTTCTACCTGCCGGAGCGATTGCGAATGAAAGACGATTTTGAGCTTGGATTCTGGGCTTGGTTCGCCACAGACGAACATCGTCTGGTGAGTGACGCGTGCCATGGCATGAAAGCGCTCGACTTCCTCCACTTGCCTTCCTCAGTCCAGAGCAAGCAAATGAATTGCTGCCCCGAATGCGACATCGAAGGCTTGATGACTGAAGTTGAGGACTTCCGGCGCTGCGTGGAATCAAGTTTTCCCACGCTGGAAAGTCAGCTCGCAGAGGTCTTGAACGAATGCCATCAACTTCCGGCGTTGGCCTTGAAGTGGAATGAGGTCGAGATGTTCACGGACCCAACGTGGGAGCCCGTTCGCAAAGCGGCATCAAAGGCGCTTCAGATCGCCGGATGGCACAACCTGCGTAGCCATGTCGAGGAGCAGCTTCGTAAGTCCGCGCGGTCGGCCGCTGACAAAGGTGTCGCGAATACGAAGTAGTTGATTTCGATGAAATCCAGCTCCAGCGCCGCCCATCGCCCCCGCGCTCGCGATGGCGCTCTCAACCGCACCGAGACGGCTCTCCCAGAAGAGACTCTGTTGGTTCAAATCAGCTGACCAACCCCCCGCCGCCTCACAACGGCAACGCCGTCGTACTCTTCACCTCTTCCATCACCGCATACGTCCTCGTCTCCCGCACCCCCGGCAGCGTCCAGATCGACGCCCCGATGAATTCCCGATAGGCCGCCATGTCCGACACCCGCGTCTTCAGCAGGTAGTCAAACCCCCCCGCCACCAGATGGCACTCCAGGATCTCCGGCCGGGACTGCACCGCCGCCCGGAAGTTGTCCATCACGTCATGCACCGTGCGGTCCAGCAGGATCTCGATGAACACCAGCATCGACGCCCCCAGCTTCGCCGGATTCAGCCGGGCCTCATAGCCCAGGATGTAGCCGTCCCGCGTCAGCCGCTTCACCCGCTCCAGCACCGCCGTCGCGGACAGGTGCACTTCCTCCGCCAGCTTCAGGTTGCTGATGCGCCCATCCTGCTGCAGCACGCGCAGAATGCGCAGGTCAATCTTGTCCAGGTCGTCGGGCAGGTTCATGGCTGGATAAATATCGGCGATACCGCATTGGAACCGAATTTAATCCAGTCCGAGCCTCCCTACATTAGCGCCACTCACTAATCTGCCCCGAGTCTCGCTCCCCGAGAGGACTGTCATGACCGCTTTTGCCCTGCCACCGGAAACCACCCGCCTGCCGGATCCGTATCGCGACGAACTGCCGCTGGTGAACGCCCTGGCCGGGGAACTGCAGAAGCTCAACTGGGCCTCGGTCATCGATCAGGCCCGCCCCTGGGTCCAGCAGGTGCGCAGCAACCCGGCGCCGTTCTGGGCGATGGAGTCGCTGCTGCGGGAATATCCGATCACCAGCGCCGAGGGCCTGGCCCTGATGCGTCTGGCCGAAGCGCTGCTGCGGGTGCCCGATGCGGAAACCGCCATCGCCCTGACCGCCGACCAGCTCGGCCGCGCCGACTTCGACGGCAGCTCCGACGGCCCGCACAAGATGCTGGCGGGTTTGGCGGCCAGCGCCATCTCGCTCTCCAAGAAATTCCTGCCCGACGCCGAAGCCGACACCGGCCTGTTCAAGCGCCTGGGCGCGCAGACAGTGGTGGCTGCCACCGTCCGGGCCATTCAGCTGCTGGGTCGCCAGTTCGTGCTGGGTCGCAACATCGGCGAAGCCATGGCCGAAGCCGACGCTGCCCGCAAGGTGCAGCGCCAGCTGCGCTTCTCCTATGACATGCTGGGTGAGGGCGCCCGCACCGAACGGGACGCCGAGCGCTATCAAGCTTCTTACCTCGCCGCCATCGCTGCCATCGCAGGCGGGCGTCGCGCCGAGTCGCCGGAAGGCAGCGACGGCATCTCCATCAAGCTCTCCGCCCTGTTCTCCCGCTATGAAGTGCTCCAGCGTGAGCGCGTCTACGCCGAGCTGCTGCCGCGCGTCTGGCAACTGGTGGAAAAGGCCGCGCAAGCCAACATCAACCTGACCATCGATGCGGAAGAGGTGGACCGCCTCGAGCTGTCGCTGGAACTGCTGGATGCGCTCGCCGCCCGCATCGCCAGTCACTTCCCCGACTGGCGCGGTTTCGGTTTGGCGGTGCAGGCCTACCAGACCCGCGCCCGCGCTGTCGTCGATGAGGTCGCGGCCATCGCTCGCAAGCACGGCCTCCGCTTCATGGTTCGTTTGGTCAAGGGCGCCTATTGGGACGGCGAAATCAAGCGCGCCCAGGAGCAGGGCCTGCCCACCTATCCGGTCTTCACCCACAAGCCGCATACCGACGTCTCCTACCTCGCCTGCGCCCAGGCGTTGCTGCAGCATCACGACGTCATCTATCCCCAGTTCGCCAGCCACAACGCCGGCACCATTGCGGCCCTCCTGCAGATGGCCCGGGCGCTGGGCGCCAAGTTCGAGATGCAGCGCCTGCACGGCATGGGCGAAGGCGTCTACCGCGAAGTGCTGAAGGACGGCAGCATTCCCTGCCGCGTCTATGCGCCGGTCGGCGAGCACCGCGACCTGCTGGCCTATCTGGTCCGCCGCCTGCTGGAGAACGGTGCCAACTCGTCGTTCGTGCATCAGCTGGCCGATCCGCAGGTGGCGCCGGAAGCGCTGCTGGGATCCCCGCTGACGCTGATCCAGCCGCAGCCCAGCCTGCCCCTGCCCTTCGATCTGTTCCGCGATCACACCGGCCGCGGCCGTGACAACTCCCAGGGCCTGGACCTGGCGGTGCCGGTCCATCGCCAGCCGCTGCTGGACGCGCTGGCGGCCTGCCAGGTGCCGACCCTGGCCGAGGCGACCAATGCCGAGGTGGATGAAGCCCTGTCGCGCCTGAAGGCCGGTTTCCCTGCATGGAACGCCACGCCGGTGGCCCAGCGCGCGGCCGTGCTGCGCCGCGCGGGGGATGCGCTGCAGGCCGCATTGCCGGCTTACTGCGCCTTGCTGGTCAAGGAAGCGCACAAGAGCTTGGGTGACGCCATCTCGGAAGTGCGCGAAGCCATCGACTTCATGCGCTACTACGCCGACGAGGCCGAGCGCCTGGCCGACGATGGCGTGTCGCTGAACGGCCGTGGTGTGTTCGTCTGCATCTCGCCCTGGAACTTCCCGCTGGCGATCTTTGCCGGCCAGGTGGTGGCCGCGCTGGCCGCGGGCAACTGCGTGGCCGCCAAGCCGGCTGAGCAGACCCCGGCTGTGGCCCGCGAATGCGTGGCCTTGCTGCATGCCGCAGGCGTGCCGGCGGATGCGTTGGCATTGCTGCATGGGCAGGGTGAAACGGTCGGCGCGCGTCTGGTGGCCTCTCCGGTCACGGCGGGCGTGTGCTTCACCGGTTCCACCCAGGTGGCGCAGATCATCAACCGTCAGCTGGCCAGCAAGCCCGGTGCCGGCACGCTGCCGCTGATTGCCGAAACCGGCGGCCTGAACGCGATGATCGTGGACTCGACCGCCTTGCCGGAGCAGGTCATCGATGCGGTGGTGCAATCCGCCTTCCGCAGCGCCGGGCAACGCTGTTCGGCCCTGCGCCTGCTGGCCGTGCATGAAGCGGTGGCCGATGGCGTGATCGAAATGCTGCGCGGCGCCGTGCGCGAACTGCGGGTGGGCGACAGCGCCAACCTCGCCACCGATGTCGGCCCGCTGATCGACAACGAGGCCTTCCAGGCCATCTCCGGCGACGTGCAGCGCCTGAAGACCGATGCACGCGTGATCGCTGAAGCCTCGCTGGCGGACGGCGGCCCGCGCCTGCTCGCGCCGATCGCGGTGGAGCTGTCCAGCATTGCGCAGCTCAAGAAGGAAATCTTCGGCCCGGTGCTGCATGTGGTGCGCTGGAGCGGGGATGTGGAAGACGTCGTCCGCGAGATCAACGGCCTCGGGTATGGCCTCACCCTGGGCATCCAGACCCGCATCGACAGCCGTGCCCTGCGCCTGGCATCGGAAGCGCGCATCGGCAACGTTTATGTGAACCGCAACATCATTGGCGCGGTGGTGGGCGTGCAGCCCTTCGGCGGAGAAGGCATGTCCGGCACCGGCCCGAAGGCGGGTGGCCCGCACTATCTGCTGCGATTCGCAGCGCCGGTGGTGGCCACCCCGGTGATGGACGACACGCCCGCGGTCCTCACGCTGTCCGCACCGGCGGATCTGGCCGGCCTGTTCAAGGCCCATGAGGCCTGGGCGAGCCGCCCGGTGGGTGAGCGTGCGGCGTTGATCGAGCGCGCTGCGGCCGGCCAGGGACCGGAGGTCACGCAGGCCTGGCAGGAGATTGCCCGCAGCGCCCGCACCGCGCTGGCGGACCAGTCGCTGCCGGGCCCGACGGGCGAGAGCAACGAGCTGCGCCTGCATGGCCGCGGGGTGATGGCGGTGCTGGCGCAGGGACTGACGCCGGTGGAGCTGGCTCGTTCGCTGGCCGCTGCACTGGTGGCGGGCAACGCCGTGGCGGTGGTGGGCGGCAGCGATGTGACCCGGGAACTGCGCGAGGCGCTGCTGCGCGGCGGTGTAGCGGCGGCGGCGGTGACGCTGTTGCCGGCGGATCAGCTGTCGCCGGTGCTGGCTGCCCGCCAACTGGCCGGTGTGGTGGCGCCTGCGGCGCTGCTGGCCCCGGTGCAACGCGCGCTGGCCACGCGGGACGGCGCCATCCTGCCGGTGATCCCGGCCGCGGAAGCCGGGCATCCGCGCCAGCTCTACCGCTTTGCGGCCGAGCAGACGCTGACGATCAACACCGCGGCCGCCGGCGGGAACGCGGCACTGCTGGCTGGCGTGCACTGAGTTCGCACCCACCCGGGCCCCCCGGGCCGGCCTGGCTTCCCGTCAGGCAGACCCAGCCGGACTGCGCCATCACCCGGACCTCCCCGGACCGCAAGGTCCAGACGGATGCGGCGCCGTCCGCCCATGCCGGGAGCCAGCTGAATCGCGGTGGGTCCCGGCCTTCGATGCGGCCACGATGCAAATGCAGCACCGCGCCGCGGGCCAGCCAGACCTCTTGCTGCTGGCCAGGTTGGAGCGCCAGCGTCGTGGTCCCGGCAGCAACCGTCGCGCTGGCAGTCGTGTCGAGGGGCGTCGTCCCCGCCGCTGCCTCCACGGCACGGTGGCGCAGCCAAAGCCCGCTCCATGCGGTCGCCAGTCGCCCCCACCGGCCTCGGAGCCACAGCCGCCACATCGTGCGCGTGCGAGGCTGAATCTGGAAAGCGGTGTGAGACATGGCGACCATCCTGAACGGGTGAGGAGTGGCCTCCAGTGTCTGAACGCACAGCCCGCGGAAACAGGTACAGCGCCCCGGTTTGTTGTCGATAACAGCCGCCTGGCTGACGCTGTTCCGTATCGAATCCCGTCCCCCTGTTCTGCTTGCGACGTCGGGCGGCATCGCAGAATGTCCCCATGAGCACCGTGCCAGTCGCCCCGTCACCCGGCCCCGATCCAGCGGTCGATCATCTCTCTCCTGAGCGGTTGGCGCCCGCTTCGAGCCTTCCAGGCCGCCTGGCACCGGGTGCCGATCCGCTGTATGAGCAGGTCGCAGCTCACTACCGCCATGCCATCCACAGCGGCACGATGCCCGTCGGCAGTCGCATGCCGTCCGTGCGGGCCCTGATGGGGCTGCATCGTGTCAGCCTGACCACTGCGCTGCAGGCTTGCCGGCTGCTCGAAAGTCAGGGCCTGCTTCAGGCGCGGCAGCGTGCCGGCTACTTCGTGCGGGCGCCGCGTCCTCGTCTGGCCCGCGCCGCTGAGCCTCGTCAGAGCCGGGCGGATCCGGCGCAGTTCGTCGGCGTGCATCAGCGGGTGTCGACCGTGTTGATGCAGGCGGGTCAGGCGCAAGTGCGGGTGCATCTGGGCGGCGCCTGCGCCGCGCCATCGCTGTACCCGGTCAAGGCCTTGGCGCTGCAAGCCCAGCGGCTGCTGCGACGTCGTCCCGAGCTGCTGGGCGAGGCACCGGAGCCGCGGGGGCATCCGCTGTTGCGGGCGGCGCTGGCGCGTCAGGCGCTCGACGCCGGCCTCCAGCTCCATCCGCAGCAGGTGCTGGTGACCCACGGCTGCACGGAGGCGCTGGGCATCGCGCTGCGCGCCACCACCCAGCCGGGCGATACCGTCGCCGTCGAGTCGCCAACGTACTACGGCCTGCTCCAGATTCTCGAAACCCTGGGCCTGCGGGCGCTGGAGATCCCTGCCAGTCCGCACACCGGGCTCTCGCTGCCCGCCCTGCAGGAAGCGGCGCGGCGTGAGCCGGGACTCAAGGCGGTGGTGGTGGTGCCACACCTGCAGAACCCGCTCGGGTCGCTGATGCCGGACGACAGCAAGCAGGCGCTGCTGGCCTGGTGCGAGCAGATGGACCGCGCCCTCATTGAAGATGACACCTATGCCGCCCTGGCGGACCAGCCGCAGCGCGCCATCAAGTCCTGGGATCAGACCGGACGGGTGATCTTCTGCGCTTCCCTGCACAAGACGCTGGCACCGGGGATGCGGCTCGGCTGGATGACGGGCGGGCGATGGCAGGCGCGGGTGGAAGTGCTCAAGTACGCCCAGAGCCGTCCCAATGAGATGCTGGGCCAGGCAGCGGTGGCGGAGTTCCTGATGGCGGGGCACATGGCGCGGCATCTGCGCTCGCTGCGGGCCCGGCTGGCCGATCAACGGGAAGTGATGGCGCAATTGCTGTCCGACCATCTGCCGGAGGGCACCCGCATGAGCCTGCCGCCCGGCGGCATGAACCTGTGGGTTGAGTTGCCGGAAGGCCTGTCCTCCATGGCGCTGTTCGAAGCGGCGCTGACGCGTGGCGTGCGCATCGCCCCGGGCGCGATGTTCTCGAACTCGATGCGGTTTGACCGCTGCATCCGCATCAACGCCGGCTACCTGATGGACGACGCCCAGCGCGAGGCGGTGCAGACGCTGGGCGAGCTGTGTCGGCAACTGCAGGGCCGGAGCGTCGCCGGGGTCTTCCTCCCGCAGCCGTGACCGCTACACTGGCAGCCATGAGCTCCTGCATCGCATTCATCGGTGGTGGCAACATGGCCAGCGCCATCCTCGGCGGCCTGCGCCGCGCGGGCCATCCGGCCGAAGACCTGCTGGTGGTGGAGCCGATGGCCGCCCAGCGTGACCGTCTGCAAGACGAGTTCGGCGTGGCGGCCCTGGCCGAAGCCGATGCCTCACTGAGCCGCGCGGCGACCGTGGTCTGGGCCGTCAAGCCGCAACTGTTCCAGGAGGCCGCTGCCCCGGTGGCGCCCTTCATCGGGCAGGCGCTGCAGCTGTCGGTGATGGCGGGTCTGCGGACCGATGCCATCGCCGCCGCCACCGGCGGTGCACGCGTCGTGCGCGGCATGCCCAACACGCCGGCGCTCATCGGCGCGGGCATCACCGGGCTGTTCGCGGGCACGGGTGTGTCCGAAGCAGACCGGGCGGTGGTGGACGCCTTGCTGCGACCCACCGGCCGCACGGTCTGGGTCCGTCAGGAATCGGACCTGGACACCGTCACCGCGCTCTCCGGCTCCGGCCCGGCGTATTTCTTCTATCTCATCGAACACATGATCGCCGCCGGTCAGGCGCTGGGCCTGGACGAAGCCCAGGCGCGCGAACTGGCGCTGGCCACCTGTGCCGGGGCGGCAGCGCTGGCGCAGCAATCGGATGAATCTCCTGCCCAGTTGCGGGCCAAGGTCACGTCCAAGGGCGGCACCACCCATGCGGCGATCAGCCGTCTGGATGCGGAAGGCGTCGGCGAAGCCGTGCGGCATGCCGTCGCGGCGGCCCATCACCGGGCACAGGAACTCGGGGATGAATTCGGACGTGCGTCCGGATCCCGCTGAACCGCGACCGGCATGGGCATCGCCGACCGTTGGGGCCTGCGCGCCTGGCTGCGTGCACCGGGCTCGTTGAGCAAACGCCTCGCGGCCACCGGCCAACGTTACGAGGTGCAGGTGCTGCGCCAGGAGGTCGCGCCGTTGCGCGCGGCCGAGCGTGCGGCCCTGGACCTGCCGCGGCGCGGTTGCACGGTGGTGCGGGAAGTGCTGCTGCGGGTGGATGGACGCCCGCTGGTCTGGGCTCGGTCCGCCGTCCACGCCAGCGCACTGGCCGGACCGTGGAAAGCGGTGAAGGGCCTGGGGGCGCGTCCGCTGGGCCATCTGCTGTACGAGGATCCCCGCATTCACCGCAGTGAACTGCAGCCACGCCGCCTGGCCCGCCATGGGCACACCCGGCGTCAGATGGCACGGCAGTGGGCCGAGGCGGTCGGCACGCCCGCGCCGGGCCAGATGCTGTGGTCGCGCAATTCCGTCTTCACCCGTCACGGCATGAAGTTGCGAGTGATGGAGCTTTTCCTGCCCGAAGTGGCGGAGCGGTCGCCGGGGTCCTTGCGGCTCAAGCGGCGGCGTCGCTGATGGCCATGACTTCTTCCTCGCCCACACCTCCCTCTCCGCCCTCGCGTGGGTCCTGGGCTGCGCTGCGCCAATGGGCGCAGGCCCTGCGTCCGGCGCCGCTGCGGGTCGATGGACGGGAGCGGCTGCGGGTGGTGCTGGGTGCCTGCCTCGGGCTGCTGGTCACGGCGGGGCTAAGCGAATGGCTGATGCCCCATGGGGCCGGATTGCCCTGGCTGGTGGCACCGCTCGGGGCCAGCGCGGTGCTGGTCTTCGGCGTGCCCGCCAGCCCGCTGGCGCAGCCCTGGGCGGTCGTGGCCGGCAATACCGCGTCGGCCCTGGTGGGCATTGCGTGCGTCCACTGGCTGGGGGCGTGGCTGGAAGTGGCAGCGGCGGTGGCCGTGGCCCTGGCCATCGGCCTGATGTTCCTGCTGCGCTGCCTGCATCCTCCCGGCGGCGCAGCGGCCTTGCTCATGGTGCTGGTGGGGGTGAAGGACTGGTCCTTCGCCGCGGAGCCGGTGCTGCTCAACTCCTGCCTGATGGTGGCCGCCGGCATGGCCTACAACAGCCTCACCGGGCGGCGGTATCCGCATCCGCAGGGAGCGACCCCGTCGGGTGCGGGCGCTGCGGCCTCCGCCAGCAGCGCTGCCGCCTCAAGCGCCTCGGCGTCCTCTCCCCAGGACCTCTTCCGCGAAGCCGACCTGGACGCCGTCCTCGCCCGCTACAACCAGGTGCTGGACGTCCCGCGTGACGATCTGCGCGACATCCTCAACGAGGCGGGGCTGCTGGCCACCCGGCGCCGCATCACCACGTTGCGTTGTAAAGACGTGATGTCCACCCAGCTCCAGGTGGTCGAGTGGGGCACGCCGCTGCAGGAGGCCTGGTCGATGCTGCGGGAGCACCGCATCAAGGCGCTGCCGGTGATCGACCGGGCGCGTCGTGTCGTCGGCATCGTGACGCTGCATGACTTCATGCGCGAGGCGTCCCTGGAGTTGCACGAGGACTGGCCGACCCGTCTGCGCCGGCTGCTGCAGGCCAGCCCGCTGACCCACAGCAGCAAGCCTGAAGTGGTGGGGCAGATCATGACCCGGCAGGTGCGGGTGGTGAGCGCCGACCGGCCGCTGGCGGAACTCGTGCCGCTGTTCGCAGCGACCGGCCACCATCACATCCCGGTGGTGGGTCCCGAAGCGCGTCTGGTCGGCATCCTGACTCAGTCGGACCTGGTGGCGGCGCTCGCGCGGATGGAGGCGCTCTAAGCGCCTGGCGGCCGTCATGCCCCCACGGCAATGGGGACTGACTGCCGCTCTCCTGGCTTGGCATGGTCGCCGGACGGGAGGTCCGGCTTCGGTCCCGATCAGCGCAGCGCCAGATCCAGCACCGTGCCCGCGAAGATGGCGAAGCCGACCCAGTGGTTCTCACGGAAGGCGCGGAAGCAGCCGTCCCGGGTCCGGTCCTTGATGAGACGGTAATGCCACACCACCTGCGCGGCGGCCACGCCCATGCCGGCGAGGAACCAGTGGCCCATGCCCAGTTGCAGGCCCAGGGTGGTCCAGAGCGCCAGGAAGATCACATAGAAGCTCATCACGCCGATGACGTCAAAGCGTCCCAGGGTGAGGGCGGAGGTCTTGATGCCGATGCGGATGTCGTCGTCGCGGTCGACCATGGCGTATTCGGTGTCGTAGGCCAGCACCCAGAAGAGGTTGGCCACCAGCAAGCCCCAGGCGGGCAGCGGCACGCAGGCCCGGACCGCCTCCAGCGACCATTCCCGGCCGCCGAGCACCGCGGAAAACGCCATCGGAATGCCGAAGGAGAAGGCCACGCCCAGCACGGCCTGCGGCATGGACACCCATCGTTTGGTGAACGGGTAGAGGATGGTCACGGCCAGCGCGGCGAAGGACAGCAGGATGGTGGGCGCATTCGTGGTGAGCACCAGGCCGAAGGCGATGAGCGACAGGACGGCCCCAAGCGTCAGCGCCTGCCGCACCGAGATCTGGCCGCTGGTGACGGGGCGCTGGGCGGTGCGCTTGACGTGTTTGTCGAAGTCCCGGTCGGCCACGTCATTGACGGCGCATCCCGCGCTGCGCATGAGGAAGGTGCCCAGCACGTAGACCAGCAGCAGATGCCAGCCCGGCCAGCCGTCCGCCGCCATCCATAGCGCCGCCAGCGTGGGCCACAGCAGCAGATAGGTACCCGCTGGCCGGTCCCAGCGGATCAGGTTCAGGTAGAGCGAGAGCCGGGACGGCTGGTCCTGTGTGGGGGCGGCGGAATTCATAACGACATTGTCGTGCTTGTGGGGCATGCAGCGATCAAGGGAGCTTGCGGCGAAGCTCTGTGGAGGAGATGTCGTCGATGTGCCGGAAGGCGGGCGCGATCCGCTCCATGTCTTGTTCCTGGACGCCAAACTCGTCGAAGTACATGCGCCATTGGCGGACAACGCGCCAGACTTGGTCGATGGCTTGAAGCGCCTCACGCTCTGGCAACGAGAACCGGGCGCCGGCGGCAAGTGCGTTGTCTAGCGTGGCCAGACGTCCCTGGGGACCAATGGAGAGGTGCAAGAAGCGTTCGGAAGCCAGACTGGCGCGGGGCATCACGTCATACAGCGGGCTCAGACACCAGCCTTTGAAGGTCGGGTCCCAGAGAAAGCCGTGATTGCGAAGGTGGTCGTCATCATTGCTGACCAGGATGTTGAACACCATGCGTTTGAACAGCTCCGCATTGTTGTCACGGACGCAATCGGTGTGAACGTGCCGGCGAATGGCGTCCGCCAGGTCGCCGTAGCCCTTCGTGCGCGACTCCGACTCGTCGCATCCGAGCAGTGTCAGTCCACTGTTGAACGGCAATCGATGTTCGGTCGATGCAGGCGTCTCGGCGCTGCTGTGGGGCGACATCACGGACGTGCAGGGATGCCAGATCCGGTCGAAACGCTTGATCAGCATGACGCGCCTGTCGCCGACCCACGTCGTGCGAACGTCGGGAACGGTCAGGGAAGCCACTCGTGCGAGCTGCAGCGATGCGCTTTCGATGGCGGGTACGTCGACGCGGTCTTGCGCACTCGAAAACTTGGCGAGCCACAACACGCCGTCATCATCACGTACGGAAGCCTTGGGGCGTGCGCCACCCAGTGAGGTTCCAGCCAGGAAGATCGTGTCGAGGTGGGCTGGAACGGGCAATCCAGCCTCAATTCGCTCAGCGGCTTCCATCAAGTGCTGGAGGCTGTGCCAATCAGTTCGGCCCGGAGCTGGGCTGTCCTGCAGCGAACGCCGGATGTCGAGCGCACCGACTCGTTCGCTGCCGGCATGAAGCAGATATTGTGATTCCGGAAGCGTGTTGGCCGGGACTTTCAGTTTCGCCTCGATGACGCGCCTACCCCAAGCGTCAGGTGCTGCGTCCCGAATGCCTCCGAAGAGTTCAAGATTGTTGACAGGACGCAGTCGCTGCCCGCTCACCTGACTGCGATTTGCGATGGAGAGACTCACCGGATCGACTTCGACCGCATCCGGCCGCTTGAGGTAGTTCAATCCGTACGCGAAGTCTGAGGCGACGGGCGTGTTATCCCGCTCCGTGAGCCGCAGTTGGCCGCAAGGTGCCCACCCCCCGTTGATGTGGGCAAAAACCGTCAGCGGTGTGTCGCTCGTCGCCATGGTTCAGAAGTTGAGATCTTCAAGTTCGGACTTGGTGAGACCCCGAACTCGTTGTCCCTCCTTGCGCGCCTGCCATTGAGTGAGCGATGGGTCCCTTTCGGTCAAAAGGTCGGTGAGGGTAGCGCCGGGTGCGATTGCATCCAGGTAGCGCAGGATTTGTCCCAGCGCGATGCCGGGTTCACCACGCTCAATTCGATACGCAGTGTTTCTCGATACGCCAGCGCGAGTCGCTGCATCCAGTTGGCGTACTTGGCGCGCTTTGCGAAGGCGCGACAGCAAGCTGCCCAGTTGCTCCGCCTGCCGTAGCAGGTGCTCGGGTGTCGCGGCGGTTTGAAGCGTTTTCATGCTCGTAATATCGAGCCTTAAGTAGGTTAAGGCTCGATATTACGAGCATTTCGAGCCGCCGCGTCTTCTTCAATAACAAAGCACCAAAAATCGATCCTTAACCCCCTTAAGGATCGATTTAACGAGCATTTCCAGCCGGTCGGCGCATCCGTTCCCACAGCGCGCCGGCCTCGCCCACCAGGCCGCGGCGGAATAGCAGCACGCACAGGATGAAGATCAATCCGGTCACCAAGCTCACCGATTCGCCCAGCCCCGCAAACCACTGGATGCCGGTCAGGCCCGCCAGCCACTGGCCCAGGTCGCCGATCTTGTTCTCCAGCGCGATGATCAGCAGCGCCCCGATGATGGGGCCCACCATCGTGCCCATGCCGCCCACCAGCGTCATCAGGATCACCAGACCGGAGGTCGTCCAGAGCGCATCCGTCAGCGTGGCGAAGCCCAGCACCAGCGTCTTCGTGGCGCCCGCCAGCCCGGCCAGCGCCGCCGACAGCACAAAGGCCAGCAGCTTGAATCGGTCGGTGTCGTACCCTAGCGAGATCGCCCGCGCCTCGTTCTCCCGGATCGACGTCAGCACCTGCCCGAACGGCGAATGCACCGTGCGGTAGATCAGCCAGAAGGCCAGCGCGAAGATCAGCAGCACCAGGTAGAACAGCGTGGTGTCGTTCTCCAGATTCACCCCTAGCAGCGTGCCACGCGGCACCGATTGCAAGCCGTCCTCCCCGCCGGTGAACGACGCCTGCAGGAAGAAGAAGAACAGCATCTGCGCCAGCGCCAGCGTGATCATCGAGAAGTAGATGCCCGAGCGCCGGATGGCCAGCAGCCCGAACACCAGCCCCGCCACCGCCGCCATGCCGGTGCCAAACAGAATGCCCACCAGCGGCGGGAAGCCCCACACCTTCATCGCATGACCGGCCGCATAGGCCGCCGTGCCCAGAAACGCCGCATGCCCGAAGCTCAGTAGTCCGGTGAATCCGATGAGCAGGTTGAAGGCACAGGCAAAGAGGGCATAGCACATGACCTTCATCGCGAAGATCGGATACACCCCCAGCAGCGGCAGCAAGCCCACCGCCACCAGCAACACCGCATAACCCGTTGTCTTTTTGTCCATGACTGTCGCGTGACCCGCCGCGTCCTGATTGGGTTTACTTCTCTTTGCCGAACAGGCCGGCCGGCCGCACCAGCAGCACCAGCGCCATGATCACGAACACCACCGTGTTGGAGGCTTCCGGATAGAACACCTTGGTCAGCCCCTCCACGATGCCCAGCCCCAGGCCCGTAAGGATGGAACCGAGGATGGAGCCCATGCCCCCGATCACGACCACCGCGAACACGACGATGATGAGGTTGGACCCCATCAGCGCATTCACCTGCAGGATGGGTGCCGCGAGCACGCCGGCAAAGGCCGCCAGCGCCACGCCACCGGCGTAGGTCAGGGTGACCAGCCGCGGCACGTTCACGCCGAAGGCCTGCACCAGCCGCGGGTTCTCGGTGCCGGCCCGCAGGGTGGCGCCCAGCGAGGTCTTTTCGATCAGGGCCCACACGCCCAGGCACACCACCAGCGACGCCACCACCACCCATGCCCGGTAGTTGGGCAGGATCATGAAGCCCAGATTGGTGGCGCCGGCCAGCGCGTCGGGCACGGAATAGGGCTGACCGCCCACGCCGTAGAACGAGCGGAAGATGCCTTCGATCACCAGCGTGATGCCGAAGGTCAGCAGCAGGCCGTAGAGGTGATCGAGCTTGTAGAGCCACTTCAGCAGCAGCCGCTCGATCACCAGCCCGAACACCCCCACCACCAGCGGCGAGAGCACCAGCATCACCCAGTAGTTGATGCCGAAGTACTCCAGCCCCATCCACGCCAGGAACGCGCCCATCATGTAGAGCGCGCCATGGGCGAAGTTGATGATGTTGAGCATGCCGAAGATCACGGCCAGTCCCAGCGACAACATCGCATAGAACGAGCCGTTCACAAGCCCGAGCAGCAACTGGCCCAGCAAGGCGGGCAGGGGCACTCCAAAAATGTCAGTCATGCGCAGACCTGTGAGCGGTAGAGCTTATTTCTTCACCAGCGGGCACTTCGAATCGGCCAGCTTGGTGAAGGCCTCTTCACCCGGGATGCGGGTCACCACCTTGAAGTAGTCCCAGGGCTCGGTCGACTCCTTGGCCGACTTCACCTGTAGCAGGAACATGTCGTGCACCGCGCGGCCGTCCTCCTTGCGGATGCTGCCCTTGGTGTAGAAGTCGTTGATCGGCGTGGCCTTCATCTGGGCGATGACCTTCTCGCCGTCGTCGGTCTTGGCCGCTTCCACCGCCTTCAGGTAGTGCATCGTGGCGGAGTAGTCCGCCGCCTGCAGCGAGGAGGGCATGCGCTTCATCTTCTCGAAGAAGCGACGGCTCCAGGTGCGCGCTTCCGGGCTCTGGTTCCAGTACCAGCTGTCGGTCAGGTACATGCCTTCGGTGGTCTTCAGACCCAGCGAGTGCACGTCGTTGATGAACATCAGCAGGCCGGCCAGCTTCATCGTCTTGGTGATGCCGAACTCGTTGGCGGCCTTCACGGCGTTGATGGTGTCGCCGCCCGCATTGGCCAGGCCCAGGATCTGCGCTTTGGAGGTCTGCGCCTGCAGCAGGAAGGAGGAGAAATCGCTGGCGTTGAGCGGATGCTTGACGCTGCCCAGCACCTGGCCACCCGACTTGGTGACCACCGCCGATGTGTCCGCCTGCAGCGAGGTGCCGAAGGCGTAGTCGGCCGTCAGGAAGAACCAGGTCTTGCCGCCGGATTTGGTCACCGCGGCGCCGGTGCCGTTGGCCAGGGCCACCGTGTCGTAGGCGTAGTGGATGGTGAAGGGCGTGCATTCCTCATTGGTGAGCCGCGAGGTGCCGGCACCGATGGAGATGAACGGCTTCTTCTTCTCCGCCGCCACCTTGGCCATGGCCAGGCTGGTGCCCGAATTGGTGCCGCCGATCAGCAGGTCCAGGCCTTGGGTGTCGAACCATTCCCGCGCCTTGGAGGCCGCCACGTCCGCCTTGTTCTGGTGATCGGCAAAGACGAATTCGATCTTCTTGCCGGCGACCATGCCCTTGGCATCGGCAATCGCCATCTTCACCGCTTCGACGCCACCGGCGCCGTCGATGTCCGCATAGACGCTGGACATGTCGGTGATGATGCCGATCTTCACGACATCCCCCGAGATCTGTGCGCTCGCGCCACCGGCCCCGCCCGCCAGCAGCAGGGCAGCCGCCAGAGGTTTGAGGGAGGAGGAGGAACGGGTTGGGACTTGCATGCTGGTCTCCTGGTTCGCGGCCTTCTGGAAGGGGCCTGTTTGGGGGGGAATCACACACTCAGCAACTGGTCGAGCAGGGCACGCTTGGCCTCCAGCTCCACCGCGGGAAAGGACTCAACGACCTGCCCGTGCTCCATCACCACAAAATGGTCCGCCAGTGGCGCGGCGAACCGGAAGTTCTGTTCCACCATGACGATGGTGAAACCCTGCGCCTTGAGCGCGCGGATCATCCGGCCCAGGGCCTGGACGATGACCGGGGCCAGGCCCTCGGAGATTTCGTCGAGCAGCAGGATGTCCGCGCCGGTGCGCAGGATGCGGGCCACCGCCAGCATCTGCTGCTCGCCGCCGGAGAGTCGGGTGCCCGGACTGTGACGCCGCTCCGCCAGGTTGGGGAACATGGCGTAGATCTCGTCCTCGCTCATGCGCTTGCCGCGCCCGCCCTTCAGCGGCGGCGGCAGCCGCAGGTTCTCTTCGGTGCTGAGCGACGCGAAGATGCCGCGCTCTTCCGGGCAGTAGCCCAGGCCCAGCCGCGCCACGCGGTGGGTGGAGAGGTGGACGCATTCCCGGCCATGAACCTTGATCGAGCCGCTGCGGCGGTCCGTCAGGCCCATGATGGCGCGCAAGGTGGTGGTGCGGCCCGCGCCGTTGCGGCCCAGCAGCGTCAACACCTGGCCCTGGGGGACCGACAGGTCCACGCCGTGCAGGATGTGGCTTTCGCCGTACCAGGCTTGCAGGCCCTGGATTTCGAGGGCGGGAACGCTCATCCGTGTGCTCCCTGCAGCTCGGCGCTGTCCGTGCCCATGTAGGCCTCCAGCACGGCGGGATGGCGGGAGACGGTGGCGTAGTCGCCTTCGGCCAGCACCGCGCCGCGGGCCAGCACGGTGATGCGATCCGCGATGCTGCTGATGACCTTCATGTTGTGTTCCACCATCAGCACCGTGCGGCCCTCGGCCACGCGCTTGATCAGCGCGGTGACCCGGTCCACGTCTTCGTGGCCCATGCCCTGGGTGGGTTCGTCCAGCAACATCAGCTCGGGCTCCATGGCCATCGTGGTGGCAATTTCCAGGGCGCGCTTGCGGCCGTAGGGCAGGTCGGCGGCGCGCAGGGCGGCGGCGTCGCGCAGGTCCACCAGCTCCAGCAGGGCCAGGGCCCGGTCGTCGAGGGCGCGCAGGGCGGTGAGGCCGCGCCAGAAGTGGTAGCTGGTGCCGGTGAAGCGCTGCAGTCCGATGCGCACGTTCTCCAGCACGGTCAGGTGGGGGAAGACGGCGGAAATCTGGAACGAGCGGATGACACCGCGCCGGGCGATCTGCGCCGGCTTCTCGCCGGTGATGTCGATGCCGTTGAAGAGAATCTGCCCGCGGGTGGGAATCAGGAACTTGGTCAGCAGGTTGAAGCAGGTGGTCTTGCCGGCGCCATTGGGGCCGATCAGGGCATGGATGTGCCCGCGCTGCACCTGCAGGTCCACGGCGTCCACGGCGGTAAAGCCCTTGAACTCCTTGGTCAGTTTGCGTGTCTCCAGGATGAGTGTGCTCATCGGCGCAAGGGTGGGCGCCGGTGTCCGGAGCCTCTGTAGTGGAGTGTGGAATTTAGGGCGCGGCCCGCCGCTGCGGCGAGCGTAAAACCCTTTACGTAGCATTGCGCAAGGGCTAACCCTCACTTCCCCCCAAGGAGAAGGTCTTCTCTCTGGCCGAAGGCAGATTGAATGCACTCTGGATATGCTCGCGACCCACTGAGTTTTCCGCGTGCATTCACGCTTGAAAAGGAGAGTCCTCATGAGTCGTATGAACCATCGCTTTGCCACCCTGGGTCTGGCCCTGGCACTGGCCGCCGCGGGCGTGCAGGCCGCAGCCCCGCAGATCAAGACCCAGGCGCCCGGCTATTACCGGATGATGCTCGGGGACTTCGAGATCACCGCGCTGAACGACGGCACGCTGGACCTGCCGGTCGACCAGCTGATGGACAAGGCCAAGCCTGGCACCGTGGTGAAGGCGCTGGAAAAGAACTACCTGAAGCCGCCGGTCGAGACCTCGGTGAACGGCTATCTGATCAACACCGGCACCAAGCTGGTGCTGATCGACACCGGCGCGGCCGGCCTCTTCGGCCCGACGGCGGGCCGGTTGCTGGCCAACCTGAAGGCGGCGGGCTACCAGCCCGAGCAGGTCGATGAGATCTACATCACCCACCTGCATCCGGACCATGCGGGTGGCCTGACGCAGGACGGCAAGCCGGTCTTCCCGAATGCGGTGGTTCGCATGGACCAGCATGATGCCGATCACTGGCTGAATGAAGCCAACGCTGCGAAGGAACCGGAAGGCCATCGCGGCTTCTTCCCCGGCGTGATCGCGGCACTCAAACCCTATCAGGACGCGGGTCGCGTGAAGCCGTTTGACGGCGCGACCGAGCTGATGGCGGGCATCCGTGCCGTGCCGGCTCCGGGCCATACGCCGGGTCACACCGTCTACATGGTGGAGAGCAAGGGCCAGCAGCTCGCGGTCTGGGGCGACCTGATGCACGTGGCGGCGGTCCAGTTCCCGACGCCTTCGGTGGCCATCAACTTCGACAGCGACTCCAAGCGTGCCGTTCCGCAGCGTGAGAAGGCCTTCGCCGATGCTGCCAAGAAGGGCTACTACGTCGCCGTGGCGCACGTGTCCTTCCCGGGCATCGGCCATCTGCGGTCCGAGGGCAAGGGCTACGTCTGGGTGCCGGTGAACTACAGCATCAAGCCCTGATCGTTTTGCGGGCCCAAGGGCCCAAGGGCCTGAAGGGGACGGCCATCGGCGCTCAACCGGTGGTGGCCGTCCCCGCTCGACTCAAGCGTCCATCTGCCGCTGGAACACCAGCCCCGCATGCTCCCGCAGCGCGTGGAACTTGATCTTGGGCCAGTTCTCCTGCATGGCGCGCAGCTCGCCGGCATATTCCAGCAGCACCGTCGGCGCGTTCACCGCGTCCCAGGCCACACGATGGGCGTTGTGGTCGATGAAGCGGCGCAGCTCCTTCTCCCCACCGTCCGCCTCGTCGCAGGTCACCCAGCGCGCCACGTTGTAGCGTGCCGCCATGATGCGGGCCTTGACGTTGTACTCATGCTCCAGCCGGTGGGCGACCACTTCGAACTGCAGCTGACCCACCGCGCCCAGCAGCAGCACGCTGCCGGCTTCCGGTCGGAACACCTGGATCGCCCCTTCTTCGCCCAGCTGCCGCAGACCTTCCCGCAACTGCTTGGTCTTGAGCGGATCCGCCACTTCCACGGATCGGAACATTTCCGGCGCGAAGAAGGGCAGGCCGGTGTACTGCAGGGCCTCGCCTTCGGTGATGGTGTCCCCCAGCTGCAGCACCCCGTGGTTGGGAATGCCGATGATGTCGCCGGCAAAGGCCTCATCCAGCAGCTCACGACGCTGGCTCAGGAAACTCACCACCGTGTTGGGCCGCAGCTCCTTGCCGGAGCGCACCACCTTCAGGCGCATGCCGCGCTCGAAGTGGCCGGAGGCCACCCGCAGGAAGGCGATCCGGTCCCGGTGTGCCGGATCCATGTTGGCCTGGATCTTGAACACCACGCCGGTGAACTTCGGCTCTTCCGGCTGCACCACACGCTGCATGGCGGCCCGTTCGGCCGGCGGCGGGGCCAGTTCCACCAGCGCATCCAGCACTTCCTGCACGCCGAAGTTGTTCACCGCAGAGCCGAAGAACATCGGCGTCTGGCGGCCGCTGAGGAATTCGTCCAGGTCGAAGGTCGGCGCGGCTTCGTTCACCAGTTCGATCTCGCCCTGGGCGTTGTCGTACTGCATGCCGAAGCGCTCGGCATAGGCCGGGTTGTCCAGGCCATCCAGCACTTCCTCGTCGCCGGCCACCCGGTCTTCACCGGGCGAGAACACCCGCATGCGCTTCTGGCGCAGGTCCATCACGCCGTGGAAATGCTTGCCCATGCCCACCGGCCAGGTGAACGGCACCACCGTCATGCCCAACTCGCGCTCGATCTCGTCCATCAGCGCCAGCGGCTCCTGGACTTCCCGGTCCATCTTGTTGACGAAGGTCAGGATGGGCGTGTTGCGCGCCCGGCAGACCTGCAGCAGGCGCCGCGTCTGCGGCTCCACGCCGTTGGCCGCGTCGATCACCATCAGCGCCGCATCCACCGCCGTCAGCACCCGATAGGTGTCTTCGGAGAAGTCCTGGTGGCCCGGGGTGTCGAGCAGGTTGATGACGCAGTCGCGGTATTCCATCTGCATCACCGAGGACGCCACGGAAATGCCGCGCTGCTTTTCGATTTCCATCCAGTCGGAGGTCGCATGGCGCGAGGCCTTGCGGGCCTTCACCGATCCGGCGATCTGAATGGCGCCCGAGAACAGCAGCAGCTTCTCGGTCAGGGTGGTTTTACCCGCGTCAGGGTGGGAAATGATGGCAAAAGTGCGACGGCGGCGCACTTCGGACTGGATTCGGCTGGGTTGGTCGGTAGACATGGCGCGAAGGAGAGCTCGCACCCGGGCCCGGGGAAAAAGTCCCGGTCAGGCGCGCTGAAGGCCGCGAGGGGCCGAAGGGGGTTGCCGAAGTGGCGAACCCGCAATTATGGGCGATGGCTGCCGGTCAAGGCGGACCGGGGGGCGAAGCGACCGCCATGAAGGGTTTCACCACCGCCATCAGGCCGTCGACATAGTCCGGTTTCTGGCCGACAGGCGCCGCATGGCCCAGCATCTCCCGGGCAGCGGCTTCCCCGGCTTTCTGCCAGACCAGCCAGGCGGACAGATACAGCGACGCCAGCCCACCCCCGGCGGTGGCCACCGGCCCGCGGGCATAAAACGGCTCACTCAGCACCCGCACGCCGGCCTCCACCAGCCAGGGGCGGGCGGTGCCGTCGGTACAGGCGGGAACTTCACCCAGCACGCCCAGGCGCGCCGGCAGCAGCGCTCCGGCACCGTGGGCCGCGAAGTGTTGACGGGTGGGATCCAGCTGCAGGCGGTCCAGTAGCGCGGAGTTCTCCGCGATGGCCCGGGTGTAAAGCCCCGCGCCGAACCAGACTGCATCCGCTTCATTGGCCCATTCCAGGGGACGTTGCAGCTGCACATTCACCCCGTTCATGGACGTCACCATACTGCCCGGACCGCACAGCTCGGCGGACCAGCCCATCGGCTTGAGACGGTTGAGCAGGCTCAGCGGCACGAAGCAGTCGAGCTCATTGAATCCGTCAAAGGAGAGGATGGCGATATGCATGATGCTGCGCCGACTGTAGCGCTGCCGGGCGCCAGCCCCAAGCGGAAACTTCGGGACGCCCGCCGCGGTCAGCCGGATTCCGTCAGGGCGGCCCCGCCTTCCCGTCGCCGGTGAGCAGGGCGTAGGTGTGACGGGCGACCATCCGTTCCTCATCGGTGGGGATGACCCAGGCCTCGCAAGGACTGCCCGTGGCGGTCAGGCGCCAGGCGGCCGATGAATGCCCGGGTGGCGTTTCGTTGGCCGCCAGGTCCGGCTGCACGCCCAGCCAGGCACAGCCCTCCATCACCCGCTGGCGGATCAGCGCCGCATGCTCCCCGATGCCAGCGGTGAAGAGGAGCCCGTCGAGCCCGCCGAGGTCGGCGGCCAGCGCGCCGATCTCCCGGACGATCCGGTGCACGAAGACATCCACCGCCCAGCGGGCCCGCGGGGCCTCGCTGGCCAGCAGGGCCCGCATGTCGCTGGAGACGCCGGACATCCCGAGCAGGCCCGACTGCTGGTACAGCAGCCGCTCCAGGGCCCGGGCATCCATGCCCTGCTGATCCATCAGGTACAGCAGCACACCCGGGTCGACCGAGCCGCTGCGGGTGCCCATCGGCAGGCCTTCCACGGCGGTGAAGCCCATGCTGCTGCCGATGCTGCGGCCCGCCCGCAGCGCGCAGGCGCTGACGCCGTTGCCCAGGTGCAGCGCCACGACGCGTCCCTGTGCCAGGCGTGGCGAGACGGCGGGCAACTGGGTGGACAGGTATTCGTAGCTCAAGCCATGAAAGCCGTAACGCCGTACGCCAGCATCGAACAGCGCGTGGGGCAGGGCGTACGGCTGGGCCACGGCCGGCTGGGTGCTGTGGAAGGCCGTGTCGAAGCAGGCCACCTGCGGCAGATGCGGCCAGGCGGTCAGCGCGCGGCGAATGGGGGCCAGGTTGTGCGGCTGATGCAGCGGGGCGAGGGGCACCAGCGTGTCCAGGTGGGCGAGCACCTCGGGCGTCACCACCACCGGCTGCGCATAGGCGGTGCCGCCATGCACGACCCGGTGCCCGATGCCCAGCATCTCGATCTGTGGGAACTCCTCCGCCACAAAGGCCACCAGATGGTCGATGGCCTGGTCGTGGGGCAGGGAGCGCACCGGCCAGTCCCGACGGCCGGCCGGACTGCCGTCCGCATGACGGGCCTCGAAATGCGGCGCCGTGCCCAGGCCTTCCACCTGGGCGTGCAGCTCCAGACGCAGCGGCAACGGCAGCGGCAGCGCTTGCGCCGTGGGCCGTCGCTCCTGCCCGGCGGGCCCCTGCGCAGGGCCTTGGGCCGCCCGCGCCTGCTGTTCCTCCCGCGCATGCAGCGAGAACATCGACAGCTTCACGCTCGACGATCCCGCATTCACCACCGCGATGAACTCACCTTCCAACCGAGGATCCATGCCTGCTCCACAGAGGCCGGTCACCGGTTCCTGATCAAACCGTCCTGCCGGGCCGTTGCACCGACTGTAGGATGCCTCGGACCAGCCCAGGAGTCGATCCATGCCGTCTGCCCATCCTCACTATGACCGCCTGCTTGATGCGGTTCGTCAATATCCGCCGCTGCGGGTGGCGGTGGTGCATCCCTGCAGCGACGTTGCCATGCTCGCGGCGGTGGACGCGGCGGCCCAAGGCCTGATTCAGCCGGTGCTCGTCGGCCCGGTGGCCAAGATGGCCGAGGCGGCAGCGCAGGCGGGCGTGGACCTCTCCCCTTACGAACAGCACGATGTGCCGCACAGCCATGCCGCCGCCGATCTCGCGGTCGAACTGGCGCTGCGGGGTCAGGTCGATGCCTTGATGAAGGGCAGCCTGCACACCGACGAACTGATGAGCGCCGTGGTGCGCCGCGAAAACGGCTTGCGGACCGCCCGCCGGGTCAGCCACTGCTTTGTGATGGATGTGCCCGGGCATGCGCAGCCGCTGATCATCTCGGATGCAGCCATCAACATCGTCCCGACGCTGGAAGAGAAGGTGGACATCGTCCAGAACGCCATCGACCTGGCCCATGCGCTGCGGCTGCCCGAGGTGCGGGTGGCGCTGCTGTCATCGATGGAGACGGTGAATCCGAAGGTGCCGTCCACCCTGGAGGCGGCGGCGCTGTGCAAGATGGCGGACCGGGGTCAGATCACCGGCGCGGTGCTGGATGGTCCGCTGGCGATGGACAACGCCATCGACCCGGAAGCGGCGCGCATCAAGGGGATCGTCTCGCCGGTGGCGGGGCAGGCCAATGTGCTGATCGTGCCCGACCTGGACGCCGGCAACATGCTGGCCAAGAGCCTGAGCTTTCTGGCCCATGCCTATGCGGCCGGGGTGGTGCTGGGCGCCAAGGTGCCCATCATCCTCACCAGCCGGGCCGATTCGCAGGCTGCCCGGCTGGCGTCTTGCGCCCTGGCCTCGATGCTGGTGGCCGCCCGTCGCGAGGGCCGCATCAAGGCTGTGGGCTGATCAGCGGTCTTCCAGCAGGCTGCGCAGCATCCAGGCGGTCTGCTCGTGCACCGTCAGGCGCTGGGTCAACAGGTCGGCGCTGGGCTCGTCGCTGGCCTTGTCCACCAGCGGAAACAGCGAACGGGCGGTGCGGGCCGCACCCTCATGGCCTTCCACCAGGATGCGCACCATCTCCAGCGCCTTGGGCGGCGTGGCGGGCGCGTCCGGCAGCGAGCTGAGCGCGGCGAACTGGGCGTAGGAACCGGGTGCGGCATGACCCAGCGAGCGTATGCGCTCGGCGATCGGGTCCACCGCATTCCACAGCTCGGTGTACTGGGCCATGAACATCGCATGCAGCGAATTGAACATCGGGCCGGTGACGTTCCAGTGGAAATTGTGGGTGGTCAGGTACAGCGTGTAGGTGTCGGCCAGCAGCTTGGACAGGCCCTGGGCGATGGCGGCGCGATCCTTGTCGCTGATACCGATGTTGATGGAGGGCTGACCCTTGGCATTGACGTTGGCATTGGCGGGGGCGGCGGGGGACTTCTTGGCCATGCGGACTCCTCTGGAATGTCGGTGAAGATCGGGGGACCACCGGCGGTCACCCGGGCAGGGAGATTAGCCTACCTGAAGCGGGTGTCGCCGATGTTGCGCCAGCGCATGAAGCTCACACCGTGCCGTGGCGCATCCAGTCCACCAGCATCTGGGCGTTGAGCGCGGCCCCCGCGGCGACGATGACCAGTCCGAGAATGTGACGTCCGGGTTTGAGGTTCATGAGGCTCTCCTGTTGACGGGGGCGCGTGGCGCCCGGCGTGGTGGATGAAAAAGATGCCGAAACGGCCGGCGCAAGCCCGGCCGGTGGCTCAGGCGGTGAACTCGATGTCCAGCTCGCTCAGGGCAGATCGCACCACGCGGCCGTAGTCGGGGTCTGCCTTGTCGAAGTGGGCCAGCTGGCGGTCGATGATGAACGCCGGCACGCCTTTCATCGACGAGGCAATATTGCGTCCCAGGCGTTGCTGCTGCTCGGCCCCGAGGATGCGGAACAGAGCGCCCGGCTGTCCGTAGTCGTCATTGCCTTCGCGGTGGTTGAAACGGTCCGCATCGCCCTGCAGCCGCAGCGGCGGCTCGGCCACCGACGGGTCCTGGGTGGCGCCGCCGAAGCTGTTGGGCTCGTAATAGGCGTTGGCATTGCCGGTGGGCGTGCGGAAGAACTTCATCGACCCATCCTTGTGATAGTGATGGACCGGGCACTTCGGCGCATTCACCGGCAGCGCTTCGTAATGCGTGCCCAGGCGATAGCGGTGGGCGTCGGCATAGCTGAAGATGCGGGCCTGCAGCACGCGGTCCGGGCTGAAGCCGATGCCGGGCACGATGTTGCTGGGCGAGAAGGCGGCCTGCTCGATTTCTTCGAAGTAGTTGTCCGCATTGCGGTTCAGCTCCAGCACCCCCACTTCAATCAGCGGGTAATCCTGGTGCGGCCACACCTTGGTGAGGTCGAAGGGGTTGTAGGGCGTCTTGTCGGCGTCCAGTTCCGGCATGACCTGCACAAACATCGTCCAGCGCGGGTACTCGCCGGCCTCGATCGAGCCGAACAGGTCTTCCTGATAGCTCTCCCGCGTCTCGCCGATCACCTTGGCAGCATCCGCATTGCTCATGGTGCGGTGGCCCTGCCGGGTCTTGAAGTGGAACTTCACCCAGAAGCGCTCACCGTCCCGGTTCCAGAAGCTGTAGGTGTGGGAGCCGTAGCCATTCATGAAGCGCGGGCTGACCGGAATGCCGCGATCACTCATCAGGATGGTGACCTGATGCAGGCTTTCCGGCGACAGGCTCCAGAAGTCCCAGGCAGCGGTGGCCGAACGCAGGTGGCTGACCGGATGGCGCTTCTGGGTGCGGATGAAGTCCGGGAACTTCAGCGGATCACGGATGAAGAACACCGGCGTGTTGTTGCCGACCAGGTCCCAGTTGCCTTCTTCGGTATAGAACTTCAGCGCAAAGCCGCGCACATCCCGTTCCGCATCGGCGGCGCCCAGTTCACCGGCGACGGTGGAGAAGCGGGCCAGCATCGGCGTGCTCTTGCCGACCTCGCCGAACAGCTTGGCACGGGTGAAGCGGCTGATGTCGTGGGTGACGGTCAGGGTGCCGAAGGCGCCCCAGCCCTTGGCATGCACCACGCGCTCGGGGATACGTTCACGGTTCTGATGGGCCAGCTTTTCGATCAGCTGGTAGTCCTGCATCAGTACCGGGCCGCGGGGGCCGGCGGTCAGGGAATTCTGGTTGTCGGCGATCGGGGCGCCGGCGGTGGTGGTCATCACCGGGCACTGGGCGGGATGGGCGGGACGGGTCGTGGGGCCACTCATTGCAGCTACTCCTCAGAAGCGTTGGGATCCGGGCCATGCCCGGGGCAGGGCGGTGGCGGACCTCGAATTCGGTGTCGCGACGCGACGTGAGGAGAACTGTAAAAACCGCCAGCCGATAGATCAACGCAAATAGCTTAAGTGCGGCGATAGAGAAAATCGATTCCCCAAACGGCAGAGCAGCGGGGTGTCGAAAGGAGGTCCCCGCGATCTCCCGATGGGGGGCCAGGCACCGTGCAGCGGCAGGGGGCAGCGGCAGCCGCAGCCGCCGGGGGCGCCGACGGTGGCGCATGGGGCAGCGGCGAGGCGCCGGGATGTCAGGGCGGCGCCGCCATGGAGACGGCTTGCCGCGCTGTCAGGACAGCAAGGTCACCCGATCCAGCTTGCAGGCATAGACCGCATTGCGCAGCGCCGCCACTGCCTCATAACGGGTGAAGGTCCTGCGCCAGGCCAGCACGACCCGCCGGGTCGGGGCGGGGGCCTCGAAGGGGACGTAGCGCAGATGGTCGGGCACCTGGGCCGGCACGCTCAGGGCCGGCACGACGGTCACGCCCATGCCGGAGGCCACCATGTGCTTGATGGTCTCCAGGGAACTGCCCTCGAAGCTCTTGCGGATGCCTTCGGCGTCGGTGGAGAAGCGGGCGAACTCCGGGCAGACTTCCAGCACGTGATCCCGGAAGCAGTGGCCGTTGCCCAGCAGCAACATGGTTTCCGCCTTGAGTTCCTCGGCGGAGATGCGCTCCCGCTTCGCCAGCGGATGGGTGGCGGGCACGGCCACCACGAAAGGCTCGTCATACAACGGCGCCACGGCCAGACCGGCGTCGGGGAAGGGCTCGGCCATGATGGCGCAGTCCAGCTCCCCGGTACGCAGCATGTCCAGCAGCTTGGTGGTGAAGTTCTCCTGCAGCATCAGCGGCATGCGCGGATAGACCTCGATGCAGTGCTTCACCAGCTCCGGCAGCAGATAGGGCCCGATGGTGTAGATGATGCCCAGGCGCAACGGCCCGTCCAGTGGATCCTTGCCGCGCTTGGCGATGTCCTTGATGGCACTGGCCTGCTCGATCACCGACTGGGCCTGCCGGACGATGTCCTCGCCCAGCGGGGTCATGGTCACCTCATTGGCGCCGCGTTCGAAAATCTTGACGTCCAGCTCCTCCTCCAGCTTCTTGATCGCCACGGACAAGGTGGGCTGGGAGACAAAGCACGCCTCGGCGGCGCGCCCGAAATGGCGTTCGCGGGCGACAGCAACGATGTAGCGCAGTTCGGTCAGGGTCATGTCGCCATTGTCCTCAGAAAGCGGGCATCCTGGGCGCGCCCGGTACACTGCCGCCCCACCCATGGGACAACACCCGGGGAGACGCATGACGACAGACAGAAAACCCATCACGCTCCAGCGACTGCTGGACATGCATGCCGCAGGCGACAAGATCGCCATGCTCACCTGCTATGACGCGGCCTTTGCCCACCTGCTGGACACGGCTGGCGTGGACGCACTGCTCATCGGCGATTCGCTGGGCAACGTCCTGCAGGGGCAGGAGACCACGGTGCCGGTGCGCCTGGAGGAGATGGTCTATCACACCCGGTGTGTGGCGCGGGCGCGCCGGCACGCCTGGATCGTGGCGGACCTGCCCTTCGGCACCTATCACACGTCCCCGCAGGACGCCTGGCACAGCGCCATGCAGCTGGCCCAGGCCGGTGCGCACATGGTGAAGCTGGAAGGCGGCGGCTGGACCACCGAGACGGTGCGCTTCCTGACCGAGCGCGGCATTCCGGTGTGCGCGCACCTGGGGCTGACGCCGCAGACGGTGACGGCACTGAGCGGCTTCAAGGTGCAGGGCCGTGACGAGCAGGGCGCCGCCCAGCTCAAGGCCCATGCCCGCGAGCTGGTGCAGGCCGGGGCGCAGATGCTGGTGCTTGAAATGGTGCCGGCGGCGCTGGCGGGTGAGCTCACCCGCAGCCTGGGCATTCCAGTGATCGGCATCGGCGCCGGTGCCGAATGCTCGGGCCAGGTGCTGGTGCTGCACGACATGCTGGACGTCACGCCGGGCCGCCGTCCGCGGTTTGTCCGCAATTTCATGCAGGGCGCGTCGTCCATCCAGGACGCGGTGGGACAGTATGTGGCGGACGTCAAGTCCGGCGCCTTCCCCGCCCCTGAACACACCTACTGAAGCCATGCAGATCCATCACGACATTCCCGGTCTGCGCGCCGCGCTGCGCGGTGATGCGCCCGTCGCTTTCGTGCCCACCATGGGCAATCTGCATGACGGCCATCTGGCCCTGGTGACGCAGGCGCGGGAAGCGGTGGGCCCGGAGGGCCGCATCGTGGCGTCGGTGTTCGTCAACCGGCTGCAGTTTGCGCCGCATGAGGACTTCGACCGCTATCCCCGCACCCTGCAGCGCGACGCGGAACTGCTGGCCGGTGTGGGCTGCGACTTCGTTTTCGCGCCGGACGAGAAGACGATGTACCCCGAGCCGCAAGGCTACAAGGTGCATCCGCCGACCGAGCTGGCCGACATCCTGGAAGGGCATTTCCGGCCCGGCTTCTTTGTCGGCGTGTGCACGGTGGTGCACAAGCTCTTCAACATCGTCCAGCCGGATGTGGCGGTGTTCGGGAAGAAGGACTATCAGCAGCTGATGGTCCTGCGCCGCATGGTGGACCAGATGGCGCTGCCCATTCGCATCCTGGCCGGCGAGACGCGGCGCAGTGAGACCGGCCTGGCGCTGTCCAGCCGCAACGGCTACCTCAGCGACGATGAAAAGCAGCGGGCGCTGCTGCTGTCGCAGACGCTGCGGGGCCTGCTCAAGGCCTGGCACGACGGCGAGCGGGACGTTGCGCGCCTCGAAGCGCAGGCCCTGCAGACGATGCGCGATGCGGGCTGGCAGCCGGACTACATGACCCTGCGGCGCCAGCATGACCTCGGCGCGCCGCAGGAGGGACAGCCCTTGGTGGCACTGGGCGCGGCCAAGCTGGGCCAGACCCGGCTGATCGACAACCTGGAAGGCTGAGGGACGCCACACGCCGGCCTTGGAGCTGCATCTGCGACTGCGCCTGCGCGTGCGTCCGCGGGCGGAGCGTCTCCCCCTCAAGCCTTGAGGTATTCCGTCTTGTGTCCCAGCCAGCGCTCCACCTGGCGCAGCGCGGCCTGGGGATGCTGGTCCAGGAGCCGGGGCGCGAGTGACCGTGCCGCGCTGAGCAGCGGCGCATCCTCTTCCAGGTCGGCAAAGCGCAGCAACTGCGCGCCGCTCTGGCGCGCGCCCATGAATTCGCCCGGCCCGCGGATGTCCAGGTCCCGCCGGGCGATCTCGAAGCCGTCGGTGGTCTCCGCCATGGCGCGCAGTCGGGATTTGCCGGTGTCCGACAGCGGCCCGGTATAGAGCAGCACGCACACGCTGGCCACCGAGCCGCGTCCAACGCGACCTCGCAGCTGATGCAGCTGGGACAGGCCGAAGCGCTCGGCATGTTCAATCACCATCAGGCTGGCATTGGGCACGTCCACGCCCACTTCGATCACGGTGGTGGCGACCAGCACGCTCATCTCGCCGCTGCTGAACAGGGCCATCACGGCGGCCTTTTCCGCCGGCGGCATGCGGCCGTGCAGCAGGCCGACCTTCTGGCCGGGCAGGGCAGCGCTCAGTTCCTCATGGGTTTCGGTCGCGTTCTTCAGGTCCAGCGCTTCTGATTCCTCGATCAGCGGGCAGACCCAGTACACCTGCCGCCCGTCCTGCACCGCCGCCGCGATCTTCTCGATCACATCGTCCCGGCGGCCATCGGCGAAGACGCGGGTGACGATCGGGCTGCGACCGGGGGGCAGCTCGTCGATGGTGGAGACGGCCAGGTCCGCGAAGTAGGTCATGGCCAGCGTGCGCGGGATGGGCGTGGCGCTCATCATCAGCAGGTGCGGCTCCATCGGCACTGCACCGGGGTCGTCTTCCACGATGCTGTCGGCCAGCTTCTTGCGCAGCGCCAGCCGCTGGGCCACTCCGAAACGATGCTGTTCGTCGATGATCGCCAGGCCCAATCGGGCGAAGCTCACCTTGTCCTCGATCACCGCATGGGTGCCGACCACCAGCTTCGCTTCGCCTGACGCGGCGGCGTCCAGCATCTTCTGCCGGGCCTTGCCCTTCACGCTGCCGGTGATCCAGGCCACCTGCACCCCCAGCGGTTCCAGCCAGCCGATCAGCTTTCGGAAATGCTGCTCGGCCAGGATCTCGGTCGGCGCCATCAGCGCGCACTGCCAGCCTGCATCCATGGCCACGGCGGCGGCAATGGCGGCCACCACCGTCTTGCCGGAGCCCACATCGCCCTGCAGCAGGCGGTGCATCGGTTGGGGCAGGGCGAGGTCGGCGGCGATCTCTTCGGTCACCCGTTGCTGGGCGCCGGTCAGGGCGAAGGGCAGGGCACCGAGCAGGCGCTCATGCAGGCCGCCCTTGGCGCCGCGCAGCACGGGTGCGCGCAGATGGGCGCGTTCGCGCTGTGCCTGCTGCTGGCTCAGTTGCTGGGCGAGCAATTCCTCGAATTTCAGCCGCTGCCAGGCGGGATGGGTGTGATCTTCCAGCGTCGACAGACCGGCGGAAGGGGGTGGATGGTGCAGGAACTGCAGCGTCTCACGCAGCGAAGGCAGCCCGGCGGGGACGATGCCCGGGGGCAGCACTTCGTCCAGCGGCGCGCGTTTGAGGGCCGAGGCCACCGCCTTGCGCAGATAGGCCTGCGGCAGCTGCGCGCTGGTGGGGTAGACCGGCGTCAGCGAAGTGGCCAGCGGCGTTTGCGCGTCCACCTTGCGGAAGCTGGGATGCACCATTTGCCGCCCGAAGAACCCGACGCGGATCTCGCCGCGGGCGCGGATGCGGGTGCCCACCGCCATCGTCTTCTGATGGGCGGGATAGAAATGCAGGAAGCGCAGCTGCACCTGGCCGCCATGGTCGTCGCGCAGCTTCACCAGCAGCTGGCGGCGGCCCCGGATCTCGATCCGGCATTCGATCACCTCGCCTTCGCACTGGACGGTGTCGCCGTCATGGGCAGCATCGAGCGGCGTGAGCTGGGTTTCGTCTTCGTAGCGCAGGGGCAGGTGCAGCGCGAGGTCGATGTCGCGGGTCAGCCCCATGCGCTCCATCGCCTTCTGCGGCGCGGACTTGGCGGCGGCGCCCGCGTCCTTGCCGGGCGGCTTGTCTCCCGCCTTGGACGAAGACGGTGCTTGGGACGACGCCTTGGACGACGCCTTGGACGACGTTTTGGACGGCGCTTTCGACGACGTGGAAGGGACCTCGGACATGGAGCGGAATTCTGCCTGTGATCTCGCGAACCCAGGACGTCCCGTCGGGAAAGCATCGGATGGGAGAATTCGGGCCTTCTCATCTGATCGGCACGGGTCTGTCCGGCCCTCGTCTTCCATGTCCCGAACCTTCACCGTCAGCGATTTCGATTTCGCGCTTCCCGACGATCTCATCGCCCAGCATCCGGCGGCAGAGCGCAGTGCCTCGCGCCTGCTCGATGGCCGCACCCAGCCGCCCGTGGACCGCATCTTTCGCGAGCTGCCCGAGCTGCTCGACCCCAAGGACCTGCTGGTCTTCAACAACACCCGGGTGATCAAGGCGCGGCTGTATGGCGCCAAGGCCAGCGGCGGCGCGGTGGAGGCGCTGATCGAGCGGGTGCTGCCGGGAACGCAGGAAGTCTGGGCGCACATGCGCGCCAGCAAGAGCCCGAAACCGAGGGCGGTGGTGCGGTTTGCCGACGCATTTGATGCGGAAGTGCTGGGCCGCTGCGGTCCGGACAACGGCCTCTTTCACCTGCGCCTGTCCGGAGACCCCTTCGAGCTGCTGGAGCAGCACGGCCACGTCCCGCTGCCGCCGTACATCGCGCACGACGACTCGGCCGACGACGTCCGGCGCTACCAGACCGTCTTTGCGCGCGAGCCGGGTGCCGTCGCCGCCCCGACGGCTGCGCTTCACTTTGACGAGCCGCTGCTGGAGAGGCTCGCTGCACGCGGCATCCAGACGGCGCATGTCACCCTGCATGTCGGCGCCGGCACCTTCCAGCCGGTGCGGGTGGATTCACTGGCCGACCACAAGATGCACAGCGAGTGGTTCCAGGTGCCTGAAGAGACGGTGGCGGCCATCGAGCGCTGCAAGGCAGCCGGCGGACGCGTGACCGCGGTCGGCACCACGACCCTGCGCGCGCTGGAGTCGGCGGCGGTGGGCGGTGCGTTGCGCGCGGGGGCCCGCGAGACCGACATCTTCATCACCCCGGGCTTCCAGTTCCGCGTGGTGGACCGTCTCATCACCAACTTCCACCTGCCCAAGAGCACGCTCATGATGCTGGTCTCGGCCCTGGCCGGTTATGAGCCCATCATGGCGCTGTACCAGCATGCCATCGAGCAGCGCTACCGCTTCTTCAGCTATGGCGACGCGATGTTGCTGGACCGCCGCCCCTGACAGCCGCCCAGGAGGGCCGACCTTCAGCGCCGGCCTTCATGCTGCACTTCGTCGCTTCCCTGCAGCGGTGCATCGCACGGACGACATCGTGCCCAAGATCTCGTTTGGTGCGCCCATCGCCCCAATATCGGCCTTGCAGCAACGGTCGTTACCTCATCGTTACCAAAGACGAGGCCTGACCCCCGTGTGCGCGGGGAGCAAAAAGTCACACATTTTGGAAGAATGAGCTCCATGACAACGGGCCCGGCACTTGCTTGCCGAGGACGAGGGAGGCGGGCGGTGCCCGCGTTGCCAACACATTGACCAATCGGGAATCTATGAAGCTGCTTGCAATCACTCCTATCGCGCTGGCGGCCACCTTGCTGGGTGGTGTGGCGATGGCGGACACCATTGGGGGTCTGGTCAATACCGGCAGCGGTCTGAGCGCTGGTGAGACGGACAAGAACTACACCTACACCGTCTCGGGTGGCGATTTCTCGGGCCAGACTGGGTATGGCGTGGTGAGCACCGGCAACACCGACCCGTTCCCGCACTGGATTGCGAACACCGAATCGTCGTCGTGGCTGATTCTGAGCAACGACCAGCAGACCAACTACAGCTCGGCCACGGACAGTGTCGTCAGCTGGTCCCTGAGTTTTGACCTGTCGGCCTACGACGCGTCGACGGCCTCCATCACGGGCCGCTGGGCGACGGACAACAGTGGCGTGCTGCTGCTCAACGGCCAGGCCATCTCGACCATTGAGGGCAACGGCTACACCGGCTGGACCAATTTCAGCAGCATCACCAGCTACTTCACCCAGGGCGTGAACACCCTGAGTTTCGTGGTCACGGACGATGCCAACTCGGTCTACAACTACACCGGCGTGCGGGTGGAGTTTGCGAGTGCAGTGGCCAACATCGTGCCGCGCACCAACCCGCAGATCAGCCCGGTTCCGGAACCCCAGACCTACGCGCTGATGATTGCCGGCCTGGCGGCTCTGGGATTCCTGGCCCGCCGCCGCAGCTGACGCGCCAGGAGTTCTCCGCCCTGCTTCCTTCGTACGAAGCGCCTCCTCCTAGCCAATCAAACAAAAAGGCCGTTGAGTTTGCGCTCAGCGGCCTTTTTCCTGGGTGATCGGGCCGGGCCCACACCCAGCCCAACGAATTATTCCTTCGGCGGCGTCAGCAACCCGATGCTGCCGGTGCTCTGCCCCCCCAGCAACCCGGTGTTGCTGTAGACCTGCAGCTTCGCCCGCGTATCCGAGATATCCAGATTGCGCATCGTCAGCTGCCCGATCCGATCGGCCGGCGTGAAGGCGGCGTCTTCCACCTTCTCCATCGACAGCCGCTCCGGCGCATACGTCAGATTCGCGCTCACCGTATCCAGCAGCGTGTAATCGTTCCCGCGACGCAGTTCCAGCGTCACCTCGCCGGTGATCGCGCTCGCCACCCAACGCTGGGCCGTCTCACGCAGCATCAGGCACTGCGGATCAAACCAGCGGCCTTGATACAGCAACCGACCCAGCTTCATCCCGTTCATCCGGTACTGCTCGATCGTGTCCTCGTTGTGGATGCCGGTCACCAGACGCTCATAGGCGATGTGCAGCAGCGCCATCCCCGGGGCCTCATAGATGCCGCGGCTCTTCGCCTCGATGATGCGGTTTTCGATCTGGTCGCACATGCCCAGGCCATGACGGCCGCCGATCTTGTTGGCCTCCATGAACAGATCCACCAGGCTGGTGAACACCTGGCCGTTCAGGGCCACCGGCACGCCTTCTTCAAAGCGGACCGACACCACCTCCGGCTTGATCACGACGTCTTCCTTCCAGAAGGCCACGCCCATGATCGGGTTCACGATGTTCATGCCCTTGTTCAGGAACTCCAGGTCCTTCGCCTCGTGGGTGGCACCCAGCATGTTGGAGTCGGTCGAATAGGCCTTCTCCACGCTCATCTTGTAGTCGAAGCCGTGGGCGATCAGGTATTCGCTCATCTCCTTGCGACCGCCCAGCTCATCGATGAAGGTCTGGTCCAGCCAGGGCTTGTAGATCTTCAGCGACGGATTCGCCAGCAGGCCGTAGCGATAGAAGCGCTCGATGTCGTTGCCCTTGTAGGTCGAGCCATCGCCCCAGATGTTCACGCCGTCTTCGCGCATCGCCGCCACCAGCGCCGTGCCGGTCACGGCGCGGCCCAGCGGCGTGGTGTTGAAGTAGGTCGCGCCGCCGCTCTTGATGTGGAAGGCACCGCACTGGATTGCGGCGATGCCTTCAGCCACCAGCTGCGCCCGGCAGTCCACCAGACGGGCGATCTCCGCCCCGTAAGCCTTGGCCTTGCGGGGAATGTCTTCGTAATCGCTTTCGTCCGGCTGACCCAGGTTGGCCGTGTAGGCGCAGGGGATCGCGCCCTTGCCGCGCATCCAGTGCACCGCGGCGCTGGTGTCCAGGCCACCGGAGAAGGCGATGCCGACGCGCTCGCCGGCGGGAATCTTTTGGAGGATGGTTGCGGCCACGGGAACGTCTCGCGCAGTTAGGGGATCAAAAAGGACGCCGCAGCCCGCCACACACGGGCTCCGGACAAGTGGCCAATTCTAGGCCGCTCGACTCCCGCCTCAGTTGCCGAGTTCGCCGGGGCTGCCTTCGTCGGGCGTCAACCAACCGATGCGGCCCTGGCCCGCTTCATTCAGGCGGTGAATGAAATCCGCCGCAGCGGCCTCCGGCAGACGCAGCGTCACGTCCACCAGCGCGCCGTGGAGGACGGTGACCAGCCCGGCACCCTGCCGCTCCGCTTCCCGGCGCAGCCAGCCTTCCTGGGCGTAGGGCAGCTGGCATCGCAGCAGCCGCATCCGCACCATCGGCACCTTCTCGCCAGTCAGGAGCGCCTGCGCCACCGCGTCGGTGTAGGCGCGCACCAGGCCGCCAGCGCCCAGCTTCACGCCGCCGAAGTAGCGCACCACCGTGGCCAGCACCCCTTCCAGGTCCTGATGGCGCAGCACCTCCAGCATCGGGCGCCCGGCCGTACCACCGGGTTCCCCATCGTCATTGGCGGCGGATTGCCCGCCCGCCATCAGGGCCCAGCAGACATGGGCCGCGCCCGGATGCTGCGCCCGCAGCTGGTCCACGCGCGCCAGCGCCGCAGAGCGGTCCGCCACCGCTTCCACACAGGCGATGAAACGGCTCTTTTTGATGATCAATTCCGCGTGGACCGGGGCAGCAAGACTCGAAGGCATGGCGGATTATCGGCGCCGGGCCTGCGACAATCGCCCCATGCTGAAGTTCGAACTGCTCAAGACCGAAGGCCGCGCCCGCCGTGGCCGCATGACGCTCAATCACGGTGTCGTGGAGACCCCGATTTTCATGCCGGTGGGCACCTACGGCACGGTCAAGGGTGTCATGCCCCGCTCGCTTGAGGAGATGGGCGCGCAGATCATCCTGGGCAACACCTTCCATCTGTGGATGCGTCCGGGCCTGGACATCATGAAGCAGTTCGGCGGCCTGCACCGCTTTGAAAGCTGGAACAAACCCATCCTCACCGACAGCGGTGGCTTCCAGGTCTGGTCGCTGGGCGAGATGCGCAAGATCAGCGAGGAAGGCGTCAAGTTCGCGTCGCCCGTCAATGGCGACAAGCTTTTCCTCACGCCCGAGATCTCCATGCAGATCCAGACGGTGCTCAACAGCGACATCGTCATGCAGTTTGACGAATGCACGCCCTATGAGACCAAGGGCCACATCACCACCGAAAAGGAAGCACGCCTGTCGATGGAGATGAGTCTGCGCTGGGCCAAGCGCTGCCAGGACGAGTTCGCGCGACTGGAGAATCCCAATGCCCTGTTCGGCATCGTCCAGGGCGGCATGTTCGAGAACCTGCGGGATGAATCGCTGAACGGCCTGAAGGCGCTGGACCTGCCCGGCTACGCCATCGGCGGCCTGTCGGTGGGCGAGCCCAAGGCGGACATGCTGCGCGTGCTGGACCACATCGGCCATCAGCTGCCCGACCACAAGCCGCGCTACCTCATGGGCGTCGGCACGCCGGAAGACCTGGTGGAAGGCGTGCGCCAGGGCATCGACATGTTCGACTGCGTCATGCCCACCCGCAATGCGCGCAATGGCCACCTCTTCACCCGCTTCGGCGACCTGCGCCTGCGTAACGCCCGCTACAAGGCGGATGAGCGGCCGGTGGACGAGACCTGCACCTGCTACTGCTGCCAGAACTTTAGCCGTGCCTATCTGCACCACCTGGACCGCTGCGGCGAAATGCTGGGCCCGATGCTGACCAGTATCCACAACCTGCACTACTACCTCAACCTGATGAAGGAAGTGCGCGAGGCGCTGGATGCCGACGACTTCGAAGGCTTCCGCCAGCGCTTCCAGGCGGATCGGGCGCGAGGAATCTGACCGAGCGCCGCCCGCACGCTTGAACGCGTGCAGGCGGGTGGGCGCTTTACTGCTGAATGAAGCTCAGCAGGTCGGCATTCAGACGGTCCTTGTGGGTGTCCGTCAGGCCGTGCGGTGCGCCTTCATACACCTTCAGCTGCGCGCCCTTGATGAGGCGGGCGGATGCGCGTCCGGAGATGTCCAGCGGCACGATCTGGTCGTCATCACCGTGGATCACCAGGGTGGGCTTGTCGAACTTCTTCAGGTCGTCGGTGAAGTCGGTTTCCGAGAACGCCTTGATCGAGTCATAGGTGTTCTTGTGGCCGCCCAGCATGCCCTGCAGCCACCAGTTGTCAATCAGACCCTGTGACACCTTCGCACCCGGACGGTTGAAGCCGTAGAACGGGCCGGAGGCGATGTCCTTGTACAGCTGCGCGCGGTTGGCCAGCTGACCGGCGCGCAGGCCGTCGAAGACCTCCTTGGGCACGCCGTTCGGATTCTTGTCCGACTTCACCATGACCGGCGGGACCGCCGACACCAGCACCGCCTTGGCCACGCGGGACGTGCCGTGGCGGCCGATGTATCGCGCCACTTCACCGCCGCCGGTGGAGAAGCCCACCAGCACGGCGTTCTTCAGGTTCAGCGTTTCGATGACGGTGGCCAGGTCGTCGGCATAGTGATCCATGTCGTTGCCTTCCCAGGGCTGGCTGGAACGGCCGTGACCGCGACGGTCATGGGCAATCACGCGGTAGCCGTGATCGGCCAGGAAGATCATCTGCGATTCCCAGCTGTCGGAGTCCAGCGGCCAGCCGTGGCTGAAGACGATGGGCTGACCGGTGCGGGGGCCCCAGTCCTTGTAGTAGAGCTGCACGCCATCCTTGGTGGTGATGTAGCTGCCGGACGGCTGGACGGCCGTCACGCGGGCGGCTCCGTGCTTGGCCGTGTCGGCAGCCAGCGCCGGCGTGGCGATGGCACTGGCCGCGGCGATGGCAAGGGTGGAGATGGCCAGCAGTTGGCGGCGGGAGGTACGGGCGAAGGCGTGGATACGGGACATGAGAGGCTCCTGGTGAAGTCGGCCATCAACCAAGCGATGGACGGATGAAAAACATGGGGTGGTGTGAGATGAGCTGGGTTTGAGGGTCAGGGACCGAGGGGATAGGCCGGCATTCTGTTAGCTTCCTATTACTTCGTGTACGAGATATTGAGTGAGCGGAAGGGCGACATCACGGGTTAGACAGGTGGCCAAGCGGCGAAGAGTGGACGAATCGGAAAGACGAAAAACAGAGCACTGCACGGCGGAAGGCCGCGCTCAACCGGACTTCGCCGCCATGCGGGCACGGAGCGTCAGCAGCCGGTCCCGCAGTTCGATGATGTCGCTGACATCCGTGTCAGCCGCTTCCGCCACGCATTGCGGCACATGAGCAGCGCGTTGTTGCATCGCGCGGCCCTCTTCGGTGAGGGTGATCAGCACCTGTCGTTCATCCTGCGCCGACCGGGTGCGCACCAGCAGACCTGCGGACTCGAGACGCTTGAGCAGCGGGGTGAGCGTGGGGGAGTCCAGGAACACCCGTTCGCTGATCTCGCCAACGGTCAGCCCGTCACGCTCCCACAGCACCAGCAGCACCAGGTATTGCGGGTAGGTGATGCCCAGGTCCTTGAGCAGGTCCCGATAGACCTTGTTCAGACCGAGCATCGTTGAATAGACGGCAAAGCAAAGCTGCCCATCGATATCCAGCGGCACACAGGCTGCGCCTGAACCACCGATGGACTGCGAGGGCGATGTCACACCCGTCGCAGCGTCAGCGGCGCCGGAGAGCGACTTCGCGGGGGTGGGAGTGTTCTTGCGTGCCATGGACGATAATTTAAATCGCACACAAACTAATTGCAAGCGAAAAGAACGAGAAAGGCTCCGCTGGGCCGCGTTTGAAGGAATTCCCGCACAAAAAGCAGACAAACATCAGTTTGCGCATGGGGTTCCGGGCGAGGGATGATCGGCGCCATGCTCAAGATGCTGTTGGCCCCACTGTTATGGTCGATCCGGCTGGTGCTGGCCCTGATCATCCTCTTTGAGGAATGGGGCTGGGAGCCGCTGCAGCGCTTCATGGCGCGCATCGGCCAGTGGCCGGTCATCCGGCAGCTGGAAGCGGTCGTCCGGCGCCTGTCTCCGTATGTCGCGCTGGCGGTGCTGCTGGTGCCGAGCCTGTTCTTGATTCCCATCAAGCTGCTGGCGCTGTGGCTGATCAGCCGGGGTCACGCGGCGTTGGGCGTGGGCGTGATCCTCGCGGCCAAGGTGGCCGGCACGGCGGTGGTGGCCCACCTCTTTGCACTGACCCAGCCGGCGCTGATGCGGCTCGACTGGTTTCGACGTCTCTACGCCCGCTGGGTGACGTGGAAGACCGAATTGCTGGCCTGGGTGCGGGCCAGCGGCGTGTGGCGCACGGCGCGTGCGCTCAAGTTGAGGATTCGGCGGATGCTGCGAAGAGGCGCGGCGGGGCACACCCGCCAAAAGGCCTGACGCGCTCAGCTCCGCACCTCGAAGGTCCGGACTTCACCCATCGGTGGCACCGGTCCGAGCAGTCCCTGCACCTTGCTGCGCAGCTCTTCGACGCTCACTTCCGCAGGCAGCGGCGCCCCGACATGCGCCTCCAGCCGACGTCCCGGTCGCAAGCTGGCCAGTCGGCCCCCCACCGACTTGCCGTTGCGCGCAAAGGCAGACGCCCACAGGCCGACCAGTCCCACCGGAATCACCGGCACCGGGCAGGCATCCAGCATGCGCCGGATGCCGGGCTTGAACTCTGCCAGCTGCCCGTCCCGCGTCAGTGCGCCTTCCGGGAACACACAGACCAGCTCGCCGTTGCGCAGGGCTGCGTCCACGGTGGCCAGGGCCTTCTCCAGCGTCTCGGGTTCCCGCTTGGCCGATGCAATCGGAATCGCATTCACCTGGCGGAACAGCCACGACAGCACGGGCACGCGGAAGATGCTGGCATCCATCACAAAGCGGATCGGCCGCGGGCACAGCGCACTGAGCACCAGCGCGTCCACATACGACACATGGTTCGGGGCCAGGATGGCCGCGCCCTCCTCGGGAATGTGATGAGTGCCGCTGGTGCGCAGCCGGTAGAGGGTGTGCACCACGAACCAGCTCACGAAGCGCCACAGGAACTCCGGCACCGTGCGATAGATGTAGAGCGCCACCAGGGCATTCAAGCCGGCACACACCAGGATCAGCCCGGTGACCGACACGCCTGCGGCCAGCAGCCCTGCCGACATGCCGGCAGCGATCACCATTGCCACCGCATTCAGGATGTTGTTGGCACTGATGATGCGCGACTGGCGCTGCGGCGCGGTGCGCAGTTGCACGAAGGCATACAGCGGCACGATGAACAGACCGCCGAACACCCCCAGCAGCGCCACATCGGCCAGCACCCGCAGGCTGCCGCTGGTCGCCAGGAACTGGGTCCAGCTCAGCGGCAGCGACGTGCCCAAGGTCTGCAGCGCCGATGCGAAACGGTCGCAGGACCAGGCCATGTCCGCCGTGAAGACCGTCAGGCCGATCGAGCCGATCGGCACCAGGCCGATTTCCACCTTGTGTCCGGACAGCCGCTCACACAGCAGCGAACCGGCCGCGATGCCGATGGAGAAAGTCGCCAGCAGCACCGTCACCACCGTGGTGTCGCCATGCAGCACGTCCTTGCCCAGCGCCGGAATCTGCGACAGCACCACCGCACCCACAAACCAGAACCACGAGATGGCCAGCAGGCTGTTCCACACCCCTTCGCCTTCGCGCTTGCCCATCTTCACCGTGGCCACCGTCTCGGACACCACGCTGAATCGCAGCTTCAGATCGGGCGCGGCTTCGCCGGTCGCGGGAATGAAGAGGCTGGACACCAGTCCCAGCACCGCGAAGCCCAGCAGCGCGATCGACAGCCACAGCGGGTTGGTCGTCACCGCGGCGATCACGCCGGCCACCAGCGTGCCGAGCAGGATGCTGAGGAAGGTGCCCATTTCCAGCAGGCCATTGCCGCCGGTCAGTTCCTCCTTGGCCAGCACCCGCGGCAGCAGCGAATACTTCACCGGTCCGAAGAAGGCGGAGTGGCAGCCCATGGCGAAGATCGATGCCAGCAGCACCGGCAGGCTCTTCAGGTAGAAACCGGCACTGGCCACCATCATGATGGCCACCTCCGCCGCCTTCACCGCACGGATCACGCGGGCCTTGTCGAAGCGGTCGGCCAGCTGTCCGGCATAGGCCGAGAACAGCACGAACGGCAGGATGAACAGCCCCGCGGCCAGATTGGCCACCAGGCCGGGGGACAGGCTTGTGTACTCCGTCGCATGGAAGGTCACCAGCAGGATGACCAGTTGCTTCAGGAAGGAGTCGTTGAAGGCCCCCGCCAGCTGGGTGGCGAAGAACGGGCCGAACCTGCGCTGACCGAGCAGGCGGAACTGGGAGTGCGATGCGTGATCGCTGGAAGCGGGGTGAGTCATGGCCGGCTCGTCCTGGAGAGGGGTCAAAGGATCCGCAAAGGGGTCCGCAACGGAGAAACAGCAGCGATTAGAGCGGCGAACCGGGGCGCTGTGGTGTCATCCCCGCCGCTCTACGGGATAACGAGAGCGACGCCGGTACGCCACTGCGGCATCGGTCACCGGTTGCAGCGGAAAGCCCGCGCGTCGGCGACGCGAAGACGTTTACCGGGTGACGCGGTCCCGCACGGTGACGCGTTCGTTGTGCATCAGCGAAGCGCCGATCTCATTCGGGATGAAGGCGATGGCCTCCCCGGCGGCGGACAGCACCACGCCGGTTCCCACCACGATCACCGTCACCGCGGTGCCAACAGCGACCGAGGCGCCGGTCACGACCTTGCCGGCGAACCGCACGCTGACCTTCACGCCGTCCGACACCCGCTTGAGCACCCACACCGTGCCGGCGGCCGTGACCTCGACGGCCACCACCACCAGCGAAGCGCCTGCGGTCAGCACCACCGACGGTGCAACCACCGAGACGGCCACCGGCAGGGCCGACAGGGCTGCGCTGGCTTCACTGCCCGCCTCGCGATGGGCAGAGGCGGTCCCGGGCGTCATCAGGGTGCAGACCGCGGCCAGGGCGGCGGAGAGCAGCAGGTGCTGCGGACAGGCGGCCAGGCGGGACGACAGGGACGACAGCTTCGAAGGCATGCGGGGCAAAGTCGTGCGGAACATGATGGGTGATCCGATCAGAGTGAAGGTCGATGCAGTCAAAAGGGGTGGCGGGCGCGGGGGTCCCACTCAGGCGGTGCGATCCACTTCCGGAACGCTGCCCCGGGCGGCTTCACGGCGGCCATGCAGACGAGCCTCCATCAGATCGGCCTCGTGGGCGTCCCGCAGCATCTTGGCCAGGGTGAACACGTTGGAGATCAGATAGAGCCAGGACACCAGCAGGTAAGCCTTCCAGACCGGCTGGATGTCCATGCGCCACAGACCCCAGGCGGTCAGACCCATGGCCAGGGCAAAGCCGCTCCAGACGACCACGCCCCACATGGGGGTGTCGCTGCGCTCGCTCTGCTTGTCGCGGATGAACTTCGCCAGGGCAAAGCCGGTGGAGAGGCAGAACACGTAGCCCATCACCATGAACGCACGGTCCAGATCGGCACCCGGCAGATAGGCCAGGCCGGTGGCGCACAGCGTCACGCTGATTCCGAAGGAGGCCCAGACCTGATAGCGCCAGGCTTGGGTGTCACGTTGGATGCGGTTCATGTCAGTTCCTTGGGTCGGGGTCAATGCGATGGACATATCTTCTGGCGCCGGTTCGCCGCCAGCGGCAGATTTCCAGCGCGGTAGCAGCTGGCGGCGGTCGCGGTAGCGCTTCGCGATACCGGTCATCGCGGTGGTCGGGCGGCAGTATCTCCGCACCGCGACCCCAGGGCGATCACATCAAATGGGGAGACGTGGCAAAGACCGCCGGTAACAAGGCGTGACCACCGGAGCGGACTTTTCGCTTCAGCGCCAGGTCAAACAGCAGCGGATGCTGGCGCCGCAGGGCTTCCAGTGGCGGCACGTCTGCCGGGTCCAGCAGGCCGGCCTTCACCAGTCGCGGCAGGCGCACCAGCGGCATCACCCCTGGCAGCGGATAGTCCGAGCCATGCAGCAGGCGTGGGTGCCAGTCCTGCCGTCGCAGCAGGGTGTGCCAGACCTCCTGCCGACGGTTGAACTGGAAGACGGCGGAGACGTCCCCCAGCAGCAGCCCGCGCCATGCCGGCTCGTCCATCAGGCGGGCGAAGAGGTCGAAGGCCGGGACCTGGCGCGGTCGGGGCAGGTCCAGATCGAGGGCGTCGCCGAGGGAGGCGCAATGCGCCGCGATCACCCGCACGCCGTGCCGCAGCGGTGTGCGCAGATGCAGCGGATTGCCCAGACCCTGCTGACCGGCGCCGGGCACCGCATGCTCCTCCCCCACGTGGACGATCAGCGGGATGCGGGCGGCGGCGAGCCGGTCGTAGAAGGGCGTCAGCTGTGGCGACCGCAGGTCGATGTTCATCGCGCTGGGCAGCCATTTGACGGCCAGCGCGCCGCCTTGCAGCGCTGCCTCGAGACGGGCCCGTGCATCGGGCCGGGACGGATGGATGGAGGCCACCCAACCGAAGCGATCCGGCCGCCGGGCCGCGACCTCTCGGGCATAGGCGTTGGGCACGTGGAACGTCGTCCAGTCAGGGCGGCGGGCGCCGGCGGCGTCCAGGGCCTCGTCGAAGGCGAACAGCAGCCAGCGGGCGCCGGTGGGGAACGCGTCGGCCAGCTGGGTCAGGCGGGCAACATAGGCGCGGTCCACCTCCTGGCTGCCTTCGGGAACACAGGCGCCGTTGAGGATCATGCGTTTGCGCAGATGCTCCACCGGATGCCACCACTGGGTCAGGCGCGGGTCCACCCAGCAGCCGGAGCCGCTGTCGCCGGTGCCCAGCAGGTGGGCATGCACGTCCCAGAGCTGGCTGGGGTCGAGCCCGTCCCAGACGCTGTTCAGCCAGTCCGGTGGCACGCCGTCCAGCGGCGCGGCGGTCGAGGGATCGACGGGGGCGCTGCCAGGCGGGCGCCCCTGCGGCAGCGGCGGGCAGGGGTTGAGCAGCGGGCCGGCCTGTGAGGCGCCCAGGGCACTGAACAGGCCGACACCGGCAAGACCGCCGCAGCACAGCAGATGACGTCGTCGCAGCATGAGGCGAGGGGGAAGTGGAGAAGGCGCGATGCTCGGGGGTGTCGGCGTGGTCGCAACGAACGGGTGGGGGCGGTAGCGTCAGATGAGCGCACCGGTATCAATCTGCGATACCGTTCCGGGATGGCCAGCACCCAGACCCTCATTGACCTCATCAAGGCGGAGCTCAAGACCGCCGGCATCAGCTATGCGCAACTGGCGCGGGAGCTGGATCTGTCGGAGTCCAGTGTGAAGCGGATGTTTGCCACGGGTGGGGAGATGCCCCTGTCCCGCATCGATGAGTTGTGCCGGGTACTGAAGACCGATTTTGCGGAGCTGTCGCAGCGCCTGTCGCGGTCGCAACCGCTCAGGCTGGAGCTGACCCTGCAGCAGGAGAAGGAAGTAGTGGCGGACGAGAGGCTGCTGCTCATGGCCATCTGCTGCCTCAGCCAGTGGAGTTACGAGCAGATCGTGACCACCTACCGACTGTCGGAAGCGGACGCCACGCGGGCGATGGCGCATCTGGACCGGCTGGGCATCATCGAGCTGCGGCCGATGAACCGCTACCGGCTGCAGGTGGCGAAGACCTTCCGCTGGCGTCCGCACGGTCCGGTGATGCAGTTCTTCCGCGACAGCGTGATGCAGGATTTCTTCAACGGCGGTTTCGACGGGGATGGCGAGATGATGATGCTGGTGCACGGCCAGCTCAGTCCCGGGATGGCGCGGGAGCTTCGCGACCGATTGCAGCGTGTGGCCGAGGACTTTGCGCGCCAGCATCTGCTGGATCAGAAGCTGCCGGAAGACGAGAAGCGTCAGTTCACGCTGGTGATGGGCATGCGCTGCTGGCTGTTTGAGCGCTTCGCGCATCTGCAGCGGCCGGCGGCGGTGACGCGTGCTTTGAAGGCGTGAGCGGGTAGAACGCAAAGGCCCTGCTGAGATCTTTTTCTGCCGCCGGGTGCAGCAAGTACTTCAAGGGGCCATTCCGTCGCGAATACGTGCCAGGGCCTCAGACACAGGAACCGGCGAGACTTGTCCCGCTGCGAGTTCAGCCTCCCGCTGCTCGGCGACGCGATCCCACGCCGCTTCCATGTCGGGATCGACGTCCAGGCTGGACACGAGGCGCTCCAACAAGTGCGAGCGTTCCGCTTCCGTCAGCGTCAAGGCTTGTGCTTCCAGCGACTCCAAGAGTGTTAGTCGATCCACCATTTCTGGCTCCTTCTTGCGTTGCCGTTAGCTTGCCACAAGCCCTCGGTTCAGAGGCCTGAAATGGCCTCTCAAATGTCTGCGTTACCAGAACTCCCAATGACCTGAGGCAGTGACCCAGATCCCCAGAACCCCGTTGGTGACGGCATGGGCGATCACGGCGCATCCCAGCTTGCCGGTGCGTTGATACAGCAGGCCATACACCAGCCCTGCCACGATCGCCGCCAGCCACAGCGTATGGGCCAGCATGAAGAGGAAGGTCGACAACACCAGCGCCTTCAGCCCCGCCTCGCGCGGATCGACGCTTTCAAACCGGGGATTGGCGATCCAGCGCATCAGAAAGCTGCGCCAGAACAGCTCTTCCATCACCGGCACCAGCAGCGCCGCTCCCAGCCACCGCACCACGATCAGCGGCCAGTCCAGGCGGCCATCCGGCAGCACGGGCACGAAGCTCGCCGTGGCCTCGCCCAGTTGCATCCACGGCGCATCCAGCACGATCCAGAGCCCGAACACCGCCAGCCCCAATGCCACGCTGGCGGCGGCCTCCTTCAGCGTCGGCAGGTTCTGGCTTGAGAATTCGCCGTACTGCTTCCAGAACCAGGCCAGCGCCCCGCCCACCGCCACCAGATTCAGTGCGTACAGCCATCGCGGGTCCAGCCCCCAGGCGTTGTCGGCGGGAATCGCGCCCCGCAGGGCCAGCAGACCCATGAAGAGCGCAAACGGAAGGACTCGGGCCCAGGCAGCAGCATTCAGCATGGGGCCATTGTGTCCGGACTTGGCGCCGCATTTCTGCCGGCTTCATGCTCGCTTCATGTCGGCTTTGCCGCCTCGGCTTGTGGCCACAGGCTTCGCCGCCGCGCGGCTGTGCTTTGCAGTCTCAGTCGGCAAACGCCCGCCGCAAGGCCTCAATCGCATGCCGCACCTTGGCCGGCTGCGCATCCCGCTGCGGGGTCAGGACATGCACCGGCAAGGCCGGCGGCTCCCACTCCGGCAGCAGTCGGAGCAGTCGGCCCTGCGCGACGGACTCGTCCACATCGTCGGTGCCCAGCAGCGCCAGCCCCAGGCCGGATTCACACAGCTGCTGCAGGCTCAACTGGTTGTTGCTGCTGGCCCGCGGCGTGACCCGCAGCCACTGCTCCGTGCCATCGGCCCCACGCAGCGGCAGCGTCTGGAAGGGCGTGGTGTCCGGCCGAAGCGCCAGCCAGTCATGCCGGCCCAGCTCGGACACCGAAGAAGGCACGCCCCGCCGCGCCAGGTAGGCCGGCGCCGCAAACAGCCCGGTGCCTTTGGCGCCGATGCGCTGGGCCACCCAGCTGCTGTCCGGCAACCGTCCGAAGCGCACCGCCAGATCAATGCGCTTGGCCACCAGATCGGTGAATCCGTCGTCCACCTCCAGATGGAGCGACAACCCCGGATGCGCCGCCATCAGCGGCGCCAGGGCCGGCCCCAACTGCCGCGCGAAGCCCACGGTGGCGCTGATGCGCAGCTCCCCCTCCGGCGCATCCCGCAGGCGGTGCAACTGCGCCTGAGCCTCCTGCGCGGCAGCGAGCATCGCCTTGCAGCCGGCCACGAAGTGTTCCCCCGCCGGCGTCAGGCTGATGCGCCGGGTGGAGCGGTGCAGCAGCGTGACGCCCATGTCCCGCTCCAGCGCCCGCAGTTGCTGGCTGACTGCCGAGGTGGTGGTCTGCAGATGACGGGCCGCCGCGACCAGGCTGCCCTGTTCGACCACGGTGGCGAGCACCGCCATGCGCCGCAATTGATCCAGCATTGTGAAGTTGATCTAAAGGATGAAAGCTCGAAGCGATGACTTCACGGTCGATTATGAAGTTTCTAAAGTCCATCCATCGATTTACCCCGTCCGGCATCGACCGGACACATTTCGAAGGATTCCCATGAAAGTCGCTCTGATCGGACCCACCGGATTTGTGGGCAGCGAAGTCCTCAAGGAACTGCTGGCTCGCGGCCATGAAGTGGTCGCCCTGGCCCGTACGCCCGCCAAGGTCGAACCCAAGCCGGGCCTGACCGTTGTGCAGGCTGACGCCAAGGACAGCGCCCAGGTGGCCGCTGCCGTGAAGGGCGCGGATGCGGTGGTGAACGCCTACAACCCGGGCTGGTCGGTGCCGAATCTGTATGACGAGTTCCTCGCCGGCACCCGGGCGATCTATGCAGGCACCAAGGCGTCTGGCGTCAAGCGCCTGCTGACGGTGGGTGGCGCCGGCAGCCTCTACATTGCACCCGGCGTGCAACTGGTGGACACGCCGGAATTCCCCGCGGAATGGAAGAACGGCGCACTGGCCGCTCGGGAAGCGCTGAATCTGCTGCGGGAGGAGACCTCGCTGGACTGGACCTTCCTGTCCCCCGCCGTGCATCTGGAGCCGGGCGAGCGCCGCGGCACCTACCGGGTGAGCCTGGACACCCCGGTGATGGACAGCAAGGGCCCGGCCCATGTCTCGACGGCCGACCTCGCCGTGGCAATCGTGGACGAGCTGGAAAAGCCGCAGCACATCCGCCGCCGCTTCACTGTCGGCTACTGAGCGCGGGACGAGGCTTCCGAAACGGCCGACGTGGCGGGACTGGCTCGAACGGCCCAAACGGCTTCGACGATCAGGCCTTGACCAGGCCTTGATCAGGCCTCGATCAGGCGGTCTGCTGCTCCAGTAGATAGTTGGCGCCGTCGTACTGCCCCAGCACGTCGACCAGCAGCGGCAGGCATTCCGCCAGCCGATCATGCAGGACGTAGGGCGGGTTGATGACGAACATCCCACTGCCCAGCATGCCGAAGCCCCGCTCGTCCGGCTGGGCCACCGTCAGCCGCACATGCAGCCAGCCCTTCTTGGCCGTGGATTCCCCCACCGCCTTGAGGCGCTGCAGCAGTTGCGCCGATTCCAGCAGCTGCAGCTGCGGATACCAGAGGGCCACGGTGCCGTCCGGGAAGCGCTGCAGGGCCTCGCGCAGGGCGCCGATCACCTTGGCGTAGTCCGTCTTGATCTCATAGGGCGGATCGATCAGCACCACGCCCCGGCGGGACGGCGGCGGCAGCTCGGCCTTCAGGCCGGCAAAGCCGTCACTGTTCTGCACCTGGGAATTGGGCCGGTCCGCGAGATAGCTCTCCAGAATGCGCTGATCGGTCGGATGCAGCTCGTAGCAGCGCAGGCGGTCCTGTTCGCGCATCAGCATGCGGGCGATGGCCGGCGAGCCGGGATACTGCTCCAGCGCGCCGCCGGCATTGAAGTCGCGCACCAGCTCGACGTACTGCTGCAGCGGCTCGGGCAGGTCCTTGCGCTGGTAGAGCGCGGCGATGCCGCCCAGATGCTCGGCGTTTTTCTGGGCATAACGGCCGTCCAGCGCATAACCGCCGGCGCCGGCATGGGTGTCCACCACGGTGTAGGCCTTGTCTTTTTCTCCCATGTAGCGGAGCACTTCGGCCAGAACCAGGTGTTTGAGCACGTCGGCGTGGTTGCCGGCGTGGAAAGCGTGTCGATAAGCGAGCATGTCGGCACTGTACCTGCGATCGCCCCCGATGGATGCGGCGCCGGCGCCATGGTGGCGTTGCGGCGCCCGCTCAGCGGTCTCCGCGCGGCCTCCCCACCAGCTTCCTGGCGGCGTCCCGGCAAGGTGCGGGCAAGACGTGCCGGCGGTGTCTCAGATCTGCATCGCGCCCGGGCTGTAAACGCCGTCCATCGGCACCGGCGCGGTGTCGCAGGGGTGGCGGTACTGCGCCACCGGGCGCAGCGGCTGGCCATCCACCGCCCCGGGTTCCTCCGCCCGGCCCAGCAGGGGGGAGCCGGGCCGCAGGGCGTAGTCATGGCGTTCAGGTGCCACGAAGGCGGAGCGGTCCACAAAGTAGTTGTGGTGCTGCTCCCACCCCGGCCCCGGCGGCAGCTCCCGTTTGCCGCACAGCAGGTTGTTGATCACACGGACCTTCTGTGCCCCCGGCGCCATGCGGAGGTAGACGCCGCCGGCCGGTCGCAGGTCCACCAGGGTGTTGTTGATCAGGTGCAGTTCATGCCGCGGTCCGACCAGCCCTTCGCTGCCATAGGCCACCAGGTGGTAGTTCTCGGTTGAGGCGCTCTGCTGGATGAGGTTGCCCACCACCAGTCCCAGGCCGCCATTGGGGAACTCCAGCTCAAAGCTGGCGCGGCCGGTTTCGTCGGTCAGGCGGTTGTAGAAGATGTGGTTCACCGCCGCCCGGCTCTTGAGCAGATGCCCAGTGTGGCCATGATGGAAATAGCTGCCCACCACCCTTAACCGGCCGATGCTGCCCACATAACAGTTGTGGGTGCGGCCTTCCCCGGGCGCAATGGCGCCGAACTCGCAGCGTTCGATGTCCAGCGTGATGGACGGGTCGTTCGCGGAAAGCAGGCCATTTTCGTTGTCGTCGAAGCGGCAGTCGCGCAGGGTCAGCGAGCCGCGTTCCAGGCGGATGCCGGCGCCATTGCGGTCCGGGACCCGCGCGCCGATGAAATCGAAGCCGGTGATGGTCATGCGCCGACCGGCGCAGACGAAAAGGCCCTTGCCTTGGGCATGCGCGCCGTCGGCCAGCAGGCGCACCCGGCCGCCGACGGCGCGCAAGGTCAGATCGTCCTGGGTCCAGGTGGCGACGTCGGCGCGATAGTCGCCGGCCTGCACTTCGATGGTGCTGCCGGGGCGGGCTTCTGCAGCGGCGGCCGCCAGGGTGGTGAGCCGCTGGCCGGGACCGACCCGAAGGAGCGGGCCGGTGGTGGGGGACGTCTGAGCCAGGGCGTTCCCGGGGCAAAAAGCCGCGAGCCGCGCGCTCCCGACGGCCAGGGCGCTTCTGAGGAGTGCCCGACGCCCGAGTGGCGACGGCCCGGCACAGCGGTTCGGGCGGGACGAAGCATCAGACATGGCGGCGAGGCGGAGCGGCGACTCCCGAACGGTAGCGGGGGCGCGCGAGTCTAGCCAACTCGCCGCGAGCCTGCAGAGCGCGGCACAAGCCCCCAGCCCCCGTCCGGACTGTCGCGCAGGTTCAGCAAGTGATCGCCGCCGCCAGTAAGCTCCCGCCATCCCTCCTCCGAGACGGTTCCTTGGCGGCGGCGGCACGGTCTGCCGTTTGCCATCCCGCCGGAACCTCCTTTTGACCCTTCTTTTTCGAGTGACCCCCTATGCCGAGCTTGTTTGATCCGCTGCAACTGGGCGCCGTGTCGATGGCCAACCGCATCGTCATGGCCCCGCTGACCCGCAACCGTTCCCAGGGCCTGCTGCCCGGTCCGCTGGCTGTCGAGTACTACCGTCAGCGCGCCACCGCCGGCCTGATCATCAGTGAAGGCGCACAGATCGCGCCGGAAGGCCAGGGTTATCTGGACACCCCAGGGATCTATTCGCCGGAGCAGGTCGCCGCCTGGAAGCGGGTGACCGATGCGGTGCATGAAGCCGGTGGCAAGATCGCCGTGCAGCTCTGGCACGTCGGCCGCATTTCCCACGCCGAATTCCAGCCGGATGGCGCCAAGCCGGTGTCTTCCACCGACCGCCCGGCCAACAGCAAGACCTTCACCAAGGAAGGTTTCGTCGACGTGGCCGCGCCGCGTGCCCTGAAGACGGAAGAGCTGCCCGGCATCGTCCAGTCGTATGTGCATGCCGCGAAGTCCGCCATGGAAGCCGGCTTCGACGCCGTGGAAGTGCACGGCGCCAACGGCTATCTGCTGGACCAGTTCCTGCGCGACAGCGTCAACGACCGCACCGATGCGTACGGCGGCTCCATCGAGAACCGCGCCCGCCTGCTGCTGGAGACGATGCGTGCCATCGTCGATGCGATCGGTGCGGACCGCACCGGCCTGCGCCTGTCGCCGGTCACGCCGGTCAACGATGCCGGCCAGGACAGCGATGCACAAGCGCTCTTCAACTATGTCGCCGAGCAGCTGGCACCGATGAAGCTGGCTTTCCTGCATGTGATCGAAGGCCAGACCGGCGGCCCGCGCGACGTGGCGCCGTTCGACTACGCCGCCCTGCGCGAGCGCTTCAAGGGCCCCTACATCGCCAACAACGGCTACACCCGCGAGATGGCGCTGGCCGCCGTGGCGGATGGCCAGGCGGATGCAGTGGCCTTTGGCCGCAGCTTCATCTCCAATCCGGACCTGGTGCGTCGCCTGCGCCTGAATGCGCCGCTGCAGAAGGCCAACTCGGCCACGATGTATGGCGGCGGTGCTGAAGGCTACACCGACTACCCTGCGCTGGCGGACTGATCGCCCAGACGCTCAAGCTTCCGTGTGATGCCCGCCGGCCGCTGCCTTCAGCGCCCGCGGGCTTTTTTTCGGCCGGGCGTCAGCCCTTGGGCTTCTTGGCGCGGAAGACTTCGGCGATGGAGACCTCGCGCGGGCCCGGTCGCACCTCAAAGCGCTGACCGGCCGACAGTGTGCCGGCCTGGCGCACCGCCAGGTAGAAGCCGCACCAGCCGCTTTGCACCATCATCTTGGTGGCCTTGTTGAACCCCATGACCGCATTGAACTTGCTGCATGGGTAGCGCGGCTCGCTGATGGCCAGCTCGCAGTCGGGGAACACCAGCACATCGCCGATCCAGGCATCGTTTTCGAGAAGGCCTTCGATGCTCAGGTTCTCGCCCATGCTGCCAAAGGGCAGCGGCGAGTTCCAGTCCGCCACCTGCGCCTGCGCGCGGACCGTCTGCCAGAAAGCGTAGTGCTCGGCCGGATAGGCATACACCGCCTTGGCCTGACCCCCGTGATAGCGCGGATCGGCCTGCTCGTCGCCGGTCAGGCCCAATGGGCCCACGTCCACCGCGCCGTCGACCGGCCGCTTGCGGATGGCACTGAGCGTCTGCTTGCCGTTCACCACCAGCGGAGCGATACGGGCCACATTAAGACTGAGGATCTGCATGCAGCGATTCTCCCGGACTTTGTGCCCCGCTGCCGGGCCCGGTCTTTCCTGCTGCCTGCAACACGGCCGCGACGGCGGCGGCGCCGTCGGTGGTGTCGTCGATATCCACGCTGCAGCCAATCACGCAGTCCTGGCCGTGATAACGAACGCGGCGGGCATAGACCCGCGACACGAGGATGCGTCCGTCCCGGGTGCTGGCCCGCACCGGCAGACCCACCACCTCCGGATGTTGCTGCAGCAGCTCGTAATAGCGTTGCCGGTAGGTGGGCAGCATGCCCACGCCCAGGTCCACCAGGCGGCGGCCCAGGGCTTCCTCGCGGGTGATGCCGTAGCGACGACACATCGCGTCGTTGATGGCCAGTACCGCGCCGTCCGGCAGCCGGTTGAGCGACATGTGCACCGGCATCGCCTGCAGCAGGTTGCGCAGCTCGTCACCGGCCTCCCGGGCCGTGACCAGGGCCTGCGCCCGCTCCCGTTCGCGGGTGAGGTTGTCCAGAGCGAAAGAGAGGTCATCGGTCATCTCGTCGAAGAGACGGATGACGGTGACATCAAAGAAGTCCGGCTCCCCGGCCAGCACGCTCAGCGCGCCCACCACCTGGCCGTTGCGACGTAGCGGGAACGCGGCCAGTGATTCCACTCCCGGTGGCAGGACCGGCGCACCGGTCTGTACCAGTCGCGCGTCCTGCAGCGGCCGGTTGACGATCTGGTGGACCCCCGAGAGGATGGCCCGGGTGCTCAGCGAACTTTGGCCGAAGGCCGACTCCACGGTCCAGCGCGGCGGGGCTCCCGGCATCCAGCGCTCGATCTCGCCGGCGGCGGCCACACGGGCGAAGTAGCTGCCCTCCTGCAGCACCACCGTGGCCACCCTGGCATGGCCCGTTTGCACACAGACGCGGCAGAGGCCGTCGAACAGCGACTGCTCGGCCGAGGTGCCCAGCTCCAGCACCGCCTCCCGCTGCACGATCAACTGGTTGGTCTGCGACAGCGCCTGATACATGCGGTGCAGACGTTCACGGGCATCGGCGCCCGCGCGGCGTTCCTCGTCATAACGCCACCACACGGTCCAGATCATGACGCCGCAGAGCAGGGCGGTAATGGAGACCAGCAGCACGCCGAGCCGCGCCGCGTCGCCGGTGGCGTCGCGGGTGCGTTCGGTATCGAGGCGCGCCTGGCTCAGCTGGAAGCCGGCGAGCTCGTCCACCTGCCGCATCACCGCCAGGCGCTGACGGTTGAGTTCTCGCACCTGCTCCGGCGTGGCCTCGCTGGCCCGCACCACACCGGTCAGCAATGCGTCGAGCTGCGGCTGCAGGCGCTGGGCCAGGAGGTCTTCGGTCGGGACCAGACGTGTGCCGAGATACGCCTGCCATTCACGCCGCAAGGCGTCGGCCAGATGCTCGGCATCCCGGTCTGAACCCTGGGTGCGCACGCCCGCCACCGGATTGATGACGCCGCCCAGACCCTGGGGACCCAGATCCCGGGCCATCTCGCGCAGCAGGCTCAGCGGCACCAGACGGTCGGCATACAGCGACTCGGTGGTGTCGGCCAGACGCTGGGTCTGCCACAGGCCCAGGAGCGCGGAAGACGCCACCAGCACCAGCGACAGCACCAGCGTCAGCAGCAGGCGATTGCGCATGGAGAGGCCGGTCAAGGCGTTGGGCATTGGGCGAACCTTGCACTGGGAACAACGGGAGGTCCTCAATTGTCCTCTGCTCGCACAGAATGGTTGGGTTGGGCCGGCCCTTGGATCGGGGGCTTCTGGGCAAGCTTCACGATTCGCCGCCGTGAATTCCGCCCGCATTGCCAACTTTGTCTCGCACGCGCGGTGGCGCCGGTCCTGGCTAGAATGGCTCGAACGGAGATGGCATTCCTCCGCGAACCGCCGATCGACCTGCTGTCGTGACGCTGATGATGCCTACATCGTCCTGGGAGACCAGGCCTGTGTGGGCGTTCGATGTGGCGTTCGCCCGGGCCTCGTTGACCAGTCGTCTTGCCATTCAAGTGGCGGCCGTCGGATGGCCGCTGCCGCAATCGCTGGGTCTTTGATGAAACGCCTGCGCTACCTCGAGCACGTCCACCTCATTCCCTCGCTGCTGCGCTGGCTGGTGCTGGCCAGCCTCGTGGCCGTCCTGGCCGGCACGGCCTCCGCCTTTTTCCTCTTTGCCCTGGACTGGGCCACCCGCACCCGGGAGGCGCATCGCTGGCTGCTGTGGGGCTTGCCGCTGGCCGGTTTTGTGGTCGGCTGGGTGTATCTCAAGCTGGGACGCGAGGTCGAGGGCGGCAACAACCTGCTGATCGACGAGATCCATGATCCCAAGCGGATGGTGCCGCTGCGCATGGCGCCGCTGATCCTGGGCGGCACGGTGGTGTCGCATCTCTTTGGCGCTTCGGTGGGCCGCGAGGGCACCGCGGTGCAGATGGGCGGCGCACTGGCGGACCAGCTGACGGAGCGCTTCAAGCTGCGCGCGGAAGATCGGCGCCTCATGCTGATGGCCGGCATCAGCGCGGGTTTTGCATCGGTGTTTGGGACGCCGCTGGCAGGCGCGGTGTTCGGGCTGGAGGTGCTGGTCATCGGGAGCCTTCGGTACGACGCGCTGTGGCCCTGCCTGGTGGCCGCGGTGGTGGCGGACCAGGTGACCTCGGCCTGGGGCGCGCATCACACCCATTACGCGGTGGGCGCCTTGCCGCCGGTCTCTGCCTGGCCGCTGCTGGCGGTGGTGCTGGCCGGCATGTTGTTCGGGCTGGTGGCGATGGTGTTTGCCACCCTGACCCATGCGGGTCAGGCCTTCATGAAACAGCGCATCGCTTATGCGCCATTGCGCCCGCTCGTCGGTGGGGCGGTGGTGGCGCTGGTGATCTGGGGCCTGGACGCGTGGCGGTATGCGGGCCTGGGGATTCCCGTCATCCAGGAAGCGTTTCAGCAGCCATTGCCCGCCACCGACTTCGCCGCCAAGCTGCTGCTGACGGCGGGCTCGCTGGCCAGCGGGTTCAAGGGCGGCGAGGTCACGCCGCTGTTTTTCATCGGAGCGACGCTGGGGAACGCGCTGGCGCCCATGCTGGATCTGCCGTTTCCCATGCTGGCCGGATTGGGCTTTGTCGCGGTCTTTGCCGGCGCGTCCAATACGCCCATCGCCTGTACCTTGATGGCGATGGAGCTGTTTGGCGCGGAGATCGGGGTGTATGCGGCGGTGGCCTGCGGGGTGAGTTATCTGTGCTCCGGGCACAGCGGCATCTACAAGTCGCAGCGGGTGGGCCTGGCGAAACATCCGGAGCTGCCGGCTGGCGGAAAGCTGGGGGACGTGCCGTCGTGGCGGGAGCGGGCGGCGCTGGAGGCACAGGAAGTACAGGGAGCACAGGGTGCACACGACGCATCCAAAGCACCCAACGCACCCCACGCGCATGACGCGCATGACGCGCATCACGCGCACGAAGCACCCACCGCGCCGACCTGGCAGGCTGAGCCAATCAGGTCGGCGCCGTCAGCGACGGAGAAGACTCACTCCGGACAGGAGTGAGGCGCCGTGCCAGGGAGCACTCAGGCCGATGCGGCGTCGGACGTGTCCAGCGGTGGCGCCGCCGTCTGCCCGTCCAGTGACAGCGCGGTGTAGCCCAGCAGCCCTGCGAGCACCCGGTGCAGCGCTTCCGGCGCCACCGGCTTGCGCAGCACCAGAAAGCCGTCTTCATCGGCCCGCTGCAGATCCGGATGGTCCAGCTCGCCGGTGACGATCAGACCGCGCGCCTGGGGATGCCGCGCCAGCAGTGCCTGCAGCAGGTCGTAGCCGCTGACGTCGCCGCGCAGGCGCAGATCGCTCATCACCACGACCGGCTCGAAGCCATCCGCGAGCGCGCGGTAGGCCTGCACCGCATCGGCGCCAAATCGGCCGTCCAGCCCCCAGTCCTTCATCAGATGACGCAGGCCCTGGATGACGCCAGGATCGTCTTCAATCACCAGCACCTGACCGCGCAGCAGCGGCTGTTGATCGAACGCAGCGGTGCGCATCGGGCGGACGGTCGAGGAGGCCGTTGACGGTGCGGCGGTGCTGGCAAGCAGGACCCGAAAGCGCGAGCCCACATCCACCCGTGACTGCCATTCGATGGTGGCGCCCAGCCGCCGCACGCAGTCCCTCACCACGGACAGTCCCAGTCCATGACCTTCTGCGGCATGCTGGGCGGCGTCGTCCGCACGCTCGAAGGCGGCGAACAGCCGCTGCTGCTCCTGCTCGGCCATGCCCACGCCGGTGTCCCACACCTCAATGGCCCAGCCTGTTGAACGCGGTCGCACCGCCAGCAGCACGCCGCCGTTCGGGGTGTAGCGCAGGGCGTTGTGCAGGAGATTGGACAGCGCTCGGCGCAGCAGGATCGGGTCGGCCATCACCCAGGCGGGCGTTTCGGGACTGCGCATGCGCCAGTCCAATCCGCGCGCCTGCGCTTCCGGCTGGAAGCGCTCATGCAGCTCACACAGCAGCGGCGTCAGCGCCACCGCCTGCAGCGGCAACTGCTCATTGCGGCTGTCCAGCGCCGAGACATCCAGGAGCGCATTCAGCAGATCGCTGACATGGCTGGCGGCCTGGCTGATGTCCAGCAACAGCGGCGACAGGGCCGCGTCCCGGTTGCGCTGCACAGCCGCCTGCGCGGTGAGTGTCAGGGCATACAGCGGCTGGCGCAGGTCATGACTGGCGGTGGCAAGGAACAGGCTCTTTTCCCGCGACGCGGCGGCGGCCGCATCCCGAGCCTCGCGATGCGCCAGGGCGAAGGCCTCGCTGCGATGCTTGAGCTCGGACTGCTCCAGCAGGAACCGATGCGATGTGCGGGCATGCCGCCACACCAGCCACGGGAACAGCAGGCACAGCGGCAGCACGGTCTTCCAGTGGGCCGGGAAGGCCATCGGCACGGCCAGCACCGCCAGGCCCCAGGCCGGCAGCAGGTAGCGCAGGAACACCCGCAGGTCGGCCGCAGCGTAGGAGACGGTCGACGCCGTGGTGCCGGCCAGCACGAGATACAGGAAAAGTGCGTATTCAAAGGAATGGGCCGGCACACTGACCCAGGGCAGACATCCCCAGAGGAAGCCGAAGCCGAGACCGAATCGTTCCACACGACGTCCCCATCGGGCCTGGAACGCCAGCGACGGAAGTTGCGCGTGGTCCCGCCGGAAGAGGTGGCGCATGCCGATCAGCAGCGCGGCGGCGAGCCAGTAGGCACCGGCCCACATCCATGCCCATTGATGCGACGCATGACCCGGCACCGACGCCACCACGACCGGTGGAATCACCAGCGCGGCAATTTCGGCAGACGCGCGTTGGCCGATGAGCGGCAGCAATTCAGCGCGGGAGGTGGGAGCGGTCATCAGGCGGGACGGCGTACGGTCGTCGGCGGGGGAGAAGCGCTGAAGTATCCCCGCTGGGCGGCATCGGGCGGCGCCGATCACACGAGTTGTCACAGACTGTCCCACCAGCGGTGTGTCCGTTGTGCGGGATGCAAAGCTCAGGACCGTGACCGTCGCCGCGTCCGTCACCCATCCCTCGCCCATTGCGTCACCCTGTACGTCACTCTGTACGTCGCCGTTCACGGCGGGGCAGAGGCGGTCACCATCCCGGGTAAAGCGGCGCGCGGACCCACGCGGCATCAAGCGGTATGCCTGTCAGCAGGCGGCTGTGTCACTCGAATCCATCGCGGCGCACGCTGGATTCCCGGCTAGTCGCTCGCTAATGTTCTCCAGCCATCATGGCCGCTGCAAGACCGTATCGGCAGCAGCGCATCAGGGAGAGACACCATGAACATTCAGCTCCCGCGGTCGCGGGTCGGGTCCCATTGGCGTGCGTTCGCGTCGGTCGCAGTGGGGTTGTGTCTACTGGTGCTGGGCGGACCCGCACGGGCCGACTGGTATCAGTACACCTTCAACTCCTCCGCTTTCAACATCCAGTCCTTTGCCGACCGGTCGCCCGGGCAGAACGAGTTCAACGTGCCTGGGCAGTTGCACATCGAGTTCTATAGCTGGACGCCGCTGACCGGGCCGGTGACCGAAGAGAACATCATCGGCTTCAAGATGTCGGTCTGGGGCGGCGGGCCGGCGAACCTGGCGTCCCTCACCTGGCCGCTTGAGCCAACCGGCTGCCAGATTCCCGCGGGGTGTTATGAGACCGCCAGCCGGTTCAGCATCGGCTCGCTGGATGCAAACGGGCTGCCCACCACCTGGGACCTCTACCTCCGGCAGGATTTCCGCACGACCGGGTTTTCGGAGACCTTCGAGATCGCGTCCAGTCAGGCGGGCGGCAGTCTTTATCGTGAAGCGCCTTCGTACTACAGCAATTCGGGCAGCTACAGCACGCCCGCCGGAGAACTGGGCGGCGTCTGGACCGTGGCGCTAGTGCCGGAGCCGCAGAGCTATGCGTTGATGCTCGCCGGGCTGCTGGTGGTGGGCGGCGTGGCGAGGCGGACCCGGGGGCGCGCCGGCCAGGTGAGTTGATCCACGCAGCTTGGGCCACGCCGCGCTGCAGCCAGCCCCAGCCGCACTGCAGCCCGCCCCAGTCGGGTCCAGCCAGCCGCAGCCACGCGACTGCACGGCGCACGCCACGTTGGGGCCCCAGGCGCCATCGCTTCAGAGCAGGCGCTGCAACACCCGATTGCCCACGGACTGATCCTCGATCTGGTGGATCGTGCCGCCTTCGTCGATGTAGCCGCGGTTGGCGTAGAAGGCGAGCGCTCGGTGGTTGCCGTCCCAGGCCGTGAGCCAGACGGACGGCAACCGCGCCTGCGCAGCGGCTCCCTCCGCTGCTGCGATCAATTGCGCGCCGACGCCCGCACGCTGGAAGGCCGGCTGCACATACAGCCGCGTCAGCTCCGCCCCGGCGAGCATCAGGCCGGGCGCCGGACGTGGCGCCAGTTCCAGCTCGGCAAAGCCCACCAGTGCGTCGCCCGGATCGCCATCAAGCGCCGCCACCAGCACGCGGCGGCTCGGCTGCGCGAGACTGCGGGCGAAGGCATCGCAGGAGAGGTCGCTCAATGCCTGACGCGCAAGCCCGGCTCGCACCCCGCGGGTGGCATAGGTATCCAGGTAGACCTGAATCGCCAGGGCGCAGAGGCTCGGCACGTCTTCCGGCGTCGCGGGACGAATGCTGAAGGCTGGCATCACTTGATGAAGTCCACAAACGCCCGCAGCGGCGCTGGCATGAAGGTGCGGCTGGGGTAGTACAGGAATGGCCCGGAGAACGATCGCCACCAGGGCGTGAGAATCGGCTCCAGCGCGCCGCGGTCGAAGTACGGTTGCAACCAGCCGTCAAACAATTGAATGACGCCGCTGCCGGCCACGGCGGTGTCCACCGCCAACTGCACGCCTTCGCCAATCCGCACCACCAGCGGAGCGGGCGGGTCCAGCAGCACGACCTCGCCGTCCTTCTCAAACTCCATCAGGGGCATGTGCCCGCTGGCAAACCGCCCGCGCAGGCAGACGTGCTGCAGCAGATCGCGCGGATGCTCAGGACGACCATGCTGATCGAGATAGGCCGGTGCGGCGGCCGTGGCGTAGCGCTGCACGCGGGGGCCGATCGGGACGGCGATCATGTCCTTCTCCAGCCGCTCCTCGTAGCGGATGCCGGCGTCGCAACCGGCGGCCAGCATGTCCACGAGACTTTCCTCGACCACCACTTCCAGGCGGATGTCGGGATAGGCCGCAAGAAAGCGAGGCACGATCTGCGGCAGCACCAGCCGAACGGCGCTGACCGGCACATTCAGGCGAAGCGTTCCCGCGGGACGCTCCCGAAAGCTGTTGACCACATCCAGCGCAGCTTCCACTTCGTCCAGCGCGGGGCCCAGACGCTCCAGCAGCCGTTGTCCGGCTTCGGTGGGCGCGACGCTGCGGGTGCTGCGATTGAGCAGCCGGACACCGAGCCGCTGTTCCAGCCGACGCACCGCGTCACTGAGGCTGGAGGCGCCGCCGCCATTCGCGCGCGCCGCCTCCCGGAAGCCTCCGGCCCGGACCACCGCCAGCAAAGCCTGAAGCTCGGTTAAATCGGTCATTGTTCGTTGCGCCGTACAGCCTGTCCTGATCTATCCATCTTATCGTGCAGTGCCTGTCTGTCTACAGTCCACTCCATTCACTGGAGACCTTCATGACCGCTGCATCCCCCACGCTGACCTACACCCTCGCCGACCGCCCCATCCACCGTCTGGGATACGGCGCGATGCAACTCGCCGGTCCCGGCGTTTTCGGCCCGCCCAAGGACCGCGCCGCTGCGGTGACAGTGCTTCGGGAGGCCGTGGCACTGGGCGTGAACCACATCGACACCAGCGATTTCTACGGACCGCACATCACCAACCAGATCATCAAGGAAGCCCTGCATCCCTATCGCGATGGATTGACGCTCGTGACCAAGGTGGGCGCCCGGCGTGACGAGAAGGGCGGCTGGCTGCCCGCCATGTCCCGCGCTGAACTGCGGCAGGCGGTGACGGACAACCTGCGTCATCTGGGCCTGGACGTGCTGGATGTGGTCAACCTGCGCAGCATGCTGGACACCCACGGGCCGGCAGAGGGCTCGTTGGAAGCGCCCCTGACGGCGCTGGCGGAGCTGCGGCAGGAAGGTTTGGTCCGACACATCGGCCTGAGCAACGTGACGGCACGGCAGGTCGAGGAGGGCCGCCGCATCGTGCCGATCGTGTGCGTGCAGAATCTCTACAACATGGCCCGCCGCGCGGACGATGCCCTGGTGGAGAGCCTGGCGCGAGACGGCATTCCCTTCGTGCCCTTCTTTCCGCTGGGCGGCTTCACGCCGCTGCAGTCGGACACCCTGGGCCGCGTTGCGCAGGAACTGGGGGCCACGCCGATGCAAATCGCGCTGGCATGGCTGCTGCAGCGTTCGCCCAACCTGCTGCTGATTCCCGGCACCAGCTCGGTGGCGCATCTGCGCGAGAACATGAAGGCGGCTCAACTGGTGTTGCCGGCGGAAGCGGTGACCGCGCTGGACGGCATCGGCGCCGAGACCCGTGACGCGCACTGACTGACGTCCCGATGGTGCACCGGGCGTGCGCCCGGCGGCAGGGAGGCAAACATGCCGACCTTGATGGTCGGCATGCGCTGAAGCGCCCGCAAGCATGGGGCCGCGGCTCCAGCTGCGGCTGGCTGTTGGCTGTTGGCTGCTGACTGCTGACTGCTGACTGCTGACTGCTGACTGCTGACTGCTGGTTCGCCTGGTAGGTTGTCGGCCTTAGCGGGACGCGCTCCCATGCGCCTGCCCCACTCGCTGCCTGTACCCGTGCAGCCCCAGCAGAGCCGAGGTGGCGAGCATCACCGGCACCAGCACGAGACTGGACACCACCGCCCAGCCGTAGGCATTGAGCAGACCGCCGGACAGGAAGGACCCGATGGCCATGGTGCCAAACACCACGAAGTCGTTCAGCGACTGGATCTTCGGACCTTCTTCCGGCGTGTGGCACTTCAGGACCATGGCGGACGCGCCGAGGAATCCGAAGTTCCATCCCACCCCCAGCAGCACGAGGCACAGCCAGAAGTGGTGGACCGACAGGCCGCTCAGTGCCGCCAGCGAGGCCAGGGCGGTCAGCGCCAGTCCGGCGACGACCATGCGCGTCTCGCCGAAGCGCGCGATGAGGCGGCCGGTGAAGAAGCTGGGCGCGTACATGGCGATGACATGCATCTCGATGCCGCGGTTGGCATGGATGCGTTCGATGCCGCACAGGGACATCGCCAGCGGCGCCGACGTCATCAGAAAGTTCATCATCATGTAGATGACCACGCCGCAGAACATGGCCACCAGCAGCGGTGGCTGCTGCAGGATCTGCAGGGTGGGGCGCCCACCCGCCTGGGCGGTGGGGGAGGCAGGAGGCCGCTGGAAGCTGACGCCGTGCAGCACCAGGGCCGATAGCGCGGCCACCACAGCAGCGCCCAGGTAGGTGACCGCATAGGCATGCGGCGGCCAGGCGTTCATCGTCGCGTTGATGAGCTGCGCGCCCACCACGCCGGCCAGCACGCCACCCGCAAGCACCGAGGACATCGCGGTGGGGCGCTGCTCCGGGCCCACGCATTCGGTCGCGGCAAAACGGAAGGACTGGACGACCGAGGCATACGCGCCGCCAAACAGCATGGCCAGGCAGAAGCCGGCGAAGGATCCGAACATCAGCGCGAGCGCGCCGATGAGTCCCATCAGCACGCCGCTGGCGGTCCCCGCCATGAAGGACGCCCGGCGACCATGACGACGCACCAGCAGACCGGCCGGCAAGGTGCCCAGCGCCATGCCCACCACGAAGACAGAGACCGGCACGGTGGCGAGCGCGGGGCTGGGTGCCAGCAGGTGGCCGATGATGGCGCCGGTGGCGAAGACGACCGTGGCGTTGGCACCGGCGAGGGCCTGCGCGGTGGCGAGTCGGAGCACGGACGGGTTCAGGGGCATGGGGGAACTCGTGGGCATCAGGGAGACGGTTGGATGGAAGGGTAACCGGCCGCAGATCGCGCCGGGAGAAGTCATGCTCCTCGCGTCATGGATGCGCCCAGGATGCCCCGACGCCCACGAAGGTCAGGCTGACTCGGCATCATCCGCGCAATCACTGGAGTGCCGCATGGACCGTCGATCCGCCTGCCTGGGGTTGCTGACCCTGCCGTTGATGCCTCACCGCGCCTGGAGCACCGACGCGAACGCGGATGCGCTCGCATTGCTGCGCCGCGGCGGCGTGGTGCTGGTGCTGCGTCATGCACGCGCGCCGGGCACCTTCGACCCACCGGGATTTCGGCTGGGGGATTGCAGCACGCAGCGCAATCTCAGTGAAGAGGGCCGGGCGCAGGCGCGGCAGCTGGGGACGTATTTGAAGTCGCAGCAACTGCAACCGTCGCGCGTGCGCAGCAGTCCGTGGTGCCGGTGCATCGACACGGCGGAACTGGCGTTTGGCTCGGCGGAGCGGTGGTCGGCATTGGGGTCGCCGCAGGGCGGATCGGAGGCGGCCAATGCGCAAGCGCTGACGGACCTGCGTCAGGCCGTCGTTGATGCTGCGAAGCGGCCCGGGCAATTTGAGGTCTGGGTCACCCACATGTTTGTGCAGGCGGCGCTGGTGAGTGGCGATACCGCGTCCGGGGAGGGGCTGATCCTCGGGCCGGATGCGAAGGGCCAGCCGGCCATCTTGGGGACGTTTGCAACGGCGGGGTGAGTCATTGACACCGGTACCACTCTCCGTTGCGCATCAATCTATGCGCTTCGCACATAACCTCCCCACCCGAGTTACGGCGTGATTACATTGGCTCAGTAGCCAGAACTTCGTACTTCCATGGTGCGCGGCATTGGGTCAGCGTCGCGGGTTCTCCTCTGACGGCGGTGGTTTTCCACCCTGCACGAGGCGTCCCCCAGGCGCTGACCCAATCCCGCTTTTCATATCCTCAGATCGGAAACTCCATGAACCAACCCGTAATGGAAGGGCTGCGCTTGAACGTGCCCGCTTATGTGAAACACCAGCGTCTGATCGCCTGGGTGGCCGAAATCGCCGCCCTGACGGAAGCCAAGGACGTCTATTGGTGCGACGGCAGCCAGGAGGAATACGACCGCCTGTGCCAGCAGCTTGTCGACGCCGGCACCTTCCAGAAGCTGAACCCGGCCAAGCGCCCGAACAGCTACCTGGCCTGGAGCGACCCCAGCGACGTCGCCCGCGTGGAAGACCGCACCTTCATCTGCACCGACCGCATGGAAGACGCCGGCCCCACGAACAACTGGATGGCCCCCAAGGAGATGCGCCAGCTGCTCCAGACCGGCGACCAGGCCCTGTTCAAGGGTGCCATGCGCGGCCGCACGATGTATGTCGTGCCGTTCAGCATGGGCCCGATCGGCTCCCCCATCGCCCATATTGGCGTGGAGCTGTCCGACAGCCCCTATGTGGCCGTCAACATGCGCATCATGACCCGCATGGGTCGCGCCGTGCTGAACGTGCTGGGTGACAACGGCGAATTCGTCCCCTGCGTGCACACCGTCGGCGCCCCGCTGGTCGCCGGCCAGGCCGATGTGAAGTGGCCTTGCAACAAGACCAAGTACATCGTCCATTACCCCGCCAGCCGCGAAATCTGGTCCTACGGCTCCGGCTATGGCGGCAACGCCCTGCTGGGCAAGAAATGCTTCGCGCTGCGCATTGCCTCGACCATGGGCCGGGACCAGGGCTGGCTGGCCGAACACATGCTGATCCTGGGCGTCACCTCACCCGAAGGCAAGAAGCATCACGTGGCCGCCGCTTTCCCCAGCGCCTGCGGCAAGACCAACTTCGCCATGCTGATCCCGCCGCAGGGCTTCGAGGGCTGGAAAGTCACCACCATCGGCGATGACATTGCCTGGATCAAGCCCGGGCAGGACGGTCGCCTCTATGCGATCAACCCCGAAGCCGGTTACTTCGGCGTTGCCCCCGGCACCAATTCGCTGACCAACCCGAATTGCATGGCCAGCCTGAACAAGGACGTCATCTTCACCAACGTGGCCCTCACGGACGACGGCGATGTGTGGTGGGAAGGCATGACCGACACCGCGCCTGCCCACCTGATGGACTGGCAGGGCAACGACTGGACGCCGGCCATCGCCAAGGAGACCGGCGCCAAGGCCGCCCATCCGAATGCGCGTTTCACCGTGTCGGCCGTCAACAATCCGGCGCTGGACGCCGAATGGGACAACCCGGCGGGTGTGCCGATCGACGCCTTCATCTTCGGCGGACGTCGCTCCACGACCGTGCCGCTGGTGACCGAAGCCCGCGACTGGGTGGAAGGTGTCTACATGGCCGCGACCATGGGTTCGGAAACCACGGCCGCCGCCGCGGGACAGCAGGGCGTGGTGCGCCGCGATCCGTTCGCCATGCTGCCGTTCATGGGCTACAACATGAGCGACTACTTCCGCCACTGGCTGGATCTGGGCGCCAAGCTGGCCCAGTCCGGTGCGAAGTTGCCCAAGATCTTCTGCGTCAACTGGTTCCGCAAGGGCGCGGACGGCAAGTTCGTCTGGCCGGGTTACGGCGAGAACATGCGCGTGCTGAAGTGGATGCTGGAACGGGTGGAAGGCCAGGGCCGTGGCGAAGAGCATGCCTTCGGCACCAGCCCCCGCTATGAAGACCTGAACTGGCAAGGCCTGGCCTTCACGCCGGAGCAGTTCCATACCGTGACGCACATCTCGGACAGCGACTGGGCCGCCGAGCTGAAGCTCCACGACGAGCTCTTCACCCAGCTCTCGCACAACCTGCCGGGCGAGCTGCCCGCCACCAAGGCCAAGATCGAAACCCGTCTGGCTGCCAAGTAAGCGGTTCTTCGGGCCGCCGCTGAGGCGGCCTGCAGCCCGCCTGCAGTGGCCAAAGTGCCGCCCCAAAAGCAAAGCCCGCCATGCTGTCGCAAGGCGGGCTTTTTGTATTCTGGTAGAGACCAGTGGATAACAGTTGGCAGCGGCGGCAACACCCGGCACATTAGCCGGTACTTACATCACAACACCGTTGTCCCGCTGCGGACCGGTATCCGACAGGCTCGGATCAGCCGTTGTTGCGGCGGGCGTAGGCAGCGCGCAGTTCAGCAGCGAAGGAGGGCATGCTCTCTTCATACTGGGCAGCCAGGGACAGCAGCTCGCGCTCCGAACGGGCGATGCGGGCAGCTTCCAGGCGGGCCTTGATGTTGCTGATGCTGCGGGCCCAGACACGGGCACCGATGGTGGCAAACGTGCCGCCGCGACGCACCGTGCGGCTAACCGGCAGACCGAAGGTTTGAGTAGCGACGCTCATGGCGATTCCTTTTTTTGGTTGGTGATGGCTCTGTAGAACCAACGGAACGAAGTTTAGGGTTTTCCCTAGACGCTCCGCCAATGAAGAGATGGAATCCGCTCCATAAGCCGCGTGAATGCCACGTGAACTTGTACCGGCCCGCGCTGCCACCGGGCCTGGCGGTGCCTGCCGGGCGATTCGCAGCGACAATCCGGCCATGAGCATCGCCCACGACCTGACCGACGCCGAGTTCGCTGAACTCGACGAACTTCTTGCCCAGACCCCTGAACCGCTGCAGTCCCTGGACACGTCCATGCTGGACGGCTACCTGTGCGGCGTCCTGGTGCAGCCGCGCCTGATTCCCATTGAGGAATGGCTGCCCCCGATTTTCGACTACGAAGGCCAACCCCTGCCGGAGACGGTGGATCCCGCCTGGCTGGCGCGTATCCGTGCCCTGGTGGAGCGTCGGTACGCGTCCCTGAACCAGAGCATGCTGGAGCAGGGCTGGTTCTATCCGGTGGTGCTGGATCTGGAAGCGGAGGCCGAAGCCGAAGCGGCCGCCAAGGTTGCCGAGGCCGGGCAGGGCGAATCCGGTGAACCGGTGGAGCCGCCTGCGGCTGAAGCGACAGCAATCGCCCCTGAGGGGACGGACGCCAAAGACGCTGCGGACGACATGGAGGAGGGTGACGCGGACGACATCCCCACTGACCCGATCACCCGAACCCTGCTGCCGTGGGTCGGCGGCTTCGAATACGCCGCGGTGACCTTCCCCGACCTGCATGAGCAGGCGGACGACAACATTCAGACGCTGCTGGCCCGTCTGTACCGCCACCTGCCGGCCGAGACACCGGAAGAGCGCGAAATCGTGGAGACGCTGAACCGCGAGCATCCGCTGAAGGACCTGGACGACGCCATCGAAGACCTGGTGCTGACGGTGGTGGACCTGCAGTCCGCGACCGAAACCCAGCGCTTCCATGTGGAGCAGGTGCGCCGCGACACGCCCAAGCTGGGTCGCAACGACCCTTGCCACTGCGGCTCCGGCAAGAAGTTCAAGCAGTGCCACGGCGCTGCCTGAACACCGGCGCTCAGATCTCGACGATCAGCCTCGGGCGGTAGTCTTCCTGCTCGCCCTTGCGGGCATAGCCCAGCGGGTTGGCGACGACCCGGCACCGATGGGGCTCAGAACCCGCCACCGGCGTCTCCACCACATAGTCATTCATGCAGTGGAGATGACCGTGGATCCACAGATCCGCCATCGGGATCAGCTCATCCAGTGAGTTGCAGAAGCCGGCCGTGCCCGGCGCCAGCCCGTAACGCGGGTCGGCGCTGCGCAGGCTGGGCGCAAAGTGGGTCACCACGACGGTTTTGCCGTCAAACGGCTGGGCCAGCTGCTCGCGCAGCCAGGCCTGGCAGTCCAGCGCCATCTCCCGCAGGTCCTCTGCCAGCAGGTGCTGGCCGTCCCGCAAGGTTGAATACTTCCGAAGGTAGTAGTTGGCGGCGCGGAAGGCCTTGCCCCGCGCGGCCAGCTGCTGGGTGGGCGTCGGCAACTGGGCTGCCAACCCGTCGAAGTCACTCCACAAGGTGGTGCCCATGAAGCGCACGCCCTCGATGATGAGGACCTCCCGGTCGAGCCACTCGATGCCCAGCGTCTCGCAGGTCCGGCGCAGGCGCTCGTAGGTGGGCGCGTACTCCATGCCGTCAAACTCGTGATTGCCGGGCACATACAGCACCCGTTTCCAGCCGCTGTCCGGTCGCAGCGGAGAAAACCGCCCCAGTCCGAAGTCGTCCGTGACCAGTTCCGACCCGGCCTGGTAGGAGCCGACATCGCCGGCAAGGATCAGCAGGTCGGCCTCCGGGAGGGGGACCGCCTCGAAATGGATCTGGCGTTCCAGGTGCAGGTCCGAAATCAGTTGAAGGCGCACGGCGAAAACACGGGTTGTCGATCAAGAGGGCGGGGGAGCGACCATTGTCGGACCAATGCAGCGACTTGCCAGGGCCGCAGCCGCCATGGGTCCGATTCGAGGGACCCGTGGCAGTTTTTGCGACATGTCAGTGCCCCGCCTTTTGCGCGACAGCCCCAGGTTTTTGCGAGGCGGTTCGGTGCCACACTCATTGCACGCCCATCCACAGGGCGCTTCGGGAGGGTTGCGGCATGAAAATCCTGGTGGCTGTCGACGGCAGCATCTACAGCAAGCGCATGTTGGCCTATCTGGCCACCCACGATGAATGGCTGGGCAACGTGCATGACTTCACCGTGGTGCATGTGGTGGCCCCGGTGCCGCCCCGGGCGGCGGCCGTGCTCGACAAGGCCACGCTGCAGGAGTACTACGACGACGAAGCCGCCAAGGTGCTCAAACCGATCCGCGCTTTCATGGACAAGCGCGGCATCAACGTCAAATACGTGGTGAAGACCGGCCATGCGTCGGAAGTCATTTCCACCATCGCGGCGAAGAACAAGTTCGACCTGCTCATGATGGGCTCGCACGGGCACACCACGCTGGGCAACCTCGTGCTGGGTTCGGTGGCAACGAAAGTCATGGCCACCTGCGACGTGCCGGTGCTGTTGATCCGCTGATCCGCTGATCTGCGGATCGGAAGACGGGCCTGATCATCCACGCGGCCGCCTGAGCCGTTCCGGCTGATCAGCCGCTCAGCCATCCGCCACCGCACATGGAAGTTCATCCCTCCGTCTGGGGACGGACGGAGGCGCTCAGTTGCGCCGGGACGTCATCCAGGACAGCGGCGATTCCACCGCCGCGGTCGGCGTGGTCTGAGATTCCAGGCCGTAGTCACTGCGGCGGAAATCTTCATATTCGCTGGCGTCACCGAAGCTCGCCTCCATGCCGAATGCGGTGCCCATATCCGCCGGTTCCGGCTCATGGGTGCTAGAGCTGTTACGACGGAACAGGCGCAGAGCAGAGGCGATTCGCATGATGGACCTCGTCAAAAAGCACGGGGTGGATGCCCGGCGCTGAGGTGCTCCTTGCGCCGTTGCTATGCCACAGTGTGGGGGAAGTTGTCCTCAGGCAAATCCCCAAATTGGGGGCTCAAGAAAAACCAGTTCACAAATCCACACAAATTGGCTTGAGAGTGCAACAGGGTGCTGCGAAATAACCACTCCTCCCGCTTAGGTAGGAGCCCCCCCGACCACGGGGATCACTATGCTTCCACCCTTGTGTCTTTTTGCGCACTGGTGTTTTGGTGCCCCCGTCATGTCTCCGTTGATTCATCGATCGCTGACCTGGACCATCGTCGGCACTGTCGTCTCCCTGTCCACCTGGCTCGCTGGGAACGTTCAACAGGCCCACGAGCGCCAAGGCCTGCGTCTGGGTGTGGCTGCGCCGCATCCGGCAATGGCCGTGCCCGCCGCTACTCGCACACCTCATGTCATGTCTCGGGCGGCGGTGCAAAGCGACACCGAGGCGCCGGTCCAGCTGGCCTCGAATCGCTGAGCGGGGTTCCCTCCCGTAAGGGGACCGCTGAACGCGGTCGTCATCGACTAGCACCACCGGACCCGATCCTTAGACATGAGCGCCGCTGAACGCGGTGTTCAGCGCTCCAACGCTTCCCGCGCGCCTAGCGCCAGCGCTTCGCCGATTTCGTCCAGCAAGGACGGCGGTCCTTTCTGGGCGCCATCCCCGTCCGCGCCCAGCTTCCATTGGTGCCAATACAGCGCCACCTCCACATGGACGTCGGGCCGCAGCACCACCAGCTCACCGCGCTCCAGCAGGGGCCGGATCTGCAGTTCCGGCGCCACGCCGATGCCCCATCCCCGGGTGACGGCCTGCACATAGGCCTCGCTGGACGGGACATAACGCGCATTCAGCCGAGCCGCCCGCAAACCCAGCGCCTGCCGCACCCAGTGCTGCTGGGTGTCGTCCTTCCGATTGAAGACCAGGAACGGCACCTGGGCCACTGACGCAGCCCCGAGCCCTCCGGGCAGCTCCCGCTGCACGAAGCCCGGGCTCGCCACCGCCACATACCGCATCACGCCCAAAGGCAGGGCCACACAGCCGCGCAGCGCCTGCCGCACGGTGGTGACACAGCCCAGCACCTCGCCCTGACGCAGCCAGTCGTGGGTGAAGTCCTGATCGTCCACCACCAGCTCCAGGCCGAAACCCTCCTGCAAGCCCCGTTGCACCAGCGGGTCCAGCGCCGGCAGCACCCAGGTCGCCAGGCTGTCCGCATTCACCGCAATGGGCAGGCGCTCCGGCGTGGCGCCTCGCACGCCGAGCTCGCGCACCACATCCGAACGAAGCGCATGCAGCTGGCGGGCGTAGCGCAGCAGCCGCTTGCCCGGCTCGGTCAGCCGAAGCGGGCGGGAGCGCACCACCAGCAGTTGTCCCACCTGCGCTTCCAGGCTGCGCAGCCGCTGCGACACCGCACTCTGAGTGATCGCCAACGTTTCGGCGGCCCGCTCAAAGCTGCGCTCGTCGGCCAGCGCGGCCAGGCAGTCAAGGCCTGCGGCGTCCAGGTCTTTCATAAGCTGTCCTAATGATCTCGCTGAGATATTAATGCCGCTTCATGAACGGAGAGCGCACCACCACAATTCGCCACTCGACCTCCCTCGTGGCCGACGGCCGCACTCGCCCCTTTTCATCCACCCATGGCATGCACCGCGCTCCTTCAAGGCTGGCTCACCGGGGCCGGTTTGATCGTGGCCATCGGCGCCCAGAATGCGCTGGTGCTGCGACAGGGCCTGATGCGGCAGCATGTCGCACCAGTGGTGGCGCTGTGTGCGCTGTCGGATGTGGTGCTGATCTGCCTGGGTGTGTTTGGTCTGGGAAGCCTCATCGCCGCCAGCCCCCTGCTGCTGACCCTGTTCCGCTACGGCGGCGCGGCCTTCCTGCTGGTCTATGCCGCCAGCGCCGCGCGTCGCGCCCTGTCGCCCAAGGCCGGTCTGCAGGCCCAGATGGGGTCGGCCAGCCTGGGCGCCGTGCTGGGCAGCACGCTGGCCATGACCTATCTCAATCCTCATGTCTATCTGGACACCGTGGTGCTGCTCGGCACCGTGGGGGCCCAGCAGCCGTCCGGCGACCGGGCGGCTTTTGCGGCCGGCGCCTGTGTGGCCTCGGTGATGTGGTTTTCGCTGCTGGGCTTCGGCGCAGCGGCAGTCGCGGCGCCCCTGCGCCGTGCGGCGGTCTGGCGCGGCATCGATGCCGTGATCGCCCTGGTGATGGCCTGCCTGGGCCTGCAATTGCTGCTGCGCCCATTGGGCTGAACAAGGAGTTCCGCATGAAAGTCATCGTCCTGGGTGCCGGCATCATCGGCGTGCATACCGCCTGGTATCTGATGGAGCAGGGCCACGACGTGGTCGTGGTGGACCGCCAGCCCGACGCGGCGCTGGAAACTTCCTTCGCGAACGGCGCCCAGATCTCGGTCTGCTTCTGCGAGCCCTGGGCCAATGCCGGTGCGCCGTTCAAGGTCGCCAAATGGCTGCTGAAGGACGATGCGCCGCTGCTCTTCCGCCCGCGGCTGGATCCGGCCCAGTGGCGGTGGGGCCTGTCCTTCCTGGGCCAGTGCACCACCTCCGCTTTCGAGCGCAATGTGGAGCAGCTGGTGCATCTGGGGCGCTACAGCCATGAGTCGCTGAAGGCCCTGGTGGCCGAGACCGGCATTGAATACAACCGGCTGGAACGCGGGATCCTGCATTTCTTTGGCAGCCAGGCCGACTTCGAAGCCGGTGCGCAGGGCGCGGAAATCATGCGCCGTCACGGCGTGGACCGCCGGGTGCTGTCACGCGAGGAAGTCCTGGCCATCGAGCCGGCGCTGCGCAATGCCTCGCAGTACGTGCACGGCGGCACCTACACCCCCAGCGACGAATCGGGCGATGCCCGCGTGTTCACCCAGGCGCTGGCGCAGCTGGCCGCCCGGCGAGGCGTGCAGTTCTTGTGGAATCACGACATCAACCTGCTGCAGCCCCAGGCGGGTGCCCGCGGCCAGGAAGTGGGCGGCGTGAAGGTCACCTCCCGGGAGACCGGACAGTCGCAATGGCTCAAGGGCGATGCCTACGTCGTGGCGCTGGCCTCGTATGCGCCGGGGCTGATGAAGCCGCTGGGCGAGACGCTCAACATCTATCCCGCCAAGGGCTATTCCGCCACCATGCGGCTGCTCAAGCCGGAGCAGGCCAGCACCATCTCGCTGCTGGACGATGCCCGCAAGATCGCCATCTCGCGCCTGGGGGACCATGTCCGCATCGCCGGTACCGCCGAGCTGGTGGGCCTGGACACCAGCCTGGACAGCCCCACCTCCAAAGTGCGCTGCGAGTCGCTGGTGCGCCGCTACGAGGAACTGTTCCCCGGCGTGGCGGACACGTCCGAGCCGAACTTCTGGACCGGCCTGCGGCCCAGCACGCCGACCAACGTGCCCTACATCGGCCGCAGCCAGAAGGCGTCCAACCTGTGGATCAATGCCGGTCATGGCACCCTGGGCTGGACGCATGGCGCCGGCTCCGGCCGCGCGCTGGCCGAATTGATGAGCGGACAGCGTCCGGCACTCAGTTTCGGCTTTTATGGTGACGCATTGCCCGCAGCCAAGGTCCGCAGCCAGGTCGCGGCCTGAGCATTCGGGGGGCAACCCGGTCTAGAATCCGCGCCCCCCTTCTGATCTTCGAGGGGCCGCCGTAGCGCTGCTGCCGGCGGTCCCGCGGCCTGCATCATGGCTTTCACCTCCTCCGCCCTGCCGCGCGACATCTGCGCCATCGACTTCGGCACTTCCAACTCGGCCGTGGCCGTGCCTGCCCAGGAAGGCGGCCAGACCACCGGCGGCATGCGACTGGTGCCGCTGGAAGGCCAACACACCACCATGCCGACGGCGGTGTTCTATTTCGCCGAAGGCCGTCACGATGCGGACGGCCCGCCGCGCGCCTTCGGCCGGGCCGCAATGGCGGCTTATGAAGAAGGCGTGGATGGCCGGCTGATGCGGTCGATGAAAAGCATCCTCGGCTCCAGCCTGATCGACCAGGTGACGGATGTGGGCGGCGGCCGGGGCGTCAAGTATGCGGACATGCTGGCGGGCTACCTCAAGCATCTGCGCCGTCAGGCGGTGCAGGAAGGCGTCGAGCCGCGCCGGGTGGTGCTGGGCCGGCCGGTGTATTTTGTGGACGGCGAGCCGGCGCGTGATGCCGCCGCTCAGGCGTCGCTGACGGACGCCGCGCGTGCGGTGGGCTTCGAGGACGTGCAATTCCAGTTCGAGCCGATCGCCGCCGCCTTCGACTACGAACAGCAGGCCACCCGTGAACAGCGGGTGCTGGTGGCCGACATCGGCGGCGGTACCTCCGACTTTTCGCTGGTGCGCGTCGGTCCGCAGCGGATGCAGCGGCTGGAGCGCCGGGACGACATCCTGGCCAATCATGGCGTGCACATAGCGGGTACTGACTTCGACCGTCACATCGAGCTGGCCGGCATTCTGCGGGAATTTGGATACCGGGCCCTGGGTCCGACGCGTCCGGGACAGCCACCGCGGGAAGTGCCCAGCGGCATCTATTTCGACCTCGCCACCTGGCACCTGATCAACACCTGCTACAGCCCGCAGCGGGTGATGGAGCTGCGCAACATGAAGCCGTTCTACGGCGACGTGCGCCACCACCAGCGCCTGATGACGGTGCTGGAGGAGCGGCTGGGCCATGAGCTGGCGCACCGCGCCGAAGAGGCCAAGATTGCCGTCTCCGGCGGGGGCGGGACCCAGATCGACCTGGGGCTGATCGAGTCGGGCCTGAACGTGGAACTGCTGGAAGAGACGGCGGTGGGTGCGTTGCAGTCGGACATCGAGCGCATCGCCGCGGCTGGTCGGGAGACGGTGGCCATGGCGGGACTGACCCCGGCCGACGTGGATGCGCTGTATTTCACCGGTGGCTCCACCGGCCTGCGGCTGCTGGCCGAGCGCATCGCGTCGGACTATCCGAAGGCGCAGCAGGTGCGCGGCGACCGGTTTGCGTCGGTCGCCACCGGGTTGGGACTGCACGCCGCGCGTTTGTTCTCGCTGTAGGCGCAGGGACAGGCTGCGTCAGCGGCCCGTGGCGCCTGTAGCCGTCAGCCGTCGGCCGTCAGGGCGTTCGCCTGCGACCGCTCGCAGGAAGGCTTCGCGTCCTCCAGCCGGAACGTCGTCTCGCGCCGCGTTCTTCCCTTCCCCGCTGATAGTGCGAGGCGATGGGGGTGGCGGCGTTATGTGAACGCGCGGCTGAACGCGGGCTTCCCGCGCCTGTCAGCCACGCCGGCCGTGCGGGGGGCCGCCTCGCCGAGGCCCGGCACCACGCGCGCCCGGGCGGTGGGCTGGCCGCGGCGCGGCCTGCGGCAGCGACACATCCGCCAGCAGCAGACTGGCCCGCACGAGGCTCTCCACCGCTTCCTCCAGCTCTTCCGGCGGCTCCAGGCTTTCGATTTCATCCAGCAGCGCGTCGGCGTCTTCCAGATCCTCCGGATCCAGGTGCATGTAGAGCTGCGCCAGCGGCTCCGTCAGTTGGCCTTCATCCAGACCCATCAGTCCGGGGAAGACATCGGTGGCCAGCGCAAAACCGGCCACCCAGGGCAGCACCGTGTCGGAGGGGGACGCTTCCTCGTCCAGCTCGAAGACCCAGGGGTCGAACCATTGCCGGTCGTGGATCGCCTGGCGCAATTCACCGTAGCGACGATGCACCAGCTGCAGCAAGGCCTGGGCATCGACGCCTTCCGGCGCGTGCCCCTCTTCGCTGTCCAGCACCCAGGGCCACCAGGCCGACAGGGCCACCGGCCGGGGCTGCAGCAGCACACCGACCAGGAAGCCGTCCAGCATGGAGACGTCCAGCGGCTCGGCGTGCGCTGCGACTTCGTCGAGCAGCGATTGGAGTTCGTCCAGATCCTCGTCGCTCCAGGGCTCCGGCGGCGCCGGTGAACGCGGGGGTGACAGGGGCGCACGCGCGGCATGGGCCGGTGCGGACGCAGGGCGCTGCGGCACCGCGGGCCGCGAGGGCTGCGATTGCGCCTGGGAGCGACTGGCGCCGTGGCCCGACCCTGCAGGCCCCGTCGTGGCCCCCTGACGCCGACTCCCGCCAGCGGTGCCGCCCGCAGATCCGGAAGGGCCCCTGGAAGAGGTAGAGGATGCGGACCGCGAGCCCGAAGGCTTGGCGGCGGTGCCGGTTCCGCGCGGGGCGGGCTTTTTCGACGGCGGCTTGGAGACACTCATGGCGTCATTATCCGGGACGCTCTGCGCCACGGACACGCATCGCTCCGCCCGGGCGCTTTTCCGCATGATGAAGTCCCGCTTACACCTGCTGACGGTTTTTCACAGCTCTCCTACCTCCTGGGGATGTGCGTCGCTCAGGGTTCGCCCTAGAGTTCATTTCAAGCGCTCCCCGGGGCGCACCGATCCCAACGACGTCCTTTCTAGGACTTGCAACGCCCGATCAGCTTGCTGGTCGGGCGTCCTTTTTTCTGGGCCTCAGGTCGCGAGGCAAGGTCTGCCTGACGAGGCAACAGCCGGCGCTAGCCGGACGTCGCGGTCATTCCGAACGTCGGCCCTCATCTCACGCCGCGAAGCCGCCCCCCATCACCTCCCGCAGATGCTCCACCAGCAGTCGCACGCCCTGCGGCGTGTGGCTGCTCCAGGGATGGATCGCGTAGATCGCATCCCCGAAGAACCCCACCACTCGCCAGTCCGGCAGCACCTCCACCAGGTCGCCACGGCGCAGCGCGTCCCGTGCGCTGAAGTCGGGCAGTAGGGCCAGGCCCAGGCCGGACAGCGCCGCATCCCGCAGCACCTCACTGTTGCCCGCGCGAAGCAGCCCCTGAACGGGCACCCGCAGACGCTCCAGCGGGCCCTCTCGCGGGCCGTCCCGGGGACCGTCACGCGGACCGTCGCGCCGCTCGAAGAACCATTGGGCAGGACCAGGTCGCAGATACGGCAGGCAGCGGTGCTGCGCCAGTTCCGCCGGGTGCTCGGGCGTGCCAAAACGGCCCAGATAGGACGGACTCGCCAGCAGCAGCGCCCGGGAGGGGCACAACCGGGTGGCGACGTGCGTGTCGGGCGGCTGACTGGTGTGGCGGATGGCCAGGTCGAAGCCTTCCTGCGCCAGCGGCACCAGCCGGTCGGTCAGGTCCAGTTCGATGCGCAGGGCAGGGTGGCGCTCAAAGAAGTCCACCAGGGCCGGCGCGACATGCTGACGGCCCAGCGCCACCGGTGCGGTGACGCGCAGCACGCCCCGGGGTTGCCCGGCCGCCTCACGGGCCTCGCTGAGACTGCGGTTGAGCAGCGCGAGACCGGGTTCGGCCTGTTCCATCAGCCGCTGGCCCGCGTCGGTCAGTCGCACGGAGCGGGTGGTGCGTTGGACCAATTGCTGGTCCAGGTGATGTTCCAGGTCCGCGACTCGCTGGCTGATCGCCGCCTTGGAGAGGCCGAGGCGCTGCGCGGCCTTGGTGAAGCTCCCCAGCCGTCCGATGGCCACCAGCGCCTGAAGCTGCGGCCAGAGCAATTCATCACGCGCCTCCGGACGTAGCGGCGACGAAGCCGGAAGGCCGGGCGCCGCCAGGTCGCTACCCGCATCGCGGGGGGGCTCACCTTCAACGTCGCCGGCGGAGACCATGCGCCCGTCGGACCCGACGAGTCCACGACGCCCACGGCCCCCATCGCCCCCATCAGCCCCACCGTCCCCGTCGCTCCCATCGCATGATGGACGGGGGCGCCCGGGGAATTCGGGCGGGGATGTCGGTTTAGGTGGGGCCATGATTGTTCAGTGTACTGAACAGTCTGGCCGACCCAGCGGCCTAGGCAAGGCTCATCGCGCTGCCTAGACTCGCTCTCAAGTGCTCACATCCCCCAGCCGCCTCCGGAGACCCCATGACTGCCCCCGTTCCCTACACTGACCCGGCCGACATCACCCATTTCATTGGCGGCGTTCGCTACCCCGCGACGTCCGGCCGCAGCCAGGCGGTCTACCACCCCGCCAGTGGTGCGGTCGCCCGCCAGGTGCAACTGGGCAGCGTGGACGATGTACAGGCCGCCGTCGCCGCCGGTCTCAAGGCGTTCCCCGCCTGGGCCGATGCACCCCCTCTGCGCCGCGCCCGCGTCATGTTCAAGTTCCTGGAACTGTTGAACCAGCACCGCGACCAACTCGCCGCAATGATTACCGCCGAGCACGGCAAGGTCTTCACCGATGCGCAGGGCGAGGTGACCCGCGGCATCGACATCGTCGAATTTGCCTGCGGGGTGCCGCAGTTGCTTAAGGGCGACTACACCGAGCAGGTCTCCACCGGCATCGACAACTGGACGATGCGGCAACCGCTGGGCGTCGTTGCCGGCATCACCCCGTTCAACTTCCCCTTCATGGTCCCGATGTGGATGGCGCCGATGGCGATTGCGACCGGCAATGCCTTCATCCTCAAGCCGAGTGAACGCGACCCGTCGCCCAGCCTGCTGATGGCGGACCTCTTCAAGCGGGCCGGTCTGCCGGACGGCATCTTCAATGTGGTGCAAGGCGACAAGCAGGTGGTGGATGCCCTGCTGACCCATCCCGATGTGAAAGCGCTGAGCTTCGTTGGTTCCACGCCGATTGCCCAGTACATCTATGAGACCGGCGCTCACCATGGCAAGCGGGTGCAGGCGCTGGGGGGCGCCAAGAACCACATGGTGGTGATGCCGGACGCGGATGTGGACCAGGCCGTGGATGCGCTGATCGGCGCCGCCTACGGCTCCGCGGGCGAACGTTGCATGGCCATCTCCGTGGCGGTGCTGGTGGGTGACGTGGCCGACAGGATCGTGCCGCGCCTGGCCGAGCGGGCCCGGTCCCTGAAGATCAAGGACGGCATCCACCTGGACGCCGAGATGGGTCCCATCGTCACCCGCGAGGCGCGGGACCGCATCGAGGGCTACATCGGCCTGGGTGTGGAAGAGGGCGCTTCCCTGGTGGTGGATGGCCGCGGCCTGCGGGTGCCAGGGCAGGAGAACGGGTTCTTCACCGGCGCCACGCTGTTCGACCATGTCCAGCCGCAGATGCGCATCTACAAGGAAGAGATCTTCGGCCCGGTGCTGGCCTGTGTGCGGGTGGACGGTTTCAGCGAGGCGCTGGACCTGGTCAATGCCCACGAGTTCGGCAACGGCGTGGCCTGTTTCACCAGCGATGGCCACATCGCCCGCGAGTTCTCCCGGCGTGTGCAGGTGGGCATGGTCGGCATCAACGTGCCGATTCCGGTGCCGATGGCCTGGCAGGGGTTCGGTGGCTGGAAGAAGAGCCTGTTCGGCGACATGCATGCCTATGGCGAAGAAGGCGTGCGCTTCTACACCCGTCAGAAGAGCGTGATGCAGCGCTGGCCCGCCACCATTGCCAAAGGCCCGGAATTCGCCATGCCGGTGAGCCGCTGACGGGCGCGGCCCTGCCCGCATGGGGGTGTATCCTCCTGCCCCATGCGGGATTCCCTGACTGCCCTGGCTGACCTGGCGGATGACGCCCCTCTGAGCGACTGGCTGGACCGTGCCCGTCAGGCGCAGCGTGACGCGCGCCTGGACGAAGGTCTCCAGCTGGCGGACCGCATCTGGGCCCGGGCGGAAGCCGAGGGCTATATCGTCGAGCAGGCCGAAGCCGGAAAACTGCGCAGCTACTTCCTGCTGCGCCAGGGCGACCTGGCCGGCATGCTGGCGGCGGGGCAGCGCGCTCTGCATCTGCTGCGACCGCTGGGGCCATCGGTATCCCTGTGCGAGCTGCTGCGCTGGATGAGCCTGGCTGCCTGCGAACTGGGTGACTATGAACAGGGCCTGGCCTGCGCCCATGAATGCCTGCGGCAGGCGGCGGATCTGGGGGATGCCCGGCTGCGCGCCGTGGCCCTCAACGGCCTGGGTGCCTGCTTCGAGCGCATGGGCGACCCGTGGCAGGCCGAGCGCTTGATGGGCGAAGCAGCCAGCCTCGTGCGCGACTCCGCCACCCCGTTCGAGCGTGTCGTCACGCTCACCAACCAATGCACCGTCGCGCTGGGGGCCTACCACCTGCAGCGTGACGCCGACACGCCCGAGCCGGCCGCCCGCACGCTGGAACGCGCGCTGGAACTGGCGCGTCAGGCCCGGCCCTTTTCCCTGGAACTGGGCGATCTCTACGGCATCGCCCTCACCGCCAGCAACTTCGGCGAGGTGCTGCTGCTGATGGGCCGTCTGGAGGAGGCCGAGCCGCTGCTGCAGGAATCCCTGGATCATTCGACGCGGGCCGGTTTTCGCTTGCTGGCATGGCGGGTGCGCTGCACGCTTGCCGAGCTGCTGTTGATGCGCGGCGAGGCGGCCGAGGCCTGGCAGCGACTGCAGGACCTGATGGCCGAACTGGCCGCGGCACCTGCCTCGGCCGAGCGACGCGCTGCGTTCGAACCGCCGATGGCCGCTGGGCCGGCGTCGGCAGCAGCGCCCACACCGTCCAACGTGGCTGCACCATCCGCGCTGTCCGCACCAACCGCACTGTCTGCATTACCCGGACTCGATCACCTGCCGCCGCATCTCCATCTGCGTCTGCACCAGGCGGCCTACCGCGCGGCCAAGGCCCTGGGGCTCATCGATCCGGCACTGGCCCACCTGGAAGCCGCCCGCGGCATCGAACGACGGCGCGGCGTGCTGCAGCTGATGGCCCAGTCGCAATACTTCGTCTCGCGACTGGAAGCCGAGATCCAGGTCGATGGCGGCGCCTGCGCCGACCGCGATCCCGCCACCTTCCGCGACCCGCTCACCGGCTTGGGTAACCGCCGCTGCCTGGAAACCCGTCTGCCGCCGCTGCTGCGTGCCGCCGAGCAGGACGAGCGGCCACTGACGGTGGCCCTGATCGATGCCGACGGCCTGGAGCAGATCAACGAACGTCATGGCCGGGATATCGGCGACCGGGTGCTGCAGGAGCTGGCCCAGCTGCTGAGGGAGAACACCCGCACCAGTGACCTCACGCTGCGCTGGAGCGGCGAGGAATTCCTGATCGTCTTCCCGGACACGATCGCCGACCGCGGCTTCGAGGTCTGTGAACGCATCCGCGCGAGTGTGTCGGTGCATCCCTGGCAGCGGCTGTCCGCGGGCCTGGATGTGACGCTCAGCATGGGCCTGGCGAGCGCACCGCCTTATGCCACCGACCTGCTCGTGGCCCGCGCCACCCAGGCGGTGCAGCGGGCCAAGCACCTAGGACGCAACCGGGTCGCCCTGGCCTGAGGCGGACTGCGGCCGAGGCGGCTGAGCGGGTTGGTCGATGGCCTCCACCGCCTGCACCAGATTCCGGCCCTGGGCCTTCGCCCGGTAGAGCGCTTCGTCTGCACGGCGCAGCACTTCGGTGGGATCTTCATCAGACGGCGCGGATTCGGTGATCCCGAAGCTGGCACTCAGCGGCCAGGACCGGCCTTGCCAGCGGAAGTCGGTGGTCTCCAGCAACTGGCGCATGCGCTCGGCCACCAGCGCGGCACCGGCCACGCCGGTGTAGGGCAGCAGCGCGCAGAACTCCTCGCCTCCCAGCCGTCCCAGCAGGTCCACTTCCCGCAGACAGGGCCGCAGCACCTCCACCAGTGTCTTCAGCGCTTCGTCGCCCGCTGCATGACCGAGGGTGTCGTTGAGCTGCTTGAAACGGTCCATGTCCAGCAGCACCACCGCATAGGTGTGCCCGCGGCGCACCCGCTGATGTTCAGCGGCCATCGCCTCGGCCATCGCTCGCCGGTTCAATGCATCGGTCAGCGGGTCGCGCAGCGTCAGCCGGCGGATCTGCAGCACCAGCTTGAGCATCAGCAGGAAGGCGAGGGTGCCGTTGACCGTCAAGGTCATCACCAGCGCCGCCCACAGCCAGGCGATGTTGAAGGCGCCCCGGGTGTCCAGCGAGGCCGGCACATCCGGCATCCAGAGCGTGGCCAGCGGCCGCACCAGCAGCAGGCCGCCGATGACGAGGAAGGGCAGTCCAAAGATGCGGCTCAGCGCCGGGCGCAGCTCCCGGTCCCTCAGCAGGCGGACGGTGTTGCGCGCCGCAAAGAAGCAGAACAGGCCCCCCGCCCCGTTGACCACCAGATGATGCGCCGCGTGGTGGGGACCGGTGGGCAGCTGCGTCAGCAGCGCCGCGAGCAGCGCCAGCGCCGAGGCGAGCAACGGCCATCGGGTCGGCTTGTCGTCCATCAGCGGTACGGACAGATGCAACATTGCAAAGGCGCCCAGCAGCAGGACATCGGCGATCAGCCCCGGTGTCCGCCACTGCGATTCCGGCAGCCAGCGCACGACCAGCGCCAGCGCCTGCAGCGCATTGGCGCCCGCCAGGCACAGGCAGGAAGCGGCACATTCCCGCAAGCCGGCCGCAATCAGCAGCCAGATGACCATGGCCACGCCCATCACCGCCAGCAGGGCGGCGACCATCGTGACCGGGTCGTTGGACATCATGCGGCCACTCCCAGGGCCGCGGCGCAGTGCACCCGGTTCCGGCCGGCCGCCTTGGCGGCATACATCGCGGCATCGGCACGGGCCATGGCGTCGCGGCCGTGCAGGTCCTTGGCGCGCATCGCGGCCACCCCGACGCTGGCACTCATTGGCCAGATCTTGTCTTCCCAGGTCAGCGGACGCTCCTGCAGCAGCCGCCGCAGCCGCTCCGCCACCAGCACGGCGCCGGGCTCGTCGGTGTCCGGCATCAGCACCGCGAACTCTTCGCCGCCGATGCGGCCGAAGTTGTCGGTGGTGCGCAGCGCTTCGCCCAACACCTGGGCGAGGTGACGCAAGGCGGCATCACCGCCGGCATGGCCGAGTTCGTCATTGATGCGCTTGAAGTGGTCCACATCCAGGACCAGCAGCGCGTGGGTGCGGCCGCGGTCGACCTGCGCCTGCAGCCGTTGCAATTGCTCCTCCAGCGCCCGGCGGTTCAGCAGGCCGGTGAGTGCGTCGCGCCGGGTGAGGTGGCGCACCCGTGCAATCAGCCGTTGCAGCACCAGCGCCACCAGGCCGGTGGTCACCGCCAGGTTCACCACCAGCCGCAGCAGCGCCAGGGGCGCATTGACGGAGAGCCCCTGCAGGCCCATGCCGGCCGGCATCCAGCCGAGCAGGCCGCCGGCGCGCCACAGGCCCGCGCCGGCCAGCACCAGGTAAGGGAGCACCAGCAGGCCGGTGATGTGCAGACGAAAGCCGGTGCCGCGCAGAATGTCCGCCACGGCCATCAAGGCCAGGATGCAGGACACCAGATTGACCACCGCGCGGGCGGTGTTGAGGTTGGGATTCACGAGCGCCAGGACGACCAGTCCGAGCACGACCACCGCCACCACATCGGTCAGCTGGTGCTGCAGCCGCATCAGGCCGCGCACGCCGGCCGTCAGCAGACCCGCGCAGATGATGGACAGCGGCAGGCTCAGCACCGGCTCGGTCCAGTCCGGCAGCGTGGGCCACCAGGCCAGCACCAGCAGCCCGTGATAGAGCGCCACCCGGCGCGCCGAGCGCGGTGCGATGCGCAGGGCTTCTCCCAGCAGCAGCCACACCACACAGGCGAACCCGTCGACCATGGTGAGCACCATCAGGAGGGTGGCGGCGTCCAGGGCAGGCATTGACGTCATCATCGCAAAGCGCTCCCCCGCGCACAATCACGTCCCCCGTACGGGGGATCAGCGCCGTTCGACCAGGACCGGCGTCAGCGCCATGGCGGTGCGCACCTTGTCGGCGGCTGCCCGGGCGTCTTCCCTGCTGCTGAACGGCCCGGCCTGCAGGCGGTGCAGTTGCTTGTCCTTGAAGATGGTCAGCATGGGGGCCATCCAGTCCAGGTTGCGGTTGAACTGCTCGCGGAGGGTTTCGGCACCTTCCAGTCGGGAAAAGGCACCGAGCTGCAGCCAAAAGCCCGGCGCGGCGGCCAGCTTCATGGCGGGCACCGGGTCGTTGGGGCCTGGAGATGCGGAGGCCTCGGCGGTGGCGGCGGCGGAGGGGGCGCTGTTGCCGCCCGCCGCTGCGACCGGGCCGACCGGGGTGCCGGGGTTCCGGCCATTGGCATTCGGGAAGTCGCGCTGGCTGTCCAGATCGGTCCCGGGCGGCAGGGCCACCACCGGGATCGGCACCATGCCGGCGCTGGCACCAGCCGCAGTGCCGGCGGTCGTGCCGGCGGCGCTGGTGGCGACCGTGACAGCGCCCGTGCCCGTGCCGGCAGGGACGCCGGTTGCGGCCCCCCGGGCGGAGGTCAACGCAGCCGAAGGTGCCGACGCGCGGCTCTTGCCGGACGCCACCGGCCGGTTCATTCCGGGCGCGGGATCCGCGTCACGCATCTGCGCCCCGGTGGTCACCTCCGGCGCGCCATTCGGGGTGGCCGCGGCAAAGACCGGCGCGTCCGGCACCGCACGGTCGCCCGGCAACACCGGCGGCTCCTTGCCGCGCAGCCAGGCGCCGCTGCGGATGTCTTCATAGGTGATCCGCTCGACTTCCACCTCGGCCACCCCTCGGAGGAGGTCCAGCTTGAGGGCGGCGGTGTAGCTCAGATCGATGATGCGGGTACTGTGGAAAGGCCCGCGGTCGTTGATCCGCACGATCACTTCCCGGCCGTTCTTCGGATTGCGCACCCGGGCATAGCTGGGGATGGGCATCGTCGGATGCGCGGCCGTCATCGCATACATGTTGTAGAGCTCCCCGCTGGCGGTGGGACGCCCGTGGAACTTGCGGCCATACCAGGACGCCAGACCGCGCTGGACCAGCGGGTCGTCGTCCGTCAGGGGCTCGTACCGCTGGCCCGCCACGGCATAGGGTTTGTTCGGACCCCCTTTGCGGATGCTCTCGAGCCGGGGCAGGGCGTCCGGCATCTTGTCCAGATCGGCCGGCACGATGGCCTCGGGACCGTCCTTGGACGGCCATTGGGTGACCTTGGCACCGCCCGGAGCGGGCGTGGCGGGGCGGCTGGAGGGGGCAGGACCACGGCTGGCGCAGGCGGCCAGGATCAGGGCACTCGTCAGGACGGCCAGGCGCTGGCCGGCGGGGCGGGCTTCAAACATGGGCGCAACCCTAGCAATGCTGCCTGCTTTTGCCAAGGTTATGCTGCACGGGTTCGTGCAAACGAACGATTGGTTTCCACACCACAACCTCCGTCAGCCATGAGCGCCTACATCTTCCCTCCAGCCCCGCAAGCCTCCGTGGCGGTGCGCGGCTCCGATGCCCGTTACGCCGTCAGCCGCATCTTCTGCGTGGGCCGCAATTACGCCGCACACGCCCGGGAGATGGGGAGCGACCCGGACCGCGAGCCGCCGTTCTACTTCACCAAGCCCGCCAGCGCGCTGGCGCCGTCCGGCGGCACCATTCCCTACGCACCGGGCACCAAGAACCTGCACTACGAGATGGAACTGGTGGTGGCCATCGGCAAGCCGGTGTTCCGCGCCACGCCGGAGCAGGCAGGTGAAGCCGTCTGGGGCTATGCCGCGGGCCTGGACATGACCCGCCGCGACCTGCAGAACGAAGCCAAGGCCATTGGCCGTCCCTGGGACCTGGGCAAGGGCTTCGAGCATTCCGCCGTCATCACGCCGCTGGTGCCCCGCAGCGAGCTGGGCGAGCTGAAGGCCGGCGCCATCACCCTGAGCGTGAACGGCACCGAAAAGCAGCGCGGTGACCTGTCCGACATGATCTGGAGCATTCCCGAGCTGGTGGCCAACCTGTCGCAGTTCTATCACCTGGAGCCGGGCGACCTGATCTACACCGGCACGCCCGAAGGCGTCGGTCCGGTGAAGCCGGGTGACTCGATCGAAGGCGTGATCGAAGGCTTCGGCACGCTGCAGATCACCATCGGCGAGGCCGAATAAATCCCCATGTTTGACCACAACGAGCGCCTGGACGAGGCGCGTGCCCGCAACATCCACGACGCGCTGTTCGAGGACATCGGCATCGCGGACTGGACGGCCCGTCTGGTCCCGGCCGGCCGTCGGGTGAAGGCCCATGTGCGGGTGCGCGAAGCGGCGGTGCTGTGCGGCCGAGACTGGTTCGACGGGGTCTTCCGGCAGCTGGATGCGGGCAGCCGCATCGAGTGGCTGTATGACGAAGGCGCCGACATGACCGCCGACACGGTGGTCTGCCGCATCGAAGCCGATGGCCGTGCGCTGCTGTCGGCCGAGCGGCCGGCGCTGAACTTCCTGCAGCTGCTCTCCGGCACCGCCACGCTGACCCGCGCCCATGCGCGGGCGATCGAGGGTGCCAGCCCGAATCCCCGTGGCTGCGTGGTGCTGGACACGCGCAAGACCTTGCCCGGCCTGCGCCTGGCGCAGAAGTATGCGGTCCGGGTCGGTGGCGGTGCCAATCAGCGGCTGGCGCTGTACGACGGCATCCTCATCAAAGAGAACCACATCGCCGCGGCGGGCGGGGTCACCCAGGCCCTGCAGCAGGCGCAAGCGCTGCAGGCGGGTGTGACCATCCAGGTGGAAGTCGAGACGCTGGACCAGCTGCGTGAAGCACTGGCGGCGGGCGCGGTCAGCGTGCTGCTGGACAACTTCAGCGAACCGATGATGCGCGAGGCAGTGGCCGTCGCGGGGGGCCGCGCCTTGCTGGAGGTCTCCGGCGGCGTGGCGCTGGATCAGCTGCGCTGGATTGCCGCCACCGGCGTGGACCGCATCTCCGTCGGTCGCCTCACCAAGGATGTGAAGGCCGTCGATTATTCAATGCGGGTGGACGGCTGAACGCAGACGGCACCATCGCCCGCCGTCGGACCCTCTGCAGCAGCCGATGTCTCTGTCACTGGAGCATCGGCTGTCTGCTTTGTGAAGCACCGCGCCAGTGCATCGGCGCGCCCTGCGATGGCGTTGCGGTCGCTCCAACGCCCCGCCGCACACCAAGCCTGTGCGCAGCGCTTGCATACAAGACAGATGAACGGCCTGGCACGGAAGCTGCAAAGCCCGTGGCATGGGCACCTCCGCCACCGACATCAGCCAGCGCATCCTCGAAGCGGTGCTGGCGCAGAAGCTGCCGCCGGCCACCCGCCTCGGCGAGCAGCAGCTGGCGTTGCTGTTCGACTGCAGCCGCACCATCGTCCGTGAGGCACTGACCCGGCTGGCTGCGCGGGGCATCGTCACCGTCAGTGCGCGGCGGGGCTGGTATCTCATTGCACCGAGCCAGGAGGAGGCGCGTGAGGCTTTCGAGGCGCGGCGCGTCATCGAGCTGGGCCTGATCCGCGGGCAGCCGCGTGAGTCCGGACTGGCGCCCACCGCCCTGGCACGCCTGCGGCGGCATCTGCAGCAGGAACGCGCCGCGCTCAGCAGCGATGACGTCGGCACCCGTAGCTTCCTGCTGGGCGACTTCCATGTGTGCCTCGCCGACTGCCTGGGCAACCGGCTGCTGGCCGACACACTGCGTGACTTCACCGCGCGGACGACGCTGATTGCAATGCTCTATCAGTCGTCCCACGATGCGGCCCAGTCCTGTGAAGAGCACGTCGCCATCGTGGATGCGCTCGAGCGTGGGGATCTGGCCAGCGCCGAGACGCTGATGGCCGACCACCTCCGCCACGTCCAGGCGGGCCTGCAGGCGCCGGCCGCCAGCGATCCGCTGCATCTGCTGCGCCAAGCCCTGGCGCCCATGGCAGAAACGACTTCCGATGCCGCTGTCCATCGATCGACAGATCGCTCGACTGACGCTTCCTCCGACCCTTCCTCCGACCCTCCCGCCGCTTATCTAGGAGCCTTGTTATGAGCCGTCCCGTCGCTTCTGTCTCTCCTGCCTCTCCCGTCACTGCCGACGCTCGGACGACCCGGTCCGTCCCGACACGCCTGGGCGGTGCCCTCACCCGCCGCCTGCTGCTGGCCGCCGGCCTCGGCCTGGCCGTCGCCGGTGTGCAGGCCCAGACCGCGCTGGACACCATCACCAAGTCCAGGACCATCCGCATCGCGGTGCCGACCGACTACCCGCCCTATGGCTTTGTCGGCCCCGACATGAAGCCGCAAGGCCTGGACATCGCCATGGCGGAACTGATCGCGGCGAAGCTCGGTGTGAAGGTGGAGCTGCTGCCGGTGACCAGTGCCAACCGCATCCCGTACCTGCAGACGAAGAAGGCGGACCTCGTCATCTCTTCGCTGGGCAAGAACCCGGAGCGAGAAAAGGTGATCAGCTTCAGCGCCGCCTATGCGCCGTTCTATCAAGCGGTGTTTGCGCCCAAGAGCCTGAGCATCAAGTCCTTCGCCGATCTCGCCGGCAAGACGGTCGCCGTGACCCGCGGCGCGATGGAGGACCAGGAATTGGGCAAGGTGGCGCCGGCCTCGCTGGAGTTCAAACGCTTCGAGGACAACAACGCCACCATTGCCGCCTTCTCCGCCGGACAGACCCAGGTACTGGCCACCAGCGCTGCCGTTGCAGCCAACCTGATGCAGCGCAATCCCGGCTTGAACATCGAATACAAGCTGCTGCTCAAGGACAGCCCCTGCTATGTGGGCGTGGCCAAGGGCGAGGATGCGTTGCTGGCCAAGGTGAATGCCATCATCGCGGCCGCCAAGCAGGCGGGCGAACTGGAAGCGCTGTCGAAGAAGTGGCTCGGTCGCGGCACCGGGGAGCTGCCGCTCTGAGGCGGCGCGGGACGCTGCCATGGACTTCGACTTCGGCGCCGTGCTGGCGGAATGGCCTCTGCTGCTGCGCGGCCTGGGCTGGACCGTCGGGCTGACGGCGGTGGCCGTCCCGCTGGGGCTGCTGGCGGCCACGGCGGGCGCCTGGGCGCGCGCCTGCGGCCCGGCGGGGCTGGGCCGGCTGGTGGCCGTCTATGTGGAGTTGCTGCGCAACACGCCCTTCATCGTGCAGCTGTTCTTCATCTTCTTCGGCCTGCCAACGCTCGGCGTGACGCTGTCGCCAGCGACCGCCTCGGTCATCGCTATGACGCTGAACCTGGGCGCCTACGGCACCGAGATCCTGCGGGCCGGCATACAGGCTACCCCGCGCGGCCAGTGGGAGGCCGCATACAGCCTCGCGCTCGGACCGGTGCAGACCTTCGTACGCGTCGTGCTGCCGCCGGCCTTCAGGCGGGTGTGGCCGGCCATGACCAGCCAGATCATCATCGTGATGCTGGGGACGGCGGTCTGCGGCCAGATCTCCACCGAGGAGCTGAGTTATGCCACCAATCTCATCCACAGCCGCAACTTCCGCGCGTTTGAAGCCACCTTCATCGCGGTGGGACTGTATCTGGCGCTGAGCGTCGTGGTGCGTCATCTGCTGTTGTGGATCGGTGCGCGATTCCTCTTCGGCAGTGCGCCGAGGGTCACGCCGCGGCCGCCGATGCTGCGGCGCTGGCTGGGAGCGCGCCATGGTTGAATTCACCCTCTGGGACATTCTGCGTAACCTGCTGCTGGCGCTGCGCTGGACGGTGGTGCTGTCGCTGATCGCATTTGCGGGCGGCGGCCTCGTCGGGGCGCTGCTGCTGTGCCTGCGGCTGGGCCTGGGCCGGTTCACCGGTCGGCTGGTCGGGCTCTATGTGCAGATCTTTCAGGGCACGCCACTGCTGATGCAGCTGTTCCTCGCCTACTTCGGCATGTCGCTGCTGGGCGTGGAAGTCTCCGCGTGGACGGCGGCGAGTTGTGCACTCACCCTCTACACCAGCGCCTATCTCGTCGAGATCTGGCGCGGCTGTGTGGAGGCGGTGCCCAAGGGCCAGTGGGAAGCGGCCCGAAGCCTGGCCATGAGCTTCGGTGAACAGATGCGGCACGTGGTGCTGCCGCAGGCGATGCGCCTGGCCATCGCGCCGACGGTGGGTTTTCTGGTGCAGGTCATCAAGGGCACCGCGCTGGCCTCGGTCATCGGCTTCGTGGAACTCACCAAGACCGGCAGCATGATGGCCAATGCGAGCTTCAAGCCCTTCCTCGTCTTCGGCTGCGTGGCGCTGATGTACTTCGCCCTGTGTTTCCCGGTCAGCCTGCTGGCCCGCCATTTCGAAAGGAACCGCCATGGCCGCCCAGCCTGACGCCGTGCTCACGCAGACCCAGACGCCGCGTGTGCCCATCGTGCGCATCACCGCGCTGCGCAAGTCCTATGGGACGAATGAGGTGCTCAAGGGCATCGACCTGGATGTGATGCGCGGCGAGGTCATCGCCCTGATCGGCAAGAGCGGCTCGGGCAAGAGCACGCTGCTGCGCTGCATCAACGGGCTCGAGCCGTTCCAGGACGGATCGCTCACCGTGGCCGGCAAGCCGCTGCTGCATGAGAGCGCCATGGCCATGCGCGCCCTGCGGCAGCAGGTGGGCATGATCTTTCAAAGCTTCAATCTGTTCCCGCATCTGAGCGTCGGCCGCAACGTGATGCTCGCACCGACGCTGGTGAAGCAGCGCAGCAAGGCGGACGCGGCCGAGCAGGCGCGTGCGCTGCTGGCGCGGGTCGGTCTGGCGGAGAAGTTCGATGCGCTGCCGGAGCAGCTCTCCGGCGGTCAGCAGCAGCGGGTGGCCATTGCGCGGGCACTGGCGATGGAGCCGCAGGTACTGCTGTGTGATGAGATCACGTCCGCGCTCGATCCGGAACTGGTCGGCGAGGTGCTTCGCGTCGTCGAGTCACTGGCACGCGACGGCATGACGCTGCTGATGGTGACCCACGAGATGAACTTTGCTCGCAAGGTGGCGGACCGGGTGATCTTCATGCATCAGGGCCGTGTGCATGAGATCGGGCCGCCGTCGGAGATCTTCGGCGCGCCGCGCACGCCGGAGCTGCAGCAGTTCCTGGCGTCCCTGCACGACTGAGCACCCTCAGACCGCAGCTGCGGCGCAGGCCGCTTCAGTCCCCGACGTGATCCGCCGTGAACCAGTCGGCGTCGGGCAACTGCTCGAAGACTCGCTTGAGACCACCGCCCCAGCCCTGCCGCAGCCGGCTGAAGTAGGGGTCATCGCCAGTGATGCGATGCGGTCGCGCCGGTGCGAAGCTGTCGGTGCGGTAGAGCAGGATGTCCAGCGGCAGGCCCACCGACAGGTTGCTGCGAATGGTCGAGTCAAACGAGATCAGCGCGCACTTGGTCGCTTCGGTCAGGCTGGTGTCGAAGTCCACCACCCGATCGATGATCGGCTTGCCATATTTGGATTCGCCGATCTGCAGATACGGCGTGTCCTCGGTGGCTTCGATGAAGTTACCCTGTGGATAGATGTGGAAGAGGCGCGGCGCCTCGCCCCGGATCTGTCCGCCGATGATGAAGTTGGCGCCAAAGTCAACGCCCTGACTCAGCTGGCCGCCGCCTTCGCTGTCCCGCGACACCACTTCCTTGACGGTGCGCCCCACGAGTTCCGCCACGTCATACATCGAGGGGAGATTCAGCAGATGCCGCCCGCCGCCATTGGTGCGCTGGCGCAACAGGCTGATGACGCTTTGCGTCGTGGCGAGGTTGCCCGCGTTCAGCAGCGTGATGAGGCGTTCGCCCGGCACCTCGAAGAGGTTCATCTTCCGGAAGGTGGCGATGTGGTCAACACCCGCGTTCGTGCGCGAGTCCGAGGCGAACAGCAGGCCGGCCCGCAGCCGCATGGCAACACAGTAAGTCATGGCTCAAAAGATTAGCGCATCACTGCCGATGCCGGCAGGGTGCGCGGGCCATCATTGCTGGTCCGGCGTGCCGGGTTTCACGAGGACCTGCGCTCTCATCGTCTCCGTGCCCCCACCCAGCCGCACGCCGCGCACCGGGCAGGCATCGAGGTAGTCGGCGCCGATGGCCACTTTCACATACCGTCCATCGGCCAGACATTGATTGCTGATGTCGTAGCCGACCCAGCCACCACTCGTTGCATCCGGAAACAAAGCGCCACCATTCGGCAGGCGCACCTCGGTCCAGGCGTGGCTGGCGACATGTTCAGCGTCGGTGGCGAGGTAGCCAGAGACATAACGCGCCGGCAGCCCGAGCAAGCGCGCGCAACAGGCGAACACCTGCGCATGGTCCTGGCAGACGCCGCGGCCGGAGGCGAAGGCTTCGGCGGCCGGTGTGGCCGCGTCAGTGAAGCCTTTCACATACGGCATGTGCCGGACCAGCGCCGCCATCATGGCCAGCAGCGCCACATGCGCGTCCTGACCAGCCGCCTCGGCAAAGCCGTGCGCGAAATCACGCAGCGTCGCATCGGCGCGGGTGAGGGCGGTGTCGCGCAGGAAGACCTGGGGCGGAAAGTCGTCGTGGGGTTCCGGGTGCGGGGGCGCATCGTCCGTGTCCACCTCGCCGACCGCCTGCAGATGGATCTCGCCGCGCGGACCATCCAGACTCAGCACGTGCATCGTGTTGCCGAAGGCGTCCTGGCAGACGCTGGCCTGCGCCGGCAGATACAGGGACCAGTTCAGCACCCGCACCCCGGCGCCGGGCCGCGGGGTCAGCCGCAGATATTGGGTGCTGCGGCTCAAGGGGGCTTCGTAGCTGTAGACCGTGTCATGCGCGATGTGCAGGTGCATGGCCGCCTCACTGGGCTTCGAAGTAGGCGCGCTGGATGGCCATGCCCAGCCGGGCGGAGTCTTCCAGGAAGCCGGTGAGCCAGTCATGCAGATCCGCATCCAGAATCTCGTCCACCGAGCCATATTCCAGGCGCAGGGCCAGTTCACCGGCCAGCTGCTTGACCTTACGGCCGGCGTCCAGCGCGCCCTGGCGGCATTCGATCTGCGGCAGGATCGAGCGGATCTCATCGCAGCAGGCCCGCAGCGAGCGCGGCACGTCGGGGCGCAGGATCAGCAGCTCGGTCACCCGGCGACCGTTGAGGCTGTCACGGTAGGCCGCGTGGTAGGCCTCGAAGGCGGACAACGAGCGCAGCAGCGCATTCCAGGCGTAGAAGTCCGGCGCACTTTCGCTGGGCACATCGACCGGTGCCAGCGAATCGACCGCCGGGGCAATCAGCTGCGACTTCACATCCAGCAGACGAGCGGTGTTGTCGGCCCGTTCGATGAAGGTGCCCAGGCGGATGAAGCAGTAGGCATCGTTGCGCTGCAGGGTGCCGTAGGTGGCACCGCGGAACAGGTGCGAGCGTTCCTTCACCCAGTCGAAGAAGGACGAGGGATCCACCACGCCGCGGCGCGCCAGTTCACGGGCCTCCAGCCAGCTGGTGTTGATGGCTTCCCACATCTCCGCAGTGATCTGGCCCCGCACCGCATGGGCGTTCTCCCGCGCTTGCCGAATGCTCGACAGCACCGAGGCGGGGTTGTCCAGATCAATGCCCATGAAGCGGAACAGTTCTTCGGCACTGAGCCTCGGAAGGCGGGACTGATAGGCCTCCAGCGTGCCCGTCACGGCCAGCGGCGCGGCCAGCTCGGTGACGGCACCGCGGCTTTGCGGCAGCAGGGAGAGCGAGTGCGTCACATCGAGCATCCGCACCAGGTTCTCGGCGCGTTCCAGGTAGCGGCTCATCCAGTAGAGCTGCGCGGCGGTCCGGCTCAGCATGCGGCGCTCCTCTCCAGGATCCACGTATCTTTGGTGCCGCCACCCTGGGACGAATTCACCACCAGCGACCCGGCCTTGAGCGCCACCCGCGTGAGGCCGCCCGCCACCATGTTCACCTCCCGGCCCGACAGCACAAACGGCCGCAGGTCGATGTGGCGCGGGGCGATGCCGCGCTCGACAAACGTCGGGCAGCTCGACAGGCACAGCGTCGGCTGCGCAATGTAGTTGGACGGGTTGGCCTTGACCCGCTCCTTGAAGTCGGCCACTTCGGCCGCGGTGGAAGCGGGGCCGACCAGCATCCCGTAGCCGCCGGCGCCGTGCACTTCCTTCACCACCAGGTCGGCCATGTGGTTGAGCACATGGTCCAGGTCCTGCGGCTTGCGGCACTGCCAGGTGGGCACGTTGTGCAGGATCGGTTCCTCGCCGAGGTAGAAGCGGATCATGTCCGGCACGTAGGGATAGATGGACTTGTCGTCCGCCACGCCGGTGCCGATGGCGTTGGCCAGCACCACATGGCCCTGCTTGTAGACCGACAGCAGCCCGGGCACGCCCAGCATCGAATCGGCACGGAAGGCCAGCGGGTCCAGGAAGGCATCGTCGATGCGGCGGTAGATCACATCCACCCGCTTCGGGCCGACGGTCGTGCGCATGAACACGAAGCCATCCTTGACGAACAGGTCCTGTCCTTCGACCAGCTCCACCCCCATCTGCTGCGCCAGGAAGGCATGCTCGAAATAGGCGGAATTGAAGGGTCCGGGGGTCAGCACCACCACTGTCGGATTCTCGGCCGGGCTGGCCTGACGCAGCGTGGTCAGCAGCAGGGCCGGGTAGTGGGCCACCGGGGCGATGGCATATCGCGCGAACAGCTCGGGGAAGAGCCGCATCATCATCTTGCGGTTCTCCAGCATGTAGCTCACGCCCGACGGCACCCGCAGGTTGTCTTCCAGCACGTAATAACCGCCATCGGCGTGGCGGATCAGGTCCACGCCGGTGATGTGGGCGTAGACGCCCAGCGGCAGGTCCAGCCCCTGCATGGCTGGCTGGTATTGCGCATTGGCGAAGATCTGCTCGGCGGGAATGATCCCGGCCTTGACGATCTCATGGTCGTGATAGATGTCCCAGAGGAAGCGGTTGAGCGCATTGACGCGCTGGCGCAGGCCTTTTTCCAGCATCGTCCACTCGTCGGCGGGCACGATACGGGGGACGGTGTCGAAGGGGATCAGCCGCTCGGCGCCGGCTTCGTCCCCGTAGACCGCGAAGGTGATGCCCACTTTGTGGAAGAGCAGGGCGGCCTCGGACCGCTTCTTGGCCAGGGCTTCGGGGGTTTGCGCATGCAGCCACTCGGCGAATGCCTGGTAGCTGGGCCGGATGGCACCACTTTGCAGCAACATTTCGTCGTAATGGCCGGAAGGCGGCAAGGTCAGCGCATGCATGAAGGCTCCAGAGACGGGCCGCGAGAGGGCCGGTCCGGGGGATTGCAAGGGGCGTGCCCAGGGGTGGGGGCCCCAGCATGACCGATATTGGTGCGATTGGCGATCCGGGGCGGTGCCGGGACGGTTTCCGGGCGGGGCGCCACGTCCCCGGTGTGGTGCGCTGGCACTATCCCGCGTTGCACGGGCCGGGCGCAACTCGTCACAATGCCACATGCAGAGTTCGACTCCGGCCGACATGCCCGGCCATCCGTCCGCCCCTCCGAGCGTCCCCCCGAGCGGGCCCATGAGCGCCCGCCCGTCAGGCCCTGCGGACGAAGACATCGACGACGGTTTCGTGCCCCAGCGCGGCTCCCGGGCCTCCATGGGCCGTTGGCTGACCGCGGTGGTGCTGACCGCCGTGGCGGTCGCGCTGCTCAGTTCCGCTGTGCTGATCGAAACCTTCGCCCGCGCCCATGCGGAGCGCCGCGCGGTGCAGTCGCTGCGGCAGGTCGGCATGGATTTCCGGGATGCGCTGGACCGGGGCATGGCCCAGCAGTTCAAGGAAGTGCGGGTGCTGGCGCGGCTGGACACCTTCCGCGGCGGCAATTCCGCCGAAATGCGCCGGGCGCTGGACCAGATGCAGATCGGCTTCGACCACTTTGCCTGGCTGGGGGTGACGGACACCCAGGGCACGGTGCTGGCCGCCGCCGGCGGGCTGCTGGACGGGGTGAACGTCTCCCAGCGACCCTGGTTCCAGGGCGCCCAGCGCCAGCCGTATGTGGGCGACGTGCACGCGGCGGTACTGCTGGAGCGGCTGCTGCCGCGTCAGAGCGATCCCTGGCGATTTGTCGACTTCGCCATGCCGCTGGTGGACAACAGCGGCCAGTTGCGGGGCGTGTTCGGGGCCCATCTGAGCTGGAGCTGGGCGCGCCAGATCAAATCGGAGCTGATCGATTCCACCATGGCGAGTCATCAGGCCGATGCGCTGATCCTGGCCCGCGACGGCTCGGTCATCCTGGGGCCCGCCAACATGGAAGGCAAGAAGCTGCCTGTGCCGAAGGATACGACCGCGGCCTTGCGCCACCATAACTTCGACGGTGTGGACTACTTCGCCGTGACGATTCCGACTCAGGGTTATGGCGCGTACCCCGGCCTGGGCTGGACGGTGATGGTGCGCCAGCCGGTGAGCGTTGCGCTGGAAGACTACTACCGCTTGCGCCGCCAGATCTTCTATACGGCGCTGATCCTGCTGGCCTTGGCCGTGCCCCTGTGCTGGTGGCAGGCGCGCCGGCTCGCGCGGCCGCTGAATCAGCTGTCCCGCGCCATCGCCAAGCGGCACCACCTGAGTGAAGACGCGCTGCCGCAGGTGGGCGGCTACCGTGAGGCGGCGGTGCTGTCCCACGCCCTCACCGAGCTGGCCCGGCGGCAGGCGCAGCAGGATGCGTCGCTGGCGCAGCTCAATGCCTCGCTGGAGGAGCGGGTGCGGTCACGCACGCTGGAGCTGGAAGACGCGATGCAGCGGCAGGAGGCCAGCGAGCGCCGGCTGCGCACCATCACCGACAACCTGCCGGTGCTGATCTCCTATATCGATGCGGAGCAGCGGCTGCGCTTCCTCAATGCCACCTTCCGCACCTGGCTGGGCACCGAACCGGACGCGGCGCTGGGCAGGACGCTGGTGGAGACCATCGGTCCGGTGCTGTACGAGCAGCGCCTGCCGGCGCTCAAGGGCGCGCTGGCGGGTGTGCGGCAGCGCTTCGAGACGCGCTCCGAGTCCAATGGGGTGGTGCGGGACCTGTTGACCGAATACGTGCCGGACCTGCGCGCCGATGGCACCGTGGCCGGGGTCTACACCCTGAGCACCGATGTGACGGCCTTCAAGCAGGTGGAGCGCGAGCTGGATCAGCTCAGCCGGGTGGACCCGCTGACCGGCCTGCCGAACCGGCGGCAGTTCGATCAACGCCTGTCCGAAGCCCTGTCGCGGGCCCGACGCAGCGGTCGCATCCTGGCGCTGATGTTCATGGACCTGGACCGCTTCAAGCAGATCAACGATAGCCTCGGTCATGCGGCGGGCGATGTGGTGCTGCAGACCTTTGCCGCACGGGTGCGCGGCGCCGTGCGCGAGACCGACGTGCTCTGCCGTCTGGCGGGGGATGAGTTCGTGCTGATCGTCGAAAACCTGAACGAGCCGCAGGAGGCTGGCAACCTGGCGCAGAAGCTGCTCGACGCGGTCGGCGCGCCGCTGACGGTGATGGGCGCAGCGGTGCGGATGTCCACCAGCATCGGCGTGGCCTGTACCACCGCCGATGCGGAAAGCGATGTGGCCTTCCTGGCCCGCGCCGATGATGCCCTGTATGCCGCCAAGGCCGCGGGCCGGGGCCGCTGGCATCTGGCGGCGCCACCGGTGATCGCGTCGACCGAGACGCCTTGGGGATGAGTGTGGCGCCGGAGTTCAAGCTGCGCATGCGCATCACGCAGGGCGAGCTGATCGCCATCGGGCCCGGCAAGATCGCGCTGCTGGAGGCGCTGGATGAAGCGGGCTCGATCACCGCAGCGGCCAAGGCGCTGGGCATGTCCTATCGGCGGGCGTGGCTGTTGATCGATGAGCTGAATCAGTCGCTGCGGGAACCGGCCGTGGCGACCGCAGCGGGAGGCGCTCAAGGCGGCGGCAGCCGGCTGACGGACAGTGGCCGGGCGCTGGTGACGCTGTATCGGGAGATCGAGGCCGAGGCGCAGACGCACTGCGCGGGCCGGATCGGTCAGTTGATGCAAATGCTGGCCGAGTAGCGGCTGGCCGCGTGTCGCTGGTTCAATGGCCTGGCCCATCGGCCTGAGCGACGGAAGCCGTCGCCGCGGCCACGCGCGCAGTCGCCTGACGCCGCTCCAGCCAGTCGAACAGCTTCATGCCGACCAGCATGGCGGCCACAAACAGCAGGGCAGGTCCGCTGCCCAAGCCCAGCCCAACCAGCGCCGGGCCGGGGCAGAAGCCGGCCAGGCCCCAGCCGATGCCGAACAGCACGCTGCCACCCACCAACCGGCGGTCGATCTGACGGGTGGACGGAAGTTGCATCGGCTGGTCCAGCAGGGACCGTGACCGCTGACCGGCCACGCCAAAGGCGATCAGCCCGACGGCCATCGCGCCCGCCATCACCAGCGCCAGGGATGGATCCCACGCGCCGGCCAGATCCAAGAATCCAAGCACCTTGGCGGGCGAGGCCATACCGGAAAGCAGCAGTCCCAGCCCGAAGATCAGGCCGGAGAGCAGGGCAGTGAAAAGCGTCATGTCGATGCCTCCCGAGGCGTGTCAGACACCCAGCAGATGCCGGACGATGAAGACAGTCAGAAAACCCGCCGCCATGAAAGCGACCGTGGCTGCCAGCGAACGCGGCGACCGGCGGGACAGCCCACAGACGCCATGGCCGCTGGTGCAGCCCGACCCATACCGCGTGCCCAGGCCCACCAGCAGCCCGGCCACTGCCAGCACCGGCCCGCTGGCGGACACGCTCGGCGCCGGTACGGTGGTGAGCAGGGCATAGACCGCCGGAGAGGCGATCAAACCCAGCACAAAGGCCAACCGCCACGAGGTTTCATGAGACCGCGGTGCCAGCAGCCCACCGACGATCCCGCTGATGCCGGCAATCCGGCCATTGAGCAGTGCCAGCAGCGCCGCCGCCAGGCCGATCAGCACGCCGCCGGCGAGGGAGGCCCAGGGGGTGAAGGCCTGCCAGTCGATCGTCATGGCTCACTCCTTGGGGCAATAAAGCGTATGCATTAGCTGCAACACCTGCAGCAGCCGCGGATCGGCCAGGCTGTAACAGATGCGCTTGCCGTCGCGCCGGGTGTTGACCACGCCTTCATTGCGCAGCACCCCCAATTGCTGGGACAAGGTCGGTTGCCGGATGCCCAGCGCCGACTCCAGTTCCCCGACACTCATCTCACCTTGCGACAGCTGGCACAGCAGCAGCAGCCGGTCTTCATTGGCCATCACCTTGAGCGCACTGACCGCCTGGCCGGCGGCGGCCCGCAGGGCTTCCATATCCAGCGCATGGGGCGGAACATCGGGCGAAGGAACAGCGACTGACTCCGGACCGGGATGGGTCAACATGAAAGGCCTCCTGAAAACGCCGGACAACTTGACTTCAATATATCAAGCAATAAACTATCAATCAATAGATTGAAAGAAGGGGATGTGATGTCTGCACGCGCCACCGTTCAAGCGTTCTTCGACGACAAGACCTGGACGGTCTCTTATGTCGTCAGCGACAACGCCACCCGCTGCGCTGCCGTGGTGGACCCGGTGCTGGACTTCGACATGAAGTCCGGCCGCACCTCCACCGAGCAGGCGGACCGTCTGCTGGCCTACGTGGGCAGCAATGACCTGACGGTGCAATGGATCCTTGAGACCCACGCCCATGCGGACCACCTGTCCGGTGCGCGGTATGTGCAAAGCCAGGTGGGCGGGCGCATCGCCATCGGGGAGCAGATCACCCAGGTGCAGCGCACCTTCAAGACGCTCTATCACCTGGACCGCCACTTCCTGCCGGACGGCGCCCAGTTCGACCATCTGTTCCGGGACGGCGAGATCTTCACCATCGGCCAGATGGAGGCTCAGGCGGTGCTGGTGCCGGGACACACGCCGGCCGACATGGCCTACCTGATGGACGATGCGGCGTTTGTGGGCGACACGCTCTTCATGCCGGACGTCGGCACGGCGCGGGCGGACTTCCCCGGCGGGGATGCCCGGCAGCTCTACCGCTCCGTGCGGCGGCTGCTGGCATTGCCGGAGCGGACCCGGATCTTTGTCTGTCACGACTATCCGCCGGCCGGCCGGGCGCCCGCCTGGGAAACGACGGTGGCCGACCAGCGCGCCCACAACATCCATGTGCACGACGGCATCAGCGAGGACGACTTCGTCCGCATGCGCACGACCCGCGATGCCACCCTGGAAGTGCCCACCCTCATCCTCCCGTCGCTGCAGGTGAATATCCGCGCGGGCCAGTTGCCGCCGGCAGAGGAGGACGGTGTGAGTTATCTAAAGATTCCGCTCAATGTGCTGGGCCGGTCTGCGGGGGCGGACAGCACGGTTCGCTGATGGGGGCGCAGGCCCGCGGCAGGTCCTGACATCGCTGCCGGTGGCGGCCTACGGAGGTCAGCCGGGCAGGCTGAGTGGCTGCGGGAACACCTCCAGCAGCCAGTCCATGAACACCCGTAGGCGCGGGGTGACGTGCCGGGCCTGCGGGTACACCACATGGAACGGGTAGGGCGCGGGGCGCCACGGCTGAAGAATCTCCACCAGCTGCCCCGCCCGCAGCGCGCTGGCCGCCGCATAACCGAAGGTCTGCACGATCCCGAGCCCGGCAACACAGGCCGCCAGGTGGGCATTGCTTTCATTCACGCCGATCCGGTGGTCGAGCTTGATCTCTGTTCGGTCCCCATCACGTTCAAAGCGGAACGGGACCGCCCGTCCGGTATCGCTCGAGACATAGGCAATCAGCCGGTGTCCGTTCTTCAACTCGTCCGGTGTGGCAGGAATGCCAGCATGCTTGAGGTACTGCGGTGACGCGCAAGTGATCATCACCGCCGCCCCCAGCGGTCGCGCCACCAGGGTGGAACTGGGCAGCCCGCCCCCACGGATCACGCAATCGACGTTGTCGCTGATCAGGTTCACCGAACGGTCCGACACGCTCAGATCGATGCGGATGTCCGGGTGGCGCCGCACAAAGTCTGGCAGCAGCGGGATGAGCACATCGCGCGCCGTCGAGCCGCCCACATCCACCCGGAGATGGCCGCGTGGCTTGCCACGGACGGCGCTGAAGGAGCCGTCGATGTCTTCCAGATCGCGCAGGATCCGGCCGCTGCTGGCGTAGTAGGCCTCCCCCTCGGGCGTGACCGTGACGCGCCGTGTGGTGCGCTGAAGCAGCCGGACACCCAGATGGGACTCCAGGTCCCGCACCAGCTTGCTGACGGTGGCGATGGGCATGCCGAGCGAATCCCCGGCGCGGGTGAAGCTGCCCGTTTCGATGACGCGCGCGAGGACGCGAATGGCTTGAAGTTGATCCATGGCTTCAGTTCATTATCCATGGCGATGAATAGTCATTTCGATTCGGGCCGGTTTTTCGATCAATCGCAACTCCCTACATTGAGGACATGCGGCCTTCGCGCCGCACCCCTTCCCCTCAACTTCGGAGATCCTCATGAACAAGCCCCTCGAATCCAAGATCGCCCTGGTCACCGGCGGCAGCACCGGTATCGGCCTCGCATCGGCCAAGGCCCTGGCCGCCCAGGGCGCGCGCGTCTTCATCACCGGCCGCCGCCAGGCGGAACTGGATGCGGCAGTCGCCGAGATCGGCCCTCAGGCCACCGGTCTCCGCGCCGATGCTTCGGTGCTGAGCGACCTGGACCGCGTGTACGCGGAGATCGCCCAGCGTGCCGGCCGCATCGACATCCTCTTCGCCAATGCCGGTGGCGGCGACATGCTGCCGCTGGGCGCCATCACTGAAGAACACTTCGACCGCATCTTCGCAACGAATGTGCGCGGTGTCCTGTTCACCGTGCAGAAGGCGCTGCCGCTGCTGAGTCAGGGCGCGTCGATCATCCTGACCTCGTCCACCACGTCGGTGCAGGGCGGTGCCAGTTTCAGCGTCTACAGTGCCAGCAAGGCCGCGGTGCGCAACTTTGCGCGGTCCTGGGCGGTGGAACTGAAGGATCGCGCGATCCGGGTCAACGCGGTCAGCCCGGGCCCGATCCGTACGCCGGGCCTGGGCGGTCTGGCGCAGGACGACGCCTCTCGGCAGGGTTTGTTCGATTACCTCGCCGGGCAGGTGCCGCTGGGTCGTCTGGGTGAAGCGTCCGAGGTCGGCGCGGTCGTCGCCTTCCTCGCATCGGATGCGGCGAGCTTCATCAACGGCATTGAGCTGTTCGTGGATGGCGGCATGGCGCAGATCTGAACGCCAGAGCCGCCGGGGGCGGTGCGCGGTCAGAGCCGCTGCGGGCACATCTCAAGCGGCTGTCAGTGCCCTCGCCCGCCCCCGGCGTCATATCCTGAGATATATTGCGCTCCGACATCGTGCCCTGTCCGCCGGTGTTTTCAGGAGCGCTCATGCGTCGATTCTTCGGTCCGGTGTCTGTCCCTCTGCCTGCTGTGAGCGTCCCGCCGAACGCAGCGTCGCTGCCGGGGCCGTCGGGTCACCGGCACACGCGCCGCGAGGGCGCCCTGACCGGGATCCACCCGGGCACCCGCCGGGGCGCGCTGATGTCGATCGTGGGGGTCATCCTCGGCCTGACCAGTTTCCTCGCTGTGGCGCAGTCCGGAGACATCACCGTCTCGGCCGCCGCCAGCTTGACCAACGCCTTCAAGGCGCTGGCCCCGGCCTTCGAATCGCGCCATCCCGGCACCAAGGTGCAGCTCAACTTTGCCGCGTCTGATGCGCTGCTGGCGCAGATCGCCAAGGGCGCACCGGTGGACGTGTTCGCCTCCGCCGATCAGGAGACGATGGACCGTGCCCAACAGCAGCAGTTGCTGATGCCGGGCAGCCGGCGGGATTTCGTCAGTAACTCACTGGTGATGATCACGCCGGCGGATGGAGCGCTGCCGCTTCGCTCGCTGGCCGATCTTCAGCAGGCCGGCGTGAAACGCATTGCCCTGGGCAAGCCCGAAGGCGTGCCAGCCGGACGTTATGCCAAGGGCGCGCTGGAAGCCGCCCGGTTGTGGCCGGCCGTCGAGCCCAAGGCCGTTTACGCCCAGAATGTGCGCCAGGCGCTGGACTATGTGGCGCGCGGCGAAGCCGAAGCCGGCTTTGTGTATGGCACCGATGCGCTGGTGCAGAAGGACAAGGTCCGCATGGTCCTGACGGTGCCCACCGCCACGCCGATCCGCTATCCGGTGGCCGCGGTTCAGCAAGGTCCCAATCCTGCTGGCGCGAAAGCCTTCATCGACTTCCTCCTCTCCGCCGACGGGCAGGCCGTACTGGCCACCTTCGGCTTCGGCAAACCCTGATCGCGACGCATGGACGCTGCCTGGATCGCGTTGGCGCTGTCGTTGAAGGTGGCCGGGTGGGCCACCTTGCTCAACCTGATCTTCGGGCTGGCGGCAGGGTACGCGCTGGCGCGCTGGCGCTTCCCGGGCCGCGAGCTTGCGGACGCCGTGCTCACACTGCCGATGGTGCTGCCGCCCACCGTGCTCGGGTATTACCTGCTGGTGGTCATCGGCCGACGCGGCTGGCTCGGCGGCTGGCTCCATGACCAGTTCGGCATCCAGCTGATCTTCACCTGGCAGGGCGCAGTGCTGGCTGCGGCCATCGTCTCGTTTCCGCTGGTGGCCAAGTCGGCTCGCGCGGCCTTTGAAGGCGTGGATCCGCAGCTGGAAAAGGCCGCACGCGTGCTGGGCCTGGGCGAATGGGCGCTGTTTTTCCGTGTCACCCTGCCGATGGCCTGGCGCGGCGTGCTGGCCGGTGTGCTGCTGGCCTTCGCCCGCGCGCTGGGGGAATTCGGGGCGACGCTGATGGTGGCTGGCAGCATCCCGGGCAAGACGCAGACGCTGTCGATCGCCGTGTATGAAGCGGTACAGGCGGGACAGGACGACACCGCGAACCTGCTGGTGATCATCATCTCGGTCACCTGTGTCGCGGTGCTGCTCAGTGCCGGCCGGCTGGCCCGGCCCAGGAGCGCAGCATGAGTGGGGCGACCCTGAGCTTTGAGGTGGACATCCGCAAGCGGGTCGGCGAACCGGGGCGGACCTTCGACCTGGAGGTGCAATTCCGCACGTCGGCGCGGCGCACCGTTCTCTTCGGTCCGTCCGGCGCGGGCAAGAGCCTCACGCTGCAGGCGGTGGCCGGCCTGCTGCGGCCGGACAGCGGCAGCATCCGGGTGGACGGGCAGGCCGTGTTCGATTCGGCGCAGCGGATCGACCTGCCGGCCCGGTCCCGGCGGCTCGGTTATCTCTTTCAGGACTACGCGCTGTTCCCGCATCTGACGGTGCGTCAGAACATCGCCTTCGGCCTGTATCGCGGCTGGTGGAATCCCCGCCCGTCGGCCGGCGGCACGGCGGTGGACCGATGGATCACCGCGCTGGCGCTGACCCGTGTGGTGGATCAGTATCCGCACCAACTCTCCGGAGGACAGCGTCAGCGCACGGCGCTGGCTCGGGCGCTGGTGAACGAACCGCGGGCGCTGTTGCTGGACGAGCCGTTCTCTGCGCTCGATCCGTCCCTGCGTGAGCAGACCCGGGCGGAGCTCCAGGCCCTGCTCGATGACATTGCCATTCCGATGTTGATGATCACCCACGATCCCGCCGACCTGGCACGTTTCGGCGAGCAGGCCCTGCATCTGGCGGAGGGGCGGATCAGCGGGCCGGATGCGCTGTTGGGCATGGGTGATCACGGCAGTGCCCAGGCGGCGGGCCCTTCAGCAACCGGCTGAGCGAAGCCGCCGGGCGGTGTGTGCCGGTGCGCGGGCATCGATGTCACGTCGTGCCGCGCCAAGGCAATTCACCCTGCCATCGCGACCGCATCCGCGCCAGCAGGAATGCGCATCGGCGCATCAACATCTGTCACCGCACGCCAGACGGCCTCGGCCACATCTTCCGACTGAGTCGTCAGCGCCTTGGTTCCGGGGACGCCAGCAAACACCGACTGCACAAACGACGCATAGGCTTCAGGCACCGATCCGCCCATCCGCGACTGTGCATTGGCACCAAATCGCGTGGTCGGCGCACGGCCCGGGAGCACGAGGCGCATCCGCACGTCAAACGGCGCGAGTTCCAGCGCCACCGATTCGGTGAAGGCATTGACCGCCACTTTGCTGGCCGTGTAGACGGACAGCAGCGGCAGCGGCTTGAGCGTGACCGCAGAGGTCACGTTCACCACCACGCCCGCACGCCGCTCACGGAACTGCGGCAGCACGGCCTGCGTCATGGCAATGGTGCCGAGCGTGTTGGTCTGGAAGAGTTCACGTGCGGCGGCCAGGCTCGTGCCTTCCAGCGGCGCCAGCATGCCGACCCCCGCGTTGTTCACCAGCGCATCGATGGGGCCGGCTTCGCGCAGACAAGCCTCAATGCTGTCCTCACGGGTGACGTCCAGCGGAAGGATGCGCAGGCGTTCCGAGCGAGGCAGCAGGTCCGGCTGCGGCGTGCGCATCGTGGCGATGACTTGCCAGCCGCGGTCGAGGAACAGGCGGGCGGCGTCGAGGCCGAAACCGGAGGAACAGCCGGTGATGAGGACGGTGGGGGTGTGGCCGGGGGCAGGGGTGAAGCCTGCGGAAGTCGCCGAAGCTGACGCCGGGGTCGTATTGGAAGCGGTCATGGTGTGCGGAGCGGTTGAAGTGGACATGTCCGTCACGATAGGGGGCGGGCGCCGGACTGACTACACTGCAAGCTCCATGAATTTGTCGAGATCGTCCAGATGACTGACCCCCTGGCCGACGTGGTGGCCTTGCTCCAACCCACGGCACCGTTTTCCAAGCAGGTGGTGGCGACCGCACCGTGGGCGGTGCGTCGCTCGGAGCTGGGGCGGCCTTTTTATCTGGTGGTGCTGGAGGGCGGCTGTCATTTGCGGGTGGATGAGGAGGAAGTGCTGACCCTGGCCGCGGGCGACTTTGTGCTGCTGCCGGCGTCGCAGGGTTTCGCCACCTGCAGCCTGGACCGCGCGCCGCCCCGGGCGGACGAGACGGTCACCACGCCTGTGGCTCAGACGGCTTCCGGCGCGCGACTGGGCGATCCGGACGGTCCGGTGGACACCCGCCTGCTGGTGGGCAGCTGTGAGTTCGGGGCCCCGGATGCGGCATTGCTGGTGTCGCTGCTCCCGCGATGGATTCAGGTGCGCGGCGACGCCCGGCTGGCAAGCCTCGTGCACCTGCTGGGTGACGAGGCAAGGGCCCAGCGTCCGGGCCGGGACCTCATCACGGCGCGGCTGCTGGAGGTGCTGCTGATCGAGGCTTTCCGCGCTTCTGCGGAAACCGCCTCATCGCCAGGGCTGGTGCGAGGTCTGGCCGATCCCCGGCTGGCACAGGCGCTGCGCGCGATGCATGAACAGCCGGAGCGGGCCTGGACGGTGCAGGCCCTGGCACGGGAGGCGGCGCTGTCCCGATCGGCTTTCTTTGAGCGATTCGGACGGGTGGTGGGCCTGGCGCCGCATGAATACCTGCTGGCCTGGCGCATGGCCTTGGCCCGTCAAATGCTCGTGAGGCAGGGGCAGGCGGTGGCGGACGTGGCCGAGCGGGTGGGGTACCGCTCGGTCAGCGCCTTTGGCGTGGCATTCACCCGGCATGTGGGCGCGCCGCCGGGACGGTTTGTCCGTGAGCGGCGCGCTGCGGCCTGAGGGTGGACGCGGGCAGATCCTGAGCCCCCGCCCACGGTTTCATCACCAGCGCGTTGGCTTCGGATTGCGCGACGCAAATCCCTTTTGGTGCCAATACGGATAAACCGGCTCCTTGTGGCTGGCTTCATCGAGTCGTGCAATGTCCTCGGCGGACAGTTCCCAACCCAGCGCCCCCAGGTTCTGCTGGAGCTGTTCTTCATTGCGGGCGCCGATCACCACATTGGCCACTGAGGGACGGCGAAGCACCCAGTTCAGGGCCACCTGGGCCACGGTCTTCTCGCGCTGGCGCGCAATCTCATCCAGGACATCAACGACCCGGAACAGCTGCTCATCGTCCACCGGCGGTCCGCCGACGGCGCCACCGGATGCGATGCGACCACTGCTGTTGTCCTGGCCCCGCCGGATCTTGCCGGTGAGACGTCCCCAGCCCAGCGGGCTCCACACCATGGTGCCCACGCCCTGGTCTAGCGCCAGGGGCATCAGTTCCCACTCGTAGTCGCGGCCGATCAGCGAGTAATAGCCTTGATACGCTACGTAGCGGCCGAGCCCCCATTTTTCGGAAGTGGCCAGCGACTTCATCAGATGCCAGCCGGAGAAGTTGGAGGCGCCGATGTAGCCGATCTTGCCGGCGGTGATCAGGTCGTCCAGGGCGCGCAGGGTCTCGTCCACCGGCGTGAGCGCATCGAAGCCATGCATGAAATACAAATCGATGTGGTCGGTGCCCAGGCGCCGCAGGCTGGCCTCGACCGCGCGGGTGATGTGATAGCGGGACGAGCCCACATCGTTCGGGCCGTCGCCCATGGTGAAGGTGCCCTTGCTGGAGATCAGCACGCGGTCGCGGCGACCTTTGAGCGCCTGGCCGAGCACTTCTTCCGAGCGTCCGGCGGAATAGACATCGGCGGTGTCGAAGAAGTTGAGGCCGTGGTCCAGGCAGATGTCCACCATGCGGCCGGCCTCGTCCACCTGGGTGCTGCCCCAGCGCTCGAAAAATTCGCCGCTGCCGCCGAAGGTGCCGGTGCCCAGGCTGAGGGCGGGGACCTTCAGGCCCGAGCGGCCGAGTTGTCGATGTTCCATGGCTGCCTTCCTGTGTGAATGTGAGAAGAGTCGCACCCTAAGTGAAGCAGCAAAGTCCCGGCAGGCCAAGGGGCATGGGCAGGGCGACGGGCGAAAAAAAAGCTCCCGGGAGGGAGCCCTCTGAAGGTCGCGCACTGCGGCGCACGGCCATGCGTCAGATCTTCAGCGCGCCGGTGATGCTGTCGTAGGCGGCCTTGTTCAGGCGCAGGTCGTACGTCAGCGGCGTGACCATGTCAGACAGGGTGGTGGCCGACGGATTCGTGACACCTGCGCAGCCGCTATTGAACCCACTTGTACGAGCGGCCTTCGGATGGCCGCAGGCGGCGTCGGGAACACTCTCGCCCGGGGGACCCGTTGGGTGCGAGCGTCGATTGCAACCTTGCCTGGAGTTCATCTGATCCGGTCTTTCTCGCCAAATCTGAGTCTGTACTGCCGCGATGCTTTCGCGCAAAGTCCCGATCTGAAATGGCGTTGCCACGTGTCACCGCCGACTGACCGGAAGTTTGACCCTCATGGAATGGATCCCCACCGTCTTCATCACCTTCAAGGTGGTTGTGCTGGCCATCGGCATGTTCTACGCCGTCAAATGGCATTACGACCAAGGTAAAAAGAGGGGGACCGAAGTCCAGCGCGCGGTGCTGCGCAACAGCGCGAAGCTGGTGGCGCTCTTTCTTGTGCTGGTGGTGGTCTTGCTGTTCGTGACCTTCACCGTGGGGAAGATGCTGGGGCTGGATCTGAACGTCTGAACGTGGCTCGGCAGGGGGACACCACGGACTCCCTCCGTCTCGATTCGTTCCGCCTCGCATCGCGGTCGTGCGCATAGCGCCAAGCTCGCAGACATCTTCCCTTCTTCGCGGAATAACGCCTCGCGTCCAGCGTCTACATCGATACAGGCCAACTGAAACTGACGGGTCGCCAGACAAACAGGCGATTCCGGATGCCACAGCTGAACTGCCGGGTCTGCCTCTGCAGGCTCGAACGACCTTCGATTGACTGGACCGGGACCATGAATAAACCCTTCGCCTTCGTCGCTACCGCGTTCATGATGAGCACCGTCGCCTTCGCCCATGGCAACCACTCGGCCGGGGAAGGAGCGGCGGTCCCGGGCGCCTCGCCTGCGCAAGCGACCGTGACGCGCGCAGAGGTCCTGGCGGATCTGGAGATCTATCGCCAATCCGGCCTGGCTGCATTGGACAGCCGTGACGCGCCGAATGTTTTTGGTGCTGACTATCAGCAGGCCCAAGCCCGCTACAAGGCGCTGCGCAGCGCGCCCGGGTTCGCGACGGCCGTCGCGCGCATTGCCCATGAACGAGGCGAGACCGCTGTCGCTGCGGAGGCCTCGCGAGTCGCTTCCTCCCAGTGATGGCATGAGCAGTCAACCGGCGCCGGCCGATGTCGCGTTCTTTCAACGCCATCGTCGCCGCCGGGCCAGCCTGCCTGGGCGGCGGGAATAAGTCGGTACTCCCGCTGTCTACAACGAGAGAGGCGACAGCCCCGCAAGCCTGGGAATCTCCACACGTCTCCCTTCAGCCCACCCCGCCATGCCCAACATGTCTCGATTCCGACACTGGCCGACCTGGATGGTAGTGACCGTCACAGCCGCGACCGCCGGCGCGTACTGCAGCGCACTGACGCCGCAGCAGGCATTCAAAGCAGAGAACGATGCTGCCATGGAGCGAATGATGTCCGCCATGGAGGTCAGGCCCTCGGGCGACATTGACCGCGATTTCGCCGCCATGATGATCCCTCACCACCAGGGCGCCATCGACATGGCCCTGGCCGAGCTGCGATACGGCAAAAACGAGCAGCTCCGGCGCATCGCCCAGGAGATCATCGTGGAGCAGCAACAGGAAATCGCGGCGATGAAGCTCGCACTCGGCGAACCCCCGCCGCCGTCTGCCGCGGCGCCAACGCAGGCCGGGCCTGCAGCCATCACCGAATCCGCTCCGGGCACGCCGTCCGCGTCCCCCACCCATCACCACTCCCACTGAGTCAGGGATCCGCCATGATGAAGAATTCGTTGCGCGCTTCGCTCGCGCTGACTGCACTGTGTGCCGGCGCGGCCTTTGCCGGACAAGCGCCGGGACCTGCCTCCGACGCCGACATCCCCATCAGCCACCGTGACCGCGTCTACGCGGCTGAGCAGTTCTCCAACACGCTGTCCGTCACGGACCCGGTCGACAACCGGCTCCTCGGCGTGATCCGCCTGGGCGACCCCTCGCCGGGCAACTTCAGCCCTCTCTACAAGGGCCAGGTGCTGGTGCACGGCCTGGGCTTCTCGCCGGACCACCGAACGCTGGCAGTCGTTTCCATCGGATCCAATTCGGTCACCTTCATCGACACGCAGTCCAACACCGTCAAGCACACCACCTATGTCGGCCGGTCGCCGCACGAAGCATTCTTCACGCCCGATGGCAAGGAGGTCTGGGTCACGGTTCGAGGCGAAAACTACGTCTCGGTGATCGATGCGGCCACATTCGAGGAGAAGACCCGCATCGTGACGGCGGCAGGGCCGGGCATGCAGATCTTCTCGCCTGACGGCAAGTACGGCTATGTGTGTTCGTCCTTCAATCCCGAGACCGCCGTCGTCGAGGTGGCGACCCACCAGATCGTCGCCAAGGTCAGGCAGGACAGCCCCTTCTGTCCCAACATCGCAGCGACGCCCGATGGCAAACAGGTGTGGTTCACGCTCAAGGATGTGGGTCGCACGATGGTTTTCAATGCGCGTCCACCGTTCAACGTCATTTCGTCGTTTGAGACCGGACCGATCACCAATCACGTGAACTTCGCCAAGACGGCCGCAGGCACCTTCGCCTATGTCACGGTGGGCGGGCTGAACCTGGTGAAGGTGTTCCGCACCGACGATTTCTCGCAGGTGGCCACGATCCCGGTAGGCAAACTGCCTCACGGGGTGTGGCCGTCCGGAGACGGCAGCCGAATCTACGTCGGCCTGGAGAATGACGATGCGCTCGCAGTGATCGACACGGCCCGCAACACCGTCGTCGGACAGGTGCCCATCGGCCAGGCGCCACAAGCCATCGCCTATGTGCCCAACGCCGTGCCCAGTGGTGAGGGCAGGCAGGGCCTGCAGGCGCTTGGCGTGGCCGGTCAGGTCGCAACGCTCGCGCTCTCCGAACCGGGGGCCACAGGCTCGGCGCCGCGCACCAGTGTGTCGATGTTCGATCAGGGCCTGTTGCAGGTGGTCCAGGCGTCGGTGACTGGCCTGGTGCCCAAACAGCCCTACGTGTTGGCGTTGGCGGAGGCGAAGGACGGCGCCGGTGTGCTCCAGCCCCTGGCCAACTTCATGACGAATCCAGCCGGGGCGGCCATCGTCAATGCCGTTGGCCCGATCCGGCAGATCGTTCAATCCGATGGGGTCTCTCCCCGGCGCTATCTGGTGATCGCGCCAGTGGTCGACGGCGGCCCCGGCAAACCGGTGCAGACGCAGATCGTCGGGAATGAGTAAAAGCGAGGACCTGGAGCTGCTGACGGCACTCCAGCCGCTGATCCCGGCGTTACGACGCTATGCATCCGCGATGGTCCGAAATCGCGAGTTGGCCGACGACCTGGTGCAGGATTGCCTGGAACGGGCGATCAGCAACTGGAAGACGCGCAAGCAGGCCGAGAACACGCGGCAATGGGTCTTCGCCATTGCGCACAATCTCATCGTGAACCGGCTGCGCCAGGACGCGAGACGGGGTCAGCACATCGACATCGCCGATGTTGACGAGGCGGCCGTCGCGGCGCCGGCGCCGCAGGAATCTCGCGTGAGACATGAGGAGCTTCTGCGCGCCATCGCGGCCCTGCCCGAAGACCAGCGGGCGGTGATCACCCTGGTGTCGGTGGAGGACCTGTCGTACGCCGAGGCTGCGCAGACCCTGGACATCCCGATCGGGACGGTGATGTCACGCCTGGCGCGTGCCCGGGAGCGACTCGCGCGTGCGTTGGAAGGCGGCCTGAGCCGGAGGGAGCCGGTCACCGCACCGTCGCCATTGCGGAGATTGAAATGAACAAGCAGACCACGCGCAAGATTGACGAGGACGACCTGCATGCCTATGTGGATGGGCTGCTCGATGAGCAGCGCCGCAGGGAAGTGCAGGATCATCTGGACCGCCACCCGCAGGATGCCGCGTGTGTCGGCATCTACCGGGAACAGCGGCAACTGTTGCGATCCGCGCTTGCGCCCATCGCCGACGAGCCGATACCGGAGCGCTTGCAGATCCATGCGCTGCTCGCCCGCCGTGACGATCCCCCGCAGTGGCGCTGGCGCATGGCTGCCGCGGTCATGATGGCGCTGGGCATGGGATCGTTCGGCGGCTGGCAGCTGCACGGCGCCTGGGATGCGGCACCGACCGCCGGTGTCACGGCACTGGCCGGAGAGGCCCGCAGCAGCTTTGCGGCTTACATGCACGACGATCCGGGCGAGACCGATCGTTCAACGCTGCTGCGGCTGGTCTCGGACAAGCTGCAGCGCAGCATCGACATCCCCGACCTTGGCGCGTCGGGTTACCGCTATGTCGGAGGGCGCCTGGTGTCCACGGCCAATGGGACAGGTGGATTGTTCTTTTATGAGCGCGAGGATGGCACACGCATCGCGATGATGGTGCGACCGATGCAGGTCGACAAGGAAGCCCCCATGATGAAGCAGACCGCGGGGTCGGTGGGCGGATTCACCTGGGCCGAGAAGGGGTTGGGCTATAGCGTTGTCGGCACCGCCGCGACCGATCTGTTACATCCGATCGCCGATGAGGTGAGGCGCCAACTTCGCAACGCCAAGGTGTGAGCCGCGCTGCAATTTGGCTGTGCCACTGGCGCGGTCAATGCGGGGTTCGGTCACGATCAAGTGTTTGGAGGGCAGCGCTCGCGTGAAACACTAGAGCGCTGTACATCTTGCGCTAGAGAAAATATTGTTTCCGGAGGATCCGTCCTATGCATGGCTCGCCTGACGATCGCATGGGTCACCGGTACCTGAAATCAATCTGGATCAAACGCGTGAAAATTACGGATGAGCGCCGGCACCGGGGCGCTGGCGCCTGGGCTGCCCTCCGATCTCACGAGGCGACGGCCCTCATGTCGCCGTCGCGCTGGCCGTCCGTCTGTCCATCCGCTTGCGCTTCGGTCTGGGGTGCGGTCTCCCTGGCGGCCTGGTCCCGCAGCCGCCATTCCTCGATCAAGTCCACCACCGCATCCGGGTCGGCCGGCTTGACGAGGTGGACATCAAAGCCCGCCTCGTGGGCCCGGCGGCGATCGTCCATCTGGCCATAGCCGGTCAGCGCGATCAGCAGCGCATCCGCCATGGCCGGCAGCGCACGGATGCGCTGCGCCACCTCGTACCCGTCCAGGCCCGGCAGGCCGATATCCAGCAGCACCACTCGGGGCGTCCCGATAGCGCAGTGCTGGATGGCGCCGGGCCCATCCAGCTCGACGGCCGTGTCAAAGCCTGCCAGTTCCAGGAAGACGGCCATCGACTCTGCCGCATCGCGGTTGTCGTCAACCACCAGTACCCGGCATGCGCGGGCCGGCGTGGCGCGGGGCTTGTCCGCCCAGCCGCCCGGCGCTGCCGCAGCCAGTGCGGGAGCCACGCTGGCCGCCGGCACCTCGTCTTGCTGGGGCACTGGCAGGTGCACATGGAATTCCGACCCCTGTCCCGGCCCGGCGCTGTGCGCGCGGACGGTGCCATGGTGCAGCTCCACCAAGCGCTGCACCAAGGTCAGCCCGACGCCCAGGCCTCCCTGGGTGCGGTCCAGCCCGCGCGGGCCTTGCTCGAACAGGTCGAAGACATGGGGGAGGAGGCTCGGCTCGATACCGCGGCCGTTGTCCCGCACCATCAGGTCAATACCCGCTTCGTTCGTGCTCAGCGTCAGTTCGATGCGGCCCTGCGGGCCGGTGTACTTGGCGGCGTTGTGCAGCAGGTTGGTGACCACCTGGATGAGGCGGGCACCGTCGCCACGCATCCACACGGGGCCTTCGGGCATGCTCACCACCAGCGTCTGGTCCTGCGAGGCGATGAGGGGCTGCACCGGCTCCAGCCCTTGGGACACCAGCTCGGTGAGGTCCACCGTCTCGGTCTTGAGCACGATCTTGCCCTGGCTGATGCGCGCCACGTCCAGCAGTTCGTCCACCAGGCGGGTCAGGTGCTTGACCTGTCGGTCGGTCACCGAGATGGACTGGCCGAGCCGGGCGTCGGACGCCGCGCCGAGTTGCCGCATCACCTCCACCGCATTGCGGATCGGCGCCAGCGGGTTGCGCAATTCGTGGGAAAGCATCGCCAGGAACTCGTCCTTGCGCCGGCTCGCCTCCAGCAGACTGTTCTCTGCCTGGCGGCGTTCAATGATCTCCGCCTGCAGCGCCCCATACAGCCGCGCGTTTTCGAAGGCAATGGCCGCGCGGCCTGCCAGTTCCTCCAGCGTGGGCCAGTCGGGCGGTCGATGCGGGTCGCACAGCAGCAGGCCTCCCAGCACACGCTCGCCGGTGACGAGCGGCAGCACGACCCCGTGGCCGGTGTCGCATCGCGGCATGGCCTGGCCTGAGGGGCTGCCCTCGTCGCAGCGGGCGTCTGGCGCAGCCAGGGCTTCCAGCGCATCACGCGTGCTGCTGTAGAGCACCTCCGAGAGCACGTCTTCACGCCCCTCTGTATAGATGGGGGTCTCGGGCTGGCCGGCGGGGGCATCGCAGCGCAGCACTCGCTCGTGCCCGCGTCCGGTGTCCCGCAACCACAGGAGCGCGCGCGGCGCGAACCGCGGCACCAGCAGGGCCAGCAGGCGGCGCATGCCGACGTCCGCATCCAGGGAGTCGGCCAGGACGCGCCCGGCCTGGGCGAGGAAGATGGAGCGGCGTGTGTTCTCCTCCGCCGCCCGCTGGGCCGCTTCGGCCCGCGCGATGGCAATGCGCTCCAGCGCCTGTTGCTGCAGCCGCTGCTGCATGATGTAGAGGTCCACGAAGACCCGCACCTTGCTGCGCAGCACATCCGGAATCACCGGCGACAGGATGTAGTCCACCGCGCCGAGCGAATAGCCCTGGGAGGTCTGCAGTTCATCCGCGTAGGCGGTCACGAAGATGATGGGCGTGTGGGCCGAGCGGCGGTAGCCGCGGATCAGGCGGGCGGTTTCCAGCCCATCGATGCCCGGCATGTTTACGTCCATCAGGATCACGGCGAACTCTCGCCGCAGCACTTCCCGCAGCGCCTCGCTCCCTGATCGCACGATCACCAGGTTCTGGCCTAGGTCCTCCAGGATGGTCTCGAAGACGAGCAGTTTTTCAGGCAGGTCGTCAACGATCAGGATGTTGGCGCGATCCTCCAGGGGAGGCGGCGTATCGCCGTCCAGAAGTCCGTTCAATGGCATAGCCAGCCTCGCAGCACCGTCAGCATGTGGGAGGGGTCTACGGGCTTGGACAGGTAGTCCCAGGCGCCGGCTTCAATGCATTTCTCGCGGTCGCCCTTCATGGCCTTGGCGGTCACGGCCACCATGGGCAGCTCGCGCCCGCGGGGCAGTTTGCGTATCTGTTGCATCGTCTCCATCCCGTCCATCTCCGGCATCATGATGTCCATCAGCACGATGTCGATGGCAGGGTCCTCCTGCACGAGCCGGATCGCCTCACGCCCATTGTCGGCGGAGACGATCACCATGCCATGCGCGTCAAGGACGGTGGCCAGGGCGAAGATGTTGCGCATGTCGTCGTCCACGATCAACGCCTTGCGCCCGGCGAGCGAGCCGGCGGCGTCCCGCAGGGCCTGCAGGGCCTCGCGTTCCGGTTCGCTCAGCTCGGCCGGATTGCGGTGCAGGGCGAGGCTCAGCTGAGCCAGAGCCCCTGCTGGTCCTGCCGCCGGCCTGATGGCCAGACCGGAATGGGGGCGCGACCACGGATGGTCCGGTGCGTCAGTCTGCGTCGGGTCCAGCGCCACCACCGGCAGGGCGATGGTGCGGCCGCGCTGCTCCACCAACTCCCGCAGTTCCCCCGGCGTTATTGGGCTGCAGCAGGCGTCGAGCAGTATCGCGTCGGCCGTCTGAACCGCTTCTCGCGCCGCGTCCAGGTCGGCGATGAAGACCGGCTCGACGGAGGGCGCCAGCTGGGACAGCAGGCTGTCGCGCTCAGGCCCTGGCGGCATGGCCACGAGCAGGCGACGGGACGGCTGGTCCAGGTAATGCGTCATTTCGCGCAGGGCGGTGTCCACATCGTCGCGTGACTGCAGCGGCTTGCTGAGGAAGCCCAGGGCACCGGCCTTCAGCGCGCGGTCGCGCGATTCGTCGGTGGAGACCACGCAGATCGGAATCTGGCGGGTCGACGGGTCGGCCTTGAGACGGTCCAGGATGCGCCAGCCCTGCATGTCCGGCAGGAAGATGTCCAGCGTGATGAGGCTGGGGTGGTATTCCTGTGCCATGGTGAGCGCGCCTGCGCCGGTGGTGGCCACCAGGCCCTTCATGCCGGACTGCCGGGCCGACTCGAGCAGCACCTCGGCAAAGGCGAGGTCGTTCTCCACGATCAGCAGCACCCGGTCGCCGGCCGCGATGTCGTCGCGGTCGTCCTTGGCGACGTTGGCAAACACCACGCTGTCCTGCGGCGAGTCCTGCAGGTCGCGCCTGGCCTCACGGGCAGCGGCCAGTTCCGTGCCGGCGTCCACCGGCAAGGTGGCGCGCCGCAGCGCCCGGGTGGCGGCGCGCTGCACCGTGGCTTCAGCCACCTCGGCGGCCGCCGCGGCGTTGGCCGCGACCTGTTGCGGATGGCTCGGCCGGGCATGGCGCGCCACGCGCGCCGGGCTGTAGCTGGCGGGCAGGAAGAGGGTGAAGGTGGAGCCCTTGCCCGGGGCGCTCACCAGGCGGATCTCACCGCCAAGCAGGCGCGCCAGCTCGCGGCTGATGGCCAGGCCCAGGCCGGTGCCGCCGTACTTGCGGGAGGTCGAGCCGTCGGCCTGCTGGAAGGCCTCGAAGATGATCTGCTGCTTGTCCGGCGGGATGCCGATGCCGGTGTCCGACACGGAGAAGGCAATCACCTGGCCGGCATGCGCCAGGGTGTCGTTGTCCTGCGACCAGCCGCTGTCTGCCGCGGCGATGGTGAAGCGGACCTGGCCGTGGTGGGTGAACTTGAAGGCGTTGGACAGCAGGTTCTTGATGATCTGCTGCAGGCGCTTCACGTCGGTCACCAGGGAAGCCGGCAGCGGCTGCTCGATCTCCACGCTGAAGCCCACATGCTTGGACTCGGCGAAGTGGCGGAAGCTGCGTTCCACCGAGCGCTGCAGTTCGTCCATGCGCAGTTCGCTGACATCCACCGCCACCGTGCCGGACTCGATCTTGGACAAGTCCAGGATGTCGTTGATCAGCATCAGCAGATCATTGCCCGAGGCATGGATGGTCTTGGAGAACTCCACCTGCTTGTGGGTCAGGTTGCCATCGCTGTTCTTGCAAAGCTGGTCCGACAGGATGAGCAGCGAGTTCAAGGGCGTGCGCAGTTCGTGCGACATGTTGGCCAGGAACTCCGACTTGTACTTGGAGGTCAGGGCCAGCTGCTCGGCCTTTTCTTCCAGCGCCTGGCGGGCCTGCTCCACTTCGGTGTTCTTGCGCTCCACCTCCTGGTTCTGGTGGGCGAGCAGGCGCGCCTTTTCCTGCAGTTCTTCGTTGGTCTGCTGCAGCTCCTGCTGGCGGCGCTGCAGTTCCTCGGCCAGGGACTGTGACTGGATCAGCAAGTCTTCCGTCCGGGTGCTGGCCTCAATCGTGTTGATCACGATGCCGATGGATTCAGTCAGCTGGTCCAGGAAGGCCTGGTGGGTGGAGCTGAAGCGCTCCAGCGAGGCCAGCTCCAGCACACCCCGCACCTTGCCTTCGAAGACCACCGGCAACACCAGCACCTCCATGGCGGCCGATTCGCTCAGGCCTGAGGCGACGCGCAGGGCCTTCGATGGCACATTGGTGAGCAGGATCTTTTCCTGGTCGAGTGCGCACTGGCCCACCAGCCCCTGGCCAAGATCCAGTTCCTTGCCGTGCGTGCCCTGGCCCCCGGAGGCATAGCTGGCGAAGAGCTTGAGCCGCGGCGTGTCCCCTGACATGCGCAGCACATAGAACTCGGCCTGCTTCACGCCCACCACTGGCGCCAGTTCGCTGAGGATCAGCTGGCCCACCGTCACCAGATCCTTCTGGCCCTGCAACATCCGGCTGAACTTGGCCAGGTTGGTCTTGAGCCAGTCCTGTTCGGTGTTCTTCTGCGTCGTGTCCTTCAGGTTGCGGATCATCTCGTTGATGGTGTCCTTCAACGAGGCCACTTCCCCTTGTGTCTCCACCGTGATGGAACGCGTCAGGTCGCCCTGCGTCACGGCGGTGGCCACCTCTGCAATGGCGCGCACCTGGGTGGTGAGGTTGGCGGCCAGTTCGTTCACGTTCTCCGTCAGGCCCTTCCAGGTGCCCGAGGCGCCCGGCACCTTGGCCTGGCCGCCCAGCTTGCCGTCCACGCCCACCTCGCGGGCCACGGTCGTGACCTGGTCGGCGAAGATGGCCAGCGTGTCCGTCATGCTGTTGATGGTGTCGGCCAGCGCTGCAATCTCGCCCTTGGCCTCCACGGTGAGCTTCTGGGTGAGGTCACCGTTGGCCACCGCGGTCACCACCTTGGCAATGCCGCGCACCTGGCCAGTCAGGTTGCCCGCCATGAAGTTGACGTTGTCGGTCAAGTCTTTCCAGGTGCCGCTGACGCCCTGCACCGTGGCCTGGCCGCCCAGCCGTCCCTCGGTGCCCACTTCCCGCGCCACCCGGGTCACTTCCGAGGCGAAGGAGGAGAGCTGGTCCACCATGGTGTTGATGGTGGCCTTCAGGTCCAGGATTTCGCCCTTCACGTCCACCGTGATCTTCTTGGAGAGGTCACCGGCCGCCACGGCCTTGGTCACGTCGGCGATGTTGCGCACCTGGCTGGTGAGGTTGCTGGCCATCAGGTTGACCGAGTCGGTCAGGTCCTTCCAGGTACCGCCCACGCCCTGCACATCGGCTTCGCCCCCGAGCTTGCCCTCGGTGCCCACTTCCCGCGCCACGCGGGTCACTTCCGCCGCGAAGGAGCGCAGCTGGTCCACCATCGTGTTGATGGTGTTCTTCAGCTCCAGGATTTCGCCCTTCACGTCCACCGTGATCTTCTTGGACAGGTCACCGGCTGCCACCGCAGTCGTCACTTCGGCGATGTTGCGCACCTGGCTGGTCAGGTTGCCGGCCATGAAGTTCACCGATTCGGTCAGGTCCTTCCAGGTACCGGCCACGCCCTGCACGTCGGCCTGGCCGCCCAGCTTGCCTTCGGTGCCCACCTCCCGCGCCACGCGGGTCACTTCGGCGGCGAAGGAGCGCAGCTGGTCCACCATGGTGTTGATGGTGGCCTTCAGGTCCAGGATTTCGCCCTTCACGTCCACCGTGATCTTCTTGGAGAGGTCACCAGCCGCCACGGCCTTGGTCACGTCCGCGATGTTGCGCACCTGGCTGGTCAGGTTGCCGGCCATGGAGTTGACGGACTCCGTCAGGTCCTTCCAGGTGCCGGCCACGCCCTGCACGTCGGCCTGGCCACCGAGTTCGCCCTCGGTGCCCACCTCACGCGCCACCCGCGTCACTTCGGCGGCGAAGGAGGAGAGCTGGTCCACCATGGTGTTGATGGTGGCCTTGAGCTCCAGGATCTCGCCCTTCACGTCCACCGTGATCTTCTTGGAGAGGTCACCGGCGGCCACCGCCTTGGTCACGTCCGCGATGTTGCGCACCTGGCTGGTGAGGTTGGAGGCCATGGAGTTGACCGAGTCGGTCAGGTCCTTCCAGGTGCCCGCCACGCCCTGCACGTCCGCCTGGCCGCCCAGCTTGCCTTCCGTGCCCACTTCACGGGCCACCCGGGTCACTTCCGAGGCGAAGGAGGAGAGCTGGTCCACCATGGTGTTGATGGTGGCCTTGAGGTCCAGAATTTCGCCCTTGACGTCCACCGTGATCTTCTTGGAGAGGTCACCGGCCGCCACGGCCTTGGTCACGTCGGCGATGTTGCGCACCTGGCTGGTGAGGTTGCTGGCCATCAGGTTGACCGAGTCGGTCAGGTCCTTCCAGGTACCGGCAACGCCTTGCACATCCGCCTGGCCGCCCAGCTTGCCCTCGGTGCCCACTTCCCGCGCCACGCGGGTCACTTCCGCGGCGAAGGAGCGCAGCTGGTCCACCATCGTGTTGACGGTGTTCTTCAGCTCCAGGATTTCTCCCTTCACGTCCACCGTGATCTTCTTGGAGAGGTCACCGGCCGCCACGGCCTTGGTCACGTCCGCGATGTTGCGCACCTGGCTGGTCAGGTTGCCGGCCATGGAGTTGACCGAGTCGGTGAGGTCCTTCCAGGTGCCCGACGCGCCTTCGACGCGGGCCTGACCTCCCAGGATGCCTTCCGTGCCCACCTCCCGGGCCACCCGCGTCACTTCGGAGGCGAAGGAACGGAGCTGGTCCACCATGGTGTTGATGGTGTTCTTCAGCGTCAGGAACTCGCCCTTGACGTCCACCTCGATCTTCTTGGAGAGGTCGCCCTGCGCCACGGCCGTGGTCACGTCCGCGATGTTGCGCACCTGGCTGGTCAGGTTGGAGGCCATGGAGTTGACCGAGTCGGTCAGGTCTTTCCAGGTGCCCGCCACGCCCTTGACCTTGGCCTGGCCGCCGAGCTTGCCTTCGGTGCCCACTTCGCGGGCCACCCGGGTCACTTCGGCCGAGAAGTCTCCGAGCTGCTCCACCATCCGGTTGATGGTCTTGGCGGTGTGCAGGAATTCACCCTGCAATGGGCGATTGTCGACCTCCAGCGCCATGCTCTTGGTCAGATCCCCCTCGGCTACGGCGCCGATGACGCGGGCGGCCTCGCTGGTGGGATGCACCAGATCGTCGATCAGCGCATTGATGGAGTCGATGGATTCGCCCCAGAAGCCGCGCATTTCCGGCAGCGCCGCGCGCTGCTTGAGCCGGCCTTCCTTGCCCACCACCTGGCGAAGGCGCGCCAGTTCGGCGGCCATGCTGGCGTTCTGTTCCACCACCTCGTTGAAGGCATCCGCCAGCTTGCCGGCGACGCCCGTCCAGTGAAAGGGCAGCCGGATGTCCGACTCTCCGCGACGCAGGGCATGCAGCGCCAATAGCATGCCGTTGAGATTCTCCGCCGGCACCACGGCCACATCTTCTTCCAAGACGCTCATTTGGTTCTCCCCAACTCCGGCTCCCGCCCGTGACGGATACATGCTGTGTTTGTGACGACTGGTCGCTTTGCCTGGCCGTGCGTGGGCGTATGCCCGCGGCAGTCGTCAGCTGGCAGCGCAACCTCGGGAATGTATTCCCCTACACCCTCCCCAAGGGACGGGTTTAGACGATGGTGCCAGGCACGTGTTTTGCCGCTGATGCGCGCAACCCGACAAAACGTTGCTCGGCGGCGACGCTCACCCGGAGCATTGATGCATGACCGATGATTCGCCCATCGACTTCCGGGTGCTCGTCCGTTCTGGCTACATAGGCGGGTCGGATGATTCAGGACGAGCTCGAGCTCGGCTCGGCGCGCTCTGGCTCCGGGTCTTTACGGCGGGTGAAAGGGCTTCGCGCGCGTGGTTCGTGACGAAGGTCCTGTAATCGGCCCTGCTGCCGCTATCGGGAGCTCATGGAAGCGGTGGTCGGCAGCCATTACTTCCGCAAGAACTCGTCGAGAGATCGAGTCACGCCTAACTTGATCGGCTGCCGTGTAGACCGGCTTGGATGGCGCCAGTTCACACCCATCAGCGTGAGGTACGACTCGAAGTTGGCGTCGTGCTTGAAGTTGCGGCGCCGCTCAGCGCCGAGCCATTGCGCGTGGTACGCCGGTTGCATGCTCGTGGCGAACCCGGTGTCGCCCTGAGGCCTCCAGATAGCTTCACGAAGAATACGGCTCGGCGACTGGCCGGTATACGGGTTGGAGGAGATCAGCGTGACACCGCTTGAGCCGACGCGATACAGACCGTCTGTCGGCATGGCCTGAAGATGACCGGCGGCCGCTCCGATTAGATAGACCCAGCGTAGCTCGGGATTCTCGTGATCGAGCATTGTCTCGCGAACGAACAGGTCCGCTTGGTCTGGAAGAACGCCTAACCTGAACTTCAGGCACCGCAGGAGTGAGCTGGCGTCGGACTCCAGGGCGAACTCATCGAGAGGCGACGGAAGTGCGCCTGAGCTCTCAACATCCAGCCAAAAATGCGAGTTGATGCGAGGCTACGCCGCGCTCGGTCACCAGCTTCACAGCCTCGACGTTCAATTCCCGGCTGAACTGCCGCCTCGTTCCCATAAACCACCTCCGGTTTCATCTTCCACCTTGACAGGGTGTCTTTGAAACCGGCAGCAGCCCAAAGCTAAGGCCGTACAAAAGAAGGCGAGTGAGGAGCTGCGACTGGCAGCTGCCGTCGTTGAGATCGTCGACGGGCTTATCGCTTCGAAGTCACGCCCGACGCGTCAACGCGTCACTGCGGATCTGAAGGGGAGAGGCTTTGTGCTCGGCTGGCCAAGGTTGCGCGTCCTCAATTCCATCGTGCGCGAGCACATTGCATCTCAGGGAGCGGACAGACTTAGCGAAAGCGCGCCAGCTTCCGTCGAACACGCTTCCGGCAGTTCGTGAGCGTGTTGCGGTTCCGGTAATTGCTGAGCAAACGCTCATGAAACGCCGGATGCCACACGCTACGGCGGATCAAGACAGCAAAAACTGGTGCGACCGGCAAGAATCGAACTTGCGACTAGGCCTTCGGAGGGCCCAATGATATCCACTTCACCACGGTCGCGGAGACCCGCATTCTAGCCATGTTCTGAGCCTTCCTCGCGGATTCGCGAAAAGAAGCGCTTCCCGCCCTTGCGCACCTTCGCTGGCGGCCCGGTCCCAGCCCCTACGGCTCCGCAGGACCAGGTCCGCCAGTTGCCGCAGGCAACACCAGACCCTGGCCTGGCTGAAGCTTCATCCCGGGTCCAACACCTGCGCACCAACATCGCTCGTTCTTGACGAAAGCCCCAGGGTGCCAAACAGGTGCGCTGGCTATACTTTGTTCGGTTTTTCGCCCGGTTCTTTTCGCCGGGCCTGCCTGCGGCACTGGTCCGCGGGCCAGCTCCTTTCTCGATACACGCCCATCGCAACGAGGACTCCATGAGCGGAACCCACGATCAAGCACCCGCCACGCACGCCGCCGAGGCGCATGACGCGCATGAAGGGCCCATCAAGACGCCCAAGCAGCTGATCGTTGCTGTCTTCTTCGCTTTCATCATCCCGATCGCCGTTCTGGTGCTGGCCGCCAACTACGTCTCCAGCGACGTCAAGCCCGCCGCCGGCAGCGACATCTCGGACGCGGAAGCCGTCGCCGCCCGGATTCAGCCGGTGGGCAGCATCGAACTCAAGGACCTGAGCAACCCGGCTGCCTTCCGCACCGGTGAAGAGATCTTCAAGGCCCAGTGCTCCGCCTGCCACGCGACCGGTACCCTGGGTGCTCCCAAATTTGGTGATGCCGACGCCTGGGGCCCCCGGCTGAAGACCGGTTTTGACGCGCTGGTCCACTCCGCCCTCAAGGGCAAGGGGGCCATGCCTCCGCAAGGCGGCGGTGACGCCAGCGACTTCGAAATCGCCCGCGCCGTGGTCTACATGGCCAACCATGCCGGCGGCAAGCTCGAAGAGCCGAAGGCGCCCGTGGCGGCGGCCTCTGCAGCGTCGCAGTAAGGCGGTTGTTCCCGCAGGGCGCTCCTGACGCGCCCGGTCCGAGGGACCCGGGAAAGCCACCGATGCGGCCAAACCAAGGGTCTTGAGGCCGGGCCGGTGGCCGCTGCGTCTGCCCCTTCCCAAGCCTCGCCTCAGGCGCTCGAATCCGCCTCCGCCTCCGGCGCCGGCGCCAACACCACCCCGCAGCGCGTCAGCAGCGCCTGACGGGTGGTTGATTCCACCGTCCACCGACCGGCCTCAATGGCATCCGCCGCTGGCCCCATGTCCTGGGTGTGCACCAGCCCCAGGCCGATGTCTGCGACCAAGAACAGCCGTTCCTGTTCATCCAGCCAGCCCGATTCGACCCGCGCTTCCTGCCCGGTGTGACTGAGCACCCGACCATCCGGCTGCAGGCGCCAGATCCACGGCGCCGCTTCCAGCTGGACATACACCCGCTGCGGACCATTCTGGAAGAACCAGCAGCCGCGCTCGTCCACCGCATAGTTGCGATGGATGAAGCCGATCAGCTTGTCATGGGTGATGCGGCTGCCCTTGACCGCCGGAAACGGCCCCGCCGCCTGGATGCGGTCATCCCGCATGTACCAGTCGCCGCGCGCATCCAGCGCCAGCCAGCCGTAGCAATGGGGAACGTTGGGCCACTTCTTGAGGGCCGCTTCAACAATCGGATCCATGGGCGTCAAGCCTCCGAAAACGGTTCAGAGCGCGCAGGCCAGCCAGTCGCAGACCTTGTTCGGCATCGTCCGCACATGACCCGGCGGCTTGCCGGACGGAAAGCCGACATGGCCACCATGCTGCGGCTGCCACAAGGTGACGCACGGACCCACATGAGACTGTTCGGGCAAGCTGTGCGCCGGCACAAATGGGTCGTTGCGGGCATTCAGCACCAGCGCCGGGACCCGGATCCGCGACAGATGCGGCTTGGCCGACGCCCGCAGCCAGTAGTCGTCCACGTCGCGGAAGCCATGCAGCGGGGCGGTGAAGATGTTGTCGAACTCGTAGAGGTTGCGGGCGCGCCGCAGCTTCTCTTCATCGAACAGGCCCGGATGCTGACGCAGCTTCCTCAGGGCCTTGGGCCGCATGGTCTTGAGGAACATGCGGGTGTAGACCCAGTAGTTGAATCCCTTGCCGATGGCATGGCCGGCGGCGGTGAGGTCCAGCGGCGAGCAGATGGAGCAGACCGCCTGCACCGTGCGGCGCGCCTCCTCGCCGGCTTCCTGCGCCCAGCGCAGCAGGGCATTGCCGCCCAGGGACACCCCCGCAGCGATCATCGGCCCGCGGTGGGCTGCCCGCAGCTGGCTCAGCATCCAGCCGATCTCTTCATAATCACCGGAGTGGTACGCACGCGGGGCGAGATTGAGCTCTCCCGAGCAGCCGCGGAAATACGGCATGGCGAACGCCCAGCCCCGCTCCGCAGCGACGGCGGCGAAGGCCTGCACATATTGGCTATCGACGCTGCCTTCCAGCCCATGGAACAGCACCAGCAGTGGGCGTTCCGACCCAATATCGGCCGCCGCCGCCGAGGGTGCCCCGGCGACGGGACCGCCGTGGACGGACGGCGTCAGCAGCGCCACCGGCGAACCGTCCGCAGCCGTGGAGGTGGCGGGCCCGGTTTGCACCAGGCGCTCCACATCAACGAAGTCGCCATCCGGCGTGGTCCAGCGCTCGCGCTTGAACTGCGGTGCCTCTCCGGTAAACCGCTTGGAAAACAGCACGGGCCAGATGGTCTGGGCATGACCGCCCGGCAGCCAGGACGGCGCGTGATACTGCATGGCGACTTTCAGTGCAGCGTCGTGGGGGTTCCCGATGACACGATCAACGGTTCCTGCTTCACGTCCTGCGTGGTGCCCGGGCTGGCATGGTGCGACACCAGGCGCCAGCCCAGCGCGGTGTGGAGGTAGACATTGGTGGCCACCACCCAGGCACTTTCCGTGCCCGCTCCAGTGGCGATCTCCACCCGCTCCAGCACATGATGGATGGCGGTGTCCCCCACCACCAAGCGGCGCTGGCACTCCGCATGCACGGGGATCGCGCCCCGCGCAAAGATGGCTTCGAAGCTGGCCCGGATGGCCGGTCCGCCCACCACCCGGGGCCCGCCGGGATGGACGCAGGCGACCTCGTCCTCGTCCCCCCAAAGCGCCATCAGCCGCTCGAGGTCAGCGGTCTGCAGCGCTTCGTAGAACTGGGCCTCGGTGTCTTCCGGGGTGGCCAGCAGGAGCGCGGACTCGGTCTTGCGCACCATGCAGTCGCGAACGGTCAGTGGCCGGCCGGCAGCACTTCACCGGCCTTCAGCCGATAGGCCGTGCCGCAGTAGGCGCACTGGCCTTCACCGCCATGCGTCAGGTCGATGAAGACGCGCGGATGGTTGCTCCACAGCGGCATCTTCGGATTGGGGCAGAACACGACGCCCTGGCCTTGCAGGTCCTTGGCGGTGACTTCGACGACGGATTTGGGTTGGGTCATGATGGGGTTCTCTTTCACACCAGCGTGAGCCAGTGGGCATAACGGGGATTGCGGCCATTGACGATGTCAAAGAAGGCCGACTGGATCTTTTCGGTGATCGGGCCGCGGCTGCCGATGCCGATCTCGAGGCGGTCCAGTTCGCGGATGGGGGTGACTTCAGCCGCCGTGCCGGTGAAGAAGGCTTCATCGGCGATGTAGACCTCGTCACGGGTGATGCGCTTTCCCACCAGCTTCAGGCCCAGGTCCTGACAGATGTGGAAGATGGTGTTGCGGGTGATGCCGTTGAGGGCGCCGGCCGACAGGTCGGGGGTGTAGACCACGCCGTTCTTAATCACGAAGAGGTTCTCGCCCGCGCCTTCGGAGACGAAGCCGGAGGCATCCAGCAGCAGGGCCTCGTCGTAACCGTCGTCGGTGGCCTCCATGTTGGCCAGGATGGAGTTGGTGTAGTTGCTCACCGTCTTGGCCTGCGTCATGGTGATGTTGACGTGGTGACGGGTGTAGCTGCTGGTCTTGACGCGGATGCCGCGCTTGAGGCCTTCCTCACCCAGATAGGCGCCCCAGGCCCAGGCCGCGACCATCAGGTGGATCTTGTTGCCCTTGGGGCTGACGCCCAGCTTCTCGCTGCCGATCCAGGTCAGCGGACGCAGGTAGCAGCTGGCCAGCTGGTTCTCGCGCACCACCTGCTTTTGCGCTTCTTCCACCTGTTCGATGGTGAAGGGCAGCTTCATGCGCAGGATCTTGGCGCTGTTGAACAGCCGCTCGGTGTGCTCACGCAGCCGGAAGATGGCCGTGCCCTGGTCGGTCTGGTAGGCCCGCACGCCTTCGAAGGCGCCGCAGCCGTAATGCAGGGTGTGGGTCAGCACATGGATCTTGGCATCGCGCCAGTCCACCAGCTCGCCGTCCATCCAGATCTTGCCGTCGCGGTCGTCCAAAGACATGGGAATTCCTTGTGCGTCAAAGTCGGGGATTTTATGCAGCCCGGTCCACGGGTGGTGGCGGCACCTCGTTCACGACGCCGTCCACCACCGCGTCGCCCTGCGCCCGGATCAGCGTCCAGTGCGTGACCTTGCCCCCCTTGAGCACCACTTCGACGGCATCGCCGCCGGTGTCGGCCCAGCGGTAGGTGTCCGGCGCGACCTTCACCCCCAGCGAACGGCACAGGCGGATCAACTGCACCAGCGTCATGCCGGGATGCAGGCGGGACTGCAGCATCAGCGCGCTGCTCACATGACCCAGCGGCGACTCATTGGCGGTGCGCATGACCTTCATCAGCTGGCTGAACTGCAGCAGCAGCCAGAAGACGATCAGCGACAGCGCCAGGATGGCGCCCTTCCAGCCGAATGCCAGCACGCCGATGACCACGGCCGCCACGGCCAGTGCGATGCCGAACCAGCGATTCATGCCTGACCTCCGTGTGGATCGAAACCTTGACCGTCATCCGGTCGGGCAGGGGTTCGCTGACTTCTGAAGATCACGGCGTAATACGGCGGCTGAAATGGGAATTCGGGGCGCATGGCAAAAACAGGCGATGCTGAACGACGGATCCGGCGCCCAGGCGGGCGTCGGGACCCGAAGTGTCACATGCCGCGCAGGATCTCGATCGCGTCTTCAATCCGGGCCACCGCATGCACCGTCAGCCCGTCGATCGGTTTTTTCGGCGCGTTCGCCTGGGGCACCACGGCGACGGAGAAACCCAGCTTGGCGGCTTCCTTCAGCCGTTCCTGACCGCGGGGGGCCGGTCGCACTTCCCCGGCCAGGCCCACTTCGCCGAAGGCAATGAAGCCCTTGGGCAGCGCCTTGCCGCGCAGCGAGCTCTGGATGGCCAGCAGCACGGCCAGGTCGGCCGCCGGTTCGGAGATCCGCACACCGCCCACGGCATTCACAAACACGTCCTGGTCCATGGTCGCCACCCCGGCATGGCGGTGCAACACCGCCAGCAGCATCGCCAGGCGGTCTCGGTCCAGGCCGACCGACAGCCGCCGAGGGCTGGGTCCGCCACCATCCACCAGCGCCTGCAGTTCCACCAGCAGCGGCCGCGTGCCTTCCAGCGTCACCAGCACGCAGGAGCCCGGCACCGGCTCGCCGTGGGTGGAGAGGAAGATGGCGCTGGGATTGGTGACCCCCTTCAGGCCTTTCTCGGTCATGGCGAAGACGCCAATCTCGTTCACCGCGCCGAAGCGGTTCTTGATCGCCCGCACCAGGCGATAGCTGCTGTGGGTGTCCCCTTCGAAGTACAGCACCGTATCCACGATGTGTTCGAGCACCCGGGGTCCGGCCAGCGCCCCTTCCTTGGTCACGTGGCCCACCAGCACCATCGCGCAGCCGGTGGCCTTGGCGGTGCGGGTGAGTTGGGCGGCGCATTCCCGCACCTGAGCGACGGAGCCCGGTGCCGAGGACAGCTGTTCTGAATACAGCGTCTGAATCGAGTCGATGACGCAGAAATCCGGCGCTTCCACCTCGATCGTGGCCAGGATCTTCTCCAGGCCGATTTCAGCCAGCACCCGCACCTGACTGCCGTCCAGGCCGAGCCGCCGCGAGCGCATCGCGACCTGGGCGCCGGATTCTTCGCCGGTCACATACAGCACCTTCATCTGGCGGGAGAGTGCGTCCACCGCCTGCAGCAGCAAGGTGGACTTGCCGATGCCCGGATCGCCACCGATCAGCACCACCCCGCCGGTGACGATGCCGCCGCCCAGCACCCGGTCCAGCTCTTCCAGGGAGGTGGGCGTGCGGTCGAAGTCCTTGGCTTCGATTTCCGAGAGGGTTGCCACCGGCTGGCTGCGCGCCAGGGACTGGTAACGGTTTTTTCCGGCCCCGCCACTCTCGGCGACGGTTTCGACCAGGGTGTTCCAGGCGCTGCAGTTGGGGCAGCGGCCCAGCCATTTGGCGCTGGTGGCGCCGCATTCGGAGCAGACGTATTGGGTCTTGGGAGAAGCCATGGGCCGATTGTCGCCGCTGCTGCGGATGCCAACTCCGGCACACCGCCTTCCGGTGGATGCCACATCCCCCAACAATTGACTGGCCGTGACCATCGTCAATCCGAAGTTGGCATGCTAAAAACCTGACTCCTCAAGGAGTCGATCATGGAGTTCTCAGTCTGGCTGGGGTTTTTCGCGGCCTCATGGGCCATCAGCCTGTCCCCGGGCGCGGGGGCGATTGCAGCCATGAGCTCCGGACTCAATTACGGTTTCAAGCGCGGCTACTTCACCACCATCGGCCTGATTTTGGGCATCCTGACCCAGATCGTGCTGGTCGGTGCCGGGCTCGGGGCGCTCATTGCCGCCTCCGAGCAGGCCTTCATGCTGGTCAAGTGGGCCGGCGTGGCATATCTGGTCTACCTCGGCGTGCAGCAATGGCGCTCTCCCGGCAAGCCCCTGGTGGCCCAGACCAGTGAAAGCAAGCCGGTCACCCGCCGCCAGCTGATCATGCGCGGCTGGGGCATCAATGCGGTGAACCCCAAGGGCACCGTCTTCCTGCTGGCCGTGGTCCCGCAATTCCTCGACCTGAATCAGCACCTGGGTCCGCAGTACGCGGTCATCGCCGCCACGCTGGGGTTCACCGACGCCGTGGTGATGGCCGGTTACACCGCGCTGGCCTCACGGGTGCTGTCGGCGTTGCGCTCGGAAGCCCATCTGAAGATGCTGAACCGTGTCTTCGGGTCGCTCTTCGTGGCGGCTGGTGCGCTGCTGGCGACCATCAAGCGGAGCTGATCCGAAGGTCTGCCCCGGCTTCGCGCGACTGCTTTCTTCACGGGGACGACCCTGCCGTCCCTGGAACGCGCCCGGGCGTGTCCAGGCGGCTCCTGGCGGCTCGATGGCGATGCGCCGCAGTGTCGCCGGTCCCGTTTCTTCCCCACTCGTTGACCCAGCGGCCCCGTCTCCCGGGGCCGTTTCCTTGTTTCCTGCAATGTCCAAGTTGTCCGATCGTTGGTTGTTCTGGGGCCCCACCCTCATCTGGGCCAGCACCTGGCACATCATCCTGTATCAGCTGGCCTCCGGGGTCCCGGTGCTGAATTCGGTGGCCTGGCGGTTCGGCATTGCGGCGATCATCCTGGTGGGGCTCAGCCGCTGGCAGGGCCTGTCGCTGCGCCTGCCGCTGTCGGCGCATGGGTTGATGCTGGCGACCGGCATCGTCCAGTACAGCGGCAATTACTACTCGGTGTATGAGGCGGAGCGCCATATCCCTTCCGGACTGGTGGCCGTGCTGTTCTGCCTGATGGTGTTCGGCAACGCGTTGTCGGGCCGGGTGTTTTTTGGGCAGCGGGTGTCGCTGCGCTTCCTGACCGCGTCGGTCGGCGGGGTGCTGGGCGTGGTGATGATCTTCTGGCCGGAGATTGCCTCCACCGGCGCCCGGCCCACCGCGGCCTACGGTCTGCTGATGGGTCTGGCGGCCGTGCTGGCGGCTTGCATCGGCAATGTGCTGACGCTGACGCTGACCCGTCGCGGTCTGGCCCTGATGCCGGTGCTGGCCTGGAGCATGGGTTACGGCGCGGTGTTCCTGGTGACGATGTCGCTGGCGACCGGGCAGGGGCTGCAGTTCTCCTGGCAGCCGTCCTATGTCGGGTCGCTGCTCTATCTGTCGGTGTTCGGCTCGGTAGTGGCCTTTGTGCTGTATTTCAAGCTGGCGCAGCGCCAGGGCACCGCGCGCGCGGCACTGACCGGCGTGGTGATTCCGGTGATCGCGCTCGTGCTGTCGGCGCTGCTGGAAGGCTGGCAGCCCAGCGTGCTGTCGGTGGCCGGCATGGGCCTGTGCCTGGGCAGCATCTACGTCGCCACGCGCACGCGTTGAGGCGTCTACCGCCTCGCGGGGGACAGCGGTCACCGCCGCGCTCGGGGTCTGTGTGCGGCGTTACTTGCGCACCCAGTTGATCTCTTCCGCGGTGCGGCGGCCGATCACCGTCTGGCCCAGGCTGGCCGGAATACGCGCTTCGGTGGGCTTCACCGGAATGCGTCCGGCCATCAGCTCCGCCTGCGCCTGCGGCAGCGTGGGTTGCTGGTCCGGCGAGGCATACCCCTCCGGGAAGGCCGGCATCAAGGTGGACGGATCGTACTTGTCGCTCGCGCCGAAGGTGTGAAGCGCCTCATGCGCAATCACCACCTGATTGGGCCCCTGTTGCGCCCGGCTGGCAAACAGGTGGACCAGACCCATCCGGCCTTTTTCCAGCCCGGTGGAGTGGGGCAGTGGGCCATTGAAGTCGCCCGGGTGGTAGACCAGATAGAGCCGCACGTCCGGCACCGGTGAGCTCGGCGGCGTCTTGCGCCAGGCCCACCAGCGCATCTTCAGGCTCCATGTCACGGCAGACATCACGCCGGCTTCGCGGGGCACCGGCGGCGGCAGCTCCCGCATCCGGCGGCCCAGGACCACCCGCACCGGGGTGTCGAGCGGCAGGCCATACCGGCGCGCTTCCGCCTGGAAATAAGGCTCGATGTCTGCAAAAGCGGCGTCGCTGAGCTGGTCGATGTAGGCGTCCGTGGCGGCGTCGCCTTGCAGATTGATCGGATAGAGCGTGATCACCTGCGGCCGGCGCCAGGACTGGGACTGCCAGCGCTGCATCAGGGCCGTGCTGCCCACAACAGCCAGGATGACCAGCAGCACGAAGATTCGAATCACCTTGAACATGTCAGTCCCAATGGATCTTGCCGCGGCCGGATTTCACTTCGCCGCGCTGGGCCTTGCCCGACAGCCGGCGCTGCTGGGACCCAAAGGTGGGGCGTGTCGGACGACGCGTCTTGGGGGTGTGGGCCACGCTTTGCACCAGAGCGATCAGCCTCGCGACCGCGTCCGCGCGGTTCTGTTCCTGGCTGCGGGATTCCTGGGCCTTGATCACCACCACGCCTTCGGCTGTGATGCGCTGGTGGGACAGGGCCAGCAGCCGCTCCTTGATGATGGCGGGCAGGGTGGAGCGCCGAATGTCAAAGCGCAGATGCACCGCGCTGGAGACCTTGTTGACGTTCTGGCCGCCGGGGCCGCTGGCGCGGATGGCGGAGATGTCCAGTTCCCAGTCGGCGGGCGTCCAGGCCAGATGCATGAGGCGCGGCGCGGGTCAGATCAGAGGATCGGGTCCACATGGACCGGCACCCGGGGCGCCAGTGCGCACATCAGCTCATAACCGATGGTCCCGGCGGCTGCGGCGACCTCGTCGATCGACAGCACACTGCCGTTCGGGCCTTGTCCCCAGAGGGTGACTTCGCTGCCGGTGCCGTGCTGCGGCAGGCCGGTCAGGTCCACCGCGAGCATGTCCATCGACACCCGCCCCACGGTGCCGGTGCGCTGGCCGCCCACCAGGACGGGCGTGCCGGTACCCGCATGACGGGGGTAGCCGTCCGCATAACCACAGGCCACGGTACCAATGCGCATCGGCCGGGGGGCGGTGAAGGTGCTGCCATAACCGACGGTATCACCCGGCTGCAGGTCCTGAACCGCCAGCACACGGCTGCGCAGCGTCATCGTGGGGCGCAGGTTCCAGTGGGCGATGTCGTGTTCCGGGTAGTCCGGGGCGCTGCCGTAGCTCATGATGCCGCTGCGCACCCAGTCCGCGCGGACGCCGGCCCGCTCGCTGTGACGCAGCACCGCGGCGCTGTTGCTGAGCGAGCGCTCACCCGGCAGGTCGGCGGTGGCTTCCTGGAAGACCGCCAGCTGGCGGTCGATGCCCTTGGGGCCGTCAGCGTCCGAGAAGTGGGTCATCAGGGAAATTTCGTCCACCTGGGGCAGGGCGTTCAGCCGGGTCCAGGCGGCGCGGAAGCCGGTGGGCGAGAAACCCAGCCGGTTCATGCCGCTGTTGAGCTTCAGAAACACCCGGTGCGGCTCATGGGTCTTGTGCATGGCCAGCCAGTCGATCTGATGCTCGGAATGCACCGCGTGCCAGAGGCGCAGCCGGGAGCACAGTTCCAGATCGCGCGGCTCGAAGCAGCCTTCCAGCAGCAGGATCGGCCCGCGCCATCCCAGGTCGCGGATGCGCTGGGCTTCGTTCAGGTCGAGCAGGGCGAAGCCGTCCGCCGCCCGGAAAGCGTCAAAGACGCGGTCGATGCCATGCCCGTAGGCATTGGCCTTGACGATGGCAAAGACCTGGGCGTCCGGCGCGCATTCGCGGCTCCGGTGCAGGTTGTGGGCCAGGGCGGGCTGATGGATCAGGGCTTCAATGGGACGCGGCATGCCGTGATTGTGCCCTCCCCAACTTCCACTTCACAAAGCGCGGCGGGGGGCCTCCCCGGCCACACAGTGGGGGGCTACCCCCTTCCATATCACACAGACAACACACAGAGTGGGTGGCGTTCACGTCCGTTACCAAAACAAGCGCATGCTATAAACCCGCCGCAGCGCTGCTGACCTCCGTGGACCAGCGTTTTCCGCCGCAAGTCGACGCCAGCCGCAGTTCCAGGTAGCCCGGGTCCATGAAAAAAGGTTTCTACACCATCATGTCAGCGCAGTTTTTCAGCTCGCTGGCTGATAACGCGTTGTTCGTGGCTGCCGTCGAGATGCTGCGCACCAATGGCTCCGCCGAGTGGCAACGTGCCGCTCTAGTGCCGATGTTTGCGCTCTTCTACGTCGTTCTGGCGCCATTTGTGGGCGCTTTTGCCGACGCGGTTCCCAAGGGCAAGGTGATGTTCATCTCCAACACCATCAAGGTGGTGGGATGTCTGAGCATGCTGCTGGGGGTGCATCCCCTTGCCGCCTACGCCATCGTCGGCCTGGGCGCCGCTGCCTATTCCCCGGCCAAGTACGGCATCCTCACCGAACTGCTACCGCCCTCCCAACTGGTCAAGGCCAACGGCTGGATCGAAGGTCTGACGATTGCGTCCATCATCCTGGGCGCGGTGTTCGGCGGGCAGTTGCTCGGTGAGCGCGCTTCGTCGGTGCTGCTGAGCTTTGACATGCCGTTCATGGACACCGGCATCGACACCGCGCCGGAAGCCGCCATCGCCTTCATGGTGGTGCTGTACGGCATCGCGGCGCTGTTCAACCTGCGCATCCCCCGCACCGACGCACCGCTGCAACCGCTCAATGCCAGCACCACCGGTCTGGTGCGGGAATTTGCCGGCTGCAACTCGCGCCTCTGGCAGGACAAGCTGGGCCAGATCTCGCTGGGCATGACGACCCTCTTCTGGGGTGTATCCGGCAACATGCGCTACATCGTCTTCGCCTGGGCGGCCGCCGCCCTTGGCTACGGCACCACCCAGGCCTCGGCTCTGGCGGGGGTGGTGGCCATCGGCACCGCGGTGGGCGCCGTCGTGGCATCGATGGCGGTGCGGCTGGACAAGGCCACCAACGTGATTCCGCTGGGCGTGGCCATGGGCCTGCTCATGCTGGTGCTCAACTTCATCGACCGTCTTTGGCTGGCCGTGCCCTTCCTGATCCTGCTGGGCGGGGTGGGGGGCTATCTGGTGGTGCCGATGAATGCGCTGCTGCAGCACCGCGGCCACAATCTGATGGGTGCCGGCCGCTCGATCGCCGTGCAGAACTTCAACGAGCAGGCCTGCATCCTGGGCCTGGGCGCGCTCTACACCATCCTCACCCGTTTTGGGGTGTCCGCTTTTGGGTCGATCACCATCTTCGGTCTGACGGTCGCAGGCATCATGGTGCTGATCGGCCGCTGGCACCGCAACAACCTGCGTCGGCATCCGGAAGAGATGGACCGCCTGCTGGCCATCGCGCGTAGCGACAAGCACTGACGAAGGCGGGGGCCCATCGGCCACGCCGGCGACTGCGGGCACCTCGGCCCCTGAGGGCCCCCGGGGTCACCCCGGCCGTGCGACTCTCCGTTGGCACGGTCCCCACCGCCCGGGCGTCCAAAAAAAAACCCGCCGAGTGGCGGGTTTTTCTTTGCTCAGCGCCGGCTCTGGCGCCCCTTGCCGCCGGGGTTGTCCTGGACCAGACCACCGGTGGTCAGCACTTGCTGGATATGCTCCGACCACGCCCGACCGATCTTGAAGCAGCCGCTGTGGTTGAGGTGGATTTCGTTGTGCCAGTCGCCGCTGATGCCGCTGGCGCCCGGTGCCGCCGGGGCCAGTGGCACGGCGGTGGAGTCGAAGACAAACAGGCCGGGGAAGGCTTCCTTGTCGGCCATCAGCCCTTTCAGGAACTGCGCCAGATGCATCAGCATCAGGCGGCTGACCGCCGCCCAGTCCGCCGAGGGAATGGCATAGGCCTTGAGTGCCGGATACAGCCAGGGTCCATGCCCGGCGTCTTCCGCCCCGGCCGGCCGCGGCATCGGCACCGCATAGCAGTGCATGAACACCGGCTTGCGGGCGGACGGACCCTGGTCCCGCAGGGACAGCAGGTGCTGCAGATTGGCCTTCAGGTAAGCCGCGAAGGTGGCCCAGCCGGGCTCGGAGAAGTAGCGGCCGACACCCGCTGACGGTGGACCCCACTCCGTCTGGCGGCGCAGCAGGCGCAGCTCCAGCGGCACCGGCTGGCCGTCCAGCTGGCTGGGCGTCTGGGCGGCCGTGATCAGGTCATTGCCGCCCACCGACAGCAGGATGCCGTCCCACACCGGGGCGTTCGGTCCCGTCAGCAGATCGACGAATTCCGGCACTGAGGCCAATTCCACCAGTTTGGCCAGACTCTCCCGCTGGCCGGCGCAATTCACGGCGGCCGTGGGTTTGGCCAGCACCAGCTCCTGCAGCAGATTGGCGTGCGCGCTCAGTTTGGCCTGGGCGGTGGAGAACCAGGAGTCGCCCTGCGCCAGCAGTCGCCAGCGAAAGCCTTGCAGGTCGGGCGCCTGCGCGGCGTGGAGGTCTTCCGGGGCAAAACAGGCCAGGTGGTCCAAGAGGCAGTCTCCCTATAGCTCGAGTGGTGATGCTCGTCACGGCGCGGGGCGCACGTCTGTCAGCCGAGGGTAGGCCCCCCGAATGACAGGCGCGAGGCGCCCCGGTTGTAGGTCAGGGTCAGGGCTTGCGCCATGCTATAAACCCTGGGCATTGTTGGCCTGCGGCGCGCCCGATCCAAGCGCCGAGCGTCCGTATCCCGACAATCAGCGACGCCTCGTGAGCCGCCATGCGCCCCGTCCTTCGGGGCGTTCCCGGTTGTTCCCGGCCTGACGGGTCGGCGACTGCACGCCCCCGGCGTCCCGGCGGCTTGCAGACAGGCCCAGGGGCAGCCGGCGTGCGTCAGGTCCGTCGGATCAGCGTCTCTTGTACCCGTTTTTGGGGCGAACGGGCGGCCCTCTGAAGGAAGCATGCGCTTGCGCATGCCGTTTTATCGCCCTTTTTGTGGACAGTCGCAAGGCTGCCGCCTTCGCCTTTCAGGTGGGGTCATCGGCTTTTCCGATTGCATGGCCCGCGGTCCACGCGTCCCGTCTTGTCGGTGGGCCTGACCTGTCCGTTCTCCTTTCTTTCTCCGTCCGCCATCTTGTCTGCCGCTGCTCCCCCCGCTTCCCCCACGCCAGCCACCCCGCCCGGGCGTGTCCTGCCCGTGCCGATGCCCATCCTCGCGCTGATGTTCAACGCGACGGTCTGGGGCCTGTCCTGGTGGCCGTTCCGCCAGTTTGAAGCCGCTGGGCTGCATCCGCTGTGGACGACGGTCATCATGTATGCCCTGTCCTGGGGGGTGGTGCTGGTGAGCCAGCGCGGCGCGGCGGCTGAACTGCTGCGATCACCGGGCCTGTGGCTGGTGCTGCTTGCGGCCGGCACGACCAACACCGCCTTCAACTGGGGCGTGGCCACCGGCGACGTCGTGCGCGTCGTGCTGCTGTTTTATCTCATGCCGCTGTGGGCGGTGCTGCTGGCCCGCGTGGTGCTCAAGGAGCCGCTGACGGTGATGGCGGGAGTCCGCATCGCGCTGGCCCTGGGCGGCGCGCTGGTGGTGCTGGCGCCGTCGGGCGGCGGCTGGCCGGTGCCCCGCACGCTGGCCGATGGCCTGGGCCTGCTTGGCGGCCTGACCTTTGCCTTCAACAACGTGATGCTGCGCAAGCAGGCGGCCAGCAGCCCGGGCGCCCGGGCGCTGGCGATGTTCAGCGGCGGCGTGATCGTGGCCGGCCTGTCGGCGGGCGTCATGGCGGGCCAGGGCCTCGTGGGCTGGCCCAGCCTCCCGTCCGCATGGTGGTGCGTCCCGCTGGCCGGCATGGCGCTCCTGTTCTTCGCGTCCAACATGTCGCTGCAGTTTGGCGCCACCCGGCTGCCGGCCAACGTGACGGCGGTGGTGATGCTCACCGAGGTGCCGGTGGCCGCGTTGTCCGCCCTGTGGCTGGGCGGCGGGTCACTGAACCTGCCGACGGCGCTGGGCGGCCTGGCCATCCTGGCGGCGGCGATGTTGGCCGCGTGGGAGCGCCGGCCCGGCTAAGCGCCGGTCGACACAACCTTGTCTGGGCACGGACGACGCCCCCGCGCTACGATCGCTTCATCACGTTGGGAGAGGAATTCCATGAGCCAGACTGCTTTTGATTTCGAAGCCGTCAGCATCACGGGCGAGCCGGTCGCGTTGTCGCAATACCGGGGCCGTGTGATGTTGGTGGTCAATACCGCCAGCGAATGCGGCTTCACCCCGCAATTCAAAGGTCTGGAAGAACTGTGGCGGGAATTCCAGGCGCGGGGCCTGGTGATCGTCGGTTTCCCGAGCAATGAATTCGGTGGCCAGGATCCGGGCAGCAATGATGACATTGCCTCCTTCTGCCAGCTCAACTACGGCGTGAGCTTCCCGATGATGGGCAAGATCAAGGTCAACGGTGCCGAGGCGCATCCGCTGTGGCGCTGGCTCAAGGGCGAGAAGCCCGGCATCCTGGGCACGCAGGTGATCAAGTGGAACTTCACCAAGTTCCTCGTCGGCCGGGACGGTGAGGTCATCAAGCGGTACGCCCCCAATGACACGCCGGCGAGCCTGAAGGCCGACATCGAGGCCGCACTCGGCCAGTGAGGCGCAGCTTGCGGGCCAGCGAAAGCGCGCCGGAACGATCCGGTCGCACGCGCGTGGGCCTAATGGCATGTCTGGCGAATCGGCTCACACCGCGAGCGCCCCGGCGCGTGGCGTGCGCCGCAGGCGCGCCCTCGAGTGCTGCCTTGACCAGCGAAGATCAGATCGGTGACGGCCAGGCGGCCAGCACGATGAAGGCTGCAACCGCCAGCGTGATGACGAGTCCGGTGGCGGCAGTGGCCTTGACCGGAGGAGCCAGAGTGAGTCGCATGGGTTCCCCCTGAAATCTGAGGTGATCCGCAGGCCGCGGGCGCCTTGTGTGCAACGCCTGGCGACCGATCTCAGCCCCAGAGTGCCGCATGCGCGTCGGGTCTGCCACCCCTAAGGCGTAGACCCTGATGGCGGACGGGCTTTCGCTTCAACGGATGGCTGTCAGACGAATCAGTTCCGGCGGGGCCACCAGCCAGCCGTCTGCACGGGCGGCGAAGGCCTGAAAGTGAGCCGATTCCCGGTGCGTTTCCAGCGCCAGTTCATCCTTGAACGATTCGCGCATGTAGAAGGTGCCCGGCGCATCGGTCAGTTCGAACAGCTGATAGTCGAGACAGCCCGGTTCCTGCCGGGTCGGCATCACCAGCGCCTCTAAGCCCTCGCACAGCGCGTCGCGCTGGCCCGGACGCGCCTTGAGCACGGCAATGAAACTGATGGGGGTGGTGGCGGAGGTGTCTGGCATGGGGCGTGAATGGTCAAAGGGGAATGGCTTGCGCATGCTACGGGCCCCATGCTGTTCTTGTCAGGTGCCGGGCCGAGAGACAGTTTCAATTGCCAGTGAAAGCTGCCACCCGACTGCCACCGAACCTGGGGAAATCGCTGCCCCGCCTTCGCACACCCTCACGCCTGGCGGGGTGCGGGCACGCCAACGCTGGCCTAGCATCGGCTGAACTCGTTCATCGGAGGTGCCTGCCCATGCTCATGCCCGTGCCCGTGCCCGTGCCCGCGCCCTTGCTTCGCGCCCACGCCCGCTCCGCCTATCAGATCCCCGCCTTGTTCCTGGCGATCGGCGCCCTGATCTGCAGCCACCCGGCGCAGGCGCAGGGCCAGACCCCATCCCCACCGCCCTCGGTATCGCAGACCCGGCCCATCGCCGTCTCCCTCCAGGAACTCCAGGCCATGGCCGCGCGCGAGCAACCGGCCCTGCTCAAAACGCTGCAGCAGCTGGTGGAGATCGAATCCGGCAGCTCGGACCGCGAAGGCCTCGAGCGCATTGCCGCCGTCATTGCGAACCGGCTCAAGGATCTGGGCGGTGAGGTGAGCGTGCTCGAGCCCGGCGCCGACGTCTACCGCATGTTCGACACCCCCGAAAAGCCCGGCCCGATGGTGCAGGCCCGTTTCAAGGGCGGCGGCGGACGTGGCAAGGTGCTGCTGATTGCGCACATGGACACCGTCTACCCGCGCGGCATGCTGGCGCAGCAGCCCTTCCGCATCGAAGGCCAGCGGGCCTACGGTCTTGGCATTGCGGATGACAAGCAAGGCGTCGCCACCATCCTGCATGTGCTGACCCTGCTCAAGTCCGTGGGCTGGAAAGACTGCGGCGAGATCACCGTGCTGATCAACGGAGATGAAGAAATCAGCTCTCCCGCCTCGCGCCATCGCATCACCCAGCTGGGCAGCGAGCACGATGTGGTGATGTCCTTCGAAGGCGGTGGCGGCCCCGACGGGCCGGACACGCTGCGCCTGGCCACCAGCGGCATTGGCGCGGCCACCTTGATGGTGAAGGGCCGCTCGTCTCACGCCGGAGCGGCGCCGGAGCGGGGCGTCAATGCGCTGTACGAGCTCTCCCATCAGGTGCTGCAGTCGCGCGATCTGTCCGACCCCAAGGTGGGCCGGCAGGTGCACTGGACGGTGTCCAGATCCGGCGTCGTGCGCAACATGATCCCGCCCAGCGCGGAGGCGTCGGCCGATGTACGGGTGGAACGGGTGGAAGACTTCGACTGGGTCGAGGCCGAGTTGCGCAAGCGCATCCAGAACAAGCTGCTGCCGGAGGCGGAGGTGTCGCTCAACTTCGAGCGGCGACGTCCGCCGCTGCATGCGTCGCCCGCGTCAAGGTCGCTGGCGGAGGTGCTCAAGACACTGGCGGGTGAGCAAGGCCTGCCGCTCGCCGTGAAGGACGTACCCACCGGGGGTGGCACCGATGCGGCATTTGCTGCGGTATCGACCCGGGCGCCGGTCGTTGAGGGCTTCGGCGTGCGAGGCTTTGGCGCGCACAGCACCCAGGCGGAATACGTGCAGCTGGACAGCATTGCGCCCAAGATGGTGCTGGTGGCGCGCACGCTGATGACGCTCGGGGCCCAGGGCGCGCCGACCCCCCGGCCCTGAGCCGGTGCCGTGCCGGCGCGGTGGGCTGCGGTGGCCTCAGGTCACCGCGCCCCGGGCGGTTCAGGCCTTCGGATACAGCAGCATCTGCGTGCAGCGGAACAGGGCAATGGTCTTGCCGTTGTGGGTGACCGTTGCATCCCACACCTGCGTGGTGCGGCCCATGTGCACGGCGGTGGCGCGGCATTCAATCACCCCGTCCCGGGCGGTACCGAGGTGGTTGGACTTCAGCTCCACCGTGGTGAAGCTCTGCGCACCCTCCGGCAGGCTGGCGATGCAGCCATAGCCGCAGCAGGTGTCCGCCAGCGTCACGACGCTGCCGGCATGCAGATAGCCGTTGGGCGCCATTACTTCCTGGCGCACCGGCATGCGTGCGCTCACCGCGCCGGACTGCACCTCAAGGATCTCGATGCCCATGTGGCCGGGCAGGCAAGCCGCGCCACGCTCATTGAATGCGTTCTGATCGATCATGGAAAGCTGAGTGTTTCTGGAGTCTTGAACCGTTGTACTGACAGGCTGGGCGCCTGGGCGCCGTGAGCGATTGTCGGGGCTGCCGGATAATGCCGGACTGCCCTTTGTCCGCATCGTGGAGATCAGCATGTTCCAGCACGTCGACGCCTACCCTGGCGATCCCATCCTCAGCCTCAACGAGGCCTTCCAGAAGGATCCCCGCACGGCCAAGATCAATCTGTCCATCGGCATCTATTTTGATGACGACGGTCGCATCCCGATGCTGGACTCCGTGCGTCGCGCCGAACTTGCCGTGGTGGAACAGGCGGGCGCCCGCCCTTACCTGCCGATGGAAGGTGCCGCCAACTTCCGTACCGAAGTGGGCAAACTGCTCTTCGGTGTTGACAGCGCCGCCCTGCGGGAGCAGCGCGTGGCCATCATCCAGGGCGTGGGTTCGTCCGGCGGCCTGAAGGTGGGGGCCGACTTCCTGAAGCGTTATTTCCCCGACAGCTGCATTTACCTGTCGGATCCCACCTGGGACAATCACCGCGCCGTCTTCGAAGGCTCCGGGGTCGAATGCCGCACCTATCCCTATTACGACGCCGAAACCGGCGGCCTGCGGTTTGACGACATGCTGCAGGCGCTGTCCGAGGCGCCGGCCCGCAGCATCGTGCTGCTGCATGCCTGCTGCCACAACCCGACCGGCGTGGACCTGACGCAGCTGCAGTGGGATGCACTCATTCCGGTGCTCAAGTCCCGTGAGCTGATTCCGTTCCTGGACCTGGCCTATCAAGGCTATGGCGATAGCCTGGAAGCCGACAGCTTTGCCATCCGTGCCTTGGCCGATGCCGGTCTGAGCTTCCTGGTGGCCAACAGCTTCTCCAAGAACATGAGCCTGTATGGCGAGCGCTGCGGTGCCTTGTCCGTGGTGTGCCCGGATGCGGCGCAGGCCGCCAACGTGCTGGGCCAGCTCAAGTTCACCATCCGCCGCAACTATTCCAACCCGCCGCAACATGGTGCTCAGGTGGTGGCCAAGGTGCTGTCCGACCCGCAACTGCGCACCCTGTGGGAAGGCGAGGTCGAGGAAATGCGCGAGCGCATCCTGGCCATGCGCAATGCCCTGTTTGATGTGCTGTCGGCCAAGGTGCCGGGGCGCAATTTCGACTACTTCCTCACCCAGCGCGGCATGTTCAGCTACACCGGCCTGAGCCCGGCACAGGTGGATCGCCTGCGCGAAGAGTTCGGCGTCTACATCCTGCGCTCCGGCCGGATGTGCGTGGCCGGCCTGAACACCCGCAATGTCGAAGCCACGGCGCATGCGATCAGCCAGGTGATCTGAAGGCCGTTCATAGGCCGCAGTTATGGGTGAGGTGCTGGCTTTCATTGGCTGACACCGCCGCAACTCCTTACCCTGCTGGACAGTTCAGGAATGTCCGCAGGGATGAAACAAGTCGTTGTGATCGGTGGAGGGGTCGTGGGGTTGACCACGGCCTGGGCGCTTGTCCAGGCCGGTCACCGGGTGACCCTGGTGGAACGCGCCGAGGCCCTGGCCGAAGGCGCCAGCCGGGCCAATGGCGGGCAGCTCAGTTATCGATATGTCTCGCCGCTGGCCGATGCCGGCGTGCCGCTCAAGGCGCTGGGCTGGCTGCTGGACCGGGACGGTCCGCTGCGCTTCCGGCCCGACGGCACCCTGGCGCAGTGGCGGTGGCTGGCCGCCTTTCTGGCGCGCTGCCGCGGCGATGTCAATCGGCGCATGACCGCACGTCTGCTGGCGCTGGGCGCATTCAGCCAGCAGAGCTTCATGGCGCTGCAGCGCGAAGCGGCGCTCAATGCCATCGAATTGCGCAGCCCGGGCAAGCTGGTGGCCTATCGCAAGCCGGCAAGTTTTGCGCGCGCCGCGGCGAGTGCGGATGGCCGCGGGCCGGAGCGTGCCTTGTCTCGCGACGAATGCCTGGCGCTGGAGCCTTCGCTGGCGGACTGCGAGACCCCCTGGCTGGCGGGCGGCATCTTCACGGCCGGCGAGGCCGTGGCGGACTGCCATGCGCTGTGCCTGCAACTCGCGCAGCGGCTGGCGCAGCATCCCGGGTTTGCCGGGGTGATGCATGCGCAGGCGCTCGGCTTCCTCCAGCAGGGCGACCGGGTGGTGGCGGTGCGGACATCGATGGGGGAAATCGCTGCGGACGACGTCGTGCTGGCGGCAGGCTTGCAGAGCACCGCCTTGGCGGCGCCGCTGGGCCTGCGTTTGCCGCTGTATCCCCTCAAGGGGTACAGCCTGTCGGCGCCGATCGCCGGGCATCACCGCCCGCCCGCGGTGAGCGTCACCGATTTCGAGCGCAAGACCTTGTATGCCCGCATCGGCCAGCAACTCCGGGTGGCGGCCATGGTGGATCTGGTGGGGGACGACACGCGGCTGGACCCTGGCCGCTTGGCCGCCTTGCACCGCACCGTGCGGGCGAGTTTCCCCAAGGCGGCGGACTATGCACAGGCTGTGCCGTGGGCGGGGCTCCGTCCGGCCACGCCCAGCGGGGCGCCCATGCTCGGCGCCACACCGGTTCGCGGCTTGTGGCTCAATGTGGGTCATGGTGCTTTGGGTTTCACTTTCTCCTTTGGCTCCGCCCGTATCCTGGCGGATCTGGTTTCCGGCCGCCCCAGTCCGCTGGACCTGGAGGGACTTGGCTTGCGAGCGGCCTGAATGGCGCGCGGACGTGTCATGAGCAGCGACTTCCTGCTGCCGCCGCTGCCGTCCGGGGCTTGTCTGGGCGTCGTCGCCCCCGCGGGCCCGCCGCGTGAAGGGACGCTGGCGCAGGTGCTGCCGATGATGGAACGTCTGGGCTGGCGGGCGAAGCTGTACCCGAGCTGCTCAGGTCCGGCCGTGCTGGGTCATCTGGCGGCGAGTGACGAGCAGCGCGTGAGTGATTTGCACGCGGCCTTCTCCGACCCCGAGGTGGATGCGGTGGTGGGCCTGCGCGGCGGGTACGGATGCATGCGCCTGCTGGATCGCCTGGATGTGGCGCTGCTCCAGTCCAGCAGCAAGCCATTGATCGGCTACAGCGACCTGACGGCTTTGCATCTGCTGCGGCAGGGGGCCGGACGGATCGGCTGGCACGCGCCGATGCCGGCTTCTGACTGGCATCGCGGTGAAGAAGGCTGGGCGGATGCGCTGGCGCTGACGGCCTGTCTGCGCCAGGGTCTGCGAGTGGGCGATGTGCTGGGACCCACCCCGGCGCCGCATCCGCTGACGCGTGGTGGCCCGGTGGTGCAAGGGGTGCTGACCGGGGGCAATCTCGCGGTGCTGGTCGCGCTGATGGGCACGCCCTTCATGCCGGACTTGCGTGGCTGTGTGCTGTTCCTCGAGGATGTGGGCGAAGACCCCTACAAGATCGACCGGCTGTTCTGCCAGCTGCGCCTGGGGGGGCACCTGAACGGTCTGGCCGGTGTGCTGCTGGGCAGCTTCAGCGATGCCGCCTCACCGGACGAGGTGCTGGCGGACTATCTGCATCCGCTGGGATGCCCCATCATGGCAGGCTGGCCCGCCGGACATGCAACGCCGAACCTGCCGCTGCCGATGGGCGCCTGCGTGGCGCTGGATGCGAGGGCGAGAACCTTGGCAGTGGTGGCGTCTCGCGGGTGAGGCGCTGTAGACGCCTGTAGCCGTGGTCGTCGCTCCGCGGTTCTACATAGGCGAAGCGGAGTTGCAGCAGCTGGTCCGCCGAGGGGGATGCGGTGCGAGCGCTCGACTGCTGCGTACAGCTTGGCGTGCTCCGCGGGGTCCAGCCGAACTCTGCCGATGACAGCTGCCGTGGTGCCGCCGCGTCCCCTCACTTGAAGTCGTACTTCATCGACACCGCCAGCGTGCGCCCATACGGGTCCGCCACGCGCGGATCCCAACCCGCACCCGCCACGTCGTCCACGTCATGGTGCGTGAACGGCGGCGCCCGATCCAGCAGATTGCGGATGCCCACCGTCAGCGTCGTGTTCTTGAAGCCGCTGTAGGTGCCGAACAGATCAAACGTCGTGTAGCTGGCCACCCGCGTATTGGCCGTCGCCGGCAGCACGCCCTTGGCGCTCATGTCCTGATCGGTATACCCCGACTTGTACACGGTGCTCAGCGTCGCGCTCCAGACATCCCGGGACCAGGTCAGGTCTGCATTCAACTTGTCCCGCAGGTACAGCGTGCGTGTCGAGAATTTGCCCACGTAGTCCAGCAGCGGCTGACCATAAAACGCGCGCTCCTTGGCCTGCAGCATGTGGGTGCCGGTCAGGTTGGCCAGCCAGGTACCCGTCGAATGCTTGAACTGGTAGCTCATGCCCCAGTCGATGCCGCGGGTGGTGCTGTCCGCCGCATTGATCCAGCCTGCCTCCACCAGCGTGGCATTGCCATTCGCATCCCGCTGCACCCGATTCGGGAACAGGGCGTAGTTGTTCAGCACATCCGTCACCGTCAGCTTGCGGATGCGCTGGTCCAGGTCCACCCGCCAGTAATCGGCAAAGGCATTGAAGTCCGCAAAGGGGGACACCACCACCCCCAGCGTCCCCTGCTTGGACTTCTCCGGCTTGAGGTTGGGATTGCCGCTGTCGGTGTAGTCCAGTCCGATGATCGAGCACTGCGTCGGATCGGTCGGGCAACGCACCGGGTCACTCCAGGTGCCGGTGTAGTCGCGCGGTGCCGTGTTGGGACTGAGTTGCTGGAAGCTCGGCGCCTTGAAGCCGGTGTTGTAGGAGCCGCGGAACAGCACCATCTGCGCCGGCTGCCAGCGGAAGCCCACCTTCGGATTGGTGGTGCCGCCGATCTTGCTGTACTGGTCATGCCGCAAGGCCAGCTGCAGGTCCAGATTCTTGATGACCGGCACGGCCAGCTCGCCATACACCGCACCGATGTTGCGCGACACCTTGGGCACCGCCGTGTTGCCCGGGCACAGCAACACGTCCCGCGCGCCGGTGCCGAGCGTCGAGATGCAGTTGAAGCCATCGGCGTTCGGCGCGAACTCGTAGGTTTCATGCCGCAGGTCCACGCCGGTGGCGAACTGCACCATGCCGGCGGGCAGGCGGAACAGGTCGCCGCTGATGGAGCCGTCCAACTGCTGCAGGGTGGTTTCCCCGCCCTGCAGTCGACCGCGGGCCTTCATCGACTCGATCAGGTCCATCGCCGCCTTGGACTGGGTCTGCCCGGGCGCCACAAACGGATTGATCAGACCCTGGCTGAGGGCACTGACCAGCGGCGCGGTGTAGACATAGCCGTCGATCAGGTTCGAATAGCCCTTGGCCCCGGCGATGGACGCGCCCAGCTTGTAGCTGTAGGCCCCGATGTCGCCCTCCAGCCCGGCCAGCAGGCGGGAGTTCTCATCCACGTTTTCGATCACCCGGTTGCCGAAGTCCTGCGCACGCCAGCGATAGGCGATGGGCTTGGTCGGATCGAAATCGGTGACGCCGTAGTTCTTCAGATTGAGGTAATACGGGCCATTGACCGGATACAGCGTGCCGGTGCTGGCGCTGGTGCTGAACTGCGCGGGCGTCAGCTCCGCTTTCACCCGGTTGCGCGAGGCGGTGATCTCCAGAAACGCCTCGGTGTTCTCGTTGACCCGGAAAGTGCTGCGCGCCACCAGGTTCTCCGCCTTGCGCGGTGCGGCCAGCATGAACTGGCTGCCGTAGTCGGTGTTGCAGAGATAGCGGCCGCTGGCGTAGTTGGCGGCTTTGGTCGCCGCGCTGGCAGACGCAGGCGTCCACAGGCCTGGCTGGAACTGCACGCCGTTGGTGACCTGATCGCAGGCCCCCTGCAGGCTCAGCAGGTTGATGCGGGTGAACTTGACCGCATCGCCGCTGCCGGCCACGGCGGAGCCGCTGCCCAGCGCCGTCCCGGTGCCGGTGATGATGTTGGCAAACGGGCTGCTGGAGGAATTGGGCGACAGGCCCAGCGCCGGGTTGAAGCCGGAGGCCCAGTCGCGGTCCGAGCCGCGCAGGATGGAATTGTCGGTCAGGCTCAGGCTGACCATCATGTTGTAGCCATCCCGCTCCAGCGAACCCCAGCCACCGGTGATGGACGCCTTGCGCTGCTGACCGCCGCCCGACTCGAACGGCGTGGAATAGTCGAGGCTGACGCTGGCCCCTTGATAGTCGCGCTTGAGGATGAAGTTGATGACGCCGCCCACCGCATCGGTGCCGTAGATGGCGGAGGCGCCGTCCTTGAGGATTTCCACCCGCTGGATGGCAGCCATCGGAATCGAATTCAGGTCCACCGCGCCGCCACTCATGCCGGAGGTGGAGACTCGCCGGCCGTTGAGCAGCACCAGGGTACTGCCCGGGCCCAGGCCGCGCAGGTTGGCGTTGGCGGTGCCGCCGGTGAGCCGGTCGGTTTCCGCGCCGAAGACGTTGTTGTTGGACGTGGCGTTGTCCGCGCCGGTGCCGTTGACCCCAAGCTGGCGCAGCATCTGCTCGGCACTGGTGATGCCCTTGCGGGCCAGTTCCTTGTCGGTGATGACCTGGACGGGCAGGGCGCCTTCGTCCTTCAGCCGCTTGATGCTGGAGCCGGTGATCTCCACGCGCTCGATCTTCTGGGCTTCCTGCGCCCAGGCGGCGGCGTGGGCCCCGAGACCCACGACAACGAGGCAACGAGCGAGCGGCTTGAGTTTCACGACATTCTCCTGGGTTGCGAGCTGAAGGCATGATCAAGCACAGGGCGGCTGCGCTGTCATAGGACCGTCACGAGTTTGTTGTGTACGCCACGATGAATGCTTGTCGTCTGTGTATAACCGGACGGAATGTGAAGGCCGGAGCCCGATACAGTTCGGTCCATGCAAGTGCTTTCAACGCCCCTGCGGCTCGCCATCCTGTCAGCCTTGGCACTGAGCGGCTGCGCGACCGGCCCCGAGCGCCTCCGGCCCGGAGAACTGCCCGCTCCGGTGGCCGCGGTGCATGCCCGCAGCGGGGTGCCGCTGGATGCCCTGGCGGTGATGGCGTATCCGCTGAATCAACCGTCGGGCGGCCTGCGCCTGAATGCCGACCGGCCGATGCAGGGGGCGTCCACGATGAAGCTGCTCACCGCCGCCGCGGCCCTGGACCGTCTCGGCCCCAACAGCCGCGGACGCACCGAGCTGCTGGTGGACGGCGACCCCACGGCAGCGCCCTTGCTGCCCGCGCCAGACGGCCATTTGCGCACGCCGCTCTACCTCAAGGGCGGAGCGGACGCCGATCTGGACTGGTCCGCGCTCTGGTTGATGTTGCGGGAGCTGCGGGAGCGGCAGGGCATCTCGGCGCTGGACGGCGGTGTGGTGGTGGACCGCACGATGTTCCGCCCCGCACGACCGGAGCTGGGCGCGCCTGACTTCGACGAGCAGCCCGAATTTCCCTACAACGTGATTCCCGATGCCCTCAATCTGAACGGCAGCCTGCTGAGCTTTGACCTGCAGTCGGATGCGCAGCAGGTACAGGTCCGGCCGTTCCCGCTGTTCGGGGGGCTGGAGGTCGATACCCAGCAGTTGCAACTGGCCGACGGTGCCTGCAAGGACTGGGACGACCGCTGGCAGATTCCGCAATTCCAGCCCCTGCCGGCTTTGCCGACCGCCGCCGTTCCGTTCCCTGCCCAGGTGCCGACCCATGCGGGGCCCGTGAATGGAGACACTCCCCCCGCCTCGGCCCGCCTGACACTGCGCGGCACGTTCCCGCGGGACTGTCAGGTCCGCCAGTCCCTGAACGTCCTGGACCGGCAATGGACCACTGCGCAGGCCGTGCGTCAGTTGTGGACCTCGCTGGGTGGCAGCCTGTCCGGCGAGGTTCGCGAAGGGCAGGCGCCCGCCCAGGCCCGGGTGCTGGTGCGCCACCAGGACCGCCCGCTCGCCGAGCTGCTGCGCCCGGTGCTCAAGGCGTCCGACAACGCCACCACCCGTCTGATCTTCCAGCGTCTGGGTGCTGCCGCAGCGCTGCCCGGGGAGGACACCCTTCCAGCCGCGCAGCGGGCGGTCAAGGAATGGCTGATGACCCAGGGCGTGGACCCGGGGGATGTGGTGCTGGAAAACGGCGCCGGGCTGTCGCGTGTCGAGCGCATCAGCCCGGCCAAGATGGCGGCGATGCTCGCCTCGGTTCATCGCGGACGCCACGGTCCCGAGCTGATGGCGACGCTGCCGGTCGCGGGCGCGGACGGCACGCTGTCCCGGCGCTTCAAGGGTACGCCGGCGGAAGGCCGTGCCCGGATGAAGACCGGCACCCTGCGGGACGTCGTGGCGCTGGCGGGCTATGTGCCGGATGCGTCTGGCCAGCTCTGGGTGGTGGTGGCCGTAATCAACGATGAGCGGGCCGCGGCAGCCCGCCCGACCCTGGATGCGCTGGTGAGCTGGGTGGCGGCGCAATAGAGGCCCCCAGGAGCGATCGCCGCGGCGCCGGATCTGCACGGTGAACGAACGTTGCAAGCAGTCTTTGTAAGACCTCGTCCGCCGTCCAGACCGGCCTGTCGGCACTGACGGCGTGCAGCCGCAAGACCGAGGCCGCCTGATTCAGGGTCATCAGACCCGTGTCGGCAGATTCGCAGGCGTCGATGCAATCGGTCAGCCTGCGGAAGTTTTCAAAGATCGCCGGGCTGCACCGAAGCGCCAGCTTGCGAATGACCACCGTTGTCAAAGCGTCGTGGAGAGCCAGGCGGTTCTGCAGAAAGACGTTCAAGTCTTCCGTCGCCACCGTTCTGATGGCCCACAGCCTGTTCAAGGCCTGCTGGATCTCTGGCGCCCGCCGCAGGTAACGGTCCCCTTCCATCAGTAAGCCGCAGTCTCCATCCATCGCGCAATAGGCGGCGTGATCGGCCTGCTGCCGACACCACTGCGCGATCGACTCCCGCAGGGGGCCCCGCCCGCGCTCATGCAGGGAGGCCAGGGCTCGCCAGCTGCAGTTCCAATGGGCCAGCTCGTGGAGCATCGGGTGCAGGTTCGCAGGCAGGGCCACCATCGCGGCGGGCAGGGCCTGGGCAGCGCCCGCAGGGTCACCGATGCGGTCCCGGTGGTGGGAGAGCACACTGCCGATGCCGTCCCTGCTGCCTTCATGACTGGCATCACGGTCGCCATCACGGTGGGTCTCATGATGGGCCTCACGGCCATCATCACCGTTGTCGAACGCGGCGGAAGCGGCCGCCGAGGCCCAGACCGGACCGGTGGGGTGCCACATGGCATGTCCTCAAAGCCTGAATGCCCATGAGTGCCAATGGCGCCCCGCTTGTTCGGGTGCTCAGCTCACCGCTGACGACAGCAGGCGCACCGTCCCCGCCTGCGCATCCATCTCGGCCATCTGCCCGACCGGCACGGTGAATTTGCGCCGGATGTGGCCGATCATCGCCCCGCGGTACACCGGCACGTTCAGCGGCAGGAAGTAATCGTCGAAGACTTCGTCCAGCGTCAGGGTGCCATAACCGTCGCCCGGGCCGCAGCGGGTGAACTTGCCCAGCACGACACCGGCCAGTTGATCGAGCGCACCCGCCAGGCGCAAGGTGGAGAGGCAGCGGTCCAGGCGGTAGATGTACTCGTTGGTGTCCTCCAGGAACAGCAGCGCTCCGCGGCAGTCCGGGAAAAAGGCGGAGCCCGCCAGCGAGGCCAGCACGGTGAGGTTGCCGCCCACCAGCCGCCCTTGCGCCACGCCGGGACGCACGGTGCTGATGCGGTCTTCCGTCGGCACCAGCTGGTCGCCCTTGTCGCTGACATTGCGCAGCAGGTCCGGCGCGCCGTCCATCACCACGGCCTTGAAATGCTGCACCGAGAACTCATTCCATTCCGAACTGGCGACCGGGCTGTGGAAGGTGATGAGACCGGTCTGGCGATGGATGGCGTTGACCAAGCTGGTCAGGTCGGAAAAGCCGCCGAAGAACTTCGGCTTGCGGCGGATCAGCGCGTAGTTCAGCTTGTCAACGATGCGGTTGCAGCCCGAACCGCCGCTCAGGGCCAGGATGCCGGCCACCGAGTCGTCGGCGAAGAAGTCGTTGATGTCTCCGGCGCGCTGGGCGTCGGTGCCGCCGAACTGGCCATAACGGGCCTGCACATGCGGGCCGAACTTCACCTTGAAGCCCAGCGCCTGCAGCGATTCCGCCGCGATGACCAGCGGCTCCCGTTCGTAGGTGGCATTGGCGGGGCTGACCAGACCCACGGTGTCACCGGGTTGCAGGCGACGGGCGCGAAGGGTGGGCGGGGTGTCGGTCGCGGCGATGGGGCGGCCATTGGCCAAGGGCGCGACGGTCGGAGCAGTCGTCCCTGAGGCCGCAGCGGCTGCGCCGGCGAGCGGGCTCAGGGCACCGAGCCCCGCCCCGGTGGCAGCCACGGCGGTGCGCAGGATCTGGCGGCGGGAGGAAGTCATGCGGTCTCCTGGAAATGAATGTGAATGGAGCGCGGGCGAGCGCGCGGGGGTGAGGGCGGTGCGCGAGGGTGTGAGGCCGCCAGCGTTTGGCCGGCGGCTGGCGGCCCGGATCAGATCACCAGCGGCAAGGTGCGACGGACCAGCTCGCGATCCCCGAAGTCGAAGTGCCACCACTCCGTCGGAATGGTCTGGAAGCCGGCAAAACGCATCGCCGCGCGCAGCCAGCCGCGATGGGTCAGTTGCGCAGCGGTGAGCCCCCCCTGCGCCAGCTGTTCGGCCTCGAATTCCGGATGCGAGGCCGGCGTCATCTCGTCAAAGCCGGTGCCCATGTCGAGTTCGCGACCTTGCGCGTCCAGCAGCGTCACGTCGACCGCCATGCCAAAGGAGTGGATGGACCGGCGCGCTGGATGGGCGAGGTATTTCGTCAGCGGCGTGCCTTCCAGTTCGGACCACAGCGCTTCCTGCACCCGCTGCGGTCTCAGGGCATCCAGCACCACCAGCTGCACCCCGCTCTGATGCCGGGCCAGCCAGTCAACGGCACGGCTGAGCGCCTCCGCGGCCTCGCGCCGCAGGTAGGCACAATCCAGGCCGCCATACACGTTGCGTCCGACGAAGTTGTCCGGCGTGGCGTAGCGCAGGTCCACTGCCACCCCGGGCAGCGACAGCAGCGGCAGGAACTCCGGATGGTCCGCGATGTCTTCGCAGGCAATGGTGCGTTCGGTGAAGCTCATGGGAGGTCCGCGACAGTGGGTTGCAGAGGCCGGCCGTCAGGCCAGGCTGTCCAGGTGGCTGCGGGCAGCGTCGCGCAGGTAGCCGACCAGCCGCCGCGCCGCCTGGGCCAGCGGCGCACTCGCCGAGGTCAGCAGCACCAGCTGCACCGACATCGTCGGCTCCAGCGGTCGCACCCGCACCCGCTGGCGATCAGCCGGAGCGGCGGTGAAGGGATCGACCACCGTCATGCCCACGCCGGCCTCCACCAGCGACCGAGCCAGCTGGTAGGTCTGCACGGTGATGCGGCTGTCCAGATGCTGCCCCAGCGACTCGCCGGCGTGATGCAGCATCTGGCCCAGCGGATCGTCTTCCGCCATGGCGATCAGTTCCGATTCGATGTCCGCCAGCCGCAGCGGACCGTCGCCCTGGGCTTCCGGACTGCTGAGCGGACACAGCGCCATCAGCTCTCCGGTGGCCAGCACCTCGGCCTTGATGCCGGGATGACGCGGGTCCTGCAGGCTCAGCGCCAGATCCGCTTCTCCCAGCAGCAGGGCAGACACGATCTCCCGCGTGTGGTGGGTGCTGAGCTGGCAGCGGCTGCGCGGAAAGGCCCGGGCCCAGTGCGTCATGGCGGCGGGGATGACGGTCACGCCGAGCGCCGGCGTGGCGATCAGCCGCAGCGATTCCGACTCGCCCGCACGCAGGTTGGCCGCGAGGCGGCGGATGGACACCAGATCGCGATTGAGCTTGTCGATCTCCACGAACAGGCGCTGGGCCTCCGGCGTGGGATAGAGCTTGCCGCGCACCCGGTCGAACAGCGGCATGCCCAGTTGCAGCTCGCAGTGCTGCAGCACCTTGGTCACCGCCGGCTGGGAGATGTGCAGCAGCTGGGCCGCACCGCTGATGGTGCCCGCCTGCATGATGGCGTGGAAGACCTCGATATGGCGCAGCCGCATGGTGGCTTACTCTCGGTAGACGTTCTCGAACACCACGCCGCCATTGGGCTGCATGCGGAAGCCCCGCAGGTCCAGGCTGGTGGGAATGTAGACGGTGGAATGCGCCATCGTGATCCACGGACGCTCCCGCTTGAAGATCTCCTGCGCCTGTTCATAGAGGGCGATCCGGCGCGCCGCATCCGGGGTGGCGCGAGCGGTGTCGATCAGCCGCTCGAAGTCGGCATTGCAGAACTTCACGCCGGTCTTGTTGGTGGCGCAGCTGAGGTTGGGGGAGAGGAAATCGTCCGCATCGCCGCTCTCGCCGGACCAGCCGCTCATGTAGACCGAATGCTCGCCCGCGTTGGCGCGCTTGAGGTACTCGCCCCATTCGTAGGTCCGGATCTGGGCCCGCACACCGATGCGCGCCCAGTCCTGCTGAATGAGCTGCGCCATCAACTGCCCGTTGGGATTGGTGGGCCGTGTGACCGGCAGCGCCCACAAGTCGATGTCCAGCCCGTCCGGGTAGCCCGCCTGTCGCAGCAGCTCCCGCGCGCGGGCCGGGTTGTATTCATTGCGCAGCCGTGTGTTGTAGCCCGGGATGGCGGGCGGGAACGGATTGACCGCCTGCATCGCGTCGCCGCGCGGGAAGAGGGCGCGGAAGATGGCGTCGCGGTCCACGGCGATGTCCAGCGCCTCGCGCACCAGCCGGTTGTTGGTCGGTGGCTTGCGCAGGTTGAAGGACAGGTAGGAGATGTTCAGCGCCTGAATCTTCATCAGCCGGATACGGTCGGCATGGCGGTCGAGCGCGGCGACGTCGATGTCCCGCAGCGGGGAGGTGATCTGGCATTCCCCGGCCAGCAGCTTCTGCACCCGCACCGCCGCCTCGCGGCTGATGGTGAAGATCAGGCGACGGGTCTTCTGCGGAGGGCCCCAGTAATCGGGGTTGGCCTCCATGCGGACGACATCGTCCTTGGCATAGCTGCGGAAGCGATACGGGCCGGTGCCCACCGGCAGCCGGTTGATCTGGCTGGCCTGACCCTCCCGCAGCAGCTGCGCCCCGTATTCCGCCGGCTGAATGCCGGCAAAGGCCATCGCGAAATAACTGAGGAAGGTGACGTTGGGCTGGTGCAGCGTGAAGCGCACTGTCAGTGGGCCCAGCTTCTCCATGGACGCCACCGCCTTGGCCAGGCCCAGGTTCTGCGGATAGATGAAGGTGGCGGGAAAGGCCTTGTTGAACGGGTGGTCCGGTTGCAGGAAGCGGCCGAAGGTGAAGAGCACGTCGTCCGCATTGAAGTCACGGGTGGGCGTGAACCATGGGCGCTGCTGGAAGTGCACGCCGGGGCGCAGGTGGAAGGTGAAGACGCGGGCGTCCGGGCTGATCTCCCAATGGGTGGCCAATGCGGGCTGAAGCGCCGTGCCGCCGCGCTCGAATCGCACCAGGCCCTGGAAGATCTGGTTGTTGACGTTGTTGGTGCTGGCCGAATCCCATAACCCCGGATCGAAGCCTTCCGGGCTGGCGTCAGTGCAGTAGACGAGCGGTTTGTCGGCGGGGGTGGCCGCGTTCGCGACTCCTGCCAGGCCTGCCGTGACGATCAGCACCGCCCCCATCCATGCGGTCCGCATGAGCGCTGCCCACTGCAGCGGCGCGGCCCGCCGGGTCAGCGAGGCGGATCGGGCGGATCCCGGGCGCGAGGCAGCAGGTGAGCGGGGACGAATCAGGTGCATGAAGGCAGGCAGTCGGCGCGCCATTGTTGGAAGCGGCGCGGGCAGGCCACAACTGAAATGGCACGCTTCAACCATAACACCCGGTTATGCGGCTGGGGCGATGGGTGGCCGGGGCGGCGCGGGCAGCGCACGCGCGCTGACCCGTGGACACCAGCAGGCGGACGCCACGCGAATGGCGTGCGGAGCCACACTGACTGCCTGATCACGGATGGGAGCGGTTCGCCGCGGGGGGCGAGGATGCCGACCGGACGCCGACCGGACGCGGCCGGTCCGCGGGCTTTAGAGCACGTCGCAGGCGACCAGTCGGCCGTCCACCGGCCGCAATTCAGGCCGGACCTCCGCACAGCGCGCCACCGCTCTCGGACAACGCTGGTGGAATGCGCATCCGCTCGGTGGCCGCAGCGGCGAGGGCAGCTCGCCATGGATGGGAATGCGCACCCGCCGGTCCGCCGCGCGCAGGGACGGCGTGGCGCTGATCAGCGCCTGGGTGTAGGGATGCAGCGGCTGGGCGAAGAGCCGATCACGCGGGCCGTGCTCCACCACGCGGCCCAGGTACATCACCATCACGTCGTCGGCCACATGCTCCACCACCGCGAGGTTGTGGGAGATGAAGACATAACCGGTGCCATGGGCCTGCTGCAGGTCCATGAACAGGTTGAGGATCTGGGCCTGGATGGAGAGATCGAGCGCCGAGGTGGGTTCGTCCGCCACCACGATGCCAGGTTGCAGCATCATGGCCCGCGCAATCGCAATGCGCTGGCGCTGACCGCCGCTGAACATGTGGGGATAGCGGCGCAGATGCTCCGGCCGCAGGCCGACCTGCTGCGCAAGTGTTTCCACCCGCTCCCGCCGTTCGGCAGCGGAGAGGCGGGTGTTGATGACCAGCGGCTCGGCCAGCGTCGCGGCAATGGTCTTGCGCGGATTGAGCGCAGCATATGGATTCTGGAAGACCATTTGCACCTGTCGGCGCAGTGCCTGTCGCTGGTCTCGCGTCAGGGGCGCGGCGACGTCCTGGGCCTGCAGGAACAGTCGGCCTGCGGTGGGCGTCTCCACCAGGGTCAGCGCCCGCGCCAGTGTGGATTTGCCGCAGCCCGATTCACCGACCACCGCCAGCGTGCGTCCTGGCTGCAGATCGAAACTCACACCTTCCAGCGCCCGCACCGTGGCTTTCGGCTTGAACCATCCCTGGCTGACGGCGTAGTGACGCGTCAGGCCTTCGGCGCGCAACAAGGGCGCTGACGGGATCGGCGCCGGCTGGCCGCGGGTCGAGTCGTTCATCGGCTGCCTCCCGAAGCGGGATGCGCCGCCGGCCCGTTCAACGGGAAGAAGCATCGAACCCCCGCCTCCAGGGCCGGTCGCTCGCTGCGGCAACGATCCCGCACCTGCGGACATCGCGGGGCAAAGAGGCATCCGGACGGACGGTCTGATGCCCCAGGCACCATGCCCGGCAACGCCGGCAGCCGCCGGTGCCGCGCACTGTCCGCATCGCCCCTGCCATCTCCGCTGCCCGCGCTCCCGTCATGACCGCCACTGCCGGCATGACTGGCACTGTCGCCCTGACCGCCACTGTCGCCACTGCTCCGGCGGTGCTCGGGGATCGCAGCCAGCAGCGCTGCGGTGTAGGGATGGCGCGGCTGGTCGAAGACCTGCGGCAGCGGCCCGGTCTCCACCACCTGGCCTGCATACAGCACGGCCACCCGCTGCGCCATTTCGGCCACCACCGCCAGGTCGTGGGTAATCATCACCAGCGCCATGTCGCGCTCGCGTTGCAGCCGCAGCAGCAGGTCCATCACCTGGGCCTGGATGGTCACATCCAGTGCAGTCGTTGGCTCATCGGCGATCAGCAGCTTCGGACTGCAGGCAATCGCCAGTGCAATCATCACCCGCTGGTTCATGCCGCCGGAGAGCTCATGCGGATACGCATCCAGCCGCCGCTCCGGGTCCGGAATCTCCACCTGACGCAGCAGCGCCAGCGCCTGCTCTCGCGCCGCCCGGCCGCGCAGGCCCAGGTGATGGCGCAGCACTTCCTCGATCTGGAAGCCAATGGTGTAGCTCGGATTGAGGCTGGCCAGCGCGTCCTGGAAGACCATCGCCATGTCCCGGCCGATGCAGCGGCGGCGTTGCGCGGGTGACATCGTCAACAGGTCCTGGCCGTCAAAGCGCAGGGTGGTCGCGCGCACTTCACCGGGCGCGTCCACCAGGCCCATCAGCGCCATCATCGCCACCGATTTGCCGGAGCCCGACTCCCCGACGACGCCCAGCACTTCTCCCGCGCTGACGCTCAGGTCCACGCCATCCACCGCGGTGAATCTGCCAAAGCGGACCTGCAGCTGCGACATCTCCAGCATCAGCGTCGCCATCAGCTCACCCGCTTGAGTCGAGGGTCCAGCGCGTCCCGCAGGCCGTCGCCGATCAGGTTGACGCTCAGCACCGACGCCAGGATGGCCAGCCCCGGCAGGGTCACCACCCAGGGCGCCCGCACGATGTAGTCCCGCGCGGAGGAGAGCATCGTGCCCCATTCCGGTGTCGGCGCCTGCACGCCCAGGCCGAGGAATCCGAGGCCCGCGGCCTCCAGGATCGCACTGGAGAAGCCCAGCGAGGCCTGCACGATCAGCGGTGCCAGGCAGTTGGGCAGCACCGCCGACAGCATCAGTCGCAGCGTCGAGGCGCCGGCCAGGCGGGTGGCGGTCACGTAATCCTTGCCCAGTTCGGCCAGCGCGGTGGCGCGGGTGAGGCGCACATATTCCGGCAGGCTGCCGATGGCAATCGCAATCACCGTGTTCAGCAGGCCCGGGCCCAGCACGGTGATGACGCAGATGGCCAGCAGCAGGCCGGGCAGCGCCAGCATCACGTCCATCACCCGCATCACCGCCGGTGACAGCCAGCGGGGATGGAACGCGGCGAGCAGGCCGAGCAAGACACCGGGCACCACCGACATCAGCACCGACGCCAGCCCGATGCCCAGGGACACCCGCCCCCCGTGCAGCAACCGGCTGAGCAGGTCGCGGCCGAGCTCGTCGGTGCCCAGCGGGAACTGCCATTGGCCGCCGTCCATCCAGACCGGCGGCAGCAGCATCTGCAGGCGGTATTGATGGATCGGGTCATGCGGCGCGATCCACGGCGCCAGCAGCGCCGCCAGGGCCATCAGCGCGAAGACCAGAAACGCGGCCAGCGCGCCGCGATTGGCGGCAAAGGCAGTCGCGGCTTCGCGCCACGGGCCGACGGGTGCGGCCGCGTCGATCGGAGAGACCGCCGCGTTCATCGGCCCCCCCGGATGCGCGGATTCACGACGCCATACAGCAGGTCCACCAGCAGGTTGATGAAGATGAAGCAGCAGGCCGAAATCAGGATGCCGGCCTGCACCACCGGATAGTCACGCCGGGCGATCGCGTCGATCAGCCATTTGCCGATGCCGGGCCAGGAGAAGATCGTCTCGGTGAGCACCGCACCGGCCAGCAGGCTGCCCACTTTCAGGCCAATCACCGTGATGACCGGGATCAGCGCATTGCGCAGCCCATGCACCAGCACCACCCGCATGGGGCTCAGCCCGCGCGCACGGGCACTGCGCATGTAGTCCTCCCGCAGCACTTCCAGCAGGCTGGAGCGCGTCATGCGGGCGATCACCGCGGCATTGGAGGTAGCCAGCACGGCGGCGGGCAGCAGCAGATGGCGCAGCGCCGACCACCAGGCGCCCGGCTCCGGATGCATCGCCGCATCGATCAGCATGAAGCCGGTGAGGCGTTGCACGTCATAGTCCACCGCCACACGGCCGGAGACCGGCGTCCAGCCCAGGCCCACCGAGAAGGTCATGATCAGGATCAATCCCCACCAGAACACCGGCATCGAATAACCGACCGTCGCCAGACCCATCACGCCCTGGTCCAGCCAGGAGCCGCGCCGCAGCGCCGCCGCCATGCCCAGACTCAGGCCGATGACGATGGCCACCAGCAGGGCCACCAGGGCCAGCTCCGCCGTGGCGGGGAACAGCGCCAGGAACTCCCGCGACACCGGCTCGTGCGAGACCAGCGATTGGCCGAGGTCGCCGTGCAGCAGGCCGCCGACGTAGTCCAGATACTGGCGCCAGAGCGGCTGATCCAGCCCCAGCTCCCGCATCATCCGGGCGTGGGTGGCCGGGTCCAGCGCCCGCTCGCCCATCATGATGGCGACCGGATCGCCCGGGACCAGCCGGATCAGTCCGAAGGCCACCAGCGTGACGCCGATCAGGGTCGGCAGCAGCGTGGCCAGGCGCTTGAGGAGAAATTGGAACAAGGGCGTGCGAGGCGCGAAAGGCGTCGGCGTCAGTAGGGCGAGCGATTGTCGGGGCGGCCGTTCGTTTGGGTATCGGTGCGGGTGTCGGGCGTGCCGGGGACCGGCAGGCGCGTGATCATGCCGCCCGGCGTGGTCACCACATCGAGCAGCGCGGCCGTTTCGGCATCCATTTCCCCCGAGGCATTGGTCGGGCGGTACTTCATCTGGAAGGTGCTGATCACCTCACGCGTGGCCGCGTCCATCACCCCGGTCTGCGGCGTCTGATAGCCCACCTGGGCCAGTTTCTGCTGGAACCACGGCACGTCCGGCAGCGGCACGATCTGGAAAACGGCGCGGCGCACTTCGAGCAGCGACGGGTCCGGCCAGGGGATCAGGCCCGCATCGGCCAGTTGCTTCCAGGGAAAGGCGGGGCCCGGGTCCTGCTTGCGGCCGGGGGCGATGTCGTTGTGGCCGAGGATGCGGTCCGGTCGGATCTGGTGGCGCTGGACGATCTGGCGCACCAGCCGGATCACCTCGTCCACCTGGGATTGTGGGTAGCCGGCGTAGACACGGCCCGCCGGCGTCTCGGTGAAGCCCGGGTTCACGATTTCGATACCGATGGACGCCGAGTTCAAGTTGGTGGCGCCCGCCCAGTAGCTGGCGCCGGCATGCCAGGCGCGACGGTTCTCATCGACCAGCTGATAGGTCTTCACCGGGTTGTCGTTCACCAGATAGTGGGCCGACACCTTGCCGCCGGTGGTCAGCACCTTGAGCGACTTGTCGAAGTCGATGGCGGTGTAGTGCAGGATCAGGAACTGCACGCGGCTGTCCTGGTTCTCCGACACATGGGTGCGGTCGATCTGCGGCGTCGGCGTGGCGCAGGCCGCCAGAAACACGGCGGCGGCGAGGGTGAGCAGTCGGGTGCGGAAGTTCATGGTGACGTGAGTGGTGCAGAGCGTGTGCTGCGCAATGTAGCGGAGACTGCGGCGCGGCGCGCGGCGGAGAGGGCGGTGTCCGGTTGCGCGAGGGACAGCGGCAGATGCAGCGGCAGCGCCGACCGCAGGCCGGTGGCAATGGCCGGATGCAGCTGCAGCACCCGCCCGGCAGCGCTGATGGGGCGGGGGCCCAGGCGGCGGCACAGCGCCAGTGCCAGGCGGGCCAGTTCCGTGCCGGCGCGGTGGAGCAGGGCGAGGGCGTCGGCATCGCCGTCGTGGGCGGCTGAACCGACGGCCAGTGCCAGCTGACCGAGGGCGCCGCGACGGGTGGCCGCATCACCGCCGTAGAGGAACTGGCGGCTGAGGGCCCAGTCGGCGCCGCCGAGCTGCTCGAACAGTCCGCGGGCCAGGCGGGACTGCTGCCAAGCACCCGGCGCGTCGTCCTCCCGGCGCCAGACCAGGGCGAGCGCCTCGCGGGCGATCCACAGGCCACCCCCTTCGTCGCCGATCAGAGGGCCCCGACCGCCGGCGCGGTGCAGGACGCCATCGGTGTCGATGTGGGCCGCGATGGCGCCAGTGCCGGCGTAGACCAGGTGGCCTTCCCCGGGTTGGAACAGCGCGTGGAAGGCGGCGGCGATGTCACTGTCACAGCGTAGCGTGGTAGGCGGCAGTCCGAGGTGCTGAGCGAAAAGGGCGCGCAGCTGCTGACCGGCTGGTCCGTCGGGTTCACCCAGGCCGGTGATGCCGGCCTCCAGGGCGCCAACGCCACCGCGGCCGGCGGCCGCCCAGACCTCGGCGGCCAGCGTTTGTAGGGTCTGGGCCAGGGCAACCCGGCCGGCGCTGCTCTCCAGCAGCAGGGCGGTCAGCCCGCCGACCGCGCCGCGGGCGACGCATTGGCCGTTGGCATGGGCCAGGCACCAGCGGGTCTGGGTGCCGCCGGCATCGAGGCCGAGGCCCAGGACCGGCCGGCCAGTGGCGGCCGATGCGGTGGCCTCGATCGGGGCGGAGACCCATGCCGGTGCAACTGGGGTCGCGGTGGTGATCGCAGGCGCCGGTGCAGCCGGAGGTGCGCCTGCAGGTCCATGTGCTGGCGAAGGTGCAGATGCAGGCACAGGTGCCAAAGTGGCACTGGCAGTTGCAGTGGCAATGGCAGTTGCAGCGGGAGGGGCAGTTGAACGCATGGAGGTCCGATCGGAGGCCAGGGTAGGCGCGTCGCGGGCTCTGCGCCACTGTCAATGCGGGTCCCGCCTATGAGCTGGAGTCATGGGTGACCCAGCGCCGCGGCCGGCCGAACGTCGAGCCGACGCCACCGATCCACGCAGCGACGGACGAAAAAAAACCGCCCCGGCGAACCGGGGCGGTTGAGGAGGGTTTTGGGGCAGCGGCGTGAGCCGCTGTCCGTGCCGTCCGCAGGATTTAGAAGTCGGCGCTCAGGCTGATCGAGGCGAAGCGCGGGGCACCAACGTAATAGAACACGCCGCTGGAGGCCACCGAGTAGGCGCTGCCATCGCTCAGTGTGGTGTTGTACTTCTGTGCGTTGGTCACCGAACCCGACGACAGGTTGCGGTACTTGGCATTACCGATGTTGCTCACGTTCAGACGCAGCTGCACGTTGCTGGCGAAGCTCACCTCACCGAAGTTGTAGCCGGCGTCGAAGTCGGCCATCCAGTAGGTGGGGATCCACTCGTCGTTGATCATCGTGGCAGCCTGGCGGCCGGTACGCTTGACCTTCAGACGGCCATAGAAGTTGCCGTATTCATACTGCACCGAGGTCGAGACGATGCGCTCGGGCGTCAGCGTGAACTGCTTGCCCGACAGCGGCAGGTAGACGTCCTCCTTGCCACCGTTCTTCAGTGTGCCCTTGGCCACCAGCAGATCGTTCTTGATCTCGCTGTGTTGCATCGTCAGCGATGCATAAGCGCTGAAGCCCTTGTACTTGCCCGTGCCGGCTTCCAGTTCCAGGCCGCGGTTGTTCACGTCGCCCGCGTTCTGATAGGTGCTCTTGTCGGCAATGGGGTCGTAGGCGTTGGCCTGACGGTTCTTGAAGGCCGAATTGAACAGGGTGGCCGACAGCGACAGGTTCTTGGTCTGATAGCGGTAGCCCAGGTCGGTCATGACCGAGGTTTCCGGCTTGGCTTCGCGGATCAGCGAGGCCACACCGTTGGTCACGGCGATGTTCGAACCGGTGAAGGCGAAGTTGGCCGGAGCGCGGAAGTTCTTCGCCATGCTGAAGAACACCTGGTGGGCCGCCGCCAGGTTGTAGCGCAGGGCCACTTGCGGCAGCAGCTCGCTGTAGCTCTTGTTGATGTTGTAGTTGACGCCCAGCGTTTCGTTGGCGTAGTTGGTCACGTCACGCTTCACGTGCGGGGCACGCAGGCCGACCGACAGCGAGCCGTTGTCGTTGTCGAAGGACCAGTTGTCGTTGACGTAGGCCTGATAGGCGGTGCTGATGGTGTCCCAGTCGCGGCCTTCATACAGCGAGCCGTCCGGACGGGCGACACGGCCCTTCTGCAGCCAGATGTCGGTCGGATTGCCGGCGTTGTCGATGGAAACGATCGGCTGGGTCTGCTTGTGCTCGGCACGCTCGAACCACACACCCACGCGCAGGTTGTGGTTGCCCAGGGTCGTGTTCACTTCGGTGGTCACGCCGGGACGCGAGGTGCGGGTCACGCTGGCGCGGGCCATGGTGACGGTGTCGAGCGTGTCGCCGTCGCCGTTCAGGTCCTTCTTGGCCGTGTTGGTGCCCTTGGAAGGATCCAGGAAACCGGATTCGCTCATTGCCAGCTGCGACCAGCCGCCGTTGCCGAAGCCCCACCACAGGTAGGGCTGCACCTTCAGATAGGTGGCTTCGGCCAGCTTGAAGGAGCCGGAGACCGACACCACAGCGTTTTCAAACGGATTGTTGGCCAGCTTCCAGTAGTTGGGGCTCTGCGTCGGATCCTTCACGGCGGTACCGGGCGACGGTGCAGCGTGGCCGGCGAACGTGTTGGAGTAGTCCGTGTTGTAGTTCGTGGCGATCTGGGCCGCGCTCAGCGTGTAGAACGCGTTGTTCACTGCACGGTTGTAGAGCACCGAGCCCAGGATCGTGTTGTCGGGATTGATGTCCCAGCGGAAGGCCGCGTCGATGTGGTCCTTCTTCGCTTCGCCTTCACCCTTCCACTTGTCCGCCTGGGTGTGGGAGTAGCTCAGGAACACCTTGGCGCTGTTGTTGAGGAAGCGGCCGGTGTCGTAACGCACGAAGGTGCGGGTCAGGTTCAGGTCGCCCAGGGTCTGGCTCACGCGGACGCGGCGCTTGTCTTCCGGGTCGCAGCTGGTGATGCTGACATTGCCACCGGTGGCGCCGGCATGCGGCGAATCCACGTCCGGGCTCCCCTGGGAGATCGACTGGGTGCAAAGGTTTTCCTGGTCCGCATATTCCTGCGGATACACGGCGAAGTTGCCGGAGTCGTTGACCGGCACGCCGTTGACGGTGAAGCCCATCTGGTCCGAGCCGAAGCCGCGCACCGTCAGGCCGCCGCCGAACAGGCCGGTGGCGTCATGGTTGAAGGTGCTCACGCCCGGCAGCATGGCCAGGGCCTGGAACGGGTTGCCGGTGGAGCGGTCCTTGTCGATGGCGGCGCGGGTGACGGTGCTGCGGGCCTTGCCGGCGTCTTCGTTCAGCATCTGGCCGGTGCCCAGCTTGCCGCCTTCGCCGGTGATGACGATGGTGCCCAGACGGACGGTGTCTTCCTTGGCGCGCGGAGCGCCTTCATCTTCCGACTGGTCGGCCTTCTTCTTGGCCTCCTGGGCCATCGCCGGCATCACCACCACCATGGCAGCGGCGGCGGCCAATGCCGTCTTGCTAAAACCCAACCACTTGTTCTGACTCATTCTTGCGCTCCTGTGCGACGAACCGATTTTTTGAAAACGAAAACCACCGAATCCGCGGCTGCAATGGAAGGCATCCCTCGCCCCTTCCGGACCTTTGGCGCAAAACCGGGGTGGCCAACCACCTCGCAAACGTTTTGCATCTGTTCTTGCGGCCCGAAAAATCCCGACCGCCGGTCTCTATCAACCAGCCACCCTCTACTTGTGTGCGAAGTCGAAACTCGACCCCAGCTTGATCTCAAGCAAAAAGCCTACCAGTCGAGTCACAGCCCAGCAATGCGACCAACACCGCCGCACTAGGGTTTGCTCCTGTCCTGCCGACTTTGTGCCAGCGGGGGTTTTCGGCTCACCGAAAGTCCCCCACCCGGATTCACGGACGCGAGTCTCACGGCGGGATGTTGAAGGTTTGTGACAAGAAATGACAGGATTCGGGGGGTGATGGCGCAGCGCCACAAGCGCCGCCAGACCCCATGACCATTGGCATCCCGGGCGCTGGAAATCGCCTTTCAACAGGGTTTTCTCGGGGGTTGAGGATCGCCCCTAGAGACACTGCGACGTTGCGCGGAATCGACAGATTTCAGCGCGGTTACAGCCGCTCAGACCACGAAGGTGGCGGCAGGGCCTTCCGTGTTGGTCGCATTGAGTGCCAGGGCGACGAGGGTTTCCCCGGTCTCGGCTGCCGGGACCCGGCCATGGGGGGGCACCACGTCCAGCCGCCAGCTCGCTTCGCCGCGGTGCGTGGCGCGTCGCCATAGGGCGAACACCCGGGCAGGTGCGCCATCCTGGGTCACCAGCTGAAGCTGACCCTCGGCGAGGCGCAGCAGTTGCACCGGTCCGCAAGGTGGAGCCTGGAGCCACGGCGTCGCTGGCGGCAGCGCAGCTTGGGCATAGACGCCCTGGCGCAGCTGCTGCGTCAGGCCGCGGCGGTTCTGCGCCAGCGGCACCATGCTGAAGTGAACATGGCCGCCGGAGACGGGAGCCGTCCGACAGATCTCGATCTGCGCAGCAATTTCCTCCGGCGTCCACCCGGCCGCGTCGGTGACCGCGCGGCTGGTGAACAGTCCCGGCCAGATGTGCCGCTGCTGGGGATTGAGACCTTGCCAGGCCCGCAGCAGCGGTTCGAAGGCCTGGGGCTTCTGCGCCCGGGGCCAGTAGAGCTGCGGCGCCAGGTAGTCGAGCCAGCCCCGCGCCATCCAGAGTTCGACGTCGGCATACAGCTTGTCGTACTGGGAAAAGCCTTCGATGCCGGCCGGACGGAGGTCGGGCCGCGGCAGACCGAACGGACTGATGCCCACCCGTGCCGCCGGACGGAGCTCGCGCACCAGGGCGTGCAGCCGCTGCACGAGCCGGTCCACGTTGTCACGCCGCCAGTCGGCCCGGGTCAGCCGCCCGCCCTGCGACAGGTAACGCGACCAGCTGGGCTCATCCGGAAAATCCACTTCCTGCTTGGCCGCATCCTGTACCGGATAGGGGTAGAAGTAATCGTCGATGTGCAGACCGTCCACCGCATAGCGGCTCAGCAGATCCCGGCAGACCGCCAGCGTGTGCTCGGCGGCGGCCGGCTCGCCTGGGTCGATCCACAGCTGATCCCCGTAACTCCGCACCCATTCCGGATGGCTGCGGCTGACATGTGAGGTGGCCGGGGCCGAGCGCCCTCCGCTTTGCCGGGCGCGGTAGGGATTGATCCAGGCGTGCAGCTCCAGGCCCCGGGCGTGCGCTTCATCCAGCCACACCGCCAGCGGGTCGTAGCCCGGCGACTGGCCCTGCACCCCGGTGAGGTATTCGCTCCATGGCTCGAGGGTCGAAGCGTAGAGGGCGTCCGCACTGGTGCGCACCTGCAGCACGACCGCATTCAGGCGCAGGTCCACCGCGGTGTCCAGCAGCTGTCGGATCTCCGCCTGCTGCTGCGCGGCCGGCAGGCCGCGTTTGCTCGGCCAGTCGATGTTGGCGACGGTTGCGATCCATACGCCGCGGAACTCTCGCGGCGCCGCGGGTGGGCCGTCCACGGGTTCGCTCGTCGGCGGCACCGGACGGCCCGGTTGAGGACGGGCGGCGCACCCCCCCAGCAGCAGACCCGTCCCTGCACCGGCGCTCAGCGCCGGCCAGCCCAGGGCCGCATGAAGCAGGTGTCGCCGTTGCATCGGTTCAGGAGTCCTCGTTGCGGGAAGTCCGCACGATACCGCGCCTGAGGGCAGGTCCTGCCGAATCAGGCCTCAGGCTGTTTCTTCCCGAAGTCATCCGGCACCCGGATCAGCGCAGTCATCACCAGGGACGGCACCGCCGCCACCAGCACCCAGAGGAAGAAATGCAGATAGCCCAGCTGGGACTGCAGCCAGCCGCTCCACATGCCGGGCAACATCATGCCCAGCGCCATGAAGCCGGTGCACAGCGCATAGTGGGCGGTCTTGTGAGGCCCGTCCGCCACATGGATCATGAACATCAGGTAGGCGGTGAAGCCCAGGCCATAACCGAACTGCTCCACGGCGAGCGCGCCGCTGATGATCCATAGCGACCCCGGATGGCTCCAGGCCATGGCCACGAACACCAGATTGGGCAGATGCATCGCCATCACCAGCGGCCAGAGCGCCCGCTTGAGGCCCACCTTGGAGATGATCCAGCCGCCCAGCAGCCCGCCCAGCGTCAGCGCCAGCAAGCCGACGGTGCCATACGCCAGACCGACTGCCTTGTTGTCCAGCCCGAGGCCGCCCTTGTCGATCGGATCCAGCAGGAAGGGGGCGGCCAGCTTGAGCAACTGGGCTTCGGGAAAGCGGTAGAGCAGCAGGAAACCGATGATCACCGCCAGCCCGGGCTTGCGGAAGAACCCGGCGAAGATGGTGAGGAACATCCCGCCTTGTCGGTCGGCCGGGGCGGGTCGCACGTCCTGCGCCGGACGCGGCAGGCGCCACGCGTGATACGCCGCCAGGCCGATGAACACGGCGGCCGCCGTGGCGAGCACCATCCGCCAGGCCTGCGCCCAGTCCTGCCCCTCTTCATGAAGCTCCCCGGCCAGCCACACCATGCCGCCATTGCAGGCGATGCTGGCCAGCCGATAGAAGGTGGAGCGCACGCCCACAAAAGCGGCCTGCTGATGCTGCGACAGGCCCAGCATGTAAAAGCCGTCGGCGGCGATGTCATGCGAGGCCGACGCAAAGGCCATCAGCCAGAACATGGCCAGCGAGAGCTGGAAGAAATGATTCATCGGCAGCGTCAGCGCCACCGCCGCCAGCGCGGCGCCCATGCCGAGCTGCAGCACCACCGTCCACAGGCGTTTGGTGCCGAACATCTCCACCAGCGGCGACCACAGCGGCTTGATCACCCAGGGCAGGTAGAGACCACTGGTGTAGAGCGCCACGTCGGTGTTGGAGACCGACATGTTCTTGTAGATCACGGTGGAGAGCATCATCACCACCATGTAGGGGACGCCCTGCAGGAAGTAGAGCGAGGGCACCCAGCCCCAGGGGGACGACAGGGAAGCGGCGGGCGATGAACCAGCGGCCAGTGAACCGGCGGGCGGGGAGGCGGGCTTGTGAGCAGTCACGGGGGTTGACGGTGCCAATGTGGGTGCAGTGTCGCACCGCTGCGAGGGCGCACATCGTCCGACAGCCCTCCCGCCCGCACCGGCCATCGCACTCAGTGCCGCGCCAGTGCCAACCGAACGCTGCCCGAGTGGTCCTCCAGCAGCCGCAGCGCCTCATCCGCCGGCAGCTGTTTCAGCAACATCACCACCGCGGTTTTCACGCTGAAGTCACAGGCTTGCAACGCCCGCCGCGCGCTGGCTTCATCCACGCCGGCCGCCCGCATCGTCAGCGCCACGGCGCGTCGCACCAGCTTGGCGTTGGTGGCCTTCATGTCCACCATCAGGTTGCCGTAGACCTTGTTCAAGCGGACCATCAGCGCGCTGGAGAACGCATTGAGCGCCATCTTCTGCGCGGTGCCGGCCTTCAGCCGTGTGCTCCCGGAAATCAGCTCGGCGCCGGTGTCCAGCAAAATGGGATGGTCGCTGGCAGCCAGCACCGCCGTGCCGGGGTTGTTGGCCAGCCCCACGCACAGACATCCAGCCGCACGACCGGCGGCCAGCGCGCCCAGCACGTAGGGGGTCTGGCCCGAGGCCGCGATGCCGAGCAGCACGTCTTGGCCGGTTGGCGCCACGGCTTCCACATCCCGCCGGCCCTGCGCCTCGTCATCCTCCGCGCCTTCGACGGCCACAAACATCGCCGACGGCCCGCCCGCCATCAGGGCCACGGCCCGCTCGCCCGGCCAGGAAAACGTGGGTGTCAGTTCCACACTGTCCAGCACACCCAGCCGCCCGGAGGTACCGGCCCCCGCATAAAGCAGGCGTCCGCCGGCGCTGATGCGCGGCACCGCCGCCTCCACCGCTGCCGCCAGAGCGGGCGCTGCGGCCCGCAGGGCGTCCAGGGCGGCTTGCTGATCCTCCACCAGGGCGGCGACCAGCCGGGTGCTGTCGTACAGATCCAGATCCGGATGCCGTTGGCTGGGGGTCTCGGTGTTGAGGATGTTGAGCATGGCGAGGCCCACTCTAGTCCCGCTTCCCCGCATCAGCCAATACAGGGCGCCGCTGGGCTCATAACCGGCGGCTATCCGTCCCGGTTACAGGCGGCTCTCGGCCTGCACCACCGCGTCGATCACCTCCGCCAGACTCACCGGGCGGGGCGACGCATCCAGTTCCACGAGGACGAGATAACCGCGATCCCGCCCGTCCTTGGTGAAGGCCTGCAGCAGTGCGAGCTGATCGCTGTGGACCATCGTGCCGCTGCCATCCCAGTATTCCATGGCCACCATGCAGCCGTCCGAGGGCGTGCCGGGGAAGAAGCTGTTGCCCAGGTAGTAGCGCGGATCGATGGTGCTGCCGTGCATCAGCATCTCGTCCCGGCCGGCCAGACCGGCCAGCCAGGCTTCCTGCATCGGCGCGTAGTCCCGCCAGGTGGCGGGCAGCAGGGCGCGATACCGGTCGATCGACCAGCCCGGCTCGGTGCTTCCTGCCGGCCGCTGCTCGAAGTCGGCCACGCTGGCTTCCACCGGCACCTTGGAATGCAGATACGGGGTCGGGCCGATCCACGGATTGGTCGCCGCACGGCCCGCGCCCTGAATGGCGAACAGGCCTTGCGGCGTATTGCCCAGGGTGAGGGTGCCCGGAAGGCCGCTGCTGGATAGCGCCAGCTGCGCGATGTTGACCAGACCGCCGTCGCCGCGGCGCACGAAGCGGCCGTCGGCCTGCCGGACCAGCGCCAACCCCATCTGCTGGCGCCCTGGACGCTGGAAGCTGAACACCACCGGGAAGCCGGGGCGGACCGCCAGCAGGTCGGCCAGCGGCGGACGGGCAGCCTGAGGCAGGCCTTCGGCCATAAGGAGAGCCTGGACCAGCGCCTGCATCCGCGGCTCCGACGTTTCGCGTTGCATCACCTGCGAGCGGACCAGCGCCAGGTCGGACGGCTGGCGGCTGCGCAGCAGCGTGTAGGCGGCGATCGCGAATTCACGCGGCGTCGTCAGGCGGGGCAGCAGGTCGCGCAGCAGCGGAGCGGCATCTTGCGGATAGAGCGTATACGCCGCGGTCAGCAGGGGCCGCTGCACCTCCACCGGCTGACGGTCGAGGCCCGGCAGCGCGGCGAGCAGGGCAGGGCGGGCGGTGTCCTGTTCCAGGTTGTAGTGGGCGACGAGGCGCAGCGCTTCGGCCAGTTCCCGCAGCGCTGCGGTGTCCTGCGGGGCGCTGCGGGCAGCGGACGAGGCACCGCGAATGCGCGAGCGGTCGAGTTCCAGCCGCTCACGCACCTGGGCCGCGCTGCCCAAGGTCGAGCGGAATTGCGCGGGGCGGAGCGCCTGCAGGGCGGCGGGGCTGAAGTCGTTGGTGGGGGCGGTAGGCCGCCCGCCCGGCGGTTGCTGGGCGGGAAGCGGCGTTTTGGTGGCGCAGGCGGCCAGCAGCGCCGCGGCGAGCAGCGGTGCCCAGCGAAGGGCGCGAGGGGTCGCACCGCGCAGCAACGCCGGCTGCCGCAATGCGCGGTGACGCTGCGCGGTGGGCGCTTGCGGCCAGGTGGACGACGGGTTCAGCAGCGGTTGCGCCCACCGGGGCAGCGAGAGCATGGGCAGGCTGGGCAGGGCAGGGATCATGGCTGTGGGGGCGTGGAAGCGGACATCTGAAGGTTCAGGAGGAGAGGTCGTGGGGGGACGCTACCGCGAGCGCTTGGTTCCGACGCAGAAGTTGATGCCGAAGCCGAGGAAGGCGGCCGCTCGGTCCGCGACGACAGGTCCGCGCCCGACGCAGAACCGTCCTTGCCATGCCGCGGTGCAGCGGCTCCAGCCGCCCGGCTCACCATCAGCGCGTTGGCCAGCGGTCGAAGGCCTGGCTCATTGAACGGCCGGCCGGTGACCAGCCGGCCCTGCAGCAGCAGCGCCGTGCTGCCGCCGCCATCCAGGTTCAAGGCCTGCGCCACCCCTTGCGACCGCAGATGCTGCGCGAGTTCCGCCAGTGTCATGCCGACCGCGCCGGGCTGCCGACCTTCCACCACGACGACGGTGAGGAAACGTCGCGACGCATCCAGTCCGATCGCCGTCCGCGGATGGCGGACCTTGCAGAAGTTGCAGCTGTTGTCATCGGACGCCTGCCGCGGCGAGCCGTCGCGGATGAGCCAGGGCGTCCCAGCCACCGCTAGGCCACCCGGCGGGGGTGCGGGAACGGGCGGCGTCAGCTGCATGTCGCAATGCTGGCGGGTATCGCAGTGGAGCCACGGGCTGTCGTCCGCCGCCAGGATGGAGGTCCAGGCTTCTCCCGCAGACAAAGTCCAGCCCCGCGGCTCGAAGCGGCTGGTGAAAAACGAGGCGTTGACCGCCGCCAGTGCTTGCGTCGCCCCTTCGAACTGGTCCAGCGGACGGCCTCTGTCACGCGGCGGGGTGAGGCGAAGCGCCAGGGTCGGGTCCTGCAGATCCAGGCGCAGCCAGTGCAATACCTGCCCCTTCGTGGCGGCGTCCCTGGCGTAAAGCAATCCGGTGGCGCCATCCACCGGGCTCCAGCTCAGGACGACGGCGGCAGCGGGCGGGGCCGCCGGAACGGATGAGGCGGATGGGGCGGCCGTTGGGCCAGACGGGCCGGAAGAGCCGTATGCCCCCGTACGCGCATCGGTCGGCGACGGTTCTCCGACAGGGCTGGCGCACCCCGACAGCAGCCCGGCGGCCAGCGCCAGCAGGCCCAGCATCCGGGTCAACGGCCGGGAACGGGGCACCCCTGGACCCACCTCGCCCGGCAGGCTGTTGGACAGGGAAGGCTTCGAGCGGCAAGGGGCCATGCGGCGGATTCTATGGAAGCGCAGGCTCATCTCCCGCTGTCCGATCTCCGCCCACCCGGGCATTCCGTTTGCCGTAAGGCGCGGCCTTGATGGGAGTTTTCAGTGAAACACTTGTGTCCGACCGGCCTTGGCGCCGTGATTGCAATGGGAGGCCTGATCGGTACGGTCGGGATGGGGCCATGTCTGGCGCAAGGCGTGACGCCTGCCGCCGGTGCTGATGCGCCGGTGACCGCCACCGCCGACCCAGCCACCGCCGCCGATCCGCCCCTGTCCGCCGACGCCTGCACCCGCATCCCGGATGCTCGCGACCGGTTGGCCTGTTATGACCGTGCCCACGGACGCCGCCTGCCCGAGCCGGTCACCGCGCCGCCGACCCTTGGCGGCGTGGCCACCAACGACATCGCCGTGGTCCCGGCGGCCACGAGCAACCTGCCTGCGGCCAACGACACCCGCGATCCCTGCGCCAAACCCGCCGGCTCGCCCGGCAGCGCCCGCGACTATCTCGGCTCTACCCTGGCCGAGCGCTGGGAACTGTCCTGCAGCGACCAGTTGCCGGCCTTCATCCCGCGTCCTTACAAGCCGGTCTATTTGCTGCCGGTGTCCTGGACCTCTCGCGCCAACCAGGCCCCACGCAACTCCGCATCGCCGGACAACAGCGTGGTGGAGGCGCTGAACCTGGACAAGAACGAAGCCAAGTTCCAGGTCAGCCTGAAGTCCAAGCTCTGGAGCCTGAACGACCACGGCACGCTCGCGGTCTGGGGCGGCTACACCCAGTCGTCCCGCTGGCAGGTCTACAACGGCAAGATCTCCCGACCCTTCCGTGAGACCAACTACGAGCCCGAAATCATCCTGACCCACGGCATGGGCGTGGCGCTGCCTTTCGGCTGGACTGCCCGGATGGCCAGCGTCAGCCTGAACCACCAGTCCAACGGCCGGGCGCAGCCGCTGTCGCGCAGCTGGAACCGGGTGATCGGGGAATTGAGCCTGGAGCGCAATGACACCACCGTGGCGCTGCGGCCCTGGATGCGGATCAAGGAATCTGCCGCCGGAGACGACAACCCGAACATTCAGGACTACATCGGCCGCGGCGAAGCGCTGATCACCCAGAAGTGGAACCGCCATGTGTTTGCGCTGCAACTGCGCCACTCGCTGAGGGGCGGTGACCGGTCGCGCGGGTCGGCGCAGTTCGAGTGGGCCTTCCCGATCACCGGCGGGCTGCATGGCTATGCCCAGCTGTTCAGTGGTTACGGGGAAAGCCTGATCGACTACAACTTCCGCGAAACCCGGCTCGGACTGGGCATTTCGGTCGTCGAGTGGAAGTAAGCGGGGCAGGGCCGCGACGCCCTGTTCGGTTTGGCTGCGCACGGACGGTGTGTCGCCCTGACCGGCCAGCGGCCCGACCCGGGTGACAGCCCGTTGACGAGGACATGAAGGTCGCCAGCCGCTGCGCATTTATTCTGGTTACATGCTGTTGCGTGTGCCGGAATGCATGAAACCCGGGGTCTCCGCAGGCTCCTCCCAATGGCGCTTCGCGGCGGCTCGGGCTAGGCTGGCTCGATGGCTCATGTACTGGATGGGTGCGTGCTCTGGGTGGTGGACTACCGCCTGGACGGTCGCCCTTGCCGCTGGATACGCGCCCTGCGGGTCGTGGCGCCGCCGCATGGGCTGATTCAGGAAGAGCTCGATGAGCTGTATGGGAACCGGGCGGAGCTGATCGAGCTGAGGGCGGCCACGGAGGATGAGCGCGCGGCCTTCATCCGCGGCGAGCCGCCCCCGGTGCCGGGGCGGGACACGCCTGCCTAGCTGAAGCTTGCGCATGCGCGTGCGCCTCCTTCGCACGGCCGACGCGGTCAGCGCGGCAATCGCCCGGGACGTCCGCCGGATCGCCGCGCCGCGCCGTGCTCGTCGCCCGTCGCCCGTCGCCCGTCGCCCGCACTGCAGCGTCGCTACAACGCCTCCCTGCAACGCCACGGCCTGATCTCCGCCGAAACCGGCCAGAGTGCCACTCTCGCCACACCTGCCCGCGATTGGTAACCCGGACGATGCACCGTGCCCGCACCTCGGGCGCCACAATCAGCGCGCGTAGACGAACGGCTGATGGCCGCTGCCGTCGTTGTGTCCGTCCAGCTGCTGTTGCCTCATGTCGTCCTCGTCCCCGCGCCTGTTCTCCCTGGCCTGGCCCCTGTTCCTGGAGCTTTGCCTGAACATCGCCGTCGGCCTGGTCGGCACCATGCTGGCCGCACGCGTGTCGGATGCCGCCGGCGCCGCTTTTGCGCTGGCCAATCAGGTCGCCGCCACGCTGTTCATCCTGTTCCGCATCATCGGGGCCGGCATCAGTGTGGTGATCACCCAGGCGCTGGGCAGCGGCAGCCGGCAGGTGGCCGATGCCACTGCCCGGGCAGCCCTGGGCGCCAGTTCCTGGCTCGGCGGCTCCACCGCGCTGATGGCGCTGGTGTTTGCCGGACCGCTGCTGCAGCTGATGAACGCGCCGCCGTCGGTGCTGCCGCTGGCTCAGCCCTTCCTGATGGCGCTGGCCCCGGCCATGATGTTCGATGCCTGGAATGCGTCGATGGCCAGTGTCATGCGGGCGCACCTGCGCAGCCGGGACACGCTGGTCGTGCTGATCGTGATGCAGGTGGTGCAGCTGACACTTTCCGTGGTGCTGATGCCGCGCGTCGGCCTGTCCGGCTTTGCGGTGGCGCTGCTGATCAGCCGGGCGCTGGGGCTGCAGCTGCATCGCTGGCTGTGGCGGGAGCGGCTGTCGCTGCGGTCGTCCTGGCCGGATTGGTGGCGCCTGCCGCGCAAGGAACTGGCTGCGGTGCTGCACATCGGGTTGCCCGGGGCGGCGGAGAACATTGCCTATCGACTGGCCTACATGGTGAGCATCGCGGTCGCGGGGCGCCTTGGAGCCTCCGCGCTGGCGGCGCACAGCTACGCCTCGCAGCTGATGTACTTTGTGCTGCTGCCGGGTCTGGCGACGGGATTCGCCGCAGAAATCGTCGTGGGCCATCTGATCGGCGCCGGCCAGCTGCATGAAGCCCACCGCCTGGTGCGACGGGCGCTGGCACGCGGGCTGGCGATCAGCGTGGCGGTGGCCGGCGTCATGGCGCTCGCGTCGCCCTGGCTGCTGCACCTGTTCACCCAGGACACGTCCATCGTCCAGACGGCCGTGGTGCTGATGGCGCTGACCATCATCCTGGAGCCGGGCCGCACCTTCAATCTGGTGGTGATCAATGCGCTGCGGGCGGCGGGTGATGCGCGTTATCCGGTGATGGTCGGCGCGGGCTCGATGCTGGTGGTGCTGGCGGGCGGCAGCTGGCTGCTGGGCGAAGTGATGGGGCTGGGCCTCGTCGGCATCTGGATCGCCTATGCGGCGGATGAGTGGATTCGCGGCCTGCTGATGTGGCGCCGCTGGGCCCGGCTGGGGTGGGTGCCGAAGGCGCGGGCGGTGCACCGCCGGCTGCAGCGCTCACATGCGCATTGAAGACTGCAGCGCGCGCAGCCGCTCGAGGTTCTCACCGCAGAGGCGGCGGAAGTCGGCGCTGATGCGGGGGTCCTGAGCAGCGAGGTCCCAGAACGCGCTGGCGGCCTCTGCCGCGTCACTCCAGGCGGGGGCATCGGCGGGCAACGGCAGCTGGGGCTGGAAGGTCCCGGGCGGCAGCTCGACGCCCCGCACCGGCGCGTAGGCCATCGGCAGCATGTCGTAGACGGGCGCCAGGGCCAGCGGCGCAGGCGCGTCCGTGGGGGTGTCGGTCGGCACGAACGACAGGTTGCCGTCATGCATGTCGGTGTTGCCGATCAAGCGGCCGAACCACCACAGCCGCCGCACCTGCGCCACCGTCTCCGCGGTGAACCATTTTGTCGGCAGCAAGGTGGTGAGGGCCTCGGGCCAGGGCTTGCCCAGCTGACCGAGGACGGACGCGTTGATGGCGAACCAGGACACCACAGGCGAGCGCCCGAGGGCGCCATGGCGGTCGAAGCGATCGACTTCCAAAAAGGTGCGACCGCCGGCCTGCAGGATGCGCGACTGGGCGGCGGCCAGACCGAGTCGTCCGGCCACCACCTGCGCCGCCAGATGCTCGCAGATCAGCAGATCCGACCAGCGCAAGGTGCCGGGAGCGTCATCGGCGCCGGAGAACTTGACCAGCACATGCTGCATCCGGCCGTCGGCAGACTGGCGCAAGGCGGTGAACTTGGGGAACTCGCCGCCGGCCGAAGAACCGACGATGCCGGTGGATAGAGCCTCTGCCGCCAACGCCGGATAGGCCTCGAGCACACGCTCGTCGGTGATCCCCGCCTCCCGGCGACCTGAAGTGACCTGTTGCACATGGTCGAGCCAGCGGCGGCAGGAGGCTTCGCCCAGCAGCAGGTTGCCGGGCAGGTCGTCGCCGAGCACTGCCATCACATGCAGTGCATCGTCATCGGACCATGTGTTCGGATCTTCGCTCACCTGCAGCACGGCAGCGTATCGCCGTGCAAAGTGTCGGCCCAGGAAGCCTTGGGGTCGCAGGTCCTGCATGAAATACGGCAGGCCCTCAAACCATCCGTCGGCCATGGCACCGTCCAGGGGCCATTCGAAGGGGCCCGACAGTGCCAGCGCAGTGCCGTCCGGATAGACGGGTGAGAGTTGCCCGACCTCGGCCAGCCGCCCCACTGAATCCACACTGAACAGGCTCAGCGGCAGCGCGTTCCCCCGGACCGGGCGTCTGGCCGCATAGGCGGTTCGACGCGCTTGGCCAAGGGCGATGAGTCCTTGCCCTGCCTGCTTGACTTGTCGGCTCAACGTGGCCCGGCTGATCCCCAGCGACGTGGCCAGGGCTCCGGCCTGGAGAGGGCCGGACTGCCGAAGCACGCTGAGAATATCCATGAAACGATCCCGTTATCTCTAAGCCATTGAATTAAAACATAAATGACAGGCTTTTGCAGGCTGCATGAAACGATTCGTGAAACGATTCTGACCCTCCTTGCACGGCGGCGCCATGGACGCCCCCACGGCCGGGATGTTCACCCCCTATGATCCGCCCCGCATGGTGTATCTCTCCAAGCGCCTGGCCCTGCTCCTGACCACACTGCTGGCCGCTTCCGCGCTGATCTTTGTGGCGCTGGACTGGTTGCCCGGCAATGCGGCGCAATTGACCCTCGGTCCTGACGCGTCACCGGAAGCCGTGCTCGCGCTGGAGCGCCAGATGGGGCTGGATCAACCGCGATGGGTCCGTTATGGGCAATGGCTCACCGGCCTCGCCCGCGGCGACATGGGCATGTCCTCCGCCTACGACGGCACACCCGTCGCCGACCTGCTCCTCGAACGCCTGGCCGTCACGCTGCCGCTGGCCGCGCTGGCCATGACGCTCACGGTGGTGCTGGCCCTGGCCGCCGGCTGGTGGGCCGCCAGCCAGCATGGGCGCTGGGGCGACCAGCTGGTGATGGCCGTGACCCAGTTGGGACTGGCAGTCCCCAGCTTCTGGCTGGGCATGCTGCTGGTGCTGCTCTTCGCAGTGAAGTGGCAATGGCTGGCGGCCGGCGGGTTCCCCGGCTGGCACAGCGGGCTGGGCGGCGGCGTCGTGCCCGGCTTGAAGGCGCTGCTGCTGCCCGCGGTGTCACTGGCGCTGGTGCAGGCCGCGATCCTCGCGCGCATCGCCCGATCCGCCCTGCTGGACGTGGCCCAGGAAGATTTCATGCGCAGCGCACGCGCCAAGGGCCTGAGCCGCCGGGCCGCCTTGTGGCGGCACGGGCTGCGCCATGCGGCCATCCCGCTGCTCACCCTGGGCGGACTCCAGTTCACCAACCTGCTGGCCGGTGCCATCGTCATTGAAAACGTCTTCACCCTGCCGGGCCTCGGTCAGTTGCTGGCCAAGGCGATTGCCAACCGCGACCTGGTGGTGGTGCGCAATGGCGTCATGCTGCTGACGGCCACCGTCCTCGTGCTGAATCTGGTCGTGGACCTGCTGCATGGCTGGATCGACCCGCGCCTGCGTACGCGCACCGCATCATGAACCGCTCGCCATCGTCCCGGGTCCTGTCGGTCGGTCCGACGCTGCGTGCCACCCTTCGTCCTTCCACGGGAGGATCCGTCCGGCTGTTCGTGGGGCTGTCGCTGACGGCGTTGATGCTCGCCGTCGCCTTGCTGTCGCTCGTGTGGACGCCGTATCCGCCCGACGCCATCGACATGAGCCAGCGCCTGGCCGGACCCAGCAGCGCCCACTGGCTGGGCTGCGATCAGCTGGGGCGTGATCAGCTCAGCCGGCTGATGGTGGGCGCGCAAAGCGTCTGGCTGGTGGGACTGCTGGCGGTCGGGCTGGGCCTGGTCGGCGGCACGCTGCTGGGTCTGGTGGCAGCCGCCTGCCGGGGCTGGGTGGAGGCGGTGATCCTGCGGGCGTGCGATCTCGGGTTCGCGTTTCCGGCCCTGCTGCTGGCCATCGTGCTGGCGGCGGCGTTGGGGCCGGGCCTGGTGATCGCGATGGTGGCCATCGGGCTGCATGCAATGCCGAGTTTTGCGCGACTGGTCAATGGCAGCGCCAAGAGCTGGTGGTCGCGGGACTTTGTGCAGGCGGCGCGGGTGGCCGGACTGGGGCCGTGGCGCATCACGCAATCCCATGTGCTGCCGCAGCTGACGCCCTTGCTGCTGGTGCAGTGCACGACGCAGTTCGCGCTCGCGGTGCTGGCCGAGGCGGGGCTGTCCTACCTCGGTCTGGGCGCCCAGCCGCCGATGGCGAGCTGGGGGCGGCTGCTGGCGGAAGCGCAGACGCTGATGTTCGAGGCGCCGCAATTGGCGATCGCCCCCGGCGTCGCCATCACCCTGGCGGTGCTGGGGCTGAATCTGCTGGGCGACGGGCTGCGCGACAGGCTGGATCCGAAAGGCATGCCGCGATGAGCGAACCTCTGCAACGCCTGCTCCGCATCCACGACCTCTCCGTCTCGTTGCCCGGCCCCAGGGGCACGCGGCTGCAAGCGCTGCGCCACGTCGACCTCACCCTCGACCGCGGCGAAAGCCTCGCACTGATCGGTGAATCCGGCAGTGGCAAGACGCTCACCGCACTGACGCTGATGGGCTTGTTGCCGCCAGGTGCGCATGTCGATGGGGACGTCACGCTCTCGGGTCAATCCCTGCTGGCCTTGGACGAAGACGCCTGGGGCCACTGGCGCGGGCGCCGTGTGGCAATGGTGTTCCAGGAGCCGCTGACTGCGCTCAATCCGCTGCAGCGCATCCTGGCGCAGGTGATGGAGCCGATCCTTCTGCATCGACTCGCGCCGGACCGCGCCACCGCACGGGCGCATGCCCTCGCCCAACTCGCCCGCGTGGGCCTGGATGCGACGCACGCTCGGGCCTATCCCCACGAACTCTCCGGCGGTCAACGACAGCGTGCGCTGATTGCCATGGCGCTGGCCGCCGAGCCGGAGCTGCTGATCGCCGACGAGCCGACCACCGCGCTGGATGCCGTCCTGCGGCTGCAGATCCTCGACCTGTTGCAGTCGCTGGTGACGGAGCGCGGCATGGCGCTGCTGCTGATTTCGCACGACCTGGCGCTCACCGCGCGCCGCGTCCAGCGGCTGGCGGTGATGTATGGCGGCCGGCTGATGGAGCAGGGCAGGGCGGCTGACGTGCTCGCCCATCCGAGGCATCCTTACACCCAGGCCTTGTGGGCCGCGCGTCCACGGCTGGGCGCCGGGCGGGACCAGCCGCTGCAGGTCCTGCCAGGGGGTGTGCCGTCGCTATCGCAGATCGGCCCGGGATGTCCGTTCCATCCGCGATGCCCGCTGGCGCAGGCCCGCTGCGCACAGGAAGCGCCGCCGTGGACGGGGCACCTGGCGTGCTGGGAGGTGGCGCCATGACGCAGGGCCGCGCATGGTCCACAGGCTCGCCGCAGCCGCAGCCCCACCGACACCCAGGCCTGCAGGAGCCAGCTGAGCCGCATGCCGCTGGCGCCACGCCGCTACTGGAAGCCGACGACGTCGCCCAACGCTATGCCGGACGTGACGTGCTGCGCCGCGTCAGCTTCCGCCTCGCCGCCGGCGAATCCCTCGGCATCATCGGTGAATCGGGCGCCGGCAAAAGCACACTCGCCCGCCTCCTGATGGCCCTGGAGCGTCCCAGCCAGGGGCACGTCCGCTGGTCCGGCGATGACGTGAACGCCTTGCCTGCCGCCGTGCTCCGTGCCCGTCGCGCCCGCGTCCAGATGGTGTTCCAGGATCCCTACAGTTCGCTGGATCCGCGCTGGCGGGTGGGGCGCAGCATCACCGAGCCGCTGCATTTGCTGCGGATGACCGCCGATGAGCGCCAGCAGCGCCTGCATGAAGTGCTCGCCGCCGTCCAGCTGGAGCCCGATGCCGCCGAGCGCTTTCCTCATCAGTTCTCCGGCGGACAACGTCAGCGCCTGGCCATCGCCCGGGCCTTGGCGACGCGTCCAGCACTGATCGTCGCGGATGAACCGCTGTCGGCACTCGACGTGTCGGTGCAGGCGCAGATCCTCGTGCTGCTGCGTGACCTGCAGCGCCGGGAGGGCATCAGCCTGGTGATGGTCAGCCATGACCTGCCGGCCGTGGAGGTGCTGTGCGACCACGCCCTGGTGCTGCGGCATGGCGAGGTCGTGGAGCAGGGCCCCACCCGCGCAGTGCTGGGCGATCCCCGGCACGCCTATACCCAGGCCCTGTTGGCCGCTTTGGCATGATGCGCCTCATGGACCGTCGTCGATTCACCCTGGGCGCTGCCGGCATGGCGGGCGGTGCCATGAGCCCGCTGCTGCTGGGCGCTGCCTCCCTGGCCGAGGCCCAGACGCCAGGCACCGCCAAGGGCCAGGCGCCCGCGGCGGGCGCTGCCGCTGCCCGAGCGGTGGTGCTCGGCATGACCCTGGAGCCCAACAGCCTCGACCCAACCACCGGCGCCGCCTCCGCCATCGCGGAAGTCGTGCTCTACAACATCCTGGAGCCGCTGACCAAGGTGGCGGACGACGGCAGCGCCACACCGCTGCTGGCCACTGCCTGGACCGCCAGCCCGGATCAGCGCACCTGGACCTTCCAGCTGCGACCCAACGTCCGCTTCCAGAACGGCGAGCCGTTCAACGCGGCGGCCGTGCGCTTCAGCTTTGAACGGGCGGCGGCGGACCACGGCCTCAACAAGGACCGCCGGGTGTTTGCGAACATCGCCAACATCCAGACGCCGGACCCGTTGACGGTGGTGCTCAGCCTGCGTCAGCCCGAGCCGGATCTGCCGGCCCTGCTGGCGCAGTCGACCGCCGTGATCGTTGAACCGCGCAGCGCGGCCGGCAACGCCCAGACACCGGTGGGCACCGGCCCCTATCAGCTGGAACGCTGGCAGCGCGGCGCCAGCCTCAGTCTGACTGCCTGGCCGGCGTACCGTGATGCCGCGGCCATCCGGGTGCCCCGGGTGGTGTTCCGCTTCATCGGCGAGCCCGCCGCCCAGGTCGCCGCGCTGCTGGCTGGGGATGTGGACCTGTTCCCCCGGGTGGCCGCTGCCCGCGCCCTGTCCCAGTTCAAGGCGCAGCCGCAGCGCTTCCAGGTGATCACCTCCTCCTCACGCGCCAAGACCATCCTGGCGATGAACCACCTGCGCACGCCGCTGAAGGATGTGCGGGTCCGCCGTGCCATCGTCATGGCGCTGGACCGCAAGGCCATCATCCAGGCCAGTGCGGACGGCTTCGGCGTGCCCATCGGCAGCTATGTGACACCGGACACCCCGGGTTATGTCGATTGCACCGGCATCAACGCCTACAACCCGGCTGCGGCCCGCAAACTGCTGGAAGAGGCCCGCGCGGTCGGCCAATCGCTGACGCTCAAGCTGCCGCCGGTGCCCTACGCCCGTCAGGCCGGCGAATTGATCGTGGCGCAGCTCGCCCAGATCGGCCTGAACGTTCGCATCGAGCAGATCGAGTGGGCCCAGTGGCTGTCCGGCGTCTACACCAACAAGGCCTACGACCTGACGGTGATCTCCCACGTCGAGCCCTACGACTTCGGCAACCTGGCCCGACCGGGCTATTACTGGGGTTATCAGAACGCCCAGTTCAATGCCCTCTACCAGCGCATGCAGTCCAGCGCCGACCCGGCCGAGCGGCTGCGCCTGTTCGGCGAGGCTCAGCGGATGGTCGCGCAGGACGCGGTCGCCGGATTTCTCTATCAGCCGCAATGGATCACCGTGGCCAAGGCGCCGCTCAAGGGCGTCTGGCAACGATCGCCGTTGTTCGCCAATGACCTGTCCCGGCTGAGCTGGTGACTTTCACACTGCGAATTGAACGTTGCAGATGGATGCAGTCCGATGCGGCCGAACCACAGCGGGAGCCCCCATGAATGAGGGTGCCGTGATCAGCTTATCGGCTGCCGGATGCCGACCATCGGCCCAGCGGGCTTTTCCCCTACAGTGGCGTCCCTGGCGGGTGCTAGCCTGCCGGGTTCGGAGTGGAGAGCCGCATGCCGTTTGAATTGCCCGAGTACCTGCAGCCGTTCCTGTTGCCCCTGCTGATTGCGGTGCCGCTGGCCGTGCTGATCTGGATCATTACCGTCCGCCGGGGTGACCATCGTGACCTGGGGGTGCCCCCGCCGCCGGCGCGTCCGCATCCGGACGGTTTTCACAGCCCGGTGGCATCGCCCCGTGGCGCCGCGCCGGCGCGGCCCGCGGCCGTCCCGGTCTCGACCGACCCGTCCGAGCGCCTGCCGCTGCTGCTGGTGGACGATTCCGCCGTGGTGCGCGCGAAGCTGCTGAAGCTGTTCAGCGATGCCGGTTATGAAGCGCAGACCGCCAAGGATGGCACCGAAGCGCTGGAGCTGATGAGCAAGACCCGCTTCGGCGTGCTGCTGACCGATCTCGAGATGCCCAACATGGACGGCTTCGAGCTGATCAAGTCGGTGCAGGGCTCGCTGGAGACGGAAGACCTGCCCATCATCGCCATCACCGGCCATGAGGAACTGCATGCACGTCTGCACCAGATCCAGGGCCTGTACGGCATGTTCCACAAACCCTGGAATGACCGTGAGCTGCTCAAGCGCGTGGACACCCTCTCGACCATGAGGCGGGTCCAGGCATGACCGTTGGGACCTGGCTGCGCCGTGGCGCGGTGTCGGTGACGGTGCTGTCGGCCCTGTTCGCGGCCGGCGCCACCTGGCACCTGCAGCGCAAGCAGCCGGTCCGTGACGGAGAACTGCAACTGCCCGGCCTCAAGGCCACGGTCCAGGTTCAGTACGACAACTGGGGCGTGCCGCACATCGAGGCGGGGAACGAGGACGATCTGTACCGGGCGCTGGGCTACCTGCATGCGCAGGACCGGTTGTTCCAGATGGAGATGCTGCGCCGCCTCTCGCGTGGGGAACTGGCCGAGGTGCTGGGCCCCAAGCTGATTGAGACGGACCGGCTGTTCCGCGCCCTGGGCATCCGGGAACGGGCGGACCGCATGGCGGCGCAGGTCACTCCGGCCGTCCTGGCCCAGCCCGGCGCGATGCGCGCCCTGCAGGCCTATCTGGACGGCATCAACCAGTACCAGGCCAGCCGGCCGGCGCCACTGGAATTTGAGGTGCTGGGCATCCCCAAGCGCCCGTTCACCGTCGCGGACACGCTGAGCGTGGCCGGTTATCTGGCCTACAGTTTTGCTGCCGCCTTCCGCACCGAACCCGCGATGACGACCATCCGCGACCAGCTCGGTCCGGACTACCTGCGCATCTTCGATCTGGACTGGAAAACCGGCGGCGCGCTGCTGGCCGAGCCGCCGGTGGCCCGCCGCGGCGGCCCCGGCGACTGGACCGGCACCATGACCCGCCTGGCGGCCCTGAGCGACCGCGCCGCCTCGCTCGCCGGCCTGCCGCAGTTTGAAGGCAGCAACGGCTGGGTGGTGGCCGGCAGCCGCACCGCCAGCGGCAAGCCGCTGCTGGCCGGGGATCCACACATCGCATATTCAGCGCCTGCCGTCTGGTGGGAAGCGCATCTCAAGACGCCGCAATACGAGCTGTATGGCCACCATCTGGCGCTGACGCCGATGGCGCTGCTGGGACACAACCAGCGCTTCGGCTGGACGCTCACCATGTTCCAGAACGACGACGTCGACTTCGTCGCGGAGAAGGTCAATCCGGCCAATCCGAACGAGGTCTGGGTGGGTGGTCGATGGGTGGCGATGACGTCCCGCCAGGAGATCCTGAAGGTCAAGGGCCAGCCCGACCAGATGATCACGCTGCGCCGATCACCGCACGGCCCGATCGTCAACGACGCGCTGCCCGGCGACAAGGGCAGCCGGCCCATCGCCATGTGGTGGGCCTTCCTCGAAACCGAGAATCCGGTGCTGGACGCCTTCTACCGGCTCAACCGTGCGGATACGCTGGATCAGGCCCGCCAGGCGGCGTCGATGATCCATGCGCCGGGCCTGAACGTGGTGTGGGCCAATGCGACCGGCGACATCGCCTGGTGGGCCGCCGGCAAGCTGCCGATCCGCCCGGACGGCGTGAATCCCACGTTCATCCTGGACGGCGCCACCAACGAAGCCGACAAGCTCGGCTTCTATCCGTTCGAGGACAACCCGCATGAGGAGAATCCGGCGCGGGGCTACATCGTGTCGGCGAATTTCCAGCCGGACGCCGTGCGGCCGGTGCCGGGTTACTACAACCTGGAAGAGCGGGGCCGTCGCCTGGACGGACTGCTGAGCCAGGGCAAGCGATGGGACCTGGCCAACAGCCAGGCCCTGCAGCTGGATGTGCAGACCGATTACGGTCCCAAGGTGTTGCGGCCCCTGATTCCGCTGCTGCGCGCGGCCGCCTCCGGCGAAGAGCAGCCGCTGGTGGAGGCGCTGGCCCGATGGAATGGCGCCTACCGGACTGACGGTCTGGCCCCGGTGCTCTTTGCGCAGTTCATGCAGGAGCTGCTCAAGGCCACGATGAAGGACGAACTGGGTGACGTCCAGTTCGACAACCTGCGCCGCACACGCGCCCTGGACCATGCGCTGCCGCGCCTGGTGCAGGACGCCACGTCCCCCTGGTGGGACAACCGCGCCACGCCGCAGAAGGAAACGCAGGCGGACATCGTCCGCCAGGCCTGGAAGGCGGCGCTGGCGCATCTGCGTCAAACGATGGGACCGCAGCCGGAGTCCTGGCGCTGGGGGGCGGTCCACACGCTGACGCATGAGCATCCGCTGGGCCGTCAAAAACCGCTGGACCTGATCTTCAACGTCGGCCCGATGCAGGTGCCCGGCGGCCATGAGGTGCCCAACAACTTCGCCCAGCGGGGTGGCGATGCGCCGTGGTCCGTGGTCTATGGGCCCTCGACCCGCCGGTTGATCGACTTCGCCCGGCCGCAGGAAGCGCTGGGAGTGAATCCGGTCGGTCAGAGCGGTGTCTGGCCGGATCCGCACTACGCCGATCAGGCGGAGTTGCTGGCCAATGGCCAGTACCGCCGTGAATGGACGGCGCCGGCCGATGTGGCGGCGCACAGCGAAGGTCGTCTGGTGCTCAAGCCCTGAGCGGGCGAGCCCTCGATCAGTACCAGGGCTTGGGCAGCGCCTCGGTTTCCAGCGCCCGCACGACCGCAGGTCGCTGGGCCATCCGGTCCAGATAGGCCCCCAGCACCGGGCGGGCTCGGGCCGGGTGGGCAAAGCCGCGCGTCCAGCGACACAGCATGAAGACCAACGGATCCAGCAGGCTGTAGCGCTCACCCAGCAGCCAGGGGCCGCCGTGGCGTTCGAATTCAGCGGCCAGCAGGTCCAGCTGCCCGCCGATGCGGGCTTCGGCGGCTGCTTTCACCTCGGCGGCGCCGGCGGTGTTGCCCTCGGCCACCCAGCGTTCGGGGTAGTAGTAGGCGATCAAGGCCGGCTGCAGCGTATTGGTCAGCCACATCAGCCACTTGTAGGTGAGTGCGCGCTCCTTGGAACCCAGCGGCGGCACCAGGCTGACGTCCGGATGGGTGTCGGCCAGATGCAGCAGGATGGCGGCGGTCTCGTGCAGCACCAGGTCGCCGTCGCACAACACCGGCAGCAGGCCGTTGGGGTTGAGTTTCAGGAACTCGGGCGACTTGTGCTCATTGCGGTTGCGGTCCACCAGACGCAGTTGGAAATCCACCCCCAGTTCCTGCAGCAGGATGTGGGGCGCCATGCTGGCATTGCTGGGGAAGTAGTGCAGTTCGATCATGGGCAGGCACGTTGGGGCGCCGCGGGGGCGGGAGGTGCATCATCGCATTGACCGAGAGCGCATCCCGGGGCAGCGGGCGCAGGCTTCCCGCTTCGGCGAGCAATGGATCTTTACCGCGCGGATACGGCGCCCCGTAGACGCGGCACCCCCGGCTGGCGTTGAATATTCACCTGAACTTGTTGGGCCGATCTGGCATCTCCATCATGCGCAGTTTTTCAAGCAGCTCCCGCTCGATCTCCCATTCGGGCTCCCAATCGGGCTTCGAACCGGGCTTCGAATCGGGCTCGCGTTCTCGCTCCGACCCGCGCGTGCTTTCGCGTTCCGGTGAGGCCCTCCGCTGGCTGATTCCCGTCGCCCTGGTCCTGGCCTCAGGCCTGGCAGCGGCGCAGGACCGCTGGCATGGCCACGGCGGCGGCGGGCCCCGGACCAGTGTGAGCATCGGGCTGAACTTCGATTCCCGCTATCACCATGACCACTACTACCCCGCACCGGGCTATGTGGCGCATGGGCTGCCGCCGGGCGCCGCTTATGTCGGCGGGCGCTACTGGTATGGCGGTGGGGTCTGGTATGAGCCCTGGGGGCCGCGTTACCGGGTGATCGTGCCGCCGGTGGGACTGGTGGTGCCGGTGCTGCCGTCAGCGTATGTGACGCTGCGCATCGGGGGGCTGCCGTATTACTACGCCAATGGCATCTACTACAGCGCGGCACCGGCCGGGTATGTGGTGGTGGCGCCGCCCCCGGGGGCGGAGGTGGTGCCGCAGGCGCAGGTGGCGATGACGCCGCCGCCAAGGCCCGATCCGATCATCTATCCGCGCAATGGGCAGAGCGCGCAGCAGACGGAAGCGGACCGGCAGGAATGCAACCGGTGGGCGACGACGCAGCCGGCGGCGATGAATGACGCCAACATCTTCAATCGCGCCGTCGAGGCCTGCATGGATGGCCGTGGCTACTCGATGAAGTGAAGCGCGCCGCTGCGCGCTTGACCACGATCAGAGGCTGCAGCCGGCGTCGATGCCGGCAGGCGCCGTCGGCGTGGCGCTGATCTGCACGCCGTAGCGCTCCGCAGTCATGTGCGCCAGGATGGAGAGCGCGATCTCCGGCGGCGTGCGGGCGCCGATGTGCAGGCCCACCGGGCCGTGCAGACGGGCCAGTGCAGCGTCGTCGAGGTCAAAGTGCTCCTTCAGCCGCGCGCGGCGTTTGGCCTGATTCACACGGGAGCCGATCGCGCCCACATAAAACGCCGGGCTGCGCAGGGCTTCCATCAGCGCCAAGTCATCCAGCTTCGGGTCATGCGTCAGCGCGACCACCGCCGTGTGCCCATCCGGCTTCAGCGCCAACACCACATCGTCCGGCATGTCGCGCGTCAGCGGCACCCCCGCCAGCGTCCACGGGTAGTCATCCCGCGGATCGCAGACCTTCACCTGGTAGTCCAGCGCCAGGGCCATGCGCGCCAGATAGTCGCTCAGTTGCCCGGCGCCAATGATCAACAGCCGCCATTGCGGCCCATGATGCGTCACCAGCGCCTCGTCGGTCAGCACCAGCCGGTCGGCGCTGTCACCGCCCTGCTCGCCGGGCGCTGACAGGGTCACCGCACCCGTGGCCAGATCCAGTCGGCGCACGACCCGCTCGCCGCGCCCCAGCCGCTCCAGCAGCGCATGCAGCGCGGACTGCGGGCCGAGCGGCTCCAGCATCAGCTCCAGCGTGCCGCCACACGGCAGCCCGAAGCGCTGCGCCGCTTCCGCCCCCACGCCATAGCGGACCAGCTCCGGCCGCTCCAGCCGCAGCGCACCTTCCCGGATCCGTGCAATCAGGTCGTCCTCAATGCAACCGCCCGAGACCGAGCCGGCAATCGTCCCGTCCTGGCGCACCGCCACCACCGCACCGACCGGCCGTGGCGCCGAGCCCCAGGTCCGCGTGATCGTGCCCAGCACCACCCGCTGATCCGCATCCAGCCATTGCTGCACCTGGCGCAGCACTTGCAAATCCATGTTGTCCATATCCGGAACATATCCAATAACGCGGCGTACCGCTTGAAACCCATCGGGATGACCAGCGGCGACAATCCGCCCATGCCCACCCTGACCCTTCACGACGACCTGACTGTGCCGGTGCCCCGCGCCACCGCCTGGTCGTCGCTGCACGACCTGCCGCTGCTCGCCGAGGCCCTGGCGACCTTTCACGGCCCGCAGGCGTCGCTGACCGCGCAGCCCGATGGCGCCAGCTATCGCCTGACGCTGCCCGGCTTTGAAGGTCAGGTGCAGCTGCGGGACGTCGAGCGGCCCAGCCGCCTGCGCTTCAGCTTCGAAGGCCAGGGTGACACCACCGGCGCGGTGCAAGGGCAAGTGCAGTGCCGTCTCGAACTGCTGGGCGATGAGCGCACGCTGCTCCATTGGTCAGTCGTGCTGCAGACCGAGCAGCAACCCGGCGGACTGAAGCTGCGCAGCATCACCGCGCTGAAAAAACAGCTTCAGTCGCTGGAGGCGGTGATCCGGGCGCGTCACGCCAGCCATCTGCCGGTGCCCATGCCCCCGGTGCGCAAGCCGTGGCCGCAGCGTCTGCTCGACTGGTACCTGGGCTGGTTTGCGGGCATCTTCAACGGCACGCTGTATCCGGCGCCCAAGCCCAAACCGCGTCGCGACCCACCCGCCAAGTAATCATGGGCTCGCCGTTTGCCGACCGGGCCGTACCGCCCGTCGGCTTGGCGTGGGCGAACTGCGTCAGCCGGAGCGGGTGTTTCCCCCCACCCCCTTTAGAATCACGCCCCATCTGACGGCCACCCTGCGGTGGCCGCCGTTTTTCCTGATCGTTCTTTGCCATGGCCGCCGCCCGTCTTTTTCCGTTGGACGCCCTCCGGGCCGTCGCAGCGCAGCTGATCGTCTTGCACCATCTGTCCGTCTACGGCCCGATCGCCGAAGCAATGCACAGCCTTTTTCCGCTGCTGACGGGCTGGCTCTACGACTACGGCCGCATGGCCGTGCAGGTGTTCCTCGTGCTGGGCGGCTACCTGAGCGCCCGCGCGCTGTCGGCGCAGGAACCCCATCTGCATCACGCCGCACCCGCGCTGCTGGCCCAGCGCTACTGGCGCCTCGTGCCGCCGTTCATGGCCGCCGTCGTGCTGACGCTGCTGGCCTCCTGGCTGGTGGAGCCGCTGCTGCCGGAGCTGGTGCCGGCCCAGGTGGAGGCCTTCCAGCTGCTGGCCCATGCGCTGCTGGTGCATGACCTGCTGGGTGTGGATGCGCTCACCGTCGGCGCCTGGTATGTGGCCATCGACTTCCAGCTGTTTGCCCTGTTGCTGCTGGTGATGTGGAGCCTGCGCCGCCTGCCGCTGCGCCGTGCCACCCGTCAGTGGGTGCTGCCGGTCCTCGTGGGTGCCCTGTGTGCGGCGTCGCTGCTGCAGTTCAACCGCATGGCGTCGCTGGATGCCTATGCGATCTACTTCTTCGGTGCCTATGGCCTGGGCGCCCTGCTGTTCTGGTGCCAGTCGTGGCCGCAGCCCTGGCGGCGCGCTGCGCTGGCGGGCATGGCGGCGCTGATGGTGTCCTCCCTGATGCTGCAATTCCGCGAGCGCCTGGTGGTCGCGGGCCTGACCGCCGTGGTCGTCGCACTGTGGCGGCGCGGTCAAGGGCCGGCCTGGCTGCAGGACCGGGTGCAAGGCTTCGCGCGCCATGCCTACGCGCTGTTCCTGATCCACTTCCCGATCTGCCTGCTCGTCAACGCGCTGTACGAGCACCGTGCCGAGAGTCCCGCTCCGATGCTGGACGCACTCGCACCGCTGGCGCTGCTGGCCGCCTGGGGCTTGAGCAATATCGCGGCGCTGCCGTTCTATCACTGGGTGGAAGCACCGCTGCTGCGCTGGCGTCCTCGGGCGGCCACGCTGCCTCGAGGCGGCGTCACCGCGCGCTGAGATCTGCATCGGGGTCGGCGGGTCGTTGACCGCGTGACCCCCTGGGCGCCTGACCACCTGAGCGCCTGAGCGCCTGAGCGCTTCAGGCCCCACTCATGCCCCGCTCATGCCCAGTCTTCCCGCGCGTTATCCAGCCGCTGCAGATCCGCCAGCGTCTTGCCGGGTTCATCGCGGAAGCGCTCTTCCAGCACCTCCAGCGCCTGCACCCGGTCGACCCGGAAGCTGCGGAAATCCTCCCGCAGTTCACACCAGGCGGAGAAGGTCCACACCGGTCCCCAGAAGAAGCAGGCCAGCGGCCGCACCACGCGCTGCGTCGTCTGCTCATTCAGATCCAGATACGACAGCCGCAGCTTGTTGCGCGACTCCGTCGCCTGGCGCAACTGCGTCAGCCGCGCCCGCGTGGCCTCATCCAGTCCTCGCTGCAGCGCATACACCGTCAGGCTTTCCGCCGCCGCGCGGGCCGTGCCGGGCAGCACCGCCAGGATCTTGCTCAGCGCTTCTTCGGCCCGCTGCTCCAGCACCGCATCGAGCTGCGGCTGGGCCAGTCGCACCGCGGCCACCAAGGACTGCGCTTCCTCCGCACTGAACATCAGCGGCGGCAGTTCAAACCCGACCCTCATCCGGTAACCCACGCCCGCTTCCCCGTCGATCGGCACCCCTTGCTGCTGCAAGGCGGCCACGTCCCGGTAGACGGTACGGATGGACACCTCCAGACGTTGGGCCAGGAATTCAGCGGTGGTCAGTCGGCGTCCGCGGATGAGTTGGACGATCTGAAACAGGCGGTCGGCGCGGCGCATAGCGGCATTGTCAGCGAATGGGTTGACAGAGGAAGGTCGTCATCCCATTACTATCTGTGGCATGAATGCCGAATTGCCTCATGTCGTGATCGTTGGGTGCGGCTTCGGTGGCCTGGAAGCCACCAAGGTGCTGGAGGGCGCGCCGGTGCGGGTGACCCTCATCGACCGCAGCAACCATCATCTGTTCCAGCCGCTGCTCTACCAGGTGGCGACCGCCGGACTGTCGGCCCCGTCGATCGCCTCGCCGATCCGGCACATGCGGCGGCACCAGCGCAACCTGACGGTGCTGATGGCCGAGGTCAGCGCCATCGACAAGACCCAGCGGCAGGTGCACCTGGACGACGGGCAGACCCTCACCTATGACCACCTCATCGTGGCTGCCGGCGCGACGCACAGCTACTTCGGCAACGATCAATGGCAGACCTATGCGCCGGGACTCAAGACCCTGGCAGATGCTTTCAAGCTGCGCGCACGGCTGCTGAGCGCCTTCGAAAAAGCCGAGACGCTGGCCGACCAGCCGGCGGCGCGGGACGGCTGGCTCACCTTCGTTGTGATCGGTGGCGGCCCGACCGGCGTGGAGATGGCCGGCACGCTGGCCGAGATTGCCCGCCACACCCTCAAGGACGAATTCCGGCGCATCGATCCCAGCCGCGCGAAGGTGCTGCTGGTGGAGGGCTCCGACCGCGTGCTTGCCGCCTTCAAGCCGGCGCAGTCTGCCCAGGCGCAGGCGCAGCTGGAGCGGCTGGGTGTCACGGTGCTGGTGAACAGCCGGGTGGTCGGCATCGATGAGACCGGGGTGGAGCTGCAGAGGCCGGACGGTCAGCGTGAACGCATTGCCTCCCACACCAAGGTCTGGGCCGCCGGCGTGGCCGCGTCGCCGCTGGCGCGTACGCTGGATGTGCCGCTGGATCGGGCCGGACGGGTGATCGTGGATGAGCACATGAACATTCCCGGCCATCCCGAGGTCTATGTGGTGGGCGACATGGCCGCCGCGCACAGTGTGGAAAAGGACGGTAGCCGCAAGCCGGTGCCAGGTGTGAGCCCGGGCGCCAAACAGGCGGGCCGGCATGCAGCGCGGCAGATCCTGGCGCGGATGAATGGCCGCTCCGAGCCGGCATTCCGCTACCGGGACTACGGCGCACTCGCCACCATCGGCCGCAAGGCGGCGGTGGCGGACCTGGGCAGCATCCAGTTCAGCGGCTTTTCAGCCTGGCTGTTCTGGCTGTTTGTGCACGTCTATTTCCTGATCGGCTTTCGCAACCGGCTGCGCGTCTTCGCCGACTGGGCGTGGGCGTACTTCACCTTCCAGCGTCATGCGCGGATCGTGGTGGAGCCGCAGCATCAGGGCGATCCGGACGAAGCGTGATCACATCGGCGAGCACAGCTCCACCAGCGTGCCGTCGGGGCAGCGCACATAGGACACGACCTGGCCCCAGGGCTTGGTGACCGGCGCGGCCAGACCCAATGCGCCGGCCTTCACCGCCTTCTCGTAGGCGGCGGGGACGTCCTCGGTGGTGAGGCCGATCTCCATCCCCAGCGGCGCGCCATCCGACGCGCTGCGGTAGTCCTGGCCCAGATTGGCGCGGGCGATCTCGTGCTGGGCAAAGGACAGCGCGGTGGCCCCGGTCTCGACTTCCCCATAGGTGCCGGACTCATGCAGAAACCGCCGCGGCAAGCCGAACGCACGTTCAAAGAAGTCGAGCGACGCTGCAACGTCCGCCGTGTAGATGATGGTGTAGGCAAATTTCATGGTCTCTCCCTGGTGTGGCGGTGTCCCCTACGCCCCCATGTCCCCGGGCTGTGGGGCGCACCCGTGGCGCGGATCATGACAGCCAGATGCTGACAACGCTTTGGCAGCTATGCTGTGCGGATGTCCAGTATTCCACTCGAGCCCCAGCGCCTGCCCAACGGGCTGCTGTGGGTCGCACGCTCCGCGCCGGGGCCGCAGGTCGCCGTCCGGGTGGTCTATCGCGTCGGCGCCAAGGACGATCCGACCGGCCGCTCCGGCCTCACCCATCTGACGCTGCGCCTGGTGGCCGGCGCCAGCCGGTATCTCGAACCGGGCCAGTTCCACCGCATGGTGGCCCAGGCCGGCGGCAGCACCCATCTGGAGGTGGATGAGGACTTCGCCGCGCTGCAGACGGTCGTGCCCGCACATCACCTGGAACGCATCCTCTGGGCGGAAGCGGAGCGCATGAGCAATCCGCGACTGGAGCCGGACCCTCTGGACCGGGCCCGCGCCCAGGTGCAGCAGGCGGTGCGTCAACCGCTGATCCGTCCCTACGGGCGGCTGGACCCGGCCCTCCTCCGCAACGGCTATCTGAATCACCCCTATCAGCGCGGCGCGCTGGGCGACCCGGACCAACTCAAAGACCTGGACATCGAGGCGGTGCGTGCCTTCCACGCCAGCGCCTTCCGCTGTGACCGCGCATTGCTGATCGTCACCGGCTCCTTCGATGAGGTGGCGTTGTCGCGCTGGGTGATGCATCACTTCGGCTCGGTGCGCGCGCCGATGGCCGCGCCGCTGGAGCTGCGGGAGGTCCGGGAACCTCGTCGCCCGCAAAGCCAGACGGTGAAGATCTCGCTGCCGCAGGCGCCGCTGCCTGCTGCCGCGCTCGTTTGGCAGGCGCCCCGCGCCGATGACGCCACCACCCCCATCTGGCAGGTGGCCCATGCGCTGCTGGCGCAGGGCCGCTCCGGCCGCCTCACCGATACGCTGGTGGACGAACTGGCGGTCGCCCACCACCTGAGCCTGCGGCTGACCCAGCATCAGCAGGCGGGTCTGCTTGTGGCGCAGGGGCTGGCCGCGCATGGCCAGACCGCCGCGCCGCTGGCGCAGGCCCTGCAGAACGAAGTGGTGCGTCTGGCCGATGAGCCGGTGAGCGACGAAGAACTGGACAAGGCCAAGGCCCTGCTCAAGCGCGACTGGCAGGCCACCGAATGGACCGCCGACACGATGGCCCGCAGCCTGGGCACCGCCTGGGCGGTGCGGGGCGACCTGCAGGCGCCGAGCCGGGACGCCGCGGCCTGGACCCGCCTGGAAGCGCGGGATGTGCAGCAGCTGTGGCGCAGCCAGATCGTCCGCACGCCGGTGCTGACCGTGCTGGCCGATGTGGCCGGGCCAGCAACGGCGCCGGCTTCCGGGGTGGTGGTATGACGGTGAAACGACGTGATGTGATGCTGGGCGCGGGCCTGGCCAGCGCCTGGTCGGTGCTGCAGGCCCGACCGCAGGCCTCGGCGCCCGCGGGCACCTCCGGGGGATTCGAGACACCGCCGGAGGCGCCCCCGGCGCCTGCCGTGCCGTCGCTGACCCTGCAGCAGGCGCGTTTGCCCAATGGCCTGCGCCTGATGGTGCTGCAACGCCCCGGGGCGGTCCGCACCTCCCTCCGGCTGATGGGCGCTGGCGGCTGGCTCAAGGATCCGGCCGGCCGCGAAGGGCTGGCGGAAGTGGCCCTGACGATGCTGGCGCAAGGGGCCAGCCGCGGCAAGGAGGCGATGGACTCCGCCGACATCGCCTACGCCGCCGACCTGCTGGGCCGGCCGCTGCGCCTGGATCTCTCGCCCACCACGGCCGCGTTGGCCCTGGAAGCGCTGCCGGACCAGTGTGACGATGCGGTCAGCCTGCTGGCCGATCTGGTGGGCGCGCCCACCCTGACCTTCGAGGCCCTGGAGCATGTCCGTGGCCGCGCCCAGGATGCCCTGCTGCTGCGTCGCGCGGATGCGGAGCAACTGGCGCCCTGGGCCGGTCGCCGGCTGTTCTGGGGATCGGCCTATCCGCTGCCCACGGCGGCGTCGCTCAAGCGGCTGCGGCGGGATGAGGTGCAGGCCTTCCATCGGCTCTACTGGCAGCCCGACCGCACGCAGCTGCTGTTGTGCGGCGACCTGACCCTGGACACTGCCCGTCAGCTGTCCCAAGACCTCTATGACGACTGGCGAGCGCCCAAGAGCCCGCCCGCGGTCCTGACTGCGCGCGTGGCGGATCAAGGCGTCGCGGCGGCCGCGCCGCCCTCCGGCCTGGCCCGCCTGATTCCCCTGCCTCGAGCGCAGGCCTGCCGCGTCGTGCTGCAGACCTCGGTGCCTCGCAGCACACCACCGGCCTTGCGCGAACTGGCCCGTCATCTGTTCCAGCAACGATTGCTGGAAGCCATGCCCTGGCCCTGGCGCAACGACATCGAAGCGCCTGGCGGTCCGGTGTGCTGGCGCCTGTCGCTGACCTTGCCGCCCGAAGCCGTCCCCGACCTGCTGGCGCAGGCCCGAGAGCTGCTGCCCAGGTTGGCCGACGCCCCGGTCACGCCGGAAGACCTCGCCATGGCGCAGGCGCTGGCGCTGGGCGAGTGGCAGTCCCGGTTGCAGTCCGCGCCCGACGAGTTGCTGGCCGAGGCCATCGGTCAGGGCGACCTGGACGACGTACTGCAATGGCCGCAGCGGCTCAAGGCCGTCAGCGCCCCGGTGCTGCAGCTGCTGCTGGGCAGCAGCTGGCGTGAATCCCGCACGCAGGCGTTGCTGGTGGGCGAGGCCGGCGGGCCCGAGCCCCTGCAGCGGGCATGGCCGGGACTGGCTGTGGTTAGAATGTCGGCTGTCATTGGGGAGTAGCCGCTGCACCCCGCCTCTGCGTCCGCACGTCCCTGTGCGCCGGACAGAGGCCCATTCAGCAGACCCGCGTCAACAGACTTGAGCTTTCGGGCTCATGGCGTGCGGTAGCCAGGAACCTCCCGGTTCCCAGCCTGGCGAGACCTTTGACCATGCCCCCCGGGTTGCGGCCGGGGGTGGGCATGGTCATTGGGTTCTCTCGGCCGCTGAGTGTGTTCATGGAAGCCTTCCTCATCTCCACCGGCCTCGTGGCCCTCGCCGAAATCGGCGACAAGACCCAGCTGCTGGCCTTCATCCTGGCTGCCCGCTTCCGGCGTCCCATTCCCATCATCTTCGGCATCCTGATCGCCACGCTGGTCAACCACGCCTGCGCGGGGGCCATCGGCGCCTGGATCACCCATCAGGTCTCGCCACAGGTGCTGCGCTGGGTCCTGGGCGTGGGGTTCATCGCCATGGCTGTCTGGACGCTGATCCCCGACAAGATCGACGACGAAGAGACCGGCGGCCGCTTCAAGCTGGGCGTGCTGGGCACCACCATCGTGGCCTTTTTCCTGGCAGAGATGGGCGACAAGACGCAGATCGCCACCGTGGCCCTGGCCGCCCGCTTCAATGACCTGTGGCCGGTCGTGGCTGGCACCACCTTCGGCATGATGGTGGCCAACGTGCCGGCGGTGCTGATTGGCGACAAGCTGGCGCACAAGCTGCCAGTCCGTCTGGTGCACGGCATCGCCGCGGTGATCTTCGCGGTGCTGGGCGTGGCGACGCTGTTGGGGGCGGGGGAGTCGCTCGGCGTCTGATCCGGCGAGGACTGACGCATTCATGAGCCGCCCGCTGCGGCGGCTCAGCGGGTGCAGGCCTGACGCACCGCCCGTTCCCAATCGGTCATGAGTTGCTCCGCGCGGTCGCGCGACATGGTGGGCAGGAAGGTGCGTTCGGTCTGCCAGTTCTTGCCGATGTCCGACGTGCCGCGATAGACGCCGGCGGTCAGGCCCGCCAGGTACGCGGCACCCAGCGCAGTGGTCTCGATCACCTTCGGGCGCACCACAGGAATGCCCAGCAGGTCCGCCTGGAACTGCATCAGCAGGTTGTTCACACAGGCGCCGCCGTCCACCCGCAGCTCGCTCACCGGCGCGCCGCCGGCGGACACCGCATCGCGGCTCATCGCCTGCAGCAGCGCGGCGCTCTGGAAAGCGATGCTCTCCAGCGCCGCCCGCGCGATGTGGGCCACCGTCGAGCCGCGCGTCAGGCCGACAATGGCGCCGCGCGCCTCCGCGTCCCAGTAGGGCGCGCCCAGGCCGGTAAACGCCGGCACGAACATCACCCCGCCCGCATCCGGCACGCTCTCCGCCAGGCCCTGCACCTCGCCGCTGGCCTTGATGGCATTGAGCCCATCCCGCAGCCACTGCACGACCGCACCGCCGATGAAGACGCTGCCTTCCAGCGCGAACTGCGGCGTGGTGGTGGGCTGCGCGGCGCTGGTGGTGATCAGGCCGTTGCCGCTGGTCTGGAACCGTCCGCCGGTATGCATCAGCATGAAGCAGCCGGTGCCGTAGGTGTTCTTCGCCATGCCGGCTTCGAAGCAGGCCTGGCCGAAGAGGGCGCTTTGCTGGTCCCCGGCGATGCCGCCGATCAGCACCGGCGCGCCGAGGTGATCCGCCGCCGCCTGACCGAATTCAAACGAGGACGGATGCACCTGCGGCAGCACCGACTTCGGAATGCGCAGCAGTGCCAGCAGCTCGTCGTCCCAGCGGTTCTCATGCACGTTGAAGAGCATGGTGCGGGCGGCATTGCTGACGTCGGTGACATGCACCTCACCATGGGTCAGCTGCCAGATCAGCCAGCTGTCGATGGTGCCGAAGGCCAGCTCGCCGCGCTCGGCCTGCTCGCGCGCCTGCGGCACGTTGTCGAGGATCCACTGCAGCTTGGTGCCGGAGAAATACGCGTCGATCACCAGCCCGGTCTTGCGCTGCACCATCGCGGTGTGGCCCTGCTCGCGCAGGGCTGCGCATTGCGGCTCCGCCCGGCGGTCCTGCCAGACGATGGCGTGATAGACCGGCTGACCGGTCTTGCGATTCCACACCAGCGTGGTCTCGCGCTGGTTGGTGATGCCAAGACCCTTCAGGTCGCTGGCCGACAGGTTGGCTTTGGCCAACACCTCCCGTGCGGTGGCCAACTGGGTGTCCCAGATTTCGTGGGCATCGTGTTCCACCCAGCCCGGCTGCGGATAGATCTGTCGGAACTCCCGCTGGGCCATGGCCACGATGCGGCCTTGCGCATCGAACACGATCGATCGTGAACTGGAGGTGCCCTGGTCCAGGGCCAGCAGGTAGGTCATGGTGTTTGTCTCTTGATGTTGCTGTGAGGGGCGACCGCAGCTCAGTCTGCCACCACCAGCTCGACGCCGGCGTCGGTCATCAGGCCGGGGAAGGGCTCGGGCGGGCGGGCATCGGTGAAAAGCGCGTCGATCTGCGGCAGGCGCGTCACTTCCGCCATGGCCGGGCGGTTGAATTTGGTCGCATCGGCAGCCACCCAGACCTCGCGGGAATGCTCGACGATGGCCCGCGCCACCATCACTTCCCGGTAGTCGAAGTCCCGCAGGCTGCCGTCCGATTCAATGCCGGAAATGCCGATCAGGCCGATGTCCACCTTGAACTGGCGGATGAAGTCGACCGCCGCTTCGCCCACCACGCCGCGGTCCCGGTGACGCACCGAGCCGCCCACCATCACCAGCTCGCAATCGGGGTTGTCGCTCAGGATGGTGGCCACGTTGAGGTTGTTGGTGATGACGCGCAGTCCCTGGTGATGCAGCAGTGCATGCGCCACCGCTTCGGTGGTGGTGCCCAGGTTCAGGATGAGGGAACAGCCCGGCGGAATACGGGCCGCAATGCTGCGGGCAATGCGGGATTTGCCGTCCGCCTGCATCGCCTGCCGCTGCCGGTAGGCGATGTTCTCGGTGGTGGAGGAGGGTATCCGCACCCCGCCATGAAAGCGCGCCACAAGGCCCGCCTCGGCGAGGCGCTGCACATCGCGCCGCACCGTCTGCAGGGTGACGCCAAAACGCTCGGCCAGCGCTTCCACGCTCACCGAGCCGCGGGCGCGCACCTCTTGAAGCAGATCGTTCTGCCGGGGATTCGGATTCATGGCGCGCAGACTAAAGCGAACCAAAACGAACACAACACCGGGTTATCCCTGGTCGGAAACGCGGCAAAGCGCGCTAAAAAGAAAAAAGAAGAACACAAGCGCGTCTCCGCTGGAGGCGCCAGGAGACGCCGTGACCGCAAGTCCTGCTGCTGCATTCGAAGGCTCCGCTCCGCCCGCGTCCTGTGACGTGCTGGTGGTGGGCGGAGGGATCAATGGCGCCGGCATCGCCCGTGACCTCGCCGGCCGCGGCTGGTCGGTCGTGCTGGCAGAGGCCTCGGATTTCGCCGCCCACACCTCGTCGTCCTCCACCAAGCTGATCCACGGCGGCCTGCGTTATCTCGAGTATTACGAGTTCTCGCTGGTGCGCAAGGCCCTGCAGGAGCGCGAGGTGCTGCTGCGCAGCGCGCCGCACATCATGTGGCCGCTGCGCTTTGTCATGCCGCATGACGCAGCGATGCGCCCGGCCTGGATGATCCGCATCGGCCTGTTCCTCTACGACCATCTGGCCCGGCGCGAAGTGCTGCCTGGCTCCACCGGCGTGAACCTGCGCCAGTCGCCGCTGGGGGCGCCGCTCAAGGCGCAGTACACCCGCGGCTTCGTCTATTCCGACGGCTGGGTCGATGACGCCCGGCTGGTGCTGCTCAATGCGCTGGATGCGCGGGACAAGGGCGCCAGCCTGCACACCCGCACCACGGTGGTCTCGGCCCGCCGCCAGGCGGACCATTGGCTTGCGACGCTGCGCGGCCCGACGGGCGATTTCACCGTACGAGCCAAAGCGCTGGTGAATGCCGCCGGCCCCTGGGCGGAGAGCTTCCTGCGCGAGCATGCCCAGTCGGCCGGAACCGAAGCGCTGGCCACCAAGAGCCTGCGGCTGGTCAAGGGCAGCCACATCGTCGTGCGCCAGGCCTACCAGCATGACCACGCCTACATCTTCCAGAACCCCGACAAGCGCATCATCTTCGCCATCCCCTACGAAGACGAGTTCACCCTGATCGGCACCACCGATGTGGAACTGCCTGCCGATGCACTCGCCGGATTCGGCCGCGCCACCATCGAGGCCAAGGAAGTGGCCTACCTCTGCGAGCAGGCCAGCCGCTACTTCGCCAAGCCCATCACCACCGATGATGTGGTGTGGAGCTATGCCGGCGTGCGCCCGCTGCTGGACGATGCCTCCGGCGACCCGTCCGCGGTCACCCGGGACTATCTGCTGGAGCCGCACTCGGACGGCGGCGCGCCGCTGCTGAGCGTCTGGGGCGGCAAGATCACCACCTTCCGCAAGCTCGCCGAAGATGCGGCCGACATGGTCGGCCAGATGCTGGGCGACCGTCGCCAGGCCTGGACCGAATCAGCCCATCTGCCGGGCGGTGACCTGCATGAATGGATCGGCGCTCCCCAGCGCCCCGATACCGACTTCCAGCGCCTGCTCACCGCCCTCGGGCAACGCCACGCCTGGCTCCCACCGGCCCTGGCGCACCGTCTGGCGCGCGCCTATGGCGGCCGCGTCGGCCGGGTGCTGGGCGGCGCGGAGAACCTGAACGACCTCGGTCCGGAGATCGCTCCGGGCCTGCACGAAGCCGAACTGCGTTATCTGGTCCGAGAAGAATGGGCGCAGTCGGCCGACGATGTGCTGTGGCGTCGCAGCAAGCTGGGCCTGCACTTCACCGAGGCGCAGCGCGCCGCGGTGGAGGACTGGTTCCGCCAGCCATCCCTTCCCACCCTCCCTGACAACAACAACATGCAAAGAGACAGGTCATGGAGCTGAGTCTGCACGGTATCAGCCACCGTGTCGGGGCTCAGCCATTCCTTTATCCGCTGGACCTGCGTCCGACACCCGGCGCGGTCACCGTGCTGCTGGGCGCGACGCAGGCCGGCAAGACCACGCTGATGCGATTGATGGCGGGCCTGGATCGGCCCACCGAAGGGCGCATCGAAGTCGATGGCACCGATGTGACCGGCTGGCCGGTCCGCCAGCGGGACGTCGCCATGGTCTACCAGCAGTTCATCAACTATCCGTCGATGACGGTGCGGGACAACATCGCCTCGCCGCTGAAGCTGCGCGGCAAGCTGGACCGCGCGGGCGTTCGTGACCGGGTGGATCAGCTGGCCCGCAAGCTGCATATCGAGATGCATCTGGACAAGCTGCCGGCGCAGCTCTCCGGCGGCCAGCAGCAGCGGGTGGCGCTGGCGCGGGCCCTGGCCAAGCAGGCACCGCTGATGCTGCTGGACGAGCCGCTGGTGAACCTGGACTACAAGCTGCGCGAAGAACTGCGCGACGAGCTGACCCAGCTCTTCGCCGCGGGGGACTCGACCGTCATCTACGCCACCACCGAACCGGCGGAAGCGCTGATGCTGGGCGGCTACACGGCGGTGATGGACGCCGGCGAGCTGCTGCAATACGGCCCGACGGCGGACGTGTTCCACCGGCCTGCATCGCTGCGGGTGGCGCGGGCCTTCAGTGATCCGCCGATGAATCTGCTGCTGGCGCAGGGCCGGGGGGACCGTCTGCAACTGCAGCCGGGCCTGGACCTGATGCTGCCCGGCCAGGGCGCCGTCACCGTGGGAGTGCGTGCCAATGCGCTGCGGGTGCAGGCCCAGCCGGGCGATGTGGCGCTGAAGGGTCAGGTCGAGCTGGCGGAGATTTCCGGCAGCGACACCTTCGTGCATGTGCGCAGCGAAGTTGGCGACCTGGTGGCCCAGCTCACCGGCGTGCATGACTTCGAGCTGGGAACGCCGCTGACCCTCTACCTGCAGGCCTCGCAGGTTCACGTGTTTGACGCTGCCGGCCTGCTCACGCGGGCGCCCGAGCGTCGGGGAGGCCGCTGATGGCTCGCATCGATCTGGATCTGGCGCATGCCTATCGCGCCGACCCGCGCAGCGATGACGACTACGCGCTGCTGCCGCTGCGCATGACCTTCGAGGACGGCGGCGCCTATGCGCTGCTGGGCCCGTCGGGCTGCGGCAAGACGACGCTGCTCAACATCGTCTCCGGCCTGCTCAAGCCTTCGCAGGGCACGGTCAGCTTCGACGGCAAGGACGTCACCGGCCTCACGCCGCAGGCTCGCAACATCGCGCAGGTGTTCCAGTTCCCCGTCATCTACGACACGATGACGGTGGCGGACAACCTGGCCTTCCCGCTGCGCAACCGCGGCGTGGCGCCGGACCGCATCCGCGCGCGCGTCGGTCGCATCGCCGAAATGCTGGAACTCAGCGGTCAGCTGAACCAGCGTGCGGCCGGACTGTCGGCCGATGCCAAACAGAAGATCTCGCTGGGCCGCGGCCTGGTGCGTGAGGATGTGTCGGCGGTCCTGTTCGACGAACCGTTGACCGTCATCGATCCCCACCTGAAGTGGCAGCTGCGGCGCAAGCTCAAGCAGATTCACCATGAGCTCAAGCTCACGCTGATCTACGTGACCCACGACCAGGTGGAGGCGCTCACCTTCGCCGACCAGATCGTGGTGATGACCCGTGGCCGTGCGGTGCAGGTCGGGGGGGCTGCTGCGCTGTTCGAGCGTCCGCAGCATCGCTTCGTCGGTCACTTCATCGGCTCCCCGGGCATGAACTTCCTGCCCGGCCGCTTCCATCCGGAGGGGCTGCTGGAAGTTGCGGGTCAGTCGGTGCGGCTGCCGCAGGGCGTGGCGCAAGCGGCGATCGCTCAGCTGCGGGACTTCACTCTGGGCGTGCGTCCCGAGTACCTCGCGCTGGCCGAACCTGGCGCTGAAGGCGTGCTGGATGCCACCGTGACGCAGGTGCAGGACCTGGGCACCTACTGGCTGCTGACGGCGTCGCTGGGCGACCAGGTCATGAAGGCCCGCCTGCCTGCCCAGGCGCAGCCCCCCGTGGTGGGCGCCCATATCGGCCTGCAGGTCCTGAATGCCCACACCTGCTTCTACGGCGCGGACGATCAGCTGATTCCGTCCACCGCGCCGGTGCTCAAGGAGACCACCCCATGAAACCAGTCAATCAGAAAGCCTGGTTCCTGGTGCTGCCGGTCATCATCTGCGTGGCCTTCTCGGCCATCCTGCCTTTGATGACGGTGGTGAACTATTCCGTGCAGGACATCATCTCGCCGGAGCGGCGTGTCTTCGTCGGCACCGAATGGTTTGCCGCGGTGATGCGGGATGAAGAACTGCACGGCGCGCTGCTGCGCCAGCTCGGCTTTTCGCTGGCGGTGCTGCTGGTGGAGATTCCGCTGGGCATCGCCCTGGCGCTGTCCATGCCGGCCCAGGGCTGGAAGGCTTCGGCGGTGCTGGTGCTGGTGGCCCTGTCGCTGCTGATTCCCTGGAACGTGGTGGGCACCATCTGGCAGATCTACGGCCGGGCCGACATCGGCCTGCTCGGCGCGGGTCTGCAGGCGCTGGGGATCGACTACAGCTACACCGGCAATGCCACCGATGCCTGGCTCACCGTGCTGGTGATGGATGTCTGGCACTGGACCCCGCTGGTGGCGCTGCTGTGCTTCGCCGGTCTGCGCTCGATTCCGGATGCGTACTACCAGGCCGCGCGCATTGACGGCGCCAGCAAGCTCGCGGTGTTCCGCTTCATCCAGCTGCCCAAGATGCGGGGCGTGCTGATGATCGCGGTGCTGCTGCGCTTCATGGACAGCTTCATGATCTACACCGAGCCCTTTGTGCTCACCGGCGGCGGCCCCGGCAATGCCACCACCTTCCTCAGCCAGTACCTGACGCAGAAGGCGGTCGGCCAGTTCGATCTGGGCCCGGCGGCGGCGTTCTCGCTGATCTACTTCCTCATCATCCTGCTGCTGTGCTTCATCCTCTACAACTGGATGCAGTCACTGGGGCAGTCACAGCAGTCGGAGGCCGCCCATGGATGAGCGCCGTTTCAAGAAGCGAAGCATCTTCCTGGTCCTGTATCTGTTGTTTGCGCTGTTGCCCATCTACTGGATGGTCAACATGAGTTTCCGGACCAACGAGGAAATCCTGTCCAGCTTCAGCCTGTGGCCGCGGGAGTTCACCCTGGCCAGCTACCGGACAATCTTCACCGATCCGGCCTGGTACAGCGGCTACATCAACAGCATGATCTATGTGGCCATCAACACGGCCATCTCGATCAGCGTGGCACTGCCCGCCGCGTATGCGTTCAGCCGCTTCAGCTTCCTGGGCGACAAGCATGTGTTCTTCTGGCTGCTGACCAACCGCATGACGCCACCGGCGGTGTTCCTGCTGCCCTTCTTCCAGCTCTACACCACGCTGGGCCTGATGGACACCCACCTGGCGGTGGCGCTGGCGCACCTGCTGTTCAACGTGCCGCTGGCCGTGTGGATCCTGGAAGGTTTCATGAGCGGCATTCCGCGTGAGATCGACGAGACCGCCTATATCGACGGCTACAGCTTCCCCCGTTTCTTCCTGACGATCTTCCTGCCGCTGATCAAGGCGGGTGTGGGCGTCGCCGCCTTTTTCTGCTTCATGTTCTCCTGGGTGGAGCTGCTGCTGGCTCGTACGCTCACCAGCGTGGATGCCAAGCCGATCGTGGCGACGATGACCCGCACCGTCAGTGCTTCGGGCATGGACTGGGCGACGCTGGCCGCTGCCGGCACCCTGACCATCGTGCCGGGCGCGATCGTGATCTGGTTCGTGCGGCATTACATCGCCAAGGGCTTCGCCATGGGCCGGGTGTGAGGAGGGAATGAACAATGTTTGACTGGATGGTGTGGACCTTGCCGGTGGCCGTGTTCTTCGGCTGCGTGGTGCTGATGCTGGTGGGCATGACGATCTGGGAGATCAAGTCGCCGACGACGCTGCGCAAAGGCTGGCTGCCGCTGCGCACGACGCGTGGCGACCGTCTCTTCATCGGCCTCCTGGTGGCGGCGTATCTGAACCTGGCCTTCGTGGGCCTGGGCGAGAAGATGATGGGCTGGTTCCAGCTGGAGGCCGAGCCCAGCGTGTGGATCAGCCTGGTGGTGTCGATGCTGGTGCTGGCGCTCATCCTGCGCAAGGGGTGAGCGGGCACCGGTCGCTGTAGTCGGAGTGGTATTCGGGATTCGGCTCCATCTCCCCCGGAGCCGGTGATCCATCCTCATCGGGGGATGCTCAATGAGAAGAAGGAGACAAGCGTGAACAAGAGCAAGTATTCCGCGCTGGCCGTGGCCGCCCTGCTGGCCCTCGGGGTCCACAGCGCCTGGGCCGGTGAGGCGGAAGCCAAGAAGTGGGTGGACAGCGAATTCCAGCCGTCCACGCTCGCCAAGGACAAGCAGCTGGCCGAGATGAAGTGGTTCATCGAAGCGGCCAAGAAGCTGCAGGCCAAGGGGGTGAAGGAAATCTCGGTGGTGTCCGAGACCATCACCACGCACGAGTATGAGAGCAAGGTGCTGGCCAAGGCCTTCACCGAGATCACCGGCATCACCGTCAAGCACGACATCATCCAGGAGGGTGATGTGGTGGAGAAGCTGCAGACCTCGATGCAATCGGGCAAGAGCATCTACGACGGATGGATCTCTGATTCGGACCTGATCGGTACCCACTACCGCTACGGCAAGATCATGAACCTCACCGACTACATGGCCGGTGCGGGCAAGGAATTCACCAATCCGGACCTGGACCTGAAGGACTTCATCGGCACCAGCTTCACGACGGCGCCGGACGGCAAGCTGTATCAGCTGCCTGACCAGCAGTTCGCCAATCTGTACTGGTTCCGTGCCGACCTGTTCGCCCGCAAGGACCTGCAGGACAAATTCAAGGCCAAGTACGGCTATGACCTGGGCGTGCCGCTGAACTGGAGCGCGTATGAGGACATCGCCGAGTTCTTCACCAATGATGTGAAAACCATCGACGGCAAGCCCATCTACGGCCACATGGACTACGGCAAGAAGGATCCGTCGCTGGGCTGGCGTTTCACCGATGCCTGGCTGTCGATGGCCGGTGCGGCGGACAAGGGCATCCCGAACGGCATGCCGGTGGACGAATGGGGCATCCGCGTGGCGGACGACAAGTGCACGCCGGTGGGCGCGTCGGTCTCCCGCGGTGGCGCGACCAATTCGCCGGCTGCGGTGTATGCGCTGACCAAGTATGTGGACTGGATGAAGAAGTACGCGCCGAAGGAAGCCACGGGCATGACCTTCGGTGAGTCGGGTCCGGTGCCGGCGCAGGGGCAGATCGCGCAGCAGATTTTCTGGTACACCGCCTTCACGGCCGACATGACCAAGCCGGGCCTGCCGGTGGTGAATGCGGACGGCACGCCGAAGTGGCGCATGGCGCCCGGCCCGAATGGTCCGTACTGGAAGGCGGGCATGCAGAACGGCTATCAGGACGTGGGCAGCTGGACCTTCTTTGCCAATCATGACCCGAACCGCACAGCCGCTGCCTGGCTGTATGCGCAGTTCGTGACGGCCAAGACGGTGAGCCTGAAGAAGAGCATCCAGGGTCTGACCTTCATCCGCGACAGCGACATCCGCAGCGACTACTTCACCAAGAATGCGCCGAAGTACGGCGGTCTGATCGAGTTCTATCGCAGCCCGGCCCGGGTGGCGTGGACCCCGACGGGCAACAACGTGCCGGACTATCCGAAGCTGGCGCAGCTGTGGTGGAAGAACGTGGCCCAGGCCGTCACGGGCGAGAAGACGCCGCAGGCGGCGATGGACACGCTGGCCGACGAAATGGATTCGGTGATGGCCCGTCTGGAGCGTGCCGGCATGGCCAAGTGCGCGCCGAAGCTGAACAAGAAGGAAGATCCGAAGAAGTGGCTGTCCGACAAGGGCGCGCCGTGGGCCAAGCTGGCCAACGAGAAGCCCAAGGGCGAAACGATCGCTTATGACAAGCTGATCAGCGCCTGGAAGGAAGGCCGCGTGCGCTGACCATCAGCAAGGTCGCTTGAGACGAAGCCGCGTGAGCCTTGGGGCCACGCGGCTTTTTTCAATTCTGAGTCGGTTTTCATCAGAATTCCGGAACGCGTCCAGCGCCCAGCTGCCAATAGGGGCATGCAATGCGAGGAAATGCCAGTCGAATCATTGAAATCATCCATTAACGATCGACTGTGCCGTATTCGATTGCCTGTCCAATATATTGGTGATGACAGCCCTGTCATTACGCTGAATCCTTCCATTTCCTTTAACTGGATTGGAAGGATGGTGAATCATGGCTTACATCTGTTCATTCGAGGTCATTGCTCAGCCTCTTGCGCCTGGCGTTCCCAATGTCCCGTTCGTTCAGCAGGGCACATTTCTGCAGATCACCAACGTTGGAGGGGCCGACACCACTGTCAGCGTCTACTATTACGTGGCAACGCCGAATTTTGTAGTTCAGTCGTCAGATCAATCAATTTCACTCTTTGCGAATTACATTGATGCGTCCGGCAACATCAATCAGGTTGCTGCGAGCCAGTTCATTGAGCAATACAACGGCTTCGTGGGGGTGCCTATTAGCCAAGGTCAGACAGTGATCTTCGGTGTGCAGTACATCTTCACACCGCCGAGCGACATGAGCAAAGTGGAGATGGTGGGAGGTACCCCGCAGTCTTCTGCCCAGGCACGAGGGTCCATTCAAATCTTCCCAACAACCAGCGCATCGACGCAGCTGTTCTGCAACGCGACTGTTCGACAGGTCTTCAACAACTACGATTCGAACGGCAATCTCCTGGACGTGGACGAGTCGGCTTACGCGCTGCCCATACAAGGCGGTCCGATCGTGATGCTGTCCTCCGACGACGCCCGTCTGGGGCCCAAGTCATGAGCGCCCCCACCCCAGGGCTGCTGATGACGCTGGCAGGAATCGCCTATGGCTGGCCGGAGGACATCCCTGGGTATGTGCATGGCATCGGCGAGCCTGGCGATTGGAGCGTGGTCTGGATGCCTGCCGCGAGCCCAGACACTGCCCCGCCAAACTTTGCTTATGTGGCGACAAGTCGGTCGACGGGGGCGATCGTCGTGGCCATCCGGGGCACTTATCCAGACCCGCTCTCGTCGGCCTATTGGGACGATGCAAACCAGGACAGTCCCTTCGGACCCATGCATGACTGGCCGAATGCGCAAAACAGCGGCGCACAGGTATCGGGTGGCACATTTGAAGGATTTTCGTCGCTGAAGGCGATCGTGGGTGCCGACGGAAAGACGCTGGAGGACTACCTCAGTCAGCTAGCAAGCGCAGATGACGTCTGGATCACGGGTCACAGTCTCGGCGGCACGTTGGCGCCGGTACTTGGACTGTGGCTGTCCAGCCTGCCTGCAGCGCCCCTCCCTCGCGTCATGAGCTTCGCTGGCATGACGCCCGGCAACGCGGCTTTCGCCGCGCTCTTCGGGCCGGGAACGCCACTCGACGGCCGAGTGGTGCGGTGCTTCAACACGCTGGACACGGTGTCCTACGGTTGGAATGACGTCCTTGGAACGGTTGGGTTCTACAAACCGGAACCAAAGGGAGGCGCACTGGTTGACGCCCTGCTTGCGCTGACCGCTGCGCGTCTTGTCGGCTACGGCTACACCCCTGTGGGTACGCCGCTGCCCTTGCAGGGCGTCGTTCAGCCTCCCCAAGTGTCATGTGAACTGGTGGCCTACGTGCTCGAGAATCTCCACCAGCATTTGCCCGACACTTATCTTTCACTGCTCGGAGCGCCGCCGCTCCCGTTCACGATTGGGTTCGGATCTGTGGTGAAGCGCGGAAGCGCCGAAAAATCAGCGGGTTCAGCGAGGCACCTGGACACCGTGTTCCTTTGAGGCAGCGCTTGACATCGCTGCTTGACACGAAGCCGCGTGGGCCTTTGGAGCCACGCGGCTTTTTTGCGTGCGCTCAGGGCGAACGAACGCTCCAGACGCGGGCCATAGCCCTGGCCAATGCGCTGCACTGGTGATGTATGAGGATGTCGACGTAGCTCTGCGGATCGACCGGAGGTCGGCGCAGCTTCTGGCGGCAAGTTTCGTCGACCGCCTGGAGAGCCTTTGGTGCCATGTCATAGAGCCGGTCCAGGTAGGGACCCGGCGCCAGGCGGCGTACGCCTGTGGACGCGAAAGCGCGGGCTGGGAAATCGCGCAGGTTCTTGGTGATCAGGCCGACTGTTCGACCTGACCAGTCTCCCGTGGCCAACTGAAACGCCGCTGTTGCGACGTGCCTATCCTTCGGGTGGATCGCATCGAAGCGCTCGATGTGCCGCTCATAGCCTGAAACCTCCCAACCCGGAACAGCGAGCCGCATGCCCTCCAGACATTGGGCGACGGCACCAGGATCGGCCTTTCCTTTCCCAATCACGTTGCGAGTCCACTCCCGTTCAATGTCGCGCGTCCAATGCATATGGATCACTCGCGCCATGTGAAGGTGGATCATCAGATCTCGCAGACGAGGTGCGAAGAGAACGTTGGCATCGACTAACGCGACTCGAGGGCAATCGGCGGATTCAGGAGGCGGTTCTTGTGGCATGGGCTTCAGCGGCGTCTGGATCGTTGGGGCCTTAGTACCTTTGCCTCCTCTTCGTACATGCCAAGTGCATCCGTGGCCGCGATCATCTGGTCCAGCCCCTGGAGTTGCCGATCCTGGGTCTCTGCAAGGTAACGCAGCACGTGAGCTTTCAACAGGCGCCGATGGCCCCCCTCGGTCCGCCGGATGCGTCCGAGGGCTCCGGTGTCAGCCAACGTGTTCAGATGGGTGCGGGACACATGGAGCAGCTTGGCAGCGGCCTCACTGGTGAGTTCCTCAGCCTGCTCTGCATCGGCCGCAGGCGGCGTGCTTGCTTCGTCGGGCCGGTTGCGTTCATGACTCTGAGGGGGCGGCAGGCGCAACGGAGAGAACTCGGCTCCAACCGCTTGAACCTCCGCCGCAGACAGTACGTGAGAGAGCACGGCGCGGTGCTGGCGCGCGGACGGGTCATTGCCCAGCAGCCGAGCCATGAACTCCTGTTCCAGCATGGTGGGCATTTGACTGGCCACCGCCTCTGCAAGCGCTTGGCGCGACTTCGAGGCGGACATGCGAGTGCCATGAAGCTGTTCTTGAACCAGCTCAGTGACACGAGCGACCAGGCTGCGGGCCAGATCCTCAAGCGCAAACTGAATGCCTTCAATCAATTGCCGCTCCAGCGTGGAGGGCGAGGCGGTGGCGGACAGGGTGCTCATCGATTTCTCCCGGAAGACCGCCAGTCTAGGATAAATCGACAAAAACGACAAATTCAGCAAGTTCGAAAACGCTTCGCTGGGGCGCCTATGACGCTGAAGGAGAAGAGACACGGCGCTCCGACCGACTCACCCCGGCGCAAAAAATGCCCCGCGCACGGAACCCAACCCCCGCTTGTGCCACCATCGCCCCCATGCTCAAAACCCTGAAAGACCTTTTCGACAGCCTGATGTCACCCGAGTCCATGGCCGGTGCGCAGGGCTGCGGTGAGGATCATGCCGTCCAACTGGCGGCCGCGGTGCTTCTGGTCGAGGTGATGCGCGCGGACGAAGGGCTCGCCGTGGCGGAACGCACCGCCGTGCGGCGCGCGCTGGTCGAGAAATTCGTGCTGACGCCGGACGAAGCGGACCGCTTGGCAGACCTCGCAGAAGGCACGGCGCGCCAGGCCACCGACCTGTTTGCGTTCACCTCCCGCATCGACGCGTGGGATATGCCCCGCAAGCTGCGCATGATCGAGCTGATGTGGGGCGTGGCCTATGCGGATGGCCGGCTGTCCGACCATGAGCGCCACGTGATGTGGCGCATCGCCGACCTGCTGCACATCCCGCAGGGCGCCTATGTGCATGCCCGCATGCGCGCCCGGGAAGCCGCCGGGCTGGCGCCCGATCATGCTGCGCCGGGTGCAGACGAAGCACATTGAGCCAGTACCGGCGGTACTGGCCTCCCGCGCCCTCAACGCGTCTGGAACACCACCCGTTCGGCCAGCTCCCGCGGCGCGACCTTCAGGCGCTGGATCTGATCCAGCAGCTGCGACGCACGTTCGCAGCTCACCACCCCGGCCGTGTCGCCGCTGGCATCGTCCGACCACAGCCGGGACAGCAGCCCCGCCGCCTGCGGACCCAGGGTGCGGTTCACCACCTCCAGCTCCAGACGTGACGCTTCGCCCGCACGCGTGCGGGACGGCGGAGTCTCCTGGGCGGCATTGGTCAGCCAGTTGGTCTCCCAGGCCATCACTTCAGGTGGCATCAGCCGCCGCGTCGCCGGCGAGCCCGCCAGCCAGGCCTGGCAGGTGTCGGCGCCCAGCGCCTGCATGGCCTGCATCTGGCCGCGCACCACCTGCAGATACCGACGCCGTGACTCCGCCGAACCCGACAGCACCAGTTGCCGCACCTCCGAGGTGATCGCCATCTGGGCGGCCATCTGGGCACCGTCCGATTCCTGATCCGTCCCGGCCAGCGTCAGCCGCGCCGTGCGCATCTGCGTCGCTGCCCGGTTCAAGGCGCCCGGGAAGCGTTCATTCAGGTGATACCAGACCGGATTGGACTTGAAGGCCGCCACATACTCCGACAGCGGCGCCGGTTCCCCGGGGCGCGGGCCGTCCGGCAGGGCGACGTCCAGCGTCTTGGGCGGCTCCTGGATCAGCTGATGGCGCACCAGATCGTCCGGCGTCGGGTACCACATGCTGCGTGACGGCGTCTTCAGCGTGCGCTGAATGAAGTCCTCCGGCAGCTCCATCTTGCGATAGGTCTCCGCCAGATGCTGGTTGGCAATCTCGTCGAAGGCCGGGTTGTAGGTGCCCGAGGACGCGCGGTGGAAGCCCAGCTGCGCGCCCGGCATCAGGTGCCGCTGGCTGCCCGCCAGGAACAGCAGCGTGCAGGCGCTCTGGCAGTCGCCGACGGCACGGGTCGTGGCGTGACGCTTGCGCATCAGCACCACCATGTCTTCCGCCTCGGCCAGGCGGCCGCCCGGCGAGGCCAGCTCGAAGGACTTCACATCCGGCGCCGTGTCCAGCAGCTTGCCCATGCGGCGGGCGTCACCCATGCCGATGGGGCCCTGGAACTGCAGCGTGTGGCCGTCTGCGGAGATCTTCATCTCGGCCTGACCGATCGGGTCGATGCCGCGGGCCATCTTCCAGAACTCCGGCACCTGCGGCACGAAGCCGATGATCAGCGACGCCAGGATCTGCAGCGCACCCAGGAACATGATCAGCCGCGCCAGGAAGGCCAGCATCAGCGAGCCGCCGGACTCCACATATCCCCGCACCGAGCGCCAGCAGCCCACCACGCACCAGACATCCACCAGCAGCATCACCGGCCAGCCGATCAGCATCGCGATGCTGCCCGCCTGCAGGGCATCGCCCTTCATCGCCAGCCAGCTCATCACGCCGGTCAGTGCCGCCGTCAGCGGGAAGCTCAACAGGACGTTGTTGATCCAGAAGCTCTGCGCCAGACTGTGTTCACCCCGCCAGTGGGAGACGATGTAGTCCCACAGCAGGCCCCGGCCGCTGGGCGGGAGCGGGCGGCTCCGTTCCACCGCCGTGCGCGAGAGGCGGTCGTGCCAGGTGCGGCCCTCCGCATCCAGCTTGGCCCACCAGAAACCGGCGAACAGCGGCGCGGCGGAGATCAGGTAGCCAAACCAGCGCAGCACCGCCTGGGCGGGACTGGGGCGGCGGCCGCTCTGGGCGTCCACCACCTTCACCCCGGCGATCAGCTTGCCGGGCGTGGCGCCCTGCCAGGCCCAGAACAGCACGCAGATGCACAGCGGCAACAGCCAGTTGATGGCCAGCGTGCCCGGCCGCAGGTCATCCCAGCGGCTGACCGGGCTCCCGTAAACGATCCACATCAGCAAGGCGCTGGCCAGGGCCCACAGCACGCCGTCGATGGCCATGGCCATCGCCCGGGTGGACGGTGCCGCCGAATGATTCCTCATGTTCTCTCTTCCCCCTCGATTCAGGGGGAAGTGTAGTGAACCGAACCGCCAATTCGTTCCTGCCTGAGGGGGATGGACGACACGCGGACGACCATTTCGTCACACACCGGGGCGGGGCCCGCACCCCGGGCATCAGTCCCAGAGGAAGCGCCGGTCCGGATAGACGACGCTGTAGCTGGTGCGCAGCACCACGCCGTCCTTGAAGTGGACGTTGAAACGCAGCAGGTAGCCGTTCATGTCCGGCGGCACATTCCAGTCCCAGACGTCTTCACCGCTGTTGCGGAAAAACACGCGGGAGCGCTCCCGGCCGAGCAACCGGGTGACCTCCTCCGGTGTCATGCCCGGCTGCACCCGCTCCCGCTGGGAGGGGGCCAGCGCATCCACCGCGCTGACGAAGCGGTCCTGGGCATCCAGCCGGACCATGTAACAGGTCTGACCGAACGGCTGGGTGGCGTATTCCAGCGTGCGGCCACCGTCCGCTTCCGGCCACACCCGGCTGGGTGAGCCGTAGTACTGCATCAGCTCCACGCCGGTACTCACGCCCGGCCGCAGACGTTCGTCCTTGATCGGGGTGGCGCAGCCGCTCAGGCCGGCGGTCAGCACCGCCGCCAGCAGGGCGCTGCCGAGGACGGCTCCGATCTGTTTCATAAGGGCTCCGTACTTCAGGCTGTTCGAGTGGATGCTGATTGTGCGCCGGCAGGCAAGACCCGGCCGCAGGTGCGGGTCAGCCGTTTTTGGCCAGGCCGAGCACCGGGGCGAACAGGTATTCGACGATCCGCCGCTCCTCCAGCACCAGGTCCGCCTGCAGCGTCATACCCGCACGCAGCGCATCCGCCCGGCCTTCGAGGCCCGGCACGCCATCGTCCAGGCTGACCAGCACCCGGTACACCGGACCGGCCGCCTGCTGGCCCATCGGCAGCTCGCGCGGGTCCACGGCGGAGCGGGAGATGCTGATCACCCGGCCCCGACCGATGCCGAACTTCTGATAGGGGAAGGCGTCAAAGCGCAGGCGCACCTCGTCCCCGGCCTTGACGAAGCCGACGGCGCGGCTGGGCGCGAACAGCTCCACCCGCAGCGGCCCCTGCACCGGCAGCAGATCCGCCACCAGGGTGCCGGCGCGGACCGACGCGCCCGGCTCCACCCGCACGTTACCGACGCGCGCATCGATCGGCGCCACCAGCTGCACGCGACCGCGCCGCTCGGCCTCGGCATTGCGCTGGGTCAGGGCAGCCAGCTTTTCGCCGACTTCGGCCAGCGCCGCGTCCCGCTCGGAGCCCACGCCGCTCAACTCATGGCGGGTGTTGCGCAGGGTGGTGTCGCGGGCCAGCATGTCCTGCCGCACCGATTCAAGGCTCTCGGTGATGGAGAGCACGGCGTCTTCGAGTTTGTCGGCATCGCGACGGGAGAGATAGCCCTGGCGGGCCAGGTCGGCCTGATCCTGCACCTGTCGCTGCGCCAGCGCGGCGCGTCGGTCCAGGTTCTCGATCTGGCGGCGGTACTGGGTCAGCTCGGCCTCCAGACTGCGGATCTCCTCCTGCAGCCGCGCCTCCCGCTGCTGGTAACGGGCGCGGATGGCGTCCCGCTGCTGCTCCAGCTGCTGCCGCTCCCGCGCCAGGCCAGCGACCAGTCGGCTCGACAGGCTCTGACCCTGCTCCAGCTCACCGTCCAGCCGCAAGGTGGCGATGGGCGCGCCCCGGCTCACCCGGTCGCCTTCCACCGCCTGCAATTGCTCGACCACGCCGTCGCCCTGCGCTTCGACGCGGATCACGCCGCCTTCGGGGCGCAACCAGCCGGTGACGGTCTCACGGCGGGCGTAGGTGCCGAAGAACAGGAAGACCACGACCAATACGAACACCAGCACCACCGTGGCGGTCACCCAGCGGGCGCCGGCCGGGACCTGCAGCAGCACCTCGCCCAGCAGGCGCTGCCCCTGATGCTCGATCGCTTCCTTGCGGAAGAGGGTTTTGGGATTCATGTCACGCGGGCTCGCTGGAGGGATGAGGCGCGCTGGCGCCCGGCTCGTCCTTGGGAGCCTGAGGCTCCGGGGATCCCGGGGAGGCCTGTGAGGCTGAGGCCGTGACCGTTGCCGCGGTGACGGTCGCCGCCGCAGTGGCTGGTGGCGCCGCCACCGCGACGCCAGGGCCCTTGCGCTCGATCAGCCGGCCCCGGCTGAGTTCAAACACCCGGGTGGCGCGGTCCACCAGCTCGGGCCGGTGCGCCACGACGATGCGGGTGATGGGCATGTCCTGCACCAGGTCGGCGATGCGACGTTCCGACTGCGGGTCCAGGTTGGCCGTGCCCTCGTCCAGGAACAGCACCGACGGCCGGCGGTACAGCGCACGCGCCAGCAACACCCGCTGGCGCTGACCGCCGGAAAGGGTGCTGCCCATGTCGCCCACCATGCTGAGGTAGCCCATCGGCATGGCCTGGATTTCGTCGTGCACCGCAGCGGCCTGGGCGCTTTCCACCACGCGGGCCATGTCCAGCTGGGGGTCGAAGAAAGCGATGTTGTCGGCGATGGTGCCCATCAGCAGGCCGTCGTCCTGCTGCACGACGCCAATGGCGCGGCGCCAGGCCTGAATGCCGAAGGACTGCAAGGGCATGCCGTCCACCAGGATCTCGCCCTGGGTGGGCGGCAACAGGCTCAGCATCAGCTTGAGCAGCGTCGTTTTGCCACCCCCGGAGCTGCCGATGATGGCGACGTACTCGCCGGGTTCGATGTCCAGCGACACGTCCTGCAGCAGCATGGGCTCATTCTGGGCGTATCGGAAGGAGACATTGCGCAGGCTGATGGCGCCACGCAGTTCGCGGTCGGGCAGTGACGCGGCAGCCTCCAGGCCCGCCTCGCGCGGCGTGGTGACGATGTCGGCCAGTCGCTCCAGGTGCAGGCGCAGCAGGCGGAACTGGATGACCTGCCGGATCAGCGCTTCGGCACGCTCACCAAACTGATTCCGGTACAGCAGGATGGCGAACAGCATGCCGGCGCTGAGTTCATTGACCATCACCCGCTGGGCGCCGAGGTAGACAATGACCACCAGCTGAAGATTGAACAACAGGCTGCGGGCGAAGGTCGTGCCCACCTCGACCTTGCCACTGCCCAGGGTGGCATTCACCACATCCGCAAAGTGATTGCGCCACACCATTTCGCGCTGGGCCTCGCGGCCATACAGCTTGACGGTCTTGGAAGCGCGGATCGATTCAATCAGATAGGTCTGCGCCTCGGCCTGGGCCATGAGCAGCTCTTCTTCCCGCTGACGGCGCAAGGGGTACAGGCCCATCACCACCGCTGCATAAAGCAGCATCGAGCCGAGCACCACACCGCCCAGGGCGGGGCTGTAGATCAACAGCAGCGCGGCGGTGGCGAGGGTCATCACGCCGTCAATCGAAGCGGTCACGACCGACTGGGTGAGCGCCTCCTGGATCGGCCGGACGGCCCCCACGCGGGAGAGGATGTCGCCGACGATGCGCTTTTCAAAGAACTCCGCAGGCAGGCGCAGCAGATGGCGCAGCACATTGCCGGTGAGTTGAAAGCTCATCGCCTGGCCCAGCTGCAGCACGGTGAAGCTGCGCAGCGCTTCGGTCAGGGCCTGCAGCCCGTACATGACACCGAAGCCGATGGCCAGGATCAGCAGGAAATGCTGGTCCATGCGGGAGACGGCGTCATCCATGGCCAGCTGCAGGAAAGCCGGCGCGGCCATCGCGAACAGCTGCAACAGCAGGGAGAGCACCAGCGTCTGCAGCAGGGGCCCCCGCCAGCCGCGCACACGGGTCCACAGGTCCCGCATGCGGGCGCTGACGCGAACCTCCACCGGCTTGAAATGGCTGGTCGGATGCAGCTCCAGCGCAATGCCGGTGAAGCTCTGGGACATCTCACGCGGATGAACGTGGCGGATGCCGACGCCCGGATCGTGAATGATGGCGACGTCGCCCCGCATTTCGCGCAGCACGACAAAGTGATTCAGGTCCCAGTGCAGGATGCAGGGCGTCTGCACCCGGTGAAGGTCCGCCGGCTCCAGGCGGAAGGAGCGGCAGGAGAAGTCCAGGCTGTCGGCCATCTTGACGATGTCCAGCATGGTGCTGCCCTTGAGGGACAGGGCGTAGCGCTGCCGCAGCCCATTGAGGTTGACCGAATGCCCATGGTAGGCGGCGATCATGGCCACACAGGCCAGGCCGCATTCCACGACTTCGGACTGGTGAAACATCGGCAGTGCTCGCCTGCCACGCATCCAATCAAAGGGATTCAACAGCGGTCTCTTGGGTTGTGCGGAATGGACGGGGCGACAGAACCGGGGGCGCTTCCGGAAACGAAAAGGGTCGCGAGATCGCGACCCTCGGGGCTGGGGTGTCAATGGCTCATGAGTATGGAGACATCGGCATCGACACGTCAACGCATCTGGGCAATCCCCGTATTGGGGTTGTTACCAATACGGCGTGCCAGGCGCTCATCCCAATGAAAACGGGCCGATCGGCCCGTGGCAGCATCAACCGGCCACAGCGGGGGGCGGCGGCAGCGGACCATCGTTGATGATTTGCGGGTCGCTGCTCGGGTAGATGTTGTCCACCACATCGGGGCTCGAGAACAGCAGGACGACGCCCTTGGTGCAGATGAATGTGGTGGGCATGTTGACCCGAATCGAATGGTCGGCGTCGGCCGGGCAGAAGTTGCTGCTGTTCATGCCAGGCGTTCCGCCCAGCGTACTGAAGCTCGCGCCGATGAGCGTCAGCGACGATCCGTCCGCTTCGGTGAAGATGCATTCGCCAGCGTTCTTGCGGACATTGAAGGTCGAGCCCGGGATGGGCGTGGTGGCTTGCTTGTCAGCGTAGTAGCTGCACTCGGCGAAGTTGCCGTCGTCACTCGGAGTGGCACGCACAAAGAATTCAGCAGTCATGTTTTTCTCTCTCTCGTGGTTGTGGTGGGAAGATCAGTTCTTCAATGCCGAGGACTCCCTCCCCAGGCAGGATTGGGCAGCATTCCAGGCGCGGGTGATCTTTCGATGAACGCCGATGAATTGCGGCATCTTCTGAATTTCTGCCGCCAGTTCATTGCAAAGCGACTGGCGCTTCATTGCAAACTCCGCGCTGTCTGGAAGGGCTTGCAGTGCTGACGTGGAGGCATCCACATAAATCAGCAGAAGCATGAAGTCGGGGCGCCTTTTCAACCCGGCGTCGGCGCCCGCCAGGACCCGGTCGAAGAGTTCCATGGACTCGTTGCGTCGGCCTGCTGCCGCCAGCGTCTTCGCATAGCTGAGATCGGATTGATAGCGCTCGGAGAGCACGGTGGGAGACTCTTTGGCCTTGGTGCTCTTTTCGATCTCCGTCCATTCAGCGGCGATGGCGGCCCATGCGTCCAGTTGCTTCCCCACCTCGACGCCGTCCGTTCGGTAGGCCAGCTGCAGGGAGCGCGCCATCAACAGGTTGATGCGCCAGTTCATGTTGGACGGATCCTGGGTGTGAAGCGCCTCCATGATCCGGACGGCTTCATCCACATGCCGGACGGCCAGTCCGGTGTCATTCAGCACCATCGCCGTCTGGGCAGTGGCCCGGTGCATGGCCGCCAACTGATACGTCCAGAACCCGTTCCTGGGTTGTTCCTTGTGCACTTCTTCAAGCAGCTGAATCGCCTTGAAAAAGGCGGGCAGCGCCTCGCGTTCCTCGCCTTTTCTCAGCCAGGTCGTCCCCAGCCAGCTCATGCTGTCCGCCAGCTCAGCCTTCAAGGCAGCCGTCTTGTCCGGCGGACTTTTGGCCAGAACTTTCTGCTTGATCTCGATCGACGCCTGGAAGCTTCGAACGGCCCCCTCGAAATCGGTGTTCTCCAGCTGGAGCGAGCCCAGGCTGTTCTCCGCATACGCCAGCTCCGTCAGGGCCTCATCGTTGTCGGGCTCCGCATCCAGCCATGCCCGGCTGAATCGGGCGTACCGCTCCAGCGGCCCCAGCGCCTGCGCAAATTGCCGTTTCGTGTAGTACGAGTGGCCCTCCCAGAATGCCGCAGCGCCCTGCGCCTTGTACCAGGCTCCCGCGAGTTCCCGGCTCGGCGGTGGCCCCTCCAGCAGCGCCTGGGCCGCCATCAGCGGCTCCCGTGCGCCCTCCATGTCCCGCTTCGACACACGGACTTCACCCAGCACTGTCAGCGCCTTCGCCCGCTGCAGTCGCTCCTGGGGACTCAGCGACTCGCTCGTCGCCAGATACGACAGCGCCTTCGTCCCCACACTGTCCAGCAATTCCAGTCGCCCGATGGGTCGAAGCTTGTCTGCGAACTCTCCGAGCATGAAGCTCAGCAGGTCGTCCGCCTGTTGCCGTCGCTGTTGCGCCTGATGCTCCGCCTGCGCGGCGCGATGCGCCTGCACCACGCTGAAACTCGTCAGCCCCACCAGTGCCAGCACCGCCGCCGTGCTCGCGCCCACGGCCAGCCGATGCCGCCGCACGAAACGTCCCAGCACATAAAAGCGTGTGTCCGGCCGTGCGGTGATCGGCTCGTGCAGCAGCCAGTGATTCAAGTCTGCGGACAGCTGCTCCGCATTGGCATACCGGTCCGCCGGCGCCTTTTTCAGCGCCTTGGCCACGACCGTATCCAGATCCCCCTTCAGCAGCCGGGCCTGCCGGGCAATCACCGGGTCCAGTTGCCCCGCCGCCACGTCCGACAGCCGCTTGGGCACCAGCTCCACCACTGCCTTGAGCCGGTCCAGATGCGTCTGCGTGTCGTCGGCCGTGGGATGACGTCCGCCCAGCAACTGATAGAGCAGCACGCCCAGTGCATACACATCGGTCGCGGTGGTCACATCGCCTTGCTGGATCTGCTCCGGCGCTGCGTACTGCGGCGTGAAGGCGCTGCCGGCCAACTGGGTCAATTCGGTGGCCGCCGCCGGCTGGGTGGCGTCGTCCATCAGCTTGGCAATGCCGAAGTCCAGCAGCTTCACCTGTCCGTCCGACGTCACCAGGATGTTGCTGGGCTTGAGGTCCCGGTGCAGGATCAGCCGCTGATGCGCATGTGCCACCGCGGCCAGCACATCCAGGAACAGTCGGATTCGGGACTCGATGTCCAGTCCGTGTTCATGGCAGTACCGGTCAATCGGCAACCCATCCACATACTCCAGCACGAGATAGGGCTGACGCCCCTGGTGCACCCCTGCATCCAGCAGTCGCGCAATGTGCGGATGAGACAGGCGGCCAAGGATCTGTCCCTCGCGCGCAAAGCGTCCGTTGTCGCCTTTGCCGAACAGACCGGCCTTCAGGAACTTGATGGCCACCTCGCCCTGAAAGCGGCCATCCGCCCGTCGCGCCAGCCAGACCGCACCCATGCCGCCCTGGCCGACTTCGCGTTCCAGCTGATAGGGACCGATGGACTCACCCGCCAGGTCGGGCTCATTCGCCGGTGACTCACCCACCGGCGCCGGGACGCCGCCGATCTGCTCCGCCGCCGGCCGGTCCATGAAGCCCTGCGCATCCAGCGCCTGATGCTGCGCCAACAGGGCTTCCAGCTCATCCGCCGTTGCGGCATCGTTCGCGCGCAGTTGCGCCAGCCACCGATGGCGATCTTCTTCCTCCCGGTCCAGCAGTTGGTCCAGCAGCGGACTCAAGGCCAGCCAACGTTCCTTGTCCAGAGCGTCCATTCGCTTCTCTTCTGTTTTTTTGTCGGAAGCGCCTCCTCAGGCGCCGTCACATGCAGGTGGCCTCTCGCGGGGCTCTGTTCTTGTCGTTGGAGCCAACACGCTCAGCGTGCTTGATCAATCCTTCAGGCTGATGGAGAGAAACAGCCGTGCCTTCTGCCAGTCCCGCTGCACCGTACGCTCGGTGACGCCCAGTGCTTCCGCGATTTCCTGTTCCAGCAATCCGCCAAAGTACCGCATCTCCACCACCTGAGCCAGACGGGGTTCCACGTCTGCGAGTTCATCCAGCGCCTCATGAATGCGCAGGATGCGGTCGTCCGACTGCGGGCCCATCTCGATCACGGCCGTATTGAGCGTCAGCGCCGTCTGGTCGCCGCCGCGCCGCTCCGCCCGCCGGGCCCGCACCACGTCGATCACCACATTGCGCATCACCCGCGAGGCATAGGCGAGGAAGTGACGTCGGTCCTGGAAGCCGGCCGCCTGCGCACCCGCCAGCCGCAACCAGGCTTCGTGGACGAGGGCGGTGGTGTCCAGCAGGGTCACGCTGCCGGACAAACGCATCCGCTGCCGTGCCAGCCGCTGCAGTTCCCCGTACAGCTGCGACACGACCCGGTCGGCCGCCGCCCGGTCGCCTTGGCTGGCCGCTTGCAGCAGTTGGGTGATCTCCGTCATGGGCCCGCACTCTACCGGCCTTGTATGACTTTGTTACATGTGACCGGTCCCGTTCGATGTCAAAGCGCACGAACGGATCCCGAAACAAGGGTTTCCCCTCAGAAGAATTGTGTCGCGCGATGTCGGGTTGGGGCCCGCCGCTGCGTTTTAGAGAGTGAGGGCACGACTTTGAGAGGTGGCAAGGGAGGCCGGAGACACGGGCTGCTATTGAGGCGGGTCGTGCCCTCACCTTGTGCACCGCGTGGAGGGGAGTGGTGCGCAAGGGCCAGGAAGTCCCGGTCCGGAGTCGATCAGATGTACTCGTCCCAATCAGCCGCCAAGGCCATTCCCTGCGAGGACGGCACGGCGGAAGACCAGCGCGCCAAGCCGCAGCGCCACGGCGGCGCGCCGAGCGTGCCGCGCGTGGAATCGCTGGGCGAGTTCGGCCTGATGATCACCCGCCAGCTGACCCAGTGCCGCCGCTATGGGGCCCGGATGTCCGTGATGTGGCTGGAAGCCGAGTCGGTGGAAGCCGCGCAGGAGGAGGTGCCGCAGGAACAGCGGGCCAGCCTGATGACGGCCGTGGGGCGTCGTCTGCGCAGCCGTGTGCGGGGCACCGATGCGGTGGTGCAGGTGGGCGAGAGCAGCTTCGCCGTGCTGCTGATCGACGCCGGGGCACCGGAGTCCGACCTGGTCCGCCACCGGCTGCACCATGCGCTCGGCGGCTCGTATGGCGTGGGGGAAGGGCAGCTGATGCATGTCCGGCTGCGGATCGGCGCCTCGTCCTTTCCGGACGGCAGCTCGCGCGGGGCCGATCTCGCCCAGTTGGCACGGGACGATCTGCGAGCGCGGGGGTGAACACGTCCCCGACCCGTTGACCGGTTGACCCGGCGACCCGTTAACCCGGCGACCGGTCGGTACGGCGCTACGGCGCCCCCCGACCGTCAGGGCATCACCCGCATCACCTCGGCCCACGGCACCAGCTTGAAGTTCTGACGCCCCAGCGGCCAGCGCTTGTGGCCATCCTGCACCACCAGCAGACCTTCGCCGTAGACCCCGCCGAGATTTGCGGCGGTCACGTCCAGTCCGTCGGTCTCGGAGACGGCATCAATCCCCAGCGCCGCATTGAGGCCCACCCGGAACCGGCCTTTCACCGCGAACGGTGGTTGCGCAGCCAGCACCACAAAGCTGTCACTGCCCTGCGCCGACACCACCAGCCACGCACCCTTGGCACTGCGGTGCACCGCCATGCCCTCCACATCGGCCGTCAGCACGTCACCGACTGGCAGCACCAGTTGCGCCGCGCCCATGCGGCCGTCAGCCTCCAGCGCGAGGCGCCACAGGCCTCGTTTCTCCTCGCCGATAAAGAGCTGCTGGCCGACCTCGTCCACCACGCAGCCTTCAGGCTGGGTGTCCAGCCGGAACTGCGCCACTGGCTGGCCGGTCCAGGTCTTGCCGTCGCGCTGCAGACGGATCTGCTGCACCCGGCCGTCCTTGTCGTTGACGAAGATGTCGAGACCGCCCGCCGGATTGCGTCCGCTGCAGATCCCATACACGTCGTCCAGACCGGTCGGCAGCTCCGCGGCGGTGGTGAGCTGGCCGTTGGCGCTGATCTGGAAGACGACCACCGTCTTGCGATCACGCTGGGAGGCCACCGCCAGATCCCAGCGGGCGCCGCCATACCGCAGGCCCTGCCGCAGGTCGACGTTGTTCACCCGACCCACCGGCAGGAACTGGGTCTCGCGACCCTGCAGGTCGTAGACCGCCAGCCCGAGCTTCTTGTCGGTGCCGAGGATCCGGCTGGCGGTCGGGGTGCGCGGATGGACCCAGATGGCCGGATCGTCCGCCGCATCGCCGCTGCCGCGCACCGGTACGGTCTGGCCGCTGGGCTGGACGACGGGGAGGGCGTCTGCACGTCCCGAGCCCCGCGCGGCCAGCCACAGCGGCAGGTCGGCGGGCGCCAGCCCCGGGGCCACCAGATGGCGCTCATGCCGCTCCGCATCCGCGCTCTGGGCCCACAGACCCACGCCGGCTTCGGCCACGTAGAGCCGGTTTTCGGTGTCCACCACGGCGCAGCCCCTGGCATCCGGGACGCTGGAGAGCCGGCGCATCATCGGGGCGTGCCCCGCGCCACTGGGTGAACGCTCATCCACCAGCCACTGCTCCCCAATGCCGTCATCCCCGAGCACAAAGGCCTGCAGCAGCGGCTGCGCGGGCGGCAGGTAGAGGCAGAGCGCCTCCACATTGAAGGCAGGACCGTCCCAGCGGCGCCGTTCCTCCAGATGTCCCTGGCGCGCTTCGATCAGGCGCAGGACGCCGCTGTCGGCGTCCTGCACCAGCGCCACGGTGCGGCCGTCAGGCAGCTGGCGGTGGTCCCAGCGCTTGGCGCGCATCGGCAGTTCAGCCTGAACACGCCCTTGCCCGTCGAGCAGGCGCAGGCCGGACTTCGCCAGTTCCAACGCAAGGCTCGGTGTCTGCATTGGCGTCTGTGCCTGCGCCTGGGACTGGGTCTGGGTCTGGCCGTGGCCCTGCGCCTGGGCCGACCAGGGCGTCAGCGCCGCCGCCAGCAGCGCCGCGCCGATCCAGCCGCGGTGTGCGCGGCTGTGCATGGTTCCGGTGATCATCTTCAACGCCCGCTCCTTCAGAACATCGCCAGCTTCACGCTGACCTTGTAGGCCCGACCGTATCGCTCGTACTGCACGTTGTGGGCCTTGTCCCCTTGGTAGACGTAATAGCGCTCGTTGCTCAGATTGAGCGCTTCCAGGTTGAGGTCCAGGCCCTTGAGCAGACGGATGCGCATCGATGCATCCAGCTGGTTCTGCGTGTCCACGCGCCGGTCCTGCGCCGCATTGAGCACATCGCCCACTTCCAGCAGATACGGGGACTTGTGATTCAACGCCAGACGCGCCGCAAAGGCCGCAGATTCCCAGCCCAGGCTCAGGTTGATGCTGCGGTCCGACTGGCTGGGCAGCGAGATGCGGCGCGATTGATACACCCCGCCGTCATACGCGCCGATGCTGGCGCGCGAGCGGACGAAGCTGCCGTTGGCGCCCAGCACCAGCCCGTTCCACGGCGCGGGCAGGGTGCTCAGCGCCTGGCTCCAGGACAGCTCCAGACCGCGCACCGTGGCGGCGCCCCCATTGGCGTAGGTCTGCACATGACTGAAGCCTTCCCAGCCCGGTGTGCCCGCGATGTCGGTCTGGAAGGCGAAGTCATGGATCTTCTTGTGGAACACATAGGCGGACACCGCGCCGTCACGTCCCAGCCGGCGCTCCACGCCCAGGTCCAGATTGCGCGAGCGCAGCGGCCTGAGCTGCGGATTGCCCAGCGTGGCTTCATCGCCGTCCACCGTCAGTCCGGGGCTGAGCTGGTCAAACGACGGCCGCACCAGGGTGTGAGTGATGGCGGCGCGCAGCGTGGTCTCGGCCGCCAGTTGCTGTCGCAGCAGCAGCGCCGGCAGCCAGCGATGGGTGCTGTTGCGGAGGGTGGTCGGGCTGAGGGTGTCATCCACCGAGGACATGCCGTCCGCCTGGAAACGGACCCGCTCGCCACGAACCCCGGCGATCCACTGCGTGCCGCCCTGTTCCAGCGTGCCCTGCAGATAGCCCGCATCGGTGCGTTCCCGCATGGCGTAGTCGTTCACTTCCGAATCCACCGCATCACGGAAATCCGGCAGCGACGTCGCATACAGCTTGCGCAGCGTGCCGGGGTCCATGGCGGGGCCGAAAGAGGTCCATGGATAGTCCACCGTGCCGCCGGTGAGGAAGTTGCCGAGCTTGAGCTGGGCCGAGCTCAGGTTGTAGGGCGCCTTCTTCAGCAGCTTGGCCGTGGGCGCAAAGACCTCCTGCTCGTTGTCCTTGTCGCGCCGGGTGGCCTTGAGACCGGCTTTCAGGTCCAGGTCCCAGCCGGCCACGTCGAATTCACGCTGCAGGTCCACCTTGGCATGACGGACGCGGTCACTGGCGTGGCTTTGCTCCATCTTGGCCTTGTTGAAGCTGAAGTTCCCGGCGTCATTCAGGCTGGCCAGCGCTGTGGGCATCGGCCGCACCGTGCTGGTGTAGCCCAGGCCCTTGACGTCCGCAGTGAAGGCGGAGGAGCTGAGCGTGTCCGGCTTGTCCTCGCTGGCGCGGCCTGCGCCGACTTCCGCCCAGGCCTTCCACACGCCCTGCGTCCACTCGGTCCCCAGCACCACGGCGGAGGACTTGTTGATCTCCCGGCGCTGCTTCACGCCGCGGCTGATGGTGGCGTTGCCGAGCGCACCGGGCGCCAGGGGGGCGGCGAAAGCCACCTTCATCGACTGGCGGTTCTCCTCGTCGGTGAAGCGGCTGCTGAAGCTGCGCAGGTAGAAGCTGCGGCCGGTATCGGGCCGGAAGTCGAGGTTCAGCGCAGCGCCCAGGCGCTCGCGGGTGATCTCGTAGCGGCGCAGTTCGAAGCTGCCAAGCTGGCCGTCGCTCCAGTCACCGCCGGTCTCGACGTTGTCGCTGGCGAATCGGCGCTGGTCGGCGGACAGCGCCACCACCAGGCCCAACGTGCCGCCGCCGAAGCGGTCTGCAAAGGCGACCGAGCCGCGCGGACGGGTCTGCCCCGCGTTGGCATCGTGATTCAGGCCGGCGTCCAGGGTGAAGAGGCGGCCCGGCTGGTCGAAGGCGCTGAGGGTGCGCACGGTGACGGTGCCGCCCAGGGAGTTGGCGTCCTGGTCGGGCGTCAGGGTCTTGTTCACTTCCAGCGAGCGGATCAGGCCGGCCGGGATCAGGTCCAGCCCGGGCGCGCGGCGGTCGGACTGCGAAGCCGGTGCCACGGCACCGTTGATGGTGACCGTGTTGTAGTCCGGCCCCAGGCCACGCACGCGGATGAAGCGACCTTCCCCCTGGTCCCGTTCCACCGACACGCCCGGCAGTCGGGCCAGCGCCTCGGCGGCATTGTTGTCGGGCAACTGGCCGATGCCGTCGGCATGCACCACGTTGACGATGCCGGTGGCGGCCGTCTGCTTGTCCAGGGCCGAGCGCAGGGCGGCGGCCTGGCCGGTGGTCACGACGGTGTCGAGCTTCTGCGGCGTGGGGGTGCCTGCAACGGTGCCTGCAGCCGCAGCATCTTTGGCTGCAGCACCTGGGACGGCGGCGCCTGTCGCTGCCGAAGCGCTCGCAGCAGGTGCAGGTGCAGGTGCAGCCTGTCCGGCCAGTACCGGGGCGATCCAGAGGCTGGAGAGGCACAGGGCCAGCAGGGTGGGGCGGGGCGGGGTGCGCATGAGGGCAGTCCAGGAGTCAGCAATGGGGGCGGATGGTGAGAACCCCGCGTGGCGCTTGCATGACAGTGCGGCTTTCCCGCCATGCCGACCGCCGTGCAGCGCACGGGGAGGCGGCCCGTGAGCTGTTTGAACCCCCCGCGGCGGCGGCGCCATCCACTGTCACAAACCCTCCCTAGCATCGCGCGCCATGAAACTTGTCCTGCCGCGCCCGCCGCTGGTGCTCGCTCCGGTGGCCGGCTCGCGCCATTTTGGTCATGCGCTGATGCTGCTGATGTGCGGCATCACCTGGCTCTTTGCCCATTGGGCGGTGGCCAAGCCGATGGCGGCCTGGCGCTGGATCGACATTCTCAGCGAGACCCTGGTCGTGGGCATGCTGGCGCTGTGGCTGGTCCAGCTGCGTGCGAGCCGCCTGGCCGGGCGTGTCACCACCTGGTTGTGCCTGGGTCTGTCGGGCATGCTGATGGGCGGCTGGGCCGACCTGATGGACGAATTCTGGAAACTGCCCCGGGACTTCAGCCTGCTGCTGGGCATGGAGTCGGGCTTTCAGCTCGTCGGCATGATCGGGCTGACCTGGGGACTGCACCTGTGGCGCCAGGAGCAGCTGGCGCTGAATGCCTTGCGCAGCGGTCGGGAGCGGGGCTATCGCGAGCATGCGCAGATCGACCGCCTGACCCAGCTGGGAGACGGGGCCTATCTGCTGAATCAGCTGCGCCAGCAGCAACTGCAGCAGCGCCAGACGCGGAGCGAGCCTGCGGTGATGGTGATGGTGGGATGGGCGGATCTGGCGTCCCTCTCGCGGCAGCACGGGCTGGCGGAGGCGGACCGGCTGCTGCAGGCCACCGGGCCGCTGCTGCTGCTGCAATTGCGGCCGGGCGACCTGCTGTGTCGGTATGCGGCGGACCGCTTTGTCGCGCTGCTGCCGCAGACGGACCGCGCCCTGCCGCAGGACCTGCTCGGCGCCCTCAGCGCGCATGTGCATCCCTGCGCCGATGGCCGCACGCGGGCGCGGCTGACCGCCCGCATGGCGCAGGCGCCGCTGAATCCGGAGGTGGATGCAGAAACCCAACTGCTGCGCCTGCTGGAGCAGTTGCGATGAGTGAAGCGCTTGCGCTGCTGCGCAGCAGCCTGCCCGCCGGGCAGCCCCTGCATTACGGCGCTGACACGGCTTTCATTCCCTGGGCCTATCAGGGCGCCCTGCTGGCAGAGTTCGCGCACAGCCGGGGCCTGGGCGCGCAGGACTGGCTCACGCCGCTCGGTCTGACGGCGGGGCAGCTGCTGTCGCCGCGCCAGCTCCTGGGGATGCTGGCGACCCTGCACCGTGAAGCGCGCGATGTGGGCTTCGTGCTGGGTCAGCTGAGCCTGCCCGGGCACTATGGTCTGGCGAGCCAGGCCTTGCAGCAGGCCGCCGACCTGCGCCAGGCCTTGCATCTGCTGTGCACCTATGCGGCCCGACTCTCCCCGCTGCTGACGCCGCGCCTGCTGCACAGCCGGGATGAGCTGCTACTGGTCTGGACGCCAGCCTGCGGGGCGCCAGCGCCCATGCAGCCCTTGCTGGTGGACATGCAGATGACGGCCGTCACCGCGATGGCGCAGTGGCTCGGCGGCCGACCGCTGCCGTGGCGCTTCAGCTTCAACCGCACCCGCCCGGCGGAGCTGTCACAGCATGCGGCGCATCTGGGCACCGACCTGCAGTTCGGCTGCCAGGTGGATGCGATGCGGCTGCCGATGGTGGAGGCGACCGTGCCGTGGTCGTCGGCGGCTCGGCCGTCGACGGTGGCGGTGAACGCGTTGACGCAGGGGGCCGACCCGCAAGCGCTGTGGCGGGGACAGCTGGCCGCGCTGGACGATGGTCTGCTCAGCGCCATTGAGAACCCGCCGACGCTCGATGCCTGTGCGCGCCGATTCGGCATCAGCCCGGCCACCTTGAAACGGCAACTGGCCCAGCTGGGCACCCACTATCAGGCGCAACTCGACCAGGTGCGGGCGCAGGCGGCGCTCTACCTGATGACGCTGCACGGTCAGCGGGTCGAGAGCGTCGCCCGGACGCTGGGATTTCACGACAAGAGCAATTTCCGCCGCTCGTTCCGGCGCTGGACCGGGATGACACCCGGCATGGTGTGAGGGTCGTCCTACACTTCGCAGCATGCCGCCCGTTTTCGAGCATGCTGACGACCAGGCCCACTACCGACGCCCCGCACATCGGGACGGGGTGGAGCTCTACCATGCCCACATCCTTCGGCACAGCTTCGAGCCCCACACCCATGAGGCCTACGGTCTGGGCGCCATCACCGAAGGCGTCGGCCGCTTCCGCTGGCGGGGCGGCGAACATCTGGCCCCCAGCGCCTCGCTGATGCTGATGAATCCGGAGGACATCCACACCGGTCAGGCCGCGACGCCGCAGGCCTGGGGTTACCGGATGGTCTACCTGCAGGAGTCGATGCTGAACCGGCTCTGGGGCGGGCCGTCCTGGCGTTTTGATGCTGCCGTGGCGCTGGATGCGGCCTCGGCCACCCGCGCCGCCGGTCTGATTGCCACTCTCTGGCAGGCCCGTGAGCCGCTCGCTTTCGACAGCGCGCTGCTCGACCTGGTGCAGGAAGTCAGCCGCCATGCCCGCCGCGCACCCCAGCAGCGCGACGGGGCCGCGCCGCGCTTCCAGCCGGTGATCGACTACATGCGCGCCCATCTGGACCAGACGCTGGACACCGCCACCCTCGCCGCCGTCGCGGGCCTCAGCCCCTTCCACTTCCTGCGCAGTTTCAAGGCCTGCCACCACGCCACGCCGCAGCAGGCGCTGATGGCCCTGCGCCTGCACGATGCCAAACGCCGCCTGGCCGCTGGAGACGCCCCCGCCGATGTGGCCGCCGCCGTGGGGCTGACCGATCAGGCGCACCTCACCCGCAGCTTCGCCGGGCGCTACGGCGTCACGCCGGCGCGTTATCAACAGCAATTGGGTACAAGACCGCGCCGCTGAGGCCCGCGCACACTGCCGGGCATGGGAATCGGACTTCTTTTTGCGCTCACGGCCGGCCTGATGTGGGGGCTGGTGTTCGTGGCGCCCCTGCTGCTGCCCGACTATCCGGCGGTCTGGCTGACCGCAGGCCGGTATCTGGCTTTCGGACTGATTGCGGTGCCGCTGGCCCTGCTGGACCGACGCGAGCTGTCGCGCCTGAGCCGTGCCGACTGGTGGGCCGCCTGCCGGCTCAGTGCCATCGGCAACTTCCTCTACTACCTGACGCTCTCGGCCGCCATTCAGCGGGCCGGCGGGCCGCTGCCCACCATGCTGATCGGCACCTTGCCGGTGGTGATCGCGCTGTGCTCCAACCACCGCAATGCCGCACGCGACGGGCATTACCGCTGGGCGCAGCTGGCCCCCGCGCTGCTGCTGATGGCCGCGGGCATTGCCTGTGTGAACCAGGTGGAGCAGGCGGCGGTGGCGCAGGCGGATCGGGCGCGTTATCTGCAAGGCGCGCTGCTGGCCTGCATCGCAGTGGCCTGCTGGACCTGGTATCCCATCCGCAATGCCGACTGGCTGCGTGCCCACAGTGACCGCAGCCCCCGCGCCTGGGCCACCGCGCAGGGTTTGGTCACCTTGCCGATGGCGCTGCTGGCCTTCCTGGGCATCGGGCTGCTGCAGGCGGCCGGCGTGGCGCTGTTCCCCGCCGATTTTGCGCTGCCGGCGGGGCCGCGGCCCTGGGCTTACGTCGGGCTGATGCTCGCCGTGGGGCTTCTGGCGTCGTGGCTGGGCACCTTGTGCTGGAACGAGGCCAGCCAACGGCTGCCGACCGCGCTGGTGGGACAGCTGATCGTGTTCGAGACGCTGTCGGCATTGGCCTATGCGCAATGCCTGCGTGGGGAGTGGCCGCGACCGGTCTCGGTGGCGGGGGTGGTGCTGCTGGTGGCCGGGGTGTGCTGGGCCTTGCGGTTGAAGACGGTGAAGCCGGTGGCGTGCCCTGTCAACGCCGGGTAACGGCGATGTGGCGCGGGTGTAAATCCGGGCCCGAGGGGATGTGAAGCGCCGGGCAGGCTCTGCACAATGGGTCATGCCGATGATCCGCCGACTTTTCCTCCGTACCGCAGCCTTGCCGCTGCTGGCCTCCAGCTGGACCGCAGCGTCCTGGGCGCAGACCGGTGGCGCCTCGGGCCGAGCGGCCGACCCTGGCCCCGGCACCGTGCTGCAGAACGTCTGGCGGGACGATGAGCGCCAGCGCGACATCCCCTGGCGACTGCGCCTGCCCGAGACCCGGGGCGGCGCAGGCTCCGTGCCGCTCATCATCTTCTCCCACGGCCTGGGCGGCAGCCTGGACGGTGGCGCCGAATGGTCCCGCGCCTGGGCCGAGGCCGGCTTTGCCACGCTGCACTTGCAGCATGCGGGCAGCGACCGCGCCATCTGGGCCGGCGGTCTGCGTGCGGTCAAGGCCGCGGCCAGCGTGGAGCAACTGGTGGCCCGCTGCCGCGACGTGCGTTTTGCGGTGGCGCGGCTGCTTCAGCTGCAGCAGTCGGGTGAAGCCGGCTGGGTGCGCATCCAGCCGGATGCGCTGGGCATGTCCGGCCACTCCTTCGGCGCGCATACGACGCTGGCGGTGGCCGGTCGCGCCTTCCCGGCGCGCCTGGGATCGGACCTCGCCGAACCCCGATTCAAAGCTTTTGCCGCCTTCAGTCCCGCGGCCGGCTCCAACCCGGACGGCCTGCGCACCATCACCCGGCCGATGCTGTGCATGACCGGCAGCCTGGATGGAGATCCTCTGGGCAGCGAGCGTTCCGGCGACTATCGCCGCGAGGTGTATGCGCATCTGCCGCCCGGCGCCAAGGCGCAGCTCTGGCTGGAAGGCGCGGACCATCAGACCTTCGGCGGCAGCGGAGAAGTCGGTGCCGGGCGCGCCGCCCGCCTGGCCGGTCGCGGCCGGCCGGAGGCACCCGTGGCACTGGCGGACCACCATGCGGCGGTGATCCGCACCGTCACCACGGACTGGTGGCGGGCCTGGTTGCAAGGGGATGCGGCGGCGGTGCAGCGCCTCAAGTCGCCGCAAGGTCTGGCGAGCGGCGACGCCTGGGCGCAGGGCTGAGGGCGTCGCCCGCGCGAACGCCAGCGTCAGGGTCAACGGCGTCCCGTGCGCGAGTACTGAGACTTGTGGTCGCACTGCCAGGGGCGGCGCTGGCATCGGCGCGCTCGCTGGCCACCTGCCGCAGCGCATCGGCCTTCACGTCCATTCGGGCATCCACTCGCGCATCTACCTGCGCCTGCGCCAACGCGCCGATGCGTCGCAGCGCCTGCGGGTGCTCCGCCCGCCAATGCCCGCCCACACCCAGCCGGATGCAATGACGAAAGCGAGTGCTGGCGGAGAACATCGAGCCCGGCGCAATCACGATGCGCTCCTCCAGGCAACGCTCATACAGCGCCACCGAATCAAAGCCTTCGGGCAACTCCACCCACAAGGTGAACCCCCCGGCAGGCGCCGACACCCGGGTGCCCCGCGGGAAGCTTTCCGCAATCAGGGTCCTGGCCTGGTCCACCCGGCTGGCGACCGTGGCCCGCAGGGCGCGCAGCGCTGCACCGCTGCCGGCCTGCGTCAGCAGATCCGCCAGTGCCAGCTCCAGCACGGGCGTCTGGGCGCCGGATTGCACGGCCTTGGTCCGCCGCAGCGCGTCGCCCCAGCGCCCCGCCTCCACCCAGCCCAGCCGAAGGCCCGGTGCCAGCGTCTTTGAAAACGAGCCGCAGATGATCACGTGGCCGGTGCTGTCGAAGGATTTGACTGCACGGCGCTTGTCTTCCTGCTCACACAGGTCGTTGTAGAGCACGTCCTCGATCAGCGCGATGTCGTGCCGGGCCACCAGCGCGGCCAGCCGGCGCCGCTCCGCCACCGGCATGCTGGCGCCGAGCGGATTGGACAGCGTCGGCACCGACAGCACCGCCTTCACCGGCTGCGTCTCCAGCGCCAGCTGCAGCGCTTCGATCGACAGCCCATGGCGCGGATGGGTCGGAATTTCCAGTGCGCGCAGATGCAGGGTCTGCAGGATTTCCAGAAAGCCGTAGTAGGTGGGCGATTCGAGCGCCACGACATCACCGGGCTTGCAGACGCTGCGCAGCGCCAGGCTGATCGCTTCCATGCAGCTGTTGGTCATCACCACCGCTTCCGGGCGCAGCACGCAACCCAGCCCCAACGCATGGCGGGCCACGGCACGGCGGGTCTCTTCCATACCGGTGCCCAGCGGGTAATGGCACAGCAGGTCGCGGTGCCGGGTGACGGCGCGGGTCAGCGCCCGCCGCACCCGCTCCTGATCGAACAGCTCGGCACCCGGGCAGGCCGCGCCGAAGGAGAGGAAGTCGGGATCCTGCGACAGCGCCATGACCTGCGAGCCCAGGTGGTCCAGCTGCACCATGCGGGAGGCGGAGTCCGGCACCGAGGCCTGCGGTTCGGGCAGCCGGGGCGGCCGCGCGGCGACGAAGTAGCCGGAGCGCGGACGGGCCTCGATCAGCCGCGCATCCTCCAGCCACCGAAACGCCTGCACCGCGGTCGACAGCGATACCCCATGCTGACTCGCCAGCGTACGGACCGAGGGCAGCCGTTCACCGCGTTTGAGGGTGCCGGCGCGCACCGAGCGGGCCAGTCGATCGGCCAGTTGCAGATAAAGGGGCAGGGCAGCGGCATCCATGCCACCCATTCTGTGTGGTTTGCTGGTGAGCGGACCAGTACAGATGGCGGCCAAGCCGGCCAGCACAGAGCCTGCCGGACCTGTGGCTGTGTGCGCTGAACTGGCCCTGCGCTGTGGATGGTGGGCGCCACAGCGGCTGCTTATCGTGGCCCCATGCAGCTCAAACCCAGCCCCCACCCGCCGCTCCTGGCTCCTGCCAGGCCCCGCCATCTGCTGAGCGGACTGCGTGCGACGCTCGCTGCTGCCCGCCATGCTGCGCCCCCTGGACCTGGACCTGGACCGGGATCTGGACAGGCGCCGGCGGCGCGCTTCCGCGCCTGGGCGCCGCTCCGCTGGCAGACGCGCCCCTCGCCGCGGATGGTCCTCCTTCCCGCCGACGGCGCCAGCCGGCGTCTGCGCTGGCGAGGTCCGCTGCAACTGACCGCCGTCACCGGACCGGTGTGGATCACCCGGGAGGGCTGGCCGCAGGACCACTGGCTCGCCCCCGGCGAGCGCCTGACCCTCCTCCCCGACCCTGGCCGGCAAGGCCTGGCGCTTTGGATCGGCACCCTGGGTGTCGTGGGCGAACCTCATATCACCCTAAAGTTGGAACCAATTGTTTAAGTTGTTGGCTGATCAGGATTTGGGGCTATAACTCGCGCTCGCATCATTTCAAGTTAGTTAACGGATGTGGGCAAACCGCAAAACACGGGTTCCATATCCCTTGGGAGGACAGCTCGATGACTTTGCCCGCAACTTTGCGGCGTACCCGCCTGGCATTGGCCGGCGCGGCGACGATCCTGGTTTTGCAAGCCTGTGGCGGCGGCGGCGGATCGGACAGTGGCGGTGGTTCGGCGCCTCCGCCCCCGGTGAACAGCGCGACCTACGCCCAGCAATGCGCCCCGAACAACCTGGAAGCGCCCGCCAACCTGCGTACCGCCAGCCTCTCGACCGAGAAAAACTGGGTTCGCGCCTACATGGACGAGGCTTACCTCTGGCGCGACGAAGTGCCCGGCGTGGATCCCTCGAGTGCCAAGTACAGCGGCAGTGACGTCGGTGCGGCGCTGGACGCCTATTTCACCGACCTGTTGACCCCCAAGGTCACGGCCAGCGGCAAGCTCAAAGACCAGTTCAGTTTTGTGATGTCCACCCGTGAGTGGAACTCGCTGTCAGGCTCTGGCGTCGTGCTGGGCTACGGCGTGGAATGGCATCTCGCGCAGGCCACCCCGCCGCGCCAGATCCGCGTGGCCTACGTGGAACCGAACAGCCCCGCTGCCGCCGCCGGCGTGCAGCGTGGCGACACCCTGGTCACCGCGGACGGTGTCTCGGCCGACGACCCCACCAGCACCGGCGTGAGTGCATTGAACGAGGCGCTGTACCCCACCCGTTCCGGCAGCCACCGCCTGGTGCTGCAGCCGAATGGCGGCGGCAGCCGGGACCTCACCCTCACCGCCACCAACGTCACCAAGACACCGGTGCTGACCTCGCAGGTCATCACGGCTGCGGACAACACGAAGGTGGGCTACATGGTCTTTAATGACCACATTGCCACCGCCGAGTCCCAGCTGATCACCGCCATGCAGAACTTCAAGACCCAGGGCGTCTCCGACCTGGTGCTGGACCTGCGTTACAACGGCGGCGGCTACCTGTTCATCGCGAGCGAGCTGGCCTACATGATTGCCGGCCCGACCCCGACTGCGGGCAAGACCTTCGAGCAGCTGCGCTACAACAGCCTGCGCTCGGCCGAGACCAACAGCCAGTCGTCGAAGACGCCGTTCTACGACACCTCCTGCAACCTGGTGAACGACCGCTGCTCCGGCACCCCGGTGCCGCTGCCGACGCTGAACCTCAAGCGGGTGTTCGTGCTGGCGCAGGAAGGCACCTGCTCGGCCAGCGAAGCCATCATCAACGGCCTGCGCGGCGTGGATGTGCAGGTGGTGCTGGTGGGCGGCACGACCTGCGGCAAGCCCTATGGCTTTACCGGCAAGGACAACTGCGGCTACAGCTACTTCCCCATCGAGTTCGTCGGCACCAACAACAAGGGCTTCGGTGACTATGCCGACGGCTTTGTGGCGGCCGGTTCAGGCGCCACCGGCGTGCCGGGCTGCTCCATGGATGACGACTTCTCCCGTCCGCTGGGCGACGCCTCCGAGCGCATGCTCGCGGCGGCCCTGCAGTACCGCAGCAACGGCACCTGCCCCACCAAGCCCTTCGGCATGGAGGGTCGCGCCAAGACCTTGTCGGCGCGCTCGTCGTCGGACAGCGTCGCGTTGAGCCTGCAGCGTCTGGCGGCGCGCAGCAACCGCATCCTGGGCGGACGTCAGTAAGCCTTCGCCCGGCGGCCCTTCGGGGCCTTCCATAAAAAACGGCGCTCCTTCGGGAGCGCCGTTGCTTTTGGGGCCCCGCACCGTGGACCGCGCGAGGGGGCGGCGCATGGGCCGCCGCTGTCGATCAGAGCTTGGGGATGCGGATCCGGCTGATCATCAGGGAGCCGGACACCGCAAACATCAGCACCAGGGGGTGCAGCATGAAGCCGCCCAGCTTCAATTCGCCGAACCAGAGGGCGTCGCCGATGGCGCCTTGCGCGGCTGCCACCCACATCACGATCACCAGCAGCAGCGACGTCGGAATGGGGGTGCCTTCGAAGTAGGTCACCTTGCCGGTGTCGGCGCTGAGGGTCTCCGCGGTGATGTTGTAGCGCGCCAGACGCGACACACCGGCCGCCACGAAGAAGCCCAGGATGATGCGGTCCCACATCCCCTGCATGCCGCAGCCATAGGCGATCACCGCCGGTGCCACGCCGAAGGAGATCACGTCCGCCAGCGAATCCAGCTCCCGGCCCATGGCCGAGCTTTTCTGGCGCCAGCGGGCGATGCGTCCGTCCAGCACGTCAAACACCAGTGCCGCGGGGATCAGCGCGCAGGCGTAATACAGATGCAGCAGTTCGCGGTTCTGAAGGTAGGTCATCACCGAGAACAGGGCACCAACGCCGCAGAAGGCATTTCCCAGCGTGAACCAGTCGGCGAGATGGAACTCGCGGATCATCGAAAAAGGCTTGGGTCTGTTCATGTTGCGAGCATAAGCGAAGGTCCATGCCTTGCGCGGCAAGGCTCGATCCTGCCCTCCGCGGAACCGGTCCAGCCGCCGCGCCGACTAGCCCGCATCGTGGTTCATTCAGGAGACGCGCATGCGCATCCGGGCTTTTTCGCGCTGCGGCGCTCTGCTGTCAGGGGTTCTGCTGGCCGCATGCGGCGGCGGTGGGAACGGGCCGTCCTTGCCGATTACCGCCGTGGCCGGTTTTGCAACGCTGCCCAGCAGCAGCTACGCCAACCGCTGCGCTCCGGACAATCCTGACGCCGAAGCCGACGCGCGCACCGGATCGCGGATCACCGAAATGGCCTGGGTGCGGGCGATGCTGAAGGAGCGGTATCTCTGGAATGACGACCTGCCGGTGCTGAATCCCCGGGACCCGCGCTACCAGGGCCGGCCGGGCGATCCGGTGGATCATGAGACCGCCTTGCAGCGGTGGTTCACCGACCATGTCCGCCCCGGGGGCGACACCCGCCGGGACGCCTTCAGCTATCGCCTTCGCTTGCAGGCGGCCGAAACTTCGATGGCGGGCCAGGAAGCCGGGTGGGGCCTGAGCGTGGCGGCCGCGTCGGCCGACCCCGCCCGGCTGTACGTGACCTGGGTCGATCCAGATGGACCGGCTGCGCAGGCGGGTCTGCGGCGGGGCGATGAACTGCTGTCGGTGGACGATGTGGCGGTGGCCAGCGCCGATCCGGACGCCCGCCAGCAAATCGACATCTACCTTGCCGGCGCGGCGCCCGGCAGTGCCTCCGTCTTCACCGTCGGACGTTCAGACGGGCCCTTGACGCGACGTCTGGTGGCGGCAAGCTTTGAGCGTCAGCCCGTGCCGCTGGTATCGGTGCTGGGCACCGAGAGCGGGCTGAACGAACCGGTCGGCTATCTGCTCTTCAATGCATTCAATGAACCCGCCCAGTGGGCGCTGAAGCAGGCGCTGGCACAGCTGGCCGCTGCGCGGGTGAGCGACCTGATCATCGATCTGCGCTACAACGGCGGCGGGCTGGGTTTCATCGCCAGCCAGCTGGCGTTCATGGTGGCCGGCAGCAGCAGCCAGGGAAAGACGTTCAACCAGTCCCGCATGAACCCGGAGCGCACGGCTTCCCAGCCGGACGATGCCATGCCGTTTCTCACCCGGACGTGCAGCGATGGCGACGAGCGCTGCGAGCGCGGTGAGCCATTGCCTGCGCTGGGCTTGAAGCGGGTGTACGTGCTGACCGGCAGCGAGACCTGCTCCGCCAGCGAGCTGCTGATCAACGGGCTGCGAGGCATCGACATCGAAGTGGTGCAGATCGGCGGCGGCACCTGCGGCAAGCCGTATGGCTTTGAAGGCGTCCCCAACTGTGGGGCCAGCACCTTCGCCATCGATGTTCAAGCCACCAATGCAAAGGGTTTTGGCGACTACGCCGGAGGCTTCCAACCCGGTGGCACCGGACCCACCGGACTGCCCGGATGCGAGGTGCCGGACGACCTGGGCCATGCATTGGGGGATCGCTCCGAGGCGCTGCTGGCTGCCGCGTTGAACCACCGCGCGACGGGGCAGTGTCCGATCCAGACGACGGGGCGTGGGGCCCTCGCAAGGCCGCAGGTCGATCTGCGCCAGTACCGCGCGGCGCCGCTGGATCTTTCGCTGCCAGGGGGCGCGCGTCATCCGGCGGTGAGCGCCCCGGCGCTCTGAGTCCTGAACGGGGGCGGCGGGACGCCGGCGGGCCTGCCGCGTCAGGCGCCTTCTTTGGGGCCAGGTCCATCCGCGACCGGCGCAGGCGCCGTCGTCAGCCGGCTCCAGGCCTTGCGTCCCAGATGCCGGGCCAGCAGCGGCAACGGCATCCGCAGCCAGTGGGCGCGGACGTACAACGCCAGCTCCGCCAGGCCCTGGCCGGGCAGTCGGCAGCTGTCGTGCGGCGGGCGCAGCGCGCGGCGGTAGGCGGCGTCCAGCAGGGGCTGTGAAACCCACCGCAACTGCGGCGCCAGGGCTTCGGTCACGTCCTCCGGCACCGGTGTGTTCAGCCACTGCCGGCTGTAGCGCAGTGCCAGTGCGAGCGGCCTGGACAGGCCGATGTGCTCGGCGCGCGCCAGCAGACGACGCCAGAAGCCCTCCGCCGCGCTGAATTCCCGGATCAGCGCATCCAGATCGAACAGGTCCCGCAAGCCGTTGGGCAGCTCGCCCTCATGGAACAGATGGGTGGCGCTGTGCAGCAGCATGTCTTCGGGTGGCAGCACAAACAGCCCCGGGTGATCGGGCAGGGGCCGCGGATGGTCGAACAGCGCCGCGGTGTTCAGCGGCGTGCGGGCGGTGGGCGGCAGCAGGCTGTGATGCACGTCCAGCGAGGTGCCACGCCGGCGGTGATGCAGCGGCGGCAGTTCGTGCATCCATTCGCGGTAGTAGCGCTGGTCGTAGTCGTCCAGCGGGTCGAAATCCCAGCCGTGCACCATCAGCGCAATCTCCGCCCGTGGCAGCTGCGCAGCGGGGAGCAGCAGGTCGATGTCGGTGAACATCCGGCCCGGGGCCGGCGAATGACCGCCGAGCGCATACGCCGCGCCCTTGAGCAGCACGACCGGCCCGGCCAGTTCCGCCAGCGCCTGCGACAGAAATCTCGCCTCCCGCCGAAGCATCTGTGCCTGTCGTTCCGACAGCAGCAGTGCCGACCGCAGGTGCGGCTGCACCGGTGCGGGAAGGTCCTCCAGCCAGCCGCCCGCGCGGGCCAGGTGGGCCAGCTTGCCGGCCAGATTGGCGCGGCGCGCCTGGCGCAGCAGCAGGTCCCAGTCGGTCAGCGACAGGCCGGGTGCCAGCCGCGGCGAGAGCAGCACCCGCACCAGCAGCGGCTGGTCGGGCGCCGCCGGATGCTGCGGGGCCGGCCGCGCGCCGGCCTGCAACTGCGCGCTCATTCCGCGCCCTCCGCCAGGGAATCGAAGTGGGCCATGGCCTCGTCCAGATGGCTGTATTCGAAGCTGTAGCAACCGCAGCGATCCACCAGCCGGCCCAGCGCCTGGAAGCCGGCCTGTCCATGCAGGTCGTAGTTGAAGCTTTGCTCGGCCAGCGTCATGAAGGCCCGCGCCCGTTCCACCGGCATCAGCCGCGCCGGGCGGTCCGCCCGCCACGTCGGCAGCACCACCCAGGCCGGCCGGGCCGGCAGCAGGCGGCGATCGATGGCGTCCTCGGGCGCCCGCACCAGCGCCACCGTGCCTTTGGTGGTGTTGGGCATCGACGCGCTGAAGCGGGCCTGCGGCGCGAACTGCTGCAGCAGGGGAATGGAGGCATTTTTGAGATTGATCGGCCGCGCCATGCCGTGCAGCAGGCCGGTGGTCAGATCCAGCAGGCCCAGCTCATCGGACAGCAGCCGCCAGCCGCGATGGGCCAGGCCGGCGCACAGGGTGCTCTTGCCGGAACCCGGCGGCGCGGGCATGACCAGGGCCCGGCCATCGCGCTCCAGGACGGCGGCGTGGATCAGCAGGTATTGATGGGCGTGGGCAGCGATGCACCAGTTGATGCCCCATTCCAGCATCGCCAGCGCCTGGGCGCCGGGCAGCGGCGTGAAGGACCGCTGGCCGTCGAACCAGAACTCCGCCCGGCCCATCAGGCGTGAGCGCCAGTGCGGGCTGCGCAGCACCGCCACATGGAAGTCGATGAAGTCGTCCGCCGGCACCAGCTCGAAACGGTCGTAAAGGGGAAGCAGCTGATCCGCCAGATGCGGCAGGTCCGAGCGCAGCTTCACCGAAAACGGCGCCATCCGCAGGGCCAGACCCTCCTGGCGCAGCTGGCGGCGGACCTCGTCCCGCGACAGGTCGGCGAGTTTCACGGCCGCGGCTCCTGCACCAGCAGTTCGATGTCCTCCAGCCGGCGCAGATGCAGGTCGAGCAGGTCGGCCAGCGCCTCGGGGGAGGGGGTGTCGTCCCAGTCCACGTCGTGGGTCAGACGGTGCAGCAGCTGCTCGCGCGTCAACGGGGTGGCCTGCAGCCATTCGGCCAGTTGCGCCCCGAGGGCGGCAATCAGGTGAGTGTCTCCGCTGGCCGGATTGAAGAAGACCGCATGCGGCTCGCCCTCCCAGGCGCGCAGCACCTCAGACACGCGATGTGCGCAGCGCCACGTCGCTGCGGGCGCCATCAGCTCACGAGGTAATTGCTGTAGAGGTAGCTGCGGAAGTCGCTTTCCGTCCAGGCAGCGGTGCTGCCGGCGTTGTTCGGCTTGAAGCTGTTCGGTCCCAGGGACGCCATCTTGACCAGCATGTCCTCACCGGTGGACGAGACCACGCACTGGGCCACGTTGTGACCGGCGAACAGCGTGTTCAGACGGGCCACCAGCATCATCGTGGCGTAGCTGCCGGCGTTGGCGGCAAACAGGTCAGCCACCTTGGCGGTGGACGACACGTTCTTCAGGCCGCCCGGGAAGACCTTGGCCACCGTCAGATTGTTCTTGCAGTAGCTGAGCGACTTGCCGCCATACCAGTACGCGGCCACGAAGCTCCACGGCGGCGAGGTCGACACGGCCGAGCGCACCGAGTTGGTCACCCAGTTGTTGATCGTCCAGCATTCGGTATTGGTCAGCACCGCGGCGGCCGCACGGGCCTGGACGCTGGCGCCGCCATTGCGCAGCACCGCCGAGCCCCAGGCCGAGGTGGTGTTGCAATGCCAGGCCATGACCGGCCGGCTGGCGAGCGTCAGGCCCACCGGTACGCCTGCCTGCAGGAAGCGGCGACGGCGCGACGACACCATGGGGCCTGCGTTCGGCGCCGGGGCCGAGGGCTGTTGTGAGTCGCTGTGGTGGTCCATGATGCTCAGCCTTGGTCTGCACGTGCCCAGGAAGAGGGCGGATGCTCAAGCCGCCCGCGCTATGCGGGCTGCGATGGAAGTGTTTCATACAAGGCACGCCGACGCCAAGCCGGTGCACCCCTTGAACGGGTGGCGTCCGTTCTACCCAATCGTAAGGATAAGTTGGTGCTGGCTCACCTGGAATGCGTTTCGGCGACAAGATCCAGCTGTTCCTGCATCCAGACGCGGGCGTCGGCCAGCGTCTCAAAGGCACCAAAACGGCGACCCTGTCGCTGATACATGGCTTCAATCAGGGGCAGCATGATGTCCCGGCCTTCGACGTCCGGCGTCACCACGTAGGCGATGGCGACCGGCGCTTGGCCGAGCGCGGCCATATGGCGCAGGAAACGCTCCATTTCGGCCATGGAGTCCGGCGAGGTGATCATGCTGCCGCTGACTTCGAGCAGGTCCCCAAAGCGGCCGGGCGTGCCGGACGCATCGGCCGGAGGAGGATCGGCCCGCAGCAGGTCGGCCATGGCACGCGCCAGCCCCAGCACCGCCTCCCGGTTGAACGGACCTTGGGCGCGCAGCCGGATGATCGACCCTTCGCGCCACATCTCGATCTGCCCATGCGCCTGGAACGGCCCCGGCACGAAGGCTTGAATGTCGAGTTTCAACGCAAATGTCCCCAAGATGGTCAGCCAGCCATCTTCGGTGGGGGGCGGGTCCGCGGGCAACCGGCCCCCCGGGTTCGTCCCGGCTCAGTCTGCGGCGTCCTCCACACAATCGCGATCGGCGTCGGGGGAGGCCGCCTCGGGCAGATCGTCCTCGACCAGGAAGCCGCCGCTCTGGTGCGCCCAGAGCTTGGCATACAGACCGCCGGCCGCCAGCAGGCTCGCATGGTCGCCCTGCTCGACGATGCGGCCCTGGTCCATGACGATCAGCCGGTCCATGGCGGCAATGGTGGAGAGCCGGTGGGCGATGGCCACCACCGTCTTGCCTTCCATCAACCGGTAGAGGCTGCGCTGGATGGCCGCTTCCACTTCCGAGTCCAGCGCGCTGGTGGCTTCGTCCAGCAGCAGGATGGGCGCGTCCTTGAGCATCACCCGGGCAATGGCCACCCGCTGGCGCTGGCCACCGGAGAGCTTCACGCCGCGCTCGCCCACATGGGCGTCGTAACCCTTGCGGCCTTTGGGGTCGGTCAGGCCGTCGATGAAGTCCTGCGCTTCGGCGCGGGCGGCGGCGGCGCGCATCGCGTCCTCGGTCGCGTCCGGACGGCCGTAGAGCAGGTTGTCCCGCACCGAGCGGTGCAGCAGGCTGGTGTCCTGCGTCACCATGCCGACCTGGGCGCGCAGGCTGTCCTGGGTCACGGTGGCAATGTCCTGCCCGTCGATCAGGACCCGGCCCCGTTCCACGTCGTAAAAGCGCAGCAACAGGTTGAGCAGCGTCGATTTGCCGGCGCCCGAACGTCCCACCACGCCGATCTTCTCGCCGGGTCGGATGTGCAGCGACAATCCCTGCAGCACCGGCTTCTTGCCGCCGTAGCTGAAGTCCACCTCCTCAAAGCGGACCTCGCCGCGCTGCACGGTGAGGGTGCGGGCCTCGGCGGCATCGGTGATGGCGATGGGGCGGGCGAGGGTGGTGATGCCGTCCTGCACCGTGCCGATGTTTTCGAAGAGACTGGCCATCTCCCACATGATCCAGTGCGAAATGCCGTTGAGCCGCAGCGCCATGGCGGTGGCGGCCGCCACCGCGCCGACACCCACCTGGCCTTGCGTCCACAGCCACAGCGTCATGCCGGCGGTGGCCGCGATCAGCCCCATGGACAACGCATGGTTGACGATCTCGAAACCGCTGATCAGCCGCATCTGACGGTAGGCGGTGCCGAGGAAGTCCTGCATCGCACCGCGCGCAAAACCCGCTTCCCGGTGGCTGTGGGAAAAGAGCTTCACCGTGCTGATGTTGGTGTAGGCATCGGTCACCCGGCCGGTCATCAGGCTGCGGGCGTCGGCTTGCGCGGCGGCGGCCTTGCCCAGCCGCGGCACGAAGTAGATCAGCGCCACCACATAGCAGGCCAGCCAGCCCAGGAAGGGCGCCAGCAGCAGCAGGTCGAAGCTGCCCACCACGCCCAGCATGGTGACGAAATAGATGGTGATGAAGACCAGGATGTCGGTCACGATCATCACGCATTCGCGCACCGACAGCGCCGTCTGCATCAGCTTGGCGGAGACGCGGCCGGCGAACTCGTCCTGGTAGAAGCTCATGCTCTGGGCCAGGAGGTGACGGTGGAAGTTCCAGCGCAGCCGCATCGGGAAGTTGCTGGCCATGCCCTGGTACTTGACCATCGCCTGCAGGGCGATCAGCACCGGGCTGGCCAGCAGGATGCCGCCCAGCAGCAGCAGGTGCTGGCGCTGGGTGGTCCACCACTGGGCCGCGGGGACCGAGCTGAGCCAGTCCACCACCGAGCCGAGCATGGAAAACAGCAGCGCCTCGAAGGCGCCGATGGCGGCGGTGAGCACCACCAGCGTCAGCAGCAGCCCGCGGATGCCACGGGTGGCCGCCCAGACGAAGGGGAAGAATCCCTGCGGCGGCTGTGGCGCCGGACCGGTGGGGAAAGGATCGACGAGTTTTTCAAACCAGCCCAGCACGGCTGTCTCCCGAAAGCATTGGTCAGCAAAGACCGGCAAGCCTACAGGAGCCCGGTGACGGGTGCCCATCCCTCGCGATGAATGGCGGTGCGCAGGTTTGGACGGAGGGTAAGAGGGATCGGGTGGGCCGTCCGGTTCAGGACGTCGTGCGATCCACCCACAAGCGCCACCGTTCCGGATGTTCCCGCATCCAGCGGGCTGCGGCCTCATCCGGCGAAAGCCCCTCGCGGCTGATGGCGTGGTCCAGCCCGGAGACGATGCCATTGGACAGTCGCAACCGGTCCAGGGCCTGGACCGTGCCATCCGGCAAGGCCCGCAGCCGGTCCTCCCTCGCCAGCAGCACCGCCCGGTCCACGCCGCCGAACAGCTGCTGCGGCTCCTTGAGCTCACGGATCACATGCTGCGCATGCAGGAACTGGGGATGCCACAGCGGCACCACCCGCCACTGCTGCTCGGCCACGGCCTGCTCAAAGGCCTTGAAGCAGTCCTCCTCCGTCCCGGTCTCAAAGCGGTAACCCGCTTCTTCCAGTCGGTAGACCTCCATGGCCTTGCGCGAAAAGCGACTGATGCCCGCCCCCGGCCCGATGCCTTGGATCACCGGATGCATGCGCGCCCGCACCTCGGGCAGGAGCAGGTCCTGAACGCTGCCGACCTGCGAGGCCGGCACATGCGCCGGCACGCCCCAGAACGCATAAGGCTGGTAGTGCAGGCCCAGGGCGCGGGTGGCCACCACCTCTTCCACGCGTGCCCGGTAGACCCCATGGCTGGCGTTCAGCCAGGCAGACGCCACCATGTCCACCGCGCCGCTGCGCAGCAGATCGAAGCAGGCTTCATGCAGGGCATAGTGGCGTTCGACCGGGTGACCCAGCTGCTCCAGCAAAGCCGTCACCACCGCAGCGGTGGCCCGGTGGAAGCTGAGGTCGATCACGCCGAGGCGGAGGGGGGCGCGGTCAGGTCGGGCACCTGCGGCGCGGCTGCCCAGCAGGGCAGAGGCGGCTCCGAGGAGCACGGAGCGGCGGTTGTTGCCGATCATGCGGATTCTCCAGTCACCGTGCCGTCACGGTGGGTCTGGAGATCATTCCCGGCTGCGGCGTCTGGATGAAGCCGGCAGGCCGGGAAACAGTCTCGACGGCCGATTGAAAGCGGAACGCGCGGCGGACCGGGCAAGCGCCCGTGGACATCGGTCCTCCCCCGTCCGCTATCGTCAAGCCAGATCAGCGCCCGTCCGCAGGGGTCGGGCGAATGGATGCCCCTGGGCGCACAGCGCCGCGCATCGTTAGCGCGTCGCGCCGTTGGCCGCTTTGGGCAGCGGCAGCACCTGACCCTGCGACTGTGCCGGCACCGCAATGCCCAGGATGCGTGACAGCGTCGGTGCCAGGTCCACGATCTCCACCCGGTCCTTGACCTCGCCCTGGCCCACCCAGGTCGGGCCCCAGGTCAGCAGCGGCACATGGCTGTCGTATTCATACGGCGAGCCATGGGTCGTGCCGGTCGGCCGGCTCGAGAACATGTAGCCCTGACGCGGCACCAGTTGCAGCGGTGCGGCCACGTCGGGATGCCACGAACGACGCATCTGCGCCAGATAGGGCGTCACGGTGTCGTCGCTGGCGAGCTGGGCCCGGGTGAAGGCGGCCTGGATGCCCGGCACCTGCTCGGCCAGTGTCTTGGCGGCGGCATACACATCGTCGCTGCGCAGGCCCTTGGACTGGATCAGCGACTCATCAAACAGCAGGCCGGTGGCCGAGAACGCGGTGATCCAGCGGCCTTCGCCGTAACGGGCCGACAGCCCCTTGTTCAGCGTTGCAATCAACTGGGCCGGATTCACCCGTCCGGCATCGCGACCCTGGCGCTGGGCCCATTCCGGTGTGTCCATGAAGCCGTGGTCGGCGGTCAGCGTCACCAGGTAGTTGTCGCGGCCGACACGGGCATCCAGATACTGGAAAAAACCTTGCAGATACTGGTCCAGCCGCAGCAGATGGTCGTGCGAGAGCCGCGATTCCGGCCCGAAGGCATGGTTCACATAGTCGTGGCTGGACAGGCTGACCGTCAGGATGTCGGTCTGCGCATCGGCCCCGAGCTGCTCACCTTCGATCGCGGCGCGGGCAAAGGCCAGCGTCAGCTCATCCCCGAACGGCGACGGCAGCAGGCCGGCGTAGAACTTCGGCCCCGGCTTGTCCAGACCTGCACCCATCAGCGCGGGCAGGCGGTTGCCATTGCCGGCGTCGCTCTGCCACGGCTGACCGTCCGGCGCGCTGCGGGCATAGGCCGCTTCCGGCAGCAGCAGCGTCCAGGACTTGTGGAAGAACTGGTCGGCCACGTGCGACTGGTTGAACGCATCCACCCAGGCCGGATGACGGTCCATGTAGTAGGTGGTGGAGGCGAACTGGCCGTCGCTGCTCATGTACATGTAGGCCGTGCCCTTGTGGCCAGCCGGCAGGATGGCGCCGCGATCCTTGCCCGAGATGCCGATGACCTTGGAGCCCGGCTGCACCGTGCGCAGCACATCGCCCACGGTTTCGGCCTTGAAGTTGGCGGGGCTGGTGCCGGCGTGCGGATCGGTCTCGTGGTTGATGTAGCGGTAGCGCGTGTCTTCGGTGTTGTAGACCACCGCGCCGGTCTTCGGATTTCGCCACTCATTGCCGATGATGCCGCTGCGCTGCGGATAGGCGCCGCTGAGCATGATCGAGTGGCCGGCGGCGGTCACCGTATAGCCGTGACCGTAATAGGCATTGGAGAACCAGGTGCCGCGGTCCAGGAAGCGGCGAAAGCCGTCCGGCTGGAGCTGGTCGCGGTAGCCCAGCACCTGGCGCAGCGGCAGGCCGTCCACCGCCATGAAGACGATCAGCTTGGGCGGGGCCGCTGTCAGCGCCTGGGTGGGGCCGGCGGCGGTACGGGCTGCGCCAGCGGCGGTCGGCTCGGTGCCGGACGAACCGGTCGAGGTCAAGCCGGACGTGGCGGAAAGCTTGGACGGTGCCGGGCTGCCGCAGGCGGCCAAAGCCGCGAGCAGGGGCAGCACCAGCCAGATGCGGCGGGTCTGGGTCATGACGGGGGGAGTGAAGCGTTGACCGGCGCAGTATGGCCCGATCGGATCAGGAGCGGCAGGGGGCCGGCGGCGCGTCGGGCGCTGGTTGCACCAAAGGAAAAGGGCCGGTCCCCACATGGTGACCGGCCCGTTCCGTTTTCTGATTGGATCGCTTGCGCGCTCCCCTCCTGTTATTGAAGGGGATTGTGCGGGCGCGAGGCAAGGTTCGTGCCGGGGTTTGCCCGGGGAGGTGGGGGCCTCCTGAGACATATTTGTCGTTTTCGGGGAGCTTCCAGCAAAAATGACGCAAGAAAGCGACGTTTGGGCCCTGTTGCTCCGGGCGTCCGCCGGCGCTCCCGCGTTCAGTCCGGGGTTAACGCTTCGTCCAGCACCTCGATCCAGTGCCGCACGGGCACCTCGCAGCCCGCCTGCAGATGCTGGATGCATCCGACGTTGCTCGAGACGATGGCATCCGCCTGCAGCGGGGCAAGAGCTTGCAGTTTGCGCTCTCGCAATTGCTTGGACAGCACCGGTTGAAGCACGGAATACGTGCCCGCCGAGCCGCAGCACAGGTGGCTGTCCACCGGCGCGACCGACACTTCGAACCCCAACTCCCGCAGCAGCCCCTCGACGCCGCCACGGATTTGCTGCCCATGCTGCAGGGTGCAAGGGGGGTGATAGGCCAGGCGCGGGCGCCTGGCTCCTTGCCGCAGCCGCCGGGCCAGCGTGGGCGCCATCGATGGCAGCAGCTCGCACAGGTCGCGGGTCATGGCGGACACTTTGGCGGCCCGCTCGGCATAGGCCGGGTCATGCGCCAGCAGGCGTCCGTAATCTTTGACCTGCACGCCGCAGCCCGAGGCGTTCATGACGATGGCCTCCACCGGCTGGTTGTGCCCTTCCACCATCGGCCACCAGGCGTCGATGTTGCGGCGGGCGTCGTCCAGGCCGCCGTGATGGTCGCCCAGGTGCGCCCGCAGGGCGCCGCAGCACCCGGCCTCATCGGCCACCAGCGTCTGGATGCCGGCAGCGTCCAGCACCCGGGCCGTTGCGGCATTGATGTTGGGATGCATCGCCGGTTGCACGCAGCCCAGCAGCATCAGCACCTTGCGCGAATGACTGCGCTGCGGCCATTGATGCGCCCGGGCAGGCGGCAGGGCAGGCACCTTGTCGCGCAGCGCGGCCGGCACAAAGGGCCGGAAGGCCTGGCCCAGCCGCAAGGCGGGTTTGAACAGCGACGAGGTGAGCCCTTCCCTGAGCAACCAGCGCCGCAGCCGTTCCTGGCGCGGACGCTCGACCTTGGCGTCCACCACCTGTCGGCCGATCTCCACCAGCTGCCCGTATTGCACGCCGGACGGGCAGGTGCTCTCGCAGTTGCGGCAGGTCAGGCAGCGGTCCAGATGCTGCTGCGTCGCACGGGTGGGCTGCGCGCCTTCCAGCACCTGCTTGATCAGGTAGATGCGGCCCCGCGGACCGTCCAGCTCATCCCCCAGCAGCTGGTAGGTGGGGCAGGTGGCGGTGCAAAAGCCGCAGTGGACGCAGCGCCGCAGGATGGCCTCGGCGGTCTGCCCTTCGGGGGTGTCCTGGAATTCCGGGGCGAGATGGGTCTGCATCGAAAGGGGTCCGGGTTCGGTCGAGCGGAGCGACGTCAGAAGTCAGGGTACAGGCGTCCAGGATTGAAGCAGCCCTTGGGATCGAATTCCGCCTTCAGCTGGCGATGGATGCGGGCCAGCGGCGGTGACAGCGGCGCGAACACACCGGCGGACTTGTCCTGCGCGCGGAACAGCACCGCATGGCCACCGACGGCGGCAACGGTGTCCCGCAACTGGGCCGGCGCCATCGGCGTCACCACCCAGCGCTGGGCACCGCCCCACTCGATCAGCTGTTCCCCATGCAGGGCCATCGCCGGCGCCGTGGTGGGCACACTCAGCCGCCACAGGCTGGCACCGCCCTGCACCGCGCGCCGGGCGCCGACGAAGAACTCGTCGCTGTGATCGCGCAGGCCGCGCCAGAACGGTTCGGCCATCTCTGCCGGGATGAGGTCGCCGCCCAGGCGCTGCCGGGCGGCCCGCACGGCAGCATCGGCGCCGGAGAGTCGCACCACCAGCGCGCCGTCCCACCAGGCCGTGGCGGTGATGGGCAGGGGCTGTCCGCCCCAGCGGTTCATCTGCAGCAGGGCTTCGTCCTGCCGGCCTTCAAAGCGCAGCGTGAGCGACGCCACCGGGCGGGGCAGCACCTTCAGCGTGATCTGCGTCATCAGGCCCAGTACCCCCATGGCGCCGGCCATCAGGCGGGACACGTCATAGCCCGCGACGTTCTTCATCACCGTGCCGCCGAAGTGCAGCAGTTCGCCGCGGCCATTGATCAGGGTCAGGCCCAGCACGTGGTCACGCACCGCGCCGGCAAAACCGCGGGCCGGACCGGACAGCCCGGCGGCGACCATCCCGCCGACGGTGCCGGTGCCTGCGGCTGCGCCCGTGCCGTTCAAGGTGGTTGCCGGTGCCGCCGATGTGGCAGCGGCGGACGGCGTTGCCGATGTCGACGCGCCACCCGCCTCGGCAAACCGCGGCGGCTCGAAGGCCAGATGCTGTCCGCAGGTGGCCAGCAGCGCTTCCAGCTCGGTCAGCGGCGTGCCGGCTGCCGCCGTCACATACAGCTCGCTGGGTTCATACGCCAGCACGCCATGCAACGAACGGGTGGACAGGACCTCGCCCTGCGGCGCACCGCCATAGAAGCGTTTGCTGCCATGCCCCTGGATGCACAGCGGCCGCCCCTCCCGCACCCGGGCCTGCAGCGACTGCACCGCGTCCATCAGGGCCGCGTGCGACAACGCCGGGGCGGCTGTCGTGGCCCCGGGATCGGACGGCGGCCCGCCTGCGGTGTGAGCGTCCAGCTCCACGGATGCGCTCATCAGAATCGCTCCAGCTCAGGGAAGGCCAACAGGCCGCGTTTGACATGCATGCGGCCGTATTCGGCGCAGCGCTGCAGCGTGGGAATGACCTTGCCGGGATTGAGCAGGCCCTGCGGATCAAAGGCGCGTTTGAGCGCCAGCATCTGCTCCCGCTCCTCGGGAGAGAACTGCACGCACATGCTGTTGAGCTTTTCCACGCCGACGCCGTGCTCGCCGGTCACCGTGCCGCCCATGGCCACGCTGGTTTCGAGGATGTCGGCGCCGAACTGCTCGCAGCGGGCCAGCTGGTCGGGATCATTCGCATCGAACAGGATCAGCGGATGCAGGTTCCCGTCACCGGCATGAAAGACGTTGGCGCAGCGCAGGCCGTACTTCTTCTCCATCGCCTGGATGGCCAGCAGCACATCGGCCAGCCGCTTGCGCGGGATGGTCGAGTCCATGCACATGTAGTCGGGGCTGATGCGGCCGGAGGCGGGGAAGGCATTCTTGCGGCCGCTCCAGAATCGCAGGCGCTGGGCTTCCGTCTCGCTGACTTCGATGCCGGTGGCGCCGCTGCCCTTGAGCACGGCGATCATCCGGTCGATTTCTTCCGCCACTTCCTCCGGCGTGCCATCGCTTTCGCAGAGCAGGATGGCTTCGGCCTGCAGGTCGTAGCCGGCATGCACGAAGTCTTCGACGGCGGCGGTCATCGGCCGGTCCATCATCTCCAGGCCGGCGGGGATGATGCCGTCGGCGATCAGCGCGGCAACGGCGTCCCCGGCGCGGCGCAGGTCGTCGAAGCTGGCCATGATGCAGCGCGCCAGTTGCGGTTTGGGGGTGAGGCGGACCGTCACTTCCGTCACCACCGCCAGCATGCCCTCGCTGCCCACCAGCACGGTCAGCAAGTCCAGGCCAGGCACATCCAGCGACTGGCCGCCGAATTCCACCGGCTCGCCTTCGACGGTGAAGCCCTTCACATGCAGCACGTTGTGCAGGGTCAGACCGTATTTGAGGCAATGCACACCGCCGGAGTTCTCCGCCACATTGCCGCCGATGGTGCAGGCGATCTGGCTGCTGGGGTCAGGGGCGTAATAGAGGCCGTGGGGCGCAGCGGCTTCGGAGATGGCCAGGTTGCGCACGCCGCACTGCACGCGGGCGGTCCGCGAGAGCGGGTCGACCGACAGGATGCGGTTGAAGCGGGCCAGACCCAGCGTCACCCCCATCGCATGGGGCATGGCGCCGCCGGACAGGCCGGTGCCCGCGCCGCGCGCCACCACCGGCACCTTCAGCGCATGGCAGGTGCGCAGCACGGCGGCCACTTGCGCTTCGTCTTCCGGCAGGGCCACCACCAGCGGCCGTTCACGGTAGGCGGTCAGCCCGTCGCATTCATAGGGCCGGGTCTGCTCGTCGCTCCAGAGCAGGGCATGGGCGGGCAGCACGGCGGACAAGGCCCGCACCACCTCGGCCTGGCGTTGGGTCCGTTCGGCAAGGCTGACGGGCAGGGGCGCATTCATGAGTGGAACTGTAGCGGGCGGACTGCGGGCTGTATGTTGGGAAAACGCCGGGAGCGGGCAGGAAACGTGGTCGAAGGAGCGCCAGACCCATGGCGGGAGTCACCGAACCGTCCGATGCACGAGCACGGTGGATCAGCCGTCCAGGAAGACCGTCAGCACCCCGGTGTAGCCATGCAGCCGCGCATGCGCGATTTCCCCGTTGGCGAAGAAGCCCACCAGCGGCACCTCCCCCAGCGCATGCTGCACCCACTGCAGCTCCGCCGAGGGCGCCCCGAAATGCGGGCCGCCGCGGCCGGTGCAGCTGATGTAGAGGGCGCCGGCCATGGTGGCCCCCAACTCCTCCGCATCGGCGCGGATTTCGGTGCAGATGCGGACCAGATCGCGGCGGGCGGCCTCCGGATTGCGTTCGCAAAAGCTCAGCAGCTCTCCCTCCCGCAAGTGCTCGGCCACCGCCACGCCGCGACGGGCGGGGTCGAGACCCACCAGATGGCGCACCCGTACCTCCGGCCCGTAGTCCTTGCGGGCGGCGGGCTCGTCGCTCAGGCCCACCAGCGTGCGGCGGAACAGCGGCATCGCCTGGCGCAGCGTCGTCGTCTCGCCGGTGAAGGCGGGTAGCTTCAGGTCTTCGAGCAGCGCGTCCAGCGCCGGGCGGCCATCCAGCTCGGTGGCCAGCGCGCCGTCGCTGCCGGTCACGCGGCGCTCTCGGCCCAGGGGCTGGCAGCCCTGGCTGACCCGCGAGATCCACCGCACGCCGGCCCCCAGGGCCAGCCCGGAAAGGCCGCCTTCCACCACCCCGTCGGCAATCTGAATGGCCTGATGGCGTCCGCTGACGAGCCCGCCGAACAGGTAGCCGCTGGAGCTGCGTTCGGCCAGCTCGCCGATCAGCTCCTGCAGGTCGGGGGTGCTGCCATCGGCATGCAGCAGCAGGCTGCGGGCATCCCAGTCGGGCGGCAGCGGCGAGCGGCCGGAGAAGATGCGCCACTGGTCGGCGGGCAGGTCGCACATCAGCAGGGCCAGGGCCGGGTCGCCAAAGTACTCGGCACCGGCCGCGCAGACCGCCAGCGCCGATGCGCCGACGAAGCCGCAGCCGGGCCAGCGTTCACGGGCCTCGGCCAGCAGGGCCTCGGCTTGCGGGAGGTAGTCCTCGGAGATGTAGAGAAAACCGAGCGTCAGCGGATGGTCGCCGCGCTGCCCGTCAATCTGGGCGGCGGCGAGCGCCATGGCCATGTGCGCATCGGGATGGGTGGCATGGGCCTGGAAAAAACGAGGCATGTACGGCCCTCGGAATACTCGGGATAGGCAGTCTGCAACTGTACGCTGATGGCGGGGTGGCGGTCAGGGCACGGTTGCAGGAGGCGTGGGGGACAAGCGGGATCAGCCGCCGCGCCGGCGCGGCGTGGTGGTGCCGGATTTGGCACCGGCGCCGGACGCGGCGGTGGCGGGTGCAGCGCGCCCGGTTTTGGCGCTGCCACCGGCCGGCGCTTTGGCGCCCCTCCCGGCGGCGGATTTCCTGGCAGCGCCCCGTTGAGGCTGGGCGCCGGGCCCGTCCGACGACTCGGGTCGCGCGGCTGTGCGTGAGCGTGTGGAAGGGGCGGCCTTGCCGGCGGAAGCTGTCTTGCCGGCCGAAGCTGCCTTGCCGTGCACAGCCGCCTTGCGGGATGCGGGGGCCGCGGCATCTTTCGCTTCCCCAGCCTTTGCGCCGGCTGCGGCGCGCGCCATCGGCGAGGACCGGGATGCCGACTGTCCGCCGGACCCAGGTTTGGCGCGCGGGGTCGCCGTGCTTCCAGCGCCGGAGGAAGCCTTGCGCTTCGCCGCCGGCGTGCCAGAAGGCTTGGCAGCGGGAGCTGCCGTCGAGGCGGATGCCGACCGCTGTCTGGGTCGGGCGGGCGCGCCACGGTCAGAGGCCGCTGCGGCCGCGCCCGATGGCGAAGCAGCAGCGCCCGCCGCCCGCGCCACGTCCAGGGTGGCGTCCCTGGCCGCCTGGGCCACCTTGGCAGCCTGGTTCATCATGTCTGCGGGCACGGTGGCGGCCTTGCGAAGGCTTTCGCCCGCCGCGTCCAGCCCCTGCTTCATCAGGTGGGTGTCCTTCATCGCCTGGCTGGCGATCTGGGTGAATTGCTGCGTCAGCGCGTTCCACCATTGCATCGGGTCCACGCCCAGCGGCGCGGCCTTTGCGCCGGCGGCGTCCGCTGCGGCGCCTGCGCCTCCCCGTGTGCCCGTGCCTTCGCCAGCGCCCGCTTCGCTCGGGCTGGCGCTGTCGTCGTCGCTGGCGTCGTCAGCGTCGTTGTGATCCGGGTTGTCCAGGTCTTCATCGGCGTCCTGATCGCCCTGACGGTCGTCATCGCCCACGGCAGGATCGTCGTCGTCCGAGCCCAGCCCCGTGGTTGCACGCCGTCCGGCAACGGCTGGCCCCTCCGCAGGGGCTGGCGTGCTGGACCGCGAAGCAGACGAGGTGAACGCAGGCATGCCCGGCCAACCGGACGCCGTTTTGGGCGGCGTCCCAGGACGGGCCGAGGCCGATTCGGCCCCTGCTCCCGATCCAGATCCCGTGTTGCCAGCTGCCGCACTGCCGCCGCCGGCCGCATCCGCGCCCATGCCGGCACCCGTCGAACCCGCCCCGCCACGGCCCTTGCCATCCGCGGTGGCACCGGAAGCCCCGCCTGCGCCTGCCATGCCCGTGGCCGCATTCCAGCTCGCGCCGGCCGCTTCCGCGGCGGACCGCATCGCCCCCATCGCCGCGCCCAGGTCCGGCATCGGCGGCATCTTGAGCGCCTGCTGCAGATCCTTCATCGGCACGTTCATGGCGTGCAGGGTGGAGAGCGTCATCTTCTGCACTTCCAGCGCCTGCACCGTGGTGGCCAGCATGCGGGCGTTCTGTTCCAGCCAGAACTGCACCGCCCGCAGCTCCTGGATGCGCTTGTCCAGCTCCTGCGGATTCAGCGTCGGTGCGACCCACTGGCTGAAGCCCGGCATCGCCGCCCCGGCGTTCTTGACCAGACCCTGGAGAAAGTCGAAACCGGGCACAAAGGCCCCGAAGCTTTTGTCGGACATGCTTGACCTCGCGTTGCTGGGTGCGAGGCCCATCCTACGTCTTCCGGCGCCGATCGACGGCGATGGTTTCTCGTGGTGGTCGGCGCGGTGTTCGGCGTGCCGTCATGCGGTCACGCCGGCGCTGTCTCGAGCGGTCTCACCCGCGCCGGCTCATCCGGCCAGTTTGTTCAGGTCGGTCCAGCCGGTCCACAGAATCTGGATGCCGATGCACAGCAGCACAAAGGCCATCAGCCGCATCATCACCGTGGTGCCGACCTCGCCCAGGCGCATCAGCAGCCGGCCGCCGTTGCGGAAGATCAGGTAGATGACCGCCGCGGTGATCGCAGCCCCGATGGCCGCCACGCCGGCGCCCATCACATAGGGCAGCGGCTGGCGCGGGAACTGCGCCCCGAGCGCGATGGCGGCGGCGATGCAGCCCGGCCCGGTGGTCAGCGGGAAGGTGATGGGGAAGAAGCTGCGGCGCACGATCTCCGCCTCGGTCAGGTCGGCGCTGGCGTCTTCCGCAATGGCCGTCTGCACCTCGTCGGTCTCTTCATGACGGGTCAGCATGGTCCAGGCGCTGAAGGCGACCAGCAGGCCGCCGGCCACCCGCACCACCGGCAGCGAAATGCCGAACAGGTCCAGCACGTAGGTGCCCACCAGCATCGAGACCACGATCACCACCCAGCCGTTGATGGCCACCTGACGGGACAGGCGCTTGAGCACCCGGTCGTCGTTGCCGGCGGCGTCGATCACGATGGGCGCCACCCCCACCGGGTTGATGATGGGCAGCAGGGTCAGCGGCACCAGGAACAGGGCCTGAAGGATGGAGGCAAGGGAAGCCAAGCGGAGCTCCGGAATCGGTTGGGATCAGAGGGCAGACAGCCGGGCAGTGTGCCGCAAACCGGTCACTTCGCGGGGGCGGGATGCACCTGGGTCACCTCGAATCCCTGCTGGCGCAACAAAGTTGGCAGGGCCTGGGGCCCGGTCATGTGCAGCGCACCCACCGCCACCAGCAAGGACTGGCCCTGCTGATGCAGTTCCGAGATGCGGGCGGCGAGGTTGGGATTGCGGCCGTCGTTCTCGCGGGCCAGGGCGGCGCGGTCGCGGGCGTCCTGGATGCACTGGCACCAGTCTTCATAACGGGCGAGGCGGCGCAGGTCGCCGCGCTCCCAGGTATCCACCAGGTCCTTGAGCATGCGCTGCAGCGCGGCGGGCCGTTCCAGCTGGCGCAGGCCGGCGCGCAGTTCATGGCGGGCCTCGTCCGGATCTTCCGGCAGCAGCGCGGAGAGCTGGCCCTGCAGGGTTTCCAGGGCGATGACCGGCAGCTGCCGCTCCCGCGCCCAGCGGCTCAGCAGCACCTCCTGACCATATTGGACGTCCAGCCCCAGGCCGCGCGCCTGCGACAGGGTGAGGGTGCTGAGCTGCAGCAGCGGATGCATCGAAGCCAGCGCCTGGGCGGGCAGGCAGGCACTGCGGACCTGCGCCGCCAGCCGCTTCTGCAGCTGGGCGTCGATGGGCAGTGTCGGGATGGGCGGCAGGGTCCAGGCGGTGCTGTCCAGCGGGTCCAGTTCCAGGGCGACCGCATCCACCCGGCCCAGGGCGGCCTTGAGCTGCGGACCCGGCGCCGCCCAGGACGGGCGTCCAAGGTGCAGGCTGGCGTGCAGATAGGAGGTGTGGCCGTCGCGGGTCAGGGTCCAGAGGATGCCCCGGTCGCGCGTCTGCGCCTGGACCTGCTCGGCGGACGCCGGCGTGGGATCGGCCGGGCAGCGGGGGGAAGCCGGCGGTGGCGCCGTGGCCGTCGGTGCCGCCACGGCAGGCGCGGCCCAGGTCATCAGCGCGGCGGTGGCAGTGACCAGCCAGGGAAGCACACGGCGGTGCAGGGCAGTGGACAGGGAGGACGGCAACATGGGCGGCACGATGCCACAGTTCCGGGCCACATGCCGGATCCCGGCGGTGCGTGCAGGTGTCAGTGACCGCTGACGCCTCCAGGCCGGAACCCCATCGCCCGCCGTTGCCGCACCTCCGGTTTCACCCGGTGCTCTGCCTCCAGCAACTGCAGGAACTCGTCCGGCTGCAGCGGCGTGCCCAGGATCTCGGCCTGCTGACGGACCGCCGCGAAGTCGCCCAGCGTCAGCTGATCCAGCGCCGCCAGCCGCTCCGCCGCCGGGGCCTGCACCGGCTGTCCGGTCTCCAGCTCCAACAGCCGCAGCCGCTGCTCCGGCCGCATCGGCAGGAAGCGCACCTTGAAGCTGAAGCGACGCAAGGCCGCTTCGTCCAGGTCATCAAAGGCATTGGTGGTGCAGATGAAGATGCCGGCAAACCGCTCCATGCCGGCCAGCATCTCATTGACTTCGCTGACTTCGTAATGGCGCTCGGCCCGCCGGCGGCTGCGCAGGAAGCTGTCGGCTTCGTCCAGGAGCAGCACCGCCTGATCCTGCTGGGCGGCGTCGAACATGCGGGCCATGTTCTGCTCCGTCTCACCGACGTATTTGCTCATCAGGTCGCTGGCCAGGCGCACCATGAGAGGTCGCTGCAGCGCATCGGCGATGTGCTCCGCCAGGGCGGTCTTCCCGCTGCCGGGCGGACCGAAGAAACAGAGGCTGCCCATCCCGCGCCTGCGCAGCGCCTCCACCAGCTGTGGCAGTTCGAAGCGGGCTTCGTAGTGGATGAGGTCCAGCCCGTAATGCGCCGGGCGAGGGCGCTCCAGGGGCTGCGCGTCGCCATGGCCCAGCGCCTTGTCGGCATGCGCGAGCTGGCGCTGGATCAGGGCTTCATTGTCCGACGCCGAATCGCCCCGACCCGCCAGCCGCGCGAAGCGCACTGCCGTGCGGACCTGCGCGGGCGTCAGGCCAGGACGCTCGGCGAGCCGCTGGGCAAAGCCTTCCGGCACGGTCAGCTCCGCCAGCGCCTTGCGCACCAGTCCCAGCCGTGCGCCGGGCGGCGGGCTCTTCAGCTCCAGGTGGTACTGAAAGCGTCGCCGGAAGGCCGGGTCGATGTGCTCGATGCGATTGGTGATCCACAGCACCGGCACCGGGTTGTGTTCCAGGATCTGGTTGACCCAGGCCTTGCCATTCACCGCCATGGGCGGCGGCAGCTCCAGCGCGGCATCGAGCCGGGCCATCAGGTGAGCGGTGTCGCCGCTCAGATGCGGGAAGACGTCTTCGACTTCATCGAACAGCAGGGCCACGTCGCCGCTGGACTTGAGGAACACCTGGCTGATCTGCAGTGATCGATAGCGGTCCCGGCCGCCGAGGGCATTGCCATCGCGGTCGGCGTATTCAACTTCATAGAGCGTCAACCCCGCTTCGCGGGCGGCCACCTTGGCCAGCTCGGTCTTGCCCGTCCCCGGAGGGCCGTAGAGGAGGATGTTCACCCCGGGCTGCCGCTGCTGCACCGCCTGTCGAAGCAGCGTGGCGAGCACGTCAAGTTCGTCGGCAATGAATTCGAAATCCTGCCGGTGCAAGGCGCTGTCCGTTACCGGCCGCGTGAAGACGGCCATCAGGTCCTGCGGATTGCGGTATTCACGCATCAGCACCGGCGGCAGCTGGTCGCTGACCTTCATCAGGTCGGACAGGTCGGTGATGTTGTGCTCGGCGATCAGGTTCTCCACCATGCCCACCCGCTCCAGCCGGGAGCCGGTGCGCAGCGCTTCGGCCACCTCGCGGGCGTCGACACCGGCCACATCGGCCAGCGTGGCGAAGGCTTCCTGGGCAGTATTGACCTTGAATTCCACCAGGGCCCCGCGCAGTTCCCGCTGATAACGCGCCAGCGTCCCATACAGCAGCAGCGCCCGCTCCGCCGCATTGAGCTGCAGCAAGTGCCCGAGCGCCGCGATGTTCTGCTGCACCAGCGTCGATTCGGTTCGCAATTGCTGCTCCAGCGTGTCGCAGGTGCAGGCGAGCAGGGTCAGCAGGTCCTTGGGAGCGTCCTTGATGAATTCATCGAGGTAGAAAAACACCGTGCCTTCGGCAAACGGTCCACGCCAGACCGCGTGTCGCGCAAGAAAGGCGGCGTCGGAGAGGGCGTCGTGGGCGGCCCACAGTGCGTGACCCTCGCAGCGTCGGGTCAGATAGGCCCGCAGCCGCCCCAGCACCGGCGGCGGCCAGACGAGATGACGCGCGGTGAGGGAGAGCAGGCCGGAGAGGTCGCGGCGGGGATTGAACCGGCTGGCGTGGCGGACCGTCAGGGTCAGCACGAAGTGCGAGCACATGCGGTCCAGGACCGGGCTGCTGTGATAGCCGGGAGAGAACAGCGGTGTGGACGCGCGCTTCGCCATCGGCAGAACCCCGGCAGTGAGTGCAACACTCGCTCGGATATTGGCCCAGGCGATGCGGCACGGCAAGCCCCGTGGAGGAGGGGCGTCCGAGCCCCTCCGTGCACCCTCAATGCACCCTCAATGCATCACGACCGGTTGCTGGCCGAGGTTGGCATATTGAGCGATGAAAGCGTCCAGATCGTCCACGTCGGGGCCTTGTTCGATCAGGGCTTCGACGCCTTCCTGGAACTGCTGCGCCAGGGCGCCTTCGATGAAGATTTCCTTGCGGCTGAACTTGTCCACGATCTCGAACCCATCGCGTTGCAGCGGCGGATGATCCGGGTGGGGCTGGTCACTCAGCGACAACGAGACCGGTACATCGAACTGAACGACGATGTAACTGGGTGAGTCGTAGAGCATGTGCATAAGTACTCCTTCGTTGTAGGAGTTATGGCCCGATACGCCGGTTTCAAGCCCCCGGCACCCGCAACCCGGCCATGACCCATGGTCGCAGAACTTCCGCTGCCCGTTTCAGCCCCGTGTGGCGCCAAGCGCACAAGGCAGCGGGAAAGTTCACGATTCAGGCAAGGCAGTGAGGCCTTGCCCTGCACCAGTTCCCAGCAATCCGGGCGCCCGGCCCCGGGGATCGGGGTGGTCCCGGGTGACAATGGTGGTTTCCACCCCACGCTCCTCCCCGATGAAACTCGCCACCTACCGCGATGGGTCGCGTGACGGCCAGTTGGTGGTCGTCTCGCGTGACCTGAGCCAGGCCTGCTTCGCCACCGGTATTGCCACCCGGCTGCAGCAGGTGCTGGACGACTGGAATTTCATGGCGCCCCAACTGGAGGCGTTGTCGCAGGCGTTGAACCAGAATCGGGCGCGGCATGCCTTCAGTTTCGACACCCGGCAATGCCTGCCGCCGCTGGCCCGGCCCGCGGCATGGATGGCCGGCGAGGGATATCCGGCTCATGGCGCCGAGCTGCGCGCGCGTGAGGTGCCCATGCCGGAGCGACTGAGCAGCCCGCTGATGCGCATGGGCGGCGGGGAAGCCCTGCTGGGGCCGAACGACACGCCGCTGCTGCGCGGCCTGCCGGGCCTGGAGCCCGAGCCGCAACTGGTGGCGTGCCTGGGCGATTTGCCCGCCGATGCGGTGCCCTCGCAGGCGCTGGACGCGGTGCGGCTGCTGATGGTGGTAAATGCCTGGGTGCTGCGGCCGGTGCAGCAGGAAGAGCTGGCGCAGGGCTGGCCGGCGCTGCACAGCCGCCCCGCGCTGCAGTTTGCGCCGGTGGCGATCACGCCGGACGAATTGCCGGGGGCCTGGTACCTCGGCCGGGCGGCCCTGCAGATCCAGATGCACCGCAACGGGCGCAAGCAGCCGCTGCTGGAGGCGCGGGACGGCATGGAGTGGAGCTTTGGCGATCTGATCGCCGAGGCGGCGCGCCGTCGTCCGCTGCGGGCCGGCACGCTGGTGGGTGCGGGCATGCCGGGCGGTGGTGCGGTGGTGACGCTCAAGGACGGCGACAGCCTGCGCATCGACTTCAAGCTGGCTGACGGCGGCAGCCCGTTCGGTGCAATCGATATGGACCTGGCCGAGCCGACCTCCGCAGTCGCTGAAGAAGACGATGCGGAAGTCGAAGAGACGACCGACGCCCTGGACGACGCGCGTGAAGCGCGTGAAGCGCGTGAATTGCGCGAATTGCGTGAGGCGCAGGATGTAGACGAGCAGAATGAGGGCGACCCCGCTGACTCGGAGCCCGCGCAGAATTTGGAGACATGAGATGCAACGACGTGACCTCTGCGGCTGGCTGGGCGCCAGCCTGACTTCCCTCACCGCCCTGGGCGCCTTCGCCCCGCCTGGTGCGTTGGCCGCCTTCAACCTCACCGAGGGCGATGCCGCCACCGGCGTGCGGGCGGCCCTGGAGCGGGGCGCGCAGGCGGCCCTCACCAACCTGGGCCGCACGGACGGTTTCCTGGGCAATCCCCAGGTGCGCATCGAGCTGCCCGGCAGCCTGCGGGATGCCGCCCGGCTGCTGCGCACCACCGGCCAGGGCAAGCGCCTGGACGATCTGGTCACCGCGATGAACCGGGCCGCCGAGCAGGCGGTGCCGGAAGCGCGCCAATTGCTCGTCAGCACCGTGCGCAACATTTCGGTGGAAGACGCGCTGCGCATCGTGCGCGGCGGCGACAACGCGGTCACCCGCTTCTTCGAGGACAAGACCCGTGAGCCGCTGATGGGTCGTTTCCTGCCCATCGTCACCAAGGCCACCGAGCGTCAGTCGCTGGCGGACAAATACAACGCCGTGGCCGGCAAGGCGGCGGCCTTCGGCCTGGTGCGCCGTGAAGATGCCAATCTCCAGTCCTATGTCACCGACAAGGCGCTGGATGGCCTCTATTACATGATCGGCGAAGAAGAAAAGAAGATCCGCCAGGACCCGATCGGCACCGGCAGCGCCATCCTGCGCAAGGTCTTTGGCTGACGTTTCAGCGCGCCGCGAAGGCTGCCGCCGGCCCTGGCGAAGGCTGCGGGCCGGCAGCAGCCACCCCTGCGGCCACCGGGGACTGGACAGGCTTCCTACAATACCGGCATGACTGCCTCCCCTGTCCGCCCCACTGTCCCCTCGACCGTGCGCTACACCCGCGGCGCGGCCCTGCCCGCCATCCTGCAACAGCGCATTGCGGTGCTGGACGGCGCCATGGGCACGATGATCCAGCGCTACAAGCTGACCGAAGCGGACTTCCGCGGCGCCCGGCTGGTGGACCATCCCAAGGATCTCAAGGGCAACAACGATTTGCTGGTGCTGACCAAGCCGGAGGTGATCTCCGAGATCCACCGCCAGTACCTGGATGCCGGGGCGGACATCATCGAGACCAATACCTTCGGCACCACCTCGGTGGCGCAGGAGGACTATGGCCTCGCGCATCTCGCCTACGAAATGAACGTTGCCGCCGCGCGCCTCGCCCGCGAAGCCTGCGACGCCTTCAGCACGCCCGACAAACCCCGGTTTGCCGCCGGCGCCCTCGGCCCGACGCCGCGCACCGCGTCCATCAGCCCGGACGTCAACGACCCGGGCGCTCGCAACATCGACTTCGACACCCTGCGCGCCGCCTATTACGAGCAGGCCAAGGGCCTGCTGGAAGGCGGGGTGGACCTGTTCCTGGTTGAGACCATCTTCGACACGCTCAATGCCAAGGCCGCCATCTTCGCGCTGGATGAGCTGATGGAAGACACCGGTGAGCGCCTGCCGGTGATCATCTCCGGCACGGTCACCGATGCCTCCGGCCGCATCCTGTCCGGCCAGACGGTCACCGCCTTCTGGCATTCGGTGCGTCACGCGCGTCCGCTGGCCATCGGCCTGAACTGCGCCCTGGGTGCCGCGCTGATGCGGCCCTACATCGAAGAGCTGTCCAAGGCCGCCGATGACACCGCCATCTCCTGCTATCCCAATGCCGGCCTGCCCAATCCGATGAGCGACACCGGCTTCGATGAGACGCCGGACGTCACCGGCCGTCTGGTGGGGGAATTTGCCAGCGCGGGTTTCCTGAACATCGCCGGAGGCTGCTGCGGCACGACGCCGGATCACATCCGCGCCATCGCGCAGAAGGTGTCCAGCTACCAGCCGCGCCGCTGGGGCAGCAAGATGTTCTCCGGGCTGGTGACGGAAGATCAGTAAAGCTTCATCAGCGCGTCCATCTGCACTCGCAGCCGCACTTCGTGCGGTGCGAGGCTGGCGCTGATGGCGTTGGTCGGCACCCGCGTGTCGCGGATGACGGGGGAGGTCAGCGGCGTGCCGCTGCGCCCCACCAGTGCCGCCACCGTCGGCTCGTTGGCGGCATGGCCGCGCTTGAGCACCATCGCTTCTTCGCCGCTGGCCAGCCGCACGAGTGACCCGGGTGGGAACAGCCCGATGGCCTTGATCAGAGCGGCGCCGGCTTCGTCCGGGGCCTGTTGCTCGTCCAGATAGACCGAACGGGCCGCCTGCGCCGCCGACAGCGCCCGCCGTCCGCGCCGTGGGCTGATGCGGGCGCCATAGACGTCGATACGGCGCAGCAGTCGCGCCATCAGCTCACCATCGGAGCGACCCGACAGCGGGCCGGGGCCGGCGTCGTGATGCAGGCGCACGGCGGTCAGCCAGGCGTCGTCATCCACACCCATGCCCCGCAACAGATCGGCGGCACGGTCGCCGTGACCGTCGAGCGCCTGCCGTTCACTGGCGGCCAGGGCGCCGGGGCGCAGGGCCCACTGGTCCTGGTCGCGGCTGATGCTCAGGTTCATCGTCAGCGCCGCCAGCGACAGCACCCGGCGCCGCGCTTCGCCCCAGCCGAGCTGGCGGGCGGTCATCTCGGCCATCACCAGCGTCAGCAGCGCATGGCGGGCGCTGTAGTCCATCGGCTCCTGGCCCGCGTCGTGGATCAGCAGCGCCAGTGACGGGTCGGGCTGCGGATGCAGCCGCGCCAGCACCCGGTCCAGCAACTGGGACAGCCGCACCAGGAAGTCGGGCCGCTCGGGATCCCGCAGCAACTGCTGGGTCTGCGATTGCAGATCACTCCAGGCTTCGATCTCGCTTTGCGGCGCCGCCCGGGCGGGACGTTCCGGCCGCAGGTCGGCATGGAAATCGGTCTGGGCACGGGCCAGGGCGGCGATCGGCGCGCCCTGCATCACCATGGTGTCCAGCTTGTGGGCCAGGGCCCGCTGGTATTCCCGCGTCTCATGCACCTGCACAAACGGACCGCGCGCGATCAGGTCCCGCACCTGCGGGGTGTCGGGCAGCGGGTGGCCGGCGGCGAACAGCAGATGCCCTGCCGCATCCCGCAAGGAGAAGGACAGCATCTGCCCCACCCGCAGGCTGTGAGGGGGAAGTTGGACGAGTTCCACGGCGGTGCGGGCACGTGCCAGGGCCGCTCCGCTGGGCTCCCTCTGCCCGGATGCGTCCCCTTCGTGCCAAAGTTGTCGTTATGGTGAGGTTGTCGGCCAGCATACGCGTTCACTGAAGTCAGGGAAGCCCCGCACCCCCCGGAAACCGGCCCTGGACCGGTAGAATGCACGGCGATCCGAGGAGCGTTGCGATGGGGCCAGACCAACGGCGCCCGCCAGGCTCGGACGGGCGGCCCCCACCCGTGACGGCCGCGCATCAACGACGCTCACCGACCCATGTCTTTCCAGGGGTGGCGGTGAGTTGCGCGGCCCCAGGTGTTGTCTGACTGCACAGAGTGCTCTGACTGTATCGAGGCTGTCATGTCTGCCCCTACTCCCGCTTCTTCCGCTTCTTCCGCGTCCGCAGGTTCGCCCGCCACCGCCAATCCGGCTTCGTCGGTCCAGACCGTCCGGACGGTCCAGCCGATGAAGCTGTCCGGGCTCGAGCCGGTGCTCATCGGCGCCGGCACGCTCTTCGTCAACATCGGCGAGCGCACCAACGTCACCGGCTCCAAGGCCTTCGCCCGCCTCATCCTCAACGGCCAGTTCGAAGAAGCGCTGAGCGTGGCCCGGCAGCAGGTCGAGAACGGGGCCCAGATCATCGACATCAACATGGACGAGGCCATGCTGGACAGCAAGGCCGCCATGGTGCGCTTCCTCCAGCTGATCGCCTCCGAGCCGGAAATCGCCCGGGTGCCGATCATGATCGACTCCTCCAAGTGGGAGGTGATCGAGGCCGGTCTGAAGTGCATCCAGGGCAAGGGCATCGTCAACTCCATCTCGCTGAAGGAGGGTGAGGCGGAATTCCGCCGCCAGGCCCGGCTGATCCGCCGTTATGGCGCCGCCACCGTCGTCATGGCCTTCGACGAAACCGGCCAGGCCGACACCTTCGCCCGCAAAACCGAAATTTGCGAACGCGCCTACCGCATCCTGGTGGATGAGATCGGCTTCCCGCCCGAAGACATCATCTTCGACCCCAACATCTTCGCCATTGCCACCGGCATCGAAGAGCACAACAACTACGCGGTCGATTTCATCAACGCCACCCGCTGGATCAAGCAGCATCTGCCCGGTGCCAAGGTCAGCGGCGGCGTGTCCAACGTCTCCTTCAGCTTCCGCGGCAACGAGCCGGTGCGCGAAGCCATCCATACCGTGTTCCTCTATCACGCCATCCAGGCGGGCATGGACATGGGCATCGTCAACGCCGGCATGGTCGGTGTGTATGACGAAATTCCTGCCGACCTGCGGGAACGGGTCGAGGATGTGGTGCTGAACCGCCGTGACGACGCCACCGAACGGCTGCTGGAGGTGGCTGAAACCGTCAGGGGCGCTGCCAAGGACGACAGCGCCAAGCTGGCCTGGCGAGCGGGAGATGTGGATGCGCGGCTGTCGCATGCGCTCATCCACGGCATCACCGACTTCATCACCGAAGACACCGAGGAAGCCTGGCAGGCCATCCGTGCCCGCGGCGGTCGGCCGCTGCATGTGATCGAAGGGCCGCTGATGGCCGGCATGAATGTGGTGGGCGACCTGTTCGGCGCCGGCAAGATGTTCCTGCCCCAGGTGGTCAAGAGCGCCCGCGTGATGAAGCAGGCCGTGGCCCACCTCGTGCCCTACATCGAAGAAGAGAAGCGCCAGCTCGCTGCGGCAGGCGGCGATGTGAAGCCGCGCGGCAAGATCGTCATCGCCACGGTGAAGGGCGACGTGCACGACATCGGCAAGAACATCGTGACGGTGGTCCTGCAGTGCAACAACTTTGAAGTGGTCAACATGGGGGTGATGGTCCCCTGCCAGGACATCCTGGCCAAGGCCAAGGTGGAGGGCGCGGACATCATCGGCCTGTCCGGCCTGATCACTCCCAGCCTGGAAGAGATGCAGCACGTCGCCGCGGAGATGCAGCGGGACGACTACTTCCGCATGAAGAAGATTCCGCTGCTGATCGGCGGCGCCACGACCAGCCGGGTCCACACCGCGGTGAAGATCTCGCCGCACTATGAGGGGCCGGTGGTCTATGTGCCGGATGCCTCGCGCTCGGTGGGGGTGTGTTCGGACCTGCTGTCCGACGAACGCGCCAGCCGCTTCATCGACGAGCTCAAGGCCGACTACGAGAAGGTGCGCGACCTGCATGCCAACAAGAAGCAGGCCCCGCTGGTGACGCTGGCGCAGGCTCGCGCCAACAAGCTGAAGCTGGACTTCAGCAGCTACACGCCGCCGGTGCCGCGCTTCCTGGGCAAGCGCCACTTCCGCAACTACGATCTGGCGGACCTGGCCCAATGCATCGACTGGGCGCCGTTCTTCCAGACCTGGGACCTGGCCGGTCCGTTCCCGGCGATCCTCAAGGACGAGATCGTTGGCAGCGAGGCGCAGCGTGTGTTCAGCGACGGCAAGCGCATGCTGCAGCGGATCATCGAAGGTCGTTGGCTCACCGCCAGTGGCGTGATGGGTCTGTATCCCGCTGCGCAAGTCAACGACGACGACATCGAGATCTACACCGACGAATCCCGCAGCGAGGTGCTGATGACCTGGCGCGGCCTGCGCATGCAGTCCGAGCGGCCGGTGGTGGACGGTGTGCGTCGTCCCAACCGCGCGCTGGCGGACTACATCGCCGCCAAGGGCACGGTGCCGGACTACATCGGCCTGTTCGCCGTCACCGCCGGGCTCGGCGTGGACAAGAAGGAAGCGCATTTCCTGGCGGACCTGGACGACTATTCCGCCATCATGCTCAAGGCGCTGGCCGACCGACTGGCGGAAGCTTTTGCTGAGCGTCTGCATCAGCGCGTGCGTCAGGAGTTCTGGGCCTACGCGCCGGATGAAGCACTGAGCAACGAGCAGATGATCCAGGAGTCCTACCAGGGCATTCGTCCCGCGCCGGGGTATCCGGCCTGTCCGGATCATCTGGTCAAGCGCGACCTGTTCCGCGTGCTGCAACCCGAAGACATCGGCATGGGCCTGACGGACTCCATGGCCATGACGCCGGCGGCCAGCGTCAGCGGCTTCTATTTCTCGCATCCGCAGGCGAGCTACTTCAATGTGGGCCGCATCGGCGACGACCAGTTGGCCGACTGGGCTGCCCGCATGGCGCTGGATGCCGCCGACGCCCAGCGCGCGCTGGCGCCGCTGCTCGGTTGATCGGTCGCCCCCCCCCGAATCGCACGGAACTGCAAGCTTTGTTTCAGGGCGTGACGGCGGTCCTCCGAGAGGAAGGTCGCTGCGTTTCCTGTTTGTGAAAGATGTCAGACGCTCAGCAGGCACAGGAGTTGCCGAGGGATGGGGCGGAGGTTTCCGGACCGGTTTCAGGCCATTACAAAGCCGACCGTTTGGAATCCGGCCCTTCTGTAACAGCGTGGCATCCTTCGCTCATACCCAGAAAACGGGAGCGCAAGCTTCTTGGGGAACAACCATAAGAGGTAATCATGGCGATGAGTAGCAACATGAAGATGATCGCCGGCGCTGCCGGCGCCGCAGTGCTGGTGGCCGCCGCCTACATGGCCGGCAGCCATCGTGCCGCCGCGCCGCAGCAACCGGAGACACCGGCCGTGAGCACCGGCGCGAATGCCGCCGACGAAGCCAAGGCCGCGAAGTTGGCCGCCAATGAATCCGTGGCTCCGAAGAGCAATCAGCAGCAGCAACGCTCCAACTCGGGTGACAACGGCGGTTATGCCGGTAATGGCAACAACAACGCCGTGGCCCAGGAACAGAGCCGCCTGTGCTCGGAATGCGCCACCGTGCTGTCGGTGCATTCGGAGAACCGTCAGGGCAAGGGCTCCGGCATCGGCGCCGTAGGTGGTGCAGTGGTGGGCGGCCTGCTGGGTAACCAGCTGGGTGGTGGCACCGGCCGCAAGGTCGCCACCGTCGGTGGCGCCGTGGCCGGTGGTTTCGCCGGTAATGAAATCGAGAAGCGCACCCGCTCGTCCACCGTCTGGGTGGTGAAGATGCGCAACGCCGATCAGACGATCCGCACGATGGAATTCAGCCAGCAGCCGGACGTTCGCAGCGGTGACGTGGTGAAGGCCAGCAACGGTCAGCTGATTCGCCAGTAAGGTGCGACTGGACTGCGGAGCCGCCTGACGCTGCGTCAAGCGCGCCCGCCGGGCCGTGCAACGGTCCGCTTGCGAAGCTCCGGTTCCCCCGGACGCTACAAAACCCCGCGATGCATCCGCACGCGGGGTTTTTTCATGGGCTGGCGGTGATGTGGATATCGCGCAGCGGTTCGCCCGCGCTGCGCAGGCGATGCGCTTCGCCGTAGGCCCGTTCCAGATGGCGGATGAAGCGCGGCGAATCGAAGAGCGGCATCGACATGCGCCGGTCGTGCAACTGCTGCCGCAGCGCGGCGAGCTCCGAAGGGGTGAGTGCGAGACGTACAGCGGTGTCGACGTAGGTCTTGGCATCCCGAGCGATGAGCTGCGGGAGGCCCGCAGCGGTCAGCAGGCTCGCGGCCATGCGCCCGCAGAAAGACCGGCCCTGCAGCGTGACCACCGGCAGCCCCATCCACAGCGCGTCGCTGGCGGTGGTGCCGGCGTTGTAGGGCAGGGTGTCCAGGAACAGGTCGGCCTGCTGCAGCCGCTCCAGATAGAGCTCGCGCGGTGCACGCGAGGCAAACACCAGACGGTGGGCGCCGACGCCGCTGGCGTCCGCATGGCGGCGCAGGTTCACTGCCGCCGCGGGATCTTCTTCCAGCAGCCACAGCACCGATCCAGGCACCTGCCGGAGGACGTCGACCCAGAGCTGGAACATGGCCGGGGTGATCTTGCTGGGATTGTTGAAGCAGCACAGCACGAAGGCGTCGTCGGGCAGGCCCAGTTCCGAGCGGCTGGTGTGCAGCGCGGGATGGGGGCGCTGCCGGTCATTGGCCTGGTAGCTCGGCAACACCATCAGGTGTTCGTCATAAAAGGCGCGGGTCTCCGGGGAGACCAGCACCGGGTCGCTGACGAGATAGTCATAGTGCGCAGTCCCCGACGTGCCCAGGTAGCCGAGATAGAGCACCTGCACCGGGGCCGGGCGCTCGGCGAAGATGCCGCTGCGCGCGCCTTCGGTGAAACCGGTCAGGTCCACCGCCACATCCACCCGCAGCTCGCGGCAGGCCTGCGCGATCTCGCGGTCCGTGTGATGGGCAACATCCAGGAATCCATCCACGCCCGCGCGGATGCGCTGCTGCATCGGATCGTCCGGTCGAGCCGGACCGTAGTTGACGGCCAGCACTTCGAAGCGCTGGCGATCGTGCAGCTCCAGCACCTCGGCCATGAGGAATGCGACCGGGTGCATGCGGAAGTCGCGCGAGATGTAGGCGACCCGCAGCTTGGTCGCGCCGGTGCCCGCGTGGCGGGCGGACATGACCATGGGCGCGGCGGCGTGCCCGGCCGCGTGGACGGTGATGGGCAAGGGCTCCGAAGGGGCGGTCACCGAACTTTGCATCCACAAGCGGGCCGCCTGCTGATGCGCCGCCGGGTCATCCACCAGGTTCTGCAGGATCAGCGGTTGCACGACCTTGTGCTGCTTCGCCAGACCGTCCAGCAAGGCGGCGAGGCGGTCGTCGAAGTCCTGCCAGTCATACAGATGCATGGCGGTGTAGAGGTGCAGGCCGCGCAGCCAGTCGAGGTCGGGCCGCAGCGTCTGCAGATGGTCAAAGTCCGCCAGTGCGGTTGAAAAATGCCGCTGCAGCAGTTCCAGATTGGCCCGGTTGTGCAGAGGCTCCACAGCATCGGGTTGCAGCGCCAGCGCCTGGGTGAAGGTGTGCAGCGCTTCCTCGCTCTGTCCGGACTGTTTCAGGGCAATGCCGCGCAGGTTGTAGAGCTCCACGTCCTTGGGAAAGCGTGTCAGCAACTCCTGGGTGTCGGCCAGCACCTGCGGCAAACGGCCCAGCGACAACAGCAGCCGGACCCGCTCCACCGCGGGCCGGGCCTGCGTGGGGGCGCTCTGACGGGCGCAGTCCAGCGCCATCAGGGCCGCCTCCGGCACGCCGGTGGCCTGGTAAGACTGCGCCAGTGCGAGATAGGCGGCGGTGTACTGGGCGTCCGCGTTCAGGGCCCGTTCAAACGCGGGGATGGCGTCCACGGGTTGGCCCAGTTCCTGCAGCGCGACGCCCCAGTTGAAAGCCGCCCTTGCGTCGCCGGGCGACAGCTCGCTGGCCCGCTGGAAACATGACGCCGCATCCTGCCAATGGCCGACGCCTGCCAGCAGATTCCCCAGGCGCAGGAACAGCCCCCCATCCTTCGGGAAGTGCTCGGTGGCGGTGACCAGCACCTCCACCGCTTCCTGCAGCGCGCCGGAGCGCTCCAGCGCCGCGGCCAGCAGGGGGTAGGCCTCGGCATAAGCGGGATCGGCGCCGAGCACCTCCCGAAAGGCACGGGCCGCAGCGGGCCACTGTTGGCGCTGAAAGGCGGCGGACGCCTGTTTGAGCGCCGCCTGGGCGCGGCTGGTACGGGGCAGGGCCATGATGAGGAGTCGCAATGCGATGCCCCATAGTAACGATGCCAGAGATGCAAGAGATGCCAACGATGTGAACGTCGCCAATGGCACTCGCGGCATCCGCTGTGGACCCTACGGACGGCGGGGCGCCCCGGCATTCGCTAGGATGCCAGTCTGTCTTCTGGAGGCTCCATGCAAGTTCCTGCCCTGTTCCATCTGGCCTACCACGTGCGTGACCTGGACGCTGCCCGCGCCTTCTACACCGGCGTGCTGGGCTGCGAAGAGGGCCGCAGCACCGACACCTGGGTGGACTTCGACTTCTTCGGCCATCAGATCTCGCTGCATCTGGGAGAGCCTTTCAAGACCACCAACACCGGGCGTGTGGGTGACCATCTGGTGCCCATGCCGCATCTGGGCCTGGTGCTGCCGATGCCCGCGTGGCGCGCACTGGCCGACCGGCTGGAATCGCAGGGCCTGGACTTGGTCCTGAAGCCCCAGATCCGGTTTGCCGGCCAGCCCGGAGAGCAGGCAACGATGTTTTTCCTGGATCCATCGGGCAATCCGATCGAGGTGAAGGGATTCACGGCGATGGACGGCGTGTTTGCCGGGTGAAGCGACACTGTGTCCCGTGTGCTGAAACAGTTCGCGATGGTCGGTCGGCACTCGGGCATCACTGAGGCAGCACTGAAGCATCACTTTGCCAGCACTGAGCTGGCCTCAGCAGGCGCTCTGCCGACCGAAAGTCGGCGCGAAGCCGGCGGTAAGTCGGTGGTAAGTCGCGCCAGTCGAACATTCGCCGCGATTGGATGATTCCCCCGTCTCCCTCACCGTCACTTTCATCCCCAACCCCTCCACCCCATGAATCCTGACACCTCTTCTCCGACTCGCGGCGCCGCCGCCGCCCGCAGCCCGATGCGGACCACGCTCGGCACTCTGGTGGGTGCTGTGACGGCGGGTGTGCTGTCCATCGCCGCTCCTGCCGTCTGCGCGCAGTCCCAGGTGGCTTCGCCGTCGGCCTCGGAAGGGCTGGCCGGTGGCAGCTCTCAATGGGCGGTGGGCGTCGGCATTGGCGTGCGTGAACGCGCCTATCTGGATGCGGATCGCAAGGTCAACGCCCTCCCGCTGCTCTTCTACGAAAACCGCTATGTCCGCTTCGCCGGCACCACCGTCGAGGGCAAGTTGCTGAACTACAGCCTGGCGCCTCACCAGCGCCTCACCGGCGGCCTGCTGCTCAAGTGGGTGCCCGAAGGCTACAAGGGCAGCGATTCTCCGGCGCTGGCCGGCATGGCCGAGCGCAAGGGCGGGGTCATGGGCGGCGCGGGTCTGGGCTGGCAGACGCCGGTGGCCAATCTGGGCCTGGAGTGGACCACCGACCTCTCCAGCCACAGCAAGGGCCAGCGCCTGCAACTGCAGGTGGACCGGCGCTTCCAGATGGGTGCCGTGAGCTTCACGCCCCGACTGGGCGCGGCCTGGATGGACCGCAAGTGGGTGGACTACTACTACGGCGTGCGGGCCAGCGAAGCGCTGCCGGGCCGTCCCGCCTATCAGGGCGATGCCGGCGTGGCGCTGGAGGCCGGGCTGCGCATGGACTATGCCATCCAGCGTCAGCACGTGATCTTCCTGGACCTGGGTGTGACCCATCTGCCAAAGGAAGCGACCAACAGCCCGATCGTCGAGCGCAGCAACCTGCCACGCGCGGCGGTGGGTTACCTCTACCGCTTCTGACGCGGAGCGCATGAACCGCATCGCCCTGGTTGAGGACCATGCCCGCCTGGCGGCGTTGGTCCGCCAGAGCCTGCAGGCCGCCGGCATTCCGACGGATGTGTTCCCGACGCTCGAAGCGGCATGGCAGGGGCTGCAGGCCATCGACTATGCGGCGCTGGTGGTGGACCGGGGCCTGCCGGACGGCGATGGGCTGAATCTGGTGCGACGTCTGCGAGCGGCGGGGACCGGCACGCCCTGCCTCATGCTCACCGCCCGGGATGCGTTGCATGACCGGCTGGAGGGCCTGGACTCCGGCGCGGACGACTACCTCACCAAACCCTTCCCGATGGAGGAACTGGTGGCCCGCGTACGAGCGCTGCTGCGACGCCCGGCCGCGCTGCAACCGGACCGCCCCGCCTTCGGGGACATCCACCTGCAGATGGAGGAAGGACGACTGGGGTGCGGGGACGAGTCGATCAGCCTCTCGCCGAGTGAGCAGCAGATCCTGCTTTCGCTGGTGCGACAGGAGGGCCGGACCGTTCGCCGCGGCACGCTGGAGGCCGCGGCGTGGGGCCTGTCCGAAGCCGTCACACCCAATGCCTTGGATGTGGCGCTGCACCGGCTGCGTCGCAAGCTGCTGGGCATCGGGTCGCGTCTGCAGATCGTCAACATCAGAACTCAGGGTTATGCGCTTCGGGAAGATGATCCGCCCCTCTAGCCTGCGGGCCCGGCTGATGCTGATGTTCATCGGCGGCCTGCTGCTGAGCATGGGCCTGCTGGCGCTGGTGCTGGCCGTGCTGGCCACGCCGTTCAATCGGCATCTGCTGGACGTGGGCGTTCAGCACTGGACGTCCGAGGTGTCCGCCTTTGTGCGCCTTGATGCGCAGGGGCGACCTGTGGGAATTGATGATCAGCACATTGAGCCCTGGTTGTTCAGCAGCCTGTCTGAAGAAGCGACCCTGCGGGTGGTGGATGCCGAGGGGCGGGTGGCTTACAGCTCCGAGCGGGCCGACCTGACACCGCTGAAGGCGGATGGTGCCGCGTTCGACATCAAGCGTCAGGTCTTTACGCTGACGCGCGACGGCGTGGCGATGCATGCGGCCACGATGCCGGTGAAGCAGTCGCAGGGTCGCTGGTGGCTGCAGATGGCCATCAGTGATCGCATCGTGATGCGCATGCGTTCCACCTTTGGTACGCCGGCCTTGATGAAGGGTGTGGCGGGCACCTGCGTGGTGTTCATGCTGATATTTTTCCTGACGGTGCATCTGACGCTGCGCAAGGCCTTGCAGCCGCTTCGCGATGCGTCGGCCGAAGCACGTCGCATCACGCCGCGGACGCTGGATCAGCGCTTGTCGGCGGAGGTGCATCCGCGTGAGATCCGGCCGCTGGTGCAGGCCTTCAACCAGACGCTGGATCGTTTGCAGCATGGCTTTCGCACACAGCAGGAGTTTCTGTCCAGCGCGGCGCATGAACTCAAGACGCCGCTGGCGCTGATACGCGCTCAGGTGGAGCTGGGGCCGGACGATGAGCGCCGGCGGTATCTGCTGGAGGATGTGGACCGCATGGCGCGTCAGGTGCAGCAACTGCTCATGCTGGCGGAGGTGAGCGAGCCGCAGAACTACCGGATGGAAGCGATCGATCCGCGTGGCACGCTGCAGGAGGTCTTTGACTACATGGGCCGTGTGGCGGAGCGTCGCGGGGTGCTGTTGGGACTTCGCCTGGCCGACGACCTGCGGCCCTGGCAGGCGGACCGAGGTGCGCTGTTCACCCTGGTGAAGAACCTGCTGGAGAACGCCATCCAGCACAGTCCGACGGGCGGCGTGGTGGTGCTGGCGGTGCAGGCCGACCGGTTCGCGGTGCGGGATGACGGGCCCGGGGTGCCGCAGGAGCACCTGCAGCGCATGTTCGAGCGGTTCTGGCGCGGGCCGGAGCGGCGAGAAGAGGGGGCCGGGCTGGGCCTGTCCATCTGCCGGGAGATTGCCTTGGCGCACCGATGGCGGCTGACGGCGCGCAATACCGGGCGCGGGCTGGAGATGGCGCTTGATCTCGGGCAGGCGGAAGCACCGGGAGACGGCGGGGCGGGGTGGGAGTCCGGTGAGCCAGGTACAGAAGCGCCGAGGCGGATGCCGCCGGTGAGAGTGCAGTCGACGTCGCCTGGGAAAGCGATGCTGAATGCGCTGTTCTGAGTCGCGTGTCAGTTAAAACCGGCATGGACGCTCCGAAACGGGTGCGATGTCAGTTTTAACTGGCACGGAGGGCTGGCGTCCGCGAGCCTCACTCCCGCCCGGGCAATGCCCGCCGCCATTGAATCGCCTCAGACACATGCGCCGGCTGGATCTCCGCTGAGCCTGCCAGATCGGCGACGGTTCTGGCCATCCGCAGTACCCGGTGATAGCTGCGACCCGACCAGGCGAGTCTCGCCGCCGCTTTGTGCAGGAGCGCTTCCGCTTCCGGCGTCAGGTGCAGATGCTGGTCCAGCTGACCGGAAGGCAGCTGGGCGTTGATGCAGCCTTGTCGAAGCAGGGCCACCGCGCGCGCGGCAGCCACCCGTGCTGCGACCTCGCGGCTGGCTTCACCTTCAGCGGCACCCGCCAGCACCTGCGGCGCGAGCATCGGCACCTCCACCATCAGATCGATGCGGTCCAGCAGGGGACCTGAGATCCGGCCCTGGTAGCGGTCGATCTGCTCGGCGGTACAGCGGCATTCCTTGGTCGGATGACCGAGGTGGCCGCACGGGCAGGGATTCATTGCAGCGATCAGCTGGAACTGCGCGGGAAATTCCGCCTGGTGGCACGACCTGGCGATGTGGATGCGGCCGGTCTCCAACGGCTCGCGGAGTGCCTCAAGCGCGTGGCGCTGGAATTCGGGCAACTCATCGAGGAACAGCACGCCATGATGGGCGAGCGTGATCTCGCCAGGGCGGGGCGGCGAGCCTCCTCCGATCAAGGCGGCTGCCGATGCGCTGTGATGGGGAGATCGGTAAGGCCGCTGCGCCCAGAGCTCCGGCCTGAATTGCCCATTGATGCTGAGGACGGCCGCAGACTCAAGGGCTTCGGCTTCTTCCATCGGAGGTAGCAGGCCGGGAAGGCGCTGGGCCAGCATGGACTTGCCGGTGCCGGGCGGGCCGACGAGCAGCAGGCCGAGTCCGCCAGCGGCTGCCACTTCAAGCGCACGCTTCGGGCCAGCCTGGCCTTTGACGTCGCGCAGATCGCGCGCTTCCATCGAGGGCAGCGGCGGCGTGACGAGCACACGTGTGAGTGTCGTGTCGCTGTGCGGCTGCAAGGCCTGGACGATTTCCAGCAAATGCACGGCTTCGCGCACGATGAGGCCCTGCATCAATGCGGCTTCGGCGGCGCTGCCGCGAGGGAGCAGCAATTCGCGAGCCAGTCCGCTGGCGCGCAATGCCAGCGCCATGGCGAGGGCGCCGCGCACCGGGCGCAACTCACCGGAAAGGGCGAGTTCACCGGCGCATTCCATGCCGGGCAGGCGCTGGGCATCGACCTGACCACTGGCGGCGAGCAGACCCAGCGCAATCGGAAGATCGAAGCGGGCGCCTTCCTTCGGGAGGTCCGCAGGGGAGAGGTTGACCGTGATGCGCTTGTTGGAAGGGAACTCGAGACCGCTGCTGTGAAGCGCGGCGCGGACACGTTCGCGGGATTCCTTCACCTCGGTGTCGGCGAGTCCGACGAGGGTGAAGCTGGGCAGGCCATTGGCCAGGTGGACTTCAACGTCCACGGCTGCGGCGGTCAGGCCGGTGAGGGAGCGACTATGGGTGACGGACAAGGACATGGGGAGCACCGTTGCGCCGGAGGGGCGAGGTGCTCAGTCTGTGAGCTTGGCCGAGCCAGGGCTATCCCGATGAGGGAGGCGCTCGAAAGGGGTGACCCGGGGATTGAACGGACGTCACCCTCTGGCAGGCCATTGAAGTTGAAGTCACAACGTCATTCCAGACGGTGGACAGGGGGACCACGAGCGCGCGACCCAACGCGGTTAGCATCCGCCTCTGCCCTCATTACCTCCGTGGACCGGCCATGTCATCGTCATTCGATCCCGCAGCATTCGCCCAACGCCAACTGGACGCCTACAACGATCGGGACCTGGATCGTTTCGTGGCGGAGTACACCGACGATGTCGTGGTCTACACCCTCTCCAATCCCGAACCCACGCTGGTGGGCCGAGAGGCGCTCCGTGGCCACTACAGGGACAACCGATTCAACCTGCCGGACCTGCACGCCAAGCTGGTGAATCGAATGGTGTTTGGCAACAAGGTCATCGACCACGAATGGGTGACCGGCGTCCCCGGTGCACCGCTGGACGTCGCCGCGATTTATGAGGTCACCGAGCGAGGGATCTCCAAGGTGTGGTTCGTGCGGGGCTGAGGCCTCGCACAGCCAGCGTGCGCTTTGCCGGAAAGCTGAGTGGACTGCACCCGTGCAAATTGAAATCGATCTTGCCCAAGGAAGCGTGCTGTTGAATGGTCAACGGCTCTGGACCTTGGGCGAGCACATGGCCGCCAGTCACGCGCGCAGGCAGGTTCGCTACCTGGATCTCCCCGCGACCCTGGTGATCGTGCAGGAGGAGCGGCAAGCGTCGTCCGCCGCCATGCTCTTCACCGAAGAAGAGTTTCCCGATTCCATTCTCACCAGCCGGATGGTGAAGCGCTTCGCAAAGAAGTCCGGAGTGTGGCCGACGTCCATGCACCGGGCCCGTGCAGTGGCCCGATTTCCATGGGGGCAGGTCTCGTTCTCGGTAGATCCCAAGCTGGGAGACATGTCCATGGCAATCTCCAGATGAAACCATTCGAGGGAGCACACCATGGGTCTTCGCGCCCCTGACTGGATGGTCCATGCAACCGTTTGACCCGCCGCGCCGCCATTGGCTTCGAATGGCTGCGGCCTGGACGGCAATTCCCCTCAGCCTGTCGCTGTCCATCGCTGGCGCAGAACCCCAGCCCGCCCCTGCGGCTGGCGGCTTCACCGACCTGATGCCTGCCTTCTGGAAGGTCTACGATGGCAGCGTGTCCCTGGACACGGACCCGCGCGTTCGCAGGCTGATGACGGACTTCTTCGAGCCGCATTCGGCCGCTTATCGCCTGGCCGGCCTGAGTGTCACGCCGGAACGGGTCCTGCGGTGGCTCCCCAAGTTCGACCTGATGGCGGAGGAGGTCCGGCAACTGCATCGCCGCTTTCCCGCGCTGTATGCAGCCCAATGCGCCCGTTTCCAACGCGCGCTCCCGGACTTCAAGGTGGATGCATCGCCCATCTGGCTTCTGCCATCGCTGTTCAGCTTTGATGCCCACCTGGAATCGCAAGGCCCCAATGCACCCTTGCCCCTGTTCTTCGGGGCCGATGGCATCCAGCGGTGGCACGGTTCCGGAGCGGACCCCGCGGTGCTGTTCGCCCATGAGTTCTTCCATTGCTACCACGCGCAGCGCGCTCCTCGTATCAGTCTGGAGGTCCATTCCCGGGTGCATGAGTCGCTCTGGGTCGAAGGCCTGGCGACCTATGCAAGCGAGCAGTTGAATCCCGGTGCATCCCTGGTCCAGCTCCTGCTCGACGATGAAAAACTGGCCGCCGCGGATCCGGCCACCTTGCGCCGGGCGGCGGCCGCGCTGCTGGACGTTTGGGACAGCACCGAGGCTTCGGCGGCCCAACCGTTTTTCGACATGGGCCACCATGGCGACTGGCCCTCGCGGATCGGCTATTACGTTGGCCTCCTGGCCGCACGGCAACTGGGGCGGAAAGCCTCCCTTCAGCAACTGGCGGGGTGGGATCGTGGGGCGTTGTCGGACGCGCTGCGGCCTGCCGTACTCGCGTTGGCTCAGTAGTCGCGCAAGACTGCCGCGCATGCCATGGGCGGCGGCCCGGCTGACGGGGCCTTCCGGTCGGTGAGCGCGGCAATCCCATCGCCGCTCCCCTTCACCCGCTCAGTGCCCCACCGGCCGCGGCCCACTGAGCCGAATCGCCACGCCACTGCGCCGATCCAGCGCCCCACTCCAGGTCGTCAGTGCCAGCGCCACCAGCACCACCAGCGAGCCGATCCACGGTGTGTGCATCAAGCCCAGATGTGTCACGATCAGCCCACCGGCCCACGCGGCCCCGGCGATGCCCAGATTGAAGGCGGCGATGTTCAGCCCGGACGCCACGTCCACCGCCTGCGGTGCCACCCGCTCCGCCTGCTGCACCACATACACCTGCAGCCCCGGCACATTGCCGAAGGCGACCGCGCCCCACAGCAGCACCGTGCCCACCGCCAGCCACGGATGCGGGGCGGTGAAGTTCAGCAGCATCAGCACCGCTGCCAGCAGCGCGAAGATGATCTGCAGCGCACGGATCGGTCCCATCCGGTCCGCCAGCTTGCCGCCCCACAGATTGCCCACCGCGACCGAGATGCCGTAGACCAGCATCACCCAGGCCACCGAACTCGGCGCAAAGCCGCTGATGTCCTGCAGGATCGGCGCCAGAAAGGTGAAGGGAATGAAGGTGCCGCCATAACCAATGGCCGTCTTTGCATACACCAGCAGCAGGCGAGGCTCTGCCAGCACCCGGGCTTGTTGCGCCAGCGAGGCCGGCGGCGTATGGCGCAGCCGGTTGGGCACGAATACGGCGCTGCCGATCATGGCAACGACCCCCAATGCCGAGACAGCCAGAAAAGTCGCGCGCCAGCCGAAGTGCTGGCCGATGAAGGTGCCCATCGGCACGCCGGTCACCAGCGCCACCGTCAGCCCGGTGAACATGATGGCGATGGCGCTTGCCGCCTTCTCCTTGGGCACGAGGCTGGTGGCAATCGTCGAGCCGATCGAGAAGAATACGCCGTGCGCCAGGCCGGTCAGCACCCGCGCCAGCACCAACGATTCGTACCCGGGCGAGCGCCACGCCATCAGGTTGCCAACGGTGAACAGCGCCATCAGCGACAGCAGCAGGGTCTTGCGCGGCACCTTGCCGGTGAGCGCGGTCAGCACCGGCGCGCCCACGGCCACACCCAGCGCATAGAGGCTGACGAGCAGGCCGGCCGAAGGCAGGCCGACACCCAGGTCGGCCGCCACCGTGGGAATCAGTCCAACGATCACGAACTCGGTCGTTCCGATGGCAAAGGCGCTGAGCGTCAGCGCGAGAAGAGCCAGGGGCATGAAATCACTCCAGGGAAGATGTCAGGCTGGAGTGTGATGAACCGATTGATTCCGAAAAAGCCGTGAGCAGGCACAATACCTTTGACTCAGAGTCAAAGGTGGATCAACCGATGGATCAAGCGATGGATCAAGCGGCGAATCAAGCGATGGGTCGGCCATGAAAATCAGCCTTGAAGAACTGCTGGCCTTCACCACGGTGATCGACAGCGGCTCCATCACCGCCGCCGCGGAGCATCTGGACCAGACCGTCTCCGGCATCAGCCGTGCGCTCGGCCGCCTGGAGACGAAGCTCGGCACGACGCTGATGCGGCGCACCACCCGCCGGCTGGAGCTCACCGAAGAAGGCACGGTGTTCCTGACCCATGCGCGGGACATTCTCGCCGCCGTGGAGTCCGCCGAATATCAGATGACCATTCGCCATCAGCGGCCCGCGGGCCGCCTGCGGGTGAACGCCGCCTCGCCTTTCATGCTCCATGTGGTGGTGCCGATGGTGGGCGCATTCCGGGAGCAGTTTCCGGAGATCGAGCTGGAGCTGCACAGCAGCGACAACATCATCGACCTTATCGAGCAGCGCACCGATGTCGCTCTGCGCATCGGTCAGTTGCGGGATTCAACGCTGCATGCACGCCCGCTAGGCTGCTACCGGCTGCGGGTGCTGGCGGCACCCAGCTATCTGGAGGCGCATGGCCGCCCGCGCAAGGTGGCCGATCTGGCGCGGCATTCGCTGATCGGCTTCACCCAGCCGGAGACGCTCAACCAGTGGCCCCTGCGGCATGGCCAGGACACCAGCTTCGAGATCGTCCCCACAGTGAAGGCCTCCAGCGGCGAGACGGTGCGGCAGCTGGCGCTGGCGGGTCAGGGTCTCGCCTGCCTCGCGGATTTCATGACGCAGGAGGACCGCCACAGCGGCGCCCTGGTACAGGTGCTGGCCAAGGACACGGTGGAAGTGCTGCAACCGGTGCACGCGGTGTACTACCGCAATACACCGCTGTCCGCGCGCATCCAGTGCTTCCTGGACTTCCTGGCGGAGCAGATGACCCCTCGCACCACCGGATAGCGGCGCGGGCGCGGGCCATCAACCCAATCCACTGACCCGCAGTCGCCGCGCATCCTGCGCAGGCGCCCGCCCGAACAGGCGCGAATAGTCGCGGCTGAATTGCGATGGGCTTTCATACCCCACGCTGAAGCCGGCGCGGGCTGCATCCAGTCCGTCGCTGACCATCAGCCGCCGCGCTTCCTGCATCCGCAGCTGATTGCGGAACGCCAGCGGGCTCATCGCGGTGACGGCCTTGAAGTGGTCGTGAAAGGTCGAGCGGCTCATGCCAGCAATGTCCGCCACATCGTCGATGCGGAACGGCTGCCGGTAATGCTCGCGGATCCAGACGATGGCCCGCGCAATCTGGCTCTGCCGGCTGTCGGCCTGCGTGATCGCCAGGATGGTCGGCCCCATCGGCCCGGTCAGCAGCCGGTAGAGCAGCTCCCGGATCGCCAGCGGTCCCAATGCCTCGACATCCTCCGGCGTATCCAGCAATTGGATGAGCCGGGTCACGGCAGTCAGGAGCGGGTCGGACATCTCTCCCAGCCGCAGTCCCTGCGTCACTTCCGCGGAAGCCGAAGCACGTCCGTGCCGCAGCGCCAGCTCACCCAGCTCCGGCCGGTCCAGGTCCAGTTGCACGCTCAGATAGGGCTGGGGCAGGGTGGCCTCGATGACGGTGCCGGTCACCGGCAGGCCGACGGTGGCCACCAGGAAGCTGGCGGGGTCATAGTGCAGCACGGTGTCGCCCAGCACCGCCCGCTTGCGGCCCTGCGCCACGAAGCAGATCGTCGGCTCGTAGATCACCGGCATCGGCAGCGTTGGCGCGGAACAGCGGATCAGCCGCACCCCCGCAAGGGCCGTGGAAAACGTGCCATCGGACGGCGTGTGACGGCCAATGGCGTCCTTGAAAGCTTCCAGCGTGCTCATGGCCGGCATCATCCATCAGGGCGGACGATCGTGCAAGGATTCCGGCCAGCGGGTCAACCGTCCCGACGGTGCGGAACGAAGAATTCAGTCAGGCGATCCAGACATCGCTACGGCTTTGAACTTCTTCCCTTCCACTCGCGCCCGCATGGCGCTTTCCGGAGACCTCACCATGTCCCTGAACCACTATCGCCTCCTCGGCAGATCCGGCCTGCGCGTGTCCCCGCTGTCCCTCGGCACGATGACCTTCGGCTCCGACTGGGGCTGGGGCGCCGACGATGCAGAAGCCCGTCGCATCTTTGATGCCTATGTCGAGCGGGGCGGCAATTTCATCGACACGTCGGTGAACTACACCAACGGCGCTTCCGAGCAGATCCTCGGACGATTTGCCAAGCCGATCCGTGACCGGCTGATCCTCGCCACGAAGTACACAATGGCCCGGGACCCGGCCAACATCAACTCGGGTGGCAATCACCGCTTCAACCTGGTCCGGTCCGTGGAGACCAGCTTGCGTCAGCTGGACACCGATCGCATCGACCTGCTGTACGTGCATGCCTGGGACTTCACGGCGCGGCCCGACGAGGTGATGCGCGCCCTGGACGATCTGGTGCGCGCCGGCAAGGTGCTCTATCTTGGCATCTGCAACACGCCGGCCTGGCGAGTGGCCGAACTGCAGACGCTGGCGGACCTGCGCGGATGGTCGCCACTGGTGGCCCTGCAGATCGAATACAGCCTGGTGGAGCGCACGGTGGAGCATGAGCTGATGCCGATGGCGCAGGCCATGGGGCTGGGGGTGCTGCCCTGGTCGCCGCTGGGCGGCGGCATCCTGACCGGCAAGTACAGCGCGGCCGACCTCTCCGATGAGAACGGCGCGGAGGTCTCCAGCAGCCGCAAGGGCGTGATCGCCTCGACCGGCCATCTGAACCAGCGCGCGCTGGACATCGCAGCGGTGGTGGGGGAGGTGGCGCGTGAGGTGGAGGCGTCCGCCTCGCAGGTGGCGATCGCATGGACGCTGCGTCACCCGGCGGTCGTGTCGCCGATCATCGGCGCCCGTACGGCGGCGCAGGCCCTGGACAACCTCGGCGCGCTGGATCTTCGCTTCACCGACGATCAGCTCCAGCGGCTGGCGCAGGCCAGTGCGATTGCGCCGATCTTTCCAGAGCGTTTCATCGGGCGCCCGATGGCCCAGCAGCTGATCTTCGGGACGTCCGCGCTGACCCCGCGCTGACTCCTCGCTGACCCCGCGCTGAAACCGCGCGGCTGAAGCGCCCATGACAAAGGCCCTCCCGGCCTGCCTCCGTCTAGGAGGCGCCCGGAAGGGCCTTTGCTTTCCGCCTGAGCGGAGACGCGTGAGCGCAGACGCCCGACGCCTGACGCCCCAGCGGGCTCAGGCGCCTGGGTCCGCTCAGCGAGCCTGTTCGACGCGCTGTGCGTTCAGGCCGTCCGACACGATCAGCTCGAAGCGGCCACCGGCCGGCAGGGCGCTGGTGTCCAGCGTGGCCTGACCGCCCTTCAGGTCCTGGGCCAGGTTCAGGCGGCGGCTGCCGTCCGTCCAGGTGACGCTCAGGAACGGCGTGGCTTCCGCATCCCAGCGCAGCACGGCCTGGCCGCGCGTTTCCTGGACCTGCACCACCGAGCGGGTCGTGCCCGCGGCCAGTGCACGCTGACGGACGTTGGCAGCGCGGGCCGCCACTTGCGTCAGGACGCTGCCATCACGCAGCACGCTGATGCTGCCGATGTTGTCCACCTTCGGCACCAGCACGCGGAAGTGCAGCATCTCGCCTTCGTGGTCCAGCGCCATCGGCGTGAAGGGGTAGTCGATGATCTGACCGCCCACCGTCTGCAGACGCAGCACATACGGACCCGTCGACGTCTCCGGCTTGGACACCAGCGTCTTCACCGGATTGATCTCGATCTGCTTGCCGCGGATGCTGCCGCTGATCAGCAGCACGTCCTGGTCCGGCGCATTGGTCACCGAGGCGGCCTTGGTCGTCGGGCCGTCGGCCGGGGTCAGGAAGGTCTGCATCAGGCGGTAGTTGTAGTCGGAGAAGACCACGCCACCGCAGTAGCTCATGATGTCGTGCCGGTCGGTCGGGCGCGGATCGTAGAAGCTGTTGGTGTCGGACAGGAAGCTCCAGATGTAGCGACCCGGCTTGCCCAGGTTGGCGTCCGGATACGGATACTTCGGATCGGGCGAACCCGCGCCGCCGCAGGCCGCATGCGGCAGCGAGAAGTTGTGACCCAGCTCGTGGGCCACCACGTCGCGCACGGTGTCCGGCGCGCTGGGCATGTCGAAGCCGACCGCCGAGTTGCCGGGCATGTAGCCCAGGCCGGCCAGACCCCAGGTGCGCTTCGGAATGAAGCCGAAGTAGTAGTCTTGGCGGGCGGCACGTTCGAGCGCATGCAGGTCCGACAGCTCGCCCAGGATCTTGCCGAACGCATCGCTCCACTGGTCGTCCGTGGTCGGCAGGGTCGTGACGCGGGTGGACACGTAAGCCGGGTGCGACTGCGCCGTCACGGTGGCGACCGGGAACAGCGCCTTCAGGTGAGCCGTCTGGTCCACCGGCAGCTGGCCGCTGGTCCCGGCGATCTTCACCGAGATGGGGATGAAGCGCATGGCCGTGCCACCACCGATGCGCGGCGTGAAGGTCTGGCTGCCCACACCGGCCACGGTGACCGTGACCTTCAGGCCGGTCTTGACCAGCTCGGCCGGCACGGTGACGGTGTAGGAATCGTCGAACGACGGCACGGCCGACACGGCGGTCGGGATGCCGCGGCGCGGGGCGGTGAGCGTCAGGTCGCGGCTGGTGCCGTCCACCGTGTTTTCGACCTTTGCAGTGACCACCGGCATCGTGGAGGGCGAGGCCGGCGCGGTCACGTTGGCCTTGAGCAGCGCAGGCTTGCCGGAGACGAGCACCAGCTGGTCGTCGCTGCTGCCGTAGAGCATCGACTGGGCGAATTGCACCGACGACAGCACGGCATTGCTGGTCGGCGGGGTCGGGGCCGGCGCGGGGGCGGGCGACGGTGCAGGCGCAGGTGCCGGAGAAGGTGCGGGCGAAGGCGACGGTGCCGGCGACGGCGAGGGGGCCGGTGCGGGCGGCGGGGTCACCTTCACCGGGGTGATGCGCACCGACGAGACGACGTCGTTGAAACGCACTGGCACCAGGCTGCTGGTGTCGCCGGTCACGGTCAGCACGCGGCCGCCGTAGTTGATGTCGGAGAACAGCTCCACCTTGTAGCCGGCCGGCACCTTCAGCGAGGACACCCGGTCGTTCCACGAGCGGCCGATCCAGGTGGTGCTGCTGGTCAGGCAGAGGCTGGCGCCGCTGTAATTGACGTGTTCGAACAGGCAGACCTGGGCCGTCGTGGCGGCCGAGCCGCCGGCGCCGGCGCGACGGGCCTCTTCAGCGCTGGTATCGCCGGTACTGCCGCCGCCGCAACCCACCAGCAGGCCGGCCAGGGCCAGCGACAGGGACAGAGGATGCAGCCGCAGGGTGCTGGGCGCGCCAGACGGGCGCAGGGTGGACACGGTCATGGAGACTCCTTGGGGCAGGGACGTAACTGGGGGCCGCGCGACGGTCGCGATCAGGCCGGGTCCGGGTGGATTGCATGGCGTGCCAGGTGCGCAAGCGCAGAGGGCTGGCGGGTGCATCCCCGGGCGAGGCGCATTATTCGGAGCGGGCGCCCCGCAGCGGTGCAACCGGTGTTGCCGATTCGTAAGCGGCGGAAAGCGGTTTCAGGACCTGCGGTGATGCGGATGGCAGGGCCCGGCGGGTGTTCGGGGCGCGGTCACTGGGGCGATTGCCGGTGGAGACGGCGCGCCGATCGCCCCGCGGGATCTGCGCGGCGGGGCGGTCCGGGCGCGTCACGCCGTTAACGCCATGTTTCTTCTTCGTTTCGGCCTGCATCGAACCGGACACAGCCTGGCGATGCCTGCTGTCGCGGCTTCGGGGGACGGGTGAGGCACACTTCACGACTTCCCCTGCATCGCCCTGCACCTGCCGGGCACGTTCCCGCACCCGCACGCTTTCAGGACTTTCGATGGCCATCCTCGACCTGCGCCCCAACTGCGAATGCTGCAATACCGATCTGGGCCCGACTGCCCCGGCCTATATCTGCAGCTACGAATGCACCTTCTGCCCGGATTGCACCCACGGCGTGCTGCAGGGCCACTGTCCCAACTGCCTGGGCAATCTGGTGCTGCGGCCGATCCGTCCCGCGGGCGGCCCCGCCGGCGGTTTGCGCAAACATCCGGCGTCCACCCAGCGGGTGCTGAAACCCGGCGGTTGCACGCAGACGCCGGATCCCAGCCTGGCGACCTGAGGCGTCACCTGCGGATGGGCCAGGATGCGCGCCCCTGCAGCGCCCCTGCTGCGCCCATGAAAAAGGGGGAGCTCCCGCTCCCCCTGCTGTGACGCGCAGACCCCGTGGGCCGAGGCTTTCGGCCTCAGGCGCCGATCAAGGCCGCCAGACCGGCGTCGTCTTGGGATTCACATCGGTGGACAGGCCCACGTTGGAGGTGGGGTCCACAAAGCCCGAGCGGTACCCGCTACCCAGGTTCAGTCCCACACCGCGGTATTCCACATCCCCATGCAGGTTCAGCGTCCCGGACGCGCCCTGGTTGGCCTCGAAGAAGCCCAGCGGATAGAAGGTGGTGCGCACCTGGGCCGAGCCGCTGACGGTGAAGGTGTTGTTGCCCCACGGGCTGCCGCTCATGCCGATGACACTCAGGCCGCCAACGATCGCGTTGTCGGACACCGCGCCGTTGACCACGATGGCCTGGTCCTCGATGCGGGCGTTCCCGGTGGCGCGGCCGCCCGGCAGGATGGTGGCGTAAGGGCCCACGTAGACGGTCGTCGGGGTGGAGGTCGGCGCGCAGCCGCCGCCGTTGCTGTGGCGGGCCGTGCCGGTCGGGCACAGGTCGCGCTTGCCACCCTGGAAGCCCTGCGGCCAGGCGCCGGCCATCTCCACCATGTAGCGGTAGCGGGGGATGGAGCCGTAGGCTTGATCCCAGGTGATGCTCTTGAACACCGTCGGCGTGGCCGTCACCACCAGGAACAGCGGCTCACCGGTGCTGACCTTGAAGGTCAGCTCGCCGTCCAGACCCTTTTGCAGGGCGCTGTAGCGCGAGGAGGTGAACTGCGAGTTGGTGGCCACCAGGCCCCAGCGAAAGTCGGCGTTGGCGCCAGTCTGGTCAATGCCGCGGAACTTCACCGTCACCGTGGTCGCGCCCGCTTCCGGATAGAGGCGCACCACGTTGTAGCCGAAGCGCTGCGGCGAGCCGTAGTAGGGCGAGACGAATCGACGGTTGGTGGCCCAGCTGCTGTCCAGTGCCTCCAGCGGCATCAGGCGCCGCATGCGCTCGGCCTTGTCGGTCAGCGTGATGTTGCCGTAGCTGTTGCGGAAGGCATCCGGCGTGGCCTTGTAGTCCCAGGTCACGTTGTGCAGGGCCCATTCACCGAAGAAGTCGTTGAGCTGCGAGACGCTCCAGCCGCGGGCCTTCTGGATGTTGGTGAACGGATCCGCCCCGGCAGTGGTCCAGATCTGGGTCACGGCTTCGGGACCATAGCGGTCCTTCAGGTATTCCATGAACTGCCAGTTGCAGTAGCGGTCACGGGTGGAACCGAGGTAGAGATGCGGTGCATTGGGCAGCATCTCGGAGCAGTGCACATCGCTCTTGTACTCGGGCAGCTGGTGCGGCGTGAAATTGGCGTGGCTCTCGAAGATCCAGCCGCAGGTGTTGGCAGTGTTGCAGGCCATGCCGCCGTTGTTGCCAGCCCAGGACTGCCAGCCGTGGGTGAATTCATGGGTCAGGCCCCAGTGGTCCTTCAGCGCAGCCGGTGCGATCCACATGCCCATGTGCAGGTTGCGAGCGCTATCGACCCAGGCGCCGCCGGTCAGCCCCCATCCGGAGTGGATGTGGATGGCGGGCTTGATCTTGTCCGCCTTGTTGAAGAACGGCTCTGGCATGTAGAGCCCGGCGCCGAACAGCGACTTCCACACCGTGTTCTCGAGCGTGTTGGCCGCCAGGGTCAGGTCGGCCTCGGAGAGCGTCTCGTCTGAGTAAAAGGCGAAGTGGGCACTTTCCTTCACCAGCTTGAAAGCCGCCTGCTCCGGATTGGGACCGCCGGCGCGCCAGGTGCCCGGCGTGACCGCGGGGGCGGTGGGCGTGCCGGTGTACCAGTTGGTCAGGGTAGTGCCCGCGTCCACCGCAGCGGGGGCAGGGGCTGGAGCAGGCGCTGGAGTCGGTGCAGGCGCAGGTGCTGGGGTTGGCGCAGGTGCCGGTGCAGCAGGCGTTGGTGCCGGGGCAGGCGCTGGTGTGGGGGCCGGTGCCGGTGCCGGAGCGGGCGAAGGGGCCGGGCTGGGTGCAGGGGACGGGGCGGGCGTCGGTGCGGGAGCAGGCGCCGGCGCAGCGGCGGTGGTCGTCGCGCAGAAGCCGACCGATTCATTCTTGCCCAGCGGCGCCAGGGTCCGGTTCCATCCAATGCCCTGCAGGGTCAGCAGCGAGCCTTTCGCGCTCCATTCGGCGTTCCAGACATTGCTGACGCTGCCCTCGATCGGCAGCGTCCCGCTCCAGGTGAGGGCGGTGGGGTTGGGATTGGTCACCTTCACGGTCGCGCAATAGCCGCCACTCCACCGGTTGTTGACGGTATAGCTGAACGTGGCAGGCAGGGCGGCATGGGCTGCGCTGGCGCACAGGCCCGCCAGCCCCAGGCAGGCCGCCAGGGTCTTGATGTTGTACATGGATCCTCCGCTGTTGGCCCAGGACGCTCACGGGTCCTGAAGGCGGTGAGCATGTTCGCCCACGGCATTGATACCGGTATCAGCGGGTGTGTGAGGAAGCGTAATGAAGACTAGCCTAACCAAGGCCCGGCAAGACGTCCCGCAGTCACGTATGGACACATTCCCTTGCCGCGACCGCGCCGGGAGCCGACACGCCGGGCCCCATGAGCGGTTCGTCCGACCCCGCGACTTTGGACACATTGGCCCCCGCTCGAACTTGGCTAGACTGCCCGTCATTCGAAAATCAATCGGGAGCGGGCCAGCATGTCGCTGACCATGGAGGGAGTGCTGGCCCTGGCGCCGGACGAGTCATCGGCCAAGGCGGCCCGCGGGCTGACCTCGCCGGCCAAATGGCCGCTGCTGGGTGCCGATGAGGCGGCCGTGTGGGGGGAGTGCCAGGGCAGCGGGTCCAAGCCGTATCAAACGCAGGTGGACCTGAGTGGTCCGGCCTTCAAGTGCTCCTGCCCCAGCCGCAAGTTCCCCTGCAAGCATGGCCTGGCGCTGCTGCTGATGCGAGTGCAGACGGCCCCCAGCTTCACCGCCACCGAAGCGCCTGCCTGGGTGGCAGAGTGGCTGGCCTCGCGCCATGAGCGGGCGGAGAAGAAGGAAGAACGGGACCGCGAGGCTGTGAAACGCGCCGAGGAACGGGCGGCGCGGCAGGAGGATGGCGAGACCGCCGACGGCGCGGCGGGCACCGAAGGGACCGAAGGCGCTGCCGACACGGCCGCCGACGCGGGCGCACCGTCCCGGCAGCGCCAGGTCCAACGCTGGCAGCGGATTGAAGCCGCAGCCCAGGAGTTGCAGCGGTGGCTGAATGACCAGGTGGCCCGCGGCTTTGCCACCCTGGATGCCGCCGCCATCAAAGGCTGGCACACGATGGCGGCCCGCATGGTTGATGCGCAGGCGCCCGGACTCGGTCAGCGGCTCACGGCCGCGGCGGAAACCTGGCGTCAAGGCCCGGACTGGCCGGAGCGCATGCTCAGCCGCCTCGGGTTGCTTCAGTTGGCGGTCGAGGCCATCGGGCGACGGACTTCGTTGCCGGAAGCCGTCCAGGCGGATCTGCGCACCGTGTGTGGCTGGCCGGTGGATCAGGCGGAGGTGCTGGCGACGGCCACGCCCTGGCAGGACCGCCTGATCGTGCTCGGCGTCATCACCGAAGAGCGCGACGGCCGCCTGATGGAGCGGCGCGTCTGGCTGCAGGGCGAAACGAGCGGACGCCGCGTGTGGCTGCTGGAGCATGCGCATGGCGGACGTGGCTTCAACGGCCTGTGGGCGCCAGGGACGGCAGTGACCGCCTCGCTGGCCGACTTTCCCGGCGCGGCTCCCTTGCGCGCGCTGGTCGTCGAGCGACTCGACAGTGCGGATGTGCTGAGCCTGAAGCCCATGTCCCTGACGTCGTCGCAACTGGCGGCGGGCTCTGTGGTGGGATCTGCGTCGAGGCCCGCGGCGGGATCTGCGGTGTCACTTGAGGCGACCGTGGCCGCGAGGGTCGTCACGACGGTCCCGCATCGGCCGTCGTCTTCCGATGCCCCGATGGGTGACCCCTGGGCCTCGGAATGGCACCGTGTTTCGGAGCGCGTGGCGTCCAACCCTTTTGTCCTGCTGCATCCCATGGTGCTGAGCGACGCGCTGGTCCTGCTGTCCGACGAAGCCGGGCCGCTGATCGCACCCGCCCCCCGGACGGCCAGCAACGCCCCCACGCCCCCCTACGCCCTTCCTGCAGTCCTCAGCGCCGACGACCGCTGGCTGCTGCTCGCCGCCTCGGGCGGCCATCCGATGACCCTCGCCGGGGAATGGGATGGCGAGCGCTTCCGCCCCCTCACTGCCTGGTCCGGTGACTCGCCGGTCCCCCTCTGGACCCGGAGCGCTGCATGAGTGTCTGGACCCCTTTGTTGCCGGCGGTGATGGTCGGCACGGACAAGCACAGCGGCGACCTGCCCGCCTGGCCAGGCGATGTGGGCCGCTGTGCCACCGAGGCCGCGCAAGGCCTGAACGACGCCGCGCTGCGCGTGCTCAGGACCGCTGCCGTCCTGGCGCCCTGTGCGCTGGCAGGCGCCCGCCCCTCCATCGCCCTGACGCCGGCCGACCTCGCCGCACGGCCTGCCGCTGACGACGTCCGCCCGCCGGCGCCCGCCGCGCTGCACGAGCTGATGCGGTGGGCCCTGCACGAAAACTTCGCGAAGTTGCATCAGCATCTGTTCCAGACGCTGGCCGACGCCGGTTATCGCCTGCCGACGGCTCTGCTGCCGCAGGCGCTCGATCAGGGGCGTCGGTCCATCGCCCTGCGTCCGTCGCTCCTGCGCGTGCTGGATGAACGGGGCCGCTGGCTGGCCGCACGGCGGGACGACTGGCGCTTCGCCGCAGGGGCATCCGGCGATGAGCCCCAGCCGCATCACTGGACCGACGGCACGCTCGACCAGCGCCGCGCCTTCCTGCGACAGGAGCGCCAGAGCGCCCCGGACGCCGCCCGCGATCGTCTGGCGCAGGCCTTGCCGGAGCTGCCCGCCAAAGAGCGCGCGGACCTGCTGGCGGTGTTGGAGACCCACCTCGGCCCCGAGGACGAAACCCTGCTGGAGCGTTGCCGCAGCGACCGCAGCCGGGAGGTCCGCGAACTGGCCGTGCGTCTGCTGGCGCAGGTGGACGGATCGGCGTTCAGCGACCGTGCGCAGGCCCGCGTCGCGGGCTTGCTGACCCGCAGTCCCGGTCAGGCGACGGGCGGCTGGCAACTGGAAGCGCCCCGTGCTGCCGATCCCGCCTGGGAGGCTGACCAGATCACGCCCACACGCCCGCAGAACGACAGCCTGGGCGAGCGCGGCTGGTGGCTGTACCAGCTGGTGCGTCAGGTGCCCGTCAGCTGGTGGACACGCCACACCGGCCTGAGCGTGAGCGAGCTGCTTGACTGGGCCGCCGCGGGCGACTGGACCGAATCCCTGACTCGCGGCTGGATCGACGCCTTGTCCGTCTCCCGCGAGCCGGACTGGTGCGAAGCCCTGCTGGGCCGTCTGCGTCAGCAGGGCGCCCTGGCCACCGGGCCGAAGATGGCGCCGATGTCGATGCTCACCCCGCTGTCGGCCCAGCTGCTGCACTGGCTGCCGGCCGAACGGCGGGAACGCCACTGGCTGCATCACGTCGAGGCGGCGCAGCTGCCGCTGGTCGTGCTGCTGTCCGCCTGCCTGGAAGGCCATACGCTGGGCTTGCCGCTCTCGCGGGCGATGACGCGTCTGGTGTTGTCCCACGCCCAGAGCGGCAAGCTCAAGGACGACTACGGCGCCCGGCCGCTGCTGGCGGAGTTCTGCGCCGTGATCCATCCGGACTGCCTGGCCGAATTCGCAACCGTCACGCAGTTCCAGCGCGACGGCGAAACCGCCTCCCATGCCGAGGCCATGACCGCCGTCGCCCAGGTGGCGGCCTTGCGCCAGGCCCTTCTTCATCTGCCCCGGTTGACTTCGAGGACCCCATGACGACTTCCCAAGCCCCTGTGCTGCGCCGGCATGCCGAGCAGCAGTTCGCGCATGAACTGGACGAGCTGCAACGTCAGGACCGCCGCCCCCGGCTGGAGAACTGGCGTCTGTCGCCGTGGGCGGTGCTGCGCTACCTGATGGGCGGCACGCTGGAGAACGGCTTTGAGATCAGCCCCAAGTACATCGGCAATGAACGGCTGATGGAGATTGCTGTCGCGACACTGGCCACCGACCGGGCCCTGCTGCTGTATGGCGTGCCGGGCACGGCCAAGTCATGGGTGTCGGAACACCTGGCCGCTGCAGTGAGCGGGGATTCGACCCTGCTGATTCAAGGCACGGCAGGCACCGGGGAGGAGCAGCTCCGCTACGGATGGAACTATGCGCAGCTACTGGCCAATGGTCCCTCGGAGCAGGCGCTGGTGGCCAGTCCGCTGATGAAGGCCATGCGCGCCGGCAAGATCGCCCGCGTGGAAGAACTCACCCGCATCCCGGCGGACGTGCAGGACTCCCTGATCACCGTGCTGTCCGAGAAGACCCTGCCGGTGCCCGAACTGGGCAGTGAGGTGCAGGCGGTGCGCGGCTTCAGCGTCATCGCGACGGCCAACAATCGGGACAAGGGCGTGAATGAGCTGTCCGCCGCGCTCAAGCGTCGCTTCAACACGGTGGTGCTGCCGGTACCGGCCTCCGAAGCGGAAGAGGTCGCCATCGTGATGAAGCGGGTGACCGAGATGGGCGAAGCGCTGCAACTGCCGGCCGAGCCGCCCGCGCTGAAGGAAGTGCGGCGGGTGGTGCAGATCTTCCGGGAGCTGCGCAACGGCAAGACGGAAGACGGCAAGACGCAGGTGAAGTCGCCCAGCGGCACGCTGTCAACGGCCGAGGCGATTTCGGTGATCAACAGCGGCATGGCGCTGGCGGGCCACTTCGGTGACGGGGTGCTGAGTCCGCGCGACATGGCGGCGGGTCTGCTGGGGGCGGTGGTGAAGGATCCGGTGCAGGACCAGGTGGTGTGGACCGAATACCTGGAGACCGTGGTCAAGGAACGGGCCGACTGGAAGGATCTGTATCGGGCCTGCCGCGAGCAGGTGTGAATGCGGTGAGCCAGGTGCATTACTTTGGCGTGCGGCATCACGGGCCTGGATGCGCCCGCAGCCTGCTGCGCGCGCTGGAGACACTCCGCCCGGACTGCGTGCTGATCGAAGGGCCGCCGGAGGCTGATGGGCTGATGGCAGACGTGCTGGCCCCGGACATGGAGCCGCCGGTGGCGCTGCTCACCCACGGGGTCGAGGACGCGGGGCGGGCGGTGTACCACCCGTTTGCCGAGTTCTCGCCGGAATGGCAGGCGCTGCGCTGGTCGGCATCGGCCGGGGCGACGGTGCGGTTCATCGACCTGCCGGTCGCGATCAGCCTCGCGCTGGATCAGCGCGAAGAAGAACAGGCGGAGCAACGCGAAGCATCGACCGTCTCGGCGGCCCCGCAGGCAGGGCCTCCCGGCCCCACAGGGCAGGAAGGACCGGAGGGGCAGGGCGTTGCCACGGCGGAGGGAGACATCGCCTTGGGCGCTTCGCCCGTTGACGTCGCTCCCGGGAGCGATGCTTCGGCCGCGCGCGCCGACCCGCTCGACTGGCTCGCCCGTGCCGCCGGATATGCCGATGGTGAGAGCTGGTGGAATCACATGGTCGAGGAACGCGGCGACGGCGAAGAGCTGTTCGCCGCCATCGAGGAGGCCATGCTCGCCGTTCGCGCCGAGCTGCCGGATGTTGATCGACTTCCCGCCGCGCAACTTCAGCGCGAAGCGCTTCGCGAAGCCCACATGCGGCAGTGCATCCGCGCCGCCAGCAAGGAGGGGTTCCAGCGTATCGCCGTCATCTGCGGCGCCTGGCACCTGGGCGGCCTGCAGGCCAGTGTCACCGCCAAGGCCGATCAGGCCCTGCTCAAGGGCCTGCCCAAGCTCAAGGTCTCCAGCACCTGGGTCCCGTGGACGTATCGTCATCTCGCCTGGCAGAGCGGCTATGGTGCCGGCATCCAGTCGCCCGGCTGGTATGAACATTTGTGGCGCAGCAGCGGCGCGGCGCAGCCAGAGTCGCGCGCCGTCGGCTGGCTGGCGCGTGTCGCCCGTCTGATGCGCGCGCGGGACCTGGATTGCTCCAGCGCCCATCTCATCGAGGCGGCGCGGCTGGCCGACACCCTCGCGGCCTTGCGTCAGCGTCCGGCCCCAGGGCTGGACGAATTGAATGAAGCCACCCGTACCGTGATGACGCTGGGCGACGACACGGTGCTGAAGTTCATCCGCGAGGAACTGATCATCGGCGACCGGTTGGGGCAGGTGCCAGCCAGTGTGCCCAAGGTGCCGCTGCAGAGGGATCTGGAGCAGGCGCAGAAGTCATTGCGGCTCAAGCCGGAGGCTGCGCAGAAGACACTCGACCTGGACCTGCGCCAAGCCAACGACCTGGCACGCAGTCACCTGCTGCACCGGCTCGGCTTGCTCGGGGTGGGATGGGGATCGCTGGCGCGCGTCGGGCGCTCGTCGCGAGGCACCTTCCATGAGGTCTGGACGTTGCAGTGGGAGCCGCGGTTTGCGGTCCGGCTCATCGAGGCCAGCCGCTACGGACAGACGGTGGCCGCGGCCGCCACCGCCCGCGTCGCGGAACGCTGTGAAGCGGCCAAGGATCTGGCCTCCCTGGCGGAGCTGGTGGACCAGGTGCTGCTGGCGGATCTGCCGCAGGCGGTGGTGCTGGCGTCCAAGGCGCTGCAGGACCATGCCGCGCACACCGGCGATGCGAGCCAGCTGATGGCGGCATTGCCGCCGCTGGCCAACGTCTTCCGCTACGGCAATGTCCGGCAGACCGATGCCTCGCTGGTGGGGCAGGTGTTTGACGGGCTGGTGGTGCGGGCCGCCATCGGGCTGCCGCTGGTGGGCCGCTCGATCGACGATGCCGCCGCGGATCAGTTGCGCCAGGACCTGCTGGCCGCCCATGCCGCCTTGAGGCTGCGGGATCCCGGTCGCCAGGAGGCGCCGGCGCAGCAGTGGCAGCGGGCGATTCGTCACCTGGCCGGGTCGGGCAGCGCGCATGAACTGCTGCAGGGCCTCGCGACGCGGCTGCTGCTGGATGATGGCGCGCTCACTGCAGAGGAGGCCGGAAATGCGTTGTCGCTGCATCTGAGCAGCGGCGCAGAGCCCTTGAAGGCTGCGGCCTGGCTGGACGGCTTTTTGAATCGCAATGCAGTGGTGCTGTTGCACCATGACGAAGTCTGGCCGCTGGTGGATCGGTGGCTGGCCGGGCTCAGCGAGGAGCATTTCGTGCGTGTGCTGCCACTGGTGCGGCGGACCTTTGCCGCCTTCGAGGCGGGCGAGCGCAGGGATCTGGGCGCGCGCGCGCGTCGCAAGACCGGCAGCACCGGCCAGCCGGCGGCACCGGTGTGGGATGAGGTCCGTGCAGCGCAGCCGCTGCCGTTGCTGCGCCAGTTGCTGGGGCTGACGGCATGACGACCCCGATCCCCTCGAACGCCGCCATGGACTCGGCGGATGAATCGGGCGCGATGGCCGCCGCGGAAACGGCAGACGTGATGGACCCGTTGAACAAGAAGGCTCCCATGAGCGCGATGGACACCTTCCAGTCGTCCCCTCCAGCCGACGACCGCGAGCGCCTGCGCCGCTGGCGTCTGGTCCTGGGGGGCGAAGCCGAAGACAGCTGCGGCGCCCTGAGTGGCGAGGCGCAGGAGATGGACCAGGTGCTGAGCGCGCTGTATGACGAGCACGGCCAGGGCCTCACCACCGAACGCCGGGGCGGTCGCGGCGGCTCGGCACCGCGGGTGGCGCGCTGGCTGGGGGACATCCGCAAGTACTTCCCCAGCAGCGTGGTGCAGGTCATGCAGAAGGACGCGCTGGAGCGGCTGAATCTGCGGGACATGCTGCTACAGCCGGAGATGCTGCAGACGGTTCAGCCCAATGTGCATCTGGTGGCCAGCCTGCTGGCGCTGTCGGGTGTGATTCCGGCGGGCACCAAGGACACCGCTCGGCAGGTGGTGCGTCAGGTGGTGGACGAGCTGATGAAGCGGCTGGAAGAGCCGATGCGCAGCGCCGTCAGTGGTGCGTTGGACCGCAGCCAGCGTAACCGGCGGCCGCGGCTGGCGGAAATCGACTGGCACCGCACCATCCGCGCCAATCTGCGTCACTGGCAGCCGAGCCACCGGACGGTGATTCCGGAGACCCTGCATGGATACGGCCGCAAGGCACGTCGCCCGCAGCGGGAGGTGGTGCTGTGCATCGACCAGAGCGGCTCGATGGCCAACTCGGTGGTGTATGCCAGTATCTTTGGCGCGGTGATGGCGTCGCTGCCATCGGTCAGCACACGGCTGGTGGTGTTCGACACCGCGGTGGTGGACATGACCGAGCAGCTGGACGATCCGGTGGATCTGCTGTTCGGCGTGCAGCTGGGCGGCGGCACCGACATCAATGGGGCGGTGGCCTATTGCCAGTCGCAGATCCGGGAACCGCGAAACACCATCTTTGTGCTGATCTCTGATCTCTACGAAGGGGGCGTGGAGCAGCAACTGCTGCAGCGGGCGTCGGAGTTGGTGGAGAGCGGGGTGCAGTTCGTGACCTTGCTGGCACTCAGCGATGAAGGCGCGCCGTCGTATGACCGCGGGCTGGCGGCCAAGCTGGCGGCGCTCGGGGTGCCGTCGTTCGCGTGCACGCCGGATCAGTTTCCGGGCCTGATGGCCGCGGCCATCCGCCGGGACGATGTGAACGGCTGGGCGGCCGGGCAGGGGATCGTGACCGCGGGGAAGGGCGAAGCCTGACGGTTCGTTGAGCTTGTCCGACGCCGCGTGGCGCATCTCAACACTGGCTTTCTGGAGCAGTTGTCGAATGCGGTCCATCGTGCGATCAGCGTCCAAAGTCAACGGCCCGGGTGGGCGAAAACGCCGGAAAACCGGTGTCCGGGCGACATTGCGCGGTGGTGCCGCCGCTTTGTGGGACGTTTTGTTTCAGTTGGGGGGACGAAGCTGCGCCGATAGGGGGGTGAAAGTGCTACACAGTCGCTTTTTCCCCGCCCGGGCCGCAGGCCCGATAATCGCGACCCCCGGATCACCCGGATCCGGGTCTGTTTTGAGAGTCTGATGAACAAAAGCGAACTGATCGAAGGCATCGCCACCAAGGCTGGTGTCACCCGCGTCGTGGCCACGTCCCTGCTGGACGCCACTCTGGAGACCATCACGGAAGCGCTCGCCAAGGGCGACACCATCGCGCTGGTCGGCTTCGGCACTTTCAAGGTGGGCGACCGTGCGGCGCGCACCGGCAAGAACCCCGCCACTGGCGAAGCGCTGGAGATCCCGGCCGCCAAGGTGGCCAAGTTCACGCCGGGCAAGGCCCTGAAGGACGCCGTGAACAAGTAATCAAGCCTGGCTTGATCAACGCCCGCCTTGTGCGGGCGTTTTCACTTCTGAAAAGCCGCTCGCATGGGCGGCTTTTTCACATCTGATCGACAAAGACATTGGACACATTCAGCACCCCCTTGGGGCGCCGCAAGGGTTAACCACAAGCCCGTAAACGCACATCCCTGGTGCGTTCCGACGCATCTCGGGGCAGGTTTTGAAACGCCTCGTGGCGTCATGAGCCGGAATGGGGCTGGCACAAAAGCTGCAAAGCCTGAGGTGGATTCGGAGATCGTCCCCCACAAGTATCAGGAGCCCGCATGAAGCCCATTCTCGCCGTCATCGCAGTTGCCACCCTGGCCGCCACCGCCGCCCCGGTGTGGGCCGATGACCTCTCCTACAACCTGAGTGTCACGTCCGACTACCGCTACCGTGGCATTTCGCAGACCCGCCTGAAGCCCGCTCTGCAAGGCGGCATCGATTACGCCCATCCCAGCGGCTTCTATATTGGCGCGTGGGCCTCCACCATCAAGTGGATCAAGGACTCCGGCGGCGACGCCGACGTCGAAATCGACACCTACCTCGGCTACAAGACGGAAGTCGCCAAGGACGTGACCGTGGACGTCGGTTTCCTGCGCTACAACTATCCCAGCAACAAGCTGGCCACCAGCGCCAACACCAACGAGCTCTATGGCGCCGTGACCGTGGGCCCGGCCACTCTCAAGTATTCGCACTCGGTCTCCAATCTCTTCGGCTTTGCCGACTCCAAGCAGAGCGGCTACCTCGACCTGAGCGCCACCTTCGACGTCGGCAGCGGTTTCACCATGACGCCGCATATCGGTCACCAGAAGGTCAAGAACAACGGCGATTTCTCCTATACGGACTATTCGCTGACGGTGAACAAGGACTGGCAAGGCTTCACCTGGGGCGCCGCCTTCGTGGCCACCAGCACCGACGCCTACATCGGCGGCAAGGGCAAGGACCTGGGCAAGAACGGCCTGGTCGTCTCGGTCAAGAAGGTCTTCTGAGCCGCCGCCGGCCGCGCTGATTTCGAGGAGAGAGAGTCATGAAACTGATTACTGCCGTCATCAAGCCCTTCAAGCTGGATGAAGTGCGCGAAGCCCTGAGTGCCATCGGCGTGCAGGGGCTGACCGTGACTGAAGTGAAGGGCTTTGGCCGCCAGAAGGGCCACACCGAGCTGTATCGCGGTGCCGAATATGTCGTGGATTTCCTGCCCAAGGTGAAGATTGAAGCCGCCGTCGCCGAAGGTGTGGTCGAGCAGGTGATCGAGGCGATTGAAAACGCCGCCCGCACCGGCAAGATCGGCGATGGGAAGATTTTTGTGTCGCCGCTGGACCAGGTCATCCGCATCCGCACCGGCGAGACCGGTCAGGACGCGCTGTGATCCGGGCCTGATCTGTCCCGGCTCGTCTTCCCCACGATTTCCTCACGACCCTGTCACGTCCCACGACGACGCTGAAAGCGCCGTCCAGAGAACCTCCACATTGAGAGAGTCCGACATGAAGAAACTGCTTGCCTGCCTGGCCCTGGCCACGGCAGCCTTCACCAGCCTGGCCCCCGCGGCCATGGCGCAGGATGCCGCCTCCGCGCCGGTGGCTGCCGCCTCGGCGGACGCTTCCGCCCCTGTGGCCACGCCGGCCGCAGCCCCGATGGCCCCCGCGGCTTCGGCCCCGGCAGACGCCGCTTCCGCGGCAGCCGCCCCCGCCCCGGTGCCCAACAAGGGTGACACCACCTGGATGATGGTCTCCACCCTGCTGGTGATCCTGATGACGGTGCCGGGCCTGGCCCTGTTCTACGGCGGCCTGGTGCGCAGCAAAAACATGTTGTCGGTGCTGATGCAGGTCATGGTGACCTTCTCGCTGATCGTGGTGCTGTGGACCCTGTATGGCTACAGCCTGGCGTTCACCGAGGGCAACAAGTTCATCGGCGGCTTCGACCGGCTCTTCATGAAGGGCATCTGGGACAACGCCGCCGGCACCTTTGCCAACGCCGCGACCTTCAGCAAGGGTGTGGTGATTCCGGAGATCGTGTTCGCCGCCTTCCAGGCCACCTTCGCCGGCATTACCTGCTGCCTGATCGTGGGCGCCTTCGCCGAACGCATCAAGTTCAGCGCGGTGCTGGCCTTCATGGTCCTGTGGTTCACCTTCAGCTACGCGCCGATGGCCCACATGGTCTGGTTCTGGATGGGCCCGGATGCCTACACCTCGGCCGCCGTCGCGGATGAGATGACCAGCAAGGCCGGCCTGCTCTGGCAGTGGGGCGCGCTGGACTTCGCCGGCGGTACCGTCGTGCACATCAATGCCGCTGTCGCCGGCCTGGTGGGTGCCTACATGGTGGGCAAGCGCATCGGCTACGGCAAGGAAGCCTTCACCCCGCACAGCCTGACGCTGACGATGGTGGGCGCCTCGCTGCTGTGGGTGGGCTGGTTCGGTTTCAATGCCGGCTCCGCCCTGGAAGCCAACGGTTTTGCTGCCCTGGCCTTCATCAACACGCTGGTGGCCACCGCCGCCGCCGTGCTGGCCTGGAGCCTGGGTGAAGCCATGTTCAAGGGCAAGGCCTCGATGCTGGGTGCCGCTTCGGGCGCCGTCGCGGGCCTGGTCGCCATCACCCCGGCCGCCGGCAACGTCGGTGTGGGCGGTGCGCTGATCATCGGTTTCATCGCCGGCTTCGTCTGCCTGTGGGGCGTGTCGGGCCTGAAGAAGCTGCTGGGTGCGGACGACTCGCTGGATGTGTTTGGTGTGCACGGCGTGGGCGGTATCGTCGGCGCCCTGCTGACCGGTGTCTTCAATTCGCCCAATCTGGGCGGCCCCAGCGCCGTCGGCGACTGGGTGACGGCATCCATGATCACGGCGGACGCCTACTCCATCGCCGCTCAGGTCTGGATGCAGGCCAAGGCGGTCGGCCTGACCATCGTCTGGTCGGGTGTGGTCTCGGTCATCGCCTTCAAGCTGGTGGATCTGGTGATCGGCCTGCGCGTGTCGGAAGAGGACGAGCGCGAAGGTCTGGACATCACCTCGCACGGCGAAACCGCCTATCACAAGTAATCCGGTCACCTCCAAGATAGTTCCTGCAATGAACGGTTGAGCAGCCCGGGATGCCCGGTGCTCGACTTCCAGCCGCCCTCCGGGGCGGCTTTTTTTTGGGATCGCCCCTTGCCTTTGGCAGGGCCGGCCCCACGTGTCAGCACCCAAGGATTGCTTGAAGCCCCCGGAACTGGCGCCGGACCGCCCGAAAGCTTCCCTAGAATCTCTCTTACCCCGGCTGCCCAGCGCCCCGTCCATCATGGTTCCACACCTCATTACCGCCCTGACCGGTCCCATCAACGAGCTGGAACAGCGCGTGCTCGAGTCCATGCCGGCCATTGAGCGCTGGTTCCGGCTGGAATGGATGGAGCACACGCCGCCGTTTTACAGTTCGGTGGACCTGCGCAATGCGGGCTTCAAGCTCGCCCCGGTGGACACCAACCTCTTCCCCGGCGGCTTCAACAACCTGACGCCCGAGATGCTGCCGCTGGCGGTGCAGGCGGCGATGGCGGCCATCGAGAAGATCTGCCCGGAAGCGAAGAACCTGCTGCTGATTCCGGAGAAGCACACCCGCAACAGCTTCTACCTGACCAATGTCCAGACGCTGATCCGCATCTTCAGCATGGCGGGTCTGAACGTGCGTCTGGGCACCCTGGACGACAGCATCAAGGAGCCGACCGCGCTGCCGCTGCCCGACGGCACCAGCCTGACGCTGGAGCCGCTGATCCGTCAGCGCTCGCGACTGGGCCTGAAAGACTTCGACCCTTGCACCATCCTGCTGAACAACGACCTCTCGGCCGGCATTCCGGATGTGCTGACCCATCTGCATGAGCAGTACCTGCTGCCGCCGCTGCATGCCGGCTGGGCGCTGCGCCGCAAGAGCCAGCACTTCCGGGCCTACGAGGAAGTGGCCAAGAAATTCGCCAAGCTGCTGGGCATGGACCCGTGGCTGATCTATCCGCAGTCGGTGGCCGTGGGCGACCTGGACTTCAGCACCGGCCAGGGCCTGGACGCCCTGCAGGCGCAAGTGGACAACGTGCTCACCAAGACCCGCCGCAAGTACAAGGAATACGGCATCCAGGAGAAGCCGTTCGTGGTGGTCAAACCCGATTCCGGCACCTACGGCATGGGCATCATGACGGTGCGCGATGCCAAGGACCTGGAAGACCTGGGACGCCGCGCCCGCAACAAGATGAGCGTCATCAAGGACGGTCAGGTGGTGTCGCAGGTGCTGGTGCAGGAAGGCGTGGTGACCCACGAACGCATGCATGACGCCGTCGCCGAACCGGTGGTCTACATGATGGACCGGTATGTGGTGGGCGGCTTCTACCGCGTGCATGCGGACCGTGGCGAAGACGAGAACCTCAACGCCCCGGGCTCGAGTTATGTGCCGCTGGCGTTTGCGCATTCGTCGCACCTGCCCGCTCCGGGGGAGAAGCCCGGCGCCAGCGCGCCGAACCGCTTCTACATGTATGGCGTCATCGCCCGTCTGGCCATGCTGGCCGCCAGCTATGAGCTGGAAGCGACGGATCCGGAAGCGGAGGACTACGCCTGAGGGCAGGGCGCGTCTTCATTCGTCGCTGTACTTTGGCGGTCGGGCGAGTTGCCACGGAGGCAACTCGTCAATAGGGACGAAGCCGCCGGGCCGAGGTTTCTTGGCTGATGAATCACCCTCCATCGGCGTTGTGGGTGAGTGCCGATCGAACCGGGGGGACCGGTCTCGCGGGGGGAGGTCTAGGACCCTGTCTCGAGGATCGGCTCCGGTGATCCGCCTCCAGCACTGCGCTCAGGTGGCTCGTTCCCACCAGCGGCACGGGACAGTGTCGATGCAGTTCGCTGGCGGCATCCGCCAGCAATTGCTGCCTTTGAGCTTGCGCGAGGGCATGGTCACGGCCAAACGTCTCCCCGCCTTCGCGCAGCGCCATTGCCAGGGCCACCTGGTTGCCCATCATCCGAAGCGGGAATGGATCTGATGCGGGATGCGGCGTAGGGATATCGTTGACAGCCATCAATGCGACCGGCGCTCCGGGAGGCGTGTGCTCAGTCATCCAGTCCAGCACGCTCTGCAGGGAATCCGGCGGCAGCAGGTCCACTGCTTGTGTGGGTAGGTGCAGTCGCTGTAAGGTCAGGGCGGGCAACGAGCCGTCCGCCATCGGTGCGGTGGCGCGCAGGGAAAGTTTGCTGGACCAACCACTGCCCCAGCACTGCGTGGCAGTGGTTTCCAGAAGCAGCGTCGGCTCTTTCGGCCTGTTGACGGCGTAGGCGCAGTTGAGCGGGGAGGACGTGGGCAACCACGTGACCGGCAGGTCGCCCAGGGTGACCAGAGCTTCGACCTGAAGGCTGCGCAGGGCTCGCAGCAGGTCCCACCCGCTATGCACGTCTGGGGCTGGACTGGCGAGCAGCTGCAGCGCTCGGCCCGCAGGACGCTCAGCGTGCTGCGGACCCAACGCGGTCCGCACGGTCACCTGGCTTCGCAGAAGCGCAGGGCAGTCGTCCACTCCGTAAAGAGTCCCGAATTCGAAGACCGGCGGATGGGCTGGACGCCGATGCTGTTTTGCGTCTTCCAGCACCGCCTCGGCGACTTGCCGGTGCGCACTGAGCCAGGGAATGCCGGACGGTGGTGGCTGAGGACCGGCCGGAGGCGGGGGGCGTCCCACCTGCTCCGGCTCTGCCAGCGCGTGCGACGTGGTGTTCAGGGACATGGAGGATGAACTGGGGACCATGTGTGGGGCTTCTCCTTCAGCGGCCTCAATCGGATCTTGCGAAGGCCATTGCGCAGTGGGCAGCGGGCGCTGCAACCGTGGTCAGTGGGACAGGCCAGCCGGTGGTTCTTCAGGGCGATGCGGCGCCGGCGGGATCAGGCCGCTGGCGAATGCATGGGCGCCGGGCAGTCCGGTGCGTCCAAGGGCTCCGACGCAGCCAGCGCCGCCGCCAGATGCACCGGGCCACCCAGCAAGGCGGGATCGCGCTGGTGCAGATCACTGGCGGCGTCCAGGAGCCACTGCCGCTGCTGATGGCGGTAGAACGCGTCCGCCGTGTCCGGCGTCGGCCCCGCAGTGGCCATCAGCCCCTGGCGCAGGGCCAGCGTCAGGGCCAACTGGCCGCTCATGGCCAGCAGGGGATCGGCATCGGGCGAGCTCTTCACGCCCACGTCATCGCGGCCCAGCAGCACCACCCGCTCTCCTGGCTGGCTGTTCCACAGGATCCAGTCCGCGGCGCAGCGCAGCTGGGCGGGCCCCAGGGTGCCAGGCGTTCCGCACTCCACCTGCAATTGCTCAATCTTGTGCCGATCGCAGACCTTCGTGGCCGGGGGGGCGTTGGACGGCGGGTCGTTGGCCGGGGGTTCCCATTCGAACTCGATCTGACGTCGCCAGCCCGCACCCCTTTGCGTGACGTCTGACGACCTGTAGCGGACCGCCGAGTCCCCGTCCACCAACACGTAAGTGGATGGCGTGGCCTCCCCATCCTTGGCCCATGGCCGCGCAACGTTGCCCAGGGCCACCACGTGGCGGGCGTTCAGTCCTCGGAGAATCAGCATGAACTCCACCATCGGAACGTAGTCATCCGATGGGGGACGCATGATGACCAGCTCCGGGATGGAGGTCGAAGCTCCCTGACGGGCTGACGCAGCGCCCGCGCTGATCGGCATCGGCGACGCGCCCGATCTCCCGGTCGGTGAGGGCAGCAAAGCCAGGCGCTGCCTGACCAGTACATGTCCGTCCTGGTGAAGTTGCCGCCCCAGTGGGGCGAGGACCGGCCCATGCGCAGGAACCGTTCCCTGACGGATCAGGCCCAGGACCTCTGCCGCAGCGTCCTCATGCCTGATCAGCCACTCCGGCGGGGCCGCGGTGGGATCCGCGAATGCGGCGTGATCGGTTGTCGGATCGGCTCCAACAATGGGAACCAGGGATTGCAGCGGCAGCGTGCGCATCGGCGGGGGACAGGAGGCACGGGACAACCCCGCTGCCCCTCAGTTGACCGCGGCGCGCCGGGCGGTTCCGTCAGGCCTTGAGGGCCGCGCCTTCCACGTCCGTGGCCGCCTGGAGCAGCAGCAGCTTGAAGCGGTCCAGCCCTTCACCGTGCGCATCCGGCAGATGCCAGACCGACAGCGCACCCAGGCCCAGGTCCACGTCATGCGGCAGCAGCCGGACGATGCCCTTGCGTTCGGCGTCCACCGCCACATCGTGCGGCATGACCGCCAGCAGCGGCATCTCACACATCATGTTGAGCGACAGCAGCAGGTCGCCGTTTTCGATCAGATCGCTGGGCAGGGGCAGACCCTTGGCCTGCCAGAGCCGGTCCACCAGCATCCGGGTGCGGGTGCCAGGCATGTGCCAGATCCAGCGCTGGCGGCTGAGCGTTTCCCAGCTCAGCGTCTCGGCCGACGCCAGCGGATGGATGGCGCTGATCGCCAGCCGCTCCGGCTGTTGCAGCAGGGCCATGCGCTGCAGCCCCAGCGGTTCGTCCTGCGGCATCACCCGGGCAATGACCAGGTCCAGCTGGCCGGCCAGCAGATCTTCGAACAAGGAACGCAGCGCATGTGTGCGCACGCTCACCGTCATTTGCGGCGACTCCCGCTTCAGCGCCGCCACCGCCCGTGGCAACAGCCGGGCCAAAGCGGCATTGGTGGCGCCGATGCGCAGCTCGCCCGTGGCGCCCCGCACCATGGAGGCCACTTCTCCGGCCGCCCGGTGCAGGTCCGCTTCAATCTTGCGGGCCAGCGTCAGCAACCGGCGGCCGACCGGCGTGATGTACATATGCCGGCCCTTGCGCAGGAACAGCATCTGGCCCAGGCCCTGCTCCAGCTCGGCCAGCGTCTTGCTGACCGCCGGCTGGGTCACATGCAGCACTTCCGCGGCATGGCTGGCGTTGCCGGTGTCGTGCAGGGCGATCAGCACCCGCGCATGCCGCAGGCTCATGCGGCGCACGATGAACTGCTCGGCGGCCTCGGGCGTGGAAGAGAGGTCGGTCATGGGCGGTCTGGAAAGAGGCGCAAGCGTACCTGCAAAGCGCACGCAGGGGTTTACAGGATGTGATCCGCCAACCGCCCCCGTCAACTCTGACGCAATTCCTTCGCACGGCCGTCGCCCGGACGCAAGCCAAAGTCGGTCACAGAGGTGGGGGTGTTGCGCTGCACAAATAGAAGCACACAATACGCACTTTCGACTTTTCGCGACCCCTCAGAACGGTCGCGAGCGACTCTGTGAGTTCACACCAAGCGGCCCGCTCGCCGTCCGCCCTCGCGGGCCTGACCATCGGCGCATTGGGTGTTGTGTACGGGGACATCGGCACCAGCCCCCTCTATGCCCTGAAGGAAGTGTTTCATGGCGGCCATGTGCCGCTGACACACGACAACATCCTGGGCGTGCTGTCCCTGCTCTTCTGGACGATGACTGTCATCGTCTCCCTCAAATACGTGCTGCTGATCCTGCGGGCGGACAACAACGGCGAAGGCGGCCTGATCGCCATGCTGGCCCTGGCCACCACGGCCGTGCGCCACAAGCCGCAGTTGCGACGCAGCCTGATGCTGGTCGGCCTGTTCGGCACCGCCATCTTCTTTGGGGATGCGGTGATCACGCCGGCGATGACGGTGCTGGGGGCGGTGGAGGGCATTGACGTCTACTTCCCCCAATACGACAACGTCATCGTCCCGGTCACGCTGATCGTGCTGGCCGGACTGTTCTCGGTGCAGCGTTTTGGCACCAGCGGCGTGGGCAAGGCCTTCGGCCCGGTCATGCTGGTGTGGTTCACCACGCTGGCGGCGCTGGGAGTGCCGCAGATCTGGGGCAATCCGCATGTGCTGACGGCGATCAATCCGCTGTATGCCGTGCGGTTTTGCGTCGACTACGGCTGGATCGCCTTCGTCGCCCTGGGCGCGGTGGTGCTGGTGGTGACCGGCGGCGAGGCGCTCTATGCAGACCTGGGGCACTTCGGCAAGAAGCCCATCCGCATCGCCTGGTATGGCTTTGTGATGCCGGCGCTGGTGCTGAACTACTTCGGCCAGGGCGCCCTGCTGCTGGAGCGGCCCGAGGCCATCAAGAACCCGTTCTACCTGATTGCGCCGTCCTGGGCCGAGATCCCGCTGTTCGGCCTGGCGACGCTGGCGGCCATCGTGGCTTCGCAGGCGCTGATCACCGCGGCCTTCTCGGTGACCAAGCAGGCGGTGCAGCTGGGGCTGCTGCCGCGCATGCGCATCCTGCACACCTCCGTGCGGGACATCGGCCAGATCTATGTGCCGTTTGTGAACTGGGGTCTGTTCGCCTTTGTGGTGGTGGCGGTGGCCTTCTTCGGCTCGTCCAGCAAGCTGGCCGGCGCCTATGGCGTGGCGGTGACGATCGACATGACCATCACCACCATCATGACCTTCTTCGTCATCCGCTATGGCTGGGGATATCCGCTGGCGCTGTGCATTGCCGCCACCGGCGCGTTCTTTGTCATTGACGCCACCTTCCTTGCGTCCAATCTGCTGAAGGTGGCGCACGGCGGCTGGTTCCCGCTGATGATCGGCGTGGGCATGTTCACCCTGATGCTGACCTGGAAGCAGGGCCGCCGCCTGCTGTCGGACAAGCTGCGCGAAGACGCCATCGACCTGCGCAGCTTCCTCGAGGCGGTGTTCATCAATCCGCCGACGCGGGTGGTGGGCACGGCGGTATTCCTGTCGGCCGAGCAGGGCACCACGCCCAATGCGCTGCTGCACAACCTCAAGCACAACAAGGTGCTGCATGAGCAGAACCTGTTTGTGAGCGTGCGCCATCACGAGGTGCCGTGGATCGGCTTCGAGAAGCGGGTGGAAGTGGAGAGCCTGGACAACCACTGCTGGCAGGTGACGCTGCACTTCGGCTTCAAGAACGAACCGGACGTGCCGGAAGCGCTGCGGCTGCTGGAGCAGCGCGGCGTGCATCTGGACGAGATGGAGACCAGCTACTTCCTCTCGCGGGACATCGTCATTCCGACCATCGGCTCGGGCATGGCCCTGTGGCGGGAGAAGCTGTTCGCCAGCATGCACCGCAATGCGGCCGCGGCGGCGGACTTCCTGCACCTGCCCACCAACCGCATCGTGGAGCTGGGGTCCAAGGTCGAGATCTAAAAGCGGTGGGCCGCCGGGTCCGCGGCGCCATCCGCCCGCGGGTGACATCCGCAGCGCCCAGGTCTTCAGAGGTGACCGCCGCCTAGGTATGCTCCGGCCACCATGCAACGTGCCCTGAAAGACCTGTCCCTGTCCGCCACCGTCGCCGGCTTTGTCGCCGTGCTGGTGGGCTTCACCAGCTCGGTGGCCATCATCTTTCAGGCCACCCAGCAGTTGGGAGCGACCGAGGCCCAGACCACCTCCTGGATCTGGGCCCTGGGCATCGGCATGGGCCTGACCAGCCTGGGTCTGTCGCTCTGGACCCGCCAGCCGGTGCTGACCGCCTGGTCCACCCCCGGTGCCGCCCTGCTGGCCGCCACCTCCGGCGTGCCGATGGCCGAAGCCATCGGCGCCTTCATCGTCTGTGGCGGCTTGATCGTGCTTTTCGGGGTCACCCGTGTTTTCGAGCGCCTCATGGACCGCATCCCGATCGCGATTGCTGCTGCGCTGCTGGCCGGTGTGCTGGCCCGGTTCGGGCTGGATGCGGTGCTGGCGACGAAGACACAGCCGCTGCTGGTGGTCGCCATGGCGCTGACCTATCTCGCCGGGCGGCGCTGGTGGCCCCGGTATGCCACCCCGGCGGTGCTGCTGATGGGCATTCTCGTGGCGGGCGTGCAGGGGCAGTTGCAGTGGCGGGACGTGCACTGGCAGTGGGCCCTACCGGTCTGGACGACGCCGACCTTCAGCGTGACGACGCTCATCGGCGTGGCGCTGCCGCTGTTCCTTGTGACCATGGCGTCCCAGAACCTGCCCGGCGTGGCGGCGCAGCGGGCCGCAGGCTACGACACCCCGGTGTCCGCCAGCATCACGACCACCGGTCTGGCCACCGTCCTTCTGGCACCCTTCGGTGGATATGCCTTCAACCTCGCGGCCATCACCGCCGCCATCTGCATGGGGCGCGAAGCGCACGAAGATCCGAAGCGGCGCTACATGGCGTCGGTGATGGCGGGCGTGTTCTATCTGATGATCGGCCTGGCCGGCGGCGCCGTGGTGGGCCTGCTGCATGCCTTCCCGAAGGAATTGGTGACGGCGGTGGCCGGTCTGGCCCTGCTGGGCACCATCGCCGGGGGGCTCTCTGCCGCCCTGAAGGAAGAAAAACACCGCGATGCGGCCCTGCTCACCTTCCTGGTCACTCTCTCCGGGCTCAGTCTGCTGGGCATCGGCTCCGCATTCTGGGGGGTCGTGGCCGGCGCGGTTTCTCTGATGGTGCAACACTTCAGGCAACGCTGAATTTTTCCGGAAGCCCCCCATGAAGATTTTGTTCGTCGCCGATCCGCTCTCGGCCTTCAACACCTACAAGGACTCCACCTTCGCCATGATGCGCGAGGCCGCCCGCCGCGGCCATGAAGTCTGGGCCTGCGAGGTGCCGGAACTGATGTGGGTGAGCGGCAGCCGCGTGACCGCGCGGGAAGCCCGCCGCCTGGTGCTGACGCCCGAAGCGGTGGCCAGCAGCGCCGGCACCAAGCTCGCGGTCTGGCACCACATCGAGGAACGCGGGCCGCTGGCTCTGGCCGATGTCGATGCGGTGCTGATGCGCAAGGACCCGCCGTTCGACTCTGAATTCTTCTACGCCACCCATCTGCTGGAGCAGGCCGAGCGGGAGGGCGCCAAGGTCTTCAACAAGCCGTCGGCGCTGCGGGACCATCCGGAGAAGCTGGCCATCCTCGAATTCTCCCAATTCATCTCGCCAACGCTGGTGACCCGTTCGGACGCAGCCATCCGTGCCTTCCATGCGGAGCATCAGGACATCATCCTCAAGCCGCTGGACGGCATGGGCGGCATGGGCATCTTCCGCGTGAAGGCCGATGGCCTGAACCTGGGCAGCATCATCGAGACGCTGAACAAGCAGGGCGCCGAGACGGTGATGGTGCAGCGCTTCGTGCCGGAGATCGCGCAAGGGGACAAACGCATCCTGCTGATCGGCGGCCAGCCGGTGCCGTATTGCCTGGCCCGCATTCCGCAGGGCAGCGAGGTGCGTGGCAATCTGGCCGCGGGTGGCAAGGGCGTGGCCCAGCCGCTGAGCGATGCGGACCGCCGCATCGCCGAGGCGCTGGCGCCGGTGCTCGCCGCGCGCGGACTGCTGCTGGTGGGTCTGGACGTGATCGGCGACAAGATGACCGAGATCAACGTGACCAGCCCGACCTGCTTCCAGGAGATCATGGAGCAGACGGGCTTTGATGTGGCCGCGACCTTCGTCGATGCGCTGGAGCAGGGCGTCGCTGCACGCGCCGCTGATGCCGCGAAGGCCGCGAGTGCCTTCCATGCCGCTCGCACTCAGGCCTGAAGCCTGAAGCCTGAAGCCTGAAGCCTGAAGCCTGAAGCCTGAAGCCTGAAGCCCGGCGGCTGACGCCTGGTGCTGGAGACCTTGATATGAACTTTGAACTGATGAGCGAGCACGGCAGCTTCGGCGGCGTGCAGCGTTTCTATCGTCATGCGTCGCAGCAGATCGGCCTGCCGATGCGCTTTGCCCTGTTCGTGCCCCCAGGGGGTGCCAAGGGTCTGCTGGTCTTCCTGGCGGGACTGACCTGCACCGAAGAGACCTTCACGATGAAGGCCGGTGCCCAGCGCCGCGCGGCGGAGCTGGGCCTGGCGCTGCTGATGCCGGACACCAGCCCGCGCGGCGAGGCCGTGAGTGCGCTGCCGGGCGCCACGGAATCGTGGGACTTCGGCGTGGGCGCGGGCTTCTACCTGGATGCGACGCAGGCGCCGTGGGCCCGGCACTTCCGCATGGAGAGCTACCTGATGAAGGAGCTGATCCCGCAGGTGCAGGCGGAACTGGGCCTGGATGCGGCACGCACCGGCATCAGTGGCCATTCCATGGGCGGCCATGGCGCCTTGACGCTGGCGCTGCGGCATCCGGAAGCGTTTGTGTCGCTGTCGGCCATCGCGCCGATCGCCGCCCCGAGCCGCTGCCCGTGGGGTGTGAAGGCGTTCACCGGTTATCTGGGCGAGGACCGGGACGCCTGGCCGGCCCATGACGCCAGTGCACTGATGGCGAGCCAGTCCAGGGCCCCGTTCCCCGGCGGCGTGCTGGTGGACCAGGGTCTGGCGGACAAGTTCCTGGTGGAGCAGCTCTACCCCGAGGCGCTGGAATCAGCCTGCGCCACCGTGGGCCAGGACCTGTTCCTGCGCCGCCATGATGGCTACGACCACGGCTACTACTTCATCGCCACGGTCATTGATGACCATCTGACGCATCACGCCCGGCAGATGGGCTTGCAGGGGCGGTGAGGGGAGTACTCTGACGGGCGTTCTGAGGGGCGCCCTCTGTGGCGTCCGAGCCCTGGCCCTGCTGCAGCCGGTGCCCGGCCGCCGCCTTGTAGCCGCGCACAAAAGCGTCGATCTCTGCCGGGTCGATGACATCCTCCAGTCGCTCGAATCCATCGGGCGCCCGCTCTTCGACCATGTCGAGAATGTAGTCCAGCCCCTCCTGGCGATTCATCTCGACGATGCGGGCGCAGAGGGGCCGCCGTTCGTCCTCGTAGGCGGCCAACGCGACCTCAAGCCGCTCGGCCTCTGACGCTGCGTCGGCCTGCGCATCAGCCTGCGTCACTGCGTGCGCATCGGCCGGTCCACGTGCAGGGACGTCTGCGGCATCAGCGAACGCCGCCCCCGTACCCGCCAGTCCGTGATCGCGAAGCGCCCGGGCCAGCGCCTGGGCATCCATGATGGCCTGCGTCGCACCGTTCGAGCCAATCGGATACATCGGATGCGCCGCATCTCCCAGCAGCGTGACGCGGCCCTGGCGCCAGCGCGGCAGCGGGTCGCGGTCCACCATCGGCCATTCCAGCAGCTGCTGCGCGCCCTCGATCACCCCGGGCACATCGAGCCAGTCAAAGTGCCACGCGCCGAAGGTGGGCAGCAGGTCGCTGATCTGGCCCGGCTTGCTCCAGTCTTCACGGCCGGGCGCGCTCAGCCCGCCGCCCAGGCCGTCCTCGCGCAGGCGGCGGTCGCAGATCCAGTTGATCAACTGCAGGCCGTCGGGACGGGGCGGAGCGATCGGATACACCACGAACTTGGCCCGACGGTGGCCGGCCTGCACCATCGTGCGTCCGTCCAGGAAGGGCCGGGCGAGGGTGGTGCCGCGCCACATCATCATGCCGTTCCAGCGGGGCGGTCCCTCGTCGGGATGGAACTGGCGGCGCAGCGCGGAATGGATGCCGTCCGCGCCGATCACCAGGGCGGCGCGGCGTTCACTGCGTCGGCCGTCGCTGTGTTCGATCTCGGCGATGGCGGGGCCACGGTTCTCAGCAGGCCCTTCGCCAGCCGTCTGCTGTCGGACGCCCACCACCCGTTCACCGCCGCAGAGCGCTTCAGCGCCCAGCCGCTCCTGCGCGGTGCGCCACAGCAGCATCTGGAATTCGCCGCGGTGGATGCTGAATTGCGGATGGCTGTAGCCGCCAGCGACTCCGCGGGTGTCGCGGTACAGCGGCTGGCCATGGCGATTGGCAAAGACCAGCGCCGAGGTGGGCACCGCCATCGCCTCCAGCTGCGGCATCAGCCCCAGGCGGTCCAGCACGGCCACCGCATGGGGCAGGAGATTGATGCCCACACCCAGCGGCTTGAGCTGGCTCGCGGCCTCACAGACCTGCACGCGGTGGCCGTCTTGATGCAGCGCCAGCGCTGCCGTCAGGCCACCGATGCCGCCGCCGGCTATCAGGATGTCCATGCGCGTCTCCGTGGTTCTTTGCGGGTCAGGGTAAGCGAGATAGTTGCAGTGCGCAACAGTATCTAAGCTGAGGTGATGGATGCCGCCAATGCCGACGCCGACGCCCTCGACGACAGCCCATTCAACGCCAGCCGACGCAAAGCCGGCGATGTGCAGCCCGGAACCGACCTCCCCATGAAGCGGGCTGCGCAAGCGCTGGACGAGGATCACGAGGGAGCCGCGCGTGCCTCCGCCGGATCGGCGGCGAGCACTGCCAAACGTCCCTCGAGCGATGCGGGCTCGGCGCCTGAAGCCCCTTTGGTGCGCGTGCCTGGCCTCGACTATGGGCTGCTGGACAACCTCCTCGGTTATGCCTTGCGCCGCGCTCAGAACGCGCTCTACCTGGACTTCCACCGCGCCACCGCCAAGGCGCAGATCAGCCCCCAGCGGTTCGCAGCGCTGGTGCTGGTGGGACGCAATCCCGGCATGCGCCAGGGCGTGCTGGCCGAAGCGATGGGCCTGCACCGCAGTGGCGCCTTGCGTCTGACCGACTGGCTCACCGATCGCGGCTGGGTGGAGCGCCGAGACGATGAGGCCGATGGTCGGCGTTGGGGGCTGTATCTCACGGCGCAAGGGCGGCGCAGGCTCACCACCCTGGAGCAGCAGGTGCAGGCGCATGATCAGGCGCTGATCGACGCGCTGGGGGACCAGGCGCCGGCCCTGCGCGCGGCGCTGGAGACGCTGGCCGAGATAGCGTCGGGCCACTGCCGATGAAATGCGGCGGGGTGCGATGGCGGCCGACTGCGGCCACGTTGTAGCTCTATGAATTCCAACACAGCGCCGGTCACAGGCGCACGACAGGAGACAAGGCGATGAAACAACCCTCTCACCGGTCCCGCCGGACGCTACCGTCCCGTGCCCACCCCACCCGGCGCGAGGCCGGTCTCTGGCTGACCGCACTCGGCGCCACCCTGGCGGGTCTGGGCGCGCCGCGCCTGGCACGGGCCCAGGCCGCCATGCCACGCATCCTGGTGGGATTTCCTGCGGGCGGCTCGGTGGACGTCTGTGCCCGCCGCGTCGCGGAGGCCTGGCGTGGCCGGCTGGCGGAGACGGTGCTGGTGGATCAGCGCGTCGGGGCTGGCGGGCGCCTGGCCATCACGGCGCTGAAGGATGCGCCGGCCGATGGCGGCACGCTCCTGATGAGTCCATCCTCGATGTTCACCATCTATCCGCATGTCTACCGCAAGCTCGCTTACAAGGCGGACTCCGACGTGATCCCTGTCTCCCCGGTGGCCAATGCCACCTGCGGTTTTGGCGTCGGCCCGATGGTGCCCACCTCGGTGCGGACGCTGGCGGACTTCGTCGCCTGGGCCAAGTCCCGCCCGGAGCAGGCCGCTTATGCCTCGCCAGCAGCCGGGGCCATGCCGCATTTCCTGGGGGACCAGTTCCAGCGCGCGGCCGGCATCAAGCTCACCCATGTGCCCTACCGCGGGGCGGCTCCCGGCCTGCAGGACCTGATGGGCGGCCAGATCGCTTCCGGCTGCTTCATCCTGGGCGATTTCCTGCCGCATCTGGCCAGCGGCCGTATCCGCATCCTCGGCGTCACCGATCAGCAGCGCTCGCGCTTCGTGCCGGAGGTGCCGACCTTCGCCGAGCAAGGCTTCCCCGGCATCCAGGGGGTGGAGACCTACGGCCTGTTCCTGCCGGCCCGCACACCCGCCGTGGTGGTGGACAAGGTGTTTGACCTCGCCCGGGTGGCGCTGCGGGAAAAGCAGGTGGTGGAGGGGCTGGCCAAACTCGGCTTCGAGCCGCTGGTGATGGCGCCGGCGGACTATGCCCGTCGCCTGGCTGCGGAGCGGGCGAGCTGGGGGCCGATCGTGCAGGCGTCCGGGTTCTCATCGGACGACTGAATTTCCGGCCCGGCACCGGGCCGGCCGGCGCGATCGGGGACAATCGCCCCATGGCTGTCCTCTCCCTCACCAATGCCCATCTGGCCTTTGGCCACGTCCCTCTGCTGGACGGGGCGAACTTTTCGCTGGAAACCGGCGAACGCGTCGGCCTGATCGGCCGCAACGGCACCGGCAAGTCCTCGATGCTCAAGGTCCTGGCCGGCCTCGAGAAGCTGGACGACGGCCTGCTGCAGCTGCAGCAGGGCCTGACCAGTGTCTATGTGCCGCAGGAACCCGAGCTGCGCCCCGATGCCAGCATCTTCGATGTGGTGAGCGAAGGCGTGGCGGAAGCCAAGAGCCTGCGGGCCCGTTATGAGGCCCATGACGAGAATGACGACCTCGGCTGGGTGCAGGAGCGCATCGAGCAGATCGGCGCCTGGAACTGGGAACAGCGGGTGGACGAAACGCTGCACCGTCTGGGCCTGGATGCCAATCGGCGGGTGGGTGAACTCTCCGGCGGTCTGAAGAAGCGTGTGGCGCTGGCGCGCGCGCTGGTGGCCCAGCCGGACGTGCTGCTGCTGGACGAACCCACCAACCACCTGGACCTGGATGCGATCCGCTGGCTGGAAGAGCTGCTCACCAGCTTCAAGGGCTCGCTGCTGCTGATCACCCACGACCGTGCCTTCCTGGACAACGTGGCCAACCGCATCGTGGAACTGGACCGTGGGCAACTGCGCGGGTATCCCGGCAACTTTGCCGCGTTCCAGGCCGCCAAGGCCTATGAGCTGGAAAACGAGGCGCTGGCCAATGCCCGCTTCGACAAGCTGCTGGCGCAGGAGGAAGTCTGGATCCGCAAGGGCGTGGAAGCGCGGCGCACCCGCAGCGTGGCCCGTGTGCAGCGGCTGCAGCAGATGCGCCAGGACCGGCATGCGCGGCGGGACGTGCAGGGCAAGGTGCGGCTGGATGTGGCCACCGGCGAGTCCAGCGGCAAGATCGTGGCGGAGCTGGAGAAGGTCAGCAAGCGTTATGGCGACCGGGACATCGTCCGCGAGTTCTCCGCCACCATCCTGCGCGGCGACAAGATCGGGCTGGTCGGTGCCAACGGTGCCGGCAAGACGACGCTGCTGAAGATGATCCTGGGCGAACTGCCGCCGGACAGCGGCACGGTGCGCCTGGGCAGCCGCCTGACGGTCGCCTACTTCGACCAGATGCGCGATGCGTTGAACCTGCAGGCGACGCTGGCCGACACCATCAGCCCGGGCAGCGAATGGATCGAGATCGGCACGCAGCGCAAGCATGTGAAGAGCTATCTCAGCGATTTCCTGTTCTCGCCGGCGCGGGCGGATTCCCCGGTGTCCAGCCTCTCCGGCGGCGAGCGCAACCGCCTGCTGCTGGCGCGCCTCTTCGCCCGCCCGGCCAATGTGCTGGTGCTGGACGAACCGACCAACGACCTGGACATCGAAACCCTGGAGCTGCTGGAAGAGCTGCTGGCCGACTATGACGGCACCGTCTTCCTGGTCAGCCACGACCGGCGCTTCCTCGACAACGTGGTGACCTCCACCATCGTCAATGAAGGCGACGGCTTCTGGCGTGAGTACGAAGGTGGCGTGGAAGACTGGCTGACCCAGTCCCGCCGTGCGGCGGAGATCCGGGCGCGTCAGGCGCCGGCCGCGGTGGCGGCCCCTGCGCCCGCCGCAGCACCGACTCCCGCGCCGGTGGTGGCCACCAAGCGCAAGCTCAGCTACAAGGAACAGCGCGAGCTGGAAGAGCTGCCCGGCAAGATCGCGGCGCTGGAGACGGAGCAGGCGCATCTGCATGCGCTGCTCAACGGCACCGATCTGTATGCACAGGGGGCGGCCCGCATCAACGAAGTCACCCAGCGGGTGGCAGAGATCGATGACGAGCTGCTGGGGCTGATGGAGCGCTGGGAAGTGCTCGAAGCGAAGTGATGGAAGGCGGGCCGGCGGTCCGCCGTCTCGGCTCAGTTCCGGACCGTCAGGCTGCCCAATCCCTCATACCGCGCGGTCACCGTGGTGCCGGCCGGCAGGTCCAGGGCCACGCGCCAGGCACCGGTCGTCACGACGCTGCCTGCGGACAGGGTCTGACCGTTTCGGGTGGCGACCTTCAGCCAGTGCGCCACCGTCCAGCCCGGATCGTCCAGACCGTGGCCACCGAGGCCGGCCAGCGGCGCGGCATCCCCGATCTGCAGTTCACAGGGCTGCTGCCGCCAGTCGTGCGAGGGATCCCAGCGCTGCCAGGCGCCCAGCGCCAGCGCGCCGTGAGACTGCGCATCCGCCAGACGCAGCAGCGGGTCGGCCTTCATGCCGCCCGCCCAGCGTGAGCTGATCCATTCCACCGCGACACACATCGCGTCGATCAGGTCACCGGTGTCGCCGGGGGCCAGACCGGCCGCCATGGCTGGCGTCACGTCGCGGCCCAGGCGCAGGGCGATTTCCGCTTCGGCGCCAAAGAGGCGCAGGTCGCCGAAGTCACCGCCATTGCGCAGGCCCCGCACCTCGCGCACTCCGAGCGGCGCCAGCGGCGATTGCCCCAGCGGTGCGCTGCGTGAGCCGCCGCCGCACTTCCAGTATTGGGGACGCCCCGGCGCCGTCCATTGCAGCGAGCGCGCCAGCACGTCCTGGGCAGCGTAGGCGGCGGCCTCGTCGGGAAGCGACCAATCGCGCTCGTTGAGGACCTGGCCTTGCGTCCAGGCATCGGCCAGTGCCCGGCCCAGGGCTTCGCTGCGAGAAGGGGAATCTGCGTTCATGCGCTGATCTTAGGCCCAGTCGGAATGGTCCTGGTCACCACACGGACTGGCGGGAGCGGCGGCCGTTGAGGCGCGCGGCGCCTCGGGATGCCGCAGCGCAGGTGATCCCGGGTTCCGCGTTGCGCCGTCAGCGCCGAAGCCGCTCCACCGTCTCCCCGAGCGCCCGCCAAAACTTCGCATCCTGCGACGTGGCAAAGTTGATGCGCATCCGTGTGCCGGGCTGACGCGTCGGGCTGAACAGGATGCCCGGTGCGATCAGCCAGCCCTGGTCCATCATCGGCTGCGCCAGCCGCTCGGTATCCACGCCCACGTCCACCCAGCCGAACAGGCCCGCCGGCGGCGCGCTGAACCTCAGTCCCGATTCTTCGACCAGTCGCGCACAGCGTTGCCGAGCCGTCTCCAGCCGGGCGGAGACCCGCTCGGCATGACGCCGCAGCAGGCCTTGCTCCAGGCATAGCGCCACCGCCCGGTCCATCAGCGGACTGGTGGTGAGGGACGCCAACAGCTTGAGCTCCGTCAGCTGGGTGATGCGGTCGGGGCTGGCCGCCACAAAGCCCACCCGCCAGGACGGCGACAGCATCTTGGAGAAGCCGGACACGTAGAGGGTGCGCTGCAGCTGATCCAGCGCCGCCAGACGGGGCGCATGGTTGGGCGCGAAGAAGGCGTAGGTGTCGTCCTCGACGATCAGCAGGTCCGCCTCATGTGCGATCCGCAGGATCTGGTGCGCATGGGCCAGGCTCAGTGTCGCGCCCGTCGGGTTGTGCAGCACCGAGACCGTCACGTACATCCGGGGCCGATGCTCCGCCACCAGCCGCCGCATGACATCCAGGTCCGGGCCCAGCTCGCCCCGCGGCACCGGCAGCAGCCGCATGCCCGCCTGCGACAGCCGTGCATATTCGATGGCCCAGCCGGGATCGTCCACCAGCACCGCATCCCCCGGCTTGAGGAAGGCGCGGGTGATCAGATCCAGCCCGTGGGTCGCGCCGACGGTGCTCATGATTTGCGCCGGCGCGGCCTGCACCGACAGGTCCAGCAGTCGCAACGACAGCGCCTCCCGCAGGCGCAGGTCGCCGAGCGGATCGCCATATCCCGACAGCAGCGCATCGTCCGCCTGGCTGGCCAGCCGCCGCAGGGTGCCCTGTAGCAGGGGCAGGTCCAGCCATTCCGCCGGCAAGGTGCCCAGCCCGGGCGAGCGGCGCGCGTCCGCCTGGAACATGCCGCGGATCAGCGCACTGGCATCCACCGGCTGCGGCAGCGGTGCTGCGGGCGGTGCCACGCCGGTGCTTGGCAGCCGCGCGGGCTGCGGCCGGGTTTCGCGAACGAAAAACCCACGCTTCTTGCGGGCTTCGAGCAGGCCCTGGGCCAGCAGCTGGTCGTAGGCCGCCACGACGGTATAGGGACTCACCCCATGATGGCGCGCACAGTCCCGCACCGAGGGCAGCCGGGCCCCCGGCAGCAGCAGACGCTGATGGATACGGGCCGCAAAGCGCTGCGCCAGCTGTTGCGCCAACGGTTCGCTGGCGTTGCGGGACAGCACGGCGGGCGTGCCGGGCGCGGCAAATGAGGCTGTGCTGGTGTCCATGCCAATACAGAGGAAGCACTGATGTGGATCAGTGTATTGGTTCTGTGCTGGTCAGGGCCACTAGACTTGGCGTTCGAGGCGCTGTTGCGCCAGCTTTGACGTCGGAGAATTCCATGAACCGCAGCCCCTGGACGCAGGCCCGCCGTGCCGCCCGCATGAACCCGTCCATCATTCGAGAGATCCTCAAGGTCACTGAAAAGCCGGGCGTCCTGTCCATGGCGGGTGGGCTGCCGTCGGCGGACACCTTCCCGGTGGAAGCCATCCAGGCGGCCTGCGACCGGGTGCTGAGCCATCAGTCCAAGGAAGCGCTGCAGTACGCCGCCAGTGAGGGCTACGCGCCGCTGCGCGAATGGGTGTCCCACCGTGTGGCCGAGCTGGGCATGAAGGCGACGCCGGACCAGGTGCTGATCACCAGCGGTTCGCAGCAGGGCCTGGACCTGGTGGGCAAGCTGCTGTGTGATGCCGGCGCGCCGGTGGCGGTGGAAACGCCCACCTACCTGGGCGCGCTGCAGGCGTTCACACCCTATGAGCCGCTGTTTGCCAGCCTGGCCAGCGATGACCAGGGTCCGTTGCCCTCCGCCATCGAGGCGCTGCCGCATGACGCGCCGGGCACCCGCTTCAGCTATTTGCTGCCCAACTACCAGAACCCGACCGGCCGCGTGATGAGCCAGGCCCGCCGGGAAGCGGTGATGGAGGCCTCGCGCCGTGCCGGCGTGCCGGTGGTGGAAGACAACCCCTATGGCGACCTGTGGTTCGACCAGCCGCCGCCCCCATCCCTGAGCGCACTGTGGCCTGAGGGCAGCATTTATCTGGGCTCCTTCTCCAAGGTGCTGACACCCGGCTTCCGCCTGGGCTACATCATCGCCCCGAGCGAGATCTATCCGAAGCTGCTGCAGGCCAAGCAGGCGGCGGACCTGCACACCCCCGGCTTCAACCAGCGGGTGGTGCATGAAGTGGTGAAGGACGGTTTCCTGGACCACCATGTGCCGCGCATCCGCGCCCTGTACAAGGCCAACCGCGACGCCATGGCCGAGGCGCTGCGCCAACACCTGCCGCAGGGCTGCGAATGGCAGAACCCGGAAGGTGGCATGTTCTTCTGGATCCGCCTGCCCGAGGGCCTGGACGCGATGGCGCTGCTGCCGCGCGCCGTGGACGCGGGTGTGGCCTATGTGCCGGGCGCCGCGTTCTACGCCCATCAACCGGATCCGCGCACGATGCGGCTGTCCTTTGTGACGCTGACGCCGTCGCTGATCCGCGAAGGGGTGGAGAAGCTGGGCCGGGTCCTGCACGAGGCCCTGGCGATGGCGGAAGCACCGACGCCGTGAACGGCCCGGCGACCCCTGCGCCTGGGGCGGCAGCGAAGTCCAGGGCGCTGACGCTGCCCTTCACTCCCACCCTGGATGAAGCGTGGGACGAAGACGATCTGGCCGCCATCCACGACCAGATCAGCCGGACCTACTGGGCCGAGGGCATCCCGCTGGACCTGATGCGGCGCGCGATGCAGGGGTCGCTCAACCTGATCGGCCGACATCCGGACGGCAGCGTGGTGGCCTATGCACGGATCATTTCGGATCGGGCGACCTTCGCTTATCTTTGCGACGTGTTCGTGCGGCCGGAATGGCGCGGGCAGGGCCTGGGCGATTGGTTGATCGCGCGGGTGATGTCGCACAGCGGGCTGCAAGGCCTGCGCCGGTTCTCGCTGGTGACGCGGGATGCGCATCCGCTGTATGCGCGCCACGGCTTCACAGCGCTGGCGGCGCCGGAACGCGGGATGGAGATCGTGCGTCCGAATCTGTATCGCGAGCAACGCTGAGCGGCGCTGGTGCGCCGCCCCCTGGCGACCCTGCGCGGCAGCCGGCCTCGCGGCCTCAAAACAAAGGACTCTCATGACCGAATTACGTCGATTCGTCCAGGTGGACGTGTTCACCAGTGAGCCGCTCCAAGGCAATCCGCTGGCGGTGGTGGTGGACGGTGGCGGGCTGAGCGAGGCGCAGATGGCCGCCTTCGCCCGCTGGACCAACCTGTCCGAAACCACCTTCCTGCTGCCACCGACCGATGTATCGGCCGACTACCGCGTCCGCATCTTCACCCCGGGCGGTGAACTGCCGTTCGCCGGCCATCCGACCCTGGGATCGGCCCACGCCTGGCTGGCCAGTGGCGGCGACCCGAAGAAACCGGGCGAGGTGGTGCAGGAATGCGGCATTGGCCTGGTGCGGGTACGACGCGACGGCAGTCGCCTCGCCTTCGCCGCACCGCCACTGCGACGCGAAGGCCCGGTCGAAGATGCGAATCTTCGCGCGCAAGTGCTCGCTTCGCTGCGCCTGCCATCGGAGGATCTGCTGGACCTCGTGTGGGTGGACAACGGCCCGGGCTGGATGGCGGCGCGGCTGGCCTCGGCGGACGCTGTACTGCAGCTGCAACCCGATTTCAATGTGATGCGCGGCCTCAAGTTGGGTGTCGTTGGCGCTTATCCTCCAGGTTCGCCGCAGGAATTTGAAGTCAGGGCCTTCGTGCCCACGCTGGGGGTGCCGGAAGACCCGGTCACCGGCAGCTTGAACGCAGGTCTGGCACTATGGCTGCAAGGCGCCGGTCTGGCGCCAGAACGCTATGTGGCCGCCCAGGGCGCCGCCCTCGGGCGTGCCGGTCGAATCCATGTGGCGAGGGAGGGTGCACATTGCTGGATTGGCGGCGATGTGACGCCATTGGTCCACGGTCAGGTGAGGTTGTGAAACCATGAGCATGGAAGTCGATCATCTCGTCATTGCCGCAAGCACCCTGGAGGAGGGGCGCAAGTGGTGCGAACAGGTGCTGGGTGTGTCCCCCCAGCCCGGCGGACAGCACGCCTGGATGGGCACGCACAATCTGCTGCTGAACATCAGTGCGCCGAACTATCCGCGTTGTTATCTGGAAATCCTGGCCGTCGATCCGTCGGCGGCCGCACCGGAGCGCGCCCGCTGGTTCGATCTGGACCAGCCCGCCGTGCAGGCGAAGCTGAAGGAAGGGCCGGGCCTGCTGCATTGGGTGGCACGGGTGCCGAATCTGGATGCGGCGCTGGCCTATTGGCAGGGCGAGGGCGTGGATGCCGGCCAGCCGGTGGAAGGAGCCCGCGGCGACATGCGCTGGCGCCTGGCGCTGCGGGATGACGGCCGTCGCCTGCGCAAGGAAGGCCTGCCCACACCGATCGAATGGAGCGGCACCGGTCATCCGACTGACAAGCTTCCGGAGAGTGGTGTGCAACTGCTGACGCTGGAAGCGCGAGACGGTTTGAGCGCCACGCTGTCCACGCCCAAGGGCGAGGTGACGCTGCAGGCCATCGAAGGCACGCTGGACTGAGCCGTGGCGATGACGGGCCCTGCACCGCTGCGCGTCCTGGGGCGCGCCAGCTCGATCAACGTCCGCAAGGTGTTGTGGACCGCCGTGGAGCTGGGGCTTCCGATCGAGCGGGTGGAGGTGGATGTCCGCAGTGAGGCCTTCCGTCAGCTCAACCCCAATCAGATGATGCCGGTGCTGCTGGAAGGCGGCCCGGGTGTTGCGACACCTTGGGGCGAAGTGAGCTTTTCCTTGTGGGAGAGCAATGCCATCTGCCGCTATCTGGCCCTGCGTGAGCGGCGGGAGGACCTGCTGCCCACGGCGCCCCGGCGGCGTGCGCAGGTGGACATGTGGATGGACTGGCAGGCCGGAGACCTCAACAACAGTTGGCGCTATGCCTTCATGGGGCTGGTGCGTCAGAGCCCCGCGCATCAGGACCCGGCGCTGATCGCTTCCGGTGTGAGCCAGTGGAATCGACACATGGCCCTGCTGGACGCGCAGTTGCTGGCGAGCGGCGGTCCGTGGGTGCTGGGTCAGGACTTCACCCTCGCCGACGTCGTGCTGGGCCTGGCGACCCATCGCTGGTGCGCCGCGCCGATCGAGCATGCGGCGCTGGCTGCGGTGCAGGCCTACTACGAGCGCTTGTGCGAGCGACCGGGATTCGTCCTGCACGGCCGGGACGCGGGGCCCTGAGGCCACTGGCGACGGATGGGGCCGTGAAGGGCCGGCGTCCGTGGACCGTGTCCCCGGCTCGGGTGACAGAACGGCGCCTTGATCAGGTCGCCGACTAGAGAGGTCAACCATGACCGCCGGCGAGGGCTCTGGCTACACTGCGGCCGTGGAAACCCCTGAGCTACCCGAGATCGCCGCGATCCCCGAGATCGCGCTCGTCTGCCCGGACTCTCCCGCGATGTGGGAACAGGCCCGGCAGATCATCCATGAATACGGCCAGAGCCTGGACATCGAGCTGGACTTCCAGAACTTCGATGAAGAGCTGCGCACCTTGCCCGGCGAGTATGCCGAGCCGCAGGGCACGCTGCTGCTGGCGCTGGTGGACGGCCAGGTGGCCGGCTGCGGCGGCTTCCGGCCGATGCCGGACAGCGACTATCCCAATGCCTGCGAAATGAAGCGGCTGTTCGTGCGGCCGGCCTTCCGGCGTTTCGGGCTCGGACGCACGCTGGCCCATGCGCTGATCGACCGAGCCACCTCGGCGGGCTACTCCACCATGCTGCTCGACACCCTCGACGACATGGAGGCTGCGCGCGACCTGTATGAAAGCCTGGGCTTCACCGAGATTCCGCCGTATTACTACAACCCGATTGCCGGCGCGCACTACCTGAAGGTGGAGCTGAACTGAGGGGTTCACCCTTCGTGCCCTGTCGTGTCATGCCGTGCGGTTTCGTGTGGTTTCCACCGTAGCATCGGGGCATGTCGACGCCCAATGCCTCTTCCTCAGCGCCCGCGACGGGTTCCGCTTCCGCTTCCGGCGCCACGCCGGTGCAGATCGAGCCCGCCTCGCTGACGCCGGCCCTGCTGGGCGAGTCTCCCTTCTGGCACCCGCGCGAGCAGCGGTTGTATTACCTCGACATCCCCGGCCATGCGCTGTTCCGCTGGTCCGAGGGCGATGTCACCCCTGAGCGCTGGGATCTGAACAGCGAACCCGGCTGCATCGCGCCGCTGGCGTCTGGCGGCTTGCTGGTGGCCCAGCGCAATGGTCTGTGGCGCATGGACCCGGACCGCGGCGAATATGTGCAACTGGCGCCGCCGCCCTACGACGCGAGCAAGCGCCGCTTCAACGACGGCAAGGCAGATGCGCTGGGACGGCTCTGGGTCGGCACCATCGACGATGCCCGCCAGCCCGAATCCGCCCTCTACTGCTTCCGCAACGGGCGCTTTGAAGTGATGCAGGACGGCATCACCTCGTCCAATGGCCTGGCCTGGAGTCCGGACGGCACCACGATGTATTGGGCCGACACCAAGGCCCATGAGGTTTATCAATTCGACTTCGATCAAAAAGCCGGCACTTTGGGCGAGCGCCGCCCATTCCTGAAGTTCCCGGTGCGCGCCGAGGGCCAGCCGCTGTCCTCCTATGGGGGGCGTCCGGACGGTGCAGCGATGGACGTGGAGGGCTGCTACTGGATCGCCATGATGGAAGGGCAGCAGCTGCACCGCTTCTCTCCGGAGGGCGAATGCCTGCAGACCATCGATCTGCCGGTGCGCTGCGCCACGATGCCGGCCTTCGGCGGCCCGGACCTGCGCACGATTTTTGTGACCACTGCCCGGGAAAAGCGCAGCCCTGAAGAGCTCGCGGCCCAGCCGCTGGCAGGTTGTGTCCTGAAGTTCAGGGTGCCGGTGGCCGGACTGCCGGTGCAATACGCACGGCTCGACACGGAAGGCTGACCGTGGTCTGATGCGCCCCTTGTCTTTGTTCCTGTCCTAGGTCTCGTGGCCTCCGGGAGGAGGCCTTCGGGCTATGTCTTTCGGCATGCCTAGTCGTGGATCGCACGCCCTGTCAAGTTGGTGCGTGATGACGCATGCCTTGCTCTGTTAAGGGGCAGTAAGGACAAACCACATATAATCTCGCGGATTTGCCGCACGGACCTGGTCAGTTGTGAACCCCCAAGATCAACCTGACTCAGATGCGGACGGCGAACAAGCTTTCAAGCCCCTCACGGCAGAAGAAGCGGCGGCCTTGCGGCCCAAGCTGACGGTCGTGTCGCCCTGGGCCCTGGTGGGCTGGCAGGTGGTGGCGGGGGGCGTGATGGTGCTGCTGTGGGGGCTGTTGACCCAGCAAGGCAGCAAGGCCTGGTCGGCGCTTTTCGGCGCTGCATCGGTCGTGGTGCCCGGCGCCTTGATGGCGTGGGGGACCACCCGGCGATCCGCCATGAATCCCGGCACCGCGGTGCTGACGTTCATGGTGTGGGAGCTGATCAAGATGTTGTTGGCGGTCGCCATGTTGGTGGCGGTCGTCCTGCGGTACCCCGCCTTGAGCTGGCCAGCCCTGCTGTCAGCCCTGGTGGTGTGCCTGAAGGCAAATTGGCTGGCCCTGCTTCGGCAGGGTCGAATCAGAAAATAGCGACGGAAAAACAACCATGGCAGCAGAAGGACACGCGCCGACTTCAGGTGAATACATCACCCACCACTTGCAGCACTGGCAAAAGAACTTCTCGTTCGAAAACGCCAAGCAGGTGGGCCCGGTCGATTTCAGCGTCTTCAATTTCGACTCGCTGCTCTACACCTCGGTGCTGGGCCTGATCACGCTATTCGTGCTGTGGCTGGCCGCCCGTCGCGCCCATTCCGGCGTGCCCGGCCGCTTCCAGGCCGCTGTGGAAATCCTGGTCGAGATGGTCGACAACCAGGCCAAGGCCCTGATCCACAACGAGAAGAGCCGCGCCTTCATCGGCCCGCTGGCCCTGAGCGTCTTCGTGTGGATCTTCTTCATGAACGCCATGGACATGCTGCCGGTGGACTTCCTGCCGTCCGCCTGGACCGGCTATGTCGCCTCCACCGGCCACGACCCGCACCACGCCTACATGCGTGTGGTGCCCACCGCCGACCTGTCCACCACCCTGGGCATGTCCACCTTCATCCTGCTGCTGTGCTTCTTCTACAGCATCAAGATCAAGGGTCTGGGCGGCTGGGGCCATGAGCTGATCTCCGCCCCGTTCGGCGATCACTGGGCTCTGTATCCCTTCAACTTCCTCATGCAGATCATCGAGTTCATCGCCAAGACGGTGTCTCATGGCATGCGGCTGTTCGGCAACATGTTTGCCGGCGAACTCGTGTTCATGCTGATCGCCCTGATGGGCGGCGGCTGGGCCCTGACCGGCACCGGCATCGGACTGGCCATCGGCCACGTTCTGGCCGGCACGGTCTGGACGCTGTTCCACATCCTTGTGATCACGCTGCAGGCCTTCATTTTCATGATGCTGACGCTGATCTACCTGGGCCAGGCGCACGACGCGCACTGATCCGGCGGACCCGGCAGCTCATTTCAAGTTCCCTTTCCCTTTTCTTTCAAACTAACTCTCTCAGGAGCAAAACATGGAAAACATCCTCGGTCTGGTCGCTCTGGCTTGCGGCATCATCGTTGGTCTGGGCGCGATCGGCGCTTCCATCGGCATCGCGCTGATGGGCGGCAAGTTCCTGGAATCGTCGGCCCGTCAACCCGAGCTGATGAACGAACTGCAAACCAAGATGTTCATTCTGGCCGGTCTGATCGACGCCGCGTTCCTGATCGGCGTTGCTATCGCTCTGCTGTTCGCCTTCGCCAACCCGTTCGTTCTGCGCTAATTCCTCCCGAACCTTTCACGACTGAAAGGATCGTGCCGTGAATATCAACGCTAGCCTGTTCATTCAGTGGATCCCGTTCATCATCCTCGTGTTCATCACGATGCGGTTCATCTGGCCGCCGATCGTGAAGGCCTTGGACGAGCGTGCGGACAAGATCCGCGCCGGCCTCGCTGCCGCTGACCAGGCCAAGGCCGAACTGGCCTCGGCCAACAAAAAGGTCGACGAGCAACTGGCCCAGACTCGCAACGAAACCACCAAGCTGCTGTCCGACGCTGAAAAGCGCGGCGCCAGCATCGTGGAAGAGGCGAAGAAGCGCGCGGAAGACGAAGCTGCCAAGATCATCGCTGCTGCCAAGGCGGAAGCCGAACAGCAGTCGGTGCGTGCCCGTGAAGCCCTGCGCGAGCAGGTGGCTGCACTGGCCGTCAAGGGTGCCGAACAGATCCTGCAGCGCGAGGTCAATGCCAGCGTGCACGCCGAATTGCTGAACCGTCTGAAGACGGAGCTGTAATCATGGCTGAACTCGCAACCATTGCCCGTCCCTACGCCGAGGCGCTGTACCAGGTGGCCTCCCAACAGGACACCAAGGCCTGGCAGGAGCAACTCTCCGCGCTGGCCCTGGTCGCCCAGGACAGCGCCCTGCGCCAGTTCGCCGAGGACCCCAAGGTCAGTCCCGACCAGGTCTACCAGGTGATGGCCTCGGCCGCGAAGCTGCAACTGCTCCCGGGCGTGCAGAACTTCGTGCGCGAGGTGGTCGCCAACGGTCGTCTGGCGGCGCTGCCGGCGATGGTCCAGCAGTTCCACGAACTGGCCAACGCGGCTGCGGGCGTGGCCGATGCGCAGATCTACAGCGCCTACCCCATCGAGTCAGCCCAGCTGACCGAGGTGGTGGCCACGCTGGAGAAGCGCTTCGGTCGCAAGCTGCAAGCCCACGTTGAGCTGGAGCCTGGCCTGATCGGCGGTATCCGTGTGGTGGTCGGCGACGAGGTGCTGGACACCTCGGTGAAGGCCCGTCTGGAACGCATGAAAGTGGCGCTGACCGCCTGAGGCCCCCAAGGCCTTTTGCGGACAGCCCGACTGCCAAGATCCCCCCGATTCACCCTGGTGTCCTGCTTCGGCAGGATGCCGATGGGAGCAAGCAATGCAACTGAATCCTGCTGAAATTTCCGAACTCATCAAGAGCCGCATCGAAGGCCTGGGCGCTTCGACCGACGTCCGCAATCAGGGCACCGTGGTGTCCGTGTCGGACGGCATCGTGCGTGTGCACGGCCTGTCTGACGTGATGCAAGGCGAAATGCTGGAGTTCCCCGCTGCCGCTGACGGCAGCCAGACCTTCGGCCTGGCGCTGAACCTCGAGCGCGACTCCGTCGGTGCCGTGATTCTGGGCGCCTACGAGCACATCTCGGAAGGCGACACCGTCAAGTGCACGGGCCGCATCCTGGAAGTGCCGGTCGGCCCCGAGCTGATTGGCCGTGTGGTGAACGCCCTGGGCCAGCCGATCGACGGCAAGGGCCCGATCAACGCCAAGATGACCGACGTGATCGAAAAGGTCGCGCCGGGCGTGATCGCCCGTCAGTCCGTGGACCAGCCGGTGCAGACCGGTCTGAAGTCGATCGACTCGATGGTGCCGGTCGGCCGTGGTCAGCGCGAACTGATCATCGGTGACCGTCAGACCGGCAAGACTGCCGTGGCCATCGACGCGATCATCAACCAGAAGGGTCAGAACATGACCTGCGTCTACGTTGCGATCGGCCAGAAGGCTTCGTCGATCAAGAACGTGGTGCGCGCTCTGGAACAGGCCGGTGCGATGGACTACACCATCGTCGTGGCCGCTTCGTCGTCCGAATCGGCGGCGATGCAATACGTGTCGGCCTACTCGGGCTGCACGATGGGTGAATACTTCCGTGACCGTGGCCAGGACGCCCTGATCGTTTATGACGATCTGTCCAAGCAGGCCGTGGCCTACCGTCAAGTGTCGCTGCTGCTGCGCCGTCCTCCGGGCCGCGAAGCCTTCCCCGGCGACGTGTTCTATCTCCACAGCCGCCTGCTGGAACGCGCTGCCCGCGTGAACGCCGACTACGTGGAAGCCTTCACCAAGGGTGAAGTCAAGGGCAAGACGGGCTCGCTGACGGCGCTGCCGATCATCGAAACCCAGGCCGGTGACGTGTCCGCGTTCGTTCCGACCAACGTGATCTCGATCACCGACGGTCAGATCTTCCTGGAAACCAACCTGTTCAACGCCGGCATCCGTCCCGCGATCAACGCCGGTATCTCGGTGTCGCGCGTCGGTGGCGCTGCCCAGACCAAGCTGATCAAGTCGCTGTCCGGCGGTATCCGTACCGACCTGGCCCAGTACCGTGAACTGGCTGCTTTCGCGCAGTTCGCTTCCGACCTGGACGCCGCGACCCGCAAGCAGCTGGACCGTGGTGCCCGCGTGACGGAACTGCTGAAGCAGGCCCAGTACTCGCCGCTGCCCATCAGCCTGATGGGTGCGTCGCTGTACGCCGCCAACAAGGGCTTCATGGACGACATCGACGTCAAGAAGGTCCTGTCGTTCGAACACGGCCTGCACCAGTTCCTGAAGACTTCTCACGCTGCCCTGCTGCAAAAGCTGGAAGACGTGAAGGCCATGGACAAGGACGCCGAAGCCGAACTGAACGCAGCGATCACTTCCTTCAAGAAGTCTTTCGCCTGAACATGACCCAACCCCGACGCATCCGTCCTGAGCCGGCCCTGGCCGGCCATGGCGGGCGCTCCAGCCGCAGCGATGCGGCCTTGTCGGGGAACTGAAAGGAGAAATCATGGCAGCAGGCAAGGAAATTCGCGGCAAGATCAAGTCGGTCGAGAACACCAAGAAGATCACCAAGGCCATGGAAATGGTCGCCGCCTCCAAGATGCGCAAGGCGCAAGACCGGATGCGTGCGGCCCGTCCCTACGCCGAGAAGGTCGGCAACATTGCCGCCAACCTGTCCAAGGCCAACCCGGAGTACCGTCACCCGTTCATGGTGGCGAATCCCGAGGCCAAGACGGCTGGTTTCGTGGTGGTCACCACCGACAAGGGCCTGTGCGGCGGTCTCAACACCAACCTGCTTCGCGCCACCACCAACAAGCTCAAGGAGCTTGAGGCGGCGGGTCAGAAGTCAGAAGTGGTGGCGATCGGCAACAAGGGCCTGGGCTTCATGAACCGCATCGGCGCCAAGGTCGTCGCGCATGCCACGCAGCTGGGCGACGCCCCGCAGCTGGAGCGCCTCGTCGGCCCGGTGAAGACACTGCTGGACGCTTATGCGGAAGGCAAGCTGTCGCACGTCTATCTCTGCTACACCCGCTTCGTCAACACGATGAAGCAGGAGCCGGTGGTGCTGCAATTGCTGCCCCTGACTCAGGAGTCGCTGGAGACGGACGCCGCCGGTCACGCCTGGGACTACCTGTACGAGCCGGATGCCCCGACGGTCATCAACGAGCTGCTGGTGCGCTACACCGAAGCCCTGGTCTATCAGGCCGTGGCCGAGAACATGGCGTCCGAGCAATCGGCCCGCATGGTGGCCATGAAGGCCGCGACCGACAACGCCGGGACGCTGATTGGTGAACTGAAGCTGGTCTACAACAAGACCCGTCAGGCCGCCATCACGAAGGAACTGTCGGAAATCGTCAGCGGCGCCGCCGCCATCAGCGGTTGACCGGCGAGCGATCGCAGGCAACGCATAGATTTGAATTGAAGGAACGAAAAAATGGCTAACACTCAATCGGTGGGCAAGATCGTTCAGTGCATCGGCGCCGTGGTGGACGTGGAGTTCCCGCGTAACCAGATGCCGAAGGTGTTCGACGCCCTCAAGATGGAAGGCTCGGCCCTGACGCTGGAAGTGCAGCAGCAGCTGGGCGACGGCGTGGTCCGTACCATTGCGCTGGGCTCGTCCGACGGCCTGCGCCGTGGCACCGAGGTCTACAACACCGGCGACATGATCAAGGTCCCGGTCGGCCAGGCCACCCTGGGCCGCATCATGGACGTGCTGGGCAACCCGATCGATGAACGCGGCGACGTGTCCACCGCTCAGACGGCTGCCATCCACCGCAAGGCCCCGGCCTATGACGAGCTGAGCCCGTCGCAGGAACTGCTGGAAACCGGCATCAAGGTGATCGACCTGATCTGCCCGTTCGCCAAGGGCGGCAAGGTGGGTCTGTTCGGTGGCGCCGGCGTGGGCAAGACCGTGAACATGATGGAGCTGATCAACAACATCGCCAAGGCTCACTCGGGTCTGTCGGTGTTTGCGGGTGTCGGCGAGCGTACCCGCGAGGGCAACGACTTCTATCATGAAATGTCGGACGCTGGCGTGGTGAACCAGGAGGACCTGAGCAAGTCGAAGGTCGCCATGGTGTACGGCCAGATGAACGAACCTCCGGGCAACCGTCTGCGCGTGGCACTGACCGGCCTGACCATGGCCGAAGCCTTCCGTGACGAAGGCCGTGACGTGCTGTTCTTCGTGGACAACATCTACCGCTACACCCTGGCCGGTACTGAAGTGTCCGCCCTGCTGGGCCGCATGCCTTCCGCCGTGGGCTATCAGCCGACGCTGGCCGAGGAAATGGGCCGTCTGCAGGAACGCATCACCTCGACCAAGGTCGGTTCGATCACTTCCATCCAGGCCGTGTACGTCCCTGCGGATGACTTGACCGACCCGTCCCCCGCCACGACGTTCGCCCACTTGGACGCCACCGTCGTGCTGTCGCGTGACATCGCTTCGCTGGGTATCTACCCCGCCGTGGACCCGCTGGACTCGACCTCGCGTCAGATCGACCCGAACGTGATCGGCGAAGAGCACTACTCCACCACCCGTGCGGTGCAGTCGGTGCTGCAGCGCTACAAGGAACTGCGCGACATCATCGCCATTCTGGGTATGGACGAACTGTCGCCGGAAGACAAGCTGGCCGTGGCTCGCGCCCGGAAGATCCAGCGTTTCCTGTCGCAGCCGTTCCACGTGGCCGAAGTGTTTACCGGCGCCCCCGGCAAATACGTGCCTCTGAAGGAAACCATTCGCGGCTTCAAGATGATCGTCAACGGCGAGTGCGATCACCTGCCCGAACAGGCCTTCTACATGGTCGGGACCATCGACGAAGCCTTCGAAAAAGCGAAAAAGATCCAGTAAGCGGCGCATACGGCGCGGGGGCGTCGTTGCTGTGCTCGCCGGACTCCAGTCCGGCTCCGCGCAGCGCCTAGCCCCCACACCGTCTGCTTGCTTTCTGAATCTTTTTCCCTCGTTGCGCGCGCTCTGGAATTCGGCGGAGCCGACATTTCAAGTGCGTGCGGCGAATCGATAGATTGGAAACCTTATGGCAAGCCAAGCAACGATCCACGTGAATGTGGTCTCGGCCGAAGAGCAAATCTTCTCGGGCGAAGCCAAGTTCGTGGCTCTCCCGGGCGAAGGCGGCGAGCTGGGCATCCTGCCCAAGCACACGCCCCTCATCACCCGCATCAAGCCGGGCGCCGTGCGCATCCAGCGCGCCGATAACAACGAAGAAGAATTCGTCTTCGTCGCCGGCGGCCTGCTCGAAGTGCAACCCGATCAGGTCACCGTCCTCGCCGACACCGCCATCCGCGGCAAAGACCTCGACGAAGCCCGCGCCGAAGCCGCCAAAAAGGCCGCCGAAGACGCCATGAAAAACGCCAAGAGCGATATCGACTTCGCCAAGGCACAAAGCGAATTCGCAGCCATGGCCGCGCAGATCGCCGCGCTCCGGAAGTTCCGCGCCAAGCGCTGACCTCCCCGGCGGCACGGCCTCGCACCGGCATCCGCACCCTCCACCCCGTGGTGACGATCACGGTGGTGTACCACCAACGGCAGGCTCCACCTTATGGGGGGACCCTGCCGTTTTTCATGCAGTGGTTCACACGTAGCCGGTCAAGGACACCACCGGACATTCGACCCCCGTCCTCCCTCGCAGGTACAGTCGGTCATATGACGCTGCCATCACGTCCGGCGTCATCCTCCCGCTTGGGAGGTCCATGCTGTATTGAGGGAGTTCCATGCTGAAAACCACCTGGACGCGTCGCGCCACCCTGGCCCTGACCGTCGCCGCCCTGTCCGCCTGCGCCACCGAGCAGTCACGCACCATCGACGTGCCGCGCCCCACCACCCCGGCACCCGCCGCCTATCAAGGCGCCCGTGCACCGATCGCGGTGGGCAAGTTCGACAACCGCTCCAGCTACATGCGCGGCATGTTCGCCGACTCGATCGACCGTCTGGGCAGCCAGTCCAAGACCATCCTGCTGGCCCACCTGCAGCAGACCAACCGCTTCAATGTGCTGGACCGCGACAACCTCGAAGAAGCGCAGCAGGAAGCCAAGTTCAAGGCCGGTGCCCTCAACATCAAGGGCGCTGACTATCTGGTGACCGGCGCCGTGACCGAATTCGGTCGCAAGGAAGTCGGCGACCAGCAGCTGTTCGGCGTGCTGGGCCGCGGCAAGACGCAAGTCGCTTATGCCAAGGTCACACTGAATGTGGTCAACAGCCAAACCTCCGAGGTGGTGTACTCGGTGCAGGGCGCCGGCGAATACACCCTGTCCACCCGCGAAGTCGTGGGTTTCGGCGGGACCGCCAGCTATGACGCCACCCTGAACGGCAAGGTGCTGGATCTGGCCATCCGTGAAGCGGTGAACAACCTGGTTCAGGGCGCTGACAGCGGCGCCTGGAAGCCGCTGGCGCGCTAAAAGGATCCCCATGATGTTCAAGATGAACGGCCAGACCGCTGGCCGCCGCGGAGCCCTGCTCGTCACCGCCGTGCTGTGCGGGCTTTTCACCGCCTGCGCCCAGCCGCCCAAGCCGCTCTACCAGTGGAACGGCTACCAGTCCAACCTGTACGACTACTTCAAGACCTCGGGCGCCAATGCCGGCGAACAGATCGACAAGCTGGAAGCGCAGCTGGTGAAGAACAAGGCGGCCAACGAAGCCTCGCCCCCGGGCCTGCATGGCCACCTGGCGCTGCTCTACGCGAAGGTCGGCAACGACAACGCCGCCACGGCCCATCTGGAAGCCGAACGTGCGCTGTTCCCGGAGTCCGCCGCGTTTGTGGACCTGCTGCTCAAGCGCCGCGCGCCGGTGTCCGCGCCGGCGGGTGCTGCGTCCGCCGCCGTTGCGGCAGCCGCCCCGGCCGCCCCGGCCGCCGCCGCCCGCACCACCGCCACCGCCGCCACCCCGGCGGCCAAGTCGCAATGACCCCGGCTCAGGAGCTTTCGATGATCCCCCTGTTTTCCCGCCTCCTGCCGCCGGCCGTGGTGCGTGTGCTCCGCCTCGGTGGTGCCGCCGCCGTGCTGGCCGCACTGACCGCCTGCGCCCACCAGGCCACCCCCTACGACTACACCGCCTTCAAGGCGGCAAAGCCCGCGTCGGTGCTTATCTTGCCGCCGGTGAATGATTCGCCGGAAGTCGGCGCTTCGTATGCCGTGCTCTCGACCCTGACCCAGCCGCTGGCTGAATCCGGCTACTACGTGCTGCCGGTGTCGCTGGTGGATGAGACCCTGCGCACCAACGGCGTCGACAATGCGGTGGACGCCCAGGCGATCGACCGCGCCAGGCTGCGGGACATCTTCGGTGCCGACGCCGGCCTGTACGTCAAGGTCAAGCGCTACGGCTCCACCTACAAGGTGATCAGCTCGGAAGCCGTGGTCGAGATGGAAGCCGTGCTGGTGGACCTGCGCACCGGCACCCAGCTGTGGAATGGCCGGGCGTCGGCCTCCACCGCCGAGCAGCAGAACAACAACAATGCGGGCATCGTCGGACTGCTGGTCAAGGCGCTGGTGGACCAGATCGCCAACAACCTCAGCGACAAGAGCTACCAGATGGCCGGCATCGCCAGTGCGCGACTGCTGAGCGATCAAGCCACCAATGGTGTGCTGCCCGGTCCGCGCAAGCCTGTCTCTGAACGAAAATAAGGCCTCTACCGGCCCCGAACCCACCGGTCCCCCGGTGGGTTTTTTGTTTTTGAAGCAGCCAGAAGTCGCCATGAGCCCCATTCCCGTCACCCGCTCCCACGGTCTTGAAGCCCTCGAACTCGTCTCGCCCGATGGCGCGCGTGCCACGCTGCTGCTGCACGGCGCCCATCTGGTGTCCTGGGTGCCCGCCGGCGGGGACGAGCAGCTCTACCTGTCACCCACCAGCGCCTTCGCCACCGGCCAGGCCATTCGTGGCGGTGTGCCGGTGATCTTTCCGCAATTCAACGCCCGCGGTCCGCTGCAGAAACACGGCTTTGCCCGCAACAAGCCCTGGCAACTGATCAGTGCCGAGGCCGGCAAGGACGATGCCCTGGCTGTGCTGCGCCTGGCCGACGACGGCGCCACCCGCATGGTCTGGCCCCATCAGTTCGAGGCGGAGATCAGCATCCGCATCAGCGGCCGCACCCTGGAGATGGAACTGGCCTGCGAGAACCGCGGCGACGCGCCGTTCTCCTTCGCCGCCGCGCTGCATACCTACCTGCGGCTGACCAGCTCAATGAGTGCCTCGCTGCAGGGCCTGTCGGGCCTGGCCTACTGGGACTCCGTCGAGAAGCGCGCCGGCACCCAGCATGAAGACCTGCTGCGCCTGGATGGCAGCGAGCTGGACCGCATCTACCAGGATCTGAGGGACACCCTGACCCTGCGCGACACCGACCGCCGCGTGCGCATCACCCAGCAAGGCTTCTCCGATGTGGTGGTGTGGAACCCTGGGGAAGAAAAGGGCGCCCAGTTCAGCGATATGCCGGCCGACGGCTACCGCCAGATGCTCTGTGTGGAGGCCGCGCAGGTGCTGCAGCCGGTCACCCTGGCCCCGGGCGAAAGCTGGGCCGCGATGCAAATCCTGGAACTGGAATAAGCGCCCGGCCGACAGCCGAATCCGTTAGCCTGTGGCTCTCACCGTTTGGAGTCACAGCGCATGGGCAAGAAGAAGCACGGCAAGGACGACGGCACTGGCGGGCTGGACAAGGCCGTCCCGGGGCGCAAGGACGGCAAGTCTGGCAAAGACGGCAAGTCGGGCAAGGACGCCTCTTCCGACACCCGGCTCGACCTCGCCGACCACAAGCTGTCCAAGTCCGACTACCTCGAGCATCTCGAAGCGCTGCAGGTCGAGCTGAACAACATGGCCCGGTGGCTGCAGCTCACCGGCCACCGGGTGCTGGTGATTTTTGAGGGGCGTGACACGGCCGGCAAGGGCGGTGTCATCAACGCCATCTCCGAAACCCTGAATCCGCGCCAATGCCACACGGTGGCTTTGTCCAAACCCAGCGAGCGGGAGCAGGGCCAGTGGTACTTCCAGCGCCATGTGGCGCATCTGCCCGCAGCCGGGGAACTCGTGCTGTTCGATCGCAGCTGGTACAACCGCGCCGGCGTGGAATCGGTGATGGGGTTCGCCACGCCCGAGCAGACCGACGCTTTTCTGGAACAGGTGCCCCGCTTTGAACAGTTGCTGGTGGACGATGGCCTGCTGCTCTTCAAATACTGGTTGACGGTCGACCAGACTCATCAGGAAGCGCGCTTTGCGGAACGGGCGGAAGACCCGCTCAAGCGATGGAAGCTGTCACCCATCGATCTTCAATCGCGCGAGCACTATGAGGATTACGGCCGCGCCCGCGACCGCATGCTCAAGGCCACCCACACGCCGCAGGTGCCGTGGACGCTGGTGGACTTCAACGATCAGCGGCGAGGCCGCCTGACCCTGATCCGTCACCTGCTGGACCATCTGCCGGACGTGCAATGCCCGGAGCCGCAATTCGAGTTTCCGCCGCTGAGCCACCCGCCGCTGCGGGAGCGCTTCAAGACGAAGCTCAAGACGCTGCCGCCATTTCCGCGCTTGGCCTGAGCCCGCTGCGCGGTCACGCCGCTACAGCACCACCACCGCATTGGGCAGCTCATTGCGCGGCCCGTCCGTTGTGGGCGGGAAGTGCAGCGCCAGCAATTGCTCCACCGCCTGCACGGCCTCCATCAGCCCATCTTCGAATCGCCCGGCCTGCAGCGCGGCCCGCAGGCTCTGAATGACGGCCCGCCACTGCTCGGCGCTCACGCATTGATTGAGCCCGCGGTCCGCCACGATCTCGATCGCATGCTCCGCCAGCAGCAGATAGATCAGCACGCCGTTGTTGTGCTCGGTGTCCCAGACCCGCAACTTGCCGAACTGCGTCACCGCCCGTTCCCGTGCGGTGGCCTGTCGCCAGAGATAACTCAGTGGCAGGCTGGCCTCCACACACAGGCGAATCTCGCCGCCATGACGGCGCTCGCTCTCCGTCACCCGTGCGGCGAGCCGCTCGAGGGCGTCGGTCGGCAGGGCCCGATGCGCATCGGCTTCATCCCACAGCCGGTGGCGCAGCAGACGGGTGAATCGGGAGCTGCGAGGGGTCGCGGAGCTTGCCTGCGTCATCACCAGTCTCCCGAGGCGCCGCCGCCGCCAAAGTCGCCGCCGCCGCCGGAGGAAAAGCCGCCACCATCTCCGCCGCCCCAGCTGCTGCCGCCACCGCCGCCACCACCGCCGCCCCAGATGATGGGCGGGATGAAGACCCCGGGACTGCGGCCGGCGCCGTGCGCGCTGCTGCGATACGGACTGGCACCGCCGCTGTAACGCCGCCGCGCCGCGCCGATGCCCAGCAGGCCCACGAGCACCAGCGAGGCGATGCCGGCGCCCACGCCCATCAGCACGCTGCCGCTGTAGAGCCAGCCCAGCGCGCCGGCACCGCCGCCCGTGGCCAGGCTGCCGAGCTTGCGTCCGAACATGGCGGTGAGCAGCGCGCCGGCCACCGGCACGCCGATGAAGAACAAAGCCGCCGCGCCGCCGAAATCAAAGCCGCCCGAGCTGGGCGCCGAGCGCCGTTCACGCGCCTGCGGGGCCGGCAGATGCTCGCCTCGGATGCGGGCCTGCAGCGAGTCCACCGCACGGTTCAGGCCGCCGGCGTAATCCCCGGCACGGAAGGCCGGGGTGATGTCTTTTTCGATGATCTGGCGCGCGGCCAGGTCCGGCACCGCGCCTTCCAGCGCTTTGGCGGTCTGGATGTTGATGCGCCGGTCCTGCTTGGCCACGATGATCAACAGCCCGTCCCCCACGTTGCGGCGGCCAATCTTCCATTGGTCTCCGACCCGCTGCGCGTAGGCGGCGATGTCTTCCGGGGCGGTTGTCGGCACCAGCAGGACCACCATCTGCGGTCCGGCTTCCTGCTCAAAGGCGGCGAGTTTGCGCTCCAGCGCCTGCCGCTGTGCCTCGCTCAGCGTGGCCGTCTGGTCAATCACCCGGCCACTGAGCGCGGGGATGGCCAACACGTCCTGAGGCTGGGCCTGGGCCCGGGCCGACGGGGGGCCGATCAGCGCGCCGACGATGGCGAGCATCATCGCGAGCGCCACGGCCAGCGGCAGCCCCGACAGCGACCGCAACAGCGCCCAGCGCCGGACCGCCCCGTTCATCCAGGGCATGCGCCCGGGCACGACCGCCAGCAGCGCAGACGCCAAAGGCGGCCGCGTCGATCCTTGCAGGCTTCCCACCGCACCACCGGACCGCATGCGGCCGGCCTCAGCGGGAGGCCGGTGCGGCGCCCGGGGCGGGCAGCGTCAGCGGCGAAGCGGAAGCGCCCGGGGCGGGAGCCGGTGCAGGCGCCGGTCCGTTCGTGGCGGGCTTGTCGAAGTTCACCGTCGGCGGGGCCGAAATGGCGGCCTCGTTCTGCACGGTGAAGTTGGGCTTGACGTCATAACCGAACATCTTGGCCGTCAGGTTGGTGGGGAAGCGACGGGCCAGCCCGTTGTACTCCTGCACCGACTTGATGTAGCGGTTGCGGGCCACGGTGATGCGGTTCTCGGTGCCTTCCAGCTGCACCCGCAGGTCACGAAAGCCCTGGTTGGACTGCAGCGTCGGATAGGCCTCGCTGACCGCCAGCAGGCGGCTCAGCGCGCTGGAGAGTTCCCCCTGCGCGGCCTGGAAGCGCTTGAGGGCTTCCGGGTCTTTCGCGAGTTCAGGCGTGACCTGGATGCTGGTCGCCTTGGCGCGGGCTTCAACCACCCGGGTCAGCGTCTCCTGCTCGAAGTTGGCCTCACCCTTGACCGTGTTGACGATGTTGGGGATGAGGTCACTGCGGCGCTGATACTGGCTCAACACTTCCGACCAGCTGGCATTCACCTGCTCGTCCAGATTCTGGAATTCGTTGTAGCCGCAGCCGCTGAGCAGCAGCGGGGCGCTGATCACCAGCGCGGCGGTCAGCCCGCGGGCGAGACCCGTCACGGCGCCATGGCGCGGCCGCGCACGGTGGGAAGCGGCTGCGGACACGTCCTCGGATGAGGGCAACGGGGACAACGACGGGCTCATGGATCAATCCTCCTGGTGTCGGCGCATATCGAGGGGAAAGGCCGGATTTCAAGAGCAGGCCTTTCGACGTCCGGCTTGTGATCAGACGCAAATCAGTATCCCATGGGCCCCGTGGATAATCCCTGCATGAGCGCCCCACTTCAGAACGACACCTTCCTGCGCGCATGCCTGCGCCAGCCCACCGACTACACACCGGTCTGGTTGATGCGCCAGGCGGGGCGCTACCTGAAGGAGTATCGCGATACCCGCGAACGTGCGGGCAGCTTCATGGGCCTGGCGACCAACAAGGACTACGCCACCGAAGTGACGCTGCAGCCGCTGGACCGGTACCCGCTGGATGCCGCCATCCTCTTCAGCGACATCCTCACCGTGCCCGATGCGATGGGCCTGGGTCTGAGCTTCGCTGCGGGCGAGGGTCCCAAGTTCGCCAAGCAGGTGCGGGACGAAGCGGCCGTGGCCGGACTCGCCGTGCCGGACATGGACAAGCTGCGCTATGTGTTCGACGCGGTGAGCACCATCCGTCAGGCGCTGAATGGCCGTGTCCCGTTGATCGGTTTCTCCGGCAGCCCATGGACGCTCGCCTGCTACATGGTGGAGGGCGGCGGCTCTGACGACTACCGTCATGTCAAGAGCCTGATGTACGCGCGACCGGACCTGATGCACCGCATCCTGTCCATCAATGCCGATGCAGTGGCCGCCTACCTCAATGCGCAGATCGACGCCGGCGCGCAGGCGGTGATGGTGTTCGACTCGTGGGGCGGTGTGCTGGCCGACGGTGCCTTCCAGCGCTTCAGCCTGGATTACTCGCGCCGGGTGCTGGCACAGCTCAAGACCGAACATGAGGGTCGGCGCGTGCCGCGACTGCTGTTTACCAAGGGCGGTGGCCTGTGGCTGGACGAGATTGCCGATGCGGGCGCTGATGTCATTGGCCTGGACTGGACCGTTGACCTCGGCAAGGCCCGCCAGCGCCTGAACGACAAGGTGGCCTTCCAGGGCAACCTCGACCCGAACGTGTTGTTCGCTCCGCCCGCGGTCGTGCGGCAGGAGGCCCGCGCCGTGCTGGACAGCTTCGGCCGCCCGCAGCGCGCCGACGGCCAGTGGGGCGGGCACATCTTCAACCTCGGCCATGGCATCAGTCAGTTCACGCCGCCGGATCATGTGGCCGAGCTGGTGGATGAAGTGCACCGACACTCCCGCCTGCTGCGCCAGCCGGTGTGAGCCCGGCGACCGTCGGATCCGCCCCCTTGACCGCGCGCCATTGACCGGACCTTGGACAGCAGTTATCCCCAAATCCGTGCATGTCACTCAAAGGCAGCACACCGGTCATGCCGCCGTCGGGATTTTCCCGGATGGGCACGCAAGTGATTGATTTCAAACAAGTCTTGGGGTTTGCCCCGACGCTTGGCGTTTTCCCCCTTCCGCCGGCGCCCGCGAAGTTGTCGAAAGAAATGCGGTCGTTTCCCACAAAGTTATCCACAGGCTGACAGCCCGGGTGTGGGCAAGCTTGGAAATCATGGACTTGGCGCATGTTCCTCAGGAAGGTCAGCAGGACCGCGACCCGGCCACCGCAGGCTGGCGGCGGGTCAGCGTGGCGGTGGATGCACCGCAGCACAGCGGCCTGACCGGTCCGCTGGATTACCTGGGGCCGCAAGACCTGTCACCGGGCACGCTGGTGCAGGTGGGACTGGGGCGGCGCGACACCCTGGGCATCGTCTGGGACGATCCGCCCACGCCCGAATCGCCCGACGATGCGCTGCCGGAAGATCAGCTGCGCCCGGTCGGCGCGGCGCTGGATGCGCTGCCGCCACTGTCGGCCGCCTGGCGTCGTCTGCTGGATTTCGCCGCCGCCTACTATCAGCGCAGCGTCGGTGAACTCGCCCTGGCGGTGCTGCCGCCGCAACTGCGCGATCTCGACGACACCCAACTGCGTGCCCGGCTGAAAAAGCTGGACAAGGCAGAAGCGGCTGCGCAGCAGGACCCGGTGACGGTCGCCCCTGAGCGTCCCGCGCTGACCGGGCAACAGGCCGCCGCTTTCGCCGCGGTGCAGGCCCTGGCCGCCGAACCGACGCCGCCGCCAGCGCTGCTCTGGGGCCTGACCGGCAGCGGCAAGACCGAGATCTATCTGCGAGCGGCGGAGGAGGCGCTGGCGCAGGGGCGGCAGGTGCTGGTGCTGGTGCCCGAGATCAATCTCACGCCGCAGCTGGAAGCCCGCTTCGCGGCGCGCTTCGCCGGTCACACCATCGTCTCGCTGCACAGCGGCCTCACGCCTGCGCAGCGGCTGCGGCACTGGCTCAGTGCGCATCTGGGTCGCGCGCAGCTGGTGCTGGGCACGCGGCTGGCGGTGTTTGCCTCGCTGCCGCGGCTGGGTCTCGTGGTGGTGGATGAAGAGCATGACCCGTCCTACAAGCAACAGGACGGCGCGCGGTATTCCGCGCGGGATCTGGCGGTCTACCGCGGGCATCTCGAGAAGGTGCCGGTGCTGCTGGGCTCGGCCACGCCGTCGCTGGAGACCTGGCAGCATGCGCTGGCGGGCCGCTACCGCCGCATCGATCTGACGGAGCGGATCGGCGGGGGTGAGCTGCCAAAGGTGCGCCTCTTCGACATGAACCGCCTGGAGCGCAAGAAGGGCGTCACCACCGCACTGTCGGTGCCGCTGCTGGATGCGCTGCGCAAGCGCCTGGAACGCGGTGAACAGAGTCTGGTCTTCCTGAATCGACGCGGTTATGCGCCGGTGCTGCACTGCGACCAGTGCAACTGGAAAAGCGACTGCCCGCATTGCAGCGCCCATCAGGTGTTCCATCGCGAGGACCGCACCCTGCGCTGCCACCACTGCGGCGTGTCACAGCGGGTGCCGCGAGCCTGTCCGTCCTGCGGCAATCCCGACATCGCGCCGCTGGGCCGCGGCACCGAGCGGCTGGAGGAACAGCTCGCCGAGGCTCTGCCCGGCGCCCGCATCGCCCGCATCGATGCCGACACCACCCGGCTCAAGGGCAGCCTGGAGGCGCAGCTCAGCGCGGTGCATGACGGGGATGTCGATGTGCTGGTCGGCACGCAGATGGTGGCCAAGGGCCATGATTTTCGTCGCATCACCCTGGTGGCTGCGGTCAATCCGGATGGCGCGCTGTTCAGCAACGATTTCCGTGCCCCGGAGCGGCTGTTCTCGCTGCTGATGCAGGTGGGCGGGCGCGCCGGCCGTGATGCAGCGCAGGCGGCGCGCAGCGAGCTGTGGGTGCAGACCTGGTATCCGGAGCATGCGCTCTACCAGTCGCTGCAGCGGCATGACTACGAGGCTTTCGCCAGCAGCCAGCTGAGCGAGCGGGTCTCCGCCGGGCTGCCGCCCTTTGCCCATCTGGCGCTGGTCCGGGCCGAGGGGCGGACGGTGGAAGCGGCGAAGGAGTTCCTCGAAGCCGCGCAGGCGCAGGCGATGGAGCTGCCGCTGGCCATGGGCCTGCTGCTGTATCCGCCGGTGCCGATGGCGGTGGCGCGCGTGGCCAATGTCGAGCGCTACCAGATGCTGATCGAAGCGGGCCATCGCGGCCAGTTGCAGCGCTTCCTGCGGGAATGGCTACCGTCCCTGCACACGCTCAAGCGCCGGCACAAAGGGCTGCTGCGCTGGGCGGTGGACATTGATCCGCTGGTGATCTGACGCCACACGCACTCGGCCGGCCCCCGCGGCGCAACGCCCTGCGTGGTGGCTGAAACGAAGCATGAAAGGCATCACACAAACAGCCGCTATGGGCTTTGCCGGATGGATCCCGACCACCCGAAACGGCATGATGCCGCCCTGAGTATCCGGCGCCTTCATGAGCCATCGACGCCAGGCCGGTGCTGCCGTTTTCATTTCGCAGGGAGGAATCCATGTCTCAAACGCCCTTTGCACCCACGGTGCCGAGCCAGCCCGACTTCGACATCGGCGCCCGTTACGCGCCGCCGGAAGCGGAGGTGGACGGTGTGCTGCCGCCTGGCGCGGCCGGACAGCCGATGTGGTTCTCGGTCTCGCCGCTCAAGCTGATGGTGATGAGCACCGTCACCCTGCAGTTCTACATCGTCTACTGGTTCTACATGCAGTGGGCGATGGTGAAGTCGCGGGAACGCTCGAACATCTGGCCGGCGGTGCGTGGCCTGTTCGCCATCTTCTTCGTCTACTCGCTTTGCAAGAAGGTTCGCGAGTCCGCCACGCCTTACGGCATCGCGCTCAATGCCGGCATGGCGGCGATTGGCTGGGCGGCGCTGTCGCTGCTGTGGAAGGCGAATTCCGAATGGATCTGGTGGTTCAGCCTGGCCGCGCCGATGTTTCTGCTGCCGGTGCAGTCCGCCATGAACACGGTGAACCAGGAGGTCGCCAAGGGCAGCCCTCGCAATGACCGGTTCACGGCATTGAATTGGGTGGGCATCGTGCTGGGCGGACTGTTCCTGCTGCTGGCGCTCGTCGGCACGTTCATGGGCGACGCGGAATTCTGAGCGAACGGCGGACCTGCTCCGCCCTCGCTTCGCTCAGAGGACGCGGCTCACCGCAGCATCCAGCCGCGACCAGCCGTCGCGCAGCGCCTGCTCGTTGCCGGGGGCGTCTGCATCGGTGGCCACCCTCGCGGCACCGACTTGGGGGGCCGTCCCTTCACTGACCCGGTGCGCCAGATCTTCCAGCGCGCGTGCGGTCGCGGCGGCCGTCGGGTAACCCAGCGTCGTCAGGACGCTCTTCAGGCTATGGGCCAGATGGCGCAGTGTCTGCGCATCTCCGCGCTGGGCCGCGTCCCGGCCTTGGGCGAGGTCCTTGGGAAACTGCGCCTTGCAGCGTTCCAGGAAGGCTTGATGCAGGGCGGTGTTGCCGCCGAAGAACGTCTCCACAGCGTCCGCAGTGGGCGTGTCAGACAGGTCCTGCGTCTGCACCTGGGCTGACGCTTCCGCCCGCGACGGGTCCGGTGTCTTCGCCTGTGCCTGAGTCCCGACCCCGACGGTCGTTGCGGCCGCAGGCGCCTGCACCACAGCGGCATCGAGAGCTTCCGGGCTCAAGCTCGCGGCCACCGCCTCCCGTGCCTCATTCACACAGGCCCGCAACTCGGCCAGGGAACACGGCTTCACCAGAAACCGCTGCGCCCCCAGCGCGGCCAGCTGCTGCCGCACCGCCCCGTTGAGTCCGGCGCTGAACACCGCGAGCATGGCCGGTCCGCGCAGGGCCGGCTGATCCTGGAGGGTGGCCAGCAGGTCCTGCCCGGTGCGGTTGGGCAGCATCAGGTCGGTGATGATCAGGTCAAAGGCATGGGTCGCCAGGGTGCGCAGGGCCTCATCGACCGAGGTGCAGCCCACCAGCCGGACATCCTGATCTTCCAGCGCCAGCGCGACGAAGCGCTGAAGTGAAGGATCGTCCTCCACCAGGAGGACCCGCAGGCCCGCGGACATGTCAGGCGGAGGTCGTGGTGCTCACCCGCTGGATGGCCGCCGTCAGCATCGGCGGCAGATCCGTCACCAGTCGCGGCTTGTGGATCACCGGCAGGTCGGCCAGGGCGAAGGCATAGGGTTGACGCTGGTCCGCGTCCAGAGCCGTGATGAAGATCAGCTCGCAATGGGCAAACAGGGGCTGTGAACGCAGGCTGGTGACCAACGCCGCGCCATCGATGCCCGGCAGGAGGATGTCCACCAGCAGCACGTCCGGCTGCAGCTGGCCATACATGACCAGACCGCCAATACCGTCATTGGCGGTGTGCAGCTCGAGTTCCGGGAACTGCTGCGCGATGAGCAGCGCCACCAGGTTCTGGTAGTGGACCGAGTCCTCGATCAGCAAGGCCCGCAGCTTGCGGCTGGTTTCCACCGGGGCGGGAGCGTCTCCACCCTTGGTGGGGGCCAGCCCCCGGCCGGTCAGCCAGGCATCCAGCGAGCTGCGCAGGATGCGGCGATGACCGCCCGGCGTGCGCCAGGCCTGCAGTTCCCCGCGGTCGACCATCAGCTGGACTGAACGCACAGCCATGCCCAGGCGCTGGGCGACTTCCCGAGTACTGAAGTCTTCCTGCAATTCTTCTGGGGGGCGTGCAATAGCAGTCATAGGTCGATTTTGCCGAATCTTCTCCCTAGGTAGAGAGGTACAGTCCCGATTTATAAGCGCTAAAAATGATATTTCGACGGGAACAGTTCGATATGCGACCTTCAAGGGCGAGAATGGACCCTGACGAGGAATCGCCGCTGATCGCGATCGGCGCCGGCGCGCGGTACCGGTGTCCGCCCTGACAATTCGGGCACGGCGGGTGCCCAGGGGTTCGGACGATTCATCGGACGGCGGCATCGCCCGGACCAGGAGACGATCATGAAATGGGAAGGCCAGCGCGAAAGCGACAACGTGGATGACCTGCGCGGCAGCGACGGCGGCGGTGGTGGCGGCGGCTTTTCGATTGGCGGCGGCGGCCTGAGCCTGGGTGGCGTGGTGCTGGCGCTGGTGGCGGGATGGATCTTCGGCATCAATCCGATGACGCTGCTGGGCATGGCGGACGGCGGGCGTGCCCCCGCAGCGCCGCATCAGCAGACGGCGCCCGCCGCTCCTGGCACCCATCCCAAGGATGACGGCGGCAAGTTCGTCTCCATCGTGCTGGCCGACACCGAAGAGGTGTGGACGCGTGTCTTCCAGGCCTCGGGCCAGACCTACCAGCCGCCGCGTCTGGCGCTCTTCACCAACCGCGTCCAGACCGCCTGCGGCCGTGGCGCGTCGGCGATGGGCCCGTTCTACTGTCCCGGCGACAGCCGCGTCTACATCGATCTGAGCTTCTACCGTACCCTGCGGGACCGCCTGGGTGCGCCCGGCGACTTCGCCCAGGCCTATGTCATTGCCCATGAAGTCGGCCACCATGTGCAGCACCTCCTGGGCGTGACCGACAAGGTCGATGCCCTGCGCCGCCGCCAGTCGGAGCGCGAAGCCAATGCCACCAGTGTGCGGGTGGAACTGCAGGCGGACTGCCTGGCCGGGGTGTGGGCCTATCACTCGCAGCAATCCAAGGGCTGGCTGGAAGCGGGCGACATCGACGAAGCGCTGAATGCGGCGTCCAAGATCGGCGACGACACGCTGCAGCGCCGCTCCGGCGGCGATGTGGTGCCGGAGTCCTTCACCCACGGCACCAGCGAGCAGCGTCAGCGCTGGTTCAAGCGCGGGCTGGCGCAGGGCAGCATCCGCGACTGCGACACTTTCCAGACCCGGTCGCTCTGACCGGGGCTCGTCCACAGCGACGAACGGGCCGCGAGATCAGCGGCTGCCGGCCGCCCGGGCTGTGGAGGCCCGGTCCTCCGCGGGTGCTGCGGCGGCGCCAGACGTGCCTGCGCTGAGCGACCGCGGATCTCCCACGCAGCCCTTGAGCCACTGGCTCATTTCCCACTGCACCTGACCGGCCGACTCGCGCGCCGCGTAGCCATGGGCTTCATACGGCAGCAGCACATACCGCACCGTGCCGCCCAGCCCGGCCATCGCCTGATAAAGCCGCTCACTCTGCATCGGGAAGGTGCCGGAGTTGTTGTCCGCCTCGCCATGAATCAGCAGCAGCGGCTCCTTGATCTGCTGGGCAAACAGCAGCGGTGACAGCTTCAGATAGACATCCTTGGCTTCCCACAGCGAGCGCCGCTCGCTCTGGAATCCAAACGGCGTGAGCGTCCGGTTGTAGGCGCCGCTGCGGGCAATGCCGCAGCGGAACAGCCGGGTGTGGGCCAGCAGATTGGCCGTCATGAAGGCGCCGTAGCTGTGGCCGCCGATGGCCACCCGGCGCGGATCGACCGCCCCCAGTTCTTCCGCCTTGTCGAGGATGGCCCGGGCATTCATCGTCATCTGCTCGATGAAGTTGTCATTCATCGTACGGGCATCGCCGACCACCGGCATCGTGGCATCCATCAGCACCACATAGCCATCCATCAGCAGGTTTAGGGGGCTGATCGAGCTGAAGCTCATGTAGCGGCCGGGTGAGCCGCTGAGCTGGCTGGCCAGGGCGGCGTCATTGAACTCGAGCGGATAGGCCCAGACCAGGGCCGGGCGCCGGTCTCCCTCCTTCAGGTCGGGCGGCAGATACATCCAGAAGGAGAGCTCCACGCCGTCGCTGCGCTTGAAGGTGACCAGTTCCCGCCGGACTGCACGCAGCTGCGGGGTCGGGTCCTTCAGGCGGGTCAGCGCCACGACGCGTCCCGCGCCACCGCCACTGCCCGCGTTTTCTCGCAGCATCAGGTTGGGCGGCTCATGTTCGGCCTCCCGCTGCGTGAGCAGCCGCTTGTCGTCCAGCACGGCCAAAGGCAACTCATACACGCCGTCGGCTGACTGGAACAAGCGTTGCACGCTCAAGTCGCGCATGGAGATCTTGTCCAGGAACGGACGATCCCCGCGCGGGCTGGCGCCTTGTCCCACCAGCAGCAGGTCGCCGCCGAGCGTCTGGACCGCCTGCTGACCGTTGGGCAGCGTGCGCATCAGCGGCACACCGGGATGGCGGTAGCGCTCACGCACCGAATGCTCGAACAGGGGCCGGCTCTGCGTTCCGCGCAGCGGCAGCAGATAGGTCCGTGTCCAGCCGCGGCTGCGGTCTTCTTCCGTCAGCAGCGCATGCTGGCCGTCGTCCAGAAAGCGCAGGCGGGTGAAGCGGTAAGGCATGCGCTGCACTTCAAAAGGCTCGCCGGTGTAGGGCGGATCCAGCCGCATCACCCGGTCGCGGAAGGCCGCGCGTGATGCTGGGTTGCCGCCGTCCAGTGCTTCCACCCAGTACACCGCTGCATCCTTGGTCGGGGAGGCGTAGAACACCCGTGGTCCGGGCAGCGCGCCGTCGATGGCCACGCCCTGCTTCAGCGGCATGCGCGCCAGCTCCCGGATAACCTTGCCGTCGCGCTGACGCACTTCCACCGTTGTGGGGAAGTCGTCAAGGGTCAGGTTGTAGCTGAAGGGGCGGGTGATGCGCTCGGTCAGCAGCGCCTGGCCGTTGCCCACGGCGGAGATGCTGGTGAAGAGGGCCGGTTTGTCCAAGTCGCGGCTCTGGCCGGAGGAGATATCCACCAGCGTCAGTTGCGAGCGGGCGTAGTACTCGAAGGCGTCCTCGTCGGCCGGATTGCGCAGCAGGTCCGCATAGGTGCGCTCCGGCGAGGCCTTGCCATGGTTCTCCTGGATGACCGGACCTGTCTGCTGACGCGAGGGCGGGCTGCCGCGCTGGTCCGGCACCGTCAGCACCACCACCTCCCTGGCGCTGAGCCAGGCCAGGTCATCCGGATCGATGGCGTTGTTCAGGCGCACGTTGTAGATGCGCCAGAGCTGGCCGTTGCTGGTGGCACCGGCCCAGAGCTCGTCGCCGGTATCGGTGCGCCGGGCGATGACAAAACGCTGGCCGTCCGGCGCCCAGGCGAAGCTGTGCCAGAGGCCGCCCGAGGGCAGTTCCACCACCCGCTCCGCCGCCTCCGGCTCCAGCAGCGGCCGCAGTTTGAGATGCAGGATGCCCGTCAGGTTCTGCGGCGTAGCGCTGCGCGGGTCGAAGCGGGCGCCGGCCAGCCGCATCGCCGGGCGGGCCAGCTCGTCCAGCGGGGTGTAGCGGCGCTGCTCGATCAGCGCGACGCTTTGACGGTCGGGCGAGGGCAGCAGGCGCGTGGGCAGCGGCGCATCGAGCAGCTCACGGATGGCGGGCGAGGGCTGCTTGTAGGACGACGGTGCCGCCTGCGTCTGCGCCGGCAGCAGGGCCGCGCCGAGGGCAGTGAGCAGGAGGGGCAGCAGCAAACGGCCGGTCCGGCGACCCCTGCGCGCGACGTGATCAGCGGCGAAAGGGGGGGCGGGCATGTGGCCGTCAGTGGCAATGTCAGCGGCAGCGTCAGCAGCGGAAGCGGGCAGGCAAGGCAAGGTCATGACCCATCGGCAACGGTGGCAATCGGCGCCGGCCGTTGACGGGCGGCGGCAGGCCCCGAAACGGGGGCATGACCGCAAGTATCGCTGCGCTAGGATCGGCGCCCATGACCGACGTCACCCCCTCTTCCCGGGCCTCCCACCCGGAGGTCGCCCCGCGCGCCGCCCAGCCCCTGCCGGCGGTGGGCGAGCGCCTGGGCGTCTGGCGGGTGACGGCGCCCCTGTTCGAGGTCGGCTCCGGCCACTGGTTCCGGGTGGAACATGGTCTGGCGGCCGGCGAGTCTGGCATGGCGATCGTCTATCGCAACGAGGCCGACGCCCAGGCGGTGCTGATGCGTTTTGCGGAAGAGTCGGACGTCCTGCTGCGCGCGGGCGTGCCCGGCGTCGGGGCGGCGCTGGACTGCGGACTCAGCCCTTCCGGCAGTCCCTATCTGGTGGTGCCGGGAATGGAAGGCGCGCCGCTGATGCGGGTCGCCATGGCCTTACCGCTGCGCCGCCGCATGGAACTGCTGCTGGAGCTGGTGGCCATGCTGGATGCCGCCCAGGCCCGCGCGCTGGTGCTGCATGAACTGGATCCCGGCATGTTGTGGCTGAGCCCGTCGCAGCAGCTGTGCTGGCTGGGGCAGGGCCTGGCCCCGCGCGGTTCGCAGGCGCCGCATGTGCTGGTGCGCGCCGCCGAGCCGCTGGCCGATCCCCGGCAGCGGGCCGGCATGCGGCCAGATGCGGCCAGCGAGGCGTATGCGCTGGGGCGGCTGCTGGGCCTGCTGATCAATGGTCGGCTGCCGCGCCGCGAAGGCGCGGGAGAGGCTCGCGCGGACGGGCGCGTCGATCCGGTGGTGATCGAAACGGCGGCCACGCCGGTGGCGTCGTTGCAGTCGTGGCTGTCACTGTCTGCGGCGCATCGGGAAAGCCTGGACCGGTTGCTGGACCGGGCCATGACCGATGGCCAGACCTTTGCCGACCGTGGGGTGCTGGCGCAGGCGGTCAGCGAATGGCTGGAAGCCACCGCAGCGCCATCGGGCGGCGCAGCGTCACGGATGCCCGGGGGGGCGTCGGCGCCGATGCCATGGACCGGTCCTCCGGGAGCATCGTCAGTGCCCCCAGGGATGTCCGCGACCCCTGCCTCCGGTGCAGGCCCCGTCAGCCCTGCGGCCTCGCACGGGCCTGGACAGCCGGGCGCCCACGCGCCCGACCATTTGCCGCTGAAGCCGCCTGCGGCCTCGGTGAAGGAACGCATCGCCGGCGCGGTCGCCGTGCTGCTCGTTGCAGCCGTGCTGGTGTGGCTGCTCCTCCGCTCGCATTGATGCGTGGGCGCCTGCCCGTGATCGTCATCTGACACCCGCCGCGCCACCCGCGCACTGCCCTATCCCTGTTAGTGCCGACAGGCTGTCGATCAGCCTCTAGTGGTGAATTGCGCGAGGTCCTTCCTCGAACCTACGATTTTCCTGATGGATCGAGGCCGTTCCGGCCCCGGCGACGGAGAAAACATGGTGTTCAGAATCAAACCGATGTCGGGCCGCGACTGGTCCCGATGCGACCGTGATGCGCAGCAGGATGAGCGATGCGCACCGTGGGTGCGGCAGGCCCTGGCCCACTGCGCGGCGGCTGCGCGGGAGGGCCGGGCCTTGCCCCGCTGGTGGGCCCAGGACCGGCGGCGTGGCCACTACCTCGTCCGGCTCCCGGCGCTTCTGGGCCAGGACCTGGCCGACCGTTACTGCGTGCGGGTGCGGCCCCGGCTTTACGGCCTGCGCTCCCACGGGATCGGCGACCGGCGGGTGTTCCTGGTCGGCGCCGACCTCAGCGGCCCGGACCTGGTCGAAGTGCAGACGGTGCTGGCACAGGCCTTCGCCGTGCATGGCGCCACCGGCAGCCCATGGCGGGGCGATCCGCTGAAGGACGCCTTGCTGGTGCCCACCCCGAGCCCTGCATTGCTTTGATGCGTACGGCACGCCTATCATCGACCCACATGCCGATGCGCCGCCGCCACCTTCTCCAGCTCACCGCAGGCCCGGTCCTGGCCGCCGTCGGCGATCTGGCGAGCAGTCAGCGGGCCCAGCGTCCGGCGCTGGTGGCCGGCACCGTTTTCGCCCGGCTGTTCGAACCGGTGCCCGGTGCGGGATCGGCCACGCGCCCGCAAGGCTTCGCTGTCGATCTGCTCGATGCCCTGCTGCTGCCTGCCGGCATCGCGCCCACCTACGAGCTCTTCCCCTGGCTGCGGGCGCAGGCCATGATCGAACAGGGCAGTGCGCAGATCCTGGTCGGGCCTTATCGCACCCGGGAGCGGGAAGCGCGCATGCGCTTCTCGAGCCAGGCGTTCTACGAAGACGCGATGGTGTTTTACGCCCGGGCGGGCCAGCACGATCTCTGGCGGGACGACTTCAATGCGCTGCGCACCTTGCAGATCGGGACCGTGCACGGGTGGGTCTACGGCGAGCGCTTCGAGCAGGCCCGGCGGCATCTGACGGTGACGCAGGTGCGCGACCTGCCCACGGCGCTGCGGATGCTCCATTTGGGCCGGCTCGATCTGATTGCGGCCAATCAGCGCAATTCCGAGCCCGTGGTCCAGGAGCTGGGCCTGGGCGCAGGCGTGGTGATGTGCCAGCCGCCCTTTGCGCGGCTTCGTGGCCACTTCGCCTTCACCCTGGACGCTGAAGGCGCCGAATGGGCGGCATTGGTGGACACCGGCATGCAGCGGCTGCGCGCCAGCGGAGAGCTGGCGCGGCTGGCCGCCCGCTGGGGCGTATCGCTGCCGGGCTGATCCCTCGACAGCGTCAGCGCTCAGAGGGCGCCGCTCACACCGAACAGCGCCAGACCGAGGACCGCCGGCAGGGCCTGGATGTAGAGGATCTTGCGGCTGGCCGTCGCCGCACCGTAGACGCCGGCCACCGCCACACATCCGAGGAAGAAGAGCTTGACCGGCAATCCCGCGCTGCCCAGCAGCAGGCCCCAGATCAGGCCGGCCGCGAGGAAGCCGTTGTAGAGCCCCTGGTTGGCCGCCAGCACCTGGGTCGCCTGCGCGAATTCGGGGGTCAGGCCGAAGGCCTTGCGCCCCTTCGGCGTGTTCCAGAGAAACATCTCCAGCACGAGGATGTAGAGATGGATCAGGGCCACCAGACCGGTGACGACGTTGGCAAGAAGAAAGGTCACGTTCATGCTCCGCACTGTACCCCCCGGTATCATCCCTGGCCCGCCGTCGTCCGTTTCTCCAGGCTTTCACCATGTCCGAATTCCTGCTCAACCCTGCCCAGCTGGCGGCCGTGCACCATCTGGCCGGCCCCTGCCTGGTCATCGCTGGCGCGGGGTCAGGCAAGACGCGGGTGATCACCCAGAAGATCGCCAAGTTGCTGTCGGAGGGATACCGGCCCCGCAACATTGCCGCCATCACCTTCACCAACAAGGCCTCGCAGGAAATGCGGGAGCGGGCGCGGCACATGGTGGGCAACAAGGCGGGGCAGGAACTGGTGATCTCCACCTTCCACTCGCTGGGCGTGCGCATCCTGCGGGAGGACGGACGGCATCTGGGCCTCAAGGAGCAGTTCTCCATCCTGGATTCGGACGACGTGCTTTCGGTGCTGCGGGATGCCGGCGGTACCACCGACGCCGCCACGGCCAAGAGCTGGCAATGGACCATCTCCCTCTGGAAGAACCAGAATCTCAGCGCCCAGCAGGCCCTGGCCTATGCCAAGGACGACATGGAGCGCGCCGCCGCGGTGGTGATGCAGCGTTACCAGGAGCGGCTGACCGCCTACCAGGCGGTGGACTTCGACGATCTCATCGGTCTGCCGCTCAAGCTGCTGCAGACGAATGACGAAGCCCGCGGCAAATGGCAGGAAACGCTGAAATACGTGCTGGTGGACGAATACCAGGACACCAACGCGGTCCAGTACGAACTGCTGAAGTGCCTGGTGGGCGATCGGGCGATGTTCACCGCCGTGGGCGACGACGACCAAAGCATCTACGGCTGGCGCGGCGCCACCATCGAGAACCTGAAGAAGCTGCCGGTGGACTTTCCGCAGCTCAAGGTGATCCCGCTGGAGCAGAACTACCGCTCCACCAGCGCCATCCTGCGGGCGGCCAACAATGTCATCGGCAGCAATCCCAAGCTGTTCCCCAAGACCCTGTGGAGCGAGTTCGGTGAAGGCGACCCAATCACGCTGATCGAGGCGGACGGCGAAGAACACGAGGCCGAACGCGCGGTGGCGCGCATCCAGTCGCTGCGGGCGCAGCATCCCACCGCCAAATTCGCCGACTTCGCCATTCTCTACCGCGCCAATCACCAGGCCCGGGTGTTCGAGCAGGCGCTGCGCCGGGCCGAGATTCCCTACAAGGTCTCCGGCGGCCAGAGCTTCTTCGACAAGTCGGAGATCAAGGACCTCTGCGCCTGGTTGCGCCTGCTGGTCAATCAGGACGACGATCCCGCATTCCTGCGGGCTGTCACCACACCCAAGCGCGGCATCGGCCACCAGACCCTGGGCCACCTCAGCGAGTTCTCCGCCAAGTGGAAGCTGTCGATGTTCGAGTCGCTGTTTGCCGAGTCGCTCAAGGCCACGCTGTCGAGCAAGGCGCTGCATGGCCTGCATGAATTCGGGCGCTACATCGTCGATCTCGAATATCGCGCCCGCCACACGGTGGGTGCGGAAGAAGGCAAGGCGCTGATGCTGGAGTGGCTGAAGGACATCGGCTACGAGCAGCACCTGCTGGACAACGAAGAGAACGAAAAGGTGGCGGCCGCCCGCTGGGGCAACGTGCTGGACTTTGTCGACTGGGTGGCCAAGCGCTGCGGCGGCGAGATCTCGACCGACGGCGGCATCACCACCGAGAGTCCCCGCCAGACGCTGCTTGAAGTGGCGCAGACCATCAGCGTCATCCTCTCGCTGGCCGAGCGCAAGGAAGAGCAGGACCAGGTCGTGCTCACCACGCTGCACGCATCCAAGGGCCTGGAATGGCCGCATGTGATCCTGGCCGGCGTGAATGAAGGGTTGCTGCCCTTCAAGTCGGAAGACGAGGACATGACCCCGGCCCGTGTGGAAGAAGAGAGGCGGCTCATGTATGTGGGCATTACCCGTGCGCGGCGGACGCTGGCGGTGTCCACCCTGCGGCGGCGCAAGAAGAACCGCGAGACGGTGATCGGCGTGCCCAGCCGCTTCATTGCCGAGATGAAGCTTCATGAGAGCGGCATCAAGGAAGATCCCCGCGAAAAGCTCAAGCGCATGCGGGAGCAGCTGGCGGCCAAGGCGGCGGCATCGGCCGCAGCTGCTGCGGCGGTCAACGCCAAGTCCTAGGACCTGACCCAGGGCCAGACGCAAGGACCCGACCCAAAGCCTGACCCCGGACGGAGCGAAGACCTGACCCCGGGCGCACCGGAAGACCCCGGGCGTTTGGCGCACTTGCGACGCAGGGATGTAAGTTCTTGCAGGAGGACCCCTGTCGCCGAGGTGATTGTCAGTCGCAAACGGCAAAATGCCGGACATGACCGCCGCCGTCCAACGGACCTCTTTGAGCCTGCCCCTGTTGACCCTGATCAGCGCCGCCCTGGCCATCATGGCGCTGTCACAGCCGCCGCAGGTGCCGGCGGTCTGGGGCTTCGTCTTCAAGCCGCTGACCACCTTGCTGATCATCTGGCATGCGTGGCGCCGGGGTGCCGGCGGGGTCAGCCCCACGGACCGGGGCAGCCCCTCGCGCCTGACACGGTGGTTGCTGGCCGGCCTGATGTTCTCGCTGGCCGGTGATATTGCACTGCTGTTCCCGATTTCCGGGTTCCTCCCCGGGCTTGTGGGATTCCTCATCGCGCACGTTTGTTACATCCTGGGCTTTTGTTCGCGGGTGCGTTTTGCGGCGGTGCGCTGGCCCTTCCTGCTGTTCGGCATCGTGGCGGCCATGGTGCTGGGCCGGCTGTGGGCCTTTGTGCCGGCGGCGCTCCAGGTGCCAGTCCTTGTCTATGTCGTGGCGCTGACCTTGATGGCGTCTCAGGCCTGGGCCTGGTGGCGTCACAGCGTACGGGATCCGGGGGAGCTGCGCGCCCGCTGGGCCGCCTGGGGCGGGACGCTGTTTGTGTTTTCCGATGCCATGCTGGCCATTGATCGGTTCGCCGGTCCGGTGTCGCAGGCGAGCCTGTGGGTGCTGGCCAGTTATTGGCCGGCCCAATGGTGCATGGCCCAGAGTCTGGGCGGGCAAGGCGAATTGAGCGCTGCATGAACTTCATGATTCCCCTGCGGCCTTCGGCCGTCCTGGCGCTGTTCGCGTCCCTGGCCTGCGGCACCTTCGGGGTGATGCTGGTGCACCACTATCCGGTCGAGCCGCCGCTGATGCTGACGCTGTGGGCGGTGGTGGCAGCCCTGAGCTTCCTGGGCTGGCAGGTGCTGCCGATGCTGCTGCCGGCGGTCGTGCCGCTGATCGGCTTCGCGCCCTGGACCGGCTGGATCAGCTTCGAAGAACTGGATCTTTTGGTGCTGGCGGTGGCGGCCGGCGGTTACATGGCTCTGGCCATCACCGAGCCGACTCGGCGTCCGGTGCCCTGGCGGTATCGCGCGCTGCGCTGGCGCTCGGCGGTGGGCGTGCTGCTGGCGGTCTTCACCCTGTCGATGCTGATTTCCATCTGGCGCGGCGTGGAACACGCAGGCGGTTTGCAGCTCGGTTACTACCAGGGTTACCTGGAGTCGATGAACAGCCTGCGGCTGGGCAAGAGCCTGTTCCTTGTGCTGCTGCTGCTGCCGCTGTGGCTGCGGGCGGCTGACCTGCGGCCGGCCGCGGTGCTGCGGCTCAGCCGGGGCGCCTGGGTGCTGGTGCTGATCTTTGCCTCGATGGGCGCCGTCTGGGAACGGTTCATCTACACCGGTCTGCTGGACTTTTCCACCGACTACCGCACCACCTCCTGGTTCTGGGAGATGCATGTGGGCGGTGCGGCACTGGACGGCTGCCTGGCGCTGAGCATGCCGATGGCGCTGCTGTGGATGCTCTGCGAGCGTCGTCCCTGGCGTTTTGTGGCGGCCCTCGGCGTGATGCTGCTGGGCTTTTATGCCTGCCTCACCACCTTCTCGCGCGGGGTGTATCTCGCGGTGCCGGTCGGCCTGGCCCTGTGCGCGCTGCTGTGGGCGGTGCAACGCCGGCACGGTCAGTCCGAGGACGGCGTGCCCGCGCCGGGACAGTTGCCCGGAGATGCCGCGCTGCCGCTGCGAGCCTCGATCGCTGTGCTGACCGCGGTCGGCGTGGCGGCGTGGGTACTGTTTGGCGCTGGCGGGTATCGCGCCCTGGTCGGTCTGGCCGCCAGTCTCGGGCTGTGGGTGGCCATGCCACCTCGGCGCGGCGCCTGGCCGGTGAACCAGCATCGCACCTTCCTGTCGCTCGCGCTGCTGATTGCGCTGGGCGTGGCGGGGGTCGGCGCCATGCTGATTGGTGCGGTGCCCAAGCTGTCCTACGCAGTGGCGCTGGCGGTGGGGCTGTTCACCCTGAGCCTGTGTGCACTGTGGCGCCAGGGGGTGTCGCGCCCCGGTCAGTCCTTCCTGCTCGCCACCGGATGGCTGTCCTCGCTGGCGGCGACCTGGCTGGTGGCCGCGCAGTGGAGCGAAGGCAAGGACCTCATCGCCACCGGCGCGGTGCTGCTGCTCGCCGGCCTGGCCTGGCTGGCGCTGCAATGGCCGGTGCGCCCGGCCGATGCGGTGCGTGAAGCCAGCTGGCGGGTGCGCGGCATGTTGTGGACCGCCTGCCTGCTGGTCTGCGGCGTGGTGGCCTCGCTGGGCGGCGGCGGCTACATCGGCCATCGTCTCTCCACCGGTCAGCAGGACCTGGAGGGACGTCTGCATCACTGGAGCCTGAGCCTGAGTCTGCTCAAGGGCATGGATGCGTGGCTGCTGGGGCAGGGCACCGGGCGCTTCCCGGCCAGCTTTGCAAATCAGGGACCTTTTGAAGAACGGGTGGGGGACCATCGCTGGAATTCGCCTTCGACCGATGCAGTGCCGGGCGCGCTGGACAGCGCTGGTTTCCCGGCCGTCAACACCCCCACCGTGACGCTCACCAGCGGCCTGCACACGCTGGGCAGCGGTGAGCTGTACCGCCTCAGCCAGCGCGTCAGCGCGGTGGGCGGTGACGTTGCGGCAGCGGTGGTGCTGCGCACGCGCCAGAAAACCCAGCTGCGCGTCGAGATCTGCGAGAAGCATCTGCTTTACCCGCTGCGCTGCCTGGACCGTCAGGTCGAGGTGGAGCCGCAGGGCGGCGCCTGGCAGGTGGTGCGCCTGCCGCTGGGCAAGGCGCCGGAGGACTTCGGCGGCAGCCGGTGGCTGCCGCGTCAGCTGACGGCGGCCATCGCGCTGAACTGGCGCGGGTCGCTCGTGGAGCTGCGTTCGGTGGACATGGCCGACAGCCAGCACGGCAGCCTGCTGCGCAATGGCGACTTCAGCCAGGGCATGGCCCGCTGGTTCTTCTCCAGCGACCGGGTGCACATGCCCTTCCACGAAAAGAGCCTGCCGCTGCATGTGCTGTTCGCGCAGGGGGTTCTGGGACTGGGGCTGTGGCTGGGCCTGGTGGCCAGCGCGCTGTGGCGCTGCACGCTGGGGGCGGCGCGCCGGCATCCGCTGGCGCCAGCCACGGCCGGCGCCCTGGCGGCCTTCATGATCGTCGGGCTGTTCGACAGCCTCATCGACGCGCCTCGCGTCGGCTTCCTGTTCTACGCGATGCTGGCGCTGGCCCTGGGCCTGCGCACACCGTCGCGTCGGCTGAAGAAGGGCGAACAGCCGGATGAGGAAGAAGCGCTGGAGACCCGATTTGCCGGCGACGACCATGAGCACGACGACCGCCGGCCCTCACCGCCGCGTCGTTCGTATCTGCCGTCGCGTTTCGGGCCTTCCACCGGGCGCTGAACCTGACGCTGGACCGGACGCCGCGCGTCCTGGCCCGGTTTACATGCCCTTGAACAGGTGGGTGTAGCTGCGGCTGACTTCCAGCTTCTCGTCGAGTCCGCGCACGCCCACCAGCTGACGGCCGCGGAAGTCCCGGGTGATGCCATTGATGGCCTTCACATTCACCAGCGTCGAGCGGTGAATCTGCCAGAAGAGCGCCGGATCCAGCTCATCCACCAGTTCCTTGATCGGTTTGCGGATCAGGGCTTCGACGGTGGGCGTCTGCACCCGGGTGTACTTCTCATCGCTGATGAAGAACAGCACGTCTTCCACCGGAATCATCTGGATGGTCTGGCCGACGGAGGCCTGGATCCATTGCAGGTAACGTGGCGCGCCCTGCGGATTCACTCGCGCGGAGAGGTTGTGCAGCAGCTGCTGCAAGGTGCCCTGTGACGGACCTTCCGGCTCCGCCTCGCCGCTGCGCTGGGCCAGCCGCTTGCGGATGCGCTCCACCGTCACCGCCAGGCGCTCCCGCTCGGCGGGCTTGAGCACGTAGTCGCACACGCCCTGCTCGAAGGCTTCGACGGCGTACTGGTCGTAGGCGGTGATGAACACGATCTCGGGCACGGCCCAGTCGTCATCATCGGGCAGCTGGGCGATCTCCCGGGCGGCTTCGACGCCGGTGAGGCCGGGCATGCGGATGTCCAGGAACACCAGGTCGGGCTTGAGCTGGCGGGTCAGCTCCACGGCTTCCAGACCGTTCTTGGCTTCGCCGACGATCTGCAGTTCAGGCCAGACCTCGGCGATGCGGCTGCGCAGCTGTTCGCGCATCAGGCGTTCGTCGTCCGCCAGGACGGCGCGGGGGGCATTGGGGGTACTCATGCTGGGATGGTAGGCAAGGAGGGACGCGGTGCACAGCGGGGCACTACTGAACTGCGGACGCCTGCCGCTCAGGGTTGGGGATGGGCCTGCTGCATCCGGCGGGCTTCGCGCGCTGCGCGCCGGCTGGCGCGCGGTGTACGGTCCCGCACCAGCAGCCAGACCACCAGCGCGATCAGCAGCAGCGGCGACCCAAGCACGGCCCCGGCACCCAGCACGGCCGCCATGCACAGCACGAACAGCCCACCCACCAGCAGCAGCGGCAGGCCCACGCCCAGCAGCAGCACCAGCGGCACCACCACGCAGGCCACCAGGCCGCAGATCATCACCGCCAGGAAAAGTCCGAAGGCATCCCCCATCTCCAGCGTGCCGCCGTTCCACTCCTGGCCGTTGATGACGATGTGCATGCCGTCGGCATCGCTGATCGCACCCAGCAGCACCACGCCGGTCGCGACCGAAGCCAGCACCATGACCAGTCCGAGGACCAGCAGGATCTTGAAGAAGGTTTTCATGCATGCACTCCTTGTTCCTGGTGAACGTGGGCGGTCTTGTAGGGGACCGTGATGGTGACGATGGTGCCGCTGGGCTGGTTCTCGGCCACCGTCAGGCTGGCCGTCTTGCCATAGAGCAGCGACAGCCGCTCGCGGATGTTGGCCAGGCCGACGCCCGTGCCGGAGGTGGCGGCCCGGCCGAAGCCCAGGCCCGTGTCGGCGACCGTGACGGACAGCTTGCCGTGAACCACCTCCGCCTTGATCTTCAGGCTGCCGCCCTCGGCCTTGGGTTCCAGGCCGTGCTTGATGGCGTTCTCGACCAGTCCCTGGATCATCATGGGCGGGAATTCCGCCGACAGCAGGCCATCCGGCACCTGGATGTCCGGCTGAAGCCGCTCTTCCATGCGCATCTGGAGGATGTCGAGGTAGGGCCGGATCACCGCCATCTCCCGGCCCAGTTCCCGCACGCCGCCGTTGGCATTGGCCTCCCGCATGGTGGGCATGGAGGCGCGCAGCAGGGCGATGAGGTTGCGCTGCATCTGGGAGGCGCGCGGCGGGTCGGTTTCGATCAGATGGTCGATGGAGGCCAGGGTGTTGAACAGGAAGTGCGGCTCCACCTGGGCCTGCATCGCGGCCATTCGGGCTTCCACCACCTGGCGGCGCAGCGACTCGGCCTCAGCGGTTTCAGTGGCCTGGGCGGCCTTGGCTTCCGCCTGGATGCGGCCCTTGTAGGTGGCCTTGAGCAGGGCGGAGGCCAGCACGAAGATCACCGCCAGCTTGTCCAGGAAGTCGCCCAGGTGCACCCGGCGATACCGGACCCGGGGCGCGTCGATGGCGTCCGAACTGCTGCCTTCGACCGCGTTTTCGCGAGCGGCTTCCAGTTCCCGGCGGGCTTCGTCGGCGTCCGCCTGCGCCTGACGGGCATCTTCAGCCGCTTCCTGCAAGGCGCGGCGGGCATCTTCCACCGCCTCGCGGACGGCTTCGCGCTGCTTCTCGTTGGGAATGCGGATGTCCACCACCGGCAGATCGGACGAGGCGCCCTCGCTGCCGGCCGCGGCGCTGCCGGAAGCCGCCGTCGCACCGCCGCGCGGCACGATCCGTACGCCCCGGCTGTCGATCTGGACTTCGTAACGCAGGCCTTCTTCGCCCTTGGGCTCGCTCTTGGCGTCGCTGTGACCGGTCCCCGGCTCACTGGCGACGCCGCCGGGCGACGGGGCGGCGGGAGCAGACGGCGCCTCCGGCTCGGCGGGTGGGATGGACGAGCGCTGGCTTCCCAGTTCCACCGGCTTGGCGGGCTTGGCCGGTTTGGCCGGCTTGGACGTCCGCTTCGGCGTCTCTTCCACGTCTTCCGCGACGCGCCAGCTGAAGGAAAACGGCGGAATGCCCTGCAGGATGTTGGCGCCGATGATCAGGAGCACCGACATCACGAGGAACCGCTTCCAGGTGATGGACACTAGCCAGCTGGCGTAGGCGTGGAAGCCCTGCTCGGCGTTGCGGCTGAACTGCTGCCAGCGCTGGGCGGCTGTGGGGGAGGCGGACGTTGGGGCGTTCATGGGGCGGACCTGTCTGATGCCTCGCACTGTACGCAAGTCCCAGGGGCGTCGACCCCGGGGGGCGACACACGGTGATGGCGGCGGCATGAACTGCGCGAGACCGCGACAAAGCGGGCCCGCAAAAAAACAAACGCCCCGGACAGGCCGGGGCGTTTGGGCAGGGGGAAGCGACGCTTATTGCTTGACGGCTTCGACCTGGATCACGATCTTGACTTCCTTGGAGAAGCCATAGGCCAGACCGTAGTCGATGCCCCATTGCGTGCGGTCGATCACGGTTTCGAAGTCGCCACCGCAGACTTCACGCTTGAGCATGGGGTTCTGGTAGCAATTGAAGTTGGTGGCCTTCAGGGTGACCGGTGCGGTCTTGCCCTTCATGGTCAGCTCGCCGGCCACGGTCGTGACCTTGTCGCCGTTGAACGTGAACTTGTCACCGACGAACTTCACCGTGGGGTAGGTGGCCACGTCGAAGAAATCCTTGCCCGACAGGTGCTTGTCAAAAGCGGGGGTGCCGCTGTTGATGCCGGTCATGTCGAAGCTGATGTCCACCTTGCCGGACTTGCCAGCGCGGTCGAATTCGACGGTGCCTTCCTTCTTGTCGAAGCGGGCACGGTTGGTCGACGTGCCGAAATGCATGATTTCGAAGGTCGCGTTGGTGTGCGTCGGGTCGATCTTGTAGGTGGCCGTTTCAGCCTGGGCCGCAGCGCCCAGGGCCAGCAGGGAAGCAAGGATGAGTGCTTTTTTCATGGTGCGTCTTTGATCAACGGGTTGGTGGGAAAGAGGAAATGAAAAGGGATCAGCGAAGGCTTACAGCGGTGCCACGCCGGTGAAGGCCAGCTTGAACTTCACCTGCACATCGTTGGCGACCATGGAAGTGTCCTTCCATTCGCCGTCGCCGATGTTGTAGTCCAGCCGCTTGATGGCCACCACGCCAGTGGCGGTGGTGGTGCCGCCGGCCTGGGTCAGCGCGACCGGCACCACCACATCACGGACCTGGCCCTTGATGTTGAGCTTGCCGGTGGCCTCGAACTTGCCGCCGCCCAGCGCCTTGATGGCGGTGGACTGGAAAGTCGCCTGCGGCACCTTCTTGGCGTTGAACCATTCCGGCTTGAGCAGTTCGGCGTCGAAGGCCGGATCGCCCAGGGTGGCGCTCGTCAGGTCGATGGTCAGCGACACCTTGCCGGTTTCCGGCTTCTTCGGGTCGAAGGCGAGCTGCGCATCAAAGCGCTTGAAGTGGCCATCCACCGCCACGCCCATCTGCTTGAAGGTGAAGACCAGGTCGCTGCCGGCAGGCACCAGCTTGGCAGCGGCGGCGGGCGCGGCGGTTGCCGGCGTGGTGGCCGCGGCGCTGGCGGCCGGCTTGGCCGCTGGCTTGGACTGGGCCATCACCGGCGAAGCGGACAGCATCAGGGCAGCGCTGGCCAAGGCCAGGGCGGTCACCGACAGGGAGGTGGCCAGACGGGAGGACAGGCCTTGGGTCAGACGTGCATTCATGGAAGACCTCGACGAAAAAAGGAATCAGAAAAAATTGGTGGGAGAGGCGGCGGCAGGACCGCCGGCCTCAGGGGGCCATCAGCCGCGGCCTGGCAGCATGCGCTGCAGCAGGCCGTCCCGGTCCAGCACCATGTGTTTGACCACCGCGCCCAGGTGGGCCAGCACCAGGGCCGCCAGGCCATAGGCCAGCAGCTCATGCACTTCCTTCAGGGTGTGGGCCAGTGCCTTGTCGGGGCTCACCAGATTGGGCAGCGGCAGCACGCCAAACCACACCACCGGGAAGCCGGCGGCCGAGCTGTAGGCCCAGCCGCTGATCGGCACCGCAAAAAAGGCCAGATACAGCAGGCCGTGCACCAGATGGGCGGCGCGGGCCTGCCAGGCGGGCATCGGCAGGTCGGCTGGCGGACGGTGCGTCAGGCGCCACAGCAGGCGCAGGGCCGACAGGGCCAGGATGGTGACGCCCGCCCACTTGTGCCAGTTGTAGAGCTTCAGCCGCATCGGCGAGAAGGGCAGGTCGGTCATGTACAGGCCGACGCCAAAGGCGCCGATGATGCCGGCGGCCAGCACCCAGTGCAGCAGCATGGCGAATCCGTCGTAGCGGATCTTGGCGGGCTTGAAGGAAGAGCGGGCGGTGGTCATGGCGGTTGGAGCGTGGTGACTTGCAGGAAGAGGGTGGACCGTGATCGGATGTTGATGTGTGTCATTGACATCGGCCCGACCGCTTGTCTGCATGGCTGGCAGTGTCCTGCCGCCGGCGGGGTCGTCGGTTCACCGGAACTGAGGCCATTGTTCAGTGGATTTGAATGACATGGTGTCCCCGACTTCAGATGTCTGCCACGGAGCCATGCGCCGCCCGGGGGTGACGCCAGAATGGCGCGAAGCATAGCGCTGTCCCGATTTGTGTGCAGAGCGAGCCGAAGCCGGGGACCCGACAGGCGATCGGGGACGGTTTCAGGACCGTCCTGGACGCATGCCGGCTCTTTCCGGCGCGATCCAGAAACGTCGCGGTTGGACGTCCCAGTGTCCGCCCGCCGGCCTGTCACCGCCTGACCCCAACGCAGGACTTCCGGGTTCCCCCTTGAGGGGGATGGTTGCGACTCCGACGGCTGCGCATACTCAATCCCGATCGCGCGCTGCCTGGACCTCAGCGTCGTGATCAAGGGGAGGAGTGCTATGCCGACCTGCCGGAGCCCGTTGGGGCCGAGGGGGTCGGCATAGTTTTATCTGCTTTAGCTGCTTTAGCGCCACCGCACTGCAGACTTATCGCTTCTATCAGCTGCGTCGGGAGATCCTGCTGATTCACTGTCGCCCCAGTGCGCATCGTTCATGCAGCCGATGACATGCCCCTTCCCGCTTGATATAAGGGGCACACGGCCGTGGCCCGTTGCAATGCAATGTCAGTGGCGGAGTGACTGAGGAGCTGACTGGCCCATTCAATCGCCACTGCAATGACGATGCAATGAAGCGCATTGCGCCGCGATTGCGGCTGACTGCTGTGGATGGCTGCTGACGGCAGTCCGCCGTCATCCGCATTGACAAGCACGCCCCGGCGGCGCGCAGGGAGGTCCGATGTCTGGCGAAGCCCGTCCGGCCGCATGGCCGGCCCCTTCGATCTCGCGCATGGACGATGTCTCCGACTCGATCGCCTCGCTGGAACGGGCGCTCGCGCAGGGGGGCGGACCGGGCGCTCGCTCCAGCGGCATCGACGGCGGCTCGCCCCTTCGGCGGGTGCTGGACAACCTGTTTGTTTTCGTCGGTGTGTTGCTGCCGGACGGCCGGGTGATCGAAACCAACCGCGCGCCGCTGGAAGCGGGCGGTCTGACCAAGGACGACGTCATCGGCCGGCCGTTCTGGCAGACGCCCTGGTGGACACACGACCCGCTGCTGGTGCATTGGATGGAGGATGCGGTGCGCCGCGTGGCGACCGGCGACACGGTGCGGCGAGACGTGGTGGCGCGCATGGCCGGCGACACCCGCATGGATGTGGATTTCATGCTCGCCCCGCTGGTGGACGACCGCGGCACCATCACCCATCTCATCGCCTCCGGCATGGACATCAGCGCCCGCCGCGACAGCGAACGGGCGCTGGCCCGCAGTGAGGACCGTTTTCGGCGGGCCTTTGAAGGCGCCTCCATCGGCATGGGCCTGGTGGATGCAGACGGCCGGCTGGTGCTGGCCAACGAAAGCATGGCTCGCATGTTCGGCTACACCCAGGATGAGCTGACCGGCCTGTCGGTGCACGCGCTGGTGCCGCAGGGCGACCGAGGGGTGCACCACCAGCATCTGCGCGACTTCATGCGCCATCCGACCCTGCGCTACATGGCCAAACGCCAGGAGCTGTTTGCCCTGCGCCGGGACGGCAGTGAATTCGCGGTGGAGATCGGCCTCAACCCGATGCCGGATTCTCAAGGCCAGCAGGTGCTGATCACGATCAACGACGTCAGCGAACGCCGGGCGGCGCAGGAGCAGATCGAGCGGGCCCTGAAAGAAAAGACCGCCTTGCTCAACGAGGTGCACCATCGGGTCAAGAACAACCTGCAGGTGATCAGCAGCCTGCTCAACCTGCAGGCGCGCCATGCCGACGGCCTGGTGCGGGATGCCCTGCGGGACAGCCAGAGCCGGGTGCATTCGATGGCGCTGATGCATCAGCTGCTGTATGAACGCGCCGACTTCAGTGCGCTGGACATGGGCCCCTACCTGCGCCAACTGGTCCACCTGCTGCGCCACACCTTCATGGGCGCCAGCGAGCAGATCCAGCTGGCGGTGGAAGTGCCGTCCGGCCACCCCTGGCGCATGGACCTCTCCCATGCCATCCCTTGCGGCCTGGTGGTGACCGAGCTGGTGACCAATGCCATCAAACACGCCTTCCCCGAGGGTCGGACCGGCTCCGTCAGCGTGCGGCTGGGCGGCCGTACCGACGGCGTGGTGGACGGCAGTGAAGCGCCACCGCAGCCGCCGGGCCCCTGGCTGGAAGTGGCGGACGATGGGGTGGGCCTGCCGCCGGGCCTGGACCTGTCGGCCGCCCGCAGCCTGGGGTTTCAGCTGCTGCCGCTGCTGGCCGATCAATGCGGGGCCCACCTGACCCTGGACAGCCATGGCGGAACCTGTGCCCGGCTGTCCTGGCCGCTGGACGTCGAAGGGGATACAAATGCCTGAACTGGCCGAAGCTTCCAGGCGCACGGTGCGCATCCAGATCGTGGAGGACGAGCGGATCGTGGCGCTGGACCTGCGTGCCGGTCTGGAGCAATTGGGCTACGAGGTGGTGGGCATTGCCGCCAATGAGCCGGATGCCCTCAAGCTGGCGCGGCATGCCGAGCCGGACCTGGTGCTGATGGACATCCATCTGGACCGCGGCAGTGACGGCATTTCCGCCGCGCGGCAACTGCGGGAGCTGCTGCAGGTGCCGGTGATCTTCCTGAGCGCCTACGGCGAGCCCGAAACGCTGCAGCGCGCCGCCGAAGCGGCGCCCTACGGTTACCTGCTCAAACCCTTCGAGCTGCGCGAGCTCAATGCCACGGTCCGCATGGCGATGGTGCGGCGGGCGGCGGAGCGCCAGACCGAAGACGCGGAACGGCGGCTGCGCCTCGCCTTGGAGTCGGCACGCCTGGCGGTGCTGGAACTGCACGCGGGTCCCACCGGCCACCAGTTGCGCTGGGTGGGTCAGGACTCCGTGCCTGAGCTGCGCGGCCTGACCCAGGCGGAAACGCTCGGCCAGCTCACCCGCGGCCTGGAGCCGCGCGGCCAGACGGCGCTGCAGACCTTGCTGCAGCTGGGCACGCCGGTGGACCTGACCTGCGCCTGGCAGCCCGAGGACGAACCCGGGCGCTGGCTGGAAATCCATGCGCGGCACTTCGAGCCGGAGGGGCTGGTCATCGGCATGGTGCGGGACGTGAGCGAGCGGGTGGAGCGGGAAAACCGGCTGCGCCAGGCATCGGTCGCCTTTGACGCCACCGATGAAGCCATCCTGTTCCTGGACGGCGACCAGCGGGTACTCAGCTGCAACAGCGCTTTTGCGCAGCTCACCGGGTGGGCGATGCAGGACGTCATCGGCCATCAGCCGGACGAGTTCCTCTTCGCCCGTCGTCAGGGCGACGCGGTGCGCGAGCCCGGCGCCCGCCAGTGGCACGGGGAAGTGACCTGCCGGCGCCGCGACGGCAGCTGTTTTCCTGCGCTGCAGCACTTCGCCGCCGTGGTGGACGACGAAGGCGTGGCGAGCCACCACGTCCTGAGTTTTGCCGACATCAGCGAAATCCGGCAGGCGCAGCATGCGCTGCACCACCAGGCGCTGCATGACGCGCTGACGGGCCTGGGCAACCGGGTGCTGCTGCAGCAGGCGTTGCAGGCGGCGGACGGTCCGCTGGCGCTGTTCTTCATGGACCTGGACGGCTTCAAGACCATCAACGACACGCTGGGCCACGATGCCGGCGACGACCTGCTCAGGCAGGTGGCCACGCGCATCCGGGGCCTTTTGCGGAAGGACGATGTGGCGGTGCGGCTGGGGGGCGACGAATTCGTGGTGCTGCTGCGGCAGATGGAGCAGGAGGATGCGGCCCTGCAGGTGGCGCAGAAGCTGCTGGCGGCGGTGGCGCGTCCGGTGCTGCTGGATATCGGCGGCGGCTCCGGCCCGGGCCCCGTCAGCTCCGGCAGCGGCGGGCCGGAGCATCCGTCGTCCGACGCGCTGGCGCAGCAGACTGCGCATCAAACGGTGCTGATCACCGCCAGCATCGGCGTGGCGCTGTATCCGGGCCAGGTGGACAGCCCGCACACCCTGCTGCGCGCTGCCGATGCGGCCATGTACCAGGCCAAGGCCCGCGGCCGCTGCCGTGCGGTGCTGTTCAAGTCCGCCATGGCGGATGTGGCCAGCCACCGGCTCAAGCTGGAGCAAGGCCTGCGGCTGGCACTGGACCAGCGGGAGTTCCGGCTCGCCTGGCAGCCGGTGGTGGACCTGCGCAGCGGGCGCATCGTTGGTGCCGAGGTGCTCCTGCGCTGGGCGCATCCCCAGATGGGCGAGGTGCCGCCGGCCCGTTTCATTCCGGTGGCGGAGGACACCGGCCTGATCATCGCCATCGGCGCCTGGGTGCTGGACCAGGCCGTGGCGCAGGCCGCCGCCTGGCGCGCGCAGGGGCTGCCGGAGCTGCGGGTGGCCGTCAATGTCTCGGTGCGCCAGTTCGACCAGGACGACATGCCGACCCGGGTGGCGCAGACCCTGGCCCGCCACGGCTTTCCGGCGCATCTGCTGGAGCTGGAGCTGACGGAATCCCTGATCGCCCAGGAGGTCTCGACCGAGCTGGCCCTGCGGCGCCTGCGCGATCTGGGCGTGCGGCTGGCGCTCGACGATTTCGGCACCGGCTTTTCATCGCTGGCGCAACTGACCGCCCTGCCGATGGACCGGCTCAAGATCGACCGCAGCTTCATCCAGAGCCAGGCCCAGCTGGGTTCGTCGCAGGCGGTGGTGCGCAGCATCGTGGCGCTGGCCAGCGGGCTGAACCTGGACATCACCGCCGAGGGGGTGGAAACCCTCGATCAGCAGCAATGGCTGTTGTCGCTGGCCGACATGCAGGCGCAGGGCTATCTGTTCCACAAGCCGATGCCGCCCGAGGCGTTGGCCCGCCTGCTGATGTCGTGAACCGCTGCGCGAGGGGTGGCTGGATCGCAGGGATTCGGGAGGGAAGTCCTTGGGTCTGACACAAGCTCACGATATATTGCCCGGCCTAGACAAGCATTACCAAAATTTGCAATCGCAAATCGAAGTGGGTATGAAACCTCCCGAGTGGCAGCGCAGCGCTGCCGCCTCCCTCCGCCATGCCGGCTGACCGCAGCACCGAACAGTCCAGTCTGGATCTGGAGCTGCTGCGGCTGATCGCCAAGCAGGGCCGGCGGGTGCCGTATCCGGTCGGTCTGGCGGCGCTTGCGCTGGCGCTGATGAGCATGTCGGTGGTGCCCACCGGCCTGGCGCTGGCGTGGCTGATGGCCGTGTATGCAGTGCTGGCCCTGCGCTGGTGGATGCTGGGCCGCCTGCCGGAAATGCATGAGGAGCCGCTGACCCACCGCATGCGCTGGGCCGTCGGGCTCAGCCTGCTCAATGGCTCGGTGTTTGCGGCGTCGCTCGGCGTGGCGCCCTGGCTCACCGACTTCCAGCGCACGGTGCAGACCATCGTGCTGCTGGGCCTGTGCGCCGGCGCGGTGGCCACCACCGCCGGACACCGTGTGGTGTTCCAGGCCTTCCTGTGGCCGGTGACCATTGCCAATGCACTGGCCTGGGGGCTGGGCGGTGTGGCTGGCGAAGATGCCTGGCTGGACGTGCTGCTGTCGGCGCTGATCATCTTCTTTGCGCTGATCCTGGTGAGCCTGGCCAAGGACACCTACCGGGTGTTTGCCGAATCGGTGCTCATCCGGCAGCAGCAGATCAAGAGCAACCAGCAGCTGCGACAGGCGCTGTCGCAGGCGGAATCGGCGATGGCGGCCAAGACCCGCTTCCTCGCTTCCGCCAGCCATGACCTGCGCCAGCCGATGCACACTCTGTCGCTGTTCGGCGCGGCCCTGGCCAAAAGGCCGATGGACGAAGAGGGCAACCTCATCGTCAGCCAGATGAACCTGGCGCTGCAGTCGCTGTCGTCCCAGATGGACGCGCTGCTCGACATCTCCAAGCTCGACGCCCAGGTGGTGCCGGTCAACAACCAGGTGTTTGCCCTGCAACCCTGGCTCTCCCGCCTGCAGCGCGAGTTCCAGCCGGCGGCCCAGCGCAAGCATCTGGTGCTGCGCCTGGACTGCCCGCCGGACGCCTGCGTCGAAAGCGATCCGGTGCTGCTGGAACGGGTGGTGCGCAACCTGATCGACAACGCCATCAAGTACACGCTCAAGGGCGAGGTGTCGGTGGAGGTGAGCCGCGGTCAGGACGAGGGCCTGTGGCGCCTGGCGGTGCGCGACACCGGCATGGGCATTCCCGACCATGAACAGGCCCGCATCTTTGAAGAGTTCTACCAGGTGGGCAATCCGGAGCGCGATCGCGCCAAGGGTCTGGGACTGGGGTTGTCGATCGTCACCCGTCTGGTCGACCTGCTGGACCTTCACCTGGCCCTGCGCTCGGTACCCGGCCAGGGCTCGAGCTTCACGCTCAACATGACGGCGGCCGATCTTTCCGAGGTCCAGCCGGGCCAGGCGCAACGTACCGGCGTCGCCCTGCCACCGATCCGCGTGCTGGTGATCGACGACGAAGAGCCGGTGCGGGTGGCGATGCAGGCGCTGCTGTCGGCCCACGGTTGTCAGGTGCTGGTTGCGGGCTCTACCCGTGAAGGCTTGCTCAAAAGCATGGGGCAAACCCCTGATCTGTTGTTGACCGACTTCCGTTTGAGGGGTGGCGAAGACGGCATCTCCGCCGTACGCTCCCTGCGCAGTGCATTTCCGGGCCTGCCGGCCTTGATCGTCAGCGGAGATACCGCCCCGGAGCGGTTGCGCGAAGCCCATGAAGCGGGCCTGACGCTGCTGCACAAGCCGGTGAGCGAAGAACAATTGATCAGCGCCATGCAAGCGGCTTTGGCCGGGCAGCGCAGGGAGGTTTCCGATGTCCACAGTGTTCGGGGAGGTGCCGCCAGCCCCGTCTGATGATCCTGTCCGCGCGCGCCCCTTCGGGACGCGCTGGTTGTCGCGACCGTTGGAGGACTGGGTCACATCGGGGGATGGAGGCGCGCTCCCGCAGGTGGACGTGCTCATCGTGGGCAGCGGTTACGGGGGTGCTGCCGCCGCTCATGCCCTTGCCGGGCGTCGCGATGCGCAGGGTCGGCTCCTGTCGGTGGTGGTGCTGGAGCGGGGGCGGGAATACCTGCCCGGCGCCTTCCCCAGCCGCTTCGCCGATCTGGCGGGCCATGTGCGGATGGCCATGGCGGGTGCAACGGAGCCCACCGGTCGCCGCGAAGGGCTGTTTGATCTCCGGCTGGGCCCGGACGTCTGCGTGGCCCTGGCCAACGGCCTGGGCGGCGGATCGCTGATCAATGCGGGGGTGATGGAGCGCCCGGCGCCGGAACGCTTCCGGGAACCGGGCTGGCCGCGCGCCTTCCTTCAGGAAGACCTGAGCCCGTGGTTTGACCGGGCCGAGCGCCTGCTCGGTGTGCGTGATGCCCGCGGCGACAACACCATCGTGCGCCTGCACGGCCATGCGGCCCGCCGGCTGGACGCCCTCAAGACCCTCGGCGGCGACGCCACCCGACCCGCGCGGGTGCAGGTGGCCATGGACACGCAGCCCATCGGTGCGGCGCAATGGCAGCACCAGCCCTGCGTGGCCTGCGGTGACTGCGCCACCGGATGCAATCACGAAGCCAAGCAGTCGCTGGACACCGGCCTGCTGCTGCAGGCCTGGCGCCACGGGGCGGAGATGGTCTGCGGCGCGAGCGTCGAGCATCTGGAGCACCAGCCCGGTGGGGGCTGGCAGGTGATGGTGCAGCACACCGACGAGCTGCTGCGGCGGCGTCAGGGCCAGCCGTTTGTCGTGCATGCGCGCCGCGTCATCCTGGCCGCCGGGAGCCTGGGCTCCACCGAGATTTTGATGCGCTCACAGCGTCGCGGGCTGAAGGTGTCGCGGCTGCTGGGGCAGCGGTTTTCGGGCAATGGCGATGTGATTGCCGTGGGCCAGGCCTGGCCGTCGGCGTTGCATGCGGTGGCGGATGAGCAGCAGGCGCCTGCGCAGCGCCAGGTCGGTCCCACCATCACCGCGGTGATGCAGGGCGACGCTGACTTTGTCGTCGAAGATCTGGCGGTGCCCGGCCCGCTGCGGACCGTATTTGAAGAGAGCTTCGCATTCGCCGCCACCCTGGATGCCCTGGGCCGCGCCCACCCCGGTGACCACGAGGAGCGCGCCGACTTCGATGATCCGTTCGCCGTGCGGCCCGGCGTGACCGAGCGTTATCTGCCGCTGGCCCTCATCGGCCGGGACAGTGGCACCGGTCGTCTCGAGCTGCCCAGGGACAGCCATGAGCCCGGCGTGCTGGGCGTCGTCTGGCCCGGGCTGAAATCAGAGCCCGATATTGCCCGTCGCCACGAGTTCGTCGAGCGTCGGCTGGCCCGTGAGCAGGCGCGCCTGCTGCGCAATCCGCTGTGGCAGTTGCTGCCGCCGGAAATGGCCTTCCTGCTCAATGACGCCAAGGGGCCGATGATCAGTGTGCATCCGCTGGGCGGCTGTGCCATGGGCGACCGGGGCAGCGACGGGGTGGTCAACGACATCGGACAGGTCTTCCATGCCGATGGGGAAGGGGTGTTTGACGACCTGGTGGTGCTGGACGGCGCCATCGTGCCCAGCTCGCTCGCCATCAATCCCGCCCTGACCATTACGGCGCTGGCGATGCGGGCGCTCGACCAGCTGGCCCGCCTGTGGGGCCTGGAGGCGCCCACCGCGGCAGCCCGTCAGGCGCCGGTGCGGCCCCGTTTCCGCGACCTGAGCACCCCCGCCCCCGAGATCCCGACCACCATCGAGGTGCGCGAGCGCCTGGGCGGTTTCGTGCGGGTGCCTGGCGCGCCCGGCAGCGCGGTCAAATATCTGGAACTGGGCTTCCTCTACCAGCCCAAGGTGCTGACCGAGCTGCTGCGGCCGGGCCCGGAGCGGCAGCTGACCGTGGCGCCTGGCAGCTTCCTGCGGCTGTACGAGGCCCGGGAGACGTCCTCCGGCCAGTATGAGGTGGTGGGCCCGTCACAGGGGGACGGCCGCCTGTGGTGGCATCAGGAGCGGGGTGAGCGCAATGCGGTGCTGTGCCTGCCGTTGACCGCCGGCACGCTGACACCCTTCCAGCGCGAGGCGTCGAGCCCGCTCCGGCGGCATCTGCGTGGACTCGCCGCCTGGGTCATGAACCGGGGCTACCGCGATGCGGTGCAGGGCAGCCTGGACTGGCTGTCCAGCCGCAGCGCCCCCAAGCGCCCCGGAGAACCGAAGGCCGGGGTGTGGGACCGCATCGTCAATGCCTGGCACCTGTCAGGCCATGCCGGCGAAGTGCGGCTGATGCGCTACGACCTACAGGTGGCGGAGGGCGACCCCTCGCTGCCCGGCTGGGCGCGCGCCCTGGCCGGCGCCCGGCTGCAGGGCCGCAAGCGCATCAGCTACACCCGCCGCGGCAATCCCTGGACGCAGCTGAGCCGTCTGGTGATGGCGCCGGGGGCGGGCCTGTTGCCGCCGCCGGGCCAGTCCGACATCGTGCTGAACCTGGACCTGCATTACCTCGCCCGCGAGCGGATGCCGCTGCTGCGCATCCGGCAGGCGCAGGACTCGCCCAGCGCCATCCGGGACGTCGGCGCGCTGGTCGCCTATCTGGCCCGCATGACCATCGGCCTGCATGCGTGGACCTTCCGCAAACCGGACGTGGCGCCAGCACGCACCATCGACCGGCTGCCGGGCTCGGTACCCGGCCTGCCCACGCCATCCATTCTGGAGATGACGGCCGGCCGCTGGGGCGACGCCGGCCGCCAGCGCGAGGACCTGCGCCACAGGCAGGGCCCGGACGATGAGCGGCCGGTGCTTGTGCGCCTGACCCGTTATGCCCGTCCGGGTGGTGTGCCGGTGCTGATGCTGCACGGCTACAGCGCAAGCGGCAGCACATTTGCCCATCATTCGGTGCAACCCGGGCCGGCGAAGATCCTGTGGGACGCCGGCTACGACGTGTGGATCGCGGACATGCGCACCAGCGCCGGCCTGCCCACCGCACGTCTGCCCTGGACCTTCGAGGAGGCGGCCTTCAACGACATTCCGCTGGCGGTGGACCGGGTACTGCGGGAGACCGGGCAGCCGCAGCTGTGCATGTTTGCCCACTGCATGGGCTCGGTGATGCTGCACATGGCGCTGCTGGAAGAGCGTGAGCAGCCGTGGGAACACTTCTATCCGCTGCGCCGGCAGCTGGCCTCGCGCATCCGCAAGCTGGTGATTTCGCAGGTGACGCCGTTGATGGTGATGTCTCCCACCAACAGCCTGCGGGGCGTGCTGATGCAGTATCTGCGGCCCTACCTGCCGCTGCAGGACTTCTCCTTCCGTCCCGAAGGTCCTCCGGGACTGATGGACCAGGTGATGGACCGCCTGCTGTCCAGCCTGCCGTATCCGGACCGCGAGTTCGATCTCGAGAATCCGCCGCCACCCAGCATCCGCCGCACGCCATGGACGGCCACGCGCCACCGGATGGACCTGCTGTATGGGCGCGACTTCGCCATCACCAATGTCGATCAGCCGGTGCTGGACTTCATCGACGACCACTTCGGCCCGCTCAACATGGACACGGTCGCCCAGGCGGTGCACTTCGCACGCTGCCATGAGATCACCGACTGGCAGGGCGCCAGCTTCTACCTGGACAGCCTGGCCAAGAGTCTGGCGCTGCTGACCGCCTTCCCGGTGCTGTCGCTGCATGGCGAGGACAACGGCCTGTGCAGTGCCGAAAGCGCCGAGCTGCTGAAGGACTATTACGACCAGGCCATGCCCGACCGTTACCGCTATCGCATCATCGCCGGCCACGGCCATCAGGACTGCCTGATCGGCCGGGACATCCAGACCCGTGTGTTCCCCGCCGTCCTGGAGTTCCTGGCGGAACCTGACCGGCCGGCAGCGCCGGCGGCACGCGGCGGGGGGGTGCCCGCGGTGATGTCCGAGGAGGCCGCATGAGCCTCGAGACCTGCATGAATGCACGCATCGCCCCCAGGGAGACGCCCATGGCCCAACTGCTGCTCAGTGTCGAAGCGCCCTGGCATCGCGTGGAACAGGGACCGCCGCAGGCGGGCCGGGTGCCGCTGCTGACGGCGGTCAAGCCGGAGCTGGGATGGCCGCGCTGGTGGCTGCGGGTGCCGATGGCCTGGCATGGCGGCGATGTGTATGAGCGCTTGCCGGGTGCCTTGCTGATCGAGCCCTGGGTGCCGCCATCGCGCGGGCGGCCCGGAGACCCGTGGCGCTTCAGCGTGCCGCTGGAGGAGTTTCCGGCGCCGCTGAATGCAGGCATTCACGCGGACGCGAGAGAGGCTACGCCAGGCATGCGCCATGGCGTTGAACCGCTGGCGACGCCCGGCAAAAACGCCGATCTCGCGCACGAGGCCGACGCGCCGCCCGAAGCGAAGGAGCTGCAGGAGCCGCAGGCGGCATCCGGCAGCGACCTCCACCGCCCCTGGCCCGGCCTGCTGTTGCTGGCGGTCTATCTCGAGCCTCGCGCGATGGCACTCGAAGGCGTCCACCAGGGCTGCCTGCATCCTCTCGCCGGAGAAGAACTGCGCGAGCAGATGGAAGGCGCGCTGCTGCAATTGCTGGACCTGCCGCCCTCTCAATGGCGGCACGGCTTTGTGCCGAGCCCCCAGGTGGCCGCCACGCCGCCGCTGACGATCGCCGTGGCGGCCTGCCAATATCCGCCCGGCCTGCTCGATGTCAGCCCCGGCTGCAATGACGATCCGACGCAGGCGGCTCCAGCGTTCGCCGCCATGGCCCGCCTGCATCACTGGGCCCGCCACCATCCGGACGGGCGGGATCTGTCGCTCGTATTGCTGGCCGGAGACCAGATCTATGCCGATGCCAGTGGCGGTCTGGCCGACTCGCGCAGCGGCATCGAGCGCTACGGCCGTGCTTACGGGGAATTCAAGGCCGGTCCCGTGCGGCATCTGCCGCCGTCGGTGCGCCGCATCGTGCACAGCGTCGATGACCACGAGATCGTGGACAACTGGGAGCCGGAGGCGGGCGGCCATGTCGGCCCCTGGTTCGAAGCAGCCCGGCAGGCGGCCTGGGATCATCGCTGGGAAGCCGGGCCGCGGACCGGGGGACCCCGGTGCCTGTGGCACGACTTTGACTGGCAGGGCGGCGCCTTTTTTGTGGCCGATGCCCGCTGTGAACGGGAAGCGCGGCGCGCGGCCAACTGGTCCCGGGCGCGAATGTGGAGTGAAGCGCAGCGCGATGCCTTCGCGGACTGGCTGGGCCGCAGCCAGGGACGGCCGCGCTTCATGTTGTGCGGATCCCTCCCACTGCCCCGGCGGCGCACGACGGCGGAGCATCCGGCCAGCTGCCTGCGATCGGACGCGTGGGACGGCTATCCGAACAGCCAGCATGAACTGCTGGGGGAGATCTGGCGGCAGCGTGCGCAGGGGCTGGTGTTCCTCTCCGGGGATGAGCATCGCTCCGGCTGGATCAGCGCCCGCATCCAGGCCGTCGCCGGCGAACCGCAGGAGGCGGTACTGGTGCATTCGATCCACAGTTCGGCGCTGTACGCGCCCTGGCCCTTTGCGGTGACGGCCGTGGAAGAGCTGGCGGCGCCCGAGGTGTTCGAGTTCGACGGGCCCGAAGGCCAGCGCTTGCGCTGTGAGGTGAGTGCCTGGCACGACCATCCCGGAGACGGTGTGGCGGTGCTGTCCGTGGTGGGAGGCGAGCTGCATCTGTGGTTTGACCGGGCGCAGCAGCCGCTGTGGCAGCAGGGCGCGGGCGCGGATCGGCCAGCGCCGGTGGCACGGCTGAGCCTGGGTCTGGGCGCGGCGGTCGCGATAGACCCTGCACCCGTGTTCGCGTGAGTGCACGAACGGCCGGTTGCGGCTGGATCTCGGGTTCGGGGTGGCGCGTCACCCGGCGGGGCAACCCTCGCCCAAGCGTGGGTCGGGGCCGGAACGGCGCCCGTGCGACACTGCCCTCGCCATGAAAGAAATCGAGCTGCGCTTCCAGGTCCCTCCCGCGCAATGGGAGGCGGTCCACCGCTGGGTCCACGGGGAGGCCGATGCTGCAGGCACCGGCGCCCATCGTGAGCGTCTGCGGGCCAGCTATTTCGACACGCCGGAGCGCCATCTGGCCAGGTCGGGCTACGCCCTGCGCCTGCGGCTGGAAGGCGACACCTGGGTGCAGACCCTCAAAGGCGCGGCCCCGGACGGCATGACCCGTCTGGAGCACAACGTGCCGGTGGGCGACGCCGTGCCCGGCCCTGTCCCCGCGCTCGACCTGTCGCGACATGCCGACCATCCCGCCGGGCAAGGGCTGATGGCGCTGCTGGAGCGGTTGGGGCAACCGGCGCTGCAGGCGCTGTTCCGGACCGACATTGAGCGGCTCAGCCGTGCATTCGCAACGCCCTACGGCGAGGTGGAGCTGGCGCTGGACCGGGGCGCACTGCTGGCGGGCGAGTTTCCGGATGAGCGACGCACGCCCGTGGCGGAACTGGAGATCGAACTGAAGCAGGGCGACCCGCGCGCGGTGCTGGAAGTGGCGCGTGACTGGGCCATCGGGCAGTTCGGACTGACGCTGGAACTGCGCACCAAGGCCTTGCGGGGGGACCTGCTGGCGCGTGGAGAAGCGGCCGCGCCGATGCAGGCCAGTGCGCCTGCGGTATGGCGCGCCGGGCAGACCCAGGCGCAGGCCCTGGCGACGCTGCTCCAGTCGGTGGTGGAACCGGTGATCGGCAATGCGTCGCAGATCCTGACCGGCATTCATCAGCCGGAACATCTGCATCAGCTGCGTGTGGCGCTGCGGCGTCTGCGCGTGGGGGTGGAGTTGCTGGCGGCGGTGGCGCGGACTGGTCCTCAAACCGAACCGCAGACCGATCTGCAGACCGATGCGCAGACCGATCCGGAGGCGGATCTCTGGGCTCTACGCAGCCTCGCTGAAGGCGCCCGGCAGCTGGGCCGCCTGCTCGCCGCTGCACGGGATGCCGACGCGCAAGCCCTGGCGCCGTGGCGTCATGACCTGGAGCAGGCGTGGCAGCAAGCCACCGTTGCCGTTCCCGCAGAGGCCGAGCTTGCCACGCTGTGCCCGCGTCCGCTGGAAGGACCGCCGCCGTCGGAGCTGCTGGCCGATCGGGTGTGGCAGGGCTGGATGCTCTCCATCGTGGCCTGGCTGGTGCGCGGTGGGCCGATGCACGGGCCGATCGAGGCGGTGGTGCTGGAAGTGGCCCGCCTGGGCGACAAGGCGCTGCATCTGGCGCGTCGCTTCGACAAGCTGGATGTACAGGGGCGACATCACCTGCGTCGGCGTCTGCGTCGATGGAAGATGGCGCTGGAGATGACGGGCGGCTTGAAGGCGATCGACAAGGGTCCGTCCCGCGAGACCGCCAAACAGATGGCCCGGGTGCAGGCGGTGCAAAAGCCCCTGGGCGAGTTGAACGATCTGGAGATGGGGTTGGTTCAGGCCCGCGCTGCGCTGGTCCGTGCCGTCGCGACCGGCCGCGCCGATGACGCGGCTCGGGCCGGTTTCGAGCTGGCATGGCTGCTGCCGGTGCGCGATGCCGCGCTGGGTCGCATGCGGCGGCGGGTGAAGCGGCTGAAGCGCTGAAGCGCTGCGCTCATGATCTCCAGCAGAGAGGCGCCCCATGAAAGGTCCTCCCTGCCGAGTGAAGCGTTCGCTCAGGCGCCAGACTTGTCGCGGCGGAACAGCTTCATGAACGCGCCACCCAGCCCCAGCGCGCCGATCAGGATCAGCTTCGCAAACTTGGCGAAGAATGCGCCGACGATGGCCAGCAGCCCCAGCTTCTTGGCGCCGGCACCCAGCACCAGCGCCGCCAGGCCGTACTCGGCCACATGGTCGGTGCTGGCATTGAAGTCTTCATAACGCTTGCCGCTGTTGAACTCCAGCGCGGACAGCATGCCCTGCGCCTGCAGCTTGTCCTTGGCCAGGCTGTTCAGGCCGGTGACCAGGTTCAGGCTCACATACCCTTCACGGCCCAGCGCATACGTGTTGTAGTTGACGCCCTGCGGTTCATTCGCAGCCGCGCCCTTGTCGCGGGTGCTCATGGCCCAGACCAGCTGATGATGGCTCGCGGTGTAGCGCGGCTGCTCGGCCCAGCCGACGATCTCCAGCGCACCCACGCCCATCTTCACCCGTTCCTTGTTGGCGGCTTCGGTGCCTTCCCGGTAGCTCTTGAGCAGGTCCTCCGCGTCCCAGTGCTTGGCGTCGTCGTCCTTGATGTAGCCCGACTTCTCGAAGCGGACGATGGCCATCCAGTCTTCTTCTCCCTTGGGCATCACCAGACCTTCCAGGTCGGCATAGTCGCCGGGGTTGCCCATGGCGCGCAGCAGGCGAGCGGCCTGGGCCTTGGGAATGAAGACCTTGCCGTCCGCCAGATGCAGGGTGGCCTGCCCGGCCAGCGTGATGTCATGCGGGCCGCTCACGGCTGCCTTGCCGGCCTCGTCCCAGGCAGCCTTGGCTTCAGCCTGGGCCTGTGCGGACTGAGCCTGCACCAGCGGGCTGATCAGGCTGGCGCCCACAAAAACGGCCGACACCATGCGGCGGCCACAGGCGCGGACGATGCCGGCCCAGATGCTGGAGCTCATGTTTCCCTCCCGGATGGGATGTTTGAATGGTCTTGTGGCGGCCCCTTGGCGGACCTGAGGCCGGGAGTCTAGCCAGCAAAACCTGAACCGCGGGGAGGGAGAACCGCACCGTCCCCCTTGTGGGGGGAGGCGCGGAGGTGCTATGTCACAGAGTGCGGCGCGGGCGCGACGCCGATGGCACGGCGGGCATGCAGCCCGCCGGCTCAGCGGGTGGGTGTCAAGCCGGGCCGCTCACAGCCCGGGTTCGCGGCTCACATGCTCACAGGGCCGCTCACTGTGCGGCTGACTGTGCAGCTTACTGCGCGGCTTACTGCGCGGCTTACTGCGCGGCCCATTGGGCGCTCAGCTGCGTCCAGCGCGTCCGCACCGCCGCCAGATGGCGGTCCTTGACGTGGCCATAACCGCGGATGTCTTCCGGCAGCCGGGCAATGTCCAGTGCCAGCGGCAGGCGTTCTGCGGTCAGGCCCTTGGACAGGATGGCCTCGATGCTGGCGCGGTAGTCCTGGATCAGCTGACGCTCGGTGCGACGCTCCTGCGTGTGGCCGAAGGGGTCGAAGGCGGTGCCGCGCAGGCCCTTGAGCTTGGCCAGCACGCCCATCGCCGGGCGCACCCAGCTGCCGAACGGCGACTTGACCGGCTGGCCCTGCGCATCCTTCTTGGCGAACAGCGGCGGGGCCAGGTGATGCACCACCTTGTAGTCGCCTTCAAACTGGGCCTGGATCTTCTGGAGGAACTTGGGGTCGGTGTGCAGACGCGCGACCTCGTATTCGTCCTTGTAGGCCATCAGCTTGAACAGATAGCGGGCCACGGCTTCCGTCAGGCGGGTGCCGCCCAGCGGCGCTTCCACGGCGCGCACGCGTTCCACGAAGGCGCGGTAGTCGGCGGCGTAGGCGGCGTTCTGATAGTCGGTCAGGAACTCGACCCGACGGGCCAGCAGCTCATCCACGCCCTGACGCTTGATGACCTGGATGACCTGCTGCGTTGCATAGAGCGAGCGCACGGCCGCCAGATCGTGGGCGCAGCGGCGGCCCCATTCGAACGCCGCCTTGTTGTTGTCGATCTGCACGCCGTTGAGTTCAATGGCACGCATCAGCGCAGCATGGCTCAGCGGCACCCGGCCCTTTTGCCAGGCATAGCCCAGCATCAGCGGGTTGGTGTAGAGCGAGTCACCCAGCAGCTTCACGGCCACTTCTTCGGCGTCGAACATGCCCAGGTGGTCGTTGCCCACCGCTTTGGCGATGGCCGCTTCACAGGCGCCGCCCGGGAAGCTCCAGTCCGGGTTGTTGACCAGCGTGGCGGTTGGCGAGCCATGCGTGTTGAGCGCCACGAAGCTGCGGCCTTCGCGCATCACCGCCAGCGTGCTCTTGTTGGCGGCCACGATCGAATCGCAGGCGATGACCAGGTCCGCCTCGGCGGTGCCGACCTTGGTGCAGTAGATGGCCGACGGGCTGTTGGCGATCTGGATGTGGCTCCAGGTGGCGCCGCCCTTCTGGGCCAGGCCGGCGGCGTCCTGCGTGATGACGCCCTTGCCTTCAAGGTGGGCCGCCATGCCCAGCAGCTGGCCGATGGTGATCACACCCGTGCCGCCCACGCCGGCCACCACGATGCCCCAGGCCTTCTCGGCATTGGGAATCAGCGGTTGCGGCACCGGCGGCAGGCTGGCGTCGAACGGATTCAGGCGCTTGTCCTTCTTCGGCTTCTTCAGCTCGCCGCCCTCGATGGTGACGAAGCTCGGGCAGAAGCCCTTCACGCAGGAGAAGTCCTTGTTGCAGGTGTTCTGGTTGATCTGGCGCTTGCGCCCGAATTCGGTTTCCAGCGGCTCGACCGACAGGCAGTTGGACTGCACCGAGCAATCGCCGCAGCCTTCGCAGACCGCTTCGTTGATGACGGTGCGCTTGGCCGGATCGACCATCTTGCCGCGCTTGCGGCGACGGCGCTTCTCGGTGGCGCAGGTCTGGTCGTAGATGATGACGGTGGTGCCGGGGATCTCGCGGAACTGGCGCTGCAGCGCATCCAGCTCGTCGCGGTGGTGCACCGTGACTCCGGGGGCGACCGGCTTGCCTTCGTACTTCTGCGGCTCGTCGGTGACGATGATCAGCTTGGCCACGCCTTCGGAGATCAGGCTGTTCATGATCTGGAAGACGCTGTGGCCTTCCGGACGCTCCCCCACCTGCTGACCACCGGTCATGGCGACCGCGTCGTTGTAGAGCACCTTGTAGGTGATGTTCACCCCGGCAGCGATGCTCTGGCGGATGGCCAGGATGCCGCTGTGGAAGTAGGTGCCGTCACCCAGGTTGCTGAAGATGTGCTTTTCGTCGGTGAACGGCGCCTGACCCACCCAAGGCACGCCTTCGCCGCCCATCTGGGTGAAGGTGGCGGTGTTGCGCCCCGGCATCCAGGTGACCATGTAGTGGCAGCCGATGCCGCCGACGGCGCGCGAGCCGTCCGGAACGCGGGTGCTGGTGTTGTGCGGGCAGCCGGAGCAGAACCACGGCGTGCGGTCGGCACCGCCGGCGGTCTTTTCTTCGCTCTTGAGCGACTGCTCCTTGGCGTCGATCAGGGCCACGCGGGCCCGCAGGCGCTCGGCGGTGTCGGCGTCCACGCCCAGCTTGAGCAGCCGCTTGGAGATGGCGCGGGCGATGATGGCCGGCGTCAGATCTGCCTGCGGACGCAGCAGCCAGTGGCTGCTGGGGTTGGGCCGGCTCCATTCGCCGCCGCTCTGGTCGTTGTCGCTTTCGTCGAACTTGCCCAGCACGTTGGGGCGCACGTCCGGACGCCAGTTGTACAGCTCTTCCTTGAGCTGATATTCGATCATCTGGCGCTTTTCCTCGACCACCAGAATCTCTTGCAGGCCCTGCGCAAAGTCGCGGGTGATGGTGGCTTCCAGCGGCCACACCACATTGACCTTGTGCAGGCGGATGCCCAGGCGGCGGCAGGTGTTGTCGTCCAGACCGAGGTCATGCAGCGCCTGGCGGGTGTCGTTCCAGGCCTTGCCGCTGGCGATGATGCCGAAGCGGTCGTCGGGCGTTGCGATCACATTGTGGTTGAGCCGGTTGGCCCGCACATAGGCCAGCGCCGCGTACCACTTGTGGTCCATCATGCGGGCTTCCTGATCCAGCGGCGGATCGGGCCAGCGGATGTGCAGGCCGCCCGCAGGCATCGGGAAATCTTCGGGCAGCAGGATCTGCACCCGGTCCGGGTCGACGCTGACGCTGCTGGACGATTCCACGATTTCCTGGATCGTCTTCAGGCCGGACCACAGGCCGGAGAAGCGGCTCATGGCGAAGGCATGCAGGCCCATGTCCAGGATGTCCTGCACGCTGGACGGGAAGAAGACCGGAAAGCCAACTGCCTTGAAGACGTGGTCGCTCTGGTGGGCGGCGGTGGAGCTCTTGGCGATGTGGTCGTCACCGGCGATGGCAATCACGCCACCGTGCCTGGAGGTGCCGGCCATGTTGGCGTGCTTGAACACGTCGATGCAGCGGTCCACGCCGGGGCCCTTGCCGTACCACATGCCAAAGACGCCATCGAACTTCTTCTTCTCGGGGAAGAGGTCCAGCTGCTGGGTGCCCCAGACGGCGGTGGCGCCGAGTTCTTCGTTCACGCCCGGCTGGAAGACGATGTTCTGCTTGGCCAGATGCTTGCGTGCGGCCATCAGCGCCTGGTCGTAGCCGCCCAGCGGGGAGCCGCGATAGCCGGAGATGAAGCCGGCGGTGTTGAGGCCGGCCATGGCGTCCCGGGTGCGCTGCAGCATGGGCAGGCGCACCAGGGCCTGGATGCCGCTCATGAAGGCACGGCCCTCGTCCAACGCGTATTTGTCGTCCAGGCTGACTGTTTCCAGTGCTCGCAGGATGTGTTCGGGCAAGGGGGCATTCATGAGGGGTGTCTCCTGTTGGTGGCCGGCACCGTCAGGTCCCGCTTGTGACGGGCCGTGGAGGCCGTGCTGCCAGATACCGCTGAGTGGTCAGCGCAATGTTGTCATGCTGGCGCATCCCCTGTTCGGCACGGGGGGGACCAGGGGTCCAGTGTAGGAAATACACCGCGGCGAGTGCTTGCGAGTTGTGCCTGTTTCGCGCCAAGATGAGCAAGAATCTTGCTCAACAAAACGCCGGAGAGATCGATTGGCATCGCGAAATCCACGTCAAGGGAAAACCCTCAAGTCGCCCGTCACCTCCGGGACAGTGGAGCAAGGGCGGGAAACAGCTTCCGCGATGGGGGCGGACAGCCCGGGTAGCCGCATCGCCTCTGGCACCGGCACAGGCACCGTGACCGGCGTTGGCGCCAGCTCCGGCACCAGTTCTGGCACCAGTTCCAGCCCTGGCGTGGGCAAAGGCATCAGCGCGGACATGGACGACATCGGTGGCACCACCGCCACCGGCCTGGACCGCTATGACGTCGCCATCCTCGCTGCGCTGCAGAAGGAAGCCCGGTTGTCGAATGCGGAGCTGGCCGCGCGCATCGGGCTGTCTGCCGCGCCCACCTGGCGGCGGGTCCGGCGGCTGGAGGAGCAGGGCTTCATCACCGGCTACCGCGCCGAGATCGACCGGCGCAAGCTGGGCCTGGGCGTTCTGGCCTTTGTGCGGGTGGATGCCGACCGCAACAACGGCGCCGCCACCCGCGAACTGGAACAGGCGATCCGGGCGCTGCCGGAGGTGATTGCCTGCCACTACATCAGCGGCGCCGGCACCTTTGAGCTGCAGGTGATGGCGACCGACCTGGATGCGTTCAGCCGCTTCTCCATCGACACGCTGCTGAACCTGCCGAATGTGAAGGACATCCACACCAGTTTCTCGCTGGGCGAGGTGAAGGCCGGGGGGGCGCTGCCGTTGGGGCATCTGCGGCGCTGAAGCAGCGGAGATGCGGTGGCGATGCCGTGCAGATGCCGTGCAGATGCTTCGGAGACGCTGCGGAGATGCGGGACGGGTCGGGAAGGCTACGGTAGGCGGCGGCAGGCGTCGTGCAGGCGGCGGTTAGGCGGCGGTTAGGCACCCTGATTGCTACGGGTCGGCCATTGCATGCCCACTCCGGGAGCCTCCCATGTCGATCACCAGCGCTGCGCTGCCGATGGCCGCTCAGGCCATGCCATCCGCCGGCTCGGATCCCACCGAGCTGATCCTGCTGTATTTCATCCTGCCGCTGTGGCTCGTCGCCGGTGTGGCGGACTGGTTCTGCCACCGGGCGGCGAACATCGAACGCACGACCGGTGCGAAGGAATCACTGATTCACCTGCTGATGTTCGTGGAGGTGGGCCTGCCGGTGCTGGCCTGCCTGTTCCTGCGCATCAACGCGGGGGTCATCGCGGTGATGGTGGTCTGCTTCTTCATCCATGAACTGACCGCGCTGTGGGACGTCAGCTACGCCACCACGGCGCGGGTGGTGACGGTGCTGGAGCAGCATGTGCACAGCTTCCTGGAGATGATTCCGCTGATGGCCATCATTGCGGTGGTGGCTCTGCACTGGCCGCAGGCCGCGGCGCTGGTGGGCGCGGGGCCGGAGGCGGCGGACTTCTCGCTGGCGTGGAAGGACACGCCACTGCCCACCGGCTACCTCGCGACCGTTCTGCTGGTGATCTTGTTCTTCGAGATCCTGCCGTATCTGGAAGAACTGTGGCGCGGCTGGCGCAGCGCAGGGAACCGGCTGATGCCCGAAGCGGCCCGGCGGGCGCAGGCAATGGGCACCGACACCTTGCACGCCACGCCCACGGTCGGCGGCCGAGACCGGCTGAAGGGTGTCATCCGACCTTGATCGTCTTGGACCTGCTCCCGGCATCGAAGTGACAGACTTGCGAGCTTCATTGCAGCGCCTCGATGCCGGAGAGAAAGATGGAAGATCGGTCGCTACTTCGAGACGCGCGCACAGCAGTGGTATGCGCCTGGGACGAAGGTTCCGGAATTGTCCTGGTCCATTTCGCTACGGACCGTGACCGACCTCAAGGCGGGGCTACGAGCGTGTCGCTGGATCGACCGGGACGCGGTCGCCGAAGTTCTGCTGAAACCGTTCCCCAAGCATGTCTGGGTCACCAGTTTTTGGACCGTCAACTCGGAGGCCGAGGGTTGTCCGGTGCTGGAAGTCTATTTTGACGCGACTGCACTTCGTCAGGGCGGCGGACTGCTCTGCTTGTTGCCGTTCAACGCTCCGGATGCAGACACCTTTTTTTTCGGTGATCACTGCCTGCCTGCTGTCGCTGGACGACCATGCGTGTCGGGGACTGGATCGGGATCTGATGACCTTGCTGCGTGCTGCTGCTCAGGTCCTTGAAAAAAGTTCAACAGGACGAACGACCACTGCCAGCAAGAAGAGTTCCGAAACGGCATCGATGGCCGCTTGAACCGCTGAGTCAGATGGCCACCGGCTGGTGAATCACCTCGCTGCTGATCTCCCGCGCTCGCTTGCGTGTGGCGGCGAGTTCGGAAACCTCACGAGCCACTTCGGCCAGCCCTCGTCTGAATTCAGGATCCGCCATCACTGCTTTGGTGTGGTCCGATTCAAGAAACGCGCACAGTGCAGCCCGGGCTTTCGTGGGCAGAAATGCAGTCTCAGACATCGAAGCTCCTGGCATGAGCAACGGCGGCTTGAAAGAGCCCAAGCCCCGCTGCGTGAATTCTGTAGACCTCAGAAATCTACAGCAACTCAGATCGTCTTTCCGCGTCGACTCTTTCCATACTTTGCAAATCTGCGGCCGTTCTTGCGATCCCGCAACACCGCGACGTTATGCTGCGAGCGAAGGCGCTCCCGGTCATCCTCCACCGCACCTGGCCCCGCTCACATGGCACTGTCCTATCCCTCACTCCCCGTGCACTTCAGCGGCTCCGGCCCCGGACCGCAAGCGGCGGATGGATGCTCGGTAGAGCTCTACCGCCGCTCCGTCTACGCGGGTGAGATTGAACTGCTCCGCCCGCTGCTGCCTGCCGGCACTTCAGTGCTCGAATTAGGATGCGGCACGGGTCGCCTCACCCATCGTCTCCTCGAATGGGGCTGCGAGGTCACCGGCGTCGACAACTCCGCCGACATGCTCGCCCATCTGCACCCATCCGTTCACTGCGTGCAGGCCGACATCGAAACCCTCCACCTGGATCAGCGCTTCGACGTCGTGCTGCTTCCCAGCGGCATGATCAATCACGCCGATGCCGCCGTGCGCCGCGCCTTCGTGGCGGCAGCCGCCCGGCATGTGGCGTCCGACGGGCGCTTCCTCCTCAAGCGACAGGCCCCCGGCTGGATGCTGTCCTCCCAGGTGGGCGATGTGCTGGGTCGTCCGGACGCGCCGATCGAAGTCCTCGCCGCAACCAGAAGCCCGGAGCCGGAGGGCACCCAGGTGCGCATGACGCTGCAATACCGCATCGGCCCGGACACATGGACCCACGTCTTCAGCGTCATCACCCTGGACGTGGCTGCGATCGCCGAGCTGCTGAGGGCGGAAGGCTTCACGCCCCCCGAGGCGCTGGATGCGGACGCCTTGTGGCTCAGCACCCGACCGCTATCACTGCAGCGCTTCTTCCCGACGCATCAGGGCTGACACCGTCATCCACCAATCGCTCTCCGGCGCCGGCTTGAGCAGCCGCGGCGGGCTGCCTGCGGCCGACGCGTGCCACTGACTGCAGTAGAGCAGGGCGGTGCGCGGCCGACGCCGCCAGGCGGCAAGCCAGGCCGGCATGTCGTCCGTCAGCTCCGGCTCCACCACCAGCAGCCGCACCGGATGCTCACGCATCAGCGCATCCGCCTCCTGCGGACTGGACGCCTCCAGGCATTCGAAGCCTGCCAGCACCAGACGCTCCCGCAGCGCTTCCCGCACCACGGCGCAGTGGTCGAGCAGCAGCGCCACGTGGCCGTCACCAACCGGCTGAGCCAGCCACGGCCGTGACGGCGGCCAGAACACTTCATCTTCCTGCGCCGGCACCCACGGCAGGCGGACCTCGAACCGCGCGCCCTGGCCGGGCCGGCTGTGCACCGCGATCTGCCCGTCCATCGCCTCCACCAGCTGCTGCACGATGCTGAGCCCCAGGCCGATGCCCGGCCGGAACGCCTCCGTCGGCGCGCGGACAAACGGCGCAAACACCCGCGTCAGGTCTTCTTCAGCAATGCCGGGTCCGTTGTCCTTCACCGCCACGGCCAGATGCCCGTCCTCGGTCACCCCCGCCTGCAGCACGATGCGTCCGCCACGGGTGAATTTGGCCGCATTGGCCAGCAGGTTCACCAGCACCTGCCGCAAGCGACGCGCATCCAGCTGCACCACCGAAGGCAGCTCATGCGAGATCATCAGCGTCAGGGCGTTGCCGCCCGCCCGCGCCAGCGCCTGGCTCTGATGCACGATCTCCTGCAGCAGCCCATGCAGATACAGCGGCGCCGGCAGGATCTCCAGCCGCGCTTCCGACTCCGGCGCCCGCGAGAAATGCTGCATCTCGTCGATCATCTCCAGCGCCAGCAGGCTGCTGTGTTCGATGGCATGCCGGTTCGGCTCGAAGTCGCCATCCGGCCGCAGTTGCCGCGCCACCTGCACCATCGAGGCCAGCGGTGCGCGCAGATCATGACCCAGATACCCCAGCAGGCGGCCCTTGGCCTTGTCGCTGCGCTCGGCGCGCTCGCGGGCTTCATCCAGCGCCAGTGTCCGCTCCCGCACCGCCATCTCCAGCCGCAGCTCCTGCCGCGCCTTCTGACGCTGCATCCGTCGCAGCAGCCCGCCCAGCACCAGCAGCGTACCGAGCAGGCTGGCGATGGGCGGCGCATAGTCACTCAGCGCGCTGTAAGGCGTCAGCCCCAGCAGTTCCGCATATCGCGGCGTCATGCCGATCATGCCGGCTACCAGCATGCCCAGCCACGGCTTGGCCAGCGGATGACGCTCCTGCCAGGCCCGCCACGCCGCCACGATCATCGCCAGCAGGAGAGCGGTGTTGAACTGCGCGGTGATGAAAGTGCCCAGCGCATAGTCGGCGAAGACGCACAGGCCCACGCCCAGGAAGTTGGCCAGGGCCACCACCCGCAGCGCACGCTGCAGCCGCGGCTGGCTGCGCGCCAGACCCAGCATGCGCACCAGCGCCAGCACCTGCAGCAGCGTGGTGAAGATCGCGAAGGTGGAGAGGGAACGCAGCGCCCAGTCGGTGGCATTCGGCCAGAGCAGCATGAAGCTGGTGCCGCGCATGCCGGATTCATACAGCATGTAGCTCAGCACATAAAGCGCGGTGTAGATGTAGGCGCGGTCCTTGAGCAGGCCACCCAGCGCCAGGGCGAGCAGCAGCAGCAGGCTCATCATGCCCAGCATCAGGCCGTCCGCCAGCAGTTCCCGCTGCTGGCGCAGCGCCAGGGCGGCCGGTTCCCAGAGCTGCGGACGCAGATTGATCGAGCTGCGGCTGGCGACTCGCAGCAGCAGTTCCACCTGCTGGCCCGGTTCCACCTCCACCGAGAAGGTGCTCACCCGGTGCGGCAGTTCCCGCTGGGAGAAGGGTACTGACAGGCCGGCATCCGAGCGATGCCAGCCCAGGGGCTCGGCGCGGGAGAAGAGGGTGATCTGTTCCAGCCGCGCCGGGGGCACCCGCAGCTCGCGACGGATGGCGTCCGTCGTGCCGTTGTGCAGGCGGATGCGCAGCCAGTAGGCGGCGGCGGTGTAGCCGGGCTGCAGGTCATGGCGCTGGGCGGCGATGAAGTCGCTGGATGCCAGCACCTCGGCGAGGCTGGCTTTGGCGCCTGGGTCCACATGCAGCCAGAGATAGGGCGTCAGATCGACTACCGGCTGATGGACCTCCAGCTCCAGCACCCCTTGGGCGCGGGCTGAGGTGACTGCCAGCAGCAGCAGGGGGCCGAGCAGCAACCAGGTCCGCAGCGAAGCCAGGAACGCAGCCAGCAGCCCGGCGAGCGGCACGGTGGGGAGCCGTGCCCTCCGGCACCACCCCCGCCCGGCCTGCCCCCGCGGCTGCTTTGTCACTGCACGCTGCCTTCGCGGGCGGCACTGCGGTAGGCCATGGGGCTCTGACCGAATCGGGTGCGGAAGGCCGTCGCAAAGTTGCCGGGATTGTTGAATCCCACCGACAGCGCCACCTGCTGCACCGCCATGCCGGTCTCCGCCAGCAGCCGGGCGCCGTGCTGCATGCGCTCTTCGCTGACAAAACCCGACACCGTCTGTCCCAGATGGTCCCGGAACAGGGCCAGCAGCCGCTTCTCATGCAGGCCGATGCGCCGGGCCAGTTCCGGCACTGGCGGGAGTTCCGCCAGATGGGCACGGATGTAGCGCACCGCCTCCTGCACCAGCAGCCCCTCCGGATTGCGGGTCTGCCCGTCGGTCACGTCCGGCGGGGTGTCCTCGCTGTCGGCCTTTGCCTGCCGCTGCGCCGCCAGCGCCAGATGCACCCGCACCCGCGCCAGCACCTCTTCCGGCCAGAAAGGCTTGCTGATGAAGTCCACCGCCCCCAGACCCAGTCCGTTCACCCGATCGTCCGGCTGGTTGTGGGCGCTGAGGAACAGCACCGGCGTCGCTGCCGTGATGGGGTCGCTCTTGAGCAGCCGGCACAGCGCAAAGCCGTCCATGTCGGGCAGGCCGACGTCCAGCAGGATCAATTGCGGGCGCAAGGCCTGCGCGCGCTGAAGGCCCTGGTGTCCGCTGTGGGCCAGGGCCATCCGATATTCCTTGCGTAACAGCTCGTTCAGCCAACGCAGGTCTTCGGGCACGTCATCGATCAGCAGTATCAGTGGCGCCGTGGCCCCGGGCGGGACGGCGGAATCGGTCTCCGTCATAGGGAACAGATTGTCCGGCGCGCGTCTGAAGATTTCGGTCGCGGCAGGCGCAAGACGTCGCGCCCCGCGCACAAGTACCACGTAAAAATTTCACAACGTTGCACTCAATGTACGGCGTCATTCCTTTTGGCAAAGGCCGTCGGCGTTTTCGCAAAACCCGCCGGGGGCCGGGACGCGGATAAACGCGCCCCAAGCACACAAGACCAAGGGAACCCCGGTGCACGAGATCAAGAACCTGCGCATGGCGGCTGCTCTGCTGAGCATGTCGCCGCTGTTAACGATGGCCGCCGCACCAGACGCCGGCCAGCTGCTCAATGAACGGCAGCGAGTCGAACAACCGGCCAGCCGTCCATCCACCGAACCCAAGGCCGACACGCCGCTGTCGGCGGTCGCAGATCAGCACGGCCTGACCGCGTGGGTGCAGCAGGTGCGCTTCAACGGCGCCGACGGTCTGGCGACCGACAACGAGCTGCAGGCCTGGGTGGCCGACGGTGTCGGCCAGCGACTGAACCATGCACAGATGCAAGCCCTGGCGGCCCGCGTCACCGCGCGTCTGCAGGCCAAGGGTTATCTGCTGGCCCGCGCCTATCTGCCGCGCCAGGACCTGAGCGGCGGCGAGCTGCAGATCACCGTGGTGCCCGGCCGGCTGCAGGACGGCCCCGGCCGGCTGGGTCTGACCGGTGGCAATGCCGCGCTGCAGGCCCGCCTGCGCGCCATCGCCGATGCCAACCTGCCGGAAGGCCCGGCCCGGGCGGATGACCTGGAGCGCGCGCTGCTGCTGATGCGTGACGTGCCGGGCATCACCGTTCGTTCGGCGCTGGCCCGTGGCGACCAGCCCGGCACCAGCCGCATCGACGCGCAGGTGGAAGAGCAACGCGCCTGGGGCGTCTCCGCCTCGCTGGACAACTTCGCCAACCGCTATACCGGTCAGGCCCGCGCCACCGTGCGCGGCGTGCTGAACCGCCCGCTGGAGCGTGAAGACCAGGCCTTCGTGTCGCTGAGCAAGACCCGCGATACCAGTCAGGCCGCCGCCTCGTACGCCTGGGGCCTGTCGCCCAAGGGCCTGCGCGCCAGCGTCAACGCGTCCTACCTGCGCTACAGCGTGGGCCTGGAGCTGGCGCCACTGGAGCTGCGCGGCACCGCCCGCAGCCTCGGCGCCGGCCTGAGCTTCCCGCTGCTGCGCGCCCGTGAAAGCAACGTCTGGCTGAATCTGGACGCGGAAGACCGCCGTCTGGATGACGATGCGCTGGGTGTGTCCCTGCATCGCCGCCGGGTGGACCGGGTGAATGTCGGCTTCAGTGCCAATGCGTGGGATGAGCGCTTCGGCGGCGGCCAGACCGACTGGGGCCTGGGCGTGGCCACCGGCCAGGTGTCGCTGGACCGCAACCCGGACGATGCCCGCGCGGACGCCCTCGGCGCCTCGACCCAGGGCGGCTTCACCAAGCTGAACTGGCATCTGGGCCGCAACCAGAGCCTGCCGGGCCTGAGTGGCTGGAGCGTGTTCGTGTCGGCCAACGGCCAACTGTCCACGGACAACCTGGATTCGTCGGAGAAATTCATCCTCGGCGGCCCCGCAGGTGTGCGGGCCTATGCGGTGGGGGAAGCCTCCGGCGACAGCGGCTGGCTGGCCAGCCTGGAAGTGCGCCGGGACTTCCGTTTCTACGGCCTGCGTGCGCAAGGGCTGGGCTTCCTGGACGTGGGCGGCATCACGCAGCACCAGAACCCCTGGATGGGCGCGCTGGCGGATCCGTCCAGCAATCACTACCGGCTGGCAGGTGCCGGCCTGGGCTTCAACGTCTCGGGGGAGCGGTGGAGCGTTCGCAGCGCCTGGGCGCACACCCTGGGCCGCAATGAGGGCCGCAGCGCCAACGGCCTGGAAGCCGACGGCCGTGCCGAACGTCAGCGCGCCTGGGTGCAGCTGAACGTCGCTTATTGAGTCCCTCGCACAAAGAGAACAAAGACATGAAGAACTCCCTGAATCACGCCTATCGCCTGGTCTGGAACGAAGCGACCGGCGCCTATGTGGCCGTGGCAGAAACCACTCGCTCGCGCGGCAAGCGCGCGTCTGGCACCGTGCGCTGCGCCGCTGCCGCCCTGGTGCTCGGCCTGGCCGGCCAGGCCGCGTCCGCGCTTGATGCGGGGGCCTTGCCCACCGGCGGCAGCATCGCCGCGGGCAGCGCCACGCTGACTCAGAACGGCAGCTCGCTGACCGTCAACCAGCAGACCCAGAAGCTGGTCATCAACTGGAACAACTTCGACATCGGCAGCAATGCCGCGGTCAACTTCACCCAGCCCAGCAGCAACGCCATTGCCCTGAACCGCATCAACAGCGGCATGCCGACCCAGGTGCAGGGGTCGTTGACCGCCAATGGCAATGTCTGGATTCTCAACAGCGCCGGTGTGGTGTTCGGCAAGACCGCGCAGGTCAACGTGGGCGGGCTGGTGGCCAGCTCGCTGACCCTCTCGGACAACGATTTCCTCTCCGGTCACTACACCTTCAGCAGCAATGGCTCGGCCGGTGCGGTGACCAACGCCGGCCAGCTGCAGGGCACCGGCGTGGTGGCGCTGATCGCCCCGGTGGTGCGCAACAGCGGCCACCTGCAGGGCCGCAGCATCGCGCTGGCCGCTGGCGACCAGGTCACGCTCGACTTCAGCGGCGACGGCCTGCTGGGCTTCACCGTGGACCGGGCCACCCTGAACGCGCTGGTGGACAACACCGGCAGCATCCGCGGTGACAACGTCACCCTGAGCGCCCGCAGCGCCAGCACCGCCATGGCCACGGTGGTGAACAACGAAGGCGTGATCGAAGCGACCGGCCTGTCGGCCCAGGGCGGCCGCATCGTGCTCGACGGCGGCACCAACGGGGACGTCCATGTCGCCGGCCTGCTGGACGCCAGCGCCGCATCGGCGCAGGGCGGCCGTATTACCGTGACCGGTGAGCAGATCACGTTGAACGGCGGCGCCACGCTCAATGCCAGTGGCGCCACCGGCGGCGGCACCATCCAGGTGGGTGGCGGCTTCCAGGGCGCCGATAGCAGCGTGCACAACGCCACCACCGTGACCGCGGACGCAACCGTCAAGGCCAGCGCCAACGCGACGGACAGCGGCAACGGCGGCCAGGTCGTCTTCTGGTCCGACGACAGCACTCGCTTCGCCGGCCGCATCGAAGTGCGCGGCGGTGCCAACGGCGGCGATGGCGGTCAGGCGGAAGTCTCCGGCAAGCAGTCGCTGACCTACAGCGGCATCACCGACGCGCGCGCCGACAAGGGCAAGACCGGTGAACTGCTGCTGGACCCTGCCGTCGTCGCCATCAGCGCCGGCAACGGCAATGGCGATCTGAGCGGCAGCACGGTGTATGTGAACGATCTGGAAGCCCAGCTCGCCAACGTCACCCTGCAGGCCACCGGGAACATCACCATCGGCGATCTCGCCTTGAACGGCGGAGACGGTCGCCTGTCGATGGCCAACAATGTGAGCCTGCGGCTGGAGGCCGGGACGTCCGGCACCGGCGATATCAGCTTCGTCAACGCCAGCAACACGGTCGAGGTGTTTGGCACCGGCAGCATTTACCTGCAGGCTGGCTCCACCGGCACCGGCCACCTGACCAACATCGGCAACCTCATCGCCTGGGGCGCCGGCACCAACCCGGGCACGCTGCCGACGCACTCGGTCACTACGGTGGGCAGCGGCACGCCGGCCGCCGGCTCGGTCACCCTGTATGGCGCTGATGGCGTGACCGTCGGTGGATCGGTCACCACCCATGGCGGGTACGTGCGGATCTGGGCGGATTCGGACAACGCCAGCGGCGGCGGCCTGACACTGTCCGCACCGGTCACGACCAACGGCGGCAACCTCTACATCTCGGCTGGCACCGGCGACATCAACCTGGCCTCCAGCATGACGCTGGGAACCGGTCGCCTGTTCTTCAAGGCCGATGGCAGCTACACCAACGGCACCCGGATTCTCAGCGGCGTCCTGAGCGCCAGCGGCGATGTGGCGGTGAACACGCCGTTCACCATGAATGCCGGTGCGAGCATCCTGACCGACGGGATCATCTCGCTGTCCAGCGTGGTGAACCTGAATACCGGCACCGGCGTGCTGACGCTGCGCGGCAGCGCCATCGACTTCACCGGCGCCACGCTGAACAACCTGACCACCGCCTCCATCCGTCTGGAGCCGGCCGACGTGACCACCAGCATGGTGCTGGGCGATACGACCGGCTTCGCATCGGTCAGCCAGCTGTCGCGCCTGCAGGGCATCAAGAACCTGACCATCGGCCGTGAAGACGGCACCGGCACCATCACCCTGGCCAACAACTTCAGCTTCGGTGCCAATGGGGCGCTGGAGCTGGTGAACAAAACCATCGACATCAGCGCCGGGACGCTGACCAACACGGCCGGCAACGTCATCCTCAGCGGTGACAACATCACGGTCGCCAGGACCGTCACCGCCAACGGCGGCGCCGGCAGCGTCACCCTGCGCCAAGAAGGCCCGGGCACTGATCTGCATCTGGGCACCACCCTGGCCAGCAGCTCCACCTCGTCGGTCAATGCGGCGACCCTGGTGATCGGTCGTGCCAATGGCGGCGACGTCGTGTTTGATGGCGACATCACCACCAACGCCAGCTCGGTGCACATCATTGCCGGTGGCAAGGTGGAAGGCATCCAGGGCGGTGTGTCCGCGGTCAACCTGGCGGTGTCGGCCGCGGGCGGCGCCACGCTGACCAGCAGCACCTTCGACTTCACCAAGCTTGCGCTGAACGTGGGTGGCGACACGCGGGTGCAGACCGGCAGCAGCAGCTGGGGCCTGGGCACGGTGGACGGTGTGAACGGTCTGACCGTCTCGACCACCACCCCGACCACCGTCAACCTGGTGGCGCAGAACGCCATGGGCCTGAATGCCGGCATCGCGCTGGGCGGCGGAGATGCGACGCTGAACCTCAAGGCCCTGAGTTTTGATGCCAGCAGCGCCACGGTCAGCGGCCAGAGCCTGGCCACGGTTCATTTCGACACGCTCAATCAGGCGCAGCCGTTCACCGTGGGCGGCACCGGCAGCATGCTGACGCAGGCCTCGCTGGCCAAGTTCAACGGCAGCCAGGACATCGTCCTCGGCAGCGCTGGCACCACGCTGACGGCCGAGGCGGCGCTGACTGCGACGGTCGGTCATGAGCTGACCCTGGTCGGCGACGCCATGACACTGCCCTACGCCATCACGGCCAACATCGGCAGCCTGCGTCTGAACGTGCTGACCGACGGGCTGACGCTCAATGCACCGCTGACGGCGACCAACACCGTCATCCTGCAGACGGCCGGCGGCAACGTCAGCGGCAGCGCGGTGGTCACGGCCAGCAAGCTGGCCCTGGAGACCGGCAACGGCGATGTGGCCCTGACCGGCACGCAGCAGGTGAGCACGGTGGCGGCCCAGTCCGGATCGCTGTCGATGGTCAACGGCAAGAGCCTGACCGTGGGCAGTGTTGACGGGGTCAACGGCATCACAGTGGACAAGACGGTGGATCTGCGCCTGACCGGTGCCACCTCCGATCTGACGCTGGCGCGTGGCGTCCATGCGGTCAACAGCGGCGCTGCGACGACTGGCGTCCTGCTGGCCGCGGGTCGCAACTTCATCAACAACGCAGGCGCTTCGGCACTGCAATCGGACGCCGGCCGCTGGCTGGTGTACTCGACCAGCCCGACCGCCGATGTGCGTGGCGGCGTCAGCCCGGACTTCAAGCAGTACCAGGCCACCACCGCATCGACCGTGCTGGGCACCGGCAACGGCCTGCTCTACACCGTGGCGCCGACGGTGACGGTGAGCCTGATCGGCACCACCACCAAGGTGTATGACGGCACCACCTCGGCCGCCGTGGGTGCCGGCAACTTCACCAGCAGCGGCGCCATCGACGGCGATACGGTGACCTATGCGGTCAGCGGCGCGGCGGTGTATGGCGACAAGAATGTGGGCAGCGGCAAGTCGGTGAGCGTGAACGGGGTCTCCCTGACAGGCGCCAGCAACGGCGGTGTCGTGGTCTACGGCTACACGCTGGCCAGCACCACCGCCAGCGGCCACATCGGCGCCATCACGCCAAAGAGCATCGGCGCTTCGACGGCCAGCGTGCTGGACAAGGTGTACGACGGCACCACCACCGCCACCCTCGGCACCGTGGGTCTGAACGGGGTGCTGGCAGGTGACGTGGTGGCAGTGAGCGGCTCGGGCAGCGCCAGTTTTGCGGACAAGAACGTCGGCACCGGCAAGGCTGTGACCATCACCGGTCTGGGCCTGACGGGCGCGGACGCGGCCAACTACAGCTTTGACGGCACCGCGACGGCCAGCATCACGCCCAAGGCGATCGGTGCGGCGGCTGGCAGCGTGTCGGACAAGGTGTATGACGGCACGACTGCCGCCACCCTGGGGGCAGTGAGCCTGAGTGGTGTGGTGGCGGGCGATGCGGTCAGCGTCGGCGGCACCGGCAGCGCCAGCTTCGCCGACAAGAACGCCGGCACCAGCAAGGCAGTGACCATCAGCGGCATGAGCCTGAGTGGTGCGGATGCGGCGAACTACGTGTTCGACGGCTCGGCTGCGGCCAGCATCATGCCCAAGGCGGTGAGCGCCGCAGCGGGCAGCGTCCAGGACAAGGTCTACGACGGCACGACGCGCGCCACGGTCGGCACCATCAGCCTGAATGGCGTGCTGGCCGGGGATCGCGTCGGCGTGGGTGCCGTGGGCAGCGCCAGCTTCTCCGACAAGAATGTCGGCACGGGCAAGGCGGTGACGGTCAACGGCGTGGTCCTGAACGGCAGCGACGCTGGGAACTACGCTTTCGACACGTCGGCCACGGCGAGCATCACGCCGCGCACCGTGGGGGTGACGGCTGATGTCGCCACCAAGGTGTATGACGGCACCACCGGCGCCACGCTCAATGGCGTGACGCTGTCCAACGTGATCGCCGGGGATGAGCTCGCAGCCAGCGGCAGCGCGGCCTTCGTCAACAAGAACGCAGGCGCCGGCAAGACGGTCAACCTGAACCTGCTGCTGAGCGGCGCGGATGTGGGCAACTATCAGCTGCCGTCGGGGACGGTCACGGGCACCGGCACGGTCACTACCAAGGTGATTTCCGCCGGCCCGGTGGCCGTGACGACCAAGCTGTATGACGGCACTACCGTGGCCCTGGTGGGCGGCGGTGAGCTGACCGGCGTGGTGGCGGGCGACAAGGTCGGCACCGTGCTGGCCGGCAGCTACGACAACGCCGCAGTGGGTGTGTCCAAAACGGTGTCGGTGGGCCTGGGGCTCAATGGGGCCGATGCGGGCAACTATCAGCTGAGCAAGACGCAAGTGACAGCGCTGGGTTCGATCGATCCCAACCCCGCGACGGGCGCGCTCGATGGTCTGGTGGCGAAGGTGGACGCCAGCAACGGCACCAAGGGCGACGGCAACGGATCGAACGGCAATGGTGGCGGTGGTGGCAATGGCGGCACCGGCTCGACCCTGCTGCCGGGGACTACCGGCACGACGGAGCTGTTTGGCACTGGCACTGGCACTGGCACTGGCACTGGCACTGGCACTGGCACTGGCACTGGCGGTAACGGCGGCACGGGCAACGGTTCCAACGGCAACAGCGCAGATGGCGGTGTCGCGAACGGCAACGGCAACGGCAACGGCAACGGTGCCACGTCGGGCCTGAGCGATGCTGGCAGCGGCACAGGCAACGGCGCGGCCAACGGCTCGGGCACTGGCGGCAATGCTGGGAATGCAGGCAATGGCGGCAATGCAGGCAATGCAGGCAACGGCCTTGCTGAAAGCAGCACTGGTTCCTCCGGCAGCGCCGGCACCAGCACAAGCACTGGCACCAGCACCGGCAAGGCCTCCACGGGCGGCGCCTCGACGGCCACCGAAACCGTGCTGCCGATCTTCGTGGCCGAAGGCGACAGCAGCCTCAGCTTCCAGGGCCAGTACCGTGTGGTGGACCAGGGCAGCAGCCTGTCACTGCAACGTCAGGACGGTCAGCAGGGCGGTCAGCCGTCGCTGAAGGGCTCGGTGAGCGTGCGCACCCAGGCCGTACTGCCGCTGGATGGCGGCGAACGCGCTGTCATGCAGCTGACGCTGATGGAAGACGGCACGCTGGTGGCCCTGGTGCCCGACACGCTGGCCGCCATGAGCCGCGACACGCTGAGCGCTTATGCGCTGAGCGCGCTCAAGGCCGCGGCTGGTGGCAAGGTGACCCAGGTGCGCGCCGTCGTGCTGCGCTTCACGCCGGCCAAGTAAGCGCAAGTCAGGCGACATCGCGCAGGCGGCTTTAGCCTGTGCACCCCGTCAGCCCACGCCGCTTGTAGGGTGGCTGACGCCAGAGGGGAGGAGTGCTTCGGCATTCCTCCCCTTTTTTGCTTGCAGGGCTTGCCCACAGACGAGGGCATGAACGACGCGTGCAGCCGTACTTGGCACGTGCAGCGCAGTCCCTTCACCGCACCACCGCACCACCGCACCACCGCACCAGCGACAACAGCAACAGCAGCTGTACTGGCGCACATCCCCGCCATCTGTACCGGGCCACCGGGTCGGCTTGCTGGCATAGTGGTCGTCACTCTCCCAGCCCCGGCGCGCCATGACGCTTTCGTTTCGCCACTTCCTGCTTGCTCTTGCCGTTGTCGCCATCTGGGGCAGCAATTTCGTGGTCATCCGCTGGGGCTTGAACGCCTTCCCGCCTCTGCTGTTCGCGGCTCTGCGCTTCACCCTGGCCACCGTGCCGGCCATCTTCCTGCTGCCGCGCCCCAAGGTGAGCCTGTACAACCTGGCGGCCTACGGCGGCCTGGTCGGCGTGGCCCAGTTCAGCCTGCTGTATCTGGCCATGGGCTCGCAGATTTCCCCGGGGCTGGCCTCCCTGGTCATCCAGACGCAAGTCTTCTTCACCCTGTTCCTGGCCATGCACACCAGCGGGGAGCGCGTTCAGCCCTTCCAGTGGCTGGCGCTGGTATTGGCCGCTGGCGGCATCGGCATCATCGCGTCCCATACCGATGGCACCACCACCGTGCTCGGCCTGGCCATGGTGCTGCTGGCGGCGCTCTCGTGGGCCAGCGGCAATGTGGTGGGCAAAAAGGCGGTGGGCGTCAACATGCTGGCCTATGTGGTGTGGAGCAGCGCCTTTGCGGCGCCGGCGCTGTTTGCGCTGTCGTTCCTGATCGAAGGCCCGCAGCGCATGTCGGACGCGGTAAGCCACGCCAGCCTGGGCGCCTGGGGCGCCGTGATCTGGCAGGCGGCGGCCAATACGCTGTTTGGATATGGGGCCTGGAGCTTTCTGTTGTCGCGGCATCCGGCGGCCACCGTGGTGCCGATGGCGCTGCTCGTCCCGATCTTCGGCATGAGTTGCTCGGCACTGCTGCTCAATGAAAGCCTGCCCGCGTGGAAGCTGATGGCGGCCGGACTGGTGATGAGCGGGCTGGCGATCAATCTGCTGTGGCCGCGGGCGCGGCAGGCGTGGCGCTTGCGGTCTGCATGAGCGGCGCAGACCGTCAAGGGGGCGAACGCAACTCCGGTCAGCAGAGCGGCACGAGCGAGTTGTCGGGGCATGACGCTCAGCGTCGCCGGCGCGGGCAGAAGTGGCGGAGGGTGTGCGCGGGGTTCAGCGCAACTGCCGGGGCGTTGGCTTCACTCTGCGTATGCCTCAGCGGCCCTGCACTTGCGCAGCGCGAGCCCGGGCACTCCGGGCCGGCCAAGCCCGCATCACCCGCATCGCCGACGTCACCCACGTCTCCCACATCGCCCTCATCGCCTGCACTGCGGACGCCCGCACCCGCGTCGGCGCCCGCGGGCATCACGCTTCGCGACCAGGAGATCGCCTCCTGCCGCGCGGGGGAGTCCACCACCTGGGGCGACGGGCGCGACCGCAGCGCCGTGTCGCGCCCGCTGCGCTTCGTCTACCGGCATGACGCCGCGCCAGCCTGGTTCGATGCGCCGCAGGTGCTGGCGCTGGCGCAGCGCGCGGTCCAAGCCTGGTCGCCTTGCGGCGTGCCTGCCTCGGTGCAGGCGTTGCCGCCTCGGACCTCACCCGCCGAGGGGGACATCCAGATCGTCTGGACTGACACCGGCAGCCGCGGTCAATTTGGCCTCGCGAATGTGCCGGCCCGGACGCTCTCGCTGGGCCCTGGCCTGTTCCGTCTGCTGCGGGAGCGCAACCCACGTTATCCAGCGGAGCAGACCTTGCAGATGGTGCTCTCCCATGAGATGGGCCACTTCTACGGGCTGATGGCCCATTCGCGTCGCTGCGTGGATGTCATGTCCTACTACGACGATGGCAAAGGTCAGCGCTGCACCCTGCGCGACCCCTCGGCCTGGGGCAGCGTGGTGGAGTACCGCTCGATGTTGCCCACCGCCTGCGACCTGGCCCGCTGCCGGGCCTTGAATGGCCCTTGAGCGGCCCCCTATCGGCTCGTGCGCGATCACCAAGCGATCACCAGGCAATCACTGAGCAGTCGCTGAGCAGTCGCTGAGCGGGTCTGACCCTGCATGCACCCCGATGACGGCCCACGGCCGACGTCGTATGCTGGCCCCATGAACACATACCGCCGATGCCTGGGGCGCCTGATGGGGGCCGCGATGGTCGCGACGCTGGCGCTGGCCTGCGGCGCCGCATCCGCACAATTGCCGCGTCAGAACCTGTGGGTGGAGCTTCGCTGGGTGGATCAGGAGCTCAGCGGAGCCGCCGCCGCCGGCGTGCGCGACGGCAGCGTGGTGGTGAGCACCGGCGGCTCCGTGTCCGCGCGGGGCGGGGTCACCCTCAGCACCGAGCGACGCAGCCAGCAGCAGCAGTCGCTGCCCCGGCTGATGGTGCTCAACGGTCAGCAGGCGTCGGTCACCCTCAATGAGGTCACGCCGATCCAGTGGGTGGATGTCGGCCTGCAGCGCCAGCAGGGGCGGGAAGACCGCGTCTATGTCGCCCCGCGACAGGGGGTGGCGGAACGCAGCCGGGGAGTCACAGTGAAACCCTCCTGGGCCGGCGGGCGGCAACCGGTGACGGTGGAGATCCGGACGCAAGAGCAGAGCAATCGCCCTGGCGGCGCGCCGCCGATGGATCCCTCGGGGTACGGCGCTCCCACCGAGGACGCGAGCGTGCTCAGCACGGTGCAGGTGCCGCTGGGTCAGTGGGTGACGATTGCCCGGTCCGGCAGTTACTACGCCGGCAGCGCCCCGAATCAATACAGCACGCGGGACGCCGAAGTGCAACGGCTGCGGGAGTTGCAGGTTCGGGTCGATCTAGCCCCTTGAGCCTACGCGCAGACCACTTTGGCATCTGTCCCATATTGGTATTTAACTGGTAGCTTATCTGCGATACGCTCCGGACTCGTTTCATCCGGAGCCCGCCGCATGTCTGCTCAGCGCCTGTTTGCCTCGCCTGCCCGTGCCCTTCCATCCACTCGACCGTCCCGGCCGGCACGCTCGACGCTGAGTGCAACCGCCGCTCTCTCTGCGATGCTTGGGGTCGCTACATTCGCGCAGGCGGCACCCGATGCAATGACGGCAGCTTCGGTGGCACCGGCGCCGCCCCCGGTCAGGGCCCTCTTCACCGGCCATCATCGCCCATTTGCGGATCCAGCCCAGGGCGTCGTGGGCGTCTACATCCCCAACTGGCAGCCAGAGGCCCTGATCGAGCAGGTGCCCCCTGGCAACCTCACCCATGTGCTGTACGCCTTCCTGCGTCTGTGCGGCCCCGGCCAACTGCCGAAGGACGCTGCCGCCTGTGAGGGCAAGCGCGACTTTGATCTGGCCGTCAGCCCGCTGGAAGCGCGATTCGACCAGGTCTTTGCCCGCTACAAGCAGCGTGCGCCCCATCTGCAGGTGCTGGCCTCGGTCGGGGGCTGGGGTGGGTCCGACCCGTTTTTCCATCTCGCGCAGAATCCGGCGGGCCGCGCGGCCTTCGTTGCCTCCGCCCAGCGCTTCCTTCGCGAACATCCCGCCTTCGACGGCATCGACATCGACTGGGAGCATCCCGGCGACAACAGCGCCGTCAATGGCGTGAAGCTTGGCAGCCCTGCCGATGGGCAGGCCTATGCCGACCTGCTGACCGACCTGCGTCAGTCCCTGGAGGCGCTGGGCCGCGAGACGGGGCGGCGTTACCTCGTCACCATGGCGGTGAACACCATGTCGCCGATCGTGCAGCGCATCAACTTCCGGCAGGCGGCCGATGCCCTGGACCTGGTCTTCATGATGACCTACGACTTCTACGGCGGCTGGTCCCCCGCCGCGGGTCATCACACCACGCTGGCCAGCTCCTCCCCTGACGCCGACGACAGCCTGATGCGCTCAGTGCGAAACCTCCACGACGCGGGCGTGCCGACGACGAAGATGGTGGCCGGTGTGGCCATGTATGGCCGCGGCTTTACCGGCGTGTCGGCACCCCGCACAGGGGCGTCCAAGACCGGCATCTTCCCCGGCGATGAGGGCGCCATGCCTTACCGTGAGATTGCCGGCCAGCTGCTGGACAGGCGAGGGCGCGGCCGCGCGGGTTATCAGGCCGTGTGGGATCCGGTGACCCAGGCGTGGTCGTTGTTCAATGCCCGTCGGGACGAATGGTTGGGCTACGACGATCCACGTGCCGTCTGGGCCAAGGCGCATTACGCCCGCACGCACGGCCTCGCCGGCGTCTTTGCCTGGGAACTGAGCCAGGACAACGGCGATCTGCTCAACGCGATGAATCTCGGCATGGGGAGCCGCCCGTGCACGTCGCCTGCTGGCGTGCGGCCGTCGATACAGAAAGAATCCAGCCGGTAACTCCAGAGGGGCGGCTGCGCTCTACCATCACGCCATGACTGCCTCTTTGTCTTCCTCCGCCGCCACGCCTGTGTCCGACACCCTGCCTGGCACCCCCGCCGCCGCCCGCCGACGCCTGCGCATCGCCCTGATCGCCCACGATGGCAAAAAGGACGAGATGGTGATGCTCGCGACCGAATTCGCCGGCCTGCTGAAGCAGTGCGAACTGGTCGCCACCGGCACCACCGGCTCGCGTCTGCAGGCCGAGGTCGGCCTGGAGGTGGAGCGCATGCTGTCTGGCCCGCATGGCGGCGACCTGCAGATTGGTGCCCGCCTCGCGGTGGGCGGTGTCGACGCGGTGGTGTTCCTGCGCGACCCGATGACGCCTCAGCCGCACGAACCCGACATCAATGCGCTGGTGCGCGCCTGCGACGTGCATGACGTGCCTTGCGCGACCAACGTGTCGAGCGCGCGGCTGTTGCTGCGCGGCTTGATGGTCTGAGGGTCGACGGTCTGGGGCTTGGCGCTGGCTGACACCTCACGCCTGACGCCTGACCCCTGACGCCTGACGCGCCCCGCCGTCAGCGCGACAGCGGCAGGGGATAACTCGGCAGGCTGGCGTGGCCAGACTTCGAGAGTGCCTGCACCCCGAAGATCAGGTTGTCCTTGGACAGCGGCAGCGTCACGCGAGTGGCCATGCCCACGTCCTTGGCCCCTTCCCATTGCTGGATGCCGCTGCGGCGCCACACCACGCGATACCCGGCCAGCTCCGAATCCTGGCTCGCCGCCCATTGCAGGGTGGTGTCGTTGGTCAGCTCCCGGGCGTCGATGCGCGCCTCCTTCACCGGGGAAGGCGCCCAGGCCAGCGTGGCCAGTCCGGCCAGATTCACTCGCGCCACATCCGCCACATAGGCGAAGTCAACGAACTCGGGCAGGTCGCCGTAGACCACGCCGTTGTCGGTGCGCAGGTCCTGGTGCTGATGGCGGAAGTCCTCGAACGGCTCGCTGAAGCGCACCGCCGCATAACCGCGCTCCAGGAAGGGCAGGTGGTCGCCGCCGCGCAGATACCGGTCGCGGCGCTCGATCAGGTCCACACTGAATCCCGGCAGATAACGCTCGCCTTGCGCCTTCAGATGGCGGGCGAACTGCTGTGTCGGCAGGTCGTCACCGCCGCCGGCCACCGCCACCGGCTGCAACTGCGCGCGGATCGCGGCATTGGTATTGGTTTCGTCGTCGCCCGGGGTGCGGTTGCTGGTGGTGTTCAGCAATTGCCGCATCACCGGGTCGAAGCCGTCGGCAAACAGTCGCAGGCGGCGCGCGTCGTGCTGACCGCTGTCGCCATGGGAGCTGCCGATGATGTCGTTGGTGATCATGCCTTCGACATTCAGATTGCGCGCCCGCGCACGCCGGGCCCATTCCTGCGCCCCCAGCAGCCCTTGCTCCTCACCCGGTACCGCCATGAACACAAGCGTCGCGCCAAACTTCTGACGGGCCATGGCGCAAGCCATTTCCATCACGGCGGCCGTGCCGGACGCATCGTCATTGGCGCCGGGCGCCTCGCCCTTGGCATCCATCACATCGCTGTTGCGGGAATCGTAGTGGCCGCTGACCACCAGCACCCGTTCCCGCGGCGTGCCGGCCGATGCGCCGGGCAGGGTGGCCACGACATTGACCAGCTCCGTCGGCTGGCTGAGGCGGCGGCCGGCGGGTTCGATGAAGGCCTCCATCGTCACCTGCAGGCGACCGCCCGTGCGGGCACTGCAGTCCCGCAGCTGCCGCTCGATCCAGCGCCGCGCGGCACCGATGCCGCGGGTATCGCTCTTGGTGTCGGAGGCGGTATGGCGGGTGCCGAAGGCGGCCAGCGTGCGGATGGTCTGCTCGATGCGGGCGGGAGAGATCTCCGCCATCATCGGCGCCACGCGCGCATCCAGCGGATCCGGCCCGTTGGGTTTGAAGCCGGTGGCATTCTGGGCGTGGGCCCCGCTGGAGAGCAGGGTCAGGGTCAGTGCTGCGGCCGAAGCCAGGACATGTGTGCGCATGGACAAAAGGCGTTGGAGCGAAGAATGGGGCGGAAGGAAGCGTCTGAAGGAGGCGCGGGGAAGCGGCCGCCCCGACCGCTTCCGCGCTGGCGCGGGGGGGCCTGCAGCGATGGGCCGTCAGGCCAGGTGCTGTTTCAGGAAGGCGAGGGAACGATCCCAGGCCAGTTGGGCAGCCTTCTCGTCATAAACCTCGGGACGGGTCACATTGGAGAAGGCATGGTCCGCCTCATACATGTGGATCTCCGGATGCAGGCCGGCGGCGTTCATGCGCTGCTTCAGGTCTTGCACCTTCTCCGGCGTGCACCAGTCGTCACGGGTGGCGAAGTGGCCGAGGAAAGGCGTGTGGATCCTGGCCGGATCAGCGAATTCTGCGGGCGGAATGCCGTAGTAGCAGACGGCGGCAGACACCGTGGGCACATGCACCGCGGTGGCGATGGTGAGCGCGCCGCCCATGCAGTAGCCCATCACCCCCACCTTGGCCGCGCCGAGCTGGCGTAGATGGTTGGCGGCGCCCTGCAGGTCCTGGTGGGTGGCGTCCCCGAAGTCCAGGTTGTTCATCAGATGGCTGGCTTCGTCGCCGTCCGCGGCGATGCGGCCGCGGTAGAGGTCCGGCGCGAGCGTGGTGATGCCGACCTCAGCCAACCGGTCCGCAATGTTCTTGATGTGAGGCTTGAGGCCCCACCATTCCTGGATGAGCACCAGGCCTGGCGCTCCGGGGCCGGCAGAGGCCAGCCAGGCGGGCGTGGTTCCGCCATCCGGCCGACTGAAATCAATCATCTGTCCCATGAGATCTCCATCGAGCTGTTATCGGTGATTCAGACCCGCGTCCGTATCATCCGTCTCCACAAGGTGGCCGTCCGAAGGGGCCGAAGTGCCACGTATCGTGGAGGAGAAAACAGTGAGTCTGCACGAGCAGTTGTACCAATACACGTCGCAGGGTGGTCTGGATGCGAGCAGCGCACGACGCTTGTGGCAGCTCAGCGGGCAAGGCCTGGCGCCGGACCGCTGGATGTGGTGGATGAAGTGTGGCGCCGCGGCGCTGGCGGCCGGTCTGGTGGGCTTTGGCGTCATGCTTTGGGTCGCCGCCAACTGGGACGCTTTCACCCGCTTCGAGCGCTTCGCCATGCTGCAGGGCCTGCTGGGGCTGGCGGTGGTGGGCGCCGTCATCGTGCCCACCTTCTCAGCCGCCTCGATCCATGCAAACCCCTCCGTTCCCGGCAGCGCCCCTGGCGGCCGATGGGTGTCGCCTGCCAACGTGACCTCGTCGGCCGCATCCCCCGTGGTCTCGGCACTGGCGCTGCTGTCCTTCCTCACATTGGGCGGGCTGCTCGCCTACTTCGGCCAGACGTATCAGACCGGCGCTGACGCCTGGAACCTCTTCGCCCTCTGGGCCGCCCTGGCGGTGCCGCTGCTGCTGGCGGTGCCGTCCGACCTGCTCTGGATGCCCTGGCAGGTGGTGACCAGCCTGGCCATCAGCCTGTGGGCTTACACCTACGCCGGCCATGAGTGGTCGGTGGTGCCGCAGACCCTGCCGGTGCATGCGATCGCGCTGGCCCTGAGCGCGCTGCTCATCGGTGTCTTGGGCGTTCACGGCCGGCTGAGCGGGCACTGGTGGGCCTGGCGAATGTCGGTGCTGTGTGCCTGCGTTCTGGCGCTGGGCATTGGCATCGGCAGCCTGTTCCGCACCGCCATCGCACCGCAGTACGCCATGGTCCTCGGGCTGCTGGGCATCGCCATGGCCCTGGCCTGGTGGCGCCGCGAGGTGTTTGCCATGAGCGTGGTGGCTCTGGTGCTCAATGTACTGCTGCTGGGCGGCTGGATTCACAGCCGCAGCCTGCGCGCGTTTGACGAGCTGCTGCTGGTGGCCGGGCTGGCCGCTGTGTTGCTGGCGGGCAGCGTGCGGCTGATCCTTCAGCGGTCCCGCAGTGCCCGTTCCGGGGACTTCACCGAGGGGGCCGCATGAACCGAACGCCCGCTTGGTTGTCACAAGCGCGGGCAGAGGGGCTTTTGCCTCCCTTTGCACCTGCGGCAGGTCCCCGACCCTGGCCAGTGGTCGCGCTGACCGGTCTGGCGGCGTGGCTGGTGGTGGCCCCGCTGATGGCGGCGATCCTGTCGCTGTTCGGCGCCTCCTGGAACGAGGGGCCGATGGATGCGGTGCTGGGGCTCGTGTTCCTGGTCGGCGGCGTGGTGGCACTGCGCCGCGAATCCTTCGGCATCTTTGTGGAGCAGATGGGGCTGCCGCTGCTCCTGACGGGCCTGTTCAGTCTCGCCCATGCCTTGGACCGCGGGCTCACCTTTCGCGAGGTGCAGGCCGTGATGCTGGTGCTCACGGTGGGGCTGGTGACGCTGCTCCCTGCCGCCTGGTTGCGGCAGCTACTGGGCGCCGGTGCGGCGGTGCTGCTGATGCTGGTGATCAGTCCCAGGCACCACTTCGATCTGCCACTGCGTCCCCTCTGGATCGAAACGCATGGCGCGGCGCTGGTCGCGGTCCTGCTGATGGGGCTGCAGGTCCGCCTGGGTCGCCAGGCCTCCGGCGCCCGCTGGGCCGCGATGATGGAGCCCGCGCTCGGCGGCGCCTGGGTGATGGTGCTCGGTGCGCTGATGCTGGGGGCGGGGCTTAGCTTTCTGGTCGGTGGGGCGCTCGGCATGCCGGACTGGGTGGCCGACCACCCCGGCGGTCTGGCGGCTCGACCCGGCGCCGACTGGGCGGCCGGTCTGTTGTCCAGCGCGCTGGTGCTGGTGGGCGCTTGGGCGGTGGTCCGTGCGTGGCGGCCGGCACGGCCGTGGCGCTTGCTGCCTCCGGCGGTGGTCTTGGCCGGCATCGCCTTGCATCTGCCCATGTGGGGCGCTTGCCTGGCCGTGCTGTCCCTGATGCTGGTCACCCGCCGCTGGCGTCTGGCGATCGTGGCGGCTATCGCGGCGGTCTGGGTGCTGGGCAGCTTCTATTACAGCTGGGCGATGCCGCTCCAGAAGAAGGCGCTGGTCATGGCTGCTGCCGGATTGGCGCTGGCGGCCTGGGCCGCGTGGATGGGCCGGGCTGACAAAGGCGCCATGGCGGCGACGGCGTCCGAGCTGCCTGGCGCGGAGGCTCGCAGGGCCGCAGGGTCACAAGGCGCTCCCGTCGCATCGCCGCGGCACCACCCCGGCGCGCGCTGGGCGCCGATCCTGCTTGCGCTGTTCGCGGTGCTGGTCTTCATCACCGTGAACCTGCTGATCCTGCAAAAGGAAAGCCTGATCCGCGACGGTCGCCCGGTGTATGTGAAGCTCGCGCCGGTGGATCCCCGGTCGCTGATGCAGGGCGACTACATGCGGCTGGCCTACGCGCTGCCCGGGACCGAACGGGGGCGGTCGGGCGATGTGCCGCTCTGGGGCGAACGTCGCCGCGTGGCCGTGCGGCTGGATGAACGCGGCATCGTGACGTCCGCCCAGGGGCTCGCCTCAGGCGCTCCTGCGCCCACCGGCATGCTGGCGGTGGAACTCACCCCGGCCAGCGGCGGCTGGACCCTGGTCAGCGATGCCTGGTACTTCAAGGAGGGTACCCAGTCGCGATGGGCGGCGGCGCGTTATGGGGAGTTCCGACTCACCCCGGACGGTCGCGCCCTGCTGGTCAACCTGGTGGGGGAGGACCTGCGGCCGCTGTGAGCGCCGGCTCAGGCGTCGTGCAAGCCTTCCGGCTCGCCGCCGTCGATCAGTAGATCAATGATTTCACGGGCGAAGGCGAGGGCTTCTTCCGCGGTGGCAAAGTAGTACTCGCCCCCCAGGTCGGCCACGTCGCCTTCCGGGCCCACATGCACGACCGACCAACCCTCCGCCCCGCCGCCAATGGCGCACACGCCGAAGCACCCCGGCGCCAGGTCGCGGGCCGAGCCGGCGGTGATGAAGATGTCCTTGCCCCGATGGGCGTAATAACGTTTGAGCACGAGGAGCTTTGATGAAGGCAATCTGGAACGGCGAAGTGATCGCCGAGAGCAATGACACCGTGGTCGTGGAAGGCAATCACTACTTCCCCGCCGCGTCCCTGAAGCGTGAATTCACCACCTTCAGCAATCACCGCACCTCCTGCCCCTGGAAGGGTCAGGCCCACTACTTTAGCCTGCTGGTCAAGGGCGACATGAATCCGGACGCTGTCTGGTACTACCCAGAGCCCAGCGAGGCGGCGCAGGAGATCAAGGACCGAGTGGCTTTCTGGAAGGGCGTGCAGATCGTGGAGTGAGGGCGGGGCGCCCGGTGCGCCTCAGCTCTCCCGGGGCCACAGCACCCACATCCGCAGCGGCTGCTTCATGCGGCCGGCCTGCGCTTCGGCCTGTTCGCCCCATCCCCAGAAAAGATCGACACGCACCGGCCCGGTGATCGCCGCGCCGGTGTCTTGCGCCATCACCAGCCGACGCAGGGGCGTCGTGGATAAAGGCTCGGTCGTGTCCAGCCAGACCGGCGTGCCATACGGAACGCTGCCCTTGTCCACCGCCACCGAACGGCCGGGCGTCAGCGGGACGCCCTGTCCGCCCTTGGGCCCCACGGTCGGGTCCAGCAGCGGCTCTTCGCGGAAGAACACATAGCGGGGATTGGCCCACAGCGCATCCTTGAGCCGCTGCGGATTGCGGCGCGCCCAGTCCTTGATGAGCGGCCACGACGCTTCACCTGGGCGCAGTTCTCCCTGCGCCACCAGCCACTGGCCCACTGACCGGTAGGGCTGCTCGTTGTGCGCCGCAAAGGAGAGCCGGACCCAGCGGCTGCTGCCATCGGCTTCCGTCAGGCGCAGACGGCCACTGCCCTGGATCTGCATCACCAGTGCATCCAGCGGATCCTGCACCCAGGCCAGGCTCAGCCGGTTCAGGCGGTTGGTGCTTTCGATCTGCTGCCGGGTGTCATACGGTTTGCGGGGCACCAGATCCTGCGGCGGCGCCAGCAGCGGCACCCGGAAATCGCCCCCGGTCTGGCGACGCGCCTCCAGCTGCGGCTCGAAGTAGCCCGTGGCCAGACCCGTCGGTTCGCCGTCCGGCGCCTCCACCCGGTAGGGTTGCAGACGCTTCATCAGCCAGGTGGTGATCACCCCGTCATCGGTTGGCCGCAGCCGCAGCGCCTCGGTGCAGAACGCCTGCCAACCGGGCATCGGCCGCTCACAGCCGCGCAGCAGCGCGGGCCACCAGTCCAGCGCCCGGTCCTGTCCCCAGCCCGGCAGTTCGTCCCAGGCCGCTTCCACCCAGCGTGAGCGCTCCCGCTCCAGCGTACGGCGGGCAACTGCATCGGTCTCGCCGTTCAGCAGGCGCGCCGGATCCGGGGGCATCCGGCTTGCCCCGGAAGGGCGTACCGCAGGGTTCTTCGACTCTCGTGACAAGGGCTCCCCCGGCAGCGGACGGGCCGGCGTCGCCGAGGACGCCGACGACGGCGCCGAGGTTCCTGTAGGTTCCCTCACCACCGGTGGGGCACCGCAAGCGGCCAGCACGCCTAGAATCGCCGAGACCGCCACCCGGCGGCCGATGCGACCCGGGCCGGCCAGGACGTTTCGATGGACATCTGAGCCCGGGCGATGGAGACCGCGATACATCATGAGCGTGATTCTGCTGGAGGCTGTGGGCGCGTTGGCGCTGCTCGTATTCATTGTCTGGTGGACCATGTTCGCGGGCCGTAAAGGCGGCGAACGCCCTGACGACCACGAGCGTTGACTAGCCCCTCGGGGGCAGGAAGAAGCTGAGCGGCCGGGACCGGATGCGGGCCCAGATGGCTGCGCGCACCCGTTTGCGATCTGCCAGCTTGATGCCGCGTGATCGCAGCGCCACCCGGAAGGCCAGGGTGAAGCTGACCCCGACGTTCAAGAGGCCCGTGCCCAGGATGCCGATGACGCACAGCCAGAACGGCCAGTGCTTGACCACGTCCACCCCCAGCGCCCCGGCCGCCGCCGCGAGCTGCCCGGTGGACAGGGTGACGTGACGCGCCTCCAGCGGCAGGCCGAAGAACCCCAGCAGCGCCGGCACCACGCCGAGCATCAGGCCCAGGCTGATGTTGGCGGTCAGGCCCGAGATGTTCTCGCGCCACCACAGCGCCCAGCGCTGCGCCCGGTTGCCGCCCACCAGCGCCACGATGCGTGGATTCCAGGCGATGGCGCTGTCCAGCCGGAAGAAGACGAACCAGTTCTCCACCCATCCCGCGATCAGGCTGGAGAGGAACAGCAGCACGCCGGTGCAGGCGGCAAACACCAGCGTCGGGCCCAGCACGGTCAGGCTGTGCAGCACATGGTCGGCGTCCTTGGCGCCCACCAGCGGACGGCCAAAGACGGCCACCGCCAGCAGCTGCACCCCCAGCACCATCGGGGCCGCCAGGGCGAGGTTGCCGATGATGCCGGCGGTCTGGGAGCGGAACAGGTGGGCCACCTCGTCCACAAAGCTCTGCAGGCCGGGTTCGCTATCGATGTGGCGCAGCTTTTCCGCCAGCGCCGGCGCAGTCATTGCCGGCTGCTTGGTGGCCACCGTCCAATGCAGCAGGTGGATGATGACGAAGCTCAAGGCGTAGTTGACCCCGGCCCAGAAGCCGCCCCAGAACGCCGACAGGCCCACGGCCATGATGGCGAACTTGGCGAAGGTCGTCCCCGCGATGACCACGCCACCGCCGGCGGCACGGCGCAGCATGTCGCCATATTCTTCGCGGTTGCGGGTGATGTAGTGCTCACCGGTCTCAGCGCTGCGCTCGGCCACCTTGCGGGCCAGCAGGGAATAGTGGCGGCCGAACAGAGCGCGGATGCTGCGGCGCTCATGCACCACCCGGACCAGATTGGCCACCAGGCGCAGCAGCTCGCGACGCGGATGGGCCGCCAGCAGGCAGTCCAGCAGTTCCTCGATGCGGCGCAGCCGCGCCTGCATCTGCTCCACGCCGAACATCAGATCGACGGAGACGCCGTGTTCTTCCAGGTGGTCGGGCACCGAGGCGACCGCCGCGCGGCACTCATCCATCAGCGCCCGCAGATATTGCAGCTGGGCCGGCAGATGGGCGGGGTCGCCGTCTTCCAGAGAATGCTCCACCCGTTCCCAGGCCGTGGCCAGATTGCGGAAAGGGCGGCTGACCAGACGTTTGGGATCCATGCGCACCCGCAACGCGCCGGAGAGTCCGGCGGATCGAACGGCGCTCACCAGCACGGTGATGGCGCTGCGCATCTCGTCGCGCCAGTCGCCTTCGGGCGCACCGGCGAAAAGCAGGCTCAGGCGTTCCAGCAGCTCGTCGTCGATGGCGTTGATCCAGTCGGCGTCGGCCTCGTCGTGGAACAGCAGTTCAAACAGCTCGGCCAGGTCGCGGGTGTCGGCCGTCATCGGCAGCAGCCGGCGGCGCAGGCGGCCGAGGAACTCGCCCCACAGCGCCATGCGCGGCGCAAAACCAACTTCGGCAAAGAGGCTGATCGCGTCCGTCTCGGCCCAGACGCTGGCCAACACGCCGGCGAAGGCCTGGGCATGTTCGGGATGGCGCTCCAGCAGGGTGAGCAGATGGCGCAGGCGCCGCACCGGCAGGGGGGTGCTGTCGGCGGTCTCTTTCGCCGCACTCGCGCGCACATCCTTCAGCGGCGCGCGCCTCAGCCAGTCCACCAGCCGGACCAGCCAGAGATTGCGCTCGGCCAGCGGCGCCTGGGGATGGGCCGCATTGAGCAGCGCCGTGAGGTCCCAGCCTCGCAGCTTTCGCATCAGTGCAGGGAGCCGGCCTCGGCCAGCAGGAACTCAGGCACGTCGGTGTAAAACACATCGGCCGTGTCGGTGACACACAGGTAGCGACCGCTCATGCTGCCCTGCTTGGTGGCGATCTGCGCCCAGGAGCTGTACTGGAAGCGCTCGCCGGGTTGCAGCAGCGGCTGGTGACCCACCACCGCCAGGCCGTGCACCTCCTGGGTGTGGCCGTTCGCATCGGTGATGGTCCAGTGACGGCCGATCAGCTGCGCCGCGACATCGCCGCGGTTTTCGATGGTGATGGTGTAGCTGAACGCGTACTGGCCGCGGTCAGGGAAGGTCTGGTCCGCCAGCGGTTCAACAACCACGCTGCAGTGAAAATCGGGATGTGCCATTGGATCGATTCTAGGTGGGCCTTGGTTTATGCTGGCCCCCACAAGACTACAGATCTTATGGAGACACCTCAGGGTCCAGCTGAAGTGACGTCCCACGTCCGAGTGTCGCGGCGTGGCTGGTTGTATGGTGTGGCGGGCGTCCTGGGCGCTGTGTCACCCTGGACCTGTGCAGGGGCCGGCACTGCCGCCGCAGTGAGCAAGCCGCGGGCCGCCAGCATGGAGAGCGCGGCGGAAGCCGCCCCGCCCGCAGCCGGCGCTGCCGAGCTGACCCTTCGCACCGCCGCCCAAAGTGGCTCCCCGCTCAAGTTCTCCCCCGGCGATCCTCAGCATCCCGGCCTGTGTGCCGAAGTGGCCGGCGCGCTGGTGCAGGCAGACCCCCAACTGCATCTGACGGGCCTGGATCGGCTGGTGCCGCTGCGCCGGCTGGAGCTGATGCTGGCCACGGATGACCTGGACATCTTTTTCTGCATGCTGCCCTCTGAGCGGCGCCGGGAAATGATGCGGTTTCTGCCGATCCCGCTGTACCGGGTGCGGCATGTGTTGCTGGTGCGCGCCGGCACGCCCACGCCCAGGTCCTGGACCGCGTTGCGCGCCTTCGCCCGCCGCAAACCCATCCTGCTGGTGCAGGGCAGTCAGCTGGCGGTGTCGCTGCAGCAGGCGGACGTGAACCATGTCGAGGCCGCCCGCTCCGAAGTGGATGCGGTACACATGCTGCTGCGTGGCCGGGCCGACGCCGTCTACGGTCAGGATCTTGCCTTGCGCCATGCCGTGCGCCTGGCCGGTATCGACGAAGCCACGGTCGAATTTGGCCCCTTTGCCTTCGAGGAGCAGCCCCAGCTGGTGGCCGTCTCGCGCCGTCTGCCAGAGCCGGTGGTGGAGCGGCTCACCGAGCGCCTGCGCCAGCTCCAGACCAGCGGCGAACTGGCCCGGATCGTGGATCGTTACCGCTAGTGGGACGCCGGATCGCCCCTCGCAGCCTTCCGGACACCCTCATCGGTCCCCGTCTTCCTACAATCGTGGACTTTCCCGTGCCACGCCGCCGCCCGCGGCCCTCACCGTCATGACGCCTCCCACCCATCGCATCGCCCCCAGCATCCTCTCCGCCGATTTCGCCAACCTGGGTGCGGAAGTCCGCCAGGTGCTGGCTGCCGGCGCGGACTGGATCCACTTCGACGTGATGGACAACCATTACGTGCCCAACCTGACCTTCGGCCCGATGGTCTGCGAGGCGCTGAAGAAGCATGCGGTCAAGCCGGACGGCACGCCCGCCCCGATCGACGTGCATCTGATGGTGCAGCCGGTGGACGCCCTGGCCCAGGCCTTCTGCCGTGCCGGCGCCAATCTGGTGAGCTTCCATCCGGAAGCCAGCCAGCATGTGGACCGCACGCTGCAGCTGATCAAGAGCGAAGGCGCCCAGGCGGGTCTGGTGTTCAATCCGGGCACGCCGCTGGACGTGCTGGAATGGGTGATCGACAAGGTTGATCTGGTGCTGATCATGAGCGTGAACCCCGGTTTCGGCGGTCAGAGCTTCATTCCGTCGGCCCTGAAGAAGCTGCAGCAGGCCAAGTCGATGATCCTGGCCAGCGGCCGGGACATTCGCCTGGAAATCGACGGCGGTGTGAAGGTGGACAACATCCGCGAGATCGCCGATTCGGGCGCGGACACCTTCGTGGCGGGCTCGGCCATCTTCGGCAAGCCGGACTACAAGGCCGTCATCGACGCGATGCGCGCCGAGCTGGCGCGCTGACATCCCGTCTTTGAACCGGATCGCTGAACCGCATCATTGAGGCCGCCGACCTTGACTCGCCTGCTGATCGTCTGCGCGGCCAATCTGTGCCGCTCCCCCATGGCCGAGGCGGTGTTGCGGGGCCATGCCGCGGGCCTCGGGCTGAGTGAGGTGGCTTCGGCGGGCGTGTGGGCGTCGTCGCGTCGCCAGGAGGCGGACAAGCGGGCGCTGCAGGCCCTTCAGGCGCGCGCCTACGGCCTGGACCGCCGCTGGCGCTCGCGCCGCGTGCGGCCGGAAGACTTCGATGACTTCGACCTGCTGCTCGCGATGGACCGGGAGGTCCTGCGCGGGCTGGAGGCTCAGCGTCCCGCCCGCTCAACGGCGCGGCTGGCGCTGTTTCTGCAGGGCATGACCGGCCTGGGCCGGGATGAGGTGCCCGATCCCTACTTCGGCACCGTCGAGGGGTTCGAGCGGGTGCTGGACCTGATCGAGGCGCGCGTGGCCGCCTGGCCAGCAGCGGTGGACTTGAAGCGCCATTTCACCGCAGCTGCGTGAACAGGATTTCACCGCGGCTGGGTGCACAGAGACTGAGCGGCGACGGGGCACCATGCGCGATCCCGCGCCGGGCCGTCCTGCCGCCCGCTTAGGAACCCGGGGCGCAAAACAAAATGAGGGGCAGCGCCCCCCATCTTCAATCCGCCTGACCCGGCGCCGGATGGGCCGGATGAGCCGGTTGTGCCGGATGCTCGGTCAGCCGCGTGTGCGCGACTTCCCGCGTGTCCGGTCCGGTGCCGCTGAAGCGGTCCAGGGCCAGGTAGATCACCGGCGTGATGTAGAGCGTCACCGCCTGCGACAGGATCAGCCCGCCGACCACCGCCAGACCCAGCGGCTGCCGCAATTCCGCGCCGGCGCCCAGGCCCAGCGCGATCGGCAGCGCACCCATCAGTGCCGCCAGCGTCGTCATCATGATCGGACGGAAGCGCAGGATGCAGGCCTCGCGGATGGCCTCCGCCGGTGACATGCCGCCATTGCGCTGCGCATCGAGGGCGAAGTCGATCATCATGATGGCGTTCTTCTTGACGATGCCCACCAGCATCAGGATGCCGATGGTGGCGATCACCGTCAGCTCCATGCCGGCCAGCTCCAGCGTGATCAGCGCGCCCACCGCCGCCGACGGCAGGCCGGCCAGGATGGTGATCGGGTGGATGTAGCTCTCATACAGCACGCCCAGCAGCACATAGATGACCGCCACCGCCAGCAGGATCAGCATCAGCTGGCCGCCCTGCGAGTCCTTGAAGACGGCCGCATCGCCGCCATAGCTGGTGATGATGGTCGGCGGCAGGCCGATCTCCCGCGCATAACCGTCCACCCGGCCGGTGGCCTGGCCCAGGGGCACGTCCGGCGCCAGGTTGAAGCTGAGCGTCACCGCCTGCAGCTGCCCCTGGTGGTTCACCGCCGTCGGACCCAGCTCCCGCTTGACGCTGGCAAAGGCCGTCAGCGGCACCATCGTTGCGTTCTTGCCGCGCAGGTAGATCTTGCTGAAGGCGTCTTCGCTCAGCCGGTCGCCGTCGGTGGCTTCCATGATCACCTGGTAGGTGTTGCTCTCCGCATAGATGCTGGAGACCTGCCGCTCGCCGAAGGCACTGTAGAGCGCGTTGCGCAGGTCCTGCATCTGCACGCCGAGCAGCGTCGCCCGTTCGCGGTCGATCACCAGATTCGCCTGCAGGCCGCGCAACTGGGAATCGCTGGTCACGTCGCGGAAGATCGGGTCGGCCTTGAGCTTGTCCTGGAGCTTCTCGGCCCAGCTGTTGAGCTCACCCGCGCTGACTGACTGCAGGGTGAACTGATAACGGCTCTTGGACTGCCGGCCGCCCAGCTGCAGGTTCTGCACCGGGCGCAGATAAACGGCGATGCCGGGGACGGTGCGCAGGTCCTTGCGCAGCGATTCCAGCACCTGCGGCATGGCGGGCCGGTCGCCGCGCGACTTGAGGTTGATGAACAGCCGGCCGGTGTTGACCTGACCGCCGCCGCCCCCGCCACCGACCGCCGCCGACACGCTGGCCACCGCCGGATTGTTCTTGACGATCTCGGCCACCCGCTCCTGCAGCACCGTCATGGCGGCGAAGGAAATGTCTTCCGACGCTTCGGTGCTGGCCTGGATCTGTCCGATGTCTTCCTCGGGGAAGAAGCCCTTGGGAATGGCAATGTAGAGCCAGGCGCTGGCGATGAAGCTCAGCACCGCCACACCACCCACGAGCATCCGATGGGCCAGGGCCCAGTCCAGCGTGCGGGTGTAGAAGTTGACGAGGCCGGTGAAGCCCGCTTCAAACGCGCGACCCAGCGCGTTTTCCTTGGCTTCGTGATGATGCTTCAGGAACCGGCTGCAGAGCATCGGCACCAGGGTCAGCGACACCACCGCCGACACCAGGATGGACAGCGACACCACCACCGCGAATTCATGGAACAGCAGGCCGATGACGCCCGGCATGAAGAAGATGGGGATCAGCACCGCCACCAGCGAGATCGAGATGGAGAGAATGGTGAAGGACATCTCCCGCGCACCGCGGATGGCCGCATCGAACGGCGCCATGCCGTCCTCCACGTGGCGAACGATGTTCTCCAGCATCACGATGGCATCGTCCACCACCAGACCCACCGCGAGCGTGATGCCGAGCAGCGAGATGTTGTCGAGGCTGTAGCCGAGCGCGTAGAGCAGCGTCAGCGCGCCGATCAGCGAAATCGGCAGCGACAGCGTCGGGATCAGCGTCGCCACCATGCGGCGCAGGAACAGGAAGATCACCATCACCACCAGCACGACGGTCAGCGCCAGGGTGAAGTAGACGTCGTGCAGCGATTCGCGGATGGAGATGGAGCGGTCGTTCAGCGTGCTCATCTTCACCGATGCCGGCAGCTGCGCGGCAAAGCGGGGCAGCATGTCCTTGACCGCATCCACCACCTTGACGGTGTTGGCGTCCGGCTGGCGCTGCACGGCCAGCACGATGGAGCGCTCGCCGTTGAAGTTGGAGAAGGACTTGACCGTCTCGAAGCTGTCCTGCACGTCCGCCACGTCCCGCAGGAACACCGGCGCGCCGTTGCGGGTGGCCACCACGATGCCGCCGAAGGCCTGCGCATCGCGCAGCTGCTTGTTGGCCTGGATGGTCAGCGTCTGGCGCGAGCCGTCCAGCGTGCCGACGGGGGTGTTGGCATTGGCGCCGCGGATGGCGGCCTGCAACTCGTCCAGCGTGATGTTGCGCTGCTGGAGCAGTTCATTGCGGGCCTTGATGCGCACCGCATAACGCTTCTGGCCGTAGATCGAGACCTGGGCCACGCCGTCGATGGTCGACAGGCTCGGGGTGATCAGGTTTTCCGCATAGTCGTTCAGCTCGGAGAGGTTGATCGACGGCGAGGTCAACGCCACCAGCAGCACCGGCGCATCCGCCGGATTCACCTTGCGGTAGGACGGCGGCGTGGTCATCTCGGTCGGCAGCGCGCGCAGCGCCCGGAACAGCGCAGCCTGCACGTCCACGGCCGCGGCGTCGATGTCGCGCGAGGGATCGAATTCCAGCGTCAGTGAGCTGTTGCCCAGCGTATTGGTGGACGAGATGGTGGTGATGCCGGCGATGGTGGAGAACTGCTTCTCCAGCGGCAGCGCGACCGAGGACGCCATCGTGTCCGGGCTGGCGCCGGGCAGGCTGGCCTGCACGTTGATGATGGGCGTGTTGAAGCTGGGCAGCGCCGCGACGGGGATCCGGCTCCAGGCGGCCAGACCGCCAATGACCAGCGCGATGTTCAGCAGCACCGTCATGACGGGCCGCCGGATGAACAATTCGGTGAGGTTCATGCCGGACCTTTCACTCGCCGGTGCCGTCGGACTTGCCGCTGCTGCCGGAGGCTGCTGCCATCCGGGTGGCGGCGGCTGCCGAGGCTTCCGCCTGCTGACGCACCGCTGCGGCGGGATCCACGGCCGCCGGCTGGGTCTTCACCGGTGCCCCGGGGCGCAGGTTCTGCTTGCCGTCCAGCACCACGGTGGCGCCGGCTTCCACGCCCTCCACCACCGCCATCTCACCGAAGACGTAACGCAGGCGCACCGTCTTGAGCTGCGCGGTCTTCTCCGGCGTCACGATGTAGACCTGGCGCTCCGTGCCGCGCAGGATGATCGCCGCCTGCGGAATCACCACCGCATTCTTGATGCTGCGCAGCAGCATGCGCACCCGCAGGTACTGGCCGGGCCAGAGCTTTTGCTGCTTGTTCTCGAATTCCGCCTTGAGCTTGATGGTGCCGGTGGACGCATCCACCAGGTTGTCCACGAAGATCAGCTTGCCGCGGGCCACCGGTTCGGCCTGGCTGCCACGGCTGCCGGTGTCGAGGCCGGGCTGCATCACCTGCACTTCCGGTGCGGCGGGGCGGGCCCCATTGGGGCCGGGGCGCATGGCTTCCAGCACCGGCGCGAGTTCGGTTTCCGGCAGGTTGAAGGTGATGCCGACCGGATCGATCTGCACGATGTTCACCAGCGGGGTGCCGCTGGCGCTGGCCTGCACCAGACTGCCCGGCCAGACATTCACCGCACCGGCGCGGCCGCTGAAGGGCGCACGGAGCTCGTTGTAGCTCAGCGCCACCTGGGCGGATTGCACGGCGGCCTCATCGGCCGTCACCAGGCTGCGACCGCCCTCCAGATTCGCCAGTGCGGTGTCCAGCGCACTCTGCGCGACGAACTGCTGGGCCACGAGTTCCTTGGCCCGCTCGTACTGGCGCTGCAGGTCGGCGAGGGCGGCCTTGTCCCGCGCCAGCTGGGCGCGGGCCTTGTCGAGATTGGCCCGGTCGGCCCGTTCATCGAAGCGGAAAAGCACCTGGCCCTGGGTGACCGACTGCCCATCCTTCACCAGCACTTCGCGCACGGTGCTGGTGGTCTGCGCCCGGATGTCGACCTGATTGAGCGCGGCGACCGTGCCGCTGGCTTCCACCACCACCGGCACGTCCTGCTGACGGGCCGGCACCACACCGACCGTCTGCATGCCGCCGGCGCCTGAAGCGCGCGCGCCGGGTGCCCCTGCGGTGGCGGGGCTGCCGTCCGCATGCGCTGCCTGTGAACTGCGGGATTTCCACCACCAGCCGCCACCGGCGAGCAGCAGCAGGATGATCAGCGACAGGACAACAGGCTTGCGGCGCATGCTTTGACTTTCTCCAACGACAGGCTGGCAGGGCGCGAAAGCTTAGGGCAGCATTTGCTGACCAATGTTTCGCATCCGTTAATCGTGGGATTGTCCCGGCGAACCTGTGCGATTGGAGCGAGGCGAAGTCCGCCAGCGGGAAGTTTTCGCAGTGCCGGGGGTGCCGGACGTCATGTTGTTGCGGCTTCCCCGAAAGCGTTTGCAGGACTTTCCGCTGTGCGATTCAGCCGCGTCGCTGTGTCACTGAGGCGTCACGACGCGCGAATGAATCGCGCGGTGCAATGAATCGCGCCGATCAATCGCGCCGGCGATGACTGCTGACGAATCGCAGACGAATCACCGCTGGATGACCGCTGGATCACCGCTGAATCACCGCCTGTGATGCCTTGACGCCGCCCGCGTCAGCGCTGCTGATTCAATGCCACTGCCAATGCGGTGCCCACCTTGGCATTGTGTTTGACCAGTGCAATGTTGGTGACCAGGCTGGCGCCGCCGCTCAGGTCCTTGATGCGGGCCAGCAGGTAGGGCGTGACCGCTTTGCCGCTGATGCCCCCCGCCTGCGCTTCGGCCAGCGCCTGTTCGATGAAGCCTTGAATGCGCACCGCTGGCATTTCATCGGACACCGGCACCGGATTGCTGATGACCGCGCCACCTGCAAGTCCCAGCGCCCACTTGGTGCGCAGGAAGGCGGCTTGCTGCGCTGCATCATCCATGCGGAAGTCGGCCTTCAAGCCGCTGTCCCGGGTGTAGAACGCCGCGAAGTGGTCCTGCCCGACCGAGATCACCGGCACGCCGTGCGTCTCCAGGTATTCGAGCGTCAGCGGCAGGTCCAGGATGCTCTTGGCGCCGGCGCAGACCACCGCCACCGGTGTGCGCGCCAGTTCCTGCAGGTCGGCGGAGATGTCGAAGGACGTCTCGGCGCCTCGGTGCACACCGCCGATGCCGCCGGTGACAAACACCTCAATGCCCGCCAGATGGGCGCAGATCATGGTGGCGGCCACGGTGGTCGCGCCGATGCGATGGGCGCTCAGCGCGAAGGGCAGGTCCCGGCGGCTGAGCTTCATCGCGTCCGGCGAGCGGCCCAGCAGTTCCAGCTGTTCATCGTCCAGACCGATGCGGATGCGTCCGTCGAGCACGGCGATGGTGGCTGGCACGGCGCCGTGTTCCCGCACGATGGCTTCCACTTCGCGGGCGGTCTGCACGTTCTGCGGGTAGGGCATGCCGTGCGAAATGATGGTGGATTCGAGCGCGACGATCGGCCGGCCCGCGTCACGCGCGGCCGCCACTTCGGGCGAGAAGGCGATCAGCGACTGGGCGTCCAGGCGGGAGGCCGAAGGGGCCGTGGCAGTCACGGTGGCGGAGAAGTCAGTCATGGGTCGCTTTCTATCGGTCAGGAAGGTTCGCAGCACGCAGTGCAGGCCGTCAGGCCAGCAGCGCCGGACTCAGTTCACGGCTGACCGTGGCGTCCGTCTGCAGCGTGAGGGCGGCGAGTGACAGGCCCAGCTTGCAGGCGGCCCGCAGGTCCTGCGGCTGTCGGTGGAGGGCGGCGACGATGCCTGCGGACAGGGCATCGCCCGCGCCGGTGACCTCGCGCATGCGGCCTCTCGGCACCTTGGGCGCAGCCATGGCGCTGAGGGTGTCGCCGTCGCTGAAGCGCACGCCCTGGGCGCCATCGCTCATCACCAGCCGTTGCAGCCCGCGGGCCCGCAGGGCCTGCCAGGCGTCGTTCAGTGCGGTGTCGGTGGCCAGTGCGTCGCCCATGAGGGCGGAGAGTTCGGTGCGGTTCAGCACCAGCAGATCGATGCCCGCCAGCGATGTTCCCAGCCGCTGCATCTTCGGCACCGAGACCGCCACGACCACGAGATGCTGCTGGCGGGTCACCGCTTCCTGTTGCAGCACTGCCAGCGCGGGCGCGGGTAGATTCAGGTCGGCCACCAGCCAGCGGGCGGCCGCGCGTTGAGGGGCGCAGCGGCGAATGAAATCGCTGTCCAGGCGATCGGTCAGCGCCATGTCGGCCATGGCCAGCATCAGGTCCCCTTGTTCGTCCAGCACGGCGGTGTAGCTGCCGGTGGGCGCATCCGCTGCCTGCACGCTGCCGGTGCAGTCCACGCCCAGGGCCTGGAGGTCAGCGAGCAGCGCCTGGCCGGCCGCGTCCCGCCCGACGGCGGTCAGCAGATGGACCGGCAAACCGAGCCGAGCCAGGTTCTCGGCGATGTTGCGGGCCACGCCGCCCGGGGATTCGAACTGGCGGGCCGGATTGGAGCTGCCCATACGCGGTGCTTCCAGCGAACGGAGCTTGCGGTCGAGGTTGGTACCGCCGATGCAGACCAGCGGCTGCCGGCTGGGCAGCACATAGGCCCGCCCGAGGATGCGCCCCTCCCTGACCAGCTGGGCCAGATGGCCCGCCACGGCGGAGCGTGAGAGGCCCAGGGCGTCCCCCAGCGCCTGCTGGGTGATGAAGGGATTGGCTTCGACCAGGGCAAGCAGCTGGTCCTTGGAACTGTTCATGACGCCATTCTAGACATTTGTCTTTGGCATTAGACAAAAGTTTCATACAGCGAAGCTGTGACTTGCTACCACGCGGAATTTGTCCGTTCTCAAACCAGAGGAAGAGGGGAGTTCCCCGGCGCACGGCATTGGCATAACCTTGACCAAGGCCAGGACGCAGCGGCGAAACCTTGTGTAGGCGCCCAGCGGCCCTGCATTGCTGCGGATCGGGGCGCCCCACCGCATCCACACAAAACAGGAGGACTCTGATGCGCCAAAACCTGCCGGTGACCCAACAGGCTTACGAGATCCCGGACGACTCGACGCTCATGTCCACCACGGACACCCAGAGCTACATCCGGTATGCCAACGATGCCTTTACCGAGGCCAGCGGCTATACCTCGGAGGAACTGGCCGGGCAGCCCCACAACATGATCCGCCACCCCGACATGCCGCCGGAAGCCTTCCGGGACATGTGGGAGACGCTCAAGGCGGGCGAAAGCTGGGCCGGGCTGGTGAAGAACCGCCGCAAGAATGGCGACCATTACTGGGTGCGGGCCAATGCCACGCCCATCCTGCGCAATAACCGGCCGATTGCTTTCATGTCAGTGCGCACCAAACCCTCGGCAGAGGAAGTGGCGGGCGCCGAAGCCCTCTACAAGGACATGCGCGAAGGCAAGGCGGACGGCGTGCGCTTCCACAAGGGCGTGGTGTTGCGACGCGGTCTGTCCGGCTGGGCCAACTGGCGCAAGACGATGCCGGTGCGCTGGCGCCTGCGCCTGCCGATGCTGGCCCTGCTGGTGCTGGCGGTGGCCGCGCAGCTGGCGAGTGCCGCCAGCCTGACCGCCTCCCTGGGATGGACCGCCGCACTGGTGGTGCTCGGACTGGCCGCGATGGTCTTCGTGGAGCAGCAGATCGTCGGGCCTTTGCAAACCCTGTCCGAGCATGCGCGCCGCGTGGCGGGTGGGGACGCCCGTGAAGGCGTTGACTTCAACCGCGTCGACGAAATCGGCATGGCGCTGCGGTCAGTGAATCAGCTGGGGCTGATGTTCCGCTGGGTGATCGACGACATCGCCGATCAGGTGGTGACGGTGAAGTCGTCCAGTGGGCATCTGGTGACCGGCAACAACGAGATCAGCGCCCGCACCGAGCAGGCCGCTGCCAGCCTGCAGGAGACCGCCGCGTCGATGGAGCAGATGAGCGCCACGGTGAAGAGCAATGCCGATGCCGCCAAGCAGGCCGAGGACCTGGCGGTGCAGGCCACCGCGGCAGCGTCGCAGGGCGGCGACGTGGTGCGCGAGGTCAACACGACGATGGAAGGCATCACCGCCTCCAGCAAGCGCATCGGCGACATCATCGGCGTGATCGACGGCATTGCCTTCCAGACCAACATTCTGGCGCTGAATGCGGCGGTGGAAGCCGCCCGTGCCGGTGAGCAGGGCCGTGGATTCGCGGTGGTGGCCGGCGAGGTGCGCAGCCTGGCGCAGCGAAGCGCCGAGGCCGCGCGGGAGATCAAGACGCTGATCAGCGACAGCGTCGAGCGGGTGGAGGCCGGCGGCCGCCAGGTGCATGAAGCCAGCCGCGCGATGAACGACATCGTGCAGCAGATTCAACGCGTGAGCGGGCTGATCTCGTCCATCGGCCACGCCACCCGGGAGCAGGCGTCCGGCATTGCGCAGGTCAGCGCCGCGGTAAGCGACCTGGACAAGACCACCCAGCAGAACGCCGCCCTGGTGCAGCAGTCCGCCGGCGCCAGCGACAGCCTGGAGCGGCAGGCGACGCAGCTGGTGCAGGCGGTGTCGGTGTTCCGGTTGAGCTGAGGCCGGTCAGAAGAACCCGAGCTTCTTCGGCGAATAGCTCACCAGCAGGTTCTTGGTCTGCTGGTAGTGGTCCAGCATCATCTTGTGGGTCTCGCGACCGATGCCGGATTCCTTGTAGCCGCCGAAGGTCGCATGTGCCGGATAGGCGTGATAGCAATTGGTCCACACCCGCCCGGCCTGGATGGCGCGGCCCATGCGGAAGGCGGTGTTGATGTCCCGCGACCACACGCCCGCGCCCAGGCCGTAGGGGGTGTCGTTGGCAATTGCCAGGGCTTCTTCCTCGGTCTTGAAGGTGGTGATGGCCAGCACCGGTCCAAAGATTTCCTCACGGAAGATGCGCATCTGGTTGTTGCCCTTGAAGAGCGTCGGCTGGATGTAATAGCCGCCGGCCAGATCGCCGCTGAAGTCCGCACGTCCCCCTCCAATCAGGCACTGCGCGCCTTCCTGCTTGCCGATCTCGAGATACGACAGGATCTTGTCGAGTTGCATCGACGAGGCCTGCGCGCCCATCATCGTTTCGGTGTCCAGCGGATTGCCCTGGCGGATGGCCTTGACCCGGTCGATGGCGCGGGCGATGAACTGGTCGTAGATCGACTCATGAATCAGCGCGCGGGACGGGCAGGTGCACACCTCCCCCTGGTTGAAGGCAAACAGCACGAGACCTTCGATGGCCTTGTCCAGCAGGTCGTCGTCCTGGGCGGCGATGTCCGGGAAGAAGATGTTGGGGCTCTTGCCGCCCAGCTCCAGCGTGGCGGGGATCAGGTTGGTGGCCGCGGCCTGCGCAATCACCCGGCCGGTGGCGGTGGAGCCGGTGAAGGCGACCTTGGCAATGCGCTTGCTCTGCGCCAGCGGCATGCCGGCTTCCTTGCCGTAGCCATTGACGATGTTGAGCACCCCCGGTGGGAGCAGGTCGGCGATCAGCTCGGCCATCAGCAGGATGCTCACCGGGGTGGATTCGGCCGGCTTGAGCACCACGCAGTTGCCGGCGCCCAGGGCGGGAGCCAGCTTCCAGGCGGCCATCAGCAGCGGGAAGTTCCACGGGATGATCTGGCCCACCACGCCCAGCGGCTCATGGAAGTGATAGGCGACGGTGTGCGCGTCGATCTCGCTGAGCGCTCCTTCCTGCGCCCGCAGGCAGCCGGCGAAATAGCGGAAGTGGTCCACCGCCAGCGGCACGTCGGCATTGAGCGTTTCGCGCATGGGCTTGCCGTTGTCCACCGTCTCGGCGTAGGCGAGCCGCTCCAGGTTCTGTTCGATGCGGTCGGCAATGCGCAGCAGGACATTGGCCCGCTCGGCCGCCGGTGTGGCGCCCCATTTCGCGCTGGCGGCATGGGCAGCGTCCAGCGCCAGTTCGATGTCCGCCGCGGAGGAGCGGGCAGCCTGGGTGTAGACCTTGCCGCTGATGGGCGTGATCACATCGAAATACTGGCCCTCCACCGGGGCGACCCAGCGGCCACCGATGAAGTTGTCATAACGGGGCTTGAACTGCAGCAAGGCGCCTGCTTGATGAGGCTGGGCGTAGATCATGGACTGTCTCCGTTTGTGGGTTTGTGGTGGATGAGCGGGGTCTGCATTGCAGGCGCCATGCCAGGCCGCACCGCAGGCGCCTCCGGATGAGGTTTCAGCAGGAATCAGGCGAAACCGGGGTCAAGCGCAGGTCGGATCTGCGTAAATCCGGGCTTGGCCCCTTCCCATCTGGCGTCAACGCGGTGAGGATGGGCGGGCGTACCTGCGCCGCGACAGCACAGGCGGAACAGGTGTTCCAAGATGGAACAGCACATCAGGCAGGACGACAGGCAGAACGTCCGCCAGGAGACAAGCGATGTCCAAGACTTCGATCGCCGCAGTGGCGCCGGGGCGGCTGCGTGCCGCGCGGCGGGAGCTGCTGGAAACGGGTGAGTTGCGGCTGAACCTGCCGGACGCGGGCCTGAGTCGCAGCTGGCTGCGCAGCCATGCGGCCGGGCTGAGCCCGGTCGGCCGCACGCCCGGCGCGCCACATGCATCGTCGGCGCAGCTGATGCGGGCGCTGGAGCAGCAGCATGAGCTGGTGGCGCATGCGCGGCCGGTGATGCAGGACCTGTTTGCCCAGACGCGGGACAGCGACGGCATGGTCATCCTGTCGGACGGTCAAGGGCTGCTGCTGCAGGCCCTGGGGGATGGCCGGTTTGTGGACCGCGCGCAGCGGGTGGCCCTGCGGCCGGGTGCCATCTGGGACGAGCGCTGGCGGGGAACCAATGCCATCGGCACGGCGCTGGTGGAGCGCCGGCCGGTGGCGGTGATGGGCGGGGAGCACTATCTGGAGCGGAACGGCTTTCTGAGCTGCACGGCGGCGCCGATCCGGGATCCGCAAGGACGGGTGCTGGGCGTGCTGGACATCTCCGGCGATCAGCGCAACTTCCATCGGCACACGCTGGCGCTGGTCCGGATGGCGGCGCGGTCGGTGGAGCACCGGCTGTTCCAGACGCGGCATGCACAGGCGCTGCGGCTGCAGCTGCATCCCCAGCGCGAAGGGCTGGACACGGCGGGCGAGGGCCTGCTGGCGGTCAGCGAGGAGGGCTGGATCATTGGCGGCAATGAGACCGCGCTGGGGTGGCTCGGCGCGGAGGCGTCGCGGTCACTGCGGCTGGAGGCGGTGCTGCCGATCCCGTGGCCGCAATTACTGACCTGGGCATGCATGGACGATGCTGCGCCGCAGTGCGTGCGGCGCGAGGGTGACGCGACAGCGCTGTGGGTGCGGGCGAGCGTGCCGGCGGCCTGGCGTCGGCGGTGGGTGGGCGCGGAGAGGCTGGCCCTGTCTGAGCGGAACGACGAAGGGGCGTCGATCGGGCACGCACATCCGGATCGCACGGCCGGCGCCGCTTCTGGCGCCATGGGCGACCTCGCCTCTGGCGCGAACCTTTCGACCGGGCGCCATCCTGAGTCTCACGGTATGCATCACGCCCGGAGTGGGCTTGCATCGCCCCCCAGCGGCTGCGGCGAAAGCGATCGGAGGCCGGGTGCCAGCGAGCCCGTCAGCGTCATCCCCGCGCTGGACGGCGGTGAGCGCATCGGCGCAGATGCGAGAGGGCTTTCGGTCCCCGGCGCAGATGCGAGGGGACTTTCGGTCCCCGGCTCCGCTGCGCCCGTCGCGGTTGACTGGAATGCGCCTGATGGTGGGCGTGATGCGCCTGCCATGCCGGCCACGCCTGCTGCGGATGCTGCGGATGCTGCGGATGCTGCGGCGGTTGCCCCATCAGCGGGAGGTCTCTTGCCAAGCCGATTGGCGCAGTCACCGCGTACCGGTGTTCCGTCCGCGAGGACGTGGACCCCGCTGCAGATGCCGGAGCGCAGCCCGGACGCGGAGTGGCCCGCTCCGCTGGCCGCGCTTGATCTTGGCGACCCGACGGTCCATCAACTGCTTCGCCGTCTTCACAAGGTCTTGAACAAGCCCATAACCCTGCTGCTGCAAGGCGAGTCGGGCGTGGGCAAGGATGTCCTGGCGCGGGCGGTGCACGACAGCGGCCTGCGCTGCAAGGGGCCCTATGTGGCGGTGAACTGCGCTGCGCTGCCGGAAGGGCTGATCGAGGCCGAGCTGTTCGGCTACCGCGGCGGCGCCTTTACCGGTGCCTCGCGGGAAGGGGCTGCCGGTCGGTTGCGCCAGGCCCACGGGGGCACGCTGTTCCTCGATGAGATCGGTGACATGCCACTGCCGCTCCAGGCGCGGCTGCTGCGCGTTCTGCAGGACCGGCAGGTGCAGCCCCTGGGCGGCGGCGCGGCAGTATCCGTGGACGTGCAGCTGATCTGCGCCAGTCATCGACCCCTGCGCGCCATGGTGGAGGAGGGGCGCTTTCGGGAGGACCTCTATTACCGGATCAATGGACTGGCCCTGACCGTTCCGCCGCTGCGCGCTCGCACTGATCTGGCCGCGCTGGTGCAGCGGCTGCTGCGGCGGATCGTGGCGCCGCAGTCGCAGGCACAGGCACAAGCACAAGCACAAGCACAGGCGCAGCACTCGCCCGCGCCGTATCAGAACACGCATCTGCAATCCATCGCGGGCAACGGTGGCGCGGGCGTTGAAGTGTCGGTGGCGCCATCATTGATGACGCTGATGCAGCGCTACGCCTGGCCAGGCAACGTCCGTCAACTGGAGCAGGCCCTGCGCGTGGCCGTCGCCATGCTGGAGCCCTGGGAGCGCGAGATCCAGATCGAGCATCTGCCGGAGGATCTTCAAGCGGAATGGACGGCGGGTGAAGTGACCGCCACAGACGCCACACATTGGACGGATGCTCCTGGCACCACTGGCACCACTGGCACCACTGGCACCACTGGCCCCTCCGGCCTTGCCGGCCTTTCCGGTCCCGCTGCGCCCTCCGCCGCCCTCCGCGGGCATGCCAAGGCCCACGCGCGCCAGGTGTTGACAGAATGTCAAGGCAACGTCTCCGAAGCTGCCCGGCGTCTGGGCATCGGGCGCAATACGCTGTATCGCCTGCTGCGCTGAGCACGGGGCGACGTCGCGACGATCGTCACTGTCTCCACTTTGCCGCGCGTCTCGGCGCGCGTCCAACGCCTTGTCCGTCTTTGGTGTCAGTCATTGACTGACACGCCTTTGCTGGATCCTCCGAGGGTCCAAGGCGGCGTCCTTGACTGGGCGATTGCAGCGCACCCGCGTAATCTTCAACTCATGCGGAACGGAAATGGTGGCTGAACCGCAGAGGCGAAAGCCGGACGACTTTGAGGTGATGGGCAAAGGGATGGGGCGGACTTCTAGCGGGAGTCCGCCCTTCGTCTTTCAGGACGCCGCACAATCCGTCCCCATGTTTCGTCTTCCGACCACGGCCACGGCGCCGTTTTGTCCTTCCGAAGTCCACGGATCGATTCCATTGCCCACCCAGGGCCCCCTGTGGCGACGCCTGCTGAAGGTGGCCGGCCCGGGCCTGCTGGTGTCGGTGGGCTACATGGACCCCGGCAACTGGGCCACCGACATCGAGGCCGGGTCTCGCTTCGGCCATGCGCTGTTGTGGGTGGTGCTGGCGTCCAGCCTCGCCGCCATGGTGCTGCAGACCCTGTCCTTGCGGCTGGGCATCGTCACCCAGATGGATCTGGCCCAGGCCTGCCGCGCTCGTTACCGGCGACCGGTCAACCTCACTTTGTGGCTCATGGCGGAGCTGGCGATCATCGCCTGCGATGTGGCCGAGGTGCTGGGCACCGCGCTGGCGCTGCACCTGCTGTTCGGCATGTCGCTCATGGGCGGAGTCGGCCTGGCGGCACTGGACACGCTGATCGTCCTGGGCCTGAAGGGGCGGGGATTCCGGCAGGTGGAGGCCATCATCCTGGGACTGGTGATGACCATCGGGGTCTGTTTTGCGGTGCAACTGGTACTGGTCGGGCCTGATTGGGCGGCGGTGATGCAGGGTTTCGTTCCCAACGGCGTGGCCGTGCACGACCGGCATGCGTTGCTGCTGGCCATCGGCATCCTCGGCGCGACAGTGATGCCGCACAACCTCTACCTGCATTCGTCCATCGTGCAGACGCGGCGCATCGGGCGATCTCCGGCGGCGCTGCAGGACGGGCTGCGGCTGTGCACCTTCGACACTTTGGTGTCCCTCTCGCTGGCGCTGCTGATCAATGCGGCGATCCTGACGCTGGCGGCCACCGCCTTCCATGCGCGGGGCCATACCGAGGTGACGGAGATCCAGGATGCCTACCACCTGCTGGATCCGCTGGTGGGCAGTGCGCTGGCGTCGATGCTGTTCGGCATTGCGCTGCTGGCTGCGGGACAGAGTTCGACCTTCACCGGGACGATTGCAGGGCAGGTGCTGATGGAGGGATTCCTGCAGCTGAAGATTCCGTGCTGGCAGCGGCGGCTGGTGACGCGGGCCATTGCGCTGGTGCCGGCGTTTGTTGGCGTGTGGTGGCTGGGGGAGGGCGGCGTCGGACGGCTGCTGGTGGCGAGTCAGGTGGTGCTGAGCCTGCAACTGCCGTTTGCGATGTGGCCGCTGATCCGCATGACCAGTGACCGCTCGCTGATGGGTGTCTTTGCCAACGGACCGTGGCTGCGAGGTGCCGCCTGGGCGATCTTCGGGGCCGTGGGGCTGGCGAATGTGGCCTTGTTGGCGTCGTTGCTGGACCTCGTCTGAGGCGACGGCCCGGTGAGCCGGGGGACGCAGGGCAGCTTTACTGTGGGTCCGCCGCGTCCTGTGAGGCCCGTGATAGCTCCCGCCCGCCCCGCGTGAGCGCCTCCAGCGGTGCGAACGCCGTCAGCAGCGGGACCGCACCGATCAACCGATCAATGCCCATCCGCCGCCCATCCCGGCCATCAGCAGCACCAGCACCAGGGGCGGCCAGCGCAGTCGGATCAGCAGCACCAGCGCGCCGGCAACCAGCAGAACGTCCGCTGCGCTGTGAAGCGCACTGCTGGCCACCGGCGTGATGAGCGCAGCCGTCAGCAATCCCACCACCGCGGCATTGATGCCGGTCAGCGCATTGCGGAACCCCGCACGCTGGCGCAGCGCGTGCCAGAAGGGCAGGGCGGCCATCAGCGTCAGCCAGGCGGGTGCAAAGATGGCCAGCAGCAGGAGCCCTGCGCCGATCCAGGCGCTGGAGACGCCGGAGAGCGGCACTGCGGCGCCCAGATAAGCCGCGAAGGTGAACAGCGGGCCCGGAACCGCCTGGGCGGCGCCGTAGCCAGCGAGGAACTGCTCGGCGCTCATCCAGCCGGTCTGCACGAAGCCGGCATCCAGCATGGGAAGGACCACGTGGCCGCCACCGAAGACCAGCGCGCTGGCGCGGTAGCAGATCCACAGTGCCGCCCACAGGCGGGAGTCGGTGCCGTGAGCGAGCAGGGAAAGACCGGCCAGAAGGACGATGAAGGCGATCAGTGCCGCCCATCCAGTCCGGCGGCTGACCAACAACGACTCTGATGGAGATCGCTGCGGTGAGGCGGCGGCGTGCGTGTGGCCGTCCTGTCGCGCTTGCGCTGGATGATCGCTCGTTCCGGCTCGGCCGAAGCGAGGCAGCGCCCACATCCCGGCCAACGCCCCCAGCACCAGCGCGCCCGGCTGACCGACGGCCGATGGGAGCGCCAGCACCAGCAGTGCTGCGATGAGGGCCAGCAGCTTCCGCGGCAGATCAGGACACAGGCTGCGCCCCATCGCCCAGACCGCCTGGGCGACCACCGCCACCGCGAGCAGCTTGAGCCCATGCAAGGCCCCCAGCACCAGCGGCGATGATCCTTGCTGCACCCCGAGCGCCACCAAGGTCAGCAGGACCGCCGACGGCATCGTGAAGCCGACCCACGCGGCCAGTGCGCCCGCGCCGCCCGCTCGCTGCAAGCCGAGCCCCATGCCCACCTGGCTGCTGGTCGGCCCCGGCAGGCACTGGCACAAGGCGACGAGGTCGGCATAGTCCGCCTCGCTCAGCCAGCGGCGTCGCTCGACGAACTCAGCCCGGAAGTACCCGAGATGCGCCACCGGGCCGCCGAAGGACGTCAGCCCCAGCACCAGGAAGGCACGCAGCACTTCCAGCGCCGAGCCAGTCGGGCGACTGCCGGGCCCCTCGGATGGCGGCGTTGCAGGGGAACTCGCCGGCGCCTCCGACGAGCGCTCCGGAGGTTCATCGACCGATGGCGCCAAGGACGGCGCCAAAGGCAGCTCCAATGGCGGCTCGGAAGGAGCAGCGGAAGAAAAACCCGACGGTGGAGTGACTGGCGCACGCATGGCGCCGCATTGTGGCCAGCGTCAGTGACCCTGCAAAGGCGGGCGCCCCCTCGATTTGGTAACCTGCACGCCTTTCCTGTACCTGCGTTCCGCTGTGGTCTCCACTGCCCGGACAACCTGATTGGAGACCTCATGACCATTGAATCCGAAGACGACGTTGCTGGCCTCAAGCGCATTGGGCGCATCGTCTCGCTGGTGCTGCACGAGCTGCTGGAGACGGCCGAGCCCGGCATGACCACGCAGGAGCTGGACCAGCTGGGCGGTCGCCTGCTGGCATCGCACGGTGCGCAGTCGGCCCCGAAGCTGACCTACGACTTTCCCGGCTACACCTGCATCAGCATCAACGAAGAAGCGGCCCACGGTATCCCCGGTGGCCGCGTGATCCGTGCAGGCGACGTCCTGAATGTGGACGTGTCGGCCGAACTGGGCGGCTATTTCGCCGACACCGGCGGCACTCGCGTCATCCCGCCGACCAACCCGCAGAAGACCCGTCTGTGCCATGCCACCCGCACCGCGCTGGAGCAGGCGATGAAGCAGGCGCGTGCCGGGCAGCCGATCAGCGGCATCGGCGCCGCCATCGAGCGGGTGGCCAAGACTTACGGCTTCAAGATCATCGAGAACCTGGGCAGCCACGGCGTGGGCCGGGCGCTGCACGAGGCGCCGGAGCACATCCCCGGCTACTACGACCCCAAGGACAAGCGCCTGCTGCAGGAAGGCATGGTCATCACCATCGAGCCCTTCCTCTCCACCAAGAGCCGCATTGTCGAAGAGACCGATGACGGCTGGACGCTGGTGGGCGTGCCCGGCAACCTCTCCGCGCAGTATGAACACACGATGATCATCACACGGGGTGATCCGATCGTGGTGACGCAGCACTGAGTCAGGACCCCACGACGCTGCGCCGCTGACCGGCCAGAGGCGCCACTCGTCCCGCCGGCGCGCCGGTCATCATCCAGGGCCCCCGCGCAGCGCGGCAGACCAAGAAGATGCCTCCATCGAATCACTTCATCCGATGGAGGACGCCTTGAAGTTCTGCCAAAACGTCAAATCCCGTTTCAATACCGGTCTGTTCGCGGTCGCGGTGGCCATCGTGGTCAGCCTGAGCTCGGCCCGGTCCTGTGAAGCCGCCGTCACCGAGTTCCAGGGTCTGCGGATCGAGGTTCAGGGGGAGGGCCGCCCGGTCTTGATGATCCCGGGCCTGAACAGCGCCGCGGCCACCTGGAGCGAGACCTGTGCGGCCCTGCAACCGCAGGTGCAGTGCCACATCGTGCAGTTGCCAGGGTTCGCGGGCCAGCCCGCCGTCCAGACCGAGCAGTTCCTGCCGGCGATGCGGGACCGGCTCTGGGCCTACCTGGACGCGCAGCACCTGCAGCGGCCGGTGGTGATGGGGCACAGCCTGGGCGGCGCGCTGGCCCTGATGATGGCGGCACAACGGCCGGGGGACATTGACCGCCTGGTCATCGTCGACGCGCTGCCGTTCATCGGCGGCCTGCGTGGCCCCAGCGTCACGCCCGAGCAGGCGCGGCAGATGGCCCAGGGGATGCGGCAGCAGATGCTCTCCATCCCGCCCGAACTCTGGAAGGACGGTGCGGCGCAGGGCGCGCGCGGCATGAGCCGGGATGCTGAACGCACGCGGCAGATCCTGGACTGGATCCAGACCAGCGATCGACTCACCAGCATCCAAGCCATGTCTGAGCTGTGGGGCGCGGACCTGCGCCCGCTGCTGCCCACCATCACGGCGCCGGTGCTGGTGCTGGCGGCCTGGGCCGCCTATGAGCCGATGGGCAGCACGATGGAGGGCACCCGCAGCCTGGTGGCCCAGCAATATGCCGGCCTGCCCCGGATGACGCTGATGATGAGCGAACGGGGCTACCACTTCCTGATGTGGGACGATGCGCCCTGGCTCCAGGCGCAGGTGCGAAGCTTCCTGGCGCCTGCCCAGCCGCCCAAGCCCCTGCCTTGACCTTCATCGTGGAGATGCCCCGCATGCGATCCGGCCACCGCGCGTTGATCCAGTGTCTGCTCTGGACGGTGTATGTCGTGATCTCACTGACGATGGTGTCGAGTTTTCAAGGGCTGACGGGCTCGTTGGTCACGGTGATGGTGGTGCTCGGCGTCGCCCTGTGGGGGGCGACCGAAGGGCTGCGGGCCTGGGCGCTGCGCGCCGCTTGGCTGGATCTGCCGCCCAGAGCGCTGCTGGTGAGGCTGCTGCTGGTGCCGCCGATGGTGGCGTTGGGGGTGCAGGCACTGCTGGTGCTGTTCAATCTGGCTGGGTTGACGCTGCGCCTGCTGGAATTTCCGCGTGGCATGGCGCATGGGCCAGGCGTGTTCTTCAGCTATACGGCCAACACGGCCATCGTGCTGTGGCTGTGGCTGCTCGGGTGGGCCGGCGCGCAGTGGTTGCAACGGTGGCGGCAGGGGGAGATTGCCAAGTGGAAGGCGCAGGCCGCCGCACGGGCCCTGGAGTTGCAGGTGTTGCGCGCGCAGATCAATCCGCACTTTCTTTTCAACGCGCTCAACAACCTGAGGGCGCTCATCAATGAAGACCCGGCCCGTGCCCGGGACATGCTGAGCCGGCTCTCCAACACTCTGCGACACACACTCCAGCACAGCGCCAAGGAACGCGTGCCGCTGACGGACGAATTGAAGGTGGTGCGTGACTATGTGGCGCTGGAGCAGTTGCATCATGAGGACCGGCTCCAGGTCCACTGGGACATCGACCCCGCCACCGAGGGCGCGACCCTCCCGCCGATGCTGCTGCAACTGCTGGTGGAGAACGCCATCAAGCACGGCATTGCGCGCACGGCCGGCGGCGGCGTGCTGGGCATCGTGTTGAAGCGGCAGGGGGCGCAGCTGACGATGGTGGTCAGCAATCCAGGCGTGTGGGAACCTGATGGGCGGCTCCCGCGTGGCACGCTCACCGACACATCGCCATCGTCCACAGGGCTCGGGCTGCCGCATCTGCGGGAGCGATTGCAGCGTGCCGGGGGCGACGGCGCCGAGTGCCGGATTGACACCACTGGCGGGCAGGTGCGGGTGACGGTGGAGCTGATGGCATGAAGATCTACATCGTGGAAGATTCGCGCCTGGCGCGGCAGGAGCTGCGCACCTTGCTGGCCGAGGTCCCGGACGCCGACATCGTGGGCGAGGCCGCCGAGCTCGACGCTGCGCAGGAAGGCATCGAAACCTTGCGGCCCGACCTGCTGCTGCTCGACGTGCAGCTGCCGGGAGCGACAGGTTTTGACCTGCTGGATCAGCTGCGGCACCTCCCGCTGGTCGTCTTCACCACGGCCTATGACCAGCATGCGCTGGCCGCATTCGAGCGCAACGCGCTGGACTACCTGCTCAAGCCGATCGACCCCGGCCGTCTGGAAGCGGCGCTCGACCGGGCGCGTGAGCGGCTCGCGACGCAGCGCCTGCCGGCGGCTGCTGCGTCCGGGTCGCCCCCGAGCAGCAAGGGCGCCGACGACATGGTGTTTCTGCGCGATGGCGAGCGCTGCTGGTTCGTGCGGCTGGGTGATGTCTCGGGCTTCGAGGCCTGCGGGAACTATGTGCAAGCCTGGTTTGAAGGCCAGCGTCCGTTGCTGCCGCGCACCCTCAGTGCCCTGGAAGAACGGCTGGACCCGCAGCTGTTTTTCCGGGCGAGCCGCAGTCACCTGATCAATCTGCGGTGGATTCAGACCATCGAGCCGTGGCACAACGAGGGCTACCGGGTGACATTGCGCGACGGGCATCAGGTGGAGGTGTCGCGGCGCCAGGGCAAGCTGCTTCGGGATCAGCTGGAGCTGTGAGCGCACGCCTTTTGCTGCTGTGTCGGCAGGGGATCGAAGCCGATTACGATCTCGAGGGAACGCATCCGTCCTTCGACCCGTGCCCATGAACGTCGCCTTTCAGCGAGAAGTTCCGACGGATCCTGGCGCCACCATGGAACGTTATGAAACTGCTGCAACCCGTCCCTACCGGCTTCATGATCGACCTCGACGGCACGATGGTCGACACGCTCGGCGACTTCGTCGCGGTGCTGTCCCAGGTGCTGGACGACCTGTCCCTGCCGCGTGTCTCCCGCGACTTCGTGGAGCACACCATCGGGCAGGGCAGCGAGCATCTGATCCGCAGCGTGCTGCGGGAAGTGGGCGGCCAGCAGGATCAGTACGACAAGGCCTGGGCGCTCTACCAGCAGCACTATGAGGTGCTCAACGGCGCGCATGCCGACGTCTTTCCCGGTGTGGAGGAAGGCCTGCGCCGGTTGCGGGCCCTCGGCCTGCCAATGGCCTGCCTGACCAACAAGCCAGCCGCCTTTGCGCGGGATCTGCTCCAGCGCAAGGGCTTGTCGGGCTTTTTCGACCAGGTGTTCGGCGGCGACGACTTCGAGCGCAAGAAGCCGGATCCGCTCCCGTTGCTCAAGACTTGCGAAGCGCTCGGCACCTCACCGGCCACGACCTGGATGATCGGCGACTCCAGCAATGATGCGAAGGCGGCCCACGCCGCGGGCTGCCCCGTCGCCCTGGTGAGCTACGGGTACAACCACGGCCAGCCGATCCGAGACGTGCCCGCCGCGCTGTATCTGGACCGTCTCGACCAGCTGTTCCCGGATTGACCCGCCGCGCAGGCGCGGCCTGCGGCTCGCGCCGGGAGTCATTCCGTGCGCAGCCGCAGACCGGCCCCCTTGTCACGCAGCGAGGCACACTGCGAGGCCGAGCGGCTCACTTCCCGCCGAGCAGCGCCGTTTTCAGCGAGTTGTCCGCCGGTGACTTGCCCAGCCAGATCTTCAGCAACAGGTTGAAGAAGGCCGGTTCCTTGATCGCCTCGCCGGGCATCGGCTTGCCGTTCACGAACACCACCGTCCCCGTGCCGGGGATGTAGTCCACCCCGAACGATTCGCCGGTGTTGAGCTTCTTCTTCTGCACGAAGATCTCGGACATGCGCAGCACGCCATTGATGGCGCTCGCAAACTCCGCCGGCGTGGCGTTCTGCTCCATGCCCTTGGTGAACAGCTTGCCCAGCTCTTCGCCGTCGATGTCCCGCAGCATCTGGATGTAGAGGCGCTTCGGGCCGGCATTCGCCAGCACACCATCCGGCGTCTTCGCTGGTGCCGTCAGGTACAGGCCTGCCGTATAGACCTTGAAAATGGCCTTGTAGCGGATGCCCGCGCCATTGAGGACCAGCTTCTGTCCCGCCACTTCCGCCTGGCCGTCGTACTTGACGCCGGCCACTTCAATCGGGCGGGGAGCTGCGACCTGCGCAGTCGGGGGCGCCGAAGCCGTCGTCGGCGCGGTGGCGGTGCTGGAGGCTGCGGGCGTCACCGAGCCCGAAGCGCTGGATCCTGCCGCGGTCTGGCCGTGGGCCGACACCGACAACAGGGACAATACCGCCAGAACTGAGGCGGCCATCAGGGTAAGTCTCATGTCTCTCTCCTTCCTCCTCGAGGATCGGCCGGCTCCGCACATCACTTCACCCAGGCGGACCGGCTCTGCAAGAGAGTATGCGGGAAGCGCAAGCCCGAAGACATCGGGAGTCTTCCCCTGCTACACTGGTTCCCACTATGTTCATCACGCGCAAGCACATCAAGGGGTCGAACGACCGGGGAGCCTGGCCCTGGCGACGCCCGCACGACTTCACCTGAAGCCGCCTGCTGCTTGCCGCCCCGCGTCCACCTTCAGCGGATCTACCGATCCCGGACCCTGGGCTACCGTCATCACTTCTGCACCCTCATCCACGGGGCAGGTCCAACAGGCGACCTGAGACGACGCACGCGTGTGCCGGATGCCGCCGATGGCGGCCCGCCACGCGTCTGACATGAGGTTTGACGACGTGATCACTGAACTCGAATTCCAGAGCCTGGCCGCTGACGGCTACAACCGCATCCCCCTGATCAGCGAAGCCTTCGCCGATCTGGAAACCCCGCTTTCGCTCTACCTCAAGCTCTGCGCCGGCAACGGCCAGGGCCGCCACAGCTTCCTGCTGGAATCGGTGGTGGGCGGCGAGCGCTTCGGCCGCTACTCCTTCATCGGCCTGCCGGCGCGCACGGTGCTGCGCAGCGAAGGCCGCACCACCCGCATCCTGCGTGACGGGGAGATCATCGAAACCCATGAGGGCGATCCGCTGGCCTTCATCGAGGCCTACCAGCAGCGCTTCAAGGTGGCCCTGCGTCCGGGCCTGCCCCGGTTCTGCGGCGGGCTGGCCGGCTACTTCGGTTATGACGCGGTGCGCTACATCGAGCCTCGCCTCGCAGACTCCACCCCGGACGGCGGCCTGCCCACGCCGGACGTGATGCTGCTGCAGTGCGAAGAACTCGCGGTCATCGACAACCTGTCGGGCAAGCTTTATTTGATCGTCTATGCGGACCCGGGCCAGCCGGAGTCCTACTTCCGCGGCAAGAAGCGGCTGGCCGAACTGCGGGACAAGCTCAGCTACTCGGTCTCCGCGCCGCGGGTGGTGCGGGGTCAGGCCCATCCGGTGGAACGGGAATTCGCCAAGGCCGACTTCCTGAAGTCGGTGGACCGGGCCAAGGAATTCATCGCCGCGGGCGACTGCATGCAGATCGTCTTCGGTCAGCGGCTCAAGAAGCGCTACACCGAGTCCCCGCTCAGCCTGTATCGGGCGCTGCGCTCGCTCAATCCCAGCCCCTACATGTATTTCTATGACATGGGGGACTTCCAGATCGTCGGTGCGTCGCCGGAGATCCTGGTGCGCCAGGAGCAGACGCCGGACGGCCGCAAGGTCACCATCCGTCCGCTCGCCGGCACCCGTCCGCGCGGCGGCACGCCGGAGCTGGACCAGGCGCTGGAAGTCGAGCTCAAGGCCGACCCGAAGGAGCGCGCCGAGCATCTGATGCTGATCGACCTGGCCCGCAACGACATCGGCCGCATCGCCCGCACCGGCACGGTGAAGGTGACGGATGCCTTTGCGGTGGAGCGTTATTCCCACGTGATGCACATCGTCAGCAATGTCGAGGGCCTCCTGCAGGAGGGCGTCGGCAATATGGACGTCTTCCGCGCCAGCTTCCCGGCCGGCACGCTCTCCGGCGCGCCCAAGATCCGTGCGATGGAAATCATCGACCAGCTGGAGCCCGTCAAGCGCGGCATCTACGGCGGCGCCTGCGGCTACCTCAGCTTTGGCGGCGACATGGACCTGGCCATTGCCATCCGCACCGGGGTCATCATGGACCAGATGCTGTATGTGCAGGCGGCGGCCGGCATCGTGGCCGATTCGGTGCCCGAGCTGGAATGGAAAGAGACCGAGGCCAAGGCCCGTGCGCTGCTGCGCGCGGCCGAGCTGGTCGAAGAAGGTTTCTGAGCGGACGAAGGAGCGAAGCCATGCTGCTGATGATCGACAACTACGACAGCTTCACCTTCAACCTGGTGCAGTATTTCGCCGAACTCGGCGCCGATGTGAAGGTGGTCCGCAACGACCAGATCACCCTCGACGAGATCGACGCCCTGCGGCCCAGCCATCTGGTGCTGTCCCCCGGCCCGTGCACGCCCAAGGAAGCCGGCGTCTGCGTGCCCGCCATCGAACGCTTCAAGGGCCGCCTGCCCATCCTGGGTGTGTGCCTGGGCCACCAGAGCATCGGCGCGGCGCTGGGCGGGCGCATCATCCGCGCGCAGGTGCAGATGCATGGCAAGGCCAGCACCATCAGCACCGACCGCCGCGGCGTGTTCACCGGACTGCCGGAATCCTTCAGCGTCATCCGTTATCACTCGCTGGCCATCGAGCAGGGCACGCTGCCGGATGATCTGGAAGTCTCCGCCCGCAGCGAAGACGGCGAGATCATGGGCGTGCGCCATCGCGGCCTGGCCGGGACGGGCACGCCGCTGGAGGGGGTGCAGTTCCATCCGGAATCCATCCTGTCGCAACATGGGCATGCCATGCTGCGCAATTTCCTGGAACTCGCCCCATGACCTCTGAACCGACCCGCGCCGGCGCTGTGGTGGACCTGCGCAGCGACACCGTCACCCGTCCGACCGCCGCCATGCGCGAGGCCATGATGGCCGCCGAGCTGGGCGACGATGTCTTTGGTGATGACCCGACCGTCAACGCCCTGCAGGACGCCCTGGCGGAAGCGCTCGGTTTCGAGGCGGCGCTGTTCATGGCCAGCGGCACCCAGAGCAATCTCTGCGGGTTGATGAGCCACTGCCAGCGCGGCGACGAATACATCGTCGGCCAGATGGCGCACACCTATCGCTGGGAGGGCGGCGGCGCCGCGGTGCTGGGGTCCATCCAGCCGCAGCCGCTGAATCATGCGCCGGATGGCTCCCTGCCGCTCGCCGACATCGAGGCCAACATCAAGCCCGATGACGCGCACTTTGCCCGCACCCGGCTGCTGACGCTGGAGAACACCATTGGCGGCAAGGTGCTGCCGATGGACTATCTGGCCGATGCCAGTGCGCTCGCGAAGCGTCGCGGCCTGGCCCGTCATCTGGACGGCGCGCGCCTGTTCAATGCGGCCGTGGCGATCGACGCCAACGACCCCTATGCGGCTGCCCGCCGCATCTGCAGCCATTTCGACAGTGTTTCGGTCTGCTTCTCCAAGGGCCTCGGCGCACCGGTCGGCTCGGTACTGTGCGGCTCGCGGGCCTTCATTGCGCAGGCGCATCGCTGGCGCAAGATGGTAGGGGGCGGACTGCGCCAGTCCGGCGTGCTGGCTGCGGCCGCGCATCATGCGCTGACGCATCACGTCCGCCGCCTGGCCGACGACCACGCCCTGGCCCGCCGCCTGGCCGAGGGCCTGGCCGGCCTGCCGGGCGTGACGGTGGAAGCGCCGCAGACCAATATCGTCTTCGTGGACGTGGCGCCGACCCTGGGCGCCGGTCTGCTGGACCACCTGAAACAGCGCGGCGTGCTGGCCACCGGCCTGTACCGCCTGCGCTTTGTCACCCATCTGGATGTGGATGCCGAAGGCGTGGACCGCGCCATTGCCGCCATCCGCGAGCACTGCCTGCGCACGGGAGCCTGAGGCCATGCCCATCACCGACAACGAAGCCCTGACCCGCGTCATCGAACACCGCGAGATCTTTCACGACGAAATGCTGGCCCTGATGCGCCGCATCATGGGCGGCGAGATGTCGCCGGTCACCGCCGCCGCCATCCTGGTCGGCCTGCGGGTCAAGAAGGAAACCATCGGCGAGATCACCGCCGCCGCGCAGGTGATGCGCGAGTTTTCGGTCAAGGTGCCGCTGCAGCCCGGACCGCATCTGGTGGATGTGGTGGGCACCGGCGGTGACGGCGCCCACACCTTCAACATCTCGACCTGCTCGATGTTCGTGGCCGCTGCGGCCGGCGCGCAGATCGCCAAGCACGGCAACCGCAGCGTCTCCAGCAAGACCGGCAGTGCCGACGTGCTGGAAGCCCTGGGTGTGGCGCTGTCCCTGAGCCCGCAGGCGGTGGCGGACTGCGTGCACAAGACCGGCATCGGTTTCATGTTCGCGCCCAACCACCATCCGGCGATGAAGAACATCGCCCCGGTCCGCAAGGAACTGGGCGTGCGCACCATCTTCAACATCCTGGGGCCGCTGACCAATCCGGCCGGCGCCACCAACATCCTGATGGGCGTGTTCCATCCGGACCTCGTCGGCATCCAGGTGCGGGTGATGCAGCGCCTGGGCGCCGAGCATGCGGTGGTGGTGTATGGCAAGGACGGCATGGACGAGATTTCGCTGGGCGCCTCCACCCTGGTGGGAGAACTGCGCAACGGCGAGATCCGTGAATACGAGGTGCATCCGGAGGACTTCGGCCTGCAGATGGTCTCCAGCCGCAACCTGCGGGTGAGCGGTCCGGAGGAAAGCCGCCGCATCCTGCTGGGGGTGCTGGGCGATGAGCCAGGCCCTGCCCGCGACATCGTTCTGCTCAATGCCGGCGCCACGCTGTATGCCGGCAATGTGGTGGGCAGCATCGCCGACGGCATTGCCAAGGCCCGTGAAGCGATCAGCAGCGGCGCCGCGCGCGCCAAGCTCGACCAGTTCGTGACCGCCACGCAGGAGGCCGCCCGTGTCTGACATTCTGGATCGGATCAATGCGGTCAAGCGCGAAGAAGTCGCCGCAGCTCAAGCCGTCAAGCCGCTGGCCGTGTTGCGGGCAGAGGCCGAATCGCGAGAGGAAGCCCCCCGTGGATTCGGGGACGCCCTGCGTCGTGAGGTGCAGGCCGGCCGCAGCGCGGTGATTGCCGAGATCAAAAAGGCCAGTCCCAGCAAGGGCGTGCTGCGAGAGGACTTCCAGCCCGCCGCCATCGCCCGCAGCTATGAGCAGCATGGGGCGGCCTGCCTGAGCGTGCTCACCGACCGGTCCTTCTTCCAGGGCGGCGTGTTCTATCTGCAGGAGGCACGCGCTGCCTGCCAGCTGCCGGTGCTGCGCAAGGATTTCATGATCGATCCCTACCAGGTCTACGAGGCCCGGGCGATGGGCGCGGACTGCATCCTGCTGATCGCCGCGAGCCTGAGCGACGGCCAGATGGCCGAGCTGGAAGACTGCGCAGTGGGCCTGGGCCTGGATGTGCTGGTGGAGGTGCATGACGGTGACGAGCTGGCCCGCGCCCTGCGTCTGAAGACGCCGCTGGTGGGCATCAACAACCGCAATCTCAAGACCTTCGAGGTGACGCTGGATACGACGCTGAGGCTGCTCTCCCAGGTGCCGTCCGACCGCCTGCTGGTGACCGAGTCCGGCATCCTTGGCCCGGCCGATGTGCAGCGCATGCGCGAGGCGAATGTGAATGCCTTCCTCGTGGGTGAGGCCTTCATGCGCGCCGACGATCCCGGCGCCGCGCTGGCGGCGTTGTTCCACTGATGGCGCTCCGGCACGCGGACCTCGACTGGCAGGTCGGGGGAGGGTGGCAGCCTTGCATTGACGCGTGGCGAGCCAGTGCGGACGGACAGCGGGTGCAGGCGCTGCTGCAGGAGCGGCTCGCGGCGGGTGCGGTGGTGTATCCGGCTGATCCCCTGCGGGCGCTGCGGCTCACGCCGCTCAGTGCCGTGCGGGTGGTCATCGTCGGCCAGGATCCCTATCACGGGCCGGGGCAGGCGGAAGGGCTGGCGTTTTCGGTGCCGGCCGGGCAGAAGCTGCCGCCGTCGCTGCGCAACATCTTCAAGGAACTGATGCGTGACCTGGGTCAGGCACCGGCCATGACCGGCCATCTGGGCGACTGGGCGCGTCGTGGTGTGCTGCTGCTCAACACCAGCCTCACCGTCGAGGACGGACAGGCCGGCAGCCATGCCCGCAAGGGCTGGGAGTCGCTGACGGATGCGCTGATCGAAGCGACCGCGCGTGACACGAGCCCCAAGGTCTATCTGCTGTGGGGCGCCCATGCACAGGCCAAGGCGCCGCTGATCGCGTCGGCGGGCGGCTCGCGCCATCAGGTGCTGCAGGCCAACCATCCCTCGCCGCTATCGGCCACGCGCGGCCCCACGCCCTTCATCGGCTGCGGGCACTTCTCTGCCGCCAGGGACTGGCTCCGCACGCAGGGCGCCGACCTGGACTGGTCGCTCGACGCCTGAGCGACGCCGCGCATCTGACGCGCGCCATCCGCCCCGCTACGGGCTGATCCTCATGGCGGGGTAGCGCGCCACTGGTACGGTGGTGGTCACGCAGCCCCGGCCCTCCGACGTCCTTGGATGTCCGCATTGTTTCCCCTCGTGTCCATCGCGATGCGAAGCCTTTGAACCCGCCGGTCGGGCTGGCCTGCGGCATCAGGGTTAAGTCCAGTGCGCTACCAATTGACGATCTTCGATTTTTGGTACTAAACTGGTATTAATCATGACGCTTTCCGCCCTGGTCGACGTTTGGTCGGCGCCTCTGTCACCTCGCCATGCCGCCGTCCGATTCCTGGTCGGCGTGGATGGCGGCGGCACCGGCACACGGGTGCGACTGACCGATCTGCACGGACGTCTGTTGGGACAGGGCCAGTCCGGGCCTTCCGCGCTGGGGCAGGGCATCGCCCAGGCCTGGCGCCATATTCAGGAAGCGGTGGGTGAGGCGGCGAAGCAGGCGGGCCTGGACCCGCTGCCGCTGGCGGAGACCGCCATGGGACTCGGCCTGAGCGGCGCGGGCGTGGCGGCGCAGGTCGAAGCCTTCCAGGCGCAGCAGCCGGGGTATGCATGGCTCGTGGTCGTGAATGACGGCACCACGACCGTGCTGGGCGCCCACGGCGGGCATCCGGGGGGTGTCATTGCGGCCGGCACCGGCACGGTGGGCGAGGCGCTGCGTGCCGACGGGACGCTGGCCCGCGCGAGCGGCTGGGGCTGGATTGGCGGCGACGAAGGCAGTGGCGCCTGGCTGGGCCTGCAGGCCATGCGCCTGGCGCAAAAGGCGATGGACGGCCGCTTGCCGGCCGGCCCGCTGGCCCTGGCCATCTGGCACGCCGCGGGCGCCGCCGATGCGCTGGACCGCGATGCCGTTTCCCACTGGGTCGCCCAGGCCGGCCAGCATGCGTATGCGCAACTGGCGCCGCTGGTGTTCGATCACGCCGACAGCGATCCGGCCGCGCAGGCGCTCATCAATGCCGCCGTGGCGGAACTGGAATCCGTCGCCCTGGCGCTGGACCCCACCCAGACCCTGCCGCTCTCGCTCGCGGGCAGCATCGCACAGCGGCTGGGCAGCCGTTTCTCAGGCAACATTCGGGCCCGTTGCGTGTCACCTCAGGGTGACTCGGCTGACGGGGCGCTGCGGCTGGTCCGCGGCGCACTCTCTGACTCACGTTGATCGAGAACGCCCGATGAGCACCAAGCTGCCCTTCCAATTCAAGCCCGATCCCGCCGCCGCTTCGCCGCTGTACATGCAGCTGGCTCACAAGCTGGCCCAGGCCATCCGTGAAGGCCAGTACCAGGCCGACGAAGCCCTGCCGTCCGAGCGGGTGCTGTCGGAGTCGCTGGACCTGTCCCGCGTCACCGCACGCAAGGCGATCGACCGGCTGGTGGAGCAGGGCCTGATCGTGCGCAAGCGCGGCTCGGGCAACTACATCGCCCCCAAGCTGGAACAGCCGCTGTCGCGGCTGACCAGCTTTTCCGAAGAACTGCATCAGCGCGGCTTCAAGCCGAGCAGCCGCTGGCTGACCCGCGGCTTTGCCATGGCCGCGCCGGATGAGCAGCTCTCTCTGGGTCTGACGACCGGCCAGAAGGTGGCCCGGCTGGAGCGTCTGCGCCTGGCCGACCAGGTGGTCATGGCCTATGAGCTGAGCGTGCTGCCCGAGGCGGTGCTGCCGGAGCCGCAGAAGGTCGACAGCTCGCTGTATGAGCATCTGGCCCGCCTGGGCCGCGCGCCGGTGCGGGCGCTGCAACACATTCGTGCCATCAATGCGGATTCACGCCTGGCTGGCCTGCTGGAAGTGCCAGTGGGTCAGGCGGTGCTGTTCATCACGCGTGTGGGTTATCTGGACCAGGGTCAGGCGGTGGAGCTGACCCATTCGTATTGCCGCAGCGATTACTACGACTTCGTCGCGGAGATGAGGCGCGACGGATGACGGACGCTCAGCATATCGACGGATTCATTCTGACGCCTGCCGGATTCATCCGCGGTGTGCTGGAGCATCAGGAAGGCCGGATTCGCCGCATCGACGGCACCCCGGTCTTCGAAGAGGAAGTGCGCCACGGCGCCCAGGACCTGCCCCTGGTCCTGCCCGGTTTCGTCGATCTGCATGTGCACGGCGGCGGCGGCCACGACACGATGGAAGGCGGCGCTGCCGTGGCCGAGATGGCGCGGCTGCATGCGCGGCATGGCACCACCTCGCTGCTGGCGACGACGATGACGGCGCCGATGGACGAGATCCGTGCTGCGATGAAGGCCCTGAGCGGCCTCTGCGCCGACCGCGGCACCGGCATGGCCCGGGTGCTGGGTGTGCATCTGGAAGGCCCTTACATCAACCCCGGCAAACTCGGCGCACAGCCGGACTTCGCCCGCGCGGCGGCGATGGACGAAGTGCGGGCGCTGCATGCCATCGCCCCCATCCGCCTGGTGACGCTCGCACCGGAAGTGCCGGGCCATCTGGAACTGGTGACGCAGCTGCGCGAGGCCGGCTTCCAGGTGCAGATCGGCCACACGCTGGGCACCTATGAGGACGGCGTCGCGGCGCTGGCCCGCGGTGCCGGCGGTTTCACCCACCTGTTCAATGCGATGTCCGGCCTGCATCACCGCGAGCCCGGCATGGTGGGCGCCGCGCTGGCCCATGCCCACTACGCGGAGGTCATTCCGGACCTGCTGCATGTGCATCCCGGCGCCATCCGCGCCGCACTGCGCTGCATTCCGGGCCTGTTCTGCGTGACCGACTCGACCGCCGCCGCCGGCATGCCCGACGGGGAGTACCGGCTGGGCCGGCACCGGGTGACCAAGTGCCTGGGCGGCGTGCGCCTGCCCGACGGCACGCTGGCCGGGTCCACGCTGACGATGGATCAGGCGCTGCGCAATCTGGTGCAGCGGCTGGGGCTGGGCATCGAGGATGCGTCGCGGCGGGTCTCCACCCATGCCGCGGATTTTCTGGGTCTGGAGAACCGGGGCCGGCTGACGCCGGGCGCCTGGGCCGATATGGTGGTGTTGGACCGTGGCTTGCAGTTGCAACGCGTGGTCGTCGAAGGGGAATCAATTGACCTCGCGAATGCTTGAAGAGGCGCTGAGCGCGCCGCAGGCCGTGGCGCGCCAGCTGGCCGCCGATCAGCAGTCCTACCTGGCCCTGGGCCGTGTGCTGCGCGAGCAGCCGCCCAGCGCCTTGCTCACCGTGGCCCGTGGCAGCTCGGACCATGCGGCCCACTATCTGGCCTACCTGGTCATGGCGCGGCTGGGCCGGCTGGTGACCTCGCTGCCGATGTCGGTGATCACGCTCTATCAGAGCCGGCTGGAAAGCCGCGGGCTGGTGTCGCTGGCGTTTTCGCAGTCGGGGCAGAGTCCGGATCTGGTGTCGCCGACCGAGTATTTCCGCGCCAACGGGGCCCGCACCGTGGCCTTTGTGAATGCGGACGGCTCGCCGCTGGCGGCGGCTGCAGAGCACGTCTTCCCGCTGCATGCCGGCGCCGAGCAGAGTGTGGCCGCGACCAAGAGCTACATCACGCAGCTGCTGGCCGGCGCCCGGCTGGTGGCGGCCTGGCAGGACGATCCGCACCTGGCCGCCGCGCTGCAGGACCTGCCGCAGGCGCTGGAGCAGGCGGCGCAGCAGCGCTGGGATGTGGCGGTGGACGTGCTGAAGCATGCGGACAAGCTGTTCGTGATCGGACGTGGCACGTCCCTGCCGATCGCGCTGGAAGCGGCGCTCAAGTTCAAGGAGACCTGCGGCATCCAGGCCGAGGCCTTCTCCGGCGCCGAGGTCAAGCATGGCCCGATGGCGCTGGTGGAGGAGGGCTATCCGCTGCTGGTGTTTGCGCCGCGCGGTCCGGCGCAGGCAGGGCTGCTGGCGCTGGCGGAAGAGATGCGCGGCCGCGGGGCCCGTGTGCTGCTGGCCGCGCCAGCCGGCACGCCCGGGGCGGAACTGCCCCTGAGCTGCACCGGCAGCGAAGACCTGGACCCGATCGCCGCCGTGCAGAGCTTCTATCCGATGGTCGAAGCGCTGGCCCAGGCGCGCGGTCTCAATCCCGACCAGCCGCGGCATCTGGCCAAGGTCACCAAAACGCATTGAGTGCCACCGGGCACATGAGCCATGAGTACTAACCTGCCCCCGGACTTCGACGCCGGCCGCCTGGTGATGGTGGACATCACCGGCACCTCGCTGGATGCCGCCACCGCCGACTTCCTGCGTCAGCAGCGCATTCGCGCCGTCTGCCTGTTCCGCAAGAACCTCGGCACCGAGGCGCAAGTCCGTCAGCTCACCCGCGATCTGCGGGAGGTGATGGGGCCGCAGGCGCTGATCGGTCTGGACCAGGAGGGCGGATCGGTGGTGCGCGCCACCTTCCTGCCGCAGCCGCCGTCGGCGATGGCGCTTGGCGCCGCGGGCGACGAAGCGCTGGCCACCCAGGTCGGTGCGGCGGTGGCCCGTGGCCTGCGCGGCATCGGCATCAACTGGAATTTCGCGCCGGTGGTGGACATCAACAACAACCCCGCCAATCCGGTGATCGCCGAGCGCAGCTTCGGAGAGACCGCCGAGACGGTGACGCGTCTGGCTGGGGCCTGGATGCAGGGCTCGCTGTCCGAAGGGGTGGCCTGCTGCATCAAGCACTTTCCCGGCCACGGCGACACGCACGTGGATTCCCACCTGGACCTGCCGACCGTCGAGAAGTCCCGCGCGGAGCTGGATGCGCTGGAACTGCGCCCCTTCCGCGCGCTGCGTGATGCCGCGCCCTCGGTGATGACCGCGCACATCGTCTATCCCGCCATCGATCCGGACTATCCGGCCACGCTGTCCCGCACGATTCTGGGCGGCATCCTCCGGGAAGAGCTGGGGTATGACGGCGTGGTCATCACCGATGCACTGATGATGAAGGCCATCGCCGACCGCTATGGCTATGCGCGTGCGGCTGTGCTGGCCATTCAGGCCGGGGCCGACATGATCCTGGCCCAGGGCTCGCTGGCCGAGCAGGCGCAGGCCATTCAGGCATTGCGGGACGGATTGGACCGCGGTGACATCGACCCCGCGCGGGCGCTGCAGGCGCAGTCGCGCCTGGACCGCATGGCGGACCGCTATCCGGTGCGCATGGACGACTACACCGGCGCACCGCGGGCGGCCGATGACGAACTGATGCGCCAGGCCTGGGCGCGTGGCCTGTGCGCCCTGCGCGGCGCCAAGGCTCCGGCGCGGGATGTGCCGCTGCGGGTGCTGGTGCAGGACGAAGTGCCCACCGACGGCGTCTCCGAAGCCGGTCCGACCGGACAGCAGGTGCGGGCGCTGTTCCGCGACCATCCACAGAGCGGACTGGTGGAATTCGTCTCGCTGCAGGACATCACCGCGCTGGACTGGTCGTCGCTGCCGCAGGATGGCCGCTTCACCGTGCTGGCCTCGACCCACCGAGGCCGGTATGGTGAGCAGGCGCGGCACTGGACGCCTGATCTGCATCTGGTGCTGTGGAATCCGTTCCAGGCGCTGGACGTGCAGGCCCCGACCGTCATCAGCTGGGGTTATGCCGACGGTGCGCTGGCCGCGCTCGGCGCCTGGATGGGCGGCACGCTGACGGCGACGGGTCAATCGCCCGTGACGCTGGACTGACCGAATCGACAGGAGGCCTTCATGCGCCAGCCGTCTTCTCCTTCCGACCCATCCGGCCCGTCTGCCTTGAACGGAGTGTCTGCCATGGGTGCAACGTCCTCCATGAGTCACCTGCCCGCCAACGACGGCCGCTCGCCGATGCGCTGGGTGCCGACGCTGTACTTCGTGCAGGGCATGCAGTTCTTCGTGGTGATGGCCCTGGCCAGCTTCATGCTCAAGAACATGGGCGTGGGCAATGAGCAGATCGCCCGCTGGACCAGCCTGCTGGGCACGGCCTGGGCCATCAAGCCGTTGTGGAGCCCCTTCCTGGAGCTGGTGCACAGCAAGAAACTGATCGTGGTGGTGATGCAGTCGGTCGGCGCGGTGGCGTTGCTGCTGATGGCGTTGATGCTGCAGACGCCCTGGTGGTTCGCCGGGACGATCTGTGTGCTGTTCCTGATCGCCTATGGCTCTGCCACCCATGACATCGCCTGCGACGGCCTCTACATGGGCGCGCTGGATGCACAGCGCCAGGCGCGCTACGCCGGCTGGCAGGGCGCCTTCTTCAACGGCGCCCGCTTTTTCATGGTGGGCGTGGTGCTGAAGGTGGCGGGCCTGCTGGAAACGCCGATGGGGGTCTTTAATGCCTGGACGGTGGTGTTCCTCGGGCTGGGGGTTCTGCTGGCCGGGCTGGCCAGCTACAACGCGGTGATGCTGCCGGGGCAGCTGAGCACCGGCCATGTGGCGCTGCAGGCCTCGGCGATCCGGAAGACGACGGAAGAGATCGTGCGCGACTTCTTCAGCAAGCCCGGCATCCTGCTGGCGGTGCTGTTCATCGTGCTGTTCCGCTTCGCGGAGGGGCAGGTGCAGACCATCGGGCCGCTGTTCCTGATCGAGGCGCGCAGCAAGGGCGGCCTGGGCCTGACCACCAGCCAGGTGGCGGATGTGTATGGATGGGTGGGGACGGTGGCGTTCCTGACGGGCAGCATTCTGGGTGGTTACTTCACCGCCTGGCTGTCGCTGCGGCGGGCCATGCCCGTGCTGATCCTGGCGATGTCGGTGCCGAACGCGACCTTCTATTACCTGGCAGCGACCTTGCCGCAGGATATGTGGCACATCGGCGCCGCGGTGCTGGTGGAGATGTTTGGCTACGGCTTCGGCTTCGTCGGCATGATCCTCTACATCATGCAGGCGGTGGCGCCAGGGCGATTCCAGACGGCGCACTACGCGCTGGGGTCCGGGGTGATGCAGCTGGGATTCATCCTGTCGCGCAGCGTCAGCGGCGATATTCAGGTGCATCTGGGGTACGAGCACTTCTTCCTCTGGACGCTGTTCTGCGGCCTGCCGGTGTTGGCGTTGCTGCCCTTCGTGCGGATGTCGGCGCTGGATCCGGTCGGTGCAGGCGAGAAGACGCCGGAGGCAGGGGTGCCGGTGTCGAAGCCGGCGACGTGAGTCAGCGGGTGGACAAAGACATGAGCGGGCTGAGCAGGCGATTGAGCAGCCTACTGAGCAGCCCATTGAGCAGCCCACTGAGCAGCCCATTGAGCGGTCAGCCGAGCGGCCCATGGCGCAGACAAGTGCGCAGCCAATCGCAGAGCCAATTGCAGAGCCAATTGCAGAGCCAATCGAGCAGTCAAATGAGCGGCCAAACGAACAGCCAATCAAGCGGCCAAGAGAGCTGCCCATCGCGCGCGCCATCAGCCGGGGCGTGGGGAGGCGAAGTGAGCCTCTCGACGAGCAGCGGGTCGAGGCGTCCTCTGGGGCGGATCTGCGCCGCTGGATGGGTGGCGATGTCGCTGGTGGGCATCCACGGTGCCGTCGATGCGGCGGGGGCGGGCGACGCTCCTGCGACCAAGGCGCCGACTGCTTGGTTCTTCGACGACTTCACCTATCCGACCGTCCAGGCGATGCAGGAGGCGGGGTGGCAGATCCGCAGCGCGGCCGGCCATCCTGGCATTCCGGGCGCTCGGTGGGCGCCCGAGGGCGTGACGCTGGTAGACGACGTGTCGCCGCCTGCCTTCAAACCTGGTGCTGCAGGGGCGGCCAAAGGCGGCAAGGAGACCAACGCGGCCGGCGCCGTGCGCGCGACCCCGGCCACGCAGGGTGCAAGCCTTGCCGCCGCGCCGCAGCGCCTGCTGCTGCTGCGCGCCGCCACCGACGGCACCGGGCCGGGCACCACCCAGGTCCAGGTCTGCCACCAGCGCAAATATCTCGAAGGTACCTATGCCGCGCGGGTGCGCTTCAGCGACCAGCCCGTCACCGGCGCGGACGGCGATCCGGTTATCCAGACCTTCTATGCGGTCAGCCCGCTGCGCTTTGACTTCGACCCGGAGTTCAGCGAGCTGGATTGGGAATACCTGCCCAATGGCGGCTGGGGCAGCGACAAGACCCGGCTCTACGGCATCACCTGGCAGACCGTGCGTCTGGAGCCTTGGCTGGCCTACAACCAGCAGCATGAGGAGTTCGCGCAGCTGGGCGCGCCCGGGCACGACTGGCACACGCTGGTGATGCAGGTGGCGGAGGGCCGCACGCGCTGGTTTGTCGATGGTCGGCAGGTGGCGGAGCACGGCGGTCGGAACTATCCGGTGGTGCAGATGTCGATCAACTTCAATCTCTGGTTTTCACCCGGAGGACCGCTGCCACAAGGCGGCGCACCGCGGGTGTATGAGCAGGCGGTGGACTGGGTGGTGCATGCGCGCAATGCCGTGCTGAGCCCCGAGCAGATTGAAGCGCAGGTGGCGCAGTGGCGTCAGCGCGGCGTGGATCATGTGGACCAGGTGAGTCCGCCGCTGGTCCCGTTGGAGAATCGCTGCGATTTCTAAGCACGTGAAGGGGTGGGGTGATGCAGGCAGACCAGGATGGACATCACACCGGGCTGCGGCCTGGCCCCGCTGGATTCGCCACGTCCCGTTCCGGCGCCAGCACCGTCACCGATACATTTACCGTTGCCGGCACTGGCACTGGCACTGGCACTGGCATTGGCACTGGCACTGGCACTGGCACTGGCACTGGCACTGGCACCGGCGCCCGCACCGGCAGAGGCACCGGCTTTGCCCCTGCCTCTGCCTCTGCCGGCGGGCGCCTGCCCTCCGTGGATGCCCTGCGCGGCTGCACGGTGGCCGCCATGCTGCTGGTCAACAACCCCGGGAGCTGGTCTCACATCTACCCGCCGCTCAAGCATGCGGCCTGGCATGGGTGGACGGTCACCGACCTGATCTTTCCCTTTTTCCTGTTCATCGTGGGCGTGTCGCTCGCGCTGAGCCTTGGCGGGAAGCTGGATCGCGGGGAGGGGGATCGGGCTGCGATGCGCCGCGGCGTGCTGATGCGCGGCCTTCGGGTGCTGCTGCTGGGACTGGCACTCAACGCGCTCGCCTGGTGGCTGCTGGACCGACCGTCGCTACGCTGGCCCGGCGTCCTGCAGCGCATCGGTCTGTGTATTGCACTGGCAGGCGTGATCGTGACGGCTGTCGGACGGGGACGCCTGTGGGCGATCCTCGCGGCGCTGCTGGTCGGCCATGCGGCCCTGCTGATGGCGGGCGGTACGCTGGAGCCCCTGCTCGACCTGTCCAGCCGCGTCGATGCCTGGCTGTTCGGTCCGCATGGCTATCGATGGGATCCACAGACCGGGTTGGGGAGGGATCCGGAGGGCCTGGTGTCCACCCTCGGCGCATTGGCCACCACGCTCCTGGGTTATTTGCTCGGCAGCGCGCTGCGGATGGGGCAGGACCGGCGGATCCTTGGGGCAGGCGTCGTGCTCGCCGCGATCGGATGGGGCCTGGACGCTGCTGGCGCCATGCCGATCAACAAAGCGCTCTGGACGCCGTCGTTTGTGCTGTGGACCGGCGGTCTGGCCGCCTTGGCTCTGGCGCTGTGCCATCGGCTGGTGGATGTGCGGGGGTGGCCTGCCATCGGAAGACGCTTTGGTGTCAATGCCATTGCGGCTTATGCGGGTGCCTGGCTGGGCAGCATTCTGCTTGCAGCGTCGGGGCTGATGCCGCGTCTCTATGAGGGCGTGTTTGGCACGCTCTTCGGCCGGTTCGGTCCAGAGGCGCAGTCCCTGAGTTTTGCACTGGCCACCGTGGCGGTGTGGTGGGGGGTAATGGTGGCGATGGACCGCTGGAAGATCTACCTCAAGCTGTGAGCCGTTCCGGCAAGCTCGTTGCCGGTCGAGTCGCTGGTAGAGCCGGCGGTTCAGCCGCCGGTTCAGCGACCACGCCAGTGGCCGGTTCAGGTGCCGCGTCAGCCTGCAGGTTCGGCGTCGTCGGGCGCCTCTCCGCGCTTGGCAAAGCAACAAAAAAGCCCCGCCATCTGCATGGCGGGGCTTTGTCTTCTGCTCAGGCGATCAGTAGCGGGCGCGCAGCGTCACGTAGTACTGGCGACCGTTGCTGTAGAACGCGCGCGGTTGGTCCTTGTTGTCCCCGAAGTACTTTAGCGTCGGGTTGTTCAGGTTCAGGCCGTCCAGGCTCAGCGACAGGTAGTCGTTGATCTTGTAGTTGATCGACGCCACCAGGGTGCCCACGTCATCCATGTGCATCTTCACACCGCGGTCGTAGCTGCCGTAGAACTTGGAGCGGTAGCTGTAGGCCACCCGGGCGCTCAGCACGTCGTTCTCGAAGTAGCCTTCCAGGTTGTAGGTGTTCTTCGAGTTGCCCGACATCTCGCCGCCACCGTCCAGCTTGCCGCTGGCGTAGGTGTAGTTGGCGTTGATGCCGAAGTTGCCGAACAGCGGCTGCTGATAGCCCAGTTCAAAGCCCTTGTTCTTCGCGCCCACATTCACCGGCTGGGTGATGTTGTAGGTCTCGATCTGCTTGTGCAGGTCGCTGAAGAACTGGCCCTGCGTCACGCGGTAGTCCACGAAGGAGCTGAAGTCCTGGTAGAACACACCGGCCGAGATCAGCGAGCGCGGCGCGAAGTACCACTCCAGCGACAGGTCATAGTTGACCGAGCGCACCGGATTCAGGTTGGGGTTGCCGCTGCTGCCGGTGTTGAGCTGGTCGTTCAACGAGGTGGTGGAGCTCAGCGCGGTGTAGTCGGCACGCGCCATCGTCTTGGCCAGGGCGCCGCGCAGCACCAGGTCGGAGTTCAGGCGATACGACAGGTTGGCGCTGGGCAGGACGTCGGTGTAGTTGCGGTCAGTGTACTCACGCACGAAGGGACCGAACAGCGAGGTGCTGTCGATGACCGACGCCGGATCCTGCGAATTGGGCGCCCGCAGCGTGGAGTAGTGGCCCTTGGTACGCACTACCCGCACGCCGGCATTGGCCTTCCAGCGGTCACCGGAGAAGAAGCCCATGACGTAGCCGGCATCGGTCTTCTCGTTGACGTCGAAGTCGTTGGTCCATTCGTGACGCTGCGCCGGGTCGTAGTTGAAGACGGCGTTCGGGTCCGGATTGGCTTGCGTCGAGATGGTCGCCCACTTGGCGATGTCGGCATTGCTCAGGCGCCACATGCCCGTGATCGGTGCGCCGAAGGCCGAGCCGAAGTTGCTCGGATAGGTGGCGCCGCCCCAGGCGGGAATCGTCTTGTCGATGTTCGCATTGGCCCAGTTGGGGCCGCTGGAGATCCAGTTGCCGTTGGTGCGGCTGTGATCGGTGAAGCGCACGCCCGTCTTGATGGACTCCAGCGGGCCGGCATCGACCTGCCATTCGGCGTCCAGCGTGCCGTAGCTTTCTTCGTCCGGAACCTTGACCTTGGCACCGTAGTTCCAGTTCCAGTACATGGTCTTGTAGTCGCGGAAGTTGGCACCGCTGGCGCTGGTGAAGCCGACCGACGGACCGCGGCTGGTGCCGTTCATCATGTAGCTCAGGGCCATCGGGGTGTTGCCGGCGCTGCCGACGTTGCCCACTTCCGAAGCGAATTCCTGCGAAGCGCCAGTGCCCTTGGTGCGGCCGATCTGGCCGGTCAGGGTCAGGCGGTCGGTGGCGGTCCACTTGCCATCCAGGTTGATGTAGTTGGACTTTTGCTCGGCGCCCGGACGGATGCCGCTGTCCACGATGATCGAATTGGCCTTGCCGGTCTCGGGGAAGGTGGCGCCGACCAGCGTCTTGCCGTCGGCACTGGTGGTGGCGGTCAGCGGGGCGATGCCGGCATCGAACAACCACTTCGGAGACGCCATGAAGTTGGTGTTCATGTTGGACGCCTTGACCTTGGAGGTGAAGGCGCTCAGACCCAGCGTCAGGTCGTTGGTGGGCTTGATCTGCGCTTCGAAGGCGCCGCCCTGGCGGTGACGCTCCTGCTCGAACAGGCTGGCACCGATCAGGCTGGGCGCCTTGACACCGTCCAGCACGTCGATCGATTGCACCGTGCCATTGAGGTTGACGGTGGTGCCGGTGGCGAACTTGGTCTTGTCGATGGTGAAGTAGCCCAGCACTTCATTGCCATCTCGGCGCAGATGCTGCTTCTGATCGAAGACCTGCAGCAGCATGCCGAAGGTGTTGGAACTGTTCTTCCAGGCGGCCAGGGCGCTCAGCTGCGGATCGGTCTTGTCGGCCAGCGTGCTGTGCATCGCGCCGACGGAGGCTTCCAGCGTCAGGTTCTTCTTGAATTCCAGCGGGCGGCGGGTCTGCACATCCACCGCACCGGCCACGCCACCTTCCACCAGGTCGGCGCGTGCGGTCTTGTTGATGGTGACCTTGCCGACCAGCTCCGAGGGCAGCAGGGAGTAGCTGGCGCTGCGACCGACGGTGGTGCCGAACAGGTTCAGGACGAACCAGTCACCGGTGGACACGGCGTGGCCGTTGATCAGGGTCTGGGTCAGGCTGGGACTGGTGCCGCGGATGCTGACGCGGTCGTTTTCGGAGAAGCCGCCTTCACCGCCGGCGCTGGAGGCGATGTTCACGCCGGGGACGCGCTGGATGGCGTCGGCGACGTTCTTGTCCGGCATCTTGCCCACGTCTTCGGCGGTGACGACTTCCACCAGGGAGTCGGCGTTGCGCTTGGTGTTGAGCGACGACTCACGCGAGGCCCGGATGCCGGTCACAACGACCTGTTCCAGCTGCTGGGTGTCCGCTTTCTTGTCGGCCTTCTGTTCTGTGGTTTGGGCCTGGACTGCACAGGCCACGCTCAGCAGAGTGAGCGTGACTGCTGCAGCGATGGGGGTCTGAATGACCTTCATGAACTGCTCCTCGAGTGGCCTTGATCTGGAATCCATCTTTTTGAATCCATGAGGCCGGGATGAACACTGGCACCCGAGTCACGACACCCATCGGCGGAGTGGCATGCAGCTGGCGCCCCCGAATACACCTTCGATACAACCAATGCCATGCCACTATAACGAGCGGTAGTGCCACTTTGCTACCAGTTTCAGGGCCGTGTTTTCCCTGCTGTGGCGGGGGCGCGACCGGCGTGCAACGCCTGTTTCAGGGTTTATCCAGGGGAGACAAAGCGAGGTCGTCCGGTCTCGCGAAGGCGCCACCGGGCCCTCCGTTTTGGTCGCTAATTGGTATTAGCCGGTCTGAAGACGTCGCGAGCAGGGTGCCTGCTGAGTCGTGGGACTGAACCGGAATCGGCAGCCGGGCAGGGGTGGGTCAAGGGGCGGCCCGAACGGACTACCATGCCTTCGAAGCGGCGGGGCGCGGGCGCTGGAACCCGCGGCGTTCCCACGCTACGTGGCCTAGCGGCTGCCCATGACCGCAGCGTGACGCTCTCTATGAAAAGCGGGTCCGTTGGCGGTGTGGGCGCGCATCGCACTCCTCATGACTTTCACCCAAAAAATGTTTGCGCCAAAAAATAGTGGTGCTATAGTCGTGGGCTTGCCTCGGAGGGGTGCCCGAGTGGCTAAAGGGGGCAGACTGTAAATCTGTTGGCTTACGCCTACGCTGGTTCGAATCCAGCCTCCTCCACCAAGGCAAACTAATGCAGAGATCCCGAAGTGGATGCAAAGAACAAAAGTTTGATGCATCTGCTTCGTGATTGAAGCGAAAGTGAGAGACTTGAAAAACTCCCGGGCGGGAGTAGTTCAATGGTAGAACCTTAGCCTTCCAAGCTAATGACACGGGTTCGATTCCCGTTTCCCGCTCCACAGTTGGAAGTACAGGTGTTGTGTTGACAGTGTCGGCACAGGTTTGTTGATTCGCAGCGCGTTTGATGGCGCTGCAGCAGAGTCGCCAGTCCTGTGTCGATGCCCATGTGGCTCAGTGGTAGAGCACTCCCTTGGTAAGGGAGAGGTCACGCGTTCGATCCGCGTCATGGGCACCACCTCTTTCCTCTCAATCTGATTCCCTCGATCTGATCGCCAGGAGCGCAAGATGGCAAAAGGCAAGTTTGAACGTACCAAGCCTCACGTGAACGTGGGCACGATTGGTCACGTTGACCATGGCAAGACCACGCTGACGGCTGCTATCGCAACCGTGCTGGCCTCGAAGTTTGGCGGCGAAGCCAAGGCCTACGACCAGATCGACGCGGCTCCCGAAGAAAAGGCCCGCGGCATCACGATCAACACCGCTCACGTGGAATACGAGACGGCCAACCGCCACTACGCGCACGTTGACTGCCCGGGCCACGCTGACTATGTGAAGAACATGATCACCGGCGCCGCTCAGATGGACGGCGCGATCCTGGTGTGCTCGGCCGCTGACGGCCCGATGCCCCAGACCCGCGAGCACATCCTGCTGGCGCGTCAGGTGGGCGTGAAGTACATCATCGTGTTCCTGAACAAGTGCGACATGGTGGACGACGCCGAGCTGCTGGAGCTGGTGGAAATGGAAGTCCGCGAGCTGCTGAGCAAGTACGACTTCCCGGGCGACGACACCCCGATCATCAAGGGTTCGGCCAAGCTGGCGCTGGAAGGCGACAAGGGCGACCTGGGCGAGCAGGCGATCATGCGCCTGGCCGATGCACTGGACAGCTACATCCCCACGCCTGAGCGCGCTGTGGACGGCGCTTTCCTGCTGCCGGTGGAAGACGTGTTCTCGATCTCCGGCCGTGGCACCGTGGTGACCGGTCGTGTCGAGCGCGGCATCATCAAGGTCGGCGAGGAAATCGAAATCGTCGGTATCCGTGATCTGCAAAAGACCACCGTCACCGGCGTGGAAATGTTCCGCAAGCTGCTGGACCAAGGCCAGGCTGGCGACAACGTCGGTATCTTGCTGCGCGGCACCAAGCGTGAAGACGTCGAGCGCGGCCAAGTGCTGGCCAAGCCCGGCTCGATCAAGCCGCACACCCACTTCACTGCTGAGATCTACGTTCTGAGCAAGGAAGAAGGCGGCCGTCACACCCCGTTCTTCAACAACTACCGTCCCCAGTTCTACTTCCGCACGACGGACGTGACCGGTGCCGTGGAGCTGCCGAAGGACAAGGAAATGGTCATGCCTGGCGACAACGTCAGCATCACCGTGAAGCTGATCGCTCCGATCGCCATGGAAGAAGGTCTGCGCTTCGCCATCCGTGAAGGCGGTCGTACCGTCGGCTCGGGCGTCGTGGCGACGATCATCGAGTAATTTAGTAAGAAGGCCACAGGGGCATAGCTCAATTGGCAGAGCGTCGGTCTCCAAAACCGAAGGTTGGGGGTTCGAGACCCTCTGCCCCTGCCAGCGACAGGCGATAAGCATTAAGCGATAATCGCGCGCTGGAACAAGTGGTCAAGCCAAGCCCGCGGGAGTTCATCTCGGCGGGCTTTGCTGCTGGTGGGTTCTACGAACCATCGTGGTCGTAGCGGTTCAGAAGTGAGTTCAATGTCCAATCCTCAAGTCGAAACAGTGACGTCCGGCGCCGACAAGGCGAAGCTGGCGGGCGCTGTCGTCCTGCTCGTGGCCGCGCTGGTTGCGTTTTACGCGCTGGGCAAGCAGGGTCCTTGGGTGCAGTGGGGCGCGCTGATCGTGCTGCTGGCCGCCGCCGGGGGCGCTTTCCTGACGTCCGAGTCTGGCCGCTCCCTGATCGCCTACGGCCAGGACTCCGTCAAGGAAGTCCGCAAGGTGGTCTGGCCGACGGGCAAGGAAGCCCGTCAGATGACCCTTTACGTCTTTGCGTTCGTCGTGGTGATGGCGCTCTTCCTGTGGCTCACGGACAAGACGCTGGAATGGGTGCTGTACGACCTGATCCTGGGCTGGAAACGCTGAGCGAAGAGATAGGACCGAGATGAGCGAAGATCAAAACGTCGTTGCGACCGAGTCGACCGCCCCCGCAGGCCTGCCCAAGCGCTGGTATGTGGTGCATGCCTATTCGGGCATGGAAAAGGCCGTCGAGCGCAATCTGCGCGAGCGCATTGATCGCGCCGGCATGCAGGACAAGTTCGGTCGCATCCTGGTGCCGACCGAAGAAGTCGTTGAGCTGAAGAACGGCAAGAAGGCCGTGACCGAACGTCGCTTCTTCCCCGGCTACGTGCTGGTGGAAATGGTGATGGAAGACGACACCTGGCACCTGGTGAAGCACACCTCCAAGGTCACCGGCTTCGTGGGTGGCGCGAAGAACCGCCCGGCTCCGATCTCGGAGTCCGAGGTGATGAAGATCGTCAACCAGATGCAAGAGGGCGTGGACAAGCCGCGTCCGAAGGTCGAGTGGGTCGTGGGCGAAATCGTCCGCGTCAAGGAAGGTCCGTTCACCGACTTCAACGGCAGCATCGAAGAAGTCAACTACGACAAGTCGAAGCTGCGCGTGTCGGTCACCATCTTCGGCCGCGCAACGCCGGTCGAACTGGACTTCGCGCAAGTCGAGAAGGTCTGACCCCAGACCGCTGCATGGCGCCCCGGGCCTGGCTCGCGGCGCCTGCGCTGTTCATGGAGTCTGACAGTGCTCCGCGGCCCCGGCCGCGCAACTGTCCGTGACCAGTCTGCAACGAGAGGCGGACACGAGGAGCAAGGGTAAGGGCAACGCCTCAGCCCCTTGCGTTAGCACTCAGGCGATGCGGCGTGCCGCTGTGTCGCTGTAGGAGAAATCATGGCAAAGAAGATTGTCGGCTTCATCAAGCTGCAAATCCCTGCCGGCAAGGCGAACCCGTCGCCTCCGGTCGGTCCCGCGCTGGGTCAGCGTGGTCTGAACATCATGGAATTCTGCAAGGCGTTCAACGCCCAGACGCAGAGCTATGAGCCGGGCCTCAAGCTGCCGGTCGTGATCACCGCCTTCGCGGACAAGAGCTTCACCTTCGTGATCAAGTCGCCCCCGGCGACCGTGCTGATCAAGAAGGCCGCCAAGGTCGAGAAGGGTTCGCAGCGTCCCCATCTGGACAAGGTCGGCAAGCTGACCCGCGCCCAGCTGGAAGAAATCGCCAAGACCAAGCAAAAGGACCTGACGGCTGCCGACATGGACGCCGCAGTCCGCACCATCGCCGGCTCCGCCCGTTCGATGGGCATCATCGTGGAGGGTGTGTGACATGGCCAAGCTGACCAAGCGTCAACAAGCTCTACAGGGCAAGGTTGAAACGACCAAGCTGTATCCCCTGGCCGACGCGCTGAACCTGGTGAAGGAATGCGCCAACGCCAAGTTCGACGAATCGATCGACGTCTCCGTCCAGCTGGGCGTGGATGCGAAGAAGTCGGACCAAGTGGTTCGCGGCGCCGTGGTGATGCCCAACGGCATCGGCAAGAACAAGCGCGTGGCTGTGTTCGCCCAGGGCGCCAAGGCTGAAGAAGCCAAGGCCGCCGGTGCCGACGTCGTCGGCATGGAAGACCTGGCTGAGCGCGTCAAGGCGGGCGACATGCCCTTCGACGTGGTGATCGCCTCCCCCGACACGATGCGTGTCGTGGGTACCCTGGGTCAGATCCTGGGCCCCCGTGGCCTGATGCCGAACCCGAAGGTCGGCACCGTGACCCCGGACGTCGCCACCGCCGTCAAGAACGCCAAGGCCGGTCAGGTCCAGTTCCGTATCGACAAGGCCGGCATCGTGCACGCCACCATCGGCCGTCGTTCGTTCGACACCGACAAGCTGGAAGGCAACCTGCGCGCGCTGGTCGAGGCTCTGAACAAGAGCAAGCCGGCAACCAGCAAGGGTGTGTACCTGCGCAAGGTGGCTGTGTCCTCCACCATGGGCGTTGGCGCCCGTGTGGACGTCGCGACCATCAACGCAGCGGCTTCCGCCTAAGCAACTCAGATGAGGCGTGACGCGAGTCTGGCGTCGCGCTGATGAATTGGTGGGTCGGACCGGTGGCAACACCGGTCCGGGTCATCCAAGACCGCTGGCGTGAATGACGGCTTTTTTGGCGTCCTTCGCTTAATCGGGAGCTTCGGCTCCCCGCCAGCGCAGATGGCGGTCCCGCTGAACGGATCTGATTTCCTGATCCCGACAGAAGGTCGCTGAATCCGGTGCCCGAGACGAGACGCGCAAGCGTCGGATCAAAGGCGTAATGTGAGGAGTAGACCTTGAGTCTCAATCGCAACGAGAAAGCAGCCGTTGTGTCGGACGTGGCGGCGCAAGCTGCCAAGTCGCAGACGCTGGCGCTGGCCGAGTACCGTGGCCTCACCGTTGAAGCCCTGAACAAGCTGCGCGTCACCGCGCGTGCCCAAGGCGTGTATCTTCATGTTCTGAAGAACACCCTGGCTCGCCGCGCTGTGGCTGGCACTTCGTTCGAGGCTGCTTCGGATGCCATGGTCGGTCCGCTGATCTACGGCTTTTCGGAAGATGCTGTCGCGGCTGCCAAAGTCATCGCTGACTTTGCCAAGACCAACGACAAGCTCGTCCTCAAGGGTGGCGCCTACGGCGGCAAGGTTCTGGACGTCAACGGCCTGAAGGCCCTGGCTTCCGTGCCCAGCAAGGAAGTCCTGCTGTCCCAGATCGCTGGCCTGCTCAAGTCGCCGGTGCAACGCACCGCCGCTGTGCTGGCTGCCCTGGCTCAGCAAAAGGGTGGCGGCGCCGAAGCCGAAGCCCCGGCCGACACTGCTGCAGCCTGAACTGGCTTGCAAGCGACACCCCAAAACACCTTCTGTATTTAGGAAAAAATCATGGCATTCGACAAAGACGCTTTCCTGTCCGCTCTGGACAGCATGACCGTTCTGGAACTGAACGATCTGGTCAAGGCAATTGAAGAGAAGTTCGGCGTGACCGCCGCTTCGATGGCTGCTCCCGCCGCTGGCGGCGCTGCCGGCGCTGGCGCTGCTGCTGCTGAAGAGAAGACCGAATTCAACGTCGTCCTGACCGACGCCGGCGCCAACAAGGTGTCCGTCATCAAGGCCGTGCGCGAAATCACCGGTCTGGGTCTGAAGGAAGCCAAGGACCTGGTCGACGGCGCTCCGAAGCCGGTCAAGGAAGGCATTGCCAAGGCCGACGCCGAAGCTGCCAAGAAGAAGCTGGAAGAAGCCGGCGCCAAGGTCGAACTCAAGTAATGACCTTGGAGAACCGGCGGGCCTGGCTTGCCGGTTCTTCTCCGAGAGAGGGGTGGTCCCAACGGGCCTCCCCTTTCCGCGTTTAAGGGGCCTGCCGCCAAGACCCTCCGCCACGGCGGTGATCTGGGTGTCAAAAGCTTCCAAAGCAGGGTTGATGTCAGGGTTTAAGACTTGACAGAGCACCTGAAAGCATCGCTGCATGTATCATGTGCGGTTCTTTCAAGTGTTCTCTGATCCGACTGCAGAGAACGGTTTGGTCGGGCCGCGGTCCGGCCGGGGATGATGCGGGGGTGCAACGCCTTCGGTCATGCTCGGCTACCCGGGGTTGTCCGCCAGCGGTTGGTAGTGGCCAACCACCAAGCTTCGGGTGCAATGCCCGAACAGCCAGTCGCCGACGCGGTGCGCACCACGGCCAGGGGCGCACTCGACACGGAGTGTTTATGGCGCAAGCAACCCCCTACAGCTACACCGAGCGCAAGCGCATTCGCAAGAGCTTCGGCAAGCGCGTGAGCGTGCTCAACGTTCCCTACTTGCTGACGATGCAGAAGGACAGCTACGTCGCCTTCCTGCAAAAAGACGTCGCTCCGCTCAAGCGTAAACCCGAAGGCCTGCAAGCTGCCTTCCTGTCCACGTTCCCCATCGTTTCGCACAATGGGTTCGTGGAAATGAAATTCCTCGAATTCAACATTGCCAAGCCGCCGTTTGACGTTCGCGAATGTCAACAGCGCGGTCTGACCTTTGCAGCCGCCGTTCGGGCCAAGCTGCAGATGATCATCTACGATCGGGAAAGCCCGACGCCCAAGACGGTCAAGGAAATCAAGGAGCAAGAGGTCTACATGGGCGAAGTGCCCCTGATGACCGACTACGGCTCCTTCATCATCAACGGTACCGAGCGGGTCATCGTCTCGCAGCTGCACCGTTCCCCCGGCGTGTTCTTCGAACACGACAAGGGCAAGACGCACTCGTCCGGCAAGCTGCTGTTCTCGGCGCGCATCATTCCCTACCGCGGCTCCTGGCTGGACTTCGAGTTCGACCCGAAGGACATCCTCTATTTCCGCGTGGACCGTCGTCGCAAGATGCCGGTCACGATCCTGCTCAAGGCCATCGGCCTGAATCCCGAGCAGATCCTGGCGCACTTCTTCGTCTTCGACAACTTCCGCCTGATGGACTCGGGCGCCCAGATGGAGTTCGTGGCCGAACGCCTCAAGGGTGAAGTGGCTCGCTTCGACATCACCGACAAGAGCGGCAATGTCCTGGTCGAGAAGGACAAGCGGATCACCGCCCGCCACGTGCGTCAGCTGGAGCAGTCCGGCACGCAGCACGTGACCGTGCCGGAAGACTTCCTGCTGGGCCGTTTGCTGGCCAAGAACATGGTGGATCCGGACACCGGTGAAATCATCGCCAAGGCCAACGACGAGCTGACCGACTCGCTGCTGAAGAAGCTGCGCGCCGCCGGCATCAAGGACATCCAGTGCCTGTTCACGAACGAGCTGGATGAAGGCGCCTACATCAGCCAGACCCTGGCGTCGGACGAAACCGCCGACCAGCTGGCTGCCCGCGTCGCCATCTACCGCATGATGCGCCCTGGCGAGCCGCCGACGGAAGATGCCGTCGAGGCCCTGTTCAACCGCCTGTTCTATTCGGAAGACACCTACGACCTGTCGCGTGTCGGCCGCATGAAGTTCAACGCCCGTGTGGGCCGCGACACGCCGGAAGGCGCGATGACGCTGTCCAACGAGGACATCCTGGACGTCGTCAAGATCCTGGTGGAACTGCGCAACGGCCGTGGCGAAGTGGACGACATCGACCACCTGGGCAATCGCCGCGTGCGCTGCGTCGGCGAACTGGCTGAAAACCAGTATCGCTCGGGCCTGGCTCGTATCGAAAAGGCTGTGAAGGAACGTCTGGGTCAGGCTGAAACCGAAGCCCTGATGCCGCACGACCTGATCAACTCCAAGCCGATTTCCGCGGCGCTGAAGGAGTTCTTCGGTGCGTCGCAGCTGTCGCAGTTCATGGACCAGACCAACCCGCTGTCCGAGATCACGCACAAGCGTCGTGTCTCGGCCCTGGGCCCGGGCGGTCTGACCCGCGAGCGCGCCGGCTTCGAAGTCCGGGACGTGCACCCCACCCACTACGGCCGCGTCTGCCCGATCGAAACGCCGGAAGGCCCGAACATCGGTCTGATCAACTCGCTGGCCCTGTACGCGCAGCTGAACGAATACGGTTTCCTGGAAACCCCGTATCGCCGCGTGGTGGACTCCAAGGTCACCAACCAGATCGACTATCTGTCGGCCATCGAAGAAGGCAAGTACGTCATTGCGCAGGCCAACGCCTCGCTGAACGAAAGCGGCCAGCTGATCGATGAACTGGTGTCGGCCCGTGAAAACGGCGAATCGGTGCTGACCTCGCCGGAACGCATCCAGTACATGGACGTGGCGCCGACGCAGATCGTGTCGGTGGCCGCCTCGCTGGTGCCATTCCTCGAGCACGACGATGCGAACCGCGCACTGATGGGCGCCAACATGCAGCGTCAGGCTGTGCCGACTCTGCGCCCCGAAAAGGCGTTCGTCGGTACCGGCGTGGAGCGCGTGGCTGCGAAGGACTCGGGCACGGTGGTGGCCGCCCGTCGCGGTGGCGTGGTCGACTATGTGGACACGAACCGTATCGTGATCCGCGTGAACGACAACGAGACCGTCGCTGGCGAAGTCGGTGTGGATATCTACAACCTGATCAAGTATCAGCGTAGCAACCAGAACACCAACATCCATCAGCGTCCCATCGTCAAGCGTGGTGACCGCGTCGAAGCGGAAGACATCATTGCCGACGGCGCCTCGACCGACCTGGGTGAACTGGCTCTGGGCCAGAACATGCTGGTCGCGTTCATGCCGTGGAACGGCTACAACTTCGAAGACTCGATCCTGATCTCCGAACGCGTGGTGGCCGAAGACCGCTACACCTCGATCCACATCGAGGAACTGGTGGTCAAGGCGCGTGACACGAAGCTGGGCAGCGAAGAAATCACCCGCGACATCCCGAACCTGAGCGAACAGCAACTGGCGCGTCTGGACGAGTCCGGCATCGTGTACATCGGTGCGGAAGTGAATCCGGGCGACGTGCTGGTCGGCAAGGTCACGCCCAAGGGCGAGACCACGCTGACGCCGGAAGAGAAGCTGCTGCGCGCCATCTTCGGCGAGAAGGCGTCCGACGTGAAGGACACCTCGCTGCGTGTGGACCAGGGCACCAGCGGTACCGTGATCGACGTGCAGGTCTTCACCCGTGAAGGCATCCAGCGCGACAAACGCGCCCAGCAGATCATCGACGATGAACTGAAGCGCTTCCGTCTGGACCTGAACGACCAGTTGCGTATCGTGGAGGCCGACGCGTTCGACCGTATCGAGAAGCTGCTGACCGGCAAGGTCGCCAATGGGGGTCCGAAGAAGATCACCAAGGGCACCGTCATCACCAAGGACTACCTGGCGGAAGTCGAGAAGTTCCACTGGTTTGACATCCGTCCGGCCGAGGACGACGTCGCCAACCAGCTGGAATCCATCAAGAACTCGCTGGAGCAGACCCGTCACAGCTTCGACCTGGCCTTCGAAGAGAAGCGCAAGAAGCTGACGCAGGGCGACGAGCTCGACGCCGGCGTGCTGAAGATGGTGAAGGTGTACCTGGCCGTCAAGCGTCGCCTGCAGCCTGGCGACAAGATGGCCGGCCGTCACGGCAACAAGGGTGTCGTGTCCAAGATCACCCCGATCGAAGACATGCCCTACATGGCCGACGGCACGCCTGCCGACATCGTGCTGAACCCGCTGGGCGTTCCGTCCCGGATGAACGTCGGTCAGGTGCTGGAAGTGCACCTGGGCTGGGCGGGCAAGGGCATCGGCCAGCGCATCGGCGACATGCTGCAACGTGAAGCCCGCGTGGCCGAGCTGCGCAGCTTCATGGATGAGCTGTTCAACCAGAACGGCGGCAAGCCGGAGAAGCTGGACGAGCTGACCGACGCTGAAGTCATCGACATGGCGCAGAACCTGGCCAAGGGCGTGACCTTCGCCACGCCGGTGTTCGACGGTGCCAAGGAAAGCGAAATCCGCGCGATGCTGCAGCTGGCCTATCCGGAAGACATCGCCCAGCGCAAGGGCCTGACCGCCACCCGTACGCAGGCCTACCTGTATGACGGCCGCACCGGCGAACAGTTCGAGCGCCCGACGACCATCGGCTACATGCACGTCCTGAAGCTCCACCACTTGGTGGACGACAAGATGCACGCCCGCTCGACCGGCCCGTACTCGCTCGTCACGCAGCAGCCGCTGGGTGGTAAGGCGCAGTTCGGCGGCCAGCGTTTCGGCGAAATGGAAGTGTGGGCCCTGGAAGCCTACGGTGCTTCCTACATCCTGCAGGAAATGCTGACCGTGAAGTCCGACGACGTGAATGGCCGCACGAAGGTGTACGAGTCCATCGTCAAGGGCGAGCACTCGATCGAAGCGGGCATGCCCGAGTCGTTCAACGTGCTGGTGAAGGAAATCCGTTCGCTCGGTATCGACATCGAACTCGAGCGCAACTAAAGGGAACAGGAGAGACACATGAAAGGTTTGCTGGACCTGTTCAAGCAATTCACGCCGGACGAGCACTTCGACGCGATCAAGATCGGGCTGGCTTCGCCCGAGAAGATCCGTTCGTGGTCCTTCGGTGAAGTGAAGAAGCCCGAGACCATCAACTACCGGACGTTCAAGCCGGAACGTGATGGCCTGTTCTGCGCCAAGATCTTCGGCCCGATCAAGGACTACGAGTGCCTGTGCGGCAAGTACAAGCGCCTGAAGCACCGCGGCGTGATCTGCGAGAAGTGCGGCGTTGAAGTCACCCAGACCAAGGTGCGTCGCGAGCGCATGGGTCACATCGACCTGGCCGCGCCCTGCGCCCACATCTGGTTCCTGAAGTCCCTGCCGTCCCGTCTGGGCCTGGTGCTCGACATGACGCTGCGCGACATCGAGCGCGTGCTGTACTTCGAAGCGTACGTGGTGGTGGACCCCGGCATGACCCCGCTGAAGAAGTTCAGCATCATGTCCGAGGACGACTACGACGCGAAGCGCATCGAGTACGGTGACGAGTTCATCGCACTGATGGGCGCCGAAGGCATCAAGAAGCTGCTGGAGGAGATGGATCTCGACATCGAGATCGATCGCCTGCGCAACGACATGACCGGCTCCGAGCTGAAGGTCAAGAAGAACTCCAAGCGCCTGAAGGTGATGGAAGCCTTCAAGCGCTCGGGCATCAAGCCGAACTGGATGGTGCTGGAAGTGCTGCCGGTGCTGCCGCCGGACCTGCGTCCGCTGGTGCCGCTGGACGGCGGTCGTTTCGCGACCTCCGACCTGAACGACCTCTATCGTCGCGTCATCAACCGCAACAACCGTCTGGCCCGTCTGCTGGAGCTCAAGGCCCCTGAAATCATCGTGCGCAACGAAAAGCGCATGCTGCAGGAAGCCGTGGACTCGCTGCTGGACAACGGCCGTCGCGGCAAGGCGATGACCGGCGCGAACAAGCGTGCCCTCAAGTCGCTGGCCGACATGATCAAGGGCAAGAGCGGTCGTTTCCGTCAGAACTTGCTGGGCAAGCGCGTCGACTATTCCGGTCGTTCGGTCATTACCGTGGGCCCGACGCTCAAGCTGCATCAGTGCGGTCTGCCCAAGCTGATGGCGCTGGAGCTGTTCAAGCCCTTCATCTTCTCGCGTCTGGAGGCGATGGGCATCGCCACCACCATCAAGGCGGCGAAGAAGGAAGTCGAATCCGGCACGCCGGTGGTCTGGGACATCCTTGAAGAAGTCATCAAGGAACACCCGGTCCTGCTGAACCGCGCCCCGACGCTGCACCGACTGGGCATCCAGGCCTTCGAACCGGTGCTGATCGAAGGCAAGGCCATCCAGCTGCATCCGCTCGTCTGCGCGGCGTTCAACGCCGACTTCGACGGTGACCAGATGGCCGTTCACGTGCCGCTGTCCATCGAAGCACAGATGGAAGCCCGCGTGCTGATGCTGGCGTCCAACAACGTGCTGTTCCCGGCCTCCGGCGAACCGTCGATCGTCCCGTCGCAAGACGTGGTGCTGGGCCTGTACTACGCCACTCGTGAGCGTACGAACGGCCGTGGCGAAGGCATGATGTTCTCGGACATCGCCGAAGTCATCCGCGCGCTGGACACCGGCGCCGTGGAAGTGACCGCCAAGATCAGCGTGCGCCTGACCGAGTACGCCAAGGACAAGGACACCGGTGAGTGGATTCCCGAGACCAAGCTGGTGGACACCACCGTCGGTCGCGCGATCCTGTCGGAAATCCTGCCCAAGGGCCTGCCCTTCAGCAACATCAACAAGGCGCTGAAGAAGAAGGAAATCTCGCGCCTGATCAACACGTCCTTCCGCAAGTGCGGCCTGAAGGAAACCGTGGTGCTGGCAGACAAGCTGCTGCAGTCCGGTTTCCGCCTGGCCACGCGCGCCGGCATCTCGATCGCCATCGACGACATGCTGGTGCCCAAGCAGAAGGTCGAACTGATTGATCGCGCCGAGAAGGAAGTCAAGGAGATCGAGCAGCAGTACGTCTCGGGCCTGGTGACCGCCGGTGAACGCTACAACAAGGTGGTGGACATCTGGGGCAAGACCGGTGACGAAGTCGGCAAGGTGATGATGTCGCAGCTGTCCAAGGAGAAGATCCTGGACCGCCACGGCAAGGAAGTGGAGCAGGAGTCCTTCAACTCCATCTACATGATGGCCGACTCCGGTGCCCGCGGTAGCGCGGCACAGATCCGCCAGCTGGCCGGTATGCGGGGCCTGATGGCCAAGCCTGACGGCTCCATCATTGAAACGCCGATCACCGCGAACTTCCGCGAAGGTCTGAACGTTCTGCAGTACTTCATCTCCACCCACGGTGCTCGTAAGGGCCTGGCGGATACGGCGCTGAAGACGGCGAACTCCGGCTACCTGACCCGTCGTCTGGTGGACGTGACGCAGGATCTGGTCGTGACCGAATCCGATTGCGGCACCGACAACGGCATCAACATGCGCGCCCTGGTGGAAGGCGGTGAGGTGATCGAGTCCCTGCGTGACCGCATTCTGGGTCGCGTGGCTGCCGTGGACGTGATGCATCCGGAAACGCAGTCGCTGCTGCTGACCGCCGGCAACATGCTGGACGAAGACACCCTGGACGTGCTGGAACAAGCCGGCGTGGACGAGGTGAAGGTCCGCACGCCGCTGACCTGCGGTACGCGTTTCGGCCTGTGCGCGAAGTGCTATGGCCGTGACCTGGGTCGTGGCGGTCTGGTGAACACCGGTGAGGCCGTGGGCGTGATTGCCGCACAGTCGATCGGTGAGCCGGGCACGCAGCTGACGATGCGTACCTTCCACATCGGTGGTGCCGCTTCGCGTGCTGCCGTGGCCTCGAGTGTGGAAGCCAAGTCGGACGGCATCATCGGCTTCAATGCGACGATGCGCTACGTGACCAATGGCAAGGGCGAGCTGGTGGTGATTTCCCGTTCCGGTGAAATCGTCATCTCCGACCCGCATGGTCGCGAGCGTGAGCGTCACAAGGTGCCGTACGGTGCGCTGCTCAACATCAAGGCAGACCAGACCATCAAGGCTGGCACCATCCTGGCCAACTGGGATCCGCTGACCCGCCCGATCATTACCGAATTCGCCGGTCAGGCGAAGTTCGAGAATGTCGAGGAAGGCGTGACCGTGGCCAAGCAGGTCGACGAAGTGACGGGTCTGTCCACCCTGGTGGTGATCGATCCGAAGCGTCGTGGTGCTGCGAAGGTGGTGCGTCCGCAGGTCAAGCTGCTGGATGCGCAAGGCCAGGAAGTGAAGATCCCCGGCACCGACCACTCGGTGACGATCGGCTTCCAGGTCGGTTCGCTGATCCAGGTGCGCGATGGTCAGGACCTGGCGCCTGGTGAAGTGCTGGCTCGTATCCCGGTCGAAGGTCAGAAGACCCGAGACATTACCGGGGGTCTGCCGCGCGTGGCCGAGCTGTTCGAAGCCCGTTCGCCGAAGGACGCTGGCGTGCTGGCCGAACAGACCGGTACCGTGTCGTTCGGTAAGGAGACGAAGGGCAAGGTTCGCCTGGAAATCACCGATCCGGAAGGCCGCAAGCACGAAGTGCTGGTGCCCAAGGAAAAGAACATCCTGGTGCACGAAGGTCAGGTGGTGAACCGCGGCGAACTGATCGTCGACGGCCCGGCGGATCCGCAGGACATCCTGCGCCTGCTGGGTATCGAAGAGCTGGCTCGCTACATCGTGGACGAAGTGCAGGACGTGTACCGTCTGCAGGGCGTGAAGATCAACGACAAGCACATCGAGGTGATCGTTCGCCAGATGCTGCGCCGCGTGCAGATCGTCAACCCGGGCGATTCGGCCTACATCACCGGCGAGCAGGTCGAGCGCTCGGAGCTGCTGGATACCAACGACCGTCTGCGTGGCGAAGGCAAGATCATTGCCACCCACTCGGATGTGCTGCTGGGCATCACCAAGGCTTCGCTGTCCACCGATTCGTTCATCTCGGCGGCTTCCTTCCAGGAAACCACCCGCGTGCTGACCGAAGCGGCCATCATGGGCAAGCGCGACGAGCTGCGCGGTCTGAAGGAAAACGTGATCGTGGGTCGTCTGATCCCGGCCGGTACCGGCATGGCCTTCCACCAGGCGCGTCGCGTCAAGGAAGAGATGGACGACGCCGAGCGCCGCTCCATCGCCATGCAGGAAGCCGAGGAAATGGCGGCCGTGCAACTGTCCGCCCTGGACGCGGACGACTCGTCGAACGCCTGAACGCGTTGAGCGACTCGCGCCGGCGGTGACAACCGCTGGCGTGAACAGCCAAAAAGGCTGCTGACCCGAGAGGGCGGCAGCCTTTTTTTATTGGGTCGACAAGGTCTGGCGCTGAATCCAGACGTCCGGTGCCACGATCTCCAGCCCAAGGCGCGCCGCGCGCTTGGCCACCTTCAAAACGGCGCGGTCCCGGGACATCAGAAGCGCGGAGCCTTGTGACGCCAGATGCAGGGCCAGATCAATGAACTTCTGGTCGTCCCCATCAGTGCAGCGGGGTCGCGCCATGCCCAGCACAGGCTCAGGGACCAGCTCGCAGTGTCGCTCGAAGGCCGCGTGGATCCTGTCCAGGTCTGGCTCATAGCGGGCCGCCACCCCACGCCCCAGCACATGCAGCATCTCTGCCTTCATCGCAGCAGTGGCCGTCCAAAGTAAGTGCCGGCTCTCAACGAGCGCGATGACGGGCATCACCCGTGGTTCGTCGAAGACCAGCCAGTCCATGACGATCTGGGTGTCCAGGACGACGCGCTGGCCCGCAGCGACGACGGGCAGGGAAGGGGGGAAAACAGCATGGTTCATGGGGCCTGCGAGCATAGCGCCTTGTGTGATTTCGGCGAACTGGCCTACAATCGCGGGCTCTTCAGCGTGTATAGATGCGCCTGGCTGGACCAGACGTCGGTGGACAAGTCCCCAACGAACGGTTTTGCCCAGGGAAGCGTATGGAGCGTGGTGCCCGAATGAAGTCGGCGCTGCGCTTTTGTCGCTTGTGTCGCCAGTCTTAGGACTCGCTTCCCCGCTGTACCACCGCTGGAGATGTGACTTCAAACGGGAACAAGTTACTTATGCCAACCATCAATCAGCTCGTGCGCCACGGTCGTGAGACCGAGGTGACGAAATCCAAGTCGCCGGCTATGCAGTCGTGCCCGCAGCGCCGTGGCGTCTGCACCCGCGTGTACACCACCACCCCGAAGAAGCCGAACTCGGCTCTGCGTAAGGTGGCCAAGGTGCGCCTGACCAACGGTTTCGAGGTCATCTCGTACATCGGCGGTGAAGGCCACAACCTGCAGGAACACAGCGTCGTGCTCGTGCGCGGCGGCCGTGTCAAGGACTTGCCCGGTGTGCGTTACCACATCGTCCGCGGTTCTCTGGACCTGCAGGGCGTGAAGGATCGCAAGCAATCGCGTTCCAAGTACGGCGCGAAGCGTCCGAAGAAGGCCTAATCAGCCGAGGTTTTGGCTGCCGAGGTCCCAGGACAACGGTCACCAAATTGTTGCGGTTCAGGTGCATGTGCACCGACCGAGTAAGTGGATCCCCCCAATCGGTGGTGGAGATCCGCGGCAGGCGAAAGCCCGCCAACTGAAGCATTGAAGGAAGACTCCCATGCCACGTCGTCGCGAAGTACCCAAGCGCGAAATCCTGCCCGATCCCAAGTTCGGCAGCGTTGATCTGTCCAAGTTCATGAACGTCATCATGGAATCGGGCAAGAAGGCCGTCGCAGAGCGCATCATCTATGGCGCCCTGGAACAGGTCGAGAACAAGTCCGGCAAAGATCCGCTGGAAGTGTTCATGATCGCGCTGAACAACGTGAAGCCCATGGTCGAAGTGAAGTCCCGTCGTGTCGGCGGTGCGAACTACCAAGTTCCCGTGGAAGTTCGCCCCGTCCGCCGTCTGGCTCTGGCCATGCGCTGGCTCAAGGAATCGGCACGCAAGCGCGGTGAAAAGTCGATGGCCCAACGTCTGGCCAACGAACTGCTGGAAGCTGCTGAAGGCCGCGGTGGCGCTATGAAGAAGCGCGACGAAGTGCACCGCATGGCTGACGCCAACAAGGCGTTCTCGCACTTCCGTTTCTAATCAAGACCTTCCTGGCCGCCTCGGGTTTTTACCAACCCGTTGGCGGCTCCATGCATTTGGAGTGACACCATGTCCCGCAAGACCCCCATCGAGCGCTACCGCAACATCGGTATCTCCGCGCACATCGATGCCGGCAAGACCACGACGACCGAACGTATCCTGTTCTACACCGGTGTGAACCACAAGATCGGTGAGGTGCACGACGGCGCCGCAACGATGGACTGGATGGAACAGGAACAGGAACGCGGCATCACGATCACGTCGGCCGCGACGACCTGCTTCTGGAAGGGCATGGACATGTCCTACCCCGAGCACCGCTTCAACATCATCGACACCCCCGGGCACGTGGACTTCACCATTGAGGTGGAGCGTTCCATGCGCGTCCTGGACGGCGCCTGCATGGTGTACTGCGCGGTGGGTGGCGTGCAGCCCCAGTCGGAAACCGTCTGGCGCCAGGCCAACAAGTACAAGGTGCCCCGCCTCGCGTTCGTCAACAAGATGGACCGTACCGGCGCGAACTTCTTCAAGGTCGTGGACCAGATGAAGACCCGCCTGAAGGCCAATCCGGTGCCCATCGTGATCCCCATCGGCGCCGAAGAAAACTTCAAGGGCGTGGTGGACCTGCTCAAGATGAAGGCCATCATCTGGGACGAGGCCTCGCAAGGCATGAAGTTCGAGTACCAGGAGATCCCGGCCGACCTCGTGGCGACCGCGAACGAATGGCGCGAGAAGATGATCGAAGCGGCTGCTGAAGCCAGCGAAGATCTGATGAACAAGTACCTCGAGTCCGGCGAACTGACCGAAGAGGAAATCAAGCTGGCGCTGCGTACCCGCACGATCGCCACTGAGATCCAGCCGATGCTCTGCGGTACCGCCTTCAAGAACAAGGGTGTGCAGCGCATGCTGGACGCCGTCATCGACTTCCTGCCCTCGCCCGTGGACATCCCCCCGGTCTCCGGCACGGACGAAGACGAAAAGGAAGTCACCCGCAAGGCTGACGACAGCGAAAAGTTCGCCGCACTGGCTTTCAAGCTGATGACCGACCCGTTCGTCGGCCAGCTGACCTTCGTTCGCGTGTACTCGGGCGTGCTGCAATCCGGCTCGACCGTCTACAACCCGATCAAGGGCAAGAAGGAGCGTATCGGCCGGATCCTGCAGATGCACGCCAACCAGCGTGAAGAAATCAAGGAAATTCTGGCGGGCGACATCGCTGCTTGCGTGGGCCTGAAGGAAGTGACCACCGGTGAGACGCTGTGCGATCCGGACGCCGTCATCACCCTGGAAAAGATGGTCTTCCCTGAGCCCGTGATCTCGCAGGCCGTGGAACCCAAGACCAAGGCTGACCAGGAAAAGATGGGTCTGGCGCTGGGCCGTCTGGCTGCAGAAGATCCGTCGTTCCGCGTGCGTACCGACGAAGAATCCGGCCAGACCATCATCTCCGGCATGGGCGAGCTGCACCTGGAAATCATCGTGGACCGCATGAAGCGCGAGTTCAGCGTTGAAGCCAACGTGGGCAAGCCGCAAGTGGCCTACCGCGAAACCATCCGCAAGTCGGCTGTGGACGTCGAAGGCAAGTTCGTGCGTCAGTCCGGCGGTAAGGGCCAGTACGGCCACGTCGTGCTGACCGTCGAACCGCAGGAACCCGGCAAGGGCTTCGAGTTCGTGGACGCGGTCAAGGGTGGTGTGGTGCCTCGCGAATACATCCCGGCGGTCGAGAAGGGCGTCGTGGACACCCTGCCGAACGGCGTGCTGGCGGGCTATCCGGTCGTGGACGTGAAGGTCACGCTGACCTTCGGTTCGTACCACGATGTGGACTCGAACGAAAACGCGTTCAAGATGGCCGCTTCGATGGGCTTCAAGGAAGCTTGCCGTCGCGCCAGCCCGGTGATCCTGGAGCCGATGATGGCCGTGGAAGTCGAGACCCCGGAAGACTACGCCGGTACCGTGATGGGCGACCTGTCCTCGCGTCGCGGCATGGTCCAGGGCATGGACGACATGGTCGGCGGTGGCAAGGTCATCAAGGCCGAAGTGCCGCTGTCGGAAATGTTCGGCTACTCGACCTCGCTGCGCTCTGCAACGCAAGGCCGCGCCACGTACACGATGGAGTTCAAGCACTACGCTGAAGCTCCGAAGAACGTGGCTGACGCCATCATCACCGCACGAGCCAAGTAAGCCCACCCCCTACCGCCTTCGGCGGCCCCCTCAAGGGGGCGAGCCGAGTGGACTGGCAAAGCCAGTCCACCGGCTCCGCTGGAGGGGCGGGCCCTAGGGGCCCTAGATGGGTCGGGGGGTTTTTTCAGAATCGTCTTCGTAGGGGTTGCCTGGTTGCCAGCCGCCAGGGGTTTTGACCACTACGGAAACGCTAAACCAATAGACTGGATAGATGCTCTTTTTGGAGAATTGAAATGGCAAAAGGTAAGTTCGAACGTACCAAGCCTCACGTGAACGTGGGCACGATTGGTCACGTTGACCATGGCAAGACCACGCTGACGGCTGCTATCGCAACCGTGCTGGCCTCGAAGTTTGGCGGCGAAGCCAAGGCCTACGACCAGATCGACGCGGCTCCCGAAGAAAAGGCCCGCGGCATCACGATCAACACCGCTCACGTGGAATACGAGACGGCCAACCGCCACTACGCGCACGTTGACTGCCCGGGCCACGCTGACTATGTGAAGAACATGATCACCGGCGCCGCTCAGATGGACGGCGCGATCCTGGTGTGCTCGGCCGCTGACGGCCCGATGCCCCAGACCCGCGAGCACATCCTGCTGGCGCGTCAGGTGGGCGTGAAGTACATCATCGTGTTCCTGAACAAGTGCGACATGGTGGACGACGCCGAGCTGCTGGAGCTGGTGGAAATGGAAGTCCGCGAGCTGCTGAGCAAGTACGACTTCCCGGGCGACGACACCCCGATCATCAAGGGTTCGGCCAAGCTGGCGCTGGAAGGCGACAAGGGCGACCTGGGCGAGCAGGCGATCATGCGCCTGGCCGATGCACTGGACAGCTACATCCCCACGCCTGAGCGCGCTGTGGACGGCGCTTTCCTGCTGCCGGTGGAAGACGTGTTCTCGATCTCCGGCCGTGGCACCGTGGTGACCGGTCGTGTCGAGCGCGGCATCATCAAGGTCGGCGAGGAAATCGAAATCGTCGGTATCCGTGATCTGCAAAAGACCACCGTCACCGGCGTGGAAATGTTCCGCAAGCTGCTGGACCAAGGCCAGGCTGGCGACAACGTCGGTATCTTGCTGCGCGGCACCAAGCGTGAAGACGTCGAGCGCGGCCAAGTGCTGGCCAAGCCCGGCTCGATCAAGCCGCACACCCACTTCACTGCTGAGATCTACGTTCTGAGCAAGGAAGAAGGCGGCCGTCACACCCCGTTCTTCAACAACTACCGTCCCCAGTTCTACTTCCGCACGACGGACGTGACCGGTGCCGTGGAGCTGCCGAAGGACAAGGAAATGGTCATGCCTGGCGACAACGTCAGCATCACCGTGAAGCTGATCGCTCCGATCGCCATGGAAGAAGGTCTGCGCTTCGCCATCCGTGAAGGCGGTCGTACCGTCGGCTCGGGCGTCGTGGCCACCATCATCGAGTAAATCTTTTGCTGACCAGCATCGGTCGGCTGCCTCGCAGCCTGCCGATGCCGTTCACAGCTCTTCCGCAAAGCCGGTCACGGCCTTGCGTCGCTCTTTGAAGGAATAGACATGTCTACCAAGCAAAAGATCCGTATCCGCCTCAAGGCTTTCGACTACAAGCTGATCGACCAGTCGGCCCTGGAAATCGTCGAAACCGCCAAGCGTACCGGCGCCATCGTCCGCGGCCCCGTGCCGCTGCCCACCCGCAAGGAACGTTTCGACATCCTGCGTTCGCCGCACGTCAACAAGACCTCGCGCGACCAGTTTGAGATCCGTACCCACCAGCGTCTGATGGACATCATCGACCCGACCGACAAGACGGTTGACGCGCTGATGAAGCTGGACCTGCCGGCTGGCGTGGACGTCGAAATCAAGCTGCAGTGATGCGGATGCGGCGCAGGGTGGCCCAGCCCCCTGCACTGCGCTCAAGGCGACCTTCGGGTCGCCTTTTTTTTGGCCCCTTGTGCCATAAGCCCACTGCTGCAACTTGCGGCAAATCGGGCCTAGCGGCTATACTCGCCAGCTTTTCCGCATTGGAGTGATCCCATGCGGTGTCGTCGCATCGCTTTGCAGCAGTGTCCATGGCCTTTACCCAGGTCGATGCTTGCGAGCGGTGCTTGTCAGCCCCGGCCAACCGATGTCGGGGTGCGTGAAATGATTTCTGGCGCGGACGGCGGTGTCTCCGCAGCAAGCGCTTGAGGTCAGGAGAAAACCATGAGTCTTAGCAATCGTCTCGGATTGCTGGGCCGCAAGGTGGGCATGATGCGTGTGTACACGGTCGACGGTGATACCGTCCCCGTGACCGTGCTGGACGTGTCCAACAACCGCGTGACCCAGGTCAAGACCGATGAAATCGACGGCTACAGCGCCATCCAGGTGACCTACGGCGCCCGCAAGGCGTCCCGCGTCACGAAGCCTGAAGCGGGTCACCTCGCCAAGGCTGGCGTCGAAGCTGGCGAAATCCTGAAGGAATTCCGCGTTGCCGCGGACATCGCCGCCGAATACAAGGCTGGCGGTACCGTCCCGGTGACCCTGTTCGCTGAAGGCCAGAAGGTTGACGTGCAAGGCACGTCGATCGGTAAGGGCTTCACCGGCACCATCAAGCGTCACAACTTCGGATCGCAACGTGCCTCGCACGGTAACAGCCGCTCGCATAACGTGCCCGGCTCGATCTCGATGGCCCAGGATCCGGGCCGTGTGTTCCCCGGCAAGAAGATGTCCGGCCACCTTGGCGACGTCACCGTGACCGTCCAGAACCTAGACGTGGTCCGTATCGACGAAGCGCGCCAGCTGGTGTTCGTGCGCGGTGCCGTTCCTGGCGCGAAGGAAGGATTCGTTGTGATCCGTCCCGCCGTCAAGGTCAAGGTCAAGAAAGGAGCTAACTGATGCAGCTCGAGCTCCTGAATGAGCAGGGCCAGGCCACTTCCAAAGTGGACGCTCCGGACACCCTGTTCGCACGTGACTACAACGAAGCCCTGGTCCACCAGGTCGTCGTTGCTTATCAAGCCAACGCCCGTCAAGGCACCCGCGCCCAGCTGACCCGTGCTGAAGTTCGTCACTCGACGAAGAAGCCGTTCCGTCAAAAGGGTACGGGTAACGCCCGTGCCGGTATGACTTCCTCCCCGCTGTGGCGTGGGGGCGGTCGCATCTTCCCGAACAAGCCGGACGAGAACTTCTCGCACAAGCTGAACAAGAAGATGTACCGCGCCGGTATGGCCGCCATCCTGTCGCAGCTGGCGCGCGAAGGCCGCCTGGCCGTGGTGGACTCGATCTCGATCGACGCCCCCAAGACCAAGCTGCTGGCTGCCAAGCTCAAGGGCATGGGTCTGGATCACGTCATGGTGATCTCCGACTCCGTGGACGACAACCTGCTGCTGGCCTCGCGCAACCTGGCCAACGTGCTGGTGGTTGAGCCGCGCTATGTCGATCCGCTGTCGCTGGTCTACTACAAGAAGGTGCTGGTGACCAAGGCTGCGATCGAGCAACTGAAGGAGATGCTGGCATGAGCGCGCCCAAGTTCGCTGAAGGCCGTCTGGCCAAGGTGCTGCTCGCCCCGATCGTGTCCGAAAAGGCCACGGCTGCCGGCGAAAAGCACAACCAAGTCCTGTTCAAGGTGCTGCGCGACGCGACCAAGCCTGAAATCAAGGCTGCTGTTGAACTGATGTTCAAGGTCGAAGTCGAAGCCGTGAACGTTGTGAACCAGAAGGGCAAGACCAAGCGCTTTGGTGGCCGTCTGGGTCGTCGCGACCACGTCAAGAAGGCGTATGTGTCGCTGAAGGCGGGCCAAGAGCTCAACTTCTCCGGGGAGGCTGCGTAATGGCCGTCGTTAAAGTCAAGCCGACTTCGCCTGGCCGTCGTGGCGTGGTGAAGGTGGTGCACAAGCACCTGCACAAGGGCGCTCCCGAAGCTTCGCTGCTCGAGCCCCAAAAGCAGAACTCTGGCCGTAACAACAACGGCCACATCACGATGCGCCACAAGGGCGGTGGTCACAAGCACCACTACCGTGTGGTGGACTTCCGTCGCAACAAGGACGGCATCCCCGCGAAGGTCGAGCGCATCGAGTACGACCCGAACCGCACGGCTCACATCGCTCTGGTGTGCTATGCCGACGGCGAGCGTCGCTACATCATTGCCCCGCGCAATCTGGAAGTCGGCACCAACATCCTGAGCGGCTCGGAAGCGCCGATCAAGGTTGGCAACACGCTGCCCATCCGCAACATCCCCGTGGGTTCGACGATCCACTGCGTGGAAATGCTGCCGGGCAAGGGTGCTCAGATCGCCCGCTCCGCCGGTGCCTCCGTGGTGCTGATGGCGCGTGACGGTACGTACGCCCAGATCCGTCTGCGTTCGGGTGAAGTCCGCCGTGTCCACATCGACTGCCGCGCCACCATCGGTGAAGTGAGCAACGAAGAGCACAGCCTGCGTCAGTACGGCAAGGCCGGCGCCATCCGCTGGAAGGGCATCCGCCCGACCGTGCGTGGTACCGCCATGAACCCGGTCGACCACCCGCACGGTGGTGGTGAGGGTCGTACGGGTGAAGGCCAGGCGCCTGTGTCGCCGTGGAACACCCTGACGAAGGGCTACCGCACTCGTAACAACAAGCGCACGCAGACGTTCATCGTTTCGCGTCGCAAGAAGTAAGGGGTAGACCACCATGGCTCGTTCCCTCAAAAAGGGTCCCTTCGTGGACCATCACCTGATGGCCAAGGTCGAAAAGGCTGTTGCCATCAAGGACAAGAAGCCCATCAAGACCTGGTCGCGGCGCTCGACGATCCTGCCCGAGTTCATCGGTCTGACGATCGCCGTGCACAACGGCAAGCAGCACGTGCCGGTCTATGTGTCTGACCAGATGGTCGGCCACAAGCTGGGCGAATTCGCACTGACCCGCACCTTCAAGGGCCACCCGGCCGACAAGAAGGCCGGGAAGAAGTAAGGATGGCGACGATGGAAACCAAAGCAATCGTTCGTGGCGTCCGCCTGTCGTTTGATAAGGGCCGCCTGGTGGCGGACCTGATCCGCGGCAAAAAGGTGGATCAAGCGCTGAACATCCTGGAATTCACCCAGAAGAAGGCCGCGCTGATCATCAAGAAGGCGCTGGAATCGGCGATCGCCAATGCTGAGCACAACGACGGTGCCGACATTGACGAGCTGAAGGTCACTTCGATCTATGTGGAGCAAGGCACGACGCTGAAGCGCTTCTCGGCTCGCGCCAAGGGCCGCGGCAACCGCATCAGCAAGCCGACCTGCCACATCTACGTGACCGTCGGCAACTGAGCCTGAAGGAAGACTATGGGACAGAAAATTCATCCGACTGGCTTCCGCCTGCCCGTCACCCGTAACTGGGCGTCGCGCTGGTACGCGAACAACCAGAACTTCGCCACGATGCTGGCTGAAGATCTGCAAGTCCGCGAGTTCCTGAAGGCCAAGCTGAAGAACGCCGCCGTGTCGCGCATCCTGATCGAGCGTCCGGCCAAGAACGCTCGCATCACCATTTACTCGGCACGTCCGGGCGTGGTGATCGGCAAGAAGGGCGAAGACATCGAGAACCTGAAGGCTGAGCTGACCAAGCGTCTGGGCGTGCCCGTCGCTGTGAACATCGAAGAAGTGCGCAAGCCCGAAATCGATGCTCAGCTGATCGCCGACTCGATCACCCAGCAGCTGGAAAAGCGCATCATGTTCCGTCGCGCCATGAAGCGTGCGATGCAGAACGCGATGCGTCTGGGCGCCCAGGGCATCAAGATCATGTCCGCCGGCCGTCTGAACGGTATCGAAATCGCTCGTACCGAGTGGTACCGTGAAGGCCGTGTGCCCCTGCACACCCTGAAGGCAGACATCGACTACGGCTTCTCCGAAGCCAAGACCACCTACGGCGTCATCGGCGTGAAGGTGTGGGTGTACCGCGGTGACCGCCTGGCCAATGGCGAGGCTCCCGTGATCAACACCCCCGCTGGTGCTGAAGACGACCGTCGTCCGCGTCGCAACGCTCGTCCGGGTGCCCCGGGTGGCCGTGGCCGTGGCGACAAGCCCGCCGAAGGTGGCGATGCCAAGCCGGCAGCCAAGCGTGTGGTGCGCAAGCCCGCCGCTGGTGACGCCAAAGGAGAATAAACATGCTGCAACCTGCTCGTCGCAAATACCGCAAGGAGCAAAAGGGTCGTAACACTGGTGTGGCGACCCGCGGCGCTACTGTCGCTTTCGGTGACTTCGGCCTGAAGGCTACCGAACGCGGCCGTATCACGGCTCGTCAGATCGAAGCGGCCCGTCGTGCCATCTCGCGCCATATCAAGCGCGGTGGCCGCATCTTTATCCGCATCTTCCCGGACAAGCCGATCTCGCAGAAGCCTGCCGAAGTCCGTATGGGTAACGGTAAGGGCAACCCGGAGTACTACGTGGCTGAAATTCAGCCCGGCAAGGTGCTCTACGAGATCAACGGCGTGCCTGAAGCTCTGGCTCGCGAAGCATTCACGCTGGCCTCTGCAAAGCTGCCGCTGCGTTGCACCTTCGTGACCCGCCAGCTCGGCGCCTGATTGGAGAAAACCCATGAAAGCATCTGAACTGCGCGCCAAGGACGTGGCTGCCCTGGAAAAGGAAGTCACCGATCTGCTGAAGGCTCACTTCGGTCTGCGCATGCAAAAGGCGACGCAACAACTGTCCGACACCACGGTGCTGGGCAAGACGCGTCGTGACATTGCCCGCGCCAAGACCATCCTGGCCGAGAAGAAGGGAGCCGCGAAATGACGCAAGCTCAAGAAAAGAACACTCGCACCCTGGTGGGTCGTGTCGTGAGCGACAAGCGCGCCAAGACCGTCACCGTGCTGGTGGAGCGCCGTGCCAAGCACGAGCTGTATGGCAAGATCGTCGCTCGTTCCCGCAAGTACCACGCCCATGACGAAAAGGGCGAGTACAAGATGGGTGACGTGGTCGAGATCGCCGAAGGCCGTCCGCTGTCCAAGACCAAGAGCTGGGTGGTGACCCGTCTGGTCGAGAAGGCTCAGCTGGTCTGATCTTCGCCGCCATCAAGGCCGTGAATCATCGGGGAGTGGCGGTGCAGCCCCGATGAGCAAAGAGGCTGGAATACCGGGTAACTGGTTTCCAGCCTTTTTCTTTGTCGGTTCGTTTTGTCTGTTCGTTTGATCCAAGGAGACACACATGTTGAAAGTTGGCGACCATCTGCCCGCAGGCAGCCTGCAGGAGTTCATCGAAGTCGAAGGGGAGGGCTGCTCCCTCGGCCCCAACAGCTTCGACATCCAGAAGCTGACCGCTGGCAAGACCATTGCCATCTTTGCCCTGCCAGGCGCTTTCACGCCCACCTGCTCCGCCCAGCACGTGCCGGGTTACGTCGCGGCCGCCGATGACTTCAAGGCCGCCGGTGTGGACGAGATCTGGTGCGTGTCGGTCAACGACGCCTTCGTGATGGGCGCCTGGGGCCGTGACCAGAAGACCGCGGGCAAGGTCCGGATGATGGCCGACGGCAGCGCCGCATTCACCCAGGCGACCGGCCTGACGCTGGACCTGGTGGCCCGCGGCATGGGCCTGCGCTCGCAGCGCTACTCCATGCTGGTCAAGGATGGCGTGGTCAAGACGCTCAACATCGAAGCGCCGGGCAAGTTCGAGGTGAGCGACGCCGCCACCCTGCTGGCTCAGGCCAAGGCGCAGTAAGTCACGCTGCGTGCTTCCAGAACTGCAGGCCCTTGCAGATTGCCGCAAAGCCCGCGGTTGACAGGCGGACGATGCCCCAGGCATAATCCGCTGCTTCGCCGAAGTGCGATTTGGCTGGCTGAGTTTTGAAGCGACGGTCCTTTCGAGGACCCGCAGCAAAAGACCTGCCAGACAAATCAAATCCACAGCGCGGTGGTTGTCAGTTCGAGCCCTCTACGGGGGCTTCTCCAACGCTGACAAACACAGTGCTTACTTCGGTTCTCGGTTTCTTGCCCATGCAGGCCAAGCGCGGGTCGCGGCATCAAGCGACAGGTGAATGGCTTACGGGCCCAAGACTGACCGCTCTGGATGGCTGCGATGGTCGCAGTTGCCTGAACGGGAAAAGTTGGGGACAGACATGATCCAAATGCAATCGCGACTCGACGTCGCGGACAACACTGGCGCCAAGTCCGTCATGTGCATCAAGGTGCTGGGTGGTTCCAAGCGCCGGTATGCCCATATTGGCGACATCATCAAGGTCAGCATCAAGGAAGCTGCTCCGCGCGGCCGCGTCAAAAAAGGCGAGGTCTACAACGCGGTTGTGGTTCGTACCGCCAAGGGCGTGCGCCGTCAAGACGGTTCCCTGGTCAAGTTCGACGGCAATGCCGCCGTGCTGCTGAACGCCAAGCTGGAGCCCATCGGCACCCGCATCTTCGGCCCGGTCACGCGTGAACTGCGTACCGAGCGCTTCATGAAGATCGTGTCGCTGGCGCCTGAGGTGCTCTAAGCCTCGCACAGACAAAGGTATTGCCAATGAACAAGATCCGCAAAGGCGACGAGGTCATCGTTCTGACCGGCCGCGACAAAGGTAAGCGCGGCACCGTGACGCTGCGCGTCGATGCTGACCACGTGGTGGTCGACGGCATCAACATCGTCAAGAAGCATGTCAAGCCCAACCCGATGAAGGGCACGACTGGTGGCATCGTCGACAAGGCGATGCCCATCCACCAATCCAACGTGGCGATCTTCAACGCCGCCTCCGGCAAGGCCGATCGCGTGGGCATCAAGCTCGGCGACGACGGCAAGCGGGTGCGCGTGTTCAAGTCGACCGGCGAAGAGATCAAGGCTTAAGAGGTTAGACATGGCTCGTTTGCAAGCGTTTTATCGCGAAAAGGTCGTGCCCAGCCTGACCGAGAAGTTCGGGTACAAGTCCGTGATGGAAGTGCCGCGCATCACCAAGATCACCCTGAACATGGGCGTGAGCGAGGCTGTTGCCGACAAGAAGGTCATGGACCACGCCGTGGGCGACCTGACCAAGATCGCCGGCCAGAAGCCCGTGGTCACCAAGTCGAAGAAGGCCATCGCCGGCTTCAAGATCCGTGACGGCGTGCCCATCGGTTGCATGGTCACCCTGCGCGGCGCACAGATGTACGAATTCCTGGATCGTTTCGTGACCGTGGCCCTGCCGCGTGTGCGTGACTTCCGTGGTATCTCCGGTCGCTCGTTCGATGGACGTGGCAACTACAACATCGGCGTCAAAGAACAGATCATCTTCCCCGAAATCGAATACGACAAGGTGGATGCTCTGCGTGGTCTGAACATCAGCATCACGACGACCGCCAAGACGGACGACGAAGCCAAGGCTCTGCTGGCTGCGTTCAAGTTCCCGTTCAAGAACTGAGGTGACTTGTGGCAAAACTCTCGATCAAGCAACGTGAGCTGAAGCGCGCCCAACTGGTCGCCAAGTACGCCAAGAAGTACGAGGAACTGAAGGCCATCATCAACGACAGCAAGAAGTCGGATGAAGAGCGCTACCTCGCACGCCTGGAGCTGCAGAAGCTGCCTCGCAACGCCAACCCCACCCGCCAGCGCAACCGCTGCGAACTGACTGGTCGCCCCCGTGGCACCTTCCGCAAGTTCGGCCTGGCACGTAACAAGATTCGTGAGCTGGCCTTCAAGGGCGACATCCCCGGTGTCGTCAAGGCCAGCTGGTAATCGGCAGGTTTAGGAGATTTCGTATGAGCATGAGTGATCCTATCGCCGATATGCTGACCCGCATTCGCAACGCCCAGAGCGTTGAGAAGGCCAGCGTCGTGATGCCTTCCTCGAAGCTGAAGGTCGCGATCGCCAAGGTCCTGAAGGATGAAGGCTATATCGACGATTTCGCGGTGCGTGGCGATGCCGCCCGCCCCGAGCTCGAAATTGCGCTGAAGTACTACGCCGGTCGCCCGGTGATCGAGCGCATCGAGCGCGTGAGCCGTCCTGGCCTGCGCATCTACAAGGGCCGCCACGACATTCCTCAGGTCATGAATGGCCTGGGTGTGGCGATTGTCACGACGCCCAAGGGTGTCATGACTGACCGCAAGGCACGTCAAGCCGGTGTCGGCGGCGAAGTGCTTTGCTACGTCGCCTAAGCGCAAGGAGAGACAGACAATGTCCCGCGTTGGAAAAATGCCGGTCGTCGTCCCGCAAGGCGTGGATGTGACGATCGCCGCTGACAAGATCAGCGTCAAGGGTACCCAAGGCACCCTGTTTGTGGCCGTTAACCCTCTGGTCACGGTGAAGTCTGAAGGCGGCAAGCTGACCTTCGTTCCGACCAGCGAATCGGCTGAAGCCGATGCGATGAGCGGCACGATGCGTGCGCTGCTGGCCAACATGGTCAACGGTGTCAGCAAGGGCTTCGAAAAGAAGCTGAACCTGGTTGGCGTGGGCTTCCGTGCCCAGGCCCAAGGTCAGAAGCTGAACCTGCAGATCGGCTTCTCGCACCCGGTCGTGAAGGACATGCCCGCCGGCATCAAGGTGGAATGCCCGACCCAGACCGAAATCTTGATCAAGGGCGCGGATCGCCAAGTGGTCGGCCAGCTGGCAGCTGAAGTGCGCGCCATCCGTCCGCCGGAGCCTTACAAGGGCAAGGGCATCCGTTACGCCGACGAAAAGGTCTCTCTCAAAGAGACCAAGAAGAAGTAAGGAGCCGCGCCATGCTGAACAAGAAGGAACAACGCCTGCGTCGTTCGCGTCAAACGCGTGCCCGCATTGCGCTCCAGCGCGTGGCCCGTCTGACGGTCTTCCGCTCGAACCTGCACATCTACGCTTCGGTCATCTCCGAAGACGGTCAGCGCGTGCTGGCCAGCGCCTCCACTGCCGAGAAGGACGTTCGCGCCCAACTCGCCGGCAAGGGTGGCAACGTGGCCGCTGCAACGCTGATCGGCAAGCGTATCGCCGAGAAGGCGAAGGCTGCCGGCGTCGAGAAGGTGGCTTTCGATCGCGCTGGTTTCGCCTACCACGGCCGTGTCAAGGCCCTGGCAGAAGCCGCTCGCGAGGCTGGCCTGCAGTTCTGACGCACAAAGGATTAGGAAATGGCAAAGTTTCAACCCCGCGCTCAGACCGAAGGCAACGACGACGGCCTGAAGGAAAAGATGATTGCGGTCAACCGCGTCACCAAGGTGGTGAAGGGCGGCCGCACGCTGTCCTTCGCAGCACTGACGGTGGTCGGTGACGGCGACGGTCGCATCGGTATGGGCAAGGGCAAGGCCAAGGAAGTGCCCGTGGCCGTGCAAAAGGCGATGGAATCTGCTCGTCGCAACATGATCAAGGTGCAACTGCGTAACGGCACCATCCAGCACAACGTGGTGGGTGAGCACGGCGCAGCGTACGTGATCATGGCTCCGGCGCCCGCTGGTACCGGCGTGATCGCCGGTGGCCCGATGCGTGCCGTGTTCGAAGTGATGGGCGTGACCGACATCGTGACCAAGAGCCACGGTTCGACCAACCCGTACAACATGGTTCGTGCCACGCTGGACGCGCTCAAGCGCTGCTCCACGCCCGCCGAAGTGGCGGCCAAGCGCGGCAAGTCAGTTGAAGAAATCTTCAACTGATCGCCGGGAGATCGAGATGTCTGACAAGAAAACTCTGACGGTCAAGCTGGTGCGCAGCCCTATCGGTTGCCGTGCCTCCCACCGTGCCACCGTGACTGGCCTGGGCCTTCGCAAGCTCAACAGCACTCGCACGCTGGAAGACACGCCCGCGGTGCGCGGCATGATCAACAAGATCGCCTACCTCGTGCAGGTGCTGTAAGCGCCGCGCGAATCGAGGAAAGAAGATGCAACTCAATACCATCAAGCCTGCCGCTGGTGCCAAGCACGCCAAGCGTCGCGTGGGCCGTGGCATCGGCTCCGGTCTGGGCAAGACCGCCGGTCGTGGTCACAAGGGTCAGAAGTCGCGTGCTGGTGGCTTCCACAAGGTCGGCTTCGAAGGCGGTCAAATGCCTTTGCAGCGTCGCCTGCCCAAGCGTGGCTTCAAGTCGCTGGCTCGTCCCTTCAACGCTGAAGTGACCCTGTCGGAACTGCATGCGCTGACGTCCGAAGAGATCGACCTGCTGACGCTCAAGGCCGTGGGCCTGGTGTCGGAACTGGCCAAGACGGTCAAGGTCATCAAGTCGGGTGAAATCAGCCGCAAGGTGTCCCTCAAGGGCATCGGCGCGACTGCAGGGGCCAAGGCCGCCATTGAGGCAGCCGGCGGTACCGTCGCTTAATCAGCGTCAGACAGGACTAGGCAACAGTGGCAAGCAACGCATCACAGTTGGCCAAGAGCGGCAAGTTCGGTGACCTGCGTCGCCGGCTTGTGTTCTTGCTGCTGGCGTTGGTCGTGTACCGCATCGGGGCGCATATCCCCGTGCCGGGCATCGATCCAACCCAGCTGCAGCAGCTCTTCAAGGGTCAGCAGGGCGGGATCCTGAGCCTGTTCAACATGTTCTCGGGCGGTGCGCTGTCGCGCTTTACCGTCTTCGCGCTGGGCATCATGCCCTACATCTCGGCCTCGATCGTCATGCAGTTGATGACGTACGTGGTGCCGAGCCTGGAAGCGCTGAAGAAGGAAGGCGAGGCGGGTCGCCGCAAGATCACGCAGTACACCCGATACGGGACGCTCGGCCTGGCGATCTTCCAGAGCCTGAGCATCGCGTTCGCTCTGGAGAGCTCCCAGGGTCTGGTGTTGAGCCCGGGCTTCGGCTTCCGTCTCACCACCGTGACCAGCCTGGTGGCCGGCACGATGTTCCTGATGTGGCTGGGTGAGCAGATCACCGAGCGCGGTCTGGGCAACGGCATCTCCATCCTGATCTTCGGCGGTATCGCCGCGGGTCTGCCGGGGGCTGTGGGCGGTCTGCTGGAGCTGGTGCGTACCGGTTCGATGAGCATCTTCTCGTGCCTCATCGTGATCGCGATCATCGGCGCCGTGACCTTCCTGGTGGTCTTCGTGGAGCGTGGCCAGCGCAAGATTCTGGTCAATTACGCGAAGCGCCAGGTCGGGAACAAGGTGTACGGTGGGACCAGCTCTCACCTGCCGCTGAAGCTGAACATGGCTGGCGTGATTCCCCCGATCTTCGCGTCGTCGATCATCCTGCTGCCCACCACCCTGGTCAGCTGGTTCGCGACGGGTGACAGCATGCGCTGGTTGAAGGACATCGCGGATGAACTCCGCCCTGGCCGTCCCATCTACGTGCTGCTGTACTCCGCTGCGATCGTCTTCTTCTGCTTCTTCTACACGGCGCTGGTGTTCAACAGCCGTGAGACTGCAGACAACCTGAAGAAGAGCGGCGCGTTCATCCCCGGTATCCGTCCTGGTGACCAGACGGCCCGGCACATTGACAAGATCCTGTCCCGGCTGACGCTGGCAGGTGCGGTGTACATCACCGGCGTGTGCCTGCTGCCTGAGTTTCTGAACCTGAAGTACAACGTACCGTTCTATTTTGGTGGCACCTCGCTGCTGATCATCGTGGTCGTCACGATGGACTTCTGGGCCCAGGTCCAGTCCTACGTGATGAGCCAGCAGTACGAGTCGCTGCTCAAGAAGGCAAGTTTCAAAGCCAACTGAGCCGCTGGGCCGCAGAGATAAACAAGGACCCTATCCAGCAAGTTTCGAAGGTATGGCGAAAGACGACGTCATTCAAATGCAGGGTGAGATTCTCGAAAACCTCCCCAACGCAACCTTTCGCGTCAAGCTGGAGAACGGTCATGTCGTTCTCGGTCACATTTCCGGAAAGATGCGGATGCACTACATCCGCATCCTTCCTGGCGACAAGGTGACTGTGGAATTGACACCGTACGATTTGAGTCGTGCTCGCATCGTGTTCCGGGCGAAGTGAGCTTTATAGCAACCCCCCGGATCAACGCTGATTGAGCGAAAAGTTAGGTCAAGGAGCAGACCATGAAAGTTTCGGCATCCGTCAAGAAGATGTGCCGCAATTGCAAGATCATCCGTCGCAATGGCGTGGTGCGTGTGATCTGTACCGATCCGCGCCACAAGCAGCGTCAAGGCTGATTGGCAACACCGCAAGCGAATTAGAGGACGCAAATGGCACGTATTGCTGGTATCAACATTCCGCCGCACAAGCACACGGAGATCGGTCTGACCTCGATCTACGGCATTGGCCGTACGACCGCGCAGAAGATCTGCACCACTTGCGGCATCCCGTTTGACAAGAAGGTCAAGGACCTGACTGACTCCGATCTGGAAAAGATCCGTGAGGAAGTCGGCCGCATGACCATTGAAGGCGACCTGCGTCGCGAGATGTCCATCAACATCAAGCGTCTGATGGACCTGGGTTGCTATCGTGGCTTCCGCCATCGCCGTGGCCTGCCGGTTCGCGGTCAGCGTACCCGCACGAATGCCCGTACCCGCAAGGGTCCGCGCAAGTCGGCGGCTACTGGCAAGAAGTAATCGCGGCAACTGAAGAAAGCTCACCATGGCAAAAGCACCCAATAACTCGGCTGCCCAGCGCGTTCGCAAGAAGGTTCGGAAGAACGTTGCCGACGGCATCGCCCACGTTCACGCTTCTTTCAACAACACCATCATCACGATCACCGATCGTCAGGGTGGTGCGCTGTCCTGGGCCTCGTCGGGCGGCCAGGGCTTCAAGGGCTCCCGCAAGTCCACCCCCTTCGCAGCCCAGGTGGCCGCTGAAGTGGCGGGCCGCGCTGCTCAAGAACAAGGCATCAAGAACCTGGACGTGAAGATCAAGGGCCCTGGCCCGGGTCGTGAGTCGTCGGTTCGCGCGCTGGCTGCCCTGGGCATCCGGATCAACTCGATCTCGGACGTGACCCCGGTGCCGCACAACGGCTGCCGTCCTCAGAAGCGCCGCCGCATCTAAGGCTGTTGCTCTGAGGTGCACCGAACCCTGCGGTTTGGTGCCATAATTTCGGACTCTTTCCGATGCTGCCGGCTGGTGTTTGACACCAGTCGGCCGTTTTGCTGAATCGATGCACTTGGTGACCCAGTGGTGAGCCACTGATGACCCAAATCCGCCGGTTCAGTTTGAAGCCCACCGTCTGAGCCCAGAACAACATTTGGCCAGACTCGCGCAGTCTGCGCCGGGGCAGAGCTTTCAAGCTTGCCCAGGCCGGATCGCGTCAGATTGATGAAGGACACGCAAAGTGGCACGTTACCTCGGCCCGAAGGCCAAACTTTCCCGCCGTGAAGGCACCGACCTGTTCCTGAAGAGCGCCCGCCGCGCCATCAGCGACAAGGCCAAGTTCGACAGCAAGCCCGGCCAGCACGGCCGCACCTCCGGCCAGCGCACCTCGGACTTCGGTCTGCAACTGCGCGAAAAGCAGAAGGTCAAGCGCATGTATGGCGTGCTGGAGCGTCAGTTCCGCCGCTACTTCGCTGAAGCCGAACGCCGCAAGGGCTCGACCGGCGTGAACCTGCTGGTCCTGCTGGAATCGCGCCTGGACAACGTCGTGTACCGCATGGGCTTCGGCTCCACCCGCGCTGAAGCACGTCAGCTCGTGTCGCACAAGGGCATCACCGTGAACGGTGAAGTCGTGAACATCGCTTCCTACCTGGTGAAGGCCGGTGACGTGGTCGCCGTGCGCGAAAAGGCCAGGAAGCAGCTGCGTATCGTGGACAGCCTGAAGCTGGCCGAATCGATCGGCCTGCCGGCCTGGGTGGCCGTGGACGTGTCGAAGATGGAAGGCGTGTTCAAGAAGACGCCGGATCGCGACGAATTCGGCGCCGAGATCAACGAATCGCTGATCGTTGAGTTGTACTCGCGTTAATTCTTTCGTGCCTGCCAAGCGGCCCAGACATTGTTTTGTAGGGGCCGCTTGGCATTTCCTCGTCCGGACTTTGCCCGCCCGTTGAGGGGTGGGTCCGGTTGGTCCCTCAGCCTTATCGGTGTAACGAACCGAGGGTATTGAAAGAAAGACCTCATGCAAACGAATCTGCTCAAACCCAAATCCATCACTGTGGAGCCCCTGGGCGGTCATCGCGCCAAGGTGATCCTGGAGCCGTTTGAACGCGGCTATGGCCACACGCTGGGCAACGCCCTGCGCCGTGTGCTGCTGTCTTCGATGGTGGGTTATGCGCCGACGGAAGTGACGATCGCGGGTGTACTGCACGAGTACTCCGCCATTGACGGCGTGCAGGAAGACGTGGTTCACATCATGCTGAACCTCAAGGGCGTCGTGTTCCGTCTGCACAACCGGGAAGAAGTGACCCTGGTTCTGCGCAAGGAAGGCGAAGGCCCGGTCACCGCCGCCGACATCCAGACCCCGCACGACGTTGAGATCATCAACCCTGAGCATGTCATCGCCCACCTGTCGCAAGGCGGCAAGCTGGACATGCAGATCAAGGTTGAAAAGGGCCGTGGTTATGTGCCCGGCAACATGCGCCGTTATGGCGACGAGCCGACGAAGGCCATCGGCCGCATCGTCCTCGACGCTTCGTTCTCCCCGGTCAAGCGCGTCAGCTACGCCGTGGAAAACGCCCGTGTGGAACAGCGTACTGACCTCGACAAGCTGGTCATGGAGATCGAGACCAACGGTGCGATCTCTCCCGAGGAAGCCATCCGCGCTTCCGCCAAGATCCTGGTGGAACAGCTGGCGGTCTTCGCCCAGCTGCAAGGCACCGATCTGGTGGACGCGTTCGATCAGGCCCCGGCCGCCCGTTCCAGCAGCTTCGATCCGATCCTGCTGCGTCCGGTCGACGAGCTCGAACTGACCGTGCGTTCGGCCAACTGCCTGAAGGCCGAAAACATCTACTACATCGGTGACCTGATCCAGCGCACCGAGACCGAGCTGCTGAAGACCCCGAACCTGGGTCGCAAGTCGCTCAACGAGATCAAGGAAGTCCTCGCTTCGCGTGGCCTGACCCTGGGCTCGCGTCTCGAGAACTGGCCGCCCCAAGGTCTCGACAAGCGTTGATTTTTGACTGAGGGCAAGGGCGAACAGCCCCTGCCCGGTGCCCCCGGCAGTACCTGATACGGCTGTCGGCAATAACTGAAGGAAAGGAAAGCACCATGCGCCACCGTAATGGCCTCCGTAAGCTGAACCGCACGAGCGAGCACCGCGCCGCGATGCTCCGCAACATGGCTGTGTCCCTGCTGCAGCACGAAGCAATCAAGACCACCTTGCCCAAGGCCAAGGAACTGCGTCGCGTTGTTGAGCCCCTGATCACCCTGGCCAAGGAACCTACCCTGGCCAACCGTCGTCTGGCGTTCAACCGCCTGCGTGACCGGGACATCGTCAGCAAGCTGTTCAACGAGCTGGGCCCCCGTTTCGCCACCCGTCCGGGCGGCTACACCCGCATCCTGAAGATGGGCTTCCGCGTGGGCGACAACGCTCCGATGGCCTATGTCGAGCTGGTGGATCGTCCGGAAGCGACCGAAGGCGAAGCTGCTGCTGAATAAGCAGTCGCTCGCGAAGTCGAACACGACTCTGCACCTTGAAAAGGCCAGCTCTGCTGGCCTTTTTCTTTTTCTGCCAGCGCACAGCGATCACCGTCACGACCAGCACCTGGGCGCGACCGCGCTAAGCTTGCGGATTCCTCTCCCTCTGGCTCGTCCGTCTTCTGCGGACCATGCAACCGTCCTCATGAATCTCTTTCCGTTGCTTCGCCGCGCGCTGTGCCTGTTGCTGCTCGCCGTGGGCCTTCTGCAGGTATCGACGGCCGCGCTGGCCGACGACTTTCTGGATCCGGAACAGGCGTTCAAGCTGAGTGTCGAGCTGACGGGTGACCGCCAGATGCGCCTGCGCTTCGACATTGCGCCCGGCTATTACATGTACCGGGACCAGTTCAAGCTGGAGATCGAGGGCGGCAGTGTCGGAACCATCCAGTGGCCGACGCCCAAACGCAAATTCGACGAGACCTTCAACAAGGAAGTCGAAACCTATCGGGAGCGTCTCACCTTGGACGTGCCGGTCACAGCAGCCGCGGGTGCACCGGTGCACCTGGTGCTCACCGGCCAGGGCTGCGCCGACAAGGGTCTGTGTTATCCGCCGCTGACCAGCGACGTGATGCTCGGGCTGAAGGGCTTCGGTGGTGACGGCAGCGTGAAGATCTCTGCCTCCAAGAATGCGATGAGCGGCTTCGGCTTGGCCAACGCCGTCGCCGCCACGCCCGCGGCAAGCGGCGATCGCAGTGCCGAGTCGGGCGCTGCAACGGGATCTGATACGGCCGGCAACGCCCCCCAGCAAGGCGCCGACGCCGCGGCCCGCACCAGCGATGCCCTGGACCTGGCCGACGGTTCCGGCCTGCAGCGGCTGCTCGAGTCCGGCCAGCTCAAGGCGGCGCTGGCGGCAGCCTTCCTGTTGGGCGTGCTGATGTCCTTCACGCCCTGTGTGCTGCCGATGGTGCCCATCCTGTCCTCGATCATCGTGGGGCAGGGCGCGCAGGTGTCACGCCGGCGCGGCTTCCTGCTGGCACTGTCTTATTCGCAAGGTATGGCGCTGGTCTATACCGCACTGGGCGTGGCCGCGGCACTGATCGGCGGCGGCCTGGCGGCCTACCTGCAAAAGCCTTGGGTGCTGGCGGTCTTCGGTCTGCTGCTGGTGGTGTTGGCGCTGTCGATGTTCGGTGTGTATGAGCTGCAGCTGCCGACCCGCTTCACCAGCGGTGTGTCGGGCGTGACGCAGCGTCTGCCCGGTGGTCGTTATGCCAGCGTCTTTGTGATGGGCGCGCTGTCCGCATTGATCGTCAGCCCCTGTGTCGCTGCGCCGCTGGCCACACTGCTGGTCTATATCGGTCAGACCGGCAACGTCGCACTCGGCGGCGGCGCGCTGTATGCACTGGCCTGTGGCATGAGCGTGCCACTGCTGCTGGTGGGTCTCTCCGCCGGTGCCTTGCTGCCGCGCGCCGGCGCCTGGATGGATTCGGTGAAGTATTTCTTCGGCCTGCTGCTGCTGGCCGTGGCCCTGTGGATCGTTCAGTCCATCCTGCCGCATGCGCTGGTGCAGGGCCTGTGGGGCGTCTGGCTGATCGGGCTGGCGGGTCTGCTGGGCCTGTTCCATGGCACCGAACCTCACGCACCCCGGACGTGGTTGCGCAAGAGCATTGCAGTGGCCGCAGCGGTGTTCGGCCTCGCGCAGTTCGTGGGCGTGGCGGCCGGTGGCACGGACCCGCTCAAGCCGCTGGCGGGCCTGGCGCTGGGCGCCGCTCCGGCGGCGGCCCAGCCTCTGCCCGGTCGTGAGGGCACCGCCGCCGCAGGGGAAGTGAGCTTCCGCAAGGTCAGCAGCGTGGCAGAGCTGGATGAGGCTCTGCGCACGGCGGGCAAGCCGGTGATGCTGGACTTCTATGCGGACTGGTGCGTCTCCTGCAAGGAAATGGAGCGCTACACCTTCACCGATCCGCAGGTGCAGGCCAAGCTGGCCGGCATGGTGCTGCTCAAGGCGGATGTCACCGCCAATTCCGAACAGGACCGGGAACTGCTCAAGCGCTTCCACCTGTTCGGCCCGCCGGGCACCCTCTTCTTCAATGCATCGGGCCAGGAAATCACGCAGGTGCGTGTCATTGGCTTCCAGAAGGCCGAGCGTTTCCTGCAGTCGCTGAAGGACGCGGGCATCCAGTGAGCGCCTCTTGCACGGCGAACCCTTGCAGCTCGCACATTTGAGCGAGGTCTTTGCAGTGAGTCGCCCCGAAGGAGGGATTCGTGCTACACTCTCTTTCTCAGTCGCGGGGTGGAGCAGTCTGGTAGCTCGTTGGGCTCATAACCCAAAGGTCGTAGGTTCAAATCCTGCCCCCGCAACCAGAATTCAGAGTCGCTTGAAACATGACGAGGCGCTGGTGCATTGAATGCATCAACGATTCAAGCGAACAAATCAGCTGTCTTGCAGAGACAGTTGATGCGACAGAACAGTCGCGGGGTGGAGCAGTCTGGTAGCTCGTTGGGCTCATAACCCAAAGGTCGTAGGTTCAAATCCTGCCCCCGCAACCAAATCAAAAGCCGCTGCGACTTAAGTCGTAGCGGCTTTTTCGTTTCTTGGGGCTCAGCGAGCTAGGCCCCGGGCCTCAGGCCACCACCAGCGGGCGGACGTCGGACGTCGACGCCATCACCTCGCCCACGACGGCCGCAGCTTCAAAGCCGTGCTGCGCAAAGGTCTTCAGCACTGCGTCCAGCGCCTCCGGTGCACAGGACACCAGCAGCCCGCCACTGGTCTGGGGATCGCTCAGCAGGGCCTGTGCCTCCGCAGGTAGCGCCGAGGACAACGTCACCTCCGGCCCATACGCCGCCCAGTTGCGCCCCGAAGCGCCCGTCACGAAGCCTTCGCGCGCGAGCCCGGGTACGCCCTCCAGCAGCGGCACCGACGCCCAATCCAGGCGCACCTGGCAATGCGAGCCACGCGCCAGTTCCAGCGCATGGCCGGCCAGCCCGAAGCCGGTCACGTCGGTGAGGGCATGCACGCCCTCAATGGCAGCCAGGTCCGGTCCCGCGGTGTTGAGCTTCGTGGTGGTGGCGATCATGCGGGCGTATGACGGGGCGTCCAGATGCCCCTTCTTCAGCGCAGCGGACATGACACCGACGCCCAGCGCCTTGCCCAGCACCAGCACGTCCCCCGGCCGGGCGTCCGCATTGCGCCGCACGCGATCCGGATGCACCAGGCCCAGCGCCACCAATCCATAGATGGGTTCCACCGAGTCGATCGTGTGCCCGCCAGCCACCGGAATGCCGGCCTGTCGGCAGACCGAAGCCCCGCCGTCCAGGATGCGGCCGATCGTTGCGGTGCTCAGCACCGAGATCGGCATGCCCACCAGTGCCAGCGCCATGATCGGGCGGCCCCCCATCGCGTAGACGTCGCTGATGGCGTTGGTCGCGGCGATGCGGCCGAAGTCATGTGGATCATCCACGATTGGCATGAAGAAATCGGTGGTGGCGACCAGCGCCTGCTCATCGTTGAGCCGATACACGGCGGCATCGTCCGACGTCTCGATGCCCACCATCAATTCGGGCGGCATCGGCAGGCCGTGGGTGCCTTTCAGAATGTCCGACAGCACGCCGGGCGCGATCTTGCAGCCGCAGCCGCCACCGTGGGAGAGCGAGGTCAGACGCGGTTCGGTCGTGGAAGAAGTCTGAGTCATTGGAATCTCCATCTGGGTCGTGCCCCCTTGCAGGGTCCCGGGGCACAGGACCCGCTTGAAGACGGGCCTGAAAGCGTCTGAAAAGGGCCTGAAAACGCTCTGGTGGACACGTCTGCGCCCATCGTCCAAAAGCTTACCCGCTCGCCGAGGTTCCCGCCTCGCGTCGGGCACGGCCCTCGCGCGCGAGTTGCTGCTGCAGCAGCACAAACGCATCCATGGCGGCCCACAGCGGTTCGTAGCGATCGGGATGGGCGTCATCCAGCTGGGCCAGCGCCAGCGCACAGGCTTCCAGCGTACTGCGCTGATCCACGTCATGCGCGCGGCGGATGGCATAGCGCGACGGCGGTGTGGCGGTCAGACTCAAACGAGGCAACGCGGCCAACCAGGGATTCAGATGCATCATCCGGCGGCTCTTGCGCCAGGTGGCATCCAGCACCACCAGCGTTTGCGCGCCTGGATTGGGCCAAGGTGCTGGCGCAGCCTGTGTGGCATCCGTCATGAGGTCGGGATAGAGCAGCACCATGCCGGCGGTGGTGGCCGGTGCTGGCGCGATGTCGCCGACCTGAAGCTGCACGTGCGTGAGACAGCGGGACAGCAGCAAGCCGGTGTTCTTGGCCTGCGAGGCTTCATCCGGATGCTGCAGGATCAGCACCGGCAGCGGATTCTCCACGCGGCGGACGCAGCCGCACCAGCAGCCTGCCAAGGCTCGGCCACAGCGGCTGCAATGGGCTCGCGACGCCACGAGGGTCCTCATCGATCCGGGCAGGGGCTCGCGGCCGCTGCCCGTTCGCTGACTCAGCCGTTGTTGCGCCGTGGGGGGCGCTTGCCGCCGTCCGGACGCGGCTGACCGTCACCGCGTGGGCGGCCTGGACCGTCACCGCGGGGCCGCCCGGCACCATCGCCGCGCGGGGGACGCTGCCCGCCTTCAGCGCGGCGTTCACCGCCTCGGCCGCCATCCTGGCGACCGGGACCCTGCGGACGGCGGTCGCCGCCGCGCGGCGGGCGGTCATCCCGCTGCGGCTGTTGGCTGGCTTCCTCGCGCGCCAGCGCCAGCTGGGCGTCCAGCTGTTCCTGCGAAAGTCCCTTCAGGGCGCAGAAGTTGGCGGGTGTCAGCGTGGTGCGGGAGAAATCACGCAGCAGTTGCGCACGTTCCTGGCGGCCACGTTCTTCATCGGCACGGCGGGTTTCCGTGATGCCGCGGCGGCGGGTCAGTTCTTCCTGAGCGGCCTGGCGGTGTTCGTCGGAGATCTCGCCGGCGGGCTGTCCATCCAGGTCAAAGCGCTGCTTGGCCTTGGTCAGGCCGATGAGGTAACCGGTGCCGCCGGTATAACGACGCAGGAAGGCCGACAGCTGCTGCTTGCTGAACTTGCCGGGCGCACGTTCCTGGATGTCAGCCTGGATGCGCAGCTTGACCGGCCGGGCCGGGCCGCTGAACAGGGCGGGGAAGAGTTCCTTCAGGGCTGCGGCAACGGCGGGCACATCGACGCGGCCGCCGTTCTGGTTGCCGCTCGGGTTCCCGTTCTGACCATTCTTTGGACCGGCTTTCCCGGCAGAGGCCTGATCACCGGCCTGCGCCGATGTGTCTCCATCAGCGGCAGCGTCTTCGCCGGCGGCTTCCGCGCCGTCTGCATCGGCGCCAGCGTCTGCATGGGCATCAGAATCAGACGCCACGGTGTCGGCCCAGGCGGTAGCCTCACCGGTGGACGCTTGCGCGCCGGTGTCGCCGCCTGTGGCCCCTGCGGTCACGGGGGCGGCATCGGGAGCGGCAACAACGGCGTCAGGCGCCTGCGCGGGAGCCGAAGTCGTCAGACTCTCGGGTGCCGTCTCCGGAGTCGAGGAAGCGGCATCGCCGGGGTGCGCCGAGGTCGGCTGGGTGCTGGAAGACATGAATCGTGCGGCGCGCAGGCCGGCCATCCGGGTAAAAGAGGGATTGTGCCCATAGCCGCGCGGGCGTGGCAAATCACAAATTTGCAGCGCTGCAGGAATCAGCGACCCGGGGAAGCCGATCGCCCCGCTTGCGGTGCCAATGTGCAGGGGGTTTTCGGGTGCTTCAGCGGTGGATTCAGACTTTAGGTTCGCAAGCCGGTTTGCAGATCAGTTCGGTGCGTCCGAGGATGCGTTTGGATTGGAGGCTGCTGGAAGGCCGATGCCGGCCGCATTTGAAGCAGGAACGTGTCTGTCCGCTCCCCTGGAATGGCGATCCCCCCAGCTTGGAGGCATAGCGCAGGCCGTCTTCCCGAACGGCGGTGCAGGTGTCTTTGCTCATGGTCTCGCTTTGCTTGACGCTTTCAGACGGTGCCGACGCGCCATGCGTGCCAGCTCCTGGATTCCCTCGCCAGTCGATAGTAGGGGGGCGATGTGACGATCTGCCACATCGCTTGCCCGGGGGTGTGGGGCCCTCGCACCGGCCAGCCGACGAACGGTCGGAAATGGGCCGACAATCGCCCTTGATGGCCAAATTGTTTTTTCGGTACGCCGCAATGAATGCGGGCAAGTCCACCGCATTACTGCAGGTGGCGCACAACTATGAGGAGCGGGGTCACACGGTCCGTATCTTTACTTCGGCAGTTGACGATCGATACGGCCAGGGCAAAGTCACCTCCCGGTTAGGCCCGCAGCGCCTCACCGAGGTGTTCACCCCCGACACCGATTTCCGCGACCTGCTCGCCGCCACGGCGCACATCGCCTGCGTGCTGATCGATGAGGCCCAGTTTCTGACCAAGGCGCAGGTCTGGGCCCTGCATGAAATTGCGCATCTGCGCCACATCCCGGTCATCTGTTATGGCCTGCGGACCGACTTCCAGGGCGAACTGTTCCCGGGCTCGGCGTCGCTGCTGGGCCTGGCGGACGAGATGGATGAGATGAAGACGATCTGCGACTGTGGTCGCAAAGCCACCATGAACATGCGCGTGGACGCGTCCGGTCGCAAACAGACCGAAGGGGCGCAGGTGGAGATTGGCGGCAACTCCCGTTACCGCTCGGTCTGTGGCCGCTGCTTCCGCGCGGCCTGAGCAGACCTTGGGGGGCGCTCCCTGCCACCGCGCGTGACGCGGAGGCAGGGGAGCCCTGGGCGCCGCCGGAGGGCGGCACCGACTCACTTCTTCGAGAGCTGCTCTTCCAGTTCCTTGCAGGAAGGCGCGCAGACCGGCTGAGACTTGCCCAGCAACTTGCGCGACTTCAGCAGCGCCCGGGGACGATGCTTGCCGCAGAGGAAGCACGACATGGTTGCCGCGCCGAACGAGGAGGTTGCCGCGAACGGCGACCCGGGAGCTTTAGAGCGATAGCGCAAACCATCAGCTTCGATGGTCGTCTTGGTCGTTTCCTTGGCCACGCTGATCCTGATGTTGAAAGGGTGAAATGCCTGCCGTCGAGATCGCACGTATCCTTGCGGGACACTGCGTCATCTTTGATACCGTCCTACCCACGCGCTGCCTCCGCATCGACCACCTGTCACGCCCGTGAGGGTGGGTGACACCTGGCATGTTCTTTGCGGAAACAGTGGGGGGTAGACTCGTCCAAGCCTCCCTGAAGGCGATCGGCAAAAGCCGTATTTTCCTATATCCGGGACCCTCTCCGTATCGGGCCTTCGCTAATGCCCTCCAATTGAGGTCGCTGTGCACACCAGTGCGGTGCATTCGGGCGCTCTCCGGCGACAGCGTCCGCCTCAAAGGTGCGCTAGCGAACGTTGGTGTAACGTTCTCCCGGGATTTAGGGAAACTACCTAGAATGCCGCTCTCCAAGAAGTCGTTCGGGATGCGTCCGTGTCAAGACGCCCATAGGCTCGCAACGATCCCCTAGCGCCATATCAGGGAAGCGAGCGCATTCAATGAACAGCATCGAGTCGCTGTACGCCGCCATGCGCGGCGCAGCGCATGTCCTGGATTGGGAAGGCAGCGCCGGTCTGCGCCCCTTTGCCTGTCAGACCAGTGAAGCGTTGGCCCGCTATTTCAGTTGCTCGCATGCGAGCCTGTGGTTGCTGGATGGCATTCCTGGTCACTACCAGCTGCGTTGCCTCGGTAGTTTCGAAGCCGAGGACGGTCCCAGTCGTCAGCCGGCAGTCTGCGACCAGCAGGCGTATCCCGGCTACTTCGACACCCTGTTGACCGATGGCGTCTTCCGCTGCGAAGACGCCTGCACCGACCCCCGGCTCTTCGGCCTGACGCCGCCCACCTGGCGATCGATGCTGGACATGGCCGGCCAGATCAATGGCCGCACCGTCGGCGTACTGGCGCTGGGGCAGCGGGGCTCGCCGCGGGTGTGGACCCGTCGCGAAGAGCTGGACCTGCGCCGCGCCACCGCCAAGACCTGCCTGCGGCTGCACGGTCTGCATATGGCCCTCGAGACGGTTTGATCCCGTCCCATCCAGCCCGATCCGGCAGGACCCAGGCCCCCACTGCTACGCTCGGGCTGACCCGACCTCAGCGTCCCTGAAACGAGGGGGCCCGCTTGTCGCGCCACGCCGCGATGCCTTCAGCCAGGTCCTCCGAGGCATTGCAGCGATCAATGTCTGCCTGCAAGGCGGCCCGGTCCAGTTGTCCGTGCGCCATCGCATTGAGATGCCGCTTCATGCCGGCCTGTGCCAGTGGCGCCATGGCGGCCAGCTGTTGGCACAAGGCCTCGGCAGCGCTGCGCAGTGCGGCGGCATCCGGATGCATCTGGTCGAGATAGCCCATGGCCAGCATCGCCGGCGCGTCGAAGGTTTCGGCCGCCAGCAGCAGCCGCTTGGCGGCCGCGAGCCCCAGCCGCTGCACATAACGCTCCATGCCGCCGCGGTAGAAATGCAGCCCCAGCCGCGTCGCCGGCACAAACATCTCGCAGGCCGCAACGCCCAGCCGGAAATCACAGGCCAGCGCCAGATCGGTGGCGCCGCCATACACGCCGCCCTGCAGCGCCGCCACCGTGACGGGGCGGGCCTGTTCCCAGGCGTCGGTCAGCGCTTCGAACAGGGCGCCCGCATCGACGCCGGGCATGGCGTCGATATGAAATCCGCTGCAGAAGTGCCGGCCCTCGGCCTGCAGCAGCAGCACCCGCACGTCGGGCGTCTCGTTGACCGACTTCACATGGGCGTGCAGGGCATCCAGGTCCGCCAGTTCCAGCCGGTTCGCCACCTCAGGTCGCCGCAGCGTGATGCGTGCCAGGGGGCCCTGGATCTCCAGCAGAGGGGTCTTGTCGTGCGCCATGGCGCGCAGTCTAGCCGTCCAGCCCGGAGGGCCGAGGCACCGGGGACGCTTCGACCGACCGGTCGGCTGACCCTGTCCCGGCTTGTCAATGCGGCATCCACTGACGGGGGGGCGTTGATATCTCGCTAGAGTCGGCGCAAAGAAAACAGAACCCAGAACAGAACCAACCCCCACAGGAGACACAGTGGACGGGACGATTGCGGGCATCCTCATGTTGGACGGGCTGACCAACGGCGCCATCTATGCGCTGCTGGCGCTGGCGCTGGTCCTGGTCTTTGCGGTCACCCGCATCATCTTCATTCCGCAGGGCGAGTTCGTCGCTTTCGGCGCGCTGACCCTGGCGGGCCTGCAGACGGGCAAAACGCCCATGACGATCCACTTCCTGCTGCTGCTGGCGGTGCTGGCCCTGGTGCTGGATCTTGTGGCGGCGCTGCGCAACCATGTGCCGCTGGCGCGTGCGCTGCGCCTGCATCTGCCGCGCGCCCTGCCGGCGGTGGGCATCGGGGGGGTCGCCTGGTGGCTGGCACCGATGCAGTTGCCCCTGATTGCGCAAGTGCTGCTCACGCTGGCCGTCGTGACGCCGATGGGCGGACTGCTGTATCGGCTCGCGTATCAGTCCCTGGCGGATGCGTCGGTGCTGGTGCTGCTGATCGTGTCGGTCGGGGTGCACTTCGCGCTGACCGGCCTGGGGCTGGTGTTCTTCGGCGCCGAGGGCTCGCGCACTCCGAGTTTCTGGGACGCTTCGCTCTCCGCCGGACCACTGATGCTGTCCGGTCAGGCGATCATCATCATGGGCGCCTCTGCTGCGCTGATCATTGCGCTGTGGCTGTTCTTCGAGAAGAGTCTGCAAGGCAAGGCCCTGCGCGCGACAGCCGTCAACCGTCTGGGAGCGCGGCTGATGGGCATTTCCAGTGCTTCGGCCGGGCGCCTGTCCTTCACGCTGGCAGCGTTCATCGGCGCCCTCTCGGGGCTGCTGATCAGCCCCACCACCACCATCTTCTACGACAGCGGTTTCCTCATCGGACTCAAGGGTTTCGTGGCCGCGGTCTTCGCCGGACTCGCCAGCTACCCGGGCGCCGCACTTGGCGCCCTGGCCGTGGGCCTGATCGAATCCTTCAGTTCCTTCTGGGCGAGCGCATTCAAGGAGGTGATCGTCTTCACCACCATCCTGCCGGTGTTGCTGTGGCGGAGCTGGCGGGATCCGCATCAGGAAGAGCACTGAATGCCGTCCGCTTGACTGACGCTTGATCCCGCAGGTCGCTTCGCCCCCCGCACTCCCCCTCCGTCGCAGACGGAGCCACAGATGCCGCCCATGTCCACGATGTCTCCCGACGCTGCCAACGCCTCCGCCTCCGTTCCTGCTGCGGCCGCCGCTGCCGCGCCGCCCGGGCGCCGCCGCCTGGGCCGCATCGCTGCGGGCATGGCCTTGCTGCTGCTGATGGCGCTGCCGCTGCTGCCGGTGCCCGAGTTCTGGATCACGCAGGCCAACTACATCGGCATGTTCTCGCTGGTGGTGCTGGGCCTGGTGCTGCTCACCGGCGTGGCCGGGCTCACCTCGTTCGGACAGGCGGCGTTTGTGGGGTTGGGAGCGTATGCCACCGCGCTGCTGAGCAGCCGGTACGGGATGTCTCCCTGGCTCGGCCTGCTCGCGGGGCTGACGGTGACGCTGGTGGTGGCGCTGGTGCTGGGCTGGATCACGCTGCGCATGTCCGGGCACTATCTGCCGCTGGCGACCATCGCGTGGGCGCTCAGCCTCAACTACACCATTGCCAATCTGGAGGTGCTGGGCAAGTACGACGGCATCCTCGGCGTGCCGGCGCTCAGCTTCTTCGGCATCAGTCTGGCGGACGGCCGCAGCATCTACTACCTCATCTGGTTGTGCGCATTGCTGGGGGCGGTGGCTGTGCGGCACCTGCTGGACTCCCGCCCGGGTCGGGCCATCCGCGCCCTCGGCGGTGCGACGGTGATGGCGGAAGCGATGGGCGTGTCCACCTTCCGCTACAAGGTCGTCGTCTTCCTGCTGGCGGCGCTGCTGGCGTCGGTGTCGGGCTGGCTGTTTGCGCATGTGCAGCGCACGGTCAACCCAAGCCCCTTCGGCCTGCGCATGGGCATCGAATACCTGTTCATGGCGGTGGTCGGCGGGGTGTCCAGCGTGTGGGGGGCCTTCGTTGGCGCCGGGGTGTTCAAGATCATCGAGGACCAGCTCAAAGAGCTGCTGCCGCGTTTGCTGGGCAGCAACGGCAATTTCGAGATCATTGTGCTGGGGGTCGTGCTGGTGCTGATGCTCAAGTACGCGCCCAAGGGCTTGTGGCCAGCGGCACGGTTGCTGACAGCGCGTTGGGGAGCGGCCAAGACTGGCGCTGACACTGGCGTTGGCGTTGGCGTTGGCGTTGGCGTTGGCGCTGGCGCCGCCCCGCTTGCCGAGGTTCCGGCGCCGTCCTTGCTGCCTCGCCGCCCGCGTCCGGCGAAGGGCGGGCCGCTGCTGAAGGTGGACCGCTTGCGCAAGCAATTCGGTGGACTGGTCGCCGTCAACGATGTCAGCTTCACGCTCCACGCGGGAGACATCATGGGCCTCATCGGTCCCAATGGGGCCGGCAAGTCCACCACCTTCAATCTCATCTCCGGCGTGTTGCCGGCAACGTCCGGCCGCATCGAACTGGCCGGTACGCCCATCACCGGATGGCCGTCGCGTCGCATTGCGCGTCTGGGCCTGTCCCGCACCTTCCAGCATGTGAAGATGATTCCGGACATGACGGTGCTGGAGAACGTTGCGCTGGGCGCCTACCTGCGCGGCCGCAGTGGCACGCTCAAGGCGATGCTGCGGCTGGACCGGGCCGAGGAGCGGCAGCTGCTGGCCGAGGCCCAGCGCCAGCTTGGCCGTGTGGGCATGCAGCACCATCTGCATGAACTGGCGGGCAACCTGGCGATGGGGCCACAGCGGCTGATGGAGATCGCCCGCGCCCTGTGCAGCGACCCCACGTTGCTGCTGCTGGACGAGCCCGCCGCCGGCCTGCGCCTCAAGGAAAAGCAGGCCCTGGCCGACGTGCTGCGACAACTTCGGCGGGAAGGGCTGAGCATCCTGCTGGTGGAGCACGACATGGACTTTGTGATGGGGCTCACCGACCGCATCGTGGTGATGGAATTTGGCACCCGCCTGATGGAGGGCACGCCGCAGGAGGTGCAGGACAGCCCCGCGGTGCGCGCCGCTTACCTCGGCACGGAGCACTGACATGAGCGAGCTTCTTCACGTGCAGGGCCTGAGCGCCGCTTACGGCCGCGCCGAAGTGCTGACAAGCCTGAACCTGCGCCTGCGGCAGGGAGAGGTGGTGACGGTGATCGGGCCCAACGGCGCCGGCAAGAGCACCACCCTCAATGCGCTGATGGGGGTGTTGCCGTCGCGGGGCCGCATCGCCTTCAAGGGCGAAGACCTGCAGGGCCTGGACCTGGAGCAGCGGGTGATGAAGGGCCTGGCACTGGTGCCGGAAAAACGCGAACTCTTCACCACCATGACGGTCGAGGACAACCTGGTGCTCGGCGGTTTTCGGCCGATGCGGCTGGGCCAGCGGGACTGGCGCGAACAGATTGAGACGGTCTATGAGCTGTTCCCGCGCCTGCGGGAGCGGCGGCAGCAGCTGGCCGGCACCTTGTCCGGCGGCGAGCGGCAGATGCTGGCCGTGGGCCGGGCGCTGATGGGGCGGCCCTCGGTGCTGATGCTGGATGAGCCGAGCCTGGGTCTGGCCCCGCTCATCGTCAAGGACATCTTCCGCATCGTCGCGCGCTTGCGGGAGACCGGCGTGTCGATCCTGCTGGTGGAGCAGAACGCCCGTGCGGCGCTGGAAGTGGCCGACTATGCGTATGTGCTGGAGACCGGCGAGATCGCGCTGGAAGGTTTGGCTGCGGAGCTAGCGCGGGATGCGCGTGTCGTGGAGACCTACCTGGGCAGCAGTCGCCGTGGGGGCGCTGATGTCACCGGCGTTGGTACTGCCAAAGCCGCAGCAGCCATTGCCGCCGCCGCGCCCGTGGACGCCGGCGATGCGACCTAGGCCCACAAGGCGGCTTTGCAAAGCGGGTCCGTTGCGTGCGGATTCCACAGGAGCCTGCCACCCTGCATGAGGGGGAAGGGGCGGAGCAGCCCCAAGGTCAGGGAGGGGCGCCAGATAATCGAGCGCAACATCATGGCCCTCTTCAACTCCCTGCGCAAACTCCTCTCCTCGCCTGGTGACCGTCCCGCTGCGCCGGGGTCGGAGACCGGCGCGCCGTCACGGCTGAGCGGTCCGCCCAGCGAGACCGGCTCTTCCAGCGTGCCCGGACCGCACAGCCCGTCGGGACCGTCTCAGGCGCCGTCCATGGCCGGCGACCCGTCGCCAGGGCTGGACGCCATCGGCAGCCAAGGCGCGGCCCTGCAGGCCACGCCGGAGTGGTTGCAGTTCAGCGCCCGTCTTTTCGGCTTCCAGCGCCTGCGCGATGTGCCGCCGCATCCGCAGGAAGCCCCGCTGCTGCAGCGCCTGCAGGCGCGCTCCGGCCCGGACTGGGCCGACCTGCTGCCGCGCCTGCCCGCCGTGTTGCCGCAATTGCTGCGCCTGATGCGGCGCGAGAACCTCTCCTCCCGCGAGCTGGTGGACCTGCTGTCCCGCGATCCCAGCCTCGTGGGTGAGCTGATGCGCATGGCCAACTCAGCGATGTACCGCCCCGAGCGGGAGATCACGGATCTGGCCAGTGCCGTCATGGTCATCGGTCACGAAGGCCTGAACCAGGTGGTGCTTCGCGTCACCCTGCGACCGATCTTCAACCAGGAGCGCCAGGGCCGCTTCAGCCGCCAGGCCGGCACCCTGCTGTGGGAGCTCGGCGAGCGCTGTGCATTAGCGGCAATGCGCCTGTCGCCGCCCGGGGATGAGCGTTTCCCGGCTTACCTGGCCGGCCTCGGTGCTCAGGTCGGCATGATGGCGCTGCTGCGGGTGCTCGACGGTCTGCCGGTGGGCCAGCGCCCCGCGCTGGACCGCGAAGGCCTGCATCGTCAGCTGCTGCCGATGTCCTGCGAATGGTCGGCCCGCATCGTCACCCACTGGGGCTTCCCCAGCCGCGTCGCGGAAGCCCTGACCCAGCGTACGGGCCAGGGTGCCGAGTCGGCGGTGCTGTCCGAATGGGTGCGGGTGGCGCATGCCGTTGCGCTGCGCCATCTGATGCAGCCGGGCCTGACCGCCGCCCAGCTCGGCGACTGGTCGCCCGCGCACCAGCAGGCCTATGCCGCGCTGGAAGAGCGCTTCAATGCGTCGGGCGACGCGCCAGCCACGCCGACAGCAGGCTGAACAGCGCTTCAAATGCCAGTGCCAGGCCGGCGGCCGGCAAGGCGCCGGCGAGCAGCAGGGCCGGATCGTTCAGGGCCAGCCCGGTGACGATGCGCTCACCGAAGCCTCCGGCGCCGATGAAGGCCGCCATCGTGGCGGTCCCGACCGACAGACTGGTGGCCGTGCGCACGCCGGCCAGCATCACCGGCAGCGCCAGCGGCAGCTGGATGAAGCGCAGCACCTGCAGGCGTCGCAGCCCCAGCGCCGTGCCCGCGTCCAGCAGGCCGGCGGGCACTTCGTCCAGTCCCACGGTGCCGTTGCGCAGGATGGGCAGCAGGGCATAGAGCGACAACGCCACCAGCGCCGGCCCGGAACCGATGCGGCCCATGGCCCAGATCAGCACGGCCAGCAGGGCCAGCGAGGGCACCGTCTGCAGCAGGGCACAGGCCGCCAGCAACGCGCCGCGCCAGCGCGGCCAGGGATGCAGCAGCAGCGCCAGCGGCAGTCCGATCACCGTCGCAAGACCGACGGAGACCAGCACCAGCGTCAGATGCTGCCAGGCCAGCCGCGGCAGGTCCGCACCCGCCAGCCGTGACCACAGCGTCGCTGCGTCACTGCGGGGGCCGGAGGCCGCCTCGCTGGCCGGGAGGCTGGCGGCGTTTGAATTCCCGGCATCCGCAGCCGCGGTCCCCGTGCCCGCAAACTTGCCGGCCAGAAACGCCGCCGCGATCCGGTCGAACGGCTGCGACTGCAATTCCGCCTGGGCATTCATCGCGATCATGGCCGGCTCGTGGATGCGGCCGCGCAGGGACTGCAGCGCCTGCCAGGCCTTCGGATGCTGCGTTGGCAGGTTCAGGCGATAGAGCAGCACGGCGTCATAGCGCGGAAAGTAGCCGGCGTCGTCTTCGAGCACCACCAGTCCCTGCGCGGCGATCTGCGCATCGGTGGTGTAGATGTCGGTCAGGTCGATCTGTCCATGGGCCAGCGCCTGATAGGCCAGGCCGTGGTCCAGTCCTTGTGGCCGCTGCGGCAGTGCATAACGACGGGCCAGACCCGGCCAGCCGTCGGCGCGCCCGATGAACTCATTGCTCAGGCCGAGCCGCAGCGCTGGATGGTCCTTGAGCTGCGAGAGCCGGGTCAGGGACAGCCGGCGTGCCGCATCCCCGCGCATGGCCAGCGCATAACCATTGTTGAAGCCCAGCGGCACATCCGCGCCCAGCCCCAGCGGCCGAAGCGCTTCGCGCAATTGCGCCAGCGTGAGACCAGCATTGCTCACCGCTCCCCGCTGACCGAGGATCTCCCGCTCGATCGTTCCGGTGTACTCCGCATAGACATCGATGCTGCCGGCCTTGAGCGCGGCCAGCACGATGGCGGTATTGCCCAGCCCCTGACGCACCTCCACCCGCGCGGCGGGATCCTGCGCGCGCACCGTCTGGGCGAGCACCTCTGCCAGGATGTAGCTCTCGGTGAAGCGCTTCGATCCGATGCGCAGCGGCTCGCCTGCGCCAGGAACGGGCGACGTCGCCAATGTCGTCGAAGCTGCTGATGCGACCGAGGCCGGCGATGCGACCGACGCCGGCGATGCGGGCCTGGATTCGGCAAGCGCCATCGGCACATCCGCCAGCAGACTGACGACTCCCGCCAGCGCCAGCGTCAGGATCAACCTAAGCAGTGGGTGCTCCCCATCCCAGCGGGTCGTCCTGCTGAATCACCACGGTACTTTCCATCATCACGTAGGCATGACCTTCATGGAGGGACAGCACCTGTCCGTCCTGTTCCAGGCGCACCGTGCCGTCGAGCGAAAAATCTGCGTGCACCGTGCCGGCAGCTGTGTCCAGCCACAGCGGTCCGGGTCTCACCTTGCCCAGATGCGCCAGCGAGACCACCACGCCGATCATCGCGGCTGCGCTCAGGCCGAGATAACCGCCATGGTCGAAAAACAGCACCCCCGCCTGACTGCCGGGACGTTCGGGTTCGGTGAGCAGCGCGCCCACCAGACCCTCATGGCCGCGCGGGGCGGTCACCAGGGCACGGCGCCAGGCGTCGTGGTGGGTCTGCAATTCTTCCTGACGCTGCACCATCGTCACGCCATACAGGGCCGGTCCGCCGCTCACCACCACACGGGTTGGCGCGCCGCCGGTGTGGGCGTCCACCACGCGGGTGGTGGTGTCCAGTCCTCCGGGCAGCACGCCCGCGGGCAGGCCCAGCGGAAGGGCGGAAAGCGTCATGCGGTCACCTGTTGGGCAAACTCACGAAGGGCGTCGATCAAGGCATCGGAGGCCTCGGCCGCAGCCGGGCCGTCCCCGCCGGCAATGGCCTCGGCCAGGCGCTGATGGCAGCGGGCCCCGACAGAGACGTCGCCATGGTGCCGGTAAGCGTACCAGAAGCGTCGGCACTGGATGATCATCGGCATCACCGCCCCGGCGGCGAAGCGGTTGCGGCAGGCCGCGTGGTTGATCCGGTCCAGCACCTGATCCACCTGCATGTAGGCGGCCAGATCCTTGCGCTGCGCCGCGTCGGCCATTTGCGCCGCGCAATCCAGCAGTGCCTGGCGCTGCGCCGGGGTCGCGCGGCGGGCGGAGCAGCAGGCAATCAGCCGCTCCAGCGGACGCCGCGCATCCAGCAGGTCGAATTGCTCGGTCACCTGGATGTCGCTGACCCTCATGCCGCGCCGGGGCAACTGCACGATCAGCCCGTGGGCCACCAGCCGCATCAGCGCTTCTCGCGTGGGCGTGCGCCCCAGACCAATGCGGGCGATCAGCTCGGACTCCACCACCGGCGTGCCGGGACGCAGTTCCAGGGTGGCGATCATGGTCTCGATGGCATCAAACGCCTGGTCCGCCTGGCGCCGCTTGTCCTGTTCTAGTTGTTCGAGGGTGTCTGAAGTCATGGGTCGGCATCATCGCAGCAGCTCCCCGGGGCCCCGGACCGCTGCCGCTCCTCGCTTCCCCCGGGTTGACGACGCCGGACGGCCCCGCTTTTGAGGTTTCGGGGTTTCCGATGGGGCCGCCCGATGAATCCGCGAAAGCCGGGTCGCGGGCGGCATGGACCGGACGCATACAATCACCGGTTCCTTCGTCCAGCGGCGGGTGGGCGCCTTTGCCGATCCGCCGCCGTGGCGACCCATTTCTGAGGGATATCGACGTGTTTATTTCCAACGCTTACGCCCAGACTGCGACTGGCTCCGACCCGACTGGCGGCTTCCTCGGCATGCTGCCGCTGGTGCTGATGTTCGTGGTCATGTACTTTGTGATGATCCGTCCGCAGATGAAGCGTCAGAAGGAACATCGTGCGCTCGTGGAAGCGCTGGCCAAGGGTGACGAAGTCATCACCAACAGCGGCATCCTGGGCAAGATCAGCAAGGTCGGCGACACCTACCTGACGGTCGAGATCGCGTCTGGCGTGGAAGTCCAGGTGCAGCGCTCGGCCGTGCTGCAGGTGCTGCCGAAGGGCACCGTCACCAAGTGACGGACCTGCCGGTCCCTCGCAAGACCGGCTTTTCATTTCAGGACCCGGCCCGTGCCATGAGCACCGGCCGGGTTCCGCTTGAGGTGGCGGCGTCGGACGCCCCGCCTGGTTGTCAGAGGATGTCCTCATGAACCGTTACCCGCTCTGGAAATATGCGGTGCTGCTGGTGGCCCTGCTGGTGGGCCTCATCTACACCTTGCCCAACCTGTTCGGCGAAGCGCCGGCGGTGCAGGTGTCGAGTGCCAAGGTCACGATCAAGGTCGACGACAGCGTCCGCCAGCGTGTGGAAGAGGCGCTGGCCAAGGCCGGCCTGAAGCCGGACTTCGTGCACCTGGAGGGCACCTCGGTCCGCGCCCGTTTCGGGGACACCGACAGCCAGCTCAAGGCCAAGGACGTCATCTCGCGCGAGCTCAACGGGGCCGAAACCGGCGAGCCGCCCTACATCGTCGCCCTCAATCTGGTGTCGCGCTCGCCCGAGTGGCTGACCGCGCTGCATGCCTACCCGATGTATCTGGGCCTGGACCTGCGCGGCGGTGTCCACTTCATGATGCAGGTGGACATGAAGGCGGCGCTGACCAAGCGCGCCGACTCGCTGGCCGGCGATGCCCGCACCCTGCTGCGTGACAAGAACATCCGCCATGCCGGCATCAGCCGGGATGGCAACAATGTGGTCATCAACTTCCGCGACGACGCCACCCGCACCCAGGCGCTGGATGCCCTGCGGAACATGACCAACGAATTCGCCTGGACCTCCTCGGGCGACGGCAGCGAACTGCGCCTGACCGGCGCCCTGACGCCGGCCGCCGTTATCGCCGTCCAGGACGCCGCCATCAAGCAGAACATCACCACCCTGCACAACCGGGTGAATGAACTCGGCGTGGCCGAGCCGGTGATCCAGCAGCAGGGTCGTGACCGCGTCATCGTCCAGCTGCCGGGCGTGCAGGACACCGCCAAGGCCAAGGACATCATCGGCCGCACCGCCACGCTGGAGCTGCGCATGGTGGACGAAAGCGCCGAAGCCCAGGCCGCCCTCGGCGGCAGTGGCCCGGTGCCCTTCGGTTCCGAACGCTACATGGAACGCGAGCGCAACGGCCAGCTGGTGCCCATCATCGTCAAGCGCGCCGTGGTCATCACCGGGGACAACCTGGTCGATGCGCAGCCGGGCTTTGACGAATCGCACCAGCCTTCGGTCAACCTGACGGTGGACGCCAAGGGCGCCCGCATCATGAAGGACGTCTCGCGCGAGAACATCAACAAGCGCATGGCCATCATCCTGTTCGAGAAGGGCAAGGGCGAGGTGGTGACGTCGCCGAAGATCAACAGCGAGCTGGGCAGCCGTTTCAACATTACCGGTTCGATGACGCCTCAGCAGGCCAGTGACACCGCGCTGCTGCTGCGCGCCGGCTCCCTGGCCGCGCCGATGGACATCATCGAAGAACGCACCATCGGACCGAGCCTGGGCAAGGACAACATCGAAAAGGGCATCCATTCGGTGACCTGGGGCTTTGTGGCCGTCGCCGCCTTCATGTGCCTGTACTACATGATGTTCGGTGTCTTCTCCGCACTGGCACTGGGCTTCAATCTGCTGCTGCTGCTGGCGGTGCTGTCGCTGATGCAGGCCACGCTGAGCCTGCCCGGTATCGCGGCCATTGCGCTGGTGCTGGGCATGGCCATCGACTCCAACGTGCTGATCAACGAGCGGGTGCGGGAAGAGCTGCGGGCCGGCATGGCGCCGCAGCAGGCGATCCACATCGGTTACGAGCGGGCCTGGGCCACCATCTTCGACTCCAACGTCACCACCCTGATTGCCGGCCTGGCCCTGCTGGCCTTCGGCTCCGGCCCCATCAAGGGCTTTGCCGTGGTGCACTGCCTGGGCATCGTCACCTCGATGATTTCGTCGGTGATGTTCTCCCGCGGCCTGGTCAACCTCTGGTATGGGCGTCGCAAGCGCCTGAAGGGGGTGTCCATCGGCACCATCTGGAAACCCACGGCTGAGCCGGGCACCGCGGCCGCCGCGGAGCCCGTCAGCAGCGAAGCCAATGAGGTGGCAAAGGCCCGCTGAGGCCTTTGCCCCTCCTCCCGCACTCACAAGCGAGCGCACACGCCATGGAATTTTTCCGAATCAAACGGGACATCCCGTTCATGAAGCACGCGTTGATCTTCAACGTCGTGTCCTTCCTGACCTTTGCCGCTGCGGTGTTCTTCCTGCTGACCCGCGGGCTGCACTTCTCCATCGAATTCACCGGGGGCACCTCGATCGAGGTGGCCTACGCCCAGGCGGCGGACATCAACAAGACCCGTCAGGTGGTCGAGCAGATGGGCTTCGGGGAGGTGCAGGTCACCAACTTCGGCACCGCCCGCGATGTGATGATCCGGCTGCCGGTGCGGGCGGACGTCAAGCAGGACGTCATCGTCACCAAAGTCTTCGATGGCCTGTGCAAGGCCGAGAACGGCACGGTGGAGCAGCATCAGTCGGTCACGCCGCAAGGCGAAGCCATCAGCAAACCCACCTGCGTGGCCGGTCAGGGAGCGGGCCAGTCAGAGCCCGTGTCGCTGTCCAAGAGCGAGCTGATCGGCCCGTCGGTGGGCGCCGAGCTGGCGACCAACGCCGCTTACGCGCTGGCGGCCACCGTCATCGGCATCATGCTGTACCTGGCCTTCCGCTTCGAGTGGAAGTTCGCCGTGGCCGGCATCATCGCCAACCTGCACGACGTGGTGATCATTCTGGGCTTCTTCGCCTACTTCCAGTGGGAGTTCTCCCTGGCGGTGCTGGCGGCGGTGCTGGCGGTGCTCGGTTATTCGGTCAACGAGTCGGTGGTGATTTTCGACCGGGTCCGGGAAGCGTTCCGCAAGTACCGGACCTTCAATACCCATGAAGTGATCGACCACGCCATCACCTCCACCATCAGCCGGACCATCATCACCCACGGCTCCACCCAGATGATGGTGCTGTCGATGCTGCTGTTTGGCGGCCCGACCCTGCACTACTTCGCCGTCGCGCTGACCATCGGCATCCTGTTTGGCATCTACTCCTCCGTGTTCGTGGCCGCCGCCATTGCCATGTGGCTGGGTGTCAAGCGCGAAGACCTGGTGAAGGCGTCCGCCAAGCGGGAGGATCCGGACGACCCCAACGCAGGCGCGGTGGTGTAGTAGAGTCAGCCGCAGTTCTCCACTCTCTTTCTCGATGACCGCCGCAGACGCTCGTTCACAGGCACTGGCTTCCCAGGCGCGGCGCGTTCACACGGAAGTGCTGCTGCGGGGCCTGCCGTCCGTCGTGGCCACGCTCACCTCGGCGGTGCAGGACCTGCTGTCCCAGCCTGCCGAGCACGCGCTGCAGATGGCCCGCCGCGACGCTTTTGAAGCGTGGCAGCGTTGTGCCACGCCCTGGCACGCCCGCCTGGGCAAATCGCTGCGTCATGTGTATCACCACGGCCCGGGCGATTCGCGGTCGGCTTCGCTGTCCAGCCGTCCGCAGAATCTGTCGTTGGTGGATGACGACACCATCGAGCGGGAAATCATTGCCTCCCGTCTGGCCCTGGCGATGATGGACAAGGCCAGCTGGGAATTCAGCGACCTGCGCAACCGCATGCAGCGGCTCGAAGGCCTGGAAGACCTCCCGCACCAGGATCTGCTGCGCGGCCAGGTGCTGGCCCGTCTGGTGCTGGACGCCTGGTTCGAAGCCGGCCTTACCAGTTCGGTCTGGCAGATGCTGCAGCGCCCGCTGCATCAGGAACTCTCCCAGCTGCTGAGTGAGGCCTATCACGATGCCAACCACCTCCTGCTTCAGCAGGGCGTGATGCCGGAGGTGGACCTGCGTCCGCTGATCCGGCGCAATGCGTCTGCGCTGCCGCCCTCGGCAGCGTCTGGTGCGCCCGGTGCTCCCGGTGTTCCTGGCGCGTCAGCCGCGCATGGTCCGGGGGCCTCGTCCCCCAGCCATGCGGCAACCGTGGCCGCCGGGATCGCGCCGCCCAGTGCGACGCAGATGGCCGCCAGCGGCCCACCGGCCGTGGCGCCCGTCACCCAGTCGGCCCAGCAGGTCATGGCCCAGCTGCAGCGGGTGCTCGCCCGGCATGTGCCGGAGCTGGCCCGCGCGCCCGCAGCGTCCCCGCCGTCCGCGGCCTACGGCAGTGCCGCCGCAGCCGCAGCCGCACCTACCATGCCTGCGCGGCCGTCCCAGATGGGCGGTCACCTCGGCGGCCGACCCACGGTCCACGGGGGCAGCCCCAGCCAGATGGGCGCGCCGATGTCCCGCCACTCCCAGCGTCTGGGAGCCGCCATCAACATGGCCCAGGAAACGGTGCAGCGCCGTGCGGAGCAGGCGGAAGCGCCCGGCGTGGACATCCAGATGACCGCACCCCAGGCGCTGGACGAAATCCGCCAGCGCAATCAGGTGCTCAAGTCGGCGCTGAAACAGGCCGCCGACACGCCCGCGGAACGCGCCACCATCGAACTGGTGGCGTTGCTGTTCCAGGCCATCCTGCAGGAAGAGCGCATTCCGCCGGCCCTGCGGGTCTGGTTCGCCCGGCTGCAGATGCCGGTGCTGCGCGTGGCCATCAGTGAACCCGACTTCTTTGCCGCCGAAGACCATCCCGCCCGGCGTCTGATCGACCGCATGGGCGCCTGCGTGATGGGTTTCAGTGCCTCCGCCGCCGACATTGGCGACGCCCTGGAGCGCGAGATCAAACGGGTGGTCCAGGTGGTGGAAGCCTATCCGGACACCGGCCGCCGTGTCTTCCAGACGGTGCTGACCGAATTCGAGAAGTTCCTCGACCACTATTTCCAGCAGGAAAACGAAGTCTCCCGCAAGGGCGTTTCGCTGGCCCAGCAGGTGGAGCAGCGCGAGACGCTGGCCATCCAGTACACCATCGAACTGCGCAAGATGCTGTCCGAGGTGCCGGTGCAGGACGGCGTGCGCGACTTCCTCTTCCAGATCTGGGCGGACGTGCTTGCGGTGACCGGCGTGCGCTACGGCCCGCAGGCGGACCAGACCAAGCTGATGAAACGCGCCGCAGCGGACCTGATCTGGTCCGCCAGCGCGAAGGTCTCCCGCGAGGACCGTGCCGAAGTCATTCGCCGTCTGCCGCCGCTGCTCAAGACCCTGCGCGACGGCATGGGCCACGCCGGCATGACCGCCGAGCGTCAGGACGAGCAGATCCGCTCCCTCAACAATGCCCTGGCGGCAGCCTTCACCGCCAAGACGGCGGCGATTCCGCGCGAGCGGCTGGATGAGCTGATGAGCCAGCTCGAGACGCTGGAAGCGATGCTGCCCAGCACCGAAGCCGGCGTCGAGATCAACGAATCCCTGGTGCGGGACCTGTCCAGCCACGAGGTCGACGGCCTGGAAGTGGTGGCCGAAGGCGGCACGCCGCCGACACCGGCCATGCAGGCCTGGGCCCGGGAGCTGCAGGTGGGCAGCTGGTACATGCTGGACTACCGCAACCGCGTCGAGCCGGTGCAGCTGGTCTGGCGCGGCATGCGCCACCATCTGATTCTGTTCGTGTCGCCGCAGGGCCGCGGGGTGCTGTTCCAGCTCAACCGTCTCGGGGCCTTCCTGCAGGCGGGCCTGATGGTGCCGGCCCAGGACGAATCCCTCACCGTCAAGGCCACCCGCAACGCCCTGGCCAAGCTCGAAGTGGATCCCACGCGGCTGCTGGCCTGACGCTCGCAGCGCCCATGAAAAAAAGCCTCAGCGCAAGTCATGCCTGAGGCTTTTTGTTTCGTCTGATGCGTCTGTTTCAGTTGGACTGTGGCGCCATCGCTGCATCAAGCGCCACTGGATGCGCACGCGGTGCGCCAAAAGCCTGGGATCAGTGGATCAGGCGCTCTTCCGGCGCCACGAACAGCTCGTCCAGGATCAGTGCGTCCGGCTCTTCGCCCAGGCTCCAGAACACCATCAGCACGATGATCTTCAGGTCCTCCAGGTCCAGCGGACCGCCGGGGATGGCCATGGCGCGGTCGATGACCATCTCGCGCATGGCGGTGGGCAGAACGCCGGCGGAGGCAAGAAAACTGATGAAGCCCATCGAGGCGTCACCCAGGTGTTCCTGTTCGTCGCGGGAGTAGATGCGCAGGCTGCGCTCACCCGGTTCAGCGTGATGCGACTGCGCCGAGGCAGCCAACCCGTCCAGCCAGGACAGGGCATCACGGATCTCGTCGTCTTCGAACCCGACGGCTGACAGTTTCCGGGTCAGCTGGGCGTGATCCGGGCAGGCGTCCGGCCGCCAATAGGTTTCGTACAGATAGACGAGCACGTCAAACATGAGGGCACTATACCCCAGGGCCCCAAACCCCTCCGGAGCGAAATGAAAGGGCCCGCGCGCGGATATTCCCGGATCAGGCCCGGACCCGCCGCTGATACCGGGCGCCGGGCAGACGCGCCACCTGGCCGTCGAGTTCCAGATCGAGCAGGGCGGCGGAGAGTGATTCCACCGGCCAGCCGGTGCGCTGGCCGAGCTGGTCCAGCGTCAGGGGGTCATGGCCGAGGGCGCGCAGGACGGGGTGCTCCAGCGAGGGATCGGGCGTGTCGTCTGCATCCTCCAGCCGCGTGCCCAGCGTGTGGGCCGCCGGTCGGTCCAGCGGCGTTTCCCATTCGTCTACCGGCGTGCCCTCGCAGGCCGCGTCGGCAGCTTCGTCGCTGGACGCGCGGGATGGTCCGGCCGGGTTGGAGGCCATGAAGCGCCGGGAAGCGTCAGGCTTGCCATGGCCGGCGCCGCCCGGTGCGGTGCCAGCCGCAGGGGTCATCGGCGGCAGCTCACACAGCAGGTCGTCCAGCGTCTGGACCAGACAGGCCCCCTGCTTGAGCAGATGATGGCATCCACGGGACTGCGCCGCATGGATGGAGCCTGGAATCGCAAACACCTCCCGCCCGGCCTCGCTGGCCATGCGCGCGGTGATCAAGGATCCGGATTTCATGGCCGCCTCCACCACCAGGCAGCCTTCCGCCAGCGACGCAATGATGCGATTGCGCTGGGGGAAGTTGGGCGAGAGCGGCGGTGTGCCGACGAAATACTCGCTCACCAGCAGCCCGCGCCGGCTGATGTGCCGGGCCAGCGCTTCATGCGACAGCGGGTAGACCTGATCGATGCCGGTGCCCAGCACGGCGATGGTGCTGCCGGCGGTGTTGAGCGCCGCCTCATGCGCCGCGCCGTCGATGCCGGTGGCGAGTCCGGAGACCACACAGAAGCCTGCGTGACCCAGTCCGGCGGCGAACTGACGGGCGTTGTCCTCCCCTTGCGGGGTCGGATGACGGCTGCCCACCACCGCCACCGCACGCCGGCCGAGCAGTTCCCGACGTCCGTCGAGATAAAGCATCAGCGGCGGGTCCGCGGTGTGGAGCAGGGCAGGGGGGTAGTCGGGGTCGCCCAGCAGCAGGATGCTGTGGGAGGGGGCGGCGTCCAGCCACGCGAGGGTGCGTTGCCAGACCTGTTCCAGCTTGGGCGGGCCTTCCCGCAGGCGCTGGGCTTCGGCTGCGGTGATCAGACCCGTCCAGCCGGACGGGCCCGCCTTGAGCACCGCGGCGGGGTCACCGTGGCGCGTCAGCAGCCGCCGTGCAGCGGCGCGTCCGACGCTGTCCAGCAGATGCAGCCAGGTCCGAAGGTCCTCGTGCTGCATGGCTGTTGGCGCCGGAGGGTCACACCGCTAGGGCTGCTGATTCACGCAACGATCACGTCTGGGATCGCGCCTGGGATCAGGGCTGAGTGATGCGGTCGCCCGCCGTCACCGGCTCCTGCACCGTCAGCACCAGAGCGTACGAGACCCGGTCAAAGACCTGGAACACAAACGCAGTGCCGTGACGCTCATCCGGCAGGCGGATGAGGTCCTTGGTGGCCGTGGTGGTGTCGCGCACCGTACGGCCGGAGCGCCACAGCGCCAGCACGTGACCCTTTTCCATGCCGTCCGCGCTGCCGCGGTTGATGGCCACGATCTGGTTCTGGCCGGCATTGATCGCGTCCCCGTAGACGGACACCACGAAGCCGTCCACCGGATTGGCGGGGGCATGCGGCACATAGCTGGTGTAGCCGCGCGCCGGGATGGGAGCCAGACGGTCGCCCACGTTGACTTCCTGGCGAACCAGGCCGATCTTCAGTGTGGTGGGCACTTCATTCGCGCCGCCGGCATTGCTGCCCGGACGCACGACATCTGCCGTGCCGACGTAGGCGGCTTCGTAGCCCAGCACTTCCTTGGTGACCGGATCCACCAGCGGCTTGGCCTGACGGAAGATGCGGTATTCGGTGTCGCCGTTGGTGAACTCACCGCGGGCATAGGCCAGTTCACCCTTGGCCATCATCACCCGGTTTTCCTGAGCCGCCACGACGCGCGGCGCGGTAGCCAGTTCGTCGGTGTTCAGGATGATCGCTTCGTTCAGGAACGGCTCGATCAGGTGCTGCGGGATGGAGGTGATGGAGCCATCATCCAGGCCGGTGGAGCGCACGCGCGGCGACAGCTTCACGTCGCCGTTGGTGCCGCCCACGTCGCGACCCAGCTGCAGACGGGCGCGGCCGTCCGCCTTGACCAGGAACAGCACCTGACCCGGATAGATCAGGTGGGGGTTCTTGATCTGGTCGGTGTTCATGCCCCAGAGCTCGGGCCAGCGCCACGGAGACTTCAGGAAGATGCTTGAGATCCCCCAGAGCGTGTCGCCGCGCTTCACCGTGTAGCTGTCCGGCGCATTCGGGGCCAGTTCCGACAGCGGAACGCCGGCCTGTGCCACCTTTTGAGCCGTGTCGCGCTGCTTGGGCGTGATGGGGTAGTCACCCGCGGCCATTGCAGGCGCGCAGGTGAGAGCGCCGGCGAGCAGCGCTGCATAAATGGTCGTCAAGCCCAGCGGCCGCCGTTGCGTCATTCCTTGTTCTCCTGCGCCGTAGTGAAGGCCCCTCGTGGCCAGTGGCGCTTTCAGCGAGCGAGCGGCAGTTGATCCCAAATCGGCGAAAATCCGCTGGTCGCTGGCGGCGATTCTGCCCAGATTCAGGGGTACCCGCAATGAAGGGAGCCGCCCCCGCTTGCAAGCCCTTACAAACCGGCGTTGTGTTGTGTCCACAAGCGCACACGTCCACATCATGTCCAAACTCAACATTCTTCGTTACCCCGATCCTCGACTGCATACCGTGGCTCAGCCCGTGGCCGTCGTGGACGACCGTATCCGTCACTTGGCGGACGACATGCTCGAAACCATGTACGCCGCCGAAGGGGTGGGACTGGCCGCCACTCAGGTGGATGTGCATGAGCGCGTTCTCGTGATGGATGTCTCGGAAGAACGCGATCAGCCGCTGGTGCTGGTGAATCCGGAACTGGTGTTCAAGAGCGATGACCTGATCGAAGGCGAAGAGGGCTGCCTCTCCGTCCCGACCATCTACGACAAGGTCATGCGCCATCGCAAGGTCACCGTCCAGGCCCTGGACCGCGACGGCCACACTTTCCAGTTCGATGCGGAAGGCCTGCTGTCCGTCTGCGTCCAGCATGAGATGGATCATCTGGCCGGCAAGGTGTTCGTGGAATACCTGAGCCCCCTCAAGCGGGAGCGCATCAAGACCAAGCTCGTGAAAAAAGCACGCGAAGACGCGAAGGTCCGTTGATGTCCGCGACGCCAGGCCAGCCCGAAGGTGCCGTGAATGATGTCTGGGCGAACGATCCTCCGGACGCGGGCGACCTGAGTGCCCTGCGCGGTTTGCGGGTTGGCTTCGCCGGCACGCCGGAATTTGCAGCGGTGGCCTTGCAGGCGCTGTTGACGGCCGGCGTCACCGTGCCGCTGGTGATGAGCCAGCCGGACCGGCCCGCCGGACGCGGCATGAAGCTGCAGGCGTCGCCGGTGAAGCAGCTGGCCGTGCAGCATCAGTTGCCGGTGGCGCAGCCCCGCAGCCTGCGGCTGGACGGCAAGTTCCCGGACGAAGCGCAAGCCGGCCAGGTGGCTCTGGAAGCCGCCCGGCTCGATGTGCTGGTGGTGGCGGCCTACGGGCTGATCCTGCCCCGCTGGGTGCTGACCACGCCGCGTCTGGGCTGTCTCAACATCCATGCCTCGTTGCTGCCACGCTGGCGTGGCGCCGCGCCGATTCACCGTGCCATCGAGGCCGGTGATGCGGAGACCGGCATCACCATCATGCAGATGGACGAAGGCCTGGACACTGGCGACATGCTGGTGGAAGCGCGTGAGCCGATTCATGCGGACGACACCACCGAGCGATTGCACGACCGCCTGGCGGTGATGGGCGGCCGGTTGATCCTCACTGCGCTCATCCAGGCGGCCACCGGGCGTCTGCAGCCGCGGCCGCAACCGGACGCAGGCGTCACCTACGCCCACAAGATCGACAAGGCCGAGAGCCAGATTCGCTGGGATGAGAGCGCTGCGCAGATCGCGCGCCGGCTGCGAGCGTTTGATCCGTTCCCCGGCGGTGTGGCGCAACTCGACGGCGAACCGCTGAAGGTATGGCGGGCCGAAGACATGGAGAGACCGACGGGCGCGAATGCCGCGCCTGGGGAGATCCTGTCGGTCTCGGCAGACGGCCCCGTGGTGGCCTGCGGACAAGGCGCGGTGCGCCTGCTGGAGCTGCAGCGCGCGGGCGGCAAACGTCTGCCCGCCGCCGCATTTTTGCAGTCGCGACCGCTGAAGGCAGGCGAGCGGCTTGGCTGACATATCCGGCCGCCCTTTGCTTTCTCGAAGTGGACCGTCGCTTTCATTCGTATAAAGCGAACCGATCGTCAGGTCCTTCCGACTTGAAGCCCGCCGCGTCGCCGTCACATGGTTCACCAGGACGGTGTACTGTCACCGGTGTCCGTGTCCGTGTGTTGTGAGGATTGAGGAGAGAGCCATGTTCAACCTGATGAAGACCGCCATCCTGATGGCCGCCATCACCGCGCTGTTTGTGGTGATTGGTTCCGTCATCGGAGGTCAGCAGGGCATGGTGATTGCGCTGCTGTTTGCGCTGGCCATGAACTTCTTCAGCTACTGGTTCTCCGACAAGCTGGTGCTGAAGATGTACAACGCCCAGGAGGTGGACGAGCGCAGCGCGCCGCAGTTCTACCGCATGGTGCAGGAGCTGGCCCAGCGCGCGCAGCTGCCGATGCCCAAGGTCTACCTGATCCAGGAAGACGCGCCCAATGCTTTCGCCACGGGCCGCAATCCCGAGAACGCTGCCGTGGCGGCGACCACCGGCATCCTGCGGGTGCTGAGCGAGCGGGAATTGCGCGGCGTCATGGCCCACGAGCTGGCGCACGTGAAAAATCGCGACATCCTGATCTCGACCATCAGCGCGACCATGGCCGGTGCGATCTCGGCCCTGGCTAACTTCGCGGTGTTCTTCAGCGGCCGCGACAGTGAAGGCCGGCCGGCCAATCCCTTGGTGGCCATCCTGGCGCCGATCGCCGCCAGCCTGATCCAGATGGCCATCAGCCGCGCTCGCGAATTCGAAGCCGACCGTGGCGGCGCGGAAATCTCCGGGGATCCGCAGGCGCTGGCCGCAGCGCTGGACAAGATCCACCGCTATGCTCAGGGCATTCCTCTGGAAACGGCCGAACGCCATCCGGAAACGGCCCAGATGATGATCATGAACCCGCTCTCGGGCGGGGGACTGCGCGGCCTGTTCAGCACGCACCCCTCGACCGAGGAACGCATTGCGCGCCTGATGGCGATGGTGCGCAGGTAACCGGACTCAAGGGGCGTCACGCCCGGCCGATATCGACATGATGAAGCTCAGTGCGCCCCTGTCCTTTCCCTTCGGTTCAGCCTCCGCGGCCCCTGTTTTGGCGTCATTGGCGTCTTCGGCGACTCTCTGCCGTCGCCTGGCGCTGTGGCCCGCCGCACTCGCGGTCGCGCTGCTGACGACGGGCTGCGACCAGCTCGGCATCGAAGACCCGGCCAAGGTGGCGGCGGCCAAGGAAGCCGAAGGCAAGGCCATCGGCGGTGCCTGTCGCAATGCCATGCGGGCCATCGAAGACTGCTATGCCCTGAACCCCAAGGCCCAGAAGGCCGCGGTGTATGACGGCTGGCGCGAGATGGACGAATACATGCGAGAGAACAAGCTGGAAGGCACCAAGCCGCTGGTGGCACATGGCGCCGCCAGCAAGCCGGCCGACAGCGCCTCCCCGTCCGAAGAAGACGAGCCGCCTGCCAAGGGCAAGGGTGACAAGGGCGACAAGGGCGAGAAGTCGGACAAGGCCGAGAAGCCCGAGAAGTCCGGCAAGGGCAAAAGCGGCAACTGACCCACCGCCTTTCCCGCTCGTCTGCACTTCGTCCCCGCGCTGGCGCAGTTCGTCACCCGGGGCTGGTCCCGACCCGGGGCCTGGGCCGAAGATGCGATCATTCCGAATCCAGGAGATCGCACTCATGAACAAGACCACACGCCGCTGCTTCGCCCTCACGCTGCTGGGACTGGCCGCCGCCGGCTCGGCCCACGCCTGGTCCTGGAGCTTTGGCGGCTCCCAGCGGGTGGAAGGCAATGGAGACGTGACCACCGAGCGCCGCGAGGTCGAAGGCTTTGAAGCGGTGGCCTTGTCCAGCAGCTTCAGGGTCATGGTCCGCCAGGGCAGCGCCGACAAGGTGGAGGTGCGTACCGACAGCAACCTGCTGCCGTATCTGGAAACCCGCGTGGTGAGCGGTCGCGCGGGCCGTACGCTGGAAATCTCCGCCAAGCGGGGCTTCCAGCTGAACAGTGGCACCACGCCCATCATCACCATCGACGTGCGGGATCTCCGCGGCGTGTCCATCAGCGGCTCCGGCGAGATCCGGGTGGAGGGCGTGAAGACCAGCGGGTCCATGGATGCCAGCATCGCCGGCAGTGGCGACATCCGGCTGATGGGCGTGGAAGCGGACCGTATCGGTCTGCGGGTGTCCGGCAGCGGGGACATCGCCGCCAACGGCAAGGCCGCCTCACTGGCGGTCAACGTCACCGGCAGCGGTGATGTGAAAGCCCGCGAACTCTCGGTGGAAGATGCCAAGGTCAGCATCGCCGGCAGCGGTGACGTGACGGTCCAGGCGCGTCGCCGCCTGGATGTGAGCATCGCGGGTTCGGGCGACGTCGGTTATGTCGGCAATCCGGAGATCAGCATGTCCAACGCAGGCTCCGGCACGGTCCGTCGTCTGAAGAACTGACGCACAGCGCAGGCCGGACCCTCACGACACGCTGCGCGGGAAGCGGCCCGCACTTCGGATGCGGGGCCGCTGTGCTTCTGGCGTGATGTCTTGATGCCGGCTCGAACGGCAATCGCACTGATGAAGGCCGCCCGCGCGGGGGGGCGCCACTCCGACGACGGGCGAATGTCGGAACTGTCCCCAATCCATCGTGGGCGACGGGCGACACCTCCTGCAGGCCAGGGCGGACAATCCGGGCATGGCCGACCACATTCCCGCGCACTGGCGACATCCTGAATTCCGGCAAGGGGCCCGCGACATGCTGGGCATTACCCTGGGCATTTCCGCCTGGGGGCTGGTGACCGGCGTGGCGATGGTCAAGAGCGGCCTGAGCGTCGGCATGGCGCTCTTTATGAGCCTGGTGGTGTTTGCGGGCAGCTCGCAGCTGGCCTCGCTGCCGCTGCTGGCCAGCGGCGCACCGCTGTGGGTGCTCTGGGCCACCTCCTTCTGCGTGAATCTGCGCTTCGTCATCTTCAGCACCCAGTGGCGCCACTATCTGGCACCGCTGCCTCGCGGCCAGCGTCTGTGGATGGCTTACTTCGCGGCCGACCTCAACTACGTCGCTTTCCTCAAGCGCTTCCCCGACATGAAGCCCGACCCAGAACGGCAGGTGCCGTACTTCTGGGGCGGGGTCGCCATCAACTGGTTTGCCTGGCAGGTGCCGGCGATTGCGGGCATCTTCCTCGCGGACCGCATTCCGACGAACTGGGGCCTGGGCTTTGCAGGCGTTCTGGCGCTGCTGGGGCTGAGTTATTCGCTGCTGGGCAACCGCAACACCTGGGTGTCGGCGGCGGTGGCCGCTTGCGCGGCGGTGGCGGCGTACGGCCTGCCGCTGCGGCTCAACATCCTGGTGGCGATTGCCGCCGCGGTGGCGGCGGGTCTCATGATGGAACGCTGGGCGCCGAACACGGACGGCCAGCGCGGGAGGGCTGCATGAGCCTCTGGGAAACCTTGCTGGGCATCGCCGGCATGGCGCTGATCACCGTGCTCACGCGCGGCTTCTTCCTCATACCCGAGCGCGAAGTGCCGATGCCCGACTGGCTGCGCGACGGCCTGCGTTACGCGCCGCTGGCCGCGCTGGCGGCGGTGATCGTGCCGGAGATCGTCATGACGCAGGGCGAGCTGGTCTCCACCTGGAAGGACGCGCGGCTCTACGCCACCGCCGTGGCCACGGCCTATTTCTTCTGGAAGCGCGGCATTCTCGGCACCATCGTCAGCGGCACCGTGGTGATGCTGGCCCTGCGCATCGGCCTGGGCTGGTGAGTCCCTGGTTTCGGACGCGGGCCTGAACGAGTGGGGTGCCACGTCTTGGTAAGCTTCGCCCCAATTCGATTTCCCACAACTTCAGCCTATCCACCATGAATGTCTTGCGTTTCGCCGACCTGATCAGTGCCGGCAAGGTCGATCAGCAGCGTGTGTTCATCCGTGCTGACCTCAACGTGCCGCTCAACGATGCGGGCGAGATTACCGAGGACACCCGCGTGCGGGCCAGTATCCCGGCCATCGAGATGGCACTGAAGGCGGGCGCTGCCGTGATGGTCACGTCCCATCTCGGTCGGCCGACCGAAGGTGAATTCAAGCCGGAAGACTCGCTGGCACCGGTGGCCCGCCGATTGAGCGAACTGCTCGGTCGTGAGGTGCCGCTGAAGGCCGACTGGGTGGACGGCGTGGACGTGGCGCCGGGCCAGGTCGTGTTGCTGGAAAACTGCCGCGTCAACAAGGGTGAGAAGAAAAACAGCGAAGCGCTGGCCCGCAAGATGGCCGCCCTGTGCGACATCTTCGTGCACGATGCCTTCGGCACGGCTCACCGCGCGGAAGCGTCCACCTACGGCATTGCCCAGTTCGCCAAGATCGCCTGCGCCGGCCCGCTGCTGGCCGCGGAAATCGACGCCATCACCAAGGCCCTGGCCAATCCCAAGCGTCCGCTGGTGGCGATCGTGGCCGGTTCCAAGGTGTCGACCAAGCTGACCATCCTGAAGTCGCTGTCGGCCAATGTGGACGGCCTGATTGTGGGGGGCGGCATTGCCAACACCTTCATGCTGGCCGCTGGCCTGTCGATCGGCAAGTCGCTGGCGGAGCCGGACCTGCTGGACGAAGCCAGGGCGGTGATTGAAGCGATGAAGGCGCGCGGCGCGGCCGTGCCGATCCCGGTGGATGTGGTGACGGCCAAGGCCTTTGCCGCCGATGCGCCGGCCACCGTCAAGGCGGCGACCGAGGTCGCGGCGGACGACCTGATCCTGGACATCGGCCCCAAGACCGCTGCTCAGCTGGCGGAGCAGCTCAAGGCTGCCGGCACCATCGTGTGGAACGGCCCGGTGGGCGTGTTCGAGTTCGATGCGTTTGCCCATGGCACCGAGACGATTGCCCGCGCCATTGCGGCGTCGGACGCCTTCTCGATTGCCGGGGGGGGTGACACCCTGGCGGCCATTGCCAAGTACGGCATCGAGAAGGATGTGGGCTATATCTCCACCGGCGGCGGTGCCTTCCTGGAAGTGCTGGAAGGCAAGACCCTGCCGGCCTTCGAGATCCTCAGCCGCCGCGCTGCGGGCTGAGTTCGTCACGCCCCGCGCCGTTTCGCGGCGCGCGCCACCGCTCATGGAATGGCACAGCGGCCCCGGGAGGGGCCGCTGGCCGTTTCACATCGCCTGATAGATCGGCGTCTTGCCGTCCTGCGCCTTCACCGTACCGAAGCGTGCCGCCAGCTTGGACTGGAGCGTCAGCGGCAGCGGTGCAAAGCCGGTGCCGCGGGTCAGGTCGTCCCCGTGCATGAAGCACCAGTAGAGGAAGCGCATCACCGGTGAGGCCTCATCGCCCTTGGGCGGCGTCGCATCGATCAGGATGAAGCTGGTCATGGTGATGGGCCAGCTGGTGGCGCCGGGCCGGTTCATCAGCGACGCCAGATCGTCCCCGCGACGGGACAGATCGCTCTCGGCAATGGCCGCACGGAAGCCGGCTTCATTCGCGCTCACCCATTGGCCGGCCGCGTTGCGCAGCTTGACGGCATTGAGGCGTTCCGCCTGCACCCGGTCGTAGCTCACATACGCCAGCGACCCCGGCGCCGCCTTCAACGCCTTGACCATGCCGTCATTGCCTTCGGCGCGTTCCACCTCTCCCGGCCACTTGGGCAAGGCATTGGCGCCAACCTCCGAAGCAAAGTTGGGCGACACCTCGCTCAGATAACGGGTGAAGCCCTCGCTGGTGCCGGACTTGTCCGCACGCACCACGCGGCGCACGGCCAGGGCGGGCAACGGCAGTCCCGGATTCAGCGCCACGATGCGCGGATCGTTCCATTGACGGATGCGGCCGGCCATCAGGTCGGCCAGCACCTCGCCGCTCAATTGCAGGCGGCCTTCCGGCACGCTCGGCAGCTGCACCACCGGCACGATGCCGCCCACCAGCATGGGGATCTGCACCAGATGGCGCTTGGTTAGCTCGTCCGCCGACAGCGGCGAATCGCTGCCGCCAAACTGCACCTCGCGGGCACTGATGCGTTTGATGCCGTCGCCCGAGCCGGTGGCCTTGTAGAGGACCGGTTGGCCACCGCTGGTCTTTTCATAAGCAGCGGCCCAGCGTCCGTAGACCAGCGACGGGAAGGACGCGCCGGCGCCTTGCACCTGGGCAAACGCATGACCGGCCAGGGTGAGCAGGGCGCCCATCAGCAGCGGGCGCAGCCAGTGGCCACGGTCGTTGGCGCTGGGAGCGAACCTCACGGAAGCGGTGACCAAAGCAGTGGCCGAAGCACCGACCGGGACCGTGCCCGGGGCGGTTGCCGAGAAAAGGGTGCGGCCCGAAAGGCTCATGGGCCACCACAGGAAATGTGTCTTGAAAGGCATGCTCTGGCAATCACGAAGGCTGGAAAACAAGGCTGTACGGGACGGGGGACGGCCTTGGGGCGGGCGCGATTCTAGGGATGGCATGCCTCAGAAACATGTCGTCACAGCTGCGATCTCTGGGGAAGTCACTCGAGATGTTGTGCGAATGATGCAGCTGGGCGAATGGAGAGCGCGCAATCGAAGGCCATCTTTGCATGGAAGTCAAAACTGAAAGCATCGGCAGGCGGGGCCGGGAGCCTTTAAGCTTCGAGCCCCTTTGGACGGAGTAGAGGCTCCTGTCTAATGGAAGCATCTGGAGAACCCGCATGAGTGAACACCACGACGGCCACGGCCTGAGTCTTGCCGAAGCGGCGCTGCGTGAGGCAGCGCTGGACTATCACCGTCATCCCACCCGCGGCAAGATCGCGGTCACGCCGACCAAGGCCTTGTCGAACCAGCGGGACCTGTCCCTGGCCTACTCGCCGGGCGTGGCCTATCCGTGCCTGGACATTGAAAAAGATCCGACCCTGGCGGCGGAGTACACCTCGCGCGGCAACCTGGTCGGCGTGGTCACCAACGGCACGGCGGTGCTGGGCCTGGGCGACATCGGTCCCCTGGCGGCCAAGCCGGTGATGGAAGGCAAGGGCTGCCTCTTCAAGAAGTTTGCCGGCATCGACGTCTTCGACATCGAGCTGGCCGAGCGCGATCCGGACAAGCTGGTCGAGATCATTGCCGCCATGGAGCCGACGCTGGGCGGCATCAACCTGGAAGACATCAAGGCGCCGGAGTGCTTCTACATCGAGAAGCAGCTGAGTGCGCGGATGAACATCCCCGTCTTCCACGATGACCAACACGGCACGGCCATCATCTCCAGCGCGGCGCTGCTCAACGGCCTGGAGCTGGTGGGCAAGGATATTGGCGCGGTCAAGGTGGCGGTGTCGGGCGCGGGGGCTGCGGCGATTGCCTGCCTGGACGTGATGGTGGGCCTGGGCGTCAAGCGCGAGAACGTCTTTGTGGTCGATTCCAAGGGCGTGATCCAGACCGAGCGGGCCGATGCCGGCAAGCTGGACGAATCCAAGCGCCGTTACTGCCAGACCACGCCGGCCCGCACGCTGGCCGATGTGGTCAAGGATGCGGACGTCTTCCTGGGCTGCTCGGCCGCGGGTGTGCTGACGGCGGACATGGTCTCGACCATGGCGCGTCAGCCGATCATCCTGGCGCTGGCCAATCCGGAGCCGGAGATCCGTCCCGAGCTGGCCAAGCAGGCGCGGCCGGACTGCATCATGGCCACGGGCCGTTCGGACTACCCGAACCAGGTCAACAACGTCCTGTGCTTCCCCTACATCTTCCGTGGTGCCCTCGATTGCGGCGCCACCAAGATCACTGAAGCCATGAAGCTGGCCTGCGTCCGCGAAATCGCGGCGCTGGCCAAGGCCGAGACGCCGCCGGAAGTGGCGGCCGCCTATCCGGGCCAGGAGCTGGTGTTCGGCGCGGACTACATCATTCCCAAGCCGTTTGATTCCCGCCTGATCCTGCGCATTGCGCCGGCGGTGGCCAAGGCTGCGGCGGAGTCCGGTGTGGCCACCCGTCCCATCCAGGACATGGACGCCTACCGCGAACAGCTCTCGCGTTTCGTCTATCAGACTGGCATGTTCATGCGTCCGGTGTTTGCAGCGGCCAAGGCCGCGCCGGCCCGCGTCATTTATGCCGAAGGCGAAGACGAGCGGGTGCTGCGTGCGGTGCAGGTGGCGCTGGACGAAGGTCTGGCGCAGCCCACCCTGATCGGTCGCCCCGAAGTCATCCAGATGCGCCTGCAGCGGGCGGGTCTGCGGCTGAAGCTGGGCGAGGATGTGGCGGTCATCGACCCCGAAAACGACGCCCGTTTCCGCCAGTACTGGGAGGCGTATCACCAGATCATGGGCCGCGAGGGCTTCACGCCGGAGATGTCCAAGTCGGCGGTACGGCGCTCCAACACCACCATTGGCGCGCTGGCCATCCACCTGGGCGATGCCGACGCGATGATCTGCGGCCTGGTCGGTCGGTTTGACTCGCACCTGGAGCATGTCAACAGCATCATCGGCCTCAAGCCGGGCGTGCGCAATTTCGCCACCATGAATGCGCTCATGCTGGAACAGCGCACCCTGTTCATTGCCGACACCTTCGTCAATGACAACCCGGATGCCGAGCAACTGGCGGAGATCGCGGCGCAGGCGGTGGACGAGCTCAAGCGCTTCGGACTGCCGCCCAAGCTGGCGTTCCTCTCCCACTCGATGTTCGGCTCCAGCAAGCGTCCCTCGGCGGTGAAGATGCGCGAAGCGCGGGACCTGTTTGTCGAACAGCATCCGGATGTCGAATGCGACGGCGAAATGCATGGCGATGCGGCGCTCTCCGAAGACGTGCGCCACACCTTCCTGCCGGACAGCACCTTGAAGGGTGACGCCAACCTGCTGGTGCTGCCGACGCTGGACGCGGCCAACATCCTCTTCAATGTGCTGAAGATCGTGGGCGGGCAGGGCGTGACCGTCGGGCCGATCCTGCTGGGCGCAGCTCGCCCGGTTCACATCCTGACCCCCTCGGCCACCGTGCGCCGCATCGTCAATATGACGGCGCTGGCGGTCGCGGACGTGCAGGCCAGCCGCGCCTGACGAGCCGGGCGTCCGCCCGGGGCACCGCACTTGCCGGTTCTCCGGGCTGGACAGGGTGCCCCGCACTGAACACGGGCGCCCTGACCTGGAAATGGGTCCCCCGTGTTGGAAACCCGCTGGTAACCTTCAGGAACCCCTCGCCGACGCCGATGCGATTCATAATCGGCGGCTGTAACTAAATTTCAGACCGAGACAACGCCATGTTCCGCGCCACCAAGATCGTCGCCACCCTGGGTCCTGCATCGTCCTCGCCGGAGGTGTTGGAGCGGATGATTCAATCGGGGGTGGACGTGGTGCGTCTGAACTTCTCGCACGGCAAGGCGCAGGACCACATTGACCGTGCGCGCCTGGTGCGTGAAGTGGCGGCGCGGGCGGGCAAGGAAGTGGCCATCATGGCCGACCTGCAGGGCCCGAAGATTCGCGTCGGCAAGTTTGAAAACGGCAAGATCGAGCTGATCAACGGCACGCCCTTTGTGCTGGATGCCGACCGTACCGAGCTGGGCAATGAGCAGTGTGTGGGCCTGGACTACAAGGAACTGCCACGCGACGTGAAGCCTGGCGACACCCTGCTGCTCAATGATGGCCTGCTGGTGTTGACGGTCGAGTCGGTGCGCGGCTCGCAGGTGCACACCATCGTCAAGCAGGGCGGTGAGCTGTCCAACAACAAGGGCATCAACAAGCAGGGCGGCGGCCTGACCGCGCCTGCGCTGACGGCCAAGGACATGGAAGACATCAAGACGGCGATGTCCTTCCAGTGTGAATACCTGGCGGTCAGTTTCCCCAAGAATGCGACCGACATGGAAATGGCCCGTCAGCTGGCCAACGTGGCGGGCGAGCCGTGGCGCCACAAGCCCGGCATGATTGCCAAGATCGAGCGCTACGAGGCGATTCCTCACCTCGAAGCCATTCTGAAGGCCAGCGACGGCATCATGGTGGCCCGCGGCGACCTGGCTGTGGAAGTGGGCCACGCCGCGGTGCCGGCGCTGCAGAAGCGCATGATCCGCATGGCACGTGAGCTGGACAAGCTCTGCATCACGGCCACGCAGATGATGGAGTCGATGATCGTCAACCCGGTGCCGACGCGTGCGGAAGTGTCCGACGTGGCCAATGCGGTGCTGGACGGTACGGACGCCGTCATGCTGAGCGCGGAGACGGCCGCGGGCCGTTTCCCGGTCGAGACCATTGAACAGATGGCCAGCATTGCGCTGGAAGCCGAGAACGCCGAGTTCGTCAGCCTCGACACTGATTTCGCCAATCGCCAATTTGGCCGTATTGACCAGTCGATCGCCATGGGCGCGCTGTTCACGGCGCACCACCTCGGCTGCAAGGCCATCGTGGCGCTGACAGAGTCGGGTTCCACGGCGCTGTGGATGAGCCGTCACCGCATTCATGTGCCGATCTATGCGCTGACCTCGCAGGTGCTGACCCATCGCAAGATGGCGCTGTACCGCAATGTTACGCCGGTGCTCATGCCCAACTTTGATGACCGCGACCAGGCCTTGAAGGCGGCGGAGGACCTGCTGGTGGCGCGTGGTGTCCTGAAGCCGGGAGACACCTACGCCATCACTTGTGGCGAGCCGATGGGGTATCCGGGCGGCACCAACATGCTGAAGGTCTGCCGCGTCGGGTAAGCGTTCACCCCTTCCCATCCGAAGGCGAAGGCGCGAGGTGACCCTCGCGCCTTTTTCTTTCCTTTCGCGCGCACATGACCACCCATGGAGACTTCGAGAGTCTGAAGGGTCTTGATGGGGGAGGACCTTTACGGCCGAGCGCTGAATGGAGCGAATGGTGAGCGGCGGCTTCTGCCATCAGCGCGCGCTTGAGTGCTGCAAAGCGCAAACCGCAGCTGCTAGCGCCTCACCCGTTTTGCACCGCCGCCACGAGCGCCGCCACTCTGGGCGCCATATTGAGCGGCACCAACTCCACCGCCTGATGCGACTTCGCGAACACCCGAAACAGCTCATCCGCGAAGGCGTGCCCGACGTCTTCCACACCGGAGAAGTCGATTTCCACGCGTTTGAACTGCGGGAGCCTGGACGTCACGCGCCGGGCCTGGGCGCGCGAGTCCAGCATTTGTCCGGGCCCGACGACCAATTGGAGCAACACGCGGGTCTGGTCGAACGCGATGCCGCTGCCATCCACGCTCCACTGCTGAAGCACCTGCTCCAGGGTGCGGGTCGTGTCCAGGGCCACCGCCATGTAGATGGAGCTGCCCTGACGCGGCAGTCCCTTTCCCGGGAGCCAGGCATTGCCTTGCCACGCGCGCCGCTGGAACGCCTGCCCGTTGGCATGAATATCGAACACGTCCGCCAACTGCGAGCTGAAGAACAGCCCGCGCCCGGTATGTGCCTGTGGCTGCGTCGTCAGCCGCCCCTTGCTGAGCTCCAGCATCGCATGCTGCGCATCCGTCAGTTCGTAGGTCCCGCAGATCTTGTCGAACACCCCACAGCCATCGTCCGACACCAGCAGCTGCGCATGCCGCGGCGTCTGCCGCAGCGACACCGTCACACTGGTGCCGCCGCTGTGGTCGATGGCGTTGTTCACCAGCTCGGTGAAGGCATGTTGCACCATCCGCTGCACATGCCGGGGGAAGTCAAAATGGGGCGCGAAATCCCGCTGCCAGGCCACATCTTCCTGCAACTGGTGCAGCGTGAAGCTGCGCACCACCTGCCGCAGGGCGCCCGGCCCGTACACCGGCCGCCGGCTCGTGCCGCTGCGCACCAGCCACTGTGCGTCCACCAGCCGCTTCAGCGCCGCCTGTGCCGCCCGCCGGCTCGCCCCGGTGCGCTCTTCCACATGCGCGGCCAGATCCAGCCCGTGTTCATTGGCGGCCGCTGTGATCCACAGCGACAACTGGTCCAGCACAAGTCGGGTCATGAAACTCCTGGGGGCGGCAACACGGAGGCGGCGTGCGCAGCGCAATGCGGCGGGCCACGCAGGGCGAAAACGGGTGCCAGGCCATGCGCCAGGGCACGAAGCTTGCTCACCCATTCGCAAGCGTACCGGCCCCCGTCCTGGGTGTGCAAGCGAACAGACCCCGGATCACCCCGGATCTGGGGCCGGTTTTCTCTCCAGACCCTGCAGCACTTGTTTGGGGGACGTTACAGGTCCCGACACGGGCAGCACACAGGGGCTCGCTAGAATCGTTGCAGTTACGGCGTGGTTACATCGCCTCCATCGTGCTTCCGGCTCCGCTTCGGAACGATGGACGGCAGTCCGCGCCTCCAGAATTTTTCACTTCTCCGGAGAACTCTCATGGCACTCGTCTCGATGCGCCAACTGCTGGACCATGCCGCCGAACAGGGCTACGGCATTCCCGCATTCAACGTCAACAACCTCGAGCAAGTCCAGGCCGTCATGGCTGCGGCCGACGAAGTCAATGCGCCGGTCATTCTGCAAGCCAGCGCCGGCGCCCGCAAATATGCCGGCGAAAGCTTCATCAAGCACCTGATCCAGGCCGCGGTCGAAGCGTATCCGCACATCCCCCTGGTCATGCACCAGGATCACGGCCAGACCCCGGCCATCTGCCAGGGCGCCATCGACCTGGGCTTCAGCTCCGTCATGATGGACGGCTCGCTCATGCCCGACGGCAAGACCCCGGCTTCGTTCGACTACAACATCGACGTCACCCGTCAGGTCGTGCAGCTGTCCCACCGCGTCGGCGTCACCGTCGAAGGCGAGCTGGGCTGCCTGGGCTCCCTCGAAACCGGCATGGCCGGTGAAGAAGACGGCATCGGCGCCGAAGGCGTGCTGGACCATTCGGCCCTGCTGACCGACCCCGAAGAAGCCGCCCAGTTCGTCAAGGCCACCGGCCTGGACGCCCTGGCGATTGCCATCGGCACCAGCCACGGTGCCTACAAGTTCACCCGCATGCCCACGGGCGACATCCTGGCCATCAGCCGCGTCAAGGAAATCCACGCCCGCATCCCCAACACCCACCTGGTGATGCATGGATCGTCCAGCGTGCCCCAGGAGCTGCTGGAAATCATCCGCCAGTACGGCGGCAACATGAAGGAAACCTACGGCGTGCCGGTCGAGGAGATCCAGGAAGCCATCAAGTACGGCGTCCGCAAGATCAACATCGACACCGACATCCGCCTGGCCATGACCGGCGCCGTCCGCAAGTTCCTGCATGAGAACCCGGAAAAGTTTGACGCCCGCGAATGGCTCAAGCCCGCCCGCGAAGCCGCCAAGCTGGTCTGCAAGCAGCGCTACCTCGAGTTCGGCTGCGAAGGTCAGGCCGGCAAGATCAAGCCGCGCAGCCTGGTGGACACCGCCAAGGCCTACGCCAGCGGCGAACTGGCCCAGGTCGTCCAATAAGCCGGAGGGCGGCGACGTGGCTCACCTGTTTGTCTACGGCTCGCTCATGTGGCCCGACATCATGGCCCGGGTCTGCGGACCCGACGCCGCGCCCGCCCATCCGCCGCAGCCCGCCCGGCTGACCGACCATGCGCGCCATCCGGTGCGCGGCCAGGACTACCCCGGGCTGCGCCCCCACACAGGGGCTGAGGTCGCCGGACGGGTCTACCTCGACCTGCCCGAGGCCGCCTGGCCCCGCCTCGACGCCTTCGAAGGCGACGACTACCAGCGCAGCGAAGTGCTGATCACCGGTCCGGACGGCCTGCCCCTGCGGGCCTGGACCTACCTCTTCAAGGACGACCGCGCCCACGCGCTCGACCCAGGCGCCTGGGACGAAGACCGCTTTGACCGCGAAGGCAAGGCCCGCTTCGTCGAGCGCTACACCGGTTTCCACGCCACGCCCAAGGCTGCCCCGGGCTGACACCCCCCAGAACACCAGCGCGCCGATCACGGACCCGACGCAGAACTTCCCTAGAATCCCGAAGTTCTCCCGCACCAGCCCCGCACTGCAAAGTTGCGCACCGTCCATGACCGCCGCCCTGCACACCTCCTCGATCCGCTCCCTCCCTCTCATCGCTCGCGGCAAGGTGCGCGAGAACTATGCCGTGGGGGAAGACCGCATCCTCATGATTGCGTCGGACCGCATCTCGGCCTTCGACGTCATCATGGACCAGCCCATCCCGGGCAAGGGCGCGCTGCTCACCCAGATGGCGCTGTTCTGGTTCGAGAAGCTGGACGGCATCGTCCCCAACCACCTCACCGGCGATGACCCGCTGTCGGTCGTCACCGAGCAGGAGCAGGACCAGGTGCGCGGCCGCGCGATGCTGGTCAAGCGGCTCAAGCCGCTGCCCATCGAAGCGGTGGTGCGCGGTTACCTGGCCGGCAGCGGCTGGTCCGAATACAAGGACAGCGGCAAGGTCTGCGGCGTGCCACTGCCGCCCGGCCTGCAGAACGCCAGCAAGCTGCCCGAGCCCATCTTCACCCCGGCCACCAAGGCCGAGATGGGCGACCACGATGAAAACATCGACTTCGAGCGCTGCGCCGCCATCATCGGCCGCGAGATGGCCGAACGGGTGCGCGACATCGCCATCCAGCTCTACCGCCGCGCCGCCGACTATGCCCTGACCAAGGGCATCATCATCGCGGACACCAAGTTCGAATTCGGCCTCGACGCCGACGGCACCCTCACCCTGATGGACGAGGTGCTGACCCCCGATTCTTCCCGCTACTGGCCTGCCGAAAGCTATGCCGTCGGCAGCAACCCGCCCAGCTACGACAAGCAGTTCCTGCGCGACTGGCTGGAGCAGGCCACCGTCAACGGCCAGCCCTGGGGCAAGGTCGCCCCGCCGCCCGCGCTGCCGGACGACGTCATCACCAGGACTTCCGAGAAGTACCAGGAAGCCCTTGAACGGCTGACACGCTGAGGCGGCCGGCCATGGATGCCCCCACACCGGTCTCCAGCGCCGCCGCCGCGGCTGTCAAATCGCGTCTCTTCAAGCAGCTGGACCAGCAGGTCGCCACGGCTCAGTCGCCCATGGCCTCGGTGGCGCCCCGTGCCCGGCGCGCCATGCAGCTGGCCCGGCACGGCGCGCTGTCCGAAGCCCGCGAGGCGCTGACGGTGCTGCACCAGCTCTCCTTCCAGCATCCGCATGCCGAGATCGGCGCGTGGCTCCACCTGGCCGAAGGGCTGATGGCCTATTACAACGGCTTCGCGGTGCAGCCGGCGCTGGAGCGCATCACCCGCGCCCATGCCATTGCCACGGCTCACAGCGCTTTGGGCGACGTGCAGGTGCTGGCCGATGCCTGGCTGGCGCAACTGGCCTATGTGCGGCATGAGCTGGACGCCCTGATCCATCACGCCCGCCGCTGCCTGGCGCAGGCCCGCCCCGAGGTGGACCACGGCGCGCTGGCGCGCCTGAGCATGGCGCTGGGTGTGGCCTGGCACTTCACCGGCGACAGCGAAGTGGCCCAGCGCTGGTATCAGCAGGCCCGCCGCCACGCGACCGCGGAAGGGGACGACACCACCTTGTCCGCGCTCATGTACAACATGGCGGCGATGCGGGTGGCGCAACTGCGCCGGGACAGCCTCAACGGCGCGGTGCGGGTGCAGGAAATGCTGCTGAGCGTGGATTCGGTCGATCACTACGACGCCGCCGTCGGCGCCGCCATGATGAACGAGCTCACGCCCGTGCTGCGGGCGCAGGTGCTGACGGTGGAGGGGCGGTTTGAGCAGGCCCGGCAGCTGTATGAACAGCATCTGCCGCAAGCCATGGCGCAGGGGCTGGAGCGACTGGGCAGCAGCCTGCTCTCGGACATGGCCTGGTGCCGCGCCAACAGCGGTCAGCAGGAGCTGGCGCTGCTGCAGGCGCGGGAAGCGGAAATCGAGCTGGATCCCAGCTGCGATCTGGACGATCGCGCCATCACCCACAGCCGGCTGGCGCAGGTCTTCCGCCTGCTGGGCCAGACGGACGACGCCCAGCGCCATGAAGCGCTGGCGGATGAGGTGTGGGGGCAATACGCCGCCCACCAGCAACACTGGCGGCAGGCACTGAGCCAGGCCGGCCTGAGCGCTTCGCACTGACGAGTTCGTCGGCGCCCAGGCGCTGTGGCCACGAGGCCGCTCCGCGCCCGCACCGTCCCACGGCGCGCGCGTGTATCGCGCGCCGCGGCCTCGATCAGAACAGCGCCATGCTCAGCTTGCGGCGGTACTGATCCAGCAGTGGATCCGCCGATGCCACGGCGCTCGGACCGGCCAGTTGCAGACTGCCCTTTGGATCGGCTGCAGCGGCATGCGCAGCCGCCGGCTTGGTCATCAACTCGAGGATGGCCACGTAGGTCTTGCGGGCGAGCTGGTCGTTCCAGGTCTTGTCGCGCATGATGATTTCCAGCAGCTCATCCATCGCGCCGGTGAAGTCGCGACCGGCCAGCAGGCCCTGCGCCAGGGTGAAGCGGGCGTCAAAGTCGCGCTTGTTGGCGGCGATGGCGGCCTGCAGGCCGGCGGGGTCCATGCCTTGAGATGCACGCTCCGCGGCGGCGATCCAGGTGCCCAGCGCCGCAAAGCGCGGATGCGGCGTCAGGGTGTCCGCCGCGCGATGCGCCACCGGCTCGAAGGCCGCCTTGGCGTCGTCCAGCAGGTCGGCCTCCAGCAGCGCGCGGACGAGGTCGAAGCGGGCGGTTTCATTCGACGGGTCGGCCTGCACTGCGGCGTGCAGCTTCTCCAGCGCCGCGGCGTTATCGCCTTCTTCCATCAGCGCCTGGGCTTCCGCCAGGTCTTCCTCGGCTTCCAGTTCCTCGCCGCTGGGCACATGACGGTCCAGGAATTCGCGGATCTGCGCTTCCGGCAGGGCGCCGACAAAGCCATCCACCGGCTGGCCGCCCACGAACATCACGCAGAACGGAATCGAGCGCACGCCAAAGGCCTGGCTCAGCTGCGTGGCGATTTCCGGCTGATCGTCACTGTTGAGTTTGGCCAGCTTGAAGCGGCCCGCATAGGCCACCTCCAGCTTGTCCAGCATCGGACCCAGCGTGCGGCACGGGCCGCACCAGGGGGCCCAGATGTCCAGCAGCACCGGCTGCTGCATGGAAGCTTGCAACAGCTCGGATTCAAAGTTTTGCAGGGTGATGTCGGTCATGGCGAATTCAACTGGGAACAGTGGAGTACAGCGTAGCAAAGGCCGGAAACATGGCAACTGAGGCTGGACGCCTACAATTCAAGGTTTCTGGATTACACGAATCAGGACGACCCCGTGAGCAGCGCCAACACGCCCGACACCGCTCCCCAGACTGCCGCGCTGATCGGCGTGGTGATGGGCTCCAGCAGCGACTGGGAGACCATGAAGCACGCCGCCGACATTCTCACCGAGTTCGGTGTGCCCTTTGAGGCCAGGGTGGTGTCGGCACATCGCATGCCCGACGAGATGTTCGCCTACGCCGAAGCGGCCGAAGGTCGCGGCCTGCGGGCCATCATCGCCGGGGCCGGCGGCGCCGCCCATCTGCCCGGCATGCTGGCCGCCAAGACGCTGGTGCCGGTGCTGGGCGTGCCGGTCGCCAGCCGTCACCTGCAGGGGGTGGATTCGCTGCATTCCATCGTCCAGATGCCCAAGGGCATTCCGGTGGCCACTTTCGCCATCGGCAACGCCGGCGCCGGCAATGCCGCGCTCTTCGTGGTGGCGATGCTGGCCCGGGACAATCCCGCGCTGCGCGACAAGCTCGACGCCTTCCGCAAGCGCCAGACCGCCGCCGCCACCGCCATGACCGAGGAGCTGCGCTGATGCCGTTGCTGCCAGGCGAAGCCACCCTGGGGGTGCTGGGGGGCGGCCAGCTCGGTCGCATGTTCGTGCAGGCGGCCCAGTCGCTGGGCTACACCTGCGTGGTGCTGGATCCGGATGCGTCCAGCCCGGCCGGCGCGGTCGCGCAGGCCCACCTGAAGGCGGACTATCTGGACGGCGCCGCGCTGTCGCAGCTCGCCCAGCGCTGCCACGCCATCACCACCGAATTTGAAAACGTCCCCGCCCGCGCGCTGGACTCGCTGGCGGCCACCCGCACCGTGGCACCGGCCGGCAGCGCCGTGGCGGTCTGCCAGGACCGTGGCCGCGAGAAGGCGCACTTCGTGGCCAGCGGCGTGCCGTGTGCACCCTATGCGGTGCTGCGCAGCCCCGCCGACCTCGCCACCGTCGGCGACGAGCTGCTGCCGGGCATCCTCAAGACCGCCCGCCTTGGCTACGACGGCAAGGGCCAGCGCCGGGTCACCGACCGCGGCCAGCTCGCCACCGCTTTTCAGGAACTTGGCGAAGTCGAATGCGTGCTGGAACAGATGCTGCCTTTGGCGCTGGAACTGAGCGTGCTGGTGGTGCGCGGCGCGGATGGCCAGGCCGTCACCTTCCCGGTGCAGCAGAACCTGCATCGCGACGGCATCCTCGCCGTGACCGAAGTGCCGGCGCCGGATGTGCCCGAGGCGCTGCAGACCCAGGCCCGGCAAAGCGCCGTGGCCATCGCGCAGGGGCTGTCGTATGTCGGCGTGCTGTGCGTGGAGTTCTTCGTGCTGAAGGACGGTCGTCTTGTGGTCAACGAGATGGCACCACGGCCGCACAACTCCGGCCATTACACGATGGATGCCTGTGACCTGTCTCAGTTCGAGATGCAGGTCCGCGCCATGACCGGCCTGCCGCTGCGCGAGCCGCGCCTGCATTCCCCGGTCGTCATGCTCAATCTGCTGGGCGACCTCTGGTTCGATGCGCAAGGCCAGGAGCGCACGCCGGACTGGGCGGGCGTGCTGGCCTTGCCGGGTGCGTCGCTGCATCTGTATGGCAAGGCCCAGGCACGGGTCGGACGCAAGATGGGTCACCTCAATCTGGTCGGCGCGACACCCGAGGCCGCGCGCGACAGCGCTCGCCGCGCCTGTGCCTTGCTGGGCTTGCCCGAGCAGTGGTGAGCCAGACGCAGGAGATGAGCGTGGGAACTGGCGTAGGAACTGGCGTAGGAATGGGCGTGGACGGCACCAGGTCTGAGGGCAGTGCCCAGGTGCTGGACGGTCACGCCGCCGAGGCGGTGGATCGCGCCGCCCGCACCCTGGCCGACGGCCAGCTGCTGGGTCTGCCCACCGAAACCGTCTATGGCCTGGCCGCCCGTGCGGATCAGGACCACGCCGTGGCCCGCATCTTCGCCGCCAAGGGCCGACCGAGTGACCATCCGCTGATCGTCCATGTGCTGGACGAGCAGGGCGCCCGCCACTTCGCGCAGGACCTGCCGCCGGTGGCCCACCGCCTGATCGACGCCTTCTGGCCCGGCCCGCTGACATTGATCGTGCAGCGACGTCCCGAGGTGGCAGCGGCGGCAGCGGGCGGACAGCCCACGGTCGGCCTGCGCAGCCCGTCCCATCCGGTCGCCCGCGCCGTGATGACGGCCTGTCGCGCGCTCGGCGTCGAAGGCCTGGCGGCGCCCAGCGCCAACCGCTTCGGCCGGGTCAGCCCGACCACGGCCGCGCATGTGGCCGACGAATTCGGTCCGTCGCTGCTGGTGCTGGATGGCGGCCCCTGCGATGTGGGCATCGAATCGAGCATCGTGGACTGCAGCCGCGGTCATCCGGTGCTGCTGCGTCCCGGGGTGCTGACCCCGGCGCAACTCGAGGCCGCGGCCGGCGAGCCGCTGCGCGCGCCGGACCGTTCGGCCCCCAAAGCCTCCGGGACCCTGGCCGCGCACTATGCGCCGCGGGCCACCGTGCGGCTTCTGAGTTCCGAGGCGCTGCAACAGGCCCTGACCGGTCCGTTGCCGCCGGGGCTGGCGGTATATTCCCGTCATGCCGGTCTCACGGGCGTGGCGGGGGTGCTGCACCATCCCATGCCCGGCGAGGCCAAAGCCGTGGCCCGCGAGCTGTTCGCGGTCCTGCGGCAGCTGGATGCGGCCGGTGCGGCGCAGATCTGGGTGGAAGCACCGCCGGCCGATGCGGCCTGGGACGGTATCCGGGATCGATTGTCCCGAGCGGCGGCGGCTTTTGCGACGCCGGAGTTTGATGATTTGGAGAATTCATGAAGAGTTTGAAGCGCCACCTGGCCGTCCTGCTGGGGGCGACCGCGCTGCTGGCTGCCTGCGGCGGCGGTAGTTCGCAAGTCGATCCGTTCCGGCCCGCGCGTCTGATCGCCTTCGGTGACGAAACCAGCGCACTGCGCTCCGACGGCACCAAGTACACGATCAATGCGACGGACACCACCACCGGTGCCATCGCTTGCTCGTCCAACCCGATCTGGGTGCAGACGCTGGCGTCGTATTACGGCCTGGTCTTCAAGCAGTGCAATACGTCCAATCTGGCCGCGACCACGGCGGTGATGTATGCCACCGCCGGTGCCAAGGTCGCCGATGTCGCTTCGCAGGTGGACCAGCAGTTCGCCCTGGACGGCTTCAATGGCAAGGACCTGGTCACGGTGCTGGCGGGTGCCAATGACATCCTCGAGCTCTATGCCTCCTACGGCGCCCAGAGCGAAGCCGTGCTCGGCGATGAAGCCGAAGCGCGCGGCAAGGCCCTGGCCAAGACGGTCAACGCCATCGCGAATGCGGGCGGCAAGGTGATCATCTCCACCATGCCGGACGTCGGCGTGACGCCGTTCGCCGTGGCGGAGCGTCAGTCGCATGCGGACACCGACCGCGCCCGGCTGCTCTCCGAGCTGTCGTCCCGCTTCAACCTCGGCCTGCGCCTGAACGTCACCAACGACGGCCACAAGATCGGCCTGATCCTGACCGACGAACTGAGCCAGACGGCCGCCAAGTACCCCAGTGCCTACGGCCTGGCCAACTCGACGGAAGCGGCGTGCCTGGCGGCCTACCAGCCGCCGCTGTGTACCGACAAGACCTTGACCACCTCGGCCACCTCGTCGAACTACATGTGGGCCAGCAACACGGTTCTCGGCCCGGCGATCCAGTCCCGCATCGGGTCCCTGGCGCAGTCGCGCGCATCGAACAATCCGTTCTGATCCACCGCGGTCCGGCGCTTGCCGGACACCGCACACGATCCAAAGGGACAGGTCATGCCTGTCCCTTTTTCATTGGTGGCGATTCACGCACCATTTCGGCGAATCTCCTCTGGCATCACCGCCGCAATCGCACAGCGGACTGAAATGTGTTGCGGCCGCGCCGCGACTTTGATGCGTGTGTGCGCCCGACCCTGGCATGCTGTCGCCGTGTCAGGGTTTTTACGTTTTAGAACGCATCGACCCCTGCCTATAGTGATCACTGACAAAAACGAACGACCGTTCGATTTAGTGCCTCTCTCCCGGAGCACAAGCGACGGAGACAACCCTGGAGAAGTCTGAATGAATCGCCATTTCCCATTGGCCGGCCTGGCTCTGGCTGCATCTGTGATGCTGAGCGCCTGCGGCGGCGGCAGCAATTCCGCCAGCGATGACGCGCCGCCGGCACGTGGCACCGTCATCCTGGGTCAGCTCGGCGGCAAGGCCACGACCACCCAGATCGATGCGGGCACCTCCAGCAAGAACATTCAGACGCTGACCGGCGCTGCGAAGTGCGATGTGGACGTGCATTACGTCTACTACATGACCCGCGATCCGGGCGGCAACCCGGCCACCGCCTCCACTGCCGTGCTGCTGCCCACCGGCACCAATGCGGCCTGTACCGGCAACCGTCCGGTGCTGCTGTATGCACACGGCACCACCACCACCAAGAGCTTCAACATGGCTCAGGTGACGACCAACACCGAAGCCTCGCTGGTGATGGCGTTCTACGCCGCCCAGGGCTTCATCGTGGTGGCGCCGAACTACCTGGGCTATGACCGCTCGGGCCTGAACTACACGCCCTACCTGAATGCGGAAGCCTCGGCTGTCGACATGATCGACGGCCTGCGCGCAGCCAAGAGCTACCTGAGCTCGTCCGCCACGACCACCCAGCCGTCCACCAAGCTGCTGGTGGCCGGTTACTCGCAAGGCGGCCACGTGGCCATGGCGACCCAGAAGGTGCTGGAGCGTGACTACGCCAGCGAGTTCACCGTGACCGCTTCGGGCCCGATGTCCGGCCCCTACAACCTGGTGGGCTTCGGTGACACGATCGTGTCGCCGAGCGGCCAGGTCAATGCCGGCGCCACGCTGTTCCTGCCGCTGATGATGACCAGCTTCCAGAAGGCCTACGGCAACATCTACAGCGCCACGACGGACGTCTACCAGTCGCCGTACGCCGCCACGGCCGAAACGCTGTTCCCGACGGACACGCCGCTGACCGACCTGATCGCCGCTGGCAAGCTGCCCAACGACGGTGGCACCTTCACCAAGCTGTTCGGCACTGGTGGCCTGCTGACCGACACCTTCCGCGCCGGTTACGCCACGTCGAACTTCCGCAAGGCGCTGCAGACCAACACGCTGCTGAACTGGTCGCCGCAGCATCCGGTCGCCCTGTGCGGTGGCGCCAATGACCCGACCGTGTTCTACGCGGTCAACACCCCGGTGGCCAAGACGGCGCTGGGCGCCCGTGTGACCGCCTTCAACCTGGAAGACGCGACCTCCGTCGGCCCGACCGTCAACGGTGGCTTCAAGCAGGCCCAGGCCGCCGTGTCCGCGGCCGCTGCCGCCTCGGCCCCGACCGACCCGACCGCCGGTCCCCGTGCGGTCCAGGCCCAGTATCACGGCACCCTGGTGCCTCCGTTCTGCAACGCTGTCGTGCGCGGCTACTTCCAGAGCGTGCTGGCCGCCGGCGGCTGATGCTTGAACAGATTCGGAGACACATGATGAAAAAGAACATTTCCCTCGTCGCCGGTGCCGCCCTGCTGGCGCTGAGCGGTCTGGCCAGCGCCCAGTCGGCCGTTGGCACCACCACGGTGTATGTGGGCCTGGCCCACATCGACGTGAACAGCAAGGCCGCCGCGCTGTCAGGCGGCTCCAAGCAGTTCCCCGAGCCGGGCGCCCAGATTCGCGTGGGCGACCAGACGACCACCGGTTTCGGCCTGGTCTACCGCTTCGCCGAGAGCTGGAGCGGTGAGCTGGTGCTGGGCATCCCGCCCTCGCACAAGGTGTATGGCAATGGCGTGCTGGCCAATGCCGGTCAGATCGCCGTCGTGCGTCAGATGCCGCCGACCGCGTTCGTCAACTACCACTTCGGTCCGCTGCTGCCCAAGCTCTATCCGTTCGTCGGCCTGGGCGTGAACTACACCTACTTCGAGAAGACCCGCAGCACCGCCACCGGTGACGCGGTCTCGGGCGGCCCCACCAAGATCTACCTGAGCAACTCCTGGGGCGCCGCGGCTCACGTGGGCTTCACGCTGCGCTACAACGAGAACTGGTCGCTGGTCGGCACCGCCGCCTATGCGGATGTGAAGAGCAACATGCGCGCCGTGACCACCACCAATACGGGCGAGGAAACGCTGCGCACGCGCATCAATTTCCGTCCGATGGTGTATTCGCTGTCGCTCGGCTACTCCTTCTAAACGAGGGGGAGGCCCTTCCCGGGCCGGCCGGGGCCACTACACTTGCTGCATGAGCGTGTTACTGGCCCTGGATAGCTCCACCGAACACATGGCTCTGGCCCTTTGGGGTCAGGGCCATTCTGCTTTTGTGGATGCCGATGGCGGTGCCCAGGCCTCGCAGCGCATGGTGCCGGACGCCCTGCAGTTGCTGAAGTCTGCGGGGGTGTCGCTGTCGGCGGTCGATGCGGTGGCGTTCGGACAGGGGCCGGGCGCCTTCACCGGTCTGCGCACCGCCTGCTCGGTGGCGCAGGGCCTGGCTTTCGGAGCGGACAAACCGGTGCTGGCGCTGGACAGCCTGATGCTGGTGGCCGAAGACGCGCGCCTGCAATCGGACGATCACACCGACGTCTGGGTGGCCATGGACGCCCGCATGGGCCAGATCTATGCCGGCCATTACCGCTGGAACGGCACGTTCTGGGACGTGCTGGAAGCGCCGATGCTGACCGATCCGGCGCCGCTGCTGGCCCGCTGGGCCGACCAGCCGCCCGCGTGCGTCGCCGGGACCGCGCTGCTGGCCTTGCAACTGGACACTGGCGCGGCGCGCCGTGTGGAGCAGACCCGGTCCCGCGCCCGGGCGCTGGGATCGCTGGCGCAGCAGGCCTGGGACCAGGGCCTGGCCCAGGATCCGGCCCAGGCGCTGCCGCTGTATGTGCGGGACAAGGTCGCACAGACCACGGCAGAGCGGGCCGCGGACAAGGCGGCTGCGGCGGCTGCGGCGGCTGCGACCCCTGCGGCCACTGTGGCTGCCGGCATGGCCCCCGCCACCGGCCCGGGCGCCATTCCCGGCTGAGGAGGCTCCGCATGAGTGCCCAAGCCAAGGACATTCTTCTCTCGCCCGCGCTGCAGGCCCTGCAGCCGCTGCGCACCATCGACCTGGATGAGGTGATGGCCATCGAGAACGTGGCCTACAGCCATCCCTGGACGCGTGGCAATTTCATCGACTCGCTGGCCGCCGGCTATGTCGGCTTTGTGCTGCGGGACGGACAGGGCCGCTTGTGCGGCTACTTCCTGGCGATGCAGGTGATCGATGAGATGCACCTGCTCAACATCACCGTGGCCCCGGATCTGCAAGGTCAGGGGCTGGCCCGCCGCATGCTGGACGCACTGGCGGTGCTCGGCCGCGCCCGGGGCTGCGAGCAGATCTGGCTCGAAGTGCGGGTGAGCAATGAACGGGCCCGTCGCCTCTACGAGGCCTATGGATTTGTACAGAGCGGCTTGCGGCGCGGGTACTACCCCTGCGCCGAGGGCCGCGAGGATGCGCTGCTGATGACGCTGCGACTGACCGGAGGCAGCCCATGAGCTGGAGTGAACGTCAACGCCGGATGCTGGAGGCCATGGGCCTGAAGATCTGGGTGCCGCCATCGGTGGCCACCGATGTCACTGCAGCGGGTGGCGAGCGTGCGGCCGCGCACGGGTCGGCGCCCGCAGTGCATCGCGAAGCCGCGGGTGCGGGCGAAGCGTCAGCCGGGGTGGCCGTGGCGGAGCGTCCGCGCGCATCGATCGACGCGGATGCTGCGCCTCCCGCCACCCGTCCCACGGCTCCCGCAGCACGGCCGCCGGTCGAGCGTCCCCGCGCCGCGCCGCCGACGGACCGCAGCCCGGCCCCCGCGCCGCAGCGCGTCGCCGAAGTCCTGGCACGGGCGCTACCCGGGGCCGGTCGTGACCCGCTGGCCGACGCCACCGGCGCGCCTGCCGGAAACGATGTCCATCCCGCGCGCGAAGGTCTCAGCCGCGAGGCCATCGCCGCGCTGGACTGGGACGGCCTGCGCAGCGCCGTGGCGGACTGCCGCGCCTGCGGCTTGTGCGAGTCCCGCAAGAACACCGTCTTCGGCGTGGGTCATTCGCAGGCGCACTGGATGATCATTGGCGAGGCGCCCGGCGAGCAGGAAGACCTGCAGGGCGAACCGTTTGTCGGCCCCGCAGGAAAGCTGCTGGACAGCATGCTGCGCTCGCTGGGCCTGAGCCGCAGCGAAGGGCCGCCGGAGCAGCAGGTCTTCATTGCCAACACCCTCAAGTGCCGCCCGCCCCGCAACCGCAATCCGGACCCGGCCGAATTGGCGCAGTGCGAGCCCTTCCTGCAGCGGCAGATCGAGCTGATCCAGCCGCGCATCATCCTGGCGATGGGCCGCTTCGCGGTGCAGCAGCTGCTGCAGAGCCAGGAGGCCATCGGCCGCCTGCGCGGACGGGTGCACCGCTACCAGGGCGTGCCGCTGGTGGTCACCTATCACCCGGCCTACCTGCTGCGGAACCTGCCGGACAAGGCGCGCGCCTGGGAAGACCTCTGTCTGGCCCGCCAGACGCTGGAGGCCGGAGGCTGAATGAGCCGCGACACGTCGCCGTCCCCCCACCGGGTCCGTCCGCAGCTGTCGGCACAGGACCAGGCTGCCCAGTTCCGGCTGCTGGCGGACAACGTGCCGGTGCTCATTGCGGTTTTCGACGCGCATGACCTCACCTGCCTGTTTGCCAACCGCCAGTACGCCGCGGCCTTTGGTCTGGATGAAGACGACATCCTGGGCCTGACGGTGAGCGAAGTGATTGGCGAGGACGCCGCCCGCGAGATCCAGCCGCAGGTGCGACGGGTGCTGGATGAGCATGTGAGCGTCAACTATGAGCGCCGCCTGCAGGGCCCGGATGGGCAGGTGCGCTGGATGGAGGTCAACCTCATCCCGCATCTCTCGCCGGATGACGGCCAGGTGCAATCGGCCTTTGTGCTGATCAACGACATCACCCGCTACCGCGAGGCCGAACAGGCGGTGCGGGAGTCGGAAGAGCGCATGGCCAAGTTCATGCAGGCCTCGATGGAGGGCATCGTCTTCCATCGTGACGGTGTGATCACCGATGCCAATCCGGCGCTGTGCGAGCTGCTCAAGCTGCCGCTGTCGTCGCTGGTCGGCCGGCAGGCGCTGGACCTCGTCGCGGCGGAAGAAGTGGCGATGGTGCGGTCGGTGATGGAGGCGGGCGACGAAACCCACTATGAGACCGTCATCCTCGATGGGCAAGGACATCGGCTGCCGGTGGAGCTGATCGTGCGCACGCTCAGCTGCGGCGGCCAGAGCTACCGCATGGGCGTGGTGCGGGACCTGCGGGCCCAGCACGAAGCCATGGCGCGCATCCATCATCTGGCGCATCACGATCCGCTGACCGGTCTGCTCAACCGCAACACGCTGATGGAGCGGCTGCGGGAGTGCCTGGCCCGCGGCGGCGAGGGCGCCGCGCTGCTGTTCATCGACCTGGACAATTTCAAGCGGGTGAATGATTCGCTGGGCCATCTGGAAGGCGATCAGGTGCTGCGCACCGTCGCCGACCGGTTGCGCGCCGGTCTGCGCGCAGGCGACCTGGTGGCCCGCTTCGGCGGCGATGAATTCGTGGTGCTGCTGGAGCATGTCGCCCAGCGCAAGGATGTGCTGGTGGTGCTCCATGCGCTGCTGAGCGTGGTGGAAGTGCCGGTGCGGGCGGATGGGCGCGACCTGTCGGTGACGCCATCGATCGGCGTGGCGCTTTATCCGGAACACGGCAGCACGCCCGAAGAGCTGCTGCAGCATGCCGATACGGCGATGTATCTGGCCAAGGCCGCCGGCCGGGCCACCTATCGATTCTTCGAGCCGGCCATGGCCGCCACCGCCTATGCGGACCTGGTGCTGGAAGGCGAACTGGCGCAGGCCCTCACCGCCGACGAGTTCGTGCTGTTCTATCAGCCCCAGGTGGATGCCCGGACCGGTGTGCTGGTGGGCGCCGAGGCGCTGCTGCGCTGGCGCCATCCGGTGCGGGGCCTGCTCACGCCGGATGCCTTCATCCTGGTGGCGGAGCGGCACCGGCTCATGTTGCCGCTGGGGGAATGGGTCATGCGCGAGGCTGCGCGTCAGGCGCGGCTCTGGCATGACGGCGGCGTGGCCGCGGTGCCCATCGCGGTGAACCTCTCCAGCATGCAATTCCGGCTGGCGAGTTTTTCGAAGTCGGTCGGACAGATCCTCAAGTCGGCCGGGGTGCCCGGCGACTGGCTGGAGCTGGAGCTGACCGAGCGCATGCTCACCGAAGAGATCGAGCGCCTGCCGGAGTTGCTGAAGACCTTGCGCAGCCAGGGGCTGGCGATCTCCATCGACGACTTCGGCACCGGCTACACCGCCCTGAACCAGCTGACCCGGCTGCCGCTGGACAAGCTCAAGATCGATCAGAGCTTTGTGGCGGAGCTGCCGGACAACAGCGGCGCCGCCGCGATCACCCGCGCGATGGTGCAGATGGCCAAAGGCCTGGGCCTGCGGGTGGGCGCCGAAGGCGTGCGCAACGCCCGGCAATGGCACCTGTTGGCCGAATGGGGCTGCGACGAGCTTCAGGGCGAGGCGATTGCCAGTGCCATGCCGGCGGATGAGTTTGAAGCCTGGCTGGCCCGACGCGGCCGGGCGTTGCTGCCCAGGATCGACTGATGACTGCTGCCCCCGTTCCCGCCACATCAGTGGCCGCCGCTTCCATGGCCGCTGCTGCCGTTCCACCAGGCGCGGACGCCGACTTCAGCGCCGCGATGCAGGCGCTGCTGCGTCAGGCGATCGACGACGCGGGCGGCTGGCTGCCGTTTGACCGCTACATGAGCCTGGTGCTGTATGCGCCGGGTCTGGGCTACTACGCCAACAGCCTGCGCAAGTTCGGCACCATGCCGCAGCAGGGCTCGGACTTCGTCACCGCACCGGAGCTCTCCCCGCTGTTCGGACAGGCGCTGGCCCGTCAGGTCTCGCAGGCGCTGACGGTGAGCGACACCCGCACCGTCATTGAATTCGGCGCTGGCAGCGGTGCGCTGGCGGAGCAACTGATCGAGACGCTGGACGCGCTGGGCACGCCGCTCGAGTCCTATCAGATCGTGGATCTCTCCGGCACGCTGCGCGAGCGGCAGGCCCAGCGACTCGCGCGTTTTGCGCCGCGGGTGCAATGGCTGGACCAGTGGCCGACCGAGATTCACGGCGTGCTGGTGGCCAATGAACTGCTGGATGCGATGCCGGTGCAGCTGCTGCACTGGACCGGCCGCCAGTGGCGCGAACGTGGCGTGGAAATGGACGGGCAGGGCCAGCTTTGCTTCGCCGACCGCCCCACCACGGCCCGCCCGCCGACGCCGCCCGAGGCGGACATGACCTTCGTGCCGGGCACCGTGACCGAAGTGCATGCGCAGGCGGAGGCGTTCGTGCGCACCCTGGCCGACCACCTCAAGCGTGGCGCCGCGTTTTTCATCGACTACGGCTTCCCGGAATCGGAGTACTACCACCCGCAGCGCACCGGGGGCACCCTGATGTGCCACCACCTGCACCGTGCCGACCCGGATCCACTGTCCCTGCCCGGGCAGAAGGACATCACCACGCATGTGAACTTCACCGGCATTGCGCTGGCGGGGCAGGAGGCCGGGCTGACGGTGCTGGGCTACACCAGTCAGGCGCATTTCCTGATGAACTGCGGGCTGGTGGACCTGATGGAGCACGCCGACATCGCCCAGCGCAGCATGGCCCACCGGCTGATCGCCGAGCATGAAATGGGCGAGCTGTTCAAGGTCATCGGCTTTGTGCCGGGCGACGAGTTCGACGCCATCGGCTTCCAGCGCGGCGACCGCTCTTACATGCTCTGAGCCGTCGCCAGGGTTCGCAAGGCATTCAACCGGGCCAGATGAATCGCCTGGCCGATGTCCGGTCCCCGGCGGCCCGCCGCGATGGCCTGCGCCGAGACGGCTGCGGTGTCCACCGCCTGCAGCGCGGCGAGGGCCTCCATCAACTTGGGCCGCTGCGGATAGTCCCGCTGCTCCATGCCGGTGCGGCCGCGCACGTCGCATTCACAGGCCAGCAGCATCTGCTCGAAACGCTCCGGTCGCCGCAGCGCGTCGCAGCGCTCCAGCAGCCGCATCTGCGCGTCGGGGGTGAACGTCAGGCTGCTGTGGACGTGGATATGTTCCCGCGCCACAAGCACCGCCAGTTCCCGGCAGTCGGTCGGCACCTTCCAGTGCAGGGACAAGGCTTCGGCGAGCGGCACCCCGCGCTGGTCGTGGCCGGGGTGTCGGGGCAGGTCGGCCTCGGGCGTCTCGCCCTTGCCCAGGTCGTGACACAGGGCTGCGAAGCGCACCGTCAGCGGCGCCTGCACCTTGGCGCACTGGTCCAGCACCAGCAGCAGGTGCACGCCGGTATCCACCTCCGGATGATGCGCCGGTGGCTGGGGCACGCCGAAAAGCCGGTCCAGTGCCGGGGCCAGACGCGCCAGGGCGCCGCAATCCCGCAGCACTTCGATCATCCGGGACGGCCGGGCCTCCATCAGGCCGCGGGACATCTCCTGCCAGACCCGCTCGGGGACCAGGGCATCGACCTCGCCGTCCTCCACCATCTGGCGCATCAGGCGGACCGTCTCCGGCGCCACGGTGAAATCGCTGAAGCGGGCGGCAAAGCGGGCCAGACGCAGGATGCGGACCGGGTCTTCCACAAAGGCGTCCGACACATGCCGCAGCACCTTGGCCTGCAGATCGCGCTGGCCGCCGTAGGGGTCCACCAGCGACCCATCCCCGGCCTGGGCCATGGCATTGATGGTGAGGTCGCGGCGAGCAAGGTCTTCTTCCAGCGTCACATCGGGCGCCGCGTGTACCGTGAATCCGCGATAGCCGGCCCCCACCTTGCGTTCGGTCCGCGCCAGGGCCACCTCTTCATGCGTCTGCGGGTGGAGGAACACCGGGAAGTCCTTGCCGACCGGCAGGTAGCCCGCATCCAGCAAGGCTTGCGGGTCGGCCCCAACCGCCACCCAATCCCGGTCCTGCACCGGCAAACCCAGCAGGGCGTCGCGGACGGCGCCGCCGACCAGATACATTTGCATACTCATGTTGCGGTGCAGCATCCCCAACAGTGGGGGTAGTTAATTTACTCTAGCTAGGTATATTCACCCATGTCACCTGCACATGAGTGTCCGCTTCAGCGGACCAAAGGGCCGAGAGAGACACCGAGCCAGGCAAGTGACTAGCAGTAGGGAGTGTATGAATGAAGGTAGTCGTCGCTCTCGGATTGATGTTTCTGAGTCTCGCCGCCCACGCCAAGGAACAGCAGGTCCCATCACAGCTGTCCTTGTCGGCCCGCGGACTGTCCCAGCTCGCCAGCGAGCCGGTGACCGCGGAGACCAGTTTCACCCAACGCAGTCAGTCCGAGCCGGTCCAGTTGCCGGATGTCAATGAACAGGAAGGTGCGGATTCGATCCTGCCTTCGCTGGGTAGTGAATCGCAAACGCAAGCGTTGATGCTGGGTGGCCTGCTGGCCATGGGCTTCCTCGTCCGCCGCCGCCGCGAGGAATAAGGCTGTCCCAGCCGGACGGGTGCCAGAGTCTGGCGCCCGTCTGTCTCACCTTGAAGGTCCCTGCGGAGCGCGCGTGTGCCGCGCTGCTGCGTTCAGATCACGGACTTCACCACCGGCACCGGACCGCTCACGTCCCGGTACGGTTCCTCGAAATCCAAAAAGTCTTTTTCCGCCAGCGCTGCGGCCACCCAGTCCTGCACGGCGGGCGTCGCCTCCAGGCGCTCGGCATAGGCTTGCGCGAGGGGCGGCAACGGCAAGCCATAGCGGGTGACCCGCATCACCACCGGCGCAAAAAACGCGTCTGCCGCGCTGAAGGTGCCAAAGAGGAAGGGTCCGCCGCAGGCTTGCAGCGTGTCGGTCCACAACTCTCCCATGCGCGCCAGATCGGCTCGCAGACCTTCGTGGCGCGCCAGCAGTTGCGGGCCCACCGTCCGTAGATCGGCATCGATGTTCATCGGGCACTGGGAGCGCAGCGCGCCAAAGCCGCTGTGCATCTCCGCGCAGACGGTGCGCGCCCGTGCGCGCCGGGTGCGATCCGCCGGCCAGATGCCCAGGTCCGGATACAGCTCCGCCAGGTATTCGACGATCGCCAGGCTGTCCCAGATGGCCAGTCCGTCGTCCACCAGCACCGGCACCTTGCCGGTCGGCGCCACGGCGCGTGTGGCTTTGTAGAAAGCCGAGTCCGGCGAGAAATCAAAGCGCAGCGCCTGTTCCTCGAACGGAATCTCCATCGCCTTCATCAGCACCCAGGGGCGCATCGACCAGGACGAGTAGTTCTTGTTGCCGATGATCAGCTTCAGGGTCATGCGCAGCTCCGTGGTGTCGTTCTGTGGCGTGTGGGGTGGGCGCCTCTTCGCGGCAGGTCCGCGTGGCGCTCCGGGCAGGTTCAGTTGCCGTTGGCCGGCAGGTCCTGAGACACCGCGGCGGTGGTGCCCGCCGGGCCGATCACCCGGCCCAGGCGCTCCCGCAGCTGGGTGCCGCCTTCGCGGCCCATCAACTGGGCATACACCGTGGCGTTGGACAGCACCTTGCGCACATAGTCCCGGGTCTCGTTGATGGGAATGTTCTCGGTCCAGACGGCGGCATCCAGCGTCGAGCCTTCGCGCCAGCGGCGCGGCCGGTTCGGCCCGGCGTTATAGGCCGCAGCGGCCATGGCCTGCGAGCCGTCGAAGCTGTCCAGCACCAGCTTCAGGTAGCCGGTGCCCAGACGCAGGTTGACATCCCGGTCATGCAGCATCTCCGGCTTCACATCCAGGCCCAGCTTTTTGGCGGTCCACTTGGCGGTGGCCGGCATGACCTGCATCAGGCCGGAAGCGCCGACATGCGAGCGCGCGTCCATCATGAACCGGGATTCCTGACGGATCAGGCCATAGACGTAGGTCGGGTCGAGCCCGGACGCGGCGGCCGTGCGGAACACATCGGCGCGGTAGGGCATCGGATAGCGGGTGTTGAGGTCGATTTCCTGGCGGGTGCGCTCGCTGGTGGAGATGCAGCGCTCCCACAGTTCACGCTCACAGGCCGTCTGGGCGACCGCCAGCAGCTCCCGGTCCCCCAGGCCGCGCATGCTGAAGTTCCATTCGCGCTGGCCTTCACTGCGCAGCCCCACGGCGAGCAGCAGCATCGCCCGGGAGACGCCCGGCATGGCCAGGGCCTGCGCACGTTCCTGGGCGGTCAGGTCGGCCGGTTGGGGCGGCAGCGGCAGGCGCAGACGCAATTCATCGGCGGCCAGCTTGCCGTAGTAGTGCAGCGGGGAGGCAATGCCGCGCAGGGCGTCCAGCGCTTCCTTGCGCTGCGCATCACCGGCCGGGCCCTTGGCGGCCAGCGTCTGCTGGGCCTTGGCCTTCCAGTACACCCAGGCCGGGTCTCGTTGCTCGGACGGCTTCATCAGCGCGATGGCTTCCAGCAACTGCTCCGGCCGGCCATTGCCGCCATCGGCCCGCAGCGCGGCGCGGGCGATCCAGCTCAGCGTGTCGTCGCTCCACTCCATGGCACCGCCGGCGCGGGCCTGCAGGCGCAGGGCGCGATCGAAGTAGTCGCTGGCCACATCCTGTTGGCGCAGGGCGGCCTGGCGCCCCAGCTGGGCCCAGAGCCAGGCGGCCAGATCGGTCGGCAGCCGGGCGGCCCAGGCCTGCACATCGTCGGCGGCGGTGGCGGGGTCCTGCACCGCCATGCGCTGCAGCGCCAGGGCGGTCAGCTCGGCCTGTGCACGGGGACGCGCGGACCCCTTGCGCTTGAGATAGCGGTCCGGCTTGTCCATCAGTTCGGTCAGCGCCTGGGCGTCCGCCTTGGGCAGCAGAGCGCTCACCTGCTTGATGGCCCGTGGACGATTGGCCTCGACCGACTGGCGCAGCTTCAGCCAGACATCGGTGTCCTTCAGCTTGCCGCCTTCCAGCAGCGTGGTGGCCAGCTGATGGCAGCCTTCATCCATGTCCCGCTGGTTGAGCCACGCGCTGCGCGCCTGCTCCCGCAGCTCCTTGCTGCGGTCCAGCGCCGGGTCGGCCAGCAGGGCGTAGCAGACCACCTCCCGGTCGTCCTGCATCTTGTAGCTGGCATGGTCGCGCCGGAAATTCACCCAGTCACGGCGGCGGCCCAGCTCCAGCAGCCAGTCGTTGCGCAGCCGGTCTTCCACATAGCTGCCGGGCCAGCGGGCGTAAAAAGCGCTGAGTTCCGCCTGCGTCGCCTCCGAGAGGCGGTTGTTCAGTTCCCAATAGTCGAACCATGGCGCCAGCGGATGCTGCTGGTCCAGGGCCATCTGACGGTCCGCGGCCAGGCGGACGCGGTCGCGTTTTTGCCAGGCGTCGCGGGCGTCCAGCACCAGGTCGGCGTTGGGCGGGGGCGGGTTGGGGACCACCGCAAAGGGCGAGGGCGCCTGCGCGATGGAAGGAAGGGGCGACAGGCCGATGGCGCCAAGCGCGAGGGCGGTTACAGTGATCCGAGCGAACTTCATGCCGTACTGCGATGAATGCCTCCCCCACGGACAACACCTGGCCCCATGAGAGAAACGAGCTGCGTCGCGCCTTGCGGGCGCGCCGCCGGGAATGGATGGCCGGCCCGGACGCCCGCCTTGCGGAGGACCGTCTGGGTGAACAGCTGCAAGGCCTGCTGCGCCAACTCGAGCCGCTGAGCCTCGGGCTGTATTGGGCCCTGGAGGGTGAATTTAACGCAGCCGACTGGGCTCTGGCCCACAAACTCGATGTGTCTCTGCAACTGGCGCTTCCGTTCGCCCGAAAGGCGGGACCCGATCGGGGGCCGGCGCGCATGAGTTTTCATCGGTGGGACGGCAGGACGCCCACCGAGAAGGACGAATGCGACATCCCCACCGCCACCGGAGCCGTCCTGGTGCCGGAAGTACTGCTGGTGCCGTGCCTGGGCTTCACCCGGGAGGGGTACCGGCTGGGCTATGGCGGGGGATATTTCGACCGGTGGCTGGAAGCGCACCCCGGTGTGACGACGATCGGACTGGCCTGGAGCTGCTGCGAGGCGGCGTTCGAGGTGCAGCCGCATGATCAGCCGATGACGATCGTGCTGACGGAGAACGAGCTGATCGCGCCGTGACCACCCCGTATTGACGCCAGGGTGGTGTAGTCGTGGAGGTGATGCTGCAGTGATCGTGCCGCAGACGTGCCGCGGCGGCGCCCGCCCCCTGTGATCCTGCTCGTCCAGCGACTTCCGCCGCGTCCGCGCTTCTAACGATCAGCTTCGATGCTGAACGGTGCCGCGAGCGGCGGCTCCGCCTCCCCGATGGCGCTGCGCGTGCCGGCCGCCTGCTCCAGGATCCACTCAGCGAATTCCATGACCTCCGGCCGGGCGCGGCCTTGCCGGGAGAGCATCAGCCAGTAGACCGTCGGCGCGCCCATGCGTCCCTGCTCGCCAAACGGTTCGGCCAGCTCACCCCGTTGCAGGGCCTCGGCCACCAGCGGCAGCCGCGCGAGCGCCACCGCCTGTCCCGACACCGCCGCCTGCACCTGCTGATAGGTGAAATTCAGGTACATCCAGCGACGGGGCTGCAAGTCCGGCAACCCACGCTCGGCCAGCCACCGGCGCCAGCTCAGGAACAGCCCGCTGGGCCGTTGATCGTCTTCTTCCGCCAGCGTGTGCTGCCGCAGGTCCGCGGCGCTGGCCAGCGGCGGTGCCTGGCCGGCGGCCGCCTGGCTCGCCATCCAGGGGCTGACCACCGGTGTCAGCACTTCGCCGAACAGCCGCTGCGCCGTGGGCGGCACCCCCCGCGGCGGGCAATAACGCAGGGCGATGTCGATTTCGCTGTCCTCCAGGTCCACCACCTGATCGTGGGCGGAGACGCGGATGTCCATGTCCGGATGGTCGCGCTGGAAGGCTTCCAGCCGCGGAATGAGCCACAGCGAGGCGAACGAGGCGAAGGTGGTCACGTTCACCACGCGGCGACCGCGCGTCTGACGCATCTGGCGCACCGTGCCGTCCAGCCGCTCCAGCAGCGGCGCCACCGTGCTCTGCAGCAGTTGCCCGTCCGGCGTCAGCGCCACATGCCGGGTGCCGCGCTGGAACAGGGTCGTGCCCAGTTCCTCCTCCAGCGCCCGGATCTGCCGGCTGACCGCCGACTGGGTGAGGAACAGATCCTCCGCCGCGCCGCTGAAACTCAAACGCCGGGCCACGGCTTCAAACGCCCGCAGCGGGCCGATGCTCAAGGGACGGTGGCGGGGCGTATTCATGCGCAAATGCTATCAATCCTGAACCCAAGTCTCATTGGACCCAGGCCCGGGACAACCCTAGCATTCCCCCATGCCTTCAAGGGAAACACCCGGTGGTTCGGGTGCGGAGGCCGCAGGGGAGTTCATCATGTCCAAGACCCATTCCGCATCAATCCATCCCACCCGGCGGGACGGCGCCTGGGATATGCAGGCCGGCGAGACCATGCGCCTGCCGATCGGTCCCGGGCAGCGCGAACTTCGGGTGCTGGAGGGACGGGTGTGGGTGACCCAGCAAGGGGCGTTGGATCTGCCGTCGGACGACTACTGGCTGGAAGCCGGTGACGCGCTGGATCTGCCCAGCGGTGCCGACCTGGTGATCGAGGCGTGGCCGCAGGCGCGGTTCCAGTTGCTGGTGCCGCCACAGGCCTGTGCCCAGCGCGCGGCCGCCCGGCGGCTCAGCGCGGGGGGCGGCGTTTCGGGGCGGCTTTCGCGGCTTTTGCGGCTGGCGCCGGTTTCGCGTCTGGTGCAGTGGTCGCAGCGGCTGCAGGGCGCTTCGCGTCCGACGGTTGCTTGACCTTGGCCTTGCTGCTGGTGCTGGTGCTGGTGCTGGTGCTGGTGCTGGTGCCGCCGGAACTGGCGCTGCGGCTGGAACCGGCATTCCGTCCGGGATCTTCACCCTGAGTGGCACGGATGCTCCGGCCAGCACTGGCCTGGGGATCGCGCCTGGCGGCGGTGGGCGGACGGGCCGCGGCTGAGGGCTTGGTAGGCTTGGAGGGTTTGGCATTGGCCGACCGCAAGGCGGCTTCCATCGCCAGACGCGCCCAGGGCGCCATCAGCGCGGCCGATTCCAGCGCCTCCTCGGGAGGCTGGTAATAGCCCAGCGAGGCAGTCGTGACCGACCCGTCCTTGGACCGCCGCTCATACCGGAAGGGCTCACACCCCGCTCCCTCGAAACGGGGACGGGTCTGGTCGTCGGTCTTCAGGTAGAGCTGGTCCCGGGTGATGATGGCCACAAACACGTCATCGGCATACAGCCCGTGGCCGCCGAACATGCGCTTGGGCCGAATCGGTCCCAGCATGGCCAGCAGTTCCATGCAGTGCGCCACAAAGCCGTTGTCCAGACGAGTCGTTCCCATGGGGGGCACTCTAGCGCGGCCCGGGTGGGACGGCCACAATCGGCGCAGCCTGGGCCACGGGGTCCGGGACATCGGGAGCGGGATGGAATCTCAGGACACGACGCCGGAGCCGGGTCTCGGCGGATCAGAAGCCGCGCTGGCAGAACGCCGCGCGCTGCGGGACCGATTGATCCAGGAGCGGCTGGACCTGCCGGGCCGTCTGGCCCTGGCCGAGCAGTTGCAGCGGGTGCTGCGGGTGTGGCTGGTGGCGCGCAAGGAGTCGCGCATCGCCGCCTACTGGCCCATCAAGGGTGAATTCGACCCGATGCCGGCGCTCTACCGCTGGAGCGAGGCGGACGCCCAGCGCCGCATCGGCCTGCCGGTGGTCGACCGGGACGAACAGCGCCTGCGCTTTCACATCTGGTATCCGGGCTGTCCGATGGAAGAGGACGGCACCGGCATCACCAAACCCAAGGACACCGAAGCCTTCGAGCCGCAACTGCTGCTGCTGCCGTGCCTCGGTTACGGGCCCGGCGGCATCCGCCTGGGGTATGGCGGCGGCTTCATGAAGCGCACCATTGCGCGGATCGAGCCTCGGCCGCTGGTGGTGGGTGTCGGCTACGGCCACGGTTTCCAACCGACGCTGACCGCACTGCCGAACGATGTGCGGCTGGATGCGATGCTGACCGAGATGGGCCTGGTCTGGGAGAATCCTCGCGCATGACGACCGCCACTCCCGCTTCCGCCTCTGCGGCCCCTCGTGCCGTGCGCACGCCGTCGGACCTGTCCACGCAGTCCTCCTTGTCCGCGCTTTATGCCGACCACCTGGCCGAGCAGCAGCGGCGCACCGAGCATGCGCTGCAGCGCGGCGGCTTTGATGCGCTGGTGATTGCCTCCGGCATCGAGAAGTTCGCCTTCCTCGACGACCGGCCCTATGTCTTCCAGCCCAATCCCCATTTCAAGCTGTGGGTGCCGCTGGTGCAGCATCCTGACAGCTGGCTGGTGATCCGCCCGGGCCACAAGCCGCGCCTGGTCTATTGCCAGCCCGAAGACTACTGGCATGTGCCGCCGGCCGCTCCCAGCGGTTTCTGGGTGGAGCATTTCGAACTGATCATCGTGCGCCGCGCTGAAGAGGCCCTGCCGCATCTGCAGGTGCCGGGCCGCCTCGCGGTGATCGGCGAGGCGGATGCCGCCCTGGGCGAGCTGGTGCCCAACAATCCCGCGACGGTGCTGAACCCGCTGCATTACGCACGTGCGGTCAAGACGCCTTACGAGCTGATGCGCATGCGCGAAGCGTCTGTGCTGGGTGCCAAGGGTCACCTGGCCTCGCAGCGCGCATTTCGCGAAGGAGCGTCGGAGGCCGAGGTGCACCGTGCCTATCTCACCGCCGTGGGTCTGGCGGAACGCGAGCTTCCCTACGGCAACATCGTGGCGCTGAATGAGCATTGCGCCGTGCTGCACTATCAGTATCAGGACGTGGCGCCGCCGGCGCAGTCCCTGTCGCTGCTGGTCGATGCGGGCGCACATAGCTGCGGCTATGCGTCGGACATCACCCGCACCACCGGCAATGGGGACGCCACCTTCCAGGCACTGCTGGATGCAATGGAAGCATCGCAGCTGCGCCTGGTCGATCGGGTCCGCGCCGGGACCGACTACCGCGACATCCACCTCGCCGCCCATGCCGAATGTGCGCGGGTGCTGCGGGAAGTGGGCATCGTGAAGATGGAGGAAGAGGCGATGCTGGCCCAGCGGGTCACCAGCACCTTCCTGCCGCATGGCATCGGCCATCTGCTCGGTCTGCAGGTGCACGACATCGGTGGCTTCATGAAGGATGAAGACGGCGGGCTGCTGCCCAAACCGGACGGCCACCCCTACCTGCGCCTGACGCGGGTGCTGCAACCCGGCATGGTGGTGACCATCGAGCCGGGGCTCTACTTCATCCCGATGCTGCTGGAGAAGCTGCGCGCCACGCCGGCCGCCGCCCACGTGGATTGGGCGATGGTGACGCACCTGAGCGCATTTGGCGGCGTGCGCATCGAAGACGATGTGGCCTGCCGTGAGGAAGGTGCGCCGGAGAACCTCACGCGAGACGCGTTTGAGCGACTGGTGTGAGGCCAACGGCCGATTCCCGGGACCATGCGAAGCCACCCGGGATCGACGGTCTCACAGGCGCTTCCGGGCCTCAGGGCTGCAAACACAGCCATGACGTCGCTCGTTCCCCGATCAAGGGGATGCGGCGCCTCCAGCGTTGTCGGAACAAAGTGACGAAAAAAATGGCGCCCCCCGGTGAAGGAGGGCGCCATCATCACAGCCGCCGCGGTGCCCCATATCGTCTATGTGCGTCGGCCATGAAACTGTCGATGCAGCCGTCAAAGGCTGCTCTCACGCGCAGCTCATGTTGAGCGGCTGCGCGGGAGGCTGAGCGCCCCGAAGACTCAGAAGCGGTAGCCCACGCCCACGCCGATCAGCAGCGGGTCCACCTTGAACTTGCCGACTTCGGTCCCGGCCGAGGACACCTTGGTGCGGATCTGCACCTTCTTGATGTCCACGTTCAGCGACCACTTCTTGTCCAGCATCACATCCATGCCGACCTGTGCGGCCAGGCCGAAGCTGTTGCTCTTGATGCTGGGCTGCAGTGCGGCCTGCACGGCCGGGTCGAAGTGCACGCTCGAGAAGTGCGTGTAGTTGACACCGGCACCGACGTACGGGCGGAACTGGCCGTTCGGGATGAAGTGGTACTGCAGCGTCAGGGTCGGCGGCAGATGCTTCAACGTGCCGATCTGGGTATCACCCGAATAGATGCGCTGCTTCTGCGGATAGGTCAGCACCAGTTCCGCAGCAATGTTGGGCGTGAAGAAGTAGGAAACATCAACGTCCGGGAAGGTCTTGTTGTTGATGTTCAGGTCCAGCCCGGTCGAGTCCTTGTTGGCCGAATCCAGGTGCAGGGCGCGCACGCGCACCAGCCACGGGTTTTCCACCGATTGGGCCTGGGCCATCACCGGTGCGCACAGACCCGCCACCGCAGCAGCGGCGGCCACCAGGCCCGAGGACACACGGGCAGCACGAGAGCGAAGGACGTTCATTCAGGTTTCTCCTTGGTAGCGAACAAGGTGAATTGAACGCCTGCCGATCAGTAGAAACCTTGATGCCGCACAAGGTTTGGCTGCACCGACCCTCCCGGGTCGGCCGCCTTGTCAGAAATCAAGACTTGGACAGCAAACTGAGGCGGGAACACAACTCCAGGGTGAGCGCCGACTGGTTGAGGGTGTAGAAGTGCAGCCCCGGCACGCCCCCGGCGATCAGCCGCTCGCACAAACGGGTCACCACATCCAGGCCGAAGGCGCGCACCGACGCGGCATCGTCCATGTAGCCTTCCATCTTCAGCGCCACCCAGCGGGGAATCTCGATGCCGTCGCGCTGCGCGAATTGCGCGATGCGGGCGTAGTTGTTGATCGGCATGATGCCCGGCACGATCGGTGCGGTGACGCCCAGCGCCCGCGCTGCGTCAACGAAATGGAAGTAGGCGTCGGGGTTGTAGAAGAACTGCGTGATGGCGCCGCTGGCGCCCGCGTTCATCTTGTCGGCGAAGAACTGCAGGTCCCGCGCGGCATAGCGCTGCTGCGGGTGGTATTCGGGATAGGCGGCGACTTCGATGTCCCAGTCCGCGCCCTGCGTCTCGCGGATGAATCGCACCAGCTCGGCGGCATAGCGGAATTCACCGGCGGTGGCGGTGCCGCTGGGCAGATCACCGCGCAGGGCCACCACACGGCGGATGTTCTGCGCGCGGTAGGTGGCCAGAATCTCGGCGATGTTCTCGCGGGTGGAGCCCACACACGAGAGGTGCGGTGCCGCATCGAACCCCTGCTGGGCGATCTCGGCCACCGTGGCGAGCGTCTTCTCGCGCGTGGAGCCGCCAGCGCCATAGGTGACGCTGAAATACTGCGGATTCACCGCGCGCAACTCTTGCACCACGGTCTTGAGCTTCTCGCTGCCCACCGGCGTGTTGGGCGGGAAGAACTCGATGCTGACAGGTGTACTCATGGGGTCATTCCCTCCCAGGCTGCGGGACGTCTTTGCGTGCCCACAGGAAAAATTCTCGATTGCCGTCGCCACCGGTGATGGGGCTGTCCATCCAGCCTTGCACCGACCAGCCCAGCGCCTGCGCCGCATCGCGCGCCTGCTGCTCCAGCTGCGGATACAGCGACACATCCTTGACCAGCCCGCCCTTGCCGATGGCCTGCGGCCCCAGCTCGAATTGCGGCTTGACCAGCAGCAGCGCCTGGCCGCCTTCGGCCAGCCACGGATCCAGATGGGGCAGGGCGCCCACCATGGAGATGAAACTCAGGTCCCCCACCACCAGATCAAAGCCTTCGGACGGCGCCAGCGTGCGCAGCGGGCTCTCCGCCAGCGCGCGCACATGGGTGCCTTCCAGCGCGGCCACACGCGAGTCGCTTCGCAGCGACGCATGCAGCTGGTCGTGGCCCACATCCAGTCCCACTACCCGCGTGGCGCCGGCCTTGAGCAGACAGTCGGTGAAACCGCCGGTGCTCTGGCCCACGTCCAGCGCGGTGAGGCCGGTCACATTCAGACCGGTGGTGCGCAGCGCACCCTCCAGCTTGAGACCACCGCGCGAGACATACCGCAGCTCCGCATCGTCGGTGATGCGCAGCTCGGCATGCTCGGGCAGGGCCTCGCCGGCCTTTTTCAGCGGCATCCAGCCCTTGGGCGAATGCCAGGAAACAGCCCCCTGCTCGATCAGCCGCTGGGCGGCGGATCGGGTGGGGGCCAGGCCGGTGGACACCAGCAACTGGTCAGCTCTCATCGGGGGTGGGGCGCGGCCCGCGGGTGCAGGCCGCGGCGCTCATCAATAGCGGTAGGTGTCAGGCTTGAACGGGCCTTGCTTGGGCACGCCGATGTAGGCGGCCTGCTCGTCCGTCAGCTCGGTCAGCTGCGCGTTGAGGGTCTTGAGCTGCAGGCGGGCGACCTTCTCGTCCAGATGCTTGGGCAGCACATAGACCTTGCCGATGTCGTAGGCGTCCTTGTGGGCGAACAGCTCGATCTGGGCGATGGTCTGATTCGCGAAGCTGGACGACATCACATAGCTCGGATGGCCGGTGCCGCAACCCAGGTTGACCAGGCGACCCTTGGCCAGCAGGATGATGCGCTTGCCGTCCGGGAAGATCACATGGTCCACCTGCGGCTTGATCTCGTCCCACTCGTACTTTTCCAGGGACGCCACATCGATTTCGTTGTCGAAGTGACCGATGTTGCAGACGATGGCGTTGTGCTTCATCGCGGCCATGTGTTCATGGCGGATGACGTTCTTGTTGCCGGTGGTGGTGACGAAGATGTCGGCCTTGTCGGCCGCCCATTCCATCGTGACCACCCGGTAGCCTTCCATGGCGGCCTGCAGGGCGCAGATCGGATCCACTTCAGTCACCCACACCTGGGCGGACAGGGCGCGCAGGGCCTGGGCCGAACCCTTGCCCACGTCGCCATAACCGGCCACCACGGCGATCTTGCCGGCGATCATCACGTCGGTGGCGCGCTTGATGCCGTCCACCAGCGATTCACGGCAGCCATAGAGATTGTCGAACTTGCTCTTGGTGACCGAGTCATTCACGTTGATGGCGCGGAACAGCAGCGTGCCCTTGGCGGCCATTTCCTTCAGACGGTGCACACCGGTGGTGGTCTCTTCCGTCACGCCAATGATTTCGGCGCTCTTGCGGGTGTACCAGGTGCTGTCTTCGGCCAGCTTGCGCTTGATGGCGGCGAACAGGACACGCTCTTCTTCGCTACCCGGGTTGGACAGCACCGACAGGTCCTTCTCGGCCTTCTGGCCCAGGTGCATCAGCAGCGTGGCATCGCCGCCGTCGTCCAGGATCATGTTGGGGCCTTCGCCGGCCGAGCCCTTGGGCCCGAAGTCGAAGATGCGGTGGGTGTAGTCCCAGTAATCTTCCAGCGTCTCGCCCTTGTAGGCGAACACCGGCGTGCCGCGGGCAACTAAGGCGGCGGCGGCATGGTCCTGGGTGGAGAAGATGTTGCAGGAGGCCCAGCGCACTTCGGCGCCCAGGGCTTGCAGGGTTTCGACCAGCACGCCGGTCTGGATGGTCATATGCAGCGAGCCGGTGATGCGAGCGCCCTTGAGCGGCTGGCTGGCGGCGTATTCCTCGCGGATGGCCATCAGGGCGGGCATTTCGCTTTCAGCGATGCTGAGTTCCTTGCGGCCCCAGTCGGCGAGCGACAGGTCTTTGATCAGGTACTGGTCTTGTGCCAGCGGCTTGAGAACGGCGTTCATACGGGCTCCTGCGTGGGTTGAGCCGTTGACACCTGGGGCCGTGGGGACAACACACCCACCCGGCCGCCTGAAAGGTCAACGGGTGAGCGCGGTTGCTGGGCTGTGAGGGGATACAACACAGCAGTTCCGAGCCTGGCCTCTGGCGGTGAGAGGTCGCAACGCTCCTCGGAACGGGTCAGATTCTAGACGCACAATCGCCGGCCATGAAGCCCTTGATGTCTTGTTCTCGTGAGGAATGGCGCGCCGTGCGTGGCGTGTTGACCGATATCGATGACACCCTGACCACCGATGGCGCGCTGGCGGAGCCCGCACGGCAGGCCCTGGAGCGGCTGGCCGCCGCCGGAGTGCCGGTGATCGCCATCACCGGGCGGCCTGCAGGCTGGAGCGAACCGATGGCGCGCCGCTGGCCGATCTGCGGCATCGTGGCGGAGAACGGTGGGGTGCTGCTGACGCGGGAGCGGGTCAAAGGCGCTTCGGCCAAGGAGACGACGCACACGCTTTTCGTCGAGTTCAGTCAGGACGCCGACACGCGTGCGCGCAATGCGGCGCGTCTCCAGCAGTGCGCGGCCGCAATCCTCGCGCAGGTCCCCGGCGCGCAACTCGCCACCGACAGCGCTGGACGGCTCACCGACATCGCCATCGACCACAGCGAGCACACGCACCTCGCGCCGGAGGCCATCGAGGCGGTGTGCGCCGTCATGCGCGCGCATGGTCTGCGGGCGACGGTCAGCTCCATCCACATCAACGGATGGATCGGCGACCACAACAAATGGACCGCCGCGCAATGGGCGGTGCCACGGCTCACCGGGCAGGCGTTCGATCCCGACCAGTGGGTCTATGTGGGTGATTCAAGCAACGATCAATTGATGTTCGAGCATCTGCCGCTGACGGTGGCCGTGGCCAACATCGAGCGGTTCCTGCCGGTGCTGACGCATCGACCGACCTACATAACGCGCGCCGAGCGTGGAGCCGGCTTCGCGGAGGTCGTGGACGCACTGCTCGCGGCTCACAGGCCTGCCGCGAGCACTCCATCCCTGTGAGTCTCGGCTCAGGGCAGTAAGGCCAGTCCGCCGACGAGGCTGTACGCCTGTGCATGACCCAGGCGGCGCAATGCGCGGGCGGCTTGAGTGCTGCGATTGCCGCTGCGGCAGCAGAAGACCAGCGTGGTCTCCGCGGGCAGCGCCTGCCAGGACGGAAGCTGGTTCAGCAACTGGGAGAGCGGCACCACCTGGACGTCGGCTTGCGCTGCCACCGGCCAGCGGCGTGCCAGTGGTCCCATCTGATGTTCATAGGCTTCGCGCACGTCGACCAGCACCAGGCGCGTGGGAGTGGGCAAACGCGGGGCGCCCATCGCTGGTGACTCGTTCGAGTCGTTCGAAGTGTTCGACGCCTTTGCCAGCGCTGCAGCCACCTCGGCCTGGGTGATGTTCACGCAAGCTTCGCCTTCACCGGCTGCGATGCGGGCGCCGCAAGCGATGGTCTGGTATTGCGTGGGCGGCAAATGTCGCTCGAGATCGGCCTTGGCCGTGGTGAACTCCGGCGCTTGCAGACGCCCGGTGAGCACACCTTCCAGCAGCGGCTGTGCTGCGCACTCGATGGCCAGCGTGGTGGCGAAGCGGTTGTCGTAATCGTGGCCCGGCAGCAGCAGCGTGTCGCGCCCGATGAGGCGATGCAGCAGATGCAGCGAGTCGACGTAAGAGAGTGGGGCGCTCACCGGGAAATCACTGCGGCCGAGGGCACCGGGCATCACGGTATCTCCGATGAACACGGCGCTCAGCCCCTGCGCATCTTCGAGCAGATAGGCGGTGGAATCGACGGTGTGGCCCGGCACCGACAGGCGCTTGAGCTGGAGCGAACCCAGGGCGATCCCGTCCGATTGTTCCGGCCAGCCCAGTGCATCCAATGGGCCGGTGGCCAGGAGGCGATCCGCCAATCGGTCGCGCAGCTGCGGCGCCGATGAGGCGTGGTCGCCATGGCCGTGGGTGTCGAGCACTGCGGCGACGCGGGCTTCCCGGCAGGTGACCCACTGCAGCAGGGGCCCGGTCAGTTCGGGCAGCGGGTCGATGATGACGCACTGGTTGGAGGTCGCGTCCCACACTGCATAACAACAGGCACCGTCCACGACCCAGCGGGTGATGCGCTCGGAGTCACCAGCGGCAGGTGCGTCGGCGCCTGCTGAAGTGGGCGTTGCAGTCTGCCCCGCAGTCTCCCCATCCATGGCAGAAGAACCCCCAGCGGCCCTTGTGGCTGCGAACGGCTGACAGGCGGCTGTCAGGGCCTCCCCGCAGGCGCGCAGTCGGCGACACGCCTCCGCAATCACCGCCGGTGCATCAGCGGGGCCAAACGACAGCCGCACCGCCGACGCTGTCTGCGCCTGCGGCAGTCCCATTGCCTGCAGCACGTAGCTGGGCTGAGCCTTGGCGGCACCGCAAGCCGAGCCGCCGCTGGCGCGAATGCCGGCCGCATCAAACAGATCCAGCAGGGTGCGGGCGCTCAGGCCCGGGACCGACACGTTGAGCGTCGTGGGCAGCGTGATGTCGAAGGGTGCGTTGAAGATCACGCCAGGGAAGGCGTCGCGCAGAGCCTGGACGAGTTGGTCGCGGTAGCCGAGCAGCACCGCCGCCTTGCCAAACGTGTTTCCCGATTCCAGCGCCTTGAGGACCGCACCGAGGGCGGCAATGCCGGCGGTGTTCTCGGTGCCGGAACGCGAGGCGCTTTCCTGCCCGCCTCCCGCGAGCAAGGGCGTGAACGGCGCGCCTTCTCGCACGTAGAGCATGCCGATCCCTTTCGGCGCGTACAGCTTGTGGCCGGAGAAGGGCGCGTAGTCGATGCGGCGGCGGATCAGATGCAACGGCAACTTGCCCAATGCCTGCACGCCGTCCACCAGCCACAGGGCGTTGTGGCCTTGCAGGGCGTCGGCGACACCGTCGATATCGGTGATCACGCCGGTTTCGTTGTTGGCGGCCATCGTGCAGACCAGACCAGTGCCGTCCATGTGATCGCGCAGCCAGCGCAGGTCATGACGGCCGTCGAGGCCCACAGGGATGGCCATGATTTCCAGGCCGAGGCCGAGCACCTCGTTCCAATGCGCGAGCGCCTCGGGCACGGCCTTGTGTTCGGTGGCGCCGTAGAGGACCCGGTGGGGAGCAGGGTGCGGGATGCGGTGGAGGAGGGCCGGGTCGCCAGAGAGGGCGGCGGACGAAGTCGCCGACGACCGCTGCTGCCGCAGATGCATGAGCGCGGACAACACGGCGGTCTGGATGCCTTCGGTGGCGCCGCTGGTGAACAGCAGCCGGCCAGTCGGTGCGTCGAGCACGCGACGGCCGGTGGCCCGTACCTCATCCATCAAGGCGCGCACCTTGAGTCCCGCCCCGTGAATGCTGCTGGGGTTGCCGAAGGTCTCGGCCATCACCGCCAGTGCCGCTTCGCGGGCTGCCGGGAGTACGGGGGTAGTGGCGTTGGCGTCCAGATAGATGTCCATCCCCGGAATTGTCGGAAGGCGATGCCGGGAATGGATTGCAGTTTCGTCATATCGACATGTCGAAAACGAAATTGGCGATCGTCAAAGCGTACGTCGATGAAACCAGATTCCGCTGATGGCGCATTACGTTGAATCTCGCCATGGATAAGTAGGCCCACTCTGTGGCCCAATGCTCACCTAGAGTTGCAGTTCTATTTCCCACCTCATGTCCCGCACGAAACTGGATTCCATCGACCGAAAGATTCTCGATCTGCTCCAGGTGGACGCCGAGCGGCAGGTCGCGGATCTTGCCGCGGATGTGGGCCTGTCGGCCACACAGTGCTGGCGGCGGGTCCAGCGGCTGAAGGATGCCGGGGTCATCAGCCGGCAGGTGGCGCTGGTGGATCGGAGCAAGGTGAACGTGGCGGTCACCGTCTTCGTCGCGGTGCGCACCAACACCCACACCGAGCAATGGTTCAACCGATTCCGGGCCACCGTCGAAGCCATCCCGGAAGTGGTCGAGTTCTACCGGATGAGCGGCGACGTGGACTACCTGCTGCGCGTGGTGGTGCCAGACATCGCCGCCTACGACCAGGTCTACAAACGCCTGATCGCCGGCACGCAGCTGTTTGACGTCTCCTCCAGCTTCGCGATGGAGGAGCTCAAGTTCACCACCGCGTTGCCGCTGTCCTACATCCCCTGAGCACCTCGCGCGTATTCATGCGCGGCGTGACCCGCACTCAAGCCTCAAGCAAACAGCGGCGGCGACCCAGCGACCCAGCGACTCGGCTACCGAGCTATCGAGCTACCCAGCTAGCCGGCCACGCAGCGACGACCCCGCGCATGCTCAAGCCGCATCCCGATGCGCCACCATCGCCGATGCTGCCGCCTCGTCTGCCACCCCGCCCCGGACCGGCGTCGATCCATTGAGCAGCGCCATCGAGACCTCCGGATACCGCTGGCCCGACACCGGATGCTGCGCCAGCAGCGCCGCCACGTCCTCCCGCAGCACATCGTTGAACCGCAGACGCGCCGCCCGCGCGTTTTCCTCCAGCCGCGCCAGGCTGCGTGTCCCCGGAATCGGCACGATGTCCGGCCCGCGATCCAGCAGCCATCCCAGCGCCAGTTGGGCCGCAGTCATGCCGTGGTCTGCCGCCAGCGCCGCCAGCCCGTCGGCCAGGCCGAGATTGGCCCGCAGATGGGCCGGCTGGAAGCGTGGGTTCATCCGGCGCCAGTCGTCGGCGGCCAACTGATCGGCGGTACGGATGGCACCCGTCAGGAAGCCTCGGCCCAGCGGGCTGTACGGCACCAGCGCAATGCCCAGCTCCCGGCAGGTCGGCAGGATCTCGTCCTCGACCTCCCGCGTCCACAGCGAATACTCGGTCTGCACCGCCGTGATCGGATGCACCTTGTGGGCCCGCCGGATGGTGTCGGCCGAGGCTTCCGACAGCCCCAGATGCCGCACCTTGCCGGAACGCACCAGCTCGGACATCGCCCCCACCGTCTCTTCAATCGGCACCTGCGGATCGACCCGGTGCAGATAGTAGAGGTCGATGTGGTTCACGCCCAGCCGACGCAGGCTGGCGTCGCAGGACCGGTGCACATGCGCCGGGCGGCCGTCCACGCCGCTGGACAGGCCCTGCGCATTGCGCACGATGCCGAATTTGGTGGCCAGCACCACCTCGCGACGCCGGTTGACCAGCAGACCGCTGAGCAGCCGCTCATTGGCACCCATCCCGTAGATATCGGACGTGTCCAGGAAGTTCATGCCCAGATCCAGGGCGCGGTGCAGCACGGCCAGCGAGTGGCCGTCGTCGGTCGGCCCGTAGTAGTCCGACATGCCCATGCAGCCCAGCCCGAGGGCGGACACCTCCGGACCATGGGCGCCCAGACGGCGGCGGGGGACTTGCGGCAATTGGTTGAGGGGTTCGCGGGAGAAGACAGTCATGGCGGCACTCCTTGAAGGCAGAGGGGGCGATGTCCGACAGCTTAGAAATTCCACCCCCTCCAGAACCAGCGCAAACCTCGCCCGTCATTGCCCAATCCTCCAGACCCCTTGTGCGCACCCTGTGCACGCGCGAGATCTCTTTGCACAATCCGGAGCATGGTTGCTCCCACTTCCCTCCCCGTGGCCGACGAACTCCAGGCCCTGCGCGCCCAGATGGTGGACCTGACCCTGCGCCATGTCGGCGGCGAGGGCTCGCATCCAAGCGCGATTCCCTGCCTGCACCTGATCCGGGCCTGCACCACCACCACCAAAGGCCCGGCGCTGTATGAGCCCGGCGTGGTGATCGTGCTGCAGGGCCGCAAGAAGGTGGAGCTGGGCGACGAGACGCTGTTCTACGACCCGCTGCATTTCCTGCTGGTGTCGATGACGATGCTGCCGCGTGGCCAGGTGATCGATGCCACGCCGGAGAAGCCCTACCTGTGCATCCGCGTCAGCTGCGACACCCAGACGCTGGCCGATCTGATGCTGGAAGTGGGGCCGATGAGTTCGGACGCGATGCCGCAGGCGCAGAGCGCGTTGAATGTGGCGCCCGTGGATGCAGCGCTGCTGGGCGCGGCGCTGCGCATGATGCAGCTGCTGGACAACCCGCAGGACCAGCGGGTGCTGGGGCCGTTGCTGCAGCGGGAGATCTTCTACCGGGTGCTGACCGGGCCGCTGGGCCCGAAGCTGCGCTCGCTGGCCCAGCAGGACAGCGCGACGCGCCGCCTGTCCCGCGCCATCGACGAGCTGACCCGCCGCTTCAACGAACCGCTGAGCATCGAGCATCTGGCCGAAGTCGCGCACATGAGCCCGTCGACGCTGCACCAGCGCTTCAAGCAGCTCACCAGCTTCTCGCCGATGCAGTACCAAAAGCAGCTGCGGCTGCAGCATGCGCGGCGGCTGATGCTGGCCGAAGGGCTGGATGCGGCCAGTGCGGCGCATCAGGTGGGGTACGAGAGCGCCTCCCAGTTCAGCCGCGAATATCGGCGCCTGTTTGGCACGCCGCCGCGCGCCGACATCGAGCAGATCCTGCGGGTCAGCTGAGCAGCGCCTCAGTCTTCCAGGCCGAGGAAGACCGACATGCGGTGCAACTCTTCGTCCAGCGCCTGCCGGAAGGCCGCCTCGCGGGGGCGCCGACCGATGAACCCCAGGTCCGGCACCAGCCGCTGGCGGTCCACCTTCAGGTTGGCCCAGCCGATCATTTGATCGCCCCACAGCATCGGGAGCGCGTAATGGCCCATGGTGCGGCGCTCCGCCGGCGTGTAGGCCTCGAAGCGATAGGCCCAGCCCCACAGCCGCTCGAAGCGTCGGCGGTCCCAGACCAGCGGATCGAAGGGCGCCAGCAGGCGCACCCGTTCCATGTCCACCCGGTGGCGGCGGGAGGCCGGGTTTTCGTCCGCCGGCCAGTACCAGCGCTCGCCGTCGAGGGTGGCATGGGCATATCGGGACGCCGCCGCCTTGCAGGCGGCACGGGTCTCCGCACGAAGCTCGAAAGCGCCGTAGTTCAGCAAGGTGGTGAGGTAGCCGAGGGTGGCGGCGGGCAGGGGCGCATACAGGGACACCACGAGGTCCATCAGCGCCAGCGCCCGCGCCTCACGGGCGGCAGGACTGTCGTCCACTTCCGGATGGTCGATCGCTTCATACACCCGCGTCCCCGCATCGCGTCGCACCACGCGCAGCATTCCGCGGTAATGCATGCCGTCCAGGAGCTGAGTGCTGGCGTTGAGCTCTCCACCCCAATAGCCGGCGACCCGGCCATGGTGGCTGAAGGCGGCAAGCACCTCGGACGGATGGACGCGTTTTTTCTCGCGCACGAAGGCCAGGACATCGGCGGCACGTGCGTGGGTGTCGGCATCCCACGGCCGCTTGGCGGTGCGGGGATGCATCAGCGCCAGATGCTCGCGCGGCAGAAAGCCGTAGTTGACGAGGCAGTCCTCATCCACAGGGAGCTTGGTGTAGCGACGTTCCAGCTCACCGGCGCGGTAGTCCTGCACCCGCTGCATCAGGATCAGGTCCTGCGCCCGCGCAGGCGCCCGCATCGGGTCGGCCTGCACGAATCCCAGGCGCCGGATGGCCTTGAGCAAGGTGGTGGGCGGGAACAGCGTGCGGGCGATGGCATGCCGGCGCAGCGCATCAGGATCGATCACAGGCATCGGGGCGCGGTGAGGCTGAGGTCAGCCTGCACGATACGTCGGGGTGATGCTGGATTTTGGCAGCAGCGCAGACGCTGTCGTCAGGAGGCCGGAGACGGGCCGCCCCTGCTGCGCTTCGGGATCCTATGGCAGGCCGGGTCCGGTCGCCGCATCCGGCGCCCTGCCGCGCTCGACCTGCGTCAGGGCCGGCGCCCGCCGTCCAGCGTGCCGAACGCGGACTTCTGCTCCTGCGTGTCCATCTGCATCTCGAAGCTGAAGAAGCGGTTGCGGCCGGTGGATTTGGCGTTGTAGAGCGCTTCGTCGGCCCGGATGATCAGGCCTTCCACGCTGGTGCTTTCGTCGGGCACGCAGGTGGTGATGCCACCGGAGAGGGTGATGTTGGCCCCCGTCGGCGAATCCGGATGCGGAATCGCCGAGATCTCGATGGTGCGCATCAGCGCCCGCGCATAGGTCATCGCGCCGGAGCGCGGGGTGTTGGGCAGGATCAGCGCAAATTCCTCGCCGCCATAACGACCGGCACAGTCGCTCGGGCGGCGGCAGGTCTCCTTCAGCAGCTGGCCGACACGGCGCAGGCAGGCATCGCCCGCCACATGGCCGGCCGCGTCGTTGTAGCGCTTGAAGTGGTCCACGTCGCACAGCACCAGCGTCAGCGGTTTGCTTTCGCGGCGGGCCAGATCCAGCTCCTGCTGCAGCCGGGCGTCCAGGGCGCGGCGGTTCATCAGGCCGGTCAGGGCGTCCACGCTGGAGAGCTCTTCCAGCTGCGCATTGGCCGCCCGCAATTCTTCGGACATCGTCACCAGCCGTTGCCGCATCTGGGCCAGGCGCTGCATGGCGCGCAACTTGGCATGCAGGATCATCGGGGACACCGGCTTGACCAGGTAGTCATCCCCGCCGGACTCGATGCCCTTCCAGATGTCCAGGTCCTGCTTGAACTGGGAGAGGAAGATGATCGGGGTCCAGCCGCCCGGCTCGGCCGCGCGCATCTCACGGGCGGTCCAGTAGCCGTCATGGCCCGGCATTTCCACGTCCATCAGCACGACGTCCGGACGGTAGCGGCGGAACAGCTCCAGGCCCCATTCCGCGCTGTCCGCTTCCAGCACCCGATGGCCGACGCGATCCAGCTCGGCGGTCAGCGCCACACGGGTGGCGTTCTGGTCGTCGACGATGAGGATGGTCAGCGGAGTCGGTGCAGCATGCATGCCGCGATTTTGCCCACGCCCCAATGAAAAGGGCCGCGAGAAGCGGCCCTGGATGAGGGGTATTTCAGGCTTTGGACTGCGCAGTAAGCCCGGTTTTCTGCAGTGCCTGCAAAGACCGTGACATGTTGCGCAAAGCCGGCCCAGGCAACGGCCCGGGCCCGGCCAGGCACCTCAGAGTCCGGCGGCGGCGCGCAGCGCCTGGGCGCGGTCGGTGCGCTCCCAGCTGAACTCGGGCTCTTCGCGGCCAAAGTGGCCGTAGGCCGCCGTCTTGCCGTAGATCGGGCGCAGCAGGTCCAGCATCTGGATGATGCCCTTGGGGCGCAGGTCGAAGTGCTCATTGACCAGCGCGGCGATCTGCTCGTCCGGGATGACGCCGGTGCCTTCGGTGTAGACCGTCACGTTCATCGGACGGGCCACGCCAATGGCATAGGCCACCTGGATCTGGCACTGACGGGCCAGGCCTGCAGCCACGATGTTCTTGGCCACATAGCGGGCGGCGTAAGCCGCCGAGCGGTCCACCTTCGTCGGATCCTTGCCGGAGAAAGCGCCGCCGCCGTGCGGGCAGGCACCGCCGTAGGTGTCCACGATGATCTTGCGACCGGTCAGGCCGCAATCGCCCTGCGGGCCGCCGATGACGAAACGGCCGGTCGGGTTCACCAGGTACTTGGTCTCCTGCAGCCATTCCTTGGGCAGCACCGGCTTGATGATTTCCTCGATGACCGCCTCGTAGAACTCGGGCTTCATCTTGTCGCCCAGCGACATCTCGGGGGCATGCTGGGTGGACAGCACCACCGTGTCGATGCTGTGCGGCTTGCCGTCCACATAACGCATCGTCACCTGGCTCTTGGCGTCCGGACGCAGGAAGGGCAGACGGCCGTCCTTGCGCAGCTGGGCCTGACGCTCCACCAGACGGTGCGAGTAGTAGATCGGGGCGGGCATCAGCTCCGGCGTTTCATCGCAGGCGTAGCCGAACATCAGGCCCTGGTCACCGGCGCCGGTGTTCAGGTGATCGTCCGAGGCATGGTCCACGCCCTGGGCGATGTCGTTGCTCTGCTTGTCGTAGGCGACCAGAACGGCGCAGCCCTTGTAGTCGATGCCGTAGTCGGTGTTGTCGTAGCCGATGCGCTTGATCGTGTCGCGGGCGACCTGGATGTAGTCGACATGCGCGTTGGTGGTGATCTCGCCGGCCAGCACCACCAGGCCGGTGTTGCACAGGGTCTCGGCGGCTACGCGGGAACGGGGATCCTGGGCCAGGATGGCATCCAGAATGGCATCGGAGATCTGGTCGGCCACCTTGTCCGGGTGGCCTTCAGACACGGATTCCGAAGTGAAGAGGAAATCGCTCGCCAATTTAAACTCCTGAGTTCAGTCTACGGGCGTTGCCGTGCTGAGAATCAGGCGGCGAACGCTTTAGCGGCATTTTTCAGTCGCCCCGCAAGTTGTCCAGATTAACTCGGCGACGGGGCGCATTATAGAAAAAAGGCGGCCCTGTGCCGCCCTATGGAATTGGCACGGATGGGAAAACTGGCGACTTATGCATTGATCGGGCTGCTGTGGCTGCTCCACTGGCTGCCGCTGCGCTGGGTGGCGGCGCTGGGCTGGGGGCTGGGCGGGGTGCTGCACCGGCTGGCCGGCTCCCGTCGCCGGGTCGCCCTGCGCAATGTGGAGCTGTGCTTTCCGCAGATGCCGCAGGCCGAGCGTGAGGCGCTGGTGCGCGAGCACTTTGGCTGGCTGGGCCGGAGCCTGCTGGAGCGGGGTTTCCTCTGGTATTGCTCACCCGAGCGGCTGCAGCGGATGATGAAGGTGGAGGGCAACATCAAGCTGTCCGAGCAGGTGGACCGGCCGGTGATGTGGCTGATGCCGCACTTCGTGGGCCTGGACTGGGTGGGGCCGGCCATCATGCTGAATCAGTCCAAGCCGGGCAGCAGCATCTATCAGCGCCAGAGCAACGCCACCTTCGACGTCGCCCTGCGCCGCGCCCGCTCGCGCTTTGGCACCACCAAGCTGGCCGACCGGCATGAAGGCGTGCGCAGCATCCTGCGCCACATCCGGGACGGCTACGGCTTCCTGAACCTGCCAGACATGGACTTCGGCCCCAAGGACTCCGCCTTCGTGCCCTTCTTCGGAGTACCGGCTAACACCTTGCTGGCGCCGGCCAAGATCGCCCAGACGATGAAGATGGTGGTGCAGCCGGTGGTGGTGACCATGCTGCCCAAGGGGCAGGGCATCCGCGTCACCGCCTATGACGCGCTGGAGAACTATCCCAGCGGCGATCTTGAAGCCGACGCCCGGCGTTTCAACGAATGGCTGGAGGCCCGGATTCTGGAGAATCCGGCGCAATATTTCTGGGTGCACAAGCGCTTCAAGACCCGCCCGCCGGGAGAGCCGTCGCTGTATCAGCGCTGACACCCGCCACGGTGATAATCCGCCCATGAAACTGCGCTTCACCAAAATGCAGGGCGCCGGCAACGACTTCGTCGTGCTGGACGCCACGCAGCATCCGATGCAGCTCACCCATGAGCAGCTGCGCCATGTGGCGGACCGCCGCTTCGGGGTGGGGTGCGACCAGATTTTGGTCATTGAAGCCGCCCGCACGCCCGGCGTGGACTTCGGCTATCGCATCTTCAATGCCGACGGCTCCGAGGTGGAGCACTGCGGCAACGGGTCGCGCTGCTTCGTGCGCTATGTGGTGGACAAGGGCCTGACCGACAAGCACACGGTGCGGGTGCAGACCGTCAACAAGATTCTGGAGCTGCGCCTGCGCGAGGACGGCCGGGTGACGGTGGACATGGGCGCCCCTGTGTTCCATCTGCCCGACGTGCCCTTCCAGCCGGAGGACCTGACGCCGCGGGATGTGAACGGCTTCGAACTGTGGCCGCTGGCCCTGGGCGATGGCATGGCCTGCGAGGTGGCCGTGCTCTCCATGGGCAACCCCCACGCCGTGCAGCGGGTGGAGGACGTGGACCATGCGCCGGTCGCGCTGATCGGCCCGCAGGTCGAAGCGCACGAGCGATTCCCCCGCCGGGTCAACGCCGGCTTCCTGCAAGTGGTCAGCCGCAGCGAAGTGAAGCTGCGGGTGTTTGAGCGCGGCAGCGGCGAAACCCTGGCCTGCGGCACCGGCGCCTGTGCGGCGGTGGTGGCCGGCATCCGGCTGGGCTGGCTCGACGAGACCGTGGAAGTGCACACCCATGGCGGCGACCTGCGTATCGAATGGGCCGGCCTGCGTGAGGGCCTGACAGCGTCGGTCTTCATGACGGGACCGGCGCAGACCGTCTTTGAAGGAGAAATCGAACTGTGAGTGGCATCGAAGGCATTACCGAACAAGACATCGCCGACTATCTGGCGAATCACCCCGGCTTCTTCGAGCGTCATGCCGAGCTGCTGGCCAATGTGCGCATCTCCCATCCGCATGGGCAGCGCGCCGTGTCGCTGCAGGAGCGTCAGGCCGAGCTGCTGCGGGACAAGATCCGCGGGCTGGAGCACAAGATCGTCGAGATGATCCGCAACGGCCAGGAGAACGTGGCCATTGCCGACCGCCTGCATCGCTGGACGCTGGCGCTGATGCTGACCCGCGAGGACGGCCAGTTGCCCGAAGTGCTGCTGCGCGAGCTGCGTCACCAGTTCCTGATTCCCCAGGCCAATCTGCGCCTGTGGAACATCAACACCGGTCATGCCCTGGCCCCGTTCGCCGCGGAAGTCAGCAGCGATGTGAAGACCTTCGTCAGCAGCCTGAGTCAGCCGTATTGCGGCATCAATTCCGGCTTCGAAGCCGCCCGCTGGCTGGAAGAGGATGTGGCCTCCCTGGCCCTGGTGCCGCTGACGGCTGGCACGCCGTCGCAGCCCTTTGGCCTGCTGGTGCTCGGCTCGCCCGACCCGACCCGCTACACCGCGGAGATGGGCACCGAGTTCCTGACGCGCGTCGGCGAAATCGCCAGCGCCGCGCTGTCGCGACTGCTCACCGCGGACCCGCATGCAGCCGCCCAAGCTGACTGACGAGCAGCAGCGCTACCTGGACCACCTGCGTGTGCAGCGCCGTCTGGCGGACCGCACGCTCACGCTCTATGCCGAAGCGCTGGAGCGGCTGACGGTGCTCGCGCAGGCGGCGGACGTGCCGCTGCTGCGGCTCACCGCGCACCAGGCCCGGCGCTTCCTGGCACAGCTGCATCAGGCCGAGCTGGGGCCGCGCACGCTGGCGCTGATCCTGTCCGCCTGGCGCGGCTGGTATCGCTGGCTGGGCCACAACGGCATGATCACCGCGAATCCCATCGTGGATCTGCGTCCGCCCAAGGTCGGCCGTCCGCTGCCCAAGGCGCTGGCGGTGGATGATGCGGTGCGGCTGGCCGACCATCAGGAGCCCAATGCCGATCCGGTGGGCGAAGCGCTGGACCGCTGCCTCGTGGAGCTGCTGTATGGCGGTGGGGTGCGGGTGTCTGAACTGGTGGGCCTGGACCTGCGCTACTTCCCGACCTCGCTCGGCTGGATCGAGCCGGACAACCAGGAAGCGCATGTGCTCGGCAAGGGGTCCAAGCGACGCGCGGTGCCGCTGGGCGGTCCGGCCCTGAAGGCGATTGAAGCCTGGCTGGCGGTGCGCGGCCAGTGGGCGCAGGACGGGGAACCGGCGCTGCTGGTGGGCAAGCGCGGTCGCCGCATCACCGCCCATCAGGTCCGCGCACGGCTCAAGGAACGGGCCCTGCATGCCGGCATGCCGACGCATGTCCATCCGCACATGCTGCGCCACTCATTTGCTTCGCACCTGCTGCAATCCAGCGGCGACCTGCGAGGGGTCCAGGAATTGCTGGGCCACGCCAACATCAGCACCACCCAGGTCTATACCCGGCTGGACTTCCAGCACCTGGCCAAGGTGTATGACGCCGCGCATCCGCGCGCCAAGAAGAAATAAGCGACTGTCCGATGCGATCTCCCAAGCCGCCTGTCCCACTGTCTCTGAAGCCGTCTTTCAAGTCGTCTTTCGAGCCGTCCAGCGGGACCGCCTTCGTGGCACCCACCTCGCAGCCTTCCTTGCGGGGTGCGCTGCGGGCACTGTCTGCGTCCCTGCCGATCTCAATGGCGCATCGCCCGCTGCTGCTTTGCTCCGCGCTGCTGGCGGTCACCGGGCACGCCGGGGCACAGTCCGCGTCCACCCCTGCTGGCGCGTCCTCGTCGTCCCTGATGCAAACGCGCGGCCCTCAGAGCTTCCTGTCGGCCACGGCCGTCGGGTCTCCCTCGGGCATGAAGCCGCAGGCGCCGCGTGGGCAGACGGCCGATACGCCGGTCACCGCCACCGACAGCCGGCCGGCGGCCTTCGAGATGAACTGGACCCCGCTCAAGATGCCTACGGGCGAGCGCACCGCGCTGCTGGGGCTGAGCTACATGGTGGCGGTCAATGAAGACTGGGGCCTGGGGCCGACGTTTTATGGCGCCGCCAAGGGCAACTACGGCGGTCTGTTCACGGCGGGCTTCACGGTCCAGCGCCGCTGGCGCCTGTCTCAGGACTGGCACGTGGCCACCGGCGTCTATGCGGGCGCGGGGGGCGGCGTGAGCTCCGAGCAGGTGCGCGCCGGGGGCGGCCTCATGCTGCGCCCGGAGGTGTCGCTGCGCGGTGAATTCGGCAACTGGTATGCGGGCGTCGGCGTGACGCAGGTGCGTTTCCCCAGCGGCAACATCAAGGACACCACCTGGAGCCTGACGCTGGGCCGCATGGACCGCCTGCTGAGCTTCTCGCCGGCCGACGCGGGTCTGTATGGCCGCACTGGGGACCGCACCGGCATGGGCTTCGATGAAATCGCCCTCAGCGCCGGTGTCGAAAAGCCGCGCGACGGCAGCATCACCCGCGACGGCAGATCGGTGAGCAACCGCAAGGGCAAGGCGGGCGCGGACCTGCGTCAGTACTTTGGCAACGGCGGATCGTGGTGGGGCCTGGAGGCGTCGGGCGCGGCCTCCGGCGGCTCTGACGGCTACATGGAAATCTTCGCCAATGCCGGTCAGGATTGGGGCGTGATCTCGCCGCGCCTGCGGGTGGGCGGGCAGATCTCCACTGGCCTCGGCGGCGGCGGCAACCTGGACACCGGCAATGGCTGGCTGTTCCGTGCCGGCCCCACGCTGCGCTGGATCACGCCGTGGGGACCGACGCTGCGCCTGGATGCGAGTTATCTGAAGGCGCCGTGGGGCCACTATGACTCGATGCAGGTGCGTGCGTCATTGGCGCTGCCGCTGGAGAAGGGCTCGCGCGTGCTGAACTCGCCGCCGCTGGAATCCGGCACGGTGCGTGAGCAGGACTGGTACCTCAGCATGCCGCGCTTCAACAGCTTCGAATTCAAGGACGGCAGCAAGGACTCGGTGACGGGGCTCGGCATTGGCATGGCACGCGACTTCAGCGGTCCCTGGTACGGCACCGCGCAGGCGGGCAGCGCGGCCTTCGGCAAGGCCGGCGCGTTCTCTTATGGGATGTTCGGCCTGGGTGCCAAGACCCATCGTCTGCCGGGCGGGTTCCGTGTCGGGGCGGAAGCACTGGTCGGTGCGGCGGGCGGCGGCAATGTGGCGGTGGGCGGCGGTGCCGTCACCCAGGGCGAACTGTGGGCCCAGTGGGAAGGCAGCGAGCCGAAGGACCGCCTGCGGGTGAAGGTCGGCGTGGGTCAGTGGAAAGCACTGGGCGGATCCAAGCAGAGCACGCCGATGGTCAGCCTGAACATCGGCTGGGCGTTTGGCACGTTGGGGCCGCGGTCGCTCTGAATCCCAGGGCGCTCTGAACGACAGGGCGCATGGAATCGCAAGACGCGTGGAATCGCAGGGCGTTGAATTGCTGGCGCTGAATCGCGGCACGCCCGGAGCCGCGCGGTGCCCGGATTCTCAGGCAGAGACGCTGCCGCGTGAGCTGGGCCCCGGTGTCAGAGCATGCGTTGCAATGCGTTGTCCTGGCGGATGCGCCAATGCCACAGCGCCGCGAGCAGATGCGCGCCGATGACATAAAGAAAAAACACGCCGACCCACTCGTGCACTTCCTTGAGCGCCTTGGCCAACGTCTCATTGGGCACCGCCATGCCAGCCAGACGCCAGCTGATGAGCGGGAAGCCCATCCCCTTGCCTGACACCATCAGCGTGGCGAAGCCCAGCAGCGGCTGCACCAGCAGATAGACAAACAGCGCCACATGCGCGAGAGCGGCCATCAGGCGCTGGGGCAGGGGCGGCGCCGGCACGATCGCCGGCGGTGTCTGTTGAAACCGCACCAGCAATCGCGGCACGGTCAGCAGCAACACCAGCACGCCGGTCAAGGTGTGCAACTGACTGACCAGCAGCCGCTCCGGGGAGCCCCGCGCCAGCCAGTCCCGCCCATAGATGGACAGATAGGCGAGCAGCACCAGAGCGGCAGAGAGCCAATGGGCATGGCGAAGGAAGGCGGGGTAGCGGCGCCGATCCGCAGGGAAGGCATGGATGTGCATCCGGGTCAGTCCCTGACGCCGTAGGCGAAGTTCGTGAGGCTGTTCGCGGACGGCGGACGGGCGTTGCATGCCCCGCACACCGCAACCGCTGCATCGGACTCGATCGTCAGTCGGTATCGGGGACAATCGCCCCATGAAAGTGATTCGTCTCCGCGAGGGCAAGGACCGCTCGCTGCTGCGCCGCCATCCCTGGGTCTTCCAAGGCTCGATCGACAAGGGCAAGGCCGACCCTGGTGAAACCGTCCGTGTGGAATCGGCGGAAGGCAAGTTCCTGTGCTGGGCGTCGTTCAGCCCCACCTCCATGATCCGGGTGCGCGCCTGGAGCTTCGACGAGCATGAACGCATCGACGAAGCATTCTTCCAGCGCAGGATCGAGGCCGCCATCGCCTTGCGGGCCCGCATGCCCATCGCCTCCGATGCGGTGCGGCTCATCCACGGCGAAGCAGACGGCCTGCCCGGCCTGATCGTGGACCGGTACGGCAGCACGCTGTGCGCGCAGTTCCTGTCCGCGGGCACGGAGAAGTGGAAGGGGGTGATTGCCGACCTGCTGCTGGCCGCCACCGGCCTGACGCGCCTCTATGAGCGTTCTGATTCGGGCGTGCGCACGCTGGAAGGCCTGGAGCCGGTGACCGGCTGGCTGCGCGGCGACGGCGACACGGCGGTGGTCATCTCCGAGCACGAATGGAAGCTGAGCCTGGACGTGGCGGAAGGCCACAAGACCGGCTACTACCTGGACCAGCGCGACAACCGCAAGAAGTTCGCCGACCTGGTGCGCCACTATGGCTGCCAGAGCGTGCTGAACTGCTACAGCTACACCGGCGGTTTCTCGGTGGCGGCACTGGCGGGCGGCGCCACTGAAGTGGTGAGCGTGGATTCATCCGGCCCCGCGCTGGCCCGTGCGACGGCGCACGTGGAACTCAACGGTTTTGATCCGGCGCACCACACGGCGCTGGATGCGGACGTCAATCAGACCCTGCGCGACATGCTCAAGCAGGGGCGCAGCTTTGACGCCATCATCCTGGACCCGCCGAAGTTCGCTCCGACGGCGTCCCATGCGGAACGTGCCGCGCGTGCGTACAAGGACATCAACCGCCTGGGTCTGAAGCTGCTCAAGCCGGGCGGCCTGCTGTTCACCTTCTCCTGCTCTGGCGGCGTGGGCCCCGAGCTGTTCCACAAGATCGTGGCGGGTGCGGGGATGGACGCAGGGGTGGACGGCTTCATCATGGATCGCGTCGGCGCCTCGCCGGACCATCCGCAGACCATCTATTTCCCGGAAGGTGAGTACCTGAAGGGGCTGCTCATCCTGAAGCGCTAAGTGAGGCGCTGAGCACGGGCAGCGGCACCCGCGGGTCAAACTTGGCCCGCTTCACCGAGAAAAAGGCCTTCACGTTCCGGACGTTGGCCTGCTGGGTGAAGAGCCGCTGCACCAGTGCGTGATAGGCCGGCATGTCCGGCACCTGCAGCACGAGGATGAAGTCGGGGCCGGGGGCCACGCGCCAGCACTGCTGAACCTCCGGTGCGGCGACGGCCAAGGCCTCGAATGCATCCAGATGCTCGGCGCCTTGACGGTCCAGCGTGATCTCCACCAGGGCGCTGAGCCCGCTGCCCAGCTTGTCGGGAGACAGGAGGGCCACTTGTTTTTCGATGACGCCACTGTCCACCAGCCGCCGGACCCGACGCAGGCAGGTAGCAGGGGACACGTGCGCGCGCTCGGCCAATGACTGGTTGGACAGGGACGCGTCCGACTGGAGCAGGTCCAGCAAGCGAAGGTCCACGGCGTCCAGGGTGCTTGAATATTCCACGGTAGAGGCGATTATGAAAGGAAAATTCGACGTTCCACGGCGGCGAAGGAAAATTGCATTTACACCGTGATATTGAAAGCCTCTTGCCGATGGACCTGCCTACGATGCCGCCATTCGCAATAGTTCTGGAGTTTTCCCATGTGTGGCATCGTCGGCGCCGTCAGCCAGAAGGACATCGTTCCCATCCTGATCGAGGGCCTGAAGCGGCTGGAATACCGCGGTTACGACTCCTGCGGCGTGGCGGTGCACCAGGACGGTCAACTGCGCCGCGCGCGCAGCACCTCCCGCGTGGCCGAACTGCAGACCCTGGCCGCGCAGGATGGTGTCGCAGCGGGTACCGGCATCGCCCACACCCGCTGGGCCACCCACGGCGCTCCGGCGGTGCACAACGCCCACCCGCACTTCTCGTATGGCCCCGGCGTGGACGCTCCGCAGGGCCCGGGCCGCGTGGCGCTGGTGCACAACGGCATCATTGAGAACCACGACGAGTTGCGCGCCGAACTGAAGGCCCACGGCTATGTGTTCCTGAGCCAGACCGACACCGAAGTCATTGCCCACCTGGTGGACCTGCTGTACCAGGGCGACCTGCTGGATGCCGTGCAGCAGGCCGTGGGTCGCCTCAAAGGCGCTTACGCCATTGCCGTGTTCCACCGGGATGAGCCGCACCGCGTGATCGGTGCCCGTGAAGGTTCGCCGCTGGTGCTGGGTGTCGGTCGCGATGAGCATGCCGGCGCATTCTTCCTGGCTTCCGATGCAATGGCCCTGGCGGGTGTGACCGACCAGATCGTTTATCTGGAAGAGGGTGACGTGGTGGACCTGCAATTGGGCCGCTACTGGATTACTGCACGCGGTGAAGTGACGGGGCGCTTCCAGAGCGTGGAGCGGGAAGTGCGCACGGTGCATGCGCACAGTGGCGCGGCCGAGCTGGGCCCGTATCGCCACTACATGCAGAAGGAAATCTTCGAGCAGCCAGTGGCCATTGCCAACACGCTGGACGCAGTGACGAGCATCACGCCGGAACTGTTTGGAGACGGCGCCTACCGCGTCTTCAAGGACATCGACAACGTGCTGATTCTGGCCTGCGGCACGAGCTACTACTCCGGCTCCACGGCCAAGTACTGGCTGGAGAGCATTGCCAAGATTCCGACCAGCGTTGAGATTGCCAGCGAATACCGTTACCGCGACAGCGTGCCGAATCCGCGCACGCTGGTGGTGACCATCAGCCAGAGCGGCGAGACGGCCGACACGCTGGCGGCACTGAAGCATGCGCGCTCATTGGGCATGCTGCATACGATGACGGTGTGCAATGTGGCGACCAGCGCCATGGTGCGTGAATGCGCGCTGTCGTTCATTACCCGTGCCGGTGCGGAGATTGGCGTGGCGTCGACGAAGGCGTTCACGACGCAATTGGTGGGCCTGTTCCTGCTGACGCTGGCACTGGCGCAGACGCGTGGACATCTGACGGAAGAGCAGGAAGCGGAGCATCTGAAGGCACTGCGCCACCTGCCGGTGGCGGTGCAGGCGGTGCTGGCGCTGGAGCCGCAGGTGATTGCCTGGAGTGAGGAATTCGCCCGCAAGGAAAACGCGTTGTTCCTGGGCCGTGGACTGCACTATCCGATTGCGCTGGAGGGCGCGCTGAAGCTGAAGGAGATCAGCTACATCCATGCGGAGGCGTATCCCGCCGGTGAGCTGAAGCACGGCCCGCTGGCGCTGGTGACGGCGCAGATGCCGGTGGTGACGGTGGCGCCGAATGACACGCTGCTGGAAAAGCTCAAAAGCAACATGCAGGAAGTGCGTGCGCGCGGTGGTGAGCTGTTTGTGTTTGCGGACGGGGATACGCGGATTGAAAGCGAGCCCGGTCTGCATGTGATCCGGATGCCGGAGCATTACGGCGCGCTGAGCCCGATCCTGCATGTGGTGCCGCTGCAGTTGCTGGCGTATCACACGGCATGTGCGCGGGGGACGGATGTGGATAAGCCGCGGAATCTGGCGAAGAGCGTGACGGTGGAGTGAGGCGGGCGGAGGGACTGGCGAGTTGTTCTTTGCCATTAATGTCTGAGACAGCGCATTAATGTCCGAGACGCGGCATCAAAGTCTGAGACAACTCGCGGGGGCACCGGCCTTGCCCTAAGCAACAGGACCCAGGGTCAGCTTCTCAGTCAAGACCGTATTGGGGAGGGGCCCTGAAGCGGGAGGGGCGAAGCCGTTCGGGGCTGGGATGCAACCCCAGTACAAGCCACCATTCGCATGTAGACAGGGCCCGCCCCCGCCGCCAGCTCACTTCGGGCCGGGCACTGATTGGGGCTCGCTAATTTGCGCGAGGCGCGCAGCCCTGTCCCTCAGCCGTTCCGTGCCAATAAACTCTGAGACGGCAGCGAGCCGCCATAACTGTCCCGCTTTGCACGGGTTCCGACGATCAACCGATCGAGAGAGAATCCACGGCGATAACCATTTGCAAGGGAGCGAGCGATGAGCCTTCTAGACTTTGGCAAGCTGAACGCCGTTGGCGGCGCCAAACAGACCGACCCCCGAAAGATCTTCACGACGCTCAAACGAGACGCACGCTTCAAACGACCGCTCGATGAGCAAGCCGACGTTCTGGACGAGTGGTATTCGCGCCGTACCGCCAAAGACTTGACCATCAAGATGAATACTGGCGGCGGGAAGACGGTGGTCGGGCTGCTGTGCCTGCAAAGCTCGCTAAACGAGAACGTGAGGCCTGCCGTCTACATCACGCCGGATAACTTCCTCGTTTCGCAGGTTCTAGAGGAAGCCCAACAACTGGGAATCGCTGCGACCGACGACGAGAAGGATGCCGAGTTCTTAGCTGGACGCGCCATCTTGGTCGTGAACGTGCACAAGCTGTTCAACGCCCGCTCAGTGTTCGGTGTGGGTGAAAACAAGATCCCGATCGGCTGTGTCGTCATCGACGATGCGCACGCCTGCCTCGGCGTCGTTCAGGAACAGTTCTCTATCAGGGCGTCGGGCGGCTCAAGGGTTTACGACAAGCTATTGGAGCTTTTCGATGAAGACCTCAAAGCGCAGTCGCCGACCGGTTTGCTGGACATCCAGGCCAAAGAACGGTCCATTGTGATGATGGTGCCGTACTGGGCCTGGCAAGCAAAACAGGACGAAGTTATCAAGCTCCTGCACGCTGAGCGCAAGTCTGAAGAGCTGGCGTGGAGCTGGCCGCTCTTAAGCGACTGCATCCCGCTGTGCACCTGCCTATTCGGCGGCGACACGCTGGAGATTGCGCCTCATTTCATTCCCATCGAACGCATCCCGTCGTTCTCTGCTGCGAAGCGGCGCATCTACATGACTGCGACGTTGGCGGACGACACGATTTTAGTCAGCCACTTCAGGGCTGACCCTGCGGATGTCGTCAAGCCCATCCGCCCCAAGGGCGGGGGCGACATTGGCGATCGGATGATTCTGGCACCGCAGGAGATCAACCCCGAATTTTCGCTCGAAGAGATCCGGGGCCTGGTTGCAAAGCTCGCTGAGGACGTCAACGTAGTCGTCATCGTGCCCTCGACGGAGCGATCCAAATTTTGGAAGGACGTGGCGAATCAGACCCTCGACAAGAACTCCATTCAACAGGGAGTTGACCGGCTGAAAAAGGAGTATGTCGGCCTGACGGTGCTCATTAACAAGTACGACGGCATCGACCTTCCTGGCGAGGCTTGCGAGCTTCTGGTCATCGACGGTCTACCCGAGGTATATGGGCTCGGGGAGCGGATGGAGATGGTGCTGCTTGATGGCACAAAGCGTCCCCTGGTCCGTCAGGTTCAGCGCATCGAACAAGGGATGGGCCGAGGCGTCCGCTCGAGTGACGATCACTGTGTCGTGCTGCTGCTGGGGGGCAGGCTGACGCAGCGGCTGCATCAGCCCGAGACTGAGGCCATGTTCTCGGCGGCAACGCGGGCGCAGATTGCACTGGGTAAAGAAGTCGCTAGCCAACTACGCAATCAGCCGCTAAATAAGCTGGTCGATATCATGAGCCTGTGCTTCTCTCAGAACGATGATTGGGTAGCAGCTGGGCGCAATGTAGTGGTCAATGCAGAGCAGCCCGATGGCGGGCATCTCGATGTGAACCAGGTAAGCCTGCGAGAAGCCTTCGATGCCGCGCGTCTAACCAGATATGACCTCGCAGTGCACCACGTGCAGGCCGCAGTCAATGCGACGCAGGACTCCCAGCTCAAGAGCTACTTGAAGCAGCAGCTCGCACAGTACACCAACTTTTCCGACCCCGCCGCGGCTCAGGAACTGCAGCTCGCCGCGTTGACCGGTAACCATCGTCTTTTAAAGCCGCTCGCCGGGGCAACCTATTACCGACTGAGCGCACCCGCTTCTGGCCAGACGGCGGCTGCCCTGGATTTCATGAGCAAATTCATTGAGGGCAACGAGCTCGTAATCTGGGTGAACGGGTTGCTCGATGATCTCGATTGGGGCGAGGAGGGCTCCAAGCGGTTCGAGGCTGCTATGAAGGACCTGGGCCTGTTCTTGGGATTCGGCTCGGAACGCCCTGAGGACAAGGTAGGCCGTGGCCCCGACAACCTTTGGGCTCTCGGTATCGGGCGTTACTTGGTCATCGAATGCAAGAGCGGAGCTGTACAGGCGGATCGCGTGTGCAAACACGACACCAATCAGCTAAACGGGTCCATCGTGTGGTTCGGACAACAGTACGACGCCACATGCTCCATGACACCCATCTTGGTACACCCCAAAACCGTGTTCGAAAACGCAGCGTCACCTGACGCCCGGATTCGGATCATCAACGAGGCCGGCCTAACAAGACTGCGTGCTGCAGTTCGCGCCTACGTCGTCGCACTGGCAAGCAAGGGCGGCTTCACGGTGGCAAACGAAGTGCAGCGACAGCAGCAGTTTCACAAGCTGGGTGCGGACCAAATCGTCGACCTGTGCACCGTATCACAGGGTGCTAAATAGGCTTCCAGAACGTTGATCCACCTACAGAGCGCCTTGTTCTCACTTTTCATGGCCTCGAATAGATAGTTATAGGCGGCGACCCAGTTGATCGCCGACCTTACTTAACGCTCTCAAGCGAGGCTTGAGCGACAGGGATCGGCTCAATGAACTTAGCCAACTCTTCTTGCTGGGTGAGCAGGAACGGGGCGTCTTTGACCTTGTCGTAGAGTTTCAGAAGCCGCTGTTCCGCTCTGTTCAAAATCGTGCCGTAGAGCAGCGGCTGAATCTTGACCTTGTCGTTGTCTTCGGTCCGAGTGCCACCTTCCCCGCTTTCAATCTGGTCGCCAAGGACGAAGCCGTCAATGCGGGTGTCAGGCTGAATGTGGCCCCGCTTCTTCAACTCCTTCACGTACTTCCAAATCTGTTCCTTCTCCTTGGACCCGAGGGAGAGCTTGGTGGTCTTCAGATCAACGATGACGAGGTGCTGCACGCCAGCTTCTTGGTGATCCTCGTTGTACGAAGGCAAGGAGTAGAAGCCGGTGCTGCCGTCGCCGCGAATGACGAAGTCAGGGCGGTTGAGCGAAGCCTTCTCGGCTTTGCCGTCAAAGAGCTCCCGGATGATCGTCGTCATGCCCTTGTTGGACGTGAAGTGGATGGACTCAAACTTGTCGCCGAACATCCAGAGGCCCTTGGCAAATAGCGGCTGGAGTTCCTTCACCTCGTCGATGCCTGCGATCTGAATCTTGATTCGCAGTTCATTGATGACCTTCAAGCGGCCCTGAATCTCGTCTAACACAACTTTTGCCATGCCAATGGTCCACTGAATCAACCCGGGTTTTGAGGAGGCTCAACACTCTGAGAGGATTGAGCCATGAGCAAGTCGAACAAGTTCTCACCCGAGGTGCGTGAGCGTGCC
>NZ_JACHXO010000002.1 GCF_014192155.1 Roseateles terrae | reverse complement strand
CTGCAATTCTGCGGCTGCCTGCCCAGACTGACCAACAGCTGACCAGCCGTTTTGAGGGAAGATACAAGGGGGAGGACCCGAAGGGGACGGAGGACATGGAGAAAAAGGGGGCCCGCTTGGCGGTTTCGTGCGGAGTCAAAGAATCCCGCCAACGAGCGAAGTCAACCAGCTACACCTCACGCGCGAGGACTTCAACGATCCTGCGCGCTGCCGCGCCATCCCACAGAGGCGGCCGTTCCCCACGCCGCCGCGGTTCCCCCCGGTCCAGTGCGTCGAGGCACTCATGCGCCGCAGCGACCACATCTCCCGCCCGCGTCCCCACGAGCCGGTTGCTCCCCAACTCCACCGTGACCGGCCGCTCTGTGTTTTCGCGGATCGTCAGACACGGCACCCCCAGCGCGGTGGTTTCTTCCTGAAGTCCTCCGCTGTCGGTCAGCACCAGCGCCGCCTCGCTCCACAGGGCCAGGAACGGCCGATAGGGCAGCGGCGGGAGCAGCACCAGCGTCGGCGGCAGTGACAGCCGCAAGGCCTGGATCCGGCCCAGCGTGCGGGGGTGCACCGGGAACAGCAGCGGCAATCGCCGCGACAGGTCTCCCAGCGCCTCCAGCAGCGCCACCAGCTGCACCGCATCGTCCACGTTGGACGGCCGATGCAGCGTCACCACCCCATAACGCCCGGCAGCGGCCACCGCCGCCATCTGTTCCGCCCTCCCGGGCCACCCCTGCCGATCTACCCCCGCCAGCAGCGTGTGTTGATAAAGCAGGTTGTCCACCATCACATGACCCACCGGATGGATCTGCGAGGCCGGATGCCCTTCACGGCGCAAATGCTCCGCCGCACTCGGCTCGGTCGTGAACAGCCAGTCGGAGATCGCATCGGTGGCTCGCCGGTTGATCTCCTCCGGCATCCGCATGTCCCCGCTGCGCAGCCCCGCCTCCACATGCGCCACACGCACGCCGAGTTTGCGGGCCACCAGCGCACAGGCCAGCGTCGAATCGACATCGCCCACCACCACGCAGGCGGCAGGACGGTCCGCCACCACCACCGGCTCATACGCGTCCAGAATACGCGCCGTCAGCTGTGCATGGCTCCCGCCAGCACAACCGAGCGACACATCCGGCGGGGGAAGCCCCAGTTCCTCGAAGAACACGCCGCTCATCGCGTGGTCATGGTGCTGGCCGGTGTGCACCAGCCGCCAGGCCAGCCGACCGTCGTCCTTCAAGGCCCGCACCAGCGGTGCCAGCTTCATGAAGTTAGGCCGCGCCCCGGCAATCAGATGCAGCAGCGGCGCAGCCATCCGCTCAGCGCCTCAATCGAAGAACTTCGCGTCCGCCAGCAGCGGGGCCTGGGCGTCCTTGTCCGCCAGCTTGGGCGCCGCGCCGGTGTCCGGCCATTGAATGCCGATCGCCGGATCGTCCCACCGCACCGAGCCTTCCGCCTGCGGCGCATACAGGTCGGTCGTCTTGTACAGGAAGTCCGCCGTCTCGCTCAGCACCAGGAAGCCGTGCGCAAAGCCCGGTGGAATCCACAGCTGACGATGGTTCTCCCCGCTCAGCTCCACGCCCGCCCACTGGCCGAAACGCGGGCTGGACTTGCGCATGTCCACCGCCACGTCGAACACGGCGCCCGCCGTGCACCGCACCAGCTTGCCCTGCGCATGCGGCGGCAGCTGGAAGTGCAGACCCCGCAGCACCCCACGGCTGGACCGGGAGTGGTTGTCCTGCACAAACCGGACCTCATGGCCCACCGCTGCATTGAACTTCGGCTCGGTCCAGCTTTCCATGAAGAAGCCACGGGCATCCCCGAACACCTTCGGTTCAAGAATCAGGACTTCCGGCAGCGCGGTCGGAATGACGTTCATCAAAACACTTTCTCGTTCAGCAGTTGCTTCAGGTATTGGCCATACCCGTTCTTCAACATGGGCTGCGCCAGACGCTCCAGCTGTTCTGCGGTGATCCAGCCGCGGCGGTAGGCAATTTCTTCCGGACAGGCCACCTTCAACCCCTGACGCTTTTCCAGCGTGGCGATGAACTGGCCCGCTTCCAGCAGGCTGTCATGGGTGCCGGTATCCAGCCATGCATAGCCGCGCCCCATGATCTCGACCTTCAGCTCCTGCTGCGCCAGATACCGCGCGTTCACGTCGGTGATTTCCAGCTCGCCACGGGCGCTCGGCTTGATATCCGCTGCAATGTCGCAGACCTGCGAGTCGTAGAAGTACAGGCCGGTCACCGCATAGTTGCTCTTGGGCTTGAGCGGCTTCTCTTCGATGCTCAGCGCGCGCCGGTCATTGTCGAATTCCACCACCCCATAACGCTCCGGATCATGGACGTGATAGGCGAACACCGTCGCGCCGTTGGTGCGCTCATCCGCCGCCCGCAGCAGACCCAGCAGGTCGTGGCCGTAGAAGATGTTGTCGCCCAGCACCAGCGCGCTCGGGGAGCCGTTGATGAAGTCGCGGCCCAGAATGAAGGCCTGCGCCAGCCCGTCCGGCGACGGCTGCACGCAGTATTCCAGCCGAATGCCCCAGCGCGACCCATCCCCCAGCAGCGCCTCGAAACGCGGCAGGTCCTGCGGCGTGCTGATCAGCAGGATGTCCCGGATGCCCGCCAGCATCAGCGTACTCAGCGGGTAATACACCATCGGCTTGTCGTAGACCGGCAGCAGCTGCTTGCTCATGGCCAGCGTCGCCGGATGCAGCCGGGTGCCAGAGCCCCCCGCCAGAATGATGCCCTTGCGGGTGGAGGTCGCAGGAGTCGTTGGCATAAGGGTCCTCACAGAATCTCGTCGAGCATGCGGTCCACACCGGTCTGCCAGTGCGGCATCACCAGTCCGAAACGCGACTGCAGGGCGCGGTTGTCGAGGCGGGAGTTCAAGGGCCGGGGCGCCGGCACCGGGTAGGCCGAGGTTGGAATCGCTTCCACCTGCTCCGCCTGCACCTTGAGCGTCACGCCCTTGGCCGCGGCACGCCGCAGCACATGCTGCGCATACTGATGCCAGCTCGTCGCTCCGCTGGCCACCGCGTGATACACCCCGCACAGCGACCGATCCGCCGTCGCGCTGCGCACCAGATGTGCGGTCACGTCCGCCAGCAGGTCGGCGCCGGTGGGCGCACCGATCTGATCGGCGACCACCTTGAGCTGTTCCCGCTCCGCCGCCAGCCGCAGCATCGTCTTGGCGAAGTTGCCGCCGCGTGCCGCATACACCCAGCTGGTCCGCAGGACCAGCGCATCGGCCCCGTGCTCCGCGATGAGGCGCTCGCCTTCCAGCTTGGTGCGGCCATAGGCGCTCAATGGGCCGGTGGCAGCCGATTCGTCACGTGCCTGATCACCGCTGCCATCAAAGACGTAGTCCGTGCTGTAGTGCACCAGCAGGGCGCCCAGGGCACGTGCTTCGGCGGCCAGGACACCGACGGCTGTGGCGTTGATCTGGCGAGCCGCCGCCTCTTCGGATTCAGCCTTGTCGACCGCCGTGTAGGCGGCCGCATTCACGATCACCTCCGGCGCGACCCGGCGCACCGTGGCGGCCAGCGCGTCGCTGTCCGAGAGGTCACCGCCGTCGGTGCGATCCAGCGACACCAGCGTCCCCAGCGGCGCCAGCGCGCGTTGCAGTTCCCAGCCCAGTTGGCCCGACTTGCCCAGCAGTAGCAGCTTCATCACGGCCCCTCAGCGGCTCTGGTCGGCGCCATACTGCTGCGACACCCAGTCACGGTAAGCACCGGACTGCACCCGCGCGACCCAGGCTTCATTGGACAAATACCACTGCACTGTCTTGCGGATGCCGGTCTCGAAGGTTTCCGCGGGACGCCAGCCCAGCTCGCGTTCGATCTTGCGGGCGTCGATGGCATAACGGCGGTCGTGGCCCGGGCGGTCCTTCACGTAGGTGATCAAGCGGCTATAGGGCCCCGCAGCATCCGGGCGCAACTCGTCCAGCAGTGCGCAGACGGTGCGCACGATGTCGATGTTGGCCTGTTCATTCCAGCCACCGATGTTGTAGGTCTCGCCCACGCGGCCACCCGCCAGCACGGCACGGATGCCGGAGCAGTGGTCGGTGACATACAGCCAGTCGCGGATCTGCTGCCCGTCGCCATAGACCGGCAGCGGTTTGCCGGCCAGGGCATTGACGATCATCAGCGGAATCAGCTTCTCCGGGAAATGGTAGGGCCCGTAGTTATTGCTGCAATTTGTGGTCACCACCGGCAGCGCGTACGTGTGATGCCAGGCGCGCACGAGATGGTCGCTGGCCGCCTTCGAGGCCGAGTAGGGGCTGTTCGGTTCGTAGGGATTAGTCTCTGCAAAAGGCGGATCTTCGGGCTTCAGGGAACCGTAGACCTCATCGGTCGAGACATGATGAAAGCGGAACGACGCCTTGGCGTCCTCGGCCAGCGCGCCCCAATAAGCGCGGGCGGCTTCCAACAGCGTGAAGGTGCCCTCGACGTTGGTTCGCATGAAGGCGCCCGGGCCATGGATGGACCGGTCCACATGGCTTTCCGCCGCGAAGTGCACGATGGCGCGCGGGCGGTGCTGCGTCAGCAGCTGGTCCACCAGCGCGCGGTCGCAGATGTCGCCCTGCACAAACTGGTGGCGGGCATCGCCTTGCAGGCTGGCCAGGTTCTCCAGATTGCCCGCGTAGGTCAGCGCATCCAGGTTGACCACGGGCTCGTCCGACGAGCGCAGCCAGTCCAGCACAAAGTTGCTGCCGATGAAACCGGCACCGCCGGTGACGAGAATCGTCATGACTCAATGAATCCTTAGAGCGAAACATAAATGGACCTGCGGCGCAGGACCAGTCGCCGCGCGGGGAGGCGATGCTGCCATTACAGGCGCCAAATCCTCAGACCGGCGGCGCGAAGATTGTCGCTCACAAAAGCGGCCTTGACGTCGATGAAGGCGCCACCGGCCACCACCTTGCCGCAAAGCGCCTCAACGCTCAGGGCCTTGTACTCCCGGTGCGCCACCGCCGCCACGATGGCGTCGGCTTGCGGCAGATCCTCGAAGCGATGGAGCTGCACGCCGTATTCGTGCATGGCTTCGTCCGCCGCCGCCGCCGGGTCGGTCACCCAGACCTCCACGCCATAACTTTCCAGCTCGCGGATGATGTCGATGACCTTGGAATTGCGCAGGTCGCCGCAATCTTCCTTGAAGGTCAGGCCCAGCACATTCACCTTGGCACCCTTGATGTAGCTGCCCGCGGCGATCATCTGCTTGATGGTCTGTTCGGCGATGAACTTGCCCATGCCGTCGTTGATGCGACGCCCCGCCAGGATGACCTGCGGGTGGTAGCCCAGCATGTCCGCCTTGTGGGTGAGGTAGTAGGGATCCACACCGATGCAGTGGCCGCCGACCAGCCCCGGCTTGAACTTCAGGAAGTTCCACTTGGTGCCGGCGGCTTCCAGCACCTCGGAGGTGTCCAGGCCGATCCGGTCGAAGATGATGGCCAGCTCGTTCATCAGCGCGATGTTCAGGTCGCGCTGAGTGTTCTCGATGACCTTGGCCGCCTCGGCGGTCTTGATGCTGGAAGCGCGGTGCACCCCCGGCCGGATGATGGTCTCGTAGGTGCGGGCGACGATGTCCAGCGTCTCCGGTGTGTCTCCGGAGACGATCTTCAGGATCTTGGTGAGCGTGTGCTCCTTGTCGCCCGGGTTGATGCGCTCGGGGCTGTAGCCGACGAAGAAGTCGCGCTTCCAGACTTTGCCCGACTCCCGCTCGAGCACCGGAATGCAGACTTCCTCGGTCGCGCCGGGGTAGACGGTGGATTCAAACACCACCACCGCCCCCGCCTTCATGTGGCGGCCGACGCTGGCCGACGCGCCCACCAGCGGCCGGAAGTCCGGGATGTGGGCGTCGTCCACCGGCGTGGGCACCGCCACGATGATGACGTCCGCCTCGGCCAGGCAGGCCGGGTCGCTGTGATATTCGGCGTGGACGGCGGCCCGCACCTCGTCGTCGGTCAGCTCGCGCGACGGGTCGGTGCCGGCGCGGCACCTGGCCACCTTGTCGGTCGAAATGTCGAAACCGATGGTGCGGCCCAGCTTGCCAAATTCGACCACCAGCGGCAGCCCCACATATCCCAGACCTACAACGGCAATCACAGCCACGGCCTTCTCCTCTTCTAGCGTGCGCTTCTTTGTACCCGGCTTTGTAGCGGTTTTCGAGCGCGGCGCCGATCCCTCAATTGCGGCCGTAGGTGTCCTGGTAGCGCACGATGTCGTCTTCGCCCAGATAGGAGCCGGACTGCACTTCGATGATTTCCAGCGGCACCTTGCCCGGATTGGACAGGCGATGCACCTGGCCCAGCGGGATGTAGGTGGACTGGTTTTCGCTCAGCAGGATGGTCTTGTCGCCGTTGACGACCTCCGCCGTGCCTTGCACCACGATCCAGTGCTCCGCCCGGTGATGATGCATCTGCAGGCTCAGTGAGGCGCCCGGCTTGACCATGATGCGCTTGACCTGGAAGCGCTCGCCCATGTCGATGCTGTCGTACCAGCCCCACGGCCGGTGCACCTTGCGGTGCAGGTTGTGTTCGTCCCGCTGGCTGGCGGTGAGCGAATTGACGATCTTCTTGACGTCCTGGCTCTTGCTGCGGTCAGCCACCAGCACCGCGTCCGGCGTTTCCACCACCACGATGTTGTCCAGCCCCACCGCCGACACCAGTCGGCTGGTGGCATGCACCAGGGTGTTGCGGCTGTCCGCAATGATGGCGTCACCCCGGCTGGCGTTGCCGTCGTTGTCCTTGGGGGCGACCTGCCACACGGCTTCCCAGGCGCCCAGGTCGTTCCAGCCGGCGTCCAGCGGCACCATGCGCAGCGGGAATTCGCTGCCGGGGCAGTGCTCCATCACCGCATAGTCGATGGACTCGCTCGGCACCTGACCGAACAGGTCCTTGGACGGACGCACAAAGGCGCCGTCGGTTTGGCGGGCATCGAAGGCGGCGCGGGTGGCCGCTTCGATGTCAGGACGAAAGCGTTGCAGGGCCTTCAGCCAGGTGGAGGCGCGCAGCACAAACATGCCGCTGTTCCAGAAGTAGCTGCCTTCGTCCAGGTAGCGCTGCGCCGTGGCCGCATCGGGCTTCTCGACAAAGGCTTCGACCCGAAGTCCAGTGCCCTCCGCCTGGCCGCGGATGTAGCCGTAGCCGGTTTCGGGACGGTCGGGCGTGATGCCCAGGATGACGATGGCGCCGTCCTGCGCCTGACGGATGGCCGTCTGCAGCGCCGTCGTGAAAGCATCGGCTTCGGTGACCGTCTGGTCGGCCGGGGTGACCACCAGCACCGGATCCGACCCGCCCTGCAACGCCTGCAGGGCCGCCAGCGTGATGGCAGGCGCGGTGTTGCGACCGGTCGGCTCCAGCATCACGGCGCTGGGGGACAGGCGCTGCTCGCGCAGCTGATCCAGCACCATGAAGCGGTGTTCTTCATTGCCCACCACCAGCGGCGCGCCGACGGCGATGTCTTCCGCGCCCAGCGTGGCCAGGCGGTCCGCCGCCTGCTGGAACAGGCTGGTGTTGCCGCTGAGGATCAGGAACTGCTTCGGATAACCCGCACGCGACAACGGCCACAGCCGCGTTCCACTGCCACCGGCCATGATGACCGGCAGGACGTCAATCTTGCTCAAGCTTCTGCTCCCTCAAATCCATTGGGATTGCGGGACTGCCAGCGCCAGCTGTCCTCGCACATCCGTGCCAAATCGTATTTTGCCGTCCAGCCCAGCCGTTCACGGGCCAGCGCCGGGTCCGCATAACAGGCGGCCACGTCGCCCGGGCGGCGCGGTGCAATCTCATACGGAATCTCGCGGCCGCTCGCCTTGGCGAAGGCGTTGACCAGTTCCAGCACGCTGTAGCCGCGACCGGTGCCCAGGTTGACCCAGATCGATTCCTGGCCGGCCAGCAGGAACTTCAGCGCCGCCACATGGCCCTCGGCCAGATCCACGACGTGGATGTAGTCGCGCACGCCGGTGCCGTCCGGGGTGTCGTAGTCGTTGCCGAACACGCTCAGCTTGGCGCGGCGTCCAACGGCCACCTGGGTCACGTAAGGCATCAGGTTGTTGGGGATGCCGCGCGGGTCTTCGCCGATGCGGCCGCTTTCATGGGCGCCCACCGGATTGAAGTAACGCAGGCAGGCGGTCTGCCAACTCGGGTCGGAGGCGCCCAGATCACGCAGGATGCCTTCGCCGATCAGCTTCGTCGCGCCGTAAGGATTGACCGCCATCAGCTCCGCATCCTCGCGCAGCGGCAGCGACTTCGGCTGGCCATAGACGGTGGCGCTAGAGGAGAAGACGATGCGCTTGCAGCCGTGACGCTGCATCACTTCGCAGACGGTCAACAGGCCGTCCAGGTTGTTGCGGTAGTAGGCCAGCGGCTTGGCGGTGGATTCACCGACGGCCTTGAAGGCCGCGAAGTGCACCACGGCGGCGGGCTGGTATTCGCTGAACACCCGGTCCAGGGCAGCCGCATCGCAGACGTCGAGCTTCTCGAACAGCGGCGTCTGGCCGCTCAGTTCGGCCAGGCGCTCCAGCACCTTGGGCGAGCTGTTGCTGAAGTTGTCCACGCCGATGACACGGTAACCGGCCGCCAGCAGGGCCAGCCAGGTGTGGGAGGCAATGTAGCCGGTCGCGCCGGTCAACAGGATGGTGGTGCTCATGAATACTCCCTGGTCTTACTGGATCACGCCCTGCACATAGCAGCCTGCAGTGTAGGCATCGTAGGTGTAGAGGGTGCTATAGGAATTGCGGCTCTGCCGGCTGTAGCTGCAGCCCAGGGTCACGGCGCGCGTGGCCTGCCAGCTGATGCCGGCGTTGTAGAAGCGGCTGTTGTCGCTGTAGCCGGTGTTGAGGTTGCGGTCGTCACGGCTGACGCGCGAGTAACCGCCGCCTGCCGTCAGGCTGACCTTGCCGGTGAGGCGGTAGGTACCCTGCACCTGCGCCGAGGTGGTGATCCGGTTGTAGTCCGACACCACGTTCGCCACACCCAGGTAATAGGTTTCCACGCCGGTGTCCCGCGAGATCTGGGTCGACAGGCTCCAGCGGCCGCCCGGTTTCCAGTCCCAGACCAGCGCGCCGGTGACCCCATCAAAGCCATCGGCCCGGCTGCGGCTGACGCGCGCATTCAGGTTGGACGAGCCGGTCAGCGTCCAGCCGGCGGTCAGGTCCAGGTCCTTGCGGGAGTATTCGAAGTCGGTGTCGGTGCTGCGGCCCTTGGTGTAGCGGCCGGCCAGACCGAAACGCCACTGGCTGCTGGGGCTGTAGGTCAGGCCCAGCGAGGTGGCGCCCTGACGGTATTCCTGGCTGACATAACTGGCCAGCGAATAGTCCCGGGTGCGGTAGACATAACCGCCTTCCAGCGCCAGCGGCGTGGTGGACGGCAGACCCAGGCGCACCGTAGCTTCCGCGCTCTGGTCGGTCTGGATATTGCGGTCGGTGGTGGGCGCGATCTGCGAGGTGGCGTTGTAATCCGCCAGGTAGCGCTTGCGCAGGTAGGTCAGGTTGCCGGAGAGATCGCCGACGGTGGACCAGTCCATGCCGGTGCGGATGTCAAAACCGCGGTTGTTCAACTGCTCGTTGTGGTTGTAGCGGTTGTCCATCCACTTGGTGTTGGCATACAGACGCTGCCGGCCCAGACGCACGTCCGCCCCGCCCAGCAGGGTGAGGGTGGTGTACTGGTCGCTGTTTTCCGCCGAGTTCTCGCGAAAGACGTTGTTGGCATATTGCTGCGACAGCGCGGCCCCGAGATACCAGGGGGCGCCGCTGCTCTGGGCCGAGGCGCCGGCGCTGACGCCCAGCAGGCCGGCCGTCAGCAGCCACAGCACCGACGGACGGCAACCGCGGCCGCTGGCACGGCCGAGGCGGGCCGGTCGGGGCAGGGCGTGCAGGCGTTGAGTGGGGGTCATCACGGGAAGGCTCCTGATGCTTCTGGGTCAGTAGGCGTGGCGGTCGAAAATCATGAGCCGCACGGTGCGCACGATGATCTGCAGGTCCAGTCCGAGGGACCAGTTGCGCAGATATTCCAGGTCGTATTCCACCCGGGCCTTCATCTTGTCGATGGTGTCGGTCTCGCCGCGCAGACCGTTGACCTGGGCCCAGCCGGTGATGCCCGGTTTGACCTTGTGACGGACCATGTAGGCCTTGATGATCTGGCGGTATTCCTCGTTGTGGGCCACCGCATGCGGGCGGGGGCCGACGATGCTCATGCGGCCCTGCAGCACGTTGACGAACTGCGGCAGCTCGTCCAGGGACGTGCGGCGGATGAAGGCGCCAAACGGCGTGATGCGCGGGTCGCCCTTGGTGGCCTGCTTGACCACGGTGCCGTTGTCCATCACCCGCATCGAGCGGAACTTGTAGACCATGATCTCGTCGCCATCCAGGCCATTGCGGCGCTGGCGGAAGATGATCGGTCCGGGCGAGCTCATCTTCACCCCGATGGCCAGCGCCACCAGGATGGGGGAGATCAGCAGCAGGATCAGGCTGGCCAGGATGATGTCGCTGATGCGCTTGACCACCTCGTTCACCCCGGTGAACGGGGTTTCCAGAATGCCCACCACCGGCACGCCGTTCATGTCCTGCAGGCGGCCCTGGATGATGCTGATGCCGAAGACGTCCGGCACGAAGAAGATCGAGGCGGTGGTGCCCTGCACCTGCTCCAGCAGCTGCACGATGCGGGGCTGCGAGCCCAGCGGCAGGGTGATGTAGACCTCCCGCACGCCATGGGCGCGGACGAAGTCGCTCAGCTCCGGCAGCGTGCCCAGGATGCGGCCATTGGTGTCGCCATGCAGCCGGTCATCCTGACGGTCGTCGAAGAAACCCAGCAGTTCCACGCCCTTCATGGGACCGGCTTCCAGCGCCCGGGCCACCTTGGCGCCGAGCGGGCCGGCGCCCACGATGATGGCCGAGCGGCGGATCCACGGCTGGCGCGAGCGCCAGCGCAGCACCTGCCGGCCCACCTCCACCGCCACGATCTGGCTCACCGGCGTGAGGATGGCCCACCACATCAGCACATCGCGCTCGAAGTAGTGGAAGCTGCTGGTGGCGTAGGCAAACATGCCAAGAATCAACAGCAGCATCAGCCAGGAACCGATGATGTCGGTCACCGCACTGGCAGGATGTTCACCGAAGTGGTTGCGTCCCGGAAAGGTGAGCGCAAACACCAGCATGCACAACGTATAGGTCGACCGCATCACCGGCTCGCCAAACCAGGCCAGCACGGCGAGATAGACCAGGACGATCAGGCTGGGCTCGAGAAACGCCGCGATGAAGGACTGGACCGATTGCGGCGCACTGTAGAACGTTCTCTTGTAGTTCCGATCCTCAAACATCACCCTGTGGTCCTTGGTTGCTTCCCTCTTGCCACGGACTGGCCTTCCGGCCATGCCCAGCAGCCCGGCCGTTGGCCGGCTCTCCTGAGCCGCGCTGCCCGTCCGGCTTATCAATGGCCAGCTCTGGCGGCGCTTTCCGCACCTGTCCCGTTCCGGCCATGCCTGGGGCATGACTGGCCGGGTTACCCCCTTGTCCCGGCCGGAGCCGGAAATTCTCGCTCAATTCCATCCCCCCACTCGTAACCAACGACCCCCTACCCTCGGGCTGGGTCTGCCTACAATCCGCCCATGCTTCAAGAATGGTCCAAGCTCCTGGCCCCTGCTGTGCAGGATCGCATCACGCTATTGCTCAACCATGTCATGTCGCGCGAGCCGATCGTGTCGACACGTCTGGCGCCGCAGGCTGGCAAGACGGTGCGGCTGCATCTGGCGGGATGGCCCCGCCTGTTGCCTGCCGCGCCCGACCTGCGTCTGCGCATCACGCCCGCCGGTCTTCTGGAACGGTTGAATGACGGGGAAACCCAAGAGCAAGAACCGGACCTGGAAATACAACTGGAAGCATCCAATCCGGCCGCGGCCGCCTTCGGTGTGTTGTCCGGCGAACGTCCGGACGTGCGGGTGCAGGGCGATGCGCAGCTGGCCGGCGAGATCAACTGGCTGATCGACAACCTGCGCTGGGACATTGAAGACGACCTGGCCGCCATCACCGGACCGGCCGTCGCCCATCAGCTGGGACGCATCGGCCGCGCGGCGGCGCAGGGGATGGCGCTGCTGGCCCGTCAGGCCGGCCGCTTCATGCCGGACGGATCCGGACGGGGCTGACCGGCAGGGATTCATGAGATATCTGTCCCGCCTGCTGGTCATTGTCTGGACCCTGTACCGCTTTGGCCTGGATGAGCTGGCGCTCTCCACGCTCAAGCAGCGCCGTTTCCGTTTCCTGCGCCGCCTGATTTCGGTCGGCCGCGCCTGGGACCAACCCCGCGGCGTGCGGCTGCGCATGGCGCTGGAGCGCCTGGGTCCCATCTTCGTGAAGTTTGGGCAGCTGCTGTCCACCCGCCGGGACCTCGTCCCGGACGACCTGGTGGTCGAGCTCTCCCGCCTGCAGGACAACGTGCCGCCGTTCCCGGCGGAGCAGTCCCGCATGCTGATCGAGCGGGCTTTTGGCCGCCGCATTGAAGACATCTTCGCCAGCTTCGACGCCCAGCCGGTGGCCAGTGCGTCCATCGCCCAGGTGCACTTTGCGGTGCTGCCGGACGGGCGGGAAGTGGCGGTGAAGGTGCTGCGACCCGGCATGCTGGACGTCATCGAGGACGATCTGGCGTTGATGCGCACGCTGGCCGGCTGGATCGAGCGCTTCTCGGCGGACGGCCGCCGGCTGAAGCCGCGCGAGGTGGTGGCCGAGTTCAACACCTATCTGCATGACGAGCTGGACCTGGTGCGCGAAGCCGCCAATGCCGCCCAGCTGCGCCGCAACATGCAGGACCTGCAGCTGGTGCTGGTGCCGGAGATGATCTGGGAACTGTGCGCCAGCGAGGTCATCGTGATGGAGCGCATGCGCGGTGTCCCCATCTCCCAGCTGGAGCGGCTGCGCGAAGCGGGTGTGGATATTCCGAAGCTGGCGCGCGATGGCGTCACCATCTTCTTCACCCAGGTCTTCCGCGACGGCTTCTTCCATGCGGACATGCACCCGGGCAACATCCAGGTGAGCCTGGAGCCGCAGACCTTCGGCCGTTACGTGGCCCTGGACTTCGGCATCATCGGCACGCTGACCGAGGTGGACAAGGACTATCTCGCCCAGAACTTCATCGCCTTCTTCCGCCGCGATTACAAACGGGTGGCGGAGCTGCACATCGAGTCCGGCTGGGTCCCCCCGCAGACACGGGTGGATGAACTCGAAGGCGCGGTGCGCACCGTCTGCGAACCGCACTTTGATCGCCCATTGAAGGACATTTCCCTCGGCCAGGTGCTGATGCGCCTGTTTCAGATTTCGCGACGATTTAACGTCGAGATTCAACCGCAGCTGGTTTTGCTGCAAAAAACGCTGCTCAACATTGAAGGTCTGGGACGGCAGCTCGATCCGGAGCTGGACCTCTGGGCCACAGCCAAACCGTTCCTGGAACGCTGGATGGATGAGCAGGTGGGCTGGCGGTCATTCCTGCATCACCTGAAGAAGGAAGCGCCGCGCTTTGCGCAGATGCTGCCGGAGTTCCCGCGGCTGATGCATGAGGCCCTGAAGCAGCAGGGGGACGGCCGCCGCGATGAACTGACGCGGCAATTGCTCGCCGAGCAGCGCCGCACCAATCATCTGCTGCAGGGCCTGGTCTGGGGCATTGCCGGATTCATGGTGGCTCTGGTGGCCAGCCAGGTGGTGCTGCGCTGGATGCCCTGGTGACCCGGCGCGAGCGGACGGGGCCAAACGGGGCCGGTCGGCCCCGCTCCCGTCCCGCGCTCAGTTCTGGGTGGCGTAATCCGCAAACCCTTGTTGCAGCTTCGAGCGCAGCAGGGTGCGCACCCGGTTGACCCGCGAGCGGACGGTGCCGATGGGAATCGACTGGATCGCCGCCACATCGCGGTAGGACTCTTCCTCCAGGCACGCCAGGTGAAAGGTGCCGCGCAGATCGGGGGAGAGACCGGCGAGTGTGTCGTCCACCACCTTGGCCAGCTGGCGATAAGACACGCACTGACTCACATCCATCACGGCTTCGACGCTGCGCTGGGCCATTTCACCGTCCACCATATGCGGCGTGGCGTCCAGGCTTTCCACCTGACTGCTGCGCTTGGCGCTGCGGGCCACATGGTTGCGGGCGACGTTGGCCGCGATACCGAAGAACCAGGTCTCGACGGATGACTTCGCCATGAAGCGGTCGCTGCAGCGGGTGGCTTCGAGCAGGGCGTCCTGGATGATGTCGTCCAATTCCCCGGGGGAGCGCTCGTAGCGGCGCAGGAAACGCTTGAGCTTGCTCGAATCGTTGCGGGACTCCCGTGCGATGCGGACGATGTGCGTCAGGACCTGCTGCTGACGACTCCGCGCTTCGTTGTCTTGGTCGGTCATATCGTTGAGGACTGGTGAAGTGCCCGGGCCTGTGTCGTGGCCGGCGGGAACCGGCAGGCTCGTGTGGGCGTTGAGACTCCCCGGGAAAGAAACGGTAGAGAGACAGGATTCGCGGTTCATGGTCGACCTCCAAAGGTGGCCAGCGCGGACAGGGCCTGCTCGCCGAGTGAAAGAATCTGAAGTGCCACCCAGCGGCCGGTGGCCGCCAGGGTGACCCCGACGGCGAGCAACTTGACGGCGAACGGAATGCTCTGGTCCTGCATGGACAGGACCGCCTGCAGCAGCGACACCACCACACCGGTGATGACGGCCACGATCAGGCTGGGCATGGACAACCAGATGACGGCCAGCAGGCCCTTCTGGAAAAAAGCGAGGGTCTCGACCATGGAAGGCTCCTCAGGCGTACGAGGCCACGAGGCCTTCGAACAGCCGCGTCCATCCGTCGAGCACGACAAACAGCAGCAGCTTCAGGGGCAGGGACACGACCATTGGCGACACCATCTGCATGCCCAGCGCGAGCAGCAGGTTGGACAGCAGCAGGTCGATGACGACAAAGGGGACATAGAGAACAAAACCGGCCTTCAGCGCCATCTCCATCTCGGAGATGACGAAGCAGGGGATGAGCACCACGTAGTCACGCTCGTTCGGCGTGCCCAGGGCGCTTCGCTTCCACTGGCGCTGGGCCAGTTCCACGAAGCGTTGGCGACGCTCCGGCACGGTGTTGGCCAGCATGAATTCACGCAGCGGCTCGGCGGCGTAGGCCACGTGGGCCAGGCTCCCGCGGCTGGGAACGCTGCCGGACTCACCGGCCGCAGATCCGCCTGCGTAGCCCGCAGCGGCGCCGCCGGATGCCGCGCTGTAAGACGACGGCCGCCCCGACCCTTCCTTCGATGACGAGGTCAACTGCAGCCGGCCAGCCATCTCGTTGAAGATGGGTGCCATCACGAACAGCGTCGCGGCGAGCGCCACGGCGTTGACGGCGATGCCGGGCGGCACCTGCTGCACGCCCAGGGCGTTGCGCACGATCATCAACACCATCGAGATCTTCAGGAACGCGGTGGTGCAGACCATCAGCAGCGGCAGCAGGGCCATGCCGGCCAGCAGCAGGACCAGCGAAATCGGGTCGTAGGCGGCGAGGTTCATGGCCGGGTGCCCCAGTCGGTGATTTCCACCGCCAGACGTCCATCCAGCTCGATCAATTCACCGCTGCCCAGTTCCGTGCCGTGCGCAACGATGCGCACCCGCGGCGGCGTGGCCAATTCGAGAGGGAGTATTCGACCGCTATTGAGCGCTGTCAGTTCAGCGACGGTCATCGACAGTCGGCCGACGACGAAATCGAGATCGACTTTCAATGCATCCATGATGGGAGGGACCTTTTCAATTGCCTTGACATGAGAAGGATTGGAAAGGGGAGGGGGGTTGGGGACCCATCCTTGGAATACATAGGAGTCGTCGGCTCGCTGACAAACATTTGCTAGTGCCGATCCCAAAAGCATGCGGAGCGGGGGCTTGAGCGCGTCATCCCCCGGCGGGATTAGCAGGGCGTCGCCCACCCCGATGCGGGCGAGCCGATCGGCATGAATCGCGCGTCGTCCCAGGTGCAATCCGCCTGTGAAGCTCAGCTGACGCAGAGGAGCGGGAAGGGCGCGCGTGGCACGCAGATCAAGCGCATGTCTCTGCCATCCCGCGCTGGCCGACCAGCGGCACAAGGTGGCCGCCGACGCTTGCAGAAGAAAGGTGTGGCAATCCTCATTGACATCGGTCAAGGTCAACAGGCATTGCAGGTCGGAAGAATCTCCGCACCCCGTATCGGAGGGAGATTGATCTGAAGCAAAGACATGGAATGGCCCGCCCAGGCATTCCACCAACGCGGGAGGAATGCGCGCCAATGCCAGGCGGTGCAGATCGTGAATCACGGCCGCCGGGGCATCGGCGGGATATTGCACGCCGGTGAGCAGCGTCAGCAGGCTGCCATCGTGCAGATGCAGCGTCCCGTGGCGGCCTTGCAGGCACACGCGGGTGGGGTCGTGGTCCTCCAGCGGCGCGGCAGGTGAGAGCAGCAGTTCAGCCCGGGGCCAGGGCAGGTCCGGCGTGTCGAGCGGCCACACCAGGCCCCCCGCCAGCTGCCGTGACAGCCGGGCCTGGAGATCGGACACACGTCGCAGATGAAGGGGTCGGGCAGACGAATCTGCAGGACCGGAAGCGTCGACATTCATGATGTATCGGGCAGGAGCGTCTGCCTTGAAAAAGGGGGTGACAAAAGGGGCGCTTGCAAAAAAACGTCAGGTCAGTACGGGTCACGTGACAAGTGGGTTCCGGGTCACGCACGCCGCCATGCGCTTGGTCAATGCAAAGGGCCGGAGCGGCAGAACCACTGGGGCGCCGCTGACAACTACCAAGCACCATGAAGCTGATGCCCGTCACCCGCCGACTCTCCCTGGCCGCAACGCCGCACCTGCTGGCGGATGCGGACGGCGTCCTGTCCGCGGCCGATCTGGAGACGGTCACCGAGGCCTCGGCGCTGGTGGCGGCGGTGCGCGCGCGCTGCGCGGCCCATCTGCGGGCCAGCCGTCGGCGTCAGCAGCAGCGGCTGGCGCGGCAGCGGGCCGCCTGTGAGTCCGGCGTGCTGTCGCGCATGGCCCGGTTGTCCCAGCAACTGCAGGACGAGCGCCGCCATGTGCGGGAGACCGCCGCCACGCTGGTGGCCCGCGTGGCGCGGGATGCCCTGCAACGGCTGATGGTGGAACTGCCGGAAGCGTGGCCGGCCCAGTCCAGCGTGCAGCTGGTGCTGGCGGAGTGGTCCACGCTGGGCCTCAAGGACGAAGCCACGGTGCACCTGCATCCGGACGACCTCCCCCTCATCGCGCCGCTCCGGCCGGACATCCCCTGGACGGTCGCAGCCGATGCGTCGCTGCCGCGCGGCGTCTGTGTGCTGTCGCATTCGGCGGGCACGGTGCGCGCGGACTTCCACGCCAATCTGGAAGCGCTCAAGGCCGCGCTGAATGCGGCTTCCAGGAGCGATCCGTCACACGGTTCCGAAGCCGATTCCGGTGCTGACCGGGATCCCCACCCCGGCCCAGCGCCGACCCCTCTTTCGAAGGTCCTCCCATGAGCTATCAAGACCCCATGTCCGCGTTGGCCCTGCAACTGCATTCCCGCACGCAGGCGCTCGAAAAACAGATGGATTCGGTGGACACGATGAATGCGGACGGCGCGCGTACCTTCCTCGATGCCAAGCTGGCGCTGCAACGCACCAACATGGCCGCGACGATCGGGATGCAGCTGCGGCACGGTCTGCTCAAAAAAGTCACGAGCAAGTTGTGATGAACCGCCCTCGTCCTTCCCCGCTTTGCCGCGCCGGCTGGCGCGCCGCCCTGCTGTCGGTCGCGGCCGGCCTGAGCTTGATCGGTGCACCGGTCCAGGCGGTCACGCCCGCCGGCTGGAAAGACATCCTCTACAGCAATCGCGCGGACGACAACGCCACGCTGGAGACGGTGCTGCAGCAGTTCTGCGCCACGATGGGTGTGGAGCTCAAGCTGTCCAGTCCCAAACTCGGACAGCGGCGCATGCTGGCGCTGCCCTCACGGGGCGGCCCGCCGGCGGCCTTCCTCGACCAGCTGGGGCAGAGTCAGTCACTCGACTGGTATGTGCATCGCGGCACGCTGTTTGTGTCGCCGCAATCCGCAGCCACCCACGCACGGGTGGAGCTGAGCGGCCAGTCAGCCGCGGCGGCGCGCCAGGCGCTGATCGGCCTGGGGTTGTTCGAGAGCCGCTTCGGCTGGGGGGAACTGGATACTGACCCGCCGACCGTGCTGGTGGAAGGTCCCCCCAGCTATGTGCAATCGGTGCGTGCGTTCCTGACACCTCCCAAAGCGGATGCTGCCGAGGCCGAACGTCCCAAGCTGATGGTGTTCCGTCTGAAGCATGCTGTCGCGCAGGACCGTGAGTCGCAGATCCGCGGCGTCACCACCCGTCAGCCCGGGCTGGCTTCGGTGCTGAAGGAACTGATGACACCGCCTTCGCGGACCGATGCCCTCAGCGGCAAGCTGGGCCTGGGGTCCGCAGGCGCATCGCTGCCCGGGACACCGGGCGGCGCCGGGGCCGGGCTGCTCGGCAGCGGACCCGCGTTGCCCGCGACCCTGGGCGGCCTGCCTTCTCCCTTCAACCTCGGCGGCGATGCCTCCGCCGCTGCCACCCGCTCCTTCCTGTCGACACCGCTGCCGGAGGCCCTGGTACCCGGCACCAGCGGCAAGCGCCCTTCGCAGTCGGACGCGCTGGACGAAGAACGCCGCCGCCTGGAGCGCGCGGCGCTGCCGACGATTGGCGCCTATCCGGCGCTCAATGCGGTGCTGGTCTGGGACCTGCCTTCCCGCAAGGAGGAGTACAGCGCCGTCATCGCCGACCTGGATGTACCCACCCGTCAGGTGGAAATCAACGTCACCATTCTTGATGTGAATGCGAATGCCCTGCGCGAATGGGCGGCCGACCTGGCCGTGGGCTCCGGCGCCGCCCGGGTGGCGATCAATGCGGCCGGCACCATCGGCAGCGACGGCGCTTCCGGAGCGACCGGCACCGGTTCGTCGATGGTGCTGTGGGCCACCGACCGTCTCAGTCTGCGTCTGCGGGCGCTTGAATCCCACGGCCAGGCGCAGGTCATGTCGCGTCCGTCCATCCTCACGCAGGACAACCAGTCGGCGGTGCTGGATATGAGCCAGTCGGTCTATGTGCGGCTGGTCGGCGAGCGGACCACCGACCTTCGCAGCGTCACCGCCGGCACGATGCTGAAGGTCACCCCCAGCGTGCTGGGTGAGGGCCGGGACGCCAACATCCGCGTCACGCTCGACATCGACGACGGAGCCCTGGGCAACGGGGGGCAGTCGTCAGACCCGCGTGTTGGCAACAGTTCCGTCAGTACCCAGGCCGTGGTGCGCCCCGGGGAGTCCCTGGTGGTGGGGGGCTACCGCCGCCACAACAGCGAAACCAGCCACAGCCGCGTACCCGGTCTGGACAGCGTGCCGCTGCTCGGCTGGCTGTTCCGCGGTGACAGCGTCGTCAGCAACGAACGGGAACGCCTGTTCATCGTCTCGGCCCGCGTGCTGCCCTGAACGACCCGTTGCGATCTTTCTTCAGGAGTTGTCATGGCCCTCAGTCCCACCCTTCCCGCCGGCCTCGGCATGCCGCTGTCCCACGAGGCTCCGCGTCTGCCCGATGCGGACGTCAGCCGGGCCAAGGCGGCCGAGATGGCACGTCAGGCCCAGCAGCGGCGGGCCGCGGCGGCCGCGTCGCTGGCGCAGCCGCTGCAGATGCGCCCGCCGTCGGCCGGCCTGGGCGTCGAGGCCTTTGAGGAAATCACCTTCCAGGCCAGCGAGCGGGAAGAGGCGGAGCTGCATGAGACGCTGCACGACGAACATGTGCGGGATGCTGAACTCGTCAGCCGTACGCTGCCCGTGGAGAAGGTGGTGGCCGTCATGCGCATGATGGAGGGCCAGTACGGCTATCAACTGCTGCGCACCCAGGCTCGGATCTTCGCGCGCGACTTCGAGACCGATCCCCACGGCGCCCTGGAGCGTCTCAAGCTGGCGCCGCACCGTCCGGAAGCGCGCCTGGCGGTGATGCGCCTGGCGGAAGACCTCATCGAGAAGACCCGGCAGGAGCCGGAGGCCGTCGCCACCGTGCAGGCCCTGCGCCAGCTGGAGCAGCAGGACGCCGACCAGATCCGCCACCTGATCAAGGTCTATGACGCGACCCGGAGCGAACACGAAGCGGCGGTGGCCACGCCGAACTCCTCCCTCATCCAGTTGCTGGCCTCGCCGATGAGCACCCGCGTGCTGCTGGAGGCGGTGGGCTCGCCCGAGGGACTGAAGACCCTGTCCAGGCAGCTGAACCGTCTCCCGCAGGAGGGACATTTCGATTCGCCGGCGACATTCGTGGGTTTGAGCGTGGCGCTGTCCCACATGCTGTCGGTGATCCGTACGATGGACGACCATGCCACCCAACTGGGCAAGGACATCGGGCTGGCCGAGACCGAGCAGCCCAAGGTGCTGAGGCAGCTGATGGACCTGTGCCGCACCGCGGCGCCCAAACCCAAACTGGAGAAAATGCGCAGCGACCTGCTCAAGCAGGTGGGCCCGCAGCAAAGCGTCCAGTTCGACCAGTCGATGCTCAAGCAGGTGAGCCAGTATCCGGAAAGTGTCTGGATCCACATTGAGGCCAAGACCGCGGTGCAGTCCTGGCTGAGGGACGCGCAGGGCCTGCACTTCCGCCGCCAGGGCGTCCTCGGCCCCACCGGCCAGCTCAACCGTGATGTTCTGGGCATCTCGGCGTCGGCCGTGTGATCGAATCGGTATCCGGCCGAAACAGCGCAGAACCTTCGACTCCGGGGTCTCACTGACGGGCCATGGACACTCCAGGACCCTTCGCTGCTTCCAATGCCAGCACCAGCCCGTCAGGCGGTGCTGCGGCCGGCTCCGGCGCCCGCGCCAGCGCTGGCGCGGTCCCCAGTGCGGGCACCAGTGCGGGCCGCCTGAGCGGTGCCGCGGCGGCGTCCCGGGCGCTCGCGGGGCGTCTGGCCCCCAGCGGTGAACGCGCGGAAATCGTCGTCACCGCGCTGGTGGTGGCGGTGGTGTTCGCCATGCTGCTGCCAGTGCCCACCTGGCTGCTGGACCTCTTGATTGCCGTCAACCTCTGCACCTCGTCCTTCCTGATCGTGCTGGTGATGCAGATCAAGCACACCACCGGTCTCAGCGCATTCCCCTCCCTCTTTCTGGTCACCACCCTGTTCCGCGTGGCCCTCAGTGTGGCCAGCACCCGGCAGATTTTGCTCAATGCGGAGGCCGGGCACATCATTGCCGCCTTCGGCGAGATCGTGGTGGGCGGCAACCTCATCGTCGGCCTGGTCATCTTCCTGGTGCTCACGGTGGTGCAGTTCATCGTCATCACCAAGGGTTCGGAACGGGTGGCCGAAGTGGGCGCCCGTTTCTCGCTGGACGCCATGCCCGGCCGCCAGATGGCGATCGACATGGAACGCAAGTCGGGCGGCATCTCTCAAAGCGATGCCAAGGCCCAGCGCGACCAGCTGACGGAAGAAAGCCAGTTCTTCGGCGCGATGGACGGCACCATGAAGTTCGCCAAGGGCGATGCCATTGTCGGCATCGTCATCGTGCTGGTGAACCTCCTGGGCGGGCTGGCCATCGGCGTGCTGCAGCGGGGTATGGACGCGGGCCAGGCGCTGCAGGTGTATGCCATCCTCACCGTGGGGGACGGCCTGGTCGCCCAGATTCCTGCGCTGCTGATGTCGATGACCGCTGGCCTGCTGGTCACCCGCGTGTCCAAACCGGGGGGCGCGGGCGGAAACATCGGCAAGCAGCTCACCGATCAGCTGCTGGCACAGCCCAAGGCCTGGGTGACGGCCAGCGCCGCCATGATGGCATTTGGCCTGCTGCCCGGCATGCCCCTGCTGGCCTTCGTCGGCCTCTCGGCGGTCTCCGCCAGCGTGGGCCTGGTGGCGATGTACAAGTCCATGAAGAAGAACGAAGAAGAGGAAGCGAAGAAGGCGAGCGAAGTGAAGCCCGAGGGCGAGTTCGAGATCATTCGTGCATTCGTGATCCGGGTGAGCAACCGCATCGATCCCGAAGTGGCCCGCAAGGTGGTGAACCAGTGCCGCACCACCCGCAACGACCTGCTGCTCAAGCTCGGCCTGATGATGCCGGCGGTGCATGCCGATGAATCGGTGGCGCTGGACGATGTGGACATCGAGTTCTGCCACGGCGAGGTGCGCTCCTTCGGCCTTCGCCTCCAGGAGGAGCGGAAGACCTTCTCCTGGTTGCCGGACGACGGCACCGGATTCAATCTCCCGCCCGAGCAGGTCGAACTGCGGGGCGGCATGGCCGGCGCGGTGCGGTTGTGGATGACGGCGGAGCAGATCGCCGAGCTCTCGCCAGCGCCGACCGACGTCCAGGACTGCTGGCAGCGGCTGACATCCCTGACCGAAGAGGTGATGCTGCGCAACGGCCCCGCCTACTTCGGCATCGAGGAATGCCAGCGCATCGTCACCTGGACGGCGCAGCGCATGCCTGAGGTGGCCAAGGAACTGGAGCGGGCGCTGCCGCTCAGCCGCATGGCGGAAGTGTTCCGCCGACTGCTGAGTGAGCGGGTGTCCATCCGCAACCTGCCGGTCATCCTGAACGCGCTGATCGACTGGGGCCCCCGCGAACGGGACGCCGCGGTGCTGACCGAATGCATCCGCGCGGCCCTGCAGCGGGAAATCTGCGAAAGCCAGTCGGTACAGCGCGAACTGCGGGCGCTGGTGCTGGACAGCGAACTGGAATCGACCGTTCGCTCGTCCATCCGCCAGACCGCTTATGGCGACTTCCTGGCGCTGGACGCCCAAACCACCGACAACATCTGCGACGAACTGTCGCGGGCCTACCTGGCCACGGTGAACGACCGCCATCCGACGGTGGTGGTCTGTGCCCAGGACATCCGCGCCCATGTGCGCAAGCTGCTGGCGGAACGTATTCCGGAGATGTCGGTCATCGGCATGTCCGAGCTCCCGCCGGATTACCGGGTGAATGTGCTGAGCGTCGTGTCCGCACCCAACGGTTACTCCGGCTATTCAGATCAGTACTGACATGGAAACCCTTGATGATTCGGAGGTCGCGGTGCTGGACCACGATCCCCCCTCGGACCTGGCCCTGGAACTGCGCGTCCTGACCGGCCTGCAGGCCGGCGCGGCCTTGCCGTTTGACCAGTCGTTGCTGGTGGGTCGTGCGGACGACTGCGACCTGCTGCTGCTGGACGATCGGGCTCCGCCGCATCTGCTGGAGATCACGCCCGGCGAGGGTGGTGAGTTCATTCTGACGCCGATGCATGACGGCCTCATGATGGCGGATGGCATCGCCTTGACCGACCCGGTGTCGCTGCGGCCGGGCGAAGCCTTCGGCATCGACGGTCTGTGGCTGGAAGTGCAGGCGTCCGAGGCGCCCTGGGCGCCGACGTCGGAGCTCGCCGGTCATGCACTGACGCCTCAGGAGGCCGTCGAAGGAGATCGATGGCCAGCCGACAACGACGCTGCGCCGGCCTCGTCGCCGGACGGTGATTTCCCGCTTGGAGAGCCGGACGCGGCGACGAGACACGGAGAGTCCGGGGATGCCGTGATCCCACGACCGGACCCCCGTGCCCGCGCCGCCAGTGATACGCGCGATGGCGCGGTGGACTTCGGCGACTGGATGAAAGACGCCGATGAGGACGACTCCCCCTGGCGCGTGGACCCCTCGGAACGGCGGGCGCCCAAGTCGCCGACCCTCGACTCACGCACAATCGCCAGACGTCAGCGGTGGAAGACCTGGGGCGTCATGGGCGTCGGCGCGCTGCTGACGCTGAGCGGCCTGGCCGCGATGGCGGTGCAATTGGGCATCGGGAAAGGGCGGCTTGAACCGTCGTCCGATGCATCGTCCCCGGGCAACGTAACTCTGGCTGCGACCGAGTTGACTGACAGCGTGGGGGCGTCGATCACCGCCACCATGGACGCCCCGACCGCCGCCGCGACTGCTCCCCCAAGCGCTGCCGCGATCGCCGCACCGTTCGCCTCGCCAAGCAGCGCAGATCTGAACGCCCCGACGGCCAGCCCCGAGGCAGGCAGCCCAGCAGACCTCGTCCCCGGCCTGCCAGGCGACCGAAGTGCCCGCGCGCCGGGCCCCGCCCAGGCGGTGGGCGCCCGCGCCGCCACGGCGCCGGCCCCTGACACGCTCAGCGTGCCACCGGAGCGCCCCGGACGGGTGCGCGTCACCGGTGGTGTCACCATCGTCCGCGCGGACACCGACATCGTTCTGCCGTTTGAAGTCCGCGAGGTGGTGCTCGGCGCCCGCAGTCGCGTGATCCTGTCCACAGGACAGACGCTGCTGCCGGGCGACGCCGTCGGCCGCTGGCGCCTGATGGACATCAAGCCTGGCATCCTTGTTTTTGAAGGACCGCAGCGCGTGCTGCTGCCCTGGTGATCGCCATGGTGCTTGAACCAACCCTTGTGGAATCCCAGGCCAACGTCCTGCGCTCGGCCATGGCCAAGGTGCGCATGACCACCCTGCTGGGCAAGGTCCACCGTGTCACCGGCATGCTCATTGAAGCGCGCATGCCCGGCACCAGCGTGGGCGAGCTGTGCGAGGTCTTCGACCCCGCACGGCCTGCGCGTGTCTGGCGCTGCGAGGTGGTGGGTTTCCAGGGCACCCAGGTGCTGCTGTCGTCGCTGATGCCCTTGGAAGGCATCTCCGCCGGATGTTTCGTCCGTCCGCTCGGGACGACCCATCAGGTGGCCGTCAGCCCGGCACTGCAGGGCCGCATCCTGGATGGCTTCGGCCTGCCGCTCGATGGCAAACCCCCATTGCTGCCGGGCCAGCCGGGCGTCGTCATGCGACCGGTCGTTGCGGACGCTCCGCCGCCGGTCGAGCGCTGGCGCATCAAGGACTGTTTCCCCACCGGAGTGCGCAGCGTGGACGCCCTCATGACGCTCGGCCAAGGCCAGCGGGTCGGCCTGTTCGCCGGTCCGGGCTGTGGCAAGACGACGCTGATGGCCGCGGTGGGCCGCGGCAGTCCGGCGGATGTCATTGTGGTGGGTCTGATCGGCGAACGCGGACGGGAAGTCCGCGAGTTCACCGAACATGAGTTTCCTCCTGACCTGATGGCGCGGACCGTCATGGTCTGCGCGACGTCCGACCGAACTTCCATCGAACGGGTCCGGGCGGCGTTCACGGCCACCGCCATCGCGGAGGCCTTGCGGGACCAGGGTCTGAATGTGCTGCTGATGATCGACTCGCTCACCCGGCTGGCGCGAGCCCAGCGGGAGATTGGTCTGGCAGCCGGTGAAGCACCGGCCCGTGCGGGCTTTCCGCCCTCGGTGTATGCATTGCTGCCGCGCCTGATTGAGCGCGCCGGCAATGCCGCCGGCGGAAGCATCACCGCGCTTTATACGGTGCTGCTGGAAGGTGAGTTGCGCTCCGACCCGATTTCGGAAGAAGCAGTCTCGCTGCTCGACGGCCACATCGTGCTCTCTCGCAAGCTGGCGGAGCAGGGCCAGTATCCCGCGGTGGATGTGCTGGCCAGCCTCAGCCGGGTGATGTCCAACATCGTGCCGCGGGAACACAGTCAGGCGGCCGCGCGGTTGCGCCAGGTGCTCTCCGGCTATCGGGACATGGAACTGATGGTCAAGCTGGGTGAATACCGCAGCGGCCAGGATCCGGAGACCGATCGCATCGTGGCCGACTATCCCAAGGTGATTGACTTCCTGCGCCAGGACACACGCACCCCGGCAGCGATGCCGGACAGCATCGCGCGGATGATGGCGCTGGCGCGCGGGGCGGCATGAGGGCGATGGCTGGCGGGGATGGGCACTCGGGCGAAGGCGCCCTGGGGGACCGCCCGGCGCGCTGGCCGCATGAAATCGCCCCCGATCCGCCGCCCGACGCGCGGCTGGGGCCGCTGCGATCACTGGAGTCCCTGGCCGACCGGCGAGCCCAGCTGGCCGAAGCGGCGCTCGCCCGTGCGCGGCATGCCCGCGCGCAGGCTGAGCTGGCCCTCCAGGAGGCGCATGAGGCATTGGCCGCGCAGGTCAAGTTCGTGGAGGTGGAGCGGATTCGTCTGCGTGAGGCCTGTCAGACGTCTACGGATGGCGCCCAGGCGCTGCGACGTTGGCGGGAGGATGACCAGCGCCTGATCGACAGCATTCCGCCGTGCCGGGAGGCCGTCAAAGCGCGGGAGCGCGGACTGGAGGCGGCCAACGGCGCGCTGCTGCGCGCGCAGCAGGAGCATCGGCAGCGTACCCGCCGACACGAGAAATTCGACATGCTGATTGAGCAGATGGTCGAAGAGGCTGGTTGAGGCACATGGTCACCCGGCGGGTGGGGCACGCCGTCACCGGACGGAGCCGTGGTGCCGGGCGCCCCGTGCTCAGGGAGCCGTCTTACGCCTGTTCAAACATGGCATCACCCAGCTCATCGTCCACCTCCGCCAGCGGGGCAAACGGCAGGGCTTCGCTGTCGTCCGGAATGTGCAGATCGTCCCCGTCGTCGGCAGCCAGCACATCTCCCAGGTCCAGCGGCGGGCACAGCAGCTCCGGCGCGAGCCGCTCGTATTCTTCAATGACCTTGAACAACAGCGCCGCCCCGCGGCAGGTGTGGTCCGGAATCGGTTCGCCGGGCTTGCCGCTCGCCAGCAGGTGCCTCGCCAGCGCCACATACTTGACCATCGGAATGCCCTCCACCCGCGCCCGACGGCGCCAGGCCCGCGCCTCGTCGTCGGTGGCGGCGGCCATCATCACCGGCATCAGCATGTGCTCAGGCTCATACAACAGGGCCACGGCAATGTGCGCCGGGTTCACCACCAGGGCGCTGGGCCGCTGCTGCTCCTTGGCCGGCGGGCCGTCCGCCAGGACAATCTCCTTCGCGGTCTGCTTGCGCATGCCCTTGAGCATCGGGTCGCCTTCCGCCTGCTTGTAGTCCTGCTTCATTTCACTGTGGTCCATGCGCAGCTGCCGCCACACCAGATACCGCTGCAGCAGGATGTCCGCAATCATCAGGATGATCAGCACCACCACACAGCGCATCACCAGCGCGTGCATCAGTTCCATCGTCATGGCCCAGCCCTGCGCGGGACTCGCCCGATAGGCCAGGCCGATCTGCGGAAACTGCTGCTCGATTTCCAGGTAGATCACCCAGATCAGTGCCCCGCCCTTGATCGGGCCCAGCAGCGGAATCAACAACTTCTGGGGTGACACCAACTGCTGCAGGTTGTTGCCAATGTTGAGCTTCTCGAAGCCTTTTTCCAGCGCCTTGGGTGCCACGTTGAACTTGGTCTGGGCCAGGGTGGTGAGGGTCGCCAGCAGCATCGGCATCAGCGCGAGCACGAAAAGCCCGATCACCGCCGGGAACAGCGACTTCAGGCTCAGCGTCAGATGGACGGCGTGGTGGGCCGATGCGGCCTGGATGGCGGCATCCAGGATTTCGGACAGCAGGCGGCGCCAGTGGGGCTCGGTCGCGAAGACGATTTCAGATACCACCAGCAGCTTGATGATGCGGGTGGCCTCCTCGCTGACGCCGAGCTGGCCATCCTCACGCGCCTGCTGCAGGCGCTGCGGGGTCGGGGGTAGGGTCTTTTCTCCCATGTCGGTCCCGGGCTCAGCGGGAGGCGCCCAGGCCCAGCGTTTCCGCGATGCCTTCCTGCCACCATCGCAGCGCTTCCTTGGCGTGGGTGTCCATCACCGGCGCGAGTACCAGCACCAGCATGACGAGCGCCAGCAGGGTCTTCACCGCCATTGCAGACGAATACACATCAAAGCCCTGCACCGCCGTACTGATCAGCGCCAGGCCGAGTTCCACCACCAGCAGCAGCATCAGCACCGGCCCGGCAGCGACCAGCGCCTGGCCCACCATGCCGGCCAGCGCCGAGAAAATCCCGTGCTGTCGCGCGGAGAGGTCCGGCAGCATGTTCAGCACCTGCCAATGGTCGTGGCTGTCGGTCAGCACGGTAAAGACCGTCTGCAACAGGCCCCATTGCACCAGCAGGGCCACAAAGCCTCGCTCCGCAAGCTCACCAATCAGCGTGGCGTCCGCCTGCAGGGACGGGTTGACCTGCTGGGCTGCATTGGCGCCCCGCTGGTTGTCGATCAGCGTGCCCATGCCCCGGATGACCCAGAACGGCACGGCCGTGAGGGCACCCAGCAGGCAGCCCAGCAGCACTTCCTTGACCAGCAGCACCAGATAGAGTTCAGGGGTGGGCGAGGCGGTCACCAGTGGCGCCCACAGCCCGGCGGCCACCGGCAGGCTGAGGCCAAGCGCCAGGGCACCACGAATCATCACGCTGCTGTTGGTGTGGGACAGGAACGGTGTCAGCATCAGCATGCCCAGGGTCCGGGCCATGGACAGCAGCATCGCCTGGATGAACACCAGCACGTCCGACTGCATCAGAGACATGACGGCTCCGCCTGCGCGGCCTCAAGCGCTGCCTTGGCTTCCAGCCGGCGGTAACGCTGGTCCAGACGTCGCATGTAGCGCTGCCATTGCGGGTCATCGGCGCGCACGCCCCAGATCTCCAGGTCATTGACACGGTCCCCGTAGCGCACCACCTGCGGCAGGCAGGCCCAGCGCTGCAGACGGCAGGCCCGCACCAGGGCCAAACTCGCGCGATTGCTTCCCAGGACCCAGCAGGTGACGATGTCAAAACCATGCGGCAGCAGTTCGGGATGCACCCGGCGCAGCATCTGCATCGGGATGCCCTTGCGGTGCCACGCCTTCGCCACATACAGCCAGATGTCACCCACGTTGCCACAGGCCGCGCCGCCCCAGGCGATGCGGCGGACATACGCCCACCCGACCAACTCGTTGCCATGGGCCAGCACCCAGAGGGGCCAGCCGTTGGTGCGGCTTTCCTTCATCAGGTGAGCCAGGCCCTGCTCCGACGCATCGCACAGGGCCGGGCTGTGGCCGCCGCCATCGACGGATTCGTTGTAGATGCGGGTGAGGGCAGGGACGTCTTCGGGGTGGGCGCGTCGCCAGGTGAAAGGGGGCAGGGCCGACATCATGAAACTCTCAGGACTAAGGGGTCGTCGCGGCCGCCCGCCAGATGCGCCAGGCCTGGCGCTGAAGGGCCGGCGAGTACGCTGTCGGGGCAAGCGGGGCCAGGGTGAAACACTGGGGGTCCACGCGCAGGCGCAGACGGGCCCAGGCGCCGGGGACGGCGTCTTCAATCAGACGGGCCATCAACGGCAGTGCCCAGCGCTGCAGGTCCAAGGCGCCCCCCGCGGGGGGCGGCGCATGGGTGTCCGCCACTGTGAGCGGTCGAGCGCGTGCCTGCCTCAGTGCATCGCGCCAGGCGTCGGCATCCCCCGCCGTCTGTGTTTCCTGTGAAAAAAGCCGCGCCAGGCCCTGACGCGAGGAGGTCAGACAATGGCTCGCATAACCGACGCGGCCGAGCGCCGTGGCCGCTGCGACCAGATCGGCGGGCGCGAGCGGCAAGGCCGGCAGCGTCACGCCGGCGGCACCGGGGAAAGGGCGGGGATGGGGCAGGGCGGCGTCGATGCCGAACTGCCGGCAGAACCAGCGATGGCCCAGTCGGCAACCGGGGCCGGGGCTGGCGAAGAGCGACAGCAGCCCTTGTGTACATTCGGCGACGGCGTCGTCCTGTGGCGCCCCCTGCGTCGCTTCGTTCAGGCTGTCGCCGGCCCCTGCTGCAACGGTCCACCACCCTGGATGCGCATCGCGCCAGGGCTCATGCCAGAGCGTCCACCAGGCGTCCATCGCCTGGGGATCCAGGGGCAGGGTGTCCATCTCACACGCCCTCGGCGCGGGCGCTTGAGGCCGCGGCGGCATCGTCGCGCGACGCGGTGCCTGCGGCGGCGGTGGCGGACGATGACACGGCGCGGGCGGCGCGGCGATGCCACCACAGCCAGGCGGACGGGCCGCCGACGCCGATGATCACGGCGGCGAGGCCGATCAGCCATCCCTGCCAGTGTCCGGCGCCTGACGAATTGGCGGCACGAAGACCCGCCGCGCTCGACAGGTTGGCGCCGGCCATCATGGAGGTGGTGGAGGGGGGCGCACCGGTGGCGGCGTTCGCTGCCGATGCCCCGGTGATGATCCCGTGGCTCGCGGCGACGGCGGCGCCCGCGGCCATGCCGCCCTGGCCGCCGCTCGCGATCGCCTCGCGGGTCATCTGACGCAGCGACAAGGCCTCCGAGGGTACGAACACCACCGCGACTTTCTCCGGCGTATCCGCCAGACCGGGAATGCTGGCCAGCACCAGCTTGCGGATGCGGGTCTCATAGGCTGCTGTATCCCAGCCCGGGATGTGTTTGATCAGCACCGAGCACGAACTGGGCAGCACCGGTTCGCCGGGCACAACACGTTCCGGCAGCACCGGATGCACCCGGGCCAGCACCACGCCGTCAATCTGGGAGAGTGTGCTTTCGAGCTCCTGCGACAGCGCATACAGGAAACGGGCGCGCTCCTCGGTCGGCGTGGAGATCATCCCGTCCTTCTTGAAGATGTCGCCCATGCGGGTGAAGGAGCTGTTGGGCAGGCCCACCGCATGCAGCAGCGCCACCGAGCGGCTGAAATCAGACGTCGGCACGCTGACGGAAAACATCTGCTTGCCCTGGGCGGACTTGCTGGCCTGGATGCCGTGGTCGCTCAAGGCGGCCGTGATGTCGTTGGCGTCTCGCTCACTGAGGCCGCCGTACAGCTCGGACGATGAATTGCAGCCGGCCAGCACCAGCACCAGGGCCGTGGTGGACAGCCAGCGGGAGCCGCGCAGCAAGGACCGGCGCTGAGGCGTCAGGGCGTTCACTGCATCTTGACGATCTGGTCAATGCCAGAAGTCGTCTTGGTGAGGACGGTCGCCATCACGTCCTGGCGTGCATTGGCGTCCTGGATGCGCATGACGAGCTTGGGCATCTGCTGCAGGTCGCCGGTATGGACGATGCGCCGCAACTGATGGGCCATGGAGACGCGTTCAGCCGTCATGTCCCGGGCGATGGACGACACGTCGGCCAGCGCTTCCGAGAAGGGGGTGCGACCGGCGCTGCCGCCGATGCCTGCGGCACCACCAAGGCCCGTAGAGCGGCCGGAGACATTGCCGGCCAAACCGGACGACGCGCCGGAAGGCATCCGCGACGGCATCTCGGTCGTCGCGGGCAGGACCAGGCGGGAAGGGAAGTCGAGCGGATTCATGACTGCACACCCAGGGCGTAACGCACATCGATGAGGGTCACTTCCTTGGCGGTGTCCACCAGGCTTTGCATGAAGGGGCTGGTCACCGGCACGTGGGCGAAGCCAGCGTCGATGGCATTGGAGATTTCGTCGCCCTGGGCCACGCCATTGGCCATGCAGTTCTTGTAGAGCGACATCGCACGGGCCATCACCTGCACGTCGTCCGGGGCGGCGTCCGGGGCCGCCAGCGCCTGCACGGCGGTGTCGGGTTCCAGGTCGCCCATGCCTTCCTGTTCCGCACGCTGCAGCATGGCACCCAGGTCGGCGGGCTCGGGAATGCCTTCCTGGGCAATGCGCATCACCTGCACCAGACGGCCGATGGCCATGTTCAGGGTGAGCAACTCCGGCTCGGTCGGCACGCACAGTTGCTCGACGAAGTCGGACCAGGTGGCGGCCGAGGTGGGCCGGCTGAAGGTTTCGGGATGGCGATCCATCAGGGCGGCAATGCACAGACGCTTCTGCGCGTCCGGGCCGTCCAGGGTCGGGCCGTCGGCGTCATGGGCGCCGCGTTCTCGTTCAACGGTGGTCATGGGAACTCCTGGGTGCGCCTGCGGAAGGCGCCAGAGGACGTGTGAGACGTCCTGCAGATCAAGGGAATGAAAAAACCCCGCCCCCGGGGCACATACGGATGGGGGCGGGGTCAGGAGCTTCAGAAGAAGCCGGGATAGCGGCCGAAGCCCATGCCGAAGGGAGGGAAGCCCATCATGCTGCTCATCAGGCCGCTGGCCATGCCGCCGCCGATGCCGGCCATCATGCCGGCCATCATGCTGCGACCGAAGCCGCTGCCCATGCCGCCGCCCATGCACTGCATGTGGGGCTGATGAGATTCCATGTGATAGTGAACTTGAGGGGTGCTTCCAGACATGATGTGCTGTCCTTGTCAGTGAAATGAATGGGAGTGAAAAACGGAAACTTGGAAGAGGAAACCAAGCGGAACAATGAACGCAGGGCCGGTCACTGGCCGAGGTTGATCTTGTCCGGCAGGTGGCTGTAGTACTGCGTCTTCTCGATCATCGCGGTGGTGCGTTTTTGGTTCGCCTCTTCCATCATCTTTTGAACCATGGTCTGCGTGTTTTGAGCGCTGGACATGGCCGAGGCCATGTCCAGTTGCTGCTGGTTCTGCTGTGACTGGAAGGCGGCCATACCGCCGCCTCCGCCCATGCCACCCAAAATTGATCCCGCCATGGGAACTCCTGTTCGATAAAGAATGAATTTGTCAGTGCCCTGAGCGCGCGCCCTGGTCCCGATCAGTGACCTCGGTTTCGTGGCAAGTTCGATGAATTCGGGCAGACCCGAAGGGGGAGGGGCGCCGATCCAGGGATAATCCGCGCGCTTTTTCAAACCCCGCATCCCCGCGAAAGTTCCCAAGGCCGACGCCATGCTTTTGACCCTGGTCATCCTTTACCTGCTTGTCACCATCGCCATCGGCCTTTGGGCCGCCAAGCGGGTGAAAAACACGGCCGACTTCGCGATCGCCGGGCGTCATCTGCCGCTGGTGATGATCATCACCACCACCTTCGCCACCTGGTTTGGCTCTGAAACGGTGCTGGGCATCCCCGCGAAATTTGTCCAAACCGGACTGAACGGGGTGGTGGAAGACCCGTTCGGGGCGGGCTCCTGCCTGATCCTGGTGGGCCTGTTCTTCGCGGCCAAGCTCTACCGCATGACCCTGCTGACCATCAGCGACTACTACCGCGAGCGCTACGGCCGGGTGGTGGAGGTGATCTGCAGTTTCATCATCATCCTGTCCTACCTGGGCTGGGTGTCCGCGCAGGTCACCGCCCTGGGGCTGGTGTTCAACCTGCTGTCCGGCGGGGCCATCTCCATCCCGGTGGGCATGGTCATCGGCACCGCGTCCATCCTGGCCTACACGCTGTTCGGCGGCATGTGGTCGGTGGCGGTGACGGACTTCATCCAGATGATCATCCTGGTGGTGGGACTGTCCATCATTGCGTGGTTCGCCGCCGACAAGGCCGGCGGGGCCGACAAGGTCATTGCGCTGGCCACCAGCCAGGACATGTTCAAGTTCCTGCCCGAGCCCACCTTCCATGATGTGGTGTTTTTCGTGGGCGCCGCCATCACCATGATGCTGGGATCCATCCCCCAGCAGGACGTCTTCCAGCGGGTGATGTCCGCCAAGGACGAGCGTGCCGCCACCCGCGGCCCGGTGATCGGGGGCCTTTGCTACATCCTGTTCGCCTTCGTGCCGATGTTCATCGTGGTCAGCGCGCTGATCATCATGCCGGACGAGGCCAAACAGCTGATTGCCGAAGATCCGCAGAAGGTGATTCCCACGCTGGTGATCGAGCGCATGCCGTTCGTGATGCAGGTGCTGTTCTTCGGGGCCCTGCTGTCCGCGCTGAAGTCCACCGCGTCAGCCACCTTGCTGGCCCCCTCCGTGACCTTTGTGGAAAATATCTGGCGTCAGTTCTTCCCGCGGGTGTCGGATAAGCAGGAATTGCGCACCATGCGGATCGCGGTGCTGATCTTCTCGGTCTGCGTCTGCGGGTATGCGATCGCGCTGCAGGGCACGTCCATTTATGAAATGGTGTCGGCGGCCTACCAGATCACCCTGGTCGGGGCCTTTGTGCCGCTGGTGTTCGGCCTGTACTGGAAGCGGGCCACGACGCAGGGCGCGCTGTTCGCCATCGCTTTGGGGGTGGTGGCCTGGTTGCTGTTCCTGCTGACGCCGGCCGGCGAACAGTTCCCGGCCCAGTTGGCCGGCTTCCTGGCGGCTTTCGCCGGCATGCTGATCGGCTCCCTGGGCCCGCAGGCGATCCGCAACTCGCACGGATCCCACCACAAGATCTGAGGCGAAAGCGCCACGGCGGCACCGCTTTGGCCGGCGCTTCGGGCACTGCAAGCGGCCCCGCCCGAAGGCGGGCCGCCGCTCCTCTATATAATTTCGGGTTTTTGACCCAGGGCGATACCATGCCGATCTACGCTTACCGTTGCGGCATCTGCGGCCACGCGAAGGACGTGCTGCAGAAGCTGTCCGATGCTCCGCTGACCACCTGCCCGGCCTGCGGCGCGGAATCCTTCAGCAAACAGGTCACGGCCGCCGGCTTCCAGCTCAAGGGCTCGGGCTGGTATGTCACTGACTTCCGCGGCGGCTCGGGGGGCACCAGTGCACCCGCGGCCGCCGGTGCTGGTGCTGGTGCCGGTGCCGGTGCCGGTGCCGCGGCGGCCGGATCCACTTCGGCGGACACCGGTTCCTCCACCGCCAGCAACAGTGGCGGCGGCGAATCGTCGTCGGGCTCCTCCGGATCTTCCGGCACCTCCTGTGGCGGCGGCTGCGCCTGCCACTGACCGACAAGGCCGGACCCAGGCATGAGAAAGTACATCATCACCGGCCTGCTGGTCTGGCTGCCCCTGGCGATCACCATCTGGGTGCTGCTGTGGGTGCTGGGCATCATCAACGGCGTCTTCGCCTGGCTGCTCTCGGCGGTGGGCGCGGTGCTGCCGGCATCGGCCAGCGCCTCGGTGCGCGACCTGCACGACGTGCCGGGCCTGGGCGTGGTGGTGCTGGTGGGTGCACTGATGCTCACCGGCATGTTCGTTGCCAACATGTTCGGCCAGTGGTGGCTGCATCAGTGGGATCGGCTGCTCTACAAGATCCCCATCGTCAAGAGCATCTACAGCTCGGTCAAGCAGGTCTCGGACACCCTGTTCTCTTCCAGCGGCAACGCATTCCGCGAAGCCGTGCTGGTGCCCTATCCCCATCCGCATTCCTGGACCATCGCCTTTGTCACCGGCAAGCCGGCCGGCGAAGTGGCGGACCAGCTCGGCACCCTCAGTGGCGCCGCGGCGGACGAGCACGTGAGCCTGTACGTGCCCACCACCCCCAATCCCACGTCCGGTTTCTTCCTGATGATGCCCCGCGCGCAGCTGAGGCCGCTGGCCATGAGCGTGGACGAAGCCCTGAAGTACATCATCTCCATGGGCGTGGTGGCGCCTGCGCCCGGGGAGGGCACCCACCCGGTCACGCTGCCCGCCGCCCCGGAGAGCGCCCGAAATTGACCGGGTTGAGCGCCTCGGCAAGCGCTCAGCCCTGAGGGTCGTCCAGGCCCCGCCAGTGCCCATCAGACCCTTTTTTTAGGGTGCGCGCCCCTGTGAGCGTGCCCCGTCGACACCCGATTTCCGGAGAGTTTCCATGCGTACCTGTTATGCCGGCCAAGTCAGCGAAAAGCTGCTGGATCAAACCGTGACCCTGATGGGCTGGGCCCATCGTCGCCGCGACCACGGCGGTGTGATCTTCATCGACCTGCGCGACCGTGAAGGTCTGGTGCAGATCGTCTGCGACCCCGACCGCCCCGAAATGTTCAAGGTGGCGGAAGGCGTGCGCAACGAGTTCTGCCTGAAGCTGGTGGGCAAGGTGCGCGCGCGTCCGGCCGGTACCGAAAACGGCAACCTGGTCAGCGGCAAGGTGGAAGTGCTGTGCCACGAGCTGGAAGTGCTGAACCCGTCGGTGACGCCCCCGTTCCCGCTGGATGACGAGAACATCTCCGAAACCACCCGCCTGACGCACCGCGTGCTGGACCTGCGCCGTCCGTACATGCAGAACAACCTGATGCTGCGCTATCGCGTGGCGATGGAAGCGCGCAAGTTCCTGGACGAGCATGGCTTTGTCGACATCGAAACCCCGATGCTGACCAAGAGCACGCCCGAGGGCGCGCGCGACTACCTGGTGCCCTCGCGTGTGCATGACGGCATGTTCTTCGCGCTGCCGCAATCGCCCCAGCTGTTCAAGCAGCTGCTGATGGTGGCCGGTTTCGACCGCTACTACCAGATCACCAAGTGCTTCCGGGACGAAGACCTGCGCGCCGACCGCCAGCCCGAATTCACCCAGATCGATATCGAAACCAGCTTCCTGACCGAAGAAGAGATTCGGGCCATGTTCGAAGGCATGATCCGTCATGTCTTCCGCAAGGCACTGAATGTCGAGCTGGGCGACTACCCGGTGATGAAGTATGCCGAGGCGATGTTCCGCTTCGGTTCCGACAAGCCGGACCTGCGGGTGAAGCTCGAATTCACCGAGCTGACCGACGTGATGGGCGATGTGGACTTCAAGGTCTTCTCCGGCCCTGCCACGACCCCCGGTGGCCGTGTGGTCGCGCTGCGCGTGCCGGGCGGTGCCCAGCTGAGCCGAGGCGAGATCGACAGCTACACCGAGTTCGTCAAGATCTACGGTGCCAAGGGCCTGGCCTGGATCAAGGTCAATGAAGTGGCCAAGGGCCGCGAAGGCCTGCAGTCGCCGATCGTCAAGAACCTGCACGACAAGGCCGTGGCCGACATCCTGGCCCGCACCGGCGCGCAGGACGGCGACCTGATCTTCTTCGGTGCCGACAAGGCCAAGGTGGTGAACGATGCCATCGGCGCGCTGCGCCTGAAGGTGGGCCACAGCGAATTCGGCAAGACCAGCGGCCTGTTCGAAGACCGCTGGGCGCCGCTGTGGGTGGTGGACTTCCCGATGTTCGAGCAGGACGAAGAAAACAACCGCTGGGCGGCGGTGCACCATCCGTTCACCGCGCCGAAGGACGGCCATGAGGACCTGATGGTCACCGACCCGGGCGCCTGCATCGCCAAGGCCTACGACATGGTGCTCAACGGCTGGGAACTGGGCGGCGGCTCGGTGCGTATCCACCGCGCCGATGTGCAGGCCAAGGTCTTCGAGGCCCTGAACATCAGCCCCGAAGAGCAGCGCATCAAGTTCGGCTTCCTGCTGGACGCCCTGCAATACGGCGCGCCTCCGCACGGTGGCCTGGCCTTCGGCCTGGACCGTCTGGTGACGCTGATGACCAAGGCGGAATCCATCCGCGACGTCATCGCCTTCCCCAAGACCCAGCGTGCCCAGTGCCTGCTGACCGGTGCACCGTCGTTCGTGGATGAAAAGCAGCTGCGCGAGCTGCACATCCGCCTGCGCAACCCGGCAGCGGCGGCTGAGTAAGCCCGTCGGCGGGCCTGCATGCCGGTGCCATCGCCGTCCCTGAAGGTGGGTGCGTCCGTCGCATCCACCGGCCGGGACGCGGCCCGGTGGGAGCGCCTGCTGATGCGCCGCCCCGCGCTGGCCCTGCCAGTGCTGCAGCGGGTGGTGAACCACGGCGGGGAAGACCCGCCGGATCAGGCCCTGCTGGGCCTGTTTTTCATTCTGGAACGCTGCGGCCGCGGGCCCGAGCTGCAAGGGGCGCTGGAAGCAGCCCTCGCATCGGCGCTCGACCGGGCGCAGCATCGGGCGGACGTTGCCGCGCGGGAACAGGCGGCGGAACTCAGTGAAGCGCTGGGCCGGCTGCATTACCAGCGCGGCGACTACCTGCAGGCCTGCAATGCCTGGAGCCAGACGCTGGAGCTGACCCGCGACGACACCCGATGGGCGTGTCTGGCCCGCATCGGTCTGGCCCATCTGTGTTTTGCGGTCGGCGACTGGGCGCGCGGCGGCCGGGTGCTGGACCAGGCAGAGCGCCACTATCCGGGTTTGAGCGGTGACGCCTACCTGCGCGCCAAGATCGGCCTGAACCGGGCGGCGGCCAGTCGTGCCACGGTGGGGCCTGAAGCAGCCATTCCCTTGCTGGACCAGGCGCAGCGCGCAGCCCGTCAAGCCGGACATCGCGATTACGAGGCCGAGACCGGCTGGCACCGCGCCCGGGGCGCCCGTGACAGCGGCGATCCCGGCCAGGCGCTGCTGCTTGCCCGCGCGTCTTTGCAACTGGCGCGTCGCTGTGACTATCGCTGGCTGCAGGCGCAGTGCCTGCTGCTGCTGAGCGAGCTGCAGGACGAAGAGTCCCTGGTCCATGCGCAGGAAGCGCTGGCGCTGGGCGAAGCGCTGCAGTCGCGCGCCGTCCAGGCGGCGGCGCATGCGCGGCTCAGCCAGCTGATGGCCGACCGTGGCGCGCTGGGCCCGAGCTGGCATCACCAGCAGCAGCGGCAACGGCTCGAGGCGGTGCTGGGCCAGTCGGCGTTGCCGGCGCGCCTGGAACAGCTGGCCCGATTTGATCAGCCCCTGCCGTCGGGCAGCATGCCGGGGGATATGACCCAACTGGCGCAGGATGCGTCGGCGCTCAGTGACGCACTGGCGGCGCTGTCAGCGCGGGCGCAGTCGGGAGCGACCCCGGAGGCCATTCGCCGGGATCTTCAGCGGCTGTCCGCTGTCGCCGCGGCGCTGGCACAAGCTGCGCAGTCAGCGCAATCAGCTCCATCTGTTGCCTCGGCGGCCTCGTCGCAGCCGGCAACAGCGGCAACGGCGGCAACAGCGGCACCACCAACGCAGCCGTCATCACCGACCGCGCCACCCCGCCGTCCCGCCGCCCGCTGACGGATCAGAGCGTCGCCACCCCGTACTGGGTGACGATGGAGATCGAATCCGCCGGATGGGCCGAGCCGAGCAGGATCACCAGGTCCGGAGCCTGGAAGTGTCCGCGGCCGTCACGGTCCACCAGCAGCATCACTTGCCCGTTGGCATCGAGCTGGCGGTTGAGGTAGAGATCTTCCCGCCCCGCCGTCATGCGCTGCAGCAGCAGGCTCAGGTCCAGACGGTCGCCCTGGGCGTCGCTGAAATCCAGGACCGTATCCACACCGCCTTGCTCCGCACGCCAGGTGAAGGTGTCCGCGCCAGCGCCGCCGCGCATCACATCGTTGCGGTTGGTGCTGAACAGCACCTCGTCCCGGTCCTGCCCGATCACCAGCGTCTGCAGGCGGTCCTCGTCGTAGTCAAAGCGCTGGCCGTTGAGCACCACGCTGTCGCCTTCACCCATCACCACCGTCAGCGGCATGCTGCCGTTGGCGGCCAGGGTGGCGGTGGTCAGGGTGAGGGTGTTGGCGCGGTCGTTGTCCATCCACACCTGGGCCAGGCCGCGCACACCGCCGCTGAACTGGCCGAAGTCGATGTCCGTCGCGCCGGACAGGTAGAGGGTGTCGTGGCCCGCCATCCCGTCGATGCGAAGCAGGCTGCGCTCGCCCGAATAGGTCAGCACGTCATCATTGGCCGTCCCCAGCAGCGATTGCATCTCCGGCGTGCTGTTGGCCGTATCGAGATAGACCATGAACTCGTTGTAGATGACCTGCTGGTAATACGCACTGTCGGTGCCGTGCATGGCCAGGCGCCACTGGGTGGAGGTGGGGAAGGTGGCCGCCAGGGTGCTGTCCGAAGTCACGCGGACGCCGTTTTCGTAGATGGCCTGCGCCGAGTCGGTGTAGTTGAGGCTGGCGGTTCCCGCCGTGGTGTTGCCGGAATGGGCTTCAAAGACGATGTCGTTGGCCAGGCCCACGAGCGCCGAGTTCCCGCCTGAGACGGCGCGAGACAGTCGGCCCGTGGCATCGTAGTTGTTGACGTCGAACACGTAGCCGCGACTGCCCTCCGGATAGTGAGCACTCAGGCGCCCGCTCTGGCTGGTGCCCAGGTTGAAGAGCGAGCCATCGCGGGAGCCCTCCGACTGCACCTTCGCGTAGATCAGTGCGCTCGTCCAGTCCTTACCGGCCAGGCCGTTGGCCATCATGAAATCGTCCGAAGTACCGTTGCGGCTGTTGAAACTGATGCCCACGGTTCCATCTGCCCGCGTCACCACCACGCCGCCATCCACGACCACGCCCTGCTTGGACGCAACGCTCTGCACCATGTCCCGACCGTGGCCCGACTGGTCGTACCAGGTGGTCACGAATCCGCGATCGGTGCTGCCGCGCCCCACAAAATTCAGCAAGGCTGTCCGGTCCAGGAGGCCGTTGGCATCAAAGCCGATGTCCATCTCCTGATCGTCGGAAGAGCGCCGGACCCGGATGGACGCGGTGTTGAGATTCGGATTCAGGTTGCGCATGCTGTAGGCGGCCTGCATCCGGTCGATGTCGACTTCATAAATGGTGCCGATGCCCAGACCATCGCCAATGGTCCCGCCCTGGGCATCTTCCAGATGCACCATCAGGCGTTCGTTCACCTCGCGGTAGTAATCGCCCGCAACGGTGAAGCGCACCAGCTGCTGGGTTTCGCCGGCAGCAAACTGCACCCGGCCCGACGCCGCGCCGGAGAAATCGAGGTCGGACAGCAGGCCGTTCGGGTTGTTGGTGGCCGAACTGCGCAACAGGTCCAGCGACCAGTCCACGCTGCCTTCGCTGCTGAGGTCCCCGCTGCGGCTGACCATGAACACCAGCTCCCGGGTCCCGTCCACGCCTTCCACCACCTGCGCATCGGAGAGGTTGAAGACCGAGGCAATGGCGGGGGCGGAATCCTCCCGGACGGTCGTATTGCCCGCCATGTCAAAGGTGGTCACGCGGGTGTTGACGGTGGCGCCGTCCCGGAAGGATTCGAAGCTGCCCCACACCGGCGTCGCAAAACGGGTGTCGATCTGCCATTGGCCGGCGGCATCGGAGCGGGTTTCATACCGCAGCTCATAGCCGTTGAGCAGGTTGTTGTCGGTGTCGATCTCCACCAGCACCCGCTCGAAGGCGTCCGACACGCCAAACAGCACCGGCGACAGCGCGACCGACGCACCCATGTCGTAGGCACTGGCGGGCGGCCGGGTGTCCACCGTCATCGTCAGCGCCGGGGAGGTCAGGCCGGCGACCGCATCCACGGCGATGAACTGGTAGCTGCCGTCGGCCAGCGCGTTGGCCGGCAGCTGAAGTTCCCAGCGGCCCTGAGCGTCGCACACCACCGTGCCGACCTGCTCGGCCAGCGTACCGACGCCATCGCGGTCAGCGTCCAGATACACCAGCAGGGTCGCTCCTGGGCGGCCGGCGCCGCGCAGCCGCAGGGGCGCCGCCGCAGAGCCATCCAGACGGGTGATGCTGTCGGAGTGGTAGGTCCCGCTGTCACTGTCGGGATGGAGGAACACCATCGGGGTGCCTTCCGGCAGCACCTGAATCTGCGACAAGGTGGGCGTCGCCGAGGTGTTGCCGGCGACATCGGTGGCGGTGACCGCCACGGTGCGGCCGCCCAGGGCCGCATTCGCGTCGCCCTCGAAGCGCAGCCACTGCAGCAGCTGGGAGGCCTGTTCGGCGGTGAGGGGCGCATCCGCGCTGATGACCAGCGTCGGCTGGGCCGCATCGGCGGACAGCGTCAGCGTGATGGTGCGCCCGGGAATCAGTCGATCGTTGATCAGTGTGCCGCCCAGGCCGAGCACCAGCGCGTCCGCCATGCCATCGGTGTCGTCGCCGTCGGACAGGCCGATGCGCTCCTGCTGGCCGGCGGCCGTCTGGAAGGCATTGCTCAGCGCCGACGAGAAGGTCAGCGTCAGGAGCGTGATGGGGCTGTCGTCGGTGAGGGACGCAGTGGCCGGATTGAACACCGGCAGCATCCAGCTCACGCCGGCGGCGACCTGGGTCGCATGATCCAGACCGTCGGCCAGGCCGTTCAGGTCCACGATGGGGGCGATGTGGTCCAGCACCACCGAGCCTTCGGCGCGGCCGGAGTTGCCGACTTCGTCGGTCAACACGACGGTGAAGCGGCGCTCGCCCTGACCCGGGTCGACCGAATCATTCATCAGGCGCAGCGATTCGAGCAGCGCGGTCACGGCCTCCTGGCTGGCCAGGCTGCCATCGGCCGTGGTGAAGCTGTAGCGGGTGGAAACGCGGGTGACCGTCCACACGGTCTCGCCGAGCTGCCACTGCAGGCCGTCCTCCAGAGTGATCAGACCGAGCGCCGTCTGGCTGCACAGCTGGTCGTCCACGCTGGTGCCGCCACCAAAGCCGCGCACGGAGATGAGGGAGTAACGCGCGTCGGGATTGTCGTGGGTGATGGTCAGGTCTTCGGCAAACACCCGGACCGGCGTGGCCAGCGAGCCGACATGGGTGAGGGGCTCCACACCGTCCAGTGCACCGTTGAGGTCCAGACTCGGGGCGCGGATGTCAATGGTGACGCGGACGGTGGACGGTGCGCCCACATTGCCGGCGAGGTCCTCGCCCCAGATGGAGACGGTCCGTTCGCCTGAAGTCGGCACGGTGCCGAGGCTGGTCAGTCGCAGCGCATTGGCCAGGGTGCTGGCTTCCATCCCGGTGAGGGTGGTGCCATCGGATTTCTGGATGACCAGCAGTCGGGTGGTGGCGTCGTAGCGGAGATCCAGGCCGGGGATGTCGAGCAGTGTGAGGTCGGTGGCGGACAGGTCCCGATCCAGCACGGGACCGTCGTGGAAGCTGAACTGGTCGTCGGCGGCGAAGCCGGCGTCGATGCGGATGTAGAGCGTGCGCAGCTCGGCGGTGCTCAGTTCCGCGGTGGTGCTCACCAGGCTGACACCTTGTTGAGCCGCGTTGATGCCAACGACGACGCGGGTCTCGTCCTGCAGGCCGGCATCGGTCAGCAGGTCGATGGTCGGCGCGTCCAGGAGCACGGTCAGGTCGATGCGGGTGATCTCGCTGATGTTGCCGGCACGGTCGCTCTGGCGGATCTGCACCGTGTGGTGACCGGCGCCCGCGACGGCGGCCAGGTCGAGCGAGCTACCCTCGCCCTGGGTCCAGGTGAGGCCGTCGTCCAGGGAGAACGCCCAGGTGGCGCCGGGTTCCAGATCATTGATTTCCAGCAGGCCGTTGCGTGTGACGTGGTCGGTCGCCGAGGCGCCGCTGTCTTCGGCCAGCGTGACGCTGGGCACCGACACCGCGGTGTCGATCACGAAATCGAGCTGCGCCATGGCACTCGAGTTGCCGGACACGTCGGTCTGGCGGACCAGCAGCTGGACGTTGCCATCCGGCATCGCCGAGAGATCCAGCGAGGTGCCGGTGCCGGGCAGCCAGGTGACGCCACCGTCGGTGGAATAGTCCCAGGTGGCATCGGTTTCCAGGCCTTCGATCTGGATCTGGCCGACCTGGGTGATGAGGTCGGTCGCGTCGCTGCCGGTGTCGGTGTGCAGGGTGAGGGTGGGGGCGTCGCTGGTGGTGTCCAGCACGAGATCGAGGGAGGTGACGCCGCTGACGTTGCCGGCGATGTCGGTCTGGCGGACCAGCAGTTGGATCGGGCCGGAGGTGATGTCCGCCAGATCGAGGATCGTGCCGCTGCCGGCGGTCCAGGTGAGGCCGCCGTCGAGGGAATAGTCCCAGGTCGCGCCGGTTTCCAGATCGAGGATCTGCACCCGTCCGTCGCGGGTGATCCCGTCGGACGCGGAGGTGCCGGTGTCCTGCAGCAGCAGCAGGGCGGGGGCGGTCACGGTGGTGTCGAGCACGAAGTCCAGCGAGGCGGCCTCACTGGCGTTGCCCGCCACATCGGTCTGGCGGACGAGGAGTTGCACCTCGCCGTCGGGCACGGCCGAGAGATCCAGGGTGGTGCCGGAGCCGGCGAGCCAGGTGGTGCCACCGTCTACGGAATAGTCCCACAGCGCGCCATCTTCGAGGCCCTGGACGGTGATGCTGGCGTCGCGCGTGACCCGGTCGGCGGCGGAGGCGCCCGTGTCGAGTGTCAGCGTGGGGGAGGGAGGCGCGGCGCTGGTGTCCAGCACGACATCCAGTTGCGACGCGCTGCTCACATTGCCTGCGAGGTCCGTCTGGCGGACCAGCAATTGCACGTCGCCGTCCGGCAGACCGGAGAGGTCCAGGGAGGTGCCGGTGCCCACCTGCCAGGTGTTGCCACCATCGATGGAATAGTGCCAGGTGGCCCCGTCCTCCAGACCTTGGATCGCCACACGGCCGTCGGACGTGACGCCGTCCGTCGCGGACACGCCGCTGTCCACCATCAGCGAGAGTTCAGGGGCGGCCGCGGAAGTGTCCAGCACAAACCCGAGCTGGCCGATGGCACTCACGTTGCCGGCGATGTCGGTCTGGCGCACCCATACTTCTGTGGGGCCTTCCTGCAGGTCGCTGAGGTCCACGGCGCCGCCTGTGCCGATCTTCCAACTCAGGCCCCCGTCGATCGAATACTCCCAGGTGGCGCCCTCCTCCAGTCCGGAGACAAGCGCCTGGGGGCTGCTCGTGACCCAGGTATCGCCAACCGACACCGGTGTCCCTGGCAGCGAGAGCACCGGCACTGCCACCTCCCGGTCCAGGAAGAAGGCGAATTCGCCGATCTCACTGGCGCTGCCGGCGTCATCCGATTGACGCACCAGCACGGTGTGGCTGCCGGAGTCGGAAAAGCAGGTGCCGGGGATCTCGCCGTCGGTGCCCGTCACCCAGGTCTGGCCACCGTCAAGACTGAACTCCCAGCGGTGACCCGGCACCACGCCCTCGACCCGGAGCGTGCCGTCCGAGGTGATGCGGTCGATGGAAGAGTCCCCGGTGTCACTCACAAGGACCAGCGTCGGCGCTGGCGTCGGCGGGGGCGCGACCGGCGTCGTCAGGTCCGGCATCTCGTCGGTGGCGTCGCCCGCTTGGGTCTCGTCCGAGGGCGGTGCGGGGTCCGGTGGCGTGGCGGACGGGTCAGAGACTTCCGAAGGGTCAGGCGCTTCAGAAGCGTCCGACGATGACGCGCCGGAAGATCCGGATGCATCGCCAGCGTCTGATGCGATCCCGGAATCAGAAGGGGCGTCGGCCTCCGACGAACCCGCCGCATCGGACGGTGCGGCCGCATCGGAAGAACTCGCCGAATCGGACGGGCCAGCCGCATCGGACGAACTCGCCGGATCGGACGAGCCATCCAAACCCTCCGAAGTCGAGGCACCCGAGGCCCCAGGCACACCGGAAGCGCCAGACGTATCGGAAGCATCCGCGCCAGCAGGGGGTTGACGGTCATCCCGGCCGCCACCGCTTCCGCCCGCCGCCGCGACCAGGCCCGCCGCAGCCCCGAGACCCAGCAGACCCAGAGCGCTCCCGCTTCCACCCAACAGCCAGAAGGCGGCAGCGTCATCGTCCTCTTCTTCTTCCGGACCACCGTCGTCCAGCGTCTGCAGCGCCTCTGTGCTGGCGGCGTCTGCCTCGCCGGTGGCCTCGGCGGCAGGTGCCCCGCCGTCCACCGCGGCAGATGCCGCTTCGTCCGCGAGCCCGGCGTCCGTCTCAGGCGGAACGGATGCCAGCGAGCCGGTCCCTTCGTCCTCGTCGTCCGCCGGACGTCGGGACACCTTCCCAAAGCCCCGGGCTCCAGTCGCATCCGGCAGGGCCGCCTCACGGCCCATGACGGACGCGCCGACGCGGACGGGGGAGCCCGATGCGAGGGGTGCGCCCGATGCCGCCGATGCGCCCGACAAGCTCACACGAGCGCCAGCCGGGGTCGGCGATGACAGGCCAGCAGCTTCTTGCGCGGGGACTGACCGGACGGTGTGGGTGGGTTGCTTCATGGTGACTGCCTTTGCTGGGGAACACCGACAGTCTCCAACCCCGAGGCGCTGCGCGCGCCTGCCTAAATATGCTGACTTGTTTGGGTTAACTAGCTCAAAGTTGCTATCCGCGCCCACCCACCAAGAGTCTCACCACGCGGAGGGATGCGTCCCTCCCGCCGGTCACCAGATCGACAGGCTGCTCGCCAGCACCCGCTGCAGCCAGCTGCGATGGGACGCATCCGCCACTTCGCCGCGCCCCACCAGCTCCATCCGTGCATTGACGATGTCTGACGAGGTGACCTGATTGCCGCTGCGGATGTCCTGCGGGTTCACGATGCCGGAGAAGCGCAGGGTGTTCATGCCGCCATTCATCGCGACGCTCCGCTCGCCGGCCACCACCAGATGGCCATTGGGCAGCACATTGATCACCGACACCGCCATCTGCCCGTTGAAGCTGCTGCTGTTCTGGGTGCTGCCGTCGCCTTTGTAGGAGTCACTGCCGGACGCGGAGGCGTCGGCCTTGAGCAGCTTGTCGATCAGGCCGACATTGCTGGATCCACCGGGGCCCTTGACCGCCAGCGCGTTCTCCCGGCTGGTGTCGGTCTTGGTCTTCTGATTGGCGTTCAGCGATTCGCTGATCACCACCTTGAGCGAGTCGCCCACCTGACGCGCGCGGCGTTCGGTGGTGAAAAGCGAGGCCGCTGCCATGCCAGGCTGGTAGATGGCGCCGTTGTTGGTGCGCTCGACGTAGGCGGGTTCCGCGGGCGGCATCACATGGACGGGGTCCTGCACCAGGATGGGGTCGCGCGAAGCGCAGGCCGTGGCCAGCAGGGAAACGATCAGCAGTGCGGTGGCGGTGAGTCGGGACATGAGGTTCTCGCGGTGGAATTGGGAATGCGATTCGGTGGAAGCGAAGCGGTGAAGCGAAGGCGCAGATCGGTGCCGTTGGCTGCGTCGCCCTCAACTCTGGAACCCGGTCAGCAAGGCGGTCACGACCGGCGCCAGCTTGTTGCGGGTCGACCCCCACTTGCCCAGGCCCATCACCGCTTCTTCACTTTGGTAGCTGCTGGCCGACATCAGGCGTCCGCCGGCGTCATGCAGGCTCAGCGTCGCCTGCGCCAGATAGGGACGCATCTGGTCCGACAGCGGCGGTTTGTCCCACTGCTGCAGGCCCTGGTAGTGCAGCCAGGCGGGGCATTCGTCGTCCCCCGGCCGCACACCCACATCAAACACCCGCGCCGACACGTCATGCGCCTTGAGTTCGGCCATCAGCGCCGGCACGAAGTCCGCCATGGCCAGCGACCGGTTGTATTCAATGCAGACCCGCGTTGGCACCGCATTGCCCTGGAAGACGGTGTTGCTGGCCTTGTTGGGGCCCTGGCCGATGGCCACGGTCGCCGCGCTGGCACTGGCTTTGACCAGCTCGATCGTTGGCAGCGGACTGAACAGCGAGCATCCGGTGAGGCCCGCAGAAAGCGCGAGAACCAGGGCAAGCGCGTGCAGGCTGCGGCGTCCGTGGTGAGCAGGAGTTGGTGGCCGGTGCGGGTGCCCGTTCAGGTGCCGGGGCCGAAGCCAGCGCGGCCATGTGTGTCGGGGCTGCATCACAGCAGCTCATCGATCAGCGCGCGCCCTGCCACGGCGCCCGCCGACACGTAACCAGCCACCGTGCTGCCGACGTCTTCGACTTCGTCCACCACGGCGCTGACGCCGTGGGCCAGACTGTGCGCACCGCTGACAACGGCGTTCTTGACCGAGGCGGCGCCATGGCTCAGAGCGTCGGCCACGGCAGTGGCGCCATCGCCGATGGCCTCGCCCACGGACGACACGGCGTCACCCACCGCACCGGCCCCTTCGCTGAGCGCATGGCCGACCGACACTGCCGCGTCGCCCAGGGCATCGGCGCCTTCGCTGAGCGCGCTGCCGACGCTGCTGGCGCCGTGCTCCAGCGCCTGCAGGCCTTCTTCGCTGAGGGAGACGATGGAGGACACCGCGTTGTCAGTGCCTTGATAAAGCGCCTGGCCCAGCCCGATGGCCGATGCCGCCATCGTGCCGTACTCGCGGGCGTTGATCTCATAACTGCCGCTGGGGCGGGAGGTCAGCTGCCGCGAAGCGACCAGAGATGCGTTGGGGATCGAGGTCATGAGGCCCTCCTGGGTGCCGGTTGCGATGAACAGAATTTTGCGAATTCACCGCGGCGGCCATCGGCCGAATACCGGCCCATCCGCGCGCGTCAGAAAGCGTTGCTTCCGTCCAACCGGACATCTGACCGACGCCAGATGCCGCCCAGGTAAAGCTTGATTGCTGGAGGGGGCTGTCGATGTGTCGAATGGCGGAGGTCGCCCGTGTGTGTCATGGCATGTCATTCGCCAGCAAAACGCATGATGGAAAGATTTCCCGCAACTCCCGGCTCGACCTTGCGACCTGGCGGACATTGGCGCTGCGATATGCTTTCGCCCATGAGCGATGTCCTGAAGCCGCATCCCCACAAAATTCCTGAATCGGTGCTGGTGGTGATCCACACGCCGACGCTGGACGTATTGATGCTGGAGCGGGCGGACCGCCCGGGTTTCTGGCAATGCGTGACCGGTTCCAAGGACCAGCTGGACGAGCCGCTGCCCGGCACCGCCAGCCGTGAAGTGCTGGAAGAAACCGGGATCGACGTCGCCGCGCTGCCGCCGCAGGCGCTGAAGGATTGGGGCCTGGCCAACGTGTACGAGATCTATCCGGTCTGGCGGCACCGTTATGCGCCGGGCGTCACCCACAACACCGAGCATGTGTTTGGCCTCTGTGTTCCTGAAGGGACCCCGGTGACGCTGGCCCCCCGCGAGCACCTGCAGTACCGCTGGCTGCCCTGGCGGGAAGCGGCGGACCTCTGTTTTTCGCCCTCCAATGCCGAAGCGATTCTTCAGCTGCCGGCACACCTGGGCGATGGGCTTGCGGGCGGTCGCGCGACCGGCGCCACGGCCGCCGCCTCCGGAGCTGCCCGATGACCCGCCCGACCCCCCGGCATGCGGCGGCCAGCAATTCCGCCACCACCGACACCAGCCCCGCCGAAAGCGCTGATCGCCTGCGGGTGGCCACCTACAACATCCACAAGGGCGTGCGCGGCGTGGGGCCCAGCAAACGGCTGGAGATCCACAACCTCGGCATGGGCGTGCAGGCCCTGGACGCCGACCTGGTGTTCCTCCAGGAAGTACGCCTGTTCCACCACCGGGAAGCCCGCCAGTTCGAGCGGACCTGGTTCGGCTGGCCGGAGCAGGGCCAGGCGGAATTCCTGGCGCCGGAGGGCTACGAAGTGGCCTACCGCACCAACGCCATCACCCGCCATGGCGAGCACGGCAATGCACTGCTGTCGCGCTACCCGATCGGCGATATCGGCCATCACGACGTCTCCGACCACCGCTTTGAACAGCGCGGCCTGCTGCACGTGCCGGTGCGTTGGCAGGGGCGCGAGGTGCATGCGGTGGTGGCCCATCTGGGCCTGATCCACGGCAGCCGGGTGCGCCAAGTGCAGCGGCTGGCCCGGTTCATCTCCGACCATGTGCCCACCGACGCCCCGCTCGTGGTGGCCGGTGACTTCAACGACTGGGGCGAGCGCCTGGACGGCCCGATGAAGGAAGGCGGGCTGCACCGCGCGCTGGTGCCCGGCCGGGCCCGTCTGCCCACCTTCCCCTCCCGCGTGCCGGTATTTGCGCTCGACCGCATCTATGTGCGGGGCCTGCGCTGCGTCGACATGAAGGTGCCGCGCGGTCCGAGCTGGGCCCGGATGTCGGACCACCTGCCGCTGCTGGCGGAGCTGGTGCTCGACCGCTGATGCGAAGGAGCGCTGCCTGAACCGCCCGCAGGACGCCCACTTTCCCTGGACCCTCAGCGCCCAGCCCAGTTTCAGCGGCGGCAATGCCGTCGAACTGCTGCGCGGTGGGGATGCGCTGTTTCCGGCGCAGATCGCTGCCATCGACCAGGCCCGTCATGAGGTCTGGCTGGCCACCTACATCTTTCATGATGATGAGGCGGGCCTCGCCACGGCCGACGCCTTGTGCCGTGCCGCCTTGCGAGGGGTGCGGGTGAGGGTGGTGGTCGACGGCTTCGGCTCCAAGTCGAGCCTGGCCTGGCTGCGCCAGCAGCTCGCCCAGGCGCCGGTGGCCCTGGCGGTGTTCCGTCCGATCGACCGCTGGTGGAACTGGCTGCATCCGGGGCAACTGCGGCGGCTGCATCAGAAGCTCTGCGTGGTGGACAGCGATGTGGCCTTTGTCGGCGGCATCAACATCATCGAAGACCGGGTGGACCTGCACCACGGCCGCACCGAAACGCCCCGGCTGGACTTCGCCGCCTCGCTGCGTGGCGCCGTGGTCCGACCGGTGGAGCAGGCGGTGCGGGCGGTGTGGACCCGCGCCTGGCTGGGCCATGACTTCGGCGATGAGCTGCGGGCGCTGGTGCGCAGTGCCGCGCCGCTGCGCCGGGCGCGTCGGCTGATGCGACGGGTTCGCATGCCTCGCGCCAGCCACCGGGCCGGCGACCCGCGCCGCCTTGCACCGGTGCGGGCTGCTTTTGTGCTGCGGGACAACCTGCGCCAGCGCCGCACCATCGAGCGGGCGTATGTGAATGCCATCCGCGGCGCCACCACCCGGGTGGACCTGATCACGCCGTATTTCTACCCGGGCCAGCGCTTCCGCCGTGCGCTCAAGGAGGCCGCCAAACGCGGCGTGCAGGTGCGCCTGCTGCTGCAGGGCAAGGTGGACTACCGCATCGCCGCGCTGGCGGCCCATGCGCTCTATGACGAACTGCTCGGCCACGGCGTGCAGATCTTCGAATACACGCCGGCCTTCCTGCATGCCAAGGTCTGCGTCGTGGACAACGACTGGGCGACCGTGGGCAGCAGCAACATCGATCCGCTGTCGCTGCTGCTGAACCTGGAAGCCAATGTGGTGGTCCAGGATGCCGGCTTCGCCGGCGATGTGGTGCGTGAGTTCGACGCCGCCATCGCCCAGTCACGCCGGGTGGAGCAGCCGGACGGCAAAGGCCTGCGCGGCATGCTGCGCCGCGCGCTGGTGGCCTGGGTGGCCTACGTCTACCTTCGGGTGGCCGGGGCGACGGGCCGATATTGAGCCGTCAGTTCCCGTGCCGCTCCGGCGAGCGGGGCATGTCCGGCGGGAACGGATCGTCCGAGCCTTTGGGCATGCGCGGTGTGGCCTGACCCGGCCAGACGGTGCGATCCAGGAAGATCAGCATCGGCGCCACGCGGGCCGCCCAACTCGTCTCGTCATGGGCTCCGCCGCGGGCTTCCAGGTAGTTGATGTCGTTGCGGTTCCAGCCGCGGTTCAGCAGCGTGCTGCGCAGCACCCGCAACTGTCGGATGGCGGTGCTGCCCTCTTCGCTGCCCATGTCCAGCCAGAGCTTGGGGCGCGGCGCGCCGGACAGCGGCGTGCGCACCAGGTCGCGCAGGGGGAATTCGTTGTCCCACCACAGGGACGGAGACACCACCAGCGCACCGCTGAAGACATCGTCATGATGCAGCACCAGCCACAGGCTCAGGATGCCGCCGAGCGACGAGCCGCCCACGGCAGTATGACCGGGGTCGGGCAGGGTCCGGTAGCGCTGGTCGATGGCCGGCTTGACGGTATGGATCAGGTAGCGCGCATAGTCCGCCGCCTTGCCGCCCTGAGCGACGCCGTCCAGGTCGATACGGGTGGCGGTGTAATCGTCCACGCGACGCGGGCCGCTGGCGACCGCCACGATGATCAGCGGCTGGATCTCGCCATCCACCACCAGGCGTTGGGCGGTTTCGTCGAAGCCCCATTCGGCGCCGGCAGCGGCGGCGTCGAAGACATTCTGGCCGTCATGCAGGTAGAGCACCGGGTAGCGCCGCTCGGGATGCTGGGCGTAGGCCGGCGGCAGCCAGACCTGGATGCTGCGAGGTGCGATGCGGTCGTCCCCCAGCGGTGGCAGCTGGTCGATCTGGCCGGCGCGGCTGATGGAGATGGGCGCGGCCGGCGCGCCGAAGGCCCGGGCCACCAGCACCCGGTCCGCCACCAGTTCCAGGCTGCGGTTGGGGCCGGGCTCCCATCCCTCGCTGCTGCCCTGGTTGGCACGTTCGATCCGGAATTTGTAGAGCAGGGCGCCGTTCAGGGGCACCCGGTCCACCGTCAGTTCCGCCGTCCAGAGGCCGTCGTCGGCGGACTTGCCGTCGGAGGCGGGACGCGCGGCGGTCGGGGCTGCCGGCGCGGGATAGGCGTACAGCGGACGGTCCCAGCTCAGCGGAGCACCGCCGCGGATGCCCACCCGGTCCTTGGCCGGATCAAAGCGACCGGCGCTGATCTCCTCCCGCATGTCGATCTCGAACGTCACCCGGGTGGCGGCGTGGGCGCTGGTCAGGCCCAGGCTCAGGAGTCCGAGCAGGACGAGCAGAAGCCGTGCAGTGATCAGGCCGGTGATCCGTGCGGTGAGCTGGGCAGCGATCTTTGTGGAAAGCGGGAGGATGGAGGTCTGCATGAAACGGTGTTGGCTGGATCAGTCCAGCAGCACCATAGCAGTTCTCTTGTTCAGCAATGTTGCCAGTTCCCCCGCTTGAACCAGGGCCGCCGCCCGTTCGATGTCAGGCGCGAGATAGTGGTCGTCCGGCATCGGCGGGCAGTGGTGACGCAGCAGGGCGTGCACCGCCTCCAGCGTGTCCGAACTGCGCAGCGGCCGCAGGAACTCGATGCCCTGGCCGGCCGCCAGCAGCTCGATCGCCACGATGTGGCCGGTGTTGTCCAGCATCGGGCCCAGCCGGCGGGCACCGAAGGTGGCCATGGACACATGGTCTTCCTGATTGGCGCTGGTCGGCAGGCTGTCTACGCTGGCCGGGTGGGCGAGGGACTTGTTCTCGCTGGCCAGGGCGGCAGCCGTCACATGGGCGATCATGAAGCCGGAATTCAGCCCCGCATTGGCGGTGAGGAAGGGCGGCAGGCGGGACACGCCGGTGTCGATCAGCATCGCGATGCGGCGCTCGGCGATGGCGCCGACTTCCGCAATGGCGCAGGCCAGGGCATCGGCGGCCAGGGCCACCGGCTCCGCATGGAAGTTGCCGCCGCTGATCATGGCACTGCGGCCGTCTTCGCCCGCAAACACCAGCGGGTTGTCGGTCACGGCATTGGCTTCCCGCAGGAGCACGTCGCGCACATAACGGGCCTGGTCCAGGCAGGCGCCCATCACCTGCGGCTGGCAGCGCAGGCAGTAGGGGTCCTGCACCCGGTCGTCGCCCTCGCGGTGGGACTGGCGGATGGCGCTGCCCACTAGCAGCGCCCGGTAGGCCGCAGCGGCTTCGATCTGGCCGGGCTGGCCGCGGACTTCATGGATGCGGGGATCGAAGGGGCCATCGCTGCCGCGCGCAGCATCCAGGCTCAGGGCGCCGGTCACGATCGCGCTCGCATAGACGGTCTCGAAACGCAGCAGGCCTTCCAGCGCCAGCGCGGTGGAGGTCTGGGTGCCGTTGATCAGCGCCAGACCTTCCTTGGCCTCCAGCACCAGCGGTGCAATGCCGGCCCGCGCCAGCTCGGGGCCGGCCGGACGGCGCTGACCGTCCACCAGCATTTCGCCTTCACCCATCAGCGCAAGCGTCATGTGGGACAGCGGCGCCAGGTCGCCTGAAGCACCGACCGAGCCCTGCGCCGGCACATATGGCACCAACCCGGCATTGAAGGCGTCCAGCAGGGCCTGGACCACGACCGGCCGCACGCCGGAGAAGCCGCGCGCCAGCGAAGCGGCCTTGGTGGCCAGCATCAGCCGCACCACCGGCGGTGCCAGCGGCGCGCCCACGCCCACGCAGTGCGAGCGGATCAGGTTGCGCTGCAAGGCGGCCAGCTCGTCCTTGTTGATGCGTTTGGAGGCCAGCTTGCCAAAGCCGGTGTTGACGCCGTAGACCGGGTCATCGCCGGCGGCCGCGGCCTGCACCACCGCCGCGCTGCGGGCAATGGCGGCGTGGGCATCGGCATGGAGGGACAGGCGCACGTCGCCATGGCGGATCTGGCGCAACGCGTCCAGCGTCAATTGACCGGGGATGAGTTCGAGCGTGGTGGTCATGCTGAAGAGGGAAGAGGTCTGGCGGCGTGAGCGGCGAGGGGAAGTCGCCGCGTCATCCGCCACAGGGTCGGTAGGGGGCCGTTGGGGTTGTGGCGTCAGCCTTCAGCGATCCAGCATCGGCAGATGCAGGCCGCGTTCCCGGGCGCACTGCTGGGCACTGGCATAACCGGCGTCCGCATGCCGCATCACGCCGGTGCCGGGATCGTTCCACAGCACCCGCTCGATGCGGCGGGCCGCGGCGTCGGTCCCGTCGCAGACGATCACCACCCCGCTGTGCTGCGAATAGCCCATGCCCACGCCGCCGCCGTGGTGCAGCGACACCCAGGTCGCGCCCCCGGCGGTGTTCAGCAGCGCATTGAGCAGCGGCCAGTCGGAGACCGCGTCCGAGCCGTCCTGCATCCGCTCGGTCTCGCGGTTGGGGCTGGCGACCGAGCCGGAGTCCAGATGGTCCCGCCCGATCACGATCGGCGCCTTCAGCTCACCGCTGCGCACCATCTCGTTGAAGGCCAGTCCCGCGCGATGGCGCTCGCCCAGGCCCAGCCAGCAGATGCGTGCCGGCAGGCCCTGGAAGCTGATGCGTTCGCGCGCCATGTCCAGCCAGCGGTGCACGCCGGCGTGGTGCGGGAACAGTTCCTTGATCTTGGCGTCGGTCTTGTAGATGTCCTCGGGATCGCCGGACAGCGCCACCCAGCGGAACGGCCCGCGGCCTTCGCAGAACTGCGGACGCACATACGCCGGCACGAAGCCCGGGAAGTCGAAGGCGTTCTTCACGCCCTGATCCAGCGCCACCTGGCGGATGTTGTTGCCGTAGTCGACGGTGGGAATGCCCATCGCCTGGAAGTCCAGCATCGCCTGGACATGCACCGCGCAGCCCTTGGCGGCGGCGTCGCGCAGTTCGGCATGACGGGCCGGGTCGGCGGCGGCTTCCTTCCATTGCGGCACCGTCCAGCCCACCGGCAGGTAGCCGTTGATCAGGTCGTGGGCGGAGGTCTGGTCGGTCACCAGGTCCGGCCGCAGCGCGGTGCCAGCCTTCACCCGCGCAGCCAGCGCAGGCAGCACCTCGGCCGCATTGCCCAGCAGGGCGATGGACACGGCCTTCTTCTCGGCGGTGTAGCGCTGCAGGCGGGCCAGGGCGTCGTCCAGGCTGCTGGCCTGTTCGTCCACATAGCGGGTCTTGAGACGGAAGTCGATGCGCGACTGCTGGCATTCAATGGTCAGCGAGCAGGCGCCGGCAAAGGTGGCGGCCAGCGGCTGGGCGCCGCCCATGCCGCCCAGGCCGGCGGTCAGCACCCAGCGGCCGGCCAGATCGCCACCGTAATGCTGGCGGCCGGCTTCGGCGAAGGTCTCATACGTGCCCTGCACGATGCCCTGCGAGCCGATGTAGATCCACGAGCCCGCGGTCATCTGCCCATACATCATGAGGCCCTTGCGATCCAGCTCGTTGAAGTGGTCCCAGGTGGCCCAGGCCGGCACGAGGTTGGAATTGGCCAGCAGCACGCGTGGCGCATCCGCATGGCTGCGGAACACACCCACCGGCTTGCCGGACTGGATCAGCAGCGTTTCGTCCTCATTGAGGTCGCGCAGGGTCGACAGGATGGCCTCGAAGCAATCCCAGTTGCGAGCCGCCTTGCCAATGCCCCCATACACCACAAGCTGGTCGGGATTCTCGGCCACCGCCGGATCCAGGTTGTTCTGCAGCATGCGGTAGGCGGCTTCGATCAGCCAGTTCTTGCAGTGCAGTTGCGTGCCGGTCGGGGCACGGACGGTGCGGGGCTGGGCGCTCATGGCAGGTCTCCTGATGTCGTTCGGTGAGGCCGATGGGGCGCGATTATGTGGAGCGATTTCCAACTTGTCTATACAAGTCTTCATCCAGTAGGATGCGCGCCCATGGTCGTCCCTTCCGGTCCCGCGTTTCACTACCTCAAGGTCAAGAACCACCTGCGCGAGGGCATCGCCAGCGGTCGGTGGCGGCCGGGCGAGCGGCTGCCGTCCGAGGCGGAGCTGACCGAAGCCTTCGGCCTGAGCCGGATGACGGTCAACCGCGCCCTGCGGGAGCTGCACCAGGAAGGGCTGGTCGAGCGGGTCCAGGGGGTGGGCAGCTTCGTGGCGCAGCTGCACCGCATCGCCTCCACCCTGACGGTGCGGGATGTGCACGACGAGATCGCCGCCCGCGGCCATCAGCACGAGGCGCAGGTGCATCTGCTGGAATCGGTGGCCGCGACGGAAGCGCAGGCGGCCGAGTTTCAATTGCAACCGGGTGCGCCGCTGTTCCACAGCATCATCGTGCACCGCGACAATGGCGTGGCGGTGCAGTGCGAGGACCGGCTGGTCAATCCCGCCTGCGCACCCGAGTACATGGCCCAGGACTTCACCCAGGTCACGCCCACCCACTATCTGCTGGAAGTGGCGCCCCTGTCGGAAGCCCGCTATACGATCGAAGCCCAGCGGCCCTCGCCGCTGGAAGCGAAGCTGCTGGGCATGCCGCGGGGCGAGCCCTGTCTGGTGGTGCGGCGCTGCACGCTGAGTCTGGGACAGGTGGTCACTGCCGTGCGTCTGACGCATCCCGGCGGCCGCTGGATGTTGCAGGGGAGTTTTCAGGCATGAGCGTGGATGCAAACCGCGTGGGAGAGGGTGGGATGAGCTGGATGCGGATCTGCGCGGACGATGTGACGCCGGTGCCCTGGCGCAACGGCGGCGGGCAGACCCGCGAGCTGCTGGCCTGGCCGCAGGTGAACGACTGGAAGCTGCGCATCAGCGTGGCGGACATTGACCGCGATGGCCCGTTCTCCGCTTTCCCCGGTGTGGACCGCTGGTTTGGGGTGCTCAGTGGCGCGGGCGTGGAACTGCTCGGTGCCCGCCGCCGCCCCGGCGACGGGCTGGTGCAATTCGCCGGCGAAGAGGCGCCCCACTGCCAGCTGATCCAGGGGCCCACCCGCGACTTCAATGCGATGCATCGCCGCGGCGCCGGACGCTTCCGGGTGCAGCCGGCGGACCGGCCGGTCATCCCTCATGAAATCGACTGGTTCGGGCTCTTCACCGAGCGCGGCGGTTTGTTGATCCATGGCGCCCGGGCGGTGCCGATGGCGCCGCATACCCTGGCATGGTGCGAGGCCCCCGCGGCGCAAAGCTGTGTCTTCGATGATGGAGATAGCCATGGACCTGCCTGGTGGCTGCTGTGGAGCGCCGAATGACCGCGGTCCGCACGCTCTGGCGGGGCGGCCATCTGGTGACCCTGGCGTCGCCGCAGGGCTGGGGGCTGGTGCCGGAAGGCGCTTTGGTGACCGAGGGCGATGCGATCCGCTGGGTCGGACCCTTGAGCGAGCTGCCGCCGTCGATGCGTGACGGTCTCAGCGCCGAGCACGATCTGGCCGGCGCGCTGGTGACGCCGGGCCTGATCGATCCGCACACCCATCTGGTCTACGGCGGTGAGCGGTCCGCCGAATTCGAGTTGCGTCTGCAAGGCGCGACCTACGAAGAGATCGCCCGCGCCGGTGGCGGCATCCGCTCGACCGTGGCGGCGACGCGTGCCGCCGACGAAATCAGCCTGCGCCACTCGGCCCTGGCCCGCGCCCGCGCCCTGATGAACGAAGGCCTGACCACGCTGGAGGTCAAGTCCGGGTACGGCCTGTCGCTGGAGGACGAAGCCCGCTGCCTGCGGGTGGCGCGCAGCCTCTCCGACCTGGGGCTGACGGTGCGGACGACTTACCTCGCTGCCCACGCCCTGCCGCCCGAATTCGACGGCCGGACCGACGACTACGTGGACGCCGTGTGTGCCTGGATGCCGCAGCTGCAGCAGCAGGGCTTGATCGACGCGGTGGACGCTTTTTGCGAGCGCATCGCTTTCAGCCCCGCGCAGACCCGCCGGGTCTTTGAGACGGCCCGGCGCCTGGGTTTGCCGGTCAAGCTGCATGCGGAGCAGCTCAGCGACCAGGGCGGTGCCGCGCTGGCCTCCGAGTTCCAGGCGCTGTCCTGCGACCACCTGGAATACCTCAGCGACAGCGGCATCCAGGCCATGGCCGATGCCGGCACGGTGGCAGTGCTGCTGCCGGGCGCCTTCTACTTCCTGCGTGAGACGAAGCTGCCGCCGGTGGCGGCGCTGCGGGCGGCGGGCGTTCCCATCGCGCTGGCCACCGATCACAACCCGGGCAGTTCCCCCGGCCTGTCGCTGCTGCTGATGATGAACATGGCCTGCACCTTCTTCCGGATGACCCCGGAAGAGGCGCTGCGGGGATTGACGGTGAATGCCGCCCGGGCGCTTGGCTTGCCGGACCGCGGCCAGCTGGTGGCCGGCCAGCGGGCCGACTTCTGCGTCTGGGACGCAGGTCATCCGCGGGAGCTGGCCTACTACTTCGGACGCAACCCCCGGCGCGCCACCGTCCTGCAAGGGAGACAGCATGAAGCATGAGGTGTATGAACTGCGGCCTGGCCGTACCCCGCTGTTGATCAGCATGCCGCACGTGGGACGAGAGATCCCGCCGGATCAGCAGGACCGCTACGTGGACCGCGCGCTGGGCAGCGAAGACACCGACTGGCATCTGGAAGGCCTGTACGCCCCGATCGCGGAAGCGCTGGGCGCCGGCCTGCTGATCCCGCGCTACTCGCGCTACCTCATCGACCTGAACCGCCCGCCGGAGGACACGCCGATGTATCCGGGCGCCTCCAACACCGAGCTGTGCCCGACGCGCTTCTTCACCGGCGAGCCGCTCTACAAGGAAGGCCGCGCGCCCGACGCTGACGAAAAGCAGCGCCGGCTGGAGACCTACTGGCAGCCCTACCACCAGGCGCTGCAAGGAGAACTCCAGCGCCTGCGGCAGGAGCACGGCCAGGCGTTGCTGTTCGAAGCGCACAGCATCCGTTCCCAGCTTCCCTGGCTGTTTGACGGCCAGCTGCCCGACCTGAACCTGGGCACTGTCGAGGGACAGTCCTGCAGGCAGATCACCCGGGACGCGATGGAGATCGTGCTCAATGCCCAGCAGGATTTCAGCTGGGTGGTGGATGGCCGCTTCAAGGGCGGCTACATCACCCGCCAGTACGGCCGTCCCGCACTGGGGCAGCAGGTGGTGCAGATGGAGATGTGCTATCGCTGCTACATGGTGGAGCAGGAGCTGGGGTACACCGGCTATGAGCTGGACGAGGCCTGCATGGCACGAGTGCGGCCGGTGCTGAGCCTGCTGCTGCAGGCCTACCTGATGGCCAATCCGTCACGCGCCGGCACTGCCGCGCCGTCGGCATGAGGATGCCGGCCCCATGAGCGCGACGACCGTGTTCCATGCCCCGCTGGCCTGGCTGGACGGGCGCTGGCAGCCAGACGTGCTGCTGCGCGTCGGGCCGGACGGCCACTGGCTGGATGTGCGGTCGGGTCTGCCCGCACCCGAAGGGGCGCGGCGACTGTCCGGCCCGGTGGTGCCGTCCCTGGTGGACGCGCACAGCCATGCCTTCCAGCGCGCCTTTGCCGGACTGGCGGAGCAGCGGGCAAAGGACAACGACGATTTCTGGTCGTGGCGCGAGCGCATGTATGGCGTGGCGCTGCGCATCACCCCGGACCAGTTGCGCGTCATCGCGACGCAGCTCTACACCGAGCTGCTGGCCGGCGGCTACACCCAGGTCTGTGAATTCCACTATCTGCATCGTCGCGAAGACGGCCAGGCCTACGACGACGAACTCGCGATGAGCTGGGCACTCGCCGATGCCGCGCAGGACGCCGGCATCGGCCTGACCCTGCTGCCGGTGCTGTATGCCCATGCCGGCTTTGCCGAGACCGGCCTGCGGGACACGCAGCGGCGGTTTCGCACCGATGCCGACTGGGTCTGGCGCGCCTGTCAGCGCATCAATGCCGCCGGGCTGCCGCTGGTGTCGGCGGGCGTTGCGCTGCACTCCCTGCGGGCGGCCCACGCGGACGACATCCGCCAGCTCCAGCACCGGGTGGGCACCGCTGCGGTGCCGATCCACATCCACGTGGCGGAGCAGCAGCAGGAAGTGCGGGACTGCCTGGCCGCCACCGGCCAGCGGCCGCTCGCAGCGCTGGCGGACTACGGCCTCGACGCTCGCTGGCAACTGGTGCATGCGACGCACAGCACCCGGGGCGAGATCGACCGGATCGGGGCCAGCGGCGCCGGCGTGGTGATCTGCCCCGGCACCGAGGCAAATCTGGGCGACGGCCTGGCTGATCTGGACGGCTGGCTCGCCGCCGGCGTGCCGATGACGGTGGGCTCCGACAGCCAGGTCACCCGAGGCTGGGTGGAGGAGCTGCGCTGGCTGGAATACGGTCAGCGGCTGGGCCAGCAGCGGCGCAATGTGGCGGCGCTGCCGGGACGACAGCCGAGCACGGCGGCGCGCCTGTTCGACGCCTGCCTGCAGGGCAGCGCCGCCGCTGCAGGGATGAAGACCTGGGGGCTGGTGCCCGGCGCCCGCGCCGACTTCCTGGTGCTGGACGTGCCGGGCTGCGGCCTGGCCGGCCTGCCGACCGCATCGCTGATGGACGGTCTGATCTTCGCCAGCCAGGGCCAGCCTTGGTCGGAGGTGTTTGTCGCTGGCCAGTCGCGGCCGCTGCGCGATGACGCGCGGACGCAGCGCTTCGCCGACGTCATGCAGGCGTGCTGGGGCACCTGAGGCCAGCGCCAGCCCGATTCCTGGCGCGATCGAAGGCCGACGGTTGCGCAACCATTGCCAATATCCCCTGAATGTTCGATGCGCATCGACCTCAGGGCCTATCCCGACTGACCCGACGTTTGCTACGCTGCCCAGACGGCGATTAACGTTGGGAAAAGAACTATGCGGTCCTTGCGCAACTTCACCATCCGGGCGCGTCTCATGGCCCTGGGCCTGCTGTCGGTGCTGGCGCTGCTGCTCATTGGCGGCGACGGCCTGTGGGCCATGGCCAAGACCAAGCGTGATTTCCAGCACTATGTCGGCAACGACGTGGAGTCGCTGGCACAACTTGCGGATGTCCGCGCGGGCGTGGGCACTCTGCGCCGGTTCGAGAAGGACATGATCATCAACATGGGCGAGCAGGGCGCCGTGAAGCGCTACCACGAGGAGTGGCAGAAGGCTTACGAGTCCACACTCAAAAGCCTCGAGGTGATCGAGGGCCTGGACGTGCCCCCCGAGGTCAAGACCATCCCCGGCGCGATGAAGACCAACATGGTCAGCTACAAAAGCGGCCTGGACGCCATCGTTGCCCGCATCCTGAATGACGACTTCACCGACTCGGCCGAAGTCAACCGCGCCACCGAACCCATCAAGGGTCCGATCCGCGAGATGGACAAGCAGCTCGCCGAGCTCACCAAGACCGTGGTGAATCGCGGGGCCAGCGAGGTGCAGCGCATGGATGCCGAGGAGCGGCATGTGCGCCTGGCGCTGACGGCGGTGATGGTGCTGGGTGCCCTGGGCATCGGTGTGTTCACCTTCTTCAACATCGGCTCCATCCTGACGCCTTTGTCGCAGGCGGTGCTCACCACGGAACGCATTGCGCAGCGGGACCTCAGCCAGTCGGTGGAGGTGCAGGGCAACGACGAGACCGCCGCCATGATGCGCGGCGTGCAGGGCATGCAGGTGTCGATCCGCGGCGTGGTTAGCGAAGTGCGCAGCGCCACTGACAGCATCGCCACCGCCTCCCGCGAGGTGGCGGCGGGTGCGCATGATCTGAGCAATCGCACCGAACAGGCCGCCTCCAATCTGGAGGAAACGGCGTCGGCCATGGAGCAGTTGACCGCGAGCGTCCAGCACAACGCGGACTCGGCGCGCCAGGCCAATGCGTTGGCCTCCGAGGCGGCTAACGTGGCGGAGCGGGGGGTCGCCGTCGTGGGCGACGTGGTGCAGACCATGGGTCGCATCAGTGCCTCGTCCGACCGCATTGCCGACATCATCGGCACCATCGACGGCATCGCCTTCCAGACGAACATCCTGGCGCTCAACGCAGCCGTGGAAGCGGCGCGTGCGGGCGAGCAGGGCCGCGGTTTTGCGGTGGTGGCGGCGGAAGTCCGCACCCTGGCGCAGCGCAGCGCCGAAGCGGCCAAGGAGATCAAGCAGCTGATCCAGACCAGCGGCGAGGCCGTCGCCAGCGGCGCCGAACTGGTGGAGCGCGCTGGCGGCACGATGCGCGAGATCTCGGAGTCGATCGGCCGGGTGTCCCGCATCGTGTCGGAGATCAGCCATGCCACGGCGGAACAGAGCAGCGGCATTCACCAGATCGGCACGGCCATTTCGCAGCTGGACCAGATGACGCAGCAGAACGCGGCGTTGGTGGAGGAGTCGGCGGCCGCCGCGCAGAGCCTGCAGCAGCAGGCGGATGCGCTGTCTCAATCGGTGTCGGTGTTCAAACTCGCCTGATCGGGGTCAGCAGCTCATCTGATGCACGCGGTTGCGCCCGCCATTCTTGGCGGCGTAGAGCGCCTGGTCGGCCGTCTCGACGAGCGTCTGCGGGTGGTCCGGTGATTCCGCCGTGGAAAGACCAATGCTGACCGTCAGCGTCAGCTTGGGTGCCAGTTCATTCCACGCATGGCGAGCAATCGCGGCGCGCAGCCGCTCGCAGATCTCCTGCGCCCGCGCGGACGGCACACCCACAAACACCAGCATGAACTCTTCGCCGCCGACACGCGCCAGCAGGTCGGCCGCGCGCAGTTGCTTGCGCAGGCACAGGGCCACCTGTTGCAGCACCAGATCGCCCATGCCGTGGCCCCAGGTGTCGTTGACCCGCTTGAAATAATCCACATCCAGGAGCCCCAGCGCGATCGGCCGGCGCTCCTGCCGGGCCCGCTCGAGCAGCAGCGGCAGGGCGAATTCGGCATGGCGCCGGTTGTTCAGACCCGTCAATGCATCCTCATGGGCCATGCGGCCCAGTTCGTCGGCCTGGCGCTTGAGCTTGCTGTGTTCCTGCTCGGCATGGTCGGCCCGCTCCCGCTCGCGACGCGCATCCTGCAGCGCATGTTCCGCCCGGGCCTGCGCCTGCTCGAATTCCTGCCGGATCAGCATGGCTTCCGTCTGAAGCGCCATGGCACTGCGGGCGGACTGACGCTCCAGGTCGGACAGCTGCTCGTGGGCGGCCAGGGCGCGGGCAAAGTCGTTGCGGGCCTTGCAGGCCTGATACATCGCCAGCGACATCTGCCGGCGCATCCGGGCCGGCAGCGGCGGCGGCTCCTGGCCGGAGAGCAGGCGCTGGATGGTGGACACCGCCGCCTCGACCTCGGACGGCCGACCCTTGAGGTTCATCAGCGCACGCTGCGCCTGCGCCTGCCGCTGCATGCCGGCGTAGCCGTGAAGGCGGGACAGCCCGTCGTATTCGTCAATGAGCGCAGCCGCCTGCGCATGTTCACCGGCCCCCAGCAGGTGCTCCACCTGGTTGGACAGGGTCACCGCAATGATGAACGGATTGGGCTCCCCCCGCACCAGCGTCGCCGCGCGCTCTGCATAGGGTCCCGCCTGCGCAAGCGCTTCGGCCGCAGCGCTGCGGTCGTTGTTGCGCAGGGCTTCGCCGTGCGCCTGCAGCCAGAAATGCGCGAGGTTGTTCAGGCAGGAGAGCAGCAGTTCCCGGTCTGCATCGGCACGTTCGCGGTCCACGCGCCCCTGCGCAATCTCCAGCGCCTGCAGCGTGTCCTGGCAGGCCTGCTCCGTCTGATCCATGGCCGCATAGGCCACCGCCAGCCGGTTCAGTGCCCAGGCTTCCCGCACCGGGTCCCGCGCCAGGCGTGCAGCGGCCAGGGCCTGGCCGGCCGCCTGCAGGGCGTCCCGGCCCATCAGAAACTGGGAATACACAAAGGAGAGTTCGGTCAGCGCTTCGGCCAGCCGGGTGTCGTAGCCTTCGCCCGGCGTTTGCCGGGCCAGGGCCACCGCCTCGCTGGCACGGCGCAGGGCCGCCTGGAGGTCCCCCTGACGGGGCAGGATATGGGCCAGCGCGGTGAGGGTGAGCACGCGCTCGCGGTCGTCGCTGGCGGCGGCGAGGGAGCGCTCCAGGGCGTCGGTGGCGTCGCGATAGGCGCCACGGCGGCTCAGATCAAGGGCACGGGCCAGCTCGCGTTGGAACATGCCCAAGCATTGGGCGACTTGGAGGCCGCGTCAATGCTGGCCCGCCCCAGGGCGGCCGCAACAAGCCCGCGCCATGGTGAAAAGTCTCGAATCGGGCGGACGGGTGTCGCCGATGCAGGTGGCAACAGCACCCACCGGGCAGCGGCTGGCCGCCCCCGGCGTCGTCCGCGTCAGGCTCAGGTCCGCACAGCGGCGGCTGCCGGCGTCGTCTTCGATGCCACCGGCACCACCCGGTGACCGCGGGCGGCGTAGTAGGCGATGTAGACGTAGCAGACCAGCGGCACCACGAAGGACGGCATCAGGCCGTGGCTGTCGGCCAGGGCGCCCTGGACCAGCGGCACCAGGGCGCCGCCGACGATGGCCATGCACAGCAGGCCGGAGCCCTGTTCGGTGCGGGGGCCCAGACGTTCCAGCGCCAGCGAGAAGATGGTGGGGAACATGATGGCGTTGCACAGGCCGACGGCCAGCAGGGCCCACATCGTCAGGTGACCGCCGGTGGCCATGGCCACTGCCAGCAGCACCACCGCCCCGACGGCGCAGCCCGTCATCAGGCGGGCGGCAGACATGCGCTTCATCGCCCAGGCGCCGATGAAGCGGCCCACCATCGCGCCCCCCCAATACAGGGCCAGGCGGTGACCGGCATCGCTTTCGGACAAACCAGCGACTTCCGGCGAACTCATCACGCTCACCAGGAAGCTGCCGATGGACACTTCAGCGCCCACGTACACAAAGATGGCCAGCACGCCCAGCACCAGATGGCGATGGCGCCAGGCCGGCGGGGTGTGATCCGCCACCCGGGTGTTGCCGGTGTCGCCGACCTTGGGCAGCTTCACCACCATCAGCACCACCGCAATCGCCAGCAGCGCGGCGGCCAGCCCCAGGTAGGGGCCGCGCACAGCGGTGGCTTCGGCGGCGGCGTTGTCGGCCGCAGCCAGGATCAGCGTGGCGCCGAACAGCGGGCCAACGGTGGTGCCGAGCGAGTTGAAGGCCTGCGTCCAGGTCAGGCGCCGCGAGGCTTCATTCTCCGGACCCAGCAGGGTCACATACGGATTGGCGGCCACCTGCAGCAGCGTCACGCCGCTGGCCAAAACAAACAGCGCGGCCAGGAACCAGCCATAGGTCTGGAAGGTGGCCGCGGGGTAGAAGAGGGCGCATCCGATGGCGGCGATCACCAGGCCGATCACCATACCGCGCTGGTAACCCCAGCGACGCACCACCTGCCCGGCAGGCAGCGACACCAGGAAGTAGGCGCCGAAGAAGCAGAACTGCACCAGCATGGCCTGCACGTAGTTCAGCGAGAACACGGCCTTGAGGTGCGGGATCAACACGTCGTTCAACGAGGTGATGAGACCCCATCCGAAGAACAGCGCCGTCAGCAACGGCATGCCGTAGCGCGGCGGGGAGGCGGGGCGAGACGAAGCGTTCATGTCCAATGGCCTGTAGTGAGCGGCTTGGGAATCCGAGCAGGCCAGCCGCTGACCCGAATGCGGGACAGCGATGCGCTCCTCGGCGGGGATTGAATCCCTCTCAACTTGAACGAAACTTTAAAACAAGCTGAACGAGAGTTCCCTAGGGTTACTACCTAAAACCATGCTAGGACCTTGGTTGATGCGCCGATTTGTTGGGCTATCCCACTGAACTCTTGCAGAAAAATTAACCGAAAATTAAACACTGGAAGCCAGTTAACATCAGGGTTCGTTAAGCCTGAAGGGGGCTGCGGCGGCACGGCGCGCCGTCCCGCGATGGGGCGCAGGCGCCCTGTCACGGTGCGGAGTCGGGAACCGATCAGTTACGCTTGCACGATTGCCATCCAGGCCCCTGTTGTTGCCCATGCCCAGACTCCTGATCGCCGAAGACGATCCCATGCTGACCGATGCGCTGGTGTCCCAGTTCCAGGGCGCCGGCTTCGAGGTGGAGCATGCGCCCAACGGGCCGGTGGCCGACTACCTCCTCACCCGGCAACCCTTTGATGTGGCCATCCTGGATCTCGGGTTGCCCTATGTGGACGGTATGGACGTGCTGCGCCAGGCGCGGCGCCAGGGCTCCCGGGTGCCGGTGCTGATCCTCACCGCCCGTGACCGGGTGGACGACCGGGTCAATGGCCTGAATGCCGGCGCGGACGACTATCTCGTGAAGCCGTTTGACTTCCCCGAGCTGCTGGCGCGTGTGAACGCGCTGCTGCGACGCGGTCAGGCGACCGCGCAGGAGTCCACCGAGCCGTCCCCCGGCCTGGTGCTGGACCGGCCCAACCGGCGCGCGCTGCTCAACGGCGAAGTCCTGGACCTTACCCAGCGGGAATGGTGTCTGCTGGAGCTGCTGACCTCGCGGCGGGACAACGTCGTGACCAAGGAAGAGATCACCGCGGCCTGGGCCGGTGGTGAAGGCGCATCGGATGGCAGCGGGTCGGTGGAGGTCTACATCCACCGGCTGCGCAAGAAGCTGGGCCAGAGCGGGCTGAACATCCGCACACTGCGCGGCCTGGGGTATCTGCTCGAAGCCGAACGCTCGGTGGAGCGGGCGGAGACCGCGTCGCGATGAACACCCGCGGGTCGGCCCCGCCGACGTTGTCCCTGCACCGCCAGCTGTTCCTGTGGCTGATCCTGCCGCAGATCGTGCTGTGGGCGGCAGCGGGCATCTTCACCTTCAAGCTGGCACTCTCGTATGCCAACCGCGAGATCGATGCTTCGCTCTCGACGGCGACGCGGGCACTGTCCCGTCGCATCCAGCCGCTGGAATCCGGCCTGTTGATCGACTTTCCGCGGGCGGCGCAGGACATCCTCGAATCCGATCCCAGCGACCCGCTGATGTACATGGTCAGCTCGCCGCCGGGGAACTTCGTGCTGGGCAATCAGCATCTGCCGCCGATCCCCGTGACGCAGCCCCAGCGCTTCGGCGTGCCGGAGTTCCACAATGGCGAGATGCGGGAAGGCAGCAAGGTCATTCCGGTGCGGCAGGCAGCGCTCTATGTGCGCATGGGCGGCGGACTCAACGGGCCGGAACAGGCGCTGCTGGTGCAGGTGGCAAAATCGCGCGCCAGCAGTGGTGCGCTGGCGCGGGGCATCCTGCTCGACACCGTCCTGCCGTTGTCCCTGCTGGGGGCGCTGCTGACGCTGGTGGTGCACTTCGGCATCCGGGCGGGCTTGTCGTCCCTGACCACGCTGCGGCGCGAAGTGGACGGGCGGGATCCTGAAGATCTGGCGCCGATCCGGCTGGACACCGCCCCGGTGGAAGTGCGCGGCCTGGCTGAAGCGGTGAATGCCCTGCTGACGAAGGTGCGGCGCAGCATGGAGGTGCAGCGCCGCTTCATCGACGATGCGGCCCATCAGCTGCGCACGCCGCTGGCGGGCCTGCGCAGCCAGACCGAGCTCGCCCTGCAGGCGGTGCGCACGTCGCAAAGTGAAGAGGCGGTGTCGCGGCTGCAGAAGGTGCACCAGAGTGCGCTGCACAGTGCGCATCTGGTCAGCCAGCTGTTGATGCTGGCGCGGTCGGGCCCTGAAGGCGCGTCGGCCTTGCCGGTGGAGCGGATCGACCTGGCGGCCCTGTGCCGGGCGGTGGCGCTGGCGATGGTCCCTCGAGCGCTGGCGGCGGACATGGACCTCGGCGTGGACGACACGGACGCGGACACCACCATCGACGGCCGGCCCATGCTGATCCGCGAGGCGCTGAGCAACCTGCTCGACAATGCGCTCCAGTACGCAGGACGCGGCGCGGCCGTCACCGTGCGAGTCTTGCGAGAGGCGGACCGGGTCTGCGTGCAGGTGGAAGACAATGGCACGGGCATGTCCGAGGCGGACCGTGAACGGGCCTTCGAGCGCTTCTACCGGGCGCGGCCGGATGCGCAGGGGTCGGGCCTGGGTCTGGCGATCGTGCGGGAAATCGTGGTGCTGCACGGGGGCACGGTGTCGCTCGAGGCGGTGCAGCCGCAGGGCACTGTGGTCACCATGGCGTTTCCGGCAGCGCCTGCGGTGCCTGTACCGTCCGTGGCGTCCGTGGCGTCCGTGGCGTCCGTGGCGACGGCTGCTGCCGCCGCGACCACCCCACAGACCTCGTATCCTCCGCGTCCATGACCCGTTCCTCCGCTCCCCTCACGCTGATCGGCGTGGACTTCTCCAGCGCGCCCTCGAACCGCAAGCCGATCCGGCTGGCGCTGGGGCGCCGCCAAGGCGCCGTGATCCGGCTGGAGAGCCAGCGGGCGATGACATCGCTGACCGACTATGCGGCCTGGCTTGCCGAGCCGGTGGCGCCAGGGCAGGGCTGGGTGGGCGGTTTTGATCTGCCCTTCGGACATTCGCGTGAGCTGGTGCTGGCGCTGGGATGGCCCACCGAATGGGCGCCGCTGATGGCGCATTACGCGTCCCTGAGCCGCGACCAGATCCGCGAGACCTTCGCCGCCTTCTGTGCCGCCCGCCCGGTCGGGAAGAAGTTTGCCCATCGCGCCACCGACGGACCGGCCGGTGCGTCGCCGAGCATGAAGTGGGTGAATCCACCGGTGGCCTTCATGATGCACGCGGGCGTGCCGCCGATGATCGACGCTGGCGTGAGCCTGCCCGGCCTGCATGCGGGCGATCCGGACCGGGTGGCGCTGGAGGCGTATCCCGGCCTGCTGGCCCGTGAGCTGATCGGCAATCGTAGCTACAAGAGCGACGACAAGGCCAAACAGACGCCCGAGCGGTTGATCGCCCGCAAGGACCTGGTCGATGCGCTGGAGCAGGGGCGCACGCGGCTGGGCTTGCGGCTCAAGCTCTCGCATGCCCAGCGCGACGAACTGGTGGATGACGGCAGCGGGGACAAGCTCGATGCGGTGCTCTGCCTCATGCAGGCGGGTTGGGCGTCGGAGCAGCCGGGCTACGGCATGCCGGCGCAGACGGATCCACTGGAAGGGTGGATCGTGAGTACACCGACACCGACGAGCTGAAGGTCCTACGATCGCAGGACGCCACGGGCAGACTCAGGGTGCGCCCGGCGCTGGACCCTGTCGATGCACCCCTCATCCACTCTGGAGATCGTTCATGAGCGCTTCCTCGATGGCCCCTGAATCCCACAAGGTCGCCGCCGCACCGGGCGTCGCTGGCAGCGGCTCCGGCGTGGCCACCTCGCCGCTGCGCATCGCAGTGATGGGCGCAGGTGCGGTCGGCTGTTATTTTGGTGGCGTGCTGGCGCGCGCCGGGCATGAGGTGACCCTGATCGGACGGCCGCAGCATGTGGAGGCCATTCGAAGCCAGGGGCTGCGCATGGAAACGGCGACCTTCGATGTGCAGGTGCCGCTGAGGGCCGACACCGAGCCGTCCGCCGCACACGGTGCGGATCTGGTGCTGTTCTGCGTGAAGTCCACCGACACACTGACAGCCGCGCAGGCGCTGCAGCCCTTTCTTGCACCGCAGACGCTCCTGCTGTCGATGCAGAACGGTGTGGACAACGCGGAGCGGCTGCGGGAGGTGCTGTCGCAGCCGGTGTCGGCAGCGGTGGTCTACGTGGCCACCGGCATGGTCGGGCCGGGGCATGTGAAGCACTATGGCCGGGGCGAGCTGGTGATCGAGCCCGCCGACGGGGCCGAGCGCGCCGCGCAGGCCTTTATCCAGGCGGGTGTGCCCACCGACGTATCCGACAACGCCCGCGGTGCGCTGTGGGCCAAGCTGCTGATCAATTGCGCCTACAACGCGATGTCCGCGGTGACGCAGCAGTCCTACGGGCAACTGGTGCAGGGCGAAGGCGTCTGGGCGGTGCTGGAGGATCTGGTCAACGAGGGGTTGGCGGTGGCGCGCGCCAGCGGAGTGGAAGTGGCCGGCAATGTGCATGAGGCGGTGCGCAAGATCGCGCAGACGATGCCGGGCCAGCTGTCGTCTACAGCGCAGGATCTGAGGCGCGGCAAACCGACCGAGATCGACCACCTCAATGGCTATCTGGTGCGGCGAGGCGAGGCGCTGGGCGTGCCCACGCCGGCCAACCGGGTGATGCATGCCCTGGTGAGGTTGATGCAGTCACCGGCGGTGTCGGTCGCTGAGAGTCGCTGAGAGTCGCTGAGGCGCAGCCAAGCTGAGGCGATGCCAGGCTGAGACGCTTGCGCGCATGTCTGCTTGCGCGCGGGTGTGCTTGGGCGCGGGTGTGCTTGGGCGCGTAGGCGTTTCGCTGCGTCCCGGGCGGCGGCGTTCTGCGCGCCAGCGCCGCCGCGTGACCTCATTCCCAGTTCACTCCCACGCCCGTTGGGCGCTCACTTCCGCATCAGCGTCGACTTGCCAAACAGCGACTCGATCAGGTCCACCGCCACCAAGGCCGTCTTGTTGCGCACGTCCAGTGCGGGATTCAGCTCCATCACGTCCAGCGAGGCCAGCCGGCCGGTGTCGGCGATCATCTCCATGCACAGCTGCGCTTCGCGATAGGTGGGACCGCCGGGGATGGTCGTGCCCACACCCGGAGCGACGTCCGGGTCCAGGAAGTCCACATCGAAGCTCACATGCAGATGGGTGTTGGCGTCCATCGTGGCCAGCGCCAGTTCCATCGTGTGGCGCATGCCCATTTCGTCGATGTAGCGCATGTCGAAGACTTCCAGACCCACTTCGTGCACAAAGCGCTTCTCGCCCGCATCCACGCTGCGGATGCCGATCTGGCGCACCCACTTCGGGTCAATGGCCGGCACATGTCCGCCGATCTCCACCAGCTCCTTGGGACCATAGCCGCACAGGCAGGCCACCGGCATGCCATGAATGTTGCCGCTGGGCGTCAGCAGGCTGGTGTTGAAATCCGCATGGGCATCCAGCCACAGCACGCGCAGCTTCTTGCCCGTGTCCCGGCAATGGCGCGCGACGGCAGAGATGGAGCCCAGTCCGAGGCAGTGATCGCCGCCCAGCAGGATGGGCATGCGGCCGCTGCTCAGCTCGCCATACACCGCGTCATGCACCGCCTGGTTCCAGGCGGTCACTTCTTCGAGATGGCGATAGCCGTCCACTGGATCGAGCCAGGGGTTGGACGGACCCTGCAGGTTGCCGCGGTCCAGCACCTCGGCGCCGTGGCTGCGCAGGGCCTGCGCCAGGCCGGCCACGCGCAGGGCTTCGGGGCCCATGCTGGCGCCTCGGGCGCCGGCGCCCACATCGGTGGGGGCGCCGATCAGGCTGACTTGCTGGGTGCTGCTCATGGGGTTCACTCCTGTTGAGGGGCGGCGGAGGCGGGCAGGCCGATGTCGTATTCCTTCTTCAGCAAGGCCCATGCCTCTTCGGCGGTTTCGACGTAATGGAAAAGTTGTTCATCCCCGGGGCTGATCATGCCGGTGTCCAGCAGCAGGTCGAAATCGATCAGTCGCGACCAGAAGTCCTTGCCAAACAGCAGGATGGGGCGACGGCGGCACTTGCCGGTCTGGATGAGGGTGAGGGTCTCGAAGAGCTCGTCCAGCGTGCCGAAGCCGCCGGGGAAGGCCGCCAGGGCCACCGAGCGCATCAGGAAGTGCATCTTCCGCAGCGCAAAGTAGTGGAAGCGGAAGCACAGTTCCGGGGTGATGTATTCGTTGGGGCGCTGCTCATGGGGCAGCACGATGTTCAGGCCGATGCTGCGGCCGCCCACCTCGTGCGCGCCACGGTTGCCCGCCTCCATGATGCCGGGTCCGCCACCGGTGACGACGTACAGCGGATGGCTGTGTTCCAGGGTCTCCGCGGTGATGAGGGCGGCGAAGCGGCGGGCTTCTTCGTAGAAACCGCTCATCAGCAGTCGCCGCTCGGCCCGCTGCAGCGCCACGGTGTCGCCGCTGGCGCGGGCGGCTTCGAGCGCCTCTTCGGCGGAAGCGCGGTCCGGAATGCGGGCGCTGCCGAAGATCACTACGGTGGACTGGATGTTCAGTTCCTGCTGGATCAGCTCCGGTTTGAGCAATTCCAGCTGCATGCGCACCGGACGCAGCTCCGGCCGGACCAGGAAGTCGGTGTCGGCAAACGCCAGACGGTAGGCGTCCGGCGGGTTCGTGTCGAACGCGGTCGGCTGGCTGACTTCCTCCTGAGCGGTGGGGAAGTTGCGGGCGGTGAGCTTGTCGGATCTGATCATGATGCGGTGGCCCGCGAGCTTACGGGCGTCTTCACTTAATTTCTGTTCGTCGTGATGCGCTTCCGGACGGAGGCGCGGCGATTTATTGCGCGGCGGACGCGGCACTGCCGCAGCAGGGGCATTCCGGGTCGCGCAGCACCTGCAAGTCGGTCCATTCCATGCGGCGGCCATCGAGCATGAGCAGGCGGCCGGGCAGGGCGCTGCCCATGCCGCTGAGCAGCTTCAAGGCCTCGGCGGCCTGCATGCTGCCGATGATGCCCACCAGCGGCGCCAGCACGCCCATGACGGCACAGCGCTGCTCTTCCGGCGGCTGGTCCGGGGGGAAGAGGCAGGCGTAGCACGGGAACCGGCCGCCGCGGCTGTCGTAGACGCTGAGCTGGGCGTCAAAGCCGAGGGCAGCGCCGGAGACCAGCGGTTTGCCGTGGCGCACGCAGGCCGCGTTGATGCGATGCCGGGTCTGGAAGTTGTCGGTGCAGTCAAGCACCACATCGGCCTGGGGCACCCATTCGTCCAGCAGTGCGTCGTCTGCGCGGGCGACCAGCGAATGGACCCGCGGCTCCGGGTTGATGGCATGGATGCCGGCGGCCGCGGACGCAGCCTTGGGCTGGTCCAGGCGGGCCTGGGTGTGGGCGATCTGGCGTTGCAGGTTGGTCAGATCGACATGGTCATGGTCGACCAGGGTGATGCGGCCGACACCAGCCGTGCCCAGGTACAGCGCGGCCGGAGAGCCCAGGCCACCGGCGCCGATCACGAGCGCATGGGCGTCCATCCAGCGCTGCTGACCTTCAACACCGATGTCGTCCAGCAGGATGTGACGCGAGTAGCGCAGCAGTTGCTCGTCATTCATGGGGCAAGCATAGCGCTCGTGGTGGAGGCGGGGAGAAGACGGCGCGGGGACGGGGCGGCGGGAGGTTCACTCGGACAAGTCTGGGTCCTGCCGGGTTCCAGTGGGCAGGCGGCGGAGGTTGGCATGCATCGGCAATCGCGGCCACGAGCGCGGGAGTCGAACATTTGGGCTTCTGAACAGCCCTTCGTTCGCTACCTTTAAGGTATCATCCGTGAGCTTTGAACTTTGGAAGCCATCTCCCCCGACGAGGCCGATCCAGTCGTGCTCGGACGCCGACCGCAAGATCGGACGTCGCTGCTGGAATTTGTCTGCCGTGCAACGGGCGGTCGTAGTCGGCGGTCTGACCGTGCAACTGTCTCGCTCCGCTCAAGCGTCGGCGGAGGAGGAACTGGCGTGGTCGAGGTCGGACATCCTCCGCTTTATCGGGTGTTTACATCAAGCACGCTACAACGATTCAGAGTGGTGTCTTCCCGGTGGCAAGTCAAATCAGCGTCCGATGAAGGCGGATGCCTACTTGATGGGCTTCAACCGGTTCCGAGGCGTCGAGCATCCCGCGCATGAACCGTGGATCTACTTCAAGTTCACGGTCCGTGAAAACGCGCTCACTCTTCTTGTGTTGTCTCTCCATCGAAGCATCTATTAACGGAGTTCGCCATGTCGCTCAACTGCCCCTTCTGTGAAGCCGAAGCGCTGACCCAGGTGACCTATACCCATGCAGTCAGAGCGGGGCGTCGCATGGTCGAAGTGCCTGATTGTCAGCAGATGGTCTGCGGCAACTGTGGAGAAACCGTTGTGCCGTTGACGCTGTACGAGCACAACCACGAGCGGATTGAATCTGCCTTGGCCAGCACGCCAGCAGCGGTGTCACGAGGATTGCTCAAGCGCTTGAGAGAAGCCTACAACCTAAGTCAGCGAGACGCATCCCGGCTCTTTGGGGCCGGCGAAGCAGCATTTGCGAAATGGGAGTCGGGTCAATCGGAAATGAGCGATCCGGCCGCGCTGCTGGTGCAGTGTGCGCTGCAGGTGCCTGGCGTCATGGATCACCTGGCTGCACTCGCTGGTATGCGGCTGCATACACCCTCCGGGGGGCGACATGAAGCCGACGCGCTTGGCCGTGTGCAGAGACGGTCGGCGCCGGTGCGCGCGGAGGCGGAAGTGCTGGCGAAATAGAAGAGCCCCAGAGGGCCGCAAAAAAGGCCCCCGAAGGGCAGACAAAGAAGAAGGGCCCCGAAGGGCAGACAAAGAAGAAGGGCCCCGAAGGGCCCTTGTCTACCAGCCAGCGCGACGCGCTGACACCAATCCTTCCGCGGACGATCAGTCCTTGGAGGTCTTGGCCTCCGCCTTGCGCTCCACCGCGGACTTGGACACCACCACCGGCTTGCCCTTGAGCTGGTTCAGCGCCTGCTGCAGCGGGAAGTCCTCATTGCTGCCGAACTCCGGCAGCGGCTTCAGCGGTTCGCCGCGCTTGGCATATTCGGCTTCCAGCTTCTGGCGACGCTCCTCACGCAGCTTCTCCAGTTCCTTCACCCGGGCGTCGTCCGCCTTCTCGTTCGATCCGGCCAGATGCTTTTCCAGGTCGGCTTCGCGCATGCGCAGCTCGGCGAAGACATTGCCTTCCGCCGTCTCGTCCAGCGCCACGTCTGGCACGATGCCCATCGCCTGGATCGAGCGGCCGCTCGGCGTGTAGTAGCGCGCCGTCGTCAGCTTCACCGCCGTGTCCGGACCCAGCTGGCGCACCGTCTGCACCGAGCCCTTGCCGAAGGTCTGCGCACCCATCACCGTGGCACGCTTGTGGTCCTGCAGTGCCCCGGCGACGATCTCGCTCGCCGAAGCCGAGCCCTCGTTCACCAGCACGACCAGCGGCACATTCTTCAGCGCGTCCGGCAGCTTGCGCAGCGGATCACCGGAACCACGACGGGCATAGAACTCGGGATTGGCCTTGTAGCTGGCCTTCGATTCCGCGATCTGGCCGTTGGTGGACACCACTTCCACGTCCTTCGGCAGGAAGGCCGCAGAAATGGCCACCGCGCCTTCCAGCAGGCCGCCCGGGTCGTTGCGCAGGTCCAGCACCACGCCCTTGATCTTCGGGTCCTGCTTGTAGAGGTCGGTCACCTTCTGGGTGAAGTCTTCCACCGTGCGGTCCTGGAACTGGCTCACCCGAACCCAGGCATACCCCGGCTCAACCAGCTTGGCCCGCACCGACTGCACGCGGATTTCTTCGCGGGTGATCGTCAGCGGGAAGGTGCGGCTCTCCGACTTGCGGTAGATGGTCAGCGAGACCTTCGTATTGGGCTCGCCGCGCATGCGCTTGACGGCCTGGTCCAGGGTCAGGCCCTTGACTGCCGTGTCGTCGATCTTGCTGATCAGGTCACCGCTCTTGAGGCCGGCGCGGAAGGCGGGGGACCCTTCAATCGGGGAGACGATCTTGACCAGACCGTCTTCCATGCCGATTTCGATGCCCACGCCGACGAAGCGACCCGAGGTGCTCTCGCGGAATTCTTTGAAGCTCTTCTTGTCGAAGAACTGCGAATGCGGATCCAGGCCGGCCACCATGCCGGAGATGGCGTCATTGATCAGCTTCTTTTCGTCGACCGGTTCCACGTAGTCGGACTTGACGATGCCGAAGACCGCAGCCAGCTGCTGCAGCTCTTCCAGGGGCAGTGGCACAGCCGTGCTGCGCGCATTGGCCTGCAGCTGCATCGTGGTCAACACGCCGGCCATCGCTCCCAAAGCGACCCAGCCCGCAACTTTCAGTTTGGCGCCCATGATGCGAAAAATCCTTTTTGGTACAGCAGTGGCCGATCCGAGTGGCGCCATGCAGGCATGCCGGACACACTTCAGCCTTGTGCCAGTATAGGCCCGGGGCAAAATCCCGGCCCGGAGAGAGGGGGCGGTTTACCCCTTATTTACGAGCTTTCGTGAGGAGATGGCGCCCGCTGGGTTCCAGGGTTCCTGACTCATGTTCAAGCACCTCCGACCGCACCGGCGTTCGCAGATGGCAGGCAGCAGCTTTGAGTGGCTGTGGCCGTCCCAAGCCTTGAGGCACAATACCGCCCGCGTGGCCCTATGGTTCAATGGATAGCACAGCCCCCTCCTAAGGGGCAGATCCAGGTTCGATTCCTGGTGGGGCCACCACGCCTGCTCCCACGCCTGCTACCGCTTCCCCCGCGCCATGACGAGTGATCACTCGAAGACCCCCATCACCGCCCCTGGCACTGCGCCCGCCACGCCGGCGCGGGAAGAGCGCGGCGGCGTCCTCGGCTTTGCCCTCATCTGCGTGCTGGCCTTTGTCACGGTCGCGACCCTGCGGGCACCGGCAGCGACCAAGGATGTGGTGGTCGGCACCTACCTGATCACGTGGGGCTGCATGTTCATTGCGGCGTACTTCTTCAGCCACAAGACCTTCTTCCTGCGCGGCCTCCTGTGGTTCTGCACGCGGATGTCCTGCCCGTCCACACCGAAGATGGCGTTTTTCTACGGGTTCATGGCCATTGGCATGGGCACCGTCTCCATCCTCGCGGGCAACGGTTTGTTCTGAAACCGATCTGGATCTGCGCTAGGACGCGACGCAGGCCCCTCCGCATCAGGACCGTCCAGGCCATGCCCCGATCGCATTTGAGCCCCGCCGCCTGGGCCGACGTCTTCCAGGGCCAGGAGATCGTCGGTGTCGCCATCCGCAACCGCCATACGCTGCAGACCCTGTCCAGGCATGCCATGCCGCAGGATCAGGCCAGCCGTCTTCTGGATGGGCAGATTCCCACACGGGTGGCAACGATCTTCCTGAACGACTCTTCCGACGAAAACGTCGGCTTCCGGGATCTCTCCGGCATGACGCACCCTCGGCTGGGCGTGTCGCGCGCATCCTTCCATGATGGCGTCCTGGTGGCGTCAATGGACCGTGATGGCGATGTGTATCCCGTCGGCGGCGGCTTCGACGGGCCGTTCGAAAAGATCCACCCCGGTGGCTGGCCCGGCGTCCAGCGACTGCGTTGCATCGGGGACCAGACCTTTGCCGTCACATTGGCGCGAGGGCTTTATCAACGGGTGACGGTGGGCCAATGGGAACGCCTCCCGGGCATTCCTGTGTCCCGCCGGGAAGAAGAGCTGCAGGCCGCAGGCTTCCGAGATCTGGATGGGTTCTCCGCGGCCGAGATGTACGCCGTGGGCGGCCATGGGGACGTCTGGCGACTACACGCCGGCGAATGGCGCCAGATGGCGTTTCCGACCCGCGATGCATTGGCCACCGTGACCTGTGGCGGTGACGGGAACGTCTACATCACGGGGGAAGGCGGCAGCCTTTGGGTTGGTGAGCGCGGCACCTGGCGACGGCTGCATCAGGGCGACTCCGGCGTCCTCTGGAACGAGACGCGCTGGTTCAACGGCCAACTCTGGCTGGCCTCGGACGATCGGCTCCGGGTCTGGGACGGGTCCAGACTCCTGGCGCCGGAGCATGCGGGCATTCCCATCCTTGCATCCGGCCATCTGGATGCCCATGATGGGCTGTTGGCCGTGGCGGACCTCTGGACGGTCTCGACGTTTGATGGCCACAGCTGGCGCCAGGTGGTGACACCCTTCAAAGACTGAGGGGCGACAGGCCTCCCTGCGCAAGCGCACGCCGCCACGCGCGTTGTTCCAACACCCAACTCCGCAAGGATTGCCGATGAAATCGTTGTCGTTCATGTTCGCTCGAACCTCTGCCGCCGCCACGGTCGCGTCTTTGTCCGCCGCCCCGGCCGCTGTGGCCGCTGCCGTGCGGTCGGCCCGGGCGGCTGCCCGCAATATCCCCCTCACGCCGGCCCGCCTGTTGATCCTGGGCGCCGCGCTGCTGTCTTCGGCCGCCCACGCCGCGGCGGTGACCTACGACATCGACCCCTCCCACACCTTTCCCAGTTTTGAAGCCGACCACATGGGCATGTCCTACTGGCGCGGCAAGCTGAACAGGAACGCTGGCACCATCGTCTACGACAAGGCGACGGGCACCGGGACGGTCGATATCCAGATGGAGCTGGCCAGCATCGATTTCGGTCTGGACGCCATGAACACCTGGGCCACCGGCAAGGACTTCTTCGATGTGGAGAAGCATCCCACGGCGACCTTCAAGGGTCGCCTGGATGGGGTGAAGGCCGGTGCCCCGACGCAAGTGGTGGGTGAGCTGACCCTCAATGGCAAGACGCAGCCAATGACGCTCACGATCAATCAGCTCAAGTGCATGCCCCACCCCATGCTCAAGCGCGATTTCTGCGGGGCCGATGCTTCGGGCAGTTTCAATCGTGACGCTTTTGGGTTGAGTGCCGGCAAGGACTGGGGATTCAAGATGGATGTGAATCTGCGAATCCAGGTGGAGGCGGTGGCAAAGCCGTGAGCGAACCGGGGGCGGGACGGCGGTTCCGCGCTCGCTCCAATCGTTGTTTAAACACGGGTTTTGCGACGGCCGCTTACATTTCGGCGGGGCTTCTGTCCAAAATCGGATCTTGTCTTGCCCGACACTTCGGCGCCCCAAGATCCTCCTTGAACTGAAGCTCCGTCATGTTGCTGCTGCCACGCCCGCCTCGCTTGCGCGCGCGCCCCTTGTGGGCGGCCGTCGGGCGCCTGGCTGCAGCGTGTATGGTCCTGCTGGCGACTGAGCCCGTGCGCGCTGCTGAGGTCCAGCACCCCATCCAGGCACGGAAGTCCGGAGCGGCCAGCGGCGTGAACGGCGCGAATGGCATGAGTAGCGCGAATGGTGCGAATGGTGCGACGGCCGGCCTGGCCTCCGGCGTACGGGTCGCAGACGGCGCTTCAGCGGGCACGCGCCGGTCCGCCCAAGTGGAAGCCGCCAACATCGCCGAGCTGCGCAGCCGGATGAGCAGCCGCGATCTGGCCCTGCTGCGTCGTGCCGACATGGGCGACGCACGCATCGATGTGTGGTTGTATGCGCCCACCCGGCAGTATTACGTCAGTGTCTCCTTGCAGGGTGCCTTGCGACGCACCCTCAAACCCGTCAACGAAGCCGAAGCCTGGCTGAACTTCGACAGCTTCCGGCGCGTGGCCGCGCTGGGGGAGGTGGGGCGTCCGGTGTTGCTCGGGCAGATGACGGCTGCAACTAATGGCAGTGGCAGTGGCAATGGCAATGGCAATGGCAATGGCAATGGCAATGGCAGCGGGGCTTCATCCGGTGCATCGCCTGAAGGCGGCACCCGCCTGCCACCAGGTCAGGACCTCAAAAGCGTCCCTGTTCCGAAGGAACGACTCGCCGCCGCCAATGATGTGGACGACATGGATCTGGAGCAGGTCCGCCGCGCACGCGAGGCCGTGGCGTCCACCGCCGCTGTTCCCGTTGCAGCGACGGGCGCAATACCGGTCGCTCCGCCTGCCACCGCGCGTGCCGCTGCACCTGCAACTGCGCCTGCAACTGCGCCGGTGGCAGACACCTCGGCCGCAGTGGGCCAGGCGGTGGAGACCTTGAGACGGGAGCGCATCGGTGACGAAGTGGCTCGCCTGGTCTGGAGTGCGGATTCAGGGCAATTCACCGCCTCGCTCACCCGGGAGGGCCGGGTGGTGGGCATGCTTCGCAGCCCCGATCGGCGGGTGGCCCTCGCCGCCTTCGACGACATGGTCAGTCAGTCCCGGGCACGCGCCGTGGCCAGCGCGGCCCACTGAGCGATCCACCGGCCGCCATCCATTTGCAGCAAACTGCAGGGATCCCGCCCGCTTATTCCCACTTCCAGATCCAGATCAGATCCAGCCCCTGCTGGTCTTCGCCGGCCTGCGCCCGCAAGGTGAATCGCTGGGCCAGCTTGTAGATGAGCTGCCAGTTGCCGGTCGTGGCATTGAGCCCGCGCTCATAAGCGACGAACACCCCGCGGCTGATCTGTTTGCCCAGACGCACCACCGTGCCCCGGGCGTCATCGCCTTCGCCACTGAAGGACAGCTCATCCAGCCCGATGCGGTGAATCAGCTTGTCGCTGGCGCTTTCGCCGTCGCCGCTGATCAGCGCCATCGCCGCGCGCTGCATCAGTGCCGTGTCGCTGCGACCGAGGTTGTCCGGAGACCGTCCCAGCACCAGCCATGACAGCTTGTTGGTTTCGCTCATGTCCGGGTCGGAATAGAGCTTGATGCGCGGGTTGGATGCCGTGCCCGTCACCGTCACGCCCACCCGCACATCGTCGCTTTCCAGCCCGGCGCGGATGGCCAGCACGTCCAACCGGGGATTGTCCAGCGGGCCCACAAAGGTGAAGATGCCACGCTCCACATCCAGCTTCTGTCCATACGCATTGAAGGTGCCGCCTTCGCTGCGCACTTCGCCTTCCAGGGTCGGTTTCACCTGCCCGTCCTGGGCCAGGTGCAAGGCGCCGCGGACGCGGGTGTCGATGCCGTAGCCGCGCAGCTGCAGGCGGCGACCCAGCTCCACATCCACATCCAGCTTCACCCGCAGCGGCTTGCCGTTGATCTCAGTCTTGACCGGCGCGTTCTGGCGCACCACCTGCACGTCGCTGTCGAGCTGCGGGGCGTCGCCGCGGGAGAAGTCGAACAGCCCTTCATTGATCACAAACCGGCCCTTGAGGTCCAGCAACTGCGCTTGGGCATTGATCTGGGCCGATCCGCTGGCCACCACCCGGCGGTCCACCCGCTGCAGCAGCGCAAAGGTGTCTGCGGTGAGGGTCAGCTGTGCGCTCGGATCGCGGCCGAAGCGCACATCTCCCTGCGCACTGATCTGGCCATTGCCGCCCTTGGCGGTGAAGCTTTCCAGCTTGGCCTGGGTGCCGGTCATGGTCATGGCCAGCGCGCCATTGTTCATGTCGACGCCCATCAACGCATTGCGCAGCGAGAGCTTCTGTCCGCCGATCTGTCCTCGCACCTCCGGCGCGCCGAGCGTGCCGGCCAGGCTGATGGACGCATGCAGACTGCCGCCCAGACGCCAGCCCGCCGGCACCCAGGGACCCCAGTTGCCGAGGTTGTCCACCTGGGATTCGATCGCGCCTTCCAGCCGCGCGTCCTTGTCCGGCAGGTCCAGTGGGTTGTTCATGCGGAAGGTCACCGCACCGCCCACCGCACCCATGTTCTGGCCGGCCACCCCTTGTACCAGGTGCCAGACGCCGCGATCGGCCTGGACGCCGAGGCGCAGGTCGGTCAGCCCCAGTCGCTGGGTGCTGACTTCATCGGTCACCGTCAGGTCGCCGGTGGTGCGCGCGACCAGGAAGTCGATGAACAGATTGCGTGCATCGCGCCGGCTGTTGAAGTGTCCCTCGATGCGCAGATCGCCGCCCCAGCCGAAGTCCGGTTGCAGTCGCGCCAGCGCCGGTGCCGCGGCAAGGGGTTCCAGGTCGGCCTGCAGGTCCCAGTCGGACGGAGACTGCCAGGCCATGCGGGTCCAGCGGATGCCGGCGCCCAGCACCTCCAGCCGACCCGGCGCCATGCTGGCCTGACCGACCTGCAGTTGCGGCTCCAGCCGCACCGTGGCCGTCAGCGGACCAGCCTTGAGCAGCGGGTCGGTGACCTGATTGGCTCGGAGCTTGAGCAGCAGATCCCGCGCCTGCCATTGGCCGCCCTGTCGCCAGGCAACGAGCGGGTCGGTGTCCAGGCCGCCCAGCAGCGAGATCTGCGCCTGGGCGCCCTTGGCATCCAGCTGCAGGCCGCTCACCACCACGCCACTGGCGGCGGCAGCGCGGGAGACGACCTTGCTGTTGGTCGGCGCGGTGAGGATCGGGGGCAGGGGCAGGCGGCCCTGTGTGTCCAGGGTGAGCTTGTGCTGAGCCCAACTGCCCTGCAGGTTGAGTGCGGCGTCTTCCAGCTGGATCTGGGCCGGGGCGACGCGCAATTGCTTGAGCTGGGTGGTCCACAGCAGTTTGGCGTCCCGCAGGCTGGAGAGCGACCAGACGCCGCTGCCACTGGCCAGCTGGATCGGCGCGAGGCTGCCCGCGCCCGCCAGGCCGGCGTTGGGGTTGACGTTGGCTGCGGTTCCCGCGCCGGCGGAGGCCCGGTTCACGGTTGTGCCCGCGCTGCGGCCGGCCGTCACCCCGGGCGAGGGGGGAACGACGTTGCCGCTGCTGTCACTGTTGCTGCTGTTGCCGCGGCCGAGCGCCGTGGTGCGCGGGGCGGATCCATCCGCCGGGGCGGCGGCATTCACCGGCTTGCCGCTGAGGTCGGGGGTGCGGCCCCGCGAGGAGGCGCCAGCGCTTGCCGTGTTGGGTCCCAGGCTCGGCGCACGCGCAGAGACGGTCGGCATGCCTGCGACCCCGCCCAGGGCGAAGCCCTGCAGGTCCCACTTGCCATCGCTGCTGTAGACCGCCTGGCGGGTGCCGGGGCGGACCAGCTGCACCGTCGTAGACGCGGTGAACGCGCCTTGCACCGTGGCGGTCGGCCACTGGCTGCGCAGCAGAGGTTGAAGGCTGGTGAGACTGGGCGCGGCCAGTTCAATGGCCAGGTTCACCTGCTCGCCCCCCTGGCGGAGCGCGGGATCGATACGGGTGCGGGCCTGTAGCGTCGCATCGGCGAGCCGCAGGTCCGCGCTCAGGTCCGGCGTGCCTGCGCCCTGGCGCGCATAGCGGACCTGGCCCTGCAATGGCAGGCCCTGCCAGACGCTGGGCTGCACCTCCAGCTGCGCCTGACCCTGCGGCCAAAGGCTGCCGCGCACCGACTGCAGTTTTGCTTGCAGTCGCCCGTTCAGGGTCTGGGCACCGGCGCCGCCCATCGGTCCGTCGAAGGCGGGAGCGACCGTGGGGGCACGCCCGGCCGCAGTACCGGGGCCCGTGTCGCGCGCAGGGGCCACCGCACGGTCGCGGGCCGCCCCACGAACCGCGCCACCACCCGCAACGCGGGTGTTGCCCGGGGTCGCCGTGCTGCGGACCGCCGAGGCGCCACCGGCCTGCAGTCGCCGCAGATCCAGCCCTTGCACACTCGCATTGAGCTCGGTCTGCCAACCGCCGCTCAGGGACAGCGCGTCGGTCAAGCTCAGCTCGCCCGTGGCTTTCACCACCGCCGGGCCGGACGTCGCTTCGAAGGCGTTCAGCACCACCGATTGGCGCTTCAGATCAGCATCCAGCACCACCTCGAGCGGCGCCTGCCACTGACCCTGGCCCAGACGTCCCTGCAACTGGCCGTCCACCTGCAATGCCTCGTCGGCAGAGGCGCCGGTCAGCCCGGCCTTCGTCCGCAGCTTCACCGTTCCGCGGGCCTGGACCAGCGGCCAGTCTGCATGCCACTGCCGACTGTCCAGTCCGTCCAGCTGCAGCGTCAGCACCGATCCGTCCTTGGCGCTGGTCTGGCCGCTGGCTTCCAGACGGCCGCCGCCGCTGAGCTTCGCGTCCAGTTGGGGCAGGCGCAGCCGCGTCCAGTTGGCCGGGTCGAGCAGGGCTTCCAGCGTCACGGACTGAACCGGAATGCGGTCCTGGTCCAGCCGGCCGGCTTCCGTGTTGGCCAGATCCGCCTTCAATGTCAGGGACTGATCCTTGGTGGGCGTGAGCAGCACGCGGCCGGTGAGACCGGTGTGCGGGACGCCCGCGTCCGGCAGCAGGGCGGCGAGGTTGAGGTCTTTGGCATCCGTCTCGAGCCGGGCCAGCGCGAAGGGGGCAAAGGGCTGCACCTGGGCGGCCACCTGCAGCTTCTGCTTCGCCGCTTCCAGTTGCCCTTGCAGGTTCAGATCGCGCAGCGGGCCCTTCAGCTGGAAGGGCGCTGTCCACGGCAACTGCCCTTGCGGCTGGCTGAGCCGCCAGTCGCTGCTCAGAGCCAGATCGCCCTGGGTGCGGATGCGGGCCTGCCCGGTCAGGGTGAGCATCTGCCATTGCAGGGCACGCACCACCACCTGATGGGCCTGACCGCCGTCCGCGCCGAGGAGGGCCTGACCGCGAAGACCCTTGAGCGGCTGTGCCAGTCCGCTGACCCACAGCTCCCCCACCTCCAGGTCGGCGATGTTCAGCGCCACCGGACTGACCAGAGAGGCCGGCGGCTGCGGTGCGCCGGTGCTCGGCGACGGCGCCATCTGCACCCGCAGCCGCGCAACGGCCAGCCGGTCCGCCTGCAGCTCACCCCACAGCAGCGGCGAGCGGTTCCAGACGAGGCGCAGTCCGCGCCATTGCAACTGCTCCAGCACGATGCGGTCTTCACTGCCCGGCAGGACCAGCTCCGCGCGTTCGACATCAAAGTCGCCCAGCAGCGGGCCGTGCGCATTCTGCAGGGTCAGCCCGGGCACCTTGGACAGGACCCAGGCCGATCCCCGTTCCGTCTTGAGTCCCCAGGTCAGGCCGAGCACGATCAGCCCGATCAGCACAGGCACGGCCAACAGGACCCACATCAGGCCCCGGGCAGCTCGACGGCGGCGGCTGGGGTTGGGCGTTGCGGTGTCGGCGCCGGCAGGCGAGGCACTGCCCTCCGGGCGCTGGGAATCCTGCGGCTCACTCATAGGGCAATGGCCACACTGAAGTGGAATCGGTATTTGTCGGCCAGGTTGCCCTTGGCAAAGTCCATGCGCAGCACGCCCACCGGGCTGCGATACCGCAGGCCGGTGCCGATGGCATAAGCGGGCTTGTAGCCGCCCCAGTTCTGGGCTGCCTGACCCGCGTCAATGAAGACGGCGCCCATCAGCTGCGGGATCTTGGGCGTGAGCGGATGCGAGACTTCCATGCTGCCGTCCAGCAGCACCCGGCCGCCCGTCTGGTTGCCGTTGGAGTCCAGCGGCCCCAGTTCGTTGTAGCCATAGCCGCGAACCGTGTCGTCACCGCCAGTGCGAAAGCGCAGGGCTTCCGGCAGGCCCAGCTTGCCCTTGGCCAGAATCTGACCCGCCTCCACACGGCTGGCGAACAGCCAGCGGCCCGGCAGCGGCGTGTACCAATAGAACTTGCCCACGGCCTTGCCGAACGGGCCATTGGGTTCGGTGTTGCTGCTGGCCCAGCCACCGCCGACCACGAGACTCGCGGTCCAGCCCTTGGACGGCAGCAGTTTGGAATCCACCCGGCGCCAGATGTTCTGCTGGTTCAGCGAGACGGCACCCGCCATGGTGGTGGTCACATTGGGCGCATGCTCCCAGGAGCGCAGCACCTCGACGTATTGCAGCCGGTCTTCCGGTTCCGTCTCCCGGGCATAACCGACCCGTCCCCGGAGGTTGACGTTGGTCTGGTCCCCCGACTTGAGCCGCTCGGCATAAAACGCCGCCAGGCTGCGCTGCATGTTGGGCTGCGGGTGGGAGCTGATTTCGGTGTCGATCGAGCTGTTGTCCCGGCCGAGGGTCAGCTTGGTGCGTTCGCGGATGTTCAGGCCGAAAGGCTTGCGGTGGGTGTGTTCAATCCCCACGGTGGGACCGTTGACGCTGTGATAACCGACGCTGGTGGTGACCTGCTGCCGCGCCGCTTCGCGCAGCTTGGCGGTGACCGGCACCTCCACCGTCTCGACGCCGGGCTCGGGGTTCACCAGTTCCGGATTGATCTCGACGCTGGCGCTGTCGAACAGCTGGGTACCGATCAGGCGTTCCTGGAAGTCCAGCAGCAGGCGCTCGTTGTAGGGGTCGTGTTCCTTGTAGCCGGCCAACCGCCGCACGGACGCCTCCGGCTGGTGCTTGAGACCCTCCACCTTCAGCTCGCCCAGGGTGAACAGGGGGCCGGTGTCCAGCGTGACGGCCAGATCGACCGTGTTCTCGTCGGCCAGCACCACCGCCTGGCTGTGCGTCATGCGGGCCAGCGGATAGCCCTGGGCACGGGCGCGGGTGAGCAGGGCATTTTTGGACGCAGCCCAGTCGCCCTGGCTGAAACCGGAATGGGGCGGCAGTTGCCAGCTCTGGTTGAGGGTGCGTTCCAGGGCCACGGCGAGCTTGTCACCGCGCTCGGCCATCGCCCGAAGCGGTCCTTCGATCCGCAGGTCGAGGCCGCCGACCAGCGCGCGGGGGCCGGTCTCGACCACCAGTTTCAGGTTGCGCACGCCGTCGCTGAGGTCGCCGATTTCTTCGGTGCGCACCTTGGCATTGAAATAGCCGGCGGTTTCCAGCAGCTGCCGGGCCTGTTCCGGCGCGACGGCCGCCAGTCGGCGCAGTTCGGCGGCGGTGAGCGCCTGGTCGTCCGGCGTGTCGCGGAAGCGGGCCAGATCGAGATGGGTCAGCAGCAGCGAACGCAGCTCCGGCGGCGCGTCGATGGTCAGCTCATAGGCCTCGATGCGGCGACGGTCCACCAGCGTGCTGCCTTCCGGCAGTTCGGTGGGCGCGGCGACCTTGAGCTGGGCCTTGTTGTCCGATCCCAGCAGGGCACAACCGCTCAACGAACTTCCAAGGGCCGCTACCAGGGACAGAACCAGCCAGCTCTTCATCGGTTGAGCACACGCATCGCCTGTTCGAGGCCGCTCATGGTCAGCGGCATCATGCGCTGCTGCATGAGCTGCTGGATCAGCGCGATGCTCTGGCGGTACTGCCACACACCCGCCGGCTCGGGATTGATCCATACGTGTTTCGGGAAGGCTTGCGTCAGCCGCTGCAGCCAGGCAGCACCGGCTTCTTCGTTGTTGTATTCCACGCTGCCACCGGGCTGAAGGATCTCGTAGGGGCTCATGGTGGCATCGCCCACGAAGATCAGCTTGTAGTCCCGGTTGTATTTGTGGAGGAGGTCCCAGGTGGAGGTCTTCTCGCTGAACCGGCGACGGTTGTTGCGCCACACGTGGTCATACACACAGTTGTGAAAGTAGAAGAACTCCAGGTGTTTGAACTCGCTCTTCACCGCGGAGAAGAGCTCTTCCACGCGGTGGACATGCTCGTCCATCGTGCCGCCCACATCCATGAGCAGCAATAACTTCACCTTGTTGTGACGCTCCGGCACCATGCGGATGTCCAGCATGCCGGCATTGGCCGCGGTCTTGTGGATGGTGTCGTCCAGGTCCAGCTCGAGTTCGGAGCCTTCCCGGGCAAAGCGGCGCAGGCGTCGCAGCGCCACCTTGATGTTGCGGGTGCCCAGTTCGATCTGGTCGTCGTAATCCTTGTAGGCGCGCTGTTCCCACACCTTCACCGCACTGCGCTGGCCGCCCGGGCCGCCAATGCGCACGCCGCGCGGGTTCACCCCGCCGTTGCCGAAGGGGCTGGTGCCGCCGGTGCCGATCCAGCGGTTGCCGCCCTCATGGCGTTCGTTCTGTTCCTGCAGGCGCTGCCGCAGGGTGTCCATCAGCTCGTCCCAGTCCATGGCCTTGAGCTGGGCCAGCTGCTCGGGGGTCAGTTCACGTTCCAGCTGGCGGGTCAGCCAGTCTTGCGGCAAGGTTTTGACCAGGTCGGTGATGAGCTCGACACCTTTGAAATAGGCGGCGAAGGCTCGGTCGAACTTGTCGAAGAGGGCCTCGTCCTTGACCAGCGTGGTCCGGGACAGCGAATAGAACTTGTCCACCGTCGGCCCGCCGTCGTCATCCAGCACGCCGGCGCGCAGGGCTTCGAGCAGGGTCAGGTACTCCTGGACGGAGACCGGAAGCCGGGCGGCGCGTAACGTGTAGAAGAACTGGATCAGCATGGTCCTCCCCCTGAACTGCAGGGCCTCAGGGCATTATCCATGCCGGGACTTCTTGGCCTTCCTGTCATGCCGTGCCAGCCAGCCAAAGAACTCTTCATACCAAAGCCGGCTGTTCTGTGGCTTCAAAATCCAGTGGTTCTCGTCCGGGAACCACAACAGCCGTGCATCGATTCCCCGCGCCTTGAGGGTGTTGTAGTACGCCAGCCCCTGCGCGTCCGGCACGCGATAGTCCATCCGGCCGTGGATGACCAGCGTCGGCGTGCTGAAGTGCTGCGCGAAATGGTGCGGACTCTGCGACGCCACCCGTGCCGGATCCTCCCAATACGTCGCGCCCAGCTCCTTGGCATGCCAGTGATAGGCGTCGTTGGCCACCATGGCTTGCCAGTCGTAGCAGCCGGCGTGGCACACATAGGCCTGATAACGGCCCGGCGCCACGTGACCATTCATCCAGGCCACCATGTAGCCACCATAACTGCCGCCCGCGGCAAACACACGCTTGCGGTCCGCCCAGGGCTGGGTCAGCAGCCAGTCCGTCGCAGCTTCGATGTCCTGCAGCTCCAGTTCGCCCCAGCGGTGGGTGATCGAGTCGAGGAAGGCGTGACCGAAGCTGGAGGAGCCATGGTAGTTGACGCAGGCCACCACATAACCCTGGGCCGCCATGACCTGATGATTCCAGCGCCAGTGCCAGCTGTCCCCAAAGGCGGTGTGAGGGCCGCCGTGGATGACATGCATCAGCGGATGCTTCTTGCGTTTGTCGAAATGGGGCGGGTAGATCAGCCACATCTGCACCGGGTCCCCCTGGGCCCCTTCCAGCCAGACTTCCTCATGGCGGCCTGCGGTGAGGCGATCCAGTGTGTCGTCGTTGAAGGTGTCGATACGGCGCAGCTGCTGTTCGTCGGCTTCCCCCTCGCGTTCCACCACGGAGACACGCGGGGGGAAAACCACGCTGTCGTGAAGGACCACGAGCGTGCCGGCCTCCAGCGCGAAGGCACCGGCATGTCCGCCCTCGAAGAGGACAAACGCCGTCAGCGTCTTGACGTCGAAGCGCCAGAGGTGACGTCGGCCTCGGTCCTCGGCCAGACACAGCACGCCCAGGTCGTCTTCATCCCATCGCAAGGGCGCCGATACATCGTGGTCCCAGTCCTCCGACAGCACTGCCCAGTTGCCGTGGGTGTCCAGCACCGCGATGTGGTGCGGCATGGTGTGCTTGTGGCCCTGATGGCTCGCCAGGAAGGCCAGGTGATGGCCCGCGTGGCTGTAGCACGGCGCCGTGAAGTCCCAGTCGCCGTCCTGCAGCAGCACCTGCACCCGGCCGCTGCGGACATCGATCTCGGCCAGGGCGTGGCGGTGGTCCAGAATCTTCGTTGGCGCCGGGTCAAAGCTGAACGCAATGCGGCGGCCGTCCGGGGAGATGTCGAAGGTGTCCGTGTCCGGCTCGGCGCGGCTGAGCTCGTAGTCGGTGCCCTCGAAGAGGTCGCGCACCCGGCCCGTCTCCAGGTCCAGCACATGCAGATGAGGCACACGGCCCATCGGCAGGGAATGATCCCAGAAGCGGTACAGCGATTCCTCAGTGACGTAGCCGGTCGCCTTGCGGTCCTTGTCTTCCTGATGGCGTGCCTGCTGCGCCGCTGCGCCCTTGCGGGTCGGGTCCACCCAGGAAATGAAGGCAATGCGACGGCCGTCCGGGAACCATTTAAAAGCCTCCACACCAAAAGGCAGATCCGTGACCCGCCGGGCCTCACCGCCATCGGGCGGAATGAGGTAGAGCTGGGCCGCATCGTCCTTGCTGCCGCCCTGGTCCCGGCGGGCAATGAAGGCAATGTCATTGCCGGTGGGGCTCCATTGCGGCTGGCCGTCCTTGTCGCCCGCCTGCGTCAGCCGGCGCGGTTCGCCCCCCAGCGTGGAAAGCAGCCATAGCGAGGTCTGGCCCCGGTTTTGCTCCATGTCGTAGCGGGTGACCGGCACCACCGCCTGCGCACCGTCCGGCGAAAGGCTCGGCGGGCCGACACGGTCCATGGCCCACAGGGTGTCAACGTCCAGCCCGGTGGCCTTCGACGTGGCTTTGGATGCACGGTCCTCATCACCTCTGGAGGCGCGGGTCGAAGCGCGGGTGGAAGCGGGGGTTGAGAGGCGGGTCGAAGCGCGGGGCAAGGAAGGCATGGAGGAACCTGTCGAGGATCTGGTCGAAGAACGGTTCGCGGCGCGCTTGGGCGGGCGCGGGGGAGGGGTCTTCATGGCGGACATCAGGCGTCTCGGCCACTTGTCAAAGTGCCTGGCGCGGTTTGTCGAGCTGCCATTGCAGGTGGTTGCGCACCGTCGGCCATTCGCTGGCGGTGATGCTGTAGACGCAGGTATCCCGCAAACTGCCATCGGGCAGACGTTGATGGGCCCGCAGGATGCCGTCCAGCTGCGCCCCCAGCCGCTCAATGGCGCGGCGGCTCTGCTGATTCAGGCGGTGAGTGCGCAGTTCCACGGCAATGCAGCCCAGGGTCTCGAAGGCATGACCCAGCAGCAGGCGTTTACATTGGGTGTTGAGCGCACTGCGCTGGCAACTGGCGCGTGTCCAGGTGGCACCAATCTCCACCCGCGCTTGCAAGGCGTCAATATGCAGAAAACTCGTCATGCCGGCCACGCGCCCCTGCGCATCAAAGACGGTGAAGGGATTCCATTCGCCGGCATCACGCAGGCGCAGGCGTCGGTCGATCTCTTCTGCCATGCGCTCGGGGGCCGGGACTGCGGTGTACCAGAGCTGATGCAGCTGGCCGTCCTGCACCGCATCGATCAGACCGTCCAGATGCTGGTGCGACAAAGGCTCCAGCCGGGCATGCGGGCCGGTCAGCGTGACCGGAGCGACAAAGGGGTTGGCGGGAACCTGGGGCATGCGATCAGCGGTTGCGGCTCTGCATATAGACCAGCTTCTCGAAGAGCGTCAGGTCTTGTTCGTTCTTGAGCAGGGCGCCCACCAGCGGCGGAATGGCGACCTGTTCATCCTGGGTCTGCAGCGCCTCCAGCGGAATGTCCTCCGCCAGCAGCAGCTTCAGCCAGTCGATCAACTCCGAGGTGCTGGGTTTTTTCTTCAGGCCCGGCAGCTTGCGCACGTCATAAAACGTTTTCAGGGCAGCCGCCAGCAGCTCTTTCTTCAGCTCGGGGAAGTGCACGTCCACAATGGCCTGCATCGTGTCCGCTTCGGGGAACTTGATGTAGTGGAAGAAACATCGGCGCAGGAAGGCGTCCGGCAGTTCCTTTTCATTGTTGGAGGTGATGAACACCAGCGGACGATGTTTGGCACGCACCCATTCGCGGGTTTCATACACATAGAACTCCATCCGGTCCAGCTCGCGCAGCAGGTCGTTCGGGAATTCAATGTCCGCCTTGTCGATCTCGTCGATCAGCAGCGCCACCGGCGTGTCCGACGCGAAGGCCTGCCACAGCGTACCCTGCACAATGTAATTGCGGATGTCCCGCACCTTGTCATCGCCCAGCTGGCTGTCCCGCAAACGGCTCACCGCGTCATATTCATACAGCCCCTGCTGCGCCTTGGTGGTGCTCTTCACATGCCACTGCAGCAGCGGCAGGTTCAATGCACGGGCCACTTCCTCGGCCAGCAGCGTTTTGCCGGTGCCCGGCTCCCCCTTGACCAGCAGCGGCCGCTGCAAGGTGATGGCGGCATTGACGGCCAGCATCAGGTCCGGAGTGGCGACGTAATCCTGGGTACCTTGGAATTTCATGGGCAGGTGTCTAGCGCAGAGAGTGAAAACCAGTATATAGGGGCCCCCCTAGGACCGACGGGCCCCAAATCGGGGAAGATGGGAGGATGAGAAGACAACTGCAGACATCCGTTGCGTTGGTGCTGGCTGGAAGTGCTTTTGTTGTTGCGGCTCAGACCTCTGCATCATCGCCAGCCCCGGCACCCGCCGCCGCGACCGCGGCCACCGCTACTGCGGCCACCGCCTCGGCGGGCACCGGCAAGTCCGTGCCCATCGAGAGCAAGGTGGCCATGTGCATTGGCTGCCACGGCATCCCGGGCTACCAGGGCACCTTCCCGGAGGTGTACAAGGTGCCGATGATCGCCGGGCAGAACAGCAAGTACCTGGCCTCCGCGCTCACGGCCTACGCCAAGGGCGACCGCAAGCACCCCACCATGCGGAGCATTGCCCAGTCCCTCTCCGACCAGGACATCACCGAGCTGGCGGGCTACTACGAGAAGCAGGCCCAGGTGCCCGCCGTCGCGGAGACCGTGGCCCCCCCGGCCGACATCAAGGCCCTGCTCGACAAGGGCGCCTGCGCCAGCTGTCACGGTGCCAACTTCAGCAAACCGATCGACGGCACCTATCCGAAGATCGCGGGGCAGCATCCCGACTATCTGTATGCCGCCCTGAAGGCCTACCAGACCGAAGGCAACCCTTACGTCGGCCGCGGCAACGCCATCATGGCGGCCCAGGTGAAGCAATTCAGTCACGCCGAACTGAAGTCTTTGGCGAAATATTTGGCAAGCTTGCCTGGCGAACTTCGCACCGTCCCCCAGTCCAAATTCCGCTGACCCCGAATTCGGTTAGATTTACCGATGGGTGCAGAACGCCCCTCGGGAACCCGGCCGGAAGAGCCGCCCTCGCAGGGCGGTTTTTTTTTGCGGTCATTTCGTTTTTGTAGGTCTTTCGGGGGCGCTTCACGAGGAGGGCGCCATACTGTGCTGCCTTGGTCGAAGCCTCCCATGCTTAAAAAGATTCCCACCGCTCAGGTCAGTTTAGGTATGTATCTGCATGGCCTCGAAGGGTCATGGCTGTCGCATCCGTTTTGGAAGACAAAGTTCGTCCTGACCGACCCGGCGGATGTGAAAGCGCTGCTGGCCAGCGGCGTGCCGTTCTGCTGGATCGATGCCTCCAAGGGCCTGGATGTGGGACAGAGCGCGCCGGAGCCGGCCCCCGCGCCTGCCGCCCCTGAACCGTCGCCGGCGCCCGCGGTCGCTGAGTCGCCCGAAGCGCCGGCGGGGTCCCCGCCCGAAGCCCCCGCTCTGGTCAAGTCCACCCCCAACCTGTCGCTCGACAAGCAGCCCGCCACCATGGGGGAAGAGATCGAACGTGCAGCGCAGGTGGTGAACAAGTCCAAGGAAGCGGTGATGAGCCTCTTCAACGAGGCGCGCCTGGGCAAGGCGGTGGATGCAGAGCAATGCCTGCCCCTGGTGGAAGAAGTGGCCAGCTCGGTGGCGCGCAACCCCTCGGCCCTGATCAGCCTGGCCCGGCTCAAGACCAAGGACGACTACACCTACATGCATTCGGTGGCCGTCTGCGCCCTGATGGTGTCGCTCTCCCGGCAGCTGGGCCTGGACGAAGCCACCACCCGCGAGGCGGGCCTGGCCGGTCTGCTGCATGACGTGGGCAAGATGGCGATGCCGCTGGATGTGCTGAACAAACCCGGCGCGCTGACCGACGCCGAGTTCGCCATCATGCGCGGCCATCCGACCCGGGGGTACGAGATGCTCAAGGACGGCTCCGCCGTGCCGCCCTCAGCGCTGGACGTGGCCCTGCACCATCATGAAAAGATGGATGGCACCGGCTACCCCGCCAAGCTGGCGGGGGAACAGATCACGCTGATGTCCCGCATGGGCGCCGTCTGTGACGTGTACGACGCCATCACCTCCAACCGCCCCTACAAGAACGCCTGGGACCCGGCCGCCTCGCTGGCGCGCATGGCGCAGTGGACCGGTCACTTCGACCCGCGGGTGTTCCAGGCCTTCGTCAAGTGCGTCGGCATCTATCCGGTGGGCACGCTGGTGAAGCTGCAATCCGGCCGGCTGGCCGTGGTGCTGGACCAGAACACCACCGCGCTGACCCAGCCCCGGGTGCGGGTGTTCTATTCGACGAAGTCGCAGATGCCGATTCCCACCCAGATTCTGGATCTCTCCTCCGCGAGTGCTGGGGACCGTATCGTCGGCCGCGAAGATCCGGCCACCTGGGGCTTCCAGCGGTTGGACGAACTCTGGCAAAAAGCGCCGACCTGATCCTGTGGAGACGCTTGCCCACAAGACCTGGCTCGCTCGCCTGAGCGCCGATTACCGCGTCGAGCGGGGTCGCTGCGTGGTGAGCCACGCGCATGAAGGGCCGCTGCGGCTGCTCAAAAGCCTGTATCCGGAAGGGGATGCGCTGTGCCACAGCGTGCTGGTGCATCCGCCCAGCGGACTGGTGGGCGGCGACACGCTGGACATCCAGCTGACGCTGGCGCCCGCCGCGCATGCGTTGATCACCACGCCGGGGGCCACCCGTTTTTATCGCAGCCCGCAGGGCGCCGTTGCGAAGCAGCGGGTCCATGCCCGTCTGGCGCCCGGCGCCCGACTCGAATGGCTGCCGCTGGAGGCCATTGCCTATCCAGGCTGCCAGGCGCTGAACGAAGCGAGCTTTGATCTGGCGCCCGGGGCGGAACTGCTGGCCTGGGACATCACCGCCCTGGGCCTGCCCGGCGCGGGTCAGCCGTTTGACCACGGGCGATTCACCCAGCATCTGGAACTCCCGGGCCACTGGCTGGAGCGGGGCGTGCTGGATGCGCAGGACGCCGTGCTGATGGACGGGCCGCTCGGCCTGGCCGGGCATCGGTGCCTGGGCACGCTGGTCTTTGCGGCGGGCGATGGTTTGTCGCGGGAGCGCCGAGAGGCGGCGCTGGACGCGGTGCGGGCGGTGATTGAGGCCGATCCGCTGCAGCGGCTGGCCGGCGCCACGGCAGCGCAGGACCGGGTGCTGGTCGTCCGCGCGGTCGGCCCGGTGGTGGAGCCGGTGGCGCAGCTGATGCGCGCCTGCTGGTCGGTGTGGCGTCACACCTTGTGGGGCCTCCCGGCCCAGGTGCCACGCCTCTGGTCGATGTGAGGTATTTCACATCCGAATGCCGCTCGGGCTGAAAAGCTCAACCGGCGCGGCAGCCACGAGGCCGCGAGGTCTCGAGGCCGACCTCAGCGGCCCGCAGGCCGCCAGGCTTTACAGCCAGGAGTGGCCGGCGGCACGACGCAGCGAGTCGGCGAAGGCCGGACGGCCGGCGTCTTCCTGACGGGCAGCGGCCAGCATGGCGGCACGCAGGCGGCGCTCACCGATGAAACGCGCGCCCAGCTCGATCAGGCCAATGACTTCCGTGGCGATGTTGATCACCCGTTCACCGGCCTGGCGGCCGATGCCGGCGCGCTGGACGTCGGCGGGCATGACTTGCAGGGGAGCATCGAAGGTCTGGGTGGTCATGAGCATTCCTTGTGGTCGGTCGCGACACCTGCCGCAGCACCGATGGCGAGATATTGGGGTATTTACTTAGTTCTGCCCAATTGAGAAGCAGAATCGGGTCATCACTGACGCGAATGACCCGGCTTCTCCTCTAGCATCGGCGCATGCACAGTTCCCGCCCCGTCAACTTCAGGACCCTGGACCTCAACCTCCTGCGTGTGTTCGATGTGGTGATGGAAGAGCGGCACGTCACCCGCGCGGCGCAGCGCCTGGCCATCACCCAGCCGGCGGTCAGCAATGCGCTGCGGCGGCTGCGGGAAGCGACCAACGAGGAACTCTTCATTCCCACCCCCACCGGTGTGGCCCCGACCCCGCATGCGCTGGCCCTGTGGCCGACGGTTCGCACCGCGCTGTCCAGCCTCCAGGACGCCCTGGCCCCGCAGGCCTTCGACCCCAAGGCGGCCGGCAACACGATCAGCTTCACCCTGGCCATGGCCGATGCCACCGCGGCGCTGGTGGTGCCGTCGCTGGCGCGCCGCTTCCTGGAGGACGGTGTGCATGTGGGCCTGCGCATCGTGCCGCTCACGACCCGCGATCCGCGGGAGATGCTGGAGCAGGGCCGCGCCGACGTGGCCATCGGCTTCTTCCCCGACATCGTGACGCTGATGGGCCAGCCCGGCGGCGAGGCCTTCCGCAAGGCGTCGCTGTACGTGAGCCGTTATCTGTGCGTGATGCGCCGGGACCATCCGCTCGCCGCGCCCGAAGCGCTGACGCTGGACGCCTACTGCGCCGCCCAGCATCTGCGGGTGAGTTTTGCCGGCCGGCCGCATGGCTTCGTGGACGATGCGCTGCAGGCCCTGGGCCGCCAGCGCACCGTGGCCATCACCGTCAACAGCTTCTTCACCGGCGGTCTGGCGGTCCAGCAGTCGGACCTGCTCACGGTGCTGCCCAACAGCTTCATTCCGGCGACCGGCATCAGCGGTCTGCTGGCCAGCCGCGAGCTGCCGTTCAAGCTGCCGGACATCGACATCAGCCAGGTCTGGCATGTGCGCCATGAACTGGACGCGGCGCAGCGCTGGCTGCGTCAGATGCTGTCGGAAGCGGCGGCCGCCGTGCGTGCCGGCACGCCGACCATGCCGGTGCTGCAGTAAGCGCTCAGATGGCCACCAGCCCGCGAATCTCCGGCTGCTGCATGGCGGCCCGGTCGCCGCGCGCAATCACCGAACCCCGCTCCAGCACCAGGAATTCATCGGCCAGTTCGGCGGCGAAGTCGTAGTACTGCTCACACAGCAGGATCGCGACCGGATGGCCGTCCAGCCCTTCATCGGCCAGGCGGCGGATGACGCGGCCGATGTCCTTGATGATGCTGGGCTGGATGCCTTCGGTCGGCTCGTCCAGGATCAGCAGCCTTGGCGACGCGGCCAGCGCGCGGGCAATCGCCAGCTGCTGCTGCTGTCCGCCGGAGAGGTCGCCGCCGCGGCGCCGCAGCATCTGCCGCAGCACCGGAAAGAGCTCATACAGATGCGCCGGCACCGGGGTGCCGCCGGGCTTGCTGGCCAGGCCCATGCGCAGGTTTTCTTCAACCGTCAAGCGCGCGAAGATCTCCCGTCCCTGCGGCACATAGCCGATGCCGGCGCGCGCGCGCTGATAGGGCGTGGCACGGCTGATGTCCTGACCGGCCAGCGTCACCGTGCCGGCCCGGATGGGCACCAGCCCCATGAGGCTCTTGAGCAGGCTGGTCTTGCCCACGCCATTGCGGCCCAGCAGCACGGTGATGCGACCGGGACGCGCGGTCACCGACACGTCCCGCAGGATGTGCGAGCCGCCGTAATACTGGTGGATGCCTTCGGCGCTGAGCATGGCGGCGTCGCTGGTGGAGGCTTGATGGTCTGTGCTCACGTGGCTCACCGTCCCAGATAGGTTTCAATCACCCGTTCGTCCGCCTGCACCTGTGCCAGCGTTCCCTCGGCCAACACCGCGCCTTCGGCCAGCACGGTGACCTTCTCGGCGATGGTGTCCACAAAGCCCATGTCGTGCTCCACCACGATGATGCTGTGCCGGCCCTTGAGGGTGAGGATCAGCTCGGCGGTGCGTTCGGTTTCCTGATCGGTCATGCCCGCGACCGGCTCATCCAGCAGCAGCAGCTTGGGGTCCTGCACCAGCAGCATGCCGATCTCCAGCCACTGCTTCTGACCGTGGCTGAGCAGCCCGGCCGGGCGCGACATCTGGTCGGCCAGGCGGATGAGAGTCAGCACCTCCGCCAGCCGGTCCTGCTGGGCACCGCTCAGCCGCCCCCAGACGGAGGCCCGCAGCCGCCGGTCGCCTTGCAGGGCCAGCTCAAGGTTCTCGTAGACGGACAGCGCCTCGAACACCGTCGGCCGCTGGAATTTGCGGCCGATGCCCAGCTGGGCAATCTCGGCTTCGCTGTGCCGCAGCAGATTGATGGTGCCGCCGAAGAAGACGGTGCCGGTATCGGGCCGGGTTTTGCCAGTGATGATGTCCATCATCGTGGTCTTGCCGGCGCCATTGGGGCCGATGATGCAGCGCAGCTCGCCGGGCGCGATGTCGATGGACAGTCCGTTGATGGCCTTGAAGCCATCGAAGCTCACATGCACGTCTTCCAGGTAGAGGATGCGGCCGTGGGTCAGGTCCAGCGCGCCGGGCTGCACCAGACGGCCATATCCGGGGCCGCTGGCCCGCGCCAGCCGCTCCGCCCCTTGCTCCAGCAGGTCGGGATTCATGCGGCCTCCTTGCGGGAGCGGCGCAGCCGCTTGACCAGGCCGGCAATGCCGTCCGGCATGAAGAGCGTCACCGCCACGAACAGAGCACCCAGCACATACAGCCAGAATTCCGGCGCCACCTGGGTCAGCCAGCTCTTGGCGCCATTGACGGCAAAGGCGCCGGCAATCGGGCCCGCCAGCGTGCCACGCCCGCCGACGGCCGCCCACACCGCGATCTCGATCGAGTTGGCCACGCTCATTTCGCTGGGATTGATGATGCCGACCTGCGGCACATAGAGCGCACCGGCCACGCCGCACAGCAGCGCCGACAGCACCCAGGCCGCCAGCTTGTAGGGCAGCGGCGAATATCCACAGAACATCAGCCGCGACTCGGCATCCCGCACCGCGCTCAGCACCCGGCCGAACTTGGCGCGCGTGAGCCAGCGCAGGCCGAGGAAGGCCGCGACCAGACACAGCGCACTCAGCACAAACAGCGTCATGCGCATGCCCGGCGTGGTGATCGACAGGCCCAGGATGCGCTTGAAGTCAGTGAAGCCGTTGTTGCCGCCGAAGCCGGTTTCATTGCGGAAGAACAGCAGCATCGCCGCATAGGTCATGGCCTGGGTGATGATCGAGAAGTACACGCCCTGGATGCGTGAGCGGAAGGCGAAGAAGCCAAACACGAACGCGACGGTGCCCGGCACCAGCAGCACCAGCAGCAGCGTGGCGGTGAAGCTGTCGCTCAGGGTCCAGTGCCAGGGCAGGGTCTTCCAGTCGAGGAACACCATGAAGTCCGGCAACTCGCTGCGGTACTGGCCGTCGGTGCCGATCTGGCGCATCAGGTGCATGCCCATCACGTAGCCGCCGAGCGCGAAGTACAGGCCGTGTCCCAGCGACAGGATGCCGGTGAAGCCCCAGATCAGGTCCATGGCCAGGGCACACAGCGCGTAGCAGCAGAACTTGCCCAGCAGGCTGACCCAGTAGCCGTCCAGATGCAGCGGATGCTCCGGTGGCACGGCCAGGTTGAGCAGCGGCATCACCAGGCAGGCCAGCAGCACCGCCAGCGCCAGACCGATCCAGCCGCCGCGGCTGAGCAGAGCGGGGGGCGTGGGCAGCAGCAGGGTCGGAGAGGTCGAAGCGGAGGGGGAGGAAGTCATGAGGCGGTCCATCACAGCAGCGGGGACGGCAAGGGGAGACGGGCCGATGGCCGTAAGGCCGGGGCCCACGAAGGGCATGTGCAGTTCATCGGGTCCTCACCGCAAACAGCCCCTGCGGACGCTTCTGGATGAAGACGATGATGAAGACCAGCACGGCGATCTTGGCGAGCACGGCCCCCACCACACCTTCCAGCGCCTTGTTGGCCAGTCCCAGGCCCAGGGCCGCGAGCACCGTGCCGGCGAGCTGGCCGACACCGCCCAGCACCACCACCATGAAGGCATCCACGATGTAGCTCTGACCGAGGTCCGGCCCCACATTGCCGACCTGACTGAGCGCGCAGCCCGCCAGGCCCGCCAGGCCGGAGCCGAGCGCAAAGGCGTAGGTGTCGACGCGCGCCGTCGGCACGCCCATGCAGGCGGCGATCGGACGGTTCTGCGTCACCGCCCGCACGAACAGGCCCAGGCGGGTGCGGCCGATCAGCAGGGCCATGCCGCCCAGCACCGCCACCGCAAACACGATGATCACCAGCCGGTTGGTCGGCAGTGCCAGCCCCGGCAGCAGGTGCAGGGAGCCGGCCATCCAGGCCGGGCTTTCCACCGCCACGTTCTGCGCGCCGAAGAGGCTGCGCACCGCCTGCATCAGAATCAGGCTCAGGCCCCAGGTGGCGAGCAGGGTCTCCAGCGGCCGGCCGTAGAGCCAGCGCAGCACCGTCCGCTCCAGCAGGGCGCCCACCGCGGCCGATGCAAGAAAGGCCGCCGGCACCGCCACGACCAGATACGCACCGAACCATTCCGGCGGCAGCCACTGGCGGAAGGCAACCTGCACCAGGTACGTGGCATAGGCGCCGATCATCATCAGCTCGCCATGCGCCATGTTGATCACGCCCATCAGGCCATAGGTGATGGCCAGGCCGAGCGCCACCAGCAGCAGGATACTGGCCAGGCTCACGCCAGTGAACAGCGCGCCGACGCGCTCGCCCCAGGCCAGGGTCGATTCCACCTGCGCCAGAGATTTGCGCAGCGCGGCCAGCACCGCAGGGTCCTGCTCGTCAGCCAGGCGCTGATTCAGCAGCAGGCGCGTTTCCGGGCTGTGAGACTCGCCCAGCAGACGTGCCGCCTGCAGCCGCTTGGCCGCATCGGCGCTGCCGGCCAGCGCGGCGGCCTGAGTCAGCGCCAGGGCCTCCTTGACGGTGTCGTCCTTTTCGGCGGCCAACGCCCGGGCCAGCAGCGGCGCCTTGGTTTCGTCCACCCCGGCATCGAGCAGGGCGCGCGCGGCAGCCAGCCGTTCCTTCGGCTCGGGACTCGCCAGGCGCAGGCTGGCCAGTGCACCGTCGAGTTCTCCCCGCAACCGGTTGTTGAGCATCACATCTCCCAGCCCCTCCGGCGCCGGTGTCACCACGGCGCCGGTGACCGCATCGGTGAGTTGATCGCCGTCCTGCACCAGCACGCGGGTGCCGACGAGCTTCAGCCGTTCCTCGGCCATTGCCGTCAGGACCAGCGCATCACGCGGCTGGGGCTGTGGCTGTGCGACCAAGGCATTGAGAGTGGCGATGCGCTCGTCGGTCTCGCCCTGGGCCAGCGCTAGGGCCTGCGCCGGGGTCAAGGCCTGAGCCAGGCCCGGCAAGGCGCAGCCCAGCGCCAGCAGCCAGGGGGCGAGGGCGCTGGCAAGCCCTGAGAACGGCCAGGCCGGACGTGACAACATGATGGACTCCCAACGAGACAGTCCCCTGGCGCGCAAACAGCGCCAGAGAGAACAGGGGCCGTTGGCCGGCCCCCAGGACACCGGCTTACTTCTTGGCCGGTTCGTCCGGCTTGGATTCATTGCCGGCGATGTAAGGGCTCCAGGGCTTGGCCTTGACCGGTGCCGGCGTCTTCCACACCACGTTGAACTGGCCGTCGGCGCGGATCTCGCCGATGAAGACCGACTTGTGCAGGTGGTGGTTCTTCTCGTCCATCTTCGACGTGATGCCCGACGGCGCGCTGAAGGTCTGGCCCGCCATGGCGGCGATCACCTTGTCCACATCGGTGCTCTGGGCCTTCTCCACCGCCTGCTTCCACATGTTGATGCCGATGTAGGTGGCTTCCATCGGGTCATTGGTCAGCGGCTTGTCCTTGTGGCCCGGAATGTTCTTGGCCTTCGCATAGGCCGACCACTTCTTGATGAAGGCATCGTTGGTCGGGTTCTTGATCGACATGAAATAGTTCCACGCCGCCAGATGGCCCACCAGCGGCTTGGTGTCCACGCCGCGCAGTTCCTCTTCTCCCACCGAGAAGGCCACCACCGGCACATCCTTGGCCTTCAGGCCGGCATTGCCCAGCTCCTTGTAGAAAGGCACATTGGAGTCGCCGTTGATGGTGGAGACCACCGCCGTCTTGCCACCCGCCGAGAACTTCTTGATGTCGGCCACGATGGTTTGATAGTCGCTATGGCCGAAGGGGGTGTACTTCTCGTCGATGTCACTGTCCTTCACGCCCTTGCTGTGCAGATAGGCGCGCAGGATCTTGTTGGTGGTGCGCGGGTACACATAGTCGGTGCCCAGCAGCACCCAGCGCTTGGCGCCGCCGCCGTCCTTGCTCATCAGGTAGTCCACCGCCGGGATGGCTTGCTGATTGGGGGCCGCGCCGGTGTAGAACACGTTCTTGCTCAGCTCTTCCCCTTCATACTGCACCGGATAGAACAGCAGGCCATTGAGCTCCTCCACCACCGGCAGCACCGACTTGCGGGAGACCGAAGTCCAGCAGCCGAAGATGACGGCCACCTTGTCCTGCGTGAGCAGCTGACGGGTCTTTTCCGCAAACAGCGGCCAGTTGGATGCCGGGTCCACCACCACCGGCTCCAGCTTCTTGCCCAGCACGCCGCCCTTGGCATTGATCTCGTCGATCGCCATCAGCACGGTGTCCTTGAGCACCGTCTCCGAGATGGCCATGGTGCCGGAGAGGCTGTGCAGCACACCGACCTTGATGGTGTCGGCGGCGAAGGCGGGCAGGGCGGTCAGGCTCAGGCCAGCCAGCGCACTGGCAGCGGCCAGCACCTTGACGGCGTGGCGACGGGAAGACCGGGGGGACATCGGTGCAGACATGTCAGAGCTCCAGGAAGGGTGAAGGAACACCTGGATGCTAGGGAGCGGGCTGCCGCCCACCTATACGGCGGATGGCGTACGTCGGCGCGTCTGTCCATCCCCAGGCTCAACAGACTTGCGTCGCGCAGACGCCCTGTAACACCTGTGCAACATCTCCGGTCCACCCGGTGGCGGGCTCATCCGTTGAAGCAACAATCCGTCCATCTGATTTCCGGAGCACTTCCTTGAAGGCACTTTCCGCTTCGTCCGGCTTCATGAGCCCGACTTCTTCGATTTCCCGCACGGCTGCCACGCGGGGGCCCGCACCGGTCTCCCTGCTGCCGCAGTGGCTGCGCCGCTGGCTGCTGGTGGCCCTGACACTGCTGACCGCCTCCACTGCATTCGCCTACAACGACGATGACGGCGACTGGCAGATCGTCAACGCCCGCTACGGCACAGCCCAGCGCAACATCGATGTCACCAGCCGCCTGAAGGAACTGGCCCGCGAGGACCGTTCGTTCAAGGTCCGCAATGAGCTCTTCCGTGAAGACCCTGCCGTCGGCGACCGCAAGACCCTGCGCATCATCGCCAAGGGCCGCAACGGCGAATGGCGCAACTTTGACTATCGCGAAGGTGACTGGGTGGACGGCAGCAAGTTCACCGGCTGGAGCCGCGGCGACTGGGGCCACCATGACTGGAACGGCAGCTGGGACGGCCCGCGCCCCGGGTCCGGTGGCAATGGCGGCTACGGCAACAACAATGACGGACAGGACGACGGCGACTGGGCCATCCTGCAAGCCCGCTACGGCACGGCCGACCGCAACATCGACGTGACCGGCCGCCTGAAGGAACTGGCCCGTGCGGACCGCCGCTTCAAGCTGGCCAACGAGCTGTTCCGTGAAGATCCGGCCGTCGGCGCGCGCAAGACGCTGCGCATCACCGCCCGCGGTCGCAATGGCGAGATCCGCAATTTCGACTACCGTGAAGGCGACTGGGTCGATGGCAACAATTTCACCGGCTGGGGCCGGGGCAACTGGGGCGACGGCCAGTGGAACGGCGGCTGGGACGGCCGCCCTGGCGGCGGCTATCAGCAACCACGTCCGGAGCAGTCGGACAACCGCCTGATCATCAACCGCGCCACCTATGGCACCGGCAACCGCCAGCTGGACGTCACCGACCGCATCCGCTATCTCAGCCGTGGCGGCGTGCTGGACATCAAGGTGAACAACAGCCTGGCCGACCGCGACCCGGCAGTGGGCGACACCAAGTGGTTGAAGGTGTACTACCAGGTGGGTGCTCGCGGCCAGGAGCGCGTGGCGGACGCGCGTGAAGGCACGCAGCTGCGCATCAAGCCCTGACGGCCAGCCCTGACGGCCCGGCCCTGCGCCGCGGCCTTCCCCCGGGGCCCCCACCCGGGGGGAACCCCCAGCGCGCTGAACCTGGCTCCAAGGGCTGCGGACTGACGGGGCATGCACAGCAGCCCCACCTCCTACCGCGCCCTCCCGCCGCACGCCGGCGATGTGGTCCTCGACATCGAGGATGAGCCTGCGAGCGGCCCTGCCATCGCGGTAGACCCCTGGCCCGCCCACGCCACCGCTGCCAGCCCCGCCCGCTCGACTGCGCAAGACGGCCAGACCGCCCGCCGTGCCGACCCATGCAGGCGGTCATCCCTGGGCGACACGGCCCATCTCCAACGCGACGCGACATTTGCCGACACCCTGCGCTGGGTCCAGGCGGCCGCGGAGCGGTGCCAGCCCGGGGAGGTGCAGACGCTGGAGCAGCAGATGCGGCAACTGCGGTCGGACTGCAGCCGCAGCGTCTGCCTGGATCTGCACACGGCCTTCGGCGACGACCCCATCGAATCCCCCACGCTCAGCCGAGCCGTGGACGCCTACTTCGAGACGGGCCAGCCCCGTCACCTGCCGCCCGAGCTGCAGCGCGCGATGCATGAGGCCACTGCCGGCGAGCCGCCCGCCCAGGGCGTGAGCGGTCGCCTCATGGCACTGCTCGCGGGCCTGCGGCAGCTCGGGGACCGGATGGATGCGCATGGCGCCACCCGCACGGCGCTCAACTTCGCGCACACAACGGCACGGTCCCTGGGGTCGGTCGGGCTGACCACCTTCGCACGCCAGGCGGTCGGGCGGGCCATCGATCTGGCCCTGGCGCAGGGCACCTCCGAGCTGACTCGAACGGCGATCGGTGCCGGGGCGATGGGCTTGCCGGTCCTCGGCCAGTTGATGCTGCTGTGGCGGGACGAGCAGCACAAGGACGCCACCCCGTACTCCCGCGCCACGCGTGGGGTGCTGATGGGCCTGTCCATCGGCGTCGGCGGCCTGGCCCTGGCCACCGGTACCCTGACCAGCCCCGGCCTGCGCCTGGCCGAGGTGGTGCTCTACCCGTTGTTGCGGGATGCCGCCCAGGCCCTGTTCCCGATGACGTCCGATCCGGATAGCGGGCCGACCCGGCGCTCACTGGTCGCAGCGGGAGGGGCCTACGCAGTGAATCAGCTGGGGGTCAGCCGCGCATTTGCCGCGGCGCCGGACGCAAGCGCCAGCAGCCTGCTGTGGCCCGGTCTGGTGGTACGCAGCCTGGCCAATGCGGCCGGTGAATCGGTCGACCTGATGTCGCTGCTGTATGCCAATCACATCACCCGCCACGGCGCCTCGACGCTGCCGCGACTGCGCATCGGCCAGGGGTCTCTGTCCGAGGCGGTGCAGACGCCGCTGCATTGGGACACGATGGCGGCGCGCGGCTGCTTCGTATCAGCCTTCAACCAGCTCTACGACACCCTGCTGGCCGACCACACACTGACCCGGGCACTCCGTCCGGTGGTGGGCGAGGCGCATGCCTTCGCGGCGGCGGACTGGCTGACGGAGTTGTCCGCCGCTGCACTGACCGTGCTGACCTATCCCTTCTGGACTGACCCGGTCCATGCGCGCGGTTTCACGCCGCCGACGCTGGACCCGCTGGCGGCGATGGAGGAGGGGCAGGCCACAGGGCGGCGGCATCCAGGGACCGATGGCGCATGTGGACCGGTGCAATATGCCGGCAATGACGCCGAACCTGCCGTCGCTGCGGATGACGATGGCCCGGTGCAGTTGGTGCGCGTCCTCAACGAGCGGGACCGACCGACCACTCCCGGCCTGCGTCTGGGTGCACGACAGCGGGCGCCCTCCATCGTCTCGGCGGATTCCTCGTCCGGTGGCGGCACGTCGGGACCCGCGTCGCCCACCACCACCGTGACGTCGGTCTGAACGGGCTCTGGGAGGCTCTCAAGGTGCCCGGGTGAGGGGCTCCGATGTCCACCGGCACGTCGCGGTCGCCGCGCTCACAGCTCCCACTGCGGATGGATCTCCCGGGCACGCGTCAGCGCCATCGATGCTGCGGCGGTCCGCGTTTCCACGCCCAGCTTGGCGTGGATGCGCTCCAGGTGCTTCTTCACCGTGGCCGGGCTGGCGCCGAGGATGTCGCCGATGTCCCGGTTGATCTTGCCCTTCACCACCCAGTAGAGCACCTCGGCCTCCCGCGCGGTGAGGTTGAAGGACACGCCCAGCGACCGGATCACCGCCGCGTCCGAGACTTCCCGCATCACGATCAGCCAATCCCCGCCCGGTCCGGGACCGTCCTCGCCGCCGATGCAGTGGTGCAGCCGGAAGCTCAGTCGCCGTGCGCCCAGTTCTGCCGTCAGGCGCGGCGGTTCGGTGGGTGGGGTGCCGGCCGCCTCCGCGCCGGACATGCCTTCCAGGCAGCGACGCAGCCATTGCAGCACCGGTGCAGGCGTGGTGGGCGCCATCGTGCCGTAGTAGAGCTGCAGCAGTTCCCGCGCCAGCGGCGTCTGCCACAGCAGCCGTCCGCTGCTGGCGCGCACCGCGATGCTGGCGTAGCCGAAGGCATCGAGCGCCTGGCGTGTCTGCCGCGCCTGTCGCGCGCCCTGCAGATGCACCTGCATGCGGGCCAGCACCGCTCGCGGGTCCAGCGGTTTGGTCACGTAGTCCACGCCGCCCGCCTGCAGGGCAGCCACCAGATGCTCGGTCTCGGTCAGCCCGGTCATGAAAATGATGGGAATGTGCGCCGTCGCCGGATCCCCCTTCAGCCGGCGCGCCACCTCGAAGCCGTCCATGCCCGGCATCATTGCGTCCAGCAGCACGATGTCGGGGCGGGCCTGCTGGGCGCGCATCAGGGCCGCTTCGCCGCTGGTGGCGGCCAGCACGGTGTAGCCGTGCTCATCGAGCGCATCGTGCAGCAGCGACAGGTTGTCGGGCACATCGTCCACCAGCAGGACACGATCGCCCTGCTGCTGATCGAGCAGGGCGGTGACGGAAGCGGGCAGGGCAGGGTTCATGTCAGGGCAGCGTCGTCGCACACGGGAGGAAGGGCCTGCAGCATGGCCTCGAACTGGAACTGGCGGGCCAGCTCGCGCTGCGCTTCGCAGAAGGGGCGCCAGCGGGCGTCCGCCGCTTCGATCTGGTCCAGCTGCTGCAGGACGCCACGGTAATAGCCCAGGGCCAGCGCGTCCCGCAGGCCGTTCAGGTGGCCCTGCGGCGGCGCCTCGGGCGCGGGGGGCGGCCCCGCGCTGTCGGGCGATGGCTCCGCCGCCATCCAGCGTAGCGCCAGCCGCTCCTCCAGCCAGTCCAGCAGCAATTCGTGGCGGACCGGCTTGAGGATGAAGTCTCTGGGGCTGATGCCGGCATCGTTGTCCTGGCCGCGTTCAAAGGCGTTGGCCGACACCACCGCGACCGCCTCCAGCCCGGGCAGTCGTTGACGCAGGCGGCGGATGGTCTCCCAGCCGTCGATGCCCGGCATGGCCAGATCCATCAGCACGGCGTCCGGCACCCAGCCTGCCGCCACCAGGTCCAGCGCGTCGTGGCCGCTGCTGGCCTCGCGCACCAGGAAGCCCAGTGGCTCCAGCAGCTGGATGAGCAGCTGGCGGTCTTCCGCTTCGTTGTCGACCACCAGCAGGCGAGGAGCCGCTCCATCGATGCGCAGCCGCTGAGGCTGTTGACCTGCGCCCGCGCCGCCGCGCGCAGTGTGGGTGGAGACCAGACTGCGCGGCAGCTCGCGGTCCGGAATGCGGCCATGCAGCTCCGGCAGGAACAGGCGCACCCGGAAGGTGGAACCATGGCCCGGCACGCTGGTGGCGGTCAGCTCACCGCCCATCAGCTCGGTCAGCATGCGGGCGATGGTCAGCCCCAGACCGGCGCCGGGCGTGCTCCCGCCGACGCCCCCGGCACTGCGCCCGCGGGTGAAGGGTTCGAAGATGCGCGCCAGTTCCGCCTCGTCCATGCCCGGGCCGGTGTCGGTGATTTCCACCGTGGCCATTTCGCGGCCATGCCGCACCTTCATCGTCACCGCGCCCTCGCGGGTGAACTTGATGGCGTTGCCCAGCAGGTTGATCAGGATCTGCCGCAGCCGCTGTTCGTCGGCCCGCACCCAGGTCGGCAGCGCGCCGGAGGACTCGAAGCGGAAGGCCAGTCCCTTGGCGCCGGCCTGCGGTTCAAACATGTCCACCAGGTCCTGCAGCAGGTCGGCGAAGCGCAGCGGGGCCGGCTCCAGGCTCAGGCGGCCGGCCTCGATACGGGCGATGTCGAGCGTGCCGTCGATCAGCCGCATCAGATGTTCACCGCCGCGCTTGATCACCTGCACCGCCTGACGGCGCTGCGGCGCGAGGGAGGCATCGGCCGCCATCAGCTGGGCATATCCGAGGATGCTGTTCAGCGGCGTGCGCAGTTCATGGCTGATGGCGCTGATGTAGCGGCTCTTGGCCTGGTTCGCCGCCTCGGCCGAGGCCTGGGCGCGCTCGGCCTGCTGGCGCGCGGCCTGAAGGGCTTCGTCGGTGCGGCGGTGGGAATCGATCTCGCGCATCAGGGCCTGGGTCTGGCGATTCGATTCCTCCTGCGCCACCTCCCGGCTCTGATGCGCCAGCACCAGCCACCAGGCCACCGTCCCTGCCACCAGCAGGAGTGCAAAGAAGGCCTTCAGCAAGCCGCTGTAAAGACCCTGCTGCAGCGCGCGCGCCGCGTCGCCGTCCATCAGCGGCAACTGCTGCAGCTGCTGGTGATAGAGCAGTCCGAAGATGGCGGCCAGCACTGGCGTGATCACCAGCATCAGGAGCAGGTAGTGGCCGAGCCCGGTGTCCAGATAGGGCCAGCTGCGGCGCGGCAGGAGGCGGCGGATCAGCCGGGACCACTGCGCGGACAGACGCGCCTGCGGTTTGCACAGATCGCCGCAGCGGGCATCCAGCGTGCAGCACAGCGAGCAGATGGGGCCGCGGTAGGCCGGGCAGTGGGCGAGGTCGGGGCCTTCGTAGTCGCGCTCGCAGATCACGCAGCGGCGCAGCTCGGTGCTGTCCGAACTCAAACCCAGGTCGGCCGCGGTGGTCTTGCGGGCGAGGTAGTAGCGCCCCTGGGTGGCCCAGGCAATCAGCGGGGACGTGACCAGTGCCGTCACCATCGCAATCACCGCGGACCACGCCTGCGCCAGCGACCCCATCACCCCCAGATGCGCCGCAATGGACAGCGCCGAGGCCAGGGCCATCGCCCCCACGCCCACCGGATTGACGTCGTACAGATGGGCGCGTTTGAACTCGATGCCCGGTGGCGACAGGCCCAGCGGCTTGTTGATCACCAGATCCGCCACCACCGCCATGATCCACGCGATGGCGATGTTGGCGTAGAGCCCCAGCACATGGCCGAGCGCATCAAACACATTCATTTCCATCAGCATGAAGGCGATGAGCGTGTTGAACACCACCCAGACGACGCGCCCCGGATGGCTGTGGGTCAGTCGCGAGAAGAAGTTGCTCCAGGCCAGGGAGCCGGCATAGGCGTTGGTGACGTTGATCTTGAGCTGCGAGATCACGACGAACAGCGCCGTTGCCGCCACCGCCCAGCCGTAGCGGGGGAAGACATATTCGTAGGCGGCCAGATACATCTGGTTGGGATCCACCGCGCGCTCGGCCGGCACGGCATGGCTCACCGCCAGATAGGCCAGCAGCGCGCCGCCCAGCATCTTGAGCACCCCCAGCACCACCCAGCCCGGCCCGCCCAGCAGCACGGCGGCCCACCAGCGGCGGCGGTTGTCGGCGGTCTGGCGCGGCATGAAGCGCAGATAGTCCGCCTGCTCACCCATCTGCGTGATGAGCGCCACGCCGACGGTCAGCGCCGCACCAAAGGCGTGCAGATCAAAGGCGGCGGTGCCGGACTGTGACCCGGTTTGGGTCGTGATGTCCGCAAATGCACCAGGCTGGCGCCAGGCGACCCAGCCGAAGGGCAGGATCAGCAGCACCAGCCACAGCGGCTGGGTCCAGAGCTGCAGGCGGCTGATGGCGGAGATGCCGTGGGTGACCAGCGGGATCACCACCAGGGCGCAGATCAGGTAGCCCCACTGCGGCGGGATGTCCAGTGCCAGGTCCAGCGCATAGGCCATCACCGCCGCTTCCAGCGCAAAGAAGATGAAGGTGAAGCTGGCGTAGATCAGGGAGGTGAGGGTGGACCCCAGGTAGCCGAAGCCGGCGCCGCGGGTGAGCAGGTCCATGTCCACGCCATGCCGGGCGGCATAGACGCTGATGGGCAGGCCGGCCAGGAAGATGATGAGCCCGGTGGCCAGGATCGCCCAGGCGGCATTGGTCCAGCCGTAGTGCAGCAGCAGCGTCGCGCCGACAGCTTCCAGGATCAGGAAGGACGCCGCGCCAAAGGCGGTGTTGGCCACCCGCAGCAGGCTCCAGCGCCGAAAGCGCTGCGGGGTGTAGCGCAGGGCATAGTCTTCCAGCGTCTCGTGGGCCACCCAGGCGTTGTAGTCCCGCCGCAGCTTGATGATGTGCTGCGGAGCGGAGGATGCGGCGGAAGGGGACGAAGGGGCGTCGGCGTCCATGACAGGGGAACCCCGAATGCACATTCCATGCCGAAACCGTCCGGCTTCGGCATGGGGTTTGCTAGGTCACCGCCATGGAACTCACCCCCCGCGAAAAAGACAAGCTGCTCCTCTTCACCGCGGCGCTGCTGGCCGAGCGCCGCAAGGCCAAGGGGCTCAAGCTGAACTATCCGGAAGCGGTAGCCTTCATCAGCGCCGCCGTGATGGAAGGCGCCCGCGAGGGCAAGACCGTGGCGCAGATGATGAAGGAAGGCCGCGAACTGCTCACCCGGGACGACGTGATGGACGGCGTGCCCGAGATGATTCCGGACATCCAGGTGGAGGCCACCTTCCCGGACGGGACCAAGCTGGTGACGGTGCATCAGCCGATCGCCTGATGGGCTGATTGCTTGATCGACGGACGGACCCGCCTGCACCGACCGCTTCCCTCATCCCTTGCTGCCCACCGAATCACATCGAATCGACCCGGCCGGACCTGACCTGGCCTGCCCCCACCACGATCGACCTTCAAGGACGCCCGCCATGCCCACGATCCTGTCCCGCCGCCCCGGCGTCTGTCTGACCGCCGCGCTGCTGATGCTGCCCGGTCTGGCCCTGGCCCATGCGGGCGAAGGCCTGCCGCATGACCACGGACTCTCGGCGGGCTTCCTGCATCCGTTCACCGGCCTGGACCACCTGGCGGCGATGCTCGCCGTGGGCCTGTGGAGCGCGTTGACCCAGCAGGGGCGCCGCATGCTGGTGGCGCCACTGGCCTTCGCGGGCTGGTTGTTGATGGGCGCGCTCGCGGGCGTGGCCATGGCTCAGGCCGGCATGCCGGCAGCGGCGTCGCTGGTGGAGCCGATGGTCGCCGCCTCCGTGCTGGTGCTGGGGCTGGTGGCGGCCGCACGCTGGACGCTCGCGCCGCTGGCATCGATCGCGCTGGTGGGCGCCTTTGCCGTCTTCCACGGTCTGGCGCATGGGGCCGAGCTGCAAGGCCTCCAGGCGCTGATCGGCATGGTGGGCGCCACGTGGGTGCTTCACGCCGTCGGCATGGGCCTCGGACTGACCCTGCGCCGCCTGGCGCCGGAGTGGTCGCGCCTGGCCGGTGCCTCGGTGGCGCTGCTGGGACTGGGCCTGCTCACCCGCATGGTGTGGGCATGATCCCCGGAGAACTGCTCACGGATGAGGGTGAGCTGACGCTCAACCCCGGACGGCCCACCCGCACGATGACGGTGGTGAATGCGTCCGACCGTCCGATCCAGGTCGGCTCCCACTACCACTTCGCCGAGACCAACGCGGCGCTGCAGTTCGACCGCGCCGCAGCGCGTGGCATGCGACTGAACATCGCGTCGGGCCTGGCGGTCCGGTTCGAACCGGGCCAGCAGCGCACGGTAGAACTGGTGGAGATTGGCGGCGCCCGTGAGATCTGGGGCTTTCGTGGTCTGATTCAAGGAACGCTCTGATGGCTCGCATCGGCAAACGCGCTTACGCCGAGATGTTCGGCCCCACCACCGGCGACCGGCTGCGGCTGGCCGACACGGCGCTGGTGATCGAGGTGGAGCAGGACCTGACCCTGCGCGCCGGTGGTTACGGCGAAGAGGTGAAGTTCGGCGGCGGCAAGACGATCCGGGACGGCATGGCGCAATCGCAGCGCACCCGGGACCAGGGGGCGGTGGACACGGTGCTCACCAATGCGGTCATCCTGGACCACTGGGGCATCATCAAGGCGGACATCGGCCTGAAGGACCACCGCATTGTGGCCATCGGCAAGGCGGGCAATCCGGACACGCAGCCGGGGGTGGACATCATCATCGGGCCCGGCACCGAAGTCATCGCCTGCGAGGGCCACATCGTCACTGCCGGCGGCATCGATTCCCACATCCACTTCATCTGTCCGCAGCAGATCGAAGAGGCGCTGGCCAGTGGTGTCACCACCATGCTGGGCGGCGGCACCGGTCCGGCCACCGGCACCTTTGCCACCACCTGCACGCCGGGACCTTGGCACATCGAGCGCATGCTGCAGGCGGCGGACGCCTTCCCGATGAACCTGGGCTTCCTGGGGAAGGGCAATGCCAGCCGGCCCGAGGGGCTGACCGAGCAGATCGATGCCGGCGCCATCGGCCTGAAGCTGCATGAAGACTGGGGCACGACGCCAGCGGCCATCAGCAATTGCCTGGACGTGGCGGAAGCCACTGACACCCAGGTGGCCATCCACACCGACACGCTCAACGAGAGCGGTTTTGTGGAGGACACGGTGGCGGCCTTCAAGGGACGGACCATCCACACCTTCCATACCGAGGGGGCGGGCGGGGGCCATGCGCCGGACATCCTGAAGGTGGTGGGCGAGGCCAACGTGCTGCCAAGCTCGACCAATCCCACGCGGCCCTACACAATCAACACGCTGGACGAGCATGTGGACATGCTCATGGTCTGCCATCACCTGGATCCGGCGATTGCAGAGGACCTGGCCTTTGCCGAGAGCCGCATCCGCAAGGAGACGATTGCCGCCGAGGACATCCTGCACGACCTGGGCGCGATCAGCATGTTCAGCTCGGACTCGCAGGCGATGGGCCGTGTGGGCGAAGTGATCCTGCGCTGCTGGCAAACGGCCCACAAGATGAAGCTGCAACGCGGCGCGCTGCCGGGGGATTCGCAGCGGCACGACAACGCACGGGTCAAGCGCTACGTGGCCAAGCTGGCCATCAACCCTGCGATTGCGCATGGCATCAGCCATGAGGTGGGCAGCATCGAGGTCGGCAAATGGGCGGACCTGGTGATCTGGAAGCCGGCGTTCTTCGGGGTGAAGCCGTCGCTGATTCTCAAGGGCGGGGTGATTGCGATGGCGGCCATGGGCGACCCCAATGCCTCGATTCCGACGCCGCAGCCGGTGCATTACCGGCCGATGTTCGGCAGCTTTGGCGGCTCGCTGGCGCGGGCATCGTTGAGCTTTGTGTCGCAGTCGGCACTGGCGGCCGGCGTGCAGCAGCGCTACGGGCTGGCCAAGACTGCGGTGGCGGTGAAGGGCATCCGCGGAGTGGGAAAGAAGGACATGATCCTGAATGACTACGCGCCGCGCATGGAGGTGGATCCGCAGACCTATGCGGTCCGGGCGGACGGCCTGCTGCTGCACTGTGAACCTGCGACGGTGCTGCCGATGGCGCAGCGATATTTTCTGTTTTGAGGGGGGGCGTTGAAGTCGGCGGGGATGCGGGCTTGGATCCGGGCGCCTTCCCGCAGAATCCCCCCTTGGCGCCGTCGCCATCGCTACTCACACTCACAGGTTGTTCGATGATTCAAGTTTCCAAACTCCTGGCCGGCGGTCAGGGGCTCGCGTCGGTGCTGCTCAAGCGGGCAGCGGTGGTGACTCTGGACTGGGATACCCGCCAGAAAAGCCGCTTCCAGGCCACCGACAGCCAGGGGCGCACCCTCGGGGTGTTCCTGCCGCGCGGTACGGCGGTGCGCGGCGGCGATGTGCTGGTGGGCGAGGACGGGTCGCTGGTGCGAGTCGCTGCAGCGCCTCAGCCGCTGCTGCGCATCACCGCCTGCACGGCCCATGGCTCGCCGTTTGACCTGATCCGCGCGGCCTATCACCTGGGCAACCGCCATGTGCAGATCGAGCTCAAGCCGGATCATCTGAAGATCGAACCGGACCATGTGCTCGCAGACATGCTGCGCGCGATGCATCTGATCGTGAAGCCCGTGGACGAGGCGTTTGAGCCGGAGAACGGCGCCTACGCTGCGGGCGGGCATGGCCATGCCCCCGGACACTCGCATGCCCACGACCACGACCACGCACACGCCCATGGTCACGGCGCGTCGCCCACGCCGGCTCGCAAGACGATCAACATTCAAGCTGCGCCCGCACCGCATGTTCACGGGCCGGGCTGCGGGCACGATCACGGCCACGAGCACGGCCATGAGCACGGCCACAGTCACAACCATGGCCACGATCACTCGCACGGCGATGGGCACCAGCACTGACGCCATTGCGCCGCTGCTGCGCCTGATGTGGCTGGCCTCGCCGGCCTTGCCGATTGGCGCGTTCTCGTACTCCGAGGGTCTGGAGGCCGCGGTCGACCACGGCCTCGTTCATGACGATGCAAGCGCGGCGCACTGGTTGTCCCATCAGCTGACCTTGATGGCCCGCGGCGACCTCGCCGCTCTGGCTCAGGCGATTCCTGCGTGGCAAAGCGGTGACGAGGCCACGCTGACCAGCGTCGCCGCCTGGCTTCGCCAGACGCGGGACAGCGCCGAGGCGCGGCTGCAAAGTGAACAGATGGGGCAGTCGCTGATGGTCTGGCTGCGTCCGCAGGGCATGGCCTCCGCCGGGCAGCTCGCCCTCATGGAGCGCCTGATGAGGGCGCCGACGGACCATACTGCGTTCGCCACCCTTGCAACGCACGCGCCATCGCCGCCGCATTACATCCTGGTCATGGCCCTGGCGCTGTCCACCATTGACGTCCCGCTGGCCCAGGCCCTGCAGGCCCAGGCCTTCGGCTGGGCCGAGAACCAGGTGCAGGCCGCCCTCAAGGCCGTGCCGCTGGGCCAGACCGCCGGGCAGCGTGTGCTGACCCGCCTGGCCGCCGACATTCCGCAGGCGGTCGCCACCGCGCTCGCCACGCCGCCGACGCAGCGTCAGCTATTCGCGCCGATGCTGTCCATCCTGTCTGCCCGTCACGAAACCCAGTACTCCCGACTGTTCCGATCATGAGCACCTCTCTTCACCACATCCCTGGCCGCACCAAGCGGCTGCCCCCGCTGCGCGTCGGCATCGGCGGGCCGGTCGGCTCCGGCAAAACGACGCTGCTGGAGATGCTCTGCAAGGCCATGCGTGAGCGATGGGACCTGGTGGCCATCACCAACGACATCTACACCAAGGAAGACCAGCGCCTGCTGACGGTGAGCGGCGCACTGCCGCCGGAGCGCATCATGGGGGTGGAGACTGGCGGCTGCCCGCACACCGCCATTCGCGAAGACGCGTCGATCAACCTGGAAGCCATTGACCGGATGCTGGGCCAGTTCCCGGACGCGGACGTTGTGTTCATCGAGTCCGGCGGTGACAACCTGGCGGCCACCTTCAGCCCGGAACTCAGCGACCTGACGATCTATGTCATCGACGTGGCCGCAGGCGAGAAGATCCCGCGCAAGGGCGGGCCCGGCATCACCAAGAGTGATCTCTTCGTGATCAACAAGACGGACCTGGCGCCGCATGTGGGCGCCAATCTGGAGGTCATGGAAGCGGACACCCGTCGGATGCGGCCCACCCGTCCTTTTGTGATGACCAATCTGAAGACCCAGGCGGGCCTGGATCAGGTGGTCCGGTTCATCGAAGAGAAGGGCATGCTGGCCACCTGAAGGTGGGAGGAGCGGAGCCGCTCCTCTCCCCATCAGACGCCGGCAGGGGGAGAACCGGTGCCCGCGCCCGCTGCGGCTTCGGCGCCCACCGGCACCATCGGTGCTGCTTCAATCGGCGCCGGGCCCGCGGGCCCGGACGCGAGCCTGCGGGCCGCTGCCTTGCGCCGCGCCTGCAGCACAAAGCCCACCAGTTGCCAGGCGATGAACACCGCCATCAGCCCCAGCAGCGTCGCGCTGATGGGCCGCTGCACAAAGACGTCGAACTTGCCGCGGCTGATCAGCATCGCGCGACGGAAGTTCTCCTCCAGCATCGGGCCCAGGATGAAGCCCAGCATCAGCGGCGAGGGGTCCATGTCCAGCCGCATGAACACATAACCACACAAGCCGAACAGCGCGGTGACGAAGATGTCGTCGAGGTTGTTGTTGACGCTGAAGGTGCCGATGCAGCAGAAGAACAGGATCGACGGAAACAGCACGTTGTACGGAATCTTGAAGACCGACAACCAGTAGCGCACCAGCGGCACGTTCAGCACCAGCAGGAAGACGTTGCCGATCCACATGCTGGCCACCAGACCCCAGAACAGGTCGGGATGGCCGGCGATCATGTTGGGCCCGGGCTGGATGCCCTTGATGATGAAGGCGCCCATCATCAGCGCCATGACCGGGTTCTCCGGGATGCCGATGCTCATCAGGGGGATGAAGCTGGTGCGGGAGGCCGCTTCGTCGGCCGCGGCCTGTCCGGCCACGCCCTCGATCACGCCGGTGCCGATCTCATGCCGGTACTTGCTGACCTTCTTGTCCAGCGCATACGCCGCAAACTGCGCAATCACCGGACCGCCGCCGGGCAGGATGCCCAGGAACGATCCCACCGCACTGCCCCGCAGGGCGCTGGGCAGAATGCGCTTGAACTCCGGCCAGGTCGGCATCAGATGGATCTTGCCGTTGAAGGGCGTGCGTTCGTTGCCGGCGTCCAGGTTCTTGGCAATCTCGGCAATGCCGAAGCAGCCCAGCGCCACGCTCACCAGCCCCACGCCTTCGGCGAGGAAAGGCTGGTCGAAGGTGAAGCGCTCCATGCCGCTGTTCACGTCGGTCCCGATCTGACCGAAGAGCACGCCGATCAGACACATCGCCAGCCCGTTGAGCAGATGCCCGGTGGTGACGAAGCTGACGCACAAAAAGCCCAGCAGCATCAGGGAGCAATAGTCCGCTGGCCCGAAGAGGAAGGCCACTTCGCCGAGGCTTGGCGCCAGCCAGGCCAGCACCACGATGGCGACGGTGCCGCCGATGAAACTCGAGATGCCGGCGGTGAACAGCGCCAGCCCGGTCTGTCCCTTCAGGTTCATCTGATAGCCGTCGATGCAGGCCACGATGCTGCTGGCATGCGGGATCTTCATCGTGATGGCGCTGACGCTGTCGCCATATTGGGCCCCGTAGTAGATGCCGGCCAGCATGATCAGCGCGCCGGTGGTGGGGATGGAATAGGTCAGCGGCAGCAACAGGCTGATGGTGGCCAGCGGTCCCAGCCCGGGCAGCAGCCCGACGAGCGTGCCGACCATGCAGCCGATGGCGCAGAACATCAGGTTCTGCAGCGTGAGGGCGTGGCTGAAGCCAAACGCGAGGTTGTTCAGGACGTCCATGTCAGAGCAGCGGCAGGTTCAGGCCCAGCAGCTGCTGGAAGCCGAAGGCGATGGCCAGCAGGCCAGCGGAAATCTTCAGGTTGCGGATCCAGCTGTAGTCGCGCCCGGCGGCTGTCGCAATGAACACCATCACCACGATGCCGGCGGACATGTTCACCAGCTTGGACACCAGCGCGAAGGCGCACAGGCTGCCCAGGATCAGGCCGATGTTGCCCACCTTCACCTCCAGCCGCTCCGACGGCTCGACCGCCGCGCGCGCCATCGTCCCCAGTGCGACCAGGAACAGCAGGGCGCTGATGGCCAGTGGAAACAGGCCGGGGCCGGCGTGGTCCAGCCGGCCGATGGAGTAGCGCAGCGATCCGAGCCCGAAGCCCAGCGCCACCAGAGCGAGGAAAAGGCCTCGCGCCAGATGTCGGTTCATGTGATGGTTCTCCTCCTGGACCGGTGGGCCGGTCGATGCGCCCATGGTCGGAGTCGGTCCTGCACACGCCTATCGTGCTAGTACGTACACGACAGTTTGGGGACAGGACCCTGAAGGCTTTCTGCAAGCTTCGGGGCGAGCCTCGCCCGGGGTGTCCCTGCGCAGACGGATGCCGAACCCGAAGCCTCGATCGCGTGACAGAGAGGCCAGTGCTTGCGCGGTCTTGCAACAGCGTGCAGAGAGCTTGTCATGTATCCGTATTCCGGTTTTCAGGTCGCTGACGCATCGACGATGCCTCACGCGTCCGCAGAATGGTCCTCGTCGGCGGGGCCGTCTTCCGTCGGCCCATCGGACGGCATGACTGCCGCCGGGCGGGTGGACCGGCCCGGGGCAGATCGCAGCGCGGAGTTTGTCGGGCGGCTCATGGACGACCGCTACCGGTTCCCCATCCATGAAAGTCCGGTGCTAGGCCAGTGGTTGGCGTCCGTGCTGCCCGCATGCTTCAGCTGGCCCGCCGGGGTCCTCCTGCGCTGGGATGCATCCGCCGACCGGGCTTGCGCCGCCCCCGCAGCTTGGCCTGGCACTTTCCATCCACCGACGCTGCGCCTGAGCCCAGGCGCGCACACGAAGGACGGCTACCTGCTGCAGGGCGTGGTGGCGCAGTGGGAGGGGGCAGGACCCGCAGGCGCGCCACTGCCCCCCTGCTGGATCGCGCCGCCGCACGATCTCTTCGATGCCTTGGCGATGGCCCTGGCGCAGCGCAGTGCTGCGCTCACCGGGACGTTTCCTGCCCCGGGCCTGATGACCGGCATGACCCTGCGCCGCGAACTGGCGGACTGCTTGCGCAGGACTGAAGGCCAGCAGCTGGCAATACCGCAGCTGGCGTCGCAGCGCCTGTCGGGCCAGATACCCCCACATTGGCTGCACGGCGACGCGGTCAGCGTGATCAGCGAGATGGTCGCCGTCATACGCGAGGACAATCCGACGCTGAGTCCGTATGTGCCGGTGGCACCGGTTCAGCCCGGGGGCCTCGCGGCGCCCCTCCTGCAGCCTCTTCCCCAGACAGACACCCTCGCGCTGGCCCTGCACACCCTGCGGGAAGGCGGCTGGTGCCCTGCGCTGGACCACCTCATTCCGACGGTGCTGGTCCGCCTGCCTTTCGGGCACCCGTTTCGCAGGGAGGGGATGCGGGTGAACCACGGGGGTCACACCACCCTCTACGGCCGGCGCTTGGGTAGCCCATACGAAGTCCATCTCCACCGGCTTCAATCCGGACAGTTGCACCTTCAACTGACCACATCCACCAGCTCGGAATGTCCGGCCGGCCCGGACCACTTCCTGGAGGCAGCGCTGGGGTTCCGCCCGGGATTGGTGAAGGACTCCTTTCCCGGCATCCGGGGCGAGCTTGCGACCGTCATCGAGACCAATCCGCAGCTGATGCGCATGCGTCTGGCGCTGTTCGAGCGCCACTTCCCTGGCGATCACGAATTTCTGTTGCGCCTGTGCCTGGTCAACGGGGAAGTGACCGCCGCCGGACGGCAGGTGCTCGATCCCACCCTCGCCCAGCGCCCCGTTGAGCGCGCCGACATGCAGCGCTGGTATGCGCCCACGGCGTCCGCCCTGCAGCGTTCGCCGGAGGCTCTGGCCGCCCAGGGCATCAGCGTGATCAATGCGCACTTCCTTGCGGCGCCCCTACGGCCGACGGTGGCGGGCAACATCCTGAAGGGCGATCCCATGAATGCCTGCCCTCAACTGGCGCAGCAGGACCTGCCACAGTTGCTCGTGCACACCCTCCCAGGGCTGTACTACGCCTACCGCAATGGGTTTCGTCTCGTCGCCTACCTTCGCACCTCCGAATCCACGCTCGAAGCAAGGGTGTCCCCCGAAGCACTGAAAGCGGCCCGCGACTTCGCGACCGCCGCTGCACAGGCCGAGCGGCTGGTCATGCCGCAGGATGGGGTCCCGCCTGCCTCCAGATCTGAACCCGATGCCTCCTGTGCCTGACACATCGGGCAGGCACGGCGCGGTTGTTCCATCGAATGCACCGAGCCGAGCGCAAAGAACAGGGAGATTCTGATGTATCCATATTCTGGCTTTCAGGGTGCCGACACCTCGGCGCCGCCCCAGCTGGCAGATTCATGGACCGGACCCGAGGTGGCGCCGCCCTCCCTGGTCGCCGTGCCTCCGCCCGTGGCCAGCCCCATGGCCAGGCTCGCATCAGGCCCGACTTCTCCAGCCACCTCTTCACCCACCTCTTCACCCACTGTTGCCCCCACTGTTGCCCCCACTTTTGCAGCCGTTCCCCCACCTGTTTCTGCACTGGCTGCCAGGCCCGCTCCCTCACCGATATCCGGCCCTGCTGATGGCGCCTCATACGGCCCCGCAGCCGACTTCGTCTCCCGGCTCATGGACGACCGCTACCGGTTTCCCCCGCATGAGGATCAGCCGTTGTGCGAATGGCTTCCGACGGTGCTGCTGAACTGCCCGAGCTGGCCGCTCGATGTGGCACTGTTCTGGGACGAGAGACCTGACTTTCCTGTCGCTGGGTCGCCCCCCTGGCGGTGTGAGCCCTCCCAACGGGTCCTGCGGGTCGGTCCCGGCATGGTCATTGTCAATGGCTGCATGATGCAGGGGCTGGTGGCCCGATGGGACGAAGCGTTTCCGGGGGAAAGCGGTGTGACGAGCCAATTGCCGCCCAGAAGCTTCACCACGTGCCCGGGCGATCTCTTCGATGCCTTGGCACTGGCTCTGGCGCAGCGCTCCGCCGTGGCCATGGGCGCCTTTCCGCGGCACGGCACACTGACCGGCATGACGCTGAGGGAAGAGCTGGCGGACTGGATGCGAACGAAGGCAGGACGCCTGACGATGGGTCCGTGGCTCGCCACCGACGCGTCCTTTTTCGGATGGGAAGAGCGCGGCGCCAAACGTCCAAGGCTCCTGGCGCCGGATCCGCGTCCTGCGGTGTCGGCTGCCGGATCGGGATGGCAGGGTGCGTCGCTACAGGCACTCCCTGCGCCGCAGGCGCTTCAGGCCGAGATGGCGAATCCGGTCCATCTGGCAGCTCCCAGAACGTCTCAGGTCCTGCCGCAGACCCCATGGCAAGACCCATGGCAAGACTCTTGGCAAGACCCATTGCAAGCCGCATCACAGGCGACGTCGACGTCGCTGATGGCGCAGCCGTCCTGGCCGGTCGACTCACTCCACCAGGCCATTCATACCTTGCGCAGCGGCGGCTGGAGCCACGAGCTGGATCATCTGGTTCCTACGTTGCTGTCCCGGCTACCCGGCTTTCACCCCTGGCACGTGGAAGGTATGCGTGTGAACCATGCGGGCAGAGAGATGCAATGCGGCAAGCGCACCACCTCGAGCAGCGAGGTCACCCTGTATCGACGGGCAAACGGCCATCTGGAATGGTGCGACCGCAAGCGGCAGCCCTCCGCATGCCCCCCGGGTCCGGACAGCTTCCTGGAGGCTGCTTTGGAGATTCCCTTTGGCAAACTGAAAACGCAACATCCCCGCCTCCGTGCTGAGCTGGCGGAGGTGATGGCAGCCAACCCGATGCCGATGCGCATTCGACTGGCGCTGCACGAGCGCGACTTCCCCGGCGATCATGAAATCCTCATGCGTTTGTGCCTGGTCAATAACGAACCCACTCCGGCGGGGCAACAGCTGCTGGATCCCAGTCGGCCTCAACGGAGCGTGGGACGGACCGACCTGATGCGGTGGTTCCACAGCACGGCTTCGTCCCTGCTGCGCACGCCGGAGAATCTTGCGCGGGACGGCATCAGCGTGCTGGACGCCCATCGCGTCGCGTCCCCGTTGCGGCTCACCTTGGCCGGCAACGCCTTGAAAGGGTGCGGCCGGGGTGGCCATGTGCCCCCTTTGCCGCTGCACGCTGCAGAACTTCTGGCGCTCATGCTTCCGGGCCTGCTCTATGCATACCGGACCAATCAGAGCCTGCTGGCCTACCTGAGGGTGACTGAATACCGGCTCAAGTCTCTGCTGCCGCCTGAGGCACTTCCGGACGCACACCGTCTCAAGGACGATGCCATGGAGGCCGAGTCGCTGGATATCCCGGTGGTGCATCAGGGCAGTCACGTGCTTCCCTGAGCGTCGCCGCATGCATGAGGGATGTCATGTACACCAGTTCAAGAATCCCGTTCAGCGACTCACGGGCTGAGCCTGTCGTGGCCAATGACGCGGTGCCCTCCTTGGAGGGTGCGCAGACGGTGAATGCGCAGGCCGAAGGAGCCTCCGGACGGACCGGAGGGAACGAAGCGACCCAAGCGTTGCGGTCCCGCCTGACCGATGGACAGTTCCGTTTCCCCGTCCATCATCAACGGTCCTTGTGTGAGTGGCTGCCTTTTGTGTTGCCCGGATGTCCCAGCTGGCCGTCAGCAGCCACCGTGGTGTGGGACGACGCGCCGGACGCGTCGCCGCCTGTTCCCGGCGCTGTGCCTTGGCTGTCCGGGCTCAGCGTCCTGCGCGTGGGGCCTCGCACCATCATGAGCGGCGGCCAGCCGCTGCACGGCTTGCAGGCGCGGTGGGAAACTGCACACCCCGGCGTCTGGGCAGGGGCGGGTGACGCGCCGGCGACGAGCTTCGCGCCTTCACCCGACGATCTTTTCGATGTCGTGGCGCTGGCCCTGGTGGCATTCAGGGCGATGGATCCGCGGCGCATGACAGCGTCTGCCCCTGGCGCGGGCGGGAACGGCATGGCTTTGAGACAGGAGCTTGCGGACTGGCTGCAGACCCCCGCCGGCCGCCGGTGCCCGGCGCCCATCCTGCGGACGCCTGACGAGCCGCCTTGGGCAGCCAGGCACCGCGCAGCGCTCCTTCCACCAGGCGGCATGGAACCGGACCCCGCCTTTGCGCCTGACTCCGGCGGCGTACAGGGGGCCACGCTTGCGCAGGCGGAGCAGGTGCTGCGGGGCGGCGGCTGGTCGGTCGTGCTTGATCATCTGGTCCCCACGCTGCTGGCGCGCCTGCCGCTGACGCATCGGTTCCGGGCGCATTGCCTGCGTGTGCACCACGAGGACCGGGTGACCGTCTATGGACGGCCGCAAGGCACTGCCAACGAGATTGCCCTGTTTCGAGCGGCCAATGGACGCCTCGACTATCAGTTTCGGCGGTCGAGGCTCCCGGAATGCCCCCAGGGCCCGGACAGCTTCCTGGAGGCCGCAGTGTCCATCCCCTTTGGCCGGCTCAAGGCGTTTCACCCCTTGATCCGTGAACAACTGGCGGACCTCATGGCTTCGAATGCGGAGCTGATGCGTCTGCGCCTGGCAATCCTCGAGCGGGACTTTCCTGGCGATCACGAGCACCTGCTGCGCGTCTGCTGGGTCAACGGTCGGCCGACCCCGGCAGGGGAGCAACTGCTTCACCCCTGCCGGCCCCAGCGGCCCGTGATGCGTGAGGACCTCACACGCTGGTTCCATTCGGACCTGTCCGCACTGCGCCGCGCGCCAGAGCACCTGGTCGGGGAGGGCATCAGCGTGCTGCATGCGCACCATCTGGCGACGCCGCTGCGGCCCACTCCGGCCGGTCTGGTGCTGATGGGCGAGACCACACGCTCGCGCCCGCGGACGCTGCAGCCCGACACCGCAGCGCTGCTGACGCTCAGGCTCCCGGAGCTGCTGTATGTCTGTCGGACGGTGCAGGGGCTCAAGCGCTATCTGGCGTGCTCGGAAGCAGGGATCACCTCGCGCGTGTCCGCGCAGGACTTCGATGCCGCCATGGCTTTCCGTGATGCTGCCGACCAGGCCGAGATTCTGGCCATGCCACCCGGGTGTGAACCTCGCTCCGTGGGCGGTAGCGCGGTCGTCGGATCGCGATGAGGGTGCGCCGCGGAGCGTCACAGGCCTGAACCTGATGTGCGGGATGCCGGACAGAGAGCGCGTGTCAGCACGATCTTGTGCAGGCGTCGAGGGCTTGTGATGTATACGAAATCCAGCTTACCTTTCCCTGGCTTGTCGCCTTCCCATGCACCGTCGGAGGCGGCAGCGGCTGACGGCAGGACGGTGTCGACGCAGAGGTGGTGCGTTGCCCCGCCCCCTGTTCCGTCGTCCGACGGTCTCCAGCCCGCAACGGGCGTCAGGGACGCATGTCCTGACTTCATCAGCCTGCTTCTGGACGAGCGTCACCGCTTCCCCGTCCACCAATATCGGGATTTGTGTGAATGGCTGCCTTCGGCACTGACAGCCTGCCGCAGTTGGCCGATGGCGGCGACGCTGATCTGGGACGAGGGCGCCCCTCCGACCGAGCAAGGGGCTTCGGCTGCGTCGGCGACCGGCTTGCTGCCGTCCGGCCCCCTTGTGCTCCATATGGGCCTGCGACGAAGCCTTGCTGCCGGCGTGCAGGGCCAGGAGCTCATGGCGGCGTGGAACGGTGCGCGCTGGGGGGGAGCGGGAAGCTTCGGCCTGTCGTTGGGGGAGGCGGGCACCCCACCCTCGGGCGACTTCTTTGATCTGTTGATGGCGGCTGTGGAGCATCGCTCCGCGGTCCTGTCCAGCACACGGACCGTGGCACTTGCAAGCGCTCCGAACCGTACCCATCTCACCGGGATGACCCTGAGGCAGGAACTGGCCGATTGGCTCCGGACGCCGGCGGGCCGACAGTGCGAGCTCCCGCGGTTGACGGCGCCCACCCTCAAGCCCGTGGACGAGGCGCTGGTCGCCGAGCTCGCCACTTTCGTTCATGAGGAGTTGGCGTCGGGCAATGCCACGATGGCCCGCATCGTCGCGCCCCTCTGGCAGCCTGGCCCTGCGGACGACCGGCTGGACCGGGTGCTCCAGACGCTGCGGTCCGGCGGCTGGTGCGACCCGCTCGACCATCTCGTCCCGACGCTGCTGGTGAGGCTGCCGTTCTCGCACCGGTGCTCCCGGACAGCGCTGGGCGTCATCTGCACCGGGGAAAGGATCGACTACGGTTGGCCTGAGCACCCCAGCAGAAGCATCCGTCTGACCCGACATCCCGACGGACGCATGAGCCACAAGGGCTGGAGCCAGAATGTCGTGAGAAGCTACGCGCCAGGGCCGGACAATTTCCTGGAGGCGGCGTTTCGCATTCCCCCCGGAGAGCTGCATCAGTGGCTGCCGGGCGTGCGGGACGAGCTGGCGACCATCATGGCCTCGCATCGCACCCTGATGAACCTGCGCCTGGCACTGGCCGAGCGCAACTATCCGTGTGACCAGGAGATGCTGTTGCGGAGGTGCCTCATCAATGGCCAGCTGACGCCGGCCGGTGAACAGCTGCTCCATCCCGAACGCCCTCAGCGACCGGTCACTGTGGGCGATATGGAGCGATGGTTCCAACCCACAACATCCGTCCATGCGCGGAGCCCGGCGGCCGTTGCGGCGGCGGGCATCAGCGTGGTGGACGCCTATCGTCTCGCGTCGCCGCTGCGGCCCACCTTGGCGGGCAATGTGCTGATGGGGCTGCCTCCCGACCAATATCTGCGATGGCATCAGGATGAAGCGCTGACGCTGCTGGAGGAAATGTTCCCGGAACTGGTCTACGCCTGCCAGACGGCTTCCGCGCTCCGGAAGTACCTCCGAATCTCATCAGTGACCTATCGCACCTGTGTCCCCGCGCACGTCCATGAACGCGCCAGGCGCTTCAAGGCTGAAGCGGCAGCGGCAGAGCGGGTGAACCTGCCACCGAGCCTGCACAGGCCGACTTCCGCGCAGCCTTGAGAGGACGCCATGTATCCACATTTCGCTTCGAAGCCGTCCGTGGGCGCTGGGATGGCCCCCGGGGACCGCAGGGCGGCCATGCCGGCCCTTGGGGCGGTCCACCGCCCCACCGGCTGCATCGACCCCGAGCTGGTGGCCCGGCTTCTGGATGAACGTTACCGGTTTCCGAGCCACGACCATCGCACGCTGTGCGAATGGCTGCCCGCCGTGCTGCCGCAGTGCCGCAGCTGGCCGGCGGGCGCGGCACTGACCTGGGAGGAGGCGACCGATCCGGCGGCCGCTGGCACTCCACATCGACCCGTTGCGATGGGTCAGACGGTGCTACGGCTCGCCCCGCAGCTGGTCCAGGTCGAGGACGGCTCGTGGGTCGTCGGACTGGCCGGGCAGTGGTGCCAGAGCGACGCTGCTGCCGCCGCGCGGCCGGACACGGCGCTGCCTGCGAGGTGCACCGCTCCACCGGGCGATCTCTTCGACGCACTGGCGCTGGCATTGAACCAGCGAGCCGCTTCGCTGCCGGGTGCGGTCCGCCACGCAGGCCGATGCACAGGCATGCGCCTGCGGCAGGAACTGGCCGACTGGCTGCAAACGCCGGCGGGCCGGCAGTGCGAGGGTCCGAGGCTGACCACGGCCTCCATGGAATCGGGTGACGAAACACTGTTGGCCGAGCTGACCACTTTCATTCGAGAGGAGTTGTCGGCGGGCAATGCAACGATGGCCTGCACTCTCGCGCCGTTTTGGCGGCCCGGCCCTGCAGACCACCCGCTGGACCGGGTGCTCCACACGCTGCGGTCCGGCGGCTGGTGCGACCTGCTCGATCATCTGGTCCCGACGGTGCTGGTGCGGCTGCCGTCCTCGCACAGGTGTCATTCGCCTGGTTTGGCTGTGACGCACGCAGGACAAAAAGTCGATTACGGTTGGCCCGGCAACAGCAAGACGCGGCTGTGTAGATGGTCGGATGGATGTCTGACCTCCAGGGTATGGAGCAACAAGGCGACGATCCACCCGCCAGGACCGGACAGCTTTTTGGAAGGGGCACTGGGTCTGCCGGTGGGAAGGTTGAATCAGTACCTGCCCGGCGTGCGGGACGAGCTGGCGTCCATCATGGACCGGAATCGCACGCTGCTCGATGTGCGCCTGGCACTGGCCGAGCGTGCCTACCCCTGCGATCACGAGGTGCTCTTGCGGATGTGCCTGGTGGGTGGAGCGCTGACGCTGGCCGGTGAACAGCTGCTCCATCCCGAACGTCCCCAGCGGGCCGCGACGGCCGACGACCTGCAGCGATGGTTCGAGCCCACGAGGTCCGCCCATGCGCGGGACGCGGCGGCCGTTGCGGCGGAAGGCATCAGCGTGGTGGACTCCTATCGTCTGGCTTCGCCGATGCGACCGACCGCCGCCGGCACTGCGTTGATCGCCATGCCCCATGATCGTTACCGATACTGGCATCAGCAAGACGCGCCGGAGCTGCTGAGCCAGAGGATCCCGGAACTGCTCTACGCCTGGCGGGCGATGCGGCCGCTGCTGACCTACTTGCGGATCGGTGACAAAGCCTTGAAGACGCTGGTCCCGGCGGAGCGGCTTGAGTACGCAAGGCGTTTCTGCGCAGCAGCCGCTGCGGCCGATCGGTTGAACATGCCACCGAGCGGGCAGGGGTCGGCCCTGAACTGGCCGTGAGAAGACACCATGTATCCATCTTCTGACCTTCTGGCGTCCTTCTCGCGTGGACCCGCCATTGAGTGCGGCAGCGAGGCGGTGTCAGACATTTGCGAGACGGCATCCCCCCGGGGCGACATCTCCACCGAGCTGGTGGCCCGGCTGCTGGATGAACGTTACCGGTTCCCGAGTCATGAGCATCGCGCGCTGTGCGACTGGTTGCCCGCCGTGCTGCCGGAATGCCGCAGCTGGCCGAGGGGCGCGGCACTGGTGTGGGAGGATGCGGCGGATCCAGAGGGTTCTGGAGCGTCACACAGACCCCTGGCGGCGGGACAGGCGGTGCTGCGCGTGGGCCCCCACGTGGCCAGGGAGGTGGATGGCCCGTGGGTCCTGGGACTGGCTGGAGAGTGGTCCGGGGAAGGCGCTGGCGTTCCGGGGCGTGCGGACCCGGTGCTGCCTGCCGGTTTTACCGCTCCGCCCGGCGATCTCTTCGACGCACTGGCGCTGGCTTTGCACCAGCGCGCCGCTTCGCTGCCGGGTGCGCCGCCCTCACCAGGCGGGCTCACGGGCATGCGCCTGCGGCAGGAAGTCGCGGACTGGCTACAGACGCCCGCGGGCCGACGGTGCGAAGGCCCGCGACCGACGACGCCGGTGCTGGAACCGGTCGACGAAGCGCTGATCGCCGAGCTGGCTACGTTCATCCGTCAGGATCTGCCGGCGGCCCTGGCGATCAGGCCCCGAACCCTCTCGCCTGTCCGGCACCCCGGCCCTGCCGACACTCCGCTGGACCAGGTGATCCACACACTGCGGTCCGGCGGCTGGTGCGACGCGCTCGACCATCTGGTCCCAACGCTGCTGACCCGGCTGCCGCGCTCCTACCGGTGCGCCACCCATGCTCTGGTGGTGGACTACACGGGGCCATGCGGCCAATACGGTTGGGCTCATCCCTCCGGCAACAGGATCTACCTGTCCAGACAGCCCGACGGAACGGTGTCCTTCGATGGATGGAAACGGCGCTCGATGACCTACCCGGCAGAACCGGACAGTTTCCTGGAGGCGGCCCTGGATATTCCGTGCGGCGCGTTGAATCGCCGCATGCCCGGTGTCCGGGAAGAGCTGGCGGCCATCATGGCCTGCAATCGAACCTTGATGGACCTGCGCCTGGCTCTGGCCGATCGCCGCTACCCCTGCGATCAGGAGATGCTGTTGCGAATGTGCCTGATCCATGGAGAGCTGACACTGGCCGGAGACCAACTGATGCATCCCGAACGTCCCCAACGGGCGGTCACGGCGGATGACCTGTGGCGATGGTTCGAGCAAGGATCGTCTGCCCTTGACCGAACGGAGACCGCCATTGCGGCTGCGGGTATCAGCGTGGTGGACGCCTATCGTCTGGCCTCACCGCTGCGACCGACCCGGGCGGGCAATGTGCTGATGGGGGCTCCTGTCGCATTTCTGCGGAGGGAGTCGTACGGAGGTGTGCAATTGTTGGAACAGAAGCTGCCGGAGCTCACTTACGCCTGCCAGTCCTTTTGCAGGCTCGAGGAGCACCTCTGCACTTCACACAGGCACTTGGCGTCCCTGTTCCCTGCAGCGCTGAGGGAGCGTGCCAAGCGTTTCTGCGCCGAAGCTGCCGCAGCCGAGCAGGTGAACCTGCCACCGGGCTTGCAAGGGACGACCCTCCAAAAGCCCTGAGAGACCGCCATCAGCCGCGGGTGACACGGGACGACCTGGCGTCGAGGCCAGTGGCGCCAGGTGAGTCAGTCGTTCAGTCGTGACGGCAGGCCGATGTGCGAGGGCGCCGCGCCCCGCAGAGCGGTGTGATGCAGCGGTATCGGTGACGGCACGAGGCGCGTCGGCCCGCTCTGCTGCTGCTCCGCCATCAGCATCTGATGGGCAAAGCTGCGCGCCATTGCATGCATGCGGTAGCTGGGCTGATCTCCCGCCCGAGGGAACAGCCAGCTTTTGTGCACCAGGCTGTGCACCACTTCCAGCACCGTCGCCCGGTCCATGGAGATGGGGGCCACGAAGCTGAGGATGTCGCTCAAGGGAATGGGCCCGCGCACCACCGACAGCCAGCGCAGCATGTGTCGTTCCGGCTCACTCAGGAGGTCATAACCCCAGCGCAGCAGGGCCTGCAGGTTCTGGTGGCGCGAAATGGCGTTGCGATGCGCGCCGCACAGCAGCAGGAATCGATCGTCCAGGCTGGCGGCCAGGGCTTTCAGTCCGAATGTCCGCACCATGGCTGCGGCATGTTCAATGGCCAGCGGCACGCCATCGAGCCCATGGCAGATGTGGGTGATCCAGCCGGCATCCGCATCGGAGGGGTCGAAGGTCTGGTCAGCGGCCTGGGCCCGCTGCACAAACAGCTGAACGGCAGGATAGTGCAGCGCCTCGGCCATCGAGGGCACCGGACCGCCGGGCAGTGGCAGACTGGGCAGCAGGTACACCTGCTCCCCCACGGCGCGCAGCGGCTCGCGGCTGGTCAGCAGCAGATGGAGCCCTGGAAGGGTGACCAGCAGGCTCTCCACCAGCGCGGTGACCGCACGCACCACATGTTCGCAGTTGTCGAGGATGAGCAGGCGCCGTTCTCCGGCCGAGCGCGCGGCCAGACCGGCCCGGAGCCGGTCGAACAGCCCTTCGATGCCGGGTTCCAGATCCAGCGCACGTGCCACGGCGAAGGCCACGTCCGTGGGACTGGCCTGCGCGGCGAGGGTGGCCAGGTCGACGAACCACACCCCCTCGCGGTAACGAGGATGCAGCTGGCGGGCGGTGGCCAGCGCGACACTGGTCTTGCCGATGCCGCCCGGGCCGACCAGGGTCACGAAACCGTAACGTGCGAGTTGCCGGTCGAGCGCCTCCACAGTCACGTCGCGGCCGAGCAGTGGACTGCTGGGGCGCGGCAACTGCTGAAAGCCGGGAGGAAGCGGCGCAGGAATGAACCCCTCCTGCTCGGTGAGCGCGCAAAGTGCGCGCCAGCCGGGCAGGTCGGTCGGTGGCATCGCACCGGGACGGGGCGGCGGCGGGACGGCGGCATCAGGCCTTGCAGCAGCGTTCAGGACTGGAAGGGGAAAGCCTTCGTCCAGCGGCGCCGGGGCGGTGTTCGGATCGTCCAGTGGAGGGGGCGCCATGGGCATCACCGGTACCACCAGGCTGTATCCCCGACCGGCAATGTTGGCGATGTAGCGGACCTCTGCGTCGCCTGCCGGTTGTGCGTGTTGCGGGTCCCGGGCTTCCCGGACTTCCTGGGCTGCCTGCGTCTCCTGGACCTCCCGGGGCTCCCGCGCCTCCCGCGCTCCATGCCCCTCACGCGCCTTGCCGTGTGTGCGTCCCAGGGCCTTGCGCAGGGCGGCCATGTGCACCCGCAGGGTGTTGTCCTCCACCACTTCCTGGGGCCAGACCAGCGCCATCAGCTCCTGCTTGCTGACCACTTCGCCGGCCCGCTCGACCAGCACGATCAGCAGATCGAGCGCGCGCGCGCCCAGCTTCACCTGTCGCGAGCCCTCGAAGAGCTGGCGGCGTGAAGCCAGAAGCAGAAAGGGACCAAAACGATGGCAGCTCATGGAGATTGGGGGAGGGACGGCGCAAGCCAGGAGGACGGCACGGATGGTCGATGTTCACCGGCCACAAGTCACTTCCCCGATCGGGGGTGCCCCGACCTTCCGGGGAGGCTTGAACCCGAAGGCGGGGGCGGACGACATAGGGACATCAATGTCAGAGCGTTGTTGCGGAGGCTTGTCATGTACCCGGTTTCTGGCTGTCCCACGGGCAGCGCCACGGCGCAGGCGCAGGTCGATCCGCCTCCAGCAACACTTCAGCCGCCCCCGGCTGGCCCGGCAGACCGCGATGCCTTCCTCCACCAGCTCTGCAACCCGCGGCACCGCTTCAGCGGGGAGGACAACAAGACGATCTGCCAATGGCTGCCGACGGTGCTGACCCGATGCAAGAAGTGGCCGCTGGGCTGCACCGTGCAATGGGAAGAACCGTCCACGTCCGGCGCAGACCGTTCGGCCCGGCCTGGGCAAGGAATACTGCGGGTGCGGGAAGGCGTCAGTCCCCAGGTCGGCATGCCCGCGGAAGGCTTGTTTGTGCGGTGGGATGTTGTCCAGGGCGAGCGGGCGCCCCGTCTGCTGCCGGAGCGCTTCATCCGGGCGCCCGACGACATTTTTGATGCCGCGGCCCGTTCAACGAAGGAATACTGGCTCACCTTCACCGCCGCCCGGACTTACGCCGCTGAGAACGATGGCATGCCGCTGCGCAGGGAGCTCGCGGACTGGCTGCAGACACCCGAGGGCAGCCGCCACCCCGTTCCCGTCCTCACCGGTGCCTCCACGCCGCAGGCCCGCAGCCTCCCTCAGCAGGGTCCGGAACCGGCGCCTCAACAGGCGACTCAACAGTTGCAGCCACTGATGCAGCCACCGATGCAGCCACACGTGCCGCGACTGGTGCAGCCACTGGTGCCTCTTCAGGTGGCGCCACCGGGGGCCTTGCGGTGGCTGTCCTTGCCACCCTCACAGCCCGTGCAACCACCGGGGCAGACCGTCGCCGTGACCCCCTGGCGCGACCTGAGGACGGTGAGCCGCGAAGAGGTGGAGGCGGCGGTGGCAGAGGCGGTGAACGACCGCGCCGCCGCAGCCGGGGCGCTCCTGCGGGCCGCCCCGCTGCGGCCGCCGGCGGACCCGCTCCTGGCGGCCATCCGGACGCTGCGGGAAGGTGGTTGGACCGAGGCCCTGTCGCATCTGGTGTCCAGCGTGGTGGTGCGGCTGCCGCCGAATCATTTGATGCATGTCGACGCCTTGCGCGTCCACCACGCGGATGGCAGCACCGATTACGGCACCCTGATGCCCGCCGCCACCCGCTACTTCATCCGCCAACAGATGGACGGGAGCTACCTGCATTACTGCACCCATCAGCAGCCCCAGCAAAAAAGCTTCACCCCGGATGCGTTCCTGGAGCTGATCCGCAGCCGCTTCTCCACCACTGCGCCCTTGAGCCTGGCGGCCATTCGAAAGGAGTTGGCGGATGTCATCGCATTGAATCCCGAGGCGATGAGATTGCGTCTGGCGCTTTGCGAGCGAGGTTGGCCCCTGGATCAGGAACTGCTCATGCGTCTGTGCATGGTCAATCGAGCGCTCACGGTCGCTGGACAGCAGGTGATGGACCCGGCGCTTCCCCAGCGCCCGGTGCGCGTGTCCGACCTCATGCGATGGTTTCGACCCTTGGAGAGCGCCCTGGCGCGCAGACCCAACGTCATTGCCGCCGAGGGCATCAGCGTGATTGACGCGCACCTCCATGCCACGCCTGAACGTCCGACGGCCAAAGGCCGGCAGCTTCTGCGGGAGGGGGACGCCGGCATGACCACATTTCCCAGCCAGCCGCACGAGTCGCAACTGTTGAACGAGCGTTTTGCCGAACTGCTCTATGCCTACCGGACGACCCCACAGCTGATGACTTATCTGGGCGGGAACCGGCGGCAGTTACCGGCCATGCTGTCCATTCGGCTGGAGGAGCAGATGGCAGCCAACCAGTTTGCCGCCACCGCGAGGGCTGCGGAACAACTGGCGGTGCCGCCCATGTCTCCGTTTGTTCGAACCTTGCAGCCCTGATGGGCGCCGCTGTCTGATGATCCAAACGCCTCTGTCTCCCTACACGGACCTGCGTCCGGACACTTCGCAAGCGCTCGAACCTGCGTCCTCCGAAGCGGTCGCATCGGCTTCAAACGCCCCGGCGGCATCGCCGCACGCGGACACTGCGGGATTTCTATCGCTGCTCGCGGACGAGCGTTACCGCTTTCCCCCGGAGCACCACGAGGCGCTGTGCGAGTGGGTGGCACCGATCCTTGCCCGCTGGCCAGGTTGGCCGGCCGGGGTGCAGCTGCGGTGGGACGCTTCCGGCCGGGAAACGCTGCCCGGCCACACCGACAGTTGCACCGAGTGGGTGCTGCGTCTGGGACCTGCCGTGCTGGCGAAGGAAGGGAAACGCCAAACCGGTTTGCAAGCCCAGTGGGAGGCGGCTCATCCGGCGACATCGGCGCGCCCCGCACAGCGACCCAGGGACAGTTTCACACCTCAGCCCGGCGACCCTTTCGACGCGTTGGCGCAGGCCGCCAGCGATCACTGGAGCGCGCGCACCCAGGTGCGGGTGCATGGATGCGAGGTGAACGGCATGGAACTGCGGCGAATGCTGGTGGACTGCCTGCAGAGCCCGGCCGGGCGTCGGTGGCAGACGCCCGTGCTCACGCGTCCGACCGTCCCGACGCCGCCGCATCCCGGCGTTCGCGAGATGCGTTCCCTGTTCAGACCCTGGCTGGGCGATGGGCCGTCTCCGGCCAAACAGCCGAAACTGGCGCTGCTGCCTCGCGAGCCCGCGCTCCCGGTGGACGACGTGGGGGAGGCGATTCGCATCTTGCGGGAAGGCGGCTGGTGCGCGGCGCTGGAGCACGTGGTACCCAGCCTGGTGACGCGATTGCCGGTGGGACACCTGCTGCACAAACACCATCTGGAGGTGTTTCACCAAAACCGTGTCACGGTGTATGGACCGCCGAAGGGCGCGGCCAGCAACCTCAAGATCTTCAGGGAGGATGGCGGCAGACTGGTGCGCCTGTTCCGGGACAAGGACCCGGTGAGCGCGATGCCGGCGCCTGATGCCTTCCTCCGACTGCTGTTCAGCGGCTCCAAGGCGCTCAGCCCTGAGATGATGCCGGCCGTGCGGGAGGTACTGGCCAACCTCATCGCATGCAATCCCTTGCTGGTCCGTGTCGGGCTGGCATTGTTCAAGAGGAACATCCCCGGTGATCAGGAAGTGCTGCAGCGCTTGTGCCTCGTTGGCAAGACCCTGACGATCGCAGGGGAGCAACTGCTTGACTCCGGAAGCGCCCAGCGCGACGTGGTGATCGACGATTTGAACCGCTGGTACAGCCGCTGGAGGAGCGCCCGGCAGCGGACGCCCGAGTCCCTGCGTTCGGAAGGTATCAGCATTCTGGATGCGCATCGGTTTGCCGGCCCCATGCGCCCCACCCCGGAGGGCAGTGACTGGCTGAAGATGATGAAGCAGCCCCCCGTCACGGGTATCCAGGACGAGGCCAAGGCGCTGTTGGAGGAACAGCTGCCCACGCTGCGGTATGCCTATCAGGCCATCGGGCGCGTGGTGCACCACCTGGCGGTCGCGCATAGGACCTACCACGCGTTTCTCTCTGAGGAGTTGAAGGCCGCGGTGGACAAGTTTTGCAAAGAACGCGCCAAGGAGGACCTGCTGGTGCTTCCCCCGGACGCAGCATCCTCACCCTTGGCCGGAAGTTCCGCATCATGTATGTAAACCCGACCGCCTGTCCGGTATTCACCGATCCTGCGGCTGGGCCGCAGGCCCCGTCGGCCGTCCTCGCCTTCCCCGCGGATTCGGAAGCGCGTCGTCGCCTGGTCATGGCGCTGAACGATCCTGCTCATACCTTTGAGCCCGACGAGGCGCGAGGCCTCCTGACCCTACTGTCTCATGCCCTGGACGGGCTGCGTCACTGGGGGAGCGTACCGACGCTGGTGTGGTGCGAGGGGGGCCAACGGTCCGAGGCGGGCCCGATGGATCGTCCCCCCTTTCTGCTGGTGGCGCCGGCAGGCACTGAACGGCAGGAGGAACTGCAAGCGGCTTTGCTTCATGATCTGCGGCCGGGACAGTCGAGCCTTCCGGCCCATCTGCCGCCCGGCAACCGGTTTGCGACGCCGCCACTGGACGTCTTTGACGTGGTGGCGGCGATGGCGCAATCGCATCTTCCGCCGGCGTTGCAGCAGCGGCAGAGTCTGGTGAGCGAGCGCGGGACCACGCGCGCCGGCATGCCATGGAGGCGCGCGCTGATGCAATTTCTGAGCACAGAGCCGGGGCACTGTCTGAACATTGCCGCCTACCTGCCTGCTGCCGAGCCCCCCGGGCCGCCGGCGCGGGCGCAGGCGGAAGCGCAAGCTCAGGCGTTGACGGCCCGACCGCTTGCGGCGGGGAGGCAGTTGCATCGGTCGCTGCTGTCTCCGCAGGCGCTGTTTGGCTCTGCTCCCCACCCCAGGCAGGCATCGAGCTCCAGGCCCATCGTCGCGCGCGCGCTCTCCGCGGCCGAGCAGGTGACGCCGGGGCGTGTGCCCGCCTACACGCTCGCGCCGATTCACGAATGCCGCGTGAATGCGCTGGCCGACCTGGTACGGGATGGCGGGTGGACCGAAGCCCTGGATCGGGTGGCGCCCCAGTTGCTGGCGCGTCTGCCTGAGGGACACCCATTCCTCATAGGACGGCTGAAGATTTGGTTAAGCAATCAACAGTTGCTGAGCCTCTCGCCGTTCGATATGACCACGCGGCAAACGAATATCCAGTTTGACCGGAACTCCGACCGCGTTCTTGTGCAACACCTGCCTGGCACGGGCCGGAGCTTCACCCTCACCGGGCCTGATGCGCATCTGAGAGCGCTCATTCCGAATTCCTGCGGAGTGCCGGAGTGGAGCGTGAAGGAGACTCGCACGCTTCTGGCGGAGATGATCAAGGGCGCACCTGTTCTCGCCGCTTTGTGTCTGGAGATCTTTCGGCGCTGGCCGGACTGCAATCCAGAAACCATGCTTCGTTTCTGCCTGCACGGCCGGCGTCTGCAGCCGGCCGGGCGGCAGTTGCTGGACCCGGGTGCGCCGCAGCGGGATGTCATCGCCGCGGATGTGTTCCGCTGGCACGGGTCCGAGCGCGGGGAGGGCAGCGGCCAAAGCGACATCGAGGCGCAGGGCATCAGCCTGGCCCATGCGCGCTTGCACTTTGGCCCGTTCGGTGCTACCCGGGCAGGGCGGGCCCTGTTGTGTCAAGCAGCGCTGGTGGTCCGTCCGGTGGGCAAGGCGGAAGACCAGTTCAGACGCGACCAGTTCGTTGGACAGCTGCCTGAGCTGCTGTATGAATTCAACACCGTTTCTCAGATGGCCCTATTCATGAACCGAGCGCGCACCACGCTCCAGCACATGCTGCCGCAAGGAGCCCACGAGAGTGCCCGGGTCATCGCCCACCAGATCGGCAAGGAGTCGCTGCTGACGTTGCGCTTCGAGGGCGGCGTGAGGAGCCTGTCGACCGGTGCCCCGGCGCTTTCCACGGTCACCGGCTCCACCTCCGCGTCCGCCTCTACTTCTGCCTCCGCCTCCGCCTCTACTTCTACCTCGGCACCCACCCGTCAATCTGCAGACACGCCTCCCCCCTGACCCGGAAGCGCCCATGGCCAGTAAGGATGCTCGTACAGCCGCAGCGCCGGCACGCATACCGTTAACTGCCACCCGCCGCGCTGGCGCATGCGCACATGGGCCGCGAGCGGCGCCAGCAGGGCCTGCCAGTCCGGCCGGGTGTTCGCGGGGGGCGACCAGTCCGGCGTCACGCCGTCAGCGCTCACCGTCCACCGCAGACCCCACCACCGCCACTGCAGGCAAGCCCGGACGGCCGACGGACCGGTGCTGGCGTCAAAGACTTCATTCAGCGCCTGCTGCCCGATCGCCTGCAACGCCTCCTCGGCACCCACCCGCAAGGCTCTCGGCGTTCCCTCCACCTCCATCAGGAACTGGCGGTATTGCGCCGCCGCCCGTCGCTCCCCCTGGTGTGACCAGGCCACCGCCACATCCAGATGTTGCCGCCGCAGGTCATCCCGCAATTCGGTGACCTGTTCCCGCCCTCGCAGGATCAGTTCATCGGCGCGGTTCAAGGCCGTTTCCATCAGCGGTCGATTGGGATCCTTCGGACCCATGCGGTTCGCCACCTTCTGAAAATGCAGCGTCAGGCCATGCAGGCCCTGCAGCAGGGTGTCGTTCAGCTGCTGCGCAATCTGGGCCCGCTCATCCATGCGGATGCGCAACTGCTCGTGCGAGCGCCGCGCCTGAACGCCCAGACGCCAGCGCAGCACCAGGGCCATCAGCATCAGGAGGCCGAGCAAGAGCACCGCCCGCATCCACACCGTCTGCATCAGCGTGGGCCTCAGGGTGAAGGTGAGGGTGGCGGGCGTGGAAGCGGGGCCGTCGCCTCGCATCGCCCGCACTTCCAGCTGATGCCGGCCCGGAGACAGATGGCTGTAGGACAGCTCCCGCTGCGTGCCGAGCGGACGCCAATCGGCATCCACGCCCTGCAGCCGCGCTTCGAATCGCACCTGCTCCGGTACACCCAGTTCCAGCGCGGTGAATCGCACCGAGACGGTCTGGGTGCCGGCCGGCAGCGGTACGTGGTCTTGGGCGTGAGTCCAGTGCTGGTCCGCCGCGACGCCGAGCCACAAGACCTGCGGTCCGGTCGCCTGTGGCGGCAGGTGATCCAGGTCGAGGGTCGCGATGCCTTCCAGCCCGGCGAACCACAGCCGCTGCCGACCGCTGGCGGCCGCGCTCGATTGCGGGCCCAGGGCCATGGCGGCCGCCGGATAGCCGTCATTGACATCCAGCACCTGCAGGTCCAGCGTGGTGTCCGGATCGACGGCAAGCCGGGTCAGCGCCGCTGCCGGCACCCGCACCGCGCCCTTCTGTCCGTTGAGCCACAGGTCTCCCTCGGCCGTCTCGACCGCGCCGGTGACACCACGCAGTGCTTCCGGCTGGGTGGAGCGCAGACTATGGAAGCGGCCCTGGATCAGCACCTGCAGTCCCCGATCGCCACCCACCAGCACGTGACGGCCGCTGTGAACGTAGTTCACGGCGCCCACCGTCAGTCCGTCGCCCGCGTCGTAGCGCCGGGACCCTTGCGCATCGGTGCGCATCACCCGGTTGGTGGCGTAGCCGGTCCACACGGCGCTATCCCCTTCCAGGGCAAAGGCGGTTGGGCGTTCGTTCTCGAGGCCGGGGAAGGGGCTCGCGCGCCAGGCGCCATCCCGCCAAAGCTGCAGACCGATCGACGAGAACAGCACCCAGAGGCCCTGTCGGCTGCTCTGCAGTTGCGGACAGTAAGGCGCCTCCAGGGCGGATGCCGGTGGCGCGATGGGACGCGGCTGGCCCTTGTCCAGCTGCCAGAGACCGGTGGTGCTGCCGACCCATTCGCGGCCTTCGCCGTCCCGATGCAGTGCACGGATGCGACCCCCATCCCGGGGCCAGTGAATCGGGCTGAAACCCTGCTGCTCGTTCCAGCGCCACAGCAGGCTGCCATGGGTGGCATCCACGGCGGACAGCAGCAGGTGCTGGCGCCACTGACCGTCGCCCTCCACCTGCCGGTAGGGCTGGAGCAGGAAGTTGGTGGCCGCGCTGGAAGGGGTGAGGCGGGCCAGCGCGGTGTCGCGGAAGCGGTCCAGGCCGGTCTGCGTGGCGACCCACAGATGGCCGTCCCGGTCTTCGAGCACCGTCATGCCGATGTCGCTGGTCAGGCCGTCCCGGCGGGTCCAGGCGTCGGTCACCGGCGGCAGCGGGAGGGGCGTCCTGGCGTCAGACCAGCCGACCGGCAGGCGCGTGCGGCACAGGCCGGCGGGGCAGTAGGCGCTCCACAGGTTGGCCTGGGCATCGACCCAGATGGCGGAGGAGTCGGCCTGACGCGCCGGGCTGCCGCCGCGCTGCTCACTGCCCGGCAGCGGAAACAGGCCGTCCGCAGTGACCACCCAGCTGCTGCCACTCACAATGCGAATGGCCCGCCCGGCGGACAGCCCGCGGACCTTCTCCACGAACTGCTGCCGTTCCGGGTCGAGCTGGAACCACCGGTCGTCAGACGCCACCCAGAGGGCGCCGTTGGCATCGGTATGCAAGGCGGTGGGTGCCGTGGCGGGGGCATGGAAATAGGCGTCGGGATGACGCCAGGTGCCGCCTTCAAACACCAGCAACCGGTCTGACACCATCGCCCAGGCCTGGCCGCCCGCCGTCAGGGCAAGGCGGCTGGTCTGGAAGGAGGGCAGATCGGCGGGCAGGGGATAGACGGTCAGCCTGCCAGCGGGGTCAATGCGGGCGATGCCCCCGTCCAGCAGGCCCACCCAGAGGCCACCCTGCGGTCCGGCGGCCAGGGTGCTGACCGGACGGGCGCCGAAGTCCGGGTCTTCATCGGGCGTGAATCGCTCAAAGCGGACGCCGTCGAAGCGATAGAGGCCCGAGGTGCTGCCCAGCCAGAGCCAGCCATCGGCCGTCTGGCTGATCTTGCGGATGCCGGTCGGGGCGCCGTCGGAGGCGGTCCAGCGGGTGTGGTGCCATTGATCGAAGCTGCGTTGCCGGTCCAGGGCGGCGGCAGGCATTCCAATGAGGCACAGGGCGGCCACCAGCCAAAGCCAGGTCGTTCGATAAAAAAGAGCACTCAAGGCAACGACCTGTGGAGGGGAAGCAGCGGTCCCGTGGGATGGTCGTGCATCTTCGCCGCGGCCCCCGGGGACGTCACTTCCCCATTCGAGGCATGCCCGGGGACAGGGTCAGAGCGCGGGCGGCTGGTCGCGCGGCCAGTCCGGGTTCACCCGTGCAAAGATCTTGTGATCTCGCCAGGCGCCGTTGATGAACAGATAGTCCCGGCACAGCCCTTCTTCCTGGAATCCCATGCGTGCCATGACCCGCAGGCTGGGCGCATTGTCCGGACGCACCGCCACCTGAATGCGGTGCAGCCAGACCCGGGGACTGAAGAGTTCTTCCATCAGGCAGACCAGGGCTTCCTGCATGTAGCCGCGGCCCTGCTGCCGGGCGTCGAGGTTGTAGCCCAGCCACGCGTTCTGCGCGACTCCGCGGGACACCATCGACACCTGGAGTTGACCGATGACGGCGTCCGGCGCGTCCTGCCGGCTCATCCAGTAGCGCCACATCTGGCCGCTGGCGAAGGCCGTCACTTCCGCCGCGAGGCGTGCTTGCGTGGCCGGGACCGTGAGGAAGTCCGGCGACCGCGGCGGCTCCCAGGCCGCGAAGTGGTCCCCATTGCGCTGATGGAAATCACTGACGGCAGCGGCCATCAGCGGATGAGAGGCTTCCAGCTTCAGGCGCTCGGTCTGCAGCAGGGCGGCGGGATTGCGCGCGGCCTGGGCGGATGGGAAGGTTGCAGAGGCGGGTGAGAGGGTGGCGGGCGTCGGAGGCATGGTGGGCGGATTGTCGTCTTTGGCGACGGCCTGCGCCGCTCGATTCCATTCGCCTGGCGTTCCAATGCGAGCCAGCGCACATTGCATCGCCCCTTCTTCCGGTGTCAGCCGATACCGCTTGCCATTGCCGGCGCTACATTGCGACCACCACGGCCGCCGCAACGACGACCGGGACGCACACGCAGGAGACACAGCCATGCATGCCGGTCGTTCCTTGTCCTCGTTCCTGAGTTGGTTCGGCGCGATGGTCCTGATGACGGTGCTCGCCGGACCCGCACCGGCGCACGCCGCCACCACCACCCTGGTGGGCCAGGCCAGCAGCCGCTGCCTGGATGTGTCCGGTGGCAGCAGTGCCGAGCCTGGCGCGCCGATGATCATTTACGACTGCCACGGCGCCTCCAATCAGACCTTTGAATTCACGGCGGCCGGAGAGATCCGCGTGATGAATGGCACCCGGTGTCTGGACGCCGAAGGGCAGGGCACCGCACCCGGCACGGCCGTGGTGGCTTACACCTGCAATGGCCAGAACAATCAGAAGTGGACCTACAACAACAACGGAACCATCACCGGTCGTCAGTCCGGTCTGTGCCTGGATGTCTACAAGGGTCTGACGGCAGCAAAGACACCGGTGATTCTCTACACCTGCCGGGCGACGCCGAATCAGGTGTGGGTCCGCAATGACGGCGTGGTGATCGACACGGTGGCCCCGACTGCGCCGTCGCGCCTGGTGCTGTCCAATCTGCAATGCCGCTCGGCCACACTCTCATGGACCGCCGCCACCGACAACATCGGCGTCGCCTTTTATGACGTCTATCACGACGGCCAGCTGATGACGACGGTGACCGGCAATACGCTGGCCACGAGCCTGACGCTCAATCCCGGCGCGAACTGGGGGCTGTATGTGAATGCGCGTGACGCGGCGGGCAATGTGTCGCAGGCCAGCGCCACGCTGCCGGTGACGGTGCCGCAATGCTCCTCGGACACCCAGGCACCGACGGTGCCGGGTGGACTGATGGCCACGGCCACGGGCACGTCGGTCGCGCTCAAGTGGAATGCCGCCACGGACAATGTGGGCGTGGTGGCCTATGACGTGTATCGCAATGGGACCAAGATCGGATCCACGGCCGCGCTCACCTATACCGAGAATGCGCTGACCGCCAACACCAGCTACCGGTATACGGTGACGGCGCGGGATGCGCAGAACAACGCCTCCGCCCGGGCGCCCGAGGTGAGTGTGACCACCGGCGGCAGCTGCAGCAGTGCAGTCTGCTCGGTGACGCAGGTGGCGACCGAGACCGATCTGCCCTGGGGCATGCTGGCATTGCCGGACGGACAACTGCTGTATACGCGACGCGATGTGCGGGACGTGGTCCGCCTGAATCCGACCACCGGCGTGAAGACGTCCATTGGCGCGATGCCCAATGCCGCCGGCACCGACGGTGAAGGCGGGGTCATGGGGCTGGCGGCAGCGCCGGGATTCCCGACCTCGGACGCCTGGCTCTACATCATGTACACGACACCCAATGACAATCGCGTTGTGCGGGTGAAGTATGTGAATGGCACGCTGGATCTGTCGTCCCTGCAGGTGCTGCTCAGCGGCATTGCGCGCAACAAGTTCCACAATGGCGGCCGTTTGCGTTATGGGCCGGACGGCAAGCTCTACATTGCCACGGGTGATGCCCAGAATGGCGACTTTGCGCAGAACACCAGCCATTTGAGCGGCAAGGTGCTGCGGATGAATCTGGATGGTAGCACGCCGGCCGACAACCCGTTTGGCAATCTGGTGTGGAGCTATGGCCACCGCAATCCGCAGGGCCTGGCCTTTGATGCGCAGGGGCGGCTGTGGGAGCAGGAATTCGGCGACAGCACCATGGATGAAACCAACCTCATCCAGAAGGGTGGCAACTATGGATGGCCGATCTGCGAGGGCACCTTGTCGCGCAGCGGCACCGGCTGTGCCACGGCCGGCTTCATTGCGCCCAAGCGCACCTATCCGGTGGCCGAGGGGTCCTGCAGCGGCATCGCCATCATTCGCCAGGCCCTGTATGTGGCCTGCCAGCGGGGGGAGCGCGTCTACCGTCATGAGATCAGCGGTGACAGCCTGACCAATACGCAGGACCTGTTCCGCGGCACCTACGGACGCATTCGCACGGTGGAGCCCGCCATTGACGGCAACCTGTGGCTCTCCACCACCAATGGCGGAGACAAAGACAATGTGCCGAACAACAGCAACAACAGGATCATCAAGATCAACCTGGGGCCATAAGCAGTTGAACGGGCCCCGCAGCTGACGGGGGTGGCATGAATCAAGCTGGACGGCAGGAGGGCCGCTCTGTTGAAAGACAGGGCGGCTGGCGAGGGTGGGTGGCGCTGGCCGTGTGGATGGTGGTCGTGGCGGCGCATGTGCCGTTTGTGCTGGCGGATGCAGACGCCAGTCTGGGCTTCAGTCGCGGCCCCTGGACCGACGAAGGCCTCTACACCGCGCAGGTGCGTAATGCGCTGCAGACCGGCACGCTGGACCTGACGGAGTCGGACGGGGTCATCAAGGAGCCGCTGTATGCCTTGCTGGCCTATGGGGTGCTCGGAGGCATCGGCGATTCGATGACGGTCATGCGTCTGACGATGCTGGGCCTGAGTACGCTGATCCTGGCGTGGGTGGCGAGCGGACGTGCGCTCTTGTCGCGCGCCGTGCTGCTCGGGCTGCCGGTCCTGGCGCTGTCGTATTACCCCTTCCATTACGCGCATCTGGCGCTGGTGGAGGTGACGGCGTCCTTTCTGATCCTCGCTGCCCTGTCGGCGGTGCATCAGCGATTGTGCGGCGCCGGACGCTGGACCTGGGGCGTCTCCGCGCTGCTGATCTTCGTGGCCTATGGAATGAAGGTGCAGTTCGTTTATGCCGCCGTCATTCCGCCGTTGGCCTTCGGGGTCGCCTGGCTGTTGAATGCGGGCGCCTGGCGAAAAACCTGGCGAAGTGCCCTGATGGACGTGACGGGCTCGGGGGCCGCTGCAGCGGTCATGGCTGGCGTTTTTGCGGCCGCCTGGTATGTGCCGAACCGCGCGCTGATGAGTTTTGTGCTGGGCTCGCAGAGCTCGCGCGGCTCGTCCTCGATCACCCAGGTGATGCACAGCATCGCGGCGAATACGCGGGAGCTGCTGATGGATCGGCGCCTGTGGGGCGTGTGGCTGCTGGTCGTGGTGGGGCTTGTGGCAGCGGCTGTTGCGAGGCGGGCTGTGAGAATCCATCCCGAGCAGCAGCGGCAGTGGGCGGCCTTGATCGGTCCGCCCACCGCCTGGGTGCTGATCGAACTGCACAAGCTCACCTTGAGCTATTTGCCCAGCCGGTATGTACTGTCGCTGGTCATGGCGCTTGGCCTGCTTGGCGCTTGTGGTCTGTTGGCCGCGTGGCACTGGGTGGAGCGCGGTCCGGACCGGGCGGCACGCCATGCGACCTTGTCCTGGCGGCATGGGGTGATCGCGGCGCTGGTGGTGGTGCTGGGCCTGGACATGCGCGACTATGCAAAGGCCATGGAGCGCCGCACCTACGTCATCCGGGACACGCAGCAGCGACTGGCCGCAGAGGGGCGATGGAACGGTCAGCTGGTGATCGGCCCCTGGACGTCCACCCTGTTCTGGGGATCGGGGGCGCTGACCAAACCCGTGTGGAAGGGCTACTTCAATGACGGCGAGACGCTGCGCCGGCTGCAGCCCGTGGCCATCGCCAGCGAGCCGGATGAAGCCGATTCGGAGGGCGCCTATCAGGCCGCAGGCCTGAGCCTGGCGCAGCCACCGACCTGGTCGGTGACGGTGCGCGACTGGACGGTGAATCTGCATCCCCCTGCACAGACGCAGCGCGTGAAATGAACGCGGATACGATCGCCGACATCACTCGGCGCTCATTTCACGATTCCACGATTCATGCATTCCTCGGAACGCCTCAAAGGCATCGACGTTTTCGTCACAGCGGTGGATGCGGGCAGCTTTACCGCCGCAGCAGAGCGATTGAACCTGACCAATTCGGCGGTGGGAAAGTCCATTGCGAGACTGGAGGCTCGGCTGGGCGTGCGCCTGTTTGAACGCACCACGCGCCGGATGGATCTGACCGATGCCGGGCAGGCCTTCTACCGGACCTGCCAGGGCGTGCTCAGCGAGCTGGAAGAAGCCGAACATGTGCTCAAGGCGGAGCATTCCATGCCCGTGGGCAAATTGCGCATTGATCTTCCCGCCACCTATGGGCGCATGCATGTGATGCCGGTCCTCTTCGAATTCCTCAAGGCGTTTCCGGGTGTGCAGCCGCAGATCAGCTTCACCGATCGCTTCACCGACCTGGTGGAGGAGGGCATCGATGTAGCGGTCCGGCTTGGCGGTGCGGACGCGTGGCCCGCGTCCATCGGTCATCGGTATCTGGGGCGCGAGCGTCGAATTTTCTGCTGCGCCCCGGCTTACCTCCAGCGCGTGGGATCCATCCCGGATGACCTGAACGCGCTGGACCGGGTCGATGCGGTGCTCTACCGGCGCCCCAACGGCACGCCCAGTCCCTGGCTGATCCAGCGCGGCGACGCTCCCGTCGAGCATCTGCATCCGGTGGCCCGCCTGGAAGTCGGCAGTGCAGAGTCGTGGGTCCAGGCCATTGGCGAAGGGTTCGGTGTCGGGCAGGTGGCCACTTGGCTGGTGCAGGAGCAACTGGAGACCGGCGCGCTGGTGCAGCTGCTGCCCTCATTCGCCGTGGACGGTGTGCCGCTCTACCTGTTGTGGCAGCGCAGCCGGCAACTGCTCCCCAAGGTGGACGCTCTGCTGGCCCACCTCGCCACCCGGCTTCAAGTCTCGATTGTGGAAGAGAGGGATGTAGTCGGTGGAAGATAGATCGCATATCGGAAGCGAAGGAATCAATAAGCTGTGAGGCCCTTCAGCCTCTCTGCGCACCATGTCCTCTCTTCCCGCCGCAGGGCGCACGCCACGCGCCCAAGCGCCCGCTGCCACCCCCTCCACAACCACTGTCATCCTTGCAGTGGCCGCATTCGTGATCGTCACCACGGAGTTCCTCATGGTCGGCCTGCTGCCGGCGCTGGCCAGGGACCTGTCGGTGTCGGTGGCGACGGCAGGGCAACTGGTGACACTGTTCGCCCTCGTTGTCATGCTGGCGGGGCCGCCCCTGACGGCCTGGCTGTCGCACCTCGAGCGCAAGCGGTTGTTCCTGTCGGTGCTGGCTCTTTTTGCAGCGTCCAATGCCGTCGCAGCGGTCGCGCCCAACATCTGGGTGCTGGCCGTTGCCCGCATGGTGCCAGCCTTGGCACTGCCGGTGTTCTGGGGCACCGCCAGCGAGACGGCCGCACAGCTCGCGGGTCCCGAGCGAGCCGGTCGCGCCGTCTCAACGGTCTACCTGGGCATCTCTGCCGCGATGCTGCTGGGCATTCCGCTGGGCACGGTGGCCGCTGATGCGCTGGGGTGGCGGGGCGCCTTCTGGGCCTTGTCGCTGCTGGCGGTGCTCGTCGCGGTACTGCTGCAGCTGTTCATGCCGACCACCGCGGCCACCGCTCCGGTCCGCTTGCGGACGCAGGCGCGCATCCTTCGCGATCCGGCGTTCGTTGCCAACGTGCTGCTGTCGGTGACCGTATTCACGGCCATGTTCACCGGCTACACCTATCTCGCTGAGTTCCTGGAACGAGTCGCGCAGGTGCCCGCCGCGCAGGTCGGCTGGTGGCTGATGGGATTCGGTGCCGTGGGCCTGGCTGGAAATTGGCTCGGGGGCCGCTGGGTCGACCGCCAGCCCTTGCGCACGACTGCGGTGTTCAGCCTGATGCTTGCGGCCGGCATGCTGGCGACCGCATGGCTGGCCGCCACACCGGTGGCACTGGCATTCGCACTGGGCCTTTGGGGCATCGCCAACACCGCGCTTTATCCGATCTGCCAGATTCGGGTGATGAAATCAGCGCCACAGTCACAGGCATTGGCCGGCACGATCAACGTGTCGGCAGCCAATGGCGGCATTGCGCTCGGCGCCATTCTCGGCGGCGCCAGTCTGTCGTCCTGGGGCGTGGGGAGCGTTGCGCTGCTCGGCGCGGCGGTGGCGATGCTAGCCGCTGTGGCTGCCGTGGCGCTGGGCCAGTGGCTGAATCAGCGGCCTGCTAAGCCAGACTGATGACGGTAAATGGCGAGCGGGGAGCGCGTGGCACAGGGCTTGCCCCATGGCGCGTTCCACATCCAGAGGGCTCTCATGCCAGCGCAGCAAAGAAACCGAAAACCAAAGGGCGCTGCTCGATCGCCCGTCAGGCGCAAAACGGTCGCACCTGCCCGCCGCCAGGCCGAACTCAATACGGCGCGTGGCATGAAGATGGCACGGTCCGCGCATGCCTACGTCCGGGGCAGCACCGCCAGATTTTATGAGTGGCTGGACGCCAATGAGCGCAGCGTACTGCCGCAGGGGCCGGCCGTCTGGATCTGCGGCGACTGCCACATCGGCAATCTTGGGCCGGTGGCGAATGCAGAGGGCGAGGTGGCGATCCAGATCCGCGACTTCGACCAGACAGTCATCGGGAATCCGGCGCACGACCTGGTCCGGCTGGGGCTCTCACTCGCCATGGCGGTGCGAAGCTCCGATCTGCCCGGGGTGACGACGGCGCTGATGATGGAGCAGCTCATGGTGGGATATCGCCGGGCGTTCCAGCCGAGGGCGGCCAGGCCTCCCCGTCCCGAGGCGGTGCACATTGCCCTGAAGCAGGCGAGCCGGCGCACCTGGCGGCATCTTGCAGAGGAGCGGGTGCAGGGCAAGACGGTGCACTTTCCAATGGGTGCCAGGTTCTGGCCGGTGACGAAAGCGGAGAAGAGCGCCATCGGGCAATTGCTCGAGCAGGAAGATCTGCAGCGCATTGCGACGAGCCTGTCCCGCCGATCCGACGATGCACCGGTGGAACTGCTCGATGTGGCGTACTGGAAAAAGGGGTGCAGTTCCCTGGGCAAACTGCGATTTGCTGCGATGCTGGACGTGGGTGGACGGGCCGTTCTGGGCCGAGACCTCTGCCTCGTGGACATCAAGGAAGCGGCCCGGGCGGCGGCGCCGCGCTATCAGTCGGCCGAGATGCCGCATGAGTACGCACAGCGTGTGGTGGAAGGGGCCAGACACCTCTCACCGCACCTGGGTGAGCGCATGGTGGCGGGACGGCTGTGGGATCGCTCGGTGTTCGTCCGGGAACTGCTGCCTGAGGACATGAAGCTGGAGCTGAATCACATCACCGCCGACGAAGCTCGGCAGGTGGCGCGGTACCTGGCCCATGTGGTGGGCGTCGCCCATGCCCGGCAGATGAGCGCGGCTGACAAACGTGCCTGGGCGGGGGAGCTGAGCAAGAACCTCGGCAAATCGCTGGAGGCCCCCTCTTGGCTCTGGAACAGCGTGGTCGATCTGGTGGGTGTCCATGAACGAGCGTATCTGGATCACTGCCGCCGCTACGCGCTGGAATCATCCCGGCGGATTCAGCAGATCAAGCAGCAGCCGGCGTAGGGGCGGCGGCATGGGCACGCGCACCCCTATCAAGCGTCGGACCGCGTGCAGCAGTCGCCATCACTCCATGCGCCTTTGCCGCGACTGCAGATACTGGCGCATGGCGTCCTCGCGGTACCGCGCCACGAGGCCCCGCTTTTTCAACGTCAGCAAGGTGTCGGAGATGTCCGGCACCAGAGACGCATGCCGGCGATGCAGGTACGCATGGCCGGTGGTGGTCTGAACGGCTTGAAGCCGTCGAATGACCGGGCCCGGCAGCACCCGTTCCCGGCCGTCGCCGAACGCCAGGAAGTCTTCAACCGCTTCGCCCACGTCCAGATACAGGTCGGTGCGTCGCAACTGAAGTCGGCGAAGTCCTGATTCAATGTTGCCCACTGCGGACACCAGGGTCGGATCGAGTTGATGGTGGAGCAGGCTGGCCGCTTCATCAACGCCTCGCCGATATTCGCAGTGCCAGCGTTGGTCCCGAATGGCGGGCCAGCCGGGGAAGCCGGCCGCGATTCGGTCCTCCAGCACGTAGGCCACGAATTCCACATCATTGTTGGGCGTCGGGACGCGAATCAGACTGTCATGCAGCGAGCCGTATCCCCAGGTGCGCCCCAATTCGCCGTCCGCTTCGCCCGTGTTGACCAGGATGAGTCCGCGCGCCGGTGGTGCATCCACAAACGCAAAACCGATGCCGAGGGTGTCCAGCACTTCGGTGTAGACCTTGATCAGCCACTGGGTGCGGGGATCGTCTTGCTTGCGAGAGAAAGTAAATCGCAGCAGCGCGGGTCTGCTTGCTGGAGACACGACGCGGGCCGAAGCCGCCTGCGGTTGCGCAAGCGCTGGGGCCGGCATCTGCAGCCAGGCGCTGGAGATTGCAGCGATGCAGTGACGGCGGCTGATTCCGGGTGCCATTCGGCAGTCAGCATATCGGGGGTGTCAGATCGCGGCAACCGGGGACGTCATGAACGCTGGGCTGCGTTCGTGGGGGGGCAGACGTTCGCCCGCGAAGGCCGAGCATGAAGACATTGAGCGGCCAAAGGCCTGAAACGAAAAAACCGCCCGAAGGCGGTTTCTTGCTTGAATAAGGTGACGAGCCTTACCCCCGGCACTGGTCACAACAGTTAGGGCTGCTTGGTTCCCCATCTGACCCGGTTGGCCGTGCTTCCATGCGAGGAGGCCCGTCAGGGACCGATTGTACGCGACTGTGGAGGCCCCGTCGGCAAGCCGGAACATGATCTGCATCACAAGCTTCGCCACCCGCCCGTGCACGCGGCCGCCAGATGTGCTTAAAATCATCCCCGGACCTCGCGCTTCCCGCGCCAGCGTCCACCGCCGATTTACCAACTACTTGCGGGCGGTCAACAAGTACGGCTAAAGCGTTGCGGCTCCGATGATGCCCCCGGGCCGGCAAACGCCGGTGATGTCTGTGGGCTCTCGGAGTTTTTTCATGTCTGCTCGCCTCGCTCAATTCGACGCCCTCCTGGCCCGCCGCCGCTCTGCCCGCCCCGCGGCTGGCGCTCAACCCACCGCTCGCGTGCTGCGGGATTCGTGGGGTGAACCGGTTGCCGAGTTCCATCACGCCCCCACCGATCTGGACCTGCTCAAGGCCGCCCATCGCATCCAGGGTGACGACTGGATCGGCGTGCTGGCCGATGAGGCGCAGAACCGTGGCTTGACCGCCGCCTGGCGGCTGGCCCTGCTGCGCGCGGATCGCCATGGACGTCCCCGTCTGTCGGCGCAGGCAGGGCCGCAGTGGATCAGCGCCGCCGCGCTGGGCCGTCCCGGCGCCCGGCCAGTCGAACTTCGCCGCGAACTGTGCGCTCGTGCGGTCCAGCAACTGTGGGCCTCCGGTTGGAAGCTGGTGGGCTGATCATTGCGGTTCAGTGCCCTCACAGCCCCAGCCCCACCTCCCGTGTGACCGACACCGCCCCCACATAAGCGAGCGCCATCAGCGCCACCAGGTATTCGATCACCCGGAATTCGCTGCGTCCGAGCGCAAAGTGACCGCTGGTGAAGTACACCGCGAGCGCGATGAATTTGCCCACCATCCACGGCTCCTGGGTGGGGTCGTGATGCAAGGCGCCCCACAGGCTCAGGCCGGACACCACGATCAGCACGTGGCTGCTGAACACCAGCGTGCGCAGCCGCTCGTCCATCACCCAGACGGCGCCGAACTGATGCGCCAGCCCCCGCACGACAAAGAGGGCCACGCTGCACCAGCCCAGCAGGGCATGCATCTTGACCATCGGCAGGTAGAACCAGTCCATGGCCGATGAGCTTCGTCAGCTCACCGCTGAAAGTCAATCCGCCGGAGCAAGGGGGGCGTGGCCCGGGCGGGCCGCCCATGAGGGAAGGACCTCCGCGGAGGCCCTTTGCAGGGCCGCGTCGAACCTCCGGTCCGAGACCGTTGAGTCCGACTTGGTGCCGCTCAGCGCAGCTGCAGGTCGTCGTCGCCGAAGCGGATGTTCAGCGGCTCGATCAGCAGCTGCTTCTCGCCCGCTTCCACCGTGCCAGCCACCCAGGCGTCGATGCCGCAGGCCTTGGAGATGTCCACCACCCGGGCCGCCTGGTCCGCCTTCACGAACAGCGCAAAACCGGCGCCCATGTTGAGCGTCGAATAGGCCTCGCGGTCGTCCTGCTGCGCATGCTGCTGGATGAATTTCAGCACCGGCGTCACCGGCGGCACCGTGTGGATGCGGTAAGTGAACTGGCCAGGATGGCGCAGCAGCTTGCGCCAGCCGTGGCCGGTGATGTTGGCGCAGTAGTGCGGCGTGATGCCGGCCTTGTACAGGCCTTCGGTCACCGGGGAGTAGAGGGTGGTCGGCGCCAGCAGGGCGTCGCCGTAGGTCAGGCCGGGCTGCACTTCGGTGAGGTAGCCCTGCGGCAGACGTTCGATCAGCTTGCGCGCCAGGCTCAGCCCGTTGGCGTGGATGCCGCTGGAGGCCAGCAGCACGATGGCATCGCCATCGGCCAGCTTGTCGCCCACCGACAGACGCTCCTTCGGGTTGATCAGACCGGTGCACGAGGCTGCCAGGTCGATGCGGCCTGCTTCCACAATGCCGGCCAGCGCGGGCGTTTCACCGCCGCCCCAGGCCACCTGACAGACGTCACAGGCCTTCTTCCAGCCGGCCACCAGGGCCTGGGCGCGCTGGGCATCGCCGAACCAGTCTGATCCGCCAGCCGCCCAGTAGGCCTGCACCACCAGCGGCGTGGCGCCGACGGTGATCAGGTCGTTCACCGCCATGGCGATGGTGTCCTGCGCGATGCCGTCGTAATAGCTCTTGCCGGTCAGGGTGGCCATTTCGTCGGCCACCAGGGCCTTGGAGCCCAGGCATTCAACGATGGAGGCGATGTAGAACGGACCCACGTCCACCACATAGGCGGACTCGCCGCGCGAGGCCTTGACTTCGGTAAAGCCATGCGACGCCAGATGCCCGGCGGTGGCTGCCGCGGCGCGCTGCGCGCTGACCTTGAGCGGATCGATCAGGTCGTAATTGACACCGGCCTGCTCATAGCTCAGCGTGCCGGAGGAGGAATCTTGGGGGGCGTGCGTGCTCATGGGCGGCGATTATCCTTCACCTCTACTGACAAACCCTGGTCAACCGGTCGACCCGTCGCGCAGAGGGGGCGGGCGCCCCCCGTAGAATGCCGCGCCATGAGTTACCAGGTCCTCGCACGCAAGTACCGCTCCCGTACCTTCGAGGAGCTGATGGGTCAGGAGCATGTGGTGCAGGCCCTGGCCAATGCACTCACCCAGCAGCGCCTGCACCACGCCTATCTGTTCACCGGCACCCGGGGAGTGGGGAAGACGTCCGTCTCCCGCATCCTGGCCAAGAGCCTGAACTGCATCGGCCCGGACGGGCAGGGCGGCATCACCGCCCACCCGTGCGGCGTCTGTGACGCCTGCCGGGACATCGACGCCGGCCGCTTCGTGGACTATGTGGAGCTGGACGCGGCCTCCAACCGCGGCGTCGAAGAAATCTCCCAGCTGCTGGACCAGTCGGTCTACAAACCAGTGGTGGGGCGCTTCAAGGTCTACATGATCGACGAAGTGCACATGCTCTCGAACACCGCCTTCAACGCGATGCTGAAGACGCTGGAGGAGCCGCCGGACTACCTGAAGTTCGTGCTCGCCACGACCGATCCGCAGAAAGTGCCGGTGACGGTGCTGTCCCGCTGCCTGCAGTTCAACCTGCGGCCGATGGCGCCTCAGACGGTACTGGAACATCTGACCAAGGTGCTGTCCATCGAGCAGGTGCCGGCGGAGCCCGGCGCGCTGCGTCTGCTGGCCCGTGCGGCCCGCGGATCGATGCGGGACGCGCTGTCCCTGACCGACCAGGCGATTGCCTTCGGCTCCGGCGAGCTGAAGGAAGCCGGTGTGCGCCAGATGCTGGGCAGCGTGGATCGTGGCCATGTGCTGGGCATCCTGCAGGCGCTGGTGGCCGGTGACGGCCCGGCGCTGGTGTCGGCCTCGGACCGGCTGCGGGACATGGGTCTGTCGGCGGGCGGGACGCTGGAAGATCTCGCGGTGGCCCTGCAGCATCTGGCGGTGGCCCAGGCCGCGCCGGGGGCGCTGGATGCGTCGGATCCGGATCTGGCCGAGCTGCTGCCGCTGGCGACTCAGCTGCCGGCGGATGAGGTGCAGCTGATGTACAGCATGGCCCTGCACGGCCGTCAGGAGCTGCCGCTGGCGCCCGACGAATATGCGGGCCTGACGATGGTGCTGCTGCGCATGATGGCCTTCCGGCCGGACGGCGGCGGACCGCGTGGGGGAGGCGTGCCGACGGGCGGTGCAGGTGCAGGTGCGGCGGGCGCGGGCAGTGCAGAGGGTGTTGCCGCCGCTCGGGGGGCTGCGACAGGTGCCACGGCATCCGGCACTGCTGGGACGAGCACCCAGGGGACGGGCACGAATCGGATGAGCACCACCGGCACCACCGGCACTGGTACGGCTGGCTCGACGACGCCCGCAACGGGCGCGTCCGCGGCAGCCGATTCGATCTCGACGCCTTCGAGCCCCTCTTCCCCCGTGTCTTCGTCAACTGCGGCCGCATCGGCGGCAGTTGAGGAAGACACATCAGCGGCCGTCGTTTCCGAGCGGGATGCGACTCCGCCCGCTGCGGCTGATGCTGAGGAGGTCGATGCGACGCACGCGGCCGCTGCATCGGCACCTGCCGCTGCCGGCGATGCTGGCGCGACGGCATCAGCCTCCGGCGCGCCAGTCTCCGCGGCCGACGCTGCATCCTTCCGAGTAGGCGAAGCAGCCGGCGCTGAAGCCGGCGCTGAAGCCGACCCTGAAGCGGACAGAGGGGTGGCTGATACCGGCGCAGAAACAACGGCTGGGCGGGGCGCTGGCGCTGCAGCCCACGCGGCCGCGACGCAGGTCGCCCCGTCTGCTGACCGTCCTGATCATCCGGTTTCCCCCAACACGACCACATCCGAGCCGCATCGCGACACTCCGCCTTGGGAGTCCGACGCATCGGCCCCTGGCTTCGACGCATCCGATGCTTCGGATGGCGACGCTGCGATCCGCCCACAGTCCTCCGCCTCGCACGCAGATGGCGCACGTCCGCAATCCCCAGAGCCAGGCACCAGCGGCGCTCGTGGCCCCTCCGCGTCAGACCCTCGGGACATTGCCCAGGCGGGCCCTTCAACACCCAGCTCAGCGGCCGCCCCGGCCCCCGCGCCAGCGGCACGCCCCACCGGCGCCCTGCGCGCGGCCCCGGCTGGCGCTCCCGCCACCCGGTTCAGCGACCGTCTGCGCCCTCGCGCCGCGCCGGTCCAGCCCGAGCCATCGGAACCGGCCGAGCCGCCCGAAGACCTTTCACCCCCGCATGACGACGATGGCGCTCCGCCGTGGCTCGACGTGCCGCCGCCTTCCGATGAGGAAATGAGCGTCGGCCCGTCCATGATGGACGGAGACCTCGGCGGCGACATGGATCTGGGCGGCGACCCCGGCGGCGCCGGACCCCGTGGCGGCAACGGCAGCAATGGCGGGGACGGCATCTACCTCTCCACCGCCGTCGACGAGGTCAAGCTCGTGCCCACCGCCTTCGGTGAGCGCTGGGCCAGCCTCGTGCCGCAGCTGGGCCTGAATGCCCTGGCCCGCGAACTCGCGCTGCAGGCCGAGTGCGTCGCCATCGATGATCAGTCCACCCCGCAGCGCTGGCGCTTGCGGGTGGAGCGCGAGTCCTTGCGCCAGCCGGCGCTGCAGGACAAGCTCCAGTCCGCCCTCTCGGCCCACCTGAATGCAGAGGTCCAGCTGGACATCGAAGCGGGCCGCGCCGCCGACTCTCCGGCGCTGCGCGATACCATGGCGGTACGGGCGCGTCAGCGTCGCGCCGAAACCATCATTCTCGAAGACCCCGAGGTCCAGCAGTTGCTGTCGCAGTTCAAGACCGCGCGCATTCTGCCGGGGTCCATCAAACCTCTCTGAACCGAACAAGGATCACACCATGATGAAGGGTCAACTCGCAGGCCTGATGAAGCAGGCCCAGGCGATGCAGGACAACCTGAAGCGCGCCCAGGAAGAACTGGGCAACATCGAAGTGGAAGGCCAGTCCGGCGCCGGTCTGGTGAAGGTCACCATGACCTGCAAGCATGACGTCAAGCGCGTCGCCATCGACCCCAGCCTGCTGTCCGACGACAAGGACATGCTGGAAGACCTGGTCGCCGCGGCCTTCAACGACGCCGTGCGCCGCGCAGAAGAAGTCAGCCAGGAAAAGATGGGCAAGCTGACCGCCGGCATGCCCCTGCCTCCCGGCATGAAGTTCCCGTTCTGACGCGTTGCCTGACTGACCGTCGGTGAACGCACTCGAACAGCTGATCGAGGCGCTGCGGCGCCTGCCGGGCGTGGGTCAGAAGTCGGCCCAGCGCATGGCCTATCACCTGCTGCAGCACGACCGTGCCGGCGCCGACGCGCTGGCCCGGGCTCTGCAGGAGGCGGCCCGGCATGTGCGTCACTGCGAGCGCTGCCACACCTTCAGCGAAACGCCGCTGTGCAAGATCTGCCAGGACACGCAGCGGGATGCCCGTCTGCTGTGCGTGGTGGAGTCTCCGGCGGATCAGGCGGCGATGGAGCGCACTGCGTCCTATCACGGCTACTACTTTGTCTTGCAGGGGCGGCTGAGTCCGCTCGATGGCATCAGCACCCGCGAGATTGGCGTGGCGCCGCTGCTGGAGCGGGCGACCGATGGTCACGTGGAAGAAGTGATTCTGGCCACCAGCTTCACCGCGGAAGGGGAAGCGACGGCGCATGTGCTGGCCGAAGCGCTCAAGGCCCGCGGCCTGCGCAGCACCCGGCTGGCGCGGGGCGTGCCGGTGGGCAGTGAGCTGGAATATGTCGACCTGGGCACCATCGCGCATGCCCTGGTCGATCGGAGACCCTCATGACGGTGGCCAACTACTGCATGATCGTGGCGGCCTTGCTGCCGGTGCTGTGTGCGGCCCTGGCCAAGTCGGGCGGTTATGGGAAGCGGCGCCGGGACGGAGGTTTCGACAACCACGACCCACGCAGCTGGCTCAGCCGCCAGACCGGCTGGCAGGCCCGCGCGAATGCGGCTCAGGCCAATGGCTTCGAGGCCCTGCCGCTGTTCTTCGCCGGTGTGCTGGCGGCGCAGCAGATGCATCTGGACCAGGGACGGATCGACCTGCTGGCCCTGGTCTTCATCGCGCTTCGCGTGATCTTCATCGGCCTGTATCTGGCCGACCAGGCCACGCTCCGCAGCCTCGTGTGGGCGCTCGGGGTGGCGACGTCCATCGCGCTGTTCTTTGCTTGACGACGCTTTGAAGACGCCTTGACGGCTGCTTGAGCGCGGCCGGGTGCTGTGCGAGCAACCTCCCCGAGGACCGCCCCTGATCTCAGCGAATGACCCATGAAAAATGGCGCTCCGAAGAGCGCCATTTTTTTTGTCCGCCACTTGCTGTGTCAGCGGCGGCCTTGATCGGGCAAGCGCCTCGTTCAACGCAAGGTCGATGTCCCCGCCTTGGCCGATGCCACATTGCCGCCGCCGTTGTTGCGACCGCTGGCCACGCGCGAGGTTTTGGCCTTGCTGTTGCTGGCGCGGGCATTCTTGCTCGCCACCTTGGTCGGCGTGCGGGTAGCCGTGGCGCGTGCCGCCGGCTTGCCCTTGCTCTTGGCCGGCTCAGCGTCCGCCACCACCTGCTGGTTCTCGCGCAGGTAGACCACCACGGCCTGGCCCGGCTTGAACGACGCCTTGGTGCTCACCCGGTTCCACTGCGCCACCTGTGTCGTGCCCAGGCGGTAACGGCGGGCCACGCTGGCCACCGACTCCCCACGACCGGCCTTGAGCGTCACCCGGCGCAGCGGCGGCACGTCCGGCGCGAACATGATGCTGGCGTTGTCGGCCAGATGCTCCGAGACGTCCTGGTCGCGTGAGGCACTGCGCGGCACCAGCAGCGTGGAGCCCTGCTTGACCAGCATGCGGGCCGGAATGCGGTTGATCTCCCGCAGGCCGGCTTCGCTCATGCCCACCTGCCTGGCGGCATCGGCAGGCTTCATGGTGCGCGGCACCACCCAGGCGGTCCAGGTGGCCAGCGGGCCCCGATGGCGCTCCAGATTGGTCACGAACGTGCTGGCGTTGTCGTAGGGCAGCAGGATCTGACCGCTGCTCGCCGCCAGGATCACCGGCTTGTTCATCTGCGGATTGAACTGGCGGAAGGTCTCTTCATCCAGCGAGGCCAGTTGCGCCGCCAGGGCCACGTCGATGTCCCGGTCGATGTTGACCGACAGGAAATACGGGTGATTGGACACCGCCGGCAGTTCCAGGCCGAAGGTCTCCGGATGCATCACGATGTTCTTGATGGCCTGCAGCTTGGGCAGGTAATAGCGGGTTTCATCCGGCATGCGGATGTTGTCGTAGTCCGCCGGCACACCCAGCTTCTGGTTGCGCGCCACCGCGCGGGAGACATTGCCCTGGCCCCAGTTGTAGGCGGCCAGCGCGAGTTGCCAGTCGCCGTCGAACATCTTGTTCAGGCGCTGCAGGTAGTCCAGCGCGGCGCGGGTGGAGGCCAGCACGTCGCGACGGTCGTCGCGGAAGATGTTCTGCTTCAGGTCGAAGTCCCGGCCGGTGGCCGGCATGAACTGCCACATGCCCACCGCCTTGGCGTTGGACTGGGCATCGGCGCGGAAGGCGCTCTCCACAAAGGGCAGCAGCGCCAGCTCCATCGGCATGCCGCGCTTTTCGACCTCTTCCACCACGTGATAGAGATACAGGCTGCCGCGGCCGGTCATCCGGGCCACGTAGTCTGGGCGGGTGCTGTACCAGTCTTCGGCCTTGCGGACCAGGTCATTGTCCAGGTCAGGCATCGCCATGCCGACGCGGATGCGTGACCACAGGTCCACGTGGGTCCTGGGTGCGTCCAGGTCCACCTTCTGGCCCGGATTCAGGTTGTCTTCCAGCAGGACATCCAGCTTGTCTTCCGGCAGCGGAGCGCCAGACGCGGCAGCTGCCACCGCCACGGCCACCTTGGGCATCTGCGGCGCGTCCATGCCAGCGGGTGTGGCGGCCGAGGCGGCGGCTTCCGACGCCACTGCAGCGGAACCAGCCCCCGGCTGCGGGGCGCGTGGCACCCCGGCACAGGCGGCAAGCGTGAGGGTCAGCACGCTGGCCAGCAGCATCAGCAGCGGGCGCGGACGAGGGGCGGCGCCAGCGTTGGCGTCCACCTGCGCCTGCGAGGGTGCAAGGGCGAGGGCGGACGCGGGGGCGTGCAGGTCAGCGGTGGGGAAACGGTTCATCGGAATTCGTTCTTCCATTGGCGCAGGGCGGCGAGCACTGAAACGGGTTCAGGGCCGATGCGCGGATCGAAGTGCTGCGCTGCCTGCCGGACCGCGGTCTGGCTGCATCGCAGGAAGGGATTGATCTGAAGCTCCAGGGCGATGGTGGAGGGCAGGGTGGGCCGATGCTGCGCCCGTTCGGCCTGGCACCAGGCCTCGTGTTCAACGATTGCTGCGTTGCCGGGTTCCACGGCGTGGGCAAAACGCAGGTTGGACAAGGTGTATTCGTGGGCGCAACAGACCCGCGTGTTCCCCGGTAGGGCGCCGAGCTGGCTCAGCGAGTCGAACATCTGCGCCGGGGTGCCTTCGAACAGGCGGCCGCAGCCGGCGGAGAACAGGGTATCGCCGCAGAACAGCACGGGCGTGGGCAACACACCAGGCGCTTCGGGTCCGTTCGACGGCAGGAAGAAGGCGATATGGCCGGCGGTGTGACCCGGCACGTCCATCACTTCCACCCGCAGTCCTAACAACTCGAAGTGGTCGCCGCCCTGCAAAGGCTGGACAGGCACCGGCATCTTTTCATGGGCGGGCCCCCAGACCTTGCCGGTCGGGCTCAGGAATTCCGTCAGTTCAGACAGGCCGCCAACATGATCGCCATGGTGGTGCGTCACTAGAATGCCCTGAAGCTCCAGACCCCGGGTGGTCAGCGCCTCCTTCACCGGAGCGGCTTCTCCCGGGTCCACGACAAGCGCCTGCCTGCCGTTGTGCAGCAGCCAGATGTAGTTGTCGGTAAAGGCAGGAAGGGCAATCAGTTCCATGCGGTCCAAGCAATGACGAAAGCGAGCCAGGACGATGACCCGGCGCCGATTGTAGAGTCGGTGCTGCCGACTCCCGGGCTGGCAGCCGAGGAGCTGGCGGCGTGGTTGCGTACGCCCCCCGGACAGTATCTGCTGGCCTGGGAGCAGTCCTTCATTGACGCGGCCGTGGTGGACCTGTTCGGATTCCACGCCGTCCAGCTCGGTCTGCCCCAGCTGGAAGGGTTGCGGGCGAACCGAATGCCGCATCGCTGGCTGGTAATGGATCACGTGGCGGGCATCGAATCTTCCGTCGGTCCGATGCCGCTGAACGTCCAGCCCGAGCCCCGCGCGTTGCCTCGGCCTTCAGCCGCCGCGCTCTATTGTGAGTTCGATGCGTTGCCTTTTGAAGCGAACAGTCTCGATTTGGTCGTGCTTCCGCACACTTTGGAGCTGACCGGCAACCCGCATCGCACCCTGCGGGAGGTGGAGCGAGTCCTGCGGCCGGAAGGGCGGGTGGTGATTCTGGGACTGAATCCCGCCAGCCTTTGGGCGCTGAGGCAGAATCTGGCCCGGGTGAATGGCCGCATGTTTCAGCGAACGCATCATGGGGACAGCCGTCCGCCGCGCCTGTTCCTGCCGGATGAAGGCGAATACATCGGCTATTGGCGCTTGCGCGACTGGCTGCGCCTGCTGTCTTTCGACGTTGAACGCGCGGGCTTCGGATGCTATCGGCCACCATTGTTCAGTCAAACGTGGCTGGACCGTTGGCAATGGATCGAGAAGCCGGGCGGCAAGTGGTGGACGGTGCTGGGCGCGCTGTATGGCGTGGTGGCGGTCAAGCGGGTGCACGGCATGCGGCTGATCGGCCTGGCGAAAAAGAAGACGCGGGCGAGCAAGGCTGCACCTGCGGTGGCTTTGAACCAGCAGCCGCATCGGCAGGCTCAAGCCGCGCTGACGCAGCGGGGCTCGGCGTCCGGCCCGGCCGAAGTCACTGCGGACCTGCCGCTGAAGTCCTCCTCTCCGAATTTTTGAAGTCCACAATCAGATCACCATGACCGAAGTTTCCGCGCCTGCAGCGCCCCGCATCAGCAAACCGAGCGTCGTCATCTATACCGACGGCGCCTGCAAGGGCAATCCCGGCCCGGGCGGCTGGGGCGCCTGGCTGAGCAGCGGCGGCCATGAAAAAGAACTGTGTGGCGGTGAACTCAACACCACCAACAATCGCATGGAGCTGACCGCGGTGATCGAAGCGCTGACCTCGCTCAAGCGCAGCTGCAACATCGTCATCTACACCGACAGCGAATACGTCCGCAAAGGCATGACGGAATGGATCAGCGGCTGGCAGCGTCGCGGCTGGAAGACGGCGGACGGCAAGCCGGTCAAGAATGCCGAGCTCTGGCAACGGCTCGATGCGCTGCGCAAGCTGCATCAGGTGGAATGGCGCTGGGTGAAGGGCCATGCAGGCGACCCCGGCAATGAACGGGCCGATGCCCTGGCCAACAAGGGCGTGACGCTCGCGGGGCGCTGACATGGACAACCGGCCGCTGATCGACTGGCATTCAATGTTCATGGGCGTGGCCCTGCTGGCCGGCGCCCGCTCCAAGGACAGCCGCAAGCGCAATGGCGCGTGCATCGCCAGCGCGGATTACAAGATCGTCGGGGTGGGCTACAACGGCCTGCCACGCGGCTGTGACGACAACGATCCGACCTACTGGTCGGACGACGACAACGATCCGCTGCACTCCCGGCACAGCTACATCGTGCATGCCGAGGTCAATGCCATCCTGAACTGCGTGGTGTTGCCGCTGACCGGCAGCACCATCTACACCACGCAGTATCCCTGCCCGCGCTGCGTGCAGTCCATCATTCAGGTGGGCATTCAGCGGGTGGTCTATCTGGAAAAGAAGAGCCATCACACCGCATTGAACGAAGCGTCGGCCAAGATGCTCCGGGATGCCGGCGTTGATGTGCAGGCGCTGCAGGAGCTGGAGATGCGTGCGGCGGCCTGGTGCCAGGAGCTGTCCACGTTCATTGCGAAGCCGGAGCGCTGAGGGTTGAAGACTGAGGGCTGAGTCCGGACCTTCGGCGGAATTGGCGGGTATTGGCGGTGCTTTTCCGGCTCAAGTTTGGCGCGGACCCCGCGCATCATGGCGACCTGTCCCTCCGAATTCAATGAGGCCCGCCATGCAAGTCCATTCTGTTCCGCTCCACCTGCTGCCTGAATCGGCCCACGGCGCCTATGGCTGGGTACCGGATCTGGGCTTGACGGTCAGCGGCCCGGCCGCCATGGACGACCTCTGGCAGCTGGAAACCTTGATGACCCAGCAGGGCATGAAGCTGCAGGCCACCCGCATGGTCTATGACCGCAGCTATGCACTGGATCGGCTCGCCTGCGCCTATGCACGCGGCGACGAGACCCTGCGCGAGCTGGCGCAACAGATCTTCGACAGCTTCCAGCGTCGGGGCGAATGGATCGGTCTGTCGCACTGACGAACGGTGTACCGACGAACACTGGCGCGTCATGCCTCGGCGCGATGAGCCTGTGTCCGCTTCGCTTTCCGGGTAACGGAATGCAGTGAAGAGCAGTGGGAATGCAGTGGGCATCCGCGGCAGATGCCGAGCAGAGGCGGAACAGACGCAAAGGTGGGCGGGCGGCATGCAGCCGCCCAATAACGCGCTCCATCCCACGCTGGAACGCTCACTCGCCACGCCCGTGAGGCCGCGCGCGGAATGCGACGGTGATGCCTGAGCCACCGAACTTCCGAAACATGTGATGACAACGGGGTGCAATGGTCCTTCGATACTGACTCTGAAACGCTGACGCCGTGACAGACGGAGTCGCATCCAGAGATCACGGACGGACCCGATGGACCCCAAACAATTCGCCCCCCTTCTTGCCTGCCTGCTGTTGGCCGCCTGCGGTGGAGGCAGTGACAACGCAACGGATCCACAACGGCCGGTGGGCAACGCCCCGGCGCCGACGCCCGTGCCGGGTCCTTCGCCAGCGCCTGCACCAGCGCCTGCGCCGTCACCTGCACCAGCACCCGCGCCAGCACCCGCGCCAGCACCAGCACCAGCACCAGCACCCGCACCCGCACCAGCACCCGCACCGTCACCGTCACCCGCACCAGCGCCGTCACCTGCACCAGCGCCGTCACCCGCACCCGCGCCGTCACCCGCACCCGCGCCGTCACCTGCACCCGCGCCCGCGCCAAATCCCCCCGCCATCCAGCACTCCGCCGATGTCCCCGCCGGCTACGCGCTCATCTGGAACGATGAATTCAACGCGACCGGCCTGCCGGATGCCACCAAATGGGATTACGACACCGAAGCCAACCGCACCGGCTGGTACAACAACGAAGAGCAGTATTACGCCGTCGCCAAGACGGACTATTCGCGCCAGCAGGACGGAAAGCTCCTGATCACCGCCCGAAAGGCCTCGCTCAGTTCAGAACCCGACTGGGGCGGCCAGATCTACACCTCCGCCCGGCTCATCACCCGCGGCAAGGCCAGCTGGACCTACGGCTTCTTTGAAATTCGCGCCAAGATGCCTTGCGGGCAGGGCACCTGGCCTGCGATCTGGATGCTGGGCACGGCCGACACCTGGCCGGACAGCGGCGAGATCGACATCATGGAACACGTCGGCATGTATCCGGCGACCGTCTCCTCCACCATCCACACCCGCTCGACCGCGGGCACCAGCGGCAATGGCGCGGAGTTGAATCTGCCGGATGCCTGCACCGCCTTCCACAACTACCAGGCGACCTGGACGGCGGACCGCATCGTCTTTGCCGTGGACGGAAAGGCCTTCCACACCTACGTCAACCCGGGCACCGGCACCGCCAACTGGCCGTTCAACAAGCCGCAATACATGCTGCTCAATCTGGCCGTGGGGGGTGAGATGGCGGGGTGGGTGGACCCGGCGGTCCTGCCTCGGACTTTCGAGGTGGACTATGTGCGGGTCTATCAGAAGCGCTGATCCGAGAGGCGCGCGTCAGCTTGCGGCGAGGGAGCCAGAAGCGCAGGGCTGAACAGTACCGAAGGCGCGGCAGTCGCGGCGGTCGCGGCAGATGCGGCGCCGATTCAAGGCACCCTCAACCGCCGACAAACGGCTTCAAAGCGCAGTGAGCCAATCGCAGCGCAGCCGGCCTTGCTGATGCAGCCGCCGGCGCCCGCCGGTATAGGCCATCGGCAGCATCCAAGCCCCGAAGCACAGCGGCAAGGCGGTCCACGCCTTGATCAGCAGCACGCCCGGGACGCCCATGAAGCCGAGCATCCACAGCATCAGCACCCCATTCCACACCGCCATCTCCACCGGATGGCGACTACTGTGCATGACCATCCAGCGCTTGACTTGACTGAGCTGTTGAAGGGTCATGGCGGAACTCCTGGGAACGAAAAACGTAACGTACGGACCCGCTCTGTCGCGGGAAGCGCATTGTAAGTTTGCTGTCAGTACAAGGGATATCCCTAGGCTGTGACAAGTTTGGCGGCTTGTGACGGGGCTTGGCGCCGACACCCGATGTTCGGGGGGTGCCCAACCACACGGGTCAGCGGGCTCGCGGTCGTGTAAGGTTGCGCCCTTCACAAAAATCCGTCCGGACAGGAGTCCTGCATGAAACGTTTGGTCTGGGCCACGCTGGCCATGGGTGCGGTTGCCGCGCAGGCGCATGAAGGCATGTGGATGCCGCAGCAGCTGCCGCAGGTGGCCAAGGATCTGAAGGCCGCTGGCCTGGCCATCGATCCGGCGCGGCTGTCGCAGCCGATCGGTTATCCGATGGGTGCCGTGGTGAGCCTGGGAGGCTGCACCGCTTCCTTCGTGTCGCCGCAGGGTCTGGTGGTGACGAACCATCACTGCGCCTACGGCAGCATCCAGTTCAACTCCACGCCGGAGCGGGACCTGCTGAAGAACGGCTTCCTGGCCCCGACCTTCAAGGACGAACTGCCGGCCGCCCCGGGCAGCCGGGTGCTGGTCACCGTGGCGCTGACGGACGTCACCAACCGCATCATCGATGCCAAGACGGCCGCCCTCAAGGGCAAGGCCCGGGTGGACGCCATCGAGAAGAATGAAAAGGCGCTGGTCGCTGAATGCGAAAAGGACGTCGGCCATCGTTGCAACGTCTACGCCTTCTACGGCAGCCTGCAGTTCCAGCTGATCAAGCAGCTGGAAATCCGCGACGTGCGTCTGGTGCATGCGCCGGCGCAAGGCGTGGGCCTGTTTGGTGGCGACACCGACAACTGGATGTGGCCGCGCCACACCGGCGATTACAGCTTCTACCGCGCCTATGTAGGCCCGGACGGCAAACCTGCCGACTTCAGCCCGGACAACAAGCCCTATCAGCCGCAGCATGTCCTGAAGATGGCCAGCTCGCCGCTGAACGAGCGCGACTTCGTGATGGTCGCCGGCTACCCCGGCCGCACCAACCGTCTGCGTCTGCCGTCGGAAGTGGACTACGCCTTCAACTGGGAAATGCCGACCCGCGTGAAGGCCATGGGCGAGCAACTGGCCACCATCCGTGAAGCCACGGCCGGCCGTCGCGATGCCGAAATCAAGCTGGCCAACACCGTGGCCGGCGTGGGCAACTACTACAAGAACTACCAAGGTCAGCTGGCCAGCTACGCTGATGCCGGCATCCTGCCGCACAAGCAGGCCGCCTATGCGGATCTGAAGGCGTGGGTGAATGCCGATGCCAAGCGCCGTGAGCAATACGGCCCCTCGCTGGCCGAGGTGGACCGTCTGCTGGCCGAGCGTCAGGCCATCACTCGCCGCGAGTTCCTGCTGCCCTACGCCACGCCCAGCCTGCTGAACCAGGCGCGTGATCTGTACGAACAGGCCCTGCAGTCACAGAAGCCCGATGCCGAGCGCAAGAGCGGTTATCAGGACCGCGACCAGCTGCGCCGCCGCCAGGCGATGGATGCCGCCGAGCGCCGGTTTGATGCGGTGACCGACAAGAAGGTGGTGAGCCACTTCCTGGTCCAGTACCTGGCGCAACCGGCCGACCAGCTCAATGCCGCCTTCCTGTCGGCCCTGGGCCTGCGTCAGGGCATGGACGCCGCCGCAGTGACCGCCCGCGTGGACGAGCTCTATGCCGGCAGCCAGCTGGCGAATGCCGGTGGCCGTCAGGCCTGGCTGGGCCGCACGCCGGCCGACTTCGCCGCCAGCACCGATGTGATGGTGAAGGCCGCCGTGGCCCTGCACGCCGATGACGAAGCCCGTGAGAACCGGGACAAGGAACTGGCCGGTCAGATCCAGGAAGCCTATGCCGGCACGATGCGCGCGCTGATTGCTTTTGAAGGCAGCCGCGGCCGTGCCGTGTATCCGGACGCCAACAGCACGCTGCGGGTGAGCTTCGGTCAGGTGCTGGGTCGCAACCCGGGTACCGACGGCACCACCTGGACCGCCTTCACCACGCTGCGTGGCATCGTTGCCAAGCACACGGGTACCGGCGAGTTCAACGCGCCCGCGGAGCAGCTGGCCGCCATCAAGGCCCGCAACTTCGACAAGTACGGCGTGAAGGCGCTGGACTCGGTGCCGGTCAACTTCCTGGCCACGCTGGACACGACCGGTGGCAACAGCGGTTCGCCGGTGCTGAACAGCAAGGGTGAACTGGTGGGACTGCTGTTTGACGGCACGCTGGATGCGCTGATCTCCGACTGGGAGTTCAACGACAAGACCACCCGCAGCATCTGCCTGGATGCCCGCTACATGCTGTGGCAGATGAAGGTGGTCGACAAGGCCGACCGTCTGCTGAAGGAAATGAACGCGCTGTAAGCGTGTCAGCGGATGGCCGCGTGCCATCCCTGCTGGATGCCCGGCGGCGGTGATTCACCCAGTGAGTCGCCAGCCAGACAAAGCCCCGCGATGGCACTGCCGCCGCGGGGCTTCTCTTTGTGGGCGATGCTTTACTGCGGGAAGGTGCCAGGAAGCAGGATGCTCCGATCCACGTTCGTCAACTGCCGGTGGCCGCAGAACGCCATCGTCAGGTCCAGCTCCCGGTGGATGATCTCCAGCGCCCGGGTCACCCCCGGTCCGCCCATGGCGCCGAGTCCGTACAGGAAGGCGCGGCCGATGTAGGTGCCGCGCGCGCCCAAGGCCCATGCCTTGAGCACGTCCTGCCCGGAGCGGATGCCGCCATCCAGATGCACTTCGATCTGGTCGCCCACCGCCTCGACGATGCGCGGCAACGCGCGAATGCTCGATTCCGCACCGTCCAGCTGTCGTCCGCCATGGTTGCTCACGATCAGCGCATCCGCGCCGGTCTTCGCCGCCAGCCGGGCATCTTCTTCATCGATGATGCCCTTGATGATCAGCTTGCCGCCCCAGCGGTCGCGGATCCATTGCACATCGTCCCAGCTCAGTTGGGGGTCGAACTGCTTGGCGGTCCACTCTGAGAGCGAGCCCATGTTCTCGACGCCCTTCACATGCCCCACGATGTTGCCGAATTGGCGCCGGGAAGTGCCCAGCATGCCCATGCACCAACGCGGCTTCGTGGCCATATTGAGCAGGTTGGCCATGGTGAGCTTGGGCGGTGCCGACAGGCCGTTGCGCAGGTCCTTGTGGCGTTGGCCGAGGATCTGCAGGTCCAGCGTCAGCACCAGGGCGCCGCAGCGGGCGGCCTTGGCCCGATCGATCAGGCTGTTGATGAAGCCCCGGTCCCGCATCACGTAGAGCTGAAACCAGAACGGCGCCTTCGTATGCGCTGCCACATCTTCAATGGAGCAGATGCTCATCGTGGACAAGGTGAAGGGCACGCCGAAAGCTTCCGCCGCCTGTGCCGCGAGAATTTCGCCATCCGCATGCTGCATGCCGGTCAGACCCGTGGGGGCCAGCGCCACCGGCATGGTCACCGGCCGGCCGATCATTTCGGCCGCGGTGCTGCGGTTCTCCATGTTCACGGCCACCCGCTGCCGCAGCTTGATCGACTGGAAGTCGGATTCATTGGCGCGGTAGGTGCTCTCCGTCCAGGAGCCGGAGTCCGCATAGTCGTAGAACATGCGCGGCACACGACGCTGAGCTAGTCGACGAAGGTCTTCGATGCAGGTGATGACGTCCATGCCGCCGATGCTAGGACGTTTGATCCGCGGCGGGGAGGGGCATTTATGCGGAGCGTGCGCGCCGGCTTCATTTACAGTGCCCGAATGGTCAATCCGCAACAGGTGTCCCCGACGACGGACGGTCGCGCCCGGCCCGCAGGCCCGCGCTCGCACTGGCGCCGCTGGCCCTGGCTGCTGGCCGGGGGATTGAGCCTGCTGTTGGGCGTCATCGGCATCGTGCTGCCGCTGCTGCCGACCACGCCGTTTGTACTGCTCGCCGCCTTCTGCTTTGCGCGCGGCAGCGAGCGCTGTGAAGCCTGGCTGCTGGCCCACCCGCGCTTCGGGCCGATGGTGCGGCAGTGGCGTGCCACCCGGGCGATTCCGCTGCGGGCCAAGCAACTGGCCTGGGGCATGATGACCGTCAGCTCGCTGATCTCCGCCTGGCTGATGCCGGTGCTGCCTTGGCTGCCGGCGCTCTGCTGCCTGTGTGTGGGACTGTGGATGTGGCGGCTGCCGACGGCGATCCCCGTGTCAGCCCAGACCCCGGCCCAATCACCGGCCCAATCACCGGCCCAAACGCCGGCCCACACCGCGGCCCTGACCCCGGCCCAGACCTCGGCCGCAGCGCCGGACCCTCAGTCAAACAGCGGCAAAGTCTCCGGCACCGGGCCCGACTGAGCCGCAGCGCCGGCGGCGCCACCGGCGGAAGCGCCCGCGCGTCGTGTCTTGCGCCCCGGCTCCTCCGTGCCGGGCCGACTGAGCTTGCCCACCCGCACCCCCAGCAGCCGCAGCCGCTGCGTCAGATCCACCCGCTTGAGGCATTGGCCCGCCGCCTGACGGATGGACGCCGCATCCTGCACGGGAGCGTCCAGCGTCAGGTCTCGCGTCACCGTCCGGAAGCCTTCGAAGCGCAGCTTGATCCCGATCGTCCGTCCCTGGTAGCCCTTGCGCTGCAGGTCCGATGACAGCTGCTCGCACAGCGCCGTGAAGATGCTGGAGAGCTCCGCCCGGTCCCGCTTGGCATGCAGGTCCCGCTCAAAGGTGGTCTCGCGGCTGATGGACACCGGCTCGCTATAGGTCACCACCGGCCGGTCGTCCAGACCCCACGCGGCCTGATGCAGCCACACGCTGTAGCCCGGCCCGAAATGCTGGGACAGCAGTTCCTGCGGGGCCTGCGCCAGCTGCCCCACCGTCTCGATGCCCAGCTCGTTCAAACGCGCGCCGGCCTTGGGCCCGATGCCGTTAATGCGCCGCACCGGCAAGGGCCAGATGCGGGTGGGCAGATCGTCCATCGTCAGCACGGTCAGGCCATCGGGCTTGTCCAGTTCTGAAGCGATCTTGGACAGCAACTTGTTGGGCGTCACGCCGATGGAGCAGGTCAGCCCGGTGGCGCTGAAGACCGAATTCTTGATGTCCCGCGCCAGGGAGCGCACGCCGCCCAGGGGATCGTGGCCGACCGGGTCGCGCACGCCCGGCACGTCGGTCAGGTCGATATAGATTTCGTCGATGCCGCGGTCTTCCACCACGGGCGCCATCTCGCGCACCGCCGCCTTGAACAGCCGTGAGTAATGGCGGTAGGCCTCGAAGTCCGCCGGCAGCAGGATGGCCTGTGGCGCCAATAGGGCCGCCTTCATCAGCCCCATGGCGGAGAACACCCCCAGCGCACGCGCCGGATAGGTGGAGGTGGTGACCACGCCGCGACCGGTGTAGTCCTGCAGCTTGTAGAACTCGCGGGTGCCGTCGGCGCGCAGCTGCGGGGTGTGAGCGCGGCGCCCTCCCACCACGACCGGCATGCCCTTGAGTTCCGGATAACGCAGCAGCTCCACGGACGCGTAGAAGGCGTCCATGTCCAGATGGGCGATCAGGCGATCGGGCAGCGATGGCGTCGAATCAGCCATGCGACATTGTGGCGGACGCCGAGTCAGCCCCTGTCAGCAGGGGGGGTGCGGTGGCGTACAGGCGGGGTGGAATGCCCGGTGCATGCGGGAGGGCAACCGTGGTCGGAAGGGCCGGGATGGCCCGAGTGACGGTGACTGCCCGCCCGCGTGGTTTCAGTGTCCGCAGCTGGTGCTGCCGCAGCCGCCACCGGCGGTGGCGCCTTCCAGCGCCGGTTCCTTGAACTCGCCAGTGGCCGGATCAAAGCCGCGCTGCTGCATCGTGTAGACCAGCGCCGCATCCATCATCTCCGCATGGCCGGGGAACCACTGCGCCAGTTCCTGCCGGACGATGGGCATCGGCTCCCGGTCCCCCAGTTCCTCAGCGTAGCGAACCACTTCCCGCATCACGTTCAGCACCATCGCATGCTGGCTGCTGTGGCAGTTCTCCGGCTCGAAGCCGGTCGCCGCCATCCAGCGCTCTTCCATCGCGAAGTGCTCCTCGGTGTGGGCCAGCAGCGCCTTGAAGGCGGGCAGGGCGTCTTCACCGCGGTCCAGCGTGTCGCCGAAGCGGTTGAGCAGATCCACGAATTCCTCGTGGGTGTGGTCCAGCTCCGGTTGATTCAAGACCAGAGTGTCCGACCAGTCCAGCGTACTCATTGTGTGTGTCCTTCTGATGCTCAGCCGCCCAGCCGTGCCTGATGGCGCTTCACCTGTTCCCGCACCTGGGCCGGTGCCGTGCCGCCCAGAATGTTGCGCGCATTGAGCGAGCCCTGCAGGGACAGCACGTCATACACATCGGCTTCGATGCGTTGATCAAACTGCCGCAGTGCTTCCAGGCTCAGCGCGGAGAGGTCCACGCCCTGGGCCTGCGCCGTCTTCACCGCATGGGCCACCACCTCATGCGCGTCCCGGAAAGGCAGGCCCTTCTTCACCAGATAGTCCGCCAGGTCGGTCGCGGTGGCGTAGCCCTTCAGGGCGGCGCGCTCCATCGCGTCCGCCTTGACCGTCAGACCGTCCATCATGTCCGCGAAGATGCGCAGGGTGTCGTTCAGCGTATCGACGGTGTCGAACAGCGGTTCCTTGTCTTCCTGGTTGTCCTTGTTGTAGGCCAGCGGCTGGCCCTTCATCAAGGTGATCAGTCCGATCAGATGACCCACCACCCGGCCGCTCTTGCCCCGCGCGAGTTCCGGCACGTCCGGATTCTTCTTCTGCGGCATGATGCTGGAGCCGGTGCAGAAGCGGTCGGGCAGGGCGATGAAACCGAAGGCCTGGCTCATCCACAGGATCAGCTCTTCCGACAGGCGCGAGATGTGCACCATGATCAGCGCGGCGGCGGCGCTGAATTCAATCGCGAAGTCCCGGTCGCTGACGGCGTCCAGGCTGTTCTGCGCCACGCCTTCCATGCCCAGCGTGCGGGCCACGCGTTCGCGGTCCAGCGGATAGCTGGTGCCGGCCAGTGCGGCGGCGCCCAGCGGCAGGCGGTTCACACGGCGGCGGGCATCGAGCAGGCGCTCCGCGTCGCGCGCGAACATCTCGACATACGCCAGCATGTGGTGGCCGAAGCTCACCGGCTGGGCCACCTGCAGGTGGGTGAAGCCCGGCAGGATGACGTCGGCATGCCGCTCGGCCTGGCGCACCAGCACCTTCTGCAGCTCGGTCAGCAGGCCGACCAGCACGTCGATCTCGCCGCGCAGCCACAGGCGCACGTCGGTGGCGACCTGGTCATTGCGGCTGCGGCCGGTGTGCAGGCGCTTGCCAGCCAGGCCCACCAGTTCGGTCAGGCGGGCCTCGATGTTCAGGTGCACGTCTTCCAGGTCCAGCTTCCATTCGAAGCGGCCGGATTCGATTTCTTCGCGGATCTGCGCCATGCCGCGCTGGATGGACGCGTGGTCTTCCGCGCTGATGATGGACTGCGCGGCCAGCATGTCGGCATGGGCCAGGCTGCCGCGGATGTCGGCGTCCCACAGGCGTTTGTCGAAGTCGACGCTGGCGGTGTAGCGCTTGACCAGGTCGCTCATCGGCTCGGAGAAGAGGGCAGACCAGGCCTGGGATTTGTTGGCCAGTTGGTTGTCGGAGGGATTGGACATCGCGGGCTCAGCAGACGGCAGAAACTTCGGGGCAAGTCGTAACCGGCGTCACGTCTTGTGGCGAACCGGGCGGCCATGGGTCACCCGGTGGGGGAGAATGCGGCACGATTCTAAAGGGCGAGGACCAAGACCCCATGGCCGATCGGGCGCCAACCACCCGCCGCGCGCAACATTCCCAGCCGCCATCCGCCCCGCCGTCGACGCTGGCGTCCCAGGCGGCGTGGGAAGACACGCGGCTGGAGACCCGGCCGATGCCGCCCACCCCCTTGATCGATCCGCGCCGCCGCTTTGACGTCTGTCATGTCGGGCTGGTGCTGCGTGCGGTACTGGGCGTGCAATTGGTGCAGGGACTGGGTCTGGCGATGGCGCAGCAGTCCCTGATCAACTGGGCGTGGGCGATGGGCACCAGCACGGTGGCGTCGATGACGGCGCTGCTGGCGTGGCTGCTGATCGTGTGCGGACTGAAACGCGTGCTGGCGCGTCTGCCGCAAGGCGCGCAATGGGCGCTGCCGATCGCGCTGGGCGCAGCCTGTGCGCATCTGGGCACCGGCTTGCTGGTGCTGATGGGGGTGGATGTGCTGACCCCGCTGCAACGGGTCGGCGCCGCCGGTTTCGGTGCGCTGGGGGCGGCGGTGCTGCTGTTCTGGCTGATGCTGCGCGAGCGGGCCCAGGCGCCCGCCGAGGCGCTGGCGCGGCTGGTGGAACTGCAGTCCCGCATCCGTCCGCATTTTCTGTTCAACACCCTCAACACCGCGATTGCGCTGGTGCGCGTGGACCCATCCCGCGCGGAAGAAGTGCTGGAAGACCTGGCGGAACTGTTCCGGGTGGCGCTGGCCGACACGGGCCCGCGGACTGAAGGCGTGCCGCTGTCGCAGGAAGTCGATCTGGCCAAGCGCTATCTGGCGATCGAGCAATTGCGGTTTGGTGAGCGGCTGCGAGTGGACTGGCAGGTCGATCCGCATGGCGATGACACCCGGGTGCCGCCGCTGCTGCTGCAGCCGCTGGTGGAGAACGCGGTGCGCCACGGGGTGGAGCCCAACGACGGCGGCGGCGATGTGAGCATCCTGACCCGCGTTCGAGGCAACGAAGTGGAAATCCGGGTGGTCAACACCGTGGGCGCCACGGCGCGCACCCGTGGCCACGGTCTGGCCTTGAAGAATGTGAAGCAGCGCCTGCGACTGATGCACGATGTCGCGGCGCGGATCGAGGTGGCGCCGTCGCCGACCCGTTTCATGGTGCGGATCCTGCTGCCGCGCTGAGTGTTTTGGCTGATCGAACAGGGAACGACATGCTGACCCAACCGCCGCTGAAGGTGCTGATCGTGGACGACGAGCCGCTGGCCCGGCTGCGATTGCGGGGCCTGGTGGAAGCCAATGACGATCCGCGTGCGGAGGTGGCCGCCGAGGCCGCCAGCGGCGAGCAGGCGCTGAACTGGCTGCGTGACCACAGCTGTGACCTGATCCTGCTGGATGTGCAGATGCCGGGCCTGGACGGGCTCGGGCTGGCCCAGGCGCTGATGGGGCGTCCGATGGCCCCGGCCATCGTGTTCGTGACCGCCCATGCGCAGCATGCGCTTCAGGCCTTCGAGCTGGAAGCGCTGGACTATCTGACCAAGCCGGTGCGTCGCGAGCGGCTGCAGGCCAGTCTGACGCGGGCTTCCCAGCGGCTGGTGGAACGGGCGGCGGCCAAGGCGCGACACCCGCAGGACGCGCCGCCGGCGGACGACGGGCCGGTCATCAACATCACCGAACGCGGACGGTTGCTGCGGGTGCCGCTGGCCGAGGTGCTGTATTTCAAGGCCGAGCTGAAGTACCTGACGCTGCGCACCGCCACCCACAGCCATGTGATGGATGGGTCGCTGACCGATCTGGAACAGCGCCTGGGCGACCGCTTCCTGCGGGTGCACCGCAACGCCCTGGTGGCCAAGGCGGCGGTGCGCGAGCTGGAGCGCCATGTCCCCACCGTAGGGGAGGGCGATGGCGATGGCGGCGGCGAGCTGGGCTGGGCCGTGCGGGTGGCCCATGTGAATGAATGGCTGGCGGTCTCTCGCCGCCAGGTGGCCGCCGTGCGGGAGGCGCTGGCGGGCCAGCGCTGACGCCGCTGCCCGGTCACGCCGGGACAGGGCCGCCTGGACGTCGCCACCTCGGGCTGGCCGGTCACCCGCGCCGCCCTCCGATGACGCTGACGCTCAACCCGTGTTGCGCAGACCGGCAGCGATCCCGTTGATCGACAGGTGGATGCCCCGCTGCACCCGCTCCATGCGCGGATCCTCGGCCCGGTTCTCCACCGGAATCGCGCGATACCGACGCATCAGTTCCACCTGCAGGTGGTTCAGCGGATCGATGTAGGGGAAGCGGTGCTCGATGGAGCGCGCCAGCGCCGGGTTGGCCGCCAGTCGATGCCCATCGCCGGTGATCAGCGCCAGCGCCTCTTCGGTGCGCTGGAACTCCGCCTGGATGGCGGTGAAGATCTTTTTGCCCAGGCGCTTGTCTTCAACCAGCTCCAGATAACGCTGGGCGATGTCGAGGTCCGCCTTGGCCAGCACCATGTCCAGGTTGGACAGCAGTGTGCGGAAGAACGGCCACTGCTTGAACATGCGCTTGAGCAGCGCCAGCTTCTCGTCGCGCTCGGCACCCTTGCCAAGGAAGCTCGCCACGCCGGAGCCGAAGCCACACCAGCCCGGCAGGGTGATGCGGGACTGGCCCCAGCTGAAGCCCCAGGGAATGGCCCGCAGGTCTTCAATCGCGCGTGTCGCCTTGCGGGACGCGGGACGGGAGCCGATGTTCAGTTCCGCAATCTCGCGGATCGGGGTGGCGGCAAAGAAGAAGTCGGCGAATCCGGGCGTGTCGTAGACCAGGCCGCGGTAGGCGGCGAAGCTGGTGTCGGACAGCGCCTGCGCCGCGTCCATGAAGGACTTGGGCGCGGGCTTGGTCGGGTGCAGCAGCGTGGCTTCCAGCGTGGCCGCCACCAGTGTTTCCAGGTTGCGCCGGCCGATCTCCGGATTGGCGTATTTGGAGTTGATCACCTCGCCCTGTTCGGTCAGGCGGATCTGTCCGTTCACCGTGCCTGGGGGCTGCGCCAGGATGGCCTGATAGCTGGGGCCGCCGCCCCGGCCGACCGTGCCGCCACGGCCGTGGAACAGGCGCAGCGTCAGCGGCCCCTGCTGGCGCAGTTCGTCGAACAGCTGCACCAGCGCGATCTCGGCGCGGTAGAGCTCCCAGCTGCTGGTGAAGACGCCGCCGTCCTTGTTGGAGTCGGAGTAGCCCAGCATGATGTCCTGCTCGCCGCCGGAGCGGCGCACCAGTGCAGCCATGCCCGGCAGTTCATAGAAGCTGCGCATGATCTGTGGCGCGTGGCGCAGGTCGGCGATGGTCTCGAACAACGGCACCACGATCAAGTCGCTGGTGGCTTCGCCGTCCAGCGTGCCGCGCAGCAGGCCCACTTCCTTCAGCAGCAGCTGCACCTCCAGCAGGTCGCTGACGTCTTCGGTGTGGGAGATGATGTAGTGGCGCAGGGCCTCGCGCCCGTAACGGCGCAGCGATTCGCGGGCGGTCTCGAAGATCGCCAGTTCGCGCTCGGCGTGGTCGCTGTAGTCCATGCCCAGCACCCGCAGCGGACGGGTTTCGTTGAGCAGGCGCAGCAGCAGTTGGCGACGGGCAGCTTCGTCCAGGGCGCTGTAGTCGTCGCAGACGCGGGCGATGCGCAGCAGCTCGGCCACGACCAGCTCGTGCTGGTCCGAACTCTGGCGCAGGTCCAGCGTGGCCAGGTGGAAGCCGAAGACCTGCACCGCACGGATCAGCGGCTTCAGGCGCGGTGCGATCAGCGCATGGGCGTGATGGCTCTCCAGCGACGTCTGGATGACCCGCAGGTCGGCCAGCAGCTCGTCCGGCGTCAGGTAGGGCGATTGCGGTGCCACCGCATGGCGCAGCGCTTCGGTGCCGGTGAGCTCGTGCAGGGTCGCGGCCAGCCGCGCATACATGCCGGTGAGGGCGCGGCGATAGGGCTCGTCCATGCGATGTTCATTGCGGTCCGGGCTGCGTTCGGCCAGGGCCTGCATCTCGGGCGTCACGCCGGTCAGCCGCAGGGAGATCGACAGCTCCGCGCCCAGCGCATGCAGCTCGGTCAGGTAGTGGCGCAGCGCCACTTCGGCCTGACGGCGCAAGGCCTGGCGCATGGTGTCGGCGGTGACATTGGGATTGCCGTCCCGGTCGCCGCCGATCCATTGGCCCATGCGCAGGAAGGACGCCACCGACTCGCCGGGCAGCGCTTCTTCCAGTTCCGCATACAGCTTCGGGATCTCGCGCAGGAAGGTGGCGTGGTAGTAGCTCAGCGCGTTTTCGATTTCGTCGGAGACGGTCAGCTTGGAATACCGCAGCATGCGGGTCTGCCAGAGCTGGGTCACCCGGGCGCGGATCAGGCTTTCGTTCGCAGCCTTTTCGCGGTCGGTGTGCAGATGGTCGCGCTGGGTGACCAGCTCGGCGAGGGCGCGCTCGGCATCCAGGATGCTCTTGCGCTGCACCTCGGTCGGGTGGGCCGTCAGGACCGGGGAGACAAAGCCATGCTGCAGCGTACGAGCCACTTCACCGGGACGCACACCCGCTTCGAACAGCCGCTCCAGTGCATAAGCCAGCGAGCCGGGCTGCAGACTGCCCTCCCGGTCGTGGATCTCGCGGCGGCGCACATGGTGGCGGTCTTCGGCGATGTTGGCCAGGTGAGAGAAATAGCTGAAGGCGCGGATCACGCTCACCGTCTGCTCACCGGAGAGGCCCTTGAGGAGCTTGTCCATCTGCTTGCCGGCCTGCGCGTCGCGCTTGAGGCGGAAGGCCACCGACAGCTGTCGCACTTTCTCCACCAGCTCGTAAGCTTCACGACCCTCCTGCTCACGGATCACCTCGCCGAGGATGCGGCCCAGCAGGCGGATGTCTTCCATCAGCGGCTGGTTCTTGTCCTTGGCGGCGCGGCTGGCGGCAGGCGAGGTTGCAGCGCGCAGCGTCAACGCCTTGGCGCTGGCCTTGGCAGCGGTCTTCACAGCAGTCTTCACAGCAGTCTTTGCAGCCGTCATGCCGGAAGTCCTGGAGAGGGCTTGACCCTTCCCCTTGGCGGATGCGGCTGCGGAAGGCTTCGCGGCGGCGGCCTTGACGGAGCGGGAGCGGGAGGCGGGGCTGGCAGGCATGGCGTCGTCTTGCGGCTGAAGGAGGGTGGCAGGGCGGGGCGATGTAACCGAGTTACCTGCATTTGACTGTATCAGTTTCCGCCCGGGCGACTGACGCGCAGCCGTCCCCCAAACCTCGATATCGCTCAACCAACGCTTCGTCTGGGTGGGAGGCCCGATTGCTGCCGGCCCGCGCTCCGCTACGATGCTCCCCCATGACGCAAACAGAAGCATTCGTGATCGCCACGCGCGAAAGCCGCCTGGCGCTCTGGCAGGCGGAGCATGTACAGGCGCTGCTGCAGGCGCGCGGCCTGGAGGTGTCCCTGCTGGGCATGACGACGCGGGGAGATCAGATCCTGGACCGGACCTTGTCCAAGGTGGGCGGCAAGGGGCTCTTCGTCAAGGAACTGGAAAACGCGCTGGAGGACGGCCGGGCGCAGCTGGCGGTGCATTCGCTCAAAGATGTGCCGATGGAGCTGCCCGAGGGCTTCGTGCTGGCCGCCGTGCTGGAGCGGGAAGATCCGCGCGATGCGCTGGTGTCGCCGCGATATGCCTCGCTGGCCGAGCTGCCGCAGGGCGCCTGCGTGGGCACCTCCAGCCTGCGCCGGGTCACCCAGATCCGCAATCTGCGACCCGATCTGCGGGTGGAGCCGGTGCGCGGCAATCTGGACACGCGCCTGCGCAAGCTCGATGAAGGACAGTACGACGCGATCCTGCTCGCCGCGGCCGGGCTCAAGCGGCTCGGGCTGGAACATCGCATCCGGCAATGGTTCAGCGTGGACGAGATGATTCCCTGCGCCGGTCAGGGTGCCCTCGGCATCGAGATCCGGGCCGCACATCAGCCGCTGCTGCCCCATCTGCTGGCGATGACCCATGTGCCGACGCATCTGGCGGTGGTGGCCGAGCGTGCGGTGTCCCGCGCGCTGGGCGGCAGCTGCTCCATGCCGCTGGCGGCGCATGCGGTGTGGGAACCGAGCGGTCTCCTTCAGCTAACCGCGGCGCTGGGCCACCCGGTCGAGACCGATCGGCCCCTGCTGCGCGCTGCCGCCGCAGCGCCGGTGACCGACCTGGCCGCTGCCGAAGCCCTGGGCCAGCAGGCGGCCCAGGCGCTCCGCGATCTCGGTGCCGCCGGTTATCTCGGGGACGTCTGAGCCCATGGCGGACGGACCTCGGCTGCTGCTGACCCGTCCGCTGGCGCAGGCCCGGGACTGGTCGGAACGTCTGGCCGGACTGGGCGTGCCCACGCTGGCCTTTCCGTTGATCGACATCGTGCCGGGCGCGGACCCGGCGCTGGCCGCGCAGGCGTGGGCGGAGCTGCCGCGACTGGCGCTGGTGATGTTCGTCAGCCCGAATGCGGTGAAGCACTTTTTTGATCACCGCCCCAACGGACAGCCCTGGCCGGCCGGTGTGCTGGCCGCGACGGTCGGGCCGGGCAGCGCGCATGCGCTCGAGGCGGCCGGCGTGCCGGCCGATCAGATCGTGCAACCACCGCTGGGCGCGGACAGCCTGGATTCCGAGCATCTCTGGCCGGAAATCCAGCGTGTGGCGGGGTCGGACTGGACGGGGCGTCACGCCCTGCTGGTGCGTGGCGACGGCGGCCGTGAATGGCTGGGTGACCGGCTGCGCGAAGCCGGGGCGCAGGTGGCCGCGGTGAGTGTCTATCGTCGGCAGTGTCCGGTGCTGGATGCGCGGACGCATCAGCAACTGGCGTCTGCCTTGCATCAACCGGATCGTCACATCTGGCTGTTCAGCAGCTCGGAAGCGATCGGCTATCTGGCCGCGATGGTGGCCGGGGAGGCAACGGCCTCAGCATCCCAACGAACGTCACCGGAGTGCGGGACGACGCCGGACGCCACAGCTCACCGGGGCTCGGTGCCGCAGCCCCCCATCGCGGTGAACTGGCGCGCCGTTCGCGCCGTGGCTACCCATGAGCGCATTGCCGCGCGGGCACGTGCGCTGGGCCTCGTACATGTGGTTTTGGTGCGACCTGACGCCGCCGCAGTGGCCGAGGCTTTCCGACGGTTGTCGGGGTGCCCCCTAGAATCGCCCACGTGAGCGAGACCAACACCCCAGCGGCCGACGTTTCGGCGCCCTCCACCCCCTCCCCGTCGCCGCGGACCGGCGGCGCCACCCTGTCACAGGCCGTGGTGGCCGTGGTGGGCCTGATTGCGCTGCTGGCGCTGGGCCTGGCGTGGCAGAGCCAGCAACGCCTGAAGCAGGCGGAGCAGGAACTGGTGCGGCGGCAGGACAGCAGCCAGAGCGACGCCAATATCGCCCGGGATCAGTCCCGACAGGCCCAGGAACTGGCGCGAGACACCGCCGCCAAGGTGGCGCTGCTCGATGCCAAGCTGGCCGAAGTCGGCCTGCAGCGTGAGCAGCTCGAGACGCTGATCCAGTCCATGACCCGCTCGCGCGACGAAAACGTGGTGGGCGACATCGAAGCCTCGCTGCGCGTGGCCATGCAGCAGTCGGCCATCACCGGCAGCGCCGAGCCGCTGGTGTCGGCCCTGCGCCAGGCCGACGACCGCCTGGCCCGCTACCACCAGCCGCGCCTGGAAGGCGTGCGCCGCGCGGTGGTGCGGGACCTGGACCGCATCAAGGCGGTCAGCGTGGTGGACGTCTCCACCCTGACGATCAAGCTGGATGAAGTCGCCCGGCAAGTGGATGAGCTGCCCTTGCTGGCGGTGAGCCAGCCGGGCAATGACCCCGCCCGCACCGCCGCTGGCGGTCGTCCGGCGCGTTCGGCCACGCCCGCAGCCGCAGCGGCGCCGAGCGCGCCGCTGGATCCCAATGCCGGCTGGTGGGAGCGTGTGCTGCACGGCGCTGGCGACAAGTGGGACCAGCTCTCCAGCGATGTGTGGCGCGAAGCCCGCGGCTTGCTGCGGGTGACACGCATCGACCATCCCGAAGCGGCCCTGATGGCGCCGGAGCAGATGTTTTTCCTGCGCGAGAACCTGAAGCTCCGTCTGCTCAATGCCCGCCTGGCCCTGCTGAGCCGCCAGTTCGACACTGCGCAGTCGGACCTGACTGAAGCGCAGGGCATGCTGGACCGCTACTTCGACGATCGCTCCCGCAAGTTGGGCGTGACCAAGGAGCTGCTGCGCCAGGTGCAAGGGCAGGCCCGTCAGGTGCAGGTGCCGCGTCCGGACGACACACTGGCCGCGCTGAGCGCGGTCGCCCGTTGAGGACAGCGCCATGCGGATGGTGATCTGGCTGGTGCTGCTGTTCGTCGCTGCTGTCGTGGCGGCGCTGACTTTGGGAACCAACGACGGTCTGGCCAGTTTCTACTGGCGCGGCTGGCGGATGGACCTGTCCCTCAATCTCTTCCTGCTGCTGCTGTTTGGCGGCTGTTTCGGCCTGATGACGCTGATGCAGTCGATCGACGCCCTGCTGACGCTGCCCAAGCGCGCCCGGCTGTGGCGCATGGCGCAGCGGGAGCGCAGTGCGCAGATCGCGTTGCGCGAAGCGTTGGCGGAGTTCTTTGGGGCCCGCTACAGCCGTGCCCAGAAGGCGGCCGAGCGTGCGCTCAACATTCAGGCGATGACACCTGACCTGGCGCAGGACGGTGCCTTCATGGCCCTGGCCCATCTGGTGGCGGCCCAATGCGCCCATCGCCTGCAGGACCGCCGCGGCCGCGAGGAGCATCTGCGTCTGGCGCTGCAAACCGCGCAAAGCACCAGCGGCGCCCGTCCTCAGGAAGAGGGTGCCCGGCTGCTGGCCGCCGAATGGGCCCTGGACGACCGCGACGCGCAGCGGGCGCTTTCCCTGCTGGCCGAACTGGGCCCGGGCGTGGCGCGTCGCACGCAGGCGCTGCGCCTGAAGCTTCAAGGCAGCCGGCTGGCGCATGAGCCCCTGGAAGCCCTACGCACCGCACGGCTGCTGGCCAAGCATCAGGGCTTCTCCAAAGCTGCGGCCCAGGGTCTGCTCCGCTCGCTGGCCTGCGAGGCCCTGGAAGAGGCACGGGATGTGGATCAACTGCGTGTGTCCTGGCAACAGCTGGACGCCGCGGATCGCCGGGATGTTTTTGTGGCTGCCCGTGCGGCCCAGAAGGCCGCATCGCTGGGGGCGCCGGACGATGGTCGCGGCTGGCTGCGTCCGTTCTGGGAGGCGATTGCCGACCAGGGGGACGATGAACGCCGCGCGCTGGCCGAGGCGCTGGTGCCATGCATGCCGGGCCTGGGCCCGGAGTGGCTGCAGCGCCTGGAGTTTGCGGTGCAGCGTTTCCCGCGGGACATGACCATGGCCTATGCCCTGGGCCATGCGCTGGCCGAGCGGCAGCTCTGGGGCAAAGCTCGCCTGATGCTGGAGCAGGCCGGCGAAGACCGCGAGCTGTCGGTGGCGGCGCGCCGCCGCAGCTGGCTGCGTCTGGCCGAAATGGCGGACAACGATGGCGATGCGGAGCGCCGTGCGCGGTGCTTTGAATCGGCGGCCCGATTGGGGGACTGATCGCGAGCGATCTTGGCGGAGGCCGTGCCGATGGGCAGGTTCTCGCAGGAGGACGGCTGGGCGATTGGCGCGCGCGCAAGCCCAATCCACCCGCAGTTCTTGCTCCACCCCAAAAATGCATGCTATAGTCGTAGTCTTTCAGCGGCTGTAGCTCAGTTGGATAGAGTACTTGGCTACGAACCAAGGGGTCGTGGGTTCGAATCCTGCCAGCCGCACCAGAAAAACAGTGAGTTGCTCTTTGGGTAGCTCACACAACAAATCAGGACACCGCTTCCACGACGGTGGTGTCTTAATCAAAAAGTCGTGCGGCTGTAGCTCAGTTGGATAGAGTACTTGGCTACGAACCAAGGGGTCGTGGGTTCGAATCCTGCCAGCCGCACCAAATCTGAAGGCCAGTGCTTCATTGCACTGGCCTTTTTCTTTTGTCGATTCTGTTGATGGGTGTTCGGTCGGAGTGACTGTCACCGTATTCGTCATTTGACAGCCTCCGCTGACCTCCATTTGTCAGCTGGATTTTTAGTGAATCTTCCCGCTGCTTTGTCGGGGGAACTGGCAGGGCTGGACGGGGCACTTGAGCCACGTGTCGGTATCGGCGTCTGAGCGCCGCGCGGAGATCCGCGGACCGGCACCTCCCTTGACTCAAGTACGGTTCCATTCATGAATCTCTTCCATTTGAATTTCAATCCCTGGGCCGGCGGTGCGTTCGGCCCCGTGTCCGGCTTCAGTGGCGGGCCAGGCGGCTTCCAACCGCCGTTCGGCTTCGGCGGCGGACTCGCCAATGCCTGGATGAATCACACCGCCCATGGCATGAGCCACGGCTGGGGCGCCTGGGGTGGTCACGGCAGCCACGGCAGCCACGGCGGCCATGGGGGCTGGGGCCACCACGGCATGATGGGCCCGCAGGGTCACGGCAACCATGGCGGTGGCTGGGGCATGTCTCCGTGGGGCCAGGTCCGTCCCGTCCCCAGCAAGGGCGAGTGGAGCGCCGAGAACGGCGGCTTCACCGTGGGCCGCAGCGGTCAGCTCGATGTGCAGATCGGCCATTCGGACGCGCAGTTCAAGAACAACCTGCAGTTCCGTGTGGACGGCGGCCCGTGGCAGTCGATCGGCCATTCGAAGAACGAAGGCAAGAAGGTCAGCATCCATGCGGACCCGGGCGCGAATGTGCAATTCCGGATTCAGACGCCGGAAGGCAACACTTTCCGCGCCGGCACCACCCGCAATTCAGACGGTCTGGACCACGGCAAGGTCACCCAGAGCGGCCGTGGCTACAAGCTGGGCTTTGAAGACCTGAAGGGCGGCGGCGACGGTGACTTCAACGATGCCGTCATTTCGGTGCGGGACCCGGGTCGCTGGGGTTAATCGCTCGTTGACGTTCACCGGTCATCGGCCGTCACCGGCCCTCGGAAATTTTCTTCATCGACCCTCCAGGGCCCATTCGCCACCGCGATGGGCCCTGTTGTCATGAGGGTGCCGGTTGGCGCCACAATGCCCCCATGAGCAAGGCATTCACCAAGGAAAGTGACGCAGCAGATCCGGACGACGACGAGGGCCCCTCGTTACCGGCCATTCCCAAGGGCTCGCGCAATTACATGACGCCGGCCGGTTATGCGCGGCTGCGCAGCGAGTTCATGCAACTGCTGGATGAGGAGCGACCGAAGATCGTCGAGATTGTCTCCTGGGCCGCCAAAAACGGCGACCGGTCGGAGAACGGCGACTATCTGTACGGGAAGAAGCGGCTGCGCGAAATCGACCGCCGGCTGCGCTTCCTGACCAAACGCCTGGACATCGCTGAAGTGGTGGACCCCAGCGCCCACCATGGCAGCGATCAGGTGTTTTTCGGCGCGACGGTCACCTATGCCGATGGCAAAGGCGTGGAGCGCACGATCACCATCAAGGGCATCGATGAATCGGACAGCCTGGCGGGTGAGGTGAGCTGGGTGTCGCCGATTGCGCGCACCCTGCTCAAGGCCCGGGAAGGGGATGAGCTGCAGCTGGTCACGCCGGTGGGCGTGGAGACCATCGAGGTGATCGAGGTCTCCTACCCGGCACCGGTCAAGGTTTGACGCGCCAGACGCGCATCACTGCCGCAGAGCGCTTGAGGGTGCGCAGCGTGTCGGCCAGATGCAGGCGGTCCCGCACCGCCAGCAGCAAGGTCATTTCGGCAGTTTCGCGCTGGGCGGAATCGTCACTCATGGCGATGTGGGTGATGTCCGCCTCGGCGCTGCTCACCGCCGTGGCGATCTGCGCCAGCACGCCCTTGCCGTTGCGCATCAGCACGCCCACTTCGGCTTCGAAGCTGCGGCTGAGTTCTTCGGCCCAGCCGACGGCAATCCAGTGTTCGCTGTCGCGCTGGAACAGCCGGCGACCCACCGCGCATTCGCCGGTGTGGATGACCAGGCCTTCACCGCGGCCCAGATAGCCCTTGATGTCATCGCCAGGGATGGGGCGGCAGCAGGTGGCCAGTCGCACCGAGGCACCTTCGCTGCCATCGATCAGCACCTGACCCTGGGAAGGGGCGTCGTCGGTGGCGAAGCGGCCCATGGTGAGCAGCACGGCATCGGGCCGCTGTCCTTGTTCCGACAGCGTGCGGGCCAGCTTCTTTGCCACGATGCTCGCGATCTTGCGGCCGAGGCCAATCTCCACCAGCAACTCGTCCACATGGCGATTACCGGCCCAGCGGGCCAGGTCCTGCCAGAGCGCAGCGGCGGGGGCGTCTTCTTCGTTCAGGCTGGGCAGGGCCAGACCCTCGGCGCGCAGCGCCTGGGCCAGCATCTTGTGTCCCAGCTCGCGGGACTCTTCCTGCTCCAGGTTCTTCAGGAAGTGGCGGATCTTGGAGCGCGCGCGGCCGGTGCGTACAAAGCTCAGCCAAGCCGGATTGGGCCGGGCGCCGGCGGCGGTGACCACCTCGATCACATCACCACTTCGAAGTTCGGTGCGCAGCGGCACCGCCTCGCCATTGACCTTGGCCGCGACGCAGTGGTCGCCGACGTCGGAGTGGATCGCATAAGCGAAGTCCACCGGCGTGGCGCCCTTCGGCAGCGCCATGATCTTGGATTTGGGGGTGAAGACGTAGACCGCGTCCGGGAACAGGTCGATCTTCACGTGCTCCAGGAATTCGGTCGCGTCGCGGGTTTCGTCCTGGATGTCGAGCAGCGATTGCAGCCAGCGCGAGCCCAATTGCTGCGCGGCCTTGGCGTCGCCCTTGCTCTTGTAGAGCCAATGGGCCGCCACGCCTTTTTCCGCCACCATGTGCATGGCTTCGGTGCGCATCTGGAATTCCACTGGCGTGCCGAGTGGGCTCACCAGGGTGGTGTGCAGCGACTGGTAGCCGTTGGGCTTGGGAATCGCGATGTAGTCCTTGAAGCGGCCCGGCTGCGGTTTGTAGAGCTGGTGCAGCACGCCGAGCGACCAATAGCACTGCGGCAGGTCCTGCACGATGACGCGAAAGCCGAAGATATCGCTCACCTGCGCGAAGCTCAGGTGTTTCTCGCTCATCTTCTTGTAGATGGAGAACAGCGTCTTTTCCCGGCCCTGGATTTCCACCCGCAGGTTGGCTTCCGCGAACGCCTTTTGCACGTCCCGCTCAATGCGGGTAACCAGATCGCGCCGGTGGCCGCGGGCCTTGGTGACCGCCTTGGCCAGCGCCGCGTGGCGCCACGGATGAATGTACTGGAAGGACAGCTCCTGCAGTTCCCGATAGATCTCGTTCAAGCCCAGCCGGTGGGCGATGGGGGCGTAAATGTCCAGCGTCTCGCGGGCAATGCGGCGGCGCTTGTCGAAGGCCATGTGCTGCATCGTTCGCATGTTGTGCAGCCGGTCCGCCAGCTTGATGAGGATGACGCGGACATCCCGCGCCATCGCCAGCAGCATCTTGCGAAAACTCTCGGCCTGGGACTCCTCCCGCGTGGAGAACTGCAGCTTGTCCAGCTTGGTCAGGCCATCCACCAGTTCGGCGGTGGGGGCCTCGAAACGCTCGATCAGCTCGGTTTTGGTGACGCCGCAGTCTTCCATGGCGTCGTGCATCAGCGCGGCCATGATGGCCTGGGCGTCCAGCCGCCAGTCGGCACACAGGCCCGCCACGGCGATGGGATGGGTGATGTAGGGCTCGCCGCTGGCGCGGAATTGACCCAAGTGGGCTTCGTCAGCGAACTTGTAGGCCTCGCGGATGCGCTTGACGTCGGCCTTGGGCAAGTAGTGCAGGCGGGCGACGAGGGCGTCGAAGGAGGAGGCCTCGGAGGCAGGCGCGGGCGCGGCCTTCGGGCCGGCGAGTCCGGTCAGACCGGGAATGTGTGCAGTAGCGAAGGAGCGAAGACCCATGTGCCAAATTTAACCCATGGGATGGGGGCTTTCCTGCGCAGGGCTACTGGGCATGCGCTGCAGACGCCCCAAAGCGACAAAAGGCGCCCAATGGGCGCCTTTTGTGGCGGCTCAGCAGCGGATGCGCTGCCGATGAAGCGGGAATGTCCGCGTCAGACCGGCACGCGGCGCAGCATTTCCACGCCGACGTCGCCATTGGCGACTTCGCGCAGGGCAGTGACGCCGGGCTTGTTCTTGGATTCCAGCTTCGGGGCATGGCCCTGGCTGAGCATGCGGGCGCGGTAGGTCGCGGCGAGCACCAGCTGGAAGCGGTTGGGGATCTTGGTCAGGCAGTCTTCAACGGTGATGCGGGCCATGCGGATGTCCTGGAGGAGGGTGAAGAGTTAGTTCGCGCTGGGAGCCTCAATGAGGTCGAGCGCCCGGAACACGGCAGAGCGGTTTCGGAGCTGAGTCGCGTATTTTAGCCGTTGTGCTTGCACGATGGCTTTCAGGTCGAACAAAGCGGTCTCGAAAACCGCATTGATCACCACAAAATCGAAGTGCCGGGCCTGTGCCACCTCGTTGCGAGCGTTCTCCATCCGCTGGGCGATGACTTCGGGCTCGGTGTCGCCGCGGCGGATGAGACGCTGACGCAGTTCATCCCAACTGGGCGGCAGGATGAAGATGAGCACGGCGTGAGGAAAGAGCTTCTTGATCTGCAGGGCGCCCTGGTAATCGATTTCCAGGATGACGTCTTCGCCCTGGGACATGCGCTGTTCGATGGCGGCGCGCGAAGTGCCGTAGAGGTTGCCATGCACCTCGGCCCATTCGAAGAAGTCGCCGCGGGCGACCATCGCACGAAATTCCTCCGGTCCGACGAACAGGTATTCGCGGCCGTGCTGCTCTTGGCCGCGCGGGGCCCGGGAGGTATGAGAGACCGAGACGGTCAGCTTGGCATCCAGTTCCAGCAGCGCCTTGACCAGACTGGACTTGCCAGCCCCACTGGGGGCGGCCACAACGAACAAATTACCGGGGTATTCCATCGGGCAATTTTAGCGCCTGGCGCAGGCAAGGCCGCGGTGACGGGCGGTTGGGCCGGACGTGCCGCTGCATCTCCGAGACTTTCATCTCGGTTCTCGCTGCGCATGGGGCAGGCGCCGGACCACTCAAGCGTGCGTAGGGTGCCGCAACCTGTCGGACAACTCCGCGCGAGGAGGACCTGTTTGATACCGAGCGAGATGTCGCGCGCATCAATGGCGTCGCCGAAGCCCCGCGGTCTGAAAGGGCCCGCATATTGAGGCTGCCTTGCGGCTGACCATAAAGGTAATTGATGAGTAATGTGCTGAACCCAGCCGAGGCGGCCAGCGCCTCGTCCTGTCACTCGATGTTCTGCACCTGCTCCCGCAGCTGCTCAATCGCCACCTTCATCTCCACCGAAATGTTGGTCAGCTCGATCGCCACCGCCTTGGAACCCAAGGTATTGGCTTCACGGTGTAACTCCTGCATCAGGAAGTCGAGGCGTTTGCCGATGTCGCCACCCTTTTTGAGCAGGCGTTCCACCTCATCCAGGTGGGAGCGAAGGCGGGTCAATTCCTCGGCAACGTCAATACGAAGGGCATACGCCGCAGCCTCATTCACTGCACGTTCCTGCAGCGATTGCTCGGACACGGAAGTGGTCGCGCCGGCAGCCGATAAGGCCTCTTTCCAACGCTCCAGAAAACGCTCCTGCTGACGCTGAACCGCAGCCGGAATCAGCGGCTCCGCCTGGTCGGCCAACTGGCGCAAAGTGGCCACCCGCTGCTTGAGCATCGTGACCAGTTTCGCCCCCTCGCGCTCACGCGCTTCGAGGAAGCTCTTGAGACACTGCCTGGCCGCTTCCAGCACCTGTTCATCGGCAGGAGCGGGCCCACCGGTGCCGCCCTTGCACCACTGCAAGGCCTCCTGCACCGACAGACTTTGTGCCTTCGGGAGCCAGGCTTGAACCTGCTCCTGCAGACGCGCCAGACGGTTGAGCTGGTCGGGTTGCGGATTGGGTACCGAGCTCTCGGATTCGCGCTGCATCGCAATGCGCAATTCCATCTTGCCGCGCTTGACCTGGCTGGTCACCAGCTCGCGCAGCGCAGGCTCCAGCGCGCGCAGCTCGTCGGGCATGCGGAAGCTCAAATCCAGGAATCGCCCGTTCACCGACCGGGCCTCCACGGTGACGCCTGCGGCGACGTGAGCACTAGGGGTTTCGCCGGAGGTCGTCGGTTGTGCCGTGGCGCTGGCATAACCGGTCATGCTGTAAACTGGCATCAGCTATCGGTAGAGAAATCGAACCGCGATTATGTCAAAGCCGAAACCGGCGCCCCTGCCCGCAGGCACGGTGGTGGGTGGATATCAGATCATCAAAAAACTGGCTGCGGGTGGTTTCGGCGTGGTGTACCTCGCCGAAGACCCCGACCATCATTTGGTGGCTCTGAAAGAGTACCTCCCCTCATCACTGGCCGAACGATCCCCCGGAGAACTGACGCCCCGCGTCAAACCGGAAAAACAGCCCCTGTACAGACTGGGGCTGCGCAGCTTTTTTGAAGAAGGCCGCTCACTCGCGCAAATTTCGCACCCCAGCGTTGTCTCGGTGCTGAATTTCCTGCGGGAGAATGAGACCGTCTATATGGTCATGAACTACCTGCAAGGGGACACCCTGCAGGACTTCATCGTGACCGCTCGGGATTTGAAGCGCGACAAGGTCTTCCGTGAATCCACCATCCGGTCCTTGTTCGACGAGATCCTGAAAGGGCTGCGCATCGTGCACCAGCACAAGATGCTGCACCTGGACATCAAGCCGGCCAACATCTTCATCACCAACGACAACAAGGCGGTGCTGCTGGACTTCGGTGCGGCGCGCGAAGTGCTGTCCAAGGAAGGCAACTTCATCCGTCCGATGTACACCCCGGGCTTTGCCGCACCGGAGATGTACCGCCGTGACGGATCGCTGGGCCCCTGGACCGACATCTACGCGATCGGTGCCTGCATCTATGCGTGCATGCAGGGCTATCCGCCCAACGACGCGCCTCAGCGTCTTGAAAAAGACCGCCTGGGCCTGAGCCTCTCGCGCCTGCGCAATGTGTATTCGGACAACCTGCTGGAAGTGACCGAATGGTGCATGTCGCTGGACCCGCTGACCCGTCCGCAGAGCGTGTTTGCGCTGCAGAAGGAACTGTCGCGGGAGACCGAGCGTCGCTACACCAAGCTCAGTTTCAGTGAACGCCTGAAGCTGCAGCTCGAGAACCTCAAGACCGGAGCCAAGGCGTGAGGTTTTCCGTCTATCAGGTCAGCCGCCGTGGCGGCCGGGAAAAGAACGAAGACCGCATGGGGTATTGCTATACCCGTGAGTCCGGCCTCTTTGCCCTGGCGGACGGCATGGGCGGCCATCCCGACGGCGAAGTCGCAGCCCACATGGCGCTGCAGAACGTCGCCGCCCTGTATCAACGCGATGCGCAGCCGGTGCTGCCGCATCCGACCCAATTCCTGGAAACCGCCGTCCTGCTGGCTCACCAGCAACTGCTGGCCTATGCCGCCGAGCGCGGCATGAGCGACACACCGCGCACCACTGTCGTGGTGGCGGTGATGCAACAGGGCCAGATCTGGTGGGCGCACTGCGGTGACTCCCGCATGTACCTGGCGCGGGACACCGAACTCATCGCCCGCACCCGGGACCACTCCTACAGTGAGCTGCAGGAAGCCCTGGGCCGTCATGCGACTGGCGCCGAACGCTTCAACCGCCATGTGCTGTTCACCTGCCTGGGCAGCCCGGGCAAGCCGATGATCGACGTCAACGGTCCGGTGCTGCTGCAGAACGGCGACCGCATGCTGCTCTGCTCGGACGGTCTGTGGAGCTCGGTCAGCGATGCCGACATCCTGCGCCTGCTGTCTGAAGCGCGCACCGTGGCCGATGCCGTGCCGGAACTGGTGGAGCAGGCGCTGCGCCAGGCCGGCGCCCGCAGTGACAACGTCACCGCGCTGGCCGTGGAATGGGAAGGGGAGGGCGATGCGCCCGACTCCATCTCCACCCAGGACCTGGACGACCAGGGCTTTGCGTCCACCATCCAGGGCGCGGGCCAGGAACAGCTCGACGAAGCCGAGATCGACAGCGCCGTGCGCGAGATCCAGGACGCCATTCGTCGCGCTGGCAAGAAACCCCGCTGAAGGAACATTCCATGACCGCTATTGCCAGCCGCCCGCAAGGGCGCGCGGCCGACGCCCTGCGCCCGGTTCGCATTACCCGCCACTACACCCGTCACGCTGAAGGCGCGGTGCTGATCGAGTTCGGCGACACCAAGGTGCTGTGCACCGCGTCGGTCGAAGAAAAGGTGCCGCCGCACAAGAAGGGCTCGGGCGAGGGCTGGGTCACGGCGGAATACGGCATGCTGCCGCGCGCCACCCACACCCGCAGCGACCGCGAAGCCGCCCGCGGCAAGCAGACTGGCCGCACGCAAGAAATCCAGCGCCTGATCGGGCGCGCGCTGCGCTCGGTGTTTGATCTGAAGAAGCTGGGCGAGCGCACCATTCAGCTGGACTGCGATGTGCTGCAGGCGGATGGCGGCACCCGCACCGCTGCCATCACCGGCGCCTATGTGGCTGCCTTCGATGCAGTCAGCTTCCTGCTGTCGCAAGGCAAGATCAGCGAGTCGCCGCTGCTGGATGCGGTGGCCGCCATCTCCGTCGGCATCAAGGACGGTCAGGCACTGCTGGATCTGGAGTATGTCGAAGACTCCACCTGCGACACTGACATGAATGTCGTGATGACCGGCGCCGGTCACTTCGTGGAACTGCAGGGCACCGCCGAAGGCGTGGCTTTCACCCGCGCCGAGGTGGATGTGCTGCTGAACCTCGCCGAAAAGGGCATCCGTGACCTGCTGGTCGCGCAGCGACAGGCCCTGGGTCTTTTTTGAGTCCGCTGGGAGGAGCAAGCGATGAAGTTGGTCCTGGCCTCCAACAATGCCAAGAAGCTGAAGGAACTGCAGGCGCTGTTCCAGCCGATCGGGCTGGAACTCGTCACCCAGGGCAGCCTGGGGATTCCTGAGGCCGAGGAGCCGTTCGACACCTTTGTCGAGAACGCGCTGACCAAGGCCCGCCACGCCGCCCGCGAAAGCGGCCTGCCTGCGCTGGCCGACGATTCCGGCCTGGCGGTCGATGCCCTGGGGGGCGCGCCCGGCGTGCTGTCCGCGCGGTACGCCACGCTGTTCGGTTTCGAGAAGAGCGATGCGGAGAACAACCGTGTCCTGCTCGACAAGCTGTCCGGGCAGACCGACCGCCGTGCGCGTTTTGTCTGCGCGCTGGTGGCCGTGCGTTCAGCCACTGATCCCGAGCCGTTGATTGCGATGGGGCGCTGGAATGGTGAGATCCTGACGGCTGCGCGCGGCGAGGCGGGATTTGGCTACGACCCGCTGATGTTCATTCCATCCCTCGGCCAGAGCGTGGCGGAGCTGGGTGCCGAGCAGAAGAACCGGCTGAGCCACCGCGCGCTGGCGTCGGAAGACCTGCTGCGTCAGATGCGCGAGGCCTGGCACCTTGGCTGACATCATCCGCATGATGCGGCCCGGCACGCTGAGCCTGTCGGCGCTGCCGCCGCTCTCGCTGTATGTGCATCTGCCCTGGTGCCTGCGCAAGTGTCCGTACTGCGATTTCAACTCGCATGAGTTCCGCGCCGGTAAGGAGCTGGACGACGAGACCGCTGCCCGTTATCTGGCTGCGCTGCGCGCCGATCTTGAAGCGTCGCTGCCGCTGGTGTGGGGCCGCCCGGTCATCTCGGTGTTCATCGGCGGCGGAACGCCCAGCCTGTTCAAGCCGTCACAGATCGCGGAGCTGATCTCCGATCTGCGCGCGCGTCTGCCGCTGGAGCCGGGCTGTGAAATCACGATGGAAGCCAACCCGGGCACCTTCGAGCGCGAGCGCTTCGCCGGCTTCGCCCAGGCGGGGGTGACGCGGCTGTCCATCGGCGTGCAGAGCTTTGATGATGCGCAACTGGCGGCGCTGGGTCGGGTGCACAGCAGTGCGCAGGCGCATGCGGCCATCGAAGAAGCGGCGCGATCCTTCGACACCTTCAACATCGACCTGATGTATGCGCTGCCCGGGCAGACGCTGGAGGATCTGGGCAAGGACCTGGATCAGGCGCTGGCCTATCGGCCGCCGCACCTGTCGGTCTATCACCTGACCATCGAGCCCAACACCCGCTTTGCCAACCAGCCGCCAGAGCATCTGCCCGATCCGGACCTGGCCAGCGACATGCTGGACCTGATCACCGACCGCACCGCCATCCAGGGGCTGTCGCGTTATGAAGTGTCGGCGTATGCGCGGGACGGCCACCGCTGCCAGCACAACCTGAACTACTGGCAGTTTGGCGACTACCTCGGCATTGGCGCCGGGGCGCATGGCAAGCTGTCGTTTGCGCATCGCCTGCTGCGGCAGGTGCGCTGGCGCGATCCCGCCACCTACATGGCCAAGGCGATGGAAGGGCAGGCGGTGTCCAACGAGAACGAAGTCGCGCGGTCGGAGCTGCCGTTCGAATTCATGCTCAATGCGCTGCGTCTGAAGGACGGCGTGTCGATGCAAAGCTTTCTGGAGCGCACCGGCCTGCCGCCGTCCAGCATCGCGCAGGCGATGGCGCAGGGACGCGCCAAGGGCCTGCTCGATCCGGACCCGGCCGTGATCCGTCCAACACCCCTGGGATTCGATTTCCTGAGCGATCTGCAGGCGCTGTTCCTGGCGTCTTGAAGCGATCAGACCCGGTTGAGCGACATCCCTGCCGTGCTGCGCAGCCGCTCGATCAGGCGGGTGGCAATCTGCTGCAGCGGCAGCACTTCATCGGCCGCACCGGCGTTGATGGCTTCCCGGGGCATGCCGAAGACCACGCAGGTGGCCTCGTCCTGCACCAGGTTGTAGGCGCCCGCATCCTTCATCACCTTCATCGCCTTGGCGCCATCGGCGCCCATGCCGGTCAGCATGATGCCCAGCGCGTTCTGGCCCACCACACGGGCGGCGGACTGGAACAGCACTTCCACCGACGGCTTGTGGCGGTTCACCGGCTCACCGTCCTGCACCCGCGCGATGTAGTTCGCACCCGAGCGCTCCACGCTGAAATGCATGCCCCCCGGGGCAATGTAGCCGTGACCTGGCAGGATCCGCTCGCCGTCCTGCGCCTCCTTCACACGGATCTTGCACAGCCCGTCCAGACGGGCGGCATAGCTGCGGGTGAAGCCCGGCGGCATGTGCTGGGTGATGCAGACGGCCGGGCAGTCGGCCGGCAGGTTGATCAGCACGTCCTTGGTGGCTTCGGTGCCACCGGTGGACGCGCCAATGAAGATGATCTTCTCGGTCGACAGACGGCCCAGGCTGGCAATCGGCGCGGCCGGGCGGGCTGCCGCGGTGCTGTGGGCCGCGGCTGCGCCCACGGCACCCGCGGTGGGCGCAGGCGGCAGACGGCGGATCTGCGCCTTCGCTGCAATGCGGATCTTGTCGGTGATGTCCTGCGCGAGGGCACGGATGCCGTCCGCCACACCAATCTTCGGCTTGGCCACGAAGTCCACCGCGCCCAGTTCCAAAGCCTTGAGCGTGACTTCCGCGCCGCGCTCGGTCAGTGTGGAGACCATCACCACCGGCATCGGACGCAGGCGCATCAGCCGCTGCAGGAAATCCAGCCCGTCCATCTTGGGCATTTCCACGTCCAGCGTGATCACGTCGGGATTCAGGTTACGGATCATCTCCCGCGCCGCCAGCGGGTCACTCGCCGCGCCGATGCACTGCATGTCCGGCTGTCGGTTGATGATCTCGGTGAGGATGCTGCGCACCAGGGCGGAATCGTCCACCACGACGACGGTGGTCTTGGCCATTTCTTATTACTCCTCGATACAGCAGCCGGGTCAGAACAGGTCGATCGACCCGCCCGAGCTGGCCACAGGTTGTGCCTTTTGCGCAGCGGCCTTGTCCTGCTGCACCAGTGCGTCCGCGTTGGCGGCCGCGAGGCGCTTCACCATGGCCTTGCCGCTGCGCGGCAGGAAGCAGACCTTGCGGGGGTAGATATCCATCACGTCCTTGGACACCACCGGAATCCGTTCTGTCTTCAGGTAGTCCAGCACGAAGTTGGTGTTGCGCTCGCCAACGTTGATGGTGTTCATGCCGGCGATGACGGCGCCGCCGCCGAAGATCTTGGCTTCCATCCGTCCCTTGCTGGCACCGCGCTTCATCATTTCGTTGATGAGCAGTTCCATCGCGAAGGAGCCGTAGCGGCCGGAGTCCCCCTGACCTTCGGGCAGCATGAAGTGGTTCATGCCGCCGATCTGTGCATGGCGGTCCCAGAGGCACGCGGCGATGCAGGACCCCAGCGTGGTCATGACCAGCAGATCTTCGTTGTCCACGAAGTACTCGCCCGGCAGCACCTTCACCGCCGCATTCTTGAAATGGGCGTCGTAGAAGAAGAACGAGGCTTCTCCCTGCTTGCGCGAGTGCGTCTTGAGCTGGGCCACCCGTGCCGCACCGGCACTGGCCAGCGCCGTGCTGTTGAGCAGGGCTTGAGAGGCGTTGGGCATGCTCATGAGGTCAACAATCCAAAAGGGTGGTACATCAAAAATCTGGACGCAGCGGACTGGCTGGTCAGCCGACCCGCTCGTAGATCGTCTTGCCGCGCAGCTTGAACAGGTCGCGCGACTCGGTGAAATTCTCCGAGTGCCCCACAAACAGCAGGCCGCCCGGACGCATCACCCGATGGATGCGTTCCAGTACCTTGCGCTGCGTCGGAGCGTCGAAATAGATCATGACGTTCCGGCAGAACACGATGTGGAACGGCTCCCCCAGGGACCACTGCGCATCCATCAGGTTCAACGTCCGGAACTCGATCATGCGCGCCAATTCGGGCTTCACGCGGATGCGCCCCTCGTTGGCGCCCGTGCCGCGCAGGAAAAATTGCCGCAAGCGCTGAGGAGATAGCCCTCGCGACTCCGCCGAATACACACCGCGACGCGCCGTGTTGAGCACATTCGTGTCGATGTCGCTGGAAATGATCTGCACGCCCGAGCTGCCCCCGAGCGATTCCTGGCAGGTCATCGCGATGGAATACGGTTCCTCGCCGGTGGAGGCCGCGCAGCACCAGATGCGGAGGGGTTTGCCGGTGAGCGTTTTCAGATCATCCGTCAGGGAATGGAAATGGTGCTCTTCCCGGAAGAAGGAAGTGAGGTTGGTCGTCAGGCAATTGACGAATTCCTGCCATTCCTGATCCGCCTGAGGGCCGGTGACGCTTTCCAGCCACTCCAGATAACTGGCGAAGGACCGATGACCGGTATCCCGCAGCCGCCGCGAGAGGCGGCTGTACACCATGGCGTGCTTGCCGTCATGCAGGCTGATGCCGGCGTGCTGGTAGATCAATTGCCGGACACGGTCAAAGTCCGCCCGGCTGAAACTGAATTCATGGTCGATCGCCTCAACGGGGGAGGCCGGAGCCGTGGGTCCAGGGCGCATGGGGCAAAACTTCTTAAGTGTTAGGGATGCCGTAGCACCAAGGGGTCGTCAAAAACAACCAATCAACCCCGTTATGGTGAACGCCATTGTCGGCAATCGATAGTTTGAGCGCTAGACCGTAAAAAGATGTGTGAAAGAGGTGGGACTCTGGCGTCTTTTTTTGACCCCACCCTGGGGGGATGCACTGCTAGACTGCTTTTCGGAATCCCCCCTCGTGCCTTCCGGATCGCCTTGGATCAACCGCCCCGTCTCATCCCAGCGCATGCGCTGCGCCTGGAACTGGCCCTGCAGCTGCTGCAGCAGGCTGGAGCCATGCTTCCGGATGCCGAGCCCTACACGGAAGTGTGGTTGCAAGGCATCCTGGACGCGTTGTGTGACCTCTCCAGCAAGGATGCGCTGACCGGACTGGTCAACCGACGCAGCTTTGAGATGGCGCTGGACCGGGAGCTGGACCGCGTGGCCCGCTCCGGTGAACCGGCCCTGTTGCTGGTGCTGGACATCGACCATTTCAAGGCCATCAATGACAACCACGGCCACGCCGCCGGTGATCAGGTCATCCGTGCGGTGGCCCGGTCCATCAGCCAGATGGTGCGTCCGATGGACACGGTGGCGCGGATTGGCGGTGAAGAATTCGCCATCATCCTGCCCAACTGCCCCACCACCTACGGGGTGACGGTGGCGGAGAGAATCCGGGAGCGGGTCGCCAGTTTGACGGTGGAGGTGGGCCAGGCCGCGCCGCTGACCACCACCATCAGCATCGGAGGAGCTTTTGCGCCGCAGTGGGTGAGGTCTTCCGCATTGTTGTGGACGGAGCGGGCGGACCGCCAGCTCTATCGTGCCAAGGCCGAGGGCCGCAATCGTGCCTGCCTGGAGAGCCATATCGACTCCCTGGTGTCGGCAGAGGAAAAAGGCATGTTGTTCGCCGTAACGCAACAGGATAGTGAATGAGCATGACAACAGCTCCTGCTGCAAGACCCGCCCGTGGAGGCGCCCGGACCTTGGCCGTGACCAGCGGCAAGGGGGGTGTGGGCAAAACTTTTGTATCCGCCAATCTGGCGGCAGCCCTGGCGGCGCGGGGCGACCGCGTGCTGGTGCTGGATGCCGACCTGGGCCTGGCCAATCTGGATGTGGTGCTGAACCTGCATCCCAAGCTGACCCTGCATGATGTGTTCACCGAGCGCTGCACCCTGGAGCAGGCGATCCTGCCGGCCCCGGGCGGTTTTCATGTGCTGCTCGCGGGCTCTGGCATGGTGGAGTATTCGCGGCTGACACCGGACGTGCGCGACAAGCTGCTGCACATCCTGGAAGTGGTGCGGCCGCGCTTTGACTGGGTGATTCTGGATACCGGCGCCGGCATTTCGGACGTGGTGCTGTTTGCGGTCTCCATGGCCAATGACGTGCTGGTGGTGGCCACGCCTGAGCCGACGTCGCTGACGGATGCGTACGCCACCATCAAGGTGCTGGCGACCCAGCAGAACCGTCGTCATGTGGGCCTGGTGATCAATCAGGCCAATCGCCCTGGTGAGGGCAAGCTGATCTGCGGTCAGCTGCAGCAGGTGCTCCAGCGCTTCGTCGGCCCCACGCCCGGGCACACCTTCAAGCTGGAACTGCTGGCCGAAGTGAAGAACGACCAGATGGTGCGTCAGGCGGTGCTCAAGCGGCAACTGCTGCTGGAGCACTATCCCGGGTCCGACGCGGCCCAGGCCGTCCGTGCGCTGGCGACCAAGCTGCTGGAGCAGCGGGCCGCCGCGCAGGCCTGACGGAAGAGGGCGCGACCTGAGATGAGCCACAGCGAGAGCGACAGCCAGAGCCAGGGTGGGAGCGAAGGCGGCAAGACGTCCCCGGCGACCGCCTTCGAGTGGGTCGGCGGCGAAGAGGCGGTGCGACGCCTGGTGGATCGTTTTTATGACCTGATGGACCTGGAGCCGGGCTTTGCCGAACTGCGCTCGGTCCATCCGACCACTTTGGACGGGTCCCGGGACAAGCTCTTCTGGTTTCTGTGCGGCTGGCTGGGCGGGCCCGACTACTTCGTCGAGAAGTTCGGTCACCCGCGGCTGCGCGCGCGGCACATGCCCTTCCGCGTCGGCCACGTTGAACGCGACCAGTGGATGGCCTGCATGAAGCAGGCAATGACCGAATGCGGCCTGGAAGACACCCTGCGGGAGCGGCTCACCGCCGCCTTCGGCAACACCGCCGACTGGATGGTCAACCAGGCGCCGCCAGTCCGCAAGGTGTTCTGACGCGTGCATTTCTAACAGGGGCGGCCTTCCCGTCGGGGGGGCGGTGAACACGGCGGCCCCGCCATCGTCTACCGTTGAGCCTATGATGTTCCAACCGTATGACGACGATGTGGTCGGCATCGATGCCAATCCCGACCTGCTCCATGTCCGCATCGAAGACGGCCAGCTGTGGCTGTCCGACGACGCGCGTCAGGACATCGAGATCTGTGCGGGGCAGTGCCCGAACACCTCCAACCCGCGGCTGATGCTGGAATTCCTGCGCTCCGCCTGCCTGCGTCTGCAGCTGGTGGACATGGAAAGCGAGGAGGCCGAGGGAGCGTTCATGTCCTTCTGCGTGCTCAAGGGGCTGGAACATGCCATTGACACCCACTGGCAGGGCGCGGATGCCGTCGGCGCCTTCCGGCCCGAGCAGCTGCTGCACGTGTTCACCTCCAGCTTCCATCCGCAGGTCAGCATGACCCTGCATTGAGGGCACTGGGCGCGTGAGCGGCCCGAGCGGGATGCGCGGGCCAGGGTTTCTTAATCGACCCGGAATCCGAAGTCCTGCTGGAACCGGTGATTGCCGGGGCAGACGTAGTGCTGCCGCAGCGCGGTCTCGATCGATGCCGTGAGCGCGCGACGGGTACGGGCGTCCATGCCTCCCTGCAACGCCCGGATCTCAACGGCCACCACACGGCCGGCCTGCACCTCAGCCACCGCCCGGAAGACGGCTTCGCCGGACCAATGGACCGCCGGCATGTCCGGCGCACCCATCGAGGTACAGACCAGCCCCGGTGCAACCGGCTCCCGGGCGGCAGTGCCGCTGCCCGTACCCCCGGGCCCCGTCGCGCCTGTCACCCCTGCGCCGGCGGATTCCCCCGGCACTCCGTTGCCAGCCAGAGCGGGTGTGACCGTCTCGGACGGGGGCTGAGGGTTCACCAAAGGGGTGACGACCGAAACGTCCGGGACCTCCACCAGCCGAGGCGTGATCGATGCCAAGGGCGGCTGAGGCAATACGTCCACGGTGGGCGTCGGCGGTGGTGGCGTGCGGGCGACGTCCATCTGCACCTGGGTCAGCGGTGGTGGCTTGGGCGCGGCATGGCGCCGAAAACCTTCCACCAGCGCGGCCACCATGGCCACGTGCACAAGACCGACCAGAATCAAGCCGGCGCTGCGGGTGTGACCGGCGGCGCCCCAGGGGCGAACGGTTGCTGAAGGCATGCGAATCCCTCCCCATCGAAACGATGGCTACGTAATTGAGAATAGATGTCAACAACGCCGGCGTGGGCCCAGACTAGGGGCTTGCCGAGGGACCGTCAATGCAATTCCTGCGCGTGCAGGCATCAAAACAACGCGCGAAAACCCGGGGGAACGTTCTGGGGTCAGGTCGCGTTGAGCAGCACCATGAGGGCGCCGCTGCCGCCATCGCTGGCGCGGGCCTGGACAAAGGCCAGCACCTCCTGCTTCTGCACCAGCCAGCGCCGCACACGCGCCTTCAGCACCGGCTCACGACCCGGGGAGCCGTTGCCCTTGCCATGGACCACCCGCACACAGCGCAGGCCGCGGCGGGCGCTGTCGTGGATGAACTGGCCCAGGGCCTCGCGGGCCTGATCACGGCGCAGGCCGTGCAGGTCGATCTGGCCCTGCAGCGCCCAATGCCCACGGCGCAGCTTGCGCACCGACTCCTGGGTGATCTCGGGGCGGCGGAAGGACAGGGTTTCGTCGGTCTCCAGCAGCGAATCGACATCAAAGTCGTCCGACAGAGCCTGCTTCCAGGCCGCCTGCTCGTCCAGCATCCGCTGCAGCGGTTCCGGTGACGGCCGGCCGGGCTGCAGCAGCACGCGATTGGCCTCCGGCATCTTCACCACCGTCCCGACGGTCAGCTCAAAGATGCGAGCTTCCTGCTCGCGCAGACGCGCCTGCGCCGCCTCGCGTTCGCGACGCTCTTCTTCCGCCCGCTGGCGGATCCGAAGTTCTCGGTGCAGGGTCTGCAGGTCTTGCAGGCTGCGCAGGCGATCATTCACAACAAACCCAATTCGGCCATGGAGACAGCGTGCCCCGCGCCAACCACAAAGTGGTCCAGCACCGACACCTCCACCAGGGCCAAGGCTTCCTTGAGCGTCCGGGTGAGCCGGATGTCGGCCTCGGACGGCTGGGCATGGCCGGACGGATGGTTGTGCGCCAGGATCACCGCCGCGGCCTCCAGGGCCAGCGCGCGCTTCACCACTTCGCGGGGATACGCAATGGTATGGGATAGGGTACCCCGGAACATGTTATCCATGCGGATGAGGCGGTGGCGGACATCCAGAAACATCACGGCGAAGCACTCGTGGGGCAGGGCGTCGAGCTGCAAACGCAGGTAGGTGCGCACCGCGTCCACCGATTCGAACACCGGCTGGTCGGACAGGCCTTCGCGCAGGCCGCGGCGGGCGAGCTCCATGACGGCGGCCAGCATGGCCTGCTTGGCGGGCCCCACGCCGCGCAGCTCGCCGAGGTCCTTCGGATCAGCGCGGAGCAGGCCCGCCAGTCCGTTGAAGCGGTCCAGCAGCTCCCGCGCCAGTGCCAGCACGGATTGGCCGGGCAGGCCGGTGCGCAGCAGCACGGCCAGCAGTTCGCTGTCGCACAGGGTTTCGGGGCCGCGGGACAACAGTTTTTCGCGCGGACGGGCGTCGAGGGGCAGGCTGGCGAGGGTCATCTGAAGCGCTCTCGGGAGTTGGGCAGCGCTCAAGCCTAAAATCCGGCTTCGATTCCCAAAATACCCCTGACTTGTGAACCTCGTCCAACCTGGATCGTTCCTGACCCTGCATTACCGGCTCACCGGCCCGGATGGCCAGGACGTGATCAACACCTTCAACGACAAGCCGGCCACGCTGTCGCTGGGGACCGGCGAGCTCGCGCCCGCGATCGAAGCCCGCCTGATCGGGCTGGCGGAAGGCAGCCGCACCGTGCTGGAACTGGGCCCGGGCGAGGCCTTCGGTGATCGCAATCCGGAGATGATGCAGCGGGTGAAGCTCAGCCTGATGCGCGAGCTGGGCGACCCCTCGGAGGTGTACCAGGTGGGGGATGTGGTGCAGTTTCCGACCCCGGATGGCCAGGGCCAGTACGCAGGCGTGGTGCGGGAAGTGGGCGCGGATTGGCTGCTGTTCGACTTCAACCATCCGCTGGCCGGGCAGCCGGTGAGCTTTGAAGTGCAACTGATTGGTGTGTTGTGAGCGGAGCGGACATGCAGTTGAACAAGGACATCATCCTGGCTGAACCGCGCGGCTTCTGCGCGGGGGTGGACCGGGCCATCGAGATCGTCGAGCGGGCGCTGAAGAAGTTCGGCGCTCCCATCTACGTGCGTCACGAGATCGTGCACAACACCTATGTGGTGAACGACCTCAAGGCCAAGGGCGCCATCTTCATCGAAGACCTCGCGGACGTGCCTCCCGGCGCGACGCTGGTGTTCTCCGCCCACGGTGTGAGCCAGGCGGTGCGTCAGGAAGCGGCGGATCGCGGCTTCCAGGTGTTCGATGCCACCTGTCCGCTGGTCACCAAGGTGCATGTGGAGGTGGCCAAGCTGCACCGGGAGGGTTATGAGTTCATCATGATCGGCCACAAGGGCCATCCCGAAGTGGAAGGGACCATGGGCCAGCTGCGGGACGGCATCTATCTGGTGGAGGAAGCCTCGGATGTGCCGCATGTGCAGGTGAAGGATCCGTCGCGCGTGGCGGTGGTCACCCAGACGACCTTGAGCGTGGACGATGCCGCGGAGATCCTGCTGGCGGTGAAGCGTCATTTCCCGCTGGTGCGCGAGCCCAAGAAACAGGACATCTGCTACGCCACCCAGAACCGCCAGGATGCGGTCAAGGTGCTGGCGCCGCAGGTGGACGTGATGATCGTGGTGGGCAGCCCCACCAGCTCCAACAGCAACCGCCTGCGCGAGCTGGCGGAGCGCCTGGGCACGCCCGCCTACATGGTGGATGCGGCCGAAGACCTGAAGGCCGAATGGCTGGACGGCCGCAGCCAGGTGGGGCTGACGGCCGGCGCCTCGGCCCCGGACGTGCTGGTGCAGGCCGTCATCGACCGGTTGCGTCAACTGGGCGCCACCACCGTGCGCAAGCTGCCGGGCGTGGAAGAGCATGTGCGCTTCCCGCTGCCGATGGGCCTGGGCGACAAGTCCATGGCCGAGGTCACCAGCGAACGATCTTGATCGCTGTTGGCTGCTGCGGCGGACGCTGATCCGTTGCCGGTCCGACCTCTCCCTGGCGCGTGGTGCGAGGCATCACGCGTCGCCCTGAGCATCCAAGAACATCGAAGAGAACTCCCATGCTGGACATCACCCAAGTGCGCAAGGACCTGGACGCCGTCATCGCGCGTCTGCAGGCGCGCAAGAATCCGCAGCCCTATCTGGACGTGGACCGCTACAAGGCGCTCGAAGCCGAACGCAAGCAGGTGCAGATGCGCACCGAGGAACTGCAGGCCAAGCGCAACTCGCTCTCCAAGCAGGTCGGCCAGCTCAAGAGCAAGGGCGAAGACGCCAGCGCGCTGATGGCGGAAGTGGGCGGCATCGCTGACGAACTCAAGGCCGGCGCCGAGCGTCTGGACGGCATCCAGGCCGAACTGACGCAGATGCTGATGAGCGTGCCCAACCTGCCACACGAAAGCGTGCCGGTGGGCAGCGGTGAAGAAGGCAATGTGGAAGTGCGCCGCTGGGGCACGCCGCGCGAGCTGGGCTTTGCTGCGCGCGACCACGTGGACCTGGGTGCCCCGCTGGGCCTGGACTTCGAGACCGGCGCCAAGCTGAGCGGTTCGCGCTTCACCTTCATGAAGGGTCCGATTGCCCGCCTGCATCGTGCGCTGGCGCAGTTCATGCTGGATCTGCAAACGCAGCAGCACGGCTACACCGAGTGCTACACGCCCTACATCGTCAACCGCGAAGTGCTGGAAGGCACCGGCCAGCTGCCCAAGTTCAAGGAAGACATGTTCTGGGTACTGCGGGGCGGCGATGAGGAAGCGGTGGAGCAGTACCTGATCTCCACCTCGGAGATTTCGCTGACCAACACCGTGCGCGACCAGGTGCTGGATGTGAACCAGCTGCCGATCAAGCTGACGGCCCACAGCCCGTGCTTCCGCTCGGAAGCGGGCAGCGGCGGCCGCGATGTCCGCGGCATGATTCGCCAGCATCAGTTCGACAAGGTGGAGATGGTGCAGATCGTCCATCCTGAGAAGAGCTATGAAGCGCTGGAAGAGATGGTGGGACATGCGGAAGCGGTGCTGCAGAAGCTGGGCCTGCCGTATCGGGTGATGTCGCTGTGCACCGGGGACATGGGCTTTGGCGCCGCCAAGACCTACGACCTGGAAGTGTGGCTGCCGGCCCAGAACACCTATCGCGAGATCAGCTCGTGCTCGAACTGCGAGGGCTTCCAGGCCCGACGCATGCAGGCGCGTTTCAAGAATGCGCAGGGCAAGAACGAGCTGGTGCACACGCTCAACGGCTCCGGCCTGGCGGTTGGCCGCACCTTGGTGGCGGTGCTGGAAAACTACCAGCAGGCCGATGGCAGCATCGAGGTGCCGGAGGCGCTGCGCCCGTATCTGGGTGGGCAGGCGGTGTTGAAGGCCTGAGCCTGTTAGGTCGGCGAAGCCCGGGCACTGCGGTTTGAAAGCCCGGGGCCGTGCGACGGCTGCGGCGGTGTTGAATGTGGACAGAACGAGTTCGCACAATCGCGCGCTGAAACTTGTTCGGGGCCTGAAAACGCTGCTACACTCTTGGTCTTTCTCGCAGTCAACCCGCGAGACGCAAACACTCCGCAAGGGGTGTGTCACCGAATCAGGGAAGGTGGCAGAGTGGTTGAATGTACCTGACTCGAAATCAGGCGTAGGGCGAACCCCTACCGGGGGTTCGAATCCCCCCCTTCCCGCCAAATTGTCCGGAGTCATCCGGGCCGCAAAAAGCCAGTCGAGAGACTGGCTTTTTGCTTTTGACCTTTAGTGTCCCGGGGTGCGTTGTTGACGAGCTCCAGCCAGTTTTGAAACGCCTTGCTTATAGAGTCGCGTACTGCAAGATTGAATACAGGTACGGTTTTCTGGTAAGGTGGCGTGCATTCTCTTAACACTGGTGAAAAGCTAAATGAAATCGAGAAACCTTCGTCTTCTTCGCGTTACCTTGATGGTATCCGCAATGGTCATGCCTGGTCTTAGCTTTGCATCGCTCTATGTGGCGACGGGGCCGGTAGTGACTCCACGAGTTGAAAGCGGCGTGGCAGTGTTTTATGTAGGTCCATTCGGCGGAAATTGTGGAAGTCGTGCTTGGGTGGACCTGTCAACTCCGATCGGCAGGAGCACCTATGCAACAGTACTCACCGCTTTTGCTTTGGGGAAAAGCGTTACGGTACGCGTAGATGATGCAGAGCCGCGTGTTTTTGGTGAATGTAAGCTGTACGATATCGCAATAAATTAAGGGGCGTGGAATGCAAGTCATTCAATTCGGAAAGATCACCGATTTCGCCATTTTCGCCCTGCTGCTATGTCTCGAGTCAGCTAGCGCAGCAGGCACGGATGCTGTTCCGAATGGCTGCTCCTATAATATGTCATTGGCGGCTGGTCAAGCTGCCAACGGAGATCATCCCGGGTCAACTTCATGGTCTCCCGAGAGTACCGCTCCAATCGGGGTTAGTTACTATTTGTTCGTGAATCCGCTCAAAAAGCAGAATGTGTGTTTGCCCGGTGTGCCAACACTAACATTTCCGATCAAGATTCAACCGGGAAATATATTATTGGGGAACATGACTATCGTGGTGGATAAGATGGTTTCTGTAAATCAGTATTCAATGTCTGGTTCAGCAGTATTTCAAAAACCGAAGCTGCCCTTAGGCTCTTACACGATTGAAGGCTATGCGGTGCAAGGCGGTGGAGGTGTAAGCTTTATGGCGGCGTTATACGTCACACCGCAGGGGGTTCCTTTCAAGGACATCAAAAAGCTCTTTGCGACGAGTGTCCTGCCGTTACTGACTTCGGTTGAGGATTAATCTCAAGTAGATGTAGGTAAGTATTCGGGGTTCCGCCCCGCGGTGAAGGCTTTCCCACGTTGGCACCAGCGCACATGAGTTTAAACTGCGATTCGCGCCCGTCGATTGGGCGAGCCGCTGACGGAGGCGCAACGCTTGATGCGCCTAGTCCTCCAACACCATCTGCGGGAGGCGCACTGGTTTATCGCTACCTATATTGGCGCGCAACCTCGTAAATTTTGGTTCGGACGATGCCAACGGCGTATCCAAATGGCACACTGCTTCTCTTTGAAATTTTCGATAACGGTTCCTGCAAGTTGAACAAGTAGGTAATTCGAACTCACTCGATTGATTCGGTAGCACGACATCCACCCGTAAGCTCCCCTGCCAAGCAGACAGTTGATTTCCAAAGTCCGCCGCTGATGATGAATTGGGGCATGAACTGCTTGGGCGGCATCCCACCCAGCGCGTCATTCGGTCGGTACTCGTTGTACTGGTCAGCCAGTTGTATTGACCCAGCGAATCCTGCTCAGGTCAGGCCGCTAATGCAAACGCTTCAGCGGGAGTTCTCATATTCAGCGCCTGATGCGGACGCCGGTGGTTGTGGAAGTGGATCCAGTCGCCGATCAGGCGGCCGGCGTGCTGCAGCGATTCGAAGCGGTAGCGATGCACGCACTGCTCCTTGAGTGTGCGGATCACCCGCTCGACCAGGCCGTTCTGCTCGGGGCTGTGCGGCGTGATGAACTCCTGTCGCAGTCCGTAGCTCCTGACCAGGGCGGTGAAGTTTCGACTGGTGAAGACCAAGCCATTGTCTGAACGCAGCAGGAATGGCGTCGGCACCCGGCCCAGCGTTCCGAAGCGCGCGATGAAGGCCAGCTCCAGCGCCGATTCAGCTGTCTTGGGCTTCCCGCTGCGCGACAGATGCCAGCCCAGCAGTTCCCGGCTGTGGCAGTCGATGACCAGCGCCATCGTCGTCCAGCCATCGCGCCCCGCCCATACCCGGCACATGTCGGTGGCCCAGCGCTCGTTGGGCGCCTTAGCCACCGAGGGCAGTGACTGAATCCGCGGCCTGAAGCCTACCGGTCGCTTTCGTACCTGCCAGCCCCTGAGCTGGAAGATGCGCTGCACCGTGTTCTTGTTGAAGCCCAGCAGGTGCGCCACGGTGCGGTACCCGAAGGACGGGTTCTCCTCAATCATGGCTTTGATCGGGGCAACGAAGCGCTCCTGCAGCGTCGGCGCGGACTTGACGGGGCGGTAGTACGCGCTGCGCCGCGGCACGTCGAACCACCGGCACAGCTTGCTGATCGAGACGGTGATGCCGTCGGCTTGCAGTCCCTGCGGATCGTCTCGATCACTTCTCGTCCTCGCCCAGCAGGGACTGCAATTTTTTTCTAGCGCGCAGCTCCAGCATCGCTTCACCGTAGGCCTCCTGCAGGTCTTCAGTTGGCGCTCGTATTGCTCGCGAACGTCCTGCGGGTTGGCTTTCAAGGCGTTCTCCATCCCCTTGCGACCGTCTTCCACCCAGCTCTCAATCTCTGAGGGCGGCAGGTCGTAGGTTCGGCTGGCCTCGGAAACGCTGGTCTTGCCCTGGATGATCTCCAGCACCAACGCCGTCTTACGCTTGGCCATCCAGCGCTTGATTTCTTCGTCCATCAACGTACTCATGGTGTCTTCCTCTCAACGGTAACACCTGAGCAGGTTTTCACTGGGTCAATACAGAGCAGGCTGCAAATCTACTCCGCACACGTGAGGGGGCAGGCCGAGGTGCATAGGGTTGGAGTTCCTATGGGCAGGCCGGTTGCGGAAAGGAAATATTTCTAAGTGGCTGACTTTATTGAGAAATTGGGGTGACTCGAAATCCGGCGCAGGGCGAACCACTACCGGGGGTTCGAATCCACCCTTCCCGCTAAATTGTCCGGAGTCACCGGGCCGCAAAAAGCCAGTCGAGAGACTGGCTTTTTTGTTGTCTTCCGAGTCGCTGACACTGATGCGGATAGAGACACTGCGACAGTCATTCGACATTCTGAGTCGCTCCCTTCCCCCTCGCATTGAGCCCGGCACGCCTTGGCCGCCTGATCAGGGATATGACGACTACGAATCGCCGGCCCTGATCCATGCAGCCGCTCAGGAACTGGGTGGGCAGTCCTTCCTCACCGGCGATCCTGCCCGTGTGGAAACTTTCCTGGCGCTTGCTCAAACTCTGGCTGAGCCGCGAGTCATCGTTTTCTGGCTGCGTGCGTCAACGTGCTTTGCTGACGATGCGGGTGCAGGGCTTCAGCGATTGGTCGCGGGATGGTCACCAGCCCTGATCCGTTGAAGAGCTACTTGGCGCGGCACGTTGACCAATTGGTGGAAGCCGGCGGGCCTGGCTGAAACGCCTGGCCCAGGTCAGGCGTCTGGCTGTATGAACTCCGGTGGCACACCATCCACCAACCAGACGCCATTGGCCGAGCATCGGAATTGATGTCCGGCACTGACCATCCGCTGAACGTCGATCTTCAGCAGTACTGGCGCGCCGTAACGGCTTCCCACCGACAAAGCTGTATCGACGCTTTCGGTGAGGTGCACATGCTGCCGTGACCGGCGATCAAGTCCTTCGCTCATGATGGCTGCCAGGAAGCGGGTCGCCGTGCCGTGATATAGCACCGGCGGTGGTGTCACCACCGGCAGATCCAGGTCGATGGCGATGGAGTGGCCCTGACTGGCACGGATGAGGCTTTCATCTTCATTGAAAGTGAACCGCTTCTTGTCGTTGGTCTCGACGACCTCCCTCAACTGCGTCATGGACACCGGCCATCCCGCTGCCGCCAGCTTTTGAAGCAGTTCATCCACGCGAGCCCAGCCGGCGGGATCCAGCACCAGGCCGATCTCCTGCGGCTGATGGCGAAGCACCAGGCTGAGGAATTTGCTGATCGACGTCAGCTTGATAGGTGTCGTCACTATTTAGTTGTTCTGAACGTCTTATGAAAGATGTACAGTACAACGAATTGTGCGCCCAGGCAAGTTGTTCTTTGCATTGACGCGGTCCCGCCCCATTCCCGAAAACAGTCCACCATGGCCAAACCCAGTGCTCCCTCCGACTTCCCCCGCCCCTTCACCACGGTGGATGTCGTCATATTCACCGTCCTGAACGAAGCGTTGAAAGTGCTGCTGGTGCAGCGCCCCTCCGGCCGAGGCGAGCCATTCCCGGGTCAGTGGGCGCTGCCCGGCGGCTATGTGGACATTGACCAGGACGCCAACCTGCTCGCTTGCGCCCGCCGTAAGCTGCTCGACAAGACCTCGGTCCGCAGCCCGTATCTCGAGCAACTGGGCAGTTGGGGCAGTGCCACCCGGGACCCACGCGGCTGGTCCGCCACCCATGCGTACTTTGCTTTGATGCCGGCTCAAGCCGTGCAACTGTCCAAAGGCGCGAATGCGGCGGACGTGAACTGGTTCGATGCCGATGAGGTCCTCGCGTCCCCCTCCCTGGCGTTTGATCACGACGAGATTCTTCGAGCCGCGGTGGACCGGCTGCGAAGCAAGGTGGAATACACCTCGCTCCCCGCTTTTCTGCTGACCGAGCCGTTCACACTGCCGCAGCTTCAGAAGATGTACGAGATCGTGCTCGGGCGGCCCGTCGACAAGAGTGGATTTCGCACGCGGATGCTTGCCGCCGACTTCCTGGAGGAAGTGGGTGTGGTCGAAAGCTCCGCTTACCGGCCCCCCATGGGCTATCGCCTGAAGGATCGCGCCTTGCCGGTTTTCTTTCCGCGCACCTTCAGCCCTCGCGGCGAACAGTGAAGGGCCTGGACGGAGATCACCATGCACCCACAGCGCACCCTGCAAGCGCGCCGCGCCAACATCGTTACTCTCGACGTGGACGCGATTGTCAACGCCGCGAATTCGTCGCTGCTGGGCGGCGGCGGCGTGGATGGCGCCATCCACCGTGCGGCAGGCCCCCAATTGCTGGAAGCTTGCCGACAGCTCCACGGCTGTCGGGCCGGGCAGGCCAAGATCACCGCTGGATTTCGACTGCCGGCGCGCTACGTCATCCACACCGTGGGTCCTGTCTGGCGCGGCGGCCGCGATGGCGAGCCAGAGCTCCTGCGCAGCTGCTACATCCGCAGCCTGGATCTCGCGCGGCCTCATGCCATCCGCTCGATCGCTTTTCCCAGCATCAGCACCGGCTCCTACGGTTATCCGGTGGAGGCGGCCGCCCAGGTGGCGGTCGCGACGGTGAGGGCCTGGCTGGAGGCGAACCCGGCCGACCCGATGGACCCAGCCGGCCCGACGAACCTAGACGTCACCTTCTGCTGCTTCTCCGACAATGATCTGGCTGTCTACGAATCGTTGCTCGGCCCTTCCGCCCCGGCCTGATGCCTGTCACCGAAACCCCTTAGACTCCGCCCCACCTCATTCCCGCATCCCCGGGCGTCAGCGCCCGTGCTCCGGCTGCCATGCCCACCGACATCACCGTCTCGCTCGAACCGGCTGCGCAGCCGGAGGTCATCGCGCTCATCGAAGCGCTGGATGCCTACCAGGTCCCGCTGTATCCCGCGGAGAGTCATCACGGCATCGACATGGCGGCGCTGTCCGCGCCCAACGTGTTGTTTGCCGTGGCGCGAGACGGGCAGGGCGCCGCCGTGGCCTGTGGGGCCATCGTGGTCGGCGCCGAGTATGGCGAGCTCAAGCGCATGTACACCTTGCCTAGCCATCGTGGGCAGGGCATTGCACGTGGGCTGCTGGCACTGCTGGAAGCCGAGGCGCAAGCCCGGGGCATCTTCGAATTCACGCTGGAAACCGGCTACCTCCAGCACGATGCCATTGGCCTTTATGAACGCCTCGGCTACCGCCGTTGCGGCTCCTTCGGCGACTACGTCGACGACCCGAACAGCGTCTTCATGCGGAAGCGGGCAGGTGCGGCATGAGCGGGCCGACGCCGTCGCAGCCATCGCTGCATCAGCCTTTGCCGCGGCTACCTTCGCATCAACATCCCTTGCCACCCCCTTCGCCGCCTCCGACGTCGCCCACCCCGCTCCCCGTGAAACTGCTGGTCGGCCTCGGCGTCCTGGCGGTGCTGTACCTGGGCCGGGAAGTGCTGGAGCCCATCACCCTCGCTGCGATGCTGAGTTTCCTGATGGCACCGGTCGTCCGCAAGCTGCGCAGCCTGGGACTGAACCAAACCACCGCCGCCATCGGCACCCTCGCACTGGCCGGACTGGTGGTGAGCGGCATCGCGATGGTGCTGGTGATGCAGCTCAGCGCGCTGTCGCGGGAGTTGCCCGCGTATGAGGAGAACGTGCGAACCAAGGTCACGCGGCTGCGCATGATGACGCTGGATCAGCTTCAGCAGGCGCAGGGCCGCGCCGGACGCATGATCGGTGACCTCGCAGCCCCGGCGGATGTGGGCGATCGTGCCGACGCCGGCGATCCCGGTGATCGCCCCTCCGGCACCAGCGACACCAAACCTGACACCAGCGCTTCCCTCATCCGGCAAATGCTGGCCGCTGTCTGGGGACCTGTCGGGGTGGTGGGTATCGTGGTGCTGGTGCTGATCTTCGCGCTGCTGGAGCAGGACGCGCTGCGCGACCGGCTGATCCGCCTCGTTGGCGGCCACGACGTGCGCGCCGCCACAGCCGCGTTCAATGACGCCGGCCAGCGGCTGTCCCGCTACTTCGTCTCGCAATTCCTGGTGAACGTCGGCGTGGGCTTGGTGATCGGCCTGCTGCTCTACGCCACCCATGTGCCGCACGCCACCATCTGGGCGGTGCTGGCCGGATTGCTGCGATTCATCCCGTACGTTGGTTTCCCCGCCGCGGCGCTCTGTGCGGGCGTGATGTCGGCCGCCATGGCCCCCGGCTGGGATCTGATGATCTCTACGTTGCTGATCTTCCTGGCGGTGGAAGTCATCGTCGCGCATGTGATCGAGCCGCAGCTTTACGGTCATGCCACCGGGCTGTCGCCGTTCTCGGTCGTGGTCTCCGCGATTTTCTGGAGCGCGCTCTGGGGGCCGGTCGGCCTGCTGCTGTCCACGCCGCTGACGCTCTGCCTGGTGGTGGCCGGCCGCCATGTGCCGGCGCTGTCGTTCCTGGACGTGCTGCTGGGTGATGCGCCGGCGCTCGACATGTCCCAGCGCTTCTACCAGCGCAGCCTCAGCGGCGATGCGGTTGAAATCCTGGCCGACGCTCGCGCCTACCTGAAGCGCCGCACGCTGGCTCGCTATTGCGACAAGGTGGTGATGCCTGCCCTGGAACTGGCCCGTCATGATTTCGAGCAGAACCTGATCACCCCGGATCAACGCCTGGCGGCTCAGCAGGTCATCGTGCAGGTCTTCGCCACGTTGACGCACAGCCCCGTGCCGCGCCGTCGCAAGGCAGCGGTGCTGGACGGCGCCGACCTGGGCATGCGTCTGCGCCAGGAACGCCTGCAGACGGAAGGGCGCTGGCAGGGGGCCCTGGATGTGCCGGCCGGCTCGGTGATGCTGTGCATCAGCATGGGCGGCCGGTCGGCCCATCTGGTGGCGGAGATTCTGGTGCGGGTGCTGCGGGACAGCCGCCTCGACGCCCGGCACGTCACCGCCGAAGAACTCACCGGCCCGCCTGACGAGGCCAAGCTGGAGGCGATCGGCACCGTGTTTGTGGTGGGCGCGTCGGTGCAGGAGCACGATGCGGAAGAGGCCCGGCTGCTGAATGAGTGCCTCGCTCAGTTGCCATCGGCACAGGTGGTGATGGTGATGCCACCGGGGCAGGCGACCCATGACCCGATTGGCAACGGCCGCGCGCATCACACCGCCTATTCCTTCGAGGAAGTGCTAGGGCTGCTGCCGAGACAGTGACCGCGACGGTGCACTGAAGTGATCCGGTCGGGACGGCGGCCCGGTGGAGACGGCGCGGATCCTTCCCCTCTGCGGAGCTGGCACCGATCCTCGCCGCGCTGCCTTGATGGCGCCGATCCTTCCCGCGCTGCGCACGTGGCGCGGATCATCCCGCTTTGCGGACGCGGCGCCGATCCTTCGCGCACTGCGCAGGATGAGCGCCGTTCCCGGAAATTAGAGCGCCGGCCCGACTCACATCAGGGTTCTCCCGGGGGATACTCGCCGGCACGTTTTCTGCTTCGTCTACGGGATGAGTGACCGACCCCTGCACCTCCCCGTCGATGCCGCTGCCACCACCCCGGCGACGGTGACGATGGATGACCTGACCATCCGCTCACATACCCTGTTTGAGGATGCCCAGGCGATTTTCACTGGCACGCTGTTCGTGTCGCTGGCCCTGATCCTGTTCGCCCAGGCGGGCCTGCTGACCGGCGGCACCGCGGGCGCCGCGTTCGTGTTGCACTACGCGACCGACGTCAGCCTGGGCCGGCTGTTCTTCCTGATCAACCTGCCGTTTTACTGGTTCGCCTGGACGCGCATGGGCCGGGAATTCACGATCAAGACCTTCATCTCGATTGCGCTGCTGTCGCTGATGACCGAGTTCTCGCCGCGCCTTTTCGCCATCGACCGGCTCCACCCGGCCTATGCGGCGGTGCTGGGCGGCTTGCTGCTGGGCTCGGGCTGCCTGTTCCTGGCTCGGCACCGCGCCAGCCTGGGCGGTGCCACCATCGTGTCGCTGTATCTGCAAAAAGCCAGGGGCTGGCGCGCTGGCAAGGTACAGATGGCCATGGACTGCGCCATCGTGCTGCTGGCCTTGACGGTGATCTCACCGGAGCGCGTGGCCTACTCGGTGCTGGCGGCGGTGGTGATGAATCTGTTCATTGCTGTGAACCACAGGCCGGGACGTTACGCGGTGCTGTGACGATGCCCCGCGCGACAGGGCAGGCCCCTCTTGGCCGCCTGCGACTTCACTGAAGGGGTCAGGGTTAACCCTTTATCTGCGGCGAGATGGGGCACTGCGGCGCGACAAACTGCCCACTCCATTCAACTGGCGGAAAAAAAGTGTGTCGGTTTCATAAATCGCCCTAAAGTCGTCCGAGACATGGCCGAAAAACCGAACATGCCCTGAAAAGGTAAGCAGGCGGGAAGCGTTCCCGCCCGGCATCCGCTGGCCGATTCCGCGGAATCCTTCGTGGAGGCACATCATGATCTCTGCTCTCGCAACAACCGCGACCAGCTCCGCTTCCAGCGCTGCGCCGCTGCGCAGCCGCGAGCAGGAGTCCGTCAATGCCGCGGAGGCTCCCGAAGCCTCTGCGGTCGTCACTTTGTCCGCCGCTGCCACGTCGCTCGCGGCGCGTGAGGCGTCGACCCCGGTACGTCCGACAACGGTCCCGGCTTCGGCCAAAGCGGCCAGAACGGACGCCGGTTCGACTTCCATCGCCATAGGCGCCGAAGACGCCGCGGTCGGTTCCGCTGCGTCGGTCGCCCCGGCTACCGCCACCAATCCGCCGGTCAATGCGGCCACAGCCGTCCCGCCTGCGGTGGCCAACAGCCCGGCGCCGGCACGCGCCGCCGCCGCTGGCGTCGCGCCCGTAGTGCCTGCCGCCAGTGGCGGCGCACCGGCTTCGACTGCTCGAGCGCCCGCCGCAACAGCCGCCGCTCCAGCCGCAACGGGCGCCGCACCAGCCGCAACGGGCACCGCACCAGCCACAGAGAGCGGCGCTGGTGCCCCCACGGGGTCTACATCCACGACTTCAGCTGCTTCTGCATCTGCATCTGCATCTGGTTCGGCTAGACCGTCGGCCACGGCCACGCCAGCGGCCACGCCAGCGGCCACGCCGGCGACCACGGAAGCGTCCAGCGCCAGTTCCGCTTCCACGGTGTCGCTGGTGCCCAACCTGATCTACGCACCGGCCGACAGCAATGAAAACGGCGTGATCTCGGCCGCCGAACAGAAGGCCTATGACCTGGAGCAGTTCCCCGAAGGCGTCGAGCTCAAGTCGTCGCCGGTGCCGCCCCCGCGAGTGAGCCAGGAACTGCGCGAGTACGTGGCGGTGTCCCAAGGCGGCGACTGATCGCGGCTATTGGCCCCGCTGTCGTTCTCTTTGCCGTTCTCCTGGCGTTCCCGCTGTCGTCCCCGTCCTTGGAACGGGTGACGCGACGGTTCCGCGCCGGATCCTCCCTGCGGCCCGCACCACGGGGATCGTCCCTGAATGCCTCCCCCGACGCCATTTCAGGCACCGCCGACCCTCGCCCCCGCTCACCACCCCCATTGGTGTGCACACCTCAGGTGGGTAGCTCATCTCCCCCATCACGCGCACAGTCCCCCTATCGTGGCCAACGGGCCACCAGGAGACGGACATGCATTTCGCTGAAGTCGATACAGGCGACTATCGCATCTACGCCGGCGCCATCGAGCGACCCCGCCAGTTCGGCTACGTGGCCGCGGTGGTGGTCATGCGGCAGGGCCGCGCCCCGGACAAGCGGGAAGCTTATCGAGACGAAAACCTCGCTGGCGGGTACGGTTGGGCCACGCCGGCCGAGGCGCTGCGCTTTGCCATCAATGCTGGCAAGGAAGCAGTGATGTGCAACATCGGCATGCGGGCCTGAGCCGTGGCGCACACCCTCCTTGCGGGACGCCGCCGCACGCTGCTCATGGTGGGCAACATCCATTTGGTGGTGGAAGCCGCGCCGCGCTGCGCCGCCAGAGATCGACAAACCCGCCCGGCCCGCGTCGTGCCGCAGGGCGGCTGGTGTCGCAAACGAGCCTGCCGGGCAGCGCCCCGCTCCGCGCCCACCGCTCGATGAGCAACCTGAACTCGCTGAGCATCCACAGCCTCTGAGCATCCGCAGTCCGCTGAGCGCCCGGAACCCAATGAGCGTGCGCAGGGCGCTTTGAAGGCGCGGCTCAGGCCGCCCAGCCCGTCTTTCGTCGCTTCCCCGCTGTTCTGCCCTTGGAGCCGCCGGGGCCCGCCGCTATCGTGGGGGCATGTCCTCTCCGCCGACCGCGACTCCACGCCCCAGTTTCCGCGCGCCGGGCCAGCCCTGGCACGGATTCGTCTCCTATCTCACGCCGCGCCGTCTGGCCCTGGCGCTGGTCCTGGCCACGCTCGCCGCTGCGGCGCTGGACCCCATCTTCATCATCCCGTTCCCGGTGCTGCTGGGCCGCACCATGTTCGTCGGCATGCTGGCGCTGCTGGCGTTCTCGGCGGCCGGCCAGTGGCCCCGTCGCCTGCCGCGCTGGTGGGCGCGCTGGTTCTTCCAGGTGGTGGTGGTGGCGGCCGCCGTGCCGGTGGCCACCTTGGTCGTCTACCTGGTGGCCGTCGGCGGCGACCTGGCGAGCCTGGTCCAGTCCGAGGCCCGGATGCTGGGATTCATGTGGATTGCCGGCTCGGGCCTGGTCGTTGGCCCCTTGCTCGCCATGGGGGCGCTGTACCGACAGCGGGACGCCGAGGCGCGCAATCAGGCGCTGAGCTTTGAGCTGGAGCGCAGCGAGCTGGAGCGACAGGCGCTGGATGCCCGTCTGCGCCTGCTGCAGGCACAGGTAGAGCCTCACTTCCTCTTCAACACGCTGGCGAATGTCCAGGCCTTGGTGGAAACCGGGTCGCCGCAGGCGGCTCCGGTGCTGCGCAGCCTGATTGCGTACCTGCGCGCCGCCATGCCGCGGCTGCAAGGGGAGAGCGCCACGCTGGGTGACGAACTCGCGCTGGTGCAGGCCTATCTCGAGTTGATGCACCTGCGCATGCCGGACCGGATGAGCTTTACCGTCGAGGTGTCACCGGCGCTCAGCGGCCTACGGTTCCCGCCGATGGCGTTGCTCACGCTGGTGGAGAACGCGGTGCGGCATGGCGTGGATCCCAGCGAGGACGGCGGCCGAATCGAGGTGGGCGGCGACCAGCAGGGCGGACGCATACGCCTGTGGGTGAGCGATACCGGTGTCGGCCTGCAGCACGAGATGGGAGCCGGGACCGGGTTGCGCAACCTGCGTGAGCGGCTGACGCTGTTCTACGGCCTCTCGTCCACACTGGAACTCACCGAAAATCAGCCGCATGGCCTGCGTGCCGAACTTAATTTTCCGTCGCCCTAGCATCGTCGCCCGCACGCCACCCCGCCCTTCATCATTGCAGCCGCAAGCCCATGACCGCCGCCGCCCCTACCGCCCTCATTGCCGACGATGAACCGCTCCTGCGCGACAGCCTGCAACGCAGCCTGGCCGCTGCATGGCCCGCGCTCAGCGTGGTGGCGCAGGCGCGCAATGGGCGCGAGGCGGTGGAGCTGTTTGAAATGCACCGGCCGGACGTGGTGTTCCTGGACGTTCACATGCCGGGCCTGAACGGCATGGAAGCGGCGCGTCAGATCGCGCGGCAGGCCCACATCGTGTTTGTCACGGCCTATCAGGACTATGCGCTCCAGGCTTTTGAGCGCGGCGCGATCGACTATCTCGTCAAGCCGATCGACGAAGCGCGCCTTGCCGACACGGTGGAGCGGTTGAAGGACCGACTCCAGACCTCTGCGCCGGCGCAGGCGCCGGTGGCGCTGGAAACCGTCATCGAGGAACTCGCGCGACGCATTGCACGTCCGGCATCGGCGTCCCTGCCGGGGGCGACGTCCCTTTCCACATCCCCGTCGATGTCCACGCCGATGTCCAGCCCCACGCCCGTGCACACGCCCGGGTACCCAGCCACATCCGCTGCCGGTGAACCCGCGGCCCACGCGCTGGCGTCCGATACCGGCCCCTTGCAATGGATCCGCGCCTCGGTGGGCAGCACCTTGAAGCTGATCCCGGTGGACGACATCCTCTTCCTGCGGTCGGACGAGAAGTACACCCTCGTTGCCACCGCCGATGGCGAGGCGCTGATCCGCACGCCGATCCGCGAGCTGATCGAACGCCTGGACCCACAGTGCTTTGTGCAGGTGCACCGCTCGGTGGTGGTGAACCTGCATGCGATCAGCCACGTGACCCGCGGGCCGAATGAGACGGCGGACCTGCACTTGAAGGCCCGCCCGGAAGTGCTGCCGGTCAGCCGCAGTTACCTGCACCTGTTCCGGCAGATGTGACGCCTCAGCGCGTCAGCGGCTCCGTCCGGGTGGTCAGCCACGCGAGCGCATCCCCGCTGACCAGCGGCGACAGCCGGCGGCGCACTTCGGCGTGGTAGTCGTTGAGCCATGCCAGCTCTTCATCGGACAGCAGCGACACCATCACGCATCGTGTGTCGATCGGGCACAGGGTCAGTGTTTCGAAAGCCAGCATCTCGCCGAACTGGCCGTTCTCGGGCGTCTCATGCTGAACGTTCAGCACCAGATTCTCGATCCGCACGCCCCACTGCTTGGGACGGTAGAGGCCCGGCTCGATCGAGGTGATCATGCCCGGCTCCATGGCCATGTTGGCATCCGGCACCGCCTTGGAAATGCTCTGGGGGCCCTCATGCACATTCATGAAGTAGCCCACGCCGTGGCCGGTGCCGTGACCATAGTCCAGCCCATGGGCCCACAGCGGCGCACGTGCGATGGCGTCGAGCATCGGGCTCAGCGTGCCGCGCGGGAAGACGGTTCGGGAGAGCGCAATGGTGCCCTTGAGCACCAGCGTGTAGTCGCGCCGCTGTGCGTCGGACACCTGGCCAATGGGCCACACGCGGGTGATGTCGGTGGTGCCGCCCAGGTACTGACCGCCGGAGTCGATCAGCAGCAGGCCATCGCCCTTGATCTCGGAGAACAGCTCGGGCAGGGCGCGGTAGTGGGGCAGGGCGCCGTTGGCATTGAAGCCGGCGATGGTGGAGAAGGAGAGACCCACGAAACCGGGGCGCTTGGCCCGCTCGGCGCTCAGGTGTTCGTCCACCTTCAGCTCGTCCAGCGGTTCTCCACGCGCCAGGGCTGCTTCGAACCAGGCATAGAAGGCGCACATGGCGGCACCGTCCTGCTCCATGGCTTCCCGTACGAATTGCGCCTCGGCGGCATTTTTGCGGCTCTTGAGCAGCGTGCTGGGATTGATGGCCTCCACCACACGCACCGCCGCCGGCAGCGCTTCACGCAGGCCCAGCGTCACGCGGCGCGGGTCGATCAGCACGGTGGCGGTAGCCGGCACCTGCGCCAGGGCGACGGGGGCATTCGCATAGGGGCGCACCTGGACGCCATCGGCGGCCAGACGGGCGCTCAGCGCGGCGTCGATCTTGCCGTCCTGAACGAACAGCTCGGCGCCGTCCGCCGTCAGCAGCGCATGGCCCACAAACACCGGGTTGTAGGTGACATCGGAGCCGCGCAGGTTGAACAGCCAGGCCACATCGTCCACGCTGGAGATCAGGTGATGCGTGGCGCCGTGCTGGGTCATGGCGGCCCGCACCTGGGCCAGCTTGTCGGCGCGGCTCACGGTGGCGTGCGGCGCCTGATGCTCATACACCTTTGCGTCGGGCAGCCCGGGGCGGCCGTCCCAGGTGGCGTCGAGCAGGTCGAGTCCGGTGTTGATGCGGATCTGGCGGGGCGTCAGTGCCTGGCGCAGCAGCTGCGCCATGGCCAGGCCCAGCACCTGGCCATCCACCACCAGCGTCTGCCCCGGCTGCAGCGTCTCGGCCAGCCAGTTGACGTGATGCGTCGCGGCGCCAGTCGGGATCTTGAACAGCGAGATGCCGCTGCCTTCGAGCTCACGCTCGGCCTGTGTCCAATAGCGGCTGTCGGCGAACAGCATCGCCTGGTCGCGGGTGACCACCAGCGTGGCCATGGAGCCGGTGAAGCCGGACAGCCATTCACGACCCTGCCAGCGCTCCGGCAGGTATTCCGACAGATGAGGATCGGCCGATGGCACCAGGATGGCGTGGGCGTCGGCGTTGCGCAGGGCGTCCCGCAGGCGGGAGATGCGCAGCTTGATCTGGGAAATACGGGTATCCATGGGCGGGCCTTGTGAGCTGCATCAACGTGCCCCGATTGTAGGAGTTGGGCCCGCCCGTGCCGGTCGGCATGCCCCGATGGACAGGCCGACTTCACCTCCGTTCACAATTCCGTGCGGAGTGCCCAGAGTTCGGGGAAGAGCACCGTATCCAGCATCTTGCGCAGGTAGCTCACGCCGCCGGTGCCGCCGGTGCCGCGCTTGAAGCCGATCACCCGCTCCACCGTGGTGACATGACGGAAGCGCCAAAGCCGGAAGGCGTCTTCCAGATCGACCAGTTCCTCGCCCATCTGGTAGAGGTCCCAGTATTGCTTCGGGTCGCGGTAGACCTGCAGCCAGGCGGCCTTCACGCCCTCGTCCGCTTCGTACGGGCGGGTGAAGTCGCGCGTCAGATGCGTCGCCGGGACCTCGATGCCGCGTCGCTGCATCAGGCGCAGCACCTCGTCGTAGAGCGAGGGGGCTTCATACGCGGCCTGCACGTCGGCGAGCAGGTCCGGCCGGTGCGCATGCGGCTTGAGCATCGCGGCGTTCTTGTTGCCCAGCATGAATTCGATCCGGCGGTACTGCGCGCTCTGGAATCCGCTGCTGTTGGAAAGGTAAGGCCGGATGGCGGAATACTCGGGCGGCGTCATCGTGCCCAGCACGTCCCAGGCATGCACCAGCTGCTCCATGATGCGGGAGACCCGGGCCAGCATCTTGAACGCTTCGGGCAGATGGTCCGCTGCCACTTCGCGCACGGCACCGTTCAGCTCATGCAGCATCAGCTTCATCCACAGCTCGGACGTCTGGTGCTGCACGATGAACAGCATCTCGTTGTGGTCCGGAGAGAGCGGATGCTGGGCGCTGAGCACCTGATCCAGGTGCAGATAGTCCCCATAGCTCATGTCGCGCGAGAAATCGAGCTGCGCGCCTTCTTCCTGCACGATGCGCTCGGTGGCGCCGGTGTGATGCGGGCAACTCATGTCACTGCAGCCTTCTGGTTGAAACGGGCTTCACGCCACTCTTCGCGCGTCAGCACCTGGTAGAGATGTTCCACCGCATCGTAGGCATCGGTGAAGCCCACATACAGCGGCGTGAAGCCGAAGCGCAGGATGTGCGGCACCTGGTCCAGGCGGTCCGGGTCGCCCGCGCGGTAGTCGCCAATCACACCGCGCTCGATCAGCGCCTGCACCACCGCATAACTGGCGCGTTCCAGCGGCGGCTTCAGCGCCAGGCAGACCTGGCTGCCACGGCGCGCATCCTCACGCGGCGACACGACAGTCACGCTCAGAGCGCCGCAGCGTTCTTCCGCCAGCCGTGCGAACAGCTCCGTCAGTTGCAGCGACTTGCGGCGCAAGGCCGCCATGCCGCCCATCGGCTCGGCAGCCAGCAGCGTGTCCACGCCGCATTCCAGCGCGGCCATTGAAATGATGGCCGGCGTACCGCAGATGTAGCGGCGGATGCCGGGCGCCGGACGATAGTCGGGGCTGAACTCGAAGGGCGCGGCATGGCCCAGCCATCCGGAGAGCGGCTGCCAGAAGCGGTCGGCATGACGGGGGTGCACCCAGACAAAGGCCGGGGCGCCGGGGCCGCCGTTGAGGTACTTGTAGCCGCAGCCGATGGCGAAGTCGGCATTGGCGCCGGTCAGGTCCACCGGCACCGCGCCGGCGGAATGGCAGAGGTCCCAGATGGTCAGGGCGCCGACGTCGTGCGCGGCGCCGGTCAGCGCGGCCATGTCATGCCAGGCACCGGTGCGGTAGTTCACATCGGTGATCAGCAGCACGGCCAGATCGCTGTTGATCGCCGCTTCCAGTTCTTCGGGGCTGTCGACCAGCACCAGGCGCATGCCGTGCTGCTCGGCCACGCTCTGGCTGATGTAGAGGTCGGTGGGAAAGTTGCTGCGCTCGGTGACGATGGTCGTGCGTGAAGGCGACTCCGCCTTGATCATGCGCACGGCCGCGGTGAGCACCTTGTAGATGTTGAGTGAGGTGGAATCCGCCACCACCACCTCACCCGGACCCGCGCCGATCAGCCGCGCAATCTTGTCACCGATGCGGGTGGGCAGGTCGATCCAGCCGGCGGTGTTCCAGCTCTTGATGAGGTCGCGGCCCCATTCCTCGGTGACCACCTGCTGCACACGGCCCGCCGTCGCCGCGGGCATGGCGCCAAGCGAGTTGCCGTCCAGATAGATGACACCGGGCGGCAGCACCATCTGATGTCGCAAAGCGGCCAAGGGGTCGGCCGCATCGAGGGCCTGGCAGTCGTGTCGTGTGGTCATGGGGTGATCGGTTCGGGTGAGGCGTTGGCGTGGGGGCCGATGCGTGTCGAGCTGCGGGTGTCGGCGGCAGGTTCGGGGGCAGTGCGCGTCGGCTTGAATCGGGGTGAAAGCGGCGGCGCCTTCAAAGCGTCCGCAGCACGGCGCGCACCGGCGAGGCACAGGCGCCTGCCAGCTTCAAGGGCAGGGCGATCAATTCGTAGTCGCCCTCGGGCACGTCGTCGAGCACGAGGTTTTCAAGCACCCGCAGGTCCAGGCGCCGCAGCTGTTGATGGCTGTCCAGGCTCTTGCTCGTCGCCGGGTCCACCGAGGGCGTGTCCAGGCCGATGAGCCGCACCCCATGGGACGCCAGCCATTCCACCGTCTCCGGCGCATAGGCGGTGAACGCGGGATTCCACACCGTGTCCGCTTTCTGATTGCAGCGCACCAGCACGCGGGGCGGGAGATCGTCCTGGGCATGCGCCAGATGCTCGATGCGGATCAGCGGCCCGCAGTCAATGGCATGGATGACGCGACAGGGACCCAGGTAAGGATCCAGCGCCACCTCGGCGGCCGAGGGCGCGTCGTTGGCGTAATGCAGCGGCGCATCGGCATGGGCACCCACATGAGGCGACAGGCTCAATGCACTGAGGTTCACCGGACAGTCCGGCGACAGACGCGCGGTCCAGCGCAGGGCGTACGGTTCGTCGCCGGGGAAGATCGGCGAATCCGGTGCAATGACCGGCGAGATATCCCAGAGGGTCTTGTGGCTCATGGCAGATGGGGCAAGAGGTCTGGCGGGTGGAGATCCCGGGCAACGGCGCGCACCTTATCGTGGGCTCGTGGGGCGTGGTGTCGGTTAATTCCAACAGGCCGTCCGCGGGGGACGGCGAGCCTTCGATGCAAGCGCTTTGACCCGATCCATTTTGCGACGTGCGAAGCTGGCATGGTGGTGACACGATCCACCCCGAGACCGCACTACCATGCGGCATGGCACTTCGTGCCCCAGAGCAGATGGCGTTCCGCCAGTGAGAGAGACATCCATGACATCGACATCTTCCTCCCCGACGCAAGACCCCAAGGCCAGCCAGGCACCCAAGGCCGCGAAGGCGCATTTCCACTGGGACGATCCGCTGCTGCTGGACCAGCAGCTGACCGACGATGAACGGGCCGTTCGCGACGCGGCCCATGCCTACTGCCAGGACCGGCTCGCGCCCCGCGTGGTGGAAGCCTTCCGCCACGAGAAGACCGATGCCGCCATCTTCCGGGAGATGGGTGAGCTGGGCCTGCTGGGCGCCACCATTCCGGAAACCTACGGTGGCGCGGGCCTGAACTACGTCTGTTATGGGCTGATCGCGCGCGAAGTGGAGCGGGTGGACAGCGGCTACCGCTCGATGATGAGCGTGCAGAGCTCGCTGGTGATGGTGCCCATCCACGAATTCGGCAGTGAGGCCACCCGCCAGAAATATCTGCCCAAGCTGGCCAGCGGCGAATGGATCGGCTGCTTCGGCCTGACCGAGCCCAACCACGGTTCCGACCCGGCCTCGATGGTGACGCGGGCCCGCAAGGTGGACGGCGGTTATTCCCTCACCGGCAGCAAGATGTGGATCACCAACAGCCCGATCGCCGATGTCTTCGTGGTCTGGGCCAAGGACGATGAAGGCCAGATTCGCGGCTTCGTGCTGGAGAAGGGCTGGAAGGGCCTGACCGCACCGGCCATCCACGGCAAGGTCGGCCTGCGGGCGTCGATCACCGGCGAAATCGTGATGGACGGCGTGTTCTGCCCCGAAGAAAACGCCTTCCCCGAGGTGCGCGGCCTCAAGGGACCCTTCACCTGCCTCAACAGCGCCCGCTTCGGCATTGCCTGGGGGGCGCTGGGAGCGGCGGAGAACTGCTGGTTCACCGCCCGCCAGTATGTGCTGGACCGCCAGCAGTTTGGCAAGCCGCTGGCGGCCAATCAGCTGGTGCAGAAGAAGCTGGCGGACATGCAGACCGAGATCACGCTCGGCCTGCAAGGCTGCCTGCGGCTGGGCCGCATGAAGGACGAAGGCACGGCAGCGGTGGAGATCACTTCCATCATGAAGCGCAACAGCTGCGGCAAGGCCCTGGACATCGCTCGCACCGCGCGGGACATGCTGGGGGGCAACGGCATCAGCGATGAATTCGGCATCGCCCGTCATCTGGTCAATCTGGAGGTGGTCAACACCTACGAGGGCACGCACGACATCCATGCGCTGATCCTCGGCCGCGCGCAGACTGGCATCGCAGCGTTCTGAGACGCGGCGGGGAGGGCGGTGAGGTCCGCCCTCAGCCCCTTTGCAGTCAGCCCTTCACCCTGGGTGGAGGCGCGTCGTGGGCGCCTGAATCTGGCTCAGCGACTGTGCGCAGTCAGATTCGCCAGCGGCGTCACCAGGCTCACACCGGGCGCTGTATGCCGTAGCCCGCTTTGGGCATCACGAAGATCGGACTCCGGGTCTGCCGTCAGCGTCGGCATGTCGATGGCCTGATGGGCCGGATCGCGACGCATCGCCACGCCCACCGCCATCATGTCGATCACCAGCAGGTGCAGGATGCGGCTGATCATCGGCATGTGGGTGGCAACGTCCTCGACATGGTCGACGATCAGCAGGGCGTCCGCCTTCTTCGCCAGCGGTGACTGGCTGGCCGTGATGGCCAGGATCGATGCGCCTCGTTCCTTCACTGCATCCGCCACGGCGATCAGCTCCGGCACCTTGCCGCTACCGCTGATCAGCACGGCCACGTCACCAGCGCGCAGCGTCTGCGCGGCCAGCAGTTGCAGGCGCGGTTCCACATAGGCATTGCACGCCATGCCCAGACGCAGGAACTTGAACTGCGCGTCCTGCGCCACCACGCCGTAATGGCCGACGGCAAAAAATTCGATGCGGGCCGCGCCCAGCAGCAATTCGATGCTGCGGTCGATCATGTCCCGGTTGAGCTGGCTGCGCACCTGCAGGATCGCCGAAGCAGTGTTGCCCAGCACCTTCTCGCCCAGCTCGACCATCGAGTCGTCCTGGGTGACCTGCGTGTGGCTGACCGGTACGGTGCCGGTCAGGCCCGACGCCAGACGCAGCTTGAAGTCGGACAGGCCCTCGCACCCCAGCGAGCGGCAGAAGCGGATGACCGTCGGCTGGCTGACATTGGCGGCCTTTGCAATCTCCGCAATCGGGTCATTGAGCACCTTGCGGGAATGGGCGAGCACATGGTCGGCAACGCGCTGCTCGGCGGGCGAGAGATTGTCCCGCGCGCGGCGGATCTGCCCGAGGATGGCGGACGTGCCGCTGCTGCTGCTGCTTTGCAGGCTGCGCAATTGCGCTTCGAGAATGGCGGAGGTGCCGGTGAAGGTGGCGTGCTCCGCGGTGACCACGAATGTGGGAATGGCGGAGACGTAATCGCTGAAGCGGCCCTTGTCCTCGAAGCGCTCGCGAAAGCGCGAACGGTCGAAGTATTCACCCAGCCGCGGAATGATGCCGCCGCCCAGATAGATGCCGCCGTGGGCGCCCAGGGTGACCGCCAGGTTGGCGGCGGCCGTGCCCATCAGGGTGCAGAAAAGCTCCAGCGTTTCGCCGCAGACGAGGTCCGAACCTTCCAGTGCGCGGGCGGTGATCTCTGGCGCGGTGAGGGTTTCGGGCGGGCGGCGCAGATAGGCGGCCATCGCGCGGTACATCAGTTCCAGGCCGGGGCCGGAGAGCAGCCGTTCAAACGACACATGCTCAAATTCATTCCAGGCAAACCGCAGCAGCGCGATTTCGCGGTCGTCGCGCGGGGCGAAGGTGCTGTGACCGCCTTCGGAGCCGAGGGAGACCCAGCCCTCCCCAGCCGGAATCAGTCCGGAGACGCCAAGGCCCGAGCCCGCCCCGAGCAATCCCATCACGCTGTGCGCACGGGCTTCGCCGCCGCCCACCTGCCGCAGTTCACTGGATCGCAGGCGGGGCAGGGCCATGGCCAGCGCGGTGAAGTCATTCACCACGACCAGCGTCTCCAGTCCCAATTGCTGGCGCGTCTCTTCAATCGAGAACGACCAGTGGTAGTTGGTCATTCGTACCCGGTCGCCATCTACCGGATTGGCAATGGCCACGGCCGCGTGGGCAATGCCCGCCTGGGGCACCTGATCCATGTAAGCCCGGACGGCAGCGTGGAAGTCCGCATGCTCGTCGCAGCGCAGCGAGACGATGTGCTCGAACTCTCCGGGCGCGGTCTCGAGGGCAAAGCGGGCAAAGGTGCTGCCAATGTCGGCCATCAGCCGTGGACTGTCGAAATCACGCATGGAAAAAAGCAAGGACTCACCCGCACCGGCACCGGCAACAGGCCGGCGCACCAGCCGAGGGATGGGCGATTATGGCGTGCGACCCCGAGGCCTCCGGAAGGGTTTGGCCCTAGCGTCTGACACACCGACCATGGCTGCACTGTAGTGTCACTACAGCCACCCGGAAAAGAAGCGCTGCCTCAGCGTCGTGGAGGTCCTTTCTCGAGGAGAGACGGAACACGGGTCAAAACGAGGTCTGGTGGCCAGTGTAATGAGATCGCTACCAGACGCGCAGCCACGGGAGAACGCTCTTGTTGGAGGGGTGTAGTTTTGCTACCTTGCGCAGCGGTGCGTCTGTCTTCGGTCCGCCCTTCGGGCCGCCAGAACCGCCGGGCCCATGCCGCGTTGCGACCCCGTTTCGGCGCTCCCTTCGGCCGCCCGCCCGCCGATAGAGAACTGTCCTCCCCTTCATTACATGCACTTTCTTGGTGAAAGTTGTAGTACGGCTACATCGCGTTTTTGGGGATGCTGCTCCATAAGCTGTCCAGCAAGCGTTAAATCAAGGGCTTAGCAGCGCTTGTGTACGGTTTCGTACGCGTTTTTTAAAGTTGTACGTCGTTCAAGGGTTTGCGCTGACTTGGTTCGAGATCTAGTTTTAGTACAAAATTTCCTCAAGATGTGTTGGGTTCAGTGTTCCTGCCGCGGGAAACCACAGCTGTACGGTCATCAGGCAGGAACCGACGTCAGACGAAAAGAGGAGACAAGACATGACCACTTTGCACGCCAAGCGCGAGCAGTTCCGTATTCGTCCCATTGCAGCGGGTTGCATGCTGCTGGGTCTGCTGGCCGCCGGTGCCGCTCAGGCGCAACAGGCGCCGGCTGCAGAGGGCGACAAGTCGGCCGACCGAACCCTGGACACGGTCACCGTGACCGGCATTCGCCGCGGCATTGAAGCCGCGATTTCCGTCAAGAAGAATTCGGATTCGATCGTCGAGGCGATTTCGGCGGAAGACATCGGCAAGCTGCCCGATGTGTCGATTGCCGAATCCATTGCCCGCCTCCCCGGCCTCTCCGCCCAGCGGGTGGCTGGCCGCGCCCAGGTGATCAGCGTGCGGGGTCTGTCTCCCGACTTCGCCACCACGCTGCTCAATGGCCGCGAACTGGTGAGCACCGGTGACAACCGCAGTGTGGAATTCGACCAATATCCGTCGGAACTGCTGAGCGGCGTCACCATTTACAAGACGCCAGATGCCGGTCTGGTGGGGCAGGGCCTCTCCGGCACCATCGACATGCTGACGGTGCGTCCGCTGGACTTCGGCAGCCGCGTCGTGTCGTTGAGTGCGCGCGGCAGCCGCAATTCGCTGGGCTCCGCCGCCAGCGAGAGCGCCAATGGCAACCGCTTCAGCGCCAGCTACATCGACCAGTTTGCGAACCGCACCATTGGTGTCTCGATTGGTTTTGCGCACCAGGAAACTCCGATTCAGGAAAACCAGGTGGGCCTGTACGAGCCCTGGGAAGCGACCAGCCGCGCCGACCTTCCGACCGGCACCTTCAATACCGGTGGCATCAAGGCGCTGCGCCGTACCGGCCGGCAGGAACGCAATGGCGTGATGGCCACGGTGGAGTTCCGTCCCAGCAAGAACTGGACGAGCGTGGTGGATGGCTTCTGGACCAAGGCCAAGCAGGAAGACACCGCCAATCAGTTTGAAATGAGCATGGGTTGGAACGGCAATGGCACCTGCGCGCCGGCCACCCCCTGCACGACCTGGAGCAATCCGACGGTCAACAGCAACAACTCGCTGACCAGCGGCACGTTGTCGTATGCCTATCCGCTGGTGCGCGGCATCTACAACAAGCGGGACGACAAGATCGTGGCCGCCGGCTGGAACAACAAGCTCAAGTTCGACAACGGCGCTTCGCTGATGGCGGACTTGAACTACTCCAAGGCGACCCGCGACGAAGTCAGCCTGGAGAACAACACCCAGTTGAGCCGCGTCACGGCCGTGCCTTATGACACGGTGCAACTGGCCTACCGTTCGGGCAACTTCTCGCAGATCGTCCCGACGCTGGACTATTCCGACGCCAGCAAGCTGTTCTTGACCAACACCATTTACGGTTCGGGCTATGGCAAGGTGCCCAGCGTGAAGGACGAGCTGAGCGGCTTCAAGCTGGTGGCCAACCTGCCTGCACCGGCCGCTCTGGATGGCTGGTTCGCGGACTTCGACATCGGTGTGAACTATGCGGACCGCACCAAGAAGAAGCGCCAGCCGGAAGGTGGCACGACGCTCAAGGGTGCGGACAGCGTCATTGCCTCGGACCTGCAATACAGCCCCGTCAATCTGGGCTTCGCGGGCCTGGGCACCATTCCTGCGTGGAATGTGCCGGGCACCATCGCGCGCTACATGGACTTCAACCCCACGGATGATCAGGCGTGGCTGGTGTACAAGGCCTGGGACGTCTCGGAAAAGACCACCACGGCCTTCCTGAAGGGCAATATCGACTCGACCACCTTCGGCCTGCCGATGCGAGGCAACGTGGGTCTGCAGATCGTCAATGTGAAGCAGGAGTCGTCGTCGTTCTATTGGGATTCGACGAGCGGCACGGGGGTCCGCAAGCCGGTGTCCAGCGGCAAGACCGTCACCGACTTCCTGCCGGCGCTGAACCTGGCCTGGTCGCTGGGCAATGAGCAGACGCTGCGTCTGGGTCTGGCCAAGCAGATGGCCCGTCCCAAGGTGGACCAGCTGCGTTCCTCGCTGGACTTCGGTGTGGACAACGCCACTGGCAAGCCCGGCGCCAGCGGCGGCAACTCCAAGCTGAACCCGTGGCGCGCCAATGCGCTGGACCTGTCGTATGAGAAGTACTTCGGCTCCAAGGCGTATGTCTCGGCCGCCGGCTACTACAAGGACCTGCGCAGCTACATCTACACGCAGTCCAACGACCAGTACGACTTCTCGCAGTTCCTGCAGGGCTACACCCCGCCAAGCACCTGCGGCAATGGCACGCAGCAATGCCCGCCCGTGCGGCCCACCGGCACTTACACCGCGCCTTACAACGGCAAGGGCGGCAAGCTGCAGGGGATTGAGCTGACGGCGTCGCTGCCCCTGAATCTGCTGTCGAGCTCGCTCAATGGCTTCGGCATCATCGCCAGCGCCAGCTTCAACCACAGCAACATCCAGGTGAAGGATCCGGAAAGCGCGAGCAGTGTCGGCAATGGATTCATCACGCTGCCGGGTCTGTCCAAGCAGGTCTACAACCTGACGGCGTACTACGAGCAGGACGGCTTCGAGTTCCGTATCAGCCAACGTCGTCGTTCCGACTTCATTGGTGAAATCGGCAACTTCAATGGCGCTCGCACGCTGCGCTATGTGGTGGGCGAAAGCATCGTGGATGCGCAGGTCGGCTACACCTTCAGCGAAGGTCCTCTCAAGGGGCTGAGCCTGCTGGCGCAGGTCAACAACCTGACGGATGAAGCCTACCGCACCTACGCCGGTACGAAGGACCGCCCGCTGGAGTACATGAAGTGGGGCCGCGTCTATCAGGTCGGCGCCAACTACAAGTTCTGATCGGTGCCGGGGGCTTGCGTCCACGGACGCGGGCAAGCACCCTCTCAAGCCTCGGGCCGCAAGGTCCGGGGCTTTTTTGTTCAGGCCTCTTGCCAGCGTCGCTTTTGCAAAGATTTGTTCGTATGACGCTCTCGTTCTTCCGGGACGGGCTCCTCAGAATGTGGCGGGTCACGAAACACAAGGACACCAGTCGTTGCCGACCGCCCGTGTTTCCTTCTTAGACTCAGCAGCCATTGAATCAGGAGGCCGAGGATGTCGCGCAAGTCAAGAATGGATCCACCGCGGGTCCCGAACCGTCTGGGGCAGGCTTTGCTGCTGACCGTGGCCTGTCTGGTGGCGACGGCGCTGTCGGCCCATGAGGCCCACGCCGCCACCTTGCGCGCGACGGCCAACAACAACTACGTCAGCGCCACGGCCACCGGCACCTCATTCCTGACCGCCACCGAGCCTGTGGCCAGTACCTGGGAGCAATTCCAGCTGGTCAACAACGCCAACGGCACCGTGTCGCTGCGGGCCACCATCAGCGGCAATTACGTGGCCGCAGACACCGGCCTCAATGCGCCGGACACCAACAAGCTGATTGCCAATCGCGGCAGCATTGGCGGCTGGGAGCAGTTCACCGTCGTGCCGCAGTCCAATGGCACGGTGGCTTTGCGGTCGTCCGCCAATGGGCTGTATGTCTCTGCCGATCTGAACCTGGGCGGGGTGCTGGTGGCCAATCGCAGCACGGTGGCCGCCTGGGAGCAATTCGTGATCAGCGACCTGCCCGCGCCGGCCACTCCGCCGGACTTCGGTCCCAATGTGCGGGTGGTCAATCCGAACACGCCCAATTTGCAGGGTCTGATCAACGACATCTACAACGCCCAGCAGCCCAATCACTTCGGCAATCGGCGGGACGCGATTCTGCTGACGCCGGGCACCTACAACAATCTGCGGATCCCGGTGGGCTTCTACACCCAGGTGCTGGGGCTGGGCAGCCACCCGGACCAGGTGCAGGTGATTGGTGACCTGCGCTCCAATGCCTATCTTGACGGGGACAACGCCACGCAGAACTTCTGGCGCGGTGCCGAAAACTTCTCGGTCACCCCCACGCTCGGCATCGGCAACAACACGATGCAATGGGCGGTGTCGCAGGCCATCCCGTTCCGCCGTATGCATGTGCGCGGCAACATCAAGCTGAATCAGAACAGCGGATGGTCCAGCGGCGGCTGGTTCTCAGATGTGCTGGTGGACGGCCAGGTCAATTCCGGCAGTCAGCAGCAATGGATTTCCCGCAACAGCCAGTGGGGCAGCTGGGTCGGATCGAACTGGAACATGGTGTTTGTTGGGGTGCCCACCGCGCCCGCGGGTGACTTCCCGACAGCGGGGCAGCGCTTCACCAAGATTGCGCAGACGCCGGTGATCCGTGAGAAGCCTTATCTGTTCATTGACAGCGACGGCAGCTATGCCGTGCGGGTGCCTTCGCTGCGCACCAATACCAGTGGCATCTCGTGGGCCAATGGCGGCGTCACACCCGGACGCACCCTGCCCATCACCCAGTTCTACATTGCCAAGCCCAGTGATTCAGCGGCCACGTTGAATGCGCAGCTCGCTGCGGGCAAGCATCTGTTGATGACCCCTGGCGTCTACGTGCTCACGCAGACGCTGCGCATCAACAATCCCAACACGGTGGTGCTGGGCATCGGCTTCCCGACGCTGCGCTCCGACAATGGGCAGCCGCTGATCCAGACGGCCGACGTGGATGGTCTGACGCTCTCGGGTCTGTTCCTGGATGCGGGCGCGGTCGAGTCGGGGGTGCTGGTGGAGATTGGCCCCAATGGAGCCGCCGCCAACCATGCCGCCAATCCGATTGCGCTGCATGACCTGTTCTTCCGCGTCGGCGGTGCCGCCGCGGGCCGTGTGCGGATCGCGCTGAGCGTCAACAGCAACAACACCATTGTTGATCACACCTGGATCTGGCGTGCGGACCATGGCGCCGGCGTGGGCTGGGCCAGCAATCCGTCCGAAAACGGGCTGTGGGTGAATGGCAATGATGTGACCATGTACGGTCTGTTTGTTGAGCACTTCCAGAAGCATCAGGTCGTGTGGAACGGCAATGGCGGCCGGGTCTACTTCTATCAGTCCGAGATTCCCTACGACCCGCCGAGCCAGTCCGCCTGGAACAGCCCGACCGGCCGTGGTTATGCGTCCTACAAGGTGTCCGACTGGGTGACGAGTCATGAGGCCTGGGGTTTGGGCGTCTATAGCGTCTTCACCAACGGCAATATCTGGCTGGACCGCGCCATCGAAACACCGGTCAGCAGTGCCGTGCGTTTCCACAACATGATCTCCGTCTGCCTCGGCAACAACGGCGGCATCGTGCATGTGGTCAACAACACTGGCGCACAAACCGGCTGCAATGCCTCCTATACGCCGACGGTCACCAACTTTCCCTGAGCGGGCAGGGCGGGCCTTTGCCGGCCCACGGTCAGACCGCCGACCATTGCCTCGTCGCTGATGCGCTCCAATGCGTGCCATGATGGGCTTTCAATGCGGATGGCCCTATGACGATCGATGACCCGGCGGTGCTGAACCGCATGTCCCGGCGTTTCCGGAACTTCTCCGAGCAGGACGGTCAGGATGACCGTCTTTATGCGGCCCTCGCGCGGCATATTGCAGACGATCCGCAGCTCTGTGGATTGTTGGCAGAGGCGCCGCCGGGCCAGCAACTGCCGGTGTTGCTGCTGGCGGCGTTGCATGACTGCATGCTTGACGAGACCGTCCCGCGCAGCGAACTGCACGACTACTACCCGACCGCAGACGGACACCGTCCACCGGATGACGCATTGCCCGCGGCACTTGGTACTTTTGTCCAGCGCCATCGAAGCCGTCTGGTGCAGACGCTGCGCACCCACGCCACGCAAACCAACGAGATTGGCCGCTGTGGCGCATTGCGAGTGGCGCTGCAGGCCTTGATGCAGCGGCTGGGCCTGGGAGAAGCCACACCGCATCCGATTGCACTGTTTGATTTCGGCTGCAGCGCGGGACTGAACCTATTCGTTCAGGACTACGGCTACGAAGATGGCTGGGACCCGCAGCCGGCCGGGGATGCAGCGGCACCCGTGATTCGCGGTCAGTGGCGGCGTCCTCCGCCCTCGGCACTCAAGGGCCCACGCCGCTGGCAGGTCAGCGAATCGATGGGCGTCGATCCGGCGCCGGTCAGCGTCAGCGACGCGATCGCGACCCGGTGGCTCCGCGCCTGTGTGTGGCCCTACGACGAGGCCAGAGGAGGACGGCTGCGTCAGGCGTTGGCCCTGGCAGCCGCAAGACCTCCTCGCCTGATCGCGGCGAAGGACGGTCTTCAGGCGCTGGATCACTGGCTGTCGCAACTGCCGGGTGGAACGCAGGCGGTGATGGTCAACACCTGGGTGCTGGCCTATCTCGATCCGGAGCAACGCAGACGTTTGGATCAGACGCTCGCCGGGTGGACGAAGACGCGGGGCCTGGCTTGGATCAGTGGGGAGGCGGGCAAGTTTTCGCCGCTCTCCTCGCTGCCGCCCGCCGCAGCGGGGGAGCCGGTGGAGACCACCACGCTGTGGACGCTTCGCTGGCTCGATGGCGCTCAGGTGTGCACTGAACCATTGGCGTGGGCGCACGCGCATGGCAGATGGATGGAGTGGGTGGAACAGTCGCCATAAAAGTTGGAGAAATAGAGCTTTTGCCAACATATATATGAGATTTTGCGGCGAGGCCGTCCAACGCAACGGTCGCGCAGAAACCAACATATAAATTGGAGAAATGCGGTCTGTGGTAACGTTTATGCATGCCAAAACGCTCCCCTGCTGTTGACTTGATGCCCGCAGAGGCTTCCGCCCATCTGCGCCTGCTAGGCCAGAACCTGGCCATCGCACGCAAGCGTCGGCGGGAGACCATCGGCACCTGGGCATCACGCATCGGGGTGTCGGAGCCCACACTGTCCCGGATGGAGCGCGGCGATCCGACGGTCTCGATGGCGGTCTATGCCACCGCGCTGTGGATGATGGGCCGCAGCCGGGCCCTGGCCGATGCCGCAGATCCGCAACTGGACCTGGGGGCCCTGGAGAACGACGTCCGCGCGGCACAGGCAAGATCCATCCGCCGCCAACGTAAGGCCGCCGGGGCGCCCACCGCGCCAGCGCGCGCGACAGTGTCAGGAAGGAGCGCCAAATGAGCGGCGCCATCCCGGGCGACCTGCCGGACGCCCTGTATCTGTGGTGGCTCGGAGATCCGGAGCATCCCCGTTTGATCGGTGAGCTGGCCATGGCACGCGCGCAGCGCGGGGTCTCCCTGCGTTATGACGAGGCCTGGCTTGACAGCGGATTCCCACTCAGCGAAGACCTTCCGCTGATCGATGGTGAGTTCATGCCGCGCGACAAGGACACGGCTGCAGGTGCAGTGGACGACGCGAGACCCGACCGATGGGGTGAGCGGGTGATCCGGTTTCTGGACCGGCCGACGCGGTTGAGCGTGCTCGACTTCCTCTACTACGCGGGGGACGAACGCTTTGGCGCGCTAGGCGTGTCACCGTCGGGCACCCGCTACCTTCCCCGGGTCATCGGTCCGCTCCCCAGCCTGCCGGACGTGCCGGCCATCGAGACCCTGGTCCAGCACATCCTGGCGGGCGCGCCCGTGGAGGAGTCTCAGCGTCGGCTGGTCGCCCCGGGAGTGACCTTCGGGGGCGCGCGTCCGAAGGCCCTCATCCACATTCAGGGCGAACAGTGGGTGGTGAAGTTCTCCGAGCCCGGAGAAGATTTCAACATGCCGCTGGTGGAGCACGCCACGCTGACGCTGTGTCAGCAGGCCGAGATTGAGGTGGCAGCATCGCAGGCGCTTACGCTTCCCCAAGGCGGGCACGCGGTCGCGGTGAAGCGATTCGACCGGGCGACGGGACGACGTCTCCATGCCTTGTCCGCCAACGTCGCGCTGAAAGCCGCGGGGGCGGAGCTGGGGTATCCGGAGCTGGCTCAGTTGCTGAGGCGTCGCGGAGATACCCAGGATCAACTGGCGCGCCGGCAGATGCGGGAACTCTTCCGCCGCATGGTCTTCAACATCCTGATCGACAACACCGACGACCACGAAAAGAACCACGTGCTGTTGCAGAACCCTACGGGGTCGCTGCGGCTCTCCCCCGCCTTTGATGTCCTGCCTTCGGGCCAATCGCTGGGCTATCAGCAGATGCGAGTGGGGGTTTCCGGGCACGACGCCACGCTCGACAATGCGCTGTCGGAAGCCTCCCAATTCGGCCTGGATGCCAAGCAGGCCCGACTGGAGATGGCCCATGTGGCGAGCGTGGTGTCCGGATGGAAAGAGCACTTCGCATCCGTTGGAGTCACCGCCAGAGACATCGACCTGTTGTCCGCGCAGATTGATCGCCCCGCGCTGGCCGTGCCGCGGGAGGCGGCGATGAAAGCGGGCCGCGTGTGAAGCGTGCCGGGGTGCACTTCCACCCGGCCTCCGGTCTCCGACGCTGATCACTGACTTACCGAGAGCTGCGCATCCACACCCGTCCGGACAAGGCGGGCACCTCCAGCGTCACACGCCCATCCGGCGCGACCGTCACCGCATCTCCGCCAAGTGCGTCCTGCAATGCCTGCCCCTGCAGCGACGGCGGCAGCTGCAGCGCGACCGTCTTCGCTTCGTCCGCGTTGTTGAGTGCCACCAGCGCAGCCTGCGCGCCATCGCGTCGCAGCAGCACGATCAGATGCTCATCCAGCAGCAGCGGCGCTTCCAGGCTGCCGTGCCGCAGCACCGGCCACTGCTGCCGCAGCGCGACCAGCTGCCGCACCTGCGCCTTCAGCGCTTCATCCGGGTGCCCGCCCAGGTCAGCCCACGGGTAGGGCGCGCGGTTGTAGGGGTCGTCACCGCCGGTGACGCCGACCTCATCGCCGTAGTAGATCGTCGGCGCGCCCGGCCAGGTCATCTGGAACCACACCGCCAGCAGCAGGCGACGTTTGGCCAGCGCCAGAGCTTCCGCACTCGCGCCCTCGTCGGCGCCCAGGTGGTGCAAGGCGCGCGGCTGGTCGTGGGTGGACAGCAGGTTCATCGACGCGGCCAGGGCCTGCGCCGGGTAGGCCTCGCGCAGCAGCTCCAGGTTTTGATAAAGCCGGTCCGCCCGTCCGCCGGCGGCGTAGTCCAGCACGGTGTTGCGGAAGATGTAGTTCATCGTCCCGTCGAAGCTGTCGCCCAGGAAGAACTTGCTGGCGTCGAACCAGGTCTCGGCGATGGTGAGCGCGTCGGGGCGGTGGTGTTTCACCGCCTGGCGCCAGCCCCGCCAGAAGTCATCCGGCACATACGGCGCCACATCCATCCGCCATCCGGCCGCACCCTGGTCCAGCCAGAATGTCGTCACCGAGTCGGACGCCTCGTAGGCGAAGCGGCGGAAGTCCTTGCTGGCCTTGTTCAGCTCCGGCAGGTCCTTCACGTCCATCCAGCCTTTGAACTGCCGATCCGGATCGGTCTGGGTGGTGTCGAAGCTGAACCAGCCGGCGTAAGGGGAGGTCGGGTTGATCTTGCCGCCGTCGAAGGCGCCGCCCGCAGGGTAGTTGCTGAAGCGGTTGAAGTAGGGTGAATCGGCCCCGACGTGATTCAGCGAGGTGTCCGGAATCACACGAATGCCGCGACGAGCAGCCTCCGCGGTGAGCCGCTTGAAATCGTCGTTGGTGCCGAAGGCGGGGTCGACGCGCTTGTAGTCCGCGGTGTCGTACTTGTGGTTGCTGGCCGCCTTGAAGATCGGCGTCAGGTAGAGCGCATTGGCGCCCAGCGCCTGGATGTCATCCAGCTTGCTGATCAGGCCGGCGAGGTCGCCGCCGTAGAAGTCGTTGTTGTAGACCGCGTCCGACCCATCGCCGCTGCCGGGTTTGTAGGGCCGGTCCATCCAGTTCGTGTGGAACTCGATGTCATGGCCCTGATAGCGGTCGCGCCCGGGCTTGGGATCGTTGGACGGGTCACCGTTGCGGAAGCGCTCCGGGAAGACGTAGTAGTACACCGCATCACGCGCCCAGGCGGGCACGGTGAAGTCCGCGGCATGCACCGTCTGGCGGTAGCGGCGGATACGGCGCTTGTCGTCTGCGTGGTCGTCGGACCTGGCGCCGGCCTTGCCGCCGGGGATCTCCGCGATCAGGCCGACGCCCATCGAGCCTTTCTCGCGGGTCCAGTAGATGCTGTCCTTGTTGTTGCCGTAGACGTAGCGCTGACCGCCGATGGTGACGACGAAGTAGTAGCCATACACGGCCGGGGCGCCGAAGCGGTGTCGCACGGACCACCGCTCGCGGCCCTGCGCATCCAGCGCGCCGGGCAGCTTGTGCATCGGCGCGCGGGCCTGCTCGGTGTAGTCCAGCCGTTCCTGGGGGCCCTCCAGCCGTCGCTTGTCGACGACCAGTTCCACCCGGGTCACGCCCGGCAACGCCTTCAGTTCGAACTCCACCCAGCTGCCCGCCGGCAGGGCACCGAAGGGACGCTTGAAGTCGGTGCTGCGGGAGTCGAAGAGCACACTCAGCGCCACCGGATCGGTGACGCTGCTGGCATTGGGGTCGGGTGCCGGATAAGCGGAGCAGGCCGCAGGTGTCGGCGGGCAGGGCGCCACGGTCAGCGAGGGCGTGCCTTGTGCCCATCGCAGCTCCAGCCGATGGAGGCCACCATCAAAGCGCTGTTGAATGGCGGCGCCCTTGAGGGTCATCGCGCGCGGGTCGCCGCCGAAATCGGCATCGGCGGACCAGTCCTCATCGCCGATCTTGAAGGACTGCTCGCCCTTGAGCTGGAGGATCAGCTCGTGGTGGTCGCAGACCCAATAGAGGCGCTGCGTGTCCGGCGCGGACCAGTTGTTCAGCGTGCCGCGCAGGTAGAGGTCGCGTCCGGCGAGCGGAGGGGCGGTGCAGGCGTCAGTCGCCGGGGGTGGGGCGGTGAAAGCAGGCGCCGATGCCGACGTCGAAGCCGATGCCGGCGCTGCGGGAGCCGCGTCCCGCGGCAACGCAAGCGAAGGCGCTGCCATCGACGCGGCTGCCGCGATCAGCACCGCGATCCGCGTGCTTCGCTTGCGAGCGGCGCTCATCCCTTCACGCCGCCGGCCGTCAGCCCCGACACAATCCAGCGCTGCGCGATGGTGAACACCAGGGTGATGGGCAAGCCGGACAGCACCGCCGCAGCGGCGAAGTCGCCCCAGAGGAAGCGCTGGTCGTGCAGGAAGTATTTGGAGCCGACCGCCAGGGTCAGGTTGCCCTCTTCCCGCAGCAGCACCGACGCCACCGGATATTCGATGATGACCCCGATGAAGGCCAGCACGAAGACCACCATCAGGATGGGCACCGCCATCGGCAGCAGCACCAGCCGGAAGGCCTGCCAGTGGGTGGCGCCGTCCACCTTGGCGTTCTCTTCGATCTCCACGGGGATGGTCTCGAAGTAGCCCTTGATGGTCCAGATGTGGGTCGCCACGCCGCCGAGGTAGGCCACCACCAGCCCCGCATGGGTCTCGATGCCCAGCCACGGTACATACGCCCCGATGGTTTCAAAAATCGCGTAGATGGCCACCAGGGCCAGCACCGCGGGGAACATCTGCAGCAGCAGCATGCTGTTGAGAATGGCGCTCTTGAAGCGGAAGCGCAGCCGCGCAAATGCATAGGCCGCGGTGGTGGAGAAGGCCACGATCAGCAGGGCCGAGATCGTCGCCACCTTGATCGAATTCCACAGCCAGGTCAGCACCGGGAAGGGCGGCTGCACCATGGAGCCGTCGGCGGCCTGATACGGAATGCCCAGCGCCAGCTTCCAGTGCTCCAGACTGATCTCGGATGGAATCAGCTGTCCGGTGGCAAAGTTGCCGGGCCGCAGCGAAATCGACACCACCGCCAGCAGCGGGAACAGCGTGATCGCCAGGAAGACCCACAGCACCGCGTGGGCCGCGAAGACCCGCCAGCGGGCCTGTTTACCTCGAACGATGGCCATCAGTGGGCTCCCTTGCTCACGATTGCTTCCTCATCAGCCTCAGGTTCAGCAGCGACATTGCCGCCACGAGGAAGAAGATCAGGGTGGAGATCGCGGCGGCCAGGCCAAAGTCCGACCCCGAGTCGCGGAAGGCGATGCGGTAGGTGTAGCTCACCAGGATGTCGGTCTGCCCCGCGGGAATCTTGCTGGACAGGTAGTCCGGCCGCCCGTCGGTCAGCAACGCAATCACGACGAAGTTGTTGAAGTTGAAAGCGAAGGCCGCCACCAGCAGCGGCGACAGCGGCTTGATGATCAGCGGAACGGTGATCTTGAAGAAGTTGGTCAGGGGACCGGCGCCGGCAATGGCGGAGGCCTCGTACAGATCCGCCGGAATGGCCTTCAGCAGGCCGGCCGCCAGGATCATGATGTAGGGATACCCCAGCCAGACGTTCACGATCAGCAGCATCGTCTTGGCCAGCAGCGGATCGGCAAACCAGGCGGGCTTCACGCCGAACAGCGCATCCAAAATGGCGTTGATCTCGCCGAAGTTCTGATTGAAGAGACCTTTGAACACCAGGATGCTGATGAAGCCCGGCACCGCATACGGCAGGAACAGCAGCGTGCGATAGGTGCCTCGGAATCGCAGGTCCTCCCAATTCAGCAGCACCGCCAGCATCATGCCGATGGCCGTGGCAAACACGACGGTCAGCAGCGAGAAGACCACCGTCCAGGTGAAGATGGACAGGAATGGGCCGCGGAAGTCGGGGTCCAGCACCATGCGGGCGTAGTTCTGCCAGCCCACCATCACCTTGTAGCCCGGCTGCAGATGCTCACCGGCCTGGTTCTCGTAATAGCCGGTGCGGGCATTGGGCGAGAAGCGCTGGCCGTCTGCCGTGCGCAGCAGGCTGCCGTCGGGCTGTTCCTCGAAGTGGCGCCGGATCGGGCCGAATTCACGCAGTCCCAGGTAATGCAGCACGTCCGCCTCGGCAGTCTCACCCGGCAGGCGCAGGCGCAGATGGGACAGGGCCTCCCGGTGCTGCACCCGCTCACGCAGGGACAACGCCGGGCCGAGGTCGACATCAGCGGCCTGGCTGGCCGGCAGCACGGTCACATCCACCGGCTTGTCGCCGCGCAGCGCCACCGGCGGCGTCACCCATTCCACCGCCCCCGTGTCCGGATGCCGCAGCACCAGCCGGAACTCCCGGCCTTGTGCATGGAGCGCATAGTCCCGCACCCGGTCGGGCAGGGCTTCATGCTGCTCCAGCAGATAGTCCCGCACCCGCTCCTGGCTCAGCAGGTGGGCCGAGGAGTAATTCGTGAAACCGATCTGCGTGGTGTAGAGCAGCGGGAAGGCGATGAACACCAGCATGCCGGTGATGCCGGGGAACAGATAGCGCCAGGCGAAGCCGCTCTGGTTGAGGTAGATGCCGAAGCCGGCGCCGAACAGCGCCAGCGTGCCGAGCGCCCACCAGGTCTGGCCGCCGGCGTACAGGGTGTAGACGAGGTAGAGCGCGGCCAGGGCAATCAGCGCCACCACCGGCCAGTAAAGCCAGCGGGCCACGCGCTGCAGCAGGCCGGGCGGCTGGATGCTGTAGCGCTGGGCCAGCGGCGAATCGTCGAGCGCGCCCTTCAAGGACAGCGCGGAAGCAGGGGTGGCATTCATGGCTTGAGCAGCATCCGGCCCGAAGCACCATCCAGGGCGTCCTTGGGGCTTTGCAGTCCATTGGTGATGGCTTCCAGGGCCGCATCCATCGCGGTCCAGAAGCGTCCCACTTCAGGGACATTGGGAATCGGCGCACCGGCGCGGGCGTTTTCCATCGTGGCCCGGATCAGCGGGTTCACCGACAGCTCCGCATAGAAGGCCTTGTTGGCCGGCACGCCAATGGGCACGTCGGCATCCAGCACCTTGAGCGAGGCGGGACGCATCAGGTGCCATTCGATGAACTCCCGGGCGAGGTCCTTCTGACGCGACGGCGCCGCGATCATGCAGCCCAGCACGCCCACGAAGGAGCGGGAAGGTCGGCCCGGCACGGCCGATGGAATGGGCGCGACGCCGAAGTCGATGCCTGCCTTGCGGGCGTTGTCCCAGGCCCAGGGGCCGGAGATCATCATCGCAATTTCGCCGCGTGCAAAGCCCGACTCCATTTCGGAGTAGCGCGCGCCCTTGGGCATGACGCCGTCCTTGATCAACCGGTCCAGCACCTGCGCGCCGGCCAGGGCACCGTCGTTGTTGACCTGCACCTGCGAAGGATCGAAGTCCCCCTGCGCATTGCGGCCAAAGATGACGCCGCCCGCGCCGGCCAGAATCGGCCAGGTGAAGAAGCTCTTGTTGTAGTCCCAGAGGATGGCACTTTTGCCGCGGGCCTTGAGGCTGCGGTCGAGGGCGATGACCTGCTCGAAGGTGGCCGGCGGCTGTTTCACCAGCGCCTTGTTGTAGATGAGGCCGCTGGCTTCAATCGCGATGGGGTAGCCCCAGAACCGGCCCTGATAACGGAAGGCCTCCCAGGTGCTCGGTTCCAGTTCCTCATACAGCTGGCGCCGCGGTTGCACCGGTGTGATCAGGCCGGCCTTGGCCCATTCGCCCACGCGGTCATGCGGCCAGCAGAACACGTCCGGCCCTTTGCCGGCGCCGGTGGCCTGCTGGAACTTGTCCGGCGCATCGACCGGATGCTCCACCACCACCTTGACACCGGTGGCCTGCTCGAAGGCATTGCCGACCTTCTGCAGGCCGTTGTAGGCCTTGTCGCCATTGATCCAGACCAGCAGACGCGGCGGCCCCTCGGCCCGGGCCTTCTGATGGGCGCCGAGCAGCGGCAGGGCCACCAGCAGGGCCATGGCGAAGGCGCGCAGGGGGCGTTGCTGCGCGTCGTAGGTCCGCGCGCGGCGCATGAGCGTTCCGGCCAGGCTCATGCCGGCACTCCCAGACGGCGGAACGCCAGGCCCTCGGCATCAAACAGATAACAGGCGTCTGGCGACACGAAGAGACTGAGGGCGTCGCCGGTCCGCACGCGGGTGCGTCCGTCGAATTCGCAGGTCAGTGCTTCTTCCGCGCCGGGGTAGTCGCAGTAGGCATGGGTGGAGCCGCCCAGCGATTCCACAAAGGTGACTGTCGTCTGCAGCAGGTTGCTGTCACCGCCGACCTGGAAATGTTCGGGGCGAATGCCCAGCGTCACGGTGTCTCCGGGGCGGGCACGCGACGCATCAACGTCGGCCCGGATCAACGCGCCGCCGGCGAGCTTCACCAGCGCCTGCGTGGCCGATGCCTCCACCACCTCCGCTGCCACGAAGTTCATCCGCGGACTGCCGATGAACCCGGCCACAAACAGATTGTCCGGATGCTCATAAAGCTCAATGGGCGTGCCCACCTGCTCGATGCGTCCGGCAGACAGCACCACGATGCGGTCGGCCAGCGTCATCGCCTCCACCTGGTCATGGGTCACATAGACCATGGTGGTCTTGAGGTCCTCATGCAGCTTGGCGAATTCATACCGCATGCGCACCCGCAGCGCGGCGTCCAGATTGGACAGCGGCTCGTCGAAGAGGAACACCTCCGGCTTGCGCACGATGGCGCGGCCAATGGCCACACGCTGGCGCTGCCCGCCGGACAGGTCTTTGGGTTTGCGGTCCAGCAGGTGTTCAATATGGAGGATGCGCGCCGCATACCGGACGGCGCGGTCGATCTCGTCCTTCGGCACCTTGGCCAGCTTCAGCCCGAACGCCATGTTCTCGTAGAGATTCATGTGCGGGTAGAGCGCGTAGCTCTGGAACACCATGGCAATGCCGCGTTCAGCCGGGGGCACCTCGTTGACCAGCCGCCCGCCAATGCGCATCTCGCCACCGGTGATGTCTTCCAGCCCGGCGATGGTGCGCAGCAGGGTGGATTTGCCGCAGCCGGACGGGCCCACGAACACCATGAATTCGCCGTCCCGGATCTCCAGGTCGATGCCGTGCAGGATCTTGGTCTCGCCATAGGCCTTGACCACGGCTTGCAGCTTCACGTCCGCCACTTGATACCTCCGCAGCCGCCGCCCGGGCGGGGACTGCCTGTCTCGCTCATTGGAATGGATGCGACAAACGACCGGGCCACCTTGCAGCCGGTTGCTGTCATTTGTAGAGAATATACATGGCGTACAGCGCGGTCACAACGCGGTGAAACGCGTGTTCTCGGAGCGGAATCAATATGAATCAATCACTTGCCGCTGGATCCGGGATAACCCGATGTAGTCAAACTACAGAAAACTACAGGCGCTTGGTGGATACTTCAGCCGTCTACCGCACTGTAGAGGCCGCGAGCTGTCGGCCCCATCGCTGAACACCCTATGAATGCCGCTGCCTCCCGTGCCCTGTCCACCTTTCCCACCGGTGATGCCATGACGACTCCCACCGCTTCTTCCGACCTGAGCGTCGCTTTCCAACTGGCGCTGCAGCGCGAGCTGCATGTCGGCGGCGAAGCGGCCAGCCCGCAAGCCCTGCTGCGCGCCGCCGCCCATGCCTGCCGTGAACTGCTGGCCCAGCGCTGGGCCGACACGCAGGCCGAAGACGCCCGTCGCGGCCTCAAGGCGTCGGTGCGTCGTGTGCACTATCTGTCGATGGAATTCCTGATGGGCCGTGCCCTGGGCAATGCCCTGGCCGCGCTGGGTCTGGAAGAGACGGTGCGCGCCGCCTTCACCGCCGAGGGCCATACGCTGCCGGACGTGCTGGAACGTGAGCCGGACGCTGCGCTGGGCAATGGCGGCCTCGGCCGCCTGGCCGCCTGCTTCCTGGATTCCTTCGCCGAGCTGGGCCTGCCGTCCTTCGGGTATGGCCTGCGTTATCAATATGGGATGTTCGCGCAGGGCATCCAGAATGGCCGTCAGGTCGAAGCGCCGGATGACTGGATGGCGCAGGGCAATCCCTGGGAAGTGATGCGGCCCGAGCTGCGTTATCTCGTGGGCTTTGGCGGTCATGTGGAAGTGGATGCGGGCGGTGCGCGCCGCTGGGTGCCGGCTGACCATCTCGTGGCGCAAGCCTACGACTTCATCGTGCCGGCCCACCACACCCAGCGCGTCTCGACGCTGCGCCAGTGGCATGCCCAGGCGGAAGCGCCGATCGACTTTGCTGCCTTCTGCCGCGGCGATCATCAGGCCGCCGCCGCTCACCGTGTGGCCGCCGATGCGATCAACTGGGTTCTTTATCCCGACGACAGCACCGACGCCGGCCGCCAGCTGCGCCTGAAGCAGGAGGCCTTCCTCGTCAGCGCCTCGCTGCAGGACCTGATCGCGCGCCACCTGCAGGAGTTCGGGACGCTGGAGCAGCTGGGCCGCGCCAACGCCATCCATCTGAACGACACGCATCCGGCGCTGGCCCCGGCCGAGCTGATGCGCCTGCTGCTGGATGAGCACGGCATGGCCTGGGACCAGGCCTGGTCCATCACCCGTCAGGCGGTCAGCTACACCAATCACACGCTGATGCCCGAAGCGCTGGAGACCTGGCCGGTGCGCCTGTTCGAGGCCCTGCTGCCGCGTCATCTGGAAATCATCTATGAGATCAATCACCGCTTTTTGGAGCAGGTGAAGCAGCAGTACCCCGGCGACGGCGAACTGGTGCGCCGCGTCTCGCTCATCGACGAAGGCGGCCACCAGGGCAACTGGGGCGGCGAGCGCCGGGTGCGCATGGCGTCGCTGGCCATCGTCGCGTCGCATCGGGTCAACGGGGTGGCGGCGCTTCATTCAGACCTGATGGTCAAGACCATCTTTGCCGACTACGCGCGGCTGTTCCCGGAGCGTTTCCATAACGTGACCAATGGCGTCACACCGCGCCGCTGGCTGCAGCAGGCCAACCCCGGTCTGTCTGCGCTGCTCGACCGCAATATCGGCATCGGCTGGCGTCAGCGCCTGGACGAAATGGGCCGTCTCACGCCACTGGCGGCCGATCCGGCGCTGGGTCAGGCGCTGATGGCCGTCAAGCGCGAGAACAAACAGCGCCTGGCCGACCGCATCCGCCGCGACCTGGGTGTGACGGTGGCGGTGGACAGCCTGTTTGATGTGCAAATCAAGCGCATCCACGAATACAAGCGGCAGCTGCTCAACGTGCTGCATGTCATTGCCCGTTATCAGGCCATCATCGCCAATCCGACGGCGGACTGGGTGCCGCGTACCGTGGTCATTTCCGGCAAGGCCGCGTCGGCCTATGTGATGGCCAAGTCCATCATCCAGCTGGCGCATGACGTGGGACGCGTGATCAACAGCGACCCGCGTGTGGGCGACCGTCTCAAGCTGGTCTTCCTGCCCAACTACGGTGTGAGCCTGGCCGAGCTGATCATCCCCGCGGCCGACCTGTCGGAGCAGATCTCGACGGCGGGCACCGAAGCGTCCGGCACCGGCAACATGAAGTTCGCCCTGAACGGTGCGCTGACCATTGGCACCTGGGACGGCGCCAACATCGAGATGGCCGAATCCTTCGGGGAAGAGCACATGTTCACCTTTGGCCTGCGCACCGAGGCGGTGGAAGCGCTCAAGGCGGTGGGCTACGAGCCGCGCCACTATGTCGAGCAGAATGCGCAGTTGCGGGCCGTCATCGATGCGATCTCGCGCGGCGACTTCTCCCAGGGCGATTCGGGTCGATACCGCGCCCTGGTCGACAAGCTGCTGAACCAGGACATCTACCTGCTGATGGCCGACTTCGCCGATTATGTGAAGGCGCAGGAGCGGGTGGACGACTTGTTCCGCGATCCGGTCGCGTGGGCGCGCTGCGTGCTGCTGAACATGGCGGGCATGGGACTGTTCTCGTCGGACCGCACCATCGAGGAATACGTGGATCGGGTCTGGTCCGCCAAGAGTCTGGGCTGAATCCGCGGCTGGTGCCGCCCAGCCCGACCCAAGACCTGGAGTGACCTACGCGTTGTTGTTCTATCGCCATGTCCGTTGATGCGTCCCTGATCGATCTGCTGCCCGAGGACGAACTGCGTCTGCTGGCCGCCGGGGACCATCTGCGGCCCTGGCTGTGGCTGGGGGCGCATCCGCTGCAGTGGCAAGGGCGGGACGGCGTCCGCTTTGCCGTCTGGGCGCCCGCTGCGCAGCGGGTCAGCGTGGTGGGCAGCTTCAACGACTGGGACGCCGAGCGGCATCCGATGCGGTTGCGTGGCGATGCAGGCATCTGGGAAGTCTTCGTGCCGCACGCGGCGATTGGCGACTTCTACAAGTTCGCCGTGATCGATGCCCAAGGGCAGCCGCTGCCGCTCAAGGCCGATCCGTACGCTTTCCGCGGCGAGCTGCGGCCGGACAATGCCAGCATCGTGGCCGGGCTGCCGCCGCCCGTGACCTTGCCGCCCGCACGGGCGAAGGCCAATCGGCGCGAGGCGCCACTGTCCATCTACGAATTGCATCCCACGTCCTGGCGCCGGGAGGATGACGGCTTCCCGGACTGGGACCTGCTGGCGCGGGAGCTGCCGCCCTATGCCGCCGCACTCGGCTTCACCCATGTGGAGCTGCTGCCAGTCACCGAATATCCGTTTGATCCGTCCTGGGGCTACCAGACCCTCGGCCTGCATGCGCCGACCGCACGGCTGGGACCGCCTGAAGGCCTGCAGCGCTTCGTTGCGGCCTGCCATGCCGCCGGCCTGGGTGTGCTGCTGGACTTCGTGCCGGCGCATTTCCCCGAAGACCCCCACGGCCTGGCGCGTTTCGACGGCTCGCCGCTGTACGAATATGCCGACCCGCGAGAAGGCTGGCATCAGGACTGGCACACGCTGATCTACGACTTCGGCAAGCCGCAGGTGCGGCAGTTCCTCTGTGGTGCGGCACTGTTCTGGGCGGAGCGTCACGGCGTCGACGGACTGCGCGTGGACGCTGTGGCGTCCATGCTCTACCGTGACTATTCCCGCCAGCCGGGCGAGTGGATTCCCAATGTCCATGGCGGACGGGAGAACCTCGAAGCGGTGGCACTGCTGCGCCACATGAATGAAATCCTGGGCCGCGAGGTGCCTGGGTTCATCACCATTGCGGAAGAATCGACGGCATTTCCGCTGGTGTCGGCACCGACGTCCTCGGGCGGCCTGGGCTTTCACTACAAGTGGAATCTCGGCTGGATGAACGACTCCCTGCATTACATGCGGGAGCTGCCGATCTTCCGGCAGTGGCATCACGACAAGATCACCTTCGGCCTGGTCTACGCCTTCAATGAGAATTTCGTGCTGCCGCTCTCGCACGACGAGGTGGTGCATGCCAAAGGCGCGCTGATCGCCAAGATGCCGGCCGACGATCGTCCGCTGGCGGAGATGCCGCTCGCCGTGCAGGCCCAGCCGGATCGCTGGGACACGCCGGGCGACTGGCAGCGGTTCGCTTCACTGCGGGCGTATTACGGCTTCATGTGGGGCCACCCCGGCAAGAAGCTGCTGTTCATGGGGCAGGAGTTCGCGCAGACGCAGGAATGGGATTTCGAATCCGCGCTGCCGTGGGCACTGCTGGAGCGCCCTGCGCATGCCGGCGTGCAGCGGCTGGTGGAGGCCCTCAATGCGGTATACCGGCGCTGGCCGGCGCTGCATCGGCAGGAGGCGGAGCCCAGCGGCTTTGAATGGCTGCAGGATCGGGATCGCGAGCAGTCGGTGTTCGCCTTTGCCCGCAGTTGCCCGGAGGCGGCGACGGTGGTGGTGGTCAGCAACTTCACGCCGGTGGCGCGGGAAAACTATCACGTGCCGCTGCCTTGCGATCCGGCGTCCGGTTCGCCTTCCGGTGGGGCAGGATGGCAGCTGCTGCTGGACACCGATGCCGAAGCCTTCGGCGGTACCGATTGGATGCAAGGCCGACCCGAACCCCGGGTCGAGCACGGCGCGCTGGTGCTGCAGCTGCCGCCGATGTCCACGCTTTTTCTGGTGGCCGCGGCCGATGCCGCGTCCACCGATTCCCCCGTTTGATGACGATGATGACCAAGACCCTTCCTCTCCAGCCCGGACGGCATGAGCCGCTTGGCGCCCATGTCCGCGACGGCGGGGTGAACTTCGCGGTCTTCTCGGCGCACGCGTGGCGGGTCGAGGTCTGCCTCTATGACGACGCCGGGCAGCGCGAGCTGGCCCGCTATCCGCTGCAGGGACCGGTGGACGGCATCTGGTCGGGTTTCCTGCCCGGTGCACGAGCGGGCCTCGTCTACGGCTTGCGCGCACATGGTCCGCATGCGCCGCAGGAAGGTCACCGCTTCAATGCCAGCAAGCTGCTGCTGGATCCGTATGCCCGCGAGATCGTGGGCCAGTTCAGCTGGCAGGCCGAACATCACGGCTATCCGCTGGGACATCCCGACGGCCCGATGATTCTGGACGCGCGGGATAACGGTGCGATCGCATTGAAGGCCCGCGTGGCGCCGCCGAGTGGCAGGGCCGTCCGTGCCGGTACGGACGCGGATACGGATGCTGATGCTGGTGCTGGTGCTGGTGCTGGTGCTGGTGCTGGTGCTGGTGCTGGGATCTCCGCCGCTGCCGCTGCCACTTCCACCACCGCGCTGACGCTCGACCCGCGCGCCAATGCCCCCCGCCACGCGCCGGAATCGGTCGTGCTGTACGAGGTGCATGTGAAGGGCTTTTCCATGCGTCATCCGGACATCCCGGAGGCGCTGCGCGGCAGCTATGCGGGCCTGGCCCATCCGGCGGCCATTGCGCATTTCAAGCGCCTGGGAGTGACGACGCTGTCGCTGCTGCCGGTGCAATACACCATCGATGAGCCCCATCTGGCCCACACCGGCCTGCGCAACTACTGGGGCTACAACACGCTGGGCTTTTTCTGCCCGGACCCGCGCCTGGCCAGCAGCGCCGTGCGGCACGACCCCACCGCTGTGGCGCAGGAGTTCCGCGCGATGGTGCGCGACTTGCATGACGCCGGCCTGGAGGTGGTGCTCGATGTGGTCTACAACCACACGCCCGAGGGCAACGAATACGGCCCCACGCTCTCACTGCGCGGACTGGACCAAAAAAGCTACTACCGCCTGCAGCCGGACGACCCGTCCAAGCTGGAGAACCTCACCGCCTGCGGCAACACGGTCCGGGTGCAGCATCCGCGGGTGACCCAGCTGGTGCTGGATTCGCTGCGCTACTGGGTGGCGGAGATGGGCGTGGACGGATTCCGCTTCGACCTGGCACCGGTGCTGGGGCGCACCGATTGCGGCCACGATCCTCAGGCGGCCTTCTACACCGCGCTGCGGCAGGATCCGCTGCTGTCCCAGGTCCATCTGATTGCAGAGCCCTGGGATGCCGGGCCGCAGGGTTATCAGCTGGGACAGTTCCCGGGCCGCTTCATGGAATGGAACGACAAGTTCCGGGACGGCGTGCGCGGTTACTGGCTGGGGCACGGCCCCGACGGCGGGCCGGTGAACCGCGGCGCGCTCGCGAGGCGCTTCACCGCCTCCAGCGATGTCTTCCAGCAGGGGCAGCGATCGCCGCTGGCGTCGGTCAACTTCCTGGCGGTGCATGACGGCTACACCCTGGCCGATCTGGTGAGCTACTCCCACAAGCACAACGAGGCCAACGGCGAGGACAACCGCGACGGCCGCGACGGCGAGCTCTGCCACAACTTCGGCGCCGAAGGCCCGACCGACGATCCTCAGATTCGCGACACCCGTCGCCGTGTGCAGCGGGCGCTGCTGGCCACGCTGCTGCTGTCGCAGGGCACGCCCATGCTGTACGCGGGCGACGAGATCGGCAACAGTCAGGGCGGCAACAACAACGCCTACTGCCAGGACAACGACATCGGCTGGCTGAACTGGGAGGGCGCCGATCTGGCGCTGGCCGGATTTGTCGGCGAGGTATTGCGCTGCCGGCGTGAACATCCGCTGCTGCGTCACGGACGCTGGTTCAGCAGTGGGGGCGACGAGGCGGTAAGCCTGCGCTGGTTCCATCCCTCCGGCCGTGACATGCGCCAGGAGGACTGGCACGACGGCGGCTCCCATGCGCTGGCCGTGCGGCTGAGCGACGGCTCCGAAGACCTGCTGCTGCTGTTCAATCCATCGCCCTGCGATCATCCGTTCCAGCTGCCGCCGACGACCATGGGCCGCAGCCGGCAGGCCTGGTCCCTGCGGATCGACAGCAGCGAGGTGACACCGCCCGGGCGGGTGGCGTCGCTGTCCCTGTCTGTGCCGGCACGGGCCTTGATGCTGCTGGCGGCGGAGGCGCCGGTCTGAACCTGCGCACCGGACCTGCACAGACCCTCCATACCCCCCATCCTTTCGAACGCACAACACCCTTCCGAGACATCGCGAGACCGCCATGAGCATCGACCTGAACCAGCGCCACTCCGGCGTGCTGCTGCACATCACCTCCCTGCCGGGGCCGCACGGCATCGGCGACTTCGGTCCCGAGTCCCGTCACTTCGTGGATTGGCTGCAAGCCGCTGGCCAGACCCTGTGGCAGTGGCTGCCCAGCACGCCGATCGGCCCGGGCGAGAGCCCTTACCAGGGCGTGTCGGCCTTTGCCGGCAGCCAGTGGATGGTGGCGCTGGAGCCGCTGGTGGCGCAGGGCTGGCTGGACACGCCGGAGCTGCCGGCCGGCGGCTTTGCCTCACAGCGGGTGGACTTTGGCCAGGTGCTGCCGTGGCGAGAGCGGCAACTGCGCGCAGCGGCCGCGGGATTCTTCAGCAAGGCCACGCCGGAGCAGCGTGACGCCTATGCCGCCTGGTGCGACAGCCAGGCGCACTGGCTGCCCGACTACGCCCTGTTCATGGCCATCCGCTCGCCGCGCAACGGTCAGCCCTGGTGGGAATGGCCGCGCGACCTGGCCGCCCGGGAGCCGAAGGCCCTGGCCAGCGCCCGGGAGCAATACGCCGACGAGATCGCCTTCTGGCAATTCGTGCAGTGGTGCTTCGACGTGCAGTGCGGCGAGCTGAAGCGTTATGCGAACGAGCGCGGCGTCTTCATCATGGGCGACCTGCCGATCTTCGTTGCGCATGACAGCGCCGACTGCTGGGCCCGCCCGGATCTGTATGAACTGGACGATCAGTTCCAGACGACCGTGGTGGCCGGCGTGCCGCCCGATGCACTGTCGGCCACCGGCCAGCGCTGGGGCAATCCGCTGTACCGCTGGGACAAGATGGCCCACGAACACTTCGACTGGTGGACGGCGCGGGTGAAGCGGGCGCTGGTGAATGCGGATGTCTTCCGCATCGACCACTTCCGCGGATTCGCGGCGTACTACGAGATTCCGGGCAGCAGCCCGGACGCGACCCAGGGCCGCTGGATGACCGGACCGGGCAAGGCGCTGTTCGATGCCATCGCCAAGCAGCTGGGCGAGATTCCGGTGGTGGCGGAGGACCTGGGCTTCATCACGCCAGACGTGCACGAGCTGCGCGATGCGCTGGGGTACCCCGGCATGAAGATTTTGCAGTTCGGATTTGGCGGCGACGGCACCCACGAGTTCCTGCCGCAGAACTGGCCGCGTGCGGCCGTGGCCTACACCGGCACCCACGACAACGACACGGTGCGGGGCTGGTGGAACCAGGCCAGCCCGCGCGAGCGGGCCTTTGCCGGCACCTATCTGGCCTGCGGGGACCACGACATCCACTGGGCGATGATCCGGGCCTGCGCCAATTCGGTGGCCAACCTGGCGGTGTATCCGATGCAGGACGTGCTGGGCCTGGGCAGCGAGCACCGCATGAACGTGCCTGGCATCCTGGGCGGCAACTGGGGCTGGCGCTTCACCTGGGACATGGTGGGCAGTGAGCCGGGGCGGGTGCTGGGGCTGATCAGCGCGGCGGCGGGGCGTGCGCCGATTGGGCTGGCCCACCTGCCCGAGTAACTGATCGAGTCCTGGCTCGAGTCATTCACGGTTCGAGTCACCGTAGCCCGGCCGGCGTGAAACGCTGAGTCGGGCGCGGAGCATTCGGTCACTCGGTCAGTCGGTCAGCCGGTCAGCCGGTCAGCCGGGCAGCCGGTCAGCCGGGCAGCCGGGCAGCCGGGCAGCCGGGCAGCCGGGCAGCCGGGCACGCGCGCATTCGGGCATTCCCTCGGACGGCGGCCAGACAACGTTGTCAAAATCGGCAAAAAATGAGCTGACACCCAGCGCCGCCGGAGACACCATGGGCACCACCGAGCTATTCCTGATCGCGCTGGCGGTCACCCTGGCCGTTCCGTATCTCATCTGGCGGCTGGGCGGCACCGATCAGTTCGCACCGCTGGTGGTGGTGCAGATCCTCACCGGTGTCCTGCTGGGCCCGGGCCTGCTGGGCGGCGTCTTTCCAGAGGCCTTCCAGGCGCTGTTCAAGCCGGACGTGGTGCAGGCGCTCAACGGCGTCTCGTGGTGGGCGGTGATCCTCTTCGTCTGGCTGGCCGGCATGGAGCTGGACCTGGGCAAAGCCTGGGCGCACCGCGTGGAGAGCGGCATCACCGCCGGGCTGGCGCTGGGCGTGCCGATGGTTTTTGGCGCACTGGCCGCGCTGGTGCTGCTGGGTCTGGGCGACCAGTGGATGGGCGCCGCCGCGCAGCGCTGGCAGTTCGTCGTCGGCGTGGGCATGTCCTGCGCGGTGACGGCGCTGCCAATCCTCATCCTGCTGATGGAAAAGCTGGACATCCTGCGCCAGCCCATGGGGCAGCGCATTCTGCGCTACGCCAGCCTGGACGATCTCGCCATCTGGACGGTGCTGGCCGTCATCCTGATGGACTGGGAGCGGGTGGGGAGGCAGTTGCTCTTCCTGCTGGCCTTCGGCGTGGCGACGGTGCTGATGCGCCGGCTGATGCGCATGCTCAGCCGTGCCGACCGCTGGATGGCCGGCCTGGTCTGGCTGGTGCTGTGCGCCTTCGGTGCGGACTGGTGCGGCCTGCACTACATGGTCGGCGCCTTCCTGGCCGGGGTGGTGATGGATGCCGAATGGTTTGAAGAAGCGGAGCGCGATGCCCTGCGCCACCACGTGCTGCTGGTACTGATGCCCATCTACTTCCTCAGCTCCGGGCTGCGCACCCGCTGGGGCGTGGAGGGCGGGCTGGTGTTTGCGGCTGCGGGGTTGCTGCTGGTGGCCTCGGTGTCCGGCAAGCTGCTCGGTGTGCAGGCGGCAGGGCGACTGCTGCGCTGGGGGCCGGGCGAGGCCTCCATCATCGGATGGTTGCTGCAGACCAAGGCGCTGATCATGATCATCTTTGCCAATGTGCTGCTGGACAAGCAGATCATCTCCGGCGAAACCTTCACCGCGCTGCTGCTCATGGCGGTGGCGTCCACGGTATTGACCATGCCGATGGTCGCATCGCGGCTGGCGCGCATCAAGGCGCTGGTGCTGCGGGCGAGTTAGCGGACAGAGCGGGGGCGAATCGAGCCCAGGGAGGGGCGCTGTCCACTCGACGACACCCACCCCGCGACGGGTATATCGGGGCGCGGATCGAGTGGAGGCGGATCGAGGACAATCCGCGATTTGCTGCCCTTGCGTTGAACGCCGCCTCGTTTGCGCCTGGACGGCGCCTCCGTGCGCATCGCTCCGCTGCCCGCGCCCCCGTCCCCGCTCCTGCCCATGACCGACACCTCCTACCTCCGCCTGCCGCAATGGCCGCATGCCTATCCGGCCAGCGGCGCGACCGCCACGCTCAAGCTTCACAACGAAGACTTCAACGTCACCGAACTGGCTCTGCAACTGCCCTCCGGGGCCGGTGAGCATGTGTGGATCGAGGTGGAGAAGAACGGGGCCAACACCGCCTTCGTCGCCCAGCAACTGGCCGCCGCGGCCGGCGTGCTGGACAAGGACGTGGGCTATGCCGGTCTCAAGGACCGGTACGCCATCACCCGCCAGTGGTTCAGCATCTATCTGCCCAAGGGCGAGACGCCGGACCTGACCCAGCTGCAGCATCCCGAATTCAAGGTGCTGAGCCAAAGCCGCCATGTGAAGAAGCTGCGTCCCGGCGACCTGCTGGGCAACCGCTTCCGCATCGTGCTGCGGGACCTGAAGGGCGACCGGGAAGCGGTGGAGGCCAACCTCAAGGCCGCAGCCTCGCAAGGGGTGCCCAACTACTTCGGCGCGCAGCGATTCGGTCATGAAGGCGGCAACGTCGAACAGGGCCGGTTGATGCTGGCCCGCGAGATCCGGGTGCGCAATCCGAAGAAGAAGGGCATCTACTTGTCGGCCGTGCGGTCCTTCCTGTTCAACGAAGTGCTGGCACTGCGCATCGAGCAAGGGCTCTGGGGGCAGGCGCTGCCGGGCGACGTGATGGACGAAGCCGGCCGCCCGACAGGTCCGATGTGGGGCCGTGGCCGTGTCAGCACCACCGAGCAGGCGCAGGCGCTGGAGAACGGCGTGGCGGAGCGCCATGCCTTGCTTTGCGATGGCCTGGAGCATGCCGGCCTGGAGCAGGAGCGTCGCTCGCTGGTGGCGCTGCCGGGTGACATGACCTGGGAGTGGCGAAAGGACGACTCACAGGGCGACTCACAGGGCGAACAGCTGGTGCTCAGCTTCACACTGCCCCCGGGCAACTATGCGACGTCCCTGCTGAGCGAACTGCTGACGACCCAGGAACCGGAGCGCCAGACGGAGGGCGAGGGCGAGCCGGTGGTGTTCGAGTAAGAGCGCCCAACCCGCCACGGCGAAGCGGCGGGCGTGTGGCTGGGCGCTTCATCCGCTCGGCTGCTCACCCGCTCACCCGCTCACCCGCTCTGCGACTCAACTGCTCACCGCTCAACTGCTCACCGCGGAACTGTTCCGCGCCCCCGTTCAGCGAGCCATCGCGCCTGCGTGTGCCATCGCCGCAGCATTGCTCACTGCCGTCACCAGCACCGCGGCGGTGGCCGTCCAGGGCAGGCCCACACGTGCCTGCGCCAGCAGCTCGCGGGTGTTGTCTGCGGGGGTGCTTTCTTCCAGCGGACGGATGGTCAGGTGCTCGTCCGCACGGGCCAGCGCCAGATCTTCTTCCGACATGCCGACGAACACCTGCGCGAAGGCCTGGCTGATGGCATCCAGCGCCGCCTCGGTGGCACGGCGCCAGCGCTTGACCATGGCGCAATCCGCCCGGGAGGCGCTGGCGGGAATCGTCCAGCGGGCGTCTCCGCCAGTGATGGCGGAGCAGGCGTGGAAGACGTCGATCACGCCCTGGGGACCTCCCAGCCGGGCGTCCAGCACCTGACGGGCGATGGTGCGGGCCAGATCCCGCTCGTGATAGGGGACCGGCACCCGGTCCAGGATGACTTCATATTTGCGCATGTGGCGTTCCTCTCTGCTTGCGTCTGAGGTGAAAGAATACTGGATGGATATCCAGTCTTTCAATCACCATTCGTCGGGTGCTGCCACCACTTGTCAGCAGCTTTCAGCGCAGGGACTCACCCAGATGGCGGGGACGTGTCCCCGTCATTGGTGGCGTGGGTGAACCGCCAGCACGGGTCTGTGGAAGACCCGGCGTGAAGCGGACCATGGGCGGATGAAGTTCCTGCCGTTCCCCCTGCTCGCCGGGCGCCCGTACGCCTCTTTCAGACGTCGCACCGTGGGCGCCACCCCGGGCACCGCCTGCATCCTGGTGGGCTGCGCCTTGCAGCTGTTCAGTCCGACTACGCAGGCGCAGGAGGACGGCGTCGCCGCCGCCCCAGCCCGCGCTGCGAACACGCAGACGTCGCATCAGGGCGAGACCACCGACCTCACCCTCTACGGCCGCCTCAACGTCGCCGCCGAATCGGTCAGCGGGGGGGGCCACGGACGCCAGTCGCGGCTGAGCAACTACCGGTCGGTGCTCGGCTTCAAGGGCCAGGAATCGCTCGGCGACGATCTGCGCGTCGTGTGGCAGATCGAAGGCTCGGTGCTGGTGGACAGCGGCGGCGGCACCAGTCTCGCCAACCGCGACACCCGCCTGGGGCTCAGCGGCCCCTGGGGCACCGCCTTCGCGGGGGTGTGGACCTTGCCGTACAACGCCGCCACCTCCGGCTTCGACCCTTTCTATCCGACCACCGCCGGCTATATGGCGTTGATCAGCAATGGCTCGGCGTCCATTGCCAGCAATGTCAGCGACACGACTTCATTCGACCGGCGTCAGCAGAACGTGGTGCAGTACTGGACGCCGACCTGGGCCGGATGGTCCGGCAAGCTGGCCTATTCCCCCGGGGAAGACCGTTCGGCGCTCACCGGCGCCCGGCCGTCGCTCTGGTCCGGCTCGGCCACGTATGTGAGCGGCGCCTTCACCGCCGTGCTGGCCCATGAACTGCATCGCCACTTCCAGACCGCGGACAGCACCGACCGCGGCTGGAAGCTGGGCGCCAGCTGGACCTGGGGAGACACCCGCTTGGCCGGACTTGTGGAGCGGCTCGACTACGGCACCGCCAGCGGCCGTCTGCGGCGCGATGCTCTGTATGTGTCGCTGGTGCACAAGTGGCAGGCCTTCAGTCTGATGGGCGGGCTGACGGTGGCCGGTGACGGCAAGGGACCGTCCACCGACCGCATCGGCGCCGTGCGCAGCGGCGACGAGACCGGTGCAGCACAGGTCACCGTCGGCGCGGATTACGCGCTGTCCCGCCGCACCTCGATATTCGCCATGGCCAGCCGCATCCGCAATGACGATGCGGCGTCCTACGACTTTGCGATCAACAGCCCGGGAGCCACGCCGGGCTCCCATCCCACACTGCTGTCGGTGGGGATGCGTCACAGCTTTTGATCAGTCCTGCGGGGCGCCCGGGTCGAAGTTCTCATCAAGGCTGAAGTCGCCATCCCGCATGGCGGCGATGGTCGCCTGTGCCTGCGTCAGATACCGCTGCGGCACGCGGATGCAGGCGCCGCCCACGGCGATCGCCAGCAGCGAATGGGCCTGCACCAGGTTGGTGTCGCCGGCTTCGGCCGGAATGCCGGCCGCGGCCAGGCAGCCACACAGCATGTGGGCCTCCGTGGGCGTGAGGTCTCGCGCGGCGATCACAAGATCGCCATCGGTGTCGTCGAAGCTCGGTGGCACGATCTCTCCTGTCTGCCGTGGTCGTGACCAGTGTAGGCCGGGACGGCAGGCCGCCATTCCCCCCGTGGGAGGGAAGCGGTCAGCCGCTCGCGCAGCGTCCGCTCAGGACACCACCAGAAGGAGCGCCGTTTTGCCGGGCACGTCCAGGTCGGTGCCCAGCAGGAAGGTGCGCCCGCTCATCACCTCCTGCGCCAGCTCGCCCGGACGCACCATGTCGCGGAAGCGGTCCAGGGCCAGCCGCTGCGATTCGCTGCGCTTGTTCATCACCAGCATCAGGCGGCGTTGCCGGCCGGTGGTGTCACCCGGCGCATAGCGGAACAGCACGTGCGTGCCGTCCAGCGGTGCATACTGCATCAGCCCGCCCTCATGGACCAGCCGCTCGTGTTTGCGCCAGTTCAGCAGGCGCTTGAGGAAGGCCTGGGCTTCGCGTTGTGCATCGCTGAGTCCTTCACCGGTCACCGCATTGACGCGGTCGCCGACCCAGCCGCCGGGGAAATCGGCGCGCACCGCCCCATCGTCGCGATGCCGCGGGCTGGTCAGCAGCACCTCCGAGCCATACAGGAATTGCGGGATGCGGCGAATGAAAGCCAGCCAGGTCCACGCCATGCGAGTCAGCGCCACGTCTTCGTGGAGCACGCTGAACAGGCGAGGGGTGTCGTGATTGCCTTCAAACAGCACCAGCTGGTCCGGACGCGGATAGACGAAGTCATGCGCCAGGGTTTCGTAGAGGCGCATCAGGCCGCCGTCGTGCGTGTCAGCATCGGTCAGACCGGCCAGCAGCGCGCCGTACAGCGGGAAGTCCATCAGGCTGGGCAGCGAGGAGACATACCCGTCATGGTTGTGCTTGCCCGCCTGCCAGTAGGCCACCACTGCCGGATGCGGGCTCCATTCCTCGCCGACGATGTTCAGCGCTGGATATTCCTCCCGCAGCCGCGCGGACCAGGCGGTGAGGAAGGCCGGGTCGGAGTAGCTGTAGGTGTCCGTCCGGATGCCGGCGAGATCGGCGTCCTCGATCCACCAGAGAGTCATCTGCGTCAGGTAGGTCGCCACCAGCGGCTGACGCTGATTGAGGTCGGGCATGGTGCGGGTGAACCAGCCGTCGGAGAAGCGCTGACGGTCGCTGGGTGCGGCGTAGGGGTCCTGCAGCGAGATCCGCGCATGGTGGGTCTCGGTGTAGGTCGACCACTGATTGACCCAGTCCTGGGTGGGCAGGTCCTTCATCCACCAGTGCTCACTGCCGATGTGGTTGAGCACGATGTCCTGGATCCAGCCCACTCCCAGGTCGGCGGCTTCCTTCACCACGGTGAGAAAGTCCTGGTGGCTGCCAAAGCGCGGGTCGATGCGATAGAAGTCGGTCGCCGCATAGCCGTGGTAGCTGTAGCGCGGACTGTTGTTCTCCACCAGCGGCGTGGGCCAGATCATGGTGAAGCCCATCTCCGCGATGTAGCGCAGGTGGCGACGAAGGCCGGCGAGGTCGCCGCCGTGGCGTGCGTCCGGATGGCCGCGGTCGACGCCTTCCTTCATGCCCGGCACCTGGTCGTTTCCAGGGTCGCCGTTGGCGAAGCGGTCCGGCACGACGAGGTAAATGGCATCGGCGGGGCCGAAGCTCTTGCGGTTGCGCGAGCCGGGGCGGCGCGCCTTCAGCGGATAGCGGTGCTTCAGCACGAGCTCGTTGCCGCGCCGGAGCTCCAGGGTCAGGTCGGTGGCTGCGGCCTGAGGGCTGATCTCCAGGTCGAGGAAGAGATAGTTGGAGCTGTCGCCGCGGTGGACGCGGCGCAACGCGACTCCCGGAGTGGGCGCCAGTGTGGCCTCCAGGGCGGCAATGCCGCTGCCGTGCAGCAGCACCTGCAGGTCCGGCTGGGCCATGCCCACCCACCAGTGCGGCGGCTCCACGCGGTCCAGATGGAAGCCGGCCGCGGCTGTGGCGCCCGGCACACTTGTCTCGCCGGTAGCACTCGTTGCGGATGCGGCGCCGTCGCCGGGCACGATGGGCGACGCGCTGGCAGCGTCGCCGCTGACGGAGGCGCCGCTGGAAGAGGAGGTGTTCGTCATGGCAGGGGAGGCCAGGGCGGCCGAAAATCCGGAGAGGGCGGTGAGCAGGAAGGGGCGGCGTTGCATGGCGCCGCTTCAACGCAGGCGATAGACCTGCACGGACAGCGGGGGCAGCATGAGGTCGAGCTGAGCGTTGTTGACGCTGTTGGAAGCGCGGGCGGAGCGCGCGCTTGTTGCTGCGTCTGCCTGAACGGAGGAAGGCATGGACGACGAAGCGGACGCAGACTCGGTGGCGGCCGCTGGTGCGACGACGGCGGTGGCCGACATCACCGATGCGGCGCCCGACATCCCGCCCGTCATACCCTCCGTCCTACCGCCCACGGCCGACGCTGCCGGATAGAGCTGCCGCAGCACCATCTCCGACGACACCGGCAAGGCCAGCCGGGCCGCCGTCTCACCGTAATTGATCGCCACCAGCGTGCGCTCGCCTTGCCACTCGCGCTGGAAGGCCAGGACCTGACCCTGCGCGACTGGCGCCTCGTAGCTGCCACGCGCCAGCGACGGCTGCCCATTGCGCAAGGCCAGCATCGCCCGATAAAAGTGCAGCAGGGACGCTGGATCCGCTTCCTGCGCCTGCGCATTGTGGGAAGCGCGGTTGGGCGACAGCGGTCGGAACGGCTGGCCCCGAGTGAAGCCGCCCTCCGCCGTCCAGCTCATCGGCGCCCGCAGCGGCTGATCCCCCGGCAGCTCGGTGAGTCCGGCCTGCCCGATCTCTTCGCCGTAGTAGATGAACGGCGTCCCCGGCAACAGCAGATAGGTGGCTGCGGCCAGCCGATAGCGCCGCTCATCGCCGCCGAACTGATCCCAGGCCCGCTGGCCGGCGAAGATATCGTGGTTGCTGAGCATCGTGGCCATCGACAGCGGCGCCTGGGTGAACCAACTCGCGACCTTGGCGACCGCCGCTTCCGATGCCTCGTGATCGCCTTTCGCCGCGGTGATGATGGCGCGTTCCAGGCCGAAGGCGAAGGCGCTGCCGCAGATCTCCGGCTGTGCGTACACCGTCGGCTCGGCGGTGGCCTCGCACACCACATGGCGGCGGGGGTAGGACTTGATCAGCCGGGTGAAGGCGCCGGTCAGCACGCGGCTTTCCGGCTGGTCGTTCCAGTCCCTGGCATTGTTCTCGATCAGGTGCGGTACGGCGTCGAGCCGGTAGCCGTCCAACCCGCGGTTGAGCCAGAAACGCAGGCTGTCTTCGTGATAGCGCACTACGGCCGGATTGCGCATGTTGAAGTCGGGCATGTCCTGGCCAAAGGTGGCGAAGTAGCGTGAGCGTGTCCGGGCGCCTTCGGGCAGGTGCCACGGCGTCTGATCAAAGATGGTCCAGGCCTGCAGGTCCTTCAAGGGCGCATCCGACCAGACAAACCAGTCGCGCCACGGGCTGTCGGGCTTGGACTGCGCCGCCGTGAACAACGGATGCTGCCGCGCGCTGTGATTGAGGATGTAGTCCATCACCACGCCGATGCCGCGGCGATGCGCTTCGCGGATCAGCGTGTCGAAGTCTTCCAGCGTGCCGTACTGCGGCTCGATGCGGCGGTAGTCAACGGTCGCATAACCATGGTCATGATCGGCACTGGCCTGGATCGGCATCAGCCACAGACCCTTCACACCCAGCGCCTGCAGATAGTCCAGCCGGCGGATGAGTCCGCGCAGGTCGCCGATGCCGTCGCCGTCGCTGTCCTGGTAGCCGCGGACGAAGATCTCCATGAAGGCGCCGTGCTCCCAGCCGTCCGGCAGGGGGCTGGGCTGCATCCGGGCGGGCACGGGGCTGAGATCCACCGGTGGCGTCGGGGGTGTCGGCGGCTTGGCAGCCCAGGCGCCACTGGTGAGGGCCAGCAGGACTGCCGCGGCGGCCTTCGGCAGCGCAGCGCGCGCAGGGGCGGTCAGGGGGGCGAGCCAGTGGCGCGCAAAGGCCTTCGAGGCAGTGATCACAGTCCAGTCTCCATCCAGTCTTGTAGCAAAAGTACGGGAATTCGAGGGCGGTGCGCTCGGCGCTGTTCCCCCACCGTTCGTCGTCCTTGCCGGTTTCTCCCAGCAGCATAGGGTGAATGACGTCGCCTGAAAACCCGGTCGGTCCCGGCGATGTAGTTTTGCTACCATCGCCCGGGCGTTTGGCGTTCCGGAATCTCTGCCACCGATGATGCAGAGGCCGATGCTTCGATTGGAGACTTCATGCGAGTGTGTGTTCCGCGGCCCGTTCAGGGTAGCCCGCGTCTGTGGACGCTTGTTGCCGGTTGCCTGGCGATCGCCGGCGCGACTCTGGCGACGGCTTCCGTCGCTGCCGACGCCCAGGCGACGCAGCGCCTCCGCTCCCTTGCCCCCGCAGGCATCGAAGCCTGCGAGGGTCCGCTCGCGACTGTCCTCAGCACCGAAACGCCGGGTGTCACTGCGCTCCATGCGGCGGGCGCGCCCGCCCGAGCGGTGTGGCTGGATGAGGGCCGGTTGCGCTGGCCGGGTCTGAATCTCGAGCCGGGTCAGCGACTGCGGCTGCATCACGCCCCTGCGGGGACGCTGTCGCTCGATCCGAAGACCGGACGGCTATCGGGAGCAGACACCGTGATGGCGCTTGCGCCCACTCGGGCGCCGCTGACCGCAGACGTGCTCACGGCAACCGCCTATCTTGGCCCGGGTGCCGAAGGGGCGCTGCCTGGCGACGTTTCGCGCGCGCGGCGTCAGACGCTGCTGCAGGGCCAGTTGTTGTTGGCGCTTGAAGATGCTGACGGGCGTGTGCTGCAAGCCACCGCCGTCCAGCCCGCCCGCGCACTGGATGCGCTGTATGCGGCGGCGGCGGTTGAACCCGGGCTCGGCGTCACGGTGCGCCACCGTGCGTCCGTTGGTTCGATCGCCGGTGCAGCCTCCGCTTCGGGCGCCAGAGCTTCGGCGACCCAGGCACCCGCCGGCTTCAAACTCTGGGCTCCCACCGCCCGACAGGTCTCCGTCTGTCTCTACCCGGGACCCCAGGCCGCTGCAGTGAAGCATCAGCCGATGCGCCGTGATCCTCGCACAGGCGTCTGGTCCGCCCGCATGCCGCAGTTGCATGCCGGCCAGTATTACCAATACCTCGTGGACGTCTTCGTGCCTGGCACCGGCTGGGTCCGCAACCGCGTCACCGACCCTTATTCCGTCAGCCTGTCGGCCGACTCTCGCCGCAGCTATGTGGCCGACCTGTCAGACCCTTCGTTGTCCCCCGCCGGCTGGCGCCATCATCCGGCCCCAGCGCCAGCCCAGTCGTCCACCGACATGGTGCTGTACGAGCTGCATGTCCGGGACTTCTCCCGCGATGACCCCTCCGTGCCCCCCAACCTCCGTGGCAAGTACCTGGCCTTTACCCAGGACGAGTCCCTGGGCATGCGCCATCTGCGCGCACTGGCTGCGGCCGGCCTGACCGACATCCACCTGCTGCCCATCTTTGACCTGGCCACCGTGCCGGAGCAGCGCTGCACCGTACCCGAGGTGCCCACCGCCGCGCCGGACAGCGATCAGCAGCAGGCGGCCGTGTCCGCCGTGGCGGGCAGCGACTGTTTCAACTGGGGCTATGACCCCTTCCACTACAACGCACCGGAAGGCAGCTTCGCCACCGATGCCGACGACGGTGCCGTGCGCATCCGCGAAGTCCGCGCGATGGTGATGGCCCTGAACCGCGCAGGACTGCGGGTGGGCATGGATGTGGTCTACAACCACACCTCGTCCGCCGGTCAGCATCCGCAGTCGGTGCTGGACCGCATCGTGCCGATGTACTACCACCGGCTCGACCGCCAGGGCCGCGTGGAGCGCTCCACCTGCTGCGACAACACCGCCACCGAGCACCGCATGATGGGCCGGCTGCTGGTGGACTCGGTGGTCCTGTGGGCGCAGGCTTACGGGATGCACTCCTTCCGCTTCGACCTGATGGGGCACCAGCCGCGAGCGGTGATGGAGCGGCTGCAGGCGCGCCTGCGACAGACCCTGGGCCACGATGTGCCGCTGATTGGCGAAGGCTGGAATTTTGGTGAAGTGGCCAACGGCGCGCGATTTGTGCAGGCGTCGCAGCTGTCGCTCAACGGCACCGGCATCGGCACCTTCAGCGACCGCGGGCGGGACGCCGTGCGGGGCGGCGCGGCCGGTGACGATGCCGCGGCCTCGCGCGCGCACCCGGGTTTCATTGTGGCCGCACCGGTGGGCGATGCGCCGCGCCAGGCCGAATGGCTGCGCCAGGCGGACCTGCTGCGCCTGGCGCTGGCCGGCACGCTGCGCAGCTATCGGTTCGAGAACCTCGATGGCCAGCAGCGCAGCGGTGCGCAGATGCCCTATGGCGACCAGCCGGCGGGATACGCGTCGATGCCGGGAGAGACCGTCAACTATGTGGAGAACCACGACAACCAGACGCTGTTCGATGCACTGGTGCTCAAGCTGCCGACCACCACCCGCCCCGAGGACCGGGCCCGGGTGCAGATCCTGGCGCTGGGCATCAACGCGCTGAGCCAGGGGGTCGCCTATTTCCATGCGGGGGGCGAACTGCTGCGGTCCAAGTCGATGGACCGCAACAGCTATGACTCCGGCGACTGGTTCAATTCGCTGGACTGGCGCGGTCAGGACAACGGCTTTGGTCGTGGCCTGCCGCCCAAGGCCGACAACGGCGGCGACTATCCGCTGCTCCGGCCGCTGCTGGCCGATGCCACCCTCCGACCATCCCCGGCCGTCATTGACTGGACGAATCGGGCGTTTCTGGATCTGCTGCGCATCCGTGCCAGCACCCCGCTGCTGCGGCTGAGCCGTGCGGAGGAGGTGCAGCAGCGGCTGCAGTTCTACAACACCGGTCCCGGTCAGCTGGCCGGGTTGGTGGTGGGACGGCTGGATGGGACCGGCCGGGCGGATGCGGGCTTTGATCGGATCCTCTACCTGATCAATGCACGCGAAGACGCGGTGAGCCTCGCCCTGCCTTCGGAGGCGGGACACGACTGGCGCCTGCATCCGGTGCAGGCGGCGACGTCCGCAGCCGACCGGGTGGTGGCGACGCAGGCGGCCGCAGACACCGCGACGGGGCGGTTCACCGTACCGGCGCGCAGTGTGGCGGTCTTCGTGGTGGCACGGCAGGCCGCGCGCTGAAGGGGATGCGAGCGCATGCCGCTTCACGTCGGCGCCTGAGGCGTCTGCGCCTGATGCCGCATCTGCCGCTGGGCCGCCAAGCGGCGCCTGTCGACCTCCAGCAGCGCCTTGCCAGGCCGCGTCCTCATGTCGCAGCGCAGCATGGCCGCGACGTCCCCGTCCGTCGCATCCCGCGTGCAAGGGCGCGCGCGCGGGTCTAGTATCTGCGTCAGCAGCCCACAACAGAGGCTGCGTCGGAGATCGCGATGTCTACGCTGCTGGATGTTCGATGGGATGACGCGTTGAGACCCTCACCGGAGCGCTGGGTCGGGCCTTGGGCCGCGGCCCAGGCTCGGGGAGCCATGGCGAATGCGGCGATGTGTGCGGCGATGTGTGCGGCTAGGTATGCGGCTGCACCAGCAGCAATCCATGCGCTTCTGCGCCGACCCGGTCGCCTGCTGGCCTCTGCGGGTCTGGCCCTTCTGATGGCCATGCTCTCCGCCTGCGCGGTGGCGCCATTGCGCGACGACGTGCCGCCGACGGCCCTGGTCCACGACAAGCTCTTTCCACCCCAGCAGGAGGTCATCGACGCCGACCGCATCCTGGCCCCGAGTGCCGGCATGCGGACCTTCATCGCACAGCGACTGACCCACGGCCTACGGGGCCGCGAACCGCGCGACGTGCTGGTGGAAGCCCTGGGCGCCCCGGGTCAGCTGCGGCTGGAATACGACGCCGAGATGACCCGTACCGCGGGCGAGGCCTTTGATGCCCGCATGGGCAACTGCCTGTCGCTGACGCTGATGACGGCGTCCTTCGCCCGCGAGCTCGGTATCCCGGTGACCTTCCGTCAGATCTACCAGGAGGAGCAGGTCAGCCGCGTGGCCGACCTGCAGGTCGTCTCCGGCCATGTGAACATCGGCCTGGGCCGTCGTCCCACCGACTTCCGTGTGCTGGGCGATCAGGAGACCATCACCGTGATCGACTTTCTGCCCGGTGTCCAGATCCGGCGGCAGCGGGCGATGGAGCTGGACGAGTCCACGGTGGTGGCGATGTACATGAACAATCGCGCCGCCGAATGGATGGCGCAGGGCATGCTGGACCGCGCCTACTGGTGGGCGCGGGCGGCGTGGCTGCAGTCGTCGCATCTGACCTCTGCGCTGAACACGCTGGGCGTGGTGTATCGACGGCACGGGGATGTGCAGCCAGCGGAGCAGGCGTTCCGGGAAGTGCTGCGACGGGAGCCGGGCAATCTTCAGGCGATGTCCAACCTGGCGCAGCTGCTGCGGGCCGCCGACCGTGTCGCCGAGGCCAAGGTGCTGGAGGACCAGCTCGCGAAGCTCGAGCCTTTTCCGCCCTTCAAGTTCTTTGATCTGGGCGTGGCCGCGATGCGCGACGGCGATGCTATGAAGGCGCGGCGCTATTTCCTCAAGGAAATCGACCGCTCTGCCTACTACCACGAGTTTCATTTCTGGCTGGCGCTGGCCAATGCCCAGCTCGGCCGCTGGGACGAGGTGCGGTCGTCGTTGGCACAGGCGGAGGCATTGAGCACCAGCGTGCGCCAGCGGCAGTTGTACGCGGCCAAGCTCGAAAGCCTGCGCGCCAGGATGCACTAGGACGTCGGCGCTCAGCCGTTCAACGGCGGCAGCCCGTGGCGGGCGCGTGCGCGGTTGCAGGGATCGTCGCCCAGTCCCAGGGGCGCGCGCATCCCAAACTCGCGGCATGGCGACGGCCGCCATTCGTAGATGCCGCAACTGGCCTTCTGACCCACCTGGCCTTGCAATGCGGCGCAGCGAGGTGCCGCATGGTCGGTGCCACGCATGCGGCACAGATGGTCCGTGAGCGACACGGCCAGTCCATCGGGCACGCTGCCGCCTTCACTCATCAGCTCCATGCGGGAGAAATCGACGCGGAAGCTCGCACAGCAGGCACCGCAGTGGGTGCAGGGGTTGTCGGAGACGGTGAAGGACATCCCGGCAGTGTAGTGGGACCCCCGTGCCGTTCCTTGCCTTGCCTCGTCTTGCCGGACGCCAGCCCCTGCGCTCAGCGCGCTGCTGGCGTGACGGCGGGTTCCGGGAGCGGCGGCTCGCGCACCACCGTCACGGTGCAGGTGCACTGCGTCACCACCTGCGTGGACACGCTGCCCAGATACCGCCGCAGCGCAGAGCTGCCCCGCGCGCCCATCACCACATGGTCCACGCCGGTGCGTGCCGCGAATTCGATCAGGGCATCAGCCGCATCGGGTGCTTCCAGCACATGAAAGGTCAGGCGGCCGTCCTCCAGGGCCAGGCCATGGGTCATCGGATGCGCCCAGTTCTTCAGTGCGATCAGCTGCTGCACATGATGGCTGCGTCCCTGGGCGTCGGTGAGTTCATCCATGCCGATGCGCGCGGTTTTCATCACGCCCACGCAGGCCAGTCGCGCCCCAGGCTCGGTCGCCAGCAGCCGCTGCACCACATCGCGCAGCGCTTCAAGCAATCCCTCGCTCGCGCCCTGCACATCCACCGCCGCCATGATCACCGGGCTGCGTGCCACCTGCGCACCGACCGACACCGGCGCCTGCGGCTCGGCCCCCATGGCCAGGAACCACCGCTTGAAGCGCCTCACAAGGCCGCTGCGCTCCACGCGATGGGCGCGCGCGGTGAGCGGCACGGCATCGGGGCGTTGCAGGTCCAGGGCCAATTGCGTGGCGCTCTGATAACGGCGCTCCGCCCGCACTTCCAGGCAATGCAGCACCACCTCCTGGAACCAGGGCGGCAGCTCGGGCCGGATGGCACGCGGCGGAATCGGCTCCACATACAGCCGCCGACGCAGCTGCCGCACCGAGGTCGGCTGCCCGAACGGACGCTCACCGGTAGCAAGGTGATACAGCATCACCCCCAGCGCGAAGAGGTCGCTGCGCGGATCGTTGCGCACGAACTGCACCTGCTCGGGCGACATGTACGGGCCCGTGCCCATCGGCAGTGAAAACTCTTCTTCGAGCAGGTCGGGCAGGAAGTCGTGGCGGGAGAGGCCAAAGTCCACCAGCACCACCGAGCCATCGGCCCGGCGCAGAATATTGCTGGGCTTGATGTCCAGATGCACCAGATGCTGATGATGCAGATCGGTCAGCGCATGCGCCACCTGGATGCCGATCTCCACCACCTCCACCAATGGCAAGGGCGCGCGGTCCAGCAGCGGACGCAGGCTGTCCGCCTGGATGTGCTCCATCACGATGTAGGCCTGACGCCGCCAGTCCCCGCGCGCCACGAACCGCGGCACATGCGGACCCTTGAGCGCAGGCAGGATCATCTGCTCCACCTCGAAGCCGACGATGCTGGCCGGGTCCTCGCCGCCCTTGATGCGGGGCACCTTCATGATCAGCGGGAACGCTTCGTTCGGCAGCGGTGTTTCGCGTCGCACCTTCCAGAGGTTGGCCATGCCGCCCTGATGCAGCCGCTCTTCCAGCACAAAACCGTCCAGCACCTGTCCGGGCTGCAAAGGGTAGGGGATGGGGCTGGGCGCTTCGGTCATCGAGGGCGGGGCATCCTGCTGTGAAACGCTGGGAGCTTACTCGGTGGTCAACGTCCGAGCACCAGCCGCTGCGCCAATCGTTCCGCCAGCGCCGGGGGCAAACCCTTGGCCGCGCGGATGGCGGCGACGGCCGCTTCCACGTCGTACGGCACACGCTGGTAGGCGAGGTCGCCGCTGTCGTGGTCAAACACCGCATAACAGGCGGCCGGGTTGCCGTCCCGCGGCTGGCCGCAGGCGCCCGGAATCACCAGCCACTGCCGGTTGGGCAGCAGCGGAATCGGAATGCCGGGCTGCGGACGGAAGTCGCCGGCCTTGCCCGTGCCGGAGAGGTGGTAGAGCATCGGCTCATGCATGTGACCGCAGAAGGTGTAGCGGCAGTCGGTCGCATGCAGGCTGCGCATCGCCTCCAGCCGGCCCTGCACATAGGCGAAGCCGGCCGGGTCGAAGGCGTTCGCGTGGACGAAGAGACAGTCGTCCCACACCTCATGCAGCGGCAGGTCGCCCAGAAAGCGCAGCTGGTCCGGCGTGAGCTGGTTGCGGGTCCATTCGATGGCGGTGCGCGCGTCCTCATGCATCGTCGGATTCGGCCCGCGCGCCACCGCCAGGTCGTGATTGCCGGCCACCGCCACCGCGCCCTGGGCGCGCAAGGTCAGCACCTGGTCCACCACCCAGCCGGGGTCGCTGCCGTAGCCCACATAGTCGCCCAGCAAGGCAAAGCGCTCCACGCCTTGCGCGCGGGCGTGGGCCAGCACCGCGCTGAAGGCTTCGCGGTTGGCATGCAGGTCGGAAATCAAGGCAATCTTCATGGAGTCTCAAGCATGCCACGGCTGGCTGACGATGGGCTGATCCCAGGCAAGCGACGTACCGGCATCCGCGCAACGCGACCGAGGTCGCACCCCGGGCTTGGAGGTGCCCGGCGTGCGCCCGCTTTGTTACGCTTGCGGCCATGATCGGGGATCACACCCGAAGCGACAGGGATGCAGTGCCGCAGCAGGATAACGACAACATGCAAGCAGTGGAGTTCGGGGCCGGGGGCCGGCGTCGCGGCAATGCGGCCGGTGTCTGGTGGCGCAGTGGGGCCGGCCTGTGCATGGCGGCGCTGCTGTTGTGGGGTGAGTCGGCCGCAGCGGCCTGCTCCCGCGTCATGCGGGTGCCGGTGGCCACCATCGGGCTGAGCGTCACTGCGTCTGGCGGTGCGGTCGCTGGGGTTTACCCCGACGTGTTGCGCCGCATTGAAGCCGACAGCGGCTGCCGGTTTGAATTCTCGGTGGTGCCGCGAGCCCGGCTTGAGGCGATGTTCATCAGCGGGCAGGCAGACCTGCTGCTGCCGGCCACCCGGACCCCGGCGCGGGATGCCCGGGGCCACTTTGTGCCCATGGGCAAGGCGCGGGCGGTGATGATTTCGCTCGCTTCGGATCGTCCGGGCGTGAGCAGCCTGCAGGAACTGCTGGACCGTCGTGATCTTCGAGTGGCACTGGTGCGGGGCTTCGACTATGGCGAGGCCTACCAGCAGATCATTCCGCAGTTGAAGGACCAGCAGCGGCTGGTGATGGAAGCGGACCCGGTGGCGGTGGTCCGGGCGCTCGAGCGCGGCCTGGCGGACGTCACCGTGATGGCCCCCTCCATCCTCGCCGGCACGCTGCTGCAGGACAGCCGCAGCCGCCCCATGCTGGACCGCCTTCGTTATGAGCCGCTGGCCGAGTTGAATTGGGGCGACAACGGCGTCTACCTCTCGCCGCAACTCAGTGCGGCGGACCGGGAGCAGTTGACCGAGCTGCTGGACAAAGCCGCGCGCAGTGGCGTGTTCTGGAAGGCGGTGCAGCGCCACTATCCGCCGGGCAGTTATGAAGAGGGCTTGCGGGCGCTCAGTCCGGCCCCGCTGGCGCCGCCGGCCCAGACCAAGTGACGGTACCGCGCTGACTCGGTCCTTCGGGGCCGTTCCCGCTGCGCCTGCGCGTACGGGCCGAATTCCCGCTGCAAGCCTTGACGAAAGGCCTACTTTCGCACGGTGCGCAGGTGGGCAGGTCCGATAAACTTTCCGGCCTGCACCACTGACAAAAAGCGCGACGGCCTACGGCCCGACGCGCCCACCCTCTCCATGACTTCGCCCTCCCTGGCCAGCCGGAAGCTGGCCTTCGTTCCCGAAACGCGTTTTGGGATCTGGTTCCTGTCGACCGCCACCTGGCGTGTGCATGTGCTGGCCCGGGCGCTGAATGATCTGCAGCGCATGGCGCCGGACCTGCCGCAGGGCGGTGTGGTGCTGGACATCGGTACCGGCCAGGGCCATTCGCTCCATGAGCTGGCCCAGCGCTTCAAGCCCACCCACATCCATGCGCTGGATCCGGAACCGGACTTCCCCGCGCACTGTGCGCCGATGCACAAGACCTGCCCGGTGCCGGTCACCCTGCATGAGGCCCATGCCGAGCGCATTCCGCTGCCGGATGCATCGGTCGACATGGTGCTGTGTCACCAGTCGCTGCATCACATCGTGGACCAGCCGACCGCGCTCGCCGAAATCTTCCGCGTACTGAAGCCGGGCGGCCACTTCCTGCTGGCGGAGAGCACCCGCGCCTACATCCACAGCTGGATCATCCGGTTGCTGTTCCGTCATCCGATGCAGGTGCAGCGCAGCGCGCCGGAGTTCCTGGACATGCTGCGTCAGGCCGGCTTCGAAGTGCGGGAGGACCGCATCAGCACGCCGTATCTCTGGTGGAGTCGGGTGGACCTGGGCGCCCGCGAATGGCTGGGCTTCGGCGTGCCGACGGAGCGGGAAGAGACGCTGCTCAACACCGTCGTCCGCAAGCCGGTCTGAACGCTCAGGCGGGATCGGTGCTGCGCCGCGATCGGCAGCGGCGCCAGATCCAGCCGGGCGGGCTGTCGATCACGTCCGGCAATGCGGGCACGGCGGCGAGTGCAACGAACAGGTCGCCGTGGCGGGTGAAGGCGGTGTCGGCGGTGTCGGCGGTGTCGGCGGTGCCGTCATCGAAATGCAGGCTGCGCATCAGCGCGAAGTCCAGGCCTTGCTGGCGTGCCTTCAGCCACGCCTCCTTGAGCGTCCACGCCTGCAGGAACGACGCGTCGCGCTGCTGCGGCAGCATCTGCGCCAGCGCGGCCTGATGCGCGTCGCCATGCACCATGCCCGCCAGGGCCACGACATCCCGTCGCTTGCGCGGACCTTCGATGTCCACCCCCACTGGCACGGCGGCCACTGCGCAGGCCACTTGCGTGCCATGGTGGCTGATTGAAACAAATACCGAGGCGGACGCCGCCACCTCGCAGGCGCCGCTGGCGGCCACCGTCAGCGTCGGCCAGTGATCGGTGCCCGGCGCACCCGCACCGCCCAGCCATTGCGCCACCGTCTGGCGTGCGAGCCATCGCCCCGCCAGGAACGTCTGTCGGCGAACGTCGGTGCTGAACGCCTCCCATCGGGCCCGCTCGCTGTCGCTGAGCCAGGCTAGGGACGCGGGCAGGCGCGCGATCAGCGCGGGCTGATCGGCGAGCCTGAACCGCAGCCGGGTGCTGCGTTCATCCGCGGCGGACAAGGTCTTCACACCCGGTGGCTGGGCACTGCGGACTCGGCGTCTTACTTGGCCGCTGCGAGCGTGGCCGCTTCAGTGGAGATCGAGCGGCTCAGGTTGCTCACCCAGGTGTTGTAGAACGGGTGGATCATGGCAGTGCCATTCGCCTGTTCGTACTTCATGTTGGTGCTGCCAACGTAGCGGATCTGAAAGCCGGTGGTGTCATAGCTGACATCCACGACGACCTCATGCTTGTTTTGCTTGATGTATTTCAGCTGCACCTTTCCGGCCTCCTCGCGGACCACGGTCCACTCGTGCTTCGCACCGCCGCGCACGATGGCCTGCTTGACCTGCTCGGCCGTCAGCGCATCGGCAGTGGCCGCCACGACCACGCGCTCCGGCTCGACCAGCGGCACGGTACTGCGGGCCTGCACGGCACCGAACACCAGGGCCAGTGCGAGACCGGCCATCATCTTCTTCATCATCGACATGGGAACTCCCTCTGAGTGTGGTTGGTTGAAATGAGTGGACCGAAGGCGCCGCCTTATTCGGCGATCTGGGCGTACGTGCCACGCAGGGCCACACCGATGATGATCGAGCCGGCATGGCATTCGAAATCGGTGGCGCTGCGGTATTCGGTTTTCTTGTAGTAGCTGACGATGTCCACCACGGCATTGCCGCCTTCGCGCTTGGCGCTGTTCTGCAGGCTGATCAGGGCCGACAGGGCGGCCCACTTGCAGCCGAATTCATCCGACTTGCCCACGCCATTGGTCTTGGGGTTGCTGACGTCGGTGGACAGGCGCTTGAGCACCCGGGGCGTCTGCGCGCCAGCCAGGAAGAACTTCATCGACGGATCCAGCTTGTCCTTGGCTTCCGGCATGGCCAGCACATCGGCCAGCGGAATGTGGAGCACCGTGTCGCGCGCCAGGACGGGGGCCGCATAGGTGGAAGCGGTGAGGGCGGCGGCCACGGCAGCGGCGAGGCAAAGAGGCTTCATGCAAGGTTCCTGTTCAAGGCAGTCAAGAAAACGGCTCCTCGGAGCCGGGGTCAGAACTCAGTCGAGCCGACGCAGGATCAACGAGGTGTTGATGCCGCCGAAGGCGAAATTGTTGGTCATGGCGAACTCGGTGTGCAGGGCACGGCCGCCCGCCTTGACATAGTCGAGGTCGCCGCAGCGCGGGTCTACCTGCTGCAGGTTCAGGGTGGGGGCAAACCAGCCGGTGCGCATCATCTCCAGCGTCATCCAGGCCTCCAGCGCGCCGCAGGCGCCCAGGGTGTGACCCATGTAGCTCTTGAGCGACGAGATCGCGACCTTCTCGCCGAACACCGAATGCGTGCCCTGGCTTTCGGCCACGTCGCCCTGGTCGGTGCTGGTGCCATGGGCGTTGACATAGGGGATGGCCGACGGCGGCAGGCCCGCATCCTCCAGCGCCAGTCGCATCGCCTGGGCCATGGTGGCGGACTGCGGCTGCGTCACGTGCGTGCCATCGCAGTTGGTGCCATAGCCGACGATCTCGCCCAGCATCCGCGCACCGCGGGCCTTGGCATGGTCGTAGTCTTCCAGCAGGAAGGTGCAGGCGCCTTCGCCCAGCACCAGACCGTCACGCTCGGCATCGAAGGGACGCGGCGTGGTGCGCGGCTGCTGGTTGTAGCGGGTGCTGGTGGCAAACAGGGTGTCGAAGACGGCGGCCTGCGTGGCATCGAGTTCTTCCGCACCGCCGGCCAGCATGGCGACCTGGCGGCCGCTCAGAATCGCTTCATAGGCGTAGCCCAACCCCTGGCTCCCCGAGGTGCAGGCGCTGCTGGTTGTGATGATGCGACCGGTGATGCCGAAAAACACGGCGATGTTGACCGTCGCCGTGTGCGACATCATCTTCACATAGGTGTTGGCATTGATGCCCTCGATGCTGCGTGAGGTGATCATCCGGCCGAAGTCGCCGACGGCGCCGGGCGTGCCGCTGGAGCTGCCAAAGCTCACACCAAGGCGGCCGCTGGTGACCAGCGGATCGCCGAGCAGGCCGGCCTGTTCCAGGGCCAGCTCCGCCGAGCGGGTGGCCATCTGGGCCACACGGCCCATGCTGCGCATGCTCTTGCGGTTGTAGCGGTCGGCCGGCAGTTCGAACGGCGCGCACGGCACGCCCACCTGGGTGTTCAGGCCTTCGTAGTCCGCCCAGGCCTGCATGCGCTGGACCTTGTTGGTCTCGGCGCGCAGGCTGTCCAGCATCGTGTCCACGTCATGCCCCAGCGGCGACAGCGCGCCGATGCCGGTGATGACGACTCTTTTCTTGCTCATCCGACCATCCCTCCGTTCACCGAAATCACCTGCCGCGTGATGTAGGCCGCATCGGCGCTCATCAGGAAGCTCACCGTAGCCGCCACTTCCTCCGGACGGCCAACCCGGCGCGCGGGGATGATCTTCAAGGCTTCTTCCGTGAGCGCCGCATCGATCATGTCGGTGTCGATCAGGCCGGGCGCCACGCAGTTCACGGTGATCTGGCGGCTGGCCAGCTCCACCGCCAACGCCTTGGTGGCGCCGATGATGCCGGCCTTGGCCGCGCTGTAGTTGACCTGACCGCGATTGCCCATCAGCCCGCTGACCGATGCCAGCGTCACGATGCGGCCGGGTGCCTTGCGACGCACCAGCGGCATGGTCAGCGGCTGCAGCACGTTGTAGAAGGCGTCGAGGTTGGTGTGGATGACATCGTCCCAGTCCTCGCCGCTCAGCGCGGGGAAGGCCCCGTCACGGGCGATGCCGGCGTTGCAGACCACGCCGTAGTAGCAGCCATGCGCTTCCACATCGGCCAGCAGCGCTTCGGCCGTGGCGGCGCGGTCGGCCACATCGAACTGCAGCACACGGGCTTCGCGGCCCATCGCCCGGATTTCCGCGGCGGCCGCTTCGGCCTGTCCGACTTCGCGGCGGCAGTGCAGCACCACGTCGTAACCGTCACGCGCCAGGCGCAGTGCAATGGCGCGGCCGATGCCGCGGCTCGATCCCGTCACCAGGACTGTACTCATGGGGTGTCTCCCTTCAGGAATTCGCTGGGGTCTTCCGGACCAAAAACAGTGATCGTGGCGCTGGCCAGCTCGGTCTCGCCGGCACGGATCTGGCAGTCGAACTGCCCCAGACCGTTGTCGGCCTGGTAGGTGCGGCGGACTTCCACCTGCAGCACTTGCCCGGCCGCATAACGGGCCACCGCCGTGCGGTAGCGGCGAGTGCCGAGCAGGAAGCCGATGCGCGGCGTCTGACCTTCGCGGCGGCCCCGCCATCCGGCCCAGGCAGCCACCGCCTGCGCCATGTATTCGATGCCCACCCAGGCATCGACGCCGCCGTCGCGGCTGAAGAGGCCGTCTTCCGGCACCCGCACCTCGGCCACCAGACGTTCGTCTTCGGCTTCCAGTACGCGGTCCAGCAGGCGCATGGCGCCGGCGTGCGGCACCAGCTCGGCCATGGGGGGCAGGGTGTCAGTCATGACTCAGGACCAGGCAGGCATTGTTGCCACCGAAAGCAAAGGAATTGCTCATCACGTGGCGAGGTGCACGCGGCAGGCGCTCGCCCGGCGACACCAGATGGATGGGGGGCAGGTCGGCATCCCGCTGCCCGTCGAAATGATGCACCGGCAGCTGGCCGTCGCCGGTCACCGTCAGCCAGGCGATGGCCGCTTCGATCGCGCCGGCGGCGCCAAGCGCATGCCCGGTCAGCGGCTTGGTCGAGGAAACGGGCAGGTCCAGGCCGAACAGCGCCGCCACGGCCTTGCTCTCCATGGCATCGTTCTGTGGCGTGGCCGTGCCATGCAGGTTCAGATAGCCGATGTCGCCGGGGCCCAGACCGGCGCGGGACAGCGCGGCGCGCATGGCGGCCAGTGCGCCGCGGCCGCCGGGTTCCGGTGCGGAGATGTGATGGGCGTCGGAGCTCTCACCGTATCCGGACAGGCGGACCGGCGAAGGATCGCGGCTCAGCACGAACAGCGCCGCACCTTCACCGATGTTGATGCCGGCGCGGGTGGCGCTCATCGGGCGGCACAGGGCCGGATCGACCGAGTCCAGCGCATGGAAGCCGGCGACGGTCATGCCGCACAGGGTGTCCACGCCGCCCACCAGCACCGCATCACACAGGCCGGCGCGGATCAGTCGCGCCCCGCTGGCCAGCGCCTTCGCACCGGATGAACAGGCGGTGGAGACGACATAGCTGGGGCCGCCCAGGCCGAGCAGTCGCGTCAACGTCAGCGCGGGTGAGCCCAGCTCCTGTTGCGCCACGTCGAAGGTCGGCGGGAGTGCGCCTTCACGGGCCAGCGCCGCCAGAGCGGCTTCGCTCTCGCTGACGCCGGAGGTGCTGGTGCCCAGCACCACCCCGATGCGGTGGGCGCCATGGGCCTGGATGGCCGCGTCCACCGAGGGCCGGATCTGCGCCAGTGCGGCCAGCAGCATCGCATTGTTGCGGCTGCGGGCGGGCAGGGGCAGTGCGTCCACGGAGGGCAAAGCGGTGCGCACCGCTCCCAGATGGACCGCATGGCCGGCCCAGACGCTCATGTTCTCGGCAACGCCCGAAGGCGTCGGCGCAAACACGGCAGTCCGCAACGCATCGAGGTCGGCGCCCGCGGCGCAGATCACCCCAGGCGTGTGGAGGTACAGCGGGTCGTTCATGAGCCCCCCAGCGGCTGAGAGTCGATCAGCAGGCGATACCCTTCCGCGGTGTTGAGGATCTCGACCTGATTCGGTGTCGGGCGGCGCACGGTCAGCTGAACGGCGGTGCCTTGCCGCAGGGTCTGGCCATCCGGCGTGGCGTCCCAGGTCCAGCCGGCGGGCAAGGCGCCGCGCACCGCGTCGGCCGGCCAGAAGACGAGGCACAGGTCGCGCAGCATGCGGTCGGTATCGACTTCCGCAGGCAGGCGCGGATGCCGCGTCACCTGCAGCTGCTGCCCATCCCACTGCATCAGGAGCACCCGCTGGCCCAGCGCAAAACCGGCCAGCAGCAGTCCCGACGCATTGAGCTGCAGCTGCACATCCACCTGCTGCGCACGCGCATCCGGGCGGTCCAGCCGCGTGACGCTGAGCCGCTGGCTGTAGGCCCAGCTGGCATCACCCAGCGCCGAGGGCGGCAGCCGCAGCAGCGGCAGTTCCACACGGGCGGCGGGGACCGAAGAGGCGGACGGTGCCGCGCAGCCGCCGAGCAGCGCGCCGGTGGACGCCATGCCCGCAGCAGTCAGCATGCGCGCGGCGAGGCGGAAGGTGTCGCGTCGCTTCATGCCTGCACCAATCGCATCAGGCTGTGGCAGTAGCCAATGCCGTCCCGCACCGTCTGCAGTCGCAGGCCGGCCGCTTCCGCCAGGCGGATGTAGTCCGCGCTCTCATAGACCTTGCTGTTGCCGCTGGCCATGGCGGTGAAGTAGGGGGAGGTGTTGATCAGGCAGTAGGCCGCGATGTCGTAGCGCTGGCGGTCCCAGAAGGTGTCCATCACCAGCACCTGACCGGTCGGGCTGAGGGCGGCGCGCACCCGGCGGAAGATGCTGGCGATCTGCTCCTCACCGAAGCAGCTGAGGAACTGGCTCATCCACACCAGGTCCATGTCGGCCGGCAGCGGCACGTCCGGGTCCAGCAGGTCGCGCGGATGGAAGTGGGCCCGGTCCCGCAGACCGGCCTGGGTCAGGTTGGCTTCGGCCAGGCCGAGCTGTGGCGGCAGGTCCACCAGATGAAGTTCCACCAGGGCATCGTGCGCCAGCGCCGCGCGGCTGAACTTGCCGGTGTTGGCGCCGATGTCCATCACCCGGCGCGGCACCGTGGCAAAGACGTCGGGCAGGATGTCCGGGAAGGACGTGTCCGAGTAGTGATGGTCAAAGGCGAACCAGCTCGACCGGGCCGGTTCCGGCAACTGGGACAGCGCCGGATAGATGCTGGTCCAGTCGCCCAGGTGGCTCAGACCCAGCGGCTTGCCGGCATCCAGGGAACGCTCCAGCTCGAACAGCCCCTGATAACAGACGTCATGCACGAAGTCGAAGTTGATGCGGGTGATGTCGTCGGAGATCAGGCAGAAGCCGGTCTTGTCCAGCTGCCAGCGACCGTCCTCGATCAGCACCACGCCGGCCGACAGGCAGGACTCCAGCACCAGCTTGAGCGCGTAGCGGCTCCAGCGGCCCATGGCTTCGAGCTCGTCCATCGTCGCCCCGCGGTCGCCGGTTTCGGCCAGCGCCTCCAGCATGCCGCGCTTCCAGGCGTAGCGCACGCAGTGGAAGACCACCGGGCCAAACGCGATCTTCTGGGCCTCGAAGCGGGCATCGAAAGCGCGCTGGCGAGGGGGCGAGAATTTCTTGGTCTCAAGCATGGGGCATGAACAACGGAGTGAGCAGCCAGGCCAGGAAGACGCCGAGCAGCAGCGTCAGCCCGAAGGCATGGAGGGCCGGTGTGCCGGACAGGGCCAGCAGACCGAAGGACAGCAGGGTGGACGCCGCGGCGAGCGTCACCGACAGAAACGGGCGGGTCTCTTCTCGGCCGGGTTGCTCCAGCAGGAAGATGCCGTAGTCCACCCCCAGCCCCAGCAGGATCAGCAGCGGCAGGATGTGAAAGAGCTGCAGCACCTGGCCGCACAGGGCCAGCAGTGCCACCGTCAGCAGGCTGGCCAGCGCCGTGGGCGCAAGGGCGCGCCACGCCGAAGCGCCAAAGCGCCAGGCCAGGGCCGCCCACGTGAGCAGGTAGGCGAGCACCAGCACGCCGGTCATCAGCTGGCGGTAGCGGCCCATCAGATGGCTCACTTCCTCGACCTTGTCGATCCAGGTGACGCCGTCGAGCTGCCACTGGGAGAGGGTGTGGCGGGTGTCCACGTTCAGAGTGCCGCGCAGCAGCACGGCGGTCGCCTGCTGGGTGCCGAGGCGGCCCAGCCACTGAGCACGCAGCGGCTCACTGGCGGGGCTGGCCAGCCAGGCCTGCGGTGTCAGCCCGCCGCTGGCGTTCGTCTCCGTGTTGGAAGCGGGCAAGACCGGCTGCTCGAGCCGCGCGGACAGCTCCGGCGCCAGGTCCTGCAGGCGACGCTGCAGCAGCGCACGGTCCTCCTGCTGGCGACGCAGCGAGGGCAGCCAGTCAGAGACGGCCTGCACCTGCACGCCCAGCGCGCGCAGCCGCGCGGTCAAGGCTTCTTCGCGTTCGAGCATCTGCTGCTCATCGTCGCCGCGCACCACAAAGAACTGTCCCACACCCGGGGCCTGGATCAGCCGCGCGAATTCACGCTGTTGATCCAGCAGGGTGGCGGGCGCGGACTGCAGCTGGCGGATGTCGTCGTCCGCCCGCAGTCGGCTCAGACCCGCCAGGCTCACCAGCAGGCAGCCCAGCGACAGCAGCAGCAGACCCCGGCGGCTGAGACTCGGCCAGCAGGCGCGGCGCGAGCCCAGCCAGTGGGCAAAGCGGGTGGGCGACTGAATGCCGGCCCCATCCAGCAGCGGCACCCACCACAGCACCGTCACGAACGCGGCCACGAGCCCGGTGCCGGAGAACACTGCCACCTGACGCAGCCCGGGGAAGGGCGGCAGCGCCAGCAGGGCATAGCCGATGACGGTGGTCAGCATGGCGAGGCTGACGATCGGAATCTGGCGCTGGAGCATCGCCCAGCGTTCCTCCGGTTGCAGCCCCTGTCGGGCGCTGAAGTAGTTGCTGCCGTAGTTTTCCGCCACGCCCAGCAGGCTGGCACCGAACACCAGGGTCACCAGATGCAGCTCGCCAAAGCACAGCAGGCTCACCGAGGTGGCGACCAGCAGGCCCACCGCCATCGACAGCATCACGAGCAGGCGCGGACGCACCGAGCGGAAGGCCAGCAGGGTCAGCGCCACGATGCCAAGGAAGGAGCCCAGGCCGATGGTGTGGATCTCCGATTGGGCCTGCTCGGACGCCGCGGCCGCGAACAGCGGCACGCCGGCCTGAAGCACCTGCGCCCCCGCGGCACGGGCGGCCTGCGCGGCCGTTTCGAGCCGAGGCAGCACCGCGCGCTGGGCGCCGATCGAGAAGCCCGAGCCCGGCAGTTCGACCAGGATCAGGGCGTAGTGGTGGTCCGGCTGCTGCGGGTCGGTCAGCATCAGCCGACCGTCCTGCACCCGCACCCGGCTGCCCTGCGCACGTTCCGCCAGCCACTGGCCGAAGAGGTTCAAGGGATCGTCCGACCAGGGACCAATGCGCGGTCCGCCAATCGGTTGATAAAGCCCGGCCAGGGCGGTATCGGCCAGCGCCGCGGTCGACGCCTGGCGCAGCTGTTCCCGCCATGCCGGCGTCAGCAGCCCGCTGCGCACCGGTCCGAACAGCGACAGCCAGGCCTGCTGCTCCCCATCGGCCACACGGTGGCGCGCCGGCAGGTCGCCGAGTGCCTGCAGGAAGGCATCGGCCGCCGCTTTGGCCATCGCCGCATCGCCGCCGCCCACCAGGATGCTGATGCGGCGTGCGCCGGCGTCGGCCAGGGCCTGGGTGGCGAGCGCTGCTTCAGGGCGTTGCTCGTCCCGCGGCAGCATCGCCAGCACATCGGTGACCGGCGCATGGCCCAACACGGCCCAATACCAGGCGTTGTGGGCCAGGCAGGCGAGCACGAGCACGAGCCACAGGCCCGCCAGGCGCCGGGTGATGCGTTCAAGGTTCACTGGAACAGGGACGGTTCAGGCGCGACGTCGGGTCGCAGGTTGTCCAGCTGGATCACGCTCTCGTCGCCATTCGCTTCGAACAGCTGGATGCGTCGGACGAAGCTGTTGCCCTCCAGCGCCACGCGCTGAAGCACCTGGCGCAGCGGACCGGGCTTGGGCAGCAGGGACAGCTGCCAACGCTCGTCCTGCGCCTCGCCACTGACGTCGAACAGGTCGCCCAGGCTGCTCACGTCGCCGTTGAGCAGCGAGAACATCAGCGTGTTGATCACCCGCACCGCCGGCTCGCGGGAGGCTTCCAGCTTCATCGCCGTCTGGCCGCCCTGCGTCGCGCGGATCTCATCGCGCGTCAGCCGAAGCTCACTGGCAAAGGGTTGGGTGGTGCGCCACAGCACACCGAGGCCGCGGGCCAGCACGAAGTCCCCGCGCGACACCAGTGGCTTCGCAAAGCCCGGCACCTTCTTGGTCTGGACGAACTCGCCGCGGAGCCATTCCGGCTGCTTCAGGCGGCGGCGCACCTTCTGCGCCACGTCGGTGGCGTCGGGCGCGGCAGCGGCGAGGCCACCCCAGCCCACAATGGCCAGCATCAGGAGGGAGCGGCGCTTCATTCGGGCCTCACGCCAAGACGGTCCCACAGCACCTGCGGGCAGACGAACAGCATCTCGCGCGAGGCGATGTCCACCGCCACCTGGATGGTGGTGGCCTTGTTGATCACCTTGCCGGTGTGGGCATCGCGGATGACGTATTCGATCTTGAGCCGGTTCTCCCATTCGACGATCTCGGCCCGCACAATGACCTGACGTCCGTAGGGCAGCATGTCCACGTACTTGAGCCGCATGTCCACGATGGGCCAGGCATACCCGGACTCGCGCATCTGCGGATAGTCGTAATCGAAGCGGCTCAGCAGGGCATTGCGGGCCAGCTCCAGATATTTGACGTAATGGCCGTGCCAGACGATGTCCATCGGATCCAGGTCATGGAAGGCCGGACTCAGCGAGATCTCATGGAAGAGCTCAGGCATACAGGCTCCAGCTGCGTGCACGGATGGCGCCCATCAGGGCCCGCAGTTCAGCATCCAGGGCACGGTCTTCCACCACCAGCGGCATCCGGTCCGAGAGGTCGTCCAGCATGGCGGCCAGGGCCGGCGTGAGCACCAGCGGCCCCAGACGTTCGCGCAGGCCCATGCCCTGGCGGGCGGCCATCAGTACACCGGCGGCCACCTGCTCGGTGAGGTCCAGCACCCGTAGCGCATCACGCGCGGCGATGGTGCCCATGCTGACCTTGTCCTGGTTGTGGCATTCGGTCGAGCGGCTGAACACCGAGGCTGGCATGGTCTGCTTGAGCGCTTCGGCCGTCCAGGCCGAGACGCTGATCTGCAGTGCCTTGAGGCCATGATTGATCGGCGCGCGCTCCCCGCTCGCGCCACTCAGATTCGCGGGCAGGCCGTGGTTGTAGCGCGCATCCACCATCAGGGCCAGTTGGCGGTCCAGCAGGTCGGCCAGGTTGGCGACGGCGGTCTTGAGCGTGTCCATCGCCATGGCGATATGGCCGCCGTAGAAATGACCGCCGTGCAGGACCCGTTCATTCACCGGGTCGATCAGCGGATTGTCATTGGCGCTGTTGAGCTCGTTCTCGATCAGCTGGCGCAGCCAGGGCAGGGCGTCTTCCAGCACGCCCACCACATGCGGGGCACAGCGCAGCGAATAGCGGTCCTGCAGGCGCTGGTCGTTGCGGGACGGGCGCTCGCTGGCGAGGTCGGCGCGCAGCCGCTCGGCGACCCGCTGCTGGCCGGCGTGCGGCTTGGCGGCGAACAGCGTTTCGTCGAAGTGATGGGCATTGCCGGCGCTGGCCACGACGTTCATCGCGGTGATGCGGGTGGCGAGCTGCGCCAGGTACTCGGCGCGTTCGTAGGCGAGGCAGGCCAGACCCGTCATCACGGCCGTGCCGTTCATGATGGCCAGGCCTTCCTTTGGCCGCAGCTTCAGCGGAGTGGCACCGACGGCACGCAGCGCCTCGGCGGCGGGCACCGTCTCGCCGTTCATCCGGACTTCGCGTTCACCGCACAGCACGGCGGCCAGGTAGGACAGCGGCGTCAGGTCGCCGCTGGCGCCGACCGAGCCTTCGCTCGGAATCAGTGGCAGCAGGTCGTGCTTCAGCAGCAACTCGATCTGGCGCAGCAGGTCCAGGCTGACGCCCGACATGCCCTGGCACAGCGAAGCCAGCCGCGCGCCGAGCACCGCGCGGGTCTGCGGCTCGGTCAGCATCGCACCGGCGCCGATGCCGTGGTAGGTGTAGAGGTGATGCGGCAGCTCCGGCACCAGGGCCGGCGGCACGGCGACGGTGCAGGAGTCGCCATAACCGGTGGTCACGCCATAGATCACGCCGTCTTCCGCCAGCAGTCGGGCAACGAAGTCGGCGCCGGCCTGGATGCGGCGCTGGAATTCGGGCGACGGCCCGAGCTGGGCCGTGGCCTCGCGGCGTGACAGGGCGCAGATGTCTTCGATCCGCAGGGGCTGGCCGTCAAACGGGATGGGCTGCATGGGCGTCGTTCCGGGGGCGGTCCCAGAAGGCATAGAAGTTGAACCAGTCATAGGGAGAGCGTTGCAGCCGGAGCGTCAGCGCGTCGGCGAAGCGTTGGGCGTAGACGGCCAGTGCCGCTTCGCGGGAGCGACGCGGCAGCTCGACGGTGTCGGCCAGCGTCTCGAATTCCAGGGCGTAGCCGCGGCCTTCATGGAGGCTCAGCATCAGGTAGAGCGGGCATTGCAGCAGGCCCGCAATCAGATAGGGGCCGACCGGGAAGTCCGCCATGCCGCCGAGAAAGGGCACGGGCACCGTCTTGCTGCCGCGCACCGGCACCCGGTCGCCAGCGATGGCGATGAACTCACCCGCCTCGACCTTGGCGGCGAGCTTGAGGGTCAGCGCCATGTCCAGATCCGTCACCTCGATCAGCGCGACCTCGGTCTGCGGACGCAGACGCCGCAGGATGCGGTTGAAGGCCTCGGCATGGCGGGTGTGCACCAGCACATTGACCTTGAAGTCCGGCCGGCGCTCGGCCAGCGCCTGGCACAGCTCCAGGCAGCCCATGTGGGCGGTGACCAGCACGCCGCCTCGGCCGGAGCGGGCCTGGGCGTGGATCAGGTCGGCGCCGCGTTCCTGCACCCGCTCCATCGGATAACGGCCGGCCATGGCGAGCAGCTTGTCGAGCATGGTTTCGGCGAAGAGGCGCACATGGGCCACGCCCTGGCGCCAGCCGGCATCCGGCCGCAGGCGTCGCAGGTAGCCCAGGCTGTGAGCGCGCAGCTCGGGGCGGGTCATCCAGTAGGTGAGCACCACCGGCCACAGCAGTGCGCGGAACACGGTGCGGCCGAGCAGGCGATGCACGATGAACAGCACCCAGATGCCGGCCACGAAGGTGCTTTCGCCCATCGCCGCCCAATGGCGTGAGGACATGCGCGAAGGCAAGCGTGACGTCATGCGGCCCACCGGCGCCACAGCAGGCGGGGGGCCCGCCACAGCATGCCGAAGAAGAGGCGGGTGTGCATCGCGGAGATCAGCACGTTGTCCCGCAGCACGCGGAAGTGCGAGACCCCGTCTTCGGGATACCGCACACGGGTCGGCTGGTTGATCACCGGCACACCGGCCCAGACCAGACGCACCGCGATCTCCACGTCGAAGTCCATGCGCCGGCCGACGCGGGTGCGCCGCAGCAGATCGACCACCTCCGCCAGTGGATAGATGCGGAAGCCACACATGGAGTCGCGCACCGCGAAGGAAAGGGTGTTGATCCAGACCCAGATGTGGGTGGCATAGCGGCCATAAAGCCGGCCTTTGGGCACGCTGGCGTCGTAGATCGGGCAGCCGCAGATGAAGTGGTCCGGATGCTGTTGCGCTTGCGCGAGGAAGGCCGGCACGTCGGTGGTGTCGTGCTGGCCGTCGGCGTCAATCTGCAGCGCATGGGTCCAGCCCAGGCCCAGCGCGTGGGTGAGGCCGGCCATGACTGCACCGCCCTTGCCCTGGTTCTGCGGCAGGCGCAGCAGCTCGATGCCGTCTTCAAGGGCCAGGCGGTCCAGCGCGGCGGCGCAAACCGGCTCGCTGCCGTCGTCCACCAGCAGTACCGGCAGTCCATGGGCACGAAGCGCCTGAGCCACCCGCACCACCGGCACGGCATGGTTGTAGACAGGGATCACCGCGCCGACAGTCAGGGAGGCAGACGCCGTCATGTCGAGGCCCCGGTGAAGAGGACCCGTCCGCTCGCATGCGGCCCGAGCGCGGACTGGAACTGGAAGTTGAGGCGATGCGCGCCTGGTGACTCCAGGGTGAGCATCAGCTGCGTGCCCGGCTCCACGATGCGCTGAAACTTGACGGCCTCCAGGCCGTCGAAGGTGTCGCCCAGCGGGAAATGCTCCCGGCCAAACAGGACGGCCCAGTCCAGCTGCGCCACGCCCGGCAGCACCGGATGCGCAGCGAAGTGGCCGTCGAATTGCGGCAGTGCCGGGTCCACCAGCAAGGTCAGCGTCACCGTGTTGCCGTCGCGGCGGATGTCCCGCACGGCCGGACGGCCTGGATCGAATTCATTCATCAGTTGTGCCTGGGTCGATTTGCCCTGCGCATTGCGCGGCAGCTCGGGCAGGAAACGCCAGCGGCGCGGCAGCACCACCCGTTCCACCACCCCGAGCAGCTGCTCGCGCAGCGTCTGCGCCAGGGCGCGGCGGCCCTGGGCATCGTGTCGGGCCCAGCCCGCCTCGGTGGGCACGGCCACCACGGCCAGCTGTTCGCGCGGCTCGTTCATCACCACCAGCCGCACGGCGGAGACCAGGCCCCCCTGCTGCAACCGGTCTTCCACCGCCTGCAGCGACACCCGCTTCTCCGCGATCTTGACGATGCGGTCGGCGCGTCCCTGCAGGAGAAAGCCGCCGTCCACCGCTTTGGCGCGGTCGGCCCCGGCGGTCCAGTCCAGGGTGGGCAGATGCGGAGAGCGGATCTCCAGTCGGTCCTCGTCCAGGCGCCAGGACACGCCGGGCAGGGCCTGCCAGAAGGCAGGGGCCTGGGGGTTGCGCTGTCGCCAGGCCACACCGCCGGTTTCGGTGCTGCCGAACACTTCGATCGGCGCGTGGCGAAAGACGCGCAGGGTGTCCGGCAGGGCGGCGTCGGGCAGCGGCGCTCCGGAGCTGAAGACCTGCAGCAGGCGGGAGGCGGACAGCGGCGGCTCGACCGGCAATCGGCCCAGATGGGTCGGACTGGCGATGAGGGCGGCGCCCCCGGCTTCCTCCGCGGGCAGCAGGTGAGGCAGGTCTTCCAGATAGACCAGCGTGCGTGCCTGCTGGGCCCGGCCTGTCGCCAGCGGCCACAGCACGCGGAACAGCAGGCCGTAGACATGCTGGGGCGACACGCTGGCCACCACGGTGCGCACCTGCGGTCGGCCGAAGGCCGTTTCCAGCGCGTTGATCTCGTCGAAGAGCTGGCGCAGGCGTTTGGCACAGGCCCCCGGGGCGCCGGTCGAGCCGGAGGTGAACACCACCAGGCCTTCGGCGTCGGCATCGAGCGGTCGGGTCGGGACAGGAGCCGGCACATCGGCGGGCTGCAGCCGGGAGACGCCTTCGACACCCGCCCCATCACCGGCCCAGCCGCCCACCTGCGGACGCAGGGCTGCCTGGGTCGCGGGGGTCAGGTCGCCGGGCAGCCACGCCTGCTTGCCGGCCTGCCAGCAGCCAAAAAGCGCCGCGGAGAAGGTGAGGCTGTCCGCAAAGAACAGCACGAAGCGCTGGGCCTCCTGCCGGGCGAAGGTGGCCTGCCAGCGGCGCGCCAGCAGGCGGAAGTCCTGCCAGGACACCGGCTCGCTGCCGCGCCAGCCGACGACGCCTGAAGCATCCGCCTCGGACATCAGCAGGGCACAAAGACGTTGGCTGGGGCTCATGAGGCGGCCATCCTGGCGCGCACGCGCCGGCGGACCAGCCACTCCCCGCCCATCAGCAGGCCCATCAGCCCATACGAGATGAGGCCGTTGTACAGGGCCCAGGTACGTTCACTGGTCCACAGCGCGGTCACCAGGGCCACGCCGCCGTTGAGCAGGAAAAAGCCGCACCAGATCTGCGTCACCCGTCGGGTGTAGGCAATGGCTTCAGGCGGAAGATGCGGGTCGGTGAGACGTGCCAGCCGTTCGACGATGCTGGGCCCGCGCATCAGGCTCACCGCGAAAACGGCCAGCATGGCGAGATTGACGAGGACCGGATACAGCTTGAGCGGCAGGCTGCGGTTGAGCAGCGCCGTGAGCACGGCGAGCAGCAACGCGCCCGCCACGATCCAGCGGGCCTGCACCTTGCCGCCGCTACCGCTGGCCATGCGTAGCAGGCCGAGCACCAGCAACAGCAGCGCCATGGTGCGGGGCTCGACGTGACCGAGGCTCGCGAAGACCAGCAGGGGATAAGCGGCCGTCAGGGCCAGCACGAGGGCCCAGCGCATGATGGACCCGGATCAGGACGCGGTCGCGCCCTCGAGCTTGTCGCTGGCCGCGGCGCCGGCCTCCGGCTGCATCAGGCCCTGCAGGGCGTTGATGACGTCCTGCAGCGTGCGCACCGCCTTGAAGGCTTCCGGCTGCAGGCGCTTGCCCACCAGCGGCTTGAGTCGAACGATGAGGTCCACCGCATCGATGCTGTCGATGTCCAGGTCCTCATACAGGCGCGCCTGCGGCGTGATGCGCTCGGCGTCGATGTCGAAGGTCTCGATCAGGATGGCGCGCAGGCGCTCGAAGATGTCTTGGTCGGTCATGGCCGGATCTCGTTGGGACGGCGGGCGTCGCTCAGGCAGCGACTTTTCGGTGGGCGGCGACGAACTCGGCCAGCGCATGGATGCTGGCGAAGTGACGACGGGTCTCGGCCGAGTCGGCGGCCATGCTCACGCCATACCGCTTCTGCAGGGCCAGGCCCAGTTCCAGCGCGTCAATCGAATCCAGACCGAGACCTTCCACGAACAGCGGCTGCTGTGCGTCGATGTCATCAGGACCGATGTCTTCCAGCTGGAGTGCCGAGATCAGCAGCTCCTTGATTTCCTTCTGCAGCGCTTGCATGGCTCCCCGAGATTGAGTTTTGATGTTTTGGGATGGGTGAAAAGTACCGGACCAGATGTTCCGTCAGGCGGCGTGCTGCCAGGGAGGCTTCACCGCCGGCCGCTTCCAGGAAGGCGGCGGTCGCCATGTCCGGCGCGACCTCCAGCCTGAAATGCAGGGGCTTCTCTGCCACACGCCACCAGGGCTGGCCCTTGTAGAGACCCAGGGGTTCGCAGTGGATGTGAACCGGGGTGATGTCGAGCCCGCCCCGCAACGCCAGTTGCGCGGCACCCCGTTGCATCGTGAGGGCTTGCCCGGGGCGCGAGCGCGTCCCTTCGGGAAAAATGATCAGGTTTCCGCCTGCCTTTACCGCTTCAATACAGCTGCGCAACAGGTCAGAGCCCGAATTGTTGCAGATATAACCGGTGGCCCGCACCGGTCCGCGGGTGCACGGATGGGTCGCAAGTGTTGACTTCACCACGCAGTTGGCATTTGGAACCAGTGCGATGAGGAAGACGGTGTCGATCAGCGTCGGATGGTTGGCCAGCACCAGCATGCCCTGGCGCTGCAGCCGCTCCAGGCCGTGCAGTTCATAGGTGATCAGGCCCAGCAGGCGCATCCAGCCGATGAACAGGCGGAAGAGGGTGCAGATGTAGCCGCGGGCCAGGTGGCCGCGGCGCTGCGGGGAGCGCACCAGCAGATTGAGCAGCGGAAAGACGATCAGACCCAGCAGCAGGCCCACCCCACCGAAAGTGGTGAAGGCGATGGCGGTGGCCAGCACGCGCCACAGCCGTCCGGGCCACGCCAGCAGCTCAGTCATGACGGGTCCAGTGCCAACCGGCTTGACGCAGGGATGGCAGGGCGCCGGTCAGCATGCGCAGGGCAGCGAGGTCGGGCGGCAGGGCGGCGTCGGGGCGCGCAAGCGGCGGCTCAGGCGGCTGCAGCTGGGCCGGCAGCTGCGTCTGATCCTGGTCCTGGTCGTGATTGTGATCGTGGCCGTTTTCGTGCAGCGACGTGGCTTCCAGACGCAGCGGACCGCCGGCTTCGATCAGCGCTGCCCATGCGCGCAAGGGCAGCGGGGCGGCCTCAAATGCCTGATACGGATCCGGCAGCGGGGCTTCCACGCTCACCACCAACACCTGCTGTGCTCCTTCGGCGAGCAGGCCCAGGGCTTCACAGACACCGGCCGCGGCGCTGCAGGGGCCCGCGGACAGGGCGGTGTAGTTCTCGGTGTCCCCGCGGGCGATGGAATACACGGCGCCCTGGGCGTTGTGCACCGAGAGGCTGAAGGCGGTGGGGGACAGGGGTTGCCCCTGCGTCAATTCACGCAGCAGCGAGACCGAGCGCGCAATCTCGCCCCAGCGGGAGGTGAACACCACAGGGCCGGTGCTGTGCGGACCTTGCGCCTGAAAAGCGGCTTGCAGCGCGGCGCGACCGACCGGGTCGATGCGGCGCCGCGTCATCGGCGGCAACTCCTGCAGCGGTGGCTGCGCGTCGCCGCACAGCGCGGCAAGGTCGGGGCGTTCACACCATGCCTGCCACTGCTCCTGGGTGGGCAGCCCCGGTGACCAGGCGGCCCAACGAGAAACACGGAAATGCGGCATGAGGAAGGAAACGAAATCAGCAGGCGGCAGTGTGCCGATTGCTGACGGCAAAGACCACTTGGGAAAGCACTTCCTGCGGGATTTGTGCCACATCCGTCGCACTAATAGGGACCGTTCCCTAGGCACGCCCCCCCAACGGGGGTGCATGAATACGTGGGGCGACTGACAAAAAACAAGGGGTCCGGTTGAACACCGGACCCCTGTGGGCGGACTGCATGTCTGGCCCGCAGGCCTCAGTCGCCGTGAAGCGACTTCACCCGCCGATCCGGCCGAGCAAGAGGTACTCCATCAGCGCCTTCTGGACATGCATGCGGTTCTCCGCTTCATCCCAGACCACCGACTGCGGCCCGTCGATCACCTCTGCCGCCACCTCTTCGCCGCGGTGGGCCGGCAGGCAGTGCATGAACAGCGCATCGGGCTTGGCCCGCGCCATCATGTCCGCATCAACGCACCAGTCGGCAAAGGCGGTGCGGCGGGTTTCGTTCTCCGCCTCGTAGCCCATGCTGGTCCAGACGTCGGTGGTCACCAGGTCCGCCCCCGCGCATGCCTGCCGCGGGTCCTTGAAGACCTTGTAGCAGTCGCGGTTCTGGATGCCGGCCACCGCCGGATCGATCTCATAACCGCTGGGGGTGCTCACGTGGACGGTGAAGCCCAGGATCTCCGCCGCCTGCAGCCAGGTGTTGGCCATGTTGTTGCCGTCACCCACCCACGCCACGACACGGCCCTTGAGGCAGTCCATGTCGATGGCGCCGCGTCGGTCCATGCCGCGCTGCTCGATAAAGGTGAACAGGTCGGCGAGGATCTGGCAGGGGTGGTACTCGTTGGTCAGGCCGTTGATGACCGGCACCCGCGAGTGCGCCGCAAAGCGCTCGATCTTGGTCTGCTCGAAGGTGCGGATCATCACCAGGTCGACCATGCGGCTGATGACGCGGGCGCTGTCCTCGATCGGCTCGGCACGGCCCAGCTGGCTGTCGCCGGTGGTGAGGTGCACCACCGAGCCACCCATCTGGTACATGCCGGCCTCGAAGCTCACCCGCGTGCGGGTGCTGGCCTTCTCGAAGATCATCGCCAGCGTGCGGTCGGTCAGCGGCTGGTACTTCTCGTAGTTCTTGAAGCGGCGCTTGATGATGGCCGCCCGGTCGAACAGATAGGCGTACTCTTCCGCGCGCAGATCCTTGAACTGCAGGTAGTGGCGCATCAGTCTGTCTCCCGGCTTCATGATGCGGGGGCTGCGAGGAAGCGCTTGATCAGCGGCACCAGACGGGCTGCGATCTCGGCCACTTCCTCGCGGGTGACGATCAGCGCCGGCAGCAGGCGCACCACCGAGTCAGCGGTGACGCTGATCAGCAGCTGCGCTTCTTCGGCTGCCTGGGCCAGCAGGGCGCCGCAGGGGCGGTCCAGCTGCACGCCGATCATCAGGCCGTACCCGCGCACTTCCACAAAGCCCGGCACGCCGGCCAGCCCCGCTTCAAGTGCCGCCTTGAGTTCCGCACCGCGCTGCGTGGCGTTCTCCAGCAGGCCGTCGGCTTCCATGATGGCCAGGGTTTCAGAGCCGGCACGCATCGCCAGCGGGTTGCCGCCGAAGGTGGTGCCGTGGTTGCCCGGGCCCAGCACCTTGGCCGCACGCGGACCGCAGACCACCGAGCCGATCGGAACACCCGAACCCAGGCCCTTGGCCAGCGGCATCACGTCCGGCTGAATGCCGGCCCACTGATGCGCGAACCACTTGCCGGTACGGCCGATGCCGCACTGCACTTCGTCCAGCATCAGCAGCAGATCGTGCTGGTCGCACAGGCGTCGCAGGTCCTTCAGGAACTGCATGTGCGCCGGGTTGATGCCGCCTTCGCCCTGGATGGTCTCCAGGAAGATGGCCGTGACATTCGGGTTCTGGGCAATGGCCGCTTCCAGCGCGGGCAGGTCGTTCAGCGGCACCCGCACGAAGCCGGGCACCAGCGGACCGAAACCGGCCTGCACCTTGGGATTGCCGGTGGCCGACAGCGTGGCCAGCGAGCGGCCGTGGAAGGCCTTCTCGAACACGATGATGGCCGGATTGGTGTTGCCCCGGTCGTGGCCGAACTTGCGCGCGATCTTGATCGCGGCCTCATTGGCTTCGAGCCCGGAGTTGCAGAAGAAGGCGTTGGTGAGGCCGGAGAGCTCGCAGAGCTTGGCCGCCAGTTGCTCCTGCAGCGGGACGTGGTAGTAGTTGCTGGTGTGAATCAGCTTGCCGACTTGGTCCCGAAGGGCCGCCACCAGCCGGGGGTGGTTGTGCCCCAGCGTGTTGACGGCGATGCCTGACAACGCGTCCAGGTATCGTCGGCCGGCCGTATCCCACACCTGGCAGCCTTCGCCGTGCGACAGGGCGATGGGCAGGCGGCCGTAGGTTTGCATGACGTGGGGTTCGGACGGGGCGGCGAACGTGGACTCCTGGGCGTTCATCAAGTCTCCAAAACAGGGTGGCAAAACGTTGGTTGGCATTGCGCGGAACCGGCATCGGGCCGGGAATCGCAATGAAAAAAGCTCCTCGGAAGGAGCGATTGATTCTACGGGCCGTGCTTTAAAAAAGTCCCGCCTGCGTCGTATCCCGCACGGCTCAGACGGGCGCAGAGAGCCCCTCATGTGCTGCGACGCAACACATCCGAGGCACAATACCGCTTTTGCCCGGCGCCCTGCGGCGCGGCATAGGAATCAACGAGTGACGCATGACTGAGCAGCCCAAGCCGCGAGAAGTGTTCATCCAGGGAATCACGACGGATGGCCGCACCTTTCGACCGAGCGACTGGGCTGAGCGTCTGGCCGGAGCCATGTCCTGCTTTCGCCCCGGTGGGGTGCGGACTGGGCGGGATGCGCACATTGGCTACTCCCCGTATTGCGTGCCGCGGGTCATCAATGGCGTGAAGTGCGTGATCGTCAGCGAAGCGCTGAAGTCGGTGGAGCCGATGGCCTGGGACTTCGTCATGAACTTCGCCCGTGACAACAAGCTGCAGGTGGTGGATGCCTGCCTGCTGCCGGACCCGCCGATGCCAGCACCCGGGGTGGCCCGCGGCTGATCGGCCACTGCCAAAGCGCCCCCCACGCCCCTCCATGGTCCGTCCGGGCCATCGCCTTTCCTGCTGTTTCCCCCTACCGTGCCGGGTTTCCTCCGAAATCCCCATGGCCGTGGTCCCCGCCGACGCGGCGGTCCGCACCGCCCCCGTACTCCCTGAACTGCATGAACTGCTCCGGCTCGTCGAACGAGGCGGCACGCTGCTGCATTGCCGTGAGCTGGCGCAGGTGTCGGCGGGCGGCGCACAGCTGCCGGTGCTGGCCATCACGCTGGGCAACCCCGATCCATCGGTGCCGGCGATGGCGGTCATCGGGGGAGTGCACGGACTGGAGCGGATCGGCGCGCAGGTGGCGCTGGCCTATCTCGGCAGCCTGGTGCGCCGCCTGCGCTGGGATGTGAGCCTGCACCAGCAGCTGGAATCGGTCCGTCTGGTCTTCCTGCCGCTGGTGAATCCCGGCGGCATCCTGCTGGGGCGACGGTCCAATCCGGCCGGCGTCGATCTGATGCGCAACGGCCCTCAGGACGCCGACCGCGCGGTGCCCTGGCTGGTGGGGGGACACCGGTTCGGCGCCTGGATGCCCTGGTACCGCGGGCCAGCGGGAGGGCCGCTTCAGCCGGAAAGCGAGGCCCTGTGCCGCCTGATGCGGGAAGAACTGCTGGGCCGCCCCTTTTCGCTCAGCATCGACTGCCACTCCGGCTTTGGCCTGCATGACCGCATCTGGTTCCCTTATGCGCGCAGCCGCCGTCCGATGAAACATCTGGCCGAGGTGCATGCGCTGTGCGAGGTGCTGGACCAGGGACTCTCGCCGCACCCCTATGTCCTGGAGCCGCAGAGCCGCCACTACCTGGCTCATGGCGATCTCTGGGACCATCTCTATGACGAATCCATCACCCTGGATCGGGGGATCTTCCTCCCTATGACGCTCGAAATGGGGTCATGGCTGTGGGTGAAGAAAAATCCGAGGCAGCTACTCTCCCGGCACGGAATGTTCAATCCGCTGATCGAACACAGACAGCAGCGGGTACTCCGGAGACATATGGCCTGGATGGACTTCATGATGCGCGCCACGCAGAGCGCGTCCCGGTGGCTGCCGGGCCCGGAAACGCGCTGGGACCATGGAGAGCAGGCCCTGATTCGATGGTATCGACGGAACCGGGCATGAGTGAAACGACCTGGATATTGCTGAGAGGATTGACGCGCGAAAGTGGCCACTGGGGCGACTTTCCTTCGCGTCTGCTGCGGGCCTTGCGCGCCCAGCAGCCGGAGGTGCGTCTGGAACTGCTGGACCTGCCGGGCAACGGCCGGCTCTGTGAGCAGGACAGTCCGACGCAGGTGTCCGACATGGTGGAGGCTTGCCGCCGCGAACTGCAGCGCCGCGGCGTGCAGATGCCGTGTCATGTGCTGGCGATGTCGCTCGGTGCGATGGTGGCGAGCGACTGGGCTTCGCGTTATCCGAAGGAGCTGGCGTCGGTGGTGCTGATCAACACCAGCCTGCGGCCCTTCAGTGCATTTTTTCGGCGTTTGCGGCCGGGCAATTACTGGTCGCTGCTGACGCTCAGCCTGTTCCGGTTGAGTCTGCGCCAGCGGGAGGCGAGGGTGCTGGCCATGACCACGCGGCTGCAGCGGCAGCCGGATCAGGTGCTGGACCATTGGGTGCAACTGCAGCGCAAGCATCCGGTGCGACGCCGCAATGCGCTGCGCCAATTGCTGGCCGCCGTACGCTACCGGGCGAGCTGGAACCGGCCGCATCCGCCGATGCTGCTGCTCTGCAGTCAGGGAGATGAGCTGGTGGACTGGCGCTGTTCACAGGCCATCAGTCGGGCCTGGGGCGCACCGCTGCGCCTGCATGCCCGTGCCGGGCATGATCTGCCACTGGATGATGGCGAATGGGTGGCGCGCAATGTGGTGGACTGGCTGCACGCACGCGAGGTGGTGGGCAGTGCACCGATGCCGCTGAGGGCTTGAGCCTTGAAGGCCTGAAGGCCTAGGAGGCCAACAACCTACGGGCCTACGGACGGGAAGATGCCAGCCGCCAATGAAAAAGCCCGCCGGAGCGGGCTTTTATTTGCACCAGAGCTGGAAATCTCTATCAGGCGGCCAGCGCCTTGATCTTGGCGGACAGGCGGCTCTTATGACGAGCTGCCTTGTTCTTGTGGAAGATGCCCTTGTCAGCCACGGAGTCGATCACGGGCTGGGCAATCTTGAAGAGGTCGGCGGCCTTGGCCTTGTCGCCAGTGACGATCGCCTTTTGCACGTTCTTGATGACCGTGCGGAACTTCGAACGCAGCGCCGTGTTGGCGGCGTTCAGCTTGACGTCTTGACGTGCGCGCTTACGGCCAGAGGCCAGACGCACGGTTTTCTTCTTGGCTTTGGAAGAGCTTGCCATTGTCTTGGGTGTCCAGATGGTGCAAAGACAGCGAGTATAGCAGTGCGCCAGTGAAAATCAAAGCGGGGCGCGCAAACGCCGCCTGATAATGCGCCGTCCCCAATTTTGACGCAGTGGCTGCCGGCCCCTGCGGCCCTCTGACCGCTCATGAATCTGCTGCGTACCGCTTCGGTGGTTTCGGTGTTCACCTTGATGTCGCGCATCACCGGGCTGGTCCGCGAACAGATGATTGCGGCGCTGTTCGGCGCCAATGCCCTGACCGACGCCTATCAGGTGGCGTTCCGCATTCCCAACATGTTCCGCCGGCTGTTTGCCGAAGGCGCATTCTCCCAGGCCTTCGTGCCGGCGCTCGCCGCCGCCCGGGCGCGGGATGGGGACGAAGCCACGCATGGCCTGATCGATGCGGTGTCCACCGTGCTGGTGTGGGTGCAGATCGTCACCTGCATTGTCGGCGTGGCGGCCGCGCCGCTGCTGGTGCTGGCGCTGGGGGCCAGCCTCAACGACTCGGCCCATGAAGCCGCCGTCACCATGACCCGCTGGATGTTCCCCTACATCGGCTGCATGTCGCTGGTGGCCTTGTCGGCCGGCATCCTCAACACCTGGAAGCGCTTCGTCGTGCCGGCCGTCACGCCGGTGCTGTTCAATCTGTCGTCGATTGCCGCCGGCTATGGCCTGTCGCCGCTGCTGGCGAGCTGGGGTTATCGGCCCATCTATTCATTGGCCATTGGCGTGGTGCTGGGCGGTGTGCTGCAGCTGGTGGTGCAGATCCCCGCACTGCGCCGGGTGCACCTGATGCCGCGCATCTCCTGGGGATGGTCGGGCCTGCGCAGTGCGCTGGTCCACCCGGGGGTGCGGCAGGTGGGGCGTCAGATGGCGCCAGCGCTGGTGGGTGTGGCGGTGGCGCAGGTGTCGCTGGTGATCAATACCCAGATCGCCATTTCGGTGGGCGAGGGCGCGGCGTCCTGGCTGACCTATGCCGACCGGTTGATGGAATTCCCGATCGCGCTGCTCGGCGTGGCCCTGGGCGTGGTGCTGACGCCGCAGCTCTCGGCCGCGCAGGCCAAGGGCGACAGCCAGCAATATTCCGACCTGCTGGACTGGGGCCTGCGCCTCGTGCTGCTGCTGGCCTTGCCCTGCGCGGTGGCCCTGCTGGTCTTTGCCGAGCCGCTGGTGGCCGTGCTGTATCAGCGTGGCGCGTTCCAGGCCGCGGATGTGCACCACACCGCACAGGCGGTGATGGGGTATGGGGTGGGGCTGATGGGCCTGGTGGCGGTGAAGATCCTCGCGCCCGGTTATTACGCCCGGCTGGATACGCGCACCCCGGTGCGGGTGGCGATGCTGGTGCTGGTGCTGACCCAGGTCATGAACGGCATCTTCGTCTTCTGGCTGGGCATCGGCGTGGCGGGGCTGTCCCTGTCCATCGGCCTGGGTGCGGTGGTGAACGCCGGACTGCTGCTGGTGGGGCTGCGCAAGCTCGGCAGCTACCGGCCGGCCCCCGGCTGGTTCTGGTTTGCCCTGCGGGTGATGCTGGCCAGTGCAGCGATGGGCGGACTGCAATGGTGGCTGGCCCACCACTTCGACTGGGTGGCCCTGGGCCAGCACGAACTGGTGCGCGCCGGCTGGATGGCGGTGAGTCTGGGCGGCTCGGCGCTGCTGTACTTCACCCTGCTGCTGATCTCCGGCATTCAGGTGAAGCATTTCATCAAGCGGGCGTAAGCCCGATCGCAGTGCGCCGTGCGATCCTCGCGCAGGGCGTAGACTCCAGCTTATGAATTTGCCGTTGGATTGGGCAGTGCCGTCGGCACTCGACTACTTCGCCACCCTGGTGGCCGATGACGAGGGCCTCAACCTGGCCGAAGCGGCGACCGCCATCGCCCTGGTGGACGTCCCTCAGCTGGATGTGCAGCAGGTCATGGCCGAGCTGGACCGGCTGGGGGAGCGCCTGCGCCGACGCCTGCCGTCGGACGCGGGCCCCAGCCACCGGCTGCGCATGCTCAATCAGTACTTCCATGGCGAGCTCGGCTTTGCGGGCAACGTCAATGACTACTACGCCGTCGGCAACAGCTATCTGCATCAGGTGCTGCAGACCCGGCGCGGCATCCCCATCACGCTGGCCATCATTTATATGGAGCTGGCGGCGCATGTGGGTCTGCGGGTCAAGGGTGTCAGCTTTCCGGGCCACTTCCTGATGAAGCTGCGACTGCCGCAGGGCGAGGTGGTGCTGGACCCGTTCAGCGGCCGGTCACTGGGCCGCAGCGAGCTGGACGAATTCCTCAGTCCCTGGCGGGACCGGGCCGGCCTGCCGCCGGGCGAGCAGATGTCCCTGGACGCTTTCCTCGGGACGGCTTCTGCGCGGCAGATCCTGGCGCGCATGCTGCGCAATCTGAAGCAGATCCATCTGGAGCAGGGCGACCTGCCGCGGCTGCTGGCCATCCAGCAGCGCCTGGTGGCCCTGCTGCCGGACGACCAGGCCGAAAAGGCGGAGCTGGCCCAGTGCCTGCAACAGATCCGCGACCGGGACGGTCCGGCCACCCTGCACTGAACCTTTAGAATCCGCGTTGCTGTCCGTGGGCGCCACCGGGCCCGGTCCGGACGGACGGGGCCGGCCGTGACCGCCGGGCCGAACCCCTCCTAGGCTTGAGTCTTTTGAAGCAAATTCCGCTGTCGCTGGGTCCCGAGCCCGACTACACCTTTGACAATCTGCTGCCCGGCGACAACGTGGCGGCCCTGACGCACGTGCTCACCCTGGGCACCGGGGCGCCGCCGGTTTTCCTCTGGGGCCCGCCGGGCTGCGGCAAGACCCATGTGCTGCGGGCGCTGGCCCGGCGCTGGCAGGCGGCCGGGGCGCAGGTCGGCTGGTATGACGCCGACACTCCGCTGCCCTGGGAACTGCCCGCCCATCCCAGCCTGCTGCTGATGGACGACTGCCAGCGCTTTGACGCCGGCCAGCAGCATGCTGCCTTTGCCCTGTTCGTCGAGGCTGCGACCATGGGCCTGGCGGTCGTGGCCACCGGCACCGAGCCGCCGGTGGATCTGGCGCTGCGGGAAGACCTGCGCACCCGGCTGGCCTGGGGCCCGACCTTCGCCCTGCAGCCGCTGTCCGAATCCGACGTCCGCGCCGTGCTGCGCCGGGACGCCGACCGCCGCGGCCTGGTGCTCAGCGACGAGGTGATGGACTATTTGCTCACCCGCTTCGCCCGCGACCTGAAACACCTCATGACCCTGCTGGACGGCCTGGACGAATTCGCCATGGCCACCAAACGCGCGGTCACCGTGCCCCTGCTGCGCCAGATGCTGGCGGATCAGGGCGCTCATTGAATCACCTTCCCAAGGAACCCGTATCGTGGACCTGACCCTGTTCGACCTGGACGGCACCCTGATTCCCCAGGACTCGGACCACGCCTTTGGCGCCTACATGGTGGAGATCGGCTGGGCGGACGGCCAGGCCTGGTCGGCCCGCAACGACCAGTTCTACCAGCACTACCAGAACGGCACGCTCAACCTGGACGACTACATCGAGTTCGCCACCTCCGTCTGGCGGGCCAAACCCCTGCCGGAAGCCCTGGCGGCCCGGGCGGCTTTCATGGACCGGGTCATCCGCCCGATGTTGCGCGACAATGCGCGCGCACTGGTGCAGCGGCACCTGGACGCTGGCGACCTGGTGGTGGTGGTCACGGCCACGAATGAATTCGTGACCGAGCTGATCCCCCAGGCCTTTGGCATCGATCACCTGATTGCGGTGAAGCTGGAGCGGGATGAGACCGGCCGCTACACCGGCCGCGTTGACGGTGTGCCGTCCTTCCAGGGCGGCAAGGTGGTGCGGGTGCGCCAGTGGCTGGAGCAGCAGGGCCGGCGCTGGGAGGACTTCGAGCGTGTGCATTTCTACAGCGACTCGATGAATGACCTGCCGCTGCTGGAGCAGGTCAGCCACCCGGTGGCCACCAATCCCAGCACGGCGCTGGACACGCTGGCGCGCGAGCGCGGCTGGCCAATACTGAAGTTGTTCGAATGATTAAAAAACTGATCAACAAGTTGCTGGGCAAGCCTGAGGGCAGCGGCTCGAAGGCGACGCCGCTGGGCCGCCGCGTCGAAATCGGCGCGGACGAGCACCGCATCAATCCCGAATTGCTGGATGAACGCGGCGTCAAGGTCGTCAAGGGTCTGACCGATGCGGGTTTCGAGGCCTACATCGTGGGCGGCGCGGTGCGCGACCTGCTGCTGGGGCGCCGCCCCAAGGACTTCGACGTCGCCACCGACGCCACGCCGGAAGAGGTGAAGAACCAGTTCCGCCGGGCCTTCATCATCGGCCGGCGCTTTCGCATCGTCCACGTGGTGTTCGGTCGTGGGCGCGAGCATGAAGTGATCGAGGTCTCCACCTTCCGCGCCCTGCTGACGCAGGATGATGCGGAGCAGGTGCAGGGCAACGAGAAGACGTCCAAAGAGGCACTGGCCGGCAAGTCCCACGTGGTGGACGCCAGCGGCCGGGTGCTGCGGGACAACGTCTGGGGCCCGCAGGTGGAAGATGCGGCGCGCCGCGACTTCACCGTCAACGCCCTGTATTACGACCCCCAGCGCGAACTGGTGGTGGACTACCACGGGGGCCTGGCCGACAGCCGCAAGAAGATCCTGCGCATGATCGGCGACCCGGAAACCCGTTACCGCGAAGACCCGGTCCGCATCCTGCGCGCCGTGCGTTTTGCCGCCAAGCTGGGCTTCACCATCGAACCCAAGACGCGTGCGCCGATCCCGGCCATGTCCGCGCTGCTGGCCAACGTGCCGCTCTCGCGCATGTTCGATGAAATGATCAAGCTGCTGCAGACCGGCCACGCCCTGGCCAGTCTGGAGGAACTGCGCAAGCAGGGCCTGGCGCGCGGCATCTTCCCGATCCTGGACGCGGTGCTGGATGAGAACGGCGCCCTGCCGGACAACGTGCATGGCCGTTTTGTCCGTCTGGCGCTGGAAGACACCGACAAGCGGGTGGAAGAGGGCCGTTCGGTGGCGCCGAGCTTCATGCTGGCCTGCATGCTGTGGGGCGATGTGCAGCAGCGCTGGACCCGTCTGATCGCTGACGGCGAAGGCCCGGTGCCCGCCTTGCAGCAGGCCATCGATCTTGTCTTCGACGCCCGTGTCGGCGACATCTCCGGCCGCGGCAAGCTGGCGGCGGACATGCGCGAAATCTGGATGATGCAGCCGCGCTTTGAGCGGCGCACCGGCAGCGGTCCACATCGCCTGATCGAGCAGCCGCGTTATCGGGCCGGCTTCGATTTCCTGGCGCTGCGCGCCGAGGCCGGCGAGATCGACGCCACCCTGGCCGACTGGTGGGAAGACTTTGCGCTGGGCAATGAGGACGAGCGTCGTGCGCTGCTGGATCTGGCGCGGGAATCGCAGCGTCAGTCGTCGCCCAAGAGCCGGGGCAAGCAGGGCGGTGGACGGGTGCATCAGGTGCCGCGTGGCGCGGTGAGCGAGACCGCCGGTGAGCCGGTGGGGCGCGGCAAGGGGCGTGGTGCGGGTCCGGCCACGCGCACGTCCGCGGCTCAGGGCGACGCGGGTGCGGATCTCGAGGCGCACCGGGATGACGACCAGGAGGCGGACGCTGATTCGGATGCCGACGTCGATGACCGCGATCCCGCCGCCGACTTCGGTGACGGCGGTGCCAACCGGGCGAATCCGGCGCGCAAGCGTCGTCGTCGTCGCAAGCCGAAGGCGGCAGGCGGTGCCGGCGGTGGCGATCTCGGCGGCTCTGGCGCCGGTTCTGGCGGTGCTGGCGGCGCTGGCGGAGAAGGCTGAAGACACGTGACGGGTGACGCTGCGGTCAAGCGGAGCCAACCCGCCGCGCCTTTGAGGCCGGTGACGGCCTACATCGCTCTGGGAGCCAACCTCGGTCAGCTCCGCGCGACCCTGCAAGCCGCCCTGGTCGCCCTGCACGACTGGCCCGGCATCCGCGTCACGGCAGTGTCGAGCGCCTGGCACAGCGCGCCGGTCGGGTGTGAAGGCCCTGACTATCTGAATGCAGTCGCGGCCATCGAGACCTCGCTGGCCCCGCTGGTCCTGCTCGATGCCCTCCAGGCGATCGAGCATCGCCATGGCCGTGAGCGGCCGTATGTGAATGCGCCCCGCACGCTCGATCTGGACCTGCTGCTGTATGGCGACCAACGCATCGCCACCGACCGCCTGACCGTGCCGCATCCCCGTCTGCACGAACGGGCCTTTGTGGTGCTGCCGCTGCGAGAGCTGGCGCCGGATCTGGTGTTGCCCGGCGGGGTGCCGCTCAAGGATTACGAGGCGGCGGTCGGCCACCAGGCCATCACCCGCATCCCCGAACCGTTGGCTCCTGCCCACAGCGGCTGATCGATCGCCGGGACACGGCGCCCGTCCGGACCGCCGTTTCATTGTCCTCTGGCGTCTGGGGGCCCACCCCCACCCAACCCCCCGCCCCAAAGGGCCGCCCTGGCGTCAGACCGGCCGTGCGCTGTCCGGAAAGCCCCTCAACCGCGCCAGGACATCGCGCAAAAGCGCCGCTGACGGCGGTCGCGCCCGCGCGCTAGGCAACGCACTCAATCACCCATTCCGGTGGGCGCAGCTACACTTGCGGGCTTGCCGTATGACACGGCGGTGAACTTTTTGTGACGAGAACCCATGTTTTTCGGCAAGCTTCTGCCCCGTGAGGGCAATTTTTTCGAGCTCTTCAATCAGCACGGTGCACAGATCGTGGAAGGCGCGCGCGCCTTCATGCTGATGATCCAGAACTACAACGACGTCACGCTGCGCGAGAAATACGCCGCCGAGGTGGACAAGGCCGAGCACCATGCCGACCGTATCACCGCCGAAGTGAACCGTCTGCTGCATCGCACCTTCATCACGCCGATCGACCGTGAGCAGATTCACGGCCTGATCAATGCGATGGACGACATCCTGGACCTGCTGCAGGACTCGTCCGAGACGATGCAGCTCTACGATGTGCGCTCCATTCCGGAAGAAGTGCTGCGACTCGGCGACCTGTCCGCCAAGTGCTGTGAGCGGGTCCAGCATGCGGTGTCGCTGCTGCCCAAGCTCAGCGAGCCGGCGACGGCCGAGGCCGCCATCAAGACCTGCGAAGAGATCGACAAGCTGGAATCGGATGCGGACCGCGTCATGCGCGCGGCCATGTCCAAGCTGTTCCGCGAACAGCCGGACGTGCGCGAGCTGATCAAGCTGAAGGCGATCTACGAGCAGCTCGAATCCATCTCCGACCGTTGTGAAGACGTGGCCAACCTGATCGAGGGCATCGTCCTCGAGAATTCCTGATCCGGGGCGGGTGATGGGAACGATGCAGGTGGCCTTCTGGGTCGTGGCCATGCTCGTGGTGCTGGCCGTGCTGTTCGACTTCATGAACGGCTTTCACGACGCGGCGAATTCGATCGCCACGGTCGTGTCCACCGGGGTGCTCAAGCCCCAGCAGGCGGTGCTGTTCGCTGCCTTCTTCAACGTGGTGGCGGTGGCCTTCTTCGAGCTGAAGGTGGCGGCCACCATCGGCAAGGGCAGCATTGATCCGGGCATCGTGGATCACCATGTGATCTTCGGGGCGCTGATCGGCGCGATCTCCTGGAACGTGATCACCTGGTTCTATGGCATTCCGTCGAGCTCGTCGCATGCGCTGATCGGCGGTCTGGTCGGGGCGGCCATCGCCAAGGCCGGCACCAAGGGTCTGATCATGAGCGGCATCGGCAAGACCGTGCTGTTCATCTTCGTCTCGCCGCTGCTCGGTTTTGTGCTGGGCTCGCTGTTGATGGTCATCGTGGCCTGGCTCTTCCGTCGCAGCTCGCCGCTGCGGGTGGACAACTGGTTCCGTCGGCTTCAGCTGCTGTCGGCCGGTCTGTACAGCCTGGGCCACGGCGGCAATGATGCGCAAAAGACGATCGGCCTGATCTGGATGCTGCTGATCGCCTCCGGCTATGCGTCCAGCACCGAGCATTCGCCGCCCACCTGGGTGATCGGCGCCTGCTACCTCGCCATTGGCATGGGCACCATGTTCGGCGGCTGGCGGATCGTGCGGACCATGGGTCAGAAGATCACCAAACTCAAGCCGGTCGGCGGCTTCTGTGCGGAAACCGGCGGCGCCATCACGCTGTTCCTGGCCACCGCGCTGGGGATTCCGGTCTCCACCACCCACACCATCACCGGCGCCATCGTCGGTGTGGGCTCCACGCAGCGGGCCTCGTCGGTGCGCTGGGGCGTGGCTGGCAATATCGTGTGGGCCTGGATCTTCACCATCCCCGCGTCGGCCTTCATCGGTGGTGTCTTCTACTGGCTGAGCTTCACGCTGTTCTGAAGCCGGAAGTGGTGGCGAGGCGCTGAACTTCGATTCGCGCTCTGCTCACCGCGGTCCCATCACAAAGGCCCTGATGCCAGACGCTGCTTGCGGCGTCGGCTCAGGGCCTTTGTCGTTGGCGACTTGCGGCGTAGTGCAGTGCAGTGGAGCTTGCACAATCCCAGCTGTCGTCGCGGTCGCAGCTGCGCGCAGTCCCAAGCGCTATTGGCTAAGTTCCTGAGCCGCTTCCACCTGGGATTCGAAATATCGCTGGGCGGAGAACGCCAGCGTCGCCATCAGGCAGGCGCCGCCCACCATCAGGCAGGCAATCACGCCCAGCACCGGCCCCCAGCCGGTGCGCTGCGGCGGCAGACCCGGGTTGTGGCGCTCGTTCCAGCGGTCATCCGGCGTCAGGCCGTGCAGGATGCCCGCCAGCATGCTCTGGGCGATCATCAGCCCCAGCAGCGGAATCAGCAGCCAGGCGATGTGGTCATCCTGCCCAAGGACATCCATGCGGTGCACCCCATACAGGCCCAGCAGGGTCGGCAAGGGGTGCAGCCAGGCCCAGCGGTCCTGCAGCCCGTAGAGATAAAGGCGGTGCACGCCCAGGCTGCCCAGCGCGAAGCTCAGCCAGGTGGCGATGGTTTTGGAGCGATATGACCGCTCCTGCGCAGGACCGGCCACGGTGCTCATGCGGTGGGGGCGGGGTCCGCAGCAGGGGTGGCGGGCGTCGCCGGTGTTGCCGACGTTGCAGAAGCAGTCGGTGTGGAAGCGGTCGCGGTCTGCGCAGGCGCGGCGGCCGGCGAGGCCGTCGGGCTGGTGGTGTCGCCCTGACCCAGCTGACGCTGCATCATCACCACATCCAGCCATCGGCCAAACTTCCAGCCGGCGGACTTCAGCACGCCGTTCTGTTCAAAACCCAGGGTCTTGTGCACGCCGATGGAGCCCTGATTCTGCGAATCGCCGATCACCGCGATCATCTGGCGGGCGCCCGCGGCCTCGCAGCGGGCGATCAGCTCGGCCAGCAGCAACCGGCCGATGCCCTGGCCCTGGGCCTGCGGAGACAGATAGATCGAATCCTCGACGAAGTAGCGGTAAGCCAGCCGGGGGCGGAAATAGTTGGCATAGGCGTAGCCCAGCACCTGACCGTCCCGCTCGGCCACCAGGTAGGGCAGGCTGCGGCTGAGCACCTCGGTGCGCCGGCGCGCCATCTCGGCACGGTCCGGCACGTCGGTCTCGAAAGTGCCGGTGCCGTGGAGCACCGCATGCTCGTAAATCTGCTGGATGGCGGGAATATCGCCTTCCATGCTGGGACGAATGACGAGGGGAGCGGTACTGCTTGGGGATGTGGTCATTGGAGAAGGAGGACAAAGCGTCAAACCCGAGTTTATAATGCCCGGTTTTGGCGCTGGCTGACAGGTGTCGCCTCAAAGCACATTCAATGAACCCCAGAACGGGTGATCCCAAGAACGGGTGATCCCAAGAACGGGGGACCTCAAGAACGGGTGACCTCTGGTTGGGGTGATCCCAGGATGGGGTGAGTCCTCGAAGGAGGACGCCGGATGTGGTTTTGGGTGGCTGACAGCGTATCTACAGCGCCATCTTAGAGTCTTTGCGTGGAATTGAAGTGCCCGACACGCGCACCACGCCCTGAACTTTTGTTCCTGATCTGCTTGCCCCTGTGTGTCTCCCTGGTGCGGTGGAACGCTAGAAAACACTGAAGGATTGATCATGGTCGTGATTCGACTCTCCCGCGGCGGCTCCAAGAAGCGTCCGTTCTACAACCTGGTGGTGACCGACAGCCGCAACCGCCGTGACGGCCGTTTCATCGAACGCGTGGGCTTTTACAACCCCGTGGCTTCCGGTGCTGCGGAATCGCTGCGCGTGGCGCAAGACCGCGTGGCTTACTGGGTCGGCGTGGGCGCTCAGCTGTCGCCTTCCGTCGCCCGCCTGGTGGACGTGGCCAAGAAGGCTGCCGTCGCTCCGGCCGCTGCTGCCTAAGTAGACACACGTCAATGAAAACCGCGCCCGATCTGATCGATGACCAGCCGACGGCCCTGCCCGAGGATGCCATCGAAGTCGGGCGTGTGCTGGACGCCTGGGGCATCAAGGGCTGGATCAAGATCCTGTCCCATTCCGCCGATGCCGACGCCCTGTTCAATGCCCGCCGCTGGTTTCTCAAACCCAGCGAACGGGTGAACGGCGCGCCGCCCCGCCCAGGTGCTTCAGCGGCTTCCACAGCCGGGACCCCCGTCCCGCCGCTGCTCAAGATTCTTTCGGTGCGTGACCATGGGGACGGCATCGTCGCCCAGGCCGAAGGCGTGTCGGACCGCAGTGCGGCCGAAGCGCTCAAGGGGGCACGCATCTTCGTTTCGCGCTCCACCTTCCCCGAGACCGATCCGGACGAGTTCTACTGGATCGACCTGATCGGCCTGACCGTGGTGAACCACGAAGGCCAGACCCTCGGCGAAGTCACGGACCTGATCGACACCGGCCCGCACAGCGTCCTGCGCATCGTGCCGCCCGGTCTGACCCCGCCGGTCAAGCCCGAGCAGGAAATCCTGATCCCCTTTGTCTCCGCCTATGTGGGCGATGTGGACATGGCCGCCCGTCGCATCACGGTGGAGTGGGGTCTGGACTACTGATCGATGCGCTTTGACGTCATCACCCTGTTCCCGGAGCTCTTCGAGCCCTTTTTGCGTGTCGGGGTGACGCGCCGAGCGTATGAGAGCCGCCAGGTGGACGTCCGCCTGTGGCCGCTGCGCGACTACGCCGAAGACAACTATCGCCGGGTGGATGACCGCCCCTACGGCGGCGGGCCAGGCATGGTGATGCTGGTCGAGCCGCTGGAGCGGGCGATCACCGCTGTGCGGGCGGACCGCGCCGCTGCGGCAATGACAGCGGCAATGACAGCGGCAATGACAGCTGCTGAAGCGGCCGTTGAAGCAACACCCGCGACGCCAGAGGCGGCCCTCCCGCCCGTGACTGGCACGCCGGTGGTCATCCACTTCAGCCCGACCGGGCGGCACATGGACCAGGCGCTGGTGCGTGAACTGGCCGCCGGCCCTGGGGCGATCCTGCTCTGCGGCCGTTATGAAGGCATCGACCAGCGCTTTCTGGATCGTCACGTGACGATGGAAGTCAGCCTGGGCGACTTCGTGCTCTCCGGCGGGGAACTGCCGGCGCTGGCGCTGCTGGACGCGGTGACCCGTTTGCAGGAGGGCGTGCTGAACGACGCGGCGTCCCACCAGCAGGACAGTTTTTCTGACGGGCTGCTGGACTGCCCGCATTACAGCCGCCCCGAGGTGCTGGACACGCCCGCCGGCCCGCAGTCCGTCCCGCCGGTGCTCCTGTCTGGCCATCATGCGGACATTGCGCGGTGGCGTCGGGAGCGCTCGCTGGCGCTGACGCTGCAGCGTCGTCCGGAGCTGATTGAAGCCGCCCGCCGGGACGGCAAGCTCAGCCGCAAGGACGAGACCTTCCTGGCCGGCCTGGCAGGCGAGACCGGTTCTGGGCGGGCGAGCAGTCAGGCAGGCGTCAAAGACGCCGCCCGAGGTGCGCCGGTTGGCAAGTCCAACACCGGCCACAGCGGCGGCAGCGTGGCCCGGACAGCCCCGAAAAAGCGCTGAATCCCCGGAATTTCGGGGCTTTGCGCTATCCTGGCGGCCTGATCCCTGTCTATAATCGCGGGCTTTCCCGATCCTCTGTCCGGCCTGACCTCGAATTCCTCGGGGTCTACCACGGCGGTGCTCCGGCTTGAATCAAGCCTTTGAATCAAATCCAGGAGCCCCCCAGAGCGCCTCAAGGGCGGATGCCAGCAATGCTGACATCCCGCTGCAAGGTGACTCTGACAACGCATTTGCGCGGGCACGATCACAAGGAGTTATTTGTGAACCTGATCCAGATCCTCGAGCAAGAAGAAATTGCTCGCCTGAACAAGACCATCCCTGCTTTCGGCCCCGGTGACACCGTCATCGTGAACGTGAACGTGGTGGAAGGTACCCGCAAGCGGGTGCAGGCCTACGAAGGCGTCGTGATTGCCAAGCGCAACCGCGGCCTGAACTCCAACTTCATCGTTCGCAAGATCTCGAGCGGCGAAGGCGTGGAGCGTACGTTCCAGACCTACAGCCCGCTGATCGCTTCGATCGAAGTCAAGCGTCGTGGTGACGTCCGTCGTGCCAAGCTGTACTACCTGCGTCAGCGTTCGGGCAAGTCGGCACGTATCAAGGAAAAGCTGGCCTAAGTTCTGGCTGCTGCTCCTGGATTCCGGCTTTGGCCGGTGCCCAAGCAAACCGCTCCAAGGCCTGGCCTCGGAGCGGTTTTTTCTTTCCCGGCATACTCAGGCGCGCTCTCCATCCTTTTCATGCCCACGCTGCCGAACCGTCACGCCCCCGACTCGCCTGGCACGCTCGACCTGCCAGCTTCGCCTGCCCCCCGCGCTCCCGCTGCCGCCTCGCCGGTGCGGCCCGCACTGAAGGAGCCCTGGCTGGTGCCTGTCACCGGGACCGACGCCCATCTGCCGGCCGTGCCGGCGGAGCGTCTGACGGCCGAGGCCCTGCGAGAGCGCTTTATGCGTCCGCCGCCGTTTGATCCGGAGATTCCCGGCGACGGCGCGTGGCTGTCCGACCGCCCGCCGACCCAGGCGTCGGTGCTGGTGCCGCTGGTGCAACGGGCGCAGGGCCTGTCGGTGTTGCTCACCCAGCGCACCGCGCATCTGCGCGACCATGCCGGTCAGATCAGCTTCCCCGGGGGCCGAGCCGAGCCGGAAGACGGCTCGCCGGAACGCACCGCCCTGCGGGAAGCGCACGAGGAAATCGGCCTGCCGGAGACGCTGGTGGACATCCTCGGCCAACTGCCGTTGTATCGGACCGTGACCGCCTATGAGGTGACGCCGGTGGTCGCCCTGGTGCAGCCGTCCTTCGATCTGCGGCTGGACACCGGCGAGGTGGCCGAAGCCTTCGAAGTGCCGCTGGCCTTCCTGATGAACCCGGCCCATCACCGCCGCCACCGTGTCGAGTGGGACGGTGGTCACCGTCAGTTCCTCTCCATGCCTTGGACGGGGGCAGGTCTTGCAAGTGCGGGTCACCCCGCGTCCGCCGCGCGCGAATTCTTCATCTGGGGTGCGACGGCCGCCATGCTACGCAATCTGTATCGCTTCCTGCAGGTCTGAATCCGCTCGATTGCGGCTCGGTCCGCCGGTGTCCCGCTATCATCCCGGGCCATGAACCTCATCGCGGTCTTGCTCGCACTGATTTGCGAGCAGCTCAAGCCTCTGCCGCACGGCAATCCTGTCCATCAAGGCATGATTGCCTGGGTGCGCTGGACGGGGCGTAATTTCGACGCCGGCCGCTCGCATCATGCGGCGGTGGTCTGGTCCATCACGGTGGTCGGTCCGGCACTGCTGGTCGGCCTGTTGGCCATGGTGCTGCACCGCTACAGCCTGGTGCTGTCCCTGCTGCTGGATGTGCTGGTGCTCTACCTGACCCTGGGCTTCCGGCAGTTCAGCCATTACTTCACCGACATTCGGGACGCGCTGGAGCGCGGCGACGAACTGGAAGCCCGCCGGCTGCTGGCGGAATGGCGTCACCTGGACGCCAGCGAACTGCCGCGGACCGAACTGCTGCGCCATGTGCTGGAGCATTCGCTGCTGGCGGCGCACCGGCATGTGTTCGGTGTGTTCTTCTGGTTCGTGCTGCTGTCCGCGCTGGGCCTGGGCCCGGCTGGCGCGGTGCTGTACCGGATGGCCGAATTCGCGGGCCGCTACTGGGCCTTCAAGAGCCGCACGCTGGATGCACCGACCAATGAACGCCTGATGCATCTGTCGCGTCGTCTGTTTGGTTTGATCGATCATGTACCGGCCCGTCTGACCGCCACCGGCTTTGCCATCGTCGGCAATTTCGAGGAAGCGGTGAACGGCTGGCGCCGGGATGCGGCCCTGTGGGCGCACAGCAACGAAGGCATCATCCTCGCCGCTGCGGCGGGGGCGGTGGGCGTCCAGTTGGGCGGCAGCGCGGCGCCTGGAGTGACGCCGGACCGCAGCAAGACCTTCGAAGCAGGCGGCGACATGGATGCCACCCGCGCTGAAGGCTCCACGGGCGGACAACCGCCGCAACTGGGTCACCTGCAAAGCGTGGTGGGTCTGGTGTGGCGCTCGGTCGTGCTGTGGATGCTGCTGATGGGCCTTCTGCGCGCCGCCAACATGCTGGGCTGACGACGCACGCAGTCGCAAGCCGCGAACCGCTTCCAGCGGTCTGCACGAGCCTCGATCACCCCCGAAGGAGCGACGTCAGACCCCCGTCACGCTTCCCGCACATCGGCCAGCACCTGCTGGCCGAAGTCGTTTCTGGACAGCCACTTCAGCACCTTGCGCGCGGTGTCGGTGGCGCTGGCCAGCTGACCTTCGGTCTTGAAGGCGACGAAGCGGTCCCGGTCCGGGAAGCCGTCCGACGCGCCGCCGCGGATGGTGGCCTGCATGTCGGTATCGATGATGCCCGGCGCCAGCGACACCACGCGGGCGAACGGACGTCCCTGCGTCGCCTTGACCTCCTCATCCAGCGCCATGGCCCGGCTCAGGTTGTCCATGCCAGCCTTCGCCGCGCAATAGGCAGCGGAACCGGCCATCGCCCGGCGCCCCAGTCCGGACGAGATGTTGAGGATGCGGCGGTCGCCCGGCCATGCCCCGGTGGCTTCCAGGAACACCGCGCTGATGAGCAGCGTCGCCTCCAGACCCACCCGAAGCGCACCCGACAGCGCCTCCAGCGTGCTGGCCTCCACCGGCCCGGGGGTGGGGATCACTCCCGCGTTGTTGATCAGGTTCACCGCGGCCCAGTCCTGCGGCTGGGTGCGCAGCCAGTCGCCGAGATGCCGGGCGATGATCAATGGCTCGGCCAGGTCGGCCTGCCACTGCTGCAAGCTTGCGCCGCCCTGTTCGCGGGCGAACTGTTCCAGGGCGTCACTGCGGCCGCGGGCAATGCCGATCACCTGATGGCCGGCCAGCAGGCATTCGCGGGCCAGCGCCTCACCCAGGCCGCGCGAGCTGCCGGTGATCAGGGTCAGGGTGCGGCCTTGGGCGCTGGTGGCGTCCGCAGAGGCGGCCGGGGAAGCAACGGAATCAACCATGGGAACTCCTCAAAAATCGACGGGGCAATGAAGGGTGAGGGCGGCTTCGCCGAGCAGGGCGGGCAGCGACAGGTCGCGGGCATGGAGCAGCAAACGCGGCGCCTGCGCCTGCACCTCCTCCGCGGCATACAGCGTGTCCCCCAGGATGGGATGGCCGCAGGCCATCAGGTGCACCCGCAGCTGGTGGGAACGGCCGGTGACCGGCTCCAGCCACAGGCGCGAGGACTGCCCCTGCGGATCCCGCGCCACCACGGTGACCCGGGTCAGGCTCGGTTTGCCGATGTCGAAGTCCACCTTCTGCCGAGGGCGGTTGGGCCAGTCGGCGATCAGGGGCAGGTCGATGTCGAACTGGTCCCGGTCCACCCGACCACTGACCACGGCTTCGTAGCGTTTGTCCACCTGCCGCTGCGCAAAGGCGTCGCTGAGGGCGCGCTGCATCGCTTCGCCGCGCGCAAAGACCAGCAGGCCGGATGTCGCCTGATCCAGCCGATGCACCACCAGCGCGTCCGCAAACACGTCGCGCACGCGGTGCCAGGCGCAGTCCTGCTTGTCTTCGCCACGGCCGGGCACGGCCAGCAGACCGGCCGGTTTGTGGATGATGATGCGCTGTGCGTCCACATGCATCAGGGGAAGGTCGTTGGACATGGGGTGATTGTCGCGGCGCCCGTATCATCGCGCGGCACAAGACGCAGGAGATGCGCACGATGGAAGATCAAGACCGGCCCGACCCTCAGCACGCATATGGCTCTAACGCTTTTAGCGCCTCTAGCGCCTCTCCGGAACAACCGGACCGCCGCCGCATGCTGGGCAGCCTGCTCGGCACCGCTGCCGCCGCCGCGCTCGCGGGATGCGCCACCGGCAGCACGCTGGCGCCGCAGCCCGTGGCCAGCAAGCCGGTGATGGGCCTGAAGGCGGCGCCGCTGCCGGAGGTGCGTCTGGGCCTGATCGGGGTCGGGCAGCGCGGTGCGGAGCTGGCGCAGACGCTATGCCGCATCGAAGGCGCGCGCATCACCGCCATTGCGGACATCGATGCCGTCGCCATCGACAAGACCCTGGCGCTGATCAACCAGGCGCATGCCCCGCGGCCGGAGGTCATCACCGGGAGTTCGGGCGCCTGGGAGCGGCTGATCGGTCGCAGCGATGTGGACGCGGTCGTGATCGCCACCCCCTGGGAGCTGCACACGCCGATGGCGGTGGCGGCGATGCGATCCGGAAAACACGTCTTTGTTGAAACCCCGGCCGCCGTGACGCTCAATGAAGCCTGGCTGCTGGTGGACACCTCCGAAGCCACCCAGCGCCACTGCATGATGCTGGAGAGCTGCTGCTACGGCCGGCAGGAGATGATGCTGCTGAACATGATCCGCCAGGGGCTGTTCGGTGAGCTGGTGCATGCCGAGGGCGCCTACTTCCACGATCTGCGTCAGCAGCTCAAGGACGTCGAGCGCGGCCCCGGGTCCTGGCGCAGCCTGCGGTATGCGCAGCTCAACGGCAATCTCTATCCCACCCACGGCCTCGGGCCGGTGGCGCAGTACTTCAACATCCAGCGCGGCGACCGCTTCGAATATCTGAACTCGCAAAGCTCCAACGCCCGCGGCCTGGCGGCCTACGCCAGCCGGGAGCTGCCGCCCGGCCACCCGCATGCGCGCCTGCCCTACATCACCGGGGATGTGAACACCAGCGTGATCAAGTGCGCCTCCGGCCGGACCATCCTGCTGCAACATGACACCACCACGCCGCGGCCGTATTCGCGGCTCAACACGGTGGTCGGAACCAATGGGGTGTTCAGCGGATTCCCGGACCGCATCGCCATCGACATGATGGATGGCCGCAAGCTGATGACGCCCAGCGGCAACCGGGAAGCCTCGCGGGAATGGGACAGTGACATGAAGCCCTGGTTCGAGCGCTTTGACCATCCGCTGTGGAAGCAGCTCGGTGCCCAGGCGCAGCAGGGCGGCGCGGGCGGCATGGACTTCGTCATGATGTGGCGCGTCATCTACAACCTGCGCCAGGGCCTGCCGATGGATCAGGATGTCTACGACGCCGCGGCGTGGTCGGCGGTGCTGCCGCTGTCCTGCGAGTCGGTGGCGGACCGCGGCAACGCCAAGGACTTCCCCGACTTCACCCGCGGTCGCTGGAAAACGCCGCGCACGCTGGGCGTGATGGTCTGAGCCTCGGTCGTCCAGCGACCCATCAGAACACCTGGATCCACCCCGTTTGCACCGCGGACTGCGGGTTGGATCCCGCCTCCCGGACCGTCTGCACTGCGTCATCGGCCCCGCGTCCCAGCCGCTTGAGCACACAGGCGCCCATCGTGCCGGTGCGTCCCATGCCGGCGGCGCAATGCACCAGCGCCCGGTCGCCCAGCCTCAGACCGTGGGCCAACTGCTCCACCCCTTGACGGAACAGTGCCGCCTCGGACGCCAAGCCGAAATTCAGCATCGGGAGATGCATCCACCGGAACGGCAGGCGCCCCGCCTGGATCGCCTTGAAGTACTGCGGCGACAAGGCCTCCACTTCATCCAGCGGATTCAGACACACCACCAGGTTCAGCTGCTGATGCCGCGCCTGGTCCAGGAAGTCAGACCAGGATTCGCGGCGTCCAGGCATCGAGTGCAGCCACAGGCGGCCGGACACGTCGTCGGGAAGGGGCAGGGCACGAAAACTCATGCCGGCATTGTCGGGTCTCCCTGCTCGAATCGGTGTTAATAAACAAACAGTTTATTTAATCGCCAGGTTCGGAGAAGATGTCTTCATCGACTGTCGATGGCACTCATCGAGTCGCAGCCAGGGAGGCCAGCCATGATCACCAAGGACACGATCCAGCCCTTCAGCCGACATGCAGCGGACTTGACGTCGCAGCGACTGCCGCCGTCGGCGTCATCCTCCTTACCGTCATCCTCCTCCTCACCGGTGGCGTCATCCTCATCGTCGCCGTGCCCGTCCCCGTCCCAGTGGTCTTCGCCGTCACGGTCATCGTCTTCGGAGGCTTTGCACCAGGCACTGGACGAATCGCTCCAGTACGACACCTACTACCCCTCCGGGTCGCTGCAGCTGTTCAACCATCTGCCCATGGTGCTCGGCGCTTTAACGCGGCTGGGGGCGCCGCCGACCGCCTTGCGACGCCAGCTGGACCATTGGCGGGAGCTGTCGGTGCCTGCGCGGCCGTCGCAAAGGGCCGTGCCACCGCTGGAAGCGGTGCTGGCTGATCTCTTGCTGTCAGCGCATGTGGATGCGTTTCATGCGGCGATCCGTCTGGCCTATGCGTTGCAGTCCGGCCATACGGGGGAGGAGCGGGCGGCGCTGGCCGCGTGGCTGGCCAAAGCACCAGCCGCGTCATCGGACTCCCAGGTGGGCCCCGCAGGTCCATCGGGCGAATCCGGTCTGCATCCCCACAGCGCGGTGCCTCAGCCTCAAACGCTCCTGCGCGAGACACTGGCGGCCGTGCGAGCCGATCCTCGTCTGGGGATGGAACCGGCTGGCGGCACGCTGATCGTCACGCGCTTGCAGCGAGCGCAGGCCTTGCCGGCATTCCCTGATTACGCGCGCGTGCCGCAGCTGTCTCTGGATGACCTCGCGGAGGCGTCCCTGGCGGTCTACCTGGCCACGCATGATTTCACTGCGCTGCATCTGGTCACCGGCACCCATGCGGTGCGGGAGCTCATCAACGTCGCGCACGCTCGCGGCCTGGCGCTGGATCTTCCTCGCATCCTGGCCGCCTTCTGGCGTGCCTGGCTGGCCGCCTTCATCGCCATCCGCCGACCGGCGCCTGCCTGGGACCTGGTGCATGCGGGCAGCGCCAGTGAGGGCGACTGGGAGGCGGCAGTGCCGACGCTATCGGACAGCGTCAATGACCACCGCATCAAGCTGGCCGATGCCGCTCGCGAGGAATGGCGTCATCGGGGCTGGCCCGGCTATGCCTTATGTCTGCAGCCGCTCGGGGCCGCACAATGAGTGCCGTGCTGAATGCTTCCTCCTCGTCCGCCGATGCGACCGCGTCGGCCCCCGCACCGCTCCGTCATCCGCAGTTGCTGCTGTGGGCCGTCTGTGCCTTGTGCCTGATGAGCACGGCCGGCGTGGCCCTGCCGTATCCCATCCTGGCGCCGATCTTTGTCAGCGGTCCGGTGGACAGCTTCACCCATTTCGCCGGACTGGCCCCTGCGCTGCTGATGGGGCTCGCGCTCGCAGTCAATCCAGCCGGCATTCTGGTGGGGAGCCTGTTCGTCGGACCGATGTCTGACCGCTACGGGCGACGTCGGGTGCTCAGCATCACCCTGACCGCCACGCTCATCAGCTACGGCCTCAGCGCTCTCGCGCTGGCGGAACGCAACTACCCGCTGTTCGTGCTCTCGCGATTCGTCACCGGCCTGACCGAGGGCAATGTGGCGGTGGTGCGGGCGCTGCTGGCCGACTGGCATCCGCAACTGGACCGCACCCGCAGCTTCGCCTGGCTCAATGCCAGCTTGTACATCGGCTGGCTGGTGGGCCCGCTGCTGGGAGGACTGACGCTGCCGCTGGGCGAGTCGGTGCCGTTCATCGTGTCGGCCGGCATTCTGATACCTTGCCTCGTGCTGCTGCTGACGGGTCTGCCCGACGACCGCCCGCAGCGAGCTGCCGCCACCGCCGATCGCCTGCCGATGCTGGCCGCCATGCGGCAGCAGCAGTCGCTGGGATTGTTGTCAGACCCGGTACTGCGTCACCTTGCGGCCTTGCAGATGGCGTACACCTTGGGTGTGAATGCGCTGTACGAATTCGCGCCTTTGTGGATGGTGCAGCAGGCGGGACTGGACAGTCGCGGCATTGCGCTGGTGACGGCCATCCAGTGCGCGGCGATGACGGCGGCCAGCATGCTTGCGGCGCGCATCGGCTCCGGGCCGACGCCGCTGCGACGCGCCGCACGATTTGCGGTGGTGGCGGCCGTCGGACTGCTGGCGCTGAGTCTCGCACCGTCATGGATGGGTCTGGCCATCATCCCGCTGCTGGGGGTGCCGCTGTCGTTCTACAACGCGCTGATGCCCGCATGGATGTCCGAACGCTTTGCCTCGTATGGGCAGGGCCGCGTGATGGGGCTGCTGACGACGGTGTTCTGTTTGTCCAACACGATCATTGCGCTGATCGGCGGCGGACTGGGCATGTGGTCGGCGCGCTGGATCATGCTGCTGGGCGGATGCACCTGCCTGGGGGCGGCGATCGGGTTCATTCGATTCGCCCGTGTGCATTCCACGCCGCCCCCGAGCCACCATGGTCACTGACGCTCCCACCACCAATGATGACCGCCTGCTCTTCGAGTTGAAGAGCCGCGGTCCACAGGCGGCTGCCACACTGGCAGCCGCGCTGGCCATCACGCCGATGGGGGCGCACAAACTGCTGGCGAGATTGGAGGGCATGGGCCTCGTCACCACGCGGGAGGACACGCGGGAAGCCGGCGAGACCGCACGCGTGGGGCGACCGCGCAAGCTCTGGGCACTCACCGGCGCTGGCCACGCGCGCTTTCCGGACCGGCATGCCGACCTCACGCTGCAGCTGATCCAGAATGCCCGTCAGCTCTTTGGTGATGCGGGCCTGGACCAGCTGATCACCGCGCGCGAGCAGGACAGCGAGCGCCGGTACGCCGCGGCGCTCTCGCGGGCGCAAAGCCTGGCAGAGCGGGTGAGGGAACTGGCGCGACTCCGATCGGAAGAAGGCTACATGGCCCGCGCCGAACGGTCGGGCCGCGACTGGCTGCTGGTGGAGGATCATTGCCCCATCTGCGCAGCCGCGACGAGCTGTCAGGGCTTTTGCCGAGCGGAACTGGCGGTGTTCCGGCGCAGCCTCGGCCCGGGCGTGACGGTGGAGCGATCCGAGCATCTGCTGGCCGGCGCGCGGCGATGTGTCTATCGCATCGCGGCGGCCAAGGAGGCCGCGCGTGAGGAAACCGTGCCAGCTTCATCGACGACGCAAAAAGACGACCATCGCTGATGGCCATCCCGACGCGGCCGGGCCGCCGCCGCGGGGCCGGCCCGTGCAAGCATCCATGTCAGGACACGATGTACGCCGCCGCTCCCGTGGCCAGCAGGCGTCCCTCCGCATCCGTGAAGGCCATCCGGATGTTGGCCACCCGGCTTCCCAGCCGCAGGATTTCCGCTTCCGCGCGGAACAGCTCTCCGATGGCTGGCCGCAAATAGTCCACCCGCAAATCGATCGTGCCCAGCTTGCCGAAGCGCTCCAGACGCTTGTCGGGCGCTTCGTCCCGATGCCGCGCACAAATGGCGGCCATCGCGGCCAGCCCGCCCAGGGCATCCAGCGTGGCGCTGATGACGCCGCCATGCATGCGCTGATGCGCATAGTGGCCGATCAGCTCGGGCCGCATCCGCAAGTGGGCGTGGGCGGTGGCCTCGGTCAACGCGTCGACTTGCAGGCCAAGCACCTGATTGAAGGTGATGAACTGCTCGAAGATCTCACACAGTTTGTGCGTGAATTCCGGTTCAAAGGGACTGATGACTTCGCTCATGCAGGTCACGATACCGCAGGGGCGGGGCGCCTCGATCGAGGGAAGCCCTGAGCCGGTGACGCCTGCGTGACACCGGGGTGTCCCGCAGCGTTGGCCGCCACGACACGGCACAATGCCGCTCATGAATGCGCCGTCTCCTGCTGCTGTTGAACCCCGGTCAGAAGGCTTCGACCGGGTGCGTGCCGCCCTGCGCGGTCTGCACCATGCCCACGAGCCGCTCTGGCTGACCACCTCCGCGCGGAGCGCCCAGGAAGCTGCGGACGCGCTTGGTGTGTCCCTGGGCCAGATCGCCAAGAGCGTGGTGTTCCGTTCCAAGGCGGATGACTCGGCCGTGCTGGTCATCGCCGCGGGCGACCGCCGCGTGGATGAACGCAAACTCCAGGTGCACACCGGCCCGCTCGGTCGCGCCGATGCCGACTTTGTGAAGTCCCGTACCGGCTTCTCCATCGGTGGCGTGTCACCGCTGGGCTTCGCACCCGCCGACGGTGGCGCAGGTCCGCGCCTTTTCATCGACGACAGCCTGTTCCGCTTCGACCTCATCTGGGCTGCGGCCGGTCACCCCAATGGGGTGTTCCAGATGACGCCGCAGCAACTCGTGACCCTGACCGGCGCGCCGGTGATCGAGGTGATGCAGTCATGAGCATCGCGCCTGTGGACATCCCCCGCACGCCGGAGGGACGGGTCGCCTCGCCCTGCATCAACATCTGCCGCATGCATGAGGCCACCGGGCTGTGCGAGGGCTGCGCCCGCACGATCACCGAAATCGCCGGCTGGAGCCAGGCGGCCGATACCGAACGCATCCGCATCCTGACGCTGCTGCCGGAGCGCCGGACACTGCTTCAATCGCATGGAGTGCTGCCGTGACCTCGATCGACTTTTATTTTGACCCGATCTCCCCCTATGCGGCGCTGGCCTTCGAACGGCTGCCGCAGGTGCTGGTTGGGCGAAGCGTGGCGGTGCGCCATGTGCCGGTGTTTCTCGGGGGGCTGCTGAAGGCGCATGACAACAAGGGCCCGGCGGAGATCCTGCACAAGCGCGACTGGGTCTACCGGCAGGCGCTCTGGCTGGGCCATCACCTGAACATCCCGCTGACGGTGCCCAAGACGCATCCTTTCAATCCCTTGCCGCTGCTGCGACTCCTGTGGGCGTCCGCCGAGCCGGGGCAGACGCCGTCCCGCTACGCGGTGGAGACGGTGTTCCGCCATGTCTGGCAGGGCGGAGCGGAAGCCACCGACCCGGCCCGCCTGACGTCATTGACGCAAGCCTTGGCGCCATCGCAGGACCCGGCCGGTGAAGCGGTCAAGACAGCGCTGCGCGACGCCACCGATGCGGCCGTGGCGCGCGGTGTGTTCGGGGTGCCCACCTTCGGGGTGGGGGACCGCCTCTTCTGGGGCCTGGACAGCCTCGACATGCTGCTCGCTTGCCTGGATGGCGAGCCCTGGTTCCAAGGGCCGGACTGGGCCGACGCAGCGCAGGTGCGCTCCGGCCTGCAGCGCTGACAAGCCCAGGCTAGGACATACCCTCTGCTGCACTGCACAGGGCCGTCATATTCCGCATGAAGAAATGAGGGCTCAGGGTTGGCCCCGGTTTTGTCAGCCAGCGGAAAGCATCGCGTCAGACAGAGGTCAGAGGGGCGCCTGATAGTTGCTTCCCAAGAACTCCGGTCGGAGATTCTTGGTGACAACGAGGAGACAACCCCATGGCAACTGCAAGTGCAGTCAGCACCAGCGCGCCGATGACCGCGGAGGAGAAGAAAGTCATCTTCGCCTCGTCGCTGGGCACGGTATTCGAGTGGTACGACTTCTATCTCTACGGATCCCTGGCCGCCATCATCGGCAAGCAGTTCTTCACGGGGCTGGACCCCACGGCGCAGTTCATTGCGTCGCTGATGGCCTTTGCCGCCGGTTTCATCGTGCGTCCTTTCGGCGCGCTGGTGTTCGGCCGGCTCGGCGACATGATCGGCCGCAAGTACACCTTCCTGGTGACGATCCTGATCATGGGCCTGTCCACCTTCATCGTGGGCGTGCTGCCGACCTATGACACCATCGGCCCGGCCGCTGCGGTCATCCTGGTCGGCCTGCGCCTGCTGCAAGGCCTGGCACTGGGCGGCGAATACGGCGGTGCAGCCACCTATGTGGCGGAACATGCGCCGCACGGCAAGCGCGGGGCGTACACCTCCTGGATTCAGACCACGGCCACGCTGGGTCTGTTCCTGTCGCTGATCGTCATTCTGTCCACCCGCACGATCCTGGGCGAGGCGACGTTTGCCGCCTGGGGCTGGCGCGTGCCGTTCGTTGTGTCCATCCTGCTGCTGGGCATCAGCGTCTGGATCCGCCTGTCGATGAATGAATCGCCGGCCTTCCAGAAGATGAAGTCCGAGGGCAAGACGTCCAAGGCGCCGCTGTCCGAATCCTTCGGTCAGTGGAAGAACCTGAAGATCGTCCTGCTGGCCCTGTTCGGTCTGGTGGCCGGTCAGGGCGTGGTCTGGTACACGGGTCAGTTCTACGCGCTGTTCTTCATGACCAGCGTGCTGAAGGTGGATGCCGCGTCGGCCAACATCATGGTGGCGGTGGCGCTGCTGATCGGGACGCCCTTCTTCGTCATCTTCGGCACCCTGTCGGACAAGATCGGTCGCAAGCCCATCATCATGGCGGGCCTGCTGCTGGCCATCCTGACCTACTTCCCGCTGTTCAAGGCGCTGACCCACGCGGCCAACCCGGATCTGGCCCGTGCTCAGGCGACGGCTCAGATCACGCTGAGCACCGACCTGAACCAGTGCTCCTTCCAGGGCAGCCCGGTGGCGCGTGACGTGGACTTCACCACGCCCTGCGACATCGCCAAGCGTGCGCTGGCCCAGGCCGCGGCCAACTATGAGACCGTGTCCGGCGCGGCTGGTGCGGGTCAGGTGAAGGTGGGGGACCGCGTCATCGACGTGCCGACCGCCACGCTGACCGCGGGCGGCCACAAGTTCGACGAGGACAGCGCCAAGAAGATTGCCGCGTTCAAGAAGGACCTGGGCGATGCGATGAAGGCGGCGGGCTACCCGACCAAGGCCGACCCGGCCAAGGTCAACACCGCGCTGACGGTGGCCATCCTGACGCTGCTGGTGCTGTATGTGACGATGGTCTACGGACCGATCGCCGCGATGCTGGTGGAACTGTTCCCCACGCGCATCCGCTACACCTCGATGAGCCTGCCGTATCACATCGGCAATGGCTGGTTCGGTGGCCTGCTGCCGTCGATCAGCTTCGCGATGGTGGCGCAGAACGGCAACATCTATCACGGCCTCTGGTATCCGATCGGCATCGCCGCCGTCACCTTGGTGATCGGCCTGCTGTTTGTCCGTGAGACCAAGGACGTGGACATCTACGCCCGCGACTGAACGCACACCGTTCTTCGCTGATCGACACAACGGCCCTTCGGGGCCGTTTTTTTTGGAGTCGCCTTCAGTTCCGGATGGTTTTCAATCCGCGGCGGGGCCAGTGCCTGGCCGCAGCCCCTCAGCCTCGTGTCAGCCAAGCCCCCAAGAATGCACCCACACCCTCTATCCCCTTTAGGAGACTCAGACCCATGTGGAAACTCGTCCTTGGCTTCATCGTCTTTGCCGCTCTGGCCCTGTTCGTGTTGATGCGCAGTGGCGGCAACATCGACATGACGGGGGAGAAGCATGACGTCACCGGCGGCCATGCAGACAGTGCCGCCAGCGCCGCACCCTTGAGCACCTCCGCGTCCGAAGCCGCCACCGCCGCCATGAATGCGGCGTCAGCTGCGCTGCCGGCATCCTCGGGCGCCTCGCAATAAGCGCCGGCCTCCGGTTCACCAACAAAAATGGGGCCTCTGGCCCCATTGCGTCATTCATCCCCCTGCGCCCGCAGCGGCGCCTGCACCGGCAGCCGGATCATCATCCGCGTACCTTCCCCCGGCGTGCTCACCACCTCAATCTGCCCGCCCAGCACATTCGTCACGATGTTGTGCACGATGTGCATCCCCAGCCCCGATCCGCCCTTGCCCAGCTTCGTCGTGAAGAACGGGTCGAAGATCCGCCGCACCACCGAGGCATCCATGCCCCGTCCGTCGTCCTCCACCCGCAGCTCGACCTCCCGGTCATCGATCCGGCTGCATCGCACCAGGACCACCCCATGGTCCCGCCCCTCAAAGGCATGCACCAGCGTGTTCATCAGCAGGTTCGTCAGCACCTGTCCCAATGCGCCTGGGAAGCTGCTCATCTGCAACGCCGGCGCCAGCTCCGTTCTGATCCGGTAGGGGGTGTGCTTGAAGCTCGGCTCCACCATCACCAGCACGTCTTCCACCACCTGACCCAGTTCAAACTCCCGTCGCGTGTCGCTGGTCTGGTCAATCGCCACCTGTTTGAAGTCCCGCACCAGGTCCGCCGCCTTCTGCACATTGCGATGCAGGATGTCCTGACCCCGTCGTGTGTCCTTCACCAGCTCTTCCAGCTGGCTGCGCCGCATCGGTGTGTTGTCGGTCAACATCCGGTCCAGTTTGTGCCACCGGTCCTCCAGCGCAGACACCACCGTCAGCGCATTGCCCAGCGGCGTGTTCAGCTCATGCGCCACGCCCGCCACCAGCCGCCCCAGCGAGGCCAGCTTCTCCGACTCCACCAGCTCCCGCTGCGCCGTCTTCAGATTGGCCAGTGCCTGGGTCACCTCCGCGTTGGCTTCGGTCAGCTCATAGGTGCGCTGCGCCACCTGCTCCTCCAGCGTCGAGGCGTGTCCGCGCAGATCGTCGAAGGCCTTCAACAGCGCCAGGCGCATCCGCTCCATCGCCTTGCCCACCCGGGCGATCTCATCCTCGCCGCCCAGCTCCAGCGGCTTGTCCAGCTGCCCGGCCGCCAGCTCATCCGCCGCCTGGGACAACCGGGCCATCGGATGCAGCACCCGCCGCTGCAGCACCAGGGAAATGAGCGCCAAAGACAAGGTCAGCGTCAGCAGACTGCGCCACAGCATGTTCCACAGCTCCAGCCGCTTGCGGGCCAATAGCGGCTCGGCGCTCATCACCACCGTCAGCTTGGCGATCTCGCGACCGTCGCGCAGCACCGGTCGGGTCTCGCTGAGCGTCAGGTGCTGGTCCCCAGCTGCGCGGTGGAATTCGACAAAGGCCTGCTGCGCTGCAGTCTCGGTGACAGACACCGACACAAATCGCGGGTCATCGACCTGGGCCTTCACCATCGGCTCGGCCAGATCGGGCGACACCTGCCAGATCGGCTCCGCCAGCGAGAGCGCCAGCACCTCCGTCGCCCGGCTGAGGTCCCGGCGAAGGTCCTCCATCACCGTCTGTCGGCTGAGTTGCTGTTCATACAAAAGGACGGCCCCGGTGGGCAGCAGCAGCCCAACCAGCAGGGCCAGCATCACGGCATTGCGCAGCGAGCTTCGGAGCAGGGTCACGACAACCATCCTTCGCAGGAGGGGGGACACGCCCCATTATGACGAGGCACGGGCCGGGGGCTCATGCGGCGAAACGCGGATCCCAGGACAGCGCCGCGCGCCTGAGCGGTACTGAGCCGGTCTGGCGATGATCGACCCTTGTCACCCATCATCATGAGGTCCGTTCGCAGCGTCCACACCTGTGTTCGTCACCACTGTGGAGAATTCACGCGGCATGGGACAAGGCAGGGGACACCCCCCGGCCGGTGTTCGCGACCGACCGGCCTGCACGACCTGCGCCCAGATGCATCGCCATGGCCGCGCAATTTTTTTCCGGCTCATTGATACTGACACGGACATTTCCCTGCAAGGAGAACAAGATGGATCTGGGACTGACGGGCCGCTGGGCCCTGGTGTGTGCGGCGTCGAAGGGCCTGGGGGCCGGCTGCGCCCAGGCGCTGGTGGCCGAAGGCGTGAATGTGGTGATCACCGCGCGTGGCGAAGAGGCTCTGCAGGCGCAGGCGACCCGACTGCGCGGGATCAATCCGAAGGTGCAGGTGGTGGCCGTCGTGGGGGACATCACCACGGAAGTCGGTCGTGCCAGCGCGCTGCAGGCCTGCCCGCAGGTGGACATCCTGGTCAACAACGCCGGAGGACCGCCGCCGGGAGATTTCCGGCAGTGGGGCCGCGAGCAATGGCTCTCGGCGCTGGAGGCCAACATGCTGACGCCCATCGAGCTGATCAAGGCGACGGTCGACGGCATGGCCGACCGCGGCTTCGGCCGCATCGTCAACATCACTTCCGGTGCGGTGAAGGCACCGATCGATGTGCTGGGCCTGTCCAACGGCGCGCGCAGCGGGCTGACCGGATTTGTGGCGGGCCTGGCGCGGCAGCCGCAGCTGGCCAGCCGCAATGTGACGATCAACAACCTGCTGCCCGGTGCCTTCGACACCGAACGTCTGCAGAAGACCCTCGCCGCCGGCGCAGAGAAGTCCGGCCGTCCGCTGGCGCAGGTCCGCGACCAGCGCGCCGCCGGCATCCCGGCCCGACGCTTCGGCACCGCCGAGGAATTCGGCGCGCTCTGCGCCATGTTGTGCAGCGCGCACGCGGGATATCTGACCGGCCAGAACATCCTGCTGGATGGCGGCTCGTACCCCGGCACTTTCTGAGTTCCCTGCTGACTCCCTACCGAGTTCCGTTTGATTCCTGTTTGATTCCCGTTTGAGTTCTGACCCAAGAGGAGAGATTCATGAGCGAACGCGCAGTCCGTCTGACCCAGGCCGGTGGTCCCGATGTCATGCAGGTGCAGACGGTGGAGGTGGGCGACCCGGGGCCGGGGGAGATCCGCATCCGTCAGAAGGCGGCAGGACTGAACTTCATCGACATCTACCAGCGCAGCGGCGTCTACGACATTCCGATGCCCAGCGGCCTGGGGCTGGAAGGGGCGGGCGTGGTGGAAGCGGTGGGAGAGGGCGTGACCCATCTGCGGGTCGGGGACCGGGTGGCCTACGCCAGCCAGCCGATCGGTGCCTATGCGACGGCACGTGTGATGCCGGCGCGTTGTGTCGTGCGGCTGCCTGATGGGCTGAGCTTCGCTCAGGGCGCTGCGATGATGCTCAAGGGCCTGACGGTGCAGTACCTGCTGCGCAAGACCCTGCCGCCCGGCGGTCTGCAGGCGGGTGATGCGATCGTGTTCCATGCCGCCGCAGGGGGCGTCGGGCTGATCGCCTGCCAATGGGCCAAGGCACTCGGCCTGCGCCTGATCGCGACTGCGGGCAGTGATGCCAAGTGCGAACTGGCGTTGGCCCACGGTGCGGCCGTGGCCATCAACTACCAGCGCGAGAACTTCGCCGACCGGGTCAAGGAGATCACCGGCGGAGAGGGTGTCAAGGTCGTCTACGACTCGGTGGGGGCGAGCACCTTCGAAGGCTCACTCGCCTGCCTGCGTCCCTTCGGTCTGATGGTCAGCTTCGGCAACGCCTCGGGCAAGGTCCCTCCAGTGCCCATCACGGCGCTGGCGACCAAGGGGCTGTACCTGACCCGTCCGTCGATCTTCCACCACCTCAGCTCCCGCGAAGCCACCCAGGCGATGGCGGACGATCTGTTCCAGGTCGTCAGCAGCGGCCAGGTGAAGATCTCGGTGGAGCAGCGCTATGCGCTGGAGGATGTGCAGCGGGCGCATCGCGAGATGGAAAGCCGCAGCACCACGGGCGCCGGCGTCTTGATGCTGGACTGAACGGTGGCGGGCGATGCACTGATCCGCTGATCCGCTGATCCGCGAGGGGGCCACGGCGGCATCTCGCGATCAGACAAACCCCGGCGCCGTTTCACCATGCGGGTCTGGCCGCCGAGGCGGTCCCGGGCCCGCCTTGCCTCAGGCCGTGTGCTGGCGCCCGATCATCGGAGGCAGATCGTCAAAGTCCGCCGCCACCGTGTCCGCTGACAGCGGATCTTCCACTTCGGAGGGCGGTGTGCTGATCCGCGTGATACCTGCCGTGGACGGCAATTCATCCAATGCCGCCGGCACCGTGGGGGCCATGCCGTCGCTGTCGGCGTCATCCTCGGCGGCCTGCGCTTCCACCGGCACATCGACCGTCTCGGTGCGCAGCACCTGATCGAGCACGACGGGCTGCGCCAAGCGCAGCTCAAAGCTGAAGCAGGAGCCCGCACCGACGCGACTCTCCACCTTCACCTCGCCGCCCATCAGCTCCACCAGACGCTTGACGATGGTCAGGCCCAGCCCCGTGCCGCCGTAGCGCCGCGTGATGCTGCCGTCGGCCTGGGTGAACGGGCTGAAGATCTGCGCGATCTGCTCGGGCGTCATGCCGATGCCGGTGTCATGCACCGCGATGCGCAGGCGCAGCGGGCCGCCCACATTCTCTTCGGCCGCATCGGCGCGGCTGATCTCCACCCGCACTTCCCCCTTCTCGGTGAACTTCAGGGCATTGCCCACCAGGTTCACCAGGATCTGCCGCAGGCGAAGCGCATCGCCGAGCAGATGCTGCGGCACGCCCGGCTGGATGCGGGCATGCAGCTGCAGGCCCTTTTCATGCGCCTGCAGCAGCAGCGGATGCAGCGCCTCGCGCAGGCAGTCGTGCAGGCTGAAGGGGGCCTGGTCGATGATCACCCGGCCGGCTTCGATCTTGGCGATGTCCAGCAGGTCGTTGATGATGACCATCAGCCCCTTGGCCGAGCTGTGGGCCAGCTCGATGAACTTGCGCTGGCGCTCATTGAGCTCCGTCTGCAGCACCAGCTCGGTCAGGCCGAGCACGCCGTTCATCGGCGTGCGGATTTCATGGCTCATGTTGGCCAGGAAGGAACTCTTGGCCTGACTGGCCGCTTCCGCCGCTTCACGCGCTGCTTCGAGCTGGGCCTGGGTGGCCTTGAAGTCACCGATGTCGCGCGCATTGAGCTGCAGCACGACTTCACCGCTGACGGGGTCCCGCATCGGGCGCGCGTCCACGGCATGCCAGCGACGGCCATTGGCGGTGTGAAGCTCCAGCTCGGCGCCGAAGGTCTGCCCGCCGCGCACCTGCACCAGGATCCGTTTGGCCAGGTCGGCGTCCGGGAACATCGCGCTGAAGTCGGTCGCGCCGATGGTCTTGCGCAGGCCGTTGAAACACATGGCCGCGGCCGGGTTGCGCATCAGCACGCTGCCATCGCGCAGCGAAAACACGGCGATCCGCACAGAGGTGTGCTGCAGCGCTTCCACACCACGCAGCAGGCTCTTGTCCACGCCGCTCACCAGCGAGTCGGCCGCAAACAGCATCACCTGCCGTTTGTCAGGTGTGCGGATGCCACGGGAGACCAGCATCACGGTGGTGGGCTGGCCTTTGGGGTAGAGGGTCCACTGCTCCCGCACCACCTTGTTCTGCGCATGGTCGGCCGCATTGACGGCCAGGCGCTGAACCACGGCCGCGCTGGTGTCGGTCAGGTCGCGGGAGAGAAATTCTTCGGCGCTGTCGGCGCGCCAGAATTGCAGGGCGGCGGCATTGGCCCAAAGGTTGCGTTGCCGTTCCTGGTCATAGACCCACATTGGCACATCGAGCCAGTCGTAGTGGGTCAGACAGGAGAAGTCGAGCATGGGAGCGGTGGGGTCGTAGCCGCGTGGTTACATTCGGTCGCAGGCATTGTCGCCGCCCCGGCCCACCTGTCCATCCTGCGTGATGCCTATTCCGTCACGGCGCCGCTTGCGCAGTGGATGAGTGTGGCAAACAACGCGACGAGCGTCACGATGCAGCCTGTCGCCGTCGCCTCTCCCACCGGCGGCCATCGCCCGGAAGCCCGTAGTAATCGCCCTTGTCGGGCTTTCGGGTCGCGTCTGGTATCGATATGACAGACGCGTTTTTAGCTTCTTTGTCAGTTCTGTTTCACACGCCGCAGCTCGTCCCACACCAGCAGCACGGCGCCGACGGTGATCGCGCTGTCGGCGACATTGAACGATGGGTAGTACCACTGATTCCAGTGGAACTGCAGGAAGTCCACCACGTACCCGTGCAGCAGCCGGTCCACGACGTTGCCCACCGCCCCGCCCAGGATCAGGCTCAAGGCCGTGGCGAAGAGGGTCTGGTGACCGTGCCGGCGCAGCAGCCAGACGATGAAGACGGTGGCGGCCACACCCAGGCCGACAAAGAACCAGCGCTGCCAGCCCGAGGCGCCCGCCAGGAAGCTGAAGGCCGCCCCCGTGTTGTGGGCCCGCACCAGGTTGAAGAAGCTGGTGACGTAACGGCTGTCCCCGTACTGGAAGGTGTTGAGGATCAGCACCTTGGTGAACTGGTCCGCGATGATGATCAGCAGGGCCAGGCCCAGCCATTGGATCAACCGGGCGGAGGAGGGGGCAGCAGACGAGGACTTGGCCATGGGGGCAGACAGCGGATCAAACCCGCAACTGTACCGCCAGCCCGGCATCCGCCAGCCGCTACAGTGCGACTGCCATGAGACTCCGCCTGAAAATCCTGTTGCTGGCCATCCTGCCGCTGGTGGCCTCGCTGCTGCTGATCGCGGTGGCGGTGCGCCAGCAGGAGCGGCAGCTCCTTGCGCAGGAGCATGCCGCGATGGAGCGCACCTACATGGACGCCCGTCGCGACGAACTGCGCCATTACGTCGAGCTGGCCGTCAGCACGCTGCAGCCGTTGTATGCCCATGCCGGCAGTCCCGATCAGGTGGACGCCGACAAACGCGAGGCCCTGCGCCTGCTTTCCGCCCTCGACTATGGCGAGGACGGCTACTTCTTCGTCTATGACCTGCAGGGCCACGTGCTGATGCACTCGCGCCAGCCGGAGCTGATCGGCCGCAATCTGTGGGAGCTGCGGGACCCACTGGGCCGGCCGACCATCCAGCAGCTGATCGGACAGGCCCGGGCAGGCGGGGGCTATGTGGAATACCTGTGGCGCAAGCCGTCCTCGCGCGACATGGCGCCCAAGCTGGGCTACGTGGTGGCGATGGACCGCTGGAACTGGATGGTGGGCACGGGGCTCTATCTGGACGGCATGCGGGCCACGCTGCGCCAGCTGGACAAGGAGGCGCAGGCCAACATTGCCCAGACGATGTGGTGGATCGCCGCCATCGCCGTCTTTGGTGTGGCGCTGATCAGCGCCAGCGCGCTGGCCCTGAACCTCAGCGAGCACCGGCTGGCGGAAGCCAAGCTGCGGGCGCTGGCGCATCAGGTGGTGCGCTCGCAGGAAGACGAGCGGGCCCACCTGTCCCGGGAGCTGCATGACGGTGTGAGCCAGACGCTGGTCTCGACCAAGCTGCTGATCGAATCGGTGCAGCAAAGCGGCGACACGACGCTGCTGCCGCGCGCGCTCGAGCGGCTCAATCACAGCCTGGTGGAAGTGCGGCGGCTGTCGCATCACCTGCGGCCGGCGTTGCTGGACACACTGGGACTGGCCGCCGCCCTGGAGCATCTGGCCCGGGAGCTGGACGAAGCCGGCCCGCCGCAGGTGGACCTGCATGTGGTGGGGCCCGCGCGGGAGCTGCCGGAGCTGCTCAACACGGTGCTGTTCCGCGTGGCGCAGGAGGCACTGACCAACGTGGTCAAACATGCGTCTGCCCGCCGGGTGGAGATGACGCTGGACTTTGCCCCGGACGTCGAAGACCGGCCTGACCCCGGCGGTGTGCTGCTGCGCATCCAGGACGACGGCGCCGGATTCGACCCGGACGCAGCCGAGCGTGGCGATCCCGGCCAGGGCATCGGCCTGCGCAACATGCGGGAGCGGTTGGCGTCAGTGGGCGGCAGCCTGGAGCTTCAATCCAGCCCGGGCCACGGCACCCAGCTCGAAGCACTGGTGGGGTCAGCTGCGATCCGGCGTCTGCCGCGCGAGAATCCGGTTCCATGACTTCCCCGATCTCCGTTCCCGATCCGACGGCCGCCACCGGCCCGGTGCGCATCCTGCTGGTGGACGACCATCCGCTGGTGCGCGAAGGGGTGCGCTCGCGGCTGCAGGGCGAGGCACGGTATCTGGTGGTGGGGGAGGCCGGGTCGGCGGAGGAGGCCATGGTGATGCTGGTCTCCACCCAGCCGCAGGTGGTCCTGCTCGATGTGGGCCTGCGCGGCCAGAGCGGCATCCAGCTGGCGCAGACGATGCTCGAGCGGCGGGACGACCTGCGGGTGCTGATGTACAGCATGTACGACAACCCCGAATATGTGCAGCGGGCGCTGCAGGCCGGCGCGCGCGGGTATGTGCTGAAGGACGCGCCGGCGGGGGAGATCGTCGCGGCCATTGATGCGGTGGCTGCCGGCGGCACCTTCCTGAGCCCGGGTGTGTCCCGCCGGATGTTTCGCAACCAGCAGCCCAGGCCGCTGCTGTCCCCGCGCGAGAGCGAGATCCTCACCGCGCTGGGCCGTGGCGAATCCAGCAAGCAGATCGCCAAGGCCCTGGACCTGTCAGTGCGCACGGTGGAGACCCATCGCCAGAACATCAAGCGCAAGCTGGAGCTGGACGGGCAGGCGGATCTGATCCGCTATGCCGTTGAGCATGCGCGCGGGCTGCACCGCGACGACTGACCCCGACCGGATCGGCCCCCACGCATCTTCCCCCGGACGACTCGGGCCGACCGACTCACATTGAGTGGCCCGGGTTATTCCCTACGTGGTCCTACGTCGTTCCACTAGTCCAACAGACGGATGTTCCAAACCGGTCAGGCACCGAAACTGCCCGCCTGACATACAGCGTGCGCGCCGGTCCGGCCGCACCCAATAAGGAGACATCATGTCCAACTGGAGTCGCCACCTCGCCTGGGCGGGCGTGGCTGTTCTCGGGGCGGTGGCATTGGCCACCGTGGCGCTGGCGCGCGGCGAAGCCGTCAGTGCCCTCTGGGTCGTTGTGGCCGCCTTGTGCGTCTACCTCATCGGCTACCGCTACTACAGCCTGTTCCTGGCGACGAAGGTGATGGGCCTGGACCCCAACCGCCAGACCCCGGCCTGGAAATACAACGATGGCCTGGACTATGTGCCGACCCATCGTTACGTGCTGTACGGCCACCACTTCGCCGCCATCGCTGGCGCGGGTCCGCTGGTCGGTCCGGTGCTGGCCGCGCAGATGGGCTATTTGCCGGGGCTGCTGTGGATCCTGGCCGGCGTGATCTTCGCCGGTGCGGTGCAGGACTTCATCGTGCTGTTCATCTCCACCCGTCGCGACGGCCGCTCGCTGGGCGACCTGGTGAAGCAGGAGATGGGCACGGTGCCCGGCGTGATTGCACTGTTCGGCGCCTTCATGATCATGATCATCATCCTGGCGGTGCTGGCCTTGATCGTGGTGAAGGCCCTGGCCGATTCGCCCTGGGGCACCTTCACCGTGGCAGCAACGATTCCGGTGGCGCTGTTCATGGGCGTCTACCTGCGCTACATCCGCCCCGGCCGCATCGGGGAGGTCTCCATCATCGGCTTCGTGCTGCTGATGCTGGCCATCATGGGCGGCCAGTGGGTGCATGAGAGCCCCACCTGGGCACCGCTGTTCACCTACGACGGCAAGGCCCTGACCTGGATGCTGATCGGCTACGGCTTCGTGGCGGCCTCCATTCCGGTGTGGCTGCTGCTGGCCCCGCGTGACTACCTCTCCACCTTCCTGAAGATCGGCACGATCATCGCGCTGGCCATCGGCATCGTGGTTGTGGCGCCGCCGCTGCAGATGCCGGCGTTCACCAAGTTTGCGGCCGGCAATGGCCCGGTGTGGGCGGGCAATCTGTTCCCCTTCCTCTTCATCACCATCGCCTGCGGCGCGGTGTCCGGCTTCCATGCGCTGATCTCCTCGGGCACCACGCCCAAGATGCTGGACAACGAGGTCAACGCCCGCTTCATCGGTTACGGCGGCATGCTGGCCGAGTCGTTCGTGGCGGTCATGGCGCTGGTGGCGGCGTCCTGCATCGAGCCCGGCGTGTATTTCGCGATGAACAGCCCGGCAGCCCTGGTGGGCAAGACCCCGGATGCAGTGGCGGCGACGCTCTCCACCTGGGGCTTCGTGATCACGCCCGAGATGCTGGTGCAGACCGCCAAGGACGTGGGTGAGAACACCATTCTGGCCCGCGCCGGTGGCGCCCCGACCCTGGCTGTCGGCATGGCCCACATCCTGCATCAGGTGGTGGGCGGCAAGGCGATGATGGCCTTCTGGTATCACTTCGCCATCCTGTTCGAGGCGCTCTTCATCCTGACTGCCGTGGACGCCGGCACGCGTGCGGGCCGCTTCATGCTGCAGGACCTGCTGGGCACCTTTGTGCCGGCCCTCAAGCGCACCGACTCGCTGCCGGCCAACCTGATCGCCACCGGCCTGTGCGTGGCGGCCTGGGGCTACTTCCTCTATCAGGGGGTGGTGGACCCGCTGGGCGGCATTAACACGCTGTGGCCGCTGTTTGGCATTGCCAACCAGATGCTGGCGGCGGTGGCGCTGCTGCTGGGTACGGTGGTGCTCTACAAGATGAAGAAGGACCGTTACGCGTGGACGACGATCCTGCCGGCGGGCTGGCTGCTGATCTGCACGATGACGGCGGGCTGGCTGAAGATCTTCAGTGACGATCCGAAGGTCGGCTTCCTGGCCCATGCGCAGAAGTATGCGGACTCCCTGGCTGCGGGTCAGGTGCTGGCACCGGCCAAGAGCCTGGAGGCGATGGAGCGGGTGATCTTCAATGACCGGCTGGATGCCGCCCTGTGCGCCGTGTTCATGTTCGTGGTGGTCAGCGTGCTGGTCTACAGCGTGAAGGCCATCTTCAAGGCACGCGCCGAGCGTCGGCCGACGGTGCAGGAAACGCCGTTCGAGCCGCTGCCCGCGGGCGCCACGGCCACCGGCCACGCCTGATCATGCTTCGTCAGGCCGCTGCTCAATGGTTGCAAGCCGGGCGCTACATGGCGCGCGGTGTGCACCAGCAGATGGTGGGGGCCGACTACGGCGCCTACCTCGCGCACATGGCGCGCACCCATCCGGATCAGGCGCCCCTGAACTACGAGGAGTTCTTCCGACAGCGGCAGGAGGCGCGATTCAACAGCGGCACCGGGCGTTGCTGCTGACGTGACAACGGCGGGGTCTCCCCGCCGTTTTTATTGGAGACTTCTGACCGGTCTTTGACCGTCAAAGATCCTTGTCTCGCAATTCGGGAAAAGGCCCGAGGCTGCCGGTCACCGCCGCAAGCTCGGCAGGGGCTGGCGCAGCATTCCAGGGCGGTGCACTTTCCATGCGGAGCCTGTTGAAAACGATCTTCCCGGAGGGTCTCGAGGGAGCCGCTTCGCGCGCCTTGCGTATCTGCTTGAGCAGTGCCTCAATCGGTGTCTTGAACCTCAGCATGCTGATGCTTCCTTCATTTGCGTTTTTGCAAGCAGTGTCTGGACCGAAACGGTCTTGTCACTTGAGAGATCGAAGGTCATGAACCATCCGTCCCCCGCGAGACGCCAGAACAAGGCGCCGTCCGGCTTCGCAAGTACGTCGCGCACAGTGTAGCAACGGGTGAGGTCGGCAGGGTGGTGCGGGAATTGGTGAATGATGTCCAAGGTCTCGGCCAGAAGGGGCATGTTGAAACCGTAGGCCGGCCAAGCAGCGTAGCCCTTCCATCGTTCAGTGCCGTTCCAGTTCGGCCAGTTCCTCCCTCCCGCAGCGAGCAGCCTCAATTCTTGAACCCCGAGAGCGGCCCCTGCGCGGGCCATCCGGATCAGCATGCGACCCGCCGCGCCCGCCGGCATGGCTTCACTCAGCAGGATGTCCTTGAGATATAGACCGGCCGCGCCCTGGTGATCGCAGTACAAGCCGACGACATTGCTTCCATGAGGGACGAGGCAGGGCCCCCTGACGAAGAAGTAAAGGCCAGGCGGTGGCTGGTCAGTGCCCGTGTGATGTCGAGCCCAATCCGCAGCACCGCGATATTCGAGCGTCACAGTCGAACCGGACGGAGCACCGGAGAGCAGCTTGATCTGCTCGTCGTCCAGAGCAACGCCGAGAATGCTCTCTACGTCCACCCCCTGCCGATCCACCAGGATGGTGGTGCTGTTGAACCAGCGGTGCTCAAGACGGGAAGGTTGCCAAAGACGAGTGTCTTTGAACCCTGGTACGTGGGTTGCGCGGCTTCGCAGCGCCAGACGGTAGCCGACGCAGCCCGCAAGCGCCCCGACGGCCATGCACACTGTCAACGTCAGAATCCAAGTAATTGTTGTCAGTAGATCCAAGCTGCGCTCCTGAGTCTCCATCGGCTGTCACGGCCGGCACAGGCGTCAGTACATGCTTGGCACCATCAGGGGTACGGGTTCGACGACGATCTGCAGCTGCAAATCGAAGAATTGATCTTGTGCAAAGCCTGGATCGATCTCCCTCGAAAGGGCGCTTGATGCCACGCCGGGACGCGGTCTCACTCGCCGCGCTACGCGCGGCGCCCGAGATGTTGGAAACTGAAGTCTGCCCAGGCGCCACAGAGGGGCTCCTTCGCCTCCTGTTGACGTTCAACGGACTTCATTGCCATGCCTCAGTTCGCCGCCAACATCTCCTGGCTGTATCCCGATCTGCCGTTCCTGGATCGCATCGCCGCTGCCGCGCGGGATGGCTTCACGGCGGTCGAATGCACGTTCCCCTATGACCGGCCCCTGCGGGTGCTGCAGGACCGTCTCAATGAGGCCCTGATGCATCTGGTGCTTATGAACGCCCCCTCCGGCGACTGGGCCGCCGGCGAACGCGGCCTGGCCTCACTGCCGGAGCGCGAGGCGGACTTCCGCCTTTCCATACAGCTGGGCGCTGACTGGGCCCAGGCGCTGGCATGCCCGCGTCTGCACATCCTCGCCGGCTGCCCCGCGCCCGGTGCCCACCTGGCCACCGCCTGGGCCGTCTACGAAGAACGCCTGCGCTGGGCCCTGGAGGCCACGCAGGGCAGCGGTCTGACGCTGATGATCGAGCCCATCAATGCGCACGACATGCCCGGCTACCTGCTGACCGAACAGGCGCAGGCGCATGCAGTGGCAGCCCGCATCGGCTCGCCGCGCCTGAAGGTGCAGATGGACCTCTACCACTGCCAGCGCACCGAAGGCGACGTGCTGGCACAGATCCGGCACTGGCTGCCCACCGGTCAGGTGGGGCACTTCCAGATCGCCGGCGTCCCGAGCCGTTGCGAACCCGATCAGGGCGAGCTGCCCGCCGCCGCAGCCTTGGCGTTGATCGATGAACTCAGTGCCGACACCGGCTGGTCCGGCTGGGTCGGCTGTGAATACCGGCCCAGCCGGGACGCTGCTGCCGGTGGCACGTCTGCTGGGCTCGACTGGCTGCGGCCCTGGAGGCCGGAAGCAACAATGAACGCGCCATGAAAAAAGGGGCGTGCCCGGCACGCCCCTTTCACGTCGACTCAATCGGCCTCAGGCCACCCGACGCGTCTCCCCGTCACCATACAGGTTGCTCTCGCAACGCCCGCACAGCGTCGGATGCGCCGGGTTCACGCCCACATCCGCCCGGTAATGCCAGCAGCGCTCGCACTTCTGGTGGGTGGAAGGCGTCACCGTAACCGTCAGCGCCTCCGCCGGCACGACCGACGCCGCCGAGGTGATCAGCACGAACTTCAGATCGTCGCCCAGGCTCTGCAGCAGGGCCAGATCGTCAGGATTCGCACCCAGCGTCACTTCAGCCTGCAGCGAAGCGCCGATGGCGCCAGTGCTGCGCACGTCTTCGATGGCCTTGTTCACCGCATCCCGGATCTCATGGATGCGGTTCCACTTGGCGATCAGCTCGGTGGCCGGTGCGTCAAAGCGCCAGAAGGTTTCGGTGAAGAGGGTGTCGCCCGGCTGCTTGCCGGCAAACACCTTCCACGCCTCCTCCGCCGTGAAGCTGAGGAAGGGCGCCATCCAGCGAAGCATCGCATTCGTGATGTGCCACAGCGCGGTCTGCGCCGAGCGGCGCGCCAGGCTTCCCGGTGCGGTGGTGTAGAGGCGGTCCTTCAGCACGTCCAGATAGAACGCGCCCAGGTCTTCCGAGCAATACACCTGCAGCTTGGCCACCACCGGATGGAACTCGTAGCGCTGGTAGTGGGCCAGCAGGTCCTCCTGGAACTGCGCTGCCCGGGCCAGCGCGTACCGGTCGGCTTCCAGCAACTGGTCCAGCGGCACCGCATCGCGGCCAGCGTCGAAGTCCGACACGTTGGCCAGCAGGAAACGCAGCGTGTTGCGGATGCGGCGATAGCCGTCCACCACCCGGTCCAGAATCTTCTTGTCGCCGGCGATGTCCCCCGAATAATCGGAAGCCGCCACCCACAGACGGATGATCTCGGCGCCCAGCTGCTTGCTGGTCTCCTGCGGATCCACGCCATTGCCCAGCGACTTGCTCATCTTGCGACCCTTGCTGTCCACGGTGAAGCCGTGGGTCAGCAGGCCCTTGTAGGGCGCGCGGTCGTTCAGGGCGCAGCTGATCAGCAGCGACGAATGGAACCAGCCCCGATGCTGGTCATGGCCTTCCAGGTACAGGTCGGCTTCCGGACCGGTCTCATGCGCTGCACCGGCATGGCTGCCCTTGAGCACATGCTGGAAGGTGGAGCCGGAGTCGAACCACACGTCGAGGATGTCCTGCCCCTTGGAGTAGACCTCGGCTTCGGCACCCAGCCATTCAGCCGGATCCAGCTTCGACCAGGCCTCGATGCCGCCCGCTTCCACCAGCTGCGCGGCACGTTCGATGAACTCCAGCGTCTTCGGATGCGGCTGGCCGCTGTCCTTGTGCAGGAAGATCGGCAGCGGCACGCCCCAGCTGCGCTGACGCGAGATGCACCAGTCGGGCCGGCCGGCGATCATGTCGTGCAGGCGGGCGCGACCGTTTTCCGGATAGAAGCTGGTCACGTCGATCGCATCCAGCGCCAGTTGACGCAGCGTCTTGGGCGCCTTATCGACCGTGAACACGCCTTCGCCTTCATCCATGCGCACGAACCACTGGGCGGCCGCGCGGTAGATCACCGGCGACTTGTGGCGCCAGCAGTGCGGATAGCTGTGGGTGATCTTGCTGTGGGCCATCAGACGGCCGGCGTTCTGCAGCGCTTCGGCAATGACCGGATTGGCCTTCCAGATGTGCTGGCCCCCAAACAGCGGCAGCTCGGCTTCATAGACGCCGTTGCCCTGCACCGGATTCAGGATGTCCTTGAACGCCATGCCGTGGGCGATGCAGGAATTGAAGTCGTCCACCCCGTAGGCCGGCGCAGAGTGCACCACGCCGGTACCGTCGTCGGCGGTGGCGTAGTCGGCCAGATAGACCGGGCTTTCGCGGTCGAAGCCGGGATGCACATGGGACAGCGGATGCTTGAACTTCAGCATCTCCAGCGAACGGCCCGGGGTCACGGCCACCACCTGGCCCTCCATGCCCCAGCGTGCCAGGCACTTCTCGACCAGCGCTTCGGCCACCACAAAGTAACCCCGCTCGGTATTCACCAACGCGTAGGGCAGGTCAGGGTTGAGGTTCAACGCCTGGTTGGCCGGGATGGTCCAGGGGGTCGTCGTCCAGATGACGGTGAAGGCGTCCTTGTCCAGCGACGGCAGGCCGAAGGCGGCGGCCAGCTTCAGCGGCTCGGCGCTGAGGAAGGCCACATCCACGGCCGGCGACTGCTTGTCGGCATATTCGATCTCGAACTCGGCCAGCGACGAGCCGCAGTCAAAGCACCAGTACACCGGCTTCAGGCCGCGATAGACAAAACCGCGCTCGAACAGCCGCTTGAGCACGCGGATCTCGCCGGCTTCGTTCTTGAAATCCATCGTGCGGTAGGGATGGTCCCAGTCGCCCAGCACGCCCAGGCGCTTGAAGTCCACCCGCTGCTGGTCGATCTGCTCGGCGGCATAGGCGCGGCTCTTGGCCTGCACCTCGTCGCGCGGCAGGCCGCGGCCGTAGGTCTTCTCGATCTGGTTCTCGATCGGCAGGCCGTGGCAGTCCCAGCCGGGGATGTAGGCCGCGTCGAAGCCTTCCAGCTGACGCGCCTTGACGATCATGTCCTTCAGGATCTTGTTGACCGCATGACCCATGTGGATCTGGCCGTTGGCATACGGCGGGCCGTCATGCAAAACGAACTTGGGCTTGCCGCAGCGGGCGTCGCGCAGCTTCTTGTAGATGCCCTGGTCTTCCCATTCCTTCACCCAGCCCGGCTCACGCTTGGGCAGGTCCCCGCGCATGGGGAAGGTCGTGTCCGGCAGGTTCAGCGTGGCCCGATAGTCGGTGGGTGCAGCGGTGGGAGCGGCAGTCGGGGCAGCGGTGGAACCGTTGGAGGAGGCGTCGGCGGCGTCGGTCATAGAGGTGCGTGGCAATCAGGAGCGGCGCCCACGGGCGCCGGGAAGCGGGGAAGCGCGTCCGAGGGGCGGTCGGCGCGCGAGCAGGGGAGGAAGCCAGGGTCCGCGCGGTGCCGGGGGCACGGCGGACGCGGGCGATTCAAATTCGGTCGCGCGTGGTCTGGCGCCGCACCGCTGCATGGGTGCTGGCCTGATGGGCAAAGTACGCACGTGCCTGACGGACGTCCTCCCAGATCGCGGCGGTGAGGGCGTCCAGCCCGTCAAAACGGGCTTCGTCACGCAGTTTGTGCAGCAGTTCCACGCGGACGAGTTTACCGTAGGCCTCGGTCGGTCCCAGTCGGGCCGCCAGATCGGCCGGCCAGTCCAGCGCATGGACCTCCAGCAGCACCCGTCCGGCATCTTCCACCGTGGGGCGCACGCCCAGCGACGCCACGCCGTCCAGCGGTGCGTCGTCGGGGGCGGTCAGCCCGTGCACCCGCACTGCAAAGATGCCGTGTGCGGCCGGCTTGTCATGGCCAAAGCGCAGGTTCAGCGTCCGGAACCCGTCCTGGGCACCGGGCCGGGATTCGGCCAGCTGCCGGCCCAGCTTCTGCCCGTGGATGACGTGGCCGGAGATGGAATACGGCCGCCCCAGCAGGCGGGCGGCGCCTTCCAGGTCCCCCTGCTGCAGCGACTCGCGCACGGCCGAGCTGGACACCCGAAGTCCGTGCACCTCGTAGCTCATCATGCGGGCGACATCAAAGCCCAGGCGCTGGCCGGCGGCATCCAGCGTGGCGTAGTCGCCCTGGCGCTTGGCGCCGAAGCGGAAGTCGTCTCCCACCAGCACGTAGCGCGCGCCCAGACCGTTCACCAGCACCTGCTGGATGAACGCCTGGGCCGGCAGCCCGGCCAACGATTCGTCAAAGCGCAGCACCACCACCTGGTCCACGCCGCAGCGTTCCAGCTCCGAGAGTTTGTCGCGCAGCGTCGCAATCCGGGCCGGCGCCAGTTCGGGCCGGCCCATCTTGTGGGCGAAGAAGTCGCGCGGATGCGGCTCGAAGGTCAGCACGCAGGTGGGCAGACCGCGGTGACGGGCTTCCGATTGCAGCAGCGCCAGCATGGCCTGATGGCCGCGATGGACGCCGTCGAAGTTGCCGATGGTCAGGGCGCACTGTGGCGCGATGCCCGGATGATGAAAGCCGCGAAACACCTGCATGGGGCGTCATTATCTGCTGGCGGCGGGGCCCGCGCCGCCGCAGGGGCAAGACGGGGTCAGGAGGCGGCCGCAGCCGGCGCGTGGCTGGGCAGATGCCGCTCCACCAGGGACAGCAGGTCCACCATCTCGAAGGGCTTGAGCAGGAAGTCGTCCATGCCGGCGCGGGTGCAACGGTCCCGGTCGTCGTTGATGGCACTGGCGGTCAGCGCGACCACCGGCGTGCGCGGCAGGCGGCGCCGGGCCTCTTCCTCCCGCCAGGTGCGCGTGGCGAGGAAGCCGTCCATCTCCGGCATCTGGCAGTCCATGAGCACCAGATCAAAGCGCTGGCCGCGCAACTGGTCGAGCGCCTGGCGGCCGTCTTCGGCCGTGGTCACTTCCAGGCCGCATTGCTGCAGCATGGTGGAGGCGACCAGCAGGTTGACCATGCTGTCGTCCACCAGCAGCACCCGGCCGGCCAGTTGCGGCAGCGGCGCGGGCGCAGGCAGGCGACGCGCCGGCGCGGGCTCCGCGACCGTGTCGGCCGTGTCGGCGACCGACGGCTGCAGCGGCAGGCTGAATTCGAAGACCGAGCCTGCGCCCGGGGTCGAGGCACATCGCAGGTCACCGCCCATGGCCCGGGCCAGCTCGCGGGCGATGGTCAGCCCCAGTCCGGTCCCGTCGTGCCGACGCACCTTGCGAGCCACCACCTGCTCGAACGGTGCAAAGATGCGCTCGAGCTGGTCGGCGGCAATGCCTTCGCCGGTATCGCGCACCGCGCACCGCAGCAGCGTGCCGGCGCGCATGTCCAGCACGGTGGACACCTCCACGCTCACACCGCCCTGGTCGGTGAACTTGATGGCATTGCCCACCAGGTTGTGCAGGATCTGCTGGATGCGGGAGGCATCGCCCATCAGCCGCGGGGGCAGGCTGTCGCTCACCTGCCAGTCAAAGCGAAGGCCCTTGGCGCGAGCGGTCTCGCCCAGCAGCCGGCAGACATCCCCGACCACTTCGCGCATGTCTACCGGATGGGCGTCCACCACCAGCTTGCCGGATTCGATGCGGGCCAGGTCCAGGATGTCGTTGACCAGGCTCAGCAGATGGCGGCCCGAGCGGCGCACGATGTCCACCTGCTGACGCTGCTGGTCGGACAGGTCCCCGGTCTCCAGCAGCTGCGCCATGCCCAGGATGCCGTTGAGCGGCGTGCGGATCTCGTGGCTCATCATCGCCACGAAGCGGCTCTTGCTGCTGCTGGTCTCTTCCGCCGCATGCAGCGCCAGCTGGCTCTGCTCGGCCAGATGGGCCTGCTCGAAGCGCAGCCGCAGCAGCTCCAGCGTGCGGGCTTCCACGCGGCGCGATTCCAGCGTCATCAGCAGCCAGAAGGTCACCAGGGCACCGGCGCTGAGCCAGCCCACCGTGCCGCCCTGCAGCACCAGCCGCACGATCAGCGGCGCCAGCACCAGCGATGAAAACAGCGCCTGCGCCCGTGTCCACGAACTCAGCGTGACCTGGGTGAAGGCGGCCAGGCCCACCAGGATGGTCATGACGGCGCCGTCGATCTCCGGCAGGTTGGGGGTGGCGAACAGGGCGCCCACCATGCCCCAGGCCAGGCCGTCCAGCAGCAGCGCGGACAGATACCGGCGTTCCCAGCGCGGCAACTCCAGCAGCCGTACGGGCCCCTTCAAGTAACGACGCGCTTCCAGCCCCCGCCAGGCCGAAATCGCCCAGCGTGCGCTGAGCCAGCACAGCAGTTCGGCCGCATCCAGATGGCGCCACAGCAGCACCACCGGCAGGATGCTGAACAACGCCCCGACCGCCGCCGGCAGCCGCACCAGGGACTGCAGCGCGGACAAACGCTCCGCCCGGACCTCCAGGGCCACTGGCGTGTCGCCGTCCATCGGCCCTGCAACGTTCACGGGGGCTCCCAATCTTTTGTGGCGCAGGTTCTACCGAACTCCGATGGGGGCGGCAGTTGGGAACTTCCCTCGACCTGTCGATAGAGCGCACCGAATGCTGCTGCTTGTGCGATTGCCGCTCGTTTTCCACCGAAGTCGGGGGATGAGGAGGGCGCCTGGCAGTTCCCTGAAGCCTGCGGCACCCGCCGTGAGGCAGCGGGGGCGCAGCGGCGGAGCAGCGGTGGGGGGAGCGGTGGGCGAGCGGTGCGCCATCAGCGCGCGAGTGGCTCCGGGGTCGGTGATGCGAGCCGAGCTGTCGATTGCATCAAGTTTCCATCGACAGCCCCGTCGGGTTTGCAACTGAACACCCGTCCGTCCCGACTGAGCTTTCACCTCCCACCGTTGCCCCCGTGCGGTGTCGATGTCATCAACCAGGAGATCCTCATGGGACTGCTCAATCTCATTCTTTCGAGCCCACCCCGCGACGTGAACACGGTCACGCCGGCTCCGTCACAGCCCGAGGCTGCGGCCAACGCTCGCCTGCCGTCGGACACCCCCACGGGGGACCGGCATGCCTGGCAGCGCCAGCTGGACAATGCCCGGACCCTGTTGCGTGAACGGGTCGATCTCGAGCAGGGGCTGCCGGGGCGCGGCGTCGAAAAGCAGATCAGGCGGGGGCCGGCGCTGCCGGTCCAGCCGGACACCTTGCTGGAGCGTGCGCACGTCTCCGATGCCAAAACCCTGACCGAGCGGCTCCATGCCAACCGTCTTCCCAGTGGTGCTGTCGTCATGGCCACGCCGACGCAAGCGCAGCGCAAGCTGTGGCAGCAGAGCGCCCTGGAACACCGGGTGACGCATGTGGTCTGCGTGGGCACGGACCTGGAACAGACGACGATGGACCTCATGGCCCACGAGCCCGCGGTGAGGGCGCAGACGCTGCCAGGGGAGTTGCCCCAGGTGCTGTCACGTTACTGGCGCGTCTCTGCCAGGCCCGGCATGGCGATTCCGCCGGCCGTGCTGCGTGAAACCTTCGAAAGGCTGTCGGCCGCGCCGCCGGCCCCGGGCTGCCTGGTGGCCTTCCAGTCGCCGCACGGGGATGACCGGTCCGCCGTCTTTGGTGCAGGCTGGAAGGTCTTCAAGGATCTGCGGGCGCGGCAACAGGCTGATCTGCCGGTGGACGAGGACACCGTTCTCGATGTGGTGCAGGACGCAGTGATGCAGATCCACATGAACCGCAGCACGCAGGTGCTGCGGCAGCCCGAGCATCTGGCGAGCCTGCTGTCCATGGGCATGCAGCTGTGTGGATTGCCGAAGGCTCGTGCGGTGCGATTCGTTGATCGGCCGACGGTGGAGACCCTGGCGGCCCACAGCAAGGACACGCCGCCCGACGGCCCGGCGCTGAAAGAGGCGCGCAATCGGGCCGCCGCGCGCGCCCTCTGCAGCGGCATCCTGGAGATGAAGGAAGCGACCGACCGGCCGTATGCGCCGCTCAAGGGCAGCACCGCCAGGACGCGCCGCATCCACCCGGACGCCATGCTCGCGCCGGACACGCGCCTGAAGTCCTTGCCGGGCGCCCGCCTGCTGGGTGCCTGGGCAGCGCCCCGCACCCTGGTGCTGGAACGCCCGGGACCCGACAAGGCCCTGGCCTGGGCGACGGCCTGCCTGACCCACAACATTTCCGCCGTGGTGGACCTGAGCTGCCGCTCCGAGCAGAGCGAGCCGGATGCCATGGCGGATGGCCGCCAGGCGCTGGGCAGCGGCACCCACGTCCACTTCGAATGGGGCCGTACCGGACAGATCGAGCTGGACCACGTGCTGGCCGGTGCGAAGGCGACCGGGATGCAGATCTCCGCCACGATCGACGGCCAGCCGGTGACCCGCGATGTGAGCATCGACCCGCCCTACATGGACGAGAAACACCGCATTCCCACCGAGCGTTCGCTGGAGCGTCTGCAGATACCGCTGCTGCCGGGCAAGACCGTGCCGCCCAAAGATCTGCTGGAGATGGCCAAGCTGATGGAGAACTATCGGGCCGATGGTCCGGGTCATGCCATCGCGGTGCAATGCCCGAAGGGCGACGTGCGCGCCGCCGTGGTGGCCGCGGCGGACCAGCTGTATGGCCGCTTCCAGGAAAAGCGGCTGAACGCCGACAACCTGGACGAATCGATCAAGGACATCTGGACCCGTCTGTGTCTGGACTACAGCATCGATCTGGCGCATGAGCCGGACCAGCTGGCCAGCCTGATGGCCATGGGCGAGCTGCTGCTGGCCACCGGCAAGCACACACAGCGATGGCAGTGATGCATGGCCGCGGCGTCTGATGCCGCGGCGTTTGTCACGCCGTTCGCCGCGCACCTTCCGCGGCGATCCTGATTTCAACTTCTGGAGCGTCTCATGGGGCTGATCAGCCGTCTTTTTTCCAGGCATTCGTACGACCTGACGGCGTCAGCGTCGAGCCGTCCGTCGTTCTTCAAATCTTCGAAACCGCGCGAACTCGCGCTGCCACAGCGGGCCACCACCGCCGATGCCCATGCCTGGCAGGGCCAGATGGCCCATGCCCGGATGCTGGTGGGGGAGATCAACGACCTGCCAGAAATCCGGCACGCGCTGGACACGCAGAAGCGGCTGTCTCATGGCTCGTCGCTGCCGCTGCAGCCGGGCACGCTGCTGTCACCGGCGAGCAGCGCGGCCAAGCCCCGGGGTGAGCGCCTGAATGGCAACTGTCTGCCCAGCGGGGCGGTGGCGATGGCCACGCCGACCTTGTCCCAGCGCCGGCTGTGGCAGGACAGCGCCGACACGCACGACATCACCCATGTGGTGCGCCTGGGCACCCCCAAGGAAACCCAGCGTCTGCATCTGGACACCGGCGGATCGTCGCTGCCGCTGTTGAAGAGCACGCACGGCACGCTGCAGCCGTTGTCCCGCCATTGGGATGTGGAGATCGAGCCGGACACTGCCATTGCGCCAAGTGTGCTGCGCGAGACCTTTGACCGGATGTCGGCGCATCCGCTGGCTTCGGGCCGCCGCGTGGCTTTCCAGTCCCCGGGCGGGGACAACCGCTCAGCGGTCTTTGCCGCCGGCTGGCAGATCTATCGCGAGCTGACGGCGCAGCGCCAGGCGAATCGGGTGCTCAGCGAGCAGGACGTGATGGACATCGTGCACGATGCCGTGATGGAAACCCGCCTGCATCGCAGCACCCGGCTGCTGGATCAGCCGGAGCATCTGGCCTCGCTGCTGGCGATGGCCCAGCAGATGCGCACCAGCGCTACCGGCGCGCCCATGCCGTTCCGGGCCGTGCGCCAGGGGCCGGGATCGAACGCCTCGTCGCACGACGCGATGGCGCGTTCGCTCTGCCAGCAGATCCGCCAGCGACCGACGGTTGCCAGCGCGGCCTATTCCCCGCTGAAGGGAAGCAACGAGGCGTCGCTGCACGTCCGTCCGGAACGCATGCTGACTGCCGATCCGCGCTTGACGGCGATGCCGGGGGCGCGGCTGGCCGGCGCCTGGGTGGCGCCAAGGACGCTGGTGGTGGATCAGCCCGGCCAGGAGAAGTCTCTGGCCTGGGCCGTTGCCTGCCTCAGCCACAACATCGGTAGCGTCGTGGACCTGACCCCGTGGGAAGAACGGACCTTGCGACCGGCCATGCGCCCCGGCATCCGCCAGTTGGGCGATGGCACCGAAGCCACCTTCACCATGACGCAGGAACGCCCACTGTCGCTGGATGACCGCATTCCCGGCGCCACCGTCATGGGCCTGGCGGTCGCGGCGCAGATCGAAGGTCAACCGGTGACTCGCGATGTCAGCCAGGATCCGCCATCCCGCCACGACGCGCACCGGCGCTCGGTGATCCGGCCGCTGGAGTGGATCCAGGTGCCTTTGAAGCGCGGTGAACCGGTGCCGCCGAAGGTGCTCGTCGAGATTGCCCGTCTGATGCATCGGCACCGCACCCACGCGCCGGCCGATGTGGTGGCGGTGCAGAGCCCGGGCGGCGATGCACGGGCCGTGGTGGTGGCGGTGGCCGATCAGCTCTACAGCCGCTTCCAACAAGGCCGTCTCACCGTGGCGAACCGGACCCAGGTGGTGCGCGGCCTCTGGACCCGCGTCTGCACGGACTACAGCAGGGATCTCGCCAAGGAGCCGCAACAGCTCGCCAGCCTGCTGGCGATGGCGGATCTGCTGCTTACGGCTGGTCCGCAGCCGCAGCGCTGACGTCAGCGGCGGTCATCGCCCGCTGACGGCCGGCCTCATCCAGCCAGCACCAGCCGCCGCTGGGCAGGTCCGCCGGCAGGGTCAGCTGGCCGATGGCACGGCGGTGCAGTGCCAGCACCCGGTTGCCCACGGCGGCCACCATGCGCTTGGCCTGGTGATAGCGCCCTTCGGTCAGCGTCAGCTCCAGACGGCCGTCCGGCAGCCGGCGGGCGAGTGCAGCCTGGACCGGCTCCTCGGCCAGGCGCGGGTCGCGTTCTTCGAGCAGCACACCGGCCATCAGCCGCTGCAACTGCTCGTCATCCACCGGCGCCTTGCAGGTGGCTTCGTACACCTTGGGCACGTGGTACTTGGGGCTGGTGAGCTTGTGCTGCAGCGGGCCGTCGTCGGTCAGCAGCAGCAGGCCGGTGGTGTCTTCATCCAGGCGGCCGACCGGTTGCAGGTCGCGCTCACGGAACTGCGGCGGCAGCAGGCTCAGCACGCTGGGATGGTGGGTCGGCTTGCGGGAGCATTCGTAGCCAGCCGGCTTGTAGAGCAGGATCAGGGCCTTCTCGTGATACGGCCAGACCTTGCCTTCGACCTCGTAGGTCAGACCCTCAGTGAGGAAGGCTTCATCCGGATCCTCAATGACACGGCCTTCCACCGACACCAGTCCATGGCGGATCAGGGCGGCGCAATGACGGCGGGTACCAAAGCCCTGGGTGAACAGGATCTGGTCGATGGCAACGGGACGCGGGGCACGGGAAGACGCTTTCATGGGTGTGATTGTCGCTGGTCCGGGGCGGGAAGCCGGCGAGGGCCCGACGCTCGGGCAGGGGCTCGGGCTGCGGCTCAGGCTGCGCTCAGGCTGCGGCTCAGGCAGGTGCTCGGGCCGGCTGATCGAAGGCTGCCGGCACTTCGGCCAGCGACCGCGCCGACCGGATGGCATCCACGACCGCCCGGGCCACGACCTCCGCCGCCACCGCACCGAGCAGGGCCATGTCGCCGTCCTGGCCGGCTGCGCCCGTGGCCACCGCAAAAATCACATCCCCATCCATGACGGTGTGCACCGGCTGGATGCTGCGTGCAAAACCATCGTGCGCGATCTGCGCCAGCTTACTGGCCTGGGCCTTGGTGAGCCGCGCATCCGTGGCAATGACACCGAGCGTGGTGGCGGACCCGGCCAGTCCACCGCCGAGCGGCTCTCCGTCCAACAGGGCCTGGACGCTGGAGCGGGGCCGTCCATCCGGGCCCCGGCTGCCCGCGATGACCTCACCGCTGCGCGGGTCCACGACATCGCCGACGGCATTCACCGCCACCATCGCGGCCAGCGTCACACCGCCGATGCGCAGGGACGCCATGCCCAGACCGCCCTTCATTGAACGCGACACGCCGAGCAGCTTGCCCACAGTCGCGCCGGTGCCGGCGCCCACGTTGCCGCGGGCCTGCTGGTCGTTCGTGGCGGCGTCGCAGGCGGCTTGTCCCGCCGCTGCATTGGGCGCGGTGTCGGCTCCATGCAGCCACAGATCAAACAGTACCGCCGCCGGAACGATCGGCACCCGCGCCCGCCCGACCTGGAAGCCATGTCCACGCTCGGCCAGCCAGCGCATCACGCCGTCCGCGGCGGACAAGCCGAAGGCGCTGCCGCCGCTGAGCACGAGGCCGTGAATGCGGGGGACGGTGTTTTCCGGGCGCAGCAGGTCGGTCTCGCGCGTGCCCGGCGCTGCACCGCGCACATCCACGCCGGCCACCGCGCCCTGTTCACACAGGATGACGGTGCAGCCGGTCGGTGCTTGCGGATGCTGCCAGTGGCCGACCTTCAGGCCGGCGACGTCGCACAGGCTGCCAGAGGGGGCGGCAGGGGCGGCACGGGCGGCGCCAGGTGAACCGGCCGGGGCGGTTGGAGAGAAGGCAGCGGAGGCTGCGGGCGGGGCGGAGGCCATGGCCACTCCAGAACGAAAGCGTCGGAGTGGCGAGTGTAGACAGCTGCGCGGTCCGGTCGCCCTGCCCGTGGCTGCGATGCGGGCGACCGGTGCGACCGCAGCGTCAGGCGAACACGCCTGCGGTGTCCGTCATGCGGCGGCTCACTTCACCCAGGTGATGCATCGTGTCCCCGTACTGCATCTCCATCACCGTCAGCCGCTTGAAGTAGTGGCTGCCGACATATTCGTCGGTCACGCCGATGCCGCCATGCAACTGGGTGCACTGCTGCCCGACAAACCGCATGGACTGTCCGAGCTGCACCTTGGCCTGGGACAGCGCGCGGCGGCGTGCATCGGCCGGCTCATTCAGCTTCAGGGTGGCGAAGTAGCTCATCGACCGCGCCAGCTCCAGCTGCATCTTCACATCGGCGATGCGGTGGCGCAGCGCTTGGAAGCTGGCGATGGCGACGCCAAACTGCTTGCGGGTGTTCATGTACTCCACCGTCAGCGCCACATACCGGTCCATCACGCCGACTGCTTCGGCGGCCTGCGCGGCAATGGCGATGTCCACCGCCTGCTCCAGCACCGCCAGACCGTGGGCGGCGGGCACCAGCAGCGTGGCGGGGGTGGCCGCGAGATGCAGTTCCGCGGCAGCGGAGCCGTCATGCAGGCGGTAGTCGCGCAGGGTCACGCCGGCGGCGTCCCGGGTCACCAGATACAGCGCGATGCCGCCGTCCGCCTGCGCCGGCACGATGAACGCATCGGCATTCGAGCCGGCACTCACCACGCTCTTGTGACCGGTCAGACGGTGGTCGCTGCTCGCCTGGGTCTGGCAGACATCCAGCCGATAACGTGCAGCGCGCTCCTGATGCGCCAGCACCAGCAGCGCTTCCCCGGCTGCAATGCGGGGCAGCCATTCGGCCTGCACCTCGCCGGCGGCATGGGCCAGCACCGCCGGGGCCACCAGGGCCGCCTGGGCGTAGGGCTCCAGCACCAGGCCGCGGCCCAGTTCTTCCATCACCACCATGGCGTCCACCGGACCGAAGCCCAGGCCGCCGTGGACCTCCGGCACCGCCAGGGCGGTCAGCCCCAGGCCCACCAGACCGTCCCAGGCGGCCTTGGAGAAGCCGCCGGCCTTGAGAATCGCCCGGCGCTGGTCGTCGCCATAGTCCTTCTCCACAAAGCGGCGCACCGCATCCCGCAGCGATTCCTGATCTTCGGTGAAGTCAAAATCCATGAACTGTCTCCTTGCGGCGATGAACGCGCTCAGCCCAGCACGGTCTGCGCCACGATGTTGCGCTGGACTTCGTTGGAGCCGCCGTAGATGGTCGTCTTGCGATAGTTGAAGTAGTGGCTCGCCAGCGGTGCGCAATGGGCGGCGCCGACGTAGTCGCCCTGCCAGCCGGCCTCCATCGCTTCCTGGATGAAGGGGGTGGCGAAAGGCCCGGCGGCCAGCATCATCAGCTCGGTGTAGCGCTGCTGCATCTCGCTGCCGCGGATCTTCAGGAGGCCGGCCACATCGAGTGACTGCTTGCCGCTGCTCTCCGCCGACAGCACACGCAGCACCATCATTTCCAGCGCCACCACATCCACTTCCAGCAGGGCGATCTGGTCTCGGAAGCGGGCGTCGTCATAGACGCCTTCGGCCTTGGCAATGCGCTTGAGCCGCTCCAGTTCCCGCTTGGCGCGGTTCACATCGGCGATGTTGGTGCGCTCATGGGCGAGCAGGTATTTGGCGTAGGTCCAGCCCTTGTTCTCCTCGCCGACCAGGTTCTCGACGGGCACCTCGACGTTGTCGAAGAACACCTCGTTCACCTCGTGTTCGCCGTCCAGCATGATGATCGGCCGAACCGTCACGCCGGGCGACTTCATGTCGATCAGCAGGAAGGAAATGCCGGCCTGCGGCTTGACGGTGGGATCGGTGCGCACGAGGCAGAAGATCCAGTCGCCGTACTGGCCGAGCGTGGTCCACGTCTTCTGGCCATTGACCACATAAACGTTGCCCCGGCGCTCGGCGCGGGTCTTGACCGAGGCCAGGTCGGAACCGGCGCCCGGCTCGCTGTAGCCCTGGCTCCACCACACGTCGCCACTCATGATGCCGGGCAGGTGCCGCTCCTGCTGCTCCCGCGAACCAAAGGCCATGATGACCGGCGCCACCATCACCGGGCCGAAGGGCACCACCCGCGGGGCACCGGCCAGGGCGCATTCTTCTTCGAAGAGATGACGCTGCACGGCGTTCCAGCCGGGGCCGCCGAACTGCTTGGGCCAGGCCCAGCCGTGCCAGCCCTGGCGGCCCAGGATGCGGGCCCAGCGCTGCATGTCGTCCTTGGTGAGGCGCAGCGCGTTGTGCACCTTGTGGCTGATGTCCTTGGGCAGGTGGTCCGCCACCCAGTGACGGATCTCGGCGCGGAAGGCCTGTTCTTCCGGTGTGAACTGCAGGTCCATGGCTTGTCTCCTCTGAACTGCCGCAGTTTTTAGCACGAGCGTTCGTTTTCCCCCTGTCTCAAGGGGGACAAAGGGGATGGGGGCGGAGGGGCGGAGCGGGGACTGTGGAACGCGCCCGGCGCCGTCACAATGCAGGCAGAGCTTTGGAGACTCCCATGACGCTGCCTCAGTCCCTCGCCGCCGGAGACCGCCCGGACGCCGCTGCCCGCGCCGTACTCGCCATTCACGGCGGCGCCGGCACCTTGCGCCGCTCGGCAATGTCGCCGGAGGCCGAAGCGCGTTATCGCGAAGCGCTTCGGGTGATTCTGGAAGACGGCTCACGCCGGCTGGAGGCCGGGGAGAACGCGCTGGACGTGGTGGTCGAAGCGGTGCGCCAGTTGGAGGAGTGTGAGTTGTTCAACGCGGGCAAGGGCGCGGTGTACACCGCGGATGAGCGGCATGAACTGGACGCCAGTGTCATGGACGGACGTGATCGCCGTGCTGGTGCGGTCGCGGGTGTCACGCGCCTGCGCAATCCGGTGCTGGCGGCGCGGGAGGTGATGGCCCATAGCGGCCATGTGCTGATGATCGGCCGCGCGGCGGAGCACTTTGCGATCGGGCAGGGGGTGGAAATGGTGGCGCCGGAGTGGTTCGGCACGCCGCAGCGCCTGACGCAGCTGCGCCATGCTCAGGCGACGGCGTCCGGCCAGGTGCTCGACCACGACGGGCAGACGGCGGCCGCCACGGTCTCGGCCGCCGATTCGGGCACCAGTGCCGACGCAGGTGCTGGTGCTGGTGCCGATGCAAGTGCGGGTGCGGATGCGGATGCGGGTGCGGGTGCGGGTGCGGGTGCGGGTGCGGGTGGCCCGCTGGACGAGAAGACCAAGTTTGGCACCGTGGGCGCCGTGGCGCTGGATCTGCACGGCCACCTTGCAGCCGCCACCTCCACGGGCGGCATGACCAACAAGCGGCCCGGCCGCGTGGGGGATTCGCCCATCCCCGGCGCTGGCTGTTATGCAGACGACCGCTGCGTCGCGGTGTCCTGCACCGGAACAGGCGAGGCGTTCATCCGCGCGGTGGCAGCGCATGAAGTGGCTGCGCTGATGCGCATCGGCGGGCTGTCGCTGGACGAAGCCTGCCAGCGCGTCCTGTTCGAAGAACTGCCGCAGGTGGGCGGCGACGGCGGCCTGATTGCGGTGGACCGGCTGGGGGGCGTGCACCTCGGCTTCAACACCGAGGGCATGTACCGCGGATCGGTCCGGCCGGGACAGGCGCCGTTTGTTGGCATCTATGCAGGGGAAGACGACGTAGAAGCGGGCAGTCGAGGGGTTTGAAGCCCGGCCCGGCTGCGCCTCCCACGGGGCGAACAGCGCTCGTCGCGTCGGATCCCGCTCAATGCGGTTGACGCGCCCGACCGGGCGCCCACGCGCAGGGGCGCCCAAGCCGGGGGGACGCGGTCAGTCGTCCAGCAGCGACGCGTCGCGCACGGCGCCCTTGTCCGCCGACATCACGAACTTGGCGTAGGCCTTCAGCGCCGTCGACACCTTGCGAGGACGCGGCAGCACCGGCTTCCAGCCCTTGGCGTCCTGCTCCGCGCGGCGGCGGGCCAGCTCCTCATCGGAGACCAGCACGTTGATCGTCCGGTTCGGAATGTCGATGCGGATGCGGTCGCCGTTGCGCACCAGACCGATCGCGCCGCCTGCGGCCGCTTCCGGCGAGCAGTGCCCGATCGACAGGCCCGAGGTGCCGCCCGAGAAGCGACCGTCGGTCAACAGCGCGCAGGCCTTGCCCAGGCCTTTGGACTTGATATAGCTCGTGGGGTAGAGCATCTCCTGCATGCCCGGGCCGCCTTTGGGGCCCTCATACCGCACCACCACCACATCCCCAGCCTTGACCTTGTCCGCCAGGATGTTCTCCACCGCTTCGTCCTGCGATTCGGTCACATGGGCGGTGCCTTCGAACACGAGGATGCTGTCGTCCACCCCGGCGGTCTTGACTACGCAGCCGTCCAGCGCGATGTTGCCGGTCAGCACGGCCAGGCCGCCTTCCTGCGAGAACGCATGGTCGTTGGAGCGGATGCAGCCTTCGGCGCGGTCCAGGTCGAGGCTGGGCCAGCGTTCGCTCTGGCTGAAGGCCACCTGGGTGGGAATGCCGGCAGGGCCGGCGCGATAGAAGGTGCGCACGGCTTCGTCTTCGGTACGCACGATGTCCCAGGCGTCCAGCGCATGCTTGAGCGACGGCGCATGCACCGTCGGCACATCGGTGTGCAGCTTGCCGGCGCGGTCCAGCTCGCCCAGGATGGCCATGATGCCGCCGGCGCGGTGCACATCTTCGATGTGGTACTTGTTGGTGTTGGGTGCCACCTTGCACAGCTGCGGCACGATGCGGGAGAGCCGGTCGATGTCGGCCATGGTGAAGTCGATCTCGGCTTCACGGGCGATGGCCAGCAGGTGCAGGATGGTGTTGGTGGAGCCGCCCATGGCGATGTCCAGCGTCATCGCGTTCTCGAATGCCTTGAAGCCGACGGAGCGCGGCAGCACCCGCTCGTCATTGCCTTCGTAGTACTCGCGGGTCAGCGAGACGATGCGGCGGCCGGCGCGCCTGAACAGCTGTTCCCGGTCCGCATGGGTGGCCACCACGGTGCCGTTGCCAGGCAGGGACAAGCCCAGCGCCTCGGTCAGGCAGTTCATTGAATTGGCGGTGAACATGCCGGAGCACGAGCCGCAGGTCGGGCATGCGGAGCGTTCGACTTCGGCCACTTCGGCATCGCTGACCTTGCTGTCAGCGGCCATCACCATGGCGTCGATCAGGTCGAGCTTTTTGATCTGCACGGTGGCGGTGCCGGGCACGGCCAGCCGCACCTTGCCGGCTTCCATCGGGCCGCCGGAGACGAAGATGACGGGGATGTTGAGCCGCATGGCGGCCATCAGCATGCCCGGGGTGATCTTGTCGCAATTGGAGATGCAGACCATGGCGTCGGCGCAGTGCGCATTGACCATGTACTCCACCGAGTCCGCGATGATCTCGCGGCTGGGCAGGGAATAGAGCATGCCGTCGTGGCCCATGGCGATGCCGTCGTCCACCGCGATGGTGTTGAATTCCTTGGCGACGCCGCCAGCGGCTTCGATTTCACGGGCGACCAGCTGGCCGAGGTCCTTCAGATGGACGTGACCGGGCACGAACTGGGTGAAGGAATTCACCACGGCGATGATCGGCTTGGAGAAGTCTTCGTCCTTCATGCCGGTGGCGCGCCACAGGGAGCGGGCACCTGCCATGTTGCGGCCGGCGGTGGAGGTTTTGGAGCGGTATGCGGGCATGGGGTCGCTGAAATAAATATCGTCTGAAGAACCGTTGCACGGCGGGTTCACGGAACCCGTGGCCGAGCCGCCTGCATGACCGCCAGGGTAGGGCGGCTGCGGGGCCGGGCCGGCGGACGGCACCATCACGTATAGAAATCAGGGACGCAGGAGTGGGCGCCTCGTTTCCAACCGGCGCCCGGGGCGGGCCTTGTGGGCACGCGAGGGGGCGCATGCCGGCGATTATCTACCGGGACCCGGCGCGGGCCTTTGTCCCTGTGGCGGCTGCGGGTGATGGGCGCCCGCGCTGGCGACGGGCCGATGGCAGCCGATTCGTCCGCCGCCGACCCGCGCTGCGGACGGACAGGCGTGAAAAAGGCGCCTGATGAGGCGCCTGGTGTTCGGTGTCGGTCGTGCAGGGCGGGCCTTCGTTTGGCGGCAAGGTCTCCTTGCGCATCCAGCCCGCCCGCAGCCTCACCCGGCGGGTCAGTCCTGCGCGCGCTCGCCTTGCCGCTGACGGCGCTGACGACGCACCCCGGCCACGCCCAGCAGGGCCATGGCGGAGAGGGCGAGGGTGGCCGGTTCCGGCACGTTTTGGCGGGTGGTGGTGGCGGTGCCGCTGACCGAATACAGCTTCACGAAGTCATACCCCGCGTAGCTGGTGCCCAGGCCGCGGGTCAGGCCCGAGGTGGTGCCGTCCGCGCCCGTCGGCGCGCCCCCCAGCTGCGAGTTGTAGGCGGTGATGATCCACCAGCTGGAGCTCACGCCCTGGGAATTCACCGCCTTGTTGGTGCCTGTCACCAGGTCGGCATAGCTGCCCACCAGGGACCAGCCGCTGCCGGTCAGCGTGCTGGCCGTCTTGCCGGTGATGGTGCTGGCCACATTCACGCCGGAGGTATTGCCGGTGTAGGCCAGCACGGAGATGTCGCTGTCGTACTGGCTCCAGCCGATCTTCACCTGGGTCAGCTTCACCAGATCGTCGAACTTGAGCAGGATCAGATCCTGGTAGCCGTAGTTGTCCAGCGCATGGTTGGGGGACTGGGCGTCGCCCGACGGTGCGGTCACGCCGAAGCCGCCGCCGCTGTAGAACGCCAGCGTGCTCGCGGCGAAGGTACCGGTGCTCACATAGGCGCCATTCGTCGTGTTGATCGCCGCGGAATAGGCGCTGTAGCTGACGTTGGGCGCCGGGTCGCCGGACTCGGCGCAATTGCTGATGCAGGCGCTGGCCGTCCAGGTGGCGTCCGCCTGCGCCGCCATGGGCAGGGCCGTGGCCAGGGCGAACGCCGCGCACAGCATCAGTCGTTGAGTGGCAAACCGCATAAGAGTCCCCCGAAGGTCAGTCCGGCCTCTGGGCCGTTGGCGTTGAATGCCGTCTTCTATGCAAGCCCCGGGCCAGAAGGTCCGAAGCTCATGTGTGACAAGCACTTGGCGCCGTTTTTTTGTGCGGGTCAGGCCCGATGGGAGCGGAATGTAAATTTTCCTGACACTGTACGCAGCCCCTCACCTGAGGGTCTGGGAGAGCGCCTGCGCCTCCTTCACGCTGGTGAAGGACGGGCTCTTCAATGCCGCTGCCAGCTCCTCCCGGGCTTCCGACGTGCGGCCCGCCTTGGCCAGCGCCGCGGCCAGGTGGTAGCGGATGTCCGGATTGGCCGGATCGCGCAGCCGCGCGTCCCGCAGCAGTTGCAGGGCGCGGTCGGCCCGCCCGGCCAGATGATGGGCCCAGCCCGCGGTGTCGATGACCGACGCGTTGCGGGGGGCCAGGCTCACCGCCTGATCGGCCAGCGGGACCGCGGCGGCCACTTCGCCCAGGCGGATCAAGACATTGGCCTGGTTGTTCAGCGTCTCCACATCCGTCGGCCGCAACTTCAGCGCGCTGTCGTAGCTTTTGCGTGCCGCCGCAAAGTTGCCCGTCCGCGCCTGACTGTCCCCCAGCGCCTTCCACGCTGCCAGATCCGCCGGCCGGCTGCGGAGCCAGCGCTCGGCCAGCTCACCCGCCGCCTTGTTGCCCCCCTCCTGGCGGGACAGCGCCTGCATCAGTGCCAGCAAGGTGCCGCTGCTCGGTTGCACCTCATGCGCCTTGCGCAACGACTCCAGCGCCTGCGCCACTTGCTGCCGGGCCTGGAAGACGTCGGCCAGCAGCAGATGCCCAGTGGCCTGAGCCGGCTGCAGCGCGATGATCTGACGCGCCTGCTTCTCCGCCTGCGGCAGCTGTCCCTGAGCCAGCGCGACGGTGGCGGACAGCGCCAGCGCCGGGACATGCTGCGGCGCGGCGCCGAGCGCCTTGTCCAGCGTGTAGGCGGCGCCGGCCGGGTCCTTCGCGGCGAGCTGCAGCGCAGCAATGTCCACCAGCGGCTGCGGCTCGAAGCCGGCGCGCCGTGCGGCTGCACCCAGCGTGGCCTTGGCGCCGTTGACATCCCGGTTCGCCAGTTGCGCGCGGGCGTAGGTGATGTTGGCCTGGGTGTCTTCGGGCGCCTTGCCCAGCAGACGCTTGGCGGCCTCCAGCGCGGGCCCGGCCTGGTCCTGCTTCAGCAGCCAGGTCACCAGTGCCTGGTCGGCACGGGTCTGCCGAGGGCCACTGGCATCAGCGGCCTTGGCCAGCCAGCGCTCCACCTCGCCGGTCTGGCCACGCGCTTCGCTCAGCAGGGCGCGTTCAAACAGCGCGTCGGCATTGCGCTCGTCCGTGCGCAGCAGTCCGTCCAGGCGGGCCTGGGCCGCGTCGAAGTTGCGGCTGGTGGTGTCCAGCCGGGCCAGGGCCAGTTGCGGCTCCACCAGCGCCGCGTCGATCTGCAGCGCCTGCTGATAGGACGTGCGCGCGCCGGCCACGTCCCGGGCGGCCTGCCGCGCAGCGCCCTGCATCATCCAGACGCCCGGATTGCGCGGCTGCTGCTGCACCAGCCGGTCCGCCACTGCGAGCGCCTTCGCGGTCTGGCCGCTGCGCACATAGAGCGTCGCCAGCGAGAGGCCGGCATAGGTCTGGGTCGGATCCTTCCCGAAGGCCTTTTCCAGCTCCTGCGCGGCGCCGCCGAGCTGACCGCCGCGGATCAGCGACAAGCCCAGCGCCGTGCGAAATTCCGGCGCATCGCGGCCGCGCAGCGCTTCCTGCATCAGCGCGGTGGCACGGGCATGGCGGCCCTGCGCCATCTGCAGCGAAGCCATCATCACCAGCGCCTGGCTGTCACCGGGGAAAGCCTTGAGGTAGCCCTCCAGCACCTCCGAGGCGCGTTCGGGATTGGGTTCCGCGGCATAGACCTGAGCCAGCAGCTTGGACAGCGGACTGGCCGGTTGCTGACGCAGGGCGGATTCGAGATAGGGCTTGGCCTTCTGCAGCTCCCCCAGGCCGTAGTGCGCCAGGCCATTGAGCATCAGCGCCTGCGGCCGGTAGCGGATGTAGTCCATCGGCACCGGATCGAGCTGCGTGGTCACCGCCCGCAGGGCCTGGGACGCAGCAGCGCTGTCGCCCCGTCGCTCCGCCAGCACCGCATTCAGGTAGAGCGCACGCGGTTCATTCGGCGCCTGCTTCAGCAGCGCCTGCAGGGCGGCGGTGGCCGCGTCCTGCCGTCCCAGATCCACGAGGATGCCGGCCCGCGCCAACTGGGCTTCGAGGTGTCGCGCATCGACGGCCAACACCTGCTCATAACCGCGCAGCGCGTCGTCCAGCCGGCTTTGCACATGGGCGATGGTGGCCTTCTGGTAGAGCGCCTCGGGATCGCGCGGCGCCAGTTGCAAGGCGCGGTCTGCCGCGGCATCGGCCTTGTCGAACTGGCGGGCACGCACCCGCAGCGGCACTTCGGCGATCCAGGAGGCCGGCTGCTGGGGCGCCAGGGCCCGTGCTTCTTCCACCAGGGTCTGCGCCCGGGCGGCATCCCCCAGGTCGGAGGAGGCGCCGGCGCGCACCAGCAGCAGGGCCTGGCGGGTGGCATCCGGCAGCCCTTCCGGACTGAGCACCGCACGTTTGAAGACTTCCGCCTGCTTGCCCTGGGCCACCAGCGCCTGGGCCAGCGGCACCACGACCTCTGCCCGGCTGATGCCCAGCTGAAGGGCCTCGTTGAATTCCACTTCGGCGGCGGCCGCCTCGCTGCGCGACAGCAGTGCCTTGCCCAGCAGCACGTGCACCGACAGCAGCCGTGCATCCTGCTGCAAGGCGTTCTTGAGCTGCAGGATGGCGCCATCCACATCCTGGCGCTCGAAGCGCTTGAGCGCGTCCTCGTAGAACTGCGAGGCCTTGACGCTGTCGGCCCGGGCGGGGGCGGGCAGCGTGCCCAGTCCGGCCAGTGCCACTGCGATTGCGCCGGCGGCCAGCCGGAGCCCCGGCCGTGTGGGTGCTGCACTCATCCCGTCTCCTCCGCGGTGGCGCACCCGGTGGAGCCACCGGGGCCGCAGCGCCGCTTGATGCTGGACGCCGTCACCGCCGCCGGAGCGGCAGCGGCGCGGGTCTTATTTGCGGTAGTTGTCGAAGGTCAGCGGCAGGTCGGCCAGGTCCTTGCGCAGCACCGTCTGGGCGGCCTGCAGATCGTCCAGGCTCTTGCCGGTGATGCGCACCATGTCGCCCTCGATGGCCGCCTGCACCTTCAACTTGCTGTTCTTGATGGCGGCGACCACTTTCTTGGCCTCGGCGGACTCCAGGCCCGACTTGATCTTGTAGACCTGCTTCACCCGGTCGCCCCCGAGCTTCTCGATCTTGTCCTGCTTGTCGACGAAGCCCAGCACCACGCCCTGCTTGGCGAGCTTGCCGTAGAGCACTGCTTCGATCTGCTCCAGCTGGAACTCGGCGTCGCCGGTGGTGTGGATTTCCTTTTCCTTGTCCTTGAATTCGATGGAGGCGCTGGTGCCCTTGAAATCGAACCGGGTGGTGATTTCCTTGGCACTGGCGTCCACGCTGTTGCGGACCTTGACCATGTCGGGTTCGAGAACGGTGTCGAAGCTGGGCATAGGGATGTACTGCGAATGAGGTCTGTGAAGGATCGGCGAGAATTCTGCCATGCAGTCCGCCCCCACCACCCCCCCGACCGAGCGCCGAGAAGGCCTGCTCGTCGAGACCGACGTCAACCTGAAGCCCTACAACACGTTCGGTCTGCCCGCTGTGGCACGCCGTCTGGTGCGCATCCGCGAGGAGCTTGATGTCCGCCGGGTGGTGGACCATCCGGAACTGGGCCGCGCCAGCAAGTTCGTGCTGGGCGGCGGCTCGAACCTGGTGCTGACGCGGGATGTCGAGGCCGTGGTGCTGAAGATGGAGATTCAGGGCCTGAGCGTCGAGGAGCGGGAGGACGCCTGGATCATCGAGGCCGGGGCTGGTGTGTCCTGGCATGAGGCGGTGGCCTATTCGCTGGACCAGGGCGTGCCCGGTCTCGAGAATCTGGCGCTGATCCCCGGCACGGTCGGGGCCGCACCGGTGCAGAACATCGGCGCCTACGGCATCGAGGTGAAGGACCGCCTGGAGAACGTCGACGTGGTGGACCTGACCACCGGCCGCCGGGTGACCCTGCCAGCCTCGGTCTGCAACTTCGGCTACCGGGACAGCGTCTTCAAGCAGACCGGCTTTGGCGGTCTGGCCGGCAAGAGTGTCATCACCAAGGTGCGGCTGCGCTGCCCCAAGCCCTGGCAGCCCCAGCTCGGCTATCTCGACCTGGAGCGCAAGATGGCTGAGACCGGCATCGCCGCGCCCAGCGCCCGGCAGATCTTCGACTGGGTCTGCGAGATCCGCCGGGCCAAGCTGCCGGATCCAGCGCGCATCGGCAATGCCGGCAGCTTCTTCAAGAACCCGGTGGTCAGCGCCGAACAGTGCCGGGACATCATCGCGCGCGATCCGCACATCGTTCACTATCCGATGCCGGATGGCAGCTTCAAGCTGGCGGCGGGATGGCTGATCGACGCTTGCGGCTGGAAGGGCAAGAGCGTCGGTGGTGCCGCGGTCTATGACAGGCAGGCGCTGGTGCTCGTCAATCGCGGCGAGGCCCGCGGCGCGGAAGTGGTCACGCTGGCGCGGGCGATCCAGGAAAGCGTCTACGGACGATTCGGCATCCGCCTGGAGCCGGAACCGGTCGTCATCTGAGACCAACCGCAGGGCGCCGGTCGCGCCGGTCGTGCCGGTCGCGTTTGTCGGGGCTCACGCGGCTTCCGGCCGCGCCGGTCGCGCCGCCACCCGCTGCAGGCACGCATCCAGCGCGTCCAGCTCCACCGGCTTGGCGAGGAACAGGCTCACTCCGGCCTGTTCCGCCCGCTGGCGCGATTCCTCGAAGGCATCCGCGGAGAAGGCAATGATCGGCAGCTGGCCGCGTGGCGGTGGCAGTTCGCGAATGGCCCGGGTGGCTTCGAAGCCGTCCATCTGCGGCGTGTGCAAATCCATCAGCACCAGGTCAAATCGCTGTTGGCGCACCAGCTGCAGTGCCTGCAAGCCGTTCTCGCACATCGTGGGGTGGTGGCCCAGCTTCATCAGCATCGCTTCCACCACCAGACGGTTGGTCGGATGGTCTTCCGACACCAGCACCTGCAGACCGGTCACCGGAGCCTCCCGCCCGCTGAAGGTCTCCCGCGCCCCCGGGGCGTCCATCCGGTCGTGCAATTCGTGGGCACCGTTCAGCCCTTGGGACCCGCGCAGCCCGTGCGGTCCATGCAAGCCATGCAAGACGGCCGAGCCGACGTCCGGACGGTCCGGCGCTGCCGGGGGTGCCAGCCGCAAGGGCAGCGACAGGCTGAAATGACTGCCCTGGCCCGGCGCCGTCTGCACATGGATGTCGCCGCCCATCGCACGCGCCAGCCGCCGGGAAATCTCCAGCCCCAATCCCGCGCCGCCATGCCGCCGGGAGGTGCTGGCATCGCCCTGGCTGAAGCGCTGGAACAGCCGCGCGACGGTGGCCGCATCCATGCCGGGGCCGGTGTCGCTGACATCGAAGATCAGCAGGTCTTCGCCCAGCGGCCCCACGCCGCATCGCAGGCCGCAGGCCACCTGGCCACGGTCGCAAAACTTCAGTGCATTGCTCAGCAGGTTCAGCAGGATCTGCCGCAGCCGTGTCGGGTCGGCTTCCACCCAGCCGGGCACGTCGTCGGCGATGGTCATGTGCAGGGCCAGGCCCTTGGCGCCGGCCTGCGGACGGCTCAGCGCTTCCAGCTCCCGCATCAGCGCCACCAGCTGCAGCGGCTCGGGCGACAGCGCCAGCCCGCCGGCTTCCATCCGGGTCACGTCCAGGATGTCGGCCAGCACCGCCAGCAGGTGACGGGCGCAGTCATTGGCCGCCTGGAGGTGCTCCTGCTGCTGCGACGTCAGCGGCGCATCCTTCATCAGGCCCAGCATGCCGAGCAGTCCCTGCAGCGGCGTGCGCAGCTCATGGCTCATGTTGGCCAGGAACACCGTCTTGGCCCGGTTGGCCGCTTCGGCTTCACGCTGCGCCTCATGCAGCCGATCCGCCAGGTTGTGCTGCTTCACGCCATAGCGTTCCAGCCGGCGGAACTGCCGCACCGCCACCCAGGCGAAACATAGCGTCAGGGCGGTCAGCAGGGCGGTGAGTGCCAGACCGACCCGGCTCTGGCTGCGCACCACGGCGTCGCGCTCGGTGACGTCTTCGGCCACATGGTGGGTGGAGGTCAGCGACAACTCGCGGATCGCGTCAGCCAGCGGGTCCATCCGCTCAATGACGTCGCTCAATCGCCCGGGATGTTCCCGGATCAGCGCAGCATTCAGCGGCAGGGCATCGGCCCAGCGCACGAACTCCTGCGTGCGCGCCACCGTGCGCTGGTAGTCCGGATGGTGGGACAGCACCTGCGCCGCATGTTCGCTCTCCACCAGGCTGAGCCGGCTGACGAAGATCTCGTAGCGCTGGGCCACCTGGTCGGGGTCCACCGCCAGGCTGGGGCCGGCCGCCTGTTCCAGCGCCAGCCGCAGCTTCAGATATTCCGTCTCGAACTGGAACAGGCTCCAGACCAGGTAATCGTCCTGATAACGGCGGGTGCCGTTCAGCAGCTGGTATTGGCGCGCCTGAAGCCAGGCAGCGGACGCCAGGGCCATGACCAGTACGAGGCCGATGCCCGCCATGACGAGCCGCCAGCGGCGGCGCGCCGCCAGATGCTTGGGGCTGAGCGTCATCGCAGATCCAGACGCCGCAGTTGCCAGGCCGAGCGGCCGTAGTAGAGGCTGCTGCGCAGTTCGGAGTGGCGGTCGAAGGGATAGACGATGAACAGCGGACCCTTGTCCCGCAGCGGCATGGGCTTGTCGTCAATCAGGCGGGCGATGATGACGTCATACCGCTGGGTGTCCGCCACCGGGATCGTCACCCGGTAGTCGTTGAGCGCGCGCGCCTCGAGGGTCTGCCCATTGGCGCCGACCGCCGCCAGCACGTCGCGCAGCAACGGGCCGGTGAATTTGCGGGGCTGGCCGTACCAGGGGGTCTGGGTCTGGAAGCTGGTCTGCGGCAGGCGTTCCAGCATCGCCATGTCGAAGTGGGCCTGGCCGTCCTTGTTGGTCAGCCGCAGCGCGCCGCCAATGCTGAGGACCACCGGTCCGGTCGGCTCGGGGAGCAGGGCCTGGGCCGCCGTGTCCGCCGGCACGGCCAGCACGGTGGCGGGCGTGACCAGCGGGGCCAGCGCCAATGGCAGGAAAGCCCATGCCACGGCCCATGTCGGGCTTCCCCGACCTCTCCACATCCAGAGCGCTGAACGGCGCAACACACGCATGACCAGGCAGGCGGGACCACCGCCGTCGATGAAAGTGCGCATGCTAAACAACTGACCGGCCAAGGCCAGGGACGGGACCACCCGTTTGCAGGTCCAGTAGGATTTACGCCACAGTGCGGGGCAGCGCGGCACGTTTGAAGCGCGCGTCAAACGTATTCGGGCGCGCCGATCACGGCCCGAAAGGTGAACGGGCCGGGACGCCGTTGTCGCTGTCGGGACAAACATCCGGCGCCGCTGGCGGGAAGATGGCCCGAAGACAAAAAGGAGACAAGCACGATGACGCGTCTGGTCACCCCTCGTCCGGCGCAGGCCCAGGTGCAGTACAGCCACTGGCCGCGCCGTCTGCCGCGTGAGCTGGCGGTTCCGCGGACCTCGCTCTGGTTCAACCTGGCCGTGTCCGCGGCGCGTTATCCGGACAAGCCGGCCACCGTGTTCCTCGGTGCGACCCTCAGCTTCGACACCCTGCGCGCCCAGGCCGAGGCGCTGGCCGGCTGGCTGCAGGCGCAGGGCGTGGGCAAGGGGGACCGGGTGGTGCTGTTCATGCAGAACTGCCCGCAATACCTGGTGAGCTTTTATGCCGTCAACCGGGCGGATGCGGTGGTGGTGCCGGTCAACCCGATGAACCGGGAAGACGAATTCGGCCATTACCTCACCGACCCCCAGACCAAGGTGGTGATCTGCAGCGGCGAGCTGGCCGGCGTGGTGGCGGCCGCCTCGGCGCGGCTGGCACCGGCGCAGCGCCCGGCCGCGGTGCTGGTGACGCAATACTGGCAGACCCTGCCGCCGGACGGTCCGGCGGCCGACTGCCAGGTGCCCGAGCCGATGCGGGCCTGGCTGATGGCCCGGCACGAACTGCCGCCCGGCGCGACCGACTGGGCCGACGCGCTGGGGCAGGGCCTGGTGCCTGGCCCCCACACCGCCGGCCCGGACGATCTGGCGATGCTGCCCTACACCTCCGGCACGACCGGCCTGCCCAAGGGCTGCGTGCACACCCATGCCACGCTGATGTCCAACAGCTGCGGCGGCTGTCTGTGGGGCCATGCGAGCGCGGAATCGGTAGGGCTGGCGGTGGTGCCGATGTTCCACATCACCGGCACGCTCTACGGCGTGCTGGGGCCGGTGTTTGCGGGCATGACCCTGGTGATCATGCCGCGCTGGGATCGCGAGCTGTGTGGCAGCCTGATCTCCCGCTACCGGGTGACGCACTGGACCTGCATCCCCACGATGATCATCGACCTCTTCGCGAGCCCCAACTACCGCAGCTTCAACCTGACCAGCCTGCGCTACCTCAGCGGCGGCGGCGCGGCGATGCCCAAGGCGGTGGCCGAGCGGCTGCTGGAAGAGTTCGGTCTGACCTTCGCCGAAGGTTACGGCCTGACCGAGACCGCAGCCCCCACCCACGGCAATCCGCCGGAGCGGGCCAAGCTCCAATGCCTGGGCATTCCAATTTTCGGGGTCGATTCCCGGGTGATCGATCCGACCACGCTGGAAGAGCTGCCGGTGGGGGAGGTCGGAGAGATCATCAGCCATGGCCCGATGGTGTTCAAAGGCTACTGGCAGCAGCCGGAGGCGACGGACGCGGCCTTCGTGGAACTGGACGGCAAACGCTTCTTCCGCACCGGCGACCTGGGCCGCATGGATGAAGAAGGCTACTTCTTCATCACTGACCGTCTCAAGCGGATGATCAATGCCAGCGGCTACAAGGTCTGGCCGTCCGAAGTGGAGATGCTGCTGTACCGCCACCCCGCGGTGCAGGAAGCCTGCGTGATCTCCTCCAGGGACGCCTACCGCGGCGAGACGGTCAAGGCGGTGGTGGTGCTGCGGGCCGAGGCCAAGGGCAAGACCACCGAGCAGGACATCATCAGCTGGGCCCATGAGCACATGGCGCCCTACAAGGCGCCGCGGCTGGTCAGTTTTGTGGACGCGTTGCCGAAGTCAGGCTCCGGCAAGGTGATGTGGCGGACGCTGCAGGAGCAGGAGCAGCAGATTCAACAGCCGCAGGCGCGGTAGCCGCGGGATGGAACATCGGCACCGGCAGCGGTCCTCACCGCCGTTCCGGTGCCCCTGGCGCTCAGAACCTCGAGCCGGGCTGCTGGAGAAAGGCTTCTTCCTCCGGCGTGCTGACCCGGCCCAGCACCGCATTGCGATGCGGGAAACGCCCGAAGCGCTGGATCACATCCCGGTGCTTGCGCGCGTAGTCCAGCGCGGACACCAGCCGTTCGTCTTCCGCCGCCAGCGCCTCGAAGGCGGCGACGCAGCGCTCCTGCATCTCCAGCGATTCGGCATGCTCCAGCGGCATGAGGGCGAACCAGCGCTCCAGGGGGCTCATCACCGGCAGTTGCGGCAGCAGGGCCAGGGCCGCCTGCAAGGCGAGGTCGTCGCCGGCAAAGGACTGGGGCGTCTCCCGGTAGATGTTGCGGGTGAACTGATCCAGCAACAGGATGCGCGCCAGCGCGCCCCACGGGTTGCGGTCCCAGGCCTGATGCTCGCCCGCCAGGGCGGCGTCCACCATGGAGCCGAAGCGCTCGCGCAGGGCCGCATCAAAGGCCGGATCCTTCTTGAACCACTTCGTCTGCACCTGCCCGTCCTCGGCGCCACCGGGCAGTCCGAACCATTCGTTGAGCACCCGCTGCGCCGCCGCGGGTGCGGTCAGGCGCTGCCAGCGCGGCTGATGCGCCAGCCAGTGGCGGACATAGGTGCAGCCGGGCACCAGCTGCAGCGTCTGCGAGGCGAGCCAGCGGGCGGCCGTCTCCACCAGTTGCGCGGCCACGCCCTGGCCGCGCAACTGCGCCGGGACGCCGGTATGGGTGATGATCAGCTGCTCGCCGTGGCGCTCATAGTCCAGGCGGCATTGGACGCCGGGTTGGGGATGCGCCAGAAAGCATCGATGGTCCGGATGGTGCTGGATGACGACGTTCACAGGGTCTCTCCACGCCAGGGTTCACGCGCCCCCGAGCTGCTGCCACAGATAGGCAAACTCGAGGGCCTGCAGCTGCGCCCGCTGCTGGTTGTCCGCAGCGCCGCCGTGCCCGCCTTCGATGTTTTCGTAGTAGTAGCACGCCTGGCCCAGGGACAGCAGGCGAGCCGCCATTTTCCTCGCATGGCCGGGATGGACACGGTCATCACGCGTGGAGGTGGCGAAAAGCGCCCGCGGATAGCTCACCCCCGGCCGCAGGTTCTGGTAGGGGCTGTAGGCACTGAGGGCGGCCCAGTCCTGGGCGTCGTCCGGGTCGCCGTATTCCGCCATCCACGAGGCGCCTGCCAGCAGCAGGTGATAGCGGCGCATGTCCAGCAGCGGCACCTGGCACACCACGGCGCCGAAGAGTTCCGGCCGCTGCACCATGCAGGCGCCCACCAGCAGGCCGCCGTTGCTGCCGCCCATGATGCCCAGCCGTTCCGGCCGGGTCAGTCCGCGGCGGATCAGGTCTTCGGCGACGGCGATGAAGTCGTCGAAGCTGCGCTGTTTGTGCGCACCCGTTGCGGCCTGGTGCCACTGCGGTCCGTATTCACCCCCGCCGCGGATGTTGGCCACCACCAGGCGACCGCCACGGGTGAGCCAGGCGCGGCCGTTGGTGCCGGAATACCAGGGCTGCAGCGAAACCTCAAAACCGCCGTAGCCGTAGAGCAGGGTCGGTGTGTCCGCGCCCTGGCCCGGCCCGCCGATGACGAAGTAGGGCACGTTCTCCCCATCCGCGCTGCGGGCGAAGAACTGCTGCACCGTCATGCCCTGCGCATCGAACTGCGCGCCGCGCTGCTTGAGCGGTGTGCGGGCGTCGGACCCTGCGCGGGCGAGACTCACCGTGTCGGGGGTGAGGAAGTCGCAGTAGTGCAGCAGGTAGTCATCGCCGAAGCGGTCCTGTGGCAGTTCCGGGTCATGCAGCGTCTGCACGCTGAGGGTGCCAGGGAAGGGGGCCTGGACGGTGCGCAGCGCCGGCGGGCGGCTCGACAGGTCCCATTCCTCCAGCCGGCTGGCCACATGCTCGCTGATGGTCAGCAGCACATGGTGGTGGGTGAGGGAGTAGTCGTCCAGCGAGCGGCCCGGTGTGGGCGTGAACAGGATGCGCGGCTGGCGCTCGCCGCGCCAGAAGGCCTCGTCCTCCAGCAGCAGCAGCGAGCCGGCGGGATGGGTGTGGCCCGCCACTGTCCAATCGCTGCGCGGGCGCAGCAGCCACCACGGGCCGTGCGCATGCACGCTCATGTCGCTGGGCAGGTCGATCGGCAGCATCTGGCCGTCGCGCCACAGGAAGCGGGCTTCGTTGTAGAAATCCAGGGAGCGGCTGAAGAACACCCGCTCATAGCCGGGCGTGCGATCCACGCTGGCGCCGACCGACACGTCAGACGCCTCGCCTTCGAAGAGCACGGGGGCCTGGTCCAGCGGCGTGCCACGCGCCCAGCGGCGCACCTGGCGCGGATAGCCGGAGTCGGTGAGGGAGCCGGGGCCGAAGTCGCTGCCGACCAGCAGCGTGTCGGCGTCCAGCCATTCGACGTCGCTCTTGGCCTCGGGCACGAAGAAGCCGCCGTCCTCCGCCGGAATGAAGCGCAGCGTCTCCAGGTCGAATTCACGCATCTCGGCCGCGTCGGCGCCGCCGTCGGAGAGGGAGACCAGGCAGCGACGGTAGTCCGGCGTCAGCGCATTCGCGCCGTGGAAGACCCAGCTGCGCTGCTCGGCCTGGCCGAGGGCGTCCAGGTCGAGCACCGTCGTCCAGGGCGGATCGGGCTGCGCGTACTCTTCGATGCGGCAACGGCGCCACAGGCCGCGGGGATGGGCCTCGTCCTGCCAGAGGTTGTAGAACCAGTCGCCGCGGCGGGCGACGTGCGGAATGCGGTCCTGCGCATTGAGCAGTTGCAGCAATTCCTGACGGATCGGCTCGAAATCCGGACGGGCCTGCAGCACCGCCTGGGACTCGGCATTGCGCGCCTTCACCCAGTCCAGCGCGCGTTCGCCTTCTTCGCCTTCCAGCGCTTCCAGCCACAGGAATTCATCGGTCGTCGCACTTCGGGGATCGGTCACGGGAGTCTCCGTCAATGAATGGGGGGGAAGAATGCGGGAGGGCGCCGGCGGGAAGGATGCCGGCTGGGATGCAAGCTGCGCTCCCGGCGACCGGACACGCGATGTCCCCGGTTTAGTGCTCGCGATCCTTCAACAGTTGCGGCGTGATTTCCACGGCGCCCTTGTCGGTGGTGACGTAAGCGGTGCCGTCCTGGATGCTCACCTGCCACTGCATGCTGCGCTCGGCCAGCGCCGCCAGCGCCTGCGACTGGTCTGCCGGAATCTGCCAGACGACCAGCTTGGGCGCCCGCTGCAGCTTGTTCTGAATGCCGGCCCACCAGACGGGGGTACTGGAAGCGTAGCTGATCACCGTCACCAGCTCCGAGCGGCCCTGGATCTGCCGCAGCCGGCGCTCATCGGGCTGGCCGAGTTCCACCCAGTGCACCACCTCGCCGGTCAGGTCGATCTGCCACAGGTCGGCATCGTCCGCCTCGGACAGGCCCTTGGTGAATTCGAGCTTGCCGCGCAGGTCGTTCTCCGGCTGGTACAGCGCGTAGGCGAGGATGCGCAGCATCATCCGCTCGTCTGTCTCCGACGGGTGGCGGGCGACGGTCAGGTTGTGGTCGCCGTAGACATGGCGGTCCATGTCCGAGATCTGAAGCTGGGCTTTGTGGATGGTGGCCTTGAGCGCCATGGGGGGCCTTGAAACAGGGAAACTGAAGCGGCGCATTATCATTCCTGCCTCACCGACGAGACATCCCGGACCGGGACCGAAAGAAATCTTCATGAAGCACACCCTGCGTACAACCGCTGCCGTGGCCACTCTCCTGGCTTGCGGCCTGGCTTTCGCCCAGACCACGACGCCCGCACCGAAGGCGGATGCCAAGAACGCCAAGACGGCCAAGGTCACCAACCCGGTGGTTGAGAAGCCGAAGCAAAAGCTGATGACACGCGACGAGCTGCGCAGCTGCATGGTCGAGGACAAGGCGCTGATCGACGAGAACACCGGCCTCAAGAACCGCGAAAAGGAAGTTCTGGCCCAGCGTGACGAGCTCAAGGCCCAGAAGGCCGAGCAGGACAAGGGCGAGCAGGAAATGCAGGCCCGCAGCAAGGACCTGAAGACCGAAATCGAGTCCCTGAACGCCTTTGCCGCCGACATCCAGGCCAACGCCTCGAAGATGGAGAAGGACCAGCTCAAGGCCAAGCAGGAGGAATACCAGAACCGCGCCAACGCCCTGCAGCCGAAGATCGACGCCTTCAACAAGGAGCGCAACGAGCGGGTGGAGAAGTACAAGGGCTTCAACGACCGCGTGGATGCCCACACCAAGTCCCAGGACGACTTCAACGAAGCCGTGGAAAACCTGCAGGACAAGCGTGACGCCTGGAAGAAGCGCTGCGCCAACCGTCCTTACGATGAAGCCGACGAACTGGCCATCAAGAAGGAACTCGGCCTGAAGAAGTAAGCGGCAGCGCGGGAAGGATCCGTCCCTCCCGTCCGCCCGCCGCTGGCGATCAAGTCGCTGGCGGTCATGAATGCCCCGCAATCGCGCCGGTTTGGCGCGGTTGCCCCCGGCCTGATCCAGCGCCCGCTGGAGCCCCCCCGCTGAGCGCCGCGTCCCGGCTGCTCAGCGCGCCGTGAGTCCTGACGTGTCCTCTTCCCCCAGCCCGTCCAGTTCCCCCCGCCCGTCCAGCCCGGCCGCCACCACGCCGCCGGCGAGTGCCCAGGACGCCCCCGGCGGCGGCAATCAGCTGCTGTGGGGGCTGGCCGTCGCCGCGATCGGCTTTGCCCTGTGGCGGCCGGTATCACCCCGCGAGTGGCTGGGCATGGTCGACTGGCAGACCATGGGCGCACTGACCGGGCTACTCATCATCACGCAGGGCGTGGAGCGCAGCGGCGTGCTGCAGGGGACTGCCCGTGCGCTGCTGGCCCGCACCGGTACGGCGCGCCAGCTGGCCCTGGTGCTCTGCGCGGTGGCCGCGGTGCTGGCCGCGCTTGTCACCAACGATGTGAGCCTGTTCCTGCTGGTGCCGCTGACGCGGGAACTCGCCGCCCAGGCGCGACTGCCGCTGGCACGGCTGGTGGCGCTGGAAGCGCTCGCGGTGAACGCCGGTTCCTCCCTCACGCCGATTGGCAATCCGCAGAACCTGTATCTCTGGCACAAAACCGGTGCCTCGTTTGGTGGCTTCATGGGCATGATGGCGCCCGCGGTCGGCGTGATGCTGCTGCTGCTGTTCGTCACCATCCTGATCACCATGCCGGCCTCCCGCATCCAGGTGAGCCCGCCTACGGCGCAGGCGCCCACCCAGCCGCGGCTGCTGCTGCTCTCCGCCGTGTTGTTTGTCGGTTTTGTCGCTTCGCTGGAGCTGAAGGTGTGGGTGCCGGCGCTGGCCGTTGTGGTGGTCGCCTTTGCACTGTTCCAGCGACAGGTCCTGATGAAACTGGACTGGGCCCTGCTCGCCACCTTCGTGCTGATGTTCGTGGTGGTGCATCAACTGGTGGCCTTGCCCTGGATGGCCCACTGGATGGCGCAACTGCCCAAGGACGTGGCCTGGCCCACTTATGTCGTGGCGATCCTGACCTCGCAGGTCATCAGCAATGTGCCCGCCACGCTGCTGCTGGCCGATGGCACACGACAACTGTCTGCGCTGGCAGTGGGCGTGAATGTGGGCGGCTATGGATTCGTGCTGGGATCGATGGCCAACCTGATCGCCCTGCGGCTGGCCCGCGAACCGCACGGACTGCGGGAATTCCATCGCATCAGCCTGCCTTTCCTGGTGGTATGCGCGGTGCTGGTGGCGCTGCTGGTCGTTTGACGCAGCGGAGCGGTTGCCGCTCCCAGACCCTTCTCCTCGCACAACTTCCTCTTTGGCGAGTGGCAAGCCGGACGGCCGTTCCTACAATGGTCCGCAGCCGGGCTGTGCGCGATCCGCTCGCCCACGCCTTCTTGATTGAGGAATGCCAATGACCGCTCCCCGCGCTTCGTCGCCGTCCGCCCTGTCCACAGACAGCAACCCGCTGCTGAACGCCTGGGCCGGTCCTTACGGTCTCCCGCCGTTTGCCGACATCCGGGTGGAGCACTTCGAACCGGCGTTTGATCAGGCTCTGGCGGAACACCGCGCCGAACTGGCGCTGATGGCGTCCCAGAATGAAGCGCCGAGCTTTGACAACACCGTGGCGGCGTTTGACCGCAGCGGGCGTCGCCTGGTGGCCCTGGAGCATCTGTTCTCCACATTGAGCGCCTCCGCCACCTCGCCCGAACTGCAGGCGGCGCAGCGTCGACTCGCCGCACCGCTGGCGGCGCACAGCAATGCGGTGTACATGAATGCGGCGCTGTTTGCCCGCATGGAAGTGCTCTTCGAACAGCGCGACACCCTGGGCCTGGATCCGCAGCAGCGCCGACTGCTGGAGCGCATCCATCTGGACTTTGTCCGCGCCGGTGCACGGATGCAGGGCGAAGCCCGCCGCCGGTATGCCAGCCTCATGGAACGGCTGGCTGAGCTGCACACCCGTTTCGCGCAGAACGTGTTGGCGGATGAAGGCGGCTATCAGCTCGTGCTGCGCACCGACGACGAACTGGCCGGCCTGCCGGACTTCGTCCGCGCTGCGGCACGGCAGGCGGCACTGGACCGTGCAGTGAGCGATCCGCAGGCACATGTGATCACGCTGTCCCGCTCGCTGATCGTGCCCTTCCTGACCTTCAGCGAACGCCGCGACCTGCGCGAGCAGGCCTGGCGCGCCTGGGTCAGTCGGGGCGAGCATTCGGGCGACAGCGACAACCGCGAAATCATCCGCGAGATCCTTCGGCTGCGTCAGGACCAGGCCCGGTTGCACGGCTACGCGACCTATGCCGATTACGCGCTGGCCGACACCATGGCCGGCAGGCCGTCGGCGGTGCAGGGGCTGCTCGACCAGGTGTGGGAACCCGCCAAGGCCGCCGTGGAGCGCGAGCGCGCGATGCTGGACGCCGAGCGCCGGCGTCTGGGGCATGCGGAGACGATCGAGGACTGGGATTGGCGTTATTACGCCGAGAAGGTGCGTCAGCAGCGCTACCAGCTCGATGAGTCCGAGGTGAAGCCCTACTTCCCGCTGGAGGCGATGGTGCAGGCGATGTTCGACTGCGCGCAGCGTCTTTACGGTCTGCACTTTGTGCCGCAGCCACACGTGGCGGGCTATCACCCCGATGTGAAGGTGTACGAAGTCCGTCAGGCCGATGGTCATCTGCGCGGCCTGTTCGTGCAGGACAACTTCGCCCGCCCGACCAAACGCAGCGGCGCGTGGATGAACGCCCTGCGCTGGCAGGCCCGCAACGGCATCGAAGCGCTGCCCATCATCCTGAACAACAACAACTTCGCCAAGGGCGCGCCGGGTGAGCCCACGCTGCTGTCGTTCGACGATACCCGCACGCTGTTCCATGAATTCGGCCATGGGCTGCACGGTCTGCTCTCGCAGGTGGAATTCGAGCGCCTGTCCGGCACCCAGGTGCTGCGGGACTTTGTTGAGCTGCCCTCGCAACTGATGGAGCACTGGATGGCCGAGCCGGCGGTGCTCAAGCGCCATGCGCGCCATTACCGCACCGGCGAACCCATCCCCGATGCGCTGCTGGACAAGATCAAGGCCGCCGCCACCTTCAATCAAGGTTATGAGACCGTGCGCTACTGTGCCTCGGCCCTGGTCGACCAGGCAGTGCATGCCTTGCCCGCCGGGGAGGTGCCGGACCTTGTGGCCTTCGAGCGCGACACGCTGCAGCGCCTCGGCGCCCCCGCCGCAGTGGGCATGAACCACCGGTTGACCCACTTCCAGCATCTGTTCTCGGGCAGCTTTTATGCGGCGCAGTACTACGTCTACCTGTGGGCGGAAGTGCTGGACTGTGATGCCTACGAGGCGTTCGTCGAAGCGGGCGATCCGTTCGACGCGGCCACGGCCAAGTCCCTGCTGGACAACGTCCTGGCGGTGGGCAACAGCCGCGAGCCCGGTGCGACCTACCGCGCCTTCCGCGGCCGTGATGCCGAGGTGGGGCCGATGCTCAAAGGCCGCGGCCTGCTGCCGGCCTGAGAAAACCCCGCGCCGGGACGGTCGGGCGAGCGGGCCTATCATCGGTTCATGACCGATCCTGATCGTCCGATTTCAAAACGTGCGCCGTTGGGCGCCGAGACGCCCGGCGAAGGGCCGCGTGATGCGGCCAGCGCGGCATCGCGCTCCCGTGTCGCCGTGGTGACCGGCGCCGGATCCGGCATTGGCCGCGCCGCTGCGGTGAAGCTGATGCATGCAGGCTGGCAGGTGGCCTTGCTGGGCCGTCGTGAGGACGCGCTGGCCGAGACCGCCGCTGCGGCCCCCGCGCAGGCCCTGGTGCTGCCCACCGATGTCAGCGATGAACATCAGGTGGCCGCCGCCTTCCGCGCGGTGAAGGAGCGGTATGGCCGGCTCGATCTGCTGTTCAACAATGCCGGCATGAGCGCGCGCGGCATGGAGATCGACCAGCTCAGCGTGGCCCAGTGGCGCCAGGTGGTCGATGTGAACCTGACCGGTAGCTTCCTCTGCGCCCGCGAGGCCTTCGCCATGATGAAGGCGCAGTCGCCGCAGGGCGGGCGCATCATCAACAACGGCTCGATCTCCGCGCATGCGCCGCGGCCGGGCTCGGTCGCCTACACCAGCACCAAGCATGCGATCACCGGACTGACGAAGACGCTGGCGCTCGATGGCCGTCCCTACGACATCGCCGCCGGCCAGCTCGACATCGGCAATGCCCAGACGGACCTCACCGCCAGTTTCTCGCAGGGGCTGAAGCAGGCCCATGGGGCCGTGGTGCCCGAGCCGGTGATGGATGTGGACCATGCAGCGAGCGCGCTGCTGTACATGGCGGAATTACCGCTGTCGGCCAACGTGCCTTTCCTGACGGTCATGGCCACCAAGATGCCCTATATTGGACGCGGTTGACCCTCTGAACTGATGAACACGATCTCTGAATTGCTGACGCTGGTGGCCCGCATCCTGCGAGGCGCCCTGTTCCTGGTGCTGTTCCTCGCCTTGCTGATGGTGGGACTGTGCGTGTTTGGCGTGCTGCTGGTGTGGAGCCTCATCCGCGGTCGGCGCCTGCAGCGGCCCACCGTGGGGGTGTTCCGCACGGCGCAGGATTTCCGCGCGCAGGCCTTCCGGCGCTCGGCGGGATCCATGGGCGGGATGCCTGGCAGCGCGAGGGGCTTCGGCGCCCCTGAGGGCGATGTGGTGGACGTGGAAGTCCGCGAGGTGGTCCGAGACGGGGGCCGCAAAGACGTCCACGAAGACATCCGTGAACGGTCGCATCCCCAGCCGCGGCTGGAGCGTTGAAGGCTCAATAGCGCGGCGGGCTGCTCAGCTCCTGCCAGAGCTCGTCGTAGATGCGATAACGCGACGGGCTGATCTTGCCCGCTTCCACCGCCACCAGCACCGCGCAGCCGGGCTCATGCCGGTGGCTGCAGTTGTGGAAGCGGCAGTCGCCCAGATACGGCTTGAAGTCCGCCATGTGGCTGGCCAGCTCCGGCGCCGGAATCTGGCGCAGACCAAATTCCTGAAAGCCCGGGGAATCCAGCAGCGCCGTCTCCCGGCGATCATCCAGCCAGTACCACTGCGTCGTGGTGGTGGTGTGTCGGCCGGAATTAAGCGCTTGTGAAATCTCACCCACCTGCGCGCCAGCATTGGGCACCAGCAGATTGATCAGCGTGCTCTTGCCGGTGCCACTAGGCCCCAGCACCAGCGTGGCCTGGTTCTCCAGCAGCGGCATCAGGGTGTCCCGCGCTTCGTCCGGCCGGCCCTTGAGGCTCAGCTCCAGCACCCGCTGACCCATCGCCTTGTACGGCGCCAGTCGCTGACGGGCTGCTTCGGCCTGCGGCAGGTCGGTCTTGTTGAGCAGGATGTCGGTGGTGATGCCGGCGGTGTCCGCCGCGATCAGCGCACGGGTGAGCTGCGACTCGGAAAACTGCGGCTCCGCAGCGACCAGCACCAGCAGCCGGTCCAGGTTGGCGGCAAAGCTCTTGGTCTTCCACTCGTCCTGGCGGAACAGCAGGTTGCGGCGCGGCTCGAGCTTGTCGATGACGCCTTCATGGTCGCTGGTGCGCTGCCAGCGCACACGGTCGCCCACCACGCAGTCGCTCTTCTTGCCGCGGGTCAGGCAGTGCACCCGCTCGCCGTTGTCGTCTTCCACCACATAGTGCCGGCCGTGACCGCGCACCACCAGACCGATCTGACCCGGCTTCATGCGGCACCGCCGTCGAGACGGCCCACGGCCGCGGCGGTGGGCAGACCACTGAGCATTGCAATCGCGGCCAGGCGTTCGCTGGCGGGGGGGTGGGAATAGTAGAAGCGGGCAAAGAACGGGTCAGGCGTCAGCGTGCCGGCGTTGTCCTCATGGAGCTTCAGCAGCGCCGCACTGAGGTCGCGGCCACTGGACTGCTCGCAGGCATAGGCGTCCGCTTCGAACTCATGCTTGCGGGACCAGAACGCCATCAGCGGCGTCAGGAAGAAGGTGAAGGGCGGCAGCACCAGCATGAACAGCAGCAGCGCCAGGGCATCGTTGGGCACCGTCATGCTGGGGCGCACGCCGAGGCCCAGGAAGAACTGGGGCAGGGTGCTCAAAAAACCCAGCAGTGCGAAACCGGCCAGGCTCAGTGCGAACATCATGACCATCCGCTTGAGCACATGGCGGCGCTTGAAATGCCCCAGCTCATGCGCCAGCACCGCTTCCACCTCGGGCGGATTCAGGCGAGAGAGCAGGGTGTCAAAAAACACCACCCGCTTGGAGGCGCCCAGGCCGGTGAAGTAGGCATTGCCGTGGGCGGAGCGGCGGCTGCCGTCCATCACGAACAGGCCTTTGGCCGCAAAGCCGCAGCGGGCCATCAGGCCTTCCACCCGCTCGCGCAGCGTGGCGTCGGCCAGCGGCTCGAACTTGTTGAACAGCGGGGCGATCAGCGTCGGGTAGAGCACCAGCATCAGCAGGTTGAAGCCCATCCAGACGGCCCAGGCCCACAGCCACCAGGTCTGGCCGGCAGCGCCCATCAGCCAGAGGATCAGCGCCGCGATCGGCAGACCGACGATGGCGCCCACCAGCAGGCCCTTGAGGCCGTCCAGCACAAAGAGCTTGAGGGTGGTGCGGTTGAAGCCGAAGCGCTGCTCCAGCCGGAAGGTGTTGTACAGCTCCCAGGGCAGATCCAGCAGGCCGGAGAGCAGGGCGAAGCCGACAAACAGGCCCAACTGATATCCCATCGGGCCGATCACCGGGTCCCAGGACAGCATCCACTGGTTCAGCAGGTCGATGCCGCCCAGCAGCGTCCAGCCGACCAGCAGGGCGGTGTCCCAGGCCAGGTGCAGGGTACCCACGCGGCTGCGGGCCATGGTGTAGTCCGCCGCCTTCTGGTGGGCGGGCAGCGGCACGGTTGCGGCGAAGGCGGGCGGGACGGCGTCCCGGTGGCGGGCCACATGGCGCACCTGACGGGCGGACAGCCAGAGCTTGGCCAGGAAGGACAGGACCATGGCCGCCACGAAGGCCAGGCTCACAGTCAACGGGGACACGGCAGGCACCGCACCGAAATCGGAACTAAGCATGTCCCGGAGTGTAGGGGGTGGGGGTGGGGCCTGCAGGCATGGGGAACCTCCCGGACGTGAGGACTTCGTTCCCAAGGCCCTGCGGGGCTGCGACAATCGCCGCCGACTGCACCGAATGGCCGCGCCGGCCGGTGCCCCACAAGGATTCACATGAGCATCGACGCCACCGCAGCACCCACCCTGACCCCGAGCGACCAGAACCTGATCTGGATCGACCTGGAAATGACCGGTCTCTTCCCGAACACCGACCGCATCATCGAGATCGCGGTGGTGGTGACCGATCCGTCGCTGGCGATTCGCGTGGAAGGTCCGGTCTTCGCCATCCATCAGAGCGATGAAACGCTGGACAAGATGGACGCCTGGAACAAGGGCACCCACGGCAAGAGCGGCCTGATCGACCGGGTCAAGGCGTCGACGGTGAGCGAAGAAGAAGCGCAAACGCGGGTCATCGAGTTCCTGAAGGCCTATGTGCCGGCGAACAAGTCGCCGATGTGCGGCAACTCCATCTGCCAGGACCGCCGCTTCCTGGCCAACTACATGCCCCAGCTGGAAGACTTCTTCCACTACCGCAATCTGGACGTCTCCACGCTGAAGGAACTGGCCCGCCGCTGGAAGCCGGCCGCGCTGGAAGGCTTCAAGAAGGCCCAGAAGCACACCGCGCTGGCGGACATCCATGAATCCATCGACGAACTGATCCACTATCGCGAACAGTTCCTCAAGCTCGACTGAGTCCGGCCACCATGGACGACCCGCGCCGCCCGGCAGTGCTGTGGGCGGCTTTTGACTTTCCGCGCCATCCGCTGGCGCGCGAGGACGGCGAACGGGTGCGGGGCTGCTTTGTGCAGCCACCGGCCCGTCGCCTGATCGCGCGCGACCCGGTGTCGCTGCGGACAGTGCTGCGCGAGGCCCATGCGGCCTCGCGGGCCGGGTCGTGGGTGCTGGGTGGCGTGCGATATGAAGCGGCAGGGGCGCTGGATGAAGCGCTCGGGCCGGGGGGCTCTGGTGCCATCGGCGACCTGGCCGAATTCGCGATCTGGGACGAAGCACCACAGCCCTGGCCGGACGTGACCGAGCTCTCTGCGCACGACCTGTCACCGTTTGCGGACGTGCAGACAGACGCGGCTGAAGCCGACCAGATTGAGCGGGTGCGGGAATACATCCGGGCCGGCGACTGTTATCAGGTCAACCTCTGCACCCGTGTGCAGGCGCAGCCCGGACCGGGCTTCGATCCCTCCGCCTACTTCTTCTCCCTGCTGGCCGCCCAGCCAGGCGGCTTTGCGCTGCTGCTGCGTCTGGAGAACGGCGACACCGTCGCAAGCGTCTCGCCGGAGCTCTTCTTCGACTGGCGGCCGCTGCCCGAGACGCCGTCAGCGACGCATACGTGGCTGGTCTCCACCCAGCCGATGAAGGGCACGGCTCCGCGGGGACGCGATCGTGCCGCCGACGAAGCGGCCCAGGCCTACCTGCGCACCAGCGACAAGGAACGCGCCGAGAATCTGATGATCGTGGACCTGCTGCGCAACGATCTGTCGCGCGTGGCCGTGACCGGGTCGGTGCGCGTGCCCCGGCTGTTCGAGTTGCATGCGCTGCCGACGGTCTGGCAGATGACGTCCACCGTGAGCGCCGTCAGCCGTGCGGGCCTGGAGCTGGATGACCTGTTCACCGCGCTATTCCCCTGCGGCTCGGTGACGGGCGCACCCAAACGCCGGGCGATGCAGATCATCCGCGAGCTCGAACCCGGCCCCCGCGGCTGGTACACCGGCGCGCTGGGATTGCTGCAGCCGGGCGGCGTGACCACCTTCAACGTGCCCATCCGGACGGTGACCCTGCCTGCGCAGGGGACGGCTGAATGTGGCGTCGGCAGTGCCATCACGCTGGATTCATCGGCCGCGGCCGAGATCGACGAATGGCGCGCCAAGCTACGCTTCCTGTCGCGGGCCCAGGCGCCGATCGAGGCTCTGGAAACGCTGCGCCTGGAGAACGGCGTGTTCGTGAGGGAAGCGCGGCATCTGCAGCGGCTGCATCGCACGTTGCGGCATTTCAATCTGCAGGCGTCGCTGGACCCGGTGCGAGAGCGGCTGGCGGCCATCGCGGCGTTGCATCCCACGGGCCTGTGGCGGGTGCGGATCACCGTCGGCCGGCAGGGCGAATGGACCCAGCAGATCCAGCCGCTGATGGAGGAGGCCTCCCCGGTGAGGGTGGCCCTGGCGCGCACGCCGGTGGACACTCGCGGGCCGGAAGCGGAATTCCTGCAACACAAGACCACGCGCCGGGCGATCTACCAGGCGCATCTGCAGCACAAACCGGCCGAGTGCTTCGATGTGCTGCTGTTCAACCGTGACGGCGAGCTCACCGAGGGCTGCCTGACCAATCTGGCGGTGCAGCTGGAGGGCCCGAACGGCCCCTGGCTCACCCCGCCGCTGGACGCCGGCCTGCTGCCGGGCGTCCTGCGGGAAGAACTGCTGGAGCAGGGCCGCATCCGCGAAGCCCGGCTCCGGCTCCATGACTTGCGGCAAGCCCATGCGCTGGCCGTCTTCAACAGTGTGCGCGGCTGGCGGAACGCCCAGCTCGCGCCTCAGGATCTTTCATGACCACCACTCCTCCCAAGCGCCGGGCTCCGGCGCGCAAACCGCGCACGGCGATGGCCCCGGCGGAAGCCATTGCCGACATCGTGGGCGATGTCTCGCTGGACCTGTTCCCGATTGCGCCTGCGGCGTCACCGGACCTGTCGGCTGCTGAGCCTGTGGCGGTGGCCGCCACGGAAGCGGCCGCCAAGGCGCCTGCCGCTGCGCGGGCCACGGCGCCTGCGAAGCGGCGGACGAAGGCTTCGGTTGCTGCTGCTGAGCGTGCTGGTGATGCGGATGCCGATACCGCTTCTGCCAATGAAGCATCCGCTGCGTCCGCTGCTTCCGCTGTTGCCGCCGCCGAGGCCATGCCGAACGCAGGGGTGACCGGCTCAACGACGAAGGGAACAACGACGGTCGCCGAAGCGGTTGAGACCAAGCGTTCCACTGCCGCGAGGCCGGCAAAGGTTGCTGCGTCGTCACCGAAGCGCTCCACCAAGCGATCCACAAAGCCACAGGTGGTTGAGCTTGACGCCTCCATCGACGCGGCCGTTGACGCTGACATCGACGTTGGCGCAGCTGCAGCCGCTGATCCTGCTGCCGACGCTCACGCCAACGTTCATCGCAACGATGACGCCCACGCTCACGCCGGCGCTCATCTGCCAGTCTCCCTGATGCCTGCCTCCATTGACGATGCGGTGGAAGACATCTTCCAGGCGCTGATGTCGGATGAGGACGACCAAGGCGTGGCGGATGCGGCGCTCAACGTGGCCGTCGAGGCGCCCAAGCCGGCGCGCAAGCGCGGCAAGGATGCAGGCGCCCGGACGAAGGACGTCCCCGCCAGTGATGCTGAAGTCGCTTCGGACACGGAAGGCACGGCCGGGAAGTCGACGCGCCGCCGCGGCGCCAGGCCACCCGTCGGGGTCGATCGGGCATCGGACGATGGTGCCGCTTCCGCCGGCATCATCGACGATGACGCCGCGCGGCGCCCGGACACCCTGGCGCCAGGCGACGGCGACCGGGGCAGCGCCGGCGATGGCGCCGGCGACGGCGATCGCGCAGCCAGCCGCCGACGTCCGCCCGCTCGCAAGCGAGGCAGCGCGGCTCAGGACCTGTTTGATGCGCAGGGCCCGAGCGCCGACATCGAAACCGCTCGGGCGTCATACGGTTCGGAGGGCTCCCCGTACGCTGCGGATCTGGACGATGCCGATGCGGCGAGTGCCGATGGGTCCGATGACGGCTTCGAAAGCGACCGTGCCACTCCGTTCGACGAATCCTCGGCACCCGAGGAGATCGAGGACACCCGTCCGTCCCGCCATCGCCGCAAGCCCTATCGCGCACCGGACGAATCGACCAGCGCGGATGGCGGCGAGCCTCAGCAGCCGCCGCGTTTCACCCTCGGCTCGCGCGAAGATGAAGCCGTCTTCGGCGACTACGAGCTGCGCGACGCCGACACCGCGGGCACCTTCCGCCTGCGCCTGCTGGGCCGCGGCCTGTGGCGCTGCGACTGCGCGGGCTATCTGGCCCAGGGCGACTGCGACCACGGCGAGCACCTGATGGACCTGCTCACCGACGATCAATACGACGCCGTGTACGCCGGCTGGTCCGCGCGTGAAGCCGAAGTCTGGCTGGTGCCGGGCGCCGAACGTCGCCTGCAGTGGATTGCCGGCCGCGACGTGCCCGCTGCGTTGCGCGATCAGCCCGGTCTGGACGAGCGCCAGCGCCGCGACGCCGAGCTGTCGCAGGCGTGGCTGCAATCGGTCGTCGCTCAGGCCCGCGCGGCGGGGGTGCCGCTGCGCGTCGATGCGCCGGTGTGGCCGCAACTCGCCTGGGGCCGCGATGCGCAGGCCCGGGTCGACCGCCTGGAGAAGGTGCTTGCCGATGGCGCCGCCATGGAGGCCCTGCTGTCCGACACCCTCGCCCCGCATCAATGGGAAGCCGCCCTCTTTGCCGTCTGCGCCGGTCGCGCGCTGGTGGCTGACGATCTGGGCCTGGGGCAACGCGGCGCTGCCATCGCCGCGATCCGTCTGTGGGAGCACCTGTTCGGTGCCACGCCGGCGCTCGTGATCGCGCCCGTCGCGGTGCATGCCGCCTGGCAACGGGACCTGTCCCGCTGGCTGGGGCAGGGCGCCTCGTCGGTGACCGTGGCGGAATCGCCCACCGCGAGGCAGGCACCGGCCTTCCTGATCGTCGATGGCATCGAGACGCTGGACGAGGCCGCGCTGGACGCCCTGCGCGCGCTGGACACCCGTTGCGGCGCCCACCTGCTGCTGATTGCGCATCAGGAGCCGCTGGCCCAGCCCGCGCTGGCCCGTTGGGTGGACTGGCTGGATAGCGCCCGCCGCGGCCCCTACGCCCGCCTGACGACCCTGCCACCGGATGCTGGCAAGAAAGCGATCCGGGAGGCGCTGGAGTCGGTGGTGCTGTCCCGCCGCAAACGGGAACTGATCGAGCGTCTGCCGGCCTGCCTGCAGACGCCAATGTGGCTGGAAGCGGCCGGCAGCAGCCTGCCGCAGGGCCCGCTCAAGCAACTGCGCCAGTCGGTGGAGCGCTGGACGGCGCGTCCGTTCCTCAGCAGCGCCGAGCAGCAGCAGTTGATGGAAGCCCTGGCCTTGTTGCCGCCGTCGTCCCGTCAGGCGCTGGCGGCCAAGGCCGAAGCGGTGCTGGCGGTGCGACGCGACTGGGTGGAGTCGCCGACCCCGGCGGCCAGCCGCCTGCTGGTCTGCAGCCGTTCCGAGACGCTGCTGGACAGCCTGGCCCAATCGCCACAGCTGCGCCGTCTGCCGCCGCATCGCCTGCGGGCCGGCGACAGCGCGGAGGTGAGAGCGGCCACGCTGCAAGCGTGGCGCGAGGCGCCGGCCGGTGTGCTGCTGGCCAGCGATGATGCGCTGGCCGCTGTCCCGCACGGGCTGCTGGCGCAGGATCGTGTCGCGGTCATCCACGCCGACCTGCCCTGGCAGGCCAGCACCCTGGAGGACCGGGTGATGCAGGCCTGCGGCGACGACTGCTGCGGCATTCCCGCCGCGCTGCTGCTGATCAGTGGCTCGCTGGATGCCGGCCTGCGGCAGGCGCATGCCAAGGGCCTGAGCTTCCCGCACTGGCTGGACGCGCCGCCGGCCTGGCTGGAGGCGTCGGACATCGAAGCGCTGATGGCCGTTCTGCCCACATTGCTCGAAGGCATTTGAGGCGCATGCCGGGCGCACGAGAGGCGCCAGACCGTGCAGAAAGCCACTGTCCAAGCCCCGATCCCCGCACACGGGGGAGGGGCTAGGGGAAACCCCGAAATGTGGTTATACTCATGGTCTTCGTCGGCCGGGCTGCGCCTTGTGATGGCAGCCGCCCGATGAATCGTTCGTCTCCTCTGACCACTTTGCAGTCCGCATCGAGTCGGCAGCGTCGAAGCCTTTAACAGGCCCTCACGCTCCCGCGCGCACTACAAGCCCTCGGGTTCGGTCGGCGGCGATGCCGTCGCTATGACTGTTCCCCGGCGCCTCACCGGCTCCTTGCGCATTTCCATGCCAAGCCCAGGTGATCGACGCGAGCTTTCTCCCAGCGACATTACCCTCCGCCGCGGCCACTGAGTTCCGCGGGCGGACAGCGACCGGGCCATCCGTGGGCATTGCTTTGCCGCACCGACAGCCGGGCGCTCCTTTGGACTTGAGATGACTGTGAATCACGAACTGAACGCCCAACACAACGCCGACCTGGCCGACAACCAGATCGATGCCGACATCGCCACGCTGGACAGCGAGGACGACGTCGAGACCGTTGAGGCGTCTGTCGCCGCCACCCCCTCGGGCGTGGCCTTCGCCACCCTGGGTCTGCACGAAGCGCTGCAACGCGCCGTGAAGGACTCCGGCTATGAAAACGCCACCGATGTGCAGGCGCAAGCCATCCCGCCGGCGCTCAACGGCGCCGACCTGATGGTGTCCTCGCGCACCGGCTCCGGCAAGACCGCTTCGTTCATCCTGCCCGCGCTGCAGCAGGTGCTGGAAGCCCGCGCTGCCCGTGCTTCGGGCCCCAAGGTGAAGGTGCAGGGCCCGCGCGTGCTGGTGCTGGCACCCACCCGTGAACTGGCCATGCAGGTCTCCAAGTCGGCCATGACCTATGGCCGTCACATCCAGGGCCTGCGTGTGGCCACGGTGCTGGGCGGCATGCCCTACGCCCTGCAGCTGCGCATGCTGAGCGGCCCGCTGGACATCCTGATCGCCACCCCCGGCCGTCTGCTCGACCACATCAACAGCGGTCGCTGCAAGCTGGACAACGTCACCATGTTCGTCCTGGACGAAGCCGACCGCATGCTGGACATGGGCTTCATCGAAGACATCGAATTCGTGGCGCAGCAACTGCCGAAGGAACGTCAGACCCTGATGTATTCGGCCACCTTCGCCGGCCACACCGGCCGCCTGGCCGAGGCCCTGATGAAGGACCCGCAACGTATCGACGTCAGCGGCCATACCGATACCCACGAGAACATCGAGCAGCGTCTGCATTGGGCCGACAACGGCCAGCACAAGCGCAAGCTGCTGGAGCACATCCTGGCTGAGCGCAATGTCGACCAGGCCGTGGTGTTCACCAGCACCCAGCAGGACACCGAATGGCTGGCGGAACAGCTGGCCGAGATCGGTCACCGCGTCGCCGCCCTGCACGGTGGCATGCCGCAAGGCAAGCGCAACCGCACGCTGATGATGCTGCGCCGTCGTGACCTGCGCGTGCTGGTCGCCACCGACGTGGCCGCCCGTGGCATCGATGTGCCCACCATCTCCCACGTGATCAACTTCGGTCTGCCGATGAAGGCCGAGGACTACGTGCACCGTATCGGCCGTACCGGCCGCGCCGGTCGCTCGGGCATCGCCGTGACGCTGGCCGAGCGCCAGGACGTGTCGATGATCAAGCGCATCCAGCAGTTCACCACCCAGCAGATCCCGGTCTCCCGCATTGAAGGCCTGGAGCCGCGCAACGAAGAGCCGCGCATCTTCGCTTCCCGTGGCGGTGATTTCCGCGGTGGCAACCGTGGCGGCAACCGTGGCGGCTTTGGCGGCCAGGGTCGTGGTTTCGGCCATGGCGGCGGCGCGCGTTTTGACAACCGCGGTGAAGGCCGTCCGGAAGGCCGCGGCGGTGACCCGCGCTTCGACAACCGCGGCCCGCGTGTCGAGCCGCGCGGTGGCGACACGGGTGCCCGTTTCGAGAACCGTCCCCCGCGTTTCGAAGGTCGTCCGGACGCCCGTCCGGAAGGCCGTTTCGAGCCGCGTGGCGACCGTCGTCCGGACGCACCCCGTTTTGGTGACCAGCGTCCTCCGTTCCAGCGTGACGGCCAGGGCCCGGCCCGTGGCGGTGATCGCCGTGATGGCGCCGGCTTCCAGGGCCGTCCCGCCCGCGGTGGCGAATCGCGTGGTTTCGAGCCGCGTGGTGACCGTCAGGAGCGTCCGGCCTTCCGTGGCGGCGACAACCGCTTCGACGACCGCGCCCGCTTTGAAGGTCGTCCGGAAGGCCGTCCCGAAGGCGCACCGCGTTTCGGCGCCAAGCCGGGCGCCCCGCGCGGCCGTGCCGGTGACGACCGTCAGGACCGCGGTGGCTTCCAGGGCCGTCGCACCGGTCCGCGCAAGGGCTTCTGATCCTTCGCTGAAGGACTGAAGGAGACGGACGGCGCGGAGCGGACGCATGCGGGTGGAAGGCAAGGTCATCCAGTGGGATGACGCCAAGGGCTACGGCTTCATTGCGCCTTCGGCCGGTGGGTCGAAGATCTTTGTCCATGCCCGCGCGTTTGGTCTGCGCCCCCGTCGCCCCTTTGTAGGGGAACGGGTCAGCTATGAAGTCGGGCTGGACGGGCAAGGGAAATCGCGCGCCATCGAGGTGCGCAGTCTCGAGCCCCGACCCGCGCCCGCCGGACCTGCGCCTGCGACTGCAGGTCGGCGCCCCGCGGGCGGTTCTGCCGGACGCCCGACAGCTGCACGAACAGCTGCACAGGCCGGCTCCCGTGGGGGTGCTGGCACCGGCCGCGCTTCAGGGACGTCCTCGGCGTCCCGGGCGGGTGCTGGGACGGGCACGGCCAGCAATGCCGAGCTCTGGCTCATTCCTCTCTTTGCCAGTCTGGTGCTGCTGACGCACCTGGCCTGGCCACTGCCCCATGCCCTGTGGGGCGGCTACATGGCCATGAGTCTGGCCACCTTCATCGTGTATGCCCTGGACAAGCGAGCCGCCCGGCTCGGTCAATGGCGGGTGAAGGAGAGCACTTTGCACGGATTGGCCGTGCTGTGCGGTTGGCCCGGCGCCCTGTTGGCGCAACACTTGCTCAGACACAAAAGCGCCAAGCCCAGCTTCCGGCGCCTCTTCTGGTTGAGCACTGCGCTCAACATCCTTTTGTTCGTTCTTGTTTTTACGCCGCTGCTGACGTCCTTGCTGAAGTCGTCCGGAGTGGCCGTTGTCTGAGCCATGTTGCAGTTGAAAGTGATCGATACGGCGGATGTGCCGGCCGTGCTGGCCTTGCAGGCCCAGTGCTATGCGCCGCAGTTCCATGAAAGTGCCGATGCCTTCGAGGCCAAGCTGCGCGCAACGCGCGGCCTGCACTGCTCGTTCCTGGCCATGATGGGCGAACAGCCGGTCGGCTACATCGTCAGCCTGCCAGTGGATGACGACCAACTGCCCACCCTCGATGCACCGGAATGGACCCCGGCCCGTGCACCGCGCACCTTGTACCTGCATGATCTGGCGGTGTCGCCGCTAGGCCGTGAGCAGCGGCTGGGGCACAAGCTGGTGGAGCAGGTGCTGCGCCGCGCCCGAGACATGGGCCTGCAGGCGGTGGCCCTGGTGGCAGTGCAGGAGTCCGGCGCCTACTGGGAGCGTCTGGGCTTCACCGAGGCGGCTGCGCCGCTGGCGGAAGGGCTGTGCGAGAAGCTGAAGAGTTTCGGCCCGGACGCGCGCCTGATGCGCCGCCCGTTGGTGGCCGCCTGAATCCGGGTTCACCCCCATCGGGTTGGTCCAGGCAGGCCACCGAGGCTGGGATAATCACCGGATGACTGCGATCCCGGGAAGCGTGGCGGACGATCCGCTGCGCGACGATTTCCCCGAACCTTCCTTCGAAGACTATTTCCGCGAGGGGCAACTGCCGCAGGAATCCCTCCTGTGGTGGCAGCTGGAGCGAAACGAGGCCTTGCTGGCGGCGCACCGCGCGCTGTTCCACGGCCCGTCCACGCTGGTGCGCCTGCGGGTGTGGGTGTTCATCGAGCTGATGACCCTGCCGCATTCGCGCCTGACCCGCGACGACCTCAACCGGCATTTCCACGTCCTGCGCGACGAGGCGCTGGACCTCGTCCTCAAACGCCTGCGTGACGCGCACCTGCTGGCCTGGGACGGCTCCAACCAGCAATACGGCGTGACGCCACTGGCCCAGCAGCTGATGGCGCTGGTGTCCCCGCTGACGCAGGCGCAGAACGCTGACGGCGACCTCGTCGGCTTGCTGGCCAATGTGGCCGGTGCGCAGCAACTGGGCACGCTGGAGCCGGCGCAGCTGCAGCATCTGCTGGCGCAGCTCTCGCGGCTGTACAACGAGTTTGCCGACGCCATCGCCTCTGGCTCCGAATTCCACCTGCGCCGTGCGCGGATGCGCTTCGAGCGGGCGCTGACGCTGGTGGAGAAGGCCAGCGAGGCGCTGTCCGCCATCATTTCGCAGGCACAGACCGAAGGCAATGCCCGGCTGGAACGGCTCGCGCGGGAACTGGGTCTGGCCCAGGCGCGCCTGCTGGCGATGGCCAGCCAGTTCAATCGCGCCCTGCAGCAGGCCGACCGTCAGCGGGTGACGCTGGGGTCGACCGGCATCACCACGACCGATGTGCGTCGCTGGCTGCAGGACGTGCCGTTCCTGGAAAACCTCGCACTGGGCGCTTTGTCGCGGCCGGTGCATCCGGTCTTTGTGGCCCAGCACGAATTGCTGGACACCTGCGAAGCGGAATTCGAGCGTGACCGTCCCAAACCACCGGCGGCGGAGCCGCTGCCGGATGTGATGCAGGCGCCGGAAGGCAAGCTGGCCGTGATGAGCCTGCCACCTGACATGGGCGAGTTGCAAACGCTGCTGGGCACCTGGCAACAGGCCGGCGTCGAGATGAACGACCTGCGGCCGGCCATCCTCGGCGGCAGTTACGCCCGTGCGGCCTATCGCGCGCAGTTGCTGCCGCTGCTGGGCGACCCGCAGGCGCAGCATCTGGCCGGCGCGACCGGTGACATGGCTCGCCAGCCGTGGCGCGTGCGCTGGTCGGCCCAGCAGGGACCGGTCGAAGACGAATTCGTCCGCTGGATGAGCGAAGGCGTGCTGCATGGCGCAGAGGTCGAACCGCCGCGGGAGCCTGAGGGCTCGCCCTTGGCACCGCCGCCTGCCCCCGCGGAGCCGGTGAAGCGAGGTCGTCGCAAGAAGGCGGCTGAGCCAGCGGCCAATGCAACTGCCGTCGATGCAACGCCGTCGGTGGACGCCGCCCCCGACCTCCCTGTGGACGTCCCCACCGGCACCCCGCCATTGCCGTCCGAGGCTGACACACGCGAAGTCGTCAGCGCCACAGGCCCCGCCGACCGCCCCGATTCCGCGGTCCCTGAACCTTCTTCTCCGCCTTCCCGGTCCTCCCAGCCATGAGCTCATCCCTCGACGACGCCGCCCAACTGGCGGCCCAACTGCTGGCCCGACGCTGGCTGCCCCGCAATCAGCCTCTGGTGCGCCGGGCGCTGATTGACCAGGAACTCTGGCGTGCCGTCAATGAGCGTCTGGCTGCAGTTGGCATGCGCATCGTAGACAACGTCTACGCGGACCACATCAGCGTCGCCATGCTGCGTCCCGCCGAAGTGGCGGTGTTCGGCGAAACCGGCCTGGCCTCCAACAACAACCTCGACCTGCCGCGGGACGGCGTGGCCTTGCTGGTGGTGCTGTGGGCGCTGATCGTGCTGCCCAAGCGCCAGCGCCAGCTGGCGCGTGCCGAAGAGGCCGCTGAAGGGCAGGGCGAGATGTTCGCCACGGACAAGCCGGTGCCCAGCGCCGCCAGCAGCGCACCGACCCTGTCCTACCGCAGCCTGTTGGCCGACTTCGGCAACCAGCTCGGCAAGAAGATGCGGCTGGACGCCAACCTCAAGCTGCTGGAGCGGCAGGGCTTCATCACCCGCAAGTCGGAAGACATCGCGGAAGGCCCGCTGCTGGATCTGCTGCTGGACTACGACACCCTCGCGCCCCGCATCCTCGACGGCGCGCTGGCCGATGTCCTGGCCCGCTCCACCGACGGCGATGCCGGCCCGATGCTCAATGCCATCCTGGCCGCCCGCCACAACGAAGAATCTGACCTGAGCGATTCCTGATGTTTCATCTCCAATCCCTGGAACTGCTGCACTGGGACTACTGCCGCCGCGTCTCGATGCCGCTGGACGGCAACATCATCACCATTGCCGGACCGAACGGCTCGGGCAAGACCACCCTGCTGGATGCGATGCGCACCCTGCTGGGCCTGGAATGCTCCGGCGGCCGCACTTACAAGACCTATGCGCGCCATGCCAATGCGGAAACCGCCTGGTTGCGCGCGCTGGTGGACAACCGCCCGCGCGGGCGCCAGAACAGCAGCCGGCCCTTCGCCAGCTCGCTGCTGTATGCCGACCAGGTGACGCTGGCCTGCCGCATCTCCCGCCAGGGCGGCGACTGGGTGCGGCGCTACATCGTCGCCGATGGCGTCAATGAAATCGAGGCCCTGGACCAGAAGCCGGACAAGGACTGGCTGGGCATCGAAGCCTGGAAAAAGCGCCTGGAGGCGGCCGGCCTGACGCGGGCCATCGGCCGTGTGCTGGCGCTGGAGCAGGGCCAGACCGACCGTCTGTGCGAGCTGTCTCCGAAGGAGCTGCTGCGTCTGGTGTTTGAAGTGTTTGGCGACCAGGAAGTGCTGGACCGGTATGAGCTGGCGCGCAATCACCAGCAGCAGCTGCTCAAGGAAGTGGAGCAGGCCGCGCATGAACTCTCGCATGCGCAGGCGCAGCTCTCGGACCTGTCCAACCGCGTCAACAGCTATCAGCAGTACCAGCTGCGGCTGAAGGAGCGGGAGCGTCTGGCCACCGAGGTGGTGCCGGTGCTGCAATGGAGCGAACAGCGCCAGCGCACCGCGCAGCAGCTGCGCGAACTGCATCGCCAGCGTCTCTTCGCCCGGTCCGACGCCCGCGGCATGAGTGAAAAACGCGCCCATCTGATGTCGCTGTTCCAGGCGCAGGAGGCTGCACGGAACCGACTGAGCGAGCTGGAAACGCAGCGCAAGGAAGCCCGCCAGGCCTTCGAAGCGGCGCGGGACGGCGAGCGGCCGATGGAGCAACTCGTCAAGCGCGAGGAAGACCTGAAGGCGCTGGCGGCGGTCGAAACCGACGGCGCCGCGCTGACCACCCGTCTGGAGGAACTGGGCACCCGCCAGCATCAGCTGCGCGAGAGCTTCACCCGTCACAACGACCAGCTGCGCAAGGCGCAGGCGGCGATGGACGAACTCACCGGCCAGCGCCTGCCGCCGCCACCGCAGGAAGTCACGCGCTTTCGCAAGGCGCTGGACGAGGCCGGCATTGCCCACCATGTGCTGGCCGATTGCATCGACATCTCGGACGATCAGTGGCGCGCCGCTGCCGAAGGTTTCCTGCGGCCGTCGCGCTGGGTGGTGGTGCTGGCCCACAGCAGCGATGAATCCCAGGCCTACCGCCTCGCCTCGCGTGAGCGCTACCGGCACTATGTGGTGGCCGATGGTGAACAGGCGCCGGCCATCAGTCCGAAGGACAGCCTGCTGTCGGTGCTGAAGTTCAATGCCAAGGCGCCGGGCTGGCTGCTGCGTCAATTGGCCTCCATCCGCTGCGTGGCGGACACCGACCAGGGCGCGCGCGCTGGCGGCGAATGGATCACGCCCGATGCCTACTATCGCGACGGCCGAGGTGGCCGCAGCCTGTGGGTGGAGCCGCGCGAATTTCAGTTTGGCGTCTCCGCCCTCGATGCCCGCCGCGCTTCGCTAGAAAAGGAACTGGCCCGCTACGACCTGGAGCTGTCGCGCATCGCCAAGGAGCAGGTCGACATCGAACGCCAGCTCAAGGACGCGCAACGCGCGGCGCAGGGCCACAAGGCCGCGCTGGAGCTGGTGGAGCGGTCGGAGGAGTTTGCCCAGGCGCGGGCCCGTCTGCCGGGCCTGCGACAGTCGCGCATCGAGGCCTCGACCCGCATGGCGTCGCTGGACCAGGAGCATGACCGCGTGGTTGCCCAGGGCACCCGCAGCGAGCGGGACTACGAAGCGGCCCAGGCCTCGTTGAAGGCCAGCGAGGACAACGTCTCTCGCGCGGAACGCGACTGGGGTTCCCGCCGCGACGACCTGATGGCGCAAGCCCGTTTGTCCCGAGAAGCCCGGGCCCGTTTCCCCTCCGGCTGGACCCATCCGGCCCGTCTGGCGGCGCTGCGCGATGAATTCGAGAATGCCAAGCAGGCCGAAATCGCGGCCCGTCACGTGCAGCAGGAACTGGACACCGGTGTGTGGGAAACCGACCCGCAGGTGCAGGACCGTCATGCCCGCATGCATGTGGCGGTGCTGGAGCAGACCACGCAGCTGGATGACAGGCGCGCCAGCAACGAAATGGCGCGCATTGCCGCCTTCAACGCCCGCGAGCGCTACATCGACGTGCTGCGCGCCACGGTGCGCCGCTACAAGAAGAATGTGCAGGAGTTGGGCGAGCTCGCCGGGGTGCATGCCCAGGCGGAACTGCCGCATCTGGACAACGACGACACGGTGCTCGCCCAGGCCGGCCTGCATGTGAAGTTCAACTTCGACGGCAAGGGCGAAGTGGGGCTGAACGACGGCGAAGCGTCGGGCGGCCAGCAGGTGCTCAAGAGCCTGATCCTGCTGGTGGGGCTGATGAAGGATGACGACTCGCCGGGCGGCTTCGTGTTCATCGACGAGCCATTCGCCCACCTGGACGTGCGCAACATCCAGCTGGTCGGCCACTTCCTGAAGAGCACCCGGGCGCAGTACCTGCTGACGACGCCGATCACCCACAACGTGGAAGTGTTCGAGCCGTCCGAAATCACGCTGGTGACCAGCAAGAAGCCACGCGGCGAGCGCTGGGCGCCGCCGATTGCGGTGCTGGCGCGGCGACCGGAAGTCTCGGTCTACGGTTGATGCAACAAGGGCGCCTCATCGGCGCCCTTTTTTCATTCGTGGCCGCAGGCAAGACGGCTTTCAGGGCCGGGGCGGCGTCCGCGGGGGAATCCAGAGGCCCAGCAGCAGCGCGGCGAGCAGCGCCAGCAGGCCGGTGACCGCAATGCCGCCGGAGAGCGAGACGGTGGCGATCAGGGCCGAGAGCAGCGCCGGACCGCTGGTGCCCCCCACGTCCGACAGGAACCGCCACACTCCCAGGAAATAGGCGCGGCCGAAACGCGGAGCATGGTCCGCCCCCAGCGTCATGATCAGGCCGGATCCGATGCCATTGCCGATGCCCACCGCCATCGCGGCGATCAGCAGCGAGGTCATCCCGGTGGTCAAGGGCATCAGCAGCATCGCCACGCCGATGGTGACCATCGACGGCACGGCGACCCAGCGGCGGCCCTTCAGGTCCATCACCCGGCCCGCGGGATAGAACAGCAGCATCTCCACGCCGCCGGACAGCCCGTAAATGAGCGAGGCGGCGGCCGGTGCCAGCGCCAGATGATCGGCCCACAGCGGAATCACCGCCTGACGGGACGAGCGCACCGCGCTGACCAGCAGGATGCCCAGCCCGAGGGTGAGGAACACGACGCGATGATCACGCAGGATGCTGCCGAAGCTGACCGGTCCTGGCGCGGTCTGGCCTGGGGGCAGGGTGGGCGTTGCCAGGTCCGGCAGCCGCGCGCCGATGGCCGCTGCGCCCAGCACACCCGCAATGCCCACGGCAAACGCGGCGGACACGCCAAACAGATGGATCGCCCCCGCTGCCAGGAAGGGGCCAATGAACATGCCGATGCGCATCACGCCGCCGAGCGTCGACAGCGCGCGCGCCCGGTAGAGCGGCGGCACCGCCTCGGTGAGGTAGCTCTGCCGTGCGAGGTTGTAGACCGCCTGTGACATGCCCACCATGAAGCAGCCGGCCGCAAAGAACACCAGTTGGTGGGTGAAGACCGACAGGCACATGCCCAGCGCACTCCACAGGCCGGCTGCAATGATGGCGCCGCGCTCGCCCCACCGCATGGTGATGAGGGAGGCCGGCACGTTGTTGAGCAGCGAGCCCAGGCTGATGAGTGTCACGATGAACGCAGCCATCGACACCGACGCCCCCAGGTCGCGCGCCATCAGCGGCACGATCGGCAGGATGGCGCCTTCGCCCAGGCCAAACAGCAACGAGGGACCGAAGGCCGGGATCGCGATCTTGCGGAGCGAGAACTCGGGTTCCACCGCAGTGGGCGGGGCGTCCGTCGGCGCGGTTGGTGGGGACGAGGGCAGGGAAGACATCAGTGGGTCACCTGGAGCAGTGGCGAGCGGGCCACTGGGAAATTCTGCGTCGGCTGCATTGCTGAACGTGTGCGCGGGGTATCGCCAGTGCGATGTGCGGGCTTGGGTCCCCGATGAGCCCCAATGAGCCCTCGATGGGCCTGGTGGTCCCGCCGTGAACCCCGAATATGGCCGTGTCCCCGAAATCATGCGGCGGTAACAGCGTACGACCGGAGCAAGGGGGCTGAGCATTCATGAATGGATTATGCGCAGCGGCATTCCATGGCACTGCCTGCCAATGGACAACCCTGACTTCACCGAATGCTTCATTGCGGGAAGTTGCGAACTGTTGCGGGTTTATCGACCCCCATTAACAGTGCTCGATGGAACACTGGTCCGGCGTTGCGAAGCCCTGGGAGGGGCCATCGTCCGCTTCCAACCCTCTGGTCAAGAAAGGCCTCTCATGAAGCTGAAGTCTCTTTGCACGGCGCGTCATGCGCTGCTGGCCGCATTGCTGATCGGCCATTCCGCGGTCGCACTGGCCGACGTGGCGCCGCTGTCCGTCAGCGGCAACAGGATTCTGGCGGGCGGTCAGCCGGCCAGTTTTGCCGGCAACAGCCTGTTCTGGAGCAACACCGGCTGGGGTGGCGAGAAGTACTACAACGGCAATGTGGTGAGCTGGCTGAAGAATGACTGGAAGTCGCGCGTCATTCGAGTGGCCATGGGCGTGGATGAAGGCGGCGGTTATCTGCAGGATCCTGCGGGCAACAAGGCGCGCGTCAAGGCGGTGGTCGATGCGGCGATTGCCAACGACATGTACGTCATCATCGACTGGCACAGCCATCATGCCGAGGACTATCGCTCGCAGGCCGTGGCCTTTTTTGAAGAGATGGCCCGCACCTACGGCAAGAACAATCACGTCATCTATGAGGTCTACAACGAGCCCCTGAACATCTCCTGGAGCGGCACCATCAAGCCGTATGCCCAGGCCGTGATCGGCGCCATCCGCGCCATTGATCCGGACAACCTGATCATTGTGGGCACGCCCAATTGGTCGCAGGATGTGGATGCCGCCTCGCGTGACCCGATCAGCGGCGCCAACATCGCCTACACGCTGCACTTCTATGCGGGCAGTCACGGCCAGTGGCTGCGTGACAAGGCGCAGACCGCGCTGAACAATGGCATTGCACTGTTCGTGACCGAATGGGGCTCAGTCGGCGCCAGTGGCGACGGCGGTGTGGCCACCAGCGAAACCTGGGCCTGGGTGGACTTCATGAAGGCCAAGGGCATCAGCAATGCCAACTGGGCGCTGAATGACAAGTCCGAAGGGGCGTCGGCGCTCGTGCCGGGCGCCAGCAGCCAGGGTGGCTGGTCTGCCGGGCAATTGACCGCATCGGGCGCGCTGACCAAGCAGATCATCGGTGGCTGGCCGGGTGGCCCGGCTCCGACGCCCGGTTGCACCCGCGTGTCCCTTCCGGCGCAGATCCAGGCAGAGGCGTTCTGCCAGATGTCCGGCGTGCAGGTGGAAGCCACGTCGGATGCCAACGGCGGCAGCAATGTTGGCTACATCGACAGCGGCGACTGGATGACCTATGACGTCAATGTGCCGGCCGCTGGCAATTACGTGGTCAAGTACCGGGTGGCCAGCGCATCCGGAGGGGGTGTGATCCAGATGGAGAAGGGCGGCGGCGGCGCGGTGTATGGCACCGTCAATGTGCCGTCCACCGGTGGCTGGCAGAGCTGGACGACGGTCTCGCAGACGGTGTCGCTGCCGGCTGGGCAGCAGATGCTGGGGCTGGTGGCCAAGAGCGGTGGTTTCAACCTGAACTGGGTGGACATCAGCCGTGTGGGTGATCCGGTGGACAGCGGCATCACCATTCAGGCGGAGAACTTCGACGCGATGAACGGCGTGCAGACGGAGGCGACCACCGATTCTGGCGGCGGGCTGAATGTCGGCTATCTGGATGCGGGCGACTGGCTGTCGTACCCCACGGTCAACATTGCCTCGGCGGGCACCTACACGATTGAATATCGCGTGGCCAGCCTGAATGGCGGTGGCAATCTGCAATTGGAGGAAGCCGGTGGCAGCGTGGTGTATGGCTCGGTCAACATTCCCGCCACTGGTGGCTGGCAGAACTGGGTGACGGTGAAGCACACGGTGCAGTTGCCGGCGGGTCAGCGCAAGTTTGGCATTGCAGTGCGCAATGGCGGGTACAACTTGAATTGGTTCCGAATCACGAAGTCCTGATGCCTCCGCAATGAGGCCCACCGGGCGGTCGGCTGTGATCCTTCACGGTCGTCCGCCCGGTTGTCGTCGACGGACTGATTACTTGTCCGTCTTCAGGATGGTGCCCACGCTCAGCGTCTTCACGTGGTACTTGCCCGGCAGCTCGTCGATCCGTGCAATGCTGTTGCGCGCCATGATCACGCCCATGGCAGGTTCCTGCTGGATGAAAACGATGTCGCCAGCCTTGACGGAGATCTGCGCTTCCGCCCAGTTTTCGGCTTTGGAGTAGATCTTGTGGTCGCCCGGGGCGACGTGGAAGTACACGTACTGGCTGCCGCGGGTGTAGCCCATTTCGGAGGGGGCTTCCTGGTCGTCCACAAAGACGTTGAAGCGGATCAGTGCGCCCATGCTCGAGGGACGCACCACATACACCAGCGCCTTGCCGTCATCGGGCTTCTTCGGCAGTTGGAAAGTGGCCGTTTCTTCCTTCATCTTTTCAGGTGAGGGCAGGGATGCGCAACCGGTCAAAGCGACCACGGCCGCACAGGCCAACAGGCTAAGGATCTTCTTGATTTGCATGACACGCCTCCCGCGTGGTGGGTTGAAAAAGCGGGGCGGAGCATATATGAAGTTTTGTTTCCGTTCGGTGAGCGGAAGGGGAAAAGCGACGTATTGAGGTGATGCCTCTAGCGGATCGGGTGACCAAGCTGTAGACCGCTGGCTCTGCCGAGTGGGGGCGTCAGTTCGTCCGTCTGCAGCAGGCGATCGTGTCGCTAGCGGGGGAGATGATCCTGGTGTGGCACGAACGCAGCCATGGCCATGTAGCGCAGCGGCGGCTGCGGGAGGAGGTTCTGGCGGTGGTGGGGTGAAGGCGCTCCCCCAAGCCCTCCACCTCACGTCGTTTCGTTGTAGGCCTTCGCCATGGCTTCAGCGTATTCCGCGGAGCTGCTGAACTTCGCCAGCCCGCACAGTGCCCTGACATAACCCACCTGCCACTGGGAGTAGCCCCGTTGGCGCCGCACAGCACCGTCGGAGGTATTCAAATGTTGGGCTTTCTTCGCATCGGTGTCGTGAGCCTTCAGCCTTCCATGGGCCTCAAGGGCTGTGAGTGGAGGGTCGGTGCCCAACGCAACTTCCCCTGCCTCGTATCCTTCCATCATGATCTTCGCGCTGCTTTGCCCCTTTTTGGCGACCGGATCGTCCTCCACGGGGTCGTGCTTCAATTCGGCGTCGAATGCCGCCCAGTACTTCGAATAGGTGGCGCCAAGGTCTTGGAAGTCCTTGAGGCTTTGGATCGGCTGAGGCGCCACCACCGCCGAGCCGTAACCACCGCCCGGGTGATGCTCGATGGCGACCACCCATTCGGGACGCAGACGCTCCAGAAACAGCTCGCGATTCTTGGTGACACTGGCGCCGTATGGATAGGCCCTGTTTTTGGCTTTCGCACCTGTGCTATTGCTGGTCCCGGCGCGGCGCGTCGTGGTGTTCTTGATCTTGCGACGATCGATGCCGACGGCGTCCAGGTTGACGCCCAGCATGCCTTCATTGCTGTAGTGATTGATCAACAGAATCTCGGGAGGCACCAATGCAAGATCCACTTTCAGCCGGAATCCGTCACCCTCTCGAAAGTTCTTGCCCTCATTGCCGACGGTCGCACCCGGTTTTGCGGTGGACGTGAGACTGACGCCTCGTTGCTCTGAACTGCTCCCCATGTATTGGTGCGCCACTGCAATCTGATATCGACTGAGTGTGGCTGGCTTCACTTTAGGAAGAATTTTGTCGGCCTTCGGTGAGCGCGTGGACGCCTCGGGCTTTCCTCCGCCAGCCGCCAATGCCTGCTGGAACCTGCCGGTCATCAGCTCGGTCTTGAAGAAATCCATCATCTGGAAGAAGTTCTTTTCGACGTAGGCATACCGCCGCGTGTAGGCGCCCAACTGGTCCTTGATGTATTCCTTGGCTTCATTCTCGGACCTCTGATCCTCGCGGCCCACTTTCTTGTGGATCTCTCTCAGCGGCTTCCGAACGGGAGGTTCCGCATCGGCTTCAGCTTCATCTTCGACCTTCGACTCGGCTTCCGACTCTTTGTCCTCGACCGCATCGGCTTGATCCGCCTCGTCCACCTTCGAAAATGCTTCCGCTCCGACCAGCAGGGTGGCGATCCAGAGCGGCTCCTCGGGCGGCTCACGCTTGTAACTGATCTTTTTTGAATCCTTGTCGTAGATCAGCGGCGCTTGAAGGTTTTTCTCGAACAGCTCCGCCTCCTCTTCCATCTGTTCCAGGTGTTCGGCGTAGTCCGGGACCTTCTGAGAGTCCATGCCCGATAGGGACGTCATGTTTTTGGACAACCAGTCGGTCTTGCGCGTGTGGCGGTCGTTGCGGGCTGCCGCCCAGCATTTCAGGATCAACGCCTTGCCTTCCTCAAACAGTTCATCGTCGCCTGTTTCGAACTGAAAGCCGATCTTCACACCCCCCGCTCCCCGCGCCTGCACGACGCCAAAGGCAGCCTGGATGGCCCGTCGCTGGCTCAGCATGCGGGGCGATTGGTCGATGGCCCATTGCAGGCCCGCGACGTGCAATTGGGAGACCGGTGGCGCCGACGTGACGCCACCAGTGGTGGACGACTCGGCGGAGGGTCGTCCCTGCAAGGGTGTCGATGGGAACGCGAGGGGCTTGGAACGCAGCATCATGTGCAGGCCCGTGACGGCCGCGAAGCGGTATGAGCCCACACGATAAAAACGCTCTGGCGGCCATGCCATCCGCTGAACGCTGAGATTGCAGCTCCAAAACGCTGAGCTCGGCTGGTGAACGTTGGCGAACAGCGGCCCGCATGGCGTCATTGGCCGATATCGCCCGCTTCATGGGATGGAGGCGCTCGGTGGCGTGGTTGGCAAGGCGATTCCCACGCAGCGTTCCCGGCCTGCACTTTGCGTCCGCGACCTGAGAACGGGGAGCTCACGATTTCACCCTCCCCGGCGTATCGGCCCCTCCCAACGCGCTAGCATCCCCCCAACAGCAGGTTTCCCTGAGGGATCGATGAAACGACAGTTCGGACTCACCATGGTGTCGGTGGCGCTGCTGAGCGCCTGTGCCAGCACCGGCCCCGGCGGCCCCAAAGGCGCCGGCAGCCCCTCGGCCGCAGCGTCGGCCGCCAGCGCGGCCTCGGCCGCTTCAGCCCCCCGCGGCGTGGTCCCGCTGTCCCGGGTGCCGCTGGTCACCACGCCAGGTGCGCCCGGTGCCGCCGCCAGCGGCCCCACCATGCCGGACCCGTCCGAACCCAAGCCCTATGACAAGGTCATCACCGGCGACGCCAAGACGCAGGAGGGCCTGTTCAAGGTCCACAGCGTCAAGACCCGGCTGTATTTCGAGATCCCCAAGGCGCTGCTCGACCAGCCGCTCCTGATGGTCGCCAATGCCACCCAGGTGCCCGCCGGCGTGGAACACGTCGGCCGCGCCCTGAACGAGGATGTGATCCGCTTCGTCCTGAAGAACAACCGCATCTACCTGCAGCAGATCTCCCAGGCCTACATCACCGACCCCTCCAAGCCCAATGCCGACGCGGTGCAGCGCTCCCAGCGCGATCCCATCCTCGCCAGCTTCCCGGTGGAAGCGCTCGGCAAGGACGGCGCCCCGGTCATCGAGGTCAGCCGCCTGTTCCTGAGCGAGGTCGGCGACTTCAGCGCCCGCACCATGCTGCGCGGCAGCGGCCCCGACCCCAGCCGCAGCTACATCGATCAGACCAAGGCCTTCCCGGGCAGCGTGCGCGTCGATGCAGTGCAGACCTATCAGATCGGCGCCATGCCGGTCATCATTCCCGGCATGCCGGTGATGCCGCCCGCTTCGCCCTCGCGCGCGGGCAGCGTGAACATCGCCTACAACATCGTGAAGTTGCCGGAAAAGCCGATGCAACCGCGCTTCATGGATGACCGGGTGGGCTTCTTCAGCGTCTCCCGCGTCGACTTCGGCGCCAGTGGCCAGGACCTCAAGCGGGACCGCATGATCACCCGTTGGCGCCTGGAAAAGAAGGACCCCGACGCACCTCTGAGCGAGCCGGTCAAGCCCATCGTCTGGTACATCGACAGCGCCACGCCGGAAGCGCTGGTGCCCTATGTGAAGAAGGGCGTGGAAGCCTGGAACAAGGCGTTTGAAGCCGCCGGATTCAAGAATGCCGTCCAGGCGCGCAGCTTCCCCACCAAGGAAGAAGATCCGGAGTTCGACGCCGAAGACGTGCGCTACAGCATCATCCGCTGGGTGCCGTCCCCCGTGCCGAACGCCTACGGCCCGCATCTGAGCGACCCGCGCAGTGGTGAGATCCTCAATGCCAATGTCGTGATGTTCCACAACATCCTGCAACTGCAGCGGGACTGGTACGTCACCCAGGCCGGCGCTGCCGACCCGCGCGCCCGTCAGCTGCCGCTGCCCGACGACCTGATGGGCGAGCTGGTGACCTTTGTCGTGAGCCACGAGGTGGGCCATGCATTGGGCTTCCCGCACAACATGAAGTCGAGCTCCCTCTACGCGGTGGAAAAGCTGCGGGATCCGCAGTGGCTGCGCACCATGGGCCATGTGCCCTCGCTGATGGACTATGCGCGCTTCAACTACCTGGTGCAGCCGGAGGACAAGGTCGATCCCGCGCTGCTGATCCCGGGTATCGGCCCCTATGACGTCTTCGCCACCCGCTGGGGCTACACGCCGATTCCTTCGGCCAAGACGCCGGACGAGGAAGTCCCGACGCTGAACGCCTGGGCGCGTGAGCAGGACAGCAAACCCTGGCTGCGCTTCTCGGCGCCCAAGGCCGACGGCGGTGATGCGGGCGAGAACGTCGAAGCCATCGGGGATGCGGACCCGATCACCGCCACCACCTGGGGCATCCAGAACCTCAAGCGCATCGTGCGTCAGCTGCCGGCGATGACTGGCCGCGACGGCCAGGAAGACCGCACGCTGGAGCAGCTCTACCGGACGCTCGCCGGCCAGTGGGGCCGCGAGATCAGCCATGTGATCGGCCTGGTGGGCGGCTACCGCTTGCAGAACAAGCACAACGACCAGCCGGGCGCAGTGGCGGAAGCCGTGCCGCGCGCGCAGCAGTCCCGGGCGGTGAAGCTGCTCAACGAGCAATTGCTGGCGACCCCGCAATGGTTGCTCGAGCCGACGGTGACCGAGCGTCTGCGCACCTGGGAGCCCAACATGATGCTGCAGGTCTACCAGCGCTCGCTGCTGCGCTACCTGCTCGATCCGAGCCGCACGCGCCGGATGCAGGATCAGACGGCCCTGCTGGGCGACAAGGCCTACGGCGTAGACACGATGCTGCACGACCTGCGGCAGGGCATCTTCACCGAGCTGGCCAGCAACGCCCGGGTGACACCCATCCGCCGCAATCTGCAACGCGGTTACCTGGAACTGTTGGCGGAGCGGGTCAATGCGCCGGGCGCGGCCGTGGACGACAGCAAGCTGTTGATGCGGGACGAGATGAAGGTGCTGCGCCAGCAGATGCAGGCCGCAGCCGCCAAGGCGCCGGATGCGGTGCAGCGCGCCCACTGGGCCGGTCTGGCCGATTACGCCGTCCGGGTGCTGGATCCGCGCACGGCGGGTGGCGGCATGATGCTCTTCGGCGGGTTCTCATGGAACGGCGCGCAAGGGCAGGATCTGTGCTGGGGCGATGAACACTCGATGTTCGATCAGCTCGTGGCGCAGGAGTTCGATCGCGCGCAGGCGCAGGGCGACCGAGCCCAGGGGCTGGGGGACCCCGCGCGGATACCCGGGCTGAAGAGCGAGGCCACCAGCGGCGTGCGCCCGTGACCGGATGCCGATGATTGGGGGCTTTGACACGGAGCACCCGTGATCGAGCCTCCAGGGTCGAACATCTGTCCTGATGCTTCGGTGGTGCGGCCCAGGCTCAACCCAGCGTGCCCACCACCGCAATCTCTTTCTGGTCCGGCACCTCGTTGTAGGAGAGCACGGCCAGCCCCGGCGCAAACAGCCGCGCATACCGCGCCAGCAGCGGCCGCACCTGCGGCATTACCAGCAGCGCGGGCGCATTGCCCTGGGCCTTCATCTGGTCGCGTGCGCCCGGCATGTGCTGCTGCAACTGCGACAGCAACTGCGGATCCACCGGGAAGCTGTCCAGCTGCACCTTCGCGCCACCGGCCCGCGCCTGGTTGAGCGCATTCAGCAGATGGTTCTCCAGTTCGCTGCCCAGGTTGAACACCTTCAGCGCAGACAACGCCTGCTGTGGCCCCTGCAACTGCGACACGATCTGCCGCTTGAGGGCACAGCGCACCTCGGCCGCCAGCAGGATCGGATCCTTGGTCGCCTCGGCGTTCTCCACCAGCGTGGACGCAATCGTCTGGATGTCCTTCACGGACACGCCTTCGGTCAGCAGCAGCCGCATCACCTTCAGCAGCTGCGCGTGGGTGTAGGCCTTGTCCAGCGCCGCACCGAGCTTGGGCGCAATGGCATTGAGCCGTTCCATCAGCGCCGCCATGTCGTCAAAGCGAAGCAGCTCGGGCAGCTGCTCGCGAATCACCTTCGAGACGTGGGTGGCCACCACGCTGGGCACATCCACCACCTGATAGCCCAGGCCCAGCGCATGGGCCTTGTCGTCCGGCGTGATCCAGGTGACCGGCATGCCATAGGCCGGATCGAAGCCGGGGATGCCGTCCACATCGCCGTAGATCTGGCCGGAGGCAATCGCCATCAACCGGTCCGCATACAGCTCCGCCTGCGCCACCACGGCGCCGCTGAGCGAGATGGCATATTGGCTCGGTTTGAGGGAAAGGTCGTCGCGCACCTGCAGCGTCGGCAGCAACACGCCGAGCGTCTCGCTCAGCGACTGGCGCATGCCGCGCACCCGGGTCTGCAGCGGGGCGCCCTGCGCCGGATCGATCAGACCCACCAGCTTGTAGCCCAGGCTCACCGACACGGCTTCCACCACCGGCAGCGCCTGCCAGTCGATCTCCGGCGGCGCCCCCGCGACCAGCGAGGCGGCCACCGGCGTCGGGGGCTGCACCTTCTCCCGCGGCGCGCGGGACATTCGCCAGGCGGCATAGCCCAGCGCCACTGCGAAGGCGCTGAAGGCCATCCAGGGCATGCCCGGGATCAGCGCCAGCACCATCATCACGCCGGCGGCGCTGTAGAGCACCTGCGGCGAGGCCAGCATCTGTTCGCTGACCTGCGTCTCCAACTGGCCCGAATCGCTGACCCGGGTGACGATGATGGCCGCTGCCGCCGACAGCAGCAGCGCCGGGATCTGCGCCACCAGACCGTCGCCGATGGTCAGGAGGCCGTACTGGCGAACGGCTTCGCTCAGGCTCAGGCCATGCATGAAGGCGCCGATGGCCACCCCGCCCACCATGTTGATCAGCAGGATGAGGATGGAGGCAATCGCATCGCCCCGCACGAACTTGCTGGCGCCGTCCATGGCGCCGTAGAAGTCCGCTTCGGTGCCCACCTCCTTGCGCCGCTTCTGCGCCTGCTCCTGGTTGATCAGACCGGCATTCAGGTCCGCGTCGATCGCCATCTGCTTGCCGGGCAGGGCGTCCAGGGTGAAGCGGGCGGAGACCTCGGAGATGCGCTCTGCCCCCTTGGTCACCACGATGAAGTTCACCACCATCAGGATGACGAACACCACCAGACCGACAATGAAGTTCCCGCCGATCACCACATTGCCGAAGGACTCGATCACCTTGCCGGCGGCGTGGGTGCCTTCATGGCCGTGCAGCAGCACCACCCGGGTGGACGCCACGTTCAGCGACAGCCGCATCAGCGTGGTGGCCAGGATCACGCTGGGGAAGATGGAGAAGTCCAGCGGCCGCTTGCTGTTGACGCTGACCAGGATCACCACCAGCGCCAGCACGATGTTGAAGGTGAACAGGACGTCCAGCAGCACCGGCGGCAGCGGCAGCATGACCATCGCCAGGATGGCCAGCAGGAACAGCGGCGCGGCGACCCGGAGGTCGCGCAGGCGTTGGCTGAAGGTGGGGGAGGGGGTCATCGGCGGTCCTCGTATGGGCGCGGATCAGGATCGGTGTGCGGCGCCGAGGCGGGCGCCGGCTCTGGCGGGTCGGACAGGTGGGTGGGCACCGGCAGGTCGGGGGCCAGCCGGGGTTCGGTCTTGCGCTGGCCAGCGCGAAAAGCCTTGAGCTGCATCACATAGCTCAGCACCTGGGCCACGGCCTGGTAAAGCGCTGCCGGAATCTGCTGCTGCACCTGCGAGGTGTTGTAGAGCGCCCGGGCCAGCGGCGGCAGCTCCAGCTGCTGCACCTGGAAGTCCCGCGCGAGCTGACGGATGTAGAGCGCCATCTCGTCCACGCCCTTGGCCACCACATAGGGCGCTTCGGCCCGGCTGCTGTCGTAGCGCAGGGCCACGGCATAGTGCTGCGGGTTGATGATCACCACATCCGCCTCCGGCACGGCCTTGCGGATGCTGCGCCGGGCCAGTTGCTGCTGCAGCTGCCGGATGCGTTGGCGCACCTCGGGCCGGCCTTCGTTCTGCTTGTATTCGTCCTTCACTTCCTGCTTGGTCATGCGCTGCCCGCGCAGGAAGAAGAAGCGCTGCAAGGGCACATCCACCAGCGCGTACAAACCCAGCACCACCGCCAGCGTGAGCAGCGCGTCCATGGTGAGGTTCGCGGCTTGCAGCAGCGCCTGTGGGAGGGGCAGGGCCTGCAGGCGCACATAGTCCGGGGCCATGCGGGTGACCATCCAGATCAGCACACCCAGCACCCCCGCCGTCTTCAGCAGGGTGGCGCCCAGGTCGCTGTAGTGCTTGGTGCTGAACAGCCGGCCGATGTTGGACATCGGATTCATCCGTGACCACTGCGGCGCCCACAGCTGCGTCGCGAACGAAAGCCCCCCGCCGAGCTGCGTCGCGACGATGATGGCGACGGGCAGCGCCAGCAGGGGCAGCACCATCGAGCCCATCAGCCAGAGCGCTTCATGGGCGGTGTCGCCCCAGCGGGTGTCCAGCGCAGCCAGACCCGATTCGCTGTCCAGCGGGGCCAGCGTCAGCCGGAACAGCCGGCCGAAGTTCTCCAGATAGGTCGGTGCCAGCCACACCAGCAGCTTGAGCCCCAGGAGCAGGCCGACTGCCGCGCCCAGGTCCTTGCTGCGGGCCACCTGGCCCTGCTCACGCGCCTTGCGGAGCTTCTGCTCCGAAGGCTTTTCGGTCTTGTCACCGCTGCCGTGGTCAGCCATGGGCGACTCCGGGCGCGCGCATGCCCTGCTCGATCAATTGCAGCAGGTGCTGCGTCATGCGCAGATAGTGGGCCGGTACCGAGGCCAGCATCTGGGTCAGCATGAACAGTCCGAACAGCGTGACCAGCGAATAGCCCAGCGAGAAGAGGTTGAGCGCCGGGGCCACCCGGTTGAGGAAACCCATGCCAATCTGCACCACCAGCGTCGCCGCCACCACCGGCAGCGCCAGCAGCAGCGCGGCGGAAAACACCCAGGCCAGGTTGTAGACGAGGTTCTGCAGCGTCAGCATCGACAGCCCCGCGCCCACCGGCCAGGCGCTGAAGCTGGCGCCCAGTACGCCTGTGAACAGCAGATGGCCGTCCATGGCGAAGAAGGCCAGCACGCACAGCACGTTGAGCAGGGCGCCCACCACGTCCGACGAGCTGCCGTTGATCGGGTCATTCAGCACCGCCATCGCCAGGCCGAGCTGCGACGACAGCAAAAAGCCCAGCACCCCGATGACCGCCATGGCCAGATGGAAGGTGAACCCTAGCGCCAGGCCGAGCAGGGCCTGTTCGGCCGCCACCACGATGCCCTGCAGCGAAAAGGCCGACACCGCCACGGCCGTGGCTTGGGAGACCGGCAGCAGCACGACCGCCAGCACCAGCGACAGCAGCGCCCGCACCGACACCGGAATGCCCGCATCCCCGAGCGTGGGCACGGCGCTCAGCAGCGCCATCGTGCGGCAGAACGGCCACCACACGGCAGAAAGCCAGGCGATGAGGTGTCCGAAGTCGATCTCCACGGCGATGTGCTCCGGCAGGCGTCAGGCCACCCACTGGGCGGCCCGCTCGAACACCGACACGCAGAAGTCCATCAGCAGGCCCACCATCCAGCGGCCGGTCACGCCCACCACCAGCAGCGTCACCAGCAGGCGCGGGAGGAAGGCCAGGGTCTGTTCGTTGATCTGGGTGGCCGCCTGGAACAGCGCCACCACCAGGCCCGTCAGCAGGCCCGGCACGATGAGCACCAGCGTCAGCACCAGCGTGAGGTTGAGGCTTTCACCGATCAGGTCGATGGCCATGTCAGGCGTCATCATCCACTCCTTGGGGCCTCAGCCGCCCACGCCCCGCACGCTGGTCACCAGCGTGTTGACCGTCAGGGTCCAGCCATCCACCAGCACGAACAGCAGCAGCTTCAGCGGCAGCGAAATCACCAGCGGCGACAGCATCATCATGCCCATCGCCATCAACACCGACGAGACCACGAGGTCGATGACCAGGAAGGGAATGAACAGCATGCAGCCGATCTGGAACGCGGTCTTCAGCTCGGAGAGGGTGAAGGCAGCGAGCTTGACCGGAAAGCTGTGGTCTTCCGGGCGGGTCACGGCGCTTTCGCCGGAGAGCTGCGCAATCTGCGCCAGCGCGCTCTTGCTGGTCTGGGCCAGCATGAAGCGGGAGATCGGCGCCTCGGCCACCCGCAGGGCCTGACTCAGGGTGATCTTTTCGTCGTCGTAGGGCTTGAGGGCCTCGTCGTAGACCTGCACGCCAATCGGCCGCATCACCAGGATGGTGAGGATCAGCGCCACGCCGGTCACCAGCCGGTTGGGAAGGCCCTGCTGCAGACCCAGCGCCTGACGCAGCAGCGACAACACGATGACGAAGCGGGTGAAGCAGGTCATCATCAGCACCAGCACGGGCAGCAGCCCGAGCAGGGTCATGATGACCAGGACCTGCGTCTTCAGCGTGAATTCACCGCCACCTCCCGCAGCGTTGCCGCCGGCGATCTTGATCGTGGCGGCGCTGGCGGGATGGCAGGCGAGCCAGAGCACGAGGCTCAGCCCCGCACCGGCGACGGCCCGGACCTGACGGGCGGCGGCTGCGCGCATGTCAGCCCAGCGAGGACAGGTCCAGCCCGTCGATGTCCAGCACCCGCAGCGCATGGCTGTCGCCACTCACCACGACTTCAGCATGGCCAATGGCCGTCCCGTTGACCTTGATGATCAGCGGGGCGCCGGCCAGGGTGTCCAGCTCCACCACGCTGTCGCTGCGCAGTTGGGCCAGGTCATGCAGCGACAGGCGCGCCTCGCCGACTTCCAGCGTCAGCGTGACGGGGATCTTGCGCATCAGGGCCGGCAGATCCCGCGAGGGCGCACGCGCCTCCAGCACGGGGGCGTCTTCCACGGGCGGCTCATTCAGCAGACCGGCGATCAGGTCGGTATCACTCATCATCAATCACTCCAGGTCTTCAAAAGAGGTCAGGCACAACTTGCCGTGGTGCTCGGCAACGGCGGCACGCATCAGCGGCGAGCCTTCCACCAGCACGGTGGCATCTGCCAGATGGATGGGGATCAGCGCGCCCGGTGTCAGGTCCAGCAGGGCGCCCAGGGCCATCTCCTGCTCCAGCAGACGGGCCTGCAGCTTGAGCGTGAGGCGCCGGGACAGCGGCTGAACGGCCACTGCGGAGCGGGCGGGGCCCCGGTGCTGGGCCGCCAGGCGGCGCAGCAGCGGTGTGAGATAGGCGCCGTCCAGCACGACGCGCAGGGACATGTCCCGCTCCGGACGGGCATCGGCATCGCGCAGCAGCAGGGTGACTTCCCACGCATCGGTGCTGTTGGTGGGCAAGCCGCCGATCTGCAGCGGTGGCAGTTCAGCGGCAGGAGCCTCGTCGAGGTCCGCGCCACTGGATGCCGCGCTGGCCAGTTCCTGCAGCGTCAGCTGGCAGCCCTGACGGGCCAGGGCCTGCAGCAGACGCTCCTCGGTGGCCGTCATCGGCAAGGTGCTCAACTCTGCAGACGGCTGCTCCGGCTGGCCGCCGGCCAAGCCCAGCCGACGGGCCATCAATCCGTTGACCAGGGCCCGGTCGATGCGGCAGGCCACCAAGCCGCTCGGGCCCATGGCGTGCAGCCAGCGGCCGGCGTCCGGATCCATCAGCGCCTCGGCTTCGCGAGCGGCGCGGTCCAGCGGTTGCAGGCTGACTTCACGCAGGTCGTAATGGGCGTGATAGCGCCGGTTCCAGGGGAGGCACAGCTGACGGTGCAGCGTTTCGCGGAGGCGGACGGCCACGCGCGGCAGCAGATGCACCGGACGGCCAAGGCTGCGCGTATCAAGCGCGGCTGGCCGGGGAGAAAGGGCAGGGCTGGTCATGGGCGATCCGAGGTGAATCAATAAAGGCTTGAAGCCATAACCTCTTCATTCTAGGAATCGAGGTCGGGTTTTGCAGGCGCCAAGGATATTCGCAAATCCAGGGGCCGTTAAAAATTCATCATCCTTCTGCAAACACCTGATGTTCTTCCGCCTGATGGGAGGTATTCCAAATTTAAGTCAGCCTATTCCACGGTCGCCTACCCACGGCAACGGCAGGGTGTTAGCGTTTTCATATTTATCAATCCCGCCGCCGATTTGGGCGATTCGACTGAATATCGTGTCGCTGCGTGGTTGCCACATGTGAACTTCTTCACGTTCGCAAATACTGCTTTGCGGCGCCGCACAAGAAGTCCTTGTTGCGTACGGATGCAGCCACTACAGTCCGTCACATCAGGGCACACCCGAGCGAAAGCCGGGGTCGCAAAGCCTCCGGTCTACCGCCGGTCATCCCAGCAGGGGTGGCAGGTCACGATAGCGGGGTTGCCAGACCTGAGTCTGCGAGGCACGTGACGCGTGCTTCCAAGGCACATGCCTGCCAGGCCTCCACCCGAGGCCTGTTGTGACCTGCTTTTGGCGTTCGCCACGGTGAGCCCGTCTTGACACTTGATGTGACACAGGATGGTCAAGCCATGCAGCAGACAAGTACTTCCCTGTCTTTTTCAACGTCTCCCCCGACGAGGCGGATGCACATGCGTGCCGCTCGGCGCCATGCGCCGACCGCAAGCGTTCGCCGCGGTGAGGGGTGGTTGATGGTTCGAGTGCCGGCGTCCGGCCTCGGCTGCCGCATGGCCAGACCGCTGAGAATCATCGGCGCCACATTCTTCGACAGCTCTGTTTCAAATATGTCCAGAGTCATTGAATAGACATATTTGATCCCTGCGGGCCGGGTGAGGCGGCCTGCATCCAGACGATATCCCCTTCAGTTCGAAAATCATCCGGATATTCCGGAGGGTCGAACTCAGCCAAAAATCTGCGGTTCCTTGAATATGGAAACTGCCTGCATACATCCGGGAGCTTGATATGTCCGTGTCGGCGATTCAGTCATCTCTGGCCCAGACGGCCATGGATTCATTATTGAACCAGGACGCCGTACGCCTCCAAAATGATGCGCAGGCGCTCCTTGGTGGTGCGTCCCATAACCAAAACGGGATGGGCTTTGAGCAGTTGCTCCGCCGGGTGGACGACAAGGACCAGGCCGCCAGCGAGCGGATGGAAGCCGTCGAGCGCGGGGAGAGTGACGACCTGGTCGGCGCCATGCTGGCCAGCCAGGAGGCGAGCCTGTCCTTCTCGATGCTCATGCAGGTGCGCAACAAGGTGGTGGGCGCCGTGGACGAGCTGATCAAGCTGCAGCTCTGAACGCAGGACCGCCGCCATGAACGAACTGCAAACCGTGCCCTCCACCGCCGCGCCAGGCTGGCGCCAGCGGTTGGACGGCCTGATGAGTGGCCTGGGCAAGGCCGCTCCTGCCGCCGCCGCGGGGGCTGGTGCCGGCCTGCGTGGCGCGCTGCCGCTGCTGGCCCTGGCCGCCGTCGTCACCGCTCTGGTGCTGATGCTGCTGTGGCGTGACCAGGCCGGCTACAAGCCCGTCTTCGGTCATCAGGAGCGGGTACCGACCGCCGACGTGCTGGCGGTGCTGGATGCCGAGCACATTCCATATCGCCTGCATCCCGAGAGCGGGCAGGTGCTGGTGGCCGATTCGCAGCTCGGCAAGGCTCGCATGCTGCTGGCCGCCAAAGGGGTGGTCGCCAAGCTGCCGGCCGGTCTGGAACTGATGGACCGCAATGATCCGCTGGGCGTGAGCCAGTTCGTGCAGGACATCCGTTTCCGCCGCGGGCTCGAAGGCGAGCTGGCGCAAAGCATGATGGCGCTGGATGCGGTCGAAAGCGCCCGCGTGCACCTCTCCATCGCCCGCAGCAGTTCCTTCGTTCTCAACGACGGCCAGAAGAGTTCCGCCTCGGTGGTGGTGACCCTCAAGCCGGGCCGCACCCTCAGCCATGAGCAGATCGCCGCGGCCATCAACCTGGTGGCGGGCTCGGTGGCCAACCTCGAACCGTCGCGCGTCAGCCTGGTCGACCAGCAAGGCAGCCTGCTGTCGTCGCGGGTGGATCTGAGCGAAGGCTTTGACGGCACCGCGCAGGGCAATGAAGCGCAGAAGCGGGTGCAGGACGAGGTCCGCCGCAATGTGCATGAACTGCTGGCGCCGGTGCTGGGCGAGCAGAACTATCGGCTGAGCGTCACGGCCGAGGTCAACAACGACCGTGTCCAGGAAACGCGCGAGCAGTACGGGGACGCCCCAAAGGTGACCAACGAGGCCACCCGCGAAGAGCAGGACCGTGAGCGCATCGCCCTGGGCATCCCCGGCTCGCTGAGCAATCGTCCCGCTGCCGCGCTGGCCGCTGCCGCCGCATCGGCTTCGCAGGTCGGCCCGGACGACACCGCCGGCAATGGCAACAGCAACGTCGCCCGCAAGAACGCATCCACCCGCCAGTTCGCCTACGACCGCAGCATCACCCAGGTGCGAAAGAGCCGGGGGCGTCTGGAACGGCTGAGCGTGGCGGTGCTGCTCAACACGGCGGCGGCGCCGGGCGGTGCCAAGACCTGGTCGGCGGAAGACGTGGCCAAGGTCGAGCGTCTGCTGAACGACGGCCTGGGCATGGACAAGACCCGTGGCGACAAGCTGACCGTCTCGTCGCTCGCCTTCCCCGGCGCGCCGGTGGTGGAACCCTGGTACCAGCAGCGCGACACGCTGGTGGATGTCGGCGGCTGGGCGGCCTATGCGGTGGCCGCACTGCTGGGCTACCTGCTGATCGCCCGCCCGCTGCTGCGCATGGGCCAGCATGCGCTGGGCATGAGCCCGGCCAAGGCCCGCGCCGACCGCCGCAAGGCCGGCGCCGACGATCGCCGTGCCGAGCCCGGCCAGGGCCCGGACATCACGCCGCTGGAGCCGCTGGGCAGCAGCGCGCCCACGGCCGTGGCCGGTCTTGCTGGCGCTGCCGGCACCGACGCCCCGGCGCTGGGCCATACGCCGACCGCAGGCCGCAGCTCGCCGGTGATGCCGCTGCTGGAGAACTTTGAATTGCCGCCGCCGGGCTCTCCGGTGGATGTGCTGGTGGACCACCTGAAGGTGCTCTCGGCCAAGGAGCCGGAGCGGGTGGCGGAAGTCGTCAAGCAATGGGTGCAGAAGAAAAATGGCCGAAGCGAGTGATTTCATTCCGCCGGGCAGCGCTGCGTCGCTGAGCCCCGTCGAACGCGCCGCCATCGTGCTGCTGAGCATGGGCGAAGAGCCGGCGGCGGCCGTGCTGCGCTGCCTGTCGCGCGAGGAGCTGCTGGACGTGACCCAGGTCATGTCGCGCCTCTCCGGCATCAAGGTCGACTGGGTGAAGACCTCCTTGCAGGAGTTCTTCGACGACTACCGTGAGCAAAGCGGCGTGCATGGCGCCTCGCGCAGCTACCTCAAGCGCTCGCTGGACCTGGCGCTGGGCCAGCAGATTGCTTCCAGCGTGCTCAACAGCATCTACGGTGACGCCATCCGTCCCAAGATGCAGCGCCTGCAATGGGCCTCGCCGAAATGGCTGGCCGAGCAGATCAGCCAGGAGCATCAGCGCATGCAGGCGGTGTTCCTCGCCTTCCTGCCCAGCAGCCTGGCCAGTGAAGTCGTCGCGGCCCTGCCGGAGGGCACCAGCGCCAGCCGCGACCGGGTGCTGCTGCAGATGGCCCGCCTGTCGGAAGTGGATGCCGACCTGCTGGCCGAACTGGAAGAGCTGGTGGAGCGTTGCCTCGCCGGCCTGGGCCAGCAGGGCGCCACCGTCGAAGGCGTGAAGCAGGTCGCCGAAATCCTGAACCGCATGCCCGAGCAGCGCCAGCAGATGGTCGAGCTGCTGCGGGCGCATGACCCGGTCGTGGTCAGCGAAATCGAGACCAGCATGTACGAATTCTTCATGCTGTCCCGCCAGAGCGAGGCCACGCTCACCCGCCTCATCGAGGAAGTGCCGCTGGAGCTGTGGGCCGTGGCCCTCAAGGGCGCCGAGCCGGCGGTGCGCGATGCCATCCTGGCCGCCATGCCGCGCCGTCAGGCCCAGAGTTTCGAGGACCTGATGCGCCGCGGCGGCCCGATGCCGATGAGCCGTGTCGAGCAGGCCCGCAACGAGATCATGGCGCAGGTCAAGGCGCTGGTGGATGCCGGCGAGATCCAGGTGCAGCTGTTCGCGGAGGCGGTCGTCGAATGAAGACGCTGCGCCCGCACCGCTTTCCGCCGCTGGCCCAGATCGGCTCGCGGGGCTCGGACGCGCAGTCCGGCCTCAGCGGTGCCGAACTGCAGGCCAGCTTGGCCCAGGGCTTCCAGGAAGGACTGGCCCGCGGCTATGAAGAAGGGTATGCCAGCGGGTTGCAGAGCGGGCAGGAGCAGGCACGGTCCAGCGCCGAGATGGCGGGTCATGCCAAGGGACTGGCCGACGGCCGTGAAGATGCCAAGGCGCTGCTGGCCAGCCCCTTGGCAGCGGTCGACACGCTGCTGACGCATCTGTGCCAGCTGCAGAAGGACTATCAATCGGCGGTGCGCCGGGAGGTCGTCGAACTGGTGGAGCGCGTGTCTCGGCAGGTGATCCGCGCCGAGCTGACGCTGCGCCCGGCCCAGTTGCTGGCTTTGGTGGATGAGACCCTCTCGGCCATGTCGCCCACCCGTGAAGGTGTGGTGGTGTTCCTCAATCCGGAAGACCGCGATCGCTTGCTGGAGCTGGCACCGGAGCGTCTGCAGGGATGGACCCTGCATGCCGACGTCGCGCTGGAACCGGGCGAGTGCCGGGTGGTGGCCGGGGGCCGTGAAGCCGATGCCGGTTGCCGCCAGCGGCTTACCGCCGTGATGACGCAGGTGCGCGGCCAGTTGATGCCTGAAGGGGTGGAGGCGGGCGACGACGCTTCCGACACGCTGGACGCTGGCGACGCCGATCGGTCCTCGCTGCCGCTGGGGGACCGGTCATGATCAGCCATGCCCTGCGCCGCGTCGAACTCGGGGATGTGCCGGTGGCCACGCCGACCGGGCGCCTGATCGGCGCGTCCGGCCTGCTGCTGGAAGCCACGGGCTGCACCCTTCGCACCGGCCAGCGCTGCCTGATCGAGACCGCAGGCGATGCCCGCGCCGATGGCGCCGAGACGCCGCTGCGCGACTGGCTGGCCGCCCAGGTGGTTGGCTTCCGCGACCAGACTGCGTATCTCATGCCGTTCAAGAAGCCGGACGGCCTGGCCGCCGGCGCCCGTGTGCTGCCGGTGACCGAGCGCACGAATCTGATGATCGGCCCGCAGTGGCTGGGGCGCATCGTCAATGGGCTGGGCGAGCCAATCGATGGCCTGGGCCGTCTGGGAGGCGATCTGCCGCTCAACACCACACCGCCCAAGGTCAACCCGCTGCGCAAGCGCCCGGTGGACGAGCCGCTGGACGTGGGCGTGCGCGCCATCAACGGTCTGCTCACCTTGGGCCGGGGCCAACGGGTGGGGCTGATGGCCGGCTCCGGCGTCGGCAAGAGCGTCCTGCTGGGCCTGATCACCCGCAACACCGTCGCCGATGTGGTGGTGGTGGGGCTGATCGGTGAACGTGGGCGGGAAGTGCGCGAATTCATCGAGCTGTCGCTGGGCGAGGCTGGCCTGGCCCGTGCGGTGGTCGTTGTGGCGCCCGCGGATGAATCTCCGCTGATGCGCCTGCGGGCCACCGAGCTGTGCCACAGCATCGCCGCCCACTATCGCGATCAGGGCCAGCATGTGCTGCTGCTGATCGACTCGCTGACCCGCTATGCCATGGCCCGCCGGGAAGTGGCGCTGGCGCTGGGCGAGCCGCCGGCCACACGCGGCTATCCGCCATCCGTCTTCAGCCTGCTGCCGGAACTGGTGGAGAGTGCTGGCAATGGCGAAGGCAGCGGCAGCATGAGCGCCATCTACACCGTCCTCGCCGAAGGCGATGACCAGCAGGATCCGGTGGTGGACACCGCCCGCGCCATTCTGGACGGGCACATCGTGCTGTCCCGCGCACTGGCCGAGCGCGGCCATTACCCCGCCATCGATGTGGCGCAGTCGATCAGCCGCTGCATGTCGCTGGTGGCGGGCCGTCCGCAGCAGGAAGCCGCCCGACTCGTCAAGCAGCTGATGGCGCGTTTTGAGCAGGTGCGCGAGCTGATGCCGTTGGGCGCTTATGTGCCAGGCGCCGACCCCGGCACCGACCGGGCGGTCACCCTGTGGCCGCGCATTGAAGCCTTCCTGCACCAAGGCACGCATGAAGGCGCGCCGCTGGAGCAGACCGTCGCCCGTCTTCAGGAGTTGCTGGCATGAGCGGCACGCCCACCACCACCCAGCGCCAGTTGGGCCGACTGCTGGAGCTGCAGCAGCTTCAGCTGGACCGCCAGCAGGCGCAGCTCGTAGCGCAGCAGCAGCTGTGCCAGCGGGTGCAGGGCACCGTCCAGCGGCTCGAATCGCTCGGGGCCCATGCCAGTCTGGCGGGCAGCCAGTTGCCAGGGCTCGCCCAGAACAGCGCCGTCTACAAGCAGGCGATGCTGGCCTGGGCGGATCAGCAGCGCCAGGAACTGGTGCGCCGGCAGGCCGAGCTGGCCCAGGCCCAGGCGCAGGCGATGGAATCGGCCCGCCGTCAGGCTTCCCTGAAGCAGTTGCTGAGTCTGGCGGACGCCCGTGCGCAGGTGGATGCCCAGCGCCGGGAGCAGAAACGCGACGACGAGGTGGCCAGCCAGGCCGCTCAGGCCGGCGCCAGCACCAGCTTCGGCGGCCTCAGCGCGTTCGGTCCCACCGGCTTCGGCCCCACCCCCTGGGGGTCGAATGTTTAAGAGTTTGCCCCCGCCGGTCGCCTTGCACCAGGGAAGTCCCATCGACCCCCTTGGAGGTGCCTGACATGACGACCAGCTTCGACCCCACCACCATGGCCACCAACCTGGCCACCGCTTACACCCAGTCGGCCCAGAGCCTGATCACCGCGCAGTCCAAGGCGGCGCAGGCGACGACTACCGGCCTGACCAAACTGCAGAGCGCGCTGACGGCGTTCAACACGGCGCTGTCCGGCCTGTCGTCCAGCACCGGCAAGACGCTGACGCAATACAGCGCCACTGCGAGTGACGCCTCGGTGCTCAGCGCCACCGCCACCGGCAAGGCGCAGGCGACCAGCACGCCGCTGTTCGTCGAGCAGCTGGCCACCACCCATCAGGTCGCCTTCCAGGACCTGCCGGCCGTGCCTGCCGGACCGGGCAGCATGTCGGTGCAACTGGCCAATGGCAGCGGCTTCAATGTGGATCTGGCCAGCGCCGATTCCGATGGGGACGGCACGCTGTCGCAATCCGAGATCGCCCGCGCCATCAACACCGCCGCCAACGGCCAGGCCACCGCGATGGTGGTGACCGTCGGCGGCGCGACGCAGTTGCTGCTGACCTCCGGCGTCAGCGGTGCCGGCGGCAAGATCACGCTGGACACGACCGGCCTGAGCGGTCCGCTCAAGACCGCCCTGGACGACACCACCAAGCGGAAGGATCTGGTCGGCGCTCAGGATGCGGTGGTCTGGCTGGGGGCGCAGGGCAGTGGCGTGCGGCTGCAGCAGTCCACCAACACGCTGACCGCGATCGAAGGTGTCACCGTGACGCTCAAGAAGGCGCAGGCCAGCGGCGATGCGCCGACCACGCTCACCGTGTCGCGCGATGACAGCGCCACCGCGGGCAAGCTGCAGACGTTTGTCGATGCGTACAACACCCTGACCAAAACCCTGGGTGACCTGACCGCGGTGGGCAGCGGCACCACCACCACCGGGGCGTTCGCTTCCGACGCCGGTGTGCGCGCCCTGCGGGATCGCCTCTCCGGGCTGCTGCGCGCCGATTACGGCGGCTCCAACCTGCGCACCCTCGGCGTCAACATCGACCGTTACGGCCAGCTGAGCCTGGACAGCGCCAAGCTGACCAAGGCCCTGAGCGCCAAACCCACCGCCCTGGACGACGTGCTGGGCTCGGCGGCGCTCTCTGCGCCTTCCGGCCTGCTCGGTGCCTTCGACAAGGCGGTGGATGTGTGGACCGACAGCGGCACCGGCCAGATCAAGTCCCGCCAGGCCACCGTCACCGCCCAGCAAAAGAGCCTGACCGACCGCCAGACGCGGCTCGACAGCCAATACACCCAGGCCTACAACCGGTACCTCCAGCAGTTCACGGCATTGCAGAACCTGCAGTCGCAACTCTCGGGCACCGGCAGCCTGTTCGATTCCATCAGCGCTTCCGCCTCATGAGCTACGACGCCTACCAAAGCTATCAGGCTGTTCACCTGCATGCTCAAACTGCCCAAGCCTCCCCGCTCCAGCTGGTGCTGGTGCTGATGGACGGCCTGCTGGATGAACTCGCCCGCGCCCGCGCCCACATCGAAGCCCGGCGCTTTGAGCTGAAGGCCGCCAGCCTGGACAAGTGCGTCAGCATCATCAACGGCCTGTCCAGTGCGCTGGACCTGGAAGCCGGTGGTGAGGTGGTGCACAACCTGGCGCGCCTCTACGACTACTGCGCCGACCGCCTCTACCGGGCGGGCGTGGAGATGAATCCGGCGGTAGTGGATGAAGTCCAGCGGCTGCTGGGCCAGATCCGTGGCGGGTGGCAGGGCGTGATGGCCCGCCACGCATGAGGACACCGGCGATGCCCATCCCCATTCCCGTCCCCACCACACAGGCCGTGCCGGTGACCGGCCGCCTGGTGTCCCTGGCCGAACGCCTGCGGGAAGCCGCGGCTGCTGGCCACTGGGCGGCATTGGCCAGCATCGATGCGGAGCTGGCGCAGTTCCTGGGACGGCTGGACGGGCAGCGGCTGGACCTGACCGAGCGTCGGGCCCTGAAGCACCTGCAGGCGGTGCACCAGCAAGTGCGCAGCGACTGCGCCCATGAACTTGAGCATGTGCGCCAGACGCTGGCGCAGATGCAGCAACAGCGGGGCGGCTGGTCCGCCTATGCGGAAAGCCAGGACTGGGGCATGGAGACCAAGGCATGAGCACGATGACCCCTTTCATCAGCGCTGATCTGGCGCGCGGCACGTCGGCCCGCGACGGCCGTGTGGCCCGCGCCGCGCAGGCCAGCGACCGGGATCAGGCGTCCGATGCGACGAAGCCCGCGGACCGGACCGCCGACCCACGCCGCGGTTTCTCGGATGCGATGGCCGCCCAGCGCCGATCATCAACGAACGAGCGTGACAGCCAGGCGGTGAAGTCAGCCGATCACCTGCGGGACAGTCCGGCGAGCGAGCACGATGCGGACGCGGGCAACACCGAGCAGGCCGCTTCGGCTGGCACTGGGTTCGCGCGCGGGCAGGCTTCCAAAGCCGCCGCCGTCGCTGCCCCCCGCCCATCGCAAGGCGCGATGAATTCGGAGATGAGCGCGGGCGTCCATGCACAGATGGCGGCGCTGGCGGATCTCGCCGAGCTGGCTGCTCAGGCAGGCCTCGCCTCGCAAGACCCGGCGTCCGCCGCCTTGATGGCAGACAGCGCGCCGCTGACCCACGCTGATCAGCAGGGTGACGCTGCGGACGGCGCGTCGGACGGTGGCCTCGTCGCCCCCTGGCTGCTGCCGACCGTGCTGCCCACGGTCATGCCGCCCGTTCCCGCGCTGATGGCCGCCACGGCGCAGCTGCCGGGCGGCGACGTATCGGCGCCCGGAGCCGATGCCAATGCGACGCCTGCTGCCCAGGCCTCCATGGCCCCGGCGCTATCCGGCGCCGTGGCGGCCGATGCCGCGCAACTGATGAGCCTCAAGGCGCAATCCGCCAAGGACCTCAGCGCCGATGCCGCGCCTTCGGCGAGCGTTACTGCGACGGCCGATGCCTCGGCCTGGGCCGGCCTGCAACGCTGGACCGCCGCGCTGATCGACGCCTCCGGCACCGCGCTGTCCCCCGCCACGGCAAGGCCGGTCACCGACCACCTGCTGGCGATGCCCGATCAGCGCCAGGACTGGCCAAACAGCCTGATGCAGGCGCTGGGCGACCGGCTGCAGCTGCAGGCGGTGCAACGCAGCGAGCAGGCACGCCTGCACCTGATGCCGCCGCAACTCGGCCGCATCGAGATCGACATTCGCCAGCAGGGCGGTGCCCTGCAGGTGCAACTGAGCGCCACCCATGACGAGGTGCGTCAGCAGCTGCGCCAGATGGCCGAGCCGCTGCGCCACGACCTGGTGCAGCGCCACACCGGCGACGTCTCGGTGCAGGTGACCAGCGGCGCCCAGGCGTCGGCCGACGGCCGCGGCCGTGACGGCGCCGCCGGTGGTCAGGCCCAGGGGCAGGGCGGCCAGGCCGGACAGCGCGATGCGCAGCGTCAGCCCGGTCGCGCCCTGACCGAAGACGCACTCGCCCCTGGCGGGACGTTCGCCAGCTTGGCAGGCTTGGGTGAAGCGATGGGGAGCACCACGGAATGAAGACTAAAGCCAAGCTCATTGCGGTGATCGCTGGCGTGGCCCTGCTGGCCGCGAGCGGTGCCGGCGCGGCTGTGTGGTGGATGCAATCGCATCGCGCCGCTCCCGCTGGCGACGCCAAGGCCGAAGCGCCCAAGGAAGAGGTCAAGCCCGCGCCGGACTACAAGTACGTGACGCTGGACAAGGTGCTGGTGATGCTGCGCGGGCCCAACGGCTCGGCGGTGTCGCACTACATGGCGGTGGACATCGTCTTCAAGACGCTGCCCGAGCACGAGAAGCGCACCAAGGAACACCTGCCGCTGCTGCGCACCGTGACGGTGAAAGCCCTGTCGGTGCACACGGTGGAAAGCGCCACCGCGATGAGCGTCGAGGACTTCGCGCTGCTCCTGAACAAGGCCTACCAGGCCAACTACGCTGCCGAGCATCGCGAACCGCCGTTCGCGGAAGCGCTGATCGGCAAGCTGATCATCGAATAAGGCGGCACCCCCCATGCAACACGCCTACGCCGAATGGGGAGCCGTCGCTCACGCGGGCCTCAGCGCCGACCTCGAGCAGCGCGCGCTGCGCGAGTATGCGCCGCTGGTCAAGCGCGTGGTGCGGCAGCTCTCGGCGCAGGCCAGCGCGGTGATGGACCGCGAGGACATGGAGCAGATCGGCCTGATGGGCCTGCTGGAGGCGCTGCGCCGCTATGGCACGCCCGATGCAGGCTTTGGCAGCTTTGCGGCGCTGCGGGTGCGCGGCGCCATCCTGGATGAGCTGCGCCGTCAGGACTGGCGTCCCCGCACCGTCCGGCAGGACAGCCACAAACAGCGCGATGCGCTGCGGGCGCTCACCCGGGCGCTGGGCCGTGAGCCGACCGAGGCGGAGATCCTGCAGCACCTCAAGCTCAGCCCGCAGGCCTACCAGGACTTCCTGCAGGCGGAGGTGGCCGAAGAACTCGCCAGCTTCGACGAGCTGGTGGAAGACCTGGCTCAGCTGCCCAGCGAGCAGCGCAGCCCCGAGGCGCAGCTGATGGTGACGCGCTCCATCGCCCAGGCGCTGTCCGCGCTGAATGAGCGGGAGCAGAAGGTCATCCAGCTCTATTACGAATTCGATGCCAGTCTCAAGGAGATCGCCGCCGTGCTGGATCTCACCGAGGCCCGTGTGTCCCAGATCAACAAGGGTGCGCTCGCCAAGATGCGCGCCCATCTCCAGCGAGGCTGATCGTGCAACCCTTTGTCGGAATCCTCATTGTTCTGGGCTGCGTCTTCGGCGGCTTCATGCTGCATGGCGGCAGCTTCAGGGTCATCTGGCAGCCGGTGGAGCTGCTGATCATCGTGGGCGCCGCCGTCGGCGCCATCGTGCTGGGCAATCCGCGCCATGTGCTGTCGGAGATGCTGTTGCAGCTCAAGAAGCTGGTCAAGCGCGACCACCATGGCCAGGAGTTCCAGCGCCAGTTGCTGCTGCTGATGTATGAGCTGCTGCAGGCGGCGTCTGGCGGCCTCAAGGCGCTGGATGCCCATGTGGAAGCCCCGCATGAAAGCGCGCTGTTCCAGCGCTACCCGCTGATCCTGAATGAGCCCAAGCTGCTGCACTTCATCGTGGACAATTTCCGCCTGATGGCGATGGGCAAGATCAGCGCCCATGAGCTGGAAGGCGTGCTGGAGCAGGAACTGGATGCCATCCAGGAAGAGCTGACCCAGCCGTCGCGCTCGCTGCACAAGATCGCGGAGGCCATGCCGGGCTTCGGCATCCTGGCCGCCGTGCTGGGCATCGTGATGGCGATGAACAACGTGGCCGAGGGCGCCAGCACCGGCGAGATCGCGGTGATGGTGGCGGCGGCGATGGTCGGCACCTTCATCGGCATCTTCTTCTGCTATGGGGTGCTGGATCCGATCTCCAACATGATGAAGCAGCTGGTGCATGAAGAGCTGGCTTCGCTGGAATCGGTCAAGGTGGTGCTGGTCACCCATGTGGCAGGCAAGCCGCCGCTGCTGGCGATCGATGCGGGCCGCCGTCTGGTGCAGCTCAACATCAAGCCGACCTTTGCGCAACTGGAAGGCTGGATCGACGCGCTGAGCGGCAAGGCGGAAGACGGCGCACCGCGCCGCCGCGCCAGCGACCGTGCGGAAGGGGAGCGCCGTGCAGCCTGAAGTCGTCAGCCTCAAGCCCGGCCGGGGCGACCATCAGACGGTCGTCAAGCGGGTCTCGCGCAAGCACGAGGACGAAGGTCACGGTGGCGCCTGGAAGGTCGCTTTTGCCGACTTCTGCCTGGCCCTGCTGTGCCTGTTCCTGGTGCTGTGGCTGCTGGCTTCGCGCAATTCGGAGCGGATGCAGGTGGTGCTGCAGAACGCCGGCGCCAACCTGATCGAAGACGGACAGGGGCTGACCAATTCCCTGGCCGCGGGTTCGCGCGGCAGCATGATCGAACGCAATCCGGTGCCGTCGCGCAGCGAAGACCCCAACCCGGGCGATCCGACCCGCGGGCCGGCCGATCCGCGCGCGGGCAAACCCAGCCTGGAATCGCCGGAGCAACTGCAGGCGCTGGCGCGGCGCATTGCCGGTCTGGCGGCGGAAGAAGGGCTGGAAGGCCATCTGCGCACCGCCGTGACGGCGCAGGGGCTGCGTCTGCAATTGCATGACACCGAATCAAGCGGCATGTTCGAACGCGGCAGTGCGCTGCCGGCGCAACCCTTGCGAGCGCTGCTGCGCAAGCTGGGCCCACTGCTGGCGGAAGTGCGCAACCAGGTGCTGATCGTCGGGCATACCGACGCGACGGCCTATCAGGACAAGGCCCCCGGCGCCTTCACCAACTGGGCGCTATCCAGCCACCGCGCCATGGCGGCCCGTCATGAGCTGCTGGTGGGCGGCATGCCCGAGACCTCGGTGCTGCAGGTCAGCGGCATGGCCGATGCGGCGCCGCTGGACCCGGCCCAACCGAAGGCGGCGGTGAACCGCCGCATCGAACTGATGCTGCTGACCAGCGCCCAGTCGCGTGCCATCGCCGGCATGTACGGCCCGGCGGATTGGGGCCGCACGGCTGCCGATCCGTCCGAACAGGTGCGCGGTTTCTCTCACCCCCCCGGGGTGCGGTGAGGCGCAGCCATGAAAACCAAATCCAAAGGTGATCGCATGAGAGTCACAAGCAATGGCCCCTTGAATCCGGTGACTGGCGCCGGCGGCGTGGCGGCGGAGACGCCCGTGCCGGCCGCATCGGCCTCGAGCCCGGCCTTGCAGGCCGCAGCGCTGGAATCCGACGCACTCAAGCCCGCTCAGGCGGACCTGGCCGCCATGCCGGACGTGGACGAGGTCAAGGTGGCGGCGCTGCGCAATGCCCTGGCCAATGGCGAGATCAAGTTCGACGCCAACCGTCTGGCCCAGTTGATCCAGCGATTCCATGGAGGCCGGGCATGAGCGCGGTGATGGCCTCGCCGGTGCGCCCCGGCCCCGACAGCCCGGCCGCCACGATGCTGCGCCAGCTGACCGATGGGCTGCGCCTGGATCTGGCCGCCTATGACGGCCTGCGCGGCCTGCTCGACCAGCAGTTCAATGCCGCACTCAAGCATGACGCGGACCGCATGAGCGAGCTCTCGGCGCAGATCCTGGCCCAGGTGGCGGCGCTGGATGTGCAGCGCGCCCGTCGTCGTGAGCTGCTGGTGGCCCTGCTCGGCAGTGCAGTGGAGCCTTCGGTGCGACATCTGCTGCAGCGCCTGCCTGCCAGCACCGCCCAGCCGATCGCCGTGCAATGGCGCGCGCTGGAGCAGGCCTTGACCACCTGCAAGACGCTGAACCTGCGCAATTGCCAGTTGATCAGCGAACAGCAGGCCCTGATGCAGCAGCTGATGGGGCGCGAGGAGCATGTCTATGCGCAGCGCTGACCGGTCGTTCGGTGAATTCCCGTCGCTGCCGACGTCCTCGGCGCAGGTCTCCGCACACGGGGGCATCGCGTCCGCTGGAGCGGTGGGCCTTGCCGGCGGTATCCGATCCGCCGCGGGCGTGGGTGCCGACACGCCGAAGTTCGGCGCGCTCTATCAGCAGCTTCAGCGCGAAGTGACCCGCTACATCGAGCAGGGCAGTGACAGCCAAGGCAGCCTGTCGCCGGAAGGCGCCTGGCGTCGTCAGCAGATGGCGGCCGACCTGCCTGCAGGGACCGCCTCAGCCTGGGGCGCCGGCTCCGCGCTGCTGGAAGACACGGTGGCGTCCTCAGCCCTGCGCGCCACCCATGCCGGCGCGGTGCCCGCCGCCAGCGCGGCGCAGCAGCAGGCGTTTGTCGATGACGTGCTGCCACTGGCCCGTCAGGCCGCCAGCCGCCTGGGCGTCGCCCCGGAAGTGCTGACGGCCCAGGCCGCGCTGGAAACCGGCTGGGGCCGCGCGCCGATCCGCCGCGCCGACGGCAGCAGCAGCCACAACTTCTTCGGTATCAAGGCCGGTGGCGCCTGGTCCGGCGAGGTGACCGTGGCGGCCACCACCGAGGTCGAAAACGGTCAGGCGGTCGCCCGTGACGCCAGCTTCCGGGCTTACGCCTCGCCGGCCCAGTCGTTTGAGGATCTGGCCAGCCTGCTGCAGGGCAGCACGCGGTATCAGGCGGCCCTGGGGACCGGCGCGGATGCGCGCGCCTATGGGCAGGCCCTGCAACGCGGCGGCTACGCCACCGATCCGGCCTATGCGGACAAGCTGGCGCGCGTGGCCGCTCGCATCCAGGGGAGCACGCCATGAGCGTCCACGCTGCAGCCTCAGCGCAGTTCGGCGGGCTCGACCAGTCCAGCCTCCAGCACCCGTGCCTGGATGATGCGACCGCTGTTGAGATTGCGCACCCGGATCACGCCTTGACGGGCGCCGCTGTCCAGCGCTTCGCCCTGGGCTTCCACCCGCACGCCATCCCGGTTGGCGAGGATGCGGACTGCATCGCCCCGTCGCACCAGCACGGCCGCGACCAGCAGGCGCTTTTGCAGCACCTGGCCGGGACGCAGGCTGGTGCGGGCCGCCAGGCCCGTGTCCAGCGTCGAGATTGCATCCAGCGTCTGGCTGATGTCCCGGCGCTGCAACTGCACCGCGTCCTCACTCACGGCCTGGCCAGCGCTCACCGCCTGGACCACCACGAGGACCTCGGCGCTGAGGGTGGCGCGCAGCAGGAAGTCCTGCGGCGGCACGCGGGCGCTGTCATCCACGCAGCGGGCCACCAGGCGGATGCGGCTGAGGCTGCGGCTGTCCTGCACCGCGATGTCCCAGCCCGCCGGGCAGGCCGGACGGGCGCGCGGCGAGGGCTGGGTCAGCTGCACGTCCGCCGCCAGCAGGCCGGCCTGATCGGCCTGGTCCAGCAAGGCGCGGCGGGCGGTCTCCATCACCTGGGTGTCCAGGTCGGCGGTTGCCGCCGGCAGGGCCGCCAGGGCGGTGGTCATTGAGGCCAGCAGGCCAACGAAAAGAAGGGGAACTCGCATGAGCATCGATTTCAGCAAGGCGGCCGGTGTGCACGACGACGCACTGCGCCTGCGCGCGGAGCGGACCAAGGTGCTGGCCTCCAATATCGCCAACGTCAGCACGCCAGGGTATCAGGCGCGGGACATGGATTTTGCCGCGTCGCTGACCTCCGCCCTGGGCGCCGGTGACGGATTCGCCCAGGAACTGCCGCTGGACACCAGCGGGCAGGACCTGCTGTACCGCGTCCCCTACCACCCCTCGCAGGACGGCAACACCGTCGAGCTCGGTGTGGAGCAGGCGTCTTTCGCGCAGAACGCCCTGGATTTCCAGACCAGCCTGACCTTCGTGAACATGAAGCTCAAGGGTCTGGCCAAGGCCATTGACGGTCAATAAGGGAGCCCGCCATGTCATTCAAGCAGATCAGCCAGATCGCCGGGTCGGCAATGTCCGCCCAGACGGTGCGGCTCAACACCATTGCCAGCAACCTGGCCAATGCCCAGTCCGCCGCCGGCAGCGAGACCAGCACCTATCACGCCCGCAAGCCGGTGTTTGCGGCGCTCGCCGCCCGCGAGGGCCTGGGTGAGCAGCAACTGGCCGGCGCACGGGTGCAGGTGCTGGATGTGGTGGAAAGCCAGGAGCCGCTGCGCAAGGCCTATGAACCGGAGAACCCGCTGGCCAATGAAAACGGCGAGGTCTTCTATCCGAATGTGAATCCGGTGGCGGAGATGACCGACATGTTGTCCGCCTCCCGCGCCTTCGAGACCAATGTCGAAGTGCTGTCCCGGGTGAAGTCCATGCAGCAGTCCCTGCTGCGCCTGGGCGAAAGCTGAAATCCCTCTTTGTCACGGAGCCCCCCATGAGCACCGCCGTCACCAACACCTCTTCCAGCAGCAACACCGCCAGCGGCGCCAGCATCGCCGGCAATGGCGAGCTGAGCACGCTGTTCACCACGCTGCTGGTGGCCCAGATCAAGAACCAGGACCCGCTGGCCCCGCAGGATCCGTCGCAGTTCGTCAGCCAGTTGACGCAGTTGAGCCAGGTCGAGTCGATGCAGCAACTGACCTCGCAAGGCCAGACCAACACCAGCATGCTGGCCAGCCTGCAGCTGATGACGCTCGGCGCGCAGGTCGGCTCGACGCTGCAGGCGGCGGTGTCGTCGGTGTCGCTGTCGGGCCAGCCGGTGGACTTGCGCTTCACCCTCGATTCGTCCAGTCCCGCCAACACGCTGGTGATCACCGGCAGCGACGGCCGGGCGCAGCGGGTGGAGCTGGGGTCGATGAGCCGTGGTGAGCAGGCCTACACCCTGGATCCCGCCAAGCTCGGCCTGGGCAACGGCACCTACACCGTCAGCGTGGAAACCCAGAACAGGCAGAGCGTGACGATGGAGACGCTGGCCCGCCTGGACGGCGTGCGGCTGTCCGCCGACGGCAACGTCATGCTGCAACTGGCCGGGGTGGGAGAAGTCACCAGCCAGGCCATCACCCAGTTCAAGGGCCGCTCGGGCAACTGAGCCGGGTCCGGCCGTTTCCCCTCCCAGCAGTCCGCTGAATCGTCCGTCCAAACGTCCACTCAAACGTCCACTCAAACGTCCACCCAATCGTCCGCTCAACCGTCCCACGGAGGCCCTCATGAGTTTCGAAATCGCACGCTCCGGCATCAACGCCGTCAACGCCAGCCTGGAGACCATCAGCAACAACATCGCCAACTCCGGCACCTACGGCTTCAAGTCGAGCCGCACCAACTTCTCGGCGATGTATGCCGACAGCCATGCCAACGGCGTGGAAGCCAGCTCGCAGTCGCAGAGCATCGACATCGGCGGCGGCCTGTTCAACACCGGTCGTGGCATGGACGCCATGATCCAGGGCCGCGGCTTCTTCCCGGTGAAGGACGATGCCGGCCAGACGGTGTTCACCCGCGTGGGCATCTTCAGTGTGGACAAGAACGGCTTCGTCATCGACAGCATGGGCCGCAAGGCGCAGGGCTACGCCGCGGTGCTGGACGCCAATGGCAAGCCGGTGGAGGGCGCTGGCCTCGGCGCCTTTGGGGATTTGAAGGTGGCCACCGGCCAGATCCCCGCGCAGGCCAGCCAGAAGCTCAACTTCAACGGCAACCTGAGCGCCGACTGGACGGTGCCCACCGCCGCGCCTTTCAACAAGGATGATCCGCTCACCTACAACAGCTCGGTGACCTCGGTGGTGTATGACTCGCTGGGCACCAAGCACAGCGTGACGCAGTACTTTGTGAAGACCGGCACCGGCACGGCGGATGCCTACTTCAGCTTCGACGGCGCCGCCCCGGCGGGCGTCGGCGCCACCCTCAGCTTCAATGCGCAAGGTCAGCTGACGGCTGTGCCGGCCGTGACGCTCAATGCCACGCCCACCAACGGTGCCGCCGCGATGGCCCTGGCCATCGACTACACCGGCACCACGCAATTCGCTGGCGACACCACGACGCTGACCAACGCCACCGACGGCTACGCCGCCGGCACGCTCACCGGCACCAGCATCAGCGAAGACGGCTCGCTGGTGGCCACCTACAGCAATGGCGAGAAGCAGACGGTGGGCACGTTGGCGGTGGCGACCTTCGCCAACGAAAGCGGCCTCACGCCGCTGAGCGAGACCAGCTGGTCGTCCAGTCAGGCCAGCGGTGTGGCGCTGTATTCGCGTCCGGGCGCAGGCACGGCCGGCAAGCTGGCCGCCGGTTCGCTGGAGCAGTCGAATGTGGACATCACCGGGGAACTGGTCAACCTGATGAGCGCGCAGCGCAACTATCAGGCCAACACCAAGGTGATCTCCACCGAGAACGATGTGATGCAGGCCCTGATGCAGGCCGTCTAAGGACCCGCCATGGACGCCCTGATCTACACGGTGATGAGCGGCGCGGAGCGCATCCAGCGCGCGCAGTCGGTGCATGCCAACAATCTGGCCAACCTGGAGACGGCCGGCTTCCGGGCCAACCTGGAACAGGCCAGCGCGGCGCAGGTGAAAGGCTACGGCTACGACGCCCGCCATCTGGCCCAGGAGCGCTCGGACGTGATCAGCGCCCGGGCCGGCAGCCAGCGGGAAACCGGCCGCGAGCTGGATCTGGCGCTGCAGGGCGACGGTCTGTTTGCAGTGGCGCAGGACGGGCCGGACGGCCGCGAGGCCTACACCCGCGCCGGCACCTTCACGCTGGATGCCGAGGGCCGGCTGATGCTGGGCCGGCATGCGGTGTTGGGGGAGGGCGGCCCGATCGTGCTGCCGCCCCATGACCGGCTGGAAGTGTTGGCGGACGGCACGATCTCCATCCTGAGCGGCGGTGCGACCGAGATGCAGCCGGTGGACAAGCTCAAGCTGGTCAAGCCGGACTTTGCAACGCTGACCAAGAACGAGGCCGGTCTGCTGGTGACACGCAATGGCGAGACGCCGGACAGCGACCCGTCGGTCCAGGTAGCCGCGGGCAAGGTCGAATCCAGCAATGTGTCCGCGGTGGAAGAGATGGTGGCCACGATGAATCTCGCGCGGGATTTCGAGCTGCAGATGCGGCTCTACAAAGCGACCGACGGAATGGCCGATGCCGGCGACCGTCTGATGCGCGAATGACGACCCAGATCAAGCAAAGGAGTGCTTCATGAACCCAGCCATGTGGATCAGCAAGACCGGCGTGCAGGCCCAGGATGCCAAGCTGCAGGCCATTGCCAACAACCTCGCGAACGTGAACACGGTGGGCTTCAAGCGCGACCGGGTGATGTTTGAAGACCTGTTCTATCAGGTGGAACGGCAGCCGGGCGCGCAGGCTTCAGACGGCACCGCCGCGCCGACCGGCGTGCAGCTGGGCAATGGCACTCGGCTGGTGGGCACGCAGAAGGTGTTCACCAATGGCAGCCTGCAGTCCACCGGGCAGAGCCTGGATGTGGCGATCGTCGGCAATGGTTTCCTGCAGGTGGAAGGGCCGGATGGCCGCGCGGCCTACACCCGGGCCGGCCAGCTGCAGATCAATGCCGATGGACGACTGGTGAATGCACATGGGCTGCGAATTCAGCCGGAGATCACGGTGCCGGCGAATGCAACGGCCGTCACCATTGGCGAGAACGGCGTGGTGACGGCGCGGGTGGCGGGCAGTGCGACGCCGACGGAACTGGGCCAGTTGCGGTTGACGAATTTCCTGAATCCGGCCGGGCTGATGGCGCTGGGCGACAACCTGTTCCAGGAGTCGGTGGCCAGTGGGACGCCGACCGAAGGAGTGCCAGGGGAAAACGGTCTGGGCACGCTGAAGCAGGGGGCGCTGGAAGGCTCGAATGTGCAGGTGGTGGAAGAGATGGTGGACATGATCGCCGCTCAGCGCACCTATGAGATGAACACGAAGGTGCTGTCCGCTGCGGACAACATGCTTCAGGTGCTGGCGCAGGCGGCGCGCTGATCATGGCAGCCGCTCGCACACTGCTGATGGGGGCCGCTGGCGCGGTGCTGGTGCTGTTGTCGGCCTGTAGCGCGATCGAGCCGCCGCAGTGGCCCAGCAATGATCCCGGGTCAGTGCCGTTGCCGATTGCCGCGACGCCCCGGCCTGCCGGGGGCGGGGTGTTCGTGGCCGGGCGAAGCGCCAGTCTGATTGCGGATACGCGGGCGTTTCGCTCGGGGGATGTGTTGACGGTGGTGCTGGAAGAAGCCACCCAGGCGTCGAAGAAGGCCGATACCCAAATGGGCAAGGACAGCAGCGCCGGCTTCAACCTCGATCTGAATGGAAAAACCCGGGCGTATGGATTGGGCGCCGAGCGGGGCTTCAATGGCAGCGCGGCCAGCTCGCAGCACAACACGCTGCAAGGGGCCATTACGGTGGTCGTGCAGGAAGTGATGGGGAACGGGTTGCTGCGGGTGGCGGGGGAAAAGAGCCTCACGTTGAATCAAGGCGAAGAGCTGGTGCGGGTCGCGGGATACGTGAGGCCCGCCGATGTGGACAGCGAGAACCGGGTGTCCTCGCAGCGGGTGGCTAATGCCCGAATCCTTTACAGCGGAAGAGGGGCGCTGGCGGATGCGAATACGCCGGGGTGGTTGTCGAGGTGGTTTGTGTCGCCTTGGGCACCGATTTGATTTGGGGGGCGCTTCGTAGGTGTTTTTTGGGGGGTGTTGGGGTGGAGCGCTGAGGGAGGGGATTGGGGCCCTGTTTCCTCCATGTCCCTTCTGCCCGGCTCCGCCGGTCATTCATTCCTAATACTTACGGAAACAGGGCCCCAATCCCCTCCCTCCCACCACCACCGAGCTTGTTGGTGGGAGGGGAGAAATACTTCTTTGACGTGGTGACTGGGGGAGTCCTCGAGATGCCGCTTCCTCTGTGTGCGGGGCGAGCCCTCGGGATGCCGCTTCCTCTGTGCGCGCGGCGATCCCTGTCCCGCATCAAGACCTGGGCAGTCGTGGCAGATGCACGGGCGTCGAGGTGTCGTGCGGACTAAGGTTTGGCTGGGTGAGCGCTGCATACGGTGAGTTGTCGGGATTGCGACCGCCTGCGACGGGCTGAGTCATGAGAGTGCTGTCGTTTTTGGAGACAGGGATGAAACGAATTCTGTTGTGCATGGTGCTGCTGGCCTGCAATTTGAGCGCGCAGGCCGCGCAATCCATTCGCCAACTGGTGAATGTGGAAGGCGTGCGCGAGAACCAGTTGCTCGGCTATGGGCTGGTGGTCGGCCTGAATGGCAGCGGCGACAGCACCCAGGTGAAGTTCGCCGGGCAGTCGGTGGGCAATCTGCTGAAGCAATTCGGTGTGAAGCTGCCGGAACGGACTGAGGCCAAGTCGCGCAATGTGGCCGCGGTCATGGTCAGTGCAGCGTTTCCCAGTGGCTATCGGCGCGGGCAGACCATCGATGTGACGGTGTCGTCATTGGGCGACGCCAAAAGCCTGCGTGGCGGTACGCTGCTGCTGACCGAGCTGCATGCTGCGGACGGCGAGGTGTATGCGCTGGCTCAAGGCAATCTGGTGGTGACTGGCCTGAATGCGCAGGGGCAGAGCGGATCGAGCGTCACCGTCAACACGCCCACGGCGGGTCGGGTGCCCAATGGCGCCAGCATCGAGCGGGAAATCGAGTCGGACTTCAGTACGCGGCCCGAAGTGGTGCTGAACCTGAAGCGCCCGAGCTTTGAGACCGCCACCAAGATCGTCAATGCTGTGAATGAACGCTTCGGCGCTGAAACGGCCGCCACCCGCGATGGCACCAGCGTCACGGTGCGCGCACCCGCATCGGCAACGGAACGGGTCGCCTTCGTGGCCCGGCTGGAAGGCATGAGCGTGGACGCCGCCGCACCCCTGCCGCGCGTGATCTTCAATTCGCGCACCGGCACCGTGGTCATCGCCGATGGTGTGAAAGTGCGGGCCGCGGCGGTGTCGCATGGGTCGCTCAAGGTGGTGATCAGTGAAACGCCGCAAGTGAGTCAGCCCAATCCGCTCAGCCAGGGGAAGACGCAGGTCGTGCCGCAGTCCCAGGTGCGGGTGGATCAGGGCGACGGTCGTATGTTCCGGTGGCCCGCGGGAACCTCCCTGCAGTCGATCGTGGATATGGTCAACAGCATCGGTGCCAATCCGGACGATCTGATGGCCATCCTCCAGGCCCTCGATCAGGCCGGTGCCATCGAAGGCGAGCTTCAGGTCATTTGAGGACGGACACCGCCATGATCGATCTGCCGCAAAGCACGCCGTTGCCGCTCGACGCTGCGCCTGATCCCGAAGCCCGGGTCAAGGCCCAGGCCACCGACGCCGCCGTGAAGTTCGAGGCCTTTTTCATCAAGCAGATGATCAGCCAGATGCGCTCCGGCGCCCGGGCCCTGGCCGACGAAGACAGCGCCGAGAGCCAGCGGGTCAACCAGGACATGCTGGACCTGGCCGACGGACTGGTCGCCGATGCCCTAGCCCAGCAACGCGCCTTCGGCATCGCCGACCTGATGCTCAAACAGGTGTTGCCGCATTTAAGTGAAGGCACTGCCCGGTCGCCTTCTCCGAAGGAGCAGTGACCGTCCGCAATCCCCTTGCCGGGATATGCGGTGATGCCGTCACCTTTTCCACCCAACTGCCTTCATCCCAGCCATGAGCATCATCCTGAATGGCCTGACCGGTGCCCTGGCCGCCCAGGCAGCCCTGAACGCCACCAGCCAGAACGTCGCCAATGCGATGACGCCAGGCTATACCCGCCAGGGCGTGCTGCTGGGGTCTCTGGAGACCCCCCGCGGCGGCGCCGGCGTGCAGGTGTCGGCCCTGTTGCGCTTCTCGGATGGCTACAAGAATCTGCAGCTCTGGCAGGCGACCAGCAACCTCGGGCAGTACAAGGCCGGCCAGGCTTATCTGACTCAGCTGGAACAGGTGATGTCGGACGACACCGCCAATATCAATGAGGGCATTGACCAGTTCTTCGCCGCACTGAACGCCGCCAGCGTGCAGCCCGAATCCGGCCCGCTGCGCGAAGCGGTGATCACCGCCGCCGATGGTCTGGTCAAGCGTTTTGACAGCCTGCAGCAACTGTTCGCCAATCAGCAGACCGCCATCGCCTCCCAGCGGGACGGGGTGGTGAGCCAAGTCAATACGCTGACCGCAGACATCGCGCTGCTGAACAAGCAGATCTCCGCCGGCCGCAGCGCCGGCGTCAATGACGCTGGCCTGCAGGACGCTCGCGACGAAAAGATCAAGGCGCTGTCCGAGCTGGTGAGCCTGCAGGTGGTGGAGACGCCGGATGGCGCCAAGAGCATTTCACTCAAGGGCGGCCAGCCGCTGGTGGTCGGGGCGGACGCAGCCACCGTGACGACCGACGGCCCCGACCAGCTCAAGATCCGCTTTGCCAGTACCCAGTTCACCTTTTCCGACGTGGGCCTGGGGGGGCAACTCGGCGGTTTGGCCGACCTGCAGAAACAGGTGTTGACGCCGATGGCGACCACCGTCTCCGAACTGGCGCTGGGCCTGGGCAATGCCTTCAATACGCAGCTGGCTGCCGGCTTTGCGCCCCCCGCGGCCACGCCCGGGCAGCCGCTGTTCGACACCACGTCCGGCCGGCTCAAGCTGACGGGGCTGTCCGCCGCGAATCTGGCCTTTTCCAGCAGCGCCACCGTCAGCGGCGACAGCGGCAACCTGACAGCCCTGGTCGGCCTGAAAAACAAGACGCTGACCATGACCACCTTCGACACCCAGGGCGCCGCCACCGGCACGAGCAATGTGGTGCTCGGCGACGTGTTCACCCAGTTGGTGGGCAAGCTCGGTGTGGCCAGCAGCCTGAACCAGGCCTCCCAAACCACCGCCACCACGGTGCGGGACCAGGCAGAAGAAAACTGGAAGTCCAGCAGCGGTGTCAATACCGACGAAGAAGCCATCAGCCTGATGCAATACCAGCAGATGTATCAGGCCAACATGAAGGTGGTGGCCGTGGCCAATCAGTTGTTCGACAGCACCCTGGCCATGCTGGGTTGATTCGGGAGACTCTCATGCGTATCGCCAGCAATCAGTACCACACCACGATGAACAGCGCGCTGCAGGCCGCCAATGAAGGCCTGACGCATGTGATGCAGCAGATGGCGTCCGGCAAGCGGGTGCTCAAGCCGTCCGACGACAGCATCGCCACGCTGCGCCTGGCCCGCCTCTCGCGGGAGGAGGCCTCGCTGACGCAGTATCGCGACAACATCGGTGCCCTGCAGAGCCGGCTCAAGACCAGCGAAGTGACACTCGACAGCATCAAGGACGATCTGCAGGCCACCCGCGATCTGCTGGTCTGGGCGGCCGACGCAGGCAATACCGGCGACGACCTGAATGCGATGTCCGGGTCGCTCAAGACCCTGCATGACAGCCTGCTGTTCCTGGCCAACAGCAAGAATGCGGAAGGGCGCTATCTGTTCTCCGGCACCGCCAGCGATCAGCCCACCGTCGACGCCACCTACGCCTTCCAGGGCAATCTGCAGACGCAACAGGTGGCCGTGGCGGACAACATGACCGTTTCCGCCAATGTGACGCTGGAGACGATGGGCGGCTTTCTGCAGCAGCTCAATGCACTGACCGGACAACTTGGCGCGCCTGGCGTGACGGCGGAAGGGGCGCATGCCAATGTGACCGCCATGATCACGGCGCTGGATCAGACGCTGAATGCGGTGTCCGGCAAGATCGGCCAGCTTGGCGGTCGCCAGAACATCCTGGAGACGCTGGACAGCAACCATGCCTCAGTCAGCCTCTCCAATCAGCAGGCGGCGCTGGACATCGGCCAGATCGATTACGGCGAGGCCGCGACCCGGCTCAACAGCTACACCCTCGCGTTGCAGGCCACGCAGAAGGCCTACGCCAAGGTCAGCGCGCTGAGCCTGTTCGACGCCATTTCCTGAGTCGCCCTCATGGCCTCCCTGCTCGCCCCGACCCCTTCGCCACTGCTGCCGCGCAGCGGTGCCTCCGGTGCTGCGTCCGGTGTGGCTGGGGCTGCCCCGGGCGCTGGTTCTGGCGCTGGTTACGGCGCTGGTTCCAGCGCTGGCGCGAGTGCCGCTTCAAACGGCAGTTTGAGCGTCCATCCGGGCGGGGCCGTTAGCGCGAGGCAGAGCGCAGACTTCAGCCTGAATGCGCCGGGCACGCGAGGAGCGAGCACAGTCCCTACCGGGACGGCGACCGGCGCGCCAAGCGTTGCCGACACAACAAGCGCCTCGGCTACCGACAGCGCCACCGTGCTGCGCGCTGGGGCCGACTTGCCCATCTCCCGCCAACCGGGTCAGCAGCAACGCCTCGGGCGCCTGCAGCAGGGGTTGGATTACCTGGATCGGCTGGCCTCGTCCGTCCAGCAGATCAAGAGTGGACTGAGCGACACGCTGGCCCGCCGCACGGCACCTTCTGAATCGCTGAACCAGCAGGTGGAGCAATTGCGCCAGCTGTGGTCCCAGCGTCCGGAGGCTGCCGCCGGTCGGGTGGATGCACAGCTGCAGGCGGCCGCAAGCCCGGACGCCAGCGCCCGTCAGCGATTCAAGCTGCGCGGTCTGGATCTGGCGGTGCTGCAGCAGCCCGGTCGCGAAACCCTGCGCCTGCAATTGCCCGGCCAGGCCGTGCCGCAAGGCGAAGGCACCAGCCCCAAGCCGGTGCAACTGGCGGTGACGCTGCAAGGGGAGGGAACCCAGGAACAGTTGCAGGTGCTCGCCAAAGCGCTGGCACCTGCCGGGCTCGAAGTGGTGGTGCAGGGCCAGGACATCATCTTCCAGATGGCGGAGGCCCAGTGGCCCGCGCTGCGGGATGGCCTGACGGTGCGCGGTGAAGGCAAGCGCTTCCCGAGTGGACAGCCAGTGCGCGCGATGCTGGAGCCGGCCCCCGAGGCCCTGCAGCCGCAGCGTTGGAACCTGCAGGATGTGAAGGGCCAGCGGGAGGCACTGGGACAACTGCTGCAGGCCGAGCCGCGGTTGGCGCAGGCGCGGCAGACGTTGGGACAACAATTGGTGCAGCAGGTGGGACTAGGGGCTGATCCGCAGATGGGCCCACAGATGGGCCATCAGAAGGACCCGCTGACGGGCGCGCAAATGGGGGCGCAGAAGGTCCACCACTTGGCGCCTCGGATGGCGCAGCCGCCGGCACCAGCGCTGCAGTCCTCACTGCAGGCAACAACACCGGCGGTGACCAACGCCGAGGAGGCCAGGGACCTGGTCGGTGACATCACCAGTTCCCTGCAGTCCCTGGATTTTCACGCGCTGGGTGCGCTGCTGCCGGCCGTGCAAGGGCTGCACCGCCAGCGGGTGCAGCAGCTGCTCACGCCGCGCTGATCGCACGGTCTGCGTGGCCCGCACGGTCTGCGTGGCCCGCACAGTCTGCGTGGCCCGCTCGGTCCTCGCTAAGCATCCCGTTTGAGCCGGTTACAGGTCGCCCACGAGATCGTTGTATTGGTAGACCGCGCAGATCGTGTGGGTCTTCAGCGGACTCTCCGAGAACTTCAGGACCAGCTCGGTCAACACGGACTTCTCGCGGCAGTCGGCCTGGGTCACCGAGGCCAGGCTGCTCCCGCCCGCCCGCAGGCGGGCCACCATGTCCGCCGTGTTCTGCGCTGGCACCAGGGCGTCCGTGCTGAAGTGGTACATCACCACCTTGGCCTGCGGCGCGTTGTAGACCTGGGAGTTGCTCGTCATGCTGTTCACCCGCCAGTGGGCGCGCAGGGCGTTGTACTTGCCGGCCTGGTAGTCCGTCAGAAAGTCGGCGCGCAGTCCGCCATTGGCGTCAAAGATCTTGGCCTCGTCGTAACGGTAGCTCTGATAGTCCATCAGTGCGTCCAGCGACGCCCGCAGGCGCTGGGGCGCCAGGGCCAGATTCTCATGGGCTGCGTAGGCGTCGCGCGGCTCACCCGCAATAGCCAGGATGGCGCCGTTGAAGGTGCGGTCCACATTGAACGGGCCCGCCAGCGTGTTCACCAGCTTGACGGACGCCAGCGGCGTCAGATAGGGCAGGGAAGCCATGACGGAATGGCCGCCCTGGGACGAACCGACGATGCGCAAGTCCTGAGACGCGGTCGCGCCGTACTGCTGCGCCAAATGCTCGCGCAGGGCCACCAGCATGTCTCGCGTCTGGGCCGCGGTGTCCTTGGACACGAGATAGGCCTGCTCGCGGGGCGCCGAATCGCCCACGCCGATCAGGTCCGGTGAGAGGACGATATGCCCCTTGCCAGCGCCCAGCAGGGCGGGAATCAAACCGACCTGGCTGGCCGATGACGGTGCGGCTGCGGTGCCGTCCTGCGCGCCTCGCTGGCTGATCAGCACCGGCATGCGGGAATAGTCGAGTGGTGATCCGTCTGCATTCACAGGAAGCGCCACCAGTCCGCTCAGCGTCACCGGGTAGCCCTCGGAGACGCTGCTGGTATAGGTCATCTTCTGAAGGCGGACCGCGTACTGGGCGCCCGGACGCGCAAGCTTTGGCAGCTCCACGCTCAGCACTTCGTCCACGAGTTTGGCCAGGATGGCTTTGTCATTGACCAGTTGCAGGGCCAGGGCCTCCAGCAGATTGTTGATCTGCGCCGGCTGGATGATGACGTTGGCCGGGATGCCCTTCATCCCCGCGGGCTGGTCCGTCACCGATACCGGGACGCCCGCCTTCTGCCGGCCCGTGGTAAAGCTGTACAGGCGTTCAGTGCCGCGGTAGACGCTGTATGCCGAATCGGGGGTGAGGTCCTCCAACGGCTGCAGCGTGTGCGTGCCGATGACGCCGCCGTCCGGATCGGCTGCCTGATTGGAGACGAGGGTGCGGGTGGGCACCGTCGCCCCAGCGGCATCGGTCAGGCGGATACCGCAGGGGCCGACATCCGGCCCGGGGCCGGTGTAGACCACCGACGGCTCGATGTTGACCAGAACGCCGGTGGCACCCGACGCGGGCGTGGCCGAAGCCACCGCGCAGGGCTTGCCGTCCGCGACGATGATCTCCGTCTGGGTGGGTGGGGGCGGCGGCGTCGAACCGCCGCCACAGGCCGCCAGGCTCAGCGTCCCGAAGACCCAGCAGGCGCCAACCAGGGCGCGTGCCGGAACCCGCGCGCCCAATCGGGGCTCGCGGGGAACAGCGCCAGCGAAAGCGCGCTCTGGAGAGCCGCCCTGGGACTGTGGGACGGTGCGGCTGGCGAATCGGTGAAGCTCGGTGTGGGTAGGGGTGACGTTCACGGGATTACGTTGAGTGAATTCGATCCCCCAGTGTTCGCGAGGTCACCTCCGCCCCTCAATCGCACACTTGTTTGCATTTGCCGCGGCGCCCTGCAAGCATTTGTCAGCTTTGCCCCCACAAATTGGGTCGAAGCCCGGACCGTCCGGGCCCCCCAATCGAACGGTGCCGCGGCGCTTCGGTGCGCCCGCGTTGGGTAGACTGCGGCCCGATGAATGCGCCGGTTCCTACTCCCATTGCAAGCCCTGACCCCGTCGCTGGTTCGCGCGCGGCGCCAGCGTCCGCCACGCCGCGTTATGCCCGTCTGGATGCCCTGCGGGGCGTCGCCATGGTGTGGATGACCGTTTTCCACTTCTGCTTCGATCTGGCGTTCTTCCGCCTCATCCACCAGGACTTCTATCGCGACCCGGTCTGGACCTGGCAGCGCAGTGCCATCGTCAGCCTCTTCCTGCTGTGCGCCGGCATGGGTCAGGCGGTGGCCCTCGCCCAGGGGCAGACCGCTGAGCGCTTCTGGCGCCGCTGGGGGCAGATCATGGTCTGCGCGCTGCTGGTGTCCCTCGGATCGTGGGTGATGTTTCCCCGTTCCTTCATCAGCTTCGGCGTGCTGCATGGCATGGCGCTGATGCTCATCCTGGTCCGCTTTGGTTTCTCCCGGCTGTCCAACCGCTGGCTGGTGCTGCTGGGGCTGGTGGCGGTGCTCCTGCCGTTGTGGGTCGCCCACCCCTTCTTTGATGCCCGCACCACCAATTGGGTGGGTCTGGTCACGCACAAGCCGCTGACCGAAGACTATGTGCCGCTGCTGCCCTGGCTCGGTCCGATGCTGTGGGGCTGCGCCCTGATGCGCACCCAGGCGGTGCAGGCGCTTCTGCAACGTCCGCTGCCCTGGGTGCTGAAGCCGCTGGGCGTGCTGGGCCAGTGGTCGCTCTCCTACTACATGCTGCACCAGCCGGTGTTGATCGGCGCCCTGATGGGGGCCAAGGCGCTGGGCTGGTTCTGAGACCGGCGACAATCGGGGCATGAGCGCATCCAGAACACCCAAGGCCGGCGGCACCGACGCCCCGGCAGCCGGCGGCAAGACCCAGATCCTGTTCGGCTTCCATGCCATCACCGTCCGGCTGAAGACCGCCGCCGATTCGGTGCAGGAGATCCTTTTCGACGCCACCCGCAAGGACCAGCGCATGCGCGCCTTCCTTGAGAAGGCTGAAGCCGCGGGCGCCCGGCTGGTCGAGAGCGACGACGAACGGCTGCACAAGCTGTCCGGCAACCATCGTCACCAGGGCGTGGTGGCCCGGGTGCGGCCGGTGGCCCAGCATCACTCGCTGGATGACGTGCTGGACGGGGTGGAAGGTCCGCCGCTCGTGCTGGTGCTGGATGGCGTGACCGATCCGCACAACCTCGGCGCCTGCCTGCGGGTGGCCGACGGCGCGGGCGCCCATGCGGTGGTCGCCCCCAAGGACCATGCGGTCGGCCTGAATGCCACCGTCGCCAAGGTGGCCAGCGGTGCGGCGGAAACTGTGCCTTACCTGATGGTCACCAACCTCGCCCGTACCCTGAACGAGCTGAAGGAACGCGACATCTGGGTGATCGGCACCTCCGACCAAGCCGACAAGACCCTGTACGACCTCGACCTGAAAGGGCCAGTGGCCTTGGTGCTGGGCGCCGAGGGCGACGGCATGCGCCAGCTGACCGCCAAGACCTGCGACGAACTGGTGCGCATCCCGATGCAAGGCGCGGTCGAAAGCCTGAATGTGTCGGTCGCGGCTGGGGTGTGCCTGTACGAGGCGCTGCGCCAGCGCAAGCCCTGAGCGCACCCTGACCGCAGCCGGGACCGCCAGCCTGGACCGCCAGCCCGGAGATAATCCGGTCATTTCCTCCCCAAGAGCGCCCCGACATGCCCGTCATTGAAGTCAAACACCCCCTGGTCAAGCACAAGATCGGCTTGATGCGGGAGGCTGACATGTCCACCAAGAAGTTTCGCGAGCTGACCGGCGAAGTGGCCCGTCTGCTGGCCTACGAGGCCACCGCCGACTTCCCGCTGGAAAAGACCACCATCGACGGCTGGTGCGGCCCGGTCGAGGTGGACCAGATTGCCGGACGCAAGGTCACCGTGGTGCCCATCCTGCGTGCGGGGTTGGGCATGCTGGACGGTGTGCTGGACATGATGCCCAACGCCAAGGTGAGCGTTGTGGGTCTGGCCCGCGACCATGAAACCCTGCAGCCGGTGAACTACTTCGAGAAGTTCGTGGGCAAGCTGGAATCGCGCACCGCCCTGATCGTGGATCCGATGCTGGCCACTGCCGGCTCGATGATCGCGACCGTCGATCTGCTGAAGAAGCGCGGCTGCCAGGACATCCGCGCGCTGGTGCTGGTCGCTGCACCGGAAGGTGTCGCGGCTCTGAACAAGGCGCATCCGGACGTGCGCTGCTGGACCGCCGCCATCGACTCCCACCTGAACGAGCAGGGCTACATCATCCCGGGCCTGGGCGACGCAGGCGACAAGATCTTCGGCACGAAGGAGTGACCCCTGCGCTGAGGCGGGCGTGGCGGCTTTTGCAGTCGCCGCGAACGGCTTGCGGTTCATGGGTTCGTTGTGGCGTCCGCGCGTCTCCGAGTTCTCCGGGGCGTAGTCCGAAAGAACTCTTCGTAGTTCCGACGGATCACACTTCCCTGTGCAAAGGCCTGCATCTGCAGGCCTTTTTGCTGCCTGGCCTTTTCCTGTGAGACCCGCACGGGTAGGCTTTGGCGTCATGTCATCAATTCGTCATCTCCTTCCGCTACCGCAGGTGCATGCGGATGGGCAGCTCCTGTCCTGGTGGCGCGGTCTGCGCGCCCTGGCGGTGCTCAACATCGGCCTGTGGCTGCTGGTGTTGAACCTGGGGCCGGTCCACAACCCCTATGCGCAGATTCACCTGGCTTTGTCCGGTGTCTATGTGCTGGTGTGTGCGTATCGATCGGTCTTCCCGCGGGTGGACCTGGAACGCCTGGTCGTGGTGGACACCCGGCTGTCCAGCATCTTCCTGGGCCGAAGCGCGGCCACGGTGGCCGAGATCTGCTTTGCGATGCAGCTGGGGCTGATCGTGCACCAGCTCGCCGGTCAGGCCGGCTTGCCCTGGGTGCAGAAAGCGGCCTGGTCCATTCCGGTCTTCATGACCGTCGCCCAGGCGTTCTGCTGGCACAGCGTGCTCACCCTCAATCACATCACCCAGGCGGTGGAGTCGTCCCTGTGGGCGGCCGGCTTCTCGTGGATGGCCGCGCTCCTCGGAGTGATTGCGCTCAACAGCAGCAGCTGGGTGCAGGCGCTGGCGGTGTTCGGCATGCTGGGCGCGGCATGCTTTGTGACCTATGTGCTGCGGGTGGATGTGCCGATGTATTGGCGGCGGTATCAGCAGGGGCGTGCGACCGGGCTGACCTACATGCCGCTGCATCATGGCGCCCGAGATGCCTGGGAGCGGCGGGTTCACAGTGGCAGTTGGGACGCCTGGAAGGCCGATGCGATGTGGCTGACGCCCTATTTCAGCGTCGGCGTGTGGATCAGCATCGCGCTGGCCTGTGTACCGGCGGGGCCCGGCGTGATGCCGGGCTGAGGCGCACCGCCAACACGCCCGTGCAGCGATGCGCGGATGCATCCGCGGGGTCGTTGCCTCCCGCCCCCTGGGGCACGCCTCAGGGGGAGTGACGCCGGCGTCAGAGCCGCTACAGTCCCGGACATGGTTGCACTGTCCTCCTTCCTCACAGCGGCGATGGCCGCCGTATTGTCCCTGTCCGCTCCGGCCGCTCACGCCGAAGGGGCATGCCCGGACGGCGTCTGGGTCGGTACGCTCGGTGGCACCCCGATCTCCATCGCACTGGATGGCGCGTCAAACGATGTCCGTCGTGTGGGTCGTTATTACTACCGTACCTCCCTGGGAGACCTGTTCCTGAAGCAGGAGTCGGGGGGCGACGAATGGCAGGAGACGGACGAGAAGGGCAAGCCGACGGGGCTACTGCGTCTCAGCTGCCAGGCAGACGGCTTGCGAGGAGAGTGGCGCTCGCTGGATGGATCGCGTCGGCTGCCGGTGGTGGCCACCCCCAGCGAGATCGACCAGTATCAGGCGGCACGGATCGCCGCTCTCAAGCCCAGCGTGGACAAGCGCAACAGTGTCCAGAACCGCCGATTCGACATCTTGAGCTTCGGCTCGCAGACGGGGGGGACGCGCGCGGTGCGACTGTCCGGCAACGGCGTCGGCATCGAGACGGTCAACGCCAGTCTGCGCAAAAAGGCCCTGGATGCGATCGCGGGGCATCTGGACTGCAAGTCGATCGGCTTGCAGGAGAGCGGCAAGGACGCCGGTTGGGAGTCCGCCATTGATCAGACCGTGCTCGCGTGGAACGACAGCTATGTGGTGGTGAAGACCTATGCCGAGGGGTACTGCGGAGGCGCCCATCCATGGCACGGCAGCAACAGCAGCACGTATCGCATGGACAGCGGCGAGGCGGTGGAAGTGTCCACGTGGCTGTTGCCGGAATACCGCAAGGAGATCATCGACACCTCCGCCCTGTGGCGATTGCTGATGAGGACCTACGAGAAGGCCAACGCCGGCCCGGATCTGGCCGAATGCAAGGACGCGATCAGCTGGAGCGCTTCCTCCATTCACGCGGAACCGGGCAAGCTCGTGTTTGAAACTTCAGCGCCCTATGCCATGACGCCGTGCGCCGAAGACGTGGAAGTGCCGCTGGCCGCCATCCAGCGCTTCCTGTCGCCCGAGGGCAAACAGGCGCTGAGTGCGTTTCGTTGAGCGCCTTTCGGCAAGTGCCCTTCGTTGAGCCACCACCGCTGAGTCACCACCGCTGAGTCACCACCGCTGAGCCACTACCGCTGAGCCTCTTCCACTGAACCCCTTCTGCAAAGAATACGGACGCCGATGTACATCCCGCAGCCCTACGCCGAAACCCGCGAGGACGAACTCCACCGCATCCTTCAGGCCCAGCCGCTGGGCGTGCTGGTCACGCAGGGATCGGGCGGCCTGGACGCGAACCACATCCCCTTCCTGCTGGACGCCACCCCCGGCCAGCCGACTGTGCTGCTGGCCCATGTGGCCCGCGCCAATCCGGTCTGGCAGACGGGGCCCAACGGGCAGGAAGTGATGGTGGTGTTCCGCAGCGTGGACGGCTATATCTCTCCCAACTGGTATCCCGGCAAGCAGGAGACGCACCGGCGGGTGCCGACGTGGAATTACGAAGCGGTCCATGCGCATGGCCGCATGGTGGGCCGTGAGGATGCGAAGTTCCTGCGCGGCGTGCTGGCGCGGCTCACGCGGCACCACGAAGCCAGCCAGCCGGTGCCCTGGAAGATGGGCGACGCCCCGGCCGACTACATCGACGAGCTGCTGCAGCACATTGTCGGCATCGAGATCCAGGTGACCCGGCTGGAGGGCAAGCGCAAGCTCAATCAGCACCACACCACGGCCGATCGGCAAGGCGCCATCGACGGCCTGACCGAGTCTGGCAAGACTGCCCTGGCCGCGGCCATGCGGGACGTCGCGCCACTATGACAAAGGCCCCGCCGAGGCGGGGCCCTTCAACGCCGGAGATTGCGATGGATGGTCGGCTGACCGAATCACCGAATCACCGAATCACCGAATCGACGGATCATCGAATCGACGGATCATTGAATCGACGGATCACTAGACCGGGCGCCTGCTGGCAGTCGGTCTGACGCGGCCATTGATCCGCCTCAGTTCAGCTTGAAGCTCGCGACCGCCTGCACCAGCTGCGCGGACTGATCGCGCAGGCTTTCCGCGGCTGCAGCCGACTGCTCCACCAGTGCTGCGTTCTGCTGCGTCATCTGATCCAGCTGCGTCACCGCCTGGCCGATTTCCCCCAGCGTCAACGCCTGCGACGCGCTGGACGACGAAATCTCGCCAATGATGCGCGTCACCCGCTGCACGCTGGACACCACATCACGCATGGTGTCGCCGGTTTCTCCCACCAGCCGGCTACCGCCGTCCACCCGCTCCACCGAGGCGGAGATGAGGGTCTTGATCTCCTTGGCCGCCTCGGCGCTGCGCTGCGCCAGCGAGCGCACCTCACCGGCCACCACCGCAAAGCCGCGGCCCTGCTCGCCCGCGCGCGCCGCTTCCACCGCCGCGTTCAGCGCCAGGATGTTGGTCTGGAAGGCAATACCGTCGATGACACCGATGATGTCGGCAATCTTGTTGGACGACTGCTGGATGTCGTTCATCGTGCTGATCACCTGTTGCACCATCGCGCCCCCGCGGCCGGCGACGTCCGAGGCGGTCTTCGCCAGGCTGTCCGCTTCGCGCGCGGCTTCGGCATTGAGCTTCACACCTTCGCTCAGCTGCGCCATCGCGGCGCCGGTTTCTTCCAGACTGCTGGCGGCCTGCTCAGTCCGGTTGGACAGGTCGGCATTGCCAGTGGCGATTTCGGTGGAGGCGTGACGCACTTCGTCCGCCGCCGTGCGCACGCCCGCGATGGTGGCCGCCAGGCGCTGCTGCATCTCCAGCAGCGAGCGGTTGAGCTGCGCCATCTCGTCGCTGCCCTGCACGTCACGGGTCTGGCGCAGGTCGCCGTCGGCAATCGCCTGGCTCAGCGTCTGGGCTTCCTGCAGCGGCTCGGTCACCGAGCGGGTGATCACCAGGGCGATCATCACGCCGAGCACGCTGGCAATGACCATCAGGGTGATGACCAGGGTGCGGGTGGACTGAGCCTCGGCCTGCGCTTCTTCGCGAGCGGCCTGCAGCAGCTTGCGGGTGTGCTCAGCGAAGACGTCGATGCTCTCCAGATAGGCATTCATCGCCGGAATCAGCTTCGTGGCCGCGGCGGCCTTGATGTCGTTACCGGCGGCCTTCTCCTTCACCAGCACATCGCGGGCTTCCTGGTAGGCCTTGCGGGCTTCACCGATCTTGTCGATCAGGCGGGCACCTTCCGGTTCCTTGATGCTTTCGTCCAGTTCCTTCTGGACCGCGTCGATCTTGGCGGACAGCTCCTTGGAGCGGGCGGTGAAGGCCTTCACGAAGGTTTCATCCTCCATCACCATCTGCACGATGCGGCGCTGGATGTTGCCTTCGGTCATGCCAGCCCACTGGCGGGACAGCTCCAGCGTGCGCATGTCCACTTCCACCAGGCGCTCAATACGCTGATGCAGCATCGATACGCGCACCACGCCGACGGTGGACGCCACCGCCATCAGCACGATCACCAGAGCAAAACCGGCCAGCACACGAGTGCGCAAGCGCCATGCATTGAGGTTGAACATCTCTTTTTTCCTTCTTGTCAGGACCCGGGACGGTCCACGGTCTTCTGCCGCGATCCTCACCCTTTCGGGGGCATCGCGATAGAGGGGGAAGGGGATGCTTTGTGAATTGCGCCGCGCGGAACGCGCGCTGTCACCCGCGTGTCACGCCAGTTGTGTCTTTTTCACGTCGATACACGAACATCGGCGTCCCGGTCCGATGCCATCGGGTCTGGCGGACGGGGCGCTTGCAGAACGACGGGGCGAGGAGCGTTGACGATGTGCGTAGCGGCTGGGGCATCGAGTGTGATATCGGACCGCGGCTGCGCCACGCAGGGGAGGATCCATCCCTCCTGCTTCTCCTCCCGCGAAAGGCCGGGCCATTCGATGCGGTACTGGATGTCGCCGGCCGTCATCTGCGTGATGCAGGCGCGGCAGGTGCCGTTACGGCAGGAATGGGGCAGGCGGATGCCGGCGGCGAGGCCGGCCAGCAACAGCGTCTGGTCCGGCGAGGCGTCGAAGGTCCATTGCTGCGGCAGCAGGGTGACGCGGAAGGCCTGGGGGAGGGTCGTCTCGTCCATGTCGATATCATGCCCGGATGACGATGAAGTATCTGCAGGGCTACCCGCCGGCCCTGGTGGCGCAGGCGCAGACCCTGCTGGACCGCGGCGAACTGGCGCCGATGCTGGCCCGTAAATATCCCGAGCCGCACGAAGTGCGCAGCGACAAGGCCCTGTTCGACTACACCCAGGCCCTGAAGCAACGCTATCTGCGCAATGCGGACCCGCTGTCCCGGGTCTGTTATGACGCCAAGCTCAAGGTGGTGCAGCATGCGCTGGGCACGCACACGCGGGCGACGACGAAGCAGGGGAACCGGCTGAAAGCCCGGCGCGAGATCCGCGTGGCGACGCTGTTCAAGGAGGCGCCGGCGGACTTCCTGAAGATGATCGTGGTGCATGAGCTGGCGCATCTGAAGCATCTGGACCACGACAAGGCGTTCTATCAGCTCTGCCACCACATGGCGCCGGACTATTCCCAGCTGGAATTCGACCTGCGCCTGTGGCTGAGCTGTGCGGACGTGGCAGCCGCCAGCCCCCACGTTACGCCAACGGCACCAGATCAAACGACTCGGTGAGCCCCGCAGACGCGCGTGAGGCGATCACCGGCGACGAACCGCCCAGATCCGTTGTGACATAACGCTGGTTCGCCTGGGACAGCAACGCGATGCCGCCCTCCGTCGTGCGCACCAGCTGGAAGCTTTCCCATGGCCCAATCGCATCACGATTGGCGATCAGCGCCTGTGTGCCGCTGTCCTCAGCGCACACCAGCTTGTTGTTGGCCAGTGAGCGCAGCGCCACCCGTCCGCTGCCGGCATCCAGCACCTGGAAGCGTTCCCACCCGCCTGCTGCAGCCCGATTGGCGATCAGGGGGAGGGCGCCGGCTTTCTCGGCACACAGGTAAAAGCCGCTGGCGCGGGCCCGCAGGGCCACCACCAGCGTGGCCTGCGGATTGGCCTTGCCTGGCATCGGCACCGTGGGGCGCATGGGCGTGAGCGGCCACTGGCCCTTGAGCATGCGGCCGCCGTCGGCAGTCAGGCGCAGGTAGTAATCGGCACTGCAGGCCACGCCGTCTTCGTCCAGCGCCTTCATGGCGGCATTGGTCGGCAGGAAGGCCGCGCTCTCTGCCGTCTTGGCAATCTGATTCGCCTCGTTGTACTCGTCGAACATCGAGATGTAGAGCCCCTGAGCCCCGGCCCGGACCAGGTTGTAGAACTGGCGCCACATGAAGTCGCCGTGGGCACGGTGGCCGGCGCTGAGATCACCCGGCATCACACAGGGCTGGTAGTCAATGCCGTGGGCATTGCAATCGAGCTGGTCGGGCAGGTGGAGGTTCTGATAGAACGCGTCCGATCCGGCGGCATCGCCGATGCGGCCCACCATCCACGGGGACAGCATATTGAAGGCGCGATAAACATCCAGGAAGCCGGCGCGCGAGTCGTTTTTGCCTTCCCGCCAGTACGTGGGGACGCCCCCCATCACATAGCAGCCCTGGGCCTTGAACCACTGGATCACATCCAGACAGGCGGCGGGCGACCAGTCCCGGTTGCTGTCGTTGAAGCCGAAGCCCCAGATGCCCACCACGGGACGGCCGTTCTGCCGGGCGTAGGCACCCGAGGTGGTCAGCGCCGACATCTTGTTCAGCCAGTCGGCCTTGATCTCGGATTGCATGGACGCCCAGCTGGTGACGTCATACATGATGTAGAACTTGCGGTCATAGGTCTCTGCCGCCTGCCGCACCTTGAGCGCCATGGCATCGCGGGTTGCGCCTTCGCCGCCGTTGGGATTGAAGCGCTGCAGGGCGGCGGTGTCGCAGCCGTTCTGCTGCATCCACTTGAAGTGCAGGTTCACTGTGGAACTGTCGTAGGACGAGAACAGCGTGGCGGGGGAACCGTTGCCCAGACGCGCGAAGCCGCTGGCATAGGTGGCGGGGTAGTCCCGCATGTCGGGCCAGCTGATGATGGCGCGGTTGGTGGGAGAGGGCGTGCGGGACCAGTCCTGCGACCAGTGCCACCAGGCGTTGATCGGTGAGCCATCACCCCGGCAGGCAAACCAGCCCTGGTAGCCGACCGTGATCTTGCCCACCACATCGCCGACCGGGCTGGCGGCCCGGACCGGGGACAGCGGCAGCGTGGTGGCCGCGACTCCGGCGGCGGCACTGCCAAGGAACTGGCGACGGGAAACAGTCATCGGGAACTCCTGCTTGGAAAAGGGCGGCTCGCCCGGGGAGTGAGACGGGCGCCGCGGCACGGGCCGCGACGCCTGCGAAGGGCTCAAGGCCAGGCGCGTTGCACCCAGTCGTTGAGGGTGTTCACCCGCGAAGCCTCCACGCCCAGCCGGTTGCCCTTCCAGACGGAGAACTGCAGCTTCTGTTCGGCGGTGGTGCGGTAGTTCTCCGAGTTCATCGCATACAGCCCGCCGGACAGGGCCACGAGCGACCGCTTGCTGCGGTCCAGGCAGAACGCAAAACCAGCGGTGGGCTCGGGCTCGCCGAGGTCCATGTTGTTCGGATCACAGCGGCGCCAAGCCGCCGGATCGGTGGTGGCATAGACCTGGTTGAACTGCCGGAACGCCCCGTTGAGCACCTTCAGGTAGAGGCCAGCCTGCAACTGGTCCAGCTTCACGAACGGCGTGCCGCCGTTGCCCTGAGTGGTGGCGGTCTCCATGAAGTTGGACGGCGCCAGATGCTTGAGCACCTGGGCGCGACTGAAGCGGCCGCGGTTGTCGATGATCGAGCGGGTGTCGCTGGCCACATACAGCGGGATGCGGTTGTTGACGAACTGCGCCGACTTGATCCGGGCCTGCAGCAGGCGGATGTCGCTGAGCATCGAGGCGGTGGCCTGGGCCGGCGTGGCACTGCCCAGCAGTTCCGAGAGGTATTGGTCAAAGCCGGTGAGGTAGGGCCAGTCCACCGAGTAATTGACCCAGTCCCCCTGCGCGCCGGGGTTGATCGTCACCTGTGCCTGGTACCAGGCATTGGTCCGGTAATAGGAGCCGGCTTTGTTGCCGGTTTCCCAGGCGAGGATCCATTCGCGGGTTACCTTGCCACTGCTGTCGACGTCGCTCTGGTAGACCATGTGCGGCGCCAGGTAGAAGGCGCTCACGGTATTGAACGGCCAGCCGCGCGCTTCGCCCCGGCCGGTCCAGGTCTTGGTGGTGGCGTCGTAGTCACCGATGAACCAGCGCTGGTCGCCTTCCAGCCCGTAGCGCTGGGCCCATTCCCATTGCTGCACCAGGTTCCACTGCAGCAGGCTGCCCACCACCCGTTCAATGAAGGCGTTCGTGGTGAACGCTGCCGGCTCGCTGGCCATGCGGGTGGACGAGGCCAACTTCTGCAACTGGGCGGCGCCCACCTGCGCGCCGTACTGGCCATTGCTGGCGATGTGATTGCCACGCCCACCGCCCAGGAAGGCATAGACCTCGAAGCCGTAGGGCTGGATCATGCTCTGGATCTCGTTGCGCTGGGCCGGGGTGAGGTGGCTCCAGTCGCCGAAGGTGGAGGACCTGTGCGACTCGAACCAGGCTGCGATGCGCTTGGACGTGCCCAACGGATCCAGCCGTCCATTCCCTGCAAAGGTCGCGCCGCCGGTGAAAGAGCCCGCGGTATTGGCGCCGGTCGGCCAGATGTCCATGGGATGCATCGCCGGCAGATAGGAGTTCCAGTCCGGGAACTGGATCGGCATGGCCACTTCACGCGCATTCAGCGTCGCGGTGGCGTCCATCACCTTGTCGATGTCGGCCTGGGTCAGGGCCAGCGCCGTGTTGTCCAGCGGCTTGCCGAACAGCGCCTTCACGGCCTGGCTGGGACTGTCCACCACCGCATCCAGGCCCGCACCGGCCGACCATTCCGCGATGGGGCGGCTGTCGAGGCCCGGACCCGGCTGATAGGGCGGATTCCACGGCGCGGCCTGCGCCACATGCGGCAGGTTCTGCAGGGCATAGCGCAGGTACGCGGAGATCTGCCGCCCTTCGCCTTCGCTCAAACCGTGGAAGCGCGAGCGCTGCACGATCGAATTGTTGGAATAGTTGAAGTACTGAAGGTCACGCCCATCCGACGCGTGGCAGGACGCGCACGCCGCATGAATGGGGCGGTTGGCGAGGGTGGATTTCAGCAGCTTGTCCTGCTGCTTCCACAGGGCTTCACCGGCGGCGACGTCCGCCGTCCAGGTGCGGCCGGCCAGTTTCTCGGCCTGGATGTCCGCGCGCTGGACCGGATTGGTGGCCAGGCTCACGCCTTGGGCGTTGCGCAGTTGCAGGTCGATGATGCGGTAGCCGTTGGATTCCCCATCGCTGCCGTTGAAGCGGAACTGCACCAGATTCACGCCGCTGACCAGCCGCGCCTTGGTGTCGGCATCCAGCTTGAGGGCCATGCGCACGGTGTAGAGGCCGCCACGCTGCAGGCCGCCTTGCACCCGCTCCGCGTCGGCCAGCGTCATGGTGGCGTCGGTGATGTCGATCCAGGGGAGATTGGCAGCATTCGCTTCGCTGACGCCACCGAGCACCCGCAGGCTGCCCTTGATGCGGGCGGGGGTCTCCGTGGTCGCCTCGAATTCGGGCGGGCCGAAGAAGCCGCAGCGGTGGCAGCGCATCCACAGCTCGCTGGCGGCGGCGATGCCGTTGGCGTCGAGCGTCAGGTTGGCCGTGGCCACGACCGGGGCGCTGGGGAGGCCGGCGCCGAGCAGTTCCAGCGGCAGGGTGAGCGCGGTGGTCGGAGTGGGGCCGGACGTGCCGGTACCGGGCGGGGTGGTGCCACCACCGCTGCCTCCACCCCCGCCGCCGGATCCGCCGCCAGATCCACCGCCGGTGCCGCCATCCCCGCCAGAGGCACCCTCCGTGGTGGGCGGGAGCACCGGCGTCCACACCTGGTTGTCCGTCGTGAGGATGCGCCACTGCTGATTGGCCTTGTCCGGGCCGCAGGACCACTGCTGGATCGGCGCGCCGACGTCAGTCCGCTCGGCGGTGAGATCCAGGCATTGCCCGCTGTGCTGCGCCTTCAGTTGTACGGTGGATCCGGTGGCCACGGGCAGGAAGTGCTGGTTGCCGCCGTCCGTGTCGGTCCACTGCTGCACGGCGGTTCCTTCGACCATCGCGGCGCCCACCACGTCCAGCAGCTTGCCGCTGGCGACATTGCGCAGGCGGTAGCCGCCGTCGCTGGCCAGGGTCAGGTCGAAGCGCTGCCGGTCGGCGCCGGTGCAGGCGGCCTGCACCACGCGGTCGCCCTCGGACAGCCCAGTGCCGGCGAGATCCAGACACAGGCCGGAGTGGCTGGACTGAATGCTGAAGCGCCCATACGGCAGCAGCGCGCGGGTCGCCGTGGCGGAGGAAGTCGACTGCGGATACAGCACGAACAGTTGCGCTGCTTGTGCGGTACAGCTCGTCTGCTGCAGCGATGCGCCCTGCACCGAGATGCACTTGCCGCTGCCCGCATTCACCAGGCTGAACAGATGGCCCTGAATGCGACTGAGGGTGAAGCGCTGCGCGGTGCTGTCGTTGGCAGCCCAGAGCTGGAGCGACGCACCGTCCGCGGTGGACATGGCGGTGAGGTCGAGAGCCAGCCCGGTGCTGACCTGGGTGAGGCGGGAGGTGCCGTCGGTATTCACGGTGAGGTCGAAGGCCTGGCGTGTGCCGGTGGTGCAGTCGGCCAGCGCCAGCGTTCCGGCTCCGGTGCCCGAGGCGGCGCCGGTGACGCACTGACCGTTGCTGGCCAGGGCCAGCACGTAGCGGCCGGCTGGTACGGTGGCGGACGATCCCGTTCCCGAATCGGCCGGGGAGGCTGTGGGCTGGCCGGCTGGCTGCTCGGTCGGGCCGGAGGGCGACTTGTCGTCACCACATCCCGCCAGCGAGGCCAACAGGGTCAGCAGCGTGGCACCCGCTGCGGTTCGCAGGGCTGCCGGGGTGTTCCACCATCGCGCCATCATCAACTGCTTGGTTCCTGATCGGCGCGGATTAGACGGGCGGCCCATGACGCTCACAAGCCTTGAGAGGGCCTTGAAATCATGAGTTACGGCTGACGCAGTTTGCGGCCAACACATCCGCCAAAACCTACCCGGACGGGGAATGTTGGGCAGGTGGGAAGCAGGGTAAGGGCGGGCGGCCCCGGCATCGCCCTGATAAACTCTCCGTCATTGGAGATCCCAGGACCTACATGTCTACCCGTTCCAGCAGGCCCCTCACCGAGCGCGCAATGCAACTGGCGGAGCGGCGCATTCCCGAACTGGCCTCCCGTTCCGGTCATGAGGCCTACAAGACCACGCTGATCCGCACCGGGGGTGTGGTGGTGAAGACCAGCCAGGGCCAGCTGGTGGAGCGCCGGGCGGATGGGTCGTCCATCGTGCTCAAGGAACTGCCGCTGGGCAAGCGCGTCAAGCCGGGATTGGTGCTGAAGCGGGTCAAGTGAGTTTGACGCCCAAGCCGCCGCGGCCTGCGCAACCTCGTTTGCGGGTGCTCGCCGGGCCGAATGGGTCGGGCAAGAGCACGATCCAGAAAGAGCTTCGGCCCGAATGGATCGGCGTGTTCGTCAACGCGGACGAGATTGAAAAGGCGCTCAAAGAGAGCCAGGGCGTGCTGGATCTGAAGCGGCTGGGGATCATCGCCAAGGCGTCGGTGGTGCAAAAGCACTTCGAGCGCCACCTGTCGAGTTCCGGATTTGCGAAGAAGCTGGGCCTGGACCGGCTCGTGGGCACGCTGCGGGTCGACAAGTCCCTGCATTTGTATGTGCCCGGCCCGCACGATTCCTACCTCGCTTCGGTGCTGGCGGACGCCATCCGGCGCGAATTGCTGGCGGAAGGGCATACCTTCACCTTCGAGACGGTCATGTCCTCCCCGGACAAGGTCGAATTCATGAAGGAAGCGCGTGCGCAGGGCTATCGCGTCTACCTGTACTTCGTTGCGACGGACGATCCGGAAATCAACCTGGACCGGGTGAAGCGACGCGTGCTGCAGGGCGGGCATCCGGTGCCCGAGGAGAAGGTCCGCAAGCGCTATCGGGAATCGATCGACCTGCTGATGGAAGCCTGCCAGGCCGCGCACCGCACCTACATCTTCGACAACTCCGGCTCGCGTCACAAACTGCTGGCGGAGATGGAGGAGCTGGATGACGAAGTGTCGATTCAGGTGCACGCGAGTTTGCTGAATCCGTGGTTTGTGGAGACGGCGTTGTGGCGGTCGTTCAGCTGAGGAGGCGGCGCGATTGCTGATGGGCGGCCATGAGCCATGGCCTGCCTGCGCGGCGTGCTTCAGCGGCCGCCTGCTCAGCTCAACAGTAGTGCTGAAAATCTGCTGCCCCATCTATGGCAGTCGGGATGTCATCGAGTCGTCTGCCATCAAGGTGGGCCGATACGGCTTGTGCAGCGGTGCCCGCCAGCGTGGCCGGACCACAACTGGCGGGGAAATTTGCGTACACATGCATCCGCCCTTCGATCAGTCATTCTGAACCCGCAAATCGGTCGTTGGCTGATGGCGCCCAATTTCGCACTTGTCTAACGTGGCGGCGTTCTTCCCTCGTATGGAAGAGGCAAGGAGTCAAAGTGATGAGGGAACGAGCCAACGACACGACGCAGGTGAATGCACGCGGCGCGGCACTTGGGGCGGAGGGGTCGCAATTGAGAGGGTTTCGGCACCCCGCTAGCGGCATTCAATCGGAGGTGGACAGTTCACCGCGCATGATCGCCCAGCGGCGTGAGCTGGCCTCCTTAACGGGCGGCGCCGCAAATGCCCCTCCAGTGGCCTTGACGGGACTGGAGCGGCCCACCGATTCCCTTTCCACGGCAGGAGGGATCGTTCAGCGAGTGGTGACCAAGAGCACAGCGCCATGGGGTGACTTGAAAGGTAAGTGGGTGACCAGCCTGAATACCAGCCGTGGTTTTGACACGCAGGAGCAGGCGCAACAATATGAGGATGAACTGCTGGAAGTACGGGAGCTGGCTCAAGAGCAGTTGGCACAGCAACAGGAGCGCGAGTGGCAGGTTGAGGCCAACGGCAGGGCCTGGATGTTTGCGGACCAGCAAGGGAGGCTGACGGCCCACTTTGGGGACGGTTGGGGCGAGTCCTACAACATCACTAGCTACGACCAGTTGCGGGAACGGATCCTCGCGAGTGTTGATCGGGACGACGAAGAGACCGGCACATGGGAAATCGATCTGGGCGACTGCCGGAACCTGCGGGAACACATGGTCCGTCCCTGCAAGATTCTGTATGAGGTAGAGGGTGTCGTTACGGTGATCAAGGGACCGATCCACCGCCAGACGGTCAAGCGCCGGGTCTATCACTGCGGGCCAACCAGCCAATAGCTTGAGCGAGGTGCTGTGTACGGCAAGCAGGGCGCCCGGCGCCGGCTTTGCTTACCACGCCATCGGATTGGCGCAGCAGCAGTGAACCAGTCCCCCCGACCCGATCATTCCTCTAAACGCGAAGATTGCGGCGAGAAGGTCGCGCGTTCAGCTGCCTAATGGCGGCGCCCAGCGCAAGGTGCAGCTGTCCGCTGCAGTAAATGGCGAGGTGCCAACTGTCTCAGGACCTTAGGATCTTGGGCCAATAACACCGTCGTGGCCCCGCTGCACGAAGACACAAACGTCATCAGGAAACGAAGGGAGTTGCTCTTCGTATGGAGACTCGAAGTCATAGTTCGTGCTGACATGGTAGGTCGCATTGCGCGCGGTCGGATTGATCCGAATGCCCCAGACAGCAAGGAGTTCTTCAGAGGTTCCCGCCTCCTCATGTGACCGCCAGAACTCCGGGGCTTGAGAGCGCAAAATTCTGCGTGCCTCGGCGATTGCGGCCGGAATGGCGGCCCACACGGCAGGGAATTCCTGGTGGGCGAATTCAGTCGCAGCGTGGCGCTGCGCTATGTTCTCGAAGTCCACCCAGATGAGAGTGGTTCCAAGTTGGTACTCGTCGTGGTTGTCATAGGCTCCCAGCAAGGATGCGTGACGGAATTCGTGATGATCCATTGAGGCGCCAGACGTGGAAGTGGGCAGATTCCGAAGCGCGATCAAGGCTTCGGCCGGAAGCTGATGATGAGCACCGGTGGCACCTTGCCATCAACGTCTTGAGGCATCCAATTCGCTCGCAGTACTGCCCTTCGTACCGACTTATCCCAACTTTCGCTACCGCTACTCACGACAACCTCGGCGTCGATCACTTCCCCGGTGGGGCGAGTAGTGACTCGAATCTGCGTGACAGGGTTTCCTTCAACGTCATTCGGGAACAGGATGTACGGAAGAATCACAGCGCGAACTCGTTGCGCATAGCTCACCTCCGGGGCCTGACTGGCGACGACCGGCGGAGTCGTGCTCGCTTGCGGCGCAGGAGCACCAACGACGGAAGCGCTCGCCATCAAGATCGCCGGTGGAAGCAACTTCGGAAATTTCATGTGACGCCCGAACGTTTGACTTCAGCGACCGCTGCAGGCGGTCCCCTGCACGGTTGGACTAGCCATTGGGGTTGCCGGAACGCTCGTAATTTGCGATGTAGTGTTCAATTGCATATGCCGTTCCTGTCGCGAGGATGCGTCCCGCTTTGCGCTCTACGATAAGAGGTGCGTTGCCCCCGACCGCGTGTTGAACCTCACCAGTTTCTTGCCAAAGCTTCGAGGTGTAAAAGAACACCCATCCCCAAGGTTTTTCAATGGTCGCTTCGTCGATCACAACCCATTCGTCGTCAGGAGACAACCACTCGGGTCTCCCCAGCTGAATAACGACACGCTGGCGTGCTTCTTTTAACGTGATCATGGCTAATGCTGGAGCCGGTGGGCTTTCACTCGAACGACTGCTTATACAGCAGCTTGTTGATGCGAAGAGCCACATTGCTTCCAAGGAACGTATCCTGCTGTGCTTCTGCCGCATTTTTAAGCACCGAGAGAAACCGCCCATCAAATCAACAACTTGCCGCACCCCTGCGCAGCCTGTACACCCGTTTATCCACAGCGGGTGTGGACGATCCGCTATGCTCTCGGACTTTCCGCCGCGCCGGCCCTGCTGCGCCACGCTGGCGCCCTCCCGAGCCCGTAGTGTCCTGATGACGCCTGAGTCCGACATCGCTGCCGCCCCAGTCGCCCCCGCCGCGGCCAGCCCCGTTCCCATGATCCTGCTCGCCCCCATGGAGGGCCTGCTGGACCACATGCTGCGCGACACACTCACCCGCGTGGGGGGCGTCGATCGCTGCGTGTCGGAATTCATCCGCATCACCGACCAGCTGCTGCCGCGCCGCGTCTTCACCCGCATCGTCCCGGAACTGCGCACCGGCAGCCGCACCCGCGCCGGCGTACCCGTGCGGCCGCAGTTGCTCGGCTCTGACCCGGCCTGCCTCGCCGACAACGCCGCCCGTCTCGCCGAACTGAATCCCGCCGGCATCGACCTGAATTTCGGCTGCCCCGCCAAGACGGTCAATCGTCATCGCGGCGGCGCCGTGCTGCTGGATGAGCCCGCCCTGGTGCACGACATCGTGTCCGCCGTCCGTCGAGCGGTGCCGGCCGACATCCCCGTGTCCGCCAAGATGCGCCTTGGCAATGAGGACCGCTCCCTGATGCTGGAATGCGCCAGCGCCGTCGAGCGTGCCGGCGCCTCCGAGCTGGTCATCCACGCCCGCACCAAACGGGATGGGTACAAGCCCCCCGCGTATTGGGACCAGATCGCCATCGTGCGTGAAGCCGTGCGTCTGCCTGTGGTCGCCAACGGCGAAGTCTGGACCGTGGCCGATGCCCGTCGCTGCCTGGCCGAGTCCGGCTGCGACCGGCTGATGCTGGGGCGCGGCATGGTGGCCCAGCCCGGGCTGGCCCTGGCCCTGCGTGCCGAGCTCACCGGATCGTCCGCGCCGGCCTTGCCATGGTCGGAGCTGCTGGTGCTGATGGCCGACTTCTTCTTCCAGGTCCGTGCCAAGGTCGCCGCCCGCCATCAGGCCGGACGGCTCAAGCAGTGGCTGCACTATCTGCGCCGGCACTATCCGGAAGCGGAGGAGGCCTATCTGCGGGTGCGGGTGATCAATGGGGCGGACGATCTGTCACGCCAGCTGTTTGGCGACGCGGTGGCGGATGAACTGTCCGCCCGTTTGGCGCTGATCAAGGCGCAAGCAGCGGTCTCGACAGGGGCTCCGCCGCACGCTCACGCCCACCTCCAGCCCGACGCAGCTGATGCCGACGACTTCTCCACCGATTCCGACGACGTGCCCGACGAGGCCCTGACGCTGACCGCATGACTCTGCCCACTTCTGTTGCCCGCCCGCAGGCCTGGCTGAAGCCGCTGACGGCTTCATTGCTGCTGTCCACCCTGAGCGCGCTGCTGCCGGCCATGGCATCGCCTCGCACCGCCGTCACCCCGCTGACGCTGGAGCGCGTCTACAGCGACCCGCCGCTGCAAGGCCGCACCACCCGTCAGGCAGAACTCTCGCCGGACGGCACCTGGGTCAGCTACCTGCGTCCTTCGGCCACCGACAGCGAGCAACTTGAACTCTGGGCCCAGCCGACGGCCGGCGGCGAGCCTCGCAAGCTGGTGTCCGCCGCCGAGGTGCTGGGCGGCCGACGCCAGCAGCTGACCGAAGCCGAACGCATGGCGCTGGAACGCAAACGCATCAGCCAGGGCGGCATCACCGGCTACCAATGGTGCGGTCCCGACGGACGCACCTTGCTGTTCCCATTGTCCGGCGATCTCTATCTGGTGCGGCTGACCGATCAAGGTCCGGTGGCGCAGCGGCTGACCAACGATCCCGATGTGCCGGAGCAGGACCCTAGCTGCTCGCCCGATGGCACGCAGCTCGCTTACGTCAAGGGCGGCAACCTCTGGCTGCAGTCGCTGCAGTCCTCGCCAACTGCGCAGGCCCCCCAGTCTCCCCAGTCTCCGCAGTCCGCGCAGGCCCCGCAGTCTGCGCAGACGCTCACCGCTCCTCGCGCCCTCACCACGGACGCCACCGACACCCGCTTCTGGGGCCTGGCCGAATTCATCGCTGCCGAGGAACTGGGTCGGCAGCGCGGCTATTGGTGGTCGCCGGACGGTCGGCGGCTGCTGGCCTTCCGGGTGGATGAGTCGCGCGTGCCGGTGAAAACGCGCGCGCAGATCTTTGCCGACCGCACCACCATGACGCAGCAGCGTTACCCGAGCGCCGGCAGTCCGAATGCGCAGGTGACGGCCTGGGTGCTGGACCTGTCGGGGCAGGGCGCTGCGAACGCCGTGTCGCTACCCCTGCCGGCCGAAGCGGAATATTTGCCGCGCGCTGGCTGGTTCAGCGACGGCACCCCGTGGTTGCAGTGGATGACCCGCGACCAACGCCGACTGGTGCTGACCGAATTCAAACCCGGCGCTACCGATGCTGCAAGCGCAACGGCAACCGCCTCCGCAAACGCGGCCGCAACCGCAACCGCAACCGCCCTGGTCGGCCGCGTCATCACCGAAGAGCGCGATGACGCCTGGGTCGAAGTCCAGGACGATTTGACGGAACTGCCAGCCCGCCGCCTGTCCGGTCAGCCGGCGTTGCTGTGGTCCACCGAGGCGTCGGGCCGTCGGCAACTGGTGGTGATCGACCGCGTCACCGGACGTCGCACTGCGCTGACGACCGAGTCTGAACCGGTCGCCTACCGCGTCTGCAGCAGTGGCGATCGCGTGGTCTACGCCGCCGCCCGCGACCGCGGTCGTTCCCGCGAGCTGTTTGCCGTGGACCTGGCCGGCCGCGCGCGACCCCTCGCCGGTCAGCGGGAGCGCCAATGGCGCGATGCCCGCTCGGATGGGGATTGCTCCCGCCTGCTGGTGACCCGCTCGGCCTGGGGCGAGCCGCCGCGCCTCTTCCTGCAGGATCTGGACAGCGGCGCCGCTCCGGTGGCGCTGCCGGGCGATGCGCCGGACGCACTGCTGGCCAAGGTGGTGCCGACGCCGGAGGTGATCGAGGTGACCGCCGCCGACGGTCGCACTCCGCTCAACGCCTTCTATTTCGCCCCGCTCGATGGCCGTCCCGGCCTGCATCCGGTCATCACCCTGGCCTACGGCGGCCCGGGCGTGAGCACCGTGGGCTGGAGCTGGCATCGTGACACCGCGCTCATCGCCTACTGGCAGCGTCGCGGCTACGGCGTCTTCACGCTGGACACCCGCGGCATGGCTCACCGCGACCGTGCCTTCACCCGCGCCCACTTCCAGTCCTTCGGCGTGACTGAGGTGGCCGACCTCTTCGCCGCGGTGCGTCAGTTGCCTCAGAAGCGTGCCGGCATCGATGCGCGACGCATGGGCTTCTTTGGGTGGTCGTATGGCGGCTTCCTGGCCGTTCGCAGCATGCTGGACGAGCAGACGCCGTTCGCCGCCGCGGTGGGCGGTGCGCCACCGACCGACTGGACCCTCTACGACACCGCCTACACCGAGCGCTATCTGGGCCTGCCCACCGATGCGTCCGGCCAGCCAGCGGCGACCTACAGCCGCTCGAACCTGGTGGACCGCGCCGCGCTGCTGCAGCATCCGCTGATGGTCATTCACGGCACGGCTGATGACAACGTGCTGTTTGAGCACACGCTGCGGCTGAGCGAGGCCTTTCAGAAGCAGTCGGTGCCCTTCGAGATGATGGTGTATCCGGGCAAGGCGCATGGCATTGCCGGACGTGGCGCGCGCTTGCATCTGTACCGCACGGTCGATGCCTTCTTTGCCCGCACGCTGCAGGCACCCTCCGCACGTTGAGGTCAGCATGGCACTGGTTTATTCCACCGACGGCGGCCGCACCTGCCCGGTCTGCCGTCAGGCCCAGGCGGACTGTCGCTGCAAGGCGCAGGCGCAATCGGCCGTTCTGGGCAACGGTCAGGTGCGCGTGCGGCGCGAGACCGCCGGCCGCAAAGGCAAGGGCGTGACCGTCATCCTGGGCCTGCCCCTGACCCTGGATGAACTCACCGGTGTCGCGAAGCAGCTCAAGGCGGCCTGCGGCAGTGGCGGCACGGTGAAGGACGGTACGGTCGAGATTCAGGGCGACCACCTGGACAAGGTGATGCAGTGGCTGCAGAAGGCGGGGTATTCCCCGAAACGCGCAGGCGGCTGAAACAGGCGGACAAAGCAGGGGTTGCAGCGACCGCAGTGCCGACGGACTGTGACACCTCTCGCATTCCCGCCCCCATGTTTGAGGGTGGGTCTGCAACAGCTGTAAGAACTGCGACGTTTGCACGCACATGGCGCTGGCCGGCGCCCTAAGGTTGGGCCATGCCTGCCTCCCCAGGCGTTGGAGATGCGTGATGAATCCGTCCGTTGACACCCGCCGCGACAGCCGTCCGACCGCCCCGTCCCAGGCGCCGTATCTGCTGCGCTTCGAGTCCCTGTTCCACAGTGGCCGGGGGCTGAGTTTTCCCTGTGATGCCGGCGGCCAGGTGGCCCTGGACCAGCTCAGCGAGCAGGCCCGCGACAACTATCTCTTCGCCCGCGCGGTGGTCGGCCACGAGTACGCCACGCCGGTGGTGCAGCGTTGCTACGGCTGACCTGAAGGCAGGCCAGCGGGGCCGGTCTGAACTGCAGGACAATGCAGGTCCTGTGTTCTTCTTGTTGACCTTTTCATGACCGAGACCGCTCGCCCCGAACTGCCCGACCATCTGTCCGTGGACCCGCGCAGCCCGCACCATGTGGCCGCCATCTTTGAGCACGAGATCGGCATCCGCTTCAACGGCAAGGATCGCATGGATGTCGAGGAATACTGCATCAGCGAAGGCTGGATCAAGGTCCCCGCTGGCCGCACGCTGGACCGCAAGGGTCAGCCCCTGATGATCAAGCTCAGGGGCAAGGTCGAGGCTTACTACAAGTAAGCTGGACCGCACCGGACCTCGCCGCAGACGCGAGGATGTTCGGTGATCCGGTCGGGCGGCGAAGGGTTGCCATGGCCGGTCTCTGATCGGATCTGGCGATGTGGGCCGCCGAACAGTGCGGCGAGGGCTTCGCCTTCACCAAGTCGGTCCCGTCACCGGTTTCCGCGGTCGCTGGCCGATTTCCTACCCACGCAGGCCGCTGCGGCCCGGGGGCCATGCGGCGAATACTGGACATCCCTTCATTTGGATGTCTGACATTCGCCATGAGTCTTCAAAATGACCTCTCTCGCGCTTCTGCGGGCGCAGCGCCTTCCACGCTGACGACGGCACGCCCTGCCGCGACGCAGCTCACCGGTCCGTCTCTGGCCACGCCGCTCGTTGGCGCTCCCTTCAGCGGCGCTTCCCTCAGCGGCGCTCCCCTCAGCCACTCGCCTCCCGGCAGTAGTCCTCTTGCGGCCGGCCCATCCGCCACCACGTCTCCGCGACGCTTCCGGCGAGAAGGCCGTGACGATCCGCTGAGCCACAACAACGAAGCGGACGCGGAGCCGGAGCCACATGATGACCACGGTGCCGATGCTGCGGAGGCCGCTCCTGCGGAGGCCATCCTTGTGGAGGCTGATCGTCTCGCGGAGCCTGCCCGCGCTGACGGGGAGCGGAACGACCGTACTCCGCTTCTGCCGCTTCTGGGAAGCAGCAGCGTTGCCCACAACGAACCTCAGGCCAATGACGGCGCGGGTGCCGTCGCCATGGGGGCTTCACCTCGCAGTTCATACGTCAGGGGCAATTCCGATGGCGCTGCCGGCTGGTGGATCGCGGGCGGAGGACTGCTGGCCGCCGCGGCCGCTGGGGCGTCCGGTGGCGGCGGCGGCGGTGCGGCTGGGGGTGGCGTGGGCGGGGTGGGCGCAGCGCCAGGCCAACCACCCGCAGAACCGCCCGCTCAACCGCCCGCAGATCCGCCGTCCCTTCCAGGGAGCGACCCTTCAGGCGCCATGTCCCTGGGTCTGATGAATCGGACCGGGGTCGTCTCCGGCCTGCCCAGCACCAACGATCCCGTCATCCAGATTGGCAACCTCGAAACCGACGCCATCTGGTTCTATCGGGTGGACGGCCAGAGCTGGGTGCAGGGGCAGGGCGCGCAGATCCCTGCCTCCTTCTTCACCGGGCAGGGTGCGCATCAGGTCGAGGTCTATCAGACGGATCTGGCGGGCAACGCCAGCGCGACGGCATCGCTCAGCTTCTGGCTGGACGACCTGCCGCCGGACGCGCCCACCGTGCAACTCAAGAACAACACGGGCGACAGCAGCGACACCCTCACCAGTGACGCCACCCTGGTCATCCAGGGACTGCAGCCGGGCGATGTCTGGTTCTATCAGGTGGATGGCCAGGGCTGGGTGCCGGGAGAGGGTGAGGAGGTGCCCGACGCCGCATTCGGGACGGACGGAGACCATGTCATTCAGGTGATCGTGCGGGATGCCACGGGCAACGAGAGCGCGGCGACCACCCTGCAGATCCAGCGGGACACCACCGCGCCCACCACCGCGCCCACCGTTGCACTGAACCAGGACACCGGCGTGCGTGGTGACGGCATCACCTCCATTCCCACTTTGCGCTTTGCGGGGCTGGAGCCGGGCGCCCAGTGGTCGGTGAGCCTCGATGGGGGGCAGACCTGGCATTCGGTGGGCACCGACCCGAATGGGTTGTTCAGTGACAGCGCCGCCTTCACGCGCGATGGCACGTGGACCGTGCTGGCCCGTCAGATCGATGCGGCGGGCAATGTGGGCACTGCGCTCAGCAGCTTCACCTTTGAACTGGACCGGGAAGCCCCAGCCGCCCCCACGCTCAGCTTGATGAATGACACCGGCGTGTCGAGCACCGACCGGATCACCAGCGATGGCACGGTGCGGATCGAGGGTCTCGAAGCAGATGCACGATGGACCTACAGCCTGGACGGCGTCCCCTACGGTCTGAGCAACTGGGGTGACGAGCTGGTGCCGGACGGCTGGTCGGACGGCCACCACGTCGTGGAGTTGATTGCCTTGGACGCGGCCGGGAACGCCAGCAGCAAGGCCCGTCTGGAGTTTGTGCTGGACACCCAGGCGCCGGGTCTCCCGAGCTTGTCGCTGGTCGACCTGACACCGCCCGCGCCACCGGTGATCTGACGAAAAAAAAGGGCGCATGTCTGCGCCCCTTTGGGATCACCGTGTCCCGTCACTTGCCGAAGCTGTCCTTCAGGCCGGTGATCTTGTTGAACACCGGAGCACCGGTCTGATGGTCCTTGCGGTCCGCCACAAAGTAGCCATGACGTTCGAACTGGAATTTCTGATCCGGCTGTGCGCCGGCCAGCGAAGGCTCCACAAAGCCTTGCACCACCCGCTTGGAGTGCGGATTGATGACGTCCAGGAAGTTGCGGTCGCCAGCGTCCGGTTGCGCTTCCGTGAAGAGGCGGTCATAGAGGCGCAGCTCGGCAGCGATGCCGTCATGCACGCCCACCCAGGTGATGACGCCCTTGACCTTCACCGCATCCGCGCCCGGCGTGCCGCTCTTGGTGTCCGGCACCAGACGCGCCAGCACGGCGGTGATGTCACCCTGCGCGTTCTTCTCGCAGCCGGTGCACTCGATGACATAGCCGTACTTCAGGCGAGTCTTGTTGCCGGGGTAGAGGCGGTGGTAGCCCTTGGGCGGGGTCTCCATGAAGTCCTCGCGCTCGATCCACAGTTCCGGACCCAGGCTGAAGGCGCGCTGGCCCAGCTCCGGCAGGTGCGGATGGGCCGGGGCGCTGCAGGCTTCGCGGTGATCCAGCGAACCGAACACCTCCGCATAGTTCTCCAGCTTGAGCTTGACCGGGTCCACCACGGCCATGGCCCGGGCGGCCTTGCCTTCCAGGTCGGCGCGCAGGTAGCCGTCCAGCACCGAATAGTCGATCCAGCTGTTGGTCTTGGAGGCGCCGGTGCTCTCCACCATCGCCCGGATGGATTCCGGGGTGTAGCCGCGGCGGCGCATGCCCACCAGGGTCGGCATGCGGGGATCGTCCCAACCCTGCACATGACCTTCTTCCACCAGTTGGCGCAGCTTGCGCTTGGAGGTGACCACGTAGCTCAGGTTGAGACGGCCGAACTCGTACTGATGCGGCAGCGGACGGGCCAGCAGGCCGCCAGCCGCCAGATGTTCCACCAGCCAGTCGTAGAACGGACGCTGATCTTCGAATTCCAGCGTGCAGAAGCTGTGGGTGATGCACTCCAGCGCGTCCTCAATCGGATGCGCGAAGGTGTACATCGGGTAGATGCACCACTGGTCGCCGGTGTTGTGGTGGGTGGCCCGGCGCACGCGGTAGAGGGTGGGGTCCCGCATGTTGATGTTGGGCGACGCCATGTCGATCTTGGCGCGCAGCACCATCGAGCCGTCCGGATGCTGACCGTCCCGCATTTCTCGCAGACGGGCCAGGTTCTCTTGCGGGCTGCGGCTGCGGAAGGGGCTGTTGGTGCCCGGCGTGCGGAAGTCGCCGCGGTTGACGCGCATCTCTTCGGGCGTCTGCTCGTCCACGTAGGCCAGATCCTGGCTCACCAGGTATTCCGCCGCCCGGTACATGAAGTCGAAGTAATTGCTGGCGTAGAACAGGTGGCTGGTGCCTGCGGCGTCCGTGCCGGCCGAAGCGGCATCACCCGACGCGGCACCACCCGACGCGGCGCCAGCTGGCGTCTCCCACGACCAGCCCAGCCACGCCACCATCTCCTTGATGGCGTCCACATATTCCTGCTCTTCCTTCTCCGGATTGGTGTCGTCGAAACGCAGGTGGCAGACGCCGCCGTAGTCGCGCGCCAGCCCGAAGTTCAGGCAGATGCTCTTGGCATGGCCGATGTGCAGGTAGCCGTTGGGCTCGGGCGGAAAGCGGGTGCGGATGCGAGCCGGGTCCAGCGGGCCGGCGGCATGGTGGGCCGCATCGCCGGGGCTGCCTGCGAAGTGACGCGCCGGCTGGAAGCCCTGTTCCAGGTCGCGTTCGATGATGGCGCGCAGGAAATTGCTGGGCTTGACAGCATCGCCGTCGTGCTCAGGCGCGGCGCTCGGGGTCTTGTCGGTGCTGGCGGACATGAATGAATCACTGGCGAAAGAGGCAGACGATTCTACGCGCCGGGCGTCTCCGGAACGGGCGCAGGCCAGGCCGCGCTTACATCGCCTTGAATCGGTGCGCGAACATCCGGCTGACGGCCAGGCGTTCCGGGCGATGGCGCAACTTCAAGGTCAGGCGGCCGGTGTCGTCCCGCAGCGCCCGCTCGATGGCGTCCACCTGCACCACGTGGCCCCGGTGCACCTGCCAGAAGCGGTCGGGGTCCAGCTGTGGCAGCAGCTCCCGCAGGGAGATGCGAACGAGGTATTCCTGGTCGGCCGTCAGCACACGGACGTATTTGTCGGCGGCTTCGAGGAATTCGATCTGCTCCACCGGCAGCAGCACGATGCCCTGTCCCACGCCGACCTGGAGGTGGCGCAGCCGGGGCGCGGCAACGTCGGCCTGGGCGGTGTGGGTGGCCTGGGGGGCCTGTGGCGCGAAGTCCCGCAGTGGTCCCCCGGCCAGGAGCAGGCTGCGCAGCTGGTCGAGCGTGGCTTCAAGGGACATGGGGCTTGCCGCAACGGCGGGCGGGCCCGACACGCTGCTCGGCAGGCTGGACGATGCGCCACCCGCCGCGCGGGCGGCCAGTCCCGCCCGCAGACGCATCACCGTCTGCGCCAGCCGTTCCCGCTGGACGGGTTTGAGCACATAGTCCACGGCGGCGCGGTCAAACGCCTGCAATGCGTACTGGTCATAAGCGGTCACGAAGACCAGCAGCGGAAAGGGCGGGGCGCCCGGCCCGTCCGGCCATTCGTCCGCCAGCATCGCTGCGGCTTCCAGTCCGGTCATGCCGGGCATGCGGATATCGAAGAAGCAGACCTGCGGCAGATGCTGCAGGGCCAGATCCACGGCGGCCTGCCCGTGGGCGGCCATCGCAACCACTTCCAGATCCGGCCACAGGCCTGCCAGTTCCTGGCGGAGATGTTGTGCCAGCAGTTCTTCGTCTTCTGCGATCAATGCGGTGGGCATGCGTGTCTCGGAGCGTGGGGGTCAGGGGGTGGTCCCGGCGGATGCCGGGGGCGGCACTGCGTCGGACCCTGGGCCCGGCAGCGGAAACGGAATCTCGATCCGCGCGAGTGTCCCGCCTTCCGGACGGGCCTGGATCTGAAGCGACGCGTCAGGCCCGTACACCACCCGCAGCCGCTCGCGGATCTGACGGGTGCCAAAGCCCGAGCCCGGCACCGGCGTGGCGGGTGGCGAATAACCGGCCCCGTCGTCGGCGACGTCCAGCTGCAGCCGGACGGGCGATCCCCCCACCAGTCGCGCCGTCACGGTCAGGCGTCCGCCTCCTACATGCGGCTCCAGCCCATGTTTGATGGCGTTCTCCACCAGCGGCTGCAGCAGCAGTGGCGGGACCCGCAGGTCAGCGGCCTGCGCCGGCAGATCGAACTCGAAGCTCAGCCGCTGTCCCATGCGCACCTGCATCAGCGCCAGGTAGTCGGCCAGCCGGGCGAATTCATCGCGCAGGGCATGACGGTCGGCCTGCGAGGCCGCCAGAGTGGCCCGCAGGAAGGCGATCAGATGGTCCAGCATGGCCTGCGCCCGGGCAGCGTCCATGCCGATCAGCACCCGCAGATTCGCCAGGGTGTTGAACAGCATGTGCGGCTCCAGCTGGCTTTCCAGCAACCGCAACTGGGTCTCGGCCGCCTGGCGGCGCAAGGTCTCGGCCCGGGCTTCGGCTGCCGCGGCCTTGCCTCTCGAGAGAAAGATGAAGGTCAGCGCAATGCCGGGCAGCATGGAAAAGCCCAGGGCGCCCAACATCGCCTGCCAGGGGGCGTCCAGCGGGCTCTTGAAATGCAGCCCGGTGAAGAGGTTCCCCAACCAGGCGCCGCCGGTATAGCCCAGCGCGGTGCCGAACAACAGGCACAGCAGCATCAGCGGCCATCCGGGCCAGTTGTCGTTGAAATCGTGCGACCAGCCCAGCCGGTCATACAGCCGGATACGTCCACGGGCCGCCGACACGCGAAAGACATGGATGAAACCGCCGCAGCCCAGGCTGATGCAGAAGCTGTAGATCAGCGTTGGCTTCCACTGGTTGTTGAGCGTGCCCACCAGCAGCAGCGTCAGCCCGACGGAGACGATCGTCAGCAGGATCAGCTGCCGCAGCAGGAGGCGGGCCCAGTCCTGCAGTCCACCCTTCCGGGGCTGGGGATGCAACTGCAGCTGCAGCTGCAGCTGCGGCTGCGGCGGCTGCTGCCGGGCGCTCAGGCCGGGGCCTTCATGCGGGGTAGGGGACATGTGAAGCCAGTCAATGGGATAGAGGGCGCGAGGCGGGCGGTCGCCGGTGGCGGCGTTGTACCGGCGGTCGCGGACGCCATCGTGTCATGCCGCCATCGCGGCCTGGACAGGCCGCTCCCATCCACCGCGGCGCAGGATGTTGAGGCTGCGGCCCACGAAGAAGCCGCTCAGCAGGCCAAAGCTCAGGCTGGCGATGCCGGCAAAGGTCGCGTCCTGGGCCAGGCTGGGACGAACGCCCAAGGCCATGCCCACCGCAAAGCGTGCGCAGAAGATGGCCAACATCACCACCATCGGCAGCCAGCTGCCCGGCACGCGATACAGCCCCGACGCCCGTTGCGCGCCAGTGGCATCGATGGCGCCGGGTGCCTGGGGCTGCCCCGTGCGGGAGTCGGTGCTGGCCGGCCAGCCGCTGGCAACGAGGGCCCCAGTGCTGGTCAGCAGGCCAGCCGCCCAGGCGACCATCGCCACGCCGGCGGTGCCGGCCTGTCCGAAGCCTTTTTGCACTCCCCAGGCACCGAACACCAGCCAGACGGCGGGCAGCACCAGCAGGCGCTTGCGGCTGACGAACTGGGTCTGGCGCTGCTTCAGGCCGAGGGCGATCAGCGCCACCAGCAGAATCCACACCCAGACGGGGACGTGGGTGGCGATCTGGGTCAGGGCGTCGAGGGGCGAGGTGTGCATGAGGGTCTCCAACAGTCCGGGTTGAGGCATCTCGGTGGATGCGATGACCGAACTGTGAAGGTCCCGAGCGGCGGCAGCCACGCCGGTGCGACGAGCCGCAGAAGGACGCCGCCAGTGGCTGGCCAGCGGCGCGAGCGGCGCCCGGGAAGCGCGAGTCGCCCGCCATCCATGCCGGTGGAGACCCGCCGGTGTGCGTCGCGAGGTGCTGGCCCTCGAACGACCGCCGCACGCGCTCAGCGGGGGACCACGTCCAGGCGTCAGCCGGCATCAGCGCCGCGAGCGCCCGGACTTGCCACCCAGCAGGCTGCCCAGCACCCCGCGCACCAGTTCCCGGCCGACCGACGACCCGATGGAGCGCAGCGCCGACTTGGCAGCCGCCTCGGCCAAACCCTCCCGGCGACCGCCCCGCGGCCCCGTGCTGCCGAACAGCACATCCTTGAGCCCGTCCAGCATGCCGCCTTCGCCTTCAGACTCACCGGCGCGTGTGCCGCCGCGTGCGCCGCCTTGTGCGCCACCCTGTGCGCCGCCAAGGTCACCCGCACCGCTGTCGGCGGCGCCGCGCTGGAACACGTCACCGGCCTCGTCCGCCATCGTCCGCGAGCCGGTCGGGCGACCGGTGGCGGCGTCCCGCGGGCCCGACGGCGCGCCGGCCTGAGCATCCCGCTCCGCCGACTGCGCACTGGCCGCCGCCCGTCCGGTCAGTTTTTCATACGCCGATTCCCGGTCCACCTGCTGCTCATAGACCCCCGCCACCAGCGACTGCTCCATCAGCGTCTTGCGCTGGGCCGGTGTGATCGGGCCAATCTGGCTGCCCGGCGGCAGAACGAACACCCGCTCGGTGATGCAGGGCCGCCCCTTGTCGTCCAGCAGGCTCACCAGCGCCTCGCCCACGCCCAGTTCGGTGATGGCCATGGCGATGTCCAGCCCCGGCTTGGGCCGCATGGTCTCGGCAGCGGCCTTCACCGCCTTTTGGTCCCGCGGGGTGAAGGCGCGCAGCGCATGCTGCACCCGATTGCCCAGCTGGCCCAGCACCGCATCGGGGATGTCCAGCGGGTTCTGGGTCACGAAGTAGACCCCCACTCCCTTGGAGCGCACCAGCCGCACCACCAGCTCGATCCGCTCCACCAAGGCGGGTGGGGCATCCTTGAACAGCAAATGCGCCTCATCGAAGAAAAACACCAGCTTGGGCTGGTCCAGATCTCCCACCTCGGGCAGCGTCTCGAACAGCTCCGACAGCATCCACAGCAGGAAGGTGGCGTAGAGCCGGGGCGCGGCCATCAGCTTGTCGGCGGCCAGGATGTTGATCACGCCCTGGCCGTCCACCGTCTGCATGAAGTCGGCAATGTTCAGCATCGGCTCGCCGAAGAATTTGTCGCCGCCCTGCGTTTCGATCTGCAACAGTCCGCGCTGAATCGCCCCCACGCTGGCGGCCGACACATTCCCGTACTGGGTGGTGAACTCGCTGGCGTGTTCTCCCACGTGCTGGAGCATGGCCCGCAGGTCTTTCAGGTCCAGCAGCGCCAGGCCGTGGTCGTCGGCAATCTTGAAGACCATCTGCAGCACGCCCGCCTGGGTTTCATTCAGGCCCAGCATCCGGGACAGCAGCAGCGGCCCCATGTCGGAGACGGTCGTCCGCACCGGATGGCCCTGCTCCCCGAAGACGTCCCACAGCGTGGTGGGGCAGGCGCAGGGCGCCGGCGCGTCGATGCCGCGTTCCTGCAGCACGGCCAGCAGCTTGGCCGAGGCGCGGCCGGGCTGGGAGATGCCGGTCAGGTCGCCCTTGACGTCGGCCATGAAGACCGGCACCCCCATCTGAGAGAGCGATTCGGCCAGCTTCTGCAGGCTGATGGTCTTGCCGGTGCCGGTGGCGCCGGTGATCAGCCCGTGGCGGTTGGCCAGCGCCGGCAGGAGCAGGCATTCGATCTCGCCATGCCGGGCCAGCAGGATGGGGTCAGCCATGAAAGGTCTCCAAAAACATCAAGCGCCAACAGCCCGCGGCCGGAGACCGGGGTTCCGAAAGCTAAAATCGCAGTCTAACGAAGCATCAACAGCGTCGGCCCGACGATTTTCCCGGGCTGGCGACACAGGAGAACCAGTCTCATGGCAGGGCATTCGAAATGGGCCAATATCCAGCACCGCAAGGGCCGTCAGGACGAGAAGCGCGGGAAGGTCTGGACCCGTCTCACGCGTGAAATCATCGTCTCGGCCCGCGCCGGCGGCGGGGACGTGACCATGAACCCGCGCCTGCGCCTGGCGATCGAAAAGGCGAAGGCGGCCAACATGCCGGCCGACAACATCAAGCGCAACGTCGACAAGGCCACCGGCAACCTGGACGGTGTGACCTACGAAGAAATCCGTTATGAGGGCTACGGCATCGGCGGTGCGGCCATCATCGTGGACTGCATGACCGACAACCGCGTCCGCACCGTGGCTGAAGTGCGTCACGCCTTTTCCAAGTACGGCGGCAACCTGGGCACCGAAGGCTCGGTGGCCTTCCAGTTCAAGCATGTCGGCCAGATGATCTTCGCCCCCGGCACGTCCGAGGACAAGGTCATGGAAGTGGCGCTGGAAGCCGGCGCGGAAGACGTGGTGTCCGGCGACGACGGCTCCATCGAAGTGCTGACTGCGCCGGGCGACTTTGAAACCGTCCGCGCCGCGCTGGAGGCCGCCGGCCTCAAGCCCGAGGTGGCCGAAGTCACCATGCGCGCCGAAAACACCATCGACCTGGCCGGCGACGACGCCGCCCGGATGCAGAAGCTGCTGGACGTGATCGAAGACCTGGACGACGTCCAGGAGGTCTTCCACAACGCCAACCTGGATCAATAAGCGCCCCGGCGCAAAGGAATATCGATGAAGGTCCTGGTTCTGGGTAATGGCGGGCGCGAACATGCGCTCGCGTGGCGGCTGGCGCAGGGGGAGCGCGTCAGTCAGGTGTTCGTGGCGCCGGGCAACGGCGGCACGGCACGGGATTCGCGACTCAAGAATGTCCCGATCACCGATATCAAGGCCCTGGCCGACTTCGCTCAGGAACAGAAGATCGCCTTGACGGTGGTCGGCCCCGAGGCCTTCCTGGCGGCCGGCGTGGTGGATGAATTCCGCGCCCGCGGCCTGCGCATCTTCGGCCCCACCCGGGCGGCGGCGCAACTGGAGTCGTCCAAGGCCTTCGCCAAGGACTTCATGAAGCGCCATGGCATTCCCACGGCGGCTTACGAGACCTTCTCCGATCCGGCCCAGGCGCATGCCTATGTTGACGCGCAGGGTGCGCCTATCGTCATCAAGGCGGACGGCCTGGCGGCCGGCAAGGGCGTGGTCGTGGCCATGACTCTGGAAGAAGCCCATCAGGCGATCGACTGGATCCTCGCGGACAACAAGCTGGGCGTGGTGCACAACGAAGGCGGCGCGCGCGTGGTGATCGAGCAGTTCCTGGAAGGCGAAGAAGCCAGCTTCATCGTGCTGTGCGACGGCAAGAACGTGCTGCCGCTGGCGACCAGCCAGGACCACAAACGCCTGCAGGACGGCGACCAGGGTCCCAATACCGGCGGCATGGGGGCCTATTCCCCGGCGCCGGTGGTCACGCCCAACGTGCACGCGAAGGTGATGCACGAAATCATCACGCCCACCATTCAGGGCATGGCACGGGACGGCATGCCGTTCACCGGCTTCCTGTATGCCGGTCTGATGATCGATGCCAACGGTCAGCCGCGCACCGTGGAATTCAACACCCGCATGGGCGATCCGGAAACGCAGCCGATCATGATGCGCCTCAAGAGCGACCTGTTCGAGGTGCTGATGCACGCCACGGACGGCACGCTGGACCAGGCCGAGCTGCAGTGGGACCGTCGCGCCGCGCTGGGCGTGGTCATGGCTGCCGGGGGCTACCCGTTGTCGCCTCGCAAGGGCGACGTGATCTCCGGCCTGCCGGAAGATGCCGAAGATGCGATGGTCTTCCACGCCGGTACCGCCCAGCAGCCGGATGGCAGCCTGGTGACCAGCGGCGGGCGAGTGCTGTGCGTGACCGCGCTGGGCGAGGCGGTGCGCCATGCCCAGCAGCGGGCCTATCAGGCGCTGACGTCCATCCAGTTCGAAGGCAAGCAGTACCGGCAGGATATTGGTCACCGGGCGGTGAAGCGCTGAGCGGTCCTTCTGCCGTGAAGCGCCGAGCGGGCACCCGCCACGCGCCCGGCGTTACGCGGTAGTTTTCAGGGTTTCGGGGCTGGATTTGTTCAATGCCCGTTGCTTCGGCAGCGCGGCTCTTTGAACATATCGGTTCCAGAAACTTTGAGCGATATCTTGACTCTCGAGCGTCTCCAGCACGCCCCTTCGGCGACGGACACGGCGTTCTCGGCCGGCGCGGGGGCTGCCTCTGCGGTTGAGGACTCCGCTGGCGATTTCTCCGTCGGCGAGCCCTCCGTCGGCGAGCCTTCCGTCGGGGCACCCTCCAGGAATGCAGCCTTGCCGCGCCGCTGGACCGGTCCGATGATTCCGCTGCCACCCGGTAGCCGTCTGGCGGGGTGGATCTTGGGGCTCTTCGGCTGGAAGGTGGCCGGCCGCTCGCTGCCGGCGCGGCAGGGCGTGGTGATGGTCTACCCGCACACCTCCAATTGGGACTTCCCCATTGGCCTGCTGTCCAAATGGACGATGGGCTTCGAACTGAAGTTCTGGGCGAAGGACAGCCTCTTCAAGCTGCCGCTGTTTGGCCGCTGGATGCGCGCCGTCGGCGGTGTTCCGGTGAACCGCCGTGCCGCCAATGGTCTGGTGGGCGACACCGTGGCGCAGATGGAGCGTGCGCGGGAGCGGGGCGAGCAGTTTTGGCTGATCGTGGCGCCGGAGGGCACCCGGTCCTATACCGACAGCTGGAAGTCGGGGGCTTACTGGGTGGCCGTGCAGGCCAAGGTGCCGGTGGCGGTGACCGCCTTCGACTACGCCACCCGCACGGTGGTGTTCACCGAATTCGTCGAGCTCAGCGGAGACCCCGCACGCGACTTCGCCCTGTTTGCCGAAGTGCTCAAGGGCCGCCAGGGCAAGCACCCCGACCAGGCCGGCCCGATCCGGCTGCGTGCTTGAAAGCCCGGCCCATCCGCCCAGTCCGTGTCACCCGCGCCAGCGGCACCGGCGTTTGAAGATGGCCCTCTGGATTCACCCCAAATCAAGCTTCTCACCACACCTTGCCAACCCGCCCGGAGCACCTCGCGACGCATCACCCCATTTAGGACCGACAATCGCCCCCTTGCGGGATGGCGCGCCGACATGAGGGCAGGGCGGCGCCATCAGGTGAGGGTTGACGCTGGCTGGCGTTGATGGGTGCCCGATGGGTGCCTCATTGGCGCTGGGCGGCGGCGGGCGCTGCAGATCGGCGCGAGCCGGCCCAGACCGCGGCGGAGAGGGCGAAGCGTCCTGAAGAAAGGTGAATCGATGAACACTCAGTTGGTGCGCGACTACCTGCTGGGCTTGCAGCAGCGCATCGTCTCCTCGATGGAGGCGCTGGACGGACAGTCTTTCATTGAAGACGTCTGGCAGCGGGAGCCCGGTGGGCGCCTCGAAGGTGACGGGCGCGTGCGTTTGATCGAGAATGGCGGGTTGTTCGAGCGCGGCGGGGTGAATTTCTCGCATGTGAAGGGCCGGGTGTTGCCCCCGTCTGCCACGGCCCACCGGCCGGAGCTGGCCGGGGCGCCGTTTGAGGCGATGGGGGTGTCCCTGGTGCTGCACCCGCACAATCCGTATGTGCCGACCGTCCACATGAATGTGCGGATGTTCGCGGCCCTGCCGGCGGAAGCGCCGGCGGTGGTGTGGTTTGGCGGCGGCATGGACCTCACTCCGTATTACGGGTTCGAGCGGGACGCCCAGCATTTCCATCGCACCTGCCGGTCGGCACTGGAGCCTCACGGCGCGGAGCTGTATCCGCGCTTCAAGGCCTGGTGCGACGAATACTTCTATCTGAAGCACCGCAACGAGCCGCGAGGCATCGGCGGCGTCTTCTTCGACGACTACGCCGAGGGCGGCTTCGATGAGGCCTTCGGCATGATGCAGTCGGTGGGCGACGCCTTTGTGCCGGCCTACCAGCCGATCGTCGAACGCCGGCATGGCGCCGCGTACGGCGAGCGGGAACGGGACTTCCAGGCCTACCGTCGTGGTCGGTATGTGGAGTTCAATCTGGTTTTTGACCGTGGCACGCTGTTCGGGCTCCAGTCGGGCGGACGGACGGAATCTATCCTGATGTCCATGCCGCCGATGGCCCAGTGGCGGTATGACTGGCAGCCGGAGCCCGGCACGCCGGAAGCGCGGCTCTACACCGACTTCCTCCGGCCGCGTGACTGGGCGGACGAAGAAGCGACCCACCTGTGGTTCTGAACGGCACCGCAGCGATCGCCGGGCCGTCGTCGGCCACGGGGCGTGCCCAGGTCCGGCAGGTCGGGTGGTTCGGCGGGTCGTTCGACCCGGTGCATCTGGCGCATCGAGCCCTGGCCGAAGCGGCACTGGCGCAGCTGCGGCTGGACGAAGTCCGCTGGGTGGTGGCTGGCCAGCCGTGGCAGAAGCAGCAGGCCGGTCGGACATTGGCGGCCGCGGAGCATCGGGCGGCCATGGTCCGGCTGATGATTGAAGACGAACCCCGGTTCGTGCTGGACGACAGCGAACTGCGCCGCGCCGGTCCCAGCTACACGCTGGAGTCGGTGAAGGACTGGCAGGCGCAACATCCCGGTGATCAGCTCTGGCTGATCCTGGGACAGGATCAATTGGCGGGTCTTCCCACCTGGCGAGGGTGGGAAGACCTGATCGGACGTGTGGGGCTGGCCGTGGCCGCCCGCGGGTCCGACGAAGTGAAGGCGCCGGCGGCGCTGCTGGACCGGCCCCATCGGCTGGTGCGGCTGCAGATGCCGGCGCTGGTATGGTCATCCACCGAAGTGCGCCGTCGTGCGGCTTCGGGCGGGGACGTGAGGCCCGTGGTGGGCGAAAAGGTTGCAGGTTATATTGGCCTGCACCGTCTCTACAGTGAGCACTGAATGGACATCAAGAAACTGCAACGTGCCATCGTCGATGGTCTGGAAGATGTGAAGGCCCAGGACATCCTGGTCTTCGACACCGAAGCACTGTCGCCCCTGTTCGAGCGCGTGATCATCGCCTCGGGCACAAGCAACCGGCAGACCAAGGCCCTGGCGTCCAGCGTGCGGGAGACGGTGAAGAAGCGGGGCATGCAGGTCATGCGCACCGAAGGCGAAGACAACGGCGAATGGATCATCGTGGACTGCGGCGCTGCCGTGGTGCATGTGATGCAGCCCGCCATCCGCGAGTACTACCACCTGGAAGAACTGTGGGGCGGCAAGCCGGTCAAGCTGAAGCTGGGCGACAGCGGCACCCGTCTGGTGAAGGCGTCCGAGCCGATGGACGAGGAAGACGAAGACGGCGTGATGGTGAAGAAGCCGGCCCGCAAGGCCAAGGCTGCCACCAGCGCCGCCGCACCGGCCAAGAAGGCGCCGACGCGCGCTGCGGGCAGCAAGTCGGCTGCCGTCAAGGCGGACGGCAAGGCGCCGGCAGGCAAGTCGTCTGTCAAGTCGTCAGCCAAGCCGGCTGGCAAGGCTGCCGCGGGCAAGACGGCTGCCGGCAAGGCCACCGCCAAGTCGGCCGGCAAGGTGGCCAGCAAGACCGCCACCAAGACGACCAGCAAGACCACTGGGACCAAGGCCACCAGCACGGTCGCCGCCAAAGCCGGCGCGGCCAAGCCGGCTGCTCGCAAGACCGCGGGCCGTTCTGCGCCGAAGGAAGTGATCGCGCAGACCATCAAGGTCGGCACGAAGAAGCCAGCGGCGAAGAAGGCGGTGGCCACCAAGACGGCGGCCAAGCCCGCAGCGAAGTCAGCGGCCCGCCCCGCAGCCAAATCGGCAGCCAAGCCGGCCACCAAGTCGGCCGTGAAGAAGCCCGCCGCCCGCAAGACCACGGTGACCACCGGCACCAAGTCGAAGTCCAAGGCCTGAGTCCGTGCGGCTGGTGTTGTGTGCGGTCGGCCAGAAGATGCCGGCCTGGGCGGATGAAGCGTACGAGGACTTCGCCAAGCGCTTCCCGCCCGAGATGCGTCTGGAGCTCAAGGCCGTCAAGGCCGAGCCCCGGACCACCGGCAAGAGCACCGAGCAACTGATGGCCGCCGAGGCGCAGCGTCTGGAAGGCGCCTGCCCCAAGGGCGCGCGCCGGGTGATCCTCGACGAGCGTGGCGACCGGGTCACCTCCCGGCAGCTCGCGCAGCGCCTGGAGACCTGGCGCGGCGACGGGCGGGATGTCGCGATCTTCATCGGGGGCCCGGACGGTCTGGACCCTGGCTTGAAGGCCACCGCCGACGAGATGCTCCGCCTCTCCGACCTGACCCTGCCGCATGCCTTTGTGCGGGTGCTGCTCGCCGAAGGCCTGTACCGGGCCTGGTCGGTGATGGAAGGGCATCCGTATCACCGTGAATGAGTTGCCGAGTTCCGTCTTGATGCCCATCCTCTATCTCGCTTCGCAAAGCCCCCGCCGTCGCCAGTTGCTCGATCAGATCGGCGTGGCGCATGAGTTGCTGCTGCCTGGCGAGGACGAAGATGCGGAGGCGCTGGAAGCGGTGAGGGCAGGGGAGTCGCCGGACGACTATGTCCAGCGGGTGACCCTGGCCAAGCTGAAGGCAGCGCTGGAGCGGCGGGGCCGTCGCGGCCTGCCGGCAGGCGCGGTGCTGTGTGCCGACACCACCGTCGCGCTGGGCGCCGACATCCTGGGCAAGCCGGCGAATGCCGACGAGGCCCTGGCGACGCTGCGCCGGCTCAGCGGCCAAACGCATCGGGTGCTGACGGCCGTGGCGCTGGGGCACACGGATGCCCAGGGCGCTGAGCAGATCTCCGCGGCACTGAGCGTGTCCACCGTCCGCTTCGAGGCGGTGCCGGAGGACCGGCTGGCGGCGTATGTGGCCTCCGGCGAGCCGATGGGCAAGGCCGGCAGCTATGCGATACAAAGTCAGGCGGCGGCATGGATCAGCCACATCAGCGGCAGTTATTCGGGCATCATGGGGCTGCCGCTGCATGAAACGGCCCGCTTGCTGAAGGTCGCAGGCTGGGTGCTGTAGCCCAAGCGATGCCGTCAGCCCCGAGGCTGACGGGAGCGCTGGAGCACAACAATATGGAAGATATCCTGATCAACTGGTCCCCGCAGGAGACACGGGTGGCGGTGGTCGAGAACGGCGCGGTGCAGGAATTGCACATCGAGCGCACGCTCGAGCGCGGCCTGGTGGGCAACGTGTATCTGGGCAAGGTGGCGCGGGTGCTGCCGGGCATGCAGTCCGCGTTCATCGATATCGGCCTGGAGCGGGCCGCCTTCCTGCATGTGGCCGACCTGCATCTGAATGGCGTGACGCCCCGCAACCATCATGGGGACGGGGCTCATCCGGTGCCGATCGAGCGGCAGGTCTATGAAGGCCAGGCGCTGACGGTCCAGGTGATCAAGGACCCGATCGGGACCAAGGGCGCGCGACTGTCCACCCAGATCTCGATTGCGGGGCGGCTGCTGGTGCATCTGCCGCAGGACAACCACATCGGCATCTCGCAGAAGATCGGCTCGCCGGAGGCACGTGATGCGCTGCGCAGCCGCATGCAGACGCTCGCCTCGGCGGGCGTGCAGGACGGCAACACCGGCGGCTTCATCCTGCGGACCAATGCGGAAGAAGCGAGCGACGACGAACTGGCGGCCGACATCGCCTACTTGCGCAAGACCTGGGGCACCATTCGCGAGAAGAGCCTGCGCGAGCCGCCGGGCACCTTGCTGTTCCAGGACCTGAGTTTGGTGGAACGGGTGCTGCGCGACCTGGCCAGTGAGCGGACCAATTCCATCCGCATCGATTCCAAGCTGCAATACGACGTGCTGCGCGGATTCGGCGAGGCCTACATGCCGGCGGCCACGGCCAAGCTGGATCTGTATCGCGGCGAGCGGCCGATCTTCGACCTGCACAACATCGACGCCGAGGTGGCACGGGCGTTGGCACGACGGGTGGATCTGAAGTCGGGCGGCTACCTGATCATCGACCAGACCGAAGCGATGACCACGATTGACGTCAACACGGGCGGCTTTGTGGGTGCGCGGAATTTCGACGACACCATCTTCAAGACCAACCTGGAGGCCGCGGGCGCGATTGGACGGCAACTGCGGCTGCGCAACCTGGGCGGGATCATCATCGTTGACTTCATCGACATGACCCGCGAGGAGCACAAGACGGCGGTGCTGCAGGAGTTCCGCAAGCAGCTGAGTCGCGACCGCACCAAGGTGACGGTCGGCGGCTTCACCCAGCTGGGGCTGGTGGAACTGACCCGCAAGCGCACCCGCGAGAGTCTGTCCCGCATGCTGTGCGAGCCGTGCCCGACCTGCGAGGCCCGCGGGCAGGTGAAGACGGCCCGAAGCATCTGCTACGAGATCATGCGGGAGATCCTGCGGGAGTCCCGGCAGTTCAACCCGAAAGAATTCCGGGTGGTGGCGGCGGCGAATGTGGTGGAGATGCTGTTGGATGAAGAGAGCCAGCATCTGGCCGGGCTGTCAGACTTCATTGGCAAGCCGATTTCATTGACGGCCGAGCCGACCAATCAGACCGAGCATTACGACATCGTGCTGATGTGAGCGGCGACCGAGGGGGCCATCTACGGGGGCCACTGCTGGGCCCTCTGCGGAGCCAGCTGCCCCCAAGATTTGGGTGGCCATCGGGGCTCGTGTCCGCGCGGTCAGCCGGCCTGGGGCCTGGCCGGACAAGTCGCTGCAAAAAAGGCGACAATCGCTGCCGAATATGCAGCATTTTGACGCCTCCCTCCTGTTCCCGGAATACCGCCGCCGAATCCTCGCGTTGCTCCTGTTGCGGCCAGAACTCGCGCTGCATGGACGCGAGGTGTCGCGCCGGACGGGGCTTGCGTCCGGCACAGTGACGCGCGAGCTGAACAAGTTGGTGGAGGCCGGCCTGCTCAGGCGAGAAAAGCGCGGCAATCAGCAGGTCTACAGTGCGCAGGTGCAGGGCCCCATCTATACGGAGCTCGCCAGCATCCTGCGCAAGACCGCCGGCATGGGGGAGGTCCTCGCCGAAGCTTTGATGCCTCTGGCTGACCGATTGAAGTCGGCCTTCATCTTTGGATCGGTGGGGCGAGGTGAAGAGTCAGCAGGAAGTGACGTTGACGTGATGCTCGTCGGCCAAGCAAGCTTCAGGGAAGTGGTGGAAGCGCTGTTTCCGGCCCAGACCCAGTTGGGTCGCGATGTGAATCCGAAGGTCTTTTCGCCCGAGGAGTTCAGGGTCAAAGCGCGCGCCGAGCCTTTTCTGCGGGATGTGCTGTCACGTCCCAAGATCTTCCTGATCGGGAATGCCGATGACCTTGCAGAACTTGTTGGGCGTGACACTGGACACGATTGAGCCTGACCCATTGATGATCGGGAAGTTGCTGGCCGCCGCCCGGCGCAACATTGCAGATGCGCAGCTCCCTCAGCTCAGCGCGGAAAACCGTTTTGACGCTGCGTACAAAGCCATCCTGCAGTGCGCGATGGCGGCTCTGCAATCCAACGGTTATCGCACCTTGACCAGCAAGCCGGGACATCATCAGACTGCCCTCCAGTCGTTGACGGTCAGTGTCGGTGTGCCGTCTGCCGACGTGATCGTGTTGGATGCGCTCCGCAAGCAGCGCAACCTGGCGGACTATTCGGGCGATCTGGTCCCTGAGGCGACTGCGGCTGAGTGCTTGCTCAGCGCGCAAAGTCTGTATGCGCACGTTTCGGGCTGGCTGCGGGTGCATCGCGCCCACTGGTCGCTCGCTGACTGAGGCGCGTCTTCAGCAGCGCACTCGAACGCAGGGGGGGGCGCAGTCGGCGGGGCACCCTCAGGTGCGCACCTGGCGGCACATTCAACGCCGCAGCGGCATCGTTTCGACGGGCATCGGCGGCGGAATCGCTTCCCAGAGATCGCTGCCCGCCTCGGCCACGGCCCAACGGACGTCCGGGCGCGAGAGCAGGGCGCTGAAGAGGTGCTGCATCGCCTCGGCACGCGCCGCAGGCATTTGTGCAGACACGAGCAAGCCATTCCAGTTGGTACGTGGAAAACGGTCCGGGTGGCTGATCAGCGGGGGCAGGGTCCGGGTGGTGACGCGGTGGACTGAGCCGCTGCCGGATGCGCGGCCGGCCTCGATGCGGTCACTGGCGTCGGCGGAGAGATCATCCATGCGGGCGAGCGCCGACAGGATGCGGGGATCCGGCGGTGGGCGGGAGCCGCCAAGCAGCTGGGCGGCCCGGGACTGCATTGGGCTCGGGGTCAGATCCGCCGGGAAGACGGACATGAACGGCAGGCCGCCCACCTGGGCCAGCAGCCGAAAGCGCGCGAGCGAGACCGGAGGCGAGGCCTCCCACTGTGCAGCACTCGCAGACTCGGCAGTCCCCCGGCGTTGCCGATCCGCACGCAGCACTGGCGGGTGAGCATCCAGCATCCGCGCGCTGGTCAGCAGCACCAGGCGACCGTCTGTGCCGGCCTCCGCCACCCACCGTGCTGCCGTGCGGCCCTGGTCCTCGGGCAGGTTCTTCACGGTCACGGACTCTCCGGTGCGCGCGGACCAGGCCCGCGCCAGCACCCGTGCCACATGGTCCGGACCACTGCCTTCCACGAACGGGGTCACCAGCACCACCGGGGCCGGGTCTTCGCCACCTGCTGCGTCCAGTGTCGTGCCTTTGGCGTGAGCCGCACTCAAGGCGAGCAGCGGGGCGATCAGCGGGCCGAGCAGCGCCACGCTCCAGTGCCGCATCCCCCCGAGCCAGGCGGGTCGAAGACCCCGTGCAGGCAGGGTATTTGCCCTTCGATCCCGGGCTGCCGGATGACCAGTGGTCGCCGCCTGTGCGGACAGCGGTGCTGGCGCATCCGCCCTTGTGGTCCTGCCTTGCGCCCCAGCCGTTAAGCCGTTGTCGGCGGCGCGCAGCCGCCCCGCAGCGGCGGACGCGGAAGGGGAGGGGGAGAGGTTGGGGGCATGGCAGGCAAAAAGGCGGCAGGGCAGCTTCGGCATGAGGGACACCACTTTGGAGACCGGCGGATGACGCGACGTCACGAACGATTGGGGACATTCTGGGCAGCACCGCTTGCCGGGATCCATGACTCTCATGCGCAAGGGTTCAGCGCATCACCCCTCAGGGTTTGCATGGACTCCCCAATCCTGACCAGTCCCACGCCAGCGCCGTGAGATTCCACCGGGACAATTCGTAGCCTCTTGCGAAGCGCACCGGGCAACGCCCGCGTGCGGCTCGTGCACAATTCGGACTTCATTCATTGCGCAAGCCATGATCAACAAGACACCTGCCTCGCCTTCGACGACATTGACACGCCGCGCCCTGCTGGGCAGCGTCGCCGCCGGGCTCACCGTGCCCACCTGGTCCTCCGCCTGGGCCCAGTTCCGGGTCGAGATCGCTGGGGTCGGCGCCACGCGGCTGCCGATCGCCATCAACGATTTCAAGGATGAAACGGCCACCGGTCAGGCGCTGGGCGCGATCATCCGTGCCGACCTCGAGCGCAGTGGGCAGTTCAGCATGGTCCCGGGCCAGCCGGGCCTGTCCGAAACCAGCGTCCCGCAGTACGGCGAATGGCGCTCGCGCGCGGCCGACGCGCTCGTGGCTGGCTCCGCCACCCGACTGGCCGACGGCCGTTTCGACGTGCGGTACCGCCTCTGGGACGTGGTCAAGGGCCAGGACCTGGCCAGCGAAAGTCTGCCCGTCGTCACCGCCGACCTGCGCCTGGCCGCCCACAAGATTGCCGACGCGATTTACCAGAAACTGACCGGGGACCGCGGCGTCTTCGCCACCCGTCTGGTCTATGTGAACAAGGCCGGTCCGCGCTACACCCTGCGCGTCGCGGATGCGGACGGTGAGGGCGAGCAGACCGTGCTGGCCAGTCCGGAGCCGATCATCTCCCCGGCCTGGTCGCCGGACGGCAGCGAACTGGCCTATGTGTCCTTCGAAACCCGCAAGGCGGTGGTCTGGATCCAGGATCTGCGCACCGGTCGCCGCCGCAAGATCGCCGACTTCCGCGGCAGCAACAGCGCTCCGGCCTTCTCGCCCAACGGGCAGCAGCTGGCGCTGACGCTGTCTCGTGACGGTGGCTCGCAGCTGTACCTGATCGGCCGGAACGGGGAGGGCGTGCGCCGCCTGACGCAAAGCCCGTCCATCGATACCGAACCGGTGTTCACCCCGGACGGCGCCCAGATCTATTTCGTGAGTGACCGCGGCGGCGCGCCCCAGATCTACCGCATGCCGGCCGGCGGCGGCAGTGCGGAGCGCGTGACCTTCAGCGGCAACTACAACATCAGCCCCACCATCAGTCCGGATGGCCGCACCCTGGCCTACGTCACCCGGGTGGGCGGTGGCACCTTCAAGCTGTGCGTGATGGACCTGGCCAGCGGCAATGTGCAGCAGGTGACCGACACGACGGACGACGAAAGCCCGAGCTTCGCGCCCAACGGCAAGCTGATCGTCTACGCCACCCGCGCGGGCGGCCGGGACGTGCTGATGACGACCACCCTCGACGGCAAGGTCAAAGCCAAACTGGCGACCCCCACGGTGGCGGACATCCGCGAGCCCGCCTGGGGCCCGTTCGGCAACTGACGTCCATGTCAGGCATCCGGTTTGCCCTAGTCCCCTTCGCGCCGGCTCACGAATGTGCGAGTCGCGAATCTGTCATCGGCGGGAAGGGTGCTGCTGACGCTCGCGGGTCTTACAGCGTGACCGACGATTGCTTCACAATTCGTGTTTTTCCGGCTGATGCCGGTATTTCCGGCGTCCTGCCGACACTCGCCTGCCCTTGATCATTAGGAGCGCTTACTCATGAAAATCGAAAAACTGATGCTGAGCCTGGTGGCAGCTGCCGCCCTGGCTGCTTGCAGCTCGACCAAGCTGGACGAAAAGCCGCCGGTCGAAACCGCTCAGCCGGTGACCCAGCAGCCGACCGCCCCGGTCGCCCCGCCCGTGTCCGAGCGCCCGGTGGCGACCGTTGACCTGGGTAAGCAGCTGGACGAGGCCGTGGCCAACCAGCGCGTGGTTTACTTCGACTTCGACAGCTACGTGGTCAAGGACGACTACCGCAACCTGATCGAGACCCACGCCAAGCGCCTGAACAACAAGAAGTCGCTGACGCTGAGCCTGGAAGGTCACACCGACGAGCGCGGCGGCCGTGAGTACAACCTGGCCCTGGGTCAGAAGCGTGCGGAAGCCGTGGCCAAGTCGCTGACCCTGCTGGGCGTGGCTTCGAGCCAGGTCGAGCCGGTGAGCTTCGGCAAGGAGCGTCCGGCTGATAATGGCCACACCGAAGAGGCGTGGGCCAAGAACCGCCGCGTCGAACTGCGCGATAAGTGAGAGAGATGAGCATGCTGCGTTTTCCCCGTTTCTCCCCGTTGATGCTGGGCGTGGTCCTGGCCTGGACCGTCAGCGGTCCGGCGCAGGCCGCACTGTTTGAGGATGATGAGGCCCGCAAGGCCATCCTGGACCTCCGTGCCAAGCAGACGCAGAACGAGGATGCGCAGCGTGCCCGTCTTGAGCAGCTCCAGAACCAGCTGGCCACCGCTCAGCGGGGCCTGCTGGACCTCTCCGGGCAGATCGACGGCCTGCGGGCCGAGATCGCCAAGCTGAGAGGTCAGAATGAACAGCTGGCGCGTGATCTGTCGGAAACCCAGCGCAAGGTGTCCGACCAGACCGCGACCATCGACAACCGCCTGCGTCCGCTGGAACCCCAGAAGGTGTCCGTGGACGGCAAGGAATTCCAGGCAGATCCGGAAGAAAAGCGGCAGTTCGACGCCGCCATGGGCCTGATCCGCAACGGCGACTTCAATGAAGCCGTGTCGGCCTATTCCTCTTTTCTGCAGCGTTATCCCGCCAGCGGCTATACCGATACCGTGCGCTTCTGGCTGGGCAATGCGCAATATGGCAAGCGCGACTACAAGGGCGCGATCTCGACCTTCAAGTCCTTCGTGGCGGCCAATCCGGATCACGCCCGGGCGCCCGAAAGCCTGCTGGCCATCGCCAATTGCCAGGTCGAACTGAAGGACACCAAGAGCGCTCGCAAGACGCTGGATGACCTGATCAAGGCCTATCCGAACACCGAAGCCGCGCGCGCCGCCAAGGAGCGGCTCGCCTCGCTGCGCTGACCCTGCAACGCCGCCGCCGGTGCCGCCCGTGAAGGGGGCGCGGTTGCGGACCCAGGCCCCGCCGGAGACTCCGCGGGGCTTTGCTGTTTCTGAGACGATGATCGGCATGACCGAGACGCCCTCCACCGCTCCTGCCCACGACCTCGACGCCGACAGCGAACGCCGCTTCGGCGGCCTGCAGCGCCTGCATGGCGAGCGCGACTATCGCCACTTGCGTGCCGCCCGCTTTGCAGTGGTGGGTCTGGGTGGCGTCGGCTCGTGGGTGGTCGAAGCGCTGGCCCGCATGGGCGTGGCGCGGCTGGTGCTGATCGACCTGGACCATGTGGCCGAGTCCAACATCAACCGGCAGGTGCAGGCGCTGGGCAGCACGCTGGGCATGGCCAAGGCCGAAGCCTTGAAGCAGCGGGTGGCGGACATTCACCCCGGCTGCGAGGTGTTGACCATCGAGGAATTCGTGGACGACGAGAACTGGCCGCTGCTGCTGGGCGACGTGCAGATCGACGGCATCGTGGACGCCTGCGACCAGGTGCGGGCCAAGGCGCAGATCGCCGCCTGGGCGCGCCGGTTGAAGCTGGCGCATCTGTGTGTGGGGGCTGCGGGCGGCAAGCATCGTCCGCAGGACGTGGAAGTGCTGGATCTGTCCGAGACCACCCATGACCCGCTGCTGGCCAGTCTGCGTCAGCGGCTGCGCAAGCTCCATGGGCTGCCGAAGCAGGGAAGCATGGGTGTGCGCTGCGTCTTTTCGCGCGAGCCGGTGCGGCGTCCGGAAGCCGCCTGTGAGGTGGACGGCAGCCTCAACTGCCATGGTTACGGCTCGAGCGTGGCGGTGACGGCGGGCTTCGGCATGGTGGCCGCCGCCGACCTGGTGGCGCAGTATTTGAAGGCACTTGCGCGCCGCGAAAAAATCGCTCTATAATCTGCGGCTCTGCTGAGGGGCGAACACCTCGAAGAGTAAGACGATGGGTCGTTAGCTCAGTCGGTAGAGCAGCGGACTTTTAATCCGTTGGTCGCAGGTTCGAATCCTGCACGACCCACCATGCGAGTTTTGCTGTGATTTTTTTACCTTGAGATACTCGGTAAAAAGCTCGAGCAACAAAGCTTGCAAACGAAGCTTGCAAACGAAGCTTGTAAACCAAGCTTTTAAACGAAGTTTGCATTGTCTTTCGTCGATTTTCCGTGAACGTTGCGGTTGATTGACGAAGGATACTGAAAAAATCGTGCTAGAATTGGCGCGAAGATTATGTCGGCAGGTCATATTATGATTTATAGTATGGCTTGCAGTGGATCCGGGGGCTCTTAGCTCAGTTGGTAGAGCAGCGGACTCTTAATCCGTTGGTCGAAGGTTCGAATCCTTCAGGGCCCACCACTACAGACACGATTTGAGAATTTACAGAATATCGGGCTCTTAGCTCAGTTGGTAGAGCAGCGGACTCTTAATCCGTTGGTCGAGTGTTCGAGTCACTCAGGGCCCACCAACTCTTTCGATGACGCGCATCCCGTGCGGCATGGACTGAAGCAGCAGAATCTCTCGCGCTTCGTCCAATCGGTCATCGAAACCCCCGAAAGGGCACAGCTTGCTGTGCCCTTTTTTGTTTTGGCGCAGGCATTCTTCGCTTGGGTATGGGCTTGTCTTTGCAGCTCTTCACCGCGCCCGCGCATCCTCCCGCGTCTTGTCCCCCGCTTTGTTGAGGCAAAGTCCCCTCGGCTAGACTGACGCACTCCATTGAGGTTCACATGTCCCAAATTCAAGAAGCCACCCTCCTGGCCGCCCTGCAGCAGGTGGTGGATCCCAATACCGGTCGCGATCTCGTCTCGACCCGGCAACTCAAGAACCTGCGCATTCAAGGCGACTCGGTCAGCTTCGATGTCGAGCTGGGGTATCCCGCCGCCAGCCAGATCGACAGCCTGCGTGGCGCCCTGGTCGCCGCTGCGCGCAGCGTCGCCGGCGTGGGCAACGTGAGCGTGAGCATCACCAGCAAAATCATTGCGCATGCGGTGCAGCGCGGCGTGCAGCTGCTGCCCGGGGTGAAGAACATCGTGGCCGTGGCGTCGGGCAAGGGCGGTGTGGGCAAGAGCACCACGGCGGCCAACCTGGCGCTGGCCCTCGCAGCCGAAGGCGCGAACGTCGGCCTGCTGGATGCGGACATTTACGGCCCCAGCCTGCCCCTGATGCTCGGCATCCAGGGTCGGCCGGAAAGCACCGACGGTCAGACGATGGAGCCGCTGGTCTCTCATGGGCTGCAGCTGATGTCCATTGGCTTCCTGGTGGAAGAAGACCAGGCCATGGTCTGGCGCGGTCCGATGGCCACCCAGGCGCTGGAGCAGCTGCTGCGCCAGACCCGCTGGCGCGACCTGGACTATCTGGTCATCGACATGCCTCCGGGCACCGGCGACATCCAGCTGACGCTGTCGCAGCGTGTGCCGGTGAGTGGCTCGGTCATCGTGACCACGCCGCAGGACATCGCGCTGATCGATGCCAAGAAGGGGTTGAAGATGTTCGAGAAGGTGGGCGTGCCCATCCTCGGCATCGTCGAGAACATGGCCGTGCATGTGTGCAGCAACTGCGGCCACGCCGAGCACATCTTTGGCAGCGGCGGTGGTGCGCGCATGGCGGAGCAGTACGGCATGGAGCTGCTGGGCTCCCTGCCACTGGCGCTGTCCATCCGTGAGCAGGCCGACAGCGGCAAGCCCACCGTGGTGGCCGAGCCGGACAGCGTCCATGCTGCCGCCTACAAGGCGATCGCCCGCAAGGTGGCGGTCAAGCTGGCGGGTCAGGCCAAGGACTACTCCTCGAAGTTCCCGACCATCACCATCTCCAAATCGACCTGACACGGACCCATACTCCAAAGGTCTAGCAAAAACTCTGCTGGAAACTGCAAATTTTGGGTTTTCAGCGAGGCTGCAAACTCGGGTCATTTGCCAGAGTCTGGGGCTTGGTTTTTGTGCAGTGCAAAAGATGGGAAAGGGGGCTGACACGTCGTCATCGCCCCACATCCAGAACGCTGAGCGCGCGTCCGAAAGGTCGTGCGCTTTTTTGATGGCGTGCCGCAACCCCGATGAACACGGGCTTCCCGGCCATCTGTACAACTTTGGAAGCATATTCTGAAGGACGACTGTGCGGGTGGCGTGTGCCACTGCACACTTCTTCGCGCTCTGACATTGGACAAAGCTTTCGCTTTGTGTGGAAATAATGAATGCGGGCCGCGTGTCGGCCGTGATTTTTTCCGAGGTGGCAACGTCGCCATCTCAGGAGGCATCGATAACATGGACATGAACCGGAGGCACTTCTTCCGGGTGAGCGGGGCGGCCGTGATGGGCTCCAGCCTCGTTGCGCTGGGGTTCTCCCCCACCGCGGCACTGGCGGAGACACGCCAGTTCAAGCTCTCCCGGGCGACAGAAACACGCAACACCTGCCCGTACTGCTCGGTGGGTTGCGGTCTCATCATGTACTCGCTCGGTGACAAGGCCAAGAACGTCAAGAGCGAGATCGTTCACATCGAAGGCGATCCGGACCATCCGGTGAACCGCGGCACGCTGTGCCCGAAGGGCGCCGGCCTGCTGGACTTCATCCACAGCCCCAACCGCCTGAAGCATCCGGAGATCCGCGAAGCCGGTTCCAAGGAATGGAAGCGCGTCAGCTGGGACGAGGCACTGAACCGTGTCGTCAAGCTGATGAAGGCGGACCGTGACGCCAACTTCGTCGCCACCAATGCGCAGGGCCAGACCGTCAACCGCTGGTTGACCACCGGCATGCTGTGCGCCTCGGCGTCGTCGAATGAATCGGGCTACATCACCCACAAGGCGATGCGCTCGATGGGGTTGCTCGCGTTCGACAATCAAGCGCGCGTTTGACACGGACCGACGGTGGCCAGTCTGGCCCCGACGTTCGGACGCGGCGCGATGACCAACCATTGGGTGGACATCAAGAACGCTGACCTGATCCTGATCATGGGCGGCAATGCCGCCGAGGCCCATCCCTGCGGTTTCAAGTGGGTGATCGAGGCCAAGCATCACAACAAGGCGAAACTCATCGTCGTGGACCCGCGCTTCACCCGCTCGGCCGCGATGAGCGACTACTACGCGCCCATCCGCGCGGGGTCGGACATCGCCTTCCTGGGTGGCGTGATCAACTATCTCTTGTCCAACGACAAGATCCAGCACGAGTACGTCAAGCACTACACCAACGGCAGCTTCATCGTTGGCGAGGCCTACAAGTTCGAGGACGGTCTGTTCTCGGGCTATGACGCGGCCAAGCGCAGCTACAACAACTCGTCCTGGGCCTATGAGATGGACGAGAAGGGGTTTGCCAAGGTCGATCCGACCCTGCAGCACCCCCGCTGCGTGCTGCAGCTGATGAAGCAGCACTATGCGCGCTACACGCCTGAAATGGTCAGCACCATCTCCGGCACGCCGAAGGACAAGTTCCTGAAGATCTGCGAGTCCATCGCGGAGACCTCGGCGCCGGGCAAGGTCATGACCATCATGTACGCGCTGGGCTGGACACAGCACAGCCAGGGCTCCCAGATCATCCGCACGGGTGCACTGGTGCAGCTGCTGCTGGGCAACATCGGCCTGGCCGGTGGCGGCATGAACGCGCTGCGCGGTCACAGCAACATCCAGGGCCTGACCGACCTGGGCCTGCTCTCGACGGCCCTGACTGGCTACATGAGCCTGCCCAAGGAGTCCGAGCAGGACCTGGACACGTACTACAAGACTCGTGCCCTCAAGCCGCTGCGTCCCAACCAGATGAGCTTCTGGCAGAACTATCCCAAGTTCTTCGTCAGCCAGCAGAAGGCCTGGTGGGGCAAGGCCGCGACCAAGGACAACGACTGGGCCTACCACTATCTGCCGAAGTGGGACAAGGGCTATGACATGCTGCAGACCTTCGACCTGATGCATCAGGGCAAGGTCAACGGCTACATCTGCCAGGGCTTCAACCCGGTGGCGTCGCTGGCCAACAAGACCAAGGTGGTCGAGAGCCTGTCCAAGCTGAAGTACCTGGTCATCATCGACCCGCTCGAGACGGAGACCGCGAACTTCTGGAAGAACTACGGCGAGTACCACGACGTCAAGACGGAAGAGATCCAGACGACCGTGTTCCGCTTCCCGAGCACCTGCTTCGCGGAAGAGGACGGGTCGCTGACCAATTCCGGTCGCTGGCTGCAGTGGCACTGGCGCGGCGCCGAGCCTCCGGGCGAAGCCAAGCAGGACGCGGAGATCATTGCCGAGCTGTTCCTGCGCCTGCGCGCGCTCTACCAGAAGGAGGGCGGCGCCTTCCCGGATCCGATCGTCAACCTGAGCTGGCCCTACAAGATTCCGAACAGCCCGTCCGCGGAAGAGCTGGCGATGGAATTCAACGGCAAGGCGCTGGCCGACGTGCTGGATCCGAAGGACCCGACCAAGGTGCTGGCCAAGGCCGGTGAGCAGCTCTCCGGTTTCGGCCTGCTGCGCGACGACGGCTCGACCTCGAGCGGCTGCTGGATCTATGCCGGCGCCTGGACACAGGCGGGCAACCAGATGGCTCGCCGGGACAATTCGGACCCGTGGGGCATCGGCCAGACGCTGAACTGGGCCTGGGCCTGGCCGGCGAACCGCCGCGTGCTCTACAACGCGGCCTCCTGCGACCCGAGCGGCAAGCCCTGGAATGCCAAGCGCCGCCTGATCAGCTGGACCGGTGACAAGTGGACCGGCTCGGACGTGCCCGACATCCGTCCGGATGCGAACCCGAACGACCCCGATGCGGTGCGCCCGTTCATCATGACCGCCGAAGGTGTGGCGCGCCTGTTCGCGCCCAGCGGTCTGGCGGACGGTCCGCTGCCGGAGCACTATGAGCCGTTCGAGACGCCGCTGGAAGTCAATCCGCTGCATCCGAACAATCCGAAGGCCAAGAGCAATCCGGCCGCGCGTGTGTTCAAGAGCGACTTCGACCAGTTCGGCAAGCCGGACAAGTTCCCGTATGTCGCCACGAGCTATCGCCTGACCGAGCACTTCCACTACTGGACCAAGCATGCGCGGTCCAATGCGGTGATCCAGCCGCAGCAGTTTGTCGAAATCGGCGAGGAACTCGCCAAGGAGAAGGGCATCGCCAACGGCGACACCGTCAAGGTCAGCTCCAACCGCGGCGCCATCAAGGCCGTGGCGCTGGTGACCAAGCGGGTGGCGTCGCTGGACGTGGGCGGCAAGCGGGTGCATACCGTCGGGCTGCCCAATCACTGGGGCTTCGTGGGGCTGGCTCGCCCCGGCTTCCTGGTCAATACGCTGACCCCCTTCGTGGGTGACGCGAATTCCCAGACGCCGGAAGTGAAGAGCTTCACCGTCAACATTGAGAAAGCCTGATCATGTCCTCGCTTCAATCGCTCGACATCGCGAAGCGCTCGGCCACGACCACGCCCAGCCCTGACGCCCGCCGCCAGGTCATCGAGGTGGCCAAGCTCATCGACGTGTCCTCCTGCATCGGCTGCAAGGCCTGCCAGGTGGCCTGCATGCAGTGGAACGACCTGCGCGACGAGGTCGGTCACAACGTCGGTGTCTATGACAACCCGGTGGACCTGTCGCCGCAGTCCTGGACGGTGATGCGCTTCTCCGAGGTGGAGGTCCAGCAGGACCGCCTCGAATGGCTGATCCGCAAGGACGGCTGCATGCACTGCGAAGATCCGGGCTGCCTCAAGAGCTGTCCGTCGCCCGGTGCGATCATCAAGTACCAGAACGGTATTGTTGATTTCATCTCGGAGCACTGCGTCGGTTGCGGCAACTGCGTCACCGGCTGTCCGTTCGACGTGCCCCGCATCTCCAAGGTCGACAACAAGGCCTACAAGTGCAGTCTCTGCTCCGACCGCGTCGGGGTGGGCCTGGAGCCGGCCTGCGTCAAGGCCTGCCCAACCGGCGCCATCCGCTTCGGTTCGAAGGAGGACATGCATGAGTTCGCCGAGGAACGGATCGAAGACCTGAAGGAACGCGGTTACGACAAGGCCGGTGTCTACGACCCGCAAGGCGTCGGCGGCACCCACGTCATGTACGTGCTGCAGCATGCGGACCAGCCGGAGCTCTACCACGGCCTGCCCAAGGATCCGAAGATCAGCCCGCTGGTCTCCTTGTGGAAGGGCGCGGCCAAGCCGCTGGCGGTGGCCGCCATGATCGGCGCCGCCGTGGCGGGCTTCTTCCACTACATGAAGGTGGGTCCGATCGAGTCGGGGCATGACAACCCCGATGAAGACGAAGAGTTCGCCGATGAGCAGGCGCGCAGCCGCGCCCATGCCAGCGGCTCGGACACCCGCAGCGACCTCAATGGCCCGCGGGGCTGAGGAAGGAGCGAATCATGTTGCAACGCTATCCTGACGCGCAGCGGATGAACCATTGGCTCATCGCCTTGCTGTTCTTCGGTGCCGGCCTCTCCGGGCTGGCCTTCTTCCATCCGAGCCTGTTCTTCCTGAGCAACCTGTTCGGCGGCGGCCCCTGGGCCCGCATCCTGCATCCCTACATGGGGCTGCTGATGGTGCTGGCCTTTGCCGTGCTGGCGGTGCAGCTCTGGAAGGAGAACCGCTGGACGAAGACCGACACGGAATGGGTGCGCCACAGCAAGGACATGCTGGCCGGTGACAAGTCCAACATGCCGCCCGCCGGCAAGTACAACGCCGGCCAGAAGGGCATCTTCTGGCTGATGGTGGTGTGCCTGGCGGTGCTGCTGGTGACCGGGGTCATGTTCTGGCATGCCTGGTTCCCGGAAGGCAACATCCTGATGCGTCGCGTCGCCGTGCTGCTGCACGCCGCGGCGGCCACCGGGCTGATTCTGGGTGTCATCGTTCACATTTATGCCGCGATCTGGGTCAAGGGCACCATTCGCGCCATGACTCGTGGTACGGTGACGGAGACCTGGGCCAAGCACAACCACCCCCTGTGGTACAAGGAAGTCAAGGAGCGTCCGCGCGCATGACGGCCACGAGCAATACTGGCAAGCCGGTGAGCAGCCAGATCCGTCTGATGACACCGGAGGAAATCGCGGTGAACGCGGGGGCTCGCCCCGCGCCGCTGCGATTGCCCGAAGCCGGTGTCTTCGCCGAACGTGCGCTGCGACTGCGCCAACTGGCGCAGGACCATCCGATGCGGGACTACCTGCTGTTTGCCGCCGAGCTGGCCCAGCGCCAGCACGAGCAGCTCAAGCAGGCCCGCCCGCTGACACTGCCCACCGAGTCCGATCTGGCCGAGGCCATGGCCGCCGGCCTGCCGCCGCTCGACAGCCGCACCTTCGTCCGCCAGAGCGTCTGGCGGGACGAACTGCGCGAGCTGCTTCAGCACCTGAGCACCGCAGCCGTTCCTGCGCCGGTGCAGGCGCTGGCCAAGGACCTGATGCAGCTGGACGAAGCCGCACTGGACAAGCAGGCGCAAGCGCTGCTGGCCGGTGGCGGCCCTGGCCTGGATCCGGCCGCCGCGCCGATGCTGGCCGCGGCCCTGCAGCTGTACTGGGTCCGCCTGGTGCAGCAACTGCAGGACCGCTATCAGCGCGCCGGCAAGACGGAGCATCTGGCGCCGTTCGGCATGATCGACGACCCGACCGTCTGCCCGTGCTGCGGCTCGCGGCCGGTGGCGTCCATCACCCGCATCGCTGCGGAAACTTCGGGTCAGCGCTTTCTGGCCTGCTCGCTCTGCGCCACGCAGTGGCATTACGTGCGCATCAAGTGCACCCATTGCCAGAGCACCAAGGGCATCAGCTTCCGCCAACTTGTGGACGATGACGGCCACAAGCCCAACGAAGCGGTGCAGGCGGAATGCTGCGAGGCCTGTGGCCACTATCTCAAGCAGGTGCACATGGAGAAGGAACTGCAGGTCGAGCCGCTGGCGGACGACCTGGCGTCCCTGACCCTGGACCTGCTGGTGGGTGAACTGGGCCTGGTGCGGCATGGCTTCAATCCGCTGCTGATCCTGGGAGAAGCCGACGCCGGCGACGACCGCCCGCCCGGCAGCGACTCCGAATCTCCCGGCCCCGCCCACACCGGCGCGGCGCCACCGGATCCCGGAGGGCACTGAGCATGAAGCCCGAGGCATCCATGGTCCATGGTCCGACGGCGAGTCTCCCGGCAGACGCCCCAGCGGCGTCGCCGGCTGCCCCCAAAGACCTTCCCTCGATCGACCGACTCCTGCGTGACCCAGCGGTGACCCCGCTGGTCGCCGCGCATGGTCACGCCCTGGTCGCGTCGCAGGCGCGTGAGCTGCTGGACCGCTGGCGTGCCGAGGCGCTGCAGGGCCGTCTGTCACGCGAGCAGCTCCCGCAGCTGCCCGACGCCTTGCGCACCCGCTGCGAAGAACGCCTGACCCCGCGCATGCGGCGGGTGATCAACCTCACCGGCACGGTGCTACACACCAATCTGGGCCGGGCCCTCCTCGCCGATGAAGCGCTGCAGCAGGTGCTGGCCTGCATGGGTTCGCCCAACAATCTTGAATTCGATCTGGCGCTGGGCGCCCGGGGTGATCGCGACAGCCTGGTGGAAGACCTGCTGTGCGAGATCACCGGCGCGGAAGCGGCCACGGTGGTCAACAACAATGCGGCGGCCGTGCTGCTGGGTATTGCTGCGCTGGCCGGTGGCCGCGAGGTGATCGTTTCCCGCGGCGAGCTGGTGGAGATCGGCGGTGCCTTCCGCATGCCGGATGTGATGGCGGCGGCGGGTGCACGTCTGGTGGAGGTGGGCACCACCAACCGGACGCATCCACGCGACTATGAAGCCGCCATCGGACCGGCCACCGCGCTCCTGATGAAGGTGCACACCAGCAACTATGCGATTCAGGGCTTCACCTCATCGGTGGATGAAGCGACGCTGGCGCCGATTGCGCGTGCCCGCGGCGTGCCGCTGATGACCGACCTGGGCAGCGGCTCGCTGGTGGACCTGGCGCAATGGGGCCTGCCGGCAGAGCCGCTGCCGCAGCAGATGCTCCAGGACGGCTGCGATGTGGTGACCTTCAGCGGCGACAAGCTGCTGGGCGGACCGCAGGCCGGGCTGATCGTCGGCACGCGGGAGCACATCCAGCGCATCCGCAAGTTCCCGATGAAGCGGGCGCTGCGCCTGTCCAAGCTGCCGCTGGCGGCTCTGGAAGCGACGCTGCGGCTGTATCTCAAGCCGGACCGCCTGACGCGCGATCTGCCGACGCTTCGGCATCTGACGCGTCCGGTGGCGCAGATCGAAGCCCAGGCAGCTCGGCTGCTGGCGCCGCTGCAGCAGGCGGTGACGCCGCGCTTTGAGGTGCGGACGGCGTCAATGCGCGGCCAGATTGGCTCCGGCTCGCTGCCGGTGGAAACGCTGCCCTCGGCGGGTCTGGCGCTCGCGCCGGTGTTGCCTGGCAAACGCGGCATGGGCCGCGCGCTGGATGAGCTGCAGACGGCGCTGCGCGCCCTGCCGCTGCCCGTCGTGGCGCGGGTGCAGGCCGACGAGCTGTGGATGGATCTGCGCTGCCTGGACGAGGGCGCGCGGGAAGCCGAGTTCCTGGCGCAGCTGCCGCGACTCGCGGAGGCGCTGCAATGATCATCGGCACCGCCGGCCATATCGACCACGGCAAGACGACGCTGGTGAAGGCGCTCACCGGCGTCGACACCGATCGCCTGCCGGAGGAGAAACAGCGCGGCATCAGCATTTCGCTGGGGTACGCCTATCTCGAGACGCCAGACGGTCGGCGGCTGGGGTTTGTCGACGTGCCCGGCCACGAACGGCTGGTGCACACCATGCTCTCCGGCGCGACCGGCATCGACCATGCCCTGCTGTTGATCGCGGCCGACGATGGTGTGATGCCGCAAACCCGTGAGCATCTGGCCCTGCTGTCGCTGCTGGGCATCGACCACGGCACGGTGGTGCTGACCAAGATCGACCGGGCCGATGAAGCGCTGCGGGCCCAGCGTCGCGCCGAGGTGGCGGAACTGCTGGCCCACACGGGGCTGTGCGCATCGCCGGTGTTTGAAGTGTCTGCCGCCACCGGGGAGGGCGTGGATGTGCTGCGCGAGCATCTGCTGGCGCAGGCGCGGGGATTCTCCCGTCGCGATGTGTCGGGGCAGGGCTTCCGTCTGGCGGTGGACCGGGTGTTCAGCCTGTCGGGCGTCGGCACGGTCTGCACCGGAACCGCCTATGCCGGCGAGGTGGCGCTGGGCGAAGAACTGCAACTGGTGCCGCCGGCGACGGGACAGGCGCCGCGCACGGCGCGCGTGCGCAGTCTGCATGCCCAGAATACGGCCGCGACCCAGGCCCATGCCGGGCAACGCGTGGCCATGGGCCTGGCCGGCATCGACAAGGATCAGGTCAGCCGCGGTCAATGGTGGGTGGCGCCGGAAGTGGCGCTGTGGACCGACCGCATGGATGTGCGTCTGCGGCTGTGGTTTGATGAAGCGCGGCCGCTGCGCAGCGGCACGCAGGTGCATGTGCATCTGGGGGCGTCGCAGACCACCGGCTCGGTGGCCGTGCTGGGCACGCTGGACGGCGAACCGCTGGATGCGATCCAGCCCGGCAATGAAGCGCTGGTGCAATTGGTGCTGCATCAGCCGCTGTGCGGCTGGGCCGGGGACCGGGTGGTGCTGCGGGATGCGTCGGCCACGCGGGCGCTGGCGGGTGGCAGCGTGCTCGATCCGTTTGCGCCGGTGCGGTACCGGCGGACGGTGCAGCGGTTGGCAGAGTTGAAGGCCTTGATGATGCCGACGCCGGGGCAGCGGCTGGACGGGCTGTTGGCCCAGGCCCCGCTGGGCGTCGATGTGCAGCGGTTCGCGGCGGCGCAGGGTGTGGCCCGCGCGGTACGGGCCGGGTGGTTGGCGCAGGCGCTGCCCGCGGATGATTCGGTCTGCACGGTGCCGGGGCTGGAAGGGCCGTTGTGGGCACTCGGGCCGGCACAGACGGTGCAGGGGCGACAGGTGGCGCTGGAGCGGCTGGCGCTGTATCACCAGCAGCAGCCGGATGAGCTGGGGCCGGATCTGGCCCGGTGGCGGCGTTTGAGCCTGCCGCGGCTGCCCGAGCCGCTGTGGCGGGCGCTGGTGCATCAGATGGTGGCGCGCGGGGAGGTGACGATCACCGGGGCCGCGGCACATTTGCCAGCGCATGGGGTGCAGTTGTCGGCGCTGGATCAGCGGCTGGCGCAGCGGGTGCTGCCGAAGCTGCTGGATGCCGGGTTTGACGGGGCGTGGGCAAGGGATCTGGCGAAGGACTCGGGGGAGGCAGAGGCGCTGGTGCGCACGACACTCGCCCGGCTGGCTCAGCGCGGAGAACTGTTCCAGATCGTCAAGGACCTGTACTATGCGCCCGCGCATGTGGAGTCGCTGGCGCGGCTGGCGAGAGGGGCCGTGGCGGATCACGGGGTGGTGACCGCCGCGAACTTCCGCGACCTGACCGGGCTCGGACGGAAACGCGCCATTCAGGTGCTGGAATTCTTCGACCGCGTCGGGCTCCTGCGCCGCGTCGGAGATGCCCATAAACTCCGCGCTGATTGCAAGCTGTTTCTGGATGAGGACGAGCCGGCCGGGACCAATACCCCCAACCGCTCCCCCACATCCCCCAGCAACATCCCTTCATCGGGGGCCCCTTGAGCCCCCACGTTTTCACCCCGGAGGGGGAACGATCCCGGTGGATCGGCCAGGCTTCAAACCTGGTGGGTGGCGCCATGCGTTGCCAGGTGGGTTCGACCCCCGCCCCCCTCCGCCGGAAGCATTGGCTTGGCTACTGCGCGGAACGATCTTGCGTCTGCGGTGCTCGCCGTACGAAAGTACGGCTCCGCTCCTCAACGCAACCTCGTCCCGCTCGCGACGCCAATCCAACGCTTCCGGACCACCTGCGTCGCGCGACCACACTTCGTTCGTCGCGTGAGCATCACTTCGTTCGCTCACTCGCGGTCAACGACAGCACTTCGTGCGTCGGGGGAGCGACGCTTCGCTCGCTCGCTCACTTGCGAGGGCGACGGCACTTCTTGCGTCGGGGAAGTCGGGCCGCGTTTGTTGACGGTCAGTAAGCCCTTGGGCAGGCGGCGCCGTTCTAATTCCCTTTCTTTCTCTGGAGATCATGATGACGGGTTTGGTCAAACAACTTAAAAATACCGTGAAGGCTCTGGCCGTCGTCGGCCTCGCCGCACTCTCCCTGGCCACCGCTCAGGCACAGACCATCCTGCGCGTCACCGCCATCCCGGATGAGTCGCCAACCGAACTCGCGCGTAAGTTCGCGCCGCTAGGCAAATACCTGGAGAAAGAACTCGGCGTCAAAGTCGAATGGACCCCCGTCACCGACTACGCCGCCGCCGTCGAAGCCGTCGTCAATAAAAAAATCGACCTCGCCTGGTTTGGAGGCTTCACCTTCGTTCAAGCCAATGCACGCTCCGGCGGCAAAATCGTGCCCCTGGTGCAGCGCGAAGAAGACGAAAAATTCCGCTCCGTGTTCATCACGGAAGCCGGCAGCAAAATCACCAAGCTCGAAGACCTCAAAGGCCACACCCTCAGCTTCGGCTCCGCCTCCAGTACCTCCGGCCATCTGATGCCCCGCAGCTTCCTGCTCGCCGCCAAAATCAATCCGGAAACCGACCTCAAACGCATCAGCTTCTCCGGCGCCCATGACGCCACCGTCGCCGCCGTCGCCGGCGGCAAAGTGGACGCCGGTGCCCTCAACATCTCCGTCTGGGAAAAACTGGTCAGCGAAAAGAAAGTGGATCCCAAAGAAATCCGCGTCTTCTACACCACCCCCCCTTACTACGACTACAACTGGAGCGTGCACGCCGAAATGCCCGCCGCCCTGCAGGAAAAACTGAAACAAGCCTTCCTGAAACTCAACGACAGCACCCCCGAAGGCAAGGAAATCCTCGCCCTCCAACGCGCCACCCGCTTCGTACCCACCAAGGCCGACAACTACGCCGGCATCAGAGCCGCCGCCGAGAACGCCGGTCTGCTGAAGTAATCCCATGTCCCTGCTGGCCCTGGAAAGCCTGCGTCTCGATGCCGGCCCCCGCTGCCTCATCCAGCCGCTCTCCCTGCAGATCAACGCCGGAGAACAGATCGCCCTGATCGGCCCCTCCGGCGCCGGCAAAACCTCGCTGCTGCACGCACTGGCCCTCGCCCTGCGCCCCAGCAGCGGCCGTTTGCACCTGGACCAGCAGGACGCCTGGGCCTTGTCCCACAGCGCCCGACATCGACTCCGCCGCCAGCTCATGCTGGCCCCCCAACACCCCCCACTGCCACCGCGCCAGCGCGTGGCCGTGTCCGTGCTCGCCGGCCAGCTCCCCGGCGCCTCGCTCGCACGCAGCCTGCGCACGCTGTTCAGCCCCTCCGCCGACCAAGCCCGCCAGGCCCACGAAGCCCTCGCCGCCCTGGAACTCGGCGACCGCCTCTGGTCCCGCGTGGACCAGCTCTCCGGCGGCGAACGGCAACGCGTGGCCCTGGCACGCCTGCTGGTGTCCCGGGCGCCTCTGTGGCTGGTCGACGAACCCCTGTCCGCCCTGGACCCTCAACGCGCCCAGCGCAGCCTGTCCGTGCTGCAGCACGCCGCCCGCCAGTCCGGCCGCACCCTCGTCTGCAGCCTCCACCAAGTGGATCTCGCCCGCACCCTGTTCCCACGGATCGTGGCACTGCGCGACGGCCGCCTGTTCTATGACGGGCCGGCCGAAGGCCTGGACGACGCCACCGTCGCGGCGCTCTATGCTGGCGACGAGACCCTGATGCCGTCCACGCCGAGCCGTGCTCACGATGCCGACGACGACGCCCGCAAGATCGACGGTCCGCGGGAGATCGATGGCGCCTCGGGTGTCGATCGTCCCGCGCCAACGCCCGCCACCCCGCTGATCTGCCGATGAGCCATCCGGCTGCACTGTCCTCGCCGCCCCCCTGGCAGCGTGATCCGCTGGCGCTGCGGCGCCTCACACTGGCCCTCACGCTGCTGGTGCTGATGTGGCCCCTGCTGGTGCTCTGCGAATTCCGGCCCTGGGAGCTGCTGGAGCCGCGCAGCCTCCGGGCCACCGGACGCTTTCTCGTCCAGTTCCTGACCCCCCGTCTCGACGGCGAATTCCTGCTCATGGTCGCCGGCGACACCTGGCGCACCGTCGCCATGGCCTCCGCCGGCCTGGCCCTGGCCTGGATCATCGCCATCCCCATGGCGCTGCTCGGCACGGCACGCCTGTCCGTCTCGGCCCTGACCGGGCGCATGGCCGCCTGGCCCGCGGCGCTGCGGTTTGTGGTGCGCGGCGTGCTGGTCATCCTGCGCTCGGTGCCCGAGCTGGTGTGGGCGCTAATGCTGGTGCGTGTCATCGGCCTGGGCCCCGGCTCCGGGGTGCTGGCCATTGCGCTGACCTACGGCGGCATGCTGGGCAAGGTCTACGCCGAGATCCTGGAAAGCGCCGACGGCGCCCCCACGCGCGCTCTGCTGCGCAACGGCGCCGGCCGACTCCAGGCCTTCTTCTTCGGCACGCTGCCCGGCTGCGCCGATGAACTGGTGAGCTACACCGTCTACCGCTGGGAATGCGCCATCCGGACGTCCGTGGTGCTGGGATTCGTCGGTGCCGGCGGACTGGGTCAGCAGCTGGACAACGCCAACAAGATGCTGGCCGGCAATGAGGTCATCACGCTGCTGCTGGTGTTTGTGGCGCTGGTGGCCGCAGCGGATCGGGTCAGTGCGTGGCTGCGTCCCAGCCGTCGCGGTCAGGAGGAGGGCGGTCGTGACCGGCCGGCGCCTCGCTGGGGACTGTGGGTGCTGCTCACCGCGCTGACTGTGATGTTCGTCGCCAGCTTCGTCTCCCTGCCGATGCATTGGGGCGAATGGCTGAGCTGGCAGGCGTTCCGGCAGATGGGCGCATTTCTGGCCGAGTTCTTCCCGCCACAGCTGTCCCCGGACTTCCTGAGCCGCGTGGGGCAGGGCGCGCTGGAAACGCTGGCCATGTCCGCCCTTGGCAGCCTGCTGGCCGCGATCGCGGGTCTGGCACTGGCACTCGTCGCCAGTCGTTCGTCGGGTCCGCTGCGCATCGGCGCGCGTATGGTGCTCAATGCGCTGCGCAGCGTGCCGGAACTGGTGTGGGCCTCGCTGCTGCTGATCTCCGCCGGCCTGGGTCCGATGCCCGGCACGCTGGCACTGGCGCTTCACACCACCGGCGTGCTGGGGCGCCTGATGGCCGAGGCGCTGGAAAACGCGCCGGCGGCCAATGCCCTGGCGCTGCGCTGGGCGGGTGCGTCCCGCTGGCAGGTGTTCCTCTTCGCCACGCTGCCGCAGGCGGCGCCGCAACTGCTCAGCTACAGCCTCTACCGCTGGGAAAACAACATCCGTGCTGCAACCGTTCTCGGCGTGGTGGGCGCCGGTGGTCTTGGCCAGATGCTGACGGTGCACCTGGGACTGTTCCAGATGCGTGAGACCGGCACCGTGGTGCTGGCCATGCTGCTGCTGGTGATGGTGGTCGATGCATGCTCGTATGCCGCTAGACGACAGCTGAACCGCTGAGCCGCTGAGCCGGCCCCTTCACAGCATCTCCACCGAGGTAAATGACCATGGACGCCATGACCCTGTTGACCCGCCGTGCCTCGATCGGCCCCAAGCATCTGACGGAGCCGGGACCGGACGACGGCCAATTGCGCCAGATGCTCGAAGCCGCCTTGCATGCGCCTGATCATGGCGAGCTGGTGCCTTATCGTTTCAAGGTCGTGCGCGGGGGGGCGCGTCAGGCGATGTCGCGACTGTTCGGCGAAGCCGCCCGTCGTGCCGGCAAGGACGACGCCGGCGTCGCACTGGACGAAGAGCGCGCACTGCTGCCGCCCGTGACGGTGGCCGTGATCGCCCGCCAGGACATGGGCCATCCGCAGGTGCCCGCCCATGAGCAATGGGTGGCACTGGGTGGAGCGCTGACCAACTTCCTCAATGCGGCGCATGCGCTGGGGTTCGGCGGCAAGATGCTGTCCGGTGCCAAGGCGCGCGATCCCGGTCTGGTGGCCGCTTTCTGCGAACCTGGTGAGACCTTGGTGGGGTGGATCGCGCTGGGCACACCGGCCCGGGCAGCCAAGGCCCGGCCGCCAAAAGCCGGCGCTGATCAGGCCCTCATGACCTGGCAGCCACCCACCCGATGATCGAAGGTTCTCGGGCCCGGTCGCTGACCCAGCTGACCGGCCTGGCGTCGTTTCGGCGCGCGTGTATCGCCAATCTCGCGCCAATGCCGGCGCACCTGCGCACGCTCAATGCGCGTGGCTGAGGTCCAGGGCTTCGACCATGGCCTTGCCAATCGCTTCGCTGGACTTCGGGTTCTGACCCGTGATCAGGTGGCCGTCACGCTCGACATGCGAGAGCATGGGCAGCAGCGCCGAATGGAAGTCGGCGCCCTGGTCTTTCATGGCGTCCTCGAGCAGGAAAGGCACCTCGCCATGCAGGCCGGCCAGGCGTTCCTCCATGTTGGTGAAGCCGGTCACGCGGCGGCCCTTCAACAGCGGTGAGCCGTCGCGTCGGCGGACATGCAGCAATCCGGCAGGCCCGTGGCAAACCGCAGCGATGAGTTTGCCGTCGGCATCCTGCCGGGACAGCATCTCCTGCAGCGTTGCATCTGTGACCAGGTCCACCAGCGGACCGTGCCCGCCGGGCAGGAAGATGAGGTCGAAGGCATCGTCTTTCACCGAAGTCAGCGCCCGCGTGGATTGCAAAGCCGACAGCGCGGAGGCCCATTCGGCAGCCTCCTTCTCGCTGGGTTGGGATTTCTCGTCGATCGGCACGGCACCGCCGGCCGGCGACGCCACGGTCACCTCGACGCCGGCTTGCGTCAATGCGAGGTAGGGGACGGCAAATTCTTCGGCCCACAGGCCCGTGGGATGGCCCGATGGGAGCTGTTGGCAGCTGGTAGCAACAATAAGGGCGCGCATGGGAGGCTCCTGAAAGTGGGAGAGAGGATGTCGGCAGCTTGGCAAGCAAGGTGCCTACCGCCCCGCCTCGGCCTTTCGCCTTCGCCGGCCCCCGCATCGACCAAAGTCACATCCACCCGCGCCGGATCCGTCGTAGGCTTGATGCTGGCCGGAGGCGACCCCGACGTTCGCGAAGCTTCGGCCCCAGACTGGACGGACTTCACGATGGCGCAATCAAACAAGCCCGGACCGCTGTGCGCGGCGGACGGCTGGCTCCCGGCTCGCACGCCGGGCACCTTGGGCATCCTGGACCACGGCGATCCCGATGTCTGCACCCGGCTCGGGGACACACCCGGGAGCCTGGGCCTCTTTGACCACGCGTTTCTCGACCTGCCGTGGCTGTCGCAGCAACCGGCGTCCGGTCCTTTGATGTGTCGTGCAGCGGACGGCACACCGGTGACCGGCGGCCCGGCCGGTGCCGATCGCATCACCGTCGAACAGCTGCGCAAGATCTTCCCGAAGGCGTCCAAGGATCTGCTGCAAAAGGTGGCCGACGAACTCAACTTCGACCTGAAGCTGTATGGGCTCAACACGCGCTTGCGCCGGGCGCATTTCTTTGCCCAGGTGCGGGAAGAGGGCGGGCCGGCATTGACCATCAAGAGCGAGAGTCTGGCCTACGGAGAGGCGGGCTTGAAAGACACCTTCAAGTACTACCGGGAGCATCCGAAGGAGGCGGTCACCGACGCCTATGAGAAGAACGCCAAAGGGAAAGTCATCCGTGCTGCGCAGCAGGAGCTGATTGGCAACAACGTGTATGCCAACCGCAATGGCAATGGCGACGCCAAGAGCGGTGACGGCTGGAAGTTTCGCGGTCGTGGCCTGATCCAGGTGACGGGACGTTCCAACTATGCCGCCGCCACGAAGCTGTACTGGAAGGTGTACAAGGACCGACAGGTGGATTTCGAAAAGACGCCGGAGCTGATGGGAGAATTTCCTTACGCGGTGCGCTCCGCCGTCTGCTTCTGGCTCGACCACAAACTCCATGAGTTGGCGGACATGGGCGACAAACCCGCGGATGTTGACCGCATCACGAAGGTCATCAACCTTCACACCAAAAGCTACGCGGCGCGCCGCGAAAATTTCACGACGACCCATGCCACATTCCAGTGATCTGCGTTCGCGTTTTCAAGGCGGTCTCCACCCGGTGCGCCGGGGCCTGACCCTGACGCTCATGATGGCGGCGGCCACGGCCGTGCAGGCGGCGGGCGCGCCCCCGACCCTGTGCAACGCACAGGAAGAGGTGCAGTTCTCCTGCTCGACCGGTGCGAAGACAGTGTCGCTGTGCGCGAGCCCAAGCAGCGGCACGATCGACGCGCTGACCTACCGATACGGTGTGCCCGGCAAGGTGGAAATGGAGTATGCCGCCACCAAAGCCAACGGCCAGGTGTTCTTCGCCACGGTGATGCCCGCGGCGCCGGACGCCCAGGTCAGCCAGGTGTGGTTTGACAAAGGCAACACCCGTTATCTGATGACCGAGTGCACCGGTGGCGAGTGTGTGAAACCGGCGGGCCTGGCGGTGCTGCGTGGCGACAAGGTGCTCATGAATGCTCGCTGCGTGCGAGATCCCGCCAATGACCTTGCCTGGTTCAACACCCGGCTGGTCGAGTTCGGCAACGACGCATCGCAGGTGAAGTCGTCAACGCCGCTGTTGCGCAGTGAAGAGACGGACAACAACATCTCGGAACTCTACAAAACGGGCAAGGCGCCGCGGTAAGCGCCGGGTGATCTGCCATCACTCGGCAGATGCGCCTCACACGCCCATGAAGTGCGCCGCCAGTCCGCGCGCCTTGAACTCGTGGACCACATGGTCCACGAACACCCGCACCTTCGTTGGCAGCAGCCGCCGACTGGCGTAATAGATACTCAGCGGCAAGCCGTTGCCCCACCAGTCCGGCAGCACCTGGACGAGGTCTCCGCTTCGCACCAGGGGCCGCGCATGCGGCGAGGGCATCAACGCCAGGCCCAGACCTGCGGCGGCGGCCCGTCCCATGGCTTCGGGGTCGTCCAGCACCAGGACCGGGCGCACCTCCGCGACCCCCGAGCGGCCTTCCGCATTGTTGAGCGTCCACGGGATCAGCCGTCCGGTCCGAAGCGACCGCCGCATCACCCCACGGTGACGGACCAGGTCTTCCGGCGTGCGTGGCAGCGGATGCTGTTCCAGATAACGGGGTGACGCCACCAGCACAAAACGCAGCGGCGTCAGTTCGCGCGAGATCAGGCCATCGGTCAGTTCGATGCCGCCGCCCACCGCCACATCAAATCCCTCCGCCACCAGCGCGACCTGCCGATTGTCGAAATGCAGGTCCGGCACGATGTCCGGGTAGCGCTGCAGGAAGCTGTCCAGCATCGGCAGCACATATTCCCTCCCGACCATCGGCGCCAGCGCGACCTTCAGCGGCCCCGCCGGTTGTCCGGCCCCTTGGCGCAGGTCGGCCAGCGCTTCGCCGATCTCCCCCCAGGGCAGACGCACCTGCGCATACAGGCGCTCCCCATCCGTGGTCAGGGCCAGGCTGCGGGTGCTGCGCTGAAACAGCCGCAGCCCCATGCGGGCTTCGAACTGCGCGACGCTTTTGCTCACCGCTGCAGGCGTCAAGCCCAGGCGACGACCGGCGGCCGAAAAGCTGCCTTCGTCCGCCGCGGCGATGAAGGCGTCCAGATGACTGCGAAGGTCGGTGAGCATGGAGCACAGCTTATCCGACTGGTTGAAAGTGATCGACAGGATTCGTGACTACCGCAATCAGGTGGCGGCGCCCACACTGTGATCACTGCTTCACTTCAACCCTCTGAAAGAGACCCATCATGAGCACCTCCCATACCCCTCTTCGCGGCCAGGTGGCCTTCATCCACGGCGGTTCCCGCGGCATCGGCGCGGCGACCGCCCGCCGGCTGGCCCGCGACGGCGCTGCCGTCGCCATCGGTTATGCCGCCTCCGCGAGCGCCGCGCAGGCGCTGGTGGAAGAAATTGTGGCCGCCGGCGGCCAGGCCATCGCCGTCAAGGCGGACGCCACCGACGCCGCCGCGCTCACCGCCGCCATTGACCAGGTGGCCGAGCGTCTGGGCCGGCTGGACATTCTGGTGAACAGCGCCGGTGTGCTGCATACCGGCCCCTTCGAAAACTTCTCGCTGGAGGACTTCGACCGCACGCTGACCGTCAACGTGCGCTCGGTATTTGTGGCCTCGCAAGCGGCGGCACGGCATATGAAGGAGGGCGGGCGCATCATCAACATCGGCAGCACCAATGCGCAGCGCATGCCGTTTGTGGGCGGCGCTGCCTATGCCATGAGCAAGTCGGCCCTCGTCGGCCTGGTCAAGGGCATGGCCCGCGACCTCGGCCCGCGCGGCATCACGGTCAATAACGTGGCTCCCGGTCCGGTGGACACGGAGATGAATCCGGAAGCCGGCGAGTTCGGCGCTGCGCTGCACGACCTGATGGCCCTGCGTCGCCATGCAAAGGTCGATGAGATCGCCGGCATGGTGGCTTATCTGGCCAGTGCTGAAGCGGCCTTTGTCACCGGCGCGGATCTGCTGATTGATGGTGGGTTCGCCGCCTGAGTTCACTCGCTTGGCGGGGCCGATGGACGTCGGCCCCGCAATGGTTCATCGGCCCCGCAATCGAGGGGTCTCCCCCTTAAGAACGAGGCGGGCTCTCCCAGCGCTCCGGCAGAATCGCGCGCTTTGTGTCGTTGTAGACACATTTAGACAACAAAACGTCGCAATGCGGCGCGGCCACACGAGCCGGCGAGGGAGAGGAATCGATGCTGATGGCAACAGGCGCTCGTGCGTCCGGATGGGCTGCGCGCTGCGTGGCAGGGATCATGCTGGTGCTGCTGAGCGCCTGCGGGGGTGGGGGTGGCGGCGGTGCAGGACCCGATGCGGGGCCGGGCGGCACGCAGGCGCGCCTCGGGGTGGTGATTTCCGAGGCCAGCGGCAAGGCAACACTCATCGGTGAGCCGGCCACCTTCACCGCCACAGCTTACGGCGGGCGGGGGCCCTACAGCTATCGTTGGACCTTTGTCGATGGGACGGAAACCGAGCGTGCCGAGGGCACCATCAGCCACGTCTTCACCATCACGGGCTCGCAGCAGGTCTTGGTGGTGGTCAAGGACGCCACGGGCAACACCGCACGCGCCACCACCACCATCAACGTGGAGGATCGTTCTGGCCTGACCTTGTGGGTACCGCCCAGCCTGTCCGTGGGCCAGCCGCTGGCGCCGCAGATCAACGTCGACAACAGCACGGTGGTGGCGCTGGACTGGGATCTGGGGGACGGCCGCACGGCACAAGGCAAAGCGCCGGCCTTGGCCTACTTCAACAAAGGCCAGTACGTCCTCACCCTGGTGGCCACCTACAGCAATGGCGTCAAGCGGACGGCCACCGCGACCGTGAATGTCGACACCGACGCCCCGGCACTGAGCGTCAGCATTCCCGCCGGCAATATCTACCCCGGCAACTACGTGACGATCAAGGTCGGTCCCGACCTGCGCACATTTGAAAGCCTGCACCTGTTTGTGAACGGCAAGGATGCCGGCTACACCTCCACCGGCTTCTCCCTGCCCAAGGCCGGTACGTACGAGGTCCGCTTCGAGCGCACCAATGCGACCGGTGCAATCGCCTCCGCCAGTCTCGCCGTGACCGTGCTGGATCCGGTCCCACCGTCCGGCCTGGCGCTGCAAATGCCAGCGGCCACCACCAGCACGCTGGAACGCTGGGCCACGCAGCAGTTCTCGGTCAAGGTGGCGGTCGGAGATGGCAACCACGGCAACAAGTACCAGTGGGATTTCGGTGATGGTCAGACGGAGAGTTCCGAGTACAACACCTGGATCAATCACACCTACCGCGCCGCCGGGGTGTACACGCTGACGCTGACGGCGACGAACGATTACGGACTGTCGGCCACGGCCACCGGCACGGTGGTGGTGGGCCCACGGCAGGAAATCACCTTGCTGGCAGGGCAGGGCGTGGTGGGCACGCAGGTGGACGGGCCGGCGCTGCAGGCCAGGTTCATGCAGCCACAGGCCCTCGCTTTCGACGCTTCCTCGAACCTCTTCATCAACGACTACGCCAACGCCGCACTGCGCAAGCTGTCGGTGGACGGAAACGTCAGTACGGTGAAGATGCCCAGCTACTGCAGCGCCGGGTACAGCCGGCAGATGGCGCTGGCACCTTACGGCGACGGCAATATTGACGTCTACTCGTCCTGCGGAGGTCTGGTGCGTCTCTATCCAGGCGCTCCCTCCATTGATCAGAACAGCATCGCCTACCCTGTCGGGTCGGAGGTGTCGATCACGCAGATGGCTCGCGCGCCCGACGGCGCGCTGGTGATGGCGGGCTCCGGGGTGCTGCGCCGCCTGGAAACCGATGGCCGCGTCACGTATCTGGCTGGCGTGCTCAATACCAGCGGCGGTCTGGACGGCACCGGTGCCAATGCCACGTTCGACAGCATCCGTGGCATCGGGTTCGACAATTCGGGCCAGCTGTACGTAGCCGACTACCTGCGTATCCGCAAGGTGACTTCGACCGGCGAGGTGACGACGCTCGCAGGCCAACAGACGTGGAGCACCGGCTTTGACGGCCAAGGAACGTCCGCCGCGTTTGGTCCCATCAAGGACATGTCGGTCGCTTCGGACGGGACGATGTATGTCTTGCAGGAGAACGGTGCGATTCGTCAGGTCACAGCGGCGGGCGCGGTCACGACGCTCCCGGTCGCTGCCGACAACAGCCTGAGCGGCATCGCGGTGGCGCCCAATGGCACGCTGGTGGTGAGCCGTGCCGGCACCGATGCGGTCTACAAGGTGCAGCCCAACGGCTCACTGACCTTGCTGGCGGGGATTCCGCCCACACGTGCCCGGGTGGACGGGCGCGGCAATGCGGCGGTCTTCTGGGAGACGCAGGGGGTGGCGGAGGGTCCGAGCGGCGCCTTGTATGTCGCAGACAGCAACAACCACGCGCTGCGCAAGGTCCTGCGCGACGGCACCGTCACCACACTGGCCGTCTTCTCGTCCAACGGTGTGCAGGTCTACGGCTCCACGCCGTTCTATCAGGGCGTGCCCATGCTCGGCGAGGTGGCCGTGGATGCCCAGGAGAACGTTTATGTGGCGGATGCCTTCATGAACGTGATCCGCAAGGTGGCGCCGGATGGCACCCAATCCATCCTGGCGGGCCAGCCTGGCAGCAGCGGATACGCCAACGGGCCCGCCCAGCAGGCGCTGTTCTATTCGCCGCTCGGCGTGGCGGTGGATGCTGCCGGCAATGTGTATGTGAGCGACCTGACCCACACCATCCGCAAGATCTCGCCGGCGGGTGTCGTGTCGCTTGTGGCGGGTGTGCCCCGGACGGCGGACCTGCGCAACGGGGCGGCCAGTCAGGCCAACTTCAACTTCCCCACGCATCTGGCCGCAGCCGCGGACGGCACCCTGTACGTGGCCGACTACGGCAACAACGTGGTGCGCAAGATCACGCCGGAGGGGGAGGTGTCCACGGTGGCTGGACGGCGGGGGGCCAGCTGCAGCATTGACGGACCGCTGGGGACCAACTGCACCCCGCAGCCGATGGGGCTGTCGCTGGACACGGTCAATGGCGATCTCTACATCGCCACGTCGGTGGGGGTGATGCGTCTGCGTCCGGACGGCTGGGTGGAGGAGCTCATGCAAAGCAACAACTACCCCTACGGGCGCCGCACCAACCTGGGCCCCATCTACGGCTACAACACCTGGATTGCCAGTCCGCAGTCGGTGGCGGTGTTGTCGGACCGGCAGCTGGCCATCACGACCGGTGACGCGGTGCTGGTGACGTCCTTCAAGCCCTGAGGCGCTCAGCCGTAGATGTAGCTCTGCAATTGGGCAATGGTCATCTCATCGTCCGCGATGATGTCGTTCATCAGATCGCGGATGGACAACATGCCGATGACCTTGTCGCCTTCCATCACCGGCAGGTGCCGGATCTTGCGTTGGCTCATCAGGCTCATGCAGTCCCGCATCTCGGTGGTGGGTTTGACCACCAGCACGTTGGGCGTCATCACCTCGCTGACCGTGGTGTGGCGCGAGTCGCGGCCTTGCAGGGCGATCTTGCGGGTGTAGTCGCGTTCGGAAAAGATGCCGAGCAGGCGGTCCTCCTGCATCACCAGCAGGGCGCCCACATCGTGCTCGGCGAGCAGGTGCAGCGCGTCAAACACGGTGGCATCGGGCGTGATGCGCCAGACGCTGGGGCCGCGGTTCTTCAGCAGTTCGGACACCGGTTTCATGGATCCTCCTGACCTGTCGACGAATGAGGCGTCACGCCGTCCGGATCGACGGCGAGCGCATGAAATTCAAGCCGGATGAGTCAGATCGCGCAGATGCGTGGGACCGGCCCGGCGCTCGATCTCTGCGAGCAATTCCCGACCCCATCCCAGCGCGAACAGCGCCTCGCCGACCACGAACATCGGCCCGACCAGCAGCCCGATCAGATCGTCGACGAACGCCGGCTTGCGGCCTTCGTAATAGTGGCCGACGAACTGGATCACCCAGCCGACGATGAAGCTGCCCAGTCCCCAGCCCAGCCAGCTCGCCGTGGTGCCGGCGGCCAGCGGATGGGCCAGCGCCATCAGGATGGCATTGACCAGCGCGGTGGCCAGGCCCAGCACCAGATTGCCGCGGGTGAGGTACCACAGTGTCGCGGCGGCCCAGGCCAGCCAGCCCAGGGTCACGGTGTAGTCGCCGACATGAAACTCGCCCCGGGCCAGCAGCACGCCCACCGCAAACACGATCAGCGGAATGCCGACGAAGTGGGTGGCGATATTGCGGCGGTCGCGGTGATAGGCCGCGTACTGGGCCATCAGATCAGTGGCTTGACGAGCCATGGCGTGTCTCCAGATTGCGTTTGAACAATGCTAGTGCGAGTCCGGCCGGAATGGCGATCAAAATGCAGAAATTCGAACTCTCGGTTATCCCTATGCGGTGCCACTTGCGTGACAGAGGTCCCCGAACGGCTTTTCGTTGGGCGAGCCGCCTCGTGTTTATCGGCCTTCTGGCGAGTCAGGCGGCCTGCACGTCCACGGTGCCCGATACCGCCGGGAAAACGGCCGCGACCGCTGGTTCCGACTCCGGCTCTGCGTCCCTCGCTTCCTGTGGCGACTGGCTTCGATTGCAGCAAGCGGGCGAGGGCCGTCTCTATGCATTCGACCCGGCGCGAAGCACGCTGCGCATCCTCGTCTACCGGGGTGGAAGACTTGCGTCGCTGGGCCACAACCATGTCATTGCTGCAGAGCAGCATGCGGTGGGACAGGTGTATCTGCCACGCGACGGATTGGCCACGGCCGGCGCCGAACTCAGTTTTCGGCTGGACCAGCTGGTGCTGGACGCTCCGGCGTGGCGCACGGCGATGGGAAGTGACTTTGCCAAGATCTTGTCCGAGGCGGACATTGCTGGCACTCGGGCCAACATGCTGAAGGGGCTGGACGCCGAGCAGTTCCCGGTGGTGACCGCAGTGACGCGTACGGTGGAGGGGGGCTGGCCGCGCCTGGTGCTGCGGCTGGACGTGACCCTTCACGGCGAGACGCGCACGCTGGACATGCCGGTGGAGGCGGTGAGACCTGAGGGGGAGGGCCCGCTGAAGGCCCGCGGGCGGCTGGTGCTGCGTCAGACGGACTTTGGCATTCAGCCGTTCACGGTACTGGGTGGACTTCTGGCGATTCAGGATCCGCTGACGATTGAAGTCGATCTGAGTGCGCGGCCGGCGACAGCGTGCCAACCTCGGACATCCGCGTAGTGGAACGGCGGGGAACGGTCGGGACACTGCGTCCGGCTGAAGTCCCTTGGAGTGAGTTGCGTGTGAGTCCTGCAGGGGCCTGAGAGCGATTTGCGCGTGTGGACAGGGCAGGGTGTACGACGGTTGCAGGTCTTGATGGGGGAAAGCCATGCTGATCGCCTCACCGCGCATCGTCGCAGGGCTGGCGTGAGGAATGGGCAGGGCCGGGTGCCTTTTGCGTAAGTAAAGAAGGGAATGGCCGGCGTAGCCGGACAGGAATGACATGGAGCAAAAGGTGCCCGGCCCTGCGCATTCCGTCCGCAGTGCTCGGTCCACAGGCCTCGGTGCTTGGTCCTCGGTCTCAATCGTCCGCCACGCCCTCCGAGCGCATCGCAAGGCGATCAGCCGCGCAATTCGAGACTCATCAAGTCCTTCGCCACATACCGCCCGTCGCTCAACCGGATCGCCCTGGGCAGATGCCCATACCGGCTGAATCCAAAGCTCCGATAGAGCGCCATCGCCGGTGCATTTCCGGCGCTCACGCTCAAGGTCACGACCTCCAGCACCGGCTCCCGTCGCAGCAACGCAAGCGCCTGTCCCAACAGCTCCCGCCCGATCCCGCGGCCTTGATGGGCATCCAGCACCATCATTCCCACCAGATGCGCCACATGCCGCACCTTCAGACGAGCTTCATGCTCGCAGGTCAACGCACCCACCAGCTCATCGCCGATCCAGCCGCCCAGCGTGAACAGCGCGTGTCCACCCGCCTGCGGATGCAGTCGGTGCCGATAGCTCGCGGCCTCCCGCAGCAGCTCTGTCGCCGCATCCGACGTGAACGCGGCCTCATGCCGGGCCAGCATGGTGTCCCGCAACTGCTTGTAGGCCGGCAAATCGTGCTCGGTCAGCAATCGCAGCGTCAGGCCTGGAGCGGCATCCCCGGGCGGGGTATCGCGGGGCGGTGCATCACGGGGCGGTGCATCACGGGGCGGGGTAGGGGCGCTCAAGCTGACTCCGGTCGTTGATGTTGGCAAAGGCGTGATCATCCTCTGGCCGGTCGAAGGCGACCTCGGCCAGCGGCAACGTGCGCAGCCAGGCTTCCACCCGGCGTTCTCCGTCCATCAGGGCTTGCCGCAGCGAGGCCTGATGTCGAGTATGGATCACACTCGCCAGCGGCTGGCTGCGCAGCGGGGTGCCCGGTGCCTCGCGGCCCCAGGCCATCGCGCTGTCCAGGGACGCCGCGGCTTGCGCCGTGACGGGGAGCGCGTCAGGGAACGTGCCCGAGCCGGTGCCTGGGCGCGTCAATGCCGCCATCAATCGGCTCAGCAGGTCTTTCGGCAGCCACGGACTGTCCCCGCTTACGCAAAGCAGCCAGTGATCCCCCGAATGATCCGCCGGCTCACACGCCAGACCCTCGGTCTGACCGCCTGCCTGACTATCATTCAGACCACCGGACAGACGCCCCCCTGCACGGCTGACAGCCTCCATCCCCGCCAGCATCCCTGCCAGCGGACCCTGAAAGTCGGACAGCCCATCCGCCACCACCGGATACCCTAGCGCGGCGTACACCTCGTGATGCCGGTTGGCGCTGATCAGCACCCTCCCACCCACCTGCGGCGCCATGCGATCCAGCACATGCTGGACCAGTGGCCGCCCCTGGAAGACCTCCAGCGGCTTGTCCACCCCGCCCATCCGGCTGCCGCGCCCTCCGCAGAGGATCAGTGCCGTGACCCGGTCGGCCGACATCATCCGCCGATGTAGTGCATTTCCACGCGGCGCGCGCCGCCCGCCTCGCTCGGCGGCAGGGACGCCCGCACCTCGGAATACCGATCCGACCGCCGCCCCCACAGCGCCGCCAGCGCCGCGCTGATCTCCGCATCACTGCGCGGCGGCAGGTCACCCTGCCCACGGATCAGCGCACGCAGATCGTGCCCTTGCGACGCAAACAGACAGGTATAGAGCTGCCCCTCGGTCGACAGGCGCGCCCGATTGCAGTCCCCGCAGAACGCCTGGGTCACGCTCGAGATCAACCCGATCTCTCCGCTCCCGTCAGCATAGCCCCAGCGCGTGGCCGTCTCGCCCTCGGCGGTGGGCGCCAGCGGTACCAGGTCCACCTCGCTGCGCAGCCGCGCCAGCACTTCGGACGAGGGCAGCACCTCGTCCATTCGCCAGCCGTTGCTCATGCCCACATCCATGTATTCAATGAACCGCAGCGTCACCCCGGTGCCCCGGAAATGCCGCGCCATTGGCAGGATCTGATCGTCATTCGTTCCGCGCTTGACCACCATGTTGACCTTCACCGGCGCCAGCCCCACCGCCTGGGCGGTCTCGATGCCGTGCAGCACATCGGCCACCGGAAAGTCCACATCGTTCATGCGACGGAAGATGCCGTCATCCAGCGCATCCAGGCTCACCGTCACTCGCTGCAGCCCGGCATCCTTCAGGGCCTGCGCCTTGCGGGCGAGCAGCGACCCGTTGGTGGTCAGGGTCAGATCCAGCGGCTCGCCCTGCGGCGTGCGTAGCGCGGCCAATTGCGCGATCAGCGATTCAATGTTGCGCCGCAGCAGCGGCTCGCCCCCGGTGATGCGCAGCTTCTGCACCCCAAGCCCCGCAAAAACACCGGCCAGCCGCGTGATCTCTTCAAAGCTCAGCAGCTCCCGATGCGGCAGGAATTGATAGTGCTTGTCGAAGACTTCCTTCGGCATGCAGTAGCTGCAACGGAAATTGCAGCGGTCCGTGACCGAGATGCGCAGATCCCGCAATGGACGGCCTCGCGCGTCCAGCGGGCTGTGGCCCGAAGGTGTGGCGGGGAGGGGGGACGGAATGGCGGGAATGCGGCCCGCCTGTCTCACATCGAGCAGGGGAATGACGGCGTCGGTCATGGGGCGATTGTGCCGCCCCTGCAGCAACCTCATGAAGTCAGGGGCCGGCAATATCAATGAATGCGGGATGAATGCCGCAGCAAGGCAAGCGCGAGTGTCCCGAACCTGTAGGACTTGTCACTTGCGCGACGGCGCAGGAGTCGATTGAATCGCGACCATGACCTTCGCCCCCACGCCTGTGCTGCATGCTGATCTCGCCAGCTTCGTGTCGTTTGGTGAAGCGCTGACCGACATGCGACGGGTCGGCCCCACCGAATGGCGCAGCCATTGCGGCGGCTCCCCCTGGAAGGTGGCGATTGCCGCTTCGCGTCTCGGACAGCTGAGCGCCTTTGCCGGCGGCATCAGCAAGGACGCCTTTGGCCAGGACCTCTGGCGGTGCAGCGTCGATGCGGCGCTGGACCTGCGTTTCATCCAGCAGTTCGCCCGCTCACCGCTGATGGCCTTCCTGCACGAGCCGGTGCCGGCGTCCTTCCTCTATGTGGGTGACGACAGCGCGGACCTCCACTTCCGCCCGCATGCACTGCCGGCCGGCTGGCGTCATGCCGTCCGGTGGGCCCATTTCGGCTCCATCAGCCTGACGCGTGAACCGCTGGCCGCACGGCTGGTGGCGCTGGCGGAGTCGCTCAAGGACGAAGGGGTGCACATCAGCTACGACCCCAACTACCGCCTGAGCATGGATTCGCGCTATGACCGCACGCTGGAGCGCCTGTGCCGCATCGCCGATGTGATCCGCGTGACGGAGGATGATCTCTGCGGCCTGTTCCGCGCTCGGGACTATCACCTGGGGCTGGGCCAGCTCGCCGCGTGGAATCCCAAGGCGATCGTGCTGCTGACCCTGCGGGACCGGGGCGCCCAGCTCTTCCATCCCAAGGGCGATGTGAGCGTCTGCGGTTCCACGCTCGAGGCGGTGCCCGACCCCTTTCACCGCCTGGACGTGGCGGACGCCACCACCGCCGGGCTGCTCTTCAGCTTGATCCGCTTCCCGGCCGGCAGTCCGGAAGACCATTTGCGCTGGGCCGTCGCGGCGGGTGCGGCTGCTGCCACCGAGCAGGGCGTGCACGGCCTGACGCCGCGCCGTGTGGAAGATCTGGTGACCCAGGTGCAGGTGGCGCGGACCGAGCTCGCCTGAAGCCAGGCGCCACGCCGGCGCAGGGGGGGGCCATGCCCCGCGCCTCCATGACTCCGTACAAACCCTGAGGTTTTGGACTTGCTTGGGACCTGGGTTGCTCCTATGCTCTACCGACCGGTCGGTAAATAAACCATACCCGCTGAATCAAGCCCCTGGCTGGATTCATCACGAGGCAGCCGAGGAGACAAACCCGACATGAGTACCGCCCACCTGCCTGGCTCGCCAGGCGCAGGCACCGGGACCGGAGAAGCGACCTCCCCAGGCGCGGATCCGGTCCTGCTGGTGTCCAACGAAGGCGCCGTGCGCGTGCTGACGCTCAACCGTCCGCAGGCGCTCAACGCCTTCACCACCGCGATGCTCGGCCAGTTGCGTCATGCACTGGACGACGCCGCGGAGGATTCCTCGGTGCGGGCGGTGCTCGTGACCGGTGCTGGCCGCGCGTTCTGCGCCGGTCAGGATTTGAACGACCCCTACATCAAGCCGGAATTCGAGACGGCGGCCGACACCGCTGTGGGCGCCGAAGCCGTACCTCCGTCCGGGCAGGCACCGCGCCGCCCCAAACCCAAGGACATCGGCCACCTGCTGGACCATTACTACATCCCGCTGGCACTGCGCCTGCGCAGCATGCCGGTGCCCACGCTTTGCGCCGTCAATGGTGTGGCGGCCGGTGCGGGCGCGAATTTCGCGCTGGGCTGTGACCTGGTCATCGCCGGCCGTTCGGCGTCCTTCATCCAGGCCTTCTCCCGCATCGGCCTCGTGCCGGACTGCGGCGGCACCTGGCTGCTGACCCGTCTGGTGGGCCGCGCCCGCGCGCTGCAATTGACGCTGCTGGGTGAGAAGCTGCCCGCGGAGCAGGCGCAGCAATGGGGCCTGATCGCCCGCTGCGTGGCGGATGAGGAGCTGGCCAGCGTCGCCATGGCCACCGCCCAGCAGCTGGCCGGCATGCCCACCCGCGCGCTGGTGCAGACCCGCGCCGCGCTGGATGAGGCGATGGACCTCGAACTGGAAGATGCGCTGCGCATGGAAGCGCGGCTGCAGAGCCAGCTCGGCTACGCCCACGATTACCTCGAAGGCGCCGCCGCCTTCCTGGACAAACGCGCCCCGCACTTCAAGGACCGCTGATGGCTGTGCTCCCGCAGGAAGGGGCACGTCGCGTGTCCCGCCAGGCGCTGGCCGAGGCCGTGCGCGACACCATGTTTGCCAACGACCGCGCCTCGCGCGGTCTGGGCATCGAGATCGTGGCCATTGCCCCGGGCACGGCCACGCTGCGCATGACGGTTCGCGCCGACATGCTCAACGGATTCGACATCTGCCACGGGGGTTTTGTGACCACCCTGGCCGATTCCACCTTCGCCTTCGCCTGCAACTCGCATAACGAGATGACGGTGGCTTCCGGCTTCGCGATCGACATCGTCGCGCCGTCCCGGTTGGGCGATGTATTGACCGCGGTCGCCGCCGAAACCTCGCTGGCGGGCCGGACCGGGGTCTACGACATCACCCTCACCAACCAGCGCGACGAACTGGTCGCCGTGTTCCGGGGCCGCTCCTATCGCATCAAGGGCAAGCCCGTGGTGCCGGGGCTGGTGCCGGACGACTCCGGAGACGATGCCCCATGCCGGTGAAGCACCCCAGCCCCGCAGACCTGGAACCGATCGAGCGGGCCAGCCAGGATGAACTGCGCGCCCTGCAATTGCAGCGGCTGCGCGACACGCTGACGCGCGCCTACGAGCATGTGTCCCACTACCGGCAGGCCTTTGATGCCAAGGGTGTGCACCCGGCCGATCTGAAGGACCTGTCCGACCTGCGGCATTTCCCGTTCACCACCAAGCAGGACCTGCGGGATCACTACCCGTTCGGCCTCTTCGCGGTGCCCCGGCAGGAAGTGGTGCGCATCCACGCCTCATCCGGCACCACCGGCAAGCCGACGGTGGTCGGCTACACCCGGCGGGACATCGATACCTGGGCCGATCTCGTCGCACGGTCGCTGCGCGCGGCCGGTACCCGGGCGGGAGATATCGTCCATGTGGCCTATGGCTACGGTCTGTTCACCGGCGGCCTCGGTGCCCACTACGGCGCGGAGCGGCTGGGCTGCACCGTCATTCCGATGTCCGGCGGGCAGACCGAGAAACAGGTCCAGCTGATCCGGGACTTCCAGCCGGACGTCATCATGGTCACCCCGAGCTACATGCAGGTGATCATCGAGGAGTTCGCCCGTCAGGGCCTGGACGCGCGGGACAGCTCCATCCAGGTCGGCATCTTCGGTGCCGAGCCCTGGACCGAAGCGATGCGCCGCGAGATCGAGACCCGCGGCGGTCTGGACGCAGTGGACATCTACGGCCTGTCCGAGGTGATGGGCCCCGGCGTGGCCAGCGAATGCATCGAAAGCAAGGACGGCCCGGTCATCTGGGAAGACCACTTCTATCCCGAGATCATCGACCCGGACACCGGCGAAGTGCTGCCCGAAGGCGCCGAAGGTGAACTGGTCTTCACCTCGCTCACCAAGGAAGCACTGCCCGTCATCCGCTACCGCACCCGCGACCTGACCCGGTTGCTGCCGCCCACCTCCCGCAGCATGCGCCGCATGGGCAAGATCGTCGGCCGCAGCGACGACATGCTGATCATCCGCGGCGTGAACCTCTTCCCGACGCAGATCGAGGAACTGGTGCTGGCGCAGGAAGGCCTGTCCGGGCAATACCAGCTGGTGGTCTCGCGCGAGGGCTCGCTGGATGAAGTGGAAGTTCGCTGCGAGCTGTCCACCACCGCGTCGGGCGTGGATCCGCAGGCGGTGTCCAAGGCGCTGCAGCATCGCATCAAGACTTTGGTCGGTGTGTCCACCCGTGTGACGGTGGGCGCGCCGGATTCCATCGAACGCACCCTGGTGGGCAAGGCCCGCCGTGTGGTGGACAAACGCCCGCGCGGCTGATCCCCGCAGGCAAGGAGAGAGCATGTACACCCAGGCCATGAGTGTCGGTCCGCAGGATGAAGCCCGCCGGCTGCAGACCGCGGAAGAGCAGGCACGCAATGCTGCTTTCGAGCAGCGCATCGATGACGGTGACTTCATCGAAGCCAAGGACTGGATGCCGGACCACTACCGCAAGACGCTGGTGCGGCAGATCAGCCAGCATGCGCACAGCGAGATCGTGGGCATGCTGCCGGAAGGCAACTGGATCACCCGCGCACCGACGCTCAAGCGCAAGGCCATCCTGCTGGCCAAGGTGCAGGATGAAGGCGGCCACGGCCTCTACCTGTACTCCGCCGCCGAGACGCTGGGCACCAGCCGCGACCAGATGCTGGACGCGCTGCACACCGGCAAGGCCAAGTACAGCTCCATCTTCAACTACCCCACGCTGACCTGGGCCGACATCGGCGTCATCGGCTGGCTGGTGGACGGCGCCGCCATCATGAACCAGGTGCCGCTGTGCCGCTGCTCCTACGGCCCGTATGCCCGCGCGATGATCCGCATCTGCCGCGAAGAGAGCTTCCACCAGCGCCAGGGCTACGAGAGCCTGCTGACGATGATGCGCGACGGCACCGACGCCCAGAAGGCGATGGTGCAGGACGCGGTCAACCGCTGGTGGTGGCCGTCGCTGATGATGTTCGGGCCGGCCGACAAGGATTCGCCCAACTCCGAGCAGTCGATGCGTTGGGGCATCAAGCGCCTCAGCAATGACGAGCTGCGCCAGAAGTTCGTGGACGCCACAGTGCCGCAGGCCGAGATCCTGGGCGTGACGTTGCCCGACCCGCAACTCGCCTGGAATGCCGAGCGGGACCACTATGACTTCGGCCCCATCGACTGGAGCGAGTTCTGGCGTGTGGTTGGTGGCGACGGCCCCTGCAACCGCGAGCGCCTGTCCGCCCGGGTCAAGGCCTGGGAAGACGGCGCCTGGGTCCGCGACGCCGCGCTGGCCCATGCCCAGAAACGCGCCACGCAAGCCGCCGCGGCCTGATTCATTTTTCTGGAGCCTCATCATGAGCATCAACCAGCAGACCGGCGCCCAGGAATGGCCGCTGTGGGAAGTGTTTGTCCGCAGCAAGGCGGGCCTGGACCACAAACATTGCGGCAGCCTGCATGCGCCGGATTCGGCGATGGCCCTGCAGATGGCGCGCGATGTCTACACCCGCCGCCAGGAAGGCGTGAGCATCTGGGTGGTGCCGTCCTCGGCCATCGTGGCGTCGGACCCGGGGGAGAAGTCGATGTACTTCGATCCGATGGAAGACAAGGTCTACCGTCATCCCACCTTCTATGAACTGCCCAAGGAACTGGACCACATGTGAGGTCCGAGGAGCTCCAGATGACCGTCGAGGTGAAGATGCCCACTCCTCATGTGACGCCCGGGGCGCCCGTGGCGCCCGCTGTGACGACCCGCACGGCGGCTGCCGTGGTGGGTCCCGTGGTGAAGGACGTCGGCGCGCAGTATCTGCTGCGCATCGGGGACGCCTGCCTGGTGCTGTCGCACCGGCTGTCCGAATGGTGCGGCCATGCGCCGATGCTGGAAGAGGACCTGGCGCTGGGCAACATCGCGCTGGACCTGCTGGGGCAGGCCAGGGCGCTGCTGACCCGCGCCGGTCAGCTGGAAGCGCGGGCGCAGGCCGGTGGCCAGACGGCTGCAGCCCCCTTGGACGAAGACCAGCTCGCCTACCTGCGCGAAGAGCGCCATTTCCTGAACCCGGTGCTGATGGAGCTGCCGCGCGGCGACTTTGCCTTCACCCAGGCCCGCAACCTGATGGCGGCGTGCTGGCTGCTGCCCCTGTGGGACCGCCTGCGCGATTCCAGCGACGCGGAAGTGGCCGCCATCGCCGCCAAGGCGGTGAAGGAAGTGCAGTACCACCAGCAGCATGCCGCCGACTGGGTGGTGCGCCTGGGCGACGGCACCGAAGAATCCACCCGCCGCATGCAGGCCGCGCTGATGCAGCTGTGGCCGTATGTCGGCGAGCTGTTTGCTTCTGATGCGGTGGACGATGCCGCCGTCGCGTCCGGCCTGGGACCTGCCTGGTCCGAGCTGCGGGACGACTGGGATGCCGCCATGGCGGCCGTGCTGAATGAGGCCGGCCTGCCGCGTCCCAAGAACACGCCGCATGTCTATGCCGGCCGCCAGGGCGTGCACAGCGAGCATATGGGCCACATGCTGGCCACCATGCAGCACCTGCAGCGCACCTATCCAGGCGGCGTGTGGTGACGACGGCCATGCAGGCGCACGACCAGGGCTGCGGCCGCCTCTCCGCCGCGTGGGAGGTGCTGGGCCAGGTGCCCGATCCGGAAGTGCCGGCAATCTCGCTGGTGGAGCTGGGCATCGTGCGCGATCTGCTGGAGACCGCCGACGGCCTGGAGGTGGTGCTCACGCCCACCTATTCCGGCTGCCCGGCGACCGAGGCCATCGAGCAGCAGGTGTGTGAAGCCCTGTCGCGCTTTGGCACGGTGACGGTGACCATGCGTCGCGCGCCCGCCTGGACCACCGACTGGATCACCCCCGAGGGCCGCGAGAAGCTGCGGGCCTATGGCATTGCGCCGCCGGGGCGTGTGCAGGGCGGGGGCGATGGGGCTGCCGTCCCGATCCGTCTTGTCCGCATGCCCCGGGCCGCCGCGCCCGAAGCCGTCGCCTGTCCGCGCTGCGGCAGTGCCCACACCGAGCGCCTGTCCGCCTTCGGCAGCACCGCCTGCAAGGCGCTCTACCGCTGCCTGGCCTGCCGGGAACCCTTCGAATTCTTCAAGCCGCTGTAGCCCTGTCCATCATGAGCCTGCACTTCCACCCCCTGCGCCTGCGCGCCAAGCATCAGGACACCGACGATGCGGTGGTGCTGTCCTTCGAGGTGCCGGAGGACCTGCGCGACACCTTCCGCTTCACCCAGGGCCAATACCTGACCCTGCGCGGCGAGGTGGACGGCCAGGACCTGCGCCGGTCCTATTCCATCTGCGCCGGTGTGGATGACGGTGAACTGCGCGTGGGCGTGCGGCACGTCTCCGGCGGGGCTTTCTCCACCTGGGTCCATGACCGCCTGAAGCCGGGCGACACGGTGCAGGTGTTCCCGCCGCAAGGCCGCTTCTTTGTGCCGCTCGATCCGGCGCTGCCCCGGCATTACGTCGGGATTGCCGCGGGTTCGGGCATCACGCCGATCCTGTCGATCATGAAGACGGTGCTGGCCAAGGAGCCGCACAGCCGCTTCACGCTGATCTACGGCAACCGCCGTCCGGCCAGCGCCATGTTCAAGGAAGAGCTGGAAGACCTGAAGAACCGCTACCTGACCCGGGTGTCGCTGCACCATGTGTTCTCGCGGGAGCATGTGGATTCGCCGCTGATGCAGGGCCGGCTGGACAAGGACAAGCTGGCCGACTTCCTGCGCGGCCCGGTGCCGGCGGCGGGCATCGACCAGGTCTTCGTCTGCGGCCCGTTCGAGATGAACGAGCAGGCCGAAGCCGCGCTGCGCGAGGCCGGCGTGCCGGAAGCGCGCATCCACATTGAACGCTTTGGCACGCCCGACACGCAGCAGGGTCGTCCCGCGCCGCACGAGATGCAGGCGCAGGATGCCGAAGCCGCCCGCGTGGTGGTGATCCGTGACGGCGTCTCCCGCGAGATCGAATTCCTGCGCAGCGACCCCAGCCTGCTGGACGCTGCCGCCCGGGCGGGCATGGACGTGCCGTTCTCCTGCAAGTCCGGCGTCTGCTCCACCTGCCGCTGCAAGCTGCTGGAAGGGGAGGTCCGCATGGACCGGAACTTCGCCCTGGAAAAACACGAGGTGGCCGCCGGTTTCATCCTCAGCTGCCAGGCCCATGCGCTGACGCCGCGGGTGGTGATCTCCTTCGACGAGCGCTGAGCAGCCCCCGGGCGCTGCTAGGCTTGCGCACTTTCTGATTCCAAAACAACACAATGGCTCGCGGACGCGCCCCCGGATTTGATGCCAGTCGCGAGGAGATCCTCGCCCAGGCTGCACGCCTGTTTGCCAACCAGGGATTCCCTGCCACCTCGATGAATCAGGTGGCGGAAGCCTGTGAGGTCTCCAAGCCCACCCTCTACCACTATGTGCGCGACAAGCATGAGCTGCTCGCGCTGATCTGCCAGACGCATCTGCAGCATCTGGCCGACCTGGTGGACGAGGTGACCGCCCTTGAACTGCCGCCGCAGGAACACCTGCGGGCGCTGATTCTGAGCTTCGTGCGGGCCTACGGCGAGTCCCAGCATGAGCACCGCGTGCTGACCGAAGACATGAAGTTTCTCGATGAGAGCCATCGCGCTCCGTTGATCGATGTGGAGCGGCGGGTGGTGGCCCGGTTTGCCGATGCGGTCGCCACGCTGCGTCCGGAGCTGAGGGACGTCCATCTGCACAAACCCTTGACCATGCTGCTGTTCGGCATGATCAACTGGACCTTCACCTGGCTTCGGCCGGACGGTGCACTGACCTATGAGGCCATGGCACCGATGGTGGCGGATCTGTTCTTCGGCGGCCTCGGAGCAGTCAAAGCCGCCTGATCCTTTTCCCTTGCGTTCCCAAAACCCATTCCAAGGAGACAACATGAAACGCATCGAGAAGACCCTGCTGGCGCTGGCCGGCGCCACGCTGCTCGGGCTCGGCAGCGCGGCCCGGGCCGACATCAACGTGGGGGTGAGCGTCTCGGCCACGGGTCCGGCCGCCTCGCTCGGCATTCCGGAAAAGAACACCTTCAGCCTGATGCCCACGACCATCGCCGGGCAGAAGGTGAACTACATCATTCTGGACGATGCGTCCGACACCACCACGGCAGTCGCCAATACCCGCAAGCTCATCACCGAGCACAAGGTGGATGTGGTGGTGGGCTCCACGGTGACACCGAATTCGCTGGCGATGATCGATGCGGTCTCCGAGGCGCAGGTGCCGATGATCTCGATGGCCGCGTCGGCCCGGATCGTCGAGCCGATGGATGCCAAGCGCAAGTGGGTCTTCAAGACGCCGCAGAACGACATCATGATGGCGCTGGCCATCGCCGGTCACATGCAGGCGCAGGGCGTCAAGACGGTGGCCTACATCGGCTTTGCCGATGCCTACGGCGAAGGCTGGTATGCGGAGTTCAACAAGGTGGCGGCCAGCAAGGGTCTGAGCATCGTGGCCAATGAGCGCTACAACCGCACCGACACCTCGGTCACCGGCCAGGCGCTGAAGATCCTGTCGGCCCGCCCCGATGCGGTGCTGGTGGGCGGCAGCGGCACGCCCGCTGCACTGCCGCAGAAGACGCTGAAGGAACGCGGCTTCGCCGGCAAGTTCTATCAGACCCACGGTGTGGCCAACAACGACTTCCTGCGCATTGGCGGCAAGGATGTGGAAGGGACCTTCCTGCCCGCCGGCCCGGTGCTGGTCGTGGACCAGTTGCCCGCCGACCATCCCGCCAAGAAGAGCGCCAAGGACTACGTGACCCGGTATGAAGCCAGCTTCGGCAAGGGCAGCGTGTCCACCTTCGGCGGTCATGCCTGGGACGCCGGCCTGCTGCTGCAGTCGGCCATTCCGGTCGCCCTGAAGAAGGCGCAGCCCGGCACACCGCAGTTCCGCGCGGCCCTGCGGGATGCGCTCGAAGGCGTCAAGGAACTGCCCGGCGCGCATGGTGTGTTCACCATGTCTCCCAATGACCATCTGGGCCTGGATCAGCGCGCCCGCGTGATGGTGAAGATCGACAACGGCACCTGGAAGTACCAGCCATGAGCATGTCTCCTCCTGTCCTCCAAAGTCTCATCGCCGGCCGCTGGGTCGGCAGCAGCGCGGCCCGCGGGCTGCACAGCGCCGTCAACGGGCGGCTGGTGGCGCAGACCCATGCCGAGGAACTCGACTTCGGCGAGGGTCTCGATTTCGCGCGGCGTCAGGCCCTGCCTTCGCTGCTGGCGCTGGACTATCAGCAGCGCGCCGCCATGCTCAAGGCATTGGCCGCCTATCTGATGGAGCGCAAGGAGGAGCTTTACGCCATCTCCGCCCACACTGGCGCCACCCGCGCCGATTCGTGGATCGACGTGGAAGGCGGCATTGGCACGCTGTTCGCCTACGCCTCGATGGGGCGGCGCGAACTGCCGTCCAGCAATGTGGTGCATGAAGGACCGGCCACGCCGCTGGGCAAGCAGGGCCAGTTCATGGGCACCCATGTGCTGGTGCCGCGGCGCGGGGTGGCGGTCCACATCAATGCCTTCAACTTTCCGATGTGGGGCATGCTGGAGAAGTTCGCGCCCAGCTTCGTGGCGGGCATGCCCTGCATCGTCAAGCCGGCCACTGCCACCAGCTATGTGGCCCAGGCCTGCGTGCGCATGATCGAAGACTCCGGGCTGCTGCCCGCCGGGGCGTTGCAGCTGATCATCGGCAGTTCCGGCGACCTGCTGGACCGGCTGCTCGAAACCGACGTGGTGACCTTCACCGGCTCGGCGGACACCGCGGCCCAGCTGCGCGTCAATCCGAACCTGGTGCGTCGCAGCATTCCGTTCAATGCGGAAGCGGACAGCCTGAACTGCGCCATCCTGGCACCGGACGTCCAGCCCGGGGAGCCGGAGTTCGACCTGTTCGTGAAGGAAGTGTTCCGCGAGATGAGCGCCAAGGCCGGCCAGAAGTGCACGGCCATCCGCCGCGCCATCGTGCCGGCGTCGCAGGTGGACGCCGTGGCCGCCGCGCTGCGGGAGCGCCTGGCGAAGGTCAAGATCGGCGATCCGGCGGTGGAGGGCGTGCGCATGGGCGCGCTCGCTTCCAAGGATCAGCAGCGCGATGTGGCCGAGCGGCTGGCGCAGCTGGCTCGCGGCAATGAGATCGTCTTTGGCGAGCGCGATGGCTTCGCGCCGGTGGGCGAGGGCGTCGGCGACGGCGCTTTCTTCGCCCCGACCCTGCTGCTGTGTCGTGATGCGATGCACAACGAAGCGGTGCACAACGTCGAAGCCTTCGGTCCGGTCTCCACGCTGATGACCTATCACGACTTCGACGAAGCCCTGGCCCTGGCGGCCAAGGGACGCGGCTCCCTGGTGGGCTCGGTCGTGACCCACACCCCTGCGCTGGCCGCGCAGGCCGTGCTGCATGCCGCGGCCTTCCACGGCCGGCTGCTGGTACTGGACCGCGAGGCCGCGGCCGAATCCACCGGCCATGGCTCGCCGCTGCCGATGCTCAAGCACGGCGGCCCGGGCCGCGCAGGCGGCGGCGAAGAACTCGGTGGCATCCGCGCGGTCAAGCATTACCTGCAGCGCTGTGCGGTGCAGGGCTCGCCTACCATGCTCACCGCCATCACCGGCGAGTATGTGCGCGGGGGCGCGGTACGCGAGGACGTGGTGCATCCCTTCCGCAAGTACTTCGAGGAGATCCAGGTCGGTGATTCGCTGCTGACCCATCGCCGCACCGTGTCCGAAGCGGACATCGTGAATTTCGGCGGCATCTCCGGCGACTACTTCTACATGCACTTCGACGAAGTGGCCGCCAAGGACACCCAGTTTGGCAAGCGCATCGCCCACGGCTACTTCGTGCTGTCAGCGGCCGCCGGTCTGTTCGTGTCGCCCGCGCCGGGACCGGTGCTGGCCAACTACGGGCTGGACACGCTGCGCTTCGTCAATCCGGTGGCCATTGGCGACACGATCCAGGCGCGCCTGACCTGCAAGCGCCGCATCGACCGCGGCAATCGCCCCGACCAGCCGCCGCAAGGCGTGGTGGCCTGGGACGTGCAGGTGACCAATCAGCATGGCGAGCTGGTGGCCAGCTACGACATCCTGACGCTGGTGGCCAAACGGCCGGAAGCGGAAGCGGCGCAGGCCTGAAAGACCGGCAGCCAGCCGCCTGTCATCGCCGCGTTCCGACGGGGGCCCGCTGGCGGTCCTAGAATCGCCAGCTCCCAAGCGATGACGCCCTCATGAACGGGCGATGACGATGACAGCTGCTGTTCGGACCGCCGCCCCGCAGGCCCCGGTCGTGATCGTGGGGGCCGGCCTGGCCGGTCTGACCGTGGCCCTGCACCTGGCCGACACCTGCCCGGTGATCGTGCTGGCCAAACGTGAGCTCACCGAGGCGGCCACCGCCTGGGCACAGGGGGGCATCGTCGGCGTGCTGGGCAGCGATGACAGCATCGACAGCCATGTGAAGGACACCCAGGAAGCCGGCGCCGGTCTGGTGGACGAGGCCACCGCCCGTTTCATCGCCGAGCGCAGCGCGGATGCGGTGGGCTGGCTGGTGGCCCAGGGCGTGCCCTTCACCGCCGACGAGCAGGGGCCGCTGGGGCTGCACCTGACCCGCGAAGGCGGCCATGCGGTGCGCCGCATCGCCCATGCGGCGGACGCCACCGGCAAGGCGATCCACGATGCGCTGCTGGACAAGGCCCGGGCGCATCCCAACATCGAGCTGCGTCAGCGCTGGATGGCGCTGGACCTGATCACCTCCCGCCACGTGCAGCGCGACGAACCGTCCCGCTGCTACGGCATCTATGCGCTGGACATGGACGCCCAGCGGGTGGAGGCGATCGCCGCGCGGGCGGTGGTGATGGCCACCGGCGGTGCCGGCAAGGTCTACCGCTACACCACCAACCCGGATACCTCCACCGGGGACGGGATCGCCATGGCGTGGCGCGCGGGCTGCCGCATCGCCAACATGGAGTTCATCCAGTTCCATCCGACCTGCCTGTATCACCCGCAGGAGCGCAGCTTCCTCATCACCGAGGCGCTGCGGGGGGAGGGCGGTCATCTGAAGCTGCCGGACGGCACCCGCTTCATGGCAGCGCACGATGCCCGCATGGAGCTGGCGCCGCGTGATGTCGTGGCGCGGGCCATCGACTTCGAGATGAAGAAACACGGCCTGGACCATGTCTGGCTGGATGCGACCCATCTGGGCGAAGCCTTCCTCAAGGAGCACTTCCCGACGGTGCATGCGCGCTGCCTGGCGCTGGGCATCGACATTGCGCGTCAGCCGATTCCGGTGGTGCCGGCGGTGCACTTCACCTGCGGCGGGGTGGTGGCGGACCTGCGGGGACGGGCGGACCTGCCGGGGCTGTATGCCGTCGGCGAGACGGCCTACAGCGGCCTGCATGGCGCGAACCGTCTGGCGAGCAATTCACTGCTGGAATGCGTGGTGCTGGGCCGGACGACCGCCGACGACATCCTGGGCGAAGCGCCCGGCGAAGCGGCGCCGCTGCCGGCCTGGGACGAGAGCCAGGTCGAGAACGCGGACGAGCAGGTGGTCATCTCCCACAACTGGGATGAACTGCGGCTGCTGATGTGGAACTACGTCGGCATCGTGCGCACCACCAAGCGGCTGGAGCGGGCCCTGCACCGCATCGACCTGCTGCGCGGAGAGATCGACGATTACTACGCCAACTTCCGCGTCAGCCGCGACCTGCTGGAACTGCGCAATCTGGTCGATTGCGCCGAGCTGATCGTGCGGTCGGCGCTGTTGCGGCACGAAAGCCGCGGCCTGCATTTCAGCCGCGACTATCCGCGCACGCTGCCGGCCAGTCTGCCAACGGTGCTGGTGAAGGGCGCGGGGAGCCGCTGAGGGAGCCGCTGACGGAGCGTGGAGGGAGCGTGGCGGGAGCGCTGGGGCGCGGCGAGGGGCCGCTGAGCGCTGACCTACTTCTGCTTGGCCCGCAACACGCTGCGGGCCTGCACGAAGTTGAAGGCGTAGCTCACTGCTTCCTTGATGGCGGCATTCACGTCCAGCCGCTCCTGCTCCGTCAGGTAGAACGAGTAATCGACCGCATGGCGGATGTAGCGGGGTGGCAGGCGGTTCAGCGCCACACAGGCCACGTCGGCCATCAGTTCCGGATCGGCTTCGATGACGGGATAGGTCGGCGCGGTCTCCATCACCGCGGCAAACACTTCCCGTTCGTGGTGGTTGTAGAGCGAGGTGAAATCCATGGCGGGTCTCGTCAAGCGCTGCACCGGGGCAGCCATGCCCACAGCATAGAGGCCGGACGGCCGTCCTGGATAGCCCCCGCCCTCCGCCCGGTCAGGCGGCCCCGATGCCCGGGGTCATCCCCGCGGTGCGGGCCTTGAGGGCGGCGGTGAAGTCCAGCATGCGGGTGATGCAGGACAGCGCTTGACCCCGCACCGGCTCGTCCACCTGGATCTCGCCCAGGCCGCGCTCGAGGCAGTCCACCACGCCCTGCAGTCCGTTCATGGCCATCCAGGGGCAGTGGGCGCAGCTCTTGCAGGTGGCGCTGTTGCCGGCGGTCGGCGCTTCAATCAGCACCTTGTCCGGCGCCAGCTGGCGCATGCGGTGCAGGATGCCGTTGTCGGTGGCCACCACGTATTCACGGGCCTTGCCCTCCACCACGGCCTTGATCAGGGCGGAGGTGGAGCCCACGACGTCCGCCTGGGCCACGACCGAGGCGGGGGATTCCGGATGCACCAGGATCATCGCGCCCGGATGCTGCTCGCGCAGCAGTTCCAGCTCCAGGCCTTTGAATTCGTCGTGCACGATGCAGGCGCCGTTCCACATCAGCATGTCCGCACCGGTCTGGTCCTGGATGTAGCGGCCCAGGTGGCGGTCCGGCGCCCAGAGAATCTTTTCGCCGCGCGCCTTTAGTTCGGAGACGATCTCCAGGGCGCAGGAGCTGGTCACCATCCAGTCGGCACGGGCCTTCACTGCGGCGCTGGTGTTGGCGTAGACCACCACCGTGCGGTCCGGATGGGCGTCGCAGAAGGCATTGAAGTCGTCGGCAGGGCAGCCCAGGTCCAGCGAGCAGGTGGCGTCGAGGTCGGGCATCAGCACCCGCTTCTCGGGGCTGAGGATCTTGGCGGTCTCGCCCATGAAGCGCACGCCGGCCACCACCAGGGTGCTGGCGGCATGGTCGCGGCCGAAACGGGCCATTTCCAGGGAGTCGGAGACGATGCCGCCGGTTTCCTGGGCCAGGTCCTGCAGGTCGCCGTCCACGTAGTAGTGGGCCACGAGAACGGCGCCTTTGGCGGCCAGCAATTCCTTGGCGCGCTGCTTGAGGGACTGTCGCTGGCTGGCCGTGAGCGGTGCCGGCACCTTGGCCCAGGCCTGGGCGGTGCAAGTGGCGCCTTGGGCGTCCTGGCGGTCGAAATCGAGCAATACCTGATCCATGGCGCGATTCTAGGGAATTCGGCGGGCCCTGCCGGGAAGGGGGTTGCGTCAGACCTGCTCGAAGAAGCGACTGGGCGGCATGCCGACCGTGCGGGTCACCATCGCTGAAAACGCGCTGGCGCTGGCATAACCGAGTTCGCTCGCAATCACGCCCATCGGCTTGCGATGCGCGGCCAGGCGCAGGGCTTCGGCCAGCAGCGCCTGTTGCCGCCACTGCGCATAGCTGCTGCCAAGTTCCTGGCGGAACAGGCGGGAGACGGTGCGGGCGCTGGCGCCCACCAGCTCGGCCCAGTCCTCCAGCGTGGCGAAACGCTGCGGATGTTCCAGCACGGCTTCACACAGGCGGCGCAGGCGCTTGTCGGTTGGCAGGTCCACCCCCAGGCGAAGGCTGCGGGCCCCGCGGATCTCGTCGAGGATCAGATGCGACAACCATTGCTCCCGGTCGCTGACCGTGCTGCCCAGCTGCACCTCGTCCAGCGCCAGCTGCACCACCAGCTCCCGCATCAGCGGCGAGACCTCCAGCACGCGGTTGTCGGTCCAGACGGCGTTGTCGGAGGGCGGACGGTGCAGGTAGAGGGTGCGCAGCTCGCAGCGCTCCACCGCGGTCACCGCATGCTCCACGCCGGCAGGAATCCAGACGGCGCGGGACGGCGGCAGCAGGAAGGTGGCACGCTCGGTGTTCACACGCACCACGCCGCTGACGGAGAAGACAAACTGGCCCCAGTCGTGCCGGTGCGCCTGGATGTCCATGTGGCTGCCCATGCTGCGGGACTTGGCGCGCACCGGCCGCGCCTCGCTGGGGGCGTAGCGGCGGGGGTCCAGCGGGGGCACGCTGGTCCGTAGGCGGGGGCCTTCCGGGCGAGGCAATTCGGCCATGGCAAGAATTCGACAGAAGTTGTCCGGCTATCGTAATTGCGACGGCCCGGCCCTGACAACATCGCGGACATGAACACCGCCACTTTGCCCATCGGCGCCGCTCAGAGCGCCACACGAGACATCCAGACGATCAGCCTGATCGGACTGGCCCACGGCACCTCGCACTTCTTCCACATGCTGCTGCCGCCGCTGTTCCCTGTCTTCATGCGGGAGTTCGGCTTGAGCTATTCGGAGCTGGGGCTGCTGGTGACCATTTTCTTCGTCATCAGTGGCTTGGGGCAGGCGCTGTCCGGCTTCCTGGTGGACCGCACCGGGGCGCGGCCCATCCTGTTCCTGGCCTTGAGCTGCTTTGTGCTGGCTTCGGCGGCGGCGGGCATGGCGCAGGGCTTCGCCGGCCTGGCGCTGGCCGCCGTGCTGGCGGGGCTGGGCAACTCACCCTTCCATCCGGTGGACTTCACCATCCTGAACAAGCGGGTATCGCAGGCGCGGCTGGGACATGCGTTTTCGGTGCACGGCATCAGCGGCAACATCGGCTGGGCACTGGCGCCGGTGCTGCTGTTGTGGATCTATGAAGGCACCGGTGGGCAATGGCGGCTGGGTTATGCGGCGACGGCCGCCTGGGCCTTGCTGGTGATGCTGCTGCTGGCGATCAAGCGCGATGCCATCGACGACAGCCAGGGCGAATGGAGTCACCAGAAGGCCGGTGCCGCAACGACGCCCGCGGAGCATCCCATGGCCTTCCTGCGTCTGCCATCGGTGTGGCTGTGCTTCTCCTTCTTCTTTTTCACCACGGCGGCGCTGACGGCGATCCAGAGCTTCGCCTCTCCCGCGTTGAACGCGATGTATGGCCTGGATCTGACCCTCACCAAATGGGTGGTCACCGGCTACATGGTGGCGGGCGCCATCGGCATGGTGCTGGGCGGCTTCCTGGTGGCGCGATCGCAGCAACTCGAACGCAACATTGCGTGGGCAATGACGGGTGCTGCCACGTTGCTGGCCCTGACCGGCAGCGGCTGGCTGCCCGGCGGACTGGCCCTGATGGCGGCCACCTGTGCCGGCTTTGGCACCGGGCTGGCTGGCCCGTCGCGCGACATGCTGATCAAGAAGGCCGCGCCACCGGGCGCCACCGGCCGGGTGTATGGCACGGTCTATTCGGGGCTGGACACCGGCTTTGCGGTGGCGGCGCCCATCTTTGGGGCGCTGATGGATCGGCACTGGAACAATGCCGTGTTTGTGGGCGCTGCGCTCGCCCTGCTGGCCGGCATTGGTGCAGCGAGTCTGGTCCGGAAGACGTGACACGGGCGGCCAATTTTTGATGCCGTTTTGACACCTCGCGGCGTAGACTCGAATCGCAACTCGGGAGCACGCCATGCACAACAACTACTGGTTTCCAGCAAAGCGGTACGGATGGGGATGGGGCTTTCCGACGGTGTGGCAGGGACAGGCCACACTGGTGGGTTTCATCCTGATGCTGGTCGCAGGCAGCTTTGTGTTTCCCCCGCAGGATTCTCACTGGGGCTTCATGGCCTATGTGGCGCTGATCAGCGGCCTGCTGCTGGGCGTGTGCTACCTCAAGGGGGAACCGCCCCGGTGGCGGTGGGGAGACAAGGGGCCGTCGGCTTGAGCGCGTCAAGGCAGGCGAGCGAATGCCAGTGAATGCCAGCGCGTTCCGGTTGAGGCGAGCACGGCATCGCTGATCTCGTGCACGCAAAGCGTCAGGCCGTGCGGCTGCAGCAGCTCGATAACGTGCTGTGGGTGGTGATTGAAGAACAGTCGGCCGTCGGGGTCTCGGTGGTCGATCAAGCGGTCGGGCGACATCTCGGGGAGCGACAACAGCAGGTGCGGAGCGGTGGCGGACCGGAGGGCGGACGCCAACGCCTGCAGCGCATGTCCGAGCGCCGCCGGTTCAATGTGCATCAGCACCGCGCTGCACACGATGCCATCAAAGCCATCCGGATATCGATCCGCAAAGGGCTGCCCCAGGCCGGAAGTCCGCCCGGACGCAGTTGGTCCGCCAGGTCGGGATGGGCGGCGATGGCGCCGGCACGCATCGCCTCATTCGGCTCCACCCCCACCGCCTCCATGCCCAGGGCCCGCAAGGCCGCGGTGTCCCGGCCACTGCCGGCGCCCACGTCCAGGATGACATCACCTCGGCGGAAGCAACGCTCCGCGAGCGTCATCATGGCACTGCGGGGCGACTCCGGTTGTGCTCGCAACCGCTCGGCGTAGGTGCCGTAGAACAGGTCGGTGGCTGCATCCATGCGAGTTTCAGGCCAGCGGCTCACGGTTGTGCGGGCAACTGATAGCTGAATTCGTAGAAGTGATGGCCATCCTTGATCTCGATGCTGAGCAGCCCGCTGATGCCGGTGAGCTCCCCGGTGCCCGAGTCTGGCACGACCTGCACGGTCAGCCGCTGCTGCCCGCGGTTCATCTCCCCCATGTGCATCAGTGCAAAGCTGCCGTTACGTCCGGCCAGACGACCCTCGACCCGCTCCATGGCCACATAGCCCGCCGAGCCGGGCAGGGCGGTGCGAACGGCCAGCATCTCGCCCAGGCTGCTACCTTCCAGGTCCCCGTGAAACTGTTTGCGGATGGACATGCGGCCCAGCTTCGCGGCTTCTGTGCCTTCGGCGGCAGGGGCCTGAGCGAGGGTGACGTCGAAGGTGCCTTTGGCGAGGGTGGTCATGGGCGTGGGCCGAGGTGCGGCGGATGAGGGTTGCGGGGCCGAAGGGGTGTTTGCGGCGCTTCCAGCGTCAGTTGCGTGAGCAGAGACCGTCGCCGCCGAAGCGACGCTCAGCACGATGGCGAAGACCCTTCGCGGGGTCAGCAATGAAGTGAATGATTGGGGCATGGCTGCCAAGCATAGCCCAAACTGCTGGATGCCCATCCAGTATTTCTAGGGGGTGTGAGGGGGCCCCCGCGAGAGGGACCGCGCAGGGTCAGAACGCCAGTTGCTCACCCGGCTGCATCACCCGCCCGAGGGTTCGCGTCTTCCCCAATGCCTTCATGAATGCTTCCGGAGTGCCCGGCAATTGAGGGTTGGTCCCGTAATGCATGGGAATCACGAGCTTGGGTTGAATGAAGTCCCGCGTGACCATGGCGGCGTCGGTTGGGTTCATGACGAACGGCCCGCCGCCAATCGGCATCAGCACCAAGTCCGGCCGATACATCTGCGCAATCAGCTTCATGTCGCCAAAGACGCCGGTATCGCCCATGTGCCAGATCTTGAAGCCGTTCTCGAACTCAATGATGAAGCCGCCAGGTTCACCGCCGACATGCACCTCGTCCTTGCTGGTGCCGGGGTTCTTCCAGACATACTCGCTGCTGTGCTCGGCCTGTACCAGCGTGACCTTGATGCCATCGCCCAGCGGCGACAGCGAGCCGCTTTTGTTGATGCGCTGCGCCTTCGGCGCGACGTCCAGCGCAATGAGAGACTGTGCCAGTCCAGCCGGTGCAATCAGCGGCGCATCATTCATTCTGGCCAGGGCCGGCGCATCCGCCACGTGATCGTTATGCCCGTGGGTGACCAGCACCAGATCCACCTTGCCCAGCGCTTCGAGCTGCTTGAATTCCGGCGGTGTCTTCGGATTGGTCGTCAGCCAGGGATCGATCACGATGACCTTGCCGCCTGGGCTGGTGAACTTGAAGGCCGCCTGACCGAGCCACTGCACCTGCACCCGGCCTTGCACCTTGCCTTGTTGCTCCCTCAGCGTCTCCCCTTGCGTGCCGCCCGGGTGTCGCGTCTGCGCGGTCGAGGCGGCTGCGCTGGATGAATCTTGAGCCCAGGCCGGCAACGCCAGCGCCAGGGCAGCAATGAACGGAAGGAGTCGTTGCATGGTGAAAGACCGGTGGTGGGTGGATGAAGCGCCGGAGCATGACCCGGCGCAAGGGCTTTCATACTCAAGGCGAGGGAAGCCATCCTTGAAGGAGTGGATTTCAGGCAATTCCGGTGCCTTGGAGGGATAGTCGTTCCCAAGGCGACGGGACACAATGAAACGCACTGGCCCTTTTTCTTCACGGCTGCAAGGGCTTCTCAAAGGGAGAACGCATGTTCATGACAACCACGATCCGGCAGCGCATGCTGTTGCTCAGCCTGGTGGGCCTGTTTTTTGTGCTGCTGGTGGGCGGGCTGGGCTATGCCTCCATTGCGCGGATGGACGCGGTCGCCCATGAACTGACACGCACCGGTTCCGCCCTGCGCAGCCAGGTCGAGGCCGACATGATGCATGACGCGCTCCGGGCGGACGTGTATCTGGCCCTGCGTACCGGCGCCCACAGCGGCTCACCGGAAGAACAGGCCGTGCGGACCGAAACCGCCGAGCACACCAAGGAGTTCCGCGAGCGCATGACCGCGCTGAAGTCGCTCTCGCTGGGCCCCGAAATCGACGCCACCATCGCCAAGACGCAGACCAGCCTGGACGCCTACATCACCAGCGCCGGCCAGATGGTGGACCTGGCGTTCAAGGATCCGCCCGCAGCAGAAGCCCGGCTGCCGACCTTCAGCAAAGATTTCAAGGCGCTGGAGTCGGAAATGGAATCCCTCAGCGACCAGATCGGTGCCCTGGCTGAAAAGACACGTGCCGACAGCGAAAGTTCTGCGCGCCAGGTCCGCATCCTGCTTGTGGTGGCGGTGGTGGTGGCGGCCGCCATCCTCCTGCTGCTCAACACGCGCGTGGGCCACAGCATCGCCCTGCCGCTCACCCGCGCGGTGGACGTGACCCGCGCCGTGGCATCCGGCGACCTCACCGCCCGGATCGACGGCACCGGCCATGATGAAACGGGGCAACTGATGGCGGCGCTGCGGCAGATGTCCGGAGACCTGTCCCGCATCGTTGGCCAGGTGCGTGACAGTGCCGCCCTGATCGCCACCGGCTCCTCGGAAATTGCCACCGGCAGCATGGACCTGAGCCAGCGCACCGAAGAACAGGCCGGCAGCCTGCAGGAAACGGCCGCGACGATGGAGCAGCTCACATCCACCGTGCGTGCCAATGCCGAGGCCGCCGGGCGGGCCGCAGCGCTGGCCGCCAGCGCCTCGGCCGTGGCAGGCGAGGGGGGACGCGCCGTGAGCGATGTGGTGCAGACCATGACGGCCATCGCCGCCAGCTCCCGCCGCATTGGAGACATCCTGGGGGTGATCGACAGCATCGCATTTCAGACCAACATCCTGGCCTTGAACGCCGCAGTGGAGGCCGCACGGGCCGGTGAGCACGGGCGCGGATTTGCCGTGGTCGCCTCCGAGGTGCGCATGCTGGCCACGCGCAGTGCCGATGCCGCGCAGGAGATCAAGACCCTGATTGCCGACAACGTGAGCGGTGCGGAAACCGGCACCCGTCAGGTCGATGCGGCGGGCGCCACCATGAGCCGGTTGGTCGGCGAGGTCCGCGCCGTCAGTGAACTGATTGACCAGATCAACAAGGCGAGTCACGACCAGAGCCAGGGCCTTGTGCAGGTGAACCAGGCGGTGACGGAACTGGACCGCATGACCCAGCAGAATGCCGCATTGGTGGAGCAGTCCGCAGCGGCGGCGGAGACTTTGCGGCTCCAGTCCGAACGGCTCAATGGGGTGGTCGGGCAGTTCCGCCTGAGCTGACACCATCGGGGTCCGCCCGGGGGCCTGGCTGGCACGTCGGCCGATAGACTGAAGTCAGCACGCTGATTCCGCCATGGACCTGTCTTCACCCTCACCTGCGCCCGCACCCAAGCGCACACCTGCGCCCGCGCCTGGGACCTCAGCCTCGGCCTCGTCGTTGTCTTCCTCCGCGCCCGTCGGCACGGCACCATCCGAGGCCGGCCACGACCCCCACTTCGACTTCGTCATCATCGGCTCCGGCTTTGGCGGCAGCGTGAGCGCCCTGCGCCTGGCGGAAAAGGGCTACCGGGTCGCGGTGCTGGAGCAGGGCCGCCGCTGGACTGCCGAGTCGTTGCCCAAGTCCAACTGGGATACCGCGCGATGGATCCACCGGCCTCGCCTCGGCTTGCGCGGTTTCTTCAACATGCAGTTCTTCCGGCATGTGGTGGTGCTGCATGGCAATGCCGTCGGCGGCGGCTCCATCACCTATGGCAACACGCTGCTGGTGCCGCCCGATCGTGTCTGGCGGGAAGGCACCTGGGCCGGCCTGGCCGATTGGCAGGCGGAAATGCCGGCGCACTACGCCCGCGCGCAACAGATGCTGGGGGTGACCACCAATCAGCGCCTCGGACCGGCCGATCGCCTGCTCCAGCAGATGGCGCGGGAAGTGGGAGCGGAAGGCAGCTTCTATCCCACCGAGGTCGGCATCTTCTTTGGTGATCCGCAGAAAGCCCCCGGGGCCACCTATCCCGACCCGTATTTCAACGGGGAAGGCCCCCCCCGTCAGTCCTGCATCGCCTGCGGCGGCTGCATGGTGGGTTGCCGGCATGACGCCAAGAACACGCTCGACAAAAACTATCTCTACCTCGCGGAGCGCAAAGGCGCGCAGGTGTTGGCGGAGACGCGCGTCGTGGACGTCCGGCCGGAAGGCGCAGACGACGGCTCTGACGGCTATGTGATTGACACTGTTTCCATGACGCCGGGACAACGGCATGTCACCCGGCGCTTTCGAGCCACTTCAGTGGTGTGGGCGGCCTCCTCGCTGGGGACGCAGGAGATGCTGTTCCGCCTTCGCGACCGTGGCTCGCTGCCGCACATTTCCCAAGCGCTTGGCGCTCGGGTTCGAACGAATGCGGAGTCCTTGATCGCTGTGCGCTATCCCGGCGGGCGCCAGGATCTGTCGGACGGCATTGCCATCGGCTCCGGCATCTATATCGACGAAAACACTCACATCGAGGCGGTGCGCTACCCCAAGGGGTCGGATGCGATGTCGCTGCTCACGACGGTCATGACGCTGGGGCGTCCGGGGCTCAGCCGCATCGGTGTCTGGCTGGCGACGCTGGTCAAGCAGCTGGTGACGAAGCCGGCGCAGACGCTGCGCGCCATGTCGCCGTTTGGGTCGGCGCAGGAGACCGTTATCTTCCTTTGCATGCAGACCCTGGAAGGCCACTTGTCCATGCAGTGGCGTCGCCCTTGGTATTGGCCGTTTTCAAAGACCTTGGTGACCCACGGCCAGCGCATTCCGACCTTCATTCCGGCGGCCAATGCATTCGCGGTCAAGGCCGCGCAGGCGACCGGAGGCATTGCCCAGACCACGCTCACCGAAATTCTGTTCAACGTGCCGATGACGGCCCACTGCATGGGCGGCGCCGCCATGGGCCGCACACCGGAAGAGGGCGTGTGTGATGCCCACAACCGGGTCTTTGGCTATCGCAACATGTACATCGTTGACGGCTCCATGCTGGCAGCCAACCTGGGGGTGAATCCCAGCCTCACCATCACGGCACTGGCGGAGCGGGCCATGGCCCACATTCCGCCGGCGGGATCAAAAACCGCCTCACCTCACTTCGCGGCGAGCGGGCTCCAGAAGATGTAATCGGCCTGATAGTTCACCACCTGCTTCTGGCCCATGGTGCTGGCGTCGCAGGGGGACTGCGGCGCCACGCCCCCCTGGGTGGCGACGCGCTGGATATAGCTCACGCCCTGCATCGCGCCCATGCCCATGGCGGGATTGGCCTTGACCAGTTGCAGCGGAATGCTGCCGGCGCTGGCGGGGGCCACTGCCACCTGGGTGCCGGTCACCTTGGAGCCGTCTTTCGCCTCCCAGGTCGCCGGCGGGCCGTAGTACTTGCCGACCATCTGACCCTGGCGGTCCTTCAAGCCAGCGTCCGGCCCGACAAAGGCCCATTCGTATTGACCGGCCGCATCCTTCTTCGCGCGGCATTCATAGGTGATCTTGCCGACGCCCACGGTCTCGAGTGCCACCTTGTGGCCGTCCGGCACTTGCACCGGTGCAGGCAGGCCGGCTTGAGAAAACGCCGGCGCCTTGCTCGCGCTGGAGCCAGACATGGCGCACGCGCCCAGCAGGAGGACGGGCGCCAGACCGGCGGCCAGGGTGGCCAGACGGGTTACGCGGGGGAACACTGTAGACATTGCAGCTCCTCATGTTGATGAAGGAGGCGGATGCGTCGCCCCACCTCCAGTTCGATGTACGGGCCCCGCTCGACCTTGGATCTGTGCGAATGCCGGAAAAGCAAGCAGGCGCGGACGGCTTTCCAGTGATGCGCCGCAGAAGCCGCAGTTGAGCGCACCACCGGGGCAGCGCTTGTGGAAAAACCGAACGTTTCTTTTGCGGAATGCTGGTTTGTCCTGGAGGGCGCCGTCCCCACACTGAGGGAGATCGGGCACGCCTTCCTCGGGAGTCGATGCAAAGCCTGGAAGCCATTCCGTTTTCTTGCAGAGGGGACACTTCATGTTTTACGCCATTGGTTGGTTCATCGTGGCCATGCTGCTCGCGCTCTGGTCCCTCGCGACCTGGACGCTGCATGCAGTCGCGGTGTGGGCGGTTTCTCAGGCCGGCGTGCTGTCCGGGATGGCGGGCGGCGCGGTGTCGGTCTCGCTGCCCGCGTGGCTGGAGCCCTGGGTCCCCACGGCCGTCACACAGGCGCTGACGACATGGATGACCCAGTTGGGTCCGATGCTGGAGAGCCTGCTGCAGTCGGTGCCCGCGCTGGCCGGTGGGCTGACGGTCCTGGCCTGGGTGGTGTGGGCGCTCGGTACCGTGCTGTTGCTGCTGGTGGGGGCAGGCCTGCATGCGCTGACGGCATGGGGTCGCAAGAAAGCCGCAGCGGCCAGTCTCGCCGCATCCACTTCAGCGGCGCGCAACCGGGAAGCGGGCGCCACGACCTGACGCCGATCGGGCGTTCGTGGCTCCGTGTGGGCCTGGCGACAGCGGAGTGACGGCTCTTCCGGCGCTGCCGCCTGCCTGTTTGGTAGCCGATTTCACGCTAGCGCCGGTTCAATTTATCAATTTGATCGTTTATGGCCAGGGAATGTAGGACAGTACGGCCCATGCCACTTCAATTGGCATTCCGATCACTCCAACCTCCTTCATTGCCATGAACTCCCTCGTTGAACACAGCACGGCTTCCCGGGCCTCCGGCGCATTGATGCCGGTTTCTGCAGGGGTGGGGCACGCGTTAGCGTCTCGCACGCTTCCCCGTGAGTTCCTCAGCTTCCGGCTTGGCGGAGAAGAGTACGGCATCGACATCCTGACGGTGCAGGAGATCCGCAGCTACGAAGCCCCGACCCGCATTGCCAATGCCCCTTCCTTTGTGCTGGGCGTGGTCAACCTGCGCGGCGTCATCGTTCCCATCCTGGATCTGCGGCTCAAGCTGGGCTGCGCCACCGCCGAGTACAACGACTTCACCGTTGTCATCGTGCTGACGGTGATGGACCGGGTGATCGGCGTGGTGGTGGACTCGGTGTCTGACGTCCTGGAAATCGCGCCTGCCAACATCAAGCCGGCGCCGACGATGTCATCCGCCGTGGACTCCGGCCATATCCTCGGCATGGGTTGTCTGGGCAGCGGCAATGATCAGCGGCTGTTGATCCTCACCGACATCCAGGCCATGCTGATGAGTCCGGAGATGGGTCTGTTCAATGCGCCGGAACTGCTGGCGGACTGATTCAACTCAAGGCCTTCACCGGCGCCGGTCCCACGGCGCCGTGTCTCCGCCAAAGCGCTGCGCGAGAAATTCGATCAGCAGCCGCAGTGGCATCGGTTGGTGACGCCGGGTGAGATACACCGCCTGAATGTCGATCGGGTCGAGCTCGTATTCCGGCAGCACCTGCTGCAAGCGGCCCTCGAGCAGCTGATCGCCAATCAGATAGGTCGGCAGCATCGCAATGCCGGCGCCCGCCTGGACGGCGGACAGCACCACCGCCGTTTCATTCGCCACGAGAGGTCCGCTTACCGGCACGGTGACGGACGCCAAGTCACTTGCCGAGCGTTTGGTCAGTCGATACGCGGGCGCAAAACCAGTGCTGTGCAGGACGCAGGCGTGCGCGCGCAGATCGTCGGGATGCTTCAAGGCCGGCGCTCGTTTCAGGTAGGCCGGCGAGGCGCAGAGCACGGACCGGCACGTGGCCAGACGCCGCGCCACCAGCGTGGGGTCCACGCGATTGCTGATGCGAATGGCCAGGTCGATACGGTCCTGGACCAGATCCACCGTGCGGTCCACCATCATCAGGTCGATCTCGACCTTCGGATGCAAGGCCTGGAACTCCACCACCGCTGCCGTCAATTGCGCTGACGCAAACGTCGGAGACGACGTCAGCCGCAACCGCCCCTGCGCTTCCACACTTCCAGAACCCGCTTGGGCCACCACATCGTCGGCCAGGTGGAGCATCTCGCGGCAGGTGATCAGGGCCTGCTGACCGGCGTCCGTCAATGTGAGTCGCCGCGTCGTGCGGTGAAGCAGCCGCACGCCCAGCCAGTCTTCCAGGCCTTCCAGATAGCGGCTGGCCATGGCGCGCGACATGTCCCGCGCATCGGCAGCCGCACTCACGCTGCCGCGGTCAACGATCTCAACGAACACCTGCATGGCAGTGAGACGGTCCACGATTGGCTCGATTCAGTTGACAATTATTCAATTGGGATGAAGTTTATCGCCGTTAAGCTACTCAATACAGTCAGCGACATGGCAAACGTTCTGCCGTTCAGGAGATATCGATGACTGTGCTTCATACCCTTGCCAGCGCGGCTGGCACTGCCGCTGCGGCTGCCGCACTGACCTTGAATGCGGGCGTTGCCCAGGCTCAGGCCCCATCCCAATCTCAGCCCCTTCCCGAAGTTCAGGCCTCGCCGCTGAGCCTGTCCGTCTATCACGCCGGTGCCGACAGCTTCCATGTCAATTCGGTGCTGGTGTCCGGCAAGACGGATGCGGTGCTGCTCGACACCGGTTTCACCCGTGCGGATGCCCTGCGCATTGCGGCGATGGTGCTGGACAGCCACAAGACGCTGAAGACCATCTACATCAGCCAGCCGGACCCGGATTACTACTTTGGGATCAACCTGCTGAAGTCGTACTTCCCGCAGGCCAGGGTGGTCGCCACTGCTGCCACAGTCAGGAAGATCGAAGCCACACTGCCGACCAAGCTGGCCTTCTGGCCGCCGAAGATGGGTGCCAATGCGCCGCAGGGCGTGAGCCTGCCCGAGGTCCTGAACACCGACGCGCTGGAACTGGAAGGACAGACGCTGGAGATCCGCGGCACGGACGACCGGCTCCCGCATCGCAGTTATGTGTGGATTCCGTCGATCCAGGCGGTGGTGGGCGGCGTGAACGTGTTTGGCGGACTGCACGTCTGGACGGCAGATGCCACCAGTGCTGAAGACCGCGCGGCCTGGGCGCGCAAGCTCAGCGACATTGCCGCGCTGCAGCCGAAGGTGGTGGTACCGGGGCACTCGGCACCGGGCGCGGTGGAAGACGTGTCCCAGGTGGTCTACACACAGACCTATCTGCAGCGCTGGGATGCGGCGCTGAAGACAACAAAGAACAGCGCGGAATTGATCGACACCATGAAGGCCGCCTATCCGGACGCGGGGCTCGGCATTGCTTTGGACATTGGCGCCAAAGTGGCCAAGGGCGAGATGGCCTGGTGATGGATGAAACGCCGGAACACCGAATGAATACGCAGACGCAACCTGGACCGACCGTCCTCTATGTGATGGATGCCTACTGTGGCTGGTGCTGGGGATTCTCGAAGCGGGTCAGTGACTTCGAAGTGGCCAATCGACATCGAGTCGCCTTCGCGGTGATCAGCGGCGGCCTGTTCATCGGACCGCGCGCCGCTCCGCTCTCTCACTATCCTTTCATTGCCGAGGCCAATGACCGCATCGCGGCCATGACAGGCGCTGTGTTCGGCGACGACTATCAGGCCGTGCTGCGTCAGGGCGACCTGGTGATGGACTCGCTCGACGCGGCCGCTGCGCTGGCGGCACTTCGTGCGCAGGCCCCGGACCGTGCATTGCATTGGGCCCATGCATTGCAGGCGGCTTTTTATGAGCGCGGTGAGAGTTTGTCTTCGGTCGACACTGTGGCAGCGGTCGCCCGAGCGGGTGGGCTGGACGAGGCTCAGGTGCTGCGCTGCCTGGACGACGGCACCGCGCGGTCATGGGCGCTCGCGGACTTCGAGCGGGCTCAGCGGCTGGGCGTCAGCAGCTATCCAACGCTGCTCTTCGTCCGCGGCGATGCGGTGCACCGGCTGCCCGGGACCGGCGCGACGCTGGAGGCATTGAATCGGGCGCTTGATTCACTGCTGGGAGACCGCTAGCGCTGGACGTCCGATGGCTCGGAGCCGCCGTGCATGCGGCAGGCGACGGAGACGCCTCCCTTGAACTGGCGAAGATGCACAGGGTCAGCGGCCTCTAAGGCGAGCAGATCAATGCATGACTGCTGGCCGCCATACACAGTTCCAAGGTCTGCCAGGCGTCGAGAGACGAGGCTCTGACACTGTTCGACGACTTGGCGCGAGGAAGGGAGTGAAAGCCTGACGCAGAGCCGCTACAGTCAGCCCATGACGATCACCCACTCGCGACTGGCCGGCCACGCGCTGGTCGAGGCCCTGATGGCCCAGGGGGTCACCACCGTCTTCGGTGTCCCTGGTGAAAGTTACCTCGCCGTGCTCGACGGCCTGCATGAGCACCGCGACAGGATCCGCTTCATCGGCTGCCGCCACGAGGGCGGCGCTGCCTTCATGGCCGAGGCCGCCGGCAAGCTGACCGGAAGGCCCGGCGTCTGCCTGGTCACCCGCGCCCCCGGCGCCACCAATGCCAGCATCGGCCTGCATACGGCCTTCCAGGACTCCACGCCGATGGTGCTGCTCATCGGCCAGGTGGCCTCCGACCAACGCGATCGCGAAGCCTTCCAGGAAGTCGATTACCGCCAGATGTTCGGCCCCGGCACCCTCGGCATGGCCAAATGGGTGGCCGAAGTGGAGGACGCCGACCGGTTGCCGGAGTACATCGCCCGCGCCTTCCATACGGCCCAGCAGGGACGCCCGGGGCCGGTGGTGCTGGCCTTGCCCGAAGACATGCTCACCTCGCTCACGGCCGCCCCGGTGCTGCCGCGGGTCACGCCTGCGGTCGCGTGGCCCTCTCCGCACGATCTGATGGCCCTGCAGGCCCGCCTGGAGAATGCAGAGCGTCCGCTGCTGCTGCTGGGCGGCGGCGGCTGGACACCACAAGCCACCGAAGCCCTGCAGCACTTCGCCCGCACCTGGCACTTGCCGGTCGCCTGCGTCTTCCGGCGCCAGGACCTGTTCGACAATCGCGATGCGCTGTACGCAGGCGACGTCGGCATCGGCATCAATCCGGCGCTGGCCCAGCGCGTGAAGGACGCCGACCTGATCCTTGCCGTCGGCCCGCGTCTGGGGGAGATGACCACCGGGGGGTATGAACTTCTCCAGCCGCCTCGCCCGCATCAGCAGCTGGTGCACCTCCATGCCGGTGCGGAAGAACTGGGCCGGGTGTATGCCGCCGACCAGGTCATCCAGGCCAGCATGAGTGTGGCGGCACTGGCGCTCCAGACCCTGCGACCGGACGACAGTTTCGTCTTCCCATGGACCGAATGGACGTCCGCCGCGCATGCGGACTACCAGCGCAATCAGCAGGGCACGCCGGTCCAGCCGATGGACATGACGGCCGTCATCCAGCTGCTGAACCGCCTGCTGCCGCCCGACACGATCTTCACTAATGGCGCGGGCAATTACAGCGGCTGGCTGCATCGTTTCCACCGCTATCCGGCCCTGCACCAGGGCGGCCGAACGCAGCTGGCGCCCACCAGCGGCGCCATGGGCTATGGCTTCCCGGCTGCCGTCGCCGCCAGCCTGCTCCAGAAAGACCGCTGGGTGGTCAACATCGCCGGTGACGGCGACTTCCTGATGACCGGCCAGGAGATGGCCACCGCCATGGCGCACGGCGCACGCCGGCTGATCTGCATCGTGGTGGACAACGGCAGCTACGGCACCATCCGCATGCATCAGGAACGTGAATATCCAGGCCGCACCAGCGGCAGCGATCTGCACAACCCCGACTTCGCCGCGCTGGCGCGCGCTTACGGCTGGTCCGGCCTGACCGCCGAGCACACGGAAGCGGTGGAACCGGCGCTGCGGGAAGCCGTGCGAAGCCAGCAACCGACGCTCATCCACATCAAGCTGCCGGTGGACGTATCCACCAGCCGCACCACGCTCACCCGAATCCGGGAGGCCGCCCTCGATCGGCAGGCCCAGGCTCGGGGACAATGAGCGCATGTCTTCTTCTGCCGCCCCTTCCATCCCCTTCACCCTGCGTGGCGAGTTCATCGAGCTCGACAAGCTGCTCAAGGCCTGCGGCCTGGTCGACAGCGGCGGCGCCGCGCGTCACCTGATCAGCGAAGGCCAGGTGCAGGTGGACGGTGCCACCGAACTGCGCAAGACCGCCAAGATCCGCGCGGGCCAGGTGGTCGCCTTCGCCGGGCAACGGATTGAAGTGGCTGCCGCCCCCTGATCTTCACTGGCCCGCGCCGGACCGCGGGTGTGCCGCGGACGATGCGTCTGGGCCCTGACGGAGTTTTCAGATGACCTCTCCCATTCCCAGCATCGGGTTTTCCACCTGCGATCTGTGTGACTCGCTGAAGGCCGACACCAGCGGCTCGATCCGCTGGTTGCCGGGCAGCCTCTACCGCAGCTATGGGGGCTTTGACCGCTTCGCCGGCCCCATCGCCACGGTGCGGTGCCTGGAGGACAACTCGCGGGTCAAGGCCGCGGTGGAAAGCTTTGGTGCCGGGCGGGTGCTGGTGGTCGATGGCGGCGGGTCACTGCGCCGGGCTCTGCTGGGGGGCAACCTCGCCGCGAGCGCGGCCAAGAATGGGTGGGCGGGCGTGCTCATCCATGGTGCGGTGCGGGATCTGGCGGAGCTCAAGGCCGCGCCGGTGGGCATCTTTGCGCTGGGGCATGTGCCGATGCCCACGGACCGCCGAGCGCAGGGCGTCGAAGACGTGCCGGTGCAGATCGAGGGCCAGTGGTTGCGGCCCGGCGAATGGATCTACGCTGATGAAGACGGTGTGGTGATCACGCCGGGGCCGGCGCATCCGGCGCACTAGGCGTACCAGGCGCACCAGGCGGGACGGGCGCAGCGGACCCAGCGCCTCAGCGCCCCCAGCGCCGCCCCCCAGCGCCCTTTACGCAAACACCGTCAACAGCCGGTCCAGCCCGCCGTCATGGATGGCGACCATCGCCTGCTCGCGCACCTTCGGCTTGGCGTGATAGGCCACGGACAGCCCTGCAGCGCCCATCATGATCAGGTCATTGGCCCCGTCGCCCACGGCGATGCACTGGGCCGGCGTGGCGCCGATCTGCTCGGCGCAGGACAGCATCATGCGGCGCTTCTCTTCGCCGTCGCAGATGTCGCCCCAGTCCTGCATGCAGAGCCCGCCGGTCAGGTGGCCGTTCACGATCTCCAGCTCATTGCTGCGCATGAAATCGATGCCCAGTCGCTCGGCCACATGCCGCGCGAAGAAGGTGAATCCTCCCGACACCAGCACCAGTTTTAGACCCGCAGCCTTAAGTGCGGCGCAGAGCGTCTCTGCGCCGGGGTTGAAGCGCAGGCGCTGATGCAGCACTTCGTCCAGCGCCGTGGCGGGTACCCCCTTGAGCAGGGCCAGACGGCGGCGCAGGCTGTCCTTGAAATCGGTGATCTCGCCCCGCATCGCCGCTTCGGTGATGGCCGCCACTTCCGCCTTCTTGCCGGCCACATCGGCGATCTCGTCGATGCATTCGATCGAGATCAGCGTCGAATCCATGTCGAAGGCAGCCAGACGGAAGTCGCTCAGGCGCAGCGGCGGGGTGACATGTTGAAGGACCAGCGGGGACAGCTCGGCGGACATGGCGGGCACTCGTTTGAAGGGAATGGACAAAAATGAAGGAGAGCGACACAGAACGGGCGGGGACCGGAGCGGACGGTAGAAAACCGACCGGGCGTCAGCTTAACTGACGCCGCCCCGCGTCGTCATCGGGCCTGGATGGCGATGCATGACCTGGAGCTCCATCACGCAGACGCGCACTCCATGAACGCGCATTACGTGAACGCATCACGTGAGCGCATCCCTAGAACGCATCACGCCGTCGTCGTCGGCGCCCCCAACAGCCGCAGCACTTCGCGCACTGCCTGAGCGCGGTCCTTGGGATCGGTCAGCGCTTTGTCGATGCGCAGCTTCTCATTGCCCACCAGCTTGATGTTGCGATTCTTCTGCACCAGCTCGATCACCCGCAAGGCATCAATCGGCGGATTCGGACGGAAGTTGATGTTGATGACGGTGGGCGCCGCATCAATCTTCAGCACCCCGTAGGGCTTGGCCAGCACCCGCAGCCGGTGGGTGTCGAACAGGGTCTGGCCCTGTGGCGGCAGCTTGCCAAACCGGTCGGTGATCTCTTCCAGCATGGCATCGATCTGATCCGCCTTGTCAGCCGTGGCCAGCCGCTTGTAGAGCGACAGGCGCTGATGCACATCGCCGCAGTACGCGTCCGGCAGCAGCGCTGGCGCATGCAGGTTGATCTCGGTGGTGGCGGACAGCGGGCTGAGCAGATCCGGTTCACGACCCGCCTTAAGGGAGCGCACCGCCTCGGACAGCATGTCGTTGTAGAGCTGGAAGCCCACTTCCATCATGTTGCCGCTCTGGTTCTCGCCCAGCACTTCGCCGGCACCACGGATTTCCAGGTCGTGCATCGCCAGGTAGAAACCAGAGCCCAGCTCTTCCATGTTCTGGATCGCCTCCAGGCGCTGCGCCGCCTGTTTGGTCAGGCCTTCGATGTCCGGCACCATCAGGTAGGCGTAGGCCTGATGGTGGGAACGGCCCACGCGGCCCCGCAGCTGATGCAACTGCGCGAGGCCGAACTTGTCCGCGCGGCTGATCACAATGGTGTTGGCACTGGGCACGTCGATGCCGGTCTCGATGATGGTGGAGCACAGCAGCAGGTTGTGCTTGCCGCCCACGAACTCCCGCATCACCCGCTCCAGCTCCCGCTCCGGCATCTGCCCGTGGGCCACAACGATGCGGGCCTCGGGCAGCAGCTCCTGCAGCTTCATGCGGCGGTTCTCGATGGTCTCCACTTCGTTGTGCAGGAAGTAGACCTGGCCGCCGCGCTTGAGTTCCCGCAGCACCGCTTCGCGGATGGTGCCGCTGTTTTCGCTGCGCACGAAGGTCTTGATCGCGAGCCGGCGTTGCGGCGCGGTGGCGATGACACTCAGGTCCCGCAGGCCTTCCAGCGCCATACCCAGGGTCCGCGGGATGGGCGTGGCGGTCAGGGTCAGCACATCGACCTCGGCCCGCATCGCCTTCATCGCTTCCTTGTGGCGGACGCCAAAGCGGTGTTCTTCGTCAATCACCAACAGGCCCAGGCGTTTGAACTTCACATCGGCCGACAACAGCTTGTGGGTGCCGATGACGATGTCGATCGAGCCATCCGCCAGGCCTTCCATCGCGGCCTTGATTTCCTTGGTGGAGCGGAAGCGGCTCATTTCCGCCACCTTGACCGGCCATTTGCCGAAACGGTCCGCGATGTTCTGGAAGTGCTGCTCGGCCAGCAGCGTGGTGGGCGCCAGTACCGCCACCTGCTTGCCGCCCATCACCGCAACAAACGCAGCCCGCAAAGCGACCTCGGTCTTGCCGAAGCCCACGTCGCCGCAGACCAGACGGTCCATCGGACGTGGGCTGATCATGTCCTGGATCACCGCATGGATGGCCGCGCGCTGGTCCGGCGTTTCTTCGAAGCCGAAGCTGGCGGCAAAGGCCTCGTAGTCGTGTGGCGAGTAGCGGAAGGCATGGCCTTCGCGAGCCGCGCGCCGTGCATAGAGGTTGAGCAGTTCGGCGGCGGTGTCGCGCACCTGTTCGGCGGCCTTGCGGCGGGCCTTGTCCCATTGGCCCGACCCCAGCTTGTGAAGCGGCGCCTCTTCCGGGCTGACGCCGGTATAGCGGCTGATCAGGTGCAGTTGGGCCACCGGCACATAGAGCGTGGCCTTGTCGGCATATTCCAGGTGCAGGAATTCGCTGGGGCCTTCGCCCAGGTCGATGTTGATCAGGCCCAGATAACGGCCAATGCCGTGGCTGGTGTGCACCACCGGATCGCCGACCTTGAGTTCGGAGAGGTCCTTGATCAGTGCATTGACGTCACTGACCTGCTCCTGCTTGCGACGCCGCCGGGTGGTCGGCGTGGTGGCGAAGAGTTCGGTTTCGGTGAAGAGTTGAAGGATGACGGGATCGTCGGCAGTACCTGCCTGGGCCTTCGCCTCTGCCGCAGCGCCGGTCACCGTGCCGGCGGGCGTTACCGACGGATTCAACCAGCTGAAGCCGGCGGCCAGCGGTGCGGCCGTGATGGCAAAGCGCTCGTTGCCGGCCAGGAACTCCGCCAGGTCCTTCACCGAGGGCGGATCGATCTTGTTGTCCCGCAGCAGCTCCAGCAGGCTTTCCCGACGGCCTTCGCTTTCCGCCAGCAGCAGCACCCGATGGGAGGTGCTCTTGAGGTGGCCGGCCAGCCGCGCCAGCGGCTCCTGCGCACCGCGCTCCACGCTCACATCCGGGAGCGGCCGGGCATAGTCCACCGGTTCGCGGCCGCGGACGGACAGCACCGCATGCCGGTGCGTCGCGCCAAAGAAGTCTTCCGGTCGGAGATAGATCTCTTCCGGCGGCAGGATGGGCCGCTCGGGGTCATGCTGCAGGAAGCGATGGCGCTCGCGTGTGTCCGCCCAGAAGCGCTGCAGCGCCTCGTCCACTTCGCCGTGCAGCACCAGGCCGGCCTCGGCGGGCAGGTAATCGAACAGGGTGGCCACCTGGTCGAAGAACAGCGGCAGGTAGTACTCGATGCCGGCGGTGGCGATGCCGGTGTCGATGTCCTTGTAGATGCGCGACCGGGTCGGGTCGCCGTCCATCTTCTCGCGCCAGCGGGCCCGGAAGGCCTTGCGTGAGGCCTCGTCCATCGGAAACTCGCGGCCGGGCAGCAGGCGCACGTCCGGCACCGGATAGAGGCTGCGCTGGCTGTCCGGGTCGAAGACGCGGATCGAGTCCACCTCGTCGCCGAACAGGTCCACCCGGTAGGGCACGTTCGAGCCCATCGGGAACAGGTCGATCAGGCCGCCGCGCACCGCATATTCACCGGGCGACACCACCTGGCTCAAATGCTGGTAGCCGCCCAGCGTCAGCTGCTGCTTCAGCGCCGATTCATCCAGCCGCTGCTTCTGCTTGAAATTGAAGGTGGTGGCCGCCAGAAAGGCGGGCGGCGCGAGGCGGGTGAGGGCGGTGGTGGCGGGCAGCAGCACCACATCCAGGTCGCGGTCGGCCACGCCGCGTCCATTGGCCTGCAGCAGGCGCCACAGCGTGGCCAGTCGCTCGGAGATCAGGTCCTGATGGGGACTGAAGTTGTCATACGGCAGCGTCTCCCAGTCGGGGAAAACCGCCACCCGCAGGCCGGGGGCGAAGAACTTGAGCTCATCTTCCAGCCGCTGGATGTCCCCGGGCTCGGCGGTCACCACCACGGTCAGGCGTCCGGCGGCCAGTTGCTGCTGGGCGAAGGTCGCCAGCAACAGCGCGTCGGCGGAACCGATGGGGCGGGGTTGTGTGAAGCGTTTACCGGGGGCGATGGAAGACAGCTGCATGGCGCACAAATGAAGACAGCCCCGAGAGGGGCGTGACGGGATTGTAGGGAGTGTGGGCAACCCGCGTGCGTGCGGGGTGGATGAACACGGGATCAGGTTCCTGCCTCGGACGGGGGAACTTGTGACGGGTTTCGGCGGGGTCCGAGGGGGTGACTCACCCATGGAGGCAATTGGTCGTCGGCGAGGGCGTTTTGAGAATGAAGGCCATCGGCAACTCCGCATTCCTCCTCTGTGAACCTCGTGTCTTCGCTCGCGCCGTGGTCGGCGCATCGGTCCTGTCTGTCATCGATTTCATCTCCGCCCACGGTCCGCGGGGTGGCCCTGGCCGTCGCCCTGTTGGTCGGCGGGTTGTCAGCTGTGCCGGCGCCCGTGCTGGCGCAAGCCGGCCTGCCGGACGCCGGCTTGCTGCGGCAAGACCCGGCCCCGCCGCCCACCCCCAAGCGTCCGCAGGACCTTTCGCGTCCGGAAGACCCGCGCCTGGCCCAGGAGGCCAAAGGCGTCGAAGGGCGCAGGGTGGTGCTCACCCAGGTGGTGGTGGAAGGCAGCACCGTCATCCCGGATGAGGCCTGGGAACAACGCCTGTCGCCGCTGCCTGAAGAAGGTTTGACGCTGCGTCAGATGCGGGCCCTGGCGGAACAGGTGCAAGGGGCGGTGCAGGAGGCCGGCCGGCCGCTGGCCGTCGCCTTCCTGCCACCGCAGGACCTGAGCGAAGGCATCCTGCGCATCCAGGTGGTGGAAGGGCGGTATGGCCAGGTGGCCAGCCAGGGGCCGCTGGCCAGCGAAGCCGCCGGCTGGATGGCACCGCTCAAACCTGGCCTGCCCATCGGCCCGGAACTGGAGCGGCAGATGCTGCTGCTGTCGGAGCTGCCCGGCGTGCGGGCGCAGGCCACGCTGTCCCCCGGCGCGGCGGTCGGCGATGCGGACGTTTCGGTGGACATCCACCCGGGCCCCACCTGGGGCGGCGAGCTCCGTGTGGACAACCACGGCAACCGTTACGCCGGCCGGAACCGGGTCGTCGGCAATGTCTACGTCAACCGGCTCCTGGTGCTGGGCGACCAGCTGACCGTCGCGGCCGGGACCGGCGATGAAGGCGGCGGTCAGGCCCAGCTGGGATATGGGCTGCCGTTGGGCGCTCAAGGCATGCGGCTGGATCTGACGACCGGCTTCAGCCGGTATGAACTGGGCCGGGAGTTCGACATCCTGGGCGCCAGCGGCAAGGTCAGCACCGTGAGCGGCACGCTGACCGTGCCGCTGCAGGTGACGCAGCGTCGTCGCGTGTCCTGGTCCTCCGGGTTGCAGGCGCAGCAGATCTCCAACCGCCAGGCTTTGTTCGAGATCGAAGACCGGCGCTCCGCCCTGGCCTGGGTGAACACGCTGCAAGGCGCGCAGTGGCTGTCCGGCGGCGGGGCGATGTGGGGACGGGTGTCGGCAGAGACCGGCCGCGTCCGCATCAAGGACCACCTGTCGCAGGAGATCGATGCGCTCACCGCACAGACCGCCGGCGGCTACCTGCTGCTGGGCATGGACGTGGCAATGCTCAAGCCGATCGGCGACTGGCAGATCTTTGGTCGAGTGGCGGGACAGGTGGGCAACCGCAATCTGGATCCGTCCAGGAAGTGGGTGCTGGGCGGGCCGAACGGCGTCCGCGCCTGGCCGACGTCCGAGGGCAGCGGGGATGACGGCGCCCTGGCGCAGATGGAAGTGCGGCGGCAGTGGGGGGTGTTCCAGCCTTTCCTGTTCGTCGATGCCGGGCGGGTGCAGATCAATCACCAGCCCTGGGTGGAAGGCCGCAACAGCCGCACCTTGTCCGGTGCTGGGCTGGGACTGCGGGTGAACAAAGGTGCATGGGCTGTGCAAAGCACGGCGGGCTGGCGGCTGGGTCCGGACCGGAACGCTCCGCAGTCCGACCCGGGCGCGAACGCGGTGCAGTTCTGGCTGACCGTCGGTTATCAGCTGTAGACCGGGCCGGGGGCGCGGCTGGTCCGCCCGCGCACCCACCGGCCCCCAACGTGTGTTTCGAGATTCCCAAGATTCACTGAATAAAGGTTCTTCATGACTGTCTCCCTTGCATCCGTCCGGCGTGATGCGTTGTCTGCTTCCGCTTCCGCCCTTTGCGCTGGGCCGTCTCTGGATCGTTCGGCGATGAACGCCTCCATCCGTGTGTCGCGCCGCTCCGCTGAACGCGGCACCCGCTGGTCCCGCGCGGCGCTGCGCTCGAGCTCCTGTGCGGGCGGGCTGTTTGCGCTGTCGCTGCTCAGCCAGGCCATGGCGCAGGCCTTGCCCGGGACGGCCACCATCGTGTCAGGGCAGGCGGATATCGCGCGCACGGCCAATTCAGTGACCCTCACGCAGGGCACCCAGCGGCTCATCACCAACTGGACCGACTTCAACGTGGGCGCCGGCAATACCGTCAGGTTCGTGCAGCCCAACGTCGATGCGGTGGCGCTGAACCGGGTGACGGGGACGACGCTCAGCACGATCGCCGGCACGATCACCGGCAATGGGCGGGTGTTCCTCGTCAACCCCAATGGGGTGTTGATGTCCGGCACGGCGAATGTGTCGCTGGGCAGCCTGGTGGTGTCCACGCGGGCCATCGACAACGACCAGTTCCTCGGCGGGAACTATCGATTCACGGGCAGCTCCACGGCGAGGGTGATCAACCAAGGCAGCATTGCGGCCAACACACCGCGCAATGACGCATATGTGGCGCTGATCGGGAGCGATGTTTCGAACGAAGGGGTGCTGGACGCCGGCAGTGGCGGGCGCATTGCACTCGTCGCTGGCGATCAGGTTCGAATCGCCCCGGAACGGCGGGACTGGGTGACGGCATCGGAGACCACCCCGGACGCCGCCATCACCAATTCAGGGTCGCTGTTTGGGCAGGGCGGCGAGGTGGTGCTGCTGCTGAAGGGAACCAACGGGTCCGCGGGGATCAACCAGTCCGGAATCATTCGAGCGGACAGCCTCATCGACGGGGCGGGCGGACGCATCGTTCTGGACGCCGGCACCCAGCGGGTGACGACCACCGGACTCATGAACGCTTCGGGCCGCTCTCAAGGGGGGCGAGTCGAGGTTCAGGGCGGCACGGTGCAGATGGGCAGCACCATCCAGGCCAATGCGGAGGAGGGGAGTGGCGGCCAGATCCAGATTCAGTCCTCCGGCGACCTGGCCGTGAACGGCGCCATCAGCCTGGAGGGAACGGGCGGCTCCGGGGGGGCGGCCCTGTTGCGATCGGGTGGGGCGCTTCAGATCGGCGCTTCGGTGGACGTCTCCGGGTCCGCCCAAGGGGGCTCCATCGAGATCGACGGTGCCACCTCCCTGACCTGGGGGGCCGGTGCAGCCCTTCGCGCGACCGGTGAGGGGGCGGGTGCGGGCGCGGGCGCGGGCGCCATCCGGCTGACCGCACCTTCGTTCACGGTCGGTAGCAGCGGGGGCATCAACCAGATGCCCGTGGCCGATCTCTTGGTGTGGCTGAATGAACATCGCAGCACCGTGGATCTGCGTGCCGCTCAGGACCTGACACTGGCCAGCAATCTTGCCAGCGATGCAGCCGGCGGCAGACTGTCGCTGACGGCTGGGCGTTCGGTGTTGATCAACAGCACCTTCCGCACGGGCACGACACCGCTCACCCTCGTGGCCAACGCCAAGGATGTCGACCTCCAGGCGGGTCGTGGCACCGGGCAGGGCGCGATTCGCATGGCTGCCAACGCTTCGCTCGTCACCGGCGGCAACGTGAGCCTGAAGGTGGGCGGCGTAGCCGGTGATGCCAACGCCGGAGAGATGGTCCTGACCACCGTCCGGGCCGGTGCGTTGTCCATCGAGTCGCCGCTCTTCGCTGGTACGGCCACCGCCAGCAACAAGGTCTACGACGGGACCTCGTCGGCGCCGCTGCAGTCGGCCACCGTGACCGGTCTCGATCTGTCCGGCAGCAATCTAGAGCTGGCCACTTCCGGCAGCTTTGCCGACAAGGGCGTGGGCACCGGCAAGGAAGTGAGGGTGCGGTACGCCGTCTCCGGCTTTGACACGGCAGAACCGGGTCGCCAGGCAGACCTGCTGCGGCAGGGCGTTGCACTGACGGCGACGTCGACCGCTGACATCACCCCGCGCACCCTGCGCGTCAGCCAGCTGACCGGCACCAGCAAGGTCTACGACGGTCTGACCACCGCCACGGCACAGATCGGCGCGGACGACCGCGTGCAAGGCGATCAGCTGACGCTCGCCGCCACCGGCAGTTTCGCGGACAAGAACGTCGGCACCGGCAAGCAGATCACCATCCAGAGTGTCCGGCTCGAGGGCGCCGACGCCGCCAACTACACGGCAGACACCAGCGGGCTGACCGCTCAGGCCGACATCACCCGGCGTCGCCTGAATCTCGTCGGCGCCTTCGCTGAGGACAAGATCTACGACGGCACGACCGCCGCCACGGTCGGTTTCGTCCGGGACGACCGCGTGGCAGGCGATGTCGTCGAGGCCGAGGCCAAGGGCACCTTCTCCAGCAAGGACGTCGGCGTCAACAAGCGGGTGCAGGTGGGGACCGTGGCATTGACCGGCACGGACGCCCGCAACTATGAGGCGACGACCTCGGAGATCTTCACCGCTGCCGACATCACCCGCCGCACCCTGACGCTGAGTGAGCTGACCGGCCAGACCAAGGTCTACGATGGCACCCGGGCTGCGACGGTCAGTTATGGCGGCAATAACCGGCTGAGCGGGGATGAGCTGTCGGTGAACGTCACGGCGCAATTCGACAGTGCCCACGCCGGTACCGGCAAGCTGGTGACCGTCACGCAGCTGGATCTTTCCGGCGCTGATGCGGGCAACTACCGCATCGACGATGCTCCGCGGACCACCACGGCGGAGATCACCCGGCGGCAGCTGGTGGTCAGCAACCTCGCCGGCCAGAACAAGGTGTACGACGGGACGCGGGTGGCGCAGGTGCAGATCGGCAGCGACGACCGCGTGGCCGGTGATGACCTGCAGTTCAGCACCACCGCCAGCTTCGACTCCAAGCAGGCGGGCATCGGCAAGCGCGTCACGGTGGATGACATCCGCCTGTCGGGCGCCAATGCTGGCGACTACCTCGTACAGAAGGCAGGCCTGTTCACCACGGCGACCATTGACCGGCGTGTCCTGTCACTGGCCGGCCTGTCCGCGCAGGACAAGCTCTACGACGGCAACGCGGTCGCCGAGGTGCGTTATGCGCGCAACGACCGGGTGGCCGGCGACCAGGTGCAGGTCTCTGCCGTCGGCAGCTTCAGCAACAAGCAGGCCGGCACCAACAAGCTGGTGACGGTGAACGGCGTGACCCTGTCCGGCATTGACGCGGACAACTATGTGGTCGAGGTCAGCGGCGACACGACCCGTGCCACCATCGATCCGCGTCTGCTGACACTCGGCGGCCTGACCGCCAGCGACAAGGTCTATGACGGCAACCGGGTGGCGCAAACCCGCTACGCCACCGACGACCGGGTAGCCGGCGACGAGCTGCAGATCCACACCACGGCCAGCTTCGACGACAAGTACGCCGGCACCGGCAAGACGGTCACGGTGAACCAGATCGGCCTGACCGGCGCCGACGCCGCCAACTATCGGTTGGAAGGGGCCGGCGCCACGACCACCGCGGCCATCGACCAGCGCCTGCTCACGCTCAGCCAGCTCGCCGCGCTGGACAAGATCTACGACCAGACGGTGCGGGCCGACGTGTCCGCCGGCGGCGACGACCGTGTGCGCGGCGACCAGCTCACGGTGGCACTGACCGGCGAATTCGACACGCGCCATGTGGGTAGGGACAAGACGGTGACGGTGACGGGCATCCGGCTGTCCGGGGACGATGCGTCGAACTATCGCGTCACCGAGGACCCGCTGACCACGCAGGCCGCCGTGACGCCGCGTACGCTGAAAGTGGGTGTGACCGCCGCAGACAAGGTCTACGACGGCAAGCGCGACGCGTCGGTGGCGTTCGGTGACGACCGGCTCGCCGGGGACCATCTGCAACTGGTGGACGGCACCCACCGTTTTGCGGACGCCAATGCGGGCAAGGACAAGACGGTGACTTCTGCCGGCTGGCAACTGATCGGCGACGACGCGGGCAACTACCGGCTGGACGCGCCGAGCTGGCAGACCTCCGCCCATATCCTGCCGCGGGTGCTGCATGTCACCGCGCCGTCGTCGGTCGAGTTCAGCAAGTCCCTGCGCCCGCAGACCCTGCCGATCGGCCACGATGCGCTGGGGATCGATCCGATCCAGGTGGTGGCCGGTTCGCTGCGCTGGGGTCCGGCCGAGGGCCTGCCCCGGGCCGCGACGCTGGCGGATCTCGCCATCCAGGGGCCCGGCGCCGGCAACTATGTGCTGGACGTACCAACGCTCACCACGCTGGCCATCGTGAAAGCGCCATTGCCGCTGCCCAGCACGAGCGGCGAATGGCTGTGCAGCGGACCGGGCCGGGGTTGCGGCGCCGTGCTGGACGCACGCCTGGGCACCGCAGGCGCGCTGCCGGGCCAGACCTCCGAGGCCGGCACGAAGCCGTCGACGCCGGCACTGGTGGTGCGACAGCGTGGCATCCAGGTGCCCACGCAGCACCTGATGGAAGACGGCGAGTAAGCGACGCTGGCACGCCATGGTGTCGCTGCCGCAGCTGCCGCAGCCGCCGGGTGTCTCGTCGTCAAAGACCGACGACGTCCACACCGGCGGTGTCGGTGTCAGCGCGCGGGCTGGATCGCGACCGTGCGCTTGCGCGGCTGCGCGGCCCGCGCCCGCAGCTGCCCACAGCCGCCGTCCACATCCTGCCCGGCGGAATCCCGCAGCTTGGTCAGAACACCCCGCTGGTGGAGACGCCGCGCAATGTCGCGCGCCTTGTCCCAGTCGGGGCGCTGGAAGGGCAGTTCCGGCACGCTGTTGTAGGGGATCATGTTCAGCACGCCGTATTTGCCCTTGAGCAGGGTGACGATGGCGTCCAGCTCATCATCCCCGTCGTTGACGCCGTCCAGCAGGGTCCACTGGTACTGGATGGGGTAGCCCGTTTCGCGGGCATACCGCTCCCCGGCGTCCACAATGTCTGCGGGTGTCAGGCGCGGTGCGCGCGGCAGCAGTTCCCGCCGCAGCGCGTCCTTGGTGGTGTGCAGGGACAGCGCGAGCGCCGGCTTCACGGGACCTCGCGCCAGGCGCTCAAACACCCGCGGGTCGCCCACGGTGGAAAACACCAGGTTCTTGTGGCCGATGTTGCCCACCGTGCCCAGCACCTCGATGGCCTCCATGACCGCTTCCAGGTTATGGGAGGGTTCGCCCATGCCCATAAAGACCACCTTCTTGACCGCACGCTGCCGGCGGGCGAGGGCCACCTGCGCCACGATCTCGGCGCTGGTCACCTGACGGATCAGTCCATCCCGACCGGTCATGCAGAACTGGCAGCCCACCGCACAGCCGACCTGGCTGGAGACACACAGGCCGTCACGCGGCAGCAGCACACTTTCCACCGTCTGGCCGTCGCCGAGGCGGACCAGCAGACGGGCGGAGCCGTCCGCGCCCGGATGCGATTCGACCAGCGTCGCCAATCCTTCCAGCTCGGCCATCAGCGCCGGCAGGGCCGCCAGCAGCGCATGCGGCAGGTAATGCTCGAGCTGACGCCGGCCCTGCGTGAGTGGCAGCGCCTGCACCCAGTGGCGCATCACCCGCTGCCGATGCGCGGCATTGGCGCCGAGGGCGGCGAGTCGTTGCTCGAGGTCTGCGATGGAAAACACGGTGCGGCGTGGAAATAAGGAGGGGGAAGAGCGGAATCCGTCGGGCGACCAGCGACCCGTGAGCCAACGGCGGATCAACCGGCGGATCAAACGTCGTATTGAACGGCGGATCAAACGGCGGACCCAACGGCGGACCCAACGGCGGTGCGAAGGCTGGCACGCGGTCAGGTCGAACCGCGCTAAGCTGCGCGCCATTCGACCGGGAGACGGCCCCGGGGAACTTCACAGGCGTCGCGAATTCTCGCCGATTTGTTCCCTGTGGATTGTGCATGGAGGGTCGCGAAGGGCAGTGAGACGCCTCCGCCGGCGCCGAATCTGGCCGGCAGCGCGCACTCCAGCCAGTCTTTGTCAGCCTCCCGGCCGCCCCGCACCTTCGGTTCGTTCCGCTCGTTCCGCCAGTCCCGTCCGTCCGTCCGTCCGTCCGCCCGTCCGCCCGTCCGCCATGATCGTCCGCGACCGCCCCTCCGGCCTCCATCTGTTCTTCATCATGAAGGGCTCGATCCTGCGCTCGATCCGCTGGACGCTGCTCGCCAACATCCTGCTGGCGGTGCTGGTCACCGTGAGCCACGGCTCCTTCTTCGACCACAAGCTGCAGGTCACGGCGCTGCCCTTCAGCCTGATGGGCCTGCCACTGGCAATCTTTCTGGGCTTTCGCAACAACGCCTGCTACGACCGCTATTGGGAAGCCCGCAAAATGTGGGGCGATGTGCTCCAGCGCTGCCGCAGCCTGGCCCGTCAGCTCGTGACGCTGGTGGAGCCCGAGAGCAGCACCAGCAGCGGCCACGCCACCGCGCACCTGCGGCGCATCCTGGACGACCGCAACTGGATGGTCCGACAACTGCCGGCCTTTGCGCATGCGCTGCGCCGGCACCTGCGGGGGCTCACCCGCCCCGATCCCGCCTGGGACCACTGGATGCCCGAGGCGGACCGCGAGGCCCTCGCGAGGGTTGGCAATCCGCCGTCCTTCCTGCTGCTGCGGCTGGCGCAGCAGCTTCAGGTCTGCCGCCGGCAGGGCCGCCTGGACACGGTGCTGGCGACTTCCATCGAGGCGCAGCTTGCCGGGCTGACAGCCTCGGCCGCCGCCTGCGAACGCATCCAGAGCTCGCCGCTGCCGTTTGCCTACACCCTGCTGCTGCACCGCACCGCCTACCTCTATTGCTTCCTGCTGCCCTTTGGCCTGGTGGACACGATGGGCTGGCTGACGCCGCTGGTCGTCGCCATCGTGGCCTACACCTTCTTCGGGCTGGATGCGGTGGGCGACGAGATTGAAGAGCCTTTTGGCGATGGCCCCAATGACCTGCCGATGGACGCCATCTGCCGCGCCATCGAGATCGACATGCTGCAGGCGCTGGGTGAACCCGAGGTGCCGCCGCCCCTCAAGCCGGTGGACTATCTGCTCACCTGAGCCGGGGCACAATCACGCCCCATGAGCGACTTTCCGATAGGCGTGGTGCCTCGTTGTTTTGCGCTGGTGCCCGCGGCGGGTGTCGGCAGCCGGTCCGGCGCGGACCGTCCCAAGCAGTATGTGCCGCTGGCCGGGCAGGCCATGATGGCGCACACGCTCGCTGCCCTGGCGGCGGTGCCGCGCATCGAAGCGACGCTGGTGGTGCTGTCGCCCGAGGACGACCAGTTCGAGCAGGCGGTGCCCGGTTTTGAGGGGCCGCGCTCCTGGGTGGCACGCTGCGGCGGTGACACGCGGGCCGAGACGGTGGCCAATGGCCTGCAGGTGCTCCGCGAACACGGCGTCGCCCCCCATGACTGGGTGCTGGTGCACGACGCCGCACGCTGCCTGCTGCAGCCGGCCTGGGTGGATCGTCTGATCGACGCCTGCCAGGACGATGAGGTCGGCGGCTTGCTGGCTTTGCCGGTGGCAGATACGCTCAAGGCGGCTGGTGCGGCTGGTGCGGCTGGTGCGGCTGGTGCGGCTGGTGCGGCTGGTGCGGCCGGCGCCGCTTCTGCGCATCCTCGCGTTGCTGCCACCGTAGACCGGCGCGGCAAGTGGGCCGCCCAGACGCCTCAAATGTTCCGCCTCGGCCTGCTCGCCCCGGCGCTCGCCGCCGGCCTGGACGGCGTGACCGATGAAGCCAGCGCGGTGGAAGCGCTGGGCCATCAGCCGTTGCTGGTCGAGGCGTCGATGGAAAATTTCAAGGTGACCTGGCCCGCGGACTTCGCATTGGCAGAGCGCTTGTTGCGCAGCCGACCCACCAGCGTGTGAAGTCGCCGTAGAACCATTCGATCACGAGGGCGCTGACGCCATCAGGCCTACAGCGACGGAGGGAAGGGTAACCGCCGGGAAGCAGCTCGCGCTCAGGCCTTCATTCCCAACCGCGGCAGCGCCCTTTCTCAAAGCAACGCAGAACTTTTGGACCGATCTATGCAAACCCCATTCCGTATCGGCGAAGGCTGGGACACCCATGCCCTTGTGACCGGCCGCCCGCTCATCCTCGGCGGGGTGACCATCCCTCACACCCACGGCCTGCTGGGCCACTCGGATGCGGACGCGCTGGCGCATGCCATCACCGACGCGCTGCTCGGTGCCGCGGCGCTGGGCGACATCGGCAAGCTGTTCCCCGACACTGCGGCGGAGTTCAAGGGCGCCGATTCGATGGTGCTGCTGGCCGAGGCCTATCGCCGCGTCAAAGAGACCGGCTGGGTCATCGGCAATCTGGACAGCACCATCATTGCGCAGGCGCCGAAGATGGCACCGCACATTCCGGCGATGCGTCAGCGGCTCGCCGAGGTGCTGGGCATCGATGCGCAGCAGATCAACGTCAAGGCCAAGACGGCCGAGAAGATGGGGCCGGTAGGGGAGTTGCGTGCCATCGAAGCGCGTGCGGTTTGCCTGCTGGTGGCCGCCAGGGGCTGAGACCACATCCACGGTTGGTCGGGGCGCAGGGCTTCACGCCGTGGCGCCTGGAAGATGGAGCCTCGGGGGACGAGGCTTCGGGCTCGGACTTCAGGGATTCGCGCGCTTCAGGGATTCGCGCGCTTCAGGCGCAGTTGCGCCACGAATCCGCTGTCTTCCGCATTGGTCAGGCGCAGTTGCGCGCCCAGCCGCTGGATCGACTTCTCCACGATGGCCAGCCCCAGGCCCGCACCGGTGGCGGCGGTCCGGGCGCTGTCGCCGCGATAAAACGGTGTGGTCAGCTTGGCCAGCTTGTCCGGCGGCACACCTGGGCCGTGGTCCCGCACGGTGAGCAGCACCCAGGCACTGTCCGCCTCGGCGGTCACTTCCACCCGCGCCGGCTCGTCGGCATGCCGACCATAGCGCCGGGCGTTCTCGAACAGGTTCAGCAGGATGCGACCAAACTCGGTCGGGTCGGTCCAGATGCGCAGCGCCGCGGAGAGCCGCACGCTGATCTGAATCTGCGCCGGGTCGCGGAAGCCCTGTGCCTCGCGCTCCACCAGTTCCCGCAGGTTCATCGCCGTCAGCTGCAGTTCGCTCGGGCGCGCATAGTCCATGAACTTGTTGATGATGGCGTCGAGCTGGTCGATGTCCTGAGCAATGAACTGGCGCGCCTGCTCATCGGTGACACTCATCTCCGCTTCCAGCCGCAAGCGGGCCAGCGGCGTGCGCAGGTCATGCGAAATGCCCGCCAGCATCACGCTGCGGTCTTCTTCCATCTTGGCCAGTTCGCGGGCCATCCGGTTGAAGCCCATATTCACCTCGCGAATTTCGCTGGTGAGGGTGCTTTCGTCCAGGCGGGAGTCATATTCGCCTTCGCGGATGCGGCTGGCGGCAATGGACAGTTCCCGCAGCGGCTGGTTGATCAGCCGTGCAATCGCCGCCGCACCCAGCAGGGAGGCGCCCAGCGCAATGACGATCCACCACCAGTTGCTGGACATGTTGGCCTGCAGCGGTGCGGGATTGGTCTGGAGCCAGAACTGGTCCGGGCCCACATCAAACCGCACCCACAGGCCGGGCACGCCGTTCAGTCCACTGGCCAGTACCGTCTGCGGGCCCAGCTTGGAGACCAGCTCCTTACGCAGGCGCTGGGCAAACGGCGTGTTCTCGTAGGGCATCCAGCGGTCGGTGGTCTCGGCCACCTCCACCTGCACCGCCTCGCTGCGCGCGAGCGACTTCACCACCGCCACGCGGTTGATCGAATCGGTGCTCGACAGCGCCACGCGAGACAGGTTGACCAGCCCGGCGAGCTGCTGGGCAGCCTCCAGAGCCTTCGGCTCCGCTTCCAGCGCCTTGAAGGTCTGTTGCCAGGCCAGCACACCCGCCGCCAGCAGCAAGGCCAGCAATGCGAAGGTTCGCCAGAAGAGGTTGAGCGCTAAGCGGGGAGGGGTCACGGCGGGTAAATGCTTTCCGTCGGTCTACGTTGGTGGAGCGGAGGCGGGCGGACCGCCCCCCACCAGCCCTGGGCTGGACGCTGCGGGCTGCCCCACCGCGGCGACGCCCGAAGGCGCAGCCGGGGGCGGCCCGTTCGGACTCAGGCCGCTTCGTCAGGCACGAAGACGTAGCCCACGCCCCAGACGGTCTGGATGAAGCGCGGCTGGGCCGGATCTTCTTCCAGCAGCTTGCGCAGACGCGACACCTGCACGTCCAGGCTGCGGTCGAAGGGTTCGAACTCGCGGCCACGGGCCAGCATCGCCAGCTTGTCACGGGACAGCGGCTGACGCGGATGGCGCACCAGCGCCTTGAGCATCGAGAACTCGCCGGTCGTCAGAGGCACCGGTTCGCCGTTTTTCGACAGCCGGCGCAGGGCCAGGTCGAATTCGAACGGGCCGAAGTTCACCGTCATCGGCTCCTTCGACGGCGCGCCCGGGGCTTCCGGCGGCGGACGGCGACGCAGCACCGCATTGATGCGGGCCAGCAGTTCGCGGGGATTGAACGGCTTGGCCAGGTAGTCGTCAGCGCCGACTTCCAGACCCACGATGCGATCCACTTCCTCGACCTTCGCGGTGAGCATGATGATGGGCGTGCTGTCCCCGGCCGCGCGCAGTCGGCGGCAGATGGACAGACCGTCCTCACCAGGCAGCATCAGGTCGAGCACGATCAGATCGACCGTCTCTCGGGTGAGCTGCTTGTTCAGCGCCTTGCTGTCCTCGGCCAGCAAGACTTCAAATCCCTCTTGCGCCAGATACCGGCGCAGCAGGTCGCGAATGCGTGCATCGTCGTCCACGACCAGGACGCGGTTGGGGCGGGTGCTGCTCTGCATGGCGGCCACTCCTGAATTTGTAACAGCGGCACTGTAAGGCCGTTTTTTCGGCTTGTTTGCGGGATGCAGCAGCCCTTACGGCTTAGTTACAACTTATGTAACGGCGGCGGTGATCCTTGGCAGCTGTCTGTGTCGTTATGCTGGTTACCCCTGACTTTGAAGGATCCCGCATGACACGAAAGCAACACTGGTTGGTGATGGGCACCCTGCTCGCAGCGGCTGCCGCAGCGCCCTGGGCGCATGCACAGGCGCCGGAACGCCGCACCGATGTGCTGAATCTGCAGGCGTCGGCCAGCATCGAAGTGGCGCGCGACATGCTGTCGCTGACCTTCTCGACCACTCGCGAGGGCAAGGAACCCGGGGGCGTGCAGACGGAACTGAAGCAGGCGCTTGAAGCAGCCCTGGCCGAAGCCCGCAAGGTCGCCAAGCCCGGCCAGGTGGATGTGGAGGCCGGCAGCCTGTCGGTGTACCCGCGCTATGGCCAGCCAACGGGCAAGGCGAGCAACCAGCCGCAGATCACCGGCTGGCAGGGCAGTGTGGAGCTGGTGGTGAAGGGCCGCGACATGGACGCCATTTCGCGCCTGACCAGCCGCATCACCTCGTTGAACATCGCCAACGTGAGCTATGGGCTGTCGCGGGAAGCCCGTGAAAAGGCGGAACAGAGCGTGGTGGCTGATGCCATCGCCAACTACAAGACCAAAGCGGGGCTGTATGCCCAGCAGTTCGGCTATCGGGGCTTCCAGATCGGCGAAGTCAGTGTGAATACCGATGGCGGCGCGCCGGAGATGGTGGGCCTGTCCCGCATGAAGACCATGGCGGCGCCCGCGGCGGACATGGCCCTGCCGGTCGAGTCCGGCAAGACCACCGTCACGGTGACGGTCAACGGCAACGTCGTGATGACGCGCTGACCGGCACCGGGGTTCGTTGGCCCGAACGGGCTGCATGGGCCCGCACTGCCTGAACCAAGTGGGCAGGCAGGATCAGGTGGATGGGCTGGCTCGAAAGGGCCAGCCCGCCCGTCACTGTGCCGTCCAGCCGCCGTCCATGGCCCAGGCCTGACCCCGCACGTTGATGGCAGCGTCGGAGCACAGGAAGACCGCGAGCGCGCCCAGTTCTTCCGGCGTGGTGAACTGCAGGGAGGGCTGCTTTTCGGCCAGCAGCTGCCGCTTCGCTTCATCCGGATCCAAGCCTTCCTTCTGCGCCCGCGCATCGATCTGCTTTTGCACCAACGGTGTGAGGACCCAGCCGGGGCAGATGGCATTGACCGTCACCGGCAGTTGGGCGGTTTCCAGCGCGGCGGATTTGGTCAGCCCCAGCAGGCCGTGCTTGGCGGCCACATAGGCGGATTTACCGGCCGAGGCGACCAGCCCGTGGGTCGAGGCAATGTTGATGATCCGTCCCCACTGACGCTGCTTCATGCCGGGCAGCGCCAGCCGCATGGTGTGGAAGGCGCTGGAGAGGTTGATGGCGATGATCGCGTCCCACTTCTCCGCAGGAAAATCTTCCACGTTGGCGACGAACTGGATGCCGGCGTTGTTCACCAGGATGTCGCAGCCACCAAATTCCTTGTCGATGTAGGCCATCATGGCCTCAATGTCGGCCGGCTTGCTCATGTCGGCGCCGTGGTACCCGACACGGGTGGCCTGATCCTTGCCTGCTTCCTGGACCTCCTTGATGGGGCCCTCGGAATCTCCAAAGCCGTTGAGCACCACATGGGCGCCCTGTCGCGCGAGCGTCAGGGCAATCCCCAAGCCGATGCCACTGGTGGAACCGGTCACCAATGCTGTCTTGCCTTTCAACATGCCAGGTCCTCTTCAGGGTTGTTAGGATGGGCACAAAGGATACGAGCGATGTCTGAACCCTTGTTGAAAAAAGTCCAGGCCTTGAGCCCTTGTGGACTCCATCAGATGGCCTACTGGGAGTGGGGCCAGGCTGACAATCCTCGCGTGCTCGTCTGCGTCCACGGTCTGTCCCGCCAGGGACGCGACTTCGACGCGGTGGCTCGCCGGCTGAGCGATCGCTACCGCGTCATCTGCCCGGACGTGGTGGGGCGCGGTGAGTCCGACTGGCTGGGCGATCCGCGGAACTATCAGCTGCCGCAGTACGTGTCGGACATGGTCACGCTGCTGGCCCGGCTGGGCGTCTCCCAGGTGGACTGGCTGGGCACCTCCATGGGGGGGCTGATCGGGCTGGCCCTGTCGGCCATGCCGTCCAGCCCGGTGGGCCGGCTCATCCTGAACGATGTCGGCCCCACCATCGAATATGTGGCGCTGCAGCGCATTGCCGGTTATCTGGGCCGTGCGCCCCAGTTTGAGACCTGCCAGCAAGGGGCGGAATACCTGCGCGGCATCTCCGAAGGCTTCGGACCGCACACGGACGAGCAGTGGCTTGAACTGTCCCGCCCGATGTTCAAGGCGGATGGCGACCGCTGCCGCCTGCATTACGACCCGCGCATCGGCCAGGGCCTGGCCGGGCTGACGCCCGAACTGGCCAAGGCCGGTGAAGCGCAGCTCTGGGCCGCCTATGACGCCGTGCGCTGCCCCACCTTGCTGCTGCGGGGTACCGAGTCCGACCTGCTGTCCGCCGCCACTGCGCAGGCGATGACGCTGCGCGGGCCGCGGGCGCGGGTGGTGGAATTCGCCGGGGTCGGCCATGCGCCGACGCTGGTCACCGCCGAGCAGATCGCGGTGGTGGAAGCCTTCCTGGAGGAGGGCAGGCGTTGAGGGATCGACGGTCCCGCGGGGCCTTGGCAGTATGAAGTTGGCGATATGAAGACAGAGTTGGGCTTACGGGCCGAGCAGGCGCCGATCGTGGCCTTGCTCGATGGGGATCTGCCCAGCCGGCTGCCGGCGGCCCAGCCGGTGAAAACCGAAACGGTGGATCCGATCCAGCGCGCCCGGGCCTTTGCCGAGCCGCTGCTGGCCGGCCATGTGCTGGATACCGGCGAGCCGGCACTCGAGCATGCGGACGGGGTCGCCGCGATCCTGGCGGGCGTCGGCGCGGCGCCGTCGATGCGTGCGGCGTCCTACCTGGTGTATGCCGGGGACTATCTCAACAAGCCTGAAGAAATCGTCGCCAAGGCCTTTGGGGAGAGCGACGCCAGCCTGGTGAGCCACACCCGGCGTCTGGTCCAGATCCAGCGCGCAGCCCGCGAAGCGAAGGTCGAGGACCAGCGCCGCCAGGAGCAGACCGAGCTGGTGCGCAAGATGCTGCTGGCGTTCTCCCGCGATCTGCGGGTGGTGCTGTTGCGTCTGGCCTCCCGCCTGCAGACCCTGCGGTGGTTCGCCGCGAGCAAGACGGCCTGCCCCCGGGAACTGGCGGCGGAGTCGCTGCAGGTCTTCGCGCCGCTGGCCAATCGGCTGGGCATCTGGCAGATCAAATGGGAACTGGAGGATCTGTCCTTCCGCTTCCTGGAGCCGGAGCAGTATCACCAGCTGGCCAAGGGCCTGCATGAAAAGCGGGTGGAGCGGGAGCAGTCGGTCGAGGCGGTGCGTGCGTCGCTGGAGTCGCAGCTGCGCGCCCAGGGGCTGCAGGCGGAGGTGCAGGGGCGTCCCAAGCATCTCTACAGCATCTGGAAAAAGATGCGGGGCAAGGGCCTGACGCTGGAACGCGTCTTCGATCTGCGTGCGCTGCGGGTGATCGTGCCGGAAGTGGCCGACTGCTATGCGGTGCTGGCCCGCCTGCATGAGTGGTATCAGCCGGTCGATGGCGAGTTCGACGACTACATCGCCCGGCCCAAGCCCAATGGTTATCAGTCGCTGCACACCGTGGTCGTAGCCACCGACGGCCGGCCGATGGAAGTGCAGATCCGGACCCGCGCGATGCATGAGCATGCGGAGCATGGCGTGGCGGCGCACTGGGCCTACAAGGAAGCCGGGACCAAGGGCTATGCCGGGGTCACGGCCGCCGGGGAGTTTGAAGAGCAGGTCGCGCAGGCCCGCAAGGCGGTGTTGCGGCAGCTGCTGGCCTGGGAGCGCGACTTCATCGCTGAAAGCGGTCCTTCGTTTGACGACCGCATCTATGTGTTCACACCGCAGGCCAATGTGGTGGAGCTGTGTGCCAACGCGACGGCGGTGGACTTCGCATATGCGCTGCATACCGATCTGGGTCACCGCTGCCGGGGCGCCAAGGTCGATGGGCAGATGGTGCCGCTGAACACGCCGCTCAAGAGCGGGCAGACGGTGGAAATCGTGGCGCTGAAGGAGGGCGGGCCCTCGCTGGACTGGCTCAACCCGGAACTGGGATATCTGCAGAGCGCGCGCAGCAAGGCCAAGGTGCGGGCCTGGTTCAATGCGCAGGCGCAAGCCCAGACGATTGCCAAGGGCCGCGAGCTGGTGGAAAAGCTGCTTCAGCGGGAAGGCAAGACCGCCATCAAGCTGGAAGATCTGGCGGGACGGCTGGGATTCCGGAATGCGGATGCGCTGTTTGAGGTGGTGGGCAAGGACGAATACTCCCTGCGCAATATCGAGACGCTGCTGCGACCGCCCGCCCCGGAAACCGACGAAGACGCCTTGCTGGCGCAGCGGCACAACCGCGGACCGGCGGTGGACGGCCGTGCACCCAAGGGTGGCGTGCTGGTAGTGGGGGTGGATTCGCTGCTGACGAGCCTGGCACGGTGCTGCCGCCCGGCGCCGCCGGATGCCATCACCGGTTTTGTCACCCGCGGCAAGGGCGTGGCGATTCACCGGGCCGACTGTGCCAACCTGCGGGAGATGGCGCGCAGCGCGCCGGAGCGGGTGATTGCGGTGGACTGGGGCGAGCCGCCAACGGAGAAGGGCGGCAAGGCCGCGCAATATCCGGTGGATCTGGTGGTGGAAGCGGTGGACCGGCCGGGGCTGCTCAGGGATGTGCTGGAGCTGTTTGCCAAGGACAAGCTGAGTGTCATTGCAGTGAACCAGCAAAGCGGCAAAGGCAAGCCGGCGCGGTCGGACCTGTCCCGCATGAGCTTCACCGTGGAGGTGAGTGATGCGCAGCGCTTGAACCAGACCTTGGCGGCGGTGGTGCAGATCTCCGGGGTGAGAAGCGCGCGGCGGCGTTGACGCGTACGCTAATCGCGCAAACCGACAAGTTATCTCGCACAAGCTCAATTTCCGGGCTATACTGCGAAGCTCTTCAGGCGCATAGCTCAGTTGGTTAGAGCACCACCTTGACATGGTGGGGGTCGTTGGTTCGAATCCAATTGCGCCTACCAAATACAGACCCCGGTAACTCGTTGTCATGCAACGGATTACCGGGGTTTTCCGTTTCTGGCTCTGGCGGCCGTGGGAAGCCGGTGGGAAGTAGCGCCAGTGCGGCGCGCAGCCTCTCCGAGCCGGTCTCGTTGCGCGACAGCCAGCGGGCGTACGAATCGAACAGAACTTGGATGCTGTGGCCGGCCTGGGCCGCCACGTACATGGGATTCACTCCAGCCATGCACAGGGCCGTGCAAAACGTGTGGCGCGTGGCATAGGCCCGCCGGGCGCGGATTCCGCAGCGCCTGAGCGAGGGCTTCCAATAGGTGTCGCGCTGGCTACGCTCGTCGTGCCAAGGCTTGCGCAACTCCGGATGCTCGAAGACTGGCGAGTCCGCCCCTTTGGCCTTGGTGTACTTCTTCATCGTCTTGAGCGCGGCCAGGGCCGGCTCGCAGAGATCCACGTCCCGGTCCTGCTTCGTCTTCGTTTCCTCCCGCTCGCACCCTTTGAACGTCTTCACTCGCTGCACCCGCGCGACCTGGTGGCGCGCGTCGATGTCGCCCCACTGGAGTGCGATGAGTTCCTCTGGCCGCATGCCGGTGAAGAACGCGAACTGGAAATAGGCGTGGACCCGCTCGTCGTAGTGCTTGGCCATGTCCGCCAGGATGGCGTCGCGCTCTGCCAGCGTCAGCGGGTCCGGCAGCTTCTTCTTGGTCCGGGAGTTCTTCACCTCGGCGAGCGGGTTGTCTTCTCGGCGTTTTCCGGTGAAGTGGAGGGCAAACATCCGGCGCAGCGGGATCAGGTAGTTGTTCCTCAGCTTGGCCGACGCCCAGGGGTGCGCGCCGATCTTTGAAGCCACGGCGGCGGCCGTGAGGCTGTCAACTTCCGTCGCTGGGCCCAGCATCGGGACCCAGGTGTTGTTGATCGCATTGGCGTACTGGCTGACCGTCGCCGGCGAAAGGCCTTCGACCGACGCGAGGTACAGCTCGGCCAGCTTTGAGACGGTCAGCTTCTCCTGCTTGGCGCCGGCCGCCCGCGGCGAGTCGGGGAAGAAGTCAGCCAGCACGAAGGTGCCGTGGCGGATCCTGTCCCGCACCGTTGCGGCGACGCGCTCGGCGTATGCGATGTTCTTCGGCGTAGGTGGCAAGGCCTGGCCGTTTGCGGTCAGCCTCTCCTTGATGTACTCCCCGCCGAAGGTGAAGCCGATGCGGATCGAATGTCCGCGGACCTCTACACCCCTTCCAGAACCCATTTCTCAACCTCTTTCATGTCGATCCAGATCCGGCCGTCATCGGCCTTCCGATAATGCTTGCCGCGGGCCCAGATGCCCCGGGCAATTCGCTTCTCGATGGCACCGGCGCTCAGGCCAGTCAGCTCAGCGGCTTTGCGGATGGTGACGAATCGGAAGCCGCCACTGTTTTCGCTCTCAGCCATTCTTTCCTCCTTCCTGTGCTTGTGTGGTGTCGGTCATGAGTCAGTCCTCAGTTGGCACGGATGGCGAAGACCTCAACCGGGTCCGTGCCGAAGTGCGGGTGGGTGATGGTTGCGATGCGCATGCCGCGCCACGGGCGGATGAGCCGGCGCTCTGCATTGCTGCGCGCGGGATAGCCCAGGGTGAACTCGATGTGGCTGAACTCCTTGCCGACTAAGCGTCGAATCCAGTAAGGCGTCACGAGGCGGAACTCCTCTGGCTTAGTACCTTCCCGGATTTCATTGAAGTAACTCGCCTTCAGTGGCAGGATCAGCGGCGTCAAGTCGAATTTGTTGACTGGTTTTCTCAAGGGAGGCTTCCTATGAAAAGGGAGACCATAGAAATTGGCGCAAGGACGGTGGTCCGCAGCCGCTACAGAGGATTCCAGGTGGACGTGATTACCGGTTACGACACCGCGCGCGACCGTTACCCTGTTCACATCGAAGTCACTGGCGCCGGGCCAGACAGCCGGAGCATCAAGCTGCTTCGCGTAGCGACCGAGTTCACGATTTACGATGCGATCGATGCCGGGTTTGCTGCTGCAGAGCGGGCAATTGATGCTGCCGAGTTCAACAATATCTAGTCCGACACTGCATCCTTGACGCGAGCCAAAGGCTTGGTAGTGGGAGACGTTTTTATGACGCTGTACCGAATTCACTTGGCGACGCACAGGGGCCATCGAATCAGGGTCGAGGTTCATCACGATGCCGCACAACCGGAAGGGGAGGGGCAGTGGTCCGCAAATGCGTTTCTCGTTTGGCCCACCCAAGGGCAAACCTCCCTTTTCAGCGGTCTTTTCGGGAGCAGCTCGTACGATGTTGGTGAGCGTGCTATCGCTATGGCGAAGATCGAAATCGACAAGCTGGAAAACTGACGCCAGAGATCTGTAATGGATGAAGATGGCTGGAGCGCGGCAGTGCTTGCGGAACCGATCGGAGCGGGTAAATTCCGGCCCGTATTGGTGGTGACGCGGCGCCGCGGCGATGAGGTGTCGGACGTTGCCATCCCGTTGGACGGTGAGTACGACAGCCGATTGGCCGCCGAGGAGGCGGGGAAGGATGCTCTGGCCGCCATGGCTCGGGGGCAGTGAGTTCACGCCGCCTCCTTCGCTGGCTCTAGCTCTGCACGCAGCGCGCCACAGAACTCGGGCCACAGGTCCCGCCAGAAGCCCACCGCCTGCGGGTCGTCGCGCTTCTGGATCTCGTACCACGGCTCATCGAAGATCGTGGCAAGTTCTGCCAGGTCGAACTTGGACAGCTTGGCTGATCTCCAAGGCTCCTCGCACTCCCGGTGGATCTCGCCGCAGGCGGTAATGAAGGATTCCTCGCCTTCGGAAAGTTCGTAGGATCGGTTGTCGATTTCGTCCCAGACGAAGCGCGCCTCCTCTCGTCCGACCATGCGGCGCCTCCGCATCTCAAGCACCTTGCGCTGAATGCCTGCCACGCTGGCATCGCCGTCAAACTGCTCCAGGCTGTGACCCATGAAGCGCCCGAACACGTAGTCAAAGTTCAGGCCGATGAGGAACTTCTTGAAGCGCACGCCGGGCGCGCCCCAATACTGGGACCAGCTGCCGAAGGTCGAATTGATCAGGATCTCGCCGCGCGGCCATTCGCTGCCGTCCTCATGCCGGTCGGACCACTCGCGCACGACGATGGTCGCCCACTCGCCCCTGTTCTTCACGCTGTAGACGTCGGCGTTGGTGTGCTTGGTGACGCTCATAGCGGCTCCTGCTGAATCGGTTTTAGACGGGGTGTCTGGAGGTCGTATCCGTGGACGGCGCGCCGGGTCCGAGAATTCAATCCATGTCCTATTGACCCGATCGAAAGGAAATCTTCATGAACGGCTACTTCACGCGCTTCGAATTGACTCCCTCCGGATGGACCGGTGCCATCTGTCGCCAGATGGGCGACGTCCTCGCCGGGCGACTGGTGATCGAGTTCGGCTCCAAAAGTACCGTCCGCCGTGCCTTGCGGAAGCAATGGCGTATTGCGGCCCGCGCGCGAGCGCAGGTCTGCTGAGACCGCATCCCAGTCGATCTCGCTGTCTCTGGCATCGATCCAAGGGCGGGCATGAGCCCGCTGGCGGAAGCGGCGGCTGGCCATCAGTCCTCCTCGACCATCAGTTGGTCTGGGTAAGGCAGCGTTTCGCCGGCGAGCGGGTTGTCCGCGCTGAGACTGGCCCCACCCATGTGGAAGATGGCCCATTCCTCCGCCTCGTCCAGCGTGGCATCGCCTGGTACCTCATAGACGGCGGTGACGCGGATCTTCATGCGCCACCCCCGAACATGTCCTTCGTTCGCGTGTCGCGCTCGGCGGTCTCGGTGCTGACCCCGGTCGCCTTGGCGACTGCGGCCCGTGCTTCTGCAATGCGATGCGTGGCGGAGCGCAGGTTCTCCTCCGCCCATCCGAGCTCCCGGGCCGCCTGCTCGAAGTCACCGCGGTCGGCGTAGTGGGCCGCCGCGTCACAGTTGCCGCTGACGTCGCCGGCGCTGCTCGCGGCCGCGCGGACGGCTCTGACGATGGTGGCGCTCATGCTGCCTTCTCCAGGCTGGCGGCAGTCCCTGCCGTCAGCAGCAGGTCGGCGCCGAGGTCGGTCAGGCGGATCAGGTCGGACCGCTTGAACAGCATCGCGGCGCCGCGCTTCGTCCCCTGCAGGCCCAGCGAGGCCATGCCGGCGGCATCGATTGAGAACGGCTTGATCGCGGCGTTGATGTCGGCGATGCGCAGGGTCGGCTCTTCCACCAGGGTGGCGGTGGGCTGGCGGACCTGAGTCACCGCCTCGGCCACCGGCACGATGGCGGCGCGGGAGGCGGTGGCCTCCGCTGCAGCTGCAGCTGCTGCTTCGGCCGCTTGCAGTGCAGCCTGAGCTTCAGCTTCGCGGGCGAGTCGCGCCGTCTCTTCGGCTTCCTCGCGGCGCAGCGCGCCGGGCAGCGCCGCCTGCAGGTGTTCCAGCACCAGGGCGTGCTTCTTCTGGGCCTCGCCCAGCCGGTCGCCAAAGGTGTCCACGCTGGGGGCATTGGAGCTGGCCAGCAGCAGGGCGGCGTTGATGGTGGCGGAGGAGGTCTGCTCGGTGAAGGTCAGCAGGCGGTCGAACTCGGCGAAGCGGCCGGTGACGCGGGCAGCGAACTCGTCGGCCAGGCGCTGCTTGGCCAGCCGCTCCGCTTCTAGGGCTGCCTGCTGCGCGGCGATCTGGCGTTGCTGCTCCGCCAAGCGCTCGGCGGCCTCAGCCTGCTCGCGGGCAATACGGGCCTGCTCTTCCGCGACCTGGCGCTGGCGCTCCGCTTCCGCTTCCTTCGCTTCGGTCTGCTCCAGCAGCACCTTCAGGGACGTGAGGGTCTCGGTCCGGGCGGTGGCAGCCTCCTCGGCGAAGTCCTCCCATGCTGCCGGGTCGATCTCGATTCCTTCCACGGCAGCCACAGCGTTGCGCACCCGTTCGGACGGCAGGCCCTGGGCCCGGGTCAGGCATGCGCGGATCTTCTCGATAGCGGCACGATGAGCGGCCACGCGCTCTGCCTCGATGCGGGCCTTCTCGGCGCGGATGGCTTCCTTGCGGGCTTCCTCGGCCTTGATCTGAGCATCGATCGGCTGCTCCAGCTCCAGGATCTCGCCGGTGATGCGCTTGGCCTGCGCGTCAATGACCTTGCCCATCTCCAGCACCGGCGCCTTGAATGCTTGGCGCTTCTTCTCCAGGTCGGTACGCAGCGTTACCAGCTCCAGGCGGGCGGCGCGGGCGGCCTTGTCGCCGGCGGTGGTGGTCAGGTCGAACTGCACGCCGCCGTGCCGCTGGCGCAGCTCGGCCAGGGCTGCCTCGGTCTTGCTGAACTGGACGACAGCCTTGCCGTCCTTGATGTCTGCGCGGTCGATCAGTTCGTCCGCGACTTCGATGGTTTCGCTCATGGAATGCTCCTCAGAAGTCGTCAAGGGATGCGAGCGCTTCAGCCACAGGCTTGGGCGCACGTGCGGGGGTGGACGGCGCGGCCGTGGGCGCCTTCGGCTCTTCCCACGGGGCCGGGTGGCCTGCGGCGGCCATCGCTGCGATCTCGGCCGGGTCGGCGTGGGTGCGGTCGAACTCCTCAATCACCCGCTGCATGTAGGCCCTGGCCTGCGTCGCCTTTGCTTCCATCGCCGACTCCACCTTCGGGTCCCGCGTCACCAACCAGGTGGTGATCCGCTGGTGGGGCGGGATGTGGTCCACGAAGTGCAGGGCAGGGGACTCGTAGCCGATCAGCCGCTCCGGGGTGTTGACCAGCGCGTAGACCACCTCCCAGCTGTCGGCGTCCCACAGAGCCATGTATCCGCGCATCTGGTACTCGTAGATCGAGTCCTCGCAGGCTTCTGTGGTGATCGGGAAGGTCTGGATGGACCAAGAGCACTTCAGGTCGAAGCCGCGGCGGTCCGGCGCGTGGAACAGGTCGCACTCGCCAGTCCAGAACCGACTCTTGCGACGCTCGGTGTTCTTGGTCAGGGCCAGCCCCCGCACGCGGTTGAACAGGGCGATGCCATCAGGCTCCACCTCAATGCCCTTTTCCAAGGCCTTGCCGGAGATCTCGAAGTCCACGCCGAAGATCTCTTGAGCCGCCAAGCCGCGGATGTAGGTCTTTGCGGTCTCGCTCAGGGTCTGCGCCTTCAGGTGCTCCAGCAGCTGGATCTCGCCTTCGGTGCGCTTGTCCACGCGCTTCTTCTGGATGGCGCGCACGTCATCGGTGATCAGCGCCTTGTCGATGCTCTTGGGCTCGCCCATGAGCATGCCGATGCTGCTGCAGCGGAAGAGGTAGTCAGCCATGATTGGCCTCCTCGTCGGCGGCGCGGGCCTTCTTGCGCATCGCGGTGAAGGCCTGGCCGTAGTCGCTGCGCTGCCGGTTGTCCAGCTTCGACCACCAGGCGGTGAGGGCGACCATCCCCTTTGCGGCGGCCTCTTCCCCAGCGCGCAGGGTAGGGTCTCCTTCCGGCGAGGCATCGTCCCCGGCCCCAGCGAACCGCAGGCCGCTTTCATCATCCTCACCGCCCGTGGCGGTGCCGGTGATGGCCAGCAGGGACACGCGCTTGAGGTAGCTTGCGGTGGCCTGCATGTTCTGCACCGGCGTGTTGGCGCTGAGATCCCCAGGCGGGGCCTCAAGCTCCAGTTGTTCTGCGTGGCCGTCCTTGTGCTCCAAGAAGCAGGTGACCCACACCCAGGGAACTCCGTCCTTCGCGCCAAAGCGCTGGTCATGGCGAAAGCCGAAGCCATGGCGGGACAGTGCCGGTGACAGGAGGCCGCACACAGCGTCGAATTCCGCCTGATTGAACGATCCGGCCCGACCGCGGTCCACCCGCTTGGACTTCGGCACGATGATGTTCTCGCCCCGGAAAGCCGCGAAGTCACGCTTGTGCGCCAGCATGGCATCGCGCTGGCGGTCCTTCTCCTGCAGTTCCCGGTACCGGATGTCCATCTGCATCAGGCGCTCGAGGCGCTCGATGTCCTTGTCGCCGGTTTCCATGGCGACCTGCAGCAGGTCCGCCGGCGTCACGGCGGCCCGCGGCTGCACCGTCAGTGCCGCCTGCTGGAGCGCTGGCACCTGTGTGCCCGGCATCGGTTGCAGTTCGAGCGCGGGGCTCGCTTCCGCGATTGCATTCATTGCTCTCTCCGTTGAAAAGGGTGGGGCGGCCTTGGCTCCACGCGTCAGCGCTTCAAAGCCGCGGCGGCGCCCCGTTGATCAGGTCAATACCGCCGGCGCTGCCAGCGCCAGGACGATCAGAAGTGCAGCCAGGAACAGACCGCCGATCTCGGTGATCTGGCCCAGGGCTTCAGATGCAATGGGGTCCAGGTCCTCGCTCATGGCAAGAGCCCCAGGCGCCCCGCGACATGGAGGGCGGCCACGGCGGCGAGCCCCACGCCAGCCATGCGGCCAATCACCTGCCAGTAGCCGGGCTCGCCAGGCTCTGCCTGATAGACCGCCTCGGGGCGGTCCAGTTCTCCCGGGCAGGTGTCGCAGACTCCAGCGCGGTCCTCGCGCAGAAGCTGCCGTGCGACCATGGTTGGGAGGCGGCGCCCCTGGTGATCTAGGCCGAGTGCGATGTAGCCGTTCATGCTGCCTCCGGGGTGACCGGGGCCGGGGCAATCTCCTGCAGCTGGATCAGCGGATCGAGGACTGCGACGCGCTTGATGCGCTGCTCTTCGATGCGGTGCTCGATGGCGCGGACCACACGATCCTGCTTGTCCATGCGGCCCTGCAGGCTGTCGCGGTACTGGCGGGCCTCCACTGACTTTTGCAGGATCCGGCATCGATCGGTGAAGGAAACAACGGCGGCGGCCTGCGCCATCAACTCCACGTAGTGACCGTGCTGCTCATTCACGAGCTGACCGAGCATCGACAGGGTGCGTCGCTCGGCGGCCAGTTCGTCTTGAAGGGTGGTGACTTCCATCGCGTCGCTCCGTGATTCGATGGATGGCATTCTGGACAAACCTGTCCAACAAAGCAAGACGTATTTGTCCAATTCCGACAGGGCGAGTCGGATATGGACGTAAAAAAACCCGCGCAGGGCGGGCCTCTATCCGAGCAGATGCTCGTTTAGGAATCTTCGTTGAAGACTCGCTTCATCGTGCCGTACCACAGTGTGCTGGCGAGGGCCGAAGCAAATGCTGGGTTGCGGTGAGCTTCGCCGCACGAGCTAAAGAAGAACTCTCGATTCGACTCCATAGCGGCATAGCTGATCCCGATGATTTCGCCGCGTTCGGCTCGCTCCAGCAGCTTCTTTAGGCACTTCACAACGTCGTGGGACTGCTTTGGGAACTGAACCAGCCGAAATGGCCGTTCAACGTTCATGTTCCCTCCTTGCGCCTTGGCTGTGGCTTCCTTCTCCCTGGGTAGACCTCCACCGGTTCCTCCGAGGTAGTGGTCTGGCCGAGCCGCTTCGGCTCCCGAGTCGTGGAATCCCATTTGCTTTCCTCCTGCTGCATGTGATGGGTAGCCGAGTGCTCTTGCTTTTGTTCGGCTCTGGATACTGATGATGCATCCAGTAATGGCTCATAGGATGAGCCACCCCCAACGGAGGTATTCGAGTTCAGATCGATCATCACCGGCCCCATCGCGTCGATTGCTGCCGCGTGTCTCGCCGATGGCCCGTGCTTGGCCAAGTGGGCAATGTGGTGGGAGAGAAGCTCGCGTTCAGCTTCAGGCAGGGACTGAAGGGCGCCGGCGATCACGAGAGCAGCGTCGCCCAAGCTTAGGGGGGCGGCAACGGGAGCAGAGCTATCCGGGCCGGCTAACTTCGGAGGCCGGGTGACGTCGAGGCCAGGCACGAGGAGCTGCCAAGGATCGAGCTTGAGACGCGCGGCGAGCTGATCGACGTAGCTCAAACCGACACCTTTGTCCCCGTGCAGGTCCTTCTCGACTCGCTCAACTCCCTTCACATCTAGTTTCAAGGATTGCGACCAGGCGAGCCTCGACAACCCGGAGTCTCGTATCGCTCGCGCGATGTTCTCTGAAAGAGCCTTCCGGCCAGATTTGTCCATAACCGAAGTATTCCCGACACGATAAGTCGGATTTGTCCAAATTTGTCTTGATGAATTGGACGAATTTGTCCCACAATCGGCGCCCATGGACATGATTACCTCACTCACTGCGCGACTGGCCGCTGCCAACCTCGCGGAGCTGGCTAGTAGGGCGGATGTTTCCCGGAAGACCCTGGAGCGCATCCTCAGCGGCACGAACAGTCCAACCCTTCGCACGGTCGGCAAGATCAATCGGGCGCTTGACGAGATGAAGGTCAAAGCGCCCCGGGTCGTGAAGGTTAAGTCCCGTCCACCGGAAGAGATCGCCGAAAGCGGGCGTTGCGGCGGCCGGGATAACAGCCTCACTGGGCCGATTTGAGCCATGCGGTCTCACTTCGACTTCGCTTTCAGCTCCGCCGCACGCAGGGCCAGGGCGTCGGTCTCCAGCTGCTGCGCGAGCGAGCGCAGACAGCGCCGCAGCGTCTCGCGCCACGCGACTTGGGCCCACGCGAGATCTCGCTGGGTCTGTGACATCCGCTTCTCGTTCATCGCATTCCTTTCGTCTGTGACTTGGCAGGGCCATCCGGCCGTGATGCCTCGGGCTCCGTCTCCTCCCACTCTGGGTCAGGGGCGGATCGGTCCGGGTGTCCCTGCGAGGCCATAGGCCTCGAAGTAGTTTTTCAACCTGAGTGGGAGCTCAAAGATGGGAGCAAGTCTCTCCTCCAAGTGGAGGAAACCGGTGGATACCGGAGCAAACCCAGCGCAACCTGAGGAAACCGAATTCGACCTGGAGCAGCTGGATCAGCGCCAGATCGAAGCCTTCGATCTCACGCGCTGCCTGACGGAAGCGATGCGCAATGACCCGCGCACGGACCAGAAGATCGCCAAGGCGATCGGGGTCAGCAAGGGCTACATGTCGAAATGGCTCAACAGCGTCGGCGCCGAGCAGCTGGGGCGGTTCGCCCGTTTCTGCCTCACGACTGGCCACGTCGGCCCCATCCAAAAGCTTGCCGATGAACTTGGCTTCGAGCTACGCCCCAAGCGGCAGCGCCGGCCCCGCCGGTTGAAGCCCGTCACCAACGACTGAACCCCCGAGAGGGAGGAACCATGTCCATCTATTCCCGGCGCCAGATCACGGCGCGCTATCGCGAGCTGCTGAAGAGCGAGCCGCGCCTCCACGCGATCCAGACCACCGCATCGGAGTTCGGCCACAGCGCCGAGACGATCGAGCAGGTAATTACGCAGTCCGCTGTCACCGCCTACCTGCACGCGCTCGGTCTGGACGGTGCGCCTGCAGCTGCAGTGCTCAAGGCTGCGGCGGAGGCATTCGGCATGGACACCGGCGTGCTGATGGACGCGGTCCAAGAGCAACACGCAGCCATGGAGGCCTGACATGCTGAAGCAACTGATCATCTATCGCATCGGCTCCGACTGGTCGCCGAATGCTGACCTGTTCCTGAACTCGCTTGAGCAAGAGCGCTTCCAGCCCTGCGGCCCCACTCAGGCCCTGTCCGCCGGCTGGGTGCCGCCGCGGGGAGAGCAGGGCGCTCCGCTGCTGGAGGTGGTGGACGGCCACTGGCTGCTGACCCTGCGCGTGGAGAAGAGGATTCTTCCGTCGAGCGTGGTGCGTGAGCACACCGAGGAGCGGCTGGACCAGATCGAGGACGAGACCGGCCGCCGGCCGGGGAAGAAGCAGGCGAAAGACGTGGCCGAGCAGGTGACGCTGGAGCTGCTGCCGCGGGCCTTCACCACCCAATCTCACCTCGCGGTGTGGATCTTTCCGGCCCAGCGCCTGCTGATGGTCGATGCGGCCAGCATCGGCAAGGCGGACGACCTGGTCACACTGCTGATCAAGGCGGACCCGTCGCTGAGCCTGCACCTGCTGCAGTCGGCCGAGTCGCCGGCGGCCTGCATGGGCGCCTGGCTTATGGACGGAGTTCCGCCAAAGGACTTCGTGATCGACCGCGACTGCGAACTGAAGGCTCACAACGACATGAAGTCGGTCGTGAAGTACGGTCGGCATCCGTTGGACCGCGACGACGTGAAGGCCCACCTGGTGAGCGGCAAGATGCCGACCCGCCTGGCCATGACCTGGAAGGAGCGGATCTCCTTCACGCTCACCGACACCCTGCAGGTCAAGGGCATCAAGTTTCTGGACGTGGTCTTCGACGGTCGGGACAAGCCAGCGAAGGACGAAGCCTTCGACGCAGATGCGGCCCTGGCCACTGGTGAACTGTCCCAGCTGATCCCCGCGCTGATCGAGGCGCTGGGCGGTGAACTGGACTTCATCGGCCAGTCCAAGAAGGTGGCTGCCGCGCACGCGCCGTCCGCCGCAACGCCTGCCGCGACCGAGAAGCAGGTGCGCACCGCTGCGAAGCTCTACGAGGCACGCGATGCCGCCAAGACGCTCTTGGGAGAGAACTTCAAGCCTCGCATGCTGACGTTGGGCGCCGTGCTCGTGCTGACCGCCAAGGCCCACGCGAAGTCCATCGTGGATGCGGCGCTGAAGATCATCGATGACGACCGACTGGACGGCTTCGCCGCCATCGAGATGCTTGCCGCCGCGGTGGAGCAGGTGGAGCCAACCCAATGACCTCGCCCTTCAACCGGGAGCACCTGGTAGCGCAGGGCGTCATGCCGAAGGCCATCTTGCTGACGGCCACGCAATCCAGGGTTCTGGAGTTCGTCCGCGAGTACCGCCGACGCAACCAGATGCCGCCGACGCAGGCGGAGATCCAGCAGCACTTCGGCTGGGCCTCCCCGAACGCAGTCACCGACCACCTCAAGGCCCTTGAGCGCAAGGGCGCCATCCGCATCGGAGCCAACAAGGCCCGCGCGATTTTCGACCTGGAGACCGTATGAGCATCCCGACCCCACGCGAGCCGGCGGACCCATTCCGCTTCCCTGTCCCGGCGCCAGCACCGGCCCCCGCGCCGGCCAACACACCCGCGCCCAAGATGGTGACCTGGTCGCCGCCTTGCGCCCACTTCGCTCGCCCGCTGGGAGGCAAGCCCGCATGAAGCGAGACGCCTTCACGATGCCGCTGGACCTGGGCCGCGAGCTGATCATCGACAACTTCGCCGGCGGCGGCGGAACCTCCACTGGCCTGGAGCAGGCCTTCGGCCGGCCGGTTGACATCGCGATCAATCACGATCCCGAGGCGCTGGCGATGCACGCCATCAACCACCCGCACACACTGCACCTGTGCGAGTCGGTGTGGGACGTGAACCCGGTCAAGGTCACGAAGAACCAGCCGGTCGCCCTGGTGTGGCTCAGCCCCGACTGCAAGCACTTCAGCAAGGCCAAGGGCGGCACGCCAGTGGCGAAGCATATCCGCGGCCTGGCCTGGGTCGGCATGCGCTGGGTGGCGCTGACGAAGCCGCGCGTGCTGATGCTGGAGAACGTCGAGGAGTTCCAGGATTGGGGCCCGCTGATCATTGAGGCTGACGGAACTGCCCGGCCGGACCCGGCCAAGAAGGGCAAGACCTTCGAATCGTTCGTTCGCCAGCTGCGGCAGCACGGGTATGCAGTCGAGTGGCGCGAGCTGCGGGCCTGCGACGACGGTGCCCCGACGATCCGCAAGCGCCTCTTCCTGGTGGCGCGTCGCGACGGCCTTCCGATCCAGTTCCCGGATCACCAGTTCGGCAAGCCTACCTCCGCTGAGGTGCAGGCCGGGCGCCGGCAGGCTTGGCGCACCGCCGCCGACTGCATCGACTTCAGTCTTCCGGCCCTGAGCATCTTTGGCCGGAAGAAGGACCTGGCCGAGAACACCCAGCGCCGGGTGGCGAAAGGCCTGTGGCGCCACGTGCTCACCAGTGCATCCCCATTCATCGTGGGGGTAGGGGGGCGAATGGGGCAGTCGCCGGAGCGGAGCATTCACCAGCCGGCGCAGACCGTCACATCGAAGGCTGACTCCTGCCTCGCGACGCCGGTGCTGGCGCCGTTCATCGGCGACCAGTCGCGGCCCGCCGAAGGGCGCACCGCCGCCGCCAATGAGCCGCTACGCACTGCATGCGCGCAGGTGAAGGGCGGTCACTTCACCGTCGTTGCACCGGCCCTGGCCCCCATGCGTGGGACCAGCGAGGGTCACATGGGCGGCCACAGCGTGGAATTGCCCCTGTCCACCATCTCCGCTGGCGGAACTCACCACGGCCTTGCCGCAGCCAATCTGGTGACGGTCGGTTATGGGGAGCGGAAGGGGCAGGACGCGCGCACCCAGGACGTTGAGCAGCCGCTGGGCACCGTCGTGGCAGGTGGCGTGAAGCAGTACGTCTCACTGGCCCATCTGGTGGACATGGGCCACGGCGAAGGCAAATGCGGTACGAAGCGCTTCAGCCACGGCGTCCGCGACCTGCAGGTTCCGCTCAACACCGTTACCGCAAGCGGCGCGACGAGTGCGCTGGTGGCGGCATGCTTGGAGCAGGCGAACGGCGGCTTCTACGTCGGTGACGGCCGCGCCGCCAATGAGCCGCTCAGCACGATCACCGCCGCCGGCAGCAACCAGCGCCTGATCACCGCCTATGCAGTGAAGTACTACAGCAACGGCGGCCAGTGGCAGGATCTGGACGACCCGATGCACACGATCCCGACCAAGGGCCGCATGGGACTGGTGCAGACCATGCAGGTCCCGGCCGCCAGCCTGGCGCCGGAGCATGCCGAGCGTGCCCGCCAGTGCGCCGACTTGCTGCACAAGTACCTGCCTGAGCACTTCGCGGAGCCGGCGGAGATGGTGATGGTGCACCAGCGCGGCCAGTGGTGGGTCCTGGTGGACATCACCCTCCGCATGCTCAAGCCTCGCGAGCTGTTCAATGCCCAGGGCTTCCCGGCGGACTACGTGATCGAGGAGATCCCCGACCCGGAGAAGCTGTTCGTGGACGGCGTCCAGGCGGCGAACCCGCTGCAGGTGCCGCGGATCCCGCTCACCGCCACGGCGCAGGTCCGCATGTGCGGCAACAGCGTCAGCCCGCCTCAGGCGCGGGCCCTGGTGGAAGCCAACTTCCGCCACGAGCGCGAGATCTACCGGGAGGCCGCATGAACCGCTACCGCACCACGTTCTTCGCCGACTGCCCAAACAACGGTATCCGGATTCAGTACCACCTGGAGATCGTCACCGGTCAACTGATCAAGGTGGAGGACATCCTCGCGGCTACCGCTGCGATCACGCGGGGTTATCACGAAGAGATCGCGGACCAGTTGCTGCAGTCGCTGGGAGGCGCCCAAACGCTGACTGCCACTCACCACGGTGTTGAGATCGAGACGACACGGCCGGCACTGCAGGCCATCGTCAAGCCAAGCGAGGTGTCTCGATGATTCACTACCACGGCACACCCATCGGTGGATCGCGCCAGGATGCGGCCAGGTTCCTGATCGGCCGCCATGCCTTGGTGCCTTGGCCGCGTCGAGATGACATGGCCATTGTTGCCGAGGCCTGCCAGTCATTCTGCTTCGACAACGGCGCCTTCAGCGTCTGGAAGCGAGGCGAGAAGCTTGACGTGGACGGCTACGTCCGATGGACGGATGAGTGGCACAAGCATCCGGGTTTCGACTGGGCGTTGATCCCTGATGTGATCGAAGCATCCGAGGCGGAAAACGACGCATTGCTGCGTGATTGGCCGATGCACTTGCCGGGCGTTCCGGTCTGGCACATGCACGAGTCGGTCGAGCGTCTGGCACGCCTCTGCGCCGATTACAGGACCGTCGCGCTCGGATCGTCCGGTCGATGGGCCGCCCCGGGAACAAGCGAATGGTGGCAGCGTATGACCGTAGCCATGGACGCAATTTGCGACGACGGCGGTCGCCCGGCGGCGCGCCTTCACGGCCTACGCATGCTGGATCCCGCCATCTTCACCCAGCTACCGCTGTCGTCGGCCGACAGCACCAACGCAGCTGTGAACTGCGGCAGTCTCGACCGGTTCGGCATGTACCCGGCGCCGACTGCATCGCAGCGCGCAGCGGTGATTGCGGAGCGCATCGAACACCACAGCAGCGCCGCAGTCTGGCGCCGTGCACCCATTCAAGACGACATTTTCGCGGAGGCCGCGTGAACGCGTTCAGCCCTGACTATGTGCCGGTGATGGCCGGCCTGACCGCGCGCGAACGCGGCTACGCGTCCACCAGCCGCAAGCTTGCGGCGCTCAACCAGGCGAAGGTGGACCGTCACGGCCCATCGCCGGCACCCACGCTCACTGAGAGCCAGAAGCAGGCAGGCCGGGACAAGGGAAACGCCATCAGGGCGGGGAGGAGGGTGTGATGGGGGTGTCCGGTTCGTCCCCTTGCACGCGGCGCAGGTGCGCGACGGTATTTCTGAGGCGATTCGCGAGGGCGACTAGGTCTTCTTCGTTGCGGAGCTGGCTCATTGTCGGGCCCGGTCCATTTCCAGCGAGATGCGACTTGACCAGAGCTTCATTCTCCGCTTTGGCCTCTTCAGCCATCCGTGAGTACCTCTCGAAAGAGTCCTCAGCAGTCTTGAGCATCTTTCGGTGCTCGTCCATTGGCGAACCCATCAGCCTCTCCATGTCGTGGGAACCGCCACTTTACCGGGAGCATGCATGAAGCGCGACACCGCAGAAACCAGCATCCGCGCCTACTACGAAATAGCCCAGGCCGACCTCAGCGCCAGCGAGCGCAAGGTGCTGCACGCAATGGCAGTGGGCCAGCTCTACACCCGCCGGCAGCTGGAGGTCCTCACCGGCTTCCGCTCTGGCCCTGTCTGCGGCCGGGTGCACGCCCTTATCGAGAAGGGCCTCATTGAGGTTGTGGGGGAGAAGCTGTGCCCGGAATCTGGCCGGCCTGTGGAGGCCCTGCGCCTGGTGGCCCAGCAGCTGGAGCTTGCACTGACGTGAGCAGAACACCTCTGACACCCCCTGACTGCGACCTCCAGGACTACCCGTCCATGTTGGTCGACGTGGTCCGGGTTCGTGATTCCAGCCTCGCGTCTGACGAGACGCCGGAGGCCTGCTGGGCGGCTTTCCTGCTGTGGTGCGCGTCGTGGCACCAGGTGCCGGCCGGGTCCATCCCGGACACCGACAGCTGGATTGCGAAGCAGGCCGGCTACGGTCTGCGCGGCAAGATCGACAAGGCATGGACCAAGGTTCGGGACGGCGCGCTGCGCGGATTTGTGAAGTGCGACGACGGCCGGCTCTATCACCCCGTCGTGTGCGAGAAGGCACTGGAGTGCTGGATCGACAAGCTGGGGCGCACGATCAGCAGCGGCAACGGCAATGCGAAACGCTGGGGCGGCACCTTCGACTCTGCACCCTTGGAAGCCCAAATCATCGGGGCCAAGGCGCTGCTGAAGGCGCTCAATCCTCACTCCCGCGCCCTCATGAAGCGGAAGCATTCGGCAGTCCCGACTTCATCCGACCCAGATCCCACCGGGACTCCCGACGTTATCCCGTCGGGATCGCAAGGGAAGGGAAGAGAAGAGAAGGGAAGTAAAGGGAATAGATATTCCGAACCTATCGGTTCGGCCGACGCTGACGCGACGGCTTCTGTGGATAAGTCCTTCGAGGATGAGGCCAAGGCCCTGGCCCGCCGGCGGCTGTGGCAGGACTCCGGGAACTGGCTCACCGACAACGGCGTCAGCGTGGGTGAGGCCAAGTCCTTCCTGAACGCTTTCGCCAAGGACCACGGGTCCGAAGTCGCTGCTGAGGCCATGCGGGAGGCCATCAAGACCCAGGCCCCGGCGGACTGCCGCGCATTCGCCACCGGCATCGCCCAGCGGATCACCGGCGAGCGCAAGAAGCCCCTGACCGTTCCCAGCACGGCCGTGGAGGCCACGCAGGCCCATCTGGCTGAGCAATCTGCCCACGTCCCTACGCCACCCCCGCCAGCGGCCGCAGAAGCCCTCCAGGCGATCCGCAAGCGCCTGGACAAGACCAGCAACCACCAGGCGGCCAATGAGCCGTCTGTGACCGAAGGAGAAGCAGCGTGAGCACGATCCTGCATCCCTGCATGGGTGGCTGGTGCCAGATCCGCGAGGACTGCGCCAACTACCACCAGAGCGGCGTCATGGTCGTCGGCAAGCCCCACGACCGCCTATGCGTCAAAGGCGAGGACGGGACATCCGAGATCGCCATCGTCAAACCCCTGAGCCAGATCGAACTTGAGGAGCATCGCTTTGGAAAAGCAGCCTAACCAGAAAAAATTGTCCGGCCAGAGGGTCGGCATCAAGGGTTATCTCAGCCTGATTGCCAGGGTTCGCCGCAGCCCGGCGACCCTTGGCCAGGTGACGGAGTTTCTCGGAGTGACGCGCAGTCGCGGCGCTGCGATCATTCGCAGCCTGCGCGCGGTCGGCTTGTTGCGCGTCTCCGCGTGGACTGACCACGACAATGGCTGGAGCGCAAAGCAGCCTGTGTTTGGATATGGCGGGGATCCCGATGAACCGCACCCCACAGACTCACCGCGTCCATCTGGCAAGGCTCACAACTCGATCAATGCCACGGCCATTGCCGCAAAGTCGCTGATCAGGGCGATCGTTGAGCCTGCATCCAAGGGCGACATCGCGAAAGAGACCGGGATTTCTCTCTCGATTACCTGCGGCCTGATCAACCACATGACCGAGATCGGTCTTGCCAGGGTCTCAGGCTGGCTTCCGACCCTCTACGGAGGACCGCCCACGGCGCTCTACGTCTTTGGCAACGGGCCGAGCGCTGCGCGCCCCAAGCCAATCGACACGAAGGAGCTCGGGAGGAAAAACCAAGCTGCACGCGCACGTCGCATGCAGCAGATCGAGCTGATCCGAATGACTGCTGCGCCGGCGAACGACGCGCAGATCAAGGAGGCCGCATGAGCATGCACTTTGTTTGGGGCTACATGCCCAACATCGCCGAGGGCAAGGACAAGATGCTGCAGTTCTGGCGGCAGATGTCGTCTCTGATGCGAGCTCGCCTGGAGGGCATGGCCGTGGTGGCCTACTTCCCCCAGACCCGCTCCCAGCAGAACACCTACAACTCGGCCCTGCAGGACCTGGCCGACCAGCTGGAGCTGGGGGGCGAGAAGCGGCAGCCGATCGTCTGGAAGCGCTTCATGCTGGCCACGCTGTATGAGCATACCCGGCATGACCCGCAGTTCATGGAGGAGTGGAAGGCCATCGACCCGGTGTTGCTGCCCGACATGGATGGCGACGGCCTGCACCTGATCGCCCTCAGCACCAAGCCACTCACCCGCGAGCTGGCCGGGATCTTCCTGAACCTCTGCCACTCCTACGGGGATGAGCGGGGTGTGAAGTGGAAGCCGCAGAGCCTGGGCCGGCAGGAGGCCGCCAACGACGCCAGCGCGGCGCAGAGGGAGGCCGCCTGATGGCCGAGACCGAGAAGCAGCAGCGCACCCGCCTGGCCGCCGGCCTGCTGGGCTGCCAGGCCGGCGAGGTGCAGAAGAGCGTGAAGTCGATGGATCAGGTCCAGCGCCAGAACCTCACTGAGGCGGTGGACTGGGTGGCCGACTACGAGGCGACAGAGACCGAAGCGGGGTGGAACCGATGAAGCGAAGCGCCCCCATGAAGCGGACCCCATTCAAGGCCAAGCCGCCTGAGGCTGGCCAGCAGCCCGGGAAGAAGCCGGTGAAGTGCAAGGCGCCCGGCTGCCAGAACCGTTTCGTGCGCCGGTCCATGACGCACAAGGCCTGCGGGCCCGACTGCGCGGCCGTGCTGGGCCGCCTGGCCAATGAAAAGGCCGCGGCGCGGGCAGCGCTTGAGGACCGCAGGCAAACCCGCGCGCAGCTGGAGGACCTGAAGACCGTCCCGCAGCTGAAGAAGGAGGCCCAGGCCGCGTTCAACCGGTGGGTGCGCCTGCGCGATGCCGGGCGCCCCTGCATCTCCTGCGGAGCCCCGCCGCCGGACCTCACCAAGCTCCACGCCGGCCGCGACGCTGGCCACTACCGCAGCACCGGAAGCGCCGATCACCTGCGATTCCACGAAGACAACTGCCATGCCCAATGCGTGAAGTGCAACCAGTGGGGCGCCGGGATGGCGGTGGACTACCGGCTGGGCCTGATCGCACGGATTGGCGCCGGGCGCGTGGAGGCGCTGGAGTGCAACAACGGGAGCACCAAGTGGACCCGCGAGCAACTGCGCCAGGTCCGCGACACCTACCGGCTGAAGGCGAGGGCGCTAGAGAAAGGCGCCGCCAACGATCCCAGCATGCAGGAGGCCGCATGACGCCCCGTGGCTGGCTGGGCCTGGCCGCCCTGGCGACCCTGGGAGGACTGTTCATCCTGGCCGTGACGGTCATAGGGCTGGCCACGATCCTCTGCATGGGTGCGGCCAAGGTGGGGAGGGACCTACGCGACTACGTCCGTGATTTTCACGCCTCTCCGTAGCATGCCCGCTCCATGCGCACCTAACCGGAGCGGGGAGGCAGAGGGATGAAAGCAATGATGACCGCCGCCGAGCAGCTTGAACTGTTCTGTGGCCTTATCGCGCCCATAGCTCCGCCGGTGAAGCGGGTTCGCCTGGTCAAACAGGCCGCCAACGAATCCACGTTCGTGCAGCTGGAACTGGTCTATGTGCAGCCGGACATCCTGCCGCGCCTGGAACTGGAGCCTGAGGACCTGGACGAGATCCAGATCGAGCCTTTCCGGCACACGGTGGTCAGCGCGGCGGACTGCAAGATCCCCAAGGGCCTGGGCCCGGCCAGCGTATTTGCCCTGGCCAACTGCGCTGTGATCAACCGCAGGCCCCGCGGCCGCGCCGCCAACCAGCCCATCCCGCAGATCCACCGCCAGATCATCCGAGAGGACGGCCGGATCGTTCACCTGTCCATGCGGGTGCAGGAAACCGAGGAGTGGCGCCTGAAGGAGGAAGCCCGCCGGGCCCGCCAGAAGCCGCCCAAGCCGCCGAAGCAGAAGTTCAAGACGAAGGGGAGCAGGGTATGGGCCGACGCCCGCAATTAGGCCAGAAGCGCCGCCCGGCGCCTCCCCAGCACCTGCTTGAGCAGATGTTCCTCACCTTCGCCCCAGCGCCTGAGGTTCTGGAATGGCTGAAGGCGGAGATCCTGGAGGACACCGGCAAGCTGCACAACCCGGACCACCAGCACATCCTGAGCGTGGACCTGGCCGTGCTTTGGGCTAGTGGACCATCCCGATCCAAGGGGAAGGCTGTGATCGGCACCGCTGAGGAGGTCCTGTTCCGTGCATCGCAGTGGGTGAAGGGCCGGCAAGAGCAGCAGATGCGCGACTGGTTCGGCCGCGTGCCGGATTACCTGATCACCCTGGACGCCGGCTACAGCGCCCAATGCACAGACACCGCCTTCTGTGCGCTCGTGGAGCACGAGCTCTATCACATCGCCCAGAAGCGAGACGAGTTCGGCTCCCCAGCATTCACCAAGGACGGGGAGCCCAAGATCGAGATCACCGGCCACGACGTGGAGGAGTTCGTTGGAGTTGTCCGCCGGTATGGCGTCGGGGACCCTGGTGGTGCACTCGCCCAGCTGGCAGCCGCAGCCCGATCCGCCCCCGAGGTCGGAGAGCGTGAGATTGCTGGCGCGTGCGGAACCTGCCTCATGAGGGTTGCATGACCAAGACCCGGCCCCGACAGAAAGTAACCTGATGGCTACCCTTTCCGAAGACGTGAAAGTCTTTATCGTTCAAGCACTTGCGTGCTTTGACTCTCCTTCGACGGTGGCTCAGGCCGTCAAGGAGCAGTACGGCCTGACCGTTTCCCGACAGCAGGTGGAGAGCTACGACCACACCAAGGCCAGCAGCAAGGGGGTAGCGAAGAAGCTGGTGGCGCTTTTTGATGAAACGAGGGAGAAGTTCCTCAAGGATGCGGCCGTGGTGCCAGTGGCCCGCCAGGTTTACCGCCTGAGGGTCCTGCAGCGGGCGCTGGACAAGGCCGAGAAGCAGGGGAATTCGGCCATGGTCCTCCAGATCCTGGAGCAGGCCGCCAAGGAGTCGGGCGGGGTCTTCACGAACCGCCGGGAGATCACCGGCAAGGATGGCGGGCCCATCCAGCAGCAGGCCGTGACCCCGGAGCAGGTGGCCGCGGAGGTGCGGCGTGTCCGCGAGGATTACTGACCCAGCAAAGCGCCTTGCCGCCGCCGGGTGGGCCCGAGAAGACCTCTACGAGTTCTCGCGGTGGATGTTTCTGGAGCGCAAGGGCTTCCGGTGGCAGCGCGCGCGCCATCATCAGCTGATCTGCGACGCCCTGATGAAGGTCTATCGCGGGGAAACGAAGCGCCTGGTGATCAACATCCCGCCCCGGTATTCGAAGACCGAGCTGGCGGTGGTGAAGTTCATCGCCTGGTCCTTCGGCCGACACCCGGACTGCGAGTTCATCCACACCAGCTACAGCACGCCGCTGGCGGTCAACAACTCCACCCAGATCCGCAACCTGATCCAGCATGAAGCCTATCGGGAGATCTTCCCAGGCACTGAGCTGGCCAGCGATGCCGGACACCACTGGAAGACCACCGAGGGCGGGGTGATGTATGCCACAGGCTCCGGCGGCACGATCACTGGCTTCGGAGCCGGCAAGATCCGCGACGAGTTCAGTGGGGCGATCGTCATCGATGACCCGCACAAGGCGGACGAGGCGAACAGCGACACGGTGCGCGGCGGCGTGATTGAGTGGTTCAAGAACACCCTGGAAAGCCGGGTCAACGATCCCCGCACTCCGATCATCGTGATCATGCAGCGCCTGCACGAGTCGGACTTGGCCGGCTGGCTGCTGGGCGACCGAGGCCGTGACATGACAGGCCCGCCCGTGGAAGGTGGCAACGGTGAGGTGTGGGAGCACCTGTGCCTCTCCGCGTGGAACGACGATGGCACGCCCCTATGGCCTGAGAAGCACAGCGCCGAGGATCTGCGGCGCATGGAGAAGGCGAAGCCCTACGTGTTCGCCGGGCAGTACCGGCAACGCCCCAGCCCTCCGGACGGTGGCGTCATCAAGCCCGACATGATCGAGATCGTGGATGCCATTCCAGGGAAGGTGGTGGAGTGGTGCCGCGGCTGGGACCTGGGCGCCAGCGCCGGCGGCGACTACACGGCCGGCGCCAAGCTGGGCCGCCTGCAGGATGGCCGGTATCTGATCGCCCACATGGTGCGCGAGCAGTTCACCACGGCGGCCCGTGATGCGCTGATCAAGACCACCGCCCGCAATGACGGCATGCTGCTGAAGCAAAGCATCCCTCAGGACCCGGGCCAGGCCGGTAAGTCGCAGGTCCAGGCCTTCGCCACGCTGCTCGCCGGGCACAACGTGCACTTCTCACCTGAGTCGGGCGACAAGGTCGTGCGCGCAACGCCGCTGGCCAGCCAGGTGAACGCGGGGAATGTGGTGATGCTGAAGGGCGCCTGGAACGAAGCCTTCAAGGACGAGTGCCGCCTGTTCCCGAACGGCAACTTTGACGACCAAGTCGATGCAGCTGCCCGGGCCTTCAATGGGATGCTGCATCCGACCGTTGGTGTTTTCGTCTAGGGGCCGGATCAGATGTCTTTTGGCACCTGCGGAGGAAGATCGTTGGGCCAGCCCAAGCTGTAAACAAAGTATGTGGATTCCCCATCGCGTTCGGTGGCCGTGTTCAGGAGAACCCAACCAGCCTGCAGATAAGCATTGGCCCGACCTTCGCCAGCCACCTTTTCGACAGCTTGAATCTCGCGCATTTCCATTTCCATCCCTTTTGGTTTGAAGGAGTTGGAAGTTTATGCCTACCTAGCATCCCGGCCCATGGCCGACCTCATCACCAACACCTACGAGCTGACCCAGATCGCCCGGGCCCGCAATGACTTCCTCTCGGAGTTTGCGGGCTCGCTGGACGCAAAGCGCCCGGACGCGTGGCGCCAGTACGGCTACAAGACCGACCTGTGCTTCCGGGACTACCGGCAGGCCTACGAGCGAGGCGGCCCGGCACACGGCGCGGTGCACAAGATCCTCGGCAAGTGCTGGGAGCGGCTGCCACGCATCAAGCAACCTGAGGCGGACAAGGCCACGCCCTGGGAAGAGGCAATCACTGCGCTGCTCAAGCCAATCAACGGCTGGCAGAAGCTCATGGGATTGGACCGGCGCAACCTTGTGGGGCGCTTCGCGGCATTGATCTATCGGGTCGCGGACGGTCGGCCGCTGAGTGAGCCACTGTCAAAGGGCGATGCACTCAAGGACCTGATCCCCCTCTATGAGGACCAGATCAAGGTCACGAGCTGGCATTCGGACCAAAACGACCCAGACACCTACGGCAAGCCGGCCATGTTCCAGTACCGGGCCCGGGGTGAATCCCTGAGCGGCGACAACCAGGGCAAGCCTGAGATGTGGGCCGATGTGCACCCATCGCGGGTCCAGATCCTGGCCGAGGGAGCAGACGGTGACGACTTCTTCGAGGGCGTGCCGCTGCTGAAGGCTGGCTTCAACGCGCTGGTGGACCTGGAGAAGCTGCGCGGTGGTGGCGCTGAGTCGGCACTCAAGAACGCTGCCCGAACCATCGTGGTCAAGTTCGATGCCCAAGCAAGCCCGACCACCATCACGTCCAACCCTGACGGCAGTCCGACCGAGCGGTCCGTGAAGTCGGTCATTGAGGACCAGACAAAGGCCCTGAACAGCAATCAGGACAGCAGCATGGTGCTGCAGGGCGGAGAGGCCACCACGCTCCAGACCCAGGCCTCCGACCTGTCGCCACAGTGGACCATCGCCGCCAATGAGTTTGCGGCCTCGGTGGGCCTGCCGTTCACGGTGCTCTTCGGCCAGCAGACCGGCCGCCTGGCCAGTGACGAGGACCAGAAGGACTACATCGCACGGGCGGTGGGCCGCCAGCTCAACACCCTCACCCCGATGTTGACGGAGTTTGTCCAGCGCATGCAGGCCTGCGGGATCATCGAGGCAGGTGAGTTTGAGATCGAGTGGCCCGACCTCGGCGCCCCCAGCGATGAGCAGCGCCTGGACAATGCGGTCAAGATGGTGACTGCCAACAAGACGGCCTATGACGGTGGCTCCCTGGAGCCGATCTTCGACCTGAACGAGATCCGGAAAGTGGGGGGCTTTGAGGAACGCGCGGCCGGGGCGGGCGACGAGTTCAAGGAGGACACGCCGCCGGCGGACCCGGCCGCCGATCCCAATGCGGACCCGACCGCCGCGAAGAAACCGCCCGCTGATCCCAAGGCGAAGTCGCAGGCGAAGAAGTGAGGCGGCCCATCCGCAATCCGATCATCCCGGGGACGCGCCAGGAGCGCACCGGGACGGTCCCCATCATCCGCCGGGCCCGCGCGGAGATCTCGCGGCGCTTCGCCGGCCTGACTGAGCGGGTGCTGCAGCTGTTCGACGGCATCCGGACCTACTCCGTCAATGAAGCGTCGGCGGTGCTGTATGGCCTGACCCCTGAGGAGCTGACAGCGCTCAATGGCGAGCTGCAGGCGGCCCTGGATTACTGGATCGCCAGCGGCCGGGAGGCGGCGCACTCGTTTTGGTGGTCGCCCTATGTGTCGGACGCATCCCAGACAGGCGCCGCACAGTCGGCGGCCAACCTCACGCGCCTGTCTGAGGCCTACGCCGCATCGCGCAGCCTGGCCACCATCGTCCGGAGCGAGCCTTACCGCAACCGGGTTGGGCTGGCGCAAGTCAAGAGCTATGAGCACTGGACGGGGCAGGGCGCACAGGTCCGGGCTGAGCTGGCGCAGATCATCGGCAGCGCGGTGGCGGACGGCCGCAACCCGAAGGAGGTCAAGACGCTGATCCGTGACCGCCTGGACGTCAGCGCCAGCAAGGCCAAGGCCTTCGCCCAGACCGACATCACCGACGCGCTGCGCCAAGCCCGGTGGGCCGAGCGGGATCAAGCGGAGGCGGAGTTCGGGCTGAACATCGGCCTGTTGTGGACCTCAGCCCTTCTGCCGACCACCCGCGCCACGCACGCAGCCCGGCACGGGCAGGTCTACACCTCGAAGGAATGCCGGGAGTTCTACGCCAAGAACGGCAACCGGTATAGCTGTCACTGCAGCCAGACTGAGTGCCTGCTGGATGACGACGACAAGCCACTTCTCTCCGACACGCTCAAGGCGGCAATGGCGAAGGAGAAGAAGGATTGGCGGCCGACGCAATAGTCGTCATGCCAGCCTAGCTAAGCGCGGTGGCAATGAATTTTGGGACGAACTCACCGAGCCGACAAAGAGCGGTTACTCCAAGGACAACCGGGAGAAAAAAGTCCAGCAGATATAGGCGGACAAGTTCGAATCGAGCCAGATGCTTTGTGCTTGTGACGGCCTTCTGCTGTTCCGTATCCAAGAGGTCGCACGCCTCATTCATGATTTGCAAAGGCACGAAGAGAACACCCGGTATGGCAGCCGGCTCGCTCTGTGCAACATTCTTCAACTCGGTGAACCGGTTTCTGAATTCGTCAGTCGCGATCGTGAAGTCCACAATCGTTTTGGCGGTTTTCCAATGCATCCAGTCCTTCACAAATCCCGCCAAAAACATAATCAGGAGGTAGGTAACTGCTATGCAAAAGGCGCCCTTTGCGAGCGCAGGATCACCCGAGGGGTGTGAGAACCCAAGAAGCTCACCGGCGCTTCCGGCATTCAGCGCAAGTCCCGCCGCTGAGGCGATCACGAGGTTTCTTCGCTCCTGAGCTGTGCGCTCGCCCAATGGACGCTCTTTGGCAAGAAGTCTTATGTCTGGGTTCATCGTTGTGAGAGTGTGAGTGACATCGGTATGCATCGGCAGGCGAGCAACCATTGCAGGCCTTTGTAGGTGGCCTCCCTAATATTTGGAAAGGTGAGGGCGAGCTCCCTGACCGCTGGTGTGAAACATGAGACCTCCCCCAGGCCCCAGTCGGCCCAAGGGGCGGCACAGAACAGCACCACAGTAACGCCCTCACACCTTCGAAGCACCGCGTCGCGCGCGCAGCGAGTAAGTAAGCCTCGTGAGCCTATAAATCACTGCTTGTCTACGGCTGGGCTCCCCGAGCGCTGCCGGCTTCTCATTATCTGAGCAATGGCCCGAGTACGCGTGAAGAGGCGAGGAGTGGGTCGGAACTCCTCGTCAAGTAGGCCGGCGGCTTGCAAATCCATGGCTTTGCCCATATCCAGGTCGTCGAGCAGGGCAGTAATCGCCAGCTTCAGGTCTTCGACCGCCATGCCGAGCACCCGCTGAGGACCATCGAGTGCGGTCACCATTGTCCGAATATATCTTCCAGTCTGAGCATGCAGATCATTGTGTTGTCTCGCTGAGGTTTGGCGTGCGTCATCGCCAGATGCCTCATTGGAGGGAACGCTTTTGGCAGTAGTCAGAGCTGACTGGGCGGCTTCAATGCGAGCCGCCTGCAATTTAAGTTCAGTCAATTCTCGTACGAGGGAAGCGACTTCATCCGGCCGAGCTTCACTGATCTGCTCCTCCACAACATCTGCCTTTTCTTGAACCGCCTCTTTCGCCTCCTGGAAGGCTCTATTGGCCATCTCGAACTCACCCCACTTCACGGAGTTCATCCGGCGGATCATGCGCGATGTTCCCACCAGCAGTCGGGTGATGGGCTTGCGGTATGTGTAAATGGCAAAGCCGATAAGCCCGGGCCAAGCAAGCGACCCCGTAACTGAAGCAATGAGATCCAGGATCCCCATTTCTGGGCCAAACGTCTGAGTCGCAGGCATGTTGTTTTCCCTCCAGCGCCTGATCCTAACCCGGCCGCTCACACACGTTCCGCCGAGCTAGTGACCGGCCCTTCCTAGCATGCACACGCATGGCAAAGAAGCTCATTCGCATCCTCACCGCGGTCAACGCCTCTGCGGTGAGCAAGGACGGCGGGAAGTACTTGATCAAGGGCGTGTGCGGGGCCGTGGACGACATCGTCATGAACGGCATGCTCTATCCGGCGGATCAGCTGGCCAAGGGCATCGCGACGCTGAACGGGAAGCCGGCGCCGGCCGGGCACCCGAAGAACAAGAGCGGCCAGTACATCAGCGCCCGGGACGGTGAGGCCCTGTTCAATTCGTACATGGGCGCCATCTGCACCAATGCCCGCCACGAGGGCGGCCGGTCGCTGGTGGACATCGAGGTGAACGCGGCCCAGGCCCTGGCCCACGCCGACGGCAGGAAGCTGGTGGAGCGGCTGGACGCGGTGATCGCTGGCAATGCGGCCGACCCCATCCACGTCAGCACCGGCCTGTTCGTCGAGGCCATCCAGGCCAACGGGGAGAGCCTGGGGAAGAAGTACAGCCGGATCGCCACCAACCTCCAATACGACCACCTCGCAATCCTGCTGAACGAGCAGGGGGCCGGCACGCCGGAGCAGGGCGTCGGGATGTTCCTGAACGCCGCGGGCGAAGAGGAAGAGGTCGAGTGTGTGCAGGTCAACACCGAGCCGCAGGACCGCCGCGATGAGGGTGTGCTGGCAGGCCTGCGCGCGCTGGTCCGCCGCCTGGTGGGGAACGGGACCACGGACGTCAGCTTCGACCAGATCACCGGCGGGCTGTACGGCCTGCTGCCTGAGGGCGCCTGGCTCCAGGAGGTGTTTGAGCGCTATGCCGTCTGGCGCGACAAGGACGGTCGCCTCTTCAAGCAGGACTACTCCGTCTCTTCTGACGGCTCCGTAGCATTTTCTGGAAGCCCGGTCGAAGTGGTTCGGCGGGTCGATTACCACCCCATCACTAACCGTGAGGAAGACCAAGTGAAAGAGCAGATCGTCGCCGCGCTCAATGCAGCCGGCATCAAGACGGACGGCATGAGCGACGCGCAACTGCTGGACGCCTACAACTCCACCGTCCGCAAGCCGGTGGAGGACAAGCTGAACGCCGCCAATTCGAAGCTCGCCGAGCTGGAGCTGGCCGCGAACGCCGCCCGTGACGCCGAGGTCACCACCCTGGCGACTGAGCTGGCCGCCAACTCCTCGCTGACCGTGGACGACTTCAAGGCGCTGGGCATCGACCGCCTGAAGGCCCTGAAGGCCAACGCCGAAAGCGGCAAGAAGGCTGCCCCCGTGACCCCCGCCGGCGGCAAGGCCGAGGGTGAGAGCGAGTTCAAGGGCTACTCGCTCAACAGCCATTACGACAAGGAGGGCAAGTAATGCCGAACCGCGCCTATCGTGGTCCTCAGGACCGCCAACCCAAGACCCTCAGCAACCGCACGGTCAACGGCGCTCTGCTGCCGTGCACCGGTGTGGTGGTGGGTGCCACCCAGTTCTCGCAGGCGACCTCGCCGAGCGGCGGCCGGCTGGCGCTGCTGGTCAACCGGGACTTCTACGCCCTGGGCCATTTCGACAGCACCGACCCGTTGAAGACCGCCTACACATCCGGCGATACCGGCGTGGCCCACCTGCTGGAGCCGGGCCAGGAATACCAGTGGGCCGTGGCCTCTGGCGCCTACACCAACGGCCAAGAACTGACCGTCGCCGCCGGTGGCCGCCTTGCTGCCGCCGCAGCCGGGAACATCGTCGTGGCCTTCTACGACGCCGCTGGCGCCACCAAGGCCGCCGGTGACCTCGCTGACGTGGTCATCGCCAACTTCTACACCAAGGCATAAGGAGGGAGCATGCTCCGTTTCACGAATGAGCAAGAGCTGGCGGTCAATGCCGCCCGCGAAGGCTTCAACCAAACCCAGACCGCGCTGGCCGCGAACCATCGCGACATCGTCGGCAACGCTTCGGTCATTCCGCTGGATGCCTGGCGCCGCATCGACCAGCGCACCGTGCAGATTCAGCGCGACGTGCTGGGCGTGTTCAACCGCCTGGCCCGCGCCAACTACACCCCGGTGGGCATCGGCGACCTGGTGAACTACTTCCCGAAGGTCTCCGACAGCGGCGAAGTGCACGTTTCCATGGATGGCCGCTCCGAAGGCAAGGCCGATCAGGCGCTGGTGACCTATGAAGGCACCCCGGTTCCCATCTTCGACGCCTACGCCCGCTTCGGCTGGCGTCAGATGGCGGTGATGCAGAAGGCCCCGTCCGGCATCGACACCACCACCATCGCCAACAATGTGCGCAAGATCGCCGAGCGCATGGAGAACATGGCGCTGAACGGTGAATCGGGTATCAGTGTGGCGGGCACCCAGATCTACGGCCTGCGCAACTTCCCGCTGCGCAACACCGCGGTGACGGGCGTGACCCTGCAGGGCGCCACCGGTGCCAACTGGCTGGCCGTGTTCCAAGCGCTGATCTTCCAGCTGCTGGGTGACAACAATTTCGGCCGCGTGACCGTGTTCATGAACTACACGGACTACACCTACGCGGACATCAACGAGTTCGCCGCCGGCTATCCGAAGACCATCCTGCAGCGCCTGTCGGAGATCAAGGGCATCGCCGAGATCATCCCCGTCTCGCGCCTGCCGGCGGACGAACTGATCGGCATCAGCGACATCGACACCAGCGACTGGGGCACCGTGCTGAACGCCATGCCGCTGGTCACCCGGCCGAAGGCACGCCACAACCCGGAGGATGACTACACCTTCGGCACCATGGCCGCCGCCGCCACGCAGCTGAAGTCGGACTTCGACGGCCGCTGCGCGATCGCTCACCTGACGAAGGTGTGACCATGAAGGTGCGCATCACTCACCTGAAAGCGCCCTGGCCCTCCGGGGCCGTGGTCGGGTCCGTGCTCGAGATGGAAGCGGTGACGCCGGCCTTCACCGGCAAGTGCGTCGAGGTCGGGGAAGACGTGGAGGTGACGCTGGAGTATCAAGCGCCGCCCCCGCTGCTGCCTGTCGGCGCCGTGCTGGCGGACGCGATCGAAGCCGCCGGACTGCCTGCGGGTGACGGCTCCGGCCTGTCTGACGTTGAGGCGCAGGCCGCTGCCGAACGCTCCGCACTGGAAGCCCAAGCCGCGAAGGGCACCAAGGGCAAGGCCAAGCAATGATCACGAGCACGCAGGCGACCGAGTACCTGGACCAGGCGCTGGGCGTCAGCGTGCCGTCGTTCATCGTTGACGCCGCGGTGGCTGAGGTGGCCACCGCAGAAGCTGCCATGGTGGCAGCCGGCTACGGCACCTCCAAGCAAGTACTGGTGCAGTCCATGGCTGTTGCCATCAAGGCCGCCGCCGGATCTCCCCGGCGCATCCAGTCCCAGGGAGCCCCTTCGGGGGCGTCCCGCTCATTCAAGAACCCAGACGGTGACCTGACGGCACTGCGCCGCTCGCTCGCCGCGCTGGACACCGCCGGAACGGTCGCGGCCATCGTCGGCCCCGATCCCGCCGGATCAACCCTCTTCATGGTCGTCTGACCGGAGCATTCATGTCCGATCTCGCACAAGGCCTGTCGGCCAAGGTCCCTCTCAATCCTGGCCAGGTCCTGCGCGTGAGCACGCCCGGGGTGGCGGTCGTCGCTGTGCTGTATGGCGCGTCCCAGGGCGCCACGGTGACGGCCAACTCGCAGACCTTCGGACCCTACAGCGTCCCGGCCATGCTCCGCATCACGGCCACGTCCGGGACCACCAGCTACGGTCTGGAACGGCAAGCTTCGGTGCAACTGGGCACCGATGGGAAGCTCTACGCAGACGGCAATGAGGTTGCAGTCGCCGGCGGCGTGTCAGCCAGCCAGTACGTCAGCGCACCCGCCGGATGGGACACTGGATGGCGCGCTGCTCTGGCCAGCGGTACGGCGCGCCTATCCGCAGCAGGCGACAGCATGACGAAGGGCCTGCTGTGCTCGGATCTGGACGTCAAGAGCTGGGTGCGTTTGATGGCCGCCGACCTGCAGGCTAAGTACGGTGATGGCGGATCCGGTTTCAAACCCTCGTGTCACTCGGTCGCGGGCATCAACTCCGCTGCCTACACCACCGCGCTCCCCGCGGCATGCCTGTGGGCCACCACCGGGACGTGGGACCAGAACCTCACCAACTGCGACGGCCCGAGCGGTAGCGTCTTGCAGGCGAAGTCTGCTGGCGCAACGCTGACCTACACGCGCGCACGCGGGACCTCGATTGACATCTATTTCCTGAACGGCAACTCGGCGGCCTTCGGAAGCTGGTCCTACCAGATCGACGGCGGCGGCTGGATGTCTGCTGGAAGCACGAACACCGGCGCCCAAGGCATCGGCGTGAGGACGATCAATGGCCTGTCGGCCGGCAACCACACGGTGCAGATCCGAGCCGATGACGCCAGCTCCACCGTGTTTTTCTTCTTCTGCGGCATCCGTGCGCGCAACGCCACCGGCGTCCGCGTGGATAACTACGGCCGGGGTTCTTACATCGCCCAGGTCTTCAACAACGAAGTCGGCGGCACCTTCACCACGACTGGCGGGCAGGTCTTCGGCGGCGCATCGTCTGGCCTGTTTGGGCCGGCCGGGAAGTGGTCGGGTGGCTCATTGAATCCAACTGACCTTGCGATCTGGTCGTTCGGATTGAACAACGCACGGTTCACGACGCCCACCACCACCCCGCAGATGTTCTATCGCGCCGGGCAGCAGTACCTGGAGGATGTGCGAGCCGGCAACCCAAACGCTTCGCTGATGATCCTCATGCAACACCGCGGGGACGTCTCTTTCGAAGATGCGACCAACCGCTACTACAGCCAGTACATCGGGATGGCCAAGCAGCTTGCAGACCAGTTCGGCGCCGCGTTTGTTGACCTCTGGAAGGCGGGCAAGCAGTCCTATTCCTGGATGAATGGCCAAGGCTACTGGGGCAACCAGAACGTGCCCGGCGCAGCTGGCACAGACCTCGTGCACTTCAGCGACGCCGGTGAGGTCTGGGCCAAAAACATCATCACTCCGTTGGTGATCTGAGCCGATGAGCGCATCCGCCCGCTGGAGCTACACCGCCAAGGCCACCGTGTGGCCCTTGGTGGGTCGCGACGACTGGAAGGGGACGGCGGTCTACGGTCCGCCGGCCGCCTTCCTGTGCGACTACTCGTCCGAGTCCAAGCGCATGACCGACGCCAAGGGCGTGGAGTTCACCTCCCGCCAGGTGGTCTACACCGAGAAATCGGACATCAAGCAGGGCGACATGCTGCTGGTAGGGGAGAGTGCGCTGGTGTCACCCGTGGCTGCCGGCGCGTATGAGGTCCGACTGGTGACGCGGGATGCCGACACCTTCGACCGGAAGGCCGATGACTTCACTGTGGTGACCTGATGGCCAGCAAGGTGAAGGTGACGAACAAGCTGCCGCAGTTCACGGCGGACCGGCAAAACCAGGCCGCCCGGGCCATCACTCAGGCCCTCGTGCTGGGAGCCTCGGAGGCAAGCGTCCTGACCCCCATCGACACGTCCACGTTGCTGAACAGTCAGTTCAAGAACGTGCGCGTGGAAGGCGACAAGGTGGTGGGGACGGTGGGCTACACGGCCGCCTACGCGCTGCCGGTGCATGACCCCTCCAACCCCCAGAACTTCCGCCGCGCTACGGCTGAGAAGGAGTTCCTGAAGAAGGGCTTCGAGCGGGCGGCCCCGAACATTGACGCGGTCATGAAGAAGGTGATGAAGGCATGAGTGCAGCAGACGAGATCCGCAACTTCCTTGCTCCCATCCTGGGCACAGGCTGGCGCCTCCAGTTCGGGCGCTGGATGGACGGCGCCAAAGATGCGCGCTATGCGGTGCTGAAGCCTGTGGGCGGGGTGCCGGCCGAGCTGGTCCGTCGCCCCCAGTTCACGCTGATCCTCATCGGGGCACTTGGAGAAGACGTCTCCATAGCATCAGACGCTGCTGAAGCAGTGATTGAGGCGACGCGAACGAGCGCTGGAACTCTGGTCCTGATTCAAGCGGGCGAGCCCGTCTCATCGTTCACCGACGACGGGCGCGCCATGTTCGAAATCGCAATCTCAACGATCACCAACTGAGGACACCAGACCATGGGTGCATATACCGGACGCGATGTCGTCGTCAACTTCGCCATCGCGGATGAAAACGCCGTTCCGAGCGGCCTGACCTACAAGCGCCTGGGCATGATGCGCGGCAAGGGCATGAAGGCCAGCTGGGATACCGTGGACACCACCGCGGACCAGTCGCCTTCCTTCACCAAGACCAACCTGGTCACGTTCAAGTCGGCCGAGTTCTCCGGCGACGGTGTGACCTACACCGATGCAGTGTTCAACCAGAAAGAGCTGAAGGCCCACGTGATCAGCCCTGGCGCTGCCACGGCCAACCAGCCCAAGGTCTGGTTCCAGATCATCTATCCGGACGGCAGCAAGTACGAAGGCCCGTTCATCGTGACCGAATGGTCCGACGACAGCCCGTATTCCGACGCCGCGACCTGGAGCATCAGCGCCATGAGCAACGGTGCCGTCAACTTCACCGCCTAAGGAGGGGACATGGCTGCAATCGCTTCCATCGACGGCCGCACGCAGGCCCGTGAATTCCTGGCCCCGGCCACGGTGATGACCGCCAGCGACACCATCACGATCAACCCCACCGCGAAGCAGCTGCTGGTGCTGCGCAATGGCACAGCCGGCGCGCTGACGCCCAAGATCGACGGCGATGGCGGCACGACCGTCAACGTGCCGGGTCTGGGCGTGGTGGACGTCTCCGCCGGCTACACCTTCACCCTGGCTGCCGGTGAGACCAAGGCGGTGATCCTCTCCACCATCGCGCACTACTGCAAGGGCGTGGTGACGATCACCGGCGCAACGGGCGTCAGCGCGCAGCTGCTCGATCTCTGATGCTCCCCGAGGCCGGATTCGTCCGGGCCACGCTGGGCGATGGGACGGAATACACCTTCCGCCCATCGTTCTACCGCATCGCATCCTTGGGGAGTCCTCATGAGATCGTGGCCATTTTTGCCGGGCTCCACGGGCCGCATGCCGAAAAGGATGCGGCCTATGTCTTGGCTTGTCTGTGCGATCAGGAAGACCCGTCTCCGCTGATCGGATACCTTGGTGAGACTGGATGGGTTCCTGGCGCCATGCCGGGCGCCGAGATGGTGATCATCGCTCAGCACCTGATGCGCCATGGCATCGTCGGCAAAGCTCGGCCTGGTGGCGAAGAAGGGGATGGGAAGTTCTCCGATCGGTTTGACGCGGTCGAGTACATCAGCGCTGCACGCGTTCACCTGGGCCTGTCGAGCCACGACGCCGAAGCTCTCAGCATGACCGAGTTCCAGAGCATGTTTGAGATGAAGTTCCCGAGGTCCGGCGACTCCAAGGGGCGCGATGTCCCAACCCGCGAAGAGTACGAGGCGCGCATGCGCCAGCACGAGGAGATGATGCGTGGCCGCGAAAGTCGGTGAGATCTATTACGACGTGTCTTTGGACACGCGCAAGCTTGTTGAAGGGCAGCGCGCGGTCCAGAAGACCGTCAGTGACTCGGCCGCAAGCTTGGATTCCCTCGGCGCTGGACTGACGAAGATCACCCGTGCAATCCAGCTCTACGCGGTCGCCGCCGCCGCGGTGAAGTCTGTCAACCTCGCCGACGAGTTCCGGATGCTCGCCGTGCGGGTGCAGGTGGCCGCCGGCAGCATTGATCAGGGCACCGAAGCGTTCAAGGCCCTGCAGGTCATCAGCACGAAGACGCAGACGGCGATGGCCGCCAACGTGGACGTCTTCGCGCGGCTGAACCAGTCCATCCTCCAGATGGGCGGGTCCCAGCAGGACACGCTGTCCATGACGCTGACGTTGGCCCAGGCGATCAAGGTATCCGGCGCCTCGGCGGAGGAAGCCAAGAATGCCATGCTGCAGTTCGGCCAGGCGCTGGGCTCCGGCAAGCTCCAGGGTGATGAGCTGCGATCCCTGATGGAGTCCGCACCATACCTGATGCGTCAGATGGCTGATGCAATCGGCGTGCCGGTGGGCGCCCTGAAAAACCTCGGCGCCGAGGGAAAGCTGACCGCCGATGTGGTGGCGAATGCGCTCTCGAAGGCTGCCACCAAGATCGACGCCGATTTCAAGCAGTTCCCGCAGACGTTCAGCGGCGCCATGACCGTACTGGAGGACGCAGCAGCCCGCGCGAACGAGAAGCTGGACAACCTCACCGGCACCAGCGCTGCGGCCACCGGTATCGCTCAAGGCTTCGGGCAGGTGTTGGACAAACTTGCTGTTCAACTCGGCGCCATGGACGATGAGGCTGGCAAGCTCAATCGAAACGACGCGGTCAAGTCGTGGGCTCAGACTTCCAAGGTCGCGCTGTCCTACCTGGTTGATGCCGCTGACGTTACTTGGCAGGCACTGAGCGTGCTGGGCCGCAATGTGAAGTTCGTCTTCGAATCCATGGGTACCGAGATCGGAGGAATCGGAGCCCAAGTCATGTCCGTGTTGCGAGGCGACTTTTCCGGTGCGCGCGCCATCGGCGAGGCCATGACAGCCGACGCGGAAGAGCGCCGGCGCAAGCTGGACGAGGCGGACCAGAAGACCTTGGCAGACCGCAAGCTCTTCGGCCAACAGATGCGGGACGCATGGGAACAGGGTGCCGGCGGCGGCCGAGGGTTCATCAACCCGGAAATGCCCAAGGGGCCGTCGAAGCTGAAGGCGCCTGCAGACGACGATGCGGCGCGAAAGCTGAAGGCGCGGGCCGAGGCGGCGCAGGCCTACTACGAAGGCCTGGTCGCCGAGAACGCTTTCGCGCTGGACAAGATCGACGCCCAGGAGCGCAAGGCTCTTGCCGAAAACGCGCGCCGAATGGCCGAGGACAAGAACAACGCCAGCGTCTACCAGAGCGCTCGTGCAGAGATCCACAAGAAGTTCGCCCGGGAGCGAGAGCTCGTTGAAGAGCAAACGGCGCAACAGGCTGCAGAGCTGAATATTCAGCTGACGACGGACGCGGAGGCGAAGATTGAGGCCATCCGGTCGGAGGCGTTCCGGCGTGCGGAGGCTGACGAACGCTTGGGTGTCAAGACCCATGCGGAGGCGGAGAACGCGAAGGTGCTGGCGTCAGCCGAGGCGGCCAAGGCGCGGGCGGAGCTGCAGGAGCGTCTGACCCAGACCGTGGCAGAGACTAGCATCGCGGCGACGACTGACGAGATCACCCGGATTGACTTGATTCGCCAGGAGTCTTTCCGGCGGGCCGATGCGGCGGCGCGGGCGGGAGCGATCACCTACGCCCAAGCCGAGGCGGAAAAGGCGAGGGCGGCCGTGGATGCCCAGAACGCCATCCGCCAGCAGGTGCTGAGCATCAATCCGCTGGCCCAGCTGGAGCAGGAATACCAGCAGAAGCTGGCGATCGTCCAGTACTACGAAGAGCAGATGGCCAAGGCCGGCGTGGACGGCACGCAGTTTGTCGAGCAGAAGCGGACCGAGCTGGCCACGCAGTACCAGCAGCAGCGCCTGGCACTGGCCGAAGCCGAATTCACCGCTCAAGGCGACGGCAACAAGTTCGTCATGGACACGCTCAACAGCCTGTCCAGCACAGCGTCGTCCACCATCACCGGCCTGATCTCCGGCACTATGAGCGCGGCCGATGCGATGCGCGCGCTTGGCGGTGTGATCCTGAATGAGGCTGTGAAGGCACTGGTCCAGATCGGCGTGCAGTACGTGAAGAACGCATTGATCGGCCAGGCGGCAGAGAAAGCCCAGATGGCGGCAAAGGCAGCAAACGCTGCTCTCTATACCGCGTCGGTGACGGCGCAGGTATCGGGGACGACGGCCCTGGCCGCACAGAATGCCTTCATGGCCACCGCCGCGATTCCGATCATTGGCCCTGGTCTGGCTCCGGCTGCGGCTGCCGCTGCAGGTGCTGCTGCAGCTGCAATCGGCGCCCCGGCCATTGCGACCGCGCCTGTCGCTGGTGCAAGGCAGTACGGCGGCGGCGTGAACGCCGGCGACCTCTACCGGGTGAACGAAACCGGGCGCCCGGAGATGTACACCGCGAGCAACGGCAAGCAGTACATGCTTCCCACCAAGGATGGCAACGTCACGCCGGCTGACCAGGTGGGAGGCGGGGCCGGTGGTTGGAACATCATCATCAACAACGCTCCGGTGGGCACGGTCGCCAACGTGGACGCGCAGTCAAGGACCATCGAGATCGCGGTAGCCCAAGCAAAGGCCGAGATCGCGGCCGAGTTCTCCAGCAACTCCGGCACCACATGGTCAGCGCTCCGCGGCGCCAGCAATGTGCAGGGGCGCCTGTAGCCTACCTAGCATCGCAATCCATGGCGAACGAGGTCTATCCATTCACGATCAGGTCCATCCTGCGGGCCGGCAAGAGCCGGAGTCAGCCTGCGGCCTTCTCGATGGCGGACCCTCGGCGCGGCCCGGGCTACACGCAGGCCACCGGTACCGATGTTCCCGTGATGTGGGATGTGGACTTCATCTTCACCGAAGCGGAGTCTGTGGCTTTCCAGCTCTGGGGCGTTATCAAACTCGGCAGTTGGCAGAAGCCCTTCGACATGCCGATCAGGACGGAGTTCGGATCTCTGGTCCACACCTGCCAGTTCATTCCGGACAGCTTGCTGCCGGCCACCGAGGCTGGTCCCCTGTGGAAGTACTCCGCGAAGATCATGGCCCGAAAGCAGATCATTCCGCAGGTCTTCAATGACTCAGCCGATCTCATCGTCGGCCTGCCCGACTGGTACAGCTGGTCGAGTCTGCTGGATCATGCGATGAACCAAGAGATGCCGCTCTCCTGATGGACAAGCGCACCTATTGGGCCACTAAAAGCCCCTTGCCGGAGTTCCACTCGATCATCATCGAGCATCCGGCCTTTGACGCCCCGTTCAGGCTGGTGGCGAATCAATTCGAAGAGGTGACACTAGGCGGTGAGGTCCATCTCCCAGCAGGCATGTCAATCAAGCAGCCGGATAGACAGAGCGATGGGCAACCCAAGCTCACTCTCTCATTCTCGCGGGAGCAGGTCGGACGGGACTTCAAGCAGCAGCTGCAGAAGATCAACAGCGCTACCCCGGCGCCGCTGAGAGTGAGGTATTCCGTCTACCTGGGGGACCAGGTAACTCCGCAAATTACCTGGGACCTCTTTGCTTCTGACTCTGCCGGCATTGCCTTCAGCAATACCGCGGTGAGCATCAATGCCACCGTGGACAACCCGATGAGACGAGACGTAGGGCCGATTTACGACCCATCGGTCTTCACAGGCCTCACGCTGCTCTGATCTCACTCCCTAGCATGCGCTGGGGTGAAGACACTGATGACACCTCAAGAGTTCGCCGCGAGGGCCGTAGGGCTGCCGTGGGCGAAATGGCGCTCCGACTGGCAGGCGATGGACTGCTATGGCCTGGTGATTCTCTGGTTCCGTGAGGTGCTCGGAATCGAGATGGGCGAAGTGCCCCACACCGACATTGCAACCGGACTGGCAAATTCGCCGGAGTGGGAGGAGTGCGACTCGAGCGTTGGGCCGGTGATGTGGATGGCGTGGGTCGGCGGTCGACCGGCGCACTGCGGGGTTTTCCTTGATCAACGCAGGGCCATCCATGCGGAGGGTTCTGAGGTCCAGCCTGGGAGCGTCCGAATCACACGGGTCCAGGCGCTGCAGCGCACCTACGGACACATCAGGCTCTACCGCTACACCCCATGCTGACCATCTTCTACGACCCGGCCGGAGCGTCTGGGCACCGATCTTTCGCCTGGGACATGGCAAAGACGATTCAGGGCAACATCGAGGCCCGTATGCCCGGCGGTGGCTATGGCTGCACCGTGTATCTCAATGGCCAGAAGGTCGAAGATCCGGCGTCCTGTGATGCGCTTGATCGTCAGCCATCGCTCATTGATGAGGTGCGCATCTGCATGCGTCCGGAGGGCGGAATCATCGGAGCGGTCTTCAGTGCGATCAGCTCAATCCTTTCCTTCGTCCTGCGACCACTGCTCCCCAAGGTGCCAAAGTCTGGAGCTGCCGGGAAGGACAGCCCCAACAACTACCTGACGGGCCAGTCCAACATCGCCCGGGCATACCAAGCCATCCCCGACGTCTACGGTTTTCGCCGGGTCTGGCCTGATCTGATCCAGCCCAGCACAGTTCAGTACATCGATCACATCAAGTACGTGACGGAATGGATGTGCATCAGTCGCGGCATTGGGACGATTAGTCAGGTCCAGTACGCTGAGACCCCGATCACCAGCATCAGCGGCGCAAGTTACGAGATCTTCTCTCCCGCACCCGGCGCAGGGTATCCGGAGAACCGCACTACGACGCTTCAGGATGTGCTTGAGACCTTCGAAAGCGACGAGGTCAACGGGCAGGAGTTGGCCTATCCAGTGAAATCGCCAACCGTCACCGCCCGCGGTTCGTTCAACGCGGCCACTGCCGGAAGTGGAACCTTTACGATCACAGTTGCCGACGCATCGGAACTCACGCCGATCAAAGCCTTGGTGCCCGCGGGAACTGCCCGCGTGTCTTTTATCTACGGCAGCGGGCCAAGTGCCTACAACCAAGTCGTGACGGTGGCCAGCGCAGCCGTGAGCGCGGGCAATGTGACCTTCACCTTCACCGGCGGGCCGGCGTGGGCAGCCGCGGCGTCCGGCTCGCTAATCGACTTCACAATCGTCCCTCAGGTCGTCGTCTCCTACGTCACTCAAGGCCCATACACCCTCCCAATTGATTGCGATCGGATTCGGTGGAATACCGTTTTTCTCCGGGGACTCAAAGGGACCGTGTCCATCGACACATCCTGGTGGCAGATCGGCAGTGACGGTCTGGAGATTCCTGGCACCCGCCAGACGCAGACATTCTCCTTCACGGCGGATACCTACGACTCCAGGTACTGGACGACGGACGTGGTGCCGACAGCCGGCTATGGGCGTTACCGGTGTGAGTTCACCCGGAAGACGCTGCAGATCGGAGAAAACGGATCGGATGTCGCCAAGCTGGAGGAGCTCTATGCCGTCCGCTATTACGCACAGAAGGTGGTACCGGGTGTGACAGTCATTCGGGTGACCACAAAGGCGACAACCGAGGCCACAGGCTTCAGTGACCGAAAGTTCAATCTACGCTGGGCTCGCCATGTCCGCCAACTGGCAAGTGATGCCATCAGCCCCTCACGCAACTTCGCACGAGTTCTGGCTCATGTCTGGACGCTGGCCGGGAACTCGATGTCCGAGCTGGATACGGACGCGCTTCAGGAGATCAACGACCGTTTAGGCGAGGACTCCCCGCTTCTGCGCTTCGACGGCAGCCTAGACGATGCAGACATGAGCCTGGGCGAGCGCATGCTACTCATCGCAAACCACGCTCGGTGCCTTATGTGGCGCGACGGAACGCGGTGGACCGTGAGCCGGGATGAGGCGAAGGAGGACGTGGAGCTTCAGTTCGACTATCGCAACCTCGCCGGGGCCGGTGATTCGAAAGCCGCCTACTCCGCGTTCATTCCAAACGCTAGTGACGGTGTCGAGGTTGAGTACGTGGACGAGGCCAGCCAGAGCAAGAAGGCCTATGTCCGGCTGCGCGTTGATAGCGGGTCCGTGGTGGTCGGCGCGAGCAGCAACCCCAAGAAGTTTCAATTTCCCGGCTGCACCAATCAGCAGCAAGCCATGAACAGGGCTCAACTGGAGGCCCGCCGCATCCTCTACCAGCGCACGTCGATCTCCGACACCGCGCTGGCAGACGCTGGGGCCATAGGGCCTGGGGCACTGGTGCGCTACATCGACCCCAACGACTACGCAGCCGACGACAACCTCCAGGCTGGCGAGGTCCTGGCAATCAGTGGGTCCCTCATTGCCACGAGTGAACTGATCGACTGGAAGGGGTTGCCTTCCGGGCGAATTCAGTTCACGGGTGTGGACGGGGCTCTGCTGGGGCCTCCCATCGTCTGCTACCCCGAAGGCGAAGCGGTGCGTCTATCTGGGGCAATCCCGTCAGGGATCTTTGTCGCAGATGGGGTAACGAGCCAATGCGGAAGCCGCTACGCACTGACCGTCGGACTCACCACAGCGGAGATGGAATCGGCCGGTCTTTACACCCTCACGAGCGCGAAGCCGGAAGGCGACGGGAAAACCGTCTCCATAGCATTGGTCAACTATGACGCGCGCCTCTACGAGCAAGACTGATGACCACGCCCAGTAGCACCCCCATACCGAGCAAGCTTCCACAGGATCTGCTCTACAACGCTGAGCGGTTCGATGAGGTGCTCAATTCCCAGGTTGTCAGCTATGCGGATCGCTTTGGTCTGCCGAGGATGACCCTGGCTGGTGCTGTTGCGTCAATTGCCGCAGTCACTCCCCGTGGAAGCTGGGCTTCAGGTGTTTCGTACAACCTGAAGGATGTCGTTCTCGCTGGCGGCATCGCTTACATCTGCATCGCAGCCCACATTTCTGGGTCCACCTTCGCGGGTGACCTAGCTGCCAAGTGGCGGATCTACCAAGGTGTACTTGGCGCGGACCTCAGTGACTTCACTGATGCGTCGAAGGGCCCGGCTCTTATGGGGTACGGCGGCGGCAAGAACTACGTCTCGCGATCCATCGGCGCCAGGCTGGACGACGTTGGAGCAAGCCCGCGAGCATTCGGGGCGGTGGGGGATGGCGTTGCAGATGACACGCCATTCTTCAACATGTGCTTCATCTACAGCCGCACGCTGGACATCCGGAATCGCGCCTGGAAGATCACGTCCACCGTTGCGCTTCCAGATCGGGCGGTCATCAACATGATGGGCGCGGACCTGAACCTTGCATGTGGCAGCACGCCCGCGTTTTCGTTCACGGGTGCCAAGGAAAGTCTCTACATCGTCCACGGCGGAGGCGCGGTTCAAGGCACGGCTTCGTGCTTCTTGTTTTGCCAAGGAACGACGAACCAGCCGACGTCGGTCAACCAGTACGCCCGACAGATTCGCATCGAGGGGCTGTACATCACGAGCCCGACCATCACGGCCGCGCTGAAGTTTGATCTTGCTGTTCGGCAAGTATTCATCTCGAAGTGCATGTGGTACACGCCCTGCGGGATCGATGCCACGACTGGAAAAACGGTTGAAATCCACATTACCTCGTCTCTGTTCTTTGGCGCTACCGGCGCCGCTGGAACCTACTTCGCGAAGCTGCGCTCGACTGGCGGGACCACTTACTACTCCGAGGGGTGGCACATCGATACCTGCACGATCGACAACTATGAGATCGTCTTCGATGTCACCGACCTCTATGTGATGACTGTCTCCAACAGCTACCTGGGCGTAGCTGCACCGTTCATCAGTACGACTGGCTACATCTTCCAGTTCCAGGCTCCCTCTACGGCACTCTGTGAGTCGATCAAGGTCGGGAACGTGGTTCTGAACGGGCGCACGCAGTTCGTGGCGTCCGCCGGCGGCGTCGCCTACAGCTTTGAGATCAATGGCTTCGTTGTCACGGGAGTCACGGGCACAGCATTTGCGTTGCACAACAACGCCTCCAACATCAACATCTTCAACGGGCTGTTCAAGGCCGGATCGAACTCCGCGATCGGCGTGGTCGGGGACAACAACAACAACAAGGTCGTTTGCGCGAATCTGTCGTTCGACGGAACCTACGCCAATGGCGTTGTGCTCAATGGGAGCGCTGGTGTGGACTGCTCGGTGGGTCCGCTGTTCGGCTCTACGGTCGGAGACATCGTCGGGGCCGGTCGCAACAACATCCGATACGTCGGAATACCGGTGCATTCCGCAGGTGTAGCGGCACTGATGCGTTCGGTCAGTGCGAATTTGGGAAGCGGTTCCTCCTATGCGGTGGGCGTGGCTATTGCGACTATTCCTTGGAACTTCGCCAAGGGGGAAAAAGGTGACGTCGTTGTGCACCTGCCGTACTCAGGGGCGACTGCAGCGACGCAGAACGTCCAGATTGGGTTACCTGCCGGCATGTCCCTTGAATCTGGAAGTGGCTGGTCAGCCGCAAACAACTACCTCGGTGCAACAAATGGCCTCCTGACGGTGCGCGCGCGTTATCGCTGCTCCGCGGACGGCGGTGGCAACGTGACGGTCACCAATCAAGCCGGCAGCACCCTCACTGTCAACAACCAGGCGTATTGCGCTGTCTTCAGGGATATGTGACATGAAGCTCACCATTTTTGTACGTGCTGATCTGGCGGCGATCGCCAAGAGCTACCCCAACCGCCCTGATGCCTGGGTCGCGGCTGCCTTCGCTGAAGGATCTCCGATGGGCGGCTGGAACCTGACCACCAGTCAGGCAGCGGATGAGGATCTGATTCGCAAGTGCGCATCGGACAGCTATCCGCTCTACCCCGAAGTGGAGCTCATCTACCCGGACGAAAAGCCCAGCGTGGAGGCGGCATGAAGCAGGAAGTCAAGGACATCGCCACGGAGCTGGCCACTCGCACCGCTCCGGCCGGTGGGTTGACCATCGTGTCGGCTCCGTGGTGGAGTTCGGTCAACTGGTCCGCGGTTCTGTCCGGCGTGCTGGTAGTGCTGCAGGTGGCATACCTCCTGCGCAAGTGGTGGCGGGAGGAAACCGACTGGGGTGTCAAGCTCAAGCGCCGGTTGGGCCGCAAGCCGGTCGCCGAAACCGGTTCCATGGAGCTTGACGAATGAGCAAGCTCCGAATCGCTGCCGCGGCCCTGACGCTTAGCGCAGCAGGTTTCGCGGCGATCGTCGGTCATGAGGGCTTTGAGCCGGTTGCCAAGCCACCGGTGCAGGGCGACCGACCGACCTATGGCTTCGGCTCCACCTTTCACGCTGACGGAACGCCGGTGCAAGCCGGTGAGGTCATCACGCCACCGGCGGCGATACGGCTTTCCGTCGCCCACATCACCAAGGGTGAGCCGCAGCTGCGTGCGTGCGTGACGGCGCCGGTCAGTCAAGAGGAGTGGGACATCCTGGTGGACTTCGCCTACTGGCGCGGGTTCTCCGGCGCGTGCCGCAGTGAGGTGGTGCAGAACATCAACGCCGGCCGGTACGCGGATGCGTGCGCGGCCTACCTCAACCTGGACAGCCGCAAGGCCGCAGGCCGTGACTGCGCTGCCGCGGGCAGCGGCTGCCGCGGTGTGTGGCTGCGGGCCCAGGAGCGCAACCGCAAGTGCATGGAGGCTCAATGAACGAGAAGCCCACCAACCCGAAGGACGCCATTGGCGCCAACAAGCTCCCGCTGCACCTATGGCCGCCGGCGGCCACCGCCTACGGCTGCGTCGGCCTGGCCGAAGGGGCGCTTAAGTACGGGCGGGGGAACTGGCGCGATGCCGGTGTGCGGGCTTCCATCTACGTGGACGCGTGCAAGCGGCATCTGGACGCCTGGTTCGAAGGTGAGGAGGTGGCGCCGGATTCCGGCTCTCCGCATCTCGCGAACGCACTGGCGTGCCTTGCCATCCTGGTGGACGCCAAGACGGCCGGGAAGCTGGTGGATGACCGCAACTTCAACGGCGCAGGATACCGGGCGCTGGTGGAGGAGTTGACGCCTCATATCGCGCACCTCCGCGACCTGTTCAAGGACAAAAGCCCGCGCCACTTCACCATCGCCGACAACCCGGAGGCCTCATGAGTATCCTCATCGCCTGCGGGCTGGGCAGCTTCGTGTTCGTGGCCCTTTTCACGTGGCGGGCCTACACCCGTGCACCCGGGCCCGGCCAGTCGCCGCGCAGCGCCATCACCGAGGCGTGGGTGAACATCGCTGTGGGCTTCGCGATCAACTTCATCGCCAACTTCCTGATCCTGCCGCTGATCGGTGCGCACCCGAGCGCCGCTCAGAACTTCTGGATGGGCTGGATCTACACGGCGGTCTCCATCGTCCGCCAGTACGCGATCCGCCGATGGTTTAACGCGCACCTGGTCGCGCTGTCGCGGCGGCTGGCCGGGGAGGGCGGTTCATGAGCCCCTATGCCGCATTTGGCGTGGCCCTGACCTTCGTCGCCGCGTACGGGGTAGGGCGCCTGGATGGCGCACGCCTGGAGCGCGCCGAGCAGGACCGCGCCGCCCTCGCCGTGGAAACGGCCTCACGGGAAGGGCGAGAGACGACGGCTAAGGCCATCTCATCCATCCGAGTGCAAAACACAACCATCCAGCAGCGCCTGGAGAGGGAGGTCCGACGTGAACCGGTCTATAGCGATCCTGGCTGCCGCCTCACTCCTGGTGGGCTGCGCGACCTCAACGAAGCCCTCACCGGCACCGGAGCGGTCGCAGGTGGTGGCGGCCTGCCCGCCTCTGACGCCACTAGATGACGACACGATGGGAGGTCTCGTGCTGAAGCTGCAGCAGGTGGCCGGCCAATATCGCGAATGCCGCGCCGCGGCCCTGAGGGAGAAGTGATGGACAAGACCTGCAGCGACTGCAAGCACTATCGGCCGGCGCCGACCGACTGCGCCACGGTGGCCGAGTACGGCGACTGCCGGGCCCACCCGCCCACGGTCATCGTGATCGAAGATGAGCCGGTGTCGGAGTTCCCGGCCGTCAATGCGGACGAAGGTTGCGGCGAATGGGAGCCCAAGCAATGACGCCGGCCGAGTTCGACCAGTTGGCCGAGTTTGCGACGGCACGGGAGCGCGATGTCCTGGAAGCGGTCGCGCTGCACGGCAGCCAGCGCCGAGCCGCTGAGGCTCTGGGCGTCAGCAAGAGCGCCGTCAGCAACGCCTTCGACCAAGTACGCAAGCGGGCGGCCCGCAGAGGCCACGCCCCGGGCCACTTCGTCAGCGGCGTGGCGCCGGGCTACCTCATGGGGAAGGTGACTGTCCAGCGCGCCAAGGACGGGGCCGTGGAGCGGACCTGGGAGCGCCAGTCGCCGGAGCAGGTTGCACAGCAAGAGGCGCTGCGCGCTGGCCTGGAGGCGATGGCGGCCGAGCTGCCGCGGGTGAAGCCGCGCAAGCCGGCCGCCAATGACGATGCCTACAGCAGCAAGATCATGGCGTGCTACCCCATCGGGGACGCACACATCGGCATGATGTCCTGGCCAGAAGAGACTGGCGAGGCCTGGGACCTCAAGATCGCCGAAGAGATGCACAGCACGGCGATGGCCCGGCTGGTCGAGATGGCTCCCGGCTGCGAAGAGGCCGCCATCGTGAACCTCGGCGACTGGTACCACGCCGACAACATGGAAGGCGTCACCAGCCGCAGCGGCCACCGCCTGGACATGGACAGCCGGTACGCGAAGATGGCTCGCACCGGCGTTCGGATCATGCGGACCATGATCGAGACGGCCCTGACGAAGCACAAGCGGGTGCGCGTCATCAACGCGGTGGGGAACCACGACGACACCGGCTCTCTGATGCTGAGCATCTGTCTGGCCCACATCTACGAAAACGAGCCGCGGGTCATCATCGACACCGCGCCGGCGCCGTGCCACTACATCCGCCACGGGCTGACGCTGGTGGGCGTACACCACGGCCACAGCATCAAGCCCGAGCGCCTGCCGGGCGTGATGGCGACCGACCGGGCGGAGGACTGGGGCCAGACCCGCCACCGGTACTGGTGGATGGGCCATGTGCACCACCAGTCGCTCCAAAAGGATCACCCGGGGGTGTCGGTGGAGTCGTTCCGCACCCTCGCCGCAAAGGATGCCTATGCGACCTGGGGCGGCTACCGGGCGCCGCGTGACATGAAGGTCATCCTCCTGCACAGCGAGCACGGGGAGGTGGGACGGTACACCGTCACCCCAGAGATGCTGGCCGAGGTGGCCTGACCATGCGCTCAAACTGCCTCATCTGGGCCCTGTGCGCTTGGCTGAGGCTGCGCCGGCGGCACGCGTGTCACCTGGCGGTGCGCGGTAGCCGATGGGGCCCGTTCCCGCACTTCAGTTTGATGATCCAGCGCCGGGATGGTGCCTTCCGATGCATCAGCTTCAAGCCTGCCGCACCTCGGGCGAAGGGACTGCCGCCCCCGCTTTTTGTCGGCTGCATGCGGTGGGGTGACTGATTCTTCCCCTATCGGTGTACCGGGACGTGTCAACCTCCGGCGTCGAAGCCGCAGCCACCGGAGCGGAGGTCGAACGGGGGCGCTTCTCCACGTACCGGTGAAGCAGCGAAGCAAGTCCCAAAGATCCGGCCAGCGCCAGCCCCCAGCCGACCAACGCGACAGGCAACGGGAGTTGAGGCGTGCTAGCCCCGGAAACCATCAGCTCAGGCCCGCCCAGCACTAGCCTTGCAAACTGGTTGAGGATCCACACTACCAGCGCATGCCCCATGTAGAGCGAGTAGGAGACAGAGCCAAGCCACTGCAAGGTCCTAGCTTTGAAAATGCGTGCAACTGGAGCATCGCCGGCCAATCCTGCCACCGTGAATCCGGCTAGTGACACCGCGAGTAGGTCGGCCGTGGCCTCACCGCTGCTGAACATCATGACAAGTATCAGGCCCGCCATCGCAGCAGGCGCAACGGGCGGCGGGAGGCGAGGGCGGACCTCGGCCAACATCGCCCCCAGGAAGAATCCAGCAAAGCATCGCGCCATCGGATTCCAGCCGCTCTCGGGGGCCAGGAGCACCATCAGAGCCGCGCCCACTGCCAGCAACGCAAACGCGGTGACGCGGTGCAGCTGTACGAAGAGTACGACGGCTCCGAAAGTTAGGTAGGTCCACAGCTCGGCGCTTATCGACCATGCCGGTGCGTTAAAGGTGAGAGGGTTGCCTGTGGGGCCGACAGACTGAATCAGCAGCAGGTGCTGCAGCAGCGCAGTTGGCGAGTTCTCTCGGAAGGCGCGGGTGCTGGGGCTGACGATTCCCTGACCCTGCGCCCACCACTTGGCGACCTCCACTAGCAGGAAAGCCAGCAACATGACCAGATGCACCGGGTAGAGCCGGACAACACGTCTCCACTGGAACCTGACCAGGTCGGCGCCGTTGTGAATCTGGCTTCCATAGGTCCGCGCGATGACAAACCCGGACAGCACGAAAAAGACCGGCACCATGAGGTGGCCATTGCGCAGTACCTGGAAGTTGAGTTCGGGGCTCCAAACCGGTAGGTGGTGTAAGACCACCAGCACAGCCGCGATGCCGCGCAGGCCATCCAGTGCCGCAATCCTCCCTTGGGACATTCTTTGTCTCCTTTTGTGCGGAAATTCTGCCACTGACGGTCGTTTGGGCCCCGGCCGTCATTCCACCCGCAGTGCCAGCGTCCTGCCGATAGCCGTGAATGCAGCCGCAAGGGCGTCAATCTTCGTGGTGTGACCCAGGTCAAGCAGGCGCGTCACCTCTTGTGGCTTGATCCCCATTGCCCTGGCCAGATCCGCGGGCCGGATCTTCTGCGCCACCATCTCATTCAGGAGCAGCAACTTGGCTTGCATGGAGACGGGCAGGGTGACCAGCTCCTCTCCCGGCTCAAGTGCGCTGGGTTCAGGCACGGCGCGCTGCTCCTCCTGATAGAACTCCATCGCAGTGGCGAGCGCGTCCAGCGCCATCGCCCGAGCATCCTCCAGGGAATCGCCCTGGGTGATGGCTTCGGGGATGTCGCGGAAGGTGACAACGTACCCGCCGGTGTCGGCGTCCGGCTCAAACTTGGCCGGGAAGCTGAAGCGGTTTTTCATTGGTGATGAGGAGACCTCGAAGATGCGATCAAGGGGCCCCGGTTTCCCGGGGCCTGTGACTTAGAGACCGAGCTGTTTGACGATTGCCTTCTGGGTTCCCGTCTTCAGCTCTTTGCCGGGGTGTCTGGGGAGGACCGCTGCTCTGTCGCCTTTCTTCAGCTTCCAGTGCCTGGTTCCCTGCGTGACTACCACCCCTTGCGACTCAAGCCAGCGCTTGAATTCGCTGATCTTCATGCTCCCCTTCGGGGTTGTTGACGATGAATAGAATATAAACAAAACTGATTATAAACGCAAGCATTTTTGTTTACTTGAGCCATCGGCCAGGGTCGAAGCGTTCACTTCCAGGCCTTCGATGGTGGATGCGGCGCTGGAGCCGTCCGCTGCATCAGCTTCAAGCCCACGGCCCCGAGGGCGAAGGGCCTACCGCTACCACTCTTCCTCGGCCGTATGCGGTGGGGCGATTGATCATCCCAACTTGGCGTAATACGCTAATTCAGCTTGCGCCCCTTGAGTTAGCGCATTACCTTAGTTCAACCGGCAGCGCGGTGCTGTCGGCAACGGGAGAAAAAGATGAGCGACACCGCCAGCACAGTCATACTCGGCGGGCGCGAAATTCAAATGGACGCCGCGCGCAATTTGATGGATGACGGGTTGTGCGAGGAGATCCACGGGACCGTGGACAACGATCAGGATTTCCTGGACGCTTACCTCGCAGCCCATGAGGCAAAGTTCGGCACTCCCTTTGTGCTTGCATGAGCGGCGTCATAGAGCAGCGCAAGCGCCGGGGTAGGCCGGCCCGGCTTGATCCGGACTACCGCGGCCAGTTGGTGTCCCTGCGCGTGTCCGGCGCAGAACGGCGGGCCAAGCTCAAGCGCCCCGGGAGAGAGTGGCTTCAACAGGCGATCGACGCGGCCAAAGAACCCAACTGATTCACCGGGTCGTGCCGGAGTCTCCGGGGTAGGGCTGACGCCGCAGCCGGGACACCTCTCGGCGCAATTCATTAGTCACGTGAACCTCAGCATGCGGGCGCGGGTCACGCATCCCCTCGCAGCTTGGCTCGTACGTCCAGGAGGAGCAGCCGAGCTGGGGTGAAGAGCGCTGGGGCGCGCAGTTCGGCTCAAGGCAGATTGCAGTAGCGCCCTTTGTCACCCCATAGTACCAATGGCAGGTCCAGCAAGGACGCGGTTGGGCGCTGAAGATGTGCGATCCGGTCATGCTGTATGTTTATACAGTATTACACAGGGCCGCACCTAGCTAGGCGTCGGCGTTACGCCACCTTAAACACGCTCACAGCCTCCACAAGGGTGTTCGCTTGGTTGCGCAGGCTTTCTGCCGCTGCGGAGCATTCCTCGACCAGTGCCGCGTTTTGTTGGGTGACCTGGTCCATTTGCGAGACAGCATCGCCTACTTGGCTGACTCCAGTCGCTTGTTCTTTGCTGGATGTGCTGATCTCGCCCACAATCGAAGTAACGTTCTGAATTGCTTCCACCACCCCCTGCATCGCAGCCTCCGCACGGTCAACCAGCGCGGAACCTTTTTCCACGTTCGTGACGCTTCCCTGGATCAATAACTTGATCTCCTTTGCTGCAGTCGCGCTTCGTTGTGCCAACGCGCGCACTTCGCTCGCGACGACCGCAAAGCCCCGACCTTGTTCACCAGCACGAGCGGCTTCCACTGCCGCATTGAGGGCCAGTATGTTGGTCTGGAATGCAATGCCGTCGATGGTGCTGGTGATGTCCGCAATCCGCTTGGAGCCAGCATCGATCTCCTGCATGGTTTTGACGACATCCTCGAACACTGCGCCAGCTTCACTCACGGCACGCGAAGCGCCCTGAGCAACCTGATCCGCATGCACAGCATTCGCTGCGTTATGGTGCACTGTCGTTCCAAGCTCCTCCATGGTCGCCGCGGTCTGCTGAAGAGCGCTGGCTTGCTCCTCTGTGCGTTGACTCAAGTCTGCGCTGCCGGAGGCGATGTGCGACGACCCCGTGGCGATCGACTCGGAAGACTCGCGAACCACGCCCACGATGTTGGATAGATCAGAGCGCATTCGTCCCAACGAAGCCAGCACGCTGCGTGCCGGCGCCGCGCGCTCTCCCGCCAACAAGGTAAGGTCGCCCGTCGCCACCTGAGCCGCAGCCTCTCCAAGTTCAGCCGGTTCTGCCCCTAGCGCACGGAACACTGACCTCATGATCAAAAGGCAAGCACAGACTGAAAACACCAAACCGGCAGCTACTACCGCCCCAAAAATCGTAAGGTCGAGGTTCATCCTCCGCTCGGCCAGGGAGATGACCTCCTTGGTGCGGTTTTCGGTGTAGACGGAATAGGCCTCACTCGCCTTTACCAGTTCGGCCAACAGGGGGCGGCACTTTTCGTTCATTTGTCGGATGGCGACTTCTCGTTCACCCGCCAGTGCCAAGCGCACGATTTCCAGAGCTACCGGAGCATATAAGCGCTCTACTCGATCGATTTCTTTGATCAGGGTCCTGGCTTCAGGGCTAACGTCCTCCGCTGCCGAAAGCTCGGCTAGCAACGTGAGCTGTTCCACCGCATCACCGTGAGCCTTCTCCACTCGCTGCTTCTCGAGTCGCACATCCTCCGCGCCCGAGACCAACACCAGGTTCCGTGCGGCGATGGCCCGCGCGTCCACAGCGTGGCGAAGAGAGCTGGCGACATGCGCTCGCCGCGTGATACCTTCCGCAAAGGCATCAAACATCTGATTGGAGTGGCGCAGGCCGTTCCACGCGATAAGCGCGATAAGTATCAAAAGCGCGGTGAGCGCTCCGAACGCCAACGCAAGCTTGGTCCGCATCTTCAGATTTGTCAAACTCATACCGCCTCCCCAGACATAAATGATCAAAACGGTCACTAACTGGACAAAAATGATAGTCACGCTTGGTCCGCAACACCAGCCTTCGATTGCACGTTTGGCGTCTAGACGTGATGTCGTGCCCGAACTTTCACGGTGGCAGACTGGGCGTGACTGCGTTCTGGTGCATCCTAGGACTAGCGCTTGCGTGTCGCCACATCCCCTACGCGGCCACGCGGACACATTCGCCATGCCAGCTTCACTAGATCGAAACCGCAGAGCGGCCAATTCAGAACAAAGAATACGAAGTGTTGAGCGATAACTCCAACCCTCCTTCCGGAAGATCGGTAACGCTCGACCTCATGGGAAGTTCCGTGGGAAGTAGCAGTGAGCTAACGGGCGTCTATGGCCACCGTTGCGAGCGCCGGGTGCCCATGGCTACGCCAGTCAGCTACTTTGAGTTGGTTCGAATCCAATTGCGCCTACCAAATACAGACCCCGGTCACTCATCGTCTTGCGATGGCTGACCGGGGTTTTTCGTTGGGGCTCAGTGAGTCAACGGCGTCTGATCCGGGCACTGCGGTGGCGCAGCGGGATGCGCTCGGCTGTACTCAAAACACGCCTGCAAATAGTCGATGTTGGACCCGAAGCCGCGCAGTGGTCGTTGGCCGATGCCTCGCCAATGCAGGGTCAGCGCGTCGCGAATGGGCTGCACCGTGTGCATGTATCCATCCGGAAACGGGATGACCTCGAACACCAGCGGGAAGTCGATATAGCCCAGCTTCACCAGCGCGCCCAGTTGCTCGTAATGGTGGTGCACGATGGCGAAATCCTTCATCGCGGGGCTTAGATAAAAATCCTCGCCGGTACCGGCCGTCCGGATCAGTGCGTCCACATTGGGTTGAATGACCGGCGCGCTGTCTCGCAGGAATTGTCTGGCGTGGCTGCGGATCTCATCGTCTTCTCGCAGGATGCTCTGGATCTGCTGAAGCGCCTGCAACCGATTGGTGGTGCTGGCGCGTTTGTTGTCCTCTACCAGTGCAGCCAGATGACTCACCGAGATGGCGACGCCCACAATCACGCTCAACCCGGTCGCAATGCCGACGACCTTCTGCCAGTAGGTCACCATTGCGTTTCGCGCGCGAAACGACATGGAGTTTTCGGCTTCTTCGAGGCTCATCAGTCGTCCCCCAGCGATGTCAGACACTTGGACCCCGACTGTTCCCTGTTGGCCCCCGATCGACCATCGGTTCCTGACCGTGTTCGGGACCCGCGAAAATCTGAGACGGTGAGACGGTGAGACGGTGAGGCGGACCCCAGCCGGAGCAATACGGACGTGATGCCCATCTGTTGCAGGCCCAACGCTTGCCCTCTGTCGAGTCGCCGTTTTCACTGACGCAACTCTGAAGCGTTGTCTTACAGCGTATTTATCATCCTCACCGATGCAGAAAAATCAATCCTCACACATTTGATGATTGCACCCGCCGGTTCCGCGAGATTGCACCCCTGGCTCGGTTATGTCGCGGGCATTGGCCTATGGGCCGTGGGCTGGGGCGCGCGGGTGGCATTGACTGGCGTGCTGCCGGCGCAGGGCTTTCCCTTCCTCACCTTCTTTCCGGTGGTCATGCTGGCCGCCTATCTCTTTGGCATCGGCCCGGGCTTGCTGTGCGCTGCGCTCAGCGTGCTGGCGGCCTACATTTCGTTCTTCCCTCACGACCCGAGCGCCTTTCTGCATCTGGCCCAGGGCGACCTGATCGCGCTGGTGTTCTTCAGCTCCATCCTGGTGGTGGACTGTCTGATCCTGCATCTGCTCGCCCGCTCGAGGCAGGTGGCCGCCCAGCGGGAAAGCGACCTGCGGGAGATCACCAACAACTCCCCCGACATCCTCACCCGCTTTGACCGGGAGTTCCGCCACCTGTTTGTCAGTGGTGCCATTGAACGACTGACCGGCAAGGCCACGTCGGCATTCATCGGCAAGACGAATGCGGAGCTAGGCATGCCACAGGCGCTCTGTGAGCAGTGGCATGCCTCGCTCGCCCAGGTCTTTGAACAGGCGCGGCCGGTGTCCCTCAAATTTGAGTTTGACGCTCAGATCTTCGCCACCCGTCTGGTGCCCGAATTCGATCGCGAAACGGGCGCGGTGAAGTCGGTGCTGGGCGTGACCCGTGATGTCACCGAAGTCGACCGGCATGAGCGGGCCCTGGAAGCCAATGACCGCCTCAAGGACCAGCTGCTTGCGACGGTCGCTCATGAACTTCGCAATCCGATCGCCACCATGAGCTCCGGCATTCATGTGCTCGAGCGGCAGCCGGGACTGACCGATCCCTCGCTGCGAGCGCTTGGCGCGATGCGTCGCCAGACGCAGCAGATGACCCGTCTGGTGGGTGACCTGATGGACCTGACCCGCATCCGGGCGCATCTGCTGGACATCACCAAGGCCCAGGTGGATCTGTGCGAGTTGATGGAATCCGCGGTGGAATCCTGCGACGAACTGAGCCGTCAGAAGCGCGTGCAGGTCAACCTGCATTGGCCAGAGAAGCCCATGGAAGTCGTCGGCGATGCCGGCCGGCTCATTCAGGTGTTTGGCAACCTGCTGACCAATGCCATCAAGTTCAGCCCGGAGGGCGGCGTGGTGACCATGGCGGCGATGCGCTCCGGGCCCTTCCACACGGTGGCGGTGACCGATCAAGGCGCCGGTATCGAACACGACATGCTCAGCACCGTCTTCGAGCCGTTTGTGCAGGCGCCGGCCGGGCGCTCGCAGCAGTCGGGCCTGGGCATTGGCCTGGCGCTGGTGAAGAACCTGGTCGAGGTGCACGGCGGCGAAGTCTGGGCCACCAGCGCCGGGCCTGGACGCGGGGCTGAGTTCTTTGTGCAGCTGCCCGCCGCTGGTCGTTGATCCCGCAGATCAGACGCCCGCCGCTGCAAAACTTGATGCAGCGCAATCCATCGTCCTGCTGAAGCGCCTACGCTGAGTCCGTCCTCAAGTCGGGACGTTCCAGGAGACGGCGATGTCGATGAACGTGGGTACCACCGAACGGCTGCTGCGCGTCGGCGCAGGCACTGCACTGATTCTGGCCGCGGGGCTGGGCTGGATCGGCCCTTGGGGCTTCATCGGGCTGGTCCCGCTGCTGACCGGGCTGGCGGGATATTGCCCCCTCTACACCGTGCTGCGTCGCAAGGCTTGAGGAGCTGCCATGGCCAAGATGAAAGCTGCGGTGGTCCGCGCCTACCGTCAACCCCTGGTTCTGGAAGATGTCCCCATTCCCGAGGTGGGCCCTGGTCAGATCCTCGTCAAGCTCGCCGCCTGCGGCGTCTGCCACACCGACCTGCATGCCGCCGACGGGGACTGGCCGGTCCAGCCGCCGCTGCCGTTCATCCCGGGCCATGAAGGGGTGGGGACCGTCGCCGCGGTGGGCGCCGGTGTCTCGCAGGTGCGTGAAGGTGACCGCGTCGGTGTGCCCTGGCTGCACACGGCCTGTGGCCATTGCGAACACTGCCTGACCGGCTGGGAGACCCTCTGCGACCACCAGCAGATGACGGGCTACACCGTCAATGGCGGCTTCGCGGAATATGCGCTGGCCGATCCCAACTACATCGGTCATCTGCCAGACGAGGGGTCGTTCGAGTCGCTCGCGCCGATCCTCTGTGCCGGCCTGACGGTCTACAAGGGCCTGAAGATGCTGGACGCGCGCCCCGGCCAGTGGGTGGCGGTGGTCGGTGCCGGCGGGCTGGGACACCTCGCCATCCAATACGCCCGCGCCATGGGATTTCATGTCGCGGCGGTGGATGTGGACGACATCAAGCTGCGGCAGGCCACCCGCCTCGGGGCGGAACTCTGCGTCAATGCCCGTCTGGAGGATCCGGCCAAGGCCTTGCAGCGGGAGCTGCAAGGTGTGCACGGGGCGCTGGTGACGGCGGTCTCCCGCGAGTCGTTCGCGCAGTCGCTGGGCATGTTGCGCAAGCGCGGCACGATGTCCATGGTGGGCTTGCCGCCAGGGGACTTCGCGCTGCCCATCTTCGACATGGTGCTCAACGCCAAGACGGTGCGGGGCTCCATCGTGGGTACCCGTCAGGACCTGAACGAAGCTCTGGCGTTTGCCGCCGAAGGCAAGGTCCATGCAGACACCACCCACTATGCGCTCGAAGACATCAACGGCATCTTCAATGCGCTGCGTCGGGGCCAGATCGAGGGCCGCGCCGTACTGACCTTCTGAAGGGCCCCTCATGACCTATCGAACGGTGATGGTGGCGCTGGACGGATCGCCGTCCTGCGCAGCGCGTGTGGATGTGGCCATCGGTCTGGCGCAGGACTTCGATGCGCACCTGATCGGCCTGGCTCCCACTGGCTTGCTGGAGCCTCCCTGTGAGCCGGAGGCCGCGGCCGTGCTGGTGGAATCGGGGCCGTCGGCGTGGGCGATGCTCATGGAGGCGGCCGAGACCGCAGCCACCGATTTCCGCGGTCGCTGCCTGGCGTCTCGCCTGAACTCCTTCGAGGCCGTGGCGGAGCAGGCGGACGTGGCCAGTTGCTTCGCCGAGCGGGCGCACTGCGTGGACCTGCTGGTGATGAGCCAGCCGGATCCTGACCACCCCGGCCACCGGCACGATCGCCGCGTGCTGGAGCAGGTGCTGTTGCACAGTGCCCGTCCGGTGCTGCTGGTGCCCTACACCCATCGCGGCCCGCTGCAATGGCAACAAATGCTCATCGGCTGGGATGACAGCCGCGAGTCCGTGCGCGCGATGACCGATGCGCTGCCCTTGCTGCGTCGTGCGCAGAAGGTTCAGCTCGCCCATTGGCGCCGGGTGGGAGAGGCGGGGGAGGGCCGTGGCGAGAGCCTGGACGGTGGCCGTGGAGGCGTCGGCGAGACGCTCAACGCAGACGCCCGCTCACTTCAGCGGATGCACAGCATGCGCCAGTGGCTCGCCTTCCAGGGCGTCGAAGCCCAGCTGCAGGATCTGGTCACCCGCCTGCCGGTGGGGGAGGCGATGCTGTCCGCCGCAGCGGATCTCAGCACCGATTTGATCGTGATGGGCGCCTACAGCCATCCGAGATGGACCGAAGCGCTGTTTGGCGGTGCGTCCAGCACCCTGCTGGATGCCATGACGGTGCCCGTGCTGATGTCGCATTGAGCGGCAGCGAGGCACGGGCCGCCGGCGTTGGCGATCACGGGGCTCTACCCACGTTGGCGTTCACGGGGCTCTGCCCACGTTGGCGTTCAGCGGGCTCGGCCCACGGAGGTGTTCAGTGCGCTGCAGGCGGCGTCTTCACGATCAGCACCGGCACCGGCGACAACCGCGCCACCAGTTCCGCATCGCTGCCCAGCAGCGCCCGGCTCACACCGCGCCGCCCATGGGAGCCCACTACGATCAGCCCCGCATGCTCCCGCACGGCATGGTCCACGATCACTTCGGCCGTGCGACGCCCGCCGGACAGCAGCACCGCGCAGCGGCACGGGAGATCCGCCTGCGCCACACGGGCTCGCGCCACGGCCAGGATGCGTTCCGCTTCCGCCTGCTGCGCTTCCCGCGAGGCCTCCAGCATCGCGCCACTGGACATCTCGACATCCAGCGGCAGGTCCGACACCACGACTGCCAGCAGCAGGTCAGTGGGCTGGCCTCGCGCCAGGTCCAGCGCCGCGGTCAGCGCCGATTCCGCCGGTGCACTGCCGTCATACGCCACAAGCACTTGTCTGAACATGGTGTCCTCCTTTGAGCACAACCATTGTTCTCCCGCGGCGGCCGCGCCGTCATCCCGACACGTCGGCAATGCTTGCGATTGGTCAAAGGCCGATCAGGCCTCGCCCTCGGACGGCCCCAGCACCAGGACCGGCACCGGGCTGTCTCGCAGCACGATCATCGCGTCGCCGCCCAGCAGCATGCGGGAAATGCCTCTCCGTCCGTGCGTGCCCATGACGATCACATCGACCTTCAGTTCGCGGGCCTGCCGCACGATCTCCACGCCGGCATGCGGTTCCAGGCATTCCTTGAGCACCATGCTGACCGGCACCCCGGCTTCCTGCACTTGAAGCGCCGCGGTGCCCAGCATTTCCTGCGCCACCGCGCGGCGCGGCACCAGGTCGGCTTCCAGCTGTCCGCTCCAACCCGAATGACCGAAGAAGGGATAGACATCCAGCACATGCAGCAGCGTGATGCGGGCGCCCAGCGCCTGTGCCAGCCGGATGGCTTCCGCCAGGCCCCGGCCCGAGGTGGCGCTGCCGTCAATGGGGGCCAGAAGATGTTGGTACATGAGCAGGCTCCGGTAGGGAGCGACCCGGAACATCCGGATCGCAGCCCAGCATGCCTTGCACCATCCGGCAGCGCAATGCGATTGCGCAATTTCAAGAACAGCCGCGGGCCGGCGGCCCGGTGGTCACGGTCTGCGCATCTGGAACTTCTCGCCGAGTTCGAAATAGTCCGCCGGCCCGCCGCCGCGCAGCACCGGGCGCGCTGCAGCGGTGTCATAGACCCCGTCCACCAGCAACCGTTCGTCGATGTGCACGCCCACCACTTCGCCCAAGGTCAGCCAGGTCTCCACGGGGTCCCCTTTGGCGGTCCGCAACTGCACGATCTGGGTCACGCGGCATTCAAACGCGACGGGGCTGGCCGCCACGCGCGGCACCTGCACCACCCGGGACGGGGCCGTGTCCAGCCCCGCCAGCGCAAACTCATCCACCTCCGGCCCGACGGCCGCGCAACTGGCATTCATCGCCTCGGCCAGATCACGGGTCACCAGGTTCCAGACAAATTCCCCGGTGGCCTCGATGTTGCGCACCGTGTCCTTGCGGCCGAGGCTCGCAAAACCCACGATCGGCGGCGTGTAATTGAAGGCGTTGAAGAAGCTGTAGGGCGCCAGGTTCAGCACGCCGTGCGCATCCTGGCTGGCGATCCATCCGATCGGCCGCGGACCGACGATGGCATTGAAGGGATCGTGGGGCAGGCCATGCCCTTGAGACGGTTGGTAGAAATGCATGCCCGGATGCTAACGCCCGGCCTTAATACGTCTTGTAAGGCAGGAATTTGCCGCTCATGACGATGCTGACGCGGTCTCCCTTCGGATCGGGCTCCCGCTGCAGGTCCATGCGGAAGTCGATGGCGCTCATGATGCCGTCCCCGAACTCCTCGTGGATCAGTTCCTTGAAGGTGGTGCCGTAGACGCTCACCAGCTCGTAGAAGCGGTAGATCAGTGGGTCGGTGGGCACTGAAGTGGGCAGGCTCCCCTTGTAGGGCACCACCTGCAGCCACTGCGTCTCTGCTTCGGTGAGGTCGAACAGCCGGGCCAGTGTGGCGGCCTGTGTCGCATCGAAGGTCATCTGGCCCAGACAGCCGGCGGTCACCCATTCCTTGCTGAGCCCCACCTCGCGGGCGACATCCGACCACTTCAGGCCCTTCGCAAGCTTGGTCGCAATGATCTTCTCGGTGACGTCGAGTCGGTTCAAGGTGTGCGCTCCAGAGCAATGGATGAATGCGTGGAAACCTGCAAGGTCCGTGCCACGCAGAGGCCCCGATGAGCCCCGACATGCGGACATGGGCCTGGACACGCCTCAGACGGACCACCGCGAATGCGGGATGGAATGCGGTTTGCCGCCGCGGACGACGACCTGAGCCATTCCAACAGCCCTGAAAGGCCCATCATGACCACCGCTTACCTGCTCCTGGTCCACAACGCCCCGGACCATGTCCGCCGTCTGGTGCGTAGCCTGCAGCATCCGCAATCGCGAATCTTCATGCATGTGGACAAGAAAACGCCCCTCTCGGACTTCGAGGACCTCGCGGCCCACGGCGTCCACTTCACGCCGCACCGCGTGTCGGTTCACTGGGGGGATTACTCGCAGGTGGAGGCCATTCTGGAGCTGATGCGCACGGCGCTCTCCGCACCAGAACGGGTGGATCGGCTGGTGCTGCTCAGCGGTGTCGACTATCCGGTGCATTCGACGCACTACATCCAGGCATTCTTTGACCGGCAGCCCGACACGGAATTCATCAACCTGATCGAGATGCCCAACGACCGGGAAGGCAAGCCGGAAGCACGTATCGCGCGCCGCGTGCCGCGCCCCGGGCCGTTCCGCTACCTCGCCTGGGCCCTGCTCAAGGCCGGGCTGGTGAAGGAATGGCGGGACTATCACCAGCACCTGGAAGGCCTGCGGCCCTACGGCGGTGCCACCTGGTGGGCGCTGACCCGGGACTGCGCGCAGTACGTGCTCGACTACGCCGATACCCACCCGTCCCTGACCCGCTACTTCTCCACCACCGTCTGCGCGGATGAGACCTTCATCCACACGCTGGTGGGCAACTCACCCTTCCTGCCCAAGGTCGTCCGCAACGTCACACGCAACTACTGGTCGCCCGGCAAGGCGAGTCCCGAGACCTTCGGGATGTCGCTGGTCAAGGATGTCATGCGGGAACGGCGGTTTCCCGCGGACAACTTCCATGGCCCCGGCGACATCCTCTTCGCCCGGAAGTTCCCCAATGACTCCGAAGCGTTGGTCGCCTACATCGATTCGCTTCGCGACCGGGTCGGCGTGCTGGAGCAGGACGAACTGAAGACGGCCTGAAGGGACGTTGCGCGCCGCGCCATCCACCGGTTCTCCATGGGGCGGCTGTGGCGCGCACGCCATTCTGGAGGGATCTCCTCAGAGGGAGACAGGCCTGGCCCGTCTGGCAGGGTACTTGTGCGCTCTATGATCTGCGCCCATGTCTGATGCCGAGAGCTTCCCCCGTCCCCGTCGCCGAAAAGGCAGTGGCGCCGTCACCCTGCGTGACGTTGCCAAGCTGGCCGGCGTCGCCCCCATCACGGCGTCCCGCGCGCTGAACACACCGAACCAGGTGTCGGCGGAGGTGCGCGCGCGGGTGACCGAAGCGGTCCGCAGCACCGGCTATGTGCCCAACCTGCTGGCCGGGGCCTTGTCTTCCATGCGCAGCCGGATGGTGGGTGTGGCGGTGCCAACGATCGCGGGCCTGGTCTTTCTGGAGACCGTGCAGAGCCTGACCGAAGCGCTTTTCGAGGCCGGCTATCAGGTGCTGCTGGGCCAGACCGGCTACGACAACGCCCGCGAAGATGCCTGGCTGGACGCGATGATCGGCCGTCGTCCGGACGGATTGGTGCTGACCGGCACCAGCCATTCGCCCGACACCCGTCTGCGGCTGCGTGCGGCCGGTGTGCCGGTGGTGGAAACCTGGGACCAGAGCGAGGACCCGATCGACATGCTGGTGGGCTTCTCCCATGTGGAGGTGGGACGCAGCGTGGCGGACTTCCTGGTGCAGCGCGGCTACCGGCGGCTGGCCGGTGTGGCGGGCAGTGATGAACGGGCCCAGCGCCGGTTCCGCGCCTTCCAGGAGCAGGCGATGACGCAGGGGGTGCCTGAGGTGCCGATTGCCAAGATGGAGACGCCCACGACACTGGGCAGCGGTCGGCGGGGTCTGGCGGAACTGCTCGAGGCACATCCGGACATCGACGCCGTGTTCTGCAGCTCCGACTCGCTGGCGGTCGGTGTGATGCTGGAAGCGCAGGCGCGGGGGCTGCGCATTCCGCAGGATCTGGCCGTGATCGGCTTCGGGGATCTGGCGATGGCGGCGGACATGTCGCCGTCGCTGACCACCGTGCGGATCGACGGCACGGCGATTGGCCGGCAGGCGGCGCGCTTCATCATCGAGCGGGCCGAGCGCAAATCGGAACCGGTGCAGCAGCGGCACGTGGATGTGGGTTTCGAGATCATTGCCCGAGACAGCACCTGAGCATCACCGCACCGAGCCCCAACTTCGTGCAGGAGACGCGAAAGATGCACGCCCCGATGCACCGCCACGCGCACATCAGGGGAAAACACGTGTCAGGGCGCCGACAGCCACCCTCCTAGAATGGGCCCATACCCCCCAAGAGGAGACAACATGGTGACGGCCCGACGCGGAAAATCCGCCCCTGGCACCGATGAGGCCGGGCGGAGCCAAGGCCCGCGCGTCCTGAAGAAATATCCCAACCGGCGGCTCTACGACACCCACACCAGCAGCTACATCACGCTGGCGGACGTGAAGAAGATGGTGCTGGAGGGCGCCGAGTTCGAAGTCCGCGATGCCAAGTCGGGCGAGGAGCTGACCCGCTCCATCCTGCTGCAGATCATCCTGGAAGAGGAAATGGGCGGCATGCCCATGTTCTCCACGCCGCTGCTGGCGCAGATCATCCGTTTTTATGGCCATGCCATGCAGGGGATGATGGGCGCCTATCTGGAAAAGAATCTCCAGACCTTCACCGAGATGCAGGCCCGATTCGCCGAGCACAGCCAGGGCGCGGCCTTCAATCCGGAATTGTGGTCCCAGTTCATGAGCGGGCAGGCGCCGGTCATGCAGGGCCTGATGGGCAACTATCTGGAGCAGTCCAAGAACCTGTTCCTGCAGATGCAGGAGCAGTTTGAGAAAGCGGGCAGCCTCTTTCCGGGAATGCCAGGGATGCCAGGGATGCCAGGCTTCCCGCCCAAAAAGTAAGCCAGCGGCGCGGGCGATAGCGACGTTGCTCCGCCTTTGGGGGTTCGGCATCGGGATGGTGCTGGCCCCCCTCTCTACCCCTTTCGCGACGACCGTTCCATGAACGAGTCCACCGTCCGAACGGCGGGACCTTCAACGAACTTTCCGATTCTGGAATCCCTGCCGCAGAGATCACACACTTGCCCTGGCAAGCATGCGTGGCGCATGGGCAACGAATGGGCGCCAGGCCCCTGTTCATCGGCATTTCAAGATATGGACGCTGCATGGCTTTCGTGCGGCACCAGGGTTGCATCCCTGTGATTGTTGGCATGTGCCAATGATTCCAAATGGAGACCAGCATGACTCAGCAATCCAATCAGAATCAAGGTTCGCAAGGGCAACAAGGTGGTTCTGGCAGCAGCCAGCGTGAGCAGAACCAGCAAAGCCAAGGGCAGCAAGGTCAGCAGGGCCAGGGCTCCCAAGGGAAGACCCAGCAGCCCCAGCAGGGTCAGCAGCGTGAAGAAGGCTCTCAGAACCGCGCCGACCAGCAGCGTCAGCAAGGCGGTCAGCAACGGGAAGACGGCAATCAACAGCGCCAAGACCGTTGAGTCTTTCTGACCTGATGAAAGGCCGGTCCGCAATGGCCGGCCTTTTTCATTGCAGCCTTGGAGAGCCAAGATGACCGCTTCCGTCACGCCGTTTGAACCACGGGACCTGTTCCATGAACAGCGCGTCGAATCCATCGACCTTCGCTCGGGTGCTGCCAGCGCAATCTGCGCGGTCAAGACAGCGCTGGCCTCCGAGGATGGCTATCAATCCCAGCTTTGGGAGTTGCCGCTGGATGCAGCCGCAGCACTGTCAGCATCTGGCGGGTTTGCGGATGCTGCCGGCACTGCCGCATTGCACCCTGGGGCCGCGACAGCTCCTCGCCAGCTGACCTTCACTGCGGGCCATCAGACACGCCCCCGCTGTGCACCGAACGATGGGCGCATTGCCTTCCTCAGTGATCGGCATGGGGGGACACCGCAGGTCTACCTGCTCGATGGGCACGGCGCAGAAGCGCGGCAGCTCACACGCTTCGAAGCGGCGGTCGTCGATCTGGTCTGGCGCCCCGGGGGCCGTCAACTGGCGCTGATTTGCGCCATGAATGTGGATCCGGATCAGCAGGTTGAAGGCGCTGCGGCAGTGGACCCCACCCGCGCAGCAGCCCCTTCGTCCGCACCGGAAGTGGTCTGGCGCCTGCCCTACAAAATGGATGGCAGCGGCTACATCCTCGATGAGCGGCTTCACATCGTGCTGCTGGACGTCGCCTGCGGGGCCACCACGCTGCTCACCCGAGGCGATTACGACGTGGGCCATGTCTGCTGGTCCGCAGACGGCGAGCGGCTGGCCTTCACCCGCAGTCGGGAGGTCGAGCAGCAGTCGCATTGCAAGGACGTCTGGGTGCTGGACATCGGGCCCCACGATCGACCCTTCCCGCCGATGCGACGCCTGACCACCACGGTCGCCACCGCCTCGTGGCCCGCCTGGTCGCCGGATGGCGCCACCATCGCCTTCATGGGCGCCGAGGACGGCGGCGACCCCATCATGCACCTGTGGCAGGTGGAGGTGGGCAGCGGAGTGGTGCGCGGCGTGGGCGACCCTCGCGCGGACGACGCGGCGGAGCTTGTGTCCGGCCCTCTCTACTGGGATGCGGACAGCCGTCGCCTGCGGGCGATCCAGGCGTGGCGCGGTTTGCAGCGCATCGTCTGCATCGACGTGGGCAGCGGTGAAGTGACGCCGCTATTCACGCCGGAGACCGGACATGTCACTCTGATGGCGGCCCAGGACCTGATCGTCTATGTGGAAGAGGGCATCGACCATCCCATCGAAGTCCATAGCTGCGACCTGGACGGACGCCACTGTCGCCCACTCACTGATTTCAATGCCTGGTGGCGCCAGCGCCTGCCCATGCAGGTGGAGTACCGGACCTTCCAGCTGCCGGACGGGGAGGGCGGCCATGAGCCGGTGGATGGCTGGCTGATGACGCCCGCCGGTGCGCCCCGATGCCGCCCGCTGCTGGTGGACGTGCACGGCGGACCGGCGAGCTATGTGATGCTGCAATTCGCCACCACGCTCTACTGGCACGTACTGGTCAGCCAGGGGTGGGCGGTGCTGGCGCTCAATGCGGTGGGGTCGGCCAGCTATGGGCGACGCTTCAGCGAGCGCCTGCGTCGCCGGTGGGGTCAACTGGACCTGCCACAGCACCGTGCCGCCATCGCTGCGCTGCGCAAGGAGGGACTGGCCGATGCGCGGGTGGCCATTGCCGGGTCGTCCTACGGCGGCTATTTCAGCGCCTATGCCACCGGCAATTGCGATGAATTCCGGGCGGCCGTGGTAAGCGCGCCCGTGGGCAATCTGGAGACGCACTACGGCACTTCGGATAGCGGCTATTACGCGGACCCGTTCTCCATGGAAGGCCGCCCCGAAACGAGCCGTGATCTGATGGTGGCCCTGTCACCCATGGCTCATATCGGCAAGAGCCGCACGCCCACGCTGTTCCTGCAGGGCAAGGACGATGAGCGATGCCCGAAGTGCCAGTCGGAAGAGATGTTTGTGAAGCTGCGACGTGCGGGGACGACCGCAGCCATGGTGCTGTATCCCGGCGGGGACCATCACACTTTGGGCAAGGGACGGCCTTCTCATCGCCTGGACGGGCACAGCCGGATCGTTCAATGGTTGCAGCAGTGGATCAAGGTGGCGAGTCGCCCGGAAGAGTGAACGGATGCTTGCCGTACGGCATTGAAGTTGCCGCATTCCTTCCATCCCCGGCGACCGTTCGGGGCTTGGAGGTGCGATGTTGTCCGGACTGTCCATTGGCCGCCGACTGGCCCTGACCCTTGGTGGCGTCATTGCCGTGTTCCTGATCTGCGTGATCAGCGCCTTGATCGCATCCAACCGACTGGCGGGTGCCAGCGGCATGACCACCCACACCTACCAGGTGCTCGCCCAGGGCGAGAACATGCTCAAGGCAATGGTGAACATGGAGACCGGCACCCGCGGCTTCCTTCTGGCCGGCGACGAGCAGTTCCTCGAACCGTACAACGGCGGCGCCGCCGACTTCGACAAACACTGGAACGAAGCGCGCCAACTCACGAGCGACAACCCCGCGCAGCAACGGCGTCTGGAAGACATGCAGGCGCGCTCGCGGGAGTTCCGGGCCGTCGCGCAATCGTTGATCGAACTGCGGCGGCAGGTGAGCGCCGGCGCGCGCACCGCGACTGACTTGGCGACCGAATTCCGAGGCGGCAAGGACAAGGCGGCGATGGACGCCTTTCGCGCCCTGCATGCCGCCTTTGACAAGGAAGAACGGGACCTGCTGACGGTGCGCGCTGCCGACTCTGCATCGACCGGCACCATCGCCCGCAACATCCTGATCTACGGGACGCTGGTGGCCTTGGCGCTGGCCGTGGCGCTGGGGCTCTCAGCCTCCCGCGCCATCACGGTACCGATCCGACGCGCTGTTCAAGTGGCGCAGACCGTGGCCTCGGGCGACCTGACCTCCCGCATCGAGGTGACGAGCACGGACGAGACGGGTCAGCTGTTGCAGGCCTTGCAGCAGATGAACAACAACCTCACCGGCATCGTTTCCACCGTCCGCGACGGCAGTGAATCGATTGTGTCCGGCTCCACCCAGATTGCCAGCGGCAATGCGGACCTCAGCCAGCGGACCGAGCAGCAGGCCAGCAGCCTGCAGCAGGCCGCATCGTCGATGGAGCAGCTGTCCGGCACGGTGCGCACCAGTGCCGACAACGCGCATCAGGCCAGCCGTCTGGCCGGGCAGGCGCAGCAGGCCGCCACCGAGGGACGGCGTGTGGTGGATCAGGTGGTCGGCACGATGAACGACATCAACAGCAGCGCCTCACGCATCAGCTCGATCATCGGCGTCATCGACGGCATTGCGTTCCAGACCAACATCCTCGCGCTGAATGCGGCAGTGGAGGCCGCACGTGCCGGAGAACAGGGACGCGGATTCGCGGTCGTCGCCGGGGAAGTGCGCCAACTGGCCCAGCGTTCGGCCGAGGCCGCCCGTGAGATCAAGAGCCTCATTGCCGCGAGCACGGAAACCGCTGCCACCGGCAATACCCTGGCGGCGCAGGCGGGCAGCGCCATGGTGCACATCGTGGAGCAGGTTCAGGGCGTGTCGACACTCATCGCACAGATCAGTTCCGCGGCTAATGAGCAGACCAGCGGTATTGGACAGATCAGTGAATCGGTCTCGCAACTGGATCAGGTGACACAGCAGAATGCCGCCCTGGTGGAGCAGAGCGCCGCGGCGGCTGAGAGCCTGAAGAATCAGGCGGAGCGATTGGCCCAGGCAGTTCAAGTATTCCGGGTGTAGCGTCAGAAACAACCCTTGTTGCATGTGTTTGTTTTGGCAAGGGGAGGTTGACGTGTCCAAGAAATCGGAAGAGCATCACTCCCACTGAATGCAATCACTGACGGATTGCATTCAATCAAGGCCTGTCCCCGGACCCGCTGTCCGGATGGCGCCTTGAAGCCAGAACAACGTGCGGTTTGAGACGGCCAAGCCCTTTGGCCTTTTTTCTCTCTCAAGCTGACAACGTTGTCCAAAACGAGCGAGCCAAGCGTTTTTCCATCGGGGTTTAGCGAAGCGCCCGGAGCTCCCATCAGGGGCCCAGGCGGGCAGCTGCATGCGTGTTGAGCAGCTGTTCCACCACCACAGCAACACCCGGAGACAAGCAGTATGAGTACCCTGATTCAGACGCGTCGTGGACGGACGCGATGGGCCGCGCCATGCCTGGCCCTCACCCTGGCGGCCTGCGGCGGCGGCGACCAGACTCGAAGCACCGCCAGTGCCGATGCCGGGCCGAGTGCCAAAGCGCTGGCCACCAGCAGCGGCGTCAAGGCCGCCGCAGCGCCTGCCTACAACTATGCAGAGGCACTGCAGAAGTCCATCCTGTTCTATGAAGCGCAGCAGTCCGGCAAGAAGCCGGAATGGAATCGCGTCAGCTGGCGTGGCGACTCACGCCTGACCGACGGCAGTGACGTGGGCCTGGATCTCAGCGGCGGCTGGTATGACGCGGGGGATCATGTGAAGTTCGGCTTCCCTGCGGCATCGACCGCCACGCAACTGGCCTGGGGCGCACTGGAGTTCGAAGCGGGGCACAAGGACGCCGGCCAGTACGATGCGCTGCTGCGCAATCTGCGCTGGATCAATGACTACTTCATCAAGGCCCATCCCAGCGCGAATGTGCTGTACGGCCAGGTAGGCAACGGCAGCACCGACCACAGCTGGTGGGGGCCGGTGGAGGTTTATCCGAAGGAGGCGCCGGCCTACAAGATCGACGCGACCTGCGGCGGCTCCGATCTGGCCGGCGAAACAGCCGCGGCCATGGCGGCGGCGTCCATGGTGTTCAAGACGAGCGACCCCAGCTATTCAGCCACGCTGCTCACTCACGCCAGGCAGCTGTACGACCTGGCCGACACCAAGCGCCAGAAGTACGTCGAATGCATCACCGATGCCCAGGGCTACTACAACTCCTGGTCGGGCTATTTTGATGAACTCGCCTGGGGGGCGATCTGGCTCTATCGCGCCACCGGCGAAGCCAGTTACCTCACCAAGGCGGAAAGCTTCGTCACCACTGGTGCGGGAGGCTTCGGCTCCGAGGGCCAGACCGCCTATCTGCCCTACAAGTGGACGCAGGACTGGGACAGCAAGCACTACGGCAGCTATCTGCTGCTGGCGCGCCTGACCGGCAAGCAGAAGTACAAGGATGCGATCGAGCGCAACCTGGCCTACTGGACCACCGGCACATCGGAAGGGGAGCGCGTCACCTACACCCCGGGCGGCCTGGCCTGGCTGTCGCAATGGGGGTCGCTGCGCTATGCGCTGAACGAATCATTTATTGCCATGGTCTATGCCAAGGACGTGAGTGACAGCACCAAGCAACAGCGCTATCGCGACTTTGCGATGCAGCAGCTGAACTATGCGCTGGGCAGCAACCCACGCAACAGCAGCTACCTGATCGGCTTTGGCGCCAATTCGCCGCAGCATCCGCACCATCGCACCGCGCATGGATCGTGGGCGGACAGTCAAACGCTACCGGCAAATCATCGCCACGTGCTGTATGGCGCGCTGGTGGGGGGGCCCGGCGCCAATGACGCCTACACCGATTCGATTTCGGACTACGTCTCCAACGAAGTCGCCATCGACTACAACGCGTCCATCGTGGGCGTGCTGGCCGGTGCCCAGCAGCTCTTCCCCGGAAGCGTGCCGCTGGCCAACTTCCCGCAGGCGGAGGTGCCGACCGATGACGAGTACTTCGTCGAGGCCGCGCTCAACAGCGCCGGCACCACCTACACCGAGGTGAAGGCGGTGGTGAACAACCGCAGCGGCTGGCCGGCGCGGGTGACTGACAAGCTGAGCCTGCGCTATTACGTCGATCTGAGCGAAGTGTTTGCAGCCGGTCGCACGGCTGCGGACATCAAGGTCAGTGCCAACTACAGCGACGGCGGCGTCGCCCGTGGCCTGGTGCGCTGTGGCAGCAGCAACATCTTCTATGCCGTGGGCGACTTCACCGGGACCAAGGTCTATCCGGGTGGGCAATCCGCCTACAAGAAGGAGATCCAGATCCGCTTGGCGGCACCGGACAGCACCACCTTCTGGAATCCGTCCAATGACCCGTCGTATGCAGGGCTGGGCACGACCGGCAGCGCACCGCTGAAGGTGAGTGGCATCACGCTGTATGACAATGGCCGCAAGGTCTGGGGCAATGAACCCACCGCCTGTGGTGGCGTGGCCGTGCCGGTGCCCGCAACGCCGAGCGGCCTGACGGCCACAGCCGGCATCGGCAGCATCAGCCTGAGCTGGGCGGCCACCGCCAATGCCACCGGCTACACCCTCAAGCGCTCCACCACTGGAACGGCGGGCAGCTTTGCACTGCTTGCATCGCCCACCGGCACCAGCTATGTGGACAGCGGCCTGGCCGGCAGCACCCGCTACTACTACACGGTGAGCGCCCGCAACGACTCCGGGGAAAGTGCCGTCAGCGATGCGGTATCCGCCACCACGCCGGCTGGCCCGCCGGCAGCGCCGGCGCCCACGGCGGCGGCCGGCGACGGCAAGGTCACCTTGAGCTGGTCCGCTGTCACCGGTGCGGCGAGTTACGAGGTCTCCCGCGCCAGCAGCGCCACCGGCAGCTACACGTCCCTGGCCAGCGGTCTCAGTGCCCTGAGCTATGTGGACAGCGGCCTGACCAATGGCTCGGCCTACTTCTACAAGGTGGGGGCGCGTAACAGCGCCGGTGTGACGGTCTCCGATCCGGTCTCGGCCACGCCCGTCGGCAGTGGCGGTGGCGGTGGCGGTTCCAGCAACTGCACGCTCACGCTGGACACCAGCAATGACTGGGGCAGCGGGCAGGTCTTCCGTCTGTTGCTGAGCAATACCGGCACCACGCCGATCAGCAACTGGGGTGTGAGCTTCACCGAGAGCAACAGCATCACGGTGAGCAACAGCTGGAGCGGCACCTTTGTCGCCACCGGCACCAAGGTCAGCTTCACGCCGCAGACCTGGAACGCCACCGTGGCGGCTGGCGGCAACACCGATGCCGGCATGCAGCTGAGCTACAGCGGGACCAAGCCCACGCCCAGCGCCGTCGTGATGACGGGCGCGAGCTGCCAGGTCGTCATCAAGTAAGGCCCTTTCACTGCTTCCCCCATCACCCTCAGGGCCCGTCGTTCACCGCGACGGGTCCAGGGGGAACTCACGCCCGAAAAACGGGTTCATCAGGAGACAAACCATGATTCAGTTCCTTCGCAAGGCCTCCCGCAAGGCGCCCCGCAGAGTCCTGCTCGCGGCCGCCCTGGTCGCCGCCTTCGGCGCCCACGCGCAGACGGACTACAACCAGCGCTTCCTGCAGCAATACAACAAGATCAAGAATCCCGCCAACGGCTACTTCAGCCCGCAGGGGGTGCCGTATCACTCGGTGGAGACGCTGATCGTCGAAGCGCCGGACCATGGCCATGAAACCACCTCCGAGGCTTACAGCTTCTGGATCTGGCTGGAGGCTCAATACGGCAGGGTGACCGGCGATTGGGGCCCGCTGAACGCGGCCTGGGCCAACATGGAAAAGTACATCATTCCGGCCCAGGCGGACCAGCCCACCAACAGCTTCTACAACGCCAGCAAGCCGGCCTCGTATGCCGGGGAATATGCGCTGCCGAAGAACTATCCGTCGCCGCTGGAATTCGGCACACCGGTCGGTCAGGACCCGATCGGCAATGAGCTGGCCGCAACCTATGGCAACCGGGATATCTACGGCATGCACTGGCTGATGGACGTCGACAACTGGTATGGGTATGGGCGCTGCGGGGACGGCGTGACCAAGCCGGCCTATATCAACACCTTCCAGCGCGGCGCGCAGGAATCGGTGTGGGAGACGATTCCGCATCCGTCCTGCGAGACCTTCAAATGGGGGCGCAACGGCGGCACGCAGGGCTTCCTGAGCCTGTTCACCGGCGACAGCAACTACGCCAAGCAATGGCGCTACACCAATGCGCCGGATGCGGACGGCCGCGCCATTCAGGCCATCTACTGGGCCAATGTCTGGGCAACCGAGCAGGGCAAGGGGGCGCAGGTGGCGGACCTGGTCAAGAAGGCCGCCAAGATGGGCGACTTCCTGCGCTACGCCATGTTCGACAAATACTTCAAACGCATCGGTAACTGCGTGGGTCCGACGACCTGCCCGGGCGGCTCCGGTGCCGCGGATGCCAACGGCCTTCGGGACAACCAGCACTACCTGATGTCCTGGTATTACGCCTGGGGCGGTGCGCTGGATTCGTCGGCGGGCTGGGCGTGGCGCATCAGCTCCAGCCACAACCACTTTGGTTATCAGAATCCGATGGTGGCCTGGACCCTGTCCACCCAGCCGGCATTCAAGCCGCTGTCGCCGTCGGCCTCCGGCGATTGGGGCAAGAGCTACCAGCGTCAGATGGAGTTCTATCGCTGGCTGCAATCGGCTGACGGTGCGATTGCCGGCGGCGCGACCAACAGCTGGAACGGCAATCACGAACAGCCGCCCGCTGGCACGCCGACCTTCTACGGCATGTTCTATGACGAGGCGCCGGTCTATCACGACCCAGCCTCCAACACCTGGTTTGGATTCCAGGTGTGGTCCATGCACCGGGTGGCCGAGCTTTACTACGTGAGCAATGATGCGCAGGCCAAGGCGCTGCTGGACAAGTGGGCCGCGTGGGCGATGGCCAATACCCGACTGCTCGCAGACGGCAGCTACGAGATTCCGAATTCGCTGCAATGGTCCGGCAAGCCCGACACCTGGAATCCGGCCAGCCCGGGCGCCAATGCCAATCTGCGGGTGACGGTGACAGACTTCACCAACGACGTGGGTGTCGCAGCTGCCTATGCCCGCACGCTGACCTACTACGCGGCGAAGTCCGGCAATGCAGCCGCCAAGACCATGGCGCGCGAGCTGCTGGATCGCATGTGGGCCAAGTATCAGGACGCCAAGGGCTTGGCCGTGGGAGAGAAGCGCAAGGATTACCTGCGCTTTGATGATCCCTACAACGCCGCGACCGGCGACGGTGTCTATGTGCCGCCGGGATGGACCGGTACCAATGCGCAGGGCGCGGTCATTGATTCGAATGCGACCTTCCTGAGCATCCGACCGAAGTACCAGCAGGATCCGGACTTCGCCAAGCTGAGCGCCTATCTGGCGGGCGGTGCCGAACCGACCTGGATCTACCACCGCTTCTGGGCGCAGGCCGACATTGCGCTGGCCCAGGCGGACTACGGCCGGCTGTTCCCTGCCACGGGCCCCGCGATCGTGGTGTCGAAGACGACGCTGACGGTGCCGGAGAGCAGCTCGGCGGGCTTCGGTGTCTCCTTGTCCGAAAAGCCGTCCGGGAACGTCACGGTGACGGTGGCCAAGACGGCAGGCGGTGATCCGGATCTGGCGACGTCCACGCCGTCGCTGGTCTTCACGCCGGACAACTACGCCACCGCGCAGACGGTCATTGTCACGGCGGCCAAGGATGCCGACGCGGTCAACGGCTCGGCCACATTCACCCTGAGTGCCACCGGCCTGAATGGCGCCAGCGTGCTGGCGACGGAGCAGGACTCGGACATCGTGGTGCCGGTGGAACTGGTCGTGTCCGCCTCGGCGGTGTCCGTGCCGGAGACGGGCACCCAGAGCTTCACGGTGAAGCTGGCAGCGGCCCCGACAAGCAACGTCACGGTGACCGTGGCTCGCACCGCGGGTGACACGGACATCTCGGTGTCCGCGGGCGCCAACCTGGTCTTCACGCCGGCCAACTGGAACACGGCGCAGACGGTGACGCTTGCCGCGGCCAAGGATGCGGACTCGCTCAACGGGGCGGCCACCATCAGCATCAGCGCCGCCAATGCCGCCACGCGGACGGTCACGGCCACGGAAGTGGACAACGACGTGAAGAACTGCGCCGTGGTCTTCGACACCAGCAATGACTGGGGCAGCGGCCAGGTGCCCAGCATCCGGCTGACCAACCTCGGCACCACGCCGCTGAGCAACTGGTCGCTGAGCTTTACGGAAAGCAATGCCTTCACGCTGAGCAATTCGTGGAGCGGCACCTTCTCGGTGAATGGGCGCGTCATCACCATCACGCCGGTGGCGTGGAACGGCACGATTGCGCCCAACAGCTCGGTGGACCTGGGCATGCAGATCAGTTATTCGGGCGCCAAGCCGGTGCCGACGGGGCTGACCTGGGTGGGCCAGAGCTGCGACATCACCGTGAAGTGAGGCAGGGCAGGGCGGCGCGCCGGGAGTGATTCCGGGGCGCCGCCCTTTATCCAATGCCGGAGAAAGACAGGACATGAAGACATCGTTGATCGTCACGGGCGTGGCCGCCGCGCTGGCGGTGGCCGGCTGGATGGGCTGGTCCGCGGATCAGCTGCATCGGAAGGACCAGCTGGTGCTGGCGCGCTGGGCCGAGGTGCACGCCGCCGAGCAGACCCAGTTTGCGGAGGTGCCGGTGGTGCTGGCGCTGGTGGATCAGAAGACGGGGCTCGACCCAGGCGTTCGTGCGGGCGCGCGAGCGCGGTGCGGCTCGCTGGGCGAGTTCGACAATGCGGCCGCCTTGATCGATGACCCTCAGCGCTTTGATCGCTACAAGCAGGTGCGCGCGGAATGCACGGGCACTCTGTTCCGGTTGCTGGCGGCCGCGGGTGCGGAGCCGGCGGTGGCGCAGGATCCGCATGTGCAATCGCTCAGGCAATCGCTCACACGGGGCCAGGCGGACGTGGATGCCGCGCGGGAGCGATACCGGCAGGCGCTGCAGGCGTACAACGCCGGTGTGCAGCGGCTGCCTACGCGGGTGGCGGCGGCGGTGCTGGGTTATCAGGAGCGACCGGACTTCGTGCGGTGGGCGACAATGAATTCATGAGCGCCCATTCCGCACAGGATCTTGATACGGTCTTGCTCAGTCATTAGCGTCGGGCTGCCCGCGATGAGTCCATTGAAATGAATGACTGATTGAGGCTGTGTAGTCGGGCGCTGACTCAAATCGAATAGAGTCGTGGCTTCCATTCAATACATCAGCCGCTGTATGCAAGATGCCGAATCGCCGGTTTTGAGTTTTGAGAATCCCGCCGGCGTGCACGCGCCGCTGGGCCTGTACAGCCACGTTGCGCGGGTTCAAGCCGGGACGGAGCTGATTTATCTTTCGGGGCAACTCGGCGTTCGGCCGGACGGCAGCACACCGGCTGGCATTGATGCGCAGTCGGATCAGGTTTTTGCCAACATCGTTCAATTGGCTGCGTCGTTCGGATGCAGGCCGACCGATATCGTGAAACTCACGACCTACATCGTGGCCGGTCAGGATGGCGATGCGGTGCGGCGCGCGCGCCGCAAATACCTGGGCGACCACCGGCCGGCGTCGACGGCGGTGTTCGTGGCTGGGTTGATGGATCCGATCTGGTTTGTGGAGGTGGAGGTGGTGCTGGCCAGGGCCGCCGCATAGTCGCGTGCTATGCACGTATGGCCGTCTCACCGACAATGACGGCGTCACAGCCCCTTCGTTCCTGATGTACCTGTCGCATCTTACGTCTCAGCGCCTCCCGCTGTCTCCAACTGCCTTTGCAGCTGCACTGCGAAGAGGCCACGGTCGCGCGATGCAACAGGTGATGACCCACGGCGTGCATGGGCTCGAGAATGAGGTGATCCAGGCCAGCGTCATCTGCCGGGTGTACGACCCTCAGTGCGAAGCGGATCGCACTCCCTGCTGGTCGACCTTGTGGCGCGGGCGAACATGACCCATGTCGTGCTGGTCGCGGTCGAATCGGCGCTTGCTGAGGCCGTGGAAACCGGCAATGAGGCATGCGCTGGTGCTGACGAGCGTGACCTGGAGCACCGGGTGGCTTTGCTCCAGGCGATCGCCGAAGGCGGCAGCACGCAAGCACGCCGCGTGCTGGATGTCGCGCTGGACCGGCTTCCCGCAACGCAGGTGATCCGGGCAGCTCATGCATGGGCGGAACTCGATGGGGCAACTGGATGGATGCATGTCGCTCGGACGATCGGCGCGCGATTGGTACGTGATCGTTCCTTCTGGCTTCACCAGTCCTGGTCTGAAGCACTGGCCGGTTTGGATGACGCCGAAGCGCTGAACGCGCTGATGGCACTGCGGGCCGATGTGGACGCCAGGGTCAAGGCGTTCCTCGACCGGTTGCCGAGGCTGGAGCCCAACGCCGAACCGCCATCGTCCGTCGATGGCGCCGGATTCTCGGCGGCGCAGGTGATCACCTACCTAGAGGCGCATCCGCTGCACCCCTGCCGATGGCTGATGCGATGGGGGAGGGTGGCGGATGACCAGCAGCGAGAGATCGTCTTCGAGGCACTGGTCCGTTCAAATGATCCGCGCCAAGTGACCCGACTGCTGCGGGTGTTCGATCAGCCACGCGGATTGCCGCGCTTTGATGATCGCCTGCTGCAATGGATTCACCATGAGGACGAGCGACTGAGTCGCCTCGCCATCAGCGTTCTTGGCCGATGCAGCCATCTGCGTGTGCGGGCGGACGCCCTTCGATTCATGGCGGAAGGGCACCTCGCCAAGGGGCTCGCCCTGCTGGTGCAGAACTTCCAAGCCGGAGACTTGGAAGGATTGGTGGACGGCAGGGCATGTTCGACCCTGGGCGACGACGGTGTCGAACAGCTGTGTGGTCCGTTGCTGGACGTGTGTGAAGCCCACCCCGGCGGGGAAGCGAAGCAGGGGCTTGAGTGGGTTTACGAGCATTCGCCTTGTTCCATATGTCGCCATCGAGCGGTGGAGGAATCGCTCAATGAAGGTTATGACATCACGCCCGGGCTGTTGCAGGAGGCGGCATGGGATGCTGAACCTCGCATCCGGTTGAAGGCATTGCAACGGCTTTCTGAGACCTGATCATGCACACCTGGCACGATTTCCACATCACAGGCTATTCGGTGGATGGCAAACGCCGGGCCATCGTGTTCCACCTTGAATCGCCAATTGAGAGCATGCCCGGACACTCATCCGGTACACGATCTGATGAGCCTGCCCGCGGCAGCCGGGTGCAGTTGCGTTTCGAAGGCGTGGAAGGCTACTTCCTGGAGCATGACCTGCGTGGCAACATCGTCTATGCCTTCGAGGAAATTCCGCTGCGGCCTTTCCTGGAGCAATGGGCGGATACATTCACCAAGTCCAGCCAGTGGGGCTGGCCACTCTTCTGGACCGGCGGGTCACGATCCGGTGCGGATGCGTCGGAGTCCGTCGAAGCAGCGTTTCAGCATTTGTCGGCTCGAGGGGTGATGTGCGTGGAACTCTCCAGCTCCTATGGGCTGAGTGGGTGGGTTTTGGCAACTTCGGTGGAGCATGAGGTGCTGGACGAGCCGCACGCGAGGTGATCCTTGCCGGCGCCAAGGGAGAGGCCATCTCTTGAAACGGTCACATGGAATCAGCAACCTGTACCGTGCCGCCCACAAATGCTGGAGGGCTCTAAGATCGGTATGGGTGGGATCGTCAAGAGGCGCTCAGCGGCAGATCCATTCGAAGCGATACATTGCCCTCCATGACTGCAACCTATGCCAACAGCAAGGCCGTTCACGGCGCGTTGAAACGGCTGCTCTCCCCCTGGTTCATTCAGAACGGGTGGAAGCGCCGACCGGGTTACGCGTGTGCCTTCCTCCGTTCGTCGGCCTCCGGACAGTGGTGCCTATGGGTTCAGGTCAACTCATGGGGCGGCTCGCTGTCCGGCAGCAGCTTCACCTTGAATCTGATCCGCCTGGAAGGCGGCGACGCCGAGCTCATCACAGGCCCGGACTCTCGCGTGCTGCTCACACTCACCGACGCCGAGAAAGGGGAGGCGTTCTGCATCGCCCAGGAACTCGCGACACGCATTCCGGACCCGGCGGCGACACACGCTGTGCATCAATGGGCTCAACTGCCCGGATATGAAGGGGAACAGTGGCGTCAGCGGCTTGCTGATCTCAGAATGGTGAACCCAGACGCATGGGCGCCAGGCGTTGATGTCTGGCTCCCATATTACGCAGTCGAGGACCTCGAAGCGTGGGTGACCTTTCTCTTGCCACGGTTGCAGCGATTGCTGAACGCCACTGACAACACCGCTATCGCCGGGCAGTGAAGCTGGATGCTGCTATGAACTGCACGCCCCTGAACGAGCTTGCAGGACTGCCATGAAAGTGTTTTTGGACGATGAGCGCCCCACGCCGGCGGGATGGGTCCGCGTCTATTGGCCCGACGAGGCGATTGAGTGGCTCAAGACCGGACAGGTCGTAGCGTTGAGCCTCGATCACGACCTCGGCGATGACGAGCGCGGAACCGGCTACGACGTGGTCCTGTGGATTGAGGAGCAGGTGGCCCTCCACGGATTCCGTCCGCCGGCCATTCAGGTGCATTCGGCCAACTCGTCCGCGCGGGAAAAGATGGAGGCCGGGATTCGCGCCATTGAGCGGCTGGTCGGGCAACGGCGCACCACCTAGCCGCCACGCGGTCCGCACGATGACGCCGAGGCCCAGCTCAGGGGCCGACGCGTGAACTCCTCCTCCCCCACGACCCCTACGTGCGACACCCTCTGGCCCGCTCGTCTACAATACCGCCCCAGCCCACCAGCCAGTTCGTCCGGCGGAAGTCAAATGGAATCAACAACTTACACCCCCACCGCCGACGCATCCAAGGCAGCTCCCAAAATCGGATTCGTGTCCCTGGGCTGCCCCAAGGCGCTGACCGACAGCGAACTGATCCTCACCCAGCTGCGTGCCGAGGGCTACGAAACCTCCAAGACCTTTGCCGGGGCGGACCTGGTGATCGTCAACACCTGCGGCTTCATCGATGACGCCGTCAAGGAAAGCCTGGACACCATCGGCGAAGCCCTCGCTGAAAACGGCAAGGTGATCGTCACCGGTTGCCTGGGTGCCAAGTCCGGCGCCAACACGGACAACCTCGTCCGTGAAATTCACCCCAGCGTGCTCGCCGTCACCGGACCCCACGCCACCCAGGAAGTGATGGACGCGGTGCACACCCATGTGCCCAAGCCCCACGACCCCTTCATCGATCTGGTGCCCGAAGCCCGCGGCGTCGCCGGCATCAAGCTCACCCCGAAGCACTACGCCTACCTGAAGATCAGCGAAGGCTGCAACCACCGCTGCAGCTTCTGCATCATCCCGAGCATGCGCGGCGACCTGGTGTCCCGCCCCATCGGCGATGTGCTGTCCGAAGCCAAAGCGCTGTTTGAATCCGGCGTCAAGGAACTGCTGGTCATCAGCCAGGACACCAGTGCCTACGGTGTTGATGTGAAGTACCGCACCGGCTTCTGGGACGGCAAGCCGGTCAAGACCCGCATGTTCGATCTGGTCGCGCAGCTCGGCGAGATCGCCAAGCCCTACGGTGCCTGGGTCCGCCTGCATTACGTCTACCCGTATCCGCATGTGGACGAAGTCCTGCCGATGATGGCGCAGGGCCTCATCCTTCCCTACCTGGACGTGCCGTTCCAGCATGCCCATCCGGATGTGCTCAAGCGCATGAAGCGCCCCGCCAACGGCGAGAAGAACCTGGAGCGCATCCAGCGCTGGCGCGAGATCTGCCCGGAACTGGTCATCCGCTCGACCTTCATTGCGGGCTTCCCCGGCGAGACCGAAGAAGAATTCCAATACCTGCTGGACTTCATGCGTGAGGCGCAGATCGACCGGGCCGGCTGCTTCGCCTATTCCCCGATTGACGGCGCCCCCGCCAATGCGCTGCCCGGCGCGCTGCCGGACGAGGTGCGCGAAGAACGCCGCGCCCGGTTCATGGCGGTGGCGGAGGAAGTGTCCATCGCCAAGCTGCAGCGCCGCGTCGGCGCGACCATGCAGGTGCTGGTCGACAGCGCACCTGCCCTGGGCCGCAAGGGCGGCGTCGGCCGCACCTATGCCGACGCGCCGGAGATCGACGGCACCGTCCGCCTGCTGCCGCCGGAAAAGGTGAGCAAGCAGCTGAAGGTGGGCGAATTCACCCGCGCCCGCATCGTGGCCGTGGAAGGCCACGATCTGATCGCGCTGCCGATCTGAGAGTGCCCGCCGCTCAGTCGGCGTGCGTCTGGCCGGCAAACTGCAGCAACTCGAGCATCGGCGCGAAACGTGTCGGGTCGGCCACCAGCTGGTCGGCCGTTGCGTTTCGGAGCTTGAGCAGGGTCTCGTCGCCAAACGGCGCTTCGACGTCCGCGCCGATGCTCTGCAACAGTGCAGTGCGGTCCGCCGTGCCCAGGCCTGCAAGCACCGATCGATAGAAGCAGTCGCCCCCCGGCGGCGTCGGCACCTTGCGTCCGTTCACCTGCGCAGAGTAGTGGCCCCGCTCGGGATCGAGACTGAGGATCACCGGGGCGGCTGCCGCACGGGGACGGTGGCCGGAGGCGCTCTCGTTCTCGTGACTCGCCGGGATTTCAATGCGTGGCGTGCCATCCGCCCCGATGATCTTCAGCCCGCGACCCGCCGGCCAGCCCTTCACATGCGGCATGACGTACAGGGCGATCTCACCCCCCACGCCGGACCAGGCATGCAGCGTGCGAATCTGTCGGGCCGCTTCCAGCAGCAGCGGAGGCAGCGGGGGCAGGGGTGCCGGGCGCGCCGGCATGGTCCTCCCGGATGCCGGCTGAGCGCCTGAGGATGGCGCCGAGGCTGCAGCGCGCAGTGACGAGGCAGGTGTGGCAAGGCTAGCGCCGCTGTGAGTGGCGGTTGCAACCCCCTCTGCCCTTGGGCGCAAGGCGGTTTTGCATGTCGGCCTGGATGTCTGCGCGGCCTTCGATTCGGACGCGGCGTCCCGAGTGGACAGTTCCCGGCTGACTTCGTTGACCCATTTCAGGAAGCGCGTGCGCATCGCGTCGTATTGCGGCGAATGCACTTTTGCATCCGGATTCATCAGCGGAGAAGGCGACAGCGCGCAAACCATGCGCCACAGCTGACCGCTTTCGCACAAACCCTGGCGGATCAGCTTCCCCTCCGCCGGCGACAGCATGCGCAGCACCGGTTTCAGATCATCCATCAAGGTGGGCAGTTCGCGCAGCTCAGTATCTGCAGCGATGCGGTCCGGATCAGCAGACATGAACCACAGGACGAAGTCCATGATCAGGGCTTCTATCACGCCGATGGGTGCGTCGACGCGGTGGGGCGCTCTCGGGTCTGCCGCCACAGCGGTGTCGACCACCGCTGCAGCCATCTCGCAGACTTTTCCGGTCATGCGCTTCAGCTCGAGGGCTTCCATTTCCTTCAGGGTGACAGTCTTGCCCTCGGCGATCTCGTAGATCCGGGATAGCGGGCCGGCAGAACCGGAATAGATGCTGAACATGATCGGAGTCCTTGAAGCGTCGGTCGTGACGGTCCTGTTCAGTAGGTGTCGCGTGACAAACGATTCGGCTGACAACCGTGGTCCGCGCCGGTGCTGCGTTACGCTATGCGTTCCCTCAGAAACAAGGGGGATGGCATGGATTCTTCAGGAGCTTTCTTGACCAAACGCGGCAAGTCCACCGAACAGATTCACCACGACTACCAACCGCCGACGGGGTGGGATGCGGTCCCTGTGCCGGTCTACAAGGCGTCCACCGTGCTCTTTGCGGATACCGCGGCCCTGCACCGCCCCCGCTCGCGTGACACGGTGACCTATCGATATGGCTTGCAATGCACGCCCGGCAGCCTGACCCTGGCCGCGCGCATCGCCACGTTGGAGCAGGCGACGCACTGCGTGCTGGTGCCCAGCGGGCTGGCGGCCATCACGCTGACCAGCATGGCCTTGCTCAAGCCGGGCGATGAGGTGCTGCTGCCGGACAACGTCTACGGTCAGAACCGCCACATCACCACCGGTCTGCTGAGCCGCCTGGGCATCCACCACCAGTTCTATGACCCGCTGGACACGGCCGCCTTCGAGCGCCGCCTGAGCGACCGCACCCGGCTGGTGTGGCTCGAGGCGGCCGGCTCCATCACGATGGAGTTTCCGGATCTGCTGGGGCTGCTGGGCGCCTGCAAGACCCGCGGGATCACCACGGCGCTGGACAACACCTGGGGCGCCGGCATGGCCTTCAACGCCTTCGAGCTGGCACCGGGGCTGGGGGTGGACCTGTCGATGCAGGCCCTGACCAAATTCGCGTCGGGCGGCGCGGATGTGTTGATGGGGGCAGTCTGCACGCGGGATGCGTCGCTGCATCGCCGGTTGGAGGAAATGCATGAATTCCTCGGCTATGGCGTCGGTCAGAACGACGTGGAAGCGGTGCTGCGCGGCCTGCCCACGCTGCCGCTGCGTTATCGCGCCCAGGAGGCGACTACCCTCACGCTGGCCCGGTGGATGCAGCAGCAGCCTGCCGTGGCGCGCGTGCTGCATCCGGCCTTGCCTGGATCGCCGGGCCACGCGCATTGGCAGGCGGTCAGCGGGGGCGGTTCGAGCTGCCTGTTTTCGGCGGTGTTCCAGCCGTGTTATTCACCCGCTCAGGTGGATGCGTTCGTGGACGCGCTGCGCTGCTTTGGCATCGGCTACTCATGGGCCGGCCCGATGAGCCTGGCCGTGCCGTACGACCTCACCCACAGCCGCTCCCTGTCGCTGCCGTGGACGCCGGAGGAGGGCGGCACCCTGGTGCGCTTTGCCATCGGACTGGAGGACGTGGAAGACCTGCGCGCCGACCTGGCCCAGGCCCTGGCCCAGACCCTGCCGACGTCCGGCTGACTTCAGTCCTTGGAGGCGGAAGGGCCGCTCACCTTGTGGCGCATCAGGCGGCCCTTTTCCCGTTCCCAGTCCCGCTTTTTCTCGGTCTCACGCTTGTCATGCTGCGCCTTGCCCTTGGCCAGCGCGATCTGCGCCTTCACCCGGCCGCCCTTGTAATGCAGGTCCAGCGGGATCAGGGTGAAGCCGCGCTGCTCCACCTTGCCGATCAACCGGCGGATCTCCGCCCGCCCCATCAGCAGTTTCTTGGTGCGGTCCGCCTGGGGGCTCACATGGGTGGAGGCAGTGCGCAGCGGATTGATGCGGCAGCCGATCAGGAACAGCTCGCCATCGCGGATCAGCACATAGCCATCGGGCAGCTGCACCTGGCCGGCACGGATGGCCTTGACCTCCCAGCCTTCGAGCACGATGCCAGCCTCGTACTGCTCCTCGATGTGATATTCGAATCTGGCGCGTCGGTTTTCTGCGATGGACATGGGTAGGTTGGATAGGGGTGAGGCGGCGGGGATCGAGACGCCTACAATGCCACCATTCTAAGAAGTGTCATGAAGCAAGTTAGGAAGACCGTCCTTCTCTGGTATTCACCCCGCGAGATCTACGAGCTCGTGACTGCGGTTGAACGCTACCCAGAATTTCTCCCCTGGTGCTCCGCGGCCGAGGTGCTGGAGCGCGACGACCATGGCATGACCGCCAAGTTGTCCCTGGCCTACGCCGGTCTGCGCCACGCCTTCACCACCCGCAACACCCACGAGCTGAATCGCCGGGTGCGCATGCAGCTGGTGGACGGGCCGTTCTCCATGCTGGATGGTGATTGGCAGTTCCTGCCGCTCAACAAACCCGGTGCTCCGGTAGATGGGGGCGAACCGCAGGCCTGCAAGATCGAATTCGAGCTTCGCTATGCGTTTTCCAGTTTTGCGCTGGAGGCCGTGGTGAGCCCGGTGTTCGATCGCATCGCCAACACCTTCGTGGACAGCTTCGTCAAACGGGCGGAGCAGGTGTATGGGCCCCGCTGATCCGACGGGCGCGATGCCGGCATCCGGCAGTTCCCCGGGCAGTGGCCGGGAAGCCCCCGGCCCGGACGCCGGACTGGGGGTGGAGCTGATCTGGAGCCCGAAGCAAGGGCAGTGGCAGCGTCTGCAGCTGTCGCTTCCCGAAGGCAGTACCGTGGTGGAAGCGCTGCGCGCGAGCCAGTGGTTCGACGAGGGCGAGCTCAGAACACTCAAGACTGGCATCTGGAGCAAGCTTCGGCCGCTCGACACGCCGCTGCGCAGCGGAGACCGGGTGGAGGTTTACCGCCCGCTCACCGTCGATCCGAAGGAAGCCCGGCGTCAGCGCTATCAGGCGACCGGGCGTCGCATCGTCACCCGGCACCGTCCGCTCGGAAAAAAGGCCTGATACCGGAGGGCGTCAGGCCTTTTGATCGTTCAGGCTTCAGATGTGACAGCGGTATCCGCTGCTCACAGTTCTTACTTGCAGGACACCGAAATCACGGTCTGGGCCTGCCGAATCTGGGCCTGCCGGGCCGAGTCGTCCAGCACCACGCGCTCTCCGGCGTCGTTGGTCTGACGGACCCGGATGCCGGATTCGAGCAGTTTCAGCTGGTCCTGCGCGTTGCGGCAGTTCTCTGCATTCATCTCCGCACGCTGCTTGTCCTCAGCGGCCTTGCGGTCCTTGGCGGCCTTGGCGGCGTCGCTCGCAGCCTTGGCCGGCGCGTTGGCGGAAGCGGGCGCAGAAGCGGCGGAGGCGGCCTCGGGAATGGGCTGCGTCATCCGGCGCTGAGCCGATGACGACGGGCGCGCGAGGATGTCTTTCTCCGCGACATGGGCGGGCGGAGGACGGTCGCTGTATTGCACGCGGCCTTCGGCGTCCCGCCACTTCCACTGGGCCTGCACAGCGGGGGCCAGGGACAGCAGCACAACGCCGCACAGCAGGCTCAGGGAGAGGGTCTTGGCAGTCATGGACTTGTGAAATGGACCTGGAATTAAAGGGGCTGGCACGAGTGTACGCCGCGCTTCTCTATAATGCGCCTTTGCGTCTGGAGCTTCCCACATGCGCCTACTCGGAAAAGCGCTCACCTTCGACGATGTGTTGCTGGTGCCGGCGTTCTCCCAGGTGTTGCCGCGCGACACCAGCCTTGCCACCCAATTCACGCGTGGCATCCGCCTGAACCTTCCTCTTGTGTCCGCTGCCATGGACACCGTCACCGAAGCGCGTCTGGCCATTGCCATCGCGCAGGAAGGCGGCATCGGCATCGTTCACAAGAACCTCACCCCGCAGCAGCAGGCGTCAGAGGTGGCCCGGGTCAAACGGTATGAGTCGGGCGTTCTGCGCGACCCCATCACCATCACCCCAGAGACCACCGTCCGCCAGGTCAAGGCCTTGAGCGAGCAGCACGGCATCTCCGGCTTCCCGGTGCTGGTCGGCCCCAAGGTGGTGGGCATCGTCAGCGGCCGCGACCTGCGTTTTGAAACGCGCATGGACGCACCGGTCAGCGAGATCATGACCCCGGCCGAGCGGCTGATCACCGTCAAGGAAGGCGCTTCGCTGACCGAGGCCAAGGCCCTGATGCACAAGCACAAGCTCGAGCGCGTGCTGGTCATCAACGACGCGTTTGAACTTCGCGGACTGATGACCGTGAAGGACATCACGAAACAGACGAATTTCCCCAATGCCGCCCGTGACGACCACGGGAAGCTGCGCGTCGGCGCTGCCGTCGGCGTGGGCGAGGGCACGGAAGAGCGGGTGGAACTGCTGGTGCGTGCCGGCGTGGACGCCATCGTGGTGGACACCGCTCACGGCCACAGCGCCGGCGTGATCGAGCGGGTGCGCTGGGTCAAGAAGAACTACCCCAACGTGCAGGTCATCGGCGGCAACATCGCCACCGGCGCTGCGGCGCTGGCGCTGGTCGAAGCGGGTGCGGACGCGGTCAAGGTCGGTATCGGCCCGGGCTCCATCTGCACCACCCGCATCGTGGCCGGCGTGGGTGTGCCCCAGATCACCGCCATCGACTTCGTGGCCACCGCGCTCAAGGGCACCGGCGTGCCGCTGATCGCGGACGGCGGCATCCGTTATTCCGGTGACATCGCCAAGGCGGTGGCCGCTGGTGCCAGCACGGTGATGATGGGCGGCATGTTCGCCGGTACCGAAGAAGCGCCTGGGGAGGTCATCCTCTATCAGGGCCGCAGCTACAAGAGCTACCGCGGCATGGGCTCCATTGGCGCCATGAAGGCGGGTTCGGCGGACCGCTACTTCCAGGAAAACGACGAGACCACCAATCCCAATGCGGACAAGCTGGTGCCGGAAGGCATCGAAGGCCGGGTTCCGTACAAGGGGTCGATGCTCGCCATCGTCTACCAGATGGCCGGGGGTCTGCGGGCGTCCATGGGCTACTGCGGCTGCGCCAGCATCGAAGAGATGCATGACCGCGCCGAGTTCGTGGAAATCACCGCCGCCGGTATCCGTGAGAGTCACGTCCACGACGTGCAGATCACCAAGGAAGCGCCCAACTACCGCATGGAGTGAGGCTTGTCCGATTCGGGTAACGCCGACGCACATGGCGGCCGCAAGGCCGCCATGTCGTTCATTCTGATTGCAGTGCTGATCGACATGGTGTCGATCGGCCTGATCATTCCCGTGCTGCCCACCCTGGTGGGCACTTTCACCGAGTCCGAAACCCAGCATACGCTGGCCCAGCTGGCCGTGGCGTTTGCGTTCGGCCTGGCCAATTTCTTTGGTGCGCCCATCCTGGGCGGCCTGTCAGACCGTTTTGGCCGCCGCAAGGTCATGCTGATCGGCTTCAGCGGGCTGGCCCTCAGTTTCTTCGTCACCGCCATGGCCCAGGCGCTGTGGATGCTGGTGGTGGTGCGCTTGTTCTCCGGCGCGATGCAGGCCAATGCCGCCGTGGCGAACGCCTATGTGGCGGACATCACGCCCCCCGCCGACCGCGCCAAGCGCTTCGGCATGCTCGGAGCCGCCTTCGGCATGGGCTTCATCCTGGGACCGGTGGCCGGCGGGCTGCTGGGCAGCATCGACCTGCACCTGCCGTTCTTTGTCGCAGGCACCCTGGCCTTGCTGAACTGGTGCTACGGCTTTTTTGTCCTGCCCGAATCACTGCCGCCGGAACATCGCCGTCCCTTCAGCTGGCGCCAGGCCAATCCGCTCGCGGCCCTGGGCCGGGTGCGTGACCTTCGGGGCGTCGGCCCGCTCATCTATGTCATTGCCTGCTCGGGCCTGTCCCAGCTGATCATCCAGACCTGCTGGGTGCTCTACAACCAGCACAAGTTTGGCTGGGGACCGCGGGAGAACGGCCTGTCGCTGTTCGCCGTGGGGCTGATGGCGGTGATCGTGCAGGGCGGGCTGCTGCAGCCGCTGCTGCGCTGGCTGGGACCGCGGCGGCTGGTGCTGATTGGCTTGAGCTCTGCCATTGTCACCAACCTGGTGTGGGGCCTGGCGGAGGAGGGGTGGATGATGGTGGGCATCATCTTCTTCAACATCGTCGGATTCGCCGCGCCGACCGCGCTGCAAAGCATGATTTCGAACGCTGCCGATGCGCGCAACCAGGGTGAGACCATGGGCGCCGTGGCGGCCATCAACAGCCTGATGGCGGTGCTGTCGCCCATCTGTGGTCTGGGGCTGATGGCCCTGGTGGCCGAGCTGCCCAAGACCGACTGGCGCCTGGGCGCACCGTTTTATTTCTGCGCGGCCCTTCAGGTGGTCTCGCTGTATTTTTCCTGGCGGCACTTCCACGAAGTGCCCGTCGATGCGGCTGCACCGGCCAAGGCCTGACCCGGTGCTGACCGCCCGCAACCTTTCTCCCGCTCTTCATCGCTGACCATGCACGACAAAGTCCTCATCCTCGACTTCGGCTCCCAGGTGACCCAGCTGATCGCACGCCGCGTGCGCGAAGCGCATGTCTACTGCGAGATTCATCCCAACGACGTCAGCGACGACTTCATCCGCGGTTTCGCGCCCAAGGCCATCATTCTGTCGGGCAGCCATGCCTCGACCTATGAAGACCACGAGCTGCGCGCCCCGCAGGCGGTGTGGGACCTGGGCGTGCCGGTGCTGGGCATCTGCTACGGCATGCAGACAATGGCGGTGCAACTGGGCGGCAAGGTGGAGTGGAGCGACCATCGCGAATTCGGTTATGCCGAGGTGCGCGCGCATGGTCATACCCAGCTGCTGAACGGCCTGCAGGACTTTGCCACGCCGGAAGGCCACGGCATGCTGAAGGTCTGGATGAGCCACGGCGACAAGGTCACCGCGCTGCCGGAAGGCTTCAAGCTGATGGCATCCACGCCCAGCTGCCCGATTGCCGGCATGGCGAATGAAGAGAAGCACTACTACGCGGTGCAGTTCCACCCGGAAGTGACCCACACCCAGCAGGGCGCCGCGATGCTGACCCGCTTCGTGCGTGAGATCGCCGGTTGCAAGGGCGACTGGGTCATGGGCAACTACATCGAAGAAGCGGTGCAGAAGATCCGTGAGCAGGTGGGGGATGAGGAAGTCATCCTGGGCCTGTCGGGCGGAGTCGATTCATCGGTGGCGGCGGCGCTGATCCATCGCGCCATTGGGGACCAGCTGACCTGCGTCTTTGTCGATCACGGCCTGCTGCGCCTGAATGAAGGCGACATGGTGATGGACATGTTCGCGGGCAAGCTGCACGCGAAGGTGATCCGTGTGGACGCCAGCGACCTGTTCCTCGGCCAACTGGCCGGCGTGACGGATCCGGAGCGCAAACGCAAGATCATCGGCGGCCTGTTCGTGGACGTTTTCAAGGCCGAAGCGGAGAAGCTCAAGGCGAGCGGCGGCGGCCACAAGGGCGCGACCTTCCTGGCGCAGGGCACCATCTACCCGGACGTGGTGGAAAGCGGCGGCACCAAGACGAAGAAGGCCACCACCATCAAGAGCCACCACAACGTGGGCGGGCTGCCGGAGCAGCTGGGTCTGCAGCTGCTGGAGCCGCTGCGCGAGCTGTTCAAGGACGAGGTGCGTGAGCTGGGCGTCGCGCTGGGCTTGCCGCCGGAGATGGTCTACCGTCATCCGTTCCCGGGCCCGGGCCTGGGTGTACGCATCCTGGGCGAGGTGAAGAAGGAGTATGCGGACCTGCTGCGCCGGGCCGATGCCATCTTCATTGAGGAGCTGCGCAACACGCGGGATGAAGCGACCGGCAAGAGCTGGTATGACCTGACCAGCCAAGCCTTCACCGTATTCCTACCGGTGAAGAGCGTGGGGGTGATGGGAGATGGACGCACGTATGACTACGTGGTGGCGCTGCGCGCGGTGCAGACGAGCGACTTCATGACGGCCGATTGGGCGGAACTGCCTTACAGCCTGCTCAAGCGCTGCTCGGGACGAATCATCAATGAAGTGCGTGGTATCAATCGGGTGACGTACGACGTGTCGAGCAAGCCGCCGGCGACGATTGAGTGGGAGTGAGGGGGTTTTGTCAGTCGATGATTAACGAGTAATCAACGACTGACGAGGACCGTTTCAGCGTCATCCAAGGTAGTGATCCTGACGTCGGTCGGGATCCGCTGCCAGGTGGAAAGATCTGTGTACAGGCTCGGCCAATGCAGCGGCTTCAACGAGCCGCTGTGTAGCGAATCACTGCCAGCTTTTTTCCAGCCAAGCTTTGTGCCCGCACCAGGCTCCATAGCGCTCGGGGCGACCCTTCGTTGAGCTGATCGATGTACCGCAACAGCGCCTCATAGTCCGCGAACTCCAGTGCCACCTCGGCGATGCCCTGAGCGGGTTGAAGTGAAACGCTGTTAATGCGAATCCCGTCCTCTGCCGTTGCCTCCAAGGATCTCAGCACTGCTTGACTTGGAAAGCCAGCGACTCGGGCTGTCTCCAGGGCGTCTCTGGAATAGGCTGGCGCCTTCTGCGTCGTGACTGATTGGCTCGCCTCGCGCAGCTTTTTCTCCAGCGTGGAAAGCCTGGCTTGCGACTCCTCAACACTGCGGGAAGCCGCCTGCCGAGCGTCCCACGCAAGTCCAGCTTTGAGAGAGAGTCCTGTGGTCACAAGGCCGCACGCGATCGCCCAAGCAATCAGTGGCGGCGTCCACACCCGCCTCGGTGCGAAGTCCACTGCAATGGGCCTCATGCTGCAAGCTCCAGAAATGCCGTCGTGTTGCTGGGCAGAGGGCTTGGCAACGACGAGATTGGGCTCAGTCGCAATACGGTCACTTCTCCCAATTGCATGCCTTGCGAAATCAACGCCCGCTGCCGCAGGCCATGTCACCAACTACCTTCGCTACAACGCCCTGCGCAAGTTGCTCGAGATGGTCGATGCCAACGGAATCAGCATGGTCTACACGTATGACGTGCGCTCGCGCCTGACCCTCAGTCACCTCGGCCGGGCAGACCACCAGCTACGCCTACTGGCCCACCGGCTTGCTCAGGCAGGTGACCCAACCCGACGGCAGCTCGGTGAACTACGAGTACGACGATGCACACCGCCTGGTGGCCGTTGCCGACAACCTGGGCAACCGCATCCAGTACACGCTGGACCAGCGAGGCAATCGAACCCAAGAAGCTGTGCAAGACCCCAGCGGGGCTTTGGCACGCAACCTGAGCCGCTTGTTTGACGCGCTCAGCCGCACACAACGAACCACAGGCGGGGAGTGAGAATGATGAGGGAGAAGACTCGGCGCAGCCTGCGCCGGCATACGCTTGCGCTGGCAGCTTGGATGATCACCACTGCCGGTGCAGTGTCAGGGGCCGCTCAGGCCGCCACGCTGCCCCCGCCGTGAATCAACCCGGGTTTTGAGGAGGCTCAACACTCTGAGAGGATTGAGCCATGAGCAAGTCGAACAAGTTCTCACCCGAGGTGCGTGAGCGTGCCGTGAGGATGGTGCAGGAGCACCGAGGGGAATACCCGTCGCTGTGGGCGGCCATCGAGTCCATCGCGCCCAAGATCGGCTGCGTACCGCAGACGTTGAACGAATGGGTCAAGCGCGCGGAGGTGGACGCTGGCGTGCGTGAGGGCGTGACGAGCAGCGAGGCCCAGCGCGTGAAGGACCTTGAACGCGAGGTGCGGGAGCTGCGCAAGGCCAACGAGATCCTGAAGTTGGCCAGCGCGTTTTTCGCCCAGGCGGAGCTCGACCGCCGACTCAAGTCGTAAGGGACTTCATCGACCAGAATCGTGATGCCTTCGGGGTCGAGCCAATCTGCAAGGTATTGCAGGTTGCCCCGTCGGCCTATCGGCGATACGTGGCGTTGCGTCGAGAGCCCCACCGGCGCTGTGCGAGGGCGCGTCGTGACGAGGCGCTGATGCCGCTGATCGACCGGGTCTGGCACTCCAACATGC
>NZ_JACHXO010000001.1:460068-1481983 GCF_014192155.1 Roseateles terrae | reverse complement strand
GGTCTACGGGGCCAAGAAAGTCTGGCGGCAGCTGGGACGCGAAGGCGTGAGCGTGGCCCGCTGCACCGTCGCGCGCTTGATGTGCGGGATGGGGCTGCGCGGGGTCATGCGCGGCAAGGTTGTGCGCACGACCATCAGCGATGCCAAGGCTCCGTGCCCACTGGACAGAGTCAATCGGCAGTTCCGCGCCGAGCGGCCCAACCAGCTGTGGGTCAGCGACTTCACGTACGTGTCGACCTGGCAGGGCTGGCTGTACGTGGCCTTCGTCATCGACGTGTTCGCGCGCCGCATCGTGGGTTGGCGCGTGAGCAGTTCGATGCGCACAGACTTCGTGCTCGATGCTCTGGAGCAGGCGTTGTACGCCCGGCAGCCCGAGCGGGACGGCGGTCTGGTTTGTCACTCCGATAGGGGTTCGCAATACGTCAGCATCCGCTACACGGAGAGGCTGTCAGAAGCCGGCATCGAGCCTTCCGTTGGGAGCAAGGGGGACTCCTACGACAACGCCCTGGCCGAGACCATCAACGGGCTCTACAAGGCCGAGCTGATCCATCGCCGGGCTCCGTGGAAGACCAAGGAGTCTGTGGAGTTCGCGACGCTCGAGTGGGCGTCCTGGTTTAACCACCATCGCCTGCTTGCGCCCATCGGCCACATCCCGCCCGCTGAGGCCGAGGCAAACTACTATCGGCAACTCGCCAGTCAGAACTCCGCCGTAATGGCCTGACTTAAACCAAACAGCCTCCGCGGAAACCGGGTTGATTCAGTACGGCCTGGACAACCGGCTCACAGCGATCACCAAGGTGGGGCAGACGACCGCCTACAGCTATGACGCAGGCGGGCAGCGGGTGAGCAAGTCCAATGCTGCTGCGCCGGAGCAAACGCGACTGTTCGTCTACGCATCCAGTCCTGAGCTGCTGGGGGAGTACACGGCCGAAGGCACGGCAGTGCAAGAAGTGGTGTGGTTCGAGGGGCAGCCGCTGATCGTGCTGGGGCAGGCCAACAGCAACGAGGTGTTCTTCAGCTACTCAGACCACCTCGGAGCGCCCAGAATCCTGGTTGACAGGTCAGGGGCGAAGCGCTGGCGGTGGATTGCTGAGCCGTTTGGGTCAACGGCAGCGGAAACGGCCCCGACCGGGCAGGCAGCAGTAGCTTTCCATCTGCGCTTCCCGGGGCAGTACTTCGATGCGGAGACAGGGCTCAATTACAACTACTTCCGTAACTTTGATTCGACAAGTGGAAGATATGCCCAATCTGACCCCATCGGGTTGCAAGGCGGTATCAACACGTATGCATACGTCGAGGGCAACCCACTGAGCTACACGGACCCGCTGGGGTTGGAGACGTACATCTGCAAGCGCCCGCTCGGTGGCAAGCCAGGCTCTTTTGCCCCGCCGGTCTTGAACCACACCTACGTGTGCGTTGGCAGCGGCGAAAATATGACCTGTGGCAGCACTACTGCCTCAAGCGGCGGGGTCGGTAGCAATATCGTTCCGGGCAGTCCGGGAGCGCCCACAACGCCTGACAAGGATTACTACAAGCCCGAGGCATGTGAAAGGCGGCAAGGGGAAGACAGCTGCATCGAAACCTGCATCGCTAACGAACTCAAGAAACCGACTCGTCCCAAGTACGCCATTGGGCCATTGGGCACTGATTGCCAGGAGTACACCGAGGACGTGGTGAGCACCTGCGAAAGGCGCTGCGTGCGGCGGTAATGATGAAAAGACATTCCCTCTTCTTGCTTGCTTGGGTGGTGGTCATCGGGCTGGTCTTTATCTGGACCTTGACGAGCTACCAAGGGCTGCCAGATGGCCAGTTAAGAAACGAGGTCTTGTTAAGGCATGGGCTCTGCATGCTGGTGTTGACGTTCCCGAGCGGCTGGCTGCTAACTGCTCTTGTCAGTGCAATCCTGGCACTTGTTGGGTTGGAAGCTGAGGGTTTGAGCGATGCTCTGCTGGTGACGTTGACGTGCGGAATTGCTGGATATCTTCAATGGTTCGTCTTGCTGCCGTGGCTGTGGCGTCGTTGGAAAGCACGGCGCTTGCAGAGCGCTGCGGTTCGCTGAGTTCAGGCGTGCTGCCGAGTCCAGGCTGGCCGCAGGCCACCCGCAGGGCTCGGCCTTGACGCGGTGGCGTGCCGTTCGACGCTCGCCGTGGGCGGTGCATGCGGACGAAGTGGCATGCACCGCTGACGGCGGAGGGCGACTCGCTCCCTTCCCTGGGAAGGGCGGGGGGATGGGTTGGAGCCGCTGCCGCAGGACAGCGGGCAGCACCGGCCGGCGCCGGTGCTGACGCGAAGGCGCACCCGCCCCCAGGCGGGTTGCCGCAGCGCTGCAGGGGCCGACCTTGTTCAGGCGCGGTCCTCGCGCCGGTTCGCGCCCACGCGAAGAACGAGGTTGGGGTGCAGGTCAGCGAAGCTGGCCGAAGCCCGCCACTGACGAAGCGCAGCGCAGGAAGCCACCCTGGATGGCGGCAAAGCGTCCAGCGCAGAGCCAGGGCAACGGCACGTTGCACAGGCGCCCGACAACCGGGGTGGCTTCCTGCGCGTGCCGCCGACGTCCAGGCGGTGGTTCGTGCAGGCATCGCGCGCTTCGGGCTGGGCTACGCGAACCGCACCCTGGACCTGCGGCTGCCCGAGCGCAGCCGCGTCGCCGGCAACGAGCTGTAGACCAAGCTGCAACGCATCGGCATCTACCGCGACAGCGGCAACGAGCACCTGACGGGCAGCCTGGTCATCCCGGTATTTGATGCGGCGGGCAACGACCTTGACGATGCCGGCGAGCGCGGCGCGGCCAAGCTCGCCGAAGCGCTGATGGCGCAGGGCGTGGACGGCTACCTGGCCGCGACTTCGCGCAAGCTCGACAAGCCGCTGGCCATCGTCGCGCAGAGCAGCAGCGCGGCCAGCAACACGCTGACGGACACCGCCATGTACAGCAGCGTGGCGTACAGCCTGGACAACCGGCTCACCCCCATCACCAAGGCGGGGCAGACGACCGCCTTCAGCTACGACGCGGGTTGGCAGCGGGTGAGCAGGTCCAATGCCGCCGCGCCGGAGCAGGCGCGACTGTGCTTCTATGCGTCCGGTCCCGAACTGTTGGGAAATACACGGCGGAGGCACGGCAGTGCAAGAATTGGTGTGGTTTGCAGCCGCTGGCAGTCCTTGGGCCCGCCAACAGCAGCGATGTGTTCTTCGCCTATGCCGATCACCTTAGGGCGCCTAGGATCTTGATTGACAGAACCGGGGCGGAGCGCTGGCGGTGGATTGCTGAGCTGTTTGGGTCAACGGCGGCGGAAACGGCCCCGAGCGGGCAGCCAGCAGTAGCTTTTCAGCTGCGTTTCCCGGGGCAGTACTTCGATGCGGAGACTGGGCTCAACTTGACCGAGGCTGTCCGACGACTTGAGGCGTTGGCGCGAAATGAAAACGGCTAGTGACGTCAAAGACCTTGTTAGCATTGACTGTCGTGAGCGCTGCTGCGTGACAAAGACTCCCTGCACTGATGGCAATCTCGGACTATCGAATCACTCTTTGCGCATTGTCGCGGTTGCATCACGTCGAAGATATGGCGAGCCGAATTACGGCCCCTCCTACGAAAGTGTCGCCCGCGACCCCGAGCCGAGACGATCACCGCGTCTTCTGGCGTTTGGAACCGGAGCCTGGTGAAGGTTTCGACAAAGCGCTGTCACGGGCCGCAAGTTGGGCCTGTGGCTATGCCGAGCGTCTATCGGCGATCGACGATGTGGCACTGTCGCTGTGGTGCGAGGTGCACTCAGATACTGAGTTCGCTGGCCTCTCGATCCAATCCGCCGACATGATGCTGCTCGGGCAAGGTGGCGTGGAGTTGCTTGTCAGCATGTATGCGGAGCGGGAGGGCGCTGACGAACAATGAGCTATGGAGAAGTCTGAGCACGCATGAGCTCCGCGGCTCACCTTCACTGGCTGCAGAAAAAGAGCCCAAAATGCCGCGAGCCTTTGCATTGTTGTTGCTGAGGTGCCCGCCATCGACCGACAGCGATGAACCCTGCCAGTGCCGATGGCGCTTGCGCCCGTGAATCCCTTGCGCGGGTTTCACCTCGCTAGCCCCGTGAGTGGTGTGAAGTTCCTCCGTATCATCTGTGCCGGCGCTCATGCTTCCGCCACCGACTTCCCCAACGTCTGACCGTCCTTTCCCCACATGTCCTCGCCGAGTCGACTGCGTTCATTCCTCTCAACTGCCTTCCGTTGGCAACGCGGCCGACAGGGAACCGGGTACGACAAGATGCTGCTGCTGACCGCACCTTGGCCCATTCCGTTTGATTCCTATCTGATCCGCTACCCAGACGGGTCTGAGATCCCCCCTCACAAGGACCCGGTGCAGCTGGGGCGGCACTACAGGTTGAATGTGATCCTGAAGGCACCGAAGTCAGGTGGCGAATTCGTTTGCAAGGATCCCATCTACTCGGGGTCGCGAATCAAGCTGTTCAGACCGGACGTCAGCGAACACAGCGTCACCCGTGTCGCAGGTGGCAGTCGCTACGTCTTTTCCATCGGCTGGGTGTTGGGTAGAAAAGGGCGCTGAGGGGACAGGGAGCGACAACGTTTCCAATTCTTTCGATACGGGATATCGCTTGCCACTTAACATGCCGCCCTTTGCGATGAAATGGTTCCGGTCATGGGCGAGCTTCCGCGTTTCTTCAGTTCCTTGGCAACACAAGTCCTGGCCACCGCTGTTGTGATGGCCATGTCCACAGGCGCCGCGCTGGCGGCGGACTCCGTGCTCCTGCCGCCGGATGAATCAGTCGAAGGTGCCTCCCAGGCGATCTGGTCTCAGCGCTGGTGGGAATGGGCGGGATCCTTTCCATATGAACTGAGTCCGGTGGCCGACAAAACGGGTGACCTCTGCGCCAGTAATCAAAGCGGTGAGGTGTGGTTCCTGGCCGGCACGTACGGCACGCAGCGGGCGATTCGCACCTGTCACGTGCCGCGCGATAAGTACCTGTTCTTCCCACTGATCAATTACCTCGCTTCCGCCTTTGAAGACCGTGCCGGTCCGTGCGTCGATTTCATGACCAGTGCGGCTCAGCTCACCCGCAAACCGAAGGCACTGGTGTTGCAGGTGGATGGTGTGCGGATGGAAGACCTGATGGCGCACCGCCAGGCTTCGCCGGCGTGCTTCGATGTGGGGGCGAAAGCCTTCGGGAGTCCCAGGTACCGCGCGGCCGCCAATGGTTATTACGTCATGCTCAGACCGCTCAGCCCCGGCCGCCATACGGTGGAATTCGGCGGCGCACTGCCGACGATGTACCAGGCGGTCACCTACACCTTGATCATTGACTGAAGCCCAAGCCGCTTTCGGAGCCGCCGCTTAAGATGCTTGGCATCCACCAGTCTTCAGGCGTCCTCCATGAAAGCAGCCATCTTCAGTGCTCGCCGATACGACCAGGCGCTCTTCAACAAGTCGAACGTCCAATTCGGACACGAGCTGCTCTTCATAGGTGACCGCTTGACGCCGGACACGGCTCGCCTGGCCGTTGGATGTCCCGCCGTTTGCGTCTTCGTCAATGACCAGGTGGATGCGGAAGTACTGGCGCTGCTGGCCGGGCAGGGCACCCGTCTCATTGCCACGCGCTCGACCGGCTTCAACCACATCGACACCGCGGCAGCGGCCGCATTGAATATCGCCGTGGTTCGAGTGGTCGATTACTCGCCGCATTCCGTGGCCGAGTTTGCGGTCGGGCTGCTGCTAGCGCTGAATCGGAAGATTGCACGGGCCAGCACGCGCACGCGCGAAGGGAACTTCGAACTGGACGGCCTGATGGGCTTCGACTTGTATGGCAAGACGGTAGGCATCATCGGCACCGGCAAGATCGGCAACGTCTTTGCGAAGATCATGCAGGGCTTCGGCTGCACGCTGCTGGGGCACGATGCGTATCTCAACCGGACCTTTGAGCAGTTGGGGGGAAGGTATGTCGGCATGGACGAATTGGCCGCCTTGTCGCACGTCATTTCCCTGCATTGCCCGCTGACGCCGGACACCCACCACATCGTCGGCCGCCAGTTGCTGGCGCATCTGCGCCGCGGTGCCATTCTGATCAACACCAGTCGCGGCGGTCTTGTGGACACGGAGGCGGCGATCGAGTTCCTCAAAACCGGTCAACTGGGCGGACTGGCCATTGATGTGTATGAACAGGAGGCCAGCCTGTTCTTCCAGGATCTGTCGTCCACCATCATCACGGACGATGTGATCCAGCGGCTGGTGTCATTCCCCAATGTGCTTGTCACGGGTCACCAGGCATTCCTCACCGAGGAGGCGATCGGCCAGATCGTCCAGACGACACTTGAAAGCATCACGGCGTTCGAGCAAGGTCAGCCCTTGGTCAATCGAATTCCGTCCAGTGCATGAAGCAAGCCACATTTGTGGATCCGCGTTGCGCAACACGTATCAAGCTTGGCGAGTGATTGAAAGGCCATGCCATTTCCCTCGCGCTCGGAAGTATTGAAGGACTGAAGTTGCTCTCACTGACCCATTCCGCCGACGTTCACGGGAGTAGCAACGCGCTCCGCCGCTTCACCTGGCGCGGCGCGGCAATTCTGGATGCATGTTCCGTGGAGGCCACTGCGGACACGCTCGTGGTTCTGACGGCTGAGGGCGCCCTGTGGCAGGTGGATCTCGCAGCGGTGTCGTCCACCCAGCTTTGCTCGCTGGAACTGCCAGCTCTACCCGTCGATGAGCGTCAGGGCGTGTTCGGAGTGCCGCAACATCGCCTGTACGCTTCTCATGACGGCGCCTATGTGGCGGTCGTGTCGGACCTGGGCACCCAGGGGCAGGTAATCAACACGCGGACGGGTCAACGAACCTTGTTGTTGAACGGTGGTGACTATCACCCGGACACCGTGCCGTTCAGCGCCTGCTTTGTGCGCTGGAATGAGCGGGACCTGCTGGTGCATCGCACGGCCTGGAATCGTCTGGACGTCTCCGATCCGGCTACCGGGGTCTGCCTGACGGATCGACAGATCGAGCCACGCAATGCGGACGGCGATTGGCCGCCGCACCACCTGGATTACTTTCATGGTGCTTTGTTCCCCAGTCCCAGTGGCGGGCGGCTGCTCGACGATGGCTGGGTCTGGCAGCCGCTGTCGATACCACGGATCTGGTCGGTAAACGCTTGGCTGTCCTCGAATCCATGGGAAAGCGAAGATGGCACTTCGGTGATCGACGTCTGCCAGCGCGACATGTGGACCATCCCGGTGTGCTGGATCAACGATGACCGTCTTGCGTTCTGGGGCACCCTCGACTGGGACGATGAAGAAGGCGAGAGCGCTCGAAAGGGGCAGGGTGTGCAGTTGGTGCAGCTGATGGATACCACAGCGCAGCATGAGGGGTGGTGGCCGATGCCCGAGATCGGGGACGTGACCGCCGTGTTCAGCGACGGCAGGCATCTCCACCTGGCCGCCAAGTCCGGCACCACGGTCTGGTGTCTTTCGACACGGGAGCAGGTTGCGGTCCACCCGAACTTCACGGCGCGATTGTTCGACCGCACGCGCCGCGTGCTGATCGCATTCGACGGCGACTCCATTGAGGCCCTTTCTGTCGCGCACCTCTGAGGCGAAAGGAGCGCCGGCGCCGCCTAGAATGCCGCCGAGCCCGCCTCCGGCAAGGTCCATCCTTTCCGCGGCGTGCTCAAGCGTTCTCAGGGCGGGGTGAAATTCCCCACCGGCGGTGATGGACTTCGGTCCTCAGCCCGCGAGCGCCTGCCTTCGGGCAGGGTCAGCAGATCCGGTGCAATTCCGGGGCCGACGGTCACAGTCCGGATGAAAGAGACCGCGTGTTTTCCGCATGAAGCGTCAGCCTCGTGCGGTGGATCCGTGCGCCCTGATTCCATGTCATCCCTCCATTTGGAGCACACATGAATCAGACCTCTGTGACGACCTTCCAAAAAGGTCTTTCCTCGCTTCAGCAGCGCGCCAAAGATGGCCCCAGTGCCTGGCGCATCGCCTTCATTCAGTCAGGCTGGCATGCCGATGTCATTGCATCGGCACGGCAGTCATTCCAGAGTGAAATGGCGAAGTCAGGCGTCTCTCCGGACGCCATCGACGTGTTCGATGTGCCCGGTGCCTTCGAGATCCCGATGCTGGCGAAGCATCTGGCATTGACCGGCACCTATCAGGCCGTGGTGGCCTGCGGCTTTGTCGTGGACGGCGGCATCTACCGGCACGACTTCGTCGCCCATGCCGTCATCGACGGCTTGATGCGAGTACAGCTCGATGTGGGCATTCCGGTGCTGTCTTGCGTGCTGACACCGCACCACTTCCACGAGCATGAACGCCATGTCGCCTTCTTCCTGGACCACTTTGTGGAGAAGGGCGCTGAGGTGGCGCGCGCCTGCAGCCAGACACTCAGCTTGTACAAGCGTCTGCCGCAGGATTGAATGCGGGTGCCCCGGTTCGATGTCGCTCGGACCGGGGCGATGTTTTTTTGGCGGCCCCAAAGATCTACCGAGCCACAAGTCCCGCCTGTTGCAGTAGCGTCAGCGTGTCTTCGAGATGCCAATTCTCTGCGATACGACCGTCTCGCACCCGGTAGATGTCAGTGGCGATGAACTGAATGGCCTGTCCGTCGCCGCGGCGTCCCATCAGCTCGCCGGTCAAGTGACCGCTGAACCTGAGGTGCGTCACCACCCGATCGCCGGCAACGATCATCTGCAGCACCTCACACCGCAGGTCGGGCACTGCAGCACGGAAGGTCTTCGAGGCCGCGAACACCCCGGGTAAGCCAGGCTGACGACCCAGAGGCGGCGTGCGGTCCACAAAGTCTGGCGCCAGCGCTTGCCGCGCGAGTTCAGCGTCCCCCGTGTTCCAGAACGAGCTGTATCGGCGCGCGGCCAGTACCTGGGCATCCAGGGTGGAGGCGGGCAGGCTGGCGTCCACCACCAGTTCGGCCGGCGCCACCAGTTGGGTCGAAGTCACCGGGTCACGGCTTGTGGCGCCTGCCCAGCCGGACGAGGAAGCGCTCAGCATCACCAGGAAGGACAGGGCGGCAGCAGTAGGACGGAAACGAGGGGAGTGGCGTTGCATTGCAGCGACCTTGAAGTTGTGAGGCCTTTATCCTCACGGCTGCGCATGCCTGAAAACAGATGCGCGCGTCGAATGGATCTTTTCCTTTTATTCAACAACCGATGATCAGCAACCTCGCCAGCCTGCGGACTTTTGCGCGTGTCGTGGCCGCCGGAAGCCTGTCCGCCGCTGCCCGGAACATGGACCTGTCCACGGCCATGATCAGCAAACGCTTGACGCAGCTGGAGCGCGAGCTGGGCATTCGCCTGCTCCAGAGGACGACGCGCAAGCAGGCCCTCACGGAAGAGGGGGAGCTGTTTCATGCGCAGGCGCTGCGGATCCTCGCCGCGGTGGAAGACGCGCAGGTGGTCATGAGCGGTCGGTCGCAGTCAATGGAGGGCTCCATTCGAATGAGTGCGCCCGGGGAGTTGGGGCGGCAATGGATTGCACCGGTGGTGGCGGCGTTTCAGAAGCAGCATCCGAAGATCCGCATTCATCTGGAGCTGTCGGATGTGCCGGTCGACCTGGTGGACGCCGGCATCGACCTTGCCGTGCGCTTTGGCGCACTCGGCGATTCCAGCTTGATTGCCCGGCCACTGGCCCCGAACTTTCGCGTGCTATGCGCATCACCGGGTTATCTGCGGCGCCGCGGCCGTCCGACTCATCCGCAGGCGTTGGTGGACCATGCCTGCATCCTCATCGGCCACCATGGCCGGGCGGTCTGGGCGTTTGACGATGAAGCGCAGACGTCCGTCCAGGTCACTGGCAGCCTGGTCACCAACGATGGCAGCGCGGCCCATCAGTTCGCGCTGGAAGGAGCGGGGATCGTGAGGAAATCGATCTGGGATGTGGGCGACGACCTGATGCAGGGCCGGCTCAAGCAGGTGCTCCCGGCGTTTCCGATGTCCGCCGCGCCGCTGAACGCCTTGTATCCCTCAGGCCGGCAGCTACCGCCACGCGTTCGGGCGCTGGTGGACTTCTTGGCAAGCCGATTGGCAAAAGCGTGGCGCTGGGAGGCGCTGCGGAGCAAACAATGAGGCCGCTCGCCCACATGTTCCTAAATTAGGTACGAACGTTCCAGAATCAGGAACATTCGGCGCAAAGTGACGGATCTTGCGGTTCAGCGCCACCCATCACCCACCCCGCACGATCTCCTCCACCAACGCCCGCGCACTCAGCGGCGCCGATCCCTCCGCGTGATTGGAGATCGTGACCAGCACCTCGTGTCCCGCCGCGGCGGTGGCGCGCATCACCTTCGACAGCACGGTGAGCGTCTCAGGATCCGGATCGACCCGCTCGTCATATCGCCCATACAGCCGCTGCGCGTCCTCATAGCCATACGGCCCATGCTTGCGATGCAGGTTCCACCGCGCCACCAACGGCCCCGGCCACAGGGCGCGCAGCAGCGGCAACTGCTCCTGGATCGGCGGCAGCTTGGGATGCAGGCCGAGGCAATAGACCGCGCCCGTGTCCTTCAGCAAGGCGACCAGATCCGGGCACAGCCATTCCGGATCGCGGACCTCGACCGCCAACACGGCGCCGGGCGGGCGATCTGCCGGCGGCGGGAGCGCGCGCAGCATCTGCCACAACCGGTCCATCTGCTCGGACATCCGCGCCAGCTGATCCAGCGGCAGGGGACTCAGCTGGAACACCAGCGCACCGGCCTTGGACCCCAGCCCCTCGAAGGCGGGTTCAACGAAAGTCTTCAGCGCCAGCGTCGGATTCAGGAAGGCTGCATTGGCCTGTCGGCCCCGCCCGTCTTCCGACCGCACCAGCGCGTCCGTCACCGCGCTGGGCGCCTTGACCATGAACCGGAAGTCTTCTGGCGCGAGGTTGGCATAGCGCTCGAACTGGCTGGCCGTCAGCGACTGATAGAAGCCCCGGTCGATGCCAACGGCCCGCAGCAGCGGGTGCTGGGCGTAGGCAGACAGCCCCTGCCGTGACAGCACCGATTCGCTGTGCTCCCCGGCCCAGACCTGTCCCTGCCAGCCGGGATAACTCCAGGAGGACGTACCGATGCGGATATGCGGGGAGAGCGCCGCCGCAAGTGCGAGATCGGTGTCCAGCGCGGGCGCGGCCGCCACACCGCCGCACCGGCGCGAGCGACGGTTCGCGCCATCTTCGGCGGCGACCGCGTCCGCCTTCGGGTGCGATTCGCCGAACTCACTCGGCAGCCCCACGCCTTCCAGCTCCTCCTGTAAGCCCTGAACATCCGACGCATCCGCTGCGTCCGCTGAACCGGGTGCGCTTGCTGCGCGTCGTGCGCCCGATGCACCCGTTGCGTCTCGCGCCTCGTCCTCCGCCGTCGCCGGTTTCTTTCGAGTCCGCCGCTCCGGCGCCACGACCGGCATGCCGAACAGGTCGACCCCGACGTCCGAAGCGTCCGAAGCGTCCCCCGCCGCGTCCGTTCCAGTGGCGGGGTCGCGGTGCAGGTCGGCGATGGGGGCGGTCGGATCCGAGCTCATGGCCCGGCAGCATAGCGCCACGGGCTACACTGCCGCGCGAACACGCACCATGACTGACTTTCACCCGATCCCCATGCCTGGCATTGACGCTGCGAATGCCGCGAATGCCACTCCGTGCGCCCATGGCGCTGCCGCGGGCGTCGCGCGCGCAGTGAGCGCCCCGGTCGCCGCAGCGGCCCCTGCAGACCCTGCCGACGAATACGCCATGCGCCTGGCCCTGGACCAGGCCCAGAACGCCTGGCTCGTCGGGGAGGTGCCGGTGGGCGCGGTGATCATGCGCGCCGGTCAGATCATCGCGACCGGCTACAACCGGCCCATCACCACCCACGATCCCACCGCCCATGCCGAGATCGTGGCCCTGCGCCATGCCGCACAACTGCTGGGCAACTACCGCCTGCCCGAGTGCGAACTGTTCGTCACCCTTGAGCCCTGCGCGATGTGCGCCATGGCCATGATGCATGCCCGCATCAAGCGCGTGGTGTTCGCGGCGCATGATCCCAAGACCGGCGTTGCCGGCTCGGTGCTGGACCTCTTTGCCCAGAAGCAGCTCAATCACCACACCGCGCTGGTGGGCGGTGTGCTCGCGGAACCCTCCGCCCAGCTGTTGCGCCAGTTCTTTGCCGAACGTCGTGAGGCGGCACGACAGCGCCGCCATGCCCAGCGCGTCGCGGAACAGACCGATCCGCTGGCCGCTCTGCGCGCTCCCTCGCAGATCGATCCGCTGGCCTCCGACATCCCCGTGGGCGAGGCCGAATACCTGCCCGTGGACACCCCCGATCCGCCTCCAACCGACCCGCAGCCATGAGCGACCTGATTCTCTACACCCCTTCCGGCGTTCTGGCGACCACGCCGCCCCTGCGCCGCGCCGCCAAGCGGCTGGGCGCCCTGGGCTTCAACGTCACCATCGACGAAGCGGCCACCGCCAAACACCAGCGTTTTGCCGGTGACGACGAGACCCGCCTGGCCGCGCTGCACCGCGTGGCCAAGGCCGCGCCCGACGTGGCGCTGGCCACCCGCGGCGGCTACGGCCTGACCCGGCTGCTCGACCAGATCAACTGGAAGCAGATGGGGCGCAGTGTGGAGAAGGGGACCCGCTGGGTCGGCCTGAGTGACCTGACCGCGCTGCACCTCGGCCTCCTGGCCCACACCCAGCAGATGAGCTGGGCCGGCCCGCTGGCCTGCGACGACTTCGGCCGTACCGAGGATGAAGGCGGCGTCGACGACATCACCCGCGACTGTTTCGTCGAAGCCATGGACGGATCGCTCGAAGCCGTGGGCTTTCGCACAGAGGCCGGTTTTGACGGCCTGGGCGTGCGTGGCACCCTATGGGGCGGCAACCTCGCCGTGCTGTGCTCGCTGCTGGGCACGCCGCATTTCCCACGCATCAAGAACGGCCTGCTGTTCCTGGAAGATGTGAACGAGCATCCCTATCGCATCGAGCGCATGCTGCTGCAGCTCCAGCAGGCCGGCGTGCTGGATGCGCAGAAGGCGGTCATCCTCGGCCATTTCACCGGCTGGAAGAAGTCGCCGCTGGACCGGGGCTACAACTTCAAGAGCTGTGTGGAAGCGCTGCGGGCACGCTGCAAGGTGCCGGTGCTGACTGGCCTGCCGTTCGGTCACGTGCCCACCAAGGTGTGTCTGCCGGTCGGTGCGAAGACCGAGCTGCTGGTGGAAGGCCACGATGTGTTTGTCGCCTGGGGGCATGTGGGGCATGGCGACCATGGCCACGACCATCCCCACCACGATCATCCGCATCACACCCATGACGATCCGCATGGGCACGATCACGATCATCACGGCCACAATCACTGACCCGCGGCGGTTGTTCGCCGAAGCTGTCTGAAAGCTGTTGGAGACACATCTCCAGACTTTCAGCCGGCAGGGCTCACGTATGATTTGGCAAGGGAACCTTCGCGGAATGCAGCGTCCTCGCGGACCGTCCGCCCAGGCAGCCCGGAAACAATTTGGCAATGCCGCGTCCAGAGGATGCGGCTTTGTGTTTTGAGGGGTGACGAATGTCGTCGGGACGGTGGAGTGAGGGGGACGGCGGGTGGCAACGCCTGGCCCGGCGGATGTGGGCCCTGTGCACGGCGGTCCTGCTCATCGGGCTGGCGGGCGCCGGCCTGAGCGGCTGCAACAACAGCCCCTACTGGGCGGGCGCGGGCAAGGAGAACACCCTGTTCATCTCCTTCGACGAACGCTCGCCGCGGTATCTGGATCCCACCTCGTCCTACACGGCCCCGGAAGGCGTCTACGTCTATCAGATCACCGAGCCGCTCTACGGCTACCACTACCTCAAGCGGCCGTACCAGCTGATTCCGCGCGCTGCCGCTGAGGTCGTCAAGCCCTACTATCTCGACGCGCAGGGCCAGCGACTGCCCGAGGACGCCCCGGCCGACAAGATCGCCTTGAGCATCTATGACGTGCCCATCCGCCCCGGCGTGATGTTCGCGCCCAGCCCGGCGTTTGCCCGGGATCCGCAGGGCCACTACTACTACCACCAGCTCACCGCCGGGCAGCTCGGCGACAAGCGTTCCCCCTGGCAGTTCGAGCATCAAGGCACCCGCGAACTGGTGGCGGACGACTTCGTCTACGCCCTCAAGCGCCACGCCACGCCCCGCACCGAAGCACCCATCTACGGCCTGTTCTCCGAACGCGTGCTGGGCCTGAAGGAATATGGCGCGCTGATCCGCCAGGAAAACGCCAAGCTGCTGCAAGGCCTGCCGGAGAGCACGAAGGACAAGCCCTTCCTGGACTTCCGCAAGTGGCCGCTGGAAGGCGCGGAGGCGGTGAATCCCCATCTGCTGCGCATCCGCATCAAGGGCAAGTATCCCCAGTGGTCGTACTGGATGGCCACGACCTTCCTCTCGCCCATTCCCTGGGAAGTGGACGCCTTCTATGCACAGAAGGGCATGGCCGAGCACGGCATCTCCTGGAACCAGTGGCCGGTGGGCACCGGGCCCTTCATGATGACCGAGTACGAGCAGGACCGCCGCCATGTGATGTCCCGCAATCCCAACTATCACGTGGACACCTACCCCTGCGACGGTAGCGAAGAAGACAAGGCCGCCGGCCTGCTGGCCGACTGCGGCAAGCGCCTGCCCTTCATCGACAAGGTCGTGGCGACGCTGGTGAAAGAGCGGGTGCCGCGCAAGGAGCTGTTCAAGCAGGGCTATCTGGACATTCCTGACCTGGAGCGCGGCGACTGGGGCGTGGAGTTCCTCGCCGACCAGAGCGACTCCGACGAGGTGGCCGCCTTCTTCCATGAGCGAGGCTTCCGCTTCCCGCGCGATACCGATCCCAACAGCTGGTACCTGGGCTTCAACTGGCTGGACCCGGTGGTCGGCGACGGCGCGACGCCGCAGCAGCATGAGCGCAACCGCAAGCTGCGTCAGGCGCTGTCCATGGCCATCGACTGGGAAGAGGGCTACGGCCAGATCTTCAAGAACCGCGGCGGCGTGGCTTCCTACGGCCCGGTACCGCCCGGCGTGTTCGGCTCGCGTGATGCCGAACCGGGCTATTTCAATCCGGTCACCCACAAGAGGGTGGACGGCAAGATCGTCCGCCGCTCACTGGAGGAAGCTCGTCAGCTGATGGTCGAAGCCGGCTATCCCGATGGCCGGGATGCCACCACTGGCCGTCCGCTGGTCCTCAACTACGACTTCATGCGGACCGTCACCCCCGAGGTGAAAGCCGAGAACGACTGGATGGTGAAGCAGTTCGCCAAGCTCGGTGTGCAGCTCGATGTGCGGGCCACCGACTACAACCAGTTCCAGGAAAAGGTTCGCCAGGGCAAGCATCAGATCTATTGGTGGGGCTGGTTCGCCGACTATCCGGATGCTGAGAACTTCCTCTTCCTGCTGTACGGACCGAACAGCAAGTCCAAGCACGAGGGCGAGAACTCCAGCAACTACCAGAACGACGAATACGACCGCCTTTTCCAGACGATGCAGACGCTGGACGACGGCCCGGAGAAGCGTCGCGTGATCGCCCGCATGATGGAGATCGTCCAGAAGGACGCGCCCTGGGCGGGCGGCTACTGGCCCTACACCGGCCAGGCCTTCCAGCACTGGATCTACAACGGCAAGCCCAGCATCGTGGTGCGGGACCCCGTCCGCTTCTACCGCCTTGATGCGGCCGAGCGAGACCGCCAGCAGGCCGAGTGGAACCGTCCGGTCTGGTGGCCGCTGCTGGTGCTGGTGCTCGGCGCCGTCGCCATCGTGTGGGCCACCCGTCGCAGCTTCATGGCCCGGGAGACCGCCACCGCGCGCGGCCGGGTTGCCGCCCCTGGAGGGGCCGACTGATGTTCAAGATCATTGCAAGACGGCTGGGCTACGGTCTGGCCATTCTCATCGGCGTCAACCTGCTGACCTTTCTGCTGTTCTTCACCGTCAACACGCCGGACGACATGGCGCGTCTGAACATCGGCGGCAAGCGGGTCACGCAGGAGCAGATCGACAAGTGGAAGGCCGAACGCGGGTATGACAAGCCGCTGTATTGGGACGACACCCAGCAGGGCAGCGCCCGGGTCACTCACACGGTGTTCTGGGAGCGCTCGGTCTCGCTGATGCTGCTGGACTTCGGCCGTTCGGATGCCCGTCAGGCGGTGGACATCGGCCACGAAATCAAGAAGCGCATGGGCGTGAGCCTGCAGCTGGCGGTGCCGCTCTTTGTGCTGCAGCTGATCATCAGCGTGGCGTTCGCGCTGCTGCTGACCTTCTTCCGCAACTCCCGCATCGACTTCTGGGGCGTGGTGCTGTGTGTGCTGATGCTGTCGATCTCCAGTCTCTTCTACATCATCGTCGGCCAGTTCTTCTTCTCCCGCATCCTGCGCCTGGTGCCGATCAACGGTTATGCGCCCGGCCTGGACGCCATCCGCTTCCTGGCGCTGCCCATTGCACTGTCGCTGCTGTCGCGGCTGGGCGGTGAGGCGCGGCTGTACCGCGCCATGTTGCTGGAAGAGGTGGGCAAGGACTATGTGCGCACTGCGCGAGCCAAGGGCCTGTCCGAGCCGGTGGTGCTGCGCCGCCATGTGCTGCGCAATGCCTTGATTCCGATCATCACCAGCGCCGGTGCCTATCTGCCGTATGTCTTCCTTGGCAGCCTGGTGTTCGAGAGCTTCTTCGGCATCCCGGGCCTCGGCGCGTTTGTGATCGATGCCATCACCGGTCAGGACTTTGCCATCGTGCGCACGATGGTGTTCCTGGGTGCTGTTCTGTATATCGCCAGCAATGCGCTGATCGACGTGGTCTACACCTGGGTCGATCCGCGGGTGCGGTTGAGCTGAGTCCGGAGGACGTCATGGGTTTCAAGATCGTCGTCCTGTGGACCGATGTGGCGCTGTGGCTGCTGCTGGCCGCGCTGCTGGGCTATGTGCTGCGGCTGGTGCGCCGGCCGCATCTGCGCACCAACTGGCAGCGGGTGCTGCGCGACCCGGTGGCGCTGAGTGCCGGCGTGGTGCTGCTGCTCTTCATCACCATCACCGCGCTGGACAGCGTGCATTTCCGGCGCGCCCTGCCGGACAGCCCGTCCGGCGAGCAGTTCTATGAAACGCGCACCCGCTCCATCCTGGATGTGATGCTGGCGCGGCAGCTGGACATGCGGGAGATCAGTTACTCCGCGCCGCTGGCCTATGCAGGCTTTAACAAGGATGCGGTGGCGCACGGCAGCGAGATCGTGCGCGAGTTCCCGCGGCTGACCTGGGGCGGGGCGCACCTCAAGGATCCGGCGACCGAATGGGTGGGGGACCTCACCCGCCGCGTCCTCACGGGCCTGGCCGGGGGCGCGCTGCTCAGCGCCTTGCTGGCGGCAGCGATGGCGGGTGTGCTCGCGCGCGGCCACGGCGGCTGGCGCACCGCCCTGCGCGACCTGCTGGCGGACCGCACCGACTACCCCTGGCGCGCCGCGCTGGCCACGCTGACCGTGGTGATGCTGCTGGCCGGACCGGTGGTGGCACTGATGGACCACTATCACGTCTTCGGCACCGACCAGACCGGCAACGACGTGCTCTATCAGGCGCTCAAGAGCGTGCGCACCGCCTTTGTGATTGGCGCGCTGTCCACCCTGGCGACGCTGCCGTTCGCGCTGGTGCTGGGCATCCTGGCCGGCTACTTCAAGGGCTGGGTGGATGAAGTCATCCAGTACTTCTACACCGTGCTGACCTCGGTGCCCAATGTGCTGCTGATCGCCGCCTGCGTGCTGATGGTCCAGGTGTTCCTGGACAAGCACCCCGAGGTCTTCCAGACCGGCGCGGAGCGGTCAGACCTGAAGATCTTCCTGCTCTGCGTGATTCTCGGGGTGACCGGCTGGGCCACGCTGTGCCGCCTGGTGCGCGGCGAAACGCTGAAGCTGCGCGAATCCGATTTCGTGCAGGCTGCCACCGCCTTTGGCGTGTCGGACACCCGCATCATGATGCGGCACATCGTGCCCAACGTGATGCACCTGGTGCTGATCAGCCTGGTGCTGAACTTCTCCGACCTGATCCTGTACGAGGCGGTGCTGACCTATGTGGGCGTCGGCGTGGACCCGACGATGAACAGCTTCGGCGGGATGATCAACCTCGCTCGCTCGGAAATGAGCCGCGACCCGGTGGTGTGGTGGAGCTTTGCCGCGGCCTTCGGCTTCATGGTGAGCCTGGTGCTGGCCGCCAACCTGTTCGCCGACGGCGTGCGGGACGCCTTCGATCCGCGCTCGCGCAAGCTGCGTCCCCAGTGGCTGGCGCTGAAGGCCCGCCGCGCGGCGGCCCAGAAAGCCGCGGACGATGCGCAGCGCGCCGCTTCCTCCCAGCCGCAAGCCTGAGGTCCCCATGCTGAAGATTGAAGACATCAAGGTGCATCTGGATGCCGAGGCCGGGCTGGTCCGGGCCATTGACGGCATGCGCCTGACCCTCTCGCGCGGACAGACCTTTGCGCTGGTGGGCGAATCCGGCTGCGGCAAGAGCATGACCGCGCTGGCGCTGATGCGCCTGCTGCCGGACAACGGCCGCATTGCCGACGGCCGGCTGGACCTGGACGGCCAGGACCTGTTCGACCTGAGCGAAGCCCGCATGCGGGACGTGCGCGGCGGCCGGATCGGCATGATCTTCCAGGAGCCGGGCACCAGCCTGAATCCGGTGATGAAGGTGGGCGACCAGATCGTCGAGGCCATCGAGGCCCATACCGCCCTGCGCGGTGCGGCGGCCCGTGCCAAGGCGGTGGACTGGCTGCGCCGCGTTGGCATTCCGGAGCCGGAGCGCCGCATCGACGACTATCCCTTCCGCATGTCGGGCGGCCAGAAGCAGCGGGTGATGATCGCCATGACGCTGGCGGCCGAGCCGGACTATCTGATTGCCGACGAGCCGACCACCGCGCTGGATGTGACCATCCAGGCGCAGATCCTGGACCTGCTCAAGGACCTGCAGCGCGAGCGGGGCCTGGGCCTGCTGCTGATCACGCACGACCTCGGTGTCGTGTCGGGCATGGCCCATCAGGTGGCACTGATGTATGCCGGGCAGATCGTGGAAGTGGCTCCGGCACAGGACTTTTTCGCCGCACCGCGCCACCCGTATGCGCGGCTGCTGCTCAAGGCGCTGCCGGATGCGGACCGCCGCGGGGAGCCGCTCGCGGCGATTCCCGGGACGGTGCCGCCGCTGTGGCAGGACTTTGACGGCTGCCGCTTCGCGCCCCGCTGCGACCGGGTGATGGTGCACTGCGGGTCGACCTGCCCGTCGCTCTCGGCGGTGCCGGACCGGCCGCTGGGGCATGAAGTGCGATGCCTGCTCTATACCGATCCGCGGGAGGCACTGCCCCGGGCGGCGCTGCCCATGGCGGATGCCAGCGCGGAGCCGGCTGCATCGGCGGCTGCATCTGCGACTGCCACTAGGCCCTTGCTGCTGGAGGTCAAGGATCTGAAGGTCCGTTATCCGCTGTCGCGCGGCCTGCTGGGTGGCAGCAAGAAGTGGTTTGATGCGGTGGGGGGCGTGTCCTGGTCCATCGAGGCCGGACGGACGCTGGCGTTGGTGGGCGAGTCCGGCTGCGGCAAGACGACCACCGGCAAGGCCATCGTGCAGCTGCTGCGACGTGTCGCGACGATCGAAGGCCAGGCGTGGCTGCATCCGGCGGTGGATCGGTCGAAGGCCGGGCAGGGCGCTGCGCCGCAGGACCTGTTCGCGCTGGATGGCGAAGCGCTGCGCGACGCCCGTCGTCAGGTGCAGATCATCTTCCAGGATCCGTTTGCGTCGCTGAATCCGCGGCTGCGGGTACAGGAGGTGCTGGAGGAGGGCCTGCTGGCGCTCCGGCCGGAACTCGATGCAGGCGCCCGTCAGGCGCTGCTGCATGACCTGGTCGATCAGGTGGGTCTGCGCCGGGATGCGCTCGGCCGTTTCCCGCATGAATTCTCCGGCGGCCAGCGTCAGCGGATCGCCATCGCGCGGGCGCTGGCGGTGCAGCCGCGGCTGATCGTCTGTGACGAGCCGACGTCCGCCCTGGATGTGTCGGTCCAGGCGCAGATCCTGAACCTGCTGCGGGAGCTGCAGCGGCAGCGTGGCCTGTCCTTCCTGTTCATCACCCACAACATCGGGGTGGTGGAGTACATCGCCGACAACGTGGCGGTGATGCAGGCGGGCCGCATCGTCGAGGCGGGCAACTGCAGCCAGGTGCTGGGCAGTCCGCAGCAGGCGTACACCCGCACCTTGCTGGCGGCGGTGCCTCGGGTCGTGCAGCGTCCCGCAGCGGCCTGAACGGCCCCATCCCGCACGCGCATCGGCGCGGACGTCACTCCACGAAAAGCCTCGCGATGGTTCGCGGGGCTTTTTTATTTGCAGTATGTCGATATTCGAAATCGGTCGTGTCGATATTCCTGCATTTCTGCCGGTAAAGCATCTGCCATACCCCCGCTGATATTCGTGCGTCGCCCGCGCTCCCACGAACATTACCGAGGCATGTGTCGAAATTGACAACGAATCTGCAATCCGCCGCAGAAGAAAACGAGCCGTTTTGCCCTCGTCTGGCCCCTCGCCATTCGCCTGTGAAGCGCTTGCATGCACGACTGTTGTGCAGACCGCCCAAAACAAGGGCGAACCTGTGCGCCAAATTGGTTAGTTAAAGTGCGATATACGCGCGAAAGTATTCAAAAGTTGGACCAACCGAAAACAAACGCACAGCGCAGCGCGCGTCCTACGAAGTTCGTGCGATCCGCGTCGTCGCATCAACGCAACGGAAAACAACATTCGCACACTCGTACTTACCCGCAAAAAACCGTGACTTGAGGCACTTCCGGCCTCGCTCTAGGGGTTCACCTGAGGAGGCTTCACCTTCCAGAAATCACACTTCATCGCACCTAAATCTGAGATGGATGCTCAGGCACGGGTCTGACCTTTATCGAGGTCTGCCAAGTGTTCACAACACGTCACGAGTGTTTCTGGAAAAGGAGTTTCCAATGTTCAAACGCAAGAGCGTCAATCTTGCCGCGCTGCTGGCGCTGGGTATCGCGCTACCCGCCGTCGCCCAGCAGCAACTCGACAGGGTCGAAATTACCGGGTCGTCGATCAAGCGGATCGATGCCGAAACCGCGCTGCCGGTCAGCGTGATCTCCCGGGACAACATCGACAAGAGCGGTGTGTCCAACGTGCAGGAGCTGGTGGACCGCCTGAGCTACAACAACGGCGGCGGCATTGCGCTGGGTCAGTCGATTGGTGACTCGTCGGCCACCGGCCAGACCGGTGCTTCGCTGCGCGGCCTGGGTCGTTCCCGCACCCTGGTGCTGCTCAACGGCCGTCGTCTGCCGATCTACCCGTTCAGCGGTCAGGGCGTGGACCTGAACTCGGTGCCCCTGGCGGCCATCGAGCGCATCGAAGTGCTGCGTGACGGTGCTTCGGCGACTTACGGTTCCGACGCCATCGGCGGCGTGATCAACTTCATCACCCGCAAGGACTGGCAGGGCGGCGAAATCAGCGCCAGCCTGGAAGTGCCGCATGGCGTGGGCGATGTCGCTTCGCTGGCCGGTGGCTTCGGCGTGGGCGACCTGTCCAAGCAGAAGTTCAACATCCTGGGCACCTTCAACTACCAGAAGTACGACCCGATCCGCGCCAAGGACCGGGGCTTCGCCAGCACCGGCAATCGTCCGGACCTGGGCATCGTGAAGGACTCGGGCAACACCTTCCCCGCGAACGCCTCCATCCCCAATGCAGCCGGCAACATCTATGTGCCGGGCGCCGCCAACTATCCGCTGTGCAATGCACCGGACAGCTTCAAGGGTTCGGCCAACTGCCGCTACGACTACACCCACTACATCGACCTGGTGCCTGAGCAGGAGCGTTATGGCACCTTGCTGAAGGGCACGCTGGCGGCCGACGAGAACAACACCCTGTTCACCGAACTGGCCTACAGCCGCAACGAAATCACCCTGGGTTCGTCGCAGACGCCCTCGACCACCACCGGCAAGCCGGCCTACCGCTATCCGGGCGGCGGCAAGTGGTACCCGACCGCCGCCGTGGACGCGGTGCAGCCGGGCTATCGCGGTGACCTGATCATCAACTGGCGTATCGTGGACGGCGGCCAGCGTCGCGACAAGGTCACCAGCGAAGTGCTGCGCACCGTCGTGGGCGCGGAAGGCACGCTGGGCGGTTTTGATTACAAGACCGCCTTCACCTACGCAGAAGGCAAGGCCCGTGACGACTTTGTCAGCGGCATCTATTCGGACTCGCGTCTGGTGGCTGCGCTGAAGACCGGTCTGATCAACCCCTTCGGCCCCAACGACGCCGCCGGCCTGGCCGCGCTGAAGTCGGCGGAACTGTCGGGCAACAACCGCAAGTCCAAGACCAGCAACACCGGCGTGGACTTCACGCTGTCGCGTGAGCTGTTCAATGTCGGCGCGGGCAACATGGGTGCCGCCATCGGTGGCGAATTCCGCAAGGAAAAGTACAACGACGGCTACTCCGAGATTGCAGGCTCCGGCGACATCGTCGGTGGCTCCGGCAATGCCGGCAAGGTGACGGGTCAGCGCGACATCAGCGGCATCTTCGGCGAATTCAACTTCCCGGTTCTGAAGAGCCTGGAGCTGAACGCCGCGGTCCGTTATGACCGTTACAGCGGCACCAAGGGCGAATCGCGCGACGGCTCGTTCACCTCGCCGTCGGTCTCCTCCACCAGCCCGAAGATCGCCCTGCGCTTCACCCCGATGCCGGGCCTGCTGTTCCGCGCGTCCTACGGCAAGGGCTTCCGTGCCCCGGCCCTGGACAACATGTACGCACCGTCCGCCGGCACGAACACGGGCAGCAACTACACCGACCCGTTCTATGACGCGATCGTCGGTTGCGCCAAGTCGCCCAACACGGACCACTGCGACACGCAGCTGACCGCCGTGAACAACAGCAACCCCAAGCTGAAGCCCGAGAAATCGAAGTCCTTCAACCTGGGTCTGGTGTTCGAGATGATCAAGGACACCACGATGGAGGTGAACTACTTTGACATCAAGATCACGAACGGCATCCGCGCGCTGACCGGTGACGACATCCTGAAGGACTGGTTTGCCAAGCGGACCGGCCCGACGACCAGCAGCTCGGTGTATGCCAACCGTCTGGTCATCGACCCGACCACCGGCTACCTGAACTACGTCAATGCGTCGCAGGAAAACGTGGGTCAGGCCCGCGTTGCCGGCTTCGACCTGAACGCCAAGACCCGTGTGCGTTCCGAATGGGGTACCTTCACCCCGGGCTGGGAAGGCACCCTCCTGACCAAGAGCACCGAAACCAACGTCGTCACCAACGAGGAAGTCGACAATCTCGGCAAGTATGCGGTGGGTGGCCCGGTGATCAAGTTCAAGCAGACCTTCACGCTGGACTGGGACAAGGGCAACTGGGGCATGGGCGTGCGCTACTACCGTCAGAACTCCTACACGGACTATGGCGACGAGCGCACCGTCAAGGCCTACGATCTGGTCGACTTCCAGGCGCTGTACCGCGGTGTCAAGAACATGACCTTCACCATGGGCTTCCGCAACCTGTTCGACAAGAAGCCGCCGGTCACCGTGCAGGAAGACTACTTCCAGGTCGGTTTCGACCCGACCTACGCCGACGTGAAGGGCCGCACCTTCTATCTGCGTGGCAAGTACGCCTTCTGATCGATGAGAGGACCGGCCTGAGTCGATCAGGCCGGGTCTTGCATCAGGGCAGGCCCTCCGGGGCCTGCCCTTGTTTTATGCGTATGCTGTCCGCTGAGTGGGCGGCGGCATCCGCGGACGAGAATGTCATGAACTATCTGAATCCAGATCTGGACCTGGCGGCATTGGGGCAGACCTTGCGCAGCACCGGCCGTGTGCAGATCCGCAATTTCTTTTCCAGGGAAGTGGCGGATGCGCTGGATCAGGCCCTGCAGCGCATTGACTGGCAATTGGTCTACCGCGATCTGAATGGCGATCGCCGATTGACCGGCGAGCAACTGCGCAGCCTCACCGCTGAGCAGCGTTGGCAATTGACCGAAGGCATTCATTCCGTTGCCCGGGAAGGCTTTCAGTTTTCCTTCTTTTCCGACTCGCTGGTGGAGGCGCTGCAAAAGGGCCGGTCTGACCTGCTGGCGCGTTTCATGCGCTACATGGCGGAGGAGGACTTCCTCTCCGTCATGCGAGAACTCAGCGGTGATGCCAGCATCAAAGGCGTCTATGCGCAGGCGACGATGTACTCCCGCGGCAACTTCCTGACTGCACACGACGACCATGTCGAGCGCGAGGATCGGCGTCTGGCGTATGTCATCAATCTGACACGCCAATGGAGCCCGGACTGGGGCGGCCTGCTGCACTTCACGGCCGAAGATGGCTCGGTGCTGGACACCTTCTATCCCCACTTCAATTCACTCTCTCTATTCACCGTGCCGCAGTCGCATTTCGTTTCGTATGTACCGCCGTACGCCATGGGGGAGCGCCAGGCGATCACCGGCTGGCTGATTGCAGCGCCGCAGCAGGGCTCAATCCCAGCGCCGGGAGCGTGATTTGCCCTCACATCGCCGGGAGCGTGATTTGCCCTCACATCGCCGGGGTGCGAGACGATGGGTGACTACGGAGAAACGCGAGTACGAACCCGACGATTTTCCGATAAATTGACGGAATTGCAGTGATGGACGGCATGCGCACGTCAGTCAGTCCTCGCGGGTTGGCAGGTGCGAAAATTGCGTCTTCGTTTGGGATGGTGGGGTGGTCGGACCGGTTGAAAGATCGGTCGCATGGGGAAAGCACTGACTCGGTGCAGACCCCGGACGAGCACCATACCAGTAAGATACCAGGTGATTCGGCAAGGCCATGAGCGGCCTTGGATGACGCGTCCAATTGTTCGGGCAAACCCCAGGCAAGAGCGCAAGTCCAAGTCGTTTATGATCAGCGTCGCGCAAGGTAGTCGGGTATGTAGTTTTGCTACACATCCAGACCAGTCCTTGAGACGCCCGCGGCCACAAGCCGACGGGCATTTTTGTTGAGTCGGGTTCGTATCGTGCCCAGGGTTTCGGTTCTTCGTGTGTGTCCATCCTGCATTCGGCGGGGCGGCGATCTTCGGCACTGATGGCCGTTGCACCACCGTTCCCTGCCGTCCGCACAGCCGGCAAGACAGGCGCTGCTGACCCTCGGGGCCGCGGCGCGAACGCCTGATCAGCCTGGCTGTGTTGAGTCGAACTCCCCTTTAGTCTCGATGAAAGAAATTCGCAGTTTGATGAAGGAGCGCGCATGAACTTTGCGCAGGATAAAGGCGGGTCGTCGCGCCTGACGGGCTTTGGCCTCGTCGTACTGGTGCACGTCCTGATCATCGGCGCCCTGGCCAGCGGTCTCGCGACCAAAGTCAAGGAAGCCATCAAGGGCCCCATCGATGTGAAGGTCGTCGAGGAAAAGGTCAAGCCGCCGCCTCCTCCGGAGAAGGTGGTGCCGCCCCCGCCCGACATCAAGGCCCCCCCGCCGCCGTTCGTGCCGCCGCCTGAAGTGGTGGTGACCGCGCCGCCGCCGGTGAATACGCCTGCCCCGCAGGTGACCACCACGCCGCCGCCGGCTCAGGAATTCAAGCCGGCGGCGCCCCCGGCAGCACCGGCACCTCCGGCACCGCCCGTGGCGGGTCCCCGCAAGGCCATCGGCAACTGCACCAAGATGGGCAAGCCCGAAATGCCGGCCCTGAACTGGTCCGGTCAGGCTTCCTACAAGGCCACGTTCAACGTGAAGGGCGGCCGCGTCACCGACGTGCAGTTCCAGACCCTGCGCGGCGCCAACGACCGCAAGGCTGAACGTGCCATGAAGAATGCGATTGAAGCCGCGCTGAGGGACAGCTATGAATGCCCGGGAGACATGCTCCTGGAGCAGGAATTCGTCTTCAGCATGGATTGAGGCGCCGGACTTCCGCCGCCCCATTGATCGAACACCGGGACGCCTGACGCGTCCCGACCCTCTCAACCTGAGTTCAAGACTTTTTGCGTAGGAGCTAACTCCATGATCTCTCGTCTGTCTGCCTTGTTTGCGGCCGTTGCATGCGCCGCGACCCTGGCCGTGTCCCCCCTGGCCGCTCAGGCACAGGACGCTGCCTCTGCCGCCGCTTCCGGCGCTGAAATGACTGCTGCTCCTGCCGCTGACACCGCTGCTCCGGCCGTCGCTCCTGAAGCGGCTGCCCCGGCCCCTCACACCGAGAAGGTCGACAACCCTTACAGCCTGGGCAACATCGTCGCCCACGGCAACATCGTGGACCAGATCGTTCTGGCCATCCTGTTCATCATGTCGCTGGGTTCGTGGTACATCCTGTTCACGAAGCTGTGGGACACCTCCAAGATCGCTCGCGAAGCCAAGGAAGTCCGCGCCACCTTCTTCAAGAAGGCCTCGCTGGCTGAAGGCATCAAGGGCCTGAGCGAAACCGGCGCCTTCCGCTACATCGCCCAGACCGGCGTGGAAGCTTCGGATCATCACGAAGGTGCCCTGACCGAAAACATCGACCACAACACCTGGGTGACGATGAACATCGACCGCGCTGTCGGCGAAGTGAACTCGCGCCTGCAAGGCGGCCTGGGCTTCCTGGCCACCGTCGGCTCGACCTCTCCCTTCATCGGCCTGTTCGGTACCGTGTGGGGCATTCTGCAGGCCCTGACCCAGATCGGCGTGGCTGGCCAGGCTTCGATCGACAAGGTGGCCGGCCCCGTGGGCGCCGCACTGATCATGACCGCCATCGGTCTGGGCGTGGCTGTGCCGGCCGTGCTGGGCTACAACTGGCTGGTCAACCGCAACAAGTCGGTGATGGGTCAAGTGCGTGCCTTCGCTGCTGACCTGCACGGCGTCCTGATGGGCAGCCGCAAGGTCGCTGGCCGTTAATACTCGAAGTCCCGGAGACTCAATATGGGGATGAACGTAGGTTCGTCCGGTGGCGATGACGAGGTGGTCTCCACCATCAACACCACGCCCCTCGTGGACGTGATGCTGGTGTTGTTGATCATCTTCCTGATCACCGTTCCCGTGGTGACGCAATCGGTGGGGGTGACCCTGCCGAAAGAGACGAATGCCGTCCGCGTCACGAAGCCGGAGAACATCGAAATTGCGGTGACCAAGGAAGGCGACATCTACTGGGGCGTGCAACTAGTGCCGGATACCGAGACACTGGTCAATCGTCTGAAGAAGGTGGCGGTTCTGAATCCTCAACCGGAAGTCCACATCCGTGGCGACGAGAAATCGCGCTACGAGAACGTGGGCAAGGTGATGTTTGCGTGCCAGCGCGCGGGCATCATGTCCATCAAGTTTGTCACCGAGCCCCCGGCTCGTGGCGGTTGAAGGAGCTGAACAATGGGTATGAATGTTGGAAGCTCCAGCGGTAGCGACGAACCAGAAACCATGCTGGACGTCAACACGACGCCGCTGATCGACGTGATGCTGGTGCTGCTGGTGATGCTCATCATCACCATCCCGATCCAGCTGCACTCGGTCAACCTGGACATGCCTCCGCCCAACAAGAACACTCCGCCGACGGAGCCGATCGTGCACGAAGTGGCGATCGACTTTGACGGCACCGTGTTGTGGGACGGTGTGGCACTGCCCAGCCATGCGGCGCTGGAGTCCAAGCTGTCGGAAGTCGTGGCGATCCCGGACCAGCCGGAAGTGCACATCAAGCCGAACAAGCTGGCCGAATATGGCTATGTGGCGACGGTGATGGCCTCTGCGCAGCGCCTGGGCGTCAAGAAGATGGCCATGGTCGGGAACGAACAGTTCATCAACTGATGACGGCCTGATTCGGTGTTGGAACAGAACGCGCTGCCCGCGAGGGCGGCGCGTTTTTCTTCTTAGGAGAGCAAGCGAATGAAACTGAAACTGCTGGCCACTGCCGCCGTTGGGGCCGCGGCCCTGATCCTCGGTCAAACGCCCGAAGGCACGCTCGGCGTGATGTCTCAGGCCTCCGCCCAGGTGCGCCCCGATGTGGGCAAGCACCTGAAGGCTGCCTCTGACCTGCTCAAGGCAGGCAAGGCGGTCGAGGCCATGGGCAAGATCCGTGAAGCCGAAGCCGTCCCGGGCCGCAATGCCGACGAGAACGCTGCGCTGGAAGGCCTGCGCATTTCCGCTGCTTCGCGTACTGGCGATGCCGATGCCATGGTCAAGGGCTTTGACGCCCTGAACGCGGCAGGCCGTCTGCCAGCGGCGCAGAAGCTGCCGATGATGGAATCCATCGCCGGCACCTACCTGCGCGCTGGCAACACCGCCAAGGCGCTGGATTGGGCCAACAAGTACTTCGCCGCCGGTGGCACCAGTGCCACCGTGAAGCAGATCCAGGCCAGCGCCCAGATGAAGTCGGGCGATGTGGGTCCGATGCTGAAGGATGCGCTGGCGGAAATCGCCGCTGACGAAAAGGCCGGTCGCGCACCGTCCCAGCAGTCGCTGAACACCGCGCAGTGGGCTGCGAACAAGAAGGGCGACACCGCCCTTGAATCGCAGATCATCCAGAAGCAGCTGAACTACTACCCGACCAAGCAGCTGTGGGCGGCCGTGCTGGGCAACCTGCAAAGCAAGAAGGGCTTCAGCGCTTCACGCTATCAGACCGATGTGCTGCGCCTGCGTCTGGCGACCGACAACATGACCGGTGCCAACGACTACATGGAGCTGGCTCAGCTGGCCGGTGCTGCGGGCTTCCCGGAAGAAGGCAAGAAGGCCCTGGAGAAGGGCTTTGCTGCCGGCGTGCTGAAGCCGACCGACGACAACGGTCGTCCGAAGCGTCTGGCTGACCTGCTCGACAAGCGCGTGGCGGATGCCGTGGCGGCTCAGGCCGCCAACGAGCAGTCGGCCCGTGCCGACCGCGCCGGTGACGATCTGGTGAAGCTGGGTCTGGCCCAGGTGCAACGTGGCCAGAAGGCCGCCGGCCTGAAGCTGGTGGATGAAGGCATGGCCAAGGGCAACTTCAAGCGCCCGGACGATGCCAAGCTCTACCAGGGTCTCGCCCAATACCTGGCCGGCGAAACCGCCAAGGCGCAAGCCACGTGGCGCGCCGTCAAGGGTACCGATGGCTCGGCCGATCTGGCGGGCCTGTGGCTGGTCGTGTCGCGTTCCGGCAAGAAGTGATGGCTTGAACTGCCGGGCGGGTGCAAGCCCGCCGGACGGTTCTCCATGAAAAAACCCCCTGGGCGCAAGCCGCAGGGGGTTTTTCTTTTGCAGACGCCGATCAGCGCGGCGCCAGACGGATGGCGCCGTCCAGGCGGATCACCTCACCGTTGAGCATGTCGTTGGTGATGATCTGATGCACCAGCTTGGCATAGTCTTCCGGACGGCCCAGGCGCGAAGGGAAGGGCACGCTGGCAGCCAGCGCGTCCTGCACCTCCTGCGGCATGCCGAACAGCATCGGCGTGCCGAAGATGCCCGGCGCGATCGTCATGTTGCGGATGCCGTTGCGGGCCAGGTCCCGGGCGATCGGCAGCGTCATGCCCACCACGCCGCCCTTGGAGGCCGCATACGCCGCCTGCCCGATCTGGCCGTCATAGGCGGCCACCGAGGCGGTGGAGATCATCACGCCGCGCTCGCCGGTGGCTTCTGGATCGTTCTTGCACATCGCCTCTGCCGCGAGGCGGATCATGTTGAAGCTGCCGATCAGGTTCACCTGAATCACCTTCGAGAAGGCGGCCAGCGAATGCGCGCCATCTTTGCCCACCGTCTTGGCGGCGGGTGCAATGCCGGCGCAGTTCACCAGACCCATCAGCTTGCCGCGGCCGACGGCGGTGGCGACCACGGCCTGCGCATCCGATTCCTGGCTCACATCGCACTTCACGAACACGCCGCCCAGCTCATGGGCCAGCGCCTCGCCGCGCTCCGCCTGCAGGTCGGCAATGACCACCTGGCCGCCTTCACGGGCCAGCATCCGGGCCGTGCCTTCGCCCAGGCCCGAGGCGCCGCCGGTAACGATGAAAACCTTGTTGGCAATATCCATGTTTGTCTCCTTCCGTTGACGTTAACGTCAATTGTGATGTGAAAAAAAGGCGACCGATGGGGTCGCCTTCTTGAGAGGGGGTGAGGCGCGAGCCGACCGTCCCTCGCAGACGGATCAGGCCAGCGCGGTCAGTGCGCGCGCGGTGATCTCGTCGACCGAGCCGATGCCTTCGATGCGGCGGTATTGCGGGGCCTGTGCGTCGCCGCTGGCCGCCCAGCGGGAGTAGTAGTCCACCAGCGGGCGGGTCTGCGACTGATAGACCTCCAGGCGCTTCTTGACGGTTTCTTCCTTGTCGTCGTCACGCTGGATCAGGTCTTCACCGGTCACGTCGTCCTTGCCTTCAGTCTTGGGCGGATTGAACTTCAGGTGATAGCTGCGACCCGACGCCGGATGCACGCGGCGACCGCTGATGCGCTCAATGATGGCTTCATCCGGCACGGCGATTTCCAGCACGAAGTCCAGCTTCACGCCGGCGGCCTTCATGGCGTCGGCCTGCGGAATGGTGCGGGGGAAACCGTCGAACAGGAAACCCTTGGCGCAGTCCGCCTGGGTGATGCGTTCCTTGACCAGACCGATGATGATGTCGTCGCTGACGAGGCCGCCAGCGTCCATCACCTTCTTGGCTGCGAGGCCCATTTCGGTTCCAGCTTTCACCGCCGCACGCAGCATGTCGCCGGTGGAGATTTGCGGGATGCCGAACTTTTGGCAGATGAAGGCTGCCTGGGTGCCTTTGCCGGCGCCAGGGGCGCCCAGAAGAATCAGTCGCATGGGTCTCCTCGATACAGGGAAGAAGGCGCGTCACGGCTGAAGCAGACGTGACGCGCCCTCGAAAACTGCGGGCGAGGATAGCATGCGCAGGCCTTCACTCCGCTGACGGGCATTCCCTGCCCGTCGTTTCAGGGGACGGAGGCGGCGCCTGTCAGAAGGGCACGCACACGCGCCAGGTCTTCAGGCGTGTCCACGCCGGGACCGGGCCGCTCGTCGCTGACGAAGACCGCAATGCGCTCGCCGTGCCACAGCACCCGCAGCTGCTCCAGCGCCTCGATCTGCTCCAGCGGGCTGACCGGCAGGGTGGGGAAGCGGCGCAGGAAGCCGGCCCGATAGGCATAGAGGCCCACATGGCGCATCACGGCGCCCGGGCGGATGCGGGCACCGCCGCCGGGGGCGTCTCGCCACCACGGAATGGGTGCGCGGGAAAAATACAGCGCCAGACCCTGTGCGTCCGTTACCAGCTTCACCACATTCGGATTGGCGAATTCAGCGTCGTCATCGATGGCGTGGGCCACCGTGGACATCTGGCATTGCGGACGCTGCGCCAGCAGCTCGGCGCACGCGCGGATCATGCCGGGCGCGATCAGCGGTTCGTCGCCCTGCACATTCACCACCAGCGCGTCGTCGGGCAGGCCGAGCTGCTCGCAGGCCTCGGCCAGACGGTCGCTGCCACTGGCGTGATCGGCACGGGTCATCAACGCCCGCACCCCATGGGTGTCGCAGGCCTGACGGACCTCTTCGGAGTCGGTCGCCACCACCACCTGCGCAGCGCCCGCCAGGGCGGCGCGACGCGCCACCTGGACGATCATCGGCAGGCCGGCGATGTCCGCCAGCGGCTTGTTGGGCAGGCGCGTGGATGCAAGCCGCGCCGGGATGATGATGTGGAAGGGCAGCGCACCCGTCGCGGGGCCGGCAGTGGTGCCGGCCGTGCCGGCGGGGCTCATGCCCCGTCGCCCTCGGCGTCCAGCACGCGGGCCTCACTGGCCAGCATCACCGGAATGCCATCGCGCACCGGAAAAGCCAGGCGGTCCGCCGGGCACACCAGTTCGCGCGCCGGCAGGGCCTTGCCGGCGGTGTCGGCATGGCGACGGTCTTCCAGTGGGCCCTTGCAGACGGGGCACACCAGCATGTCAAGAAGTCTTTGGTCCATCAGGCAGCAGGCGCGACAGCTCGTTGAGCAGCGCCTCCTCAAATGCAGGTTCGGGCTGGAAGTCTAGCGCCACCACCCAGATGCGACAGCCTTGGAGCGCCTCCGGGCGCAATTTCACGGCGTCTTTTTCGGTGATGACGACCTCATCGGTGCGCGCCCAGGGCAACGGATCGAGCGAGGCATGGTCGGGCAGGGGCAGGGCGCGGAAGCTCAGGCCCTGGTCGCCCAGCATGTCGAAGAAGCGCTGCGGACGGGCCAGACCCGCCGCGGCGATCAGTGGTTTGCCGCGCAGCGCGTGCAGGCGCTCCAGGCGGGGCGCTTCGCCACGCCACCAGTCGGCCAGCGCGGTGGCGCCAGCGAGCTGCCTCACGCCCACGTAGCCGGGCAGGCCGGTGCTGCGCAGGCCCGTCGAATAGAGCACCAGCTGCCGGTTGCTGCTGCCCGGCGGGGGCGGCAGCTGACGGGACTGCCGCAGCGGACCGGCCGGCAGCAGACGGCCATTGGCCAGGCCGCGCTCATCGAAGACCAGCACGCTCAGCTGGCGCGGCAGGCGCCAGTGTTGCAGGCCATCGTCGGAGATCAGCACCTGCACCTCCGGATGGGCGGTCAGCAGTGCCTGCGCCGTGGCCACACGGTCCCGGCCAACGGCCACGGGCACCCGGGCACGCAGATGGATCATCAGGGGTTCGTCGCCGACATCGGCTGCGCGGTCGCCGTCCTGCAGGACGCGGATGCGCTGGTCGTCGGCCCGGCCGTAGCCGCGGGAAATCACACCGGCGCGGATGCCGGCGCGTGCGAGGATGGCCAGGATGGCGAGGGTGGTGGGGGTCTTGCCGGCGCCGCCGACGACCCAGTTGCCGACCACCACCACCGGCACGGGCAGGCGTGCCGCCCGTTTGAGTCCGAGCCGATAGAGCGCCACCTTCAGCCGAAGCACGCCGGCATGCAGGGCACCGAGCGGACGCAGCCAGAACGCCAGGCGGTCGTTGTCCCGCCAGGCGCGCTGCAGGCGCTCTTCCAGCGAGCCCGGGTTCATTCCCGGGGCTTGTTGGCGGCGAAGGTCAGCCGCGGCAGGTTGGCGCGGCGGGCCGCATCCATCACGTTGACCACGGCCTGGTGCGGCGTGGCGGCATCCGCGGAGATGATCAGCACCGGCTCCTGCTTGCCCTGCGTGGCGGCCTGCAGAGCGGCAGCGAGCAGATCCACGCTGCGGCCTTCCACCGGCTGGCTGTCAATGGCGTAGCGGCCGTCCGCCGAGATGGCCACGATGATTTCCGCCGGGCGGTCTTTCATCGCCTGCGCATCGGCGGTGGGGAGCGTCACCTGGAGTTCCGTGAACTTCGAGTAGGTGGTCGAGAGCATCAGGAAGATGAGCACGACCAGCAGCACGTCGATGAACGGGATCAGGTTGATCTCCGGCTCCTCGCTCTGGCGACGGCGGAACTTCATTTCGTCGGCGCCTTGCTGGAGGAACGCACCGCCGGGGCGGCCGCGGCCGTGCTCGCCGAGGAGGCCGCAGCGGCGCTGGAGCCGCTCAGCGTGCGGCTGGTCAGCTGATTCAGCAGACGCTCGCTGGCCTGTTCCATGTCGATGACATAGCCTTCCACCCGGCCACGGAAGTAGCGGTAGAACATCAGCGACGGAATGGCCACGATCAGGCCGAAGGCGGTGTTGTAGAGCGCAATCGAGATGCCGTGCGCCAGCAGCGTCGGATTGTTCCCGGTGGGACCCTGGCTGCCGAAGATCTCGATCATGCCGACCACCGTGCCCAGCAGCCCCAGCAGCGGAGCTGCAGCGGCCACGGTGCCCAGCGTGTTGAGGTAGCGCTCCATCTGATGGATGGCATGGCGGCCCGCGAGTTCAAACACCTGACGCAGGCGCGGCTCGGGCAGGCGCGGGTCGGTCTGCGCGGCACGCAGGCCGGAAGCGAGCACCTGGCCCAGCAGCGAATTCTCGGCCAGCTTGTTGACCACATCACCGCTCGGGATCTGGAACTGGGTCACGCCCAGTACTTCCTCGATCAGGCTCTCCGGCGCAACGCGGCTGGCGCGCAGGCTCACGAGACGTTCGATGATCAGGGCCAAGGCCACCACGGAACACAGCAGCAAGGGCCAAATGGGCCATCCGGCGGCTTGTATGATCGAAAACAAGGCAATCCCTCCGTTCGGGCCACTCCAGCCCGGCGGGCGCATTATGGCGCCTCAAGACCCTGTCGCCGAGCTTCCGCGCGGTCTCCCACACAAGACCTTACAAACATCCACCATTCCTGTGGATAACTTTGTGGGAAACCTCGTGATCAAGCGCGACATGGCCCGTCTCCAAGGGACAAAGATTGGCTTGCTCCAAATTTCAGCAGGAAAAAGCTTTTGAAAAACAAGCGCTTATCGATCTGTGACGGTCGTATGACGGGCAAAGTGGCCCGCGGGACCAGCATTGGCGCGGCTGTGGAGTTCCCGGCCCGCGCCCCGCTTGGGTTTGCAGGTGATTGACGCCCCGGAAGCCGCATCACCACGCAGGGTCTGGGGGGTGGCGGCCCTGTTGATGGCCCTTTCCGACGCACTGCAGGCGCGATTCCCCGTGCTGACGGTGCAAGGTGAGCTCTCCGGGTTTACCCGCGCGGCCAGCGGTCACTGCTACTTTGGGCTGAAGGATGCCGACGGGCAGTCGGCCATGATCCGCTGCGCGATGTTCCGGCGGGCGGCCAGCCTGATGGACTTTTCGCCGCGGGACGGTCATGCGGTGGAAGTACGCGGCCGGCTGGCGCTGTATGAGCCGCGGGGCGAATTGCAGTTCATCGTGGAATCGATGCGGCGGGCCGGTGAGGGCGCGCTGTACGAGCAGTTCCTGCGGCTCAAGGCCCGGCTGGAAAGCCTCGGGCTGTTCGATGCCGACCGCAAGCGGGTGCCGCCGCCCTATGCCCGGCGCATCGGCGTGATCACCTCCGCCGCCGGCGCCGCGCTGCACGACGTGCTGACCGCCCTGGCGCGCCGCGCGCCGCATGCGCAGGTGTTCCTCTATCCGAGCCCGGTGCAGGGCGCGGAGGCACCGCCGGCCCTTGTGCGGGCGCTGGAACTGGCCAACGAGCGTGCCGACGCCGAAGTGCTGCTGCTGGTGCGGGGCGGTGGATCGCTGGAGGACCTGTGGGCGTTCAATGACGAACGGGTGGTGCAGGCCATCGCGCAGTCGGCGTTGCCCGTGATCTGCGGCGTGGGCCATGAGACCGACATCACCCTGGCCGACCTGGCCGCGGATGTGCGCGCGCCCACGCCCACCGCTGCGGCGGAGCTGGCCACCGTGTCCCGCCAGCAATGCCTGGAGACGCTGGCCGCGCTGGAGCGCCAGCTGCACCGACGGCTGGAGCAGCGGATGGACAGTGCCTCCCAGCGACTGGACCGACTGGCACTAAGACTGGCGCGGCCGGGGGATGCCCTGAGCCGGCAACGGCGCCGGCTGGACCTGATGGGGCAGCGGCTCGGCCAGTTGCTTCCCAGGATCGCCAGCCAGCGACAACAGCGGCTGGATCTGCTGTCCCATCGGCTGTCGCAGCTCCTGCCCCGTGCGGCAACGCATCGACAGCAGCGGCTGGAGCATCTGGAGGGACGGCTGCAACGCGCCTTGCCGCAACAGGCCGGGCGGGCTGCGCACCGCCTGGAGTCGCTTTCCGCGCGCCTGCAGGCGCTGGACCCGCGGCAGGTGCTGCAGCGCGGTTTCGCCTGGCTGGATGACGGCCAGGGCCAAGCCTTGACCTCGATTCACCAGCTGCGCCAGGGTCAGGGGTTGCGGGCGGTGCTCGCCGATGGCGCGGCCGACCTCACGGTGGACCGGCTCACCGGGAGCGACGGTGCCGCGATCGCAACGGCGCCGAGGCCGGCGCTGGCACCGGCCTCGGCATCGTCTGCCGCTACCGTGGCGCGCAAGCGGGCCCGCCCAAAGACCGGGCCCGAAGGAGCGGCAGCGGCTTCATCGGCCGCAGCCGACGCGTCCCTGACAGCGTCCGACACGCCTCTCGACCGCTTGCCCAGCGCACAAAGCTCGCTGCTCGACGACTCACTGGATGCGCCGTCGCCATCGCCTTCGCCAAGCCCCCGACGGCGCAAGCCCAAGGCCGAGTGACCCATCCTTAATCCCCTGCCGGCGACGGTGCTGATTAGCTGCCTACAATCGCCGCGATCTTTGTCCAAACTCAACAAGAGGAGTGCCTCATGGAACACGTTCTTCCCGATCTGCCTTACGACAAGAATGCCCTGGCCCCGCACATCAGCGCTGAGACGCTGGAGTACCACCACGGCAAGCACCACAAGGCGTATGTGGACAACCTGAACAACCTGCAAAAGGGCACGGAGTTCGAGTCCAAGACGCTGGAAGAGATCGTCAAGACCTCCACCGGTGGCATCTACAACAATGCCGCCCAGATCTGGAACCACACCTTCTTCTGGAGCTGCATGCGCCCGAACGGCGGCGGTGCACCGACGGGCGCCCTGGCGGACGCCATCAACGCCAAGTGGGGCAGCTACGACGCCTTCAAGGAAGCCTTCCAGAAGAGCGCCGTGGGCAACTTCGGTTCGGGCTGGACCTGGCTGGTGAAGAAGGCCGACGGTTCGGTGGACATCGTCAACATGGGCGCCGCCGGTACCCCGCTGACGACCGGCGACAAGCCGCTGCTGACGATCGACGTGTGGGAACATGCCTACTACATCGACTATCGCAATGCGCGTCCGAAGTTCGTCGAAACCTTCCTGAAGAGCCTGGTCAACTGGGAATTCGCTCAGACCAACTTCGCCTGAGCGGAGCGAGGGGCCCGGGGGCGCGGCGTGAGGCCGGTCGCCCACCGGGTCTGACTCTCACATCGCTCCACGAGCGATCCAACGCCCCATCCGTGGGGCGTTGTTATTTCTGGCGCCGCCTTTCCGGCTACCCCCGTCAGGGCGCCGCGCATGCACCGGCCCGCTGGGGCGGGATGTATTGCTTGACACGAATCAAGCAGTAGTTCCTCGGTATGACGAGGGTTTCAATCCCTCGTTTGTGGCATCGCGAGTTCGGTTGCCGACGATGAATCCATCAAGTTATTGATATTCGACATGGGGTGTCGATGGGGTTTCGCCCATCATCGCGCCATGCCGCCCGCTGATGCCGCCGCCGAAGCGGTCCTGCCTGCTCCCACCCTGACCCCGGTGCTGGGCCGGCCAGACGCTGCTGATCGGTCCGAAACCACGCTTCCCACCGCGACGCAGACTGCGTCTGGAGCGGTGTCCGCTGCAGCGCGTCAAGCAGTGCCTGGAGCAGCGCCAGAAGCGGTGCAGGAAGCAGCACCAGCAGCAGCACCCGAGGCGGCATCCGAAGCGGCGCCCAAAGCGGCATCTGAAGCGGCATCTGAAGCGACACAGCCCGCGTGGCTCTCCTTCAGTGAATGGCTCACCGAGACCGACGCCCGCTCGCGCCTGCGCCTCTCTGGCATGCATTGCGCCGCCTGCGCCGGACTGATCGAAACCCTGCTGCTGCGCCAGCCTGGCGTGCGGGCGGCGCAGGTCAGTCCGGCCACCCAGCGGCTGACGCTCGACTGGGCCCCCGCAGAGGTCTCGCTGGACGTACTCCGCCGCGAACTGCGCCGCGCCGGCTATGACTGCGCCCCCGACCTGGCCACCCCCACCCGCGAGCTGCGCCGCCGCGAGCACCGGCAGGCGATCTGGCGCCTGTTCGTGGCGGGTTTTCTGATGATGCAGGTGATGATGCTGGCCTGGCCCGCCTATGTGGCGGCGCCCGGAGAGATGACGCCCGACGTGCAGGCCCTGCTGCGCTGGGGCCAGTGGGTGCTGACCCTGCCGGTGATGCTGATGGCCGCCGGCCCGTTCTTCCAGGCGGCGTGGAGCCAGTTGCGCAGCCGCCGGTTGGGCATGGATGTGCCGGTGGTGGTGGGCCTGACGGTCGCCTTTGTGGCCGGCACCGGTGCCACGCTGGATCCTGCCGGGCCTTTTGGCCACGAGGTCTATTTCGATTCCATCACGATGTTTGTCGCCTTCCTGCTGGCGGCGCGCTACCTGGAGCTGCGGGCCCGGCACCGCGCCATTGAGGCGCTGGAACAGGTGAGCGGTGCCTTGCCCGACCAGGTGGAGCGGCTGAGGGACGATGGCGGCAGCGACTGGGTGGCCGCCGAGGCGCTGCAGCCGGACGACCGGGTGCGGGTGCCCGCCGGTCAGCGCATTCCGGCGGACGCGGTGGTGCTGCAAGGGCAGGGCGCGGTGGATGAGTCGCTGCTGAGCGGCGAGTCCCGGCCGGTGGCCAGGACGGTGGGCGACGAAGTTCTGGCCGGCAGCATCAACCTGCATGGCGTCCTGCTGCTGAAGGTGAGGCAGGTGGGGGCCGCCACCCGACTGTCCGGCCTGCAGCGGCTGATGGAGCAGGCCTTCCAGGAACGTCCGGCGATGCTGAAGGCGTCGGACCGGATGGCGGGCGTGTTCCTGGCCGGTGTTATGACGCTCGCCCTGGGCGCCGCGCTGGCCTGGCAGTTCATTGACCCGTCGCGGGCGGTGGCGGTGGCGGTGTCGGTGCTGATCGTCACCTGCCCCTGCGCGCTGTCCCTGGCCGCGCCCGCAGCATGGGTGGCAGCGGCCGGTCGGCTCGCCCGGCAGGGGCTGTTGCTCTCGCGGCTCGAAGCCCTCGAAGCGCTGGCCCGCACGACGCATGTGGTGATGGACAAGACCGGCACCCTGACGAGTCCGCAATTGGCGCTGGCCGCGCAGTGGCCGGAGCGCCTGGACCGCCAGGCTGCCCACTGGGCGTTTTCGTTGGCGGCAGCGTCGCATCATCCCTTGTCGCGCGCACTCCTGCTGGCGCTGCAGGAGCAGGACGCCTTAAAGGCCGGGCCGGGTTGTGCGTTGGCGGACGAGGCGATGACGTCTGAAGGTGGGGTGGCCGGCATTGGCCCCCGCAGCGCCGCCGGCACCACCGGCAGCAACGATGACCACTTCAGCGAGACCTTCGCCGCGACTGCCACCGAACACGCAGGTCGCGGCCTGACGCTCACCGACATGGCGGGCCGCGTGTGGCGCCTGGGCGCACCCCATTGGGCAATCGCACCCGCCACAACGACCACGACAACCACCGTGAAGTCGGCGACGGTTGCGAGCACCGCCATCATTGAGAGCACCGGATGTGCCGGTCGTGCGTCGACATCGACACTCGCGGCGACTGCCGCTCCTGTGCCCCTCGACGATGCACAGCTGGTGCTGAGCTGCGATGGCTTCCCCCGCGCCGCCTGGCGCTTTGACGAACAGCTCCGCGAGGACGCGCACGACGCCGTCGCTGACTGCCAGGCCCTGGGCCTGTCCGTCACGCTGCTGTCCGGCGACCAGCCGTCCCGCGTGGTGCAGGCGGCTGCACGCGCCGGCATCACCGACTGGCAAGGCGGCGCCAGCCCGGAAGACAAGCTGGCCCGGGTGAGCAGCCTGCAGCAGCAGGGCGCACATGTGCTGATGCTGGGTGACGGCATCAACGACGCCCCGGTGCTGGCGCGCGCCCAAGCCTCCATTGCGATGGGGCAGGGCGCGGATCTGGCCAAGGTCCGCGCCGATGCCTTGCTGGTGCAGCCGCGCCTGCGGGCGCTGCCGGAGGCCGTGGCCCTCTCACGCCGCACGGTGCGGGTGGTCCGGCAGAACCTCGGCTGGGCCCTGTTCTACAACGCCGCCTGCGTGCCGATGGCGCTCGTCGGCTGGCTGCCGCCCTGGGCCGCCGGCCTCGGCATGGCGCTGAGCTCCTGCGCGGTCATCGGCAATGCGGCCCGCCTGGGACGCAGCGGCATGCCTGCCGCTCCGTCCTCCGGTGCCCCGATCGCTGCGCCGGCCACGGGTCCTCTCGCCACACCAATCGCTGCGCCAACCGCAGAAAGCTGAACACCGTGGACATCCTCTTTCTTCTCATCCCGTTATCGGTGGTGCTGGTGCTGCTGATTCTGGGCGTTTTCGGGTGGGCTTTATACAACGGTCAGTGGGAATCTGAGGCTTTGGATCGCGAAGGGCGACGAATCCTCGAGGACGAGTCCTAAGGTTGATTCCCATCAAAGCACTCCCGAGGCCGCTGCCAAAGAATGACCGGGAAATCCAAATAGATTGGTCAAGGAGCGTCAATGAGTGGGGTTCTCAGCAAGGAAGGGGTGGCACCTCCCAGCTACGACGATGGCGTGGTCCGCGCCTTCGCTCTGGCTTCGGTGCTGTGGGGAGTGGTCGGGATGCTGGTGGGGGTGATCATCGCCGCCCAACTGACCTGGCCGGAGCTGAACTTCGGCATTCCCTGGTTGAGCTACGGTCGCCTGCGGCCGCTGCACACCAATGCAGTCATCTTCGCCTTCGGCGGTTGTGCCCTCATGGCCACCGCCTTTCACGTCGTCCAGCGCACCTGCCACACCCGGCTCTTTGCGCCCAAGCTCGCCTGGTTCACCTTCTGGGGCTGGCAGGCCGTCATCGTGCTGGCGGCCATCACCCTGCCGCTGGGCATCACCAGCGGCAAGGAATACGCTGAACTCGAATGGCCGATCGACATCCTGATCACCCTCGTGTGGGTCAGTTATGCGGTCGTGTTCTTCGGCAGCGTCGGCATCCGCAAGGTGCGCCACATCTACGTGGCCAACTGGTTCTTCGGCGCCTTCATCATCGCCGTCGCGCTGCTGCACCTGGTCAACAGCGCCGAGATTCCGGTCAGCCTCACCAAGAGCTACTCCGCCTATGCCGGCGTGCAGGACGCCATGGTGCAGTGGTGGTATGGCCACAATGCGGTGGGCTTTTTCCTGACGGCCGGCTTCCTGGGCATGATGTATTACTACATCCCCAAGCAGGCCAACCGTCCGGTCTACAGCTACCGCCTGTCCATCGTCCACTTCTGGGCGCTGATCTTCACCTACATGTGGGCGGGTCCCCACCATCTGCACTACACCGCGCTGCCGGACTGGGCGCAGAGCGTGGGCATGCTCTTCTCGCTGGTGCTGCTGGCACCGAGCTGGGGCGGCATGATCAACGGCGTCATGACCCTCAGCGGTGCCTGGCACAAGCTGCGTGACGACCCCATCCTGAAGTTCCTCATCGTGGCGCTGTCCTTCTACGGCATGTCCACCTTCGAGGGCCCGATGATGTCCATCAAGACGGTCAATGCCCTGTCGCATTACACCGACTGGACCATCGGCCACGTGCACAGCGGTGCGCTGGGCTGGGTCGGCCTGATTTCCATGGGCGCGCTGTATCACCTGATCCCGCGCATGTGGGGCCGCACGGCGATGTACTCCACCCGGGCCATCGAGCTGCACTTCTGGATTGCCACCATCGGCATCGTGCTCTACATCGCCGCCATGTGGATTGCCGGCGTGATGCAGGGCCTGATGTGGCGCGCGGTCAACCCGGACGGCACCCTCGTCTACACCTTCGTGGAAAGCGTCAAGGCCACCTTCCCGTTCTATGTGGTGCGTCTGCTGGGCGGACTGCTCTACCTGAGCGGCATGTGCCTGATGGCCTGGAACGTGGTGATGACGGTGCGTGTGGGCTCGGCCCGTCCGCAGCCGATCCCGACCGTGGGCCACGCCCCGCTGGCCGCCGCCGCTGCCTGATCGCAAAGCGAAGAAGAAGGAGAAAGTCATGGCGCAAGCCCATGCCACACCAGTGGGTCACGAACGTATCGAGACCAGCAACTTCCTGATGATCGTGCTGGTGCTGCTGACCGTGGTGGTCGGCGGCATCATCGAGATCGTGCCGCTGTTCTTCCAGCGCTCGACCACCCAGCCGCTGGAAAACCTCAAGCCTTACACCGCGCTGCAACTGGCCGGCCGGGACGTCTACATCCGCGAGGGTTGCTACAACTGCCATTCGCAGATGATCCGTCCGCTGCGCGCCGAGACGCTGCGCTACGGCCACTACTCGGTGGCCGGTGAATCGGTGTATGACCACCCCTTCCAATGGGGCAGCAAGCGCACCGGTCCTGATCTGGCCCGTGTCGGCGGCAAGTACAGCGATGAATGGCATCGCCTGCACCTGAACAACCCGCGCGACCTGGTGCCCGAGTCCAACATGCCGGCCTATCCGTGGCTGACCACCGGCCAGATCGACCCGGACAGCATGGCGCCGCGCATGCGGGCACTGCGCACTGTCGGTGTGCCCTACACCGACGCCGAGATCGCCGCCGCTGGCGACGACGTCAAGGGCAAGACCGAGATGGAAGCCGTGATTGCCTACCTGCAGGTGCTGGGCACCGCGATGAAGCGTTGAGGAGACCGCCATGGACAGTCTTGATCTCAACCTCGTCCGCGCAGCGGTGACGCTGCTGTCCTTCGTGATGTTCCTGGCCATCGTGGCCTGGGCCTACGCCAAGCGCAACAAACAAGAACTGCAGGCTCTGGCCCAGTTGCCCTTCCTGGGCGACGAGCAGATGCCGGAGGGAGTTCGCCATGAGTGATTTCTTTTCGAATGGATGGTCCATCTTCATCATGGCCGGCACGATCGGCGGGCTGGTGTTCTGCGTCGCCCTGCTGATCATCGCCAGCCGCCGCCGTGTCATGGCCAAGGACGACACGACCGGTCACGTCTGGGACGAAGACATCCGGGAAATGAACAACCCGCTGCCGCGCTGGTGGATGGGCCTGTTCGTCCTGACCATCGTCATCGCCGGCATCTACCTGGCGCTGTATCCGGGTTTGGGCAGCTACTCCGGCACGCTGGGCTGGAGCAGTGAAGGCCAGTACCAGGACGAGCAGGCCAAGGCACAGAAGGCGATGCATCAGGTCTACGCCCGCTTCGAGAGCATGCCGGTGGAGACCCTGGCCCGCGACTCGCAGGCGCAGGGCATCGGTGAACGCCTGTTTGCCAACAACTGCGCCCAGTGCCATGGCGCCGACGCCAAGGGCTCCAAGGGCTTCCCCAACCTGACCGACAACGACTGGCTGTATGGCGGCGACCCCGCCACCATCATCCAGACGATCACCGAAGGCCGCCAGGGCATGATGCCCCCGATGGCCGCGGCGGTCGGTTCGCCCGAGGACGTGCGCAACGTGGCCAACTATGTGCTGAGCCTCTCCGGCAGCCCGCACAACTCCATCGCCGCCGCGCTGGGCAAGCCCAAGTTTGCGGCCTGCGCCGCCTGCCACGGCATGGACGGCAAGGGCAACCAGGCGCTGGGTGCTCCCAACCTGACCGACAAGATCTGGCTGCACGGCTGGGGTGAGGCCGCCATCGTCGCCATGGTCAACAACGGCAAGCACAACGTGATGCCGGAGCACGGCTCGCGTCTGAGCGCGGATCAGATCCGCGTGCTGGCGGCGTATGTGTGGGGCAAGTCTCACACCGCGTCGATCACGGCGGACGCCTCCGGCACCGGATCGGGCCTCAGCGGCGGTGCCACTGTGGCTGCCGCAGTCAAGCCCTGATCCCAGGCGCGAATGCGCCCTCAGCAGTAGCAGTAGAAGTAAAGCGACCGTCCCCATGAACAAACCGCTTGCGGAGCCAGAGCTCAAGACCGTGTCGCTGTATGCGGCGCAGCCCAAGATCTATCCCCGCGCCGTGCACGGCTGGTTTGCCGTCTGGCGCTGGGCCCTGGTGTTCCTCACCCAGGCGGTGTTCTACGGGATGCCCTGGTGGAACTGGAACGGCCGCCAGGCCGTGCTGTTCGACCTGGAAGCCCGGCGCTTCTTCATCTTCGACCTGGTGCTGTATCCGCAGGACCTGGTCTACCTGACCGCGCTGCTGCTGATCTCGGCCTATGCGCTGTTCCTCTTCACTGCGGTGGCGGGGCGTCTGTGGTGCGGTTATGCCTGCCCGCAGACGGTCTACACCGAAATCTTCCTCTGGATCGAGCGTCACACCGAAGGGGACCGTGGCGCCCGCATCCGTCTGGACCGCGCCGACTGGAGCCTGGAAAAGGTGCTGCGCAAGTCCGCCAAGCATGGCGGCTGGCTGGCGGTGTCCCTCTGGACCGGTTTTACCTTCGTCGGCTACTTCACGCCGATCCGCACGCTGGGTGATGCCACGCTGCAGGGGCTGCTCGGCGGCTGGCAGACCTTCTGGATCCTGTTCTATTCGCTGGCCACCTATGGCAATGCCGGCTTCCTGCGGGAACAGGTCTGCAAATACATGTGTCCGTATGCGCGCTTCCAGAGCGCGATGTTCGACAAGGACACGCTGGTCATCAGCTACGACACGGCTCGCGGCGAGCCCCGCGGCCCGCGCTCCAAGAAGCTGGCCGTGGCCGATCTGTCGTCCGCGAGTGTGGGCAGCTGTGTGGATTGCAAGCAATGCGTGCAGGTGTGCCCGACCGGCATCGACATCCGCGACGGCCTGCAATATGAATGCATCGGCTGCGCGGCCTGCATCGACGCCTGCAATGGCGTGATGGACAGCTTCGACTATCCGCGAGGCCTCATCCGTTATGCCACCCAGAACGGCATCCAGAAGGGCTGGACCAGCGCGCAGCAATGGCGACGCGTGCTGCGGCCCCGGGTGCTGATCTACACCAGCATCCTGCTGCTGCTCTCGGCCGCCATGGTGTGGAGCCTGGCCACCCGCCTGCCGTTCCGCGCGGACGTCGTGCGGGACCGGGCAGCGCTCGCCCGACAGGTGGAAGACGGCTACATCGAGAACGTCTATCGCCTGCAGCTGATGAACGCTAGTGGCGACACGCTCCGGCTGCGACTGGATATCAGCGGCATCGACACGCTGGCCTTTAGCGGCCCGCCTGCAGTGCAGTCGCTCGCGCCTGCCGAAGCCCGCTGGGTGACGGTGGCCCTGCGGGTGCCGCCGGAGACGGCCGGTCAGCTCAACGCCGGTGCGCATCCCATGCAATTCCGCATCCAGCAGGTGGCGCCGGATGGCGCGCCGGGCCGGGTGCTGGTCGAGAAGTCGACCTTCGTCATTCCCCGTTGAAGGAGTTCCTCATGTCCAACGCCGCAACTGCTGCCGATGCCGCGACCGCCGCGACCCACGCGACTGGCGCAACGATCGCCTCTCAGGCTCGCGCCTCATCGGCTGCGGCCGCCGCGACCCTGGCGGGCGCAGGCACGGGCGGGTCCACCGGCCCCTGGTGGCGACATCCGATGATGTGGCTGGTGGTGGGCGGCCCCTCGCTGGTGGTGGTGGCGAGTTTCATCACCTTGACCCTCGCGGTCCGGCATGCGGATCCGGTGGTGGAGCATGGCAATCAGGCGGGGTCCGCGCGTGTGTCGGCGGAAGATGCGGGCACGGAAGACGCTGCGCGGGCACAGACGGCTTCATTCGGTACCCATGGGACCGGTGCAACCGGCGGCACCTCCGGGGTGAACGGTGCGAATGGCGCTATTGGCGCGAGCGTGACGGCCAAGGCCGCGTCGGTCGATGATCCCGCGCTGCAGCCTGCGATGCGCGCCCGCAATCACGCCGCCACGGGCGGGAAGGAGCACTGAGATGGGCACGACGATGGCTGACAATGTCTCCACCCACGCGGGTGAGCAGGTCGAGGCGCACCAGGGTTCTCATGAACGGTCGCACGGCTGTGGCGAGTCCTGCACGAACCGGTGCGGGTGCAGTGGCCAAGGGAAGGGCGCGGGCCACCATGACCACACCCACACCCATGCCCATGCCCATGCCGAAGACCACGAGCACGAGCACGCCGGGCATCCGCATCACGCCGGCTCCCGCAGCCTGGTGGACGCCGACCTCCTGCGACGTTTCGACGTCGCCGGCCCCCGCTACACCTCCTATCCCACCGCTGACCGTTTCTCCGACCGCTACACCGCCGACGGCCTCGTTGAAGCGCTCAAGGAGCGTGCCCTGTCGGCGCGTCGCGAAGAGCCGGTGTCGCTCTATGTGCACATCCCGTTCTGTGAATCGGTCTGCTACTACTGCGCCTGCAACAAGGTCATCACCAAGCACCATGACCGAGGCGCCCCCTATCTGGAGAAGCTGAAGTCCGAGCTGGCGCTGATCGCCGAGCATCTGCCTGCCGACACGCCGGCCAGCCAGTTGCACCTGGGGGGCGGCTCCCCGACCTTCCTTTCCGACGATGAACTCGCCCGCCTGATGGAGTTGCTGCGCAGCCAGTTCGAGCTGACGGACGACGCCGAGGTTTCCATCGAAGTGGACCCACGCACCGTCGACGCGACCCGGCTGGCGGCTCTGCGGCAGATGGGCTTCAACCGCCTGAGCCTGGGTATCCAGGATTTCGACCCCGACGTGCAACGCGCGGTACACCGCGAGCAGTCCTTCGAAAGCGTGGCGGCGCTGATGCAAAGCGCCCGCGCGCTGGGCTTCCAGTCGATCAACGCAGATCTGATTTATGGCCTGCCGAAGCAGACCTCTGCGTCGTTCGCCCGCACCATCGCCCAGGTGTCTGCGCTGCGTCCGGACCGCATCGCGCTGTATGGCTATGCGCACCTGCCCGAGCGGTTCAAGCCGCAGCGCCGCATCGACAGCGAAGCCCTGCCCACGGCTGGCGACAAGCTGCAGATGCTTTCCCACGCGCTGAGCGGTCTGATGGGCGAGGGCTACAGCTACATCGGCATGGACCACTTTGCGCTGCCGGAGGACTCGCTGGCCGTGGCCAAGCGGGAAGGGCGCCTGCAGCGGAATTTCCAGGGCTACAGCACCCAGCCGGACCGGGACCTGATTGCGCTGGGTGTGTCGGCGATTTCGCGCATCGGCGCCCACTATTCGCAAAACGCCAAGGATCTCAGCACCTATGAAGAAGCGCTGTCAGCCGGCCGACTGCCGGTGGAGCGTGGGATGACGCTGGATGACAACGACCTGCGCCGCCGCGACATCATCATGACGCTGATGTGCCAGGGCCGCCTGGACATGCAGCATTTCGAGCGCGACCACGGCCTGTCCTTCGCGCAGGAATACAGCGCCGAACTGGAACGTCTGGCGCAACTGGAGCGCGACGGCCTCGTCACGGTGCACGACCACCTCATCGATGTGACGCCTCTGGGCTGGTACTTCGTTCGCGCCGTCGCAATGGTGTTCGATCAGTACTTCCGCCGTCCCCGCATCTTGCAGCCGGACGAGGCGCCTGTGCGCTTTTCGCGCATTTTGTGAGGCCGCAGGGCCCGGCGCATCGCCATGCTTGAACTGGCACTCATGGGCTCCGCTTTCCTGATGGGGATGGCGGGGAGCGTCCATTGCGTGTCGATGTGCGCCGCGCCGTGCGCGGCGGTCACGGGCGGGCAGGGCGCCTCAGCGGCCTTGTTCCATGGCGGGCGTCTGGTCAGTTATTCGCTGGCGGGCGCGGTGGCAGCGTCCAGCATCGGACTGCTCTGGCAATGGGAGCAGGCGGCTGCATGGCTCAAGCCGGTGTGGCTGGCCCTGCACCTGGCGGTGCTGGCGCTGGGCCTGTGGCTGCTGTGGCGGGGGGAGCAGCCGCTGTGGATGCAGCGCCGCCTGAGCCGTACACCGTCGCTTCTGCCATCCGGCGGGGCCTCCCACCCTTCCGTTCGCGGGCGATCCGCTGCTGCGGGCCTGGCCTGGGTGGCCTGGCCCTGCGGGTTGCTGCAGTCGGCCTTGATGGTGGCTACCCTGGCCACCGGCCCAGTCACGGGGGCCATGGTCATGGCGGCCTTTGCCATCGGATCGTCGCCCGGCCTCTGGGCGGCGCCTTGGCTGCTTCGGCGCCTGGCACAGACGCGACCGGCGCCTGCGGGGGTGTCGGTGATCCACCTGGAAGGACGGATGCCCCCCAATCCGGGTGCAGACGGCCTTCGCTGGGCGACACGGCTGTCGGGTCTTTTGCTGAGCGCGGCGGCCCTGTGGGCGCTGGGCCACGGCCTGTGGGTCCAGATCCGCGCGTATTGCGGTTAAGGCCATCCGATCGATCCGGCAGCAGGGCGGCTGCTGTCATAGAATCGGCGCTTCCGGTTAATCACCCCCACCACGCGATTCGCGGAGACGACTCCATGTACCAGCACATCAAGGTGCCCGAGGGCGGGCAGAAGATTACGGTCAACGCCGACTTCTCGCTCAACGTTCCCAACAACCCCATCATCCCGTTCATCGAGGGTGACGGCACCGGTTTTGACATCACCCCCGTGATGATCAAGGTGGTGGACGCAGCCGTGGCCAAGGCCTACGGCGGCGCCAAGAAGATCCACTGGATGGAGATCTACGCCGGTGAGAAGTCCACCAAGGTGTACGGTCCGGACGTCTGGCTGCCGGAAGAGACCCTGAAGGTCCTGAAGGATTTCGTCGTCTCCATCAAGGGCCCGCTGACCACCCCCGTCGGTGGTGGCATCCGCTCGCTGAACGTGGCCCTGCGCCAGGAACTGGACCTGTACGTCTGCCTGCGCCCGGTGCGCTGGTTCAATGGCGTTCCTTCTCCGGTGAAGGAACCCCAGAAGACCGACATGGTCATCTTCCGCGAGAACTCGGAAGACATCTACGCCGGCATCGAATTCGAAGCCGAGTCGGACAAGGCCAAGAAGCTGATCAAGTTCCTGCAGGAAGAGTTCGGCGTCAAGAAGATCCGTTTCCCGGAAACGTCGGGCATTGGCGTGAAGCCGGTGTCGCGCGAGGGCACGGAGCGTCTGGTGCGCAAGGCCATCCAGTACGCCATCGACAATGACAAGCCCAGCGTGACCATCGTGCACAAGGGCAACATCATGAAGTTCACCGAAGGTGGCTTCCGTGACTGGGCCTATGCCCTGGCCCAGAAGGAATTCGGTGCTGAGCTGATCGACGGCGGCCCGTGGTGCAAGTTCAAGAACCCGAAGACCGGCAAGGACATCGTGGTGAAGGACAGCATCGCTGATGCGTTCCTGCAGCAGATCCTGCTGCGCCCCGCCGAGTACTCGGTGGTGGCCACGCTGAACCTGAATGGCGACTACATCTCCGACGCTCTGGCCGCACAGGTCGGCGGCATCGGTATCGCCCCGGGTGCGAACCTGAGCGACTCCGTCGCCATGTTCGAAGCCACCCACGGCACCGCACCGAAGTACGCTGGCAAGGACTATGTGAACCCCGGTTCCGAGATCCTGTCGGCTGAAATGATGCTGCGTCACATGGGCTGGACGGAAGCGGCAGACCTGATCATCTCGTCGATCGAGAAGTCGATCCTGTCGAAGAAGGTCACGTATGACTTCGCCCGCCTGCTGGACGGCGCCACGCAAGTGTCGTGCTCTGGCTTTGGGCAGGTGATGATCGAGAATATGTAATCTCGAAGAGCCTGGCGATGCCGGGCTTCAGCAAGAACCCCAGTGCGTGTGAGCGGCTGGGGTTTTTTTATGTCTGTGGGGGAGCGGTTGGGAAAGGGCTTGCCGCTCAGGTCTCCCCCGGTGATCTTCCCATAGTTGCGGAAGTTGCTGTTGGGACGGGCGCTGCGGATGTGCTCGATGTTCACGAGCGCGGTGAAGGTCTTGGGGTCGTAGTTCTTCGCCGCCTGGACCAGCCATTCACGCTGGATGGTGCGGCCGTCGGTGGTGGCGCCTTCGGTGGCGACGCGGCGGACGTATGACTAGGCGCTGAAGGCGCAAGTGCTTGCCGAATGTGATGCGCCGGGCAGTTCGGTTGCGAAGGTGGCGCTGGCTCACGGCATCAATGCCAATGTCGTTCATCGGTGGCGGCAGTTGGTGCGCGTAGGCAAGCCAGCGGTGCACGTAATCTCAAGCGGCTTTGTTCCGGTGTCGCTTGCCTCGCCGCCAGTGGCGCCGGCCCCGGTCCCCAGCACCGACATCCATGTGAAGTTGCGCCGAGGCGCCATCGTCCTGACGATCCACTGGCCGACCTCGGCAGCGGCCGAGTTCGCCGCCTGGACCCGAGAGCTGCTGCTTTGATCCGCATCGACGCCGTGTGGATGGCGGTCGAGCCGCTCGATATGCGGGCCGGCACCGAGACCGCGCTCGCCCGCGTGGTTAAGGTCTTCGGCGCGGCTCATCCGCACACCGCCTACCTCTTTGCCAATCGACGCACGCAGCCGGACAGTCCCATCGACGAGTTGCTGCCGCACCGCTGGCGAACTGCGTAGCCAGCATCACCTCGACATCGGCACATTCAATGGTCTTCCTCGCAATCACGCCTACCGGCCTGGCCAATGCACTTCGCGCCGCTACTGCAGATGACGCCGTCTGGTGCGGCAGCGATGCGATCACCGAGGTTGACTACGCCACGATGAAGCACCTGAACCTGGCCCGGTTCATCGACGAACTTGGCGACCGGGTTCTGGTCGCCGATGCCATCGGCACCATCGATGAGCACCACTCTCAACAGATCATCTGGGTTGAAGCCGCTGCACCAATTTAACGAGTAGCGCCAGATGGGTTCGCCGGACGCTTACGCTTAAGGTGCCTGCTCCGATAGTGCGGCCATGTGGACACCTTCTCAGCAACTCTCCGCGCCTCGGGGGGGCCTTATGAACGCTATGCGAGGTTTGATGGCACGTCACGCGCTCGTACTACTCGCGGCGGTGATGTTGGCGGGCTTCGCGCTACTCACTTCGAAGATGCTCGAGACCGAGACGCAGCCCGTCGATGCGTGGGTCCTGGTGTGGGCACAGCACTGGCGGGTCACGCAAGCGGGCGGCGAGGCGCTGACGCGCGCCATCACCGGTATGGGAAGCATGGTCGTGCTCCCCTTGATGACGGCGGTCATGGGTATGCGTCCGGCGAACTCACCCTGAACGGTTGAACCGATTCAGCGCTCAGCGCCATCCTTGGGCAGGACGCACACACCCGTCGCACACACGAAGTTCCCATCGCCCGGCATCTCCTGGCAGAACAACACCAGGTACTCGTTCCCCAGGTCCCACACGACGCGTTGGTCGATCTCCGCCTCGTGGTAGCCGCCTTCATAGGACGCGGTCCAGGTGCCCGAGCCGTCTTCCAGCGCTTCGTCCTCCCGCGCTTCGTCATCGAAGTCGCTCGACATCGGCATGTCAGCAGGCCAGGTATCCGTCAGCGGCGTGCGGTCGCTCAGCCATGCGGAGAGTTCGGCCATGACGGCCTCGAAGACGTCCCGATTGGCCAGTTCCCTATCGATCTGGTCGTCCGGCGTCAGGTCCTCGTCCTGCTCGAAGTCGCCGCTCTCATCGTGGAGCACCGCAATCTTGCGGCGCGGACCGTTGCGGAAGAAGTTGTGGTCGTTCTCGTGGATGCCGTAGAGCAGGACATCTCCGATCCGGTCGGGATACGGTGCGGCAACGAGTTGTTGGACGATGTCGAGAGGGGTGGGCTGAGTCATGGCCGCATTGGAGCCGATCCCCCCCAGCCTGGCGAGTGGCTTACGTCATCCCGTCGGGACTGCGCGGGAGAAGCGTCCCGCTGGCGTGGCGTTTGGGCGCTTGATCTTGATCCAGTCGCCTGTGCGCGGTTGCTGTTTTTAAAGTCGTCCGCTCACGAAAAGCCGCCGACGGATCGGCATGGTTGAAGCTGGTGTTGAAGTGATGCCAGCAAGACTCTCGATCCGCCGTCGGAGCAATCGATGCGACCGACATCAACCCGACTTTGCCGCCTAGAGACCAACCATTCCAGGCAAGGGGGCACGACACTTCCAGCTTGAGTGTGAGGCGATTCCCTACACAGCATTCCTGATGTTGCTTCTAGTGAGGTCTGAACGAGCCAGGGACACTCTAGGGTAAAGGCAACGTGAGCAGCATTCGAAGAGGTCCTCGACCGGCTGGCTTGCATTCAATCAAGGGTAGGCCATGGCTTCTTCCATCCGTCAGGTGCTCTACCTGAGCCGCGTGGCTCAGGATGTTGACGACCAAAGCTTGAAGCGCATCGTCGCGGCTGCGCAGATGAACAATCGGCGTCGCGATGTGACCGGTGTTCTGGCGGTTGGCGATGGAATCTTCGCGCAAATACTGGAGGGCGATTCAAACGACGTCGAGCAGACGCTTATCCGTATACGAGCCGATGAGCGACATCATGATGTGCAAATGGTGCTCGACAGCCATACGTCGGCCAGAAGCTTCGACCGTTGGAGCATGGAGCTGCTGATGGACGAAGTTTCTGCCAAGCTCGCCGAAGGCGTCTTTTGTGGAGAACGCTTCCCCGATGAGCTCGTTCAACATCTCAAGACGCAGCACTCACAGGACCCCGTCTGCTGGTCCGGCGACCTCCGAGCCATGGCCCTGTCCAGCTAACAACCCGGGGTGACGGAACTGATCTTCAGAATCGGACAGCCGGTGTAGGGAACCTTACCCTTCGACCCGCTGCCCGACGCGCCCTCCGTCGAGCGCCGTGCGGACGTCCCAGGTGTACGAGATCAGGCGGATGGCTTCATGACAAACGCCCTCAGCTCGGCAAGCTTTCCGCCCTCACAACGCCACACGTCGCTGTACTGGTGAACGCTGGAATTGCCGTCGGCGCTTTTTACCGTGATGCTGCCAAGGGCCACGACCCACGGGCCTTCCTCGATCATCCGTTCGACAGAAAACTCGGGCGGCTCGGCGTACTCGACTCGCATCCATTCACGCAGCGCGGCCTTGCCCGAGATGGGCGGTTGGCCAACGGTCACCCAAACGATGTCGTCACTGCAGTGACTGAGGAAGGTCTCAATGTCGCCGCGGACGATTGCTGCGTTAGCGGCCTTCAAGAGATCTTTGTTGGTCCCACTCATCAATCAACCCTCATCGACTTTGCCCGTCATCGGCAATCGGCGGACCTTGTTTCTCGCTCAAGTCTCTTCTTCGCCTGCACGTCCAGCTGCTCCAAAAGAGAGGCGGCATGAAGCGGTTGCCGCAAGCCTTGCGGACGGTTAATCGCCCGCTTGCGAACGAACCGACCACTCGCCCGTCGCGCCGAGCGGCCAGCCCTACGAAGACCTCTTCGCGCACGGCGGCGTCCTGATCGCTGAGGTTCCACCACAGCACGGCGCGGATCTCCAGTGCGTCAGCGGACTGAACACCCGTCAAGCGTTTGCCGCAATGACGCCTCGTTCAGCGCCCCACCCATTGCCACGCCGGCCGCTCCAGATCCCCGAACTCCAGAATCGTCGTTTCACCGAAAGACTTCTCCAGCGTCAGCGTCTGGCTTTCCATATCCTGCAGCGACGCGATCAATCGGCGGGCGTGCGAGACCACAAAGATCTGGGAGTGCTGCGCCGCGCGTCCGATCAGGCGTCCGAGTGCCGGGAGCAGGTCCGGATGAAGGCTGGTCTCAGGCTCATTCAGCACCAGCAGTGAGGACGGACGCGGCGACAGCAGCGCCGCGATCCACAGCAGGTAGCGCAGCGTACCGTCCGACAGCTCTGCCGCCTTGAGCGGACGCAGCAGTCCATGCTGGCGCATAGTGGTCTCAAAGCGCCCGTCATGGTGTTCAACGACCACCTCAGCGCCCGGAAACGCATCGTCCACCGCCTTGTCCAGCGCCTCACTGTCACCGATCTCGCGAATGGTCTGCAGGGCCGCAGCCAAGTCCGCGCCGTCGTGGCCCAGGACCGGCGTACGTGTGCCGACTTGCGGCAGGCGCGCGGGCGCCGCAGCATCCGTACGAAAATGGTCATAGAAACGCCAGGACCGGATGTCATCCCGCAAGGTCAGCAGCTCCGGAGTCCTGCGCGGGTCCGCCAGGCGGGCGAGCATGCTGTCGAACGGGGAGAGACGTTCTTGAACGATTTGCCAGTCTCCGCTGTCGTCTCTTGTGCGGACCAGGCCGTTCTTGCGCTCCACCAGCATGGCCGACGGCCGGGGCTTTGGTCCCGCCCAGACGTATTCACCCTTGATGATGGGATCGCGTGCAAACGCCGTAGGGGCGTCCGAAGGGGGCGGCAGGCCGAGGTCGATGGAGTAGCTGAACTCCGTGCTTTGGAAGCCCAGTCCAAGGCTGATGGGCTTGGTGCGGCGTGTGCCTTGGACGGGCGCCTCGCCACGCTTCATGGCCGCTGAGATCGCCTCAGGTCCTGCCCAAAGCGTCGATTCCAGACCGCCTTCCCGCGCCAGCGAAGCGATCACGCCGCCTTGTGCAGTCTCGGCCAGCAAGCGCAGCGCCTTGTAGACATTCGATTTGCCACTGCCATTGGCCCCGGTAATCACGTTGCAGGCGCCCAGCGGAATGACAAAGTCGCGGAGCGTTCGATAGTTCTGTACGGCAAGAGCCTCAAGCACGATGGCACTCCAGGACGTCTGCGGACATCTTTCCATCAAGTGGCTCGCCTCGTGGGTGCGCTGCTGTCGTCGTATTGGCGGCGGTCATTCATTCCTCCCTGAAATGTTGTTGGCGCCGTAGATTGTCCGTTCTTCTGAGCTTACGGACCGTCCGACACGACCCATATCCGACGCGACACCCTGTTGATGCGGGCTTGACCGCCGGTGCATGGAACGAGCCCGGAGAATGCTCCCCGGCTTTAGCACTGGGGAGCAGGCGCGGTAAGCGCGCACCGGCGTCTGAAGCGCAGGTGGCTCTGTGTGCGCCGGGTTGCCCTGGCTACTGATGCAGTGACATCGAGCAGATCACCGGATCAGCGATCAGGCCCGGCCAAACCCCGCCCGGAACGGCTCCGCCGCATCCTCCCGCGTATTGAGCTCCACCAGCACGCCACCTGGAATGCGGCAGAAGAAGCGTGAGCCTCGCCCATGGGTGATCAGGCCGGTGACGAACTCGACTTCAGCCGCTTTGAAACGCTCGAAGAGCGACTGCAGGTCGTCCAATGACGCCACTTCAAAACCGATGTGGAAGTTCCCCGGCCAGTGCACGGGCCGGTCTGCGGCGTCGTCAATGACCACATCGAAGCCGTGCCCCTTCAGCACGCAGGAGCGGCCCATCGGCGTGGCCTGCCATTCCAGATGGCGCACGAAGAAACCCGCCGTCGCAGCGACGTCGCGAGACGGAAAGCTCAGATGATTGAAAGTGAGGGTATGAGAGCGTTGTTGCATGATGCATCCATGTAGGGTCATGGAGCCACGCACCGCCGGCAGCAGGGGCATTCGGGTGCCGGGGAACCAAAGCTCAACGCACCCGGACGCCTCGCCGCAATGCTGGGCGTGGTCCGAAAGTGCGTTGGTTGACGTAAACGCTTACGGCTGCTGGAGAGGCAGCGACGTCAGTATACGGCCACATCTCGCGCCATTGCGCCCTCGCGCTCTCGCGTCATTGCACCATTGCGCCATCAACTATCCCCGCAAGCGCTCATACGCCCCCAGGACCACGTCCGATCCATACAGCCGCTCCAGCCGCCGCACCGTGAAATGCCCGCGGCTCATGTCCTGGAAATGGCTTACAAACAGGAAGTTGATGGTTCCCCCGGCCACCGCACCAATCACCGGCACCGCCTGCGCCGCCAGCTTCTCGGTCACCTGCACCTGGAAGCGTGAGGCAATCGCCGCAATCACCCGCACCATCACCGGCGCGCCTTCCCCGGCCACCGCCGTGGCGGCCAGATAGTCGGCCGCTTCACTGATCAGCTTGGCCATGCTGGAGCGCAGTGCCAGATAGCCGGACTCCCCGGCATCGTCCTTGTCCGACGGGCCACCCATACCAAACACCTTCAGGCATTCCAGCTTGACCTCGGCGCTGTTGATGTTCTCCCCATTCGCCCGCGCAATGTCGGCAATCGACCGGAAGATGACCCCGGTGGACACCGGCAACTCCACCGGCAGCGCGGCCAGCCCAAAGAACCCGCCCGCGGCACCGCTGACCGTCGCCAGCATCTTGTGAAAGCGGGGGGAGTCCAGGGCAGGGGCCTTGTCCATCGTCACCAGCGCCCCTTGCAGCGTCACCTTCAGAGCCTTCTCGGTGGCCGAGGCCACGATGGACTGGGCCGCCTTGGGCAAACCCGCCAGCGCGGCCTCGATGGGGCGGCCCAGCAGGTGGGAGGCCCGCGCCATGAAGCCCGGATTCTCCAGCAGCTGGTGGGCGTTCCGGAGTTCTTGCAAATGCTCAGGCGTCATGGACATACAGGCTTCCTGCGGTTGAAAAGGGGCCGCTGTCGCGAGGCAAGCGACTTGCCCAGCGTCACCGCGAGCAATACCCCCGGCACCAGCATCGCGCCGACGACATACGACGCCACGTCCAGCCAGTCCGCCGTGCTGCCCACGATGATGCGCAGCACCGGCTGCTGAATCTGCCAGCCCACCGCGCCGCAGATGTATTGTGAGAGCTCCACCAGACAGGCGATGCCCAAAGACGTCGCTGCGATGCGCCCGACAGGGGCCGCCACCACCATCGCAATCAGGCAGTGCACCCACGCCACAACGATGACATCGCCGGCGTACCAGCGCAGCCATTCCACCTCGCGTCCGACGGTCGCAATCGCCACTTCGGCGAGGAAGATCAGTAGCGCCCATAGCGCGTAAGCAGGACTGAGTCGCCAGAGTCCAGATGCCCGAAGGCCGGACGCTGGCGGCTTGTGAATGTTGGCGGCTGTCTTGCCGCGTAGGAAGGACTGGTTCATGGCACCCAGCGTAAGCAGGCATGGTGAGGCCAATGTGAAGTGCACCCGGCCGCTTCACGATGTCCCCTACGCGGTTTCCCGGATACGCCCGATTCACCCCGTTGCAATCCCATACGTCTCGGGAACCCCTGAATCGTGAAAGCGGTTTCAAAATCGCCCAATCTTGTCTAGGATGACCGGCGCTGGAGCAGCCGTCCGTGGATCGACGTCGCAGAACGTTGGCCGCGGGCGCCGATCGGTGTCCTCCCGCACCCACCGACTTTTCTTGGAGACAACACATGGGACTTCAGAAACATCGCGGCCTCCGCGCCACCCCTCCCGCGCTGCTGCGCACGGCCCTGCTCGGGGCGCTTGTGTTGACCGGCGCGCAGGCCGGCGCCAGCGTCACCAATCCGACCATCGGCCGACTGCTGTGGTCGGAGGAATTCAACGGCACATCGCTCAACACCGGCGTCTGGCGCACCTATGACGGCAACGGCTGCCAGATCAACCTGTGTGGCTACGGCAATGCGGAGCTGGAGTACTACAGCCCCAACAACCTCTCCATCGCCGACGTGCCGTTCGAACCCGGCACCCGGGCGCTGGCCATCCGCGCCCAGCGCCAGACGGTGGGCAGCAACCAGTTCACCTCCGGGAAGCTGGACACCTACGGCAAGGTGCAGATCCAGTACGGGATGATCGAAGTGCGCATGGCCTCGCCCTCGGTCACCACCGGGCTGTGGCCTGCTGCCTGGATGCTGGGCACCAGCCCGCAGACCTGGCCGCGCAATGGCGAGATCGACATCATGGAGCAGGGGCACCGCGCCTCGGCCTGGTCGGCCGCGGGTGCGCCGTCGCCGGACTATTACGTCGGCTCCAATGTGATCACCTGGTCGCAGGCGGCCTGCGTGCCGGGCAATGAATCGTGCGCGGCTTCCACCGCCTGGCAGACGAAGAACTGGTACAAGCCGCAGGCCTCGCTGGCCAATCGGTTCGTCAAGTACCGCCTGTACTGGACCGACAGCCAGATGCGTTTCACCGTGGTGGACAACGACGGTGAGCACGACATGTACAACGCCCCGCTGCCGGTGACCTCCACCTCGCTGCAGGCGCCGTTCTACTTCCTGCTGAACCTCGCCGTCGGGGGCAACTTCACCGATGCCGCCACGCCGGGCCAAGTGACGGCCCAACTGCCGGCCACGATGTATGTGGACTATGTGCGTGTCTATCAGCTGGACGGCAAGGGCGAAGTGAAGCTGGGCAGCCAGATCACGCCGGAGACCGGCAAGTTCGGTGTGTTCACCGACAACACGACGGTCAACAACAAGCTGGTGGCGGGTACGTCGTCGGACATCTTCCTGTGGAATCCCGCCTCCTCAGGTGCCGGCAACATCGGACCGTTTGAAGGCAGCAACGTCATCGCCTGGAGCTACAACACCCCCGGCCAGTGGTTCGGCGGCGGCATCCAGTCGCGTCAGATCCGGGACCTGACCAACTTCCGCAATGGCACGGTGAAGTTCCGGATCAAGATTCCGGCGGATGTGTCCTTCAACATCGGCATCGGCGACACCTACACCAACCAGTCGTGGGTCAATTTCCCGGCCAACACCACCGCATTTGGTCTGGTGCGAAACGGGGATTGGGGGACCGCCACGATCCCGGTCTCCACGCTGATCGGACCGAAGGTGGCGCTGCAGTCGGTCGCAGACATCTTCATGATCTCCAGCGATGCCAACCGTCTGCCGAACGCGCCGTTCCAGTTCGCCATCGACGATGTGGTCTGGGATTCGGGCACGACGACCCCGCAGGAGCCGCCGGTGGATCCGACGCCGGCGGGCATCAGCCAACCGACTGCCACGTCGGTGAAGTTCAGCCAGGCCACCGGCAGCTGGGCGGACGTGCACTACACCGTCAATGGCGGTGGTCAGCTGAATGTGCGCATGTCCAAGGAAGGCAGCGGCAATGCCTATACCGTCAGCGGCCTGAAGAAGGGCGACGTGGTGCGGTACAGCTTCACCTACTGGGATCCCAGCCGCAATGGCGCCTATGACACGGCGCAGCAGAGCTACACGCTGAAGTAAGCAGGGCGGGGAACGGGCGCCTTTGGCGTCTCGAGCCTTCCCTCCGGCCTCAAACGCCCGCCCTCGCGGGCGTTTTTCATGGGCTGCGAGCATTGCCGCCGAGCGCCCACTGCCCACCGGTCTGTCAGACGGGACCCCGACCGGCCGCCAGCGCGGGCCCCGAATTGCATGCGAAGGGCGGGACAAACGTACACCGGGCCCGCACCTTGCCAAATGAGGGCATTCCCACGACGAGCCCATGATGATTCAGCCCTTGGCAACCCCCCTCCAGCAGGTCAGTACAGGCGTTTCCGGCCTGGACGAAGTCCTTCGTGGTGGCCTCCCGGCCTCGCATCTGTATCTGCTCGAAGGGGCTTCCGGTGCCGGAAAGACGACCTTGGGTCTGCAATTCCTGCTGGAGGGTGTCCGCCAGGGGGAACGTGTCCTGTGGTGCACCCTGGCGGAAACCGAGTCGCAGCTGATGGCCACCGCCCACTCCCACCATTGGGACCTGACCGGCGTGGACGTGATCAACCTGGCCGACTCCGCCGGCCCGGAAGAGGGCGACTATTCCTTCTTTTCGCCGAGTGACGTCGAGCTGAACGACGTCGTGGGTCGCATCCTGTCGGTCACCCAGACCCTGCGGCCCACCCGCGTGGTGTTCGACCCGTTCTCCGATGTGAAGCTGCTCGCCCGTGATCCCCTGCGCTTTCGTCGCCAATTGCTGAAGCTGCGGGAGCATTTCTCTGAGCTGGGTGCGACGGTGCTGCTCATCCAGGAGGCCGATATCGACTCCACCTCCGACACCGCCGGGGAGGGCGTGGTGCACGGCATCATTACCCTCTACCAGCATGCCCCCGCCTACGGCAAGCAGCGTCGCCGCCTGCAGGTGCACAAAATGCGCGGTGTGGCGGTGCGGGAGGGCTTTCACGACATCTCGATCGAAACCGGCGGCGTCGTGGTCTATCCGCGCCTGGTCGCCAATGAGCACGACGCCCCGGTCACTGGTGGAACTTGCAGCAGCGGTTGTGCGGAACTTGATCAAATGATGGGCGGCGGCATCGATCTCGGTGCCAGCCTGTTGATGACCGGGCCGTCCGGCATCGGCAAAAGTACGTTGTGCATGCAGTTCCTCAATGAACGGGCCCGCCAGGGCGGCCGTGCGGCCGTGTATCTCTTCGACGAAACGCGGCGTGCATTCCTGGCCCGCGCCGAGGCGCTGGGCATGCCTACGCGCGAGCTTATCGAGCGGGGGCAGGTGTCTCTGCGCCAGATCGACCCCGCAGAGTTCTCCCCCGGCGAGTTCGCGCATCTGATCCGCCGCAAGGTGGAGGAAGACGGCGCAGAAATGATCGTGATCGACTCCCTCAATGGCTACCTCACCGCGATGCCGGACGAAAAACATCTGGCCATGCACGTACAGGAGCTGCTGAGTTATCTGTCCAACCGCGGCGTTGCCACCCTGTTGACCCTGAACCAGCAAGGCATTGTGGGGGAGTCCGCTTCGCCGCTGGACGTCACCTATCTGGCCGACGCCGCCATCCTGATGCGCTACTTCGAATCCGACGCGCAGATCCGCCGCGCACTCTCCGTGGTCAAGCGGCGCATGGGGTCCCATGAGACCAGCATCCGCGAAATGTTCATTGCGGCACCCGGCATCCGGTTGGGACGACCACTCACCGGCTACCGCGGGGTGCTGTCCGGCCTCCCGGAGGCGCTCGGCGCGGGTGAGTCGGTGGATGGGACGGCGGGCAACATGACGGGGCCCGCATGACCCATGACCATGTGCAATCCCTGTTGGTGCAGGAGTCGGACACGCTCGGTTCGCAGGCCGACGTGCTGATCCTGGCCGCGCGTCGGGACGCCGAACTGACCGCCAGGGCGCTGGAAGGCGCGGGCTACAGCTGCCAGTCGTGCGCCAATGAAGAGGCGCTGCTCGACACGCTCTCGACGGCGTCGGGCTCCCTGTTGATCGCTGAAGAGCGGCTCAGCCGCTCCCTGCTGGAGCGGCTCGCGCTGCTGATCCAGGCGCAGCCGGCCTGGTCCGACCTGCCGGTGCTGATCGTCGCCAATGACGGCACGGACCGTCTGCCGCTCAAGGCGGTGGCGGCGCTGGGCAATGTGTCGATGATCCAGCGTCCGATGACCCGTGACGCACTGCTCTCGACCGTGGCCTCGGCGCTGCGCGCCCGGCGCCGGCAGATGGAGGTGAGGGATCTGCTGGAGCAGCAGCGGGAGCAGGGCGAGCGGAAGGACCAGTTCCTGGCAATGCTGGCCCATGAACTGCGCAATCCGCTGACGCCCATCCGGTATGCCGCCCACCTGCTGCAACGGCCGGGCCTCGCGACGGACCGGCAGAGCCATCTGGCGGAGCTGGTGGACCGCCAGGTTGGCCATATGGGCCGCATCATCGACCAGTTGCTGGACGTCTCCCGCCTCACCCGCGGTCTGATCCAGCTGGAGCGCACCCGGGTGGACCTGTGCGCGCTGACGCAGGAGACCTTGCAGGCCCATGCGATCTCCGCACAGGCCAAGGAGATTCTCATCAGCTGCGACTGCAGCTGTTCGGTGTGGGTGGATGCAGACGAGACCCGTCTGCGCCAGGTGCTGGACAACCTGATCGACAACGCGATCAAGTTTTCACCGCCCGGGCACGGCATCCAGGTGCGCATCAGTGCGCGGGACGGACGGGTGCTGTGGCAGGTGGAAGACCATGGCGACGGTATCGAACCGGCGCTGCTGCCGCAGCTCTTTGATGCCTTTGTGCAGGCCGACCGGTCGCTGGAGCGCTCCCGCGGCGGCCTGGGGCTGGGGCTGGCCCTGGTCAAGGGACTGGTCACCATGCATGGCGGCGAGGTGTCGGTGCATTCCGAGGGGCCTGGTCAGGGCAGCCTCTTCACGGTGGATCTGCCCGCCGAACATGCGGACGAAGGCGGCCGCGAGCTGTCACCGCCGGATGAGCGCGAAGCGGTGAATGGCGAGATTCTGATTGCCGAGGACAACGTGGATGCCGCAGAGGCACTGCGCATGATCCTGGAAGGCCATGGCTACCGCGTCACCGTGGTGCACAGCGGCCCGGATGCCATTCAGGCGTTGCGGGATTCCCGTCCGCAGGTGCTGATCTGCGACATCGGGCTGCCGGGCATCAGCGGATATGACGTGGCCCGGGCGGCGTCGTCGGTGCATCGGCCGGAGGTGATGATTGCCGTGACGGGCTACGGCTCGGCTGAAGACAAGGCACACGCGCTGGCGGCGGGCTTCGATGCCCATCTGGCCAAGCCCGTGGCCGTGCCGCAACTGCTCAGGGAAATGGCCGGGGCGCTGCAGGGCGAAGAGGCGGAGCCTGGCCGCGCGTCCGGCCCTGACACGGGTTCCGGCCCCGTTCCTGACCCTGGCCCATCAGAGCGCTGAACGGTGAACCGTCCAACCGCCGTCGCCATGCGAAAAGCCCGCCACTGGCGGGCTTGGCATCGCACCGTCCCATCCGGGGACATGGCGCGTGCGAGGAGCGGACGGGACGCGAGGCCCCGCCCAAGCGGACGGGGCGCGAACCCGCACCCGGGCGGACAAAGCGCGAAGCCGCGCCGGCGGTCAGGCGGCGGCGGCCGCTGCCGGCTGGGTCGTCATCTGCTGCTCGGCCAGCAGACTCACGTCTACCGGCAGCTCCGCCACATCCAGCGGGCGGATGTCCTGGGCCATCAGGCCCTTGGGCCCGTTCACCAGTTCATAACTCACCCGGCAGCCCTGCTTGAGGGTGCGGAAACCTTCCATCTGGATCGCCGTAAAGTGCGCAAAGACATCGCCTCCGCCTTGATCCGGCTCAATGAAGCCAAACCCCTTGGCGTCGCTGAACCACTTTACCGTGCCTGTAGCCATCTTTTTTCTCTCCATCCCGGTGTCTTGTCGCACCCGAGCGGATTCTCAAATCCGCGTCAAGTCAGTGTCAATTCAGGAACTCCCCGGGGTCGCCTTCGCTGAAGATGCCAAACTAGGGCTATTCCCGAGACCTTGATCATGCGGCGGCTCATCTGAAAACTGGCCCGAAGCAGATCAATTTCTCGCTTGCTTGAAACCCGGGAACCCGACCGCATGTAGGGAAGTCCCGCTGTTTATAGAATCGGTTCATGCCTTTGTTTGCCAACAACTCCACGCCAGCGGGACCGCCAGGCACGCCACCGGGCCAAGATGAGGACGGCGGTGCGTCAACGACGCTGGAGCGTGTTGCTCAGAAGACGGAGCCTCCGCGCCTCTACCAGGTGCTGATGCTCAACGACGACTTCACGCCCATGGAGTTCGTAGTGATGGTCTTGCAGGAATATTTCCGCCACGATCTGGATACGGCCACCCAGATCATGCTGAAGATCCATCATGAAGGTCGTGGCGTCTGCGGTGTTTTCACCAAGGACGTCGCAGCCACCAAGGTCGAAATGGTCCTGGCCGCCGCGCGGCGCGCCGGGCATCCTTTGCAGTGCATTATGGAGGCCGCATGATTGCGCAAGAGCTTGAAGTCAGCCTGCACATGGCGTTTGTGGAAGCGCGTCAGCAGCGCCACGAGTTCATCACCGTGGAACACCTGTTGATGGCGTTGCTCGACAACCCATCCGCGGCTGAGGTGTTGCGCGCCTGCGCAGCCAACATCGAGGACCTGCGCAAGTCGCTGGCCCAGTTCATCAAGGAAAACACGCCCACCGTGGGCGGCACCGATGAGGTGGACACCCAGCCGACGCTGGGCTTCCAGCGCGTGATCCAGCGCGCCATCATGCATGTGCAGTCCACCGGCAACGGCAAGAAGGAAGTCACCGGCGCCAACGTGCTGGTGGCCATCTTCGGCGAGAAGGACTCCCACGCGGTCTACTACCTGCATCAGCAGGGCGTCACCCGTCTGGATGTCGTCAACTACATCGCGCACGGCATCAAGAAGAGCGAGCCGCCCGAGCCTCCCAAGGGCCCGGAAGGCTCGGGCAGCGAGTCCGAGCGGGAAGAGGGCGACACCCAGGGCGGTGGTGGCAAGGGCTCGCCGCTGGAGCAATTCACCCAGAACCTGAACCAGCAGGCCCGGGACGGCAAGATCGACCCGCTGATCGGCCGTGAGTTGGAAGTCGAGCGGGTGGTGCAGGTGCTGTGCCGCCGCCGCAAGAACAACCCGCTGCTGGTGGGTGAGGCCGGCGTGGGCAAGACAGCCATCGCCGAGGGCCTGGCCTGGCGCATCACCGAAGGCCAGGTGCCCGACGTGCTGGCCGAGGCGGTGGTCTATTCGCTGGACATGGGCGCGCTGCTGGCGGGCACCAAGTACCGCGGTGACTTCGAACAGCGCCTCAAGGCGGTGATCAAGCAGCTCAAGGACCAGCCAGGCGCCATTCTGTTCATCGACGAAATCCACACCCTCATCGGTGCGGGCGCAGCCTCGGGCGGCACGCTGGACGCCAGCAACCTGCTCAAGCCGGCGCTGTCGTCGGGCCAGCTCAAGTGCATCGGCGCGACCACCTTCAGCGAATACCGCGGCATCTTCGAGAAGGACGCGGCACTGTCCCGCCGATTCCAGAAGATCGACGTGGTGGAGCCGTCGGTGGAGCAGACCATCGAGATCCTCAAGGGTCTGAAGTCCCGCTTCGAAGAGCACCACAGCGTGAAGTACGCGCTGGGCGCCCTGCAGGCGGCTGCGGAGCTGTCGGCCAAGTTCATCAATGACCGTCATCTGCCCGACAAGGCGATCGACGTCATCGACGAAGCCGGTGCCGCGCAGCGTGTGCTGCCCAAGAGCAAGCAGAAGAAGACGATCACCCGTGCGGAAGTGGAAGACATCGTGGCGAAGATCGCCCGCATTCCGCCCGCGTCGGTGTCCTCGGACGACCGCAGCAAGCTCAAGAGCCTGGATCGCGACCTCAAGAGCGTGGTGTTCGGGCAGGATCCGTCCATCGACGCCCTGGCGGCCGCCATCAAGATGGCCCGATCGGGCCTGGGCAAGCCGGACAAGCCGATCGGCTCCTTCCTCTTCACCGGCCCGACCGGTGTGGGCAAGACCGAAGTGGCCAAGCAGCTGGCGTACATCCTGGGCATCGAGCTGATCCGCTTCGACATGTCCGAGTACATGGAGCGCCATGCGGTGAGCCGTCTGATCGGCGCGCCTCCGGGCTACGTGGGCTTTGACCAGGGCGGTCTGCTGACCGAAGCCGTCACCAAGAAGCCGCATGCGGTGTTGCTGCTCGACGAAATCGAGAAGGCGCATCCGGATGTCTTCAATGTGCTGCTGCAGGTGATGGACCATGGCACGCTGACCGACAACAACGGCCGCAAGGCCGACTTCCGCAACGTGATCATCATCATGACCACCAATGCGGGGGCGGAAGCGCTGCAGAAGGCGACGATCGGTTTCACGACCAAGCGCGAGCAAGGCGACGAAATGGGCGACATCAAGCGCCTGTTCACACCGGAGTTCCGCAACCGGCTGGATGCCATCGTGCACTTCCGCTCGCTGGACGAAGACATCATCCTGCGGGTGGTGGACAAGTTCCTGCTGCAACTGGAAAGCCAGCTGCAGGAGAAGAAGGTGGAAGTCACCTTCAGCGATGCGCTGCGCAAGCATCTGGCGGCCAAGGGCTTCGATCCGCAAATGGGCGCGCGGCCGATGCAGCGCCTCATCCAGGACACGATCCGTCGTGCGCTGGCCGACGAGCTGCTGTTTGGCAAGCTGGTCGACGGGGGCCGCCTGAGCGTGGATGTGGACGAGAAGGGCGAGGTCCAGCTGGACATCACCCCGCTGAAGAAGGACAACAAGCCCAAGGCGGAGCCGGCCACAGCCGATTGATGCCCGGGTGGGGTTCCGGATCGGATGACCCTCCCACCGTCCCCCGAAAGGGCCCGCTTCGGCGGGCCCTTTTTCATTTCCATCACGGTGCGGGGGCCGCCGCGGCAGGGGGTCAATCGGCCTTGGGGAAGTCCAGATCGGTGTCGTTCACCCGGTTCACCAGATTGGTGAACGTGATCATCGACACCGTCAGCAGCGCCTCCACCACCTGCTGCTCGGTGTAGCCCGCCGCGAGGACGGAGGCCAGCACTTCCGCCGGGACGGTGCCGCGGGTGGTCTGCACCGTGCGCACGAAACGGATCAGCGCGTCGAGCTTGTCCTGGCCGGTGGCTTCACCGGCGCGGATCTGCTTGAGTGCGGGGGCGGGCAGCCCCACCATGCGGCCCACGACCGTGTGCGCAGCCACGCAATAGTCACAGCCGTTGATCTCGCTCACGGCCAGGCGGATGGCTTCGATCTCGGACCGGCTGAGCGCGCCCTGACTCAGCGCGGCGTCCGCCGTCAGCAGGGTGGACAGCGACTTCGGGCTGTAGCCGCCGATGGTGGCGTAGGCATTGGGCACCTTGCCGACGGCCTTCTTCACTTGCGTGAAGAGGGTGGCGGCGTCGCTGGAGAGTTGATCCTGGGGAATGAGTGCAATACGGGACATGGTGTGAGCTCCGGTTGAATCGGCCGCGGCGCCCTGTGCGCTGCGGATGGAATGAACTGTAGGCCGCAGGCGTGATATCTTCTGCATCCAGGAATGCCATGATCATGCTCAAAAGTTTCAAACTGCTCGCTTCGGGGTCTCTCGGCCTCCGCACTGAAGGTCAACGGCGGGCCTGCGCACCATGGATCCGCTGAGCCATTGGCTGGCGCTGATGCCGGTGAGCGGTCGGGTGGAGACGCGCTGCCACTTCGGCGCGCCCTGGCGCATCGCACCTGGGCCTGCGGGCCAGCTGGAGATCCCGTTTCATGTCCTGCTGACCGGCTCGGCGGTGCTGGAGATGCGGGGGCGCCCGCCTCAAACGCTGCAGCCCGGGGATGTCGTGCTGCTGCCGCATGGCGACGCGCACAGCCTTCATGACGGCAGCGGGCGCCGGACATCACCAGCGGTCGAGCGCCCCTCTGCGGTGCTCTCCGTGGCCGAGAACGGCGGTCGTGGCGCCGAGGCGGACATCCTCTGTGGTCGCTTCCTGCTCAGTGCCCACGCCGCGCCGATGGCGCGCCAGTTCCTGCCGGCGAGCCTGGTGGTGCGCAGCGCGCCTGCGGCGGCACAGGCGCTGGCCCAACTGATCGAATTGATGCGGCTGGAGGCGCAAGAGGAAGGGCCGGGCAGCGGCGCCATCATCGGGCATCTGTGCGGCGCGCTGTTCTCGCTGGCCTTGCGCCGGGCCAGTCAGGACACGGACGATGCACCCACGCTGCTGGCCCTGACCCATCGTCGCGCGCTTCAGCCGGCATTGATGGCGATGTTCACCGAGCCGCACAAGCCGTGGACCTTGCCGGCGCTGGCGGCGCTGTGCCACATGTCCCGCGCCACCCTGATCCGGCAGTTCGAGACGGCCACCGGTCATTCGCCTGCGGAGTTGCTGCTGCAGATCCGCATGGCGCGCGCGATGCAGCGCCTGCTGCAGTCGGAGCGCTCAGTGGCGGCGATTGCGGACGAAGTGGGTTATCAGTCGGAAGCGGCGTTCCAGCGGGCGTTCAAGCGGCACCTCGGCGTCACGCCGGCGCGATTTCGTGCCGATCACACGGCAGGTGCTGCGGGTGCGGCGGGATCCTGAAGGAAGAACGCGCTGAGGATGCGGTAAAGCGCCGGCTGCTCATGACGCAGCTCCATGGGCGCGACAAAAAAGGCTTCTGTCGCCACCGCGAAGAACTCCTCCAGCGCTTCCGCACCGTAGGGATCGATGACGGTGGCGACTCCCTCATCCACCTGGTCGCAGAACCATTGCCACTCCGCTTCCAGTGTGGCGAACCAGGCGGCGCGGGCCTGCGGCGTGGCCAGTGCGGGCGCGCCCTGGGGGCCTTGCATGCCTGCATCCCACATGTCGATCACATGGGCGAATTCATGGATGACGACGCTGTAGACCGGATCAAAGCCTTCCAGTCGCTCATGCGCTTCGGGGGTGCTTTCGCTCCAGGCCAGCACCAGCGGTCCGCCCGCCATCGCCTCACCGGCGAGCGTGTCTTCATATTCGTGGACGACGCCATCCTCGTCCATCTCCGACCGGGGGACGACCAGCTGCCCCTCGTGCATCACGATCCCAACGAAGCCGTCGTACCAGTGCAGCCCCAGCTTCAGGACCGGCAGACAGGCCTGCGCGGCCACCGAGACGGCCACTTCATCGGTCACCTCGAAGCCGCCGGCACCGTGGAATTCCTTGGACGCAAGGAAGAGTGAGCACAGCCGGCGCAGTTCGCTGCGATCCTGGGGGGACAGTTGGGCCAGGAAGCCATAACGCAGCAGCGTCAGCTCCCACAGCGCATCCGGAATGGCGTGCCGGGCCAGCTGTTGCTGCTCCCGATGCTGCCGCCAGCGCTGGATCAGACCTTTGAGCATCCGCCGCCTCAGTGGCGCAGGCGGTCCCGCACGGCCTCGGTGCGCATCGGCGCGTCGCGGCGCAGGCCGGTGGCGTCCAGAATCAGCACGTCGCCGCGCTGGCCGTGGTCGAAGTCCCAGTCGGACAGCACCACGCGGCGCAGGCCAAGGCCCAGCTCGTGAGTGGCCGGTCGGTGGGTGTGGCCATGGATCAGGCCTTCGCAGCCGCTGGCCTTGAGCCAGTCCAGGCAGGCCTTCGGATCCACATCCGCCCACTGGGACGGATCGAGTTGCTGCGCCTTGCTGCGGTGGCGCAGATGGCGCGCCAGGGCGCGGCGGGCCGACAGCGGCATCGCCAGCAGCAGCGCCTTGACCCACGGACGTCGCACCACCGCGCGGGCGCGCTGATAGCCGTGGTCATCGATGCACAGCAGGTCCCCATGGGTCAGCAGCCAGCGGCGGCCGAAGGCTTCCAGGCGGACGGGGTCGTCCAGCAGGGTCAGGCCGGCGTCATAGGCCATGGCCGGACCGAGCATGAAGTCCCGGTTGCCGTGCATGAAAAAGAGTCGGGTGCGGCGAGCCGCATCCCGCAGCATCTGCATGCAGTGCTGCTCGAAACTGTCCGGCACCCAGCGGACGTCATCACCGATCCAGGCTTCGAAGATGTCGCCCAGCAGGAAGACGGCATCGGCCGGCGTGGCGGCCAGATGCTCGCGCAGCCGCTCCACCGTGCGGGGCAGGGCGGGCGACAGGTGCAGGTCTGACAGCACATCCACCCGCCGCCAGAGCGGCTCGGCGCGCAAGGTCACCAGCGGCCCCGGCAGCGGGAAGGATGCGGCGTTCACTCGAGGACGACAGCCTTCTGGATGACGACGGCGTCGACCGGCACGTCATCATGGAAACCGGAACGGCTGGTCTTGACCTTCTCGATCTTGTCCACGACGTCGGTGCCGTCGATGACCTTGCCGAACACGGCATAGCCCCAACCGGAAGGGCTCTCGCTCTTGAAGTTCAGGAACTCGTTGTCCACCGTGTTGATGAAGAACTGGGCGCTGGCCGAGTGCGGCGCATTGGTGCGAGCCATCGCCAAGGTGTACTTGTGGTTCTTCAGGCCGTTGTTGGCTTCGTTCTGGATCGGCGCGTCGGTGGGCTTTTGCTTCATGCCTTCTTCGAAACCGCCACCCTGGACCATGAAGCCCTTGATGACGCGGTGGAAGACGGTGCCGTCGTAGTGACCCTTGTTCACGTAGGCGATGAAGTTGGCGACGGTGGCCGGAGCCTTTTCGTCATCCAGTTCCACGGTAATCACGCCGTGGTTGGTTTGCAGTTCGACTTTCTTGCTCATGGCTTGTTCTCCACGGTGGCTTTGTTGATGAGGATGGGGGTGGTGGGCAGATTCTGGAACATCATGTTCTTGGCGGCGGTGGGGGTGGCGCGGATCTTGTCCACCACCTCCATGCCTTCGATGACGTAGCCAAAGACGGCGTAGCCGCGGCCGTCCGGCGCATAGCCGGGATCCAGGCCGGGGTTGTCCACCACATTGATGAAGAACTGCGACGTGGCCGAGTTCGGATCGTTGGTGCGGGCCATGGCCACGCTGCCGCGGATGTTGAGCAGCCCATTGCCGGCTTCCAGTGGAATCGGGGGCTTGGTCGCCTTCTGGGCCAGCTGCGGCGTGTAGCCGCCGGTCTGCACCATGAAGCCGTCGATCACGCGGTGAAAAATGACGCCGTTGTAGTGGCCCGACTTCACATAGGCCAGGAAGTTGGCGACGCTTTTGGGCGCCTTCTCAGGCTCCAGCTGGATGCGGATGTCGCCCAGCGTGGTACTCAGCTTCACGACCTGGGCCTGCGCCAGCGATGCGGCCAGGCTCAGCGCGGTGGCGCCGAGCGCCATCAGCAGTTTGGTGGTCCTCATGGGGTGCCTGTGGTGGGGGTGAGTGCGGAAAGGATGCCGAAAAAAGCGGGGAAGCATTCGGGAAGTGTGCGGTGAGGGGCGTCAATCGGCAGGTGAAAGAGGGCAACCGGTTTCGAGGGGCAGAGGGCGGGCCCGGTCTCATCGCCCGGCCCTGCCGGGACCCTGCCGCCTTGCTGCCGCATGACTGCCGCACCCGCGACGCGCTGGCGACGCACACGCGCTCATGACTCGTTCAGGACGCCGGGCGCTTTCCGTTGTTCAGGTCGGACACGCGCTGCAGCTTGAGCCGCAGCCCGGAATCATCGCCCAGCGCCTGCTTCAGTGCACGTTCGTAGGCCTGCTGTGCCAGGCGCATCAGCACGTCGCCCAGGTTTTCCTGCGCCTGCGCATGGTCGGGTTGCAATTCCAGGGCACGCATCAACTGCTGACGGGCCGCTTCGTACTCACCGCGGGCGGCATGGATGACGGCCAGGTTGTTGTACGGGTCCGGCAGGTCCGGGTAGTCCTCGGTCAGCGAGATGAAGACCGCACGGGCGCGCTCGAGCTGCCGCTGCTCCAGCAGCATGGTGCCCAGGGCGAATCGCAGGCGCGGATCGTCCGGCGTGGTCTTGAGGGCGGTTTCTGCCAGCTGGATGGCCTGGTCGCGCTTGCCCGCGGCCCACAGGGCCTGAGCGTCATCCACGGCGGCGGCATGGACGGCAGCGGAGGTGAACAGGGCGGCCAGTGCAATGCAGCAGGTGGGAAGCAGGGCGTGGAACTTGGGCATGGGCGGTTGGCGATGGTCAAGGCCGTGGTGCGGGGGGCTGCGCGGGGACCCGCCAAGGGTCTGCCCGGAGCTCCCGAACCAGCGGGCCGCTATACTGACGGTCATTCTAGAGCGAGCTGTCGTCTCTCGCCCGACCAATGCCCTTGTAGTGCCTGACCCATGCACCGTGCTGTCCCCAGGACAGTGCTCGCGGCTCCAGCATCACGCAGTCCTGCCCGGCGTCTGTGCCGGGGCGGGACCCAGTCACGGCGGGCGGTTGGCGCGCCGGACTCACCAGTGGCCCATCCATGTCCTCCTTGCGCATTTTCAATACGCTGACCCGTCAGCCAGAACCGTTCCAGCCGATTGATCCGGGCCACGTCCGCATGTATGTCTGCGGCATCACCGTCTACGACCTGTGCCACATGGGTCATGCGCGGATGAACATCGCCTTCGACATCGTCTACCGCTGGCTCCAGGCCAGTGGCTACAAGACGACCTTCGTCCGCAACATCACCGATATCGAGGACAAGATCATCCGCCGTGCGCTCGAGCGCGGGCAGACCATCCGCCAGCTGACCGACGAGATGATCGCCGCCATGCATCGGGACTTCGACGCCCTGGGCATCGCCAAGCCGACGCATGAACCGCGCGCCACCGACTATGTCCCCCAGATGCTGGACATCATCGGCAAGCTCGAAGCCAAAGGCCTGGCCTATCAGGCCGAAGGCGGCGATGTGAACTACGCCGTCCGCAAGTTCCCGGGCTACGGCAAGCTCAGCGGCAAGTCGGTGGACCAGCTGCGTGCCGGCGAGCGCGTGGCGGTGGACACCGGCAAGCAGGACCCGCTGGACTTCGTGCTGTGGAAGTCCGCCAAGGCTGAAGAGCCGGCGGAAGCCAAATGGGCCAGTCCCTGGGGCGAAGGCCGCCCGGGCTGGCACATCGAGTGCTCGGCCATGAGCTGCGCGCTGCTGGGCGAGCATTTCGACATTCACGGCGGCGGCATGGACCTTCAGTTCCCGCACCATGAAAACGAAATCGCGCAGAGCGAAGGCGCCCTGGGCCATCCGTTCGTCAACCTCTGGATGCACAACGGCTTCCTGAATGTCGACAACGAGAAGATGTCCAAGAGCCTGGGCAACTTCTTCACCATCGCCGACGTGCTGAAGAAGTTCGATGGAGAAGCCATCCGCTTCTTCATGCTGCGCACCCACTACCGCAGCCCCTTCAATTTCAGCGACGCCAGCCTGGACGACGCCCGCACCGCGGTGCGCCGCCTCTACACGGCGCTGGACGCCGTGCCGGCGGACGACGTCGCCATCGACTGGACCACCGGCCCCGCGGCCGAGTTCAAGCGGGCGATGGACGACGACTTCAACACGCCGGCGGCCCTGGCCGTGCTGTTCGAGCTGGCCAACCAGGTCAACCGCAGCCGCTCCAGTGCGGATGCCGGCCTGCTGAAGGCGCTGGGCGGCGTGCTGGGCGTGCTGCAGCAGTCGCCCAAGGCGTACCTGCAAGCCGGGGAGGGCCTGGACGAGGCCTTCATCGAGTCGCAGATTGCCGCCCGTGCGGCGGCCAAGGCAGCCCGTAACTTCGCCGAAGCCGACCGCATCCGCGTGTCGCTGGCGGAGCAAGGCATCGAGCTGAAGGATTCCGCGGCCGGCACCAGCTGGGTCCGCACCGGCACCAAGGGTGGGGTGAAGGCCTGATGGGGCGTGTGGCGACCGCCGGGGTGACCCCGGACTATTGGGACGAAGCCTGCCGTCATCTGGTCAAGCGCGACCGGGTGATGAAGAAACTCATCCCGCAATTCGGCGAAGCCCGGCTGCAGAGTCGGGGCGATGCCTTCACGACGCTGGCGCGCTCCATCGTGGGCCAGCAGATTTCAGTCAAGGCCGCGCAGTCGGTCTGGGACAAGTTCGCCGGCCTGACCACCGGCCCGTCCAACCGGATCAAACCGGTCGAGGTGCTGGCCCTGGAGAAGGACCAGCTCAAGGCCGTCGGCCTGTCGGCCCGCAAGGTGGAATACCTCAGCGACCTCGCCCAGCATTTCGAATCCGGGCAGGTTCATCCGCGCCAATGGGCGCAGATGGACGACGAAGCCATCATTGACGAGCTGGTGGCCATCCGCGGCATTGCCCGCTGGACGGCTGAAATGTTCCTCATCTTCCATCTGATGCGGCCGAATGTGCTGCCCCTGGACGACCTCGGGCTGCTCAAGGGCATCAGCCAGCACTACTTCAGCGACGAGCCGGTGTCCCGGGCGGAAGCGCGGGAGCTGGGCGAGGGCTGGGCCCCTTATCGGTCTGTGGCCACATGGTACATTTGGCGTAGCCTGGATCCGCTACCAGTGGATTACTGATATGAGCAAACGACATTTTCTCGAGTTCGAGCAACCCATTGCCGAGCTGGAATCCAAGATCGACGAACTCCGCTATGTGCAGAGCGAGTCGGCGGTGGACATCTCCGAAGAGATCGACCGCCTGAGCAAGAAGAGCCAGCAGCTCACCAAAGACATCTACGCCAGCGTGCAACCGTGGCAGGTGTACCAGGTGGCGCGGCATCCGCAGCGCCCGCAGACGCTGGACTACTGCCGCGACGTGTTCACCGAGTTCCAGGAACTGCACGGTGACCGCCATTTCGCGGACGACCCCGCCATCGTCGGCGGCCTGGCCCGTTTCAACGGCCAGCCCTGCATGGTCATCGGTCATCAGCGCGGCTCGGACGCCAAGGAGCGCACGCTGCGCAACTTCGGCATGCCCCGTCCGGAAGGCTATCGCAAGGCCCTGCGCCTGCTGAAGCTGGCCGAGAAATTCGGCCTGCCGGTGTTCACCTTCATCGACACGATGGGCGCGTATCCCGGCATCGGCGCGGAAGAGCGCGGCCAGTCGGAAGCCATCGGCCGCAACATCTTCGAGATGGCGCAGCTGGAAGTGCCGATCATCGCCACCGTCATCGGTGAAGGTGGCTCGGGCGGCGCCCTGGCCATCGGCGTCGCCGACCAGGTGCTGATGCTGCAGTTCTCCGCCTATTCGGTGATCTCGCCGGAAGGCTGTGCCTCCATCCTGTGGAAGACGGCGGCTCGTGCGCCGGAAGCCGCCGAGGCGCTGGGCATCACCGCCCACCGTCTGAAGGCCATGGGTCTGGTCGACAAGATCATCAGCGAACCGGTCGGCGGCGCTCACCGCGACCCGAAGCAGATGGCCGCCGGCCTGAAGCGCGCCCTGGGCGATGCCCTGCGACAGGTCTCCGACCTCAAGACCAAGGACCTGCTGGAGCGCCGCTACGAGCGCCTGCAGGCCTACGGCCGCTTCAGCGACACCAAGAACCACTGAAGCCGCGGCGGGCGGCTCCGCCAGTCGGCCCGCCTGCCTGTCCATGTCTTCCCTCGCACCGTCGTCCCCCGCGGCCTCCCGGCCGCCGGTCGTCGCGGTGGCCTGCAGCGGAGGACGCGACTCCACCGCCTTGCTCCATGCCACCGTCTCTGCGGCCGACACGCTCGGCCTGCAGGTCGTGGCGCTGCATGTGCATCATGGGCTGAATCCCCAGGCCGACGGCTGGCTCGATCATCTGCAGACGCAGGTGGCGCAGTGGGCGGGGCAGGGACGGCCTGTGCGGCTCGTGTGGGAGCGGCTGCAGGGGCAGCCCTCGCCGGGGGAGAGCATCGAAGCCTGGGCCCGCACCGGCCGCCATCAGGCCTTGCAGCGGATGACGCTGGCGGCGCAGGGGGATCTGCTGCTGCTGGGCCATCATCGGCGGGACCAGGCCGAGACCTTTCTGCTGCAGGCGCTGCGCGGGGCCGGCATGGCCGGGCTGGCGGCGATGCCGGCGCAGCAGTGGCGCGAGGGCGTGTGCTGGGCGCGGCCCTGGCTGGGTCAGCCACGGGAAGCGGTGCAGGCGTATGTGGCCCAGCATGGACTGACCCACATCGAGGACGACAGCAATCAGCACCTGCGGTTTGCGCGCAATCGGATCCGGCAGTCCGTATGGCCGGCGCTGACGCAGACGGCACCCGGCGCTGAGTCCGCACTGGCCCAGTCCGCCGCGTGGGCGCAGGAGGCGCTGGCGCTTCAGGAGGAGATGGCGGCGGTGGATCTGGCGGCGTGGTCGCCAGCAGGGGCTGACCTGGATGTGGGGGCCTGGACGGCGTTGTCCCCCGCACGGTTGTCCAATCTGCTGAGGGCCTGGCTGCGTCTTCGCGCCGGGCATGCCGCACCTGCGACGCTGGTGCGGCGGCTGCTGGAGGAGGTGAGCGGCGCGCAGCTTGGCCGCTGGCCCTTTGGCGAGTTGGAAGTGCAGCTCTACCGGGGGCGTTTGAGCGTCATGCCATCTCGGCCGGCAGCATCGCTGACCTCTACCCGGGTGAGCGACGCAGACGCCAACGCCAACGCCAACGCAAACATCGGTGCTGGTGCTGGTGCTGGCACTGGCACTGGCACTGGCACTGGCACTGGCACTGGCACTGGCACTGGCACTGGCACTGCCAGCCCCGCCATCGGCGAGGCCGCTGCACCACTCGATCTCTCCCGCCCTGGCCTGTACCCCCTGTCGGCGTGGCACGGCACGCTGGAAGTGTTCACCGTCGAGCAGGACCAGGACGGACTTTTCGCGGGTGTGGCGGCTTCCCGCCTCATCAAGGTCGAGTTGCGTCCGCGCGAAGGCAGGACCCAGTTTCAGGCCCATGCCAAGGGGATTCCGCGAAGCCTCAAGAAGAGCTGGCAGACCGCCGGAATCCCGTCGCCACAGAGGGAAGGGCCGCTGTTATGGGTCCTGCAGGCGCTGCTCTTTGTGCCCGGACTCGGCCTCGATGCACGCCAGATCGAACGGTCCACCGAGCCGCTGTTCAGCCTGCGTTGGCACCCCGATGCATGCGGATGCGGCATGGACCGCTGAACTTCGACCTATAGAATCGATGGCTCCGGCCGCGGTGCCTGCTTGGGTGTAAGTCGCGGCCTCCCCCTGCGTCTGAAGACACTCCCATGGCATTGATCGTTCACAAGTACGGCGGCACCTCGATGGGGAGCCCCGACCGTATCCGCAATGTGGCCAAGCGCGTCGCCAAGTGGGCCCGCGCCGGTCACCAGATGGTGGTGGTGCCCTCGGCCATGAGCGGCGAGACCAACCGTCTGCTGGGCCTGGCCAAGGAGCTTTCTCCCACCAGCAGCACCCCGGCGCTGATGCGAGAGCTGGACATGATCGCCGCCACCGGTGAGCAGGTGTCCGTCGGCCTGCTGGCCATTGCGCTGCAGGCCGAGGGCATGGACGCCATCAGCTACACCGGCTGGCAGGTGCCGGTGGCCACCGACAGCTCCTACACCAAGGCCCGCATCGAAAGCATCGACGACACCAAGGTGCGTGCCGATCTCGCGGCCGGCAAGGTGGTGGTCATCACCGGCTTCCAGGGCGTGGACGAAGGCAACAACATCACCACGCTGGGCCGCGGCGGTTCGGACACCTCGGCGGTCGCCATCGCCGCGGCGATGAAGGCGGACGAATGCCTCATCTACACCGACGTGGACGGCGTCTACACCACCGACCCCCGCATCGTTCCTGAAGCCCGTCGCCTGCACACCATCAGCTTTGAAGAAATGCTGGAGATGGCGTCGCTCGGCTCCAAGGTGCTGCAGATCCGCTCGGTGGAATTCGCCGGCAAATACCGCGTGCCGATGCGTGTGCTGTCCAGCTTCACGCCGTGGGACATCGACATCAACGAGGAAGCCAAGTCCGGCACCTTGATCACCTTTGAAGAGGACGAAAAAATGGAACAAGCTGTCGTCTCGGGCATTGCCTTCAACCGCGACGAAGCCAAGGTCACCCTGCTGGGCGTGCCCGACAAGCCGGGCATCGCGTTCCAGATCCTGGGCCCGGTGGCAGAGGCCAACATCGATGTGGACGTGATCATCCAGAACGTGTCCCAGGACGGCAAGACCGACTTCTCCTTCACCGTCCACCGCAACGACTACCAGCGCGCCATCGAGCTGCTGGAAAAGACGGTGGGTCCGGCGGTGCAGGCCGCCAAGGTGATCGGGGACACCCGCATCTGCAAGGTGTCGATCGTGGGCATCGGCATGCGCTCGCATGTGGGCATCGCCTCCAAGATGTTCCGCTCCCTGTCGGAAGAGGGCATCAACATCCAGATGATCACCACCAGCGAAATCAAGACCTCGGTCGTCATCGACGAGAAGTACATGGAGCTGGCGGTGCGCGCGCTGCACCGTGCCTTCGACCTGGATCAGGAAAAGACGGCCTGAAGCGTCCGTCACTGAAGCTGCAATGACTGGGCGCATTGCGATTTCTCAGAGAGATTCTTGGGAATCTTCTCTGGAGGCGCAAAAACCCATGCTATAGTTTCAGCTTCTTCGGATGGAGACGTGACCGAGTGGCCGAAGGTGCTCCCCTGCTAAGGGAGTATGTGGGCAAAACCTGCATCGAGGGTTCGAATCCCTCCGTCTCCGCCAACTGAATGTGAGGCCCCCGCAGCGCAAGTTGCGGGGGCTTTCTCACATCTTGGCTTCGAGATCTTGCGGTGACGCCGGCGAGAGCCAATGCAAAGCGCCAAAGCCATCCAGCAGGCCTCGTGTGACGCGGGCCATCCGGCCAGTTTGTGCTGTTTGTCACAGCCCGTTTTGCACTCTGAATCCGTGGCCTGCTCCTGTTGCTGCTGGATACGGTCCGGCGGCCGCAAACCCCCTATTCACGGGAGAAGTGGTCTACATTCCTGGTGCAATGCACACGCCGAATTCGTCTGAACTGCCCGATTTGTCCATGGCCCGGTTGCTGATCCAGCAACACCCCCTGGCCACCTTGATGCTGCAAGACCCCACGCATGGTCTCAGCGCCGTGCCGGTGCCCATGATCTGGGGGGCGGACAAGAACAAGCCGGACCAATGGTGGGTCGAGGGGCACATGGCCCGCTCCAACCAGAACACCGAAGCCTTGGTCAGCGGCAAGGCGGGGCAGGTGCTGGTGCAGTTCAGTGGGCCTGGCGCTTATGTCTCGCCGCGGCATTACGACGTCTCCAAGTCGGTGCCCACCTGGAACTACGTGACGGTGCAGATTCACGGCCGGGTGCAAATCATTGATCACCCGCTCGAAAAAGACACCCTGCTCAAGCGCCTCATTGCCACTCAGGAGCCCGCTTACGCGCGCGACTGGAGTGGTCTGCCTGCCGACCGGGACGGCAAGCTGCTGGGCAGCATCATTGGGTTCCGCATTCCGGTGGAGCGCTGTGTGCTGAAGGTCAAGCTCAGCCAGAACCGCAGTGAAGGTGAGCGCAGCCGCATCCTGGCGCATCAGCGCAAGGGCTCGTATGAAGAGCAGGTGCTCGCCCGCTGGATGACCTTGCTGGCGCAGCGCTGAGGCTCGCCGGGCGGCGCGGCCTCAGCACTCCGACGAGGTGGGCCGTGGGAGCTGTGCCAGCAGCCTGGATCGCTCGGCACGAAGCCCCTTCACCTGGGCACTGAAGGTCGCCCAGTCTTCCTTCTCCACGCACTTCACCGCGCGCAGCCACTGATGGTAGTAGGCTGGATGGTTCTCCGCGTTGAAGAAGGGCGTCTCTCCATGCACGCTCTTGTAGCCGGTGAGGGCCGAGCGCAGAGCCTTGACCGCCTTGGTGGTGCGCTGGACGGTCCCGCAGAGGAAGTCGAGCTTGTCGACCTCATGAGCAATGACGCAGTCAGCGCTCCCGCTGACGGCAGGACGGATATCCACCCACTGCAGCTGTCGCTCTGCCCGACCGACGCTGGCGGGATGCAGGGCCACTCCCAGCTGATCCAGCTGACCAAGCTGCTGCTTCAGATGGTCCAGCTCCGTCCGTAAGGGGACGGCCAGGATGCTCAGGTTTCTCCATGCGTTGGCGCCGGCCTCCTCAGCGATCAAATCGATCACGGTCGTGCGGGCCTCCGTGACCTCCCAGTGCATTTTGCTGAAGGCAGGCAGCAGACGGTTGTCCGGGTAGGCCAGGGTGCCGGTGCCCACGTCGGGCCATTGGTCTTCCATATAGTGGGCGTCTGCGGCCCTCACGGTCCGTTCGATCAGCTGCCGCCGGCGAGCCTCCAGCATGTGGGCGCCGGGGTCCTGAGAGCTCAGGAACCGCGCGAGCGCATAACCGCGCAGGCAGTTGTCCCGGAAGCGGCGCAGCATCACGCCGATGTCCAGTGGATTCAGCGGATGATGCTGGGAATCGGCCGACAGGTGGGGACCCTCGATGTCCATGGTGGACATCGACACCGCGGAGTCGTAAGAGGGCGGTATGGACGACCCGGCTCCTGGTGAATCCGATCGTGAGCAGAGTGAAGGGGACGGGAGAGAGGCGTACGAAGCGTCGCTGGCGATGCGGTGCATGGGAGCAGGCGTGGTCACGCCGATGAAAACACTCCCCCTCTGTGCGGCGCGGGTGCACCTTCAGTTCGAGCCTGGGCGTGAAGGGATGACGATCATTCCGGCATCCCGCCCGGACTGATGAGGCCGGAGGGCAGATCTTCCTCAGGCATCGGGCTGTAGGACCAGTGCCAGGACGGGCTCGGCAGGTGCGAACCCGGTGGCTTCGTGTCTGCGAGTTCACGCTGGAACGCCGGCAGGCCATGCGACCGAGGGATGGGATCGACGGATGCGATCGGTCGTTGCGATCGAGGCATCGGCTGCGGTCGCGGCGGCACCGGGGGGGGTGACTGCTGCGGAGACGGCTGCGGCCGGGGCGGCACTGTCGGCGGCACCAGTTCCGCATGCAGCTGCCTCAACTCCTTGGCCTGCCGCTCAAACTTGGCCCAGTCTTCGCGCTCCACCGCTCTCAATGCGCGGTCCCACTTGTTGAAGTAGGCGGGCTGCGTGAACCTGGTGAACGGGCGGGCGCCGTTTCCCTTGCTCAAACCGCGAAGCGTCTTCAGGGCCTCGATGGTCGGACCGAGAGGGTCCAATCCGAACTTCTGCAGCCGGTTGACCTCGCCGGCGATCCGGCAGCCCGTGCCGTCAGTCGGGACCGGACGCTTGGCGATGGCGCTCAGCGTGGATTCCAGTTGCGCGCAGAGGGTCGGTTGGGTATCGGTCATCAGCTGGACGATGAGGTTCTGCAGTTCGGCGAGCGAGGCCTCCAACGGTGCACACCGCCGTGTGAGCAGGGAGGTCGATGCGCTCCCGATGTCTGCGGCCAACTGGTCCATGACGGCGGCGCGTTGCCTGGCCATCTGTTGATGACGCGGAGAGAACAAGGGCGGTGGCTCGTCGGCCGGATACCGCAAGGCACCGGTGCCGACGCTGGGCCAGCGGTCCTCCATATACGTGCAATCGGTGAACTGTTCGCAGCGAGCCAAAAACCGCTCGCGCTCCGGCTCCGGCATCACCGCCCCGGGATCGTTCGAATTCAAAAAAGACACGAGGGATCGCATGCGCTTGCCCGTCTGAGTCTCCATCTCGAGCACGGCCCGGCACTCGGCGATGCTCAGGACGGGCTCATGATGCGGCGGCGGGACGGTGAGCGCATGGGCGCGGGGGGCGGTTGGAACGAATCGGTGAAGGGGATGCATAAACGGTCCGGGGTGCGGGCCCCTGTGAAGCAACCTCTGTGTGTGCCGCGGCACGTCGGTGTCGGTTCGGCCCGTCCGGCGCTGTCCGCCGCTGTCCGCCGCTGTCCACGGAAGTGTCCGCGGACACACGATGGCGTGCGCGGTGGGTCGCCAAGTCACTGAATCCAAAGGAGATTTCCCTGCGGCCCGACGTGGCACGGCCCTTGCGAACACAGGTGTCATGATTCGCGACACCTCCGGCCAAGACCGACTCCTCCCCCCAGCTTCCACCGTCTGGTCCCGTCACCGCCGCCTGCTGCTGGTGGGCGGCCTGGTCGGTGTGGGTGCGCTGGTCAGCGCCACCGCCTTGCCCGCCGTCCAGCGCATGGTGGCCGGTGGCCCGTCGGTCAGCCTGCAGCGCCTGGGCGTTGCGACCGTTGAAGTGGGGCCGCTGGTCCGCGACGTGGCTGGCGAGGGCAAGGTGGTGGCCGCCATGAGCCCGACGGTGTATGCGCTGCATGGCGGCAATCTGGTGCTGCGGGTGAAGGCCGGAGACCCGGTGACCCAGGGGCAGATCCTCGGGGACATCGACAGTCCCGACCTGCGGGCCCGCCTGGCCCAGGAGCAGAGCAATGCAGACGCGCTGCGCACCGAACTCCTGCGCGCCGAAGTGGACGGCCGCGAGCAGCGCGCCGCCCTGCAAAGCGCGCTGGAGAGCGCCAGCATCGACCTGCAGACTGCCCGGAATGACCTGGAGCGGCAAATCAAGGCTTTTGAAGCGGGCGCCGTCGCCGGCATGCAGGTCGACAAGGCCCGGGATGCGCTGGAGAAGGCGCGCATCACCCAGTCGCATGCGCAGGCCGGCATGGGTCTGAAGGATGACAGCCTGAAGTTCGAGCTTCAGGCCCGGCAGCAGGCGTTGCAACGCCAGCTGCTGCAGGTGCAGGACGTGCGCCGCCAGGTGGAGGAACTGCAGCTGCGCTCGCCGGTGAAGGGACAGGTCGGTCAGTTGCTGGTGGCCGAGCGGGCCAACGTGGCCGCCGGCGCACCGCTGCTGAGCGTCGTGGACCTGACCTCCATGGAAGTGCAGATGCAGATCGCGGAAAGCTTCGCCCGCGACCTGGCCATCGGCATGCCCGGTGAGATCTCCGGCAGCGGCGGTTCATGGAAGGCTGTTGTCAGCTCCGTATCGCCCGAAGTGGTCAACGGCGAAGTCGCGGCGCGTCTGCGATTCGACGGCGCCATGCCCGCCCAGTTGCGCCAGAACCAGCGCCTGTCGGTGCGGGTGCTGCTGGACCGGCGAGACAAGGTCACCACCGTCAGCCGCGGCAGTTTCATTGAAGAAGGCGGCGGGCGCTTCGCTTACGTGATCCAGGACGGCCAGGCGATCAAGCGCGCGATCCGGCTGGGCGCGCAGAGCCTGTCCAAGGTCGAGGTGCTGGACGGTCTGCGGCCTGGCGAGCAGGTCGTCATCTCCGGCACCCAGGCGTTCAACGGGGCCGAGCAGGTCACCCTGGCGCGCTGATTCGTCGCTCATGCATCGCTGATTCGTTCCTCATTCGTCCCTGATTCGCCAACCGCCATTCCATTCCCTGCGAGACAAACCATGCTGAAGATGCAATCGCTCTCCAAGGTCTACCGGACCGAAATGATCGAGACCTACGCCCTGCGCGATTTCAACCTGGAGGTGCGACCCGGGGAGTTTGTCGCGGTGACCGGCCCGTCCGGCTCGGGCAAGACCACCTTCCTCACCATTGCAGGGTTGCTGGAGTCTTTCAGCGGCGGACGCTATGAACTGGACGGGGTGGACGTCAGCCACATGAATGACGACCAGCGCTCCCGCATGCGCAATGAAAAGATCGGCTTCATCTTCCAGGCCTTCAATCTGATTCCCGACCTGAACCTGCTGGACAACATCGAGGTGCCGCTGCGTTATCGCGGCATGAAGTCGGCCGAGCGGCAGCGGCGGGCGAGGGAAGCGCTGGCGCGCGTGGGCCTGTCGGCGCGGGAACGTCACTACCCGGCGGAGCTGTCCGGCGGACAGCAGCAGCGGGTGGCCATTGCCCGCGCGCTGGCAGGCGAGCCGCGCCTGCTGCTGGCCGACGAACCCACCGGCAACCTCGACAGCAGCATGGCCCGCAGTGTGATGGAGCTGCTGGAGGAATTGCATCGGGACGGCGCCACCATCGTCATGGTCACCCATGACCCGCAACTGGCGGCGCGGGCGCAGCGCAATGTCCATGTGATTGACGGACAGGTGATGGACGTCGCCGCTCAACTGCATCTGGATGCTGCTCCGGTGCGCAGCGTCGCCGCCGCGTGAGCGAGATGATGGGGAAGACCGATCGCAGCGCAAGGGCGCGTCGGACATGGCGCTGGACGGGTGCGTTGTCGGCCCTTGCCGTCGCGCTGCTGTGCGTGGGCTGCTGCCTGCCGGCCGCAGCGCGGGCGGAGGACCTGCTGGAGATCTACGACCTGGCCCGGCGCAATGACCCCGTCCTCGCCATGGCCCGTGCGGTGCAGGGCGGGCAGACCGAGGTGGCGCGCCAGGCGCGTGCAGCGTTGCTGCCGCAGTGGTCGGCCCAATATGCCGAGCTGCGCTACCAGGCGGACGGCAGCCGCGAGCACCAGCTCACCCACAGCCTCAGTCAGGTGCTGCTGGACCTGGGCAAGCTGCGCACATGGGACGCCGCTCAATCCTCCGCCAGCGCGGAAGAGGCGCGCGTTCAGGCCGCGCAGGCGGATCTCTGCGCCCGCGTGGCCACGGCCTATTTCGGCGTGCTCACCGCACAGGCCAGCCTCACCACCACACAGGCGCTGGAGGCCGCTTACCGCCAGCAGGTGGACCAGGCCCAGGCCCGCTTCGATGCCAAGCTGAGCGCCGCGCAGGATGTGGAGCAGGCCCGCGCCTACTACGAGCTGGCCCGGGTGAGTACCGCGCAGGCGCAGGAAACGCTGGCCGATGCCCGGCAGGCCCTGGCCCAGATCACCGGCCAGATGCCCGGCACCCTGCGCACGCTCGCGCCGGACCTGCCGATGGCACCGCCCGATCCGGCCGATGCGCAGGCATGGGTCAGCCAGGCGCTGCAGGACAACCCCGGCCTGCGCGCCGGGGCCCTGGACCTCACTGCCAGCGAGCAACGCGTGGCCGCCGCCGGCGCCGCGCATTGGCCGACCCTGAGCATGGGCCTGGACGGTGAACGCCGCGCCGGCACTGCGGTCGCCGCGCCGGACGGCCGCTACACCACCACCGTCGGCCTGCGTCTGACGATTCCGCTGTTCGCGGGCGGCGCCATCGAATCGCAGAAGCGCCAGGCGGTCTACCAACGCGAACATCAGAAGGACGACCTCGAAGCGGCTCGCCGCACGGTGATCCGCAGCACGCAAGGCTACTACCAGGCTGTGCTGTCGTCCCTCAGCCAGATGCGCACCACACGTGCCGCGGTAGATGCCGCCGAAAAAGCGCTTGCGTCCACCCGCAGCGGGCTGGAGCTGGGTGCGCGCAGCATGACCGACCTGCTGCTCGCCATCCAGACCCAGAGCAATGCCCGCAGTGCCTGGGAACAGGCGCGTCATCGCCATGTCCTGGCCAAGCTGCTGCTGCAACAAGCCGCCGGCCGTCTCGGTGAGCCGCAACTGGCCGCCGTCAACCTCCTGCTTCTCCCGGGAACTCCAGATGCTGACCCACTACCTTGAACTCGGCCTGCGCAGCCTGCGGGCGCACCGCGGCCTGACGGTGCTGATGCTGCTGTCCATGGCGCTGGGCGTGGCCGCCTGCATGACCACGCTGACCGTCTTCCATGTGCTCTCCGGCGATCCCATTCCGGAGAAGAGTGGCCGGCTGTTCAATGTCCAGCTGGACGCCGAATCGAAAGAGGGCTTCCAGCCCGGCGGTGAACCAACGCTGCAGTTGACGCGGTTCGACGCCGAAGCCCTGCTGCGCGACAAGCGCGCCGTGCATCAGGTGATGATGACGGGTGCCAACATCGCGGTGGATCCGGAAGGCTCCAGCCCGGCGGGCGGCACCGTTCAGCAGCCCTTCTTTGCCCCGGCCCGCTACGCCAGCGCCGACTTCTTCGCCGTGTTCGACGCACCCTTCGCCTTTGGACGCGGCTGGTCGGACAGTGACGACGCCAATGAGGCGCGCGTGGTGGTGATCTCGCACCGCCTCAACGAGCAGCTCTTCGGGGGGGCGGACAGCCGGGGTCGCACCGTGCGGCTGCGGGACAAGGACTTCACCGTGGTGGGTGTGCTGCGTCCCTGGCGGCCCGCGCCGCATTACTTCGACCTCACCCTGGGCGCCTACGCCGAAGCCGCCGACGTCTATCTGCCGCTGGCGACCTCCTATGCGCTGAAGCTGGGCGGCTCCGGCAGCATGAACTGCTGGGGCAGCAACAACCAGGATCCCCGCGCACTCGGCGCCAGCTGCAGCTTCCTTCAATACTGGGTGCAGCTGGACACGGAGCAACAGCGCCGCGACTACTTCGACTACCTCGTGCAGTATTCAGACCAGCAGCGCGAGGCGGGTCGATTCGAGCGGCCGGCCAATCCCCGACTGCGGCCGGTCATGGAATGGCTGACGGTGCGCAAGGTCGTGCCCAGCGACTTCCGCCTGCAGGTGTGGCTGGCCTTCGGCTTCCTCGTGGTCTGCCTCACCAACACGGTGGGCTTGCTGCTGGCCAAGTGTCTGCGACGCAGTGGCGAGATTGCCGTGCGCCGGGCGCTGGGGGCGCCGCGCCGACAGATCTTCCTGCAGTTCCTCGTCGAGGCCGGCAGCCTGGGTCTGGCCGGTGGCCTGCTCGGGCTTCTGATGACCTGGGCAGCGCTGTGGATCGTGCGCATGAATCCGGCCCCCTACGCCGCACTGGCGAGGATGGACTGGCAGATGCTGGGTCTGACGGTGCTGCTCTCCCTGGTGGCCAGTCTCCTGGCCGGCTTGCTGCCGGCCTGGCGTGCCTGCCAGGTGACGCCCGCCCTGCAACTGAAATCGCAATGAGGTGACCTGATGGACATCCTTCCCATCCTCTCCACCCTGAAGCGGCACAAAACGGCCGCCAGCCTCATCGTCCTGCAGATGGCGCTGACCTGCGCCATTGTCTGCAATGCGCTGTTCCTGATCAGCCAGCGCATCGACCGCATCGGCGTGCCGTCCGGCCTGGACGAAGAACATCTGGTGATGCTGCAGGTGTCGGGCGTCACCCGCAACGGCAATGCGGAAGCGCAGACACAGACCGATCTGCAGGCGCTGCGTGAGGTGCCCGGCGTGCAGTCGGCCACCATCGTCAATCAGGTGGTGTATGCGCCCAGCTCGATCTACTCCAGCGTGCGCCTCAAGCCCGGGCCAGGTGCCCCGGACCTCGGCGCGTCCAGTTACTACGCGGCGGAGCAGGGCGTGGCGACGATGGGCCTGCGCCTGATCGCCGGGCGGGATTTCGTGGGCGAAGACTTCGTGGGCACGTCAACCGCGAATGAAGAGAACCCGGTGATTCCGTCGGTCCTGATCAACAAGGACATGGCGGACCGTCTGTTTCCCGGCCAGTCGCCCCTCGGCCAGGCGCTCTACGTCTACGGCAACCTCCCGCACCGGGTGGTGGGCGTGGTGGAGCGCCTCACCTCCACGACGCCGGGCTCGAATCTGGAACTGGGGCAGGGCGCTTTGATCCTGCCCATCCGGCCCAGTTACCAGGGTGGCGTCTTTCTGCTGCGCACCGACCCGGCGCAGCGCGAGGCGGTGCTCAAGGCCGCGGCGGACAAGCTGATGCACAACAGCCCCGGCGTGAAGCGGCTGGTCCGCCAGCAACAGCTGTTGACCGACATGCGCCGCGACTACTACCGGCAGGACCGCTCGATGATCCAGCTGCTGGCCGGAGTCTGCGTGGCGCTGCTGGTGGTGACGGCCTTCGGCATCATCGGGCTGGGCAGCTTCTGGGTGCAGCAACGCACCCGCATGATCGGCACCCGGCGGGCGCTCGGGGCCACGCGCGGGCAGATCCTGCGCTACTTCCAGACGGAGAACCTGCTGTTGTCCACCGTGGGCATCGTGCTGGGGATGATGGGTGCCTATGGCATCAGCCTGCTGCTGATGCGGCAGTACGAACTGCCGCCGCTACCGGCGCTGTATCTGCCGGTGGGCGCCGTGGTGCTGTGGGCGCTGGGTCAGGTGGCGGTGCTCGCGCCGGCCCGACGCGCAGCCGCCTTGCCGCCAGTGGTGGCCCTGCGCGCCTGAGTTCATGGCTCGATTATTCTCACGCCGATGCGCACTGTCCTGATCATTGATGACCACCCCGCGGTGGGTGAAGCCCTGACCCTGCTGCTGTCCCTGCATGACATGGAACCCCTGCATGCGCTGACACCCGCGCAGGGGCTTGCCCTGCTGGCCGAGCGCCGCATTGACCTGGTCATCCAGGACATGAACTTCAGCGCAGACACGACCTCCGGCGAAGAGGGGCGAACGCTGTTCCAGCAGATCCGGCACGCGCATCCGGATCTGCCGGTCATCCTGCTGACCGCCTGGACGCAGCTGGAGCAGGCGGTGGCCCTGGTGAAAGCCGGCGCTGCCGACTACCTGGCCAAACCCTGGGACGACGCCAAGCTGCTCGCCACGGTCGAGAACCTGCTGGAGCTGGGGGAGAGCCACCAGGCGCTGCGCCAGGCGCGGCAGGACCATCAGCAGCGCCTCGCGGCACTGCGCCAGCGGTATCGGCTGGACGGCATGGTGGTGAGTTCGCCAGCGCTGCTGCGCTGTCTGGAGCTGGCCTGTCAGGTGGCGCGTTCACCGGCGCCGGTGCTCATCACCGGTCCCAATGGCAGCGGCAAGGAGCGGGTGGCGGCCATCGTGCATGCGAATTCGCTGGTGTCGAGCGGGCCGTTCGTGGCCATCAATTGCGGTGCATTGCCCGGGGACCTGATCGAAGCGGAACTGTTCGGCGCAGAGAGCGGTGCCTACACCGGCGCGGCGCGGGCGCGGGAAGGGCGCTTCGAGACGGCGGACGGCGGGACGCTGTTCCTCGACGAGATCGGCAACCTGCCCCTGGCCGGTCAGGTGAAGCTGCTGCGGGTGCTGGAAACGGGACGGTTCGAGCGCCTGGGCTCCAGTCGCACGCGGGAGACGCAGGTGCGGGTGCTGTCCGCCACCAATGCGGACCTGCGGGCGATGGTGGCCGCCGGCACCTTCCGCGAAGACCTGTATTACCGCCTCAACGTGATCGAGATTGCGCTGCCCGGTCTGGCCGAGCGGCCGCAGGACATCCTGCCCCTGGCCGAGCACTTCCTGGCGGGCCGCGCTCGGCTGACCGATGGTGCGCGTGAGGCCTTGCTGGCGCATGCCTGGCCGGGCAACGTGCGGGAGTTGAAGAATGTGATGGAGCGCGCGGCGCTGCTGGCCCCCGGCAGCGGGCCGGATCGGCGGATCACCGAGCAGGACCTCTCGCTGCCCGTGGCGGCAGCGCCGGTGTCGCGCTCGCTGGACGAGCCAAGCCGCGAAGCGCTGCTGGCCGCGCTGGAGGCTGCCTCCGGCGTGGTGAGCCGCGCGGCGCAGGCGCTCGGGCTGTCGCGTCAGGCGCTGTACCGACGCATGGAACGCTACGGGCTGGACCTGTGAGCACCGGCGCGCGCCGACCGGGGGGGCGTTATTCGCTGAAACTGCGGCTGATGCTGTTTCTGCTGGGCGCCTCGCTGCTGTCCATCGGCACGCACGCCAGCTGGACCTTGTGGCCGTGGCCGCAGCTGGCACCGTGGCTGGGGTGGACGGCGCCGACGCCGTGGAGCCCGGCGGCCCTGCTGCTGACCGCCGCGGTGGTGCTGCCCGGCATCTGGGGACTGGCGCATCTGCTGCTGGCACCGCTGACGCGCCTGATCCGGGCGCTGGAAGGCACGGTGCTGAGTTACCGGGACGGCGATTTCAGCAGCGTCATCACGGCACAGGCCCCCACCGGCTTGTCCGAGCTGGAGGAACTGCTGCGGCTGCATCACGAGCTGGGCAACGCCTTGCGGGAGCAGCGTCGGCAACTGGCGCAGCGGGAGCTGCTGCTGGACACGGTGGTGCAAAACACACCGGTGGCGCTGGTGCTGACGGATGTGCAGGACCGCATCGCCTATGCGAACCTGGCGGCGCGCCATCTGCTGGATGAGGGGCGGAGCCTGTCGGGCCGGTCGATGGACGAGGTGCTGGGGCGGGCGCCGGAGGACCTCCGCGCTCTCCTTTCGCAGCCGCGGGACGGGCTGTTCAGCGTGATGCTGGATCAGCAGGAGGAGCGCTTTCACCTGTCGGTGCGGGACTTCCAACTGCAGGGGCAGCCGCATCGTCTGCGACTGATGCGGCGCATGACGCGGGAGCTGTCGCGCCAGGAAGTGGCGAGCTGGAAGCGGGTGATCCGGGTGATGAGCCATGAGCTGAACAACTCGCTGGCGCCGATTTCTTCATTGGCACATAGCGGCGCTGAGTTGGCGCGGCGTGGGCAGATGGAACGAATCCCCGGGGTGTTTGCCAGCATTGGTGAGCGGGCGGCGCATCTGCATTCGTTCCTGGCCGGCTATGCGAGCGTGGCGAAGCTGCCGGCGCCGGTGCTGGCGTCCGTGACCTGGGCACAGGTGGTGGAGGGGTTGTCCGCCCATTACCGGTTCACGCTCGACGCGCCGGTGCCCACGCAGCCCGCGCGCCTGGATGCGGCGCAAATGGAGCAGGCACTGATCAACCTGCTGAAGAATGCGCATGAGTCGGGCAGCGCGCCAGATGAAGTGAGCCTGAAGGTGGAGGCGCTGCGGGATGAGTGGCGGGTGCAGGTGGCGGACCGTGGGCCGGGGATGAATGAGGCACAACTGTCTCAGGCGCTGCTGCCCTTCTACTCCACCAAGCGCAGTGGGACGGGGCTGGGGCTGGCGCTCGCGCGGGAGATTGCGGAAGCGCATGGCGGGCGCATTGTGATCGGGAATCGGGAGGGGGGGGGGCTGTGGGTGGCGGTGACGGTGCCACGCAGTCCGCTGGAACGCGACATCGGCTGACTGCTTCCATCCGTCCGAAGCTCTGCATGTCCATCCCCATCTTCATCGGATGTCCATGAAAGCGGGCGCGCCAAGCCGGATGTCCACTGGATTGATGAAGCGTGTCGGCACGACGTTCTAGATAGTCCGTGGCTTCACAAACCCCTCCAGGGCGAGGCCATGAAGACACCGTCTGTCGCCAGAACAGCGGCGACCGCAGCTGGCTTGTGTTCAGTCGTCATCCTGTGCGGCTGCACCGTTTTGGCTGAAGCCCCCGCGCATCCCACCGTCGCTGATCTGCAAAATGGACTCTCCTGGAACCGGGCGCTGACCTACCTTGCCGATGCGAGAGCCAGCCTGGAAGCGGGGCAGAAAAGCGTCGACCATCTCAATACCGTCACGCTCGGCGGGGTGGGCGCCGGCACGGTCGGTGCTTCGGTGGCCACGCTGGCCAAGGCTCATCCGGATCTCATTCTGGGGTCACTGACGGTGGCCGGCATGTCCTATGCGCTCAATCAGACCTCCATGCCGGCGACGCAGTCGCAGGTGTACAAGGCAGGTCTGGAGAGACTGGCCTGCATACGCACCGCCGCCTACCAGGCCCATCAGTCCACCGACTATGCGCGGGCGCCGCTGAGGGCGCTGGAGCCGCGCCTGCGACAGGCCACGACGAAGCTGGCCGACGATCTCAGCGCCGCGCACAACGTCGCCAGCCCGGATGCTGCGCTGAAGACGCTGATCGGGCGTGGTGACACAGCCCTGGCGGCCGCCATTGAGCTTCAAGCCACATTGACGCGATTCTTCAAAGACTCCGACATTGGATTCGCCCTCTATACCGCCGTTGATGCGACGGTTCGGGAGGTCAACAGTCAGCTGCGGGAACGTGCCCCGTCGCTCGCGACGATTGCCAATGCCGGTTCGGTGGTGGGCGGTTTCGTGAATGTTCACAGCAAGCTGGCGACGGATGCCAACAGCACCAAGGCCGCCGGCTTGGGCGTCGGGGCCATTGCATCGGCCAAACATCAGACGCTCGCCGACCAGCTGGTCATGGACCTCGCCGTTCTGCAGAAGGTTGCCGATGAAATTGGCAACGCATTGCCCAGGAACGCAGCAGTGAACACCGCGTCGCTGGGCAGCTGCGCGATGAACCTGCCGGATCAGGACGTCCGGGTGGTGACGCCCGCGGCAGCGCCGGTGCTCAAGGCGGGGGGTGACGTGTATTCGCTCACGGTCGAACAGACCGACAGCCGACCGATCTTCCACGACTTCGATGGCGCGACCCCGACGGCCCAGAACCTGGCCGTGTCCCCGTCGGGCGACGGCCGGTTCGGTCTTGCAGCGCCGCCCGGCGCTGCTGCGGCAAGCTATGTCATGTACTTCTATGTGAAGGACGGTGACACCCGAAAACGCCTGCGTCCGACAGTGACGGTGTCCGTGGTGAAGCCCGAGGCGCCGTCCGCGGGCGCGGAGGGCCGCGGAGGCGCAACGGGTGACACCGGCGCAGGGGCGATGAACAGTTTCCTGCGTCGCAGGAGCCTCATCGGGCTTGGGGAAGCGGTCAAGTCCGAGAATGACCCTGCCTGGAAAGCGCGGGTGTTGAAGCTCAACAACTGCTTCCAGATCACGCCCCCAGAAGCGGCATTCGGCGCGCCACTGGAAGCTGCACTGGGCAAGAGCAAGCCTGTGAATTCCGCGGGCGACTGCCCCGAACCGAAGCCAGCCGCGGGGACGCCAGCACCTGCCACCGGGCCAGTGACCGGGACTGGGACTGGGACCGGGACGGCGCCAGTGACCGGGCCTGCATCAGGCGCCTCCGGCGTGGCCCCCGTACCGAGGCCGCCGGTGATCGCCCCCAGCGCAGCGTCCAGGTGAGTGTCACGAGGAGCGTGCGAGATGCCAGCATCCATCCCCTCGACAGCGAAGCCCCGGCACCACGCCGCCTCGCGTCATTCAGCAGGCGCCACCCACGACCGGCCCTGGCAGGCACGTTGGTATGTCGTCCTTGCACTGGCCATCGTCGTGGTGACGCTGGTGGTCATTCCACTGTCCCTTCACTACAAACCGGGAGACGCAGGCGCCGCGACCCTGCGATTGGTGATGTTTGCCGGCAGCCTCGCGGCCATGGTCACCACGATGCTGGCGATTGGTGTTGGCGTCACGGGGCAACGCATGGGTGTCCTTTGGAGCACCCGCAACAGCTACAGCCTCTCGCGGCTGCAGATCTGCATGTGGACACTGCTCGTGCTGAGCGCGATTGCGGCTGTGGCCGCGTGTCGGGCCCACGGGTTGTTCGTGCCGGCCGGCACCGGTGGGATGGAGGGTGCCTTGAATATCGTGATTCCGGAGGAGCTGCTCTGGGTCATGGGAATCAGCGTCACAAGCGCGGCGGCTGCGCCCGCCATTCTGTCGGTCAAGGCGCAATCGGAGAACGTCACCGGGCCATCGGTGTCGGATGCGGAGCGGCGCGTCGGCGCACGACTGGGGACGGTGGGCAAGGTCGTCATTCGGGATCCTGCGAGTGATCCGATGGTGAAAGACCTCTTTCAGGGAGACGAGGTGTCGAAGGCCGGAACGGTCGATATCGGCAAACTGCAGCAAGGGGTGGTCACCTTCATTCTCTGGAGCCTCTATCTCGGCATGCTGGCGCGGCTGCTCTACACCGGGGACTCGGCGAGCACGGCCACTGGCGGACTGACGCAACTGCCGAAGATGTCCGACTCACTGGTCTATCTGCTGGGTATCAGCCATGCGGGCTATCTGGCCTACAAGGCGGCGCCCGCCACCACGGTGAGCGCTGAAGTCAAAGGTGCTCCATCGCCTTCCACAATGGCGACGGCCCGTCCCCTGCCGCCTGCTCTCAAGTAAACCGCGCCAGGAGTGGATATGGCTCAGTTCAGCTGTGGCGACCGACTGCGTTATGGACGATTCGAGGAGGGGAGCTCGGGATGTCTGGTCAGGTTCAGCGCTTTCCCGGACCGGATGCTGATGCTGACGGCGGGTCATGTGGTGCTGCCGACCTTTGCGCAGCAAGGCGATGCCATTGTCGACAACGACACCGGCGCTCTCATCGGGCGATTGTTCTCGTGGACCTCGATCGACGGCGATCCGACCGCGGATGCGGCACTGATCTGGGTGGACCCGGCAGCGGTGTCTCCTGAACTGCGTGGCCTGGGCGTTCCTCGCGGGGTGAATCTGAATCCGGCCGTGGGCGAACGGGTGCTCATCGTGCCGCCGGAAGGGCAGGAGCAGCCGCGTGTCAGCAGCATCAAGGCCGTGAATCAGGATATTGACGTCTTGGTCGCAGGACCGGGGTGGGCGGACGCGCCGGTCATCAACTACAAGCGGCAGATTTTCACCAGTGCGCCCATCAGTCAGGGGGGTGACAGCGGGGCGATTGCACTGGACGGTCAAGGTCGTGTGATTGGGATGGTGGTCGCGACGAGCCTGGCGGAGGGCACCGTCATTACACCGATTGCTCCCATCCTTGCCAACGCCGCCTGGGGAGGGCTGCAGCTGGAATTGGTGGACGCCATTCCCGCAGGCGCCCAGGCGCCGCCGCAACCCGGTCTGCCGGCACTGGCGCCTGCCACGGCACCCGAAGAGCCGCCTGCCTCCCCGGAGGCCTTCATTGAACGCATTGGGGCGGCGGCGGTGGCGTCCATGCGATGGTCCAAAGTACCGGCGGGCTTCACCATTGCCCAGGCGGCGCTGGAGTCGAACTGGGGAAAGTCGCTGCTGGCGGTGAGGGGCAAAAACCTGTTTGGCGTCAAAGCCACCGCCAGTTGGGCGGGCGACGTGGTGCTGATGGAAACGCGGGAGTTCCAGAACGACCAGTGGATCCACGTGACCGCCCGATGGCGCAAGTACGCGACCTGGCAGGACAGCCTGGACGACCACGCCAGGTTCTTTCACGAGAATGCCCGCTATGCCAAGTGCTTCAATTTCACCCAATCAGAAGACTTTGCGCAGGCCGTCGCGGCGGCCGGTTATGCGACGGACCCGGACTACGCCAGTAAGCTGATCAAGACCATGCGGGCGAGGGGGCTGAAGCGGTTTGACGACTTGTGATGAGGCAGCGGCAGGAACGGCGGCTAACTCGGAAACGTCGAGACAGGAGATGTCTGGGCGATGCGTTACTCGGCGATTCGGCTTGCAACGTCGACGCGAGTACCGGGTGAAGTCTGACCCTGGCATCCAGAGGACCTGTCCGGGAGGCACGCGCCTTGCCCGACTCCATCACCCTCAGCTTCCAACGGAGTCGACATGGACGCACTCATCCCAACCTGGATCATTGGAGCTCCCTTGCTTCTGGCCATCATCGACTGGATCCGAACTCCGAAGGCGGATACGACACCGTCGTTGCAGCGATGATCCTTCCAAGGGGCGGTCATGCCTGGCATGACCGCATTCCCCTCGGCTCCTGCGGGCGAAGACCCTCGGGCGGGAGTCTGTCCGCCACTCGGGCCTCTCCGTCCCCCGCCAGCGCAGATCACATTCCCGCGTAGTTCGGACCGCCGCCGCCCTCAGGCGTCACCCAGACGATGTTCTGCGTCGGATCCTTGATGTCGCAAGTCTTGCAGTGCACGCAGTTTTGCGCATTGATCTGCAGTCGCTCGGAGTTGTCTTCGTTCTTCACGAACTCATACACCCCCGCCGGGCAGTAGCGGCTTTCCGGACCCGCATACTTGCTCAGGTTGACTTGCACCGGCACCGCGTTGTCCTTCAACTTCAGATGCGCCGGCTGGTTTTCTTCGTGATTGGTGTTGGACACGAACACCGATGACAAGCGATCAAACGTCAGCTTGCCATCCGGCTTCGGATAGCTGATCTTGGGCATCTCCGCGGCCGGACGCAGATAAGTGTGATCCGGCTTGTCGCGGTGCAGCGTCCACGGCGGGCTCTTGATGCCCAGCTTGGGCAGCAACCACTGCTCAATGCCAGTCATCAACGTCCCCATCGTGTTGCCCTTCTTGAACCAGGTCTTGAAGTTGCGGCTCTGGTTCAGTTCCTCACGCAGCCAGCTTTGCTCGAAGGCCGCCGGATAGGCATTCAGCTCGTCCAGCTGACGGCCCGCCGCCAGTGCGTCCGCAATGGCTTCCGCGCACAGCATGCCGCTCTTGATCGCGGCGTGGCTGCCCTTGATGCGTGCCGCATTCAGATAACCCGCGTCATCCCCCACCAGCGCGCCGCCGGGGAAGACCTGCTTGGGCAGGCTCAGCAGACCACCGGCCGTGATGGCCCGCGCGCCATAGCCCAGCCGTTTGCCGCCTTCAATGTGACGACGGATGGACGGATGGGTCTTCCAGCGCTGCATTTCCTCGAAGGGGGACAGCCACGGATTCTTGTAGTCCAGACCCACCACAAAGCCTAGCGTGACCTTGTTGCCTTCCAGGTGATAGAGGAAGCCGCCGCCGTAGGTCTCGCTGTCCATCGGCCAGCCGGCGGTGTGAACGACCAGGCCGGGCTGAGCCTTGTCGGCCGGCACTTCCCACAGTTCCTTGATGCCGATGCCGTAGGTTTGCGGATCCTTGCCCGCATCCAGCTGGAACTTGCTGATCAGCTGCTTGCCCAGATGGCCGCGAGCGCCTTCCGCAAAGATGGTGTACTTGCCATGCAGTTCCATGCCCAGCTGGAAGCCTTCGTGCGGCTCGCCGTCCTTGCCGACGCCCACATTGCCGGTGGCCACGCCTTTGACGCGACCCTGCTCGTCATACACCACCTCGGCCGCGGCGAAGCCGGCGAAGATTTCCACACCCAGCGCCTCGGCCTGCTGGGCCAGCCACTTGGTGACGTTGCCCAGCGAAATCACGTAGTTGCCGTGATTGTGGAAGCAGGCAGGAATCAGCCATTGCGGCGTGTCCTTGGCGTCGGTCTCGCTCAGGAAGAGCACCTGGTCGCCGGTGACCGGCTGGGCCAGCGGAGCGCCCAGTTCCTTCCAGTTGGGGAACAGCTCGGTCAGCGCGCGCGGGTCCATCACCGCGCCGGAGAGGATGTGCGCTCCCGCTTCCGAACCCTTCTCCAGCACCACGACCGAGATCTCCTGGCCCTTTTCCGCCGCCAGCTGCTTCAGGCGGATGGCGGTGGACAGGCCGGCCGGGCCACCGCCCACGACCACCACGTCGTATTCCATGCTGTCGCGCGGGCCGTACTGGGCAACAAGTTCTTCGGAGGTCATGGTCTTCCTAGGTTGTTCTCGTTTGGGGGCCGGGCAGCAGCACCGGCAAGGTTGCGGCGCATTCTAGCCGTGCGCTGCTAAAAAAGAACGGTCGTGCTTTTCCGGAGGGGCAGGAATAGAGAGGTGCGCCGAAAGTGACAGACAGGAGTGCAGAGGCCTCCGGCAGGTGGCTCTCCCGGTCGGCGGATGCGGGGAGGGCAGGGCCGCCGTAGGATCGGACCCCACTGTTCGACTTCACACCCGCAGGGGAGTTCCCGATGACCATCCAGATTCAGCGCGACAAGACCGGCCCGATGCGCCAGACCGTGCGCATCCGTCAGCATCAATTCACCGCCGACCAGCCGGTCTCCGGCGGGGGCGAAGATGCCGGTCCGGATCCGCACGAACTCTACGACGCCGCCCTCGGCACCTGCAAGGCGTTGACCGTGCTTTGGTATGCCAATCGCAAGGGGTTGCCAGTGGAAGACGTGCTGGTGCAGGTGGACCGGGATGGGTCCCAGGAGCAGCAGGGCATCTACAAGCTCAAGGCTACCGTCACGCTGGTGGGTCCGCTGACGCCGGAAGACCGTGAGCGCCTGCTGCAGGTGGCGGCCAAGTGCCCCATCCACAAGCTCATGACGCAAGTGACGACGGAGATCGAAACGGTTCTGGCCGATTGAGGTCAACAAGGTCCGGGACTGACGCCGGGCAAGGTCCGACGCATCGGTGACGTGAACCGTCCGGCACGCGTGCTATCGTGAACCCTGCACTTTTTGGGTCACCGAGCAGTCACCAACGAGAGACCTTGTCATGAGCTACAGCATTGATCTGGAGGGCCGCGTGGCCCTGGTTACCGGCGCGTCCAGCGGCTTGGGCGCGCAGTTCGCGAAGACCTTGGCGAAGGCGGGCGCCTGTGTGGTCCTGGCCGCCCGGCGTGTGGAGCGGCTCAAGGCGCTGCGCGCCGAAATTGAAGCTGGCGGTGGAGACGCGCATGTGGTGAGCATGGACGTGACCGACATGGACAGCATCGCCGCCGCGGTCGCGCGCGCGGAGACGGAAGTCGGCACGCTGGACATCCTGATCAACAACTCCGGCGTCAGCACCACCCAGCGGCTGACCGACGTGACGCCGGACGACTACGACTTCGTCATGGACACCAACGTCCGTGGCGCCTTCTTCGTGGCGCAGGAAGTTGGCAAGCGCATGCTGGCCCGGGCCCGCGGCGCCGCCCCCGGCACCTACACCGGCGGTCGCATCGTCAACATTGCCTCGATGGCGGGTCTGCGGGTGTTGTCCCAGATCGGCGTCTATTCCATGAGCAAGGCAGCGGTCATCCACATGACCCGGGCCATGGCGCTGGAATGGGGCAAATACGACATCAACGTCAATGCCATCTGCCCCGGGTATATCGATACCGAAATCAACCATCACCACTGGCAGACCGACCAGGGCCGCAAGCTGGTGGACCTGCTGCCTCGCAAGCGGGTGGGCCAGCCGCAGGATCTGGATACCACCTTGCTGATGCTGTGCGCCAAGGAGAGCCGGTTCATCAACGGCGCGGTGATCCAGGCCGACGACGGATTCGGTGTCTGAGCATGGCGCTGCGTGAATTGAGCGCGCTGGAAGCGCGCGTGCTGGCCGTGCTGGTGGAAAAGGCGTTCACCGTGCCGGACAGCTATCCGATGTCGCTGAACAGCCTTACCCTCGGCGTGAATCAAAAGACGGCGCGGGACCCGGTGATGAATGCGTCGGAAGCCGATGTGGCGTCCGCGCTGGACGAACTGAAGGCGATGAGCCTGGTCAACACCGTGAGTGGCAGCCGCGTGGTGCGTTTCGAGCACAACATGAAGCGGGTGCTGGGCGTGCCCGGGCAGGCCGAGGCACTGCTGACGGTGCTGATGCTGCGCGGTCCGCAAACGGCGGCGGAGCTGCGGCTCAATGCCGAGCGCATTCACAAGTTTGCCGATGTGTCCTCGGTGGAGGGCTTCCTGGAGGAGCTGGCCGCGCGTGAGCCGCCGATGGCGCGCAAACTGCCGCGGGCCCCGGGCGCGCGGGAACAGCGCTGGGCGCATCTGCTGAGCGGGGAGCCGGAGATACCGGCGGGCGCCAGCGGGCCCGCCGGACCGGGCACTGCGTATGGCGCCGCTTCAACACCCTCCGGGCCCGACCCGCGGGATGAAGAAATTGCAGCCCTGCGTGCGGATGTGGACCAGCTCAAGGCGGCTGTGGCGCGTCTTCAGGCTGAGCTGGGCATGACGCCATGAGATTGGAGGTCCCCGAGGAGAAAAAGCTGGTGCACGAGATGCACATCCAGATCCGCTGGGGCGACATGGATGCGATGGGGCACGTCAACAACACGGTGTATTTCCGCTACCTGGAAATGGCGCGTGTGGAATGGCTGGAGAGTTTGGGCGGCGCACCCAGCCCGGACGGGCAGGGGCCGGTGATCGTCAATGCCTTCTGCAATTTCTATCGCCAGGTGACCTATCCCGGGGAGTTGCTGGCCCGGCATTACGTGTCGTCGCCGGGGCGGTCCAGTTTTGATACCTGGATCACGCTGGAGCGAGTGGACGAGCCGGGCGTCCTCTGTGCCGCCGGCGGCGCCACCACCGTGTGGCAGGATGCGGCCCTCCAAAAGTCGGTGGAGTTGCCGGCGTGGCTGAGGGCGCATCTCACATGAATATGAAACCGACGGGCCAGCAACGGGCCATTGGGCTGCTGCTGGCGGCCGTGGCGGCGCTGCTGTTTATCTGGCTGATCAACAGCGGGGCGAAGCAGCTCATGGGCTGGCTCACCGATCTGCCAAACAAGCAGCAGTCGGATGTGCGCGTCGTCATCGGCATATTGCTGGCCTTGGTGCTGCCGCTGGCGGCGTATCGGTTGCGGCGAGGGCGGGGCAAGACCAAGCGTTGATGCCCGGCCAGCGAGGCGCCCGATGAGGCATCACACGGCAACATATGGCATCAAGTTGGCCCCGGCCACTGACATCGCGTTGGCATACAGTCCATGCGTCCAGACCATCCCTCGACCATGATCGACCATCTTGACCATCTGGTGCTCACCACCAGCCATGAAGCCGAGTGCATCCGCTTCTACACCGACGTGCTGGGCATGCAACTGGAAAGTTTCATCGGCGGCACGCCCCCGGTGGAGCGTCGGGCCTTCAAATTCGGCCATCAGAAAATCAATCTGCATCTGAAGGGCCACGAGTTCGAGCCCAAGGCGCATACGCCGGTGCCGGGCGCGCTGGACCTGTGCTTCATGGCGTCGGTCCCTCTGGACCATGTGATCACGCGCCTGCAGACGATGGGCGTCCCCATCGTGGAAGGTCCCGTGATGCGCACTGGCGCCACGGGGAAGATCCGCTCGGTTTACCTGAGGGACCCCGACCTCAATCTGATTGAAATCTCTGAACCCGCTTCAGACTGACCACGCCATGAGCACTCGTTGGATCAAAGGGACCACGGCAGCGGTCATCGTGGCGGTGGGCGGGCTTTGGTTTGCATCGCCTTACTGGACGATGCACCAGATGCGCGAGGCGGCCCGGGAAGGCCAGGCGGATCGCTTCAACGCGTACGTCGACTACCCGAAGTTGCGAGAGAACCTGACCGGCCAGATCATGGTCGCCTTCGGCGGCAGCGCGGAAGTGCCCGCCCATGGAGCCGGTGACGAACGCTCCGGCGGCGGCTTCGGCCGCGCGCTCGGCCAGGCCATGGCGGCCGGCGCGGTGAGCGCGCTGGTCCGGCCGGAAGTGGTCATGCGGGCCATGCAGGAAGGTCAGCTGCTGCCGAAGAAGCGTCCTGCAGAGCCGACCTCAGACCGCGGCGAGGGGGCCGAAGGTCAGCAGGGCAGGGCCAGCGCCGATCCCCACCGACAGGTCGAATGGTGGACCGAACGCAAAGGCCTCAACACCGTCATCTTCTATGCGCGGCGCGGCGATGAGCCTGACCACAAAAAGATGGGATTGGTGCTGGAGCAGCGAGGCTTCGCGTCCTGGCAGTTGATCGATATCCGACTGCCGCAGCGTCAGCCTGAAACCGGGCTCTGACAGCGCCGGCGGGACGAGCTTCCACAGCGCTGCCTGAGTTCCGCCAAGCCCTGGGTCCGCCCCGGCGAAGCGGCGATTCAGCGAGCCCCGGCGGCGCGCGTCTGCTCCGCATTCGTGGTGGCACGCGACCCCTTCAGGTGCTCCTCCACATCGGTCGGACGCGCCCCCACGGCCTTCACCGCATCCCGGATCTGCATCTCGGTGACATTGAGCTTGCGTGCCCAGGTCTGCACTTCCTGCTCATCCCCGACATTGATCGCGCCGGTGGGCGACGTGGCCGCTCCGCCTTGAGGAGGGGCGCCAAAGCTTGCTTCGTCGGACATGGGTTTCTCCGGTCATCACAACGAGACCGCCTCGCTGTTCTTGCCCCCTTTTCGGCAGATCGCATGCCTGACGCCGCCACCGCGCGACGCCGCTCTCAGCGCCGTCACGCCCGGCAACCGTACGCAATATGTTGCTCCTCGCACATACCGCCGCCGTGAGCGTCCCACGACCGCCCCACGACCGTCCTTTGACGCTCATCGTTTCCCCCTAATTCGACATTTCTCCCTCCCCAACCTGGGTGGAGCTGCTGGATTGCAACTGGCAATCGCGGCACTATCACGACATGCAGATGCTGAGCCGACTCCTTCGTACGCCTGTGCTGCTGCTGGCCGTGTGTGGCTGGCACCTTGCCCAGGCGCAAACCGCCGTGGTGATCGGCGGGAACCTTCGCTTCGATAACGATGAGGTGTGGCAACGCATCGTCGATGAAGCGGGCGGCGCGGGGAAAGCGCGGGTGGCGGTGCTGGCCACCGCTTCCGCCGCACCCGAGCAATCGGCCAATGCCATCGTGCAGGTCCTGCAGAAGCACGGTGCGTCCGCGGAGCACATCCCGGTGGCGCCGCGGCTGGAAGGCGCCGATCTGCAGAAGAATTTGAACGACCCCGCCTTGATCGCGAAGATCCGCGGCGCCAACGCCGTGTTCTTTTCCGGCGGCGCGCAAGGCCTGATCGTGGACACCTTCCAGCCGGGCGGCAAGAACACCGCCATGCTGGACGCCATTTGGGACGTCTACCGCCGGGGTGGCGTGGTGGCTGGCACGAGCGCCGGCGCCGCCATCATGAGTCGCACGATGTTCCGCGACGCGCTGGACGTGATGGGCGTGATGCGCGGCCAGATGCGCGATGGCCATGAAATCGACCGCGGCCTCGGCTTCGTGACCGACCGCTTGTTTGTGGACCAGCATTTCCTCAAGCGTGGTCGGATCGGCCGCATGCTGCCCCTGATGATGGCGCAGGGCTACCGCCTGGGTCTGGGCATCGAAGAGAACAGTGCCGCCGTCATCCGCGGACCGTCAGTGGACATCATCGGCGCCCGTGGCGCGCTGCTGGTGGATCTGCGCAGCGCCCGCACCGATCCCTCACTGACGATGTTCAATGTGCAGGACGCGCGATTGAGCTACCTGGACAACGGCGACCACTACGATCTGCGCAGCGGTCAGGTGACCCCGGAGAAGCGCAAGACGCCGCTGCCGGAAGCCCGCATCATCCGCGCGTCCCATGCGGTGACCAGCCCGGTCAGCACCTTCCAGACGGACATCCTGGGCGACAACCGCATCGTGCAGGCCATGGCCGAATTGATGACCGCGCCGTCGGGTGAAGTCCGCGCGATGGCGGCGCGAGTCCGCCCCGGCGCGACCGAGCCGCGGGACCGCACTGCGTTTGTGTTCCGCCTCTATCGGGGGGAAGGGACCCAGGGCTGGTTCAACAGTCAGGGGGATGCGGATGACATCACCTTGCTGGATGTCCGCCTGGATGTGCGGCCGGTGCCGGTGCCGCTGGCCGCGCCGCCGCGACTGGCAGCGAACAACCTGACGCCTGTCCAGCAGGCCCCGGACGGCCCCGGCGGGTCGCCGTCCGACACCGCCGCCACCCCGCGATGAGCGAACGGCCGTGCGGCCAAACGGCCAAACGGCCAAACGGCCAAACGGCCGATCGGCCCAACGGACGCGCCGCGCGCGTCAGGGGGGCCGGCCCGCATTATTTGCCGGCCACCGTCACCCAGCGCAACTCGAACCAGTTGTCCGCCCGATGCTGCACCGTCACGTTCTGACGGAACGCCCAGGGGATCATCTGACGATGCAGCGGAATCACATGGTTCTGCGCCTTGAATTCGCGCAGCGCTGACTTCACCAGTTCCTCGCGCTTCTTCGGATCGGCCTCCACACTGGAGCTGGCTGCCAGCGCATCGAACTTGTCGTCTTTCCAGTTGCCGAAGTTGTAATAGCCCACCCCCTTGTCACCGCGATTGCGCAGCAGCGGGGTGAAGGCCACCTCCGCATCGGTGATCACGCCACCCCAGCCGAACATGTAGAGGCTGGTGTCCATTTTCTCGAGCTTCGGGAACATCAGCGTCCGCGGCTGTGCATTGACGTTGACCTTCACCTTCAATTGCGCCCACATGGACGCCAGTGCCAGGCAGATCTTGTCGTCGTTGACGTAGCGGTTGTTGGTGCAGTCCAGCGTCACCTCGAAGCCATTGCCATAGCCCGCATCCGCCATCAGCTTCTTGGCTGCGGCCACGTCATACGGCAGACGCGCTTCGATCTGGGCATCGTTGTAGGCCCCGAGCGGGGAGGGTGTCAGGCCCCCCGTGGGGATGCTCAGGCCGTTCATCAGCTTGAGCTTGATGGCGTTGATGTCGATGGCCTGATAGAGCGCCTGACGGACACGCGCATCCTTGAATGGATTCTTGTCGCCCGGCACCTTGCCGTAGAGCAGCTTGTCCCGCGCCTGATCCATGCCAATGAAGATGAGTCGGTTCTCCGGTCCTTCCAGCACCTTCACGCCACTGGTCTGCTTCAGCTTGTTGAGGTCGCGCGGGGCCGGGTCCAGCACCACGTCCACTTCGCCGGAGACCAGGGCCGCCAGCCGCGTCGAGTCATTGGCGATCGGTGTGAACACCGCTTCCTGCACGTTGCCTTCAAACTTGCCCCACCAATTGGGATTGCGCTTGAAGCTGGTGCGTACCCCCGGCTGGCGCTCCATCATCATGTAGGGCCCAGTGCCGTTGCTGTGGGTGGCGGCGTAGGTCTCGTCCTTGTCCTTGTAGTTCTGGGGACGGGTGACCTTGTGCTGCTCGCTCCAGCGCTTGCTCATGATGAAGATCAGGTCCAGATGCTGCAGGAAGATGGGATTGACCTGCTCCAGCTGGAACTCCACCGTGAAGTCGTCCACCTTGCGAGGGGTGCCGACCGCCTGCGCGTAAGCGCTGATGTTGGAATTCACGTCCTTCGCACGCGCCACCGAGAACAGCACGTCGTCCGCGGTGAACGGGGTGCCATCCTGGAACTTGACCCCCTGGCGAAGCTTGACCCGCCAGAGCGTCGGCTTGAGCTGCGTCCATTCGGTGGCCAGGCTGGGCACGAGGTTCAGGTTCCGGTCCCGCGCCACCAGGCGCTCATACACCTGCCCGTTCATCGCGTTGGTGACGATCTCGTTCTGGGAATGCGGATCGGCGGTCTGCATGTCGCCCGCGCCAGCCCAGCGCAGGGTTTGCGCCTGCACCGGCTGCGCGGCCAGACCCAGGCCCAGGACCAGCCCCGCGCCAAGGCTCACTGCAGCCGCCATGCGCACGAGCGCCGCACGGGGCGAAGGCGATGTCCCGACGCGGGGCAGGGACAAGGGCCGGGCAAGCGGCATGGATTGGCGCAATAACGGAGACAGGCGACGGGACACAGGCAACAGTGCAGCGGCCGCAGGCGCGGACAGGGGGTGATTCATGGCTTCTCCAGAGGCAGCATCGAAGCGGCCGCGGCCCGCTCCGCAGGGGGCGGAGACCCGCGTCCTGACCCGAGTCCGGGGACATTCACCCGGACAAGTCAGCGTTTCAGCTTCAGATGCTGAAGTTTCGTCTTGCGATCCAGTTTAGGGGCAGTCGCGGAAGCTGCGACAATGGGGGACATCGGGCGGGCGTCCGATCGAATGCCCGAGAGAGCACCGAAAGAACGCCCACGCGGTCCAGGCCCCGCCGGACCGGTGTCTTCCAGACGCCGCCCACTCTCTTTCAGAACCACTCCGGAACCCTTCCGCCATGGCTCAATACGTCTTCTCGATGAACCGCGTCAACAAGACGGTTCCTCCCAAACGTCACATCCTGAAGGACATCTCGCTGTCCTTCTTCCCCGGCGCCAAGATTGGCGTGCTGGGCCTGAACGGCTCCGGCAAATCCACCCTGCTGAAGATCATGGCTGGCGTGGACAAGGAAATCGAAGGCGAAGCCGTGCCGATGCCCGGCATCAAGATCGGTTATCTGGAGCAGGAGCCCAAGCTCAATCCGGACCAGACCGTGCGGGAAGCCGTCGAGGAAGGCATTGGCGGCGTGCTGGCCGCCAAGAAGCGCCTGGATGAGGTCTACGCCGCCTACGCGGAGCCGGACGCCGACTTCGACGCCCTGGCCGCCGAACAGGGCGAGCTGGAAGCCATCATTGCCGCCGCCGGCTCGGAAAACACCGACCTGCAGCTGGAACTGGCTGCTGACGCGCTGAACCTGCCCCCGTGGGACGCCAACATCGGCGTGCTGTCCGGCGGCGAGAAGCGCCGTGTGGCCCTGTGTCGCCTGCTGCTGTCCAAGCCCGACATGCTGCTGCTCGACGAACCCACCAACCACTTGGACGCGGAATCCGTCGAATGGCTGGAGCAGTTCCTGCAGCGTTTCCCCGGCACCGTGGTGGCCATCACCCACGATCGCTACTTCCTGGACAACGCCGCCGAATGGATCCTGGAACTGGACCGCGGCCACGGCATTCCCTGGAAGGGCAACTATTCCGACTGGCTGGACCAGAAGGAACGCCGCCTGGAGCAGGAACAGAAGTCCGAAGACGCCCGCGCCAAGGCGATGAAGGAAGAACTGAAGTGGGTGCGCTCCAATGCCAAGGGCCGTCAGGCCAAGAGCAAGGCGCGTCTGGCCCGCTTCGAGGAACTGAGCGACGTCGAATACCAGAAGCGCAACGAAACCAACGAAATCTTCATCCCCGTCGCCGAGCGTCTGGGCAATGAAGTGATCGAGTTCGAAAACGTCACCAAATCCTTTGGCGACCGCGTCCTGATCGACAACCTGTCCTTCAAGGTGCCCCCGGGCGCCATCGTCGGCATCATCGGCCCGAACGGCGCCGGCAAGTCGACGCTGTTCCGCATGATCCAGGGCGTGGAGCAGCCGGACGCAGGCACGGTCAAGATCGGCAAGACCGCCAAGCTGGCCTTCGTGGACCAGAGCCGTCAAAGCCTGGACGCCAACAAGACGGTGTGGGAAGACGTCTCCGGCGGTCTGGACAACATCATCGTTGGCAAGTTCGTGATGCCGTCGCGCGCCTACATCGGCCGCTTCAACTTCAAGGGCAATGACCAGCAGAAGATGGTGGGTCAGCTGTCCGGCGGTGAACGCGGCCGTCTGCACCTGGCCAAGACCCTGGCCCAGGGCGGCAATGTGCTGATGCTTGACGAACCGTCCAACGACCTGGACGTCGAAACCCTGCGCGCGCTGGAAGAGGCGCTGCTGGAGTTCGGTGGCTCGGCGATGGTCATCTCCCACGACCGCTGGTTCCTGGACCGCATCTGCACCCACATCCTGGCGTGTGAAGGCGATTCGCAGTGGTTCTTCTTCGACGGCAACTTCCACGAGTACGAGGCCGACAAGAAGAAGCGTCTGGGTGAAGAGGGCGCGCGTCCCAAGCGCGTGCGTTTCAAGCCCATCGCCTGAGCGGGCTCCGTCACGCGACCCTGCTTCACGCCACCCCACTTGACCTCGCGCCCATGGCTGCCGGCTCTCCCACGCCCACAGCTTCGGCACCGGCGGCTACCGTCGCCGCGGGGGCTGGCAGTGCTGCCACACGCCCTGCACCTCCGGCTGCAGCTGCACCGGTCTCGCTGGGCCGATTCGGTCGCTTCCTGCTGGTGGGGGGTGTGGCGACGGCGGTGCACTACCTCACCGCCTTCCTGCTGCTCCGGCTGGCGGGATGGCCGGCGGTGCCGGCCTCTGCCGCAGGCTTCATCGTCGGCGCGTTCGCAAACTACCTGCTGAACGCGCGCTTCACCTTCGGACTGCGCGGCCATCACGCCCGACATCTGCCACGTTTCGCCGCAGTGGCCAGCCTCGGTTGGCTCCTCAACGCCGGCGGCATGGCCTTGCTGCTGCACCTGGGTCTGCATCCGTATCTGGCGCAACCGGTGGTCACCGTTCTGGTGCTGTTTTTCAATTTCCTGCTCAATGCGCTGTGGGCCATGCGCCCCCATGGGGCGGACTCCGGGCAATCCCCAGGGTGACGTCCCCCCAATTCGAAGGGCATCTCCGTCACGGAAGGGCGGCAAGCGCCCGCTAGAGTCTGCCTTCGCAGAGGACGCTTCATCGAGCGGCCTCACTGCGCAGGGGGCGGATCGTGGAACTCATCGAACGACAACACTTCTTGGGCGCGCCGGACTTTCGGGAGCGATTGCCGGTCATCAACTTCGTACTGCCTTGCTACAACGAAGAAGAGGTGTTGCCCGAAACCGCCCGTCGGCTGGAACGACTGCTGGAATCGCTGGAGTCGGAGCAGCTCATCTCGCCGGCCAGCTCCATCTACTTTGTCGATGACGGCAGCCGGGACCGCACCTGGGCGCTGATCGAATCACTGTCGGCCCACTCGCCGCGCTTCTGCGGCATCAAGCTCAGCCGCAATCGCGGGCATCAAAATGCATTGCTGTGCGGGCTGATGAGCATCCATGGCGATGCACTGATCAGCCTGGACGCTGACCTGCAGGACGACCTCGACATCATTGCCGACATGGTGCGCGCTTTCCGGGCCGGACATGAAGTGGTCTATGCGGTGCGCCGCCGTCGTGACACCGACACCTTCTTCAAGCGCTTCACCGCCGAGGGCTACTACAAAGTACTGGCCGCCATGGGCGTCAAGCTGGTGTTCAACCATGCGGACTATCGCCTGATGGGGCGGCGTCCGCTGGAAGCGCTGCGCGGATACCGGGAGCCGCATCTGTTCCTGCGCGGCCTGGTGCCGCTGCTGGGGTATCGCAGTGCCACCGTGGAATTCGATCGCGCCGAGCGGTTTGCCGGGGAATCCAAATATCCGCTGACCAAGATGCTGTCACTGGCCTGGCAAGGCATCAGCTCCTTCACGCCGTATCCGCTGCGGTTGATCACCGGTGCTGGGGTTCTCGTGTCGCTGGTCAGCCTGAGCATGGCGCTGTGGGCGCTCGCCTTGCGGGTGTTCACCCAGGACGCCTTGCCCGGCTGGGCGTCGACCGTCATCCCGATGTATTTCCTCGGGGGCATCCAGCTGCTCGGGCTGGGCGTGATTGGCGAGTACCTGGCGAAGGTCTTCGAGTCGGGCAAACAGCGGCCGCGTTATCAGGTGGAAAGCATCTGCGGCCTGTGGAGAGCGCCGTGATGCAGTCGCCTGCGGCAGCCTCACTGCAGAGCCGCCACGGCGTGCCTGACGGGCTCGGTGTGCTGCTCGCATTCCAGCGGCAATGGCCGGCTTATTGCCTGGGTCTGTGCGTCGGCGTGGCGTATTTTTTCAGCAGTCCCGTCGCCGGAGATTTCTGGTGGTTCGACGCCTCCCGGCATGCAATGAACAGCGTGTTCGTTCATGACGTCTTCGCGCAAGGCGGCTGGAAGGACCCCATTCGTTTTGCGAAGGCCTATTACGACCAGTACCCCGGCATCAACATCGGCTTTTACCCGCCATTCCTGTATCTGGTGACGGCCCCGTTTCTCGGTGTCTTCGGCGTCAGTCACGCCACCTGCCAGGCCGTGGTGTCAGGGTTTGCGGCGCTGTGCGCCATGGCGGGCTATGCCTGGACACGTCCGGTACTGGGACGTCTGGGCGCTTGCGCGGCGGGTGCCATGCTGGTGGTGGTGCCGGAAATGGCGCTGTGGGGTCGACAGGTGCAATTGGACGTGCCCGCCGTGGCGCTGCTGCTCTGGGGCGTCTGGGCGCTGGTGAAGTGGCTGGCCTGGCCGCGGGACCGCTGGTTGTGGCTGGCCGCGCTGCTGCTGGGATGCGCCATGCTGACGCGGGTCCAGACCCTGTTCGTCTGGCCGTTGTGGCTGGCGGCCGTGGGGCTGCATCCGGTGGCGCGCGCGCAGCGCTGGCGATTGCGGCTCGGCGCGACCGCACTGTACGGATTGCTGTCGCTGCCCTCGGTGGCGGCGGCGCTGTACTTTGCCAAGGTGATGGGCAGTCTGGCGGGGAAGATGCCGGACATGCCGGATCGCTGGTCATGGGCCAACTGGGGCTGGTATGCGGCGCGGATGCCGGATCAACTGGGCTTCGTGGGCACGGCAGTGCTGCTGCTCGGCCTGTTGTTGCTGATCGAGCAAGGCGCTCGGGCGGCGAGGGGTCGGGGCGCGGACGATCCTGTGGAACTGCCCGCCGATCAGGCCATTGAACAGAGCCTTCAACAGCCCGCGCAAGGGACGCTTCGCCGGCCCGTTCATCGGCCCCTGGGGCGGCCCAATGAGCGTCTCCTTGAGCAGACCAACAAGCAGCCCAACAAGCAGCCCAACAAGCAGCCCGACCAGCAGCGCAATGAACAGCGCAATGAACAGCGCAATGAACAGTTCAATGGGCAGCTCAATGAGCAGCATGCTGAACGCCCCATGCAGCGGAGCGCTGGCCGGAACGAATTGCTCCCCATGGCGGGGCCAGGGGCGAGGAGGCTGGCACTCTGGATGGCACTCTCCACGGCGCTGCTGGCGTGGCTGTTCTTCAGTCTGGTCTCCAACAAGGAGCCCCGCTTTGCACTGCCGGTGCTGCCCTTCGCCATGCTCGCGGCACTGCTGGCCATCGCGAGTCAGCCGACCGCGGTACGGCTCGGCGCATTGGGACGGATGTGGCCCAGGGTGCTGGCGATGCTCATGGCCGCCGGCATGGGGGCGGAAGCGTGGACGACCCAGCGATGGGCCGACGTGCCTCGCGTGGCAGGCCATCGCGATGCGGCGCTGCTGGCTGCGCAATGGGCGGCACCCAATTCCCGCGTGATGATCTCCGCCCATCGGGATGGCAACTTCATCTTCGCGCTGCGCGCCTGGGGGCAACGCCCGGATCTTGCGGTGCGTCGCGCCGACAAACTGCTGGTGGACATGACCATCATGCGTCAGCTGGGCATCCAGGATCGCGGCCTGAATGACGACGACATCCGGCGTCTGCTGGTTCGCGAACGGGTGTCGGTGGTGGTGGCCCAGTCCGGCTACCTGGGCGACCAGCCGTCGATGCAGGCGCTGGACCGGCTGCTGGACGCCGACTGCTGTTTCGAACTGCGGCAGACCCTCCGCATTGACGGCCAGCATCGCGCCGATGAAACGGCGCTGCGGGTGTACGTGCGCCGGGCAATCCCGCCGATCCCGACGAGCCTAACGAACCCGGCGAACGAGACAAATCAGACGAATCAGACAAGCCCGGCGAACCCGGCAAACCAGACGAACCAGACGAACCAGACGAACCAGACGAATCAGACGACTCCGTGATCCCGGGTTGTGTCCGGACTGACACGATTCACGACCCGTTTGTCCGCCCAAGCCTCCGACCGGAGCCACCGTCAAGAGTCTTCGACTGTTTTCACCTTTCTTTACGGCGGCCCCATGGCCACCTTACCTGCGCCGCCGACGATGACGTCATCCCAACAGGAGATGTCATTCATGTTCAAACGTTTCTCCCGTCCCCTTCAAGTGCTGAGCGTCGCCGCGGTGTTGGGCGTCGCCGCCCTGGGCGTTCAGGCCCAGTCCCGTCCGGATGCGCCGGCCGCAGCCGCCTCCGGTCCCCAGGGCCCGATGGGTCACGGTCCCCGCATGCCCGGCGGCCCCGGCATGCCCGGCATGCCTGGAGAAGGCGGCCCGATGTTCCTCGGCGGCCGTCTGCTGAAGGATGTGGGCGCATCCGACGCCCAGCAAAAGCAGATTCGCGACATCTTCGACGCGGCCCACAAGGACCTCAAGGCCCAGCACGACCAGGGCCGCCAGTGGCATGACCAGATGGCCGCGCTGCTGAGCGCGCCGCAGGTGGACGCGGCTGCCGTGGAGCAGCTCCGTCAGCAGATGAGTGCTCAGCATGACGCCGCCTCCAAGCGCATGACGCAGGCGATGGTCGATGCCGCCAAGGTCCTGACGGCCGAGCAGCGGGCCAAACTCGGCGAGCTGATGAAGAAGCACAAGGCGCGCATGGAAGAGCGGATGAAGCACATGCGCCAGCACGGTGGCAAGGGCGGTCCGCGTGGCGGCAACGCCCCGGATGCACCGCCCCCGCCCCAGGGTCAATGAGTGAAGGAGTCGGCTATGCTTCAGACTTTTGATGATTCCGCAGCCCGACTGCAGGCCGAGCAAGCGGCTCGCCAGGCGGCTGCGGCGCAACGCCCCATGAATCCACGACTGCTGTTGATCGACGACGACGCGCGTCTGACGGCAATGCTGGGCGACTACCTGAGCAGCGCCGGCTTCGATGTCAGCTTTGCCGGTTCCCTGGCACAGGGCCGGTCCGAACTGGAAGCGGGCCAGTACGAACTTCTCGTCCTGGACCTGATGCTGCCGGACGGCGACGGTCTCGAGTTCTGCCGCCAGCTGCGCAGCGACAAGCGCTGGCGCCGTCTGCCGGTGCTGATGCTCTCCGCACGCGGCGAGCCGATGGACCGCATCCTCGGCCTCGAACTGGGCGCCGACGACTACCTGGCCAAACCCTTTGAACCGCGCGAGCTGCAGGCCCGTGTGAAGGCGCTGCTGCGCCGCACCGAGCCGCAGGCGCTGGGGGACGAGGTGCTGCGCTTCGGTCGCCTGGAAATTGACCTGGCCGCGCGCCAGGTGCGCCTGGACGGCAATGTCTGCGACCTCACCAGCCATCAGTTCGACCTGCTGGTGGTGCTGGCGCAAAGCCCGGGCCGGGTCCTGTCCCGCGACCAGATCATGGATGCGCTCAAGGGCCATCCGCTGGAAGCCTTTGACCGGTCGATCGATGTGCACATCTCGCGCATCCGCTCGGTCATCGAGGATGACGCCAAGAATCCGCGCCGGGTGCTGACCGTCCGTGGGGCCGGTTATGTCTTCGCACGCAAGCAGGACGCCGAAGGCCTGGAGTGAAATCCCTTTACCTGCGGATCTACATCACCGTGGTGGTGGTGTTGCTCGCTTTCGCGCTGGGCTCGGCCTGGCTCTTCCAGGGTCGGATCGAGCAGGAGCGCGGCACCTTTGAACAAGCCGCCTCCGAGCGGCTGGTGGCCATGGCGGTGCTGGTGCAGCGCGCCTTGCCGCCCGCGAGCGCGCCCACCCATGAGCAGGCCGAGGCCATCGAGGACTGGGGCCAGCGGCTGCGCATGGCCCTGGCGCTGGAAGATGCCCGGGGCCGCCGGGTTGGCGCGTCGCCGCTGTTCGAGCGGCGGGAAGACCTGCCGGGTTCACGCATTCAGCGCATCCCCCTGGACGACGGCCGGCACCTGCTGTTTCTGAGAATCGCCCGGCCGCCCGGCACCTCGGGTCCGCTGCCCGGCCCTGGACCGTTCCAACCGGAGCAGCGGCCGAGTGCGGCGCAGGCGGGGGCGGATCGCGATGGACGTGATGCGCGCAATGGACCTGATGGGCGCGATGGACGTGAACGCGACGGTCGTGATGGACGCGACCCACGTGACCCACGCGAGGCTCGGGACGGGCGGGAGGTCCGCAACGACGTCGCCCGTGACAGCTCTGGCCTCCCTGCAGTCAGCAGCGCGGGATCCGCCGCGGGTGCCCAGTCCGACGGCGCTGCGACAAACACCGCGGGCGCCACGGCGGACGCCGCCTCCGCACCCCGAACCGGCGCGCGCAATCGCCGCGACGCCTTGGCCGAAGTGGAAGCCACCCGCCAGCGCATGATGGAGCGCCTGGAGCAGGAACGTCGGGCCGAGAATGCCGGGTCCTGGTTCCCGGGCTGGATCCCTCGTCCCAGCGGCGAAGCCTTGGCGAGCTTGCTGGTGGTGCTGTTTCTGGCGGTCGCCGGGGGCGCTTACCCGGTGGTTCGCCGGCTGACGCGCCGCCTGGAAATCCTCAAGTCCGGCATGGAGCAGTTTGGCGGCGGCGATCTGTCGCAGCGGGTCCATGATCACGGCAAGGATGAAATTGCGGCGCTGGCGGGCAGCTTCAACCGCGCGGCCGAAAAAATTCAGACACTGGTCAGCTCCCACAAGAGTCTGCTGGCCAATGCCAGTCATGAGCTGCGTTCGCCACTCGCGCGCCTCAAGATGGCATTTGCGATGCTCGATGAGGCCTCGCCGCCGCAGCGCTTCCGTCTCCAGCAGGAGATCAATACCAACATCGCAGAACTCGACGCGCTGGTGGAAGAGGTGCTGCTTGCCAGCCGGCTGGAAGGCGGCGCGCAGAGCCTGCGCATCGAGCCGGTGGACCTGCTCGGCATCGCGGCCGAAGAAGCCGCGCGGACGGGTGCCGAGGTGGAGGCCGAATCGGGCCTGGAGCAGTTGCAACTGCGCGGGGATGACCGACTGCTGCGCCGCGCCCTGCGCAACCTGCTGGAAAACGCTCGGCGTTATGGCGGGCCGCAGGTTGAGGTGAAGTTGCGCCGGGCCGGGGCACAGCACGTCGAGGTGCAGGTCTGCGATCGGGGGCCTGGCGTGCCGGAGTCCCAGCGGGAGCGGATCTTCGAAGCCTTCTACCGGATGCCTGGGCATGCGGAAGTGTCGGGTGGCGTCGGCTTGGGCTTGAACCTGGTCAAGCAGATCGCCGTGGCCCACAGCGGCACGGTGCGCTGCGAAGGGCGGGAGGGCGGCGGCAGCTGTTTCGCGATCCGCCTGCCGCTGGTGCCGAACGAAGCGGCCTGAACGCGCAGTGGTGGGGCCGTGAGAGCCCCGTCGAGCGCTCCGGCGTTTCAGTGCCTGTCAGCCCTTCGGCCAATGGCTTTGGCTTTGGCTTTGGCTTTGGCGTCTGGCGTCTGGCGTCTGGCGTCTGGCGTCTGGCGTCTGGCGTCTCGCGCCCGTCACTCTGCTTTTAGGCCGTTGCGTCTCCAGGACTGCCGTCAGCCTTTCAGCTGCGTCCGATGCACCCAGGCCAGCAGTGCGCTCAAGCCGGTGGCCGCGGCGACCAGCCCGGCCGACGCGGCGCTCCAGAATCCCATCGCGCCCTGCATGAATCCCGGCAGCGGCACGGCATGGTCACCAAACGCCAGCCAGTAGCCGCCACCCAGCCCCAGTCCCCAGATCGCCAGCGCGTAGATGACCATCGGGGCGGTGGCAATGTGGTGCGCCCGCAGCACAAAGGCGGAGACGGTCTGACCGGCATCGGCCACATGGAAGATCCATACCCAGCCCAGCAGCGGCAGTGCGGCGGCGATGATGGCGGCATCCCGGGTGTAGAGCCCCAGCACCTGCTCCCGCAGGGTGAAGATCACCGCCCCGAGCACAAACGCAATGCCCACCGCCAGTTCCAGGCCGTGCCATCCCAGGCGCCGGGCGCCTGCAGCGTCCCGCGCGCCGAGCGCCTGTGCCACCACCGTGCTGCTCGCATTGGCCAGCGCCAGCGGCAACATGAACATCATCGCCACCAGATTGGCGGCCAGCTGGTGGCCCGCCACTGCGGTGCTGCCGATGCGGGCGATGAAGATCGCCATGAAGGTGAAGCCGGTCACCTCGATCAGCACGGATGCGCCCATCGGCACCCCCAGTTTCAGCAAGCGCCACAAGGTGTCGCGTCGCGGGCGATGCAGGCCACCGCGTGAGAAGCCGAAGCCGCTGTAAAACGTGTCCCGCCGCAGCACCACGACGGCGACCAGCAGCTGACTCCACATGACGACGGACGTGGCCACCGCACAGCCGACGGCGCCCAGCGCCGGCACGGAGATCGGGCCCAGGCTGAAGCCTCCGATGAGCAGCGCGCTGGCCGGGAATTTCAGCAGCAAGCCGCCGATCTGCAGCGCCATCACCGCCTTCGGCCGGGAGACGGCGGTATTGAAGCCTCGATATGCGGTGAAGAGCAGGGCGGCGGGCAGAGCGATGCCCAGCGTCCGCAGGTACGCGGTCACCTTGGCGGCGATCTCCGGGCTCGCATGCGAGATGGCCAGGAAGGGTTGCGGAAACCACAGCACCAGTTCGCCGACCACCGCCAGCATCAAGGCCAGCCACGCCGCCTGATGCAGGCTGTCGCCGGCTTCGGTCATGCGTTTGGCCCCAAAGAGCTGGCCGGCTACTGGCGAGATCGCCAGGACCACCCCCATCAGTCCCACAAACACCGAGGTGTAGACCGCCGAGCCCACGGCCAGCGCGGCCAGATCGAGCGAGGAGTGGCGCGCCACCAGCAGCGTGTCGATGGTGGAGTAGGCCAGCACGGCCAGCTGGCCGATGAAGACGGGCCAGGCCAGCGGCACGATTTGCCGCAGGCTCTGAAGGCGTGGACTCAAGGACGCTCCTTCGGCACTTCCAGAGCCCGCTCCGCATAACGGTTGAAGCGCCAGGCCGTGCCTTCCAGCGTGATGCGGCGCCAGGTGGCGCGCTTCTCGCCGGGTGTCAGCACCGGCCAGTTCTGGACTTCGTCGAAGGTGCGGCCGCAGCCCTTGCAGAGCTCGTCCCCCTGGCTGGTGGAGCAGATGGCGATGCAGGGCGCGTCGGGGGTGCTGTCGTACCAGGCCATCCAGGCGCTCAGGGCGTCCGGCGGCATGCTGTCTTCATCGCACAGGGTCTCGTGGTGATACACCATCAACGCATACACCTCGGCCAGGGCGCGAAGCTCCGGGCCGAGACGGATGCCGTCGCCCGGGTCGCGGGCGCGCCACCAGTTGATGGCAGATTCGATATCGGTGATGTGAAGGCCAGCCATGAGGAATTCAGTACGCCAATCCGATCGCTGAACGTACTTCGCGAAGCGTCTTGCGAGCCACGGCCCGCGCGCGTTCGGTGCCCACTTCCACGATCCAGTGCACTTTCTTCGGATCTGCCAGCAATTCTTCTGCCCGGGCCCGCCACGGCGCCTGTTCCCGCTGGATGGCATCGATCAGCGGCTGCTTGCAGTCCAGGCAGCCGATGCCCGCGCTGCGGCAGCCGTCCGCGGCCCACTGGCGGGTGGCTTCATCGGTATAGACCTGGTGCAGCGGCCACACCGGGCAGCGCATCGGCTCGCCGGCATCGTGCCGCCGAACCCGCTGCGGATCGGTCGGCATCTGGCGGATTTTCTGTTCCACCACCTCCGGCGCGTCCCGCATGGCGATGGCATTGCCGTAGGTTTTGCTCATCTTGCGGCCATCCAGGCCGGGCAGCCGGGCGGTGTCGCTCAGCAGCGCCTGCGGTTCGGGCAGGAGCGGGGCATACAGGTGATTGAACCGGCGCGCCACCTCGCGGGTGACTTCCACATGCGGCGCCTGGTCTTCCCCCACCGGGACAAAGGCGGCCTTGTAGATGAGGATGTCCGCAGCCTGCAGCAGCGGGTAGCCGAGGAAGCCGAAAGTGGCCAGTTCACGGTTCTCCGCCACCGCGTCCTTGTAGCTGGGCATGCGCTCCAGCCAGCTCGACGGCGTGCTCATGGCCAGCAGGGTGAACAGCTCGGCATGCTCCGGCATGCGGCTCTGGATGAACAGGGTGGCTTTTTCAGGATCCACGCCGGCGGCCAGCCAGTCCACGACCATGTCATAGACGCTTTGTTCCAGGCCCTCGCGATGCTCGTAGTGGGTGGTCAAGGCATGCCAGTCCGCCACGAAGAAAAAGCAGTCGTGGGTGGACTGGAGCTGCACCCAGCTCTTGAGCGCGCCGTGATAGTGGCCCAGGTGCAGGGCACCGGTGGGTCGCATGCCGGACAGCACCCGCGGGCGGGCGCCGGGCGTGACGGTGCCGGGCACCGTGCCAGCGGGCTGGGCGACGGCGGGATCCTGGGGCGTGGAGGGGGGCGTGGTGGTGTTCATGGGCAGGGGGCGGATTGTAGGCAGCCCCGTGCGGGCGTGCGGCCGGGGGGCGGATTGTCCCTGGTCCGCCGCTACACTGCCGCCCCATGAAGAACATCGTGATCCTGATCTCCGGCCGTGGCTCCAACATGGAGGCCATCGTCCAGGCCTGCGCCGCCCAGCAGTGGCCCGCCCGCATTGCCGCGGTGATCAGCAATCGACCGGACGCTGGCGGGCTGGCGTTCGCCCAGTCCCACGGCATCGCCACCGCGGTGATCGATCACAAGACCTTCGGCCGCGGGGACGAAGCGCGGGCCGCTTTTGATGCGGAACTGCAGCGTGTCGTCGACAGCTTCTCGCCGGACCTGGTGGTGCTGGCCGGATTCATGCGCATCCTGACGTCCGGCTTCACCGGCCACTATGCCGGCCGCATGCTCAACATCCATCCGTCGTTGCTGCCGGCCTTCACCGGGCTGCATACCCATCAACGGGCCATCGAGTCCGGCTGCCGGGTGGCGGGGGCGACGGTGCATTTCGTGACGGCCGAGCTGGACCATGGCCCCATCGTGGCCCAGGCAGTGGTGCCGGTGCTGGACGGCGATGATGAGGCGACGCTCAGCGCCCGTGTGCTGAAGCAGGAGCACCGCATGTATCCGAGCGCCGTGCGCTGGTTTGTCGAAGGCGCCTTGCAGATCGACGGCGCGGCGGTGCGCCACCGGGACGGCGCATCGCAGCTGTTCAGCTGAGCAGGCGTTCAGCTGAGCAGGCTTGCCAGCAGGTTGATGGTCAGCGCCAGCACCACCGTGTTGAACACAAAGGACAGCACCGCCTGCACCAGCACCAGCCGGCGCAGCGGACGGGCACTGACCATCACATCGGACGTCTGGGAGGTGGCCGCCAGGGTCACCGAGAAGTAGAGGAAGTCGGTGTAGTCCGGCTGTTCCTCATCGCCCGGGAACTCCAGCCCGTGCGGCGCTTTGGGCCCGCTGTGGAAGAGGCTGGCATAGGCCAGGGCAAATTCGACCGGCAGCAGCAGCCAGGAGCTGGTGACCGTGCCCACGGCCACCACCAGATGGGGCCAGCCGTGGGCCACACCGGCCTGGCGCACCTGCGCCAGTTCCAAGGCCAGCGCGGCCAGACTGACCAGCGCTCCGATCATGGCCAGTCCCAGAACCGTTGGCATGCCCTCGGCAATCGCCCGGGCCTGATGCTGCACCTCCTGCGCCGGTGTCCGCAGCATCATCCGCAGCACCAGCACCAGATACACCCAGACGCCGCAGCTCCAGCCGATCAGCAGCTGGGTGGAGCGGGGCATGTCCTCCGCCCAGGGCAGGGCGGCGGCGAGCAGGGCGCCCAGCGCCGCGCCGATGAGCAGCCGGGGACGCTGGCGGAGCTGATGCAGCAGCGGCATGGACGCGGATCAGTCGCCGATGCGCACAAAGCGCGGCACCGTCCGCCCCTCCACCTCCAGCGTGCCGAAGAACATCGCGTGCGGCCGCACCCACAGCCCGGTGCTGTTGTACAGCGGGGTGTAGAGCACCAGCGCCTCCAGGGTCTCGCTGTGGCGCACGACGCCATGCACCTGATATTCCTGACCCTTGTTGTGGCGGTAACGGCCGCGCGGGGTGTCGGGCAGCGGGGCCAGGTCGTTGTCGTCGTGCATGGCGAGGGGCATTTGGATGTGGCGGAGTGAAGGGCAGGCGGCAGGCCTGAGATAATTTGCGGATGCATCCTAATGCCCTCCTCGAACTCTGCGCCGAACTTGTCGACAGCCTGATGCTGTTCGACGCCCCGGCGGACTCCCTGGTTTCCTCCTTTTTCCGCCAGCACAAGGCGCTGGGTCAGCGCGAGCGTCATACGCTGGCCGAGACCGCCTATTCGGTGCTGCGCAACCGCCTGGTCTTCCAGCATCTGGCCCAATCCGGCCGCGGACCGATGGCCCGGCGCCTGGCGATCCTCGGCTGGGAGGGCAATGAAGCCTTCCTGCGCGGCGCCCTGAACGAGCAGGAGCAGCACTGGCTGCAGCAGGTTCGGGCGGTGGACCGCAGCCAATTGCCCGAACGTCTGCGCCACAACCTGCCGGAATGGCTGGCCGAGCCGCTGCACCAGCGCCTGGGGGACGAGCAGTTCTGGCAACTGGCCGGCGCCCTGAACGAAGGGGCCCCGCTGGACCTGCGGGTGAACCTGCTCAAGGCCAAGCGCGAAGAGGTGCAGGCAGCCCTGGAGGCCCAGGGGTTCAAGTCCTCGCCGACGCCGTATTCCCCCTGGGGCCTGCGGCTGGAGGGCAAGCCCGCCCTGCAGAAGCTGGACGTCTTCACCAGCGGCCAGGTGGAAGTGCAGGACGAAGGGAGCCAGCTGCTGTCCCTGCTGACTGAAGCCAAGCGTGGCGAAATGGTGGTGGATTTCTGCGCTGGCGCCGGCGGCAAGACCCTGGCCCTGGGCGCCTCGATGCGCAATACCGGTCGGCTCTATGCCTTTGACGTGTCGGGCCACCGCCTGGACAAGCTCAAGCCGCGGCTGGCGCGCAGCGGCCTCTCGAATGTGTATCCCGTTCAGCTGACCACCGAGCGGGACGACCGGGTCAAGCGCCTGGCGGGCAAGGTGGACCGCGTGCTGGTGGACGCCCCGTGCTCGGGCCTGGGCACCCTGCGCCGCAACCCCGACCTGAAGTGGCGTCAGACGCCGCAAGGGCTGCAGGAACTGCAGGCCAAGCAGCTGTCCATCCTGAACAGCGCCGCGCGCATGCTCAAGTCGGGCGGCCGTCTGGTGTACGCCACCTGCAGTCTGCTGGATGAGGAAAACGAAGCGGTTGCCAACGCCTTTTCCGAAGCGCATCCCGATTTCGTCCTCCAGCCGGCCCAGGAGATCCTGGCCCACGCGCAGGTGCCCGAGGAGCAGGCGGCCACGCTGTGCGAGAACGGATTCCTTCGCCTGTGGCCCCACAAGCACCACAGCGACGGGTTTTTTGCCGCGGTGTGGACCCGCAAATAAGCGCAGGGCACCCGGGCGGCGGACGGCCCGGACGCTCCGGCCGACCGCCGCTGCCGGTATTTTTCGGCGATTTCAGCGGTGATCGAGCGTCAATTCCCGTGTACGCCTACCGAAGTCAACAAAGACCGGCGTTTATTGGGTTTGATCAAAGACCGAATCTAGGGAGCCTCGCCTACAATGGGGGCTCCCGTGTACAACTAGCTCTTGATGAGCAGGGTTAGGACCGAATGAACGTATTGATGAATGTGCATGACGCCGTCGTGAACTTGCTGGCCTATGGCCTGCTGGGCGCGAGCTGGTGGCAGATCCTCGCTTACACGCTGGTGGTGACCCATATCACCATCGCGGCCGTGACGATCTTCCTGCACCGTGCGCAGGCTCACCGCGCGCTGGATCTGGGACCCATCCCGTCGCACTTCTTCCGCTTCTGGCTCTGGATGACCACGGGCATGGTCACTCGCGAGTGGGTGGCCATCCACCGCAAGCACCACGCCAAGTGCGAAACCGAAGAAGACCCGCACAGCCCGGTCACCCGCGGCATCAAGACGGTCATGACCCGGGGCGCCGAGCTGTACCGCTCGGAAGCCAAGAACGAAGAAACCATCAAGAAGTTCAGCCACGGCGTGCCGGACGACTGGATGGAGCGCAACGTCTACAGCCGTCACTCGGTGCTGGGCGTGGCCTCCATGATGATCGTCAACGTGGCGCTGTTCGGCATCATCGGCGTGTCCATCTGGGCCATCCAGATGGCGTGGATTCCGTTCTGGGCCGCAGGTGTCATCAACGGCATCGGCCACTACTGGGGCTATCGCAACTTCGAAGCGACCGATGCTTCCACCAACGTCTCGCCCTGGGGCCTGATCATCGGTGGCGAAGAGCTGCACAACAATCACCACACCTACCCGACGTCGGCCAAGTTCTCGGTCAAGCCGTTCGAATTCGACATCGGCTGGGGCTACATCCGCGCCATGGAGATGATCGGCTGGGCCAAGGTCCGCAAGACCGCCCCGCAGATGCGCACGGGTGAACTGAAGGCCGTGGCCGACAAGGACACGCTGGAAGCCATCATTGCCAACCGCTACGAAGTCATGGCGCGTTATGCCCGTGAACTGCGCGGCGCCTGCAAGGAAGAGGTCCGCAAGATGAAGGCGGCCGGCGAACAGCACAGCGTGAAGTTCCATCAGTTCAAGCTGGCCACCCGTTGGCTGCATCGCGACGCCGAGAAGATCCCGACCGCCTACCAGGCGCAGATCGATGGTGCCCGCGCCGCCAGCCCGGTGCTGGACAAGCTGGTCACCATGCGCGAAGAACTGCGTCAGCTCTGGACCCGTACCAATGTGTCGGCGGAGCAGCTGGTGAATGACCTGCAAGCCTGGTGCCGCAAGGCCGAGGAAAGCGGCATTGCAGAACTGCGCGCCTTCGCGCTGAGCCTGCGTACCGTTCGGGTCTGACCGCCGCTTTTTAGCGCTGCGCTGAGCCTGCGGGCTCCGCGCCACCGCCGCCAAGGGCACCTCTGTGAGGTGCCCTTTTTCTTTTGTCGCGGCGCCCGCTGCACGCGCCCACCCCAGCCATGCATGCGGGCCCGTCGCGTCACGCGGAGTGCATGACTTGCACAAGGCATGGTTGGGCTCACTCACACCTGCACATGCCGTGGAACAAATGTCGTCCACAGCCAAAAATCCGACGCTTCGACCCAGGGCCGACCACGGACCGACGCTGGCCCCGGGAGCCATCTATCGAGGAGTCGATGTGGAGTTTGCTTTCACGCTGAAATATCAACTGTCGAGGGAGGACGGTCACCAACGCGAGCTTGTGGATCGGTTGATGGACACGGGCTGCGGAGACGCCCTGATCCGGCACAGCCCGCCGGGCCGCCTCTCGCTGGCCTTTCACCGAACGGCCGCGTCGGCCGATGAAGCCCTGATCGGGGCCTTGCGGGACATTCGCCAGTCGCTGCCCACGGCCCGTCTGATTGAAGCTGGGCCTGATCTGGTGGGCCTGACCGATGTGGCGGAGCTCGTGGGCGTGACGCGGCAGAACATGCGCAAGCTGATGCTGACGCATATCGCCAGCTTTCCGCCGCCTGTGCATGAGGGCAATGCCTCGTCGGTCTGGCATCTGTCGCAGGTGCTGAGCTGGATGGCCGCGCGCGGCGGGTATCTGCTCAACCCGTCGGTGGTGGGCATGTCCCGCTCCGCCATGCAGGTCAATCTCATCAAGGAGCAGCAACACCTGGACCTGTGTGGCGAGGCCCGCTTCAAGGCGCTCATCTTCTGAGTCAGGGTGAGTCAGGGCGCGGCTGTCCGCCCGGTGGCCATGGGTCGGTGGCATCATCCAGGTCGCGCGACCCTGGCGTTCGGGGTCCCCTCAGCCTGTGCCGATCTCCCCCTTGAAGACATCCGCTCCTTCAGCCGCCCCTGCAACCGCCCCGGTCGCCACCGGTGCCACCGGTGCCACCGCCGCGACCACTGCCACGCCGGCCCCGGTCGCTGCGTCCGACTGGACCCCCGAACAACGGCAGGCGCGCCACGCCAGCCAGCAAGGGATCGATGCGTTCGTGGACGGCCTGTGGATCGAAGAGGGCCTGTCCAAGAACTCGCAACTGGCGTACCGGCGCGATCTTCAGTTGCTGGCCGACTGGCTGGCGTCGGAGCATCGCTCGCTGGATCAGACCCGGGAGCTGGACCTGATGGGCTACGCCCATGCGCGGCACGATCAAAGCAAGACCAGTTCGGCCAACCGCCGCCTGTCCGTCTTCAAGCGTTATTTCCGCTGGGCCTTGCGGGAGAACCGCATGCAGGTGGATCCCACCTTGAAGCTGACCGCCGCACGCGCGCCCCTGCGGGTGCCGAGAACCTTGTCCCAGGAGCAGGTGGAAGCCCTGCTGTCGGCGCCGGATGTGGGCACCGCGCAAGGGCTGCGGGACCGGGCCATGCTGGAGCTGATGTATGCCAGCGGGCTTCGCGTGACCGAGCTGGTCACCCTCAAAAGCGTGCATGTCGGACTGCGCGAGGCGGTCCTGCGGGTGACGGGGAAGGGCAACAAGGAGCGGCTGGTGCCGTTTGGCGAAGAGGCCCACGTCTGGCTGCTGCGCTACTTGCGGGAGGCCCGGCCGGAATTGCTGAGAGTGCAGTCGACCGACGACCTCTTCCTCACCAAGTTCGGCACCGGCATGGCACGCGAAACCTTCTGGCGTCTGGTGAAGAAGTATGCGGTGGTGGCGGGCATCACCAGTCCGCTGTCGCCGCACACCTTGCGCCATGCGTTTGCCACCCACCTGCTCAATCACGGGGCGGACCTGCGGGCGGTCCAGCTGCTGCTGGGTCATGCGGATCTGTCCACCACCCAGATCTATACCCACGTGGCCCGCGAGCGGCTGAAGGTTCTGCACGCGACGCATCATCCGCGTGGATAAAGACCGCCGGCGGCGGCGGTGAGGGCCTTGCGGCCGGAGCGACACTGCCGGGCGGCGGGCGCTGGCTGTGGCGCAGGAGACATCGCTGGTGGCGGGCCCTCGGGCCGCTGGGGGAGAAGGAACCCGGCGCGGGAAGGGGGACACCAAGGGGTGTCGTCACTCGAGCCGTGTCATGTATTCCATCCCTCACTTCCTGGCCTCGCCCGCCACACCCGGCGGCCTCGTCTCCGGCTTCCCGGGCTCCGGGGAGGGCACGGCCTCGTCGCCTGCCGGATGGCCCGTCCGGCAGGCCCATGGGCAGTTTCACGGCCCGTCTTTTGGAGCAGTTCCCCATCGCGCTGGCAGCGGCCCTGCGGTTCAGCTCCATCCCTCCTATGGCCTTCCCCCGCTGACACCGGATGACCTCGCGGTGGGCGGCTTCCGCTTCCCCAGCGCAGCGCCCTCGCTGCCAGCGCCGCAGCTGATGGCGCTGCCGCGTCAGGATTCGCCGGCTGACGACCCGGCGCAAACGCTGCGCTTCCTCTCCTCCCTGCATCAGGAGGGGCGCACCGATCTGGCGCTGGTCAGCGGCCATCCGCCCCTGCTGCATCATGGGCTGGCGCACCTGCTGGCCAATGGCGGTCCCCTGCAGTTCAAGTCCGGCGGCATCGAAGGCGCCGCGTGGGTGGAACAGCATGACGGCGAAGACTGCCTGTGCTTCGACCTGCAGAACACGCACGGACTGTCGGCGACCCACATGGTCCGGCTGCATCACCTGGACCTGACCGCCCCGCCTTCCGACATGCTGGCGCAGATGTCAGCGCTGGACGAAGCCGCGCGTCGGCATCAAGCCCAGGCCCAGGCGGAAGGCTGGGCCGAAGGGTCGGCCGGGCGGCCGGGCGATCCCTCAGCGCGACCGGCGGGCGGCATTGCGCTCGCCTGCCCGAGCGGCGGACGCGACGCGGGCTCTGCCCTGGTGCTGTTCAACGCGGTCCAGCGCCATCGCATGACGATGGAGATGCTCGACGGTCGCACCCCCGCATCCCTCGATCAGGCGCAGCGCATGGCCGAAGCCGCGCTGGAGCGGCACAGCTATGAGCAGCACCGCTACGCCGTGACGCAGCAGGGCAGGGGACTGATGGGCACCGACTTCGCCTCTGGCAACGAGTCGGCGGTCACCGCGGCCCTGGACCTGTTGATGAGACAGGCGTCGGACACGCTTTCGCCCTGGATGTTGAATGCGCCCGATGTGGCGCACGCGCCCGATGGCCGGATGCCGGCGGATGGCGCACCTCCACGGCCACCGCGTTCACTGCAGTCAACGGATCACTCAGCCGACCGTGCAGGCAAGCACACCACGACCGGCCATGCCGCCGATGCAACGAAACAGGCCGCCGCCAACGAGGGTGTGAGCGGCCAGCCGCTGGCGCGACGCCAACCGCCGCCGCCACCGGCCCGCGGGTCCAGTCTGCTGCCGAAGGAGCAGCAGACCGGCGGCCATCCCGCTCTGGACGTGGCGCACGCGCCTGCGCCCCCTGCACCGCACTCGACTCACCCGCCACATGCGCCACATGCGCCACATGCGCCACATGCGCCGCATGCGCCACACGAGTCATACCCGTCAGCTTCAGGGTCGGGAACGGCTACGTCGGATGCTTCGGTGTCCGCATCCCTTTCCAACGCCTCCACTGCCGCCGCGACGAGAGACGGCGCTGTCAAGCCCTTCCTGTCCACCTTTGCCCCGCTTCCGCCTGACGCCAGCCGTGCGGCGCCGGGCGCATCGACGCAGGAGCGCGCTGGCGCATCCACGCCGCCGCCGCTGCCGCCGCGTCAGGGCAGCGCCTCCGCGCCACTGTCATTGCACCAGCCGAATCAGCCGCTGCCGCAGCCGCACCAGTCCCCGCAGCAACCGCACCAGCCGCTGCCGCAGCAGCAACCCCGTCGACCGGCGCCCGCCGCACCGCCGCCACCCCCCGCTCGCACGGCAGCACCAACGGCACCGCCGCCCCCGCCGAGTGCCTCGAAGTCCCGGCCGCCGTCACCGCTGCGTCCGGTTCCGCCGCCTGTGGTGCCGAAACAGGACAACGGCACCCGCACCTCTCAAGACATGTCAGCGGCACGCGGCCACGGTGGCGTCCGTGCGACTTCCGAAGAGGCACCGGCGTTGCCACCCAAGGCAGGGGGGGCACCGCCGGCTTCGCAGTCGCCCGGTTCCAGGCAGACCCCTCCGTCCCCCCGGACGCCGAGGTCCGTCCAGCCGTCCCGGCCGGCGGAGTCAACCAATTCCCCGCGCATGCCGCGGTCCCCGTTGGCGCCCCGTTCTCCCCAGCCCGCGCGTCGTGAAGTGCTGATCGAACCGAATTCCGCCGATATTCCCAGCGTGCCCACGCTGGAAGAGCTTGGCATGGCGCCTACCGGCTCCCGCGAGGCCACCGACGACCTCGACCGTCTGGCCGATCAGCTGCTGACTGGAGACAAGCCACCGCGGGGACGTCTGAATCTGCCGCTGACCGCCGCCGAAGAGGCCGAATTCGAAAGCCTGGTGGCTGAGCTGCTGCCTGAGGAACGGGAGAAAATGGGCTTCGGTCCGCCCTCCGGCCACTCGGCGGGATCCGACACCGCCAAGACCGACGCCGCCCTTCAGAATAGGAACGAAGCTGGTGACGTTGACGCTGACGCCGCCTCCCCCCCCGCGCCGGACTACGACGACCTCCCCACAGAGTTCCCGCCGACCTATGCGGAAGTCGTGGCCATGGAAACCGCACGGGTTGATCCGTCCTCCGCGCAAGGCGCCCAGGTGCTGCGGTCCTACAGCCATCACATTGACAGAGAGGTCGCAGACCCCGCGTCGCTGGCGATCGGTCTGGCCCATGTGATGGAGCGCCTGGCCGAGCCACCGCCCACCACCTGGCAGAACGTCAAGCGCGCCCTCGTGGGACGCACCAAGCCGGCTGAGCCGCTCACCCTGCGAGACGAGGTATTGACCCGTCTGATGGCGGGCGTGCGGCGCATGAGCGAAGGTTTTGTCGCTTCAGATCCCGCGCTTCCTCCGAAGGAATATCGTCAGGAGCGCATGGCCTATCTGGAGGCCGAGATGGCGGATGCCCTTCAGGCCAGCATCGGCGTCCTGAGCCCGGCAGCCCAGAAACGGATCTTCGCTCGCATCAAGGACGACCAGAACGACATCTGGCGCGAGCTACACAACTCGGCCGAGGCGTTGCGGCGTCCGCGTGTGCTGACGAACCTGGGACCGAGCGCCGGCGAGTTCATTGTGGAAACGGGTCAGATGCACGACCTCCTGATTCGCGCCATGAAGCGGGTGGGCGCCGAGGGCATCACGCCCAGGGCCATGACCGCTGCCACCGCCGCCACCGGCGGCTGATCTCAATCCACCGGATACCCCGCCGGTGGCTTGATTTCCTCCAGGCAGATCATCGACCTCACATCCGCCACGCCCTCCAGCTGCATCAGCCGGTCCGTCAGGAAGGTGGACAGGCCCTTGAGGTTGCTCGCCGCCACCTTGAGCAGATAGTCGCAGTCCCCGGACACCGTGTGGCATTCCAGGATCTCCGGGAAGTCGCGGATCAGCGACTCAATCTCCCGCACCCGGGCGAAGGCCTGCGCGGTGATGTTCAGGCTGACATACGCCACCACCTCCAATCCCAGCGACTGAGGGGCCACGTCGGCCCGGTAGCCGCGCAGCACGCCGCGTTCCTCCAGCGCCCGCACCCGCCGAAAACACTGCGGCGCGGACAGGTGCACCTGGCTGGCCAGATCCACGTTGGAGATCCGTCCGTCGCGCTGGAGGATGTCCAGGATCTTTCGGTCGATGGCGTCCAGGCCGGTCTTCTCGTTCATGGGGGGAGGGTCCGCTCAAACTTTCGAGCGATTTTAGGGAAACTGACGCAGGAACGTTTCGCTTGATGCGATCTGCGAATGCCGACCGCGCAGCCATCAGGGACAATCCGGCCCATGGATCACAGTTTTCTCTCCGCCCTCATTCTGTTGCTGCTGGTGCTGGACCCGCTGGGCAGCCTGCCCATCTTCATTCCCATCATGCGGGGCGTGCCCAAGGAACGCCGCATCAAGGTGGCCCTGCGTGAAGTGAGCATCGCGTTCGGCGTGCTGCTGGTGTTCATGTTCCTGGGCGACAGCTTCCTGCGCCTGATGCACCTCTCCGAGCGTTCGCTGGAAGTGGCCGGCGGCGTGATTCTGATCATCATCGCCATCCGCATGATCTTCAGCCACGCGGGCGACAGCGCCTACGGTGCCGACACGGGCCGCGAACCGCTGATCTTCCCACTGGCCGTGCCGCTGCTGGCCGGCCCCTCCGCCATGGCGACGGTGCTGCTTCTGGCGTCCCGCCAGCCGGACCGCATCATGGAATGGATCGGCGCGCTGTTCACCGCCATGGTCCTGTCGTTCCTGGCACTGATCCTGGCGGACCGCATCCGCAAGCTGCTGGGCGACTCGGTGGTCTCCGCCCTGGAAAAGCTGATGGGCCTGGTGCTGACTGCCATTGCTGTTGAAATGATCCTGGCCGGCCTGAAGCGCTACTTCGTTGGCGGCTTCTGAACGTTCAGGCGGCGGTCGGGCCTGAAGTCCGGAGCGCGCTCCAGCTCACCGTCCGGCCGCGCCTGACGCCACACTTCAGGCGATCTCTTCCGGCACCACTTCATCCATGGCCTTGGCCCGGGCCGGCGAGCGGGCCCAGTCTTCGGCGCTGAGGTCGTAGTAGACGGCGTCTTCGCCATGCCAGGGCTCAATGCCGCGGTAGCGCATGCCCAGCCGCTGCATCACCTGCGCCGAATCCAGGTTGTCCTTGGCGCAGACGGCGACGAGGGCCGGCGTCATCAGCTGGTCGAAGGCAAAACGCGCCATGCGGCGCGCCGCTTCCGATGCCAGGCCTTGCCCCCAGCGGTCCCGTCGCAAACGCCAGCCGATCTCCAGCGGCTCCGTCTGTTCAGGATTCAGGCGCTGAATGCAGCCAGCGCCCACCAGCTCCCCGGTGCTTCGTTCGAAGAAACTCCACCAGGAATAGCCCCACTGTTGCCATCGCAATTTCACCCGGTCGATCGCGGCCTGGGTGTTTGCCAGCGATTCAGCCTCGCCGCCCAGATACCGCATGACCTCAAGGTCGCTGTTCATGGCGTTGAGCCCGTGCAGGTGATCATCCTGGAAGGGCACCAGGTGCAGTCGGGGGGTGAGCAATTGCGTCATGCCCCGACTCTACGCCGGGCTGCACCGGTCTGACAGCTGGTGACATCCGGGGTGTTCACCTTCGGCGGGAACAGGCCTATGCTCCCTCGGAAAGGGGGCGGCGCGTGGCTTGCTCCTGTGCTGCAATTGAGATTCCAACGGCAAGGCGGGCAACGGCATGTCTCAAGCGTTGATCAAAGGCAAAGGCCCCAAGGCCTGGTGGAGCCGGCTGCGCCGTCACTGGCAGGCACGTGGCAGCGACGTCCGGCAGGAGGCGTCGGCCAGCGCGCAGCCCGAGGAAGCGCAGCTGATGGCGGCGCTCCGGCGCGAAGCCGCTCGCGCCCAGCGCCACGGCCACGACGGCGCGCTGGTGTTGCTGGAACTTGACCCCTGGCTGCGTCTGCAGCATCAATTCGGCAGCGACTGCGTCACCGCGCTGGATGAGCGGCTCGGCCAACTGGTGCAGCAACAGTTGCGCGGTGGGGACTGGCTGATGAGGCTGCCGCGCGGCGTCTGGGCGGCGTATCTGCCGTGCACCGACCCGCTGGGCGCCCTCGATGCAGCGGACCGCCTGCGACACCGGGTGTCCATGCTCGACTACCGCTGGTCCGGGCAAGCCCTGCCGCTGAGTGCCAGTCTGGGGCTGGCCCACTGGCAGGACTGGCAACGGGAACCGCAGCAAGGCGCCGACCAGTTGCTGCAGCAGGCGCGGCAGGCGCTGGCCATGGCGCGGGGGGCCGGATGCAATTGTGTACGGGCGTACGCCGTCACGCCGTCCGGCCGCAACCGCTACAGCGGCACCCGGCCGGCATAACCGGTCATCTCCAAATAACCCCAGCCGCGCAGCGCGCCGGCTTCGTCCAGCACCCGCACCACGCCCTCCCAGTAGAGAAAGCCGGTGGTGCGACGGGCATCCACTTCCTGCGCATCGAACATCGCTTCAATGGTCCAGGCGCCCTTGGGCGTGCGGACCCGCCATCGCACCGGATATCGGCTCAGGCTGGTCGGGCTGCTCCAGAAGGCCAGCGGCTCGAACTGCAGACGGCCTTCCAGGTCCTGCTGACCGCCCGTGGCGTCCCGCCAGGTGCCGCCGGTCCAGAGCGTGCTGCCGTTGCGGCGCCGCATCTGGAACAGCATCATCGCCGAGCCGTCCAGCATGTTCAGGCCCAGCCAGTCCCAGCCGACGGCCCGGCTGTCGTTGTCGTCGGTGCCGCTGCCCAGATAGGCGTGGCTCCACTCATGATCCAGCCAGCATTGGGCCTGGACGTTCTGCGGCGGCTGACCATCCACCGCCAGTTGGCCTTGGCCCGACAGCTGTGGCTCGCTGACGTAGCGGCTGGCCTGCTGCGGCTGCGGCCCCTTCTGTGACCAGCCTTCCCGGCCCTGCAACAGCGGCGGCAGCGGGGCGTCGAGGGTCAGCGACAGGGCCACGTTCGCCGGCTGGCTGCGGAAGGCCAGTTGGTACCGGCTCAGGCCTTGCGGCCCGGCGCGCCGGTTCAGCGTCCAGTCGCCCAGGCGGACGCGGGTGTCGGTCTCGTCAGCGGCGGCGTTGGCGAATCCCTGACGCAGCAGATGTTGGTCGTGGTGGATGCGATGGCGCACCAGATCCGTCACCGCCACATGCGCCAGCATGATCTGGCTCGGTGCGAAGCGGCTGTCCAGCGGACGCTCCAGCTCGCGGCGCACCCGGAAGAAGGTCAGCTGGAAGCCATAGGCGGGGGCCTCGGTCAAGGACGTGCGTGAGGGCAGGGCCGGCGTTCCGGTCGATGGCCGCAACACCCCGGTGACATACCACCACTCCACCCGCGTCTCCGGATGCGAGCCGTGGTCGCGTGGGAATTTCAGCGGTGCCCGCGACAGGACGGGGACGTCCCCCGGACCGGACGCGGCGGCGGCCGGTGCGGGGGCGGCGGCCGCGCTCACCCGATCGGCCAGCGTCGACCCGACCACGCCCAGCGCCAGCCCACGCGCACCCAGCCCCAACAGCAGCGGACGTCGTCCGATCATCACCAATCCTCCCGCACCGCGCGCAGCGCTTCACCTTGACGCGAACCGAGGGCCCTCGCTGCGGCCACCGCCGCAGTGATGCCGGTGGCCACCAGGCTGGCCAGCAGCAGTTCGGCGACCCGGTCCCAGGGGACCTGCCAGTCCATGCTCCAGTGGAAGCTTTGCGGATTGAGCTTGAACACCAGCACCGCGCTGATCGCCAGGCCCACCAGCAGTCCCATCAAGGCGCCGGCGAGTCCCTGGATCAGCGTCTCCCCCAGCACCAGCCGGCGCAACATCGCGCGGGTCAGGCCCAGGTGCATCAGCAATCCGAATTCACGTCGGCGGGCCAGCAACTGCGCGGACAGGCTCGCCGCCACGCCAAACAGCCCCAGCCCGAGCCCGACCGCCTGCAACCAGTAGGTGATGGCGAAGCTGCGGTCAAACATCGCCAGCGAGAACCGCCGCAATTCACCGGCGGACGCCATTTCCACCGATTCCGGGGAAGACGCCAGCTGCCGCAGACTCGCCTGCACCGCCTGAAGGTCGGCCTGCGGCGACAACCACAGCGCGAGTTCCGTCAGGGTTGCGTCTCCGCTGACCCGTTGCCAGTCCGCCCGTTCCACCAGCACGGCCGATGACTGACGGCTGTAGTCCCGCCAGATGCCCTTCACCGCAGCCGGCAGGTCGCGGCCGCTGACCCGCAGCAGGAAGCGCGCGCCCGGTTGCAGGCCGAGCGCATCGCGCATCGCTTCGTTGATGTAGACCCCCAATGCATCGGCAGGGGCGGCGACGGTGTCGCCCTGCAGCGGCAGGCTGTGGTCCAGCGGCCGGGCCAGCAGCGTGGCGCGGTCCTGCCGTCCATCGGCCAGGCGCAGTCCGATCTCACGAGTGCGCTGCGCTTCGACCCGCGTCACGCCCGCCAGTGCCGCCGCCTTCTCGGCCATCGCCGGATCCAGGGGGCGGGCCTGCTCCGAGGTGTCGCGGGCGGTCTGGCGCAAATAGAGGTCGGCCGGCAGCATCTGCATCAGCCATTGGTCGAGCGAGAGCCGGAAGCTGGCGATCATCACCAGCATCGCCACCGCCAGCGCGAGCGCCACCAAAACGCCTGCAATCAGCCGGCCGGCTTCCCCCGCTTGATCACGGGCGCGTTCCACCGCCAGCAGCGGCAAGGCCGAGTGCGCGGCGCGACGGCGCATCAGGCCGGTGATCACCCGCAGCAACCACGGCACGCTGCCCAGCGCGCCCAGCAGCAGGGTCACCATCGCGCCATAGGCGCCCAGCGGGAGGTCCTCCACCGGGGGCAGGGCCGCCAGCGGCAGCGAGGCCAGCAGCAGCGCGGGACCCAGCAACCACCAGCGTTGATCCGGTGCGCCGCTGCCCAGACCCTTGAGCACCTGCGCGGCGGGCAGCCGGCGCAGCCGGGCCAGGGGCAGGGCGGCCGCGCCCAGGCTCACCACCGGGCCCAGCAGCAGCAGGCCAAGGATGGAAGCGGTCGACGTCTGCAGCACCGGTCGCGCGCCGGACAGGCCCATCATGCCGCTGCCCAGGTCGCCGCCAAGCTGCCGCAATCCCAGTTCCGCCAGCCCCAGCGCCAGCAGCAGGCCCAGCACCGCCCCGGCCAGCCCCAGCAGCAGCGCTTCGCCAAGCAGCAGGCCGAGCCGTTGGCGGGCACTCATGCCCAGCACGCCAAGCAGCGCCAGCTGCGGCAGCCGTTGCGCCACCGACAGGCTGTGCACTGCAAACACCATGAATGCGCCGACGAACAGGGCCATCAGCGACAGCACACCGAGATTGAGGCGGTAAGCCTGGGTGAGTCTGCGGGCGTCGTCGGCCTGCTGCCGAGCCTGATCCTGCGGCGCCACCGCGCGGATGCCTTCGGGCCAGGCCGTGGGGACGGCCTGGCCCGGCACCATGCGCAGCAGGATGGCGTCCAGTTCACCGGGGCGTTGCAGCAGGGCCTGCGCCCACGCGATGTCCATGATCAGGACCGATTGATTGGCGTCGGGCACGGTGCCGGCCACGGTCACCGGAACCTGTCCGCCCGGAAGGTCCATCTGCAGCGCGGCGAGCGCTGGCGCGCCGGTCTCCGCTGCGGCAGCTGGGGCGCCGGAGGCGGCTGTGAGTGCTGTCGATGCTGTTCCGCTCGTCGTGGCAGCCGATGAGATTGCCGCCGTCGATGCGGGCCCCTGCGCCCCCGACCCATGCAACTGCCGCAGGGCGGCGTCACTGACCAGCACCGCCGGGCCACCCAATGCGTCCGTCAGCCGCTGGCTGTCGCCGCGCGGCAGCCACTGCGTATGAAAGGCGCCCATCTGCAGCAGGTCCAGGCCCAGCAGCCGCAGTCGCACCCAGCGACCGTCGGCCGCCCGCACCTGCACGCTGCCTTGAAGTCGCGGCGCAAGCGCAGCGATGTCCGGCCGCTGCGCCAGCTCGCCATACACCGCATCGGTCAAGCCGGGCGCGCCCGGCATGGCCTGCAGTTCCAGATCGGCCTGCGCGCTGCTCTGCCGAGCGGCCTGCTCAAACTGCGCCAGCGCCGATCCGTTGATCCAATGCACCGCACCGGCCAGCGCCAGCCCGAGTGCGATCGTCAGCAGCGCGGCCAGTTGCCGTCCCCACTGCAGACGCAGGGCCGGCCACGAGAGTTGCCACCACCAGGCCCAGGCCTGCCGAAGCGACCGCATGTCAGGCGTCCACCAGTTGGCCACCCTCCAACCGCAGCCGGCGGTCGGCCAGGGCGGCGGCATGGGCGGAGTGGGTCACCAGCAGGCAGGCCGCGCCTTGCTGCTGCAGTTGCTGGCGCAGCAGCTGCATCACCTGGTCCGCATGGCGCGGATCCAGATTGCCGGTCGGTTCATCTGCCAGCACCAGCGAGGGCCGGTGCACCAGCGCCCGGGCAATCGCCACCCGCTGCAGCTGGCCGCCGGACAGCTCACGCGGCAGCTGACGGGCTTTGTCGGAGAGCCCGACGGCGGCCAGCATCTCATCGACGCGGGCCGCATCCGGCCGACCCTGCAGCAGCAGCGGCAGCCCGATGTTGTCCCGCACCGTCAGATGCGGCAGCACATGGAACGCCTGGAATACAAAACCGAGCCGCTCCCGGCGCAGAGCCGCCTGACCGGCTTCGTCCAGGCGCAGCAGGTCCTGCCCGTCCAGCAGCACCCGCCCTTCGTCCAGCGGCTCCAGCGCCGCCAGGCCGTTGAGCAGCGTGGACTTGCCACTGCCCGATTCCCCCAGCAGCGCCAGCAGCTCGCCGCGTTGCAACTGCAGGTCCAGCTGTTCAAACAGCGTCTGACCGCCGAAGCGTTTGGTCAGACCGGAAGCGATCAGCAGCGGGGGCACATCGGGCATCAGCGCAAATCCTCGATCAGGGTCATCACAGCAGTCAGGGCGTCCGGCTGCTCCGCCTGCACGACCCGGCGGGCCGGCATGCTGCGCAGCCAGGTGATCTGGCGTTTGGCCAGTTGGCGGGTGGCGGCGGTGCCGCGCTCCTGCAAGGCGGCAAGATCTGGCTCTGGCCGGCCCAGCGCCTGGGCCTCATCCAGCAGTTCCCAGGCCTGCCGGTAGCCGACGCAGCGCATGGAGGGCAGGTCTGGGGTCAGGTCGCCGCGGGCGCGAAGGCTCCGGACTTCATCCACCAGCCCGTCGCGGATCATCTGGGCAAAGCGCTCGCCCAGCCGCTGATGCAGCCAGGCGCGGGCCTGGTCGCCCGGCTCCAGCGAGATCAGCGGCCAGTCCACCCCCGCGCTGCGCTGACGCTGGTAGAGCGCGGACATCGGCTCACCCGTCAGCAGGCAGACTTCGAGCGCCCGCTGGATGCGCTGGCTGTCCATCGGCGCGAGCCGCGCGGCGGTGGCTGGGTCCAGGGTGGCGAGCCACGCATGCAGGGCCGGCCAGCCCTCACGGTCGGCGCGGGCATCCAGGTCGGCGCGCAGGGCGGCGTCGGCCTGCGGAAGCTCCGACAGGCCGTCAAACAGCGCCTTGAAATACAGCATCGTGCCGCCCACCAGCAGCGGACGGGCGCCGCGGGCCTGGATCTGCGGCACCAGGGCCAGGGTGTCCCGCACGAACTGCGCGGCGGAGTAGGCCTGCGTCGGCTCGAGGAGGTCGATCAGGTGGTGCGGCACCTCGGCCAGTTCTGCGGCGCTGGGTTTGGCGGTGCCGATGTCCATGCCCCGGTAGACCAGGGCCGAGTCCACGCTGATGATCTCGACCTTCTCACGACGCGCGAGCGCCAGAGCGGCGGCCGTCTTGCCGCAGCCCGTCGGACCCGCCAGGCACAGGGGCCGCACGCTCAAAAGCGCTCCCACGGGGCCAGGTAACGCCACTGGCCGGCCGGCAGCTGGCCCAGGGGGATGCGGCCGATGCGCACGCGCTTGAGGCCCAGCACCTTCAGGCCGACCAGCTCGCACATCCGGCGGATCTGGCGCTTGCGACCTTCCCGCAGCACAAAGCGCAGCTGGTCTTCATTGGCCCAGCTGACCTTGGCCGGCTTGAGCTCCACGCCATCCAGTTCCAGGCCGTGGTTGAGCAGACCCAGGGCCGACGGGTCCAGCTGGTGCTGGGCGGGAATGTTCTCCGGGCCGTGCTCCATGGCGACGCGGACCAGGTATTCCTTCTCCACATTCGACTCCTCGCCGATCAGGTGGCGGGCGATGCGGCCATCCTGGGTCAGCACCAGCAGGCCGGTGGAGTCGATGTCCAGGCGGCCGGCTGGCGCGAGGTGGCGGCCGTGGCCCGGGGCCCAGGTGATGCTCGCCGGATCTTCCGACCAGTGGGTGTCGGCCTTGACCAGCACCGCGGCCGGCTCATAACCATCTTCGGCCTGGCCGGAGACGTAGCCGATCGGCTTGTGCAGCAGGATGGTGACCCGCTGCGCCTGCTGTTCGCGGGCGGCAGGGTCGATCTCGATCTTGGCGTCGGGGCCGACGCGCTGGCCCAGCTCGGCGAGTTTGCCGTCGACCGTCACCCAGCCGGCATCGATCCACTCATCGGCTTCCCGGCGTGAGGCCAGCCCCAGTTCGCTCATGCGCTTGGACAGGCGCTCGCCCTCGGAGGGGTCGGCCTGGCGCTGCGGCGCCGGCTGGCGGGAGCGCGGGGTCTCGCCGTCTTCTTCGAAGAAGCGGCGGGAGAGGGGACGGTCGGTGCGGGGACGGTCGGCGGGGTAGCGTTGTGTGGCGTCGCTCTGCGGGCGGTCGCCGCGCTCATCGAAGCGGCCATCGACGGAGCGGCCGCCCGAGCGGTCATCGCTGCGGACGCCGCCGGGTGCACCGCCGTAGCGGGACTCTCGATCGCCGCCGCCCTGGAAGCCGCGGTCGTTGCCGTAGCCGCCGCGCGGGCCGCGATCTGGGCCCGATGGACCCCGGTCATTGCCGCGCGACGGGCCGCGATCGCCACCACCGAAGCTGCCACGGTCGTTGCCGTAGCCGGCGCGCGGGCCACCGAAGCCGCCGCGGTCGCCCCCTCGATCGGCACCGTAACCGCCTCGGTCTCCGCCGCCGGAACCACCACGGTCGTTGCCGCCAAAACCGCCTCGGTTGCCGCCGAAGCCACCGCGATCATCACTACGAGGACCGCCACGGAACCCACCACGGTCAGCGCCCCGGTCATTGCCGTGGAATCCGCCGCCATAGCCGCCCCACTGGCCTCCGCGATCCCCACCGCGATCCCCGCCCCGGTTGGGACCACGATCCCCATAAGCTCCGCTGCCACGCGTATCGCCGCGATCTTCCCGGGCGTACCGGTCTTCACGCTGCGGACGGCTCTCCTGCGAATAGCGGCTGCCGCGGTCTTCGCGCTCGTTGTGCAGGCCGCCCATCTCGCGACGGACAGGGGCCTCGCGACGCTCACCAAAACCGCCTTCGCGGCGGTCGCCAAAACCACCTTCGCGACGCGGGCCGCCTTCACGCGGACCGCCATCGCGCGGGCCTCCAAAGCCGGGTCCACGACCTTCTGCGGGTCCGCGGAAACTGCTGCGGTCGCCACCTCGGTCACCCCCGCGCGATTGGCCCTGGCCACCGCCGAACCCACCGCCGGAACGGCCGGCAGAACCGCCGCCCGAGCCACCGCCGAATCCGCCTCCGGATCCACTGCCGGATCCACCACGGGGGCCACCCTGGCCTTGCGGCGCGCGGCCATACCGGTCGTCCGGACGTCCGCCGCGCGCATCGCCACTGCGACCCGGACCACGACCTTCCGGCCGACCGCCGGAGCGCCCCTCCGGACGTCCTTCGGAACGCCCCTCCGGGCGCCCGCCGGACCGACGCGGGTCCTGCGATTCTTCCGATCGCCGCTGCTCATACGCCGCCTGACGTTCGGCCCGTTCCGCCTGGGCCTGGGCCAGGGTCGGACGGGGTTTGCCGACGCCGGTGCCGCGCACGGGCGTGCGGCGCGGACCGCCGGTGCTGGACGGCTGGTCGCTGGCCGGTTTGTTCTTGTTGAGTTTGATCGTGGCCATGTCGGTACTACGTCAGAGGGAGTGGAAAGGGGCAGCGTGCGGGCGCGGGACGCGCTCGTCAGCGTCCGCGCAGAAACAGGCCGTCCAGGTCACGCACGGTGAGCTGGCGCCAGGTGGGACGACCATGATTGCACTGGTCCGCACGTTCGGTGCGTTCCATGTCGCGCAGCAGGGCATTCATTTCGTCGAGATTGAGTTGCCGGTTGGCGCGCACCGCGCCGTGGCAGGCCATGGTGGCCAGGATTTCGTGCTGGGCCCGCTCGATGGCGTGGCTGGCATCGAACTGCGCCAGTTCCGCCAGCACGCCGCGCGCCAGTTCGACCACATCGCCACCGGCCAGCAGGGCGGGGCGCTCGCGCACCGCCAGCATCCGGGCCGACAGCGGCGAGATGTCCAGGCCCAGCCGCTGCAGGGTCTCGGCCTGGGCTTCGGCGGTCGCGATTTCCTGCGGTGTGGCGGAGAAGGTGACCGGGATCAGCAGCGGCTGGGATTCGATCCGGGCCTGACCCAGCGAGGCCTTGAGCCGCTCGTAGACCACCCGCTCGTGGGCGGCGTGCATGTCCACGATGACCAGACCCTGAGCGTTTTCGGCCAGGATGTAGATGCCCTGGATCTGTGCAATGGCCCGACCCAGCGGCCACTCGCCGGCCTGGGTGGCGGGCAGGGGCGTGGCCGGATGGGCCGCACCGGCTCCCGCACCCGTCGCGGAACCGGATCGGAAGGACGACGTTGTCGTCGGCAGTGCGTGGGTCGATGGGGCGTAGAGGGCTTCCGCCTGTTCGAGCGCCAGCGCCGTCTGGGCACGGGTCGGGATGGGCGCGCGCCAGGCTGCACCACCGCCACCGCCACTTGCGCCGCGACTGTCTGACCAGCCGCCCGCAGCACCGGGGGCCGTGCGGTAGACGCCAGACCTGTCCCCGCCCTCAGACCGCCCGTCAGCGCCCCGTGCATACACGCCGGCCGATTCGCCGACACCCAACTCAGCGCCGCCACCGCCATAGGCACCGCCACCAATGCCGGAACCCGTGCCACCCAGGCCTGGAGTTCCGGCGCCATTTATCGCGCCGTCGACGCCATCGACGCCCCCAGCGGCCGCCTCCTGCGACATCGGCCGCTCCCACGCATGGGTGCCGCTCCAGGTCTTCGGGACGGAGCCCGGGCGCATCGGCGCCAGATCATCCGTGACCCCATCGCTGGTGCGGCTCAGCGCCAGCGCCGCCACCACCGCGCGTCGCACCTGCTGGTGAATTTCCCGGCCATCGCGAAAGCGCACCTCGATCTTGGTCGGGTGCACATTCACATCCACCAGTTCCGGCGTGATGTCGATGAACAGCACATAGCTGGGTTGGCGCTGTCCATGCAGCACATCGTCGAAGGCCGAGCGGATGGCGTGCGCGATCAGTTTGTCCCGCACGTAGCGGCCATTGACATACACATACTGCATGTCGGCCCGGCTGCGCGCCGCTTCCGGCAGGCCCACCCGACCATGGATGCGCAGCGGACCGACCTCGGCCATCACCTCGCGGCTCTGGCTGACGAAGTCCTCATTGAGCACCTCCGCGACCCGCTGGGCCAGCGACGACGCGCGCCACTGGTCCACCAGCTTGCCTTCATGCCAGACGGTGAAACCGACGTCCGGCCGCGCCAGCGCATGGCGGCGCAGCGCTTCCAGGCAGTGGCCCAGCTCGGTGCCTTCGGATTTCAGGAACTTGCGGCGTGCCGGTGTATTGAAAAACAGTTCTCGCACTTCCACGCTGGTGCCGCGCGACCGGGCGGCCGGGCTCAGTTCGCCGCTGCGGGCGTCCAGGCGCCAGGCGTGCGGCGCGCCGTCGAACCGGGAGACCAGCGCCAGCTCCGCCACCGACGACACCGCCGCCAGCGCTTCGCCGCGAAAGCCCATGGTTGCCACCGCCTCCAGCTCATCCAGGCTGCGAATCTTGCTGGTGGCATGGCGCTTGATGGCCAGCGGCAGCTCGGAATCTGGAATGCCGCAGCCGTCGTCCTCCACCACCAGGCTGCGCACACCGCCCGCCAGCAGCTTCAGCTGGATCTGGCCGGCGCCGGCGTCCAGCGCGTTGTCCACCAGTTCCCGCACGACGGACGCCGGGCGCTCCACGACCTCGCCAGCCGCGATCTGGCTGATGAGTTCATCGGGGAGTTCGCAAATCGAGCGACGCGGCGGGGCAGTGGGGGCGCCGCCCGGCGAGACGGTCGCCGGGGGGGCAAAAGAGGCATCCATAGGGGGGCCATTGTAGAAGAGGCCCCCGAATCCGGGGGCAGGCGGAACCGACTGGGGAGGGGGCGGGACACCGCCATAATGCGCCGCCATGGATGTCCTGCAATTCCTCCTCGATTTTGTCCTGCACGTGGACGCGCATCTGGCCGAGTTCGTCACGAACTATGGAGCCTGGGTGTATGCGCTGCTGTTCCTCATCGTCTTCGTGGAAACCGGCGTGGTGGTCATGCCGTTTTTGCCGGGTGACTCGCTGCTGTTCGTCGTCGGGGCGCTGTGCGGCGCCGGCGTGATGAACCTGCCGCTGGCCATGGGCGTCCTGCTGGTGGCGGCCATCCTGGGGGACCAGTGCAACTACACCATCGGACGCACGCTCGGCCCCAAGGTGTTCCAGTGGGAGCAGTCCCGCTTCTTCAACAAGCGCGCCTTCGACGCCGCGCATGAGTTTTATGAGCGCCATGGTGGCATCACCATCGTGCTGGCCCGGTTCATGCCGTTCATCCGCACCTTCGCCCCGTTCGTGGCCGGGGTGGCGGCGATGAGCCGCAGCCGTTTCACCGCCTACAACGTGGGCGGCGCGATGCTGTGGGTGGTGGGCCTGACGCTGGCGGGCTATCTGTTCGGGAACATTCCCTTTGTGCAGACCCATCTGAGCAAGATCATCTGGGCCATGATCCTGATCCCAGGCCTGATTGCCCTGTACGGCGGCTGGAAGGCGTCGCGCAAGCCGGCCCAGGCCTGACGAGGCGGACGGGCCGGTCCAGACGAGGCCGCGGGACAGGCCCGTCTTCGGGTATCTCCCGAGTCCGGACGCGCCAGTTCGATGGGGGTGAGCTTCGGCACGGTCCCGCCAGCCCGCTATTCTGCGGCGCTGGTTTCAACCGTACTTCACCGTACCCAGCCCCATGCAACTGAGTTCCCTGAGCCAGGCCATCGCCCTGGCCCTGAACGTCGCCGTCAGCCTGGCCGCCGGCCTGGCCGTATCGCCTGCGATGTCGCAGTCCGGTTCGTCCGCGGCGGCCTCCGCCACCGCTGGCACGCCTCCCTCATCGGCATCGGCTACGGCGGCGGTGTCCCCGGTGACCGCCTCCGGCGCCGCCGTCAGCCTGCTGCTGCGTCAGCCGGCGGTGTCGGCCCGGCATCTGGCCTTTGTGTATGGCGGGGCGCTGTGGCTCGCCAACCGCGACGGCAGCCAGCCGCGCCAGCTGGTGCCGCGGGTGACGTCGGAATTCACTCCGAAATTCTCGCCGGACGGCCAGTGGCTCGCCTTCTCGGCCGCCTATGACGGCAATACCGACGTGTATGTGGTGCCCACCGCCGGCGGCCAGCCCCGCCGCCTGACCTGGCACGGCAGCAGCGACCAGGTCACCGGCTGGAGCCCGGACAGCCAGCGGGTGCTGTTCGCGTCGCCACGCCAGGTGCTGAACAACCGCAGCAACCAGCTCTACGAAGTGCCGGTGGGCGGCGGCTTCGAGCAGCAGGTGATGAAGGCCGTGGCCTACGAGGGCAGCTGGAGCCCGGACGGTCGTCTGCTGGCCTACCGACCCTACCGCCAGGCCAACAACGGCGCCAGCGGCTGGCGTCAGAGCCGCGGCGGCACCACGCCGCCGATCTGGATCATCGACCCCAAGGGCAAGACCTGGGAAGAGATTCCCCACGTCAATGCCACCGACTGGAACCCGATCTGGATGGGCGATGAAGTCGTCTTCATCTCCGATCGCAATGACGGTGCCGCCAACCTCTTCGCCTACAACACCCGCAGCAAATCCCTGCGCCAGTTGACGAAGGAAACCAGCTGGGACGTCAAGACGGCGGACGGCCGCGATGGCCGCATCGTCTATGAGGTGGGCGGCCGCCTCAAGGAAATCAGCCTCGCGGGTGGCGAGCCGGTGACGCTGAACGTCAGCCTGAACGAACCCAGCGCCCAGGCGCGGGTGCAGTGGAAGGATGCCGCCCGCACCATCACCAGCGTGGCGCTGTCGGCCACCGGCAAGCGGGTGCTGGTGAGCGCGCGGGGCGAGGTGTTTTCGGTGCCGGTGAAGGACGGTGTGGTGCGCAACCTCACCCAGACGTCCGGCGTCCGCGAAAAGGACGCCCTGTGGAGCCCGGACGGCCAGCAGGTGGCCTATGTGTCCGACGAGCCCGGCATGCGCCATCAGGTGGTGCTGCGCGACCAGCTCGGCGACCAGGCCGTGGGCAAAACGCCGCGCAAGATTCTGCTGCCGGAGACCGGTTATTTCCGCTTGCTGGACTGGTCGCCCGACGGCAGCCGCCTGCTGCTGCAGGACAACCATCTCAACCTCTATCAGCTGCCGCTGTCCGGCGTGCAGTCGGGTCAACTGTTGAAGATCGACAGCAGCCCACGCCGCCAGAACTACGACGCCAGCTTCTCGCCCGATGGCCGCTGGCTCGCCTACACGGTGACCGGCCGCAATCACTTCAGCCAGATCAAGGTGCACGATTTCCAGACCGGCCAGCAGCACACGCTGACCGACGGCATGAGCCATGCCGAGCAGCCGGTGTTCTCCAGCAAGGGGGACGTGCTGTTCTTCGCCGCATCGGTGAACTCGGGACCGGCGCAGGTGGGCCTGGACATGTCCACCCAGGAGCGTTCGCTGCGCATGGGGCTGTTCGCGGCGGTGCTGCGGTCGGACGGCTCGTCGCCGCTGCTGCCCAAGGCGGGTGATGAAGACGGCAAGGCCGGCAAGGGCGGCGCCGGGGACGGCGACGATGAGGACAAGGGCGACAAGTCCGACAGCAAGTCGGACAAGAAGGCTGACGGCCAGGTGGATGCCAAAGCTGACGCCAAGTCCGACAAGAAGGACGACAAGAAGGGCGACAAGAAGGACGGCAAGGCCAAGCCGGTGCGCATCGACTTCGCCGGCCTGCAGAACCGCATCGTCGGTCTGCCGGTGGCCCAGGCGCGGTACGACCATCTGGACGTCGCCGCCGATGGCGCCCTGTTCTACATCGAGCGTGAACAGCCCGGCACCAGCATCGAGCCGCCATCCGGCGATGGCAACGAGCGCGGCTCGCTGTTCCGTTTCGACTTCGAAGAGAAAAAGGCCAAGTCCATCAAGCCGGGCGTGCAGGACTATTCCCTGAGTGCCGACGGCAAGAAAATCCTCTTCGACCTGGGCAATGGCCGGCTGGAGGTGGCCGATGCGCGGGAGAAGATCGACGCCAAGCCGGTGGATGTCTCTGGCCTGAAGGTGCGCATCGACCCGCGCGCCGAATGGCGCCAGATCTTTGACGAGACCTGGTGGATGGAGAAGGAATTCTTCTACGACCCCAAGCTGCATGGCGTGGACTGGAAGGGCATCTATCAGCGTTATCTGCCGCTGCTGGCCCATGTGCAGCGTCGTGAAGACCTGAACGAGCTGATGGTGGAGATGATCGGCGAGCTGCAGGTCGGCCACAACCGTGTTGGCGGCGGCGACGTGCTGACCGAACCCAAGGTGGCCATTGGCCTGCTGGGCGCGGACTTCAGCTTTGACGGCGGCCACTACCGCATCAGCAAGATCTTCCAGGGCGATCGCTGGAATCCGTTCCTGAAGGCGCCGCTGGCGGCCCCGGGCCTCAACGTCAAGGCGGGGGACTACCTGCTGGCGGTCAACGGCCGCCCGGTGGATGCCCAGCACAACCTCTTCCAGCAACTGGAAAACACCGTCGGCAAACCGGTGCAGCTGACGATCGCCAGCGACGCCAAGGGGCTGGGCGCCCGTCAGGTGCAGGTGGAGCCGATCGCGAGCGAAGTGGCGCTGCGCCAGTGGGACTGGGTGGAGCACAACCGCCAGGAAGTGGACCGCCTGAGCGGTGGCAAGCTGGCCTACGTCTACATGCCGGACACGGCGACCCAAGGCTTCCAGCTGTTCAACCGCATGTTCTTCGCGCAGGTGGACAAGCAGGGCCTGGTGATGGATGACCGTCGCAACGGCGGCGGCCAGGCCGCCAACTACGTGACCGAGGTGCTGGGCCGCGCCTACCTGGGCAGCTGGAAGGACCGCGACGCGCTGGTCTACGACACCCCGGGCGGCGCGATCTATGGGCCCAAGGCGATGCTGATCGACCAGGACGCAGGGTCGGGCGGCGACTTCATGCCGTATGCCTTCCGCCGTACCGGCCTCGGTCCGCTGATCGGCAAGCGGACCTGGGGCGGGCTGATCGGCATCGCGGCCAATCCGCCGTTGATCGACGGTGGCTCGCTGGTGGTGCCGTTCTTCCGCTTCTTCACGCCGGAAGGGGAATGGCGCATCGAGAACGAAGGCGTGGCGCCGGATATCGATGTCAACCTCGACCCGGTGGCCGTGAATGAAGGTCGCGACGTGCAACTGGAAGCGGCCGTGGCCAATGTGATGGAGCGGCTCAAGACCTGGAAGCCGATCCAGCGGACCGAACCGCCGGCGATGCCGACGAAGGTCGGCGGTTGAGCTTCAGAAGCGCTGAAGGGCTTAGCCGCAGAGTGGATCGGCCGCTGCGCCGCTGAGCAAGCCCGACGCTTGCGTTTCATGAACACCCCGTGCTCCGGACCCGATCCGGAGGCGGGGTGTTTTTCTTTAGCGCCGCAACACTGTCAAATTTTCCGACAGCCCGATCTCACCATCCGTGACGCAGTTCACGAACAGTTTCAAGCCGCTGTCGAAGCTTTTTACAGTGACACGGCATCCCTATCCTTAGGGATAAGGGAATCAATGACTTAGTGCGTTGGCACACATTTCGCTACTTGGAGTGCGTTTGGACATTTCTTATAAGAGCACCTCATGCTGAATCGCCTGATCGCCTCCCTGGCAATGGCCGCCGCCGGGCTGGTGGCCGTTGTGACGCCGGCCGCCGCCGCGACCGTGAACTTCGAAGACCTGCGCAATGTCACGCCGACCTACGACCGCTACGCCAGCAAGGGTCTGACCTTCAGTGCCAACACCTCGTACTGGGTCTACGACCACTCCGGCAGCAAGTCGGCTGCGGGTAACTACTCGCTGGGCTCGTCGGGCTGGGACAACATCACCGGCTACTTCAGCGTGGCGGTGAACAGCCTGTCGATGCTGGTGGGTGATGAAGGCAATGATTTCGATCGCGCCACGCTGAATGTCTACGACAGCGCCAACCATCTGCTGGCCTCGGCTTCGGGCAGCGGCACCAGCTGGTTCAGCCTGAGCGTGAATTCCACCTCCAACATCGCCCGCTTCGAGATCATCCAGAGCGGTGCGGTGGCGATCGACAATCTGAACTTCTCGGCTGCCGCTGCCAACAGCGTGCCGGAACCCGGCACCCTGGCGCTGGCCGGTCTGGGCATGGTGGGCGTGGCGTTGCTGCGTCGCCGTCGTCAGCAGGCTTGATAGCTCTAGCCTGATACCCAAAATCTGACACCAGAGACCCGCTATCCGCAGGAAGCCCGCAGCACCCTTCGCGGACGTCTTGCGGAGAGGGAAAGGGTCAGAAGATCAAAGGCCGGTGCACCTCGAGTGCTCCGGCCTTTTTTTCAAGCAACATCCATTCCCGTCAAAGCGCCCGATGCCGCGCCGCCAGCGGGGGATTCTTCGCAAAGTAGCGGGCAATCCCGGTCGCCAGCGCCTTGACCAGTTCATCCTGATAGTCCGGGTCGCGTAGCTTGGACTCTTCCTCGGGGTTGGAGATGAAGGCCGTCTCCACCAGGATGGAGGGCACGTCCGGCGCCTTGAGCACCGCAAATCCCGCCTGTTCCACGCTGCCCTTGTGCAGCTTGCCCACCTTGCCGATCTGACCCAGCACTTCGCCGCCCAGCTTCATGCTGTCCTTGATCTGCGCGGTGGTGCTCATGTCCAGCATGGCGCGCAGCACGCCGTCGTCCTTCACACCCTTGGTGTTGACGCCGCCCACGATATCGGCGGCGTTTTCCTTGTCGGCCATCCAGCGCGCGGCCGTGGAACTGGCACCACCGGAGGACAGGGCAAACACGGAAGCGCCGCGGGCCTTGGGAGTGATGAAGGCGTCGGCATGGATCGAGACAAAGAGGTCGGCCTGCACCCGGCGGGCCTTGCGCACCCGCTCGCCCAGGGGCACGAAGAAGTCGGCGTCGCGGGTCATCATGACGCGGATCTTGGGATTGCTGTTGAGCCGCTCGCGCAGCTTCAGACCGATGGCCAGCACCACATCCTTTTCCCTGAGCCCGCTGGGGCCGATGGCGCCCGGATCTTCACCGCCATGACCGGGGTCGATCGCAATCACGATCAGCCGGTCCAGCTTGGCCTGGCTCATCTCCGGCGCCACGTCCTTGAGGGGCGGTGGCGGGGTGGGTGCGGGTGGCGGTGGTGGGGTGGGGCCGGCGGGGCGCGGCGCAGGACGGGCCTGGGGGCGGGCCTGCGCCACGGCGCGTTCCGCTTCAGAGGCGGCCGGCTGCGGGCGACCGATCTTGTCGATCAGCTCCCCCAGCGCATCCTGCACCGACTGGGCGGCAGCCTGTTCCGCCGCTTCCTTCTCGCGGACCAGATCCAGCAGCGGATCACGCTCCTGCAACGGATACAGATCCAGCACCAGCCGGTTCTTGTAGGCGGCCACCGGCTCGATGGTGAACACCTGGGGGGCAATCGGCTGCTTCAGGTCGAACACGATGCGCACCACCCGCGGCTGGTTCTGGCCGACGCGCACCGCCGCGATGTAGGGATCGTCCGGCCGGACCTTGCCCAGCAGTTCCCGCAGGTCGGGGCTGAGTTCCAGGCCGTCGATGTCGATCACCAGCCGGTCCGGATGGTTGGCCAGAAAGCTCTTGGCGGCCAGGGCACGGTCGGATTCCAGCGTGACGCGGGTGTAGTCTTCTGCCGGCCAGACGCGCACCGCAATGATGGACGCCGACGAGCCCGCCGCCTGCGCCACCGAGGGCAGGGTGGCCGGCCATACCGGCACGCTGAGCACCAGCGCACCCATCTGGCGGAGCGCGCGGCGGCGCGGGGCAGAGGTCCGGGAGTCTCCAGTCATGCTTGATCGAGGTATTGGGTCAGTTCCGCCAGCAGCGCCACGCCGCGGGGCGTGTGAGCCTGGGCGAGGACATCGCGGCGGTCGTCGTCCGCCACGTCCAGGGTCAGGTGAAGGTCGGGCGGCGGCAGCATGCCGGCCGCTTTCTGGGGCCATTCGCTCAGCTTCAGCCCCGGCGCGGCAAAGAGGTCGCGAAAGCCGGCGTCTTCCCACTCGCGCGGGTCGTTGAAGCGGTAGAAGTCGAAGTGATGGGCGGGCAGGCCTTGCAGGGCAGGGGGCTGATAGTCCTCCACCACCGCATAACTGGGGCTCTTGATGCGACCGGTCACGCCCAGCGCGCGCAGCAGATGCCGCACCAGGCTGGTCTTGCCGGCCCCGAGGCCGCCCTCGAGTTCGATACTGAGGTCCGAGATTTGCGGACACCGGGCCAGCGCCTGCGCAAAACGCTCGCAGGCGGCCTCATCAGGCCAACGGAATTGGCGGGTTTCTAAAATGCTCAAAACCTATGGAATCCTTGCTGAACGCTCCCGACCGAACGCCCGACACGCTGCATGCGTTGACGGGTCAGATCCGCACCTGGGCGCTTGAGCTCGGATTCTCACAGATTGGCGTGGCCCACGTCGATCTCACCGATGCGGAAGCGGGCCTGCAAGCCTGGCTCGATGCCGGCTTTCATGGCCAGATGCATTACATGCAGGCCCACGGCATGAAGCGCGCGCGGCCGGCCGAGCTGGTGCCCGGCACGCTGTGTGTGCTGACCGCACGCATGGACTACCTACCGGCCCATCTGGACGCCGACTGGCAGCAAAAGGAGCATGCGGCCCTGGCCGATCCGGCCCGCGCCCAGGTCTCGCTCTATGCCCGGGGGCGGGACTATCACAAGGTGCTGCGCCAGCGCCTGCAGCAGCTGGCCGACCGCATCCAGACGGCCGTGGGGCCGCTGGGGCACCGGGTGTTCACCGACTCGGCACCGGTGCTGGAGGTGGAACTGGCCAGCCGCTCGGGCATCGGCTGGCGGGGCAAGCACACCCTAACCCTGCACCGGGAGGCCGGGTCGATGTTCTTCCTCGGGGAGATCTATCTGGATCTGCCGCTGCCGCCGAGCGAGCCGGTCACCGCCCACTGCGGCCAGTGCCGCGCCTGCCTGGACGCCTGCCCGACGCAGGCGATCGTCGCGCCATACCGCCTGGATGCCCGGCGCTGCATCAGCTACCTGACCATCGAGCAGGACGGGCCGATTCCGGAGGAACTGCGGCCCGCCATGGGCAATCGCATCTACGGCTGCGACGACTGCCAGCTCGTCTGTCCCTGGAACAAGTTTGCGCGGCGCCAGGCCTTGCCTGACTTCGACTGGCGCGAGCCGCTGGGCCATGCCTCGCTGCTGCAGCTGTGGGCCTGGGACGAAGCCACCTTCCTCAAGCGCACCGAAGGCTCGGCCATTCGACGCATCGGCCACGCGCGTTGGCAGCGGAACCTGGCGGTGGCGATGGGCAATGCGCTGCGCCAGTCGCTGGATGCCGAGCTGCGTGCGTCGATCCGCGCCGCTTTGTGTGCTGGCCAACAGAGAGCTTCGCCGTTGCTCGCGGAACACATTGAATGGGCGCTTCGTCAAACTTGCGACCATACGTAATTCCGCTAGCGCGGAGGGGGCGCATGACTCCTTAAGCTCCGGGACTGATATTGCTTCCCCGATGAGGAGACCATGAACCGTCGCAAGTTGTTCCAACACGGGCTGCTCCTGGGCGGCCTGAGCCTGTGCAGCGCACTGGCTCTGGCCCAGACCTATCCCAACAAGCCGGTCAAGCTGGTGGTGCCGTTTGCACCCGGCGGCACAACCGACATCATTGCCCGCGTGGTGGCCCAGAACATCAACGGCCCGCTGGGTCAGACGATGATCGTGGAAAACAAGGCGGGCGGCGGCGGCATCATCGGCGCCAACGACACAGCCAAGTCGGCACCGGACGGTTATTCGCTGGGCGTGGCCACGGTGTCCACCACCGCGGCCAATCCGGCCATCAATCCGAAGGTGCCCTACAAGCCGCTGGAAGACTTCACCCCCATCATCAACATTGCGGCCACGCCCAATGTGATTGCGGTGCATCCGTCCTTCCCGGCCAAGGACTACAAGGGCTTTGTGGCGGAGCTGAAGAAGAACCCCGGCAAGTACAGCTATTCCAGCTCCGGCACTGGCGGCATTGGCCACCTGCAGATGGAGCTGTACAAGAGCCTGGCCGGTGTGTTTGTGACCCACATCCCCTACCGCGGTGCAGGTCCGGCCCTGAACGACACCGTGGCCGGTCAGGTGCCGATGATCTTCGACAACCTGCCATCGGCACTGCCCTTCATCAAGGACGGCCGCCTGATCGCCATCGCCGTGGCCGCGCCGCAGCGCCTGGCGGTGCTGCCGAATGTGCCCACCTTCAAGGAAGTGGGCCTGGAGCCGGTGAACCGCATGGCCTTCTACGGCATCTATGGGCCGAAGAACCTGCCCAAGGAAGTCGTGACCAAGGTGCATGACGCCGTCAGCAAGACGGTGCAGATGCCGGACGTGAAGAAGCGCATCGAAGAGACCGGCTCGATCATCGTGGCCAACACGCCGGAACAGTTCTCGGCGCAGATCAAGGCGGAATACGACGTCTACAAGAAGGTCGTGGAAACGCAGAAGCTGAAGCTGGAGTGATGCCGGGCATCGCCGGTCTCGCTCGATCGGGCTGAAGACCGGCCCCTGGATCGCACCGGGATCGCATCTGAATCGATCATGAAAAAGGGCGCCGCCTCCCGAGGGAAGCGGCGCCCTTGTCGTTGCTGATCAGGCGATCAGAACGGACGGCCGGTCAGGCCACCAATTACATTGCCGAGCAGGCCGGAGGCCAGACCGCCACCGATGCCCGGCTGGCCGCCGGTCAGGCCACCGGCGATTTGTTGAATGGCGCCGCCGGCGACTTGCGGGATGACGCTTTGGGCGAGACCGCCGATGAGTGCTGGAATCATGAGAATTCTCCAATAGAGGGAATGAAAAGCCGGCGATTGCGCCGCCGCACCGGTCCACATGCCGTTTGGCCGGTCGTCCCGATGCGCAGGGCGCGCGAAACACTGCACGGGTGGGACCCACCGACCGGAGAGGTGCTGGCGACATGCCGGCAAGGAAACTCGTGACATGCATGGCCATAGTGGCCGCGGCTCATCGTTCCGCTGCCTCACGTTCTTGCTGAAATGAAGGCCCCAATCGCATCAATGCAGGGGCGCGACCTGCAAAGGGGTGGGTTGATCACCCCGTCGCCAACGGCTCAAAGCGGGTGATTTTCAGATGGTGAAACGATGACGCCGTTATGTAAAAAGCGGGCGTGCTGCACCGCCGCAAAATTTCTCATCATGGAGAAGCGCGTTTCATCATACGGTTTGCAAGTTGCAAGTTATTGATTTCAAAGGAGAAGATTTTGAGTCTTATATAAGACATAAGGGTCCACAAGGCGCAGGTCGCCGCCTAATCTTGAGTCCAAGGCAATGCAGTTTTCAGCCCGATTTCAACTCTCAAGATCAGGAGATTTCCATGAGCACCATGACCCGCGACCAGCAGATTGCAGCCCTTGAAAAGGAATGGGCGGAGAACCCCCGGTGGAAGGGCATTCAGCGGGGCTACACGGCTGCGGACGTGGTTCGGCTGCGCGGCTCCCTGCCGATCGAACACACCCTGGCCAAGCGCGGTGCGGAAAAGCTCTGGAACCTGGTGAACAACGAGCCCTTCATCAACGCCCTGGGCGCCCTGACCGGCAACCAGGCGATGCAGCAGGTCAAGGCCGGCCTGAAGGCCATCTACCTGTCCGGCTGGCAGGTGGCCGGGGACGCCAACAGCAACGGCGAGATGTATCCCGACCAGTCGCTGTATTCGGTGGACTCGGTGCCCAAGGTGGTGCGCCGCATCAACAGCACCTTCAAGCGTGCGGATGAAATCCAGTGGAGCGAAGGCAAGAGCGACATCGACTTCTTCGCCCCCATCGTGGCCGATGCGGAAGCCGGCTTCGGCGGTGTGCTCAATGCCTTTGAGCTGATGAAGGCGATGATCGAAGCCGGCGCCGCGGGCGTGCACTTCGAAGACCAGCTCGCCGCCGCCAAGAAGTGCGGCCACATGGGCGGCAAGGTTCTGGTTCCCACCCGTGAGGCGGTGGCCAAGCTGGTCGCCGCCCGACTGGCGGCCGACACCATGGGCGTACCGACCGTGCTGCTGGCCCGCACCGATGCGGAAGCCGGTGACCTCGTCACCACCGACGTCGATGACAACGACAAGCCCTTCTGCACCGGCGAACGCACGGTGGAAGGCTTCTTCCGCACCCGCAACGGTCTGGAGCAGGCCATCAGCCGCGGCCTGGCCTATGCCCCCTATGCCGACATGATCTGGTGCGAAACCGGCAAGCCGGACCTGGCCTTTGCCAAGGCCTTCGCCGAAGCCATTCACGCCAAGTTCCCCGGCAAGCTGCTGGCTTACAACTGCTCGCCGTCCTTCAACTGGAAGAAGAACCTGGACGACGCCACCATTGCCAAGTTCCAGCGTGAACTCGGTGCGATGGGCTACAAGTTCCAGTTCATCACCCTGGCCGGCTTCCACAGCCTGAACTACTCGATGTTCAACCTGGCCTATGGATACGCCCGCAACAACATGAGCGCCTTCGTGGAGTTGCAGGAGGCCGAATTCGCCGCGGCGGAGAAGGGCTTCACCGCGGTGAAGCACCAGCGCGAAGTCGGCACCGGTTACTTCGATGCGGTCACCACCACCATCGAAGCGCAGGCTTCGACGGCCGCCCTCAAGGGGTCGACCGAAGACGAGCAATTCTTCGACGCCAAGCACGGTTGAAGACGGTCTCGGGCCCTCCGCTCCGAATCCAGCCCGAACCCCCGGGCCGCGCTCCACAAGGGCGCGGCCCTTTTTCATTGGGTTACCGCACGGCCTTGCAACTTCCGCAATGATCAGGCACGCCAATTGCCTTTTACGTGGGCTAACGGACATAAAGAGCGTCCGTCGCTGTTGAATTTCGGAGCTTGTACGAATGACCGATGTGTCCCCCTCCGCCTTGCGGGTTCTGTTCATCGATGACGATCCCGAAGGCGCCCGCACCCTCAGCGAGCTGTTTCGCTGCTATGGATGCGCCACGGCCGTGGCCTACAGTGGCCGGGTGGGACTCCGGCTCGCGAAGCTCTTCAAGCCGGAACTGGTGTTTGTGGATTTCGACATGCCGGACATGAACGGCCTGGAAGTGGTGTCCGAGGCCAAGGTGATCGACGCCGAGGCGGGGCGCCACTGCATGTATGTGTGCCTGACGGCGGGCGGACCGGAGATCACCCAGGAGAAGGCGGACGCCGCCGGCTTCAGCCGATTGCTCTACAAACCGCTGAAGGTCACCGATCTGCTGGCGGTGCTGCTCAGCGCGCGGCCCGGCAATTTTGCGGCGGGCACCGATGTGCCGGCCATCCGGCCTGCGCGCAGTCCGTATCTGGATCCGCCGGAACGGACGCCGCGTCACTGAGGCGGCGTTATAGAGTCTGCGTTATAGAGCCTGCGTTATAGAGTCTGCGTTATTGAGGCTGCATCACATCGACGCCTCGAGCATCCGTCGATAGTCGCTGGTACTGGCTTCGCGCGGATTGGTTTTGTGGCAGTGGTCCCGCTCCGCGCGCGCGATGACCGGGTCATACAGATCGGCCGTCACTCCCATCTCCGCCAGGCGGGTGGGCAGACCGAGCCGCGCCGTCATCGCCTGCACGGCGGCCGCCAGTTCGTCCGCCGTCACGCCTTCCTGCAGGCCCATGGCATGGGCCATGCGGGCGATCTTGTCCTCGCGGCGCAGGCTCTCATGCTCAGCGTTGAATCGGATCACCGCCGGCAGGAACACCGCATTGAGCGTGCCGTGATGCAGCGTTGGCATTAGCCCGCCCAGCGCATGGCTGAGTGAATGCACGCAGCCCAGGCCTTTCTGGAAGGCCAGGGCGCCCAGCGTGCTGGCTGCCATCAGGTCCAGCCGGGCGTCCATGTCGTCGCCGTGGCGGGTGGCACGCTCCACCTGGCGCCAGCCCCGTCGCAGACCTTCGAGCGCGATGCCGTCCGCTGCCGGATTGAAGGCGGCGGACATGAAGGTCTCCATGCAGTGGGCGATGGCATCCATGCCGGTCGCGGCGGTGAGGCCGGGCGGCAGCCGCCGGGTCAGCTCCGGATCACAGATGGCGGACTTCGGCAGCAGCTCCCAGTTGTGAAAACCCAGCTTGCGGCCGTCGTCCACGATGAGGATGGCACCCCGGGCCACCTCCGACCCGGTGCCGGCGGTCGTGGGCACCGCAATCAACGGCGCAGCCCGAGCGGTGATCTGCCCCGCGCCACCTTCAATGGTGGCGTAACGGGTCAGCGGCCCTTCATGGGTGGCGGCAATGGCCACGCCTTTGGCCAGGTCGATGCTGGAGCCGCCGCCAATGGCGATCAGTCCGTCGCACTGGTGCTCCCGGTAGAGGGCCGCGGCTTCGCGGACGGCCGCTTCCGTCGGATTGGGCGGCGTGCGGTCGAACACTGGCGGTGCCGGCTGCGGTCCGTGCTCCAGCGCCTGGTCCAGCACCCCGGCGGCGCGCACCCCGGCATCGGTGACCACCAGCGGGCGCCGGATGCCCACCCGGGTGCATTCCGCGCCGAGCAGCCGGCGGGCGCCGGCCTCCATGTGCACATGCGTCAGATACTGGATCAGGGCCATGTCTTGTCTCCGAGGACGGTGAAGGGCTGTTCGGATCGATGGGGCAGGCGCGAGGCGATCTGGGACAATGCGTCCATGCCCGCCCGGGCCCCCTGAAGTTGGCTGAAACCTCACCGAGAGTAAGCCCTGGAGTTCCTGTTGAGTAGCACCTTGTTGACACCGCGGATGGCCGCGGTGCTGGAGCGCATTCACCGCGCCAATCGCCCGGCTTTCCACAGCCTCACGCCCAAGCAGGCCCGCATTGCCTATTTGATGGGCGCGGAAATCCTCGATCTGCCGCGCGCCCCGCTGACCCGCATCGACAATCTGCGCATTCCCGGCCCGGCCGGCGAGATGGCGGCGCGCCTGTATGCACCCACCGCACGCGAGGCGGGCACCTTGCCGGTGCTGCTGTACTTCCACGGCGGTGGCTTTGTCATCGGCAACCTGGAAACCCACGACAGCCTCTGCCGCCAGCTGGCGCTGCGCAGCGGGGCCGCGGTGCTGGCGCTGGATTACCGGCTGGCGCCCGAGCACCCGTTCCCCGCCGCGGTGGACGACTGCTGGGCGGCGCTGCGCTGGCTGATGCAGGCGGCACCGTCGCTGGGCCTGGACCCGGCCCGCATCGCGGTGGGCGGTGACAGTGCCGGCGGCACGCTCGCTGCCGTCACCGCGCTGCATGCCCGGGACATTCAGAGCGAGCTGGGCCACCCGCTGACGTTGCAGCTGCTGATCACCCCCGGCGCCACCGCCCATGCGGACACCGACAGCCACCGCAAGTTCGCCCAGGGCCACCTGCTGGAAGCGGACACCATCGCCTGGTTCTTCAATCAATACCTGCCGGATGCCCAGCGCGACGACTGGCGCTTTGCCCCGCTGAATGCGGAAGACCATGAAGGGCTGGCCCCGGCCTGCTTCATCCTGGCGGAAGCCGATCCGCTGATCGACGAAGGCGTGGCGTATGCCGATCTGTTGCGCGCCCACGGCAATGCGGTGCAGCTGGAGTTGTATCGTGGCGTGACGCATGATTTCATCAAGATGGGCCGCAGCATTCCGGAAGCCGAAGTGGCCTTGGATGCCTGCGCGCAGGCGCTTCAGCGCGCTTTCCACCTGCCCGAGACCGTACCCGGCGCCGTGACCGGACCCCACCCAGAGACCGCCTCGCCATGACCCAAGCCCCGTCCACCGCCTCGGTGCCCACCCGCGCGCGCTTCCGCTTCATGGAGCGTTTGCGGGTGCGTTGGTCTGAAGTCGATGCGCAGCAGATCGTCTTCAACGGCCACTACCTGACCTACTTCGACACCGCCGTCGGCGGCTACTGGCGTGCGTTGGCGCTGCCGTATGCCCAGACGATGCAAACGCTGGGGGGCGACCTGTTCGTACGCAAGTCGACCGTGGAATATCTGGATGCGGCGCTGTATGACGAACTGCTGGATATCGGCGTGCGGACCGAGCGGGTCGGCACCACCTCGCTCACCATGGCCTGCGCCGTCTTTCGCGGCGACGAATGCCTGGTGCATGGCGAAATCGTTTATGTGTTCGCCGAGGCCAGCAGCCGTGAGCCGCAGCCGGTGCCGCAGCCGCTGCGCGATCTGCTGCTGAGCTTTGAGCGACATGAGCTGATGACGGTGGCCAAGGTGGGCGACTGGGCCACACTCGGCGCGGATGCGCACCGCATCCGTCAGGCTGTGTTTGTGGAGGAGCAGCGCATCCCCGCCGACATGGAGTGGGACGCGGCCGACGAAAGCTGCACCCATGCGGTCGCCTACAACCGGCTGGGCCGCCCGCTGGCCACCGGCCGGCTGCTGGAGCATGTGCCGGGGGTGGCCAAGATCGGTCGCATGGCGGTGCTGTCGCCGATGCGCGGCAGCCGGGTCGGCCGCCAGGTGCTGGATGCGCTGATGCAGGCCGGTCGGGAGCGTGGCTACCGGGAGGTGCTGCTGCATGCCCAGTTGAGCGCAGAAGGCTTCTACACGCGGGCCGGATTCCAGCGGCGCGGTCCGGTGTTTGAAGAGGCCAGCATCCAGCACGTGGAGATGGTGCGGGCCCTGTGAGCGGGCGAGGCGGCGGATCCGCTGCCCGCCGGGGCGGGTGTCACGCCGCCCCGGCGCTCAGTGCCCCGCCGCCGGCACCGCCGCGTTGTCCCCGGGGTGGTCCAGCGGCGCATTGAAGCGCTGCAGGACATGCCGGCTCATGCCGCGCGCCAGTTCCTCTTCCCCATAAAAGACCGTGCCCAGTTGCTCCTTGCGCAGCAGGGCGGACTCTTCCTCGCCATGGGTGCGCAGGACGATCTCGATGCCGGGATTGAGCTGCCGCGCAATCTCCGCCATCTGACGGGCCTTCATCGAGTCAGGCAGCGCCACCACCAGCATCGCCGCATTGGCAATGTGGGCCTGGATCAGCACCATCGGGTCGCTCGCATCGCCACTCACCGCGGCGCGGCCCTGCTTGCGCAGCGCCTCCACCGTTTCGCGGTTCTGCTCCGCCACCACGATGGGAATGTGGCGCTCATCCAATGCCTGCGCAATGCGGCGTCCGACCCGGCCGTAACCCACCAGCACCACCTGGCCTTCGAGGAAGGCGCGTTCGGTGGTCATCGGCAGCTCGGCATAGGGGTCGTCCCGCTGCTCCAGCTTGCGGGCGAAGGCCGAGCGGGCCAGCACCCATCGCTGCACCGGACCCACCGCGGCGAACATCACCGGATTCAGGGCGATCGAGATCATCGCGCCGGCCAGCACCAGATTCATGCCGTCCTTGGGCATGAGGCCCAGCTGCAGACCCAGGCCCGCGAGGATGAAGCTGAACTCGCCGATCTGCGCCAGGCTCGCCGACACCGTCATGGCGGTGTTCAGCGGGTAGCGGAACAACAGCACCAGCGCCGTCGCGGCCAGGGCCTTGCCCAGGATGATCACCAGCACCGTGCCCAGCACATGCCAGGGTTGCTGCACCACCGTCATCGGATCCACCAGCATGCCGACGGACACGAAGAACAGCACCGAGAACGAATCCCGCAGCGGCAGCGATTCCTCCGCCGCCCGGTGGCTGTATTCGGATTCCCGCATCACCATGCCGGCGAAGAACGCGCCGAGGGCGAAGGACACGTGGAACAGTTCCGAGGCCCCGTAGGCGATGCCAATCGCGACCGCGATGACCATCAGGGTGAAGAGTTCGCGGGAGCCGGTACGGGCCACCTGCCAGAGCATCCACGGCAACAGGCGCCGGCCCACCACCAGCATCAGCGCCACGAAGGCGGCGATCTGCGCCAGCGTTTCAGCCAGGGTCTGCCACAGCGGCGCCTGACCGGCCGTTTCGCCGACGGCCGCGCCGCCGCTCAACATCGGCGCCAGCGGCGGCAGCAGCACCAGAATCAGCACGGTGGCCAGGTCTTCCACCACCAGCCAGCCGATGGCGATGCGGCCATTGACGGAGTCGATCGCGCCCCGCGCTTCCAGTGCCTTGAGCAGCACCACCGTGCTGGCACAGGAGAGGGACAGGCCGAACACCAGCGCCCCGCCGAAGGACCAGCCCCAGCTCATCGCCAGGCCCATGCCCAGCAGGGTGGCCACCGTCATCTGCACCACCGCGCCGGGCAGGGCGATGCGTTTGACGGCCATCAGGTCTTTGAGAGAGAAGTGCAGGCCCACGCCGAACATCAGCAGCATCACGCCGATTTCGGAGAGCTGCGAGGCGATGCCGATGTCCGCCACATAACCGGGCGTGGCCGGTCCGATGGCGATGCCGGCCAGCAGGTAACCGACCAGGGCCGGAACGCGCAGACGTTCGGCGATGAAGCCGAAGATGAGGGCCAGACCGAAACCGGCGGCCAGGGTGCTGATCAGGGTGACGTTGTGTTCCATCAGCCACCACCCACCGGTCCGGCGAGGGCGGCGAAGACCTCGCGGTGGCGGGGGCCCTGGGCAAACGGCGCCAGGGCGGCGGCCACCCGCGCTTCCACGCCGATGGCGTCGTTCAGCGGGGGGGCATAGATTTCCATCCAGGTCTGGAAGACCGGATCATGGTCGCGGCGCTGGAGCAGCCGCACCGGCTGTCCCGCGCAGGTGGTCTCGAAGGCGGCGCGGGCCGCGGCGGCCTGGTCCATGTGCACGCGGTAATACACGTACAGCTCGGGGCTGCTCGCTTCCGGGGTCCCGGCGGTGCCGGGCGGGCCGTGATCGGTGACCGCGCTCATTGAGGTTCTCCAACGGTGTAGGGCAGGGGTTGCAGGGTGAGGCGGGGACCGGCTGCGCTGCCCAGATGCAGGCTGCCGGTCTCCAGGGCGGCCAGCTTCACTTCGGCCAGCAGCACTGGGTGTCCAGCGGAGCGGCCGGTGGCGGCGACCAGGCCGGCGGGCTGGCCGGGGTCCTCGCTGTGGAAGATCTCCTGCGCCAGTTGCGGCGTCACCTCACCGTCCAGGGCGAACGGATGGGTGCGGCGCTTGATGGTGCCGCGGTACTGGCTGCGGGCCACCACCTCCTGGCCGGGGTAGCAACCTTTCTGGAAGTTCACACCCCCGATGACTTCGAGGTTGACCATCTGCGGCACAAACTGCTCGACCGTGGCGCCTCGCACCCAGGCCAGGCCGGCCCGCACGTCCAGGCCTTGCCAGTCTTCCAGGGCCAGCGCCGGCAGCGCGGGCGCGGGCGCGGCGGAGGGCTGCAGGAGCAGGAAGCGGGGACCGGTGCCGTCGTCAGGCAGGCGGGTGACCAGCGCCTGCGGCGCTTCTTGCGTTGCGCCGCCTGCGGCAACCTGCGAGGGGGTGCCCGCATCCTGCGCTGGGCTGGCCCCATCTTGCACCGGCCCGGCAGCGGCCATGAAGCGTCCGACCTGCCAGGTTTGCGCTGGCGGCTGGGCGCCCATCACCTCGCCCAGCCACTGTTCGGCCACCTCACCGCTCAGGCCCCAGACCGCCCAGTCGCCGCTCGCGTCGCTGAGTTTGCATTTCGCACGCAGCACGAACATCGACAGGCGCTTGAGGGTCGCCGGCAGCACATCCGCGGGCAGCGCCATCAGCACCGACTGGTGGTCGGGCTTGACCGCCAGCATCGTCGCCAGCAGCCGGCCTTTGGCGGAGCAAAAGCCCGCCAGTCGCGCCTGTTGCAGGGTCTGCAGCGCCAGATCCTGGGTCAGCTGCGAATGCAGGAACTTGGCCGCTTCTTCGCCCTGGGCGTGCATCACGCCGAAGTCGCTCAGGCGGACAGCGCCCGCCACCGGGGCGGCGGACACGGAGGAGGTGGGTTGAGAAATCTGGGTCATGGGGCCGATTATCATCAGCGCCGCATTTCATAGAGGGTGTCCGGTCTTGGCACGCGCAGCAAACAAATCAAAAAAACGGGGAAACCGGTCCGGCTCAGGCACCGGAAGCGGCCGCATGGCCACTTTCCTGGCCCGTCTGGTGGTGGTGGTCGTGCTGCTGGCCGGCGGGGCGGCCGGGGCTGCCTTCTGGTGGTTGCAGCAGCCGCTGGCGCTGGCCCGTCCCAGTGTGGAACTGAGCATCGAGCCGGGGACGCCGCCGCTGCAGGTCGCACAGGCGTGGGTTGGTGCCGGTGTGCAGAGCGACCCGCGGCTGCTCTACCAGTGGTTCCGCTGGTCGGGACAGGCCCGCAAGATCCGCGCGGGCAGTTATGAGGTCCATGAGGGCATCACCCCGCGCGAGTTGCTGGACAAGATGGTCCGCGGCGAGCAGACGCTGGAGCAGCTGCGCATCATCGAAGGCTGGAACCTGCGCCAGCTGCGCGCGGCCCTGGCCGCCGCGCCAGCACTGAAGCAGACCACGGCCGGCCTGAGCGAAGCCGAGCTGATGACCGCCATCGGCGCGCCCGGCGTACCGGCCGAAGGTCGCTTTTTCCCGGATACCTACGCCTACAGCCGCGGGGTCAGCGACATCACCGTGCTCAAGCGCGCCTATGCGTTGATGAGCAAGCGTCTGGAGACCGCCTGGGCCGGCCGCAGCGACGGCCTGCCGCTGCGCAGCCCGGAAGAGGCGCTGGTGCTGGCCTCCATTGTGGAGAAGGAAACCGGCGCAGCGGCGGACCGCGGGCTGGTGGCCGCCGTTTTCATCAACCGCCTGAAGGTGGGCATGCCGCTGCAGACCGACCCGACCGTGATCTACGGACTCGGGGAGCGCTTCGACGGCAATCTGCGCAAGATCCACCTGCAGACCGACTCGCCCTACAACACCTACCTGCGCGGCGGCCTGCCGCCCACGCCGATTTCCATGCCGGGCCTCGCCTCGCTGCAGGCCACGCTTCATCCGACGCCGTCCAAGGCGCTGTACTTCGTTGCCCGTGGCGACGGCACCAGCCAGTTCAGCGACGACCTCGCCGCGCATAATCGCGCGGTCAACAAATACCAGCGCGGCCAGTGAGGCCAGCGCGTTGGAACCCAATCGGAACTCATAGCGGTGACCGGCAGATTCATCACCTTTGAAGGCATTGACGGGGCCGGCAAGTCCACCCACATCGAGCGGGTGGCGCAGCATCTGCGGGCGCGGGGCGCCAGCCTCGTGCAGACGCGGGAGCCGGGCGGCACCGCGCTGGCCGAATCGCTGCGGGCGCTCTTTCTGCAACAGGACATGGACGGCCTGACCGAAGCACTGCTGGTGTTTGCCGCACGGCGGGACCATGTACAGCGGGTGATCGCGCCCGCACTGGCCCTGGGCCAGACGGTGCTGTGCGACCGCTTCAGTGATGCCAGCTTCGCCTATCAGGGCGGCGGCCGCGGCATGGACTGGCAAGTGCTCAAGACCCTGGCCGGCTGGGTACAGCAGGGCCGGGAGCCGGATGTGACCTTCTGGTTCGACGTGGATCCCCAGGTGGCGGCCCAGCGCCGGGCGCAGGCCCGCGAGGCGGACCGGCTGGAACAGCTGGACCTGGACTTCTTCAGCCGCGTCCGCGCGGCCTACGCCCGTCGGGCGGAGGAGGCACCGATGCGGTTTGTGCGCATCGACGCCAGCGACAGCATCGAGGGTGTCGGGCGCCAGGTGATTCATGCCCTGGAGGACCGGGGATGGTGACCGCCGTGACACCGGTGAGCGAAGACGGCGAAATCACCGCCCTGGCCCATGACGGCCAGTTGCCGCTGCCCTGGCTGGCCGCGCCGCTGCGCCAGGCGCTGACGCAGGGACGTAGCCATGCGCTGCTGCTGCAGGGGCCCGCCGGCGTTGGCCAGTTTGACCTGGCCCTGCTGCTGGCGCAGGCCTGGTTGTGTGAACACCGTACCGCCGCGGACCAACCCGGCTGCGGTCGTTGCGCCAGCTGCCATCTGCTGCGGTCCCGATCCCATCCGGACTTCCAGGTGGTGCTGCCGGAAGCCTTGCGCGAACCGCTTGGCTTCGGGGCGATGGAAGCCGAAGGCACCGAAGCCAAGGCCAGCAAGACCAAACCCAGCCGCGAGATCAAGATCGAGTCGATCCGCCAGGTGTTGTCCTTTGCGCAGGTCAGTGCGGCGCGCGGCAAAGCCAAAGTGGTGGTGGTGTATCCCGCCGAGGCGCTCAATACCGTCGCCGCCAATGCGCTGCTCAAGACTCTGGAAGAACCGCAGGGCCTGCTGCGCTTTGTGCTGGCCAGCGCCGCACCGCAGCAATTGCTGCCCACCATCCGCAGCCGCTGCCAGCCGTTGCAGATGGCCCTGCCGGCCCGGGACGCCGCGCTGGCCTGGTTGAACGGGCAGGGCGTGGCGTCGCCGGAGGTCCTGCTGGATGCGACCGGCGGGCGCCCCCAGGAAGCGCTGCTGTGGAGCGAAGAGGGCATCGCCGCGAAGACCTGGCTGGAGCTGCCGCGCCGCATCGCCCGGGGAGAGGCCCAGGCGCTGACCGACTGGCCGGTGCCGCGGGCCATTGCGGCACTGCAGCGTCTGGTGCACGACCTGATGCGCATCGCCCATGGGGCGGGGCCCAGTTACTTCCCGCGTGACGCATTGCCCAAATTGCCGGCCGTTCGCGCCGCGCTGGACCAGTGGGCCAAGACCCTGCAGCAGGCGGCCCGCCATGCGGACCATCCGCTCAATGCCGGTCTGCTGATGGAATCCCTGGTCGCCCAGGGGCAGCAGGCGATGCGCCCGGCCCGGTGAGGACCGCCTCTCACGGTCCGTGAGGGCCGTCGGAGGTGACGAGAGTTCCGTTTCGTGACCGCTTGTGGCGATTGTTGCGGTCTGATGCCAATTGCTTGGCGGGTGAGGCCAGGAAGAAACCCGCTCGCGCCCCGAACGCCTTCTCGGCCCGCTAGACTTCCGACATGAGCGAACTTACCCTCAAGCCCATGAGCGCAGCCCCGAACTCCCCGTCGGCTGCCGGTGCCTCCGGCGCCCCCGCTGCGACCCCCCGGCCCAGCGTGATCCAGCTCGTGTTCAAGGAAAAGGGTGCTCTGTACGCGGCTTACATTCCGATCTTCTCGGAAGGGGGCGTGTTCGTGCCCACCACCCGCGATTACAAGCTGGGGGATGACATCTATCTGCTGATGAGCCTGCCGGAAGATCCGCAGCGGTATCCGGTGGCCGGCAAGGTCGCCTGGATCACCCCCGCCAATGCGCCGGGCGGCCGGACACAGGGCGTCGGCGTGCGTTTCCCGCAGGACGAAAAAACCCGGGTCATCAAGCTGCGCATTGAAGAGGTGCTGGGCACGGCCATCTCGTCCGCGAAGCCGACCCAGACCATCTGAAGACCTCGGCCCGTCGGAGCCCAGGCGCTGCCTGGCTGACTCGACGCGCCCCCGCGGCGGGGAGAGGCGCCCCACTGCGGGAAGGTCTCGCCGCTGCGTCGATCCCGCGCCGCGCCGCGCCCCGCCGCGCTGACCTTGCAGCCTGCGGGTCGTTGTGCCGGGCGCGAGCGGGCGGCCCTTCAGGCGCTCGATAATCCAGGGCTGCTTTCCTACGCTTTCAGCCCTCGCGATGTTCATCGATTCCCACTGCCACCTCAATTTCCCTGAACTCAAGGCTCAGCTGCCCCAGTTGCTGGACGCCATGGCCCAGGCGCGGGTGGAGCAGGCGATCTGCATCAGCACCACGATGGACGAGTTCGCCGAGGTCAAGGCGCTGGCGGACGCTCATGCGGAGCTGTTTGCCACAGTCGGCGTCCACCCGGACACCGAGGACATGCGCGAGCCCACGCTGGAGCAGCTGGTCGCCGAAGCTGCCCATCCGAAGGTGGTGGCCATCGGAGAAACCGGCCTGGACTATTACCGCCTCAACGGCCGTAGCGTCGAAGACATGGAATGGCAGCGGGAGCGTTTTCGCACCCACATCCGGGCGGCCCGTCAGACCGGCAAGCCGCTGGTGATTCACACCCGCTCCAGCGCGGACGACACCCTGCGCCTGATGCGGGAAGAGGGCGCCAGCCAGCCGGGCGGCGTGCTGCACTGCTTCACCGAATCGATGGACGTGGCGCGGGCGGCCCTGGACCTGGACTTCCACATTTCGTTCTCCGGCATCGTCACTTTCAAGAACGCAGCGGACCTGCGCGAGGTGGCCCGGATGGTGCCGCTGGATCGCATCCTGATCGAGACGGACAGCCCCTATCTGGCGCCCGTGCCCTACCGTGGCAAAACCAACCAGCCCGCCTATGTGCCGCATGTGGCGGCATTGATCGCCGACCTGCGCGGCCTGCCGGTGGAGACACTGGCGGCTCACTGCACGGCCAATACCCGGCGGCTGTTCGGACTGCCGCTGCCGGCCTGAGGGGCTTCGCCCAGCGTACAGTCCGAGAGGACAACATGCAGACGGCCCGCCCGAGGGTGGCCGCTGCTCTCTAGAAAGGTGACGGTATGGCTGTGAAGGCTGGGCCCGGTGGGGCGATGAAGAGTTTCGCCGGGTGGACCGGGCGGACGCTTCCTTTGGAGGCGCAAACGCGGCAGCATCCGACCGGCGCGGGCCGAAGCGCCGCGCTCCGCCGCATGCTCGCCGTGTCGATCCTGCTGGGCCTGAGCGGCTCCGTGGCGCTGGCGCAGACTTCCGGGGAGCGCGGCACCGCGTCCAACGCGGCCCCTGCCTCCCAGCCTGTCGCCGGATCGGGCAAGGCGGCGTCCCCCTCCGCCCAGCCCCGTCCACCCGCCCCCCCGCTGCATGAGGCGGCCAGGTTCGACCACGCCGGGGAAGTGATGAAACTGCTGCTGGCGGGCACCGACCCGAACACCCGGGATGCGCAACGCAACACCGCCTTGCACATCGCCATCCGGGAAGAGTCGGAGAACGCAATGAATGCGCTGCTCAAGGCGCCAGCGACCGATGTGAACGCCATCAACCAGGCGGGCGAGACGCCGCTGATGCTGGCAGCGATCAAGGGCCGCCTGCCGTGGGTGAAGACGCTGACCGAGCGCGGGGCCCATGTGAATGAGGCTGGCTGGTCGCCGCTGCACTATGCGGCGTCCGGCCCCAATGAGGCGGTGGTGCGCTGGTTGATTGAGCAAGGCGCCGACATCAATGCGCGTTCGCCCAACGGCACGACGCCGTTGATGATGGCGGCCGGATACGGCGGTCTCAGCAGCGTGGAAGTGCTGCTGGCGGCGAATGCGGACGTCCGGCTGAAGAACGACCCGGGCATGACTGCGGCGGACTTTGCGCGTCGGGCCGGCCAGGACGACTGGGGTAAGAAGCTGGATGAGATGGCTGCGAAGGGGGTGCGTGCCAAGGGCCACCCGGTGGAGCCCTCGAAGTAAAGCTCCGAGCGCTTCCGCGGGTTGCCCAGCCGGATCGGCCTCGTGGGTCGGCCCTGTGGTCATCCGACGAGGGCGCGGTCCAAGGACGCCGCCCAAGAAAATCACGAAAAATCGCGCTGCGGGAGGCCTTCGGGTCGCCTGCGGCGGCGCGCGTGCAGCGGCCGGCGCTGTCGCTCCTGCGCCTGGAGCGGGACGCTGGACGCTTCGATGCCAACAAGCGCACGGAAATCGCCGTTTGCCTTGCCCCGGTGCGCGGTCGGCTGTCAGCCGCCTAGGAGTTTGTCTGACAGCGCCTTTGGTGGCGGGCCGACTGGGCCAACCCGCCGCCCGCTCCTACAGTTCAACCCACGCTGAACTGCTTCCACGGAGCCGCACCATGCACACCGCCTTCCAGGAATTTGCCGCCAATCCCTTCGCCATGCTGCTCGATCCCGAGGGCGTCGCCCAGGAGGTCGCCCGTTCCGAACGCTTGCAGCGCCTGCGCAGTCAGGTGTACCGTCCGCTGGACAAGCCGCTGATTGCCCACCGCGGCGCGGCGGACGTGGCCAGCTTTGATGAAGAGATCGACGGCGCTGAACTGAGCGACGCCGACCTGCTGCCGCTGGCTGGCGACGATGTCCTGCCGGAGCTGGCGGCCTGACGTGGAGGGTGCCGCTGGACGCCGGTGGACGGCGCCCACCGGCAAACCCTGTCGGCGCTGTCTGACCCCGGGTTCCGCTGGCTGACTACACGGAATCCGACGCAAGTTTTCTAGCATGTATCCAAGAAGTCCTTTCATGCCACTGCATGTAAACGCCTTGGGAGACCATCATGCAAGCCTCGAACTTTTCCGCAGTGTTCCTGGCACTGCTTCTGCCAGCCACCGCCGTCTTCGCTGAAGCGGCGCCCACTGCGGACGGTGCGCCGTCCTCGCTGGACGACCGGGTGGAACTGAGCGGCCACAGCCTGGCGGACCGTGTGCATGCACAGCCGACCCGTCGGGTGAGCGTCACGCAAAGCGCTGCGGAGCCTCTGGCCACTGCCAGTCTCTCCGGTGCCGCCGGTAGCTGGTATGGACGAAGTGCCACCGCCCGCCAGACGATGGTGTGGGGGCAACCCTTCGCCGGAAACGGGTTGCGCGTCGGGCTGGGTGTGGAGCAGCGCGGGTCCGCAGTCGGCGGGGGGCTGTATCAGAACCCGTACCGCGGCTGGCGTGCAGGCGCTGCCGGCGACTCTGGTGTGCTGGTCGGGCTGGCATTGCCGGTGACGGCGCGGTCACACGTGTTTGTGCAGACGCCGCTGGTTGAGGGCGAGCGCGCCGCCTATCAAGATTTGAATTTGAATGAGCGTGAGGCTCAAGGTCGTCAGGTCCGTGTCGGCATGGTGTTCAGCAGCCGGAAGCAATATGCCGACCTGCGCAAGGGCCTTCGGATGGAACTGAGTGGTCAGTCGTCCCTGGCGGTCAAGCCACGGGGAGGTGGCAAGGTGTCAGTGACTTTCCAGAAGATTTTCTGAACCGCTGCGTCGCGCTTCAGGCTTGTGCTTCAGTCAAAAGAAAACCGGGCATTGCCCGGTTTTTTCATGTCCGCATCGCTGGCGCTGCGATCAAGTCGATCGCTGAAGCGCTGCTTGACGAGCAGGTCAGCGTCAGGTTCTTGTCGGCAGCCGCCACTGCGAGCAGACGGGCTTTCACACAGCTGGGCGCGTCGGGCGTGTAGCGATAGGAATGGCCACCGGGAAGGTGGCCGTGGTCGTCCACCCCGTTGCAGTCACCCAGGGGCTGCTGCTGCCACCACTCCAGTTGATGCCGTAGGTGCTGAAGTCGGCGGGTTGGGTCATGTGGTTGTTGCGCGGTACCCCATATCCGATGGCCGCGATGTCTCGCAACGTCACCGGTTGTCGGCATTCTCGAAGTCGTTGACCTCTCTCAGCGAGTAGCCGCCCATGCGGCATTGACGCCGGACGCACCGATGCCGCTGTACAGATTGTTTTAGAGGTGGGTATAGCCGCTGCGTTGCAGGGGAACGCGGGATCCGACGTTGGCGTCGTAGTGATGGTGGAAAGTGACTTACCGTTCTCTCACGTCGGAGTCGCTGCGGCCCATCAGACGGACCTTAAGACGCTCACGCGGATGGTTGTCGCTGTAGGTGATGTGATGGCGCCCGCCTTGTTGTCCACCATGCCGTCGAATTCGAAGTGGGGGCATTTGCCACCAGGCCGCCGGGCGGCGCCCCACGGGGGCAGGAGCAGAAGCGACTAGGGGGCACCTGGCCAGAAGGCGGCGCCCCTTGGGGGTAGAAGCGAAAGCGATTGGGGGCAAATGGACTCCGGGGAGAAGGGACTGTTGTTCGTGTTGTCGCCCGTCTCGCCGGTGTGCCGCCAGGTGGGGGCTGAAGGCTCAGCCGCCACCCCCCACTGGGGTGTTCACAACTTCTGGATCAAGTTGGCCACATCAGCATTGGCCAGCGTTGGCTACATCAGCGTCGGCTGAATCAGCGTTGGCTATAGCGAGCCTTGGCGGAGTTCATGCAGACGTCCTTGGCGTCGCCGGACATGGTGCTGCACTTCTCGGAAGCCAGCTTGTAGTCCGCCTTGACGCGTGCTTCTTCAGCATCGTCCACGGCCTCAGCCACCTTCTTGTTCATCTTCATGTCAGCCTTGGCCTTCTCATAGGCGGTCTTGGCTTCACGGGTGCACACGTCCTTGGCGTCGCCGGACCGGTCGTCGCAGCGTTCCTTGGCCACTTCATAGCGGGCTTCGTAGCGGGCTTCCATCAGCTTCGCTTCGTCCTTGCTGCTGCCGGAGTAGTTGTATTCCAGCTGAGCGAGGGCGACCTTCTCACGACCCTTGGCTTCTTCCTGGCAGATGTCCTTGGCGTTGCCGGACAGCTTGTCGCAGGCGTCCTTGTCCACCTTGTAGGTTTTCTTGATGTCGTCTTTGGCGCCATCGTAGACCGACTTGGAGAAGTTGGCAGCCTGAGCCATGCCACAGCACATGGCAGCGGCAGCGAAGAGGGCAGTGAGGGTGGGCTTGTTCATGGTTGTCCTATCCGTGTTGTTGTGGAACTTGGGGACTGTCGGCCGGAGCGTAGGAACGCTCCGGGCAGATGGTCAAAACGTTATTTCCTGAGCAGGCTCATCACGAAGGTCGCGACGGCCATGATCACGAAGACGAAAAACAGAATCTTCGCAATGCTGGCTGCGCCGGCGGCGATACCGCCGAAACCGAAGAGAGCAGCGATCAGGGCAATGACGAAGAAAACGACGGCGTAGTGCAGCATCTGGGATCTCCTGGTGCGGCTCCGTGCCGCGATGAGTGAACTGTAGGGACAGGTCGGTTTCGACGGGGCAGGCGCGAGCCGCAAACGCGCGTCGGCGGGAGAGGTAGTGCGATGTAGGAGGGGACCTACCCAGAGGGGGGACAGGCAGGGGGGACACGGCGGGGGAGCTTTGGGGTATGAGCAGGAGGGCGGACCGCGTCCTGAGACCCATTGGTGGCCGGTGAACTCCCTGTTCATCGACATCTCGCCAGTCTTCGGTTGCACGCAACGGGCGGGGGATGGGATGTTGTCAGATGCCAATGCAGCCCGTTATTGGCATGGATAAGCCATATCTGGCCGGTGGGTCGCTCCCTAGAGTTCGCTCTTGTCCGCCTGACAGCGCAAGGGTCGGCGGATATTCCAGGGCAGCACCGACGTGACGAGTGAGCGCCGGCCGATGTCGTGACTGAGGCAACAGCGCCAATGGCGTCTGGCTCTCAGCGTCACCAATGGGACCACACCGATCCCTCCGCAGACAGCGGGGGCTCAGGAGGGGCTCCACGGCCTCGCGTGACCACGATCCGGCGGCGAGCGAGTGACGCGTGTTCTGGAAGGTGTCCAACCCAACCCCACGCGAGCCATGAACAAGCTTCAGTTCCGGATTGTTTTCAACCCACGGCGTGGCCAGTGCATGGCCGCAGCCGAGACGGTGCGATCTCGTGGGAAAGCGCCTGGGGAGCGCCGAGCCACGGGGCGGGCGCGCCGTGAGATCGCAGGCACAAAGGCGCAAGCCGGCGATGCATCGGACGGTGAGCCACCGCGACGGTTGTCGTGGGTTGCCGGCCTGGGCCTCGTGGCGGCCGTGATGGTCGCAGCCGGAGCGCCCGCGTCCGGGTGGGCGGCGTCCGGCCGACTGGCCGCGGTGGTGGCTGCGGCGAAGGCGCAGACCCAAACACTGGCAGGCGCCGTGCGGCAGACACGTGTTGTCGCCGATCCGTCTGCTCCCGGCAACCAGCGTCCCACGGTGCTGAGGGCGCCGAATGGCACGCCCCTGGTCAACATCCAGACGCCCAGTACGGCGGGCGTGTCACGCAACACCTACGGCCAGTTCGACCTGGGGCCGGACGGCGTCATCCTGAACAATTCCCGGACCGATGTGAGCACGCAGCTCGGCGGCTGGGTGCAGGGCAATCCGTGGATGGGTCGAGGCGAGGCGCGGGTCATCCTCAACGAAGTCAACAGCAGCGCCCCGAGCCAGCTCCATGGCTATGTGGAAGTGGCGGGCCGGCGTGCGGAAGTCATCATCGCCAACCCGGCCGGCATCCAGGTGGATGGCGGCGGATTCATCAATGCCAGCAGTGCCACGCTGACGACGGGAATGCCGCGCCTGGATGCGGCGGGCAACGTCAGTGGCCTTGCCGTGCAGGGCGGTCTGATCCGCATCGACGGGGCGGGCCTGGATGGCAGCTCAACCGACTACACCGCGCTGTTGTCGCGGGCGGTGGAACTCAATGCCGGGTTTTGGGCCAAGAACGCGCGCATCCAGACGGGGACGCAGGTGATGTCGGCGGAGACGGCCGTTGCCGCGGCTGCCGCAGGTTCAGGGATGGGCGCCAACGGCGAACCCATCGGGGGGGAGACGCTGCCTGCCAGCGGCGACCGGCCCCGGTACGCGCTGGACAGTACCGCGCTGGGCGGCATCTATGCGCAGCGCATCACGCTGGTCGGCACTGAGGCCGGCCTGGGGGTGCGGCAGGCCGGTCAGATGGTGGGCGGGCAGCTGACCCTGCGCCTGGATGGCTGGCTGGACAACACCGGCTCGGTCTATGCGCAGCAGGCCGACGCGTCGGGCGCACCGACCTTGCAGGTGTCTTCGGGGCAGGGCGTGCGCAATGGCGGTTGGATGGCCGCCCAGGGCGGTGTGGCCGTTACCGCGCCGCAACTGCAATCGACTGCTGTGAGCGTGACCGCTGCCGGCATGGCGGCCGATGGAACGGTGGGCAACGGGCCCGCAACGCTGACGTTGACCGCCAGCGGCTCTCAGCAGCAGTCGGGGCAGTTGCTTGCGCCGACGCTGATCGACGTGCAGGCGCCGTCCGTGGATCTCATCGGCGCGCAGGCCAGATCCGCCGCCGTGGCGGTGGCCGGCGACCAAGTCTCCGCACGGGGCGCCACGCTGCTGGCTTCCGACAGCCTGTCGGTGACGGCGCGCACGTTGGCCGACTTGTCCAACAGCCAGGCGCAGGCCACCACTGTGCAGGTGACCGGCGGCGACGTCCGGGCGGACGGGGCTGCACTGTCCGCTTCCGGCGGGCTTGAAATGGCTGCGGGGGATCGGCTCTCCGCGAGCCGAGCGTCCCTCATGGCGGACACCCTTCGCTTGTCGGCCCATCAAGCGGACCTTTCTGGCGGCGAGTTTCTGCAGATGGGCTCCCGGGCCCTGACCCTGGGCCTGGACGGCGCGCTCACAGCCGATGGTGCACGTATTGCCACCCATGCCAGTGACCTGAGCGTGAGTGCAGCATCGATCAGCGCGCGCGATGCCCGCTTCGAGCATTACGGCACTGGCAGCCTTTCACTGCGCAGCGCCATCCCAATGGTCGGTCACCGGCCGGATGCGATCGATGCTGCAACAGTGCAGGCGAAGGCTGCTGTGCTGGATCTCAGCGGCGCCCAATTGATGACGGGCGGGCGCTTCGCTCTGGTCGCCGGAACTGCATCGCTGGACCGGGCCGAAGTGATGGCCCCGTCGGTGGACTGGATCACCGGACAACTCTCCCATCAGGGTGGCCGTACGCAGGTGTCGGGGACGGAGGCGTCGCGCATCGTGAGCCTTGGCGCGTTGGACAACCGGCTCGGCCGCATCGAATCGAACAGCAGCTCGTTGACGCTCCAGGGCGCGGTGATCGATAACCGGGCAGGCCTGCTGTCGTCGGTCGGAAACCTGAGCTTGGACGGCCAGAGCCTGAACAATCAGGCCGGCGTACTGCTGGCCAATCAGACGCTCACCATCGGTGCTGTGCAGCGTCCGACGCTGCTGGACAACTCAGGCGGACAACTCGGTGCGGCGGATGTCGCATTGACCGCAGCGCAGGTGCTCAATGCCGGCGGACTGATTTCCGCGACTCAGACGGCAACGGTGGATGCCGCCGCATGGCAGCACGGCGACGGGCGCCTGGAAGCCACGACGCTTGCCGTGGATGCCAATCGTTGGGAAGGCGCCGGAACCGTCTATGCCCGGGGCCAGGCGACCTTCACAGCGGGCCTGCTGCAAACCGCCGGGGTGCTGGGGGCGGGCGGTGCACTGCAGGTGCGAGCAGGGCAGGTGTTCGCGTCCGGACTGATCGCGGCCGGCTTGCGCGCCGATGGCACGTTGAGACCAGCAGGCGAAGGGCAAGCAACGACTGATCCGCAGGCGGTGCAGCCAGTGCAGGGCGGGCTGACCCTGCAGGCTGCCGCGTTGTCCAATGCGGGAGCCCTGCAGAGCAGTGGGGCGGTGGATGTCGATGTCACCGGGGACTTCAACAATACGGGGAGCATTTACGCGTATGGCGCGGCAGCCATTCGCGCGGGTCATCTGATCAACCCAGGGACCGTGGCGGCGCAAAGCGATCTGACCGTCAGCACCGATCGCTTGACTGGCGGTGGCGGATTGGCCGCCGGGCTGCGCGGGGACAACACGCTGGCGGCACAAGGCACGCTGAACGTCACTGCGCGTCAGCAGTTGGAGTTCAGCGGCGCCATGACCTCCGTGGGTGAGCTGTCGGCGACGGGGGCATCGCTGCAACTGCAGGGAGCGCAACTGCAGTCCCGCACGGTGAATCTGCGGGCGACTGAGGGCGACCTGTCGCTGGACGGTTCCACGGTGGCGGCCAACGGCTTGTCGCTGAGCGCCGGGCAGGACCTCATCACCTCCCGCGCGCTCATCAGCGCCGGGCAGATGCAACTGGCCGCTCGGGACTGGATCAATGCGGGCGGGCGTGTCACCCAGACGGCGGCTGACGGTGCGCTCGTCTCGACGCTGTCCCGCGACCTCAACAATCAGAACGGCATCATCGAATCCACGGGCCGCACGTGGACCCTCAGCGCAGCGACGGTCAACAACACCGCCGGTCGCCTGGCCCAGGCGGGTGGCGATCTGACACTGTACGCAAACACCTGGAATGGTGCACAAGGGCAGGTGCTGGCGGTCGGCTCGCTGGACTGGACGGTGAACGGGGCCCTGACGCTCGCGGGTGCCACCACTCAGGCCGACGCCGTTCACATCCAGGCGGAGCATCTGACCCATGACGGCGGCCAGATGGTCAGCGGGCAGGCCACGCGCCTGGACGTGACCGGTGCGCTGAGCAACCAGGGCGGCACGCTGGCGGCCGGCAGCGCTTTGACCATAGACGCTGGACGGGTGAGCAATGCTGCAGGCGGGCTGATGCAGTCCGGAAGCGTTCTGGAGATTCACACGACGGGTCTGAACGGATCGTCCGGGCTGGTGGGTGTGGATGGGCTCGACAACCAGGGCGGACGGCTGCGTAGTGGCGCGGACATGCTGCTGACGGTGAGCCGTCTCGACAACCGCGGCGGCTGGGCGGGCAGCAGCGGCGCGATGACCGTCCACACCACCGAAGGGGTGCTCAATGCCCAGGGCAGCCTGCTGGCGCAGCAGGCGTTGGGGTTGACCGCGGGCATGCTGGACAACCAGCAGGGACGGATCGCCAGCGGTGGTGGGGCGGTATCGCTCGCCACGGCGGGACTGCTCGACAACACCCAGGGGTCTGTGCTGGCGACCGGCGCGCTCACGGTCCAGACCTCGGGCCTGACCAATGCTCGCGGAGAACTGTCCGGCACCACTGTGTTTGTGGAGACGCAAGGACAGGCGTTCAACAACCGCGCCGGCAAGGTGCTGTCCAGCGAAGCGATGACGGTGCGCAGCGGCGCCCTGGACAACTTCGGCGGTCTGCTGCAGTCGAGCCAGACGCTCACCCTCCAGACCGGCGGTGCGGCACTGACCAATACGCTGGATGCGTCTGTGCTCACACCCACCGGACTGCGGTCCCAGGGGACGATGCAGGTTGACGCAGGCGCGGTGGAGAACAGCGCAGGCATCGGCGGCGCAGCGGTCACGCTGAACGCGGCATCGCTTACGAATCGCCAGGCGGTGTCCGGCCAGACGCTGGCGCTGCACCTCGCAGGCACGCTGGACAACAGCGCCGGCCAACTGGTGGGTCTGCAGAGCACCAACGTTACTGCGGGAGACATCCTGAACCAGGGTGGCCTGATCTACGGCGGCCACACCTTGGACCTGCGTGCGAGCGGCTTGCTGGACAACCGCGATACGTCGGAGAGCGGCCACCCCATACCAGCCACCCGGCAGAACTCACAAGCCGGAAGCCAGGGCTTGCAGGATGCCGATTGGCATTCACAAGCTGCCAACGAGGGCATCCAGGGAGGGACGGTAACGGTCTCAGCGTCTCAGGTGGACAACCGCGCCGGTCAGTTCCTCGCCAACACAGACCTCCGCATCACGGCCACCGAGTCTCTGGACAACAGCGGGGGTGTACTCAGTGGGCTGGGCAGGACCGTGCTGGGGGACGGCCGTCCCGAAGCACGCAGCTCGGTGCTGCGGCTGACCAACGCCAGCGGCAGGGTTTGGGGCGGCACCGGCCTGACTGTCAGCGCGGCCAGCCTGAATGACAGCAGCAACGGCGGCAATGGCAGCATTGGCGACAGTGGCACCGGCACTGGCGGCGGCGGCGGGGAATTTTCCAGCGGCGGCTCGCTCAGCCTGACGCTAGGCGGTGACCTGACCTACGGCACGGGCACCTTGCTGCAGGCCCGTGGTGACATCGGCCTGACGCTGGGCGGCAACTTCATCAACGAAGGCGTTTTGCGGGCCGGCGGTGCACTGGACATCCAGGCGCGCGACATCGACAACCGCGCCTCCGGCGAACTCAGCGGCGCGGAGACCCGCCTCACCGTCACGCAAGCGATCACCAATCGCGGCCTCATCGATGGCGAGCGGGTGACGGTCGCCGCCGATCAGCTCAACAACCTGGGCACCGGCCGCATCTACGGCAGCGACCTGACGCTCGCCGGCGGGCAACTCACCAACGGTGCCGAGAACGGCCAGGCGGCGGTCATCGCGTCACGCGGCGACCTCACCATCCACATGAGCGGGGCGGTCAGCAACAGCGCCGATGCCCTCGTCTTCGCCGACGGCGATCTGCGCCTGACGGCTGCCAGCGTCGACAACACCAACGCCACGCTGGAGGCCACCCGGATCCTGCAGATGGATGTGAGCGGCGCCATCCACAACCGCAGCATCCACGACGGCGCCGAGGCGCTGCCGCAGGACCCGAACGCCCCGCAGGTGCTGGCCAGCAAGGCCTTCATCAGCAGCGGCGGCGACATGCGCCTGACCACCGGCCAGCTGATGAACAGCGGAGCGACCATCGAGGCGCGCGGCAACCTGACGCTGAAGTCCGCCGACATCCATAACCTGAACCCCTACCTGAAATGGCAGACAGTGGCTGGCGCCACCACCACCGGCTGGGAGTTCCAGGCGCCGGGCAGCACGGTGCGCTACACGCCGGAGCAGATCCGCGTGCTGGCGGCGATGGAATTCACCGGCGAAGAATGGTCCAGTCGCTGGGGCAGCGATGCCCAAGGCTCCTTGGAACCATTCGTCTGGAAGTTCCACCCGCAGACCTCCAATTGGTCTCAGAACACCTACCACCGCAAGATGCTGTTGCCGTCCGAGCGCTACCCGAACGAGATCTTCGGGCGCTACCTGGGCGGCCTGGGCGGCGATGTGGCGGGCTCTGCCGCTCGATGGTTCACCTGGCGGCTCAGTGCCGATCATGTCTACACCTACCAGGACAACGACGGGATGGACCATGACGTCACGGTGCCGGGCGCGCATTACCCGGCATCGGACCGCATCTGGTCGGACTTCGGAGTGACCCCGGGGGACGACAACGCGCTGGACGCCGCCGTGGCCGTGTTCTTTGCGGATGCCAACAGCCGCCTGGTGGGCGACTTCACTGCGTTCAGCTACAGCCGCACCTCTGAAAGTGCCAAGGTCACGCAAAGCGCGGCGGGGCAGATCATCGTGGGCGGCACGCTCAGCGTGGAAGGCGGGCGCATCGTCAATGACATGAGCCGCATCATCGGCCGCGATGGGTTGGACATCCGGTCGGCCTCCATCGACAACCGCAGCACGCAGGTGGCAGTGAGCGGTTCTGAGCATGTGGATGTCTACCGAACCTACAACGCAGGCTCCAGCGATCCCAATACCGGCTACGACTACACCACCACCGACGCGGTGATCAATGGCACGGTGGTGCTGACCCTGCCGGAGCTGGGTGCAGCCGGCGCGGGGGCGGCAGCGGCCCCGGGCGGCCGCCAGCAAGCCGGCGCGGTGACGGGGACCGGTGGCGCGCAGGGGCAGAGCCTGGGCCAGGCCGCCGCCGTGCGTGCCAGCGACCACGGCCCGCTGGGCCATCTCGTGGGTGCGTCGCGTCAAGATGTGGACCGGGGCGAAGAAGCCCAGGCACGCCGCGCCATCACGATGGTTCGCCGGGCACCGGAGGGCTTGAGCACGTCCCTGCGGCCTGCAGCGACGGTGCAAGGCTTTGATGCCAGCGGACGGCTGCGTGCCGTGGCGGTGTCCCTGAGCCTGCCGACCAACAGCCTCTTCAAACTGCGTACGGACACCCGCAGCGGCTACCTCGTCGAGACCGATCCGCGCTATGCCAACTACCGCAACTGGCTGTCCAGCGACTACCTGCTCCAGGCCCTGGCGGTGGACCCAGCGACGGTGCAAAAGCGGCTGGGTGATGGCTTTTATGAGCAGCGCCTGGTGCGCGAGCAGGTCGGCCAGCTCACCGGCTCGAGCTTCCTGCAGGGCTACGCCAGCGACGAGGCCATGTACCGCGACCTGCTGACGAATGGCGCCAGCTTTGCGTCGGCCCATCAGCTCCGGCCGGGCGTGGCGCTGACGGCCGAGCAGATGTCGCAGCTGACCACCGACCTCGTGTGGCTGGTGGAGCAGTCGGTGACGCTGGCCGATGGCAGCACGCAGCGGGTGCTGGTGCCGCAGGTGTACCTGATGCCGCGTGACGGCGATCTGCAGGCCAGCGGGGCGCTGATTGCAGGCAACCGGGTGGACATTGCAATGAGCGGGGACCTGAACAACAGCGGCGACCTGCGGGCGTCCGAGGGCCTGCGGGCCACGGCGCAGAACATCGTCCACAGCGGCAGCATGCGCGGCACGCCACTGGCGTTGAGCGCAGCGCAGGACCTGCGCAATCTGGGCGGGTCCCTCACCGCGACCGACTCGATGAGCCTGAAGGCGGGCCGGGATCTGGTGGTGAGCACCACCACGGCAAGTGGCACCACGGCCACCAGCCAGCGGACGGTGCTGGACCGGGTGGCCAGCCTGACCGCGGGCGGGGTGATGGTGCTGCAGGCGGGGCAGGACGTGGTGCTGGAGGCGGCGAGGATTCGCCAGACCGGCCTTCCGGGCCTGCCGGGCCAGGCGGCGCTACTGGGCGCTCAAGGCGTTGAGGCCCTTCGCTCCAGCGGAGGAGTCCAGGGCGTGCCAGTCGTTCCGGCAGGACCAGGCACGCGAGGGGGGATGGCCAGCGATGCGGGTCGAGGCAGCCCCTTTGCTGAAGGAGGCATCCTCGTGCAGGCGGGGCGTGATCTCAAGCTCACCACCGTCCAGACTGCCAGCAGCGACCGCGCCACCTTCGACGCGAACAACCACCTCTACCAGGGCAACAGCCAGCAGGTGGGCACGTCCGTGGAGGCCAGGGGCAAGGTGCTGCTCAGCGCCGGTCAGGACCTGACGGCGCAGGGGGCTTCGGTCAACAGCGCATCGGCAGTGCAACTGAATGCCGAGCGGGATGTGCAATTGCTGGCGGGGCAATCGACCGAGTCACTGGATGAAGCGTCCAAGCACAAGGTCAAGGGCTTCCTGAACTCCACCACGACCACCACCAAGACGCAGCTGGAGCGCACCAGCGCTACCGGCACAACCATCTCTGGCGACACGGTGGCGGTCACGGCGGGGCAGGACATTCGGGTTCAGGGATCCAATGTGGTGTCCGACAACGCGACCGCCTTGCAGGCCGGCCGGGACGTCACGCTTGAGAACGCACTGGACACCCGCCAGAGCCACTCTGAACGCCAAGTCGTCACCAAGGGCCTGACGGGCGCGGGCGCCGGCTTCAGCATCGGCACGCGGGACCAGCGCAGCGGGCAGGACGCCATCACGCAAACAGTGGTGGCGTCCACCGTGGGCAGCGTGGGTGGGGATGTGTCCATCATTGCGGGCCGCAACTATTCGCAAGTCGGCTCCCTCTTGCAAACGCCCAAGGGCGATGTGGACGTGCTGGCTCAGCGGATCTCGGTCACGGCGGCGGCACAGGAGGGCCAGGACGTTCAGACGACCTCCTTCCGCCAGAGTGGTTTGTCCGTTTCGGTGAGTGCGCCCGTGATCAGTGCGATGACGTCCACCATGGACATGGCGGACAACATCGGCAAGGTCAGCGATGCGCGGATGCAAGCGCTGGGCGCCGCCTCCACCGCCATCAAGGCCAAGGAAGCGGTGCAGGCCCTGCAGGCCGACCCCAAGGCCGCAGGCGGCCTGTCCATCAGCATCACGGTGGGCTCGAGCCAATCCACGAGCCGCACCGAGACGACCACGACCACCCACCAGGGCAGCGAGATCACCGCCGGCGGCGACATCCGCCTGACGGCGCAGGGGGCAGGCGCGGACAGCGGCATCCACATCCAGGGCTCCGACCTTGCCGCCGCGCAGCGACTAGCTCTGAAGGCTGAAGGCGATGTGTCGCTGGTCTCGGCGCAGGACCGTGTCCGGCAAAAGAGCAGCAACTCCTCCAGCAGCGCCGCAGTAGGCGTGGCGATGGGGGTGGGCTCCAGCGGAGCGTCCATCGGCATTACCGCCAGCGCCAGCCAGGCGCGTGGCAAGTCCGACGGCGAAGACGTCATCCAGCGCAACACGCGTCTAGAGGGTCAGCAGGTCAGCATCAAATCGGGCGGGGACACCACGCTCAAGGGGGCGGTGGTCAGCGGCGACCAGGTGAAGGTCGCAGCCGGCGGCAACCTCAGCATCGAGAGCCTGCAGGACACCAGCAAGTTCAAGAGCGAGAGCATGCAGGTGGGCGGCAGTGCCACGATTGGTGCAGGCTTCAGCGGCAGCGTCAGTGGTGGGCAGAGCAAGATCAAGAGTGATTACGCCAGCGTCACCGAGCAAAGCGGCATCCGCGCCGGGGATGGCGGCTTCCAGGTGGAGGTCAAGGGCCACACCGACCTCCAGGGCGGCGCCATCACCAGCACGCAAGCGGCGGTGGTGACCGGGGTCAACAGCCTCGATTCGGGCTCGCTCACGTTGAGCGACATCCAAAACAAGGCGGACTACAAAGGCTCCAGTTACAACGTCTCGGTGGGTTTCGGCAAGAAGGAGGAGGGCGGCAAGAAGGGAGGCGAAGCGCCCAAACCGACCGACGGCTCCTACCAGTTGACCGAGGTGAAGCCGGGCGGCGCACCGGGGAACTCGGCGGGCTTTGGGTATTCCAGTGGCAGCGACAGCAGCGTGACGCAGGCCGGTATCAGCGGGGTGGCCGGAAATACCTCAGCACGCACTGGGGATGTCGAGACCGGGATCAAGCAGATCTTCGACAAGAGCAAGGTCCAGCAGGATCTGGCGGCGCAGGTGGCCATCACGCAGACGTTCGGGAAGGAGGCTTCCCAGCAGGTCGGCGACTTTGCGCAGACGCAGATGAACGAGGCGAAGGCGCTGCTGACCAAGGCGCAAGAGGAGAGCGATCCGGGCAAGAAGGCAGAGCTTGAGAAGCAGGCTGCGGCGATCGAGCGCGACTGGGGCGACCACGGCGTGCTGCGTCTGGCCGCGCATACGGTCATTGGAGGTCTCACCGGCAATATGAGTGGCGCTGCAGGTGCAGCGGCGGGCACGCTGACCGCGCCGGCGGTGGCCGATGCGCTCAAGAACGCTGGCGTGCAAGGGGATCTGGCCAAGAGCCTGACAGCCTTGGCGAGTACGGCGGTGGGGGCTGCGGTGGGTGGGGGCGCTGCGGGCGGGGTCACTGCATTCAACGAAGTGACCAACAATTATTTGAAGCATGCCCAGGTGCTGCAGAAGAAGGCTGAACTGGCGGCCTGCAAGACTTCTGCTTGCAGGGATGAGGTCAACAAGCGTTGGACTGAGATCAGTAAAGAGGCGAACAACGCGGCGCTCGACGCCTGCCTGAATGGATCGAAAGAAGACTGCCGTGCCAAGCTGAAGGAGGCAAGCACCGATCTCGAGGAGCTGCAAGCGAATCCCGACGGCAAAGGGCAGATGAAGTTTCTCGCTGAGTCGAGCAACAACATCAAACAAGTTGACGACAAGATCCGCACAGCGCTGGAGATCCTGGCCTACCGCGCCAATGAAGAAGTGAGCGCCACCTACGTGAGCCCTGCCGCACTCGCCAAAGCCGGATTGCTCTCTGGTGACGAGGCAGCGGAACTGGAGCGCCGGCGTCTTTCAACCGCGATTGACGTACTTGGATCTCTGGCCTTACCCGATTCCAAAGCGCCCAGAAAACCAATCAAGGAGCCCCCCGCCTCTTCGACAACGAAGCCGGGCACCTCCAATACAGCGGTGCACGCCGAGACACCGGTGCCGGTTGAGGTCAGTAGCAAGGTTTCTGTCCAGGAGCCCGAACTGCCCAAGACTGAATCGCCGGATAGGTCCGCGATTAACCCCTCCACGGCTAAGGGATCCGGTGCCGACAGTGAAGCCAGCACTCAGGCCGCGGGCAAGGAGACAACCGAGGCGGGGGCATCCTGCGCAAATCCGCCGCAGTGCTTTGTAGCCGGGACGTTGATTCACACAGTTGACGGACCCAAGCCGATTGAAAAGTTTGTCGGCGGCGAGCTGGTGCTGTCGCGACATGAGCATACAGGCGAGGCAGGTGTTCGACCCGTCGTGGCGACGGTTGCCACGAAGGATCAGCCGATCTATGAGGTAGTGATTGAAGATGTTCTTGGCAACACAGAGACGTTGCACACCACGGCGGAGCATCCGTTCTGGGTGGTTGCGAGGCCCGAAGATGCGGGAGAGGACGCTTCGGGAATGCGTGAGTCGCAGTGGGTGCGTGCTGCATCACTGACTCCCGGCATGCGGCTGGTTGATATGTTGGGGGCCGAACTAATCGTTCGCAGCCAATCCGCTGCGGAGCGGAGTGCGGATGTTTTTAATGTCGAGATTCAAGAGCATCACACGTACCATGTCGGAATACTTCGCGTATGGGCGCACAATGCACCATGCTGCAGTGGTGGCAACTCGCAACCGGAACCCGCTGCGAGCGAAAGGTACGAGTTAGTTGGTCCGACGAAACCCACTAACTGGGATTCATTGACGAGCCATCCGGATTCTCATGCATTGGCTGTACACGGCGGCGCTGTAACAGATGACCAACTCATCGTTCGTGCTCGTACCGGCATCAAACCTGATGGAAGTGCCGGGCCGATTCCAAAACTTGCGTCAGCCTTCTATTCGGATGACTTGTTGATTGAAACGGATCAAGCAATTCGAAGTGGGGGGGCTTTGGCAAGAGCTATTGCGCGGCAGCCCGGGCAAACGGTAGTTCGAGTTGAAACGCAAGACGTAGGCGATCTAGGAAAGAATGTTGGCTATGGCTATGCCCGATTGGGTGGGACAGGTAATATGACCGCCAATGCGGCGGCGTCGGGGCCATTGCAGCGTGTGGATGGACTGAAGAGTGCTCAGGGTATCTATGAATTTAACCCGAATAAAGGCGTCTGGGAGACCATTACCGTCTATCCGGTGCCTCATTGAAGCGAAAACACAGATGAAGAAATATCCCTTGCTGAAGCAAATATTGCGCACGATTTTCAACGCTGAGGATGGGCTCGGTCAGGAAGCCTCAATTCGTTTATATCAGCGATCTTTTGGTAATGGTCAAAAAATTAAAGAGCTGGAGCTTGAGTTGCGCGATGCATTCTCGCAAACCGATTTTTCTTGGAAGGAAATGTTGTGCAATGATGAGTTTGAGGTGTGCTGTTTGGACTCCGAGAATGACGCGCGAGAACTTGCCCGAAAATTACTGTGGGCACCAATTTTTGATAAGCAAGATTAGTTTGGGGAAAATGATGACTGGGCGGTGCCGATTGAGCCTGGGCGCCGTATGCCTGGACTCAAATCGAGGCAGCCACCAAGCTTCGTTGGTGCCATTTTTGCGGAAAGCGGAAGCTCTCGCACATTTTCCAAATTGCCAACCCTAACTCCAGACGTTAGCAGGAGTGGAGTTGTCTGGCTCCGTGCGACTGACTTGAATGACTGCAGGTACGACTGGCGGGAACTCCTGGCTCGCCTGTCGTTCGAAGTTGATGAATTGACAGGCATGTGACCCTGGCAACGAAACTCTCGTCTATCCGGCGTATATTTAATTCCGGAATTGGCAACAAGGAATCTTTAAACGGGCCGTTGCTGGATCTGTAGCTAAAGAGCGCCTTGTTGCCGGCCCGGCATTTATTCCATAGGCAAATTTTCCAGCGACGGTGAAACAAAAAAAGCGCCTTGCGGCGCTTTTTTAGTCGCTGAGATCCCGGCTCTCCCCGGGCGCTCCCTCAATCCTCATGTCCATGCCCATGCTGCACCCCTGCAGCCTCGGCATCCACCGGCGCGGCGGCATCCCGGCCATCGAAGAAGAACGGCTTGCGCGCCTTCTGGCGCGGCCACACCTCATTCATCGTCGGCACGTCATACAGCCGCCCTCCCAGCATCACCTTGCTGATCCGGTCACTCTGGCGGATGTCCTTGAGCACATCCCCATCCAGAATCACCAGATCCGCCAGTTTCCCGGCTTCCAGCGACCCGATGTCCTTGTCCAGCCCCAGATAGCGAGCCGGATTCAAGGTTGCACTGCGCAGCGCCTCCAGCGGCGTCATGCCGCCCAGACCCAGCATCCACAGCTCCCAATGCGCTCCCAGCCCTTCTCGCTGTCCATGGGCGCCGATGTTCACCGCCACCCCGGCACGCTGCAATTCGGTCGCTGTCTTCGCCACCTGGATGACGTTGAAGTCCTCCTCCGGCGCCGTCTCACGGCGCACGCTGCGAGGCTCCAGCACGCTCTTGGGCACGAACTTGCTCAGGATCGGATGGCGCCACACATCCGTGCGGGCATACCAGTAGTGCTCCCCATCCAGCCCTCCGTACGCCACGTTCAGCGTCGGGGTGTAGCCCACCTGCGTCTGCGGCCACAGCTGCTTGACGTCTTCATACACCTTGGGCACCGGCAGCGCATGTTCCACACCGGTGTGGCCGTCCACCACCATGCTCATGTTCATCTGATAGAGGCTTCCGCCTTCCGGCACCACCATCATCTGCGTCTCGCGCGCCGCTTCCAGCACCTGCTGGCGTTGATCCCGGCGGGGCTGGTTGTAGCTCTTGACGCTGAATGCGCCCGCCGCCTTCAATCGATTGAGATGGGTTTTGGCGTCGTCCAGGCTGTTGATGACCGCAGAGAAATCCGCCTTTGCCCCATACAGCACCGTGCCGGTGGAGAAGATGCGCGGCCCCACCACACGCCCGGTGCGCTGCATCTCAGCCTGGGTGAAGATGTCACTGGTGCGGTTGGACGGGTCATGCAGCGTCGTCAACCCAAAGGCCAGCGACGCATAGTTGACCCAGCTCTGCTGCGGAATGATCTCCGTCTCGGCCATCGTGCCGTGCCAGTGCACATCGATCAGACCCGGAATGATCGTCTTGCCCGCGGCCTGCAAAGTCTGCGTGCCTGCAGGAATCGTCACCTCGGCCCGGCTGCCAATCGCCTTGATGCGGTCGTTCTCCACCAGCACCACGCCGTCTTCGATCACCTGATCCGGCTGGCTGGCCTTCATCGTCACCAGACGCGCGCCTACGATGGCGTAACGGCCCTGCGGCTTGTCGGCCACCAGCGTCGGGCCGATCCTGCGGCCATGCGCCTGCGGCTTGAATCCCGGGCGGGTCGCATCGGCCAGCGACACCGTGAACAGTTCATTCCCCAGCGCGTAATGCAGGGAGCGGCTGTCCGACGACCATTGCAGATCATCCCCCGCATTGACGTCTAGCTTCGTCACCGGCATGGCGTCCGCCTTCGGGCCCACCGTCAGCGGTTTGCCGCTGGGCGCCAGCGGCATCACATAGGTGTGGAAGCGTTCATTGAAGCCCAGGTATTGCCCGTCCGGCGACACGGTGAAGGTGGTGGCAAAGTCGCTTTTGGCCACGACTGCTTCTTCGCGGCTGTCCAGCGTCAGACGCACCAGCTGATGCAATGAATCCACTTCGCTGGTTTGCTGCGTCCGCGTCACATACAGGGTATTGCCGTCGGCGCCAAACTGCGGTGTGTCGCCATCCTTCGTCACCCGACGTGGCTCGCCCTTGCCATCCGCATGGGCGACATAGACGCCGGGTTCCATCCCGTTCCATGGCGACGTGAGGTAGCCCCCGCGTGCCTTTCGGTAAGCCACCATCTTCCCATCCGGCGAGAACACTGGATAGAGGTATTTGCCGGCCTCCGGCGTGATGACCGTCTCGCGGCCCGACGCCAGATCCAGCTTGCGCACCCGCGCCTGCTCGGCGTCATTCCAGCTCACAAAGACCAGTTCCCGTCCGTCGCGCGAGAAGCTCGGGAAGTATTCAAACCGATCGGTCTGCTGTGTCAGACGGCGGGCGTCTCCCACCGGTTGGCCATCCTTGAGTTCGTTCTGATAGAGGTAGCCCGCCGCGGAATAAACGGCTCGCTTGCCGTCCGGCGACACCCGTACCCAGCGCAGCATGCGTGAGTCAAAACGATCCGGCGCCACCTCCTGTGCAAATCGCACCGCCGGGCGGATCTCGCGTTCATCCTTCACATGGAAAGGAATCTCGGCAGCCGTCGACTGAAAGGGATCAATACGCCAGAGCTTGCCTTGTGCCCAGGCCACGACCTGCTTGCTGTCGGGCGTCCAGGCAATGCCGGGATACACCCCATGCACCGACCAGGCTTCCTGCAGATCCCGCTCCAGGCCTGTCCAGGCCGGCGTTTCGCGGCCGGTCTTGAGATCCTTCAGGAAGAGGGTGGTCTGGCTGCCAGCATCGGTGCGCAGACGGCGGATGAAGGCCAGATAGCGGCCATCCGGCGACGGCGTCGGTCGAATCGCGCCGCCGGGACCGGTGACAAACGCCTCGTTGCTGCCGTCCGTCAGGTTCTGGCGGTAGATGCGGAAGATCTCGCCATTGCTGTCCTTGTTGTATTCGAAGGAACGGCCAGGCGTGCTGTCCTGGGAGTAGTAGAAGAATTTGCCATCCGGCGACACAGCGGGCTCGCCCAGGTCTTTCTGCCAGTTCGGCTTCTCATTGAGCTGCTGCCCTTTGCCGCCCTCCAGCGAATACATCCAGATCTCACCGCTCCCCAGCGAGCGGGTGCCGGTGAAATGCTTGCGTGCCAGCAGGTATTTGCCGCTCGGGTGCCACACCGGGTTGTTGAGCAGTCGATAGTCCTCGGTCGAGATGGCCCGCGCCTGGCTGCCGTCCACATTCATCACCCAGATGTTGTCGCCGCCGCCGGCATCGGAGACAAACGCAATCTGCTTCCCATCCGGCGAGAAGCGGGGCTGCATCTCCCACGCCATGGAGTGGGTGAGGGCCTTGGCTTCTCCGCCGCCGATGGGCATCAGATAGAGGTCGCCCAGCAGGTCGAACACCACCTGCCGACCGTCCGGACTGACGTCCACCGACATCCAGGTGCCGGTGTGCACATCCAGTTGCGCCGTGCGCTTCTCCCCAGGGGGCGCATTCACATTCCATTTGGTGGATGTGGCGGATGCACCGGCCGCGGCCGACGCGGCATCCGAAGCGGCCATCGCCGCCGGCGGGGGCGTCTCGGTCGCTGCATGCACCTGGGTCATGCCGAGTGCGGCAGCGCACAGTGTGACCAGGCCGACAGCAGCGGCAGCGGGCGGCGCCATCAAAGCAGACACGCCCGCAGAGGCGGGCGTGCGAGAGAACAGACGGGACAGCGAAGGGGTGGTCATGGTCAGGCAAGGCGCTTGAGCAGCGCGGTCTGAAGGATGCTCGAGAGAATACCCAGCAGGCCGGTGAAGGCCATGCTGGTTTTCTCGACCATGACGAATGGCAGTTTGGATAGCGCCCAGACTGACCCTCCACCCCTGACGCTCAGGCCCGGATCAAGCCCGGCGCCGCTCCGCCGCACCCTCACGAAAAGCCGCCAGCTGCCGTGCATACGGGTCCAGCGCATCCTCCGCCATTTCCAGCGTCAGTCCGGTGACCGCCACAAACCGATCCGGCGTGACTTCTCCCACCGCCAGCAGTTCATCCACCAGCGACAGCAGCAGCGCCCGATGCTGATTCAGCAGCGCCATCGCCCGCACATGCTGTGTCTGCAGGAGCGATTCAATCGCTTCATTGCTGGGGGTGACGTCGGTGCAGAGGTTCACCTCGCTGTCTTCCACGACATCGGTGCGCGCGATGCGATCGCCGAAACCGAGATGCCGCCACATGCGCGCGGCCGACTCTGTGGCCTTGCGCAAGTCGCTTTCCGAACCGCTGGAGGCCAGCGCCGGTCCGAAGACGAGATGCTCCGCTGCACGGCCCGCGAGGCTGGTGCACAGCCCGTCGAGCATGTTGCCCCGGCTCCAGACCTTGCGCCCGCTGTAGCTGTTGTAGCCGCCTTCGAAGCTGGCCACGTGGATCTTGATCTCACGCGGCGCCCGCCCGAACAGCAGCGCATGCACGAGGCCATGTCCCGCTTCATGCACAGCCAGCAGCGCCCGGAAGTCCGCATTGTTGCGTTGCCGCAGCCGTGTGATCTCGAATGGTGCGGCAATCGCGTGGGTCTGCCCCCGCCAATGCGCCAGCAACTGTCTGCTGTCGGCGGTCAGACCGATGCTGTCGCCGCGGTCCGCGCCCTGCGCCAGCGCCCAGAGCGCCGCCTGAGCCAGTCCGGAGCCCACAATCGCATGCAGCGATGAAAACAGCGGACGGGTGCCCTGCGCCGGGAACACCCCATTGGCGTAGATCTGCTGACGCACGCTCGCGTCGATGTCGAAGTGCAGGCCGCAACGGATCTGGGCCTCCTGCGCGTAACGGTCGCAATGCAGGTGGATCAATTGCTCGTACGCCTTGCGCGACAAGGACGGATAGATGACATGCTCATTGCCAAGCCGCGCCACCTGCTCCGGTTTGAAGCGGTTGTTGAGCGCCTTCTTCATGTCGATGACGTTCAGCTTGCGGGTCCAGGCATGGAAGGTGTCGGCATCGCTGTCGCAGTCGTCCACGCTGGTGGCCAGGTCCTGATAGGCCTCGTCCAGGTTGCCGCAGACGAAGATGAGCAGACGGCTGTAATCCGTCTCCCACTGCATCTGGCTGCTGTCCCGGAAGTCACGCAGGCGCTGCTGGATCTGATCCGGCGTCCAGGCCATCACCTCCATCAGCGGCTCGTCGAGTTTGAGCAGACGCCGCAGTTCCTGCGCCTCCCAGCTGCTCAGCCGAAAACGCAAGGCAGTGTCGACCGGGCCCGCGCGTTCCGCGTCATACGCCGACTCTGCCAGCGAGGTTTCAATGGTGGACAGCAGCGTCAACGACGGCGGGAGCCGCCCGTCGGACAGCAGGGCCCAGACGTCCTGGAAGCGCTCCAGCTTCACCTCGCCGCGTTGCGCGTCGATGGTGCGGAAGCGCTGGAATTCGTCCAGGGCCAGAATGCCGGGCTCGCCTTCCTGAATGCCCGATTGCGTCAGCATGCCCGAGATCGACTGTGCCGACCGCCAGCTGGCGCCATTGGAAAAACCGTCCATCTGCACCTCCAGGAAACGGTCGTAGAAGCCGAGCAGCTGGGCGAGTCTGCGCACCAGTTGCGTCTTGCCGGTACCGGTCAGGCCCCAGAGGCAGACGATCACCGGCCGCGTGACGAGTTCCGGCAGCACATACCAGGCGCGCACCGCATCAATGACGCGGTCAATGATGTCGTCAATGCCAAAGAGTTCCTGCTTGAGCTGCATCGCCACGCTCTGCAGATGTTCATGTCGCTGCGTCAATTGCTGACGCCAATCACGGGAATCATTCATCCCAGTCCTCCCTGCGCAGCAGCGTTTGAAGCGCCACGCGATCTGCACGGCGCTGGGCGCCGCGACTTTGAATGTGTTCACCCGCGCCGCGCATGCCACGTTGACCCAGGGCCCGCGCCACGGGGTCTCGCGCCACCGGGCTGGTTTCGAGCAGCAGGCTCATGGGTTGTTTCATGCGGCGCAAGGCCTTGACCCGCCCCTCCTGGAGGGCGCGGGAACGGAGTTGTGCACTCATTCGGAATCCGATTGCAAACGCCCCGGCTGATGGAAGCGGCCGCCATGCGCGAACGGATGCCGTGAACCGGATCTGAGCCGGCAGGCGGGTCTCGATTCGTTGGCAGGGCAGGGCCGAGCAGGACTCAGCAGCGGGGCAGGCATGCCGCGCGGTCTGAAGCCGTTGTCTGAAGATCGCGAGATCAGCAGGATGGGAGGGGCGATGCGTCATCCTCGCCAGATGAGGCCAGGGGATGACGTGTAATGGCCCTCAGGCCCATCAGAAACGGTTCAGCCGGGGCTCGGGAACCGTGTTCAGCCGATCGTCGCGAAGGTGAACAGGGAGGACATAAAAAATCTCCGTCATGCGGGCGCTGTCGTGGGCGCCTTCAGCAATGGGGGCGAATAATGCGTGCCACGTTTGCAATGCGCAAGCAGCAAAAAGGGGGTGCGTTGCATCAAGCCAACGCACCCCCGCAGTCATTCATTCACGCTCGAGCGTGAATGAGCGCAATGGATCGATTACTTCGCCCGTGCAGTCACGATGGCGTCCGCCACATTCTTCGGAGCTTCCGCGTAATGCTTGAATTCCATCGTGTACGTGGCGCGTCCCTGAGTGGCCGAACGCAGCGTGGTGGAGTAGCCGAACATCTCGGACAGCGGCACTTCCGCCTTGATGATCTTGCCACCGCCCACCATGTCGTCCATGCCCTGGACCATGCCGCGGCGGGAGGAGAGGTCGCCCATCACCGTGCCCGCATAGTCCTCTGGCGTTTCCACTTCCACCGCCATCATCGGTTCCAGAATGACCGGGCTGGCACGGCGGCAGGCTTCCTTGAAGCCCATGGACGCGGCCATCTTGAACGCGTTCTCGTTTGAGTCCACATCGTGATAGGAGCCGAAGGTCAGCGTCACCTTGACGTCCACCACCGGATAGCCGGCCAGCACGCCATTGGGTAGGGTGTCGATCACGCCCTTTTCCACCGCAGGAATGTATTCGCGCGGCACCACGCCGCCCTTGATGGCATCGACGAACTCAAAGCCCTTGCCGGCTTCCTGTGGCTCGACCGTCAGCACCACGTGGCCATATTGGCCCTTGCCGCCGGACTGGCGCACGAACTTGCCTTCGACGTCCTGCACGGCTTTGCGGATCGTCTCGCGATAGGCCACCTGCGGTTTGCCGACGTTGGCCTCCACGCTGAATTCGCGCTTCATCCGGTCCACGATGATTTCCAGGTGCAGCTCACCCATGCCGGAGATGATCGTCTGGCCGGATTCTTCGTCGGTGCGCACGCGGAAGGAGGGATCTTCCGCCGCGAGGCGGCCAAGTGCCAGACCCATCTTTTCCTGATCGGCCTTGCTCCTGGGTTCCACCGCCTGGGAAATCACCGGCTCGGGGAAGACCATCTTCTCCAGGGTGATGATCGCTTCCGGGTCACACAGCGTCTCGCCGGTGGTGACGTCCTTCAGCCCGACGCAGGCCGCAATGTCACCGGCCAGGATCTCCTTGATCTCTTCCCGCTGGTTGGCATGCATCTGCAGGATGCGGCCGATGCGTTCCTTCTTGCCACGCGTCGGGTTGTAGACCGAATCGCCCGACTTCAGGATGCCGGAATACACCCGCACAAAGGTCAGCTGGCCGACATAGGGGTCGGTCATCAGCTTGAAGGCGAGGGCGCTGAACTTCTCGTTGTCATCGGCCTTGCGGCTGACCGGGTGTTCATCGTCATCGGTGCCGTTGACCGGCGGGATGTCGATCGGGGAGGGCATGAAGTCAATGACGGCATCCAGCATGCGCTGAACGCCCTTGTTCTTGAAGGCAGTGCCGCAGAGCATGGGCTGGATCTCGCCCGCAATGGTGCGACGGCGGATCGCCTGCTTGATGGTGTCCTCGCTCAGCTCGCCGGTTTCGAGATACTGGTTCATGGTGTCTTCGTCGGCTTCGGCAGCCGCCTCCACCATCTTCTCGCGCCATTCCTCTGCCTGCGCGCGCAGCTCGGCGGGAATCTCCTCATAGCTGAACTTCATGCCCTGGGACGCATCGTCCCAATAGATGGCCTTCATCTTCAGCAGGTCAACGACACCTTTGAACTGGTCTTCCGCACCGATGGGCAGCACGACCGGCACGGGGTTGGCGCGCAGGCGGTCCACCATCATCTGGCGCACCCGGAAGAAGTCGGCGCCGACGCGGTCCATCTTGTTGACAAAGGCCAGGCGGGGCACCTTGTACTTGTTGGCCTGACGCCAGACCGTCTCTGACTGGGGCTGCACGCCGCCGACGGAGTCATAGACCATCACCGCGCCGTCCAGCACCCGCATCGACCGTTCGACTTCAATGGTGAAGTCCACGTGCCCCGGGGTGTCGATGATGTTGATGCGGTGCTCAGGCAGGGACAGGTCCATGCCCTTCCAGAAGCAGGTGGTCGCGGCCGACGTAATGGTGATGCCGCGCTCCTGTTCCTGCTCCATCCAGTCCATGGTGGCGGCGCCGTCATGGACCTCGCCGATCTTGTGGTTCACCCCCGTGTAGAACAGGATGCGCTCCGTCGTGGTGGTCTTGCCGGCATCGATGTGGGCCGAGATACCGATGTTGCGATAGCGCTCGATGGGGGTCTTGCGAGACATGGCGGACTCCAAAGGGGTGAATGAGAGCAAAGCCTGAACAATGTAACCAGAAGCCGGTGGGTCTGCCACCGGCACCGGCAATCACCCGGCGAGGGCGGGGGTGCCTGCGGAAGCGGTGGTGCCTGCACCGCCCGCATGCAGGTGCCGGGTCAGGAAGCGCCGGCTGCGCTCGTCGGCCAAGAGGGCGGCCGCCGCGTCGAAGTGCTGACCGCCGCGCCGGGCAAAGCCGTGGCGGGTGTCTGGATAGGTCAGCAGCAGCGTGCCGGAGACGGCAGTCAGCCAGTCCGTCATGGCTGCCTGCGTGGGACCCGGGATGAAGTCATCCTGGGCTGCGAGATGCACCAGCAGCGGACAGGCGAGCGTATGGGCCTCATCCAGATACCGCTCGATGCCGACGCCGTAATACACCACCGCCGCGTCCGAACGGCAGCAGGCGGCCACCCGGTAACTGAGCAGCCCACCCAGGCAGTAGCCGACGCAGCCCACCTTGCGGGGGCCGCCTTCCATCTGCCGCAGCCAGTCCATGATGTGCTGCAGGTCGTTGGTGCCGAGGTCGGCATCGAAAGAGCGCCCCAGCGCGAACGCCGCTTCGCGCTGGTCGGGGTCATGTTCGGAGAACAGCGCCCGCGGCCTTTGTCGCCAATAAAGATCCGGGCAGAGGGCATGGAAGCCTTGCGCGGCCAGCCGGTCGCAGATCCGCTGCATGTCCGTGTTCACGCCCAGCATCTCATGCAACACGACCACGCCGGGGGCGTCGGGGTTCCGGGCCAGCGACAGATAGGCATCGATGACGCCCGGCTGCCCGTCCGGCCGGGGAAGACACAGATTGAAGCGCTGCAAAGTGATGATGGCGCGGGACGACTACCCGCGCCGCTCCTGCCAGTCCGTCCAGGCCACCAACAGGAAGCCGCCCACCAGTCCCCAATGCTCGAAGAAGCTGTTCATCAGCATGAAGCGGTCCTGGCCTGTGGCGTCCCAGTAGCGGTTGGCCATGAAGGTGGCCGAAGCGGTGAAAACGGCCAGGGCCAGCGCGCCCAGCCACCGCAGTCGACCCGTCAGGATGAGCGCCGAGGCACCCAGTTCCAGCACGATCACGGCGATGGCGAACAGCGGCGCCGGCGCCAGCCCGAAGTGCTGCATCTCGCCAACGGCGCCGCCGAAGTCGAGCAGCTTGACCAGCCCGCCTTGCAGATACGCGGCGCACAGCAGCAGCAACGCCACCCAGCGCACCGGCCCGCCGGTGGAGAGGCGCCGACCTTGGGGTGCCGACGCGGACCCGGGGTAGGCGGCGCTCATACGGCCCAGCAGGCGCAGCCCAGGGCGCCCCAGAAGCTTTTGAGATCCGAGACCGGCGCATTGCTGGCCCAGGCGCGCGCGTGGTCGTGCTGGTGGACGCCACAGTTGGTGGCGCAGTCGCAGCTGAGGTTGCGCTTCATCGCGGCCTGCAGCGGACGACCTTCCTGGTCGCCCCAGCCCGCATACCCGCCGAACCGGCGCACCGGCGACCAATCCGGCAGCGGCAGCGGGGGAGAGGTCTCGTCATCGGCGCTGAACTCGCCCGCGCCCCAGACCACCTTGCCGCCGACGACGGTCAGCAGGGCGGTGGTGTCGGCGATGTCGCTTTCCGGGCAGGCGAAGAAGTCGCGGTCGGGCACCACCAGGTCGGCCAGCATGCCTTCCTGGATGCGGCCTTTCTTGCCTTCCTCATTGCTGAACCAGGTGACGTTCTCGGTCCACATGCGCAGGGCTTGTTCCCGGTCCAGGCAGTTGCGCTGCGGGGTCAGTTGCAGACCGCCCACCGTCTTGCCGGTGATCAGCCACGACAGCGACACCCACGGGTTGTAGGACGCGACGCGGGTGGCGTCGGTGCCCGCGGAGACCTTCAGGCCCTTGTCCAGCATCTTCTTGACTGGCGGGGTGGCTTCGGCAGCGCCGGCGCCGTAGCGTTCCACGAAGTATTCGCCCTGGTAGGCCATGCGATGTTGCACGGCCACGCCGCCGCCGAGGGCGGCGATGCGGTCCATCGACGCTTCGGAGATGGTCTCTGCGTGGTCGAAGAACCAGTTCAGGCCTTCCAGCGGGATGTCCTGGTTGACCTTCTCGAACACATCCAGCGCGCGGCTGATGGTTTCGTCGTAGGTGGCGTGCATGCGCCAGGGCCAGCGGTTCTCGGCCAGGATGCGGACGACGCCTTCGAGGTCGTCTTCCATTTGCGGGGGCATGTCGGGACGTTCGACGCGGAAGTCTTCGAAGTCCGCGGCGGAGAACACCAGCATTTCGCCGGCGCCGTTGTGGCGGAAATAGTCGTCGCCCTGCTTGTACCTGGATTCCTGGGTCCAGCGGAGGAAGTCGTCCTTCTCCTGCTTGGGTTTCTGGGTGAACAGGTTGTAGGCCAGGCGGATGGTCAGCAGTTGCTCCTTGGCCAGCTGCTCGATCACCGCATAGTCGTCCGGATAGTTCTGGAAGCCGCCGCCGGCATCGATCGCGCCGGTGACGCCCAGGCGGTTGAGTTCACGCATGAACAGCCGGGTGCTGTTGAGCTGGTACTCCAGCGGCAGCTTGGGGCCCTTGGCCAGCGTCGCGTAGAGGATGGCCGCATTGGGCTTGGCGAGCAGCAGGCCGGTGGGGTTGCCTTGGCTGTCGCGGGTGATTTGACCGCCGGGGGGCTCGGGGGTGTCCTTGGTGTAGCCGACGGCGCGCAGGGCGGCGGCATTGAGCAGGGCGCGGTCGTACAGATGCAGGATGAACACGGGGGTGTCGGGCGCCACCGCATTGAGTTCTTCCAGGGTGGGCAGGCGCTTTTCGGCGAACTGATGTTCGGTGAAGCCGCCGACGACGCGCACCCACTGCGGCGCGGGGGTCACATCGACCTGCCGCTTGAGCATGGCCATGGCGTCGGCGAGGGAGCGCACGCCGTCCCAGCGCAGTTCCATGTTGAAGTTCAGGCCACCGCGAATGATGTGCAGGTGGTTGTCGATGAGGCCGGGCAGCACGCGTTTGCCGCGCATGTCGATCACCTTCGTGCGGGGGCCCTGGAGGGCCATCACTTCCTGGTCGTGGCCGACCTTGAGGAAGCGACCGTCCTTGATGGCGACGGCCTGGGCGGTCGGTTGGGCGCGATTGAGGGTGGTGAACAGCCCGCGATGCAGGATCAGGTCAGCATAGACGGAGGAGGAATCAGCCATGACGGATCTCCGAAGCGGCGTCGGCCGCCTTGGCGACCGGAGTGGAAAGGGAAGCGGACGTGGCAAGCGCGGCGGGCGGCGTGGCCTTCTCGGCGCACCCGGGCAGCTGTCCGAACATATGGGGCTTGACCTGATGCTGGAGCCAGGAGACCTGAGTGGCATCGTCGCGCTGTACCAGCTTCTTGACCAGTGGGGGCACCTGCTCCCCCAGAAGGATGCCCAGCAGTCCGACGAGTGCGATCACTGGCGGCGCTGGCGAGCGCACATTGAACAGGGCGTAGATCACGCCGACGAGCAGGCCTACGGCCAACGACACAAGATAAGGTTTCATCACAGCTCCACCAACCACACACCAGACACAGCGCACACCTCTCCGCACACTCAGCAACCTTTCAGGCCCGGCAGCGCCACACGCCTGGCAGCGCGGGGCGATGCCAGGCTCACCGCCCTCGTCACCGCTCGCCCGGAGACGCCCAGCGTCTCTCGGGCCGATCAAGCGGAGCCCGTGGAACCGGCTCTGCCGGGCCACCGGGCTCGCCCCCCTGGGGGGGCCGACGAAGTCGGTAGGGGGGGTTACCCTTCATGCGCGTTGAACATGGTCTTGGCGTAGGTGATGCCAAGGCCATAGGCGCCGCCGAACTTCTTGGCGATGCCAGTCGTCATGTCATACGTCTCGGCGCGTGCCCAGTCGCGCTGCAGTTCCAGCATGTACTGCAGGGCCGTCATCGGACGTGCACCGGCCTGCACCATGCGCTCCACCGCGCGCTCATGCGCTTCGGTCGACACATCGCCGCAGGCATCGGTGATCACGTACACCTCGAAGCCCTGCTCCAGCGCCGAGATGGCCGGCCCCACGATGCAGACCGACGTCCACAGTCCGGCCAGCACGATGCGCTCGCGGCCGATGGCGTTCACCACCTTGATGACGTTGGCGTCTTCCCAGGTGTTCATCGAGGTCCGGTCGATCAATTCCTGGCCCGGGAAAGCCGACGTGATTTCTTCATACATCGGGCCCGAGAAGCTCTTCTCGGCGACGGTGGTCAGGATGGTGGGCACCTTGAAACCGGCGGCTGCATTCGAGATCAGGGCGGCGTTGTTGCGCAGTTCGATCGCATCGATCGACTTGGTGGCGAACGACATCTGCGACTGGAAGTCGATCAGGATCAGGGTGTGGTCCTTGGGCGAGACGAGTCCGGTGCCGGGGGTCGGGGTAGCGGTGATGGCCATGAGATGTCCTTTCGTGAAACTATCAGCAACCGGCCGGACCTGCTGTCCGACCTCGGGCTGAAGTCTGCGCCGCAGGTCCCCTGGCGAGATCTCCAAGATGGGAGGGTTGGGGGCCACTCGATCGCGCCAGCAGGTCGGGGCTTCCCCATTTGGGGAGGGGGGGTCTACCGCCGGGGTGCACAAGGCTTCACAACTCATCACTCGCCGGAACGACCAGCGAACGCGAACATGCGGCCTGTGAGATTTGTGAAGGAGCGAACACCATGATGAATTGGCCGACCCAACGTATTCAGGTCAGCGTGGCCTATGTCGATCCCCTGGTGGCGATCGGTCTGAGCACGGTGCTGTCACAGCAGGTGGACATCGATGTGGTGGAAGCGGATGGGCGAGCAGCGCCCGGGCCGCACATCGTGGTGGCGGACTATGAGCGGGCGCTGAACCTGGTGGCCAGCCGCGCCACTGGCCGCGAGCGGCATGCCAGCGCACCGAAAGTGCTGGTGGTGACGGCCAACGACCGGGAGCAGGAAGTGCGTTCAGCGCTGGAGGCCGGCGTGGAGGGGTATCTGGAGCTGGGCTGCGAGGTGCAGGACCTGGTGTCGGGCGTGCGTCAGCTGGCCCGCGGCTCGCGATACCTGAGCGCAATGGCAGCGCAGCGGATTGCGGCGAGCATGGCGCGGTCCACGCTGACGGATCGCGAGCAGCAGGTGCTCGGCCTGGTGGCGCGCGGCAAGAGCAACAAGGGCGTGGCGCTGGCGCTGGACATCTCCGCGGGCACGGTCAAGGCGCACATGAAGGCGATCTTGAGCAAGCTCGACGCGGAGACGCGCACCGAAGCAGCGAGCATCGCGATGGAACGTGGCCTGATCGGGCCGGCCATGCTGGTGTCGTGAGACTGCCGCGGAGATGCATGGGTGCTGACACGGTCCTCACCGATGGCAGAGCTCCCGCTCACCACTTCTTCAGGCGTGCCGCCACATCCATCGCTGGCTTCACCAGCTCCGGCAGCGGCGCGCGCAGCTCGTTGGCCGGGCCCATCTTGTCGAAGTGGCGTGCGACCTTGCCGGGGATGAAGCGAGACACGCTGGCGTAAAGATGGCGGTCGCCGTGGCGGGCCTGCTGCGTGACGTAAAAACGCTGCGGCACCATCACCGAGAGGTGATGCTGCGCCCGTGTCATGGCCACGTAGAGCAGCCGACGTTCTTCCTCGATCTGCGCCTGAGCACCGGTGCTCAAGTCCGACGGCATGCAGCCGTCCACGCAGTTCAGCAGATACACCGCGCTCCATTCCTGCCCCTTGGCGGAATGGATGGTGGACAGGATCAGATAGTCCTCATCCTTGAGGGGAACACCCGATTCGTCACTGCTCGCCTCCGGCGGATCCAGCGTCAATTCGGTCAGGAAACGCTCGCGGCTGCCGTACCCCTGCGCAATGCGGGCCAGCTGTTCCAGGTCGGCCAATCGAATGGCCGCATCTTCATGCAGACGATGCAGATGCGGCGTCAGCCATTCCATCGTGCGCTCCAGATCCAGCGGCCATTCGGATTCTTCCCGCAGCGTCAGCATCAATTCGCACAATGCCGCCCAGTCGGCCGCAGCGCCACGCGGCGGCTCGAAGCCACGCAGGGCCGTGGCCATGTCGGCAGCGCCGTCCACTGCGTCAACCAGACGCCGGGCACTGGCGGGCCCAAAGCCTGGCAGCAACTGCGACACCCGAAAGCACGCAAGGCGATGATGCGGATTCTGCGCCCACCGCAACACGCTCAGCGCATCCTTGACATGGGTGCTCTCCAGAAACTTCAGCCCGCCAAACTTCACGAAAGGGATGTTGCGCCGGATGAGTTCCAGCTCCAGCTGCGCACTGTGGGTGGTCGTCCGGAACAGCACCGCCTGCCGCTTCAGCTTGAGGCCTTGCTCACGTCGCTCCAGCACCCGGTCCGCCACCCAACGGGCCTGACGGGCTTCGTCATCCACCGTCACCAGTTGCGGCCGCTCACTGGACGCCTTGTCGGACCAGAGCTGCTTGGCATAGCGCTCCCTGGCCTGCGCAATCACGGCGTTGGAGGCTTCCAGAATCGGCTGCGTCGAGCGGTAGTTCCGCTCCAGCGTGATGACCCGCGCGGGCGGATCAAAACGGGACGGGAACTCAAGAATGTTGCGCACTTCCGCGGCGCGGAAGGAATAGATGGCCTGGGCGTCGTCCCCCACCACCGTCAGGCGCCGCCCATCGGGCTTGAGGCGATGCAGGAGCGTCGCCTGCAGCCGGTTGGTGTCCTGGTATTCGTCCACCAGCACGTGGTCGAACCGGTCGCCGATCTCTCGCGCCAGTGTCGGCTCGGCCATGATCTCGGCCCAGTACAGCAGCAGGTCGTCATAGTCGAGCAGGCGCTGGCGCTGCTTCTCCAGGACGTAGGTTCGGAAGAGCTGCCGCAGTGAATCGTGCGCCGGGAAGCACCACGGGAAGTGTTCCTGCAGGACCTGATCCAGCCGGGCTTCGCTGTTGACCGCGCGGGAGTAGATGTTCAGGCAGGTGGATTTGAGCGGGAAGCGGTCGGCGGTTTCCGCCAGGCCCAGGGCCTGCCGCTGCAAGCCCATCAGGTCTTCGGCATCCGCCCGGTCCAGGATGGTGAACTGCGGATCCAGGCTGATGCGATGCGCGTACTCCCGCAGGAGCCGGGCACCGACGCTGTGAAAGGTGCCCGCCCAGGGGAACCGGGGTGCCATCTGGGTGGCCCGCAGGCCGAGCGCCCGGTGAAGCACCTGGCCCGCCCGCCGTTCCATTTCTGCGGCGGCCCGTCGGGAGAAGGTCAGCAGCAGGATGCGCTGCGGGTCCGCCCCGGCCATGACCAGCCGCGCCACACGGGTGGCCAGCGTCTTGGTTTTACCTGAGCCGGCCCCGGCGATCACGAGCAAGGCCCGGTCCTGCGCAGGGTCGTCCTGCAGACCGTGTTCGACGGCGGCACGCTGATCGCCGTTCAACTCATCAAACACGCTGCCGTCAGCGGCTTGGGCGACGGTGCCCGGCGGAGGCGGGTGAACGTCGGCGGTCGCGAGGGCGGCAATGGATGCACTGGATGCGCCGGATGCGCCGGATGCGCCGGATGCATCGAATGGACCGAATGCATCGGGGGCGTCGCGTGCAGGCGCCGTGTCTGGCAGGGCGGGGGACATCATGAGGCCCCCATCATAGGCTGTATGGATGATCAGTGTTTGGCAAAAAGTGCGCAGCAGAGGGGCGGTTCTCGCTCGGACCTCGCGCGGGCCCGGCGAGCGAGCGCGCGGTCATCGGATGAATGCAGGGATCGCCCCCGAGCTTCAGTCAGCGCGAAGGCACGGCGCTTGCCTTTCGTCCGGTGTACGCTGTCCCTCCACGGAGACCTGCCCATGCTGCCCATTCTGCTGACCCTTTCCGCGCTGGCCATGCCGGTCATCGCCTGGTTCTCCCAGCAGGGAACCTTCGGCCCGGACAACAAGACGTTGTCGGACCAGTACCCGACCCTGATCGTGGCGGACGGTTATGCGTTCTCCATCTGGGGCGTGATCTTTCTGCTGGATCTGCTGATGGCGCTCTGGACGCTGCGCGGCCGGGAGCCGGCGAATCCGGCGCTGGCGGCCATCCGCCACCGCTGCCTGTTGCTGACGACCGTGGGTTTTGCGCTGACGGCCAGCTGGATGGTGGTCTTCGCCCAGCAGTGGTTCTGGGTGGCACTGGGGATCATGTGGGGGGCGCTGGCCTGTCTGCTGTGGGCGCTGATGCTGGTGGCCCATGCCAGACCCCAGGGCGCTGCCGCCTGGCTGACGCTGCTGCCCCTGGGCCTGCATGCGGGCTGGCTGTCGATGGCGGCATTTCTCAACACCGCGCAGGTCATCGTGGCCCAGCAACTGCTGCCGACCGTGGACCAACTGCCGTGGACGCTGGTGCTTTGGGCGCTGGCGGCGCTGCTCCTCTTGGTGGCGATTGCCCGGTTGCATCAGCCGATGACCGGCTGGCAGGCCCTGGGGTATGTGTTTTCGGCGGTCTGGGGGCTGGTGGGCGTCTATGTGAAGCAAAGCCGTGGCGAATTGCCGGGCGCTCAGACCTCCGCGTGGATTGCGCTGGCACTGGCGGTCGTCCTGGTGGCGCAGACGGTGTGGCTGCGCGTGCGGGGAGGGCGGCCGCCCCGGGGGCAGGAAGACGGGTTGATGTCGTATCGGCCGCATTGATCGGCGAGCGTCAACACCGACCGCGCAGCATCATACAAAGCTTCCTCAATGGCGCGACTGTTGAGGTCCAGCCACGCCCAAGATCCTTGTGACGCGAGCGGTCAGGCTCTGAGCGCCTGCCTTTTTCAGCAGAGCGAGGAGTTCAGTCAGTGAGTATGGAGGATGTTTCAACTCCTCCACGGTGCGCAGCAAGGCCCTGGCTGTAGCTGCCGGTTCCGCGGTGCCATGTTCGCAGGAACTCTTGATCGATCTCCGGCGTCCAATGGGCGGCAAAAACTTTTTCGGCCCGAAGGTCCATCAATACGTCCGCCAGCCGCAACCTGAGCAGCACACAGGTATCCAGCACCACAAGGGTGTCGTGCAACGTCATGGGCGAGTCTTGCGGGATGTCTTTGCGCGTGGCGCAAGGATAGGGGCGGATGTGTCGCGGACGACGTTCTTGAAATGTCCGTCCGGGAATTCATAAAGACCCGCTGCCTCAGCCGCTTCGCGTGGCGATGGCGATCCTTCATGCTGCTGTGTCCTGGCGGCCAGATAGGAATGAACGGCCGAAGAGCGAATGCGGCGGTGCCCCCCTTCGGTCATGACCACATCCCCCAGCTTCCCCTGATCGCAGAGCATGGAGATGTAGGGCCGGCTCACCTCCAGCCGCTCGGCGGCCTGCGCCGTGGTGAGCAAGGCATCAGTGGCAGGTGGCTGAGGGGGCGCGGCCGACGCAACAGATCCGAGTTCGGCTTTTGCAAGCTTGGCGATCAGACCCATGCGCATGGCCTTGCCTTCAGCTGTTTGAGAACACAGCGAGCTGTGGATCGCCTTACTGATCAAGCGCGCGATGTCTGCTTCCAGGCGCTGCATGTCACCTGCTGCCTCGGCCCGGGTACTTCTCGCATTTCCTCCCTTCAAGGGCGGGAGGCGGAACTGCTCCACCTCTGCAGCAACAAACCTGCCCACCTGTTCCGCCAGCGAGTCCACAGGGTCGCGGGAGAGGGAGGGGTAGCGGTCCGCGGGGGCGGCCGAAACGGTCTTGATCTGGGCGCGAGGCATGGTCTCTCCTTGGTGTCGAAAAAGTCTAACACCAAAGAGAAAAAAGTGAAAAAAGCGAAACGCATGACAACCGTCCTGGAGAAGGTCGCGGCATCGACAAACGAAAAAAAGCCGCCCTCAGGCGGCTTCTTCATTTCAGACGTCAGACCCGCTCAGCGAAGCGCCTCGGCCACCCCGCGCAGCGCCGGCGATTCCTTGGCCTGGATCAGGTAGACCGGCACTGATTCCATGTAGGCCTTGAAGCGGCCCTTGCTCACGAAGCGTTCATGGAAGGCCGAGGCCTCTAGCCGGTCGATGACGCGCGGCAGCACGCCGCCACCCAGATACACCCCGCCCCGGGCGCCCAGTGTCAGGGCCAGATTGCCCGCCACCGAACCCAGGAAGGCGAACATCAACTCCAGCGTCTCATCGGCACGCGCATCGCTGCGGTCCAGCGCGCGAGCGCTGATGGTGGGCGCGTCCAGCCCGGCCGGCACCGTCACACCGTCCAGCTCGCACAGCGCCTCATACATCCACACCAGGCCCAGGCCCGACACCGCACGCTCCGCCGAGGCATGACCGAAGCGCTTTTGCAGCGCCGCAACCACGGCCTGCTCACGCGGGGTCACCGCGGCCAGCGTCACATGGCCGCCTTCGCCCTGCAGCGCCCGGTAGCTGCCATCGCCCACCGGCACCAGACCCGACACCCCCAGGCCAGTGCCCGGACCGATCAGGGCCAGCGCGCCATTGGCATCCGGCACGCCGGCGCGGATCTGACGCTTTTCTTCCGCCGCCAGTGTCGGCAGCGCCAGGGCCAGCGCGGTGAAGTCGTTGATCACCACCAGCTTCTCCAGCCCGACGGCCTGACGCAGCGCCTCGATGGAGAAGGACCAGTGGTGATTGGTCATGTGCACCTGATCCCCGACGATCGGGTTGGCGATGCCGATGGCTCCCTGCACCGGACCCAGGCCCGCCGTATGGCGGCCGGTGTCCTTCAGATAGGTCTCGATGGCCGCCTGCAGACTGGGGTAGTCGGCGCAGGCATAGGTCCGGACGTCCGTCAGCGCCGCCTGCGGCTGGGCCTGCCAGGCAAAACGCGCATTGGTGCCGCCGACATCGGCCAGCAGTCGGCCCTGAGCCGGGGTGCCCTGGGGCGGGGGAACAAGCATCGCACTCATGTGAAGAAGAATCGGGTCAGGTCAGGCCAGCCGCTTTTCGCTGCCGGCATCGAACAGGTGGGCCGATTCTGCCGCCCATTGGAGTCGTACCGTATCTCCCACGTTCAGATGGGGATTGCCGGCGACGCGTGACGTGATCTGCCCAAGCGGAGTATCCACCAGCAGATAGGTCTCCGGACCCGTCGGCTCGATCATGACCAGTTTGCCAGGGACGCCGTCCTCCGCCAGACGGATGTGCTCGGGGCGCAGCCCGTACAGGCAGCCGCCATTGCCCTGGATGGCGGCGTCGATGGTCGCCTGCTGCTGGGCGCTGACCGGCAGTGCCACGCCCTGGGCCCGCAGCCCCTGCTGCTGACGCTCGGCGGTGACGAAATTCATCGTCGGCGAGCCGATGAACTCGGCCACGAAGCGGTTGGCCGGACGGGTGTAGATCTCTTCCGGGGTGCCGAACTGCTGCACCAGGCCATCACGCATCACGGCGATCCGGTCGCCCAGCGTCATCGCTTCCACCTGGTCGTGGGTCACGTAGACGGTGGTGGTGCGGGTGCGCTGATGCAGCAGCTTGATCTCGGCCCGCATCTCGATGCGCAGCTTGGCGTCCAGGTTGGACAGCGGTTCGTCGAACAGGAACAGCTTGGGATCGCGCGCCAGGGCACGGCCCATCGCCACACGCTGACGCTGGCCGCCGGAGAGCTGTCCCGGCTTGCGGTCCAGCAGATGGTCGATCTGCAGCATCTTGGCCACGCGCTGCAGCGTCTCTTCGCGCTGGGCCTTGGGCACCTTGCGCATCTCCAGACCGAAGGCGATGTTCTGCGCCACGTTCATGTTGGGGTAGAGCGCATAGCTCTGGAACACCATCGCGATGTCCCGGTCCTTGCTGGGCAGATAGGTCACATCGCGGTCACCGATGTGGATGCTGCCGGAGGTCGGATGTTCCAGACCGGCGATCATCGCCAGCAGCGTGGACTTGCCGCAGCCCGAGGGGCCAACCAGGATCAGGAATTCGCCGGCATCGATGGAGAGATCGATGCCCTTGAGAATGTTGGCCGCACCGTAGCTCTTGCGGACCTGGGAAATGGTGAGTGCACCCATTTTTTATCCTTTCACAGCGCCGGCGGTGAGGCCGCGCACGAAATACTTGCCAGCAATGACGTAGACCACCAGGGTCGGCAGGGCGGCGATGAGCGCCGCCGCCATGTCCACGTTGTATTCCTTGACGGTGCTGGTGGTGTTGGCGAGGTTGTTCAGGCCGACGGTGATCGGCTTGCTGTCCGCACCCGAGAAGACGACGCCATACAGGAAGTCGTTCCAGATGGAGGTGAACTGCCAGATCAGCGTCACGACCAGGATGGGCGTGGACAGCGGCAACACGATGCGGATGAAGATCTGCCAGAACGAAGCGCCATCCAGCGTCGCGGCCTTGATCAGCTCATCCGGCAGGCCGGCGTAGTAGTTGCGGAAGAACAGCGTGGTGGACGGCATGCCGGCCAGCACGTGCACCAGGATCAGCCCCCACACCGAACTGGCGATGCCCAGCATGCCCAGCACCTGGCTCATCGGCAGCAGCACCACCTGCATCGGCATGAACACGCCGAACAGCAGGAAGGCAAACATCACCTCGCTGCCGCGGAAACGCCACTTCGTCAGCACGTAGCCGTTGAGGGCGCCCAGCGCGGTGGAGATCAGCACTGCCGGCACCACCATGAACACCGAGTTCATGAAGAAGGGCTTCAGGCCGCCGCAGTCGGTCCCGGTGCAGGCACTGCTCCAGGCCTTGGACCAGGCTTCCAGGCTCGGGCTCATCGGAATGGACAGCAGCGTGCCGTTGCGCACTTCGTCCATGGTCTTGAGCGAGGTGCTGACCATCACATACAGCGGGGTCAGGAAGAAGGCGGCGAAGGCCACCAGCACCAGCAGCAGCAGCACACGCTGCCACGACAGGCCGCTGGGCCGGCGGGCGGCCACCACGGGGGAGGGGGTAGAGGTCATCTCGGGTCTCATCACGGCGCTCATGACTTCGAACGCAGCTCGGAATAGAGATAGGGCACCACGATCGCCGCCACGGTGGCCAGCATGATGGTGGCGCTGGCAGCACCCAGGCCGATCTGGCCGCGGGAGAACGCCATCGTGTACATGAAGGTCGCGGGCAGGTCGGTGGCGTAACCGGGGCCGCCGGCCGTCAGCGCGATCACCAGGTCGAAGCTCTTGATCGCGATGTGGGCCACCACCATGAGGGTGGAGAAGAACACCGGACGCAGCGTCGGGATCAGGATGCGCCAGTAGATGCGGCTCAGCGACGCGCCGTCCACCTGGGCGGCCTTGATGATGGAGTCGTCAATGCCGCGAAGGCCGGCCAGGAAGAGGGCCATGACAAAACCGGAGGACTGCCAGATGCCGGCGATCACCACGCAATACAGCGCATGGTCGGGGTCCACCAGCCAGTCGAAGCGGAAACTCTCAAAGCCCCACGACTGCACCAGATGCTCGATGCCCAGGCCCGGGTTGAGGATCCACTTCCAGGCGGTGCCGGTCACGATGAACGACAGCGCCATGGGGTAGAGGTAGATGGTGCGCAGCACACCCTCGGCGCGGATCTTCTGATCCAGCAGGATGGCCAGCAGCAGACCCAGGAGGGTGGTGCCGCCGATGAACAGCACACCAAACACACCCAGGTTGGTCAGGGCCACCCACCACCGCTCGTTGTCGAACAGTGCGCGGTATTGGTCCAGACCGACGAATTCGTAATTGGGCAGCAGCCGCGACGCGGACAGCGACAAATAGCCGTTCCAGGCCATCAGCCCATAAATGAAGAGGAAGGAGAGAAGGAAGGTGGGCGCCACCACCAGCTTGGGAAGCCAGGGACTGCGCGGGGCTCTTGAGGCGGACATGCTGGGCGGCGGGTACTGCAAGAGGGGCGGGAAAGGGCCAGGCGTTCCGTCAGGAAGCCGGCCCCGCAGGGCAAGAGGCCGATGAAAAAGGGGCGACTCCTCACGGAGCCGCCCCTGGTGCGGCTTACTTGGTCTTCGCAGCGGACACCAGGCGGCTCTGAGCCTCCTTGGCCGTCATCTTGTCGCTGTTCCAGAACTGGCTCACGACGTCCTTCATCGCGCCTTCGGCAGCGGCCGGGACGGCCATGCCATGGGCGATGGAGGGCACCAGGGTGCCGGACTTGGCATCAGCGGCAAAGTCAGCAGCCGACTGCTTGGCGCAATCGTCGAACTTGTCCATCTTCATGCCGGTACGGACCGGGATCGAGCCCTTGTTCAGGTTGAACAGTTCCTGGAATTCCGGCGACATGATCGCCGCGGCCAGGTCCTGCTGCGCCTTTTCGTTGGCCGTGTTCTTCAGCTTGAACATCGCGAACGAGTCAATGTTGAAGGTGTAGGCCTTGGCCGAGCCGGGAGCGGCGGTGCAGAGGAAGTCCTTGCCCGGGGTCTTGCCCGCGGCCATGAACTCGCCCTTGGCCCAGTCGCCCATCAGCTGCATGCCGGCTTCGCCCTTGATCACCATGGCGGTGGCAAGGTTCCAGTCGCGGCCCGGCGCGTTCTTGTCGGTGTAGTCCTTGATGCGCTTGAAGGTGGTCAGCACCTTCTCCATCTCGGCACCTTGCAGCGTCGCCGGATCCAGCTGGACCAGGGCCTTCTTGTAGAAGTCCACGCCGCCCAGGCCAATGGCCACGGCTTCGAACGTGGTGAAGTCCTGCCAGTTCTGGCCGCCGTGGGCGACCGGAATGATGCCGGCCTTCTTCAGCGCTTCAGCGGTGGTGAAGAACTCGTCCCAGGTGGTGGGCACCTTGGCATTGGCCTTCTTCAGCGCTTCAGGGTTGATCCACAGCCAGTTCACGCGGTGGACGTTCACCGGTGCGGCAATGTAGTGGCCCTTGTACTTCATGATGTTGGCCACCACCGGCGGGATCACTTCATCCCACTTGCCGGCTGCCGCCACGCTGTCGATGTTGGTCAGCACGCCTTCAGCGGCCCATTCCTGCAGGGAGGGGCCCTTGATCTGAGCGGCGGCCGGGGCATTGCCCGACACCACGCGCGACTTCAGCACGGTCATGGCGGAGTCACCGCCGCCGCCGGCCACGGCGAAGTCCTTCCAGGTGTGACCCTGCTTCTGCAGCTGGGCCTTCAGGGCGGAAGCCGCCTTGGCCTCGCCGCCGCTGGTCCACCAGTGCAGCACCTCGACTTCACCGGCGTGGGCCGCACCGGCACCCGCCAGGACGGCGACCAGGGCCGTAGCCTTTGCGAGTTGCTTGAGCTTCATCATTTGCTTTGTCTCCTTGTGAGAGGAAGGTTTGTCTACAGCCAGGGATGACAGCGACGGGGCGCGATCAGCCTTGTGTCGTCCGTATCAGGCTGATCAGAACCACATTTCGACCTGGGCGCCGACGCTGGTGCCCGAGGTCTTGTCTTCGAAGTTCACGTTGTTCGTCACGTTGCCGGCCGCGCGGTTCCACTTGGCGTGGGTCACGTACAGACGGAACTCGGGACGGTCCATCAGCGCGGGGCCGACCGACAGCGTGGGGGCGAACGTCAGCTTGGTCAAGCGGGCGGTCTGGCCACCATCCGGCTTGTACTGGGAAACGCCAGCTTCGGTCAGCAGCTTGAAGTTGCGGGTGACTGCGTAGGAGACGCGACCACCGACGGAGCCCGACTTCGTGGCCACGCCCTGGTTGTCCTTCTCATGCGCATACAGCACCATGGCCATGCCGCCCCAGGCGCCTTGCTGCCAGTTCACCGATTCCACGATGCGGTACTTCTTGGCGGCCGAGGTGTCGGTCAGGTTGCCGAAGTTGGAGTTCAGACCGGTCGAGCCCTGGGCGTATTGCAGCCACACGACGTTGTTCAGACCGGTGCCGAACATGTTTTCCTGTTCGTGCTTGAAGGTCAGACCCCAGCCATTGGTGCCGCCGGCGAACTGGCCCTTGGTGACCGTGCCGAAGACGCTCAGCTTGCCGCCGTCATTGACGGCTGCATCGACGTATTCCACGTTGCCACGGTGGCCGGGGCGCTCGTTGGAATCCTTGTCGGTCTTGTAGTAGGCCACGCCCAGCTTGCCCGGGCCCAGGCCGGTGAAGCCCTTGGCGCCGGCGCCCACGCCCACCATTTCGGTGAAGTAGGTGTCCACGATGTGCACGTCACCGCGGCGGCCGCGTTCCTTGCCGATCCAGAAAGTGGCTTCCGGAGCGATGTCGAAGCCCTTGGCTTCGGCAAACATCTGGGCCACGTCCCAGTCACCCTTGGTGCGGTCGGTGGAGCCGTCGTAGTAGTCGGTCATCAGCGTGACCTTGTATTCCACGCCGTCCTTCTTGAAGCCTTGAGCCAGCTGGAATTCACCGTAGAAATCGCACTCGTTGCCCAGGCGGTACTTCATGCCCTGGGTGCCACCGTTCAGCGCGTAGCACGAACGGGAAGTGCCATTGGAAGTCAGGCCGGGGCCGGCGCGGAAGTAGCCGGTCCAGTCCAGTGCCTGGGAGGCGCCAGCGGCCATCAGCAGACCGACGGCCAGGGGAATTTGCTTGTACGCGTGAGCGATGCGAATCATGGTTGAGTCTCCGTGTGAGGCTGCGAAACGACCCTCCGGGTGCGTGTCGTTAAGCAGACGTTTATCTTTCTTGCATGCGGGGCGCACTTTAATTTTCCTTTAATGAAACTATATTGGTGCTTACCACTATGGTTTTCGGGCGGTACGCGCGTCGATTTCCCCCTCCTGGGGCGGCGTGCGCATCAATGCGGGGCGCCCCGTGTTTCGGGGCTTGGCGCCCCTCATCACCGTCGTCCTCCCTCCATTCAGCTGGTGTTCAGCTTTCATTCAGGAATGTCGCATCGGGGAACCCTAGGGCATCCGGTGTGCCCGGTTGTTCCTGCAAAGTGGAACTTTTGGTGCGAGGGCCATCGAAGCGCGCATTCAAGAGTCGGGTCGTGTCATTCCCATACACGGACGAAGGCACACGCTCACGAAAGTGCGGCGTTAAATCAGCGCGCGTTCCGGACAAGTTGACCGAAGAAACCGCAAGTAATCGGAACGCTCGAACGCACCGGCTGGCCTGCTTCATCTACCAAAGTGTCGCCCAACGCGTTGCAAATTTTGACCAACGTTGCGCCCAGTGTGCGCCGCGGGTCCCTGAGGAACCGCGGCGGGAGATTTATACGGCCATGGCCGCCGGCAGCCGCACGGTGACTTGAAGGCCCTGCGGCAGCAGATTGCGCGCCTCCACGCTCCCCGAGTGGCGCTCCACGATTTCCTTCACGATCGACAATCCCAGGCCGCAGCCGTTGCCTTCCTGCGTGCCGCGGAAGAATCGCTCGAAGACCTTGTCCTCGATATCGGGGGCCAGGCCAGGCCCGTTGTCGGAAACCGTCAGCGTCACCTGACCCGGCAACTGTGGCGGACGGGCGACATGCACGGTGACCGTGGCGCCCCGCCCGGCATACCGGATGGCGTTGTCGACGATGTTGACCAGCGCTTCGCGGAGCAGCAGATGGATGCCCATCACTTCAATCGCCGGGGAGGGTTCGTCTTCCTCCTCGAAGCCCAGATCCACCTCCTGCTGCAGCGCACGGGGCACCATCTCCGCCGTGGCCTCCCGCGCCAGGCGCACCAGATCGAGCCGGGTCAGCGGCTGGCGGGTGACCGATTCGGGTTCGGTCCGCGCCAGCGCCAGCAACTGATTGACCAGGTGGGCGCTGCGGGTCGCGCTTTCATGCACCCGCGCCAGGCGGGTGGTCAGCGGCCCGGGCGGCGCCTCCGCCAGTGCCAGTTCGCTCTGGCTCTTGAGCCCCGCCAGCGGCGTGCGCAGCTGATGGGCCGCATCACTGATGAAGCGCCGCTGGCCCTGCACATTGTGTCGGACCGAGGCCAGCAGGTCGTTGATGGCCTGGGCCAGTGAACGCAGCTCCTGCGGTGCTGCATCCAGCTCGATCGGCCGCAGGTCATTGGGTTTGCGCCCCTCCACCAGCCGGCGCAGACGGCTGATCGGGGCCAGCCCGGCGCCCACACCCGCCCAGACGATCATGCTCATCAGCACGATCAGCAAGGACAGCGGCAGCATGGTGTCGATCAGCAGCCGGCGGAACAGCAGTTCGCGGTTGGCGCTGGAGCGGGCCACCTGCACCAGCATCATCTGCTGGGCGCGCGGATCGTCCCCGAACTGCAGATACAGCGCCGCCACCCGCACCGGCGACTGCTGGACGCCGCCATCCGGATCTTCCAGCTGGCCGTCGTAGAAGCGCGCTTCGCCCAGCGGCGGGCTGGCGGGCGTCGGCGGCGGGCTGGGCAGGTTGCGGTTGCCGAGAATGAATTTCCCGGGCGGTGAGCTCACCGTATAGAGCAGCTTGTCGCTGGGGTCCGCCTCCAGCACATCCTGCGCGGCGCGCGGGAAGTCGATCAGCAGTCCGTTGCCCATCGGCTTGACCTGGCGGGAGAGTGACCGCACCGCCTGCGCCAGCGTCGCATCCACCGCTTCATTGGCGTAGCGTCCGGCCAGCCGGTAGCTGAAAAGGGCGCCGGCCAGCCACAGCACCAGCTGGGGCAGCAGCAGCCACAGCAGCAACTGTCGCTTGAGGGAATACATCGTCGCGGCGGCGGTGGGCGAACCTCAGGTCCGCTCCAGCTCCAGCAGGTAGCCCAGGCCCCGCACGGTGCGGATCGCCACCTGCGCGCCCTCCAGCTTGCGGCGCAACCGGTGGATGTAGACCTCCACCGCATTGTTGCCGCCCACGGCATCCGCGCCGCGCTCGCCGGACCAGACCTGATTGATCTGTTCCTTGGTGATCACCCGGCCCTGATGGGTTAGCAGCAGGTCCAGCAAATCGAATTCTCGGGGGCTCAGCTCCAGCATCTCGCCGCGTACTTCGGCGGAGCGGGTGTCCCGCAGCAGGCTGAGCTGGCCCAGTTCATGGCCGGCCTTGATGGTGCGGCTGCGACGCAGCAGCGCGCGCAGACGGGCTTCCAGCTCAGGGAAGTCAAAAGGTTTTGTGAGGTAGTCGTCCGCCCCGGCATTCAAGCCCGCCACCCGGTCTTCCAGGCTGTCCAGCGCGGTCAGGATCAGCACCGGCAGCGACGCATCATGCTGGCGCAACTGGCGCAGCACCTGCAGGCCGTCCACCATCGGCAGGCCCAGGTCCAGGACCACCACGTCGAAAGCCTGCTTGGCCAGCAGGTACTGGGCGACCGCCCCGTTGGGCGCATGTTCCACGGTAAAACCACTGGCGCGCATCTGCTCGCACAGGGCATCCGCCAGGAGGGCATCGTCTTCAGCCAGCAGCAGGTTCATGGAGGTCGGTGGTCTCAAGCGCCCCGTCCTGGGGCGCCGGAATGTTAGCGCGCTTATGAGGCGGGGCGCAGAAGGGGCGACCGGCGCACCTCCAGACGGCAATCGTCAGTCTTTTGGGCGCTGTGGGTGCGCGATGTCCTGTCATCGCACGCCGGGTCCGGCAATCCATCACAGCGCCCGGCGACGCGGGGCTTGGACGGGCTGGCGTGGGGCGGCATCATGCCGGGACGGCCCGAAGCAGGCGGGGCCGCACCGGACCTTGCGCCGGCCTCGCGCCTGCGACCCGCGTCACTGCTGTGACCGCGGGACCTTCAGGGCTCGTGAAGTGGACCTCAAACAACTGCTCTGGCGCGTGGTCTATACCAAGAACGCCAATCTGCACAGCGGCTCCTTCTGCGCCGGCCCCTGGCATCCGGACAAGGCGCATGTGGAACGCTGCGCCGAAGTGCTTCGCGCCCGTCAGTTGGAAGTGGGCATCCAGAGCAATCAGCAGGCGCAGAAAAATGCGACCCAGTGGAACGGCCTCGGCTGATGGTCCACGCCGGATGCGGACACCCTGAACGCCGGGTGGTACTTTTTCGTACACCCTCTGGGAGTTGCGTACTCGCTGGCATGCGTCCACGCTGAGGCGCAATCGCTGAACGTACAGCTCCCGCTTCTTTCTCTTCCTCGCACATCGCGCCCTCGGGAACGCCCCAGGTCCGCTAGACGATGTCATGGAGCACCCTTAGACTCGCGCCGACTTTCGTGACTCCCTCCGGCGCGAGGGCCGGTGACGTTGATCGTGCAGCGCCGTGTCCGTTGGCAGTGTCCACTGCAACGGACTTCCAAGAGGTTCCCCAACGAGGGCGATCAGAAGTGACGAGTCGATATCGCTTCGAAGGATTCGTACTAGACCTGTCTACGCGGGCCTTGCTCGCCGACGGGGTGCCCGTGCCGCTGAGCGGCCGGCAGGTTGACCTGCTCGCCGCGCTGGTGGTGCAGCGGGGTGCGGTGGTGTCCAAGAATGATCTGCTGAGCACGGTGTGGCCCGGGCAGGTCGTGGAAGAAAACAATGCGGCGGTGCATGTGTCCGCCCTGCGGCGGGTGCTGGGCCGCGAAGCCATCGTCACGGTGACGGGGCAGGGCTATCGCTTTGCCCTGCCTTTGATGGAAGACGAGGCGCCTGGCGCAGGCGCTCCGGCCGGTGCCGTGACGGGCGATGCAGGTCGATTCATCCTCGCGGGTCCGCCCACATCTACTTCGCCCCCGGTGCCGACCGTGCGGCTGAAGGCGCTGCCCTCACTATCCGTGACGGTGCAGGGCCGCGATCACGATCTGCAAAGCCTCCTGAGCCGTCTGGTGCGCCATCGGCTGGTGACGGTCGTGGGCGCACCAGGCATCGGCAAGTCGACGCTGGCGCTGGCCTGCGCGCATGAGCGCCGCCAGGCCTGCCGGGACGGCGCAGTGTGGGTCGATCTGCTGCAGGGGGGGCTGTCTCAGGAGCCTGCCTGTGCGGTGGCCGTCGCCCTCGGGCTGGATCCGGCCACGCCGCTGACCACCTTGCTGGAGGTGCTGCGGCCGATGTCGCTGCTGCTGGTGCTGGACAATGCCGAGGGCCATGCGGACCGGGTGGCGGCGTTTTGCCACACGCTGATCGAAGGCACGGAAGACGTGACGCTGATGGTGACCAGCCGCCGCGTGCTGCGCGTGCCGGGCGAACGGGTGCTGCGCACGCCGCCGCTGTCGGCGCCGCCCCAGGGCCGCAGTGTCGATGACGCCTTGAGCCACGGCGCGGTCGCCCTGTTTGTCGACCGCGTGCGGGCGCAGGGTCTGCCGTTTGCACTGGGTCAGCACAACCTGGATCAGGTGACGATGCTGTGTCGCCGCCTCGATGGCCATCCGCTGGCGCTGCAACTGGCCGCAGGGCGCCTCGCCACGTTTGGCCTGGACTCCCTGTGCGAACGTCTCAATGACCGATATCGCCTGCTGACACGCGGGACCCAGACGGGGCCTCGTCGTCATCAATCGCTGCGGGCCTGTATGGATGACAGCCACGCGTTGCTGAGTGAGGTCGAGCGGCTGATGCTGCGTCGGCTGGAGCCGTTTGAAGGCGGCTTCACGCTCGAGATGGCGGCTGCGGCGCTGTCGGACCGCTCCCTGGACGCCTGGACGGTGGCCGAGGCGCTGGAAGGGCTGGTGGACCATTCACTCATCCAGGTGGATGGCGATGACCGGCCGCGCTACGAGCTGCTGGAAAGCGTGCGTGCCTATGGGCTGCTCCAGCTGGAGGAGCATGGCGAAGTGCATCTGGCGCGGCACATGCATGCCTACACGGTGCACCAGCTGTTCGAGCGTGCCGCCCGTGCCTTCGAGATGATGCCAGACGAGCGATGGATCGGCGAATTCGCGCCAGAACTGGGCAATGTCCGCGCGGCGCTCGACTGGTGCGTGGAGCATGCGCCCGTGCTGGGCCTGGGTCTGCTGGCGCATGCGCTGCCGCTGTTCGAGCTGCTGGGCCTGCGGGACGAAGCCGGCTGGCGTCATGCCGCCTTTGAGAACGAGCTGCCGCACGACTTGCCTCCGGAGACCCTGACCCGGTTTTGCATCGATCACGCCAGCCTCATGCTGCCGCAGGATCCGGCCGGAGCGGGCGTGTGGTTCCGACGCGGATTGCGGGCGTCGCGCACGGCGGATGATCCCTCGGTGCGCTACCGGGCGCTGTGTCGCCAGGTGTTGGGCGACCGTGAGATCAGCCGCGCCGCCTTGCGCCACGCGATGGGCGAGATGACCGCGCTGGCGGGCACCTGTGAAGGACCGCATGCGGAGCGACTGAAGCTCCTGGGCCTGGTCGCCCGCGCCCATGTGTGGCGGCTGGAAGGGCAGGCGGTCGAAGCCGACAAGGCGCTGTGTGCCTCTTTGCGGCTGGCGCGGGAGATCGGCGCCGCAGCCTGGCTGATGGACGATCTGGAACGGCTGATCACGCTCCTCGTGGCCCATGGCCGGTCCTTGCCCGGCGCGGCGGTACTGGTGCGTGAGTGGGAGGCCGGTGCCGTGGACGGCGCCGTCCGCCAGCGTCTGCGCGCCTGCCGTGCGGCGGTGCTGCTCGCCGAAGGGCGAGTGCGCGAGGCCCGCGCGGTGCTGGAGCTGCTGACCGCGGCCGATGCCCGATTCATGGCGGGTGCTGACGGCCCGCCGCTGTGGATGCCGCTGCTGGCCTGGCTGGCACTTGCGGAAGGCCGCGATGCGGATGCAGCGCGTCTCACCGGCCATGTGCCGAATGCGTGGCCACAAGGGGCGCAGCAGATGCCGGATGCACCGTGGGATGCCTTGCTGCAGCGGCTTCGCATGCGCATGGACGATCTGCAACTGGCGGACCTGCGCGAGGAAGGGCGTCGGTGGCTGGAAGTCGAAGCGCTCACTGCAGCGCTTGCGCCGGCGGGCGAACTGGCGCGGGAGTCCCCGCGGGTGGTGGTGGCCATGCGAAGGTCGGAACCGCGATGCGAAGGCGGACCGCCGGTGTGCAGCTGACGACGGCGCCGGTCATCCGTCGGTCACGCACAGGTCACGGACCCGGTTGAGAGTGGGCCGGCATTCATCGCCGGACCTCTCACATGAAGCTCAATTCCTCGACCCAGTCTTTGCCGGATCTTTCACAGGCGACGGCGCAAGCGTCATCCCAGGGTGCCGTGTCCTTGCCAATGCGGGACCTGCGCCCATCGACGTCAGACGGCACGGGGGTTCCCATGACGCCGCGGCCGGGGGAGTCGAACGCGCCGTATCGGCGGATGTCGGAGGACGCCACCGGACTGACGCGTCGGCCGTCGATGAGTGGATCGCCGACTTCCACGGCATCGGTGCTGGCGCCGCGGCAGTCGCTGGAGCGGCTGCGGTCGGGGGGATCGTCCTCGCAGGGCAGTCCGAAGCCTTCAGCCACCCCTGCAGCCACGCACGGCGGGGTGGCCCGGACGCCAATCCCGACGCAAACGCACTCGGTTGCGATGCACAGCGACGCATCGATTCACAGGGGCGGATCCATTCACAGTGCCGGCGCCACGCCGAACGAGGTTGCTATCACGATGCCGCTCGACGCCCCTGCAAGCGCGACAGGCGCGGGCGACACGACGGCGCACCACGGTCCTCCCCAACACGCCAACGGCGCATTGTTCTTCCTCGCCCAGAACGTGCGCCACGCGATTCCGGTGGCGGGCGTCCGCACCGTCGTCCAAGGCGTTGTCGCGCCAGAGCTCGCGCGTGCCGTCGCCACGCATCCCTCGGCCGCGATAGCCGCTCAGGCCGGGCTGACCGCCTGGTCGTTGGGCCGCCGGGTGCTGTCGCAGATGCACAGCGAGCGCAACGCCACCAAGGCCAACGAAGGCTTCAGCGGCGACATCACGAAGTCGGGCAACAGCCTGTCCCGGCAAGTGTGGCAGGGTGTTCAGTCGCTCGGCATTGTGGGCGGGGATGCAGTGGCACTGGGCCTGACCATCGCTTCCACCTTCAAGCCCGAACTCATCCCGGTGGCGCAGGCCGCTGCGTCGCTCCAGATGGTGTCGCACCTGCAGGCGCAGGTCCGCGAATTCGCCCGCCCGATGATCAACACAGTCCACGTCGGCAACGAGGAAGGCGTGAAGCCGCCGGATGGCCGCAACCTGCGCGGCCAGGATGTGAACCTGTCGATGAAGGGCACCTTCGGCCTCGCGACGGCCGGCATCGACATGCTGGCGCAGATGGCGATGCAGAGCACGCTGGGGGGTGCCCCGGCCTGGAAAGCAGCGCGGGGCCTGGCGGTCAAGGCCGGTGCGATTGCGGGCGCCGCCAACATGCTGACCTCGTCGGTGGAAGATCACCTGGTGGAAACCGCCCAGGCCAAACGGATGCAGGGCACCGACCGGTCACACGTGCGCCATCTGCATCTGGAATCCAAGAATCCGCTGAAGCGCCATGAACTGGAACGTCAGTTCGAGCGAGTTGATGCGCGGGTATTCAACACCATCGTCCCCGGCATGATCGCCATCGGCCTGATCCAGGCGATGCGACCGGCGATGGAGCAGGCAGGCTGGAAGGACCACCAGCGCCAGCCCGCCGAAGCGGGTCTGCACGCGGCCGTGGTGGGTTTGATGGGCGGTGCGTTGCTGGCGTACACCGTCGCGGCCTATCAAATGAACGATGCCATCCGCAAGCCGGCGAAGAAGGCAGACACGGACAATGGCACCGCACCCGCTGCCGGTGTGGCGGGCCTTGAAGACGCCAATGCCGTGAGTGCCACTGCCACCGCCGCTGCCGCTGCGGCTGCCACTGCCGCCACCGCGTCGCCGCGAATCTCCGACGCGAGCGATCGCGTGTGAGCGGGCGCTGCGCCGCTGGGCCACTGCTTCGTGGCGCATCTCCTGGTGCACGCGCGGCTGGGCGCCGTGCACCTCCGGCCATGCCCCGCAGCTGGTCAGGCGATGGTGCCGGACGGAGGCCCGACTCAAAGCTCCAGCCGATACCCCACGCCATACACCGTCTGGATGCGCGGCGCCGGCGGCGCATCGTGCCGGGAAAAGCGCGACCGCCGACCCTCCGGATCCAGCTTCAGGCGCAGCTTGTAGACATGCTGCTCCAGCGTGCGCTTGCCGACGTCGCCGGACCGCCCCCAGATCTCGGTACTTAAAGTCTGGGTACTCACCACGCGGCCCAGGTTCTCGAACAGCGTCCAGGCCAGGGCGAATTCACGCGCCGTGAGGCTGACCTCACGAGCGCCGGTGGAGAGGCTTTGCGTGGACGCATGCAGCGAATACGGACCCGCCTTGAGCGAACTGGCCCGCAGGCCGTCGCTGCGGGCCTGCACCCGCGCACGCAGCCGGTGCACCAGCGGCCCGGCGCCGTCGGCAAGGACGGCGTAGTCGTCCGCGCCGCGCTGCAGGGCGCGGGAGATGCCGATGGAATCCCCCAGGCCGAGCACCACGATGGGCTGCACGCGACCCGCATGCAGCCGCAGGCCGGACAACCAGGCTTCCACCTGGCTGTCGTGGTCCTCCAGCAGCACGGCGTCGGCACCGCCGTCGCGCAGCGCCACCAGCAGCGGGCTGAGGTGGCTGAAGGACAGCACTTCGCAGCCGGCATCACGCAGCGCCTGGGTGGCAAAGTGTTCGAAGGAACGGGTGGGGCAGAGAGTGGCGACTTTCACGGGGACCTTGAAAACCGATGATGTGCCTCACTGTCGCCAATGCCGGTGTTTCATGTCCTTAAAGCAACATTAACTTTCATTTATGCCCCCTTGGTCAGGGGGTGAGAGCGCTTTCAGGCACGCCAGCGAGTGCGGTGATCCGGCGAACGTAGTCTTCCGTTTCGGCGAAGGGCGGCACCCGTTCACCATAGCGCTGCACTGCGCCTTCGCCGGCGTTGTAAGCCGCCAGCATCAGCGGGAGGCGGCCGTCGTAGCGGTCATGCAGCATGCGCAGATGACGCACGCCGACGTCAATGTTGATGCGAGGGTCCAGCAGGTCGGCGGCACTGCGAACGCCGTAGCGGGCAGCGGTCGCCGGCATCAGTTGCATGAGGCCCAGCGCCCCCTTCGGAGACCGCGCATCCGTCCGGTACCGCGACTCCACAAACATCAGGGCCGTCACCAGGCTCGGGTCCAGCTGATGGCGCAGGCTGGCGGACTGCACCAACGGTGCCAGCTTGGGGGGCAGGGTGGCCAGGGCGGTGGGGGTCAGGCCTTCATCACCCCAGCGGCCCCTCGCGACGCCCGGGCGGTCCCCGCGCGCAGGGGCTTCGATCACACGGGCGGCGAAGCCCACCCACGGCGGCGCCTCCTCCATCGCGCCGGGCCTCACCGGGGCCACGGCGACCTGCACCACCGCACAGTCCTGCGCCAGCTCGGGGTGACGCTCGCGTGGATCTTCGATGAGCAGGTGCACGCTGCCGTCCACCAGCGTGCATCGGAAGCGGGTGGCGGTGTCCTGGGCCCATGCGGCCGACACTGACAGCGCCAGGGTCACGGCATACGACAGGCGCGCGCCCCAGTGGAGGCAGAGAACGAGCGGGCGTTCGTTCATGGTGGCGATGAAGAGCAATGAGGCATTCACCGTAGCCCCGGCGTCCCCGCGAGCGTCAGCCGCAGGCGAAGGCGCGGACGCCGAGGCGAATGTCGTCTGGCGGCCTGCCGCGCGATCCCTCACTTCGCGTGCTGCGCCTGCACTTCGCCTGCGGCGCGGGCACTGACACGACCCATGCCTATCGTCTGCTCACTTTCATCGCTCCAGGAGCTCACATGTCCGCCGTGATTGCCCCCGTTGTTGCTGCCGTTGCCCAGACCGCCACCAGCGCGGTGACCGATGCCGCCACCAACAAGCTGGAGACCCTGATGGGTCAGCGGATGTTCATGCAGTTCCAGCAGGGCCAGCAGGCGATGAACAAGTCGATGTCCAAGATGACAGACCAGATCAAAGCCTCGATGCAGGACGAAGAATAAGCAGCGTGGTGGTGTGATGCCCGGTCCTTCGAGCCTGTCCTTCCGTCGGCCCCACGCGCTCACCACGGCGCTGTGTGGCCTGTCCCTCGGCTGCGCACTGGCCGCGCCGCAATCGCCTGGCAGCACGTCAAATCCGTCGAGTGGGTCGACCCAGTCGTCCCCTTCTCCGTTGAATCAGTCGTCGCCCGCAGCGGCCTCGGCGGCAGGCACCACCGCCACGACTGGTGCGACCTCCAGGACACCGGCCAAGGTCACCAAGACCGCCCGCGCCCCGTCCCGTCAATGGCGCAGCCCGCGCTTCGTCTACAAGGCCGAAGGCAAGCGGGTGAACGAGGTGCTGCTGGACTTCGCGGCCAGCCAGGGCCTGCCCGCCGTGGTGGCCGAGGGCATCGACGGTACGGTGCAGGCCAGCTTCGACACCACCCCGGAGAAGTTCCTCGAATCCATGAACCGCGCTTACGGCGTGATCTGGTATCACGACGGGACCGCCCTGTATTTCTATCCCGCCAGCGCGGTGCAGAGCCGTCTGTTCCGTCTCAAGGGCTTCCGCCGCGAGCAGGTGACCGATCTGCTCGAGTCGCTGCAGCTGGGTGACGCCCGCTTCCCGCTGCGCTTCAACGCGGCCGAGAGCACGCTGCTGGTGTACGGTCCTCCGCGCCATGTGGAGCTGATTGCCGCCGCCATTGAGTCGCTGGATGTGGGCGCGATGGAGCGCAACCGCAAGGCGGTGCGCGTGGTGCCGCTGCGCTTTGCATCGGCGGGTGACCGGGTCTTCGGCCAGACACGCATCCGCGGCGTGGCCTCGATCCTGACGTCGCTCTACAGCCCCGGCAATGCGGTGCAGGGCCCAGACAACGAGGCCAACAGCCTCGTCGAGGTGCAGCCGGAAAAGCTGCGCGCCCTGCAAGGCGTGATGGGCCGCGACAACCGCCTGGCCGACGTGATGGCCCGCAAGCCCGGCCAGGTCACGGCCGGTCAGGCCTCTACCCCCGGTGCCGGCGGCAAGGCTCCGGGCTCGAATCGCGGGCTCGAAAGTCCGGTGGACGATGACTCGCCGCCCGTCTTCCAGGCCGACGAAGGCACCAATGCGGTGATCATCCACGGCCGCCCCCAGCGCATGGATGAGTATGTGGAGCTGATCCGCCGCCTGGATGTTCAGCCGGTGCTGGTGGAGCTGGAAGCCACCATCATCGATGTCAGCAGCGACAGCATTGATTCGCTGGGCATTGACTGGAGCGTGCGCGGCAGCAAGGGCAGCTTCGGCGTGGCCCAGCCGCCGGGCGCCAGCAGCGGCACCTTCACCCTCAGCACGCTGTGGTCGAACGCCGGCCGTGAGCTGATGGCGCGGATCGATGCGCTCAGTGCCCGCGGCAAGGCGCGGGTCATCGCCAAACCGAAGGTGCTCGGAGTCGCCAACCGACCTGCCGTCATGCGCGAGAAGCGTGTGGTGACGGTGCGCGTCGCCGGCAACCTGGAAGCCAACCTCTATCAAGTGGAGGCCGGCACCCTGCTGCAGGTCACGCCGCAGATCACCTCGGTGCCGGACAACGGCGGTGTGTCGCGGCGCATCAAGCTGTCGCTCTACATCGAAGACGGCAACTTCGAGACCGACCGCGTCGACAACGTGCCCATCGTCAAACGCACCGAGATCATGACCGAGGCCCATGTGGGGGAGGGGGAGAGCCTGCTCATCGGCGGCATCACCACCACCAGCCAGTCGTCGCAGCGGGATGAGGTGCCGGTGCTGGGGCGGGTGCCTGTGCTTGGCGGTCTTTTCCGTCACACCAACGAGCAGGCCGGGCAGACGGAGCGCCTGTTCCTCATCTCGCCGCGAGTGATTCGCGAGCCGTCGCTGGCGCCGATGGACGGCGCTGTCGGGCGCACCGGTGGCTCCGGCACGGCGACGCCTTCATCGACTGCTGCCGCCTCGTCCTCGTCGTCATCTGCGCCTGCATCGACGCTCGCATCCTCGCCCAATGGCGTCACGCTGCCGCCCGTCCCCGCCCGCCCCGCCGCCACATCGACGCCGGACTCCTTCCTGCAAGGCAGTGGCGGCTGACCCCGTCGCACGAACCTGATTCGCAAACCATGAAGCAGCTTCGCATCCTCACAGGCCAGCATGCCGGCGTGCAGCTACGGTTGACCCGTCAGCACTATCGCATCGGCAACGACGACGAGGCTGACCTGCAGATCACCGACTGGACGCAGCCGCCGCTGCTCCTGATGTTTGAGGAAGAGGGTTCTGACGTGTCTCCCGCGCTTCATCTGATCAACGACGAAGGACAGCCCGCCGACCTGCTGGGCCGTCTGCAGGACTTCCTGCCGCGTCGATTCGGTGAGGTGGTGCTGTGTGCCGGTCCCGAAGGGGCTCCCTGGCCCGGCGACATGACCCTGATGGATGCCCTCATGCGGCCTGCGGCCCACGAGGTGGCGAGTGGCAGGTCCGGGCAGGACGGCGTCGCCACGACGGATCTCGCAGGTGCTTTGAGCGCCCGCACCACCAAGCCCCGCTGGATGATCAGCGCCGTGGTCGCCGCAGCGGCGCTGCTCGCCGCGATGAGCGCGGTGCTCAGCACCCAGACCGCCGCATCGCCCACCCCGCGCCTGGATCCGATGGAACAGGTGGCGGGTGCCTTGCGTCAGGCCGGCGTTCAGGGGCTGGTGGTGCGCCGCGTGGACCAGCGCCTGGTGGTGGAGGGTCTGCTGGCCGGCAGCGCCGAGATGGCTCGCACCCGCGCTGCGCTGCAACCCTTCGGCGAACAGCAGCTGCTGCATCGATATGCGTCCGCTGCGGACATCGTCCGCCAGATCGGTGATGCGCTGAACCGTCCCGGCCTGCAGGTCCAGTATCGCGGCCAGGGCGTGTTCGCCGTGGTCGGAGAAAGCGCCGACCCCACCGGCCTGCGGGACGAGGTGCGCCGCATCAGCGCCGACATCGGCCCGCTGGTGCGCCGCATCGACGTGGCGGTGGAGCAGACGCTGCCCACGGCCCGCGTCCGCATGGGCGCCATGCTGGGCGGCGATGGTCTGCGCTACGTGCAGACGGCTGACGGCACCAAACATTTGTCGCTGTGGACCCCACCGGAGGACGGCGCTGCCGTGCCGGGGGATCCGTCTTCTTCATCCCCCATCGGAGAACCGTGATGGACCAAGCCCTGGAGCAGACCGTGTTCGCGGACCTCGCGCACATCGAAAAGACCCTGACCGATGACCTCAGCGGCGAGCGCACCCGCGCCATGCTGAGCTACTTCGACCAGGTCACCCGCAGCACCGAAGCCCATCTGCAGACGGCGCTGCCGGATGCGGAGCGTCAGCTGACGTCGCAGCTGATCGAAGGCTTCCGCGCTTCCCAGCGCATCGTGCGGCATGTGTGGGAAACCATCCACACCGCCTCGCTGCCCGCCTGAGGCACCCGCGCGTGTCCACCGTGTCAGGAGACCTCGAGATGAGCACAGATGCGATGCCGGCCGGCCTCTCGCCCGCCGGGCAGGGTTACCCGCTGATCTACCGCAACCTGATGGCCGTGGGCCTGCTGGGCGCGGTCTACCGGGCGCGGGAGGACGCCGCCACCGTCAGCGCGGCAGTGGAACTCACGCTCGACGACCCGACGCCTTACCGCGTGTGCCGGGCGATCGCCCAGGGCATCGGTGGCGACGCCGAATACGCCGCGGCGACGCTGGGCGAGCATGTGGAGTCGCATCCCGAGGACGAAGGCGCCAAGGTGGCCCTGGCCACCGCCTTCCTGCTGGCCCGGGACGAACGCTGGCGCGCCATCCTCGATGAGGTGCTCGCCACCAGCGCCGACCAGAACGTCCGCCAGGCCGCCAATGGCGTGCTGGCCCACGCCGCGGCCCGTCAGCCGGCGCATCCGAACTGACGCGGCCCAGGCCATTGCAATGTCTGCAACGAGTGTCGACGGGGTGAATGGTTCATCCCGTCATCTTCAGCGCCCACCGGCGCTTTTCAACCCCGGAAGTTCGCTTCCGACATCAAGGAGAGAGTCATGAGCAGTTCTGCAGCAGGTATCTCGGGTGGTGCATCCGCTGGCGCTTCCGCCACCATGGACCAGATGATGGGTCAGATGGAAGCCCAGAACATCCAGCAAATGAAGAACAACCTGCAGATGGGCCGCATGAGCCAGGAAGCGGCGATGTCTGAAGCGCTGGGCAAGAAGTTCAAGGCCGCTGGCGACAGCGTCAAGGGCCTGGTCTGACGACGCGGCAGGTCCGTCGGTCCTTCACGGGCCGATGGGCCTGTCTCACGCGGTCCCACGTGCGCCGCAAGGAGATTCCCATGTCCTCAATGAATGCGGGCGCCGGTCTGGGCGCTTCCGCTTCGGCCGGCGCGTCCGCCACCGCTGAAGCTTTGATGGGCCAGCTGGCCGTGCAGAGCAAGCAGGCGATGGCGAACAACCTGGCCATGGGGCGCATGAGCCAGGAAGCGGCCCTGTCTGAAGCCCTCGGCAAGAAGTTCAAGGCGGCCGGAGACAGCGTCAAGGGCCTGGTCTGACGCGCGCCGGGTGCACGGCAGGTCACCGCATTCCCTTTCAGTCGGAGCGAACAACATGAGCATGACGATTCAATCGCCGCTGAACATGGCCTTGCAGGGCATCCAAAGCCCCCTGGCCGGCCTTCAGCAGGCATTGCAGGGGTTGCAACAAGGCCTCCAGGGCCTGCAGCAGCTGCTGCAACCGCTGGAGAACCTTCTCAAGAATCCATTGGCCAGCGCCCTGAGCGGCGCGGGCCAGGGCGTGGCGCAGGCCCTGGGTGGCCTGGGCAACGCGGCCGGCTCGCCGCTGGGCGGGCTGGGCCAGGCCCTGGGCGGACTCAGCCAGGGGCTGGGTGGCCTGGGCCAGGCACTGGACAGTCTGACCCACGGTCTGACGCAAGGCCTGAATCCGTTCGGCCAGGGCGGCATGGGCGGCATGGGCCAGAACCTGCTCGGCGGCGCTTTTGGTCCGCAGGGCCTGGGCGGTGCCATCAACGGTCTGGCGCAAGGCCTCAATGGCGTCAACCAGGCCATCGGCGGTCTGGGTCAGGCGGCCATGGGCGGTGCCGGTGGCGCGCTGATGGACTCGCTGGGCAAGGCCATTGAAGGCCTGGGTAGTGCGCTGGGCGCCGCCGGGGCACTGGCCGGTACCCTCAACTACATGGGCACCAACGGCCAGGGCCCCATGACGCCGGACCGTGCCCTGCAGGCGTTGGCCAAAGGCATGCAGGACTCCGGCATGAAGATGCTCAGCGGCAAGGACATGGAAGATGCCGCCAACGGCATCCGTCCCAAGGGCATGAAGCCGGAAGCCTTCACGCCGGAATTCCAGGCCGCCTGCAAGTTCCTCAAGAGCGATGAGGGCAAGGACACGATGCGCAAGCTGGACACCGCCGATGCCGACAACGCCGGCAAGGGCCTGTTCAAGGGCAAGGCCGATGGCAACGTGGGCCTGGGCGATGTGACGGCAGCGCTGCAGAAGTCCGGTCTGGACGCCGGCCAGCGCGAAGCGGTCGCCACCCTGCGCGAGAACTTCAACGCCCTGTCCAAGGACGGCAAGACCTTCGACATGAACACCGTGCGCGATGTGGCCAACGGCATGAACATGCCGGACGGCAACCGTCCCAGCGGTGAGCTGATCCGCGCGTGCCAGAAGTTCATGCAGGACACGGCGCTGAACCTGGCGACGGACAACGCCCAGAAAGTGGGCGAAGGCAAGTTCAACCAGCAAGGCGACCAGAAGTACAGCATGAAGGATCTGGACAAGACGCTGGCGCGGGCCTGATCCGCGTGGTCTGCGTGATCCGCCCGATCGGGCGGATCCTCCTGATCCCAAAGGGTCCCCGGCGCCGTCCTGCCGGGGCCCGTTTCCCCACCCCCAAGTCCCTGAACCAGCCCAGGAGCTGTCATGATCGATTCCTCGTTGCAACGCAAAGACTTTGTGTCCGGCCTGGTGGGCCTGGTCAGCCTGGCGGTGGACCGCGAACGGCTGGACGATGCCGACACGCTGCTGGCCGCCGTGCGCCAGTTGCGCCCCAAGGTGGCCCAGCTCGATTTCTTCGAAGCATGGATCGCGATGAAGCGCGGCCACTGGCTTGATGCCATGCGCACCCTGCGCGGCCTGGATGCCACCGCGCCGGAATGGGCGATGGCCAAGGCCTTCCTCGCGTATTGCCAATTCGCCACGGGCGATCAGGCCTGGCGCGCCACGGCAGAAGACGTGCTGCAGAGCGCCACCCATCCGGAAGCCCTGGACATGGCCCGCACCCTGCTGCATCCGGAAGAAGCCGAGCGCGAAAGTGCCGAGCAGGAGGCGGACAAGCACGCTGGCACCAGCGGCTCCACCGCGCCCAGCGCATCGCCGGCGGTGATGCCGCTGTCGATCGATCTGTCGCAGATGGCCTACATGCGGGCCTGAGCATGGGCCACTGAGGATGGAGCACCGTGCACCGAGCACCGTGCCATGAATACCGAGCACACAGAAGGAGCAGCCATGACCGATCCCATCCAGGCGATCTCCGCGCAGGACGTGCTGAAGCAGGCCGCCGGCACCACGCCGGATCTGCAGGCGCAGGCCCAGCGCTTCGAGCAGCTGATGGCGCAGCAGCCGCAGCCCGATGCGGCGGCGCAGCGTCCACAGGCCGTGTCGGCGGCGGACTCGACCATGGGCCGGACGCTGCACACGCTCGATGACGCGTCACGTCAGGTGACGGCGGACATGCAGCGCTTTGTCGCCGAGGCGCCTCACATGGACCTGCAGACCCTGACGACCCGCTCGATGGAGTTGAACCTCCAGGTGGCCACCCAGGGACTGCAGTTCACCGCCTGCACGTCGGTCGCGCAGAGCAGCAAGAACGGCCTGCAGACCCTGATGAAGAACCAGTGAGAGCTGCCATGCGTGCCTGTGCCATCCTGCTTCTGCTGGCGCTGCTGTCGGCCTGCAAGACCGACCTCTACACCAAACGCACCGAGGCCGAGGCGAACGACATGGTCGCCGCGCTGCTGCAGCGCGGTGTCGAGGCCGACAAAAAGACCGGCGACGGAGGCAAGACCTGGAATGTGGCGGTCGATGAGAAGGACGTGGTGAGCGCGCTGGACATCCTGCGCGCCAACGGACTGCCCAACGACAAATACGTCTCGCTGGGCGACATGTTCAAGAAGGAAGGCCTGATCTCCACGCCGACCGAGGAACGGGTGCGGTTCATCCACGGGGTGTCGCAGGAGCTCTCCAGCACCTTGTCCAAGATCGACGGCGTGATCGTCGCCAAGGTGCACATCGTGCTGCCCAACAACGATCCGATGTCCACCACCGTCAAGCCGTCCAGTGCGTCGGTGTTCGTCAAGTACCGGCCGGAGATCGACGTACCGCAATTGGCGCCCTCGATCAAGAGCATGGTGGCGCGCAGCGTGGAGGGCCTCACCTACGACAACGTCACCGTCACACTCGTGCCGGGCGCCATGCTGCCGGCACAGCCGCGCCATGCCGGTTCGGACAGCACCTGGCTGTGGGTGGTCGGTGCGGGCGTGATGCTGCTGGTCATCGTGGGCGCAGGCGTGTCCTGGATGGTGTGGAGGCAGCCCGCGTGGCTGCCCGCCGCGCTGGCCAGGCGGCGTGGCGGATCCGCGGCTGCCGGCGCTGCGGATCCCGCTGCCGGCGCCCTGGTGCCGGCACCGGGGGGAGACTGACGATGGCCGCCGTCCTCATGCCATCGGGCGTGACCATCGAGCGTCTGGCGGGCTGGGCCGTGGCCTTTGAAAACAAGCTCTGCGGCCTGGCCGACGACCTCGACGTCGGCTGGCGCGAGCCGCTGCTGTCGCCCTGGGCCTTCATGGAAGCGATGCCCGGGGAGCGCGCAGCGGCGCTGTGGCCGCGCCTCTGGCAGGATCGCCTCGGCCAGGAAGGCCCCTGGCCGCGTCTGGACCGGTTCGAAGAGCCCTGGACGCGCCTGTGCCTGCTGCCGCGCACCGAGCTGCTGCACCGCCTGTGTGTGCTGGCGCTGGCGCGCCGTCCGGGCGTGCTGCGCTGCTGCATTGACCGCCAGGTGAGGCTGCCGCTGCAGCGGGCGCTGGGCGACAGCTTTGCGATGCTCGGCACGTTCAGTGCGCAGGGCCGCCCGGTGGATGCCGCCCAGGCGGCCTGGTCGCCTGTGGAATGGGCCTGTGTGGGATTCCTCGACTGGACCGAAGCCCTGCGCGAAGACACCCCGCTGATCCGCACGCTGGTGCGGTGGTCGCTGCCCCGGCAGATGCTGGAGTCGCGACTGGCGGCCGGTGCAGTGCCGGCGGAACGGTCGGCCGCTGCTGCCTGGCAGGCGCTGGCGCAGGCGGGCATGGAGTGGCCATGCTGATCTGGTGGCGCGGACCGGAGCCCGGCGCCGATCTCACTGGCGTGCCGCATGGCGTCCTGCGCCGGGACCAGCTGGAGGCGCTGCGCGACCACACCGCGCTGCTGCGGGAAGCCCGCGATCAGGCCGACGCCTTGCTGGCACAAGCCCGCCAGGAAGCGGCCGCCCTGCGCGCACAGGCCGAGCGGGACGCTGAGGCCCTCTGGGCCCAGGCCCAGGCGCGCATCGAGCAGGCCTGTGAAGCCGGTCGGGCCGAGGGCGAGCGGCAGGCGGCCCTGGCCTGGCACGAGCGGCAGGCCGGACACCTGGTGCAGCAGGCGGACGCCGTCCGCGGCCTGCACGAGAAGCTGGCCGAGGTGGTCACCAGTGCGGTCGAGCGCATCGTGCACAGCGGCGACCGTGCGGCGCTGTTCCAGCGGGCGATGCGCAGCGTGCAGTCGCTGTCCCGCTCCGCCACGGCGCTGACGCTGAAGGTGCATCCGGATGACGCCGAAGCCGCTGCCGAGGGTGTGCAGGCGGTCGCGGCCCTCCAGACGGCAGGTCTCAGTGTGGACGTGGTGGCCGATCCGGCGCTGCCGGTCGGCAGCTGCGTCTTTGAATCCGATCTGGGCGTGGTGGATGCCAGCCTGGACACCCAGCTCACCGCCCTGCGCCAGGCCATGTCCCGGGCGGTGCACCGTGCGGTGGCGGAGGGCTGAGCGATGAATGCGCCGGAGCGGCGGGCCTCGCTGCACCTGGACGACCTCGGTCGCTGGATGGAGCTGGAATGGGCCGGCACCCAGACCCTGCAACGCACCGGCAAGGTGACCGAAGTCATCGGCACCCTGGTGCGGGCGGGGGGACTGAATGCGCAGGTCGGGGAGATGTGCCATCTCATCGACAGCAACGGCACGCTGCTGCAGGTGGCCGAGGTCATCGGCTTCTCCCAGGGGCAGACCATCCTGTCGCCGTTCGGCTCCATCCTGGGCGTCGCTCCCGGGCGCACCCGCGTGGTGGGTCTGGGGGACATCCAGCGCGTGCCCGTGGGCGACGCGCTGCTCGGACGCGTGGTGGACAGCCTGGGCCAGCCGGTCGATGGCGGCCCGCCGATCGTCTGCGAGGAACATCGTCCGGTGTTCGCGATGCCGCCCAGCCCGATGTCCCGCGAGATGATCGAACATCCGCTGCCGACCGGTGTGAAGATCATCGACGGCATGATCACGCTGTGCGAAGGCCAGCGGATGGGCATCTTTGCGCCGGCTGGTGTCGGCAAGAGCACGCTGATGGGCATGCTGGCCCGCGGCACCCAGTGCGACATCAGCGTGATTGCGCTGATCGGGGAGCGGGGTCGCGAAGTGCGCGAGTTCATCGAGATCATCATGGGTCCGGAAGGCATGGCCCGGTCGGTGGTGGTGTGCGCCACGTCGGACCGGTCGTCGATCGAGCGGGCCAAGGCGGCGCATGTGGCCACGGCCATTGCGGAATACTTCCGTGACCGCGGTCAGCGGGTGCTGCTGATGATGGACTCGCTGACCCGCTTTGCCCGGGCCCAGCGGGAGATTGGCCTCGCGGCGGGCGAGTCTCCCGCGCGGCGGGGGTATCCGCCGTCGGTGTTTGCGGAGATCCCGCGTCTGCTGGAACGCACCGGCATGGGCGCCAACGGCTCCATCACGGCGCTCTACACCGTGCTGGCGGAGGACGACAGCGGCAGCGACCCGATTGCCGAAGAGGTGCGCGGCATTCTGGACGGTCACCTGATCCTGTCCCGCAAGATCGCGGCCCGCAATCAGTATCCCGCCATTGATGTGCTGGGCAGCCTGAGCCGGGTGATGTCGCAGGTGGTGCGTCCGGAGCACCAGACGGCCAACGGCGGCCTGCGCAAGCTGATGGCCAAATACGACGAGATGGAGCTGCTGATCCAGATGGGCGAATACAAGCCAGGGGGCGATGCGCTGGCCGATGAAGCGGTGCGCAAGCAGGCGGCGATCCGGGAGTTTCTCAACCAGGCCACCAGCGACCTGCGACCCTTTGAACAGACCATCGCCGAGCTGACGGCGCTGGTCAACGGATAAGGACCGGCTGTGGCAGTACTGGACCTGCGCTCCCTCAAGACCCTGCTGTGGGCCAAACGCCGCCGGCTGGACGGACTGGAGGCGGAGGTGAAGGCGGCTGCGGCCAATGTCGCGCAGGCCGAAGCAGCCTTGATCGCCGCGCGCAACCGGCATCAGGACTGTGTGCAGGAGGTACAGGATTGCGAGCAGCGCATCGAGCAGATGGTGAGTTCGCCGCGCTTCGTGCCGCAGGATGCGGTCACCTTCCGGCATGTGCTGGAGACCTTGCAGGGGCTGGCGGTCCAGGCGGAGGAGGGCGTGCGGGCCGCGCAGGCCCAGCGGGCGCAGGCGCAGGCGGTGCTCGATGCCGCCAAGGGGGCGCTGCAGCGGGCCCAGCAGCAGATCGAGCAGCTGGAGGACCGCCGGCAGCGTCGGCTGGTGGAGCTGGACCAGGCTGCGGAAGACACGCAGGATGAAGAGAGCGAAGAAGCGGCAGTGGCACGGCGGCTGGCGCAGGCACGCGCCGCGGTGATGCCGGGCGCCGAGGTGTCCTGCGCATGAACGAGTTGTTCAACCACTTCGAGGGCGTGATCGGCGCCGGCACGCTGCTGCAGCAGGCCGTGATGCTGCTGGCGGTCTCCCTGCTCCGGGTCTATGCGGTGTTTCTCGTGCTGCCCGCCACCAGCGATCAGGCCTTGCAAGGACCGGTGCGCAACGGGCTGTGCATCTGCCTGGCGCTTTTCATCGCCTGGGGGCAACCGCTGTCGCTGGTGCAGGACATGGACATGGTCCGGCTGGTCGCCACGCTGGCCAAGGAGGCGCTGATCGGCCTGGTGCTGGGCTTTGCGGCGTCCACCGTCTTCTGGGTCGCCGAGGGGGTGGGCGTGCTGATCGACAACCAGGCCGGCTACAACAACGTCCAGCAGACCAATCCGCTGAGCGGGGAGCAGAGCACACCCATCGGCAACCTGTTGGCCCAATTGGCCATCAGCGGCTTCTACCTGCTGGGCGGCATGCTGATGCTGAGTGGGTTGCTGTTTGATTCCTTCCACTGGTGGCCGATTGGCAGCCTGGGACCGGCCTGGTCCACGATTCTGGAGGACTTCGTGCGAGCGCAGACGGCGCGGTATCTCGAGCTGATGATCAAGATCGCGGCGCCGGCCCTGTTGGTGCTGATGCTGGTGGATCTGGGCTTTGGGGTGCTGTCCAAAACGGCGGACAAGCTGGAGCCCAACAACCTTGCGCAGCCGGTGAAGGGCGCGGTGGCGATTGCGATGCTGTCGCTGCTGGTGGCGGTGTTCTTCGATCAGGTACGGCCGGCGCTTTCGCTGCAGACGCTGTCGGCGGAGATGGCGCAGTGGGCGCGCATGGCGAATGAGCCGCGGCCGGTGGAGCCGGGGAAGCCGATGTTGGAGCGGTCTCGCGTGGAGGAGACGGCGCCCTCGGCGTCCGAGTCATCCGAGTTATCTCCACCATCTGCGGGTCCGGTGCCCTCTGCGTCGCCCACCCGATAGGTTTACCGAGCGCGCTGAACGCGCTGAACGCGCTGAACGAGCTGAACGCTGCCACGCCTCTGAGCACGCGCAGTGCGCTGCGGCTGCGAAGGAACAGAGAACCCGTGATGCACGCCAGTCCCCGGGGCTAGGCCGCTTCAGGCCCGGAGCCAGGTGTAATCGCCCATCGAAACGCTCTCGAACATCTCGTCCTCGGCCTGCAGGATGTTCTCCCGCCAGTACCGGCCGTGCTCGACATAGTGATTGATGGTGTCGGCCAGGTAATGTCCGTCGACCCCTTCGAACATCGGCACTCGCAGCACCAGCAGCACAAGGCCGGTGTCGGCATCCAGCCCGAGCTGCGCCTGATCCTGCGCATAGAGGCTCAGGTTCGCCTCGAGCATCAGCCGATAGACACGCAGGCTCCGGCCCGAGGTCACGCTGCCAAAGGCGAAGTTGAGGTAGAGCGCGTCCGGATCGGTCTCGTAATGGCCGAGCAGGACTTCGAAGCCTTCCACTTCCAGCGCCTGACGGGCCATCACCGAGTCCGCATCCGGCAGGCCGACCACTTCGCAAAGATCGTGAATCAGATGAAGGTAGTGCTCGGGGCTCATCGGGACGTCTCCTTCGAGGCGGTGTGATGTTCCAGTGCGCGCTGCAGCAGGGTGGCCAGCGGCAGCGCGGGTTGCGGGCCCACGCCCTTGTTCCTGGGCCCGGACAGCGCCCGAAAGGCTTCCAGCGGAAACAGCACGTTGGCGTTTTTCTGCGCTTCAGTGAGGGCGGGCGGTCGCCCGTGGGTCTCGCACCAGGCGATGGCGGTCGAGCGCACCTCGGCCAGTGTCATGGGTGGCGTGCCGACCTTGAGATGTTGGGCCAGCGCCGCCTTGGCAGCGAGCCGGAGCGCGCCCGCGGGTTGCGCGCCCCCCTGAAAGTACAGCGCGGCAAAGGCATTCAGCAGGGCGGCTCGCGTGAGGGGTTGCCCTTCGCGCGGCGGCGTCCGCAGCAGCTCCGCCTCCGGGCGTTTGCTGCGCCGCAAGGCCGCGCCTTCCCGCACCGGGGGTTGCCGCAAGGGCGGTGGCGGCGCTGGGGCGTCCCCGGTGGTGGCGGCGGTGTGCTGCGACGGTCCGCGCCCATCGCCGCCCCGCAGGCCCGATACGGTCTTCTGCCCGCTCACGCCCCCCAGCAGCGATCCAGCGCCGGCACCGCCGCCACCGGCTTGTGCCCAGGGGTCGTCGGCGAGGCTGCGCGGATGTTCTTCGTCGTGATGCGCACCCGCCGCTGCGGTGGACGCCGGCCGCGCCCGCGCTCGGGGCGCCGGCCCCGTGTTGCGCTTGGCCGGCAGATGCGCCCGCGGCGCATGCCGGTACGCCACCCCCTTGTGCATGCCGCCGGCATAGCCTGACGCCCCGCCTTGTCCCTGGCGGTGGCGCTGCGTGTCCTGCGTTCCGGCGGCCTGCTGCGCCTCGGCGCTTTGTCGTGTCCGGTCGAGCTTCATCGCTGGAAGATGGCGGTGAACAGGTTTTCGCTGAACTTCATCAGCGTGGAGCCGGCCCAGGGCGCGGTCACCACCACCACGCCGGTGACCGCCAGCAGCTTGATGCCCTGAGCAATGCTCGAGTCCTGCAGCGACGTGATCGCCTGGAAGAATGACACCAGCAGGCCGATCACTGCCGAAACCACCACCGCAGGCAGCGACAGCAGCACGCACATCAGCAGCGCCTCGGAGGTCAGCTGCACCACCACGTCATAGTTCATACAGGGTCTCCGGGAGACGGCGCGGCATGGGCTTCATCGATAGGTGAGGACCAGCCCGTGGACCAGCCGCGACCAGCCGTCCAGCGTCACGAACAGCAGCAGCTTGAACGGAATGGCGACGTTGCTGGGCGTGACCTGCGACAGGCCCATGGCCAGCAGCACATTGGCGATGACGATGTCGATGACGATGAAGGCCAGATACAGCAGGAAGCCGATGCGGAAGGCCGCCGTCAGTTCGCTCAGCAGAAAGGCCGGCGCGAGCACGATGAGGTCGTCCTTTTTCAGCGCCGCCGCCTGCTCGCTCGGCCAGATCAGGCTGGCGGAGCGCAGGAAGAACTGCTTCTCCCGTTCTTCTGCATGCTTGTCCAAAAAGCGCCGGAACGGTTCACGGGCCGCATCGGCGGCCTGCATCATGGTCTGGGTACTGCTGCCACCGCCGCCGGCCTGAAAGCCCTTGCCAGCATCGATGAAGACCGGCGCCATGATGTAGCAGGAGATGATGATGGCCACCCCGTTGAGCACCATGTTGGGCGGCACCTGCTGGACGCCGATGGCATTGCGCAGCAGGCCCAGCACGATCGCGATCTTGGTGTATGACGTGACCACCATGGCCGCGAAGGGCAAGGCGGCCAGCGCCAGCAGCACCAGGAAGAGGGCGACCGGATCAGCGTGCTGCAGCGGCGTCATGGGCGAATTCGAGCCGGGTGATGCGCACGCCGAGCTGGTCACCGATGGCGATCAGCTGGCCCTGTCCCAGGGTGCGGCCCTGGCACACCAGTCGCACTTGCGCCTGGGCCAGCGGCACGGCCAGCTCCACCGCATATCCCGGCTGCATGCTGGCCAGCTCCGCCAGGCTCACCCGGGCGGTGTCCAGCTCGAAGGCCACTGGCAGCTCGAGTGTCTCCAGGGTTCCGACGACGGGCGGTGTTTCCAGTCCATGGACACCATCGTCCGGCTGGGCGCTGGGCGGGTCGTCAGCAAGGATGGGCGCTTCGGCAACGTGCACGGTGAACTCCTGGGGATCGATGAAAAGACGGGCCTGCAGCACCCGGCCCATGCCGCAGCGCAACCAGGGGCCGCTCGCGTCGGCGAGCACCGCGTCTCCGGTCTGGAGCGAGCGGAGCACCGAGAGCGGCAGCGCGCGGGTGAAGAGGCGCACCACCGGGCGCACCGGGAGTGCCGCGAGCGGCGACAGGTCTGCGCCCATCCGCGTCAACCGGGCGGCGATGCGATCGAGCACGGCGGTATCGGCGTCAAGCAGCGCCACTGGCATGCCGCCGCCCTGGATGCAAGGCAGGCGGCCGGGCCACGGCGCGTCGGGCAGGTGTTCGGCGGCCTGGGCGGCCAGTGCGGTCAGGCGCAGTGGGCCCAGCGCAGGGGCGAGGGCCTGGCCCCATTCGTCCAGCAGGTGGCTGACGACGGCGCAGGCGATGGGCTCGGGCGTGTGAGCCAGGGCCAGTTGCAGGGCCGGGCTGTCGGCAGGGTCCAGCCCCAGCCGGAAGCTGCCGTGGTCGCACTCCACCGTCAGGGTCCAGACCGGAAACGGCTGACGAAGCGCCACGCCGAGGCTCGCGTGCTGCAGGGTGCTACGCAGCCAGGCGGCAAAGCGCTGGTCCTGGCTGATGCGCAGCAGCGCGGCCTGGCCGGCCGAGAGCTGGGGCAGCCGCCCGCGCAGGTCGTCGGACGCCTGGGGGCCGGGCGGTGCAACGCTGGCAGGCAATGCAGTCATGTGAGTTCGATGTCGATGTGCCGGTCGCCCGGCAGGTCACTGCGCAGCAAACGCTGCAGCTGCGACTGATGGGCGGAAATTAGGGCGTAGGACTGGGTGGACTGCGTGCTGAAGCGAAGCAGCAGGTGATGGCGCGAAAACGTCATCCGCAGCTCGGTGTGGGGCAGGGCGGCGCTGTCGATCGGCACCTGGATCGTCCAGCTATGGAAGTTGGGATCGCTGCTGCTGCAAAGTGTCACGACGGTGTCGGCCAGGCCCTGGGCCCAGGCATCGGGCAGCGCGGCGCTCGGGGGCGAAGTTGGCAGGGGCATCACGGGGGCATCGAGCAGCCACCGGGGCGTGGGTGCCACGGCGGACGACGTGTCGGTGGACGCCGCCGTGGGCGGCGCCAGGTCGAGCGGCTCGGCGTCAGCGCCGTCCTCATCCAGTGGCTGCACACCGGCAGTGCTGCGGCGTGCAATGGCCGACACCGGGCGCGCGCTGACCTGCCGGGACCTGGCGACCGGTCCGTTGTGCGACTCCGCAAACCCGTCGCCGGTTCGATCCATCTGCAGCCGGGTGCTGCCCCGAGCCGCCGTGCCCGGCCGCACATTTCGCGGTATGGGTTGTGCAGAGGCGCCCACAGCGGCCGGTGCTTCCGCTGCTGCAGACGCTCCCGCCGCCATCTCTGCCGCCTCCGCGCCTGCGCCTCCACGCGGGCCTGCCACCGCAGCGTCGCTCGCACGTTCGGAGACGCTTTCCGCCGCCCGGCGCGGCATTGACAACGCGCGCCGGAACCGCTCTTCATGCCGAGGATCCACGGCGCGCGGGGCGTGGGCGGCAGGCGGCAACTCACCCACCACCAACCGTCGGATGCGGCGGATCTCTTCGTCCGTCATGCCGCCCACCGGGTCACATCACCACCCGCCCCAGCGGCCGCAGTTCCACCTGATGGCCCAGCTCCTGGTAGGAGTAGACGCGCAGGCTGTCCATGCGGGTCTCGATGATCTTCTTCACATAGCGGCGGATGTCCATCGAGGTGACCACCGCCACGCCGGGCTCCGGCGCTGCGCCGGCCATCTGCATCACCTTCTCGGTGATGGCGGCGGCGCTCTCCGGCGCCATCGCCAGATAGTTGCCGGTGGGCGTCGGTTTGATGCACTGGCGGATGGCCTGCTCCACCCCGGCGTCCAGCAGGATGGCGGAGACGTAGGGCTTGCCGGCGCTGGCCTCGAAGGCGAGATAACGACCGAGGTCGCCGCGCACATATTCGGTGAGCAGCAGCATGTCCTTTTCTTTGGGGCCCCAGGTGATGAGGCTTTCGAAGATGCTGCGCACATTGCGGATCGGCACCTGTTCCTCCAGGAGGCGGCGCATCACTTCCGCAATCCGCTGCACCGGCAGGATCTTCTGCACCTCGGCCACCAGGCCGGGATAGTCGGCAGTGGCCTTGTCGACGATCCACTGGATCTCCTGCACCCCCATGAACTGATGGGCATTGCGACGCAGCAGCAGCATCACCTGACGGGCCATCACCTGCTCGATGTCCAGGCACTTGCCGCGCTCGGCTTCCGGGATGTCCGCGCCGGGCATCCAGCGGGACTCGGCCTGCTCCATCACGGCGCCGTGGGACTGCGCACGGCTGGCCCAAGGCGGGGCGCCCAGTGCATCCGGAATCAGCAGCAAACGGCCCGGCAGCTCCACATGCCGCACCGGCACATCGTTGATCAACACCTCGAAGCGCAGGGCCTCCAGCGCCTTGTCCACCCACATGCACACGCCCGGGAAGGGCACGCCCAGCATCGACTGGAGCTGCACCCGCTCGCGCTCCATCGCCTGATCGAGCTGATGCGGCATCAGCAGGGCCGCCAGGGCCGGTGACATGCGCACGGCCAGCGGCCGCGAGAAATGCGGCGCCTCCTGCATGATGGACGGCGCATCCCCCTTGGCGCCTTCCCGCTGCAGCGCGGCGATCGGTGCAGACAGGCTCTGCGCCTCTCCCGACCGGCGCTGCCGCGACAGATACCGCCCCGCTGCCGCGAGCCCCGCGCCCAGCATGAGGAACTGCACCGCAGGAAAGCCGGGCACCGCAGCGAAGGCCACCACCAGCCCGGCCGCGAGATACATCGCCCGCACATTCGCGGTCATTTGCGCCACGATCTCCTGGCCCAGCGACAGCGGCTTCTTCTGATGCTCGTCCGCCACCCGGGTGATCAGCACACCGGCAGCCACGCAGATGAAGAGCGATGGGATCTGCGACACCATCGCATCGCCGATGGACAGCACCGCAAAACGGTTGGCCGCTTCGCCGGCCGTCATGCCGTGGTACATGATGCCCACGACGATGCCGGCCAGGATGTTGACCAGGGTGATGATCAGCCCCGCGATGGCATCGCCCTTCACGAACTTCATCGCCCCGTCCATGCCGCCATGCATCTGGCTCTCCATGCCGAGCAGCGCACGCTTGCGTCTGGCTTCGTCGCCGGTGAGCAGGCCGGCGCGCAGGTCGGCGTCGATGCTCATCTGCTTGCCGGGCATCGCATCCAGCGTGAAACGCGCGCCGACTTCCGCCACCCGCTCCGAGCCCTTGGAGATCACGATGAACTGCACCACCGTGATGATGATGAAGACGACGATGCCCACCACCAGGTTGCCCCCCACCACCAGCTCGCCAAAGCTCTCGATCAGGTGACCCGCATCCGCATGCAGCAGGATGGACTTGGTGGAGGCGATGTTCAGCGAGAGCCGGAACAGCGTGGTGAACAGCAGCAGCGAAGGGAAGGACGACAGTGCCACCGCATTCGGGATGAACAGCGAGGTCATCAGCAGCAGCACACTGATGGCCAGGTTCACCGCCAGCAGGCTGTCGATGGCCACGGTGGGCAGCGGCAGGATCATCAGGCCGACGATGGCCACGACCAGCAGGCTCATCGCCAGGTCGTTGCCCAGGGTGCTTTTGTCGCTCAGGGTGTTGCTCATGCTGCGTCTCCGCGGGAAGCGGCAGGGGAAGCGCCCCTGGCACCGTTGGCCTCCAGCATGGCCACCCACCGCAGCACGGTGGCCACGCCCTCGAACAGGGCTTCGGGCACCGTCTCATCCACCGGCACCTTGAACAGCGCCCGCGCCAGCGGCGGGTCGCCCACGATCGGCACGCCGGAGGCTTCCGCAATGCGGCGGATTTCCATGGCCTGGTCATCCGCGCCCTTGGCCACGATGACCGGCAGCGGCGTCTCGCCCGGGCGCCAGCGCAAGGCGACCGCATAGTGGGTGGGGTTGGTCACCACCACCGAGGCCTGCGGCACGGTGCGGGTCGGATTGCCGTTCGCGATTTCATGGGCGAGCCGCTTGCGCTGGCCCTTGAGCATCGGGTCGCCTTCCATTTCCTTGTATTCGCGCTTGACCTCGTCCTTGTCCATGCGCTGGTCGCGGATGAACAGCCAGCGCTGCAGGGCGAAGTCCACCGGCCCGATGACGATCAGCGTGATCACGCTGGCCACCAGCAGCTTGAGCAGGGCGCTCCAGGCAATGGCGGCCACGCCCATCGGGGTCTGCGTCGCCGCGCCGACCATCAGCGGCACCAGACCCATGGTGATGAAGGCCACGACGCAGCCCACCAGAATCGCCTTGAACACTGACTTCACCAGCTCGATGATGGAACGCAGGGAGATCAGCTTCTTCAGCCCCGCGCCCGGATTCACCTTGTCGAAGTTGGGGGAGATCGGCTCAAAGCTGATGTTGAAGCCGACCTGCGCGAAGGAAGCCACAAAGCCGGTCACGATGGCGGCGGCGACAAACGGCAGCACGATCCACACGCCCTCCAGGGCCATGTCGTAGGCAATGGCCAGCACGTCCGCATCGCTGCGCACCCCGATGGCGATGCCGCTGGCCAGGGAGAACAGCCGCTCCAGGTGCGCCAGCGCCGAGGTGGTGGCGGCGGTGAGGCAGACGGTCATCACCAGCAGCCCGGCGGCCGCATTGATGTCCTGGCTCTTGGGGGACTGGCCCTTCTTCTTGGCGTCGTCCAGCTTCTTCTGGCTGGGCTGTTCGGTCTTCTCAGCCATTGGAAGCGGCGCGCGCGTCGGGCAGCGTCATGCCCATCATCAACAGGTCACGCCGTTTGCCGAAGGCCATGACAGCGCCCGGCAGCCGGCCCCACGACTGAAACCCCAGGTGCCGCAACACGCCCAGGCTGGCGGCGTTGTCGCTCCACACCGTCGCCAGCAGGCGATCCACCTGCCAGGTGGGCGCCTGAGTGATGAGGTGACGCACCAGCTGCGTGCCGATGCCGTGACCGCGCCAGCGCGGCGCGACGTAGTAGGCAAACTCGAACAATGCGGACAGGCCCGGCCGCTCGTGCATGCCCAGCGATCCCATCCAGCCGGCGACCTCGCCGTCGATCTCGGCCACCAGCATCGGCCGCTGATAGACCTGATGGACCAGGATGATGCGGCGCGTCATGGGCACGCTCATCGGGCCGAGATAGTTGGCCTCCGGTTGCGCATCCAGCTCCCGCACCCGCGCCATCTCCTGAGACAGCCAGCGGGCGCCGGTCTCCGCCGACACGCCCTCCGGCTGATAGGGCTGGGTGCGCAGCGACGCGTTGTAGATCGCCGCGATGGCCTGCGCGTCCTGCGTGGTCGCCGGACGCAAATGGGCCCGATGCGGGCGGGGCAGGAGGGACAGATCAACGGTGGACAGCACAGCGGACACAGCAGCTCCTCGTGTTCGCTGTCACTGTGGCCGGGGCGCCCGGGTGCCTTCGCTATGGGGGCGAAGCCGTGTGCCGGGACCCGAACTGCAGGGCCTTGGCGCGGGGCGATGACGCAGCCCGGCGCACGGCTGTTGAGAATTGTTGAGGATTTCATAGGGAAGAGATGAGGCCATCGCGGCGGACCTCTGCCTAGCATCTCGCAACGATGTGCTGTGGCGGCGCATCGAGCATCCAATGAAGCAGGGAGTTCATATGCTGTTGATGACATTGGGGCGGCTGACGCTGTCGGAGGCGGACGCCGATGTGGCGGATGCGGTGGGCCGGGGGGATGTCCACGAGGCCTTGCGGCTGGGGCTGGCGCGGCTGGAGCGGAGCGCCGGGGCCGAGGTGGGTGATCCGGCGGCCCTGGGTCAGATGATGATCCAGGCGCTGCTCGCCGCGGGCCGCGAGGAGCAGGCCGAAGAACTGATGCAGCGGCAACTGCGCCACTACGAGACCTTGCCGCGGGCGCGCATGCGCCATCTGTCGTCGCTGGACCGCGGCCTGCTGTTCCTGCACATGAACAAGCCGGGACGTGCGGCAGAGAGCTTCAATGTGGTGGCGGACGCCGACGATGCGGCGCTGCTGCCGCGGGTGGTGGCGCTGGCCGGGCTGGCGAAGGCGATGGACTCGATGGGCGAGCATCGGCGGGCGACGCGCACGCTGGCCTTCGCCGAGCAGCTGGTGAGGGAGGCGGAGGCGCCCGGCGGCGGGTCGGCCACGGAGGTGCCCGCCGGCTGCCCGGCGCTGCTGACCGCCATCGGTCTTGAACTGCAGGTCTGCCGCGCCCTGCGGCATTACGACGATGTGACGGTGGCCCATCCCTTGTCGGCGCCGGACCTGCGCCGCTCGCTCCAGTCGGCCTTGCAGGATTTGCATGCGGTTCCGGCGGCGGCCGCGCGCGTGCGTTTCCTGCTGGCCCTGATGCAACCGGCCGCTGCGGTGGAAGCCCGCACGGCCGCGAGCGTCGAGGCCCTGTTCGATGGCGTGCGCTGGTACAAGGAGCGGCGTCTGGCGCCGCTGGAGGAGCGGGCCCGGGTGGAGGCCGCACTGGCGCTGCTGGACCGCGGACTGGCCGGATCGGCCTGCGACATCCTGGGGGCGCTGGCGGTGGATGATGCGCGGCAGTTGCATCATCGGCATGCCATTGAGCTGCGCTACTGTGCGTCCCGCCTGCATGTGATGAATGGCCGGCACTCCGATGCGCTGCGCTGCTATCGGCAGCATGCGCAACTGTCTCTGGCGCGGCTGCGGTTCGAACTGACCCGGGTGCCGTACTCGCGGTTCCTGGAACAGCAGGAGCGGGCCGAACAGGCGGACGCGGATCAGCTACGCCTGCCGCCGCGCTACCGCCGGGCGTATCAATTCATGCTGGACCATCTGCATGACCGCACGCTGTCGGTGCGGCGCATCGCGGCCGAGATCGATGTCACCGAGCGGGCCCTGCAGATGGCCTTTCGGAACCATCTCGGGCTGACACCCGCCGAACTGCTGCGCAAGCTGCGCATGGCCTGCATCCGGACCGAGCTGCAGCAGATGGCCGGGCGCGACAGCGTGCTGGCGGTGGCATCGCGCTGGGGCATGGGCAATCGTTCCACGCTGGCGCACAACTATCGGCAGCAGTTTGGTGAGGCACCGAGCGCGACCGCAGCGCCGCTGGGCAGCCACGAACGTGCATCGCTGGCGCTGTCGGTCGCAGTGGCTGCGGGGATGACGTCCGCGCCGGATGCGTCGACGACGCTGGTGGTGCAGCCGGCGCAGGACCTGGCGCTGGACCCGGGACGGACGATGGCGATCACCCGGCTCTCGACCAGCGACTCTGCGCGCCGCGAGCTGACGGCGGGCGGCGCGTGAGGGGCGCCGCATGGGTATGGACCCTGCGCGCTTGCCGCCACGGTTGACCTCGACGGCGGGCCCCCCAGGGCCCGGGACCTCACCGGGATCGGCGTCGCCCGTGAAGCCGCCGGGGGCGTCTCCGGCTTCCGCCGGCGGTCGGTCTGCCGGCTGGGGCGGCGGTGGTGGTGCGGCTGGGGCATCCGCCGTGTCGGGTCTGGTCGGCGCGGAGGAGCTGCGGTTGCCCCTCGTCGGGGGAGACGGTGCACGGCGTCGGGATGACGTCGGGGCGCGGCGCGGCGCATCGGCCAATCGCCTGATGGGCGCGGTGGTCCGTCGTCTGCAGGATGAAGCGGAAGAGGAGCGCGTCGAGGAAGACGGAGCGTCCGTGGGTGAGGGGGGCGGCGTGATGCCGGTGGCCGGCGGTGGCGATCGAGCTGATCGGATCGAGGCCAAGCGGGTGTCGGCGTCCGGCCGCGGTCGGCGAGCGCCGCAAGGTCCGGTCCGTCAGGTCGCCAGGGGCGGCCGGTCCTCGCAGCAGGAACGGGCGGAGGACGGTGAAGCCGCCGGGTCCGCGACCCAGGGGCAGCCGGCGGCAGGGCCGGCCAGCGCCTGGGAGGCATCGTCCGTGGACGTCGGTCAGGCGCCGCCGGTGACGGCGCCGCCCACGCGCGTGGTGCCGGTGTCGCCGCGCGACAAGCTGGTGCTGGACCGCCCGGTCGCGGCAGAACGCGTGGGACGGACGTCCGGCATGGCGCGGCTGAGCTGGGGGGCGGTGCTGGCGGCGGTCGTAGGGCTCATCGTGCTGGTCCTGATCGGTGGCTTCGAGACACCGGGGACCGAGGGTGCGCAGGGCGCCGGCGGTGGCACGGCGCCCGGGGATGCTCAGGGCCGGTCTGCCGAGACGCCGCCCGGAGAAACATCGCGCTGAAGGGACCGGCGGAACCCAACGCAAATGGAAGACCCGCCGGGCGGTTCGGCGGCGCTCGACGGACTTCACGGAACGTTGGGGACCTCGACGGACTGCGGCGGACTGCACGGACTGCACGGACTGCACGGACTGCACGGACTGCACGGACTGCACGGACGTTGCGGACGTCGGTGGACTTCGGCGGATGTCCATGGAGCTGGGCGATCAGCCCTGGAGGTTTCGGACGGTAATCGCGGACGACACTTTGATGACGAGGTGCGGCGGAGAACCGGCGGAGAACGATCCAGCTTCGTATTGGCGATGAATGCTTCGCCTGGCCCCGAAAGCTGGGCGGTCTGCAGTCCCAGAGTGCGCTGGCAGCAGTGCAGTTCTGGGAGCCAAGATGAGCGTGTTTTCCCGTCCGAATGATCCGCGTGCCGGCGGTGGCAGCTATCCGATGCAGACCCTGACGGGCGGCACGCCGCAGACGCCCCCCACCCCGGGCAGCGGACCTGCGGGCGCGGGAACTGCTGCCGGCAGCACGCCGTCGCAGCTGCCCAGCACGGGTGCGGTGACTGGAGGCCTGTCGGCCCGCAGCAGCGTGGCCCCACGCCAGGCGCAGTCGTCATCTCACTCCCAGCCGCAGACTCAACCGCCGCTGCGAACTGCCGTCCCGACCAGCACGCCCGGGCACGGGACCTCCGCAACGACGGGCGGACTGCCAGCGCCGACCATCACGGCAGACGCCGCCCGCAACCGCTCCCACGCCGCGCACGCCGAGGTGCCGCATCGCGTGGATGACGAGGCCGCCGCGCAGGGCGCACTCGGGACTGCGCGCAAGGAGACGCAGGCGCTGACGGAGCGTCGCACCAAGGCCACCACCGGAGCAGACGCCGAAGCCGCGACACGGCAGACGGCCCTGACGCAGGCGGAGCAGGCGCTGACCGCTGCGCACGACGCCCTGCCTGCCTTGCAGCAGGCCGTCACCCGGCAGCAGCAGGCCCTGCAGGAGAACACGCAGCAGGCCCTCGCGCTCACGCAGCAGCGGGCGCAGCTCAACAGCGATCCAGCTCTGGCGCAGGCCCGGCAGGCGGTGGCGACCGCGCAGGCACGCGTCGATGCCCTGCAGTCGAGCGCTACCCCAGCCGTTCCTGCGACCGCTGCTGGACCTTCGACCGCTGCCGGCTCTGCGACTGCTACCGGCCCTACGACCGCTGCTGGCTCAGCGACCGCCATGGACCCTGCAACCGCTGCCAGCGGAGAGCGGCCTGCCGGAGGCGCACAGCCGGCGCCCGGGACGCAGCCTGCAGCAACGACAGCGACGCCACAGCAGCAACTGGCCCGCGCCCGAGCCGACCTTCAGCAGCATCAGGCCCACCTGCAGCCCCTGGAAGCCGCGCTGGCGGCGGTGGACACCGCATTGCAGCAGAACACGCAGGACCGCCGAGGTCTGGAGCAGCACCTCACCACCGCGCGAAACAACCTCGCCGCGGGCACCCGCCGGCACACCGAGGCGCAGGCGGAGCGGGACACGGCCCGGACGTCGGCCCAGCAGCTCGACGCGGCACGCACCGCACTGACGCAGGCGGTGACCCAGCACACCCCTGCGATCCAGGCGCATGAGGCGGCCGCGACCACCGCCGTGACCCATGCGGCGGCGGCGACACAGGTGCAGCGGGCGTTGGCGTCGGCCTCTGCGCAGGTGATGGAGCTCGCGACGCAGGCGCATCCTGACCATCAGGCGTATCAGGCCCAGGTGCCGGTCACCCAGCGTGCGGAGCAGGCCCTGCAGGCAGCGCAGGCCTTGTTGGCGCCGACAGGGCGTCTCACCACCGAGGTGCAACGTTGTGAGCAGGCCCTGAATGCCGCGAAGGCGGCCCCAGCCTCGTCGACGACGACAGCCTCGGGCCCCACCGGCGCGCCGGGTGCGGCCGGCACCGGGACCTCATCCAGCGCGGCCGGCACCGGCACTTCACCCGGTGCGGTCGGCGCCAATGCCTCAGCGCCGACTGCGACGGGTGCAAGCTCGCTTCCGTCCGGTGAGTCGGCATCCGTGCAGCGCGCCGAGCGGGCCTTGGCACGGGCACAGGCGGATGTGCAGCAGCAGGAAGCAGTGGTCGCGCGGCTGGAGCAGACCGCGCAGCAGGCCACCACCCGGCTGGACAGCTTGCGCGCCGCCGCCGAGTCCAGCCAGCAAGCACTGCAGGCCGCCGAGCAGAACCGGACCGGCCTGGCCACGCAGGCGGCTGAAGCGGTCCGCCAGGCTCAGACGAGCGCCCAGGCTCGCGATGCGGCGGCCGCGGGTGCCACCACCGCCCGCGATGCCATCAGCGGCACGGTGACCGCGCTGTGTGACGCCCTCAGCCCACCGACGCCGCCCACCGGCACCGGCGCCTCCGGTGTGGCCGCGACCCCCCCGCCCGGCACGCTGATCGGGCGCGCTCGCGATGCGGTCCAGCGCAAGACCGAGTCGCTCGGCAATCGCATGGGTCCGTTGAAGATCGATGGAACGCTCGGCCCCTTCAGCGCCTCCAGCACCACCAATGCCACCACCGGTTTCCGCGACGGCCTGCCACCGTCCAAGACGATCACCACCGCCACCGACGCGCGGGCGCTGAAGTCGGTGGACGCCAAGGCCAGAACAGCGGCGGTGAAGACGGCCGGTCTGCTGGCCCAGGGCGCTGTCGGCAAGCCCGGCGCAGCCGCGACGCCACCTGCCTTCGGCAATGCCGTCGCCTTCACCGCCGAGATTCACAGCATGTTTGCCGGGGGGGATGCAGCCACGGCCGCCACCCCCGCCGCCACGCGCCTGGCGGATGCCTTGCTCGGCCACCCGAACCCAGACCCCACCGGACGCCCGGACGGCCATCCGCTGCGTCATGAGCAGGCGCTGCTCGTCGCCACGGTCCTGCGTTCGGTCACCGATGACCCCGCCGTTGCCGCGCACCTCTACAACCGGCTCTGGAGCGACCCGGCCCCGCAACTGGGCGGCGTGCGGCGACGGGGCGCGGAGCCGTCGCCGCTGGCCGGCCTGTCGGATCTCAGTCCGCCGCACGACAACGCCATGCAGTCCCGTGTGAATGAGGCGCGCCGGGTCTTGGCCGCCACCAGCAGCGGCATGGACGCCTTGCTGCATCTGCAGGGCCTGTCGCTGCCGGACAAAGCCGACCCGCATCGCCGGCATGCCGAGCAGGCGGTGGAGATGTACAAGCTCGGACTGCGCGCCGAAACCGAAGTGATGCGCCAGCTCGCCAGGCCGAGTGCGGCGCTGAGGCAGCCGATCACCGTGGCCGACCCGCAGGGCAGCGAAGAGATTCTGCAAGCGTTGCAGCGTCGTCCAGACTTCGCGACGCTGCAGACCGCCACGCAGCTGGGCCGCGGCACCCGGTCCCGCAATGACCGGGAAGACCCGGCCACGCTGTCCGTGCAAGCCTTTCTCTATGCCAAGGACAACCTGCTGCGCGGGGTCGACGCAACGGGACCGGAGGCGAGGGCGGATCTCAAGCCGGCGTATGTGGCGCTGCGCAACGGTTTCACCGAGAGCGGCCAGGGCAGCGACTTTCACAACATGGCCAGGCGGCTGAACAAGTTTGTGAAGTACATCGATCTGGCCTGCGCGACACCCGTGGCGGGCCCGAGCCTGCTGGACAACGTGAAGCATCCGCGCCAGGCATTTAGGCGCAAACGCGGCAAGGACAAGACGCCGCTGAAGACGTTGATGCAGGCCGGGCCGCTGGGCTCCCACATCGGCACGGTGTCCGGTGAGCACGCCACGCGGCTGCGCAGCGCGCTGGACCGGAGCAAAAAAACCTTGGAGTCGCGACTGACGAACCCCCAGTCACCGCTCACCGCCGAGCAGCGCACTGCGGGGCTGATGCGCCTGGCGGCGATGCAACTGTGGGAAGCGCAGGTGCCGGAGAAGCCGGGGCCGCTGCTGGATTTGTCGCAGGGCATCCGGTTGACGCCTGAGGCGGTGCTGGACAAGGCGAGGGCGCTGAACCAGACCCTCTTCGGCGGCAACGGGGCGACGCCGCCCGCATTGCACGACGGCACCGTCGCACGGGAGAACGCTGCACACCTGAACGCACCGCTGCTACCCGGGACGCTGCATGACTGGCTGGCGGAGCTGCCTGCAGCGGCAACACCGGCGAGCTCGGCGACTGCGTCGACTGCCGCATCGGCGACAGCGGCGACTGCGTCGACTGCCGCATCGGCGACAGCGGCGACAACGGCTACAGCTGCGACCGCTACGACCGCTTCGCCCGCTAACACCGCTGGCGCCGCCGGCACCTCCGTCACCGCTGCCGGATCCGCTGACGGTTCTGCTGCAGCGTCCACCCCCACGGACCCATTCGCTGAGCTGAAGAAGGATGTCGACATCCTCCGCGGCAAGGCCGCGATCGACAACACGTTGAAGGCCCTGCAGGACGAATTCGACAAACGGGACGTGGCGGGGCGGCGCGAGATCCTGCGCAAGGTGATGATCTCCGTCGTGGCCGGCGGCGACATGACGGACTACAGCGATGGCCGCAAGAACGGCATCGGCGGCATGTTTGGCTACCTGGCGGCCCAGGTCAACGGCGTCGGGGCGCTGACCACCGGCATCACACCGGTCGCCGAATTCAACCTGGACCACACCCGCACCGCCGTGCTCAAGGCGGGCGTCGCTTCCAACACGGGGGTGATCTTCCTCGGCAGCGAAACCAAGGTGACGGAGATGGTCGGCCTGGGTGTGCGTGTTGGTGCGCAGGCCGGTATCGTCAACATGAGCGCCCAGGCGATGGCGCGGCTGGGTGGCGCCCATCTGTTCACGAAGGGCTTGATGATCCGCACCAACAAGCAGGGTGAGGAACACAGAGATCTGGACGCCAGCCTGACGCAGTCGATGAAATCGGACAACTGGAAACGCATGAGCGAACTGGTGGTCAACAGCGTCTTCGACATTGCTGCCCAGCCGTCTCCAACGGCTGCGGGCAACACGGCTGGCCCGACCCGTCCGCAAGGCGGTGGGGAGATGTGGGCGCAGATGGTCGGCAAGATTGGCGACTACCGGGACATCTCCTTCGGCTGGAACACCGGCTCGTCCCATCAGGCCACGGCGTCGCTCGGCGTGGACGGCAACGTGGGTGTCAAGGCCGGGCCGGTCGGGCGCTTCTCGATCGCTGGCGGGCTGGGTCTTCGCAGCAACTTCTTCAACCGCAGCAAGGCCAGGGAGACCTCCGGCGCCACCCAGACGACCCAGGCGAACAGCAGCAGCAAGACCTCGGTGGGGGCGGCGCTGAGTGGCGGGTTCTCTCACCCGGCGATTGCCAAGCAGGGTCAGCCAGACGTCGCCGTCTTCGCCCGCCACAAGGTGGGCGTGGAGACCGAACTGATCCTGCAGGCGCAGAACGGCGCCGTCCGCATCACCACGATGGACGGCAAGGTCCAGCCGGGCATTTCCTACAAGCATCGCGAATGTGCGGTCGAGGAGGACTTCATGAAGATGGTGAACTCACAGCGTGGCCTGTGGGAGCCCCGGCTGGGCGTGCGGCGGGAAGACGGCACTCTGAGCGGCGGGAAGGAGGCGCTGGACGGCTTCCTGCAGCAGGTCGCGCACCTGCCGCCGGGCAACAGCCGCATGTTCATCGAGCGCAAAAGCCTGAAGCCGGAAGCCGCGGACACCATCACCGCCTGTCTGCACCGACTGGATGCGCTGGAGCGCCAGCCCGGCGACACCGCCGCCAAGAGGGATCAGATGCAGGGGCTGCGACAGCAGATCGCGGCGCAAGTGGCGGACGAGGATTCGTGGCAACCGTTCCGCCTGTTCGTCAACCAGAGTCAGCAGCGCTCCCGCGACAACGGCTTCGGCGGCGAGCATCGGGCCAGCGGAGCCACGCCTGCGGACAAGGACGCCGGCCCGACCGGCTTCGCCGAGCGCTTCCTGGGCGGCGGGCGTGTCACCCTGGGCGGCAAGGTGAATACCGCCCACGGCGGGCGGGACCTGATCACGATTGATGCGATGCCGGAGAGGGTGTAGTTACCGTACACCTGCTCACGCTTGCGCTGGATTGGAAGCTCCAGCCACCCGCGAACAGACCAGCAAACAAAAGTGCATAAGGACAGATGATTTCGGCGCTTGGTCGCTGCCGGTGCTGCGGGAACACTGGCGCCCATGACTTCTGCGCTGATCCATCCGGCCCCCTCCCGCGCCGAATCCGACCTGACGATCCACGACGCCGTCCATCCGTTGTCGGCGGCGTCGGCAGATCCGTTGGCCGCGTTGCTGACCAGCGCGCTGCCTGCGCTGGCCAGGCGCCTGGATGAAACCGCCGTCGCCCGTGATCAGGCGGGTGGCCACGCGCTCGCCGAGCGGGAGCTGATCCGCGCCAGCGGATTGCTGTCGTTGACGGTACCTCGGGCCCTCGGGGGCTTCGGCGGCGGTGCGCCGGAGCTCTTTCACACCGTCCGTGTGCTCGCCCGCGTGGACAGCTCGCTGGCCCATGTGTTGGGCTTCCATCATCTCCAGCTCTTTGGCGTGAGCCTGTACGGTGGACCCGCGGCCCTGGAACATGGCAGCCGCCATCTGCGTGAGACCGCAGAGCAGCGCCTCTTCTGGGGCAATGCGCTGAATCCCGCGGACACCCGGCTGCGCGCCACGGCCGTGGCCGGCGGGTGGCGTCTGGACGGCGTCAAGAGTTTTTGCTCCGGCGCATTGGGCTCGGACCGGCTGACCGTCTCTGCGACCACCGAGGACGGTGGCTTCCTCATCGGCGTGGTGCCCACCCGGCGTCAGGGCGTGGCCGTGGCCCAGGACTGGGATGCGTTCGGGCAACGGCAGACCGACAGCGGCACTGTGACGTTCGACGCGGTCAGCCTCGATCACGACGAACTGCTGCAGGTGCCCGGTCAGGCACCGACACCCCGGGCCACGCTGCGCAGCCAGATCGCCCAGCTGGTGATGGCGCATCTCTATCTTGGGCTGGCGGAAGGTGCTTTTGAACAGGGGTGCCGCTACACCACCACCCAGACCCGACCCTGGTCCGCCTCCGGCGTGGACCGCGCGGTGGATGACCCGCTGGTGCAACACCGTTATGGCGATCTGTGGCTGCCGGTGAGGGCGGCGCAGAGCGTGGCTGCCGACGCCGTGCGGGCGCTCGATGCGGCCCTGGGTCGTGGTGAGGCGCTGACTGCGCAGGAACGTGGCGAGGTGGCGGTGGCGGGTGCAGAGGCCAAGGTGCTGGCGCATCGGGCAGCACTCGCCGTCGGCAGTCAGGTGTTCGAGCTGACCGGTGCGCGCAGTACCTCGGCCCGCTTCGGGCTGGATCGCTTCTGGCGCAATGCGCGGGTGCACACGCTGCATGACCCGGTCGACTACAAGATCCGCGATGTCGGGCGCTATCGCCTCGACGGACGGATTCCCGAGCCCACGGCCTATTCCTGAATCTTCAACGCTCAACCCTGAGAGGACGTCCCCCGTCGTGGTGCGGTGGCTCTGCGCCTCGCGCTTCCGCCTCTTGCCACTCCTCCCATGGACGCCAATCCCGGCCATCTCCCATGCCGCTACCCGCCCCATCAACGCCTGTGCCGAACGTCCCGCCGCCTGCCATGCGAGGCGCTGCGGACGCCCCACCGCTGATCTCGCTGCAGCAGGTCCATCGCAGCTTTGACGCGCGTGGCGGACGGCGATTGCACGCGGTGCGGAACGTGGACCTGACGGTTCAGCCCGGCGAGGTGCTCGGCATCATCGGCCGCAGTGGTGCCGGCAAATCGACCTTGCTGCGGATGATCAATCTGTTGGAACGTCCCGATCAGGGACGGGTGCAGGTGGCCGGACAGACGCTGACCGACCTGTCCGCCCGCGAGTTGCGACGGGCGCGGTCCGGCATCGGCATGATCTTTCAGCAGTTCAATCTGCTGCAGAACGCGACCGTCGCTGACAACGTCGCTTTGCCCCTGCAATTGCAAGGGCACTGGAGCCGTTCCCGGATCGACACCCGGGTGGCGGAATGCCTGGCACAGGTGGGGCTTGTCGACAAGGCGGACGCCTATCCCGCCCAACTCAGCGGCGGACAGAAGCAGCGCGTGGCAATTGCGCGCGCCCTGGCCCCGCGTCCTGCGGTGATGCTGTGCGATGAGCCGACCTCTGCGCTGGATGCGGAGACGACGCGGGAGGTGCTGTCCACGCTGCACGCGGTGAACCGGGAACTGGGTGTCACGCTGGTGATCGTGACGCACGAGTTAAGCGTGGTGCTCAAGCTGTGCCAGCGGGTGGCGGTGATGCAGGCGGGGCAACTCGTCGAGCAATTCGCCACGTCCGAGGCCGCCCAGGGCCAGTCCGCGCTCGCACGGGAGCTGGCGGCGCTGGCAGCGGCCCATGCGGGGTCGCCGGGGGTGGTCGCCGGTGGCTCGACGCTGAGCCGGCGTCCTTCCACCAGCGCGGACCTGCGAGCCGAAGGCCATGCCCGTGTGGAGATGCCCCATGCTTGAATCGATTCAGACCGGGCTGGCCCCCTGGCTGCCGGCCGCCATCGTGGGCCTGCTGCCCGAACTCGTCACCGCCTTCGGCCAGACGGCACTGATGCTGGGCATCGGTCTGAGCGCCGCGGTGCTGATCGGTGGCCCGCTGGGCGTGCTGCTGTTTCTGATCAGCCCGGGTGAGTCGCTGTCGCACTGGCCAGGGGCAGGGGTGGTGCGTCGGCTGCTCAATGGCGTCGTCAACACCGTCCGCAGCTTTCCTTTCATCATCCTGCTGGTTGCCCTGGTGCCGGTGACGCGGGTGGTGGCGGGCACCTCCATCGGCCCGCTGGCGGCTGCAGTACCGCTGTCGTTCGCCGCCATTCCCTATTTCGCGCGGCTCACCGAGCAATGCCTGCGCGAGGTGCCGCGGGGTGTGATCGAAGCGGCGCATGCCATGGGTGCGTCGGAGTGGCAGATCGTCTGGCGGGTGCTGGTGCCGGAAGCCCGCGCCGGTCTGGTGGGCGCGCTGACGGTGCTGTCCATCAGTTTCCTCTCGTACTCCGCGGTGGCGGGCGTGGTGGGGGGTGGCGGCATCGGTGACCTGGCGATCCGCTATGGCTACTACCGCTTCCAGACCGACGTCATGGTCTTCACCGTCGCCATCCTGGTGGTCCTGGTCCAGATCCTTCAGTTCAGCGGGCACGCCCTGGCGCGCCGGCTGGACAAACGCTAACCCCAACCTTCGTCGTCTCATGTCACTGCCTCGTCGCTCCCTGCTGTCCCTGCTGTCCTTGTTATTGCCGCCCCTCACTGCCGCCGTGAGCCTGGCGGGTCTGTCTCTGGCACCGCTGCCTGCCCAGGGGCAGACGGCGGCCGACAAGAAGGAGCTTGTCATCGGTGCCACCGCCGGCTCGAATCTGGAGGTGCTGCGGCTGGGCATCAAGCCGCTGCTGGAGCAGAAGGGCTATCGGGTGAAGCTGGTCGAATTCAACGACTATGTGCAGCCCAACATCGCCCTGGCCCAGGGCGCCCTGGACGCCAATTTCTTCCAGCACACCATCTATCTCAACCGCTTCCGCCAGGACCGGCAGCTGGATCTGGTGGAGGTGGTCCAGGGACCGATGGCGCCGTTCGGCATCTATTCGAAGAAGCGCAAGAGCCTGGCCGAGGTCAGGACCGGCGACCGCATCACGCTCGCCAATGACCCCGCCAATCTGGCCCACGGGCTCGCCCTGCTGGCCGACCAGAAGCTGCTGACGCTCAAGCCGGGGGCGGACCCCATCCGCGTCACCGAGAAGGACATCGCCAGCAACCCCTACCAGCTCAAGCTCCAGCCGATTGAAGCGGCGCAGATTCCCCGCACGCTGGACGACGTGGACTACGCCATCGTCAACGGCAACTTCGCCATCTCCAGCGGCCTGAAACTGACGGATGCGCTGGTGCTCGAAAAGACACCCGACCATTACCTGCTCGTGGTGGCCGTCCAGGGCAAGGACAAGGACGCACGCTGGACACGCGACATCGCCCAGGCCTTCCACGCGCCGGCATTCAAGGCGGTGCTGGACAAGCACTTCCCGGGCTATTCGCGCCCGGACTTTCTGCGGTGAGGGCGCGGGGCATGGGTGCATCGTCGGGGCCGAAGCCGATCCGCTTCAATGCGTTCACGATGAACACCGTCGGGCACCAGTCGCCGGGCTTGTGGACCCATCCGCGGGATCAGTCGCACCGTTACACCGACCCGCAGTACTGGCAGGATCTCGCCCGCCTGCTGGAGCGCGGCCAGTTTGACAGCGTCTTCCTGGCGGATGTGCTGGGCGTCTACGACGTTTTCGGCAGCTCGCCCGAGGCGGCCCTGCGTCACGCGGTGCAGGTGCCGCTCAACGATCCGCTGGCCCTGGTGCCGCTGATGGCGGCCGTCACCGAGCATCTCGGCTTCGGGGTGACCTGCGCACTCAGCTACGAGCACCCCTACAGCTTTGCGCGCCGGCTCTCGACGCTGGACCACCTCACCCGGGGCCGGGTGGGCTGGAACATCGTCACCGGCTACCTGGACAGCGCGGCGCGCAATCTCGGCCAGGCGCATCAGAAGGCCCATGACGAGCGATATGACCAGGCGGATGAATATCTGGAGGTCGTCTACAAGCTGTGGGAACACAGCTGGGAAGACGGCGCAGTGCAACGGGACAAGGCAGGTCGGGTATTCACCGATGCGTCCCGCGTGCACCCGATCGCCCACGACGGCCCTCTCTATCAGGTGCCCGGCATCCACTTGTGCGAGCCCTCGCCGCAGCGCACGCCAGTGCTGTTCCAGGCGGGCGCCTCCAGCCGCGGCCGCGCGTTTGCGGGACGGCATGCGGAATGCGTGTTTGTGAGCGGCCCAAGCGTCCCGGTGGTGCGGGACGCGGTGGAGGGCCTGCGCGCGGCCGCAGTGGCGCAGGGGCGCCAGGCCGAGGATCTGATCATCTATGGGCAGGCGCTGATCATCACCGGTGAGACCGAGGAGGAAGCACTGCGCAAACGGGCGGATTACCTCCGGCATGTCGATCTGCAGGCGGCGCTGGCCTTGCTCTCCGGCTGGACCGGTGTGGACTTCAGCCGCTATCCGCCGGACGCCACCATCGAGTATCTCGACACCCAGGCCGGCCGCAGCGCACTGGCGTCGTTCAGCAGCGCCGATCCGTCGCGTCGCTGGACGGTGGGCGAAGCCGCTGCCTTCATTGGCCTGGGCGGCCGCGGCCCGGTGTTCGTCGGCGATGCCGCGCAGGTGGCGGACCAGCTCATCGCGTGGCAGGAGGCGACCGGGCTGGATGGCTTCAACCTCACCTACGCGGTCGCCCCTGACACGTTCGAGGACGTGGTGACGCTGGTGGTACCGGAGTTGCAGCGACGCGGACGTTACTCGCCACCGCGTGAATCGGCGTCCACACCCGAGCAGCCCACCACCTTGCGGCAGCGACTGTTTGGCCGGGGCGACCGGCTGGCGGCCCCGCATCCGGCGAAGGCACTCATGCTCGGGGCGTTTCGTGAAGCATCGACCCCAATGCCTCTTCCCATTCTTCCCTGACCGCGCAGACGGAGTCCACGACATGAAGACCAAGATCAATCGCCGCCAATCTCTCGCCCTGGGTCTGAGCGGGGTGGGGGGCCTCGCCAGCCTGAGCCTGAGCACGCCCTCGCGCGCGGCAGAGGCGCTGAAGGAGGTCCGGCTGGACTATGCCTATTACTCGCCGACCAGCCTGGTGCTGCGCCGCTTCGGCTGGCTGGAGGACGACTTCCGCGCGGACGGCGTGACGGTCAAATGGGTGCTCAGCGCCGGCAGCAACCGCGCGCTGGAATACCTGAATGCGGACAGTATCGACATTGGCTCCACCGCGGGCCTGGCCGCCTTGCTGGCCCGCGCCAATGGCGCCCCGATCCGCACGCCCTACATCTACTCCCGCCCCGAATGGACCGCGCTGGTCGTGCGCGGCGACTCGAGCCTCCGCACCCTGGCCGACCTGAAGGGTCGCAAGGTGGCTGCCACCAAGGGGACCGATCCCTATCTGTTCCTGCTGCGCGCGCTCCACACCGTGGGACTCAAGCGCGGTGACATCGAGCATGTCAGCCTGCAGCATGCCGACGGCCGCGCCGCGCTGGAGCAGGGCCGGGTGGATGCCTGGGCGGGGCTGGACCCGCACATGGCGGCCAGTGAGCTGGGCGCCGGCACACGGCTGCTCTATCGCAACGTGGACTTCAACACCTACGGCTTCCTCAACGTGCGCGACGCCTTCCTGCAGCAGCAGCCGCGAGCGGTGCAGCGCGTCATCCTGGCCTATGAAAAGGCCCGGTTGTGGACCCTGGCGAATCCGTCCGAGGCGGCGCGCATCCTGTCGGAGGAAGCCAAGGTGAGCCTGCCGGTGGCGCTGCTGCAGATCAAGCTGCGCACCGATTTCTCGCAGCCGCTGCCTTCTCAGACGCATGTGCAGGCGCTTCGCGCCGCCGCGCCGATCCTGACGGATGAGCAGTTGGTCAAACCCGGGACTGATCTGTCGCGGGTCGTGGCCGACCTGGTCGATACGCGCTTCGCGGCGTCGTTGATCCGAGGGTGACGGGATGTCGGCCGATCCGGAATTGATTGCCTCGGTGTTGACGGTCGGTGCCTCCCGTCAGGACGCTGCCCCGTCCGTGCCTGGCGCCCCGGCGTCGGCACGGGGACGTCGGCGTCGAGCGGGCGGGCTGCCTCCCGGAACGGGCCTGCTGCTGCCCGTGGCAGTTCTGCTGCTGGTGGAACTGGCCGCCCGGGCGGGCTGGATCACGCCACAGCTGCTGCCACCGCCCAGCGAGGTGGCGCAGACGCTGCTGGATCTGCTCCGCCAGGGTGTGTTGACCGGCCACATCCTGGCCAGCACCGGTCGAGTTCTGGCCGGGTTTGCGCTGGGCGCGGGGCTGGCGCTGGGCTTTGGCGCACTGACCGGCCTGTCGCGGACCGCCGACGCATTGCTCACGCCCAGCTTTCAGGCCCTGCGCGCGATTCCCTCGCTGGCCTGGGTGCCGCTGCTGCTCCTGTGGCTGGGCATCGACGAGGCGTCGAAGATCGTGCTGATCGCCATCGGTGCGTTCTTTCCGGTCTACATGGGCACCGTCTCCGGCATTGCGCATGTGGACCGCAAGCTGGTGGAGGTGGCGCGGCTGCGTGGATTCGGCGGGCTGACACTGGCGCGGAGGGTGTTGCTGCCTGCGGCCATGCCGTCGCTGATGACCGGTCTGCGCAATGGATTGAGCCTGGCCTGGATGTTCATGGTGGCGGCGGAGCTGATCGCCGCCAGCCGGGGGCTCGGCTACCTGCTCACCGACGGACGTGAGACCAGCCGCGCCGACCTCGTGCTGGCTGCCATCGCACTGCTGGCGGTGCTGGGCAAGCTCAGCGACAGCCTGATGGCTACGGTGGAACGTCGTGTGCTGCATTGGCGCGATACCTTTGGAGGCGGCGCGTGATGCTGGATCTGCATGTGCATCGCAAGCGCTTTGGCGCTGCGGCAGGTGTCGGGAGCGCAGGACGTCCAGGCCGTCAAGGCGGTGCGGGCGGTGAGGGAAGTGCAGGCCGCGCAGGTGGGGTCGCCCAGGGACGGCCTCCACCGGTCCTGGCGGACATTCGCCTGCAGCTGGCGCCGGGTGAGCGCCTGGCGCTGGTGGGCGCCAGCGGTTGCGGCAAGAGCACGCTGCTGCGCATCCTCGCCGGCCTCGACGACCAGTTTGAAGGCCGCGTGCTGCTGAATGGCGTGCCGCAGCACGGCCCCAGCCGCGCGGTGGGCGTGGTGTTCCAGGAGCCGCGCCTGTTCCCCTGGCTGACGGTGCTGGAGAACGTGATGTTCGATCTGACGCCGACCTGGGGGAATGGTCGGGGCAGCGGTGCCCGACGACCTGGCTCCATCCCCGCGACGACCGACCCACGCGTCGATGACCGCATGCATCGCGCGATCACGTTGCTGGAGGAAGTCGGCCTGGCCGACCTGCGGGACGCGCTGCCCCGCCAGCTCTCCGGCGGACAGGCGCAGCGGGTGGCACTGGCCCGCGCGCTCTACACCCAGCCGCAATTGCTGCTGCTCGACGAGCCGTTCTCCGCGCTGGATGCTTTCACCCGCATGAAGCTGCAGGACCTGGTGGCGGCGCTGGCCCGCCAGCATGCGACGGCGCTGGTGCTGGTGACCCATGATGTGGAAGAGGCGGTGCTGCTCGCCGACCGGGTGCTGGTGATGGGCGCAGCACCCGGCCGCGTTCTGCGGCAGGTGCCGGTGCCGCTGCGCGCGCCTCGGCATCGCGGCAGCGCGGCCGTGGCGGATCTTCGCGCGGAACTGCTGCGGACGCTGGAAGCGGCGATGGCACCCGCACATGCACATTCCGCCTAAGCAAGCTTGCGTTTCTTCGTTGGTCTGCTGCGGGGCGGTTCGTAGAGTGAGGACTCCGAACGCTTCAGTGCCTCCCTGCCGGGAAGGCCGTCCCCGCCATGTCCCTCCTTCTGATTGCGGCCAGTCCCAGCCTCAAGTCCCGCTCCAGTGCATTGCTGTCCGCCGCGGCGGAACGTCTGCAGCACCTGGGCCTGGCGCCTGACTGGCTGCGCCTGCGCGAGCTGCCGGCCGAGGCGCTGCTGCAGGCTGACCTCAGCCATCCCGCCTTGCGCGATGCGGTGGACGCCGTGGCCCGCGCGAGCGTGGTGGTGCTGGCCACGCCCATCTACAAGGCGTCCTGCAGCGGACTGCTGAAGGTCTTCCTGGATGTGCTGCCGCAGGAGGGTCTGAAGGGCAAAACGGTGTGGACCGTGGCCACGGGCGGCAGCCCCGCCCATCTGCTGGCGCTGGACTACGGTCTGCTGCCGGTGCTCTCATCACTGGGCGCACGCAGCCACGCGGACAGCGTGTACGCCTGCGATGGGCAGGTGCCCAAGGATGCAGACGGGCACTACCAGATCCAGGATGACATCCAACGCCGGCTGGCTGCCAGCGCCGCGCAGGTGTTTGAGCGGATGCCGCAGCGTGCGCTGGCTGATGTCTGAACCCTGATGCCGCCTGCGGCGTGCTTGAGGCCGGCCCGACGATTCCTTCCCGCCCGATGCCTCACGCCTGGCCCCTGCCTCCCTGATGTTCCCGCCTCTTTGCCAAAGGTCCTCTCCATGCCCAACCCCCTGTTCCACCGTCGTCGCATCCTGCGCTTCGCCGCAGCCTGCGCGACCGTGGTCACCGCCACACTCGTTCTCGCTGGCTCGGCGAGCCATGCAGCCGCCCAGACGCCGGCCCCGCACGAACTGCGCATCGGCTTTCAGAAATACGGCACGCTGACGGTGCTCAAGGCCAAGGGCGATCTGGAGAAGCGGCTCGCCCCGCTCGGCATCACCGTCAAGTGGACGGAGTTTCCCGCCGGTCCTCAACTGCTGGAAGGCCTGAACGTCGGCGCCATCGACTTCGGCACCGTGGGCGAGGCGCCACCGATCTTTGCGCAGGCGGCCGGCGCGGACCTCGTCTACGTGGCGCACCAGCCTCCCGCGCCGTCGGCGGAAGCGCTGATCGTGCCCAAGGGTTCTGCGGTGCGCAGCCTGGCTGATCTCAGGGGCAAGAAGGTCGCGCTCAACAAGGGCTCGAATGTTCACTATCTGCTGGTCAAGCTGCTGGAGAAGGAAGGCTTGAAGTACAGCGACCTTCAGGTGGTCTATCTGCCGCCGGCGGATGCGCGGGCCGCCTTCGAAAGCGGCGCGGTGGATGCGTGGGTGATCTGGGACCCGTTCCTCGCCTCTGCCCAGCGACAGCTCGGCGCCCGGGTGGTGGCGGATGGCACCGGTGTGGTCAACAACCTCCAGTTCTACCTTGCCGCCCGTCCGTATGCGGATCGGAATCCGCAGGTGGTGGCGGCCATCGTGGATGAACTGGCGCGGCTGGACCGCTGGTCGGCCAGCAACCTGCCGGCGGTGGTGTCCGTGCTCGCACCGCAGATCGGCCTGGATGCAGCCACCACCGAACTCGCGGCCAGCCGCTTCTCATACGGCATCCAGCCGATCACGCCAGCAGTGGCGGCCCAGCAGCAACAGATTGCCGACGCCTTCCATCAGCTCAAGCTCATCCCGCGTTCCATCCGCATCAGCGATGCACTGCCGCGTGCGCTGAAGACGGCCGCCCATTGATCGTCTTAAAGGTCCTCTCATGAAGATGTTCTGGTTCATCCCCACCCATGGGGATTCGCGTTACCTCGGTACTTCCAAGGGCGCCCGGGTGGCGGACTTCAACTACTACCGCCAGGTGGCCATCGCGGCGGACACGCTGGGCTTCGAGGGCGTGCTGCTGCCGACCGGCCGCAGCTGCGAGGACAGCTGGATGGTGGCGGCCAGCCTGATCGAGGCCACCCGGCAATTGAAATTTCTGGTCGCACTGCGGCCGGGACTGGTCCAGCCGGTGCAGTCCGCCCGCATGGCCGCGACGCTGGACCGGCTGTCCGGTGGACGTCTGCTGGTCAACCTGGTGACTGGCGGCGATCCGGATGAACTGGCGGGCGATGGCCTGTTCCTGCCGCATGCCCAGCGTTATGCGCTGTCGGAAGAATTCCTGACCATCTGGCGTCAGGTGCTGGAAGCCAGCCACGAAGGCGAAGCGGTGGACTTCAACGGCGACCTGCTGCAGGTCAAGGGCGGCAAGCTGCTTTACCCGCCCGTCAGCCGGCCGTATCCGCCAGTGTTCTTCGGCGGTTCCTCGGAGCCCGCCCATGAACTCGCGGCAGCGCAGGTGGACACCTATCTGACGTGGGGCGAGCCGCCGGAAGCTGTGGCACAGAAACTGGCTGACGTGAAAGCACGTGCTGCCGCCCGGGGCCGGACGCTGCAATACGGCATCCGCCTGCATGTGATCGTGCGGGAGACCGAAGACGAAGCCTGGCGCGCGGCTGCGGAACTGGTGCAGCATCTGGACGAAGACGTGGTGGCCGCAGCCCAGGCCAAATTCGCCAGCATGGACTCGGTCGGCCAGCGCCGCATGGCCGAGCTGCATAAGGGCCGCTTCAACAAGGCCAACATCCGCGAGGGGCTGGAGATTGCGCCCAATCTCTGGGCCGGTGTCGGGCTGGTCCGCGGCGGTGCGGGGACGGCCCTGGTGGGGAATCCGCAGCAGGTGGCGGATCGCATCAAGGCGTACGCCGACCTCGGCCTGGCGTATTTCGTGCTGAGCGGCTATCCGCATCTGGAAGAGGCCTATCGCTTCGCCGAGCTGGTGTTCCCGCTGCTGCCGCTGGCTGTACGCGAGAAACTGACCGCGCCGGCGCTCACCGGGCCGTTTGGCGAGATCGTGGCCAACCATGACGTGCCGGCCGCGCCGCGCCTGGCCGCCGCGAGCTGAGCCATGAGCACCGCACGCAAGGTGGGCCGAGCGCTGCTGCCCTGGCTGCTGCCGTTGCTGATCCTGGTGGTGTGGCAGCTCAGCGCGCAGTGGGGGTGGCTGTCCACTCGTGTGCTGCCAGCGCCTTCGGCGGTGGCGCGGGCGGCCTGGGAGCTGTCCGCCAGCGGCGAGCTGTGGCAGCACCTGGTTGTGAGCACACGGCGAGCGCTGTTGGGCTTTGCCATCGGCGGTGGACTGGGTCTGGCGCTGGGGCTGATCACCGGTTCCTGGCGCTGGGCTGAGACGGCGCTGGACACCACGCTGCAGATGCTGCGCAATGTGCCGGCGCTGGCGCTGATCCCGCTGGTGATCCTGTGGTTCGGTATCGATGAGAGCGCCAAGCTGTTCCTGGTGGCCCTGGGTGTCTTCTTCCCGGTCTATCTCAACACCTTCCATGGCATCCGGCATGTGGACCGTGACCTGATCGAGATGGCGCGTTCATACGGGCTGCGCGGATGGGCCCTGTATCGGCGCGTGATCCTGCCGGGGGCGACAGCGTCCATCCTGGTGGGGCTGCGCTTCTCCCTGGGGCTGATGTGGGTGATGTTGATCGTGGCGGAGACGCTGTCGGCGCAGGCCGGCATCGGCTACATGACGATGAATGCGCGCGAGTTCCTCCAGACCGACGTGGTGCTGGTGGGTATCCTGATTTATGCGCTGCTGGGCAAAGGAGCCGACATGCTGGCGCAGGCGCTGGAGCGGATCTGGCTGCGGTGGCATCCGGGGTATCAACCATGATGACGATGACCGATCTGGATGTGCTCACCGAAAGCGGCTGGGCGGAGCTGCAGGACGGACCCGGCCGGCAGGAGACGGCGCGGGAAGCCGCGGCGGTCGCACGCGGCGCTGGAGTGAAGCGGGCGCCCGCGACGCGCCAGGACGCAACCGGCCGTGATGCGTTCCACCGTGATGCAAGCCTCCCTGAGGCGGCGCACGGTGGCGGCGCGTGGCAGCGGACAGGCCCTCGCTCCGTCAGGCCGATCCAGCTGCGCGGTGTGACGAAGACCTTCGGGGACCGGCCGGTGCTGTCCCAGCTGGACCTGGAGATCCGCCCTGGCGAATTCGTGGCGGTGGTGGGTCGCAGCGGCTGCGGCAAGAGCACGCTGCTGCGATTGCTGGCGGGCCTGGAAACACCGAGCGCGGGCGCGTTGCAGGTGGGGACGCCCGACTCGGTGCGATTCATGTTTCAGGACGCCCGGCTGCTGCCCTGGGCCCGCGTGCTGGACAACGTGGCGCTGGGCCTGACGGGGCCCGATCCGCGTGCGCAAGCCGCTAGGGCGCTGGCGCAGGTCGGTCTGGCTGATCGGGGACCGGCGTGGCCGACGAAGCTGTCCGGCGGACAGCGGCAGCGGGTGGCCCTGGCGCGTGCGCTGGTGCACACGCCGCAACTGCTGCTGCTCGACGAGCCGCTGGGCGCCCTCGACGCGCTGACCCGCATCGAGATGCAGCGGCTGATCGAGCGCCTGTGGCTGCGGCAGGGCTTCACCGCCGTCCTGGTGACCCATGACGTCGCAGAGGCGGTAGCCCTGGCGGACCGGGTGTTGCTGATCGAGCAGGGTCGTGTGGCGCTGGACCTGTCCGTGGACCTGCCGCGGCCGCGGCTGCGAGATGCTGCCTTTGCCAGCCTGGAGCAACAACTGCTGGACCGGGTGCTGCAAGTGCCGTCGGCCGATCGGGTGTGAGACCCGAAGCGGGGTGACTACACCCTGGCTGGCAAAGGTCGCCTGCCAGCACTCCTACGGCTAGTGCCCGTCCCCCATCCCCGTCTCGAACGCCAGGCGCGGCCCTGGCGCCTCCGCAGCCCGACACGGCGCCCGTCTCGCATCGCGCTCCACCAGCAGACGCCTCGCCCTGGGCGGCTCTGCGCGCCGCACGCCGAAGATCTCCGCCAGATTCGCCTGCGGCCGCATCAACGGCCGCAGACACGCGGCCGGCCCTGTCAACAGGGGCGTCACGCCCGGCCCATGCCCCGCCACGGTGGAGTCCCCGTGCACGATCACCCCGATCGTGACGCGGCTCTCACGAAAGATCGGCCCCCGCCGCACATCTGCGCCGACGATGGCCACCAAGTCCCCAAACCGCAGGCTGGTCAGCTTCCACCGCTCACGGCTGGGCCGGTCCGACAGCTGAATGTCGTAATCCCCTCGCCACGCCGTGTTCTTGCCCAGCCCGGACCCCATCAACCGCGCCGGCACCAGATGGGTCACCGGCACATGCAGCCGGCCGTCCCGCTCCAGCAGTCCCCAGCGCCCCAGCAGGTCCGGATCGCAATTCATCACCTCGATCTTCGGATACCGCAGCAGCCGCAGCCCCAGGCCATGGGAGCGGATGCCGATGCGGTCACCGATCGCCAGCTTCTCCAGCACCGGCGTCGGAAAGTCCACCATCACGTGGTTCACCCCGCCATGCTTGCCCGTGACGAGGCCGCGCTGGCCTCGACACCGACCGCTCAGCACCTCCGCCACATTGCCGACGCAGGCATAGGTGATCAGCGCGGTGTTGGGACCGTCCCGCGGCCCCACGACCTCGCGGCCGTTGTTGTGCAGCGAGACGCCAGGCTCGATGTGGTCCCCCGCCAGGCCCACGCACAGATCGCCGATGCGGCGGTTGAGCACGATGCCGCCGGTGCCCGGCAGCACACGGGGCACCCCGTCGTGGCCGATGCGATACGGGGCCGTCCCCGCCACCGGATGAGCGATCTGCCCCTGCACCGACACCATCACCAGCTCGTCCCGGTTCAGCCTCGGGCCGCTGGGGCGGTCCGGGGGCAGGCGTTGCGCGGAAAGGCGGCGGGAGGTTGGGTCAGCCGCTGGCAGGTCGCTCCACATCGTGTGTCTCCGTTTGGGTCTACAGCCAGTACCACCAGACGCGCGTGCCGTCCCAGGGATCCGGCGGTGGACAGTCGCCAGCTGCGTCCAGCGCGAGCGGCTCATCGATCGCATCGGTGGACGACGGGTCGGACAGGACATCGGCATCCTCCATCCGCACGACGTGCAGGACCGCCAGCGGCGGCAGCTGCTGCGCCAGCGTCGCAAGGCCCGCGCGCGCAAGCGCTTCCCGCAAGAGTCCGCGTTCCGTGGAGAACAAGGAGGAGGTCGGCGAGGTCGTTGAAACCGAGGAGGCCGGGCGAACCGAGCCGCCATCCGCCAGACGGTCGCCGCCGAGGAGGTCGACCACTTCGATCACCTCAAACCCCAGCTGCTCCGCCAGCAGGACCAGGGACGGCGCTTGCCCCGCCGACGCTGCGCACAGCACCAGCGCCCCTTCCAGCACGGCCGACAGGCTCAGCGCATCCAGCGCCGCACGCCGCAGGTCCAGACCGGGCCACGGCGACCGCAGCGTCATCCCCTTGTGTTCCGCCCGCACTTCCAGCGCGGCCTGCAGCAGCTCGAACTGGTCGAACAGGCTCAGGTCCTCCACATCCCGCAATTGCGATTCGGCAATGCGATCCCCGACCCATCGCAGCACCCATGCGCTTTCGTCGGTGCGCTCGCGCAGCTGAATCCATCGGGTGAGGGCGGCCGCGCTGATCGGCGCGGCGCTGCCCAGCCGCGGCAGCCGACCGGTCAGCAGCTCGCTGTTGTCCAGCGCCTGCCAGAAGCTGCGCGTCAGCCACGGCTCCACCACCGACACCAGCCGCAGCGCCAGCGACGGGCCCTGCGCATGCGTCAGCAGCAGGGACGGCTCCAGCACACAGGGCATCCGTCGCTGCTCCACATGCACCGAGACATCTGCGCGCCGCATGGATCACCTCCTGGGGCTGGGCGGGGCTGGGGAACTCATCCGGCGTGAGCGAGGCCCAAGGGGCTCAGGCCGCCTGCGGCACGCCCAGCACGCTCTGCAGCGCCGGGGTCACGCCCGGGAAGCCGCGGCCTTCCGGCGTCATGCGGTAGGCCGCAATCCAGGCCTCCGCATGAGCGCCCATCGGCCGCACCACGTTCTGGAAGAGGATGGGGTCGACGGCGGTCTTGAAGTCGTTGTCCGCCACGAACTGCAGCACCCGACGTCCGCTCTCCGCCATCTTGGCCCGCTGCGACGGCTCGGCCACGCCGCCCAGGTAGCGGTTGGAGACGATCTCCACCACATCCCACTTGGTGTTGGCGTCAAAGGCCTTCTTGATGTCGGGCGCGTCCAGCAGCTTCAGCACCTGGATCAGGTAGTGGCCGGTCTCCATGGCCAGCGCAAAGATGTTGCCGTAGGTGGACCGGTCCAGCGCATAGCGCAGGTCCAGGCCGATGCGCTGGATGGTGCCGACGCTGCCGAACGGCCGCTGGTCGATGAGCTGGCCGCCGCGAATGACTTCACCGATCAGCAGGTCACGGAAGTACTGGCCCACCGCCACCATGAAGCCCACCACCTGGCGGTGGAAGTTGCGGTTCACCACCGCGCCTGCGGGTGGCTGCGCCGAGCCATAGTTGAATGCGCGGCGATAGGCAATCATCCGGTCGTTGCGGGTGTAGCGCAGGGGCTTCCACTTCTCCAGCAGATACAGCCCGCGGGCGCCGGGGCCGCGCTGGATGCGCATCTTGCCCAGGCGGAACAGCCGCAGCAGGGTCTCCACCACCTCGAAGATCTTCATCCGCTCATGCTGGTAGATGAAGTAGAGCTCGGCGGCGGCGTGCAGCTGGCTGGGCACCACGGCATCGTCAAAGTCCGGGGTGACGTAGGGATAGGCGATCTTGTCGAAGCCGACGTTGCCTTGCGGACCCATGCCCAGCAGATCAAAAAAGCCGCTGTCGCTGTCGCCGGCGGACTTGCCCAGCAGCTCGCTGAAGCGCTGTTCAAACTGGTTGGACAGGGCGCCACGCTCTTCGGGTGGCAGGCCGGCCACCTGCTCCTGCAGGAAGGTTTCCCACAGCCGCTGAATGGTTTCGGTAGTCTGGAAGCTCATCTTGCACTCCTGATGGGGCCGGTTGAGGGCAGTGCCCGGGATGATGGTGTGGTGCGTGAGGTCGTTGGGGTGCGAGGTCGTCAGGCGGTGGTGCTGCCGGCGTCGTCAGCCTCTGACAGCGCGAGCGACACGTCGTATGCGAGGGCGATCACCTCGCCGAGCCGTTCGCGGCGTGCCGCCGACAGCGGTGAACCAGGGCGGTCGTTGACCAGTGCGTCGCCGAGGGCCTTGAAGCGACTCAACCAGTCATCGCCCAGCCCCGCCAGCGCCTCTCCGGCCTGGCCGCTGCTCTCCTCCCTGGCCCAATTCTTCAGTGCGGTGTACAGGCTGCCGTTCTTGACGCTGGGGTCGAGAATCAGCGCGCGCACCCGGTCGAGCGCGGCCAGCACCACCAGTGCGTGGTCGTCCGGAATGCCGGCATCGCTGGGGACCGGCTCAGGGTCCTGCCCGTCTGGATCGTCGACGTGCCCGGCCAGGGTGCCCAGCGCATCTGCGGAGTTGCCCAGCGCAACGGTCAGTGGAGCGTCCGCTGCAAAGGCCCGCGTCAGGTCGGCCGCCGTCTGGCCAATGCCCACCGGATTGCCGCTGCGCGAGTCGCTGAGCAGCGTCTTGAGGGTGTCGGTCAGCAGCTGGATCTGCCTGGCCAGCGGCGGGGCTTCTGCGTCGCCCACCAGCCGCCGCGTCAGGCTGGCAAAGCTGCCATCGGTGGCCGTTCTCGCCTCGGCGGCCTCCTCGATGAGCGTGTGGCGGGGCACGGTGAGGACGCGGTCCCGCCACTGGTCGAAGGTGGTGGGCTGCAAGGGGGTCAGCCGGATGCTGGGCATGGCGATGCTCCTGGAGATGGGGTTGAACAGGTGATGGGCTGTCGCCTTACGGCTTCAGTGCAATCACCTCCAGCGATTCCTCGAAGTGCGGCGGGATGCGCAGCGGCGTCGGCGAGCTGTCGAACGGAATCTGCCCGTTCGGACTGCCGGCCGTTGCGGCCGACAGGAAGCCGATGGCCCGGTCGACCATCAGGCTCAGGCAGCCGCTGTCCTTGCTCGGAGTGGCCGGGTTGTTGAAGACCTTCTCGACCGCCACATAGCCCGTCGTCATCTGGCTGACCACCGACCGCCACTCCTGGTCGGTCTGCTTGATGAGGGCCAGCTCTTCCTTGAGGATGCGGCCGAAGCTGTAGCCCGAGCCGGCCCCGGCGGTCCAGTCTTCCGTGCCTTGCACCCAGCGGTTGAACCGGTCTTCCGAATTGCCGCCTTCCCACCAGGCACCCTGCAGGTAGGTCCCCGAAGGACGTGGACGCAGCAGCCCGCGCAGGTTGTCCAGCAGGTCGGTGATGGGCTGCAGCTCGCCGATGTGGTGGGGCACGTAGTCCTTCAGATACAGGGGGCGCTGGATGGGCCCGGGCGCCCCCGCCGGGGTCCACGGCCAGTTGCGTGTCGCCGCCGGATGCAGGGAGCCCAGTCCCGGCATTGGATAGCTGACGGCGCCCGGTGGGGGGGCCGGCAGGGGATCCGGCAGCACGGCATCCAGCAGCAGGCTGTAGGCGGCGGCCCGGGCCTCCGGCACGCCGAAGTCTTCGGTGTCGGTGCCGACGCAGTAGTAGTCGATGGCGCGGTCCAGCGAGAACAGCAGGCTGTCCAGCACCGTCTGTGTCAGCACCCGGTGTTCGTCGCAGGCGCACTGGGTCAGGTTGTCCAGCACACGGGCCAGCGCGCCACGGAGATTGACCATTTCCATCAGCCGCAGCTCGGCCTTGCTGATGGTGGCGGATCCGTAGAGGCCGTAGTTCAGCACCGTCGGACGGGCCACCCGCAGCAGACGGAAGCCACCGGCCTGGGCAAAGCCGCCCAGGAACAGCATCATGGCTTCGTGTAGCGCCGCCAGCTCCGGCGAGCTGCGGGCCACCGGCTGCAGGGTGATCTGCACGAAGCGGTAGAGCCGGTTGATCGGTGCCCAGGCCGAGGCCCCAATGGAGCGCAAGCCATACGGCGTGCCGCCGCTGGCCAGTTGCACCAGCTGATCCAGCGTGCGGCTCATTTCCGATTCACTCATCAGCGAACGAAGGTCGCCCTGACCGTTGGCTTCGAACTGCTGGCTCAGCGTGCGGTAGGCGCGGATGCCCCGCGGCCACTGGCCCGGCTGGGACGACATGCCGCCCGAGCCGTCGACCAGGCGCAGCGCATTCAGCACCGCATCGCGGCGGGCCTGCAGCTCGGCATAGGACACCTGCAGCAGGAAGCGACCGCCGGAGAAGCCGATGTTGGCCATCGACTCGCCCATCAGCACCAGCAGCACCGCGCTGACCTCATCGAGGCTGAGCGCCAGGGAGCGGAAGTCGCGGTTCAGCTCCGGCTCCATCGCGCCGATCAGGCGGGAGAGCCGTGCATATTCACCCAGTTGCCGGCGCATGGCGAAGGCCGTGTCGCGGCGCTGCGGATCCAGCCCCAACCGGGCGCAGGCCACGCCTTCGTCGATGGAGCGCTGGATGATGGACTGCCAGCCCTCCAGCTCCGGCCGGATGTCCTTGCTGTAGGTGGACCGCAGCAGCTCCGTCATGTCGGCTTCGACATCGCTGCGCGCCTGGTCGAGGTCGATGTCGCTGGCGGTCTGCGTCTGCACCCCGACCGGTCGCACGATGGGCGTTTGGAGGAAGGGCAGGCCGCGGGATTCTCCTTCGATGGCCTGGGTGCGTGGGCTGGCCTGATAGCGGTCGGCCAGGGCGCGGGCGATCTGCTCCGGGTCACTCGGGTCGCCCACCTTCAACTCCCGCCGCAGCAGGTTGTCGATGGCATGGCTGGCGGCCTTGGGATCGGAAGAGGGCGTCAGGGATGTAGGCATGGTTCACCTCGGTGTCGGGGACTTGGGGCGGGCCGTGGGCATCAGGGTCGTCGATGTCGTCGGAGTTGTCGGTGTCATGGACGGCAAGGCCAGTGGTTGCTTCAGGCCGCGGCCTGGAGGCTCTCCCGGCCCAGCGCAATCAGTTCGCGGGTCACTCGGTGGGCCAGGTCGGTGGGCTGCACCCGGCCGGCTTCCAGGGCGTAATGGGCCGCACTGACCAGGTGGCGCGGCGGCAACTCCGTGGGACGGCCTTCCCGCAGCCGCGCAGCGCCGGCGCGGATGGCCGCTTCGTCCTCGCGGCGGAACGGGATCACGTCCACCAGGGCCCGCTGGGCCAGATTGCGGCGTGTCTGGAAGGCGATCTCGTCCACCACTTCAGGCACCAGGCGCGGCACGCTCTGCACCAGCGCTGGCGGGATGCGGTTGGGGCCGTCGCGTTGGTAGAGGGTCTGCCAGACCCGCAGCAGCCGCGTCGCGTCCCGGGTGAAGCCCAGGCGGCGCATCATTTCTGCCAGCAGGTAGACCCGCAGGTAGGCGGTGGGATGCGCGCCGCCCGGGCGGTAGGTCATGGTGCGCGGCGCCGGGTGGGCCAGAAAGTCCGCCATGCCCCAGGCCGCCGCTGGCCCGCCCAGCAGGATGGCCGCCAGGTCGGCAAAGATCTCCTTGTGCCAGCGGCCGTAGACGGTGGCCAGGAACGGGTCCCGCAACTGACCGATGACGCGCCGCACCACTGCCTGCCGGTTCTCCTGCCAGATGCCCAGGTCTGCCTGCAGGTTGTGGGCCACCTCGTGGAGGAACACGCTCTGCCAGGGCTGGTCACGGTCCCAGGGGATGCGGATCAGCGGGAAGGGGTTGGCTTCGCCCAGCAGCCGGGAGAGTGCCACGCCGCGCCGCATGGTGGCCGGCGAATAGCCGTGCTCCATGTAGCAGACCGGCTTGAGCAGCGGCCCGTCGAAGATGCGCGGCGCGGCTTCCCGCACGGCCACGTAGCAGTCCTGGGCGATGGTGTCGTGCGCGCTGAGCGCCGGGCCGAAGCTGGTGCCGCGCTGCGCAAACACTTCGTAGAACATGCCGAAGAGCCGACGGGCGCGGTCCAGCTCCCGCTCCACCAGCGCCATGTCGATCAGCGTCCGCTGCACGGGCTGGTCCTGCCAGTGATGACGCAGCTGCGCGAAGCGGGTGCGGATGCGCTGCTCGACCTTGTGCAGCCGCTGGTTGGCCACCCGGAAATGTTCCGGCGACGGTGCATACGGCAGGTCCTGCGGACGCAGGCCGACAAATGCGTTGTCGATGCGGGCCAGCCGGCTCATGCGGGCGGCGAGCCCGGCCATTTTGGTCTGCAGGAAGCGGCGGGTGTCCATGGTGGTGTCCGGGCGCGGGCGGCGGGCTTGCGGGAGGGTGGGGCGGCGAGGGGCAGGGGGCTTGCGGCCAGGGGCTCAGCGGCCGATGGAGATCGTCACCGGGCCGCGCAGGATGCGGATGCGGCGTCCCCGGCAGGCGGCGCAGACGTGGCCCATGCCGTGAGCCCGTGCGGCCGGCAGCCGCGCCGCTCCGGGACGGGCCACCACCGCAGCGGCGCGGCGGGCCACAGGGGCCACGGTCCGGGCGACGACGCGGGCCGCCTGGCCCTGCGGTGTCACCCGCCGCGCGGTGGGCACCAGCGGCCGCGCCAGACGGCGCACTGCCTGGGGCCGGCGGGCGACCGCCTGGGTGGCGCGGCGCACGACGGTCACGGCCTGGCGGGCCGGCAGACGCCGGCGCTGCACCACACGCTGCGTGGCGCGCACCGTGCGGGCCACGGCGCGTGCAGCGGTCGGACCCTGACGGCGCACCGCCGTGCGCACCGCCTGGCTGACGGCGCGGACCGCAGCGCGACGCACCGGCCGCGCCGCACGGGCCACGCCGGGCAGGGCGCGACGGATGACCATCCCAGCCAGCACCGGGGCGGCGGCGTCGATGCCGTCTTCGTCCAGGCCATCCACCAGTTCGTCGAAGGCCTCGAACTCATCGGCACCATCGGCCAGCAGGCGGCCGGCGATATTGGCGATGCGGCCAATCGCCTGTGCCTGCGGGATGGGGATCATGCTGGCGATCGGGCCCACCACACGCGCCACCTGGCCGACCCCCTGGCCGACACGGCGAGCCACATTCACCGCGCCGCGAGCCAGGCGCGCGATCCGGCGGAAGAACTCGTCACCGTCGTCGGCATCCAGGGCATCGGCGACGGCCTCTTCCATCGCGTCGCCGTCATCGAAACTGGCCGCGGGGCTGTCATAGCCATCAGCATCGAAGTCGTCGAAACCGTCGTCCTCGTCGAATTCATCGGCGGCTTCGAAGCCGTCGCCTTCGTCGAATTCATCGAAGCCGTCGCCGCCTCCACCGCCGCCGCCGCCGCCCAGCAGGCGGCCGGCGATCCCGCCGAGGCCCCCGAGCAGGCGGCCGATGAACTCGTCATCACCCTCGTCGCCGCCGTCGGCATCGAAGCCGTCGTCGTCATAACCGTCGTATTCATCAAAGCCGTCCATCGCGCTGCGCGCGGGGCCTTCGGCGGCGTCAGCCATCAGGTCTTCCATCAGGTCGGTTTCAAAGCGGTCCATGGTGAGGCTCCAGGAAAAAGGGGGAACACAGGGCGGGCGTGCGGTTGCGGCGGCGCCTCACCGGGGCGAGATGGTCACGGTGACCGGGCCATCGATCTTGAAGCTGCGCTGGCCGACGACGGCCCGCGGGCGATGGCCGCGGCCGAGGTTTCGGGCGCGGCCCACCGGCGAGGCCACGCTGGCCGGCCGGCTGCGAGTGGCGGGGGGCAGCGCCTGGGGCTGGGTGGCCACGCGGCGTGCGGTGCGCGGCAGGGCCCGCCGGATGCGCTGGGTGGCCTGCTGCGGCGTGGGGGCGGTGCGCGCGGCGGTGCGGCCCGCGGCATGGGTCAGTCGGGGCAGCTGCCGAATGGCTTGCGGGTCGCGGCTGCGCATCAGCTCGCGGGCGGCGGCGGCCACGCCGCGCACGAGGGCGCGTCGGCCGGCCTGACCGAGATGGGCGAGGTTCTGGAATCCCAGTCCTCGCGCCGCGGCGCGAGCGGCCATGGCCACCATGCCGGGCAGGGCTTCGTCGACACCGTCGTCGTAGAGGTCGGCCATCGCGTCGAAGTCATCGAACTCATCACCGCCGCCGCCGATCAGCTGGCTGAGTTGCGCCAGCAGGGCCTGGCCGCTGTCGGCGGCCTGACCCAGACCCTGGACGGTGGAGCCGAAACCGGCGGCCGCGCGTCCGACGCCGCCCGCCAGGCCACTGGCCCGACGGCCGATCTGTGCGGCGGTGCGGGCGCCGCGACTCACGGTGTCCAGCCCGGAGGCCAATCCTGGGGCGCCGAGCAGGCGGGCGAGCCTGGCAGCGGCGCTGGCCGCGGGGGAGACGCGGCCCGCCAGCCGACCGGCCTGGCCGGCGATCTGGCCGACCCGGCGAGCGCCCCTGGCGACGTTGCCGGCTGTGCGTGCAATGCCTTGCACGCCACCGGCGCGGCGCATCAGCATGCCGCCCACGCGCCCCAGCCCGCCGAGCAGGCGGCCGATGAACTCATCTTCTTCCGCGGCGTCCAGACCGTCGGCGACTTCCTCTTCAAAGGCGTTCCAGAGGTCCATATCTCCCCGATGCGTCCCGCCATCCAGGCCATCGCCGTGCGCAGCGTCGTCAGCGCTGTAGGCATCGGCGCTGTAGGCATCGGCGCCGAACGAATCGCTCTGGAAGCCATCGCCACCGAAACCGTCTTCGTTGAAGCCATCTCCGGCGTCATAGCCGTCGGCGCTGAAGCCGTCGGCACTGTCCATGCCGTCGTTCTCGAATCCGTCGGAGGCTTCAAAGCCGTCGCCGAGCGCCTCGTCCTCGAAACCGTCGCCGTGCGACAGCGCATCACCACCGTCCGTGGCCAGGTCACCGTCAAGCGCCAGATCCTCGGCACTGTCGAAGGGGTTGAGCATCTTGAGCCTCCTGCGCAATCCATCGCGGCAGACGCCGCATGAAAGGCACTCTAGGCAGCGCGGTGCGACCCCTCAATCCGCGACTTGGCGGGCGCCCCGGCGCGCACGTGCAGCGGCGGGCGCGCATCAGCACCGGCGCGGTTGAGGGCCGGCGGATGGGGCCCTGCAGGGGAAGGCGCCCGGCCGCACGTCCTCAGACGGGGGCACTCGATCGCGGGGGCGCGATGGCGTCGGCCCCCCCAGTCTGAAGCTGTACGGTAGCGCACGGACGCGTTGACAATCGCGCCCCTGATCCCCAGCAGGGAGCATCCGCTCATGATGGATCTTGACCTCCCCGCCGCGTGCACCGGAGCACGCTGCAGCACCGTCGAACTGCACGGCCGGCGTTACGTCGTGCTGTGTGTGGACGGACAGACCCCGCGCCAGCAATCACATCCCGGGCAGGGCCGAGCGCGGCTGGTGTATCACGGGGCGGAGCTGGCGCATTTCCAGCTGGGAGAGCATCGGTATGTGCTGGTGCCGGAGGACGATCCCGCAGGGGATGACCACGCAGAAGCGGCCGGCACGCTGCGACGCCTGCTCACCCAGCGGGAACTTCAGATCGTGCAGCTGATCTGTCTTGGGCTGCTGACCAAACAGGTGGCGGACCGGTTGCGCCTGAGCGAATTCACGGTGCGGTCCTATCTCAAGACCATTTACTGCAAGCTGGGTGTGCGCTCGCGCGGGGCGATGGTGTTTGCTTATGCGAGTGCCTTTGGGGTGGCGCCGCCCGCCGCGCTGGTGGACGAGCGGCGAGACTGAGCGCTCCAATCGACGATCGCCAATCGCCAATCGCCAATCGTTCATCTGCAGTCACCAGTCTCCCGTCCTATCGCCTGCTGCGCGCCTCCAGCGTGAAGTAGGCCACCGCGGCAATGACCAGGGGCATCAGGTAGTAAAGCGCCCGGTAGGCGATGAGGGCGGCCAGGACCGTCGGTGCGCCCAGGGTCGGCCCCAGCAGGGCGACGAACACGGCTTCCAGCACGCCCAGACCGGCGGGCACATGTGCCACCACGCCCGCCACCGCCGCCACCAGCAGCACCGCCAGCGTGTGCCCGTACGGCACGGCGCCTTGCAGCAGCACGTGCACGATCAGGCCGATGGTCATCCAGTTGGCTGCGGAGACCAGCAGCTGCAGGCCGGCCAACTGGATCGAAGGCAACACGATTTCATGGCCGCGGATCACATAGTCGCGCCGCGGCGCCCACCGGCACAGTGCCAGGTAAGCACCGGCGATCAACCACATCATGCCGCCCAGCACCTGCAGTGCTGTGCCGCTGACCGGCCATTGCGGCGGAGGTTCCAGCCAGCCGCCGAGAAACAGTCCGCCGGCGAGCACGCCATATCCCAGCCAGTTGGTGCTCAGGCTCAGGGCCAGCACCTGCGTGGGCACCGGCTGTCGCAAACCCTCGCGGGCGTACAGCCGCAGGCGGATCGCAAAAGCCCCCACCAGAGAACCCAGGTTGAGGTTGAAGGCGTAACTGATGAAGGTGATGAGCATCACCCGCCGGGGGGCCACGGGGTGGCCTGTCCAGCGTTTGCCGACCAGGTCGTAGGTGCTGTAGATGAGGTGGCTGACCGCGCACAGCAGTGCCGCCAGCAGCAGCGTGCCGGGCGGCACCTGTTGAAGCGCGTTGCGCACCTGCGCCCAATCCACCGCGCGTGCGGCCCATACCAGCAAGGCCAGCACCGCTGCCGCAAAGGCGGCACCGAGCCAGCGGCCCAGGGCCGGACGGCGCCGCGCCGTCACTCCGCCGGCTCGCGGCTCAGCCGCTTCAAGCCTTGTTGCCATTGCCATGCCTGAGCGGACGGATGTTCGGACGCGCTGACCACCACCGGCGTTTCCGCGGCGGGCACGATCTCCTGCTGCCGCGCCGGCAGACGCGCCAGCCAGCGGGGGAAGTGGCGCATCACATGGAAGATCAGCGCGCCGACCCCCAGGCGGAACCACCACCGGTTGGCCGCGGTCTGGGAGCGCTCCAGCTTGACGCAGGCATCGCGCATCAGGCGGTTGAGCTTGTTGCGCAGCGCCGTGTTGAAGGCATCGTCCTGGATGATCAGGTTGGCCTCGAGATTCAGGGAGAGGCTCAGTGGATCAAGGTTGCTGCTGCCGACGGTGGCCCAGACATCATCCACCAGCGCGACCTTGCCATGCATCGGCCGCTCACAGTATTCGTAGATGTGTACGCCGGACTGCATCAGCAGGTCGTAGACCATGTGCGCCGCAAAGCGCGCCGCCGGAATGTCGGGCTGCCCCTGCAGAATCAGGTTGACCTTCACCCCGCGCTGCGCGGCCCGTTGCATGCTCTTGAGCAGGCGGTACCCGGGGAAGAAATAAGCATTGGCGATGATCACCTCATCCTTGGCGGCATGCAGCGCCAGGCGGTACATCCGCTCGATGTCATCGCGATGGCGTTGATTGTCGCGGGTCACGATCATGCCCTTGGCCACGCCCTGCAACGGCGGCATGGGAAAACGGCTGTCGGCCGCATCGGCGTCCTTGCGGCTGGGCCACCAGCGACGCCTGGGCAGCACCGGCGCCATCAGCTTGCGGGTGGCGCGGCGCAGGTCGGCCACGATCGGGCCTTGCATGCGGACGGCATAGTCCTGCTTCGCTTCGGGTCCGAAGTCCAGCAGATGGTCCGCCGAAAAATTGATGCCGCCGATGAACCCCACCTGGCCGTCGACCACGACGATCTTGCGGTGCAGGCGGCGGAAGGGTTTGAGCCGGCGGGACAGCTTGGGCGGCGGATCAAAGACATGCAGCTTCACCCCTGCGTCGTTCAGTTCGCCGACATAGCCCTGCGACAGGGTGGGGGAGCCGAAGCCGTCCACCGTCATGTGAACCTCGACCCCGCGGCGGGCCGCCGCCACCAGTACGTCCTTGAGGGCAAGGCCGACCTTGTCCTCAAAGAGAATGAAGGTCTCGATCAGCACCTCGCGCTGCGCCGCTTCGATGGCGGAAAACACGGCGGGGAAATACTCCTCGCCGTTTTCCAGCAGATCCAGGTGGTTGCCCTGGGTCCATTCAGGTCGTCTCAGGCTCATAAACGAATCTCCGCAGCAAGAGGGGCATGGTCCGAGAGGTGGGACCAGGGCTGCCGCGGCAGCACGATGGGGTTCTGGACCGAGGCCCCGCGCACGTAGATGCGGTCCAGCGGCAGCAGCGGCCAGCGGGACGGGAAGGTGCGCGCCGCAGCGCCGTAGGCCTTCACAAACACCTCGGCCAGACCGGCACAGCGGCTGAGCATCTTGTGAGCGCGCTGACGCCAGTCGTTGAAGTCTCCCGCCACGATGACGGGTTCATCCATCGGCAGACTGTTGATCAGCTGACAGAGCCGCTCCACCTGATGCTGGCGATGGGATTCGCGCAGACCCAGATGCACGCAAATCGCATGCAGCGAGCGGCCATCCTCCAGGCGCAGCACGCTATGCAACAGGCCGCGGCGCTCCGGACCATCGACCGAGACGTCGTGGTTCACATGGCGGGTGATGGCGAATTTAGAGAGCAGCGCGTTGCCATGGTGACCCTGCGGATAGACGGCATTGCGGCCGTAGGCAAAGTCACTCCAGAGGCTGTCCGCCAGGAATTCGTAGTGGGGGGTCTGGGGCCAAGTCGGCACCCGCGCGGCATGCAGTTCATGCTCGCCCAGGACTTCCTGGAGGAAGACGACATCCGCCGACACCGCCCGGACCGCCTCACGCAGCTCGTGCAGGATGAACCGACGGTTGAAGAAGCCGAATCCCTTGTGGAGGTTGACGGTGAGGACGGTGAGTTTCATGGCTTGCCTGGATGGCAAGCTTCATTCCTGCACTGGGGGAAGGCAGCGCGCGAGACATGGGAAGCGCGCCGGCACAGAACCGCCGTCAACCGCCCAGAGAACGCGCAGAGCACGCGCAGAGAGCGGGCAGAGGGCCCGGAGGCGGCGGTGGAGAGAATGAGGCGCTTGAACGGCCTGAGGCGCGTTCAAGCGGAGGGGGGACGTCAGACGTCTTCAGGTTTCAGCATCATGGGGCCAACGCTCAGGACCCCGAAGGTGAGGGCAAAGGCCCCCACAAGAATCGCGCCAATCACTTCAAGCATGGACTGCTCCTGACTGCCAGGAATGGCTGAGTTAGCGAGGGATCGGTCCTGGTGGGGCGACCGCTGCGGCACGGTCTTCGGAGAGGGCCTCTACCCAGGACTTGGGCAGTCAATACTAGCCCCGGCGGGGAACCGCCATCAATCGCGGGCGGCTTTGCCCGACCACTCAGCCGGGGGATTCCGTGTCCCGAAAACCGGGGTTGGGAAAACCTGCTTCAGGAGTTCGAAAAATGCTGGAAAGCCTCAAAACGCTCAAATCAGGCGCTTGAACGTGATCTCTTCAATGAGCGTCTCACTGCCCATCTGCCGCACGGTCTGCTGGATCACCTGCGCACGCCCCTCGGCGGCGAGGTGCTGGATCTCCCGCGCGGCGCTGTCGAACACCAGGGGATGCTCGAGGCCGGTGCCCGCGTGAGGCAGTTCGACCAGTTCTCCGGGCTCGGAGTCAAGAAAGACCGACATGGCGATGGAGCTCATAAAGGACCTCTTATTGGGATAGGACCCCCCCACTTTATGCTGCATCGCAGCAGCTTCAACCCCTGAAGGGTTGACCCGAATCAACGATCGGGCCGCCTGTGCGCCCTGTGGATCGGTTTCAGAAGCGAACCGATACCCCGACGGTCCAGGACCAGTCCGGCGCCGCCTTGCTGAGGCCGCGGAAGACCGCGGTATCCATTTGGAGGTCGGGGGTCAGCTGCCAGGTGAGTCCGGTGTCCAGGGTGACCACCTTGCCGCCATTGCGGTTGGAGGCCAGGGACTGACCGGCGACTTCCACAAACGCCCGCCAGTTCTCCCGGAGCGGCACACCCAGGGTGGCCGCCAGGATGCCGCCGACGTAGCGGTGGTTGTCGCTGTTGCGTTCCTGGTAGAGACCGGCCATGACCCCTGCGGACAGGTCCCTGGGCAGGTCCCATTCGGCGGTGAAGCGAACCGACGGCCGCCAGCCTTCGCCCTTGAACGCCGACGAGCCGGAGGGGGCGTCCACGTGGATCAGCCAGGCCATGCCGGGGCGGCTGCCGTCTTCCGAGCCGTCCGCCACATGCCACTTCAGGCCGAGGGAGGTGTCGGCAAAGCCGCTGACCGTGTCGGTGAGGCCGCCAGCGGTCACTTTGGAGCGGATGGCGCCGTCGGTCTCCAGACGCAGCTCCACGTGGTCCCAGGCACCCCAGCGCAGCAGGGTGGGGGTCGAACGTGTGCGGCTGCGGACGCCCTGGGTCTTGTCCCGGTCGAAAGCCACGCTGGTTTCGATCTGGAAGCGGCCTTTGCCGACGGTATCGCTCGATTCGACGAAATCGGGCCGGTCGGTGGCGATGCCGTCGTCCGCCCGGCCGGTCAGCGGGACCGCCAGGGCCGCCGTGAAGATCAGGAGCAGTCCGGCGCCGTGCCCGGCGCGCATGCCAGCAACGTCAGTTGCAGCCGTCATGGAATCACCTCCCTGGTGCCTGGATTGGAAGATCCCTGAACTGTGCCACGCACCTCCAGCATGGCTGGCCCGTTCCGATCCCACGCCTTGGTGACAAATCACGGATCGGCGGGCGGGCGGGGCGGAGGGGCGGCCCAAGTCGGCGCTGGTCCGCTCCATTTCATCGCCGCCAGATGCATTTCGCGCCCCCGCCGCGAGGGTTGGTCGCGGCGGCATGGCGGCGCGATGGGGCGACGCCGACACTGCATTCCATCGACACAGCGATAGCTGATTGAACCCCTCCGGCGAAAGCCCATCCACCTCAGGAGCCTCATCATGAACACCACGTCCTTTACTGCCAACGTCACCACCAGCGTCAAGGCTGTTCTGTTCGGCGTCGTCGCCACCGCGGCCCTGGCGGGCGGCGTGGTGCACGCCGAAGCCAAGCGTGAGCGCGCTGCTTCGGTCATCACGCTGGAAACGGTCTACATCACCGGCAAGCGGGTGGTCGCTCAGCAAGAGGTGCAAACGCTGCCGACCGTGTATGTGACGGGCCACCGTACGCCGGACACCGCGCAAGACCTGCAGGTGGCCGGCCTGTGAGGAGGCGTTTCCTGACGGCCGGACTGCCGCTACCCCCCATCAGTCCTCCTCCCGATCCCTCCTTTCACGCTCCCCCTTCAACGCCCGACCGCAAGGTTCGGGCGTTTTTCATTTCTGCGCCGGCTCGCGTCCGAGCCCCTGACATCCGCGCGTCCGACGTCTGAGCGCTGGACAGGGGGAGGCCGGTGCCATCCGCCCGAGCCTGTGCGGGCACTCGGTTTGCCATCCGGGGGTCCCGATTGATTCAGAAGAAAGAGGCCTTGCCATGACGTCCTTGATCTCCTCCCGCATGCGCCGCGCGACGGCGGCGCTGGCACTGCTGGCTGGCGCCAGCCTCACCGGAGTCGCCAGTGCGCAGACGCTGCCCGTGCAATGGAAGATGCTCGGCACGTATTCCTCGGCGACTTCATCATCGGCGGACTGCGAGGGTTTCCGCATCGACCTGTGGGAGTACACCGGCTCGCGCGCGTCCACCGTGGCCGGCATTCTGTCCGCGGACGGTGGCAACTGCCAGAAGCCCGGTTCGGCCATCGCCAACGTGCGATACCGCAAGGGCACCAAGGAGCTGTCATTCGTGGTGGCACCTCCCGGAGCGACCGACGGCAAGCAGCTGTATGAGTTCTCCGGCGTGCTGGAAAGCAATTCGCTGACGGGCATCCTCAAGACCCATGACCGCGACGCCAAGGGCGCGGACGGCGCCCAGCTGGAGGTCACGAGCGCACCGCTGAAGCTGGAACGGCGCTGAGGCCCCTGTCCGGGCCAGGCCTGACTGCGTGTGGGGCCCGAGGTCGATTCCGGACCGGGCTTTTGAGGGCATTTCATCGCCGCTGGATGCATCTCGCGCCGCCGCTGCGCGAGTTGGTCGCGGCGGCATGGCGGAGCGTCGGGGCAAGGCAGACACTGCATTCCATCGACACAGCAACTGCTGATTCAACCCCTCCGGCGCAAGCCTCATCCCTCAGGAGCCCACCATGACCACCACTTCCTTCACTGCCAACGTCACCACCAGCGTCAAGGCTGTTCTGTTCGGCGTCATCGCCACCGCAGCCCTGGCGGCTGGCGTGGTGCATGCAGAAGTCAAGCGTGAACGCGCTGCGTCGGTCATCACGCTGGAAACGGTCTACATCACCGGCAAGCGGGTGGTGGCGCAGCAAGAGGTGCAGACGCTGCCCACCGTCTATGTGACCGGCCACCGCACGCCGGACGCGGCCCAAGACGTTCAGGTGGCTGCCCTGTGAGGAGGCGCAGAGCCGATCCAGGAGCCCATCCAGGAGCCGATCCCAAGGCCCACCCCCAACGCCCGACCGTCAGGTTGGGCGTTTGTCTTTTGGGGGTCAGACGCGGTTCTGCGGCGCCGGTGCAATCGCCTCGTGGGCAGATGGCCCGTGCCATCGGCGCAGCGTGCGTTGGAAGAAAAGGCTGTTAGGCAGTTGCAGGCTGGTGCCGCTGTCGACATCGCCGCTTTCCAGCAGCGTGGTGTAGACAAGGTTGATTTCGACCACACGGCCTTTCACGCCGGGTTTGTCGCCGGACTCCAGCAGTTCCACCACGTCGCCGATCCGGAAGGCCCGGGTGATGTAGATCAGCAGGGCGCAGAACAGGTTGGACAGCACGCTCCAGGCCGCAAAGAAGGCGACCGCACCCACCGTGGCGAAGCCGGTGAAAGCGCCCCACAGCACGGAGCCCGAAACGCCGAGCCGCGCCAGCGCCCACAGCAGGGCGCAGCCGTACACCACCGAGGCGACCGCGCGCAAAAAGAGCGAGGCCACCTTGACCGGCAGCGAATAGGCGCTCGTGAGGCGCCGGGCGGCCATGTGGGCCACGCGCATGACCAGCCAGGCGCCCAGGCCGATGAGTGCCACCTCGGCGAGCGGCACCAGGATGTCCAGCCAGTCCGATGCCCAGTCGGGCAGAAAATCATGCAGGGTTTGGAACAGCTTGTTCATGAAGGGGAAGGGGCAAACGTCGGGACGAGCTTACAGGCGTCAGGCGCCCGGGGACTGCCGCAGTGACGGTCGGTGTGCGAGGGCGACTGGCCGAAAGTCATTCAGCGCCGCCAGCGGCGGCGGTGGCTGCGCTGGTGTACGCGGCACGGGTTGAGTGGATCGCCAGCGACCTCCCTGCAGGCGCAAGCGTCTCATGCCCCCATCGCTTGACGGATCAGCCCATGAGCCGGAGCATGGGGACATCGCCCCTTGTCACTGCAAGGAAATGTTGCGAAACGATCATGACACTTTGCCTCGTTGCCTTCATCCCATGACTCTCTGCCGTCTGTCCACTTCCCGATCCCTGGTCCTCAGTCTGCTGGCCGCCGCCGCGCTCACCGCCTGCGGCGGCAGCGGGGACGGGGTGGACCCGTTTGGTTCACCTGACGTGACCGTCTCCAGCCTGCGCCTGATCGGCCAGCAGGTGCTGCCCCGCCGGCTGGACTACGCTGGTACGGTGGTGGGCGGTCTCTCCGGCGTGGACTATGACGCCAAGACCGACACCTATGTCTTCATCAGCGACGACCGCACCACCACCGATTCCCCGGGCGCCCCGCGCCTGTACACCGCCAAGCTGAGCTTCGATGCCACGGCGTTCAGCTCAGTGAGCTTCACCGGCGTGGTGAACATGAAGCAGCCGGACGGATCGGTCTATCCGAAAGTGCCCGATGCCAAGGTGGCCGATCCGGAATCGGTGCGCATCGACCCGGTCAATGGCAACTGGGTGTGGCTGAGCGAAGGCGACCGGACGCTGACCAGCAGCCCGGTCCGCGTGATCAACCCCTTCATCCGTGAGATCACGCCCCAGGGCACTCACGTGCGCGAGTACAGCCTGCCGCCGATGTTCCAGATGAATCCGCTGGATATCGGCCCGCGTGGCAACCTCACCTTTGAAGGGCTGAGCTTCTCCCGCGACGGTCAGTCGGCCTGGGTGATGATGGAAGGCCCGCTTTTCCAGGACGGTGAACCGCCGACGCTCACCACCGGCAGCCTCTCGCGACTCACGCGTTTTGATCGCGCGTCCGGCGTCGCCAATGCCCAGTTTGTCTATCCGATTGACAAGGTGCAGGCGGCGCCATCGCCCGCCGGGCAGTTCACCGTCAACGGTCCGACTGAAATCCTGGCGCTGTCCGCCACCCGCTTCCTGGTGCTGGAGCGCAGCTTCTCGGTGGGCGTGGTGGGCAATCAGGTGCGTCTGTACGAGATTGATGTGGCCAATGCCAGCAATGTGCTGGAGTCGGCGTCACTGACTGGCGCAGTGCCCGTCACCAAGCGGCTGGTGCTGGATTTTGAAACGCTCAAGACGCAGCTGGGTGGCATTGCGAATCTGGAGGGCATCACCTTTGGCCCGGTGCTGGCCAACGGCAAGCGCAGCCTGGTGGTGGTGGCGGACGACAATTTCCCAACGGCCGACTCCGCGACCGACCGTAATCAGATCCTGGTCTTCGAAATCCAGCCCTGATGTGAAACCGCCGCTGGTGCGTGAGCGCCAGCGGCGGAGCAGGGAAGCGGGGGGAGATCAGCGAACCAGACGGCCACCGTTGCCGAGCACGGCGAAGTCGACGTAGCGCGACGGCGTCTGGCCCTTGCCGAAGGTGAGGCGGTGGCCGCCGACGTCGGTCTCGAAGCCCTTGTCCATCGTGTCGGAGATGCTGGCTGCCGTCAGGGCGGCGCTGCGTTCGATGGCACGAGTCATGGCGCGGGCAGCGATGAAGCCTTCCAGCGACCGGGAGGACAGTTCGCTGTCCTTGGAGTTCTGACGCAGGCGCTGGTATTCACGCACCACTTCGCGGTCCTGACGATCGTCGGTGGGCAGCACCAGGGAGAAGGCGAAACCACGAGCCCGGTCCGGGCCGAGTTTGCCCAGCAGGGCCTGGATGTCGATGATGGACATGCCGTACAGACCGGCATGACCGCCGGCGGCCTGATAGCGGCTGGTGAATTCGATGGCAGCGGCGGTGGTGGCGGCCAGGAAGATCACGTCCGGCTGTTGCTTGACCATCTCGCCGACGGCGGCGCCCACTTCGGTCGTGTTGCGGGCGTAGCCGGACTGCGCCACGAGGGTGAGGCCATGGGTCTTGGCCGAAGCCTGCGCACCGGCCAGCGCATCGCGGCCCAGGCCGTCGTCCTGATAGACCACACCAACCTTGGTACGGCCCATTTCGGCCAGTTGCTTGAAGAGGCGTTCCACCTCTTCACGGTAGCTGGCCTTCACCGGGTACATGTAGCGGGCGGTGATGATGCTGGTCGCGCCGGACACGGCGCCGAACATCGACACCTTGGCCTTTTCCAGGATGCCGTCCTGCTTCAGGGCTTCCAGGTTGGAGGTGCCGACCGTGCCGATGAGGGCGGCGGGGTTCTCCTGCTCGATCACTTCCTTGACGAGACGGACGGTCTCTTCCGGCTTCTGTGCGTCATCCCGGTAGACCATCTTGATCTTCTGACCACGGATGCCACCTTTGGCATTGACTTCGTCCAGCCACAGCTTGGCGCCGGCGCGCATCGCCTTGCCGGTCACCGCCTGCGGACCGGTGAAGGGAGCCACCTGACCAATAACGATGTCTGCATGGGCAAGCGGAGCTGCCAGCAGGCAGGCAGCAGCCAGGAGACGGCGGGCGAGGCGGTTTACAGCAAAGGTCATGATCAACAGCGTCAAGCGTGCAGGAACCGTGATTGTCATCACTGTGCCTTCAAACCCTCGCATCCGGTGGGCGAGGGCACGCCTTTCCGTGCGAACGAATGCGCAAAGTCCCGCAGGGACCGGTCGGGCGTTTCGTCCCGACAACGAATGTTTGCAGGATGTGAGCGGGGGTACGTAGTGCTACGTAGTGGGTAATGCGGACCTTCGCTCCTGGCATGTCAAGGCGTCACTCCAGCCGCGCGCCGATCCGATGCCAGCGGGGCAACCAGTGATCCGCCAGGTCCGCCGAGACGAGGATGCGCCTGGCGCGGCCGTTGATGAGGCGGCGATCCACCGGGCCGAGGAAGCGTGAGTCGAAGCTGTTGTCGCGGTTGTCTCCCATCATGAAGAACTGGTCCGGACCCAAGGTGAGGGGCGCGAGGTCACGCCGGGCGGCCACCCCGGGCAGATGCTGCACGACCCGCTGCTGGCCCTGCACCGATTCGGTGGAGCGAATGGCCGGCACCTGTACGCCAGGCGCGACCCATTCCTCGAGAGCGGTCGCGTTGCTGTAGCGGGCGCGCTCGCCATTGACGATCAATACATCGTTGCGCAGTTCGATCCGGTCGCCCGGTACTCCGACGATGCGCTTGATGAGCCGGCTGCCATCGGCCGGGGAATCGAACACGACCACATCGCCGCGTTGCGGATCGGCGACGCGCTGCAATGAGAAGTTGGTCAGCGGCACCTTCCAGTCATACGCCACCCGCTCCACCCACACCACGTCGCCTTCCAGGATGGCCGGGCGCATGGAGCCGGTAGGAACGGGGTTCCAGTCGGCGACGGCGGTGCGGAAGAAGAGAAAGCCTGCAAGAAACAGCAGGAAGCCACGGTTTGAACGGATCCAGGCGCGCATGGGAAGCCTCGTTGAATGCGGGGGAGGGGCCAGTCTGAGCACGTGCGTAGTCGATGGAATGGCTCATGCGGCGAATGGCGGCCGGCCGCGATGAATGGTGGCTCGAGAGGTCGTTTGTCCTTGGCGTCAGGGACATGCCACGTCACCAAGCCCGCCAACTCGCAACCAGTTGTTCTGTCCTCTTTCGCGGCTTCAACGGCCCCGCCGGGCGGTGCACCGTCTGGGCGGCCCCCTCGCTATCATGAAACCGCTTTCTTGATCGGTATGCAACTGGTTTCAAGCTGGTGACCGCTGCGGCGCAAAGCTCCACAGAATCGCGCGGTTGTCGGTGCTTGAACCGGAACAACCCAGTGAGGAACCCCATGTCGAGTTTTCCCAGCATGTTGGCCCGATGGCTGCTAGCCATTGCGGCCCTGGCCGGTTTTGTGGCCCCGGCGCTTGCCGCCGATTACACCCAGGGCGTCACCAGCAGCGGCAGCAGCGCCGTCATCTGGTTCAAATCCAGCGTCAACACGACCTGGGTGGACGTCCACTATCAAGTCAATGGCGGCGGCCAGCAGAACCTGCGCATGGGCTACAACGCCGGCAATGCGCGGTACGAAACGCAGGTGAACAATGTGGCCGCCGGCACGACGCTGAGCTACTTCTTCACCTACAACAACGGCAACCCCGCGTACGACACGCCGCGCTTCAGCGCCACCGTCGGCGGCTCCACACCGCCTGCGCCCACCGGCATCGCCTGTTTCTACGAAAACGCCAACTATCAGGGCGCTTCGTTCTGTGCGGATGCGGACAGCAGCTGGGTCGGCACCGCCTGGAACGACCGTGTCTCGTCGGTGAAGGTGCGCAGCGGCTACAGCGTGCAGTTGTTCGACGACATCAACTACGGCGGCCGCTCCGTCACCCTCTCGGCCGATGCGCCGAACCTGGGCAGCAACAGCAGCTTCAACGACATCGTCTCGTCCTTCCGCATCCGTCAATCCAGCAGCACCGATCTGCCGGAAGGCAATGGGGTGATGACACTCAAGCTGGTCAATGGCACCAATGGCGTCTGGCAGGACCAGCAGGTGTATTGGTCGATCATCGGCTATGACCCCGTCACCAAGGTGCTGTCCTATGTCGACAACACCGGCCGTCTGGTGCCCGCTTCGCTGGCCGCCAATGACGCACCGAATCGTCTGACCAAGAATGGTCAGAACTACTCGAACTACTTCTACAAGCTCAATGAAATGCCCTGGGTGTCGATCCCGCGCATTGATTCGGGCCGCATGTTCATCAGCCTCGGCTCGCCGATGTACATCAAGATCAACCAGGCCGCCGACGGCCGTCTGGGCTTTGCCGGTCCGGACATGAACAACCCGTCCGACCCCAACCAGGATGTGAACTTTGAATGGATCGAGTTCACCGTGGACCAATGGGGCTATCACGGCAACACCACTCGGGTGGACCAGTTCGGCTTCCCGCTCAAGACCCGTCTGCTGGGCCGTGACGGCTACGACCGTACCTTGGGGGAGAACGCGTCCCGTGCCAAGATCTTTGCCGACTTCGAAGCCCTGGCCCAGCCGGAGTTCCGGGGGCTGGTGCAGCGGCCGTACCGCATCGTGGCGCCCGCCAAGTCGGTGTTCAACCGCGGCCAGGCCTATGGCAACTACTTCGCCCCGTATGTGGACCAGGTCTGGGCCTATTACGCCTCCACCGATCTGGTGTTCACCGCTGAAGCGGGCACCTTCCGCGGCCGGGTGATCGGCAACGACTTCGTCTTCTCGAAGAACGGCGGACCGCAGAACCTCTACATCCGCGGCAAGCCGACCACCCAGGAAATCCTGGAAGGCTCCGGGCGACTGGCCAGCGGCAGCTCCGACGAGAAGGTGGTGCAGGCCCAGATCACCGCGGCCTTCAATCGCCACTTGCTGATGCGGGTCGATCCTTCGCAGTGGAGCAATGCCTCGACCTACTATGGCGCCGGCCCGGCCAACTACTACTCGAAGTTCTGGCACGACCACAGCATCGACGGCCTGGCCTACGGCTTCTGCTACGACGACGTGCGCAGCCAGAGCACGCTGCTGGAGCATCCGTCGCCCCGCGGCATGTTCATCACCGTGGGCTGGTGATCGGACGCGGACGCTGGCGCTTCAGCGTCCCGCCGGTTGCAGCCGGGCCACCTCGTCCACCGGGGTGGCCCCGAAATAGCGCTTGAACTCGCGACTGAACTGCGAGGCGCTTTCATATCCCACCCGCGAGGCCGCCACACCGGCCTTCGCACCTTCCTGCAGCATGATCAGCCGCGCGCGGTGGAGCTTGTAGCTCTTGATGTATTGCAGCGGCGAGGTGTTGGTCACCGCCTTGAAGTTGTGATGGAAGGCGGACACACTCATGTTCACCATCTTCGCCAGCTGCTCCACGTTGAAGGTGTCGGCATAGTGCGCTTCGATGTGCTTGATCACCTTGGAGATCAGCCCGAACTGCGTGTGCCGGTGCACCAGCGCATGCAGCGCCGCACCGCTCTCGCCGAACAGCACGTGGTAGAGGATCTCCTGCACGATCAGCTTGCCCAGGAACCTTGCATCCCGCGGGTCCTTCATGGCATCGAACAGCCGCTCGATGGCGCATAGCAGGCCTTCGTTATAGGCCGCGCCGTTGATGCCGGACGCCTCCGACCCTTCGGTGAGCCCGTCCACATGCTCCGTCCCGACGTCCGACAGCACGGACTGCAGCAGCGTCGCGTCCACGCCAATGGACAAGCCCACAAAGGGCTCGTCCTTGCTGGCGATGGTTTCACATTCAAAGGGCAGGGGAACCGTCAGCAGCAGGTAGCGCTCGGCGTCGTACCGGAAGGTCCGGTCCCCCAGATAGCCGACCTTGGCGCCCTGCATCACGATGACGATCGTCGGCTCATAGAGCACCGGCGTGCGCGGGTGGCTCTGATCCGTGTAAAGGATCTTGACCCCCGGCACCGGAGAAGGGCTGGCGAACGCCCCCGTCGAGAAGCTGATCGCCTGCTCGATGATCCGGCGGCGGACCGCCTCTTCCAGCGTCACGCTCATGATGTGGGCGACCGGTCTGGATTCAGCGCGAGGCTTCCAGGATGCGCTGGCTGTCTTCCGGCGTGATGTCGCGGTGCTCGCCCAGTGTCAGCATGCCATGCTCCTTGAGCTTGGCGACCATGGCGGGGATGGTGCTGCCGTCCAGGCCATAGGCCGACAGACGCGTGCCGACGCCCATCTTCTCGAAGAAGGCGCGGGTGGCGGCGATGGCACCGTCGATCCGCTGGTCTTCGCTGCCGTCACGCAGATTCCACACACGTTCGGCGTACTGCAGCAGCTTGGCGCGCTTTTGCTCCTTCTTGTAGGTCAGCACCGACGGCAGCACGATGGCCAGCGTCTGCGCATGGTCGAGGCCATGCATGGCGGTGATTTCATGGCCCAGCATGTGGGTGGTCCAGTCCTGCGGCACACCGGCGCCGATGAGGCCGTTCAGGGCCTGGGTGGCGCTCCACATCACATTGGCACGCACGTCATAGTTGGTCGGCTCGGACAGAGCGCGCGGGCCTTCTTCGATCAAGGTCAGCAGCAGGCCTTCAGAGAAACGGTCCTGCACCTTGGCGTCCACCGGGTAGGTGAGGTATTGCTCGACGGTGTGCACAAAGGCATCCACCACGCCGTTGGCGACCTGCCGCGGCGGGAGGCTGTAGGTGACTTCCGGGTCCAGCACCGCGAACACCGGATAGGTGTGGGTGCTGAAGAACGCGAGCTTGTCGCCGCTGGCCTTGCGGCTGATGACGGCGCCGCTGTTGGATTCAGAACCGGTGGCCGGCAGGGTCAGCACCACGGCCATCGGCACGGCGGCAGCGACCTTGGCGCCGTTGGTCAGCAGGATGTCCCAGGGGTCGGTTGCGGCGGTGTAGCGCGCAGCGGCGGCGATGAACTTGGTGCCGTCCGCCACCGAGCCGCCGCCCACGGCCAGCAGGAAGTCAATCTTCTCGGCCTTGACCACCTCCACCGCCTTCATCAGGGTTTCGTAGGTCGGGTTGGGCTCGATGCCGCCGAACTCAAACACGGCACGGCCTTCCAGAGCCTTCTGCACCTGGGCCAGCACGCCGTTGTGCTTGATGCTGCCGCCGCCATAGGTGATGAGGATGCGGGCGTCCGCCGGGAGTTCCTTGGCGATCTTGGCGATCTGGCCCTTGCCGAACAGGATCTTGGTGGGGGTGTTCAGGATGAAGTTGTTCATGGCCTTGGTCTGTCTGGTGGATGGAAGCTCGGAATGGTTGACATTCTTCTCCTGTCCACCGGATGCTGCAATGCATGATGCTGCCCTTGTTTTGCCTATTCCTGCAGAACGAAGGAAAAACAGGCAATGTGACGGGAGGGAGGGCCGCATCGGCGGCGGGCCGACCAGCGCGTCAGGGAGCCATTCAGGAGCGCATCTTGCCGATCCGCCATGGAATGTGTCCCCTCCCAACCCGTCCCCGGGTGCGATGGCACCGCAGGCGCCGGAGGGGTGTGAAACCAAGCTGAGGCCTGAACATCATGATCACTTCCCGACTGACTGCTCCGCTGCTGATTGCAGTGTCCGCCGCGCTGACCGTGGGCTGCGCATCCGACTCCCATCTACGCCGTGAAGACGGCCGCAATGCCGCCGTGGGTGCGGTGGGCGGCGCGGTGATCGGTGCGGTGACCGGTGGCGACGCGCTCACCGGCGCTGCCATTGGCGCCGTGGCGGGTGCGGTGATCGGCCGATTGATGGTCGATGGGCGCGAGCGCCAGGTGTATTCCGATGGCCGCGGCGGGCGCTATTGGGTAGATGAAGACGGCCGCCGTCACGCCGTTCGCTGAAGATGAAAAAGCGCCGCAGTGTTGCGGCGCTTGCTGATTGCCGCGTCCGCGTGGACGGAGCAGCAGACCGATGGGAATCAGGCCTGGCCGTCAAGCGCCCGCCGCACCTTCACCCGCAGATCTTCCGAGGTAAACGGCTTGAGCACGATGTCGTAGCTCTGGCCGTCCCATCGATCCGGGCTGCCGTCCGCAAAGCCGGTCATCAACAGCACCTTCAGATTGGGTGCGACCCGCTGGGCGTCGTGGGCCAGCAGCACGCCGTTCTTGCTGCCTGGCATGATGATGTCAGTGAGCAGCAGACGAATGTCGGGCTCCTGCTTCAGCAGTTGCATCGCGTCGCGGGCGCTGAGGGCAACGTGGCAGAGGTAGCCGGCGGATTCCAGCATGGCGGCCGCCGTCTGGGCCACCTCCGGCCGGTCGTCCACCACCAGAATCATCTCCCCTTGTCCGCTGCGGGGCTGGGTGACCGGCACCTCCCGGGGGGCGGCCGAGTCTTCGACCGCCGGGAAATACAACCGAACGGTGGTGCCGGTCTTCTCTTCTGAGTAGATGGTGGCCACACCACCGCTCTGCTTGGCAAAGCCATAGACCATCGACAGGCCCAGTCCCGTGCCACCCCGCTCAGCCTTGGTGGTGAAAAACGGGTCCATCACCCGCGCCAGGATCGGTGCCGGAATGCCGTCCCCTTCGTCGCTCACGCACACACAGACGTAGTCACCCGGCAAAACGAGTCCGTGGTTGCCCACGTCTTCGGCCGTCGTGCGCAGGTTGCTGGACCGGATCCAGATGCGGCCGCCGCCTGGCATCGCGTCCCTCGCATTGACCAGCAGGTTCAGCAGGGCGGCCTCGAACTGGGAGGTGTCAATGCGAACGTTGGCGGTCTGTGGATCCAGGTCCAGCATCAGGTGGACGTCGGCCAGCGAGCTGGACGCCAGGTCCACCGTGCGGTGGATCGCGTCATTCACATTCACCACCCGGCCCTGAAGCTGCTGCTTGCGCGCAAAGGCCAGCAGTTGCTGCGTCAAGGAGCCGGAGCGGGCCGCCGCCGCACGGACATTGGCAATGGAGCGGGTCATCAACGCGTCATTCGGCGCCACCACCTGCAATCGATGCGCGGCCACTTCGGCATTGCCGGTGATCACCTGCAGCAGATTGTTGAAGTCGTGCGCAATGCCGCCGGTCAGCTGCCCCAGCGCCTCCATCTTCTGCGCCTGGCGCAGAGCGGCTTCCGCATCCCGGCGGCGGCTCACATCCAACTGCGAAGAGAAGTAATACAGCAGGTCGCCTTCTTCATTGCGCACGGGCGTCAGGAACAGGGCGTTCCAGAAGGTCGAGCCATCCTTGCGGTAGTTCAGCAGCTCGACCGTCAGCTCGCGTTCCGCCCGCAGCGCTTCCGAAATCAGCGCGACGGTGCTGGGGTCGGTTTCCGGACCCTGCAGGAACCGACAGTTCTTTCCGATGATTTCTTCTTCGGAATAGCCCGTCATTTCGAGGAACGCCTGGTTGGCGAAGACCAGGGGCGTGTCGGGCTGGCGCGGGTCAGCCACCACCATCGGCATCCGCGTGGCTTGCACGGCCGCGAAGAAGATGTCGCGCCCATGCCCACTCGACGCAAACCCTTCTGTCTGCACACGCGCGTCGTGACGCGGGAGGCGTGGAGTCTTGTCGCGAAGGTCGGTGTCTGAACTCATAAGGCGTCCCAAAAAGACAGGCCTTATGGTGCCGTCCCCCACAAAGGAGGTGCGCCGGTCGATTCCCTGTTCGTTTGCAGGACGAGTCTGACAGGCGCGGACCAGTTTGGTGCGCGCGGAAGGAGACGGGGTCAGGCCTTGGCAGCGGTCGGCGAGCCCTGCTTCAACCAGCGACGCAGGCGTAGCGCGCGCAGGAACCAGCCCCGGCCCGCATAGGCGGCGTAGAGGTCGTTCAGCGGCATGGGGCAGGACTTGAGGAAGGCGTCCCGATACTCGGCGATCGCATCCGCGCAGGCATTGGGCACGGCGGCGTGGGCCTCCCGGGCGATGCAGATGAAGTGGCGCGCCAGAAAGTGGCTCCAGGCAAAGCGGGCCGATGCATCCACCGCACGGTCGCCCACGACCGCAGGCAGATCCAGCAGCGACTCGGCCAGATGCCGGGCCTTGAGCGGGGAGGGCGTGGCGAGGATGGAGCCCTCCCACTGCCGATAGGCCACCCATACCTGCGGCTCGTACCAGACGCCCCTGGCCTTCAGCAGCAGGGGTGCGGCCAGCGTCACATCTTCAAAGAACTTGCCGACCGGAAAGCGCAGGCCGTCCCACACGCTGCGCTTGGCGATCTTGGACCAGCAGTGGAGGTGGCCGGCTTCAAAGAGGCCGCGCAGCAGCACCGATGGATCATTCAGATGCTGCCGGGCCGGGCCGATGAAGGTGCGGCGATGAAGCTCCCCGCGCCGGCGGTGCTTGCGATGTTGCACCGGGCGCCAGACCGAGTAGTCGCACAGCACCAGGTCGGGCTGTTCGCGGCGCACCAGCTGGCGCAACTGCTCCACCGCGCCGGGTACGAGGCAGTCGTCGGAGTCGAGGAACCACACATACTCGCCGCGCGCCGTGTCCAGCAGACCGTTGCGCACGGCGGAGATGCCTTGGTTGCTGCTGTGGAAGCGCGTCACGATCCGGACCGTCGGCGACGAAAACTCGATCTCGAGCTGGCGGACCAGATCCGCAGACCCATCGGTGGAGCAGTCGTCCAGCAGGACGATTTCCATGCTCTCGTCCACCTGAGCCACGACCGACAGCAGGCATTCCCGCAGGAAGCGGCGGACGTTGTAGACGGGGATCAGGAACGACAGCCAGGGCCGGGCGAGCGATGACGGTGCGGACGCTTGCGGTTGAGAGGACCGGGCCTGAGGATGCGCCAGGGAGGGGCTCGCCGCCGCCGCATCGGCAGCAGATGAAGCGCCACGCTTGGAAGCGGGCGGCACACCAGGGGTGGCGAGTGGGCTGATCACGGCCGTCATCGTTGCGGTCAACTGCTGGGGAACACTTACTGGAATTGCGGAGACTTCGGACACTGCAACAGCCGCAGGACCTGCAAGCCAGGACGAAAGTGTCGCTTGCCGAACTCATTTTGTGTTCAGGGGAACCCTGACTTTCTGTGAGAGAGTTGATACAGATTGGGCAGTTCGTGACAAATGGGACCGATGTCACGGACGCGAAGTGGCCGGTCGGGCGTGCAGGACCGGGGCTGGCTGCTGCAAGCGGGAGAGCGCCGCGACCTGCGTCCGGAATTCGTCCCAACGCCCGTTCAGGAGGGCATCGCGGGCTTTGATCCACGTCACCTTATTGATGGCGGTGCCGGGCCCCGTCGCAGCCTTGGTCAGACCCAGCTCCTGTTGCAGGGACCCGAGCGTCTGGACGGCGGTGAGATGGCTTTGAAACCCGGAGCAGGCGCCCCGTGCGGCCTTGACAACGGGCCCGATGGCGAGGGAGGTCACGTCGTCCTCTCGCACCTGGGCCAGCTGATCCAGCATGGCGCTCATCTTTGGGCACAACGGCAGGTGCAGCGGCGGACACAACGACCGGCAGGCGGCTTCGAGTACCGCGAGTTCCTGGCGCAGGGGAGCCAGGCTTCGCGTCAGCTGGTGACGGCTTTCGGTGGCAAGTTCCCGAGTGACCTCATCGAGGCCGCTGCGGTCTTCTTCAGACATCAGCCGATGCCACTCCCTGATCGGCAAAGGCACCCCTTTGGGCATGGCGGCAGGCTGAGTCGGTGCGGGCGTGCCGCCCTGGGCCCTGTAACCCCGGTTTTCGAGGACGTGCACGCAGCGCTCCCGCAGCAGTTCCCGCCGTGGGGCAGGCAGCTCACGAGCCCCCGGGTCGTCCGAGTTGATGTGGTCTAGCAAATTTCTCGCCAGCCGGACGTTGCTGTGGATGGCGTTCAGGGTCTGCTGGGCGGCCGCTGGATCAAGCGCTTGTGTTTCGCAGTCTGCGGATGCGGTGGGATCGATGAGGGCGCGGGGGGGGAAGTTCGCGTACATGGAAGCAGGGAGACGAGTGGAGATCCCACTTGGTGCCTGCATCTTGCGTGTCCGGTTCAGCCGGCCGGTTCCGCCCAGGGCATCTGCCAGTCCGCCCGGTGCGCCGCCGCTTCCACCAGTCGGGCGTTGGGTTCGTCATTGCCAAGCGCCCAGGCGCGTGCGTCCTGTGGGCTGCGCCCATGGCGTTCATGGCGCGCGATCAACCGGGCCAGCCGCTGCGCCTGCGCCACCGACACATGCCAGCACTCATCCAGCAGCGGCTGGACTTCAGACCAGGGCGGGGAGGACAGCAGCAGATAGTTGCCCTCCACGATGACCAGCGGCAGGGTGGCCGGCACAGCCAGGGCGCCGGCGATCGGCTCTTCCAGATCGCGGCGGAACTCGGGGGCGTAGACCAGGGCTTCAGCCTCCGCATCGGGCGTCCGTAGCCGACGCAGCAGGCTCACAAAGCCGGACGCATCAAAAGTGTCCGGCGCGCCCTTGCGGCCAGCACGACCCAACCGCTCCAGTTCCGCTTGCGCCAGATGAAAGCCGTCCATCGGTACGACCTGGGCCTGATCGCCGAGCGCCTCCTTCAGCAAGGCCGCCACGGTGGACTTGCCCGCACCCGGCGGTCCGGCAATGCCCAGCAGTCGTCGTCCGCCCTTGGCCAGCAGCGCCTGTGCGCGGCGGAGCGCTTCGTCTGGCAGGTGCATCACATCACCTCCCGGCGGTAGGGCAGGTCGGCCCCACGGCGCGAACAGGTGATGGCAGCCGCCTGCGTCGCCAGGGACAGCAATCGCGCGATGGCGTCGCGCGTCAAGCCGCGCACGCCAGCCGGGCTCAGCAGGCCCATCTCGCTCAGCCCCGTCAGCAGCATGGCCTGGAAGGTGTCGCCCGCGCCGACAGTGTCCACCACGTCCACCGGCACCGGCGCCGCCTGCACATGGCCCGCCGCCGACCAGGCCAGCGCACCCTCGCCACCGCGGGTGACCACGACCAGCGCCGCCCCGGCCGCCAGCCAGCCGGCCGCCAGATCGTCCAGCGCCTGGCTGGGGTAGAGCAGCGACAGATCTTCCTCGCTGACCTTGAAGAGGTGGGTGCGCGGCACCATCCAGTCGATGACCGACCGCCACCGGGACAGGTCCGGCTCCACATTGAGGCGAACGTTGGGGTCGTAGGCGATCACGCTGCGCTGCCCCTCGCGCTCGACCAGGGTCCGCAGCGTGCTGCCCGTGGGTTCGATCACCATGGCATAGGAGCCGAAGTGATAGGCCGCGGCAGCCGGCGCTGCGCCGGCCACGGCCGCCAGCGCCGACAGCGGCAGCTGCTGCTCCGCGGCGCCGTGGGAATAGAAGGCGTAATCGGGCACGCCGCCCGCGCGCACCCCGACCAGGCTGAGGGTGGTGGGCGCGTCGGTGCGCTGGACCAGGGTGGTATCGACGCCTTCCTGCGTCATGGCAGCCATCAACCGCTCACCCAGGAAGCCGCGCGACACCCCGCCGAAGAACCGTACCGCCTGACCCAGCCGTGCCAGGCCGATGGCCACATTCAGCGGCGAGCCGCCGATTCGCGCATCCAGCGTGTGACCGGTGGCGGTGGGCCCCAGGTCAAACACATCCATCAGCGCTTCTCCGCTGACCACGATCATGACGCTCTTCCTTTCCAGTGTCCGGGCGCAAGCATGCCTGTCACCTGTTCAGACGGAGGTAGTGGTTTTCCATTAATCAATCCACTTGATTTATTTATCTCCGATTTCCAGAATGAAAGCACATCACAAAACCAGGAGACATTCCGATGATCCGCACCCGCTCTGCTGCGCTGGATTCCCTGACCCTGGGCCTGACGGCCGCCCTGATGCTGGGCACCTCTGCCGCCACGGCGCAGGAGGCGCCGGTGATCGGCCTGATCACCAAGACCGAGACCAATCCCTACTTCGTGAAGATGAAGGAGGGCGCCGCCGCAGCCGCCAAAGCCAAGGGCGCCAAGCTGCTGACGGCCGGTGGCAAGGCGGACGGTGACAACGCCAGCCAGGTGACGGCGCTGGAGAACATGGTGGCGGCCGGCGCCAAGACCATCCTGCTGGTGCCCAGTGACAGCAAGGCCATCGTGCCAGCGGTGAAGAAGGCGCGGGCCAAGGGGGTGCTGGTGATTGCGCTGGACAGCCCCACCGACCCGACCGATGCGGTGGATGCGCTCTTCGCGACCGATAACTACCGCGCCGGCGTGCTGATTGGCCAATACGCGAAGGCAGCGCTGGGCGGGAAGGCACCGGTCATCGTGACGCTGGACCTGTTCCCCGGCCACCCGGTCGGCGCCCAGCGCCACAACGGCTTCATGAACGGCCTGGGTCTGTCCGCGCCGGATGCCAAGAGCAATGAGCTGGGCAAGACCTCCGAGATCGCCTGCATGGCCGACAGCTACGGCGACCAGGCCAAGGGTCAGACCGGCATGGAGAACTGCCTGCAGCGCGCGCCGAATGTGAACCTGATCTACGCGATCAATGAGCCGGCCGCTGCGGGGGCCTACAACGCACTGAAGAAGGCGGGCAAGGAGAAGGGCGTCATCATCGTGGCGGTCGACGGCGGCTGCCAGGGGGTGAAGGACGTCGGCGCCGGCAAGATCACCGCCACCAGCCAGCAGTATCCGCTGGCCATGGCCCGCATGGGCGTGGAAGCCGGGGTGGAGTTCGCCCGCACCGGCAAGAAGCCCAGCGGCTATACCGACACCGGCGTCGCGCTGATCGCCGACAAGGCCGTTGACGGCGTCACCAGCCTGCCGGTCGCCAAGGGCGCCGAACTGTGCTGGGGCAACAAGTGAGCGCCGCGCCGCTGGAGGCAGGAGGTCGGGTCATGACGTCGAATCATCAAGCTGCGCCGGCGGCCCCATCCGCCGTCCCAACCGCCGCTCCGTCCGCAGCCAAGGCGGCCGGTGCGCCGCCCTCAGGCCGCTTGCCGGCCGGTCTGACGCTGGCCTCCCTCGGGCCCTTCATCGCGTTGCTGCTGGCCTGTGGATTCTTCGCCACGCAAAGCCCCATCTTCCTCACCGGCGGCAATGTCTCGCTAATCCTGCAACAGGTGGCGGTGGTCGGTGTGATCGCCATCGGTCAGACGCTGGTCATCCTCACTGCGGGCATCGATCTGTCCTGCGGCATGGTGATGTCGCTGGGCGGCATCCTCATGACCAAGCTGGCGGTGAGCAGCGGCCTGCCGCCGCCGCTGGCGGTGCTGGCGGGCCTGGCGATGACCACGCTGTTTGGCCTCGCCAACGGCCTGCTGGTCACGCGGATCAAGCTGCCGTCCTTTATCGTGACGCTGGGCACGATGAACATTGCCTTCGCGATCACGCAGCTGTATTCGGAATCGCAGACCATCACCGACCTGCCGCCGATGCTCACCGCGCTGGGCAACACCTTCTCCATCGGCGGGACGGAATTTGCCTGGGGCACGGTGATGATGCTGGTGCTGTATGGCCTCGCCTGGTTCGTCCTTCGCGAGACGGCGGCCGGGCGCCATGTCTATGCCGTGGGCAACAACCCTGAAGCCACGCGGCTGGTGGGCATTCCGACCCAGCGGGTGCTGCTGGCGGTCTATGTGACGGCGGGTTTCTGTTATGGCCTGGCCTCGCTGCTGAGCGTCTCGCGCACCGGGGTGGGGGATCCGAATGCGGGCCAGACCGAGAACCTGGACGCCATCACCGCGGTGGTGCTGGGCGGCACCAGCCTCTTTGGTGGCCGCGGCGTGATCATCGGCTCGCTGATCGGCGCGCTGGTGGTGGGCGTCTTCCGCAATGGCCTGACGCTGATGGGCGTCTCGTCCATCTATCAGGTGCTGGTCACCGGGGTGCTGGTCATCCTGGCGGTGACGGCCGATCAACTATCCCGTCGGGGAGCACGCTGAGATGACCACCGTTTCGACCCCTCGTGTGGTGATGCAGGCCCGCGGCCTGATCAAGCGCTACGGTCAGGTGACGGCCCTGGACGGGGCGGACTTCGACTTGCGCGCCGGAGAGATCCTGGCCGTCATCGGCGACAATGGCGCGGGCAAGTCCTCGCTGATCAAGGCTTTGTCCGGTGCCACGGTGCCCGATGCCGGCGAGATCCAGCTGGATGGGCAGCGCACCGTCTTCCGCAGCCCCATCGATGCCCGCCGTGCCGGCATCGAGACGGTCTATCAGGACCTGGCGGTGGCGCCCGCCATGACGATTGCGGAGAACCTGTTCCTCGGACGCGAGCTGCGCCGGCCTGGCCTGCGGGGCAGCCTGCTGCGCATGCTGGACAAGCGTCGCATGCTGGATGAGAGCATGGCCCGTCTCGCGGATCTGAAGGTGGGCATTCGTTCGATGTCGCAGCCGCTGGAGACGCTGTCCGGCGGGCAGCGGCAGTGTGTGGCGGTGGCGCGGGCGGCGGCTTTTGCGCAGCATGTGGTCATCATGGATGAACCGACGGCGGCGCTGGGCGTGAAGGAGGGCAACATGGTGCTGGAGCTGATCCGACGCGTGCGGGACAAGGGCCTGCCGGTGGTGCTCATCTCCCACAACATGCCGCATGTGTTCGAAGTGGCGGACCGCATCCATGTGGCCCGGCTCGGCAAGCGCGCGGCGGTGCTGAATCCGAAAAAGATCAGCATGAGCGACACGGTCGCGGTCATGACCGGCGCGCTGCGGGCGGATCAACTGCCGGCCGAAGTGCTGGCGCACTGACCGGTTCGGATCACCGCTACAGTTCGGTCCCCGTCGAGTCACCCCAGTCTGAGGAATCCCTTTGTCCGCCTTTACCGCCGACGATGAAACGCCTGCCGATACCGCCCCCCGGCACGGGGACGGATCGCGGATGTCCACCCGCGGCTCCAATCAGGGCGGGGTTCGGCAGTACAACGAGCGCGTGGTGCTGCAGGCGCTGCGTCTGCATGGGTCGCTGCCGGGCGCGGACCTGGCGCGGCTGACGGGGCTGACGGCCCAGACGGTCTCACTCATCACCAAGCGGCTGCTGGACGAAGGCTATCTGCGCAAGGGCGCGCCGGTGCGCGGCAAGGTGGGGCAGCCGTCGGTGCCGCTGTCGCTGAATCCACAGGGCGCCTATGCCGTGGGCCTGAAGGTCGGTCGGCGCCAGATGGACACCCTGCTGGTGGACTTCACCGGGCAAGTGCAGGGGCTCTGGTCGTGGCCGTATGCATTCCCGGATCCGGATGAACTGCTGCCCGAGATCACGCGACGTCTGGCGGCGATCCGACGCAAGCTGGGGCCTGAGGGGCGCGACCGGGTCTGCGGCGTGGGCATCGGTGCGCCGCTGGCACTCGGCGGCTGGCAAAGCCTGCTGGGGGTGGCGCCGGAGCAGGCCTCCCGCTGGGCGGGGCTGAATCTGCGCGAGGCCGTCGCCCAGCGGTGCGAATGGCCGGTGCTGTCGATGAAGGATACGTCGGCGGCTTGTGTGTCCGAGTTGGTGGCCGGGCGAGGGCGGAGTCTGCACAGCTTCCTGTATGTGTTTGTCGATACGTTCATTGGCGGGGGGCTGGTCATTGACGGCCATCTGCACACCGGGGCGACCGGCAATGCGGGGGCGGTGGGGTCGATGCCGCTTGGATTCGCCGGCGCGGGAGGCGCGGGCGCCGCACGGCAGCTGTTGAGCGTGGCGTCGCTGAATACGCTGGAGCAGGCCTGGGCCGCTGCCGGGCTGCCGCTGGCGGAGCCGGCGCAGGCCATGCAGGCGCCTTGGCGGGCGGTGACGGACGGATGGGTTTCGCAGGCAGGGCCGGCGGTGGCGCATGCCCTGCATGGCGCGGCCTGCCTGTTGGACCTGGATGGCGTGATCATCGACGGTGTGCTGTCCCGGGACTTGCTGGCAGCGCTGATCCGTCAGACGGAAGCAGCAATGAAGGGGCCTGCCTGGGAAGGCGTGGCGCCGCCGCGCTTGCTGCAAGGCTCGGTGGGGGCGGACGCCGCCGCATTGGGCGGCGCATTGCTGCCGCTGCATACGAACTTTGCGCCGGATCGTGAGTTGTTCCTGAAGGAGCTGGCGGGCTGAGCGGCTTTGACTTAGGCAGGCGCGCTCCGGTCCGGTTCATTGTCCCGGTCGGGCGCTGCCGCCGGAAGCGCGGTCGGACCATCGGTGGAAAGGCTGCCGGGAAGGTTGCCGGGACGGTGGGTGGGAACGCTGGTGGGGATCAGCGGCCCCCGCAGCTGCCGGAAACGAGCTGCGGCTTCATCAAAGTTCTGCCAACGGCCCTGGACCAAACTGAGTTTCAGCGTCAGCAGTGTCTCCTCCAGTGGTCCGGAAGTGCCAGGCGCCCGCGGGTGCTCGAGAAGCCGTTGCAGCGTGTCGATGGCGCCGCCGGTGGTGTCGAGTTCACGGATCAGGTCACGCAGCCGCGCGTGCGGGGCGAGGATGCGCAACGTGTCTGCGCAGGTGGGCGCTGGCGCCTCATCAAGTGATGCGGTGAAGGCTTCAATGTGCGAGAAGACTTGCGGTTCGCAGTCGGCCAGGGCACCGACCAGTTGTGATTGAACCCTTTCAACGCCTGCGGCGGTTCTCTGCCGGAGTTCACAGAGGACCGAGTGGCCATGGCTCGCGATGCGATCAATGACGCCGGTCAGCCGCTGTTGATCCGCCTGGATGTGCAAGCGGTGGCGTTCGCACAGCGAGGGTGGATGTCGGCACCAGAGCGCTCGCGGATCGCTGCCCTCGGGAAGATCCAGTTCACCGGGCAGCGCTTGTCCTTGCTTCAACTCGTCGCAGGTCCATGTCAGTTCGGTCTTGAGGTCCTCGTCCATGCGGACCACTGGGTCGTTGGACCATCGGATGAATGCGGACAGCTGGGCGGCCTCTTCCCGGATCGTGAGCGCCTGAAGGGCGAACTGTCGGCTGAGAACCACCGGGAGCGGCCAGTTGGCGGGCATGTCTGGGTCTTGCGAGGAAGCGAGCCAGCCCGCGGAGGCGGCGGCTGTCAGTGGGGCGCTGTGGGTAGTCGGTGTCATCAAAGGGGCGGAAGCGGGACTGCAGAGCCTGTGTGCTTCCCTGAGTCGCGGGCGGTTCGGTGCGGCTGGCTCAACGCCACAAGGGGCCTGCGGCTTTGCGCATTTCGGGTTGATCCCGGCCTCGCTGCTGTGCAACAATCGGGGCCTCACAACAACGGAGTTCGTGCGTGGAAAGTGCCAGTCGAATTGCGATGCGTGCCGGGATGGCCGCCGCTTCATTGACGCGCTGACGCCGACTTCGGCTGCGCGCCAAGAGGGTCGCGCGGCCTGCCCCTCCAGATTTTGCTGGGGCCATTTCTTGAACCAATCCCGTGACTGCCGTGGGCGGTCTGGCGAGCCTTCGAGCCGCTTGCAACGCATCGCTTCCGTGGACCGTGACAGCGCCAGCGCCTGACCTCCCTGACCGGTGAGGGCAGGGGCGGACTGGCACGGGCGCTGCCCCTGTGCGTACCGTCCTTCTGGAGGATGTGTTCATGCGATTCCTGTTTTCCAATGCCCCGGTCCAGGCGCCGGAAGCTTCTGCGACCGTCCCATCGCTGGCCGAGCGGCTGAGCGACCTCCTGCGACTGGAGCAGCAGACCTTGTGGACCACCCGCCGCATGCGCGTGGCCTTGCTGGCGCAGCGTCGCCATTCGAGGCAATGAAGAAGGCTCCACCCCATGAGCCCCGAGCCCGACGGGCGCCATAGCGCGCCGACGTCCCACTTCCTGTCCGTTCCCTTGATGCGCATGGCGAGGCGCAGCCCCCTCACAAACGCTTGACGTCGGGCATGCTGCGCAGGCGCAGGAGTCCCCATGTCCTTTGTGATCCTCAACCCGCGGCGGCCGTTGATCGCCGCGCTCTTTGTTTGCACCGGCGTTGTTGCACCTCTGTGGAGTCACGCCGCAGGCGGCCATCACGCCGTGGACGACGCCACGGTCCTCGATCCCGGCAGCTGTCAGATGGAAGTGTGGGGGGAGCAGGCTTCCGGGCGACATCTGCAGCACATCGGCCCGGCATGCCGCTGGGCAGGCGTGGAACTGGGCATCGACGGGGAACGGTCGGACTCGGTTCCCGGGTCAGCGCTGTTGAACGGTGGCGTTCAGGCCAAATGGGTGACCGCCCTGCGGCCCGGTCTGGCGGTCGGGGTGGAGTGGTCAGCCCAGTGGCAAGGGGCGGCGGCGCGGGGCGACGCGGATCCAGGGAAAGTCCAGTCGGATGGTCCACGGGGTTCGGCCAGCCACTTCGCCGGTCAAACCTTGCTGCTGCCGCTGACCTGGTCTGCAACAGAAGGCCTGGATGTGCATCTGAATCTGGGCTGGGATTTTCACCCCCACGCCGCCGATGCGGAGCGCTACGGCGCCGCCGTGGAGTGGACACCAACGCAGGATTGGCAACTGCTGACGGAAGCGTGGCGCGATGACGGTGGTCCGCAAGCCCGTCTCGGTCTGCGGCGGCTGGTGACGGATCATCTGTCGCTGGATCTCAGCCGCGCAGAAGCACTGCGGGGTCTCCACCGCCCCTGGTGGACCGTTGGCGTCAACTGGGTGTTTGGAGGCTGAGTTGCGACGAGGAATGCGGTCTCCGTTGTGCTCAGTGCCCATCGTGTTCTGTGACCCGGACATCTTCCTGCTCTGATCTGCCCCGCCTCAAGCGCTGTTGCTGCTCTTGCGGTCGATCTCTTCCCGCCGCTCGCGCAGCGATTTCGCGGACTTGAAGAATTTGACATCCGGCACGACGCAGGCGGCATCGCTGTCCGTGGGTGTCGGATCAGTCATCGCTGCCGCCGCGGCTCGCCTGGACGAGCCCCTCGGCTCTTGCCGCCCTTGGGTGCCGGATTCGCCCTCAGCGGACGATGCGCCTTTCCCTTTGCTCCTCTGCGGCCTCGTTCCACCCGCCGCCACACCGGGTTGCACCAGGCGTGCAAAGGTGGACCGCACGGTGGCCGGGTCGTCATCGAAGTCGCCATGATGGCGGGCAGTGCTGGCCCGCAGGCTGGTCTCCGGCTCATTGTTGGGCGACAGGATCCATTCCGCGCTTCCGCTCGACACCCATCGAACCAGCTCAGGATCCGCATCAATGAACTTCTGCATGCCCAGCAAGGCCACCCCGTCTCTCAGTCCGGGAATTCGCTCCTGGTCTTCGAATGCATTGGAGACGAGGTAGAGCAGAGACTTGTGATAGATGCCGGCGCAGTCGTCGTCCTGTTCCGCCTTGTCATTCAATGTGTAGATGGCGAACCGGTCGATCGCCTTGCTTTGAATGAGCGGCGCATAGTCCTCCTTGAACAACTGAACCGTGCAGGCCGGCGCCCATAGAGTGCAGGTGTTGATCTTCAGCCCATGCGTCTGGGTGAGCAGTTGCAGCAGAGGGCCGTTCAGGATCGAGCCGGCACTGTGGCCCACCACATTGATCTGGAGGTCTGGATAGACCTTCACCAGATCCGCCAGATGCTGCGCCGTCCGCCATGCGGCCCCGCCGGGATGGCTCGCCTGGGTGGCGTTCGATTTCATTTCCTTCCATTGAAGACGACCGCTCAGTGCCCGCGCGAGTGGCTCCAGCATGTCGTCGACGCGGTCGAGCAGGAAGTCTTTGGTGTCGTCCAGAATCCCTTCGGGGCGGCGCCGGCGCACAGCGTCCACCAGCAGGTTCTTCAGTGTGGTCCAGAAGTCGGAATGCCAGATGAAGGACAGTGGATAGACGCCGCTCTCAAGCAACGCCGGCCGGTATTCCGACAGCCGCTGAACCGCCGCCTCTTCGCTGACCAACCCCCCATGCGCATACAGCATCAGCCGCTTGACCGGCCAGGCCTCAACCACCCGCGGAATGTCTTCGGTGAAGATCCGCGCCAGTTCGGCTTCCGTGGTGCCGTAATCGCCTCCGGCCTGCAACTGGCCATCATTGCCGACGCTGATGATGTGCGGCCGCAGGTCTGAATAGGAGTAGGCCGCGGACATGCCGGATACCGGTGCATGCACACGGCTGATGCTGTCCGCCTTGCGCAGCACCACCGGGGCGCCAAGTCGTGCCACCCAGACGTCAGTGCCGTTGTCGAGCCAGTCGTCATAGCTGATCCGACCAAAGCCGCCCGCGCCCCAGCCGCGTCCCCAGGAGTTCTGGATCCAGAATCCCCATTCGTCATAGGCCACGATGGCAAAGGCGTGACCGCCGGTAGGGGCGGCGTCGGGGTCCTGGTGAATGATGCCGTCTTTGCCGACCCGGTCCCAGCCCTCATGCACGGTGGCGGTGGCGTAAAGAATGCCCACCTCCGTGATCGCCGCATGCATGGCGATGAGGTCTTTGTGATTGACCCGGTAATAGGCGCCCAGCGGGCGCTTCAACGCTTCCGAGGTCCGATTCTCGGTCAGGCCCCGAGGGCCCTTGGGGCCGAGGTCGTAGGGCCAGTCTTCCTCCGCGCAGACGCCGTGCTTGTGCCAGCCCTTCATCGCGCCACGCGCGCTGGAGCCGGTGTAGTGCTCGCCCGGCCATTCGTCGTACCGTCGGGCGTTCTCATAGAACATCCGCCCGCTGACCGGCACCTTGTCCGGCACCACCTTGCGCACCCGCAACAGGTAGTTGGCCACGGTGGCCAGTCCGAAGCCGGTGCAGGCGCCCTCGGACCCCTGGTCCAGGATGGGCACTTTCACCTTTTTGTAATCCGACAGCGGACGGGTGGTCGGGACTTCAATCAGCGTCGGCACGAACATCAGGTCCCGGAAGTCCATGGCATCCGGTCTGGCGTTCTTGACGCGATTCACTGGCGCGGCGCGGCGGCTGCTGGCTGTGGACTTGGCGGGGGGGCGGTCCTGCTTGCTTTTGCGCGGGCGGGGAGTTGCGGCCATGAAACCTCCTGGCTGGGAACTGCTCACCCTCCGATGGTAGGACGCTCACCTCTTGCGGGTGCCCTCTGTCGGAGAATGTCCTGCATCCGGGTGACCTGGGCTGCGGGGCGGCGCCGGAACACGCTCGCATCTCCGTCACGCTGGTGAACAGCCTGACGCCGATGGTGCTGGCTCCGATCTTCGTCGTCTGGTTTGCGCGCAGAAGGGCATGCCCTTGCGGAGACACCGGCGGCGGGGTCCGGTCACACCATCGACTGACGATGCGCTGCAAAGGCCGCCATCGCGCCATCCGCCACCGCGAGCGTCACATTGCCGGCCGCACGCGCCGCATCTCCGCAAGCGAAGACATGAGGGATGCTGGTGGCTTTGGACTCATCGACGTGGATGAAAGGTCCCATCGGGCCCGCCTCGATCCTGCATCCCAGCTGCTCCGCAATGGGGCTGGTGAGCGAAACGCGGGGTTGCGTGAACAAAGTGTTCATTGACACGGTTCGACCGTCTTTCAGGACGACGTCGGCCTCGCCTGCAATGCGGGCGATGGGGACTGGCTCGATGCGCGTGCCGCGACGGATCATCGCGGCCATGTCCTGGTCACTTGGGGTATAGCTGTCATTGAGAAACAGCGTGGTGGGGCCCCAATCCGGCAGCATCAGACCCTGGTGCAGGGCCAGTGCCGAGGCAGCAATGATGCCGATCGGTCCGGCATCCGCCTCATAGCCATGGCAATAGGGGCAATGAAACACCGTACGTCCCCAGCGGTCCGCCAGGCCCGGCACGGCGGGCAACTCGTCCTGGACGCCGGTCGCAATGATGAGGCGACGGGCCCGTACCCTCTCCATGCCCACCTTGAAGCTGAGTGCGCCGTCTGTGTCCAGCCGGGCATCATCAGCCACGCCGTGGAGCCACTCCACATTCGGATAGTTCATCAGCTGCTCGCGTGCATCCGCGGCGATCTCCGCGGGGGCTCGTCCGTCCTGCGTCAGGAAGCCATGGGAGGCGCCCCCTGCGGCATCCACGAACCGATTGCGGCGGCGGCCCGCATCCACCACCAGGACGCGGCGACGCGCGCGCGCCAGTTGCAGTGCCGCGGCCATTCCCGCGTAGCTGCCGCCAATGATGGCAAAGTCAATCGTCTTCATGAAGGTGGTGCTCCAGCTGATGGGGTTGGGTGGGGCCTTTGGCTTTTTGCTGCGTCATGCGCCGGTGAAAGTCCGCAGACAGTGTGGCCAGCGTGATGTCGCCAAATCGTTTCAGCAGCAGCGCTTCGGCATCCTGAATGACGCCGCGCATGGCGTCATTGACGGCGGCGGCAACCAGACAGGTGGGGTGGTCCTCGCGAAAGCCGAGAGAGATCAGTCGGGGCTCCCCCAAAGCCAGATACACGTCCCCGAGGGTGATGCGTTCCAGGTCACACCCCAGCGCCCAGCCGCCGCCGTGCCCTTTGCCGGAGACCACGAAACCGGCACTGCGCATGCCGGCCATCAGCCGTCGCAGGACCACCGGGTTCGTGCCCATGGCTGCCGCCAGCGCCTCGGATGTGGTGGGACCGTCCCGCTCCGCCATGTGAAGGAGTACGTGCAGGATGTCGGACAGTTGAAAATTCTGACTCATGCAACATTATGAGTTTCTTGAGTTGACCCGGTTCGTGTCGGGGTCATCGTCAGGGCGGAATGGCCATCCAAGCCCAGCTACACTCGCGCCCTAATTTCAGTCGAAGGTGCCCAGCCGCTTGGCGGCCGGGTTAAACGGGAAACAGGTGCGCGCCAGAACGGCGCCAAGCCTGTGCTGCCCCCGCAACGGTCGGCGGTTGAAAGCGTCTGAGGTCGGAATCACTTCCGGCAGCCACTGGGCTTGCAGCCTGGGAAGGCCAGAACGCCAGATCGGGACATCCATCGATGTGCCGGTCGCGCCGCGAGCCCGGATACCGGCCTGCGACTGCTCCGGATGCTGCGGGGTGCGGCGCGCCGGCAGGGCTGCGCGCTCCGCTGCGCAGCCTCGCCCGTGCTCATGCCTCAGCGCCAACTCTGAACCACCTGCGGGGACGCAGGGAAATGGACTGTTGCAATGAACACATCGCGTGAGGTCGCCCGTCGTTTCACTTTGTCGCGCGGCAAAGGAATGAATCGCCGCCGGGGCATTCCTTTCATCCTTCATCCCGCCATACCGGCTGGCATTCGGCCGGTCCTGCATCCCCTGGCATTGGCGGGACTGCTGCTTTGCTCGCCCGGCGGATGGGCGTCGACACCCGAGCCTGGATTGATCGAAGGCGATCCCCGGAACCTGACGAATGCCCCGCAACTACCGGAACAGCGGACACTGGACACCGTGCAGGTCCACGGTCGTCACTACGACAACGGCGTTGGCAGCTCCGATGCGGCTTCGCAAGGCAGCATTCGTGCTGAGCTGCTGAAAAGCCGTCCAGCCCTTCGACCCGGAGAGGTCCTGGAGTTCGTGCCGGGCCTGATGGTGACGCAGCACAGTGGAGACGGCAAGGCCAATCAATACTTCCTGCGCGGCTTCAATCTGGACCATGGCACCGACTTCGCAACTTCGGTTCAGGGCATGCCGGTCAATATCCCGAGCAATGCCCATGGCCAAGGCTATTCCGATCTGAATTTCCTGATGCCCGAGCTCGTCGATCACATCGACTACCGCAAGGGGCCGTACTTCGCGGCGAATGGGGATTTCGCAGCGGCGGGCTCTGCGGATATTCACTACCACCGCAGGCTGGACGCGCCCTTGGTCTCCTTGACCGCGGGGGAGGGTGGCTACCGCAGGGGCTTGGTGGCCGGAAGCCACGAGCTTGGCGCAGGCATGCAGTGGATGGGTGCTGCCGAGCTGATGCGCAATGACGGTCCGTGGGCGGTTCCCGAGGGGCTGAACCGTCGCAACCTGGTGATGACCCTCTCCCGAAAAGCCGGGCCGGACGAGTGGGCCGTCAGCGTCATGGACTATCACGCGCATTGGCGATCCACAGACCAGATTCCCGAGCGGCTGATTGAAGCCGGGACGTTTGAAGGACGCCCCTTCGGACGATTTCATGCGGTAGACCCGAGCGATCGCGGCAGCACGTGGCGCACCAGCGTGTCAGCCTCCTGGGGGCGAGATGAGGAGGGGCGGCAGTCCCGGCTCGCCGCCTATGCCATCGACTATCAACTGGCGCTCTTTTCCAACTTCACCTATGCGATGGACCGTCCCGAGCTGGGAGACCAAGCCTCCCAGCAAGACCATCGGAAGGTCTATGGCCTGAGCGGGAGTCAGGCGGTGGAGCACTCGCTGGGGACGTGGCCTGCACGGACGGAATTGGGCTTTCAGGTGCGGCAGGATCGCGCACGCGTCGGTCTGTTCGACACTGAGCAGGCGGAGATCAGGAACGTCACGCGGGAGGACCGAATCCGGGAAACGATGCTCGGGGTCTATGGGCAGACGAGTGTTGAGTGGGCGTCCTGGGGGCGGACGGTCCTGGGCCTCCGCGCAGATCAGGGCCAGTTTCGGGTGGATCACCTCACGGGTGTGGGGAACTCGGGAAGTGCGCGACAGACGCTGGCGTCACCGAAACTTTCCATCGTGCTAGGCCCATGGAAGCGGACCGAGCTGTTTCTGAATGCCGGGCGAGGGTTCCACAGCAACGATGCCCGGGGCGTCACGGCGGCCACCGACCGTGCGCCGGGACTGGCGAAGGCCAAGGGCTATGAAGCTGGCATCCGGACGGAATGGGTGCCGGGATTGCAAACGTCGATCGCTGCGTGGCGACTGGATTTCGATTCCGAGCTGGTCTACGTGGGCGATGCGGGGACGACGGAGGCGAATCGACCGAGTCGGCGGCGCGGTCTCGAGTGGAACAACCGGTATGTGCCGTTGCCGTGGCTGTTGATTGACGCGGATTTCGCCTGGACGCATGCCCGATTCGCAGATGCTGATCCAGCAGGGAACCGTATTCCCAATGCGGTCGACAAGGTGGCCTCGATGGGGGTGTCGCTCAAGGATCTGGGCGCATGGTCGGCCAGCCTCAACTGGCGGTATCTGGGCAGTGGGGCGCTGGTGGAGGACAACCGTGTGCGGTCCCGTTCCTCATTGACGACCAATTTCCGGATCAGCAGACGATTCGCCCACCAGACGGAGCTGACGCTGGATGTCTTCAATCTGGCGAATCGGAAGGTCAACGACATCGAATACTTCTATGAGTCGCAACTGCCCGGGGAAACCGCGCCCGTGGCGGACCGGCATGTGCATCCGGCGGAGCCCCGAACGCTGCGGATCACGCTGCGCCGGAGCTTCTAAAGCCATGTGGTGAGCGGCCGCACCGTGAACGTTTCGGTGCGGATTGCGCGCCGTGCATTAGTTCGAATTTCGCGTGGGACAAGGACTACGTACCTGCCGGCCCATCTCCCACCGGCAAACCGCTGAAAGCCTCTCACGACGAATGGAGCGACGCAGATAAGGTGAAGTCATAGCAGTACATGAGCCCAAACACCTATGACTTCATCGACCCGTTGCCCCATGTCCGGCGTCAAGCCCGGCGCTGGCGCCGCAACTCATCAGCGCCGCTTTGACGCATTTGTCGATCAACCCGAATTTCCGTGCGTCGGCGCACGGTCGGCTTTGCACACGGGTCGGCTCCGGCATGCCAGTCACGGAACGATGGGGTCGGTGGCCGCCGCCCAAGCGTTGCGGCGTGACTTGCGTGCATTTTCGGAGGAGTTCCCGGATCCTGGCAATCAACCGGTGAGCTTCGTCGCCTTGTTCGACGATGTCTTTGAAGACGAACTGGCGTTCGAGCGTCGGCTCTGGGAGCATCTTCAAGTGGTGCACGATCTGGATCGTCAGGAGTACGCCTGGGATGCCACGGTCAGCGATCACCCGTCAGACGAGCAGTTTTCGATGAGCATTGGCGGCCGGGCTTACTTTGTGGTGGGCATGCATCCGAAAGCGTCGCGTCTGGCACGCCGTTCGCCCATGCCGTGCCTGGTCTTCAACTTCCACAACCAGTTCGAGTCGCTCAAGGAAAGCGGAAAGTACGGCACCATGCAGAACGCGATCCGTAAGCGCGATCTCGCCCTGCAAGGTTCGATCAATCCGGTTCTGGCGCGTTTTGGTGAATCGTCCGAGGCACGCCAGTACTCGGGTCGCGAGGTGCCGGCGGACTGGGTGTGTCCATTCTCGGGAAAGAAAGCTCATGTGTGACGCCTCCCATGGCCGATGCCGCATCGCGCCGCAAAGCGGCACTGCCTTTACCCTCAACAAAGGCGATGTGCTGCGCATCATCGATCCGATGGGGGAGCAGGTCGCGGATCTGTTTGCCTTCCACCGGGACGATCACAACTGCGTGCTGTCTTCCGGTCGCAGCATTGACTATGCGTCCAAGATCTATCTGAGCACCGGCGATGTGCTGTATGCCAATGACAGTCGGCCGATGTTCACCATCGGTGAGGATCAGGTGGGGCGACACGATTTCCTGCTCACACCCTGCAGCCAGGAGATGTTTGAGATCCTCTACAAGGTGAAAGGTCACCATCCGAGCTGCTTCGAGAATCTCTATACCCACCTGGCCCCGCACGGGATCAAGCCGTCTCAGATCACCACGACATTCAATGTCTTCATGAACGTGCGGGTTCGGGAGGACGGGGTCGTGTCCGTCGAGCCGCCGACGTCCCGGGCAGGGCAGTGGGTCGAGCTCAGGGCGGAGATGGATCTGCTGTGTGGACTGACCGCCTGTTCGGCCGAAGGGTCGAATAACGGGAGCTTCAAGCCGATCGAGTATGAGATTTTGAGAGCGAAGGGCTAACGCGTGAGTGGCGACTGCTCGCACCAAACCGATCGGCCTCGTCTCGAGGGAGGTCAACCGTGACGGCGGAATTGGACGGTACCGAGCGTCGAGTGCAGACCACCCAGATACTGCGTGGGATCCTGCCCTGTGAGAGTGGCCCGGATCAGGTTCTGATGGGCCACCCCCGCCACGGCGCTCACGCCGGGACCGCCTGCGGGCCCCGTGCCTGCAAGGATCATCCGTCGGACGCGTTCAGGCTCCTGGAGTGCGCACGGAAGATCGATTTTTCGAGGGAGTTCGACATGACGGAAGGGCGAGGCGTCGGGGCGGCAGCTCAGGCTTGGGGGCGATAGCGGTCTGCGGCTTGGGCCTGTCGGATGTCCGAAAGCAGACCCTGACGCGCGCCTTCCAGGGCGTCCCAGCGCTCCGCCACATGCAGCGGCGGAATGGTGACCAGCTCCCGTCGGTCATACCCGATCAGGGCGGCATCCACCAGTTCACGCACGTCCATGACCTCCGGCAGAGTATTGACGTCAATCCCGGCGCGCTCCCAGATTTCGGTGCGCGTGGCGGCTGGCAGCACTGCCTGGACATAGATGCCCTTGGGAGACAGCTCGAGATGCAGGCCCTGGGACAGGAACAGCACAAAAGCTTTGGTGGCGCCATACACCGTCATGCCGAATTCGGGCGCCAGTCCCACCACCGAGCCGATGTTCACGATGGTGCCCGTGCCGGCCTCTACCAGCCGCGGCGCGATGGCTGCAGCAAGCCGGGTCAAGGCCGTGACGTTGAGAGAAATCAATCGCTCGATGTTTTGCGCGCTTTGCCCGACAAATGCGCCGGACTGCGCCATCCCAGCGTTATTGATGAGGACGCCGATCCGCGGGTCATTGATCAAGCGGGCTTCGACGGCTGCCAGGTCTTCTGGCTGTGTGAGGTCTGCCCGCAGCACATCAACCTGTACCTTGTAGTTCTCACGAATGCGGGCGGCCACCGTCTCAAGCCGGCTCTCATCCCGGGCGACAAGGACCAGATCGTGTCCTCGCTGTGCGAGGCGCTCGGCATAAGTGGCGCCAATACCGGTGGAGGCGCCGGTGACGAGGGCTGTGGGAAGTGTGTTCATGTGCGTGATTCCGGGTGGCGTTGGCCGTTTGTTGGATCAGTTCGACCAAGGGGTCAACTGGGTGGAGTCCTGTAATGATGATGGTCGAAATCCAAAAAGTCAATAGTTTGATTACGTCCGTCATCAATCTAGAATGTGACAAGACACGCGGAACACACCACATGCGTCCGATTGGCCTGCGCCTGTGCCTTGGTGATCCTCAGCCCGCTCACACACAATCTCCGACGACGTAACAACCTCGTGCCGGAGCTCCAGTGACCACCCCAGCGCAAACCGCCGCTCAGACTGCGGCCTCCCAGTGCAAATTTGATGTGATGGCCCGCAGGTCGTATGGAATAACTACGGTGGTGCTGACTTCGCAGAGCAGCAGGCACGCAAAGCACTAGGAGCGGGACATTGAGGCCGCCAGACGACCTATCCAGTCTCAAACATCTGCCTCTCGTGCTGGGCGCGGCGGGGGCCTTCGTCATTCCGGCCATGTGGGCGTTCGTGCCCGACAAGCCCGCACTCGTCGCGATGTCGGTGGTCATGGGCGCCGTGTTCCTGGCGTCTGGGCTCTACCTCAAATACCGGGCCCGCTACTCGCCTCGAGAAGCCTTGTGGGCGGCCGTGCTGGCGCTGCTGTTCTTCGGCAGTCTGCTGGTGGTGTCCACGACGGCCTTGGCCTGGCGAGCCCAGCGCCCGGATATGCAACCCTTGGCACTCGGGCTGGCTGGGCTCATGTGGGTGTGCGGCATGACCATCGGCTTCGTCGCTGAACGTCGTCGGATGCGAGTCTTAGATGCTGTCACCGGTCTTCCTGCGCCACTCGCACCTCTTGTAGATTTGCAACGACACCGCGTCCTGCCGCTCCCTTCGCCGCCTCCTCCTCGCGCCGCGACCGTGGCCGCATTGACCGCTTTGGTCCTCAATGTCCCGCTGCTGCTGCAAATGGGGGGCTGGGAGGCCAACGACGTCGTGTGGTTTGCCATGCCCGCCATGGCTGCCACGGTAACCATGGTGCTGGCATCCGGGTTCGGTCCGGCGCTGGCCAGGGCGCTGGCGCTTCTGGAATTGGGACGCCGCGTGGGACGCCCACTGGTCACGTCGCGTCTGGAAGAGTTGCAGGCGCTGCGAAGGGGATTCTGGCTGTCCCGCTGGCTTGCGTGAAAACTGCCGGGGCTGTGCGGTCCGCGTCGAACAAGGACCTGGAACGACGTGGCGCTAGCCCTCAATGCAGCACTGAGCGCGTGTCAGAGCTAGAAGCGCTGACAAGAGCCGACATCCGGTGGTCCGTGCGTTGGAAACATGGCTGGCACCGGGGGGAACTCGCCGCCTGGGCTCGTCAGATACCCCCTCGGATTTTTGTTGTGAACATTCGGCCCCCCCTCAAGGGACCGCGATAGGTCCAGTCGGCGGGCTTGGGGAAGAACGACGCCCAGCCGCCTCCTCAGGTGAACCGCGTTCGCGAGCCGCTGAGCCGCAGCCTGAGGGGCAGCGATGTCGCCAGGTCTACGAGAGAACCTCCAGCGCCCTTTCCCGATAGAAGTCGTCGCGGAGCGGCAAAGCGGATCTCTTCACCACATCTACCGCTCCGGAAAGGGCCAGTACAGTCGCATTCCCCTTGTGCTCCCTGAGGGCCACGCAGTCCTCCTTAAGCGCTACCGCTTCGACCAATATGGGCCGCGGCCCGTTCGGCATTGCGACCTTCGTGTAGAGACTGGCATGGAAGGGGTCAGGACTGAATGCCAGCCCGCCTTCGTTGACTCCCTCCAGACAACTGCGCCAAAGGGTCACATGGGGGCCCGAGCGCTGCCACAGCTCGCCCTTTCGCGTGTTTCGCCGGTTCACTGTTGAGTCAGAGGAGCCCTTCGGCCTTCACGCGGGGCCAAGGGTTGCCGCTCAGCCGGTCTTGCTCGTCAGCCTCGAAGCGAAAAAGCGTGCCCACCCAATCAAGCCGGTCCTTGACAGACTTGGGCGCAAGCCCCTTTGTGCGGTAATAGTCGTGGAGCTGTAGTGCGTGCTGCCGCGTGACCGTACTCAGGCGGGGATTTCCGCATGCCTCCTCGAAGGCTTGAACAACCTCCAGTCCTCGGGCAATCGTCTTCGGAGCCAGTTTGCCGCCTCGCCGCGCCGGTTTCAGCTTCCACAACTCGAACAGGTCCCGGAGCGTCAGCAAATGTCCGGGCTTGTCCTTGGGTGGTAGGTCCTCGACCACTACCGCGGCTTGCATCACATGAGGGGCCTCAGTTGGTGTCTCGATCCAGGCACCAGCATCGCGCTGCACGGCCTTCGCGTTAGCCAGATGGTAGGCCCGCAGGCACTGCAGCAACGCCTCGCGTGCATCGGGCCCGGACCAGTCCACGGCAAGCCCCAAGCTTCGGCTGACCTCATTGGCCAGGGGCCGAATAGCGCTGACATTGCGCCGGGCGACGTTGATGGCGCTATCGGCAGTGGCTCCCGCATTCCAGTTCGCCAGGGCTGCCCCCTCGGCCTCGCTCAGGCCCCCAAGCGGGGGTCACCCATTGGCGAAGTGGCCGGACGCGCTGTAAGCCCTGCTTCGTTGATCTGCAGGGGCTTGAGGAAGGTGAAGGAGGGTAGCAGCTCCGCCAGCTCAGGCGGGGCCTCCTCGATGGTCTTACGGGCTTGGCGCAGCAGCATGCCCGGGCAGCCTCGGGGAAGTCGCGCGCGTTGTCATCCGCCTGCAGGACCCAGCGCCGCAACTCGGCAGCGATGGCGGGGCTCAAGGCCACCGGCTGGGGCCTGGATGCCTTGCGCAGCCGGGCGAACTTCTCGGCCCACTCCGCCTGGAACTTGCGGGCCTTCTCGTTGGCTTCCCGGAGGTCGGTGGTCTGCAGCGATATGCGGATAGCCCAGGGCCTGGAGAAGTGCTCGCGGAGGTCCTTGGGGGCGCGGAGGCAGAACCAGTAAACGGAGGAATCAGACCGGCGAGTGACGCCGGGAAACGGGTCATAGCAGTGTTTGTCACACGGCGAAGTTACACGGCCTGCTTCGTCAGTGCCACTACCCGAGTCCTTGTCAGGACTGGAATCCCAGAAAAAACAAAGGGTTGCAGCCTTTCGTTGCAACCCCTTGGGTATTGGTGGTGGAGAGGAGGAGGATCGAACTCCCGACCTTCGCATTGCGAACGCGACGCTCTCCCAGCTGAGCTACCCCCCCAACACGCAAAGAACTATAGCAAAACCGCCTTTCGCCACGCATTGACGAAACGGGGGTTTTCCATTGCTTGCATTGCACAGGCCGCACGCTACCAGCGGCATCCTTTGCCCTTCACGGCGTCGCGCGCCAGTGGGACGACCGCCAGCACGCCCATGTCGGCATACGCTTTCCGACATTCCTCCTGGCCGGCCCGCTTGAGCTCTTCCGCCAGTTTGTCCTTGGGCTCCGGCGGCACAGGCATCGCCTGAATCACGCCATTGGCGTTGCCGCGCGGCAGTGCGGGACCCCGTTGCGACTTCAGGGTGAGATCCAACTGCTTGGGTGCATTCGGCGGCGTGGAGGCGGGTGTTGCGACGTCCTGCCCCGTGCGGGACCCTGCGTCCGGCGCCCCCACACTCGGCTGCGTGGTGCTGGGGGAGGACGAGCCGTCCAGCGAAATCCGGTTGGCAGGCGACGGCGGTGCGGTGCTGGGCGTCGTCACCGCCGACGGGCGTGGCAGGGACGAAGGCGGGACTGCCGCAGCGCTGGGCGGTGCCACCGTGGGCGCTGCGGGAGACGCAGGCATCGGCGCTGGGGTTGTCGACGATGGCGGTGGCGCCACGGGCGGCGAGGGGGAAGGCTGCACCTGTGGGGGCGATGGCAATGCCGATGATGTGGGCGGTGTTGTGGTTGGCAGCGTGGGTGTAGGCGCAGTCGTGACCGGATTGCGAAGCGCGTCCGGCGGTGGGATGGAGGAGGGCGTTGCCGCGGGCGTGGGCAGGGGCGGGCTCGCGGCAGCGGGCGCCACCGTCGCCGGTGAAGGCGCTGGCGTCTGCACTGGCGTCGGTGTTGCGGGGGGCGCCGGCGTCGGCTTGGGCGCGAGGCTCGGCAGTGGCGTCGGGGCGGTGAGGGCCGGCGCCGTCGGCGGCGTCGCGGTATTCAATCGCTCGGTGGATGCACGCGGGACGCGCCGCACCGTGGCGGGTGTATCGCTCAAGGTGGGTTTTGGAGGTTCCGGCAACTGCAGCGCCGCCGGGGCAGGCAAGGGCGCCTCTGTGGCGGCTGGTTTGGCCTTGGCGTTCGAAGCCGGTGACACGGGCTGTCGCTCCATGCGGCGCACAGGCTCGGCCGTGTCGGTCAGCGTCGGCCGCGGGGGCTCGGGCAACTGCAATGCAGCCGGGCCTTGCAGCGGTCCTTCCGCTTCCGGCGGGGCGCGTCGATCCGCCTGCGTTCCGGGCGCGGCCTGGCGTTCAATCCGGCGCAAGGAGGATGAGGTGTCGCTCAGCGTCGGACGCGGCAGTTCAAGCGCAGAGGGCGCCGGCAGCGGGGCTTCAGAACGCGACGCTGGCAGCTTCTTGAGTGACTCGCCGGACGGCTTCAGGCGGCTGACCTGAGGCGCTGTATCGGTCGGCAGTGTCAGCGTGGCGGTGGGCGTTTGGGGTTCGGTGACGGGCGAGGGCGGCGTGGCGGTCGCCGTGACAGGCGGTGTCACAGGCGGAAGGACAGGCGCCATGACAGGCGGCGGAACCTTCGAAGTGTCTGTTGCGGTCGTCGTCGGCGTTGTCGCGGCCCTCTGCGGATCTGCCGCTGCGGGCGTCGCCGTCGGCCGCGGACTCGGAGGCGTGGCCGCCGTCGTTGTTTGCACCGGGGGCGGCGTCGTCGTCGGCGTAGGTCGAGGCGACGGTATCGCATCCGCCCGCTCCCTCGTGACAGGCGCAGGCGCGACAGGCGGCTTCGACGACGTGTCGTCCGCCGCAGGCTTCGCTGGCGGCGTCACCGGCGCCACCTGCGCCCGCGCAGCCGCCTCATCCTCTCCGGTCAGCCGCTCCCCCGGCGTCTGCCGCCACTGACCCTGCCGAGCCGCGCCGGGCGCTTCATCCGGCTTGGGTGCATCGCGCCGCACGGTGCCGCCGTATCGCTGCTCTCGCGCCGTCCCGACCGGCCCGCGCTCCGGCACGATCACGGCCGGGTCGCCGGACCCCTTCTCGAACCGATCTCCCTGCAGGCGGACCGTGATCGGCCCCCACACGCCTTCGCCCGGCTTGGCGTTACCCCCGGGTGCGTTCCCCACCACCAGCACCACCAACACATGCAGCAGCACCGCCAGCATGAGCGCAGAGCCCAGGTGATCTGGCGGGCGGGCAGGGGTCGGGAAGGGGAAGGAGAGAACGGCGGACAAGGTGGCTGCAGCGGTCAGGAGTCGCTCCAGCCGCAGCATAGCCGGGAACCAGGCTGCGCCTTCAACCGGGGAGTGGACGCGGGGCCTCTGAAAGCTGCTCGGTTACCCGCATGGGCGCGATTGGGGCTTGTCGCGCAGGAGCCCGAACACGTCGCGCATGGCGGCGGTTGGACGGGCTACCGTCAGACGCTCAGTGGCCCAACTGCAGTCGTCCAGTGCCTCATTGGCAGAGGGTATGGAGCTCTATCGGCAACGACTGATGGGTGATGAGCGAAGGGCGCTGGGCGCTGGGCGAAGGGCCGATGCAGCATTTCGCTCCAGGCAGTAAGGCCGTCACATCGCTCAGGCGCAAAAAAGCGGCGCATGCGCCGCTCGTTCAGGGGAGACATCCGCCCGTCACCCTCTCGGTGACGAATCAGCGGCGATTCAGCGGCGATTGATGAGCCGCGATTGGAGGGCGCTGGCCCGCTTCAGGTATTGGGCGCCTGCGCCAGGTCCGCGCGGCGAGCGCCGGTGAAGCGCTTGGCCCAATAGCTCTCACGCATGTCTTCCACCCGCACCGCACCACCCGCACGCGGCGAATGGATGAACTTGCCTTCACCCACGTAGATGCCCACATGCGAGAAGGTGGCGCGCATCGTGTTGAAGAACACCAGGTCGCCCGGCTTCAGATCTTCCTTCTTGATGGAGATCAGCTGCGACATCTTGGCCTGCTCATCGGCACGCCGAGGCAGCACCAGGCCCACGCTCATCTCGAAGATGTGGCGGGTGAAGCCGCTGCAGTCGAAACCGTTGCTTACAGAATTCCCACCGCGCCGATACGGCACGCCCAGGAAGTTCATGGCGGACAGCACCAGATTCGATGCCCGGTCCCGCACTTCATTCAGCAGGCTGGGGTTGCCGGCCATGGCGGCATTCTCTGCCTGCGTCTGGGCGGTCGCCTGAGCGACGATGCCCTGCTGCTTCAGGAAGCGGTTCACCGCATCGTTGGACGTGGCGCCTGCAGCACCCATCATCGCCGTGGCGGGCAGCGCTGGCGCTGCGGCGGCCATCATGGTGTTGGCGGCCGTGATGCTGGTCGTGCCCGCGGGGGTGTTCTGTGCCGCAGCCAGGGAGGCCAGGGCCGGCGTGCCGGAAGACAGGGTGCCCGCCTGCGCATTCATCGCAGCGGTCGGCTGGGGCAGCACCACGGCCGCACCACCGGCCACGCTGGACAGCGCCGCCGTGCGCATCAGGCTTTGACCGTAAGCACCCATCATCGTGCCCGGGGGCGGGGTCAGGTCTGGCGCGCGTGCTTCCACCTTGTCGGTGGACTTGGCTTGCGTCTTGTCCGCAGCCACCGGGGCGTCGGGCTTGTCCGCCTTCTCTGCCACCGGCTTGTCGGCGCTCTTGCCGGAATGCTTGCTCTTGCTGCTGTCCTGCTTCGTTTGTGCGCTCTTCGCCACCTTGGTGGTCTTCGAAGACGACTTGGCGCTCTGCTTGCCCTTGCTCTCTTTCGAGGCGGACGCTTGCGCGGCGGTGCCTGAAGCGCCTTCCCCGGCCTTCGCCGTGGGTTGCGCCCAGCAACTACCGGCCGTCAAGGCGCAAATCAGTCCCAGTGCGGCCGTGGCGCGCTGGACTTTTTTGCGGTGAGGAGCAGAGGAAGTAGAAGGGACAGTTCGCATCGTTATTGGGCGCGGAGCTTAAAAAGCGAAACCGCGCTGGTCAAGCATCGGACCCTGGGGATTGCCCCAGGATGGACGCCTGGCTTCGGGAAAGTCCTCGCCAGGGCGACGAGTCTCTCCTCAGGAAAACCCGAATTTGACCATACAGGTCATGACAAAAGCTGTTTGGAGAAGTTTCCGATCGTGTGATGCCGTGCGTTTTTCGCGGGTGTAAAGCGTGAGGCGAATCTGTGCGGCTGACTCATTGATTTGTCGCAAGTTCGCGCAGCCGGTTCGCGGTACGGGTCAGGGTGTCGTCAGACGCGATGCGTGAAATCCGACCATGGCGCCACGCAGAGTGCCGCATGGAGACACCTCGATGACAGCGATCGACTACCAGGCCTTTTATCACCGCTCGGTGAGCGACCCGGAAGCCTTCTGGACCGAGCAAGCCCAGCTCATCGACTGGCACCAGCCGTTCGAGCAGGTGTGTGATGCCAGCCGACCGCCCTTTGTGCGCTGGTTTGTGGGCGGCACGACCAATCTCTGCCACAACGCGGTGGATCGCCATGTGGCCACGCGGGGCGAGGACACCGCGTTGATCTGGTCCTCCAGCGAGGTGGATCGCGAAGAGATCTACACCTTTGCGCAGTTGCATCGGGAGGTGCAGATCATGGCGGCGGCGCTGCAGTCGCTCCGCGTGAAGCAGGGCGACCGGGTGCTGATCTACATGCCGATGATTCCCCAGGCCGCGTTTGCGATGCTGGCCTGCGCGCGGCTCGGGGCCATTCACTCGGTGGTGTTCGGCGGTTTTGCCAGCCATGCATTGGCCAATCGCATCGACGATGCCGAACCGGTGCTGGTGATCAGTGCCGATGCCGGCAGCCGGGGCGGCAAGGTCGTGCCCTACAAGCCGCTGCTGGATGAAGCGCTGCGGCTGTGCGCCCATCCACCGCAGCACGTGCTGATGGTGGACCGCGGGCTCAGTCCGTTTGATCGCCAACCCGGCCGCGATGTGGACTATGCCGACCTGCGCGCCACCCATCAGCATGCGCAGGTGCCCTGCGTGTGGCTGCCATCAGAGGCGGTGAGCTACACCCTCTACACCAGCGGCACCACCGGCCGGCCCAAGGGCGTGCAGCGGGACACCGGCGGTTATGCCGTCGCGCTCGCGGCCAGCGTGCGTCACATCTTCGATGGCCGCTCCGGCGAAACCTTCTTCTCCACCAGCGACATCGGCTGGGTGGTCGGCCACAGCTACATCGTCTACGGGCCACTGATCGCCGGTATGTCCACCATCATGTACGAAGGCCTGCCGACGCGACCCGATGCGGCCGTGTGGTGGCAGCTGGTGGAGCGCCACAAGGTGACGGTGATGTTCAGCGCACCCACGGCCATCCGGGTGCTGAAGAAGCAGGACCCGGCCATGCTCCAGCGCCACGACCTGAGCAGCCTGCGCAATCTGTTCCTCGCGGGCGAGCCACTGGACGAGCCCACCGCGCGATGGATTGCCGAGGCCCTGGGCAAGCCCATCATCGACAACTACTGGCAGACCGAAACCGGCTGGCCGATTCTGACGCTGGCCCGCGGGCTCCCGTCGAGCAAGCCGAAGTTCGGTTCGCCCGGTGTGCCGATGTATGGCTACAAGGTGCAGCTGGTGGATGAGCAGACTGGCGCCGTGCTGCAGGGCGCAAATCAGAAGGGGCTGCTGGTCATCGACGGGCCGCTGCCCCCCGGCTGCATGCAGACCGTCTGGCGTGACGATGACCGCTTTGTGCGCACCTACTGGTCCAGCGTGCCGGATCGACAGGTCTATTCCACCTTCGACTGGGCCGTGCGGGATGAGGAAGGCTACTACTTCATCCTGGGCCGCAGTGACGACGTGATCAACGTGGCCGGCCATCGGCTCGGCACCCGCGAGATCGAGGAGTGCATCGCCGGGCATCCGGCAGTGGCCGAGGTGGCCGTGGTGGGCGTGGCCGATGCGCTCAAGGGCCAGGTGGCGCTGGCCTTCGCCGTGCTGCGCGATCCCGCCAAGGCGGCGACCCAGGCACTGGCGCTGGCCCTGGAAGGCGACATCCTCCGGAAGGTCGATCAGGAGCTGGGCGCGGTGGCCCGGCCGGCGCGGGTGCGGCTGGTGGCGGGGCTGCCGAAGACCCGCTCGGGTAAGCTGCTGCGACGAGCCCTGCAGGCCGTGGCGGAAGGCCGTGAGACCGGCGATCTGAGCACGATGGAGGACCCGGTCGCGCTGGAGCAGCTCAAGGCACAGTTGGCGGCGGGAGGTTGAGCCGTTCGCGCAGGCTGCGCCAGTCGTCGCGGATGAAGTGCAGCACCGCGTCCTCATGGTGCGCGCCGATGATGCGGTGCGCGGCCTGTTTCACATCCTCGCTGGCATTGGACACGGCCACCGCATGGTGGGCGGCACGCAGCATGCTGAGGTCGTTGACCTGATCGCCGAAGACGACCAGTTCACGGTCGTGCAACTGGTAGCGCTCGGCGAGGGTGGCGATGGCCTGATCCTTGCTCGCGCTGCGATCGTGCACATTCAACCAGGGCCAGCCCGGCATGTAGAGGTCCTCCGCCAGGTGGGTGACCATGGCATCGCCAAAGAGGCTGTGGATGTCGGCCTGCAAGGCAGCGAGCGGCTCGGCCTTGTCCACGACCAGCAGGGTGACAAGGGCGTCCTGTAGCTGATCCTGAAGCCGGTCGACCTGACGCAGGCGCGGGTCGGCGTTGCGCTGTCGTTCGGTGACAAAGCGCTGCTGGCCTTCGTTCCGGACTTCCTGCCAGAACAGTTGATCGCCTTGTGGGCCATGGGTGGCGATGAACGGCATCAGGCCATGCCGGCGCACCAGCGCAAACAAGGCCTGGCCCATGGCGGGCTCCATCGCATTGACCAGTTCATGGCGACCGGTGCGCAGGTCGCTGATGTAGGCGCCGTTGGAGGACACGACCGGCAGCTGGATCGGCAGCCCATCCAGGATGCGGGCGATGGACATCACATGGCGGGCGCTGGCCACGGTGAAGGCCAGGCCCTCATGCAGCAGCTCGGCCAGGCCGTCGCGGGTGGCGGAGGAGAGGCGAGCCTGCGGGTCGAGGAGGGTGCCGTCCAGGTCGGAGACGTAAAAGCGCATGAGGGTAAGGATCAAGCACCGGGCGCGCCGGAGGCACCGAGGATGCGGATGCACCGTGGACCACTTTGCACCGCGGGCGGCGACCGCACCGGAGGCAGCGGTGGCACCGGAGGCGGCAAGCGCGTCGCGGGCAACATTCACACCGGGTGGCGCCGGGCGCACAACAGCGAAGCCCTGCATCCTACGCCGACACCGGGCCGTCGCATACTTGGCCCCATGCCGGACGTTCCTACTTCCTCCTCCCCTTCATCCGCCGCGAGGCCCGGGGCCCAAGGCGTCACGCCGATTCATCCCACCACCGGGCGACCGGTGATGGATGCCGCCATGCATCGGTATCTGCCGTGGGTGGTGGCCCTGGCGTTTTTCATGCAGACGCTGGACACGACCATCCTCAACACCGCCTTGCCGGGCATGGCGCGGGATCTGGGCGAAAACCCGTTGAGGATGCAATCGGCGGTGGTGGCCTATCTGTTGACGGTGGCGCTGCTGATTCCCGCGTCAGGGTGGCTGGCGGACCGGTTGGGGACGCGGAGCGTGTTTCTGTGGGCGATCGGACTGTTCAGTTTCGGCTCGCTGTTGTGTGCGATCTCACCCAGCTTGCAGATTCTGGTGCTGGCCCGGGTGCTGCAGGGGATGGGCGGGGCGCTGCTGGTGCCGGTGGGGCGGCTGGTGGTGCTGCGGGCGTTTCCCAAGGATGAGTTTCTGAAGGTGATGACCTTCATCACATTACCGGGGCTGGTGGGGCCGCTGCTCGGGCCCACGCTTGGCGGGGTGCTGACGCAGTATGCAAGCTGGCACTGGATCTTTCTGATCAACCTGCCGGTGGGACTGGTGGGCGTACTGGCATGTCGGCGGTATATGCCGCAGCTCAAGGGGGCCGGGCGGCAGCGCTTCGACTGGAGCGGATATGTGCTGTTCAGCCTGGGGTTGATGTTGCTGTCGCTCGCGCTTCAGGGGTTTGGCGAGCATGTGGTGAGTATGGCCATCTGTCTGGTCATGCTGGTGGCGGGTGTGGTGTGCATGATGACCTATTGGTTGCACGCCACCCGGACGGAAGCCCCGCTGTTCTCTCCAGCGCTGTTTGCGGTGCCGACGTTTCGCATCGGATTGCTGGGGAATGTGTTCGCACGATTGGGGAGCGGGGCGACACCGTTTCTCACGCCCTTGTTTCTGCAGGTGGGGCTGGGTTTTTCACCGAGTGAGGCGGGGTTGTCGATGATTCCGTCAGTGCTCGGGGCGATGTTCACCAAGACGCTGGCGATCCGGCTGATTCGCTGGAGTGGGTATCGGCGGGTGTTGATCGTCAACACACTGCTGCTGGGGGTGCTGATTGCGAGTTTCTCGCTGATTCCTCGGGATGTCGGGCATGTGTGGCTGGTCATTCATCTCGGCGTGTTCGGGATGGTCAACAGCATGCAGTTCACGGCGATGAATACCCTGACGCTTGGGGATCTGGATGAGCGGACCGCCAGTGGGGGGAACAGCCTGCTGGCGGTGGTGATGCAGTTGTCGATGAGTCTGGGGGTGGCGACGTCCAGCGCATTCCTGCTGCTCTTCTCGGAGGGCGTGGCACGCACCGACGGCGCAGCGATGGTGCCGGCGTTTCATGCGACCTATCTGGCGCTGGGGGTGATGGCGGGGATGGCAGCGTTCATCTTTCATCAGCTGCGGGTGGATGAAGGGGCGAAGAAAGAGACGGCAGAGTCGAGGATGAGCGAGTCCTGACGACGCAGGAGCGTGAGCGGTGCTGCGTCGTACTGACGGGGGGATGGATGCAGCGGTTGGAGCGCGAGTGAGGAAGGGCTGCCCCTGTTTTCTCCATGTCCCCCGACCGCTTCGCGGTCTCCTCTTAATACTTACGAAAACAGGGGCAGCCCTTCCTCACTCCTGCGGTGCACCGAGCCAACGGTGCACCGAGCCAACGGTGCACCGAGGAGCACGCTGGCACCGACTTCGTCGACGAAAAACACCGCCCTCAGGCGGTGTTGTGGTGTCGCCGGCTTGGGGCCGGAGCGGTGGATCAGAGCACTTCGGAGGCAAAGTCGGCCAGGCGTGAACGCTCGCCACGCGCCAGCGTGACGTGCCCGCTGTGAGCCCAGCCCTTGAATTTGTCCACGGCGAAGGTCAGGCCCGAGCTGCCCTCGGTGAGATAGGGCGTGTCGATCTGGGCCAAATTGCCCAGGCAGACAATCTTCGTGCCCGGACCCGCCCGCGTGATCAAGGTCTTCATCTGCTTGGGCGTCAGGTTCTGCGCCTCGTCAATGATGACGTACTTGTTCAGGAAGGTGCGGCCTCGCATGAAGTTCAGGCTCTTGATCTTGATCTTGCTGCGGACCAGATCGTTGGTGGCCGCGCGGCCCCATTCACCCGCCGCGCTATCGCCACGCGCCAGCACTTCCAGGTTGTCGTCCAGCGCACCCATCCAGGGCCCCATCTTCTCTTCTTCCGTGCCGGGCAGGAAGCCGATGTCCTCGCCCACCGGCACCGTCACGCGGGTGACGATGATCTCGCTGTAGCGGCGCTCGTCCAGCACCTGCGACAAACCGGCGGCCAGCGTCATCAGCGTCTTGCCCGTGCCGGCCGAGCCAGTCAGGGTGACAAAGTCGCAGTCCGGATCCATCAGCAGGTTCAGGGCGAAATTCTGCTCGCGGTTGCGTGCGGTGACGCCCCACACCGAGTGCTTCTGGTGGCCGTAATCCTTCAGGGTGCGCAGCACCGCGGTCTTGCCGGTGATCTCCTGCACCTTGGCATACAGCGGCGCAGCGCCCGGGGCTTCCAGGTAGACGAGCTGGTTGACCAGCAGCGTCGGCACCAAAGGGCCGCTGATGCGGTAGAAGGTGGTGCCGCCCTGGTTCCAGCTCTCCATGGTCTTGCCATGACGCTCCCAGAAATCCGCGGGCAGCTGCTGGACGCCGGTGTACAGGAGGTCGGAATCCTCCAGCGTCTTGTCGTTGCGGTAGTCCTCCGCCGGCAGACCCAGCGCACGCGCCTTGATGCGCATGTTGATGTCCTTGGACACCAGCACCACCTCACGGCCCGGCTGTTGCTGTTTCAGGGCCTGGACGACACCCAGAATCTGGTTGTCCGCCTTGCCTTGCGGCAATCCTTGCGGCAGCGGCGTGTCGATCAGACTGGTCTGGAAGAAGAGCTTGCCGCCCGCTTCGCGGTGGCCCGTCTCCGCCAGGCGCAGCCCCTTGGACATTTCCTCGATGGAGCTGGACTTGAGCGTGGCCGCCAGCGCATCCAGTTCACGGCTGACCTGGCGGACGTTGCGCGCCACCTCGGTCATGCCCTTCTTGTGTCCGTCCAGTTCCTCCAGCGTGATCATCGGGAGATAGATGTCATGCTCTTCAAAACGGAAGAGCGACATCGGGTCGTGCATCAGAACATTGGTGTCCAGCACAAACAGCTTGGGATCCCCCACCGGCTGGCGCGCACGGGTTTTGGCCGGGGCAGATTTCCTGGCCTCGGGCTTGGCAGCGGCCGGTGCCACCAGCGCCAGGGACGGCGAGCCGCTGCTGCGGGCCTCCACATCGGCGCGGGTGTCAATGCGGGTGTCCGTGCGGTTGTCGGGACGGGGGCTGGAAGCGGTGTCCGCTTTGGTGCGGGACGCCGGTGTCACCGGGGCGTGGGACGCGGCCACGGCCTGGGACACAGGCGTTGGCGGATCAAGCAGGGCGGGGGCAGCCACCGAAGGCGCCGCCGCAGAGGCCGCGCGGCTTGCGGTGGCGGGACGTTTGCTCGGCGTGAGCGTGGTGGCGTAGGCGTCGGAATCTAGGCGGCTGGCGCGCTTGGTCGGTGGCTTGGGCAGTGGCATGTGCGAATGAGCGGGTCAAGCGTGAAGAGCCTGGGTCCGAGCGGACCAGGGGTCATGCCCGAGCAGCCGTCGGGGCGGAAAAAGCCGGAGGTATCGGCGGCTTTTTCAGGGCCAGCGCCATTCAAAAGACAAAAAGCCGCACCGGGGGCGGTGCGGCTCGTCCTTGAAAATGTTGCGATCGGGCACTGGGGCATGCGGTTGATTATGCACAACTCGTGCCCGCTCCCCGGTGACACTGTGATCAAACAACAGGGACCCGGGAAAACCGGGATCCAGATGGAAACTCAGGCCGCTTCCTTCTTGAGCGCCTTCACAGCCTTGAGCACTTCGTCCACATGGCCGGCGACCTTGATGCCACGCCACTCTTCACGAAGAATGCCCTGTGCATCGATCAGGAAGGTCGAGCGCTCGATGCCCTTGACCTTTTTGCCGTACATGATCTTGTTTTTCACAACGCCGAACATGTGGCACAGCTTTTCTTCAGTGTCCGCAATCAGTTCAAACGGCAGCTCGAGGTTCTGCTTGAACTTCTCGTGGGAGGCCATGTTGTCGCGCGAGACACCCAGCACCACCGCGCCGGCCTTCACAAATTCCTTGTGATGGTCGCGGAATTGCATGGCTTCCGTCGTGCAGCCAGGGGTGTTGTCCTTCGGGTAGAAGTACAGCACCACCGCCTGACCGTGGAAAGCCGAGGGGGTGAACTTCACGCCTCCGGTGGCAAGAGCTTCAATATCCGGAAGAGGTTTGTTGAGCGCTGGCGTCATGTGGCGTTTTCAGAGAGAAAGGTGCCCGGGCGGGCATAGCCAGCGATTATACGTTGAATGGGTCGCCCATCGCCCATGCCGGCCACCCGCCAGTCAACCGCCAAGGCAGGTAGACCGTTCAGCCCCACCCCAAAAGTCATGGCCCGGCCCCGCCAACGCCGGGTTTGACGGAGTTCAGTCCTCGATCAGCAAAGCGGCGAGCACCGCACGGCCCTCGCTGGCCAGCACGTTATAGGTGCGGCAGGCGGCGCCGATGTCCATGGTTTCCATGCCGATGCGCGCTTCGATCAACGCACGGTACAGCTGCGGCCGGGCAAACCGGATGCGGCTGCCGCTGCCGAAGATGACCAGCTCCGGTTTCAGGGCCCGGATGCGCTCGAAGTGCGCCTCGGTGAGGTCTTCGAAGCGCGTCAGCCGCCAGTCCTCCACCGTGCCCTGCCACGGCACCAGCAAACTGTTGCGGTGTTCCGTGCCATTGACCCAGACGCTTCGGGTGTCATGCCGATGGATGGTGTTGCCGCCCTGCGGCTCGTCGAGTTGAAATTTCATTGAGGCTGATTTTGGCAGCGACGCAGGCCGGATGCGGCCGGACGTCAGACACCCTGTGTTCAAATCAAGGGCTATTTTCCCGTCATTCCTCTGGAGAAATCTTGAAGACCGTCACCAAGTCCAGCAAGTTGGCCAATGTCTGTTACGACATCCGGGGACCCGTGCTGGACAAGGCGCGGCAGATGGAAGAGGAAGGCCAGAAAATCATCAAGCTGAATATCGGCAATATCGCCGCCTTCGGCTTGCAGCCGCCCGACGAGATCGTGCAGGACATGATTCGCAACCTGCCCGACGCCGCCGGCTATACCGACTCCAAAGGCCTGTTCGCCCCGCGCAAGGCGGTGGTGCACTACTGCCAGGAAAAAGGCATCTCCGGCGTCACGGTCGATGACGTCTACCTGGGCAATGGGGCCTCCGAGCTGATCGTGATGGCGCTGAATGCGCTGCTGGACAACGGAGACGAGGTCCTGCTGCCGGCCCCGGACTATCCGCTCTACACCGCCGCCGTGGCGCTGTCCGGCGGCGAGCCGGTGCACTACGTCTGCGACGAATCCAATGGCTGGCTGCCGGATCTGGACGACATCCGCGCCAAGATCACCCCCCGCACCAAGGCCATCGTGGTGATCAACCCGAACAACCCGACCGGCGCGCTCTACCCGAAGGAGCTGCTGGAGGCGCTGGTCGAGATCGCCCGCCAGCATCAGCTGATCGTCATGGCCGACGAGATCTATGACAAGACCCTGTATGACGGCGCGGTGCACACCAGCATCGCGTCGCTGTCGGATGACGTGCTGACGCTGACCTTCAACGGCTTGTCCAAGAATTACCGATCCTGCGGCTACCGGGCTGGCTGGATGGTCGTCTCCGGCGACAAGCGCCACGCCACCGACTACATCACCGGCCTAAACATGCTGGCCTCGATGCGTCTGTGCGCCAACACCCCCGGCCAGCTCGCCATCCAGACCGCCCTGGGCGGCTATCAGTCGATCAACGACCTGGTGGCCCCGGGCGGCCGCCTGGCCCGCCAGCGCGACCTCGCCTATGAACTGCTCTCGCAGATTCCCGGCGTCAGCGTCGTCAAGCCCAAGGCCGCGCTCTACATGTTCCCCCGCCTGGACCCCAAGATCTATCCGATCGAGGACGACCAGCAGTTCGCCTACGACCTGCTGGCTGAGGAAAAGGTATTGATCGTTCAAGGGACGGGCTTCAACTGGAAGACCCCCGATCACTTCCGACTGGTCTTTCTGCCCAACACGGACGACCTCCGTGAGGCAGTTGGCCGCATCGAACGGTTCCTGGCGCAGTACCGCAAACGCCACGGCCGTTGATTCGAGTGACCCATTGAAAGAATCCTGACCATGAATCCGATCAAAGTTGGCCTGCTGGGCATTGGTACCGTCGGTAGCGGCACATTCCAGGTGCTGCGTCGCAACCAGGAAGACATCCGCGGACGCGCCGGCCGCGGCATCGAGATCACCATGGTGGCCGACCTGGATGTGGAGCGTGCGCGAAGCATCGTCGGCGACGCCTGCACCGTGGTGTCCGACGCCCGTGAGGTGATTGCCAACCCGGACATCGACATCGTGGTTGAGCTGATCGGCGGCTACGGCGTGGCCCGCACCCTGGTGCTGGAGGCGATCGCCGCCGGCAAGCATGTGGTGACGGCCAACAAGGCGCTGCTGGCAGTGCATGGCAGCGAGATCTTCGCCGCCGCCCGCGAGAAGGGCGTGATGGTCGCCTTCGAGGCCGCCGTGGCCGGGGGCATCCCCATCATCAAGGCGCTGCGCGAGGGCCTCACCGCCAACCGCATCGAATGGATCGCCGGCATCATCAACGGCACCACCAATTTCATCCTGTCGGAAATGCGCGGCAAGGGCCTGGACTTCGCCACCGTGCTGAAGGAAGCGCAGCGCCTGGGCTACGCCGAAGCCGATCCCACCTTTGACATCGAAGGCGTGGATGCGGCCCACAAGGCCACCATCATGAGTGCGATCGCCTTTGGCATTCCGGTGCAATTCGACCGGGCCCATGTGGAAGGCATCACCCAGCTGCAGGCGGCGGACATCAAGTACGCCGAGCAGCTGGGTTATCGCATCAAGCTGCTGGGCATTGCCCGCCGCCGTCAGGATGTGGGTGGCATCGAGCTGCGGGTGCACCCGACGCTGATCCCGGCCAACCGCCTGATCGCCAATGTGGAAGGCGCGATGAATGCGGTGCTGGTGCAGGCGGACGCCGTGGGCACCACCCTGTATTACGGCAAGGGCGCGGGCGCAGAGCCGACCGCCTCGGCGGTGATCGCCGACCTGGTGGACATCACCCGCCTGGCCACGGCCGATCCGGACCACCGCGTGCCGCATCTGGCCTTCCAGCCGGAAGCGATGAACAACACGCCCATCCTGCCGATGGAGCAGGTGCAGACCGCGTTCTACCTGCGCCTGCGGGTGGCGGACCAGGCGGGCGTGCTGTCGCGCATCACCACCATCCTGGCCGAGCATCAGATCAGCATCGATGCCGTGCTGCAGCGGGAGTCGGCGGAAGGTGAGAGCCAGACCGACCTGATCATCCTGACCCACGACACGCAGGAGGGTCGCATGACCAAGGCGCTGCAGCAGATGCAGGCGCTGGAGACGGTGCTCGCACCGATCGTGGCCCTGCGCAAGGAAGAACTGGCCTGACCATGAAGTATGTGAGCACCCGTGGCGACCGCAGTGAGCGCCACTTCTGCGACATCCTGCTGGAAGGCCTGGCGCCGGACGGCGGGCTGTATTTACCGACGTCTTATCCGCAAGTGGACCAGGAGACCCTGGCCGGCTGGCGCGGCCTGTCCTACGCGGATCTGGCGGTGGAGATCCTGTCGCTCTATATCGACGACATTCCCGCCGACGAACTGAAGGCGCTGGTGCGCCGCACCTACACCGAAGCCGTTTTTGGCACGCCGCAGATCACGCCGCTCAAGCCGCTGGAAGAAAACCTGGCGCTGGTGGCCCTGTCCAACGGGCCCACGCTGGCCTTCAAGGACATGGCCATGCAGCTGCTGGGCCAGCTGTTTGAGTATGAGCTGGGCCGCCGCGGCGAGACGCTCAACATCCTGGGCGCCACGTCGGGGGACACCGGCAGCGCCGCCGAATATGCGATGCGCGGCAAGTCCGGCATCCAGGTCTTCATGCTGAGTCCCAACGGCCGCATGAGCCCGTTCCAGCAGGCGCAGATGTTCAGCCTGCAGGACGCCAACATCCACAACCTGGCGCTCGACGGCGTCTTTGACGACTGCCAGGACATCGTCAAGGCGGTCTCCAACGACCTGGAATTCAAGCGCCGCTACCGCATCGGCACCGTCAATTCCATCAACTGGGCGCGTCTGCTGGCGCAGGTGGTGTATTACTTCGCCGCCTGGTTCCAGGCCACGACGCGGGAGGACCAGAAGGTCAGCTTCACCGTGCCGTCCGGCAATTTCGGCAATGTCTGCGCGGGCCATGTCGCCCGCATGATGGGCCTGCCGATCGACCGCCTGGTGGTGGCCACCAACGAAAACGACGTGCTGGACGAGTTCTTCCGCACCGGCGTGTACCGCCCGCGCGGCGCAGCCCAGACGCTGGAAACGTCCAGCCCGTCGATGGATATTTCCAAGGCCAGCAACTTCGAGCGCTTTGTGTTCGACTTGCTGGACCGAGACGGCGCGCGTGTGCGTCAGCTCTTCGGGGAGCAGCTGGCCTCGCAGGGGTTCTTCGCGCTGACCGAAGAAGAGCGGGCGCGCATCGGCGAACGATTTGGTTTCAGCTCGGGCCGCAGCAATCATGCGGACCGGCTGGCCACCATCCGTCTGTGCCATCAGCGCTATGGCCAGGTCATTGACACCCATACCGCCGACGGCTTGAAGGTGGCGTTGGAACAGCGTCAGCCGGGCGTGCCGATGCTGGTGCTGGAAACCGCGTTGCCCGTGAAGTTCGCAGCGACCATTCAGGAAGCGCTGGGCCTCGTGCCGCCGCGGCCCGCCGCGCTTGCCGACCTGGAAAGCCGGCCCAAGCGGGTGCAGGTCTTGCCGGTTTCGGTGGAGCAAATCAAGCAGTTCATCACCACCCATGTCTGAGATGTCCAAGTCCGGGGCCGTGCCGAGCGGTTCGTCGTCCACGCCTTCGTTGTCCACGCCTCCGGCGCCGTCATCGGCTTCGGCCGCTGTGACCCCTGCGGCGCCTTCCGATGCATCCGCCGCACCCGCTGCCGGGATGGCGACCGCTCATCCGCAGCGTGCGCCGATGCTGCCGATGGAGCAGGCGCTGGAGCGACTGCTGTCGCAAGTCCAGCCGCTGGGGCTGACCGAATCGGTCCCCACGCCGCTGGCGCTCGGCCGCATCCTGGCCCAGGACCTCGTCTCTCCGCTGGACGTGCCGCCCTACGACAACAGCGCGATGGATGGTTACGCCATCCGCAGAGCCGGACTTGAGGCCGACGCACAGGCCGACGCACAGGCGGGCGCACAGGCGGGCGCACAGCGGGGCGACACCGCCACGGCGCTGTTGCCGGTGTCACAGCGCATCCCGGCCGGCTCGGTGCCCACCGCGCTGCAGCCGGGCACCGCAGCCCGTATCTTCACAGGCGCCACGGTGCCTGAAGGCGCGGACACCATCCTGATGCAGGAGCAGTGTGAAGCCGTCGCGGATGTTGCAGGCGGGCTGGGTCAGGTGCGGGTGCCGTTGTCGGTGCCGCAGGGGCAGCACATCCGCCGCCGCGGGGAAGACCTGCAGCGGGGGCAGACCATCCTGTCGGCAGGCGCGCGTCTGAATGCGGCTGCGCTCGGGCTGGCCGCCACTGCGGGTGCCGCGGCGCTGACGGTGGCCCGTCGGCCGCGCGTGGCGCTGTTCTCCACCGGCGATGAGCTGGTGCTACCAGGCCAGCCGCTGGGTCCCGGGCAGATCTACAACTCCAACCGCACGACGCTGCATGCGCTGTTGCTGGCGCTGGGATGCGAGGTGCGCGACCTCGGCATCGTGCCGGACACGCTGGACGCCACGCGTGCCGCGCTGCGTGAAGCGGCTCGCAACAGCGATCTGATCTTGAGCTCCGGCGGTGTGTCCGTGGGTGAAGAGGATCACCTCAAGCCCGCGCTGGAGCGGGAAGGGCGGCTGGACCTCTGGCAGATTGCCATCAAGCCCGGCAAGCCGCTGGCCTTTGGCGAAGTGCATCATGCCGACGCGCCGCAGGGCCGCTGCTTCTACATGGGCCTGCCGGGCAATCCGGTGTCGAGCTTTGTCACCTTCCTGCTGTTCGTGCGGCCGGTGCTCTTGCGACTGCAAGGCGCAACGCAACTGGCGCCGCGCGGCTATCAACTGCCGGCGGAGTTCACCTGGACCAAGGCCGACAAGCGGCGCGAATTCCTGCGCGGTCGGGTGACGGACCAGGGCGGTCTGGCGCTGTTTGGCAACCAGAGTTCGGGGGTCATGAGTTCAGCCGCCTGGGCCGATGGGCTGATTGAATTGCCGCCGGGCGCGACGGTTGAGCCCGGTCAGCTGCTGCGTTTCCTGCCGTTCAACGACCTGTTCTGACTGCCATGACCATCACCGTGCGTTATTTTGCTTCGCTGCGCGAGGCCCTCGGGCCACAGGAGCAGGTGGCTTTTGAGCCGGGTCTGACGGTCGGCGCACTGCGGGACGCCTTGATTGCGCGCGATGAGGCGCATGCCCAGGCGCTGGCGCGAGGGCGAGCGGTGCGCTGCGCGCTGAATCAGGTGATGACCCGTGAGGATGCCGCCGTGACGGACGGCGCTGAGGTGGCGTTTTTCCCGCCTGTGACAGGCGGTTGAACGGGCGGTTGAGCCGGCGTCCCGCCTGGAGCCTGTGGCCTGCGGCCTCAGGCATGACCGCGGATGGCCGACGGCTGACGGCTGACGGCTGACGGCTGACGAGCGCGACCCGAATCCGGCTAGCCCGCGCAGCAATGAAGGATGGTTGCGTGCGCAGGGCGCCCTGTCAGTTGACGATCTCGCCCACGTCCGTGCGATATCCGCATGGTAGCGGTACCAACCTGTTCCGAGCTTGCTGATAATGCCGTCACCGCAACATTGGTACCGCTACCAATGCTGTGCTGGCCGCCATTCGCCAGCCCTCCTCGGAGCAAGCCGCCATGTCAAGCAAGTTCACCTCGTCCCGCCGCACGCTGCTGCTGGCGTCCGCCGCTGCCGTGCCCATCGTGGCACTGCCCCTCGGCCAACCCAAAGCCGAAGGGCTGGAGGGGGTGACCCTCTCGCGCTACCAACCGGTGTTCTTCTCGCCGGCCGAGTGGACCTTTGTCATGGCCGTCTGCGACCGCTTCATCCCCGCCGAAGGCCGCGGTCCGGGCGCGCTGGAAACCAATGTGCCGGTCTTTATCGACCAGCAACTGCACGAAGGTCTGGGCAGCGACATTTATCTGCAAGGCCCCCACAAGCCGGATGCACCCGCGACGCTGGGTTTCCAGCTGCCCTACGCGCCGCAGGACACCTACCGCATCGGCATCAAGCTGGCGCAGCAGGCCTGCCAGAAGCAGTTCGGCAAGCCCTTCGAACAGCTGGGGGAGAAGGACAAGGACACCTTCCTCACCGCCCTCCAGAAGAACACCGTGGACTTTGCTGCGCTCGGGGAGCCGACCCTGAAGGCCTCGCAGTTTTTCGGCCAGTTCCTGGGCGACACCAAGAACGGCTATCTGGCTGACCCGAAGTACGGCGGCAACAAGGACATGAAGGCGTGGGTCGCGATCGGCTTCCCCGGCGCCCGTGCGGCCTACACCGAGTGGGTGGACCAGCACAACCGCCCGTATCCCCTGGGCCCCGTCAGCCTCAGTGGCAAGCGGGCCTGAAGCGGGTCCGTCGTCGAAAGGAAACATCGCATGCCAAACATCACCAACGACGACGTGGACGTCGTCATCGTCGGCCTCGGCTGGGCCGGATCGCTGATGGCGATCGAGCTGGCCCGTGAAGGCCTCAAGGTCCGCGCGCTCGAGCGCGGTCCGGACCGTCCGCCGGAAGACTTCGCCTATCCGAAGCCCGCTGATCAGTACGCCTACAACACCCGCAACAAGGTCTTCGCCACGCCGCGTGAAGCCGCACTGACCGTTCGCTACACCCGCGAAGAAACGGCGCTGCCCACCCGCAAGTGGGGCGCTTTTGCCCCCGGTACGGGCGTGGGCGGCTCCGGCCTGCACTGGACGGGTGTGCTGATCCGGCCGACCCCGACCGACATCAAGCTCAAGACCTACGCGGATCAGGCCTACAAGAAGGGCCAGCTCGATGCCGACATGCGCATCAAGGATTTCCCCTTCACCTGGGACGAAATCGAACCGCACTTCGACTTCTTCGACAAGGTCTGCGGCCTCTCCGGCAACACCGGCAATCTGCGCGGTGAACTGCAGCCTGGCGGTGATCCGTTCGAGGGTCCGCGCTCCAGTCCCTATCCGCTGCCGGCCCTGAAGGACACGCTGAACAACTCGATGTTCAAGGACGTGGCGACCCGTCTGGGGTACCACCCGTTCCCGAATCCGTCGGCGAATGTGTCGCAGGCCTGGACCAACCCATATGGCGCGCAGCTGGCGCCTTGCAACTACTGCGGCTACTGCAGCAAGTATCCCTGCCTCAACTATTCGAAGGCCTCGCCGCAGACCACCATCCTCGACGTGGTCAAGCGGATGCCCAACTTCGACTACAAGGTCAATGCCAACGTCATTCGCGTGGACCTGCACGCCGACAAGAAGACGGCCAAGGGCGTGACCTACATCGACGAGCAGCAGCGGGAAGTGTTCCAGCCCGCCAAGATCGTCATCCTGAGCAGCTTCCAGTTCGCCAACGTGCGCCTGATGCTGCTCTCGGGCATTGGCAAGCCCTACGACCCGATCTCGGAGACGGGCACCATCGGCCGCAACTATGCGTTCCTGTCCAACGGCGGCGCGACGCTGTTCTTCAAGGACAAGCATTTCAATCCCTTCGCCACCGCGGGCGCCACCGGCGAGATGTTCAACGACATCTCCCCGGGCAACTTCCAGGATGGTCCGAAGCTGGGTTTCATCGGCGGCGCCAAGATCCACAGTTCGCAGGCCACCGGCACACCGATCGGCGCTGCGCTGCCCCCCGGCACGCCGCAGTGGGGCAAGGGCTGGAAGGAAGGCATGGTGGACTGGTATGGCCATTCCATGGGGGTGAGCATCACCACCACCTGCATGTCCTACCGCGGTCACTACCTGGACCTGGATCCGACCTACAAAGATCCGTGGGGCCAGCCGCTACTGCGCATGACCTTCAACTGGCGTGAGAACGAACTCAAGCTGCAGCGTTACCTGCGCGAGATCGTGCTGAAGATTGCGGGTGAACTCAAGCCGGATGCCATCAGCGAGAACTTCCTCAAGATGGACTCGAATTGGGACATCACCAAGTACGTCTCCACCCATAACGTGGGGGGCGCCATCATGGGGACGTCTCCGCATGACTCGGCGCTCAACCGCTACCTGCAATCCTGGGACGTGCACAACGTGTTTGTGCCGGGCGGCAATGCCTTCCCGCAAAACTTCCAGGCCAATCCGACCGCCACCATCGGTGCCATCACGCTGTTCGCGGCCGAAGCCATCAAGAAGCAGTACCTGAAGAACCCCGGCCCGCTGGTGCAGGCATGAGCGCAGGCAGGACCCCCACCATGACGTCTCGTTTGACCTTCGTGAAGCCGCTGCTGGCTGCCGCAGGGCTCGCCGCAGCGGCCTTGTATGCCACGCATGGCGTGGCGGATACGCCCAGTGTTGCCTCCACTGCCAGTGCCAGTGTCAGTGCCAGTGCCGCGGCCAGTGCCAGCGCGGCCGCATCTGCGGGCTCTGCTTCTGGCTTTGTCTCTCCAGACTCCGCCTCGGCCGGCTCCGCGTCTGCCGGAACAGCCGCTTCGGCTGCCGCGACTTCGGCGCCGACGCTGAGCCGGGCGCGCGTGGACGCTGCTTCGGCGGCGCCCGGTGCCAAGTCGGCGCTGATGGCCCGCGGTGAATACCTCGCCCGGGCTGGCGACTGCATCGCCTGCCATAGCGCGCCCGGCAAGCCGGCCTTTGCTGGCGGCCTGCCGATCGACAGCGGCCACGGCATCATCTATTCCACCAACATCACCCCCGATGCCCAACACGGCATTGGCCGCTACACCGCGCAGCAGTTTGCTGATGCGGTGCGCAAGGGCGTGCGGGCCGACGGCACGCATCTGTATCCCGCCATGCCCTACACCAGCTATGCAAAGGTGTCGGACGAGGACATGCAGGCCCTCTACGCCTACTTCATGGAGGGCGTGAAGCCGGTGGCGCAAGCGTCCCCGGAGACGAGCCTGAGTTTCCCCTTCAACCTGCGCTTTGGCATGGGTCTGTGGAACTGGTTCTTTGCATCCAGCGACCCGTTCAAACCCGTCGCCAGCTGGACGCCGCAAGTCACCCGCGGCGCTTACCTGGTGGAAGGGCTGGGCCACTGCGGCAGTTGCCACACGCCGCGCGGGTTTGCGATGAACGAGAAGGCCAGCCATAGCGGGGAAGATCAATTCCTGTCCGGCGGTGAACTGGGTGGCTGGGGCGTGCCGTCGCTGCGCGGCCTGCCGCGCTGGTCGGAACAGGACATCGTCGACTACCTGCAGACCGGTCGCAACAAGAGCTCGGCCGTGGCCGGTGAGATGACCGAGGTGGTGCGACACAGCACCGCTTACCTGCAAGAGGACGACCTGCATGCGGTGGCCGTTTACCTGAAGGGGCTCACGCAGGCGCCGGACCGTCCGTCAGACGTGAAGCCGCAAGGCGCACGCGAGACGGCGGACAAGCTGACGCAGGCTGTCAACCTGACCCTGGGCGAGCGGCTCTACCTGGACAACTGTGCCGCCTGCCACTTTGTGGACGGGAAGGGCGCCCAGCGGGTGTTCCCGGTGCTGGACGGGGCGACGGTGATCAATGCCAACAATCCGAATGCACTGATCCACATCATCTTGAAGGGCGCGCGCACGCCGTCCACCGAGAAGGCGCCGTCGGTGCTGGTGATGCCGGGGTTCGACCATCGCTTGAGCGACAGTGAAGTGGCGACGCTGGCGACCTTCCTGCGTCAGGGCTGGACCAACCAGGCGGCTGCGGTGTCGGAGAAGGACGTGGCCCAGGTGCGGGAGCGACTGGCGACGCAGAGTCACGCAAGCGGAGACTCGGTGCATTAAGGTCTCGCGAGGAGCCCGGGTGGGAGCGGGCGTGATGGCTCAGTTCCCGCCAAGCCGAGGCGGCCTTCGACGGATGCTCCGATTTGTCCTTGGGCCCACGGCCCCGCGCGCGTTGCGCGTCCTCCGCACCCCGCGAGAGGAGGTTCAGCGTGTCCGTCCCAGCAGCCGGCGCGCCACTGCCTCGCCTTGGGTGAACGCCTCTTCAAACACTGAATAGCCGGCCAGATCCGCATGCGCATGATGCAGGCGGCCCTGGCCCCGCTCGCGCAGGGCGGTGAGCGCGGCGGCGCCGCGCAGGCCGGGCACTGGAATGCTCATGGCATGGCCGTAGCGCATCAGGTCCATTGCCTGCAGGCGCTCCGGCAGGTCCGGGTGCAGCGGGGCCAGGTCCGCAAGGATCTGCGCCGCCCAGGGGCGCCACTCGGGCGTCAACAGGCTGCTGCGCTGGGCCTGGGGCAGGGCACGATAGGCGGTGAGCACACAGGGGCCGCGCCGCGGGTCCAGCGACTGGTGCGCCGCATTCACATAGCCCAGGTTGTCACTGCCGTAGACCACGTTGTCCCAGGCCAGAGGGGTGCCAAGCCGCTCCAGCGGCTCTTCGTCCAGACGCAGGTTGGCCACCAGCCATGGCGCATACCGCAGGCGCGGCGCCATCTCGGACAAGGCGGCGCTGGGTTGCTCGACAATGCGGCCCGCGATGAACAAGGGCAGGGCCAGCACCACCTGATCCGCCTGCCAGCGTTGCGGGCGTTCCGCCGCAGCGTCCCAGCTCAGCACCTCCACGGCGTGGCGACCTTCACGCACCCGCAGCGCCGTGTGGCCGGTGTGCAAACAATCCGCCAGGGGCGCCGCAAGTCGATCGGACAACCACCCGTTGCCCTGCGGCCAGGTCAGCACCGATTCACGCTCTTCCAGACTCATGAAGCCGTGCCGGCTCCCGAAGTAATGCAGCCCGGCCCAGGCGGAGACCTCACGGGCCGGTGCGCCATAGTCGTCCCGGCAGCAGTAGTCCAGATACCACCGCAATGGGGCGGACGTCAGGCCCTGGCTGTCCAGCCAGGCCGCGAAGGTCTGACGGTCCAGCGCGTCATGAGCCGCCGTCCAGCGGTGATGGGTGCTGGGCATGGCAAAGCCCACCGCCCGGCGCGCCTGCTCCACCAGGCTGGCAAAGCGTTGGTACTCCGCCTGCACCTGCGGTGAATCGGGCGGTGGCAGCAGACCTTCCACCCATTGGTCCTGCCGCCCCAGCCACAGGCGTTCCTGCGGGCTGTGGCAGAGGTGCCGTTCATCGTAGGTCCAGCGTCCCGCCTCATGGCGAGCCAGTCCGAGTTCTTCCAGCAGGGCCTGGACATCCGGCGCCTCGTCACCCGGGACCGGCAGATAGTGCGCACCCAGCGGGCAGAGCAGCCCGCCCATGTCGTGCGGCCGGCTGTTGCCGCCGGCGCGGGTCTCCAGATCAAGTACCGCCACGTCGACGCCCTGCGTCTTGAGGCGGCGCGCACAAGCGAGCCCGGCGATGCCCGCCCCCAGCACAAGCACCTGGGCGCGCCGCACCTCCTGAGGCGCGCTGCTCCAACCGGGCGGCGCCTCGCGCAGACGATGGCCGCTGCGCACATCAGCGCCCACCCATCCGCCGGACAGCTCCGCCACCCGGCGGGCGATGCGGTCGGCCAGCGGCCTGGCCTCCCGGCCGCAGGCCGCCAGAGCCGGCAGCAGGCTCAGCGCCAGCAGATCACGGCGGCGAAGCGAGGTGGCACTCAATGCAGCTTGCCCCATTCCCGCTCGAACTCATGCACCAGCGCCTGATTCGAGAGACGGTTGACTTCCAGATGCTCGGGGCGGGCCATGTCCGGCGGAAAGTTCATCAGTGCCGGCAAACCTTCGATGCTGACAAACCGCAGCCCCGCCGGCAGGCTGCGCGGCGTCACCCAGGGGCGGCGGCTGGCCAGCACATAACCCCATTCACCGAAGCTCGGCACATGCGCGTGATAGGGCGTGGCGGTCAGGCCGACCGATTCCACCGTGTTGACCACCGTCCAGAAGCTGCGCGGCGCCACCAGCGGTGAGGTGGACTGGATCACCGCAAGGCCGCTCGCATTCAGATGCAGGTCGATCAGCTTGTAGAAGCTGGCGGTGTAGAGCTTGCCCAGCGCAAAATTGCTGGGATCGGGGAAGTCGATGATGATCACGTCATACATCGTCGGATGCTGTTCCAGCCAGCCGAAGGCATCCGCATTGACGATGCGCAGCTTGCGGCTCAGCAGGGCATCCTGATTGAGCTGGCGCAGCAGCGGCATGGTGGAGAACAGCGTCGTCATGTGGGGATCCAGCTCCACCAGCGTGACCTGCTCCACCGTGGGGTAACGAAGGATCTCTCGCACGGCCATGCCGTCGCCGCCCCCCAGCACCAGCACGTTCCGCGGCGCGCCCTGGGCCGCCATGGCCGGATGCACCAGTGCCTCGTGATAGCGGTATTCGTCCCGGGAGTGGAACTGCAGGTTGCCATTGAGGAACAGCCGCGTCCCGCCCTGACCCTGGGTGACGACGATGCGCTGGTAGTCGCTGCTTTCCTTGAACAGGATGTGCTCGCCGTAGAAGCGGTCTTCCGCCCAGGTGCTCAGATGGTCCGCGCCCGCCATGCCCACCGCCAGCACGAGCACCGACATCCCACAGGCCACCGCATGCGAGCGCCAGGCCCGCAGCCGCGCACGAAAGATCCACAGCGCCCAGATGGCCACCGCCACGTTGAGCAGGCCGAAGAACAGCCCCGTGCGCACCAGTCCCAGCTGCGGCACCAGCACCAAGGGGAAGGCCAGCGCGACCAGCAGGGCGCCGAGGTAGTCGAAGGTCAGCACCTGCGAGACGAGTTCCTTGAGCGCATACCGCTGCCGGAAATGCCGTTTGAGGATGCGCATGACCAGCGGAATCTCCAGCCCCACCAGCGTGCCCACCACCAGCACCAGTGCGTAGAGCAGAAAGCGGAAGGCCATGACCTGACCTGGCGGCAGCAGGCTGTGCACGGTGAACAGCGCCGCCGGCATCAGGCCCCCGATGACGCCCACCAGCAGTTCCAGCCGCAGGAAATGCGCGACCAGTTGCCGGTCGATGAAGCGGGACAGCCACGAACCCAGCCCCATGGCGAACAGGTAGCTGCCAATGATGGTGGAGAACTGCAGGACGGAGTCGCCCAGCAGATAGCTCGCAAGCGCGCCCGCGGCCAGTTCATACACCAGGCCGCAGGCGGCAATGACAAACACGCTGGCCAGCAGCAGCACCTCGGGCAGCGAGGCGCGGGACGCAACGTCCTCCAGATCCTCCGGGGGCGCCGGAGGCGGCAGGGCGTGCGTGGGGTGGTCTTGGGACATGATGGGGCGCGAGGCTATCACGCAGGGACGCCCAGCCATCGCTCAGCGCGCCGCGGCCCACCTTGGGGTGTTGCGGCCCGGTGACGAATCCCGGCCAGCGGGGGAGCCGGTCCCCCGCACCAGCGGGTTTACATGCCCGCCGTGATCTTCTTCTGCAGTGACTTGTACTGGTCCAGTCGCGGACCGCCGAGGTCCACGGCGCGCTGAATGGCCAGCGACGCCTTGTAGCGATACCCCTGGTCCAGCATCACCTGCGCCAGGTTGTTCCAGCCATCGGCAATGTCCGGCCGCACATCGGTCAGGCGACCGTAGTACTTGAGCGCGGCGGCCTTGTCGCCGGCGTTGTAGGCGGTATTGCCAGCACCCATGAGCAGCACCGGTTCGCCGGGCCAGCGGGTGAGGGCGGTGAGGTAGCCCTGGCGGGCCGCTGCCGGATGCAGACGCTCCAGCGCGCTCAACGCGGCACCGGTCTGGGCACCGTCCAGCGATGCCGGCACCTGGTCCAGCGGCAGGGTGGTCATGGCCCAGTAATCGCCCCGGGCCCAGGTGCGTTCAAACACCGTCAGTTCGATTTCCTGGCGACGCGTCTTGCCGCTGTGCAGCAGCAGCATCCGCCGCTCACGGTCGTAGCCGACGGCCACGGCGTAATGCCAGACGGGATAGACGTCGAGCGACAAATTCTGGAAGACCACCACCGGATGACCCGCCGCCAGTTCGGACAGCAGCGCATCCAGGCGCGGCGGCAGCGGGTAGGCCGGTAGGCCCTGACGGCGCGTGGCCACCAGCATCTCGGTCTGCAGCGACCCTTGCCGGCCGGGCAGGAACACCTGCGGCTTCAGGCTCTCGATGGTGGCGCGTTTGCCATTGCTCTGCAGCAGCATGGCCAGGGCGGCAGGGCCGCATTCATAGTCATCCTGCGCAATGAACGGGGTGCGGGCGGACAGGTCCACCCGAGGGGGCAGATGGGCCGGCCAGTTCGACTCCAGCGCACTGACCTGTGGAGGTGTGCTGGCGCAACCGGTCAGCAGCAGAGGGGACACCACCAGACCACCCAGAACGGCCTTGAGCATCAAACGGCGCATGCGAAGCTCTCGCTCTCGAAAAACAACAGGGGCCGGTCGGGTGGACATCCCGCGCGGCCCCAGGGTCGGTGACTCCGCTTCAGGCGGACGCGGGCCGGTCGGCCCCTCACGCGATCGGCGGATCAGCCGATCAGCGGATCAGCGGATCGAGCGGGTGAACGGGAACACCTTGGTGAAGCCCAGGATGTCGGTCACCAGCAGGATCACGAACACGGTGAAGATGATGCCCAGCACGTCGCCGCCGGCCGGGGCCTTGGCGATACGGCCGTCCAGGGCGCGGATTTCGTCATCGGACATGGCGTCCACACGGGCTTGGGCGCTGGCGGCGTCCACGCCTTCATTCATCATCGCCTGGCGGACATCGCTGCGGGCGAAGAAGGCATTCACGCGGGCGCGGCTGTCGGCCACATTGCCGGTGCTCACCGGCTGGACCAGCGCATCGGTCGGCACGATCTGGGCCGAAGCGTGCATCGGCACCGCCATCAGCGAGCACGAAACGATCAGCGAAGAGGCAACAACGCGGGTGAAGCGGGAGATGGTGCGGCTCATGGTGGAGAGTCAAAAAGGGGAGGAGACTGGATGCTAGAAGCTCCCCGGCCTTTGTTACAAGAGTGCTTACCTTGAGTCACACTCCACGCAGCTGGTAGCCAACAGCTGCTGGCTGCCGCCGCCGTCTCTTCAGCTCAGCCTTACCTTGTGGTGCTTGCGGGCCGGTGCTGCACGTTCGGCCTGGGCCGGCTCGCCGGACAGGGTGCGACGGATCAGGGACGCATCCTGCAGGCGCTGCGCCGAGCCATCGGTGTCCAGCAGCACCACGGTCAGGGTGCGGATGCCTTGTTTGAGGCGCATCACCAGGCAACGGCCGGCTTCGTTGGTGAAACCGGTCTTGGACAGGCGGATGTCCCAGCCCTTGGCCCCGACCAGGTGATTGGTGTTGCGCAGCTCGCGGTCGCGGCCGCTGATTTCCACGGTGGACGACTTGACGCTGGTAATGCGGACGATGTCCGGATAACGCGCGGCTGCCATGGCGATGCGGGCCACTTCGGACGCAGTGGACAGGTTGGCTGGCGACAGACCGGTGGGGTCATTCAGCGTGGTGTGGGTGAGCCCCAGTGCCCGGATCTTGGCCTGCACCGCCGATTCAAACGCTGCGAGGCCGCCGGGGAAATGCCGCGCCAGCGCCGAGGCCGCGCGATTCTCGGAGGCGATCAGCGCCATCTCCAGCGCATCGGCGCGGGTCAGCCGGGCGCCCACCCGCACGCGGGACTTGCTGTGCTTGAGGCGGTCCACGTCATCGTCGTCGATGGTCAGCTCTTCCTGCGGATCCTGGCGGGCGTCGAGCACCACCATGGCCGTCATCAGCTTGGTGAGCGAGGCGATCGGCACGACGGCGTCCGGTTCCTTGGCGGCCAGCACCTGGCCGCTGTCGTCCATCACCACCATGTGCCGGGCGTGGACCGGCAGTGTGTCCATCGGCGAGGCGTCGGAAGGCTGGGCACTGAAAGCGGTGGCGCCTTGCAGCTCGGTCTTGTCCGCGGGTTGGACGGCCGCGTGTGAACCGTCTCCACGGCTGATCAACGGGACGGTCTGAGCGGCCGCGACGGTCGCGGCCTCTGCACCGGTCAGGGCCGCGCCCACGGTGCCCGAAGCCCGCCACGGCTTGTCATCCGTATCCGGCTGCAGGGACTCGGTGGAGGCGGCGGCAGTCGCAACGATCGTGGCCGTTGACGGTGCAGCCACACCCCCGGGCGCCAGAGCTACCGAGCCGCCGGGCGTTGGAATCACCTCGGTGACCATTCGCTGCTTCGGCGTGCCAGCGCTCATCCAGTGTGCGCCGGCCCACACGAGCAGGCCCACCGGCAGGGCGGACAGGGTGACGAGGGTCAGGCGTGAACGGGAACGCAAGGACGGCAGGGGCATGGCGGCGGACAACGGGGAGGTGTCGAAAAGCTTGTGCGATTGTGCTCGAAGCAGCTGCCCGCGCGCGATTCTTTGTCCATTCCTGGCTCGCCAAACGTGCTCATGACGCACTTACGTCAGCCGATGCGTGTGGCGTCGCACGTGTCAGCCCTCCGCGGAACCGTCTGACCTCGGCGCCTGACAAATCCCGGCCTAACAACAGATGGTTGTTATCGATTCAATCAAACCTGCTTAGTTCCCGACGCGCCCCGCCGTCGCGGCAAGCGATTCACATGAAAACTCTGCTCCACGCATCGATTCAGATGATCACCGCTGGTCTGACTTTCATCAGCCTCGGACGCTGGCTGGAGGTGCCCTCCATCCTTGCACTAGCACCTATTGGCTACCTCCTATTGGCAGGCGGCAGCCTGCTGCTGCTGGTCGTCGCCCTCGCTTGTCTGTCGATGCGATGGGAAACCCCCTGTTCTCAGGAGAGTCCTGACTGATTCAAGGCTTTCCGCTGCCGAGAGGAAGTTCGCTTTTCCGTGCGGGCCTCGCCGGTGACTGCCTAAGTGCGTCTGCATGCATGGGCAGTTGTTGGTTTTTGGCTGCCCGACACACTGGCTCCCCCTGCCGAACAGGCAACAAGGACAAGTCAAAGGAGAAGCAGCATGAGCATCGCTGTGGCCATCATTGAAGACGATCCCATGATCCTGAAACGACTGATCGACATCATCACCGCCAGCACCTTGTGCGAGGTGGTTGCCGTCGGCAGGAACCGCTCCGAAGCGGTGGCCGCCATCATGGCGGACCGGGCCGACCTCTATCTGGTGGACCTGGGGCTGCCGGACGTGGACGGCGTGGAATTGATCCGTTTGATCATCGAGAAATGCCGCGACGCGCGGGCCCTGGTCGTGAGCACTTTTGCCGACGGCAAGCATGTGATGCGCAGCTTGCGCGCAGGTGCTTGCGGTTACCTGCTGAAGGACGAGATTCACGCCGCACTGGTGGACAAACTGGTGTGTGCCCATAACGGTCAGGCGCCGCTGAGCCCGTCGGTCTCCCAGGCCCTGCTGGATCGGCTCCGGCAGCTGGAAAGCCACGCCCGGCCGCAGGTCGACCGGCAGAAGGTGCTGCTGGAGCTGGGGGTGGGGGAACGGGAATGGGAGGTTCTGCGACTGCTGGTGGAGGGATTGCCCATTGTGGACATCGCCCGTCGGCTGGAGATCTCGCCGCACACGGTGAACCAGCATCTGCGCTCGATCTATCGCAAGCTGGGCGTCAATTCCCGGGCACGTGCCGCGAGTGTGACCCGCTCGCTGGGAGTCATGGATGACTGACGGCCGACCCGTCCCGGACCGTCCGGACCGAGTGCCCCGCTGGGCGCGATGGACCCGCTGGACGCTCCTCTCCCAACCCCGCGCCTGGCTGGCCGCGGCGCTGGTGCTGGTGCCGATGGCCTGCACCAACCATCTCGCGGACGACCTGGTGGAGGTGACCGCCGCCCGGCGACTGCAGGTGGTGACGGCAGACACCGCCCAGGTGTTGCTGGACCAGGCGAATGTCAGCCTGCCCAGCCGGGTCGACAGCGAGCCCGGGGCGGGGCTGCGCCACATCAGCTTCGATATTCCGCTGGACCGCTACATGGCCGCGCCGCTGCCGGTCGAGCCTGGCCAGCGGCGCCCGCCGGGCCGGGCCCTGCTGTTCAGCCAGGCCATTGAGGGCATGGATGTCTATCTGAACGGCGTCTGGGTGGCGGGACTGCCGCGGACCAATCAGGCGGCGCGTTATCGCTGGAACCGTCCGCTGGTGGTGCCCCTGGCGCGCCGGCTGTTGCGGACGGATGGACCCAACACGGTGGTGGTGGAGCTGTCGAGTTACGAAGCCCGCACCCTGCTGCCTCCGATGTACGTGGGTAGTGTGGCCAGTGCGAACCTGGCTTTCGAAATGACCGCTTTCATCGGTAGCTCCATGGCGAATGCGTCCAACCTGCTGTGCCTGCTGGCAGGTCTGTTCTTGCTCGGGGCGGGCTGGGTGAGCCGGGGAGAGGGGCGCGCCTTTGCTTTTGCCGGGGCGCTGACCACCGTGTGGGCGGTGATGTTCTCGCTGGTCCTGACGCCCTACATGCCGGTGGCCTGGCAACCCGTGCGGGAGTGGCTGCAATATGCCTGTCTCGGCGGGGTGGCCATTCTGCTCACGCTGTTCGTGTTTGCCTTCATTGGGGAGCGCATGCCCACGGTCGCGCGGCGGGCGCTGTTTGCTGCGGCGATGTCGGTGCCGCTGATCTACCCGGTCGCCAATCTGTCGATGCGCGGCTGGATCGCCCAGTACTGGCTGCCGCTGCTGATGCTGTTCTATGTATATGCCACCGGGCGGCTGGCGCTGCATGCGGTGCGTACCCGGCGTCGTCCGGCCTTCCTGCTGCTGGCGCTGAACATCCTGACGCAGGTCTTCGCCTTGCATGACCACAACGTGGTGGCGCAGCTCTTCGCCTTGCCGGTGCCGGGTCAGGGCTGGTCACTCGCGCATCTGCTGGCCTCGCCGGTGCTGCTCAGTCATCTGACGCTGCCGCTGTTGCTGCTGGTCATGGGGCAAAGCCTGCTGGAGCAGATGCGGTCGCATGTGGAGCGCATCCGTCAGTCCAATGAGGTGTTGAGCAGCACGCTGGCGCAGCGGGAGCGGGAACTGCAGGTCAGTTATCAGCGACAGCGGGACATGGAGAACGAGGCGGCGGCGCAGTCCGAGCGGGACCGGATCTATCGGGAGTTGCACGACGGCATCGGATCGAAGCTGGTGACCACGCTGTTCAGCGTGAGGGAGCGCGAGATCACACCCCCGCAACTGGAGCAGCGGCTGCTGGACGCGCTGAAGGACCTGCGCGAGACGATTTCCGAGACCCAGCCACGGGAGACTCGGCCGATTCAGGACATCCTGTTTGGGTATGCCAGTGGCATGGATGAGGCGTTGAGCGGCGATCAATTCCATGTGGAGATCGACATCGCGGACGGACACGAAGTGGTGCTGCTGGGGGATGAGGCCCGCTCGCTGCTGCGAATCGTCGAGGAGACCGTGGCCAACACGGTCAAGCATGCGGGCGCGACGCGGTTGCGCCTGTCGATGGCGGTTGATGGGCGCAATGTGCTGCGGCTGTGCATCGATGACAACGGGCGCCTGGGTCCGCAGCAGCCGCTGGGTCCGGACGGCGTGCCCAGAGGGCTGATGGCGGCGCTTCAGCCGGCAGCCCACATCCTCTCGGGCGGACAGGGGCTCGCGGGCATGCGGCGCCGGGCACAGCAGATGGGCGCGCGCTATCGATTTGTGCGCACCCGCCATGGCGCGCATACCCGGGTGCACTTGCCGCTGGGCCCGCGCGCGCCGCACTGGCCGCGGTTCACTGACCCTGAGGGCGGCGCCGATGCCTCCGTCGCACAGGCGCCCCCAACCGAAACCCGCGACGATTCCTACCGGTCCCAGTCGGTGCTGGCTGAATCGTCGACGAGTTGAGTCATCGCCTGCTGATGGGTTCGTCGCGAATACTGGCAGTCCCTTCAAGATATGCCGGCCCGCGGGTGCACAACCCGGGGGACGCCGCCCACCATGCTGCCGTCTGCCTCCCTTGCCTCGCCGGGGCGCACCACCGATCCGGCGAATGATTCAACGACGGACCCGTTCCGTCTCCCGCCGCGTGCGCTTCCTGCCTCGCTGTCCCTCCCGCTTGCCCGTACGCGACCGGTTCCAGAGTCGCTTCCGCATGCATTGTCGAACTCACTGTCGGCCCCACTGTCGGACTCACTCTCCAACTCACCGCTGAAATCACTGCCAGACCCGAGCGGATGCAATCGCTCCCAATCCCGCTCGGTCGAATGGGGCCCCGGCGCAGCAGGACGCATGGCGCCCCGGTTCTTCCAGGGCACGGACCTGCGCTGGGTGCGCTTCGCCCGCCAGAGCATTGCGCAGGGCATGGTGGAGCCGATGGGGCAGGAGCTCCGCTTCCGCTGGGATCGGGGTCGAGACCGCCCGGACGAGCCGCCCAGCCCTTACGCCGTGTGTATGGCGCTGAGCCACGCGCTGCTCGATGGGGGCCTGAAGCACCATGCGGCGGGCTGCCTCTTTGTGACGCTGGACCATGCGGCGCTGCTCAGCAGTGTGGCCGACGCGCTGTGCGCGCCGCTGTTCGTCATCCAGTTGCCGGCGACCCTGCCGGTCGAGGAGGCGACGACCCGCCGCATTGCACAGCTGCATGCCGCCGGCTACCGATTTGCGCTGATCGAGCTGGGCGGCCCTGAGGATCCACGCTGGGCCTGGGCCCCGCTGGCGCGGTATGCGAAGTTGCCGGTGATGGGGTTGCCATCCTCCGCATGGGCGGGCTGGCTCCGGCGGGCTGCCTGCTTTGATCTGGAGGTCATCGCTGACGGCCTGCAAGCTCCCGCGGATTACCTTCGGCTGCGCCGCTTGGGCGTGCAGTTCTTCCAGGGGCCGATGATTCAGGCGTGGCAGGACGAGTCCGTTCGTGCGCTGCCCTGTTGTGACCTGCAAGTGCTGCACAAGCTCCATCGACTGGTGGAGCAGGGGGCATCCCGCGAGACGCTGGCGATGGTCGGAGCGACGGACCCGGCGTTGGTGATCCGCCTGTTGATGCTGCAGCGGATCTATGCCGGCAATGATGCGGCTGCGACTCTGATTACCGGTGTTGGTCGCGGCGCTCCTGCTTTTGCTGGTGCTGGTGCTGGTGCTGGCGCTGGCGCTGGTGCTGGTGCTGGTGCTGGTGCTGGTGCTGGTGCTGGTGCTGGTGCTGGTGCTGGTGCTGGTGCTGGTGCTGGCGCCGGCGCTGGCGCTGGCGCTGGCGGTGCTGGGTCGGGTTCGGGTTTCGGCGCGGGCACGGGCACGGGCACGGGTGGGGGCGGAGCTGCGGGCGCATCCTGTGGCACGCTGGCGGATGCCCTGGTTGGACTGCCCTATCGGGTGCTGGCGGGGTGGGTGCGCATACTTCGACACAGCTCGTTTGACCCGCAGGAGTCAGGGCGGGCGTGGTCGGCATCGGTGCGGGAGCAGATGTACAACTTCCGCGCGCGGCTGATCGGCGCCCGGCTGTGTCGCACGCCGCAGGAGCTGGAGGCCCGAGTGTTCGCGCTCTATCGACGGCTGTGCTCACCGGAAACATGGATGGCGATGACGCCGGATGGGGAGGGCGGATCGCAGGAGCATGCGGCGTGGGACGGGGGAGGGCCAGCCGTCAGCGACGATCGCCTGACAGGCCCCACTTCTTGATCAGGCGATGAAAGTTGCTGCGATCCATGCCGGCTTCGCGTGCGGCGGATGCCATCGAGTGCGGATGGCGTCGGAGCAGCGCTTCCAGCCATTGGCGCTGGAAGGCTTCGGTCGCTTCACGGAGCGTGGGCGCGAGGGTGGTGGGCGCGAGGGTGGTAGGCGCACGGGGCTGCGAGGGCTGCGAGGGCTGCGAGACGGGCTGCCAGACGGGATGCGCGACGGGATGCGCGAGCGGCTGCGAGCTGGAACGGGTCGCGTCGCCGGTGATGCTCTGGGGCGTTTCTCGACCGCTGTTGCGCTCCGCATGCGGAGAAAGATCTGCGTTGAGCGCTTTCCCGATCAAGTCTTCAGTAGGACCGGGGGCGCTGACGTTGACTGCGCCCGCCACTTCCGGGGTCAACGCGCTGGATACGCGACTCGCTCCCGGCCACAGTCCGAGATGTTCTGGCTCGATCGGCGTCCATCGCTGGGCGCGACCGCGCGCTTCCGCCCACGCGCGCAGCGCAGCCCGGCTGATGAGATGTTCCAGCTCCCGCACATTGCCGGGCCAGTCGTGATGCAGCAGGGCATCCCGCGATGCCGGAGACAGTCGCAGATTGCGCGCGCCCAGCCGGTGCTGGTTCTCCTCCAGGAAGACGCCCGCCAGCGCGAGCACATCGCGTCCCCGCATCCTCAATGGCGGCACATGCACCGGGTAGACCGCCAGCCGGTGATACAGATCTGCCCGGAAGCGGCCTGCCGCCACTTCGGCTCGAAGATCGCGGTTGGTGGCAGCAACCACCCGCACATCCACCCGCAGGGGCGCGTCACTGCCCGGGCGTTGTATGTCGCCACTCTGCAGCACCCGCAGCAACTTCGCTTGAACCGGCAGCTGCAGCTCTCCCACCTCATCCAGCATCAGCGTGCCGCCAGCGGCAAGTTCAAACTTCCCCATGCGGTCCTGGGTCGCGCCGGTGAAGGCGCCGCGGCGGTGGCCGAACAGCTCGCTGTCCGCGAGGGTCTCAGGCAGGGCGGCGCAATTCACCTGCACCAAGGGATGCTGCGAGCGCCGCGACCCCTCATGCAGCCGGTGGGCCACCAATTCCTTGCCCGTGCCGGTCTCTCCCAGAATGAGAACGGTGAGGTCCGACGGAGCGACGGTGTCCACTTCCTGCATCAGTTGCTGCCAGGCTGGGCTGCGACCCTCAGGCTGCCGGGTTTCCCGAACGATGGTGGCGACGGGTCGGGAGGCCGACCGGGGGCTGCTGCGTGTCCGAGGCTGGCCAGTCTCGTCCGAGGCCATGTGAACCGACGCCAAGGCTTCGACCTGCCCGGCAAGTCCAGACAAGGTTTCCGCCATCAGCGATTCATCGACGGCACCAAACGCTCCTGGGGTCAGGGCGTCAAAGGTCACCACCCCCCAGGCCTTCCCGCGGACGAACAGCGGCGCCCCCATGCAGTCATGCACGGGCAGCAACGCGTCCGCGTGCGACTGCGGATGGTCAATGAGCCCGTCGTAAGGGTCGGGCAGTCCGCAGTCCGGCGGGAACCGATGGAGCCCCGTGCGGGCCATCAAGGTCGCGAGCCGAGGGTGTCCGGCCAATGGAAACCGGCGGTGCAACGCTTCTTCCGTCAGACCGTGCACCGCCACCGCGCGCAGGGTGACGCCGTCGAGCTTCAGCAACGCTGCCGCGTCGCAGGGGAGCTGCCGAACGATGCGGTCGAGTGCTGCAGCGTATGCCGGCTGCCCGGTGGAGGTTTTGGTCAATTGTTGCTTCGTTGGACGGGGAAGGGGCTGTCGGAGCGACCACGCTCAATGTGGTTCAAAACACAACATCCACGCTGCTGGCAGTGTTTGTGTTGTATGCGAAACAACCTTTGTGCGTTGTTTATCAAACCACACTTTCAAAAACACCAGCCAGATCAAGGACTTGGCGACCCGGCCGTCGCTGGCACGAATGTTGAGAACCCACCTCCGTCAACACAAGGAGTTCCGCATGTTTTCGACCAGCACCGTCGCCCTCATCAAAGCCACTGTCCCGCTTCTTCGAGAACGAGGCGAAGACATCACCCGTCATTTCTACGCCTCCATGCTGGCGGAGCATCCCGAGCTCAAGGCCTTCTTCAACGAAGCGCATCAGGCCCATGGAACGCAGGCCCGGGCCCTGGCGGGGGCCGTGCTTGCGTATGCCACCCATATCGACCAGCTCGACGCCATTGCGCCGGCGCTGCCGCGCATCATTCAGAAGCATGCGGCGCTGGGTGTGTTGCCGGAGCACTATCCGATCGTCGGTCAATGCCTGCTGCGGGCCATCCGTACCGTGCTCGGCGAGGTGGCCACCGATGCAGTGCTGGATGCCTGGGCACAGGCCTACGGGGCCCTGGCGCAGCTGTTGATCGACGCTGAAGAGCAGGTCTACGCCGCCAACGCTGCGGCTTCAGGCGGCTGGCGCGGGGAGCGGCGCCTGCGCCTGATTCGCAAGGAAGCCGAAAGCGACATCATTACCTCGTTCTACTTCGCATCTGCTGATGGCAGCCCCCTGATGGACTATCAGCCCGGCCAGTACTTGACGCTGGTGCTGCATATCGACGGCAGGGATGTGCGGCGCAACTACTCCCTGTCCGACGCCCCGGGTCGCGGCTGGTATCGCATCAGCGTCAAACGCGAAGTCGGCGGCCGGGTGTCGAACTGGTTGCACGACCATCTGGCGGTCGGTGATGACGTGCGGGCGCTACCGCCCTGCGGTGACTTCTTGCTGGACGTCGAGTCTCCGCGGCCGCTGGTGCTGGTCACCGCCGGGGTGGGGGTGACGCCTGCGATGAGTATGCTGGAGGCAGTGGCGGCCAGCGGCCGCCCGGTGCACTTCATTCACGCGGCCCAGCACAGCGGCGTGCATGCCTTCCGCAGCCGGGTGGATGCGCTGGCCCAGGCCCACCCGAACGTGCAGCCAACCTATCTGTATGATCAGCCGCGCCCCGAATGCGCGCCGCACCGCGTGGGTCGTCTGAGCACCGAACTGCTGGCCGAGTTGCTGCCGCAGGACCGGAATGTGGACCTGTATTTCCTCGGTCCCAAACCCTTCATGCAGCAAGTGCTGGCCAGCGCCCGGGCGCTGGAGATCCCCGCGGGCCAAGTCCGTTACGAGTTCTTCGGCCCCCTGGAAGACCTCGCCGCCTGACTAGGCTATACTCCGCCTGTTTTGTTGCTCCGGGCTCATGGTCTGGCGCGGCAGAACAGCGAGCACGGCACGGGTCGGTTTCACCTGTGTCCGCAAGTCCCTCTCGGAAACCGCGCGCTTCAGTGCTGCAGCCTTGTCAGGCGGCGGTGCTTGGCGCCAGTGTGGCAGGGTCCCGCTTGTATGCCTTGGCGTCATCGCTTTGGCGGCAGGTGCGAGGCTTTTTCACGGTGTGGCATCCCGCCGGCGGACCTTCCGAATTCAATCCGGAACAAGGAACGCATCATGGCAATCGCCGATCTGAGCAAGGCCGACATCGTCAAGGCCAACGCACGTAGCGCCAACGACACGGGTTCTCCCGAAGTCCAAGTGGCTCTGCTGACCGCCCGTATCAACGAGCTGACCCCCCACTTCAAGCTGCACGCCAAGGATCACCACGGCCGTCGCGGTCTGCTGAAGATGGTCAACCAGCGCAAGAGCCTGCTGGCCTATCTGAAGAAGAAGGACGCTGACCGCTACACCGCTCTGATCCAGAAGCTGGGTCTGCGTAAGTAATCATCGCCTGTGAATGAAGAGCCTGTCTGGATCGATGCCAACAGGCTCTTTGTTCTTTCTGACGTCTCGTGCAAAGTGTTGTCTGCCGAGAGGTCTTTTGGAGTCGGGACTGACGTGGCGCTGCTGTGTCATTCCAGGGTGATTCGCGGTTCTGGCCGCAGTCACGCTGGAATGGCATCCCGCCAAACCCAGTTTCACTCCCGGTTGAGCCGCGCCGTGTGCGGTTGTTTATCTGAGGAGATGCAATGAGCATGTTCAACAAAGTCGTCAAGAGCTTCCAATGGGGTGCCCATCAGGTCACGATGGAAACGGGTGAAATCGCCCGTCAAGCCACCGGTGCCGTGCTGGTGAACATCGAAGACACCGTGGTGCTGGCCACCGTGGTCGCCCGTACCGAAGCCAAGGCAGGTCAGGACTTCTTCCCCCTGACGGTCGACTACCTGGAAAAGACCTACGCCGCCGGCAAGATCCCCGGCAGCTTCTTCAAGCGTGAAGGCCGTCCCAGCGAACTGGAGACCCTGACCTCCCGCCTGATCGACCGTCCGATCCGCCCGCTGTTCCCGGAAGGCTTCTTCAATGAAGTGCAGGTGGTGATCCACACCCTGTCGCTGAATCCGGAAGTGCAGGCCGACATCGCCGCCATGATCGCCACCAGCGCGGCCCTGGCCGTGTCCGGCATCCCGTTCAATGGCCCGATCGGCGCTGCCCGCGTGGGTTATGTCAACGGCGAATATGTGCTGAACCCCGGCAAGACCCAGCTGACCGAGTCCAAGCTGGACCTGGTGGTGGCCGGTACCGAAGCCGCCGTGCTGATGGTGGAATCCGAAGCCGACCAGCTGACCGAAGACGTCATGCTGGGCGCTGTGGTCTATGGCCACGAGCAAGGCAAGATTGCCATCAACGCCATCAACGAACTGGTGCGCGAAGCCGGCAAGCCGTCCTGGAACTGGGTCGCTCCGGCCAAGAACGAGCCGTTCATCGCCAAGGTTGCCGCTCTGGCGGAAGAGCCGCTGCGCGCTGCCTACCAGATCCGTTCCAAGCAGGCTCGCACCCAGGCTTGCCGCGAGGCTTATGCCAAGGTCAAGGAAGCCCTGACCGCCGAGAACGTTGAATTCGACGGCGTCGAAGTCGACGGCCTGCTGTTCGACATCGAAGCCCGCATCGTCCGCAGCCAGATCCTGGCCGGCGAGCCGCGCATCGACGGTCGCGACACCCGCACCGTGCGTCCCATCGAGATCCGCAACAGCGTGCTGCCGCGCGCCCACGGCTCGGCCCTGTTCACCCGCGGTGAAACCCAGGCCCTGGTCGCGGCCACCCTCGGTACCGACCGCGATGCCCAGGTGATCGACGCCCTGGCCGGTGAGTACTCCGAGCGCTTCATGCTGCACTACAACATGCCCCCGTTCGCCACCGGCGAAACCGGTCGCGTGGGCAGCCCCAAGCGTCGTGAAATCGGCCACGGCCGTCTGGCCAAGCGCGCCCTGGTGGCCGTGCTGCCGACCAAGGAAGACTTCCCGTACTCCATCCGTGTGGTGTCGGAAATCACCGAGTCGAACGGCTCGTCGTCGATGGCTTCGGTCTGCGGCGGCTGCCTGTCGCTGCTGGATGCCGGCGTGCCCCTGAAGGCGCATGTGGCCGGTATCGCCATGGGCCTGATCAAGGACGCCAACCGCTTCGCCGTGCTGACCGACATCCTGGGTGACGAAGATCACCTGGGTGACATGGACTTCAAGGTGGCCGGTACCACGGCCGGCATCACCGCCCTGCAGATGGACATCAAGATCCAGGGCATCACCAAGGAAATCATGCAGGTCGCCCTGGCTCAGGCCAAGGAAGCCCGTCTGCACATCCTGGACAAGATGGTCGGCGCCATGGGTTCGGCCAACACCGAGATCTCGCAGTTCGCGCCGCGTCTGTACTCGATGAAGATCAATCCGGAGAAGATCCGTGACGTGATCGGCAAGGGCGGCGCCACCATCCGCGCGCTGACCGAAGAAACCGGTACGCAGATCGACATCGCGGAAGACGGCACCATCACCATCGCTTCCACCGACGGCGCCAGGGCAGAACAGGCCAAGAAGCGCATCGAGGAAATCACCGCTGAAGCGGAAGTGGGCAAGGTCTACGAAGGCCCGGTCACCAAGATCCTGGACTTCGGCGCGCTGGTCAACATCCTCCCGGGCAAGGACGGTCTGCTGCACATCAGCCAGATCGCCCACCAGCGCGTGGAGAAGGTGACCGACTTCCTGAGCGAAGGCCAGATCGTCAAGGTCAAGGTGCTGGAAACGGACGAGAAGGGCCGCATCAAGCTGTCGATGAAGGCCCTGCTGGACCGCGATGCGCCTGCGCAAGGCCACTCGGAAGGCGCTGGCGAGTAAGTCGTCATGAAAGCCATCGCCATCAGCCAGCCCGGCGGGCCGGAGGTTCTGCAGCTGGTCGAGCGTCCTGATCCCGTCGCCGGGGTCGGGGAAGCGCTGATCCGTGTCGCGGCCTACGGCATCAACCGGCCGGATGTCCTGCAACGCAAGGGCGCCTACCCACCACCACCGGGAGCGAGTGATCTCCCCGGTCTGGAGGTGGCGGGTGTCATCGAAGCCGGCGATGCCGACGCCCTGAAGGCCGCGGGTCTTCAGGTCGGCGACGCGGTCTGTGCGCTGGTGGCGGGTGGCGGTTATGCCGAGCTGTGCGTGGCGCCGGTGGCGCAGTGCCTGCCGGTACCCGCTGGATGGAGCATGGAAGAGGCTGCCAGCCTGCCGGAGACCTTCTTCACGGTGTGGAGCAATGTCTTCGAGCGTGCGCAGCTGCAGCCAGGCGAAACCCTGCTGGTGCATGGCGGCAGCAGCGGCATTGGTGTCACGGCCATTCAACTGGCCAAGGCGCTGGGCTCGCAGGTGCTGGTGACGGTAGGCAGCGATGACAAGGCCAAAGCCTGCGTCGCGCTCGGTGCCGACCATGCGATCAACTACCGCGAGCAGGACTTCGTGGCGGAGGTGAAGACCTTCACCGAGGGCCGCGGCGTGGATGTGATCCTGGACATGGTGGCGGGCGCCTACGTCGCTCGCAATGTCGAATGCCTGGCCGATGACGGCCGTGCGGTGATCATTGCGGTGCAGGGCGGGGTGCAGGCGGGCTTCGACGCCGGCCAGGTGCTGCGCAGGCGCCTCACGGTCACCGGCTCCACGCTGCGTCCGCGCTCGCTGGCCTTCAAGGCCGGCATCGCCAAGGCGTTGCGTGAACGGGTGTGGCCGCTGCTGGAGCAGCGCAAGATCCAGCCAGTGCTGTACCGCCAGTTGCCGGCTGCCGAAGCGGCCAAGGCCCATGCACTGATGGAGTCCGGCGAGCATGTCGGCAAGATTGTGCTGCGCTGGCACACCAAGACGGAGAAGCATTGATGCGCAAGAAACTGGTAGTGGGCAACTGGAAGATGCATGGCACCCGTGCATCCAATGCCGTGCTGCTGGCAGGCCTCAAGGAAGCCGGTCCCTGGAACGCCCAGGTGGCCGTGTGCGTGCCGTTCCCCTACATCACTGAAACCGCGCTGGCCTTGACCGGTCAGCGGGTGGCGTATGGCGCCCAGGATTGCTCGGCACACGAGCAGGGCGCCTACACCGGCGAGGTGTCCTCAGCCATGCTGGCGGACATCGGCTGCCGTTATGTCATCGTGGGTCACTCCGAGCGTCGCGCCTATCACCAGGAAAGCGACCCGCTGGTGGCCGACAAGGCCAAGGCTGCGCTGGCGCATGGCATCACGCCCATCGTCTGTGTGGGCGAGACGCTGGCCGAGCGCGAAGCGGGGCGTACCGAAGAAGTCGTCAAGCGCCAACTGGCCGCGGTCATCCACACCCTGACGCATTGCATCGGGGAAATCGTGGTGGCGTATGAGCCGGTCTGGGCGATTGGCACCGGTCTGACGGCCACGCCGGAGCAGGCGCAGCATGTGCATGCGCTGCTGCGTCAGCAGCTCAAGGCGGCCACGCAGAAGGCCGACCAGATGCAGATCCTCTACGGAGGCAGCGTCAAGCCGGACAATGCGACCCAACTGTTTGCCCAGCCCGATATCGACGGCGGCCTCATCGGAGGCGCCGCATTGAAGGCTGCTGATTTTGCGGCGATCTGCCGTGCTGCCGGCTGAATCCACCGGCTGAAGGTCCAAAAGGGTTCTGGAGAAAGAAGCAAATGCAAGTGTTGATGAATCTGGTGCTGGTGCTGCAGCTGATTGCTGCCCTGGCGATGATCGGTCTGGTGCTGGTGCAGCACGGCAAGGGCGCTGACATGGGCGCTTCCTTTGGCAGCGGTGCCTCGGGCAGTCTCTTTGGTGCCACGGGAAGTGCCAACTTCCTCTCGCGCAGCACCGCAATCGCAGCTACGATCTTCTTTGTCTGCACACTGGCCCTGGCCTATATGAGCAGCCATCGCGAGTCGGGTCTGGGCGGTTCCACCGCCGCCGAGCGTCTGCTGGAGCAAGGGGCTGCCCCCGCGCTGCCGGCGTCTGCCGCAGCCCCTGCCGCATCGTCCGCTGACGTGGTCCCGGGCGCTGCACTGTCTCCGGTGGCACCTGCCTCGGCCGCATCGAACTGATCGAAGTGGGCGGCTGGCGTAAGCTTCTCGACAAAATCGCTTCAGATCACTATTGAGGTTCAGAAAGCGGTATAGAATGCGAGGCTGTCTGAAACGCGAGCCGTCAAGACAAAGTCACTGAGAGGTGACATAAGCCGACGTGGTGAAATTGGTAGACACGCTATCTTGAGGGGGTAGTGGCGAAAGCTGTGCGAGTTCGAGTCTCGCCGTCGGCACCAGAATCAATCGGCCTGCCAAGGTATCCAGACCTAGCCCCAAAGCCGGGTTTCTTGAAACTGAACGCAGGTGGATGTCTTCGAGGCTTCTGAATTACGGGTGTAGTTTGGAAGGTTGAGAAGACGAGGCGGGCGCGGTCCGTAGGCGATACATCGTTATCGCTCACGGCGCGCCCGTTGTTTTTGCCGAAAGTTTGCCGAGTTCCGGCGGCGGAGGTTTCTTCGCACCGGATGACGCTCGGTGACCCGTTGGAAACCTGTTCGGAATGGGGCTGTCTGTCGGGTACCTGCATTGCCTGTGGTTCTTACAGGCCTGCAGTGCATGACCTGCGTTGACTGTCCTTCCGGCATCAAGCGAAGAGCAACGTCGTGAGCCTGGAACAATACCTGCCCGTCATCCTTTTCATTCTGGTCGGCGCCGTGGTGGGTATCGCACCCCAGGTTCTCGGCTTCCTGCTCGGCCCCCGTCGTCCTGACGAGGCCAAAAACTCCCCTTATGAATGCGGCTTCGAGGCCTTTGAAAACGCGCGAATGAAATTCGACGTGCGTTACTACCTCGTCGCCATTCTCTTCATCCTGTTCGACCTGGAAATCGCCTTCCTCTTCCCCTGGGCCGTGTCCCTGCGCGAAGTGGGGTCTGCCGGCTTCTGGGCGATGATGGTGTTCCTGGGCATTCTGGTCGTGGGTTTCGCCTACGAATGGAAAAAGGGCGCCCTCGACTGGGAATGACCGGCTGCTGAGCCACCAACAGTGCGCAGGCCTCCCGGCAACACCGGCAGGCCTGTGGTGCGGTGGGGAAGGGCAGGGCGCCCGACCCCATGCTTTCGAAAGATTGGGATTTCGATATGGGTAACGAAGGCGTAATGAAGGAAGGCTTCCTGACCACTTCCATCGACGTGCTGGTGAACTGGTCCAAGACCGGCTCCCTGTGGCCGATGACCTTCGGTCTGGCCTGCTGCGCGGTGGAAATGATGCATGCGGGTGCTGCCCGTTATGACATCGACCGCTTTGGCATGCTCTTCCGCCCCAGCCCCCGTCAGTCCGACCTGATGATCGTGGCCGGCACCCTGTGCAACAAGATGGCTCCGGCCTTGCGCAAGGTGTATGACCAGATGGCCGAGCCGCGCTGGGTGCTCTCCATGGGCTCCTGCGCCAATGGCGGTGGCTACTACCACTACAGCTACTCGGTGGTGCGCGGCTGTGACCGCATCGTGCCGGTGGACGTGTATGTCCCGGGCTGTCCCCCGACGGCCGAGGCGCTGCTCTACGGCATCCTGCAGCTGCAGGCCAAGATCCGCCGCGAAAACACCATCGCGCGCTAAGCACTTCAGCCAGCCAAGCACATGAGCAAACTCGATACCTTGCAGGCGGCGCTTGAGTCCGTCCTGGGTGGCCAGATCGTGGCCCTGAAGCGCGAACTCGGTGAGATCACCCTCACCGTGGCCGCCAAGGACTATGCCAACGTGGCCAAACTGCTGCGTGACCATTCCGAACTGCGCTTTGAACAGCTGATTGACCTCTGCGGCGTCGACTACAGCGCCTACAAGGACGGCGCCTGGGAAGGCCCGCGCTTTGCGGTGGTGGTCCACCTGCTGTCGATCAACAAGAACTGGCGCCTGCGCCTGAAGGTCTTCGCCCCGGAAGACGACTTCCCGGTGGTGGCCTCGGTCAACCCGATCTGGAATGCTGCCAACTGGTTCGAGCGCGAAGCCTTCGACCTGTACGGCATCATCTTCGAAGGTCACGAAGACCTGCGCCGCATCCTGACGGACTACGGCTTCATCGGCCATCCGATGCGCAAGGACTTCCCGGTGACCGGCCACGTCGAGATGCGCTACGACCCGGAACAGAAGCGGGTGGTCTACCAGCCGGTGACCATTGAGCCGCGCGAGATCACGCCCCGCGTCATCCGCGAAGACAACTACGGCGGACTCTGATCATGGCCGAAATCAAGAACTACACCCTGAACTTCGGGCCGCAGCACCCGGCCGCCCACGGCGTGCTGCGTCTGGTGCTGGAGCTGGACGGCGAAGTCATCCAGCGCGCCGACCCGCACATCGGTCTGCTGCACCGCGCCACCGAAAAGCTGGCCGAGACCAAGACCTTCATTCAGTCGCTGCCCTACATGGACCGTCTGGACTACGTGTCCATGATGGCCAACGAGCATGCCTACTGCCTGGCCATCGAAAAGATGCTGGGCCTGGAAGTGCCCGAGCGCGCCCAGTACATCCGCGTGATGTTCGCCGAGCTGACCCGCATCCTGAACCACCTGCTGTGGCTCGGGGCGCACGGCATCGACTGCGGCGCGATGAACATCCTGATCTACTGCTTCCGCGAGCGGGAAGACATCTTCGACATGTACGAAGCAGTCTCCGGCGCCCGGATGCATGCGGCTTACTTCCGTCCGGGCGGCGTCTACCGCGACCTGCCGGACAGCATGCCGCAGTACAAGGTCAGCAAGATCAAGAACCAGAAGGCCATTGACCGTCTCAATGAGAACCGTCAAGGCACGATGCTGGACTTCATCGAAGACTTCTGCAACCGGTTCCCGGCCAACGTCGACGACTACGAAACCCTGCTGACCGACAACCGCATCTGGAAGCAGCGGACGGTCGGCATCGGTGTGATGTCGCCCGAGCGTGCCCTGAATCTGGGCCTGACCGGCCCGATGCTGCGCGGCTCCGGCATTGCGTGGGACACCCGCAAGACCCAGCCCTACGACGTCTATTCCAAGATGGACTTCGACATTCCGGTGGGCACCAACGGCGACACCTACGACCGCTATCTGGTGCGCGTCGAAGAAATGCGCCAGTCCAACCGCATCGTGCAGCAGTGCGTGAAGTGGCTGAAGGCCAACCCGGGTCCGGTGATCACCGACAACCACAAGGTGGCCCCTCCGTCGCGCGTGGCGATGAAGAGCAGCATGGAAGAGCTGATCCACCACTTCAAGCTGTTCACCGAAGGCTTCCGCGTCCCCGAGGGCGAGGCGTATGCCAGCGTGGAGCATCCGAAGGGCGAATTCGGCATCTACATGATCAGCGATGGAGCCAACAAGCCCTACCGCCTGAAGATCCGCGCTCCGGGCTATTCGCATCTGGCCGCGCTGGATGAGATGGCGCGTGGCCACATGATCGCTGACGCGGTGGCCGTGATCGGCACGATGGACATCGTGTTCGGTGAAATTGACCGTTGAGTGGTGACGCGATGAGCAGCACTGAAATTGTGAAGACCGCCGGCACCCCGTTTGTGCTGAGCGACGCCACGCGGGCCCGCTTTGCCCGCGAAGTGGCCAAGTACCCGGCCGAGCAGGCGCAGTCGGCCGTGATGGCCTGCCTGTCGATCGTGCAGCAGGAGCAGGGCTTTGTGTCCCGCGAGGCGGAAGATGCGATTGCCGCCTACCTCGGCATGCCGGCCATTGCCGTCTACGAGGTCACGACCTTCTACAACATGTACAACCAGCGCAAGCTGGGCCAGTTCAAGCTGAACGTCTGTACCAACCTGCCGTGCCAGCTGCGCGACGGCCAGAAGGCGCTGGACCATCTGTGCGGCAAGCTGGGCGTGGAAGAGGGCGGCACCACTGCCGACGGCCTGTTCACCGTGCAGAAGAGCGAATGCCTGGGCGCCTGCGCCGATGCGCCGGTGATGCTGGTCAATGACCGCCAGATGTGCAGCTTCATGAGCCATCAGCGCCTGGATGAACTGGTGGATGCGCTGAAGGCGCACGCTGCCAAGAACTGAGGGAACGCGCATGAACATCGATCTCTCCAAGTGGCAATCGACGGGTGCCGAGACCTGCTTCCATGACCGTCACCTGGGCCCGCAGATCTATGCGGACCTGAATGGCAAGAACTGGTCGATCCAGGACTATCAGGCGCGTGGCGGTTATCAGGCCCTGCGCAAGATCCTGGGCCAGGACGGCGGCGAAGGTCTGACGCCGGACCAGGTCATTGCCGAGGTGAAGGCTTCGGGCCTGCGCGGTCGTGGCGGCGCCGGTTTCCCCACCGGCCTGAAGTGGAGCTTCATGCCCCGCCAGTTCCCGGGACCGAAGTACCTCGTCTGCAATTCGGACGAAGGCGAACCGGGCACCTGCAAGGACCGCGACATCCTCATGTTCAACCCGCACATCGTCATCGAAGGCATGGCGATCGCGGCTTACGCCATGGGCATCCGCACCGGCTACAACTACATCCACGGCGAAATCTTCGAGGTGTACGAGCGCTTCGAAGCCGCCCTGGAAGAAGCCCGTGCGGCCGGCCTGCTCGGCGACAACATCCTGGGCAGCAACTTCAGCTTCCAGCTGCATGCGCACCATGGTTTCGGCGCCTACATCTGCGGCGAAGAAACCGCGCTGCTGGAGTCGCTGGAAGGCAAGAAGGGCCAGCCGCGCTTCAAGCCGCCGTTCCCGGCCAGCTTCGGCCTGTACGGCAAGCCCACGACCATCAACAACACCGAGACCTTTGCGGCGGTCCCCTGGATCATCCGCAACGGCGGTCAGCCCTACCTGGAAATCGGCAAGCCGAACAACGGCGGCACCAAGATCTTCTCGGTCTCGGGCGACGTCAACCGTCCCGGCAACTATGAAGTGCCGCTGGGCACCTCGTTCGAGAAGCTGCTGGAGCTGGCCGGCGGTGTGCGCACCGGTCGCAAGCTCAAGGCGGTGATCCCGGGTGGTTCGTCCGCCCCGGTGCTGCCGGCCGACATCATGATGCAGTGCACGATGGACTATGACTCCATCGCCAAGGCCGGCTCGATGCTGGGTTCGGGCGCCGTCATCGTGATGGACGACTCGCGCTGCATGGTCAACAGCCTGCTGCGCCTGTCCTACTTCTACGCCCACGAGTCCTGCGGCCAGTGCACCCCCTGCCGCGAAGGCACCGGCTGGATGCACCGCGTCATCGAACGCATTGCCCACGGCAAGGGCCGCATGGAAGACATCGACCTGCTGAATTCGGTGGCCGACAACATCCAGGGTCGCACCATCTGCGCCCTGGGCGACGCCGCAGCCATGCCGGTGCGCGCGATGATCAAGCACTTCAAGCATGAGTTCGTCGCCATGATCGAGCAGGCCCAGTCTTCCCCTTCCCAACCGCGTCATGCCCTAGCCGGGTCGCTGGCCTGATACCGGAGCCGCTGAGAACAAGCTATGGTTGAAATCGAACTCGACGGCCGGAAGGTCGAAGTGGCTGAAGGCAGCATGGTGATGCATGCCGCCGAAAAGGCCGGCACCTACATCCCGCACTTCTGCTATCACAAGAAGCTGTCCATCGCCGCCAACTGCCGCATGTGCCTGGTGGACGTGGAAAAGGCGCCCAAGCCGCTGCCTGCCTGCGCCACGCCGGTGACGCAGGGCATGATCGTGCGCACCAAGAGCGACAAAGCCATCAAGGCCCAGCAGGGCGTGATGGAGTTCCTGCTGATCAATCACCCACTGGATTGCCCCATCTGCGACCAGGGCGGTGAATGCCAGCTGCAGGATCTGGCCGTGGGTTACGGCGCCGGCAAGTCGCGCTACTCGGAAGAGAAGCGGGTGGTGTTCCACAAGAACGTGGGCCCGCTGATCTCCATGGAGGAGATGAGCCGCTGCATCCATTGCACCCGCTGCGTGCGCTTCGGCCAGGAAATCGCTGGCCAGATGGAACTGGGCATGGCCCACCGCGGCGAGCACAGCGAGATCCAGACCTTCGTCGGTCGGACGGTGGACTCCGAGCTGTCGGGCAACATGATCGACATCTGCCCGGTCGGCGCGCTGACCAGCAAGCCCTTCCGCTACAGCGCCCGCACCTGGGAACTGTCGCGCCGCAAGAGCGTCAGCCCGCATGACTCCACTGGCGCCAACCTGGTCGTCCAGGTCAAGGGCAATGAAGTCCTGCGCGTCGTGCCGATGGAAAACGAAGCGGTCAACGAATGCTGGATCGCCGACCGCGACCGCTTCTCGTATGAATCGCTGAACAGCGACGAGCGCCTGACCACCCCGATGCTCAAGCAGGGCGGCCAGTGGAAGCCGGTCGACTGGACCACCGCGCTGGAATACGTGGCCAATGGCCTGAAGCAGATCAAGTCCGAGAAGGGCGCTGCCGCCATCGCCGGCCTGGGTTCCGAGCACAGCACCGTCGAAGAGCTGCATCTGCTGGCTCAGCTGGTGCGCGGCCTGGGCAGCGAGAACATCGACACCGCGCTGCGCGCGGCCGATCCGGCCTTCCGCGCCGAAGCCGGCAAGGCCTTCTGGCTGGGCACCTCGATCGCCTCGCTGTCGCAGCTGGACCGCGCCTTCGTGGTCGGCTCCTTCCTGCGCAAGGACCATCCGCTGTTTGCGCAGCGTCTGCGTCAGGCCGCCCGTCAAGGCGCGCAAATCCTGGCCCTGGGCGCCGCTGAAGACAACTGGCTGATGCCGGTGGCTTCCCGCATCACCGCCGCCCCGAGCGCCTGGGTGCAGGAACTGGCCGGTGTGGCTGCGGCCATCGCCAGCGTCAAGGGCGGCAGTGCGCCGGTCGCTGGTGAAGCGACGGACGCTTCCCGCCGCCTGGCCGACGCTCTGCTGTCGGGTGAACGCAAGGCCATCCTGCTGGGCAATGCCGCCGTGCAGCATCCGCAAGCCTCGACCCTGCTGGCCCTGGCCAACTGGATCGGTGCACAGACCGGCGCCAGCGTCGGTGTGATGGGTGCCGCCGCCAACACCGTCGGCGCACAGCTGGTGAAGGCCCGTCCGGGCCAGGGTGGCCGCTCCGCCGCCCAACTGCTGAACGACCAGCCGGCCAAGGCCCTGGTGCTGCTCAACACCGACCCGGTGCTGGACGGTGCCAACGCCGCCGCTGCGGCCAAGGCCGTGGCTGCCGCCGAGATGGTGGTGGTGCTGAGCCCGTTCAAGACCGGTCTGGACTACGCCGACGTGCTGCTGCCCGCCGCGCCGTTCACCGAGACCTCGGGCAGCTTCGTCAATGCCGAAGGTCGCCTGCAGAGCTTCGTTGGTGTGGTGAAGGCCCGCGGCGAAACCCGTCCGGCCTGGAAGATCCTGCGCGTGCTGGGCAATTTGCTGGGCCTGTCCGGCTTCGAGTTCGACAGCTCCGAACAGGTCCGCAATGCGGCCCTGGGCGTCAGCACCGAACTGAGCGATCGTCTGAGCAACAACGTGCAGGCGTCCGCTGCGTCCGCGTCCTCGGCTGCCCAGGGTCTGGAACGCCTGACCGCCGTGCCGATCTACGCCACCGACGCCCTGGTGCGACGCGCCAGCTCGCTGCAACTGACCCGTGATGGCCGCGACGCCGCTCTGGTCGGCCTGTCGCAAGCCCTGTGGAACGAACTCGGCCTGCAAGGGCAGGGCGCCCAGGTTCGCGTCACGCAGGCCGGTGCCGGCGAAGCCGTGCTGGCCGCGCAGCTCGACGCCAGCCTGGCCGCCAACGTGGTGCGTGTGCCCGCCGGTGTGCCGGAAACCGCCGCGCTGGGTGCCCTGTTCGGCGCCGTCAGCGTGACCAAGGCCTGAGGACGAGACGATGGATAACCTGTACAACGCCGGCGCCTCGCTGATGGATGGCGCTTTCTGGGCAGGCACCTGGATGGTGATCTGGAGCCTGCTGAAGATCATCGCGGTGGTCGCACCGCTGATGCTCTGCGTGGCCTATCTGACCCTGTGGGAACGCAAGGCCATCGGCTGGTCGCAGATCCGCCCGGGCCCGAACCGCGTGGGCCCGATGGGTCTGCTGACCCCGATCGCCGATGCGGTGAAGCTGATCTTCAAGGAGATCATCATCCCGTCGGCGGCCAACAAGAGCCTGTTCTTCCTGGGCCCCATCATGACCATCATGCCGGCCCTGGCCGCATGGGCGGTGGTGCCCTTTGGTCCGGGCGCGGCCGTGGCCGACGTCAATGCCGGCCTGCTGTTCGTGATGGCCATCACCTCGCTGGAAGTCTATGGCGTGATCATCGCCGGCTGGGCCTCCAACTCGAAGTACGCCTTCCTGGGTGCACTGCGGGCCTCGGCGCAGATGGTGTCGTATGAAATCGCCATGGGCTTCGCGCTGGTCATCGTGCTGATGGTCACCGGCTCGATGAACATGACCGACATCGTCGTCAGCCAGGACACCGGCAGGTTCGCCTCGATGGGCCTGAGCTTCCTCTCCTGGAACTGGCTGCCGCTGCTGCCGGTGTTCGTGGTGTATTTCATCTCGGGCCTGGCCGAAACCAACCGTCACCCGTTCGACGTGGTGGAAGGTGAATCGGAAATCGTGGCCGGCCACATGATCGAGTACTCGGGCATGTCGTTCGCGATGTTCTTCCTGGCCGAATACGCCAACATGATCCTCGTGTCCGCCCTGGCCGTGGTCATGTTCCTGGGCGGATGGGCCGCGCCGATCTCCTTCAGCCTGCTGGGCATGGACACCCCCTCGATCATCGAGAAGACCATGCCGCTGTGGAACTGGTTCTGGCTGTTCTTCAAGACCTTCGTGGTCGTGACCGGCTTCCTGTGGGTGCGTGCGACTTTCCCGCGCTTCCGCTATGACCAGATCATGCGTCTGGGCTGGAAGATCTTCATCCCCGTCACCCTGGTGTGGCTGGTGCTGGTGGGTCTGTGGATCCAGTCCCCCTTCAATATCTGGAAGTAATCCGAGGTGTCCGCTGTGAGCTCCATCAAGGACCTACTCAAGAGCTTCATGCTCACCGAGCTGTTCAAGGGCATGGCCCTGACCGGCCGGCATTTCCTCTCGCGCAACATCACGGTGCAGTTCCCGGAAGAGAAGACGCCGCTGTCGCCGCGTTTCCGCGGTCTGCATGCGCTGCGCCGGTACGAGAACGGTGAAGAGCGCTGCATCGCCTGCAAGCTGTGCGAAGCGGTGTGCCCGGCCATGGCCATCACCATCGAGTCCGATGTGCGTGCGGACGGCTCGCGCCGAACCACCCGCTACGACATCGACCTGACCAAGTGCATCTTCTGCGGCTTCTGCGAAGAAAGCTGCCCGGTGGACTCGATCGTCGAAACCGACATCTTCGAATACCACGGCGAAAAGCGTGGCGACCTCTACTTCACCAAGGAAATGCTCCTGGCTGTCGGGGACCGCTACGAGCCGCAAATCGCAGCCAGCAAGGAGGCCGACGCCAAGTACCGCTGAGTCCGGCGGTCTGGCGGCCTTCCCCGAGGGGAGGGCGGCCGGCCCTGCGCCTCAGCCTGCTTGCAGGAAACCCCATGAACATCACAACCCTGCTGTTCTACTTCTTCTCGGTCGTCCTGCTCGGGTCGTCGGTCCTTGTGATCACGGCTCGCAGCACGGTCTATTCGGCCCTGTTCCTGATCCTGGCCTTCTTCAACGCCTCCTGCATCTGGATGATGCTCAAGGCGGAGTTCCTGGCCATCACGCTGGTGCTGGTGTACATCGGCGCCGTCATGGTGCTGTTCCTGTTCGTCGTGATGATGCTGGATTTCGATTCAGACACGGTGCGCAAGGGCTTCTGGAAGCATGTGCCCGCCGCCGGTCTGATCGGTGCCTTCATCGCCCTGGAAATGGCGCTGATCCTGATGCCGGGTTTCCGCGTCAGCGAAGCCCAGGCCATGCCGGCTGAGGTGGCCAAGCTGGGCAATGCCAAGCTGCTGGGCATCAACATCTACACCCACTATCTGGCGCCGCTGCAGATCGCTGCCGTGCTGCTGCTGGTGGCCATCATTGCCGCCATCGCACTGACCCTGCGCGGCCGCAAGGACTCGCGTCATCAGGACCCGTCCGAACAGGTCCGCGTCAAGAAGGGCGACCGCCTGCGCATCATCAAGGTGGCCCCGACCGTGGAACAACCGGCCGTGCCGGCCGAGAAGAACGAAGGAGCCGCATGATGGGCGTTCTGACGCTGGGCCATTTCCTCACCCTGGGCGCCATCCTGTTCGCCCTGTCGGTGATCGGCATCTTCCTGAACCGCAAGAACCTGATCGTGCTGCTGATGGCCATCGAGCTGATGCTGCTGGCGGTCAACCTGAACTTCGTGGCCTTCTCCCACTACCTGGGCGACATGGCGGGTCAGGTGTTCGTGTTCTTCATCCTCACGGTCGCGGCGGCGGAGTCCGCCATCGGCCTCGCCATCCTGGTGGTGTTGTTCCGCAATCGCAGCAGCATCAACGTGGAAGAGCTGGACGCCCTGAAGGGCTGACGGGCGGCAGGAAGAGAGAAAAACAATGTCTGCAACACTTTCACAGAACATGCTGCTGGCGGTGCCGCTGGCACCGCTGGTCGGCGCGGTGGTGGCTGGCCTTTTCGGCAAGCAGGTGGGGCGCCGCGGCGCTCACACCGTCACCATCCTGGGCGTGCTCATCTCGCTGATCATCTCGGTGATGACGCTGAAGTCCGTCATCCAGGACGGCGCACGCTTCAACCAGACCCTCTATGAATGGATGAGCCTGGGCGGCCTGAAGATGGAAGTCGGCTTCATGATCGACGGCCTGTCCGCGATGATGATGTGCGTGGTGACCTTCGTCTCGCTGATGGTGCACATCTACACCATCGGCTACATGGAGGAAGACCCCGGCTACCAGCGCTTCTTCAGCTACATCTCGCTGTTCACATTCAGCATGCTGATGCTGGTGATGAGCAACAACATGCTGCAGCTGTTCTTCGGCTGGGAAGCGGTGGGTCTTGTGTCCTACCTGCTGATCGGTTTCTGGTACACCAAGCCGACGGCCATCTTCGCCAACATGAAGGCCTTCCTGGTCAACCGGGTGGGTGACTTCGGTTTCATCCTGGGCATCGGCCTGCTGGTGGCTTATGGCGGCTCGCTGAACTACACCGAGACCTTCGCCAAGGCGAATGAACTGGCCGCGATCAAGTTCCCCGGCCAGGACTGGATGATGCTGACCGTGGCCTGCATCTGCCTGTTCATCGGTGCGATGGGCAAGAGCGCGCAGTTCCCGCTGCACGTCTGGCTGCCGGATTCGATGGAAGGCCCGACCCCCATCTCCGCACTGATCCACGCGGCCACCATGGTGACCGCCGGCATCTTCATGGTGTCGCGCTTCAGCCCGCTGTTCGAGCTGAGCGACACCGCGCTGAACTTCATCATGGTGATCGGTGCCATCACGGCGCTGTTCATGGGCTTCCTGGGCATCATCCAGAACGACATCAAGCGCGTGGTGGCCTACTCCACGCTGTCGCAGCTGGGTTACATGACGGTCGCCCTGGGCGCTTCGGCCTACTCGGTCGCGGTGTTCCACCTGATGACGCACGCGTTCTTCAAGGCGCTGCTGTTCCTGGGTGCGGGCTCGGTGATCATCGGCATGCACCATGACCAGGACATCCGCAACATGGGCGGCCTGCGCAAGTACATGCCCATCACCTGGATCACCTCGCTGCTGGGTTCGCTGGCGCTGATCGGCACGCCGCTGTTCTCGGGCTTCTATTCGAAGGACAGCATCATTGAAGCGGTGCACGCCAGCCATCTGCCGGCGGCCGGATTCGCTTCGTTCGCCGTGCTGGCCGGTGTCTTCGTGACCGCCTTCTACAGCTTCCGGATGTACTTCCTGGTCTTCCATGGCAAGGAACACTTCCACCACAAGCCGTTCCCGGGCGAGCACGACCATCACGACGACCACGGCCATGGCCACGACCACACGCCGCATGAATCGCCGTGGGTGGTGACCATTCCGCTGATCCTGCTGGCCATCCCGTCGGTCGTGATCGGTTACCTGACCATCCAGCCGATGCTCCACGGTGACTTCTTCAAGGACGCCATCTTCGTGAACCATGACGTGCACCACGCCATGACCGAACTGGCGGAAGAGTTCCACGGTGCTGCCGCCATGGCGGTCCACTCGCTCAAGACCCTGCCGCTGTGGCTGGCCTTCGCGGGCGTGGTGACGGCTTATATCTTCTACATGGTCGCGCCGCAGATCCCGGCCACCCTCGCGCGGGTCTTCCGCCCGATCGTGACGATCCTGGAGAACAAGTACTACATGGACTGGTTCAACGAGAACGTGCTGGCCCGCGCCGCACGCATGCTCGGGACCGGCCTGTGGAAGGTGGGCGACCAGGGCATCATCGACGGCATCGTGATCAACGGCGGTGCACGCACCGTGGGCGGCATCGCCGGCCTGGTGCGACTGGTGCAAACCGGCCACCTCTACTGGTATGCGCTGGTCATGATCCTGGGTGTGGTCGGTCTGATGACCTGGCAGCTGTGGCCCCACATGGTCAACCAGCTGATGAACCTGTTCGGGCGTTGATCGGCGGAGAATAAGAATGTTGCTAAGTCTTGCCATTTGGCTGCCGGTCGTTTTCGGCGCCCTGTTGCTGGTGCTGGGTCGCGACGAGAACGCGGGCGCAATGCGCTGGCTCGCGCTCGGCGCCGCCGTGATCAGCTTCCTCGTCACGCTGCCCGTGATCACGGGCTTCAATGACGCCACTGCGGCGATGCAGTTCGTCGAGAAGGCGAACTGGATCGAACGCTTCAACATCCACTACCACCTGGGCGTGGATGGCATCTCGATGTGGTTTGTGCCACTGACCGCCTTCATCACCATCATCGTGGTGCTGTCGGCCTGGGAAGTGATCGAAACCCGGGTGCACCAGTACTACGGCGCCTTCCTGATCCTGTCGGGTCTGATGGTCGGGGTGTTCTCCGCCCTGGACGGCATGCTGTTCTACGTGTTCTTCGAGGCCACGCTGATCCCGATGTACATCATCATCGGCGTGTGGGGCGGTCCGCGTCGGGTCTACGCCGCGTTCAAGTTCTTCCTCTACACGCTGGCCGGCTCGCTGCTGATGCTGATTGCGCTGCTCTACCTGTACAACAAGTCGGGCAGCTTCGACATCCTCACCTGGCATCAGCTGCCGCTGCCGCTGTCGGCCCAGACGCTGCTGTTCTTCGCCTTCTTCGCGGCCTTCGCGGTGAAGGTGCCGATGTGGCCGGTCCACACCTGGCTGCCGGACGCTCACGTGGAAGCGCCGACCGCCGGTTCGGTGGTGCTGGCCGCCATCATGCTGAAGCTGGGCGCTTACGGCTTCCTGCGTTTCTCGATGCCCATCGCCCCCGATGCGGCCCGTGAGTACGCCTGGGTGATCGTGGCGCTGTCGCTGGTCGCGGTGATCTACATCGGCCTGGTGGCCATGGTCCAGCGCGACATGAAGAAGCTGGTGGCGTATTCGTCGGTGGCCCACATGGGCTTCGTGACGCTGGGCTTCTTCCTGTTCAATGAGCTGGGGGTCTCCGGCGCCATCGTGCAGATGATTGCCCACGGCTTTGTGTCCGGCGCCATGTTCCTGTGCATCGGCGTGCTGTACGACCGCGTTCACTCGCGTGAGATCGCCGACTACGGCGGTGTGGTCAACACCATGCCCAAGTTCGCGGCCTTCGCGGTGCTGTTCGGCATGGCCAACTGCGGTCTGCCCGCCACCGCCGGTTTCGTCGGCGAATGGATGGTGATCCTGGGTGCGGTGCAGTTCAACTTCTGGATCGGCCTGCTGGCTGCGACGGCGCTGATCTTCGGTGCTGCCTACACGCTGTGGATGATCAAGCGCGTCTACTTCGGTCCGGTGGCCAATGACAACGTCAAGGCCCTGACCGACATCAACGCACGTGAGTTCCTGATGCTGGCCATCCTGGCGGTTGCCGTGTTGTGGATGGGCGTGTATCCCAAGCCTTTCACCGACGTGATGCACCAATCGGTCACCGAGCTGCTCAAGCACGTCGCGGTGTCCAAGATTCAATAAGGGCCCACCACAATGACTGAAATGAACTGGGTCGCTGCCTACCCTGAAATTGCGCTGCTGGTGATGGCCTGTGTGGTCGCGCTGGTGGACCTGTTCGTCACCGATCCGCGTCGCACGCCCACCTATTGGCTGAGCCAGCTCAGCCTGGCGGTGGTGGCGGCCATGCACTTCGCGGCCCTGGGCGATGCGCCCGCGGTGGCGATGCAGGGCATGATGATCGTGGACCCGATGAGCCATCTGCTCTCCGGCGTCTCGGCCATCGCGCTGATCGTCACCCTGGTGTATGCCCGTCCGTACGCCGAATCCCGCGACATGCTCAAGGGCGAGCTGTTCACGCTGAGCATGCTGTCGCTGCTGGGCGTGGGCGTGATGGTGGCGGCCAACAACTTCCTGATGATCTATCTGGGTCTGGAGTTGATGAGCCTGTCGCTGTATGCCCTGACCGCACTGCGCCGCGACCATACGGTCTCGACCGAAGCGGCGATGAAGTACTTCGTGCTGGGCGCACTGGCCTCGGGCTTCCTGCTGTATGGCCTGTCGATGATGTACGGCGCCACCGGTTCGCTGTCCATTCCGCGTGTCTTCGAAGTGGTCGCCGCCGGCGCCCCCAACAAGGCGGTGCTGGTGCTGGGTGTGGTGTTCGTGGTGGCTGGCCTGGGCTTCAAGCTCGGTGCCGCTCCCTTCCACATGTGGGTGCCGGACGTCTATCAAGGCGCTCCGACCGCCGCCACGCTGCTGATTGGCGGCGCGCCCAAGCTGGCCGCCTTTGGCATCACGCTGCGCCTGCTGGTGGACGGCATGCTGGGCCTGGCCAATGACTGGCAGCAGATGCTGCTGGTGATGGCGGTGGCCTCGCTGGTGGTGGGCAACCTCGCCGCCATTGCGCAGACCAACCTCAAGCGCATGCTGGCCTATTCCACGATCGCCCAGATGGGCTTCGTGGTGCTGGGTCTGGCCTCGGGCGTGATCAACGGCTCCAGCGACTTCGCGCTGAATGCCTACAGCTCCGCCATGTTCTACGCCATCACCTACGTGCTGACCACGCTGGGCAGCTTCGGTCTGGTGATGCTGCTGTCGCGCCAGGGCTTCGAGTCCGAGCAGATCAGCGATCTGGCCGGTCTCTACAAGCGCAGCCCGTGGTATGCGCTGGTCATGGCCATCTACATGTTCTCGCTGACCGGCATCCCGCCGACGGCGGGCTTCTACGGCAAGCTGGCGGTGCTGCAGGCGATGGTCACCACCGGGTCCGAGCTGTACATCTGGCTGGCCGTGATCGCGGTGATGCTGTCGCTGATTGGCGCGTTCTACTACCTGCGTGTGGTCAAGGTCATGTTCTTTGACGAACCGACCGACCGTGCCGGGTTGACGGCGCCTGCCGATGCGCGCTTTGTGATGTCGATCAACGGCCTGGCGGTGCTGGTCCTGGGCATCCTGCCGGGCGGCCTGCTGACCCTGTGCAGCCAGGCGCTGACCCGCGCGCTGACGCACTGAAGCACTGAAGTAGCACCGAAAGAGGGCAGGGACGTTTCCGCATGGAGCAAAGCGCGTCGGTCTGGACCGTGCTGGTGGTGGCCCTGGTGGCCGCCAACCTGCCTTACCTCAGTTCCCGGGTGCTGCTGGTCGGCCCACGTCGTGAGCCCAAGGCCGCCGGCTGGCGTCTGCTGGAACTGTTCTTGCTGGCCCTCCTGACGCTGGCCATCGGGGTGGGCCTGGAGGCCCGCCTCGGCCAGCGGTATTCCCAGGGCTGGGAGTTCTACGCTGCCGCCCTGGCGCTGTTCATCACCCTGGGTTTTCCGGGTTTCGTCTGGCGCTACCTGCGCCGGTCCCGGACCCGTGTTCGAGAGTTCGATGACGACGACCGCTGACACTCCCTTCGACGGCATCCCGCCCGCCGCGGACGCCGACCCTCACCTCCGTGAATTGCCGCTCAGTGCCCAGTGGGTGTTGCGCGGCAATTTTCTTCAGGTCTCCCGCGACCGGGTACAACTGCCCGACGGCCGGGAAACCACCCGCGAATACATCCACCATCCCGGTGCGGCGGTGATCGTCCCCATCCTGGACGACGGCCGGCTGCTGCTCGAGCGGCAATATCGGTATCCGATGGGCCGGGTGATGCTGGAGTTCCCCGCTGGCAAGCTGGACCCGGACGAGGCGCCGATGGTCTGCGCCCAGCGGGAACTGCTGGAAGAAACCGGTTATCGGGCCACCGAATGGGCCTATGCCGGGGTGATGCACAACGCGATTGCCTATTCCACCGAACGCATCGAGATCTTCTTTGCGCGCGGGCTGGTGGCCGGAGAGCGCAAGCTGGACGTCGGGGAGTTCCTGGATGTCGTCGCCTACGACCAGGCGACGCTGGAGCAGATGGCCATCCGCGGCGAGCTGACCGATGCCAAATCGCTGACCTGCCTGCTGTGGCTGGCCCGCTGGCGCGACGGCGCCTGGCCGCTGAACTGGACCGCCGCGGCCTGAGCCCGGCAGACTGGCCCTGGAACGGCTAGCATTGCGCTCATGTTGGTACTGAATCTGGCGTGTGAGGCGGGCCACGGCTTTGAGGGCTGGTTCGGCTCCGCCACTGACTTTGAATCGCAGCAGCAGCGCGGTTTGCTGAGTTGCCCCCTGTGCAGCAGCGCGCAGGTGCGGCGCATGCCAAGCGCGCCGCGGCTGAATCTGTCGTCCGCGCCGGAACCGGCGGCCGCTGCCGGGCGCTCGTCTTCGGGCAACGGTGGCGACGCGAGCGGCCCTCGCAGTCCTTCCGGCCATCCCATGAGTCAATACCCGGGCCCGCATGACGGCCGACCGTCGGGCCGGCACAGGGACCTTCCGGCCGTCCGCAGTGATGGGCGCGCCGGCGATGGCCCCATCGTCCCGGCCACTGGCCCCCACACCGGCCTGACCCCAGCCGACCTGCAACGTCAGGTCATGCAGGCGGTGCGCCAGATCATGGCCAACACCGAAGACGTCGGCGAGCGGTTCGCTGAAGAGGCTCGCCGCATCCATTATGGCGAGACCGAAGCGCGTGGAATCCGCGGCCAGGCCACGCCCGACGAGGCCCAGGCGCTGGTGGAAGAGGGCATTGATGTGGTGGCGCTGGCGGTCCCCGAAGCGCTGAAAGATCCCCTTCAATAGGCGAACGGCACCCCCTGGCGGGTGTGACCATCATCACGGGTCGGCTTAGGCGTTAAGCTAGCGCGCTTTTCGCACGAACCCGGCATGGGTCTGGCTCCACGCCGACCTCCAAGACCGACGTGTGCACGCTGTAGTTCCAGGCGTGCGCGCAGGCGTGCGAACACCTCAGACTGTCTGTTCACCCGCCTGATTCTTCGGAGCTCGATTCATGCCGCCTCTGTCGCGCCTGTCGCTGATTGCCCTGGCCTCGCTGGCCGTCCTCACTGCCTGCAGCCGTCCCGATGCCAAGGCGGGCGGGGACGCGAAGAAGGACGCCAAGGCCGTGGCCGAGGCTGGTGCTGTCAGCCTGATCGTCGCGCCGGAAGACGTGCAGACGCTGGGCGAGAGCCAGTACGCCAGCGGCCCGGTCATCACCGGTTCCATCCAGCCCGAGCGCCGTGCGGATCTGCGGGCCGAGCTGCAGGCCGTGGTGTTGGCCGTCTACAAGGAAAACGGCGAGAGCGTGAAACGGGGGGACCTGCTGGTCCGCCTGGACGACACCGCCATCCGCGACAGCGTGCAGTCCGCCGATGAAGCGGTGCGGGCTTCCGGCCAGAGTTTCGAGCAGGCCGAACGCCAGTACCAGCGGCTCAAGACGCTGCAGGCGCAGGGCATGAGCTCCATCCAGGCGATGGAAGACGCCGAGGTTCGCCGCAACAACGCCCAGAGTGACCTGGTGGCCGCCAAGGCCCGTCAGGCCACCGCCCGCCAGCAGCAGCAGCGCACCGAAATCCGCGCGCCGTTTGACGGCGTGGTGAGCGACCGCAAGGTGTCGCCCGGCGACTCCGCCCAACTGGGCAAGGAACTGATCAAGGTCATGGACCCCGCCAGCATGCGCTTCGAAGGGCTGGTGTCGGCGGACCGCATGGCCGAACTCAAGCTGGGCCAGGTGGTCTACTTCAAGGTCAACGGGTATCCGCAGGTGGACTTCCAGGGCAAGATCCGCCGCATTGCGCAGGCGGCCAACACCAACACCCGCCAGGTGGAAGTGCTGGTGGACTTCAGCGGCGCGCAGCAGCCCGGCGTGGCGGGTCTGTATGCCGAAGGCCGGGTGCAGGCCACCAGCGTCTCCGCGCTGATGGTGGCCGACAACGCGCTGGTGCGTGAGGGCGACCGCAGTTACGTCTGGCGCATCGACGGAGCCAAGCTGCACAAGGTGGAAGTGAAGCTCGGCGCCCGCGACGAGCGGCAGGGCCTGTATGTGGTGGCCGGGGGCCTCAAGAGCGGCGACCGGCTGCTGCGCCATCCCAACATCACGTTGCAGGATGGCCAGGCGGTCACCTTCACCAAGGCCTTGCCACCGCCTGCCGCGCCCTCGGCCCCCAAGCCGTCCACCATGACCTCCTCCGCGCAGGGCTGTGAGCCCCTGCTGCGTTCGCGGGCCGCCTGATCCGCACGGAGACGACCATGTTCCTTTCCAATTTCTCGGTCAAGAAGCCGGTCGCCATGATCGTGGTGATCATCATGCTGATGTGCATGGGGCTGCTGGCCTTGTCCAAGTTGCGGGTCAACCAGATTCCGGACGTCCAGGAACCGGTGATGGTGGTCGCCATCACCTATCCGGGTGCGTCTCCGGAGACGGTGGAGCGCGAGGTGATCAACCGCATCGAGAAATCGATGCAGAGCATCCCGGGCGTGACCGAGGTGCGGGCCACCGCCAATGAAGGCACGGCCCAGTTCATCCTCATCTACGAGTTCAACAAGAACATGGCCGAGGCGGCCGATGAGATCCGCAATGCCATTGGCGCGGTTCGTCACAAGCTGCCGACGGAAATGCGCGAGCCGGTGCTGCAGCGCTATGACCCGTCCTCCGAGCCGGTGATGCAGCTGGCGCTGTCGTCCAGCGCCGAAAGCCATGCGGAGATTTCCCGCCTGGCGGAGGACCAACTGGCAGACCGGTTCCGGGCCCTGTCCGGTGTGGCCACCGTCACCGTCAACGGCGCGCTCAAGCGCGAGCTGTCGGTGCTGCTGAATGCGCAGAAACTGCGGGAGTTCAATGTCTCGGTGACCGAAGTGGTGCAGGCCCTGCGCATGCAGAACACGACGGCGCCGGTGGGCAAGGTGCGCGGCACCATGGAAGACCAGAGCATCCGGCTGCTGGGACGGCTCGAATCGCCGGAGGACTTCACCCAGATCGTGGTCAAGCGCTCCGGCAATGAGCTGGTGCGGCTGGGTCAGGTGGCCACGGTGCAGGACGGTTTCGCCGAGCAGACCGGTCTGTCGGTGCGCAACGGCAATCCCAACGTCGGTCTGGCGGTCACCCGCTCGCGGGATGCATCCACCGTCTCGGTAGCCAATGAAACCCGGCAGCTGGTCGACGAGATCAACAAGACGCTCAAGCCGGGCACCAAGCTGGAGGTGACGCAGGACGGTGGCAAGGATGCGCAGGACAGCCTGAACAACGTCATTCATGCGCTGGTCTTCGGCGCCGGGCTGACCGTCTTCGTGGTGTACGTGTTCCTGAACTCCTGGCGCTCCACCCTGATCACGGCGCTGTCGCTGCCGACGTCGGTGGTGGCGGCCTTCATCGCCGTGTGGCTGTGCGGCTTCACCCTGAACTTCATGAGCCTGCTCGGTCTGTCGCTCGCTATCGGGGTGCTGATCGACGATGCCATCGTGGTGCGTGAGAACATCGTCCGGCACATGGAACGGGGGGCGGATCGCCGCACGGCGGCGCTCAAGGGTACGGCCGAGATCGGACTGGCCGTGGCCGCCACCACCTTCTCCATCGTGGCGGTGTTTGTGCCGGTGGCCTTCATGCCGGGCGTGTCCGGCGAATGGTTCCGGCCGTTCGGCCTGACCGTGGTGGCGTCGGTGCTGGTGTCGCTCTTCATCTCCTTCACCCTTGACCCGATGCTGTCGGCCTATTGGGGCGACCCACCCGGGTATCACGAGCAGAAGAAGACGGGCATTTCGCGCCTGCTGGAACGCTTCAACCACTGGTTCGACCATCAGGCGGACCGGTATGGCCGAGTCATCGCCTGGGCACTCCATCACCGCCGCTGGATGGCCTTCTTTGCGGTGCTGAGTTTCATCCTGGCCATCGTGTTGCAGTCCAAGTTCGGGGGCAGCAGTTTCCTGCCGAAGACGGACTCGGGCAACATCGCGGTGGATGTGCGCACGCCTGCGAGTTCCAGCCTGGAATATTCGCGGCTGAAGGTGGGCGCCGCGGCGGCGCTGGCCCGCGAGATTCCGGAAACCAAAGCGACCAATGAGACGGTCAACGTCAGCGGCGGCCGCATCTATGTGGACCTGGGCAAGAGCACGCAGCGCAAGCGCAGTGCGGCGGAGATTGCGGCGGACCTGCGCACGCGGGTGTCTCGTCTGGTCGGCGCGGAATACACCGTGCTGGACGATTTGAACAATGGCGCGCAGAAGCCGGTGCAGATTCGCTTCTCGGGTACCGATTCACGCAAGCTGATGGAGCTGACGACTGAGTTCATGGAGAAACTGCGCAAGGTGCCGGGCGCAGTGGATGTGGGCTTGTCGGAACAGGATCCGCAGGATGAATTGCAGATCGAGCTGAATCGTGGGCTGGCCAACTCGCTGGGCATTTCGGTGGGGGACGCAGCCAATGCGCTGCGGGTGGCCTTTGCCGGCGTGGAAGTCGGCGACTGGGTCGACCCGAGCGGTGAAACGCGCGATGTGGCGGTGCGGCTGGCGCCGCAGGACCGTGTGGATGCGTCCAACATCGAGCGGCTGCCGATTTCGGTCACGGGTACCGGCGTGATGGTGCCGCTGGAGCAGATCGCGACGGTGACGATGGGCAAGGGCCCCGCCAAGATCCAGCACGCGGACGGCAAGCGGATGATTGCGGTGTCTGCGAATGCGCACGGGCGATCGTCCGGCGAGGTGACGGCGGATGCGAAGGCACTGGCCCAGTCAATCAATTTCCCTCCGGGCTACGGCATCGCCCTGGCCGGGGACGCCAAGAGCCAGCAGGAAGTGTTTGGCGCGATGATCGTCGCGCTGGGTTCGGGCATCGGGCTGATGTATCTGATCCTGGTGATGCAGTTCGGCAGCTTTACCGCGCCGGCCGGGGTGATGTTGTCCTTGCCGCTGTCCCTCATTGGCGTGGTGGTGGCGCTGCTGGTGAGCAATGGCGGGCTGAACCTGATGAGCCTGATCGGCGTGATCATGCTGGCGGGGCTGGTGGCCAAGAATGCGATCCTGCTGCTGGATGCTGCGCGCCATGAAGAATCGGAAGGCGTGCCGCGTGAAGAGGCGCTGATGCATGCGGGTCGCAAGCGCTTCCGCCCGATTCTGATGACGACCTTCGCCCTGATCGCCGGCATGTTGCCGGTGGCCATTGGCGTCGGGGAGGGCGGTGAGTTCTATCGGCCGATGGCGGTGGCCATCATCGGCGGGACGATCACCTCCACGGTGTTGACGCTGCTGATGGTGCCGTGCTTCTACGACAGCATTGAACTGTTCTTTGATCGGCAGAAAGCCCGCACGGCGCGCTGGAGCGAACGGGGCAAGGCGCCGGTGGCCTGGGCCCTCAATGCGGTGCAGACGGTGCTGGTGTTCCTGGCGCTGATCACCGGACTGCTGTTTGTCTGGTGGGTGGTGGAGGCGGCGCTGAGCAAGCGCAAGCCGAAGGCGCCGGTGCAGCCCACCGCGACCGCTGCGCTGCGAGAGCAGCCGGGGTTGGGGGACGATTGATGGCGCTTTTTCGCTGAAGGCGTGGAGCCATGGCTGCACTGCATGAGGGTGCCGATTTCGCCGGCCGGTCCGATCTTCCAAGAGGTTGGGCGCAGGATGTTTTTCAATGTTGCACCTTCTCCCATCTGGAGATTGAGGGTGCTGCCTTTGAAGGCATCTTGAGCGACTGCCGCATCGAGAACTCCTCCTGGTATTGGGGACTGTTCAACACAACGAAGTTTGTGGATGTGCAATTCACCGACTGCCTCTTCCGTGGATCAGCCTTCTCGGGGTGTGTATTCGTCAGGTGCCGATTCAGCAGGTCAGCCGCAGTTCTCGATCGCCCTGAAACGGTCCGTGGAATCGATTTGCGCAACAGGCCGCTCTGGGACGGTTCGTCGCGGTTGCGTGGGTGTCAGTCGCCCGAAGGGACGTGCTCGATGAACTCGTGAGGCACGCCAAAGGAATGCCCGCTGTAGAAGGCGTCGCTGCCGGTCTCAGCCAGGGTGCCAAAGCCAAGCCAGAAGTTCTGATGGCAGTCCACTTCGGTGACAACAGCACAGTGACCGACAAAGCTGAGCATCTCTTGCTGCTCCGTGACGGGCAGGTCATGGATCAGCCAATCCGGAAGACCCAGCAGTCGGACGCGGTCGCCAACGCGAATATCAGTCATGCGTTGAGTCGAGGAGTTGTGAGGGCGTCCCGCTTGGCCCATCAAAGGACTGCTTCTTGGACGAGCCAGCAAGGCGATCAGTCAGTAAACCCATATCTTAGTCTTGCCGGCTGGCTGACCGGTCTCCATCACTCGGGCGACGACACGGCCCGTCTCTGCATGCGCGCAACCCTCGGCGTACCAGCCCTGAGTGAGTGGGCTAGCGTTGCCCCCACATTCAGTGCCCAGCCCCTGAAGCCCCATGCGACATGCCGCCGCCGTCCGGCAGCTGAATCACCTGGCCGCGCTGCCACGCATCCGCCCCGGGATCGATGGGCGGCGCCGCAATGCCGTCCCGTTCCTCCCGCTTCTTGGCGCTGCGGATCTGCAGACGCTGGTCACGCTGCTCCACCAGCGCGGCATCCACCTGACCGTCGGCCGTGAAGCCCATCATCAATTGCGGCATGCCCAGCGGCAGCGACTTCTCGCGATCCGTGTGCCAGGTGTGCCAGGTCTTCCCGTAGGTCCCCACCAGCTGCTTCATCAGCTGGACCTCGGCCGCAGCCGGGATGCCCGGGGCCACCAGTTGTCCGGATTTCACTTCGTGAACATGGCTGTGCCACAGCGGTTTTTCGCTGGGCGGCAAGCCGGCAAAGAGTGCAGCACTGATGACGTATTCGACGCCCATCAGTTTGGCGTCCTTGCGGCTGCCGTCATAGATGACGCATTGAATGACATCGGCATTGAGCACTGAACAGAAGTGATGCGCCTCCATCTGCTCTCTCGGACGGCCGTTGTAGAAGTGAAAGCCGTCCAGATAGACATTCAGGGCATCGATGGGCGGCTTGTCCTGCAGGACAACTGCACCTGCCTCCAGCACCCGTGTGGAGGCGCTGGCCGGCTGGCCTGGAGATTCAACCTGCGACGGGCTTCCCCGGTCTCCGCACGCTGAGAGTGTGGCGACGCCGAGCAGGATCCACGGGAACGACAGAACGGCAGGTGTCCGGAAGCGCATGCGATCTCCAGAAGGGAATGGGCGGTCGCGGCAAGCCCGATTCCCGAGCGAAGTCGCCCATCATTGCCTGTGCCACGGCCGGATGCGCTCAGGCGCGCCATGTGCTGGCCAGCCCATGCCTTCCTTCCACTCAGACGCTGTCCTGTCCTGCCGGTTCTGGCCTTGCGCGGCTCCGGGTCCGGACATGGTCGCCAGGAGAATCGCCATGAACGCATTGGTTCGTCCTCGACGACGTCTCCGCACGTCCCCCGCCTCCCCCGCGAGCCCCGCGAGTGCCGGCATTGCGGTGCACCTGAGGGGTGCAGCATGAGTGCGGACGCACAGGTGTACTTCTGCCTGGGCGGTGGCAGCGCGTTAGGCGCGTATGGCGCAGGCGCCGCCGCGACCTTGCTGGAGCGCGGCATTGCACCGGATGTGTTGTGCGGTGTATCGGTCGGCGCGACGGTGGCCGCCATCGTGGCGGGCAACCGGCCCGAGGATCGAGTGCCCCGGCTGCAGCAGTACTGGCATGCCGCGCAGTCCGGTGACCTGCCCATGACCGGTATGGCCTTGTCGGCCACCGGGGCGGACAGCGCCTCGTCCCTCCCAGCCCTTTCGGCCTGGCATGCAGGAACCCCGGCAGCGTGGAGAGCTGGCAGCAACGCCCTGCATGCGATGTCCAGCCTGATCACGGGGCGCCCGGGCTTCTTCCGTCCCCGGTGGCCTGGCGTGCTCTCGCTGTTGCCGTTCATGCCGCCCGACCCCGGCATGTTCGATCCACATCCACTGCTGAAGACACTGCCCGCATTCATCGACTTCGAATGGCTCCATCGCGAGGGCCCCCGATTGGTGATCGATGCCGTCGACGTCGAGACCGGCGAGACGGTGCGGTTTGACAGTCGCAGGGACCGCATCACGCCGGAACATCTGGTCGCGGCCGCCAGTCTGCCGCCGGCGTTTCCGCCCGTCCGTCTCGGACAACGGTCACTGGTGGATGCCGGATTGGTCGCGAATGTGCCGCTGGACCTTGCACTGTTTGAAGCCTCCGGTCGCCGAACCGTCTATGCAGTGGACCCCTTCTGCCTGGGCGGTGTTACGCCCACGACGTTGGACGAGAGTGCCCAACGGGCGCAGGACCTGGCATTCAGCGCCCAGACCGAGCGCACGCTGGAGGCGCTGCGACGGGAGCAGCGACTCAGGGCGCAGCTGAATGACCGCCAGCCACGTCCGGCGACAGGCCGGGCCACCGACGGGAAGGGGCCGCGCGATGCGGCGCCGCGCCGGTCCGACGACGAGCATCTTGAGTTGCTGCTGGCAAATTACCGAGCGCCGTCTGCGGCGACCGGTCTGAAGGCCCTGGACTTTTCCGGGCGATCACTCCGGGAGCGCTGGGAGGCGGGGGCGCAAGACATGGAGCAGCTCTTGCGAATGCGGGAGCGCGGACAGCGAACGGAGACGGGTGAGGGCTATGCGATATACCGCCAGTCGCGACAGCAAGACGTCGCAACGAGCGCGCCGGACCCGTCGCGACGCCCCGGTCGCCATTCACCGCTGATTGCGTCTCGGATTTCGCCTCGAACTTCACCGCTGACGGCTGCCGGGTTCACACCACCCGATTCGGATTCAGCAACCCCCTCGGATCCAGCGCCTGCTTGATCTGCCGCATCAGCGCCAGGGCCACCGGGCTCTTGCGCTGTGCCAGTTCCTCCCGCTTGAGCTGACCAATGCCGTGTTCGGCCGAGATCGAGCCGCCGTGGGCCATCACCTGGTCATACACCACGGCATTCACCGCCGCTTCATGGGTCTTCAGGAACTCCGCCGCCGAGACACCCGCCGGCGACTGCACGTTGTAGTGCAGGTTGCCATCGCCCAGGTGCCCAAAGTTCACCAGCCGTGATCCGGGAAACCGCTCGGCCAACAGTCCATCACACGCCGCCACGAAGTCCGGAATCCGTGACACCGGCAGTGCGATGTCGTGTTTGATGTTGAGCCCTTCCTCACTCTGCGCCAGCGGAATCGATTCACGCAGATGCCACATCGCCTGACTTTGGGAGAGGCTCTCCGCGACCGCTGCATCGTCGATCACGCCGTCTTCCAGCGCTTGGGAGAGGACGCCCTCGAATTGCTCCCGAGCATGCGATTCGCCTTCGTTGTCGGAGAGCTCCAACAGCACCGTCCACGGACGCGCGCCCAGCGGCTGCGCCAGTTGCGGGAAATGCTTGGCCACCAACGCCAGCGACTGGGCATTCATCACTTCGAATCCGGTCAGCGACGCCCCGCATCGCGACTGCGCCATGCCCAGCAAGGCCACCGTGGCGGACAGCGACGCGCAAGCCGCGAGTGCCGTCATCCGCGCGCGCGGCTGAGGGAACAGCTTCAGCGTGGCCGCCGTGATGATGCCCAGTGTGCCTTCGGCGCCAATGAACAGGTCTCGCAGGTCATAGCCGGTGTTGTCCTTGCGCAGCCCCGACAGCCCATCCCAGATCTCACCTTCCGCCGTCACCACCTCCAGCCCCAGGCACAACTCGCGGGCATTGCCGTAGCGCAGCACCTGGGTGCCGCCCGCATTGGTGGAGAGATTGCCGCCGATGGTGCAACTGCCTTCCGCCGCCAGGCTCAGGGGGAACAGCAATCCGGCCTGGCGCGCGGTGTCCTGCACCTGCTGCAACACGCAGCCGGCCTCGACGGTCAGGGTCAGGTTGGCCGCGTCCAGGTGCCGCACCTTTTGCATCCGCCGCAGGCTCAGCAGCAATTGCGTCCCGGAGTCATCCGGCACGCCGCCGCCGACCAAGCCCGTATTGCCGCCCTGAGGCACGACCGACACCCCGTGCGCCCGCGCCAGCTTCACCACGGCGGCCACCTCGCCGGTCGTCCCGGGTCGCACCACGGCCAGCGCACGACCGTTGTAGCGCTTGCGCCAGTCTTGCTGGTAGGGCGTGAGTTCGGTGTCCGGCAGGGCGCCGGGCACGAGCACATGGGCATCGCCCAGCAACGGGCGCAGGGCGTCGATCAGGGGATGGGTCATGCTCGATTCCTTCGGGTGGCGACGCCGGCCGGTCGCGTGCAATTCAGGTCGGCGCGCCAGGCGTGGCGTCGGCTCCTGACGGTGATGGTGACGGCGACAGTGATTGCGACGGCGACGCCTCTGCGCGGCCCGCAGCCAGGCGCTGCCGCACATGCATCGCACAGGCCACGAAGATCACCACCGACAGCACCACTTCCGCCGCCGCGAGCGTAGCCCCCAGACCCGGCTCCGAGGTGGCGCGCACCAGTCCTTCCATCGCATACAGCCAGACGAAGAGGCTGAGCGCACGGAAGGTGTAGAGCCGGTAGCGCCACAGCCCGGCCAGCGGGAGCAGCAGCGGCAGCGCCTTCAGCGCCAGCGTGCCGCGCCCCACCGGCAGCAGCCACGCTTCCCAGGCCAGGCACAGCAAGGCCAGGGCGATGGTGGCGCCCAGCGCCACATTCCGACTGAGCCGCTGCGCGGGATTCGGCCGTGCGTGGGTGCGGTCGATCATCGGCGGCTGAGCATGCGAACTTGACATGGCTGGCATCATAGCCACCATGAACATCAGGTTGCGTGGGCCAGAGCAGGGCTGGCGGGAGGGATTGCGAGAGCTGGGCCAGGGCCTGCTCCGCTGGCCATGGCTGGAGACGTTCCGGATCTTCGTGCAGCGCTACCGGGAGGAGCGCCTCGGCCTGACCGCTGGCAGTCTCACGTTCACGACGCTGATTTCGCTGGTGCCGCTGCTGACGGTGGCGCTGGCTTTGTTCACCGCCTTTCCGATGTTCTCCGCCTTCCAGGTGGCGCTGGAGAAATACTTCCTGAAGTCCCTGGTGCCGGACACCATCGCCCGTCCGGTGCTGGGCTCGCTGACGCAGTTTGCGGCCAAGGCCAACCGGCTGGGCGCGGTGGGCCTGGTGGTGCTGGCGGTGACGGCGCTGTCGCTGATGCTGACCATCGACCGCACCCTCAACCAGATCTGGCGGGTGCAGCGGCCGCGGCCGATTGCGCAGCGGGTGCTGGTGTACTGGGCGGCGATGACGCTCGGGCCCTTGCTGCTGGGCGGCAGCCTCACACTGACCAGCTACCTGATCACCAGCGGCAAGGATCTGGTGGACAACCTGCCACGGGCGATGGTGGTGTTGCTGTCCAGTGTGGATTTGATGGTGCTGTGGGCGGCGATGGCGGCCCTGTTCCATTACGTTCCCAACACCGATGTGCGCTGGCGCCATGCGCTGGTGGGGGCGGGCTTTGTGGCGGTGGCCTTCCACCTGGCGAAGCAGGCCCTGGCCTGGTATGTGAAGCAGGTCCCGACCTATTCGACCCTGTATGGCGCGTTTGCGACGGTGCCGATCTTCCTGATCTGGATCTATGTCGGCTGGTCGATCGTGCTGCTGGGCGCCATCCTGGCGGCCAATGCGCCGGCACTGGCGGGCGGTGTGAGCGTGCGCCGGCAGGCGCCGGGCATGCAACTGGAGCTGGCCCTGGACATCCTGCGGGAGCTGGAGACGGCACGGGGGTCCGGGGAGACGGGCTTGACGATGCTGGCCTTGTCCCAGCGCCTGTGCGTGGACCCGCTGCAACTGGAGCCGGTGGTGGATCAATTGCTCGACCTGGACTGGGTCGGCCGGCTGGAGGAGGAGGGCGCCCAGCGGCTGGTGCTGCTGTGTGACCCCGCAGCCACCCGGGCCGAGCCCTTGATCCAGAGTCTGCTGCTGCCGCGCACCGAAGGGCTCGGTGCGTTGTGGGCCGGCGCGCAGTGGGATCAGCTGTCGCTGCGCACCTTGCTGCAGCGTTGAGGGACCTGGTGGTCCTCAACGAGCGCAGCCACAGGCGTTGCAGCCTGGCCTGAAGAGGCTGGCTGCAGTGCTGGCGGAAGGGGCGCTCAGGCGTGGGCGCGGATTGCCCGCGGCAGGAGACCCTCTTGTTCCATCAACCGCGCCATGCCGATCAGTGAGGCCACTTCTTCCGGCGCGGTAAAGAGATCGGGGCTGAAGCGGGCGCGTCCGCGCAGGCAGACCTCGGTGACCGAGTCCATGACCGGGCGGTCACGGCGTGTTGGATTCTTCAGCAGGCGATAGAGATCATGGGCCGCCGCGGCCATGGCAGCGGTGCGGCCGCCGTCTGCACTTTGGAAGACACAGGCTGCATCGCCGCCCTCACCCAGTACTTCAGCGTGTTGGCTGAGCGCCAGGAGCGTCCGTGGTGGGATGGCTCGTCCGGGCTCGAGCGGCAGTTGGAACCATTCCAAGACCGAAGAGGCTGGTTGGGCACCGTTGTTCCACTTGGGCTGCGGCTGCTGCGGACGCAGGGGCGGCAAACCCTTGCCGCCCACTTCCATTCGGACCCCAACATCCCGACGCGTGGCCTGCAGGTCGCCGAATTGAGCACGGTGCTCCACGGGAAAACCGTTGTGCAGGGGGCATCGGAACTCAACCCGCGTGTCGCCTTTCACCCAGGGTGCATTGCTCTTCATGCAATGGCGTCCGGGGGCGTCGGGACTGGTCAGGTCGAAGACAGCGCGCACGCCCTTCTGCAGGCACATGGCGCCGAAGGCAGCGGAAGCCGCATTGTCGGGGCGGCCCATGACGATGCTGTCACGGCTCAGTTCGTAGGCGTTGAGCGCGACGCCCGTCTGATTCCCCATGCCGGGCTTGATCTGGACCGGGTGGCTGCTGGTTCCACCACCCAGGCTGAAGGAGGCATCGCCCGTTGTGGCCCTGGTGGATGTGCGACCAACACCGCCCAACTTCGTCAGGTGCGAGGGCGGCAGGGCCGCATCGAGTTCATTGACCAACGCCAGGGCGGCTGGCAACTGGGCGCTCCAGAGCTGCACGTCCTGCCGGTTGCCCAAGGGCGCCGAGAGATTGAGCGTGGGGCGGTGAGGTGCCTGATTTGCCCGCTGCTGCGACGTCTGCGGGCTGAAAAATCGGACCAGCGAAGAAATCTTCATGAGTCATCTCGGAAAAATGCAGAGACTCATGGGTGCGAATGAGCAGGTTTTCAGTTGGCGCTGGGATCAAATGACAACCTTGGAATTTGATGGATGTCATGTAGCAACCGTCCGAAAGCACCTTCGCGTCGATCAGCGGGGCGTGGATACGGCTCATGAACTCGCTGCGTTCCATGCACTCCATGAACCGCTTGAACGCCCGTGATCACGTCGAATGTTGATCAACGCAGCCAGTGCACGGCAGCGGCCCCGCCGAGCAGGAGCATCGCCAGCACCAGCAGCCCGATCCGCCAGCGCGAAGTCTTGCTGGCGCCCTGGGCGGTGGGCGCGTAGGTGTTGCCGGACGTGCGGGTGTGCCGCGCCGTGTGCAGGGGCGTGGAGGCGGACGGCTGGACGCGAATGGCCGGGTCTTCCAGACCGTGGCGCACGCGCTGCTCGGCCACCCGCAAGCGGGCGGACCCTTCCAGCATGGCCAGTTTTTGCAACTGGTCCTCAGGCGCCGGCCGGATGCTGGTGGGCGCGGCGGGTTGATCCTCGACGGGTTCGGAACCCGGAGCAAAAACCGGAGCGGAAACGGGGACGGACTTCAATGAGCGTTGTTGCATCAATGGAACTACCTGAAACGCTCCCTCTCTCTTCTCGACAATTTTGAAGGGATCGTACCGGGAAGTCGGTAACAGAGCGTTGTGATTTAGAATTGATATCAAAGTCAACTGGAGTGATATCAATGGCCGCCTTGACTGTCCGCAACCTGCCCGATGCCACTCATGAAGCGCTCAAGCTTCGTGCCGCACGCCATGGCCGAAGCACTGAGGCCGAGGTCCGGCAGATTCTGGAAGACGCCGTGCGCCAGCCCCAGCCGGGGCTCGGTTCGGCGCTCGCAGCGATCGGTCGACGGGCGGGCGGTGTCGAACTCGACCTGCCTGCAAGAAAGTCTGCCATTCGACCCGCGGAGTTCGAATGATCATTCTCGATACGAACGTGGTGTCCGAGCCGCTTCGGGCGCAGCCCAACACCGAGGTGCTGACTTGGCTGGACGCTCAGCATCCCCAGTCGCTGTTTCTCACCAGCATCTCTGTCGCGGAGCTCTTGGCCGGTGTGCAGTTGCTGCCGCGGGGGCGGCGTCGAAATGAACTCCAGCGCGCCGTGGACGACGTGATCGCGCTGTTTGAAGGGCAGGTCCTTGATTTCGATCTGGACGCCGCCAACGCGTTCGCAAGCATTCATGCGAGCACGACCGCGGCGGGGCGCAAAATGAACTTTGCGGACGCCGCCATTGCGGCCATCGCCGCCGCACGCGGCATGTCCGTGGCCACGCGCAATGTCAAAGACTTCGACCGCGCGGGCGTTGAACTGATCAACCCATGGAAGTCGATGGCCTGACGCTCAGGCGTGAATCACCGCCAGCATGGCCGTCGCCGCTTTTTTGCCGACATTGCGGATGGCATGGGCGCCATCAACGGCGTAGCGAGCGGTCTCCCCGGCCTTGACGATCTGGCGGCTGCCCCCGGCAGTCACTTCCAGTTCGCCGCTCAGCACACTCAGGTGCTCCCGCGAGCCCGGCTCATGCGCTTCGGATTCCAGCGCGCCGCCCGGCTGCACCGTCAGTTCATACCACTCGAACTGCCCCGCGAGGTCGATCGGCCCCAGGATCCGCAGCCGACACAACCCGTCCGGGCTGGACAGCCCCGGCGTCGAATGCGCGGCCACCACCTCGATCGGCGGCGCCGCCGGCCGCTCCCCGCCCAGCAGCTCGGACAGCTCCACTCGCAGCGCATTGGCCAATCGCCACACCACTGCCACCGTGGGATTGGCCTGATTCCGCTCGATTTGAGAGAGCATCGACTTCGACACCCCCGCCCGCCGCGACAGTTCGTCCAGCGACAGGCCCTGCGCCTGGCGCAGCGCCTGCAAGGTGGCGCCGACGCGCGGAGGTTCGAGTTTTTCAGACGGATTGGCGGACATGGCTCACTCAGATCAGGCGCGCCCCGCCAGCGTGCCCGCTGGACGCGCCGCCTTGACCCGCTTCTTTGATTCCTTGATACTGCACGACTGTTCGATATAACGAACGTGTTCGATTTAACGGATTGTGCCGCAGGAGCTCCCCGCATGACCACCCAGGCCCCCCAGACTCCCTCCACCGAGGACTTCTACCGCCATCTGCAGACCGAGCTGCAGGGCATCCGCGAGGCCGGCCTCTTCAAGAACGAACGCATCATCACCAGCCCGCAGGGCGCGGTGGTGACGACCCGCGACGGTCGCGAGGTCATCAACCTGTGCGCCAACAACTACCTGGGCCTGTCGGCGCATCCGCAAGTGCTGGAAGCCGCTCATGAGGCGCTGCGCACCCACGGCTACGGCCTGTCGTCGGTGCGCTTCATCTGCGGCACGCAGGACATCCACAAGAAACTGGAACAGCGCCTGGCCCGTTTCCTGGGCACCGAGGACACCATCCTTTACGCCGCGGCCTTCGACGCCAACGGCGGCCTCTTCGAGCCGCTGCTCGGCGAGCAGGACGCCATCATCAGCGACGAGCTGAACCACGCCTCCATCATCGACGGCATCCGTCTGTGCAAGGCCAAGCGCTACCGCTACAAGCACAACGACATGGCCGACCTGGAGCGTCAGCTGGTCGAAGCCCGTCAGGCCGGCGCCCGCCATGTGATGGTCTTCACCGACGGCGTGTTCTCGATGGACGGCACCATCGCCCAGCTGGACAAGATCCGCGAGATCACCCACCGCCACGGCGCGCTGCTGGGCATCGACGAATGCCACGCCAGCGGCTTCATGGGCAAGACCGGCCGCGGCACGCATGAGCATCGCGGTGTCTATGGTCAGGTGGACATCATCACCGGCACCCTGGGCAAGGCCCTGGGCGGTGCGTCCGGCGGCTTCACCACCGGCCGCAAGGAAGTGATCGAGCTGCTGCGCCAGCGCTCGCGTCCTTATCTCTTCTCCAACACCGTCGCCCCGAGCATTGTCGGTGCCTCGCTGGCCGTGCTGGACCTGCTGGAAGCCAGCACCGCGCTGCGCGACAAGCTGGAAGCCAACACCACCTATTTCCGCGAAGCCATCCAGCAGGCCGGTTTCCAGATCAAGCCGGGCACTCATCCGATCGTGCCCATCATGGTGTTTGATGCGGTCAAGGCGCAGCAGCTCAGCGCCCGTCTGCTGGAACTGGGCGTGTATGCGGTCGGCTTCTTCTATCCGGTGGTGCCGAAGGAACAGGCGCGGGTGCGGGTGCAGATTTCCGCCGTTCACGAACGCGAGCATCTGGAGAAGGCTGTGGCCGCCTTCGCCCAGGCCGGCCGTGAACTGGGGCTGGTGAAGTAAGCGACAGACAAGACAACGCAATGACCAAGATTTTGTTGATCGGGGCCAACGGCCAGATCGGTTCCGAACTGGCGGTGGCGCTGGCGCAGCGTCACGGCAACGCAAGCGTGATCACCAGCGACGTGGCCCCGCAAGGCCGCGTGCCCTTCCTGACGCATGAGATGCTGGACGTGACGGACGCAGCGGCGCTTGCCGCCGTGGTCAAGCGCCACGGCATCACCCAGGTCTATCACCTGGCCGCGGCGCTGTCGGCCACCGGTGAAAAGCATCCGATGTGGGCCTGGGACCTCAACATGAAGGGCCTGCTCAACGTGCTGGAACTGGCCCGCACGGTGAAGTTCGAACGCGTGTTCTGGCCCAGCTCGATCGCTGCTTTTGGTCCGCAGACGCCCAAGGTGGGCACGCCGCAGACCACGGTGATGGATCCGACGACGGTCTATGGCGTCTCCAAGCTGGCCGGGGAGGGCTGGTGCCGCTGGTATCACGCCAACCACGGCGTGGACGTGCGCAGCCTGCGTTATCCCGGCCTCATCAGCTGGAAGACGCCGCCGGGCGGTGGCACCACCGACTATGCGGTCGAGATCTTCCATGAGGCGCTCAAGCATGGCCGCTACACCTGCTTCCTGCGGGAAGACCAGGCGTTGCCGATGATGTACATGCCGGATGCACTGCGGGCCACGCTGGAGCTGATGGAAGCGCCGGCCGATCGCATCACCGAATGGGGCAGCTACAACCTGGCGGGCGTGAGCTTCACCCCGGCGCAGATCGCAGCGTCGATCCGCCGCCACATCCCCGACTTCACCATTGAGTACGTGCCGGACTTCCGCCAGCAGATCGCCGCCAGCTGGCCGCAGGCCATCGACGACACCGTCGCCCAGCGTGACTGGGGCTGGAAGCTCCAGTACGACCTCGACAAGATGGTCGATGACATGCTGAAGTCGCTGAAGGACCAGATGGCGGCTGCCGCGCAGAAGGCGGAATCAGCACAGCAGGTCTGAACCGAGGGTGATCGGTCGGCCCGCGTGAGGCGGGCCGTCGCCAACGACGGGCACCCCCCAGGGACGTTATCCGCAGGCCTCATCCGCAGGCGTGAGCCACGGGCGCCTCCCGCGTTGCCGTATCCCGCTGCGCGCGACGCCTCTCGCGTGGGACCATCCCGCTGCGCCCGGCGCTTCCCGCTGCGCGCGACCTTATGCCAGCGCGGACCGCACCGCCGCCAGCAGTGCTTCCGGCGCCTCGGTCATCAGCGCATGACCCGCCGGCAGCGTCTGTACCTGCGCCCGCAGCATCTCGGACAACTGACGCGCCGCCTTGGGCGGCGTCATCACATCCCTGGCGCCCAGGATCAGGTGTGTCGGCGCCTTCACCCGTTCGGCAGCCGCCGGCGCGCCGCTGTAGCGGTCACACACCTGGAAGTCATGCAGAAACAGGTTGGTGTGCGCCGCAGCACGCGCCTGCGTCCGCTGCATCAGCGCCAGATTGGCGCCATGCAGCCACACCCCCGGTCCCGGATAGGACGGCTTGGCGGCCAGCGTCGAATGCGAGAACGCATTCACCATCGCCATCGCCTGTTCCGGTTGTTCCTGTGCCGTGTTCAGTAGCGCGTCGCTCACCTTCATCGGCCAGGCGGTGCCCACCATCACCAGCCGCGAGCAACGGTCCGGCGCCTGCGCGGCCGCTTCCAGCGCAATCAGCGAGCCCATCGAATGGCCAACCAGCGCGGCGCGTTCGACGCCGGCGGCGGACATCACCCCCAGCACCCAGCCGCCCAGGGACTCCACATCGGGCAGGGGCGGGCCGTCGCTGCGGCCATGGCCGGGCAGGTCCACCGCCAGGACCGAATGGCCGTGATGGGCCAGATACCGCGCCAGCAGCGTCCACACGCTGTGATCGTGCAAGGCACCGTGGGTGAACACGACGCAGGGTAGCGCCGGGTCGAAGGGTTTTCCGCCGGTGTAGGCATAGGCGGTCTGGGAGCCCAGGCTGATCTTCATTTGGCGGCCCCCTTCAATGCTGCGGTCAGGTCTGCGATGAGATCGTCCGGATCTTCCAGGCCGATCGACAGGCGCAAGGTGCCCGGGCCGATGCCGGATGCCGCGAGGGCTGCATCGTCCATGCGGAAGTGGGTGGTCGACGCCGGATGAATGACCAGCGAGCGGGCGTCGCCCACATTCGCCAGATGGGAGAACAGCCGCAGCGATTCGATGAACTTGCGGCCGTGGTCCCGGCCGCCCTTCAGGTCGAAGCTGAAGACGGCGCCACTGCCGCGCGGCAGCAGGCGCTGGGCCAGCGCGTGGTCCCGATGATCGGACAGGCCCGGATAAGCCACCCGCGCGACCAGGGGGTGGGTGGAGAGGAACTCCGCCACCTTCTGGGCATTGCTCACATGCCGCTGCATGCGCAGGGGCAGGGTCTCGATGCCCTGCAGGATCAGCCAGGCGGTGTGCGGGCTCATGCAGGCGCCGAAGTCGCGCAGGCCCTCGCGGCGGGCGCGCAGCAGGAAGGCGCCGACGGAACTCTCTTCGCTGAACACCATGCCGTGGAAGCCGTCATACGGCTCGCACAGCTCCGCAAAGCGGCGCTCGGCACCGCTGGCTGCATGGGCAGCGTCCCAGTCGAACCGGCCGCCATCGACCAGCAGGCCGCCGACCACCGTGCCGTGTCCGCACAGGAACTTCGTGGCGGAGTGATAGACCAGGTCCGCACCCAGCGCGAGCGGCTGCTGGAGGTAGGGCGTCACGAAGGTGGCGTCGACCAGCAGCGGGAGGCCGGCGTCGTGGGCGATCTGGGCGACGGCGGGGATGTCCAGGACATCCAGCCCTGGGTTGCCGAGGCTTTCGCCCAACAGCAGGCGTGTCTCGGGGCGAATGGCGTTGCGCCAGGCGTCCAGGTCTCCGGGCGGGACGAAGGTGGTGTGGATGCCGAAGCGGCGCAGGGTGTAGTGCAGCAGGTTGTGCGAGCCGCCGTACAGCGCAGACGAAGCCACGATGTGATGGCCGGCGCCTGCCAGCGTTGCCACCGCCAGGTGCAGCGCCGCCTGGCCGCTGGCCGTGGCCACCGCGCCGGCGCCGCCGTCCAGTGCCGCGATGCGTTCTTCGAGCACGGCCGTTGTCGGATTGGACAGGCGCGAATAGACGTGCCCGCTGCGCTCCATGTTGAAGAGGCCGGCCGCCTGCTCGGTGCTCTCGAAGACAAAGGAGGTCGTCAGGTGCAGCGGGACGGCGCGGGCGCCGGTGGTCGGGTCGGGGCTGGCGCCGGCATGCAGCGCAAGGGTGTCAAAGCCTGGGTCGGCGGGACCTGCCATGAAATGTCTCCTGTCGTTGCGGCCGTGGTCGGCCGTCATCGCTTGTTCGTGGGGCATCCGCTGCATCGGGCGATGATCTTGATCAGTCCCTGCCGCGCGGCGCGCTTGCAGCGGGCATTGTGTGCTATGTTGAGGGGCATGAAAGTCTCCGACATCCTGCGCGTCAAGGGCAACACGCTCTTCACCGTCTCTCCCGACCAGCCTTTGGCCGACGCCGTGACCACCATGGCCGAGCGCGACATCGGCTCGCTGGTGGTGATCGAGTTCGACGATCTGGTGGGCATGCTGACCTTCCGCGAAGTCATCCAGGCCATCACCCGCAATGGGGGCAGCGTGGGCACCTCGCTGGTTCGCAGCGTCATGGACGACGCACCGCTGACCTGCACCCCCGCCACTGAAATCGATGAAGTCCGCCGCATGATGCTGGGCCGTCATGCCCGCTACATGCCGGTGCTGAACGGGCGCCAGCTGATGGGCGTCATCTCGTTCTATGACGTAGCCAAGACGGTCGTCGATGCCCAGGACTTCGAAAACCGCATGCTCAAGGCCTACATCCGGGACTGGCCGGCGGAAGAGGGCGGCCAGGCGCAGGCGTCCTGACGGCGCGCGGCGAAGCCTGGGTTTCCCAATCGCTGCCTGAATCGGCCCCTTTGAGGGGCCGTTTTTACGTCCGCACGGTGGGCTGGGGCGCCTGGCGCCCGGGTGGCGCTCGTAGAATCGATGCTTCCCTTTTCAGCCCTGGCAGGTTCCTCGATGTCCGGCAGTACCTTCGGCAGCTTGTTTCGCGTCACCAATTTCGGCGAGAGCCATGGCCCGGCGATCGGCTGCGTCATTGATGGCTGCCCGCCGGGGCTGTCGCTGTCGGTGGAAGACATCCAGCCGGAGCTGGACCGTCGGCGCCCTGGCACCTCCCGCCATGTGACGCAGCGGCAGGAGCCGGACCAGGTCGAGATCCTGTCCGGCGTCTACGAGGGCCAGACCACCGGTACGCCGATCTGCCTGCTGATCCGCAACGTCGACCAGCGCAGCAAGGACTACGGCAACATCCTGGACACCTTCCGCCCGGGGCATGCGGACTACACCTACTGGCGCAAGTACGGCCTGCGCGACCCCCGGGGGGGCGGCCGGTCGTCGGCCCGCCTGACCGCCCCGATGGTGGCGGCCGGTGCGGTGGCCCGCAAGTGGCTGGCGCAGGAGCTGGGGGTGGCATTCCGCGGCTGCATGACCGCGCTGGGGGAGATCGACATCGCTTTCGAGGGCTGGCAGCACGTCGGCCAGAACCCGTTCTTTGCCGCCAACACGAGCCAGATCGACGCGCTGGAGGCCTACATGGACCAGCTGCGCAAGGACGGTGATTCGGTGGGCGCCCGGCTGATGGTGGAAGCCACCGGCATGCCGGCGGGCCTGGGCCAGCCGTTGTTCGACAAGCTGGACGCTGACATTGCCTACGCGATGATGGGCATCAATGCGGTCAAGGGTGTGGAGATTGGCGCCGGCTTCGAGAGCGTACGCCAGCGCGGCAGCGTGCACGGCGACGAGCTCACGCCGGAAGGTTTTGCCAGCAACAACGCGGGCGGGGTGCTGGGCGGCATCTCCAGCGGCCAGGACCTGCGGGTGTCGATCGCCATCAAGCCGACCAGTTCCATCCGCACGCCCAAGGCCTCGATCAACCGGGCCGGTGAACCGACCTCGGTGGAGACCTTCGGCCGTCACGACCCTTGTGTCGGCATTCGCGCCACGCCGATCGCCGAGGCGATGCTGGCGCTGGTGGTCATGGACCATGTGCTGATGGACCGCGCGCAGTGCGGGGATGTCGAGCTGCCGATGGCCGCGATTGCCGCCCAGCGGCCACCTGCAGCCTGAACGGACGGCGATCCCCGGGGGAGGGAGCAGCGCGCTCCGCACTGTGCTCCGCCCTCTCCCGCAGACCGCGATCGGGAAGGAGTGCGCCCAGGTGCCTTTTGCGGAAGTCAAGGAATGAATGGCCGGCGCAGCCGGACAGAAGGGACATGGAGCAAAAGGTGCCTGGGCGTGCTCCTTCCTCCGCAGTCCACCACGCCCCCCACGTTTTTGAAGCGTCCCGCTGAAGCCGTCTCGTGGAGCGCCTCAGCAGTTCATGCTCCGCAATCTGCAATTCGTCGCAGTTCACCCCCTACGAGGGGAACCGGTTCCTACACTCCGCCGCATTCGAGCTTCGTTGTGGGGTCGCACCAGATCCCAGGGTCCGACGAAGCGGTTCATGAGATTGGGGGAGAACATGCGCAAGAAGGTATGGGTCGGCGGATTGGCCGTGGTCGTTCTGGCGGGCGGTGCCGCCGTTTTTGCCACCAGCCGCCAGGCCGCCCCGGAGCCCAAGAAGGACGCTGGCAAGCCGCCCCTGGAGTTCCAGGCCAGCGAAGTGGTGCGCCCGACACCAGCCAGCATGCCGGGGGTGATCGAGTTCTCCGGCCCGCTGGTGGCGCCGAACACCGTCATCGTCCGCGCCAAGGCGTCGGGCAGTCTGGTGGCGCTGTCGGTGGGCGAGGGCAGCCGCGTCAAGGCGGGCCAGAGCCTCGGTCAACTCGACCTGGAGGAACTGCGCCACAAGGTGGACGAGCGCAACGCAGGCGTCGAATCCGCCCGTGCCCAGTATGAACAGTACGAGCGCCAGTACAAAGCCAACCAGGGCCTGGCCACGCAGAACTTTATCGCCCCCACCGCCCTGGACAACTCCCGCTCCGCCCTGGAGACCGCCCGTGCCCAGATGCTGTCCGCCCAGGCTCAGCTGGCCACCAGCCGGGTGCTGCTGAACCAGGCCGCCTTGCTGTCCCCCATCGACGGCATTGTGTCCAAACGCCATGTGGTGCCCGGCGAGAAGGTGGCCGCAGAACAGCAGGTGCTGACCATTGTCGACCTCTCCCGGCTGGAACTCGCCGGCTTGGTCGGCACCCATGAGGTGAGCCGCCTCAAGCCCGGCATGGTCGTCCAGATGCAGGTGGAAGGCTTCGACAAGCCCGTCGAGGCCCGCATCGCCCGCATCGCGCCCGCGGCGGAGCCGGGGACCCGCTCCATCGGCGTCACCCTGACGCTGGACAACCCCGGTGAGCGTTTTCGCGCCGGTCAGTACGCCGTGGCCCGCGTCGAAATGCCGGACGACAAGCAGCGCATGACCGTCCCGCTGACGGCCCTGGGCAGCGTCTCCGGCCAGGAGCATGTCTGGGTGATCGACAAGGGCAACCTCGTGCGCCGCATCGTCACCACCGGCCGCCGCGACCCGCGGGAGGGCCGGGTGGAAGTCGTCGCCGGCCTGTCGCCGGACTCGCAGGTGCTTGGCGCCCGCTTCGACAACCTCAAGGAAGGTCAGGCCGCCACCGTGGTGGCGCCCAAGGCGAGCGTGGCCAGTGCATCGGCCAGCGCCACCACCCAGTGATCCCTGAAGACTCGACCAAAACAAGAAGGGATTCCCCATGTGGATGACCCGTATCTCGATCCAGAACCCGGTCTTCGCCACCATGGTGATGGTGGCCCTGTGTGTGCTGGGTCTGTTCTCCTACTCCAAGCTCGGCGTCGAGCAGATGCCCGACATCTCGCTGCCCGGCGCCTGGATCGACGTGCGTTATCCCGGCGCCTCGCCGGAAGCCGTCGAACGTGAGATTGCCAAGCCGCTGGAAGAAGCGCTGAACACCGTCGCCGGTGTGGACCGCATCCAGTCTCGCAGCTTCGAAGGCCGGGTGCAGGCCAGCGTGGAGTTCAGTCTCAATGTGGACATGAACCGCGCCATGCAGGAGGTGCGGGATCAGGTGGCCCTGGCCCAGGCGAACTTCCCGAAGGACGCCAAGCCGCCCACCGTCTCCCGTTTCCAAGGCGACAACGCCCAGCCGGTGGTCGTGGCCGCGCTGCTCAGCAAGACCCGCACGCCGCGCGAGCTGTCGATGACGGCGGACCTGGTCGTCTCCAAGCGTCTGTCCCGCGTCGAAGGCGTGGCCCGGGTGGACGTGGGCGGTCTGGCGCTGCGTGAAGTGCGCATCGACCTCGACCCGCAGCGGCTACGCGCCTACAGCGTCACCCCGGCGCAGATCGCCACCGCGCTGAATCAGGCCAATACCGACTCGCCGGTCGGCCTGCTGTCCAATGCCGCCACCGACACCATGCTGCGGGTGGAAGGCAAGGTGAAGGACCCCAAGGAATTCGTCAATGTGGTGGTGGCCCGCCGCGGCGATCTGAACCTGACCCTTGGTGACCTCGGCACGCTGGTCGAGCGCGAGCGCGAAAAAGACTCCATCGCCCGCATCAACGGCCAGCCGGCGGTCAACTTCAACATCTTCAAGCAGCAGGACGCCAACATCGTCGCCACCGGCGAAGCCATCCAGTCGGCCCTGGACGAGCTTCGCAAGACGCTGCCCAAGGACATGGAGCTGCGCCTGATCTATGCCAACAGCGACTTCGTGAAGAACTCGCTCAAGGGCCTGCGCCACACGCTGGTGGAGGGCGCCTTGCTGACGGTGGCCATCGTCTTCCTGTTCCTGCACAGCTGGCGCTCCACGGTGATCACCGGGCTGACGCTGCCGATCTCGGTGATCTCCAGCTTCATCGCGGTCTATGCCTTCGGCTTCACCCTGAACTTCATGACGATGATGGCGCTGAGCCTGTGCATCGGCCTGCTGATCGACGACGCCATCGTGGTGCGGGAGAACATCGTGCGGCATGTGGGCATGGGCAAGGACCACCGCCGCGCCGCCGAGGACGGCACCAACGAGATCGGCCTGGCGGTGATGGCCACCACCTTCGCCATCTGCGCGGTGTTCGTGCCGGTCGCCTTCATGGGCGGCGTGATCGGCAAGTTCTTTTATCCCTTCGGCATCACCGTCGCGGTGGCGGTGCTGGTGTCGCTGTTCGTCAGCTTCACCCTCGATCCGATGATGTCCTCGGTGTGGCATGACCCGCCCTCGACCCACCTGAAGCGCGTGCCGGGCGTGGGCCATCTCATCCGCGCCACCGACGCCGGCATGGATGTGCTGCACCGCTGGTATGAGGTCAGCATCCGCTGGATCTTCTCGGGGCGTCGGTATCGGCTGTTCGTGCCGCCGGTGCCGGTGTGGGCGCGTCCTTTTGATGCCCATGGCGAACGCCAGCGGCAATTGCCCCGGCGCCTGCGCCTGGCCACCATCACCCCGCGGGGCCTGGTGACCCTGGGCGGCGTGGCCAGCTTTGTCGGCGCGCTGATGCTGGTGCCGCTGGTCGGCGGTGAATTCGTGCCGCAAACCGACCAGGGCTTCACCCAGTTGAGCCTGCGCATGCCGGTGGCCACCAGCCTCGACCGTGGCGACAACAAGGTGCGTCAGGTGGAAGAGATCCTGGCCCGCATGCCGGAGGTCAAGACGGTGTCGACGGTGGTCGGTGCCAGCGGGGAGGGCATGTCCACCGGGCGCAACCAGGCGTCGCTCAACATCGCGCTGGTGGACCGTCGGGAGCGCAAGCGCAGCCAGAACGAGGTGGAAAACGCCATCCGCGCCGAAATCTCACGCATTCCGGGCGTGGAAGTGAGCGTCGGTTTCAACCGCCCGGTGTGGATCACCATCCTGGGCAGCGACCCGCAGGTGCTGACCCAGGTAGCCAAGGACTTCGCCGAGAAGGTCAAGAAGATCAAGGGCGCGGTGGATGTGGACACCACCGTCAAGCCCGGCGTGCCGACCTATGCCGTGCGTCTGAAAGACTCGGCCGTGCGTGAGCTGGGCCTGAATGCGCCAATGGTGGCCTCGTCCCTGCATGCGTACGTCAACGGCGAGGTGGCCACCTACTGGACCACACCGGACGGCAACCAGGTGGAGGTGCTGCTGCGCCTGCCCAAGGACCAACGTCAGAACCTGGAGCAGATGCGCCGCCTGCCGGTCGCCTTTGCGAAGGACGGCTCGCCGGTGTCGCTGGAGCAGGTCGCCACACTGGAAGAGGTGTTCAACCCCGAGGTGATCCGCCGCCAGAACCTGCAACGCCGTGAAGCGGTGTATGCCGGCGTGCAGGGTCGTCCGTCCGGCGATGTGAATGCCGATGTGCAGAAGCTGATCAAGGAGACCGAGCTGCCCCCGGGCATCAGCTTCATGGTGGACGGCGACGGCAAGCAGCAGGCGGACTTCATGCTCGGCCTGGTGATGGCGATGGGCCTGGCGCTGGTGTTCATCTACATCGTGCTGGCCAGCCAGTTCGCCAGCTTCCTGCAGCCGATTGCGATCATGGCGTCCCTGCCGCTGTCGCTGATCGGGGTGATGCTGGCGCTGCTGTTCTGGAACACGACGCTGAATGTGTTCTCGATGATTGGCCTGGTGATGCTGATGGGCCTGGTGACGAAGAACGCGATTCTGCTGGTGGACTTTGCCAACCATGCTCGCAAGGAGGGCCTGTCCATTCCGGAGGCGCTGCTGCAGGCCGGGCTGGTGCGGATGCGGCCCATCATCATGACGACGGCGGCGATGGTGTTCGGCATGCTGCCGATGGCGATCGCCCTGAACGACGGGGGTGAGATCCAGGCACCCATGGGCCGCGCCATCATCGGCGGGGTGATCACCTCGACGCTGCTGACGCTGGTGGTGGTGCCGGTGATCTACTCCTACCTGGTGCGGGGCGCGAAGACCTTCCATGCGGCGCAGGGTGAGCGCTCTGGCGGTGCGGGGGCGGCCGACGCGTCCCGTGGCCTGACCGGCGCGGGCGGCTTCACGCCGACGCCGGGGATCGCGGACTGACGACCCGGGGCGACGACTCAGACCGGGTCTGAAACAACAATGCGGGGCCTGGCCCCGCATTGTTCATTGGGCCTCGGATCAACACGCGCGCATCGTCAGCAAGCGCGCATCGTCGGCAAGCGCGCATCGTCGGCAAGCGCGCATCGTCGGCCGGCACCCATCTGCAAGCGCCGCACCTTGACCGCTGCCGCCCATCCGCAACGGCCTCGCATCAGCAGCTGCCGCGCATCAGCAATTCGAAGCCGAGGTCCACGCAGGGCTGCTCCACGGCCTCTCCGCGCATCAGTGCAATCAGCATCTCCGCGGCCTTCAACCCGATCTCGCCCCGTGGCGTACGCACGGTGGAAAGCGGCGGCAGCATCTGCTCACCGCCGATCAGGTCATTGAAGCCGGCCACCGCCACCTGGGCAGGCACCTCGATGCCGCGCCGCAGCGCCTGCAGCAGCGCGCCCTGGGCGAGGTCATCGTTGTTGAAGAAGATGGCGTCCACGTCCGGCGCATCGGCCAGCACCCGGTCGAACATCTGCGCTCCCAGCGCGAAGGAGGAGGGCGCCGCATCCATGAATTCGAGCCGCGGGTCGTGCCGGTCACCCAATGCGGCGCGGTAGCCGGTGGCGCGCTGCAGCGTGCGCGGGTCCAGCTGGGCGGCCGCAAAGGCGATGCGTTGATAACCTTTGTCCATCAGCGCCTGTGTCATCGCACGGCCGGCATCTTCCTGCGAGAAGCCCACCGAATACAGACCGTCGCCGGCGCGGTTCTCCATCAGGTGCACACACGGCACGCCGCTGCCGGTCAGCAGGCTGCGGGCGGTATCGGTGCGGTCAAAGCCGGTCACCAGCAGCCCGGCTGGCCGGTTCATCAGATAGGTGCGCAGCAGCGCTTCCTCTTCTTCCGGCTGATAGTGGGTCACGCCGATCATGCTCTGGTAGCCGGCCTGCAGCAGTGTCCGCTGCGCCGCATCCAGCAGGTCCACAAACAGCGCGTTGGACAGCAGCGGCACCAGCAGCACCACCTGGTTGCTCTTGGCCGAGGCGAGGGCGCGCGCGGCCGGGTCCGGCACATAGCCCAGCTCCCGCACCGCCACCTGCACCCGTTCCACCAGGTCCGCCGCCACTCCCCGTTCCCCACGCAGCGCGCGGGAGGCGGTGATGGGGCTGACCCCCGCCGCCACGGCCACATCCTGGAGGGTGACCCGGCCGGTGGCTCGGCGTCGTTTTGGGGCGGATGGCTGGCTCATGGTGCGTAGTTTCCCTAGCGAGGTGCGTGGCGCTCCGGCGTAGGATAGCGCTACCCGGTCCACGACATCAGCCGTGGAAGCCCTAGGCACAGACAGAGTCGCGGCGCACGCGGCGGCCGACACGAGCGCGTTGGGACGGGATGTGGGCCGCTGCCATGGGGCCCGCGCAGCGACAACCGACGGCGAACGTTTCGCCGTCTCTTTTTCGATAACGGGACAGCGCTATCCAACCGGATGGCGGAGCAGAAAGGCCAGACATGGCTGAAGAAGACAATGGCTGCGCGTCCATCGTGGTGATGGGCGTGGCGGGCTGCGGCAAGACGAGCGTGGGCGCTGCTCTCGCGCGCCAGCTGAAATGGCCCTTCGTGGAAGGGGACGCCCATCATTCGGCCGCGTCCATCGCCAAGATGCAGGCCGGCCAGCCGCTCACCGACGAAGACCGCTGGGGCTGGCTGGACCGCCTCGGCGCGCTGCTGCAGGCTCCCGGCCCGGTGGTGTTGAGCTGCTCCGCGCTGAAGCGGGTGTATCGGGACCGTCTGCGTCAGGCGAGTCCGTCGCTGCAGTTCGTCTTCATCGACATCGACCGCAGCCTCGCATTGACCCGGGTGACGGCCCGCGCCTCGGGGCATATCTTCCCCGCCAGCCTGGTTGACAGCCAGTTCAATACGCTGGAGTCGCCGGTCGGCGAGGCCGGTGTGATGACGGTGTCGGCCGAGCTGTCGCTGGATGAGCAGATCGCATCGATCCTTGCCCAGCGGGCGAGCCTCGCAGCTGGCGCCAGCCTGGCGCACCCTGATCCCGCGTCCAAGGAGACCCGCGCATGACGCCCACGCCTGCATCGTCCCCGCTGTCGTCGCCCTCGCCGGTCCCGCAGCGTCCGCCGGTCCCACCCGGCAACGACCAGCCGCCCCCCGTGCACGGCCCGCGTCCGCTGTGGCTGCGCCTGGCCGAAGGCGCCATGGCCCTGTGCCTGGCGGTGATGGCCCTGGCGGTCTTCATCAACGTCGTGCTGCGGTATGGCTTCGGCAGCGGCGTGGCTGCGAGCGAAGAGCTGTCGCGGCTGCTGTTTGTCTGGATGGTGTTCATCGGCGCCACCGCGGCCTATCCGCTGGGGGAGCACATGGCCTTCACCAGCCTGCTGCTGCCGCTGCGGCGCCGTCGCAGGCTGATGACCGTCATCGCCGCACTGATCCGCCTGGCCGTCGTGGCTGCCGCTGGCATGGTGGCCTGGGGCGCCTGGCAGCAGGTCGTCGTGGGCCTGGACAGCCGCTCAGTGGTGCTCGGGTATTCCAACGCCCTGCTGCCGCTGCCGGCGCTGATCAGCAGCGTGCTGATCGGCCTGATGGCGCTGTGGCAACTGGTCCGCGCCCAGCCGCTCAATCTCGATCATGAACTGGAGGTCGAGTGATGACCGGCATCAGCAACGAGGCACTGTCCTTCATCATCTTCATCGCGGGCATGCTGGTCCTGATGGGCCTGGGCATTCCGATGGCGTTCGCGCTGGTGCTCACCGGCGCCGGCATGGCCTGGGCGCTGGACTTCTGGGACACCCAGCTGCTGGCGCAGAACCTGGTGGCCGGCATCGACAGCTTCCCGCTGCTGGCCGTGCCGTTCTTCATCCTGGCGGGTGAGCTGATGAACTCCGGCGGCATCAGCCGGCGCATCATCGAGATGGCGCAGGCCTGGGTGGGGCACATCCGCGGCGGGCTCGGCTTCGTCGCGATTGGCGCGGCCGTGCTGATGGCCAGCATGAGCGGCTCCGCGCTGGCGGACACCGCCGCCCTGGCCACCATCCTGCTGCCGATGATGCAGCGCCACGGTTATCCGATGGCCACGTCCGCCGGCCTGATCGCCTCGGGCGGCATCATCGCGCCGATCATCCCGCCGTCGATGCCCTTTGTGATCTACGGGGTCACGACCAACACCTCCATCTCGGCGCTGTTCGTCTCCGGCATCGTGCCGGGCCTGTTCATGGGCGCCGGCCTGCTCATCGCCTGGAAGCTGCAGCTGCGCAAGCTGAACCTGCCGGAAGGCCAGGCGCTCTCCTGGAACGACCGGATGCGCGCCACCTTCAAGGCCTTTTGGGCGCTGCTGATGCCGGTGATCATCATCGGCGGTATGAAGTCCGGCATCTTCACGCCGACCGAAGCCGCCGTGGTGGCCGCGTTCTATGCGCTGGTGATCAGCTTTGTGGTGCACCGCGAAATGTCGGTGGGCCAGTTGCACGGCGTGCTGGTGCGTGCTGCCAAGACGACCGCGGTGGTGATGTTCCTCTGCGCCGGCGCGCAGGTGGCCAGCTACATGATCACCCTGGCCGATCTGCCGGGCGTGCTGACGCAGTGGCTGGGCGGGCTGATCGAATCCCCGCGACTGCTGATGGCGCTGATGATGGTGCTGCTGGTGCTGATCGGCACCGCGCTGGACCTGACCCCCACCATCCTGATCTTTGCGCCGGTGATGCTGCCGATCGCGGTCAAGGCTGGCATTGATCCCGTCTACTTCGGCCTGATGTTCGTGCTCAATGGCGCCATCGGTCTGATCACGCCGCCAGTGGGCACGGTGCTCAATGTGGTGGCGGGTGTGGGGCGGCTGTCCATGCATCAGGTGATCAAGGGGGTGAATCCGTTCCTGCTGACCTATGTGGTCATCCTCGTGGCGTTCACCTGCTTCCCGGCGCTGGTCACGGTGCCGATGCACTGGTGGCGCTGAGCGACCGCTTCCGCAGCGACCCCGCAACCGTTCCGCACGATTCAAGCATTCAACAAGACCGATCCAGGTCCAACCAGGAGACTCTCATGAACCGCTCCCCGATCCGCCGCCGTCTGGCCCTCGCCGCCGCTTGCGCCTCCGTGCTGCTGGCCGCGCTGCCCGCCGCCGCGCAGGACATCAAGCCCCGCCTGATCCGCTTCGGTTATGGCCTGGCCGAGAACAGCAACCAGGGCCGCGCGGTGAAGGTCTTCGCCGACGAGGTGCAGAAGCTCTCCGGCGGCAAGATGAAGGTGCGTGCCATCGGCGGCGCTGCGCTGGGCCCGGACACGCAGATGCAGCAGGCGCTGATCGGCGGCGCTCAAGAGATGATGGTGGGCTCCACCGCCACGCTGGTCGGCATCGCCAAGGAAATGGCGCTCTGGGACACGCCGTTCCTGATCAACAACACCCGTGAAGCCGATGCGCTGCTGGACGGCCCGGTGGGCGACAAGGTCCGCGGCAAGCTGGAAGAGAAGGGCATGGTCGGCCTGGTCTATTGGGAGAACGGCTTCCGCAACCTGACCAACAGCAAGCGTCCGGTCACCAGGCTGGAAGACCTGGACGGCATCAAGCTGCGGGTGATGCAAAACAATGTCTTCCTGGACAGCTTCAAGCAGCTGGGCGCCAATGCGGTGCCGCTGCCGTATTCCGAGCTGTTCACCGCGCTGGAGACCAATGCGGTCGATGGCCAGGAGAATCCCTACAACACCATCCTGTCGGCCAAGTTCTTCGAGGTGCAGAAGTACCTGACGGTGACCAACCACGTCTACAGCCCGTGGATCGTGACGGTGAGCAAGAAGTTCTGGGACGGCCTGTCGAAGGACGAAAAGGCTGTGCTGCAGAAGGCCGCCGTGGCCAGCCGTGACTTCGAGCGCAAGGACACACGCGACGAGGCCGCCAAGGCCCTGGCCGCACTCAAGGCCAAGGGCATGCAGGTCAACGAACTGAGCCCTGCCGAAGCCACCCGCATGCGCGACAAGCTGACCCGGGTGAATGCCGGCGTGGCGGCGCAGGTGGGCATGGATCTGTGGAACGAAACGCAGGCCCAACTGACCAAGCTGCGCGCAGGCAAATAAAGCGGCCTCGACCACGGCGCGGTCCGTCCTGACGCACCCGGACCCGGGCCCCCCGACACCGCCCCCAGGACACCGCGCCCTCGCGCCGCGCTCGCGCGTCGCGCTTCCACGCAGACCCGGGCGGCGTGTGTTCTGCACGGGGCGCAGGCGCGCAGTGGTTTCGGTCCGCCCCTATCATCACCGTCCAATACTCCGTACAACGGCATCGGACGACCAGATATGCAGCGACGACATGTGGCCGCGATCGGGCTGGCCTGTGTGGCCTCGCCGGCCGGCGCCTTGCTGGCTGCCACTGGCAGCACCGCCAGGACGAGCCCCTTGGGACCCTCGCCGCGTGCCAGCGGACCCCTGGCCGCCAGCGGCGGCATGGCAGGTGGCAGCGCTACCGGCACCGGCACCGGCCCCGGCGTTGAGGCCGGCAGCACCGGGCCCGGCAGTCTGGGTCGCCTCCAGGGCCCCAACGGTGCGCCCTCGGCCGGTCAGGCCGGCGTGCCGCTTCCCGCGTCGCTACGCCTGTTGACCGAGGAGTTTCCCCCCATCAATTTCAGCGAAGGCGGCGTGCCGCGCGGCCTGACGGTGGACCTGGTGCAGGCCATCCAGCAGCGGCTGGGCCAGGACTTGCCCATCCAGGTGCTGCCCTGGGCGCGCGCCTTCCGGGAAGCGCAGGAGGCCATGCCCACCGCGCTGTTTGCCACCGCACGCATTCCGGAGCGCGAGTCGCTCTTTCAATGGGTGGGGCCGGTGGTCCAGTTCCGCAGCACGTTTTACGCCCGGGCCAACGTCCCGATCGCGACCCGCAACCTGGACGACGCCCGCCATGCCAGCCGCGTCCTGGTGGTGCGGGACTGGTATACCGCCCAGCAGCTGCGCACGGCGGGGTTTCGCAATCTGCAAACCGTGAGTGATCCCGTGCAGGGCATCCGGATGCTGATGGCGGGCCGCGCGCCGCTGCTGGCCGGCGAGCGGGTCTCCATGCCCCGCACCCTTGAGCTGGCCGGCGTCAAGCCGGCGCAGCTCCGGGAGCTGTTCAGCTTCGCGGTCAACGAGGGCTACATCGCCTTTTCCCTCAGCACCCCCAAGGCCACCGTGGCCGCCTGGCAGGCCCGTCTGCAGGACCTCAAGCGCGACGGCACGTTTCAGGCCATCTACAAACGCTGGCTGCCAAACGAGCCATTGCCAAGAAGCTGAGCCCGGCTATATTCCTGGCGTCCCCTGGAGAGACCCATGGCGCCTACCCCCCATTCCCATGCACCGGCCCCTGTCGGTCGCCCCCTGGACCTGGCCCTGCAAGGCGGTGGCTCGCACGGCGCCTTCACCTGGGGCGTGCTGGATGCGCTGCTGGAAGACGGGACCATGGCGATGGACGGCGTGTCGGGCACCAGTGCCGGGGCGATGAACGCTGCCGTGCTGGCCACCGGCATGGCACAGGGCGGGGCGGCCGGCGCGCGTCAGGCGCTGCGGTCGTTCTGGCAGGCCGTCTCCGGCGTCCCCAGTGTGTTCGGCATGATGGGAGAAGTGTCGCCCAGCCCGGATGCCGCGGGCGCCCATGCGCCACCGCCCTGGATCTACAACCGCAATGCCTGGCCCGCAGCGGTGGCCTGGGACGCCTGGTTGCGCTTGTGGAGCCCCTACCAGCTCAATCCTTTCAATCTGGACCCCTTGCGCGACATCGTCCGCCATCATGTCGACGAGGACGCGCTGCGCAAGGGGCCGATCAAGGTGTTCGTCACCGCCACCTCGGTGCGCACCGGGCAGCCACGGGTCTTCAGCGACGGGGACCTGAGCATCGAGGCATTGATGGCGTCGGCCTGCCTGCCGCGCAGTGCGCAGACGGTGGTGATTGATGGTGAGCCGTTCTGGGACGGCGGATTCTCCGGCAATCCCTCCCTGTGGCCCCTGGTCTACGGCACCCAGACGGATGACGTCCTGTTGGTGCAGATCAACCCACGGGAGCACGACGCCATCCCCAAGACCGCTGCCGAAATCGACGACCGGATCAACGAAATCACCTTCAATGCCAGCCTGGTGGCGGAACTGCGGGCGATTGCGTTCGTGCAACGCCTGTTGCGAGACCGCCGGGTGGACCCGAGTCACTACAAGGCGATGCGGCTGCACCGGGTGGCGGACGAGGCCGGGCTCGCGCCGTTCGGCGCGTCGAGCAAGCTCAACACCGACTGGCGGCTGCTGACGACGCTGTTTGAACTGGGGCGGGGCGCTGCGCAGCGCTGGCTGGCGTCTTGCGGGCAGAAGGTGGGGCAGGAGAGCACGCTGGACATCGGCGAGGTGTTCCTCGCCAACCGCGTTCACAAGGGCGCCGGGGAAGCCGGCGACAAGCCGCTGCCGCTGTAGGGGCGAATGCCAACGCGCGCACAGGCCGCGTGAACGACGGGGAGCGTGAGGCTGCGTACCGCGCCCGACCTCAGCACTCGACGATGTTCACCGCCAGGCCGCCGCGGGCCGTTTCCTTGTATTTGGTCATCATGTCCGCGCCGGTTTCGCGCATGGTCTTGATGACCTTGTCCAGGCTCACATGGTGGGTGCCGTCACCGCGCAGCGCCATGCGCGCGGCGTTGATCGCCTTGACTGAGGCAATCGCGTTGCGCTCGATGCAGGGGATCTGCACCAGTCCGCCCACCGGGTCGCAGGTCAGGCCCAGGTGGTGTTCCATGCCGATCTCCGCCGCATTCTCGACCTGGGCCGGCGTGCCGCCCATCACCGCGCAAAGCGCCGCAGCGGCCATCGAGCAGGCCACGCCCACCTCGCCCTGGCAGCCGACTTCGGCGCCGGAGATGGACGCGTTTTCCTTGTAGAGAATGCCGATGGCGGCTGCCGTCAGCAGGAAATCGATGATGCCGTCTTCATGGGCGCCCAGGGCCGGATTGGTCCGTCCACCGGGGCCGTTGCGGGTGGCGTCCACGCCGCCGCGCGGCGCGGGCGGCGGTGGGTTCACAAAGCGCGCGTAGTAGTGCAGCACGGCGGGAATGATGCCGGCCGCCCCGTTGGTCGGGGCCGTCACCACACGGCCACCGGCCGCGTTTTCTTCATTCACCGCCAGCGCGTAGAGGTTGACCCAGTCCATCACCTGGAGCGGATCGCGCAGGGCGGCTTCGGCGTCACTGGTCAGCTCGCGGTGCAACTGCGCCGCACGTCGGCGCACCTTGAAGCCGCCGGGCAGGATGCCTTCGGTGCGGCAGCCGCGCTCCACGCAGCTCTGCATCACCCGCCAGATGTTGAGCAGCCCGGCGCGGGTGTCTTCGTCGCTGCGCCAGTGGCCCTCGTTGCGCCGCATGATCTCGGCGATCGAGCAATGCTCCCGCTCGGTCAGCGCCAGCAGTTCCGCACCGGTCTTGAACGGGTAGGGCAGCACGGTGGTGTCCGGCGCAATCTGCTTCTGACGCGAGCCGTCCGCCAGCACTTCCTCGGTCACCACGAAGCCGCCTCCCACCGAGTAATACACCCGGTTCTGCAGCTCGTTGCCTTCGGCGTCGAAGGCAATCAGACGCATGCCGTTGGCATGCAGCGGCAGGCTCTGGCGCCGATACAGCACCAGGTCCCGCGCTTCGTCAAAGGCGATCTCATGCTCGCCGCCCAGCGCCACGCGCTTGCGGCCGCGAATCTCTTCCAGGATGGCGGGGATGCGTTCCACATCCACTGTGTCCGGCTCATGGCCGGCCAGGCCCAGCAGCACGGCCTTGTCGCTGCCGTGGCCCTTGCCGGTAGCTCCGAGCGATCCGTAGAGCGCCGTGGCCACCCGCACCGTGCGGTCCAGCTGACCCTCATGCCGCAGACGCTGCACAAAGAGCCGGGCCGCCCGCATCGGGCCGACGGTGTGGGAGCTGGACGGCCCGATGCCGATCTTGAAGAGATCAAAAACAGAAACGGCCATGCCGGCACCCCACTGAGCTGAGACTTATTGGTAGTCCGACACCGGCGGGCAGCTGCACACCAGATTGCGGTCGCCGTAGACGTTGTCCACGCGGCCCACCGGCGACCAGTACTTCACCTGGCGCAGGGCAGCCACCGGGTAGGCGGCTTCGTCCCGGCTGTAGCCATGGGTCCATTCGGTCTTGAGCAGGCTTTCCGCGGTGTGCGGCGCGTTGACCAGGGGGTTATCCTCCTTGGGCCAGCTGCCGGCTTCCACTTTGCGGATCTCTTCGCGGATCTGGATCATCGCGGCGATGAAGCGGTCCAGCTCGAACTTGGATTCGCTCTCGGTCGGCTCGACCATCAGCGTGCCCGCCACCGGGAAGGACAGCGTCGGCGCGTGGAAGCCGTAGTCGATCAGGCGCTTGGCCACGTCTTCGGCGGAGATGCCGCTGGTGTCCTTCAGGGGACGCAGGTCCAGAATGCACTCGTGCGCCACGCCGCCGCCCTTCAGGCCGTCGATGTTGCCGCTGAAGTGGATGTCGTAGTGACCGGCCAGGCGGGCGGCCACATAGTTGGCCGACAGGATGGCGGTTTCGGTCGCGGCCTTGAGGCCGGCTTCACCCATCATGCGGATGTACATCCACGAGATGGGCAGCACGGCCGCATTGCCCAGCGGCGCTGCGCTGACGGCGCCGATGGCGGTCTTCTCGCCCAGGCCCGCGCTGCGATGCGCCGGCAGGAAGGGCACCAGATCTTCCACCACGCAGACCGGACCGACGCCCGGGCCGCCGCCGCCGTGCGGAATGCAGAAGGTTTTATGCAGGTTCAGGTGGGACACGTCGCCACCGAACTGGCCGGGGGCTGCCACGCCGACCAGCGCATTCATGTTGGCGCCGTCCACATAGACGCGGCCACCATGCTCATGCACCAGGGCGCAGATTTCCTTCACATGGGTGTCGAACACGCCATAGGTGGAGGGGTAGGTGATCATGATCGCGGCCAGATTGGCGCTGTGCTGTTCGCACTTGGCCTTCAGGTCGGCCAGATCGATGTTGCCTTCCTTGTCGCACTTGGTGACCACCACCTGCATGCCGACCATCTGGGCGGATGCAGGATTCGTGCCGTGGGCGGATTCAGGAATCAGGCAGATCTTGCGATGGGCTTCACCGCGCGACTCGTGCCAGGCCTTGATGATCAGCAGGCCGGCGTATTCGCCCTGCGAGCCGGCATTGGGCTGCAGCGACACACCGGCATAACCGGTGGCCTGGCACAGCCAGGCGGTGAGCTGCTGGTCCAGCTGGGCATAGCCCTGCAGCTGGCTCTGCGGTGCGAACGGATGCACCTGTGCGAATTCCGGCCAGGTGATGGGGATCATCTCGCTGGTGGCGTTCAGCTTCATCGTGCACGACCCCAGCGGGATCATGGTGCGGTCCAGCGCCAGGTCCTTGTCCGACAGCTGACGCAGGTAGCGCAGCATCTCGGTTTCGGAATGGTGGCGGTTGAAGACCGGATGGGTCATGAAGCTGCTGGTGCGCACCAGATCCGCAGGGATCAGCGCCGCCACGGCGGTGGTGCCTTCGAAGGCGTCCGGCACGGCGCGGCCTTCGGCGAAGACGGTCAGCAGCGCCTGCAGATCGGCGCGGGTGGTCGTTTCGTCCAGCGAGAGGCTCAGGCTGTCGTCGCTGGCGCGGCGCAGGTTCATGCCGGCGGCCACGGCGGCGGCCATGATCGGCGCGGTGTGGGCGCCGGTGCGCACATGCAGCGTGTCGAAGGCGGCTTCATGGGCCAGCGTCAGGCCCAGGCCCTTCAGGCCCTTGGCCAGCACGGCGGTGTAGCCGGCGACCCGCTGGGCGATGCGCTTGAGACCCTGCGGGCCGTGGTAGACCGCGTACATGCTGGCCACAACGGCCGGCAGCACCTGCGCGGTACAGATGTTGGAGGTGGCCTTTTCGCGGCGGATGTGCTGCTCACGGGTCTGCAGCGACAGGCGGTAGGCCGGCTTGCCGTGGCTGTCCACCGACACACCGACCAGACGGCCCGGCAGGCTGCGCTTGAACTCGTCCCGGCAGGCCATGTAGGCGGCGTGCGGACCGCCCGCGCCCATCGGCATGCCGAAGCGCTGGGTGGTGCCCACGGCGATGTCGGCGCCTTGTTCGCCCGGCGCCTTGATCAGGGTCAGGGCCAGCAGGTCGGCGGCGACCACCAGCAGGCCGCTTTGGCCGTGCACCGCATCAGCGATCGGCTGCAGCGAACGGATCAGGCCGTTGACGCCCGGATACTGCACCAGCGCGCCGAAGCATTCGGTCTTGCCGGCATCTTCCGCCGCGCCCACCTGCACGGTGATGCCCAGGGGCTCGGCACGGGTGCGGATCACTTCCAGGGTCTGCGGCAGCACGTCGTCCGCCACGAAGAACACCTGGCTCTTGCTCTTGCCCACGCGGGCCGCCAGCGTCATCGCTTCCGCGGCGGCGGTGGCTTCGTCCAGCATCGATGCATTGGCGATGGCCAGACCGGTGAGGTCGCAGACCATCGTCTGGAAATTCACCAGCGCTTCCATGCGGCCCTGCGAGATCTCCGCCTGATAGGGCGTGTAGGCCGTGTACCAGGCGGGGTTCTCGAGGATGTTGCGCAGGATCACGCCCGGCGTCAGGGTGCCGTAGTACCCCTGGCCGATGAAGCTCTTGAGCAGCTGGTTGCGGCTCGCGATGGCCTTGAGTTCGGCCAGCGCCTGCGCTTCCGTCACCGCCTCGGGCAGTTCCATGCGGGCAGCCCGCTTGATGCTGGTCGGCACGATGGCGTCGATCAGCGCTTCGCGCGAAGCGGCGCCGATGGCGGACAGCATCAGCGCTTCATCGGTGGCATCGGGGCCGATGTGGCGGGCGTGGAACTCGCTGGAGTTTTCGAGGTCGGCGAAGGAGGGCAGGGCGGACATGGCGGTGATCCTGTGGAGCGGCGGTCTCAGTCTCAGCTGTTCTTGAGCAGTTCGTCGTAGGCGGTGCTGTCCATCAGGCCGTCGGTCTCCGACGGGTTGGACAGCTTCACCTTGAAGAACCAGCCGGCCTTCAGCGGGTCGCTGTTGGCCAGGGAGGGGTCGTCACGCAGGGATTCGTTGACTTCCACGATCTCGCCCGACACGGGGGCGTAGACGTCGGCGGCGGCCTTCACCGACTCCACCACGCCGGCCACTTCCTTGGCGGCGAAGCTCTTGCCCACCTCGGGCAGGTCCACGAACACGACGTCACCCAGGGCGTCCTGGGCGTGCACGGTGATCCCCACGGTGGCGGTGCCGTCGGCGTGGATCTCGACCCATTCGTGGTCGGGGGTGTATTTGATGGTCATGAGAGGCTCCGTCAAAAAAGGGCGGAAGGATGAAAGGGAAAAACGAAAGTGCTGACGCAGCTTCCGGCGGCGGTCAGCCGCGGAAGTATCCGTTGGGGGTGAACGGCGTGGAAGAGACCGTCATCGGGGTGCGCTTGTCACGCACCAGGGCGAACAGCTGGGTGCCCAGGGCGGCATGTGCCTTGGTGACGTAGGCGAGGGCGACCGGCTTGTTGACCGTCGGGCCGAGGGTGCCGCTGGTGACCACGCCGACTTCCTCGCCAGCTTCGTTCACCAGCTTGGCGCCTTCGCGCACCGGCATGCGTTCACTGCCCACCAGGCCCACCCGCTTGCGGGCGGCGCCTTCGGCCAGCTGACGGTCCACCACGGCGGCGCCGGGATAGCCGCCGGCACGTTCGCCGCCAGCACGGCGGACCTTCTGGATCGCCCAGGTCAAAGAGGCTTCGACCGGGGTGGTGGTGGTGTCGATGTCGTGGCCATACAGGCACAGGCCGGCTTCCAGGCGCAGCGAGTCGCGCGCACCCAGGCCGATCGGCTTGACTTCCGGCTGGGCCAGCAGCTTGCGGGCCAGTTCCACCGAGCGGTCGGCCGCGACCGAGATCTCATAACCGTCTTCGCCGGTGTAGCCGGAGCGGGTCACGAAGGTGGGGATGCCGTCCAGCTCAAAGAAGCCGCCGGTCATGAAGACCAGCCTGGCGACGTCCGCATTCAGGCGGGACAGGGCCGTCACCGCTTGCGGGCCCTGCAGCGCCAGCAGGGCCTGGTCGGGCAGGGGGCGCACTTCGCAGCGGCCGCCCAGGTGCTTCTGCATGTGGGCGATGTCCTGGTCGCGGCAGCCGGCATTGACCACCACGAACAGGCCGTCGGTGCGACGGGCGACCATCAGATCGTCCAGGATGCCGCCGTTCTCGTCGGTGAACAGGGCATACCGCTGCTTGAACAGTTCCAGGCCGATGATGTCCACCGGCACCAGGGTTTCGAGGGCGGCGGCGGCGTCATCACCCACCAGCAGCACCTGACCCATGTGGGAGACGTCGAACAGGCCGGCCGCGGTGCGGGTGTGGCGGTGTTCGGTCATGACCCCAGTGGGGTATTGCACTGGCATGTCGTAACCAGCGAAGGGCACCATCTTGGCGCCGAGTTCGACGTGCAGGGCGTGCAGGGGGGTCTTGAGCAGGGCGGCGGTGTCAGCGGACATGGATCGTCTCCGGGGGCATTCTGAAAGCCATTCAGTCCCGGATGCCGCGGCTGATCAACCGGTGGGGATTCGGGAACGAATCGCGGTTTTTCAGACGCCGACGCCGGCGGGCTGAAATGGGGGATGCCCTCGCTGTCCGCTTTACCTGAGAGATTGGCCGAAGAGCGGCTGGTGTGACCAGCAGATCCGCGGCTTGCCCCTTCGGTGGGCGGGCTCAACCCGGGCACCTGGCCCTGGGTCCACCCCGCCTCTCTCCAGTGAGGAACGCTGGTGCGCCGCTGAAGCGGTGCGGCCAACGTCTTGCCAGTCCTTTTGCCTGAGCGTTCGCAGCTGCGCGCCGGACATTCCGGGCTTCTACCACTGCGCCTTCGGCGGCTCCCACGGCTTGCGCCGACGGGAACTCTCTCCTGACCTGCGCATTGTAGTCATGGATTGCCCTTCAGTGATGGTTCGGCCTTGTCATGCGAACTCCGCCGATCGCGTCGGGCACCAAGGCGGCTGATGTGTTGAAAGGCTCCGCGCCCAGTTGCCATGTTCCAAGTTCGTATGTCCGAAGTGATCGAGTCCGCCTCGAACCATGCCCACGCGCCGGAAGTCACCGACGCGACATCCGCCGCCGGCGGGAATGCCCCGTCGGCTTCGCGGGTCACGCCGTCCGCCCCACCGTCGGTGGTCCTGAGCGCCACGCCGATGAAGCCGGCCCCGCAGGCGACGGCTCAACCGCTGCTCGACCGCCACTGGTGCATGTCTTCCAGGCTGCCGTTCGTTCCGGCCCACTTCCTCGTGCTGCCGGACGGGCTCAGGATGCCGGCAGTGGGCCAGAGCGACTGGTGTGACCCTCTGGGGCCGGAGACGGCCCGAATCAACGCCACGCCGCTGTCGCTGCGGCCGGCCGACGCCCAGCGACCGGGTCACACCCGCAGCTTGCGGGAAGGCGTGACCAACTGGAGCCAGTTGATGAAGCAGCCGGTGGTGCTGCAGATGCAGTCGGTGGTGCAGCCGAACTCGCGCGCGGCTGGGGGTTTCGCCACCGCCTTGCTGGCCACCGGCACCACCGACCTGATTGCGGTGGACGCCCTGGTCCGCCACCCGGATGCCGCGGAGGCGGCCGGTCCTGCCGCTGCGCATGGCAAAACGCCCGCGCTGACCCAGAAAGCGCCGGGTTTCCCGGTGGCCTTCCCGCTGGACAACCCGCTGACGGACGCGGTCACCGACAGTTGCCGTTACGCCTTCCCGGCGGAATCCCCCTACACCTCGGTCAAGACGGAGACCGTTGCGCCGACGAAGCGCAAGGGCGGCATCCCGCAGGGCCAGTTGACGATCTCGCTGGAGGGCGCCGACGGGCGCTGCTTCCAGCATCGGGTGCGCACCCACACCCTCAATCTGAATTCGCCTCACTGGGCCCACCAGCTCCTGTACGCCCTGAATGTGCGTTTCCTGGAGAGCGACAAAAAACCGCTGCAGCTGGCCCTCATGTGCAAGGACGGCGCCACCGCGTCTGGGGCGGTCGCCACCGCGCTGCACGGCATGGAGTGCCTGGAGGCCTTGAACCGCGGCGACCTCCACATGCCGGATGAGGCCGCGCTCGCCGCCCGCCTGGACGACTTCATCCGCGCCGGGCAGTCGGTACGCAGTCCGGAATTCGCGAAGGTGGACGGCAAGCCGGTCGACACCCGGCGCATGGCCCGCGACCTGTGGCAGGCCTGGGCCTCGCTGCAGAGCAAGCCGGACTCGGTGGCGGTCCAGACCCTTCGGCGTCATCAGCTGGACGAAGGCGTCTGGCTGAACTCGGACGACACGACGCCGCTGCTGGACGCGGTAGACGGGGCGACGACCTCGACAGAAACGGCGGCGCCGTCCGGTACCCGCCAGTCCCGCTTGGCCCGCCTGCTGTCGTCAAGTTCCGAAGACTCCGGCGTGCTCTCGGACACCACCTTGGCGAGCAGCCAGTTCTCCACCCTGGCGCGAGGGCGGGGTGCCGCTGCATTGCCGCCCATGCAGGAGGTGGGAGACGGTGAAGGGGATCGGTGGGCGGACGTCGATGCCGCGGTGCAGTCCCCCGTCACGTCGCCGGCCGCCACGCTGCCGCGAGCAGTGAAGGGGCAGGTCGCCGATGTAACCGTCGATTCGGCCGCCGATGTAACCGTCGACTCGGTCGTGCACGCCACCGCCACGCGCACCGTGCCGCGCACGCCCGCCCGTGCGATTGATCTGCCGACCACGGAGGGTCGGCGCGCCCGGATTTTCCATCCCGCGCACAGGGCGACTGACGCCAAGGTCCAGGCCATGGTGGCGCATCTGACGGCGCCGGCTTCGGATGCTGCGGCAGCCAGGACGCGGTCACCCGCGTCCGCGAGTTCTCGCGCTTCGGATCTCTGGAACGCGAGCGGCAGCACGCCGCGGGGCGTCTTCGCCACGTCCGGCGCCCGCGCAAAGCCCCCGTTAACGCCGCTGCAGACCGCGCTGAGCCTGGCCGAGAGCCGCAGCGCGGCGCAGGGGGCCTCCGTGGACGACCTCTACCGTATCCCCAAGCCCATCCGCAAGCTCTGGATGCCGGGCGGTTCGAAGTTCACGGAATTCCTTCCGCGCCTGGACGGCCTGGTCAACGAGATGACCGCGCGCACGGGGTTGGTGGGCTTCCTGCGCGCCCGCTTCACCGACCCGCTCACCCGCACGCTGGAGCCGCACACCCACTGGGCGCGCGAACTGATCGAACAGGTTCAGGCGGAGGTGACGCGCGACCTTCAATCGCGGGCCGGGCCGTCGTCCGAAGCGCCGCCGGACGTCGATCAGACGCTCGTCGCGACGGCCGCCCATGAAGCGGTGAAGCAGCTGGTGTCCCGTCGCTTCGAGCAACTCACGCCCCGCGAGCAGACCCGCTGGCGTGAGCGCGTCGATGGGCGGAGCCCACGCTTCGAGCTGGCGCTGAGCAGCAGCCAGCAACGGGTGCATGAGCTGCCCCGGCGGTTGTCACCGAACAGCCCCCAGGCCGATGCGCCGCTGGCAGCCCCGCCGCTGAAGGCGCCACCGATCTTCATGCGCCGGCACAAAGACCGTCCTGACGCCGCCCGACCCGTTGCCGACGGAGACGCACTCCGCCAGCGCAGCGCCGAGGGCCTGCGCAGCCCCGAAGGCATCCGCCAGATGGTGGACCGGGAATGGTCCACCCATTGGGTGCTGAGTCTGGCCCGGGATGTGGCGGGGACCCGTCGCTGATCGCAGCTTGACCGTCAGCAGAAGCGGGCGCCTGGAAGCAGGGGGGCGGCCTCGTCCCGAGGTGTCCCTCGTGCACAATCTGGCCCATGCGACTCCTGCTGGTGGAAGATGACGCGATGATCGGCGAGCAGCTGCTGGAGCTGCTGCGCGCCGATGGTTACGCGGTGGACTGGGTCCGGGACGGCGAGATGGCCGATGCCGCCCTCCAGTCCCAGACCTACGACCTGGTCCTGCTGGATCTGGGCTTGCCCAAACGCGATGGCATGCAGGTGCTGCAGGGCCTTCGCGCCCGCAAGCAGACGATGCCGGTGCTGATTGCCACCGCCCGCGATGCGCTGCAACAGCGGGTGGCGGGCCTGGATGCCGGCGCGGACGACTACGTGCTCAAGCCCTTCGAGCTCGACGAGCTGCTGGCACGCATCCGCGCGCTGCTGCGCCGGGCGGCCGGCCGGGCCGAGCCGGTGTATGAGCATATGGGCGTCACCATCCATCCCGCCACGCGGGAAGTCACCGCCCACGGTCAGCCGGTCACCCTGTCCGCCCGCGAATGGGCGGTGCTCGAGCCGCTGATCGCCCGGCCCGGCATGGTGCTGTCGCGTCAGCAGCTGGAAGAAAAGCTGTATGGCTGGAAGGACGAGATCAGCAGCAATGCGGTGGAGGTCTACATCCACGGCCTGCGCAAGAAACTGGGCGCCGAGTTGATCCAGAACGTGCGAGGCGTGGGCTACCGCGTACCCAAGGAATGAGCGTGCTGCCGCGTTCACTCCGTTATCGCCTGGTGCTGTTTCTGTTTGGGGCGATGCTGCTCAGCGCGCTGGTGCAGGGCGGCAGTGCCTATCGCAATGCACTGGCTGAAGCCGATGAGATCTTCGACTATCAGATGCAGCAGGTGGCGCTCTCCCTGCGCGCCGGCATGGGCACGGGGCTGCCCCTGCCGCTCGGGGAAGAGCAGAGCATCGACCTGATCGTGCAGGTCTGGGGTCTGGATGGCACCCCGCTGTACCGCTCCGCCGGGCCGGACTGGCTGCCGCAGCGGGCGGTGCTGGGCTTTTCCAATGTCGAGCTCAAGGGCAAGCGCTATCGGGTGCTGGCCATCCAGGGGCGATTCCAGGTGGTGCAGGTGGCCCAGGACCTGTCGGTGCGACAGCGCATGGCGGGCCAGCTGGCGTGGCGCACGGTGCTGCCCACCGGCATGATGCTGCCGCTGCTGGCGATGGTGGTGTGGTGGGTGGTGAGCTACTCACTCGATCCGCTACAGCGGGTACGACAGCAGATCTCCCGGCGGGCGGCGCAGGACCTGTCGCCGGTGGATGCCGGTGATCTGCCCAGCGAGGTGGAGCCGCTGGTCACTGAACTCAATGCCTTGCTGGACCGGGTGCGGCAGGCCTTCGAAACCCAGCAGCAGTTCGTGGCCGATGCGGCCCATGAATTGCGCTCGCCGCTGGCGGCGCTGAAGCTTCAGCTGCAGGCCCTGCGGCGCGCCCCGGACGAACAGGCCCGCGCCCAGGCCACCGAGCGGCTGGCGACGGGCATCGACCGGGCGGGGCGCCTCATCGAGCAACTGCTGGCCCTGGCCCGACAGGACAGCGCCAAGGTGCAGGCCCCGCCGCAGGTCATCGCGCTGGACGAGCTCTGTCGCGATGGCGTGGTGGAGACCAGCACCCTGGCGCAGGCGCGTGGCGTCGACCTCGGGCTGGGCCGGTGCGACCCGGTCCAGGTCAGCGGCCAGCGGGACGCCCTGCAGATCCTGCTGCGCAACCTGCTGGACAACGGCGTCAAATATGGCCACAGCCAGGTGGACCTGAGCCTGGAGCGCACCGCGCATCAGGCGCTGGTGGTGGTGGAAGATGACGGCCCGGGCATTCCCGATGCGGAACGGGCGCGGGTGTTTGACCGGTTCTACCGCTCCGAAGCCCAGGCCCAGCTGGCGCCGGGCAGCGGCCTGGGACTGGCGATTGCGCGCAGCATCGCCAGCGACCACGGCGCGACCTTGAAGCTGGGGCACAGCACCGCGCTGGGGGGGCTTCGGGTCGAGCTGGCGTTTCCGCTTCTGCCGGACCCGATGCAGCCGTCCCTGGCCAGGACCTGACGAAGACTTGGATCGCTTAAGAAACGTCTAAGGGAGCCCCTTCACACTTCAGCCATCGACTCTGACTTACCTCAAGGAGGTGATTCAAATGGCTCAAGTGGAAAAGATGATTTCGGCGAAAAAACTGGTGTGGGCGCTGGCCGCCGCAGGCGTGCTGGGTGCCACAGGCGGTGCCCTGGCCATGCGCAATGCCAAGACCGTCCCCGAGGGCGATGCCCCCGCCGCCACTGCGTCGTCCGACAGCGGTGCGGGCGCCAACGGCGCGTCATCCGCGACCTCCGCCGGTGCAGCCGGTTCCCTCGAGGGCGCCCAGGTCGCGGCCGTCACCACGCCCATGGCTGGGGCTGCGGCCGCCACGGCCACGCCGCCCCCGGCCGGCCTGCCGGACTTTGCCCAGATCGCCGCCACCCAGGGCCCGGCGGTGGTCAACATCAGCGTCTCGGGCACGGTCAAGGCCCGCAGTTCCCGCATGCCGCAGATGGATCCGGACGATCCCTTCTACGACTTCTTCCGCCGCTTCGGCATTCCGGGCGGCCCCGGCTTTGGCGGTGAGCCGGACGGTGGCAGCCGCCAGATCCGCGGTCAGGGCTCGGGCTTCATCGTCAGCAATGACGGCGTCATCCTGACCAACGCTCATGTGGTGCAGGATGCGCAGGAAGTGGTGGTCAAGCTGACCGACCGGCGCGAATTCCGCGCCAAGGTGCTCGGCAGCGACAAGTCCACCGACGTGGCGGTGCTCAAGATCGAGGCGAAGAACCTGCCGACCGTGCGCCTGGGCTCCGCCAAGGACCTGCGTGTGGGTGAATGGGTGCTGGCCATCGGCTCGCCCTTCGGTTTCGAGAACAGCGTCAGCGCCGGTGTGATCAGCGCCAAGGGCCGATCGCTGGGCCCGGAAGAAAGCCGCGTGCCCTTCCTGCAGACCGACGTGGCCATCAACCCAGGCAACTCCGGCGGCCCGCTGTTTAACGCGCGGGGCGAGGTCGTGGGCATCAACTCCCAGATCTACAGCGCCTCGGGGGGGTATCAGGGCTTGTCCTTCGCCATTCCGGTGGAGGTGGCCAACAAGATCCGCCAACAGATCCAGAACGGCGGCAAGGTGCAACATGCCCGACTGGGGGTGATGGTCCAGGAAGTGAACCAGGGATTTGCTGACTCGTTCAAGCTGGATCGCCCGGAAGGCGCGCTGGTGGCCAATGTGGAAGAGGGCAGCCCGGCGGCCAAGTCCGGGCTGCGCCCCGGGGATGTGATCCTGAGCTTCAAGGGCCAGCCCATCGTGGCCAGCGGCGACCTGCCGGCCCTGGTCGACCAGTCCAGCCCCGGCGACCGGATCGCGATGGAAGTCTGGCGCGGTGGCAAGCGTGAACAGCTCAATGTGACGCTCGGTGATGCGAATGACCGCGCCAACCGTCAGGCGAAGAGCGACGACACGCCGTCCGCCGCACAAGGCAAGCTGGGCCTGGCGCTGCGTCCGCTGCAGGCGGAGGAGCGGCGTCAGCTGGGCATCCGCGAAGGTCTGGTGATTGAGGAAGTGTCCGGTCCGGCGGCGCGTGCGCAGGTGCGGCCCGGGGACGTGCTGCTGGCGGTGAACGGCACGCCGGTGCAGTCGGTGGAACAGGTCAAGAGCCTGTTGCAGCACGCTGAAAAGTCGGTGGCCCTGCTGGTGCAGCGAGGCGGCGACAAGATCTTCGTACCGGTGCGGATCGGCTGATCCGTCGGGTAGAGAAGAACGACCAGGGAGGCCTGGTCGTTGCTCCGAGGGGGCTCACGTGTGGTGGCGTGAGCCCCCATTTTCATGGGTCACTTGGTGGTGAGGATCCACTTGACGAGGGTTTCGGCTTCGGCCGGGCTCACCTGCGTATTGGCCGGCATCGGCACCGGGCCCCACACACCGGAACCGCCCTTGATGACCTTCTCGGACAGCTTCTTCACAGCGTCCTTGTCACCGGCGTACTTGGCGGCCACATCCTTGTAGGCGGGGCCGACCAGCTTCTTGTCCACCGCATGGCAAGCCATGCAGTTCTTCTTCTGGGCCAGTTCCTGGTTGGCCAGCGCCGGGGTGGCGAAGGCCGCAGTCAGCAGGGTGGCGGAGGCGATCAGGGCAATTTTCATGGCGTCCTTTCAGTCGTTCCGGGAGGATACTCGGAAGGAAACGGTTGGAAACGGTCGAAATTCGGTGGGCCCCAATCGGTTCCTTTTCGCTACATTTCAGGCCGCCGGACCGCCTGCACCTTGGGGTGCGTCGGAAAAGCGGCAATATGAAACAAGCGCAAGGGCTTGGCTGGGGCATGCCGGGCTCAAAAGATTGTAGTGTCGGGTCCGCCGCGCGGTGGCGCGTCGGCCCAGAGGAGAAAAGGGATGTGGTTGATCGTCGTTGGGGTGTTGCTCCTGTTGATGAAGGTGGCCGAGGTAGGACCTGGGGCCGACCTGAGTTGGTGGTGGGTGCTGGCGCCCTTCGGTCTGGCGGTGCTCTGGTGGGAATTTGCTGACAAGACCGGCTACACCCAACGCAAGGCCATGGACCGCCTCGACGAACGCCAGAAGGCGCGTCGCGAGGAGGCCATGACCAAGATCGGGACGTCCGACAAGCAGCGCCGTCGCCGTCGCTGAGCCTGGCCACGGCCGCCACGAGCGCGGTCGCCACCAGCGCGGCAAGCATGCCGGTGGCCAGCGGGGCGGTGGTCTGTGTTCGCCCAAATGAAGGGGACCTGCGGGTCCCCTTTGTGTTTGGTCAATGAATGACCGACCCATCCAGTTCAGTTGTGCGGGTCTTGTGTGGTCATTCCGTGTCAGGACTGCGCGCGGCGCGCCCCGCCGTTGCGGGTTCTGCGGCGCCCTGTCTGCACGAGGTGCCTCTGGGCCGTTGAAGCACGGCGGCAGGCGATAAGCTTGCGCCGACGGCCCGAGCGTGCGGCTGGACCGAAGGTTCAGCATGGATGCTCAGGCACATCAGATGCTCCCACCCCGCTGCATGGTTCCCATGCGAAGAGAAGCGGCGCGACACAAGGTGACTTCATGAATGGCAAGACCCGACACAGTTTTCCGCAGCCGATACAGCCGCAGCCGCAGCGGCAGGTGGGGCAGACCCGGCGCGCCGGTCGTGCCTGGCTGGCCGGCATGCTGCTCGCGCCCGCGCTGATGCTGGGCGCGTCGGCTGCCGAAGCGGCGGTCTTCAAGGACAGTACCCTCCAGAACCTGCTGGACAACGGCCAGGCGGACCAGCTTGAAAAGGTGGCCAGCCAGCGCTTGAAGTCCCAGCCGGATGACCCGCAGGCCACCGCCGCCCTGGCGCTGGCCCAGCTGGATCTGGCGGATGGCAATGCGCTTCGGCAGAACATCCAGCGGCTGGAGCAGTGCGTCCAAAAAACGCCTCAGGAGGCGAGTTGCTCGTACGCCCTGGCCCTGGCCCTGGTGATGCAGGTGCGGGGCGGCAGCAAATTCAAGGCCCTGGGGGCGCTCGGCCGGGTCAGCGAGCTGATGCAAAAGGCGATGAGCCAATTGCCGGATGCGCCGGAACCGAGAAGCGCGCTGCAGCAGTACTACCTGGCGCTGCCCGGCTTCATTGGCGGCGGGGAATCCAAGGCCCGGGCGCTGGAACAGGGCGTGCAGGACGACGATCAGCTGCGCCTGATGCGCGCCCGGGTGGCCGCTTCCAAGAAGGACTGGGCGGCGATGGAGCGGGAACTTCGCGGCGTGCACACCCGCCGTCCGGAGCTGCAGCTGGAACAGCGGGTGCTGGGCAATGACCTGGGTCGGCAGTGGATGCATGACCGGCAATTCGCCAAGGCGCGGAGCTGGCTGGAAGAGCTGTCCCGCCAGCAGCCGCAACAGGCGATGCCGCTGTACGGCCTGGGCCGGGTGCTCGACGCCATGGATGACCATGATGGCGCCGTCGCCGCCTACGAAAAGGCCAGGACCCTCAACGGCGCGGAGCAGTTGGCGCTGGATCACCGCATCGGCATCGCGCTGCAGGACAAGGGCGACAAGTCCGGTGCCCGGGCGGCCTTCGAGCGCTATCTCACCAATCGCCGCGCCAGTGCGAGCAATGTCGAGGACTGCCGCCGCCGCCTCGCGGAATTGGGCGCAGCCACCTGAGATCCGGTCGGCGCAGGTCTTGCTGACGCTGGCGCCGGCTCCCCAACGCGCCGGGCACCCTGACATGGGGGCGAGGAGCGCGTGGCGCCGCCTGGCGCCGCACTATGATTCGGCACCTCGCCGACGGCCGCACCCATTCGCATGACTCCTCCGCTGATCCATCCCCAGTTCGACCCGGTCGCCTTCCATGTGTTTGGATGGCCCATCCATTGGTATGGCCTGACCTATCTGGCGGCCTTCGGCCTGTTCCTCTGGCTGGCCAACCTTCAGGCCAGAAAGCCCTGGAACGCGCAGCGCGGCTGGACCCGACAGGGCGTGGACGATCTGCTGTTCTTTGGCGTGCTGGGCGTGGTGCTGGGCGGCCGCATGGGCTATGTGCTGTTCTACAAGCCGGCCGAATTCCTGCAGCACCCGCTGAACATCTTTGCGGTGTGGCAAGGCGGGATGTCCTTCCACGGCGGGCTGCTGGGCGTGATTGCCGCGCTGGCCTTCTTCGCGTGGCGCCGAGGCTTCAAGTTCCTGGAAGTGGGCGACCTGGTGGCGCCGTGTGTGCCGACGGGTCTAGCCATGGGACGTCTGGGCAACTTCATCAACGGCGAGCTCTGGGGCCGTCCCGCGGATCCGTCGCTGCCCTGGGCGATGATTTTTCCGCAGGCGCACGACATGGTGCCCCGCCACCCGTCTCAGGTCTATCAATTCCTGGGAGAGGGGCTGGCACTGTTCATCATCCTGTGGCTGTTCGCGCGCAAGCAGCGGCCGCTGGGGGCGGTGTCCGGCCTGTTCCTGATCGGATATGGCGCCTTCCGTTTCATCGCTGAATACTTCCGTGAGCCGGATGACTTCCTCGGCCTGCGCGCTTTTGGCTGGAGCCAGGGGCAGTGGCTGAGTGCCCCGATGGTGCTGATCGGCATGTTGATGATGGTGTGGGCCTATCGCCGTGCCCGCACGGTGGCGACGCCGTCGGTGGCGCGTCCCTGATTTTGAAGTGAAGACATGAGACAGATCTTTTTCGATACCGAAACCACCGGCCTGAATCCGGAGTCCGGCGACCGCGTGGTGGACATCGGCTGTGTGGAGATGATCAACCGGCAGTTGACGGGCCGGCATCTGCACTTCTATCTGAACCCCGAGCGGGACATGCCGGAAGAGGCCTTCCGCGTTCACGGGCTGAGCAGTGAATTCCTGTCGGACAAACCCAGGTTCGCGCAGATCGTCGATGAACTGCTGGAGTTTCTTCGCGGCGCGGATCTGGTGGCTCACAACGCGTCTTTTGACGTGGGGTTCATCAATGCCGAGCTGAAACGGTCCAGGCGCCCGCTGCTGCACGAGGTGGTCGGGAGCGTGACCGACACGCTGCTGATGGCCCGGGACATGTTCCCGGGCAAGGCCAACTCGCTGGACGCCCTGTGCCGCCGGCTGGAAGTGGACAACAGCAACCGCGGCCTGCACGGCGCGGTGAAGGATGCGGAGCTGCTGGCGGAGGTGTATATCCGCCTGACGCGGGGTCAGGACTCGCTGGTCATCGACGATTCGGAATCGTCTTCGCAAGGGCAGGGTGGGGAACTGGAGGTGGCGGCGATCGACCTGAGCAGCTTCCAGCTGCCGGTGATCACCGCGACGGCGGAAGAACTGGCGCTGCACGACAAGGTGCTCGCAGACCTGGACAAGGCCAGTGGCGGCCATCGCATCTGGCAAGTGCCCGCGCCCGCGGCGGATGCGGTGGCGGCTGCCGCGTTGTGAAGCAGTTGGTGCGATTAACAAAATCGTCATTCGACCGGTCTGAATAAATCGCCGTGAAGTTCTTGAGCAGGCCTGAATTTCCATGGCATACTCTTGGTCTTTCGCGGCGAGCCCGAAGCAAGAAATCGGGCGGTTAGCTCAGTGGTAGAGCACTGCCTTCACACGGCAGGGGTCGCAGGTTCGAACCCTGCACCGCCCACCAGGTTGGTTCATGGTCTGCATGGCAAATGAGATCAACCAGGAACGCGTCGCGAAGAAATCCCGGGAAACTGGACGAGCCGGATGTCTCATGCATCGGCAGACAGATACCGGGCGGTTAGCTCAGCGGTAGAGCACTGCCTTCACACGGCAGGGGTCGCAGGTTCGAACCCTGCACCGCCCACCAGAACGAAAAAGCACCTGGCAGCCCTGCCAGGTGCTTTTTTCATTTCAGGACCTGAGGTCTGCCATGGCGTCTGCAAGTTGGCCTGCCAGGCGCTCTGCGGAAAGCGTCGCCATCCCGTTCAGTTCTGAATCACTGCAGCCATTCGCGCGATGTCGCTGCGTGCCAGTCCGAGTTGAGAGGCAGTGAGCTGCCAATCGCCGAGTGCGGCATCTATTTCCTGAAGGATCTTCCTGGCTTCTGAATCATTGACTCGATACAGCTCTGCGCACGCCATGGCCGCACCCACGTCCGGCTCGGTCGTGTAGCCGTCAAGGGTCAGGGTGTGTGCGGCCTTGTAAGGATTGGGATTGATGTCGTAAGCCGGGGCGAGGCGCCAGCCGGTCTTCACGCGGATGAATCCGTGATTCCGGAGATGATCGTCTCGATTGCCAATGCGGACGTTGAACAGCACGCGGCGGAACAGCTGCGCCAGATCGGAATGTGATGTAGCGCGTGCTGAAGGTGTCGATTCACAATCGCGGACATGAAGTTCCCTTCCGCCCCACTCACCGTCCTGCCCGCGCCACTGGCTGCCGCACTGCAGCGTTGCTTGTCCCGCGCGCAGCAGCCGGTGCCGCAGGGGTTGATGCGCTTTCTGGTGGGGGACTGGCCGGTGGGCTGGATCCACCCGATGCGGATCCCTGCGCTACAGGCGTGCTGGCCGGAGCTGCACCTGTCCCCAGGGCTCGCGCGCTGGGATGCGTCCGGGCTCGCACCGGCCCAGCGCTCGGAGCGCATCGGCATCGTGGCGTCGGCCTTGCGTGAGCGGCAGGCCATCACCGGCTGGCGCGATGAAGCCTTCGCCTGTGAGCAGCCCGTCAGCGACCCTTGCGCAGAGCGAGGGGAGATGCTCTTTGCCCTCGAACGTGCGGCCTTTCGCTTCTTTGGCCTGAGGAGCCGCGCGGTGCACATCAACGGCTTTCTGCCGGGCGGGCGGCTGCTCTGCGGACGCAGGGCGATGTCCAAGGCGACCGATCCCGGACGGCTCGACAACCTCGCCGCCGGCGGCGTGCCGGTGGGAGAAGCCTTCGATGCCTGCGCGCAGCGCGAGCTGTGGGAAGAGGCCGGTGTCCCGCTGGGCCTGAGCGCTTTGCTTCAGCCGCGCGGTCAGCTTCGCAGCACCCGCATGACGCCGGAAGGTTTGCACGACGAAGTGCTGCACATCTATCACCTCGTGCTGCCGCCCGGCTTCGTGGCCAGCAATCAGGATGGGGAAGTGAGCGAGTTTCTGTCCTTCGACCTGGAGAGCCTGGCCCAGCGGCTAATGCGGGACGAGTTCAGCGTCGACGCTGCCGCAGTGACTGCTTGGGGGCTGATGCACCCGGAGGGCGGTGCCGACCTGCGCGCGTGATCCACACCCAAGCGTCAGCCCGGCAGACCTTGCCCGCTCTCCACGCGCTGCCACCGGCCTTCCCGCAGCAGCTCGTGCGGCAGGAAGCGCGCCTTGTAGGCCATCTTGTCACTCTGAGCGATCCAGTAGCCCAGATAGAGATGGGGTAGCCCCAGCTCCCGGGTCTGCCTCAGCTGCCACAGCACGTTGTAGGTGCCATAGCTGACCTTGGCCTCAGGTTCGTAGAAGGTGTAGACCGCCGACAGGCCGTCACTCAGGATGTCCAGGATCGACACCATCTTCAACGAACCATCCGGCGCCCGAAACTCGACCAGACGCGAATTGACCCGGCTCTGCAGCAGAAACTGGGTGTATTGGTCGACGCTGTCATGATCCATGCCGCCACCGCTATGGCGTCCGGCCTGGTAGCGCAGATAAAGCTGATAGTGCTCGTCGCTGTAGCCCAGCCGCATCACCCGCGCCTGCAGGTCGGCATGTTGCGCCCAGGCGCGGCGCTGGCTTCGATTGGGCCGGAACTCGACCACTGGAATCCGCATCGGCACACACGCCTTGCAGCCATCACAGTAAGGCCGGTAAGTGAACATGCCGCTGCGGCGGAAACCGGCGGCGACCAGCGTCGAATACGCATCCGCATGGATCAGATGACTGGGCGTGGCCACTTGCGACCGCGCCTGCCGGTCCGACAGATAGCTGCACGGATAGGGCGCGGTGGCGTAGAACTGCAGCTCGGATAGCGGGAGTTCCTGAGGGTGGGTCACGGCGGTGCGACGCGGTTAAAAACGCTAAAAAACGCTGAACGACGATGCTGAGCGACAGCGACCGGACGAAAACACGACATCCAGGCGCTCATTTCTTGCTCAACTCTCCTGAACGGTGCGTCCATCGTCCAGTGAGGCATCAGCCTCCTCACCGGCCTCCAGATGGGCCCACAGGCGAGGATGATAGGTCCAATCCCGGGGGGCTGGCTGTCCCACGTGGCTGGCCAGGTGCGCCTCAAAGGCCTCCCGCGCGACCGGCGCCGCACCCAGCGAGGCCAGATGGCCGGTCTGCTGCTGGCAGTCGATCCACGGAATCTGATGCTCGCGGCACAGGCAGACGAGCGCTGCCAGAGCGATCTTGGAGGCATCCGTCCTGCGCATGAACATCGATTCCCCATAGAACATGCGCCCCAGGTTGACGCCATACAGGCCGCCCACCAGTTCGCCGTCCATCCAGGTTTCGACGCTGTGAACGGTGCCTTCCCGGGCCAGCTGCAGATAGGCGCGCTGCATTTCCGGGAGGATCCACGTGCCGTCCTGGCCGTCTCGTGGGGTGCTCGCACACGCTTTGAGGACGGCTTCGGTGGCAGTGTCCACCCGGATGTCGCAGCCGGGCGTGCGCCGGAATCTGGCAATCGTCTTGCGGAGCGACCGGTACAACTTGAAGTTGGCCGTCTGCAACACCATCCGCGGCTCAGTGGACCACCAAAGGATGGGTTGTCCCTCCCCATACCAGGGGAAGATGCCCTGAGCGTAGGCCGCCCGCAGACGGTCCGGGCGCAGGTCGCCGCCGGCGGCCAGCAGGCCGGGGGCGTCGCTGCGCGGGCCGAGCGCGCGGCGCGTGGGGGGGAAGTCCAGAGAGTCGTCTTCGAGCCAGGGGATCATGGCTTCATGGTAGCGTGACGGCCTTTGTTTCTGCTGTCTGCCCACCCGTTTCACCATGATCACCGTCTACGGCATTCCCAACTGCGACACCGTCAAGAAGGCCCGCACCTGGCTGGATGACCAGGGCCTGGCCTACCAGTTCCACGACTACAAAAAGCAGGGGGTCCCTGCAGACCAGTTGCCGCACTGGCTGGAGACGCTGGGCTGGGACAAGGTGCTGAACCGCGCCGGCACCACCTGGCGCAAGCTGGACGAGGCCACCAAGGCGGGCGTGACCGATGCGGCGAGCGCAGCCGCGGTGATGCAGGCGCAGCCGAGCGTGATCAAGCGGCCGCTGGTGGCCTGGCCGGATGGCCGCCTGAGCGTGGGTTTCTCGCCCGAGCTGTTTGCTTCCCATCGTTGATCAAGGACCGTTTATGTTTACCGGCATCGTGCAAGGCATTGCCTCCGTTCACCGCATCACCGACAGGGAAGGGCTGCGCAGCTTCACCCTGGAGTTCCCGAAGGGCTTCTGCGAGGGGCTGGAGATCGGCGCCAGCGTGGCCTGCGACGGCGTCTGCCTGACCGTCACCGAATTGCGGGGCGACACGCAAGCGGACTTTGATGTCATGCAGCAGAGCCTCAACCTGACGACGCTGGGTCGGCTGGGGGAGGGGGGCCACCTGAATGTGGAGCGGGCGGCGAAGGAGGGTGCGGAGATTGGCGGGCATCCCTTGTCCGGGCATGTGGACTTCATGGCCAGCATTGCCGAGATCCGCCAGCCGGCCAACAACCATGTGCTGCGGATTGCGGTGCCGGCGCCCTGGATGCGCTACATCTTTGCCAAGGGCTATGTGGCGGTGAACGGCGCGAGCCTGACGGTGGCCGAGGCGCATCGCGAGGCGGACGGCTCTGGCTGGTTCGAGGTGTGGCTGATTCCCGAGACGCTGCGGATGACCACCTTCGGAGAGAAGGGCGTGGGCGCGCCGCTGCACATTGAGATTGAGCGGCAGACGCAGGTGATGGTGGACACGATCCGCGACGCCGTGGCTGAGAAGGTCGGCGCGCTCCTGCCCGCCCTCAAGGCCTTCGCCCAGGAAAAGGGCATCAACCTGGATCTGTAGCCATCGCCCGCACTTCCGCCTCAGCGCCCAACCCAGCCACACCCGTGGAACTGACTCCGCCAGCCCACCGGCTGGCGCCCTTTGGGGACCCACTCCAGCCCGGCGCAGCCTGGGCGCCCCTCCAGCAACAGCCGTGGAACCGGCTTTGCCGGGCCACCGGCTGGCGCCCCTTGGGGGCAGGAGCGAAGCGACTGGGGGGCCAGGTTCATAGCCTGTAATTGGGGCGATGGCCGCGGAGCCACTGCTCCAGCATGATCAGGATCCAGACCATTTCGCCGTAGTAGCCCGGGTGCTCCCGCAGGCGATGCTTGAGCAGGCTGTCAATGAAGTCCGGGCGGACGATGTTGCGGGCCGCCAGGCTGCCCAGTGAATCTGCCGCCAGGGCGGCCAGACCTTCGTCCCGCGTGGCCCACACCCCGAACGGCAGGCCGAACCCCTGCTTCTTCTTGGTGATGATCTCGTCCGGCAGGAAGCCCTTGAGCGCGTCCTTGAAGAACCAGCGCAGTTGCAGGCCCTTGAGCTTGAACGAGGGCGGCAGCCGCTGGGCAAAGGCCAGCAGCCCATCATCCAGCATGGGGAAACCCACCTGCATGCCGGCCAGGCCCGTGGTGCCCACTACCTTGGGCAGGTCGGTATCGGCCAGCGTGTAGCGCCAGTCAAAGGCCAGCATCCGGTCCACCAGATGCGCGCCCTGCGTGGTCGCCCACACTTCCCGCTGCTGCTTCTGTGGCGCCAGCGGATCCACCCGTGCCAGGAACTCTCGCTCCAGTACCTGCGATTGCCCCAGGCGCGTCAGCAGGTTGTAGCTCTGCAGCCGGTCCGGCATCGGCACCCGCGCCTGGTCCACATAACTGGCGCCTTTCTTCAACAGCGGCAGTCGCCCCAGGGGCGAGCCCAGCAACGGCTGCAGAAGCCCGCTGCGCAGCGGCCCCGGAATCTGGTCATACCAGCTGAACACCGTCTGCTTGGCGTACCGGGTGTTGCCGCCAAACAGCTCGTCGCCGCCGTCCCCGGCCAGCAGTCGAAGCACGCCGTCTTCATGCGCCACCCGGGCGCAGTAGTACGCTGGCAACGCGGAGCTGTTGCCAAACGGCTGGTCGTAATGGGTGGCCACCTGGGCGATGCCGTCCACCAGGTCCCGCGGCGTCACGTAATACTCGTGATGGCGGCAGCCGAAATGCTTGGCGGCAATGCGCGCAAAGGCCATCTCGTCGTAGCCCTCGGCCTCGAAGCCGATCGAATAGGTGTCCGCCGGACGACCCGCGACCCGGCTGATCATGCCCGCCACCGTCGAGCTGTCCGTGCCGCCGCTCAGGAAACAGGCCGCATCGGTGCCGTCCAGTTGCCGGCGAACGGCGCCTTCCAGCAGCCCGAGAAACTCCTGCTTCAGCGCCGGCAGGTCCTTCACCGGCTCGGGGTGGAAGGTCGGCACCCAGTAGGGCTGGATCCGCAGCTGACCGCGCTCGAAGATCGCCACATGGCCCGGCGGCAGGCGGTAGACATCCCGGAAGATGGTGCGTGGCGCCGGGATGACGTGGAAGTAGAGATAGTCGAACAGCGCCTGAGGGTCGAGGTCGGCCACCGAGGTGCCGCCGTGCTCGTCCGGCACTTCGGCCAGCGCATCCGCCCGGGTCGCGAAGTGCAGCTGCTGACCGACCACGCGATAGCAGAGCGGCTCGATGCCGAACCGGTCGGTGGCCAGCATGGTGCGGCCTTCCGCCTGACGCCAGGCCACCGAGAAACGTCCACCCACCTGCGCCAGCCCCTGCACCGGATCCGATTGCATCAGCAGCGCCTGCCACGGCCGGGCCAGTGACGCCGATCGGTCCGCAGCCCCTGCGCCGGACGATCCCGGCGCGGCCAGGGCATCCACCGCGCCAGTGACGGACGCTGGAAAACGCGGCTGACCGCTACAGAAAAAGGTGTCGCGAACTGACATGGGCCTCCCAAGTGCGCGGCGATTATCAGCGTGCCCCGGCCGGGACGTCCCGCAAAGCGGTTCATTCCACCCATCTTGGGGGCCTGCGAAGGGGGGCATTCCCCTCAATCAGGGCGGGGGCGGGCCCACAATCGCGGGTTTTCGCGCCGCAGTCAGGCGCCCGGAGTGAGTGTTGCAGGTCCATTGGTTGCCCCATGCCTGGAACCCGGCCTATGCCGGGGTCCGTCTGCGCTGCCTGATGCCGCAAGGCGCGCTGGCCCGGCAAGGGGTGCGCTCGCGCCTGTTGCAGGACGGGCAACCGCTGCCGCGCGAGGGCGTGGTGGTGGTGCAGGCCAAATGGCTGCTGGATGCTGGTACCCCCGAAGGCTTGCGCAGCCGCACCACGGTGCTGCAGCAGGCCCGGGATGCGGGCGCCGTGCTGGTGCTCGACAGCTTCGACAACTATTTCCTGAACGAATCCGGCGATGCCGCCCGCGCGCTGTTGCTGCAGGCCTACCGCGAGGCGCTGCCGCTGTTCAAGGCCTTCACCGTGTCTTCGCCCGGACTGCAGCCGCTGTTGCAGGCCGAGCTGCCGCCCGGGACGCCGGTGCATGTGGTGGGCGACCCGGTCGAAACGCCCGATGCGCTGAGCACTTATGAGTCCTGGTGGCGACGCCACCATCCCGGCCGCTGGTCCGGTCACTGGCGCGCGGCCCAGGAGCTGCGGGAGCACCGCCATGCACGGCGCCAGGCGCGCCAGCTGCTGTGGTTCGGCAACCATGGCAGCGCCTACGCGGCGGGCGGCATGTCGGAACTGGACCGCATCCTGCCCATGCTCAATGCCGTGGCGAAGGACCAGCCGCTGCGGCTGACGGTGGTGAGCAACTCCGAGCAGCGCTACCGGGAGGTGCTGGCCCCGGCCACCTTCGAGCACCGCTATCGCCCCTGGGACCGGCTGCACTTCCTGCGCTTGATGGGGGAGCACGATCTGGTGCTGCTGCCAGCGCGGCTGACGGCTTTCACCGTCGCGAAAAGCAACAACCGCATGCTGCTGGCTTTGGCGCAGGGCGTGCCGGTGATGACGGACCCGTTGCCCGACTATCTGCCCTGGCGCGACTACTGCGCCATGGACGACTGGGAGCAACTGGCACGGCATGTGCATGACCCCCGGCCGCTGGCCGCCCGTGCCAGCGCCGCCATGCCCGCGATTGCGCGGGACTACTCCACCTCGGCCATTGCGCGGCAATGGCTCGACCTGCTCACACGGATCCAGATGCAATGAAAACGGCATCCGGCGCGTCAGCTGACGCCACACCCCGCCCAACCCCCGGCGCTCCAATGAGCACTCCATTGGATGCTCCATTGGGTGCTCCATCCGGCGTCACAGAAGGCGTCACATCCGGCCCTACGGCGGGCTCTGCACCCGTTGCGATCCCCAACGCGATCGCCGACCCCGTCGCCAACACGACACCTTCTTCTTCCGCACAGGACCCGCTGCTGATTTCCATCGTCCTGCCGCAGTTCCACCCGATTCCGGAGAACGACGCCTGGTGGGGCACCGGCTTCACGGAATGGCGGAACGTGGCCAAGGCACGCCCGCTCTACAAGGGTCACCACCAGCCGCAGTTGCCCGCGGACCTGGGCTTTTATGATCTGCGCCTGCCGCAGGCCCGGGCAGCGCAGGCCGCGCTGGCGCGTCAGTACGGCATCGGCGGCTTCTGCTACTACCACTACTGGTTCAACGGCCGACGCCTGCTGGAGCAGCCGGTGGAAGCGATCCGCGCGAGCGGCGACCCCGACTTCCCGTATTGCCTCGCCTGGGCCAATGAAAACTGGACCCGCGCCTGGAACGGCCGCGACCGTGAAGTGCTCATGGCGCAGCACTACAGCGCCGAAGATGACGAAGCCCATCTGCGCACGCTGCTGCCGCATTTCCGGGATCCGCGCTACATCCGCATCAACGGCAAGCCGCTGTTCATCGTCTACAAGGCGGACCACCTGCCGGATCCGCAGACGACCTTCGGCCGCTGGCGCGAGATCGCACGCCGTGAAGGGGTGGGGGAGCTGATGCTGGCGCAGTTCGAATGGAGCGGTGCCGGGTCCGGCAGCGACATCCGCGACGTGGGCCTGGACCTCTCGATCGAATTTGCACCGGACTGGCGTCAACTGGGCGGCCGGCACTTCACCGGCTGGAAGTCCAGGCTGGCGATGCAGCTTGGCCTGCTGCCCAAGGCATACGGACAGCACAACTTCTACGACTACCAGCGGATGGTGGACCGGGTGCTGGCCAAGCCGACGCCGACGTATCCCTTCATGCGCTGTGTGAGCCCCGGGTTTGACAACACCGCCCGGCGGCCGCAAGGCGCCACGGTGCTGATGAACAACACGCCGCAGGCCTACCAGCGCTGGCTGGAGTCGGCGCTGGCGTGGACACGCACGCACCAGCCGGCCGGGCGTCAGGTGGTATTCATCAATGCCTGGAACGAATGGGCGGAAGGCAATCACCTGGAGCCCGATCTGCGCGACGGGCACGCCTACCTGGCAGCCACGCGCGAGGCCCTGGCGCGGGCCAGGGCTGCAGCGCGCTGACCCGTCTCGGCCGATCTCAGCGGGTCTTGGCTGTTCCGGCTGCCCCAGCGGCGTGTTCCGGGCGACGCGTGGTGCCTTCCGCGCCCATCCACGCGAGACACGCCTGCTGATGGCGCAGCACCGACCCCCGCAGGTGCGACAGCACCTCTTCAGTTCGACGCAGATCCTCCTGCACCGACGCGGCACCTTCAAGGGCCGAGCGCCAATAGGCATGCAGCGCCGCTTCATCGGCGCAGCTGTGCAGCACGCCCTGGTCGCGCAGCAGGCGGTACACCGGATACGACGGGTAGGTTGTGTTCCAGCCTTCCTGGATGGTGAGCGGCTTGCCCAGTCCCAGGGGCTCGAGCACGTTGTGGTCCACGCCCACATGGGCCACGCTGGCCGCGGCGTAGAAGTCGCGCAGTTCGCCAACGGTGTCGAGCACCAGGCAGTTCACTGCCTCCGGCAGCGGCGCATCGGGCACGGCCGAGCGCCGCACCCAGCGTAAACCGGCGGCTTCGATCTGGGCCAGCAGCGCCTGCAGACGTTCCTTGTTCTCTGGATGCCGCGGTGCCAGGATCAGCAGCGCCTCGGGATGGTCCCGCCGCAGCCGCTGGAAGGCGCCCAGCACCGCCTGCTGTTCCGGCAGCTCGGTGACGCAACCGCCCACCACCGTCGGACGGCGGGCCGCGAGCAGCGCCCCCAGCAGGCCGGGGCTGCGCGCCTGTGACACCTGCCAGTGCGGACGCTGCATGGCATCGAATTTCATGTTGCCGGTGACGACCAGCCGCTGTGGATCGGCCCCGCGATCCGCGAGGGTCTTCGCGGTGGCATCGTCCTGCACACACAGCACATCCAGCGAGCGCAGGAAGTCCCGCTCCAGCAGTTGACGCTCGATCTGATCCAGCCGCGCCGGCGGCTCGTAGTGATAAAGCCAGCCATTGAGCAGCAGCGTGGCCGCTCCGTGCCGGCGCGCCTGCCGCAGGAATGCGTAGGAAAACCGGCAGGGCGCATCGGACGGCAGACACGGAATTTCCGCCAGCGCCAGCACCTGCGGCGGCAACTGCTCAGCAAGCTTCTGGGCATCCAGACTGTGGCCGCGCGTCAGGCAGACCACTGCGTGGGGCAGGCGTGCCAGATAGGCGTCCTGGTAATGCGCATGTTCGGTGATCAGCACCGGCCGCAGATCCGGCCGCTGGGTCACCAGCCACTCCAGCATCGGCGCCACCGCATTGAGCTCGCCGATGGTGGTGATGTAGAGCCACATCGCGGGCCCGCGCGCCTGCGGATCGGACAGAGCGAACACGCCCTGCGTGTTGTTGCCGCGCCAGTCGCTCAGCCGCTCCAGAGCACGGAAGGCGGACCATCGCAGCGCTTCGCCAATGCCCGCCCGGCGGCGTGACGGCGCGGGGCGGGCCAGGGTGGGCGCACGGTTGGTGAGAAGCTCAGGCATGGCGACTCCGCAAGTGACTCAGCGCCCGGCGCAGTTCACCCATCACCGGGTGATCCAGCCACAGGGCGCAGGCGATCCAGGACGCGGTACCGGCCACGATGCACACCAGCAGGCGCGGCAGCAAGGGCAGGCTCCACTCCATGCAGGCCAGCTCCGCCAGGGCCAGACCGGTGCAGCAGCCCACCGCCAGCTTGGCGCTCGCCCAGCTGGGGCCGAACAGCTGCCGCGGCGTGGCCTGCAGCACGGTGGTGAGATGGTGGGTGTACAGGCTGGTCTGCACCAGGTTGCCGATCAGGAACACTGCCGCCACCGCCTTGAGGCTCCAGAAGGACGCCACCAGCACGCAGATCAGATGCAGCGGCCCATACCAGAGCGCCACCGTCAGGCGGCGCTTCACATGACCCGTCGCCGCCAGCGCATTGGGCGCCAGCACGGTCAGGGCGTAGGGCATGGCCGAGATCGCCAGCAGGGTGGCCAGCGGGGCCGCATCGACCCATTGCTGACCGAACAGCAGGGCCAGCACGTCGCGCGAGAGCAGGGCCACGCCACCGAAGAACGGCCAGGCCACGCCGCTGTAGATGGCGGTGCCTTTGGCGTAGGGGCCGATCAGGCTGTGACCGGCGCGGTGGTCGGCCGCGAAGGCGGGGGTCGCCACCCGCAGCACGGCGGAGCTGACGGTGGTGGCCAGCAGGTCGATCAATCCGGTGGCCCGGCTGAACAGACCCAGCGAGGTGAAGCCGAACTGCTTCCCGATGATCAGCTCATGCCCGTTGCGCGAGCCGGACTCGACCAGCCGGGAAGCGGTGAACATCGCACCGAAGCGCAGCTGGCGCCCGGCGCCCCGGAGCCGCGGCCACAGCAGCGCCTCACGCGGTCGCAGCCACACCAGAATGATCACCTGCATGGCGATGCCGGCGACCGGGCCCCAGGCCAGGCTCAATGCGCCGTAGCCATGCCAGGCCAGGCCGATGCTGGTGGCCGCATTGGCGAGATTTGCGGCGACCTGCACCACACAGACCGTATGGAATGCCATCTCGCGGTTGAGGAGGGCGAAGGACGGCGACGCCAGCGGCAGCATCACGAAATTCAGGCACAGCACCAACAGCAGGTCGGCCAGCAGGGGCTCCCGGTAGTAGTCCGCCAACAGGTGTCGTCCCAGGAAGATGGTCAGCGCCAGGCCCCAGGCCATCATCAGCGTGATGGTGAAGGCGCTGCGCAGCTTCTCGCGGTCCAGCTCGCGCTCCTGAATCAAGTATTCGGAGACGCCGAAATCCCGCAGGATGGAGGCGAGGTTGGTCACCACCGCGCACAGCGAATACACGCCCACCTGCGTCGGGGTGAGCAGGCGGGCCAGGATCATCGTGGTGGGCACGGTGATCAGGAGACTCAGATAGCGCTCGGCGAACGACCAGGCCAGCGCGCCACGGACAGATCCTTGCGTCATGAAGGCGAGGCTTCCGTGGTGGTGGGGGGTGTGGCGGACACCGATGCCGCGGGCGCGGGAGTGGCTGGGGCCGGCGGAGACGCATCGGCGGCGGCCTCGCGTCGCGCCGAGAGGGCCCGATGCAGGGACTGTACCCAGCCCCAGCGGTAGCAGGTGCCGTGATAGACGGAGCGCGCTTCAGCGGTCCAGCGGGTGTGCCATTCCATGACCTTGCCGTAGAACTCGATGCGCCGCACCGGCCCGCCGGCAGCCGCCTCGCTGAACATCTCCTCGAACTGCTGCTGTCGCATCAGGGTGGAGGGCGACACCGCCTTGTGGGCTTCGTCGTAGGCGGTCTTCAGGATGACGATGCAATCGCCGCCGAGGATGCACAGGTCCATCGCGACCACTTCGTCGTTGAAGCGGTACTGATAGAGGCGGGCGCGGCCCAGGCGGCAGAAGTTCTGCAGCATCCGGAGGTAGAACGCATATTGCGGATGGCCGGGCGCAATGGCCGTGCCTTCATTGCCCTTCCAGCCGCTGGCCTCCAGGCGGCCGTAATGGGCGAGGGCCGGGGCGACGTCGTCCGGGTGGGTGAGGCATTCCAGGCGCGTCTGAATGCCGGAGGCTTCCAGCTTCTTCTGCTGCTTGCGGATGTTCTGCCGCAGGTTTTTGCCGCGGGCTTCCCAGTACGCCTCGAAGGGGCCGTCGATGTCGACCCAGGCGGTGTCGATGTAGTCCTGGCCGCGCCATCGCGCCGTGTCAGCGGGGCGAGGGTGGTAGAGGCTGTCGAGCTGGGTGAGGCCCACGGCGAGCGTCAGGCCGGGCAGGGCGCGTGCCAGTTCGGCGGCCAGCGGCTCCAGGGCCGCGCCGCTCTCGCTGAGCCAGGCGCCCAGCGGCAGTTGCGAAGGCTGGAAGGTGGTCCACTGACCGCGACCGCCCTTGGTCAGCAGGGCCGCCGCGGTCGGGGCCTGGACAGGACCGCGAAGCGCCAGCAGTTCGTGGCCGGTGCCGAAGGCGGCAAGCAAGGGTTGAAGGAAAGCGCTCTCCAGGAACGGCAGACCGCCAAGGCGGAGGGACGAGGAAGTCCCTTCCGTCGCAGCGGGGTGCGTCGGTGCGGTTCCGCCAGCGCTGGCAGGCGCCAAGCGGGCCAGCAGCCCGTCCCAGGCGGCGGCATGCGCGCCAAAGGCGTCGGCGGTGGGCAGGGGATGGATCGTCCAGGTCATGGCGGACTCGCTCAAGGGGTGTCGGGCAGCGGCTGGCGCTGGCCACGGGGGTTCGGGGCGGACGCCACCGCTTCGTCCAGCACACGGGCCAGTTCGGTGGTGCGGGCGCGGCGGGAACAGCTGCGGACCAGTGCCGCCTGCGCCCGGGGGGAAGCAGGCAGCTGCCAGTCGTCCAGGAATCGGTCCAGGGCCGTGTGGATGGCGGCGGCGTCTTCCAGTGGCGCCTGATGCGGCAGGCCGGCGCGCCGCATCAACTGCGCCGTGTCGCCGGCGGGGTCGGCCAGTGTCAGGACCGGACGGCCGGCGCGCAGGTATTCATAGGCCTTGGCGGGGATCTGGTCGTTGCAGTCGCGGGACTGCAGCAACAGCAGGCCGTCGGCGGTCAGCATTTCCGACAGGGCCTCAACGTACGGCAACGCGGGCAGCACCTGCACCAGGTCGGCGACGCCATGCTGGGCGGCGAGTTGGCGGACGAAGTCGTCGTGGGCGGTGGCGCGCAGTCGCAGCTGGAAGCTGACGGGGGACAGGCGCCCAGCGGCACGGGCGGCGGCCAGCGCCTGAAAGAGGCCGGCCGGGCTGCGCCAGTCCGGATACACCACGCCGCTGTGGAGCAATATTGTCGGAGCTGATGAGGCCGCCCTGGCCGGTGGTGCGGGCGGTGAACCTCCCGCAGCCGCAGCCGTGTGGGCCTGTGCCTGTGCCTGTGCCTGTGCTGCCTCAAACGCCTCTTCGCTGTACCCGTTTTCGATCACCCGCACCCGGTCCGCCGCATGCGGATAGCGCTGCGCATACAAGCGCGCTGCGCCCGGCGTGGTGAAAGTCATGCGCCGTGCGCGCGCAAACACCCGGCGCTCCACCGCCTCAAAACTGCGCCACAGCACCGGGTCGGCGGGGTAGCCGTCATGCGCCATCGGGTCCCGGAAGTCCGCCACCCAAGGCAGGCCGGACAGCCGCGCCAGCGTATGAGCGATGCGATGCGCCGTCGGAATCGGATAGGTACTCCAGATCACATCCGGCCGTTCGCGCCGGATCATCGCCAGACCGGCGGGCACGGCACCCCACTGCCAGCTGGTCCAGCGGTCCGGGCGGGCGAAGGCGCCGGGATACCGTCCGGCCACCGAGAGCTGGCGGGCGGCATCCAGTCCAAAGGCGCGGCGCACCGTCATGCCTGCCGGCACCTCGTCCATCAAGTCGGCGGCCGTGCGTTCGTAGGCGCTGGGCTGGACCGTCAGCACGCTGGGCGTCCAGCCTTCTTCCGGCAGTTGCTGGGCAAAGCGCAAGGCGCGCTGCACGCCGCTCGTTCCCGCCATCGGCGGAAACTGGAAGCTGATCATCAGCACGCGTTTCATGGGCGGTCCGCGGGCTCAGGCGCCGAAGAGGCGACGCACCTGCACCACGATGGCATCCAGTTCCTGATCACTCAGGTCCTGATGACACGCCAGCTGCAGCACATGGTGGGACCAGGACACGCCCGCATCCCCGTCGATCGACGGAACGCCCGGCCAGAGCCGGTCCCAGCGGGAGACGGGGACGCCCAGGCGGCGCATTTCCAGGTAGCCGGGGTCCGGCGTGCGGACCCACAGCGGGAAGACGTAAGGCGCGCTGTCCGCCGGCAGTTGCGGTCGCAGCGGGCGGAAACCGTCGTTGCCTTGCAGGGCTTGCAGCAGGCGCTCGTAATGGCGGCGGCGGGCCTGGACGATGCGCTGACGGGGAATCTCGGTCGAGACCCACGCGCTGGCGCGCGTCAGAGCGCGGTGCGACAGCGGCAGGTCGATGAGCGACATATTGGCGTCGACGGCGTCGTCGAGCGTGTCCATCGCGGGTGCAAGGGCAGGCGATGGCGAGGGGCTGGATCGGGTGGGGTTCGCGCTCGGTGGCGCCGACCCCGTCGACATCCGCGGAGCCTGCGGGCGACGCAACAGGCCGCGCAGCGCAAACACGCCGCGGATCAGCCCGTTCAATCCGGTGAGCCGATCATGGCTGGCGCCCATGTGCAGGATGTCCGCAGCGGCCTTCACCTGCTGGATCAGCGGTGCCGGCGTCAGAAGGGGCATGTGCAGGTCGGGCCGGTTCAGCGCCAGCACGCCGCCTTCGGGCGCAGGGAAGAACTTGGTCAGGCTGGCAATGGCGACATCGCCCCATCCGCCGACGGCCCGTGTGCCGCTGCGGCCAAACATGGCGTGGGCGCAATCTTCGATCAGCGCAATGCCGCGTGCGTCGCACCAGGCGCGGGGGCTCTCCATCGGCTGCGGCAGGCCGAAGTAGTGGGTGGCGAGCATGGCCTTGGCCTGACGGGGCGCGTGCTGCTCCAGCCAGTCCAGCCGTGGGGCGCCGGTGTCGTCGATGGGGTAGAAGACCGCCTGCGCACCCAGGGTCAGCACCGGCGCGACCATCGTGGGGCAGTGATACGTCGGCACCAGCACCACATCGTGGGGGCCGACCCCGACGCACTCCAGCGCCAGCAGGATGGCCGCGCGGCCGCTGGTGGTGAGCTGGTGGCGGGAGTGGTCCAGCAGGCTGGGCAGCGTTGCGTCGCGGGCGCCCCGGAAGGTCTGCCAGCCCATGACAGGCAGGCGCGGGGCGAGGGGCGTGGAGGCGCTGGTCATGGCAGAACCCGTCGTCATGCCAACGAGGCCCGGGCGGGCGCGGATGCGGCGCCCAGCGCTGCGGACATGGCGGCGGCTGAAGAAGCCGATGGCGCCTGACTTTTCGGCGCTGCGCCCTTCGCTTCCGACGCTGCATCGGACGCTGCGCTGGGCGCTGCACCTGCCGGGGGGGCGGCGGGCGCAGCGGGCGCGGCTGGCGTGGCGGGTGAAGGGGCGCCGACAGGCGCGGACGCGCCATCCTCCGGCAACACCAGATCGCTCGGCCAGCGGTTCATTGCCTGCAGCCGCTGCCGAAGCGCCGGGTGCTTCATGCCGGCCGCGTAGCTGCGGCGGGCCGCGTCCACCGCCATGTCCACCTCATTCAGGTCCAGGGCCACCATGCCGAGGTTGTAGACGGTGAAGGGGTTGTCGCCGGTCTGCCTGGCGGCCTGCTGCAACTGCACCTTGGCATCGGCCACCCGCTTGTTCTCGTTGAGATAGGTGGCATAGAGCAGGCGCGCGATCGCGTCTTCCGGGCGCCAGACCAGCGCGCGGCGGAAATAGCAATCCACGGTGTAGCGGGCGTCCGGCGGCTGCGACTTCCGGGTCAGCTCCCCATAGCGCATCATCGCCACCAGGGCGCGATGGTGGTTGGGGAAGGCACGCAGGGTGTAGTCCAGATCCGCACCGATGCTGCCGCGCTTGCACTTGAACAGGGCCTCGCAGGTGTCGATGAAGTGGGCGCCTTCCACCAGCTGCAGCGGGGACATCTCCTTGGTCACCGGGTCGATCGGTGGCAGGTCTTTCCAGTCGCGGTAGTCGTGCGGGCCGTAGTTGTTGGCCAGGCTGCCGCAACCCGCCAGCGTCTGTGCGCTGCTGTGGGCCATCAGCATCACGCCGCAGACGCCGATCAGCCAGCGGCGCGCAGAGCGGGGCATTCCAAACATGCGGGTCTCCATTCAGTCCGCGGCCAGCGCGGTGGCGAAGGACAGGGTCCAGGCTTCCACCTGCGCCCGCCAGGCGGCGCTGGCGAAGGTGTGATCGGCTTCCGGCAGATCCTCGCGGCGCAGCCGGGGACGGTTGAGCACGCCTTTCCAGGCGCCGCCGCCGGTGCGGCACAGGTCCAGGAATTCCTTGGCGACCAGGTCGTCGCCGGACAGCATCAGCAGCACCGGGCCGGGGAAGCGGCGCAGGCCTTCGGCCATGCGGACGGTGTAGTGCGTCGTGCGGGCGCTGCGGCGTGCGGGGGCGCGGCTGCTGCCGGGGCCGCCATGAGCGGTGGCGCGGCTGCTCGTGCCGCTGCCATTCGGGGCACTGCTGGTGTCGTGAGTCGTGGTGTGGGCAGATTCCAGCGATGCGCCGCCCCGGGCCTGACTCAGCTTGCCCAGGAGCTCGCGTGCCGCGGCCCACCCCACGCGACCGCTGAGCAGCTTGCGCCAGAACGACCCTTGGCGGAGCCGATCCCAGTAGTAGTGGCGCACCTGCGCGCGGGCGAGACTTTCCTCTGTCCGGACCCAGGGATTGGCGAGGCACAGGCCCGCCACGCGCGGGTCCGCGCGGCCCTGCACATACAGCAGCGCGGCGGACGCGGCGTCGCACAGCCCCCAGATCACGACGCGACGCAGGCCGGGACGTTCCCGCTGCCAGTGGTCGATGGCGGCGGCGATGTCGTCGTCGATCTGCTCGAAGTCGCGGGCCTCGCCGGTGGCGTCGCCCATGCCGCGGTAGTCGATGCGCAGGCAAGGCACTCCGCCTGTCGCCAGCGCGCGTCCCAGCAGGGTGAACTGTCGATGGCAGCCGACGCGGTATTGCGGCCCGCCCACGATGAGCAGGACACCGAGGTCACCCGCGATGCCGTTCGTCCTGGAAGCGGCGCCGCTGCTCGCATCTGCCACGGCCCGCACCGTCCCATCAGCGCCAGAGGCCGCGCCAACGCCTGCGCCCTCGACGCCGGCTCCGACGCCTGCGGCCGGCTCCGACAGGATGCCGAGCAACTGGTCGCCGTGGCAGTCGACAGTGAACACGGTGTCGCGGTGGTTCATGCGCAGACTTCCGTGGATGTTGTTGGCGTTGTTGTGCGAAGCATCGCCTGGACGCTTGCGGCGATCAGATCGGGTGCCACCTCGATTTCGGTCGCGGCCCAGAAGGAGAGGCCTTTGACGGCCCTCGCGTGAACGTCGCAGCCCGCGGCGGCCCAGGCTTGCGACGCGGAAGCACCCGCAGGCGACAGGGCCGGTTCGTCACGCAGGCTGGTTTCCAGCCAGACCACGCGATGGACCGGTCGTCCGTCGCCAGCGGCATCATGGGCACCATCAGCGCCATTGACGCCATCAAAGCCTGTGGCGACATCAACGCCATTCGCGCCATTCGCGCCACCTGCCACAGCCGGCGGTTTCAGCTGCGCCTGTTCCAGTCCAGCCGCCAGCGCGGGCGAGAGTTGATAGCCTGCAATCTCCACCGGCTGGCCCTGGTCCAGCTGGCTGCGCAGTGCCTGCATGGCACCCTTGGCCTGACCGCCGACCAGATCGGCCGCCACCTTGAGGCGGAGGAACTGCTGCAGCTGCAGCTTGCCCGCCGTGACGGGCTGCCACAGCAGAAGATTCACCGGCCGTCCCGCCGCTTCAAGGGCCGCCGGTACGAGCAGCGCCCCGGCCCTGACGCCCCACAGCCACAACGGCGCCGGTCGGGTCGCCAGCCACTGGATCGCCAGATCCATGTCCTGGTTCCAGTCGCCCCAGGTCGCGTCCCCGAAGTCGCCGCTGCTGTCCCCGCAGCCCAGCAGGTCCATCATCAGCACGTCAAAGCCAGCGGCGGCCAACGCCCGGCTGCCCAGCGCCAGCATCCGGCGCGACTTGTTCAGTTCTTCCCCGAACGGCGGCAGCAGCAGCACCTGCCCCACAGGCGTGGCAACGCCCTGCGCGGCATAAAAGACGCACAGGCGCTGGCCGCGTGGGCCGGCATCCAGGAAGAAGCTGCGGCACGCGGCGGTCATGGCCGGTCAGGCGCCGTTCAGGCGGCCCGCTTGCCGTTCAGGAAATCCGTCAGCGCACCCACCGTGGCGAAGGTGGAACCGTCGATCTCGTCATCGTCCACGACGATGCCGAACTGTTCCTCCAGCGCGGTGATCAGGCTGACGACGGCCATTGAATCGAGCTCGGGCAATGCGCCCAGCAAGGCCGTGTCCGGCGTGAAGGTCTTGGCACGCCCCTCCAGGCTCAGGACGTCGTCCAGGATGTCCAGCAGATGTTCTTGTGTGTTCATGTCGGGCGGAATCTTAACCGTCGCCCCCTGGGCGCACGCCCGCCAAACGCCCCCCCATCCCAAGGGGAGACCCTCAGCCGCGTGCATTCTTTCCGGGGGGCTGCATGAGATACTTTTTTCCATGCCTGCCCTCGACAGCCACCTGCTTCCGCACCTGATCCGGTGCAGTGCCGACCGCGACCCGGCCGCCCCCGCCCTGCGGGACGGCGCCCGGTCGCTGACTTATGGCGAACTGGCCACCCAGGTGGAGGCGGTGGCGAATGGCCTGCTGAGCCTCGGACTGGGCCGCGCGGAGCGGGTCGGCATTTACCTGGACAAGCGGCTGGAGACCGTGGTCGCCAGCTTTGCGGCGCCTGCGGCGGGCGGCGTGTTCGTGCCGATCAACCCGATTCTCAAGGCCGAACAGGTCGGCTTCATCCTCCGGGACTGCGATGTCCGCGTGCTGATCACCACCCGCGACCGCTGGGTCACGCTGCAACCGGTGCTGGCGCAGTGCCCGTCGCTGCGTCAGGTGGTGCTGGTGGATCCGCCCGCGGAGGCTGGCGGGGCTGCGGGCACCGTGGGTACTTCCGTGTCGTCGGGTCCGGACCGCGCCTGGGTCCGTTATGCCGACCTGCTGGACGCCCCGGCGCGCCCCGCCCACCGGGTCATCGACACCGACATGGTGGCCATCCTCTACACCTCCGGCTCCACCGGCCGCCCCAAGGGCGTGGTGCTCTCCCACCGCAACATGGTGGCCGGCGCCAAAAGTGTCGCGAGCTACCTGGGCAATCGGGCGGACGACCGGCTGCTGGCAGCGCTGCCGCTGTCCTTCGATGCCGGTTTCAGCCAGCTGACCACCGCCTTTCACAGCGGCGCATCGGTCACGCTGCTGAACTACCTGATGCCCCGGGATGTGCTCAAGGCCCTGGAGCGCGACCGCATCACCGGCCTGACGGCCGTGCCGCCGCTGTACATCCAGCTGACACAGCTCGAATGGCCGGCGGCCATCAATGAACACCTGCGCTACTTTGCCAACACCGGCGGCCGCATGCCGCGCGAGACGCTGGGGCTGCTGCGCCAGCGGCTGCCATCGGCGCAGCCGTTCCTGATGTATGGCCTCACGGAGGCCTTTCGCTCGACCTATCTGCCGCCGGAAGAAGTGGACCGCCGACCGGATTCGATCGGCAAGGCGATTCCGAATGCCGAGATCCTGGTGCTGCGCGAAGACGGCACGCCCTGCGCGCCGGATGAGCCGGGCGAGCTGGTCCACCGCGGTGCGCTCGTCGGCATGGGCTACTGGAACGACGCCGAGAAAACCGCCGAGCGCTACAAGCTGCTGCCTGCCGGCACCCCCGGTCGCGAGGCCGGCCTGCAACTGCCGGAATACGCGGTGTTCTCCGGCGACACGGTGCGCATGGACGCTGAAGGTTTCCTCTACTTCATCGGCCGCCGCGACGAAATGATCAAGACCTCCGGCTACCGGGTGAGCCCGACCGAGGTCGAAGAAATCCTCTATGCCACCCAGCTGGTGGGCGAATGCGTTGCTTTCGGGGTGGACCATGCCAGCCTGGGGCAGGCGATCCAGGTGATTGCCACGCCGCCTGCGGGGCGTGACGCGCTGGACACGCAAGCCCTGCTGGCCGCCTGCCGCGCCCGCATGCCGGCTTACATGATGCCCGCGGGGGTGCATGCCCGCAGCGGCCCGCTGCCCCGCAATCCCAACGGCAAGATCGATCGCAAGCTGCTCAGCACCGAGTGGATCGCGGCACTGGAATCCGATGCAAAGTCCTGACAAAGAAGCGGTGAAAGAAACGGTGCGTCAGCCGCCGCAGCATGCGCCGCTGGTGCAGTTCCCGGTGGTTGCGGGCCAGTTGCAGATCGGCGGCCAGCCGCTGACCCGCCTGGCGGACCGCATCGGCCGCACGCCGTTCTACGCCTATGGACGCGAGCAGCTGAGTGCGCGGGTGAAGTCGCTGCGCGAGGCGCTGCCAGCGGGCATCGAGCTGCACTATGCGATGAAGGCCAATCCGATGCCGGCCGTGGTCGGGCACATGGCGCGGCTGGTGGACGGCATCGACGTGGCCTCCGGCGGCGAGCTGCAGGTGGCGCTGGATGCCGGGGCCGACCCGCGCGAGATCAGCTTCGCCGGCCCGGGCAAGAGCGAGCTGGAGCTGCGCCAGGCGCTGGCGGCCGGCATCCTGATCAATATCGAGTCCTTCCGCGAAGTGACCTTGCTGGCCCGCCTGAGCGCGGAGACGGGCTATGCCGCCCGGGTGGCGGTGCGGGTCAACCCAGACTTCGAGCTGAAGTCGTCCGGCATGAAGATGGGCGGCGGCCCGAAGCAGTTCGGCGTGGATGCGGAGCAGGTGCCGGACCTGCTGGCGCAGATCGGCCAGGCAGGACTGGGCTTCGAGGGCTTCCACCTCTTCGCCGGTTCGCAGAACCTGCGGCCGGAAGCCATCATCGAAGCGCAGCAAAAAAGCTTCGAGCTGGCATTGCGGCTCGCGGAATCGGCGCCGGCACCCGTGCGCACGCTGAATCTGGGCGGCGGCTTCGGCATTCCGTATTTCCCGGGGGAGCAGCGCCTGGACCTTGCCCCCATCGGCCAGAACCTGGCGGCACTGCAGGCCCGCGCAAAGCAGGAACTGGGCGGCACGCGGCTGGTCATCGAGCTGGGGCGGTATCTTGTCGGTGAAGCCGGGGTGTATGTCTGCCGGGTGGTGGACCGCAAGGTCTCCCGCGGCCAGGTGTACCTGGTCACCGACGGCGGGTTGCACCATCACCTGGCCGCATCGGGCAATTTCGGCCAGGTCATTCGCAAGAACTATCCCCTGGCCATCGGCAACCGCATGGACGCCGAGATGGAGCCCGGTGTGTCGGTGGTGGGGCCGCTGTGCACGCCGCTGGACCTGCTGGGGGAGCGCATGTCGCTGCCCCATGCCGAGCCCGGCGATCTGGTGGTGGTGTTTCAGTCGGGGGCCTACGGCGTCAGTGCCAGTCCGCAGAACTTCCTGAGTCACCCGGCGGCGGCCGAGGTGCTGGTGTGAGGCCGCGGCGGTCATGAGCGGGTCGGCGCGCCGGCTGGCGCAGCTCGATGCCCTGCGCGGTGTCGCTGCGCTGCTGGTCGTGGGCTTCCACTACACCACCCGCTATCAGGACCTGTATGGGCACACCAGCGCGCCGCTGGTGTCCCTGCCGTGGGGCCACTACGGGGTCAACCTGTTCTTCATGATCAGCGGCTTCGTCATCTTCATGACGCTGGAGCGCACCCAGCGGCCCATGGACTTCGTGGTGTCCCGCTTCAGTCGGCTGTATCCGGCCTATTGGGGTGCGCTGCTGCTGACCTTCGGATTGACGCATCTGCTGGGCCTGCCGGGCAAGGAAGCCGGGTGGCCGACCTTGCTGGCCAATCTCAGCATGGTGCAGGAACTCGCCGGCGTGGCCCATGTGGACGGGGTGTACTGGACGCTGACGGTGGAGCTGCTGTTCTACGCCTGGGCGCTGCTGAGCTGGCTGCAGGGCGGAGGACGGCGTCTGTGTCAGGTGCTGTGGGTCTTCCTGGCCGTGCGGGCGGTGTATCTGCTGGCGGCCAGCGTCGCCGGCATCGATCTGCCCTGGGTGCTGCAGCGGTGGATGCTGTTGCCCTACATCGCCTGGTTCGCGCTGGGGGTGGCGGTGTATCGGCTGACCCGCGTGCCGACCCATCAGGCGTGGGGGCGAGCTTCCCTGGTGACGTCGGTTCAGGAGTTCTTCTCACAGGCTCGTGCCGCGCGGGCGGACTGGAGCCTGGTGATGGCAGCCATCGCGGTCATTGCCTTGGGTCAGGGGCTGGCCGTGGGTGCATTGGCCTGCGCCTGCCTCGTCCTGCTGCATGGCGCGGCGCGGGGACGCTGGGTCTGGCTGGAGCATCGGCTGTGGCTCTGGCTGGGCAGCGTCTCCTACACCCTCTATCTGCTGCACGAGAACATCGGCTGGGCGCTGCTGCGCCGGCTGGAGGGCCTGGGCCTGTCGGCCACGGTGTCGATCGTGCTGGTGATGGCGGTCGCTTTGTCGCTGGCCCACGGGCTCACCCACCTGGTGGAGCAGCCCGCCATGCGATGGATCCGCCGTCGCTACCAGCAGCACCAGTTGCGCGAGGCGGCCGCATGAGCGGGCGGCGTCTGCGCAGGCGCTACCCGGCTGTTCTTGGCCGGGGCCTGCGGTGATCGAGCGTCCGATGCGCCGCCGCCAGTTCGGCTGGGCCCTTGCCACCGGCACGCTGCTGGCGGTCGGCGCTGCAGCGGGCCTGAAACTGTGGACGGATGAACGCCGTGCCGACCAGACGCTGGAGAGCCGCGTGAAGGCCATCCAGCCGATTCCCCAGGGCGCCGCCAGCTGCGATGCCTGGCTTGCCGGCCGGATGCCGCTGGTGCTGGTGGCGATGGGGCAATCCAATGCCGGCAACCATGGCGACCTCACGCCGCAGAGTGGTCGCCGACCCGCCCTCCCGGTGCTGCACCAAGGGCGGTGCGTGATGGCGCAGGAGCCTCTGCCGGGAGGGACTGGATCAGGCGCGAGTCTGTGGTCCACCTTGCATCAGCGACTGAACGGCACCTGGGCTAACAAGCCCATCGTCTGGCTGGTCATCGGGGTGGAATCCACCCGGCTCGACGATTGGACGGATGCCCGCAGCCCGCTGCGACGGGTGTGGGAACGGGAGGTCGACGCGGCCGTCGCCACCGGCTGGCCCATCGCGGGTGTGCTGTGGCAGCAGGGCGAGGCCGATGCCCTGAGCGGCACCAGCACCGAGGACTATGCGCAAGGCTTGCGCGACTTGCGAGCGATGACGGAAGCCCGTGGGTTGCCGGGCCCCTGGTGGCTGGCCCGCTCGACGCTGTGCCCCCCCGGGGCGCGGAAACACGAGCGCGATGAGATCCGCGCCGCGGTGAAGGACCTGGTGGACGAGCCGACCCATGGTTTTCGGGCCGGCGCCGATACCGACACACTGACCGGCTCCATGAGAAACGGCTGCCACTTCAGCGCCGAAGGCGTGGAAGCAGCAGCCGCGTTGTGGCAGAAGGCGCTGGAAGCGAAGCCGTCGCCGGATCGCTCCTGATCGGCCTCAGCCCTCGATCTTGATGCTCAGCGTGGTGCCGGTGTAGCTGGTGCTGATCTTGCTGAAGCCGTCCACCGTGACGGTGCTGTAGCGGCCGGCCAGCGAAGCGCCGGAGAGCACCTGAAGCGTGTCTCCCGCCTTGACGACGGTGCCCTTGGCAAACTTCACCGCCAGCGTCGCGCCGTCTTCCACATTGACGGCGCCTGCGGCCACCAGACGGCCTGCGCCGCTGCCGCCCAGCACCACCTGCAGCGTGGCGCCCGCGCGCTGACTGAACTTGCCACCAACGGCGACCTGCGGCGCTGCGGCGTTGCTGATCAGCGTGCCGCCGGCCAGATACACGTCGCCCTTGCCCAGCGCCGAGGCGCTGTCGGCGGAGATCACCCCGGCCTTCAGCACCAGGCCGCCGGAGAAGGTGTTGGCACCGCTCAGATGCAGCGTGCCCGTACCGGCCTTGGTCAGCTTGCCGGCGCCGCTGATGTCGTTGCGCCAGCTGTCCTCGGCGTAGAAGCCGCCGAGCGACGCATCCATCGTCAGGTCCACGTCGCCATTGAAGGCGCCGTACCCATCGGCCGCAGCCACATAGTTCAGGCGGCCCCAGCCTTCGGCATCGTCCATCACCAGCCAGCCGGAGGGCAGGGCGGTGGTCTTGAGCACCACACGGCGCTGATCGGCGCTCAGGTAGGGCAGGCGGGTTTCCAGCAAGACTTCCGCACCTTTAGGCACCACGGCAGGCTTGGTCTTGTCGCCGGTCTGCGGCAGGCCGAAGCTCATGCGGCGCAGGGCGTTGGCGCGCAGCGTGGTCCAGTCGTTGAAGCGGTCATCGGCGGTGCTGGCCGAATGGGCGTAGGTCTGCAGGGCGGCGAAGGAACTCACGCCGGCAGCGGACTGCATCACCGATTGCGCCTGCTGATAGGCGGTGGCCTTGATGGCAGCGTCCGAGCCGTTGGCGATGGAAGCGGCCGCGGAGGCCTGGCCCAGGATGCGGCCACCGATCACGTCCATCGGCGAATGCATGCCGGCCAGGATGCGGTTCTCGCCCAGCTCCAGCGAGCGGGCCATCATTTCCTGGAAGCGCTGCGGCACCAGATAGGCCATCGCCAGCGCCTTGCGCACACCTTCGGCGGTGTGGCCACTGATGTAGCCGCCGTCCGTGGTGGGCGTGCTGCTCTTGGCCGGCACCAGTTGCGGCACGACGATGACGTTGCTGCTCCAGCGCCAGGGGCGGGCGTACTTGTAGAAGCGCTTGGCCGGCTCGGTGGAAGCGTTCTCGCCGACGTTGTTGATGAAGTCAACGGCCAGGCCCAGCGTCTTGTTGCCTGCGGCGGTGCTGATGCCGACTTCGGCGCCGGTGTCGTTGTAGAGCACCGTGGTGGCGTCCGCCGGCATGCTGGTGATGGTGGTGGTCTGGCCGGCAGCGGTGCGCCAGGCAGTGGTCAGCGGGCCCATGCCGTCGCTGATGCTGTAGCCCTTGCCACGGCGGTCGTCCAGGTAGGCGGCCAGGGCCTGCGCGTCGGTGCGCCCGGCCGTGGCGGTGACCACGTACTGGATGTTGGCGTTATGGGCGGCGGCGTCCAGGACCTTGCCGTCGGTGGCGTCGCCGGGGATGCCGGTCCAGGTGGAGGCGGTCACGGCGGGGAAGCTGCCATTGGCGGGCGCCGTCACGCCGGCATCGACGATCAGCGTGCTGGGCTGCCAGACCTTCAGGAAGCCGGAGACGGCGCGCACGCCGGCATTGGTCTCCAGCGTGGCGTAGCGGGCGTCGCCGCGTTGGTTGGTGGCCGAGTTGTCGACAAATGCCGGCACCGTGGCGGCGTCCTGCACGGCGGCGGTGTCGGTGGTGCCGAGGCCGGCCGGGGCCGCGGGCAAGGTGGCAACGGCGTTGTCGTCCCCGCCATCGCCGCCGCATCCGGCCATCAGGAAGCCGGTCAGCAGCGCCAGCGTGACGGGCCGCAGCGGGAAGCGATGCAGGGGCGAGCCGGAGGAGACGAAGCCGGCAGGGAAGAGCGAAGCGCGCATGTGGTGGACCGGGAGACCGGGGAGGTTGGTGGAAAAACCGCCGCACTCTAGGCACCGGATATGTCGGGCGCGTGAAAAGTATGCTTTTAAGTCAAGCGGTCCACTTCGCAGGGCCCTGCATGTCTTCGCTTCACCCCATCACGGCTTCACCGCTCCCCGGGCGCAAACACCCGCAGCCGATGCCCGTCCGGATCGGCGACGGTGAAGGTGTAGCCAAAATCCATGCGGGTGAGCGGCTGCAGCACCTGGGCGCCGGCGGAGCGCCAGGCGTCGAGGCGTGCTTCGACCATCGCATCGTCCTTCACCGCAATCGCCAGTTCACTGCCACCGGGGAGCGTCGCGGCGGGCTCCACGCCGGCCGACGCCCACAGCCCGAGCATCACGCCCGATTCCAGTGAGAGCATCGCAAAGGTGGGTGACGCTTCCACCGTCGGCGCGCCCAGCAGGCGCGAATAGAACGCGGCGCTGTCGGCCGGGCTCTTGACGTACAGAAGAATGAAGTTGGGGTGGTTCATGGCAGCTGCCTTTCGGTTGGTGTGCCGCCATGCTAGGAATCGGGTCTGTCAATTTCCGTCAGCAGCCGGCACGCCTTCCTGTTCCCGCCAGGCCTTGATCAGCGCGGTGCGCCGCTGCGGATAGCGCTCGTCCAGCACCTGTGCACCGGTGACACGGTCCGCCCGGAAATGGCGGTGGGTGCCGCGCAGCTCGCACCAGGCCACCAGCACCTGGACGTGGTCGAAGAAGCCCAGCGCGAAGGGCCACACAATGCGCTCGGTGGTGGCGCCCTTGAGATCCCGATAGGTCAGCCGCAGCTTGTGTTCGCTGCGGATGGCCTGCCGCAGCAGGGCCATGAGGTCGCGGTCCAGACCGGGCGCGTCGGAGCGGCCGGCCATCAGCGTGGTGGTGTCCATCTCGTGCCGCAGATGGGGCGGCAGTACCGCGCCGATCTTCGCCAGCGCGTCCCGGGCGGCGGCCGCCAGCCGCGTATCGTCCCGGCTGCTGACCCATCGCGAACCCAGCACCAGCGCCTCGATCTCCTCGACGGTGAACATCAGCGGCGGCAGCAGGAACCCTTCACGCAGCACATAGCCCAGCCCCGGCGCGCCATCAATGCGTGCGCCTTGCGATTGCAGCGTGGCAATGTCCCGGTAGAGCGTCCGCAGGCTGATGCCGAGCTTGGCAGCCAATGCATCGCCAGTGACGGGATGCCGATGACGACGCAGCGTCTGGATCAGTTCGAGCAGCCGGGCGGAACGGGTCAAGGGCAGGGCTCCGGAAGACAGGGAGGCGGGAAGGCGAGGAGGCGCATCCTACCCTGCGCGTCCCCGCCCGCCTTCCCGGCATCAGCCCTTCCGGATCAAGGCGCTGCGGCCTCGTCCGAGGACGCCCCTTCCGGCAGCGGCACCCGCTCGACCTGGCTGACCACGACCAGCGGCGCATCGTCGGTCAAGGCGTTCAAGTCGATGGGATCGCTGGTCTGCACTCGGATGGCGGCAGGCTCCTGCGTCATGACGGCACGAGCAGCCGTGTCGTGCGCGCAGACGATGACGCGATGCCAGCGGCCGTCATGGCGCAGCCGCACCTCGGCCCAGTCCCAGTGCACCGGCAGACAGGCCCGCACCCGCAGGCGCCCCTGTTCCACCACCACACCGCAGATGGACTCCAGCGAGGCCCGCAGCAACCAGCCTGCCGAGCCGCTGTACCAGCTCCAGCCGCCGCGTCCGACCCAGGGCGCATGGGAATAGATGTCGCCGGCCATGACGTAGGGCTCGATCGCGTACGTCGGGCCCAGTCGCGGATCGGCCCAGCGGTGGGCGGGACTGAGACCGGTGTAAACCTGCCACATCGTGTCCCGCTGCCCCAGCTGCGCCAGCGCCATCAATGCCCAGACTGCCGCGTGGTTGTACTGGCCGCCGTTTTCCCGTACGCCCGGCGCATAGGACTGGATGTAGCCCGCACTCGGCTCCGACACCGCCAGCGGCGGATGCAGCAGCCGGGCCAGTCGTGCGACGGGATCCAGCAGATGCGTGTTGGCGCTGGCCATGGCCTGCTTCGCATGGTCCGGATCGGCGGCCTGCGTCAGCACCGCCCAGCTCTGTGCGATCAGGTCGATCTTGCATTCCGGATTGGCGGCAGACCCGAGCGCCGAGCCGTCATCGAAGAAGCCGCGGCGGTACCACTGGCCGTCCCAGCCGGGACCGTCCAGTGCGCGCACCCAGCCGTCACGGGCGGTCGTCCAGCGCTGGGCGCGTTCGCTGTCGCCCCGGGCCATGGCCAGCGGCGCGAAGTCCTCAATCACCTGACAGAGGAACCAGGCCATCCAGACCGACTCGCCCCGGCCTTCATGGCCGACGCGGTTCATGCCGTCGTTCCAGTCGCCGGTACCGAACAGCGGCAAGCCGTGGGCGCCGCTCTCCAGGCTCCGGTCGATGGCCCGTGCCGCATGCTCATACAGCGTCGCCATCGGGCCGTCGGTGCGCGGCGTTTCGTAAATGTCCTCGGCGCCTTCCGGCACGGGCTGGCCCATCAGGAAGGGCACCTGCTCATCCATCAGCGCCAGGTCGCCGGTCCGGGCCGCATAGTGCGCCAGGCCGTAAGGCAGCCAGAGGCGGTCGTCCGAGAAATGCGTACGCACGCCGGCGCCACCCGGCTCATGCCACCAGTGCTGCACGTCGCCTTCCGGGAACTGACGGGCCGCACTGCGCCGCAGCTGGTGCGCCAGCAGTTGCGGGGCCACGTCGGTCAGGGCCATCGCATCCTGCAACTGATCGCGATAACCGAAGGCGCCACCGGCCTGATAGAAGCCGGCACGCGCCCACATGCGGCAGGCCAGCGTCTGGTAAGGCAGCCAGAAGTTGGTCAGTGCATCGAAGCGCGGGTCCGGCGTGCGGACCTGTCGGCCGCCCAGCAGCTCCGGCCATTGCGCGCGCTGCGCAGCCAGGCGCTGTGCGGGGTCGACCTGCCACGCCGCTTCCATCAGTTCATGGGCCGCATGAGGCGAGGGCGCATGGCCCAGCAGCACGGTGAAGGCGCCGGTCTGACCCGGGTCGACGTCCAGCCGCGCGGCCAGACCCGCGCAGGCGTCCAGTCCACCGCCGCAGCGCTTACCCAGCACCGTCGGCACCACCAGCCGTCCGGAGGCGTCGAAGAACTCCCGGCGGTCGCAGGTCCAGTCCTGGGTGTCCAGGCGCATGCGGGCCGTGGCTTCCGGCGCCACACCCGCATCGTTCGGTTGTCGCGGACGCAGGCTCAACGCGGCGGTGGCCTGTCCGAAGCCGCCCAGCTCATCCAGCTGCGTGGCGCACAGGGACAACGCACGCTCCGGCTGCGGCAGTCCGGCGCCCACGGCGCCGACGGTCAACCAGTCGCTGCGTGTGGTCACCGACAGCCGCTCGCTGCGCGCGCTGCCCATCTGCCATTCGGCCATGGCCACCAGCCGCAGACGGCGACGTTCCGATGCCGAGCTGCGGATGTCCACCTGCAGCTGCTTCACCGAGGCCTCGCGGTCCACACACCAGCACAGGCTGATGTCCAGATCGTCCAGCTGCTGCCGGATGCGGCTGTAGCCGATGCCGTGCTCCACCTGCAGCGGAGCCTGATCCAGCACATGGCGGCCCAGGCACCAGACGCGCTGATGGTCCAGGTCGTGCAGCAGCAGCCACTCGCCGGGTGGGTCCAGCAGCGGATCGTTGGACCACGGCGTGACCTGATGCATGCGGCTGTTGCCCGCCCAGGTGTAGCCCGCGGCCACGTCTGTCACCTGGCAGCCGAAGTCCGGATTGGCCAGCACGTTGACCCACGGCCGCGACGGATGCCGCGAGGCCGAGACGTCGAAGCGGAAGCCGCCATGGTCGGGATCGAACTGTCCATCCGGTGTGCGCGGCGGTGCCGCCGGATCGGGCAGCAGGGGCAAGGTCTGGGGAACCACCATGCGCGCCGCGTCGTCGGCCGGACGCAGATCCTCGAGCCAGCGTTCCACTTGCTGCGCCAGGTTGCGCCCGTCGGCCTGCAGGCGGATGCGGATAAGGGCATGCAGGGTGAAGCGCTCATCGGTGCTGAGGTCGTTCTCGCGCAGCACATGCAGGGCGGAGCGCAGATTCGCCGGACGCCCCTGATGCTGGCTTTCCAGCCGGGCCTGCAGCGCGGCCAGGGCCTGCTGCACCGGCGCCAGGTAGGACGACGGCTCTTCGTTCAGCACCACCAGGTCCACGCCCACCGAATGCGAGGTCCACATGCGCAGCGCCTTCTTCAGCGCCCGCACCAGGTCCAGGCCTTCTTCACCGACGATCTGCACTGCGATGATCGGACGGTCCCCGGAGATGCCGAAGCGCCACAGCAGTCGTCGGTCGCAACGTCCGATCGATTCGCGGGCATGCAGCGGCTCGCGCGCCGCCTGTCCGGTGATGAGGGTGTTGAGCTGGAGCAACGCGCCCCAGGTCGCCGTGTCGAACTGCAGTTCCCGCAGGCGGATGCCGCCCATGGTGTGGGACATCGCCGCGCTGCGCTCCAAATGCGCCGCCTGGCGGTACTTGTCCACCAGCGCGTGCAATTGGTCCAGATCCCGCGACGCGGCGGTGCAGAAGGTCATGCGCAGGGTGGTGCCCGGCGGCAGTTCAATCTTCAGCTTGATGCCGGCGACCGGATCGAGGCCGGTGTCCAGCAGCCGTCCGGGTTCTCCGGCGGAGGTGACATCGGCTTCGTTGTCCACCACCGTCACGCCTGCATCGCCCGCAGGGCGCGTCGTGCTGCCGTAGCGGCCGAGCCAGCGGGCGCGGTCGGCGATGGGCGTCACGTCGTGGATGCGGGCCTGCGGTCCGGTGGGTGCCTTGGCGTGGAGCGGATGACCGGGAGTGTTGGCGGGCGTCTCGTCCGGCACCATGAAGAAGACGGCCCGCAGGGCTGCTTCGTCGAAGAGCCGTGGCCGACGGCGCAGGTGCAGGGCATGTTCGCCCGCCACCCAGCGTGCCTGGATGAACAGGTTGGAGAAGGCCGGATGGGCCTCGTCGCCGCGCTGCGGTGCCAGCGTCGCTTCGAAGCAGGAGGCCAGCTCCAGCTCCATCGGCGCCGTGCCGGTGTTGCACAGCTCGACCTGGCGCAGTTCGCAGTCATCTTCCGGGCTGACCCAGACGGTGGTGCAGCTGCGCAGATCCGCCCAGCGGGCTTCGAACAGCACCCGCTCCGCCTGCATGCGGCAGTGGTAGCTGGCGCGCGGGTCCGGCGCGGGACGGGCGCTGGCACTGAACCATTCCACTTCGCCCTGACGGCGCAGGAAGAGGAACTGTCCATGCTGATCGCGGAGCAGGTCGTCCCGCCAGCGACTGACGCCAGTGCCATCCCAGCTGCTGTAGCCGCCACCGTGGCTGCGCAGCACAACGGCATAACGGCCATTGGTCAGCATGTGGGTCAGCGGCAGCGCCTCGCCCAGGGGCTCGGTCTCGCGCACCATGCGGGCCTTGCGCAGCTCGCGGCGGCGCGGCAGCACCTCCGGCGCGGGGACGGCCAGTGGCGTCACTTCACGCGGCGCACGTTCATGCAGCAGCGTGGCGACGGCCTTGATGTGCGGATCGCTCATCAGCCAGCGGCGCGGCGCTTCATCGGCCAGGACATTGGTCAAGGCCACGAAGCCCATGGCCTGGTGATGCGCCATGTAGGTCTGGACCAGGGTGAACGGCGTGCCGGCGGTCTGTCGCTGCGGGGTGTAGTCCACCGATTCGATGAAGCCGAAGCTGCCGCGCGCGCCCAGCCGCTCGAAGGCCTGCAGGTTGCGCACCACGGTCGAGGGCGCCACCACGCTGGCCATGATGGCCGCATAAGGCGCCAGCACGCGCTCCTCGTTGGAGAGGCGCGCCAGCGCCAGCGTCTGGATGCCTTGCGGTCCGTACTGGTAGGCGAGGGTGTGGTCCTGGCCTGCGATGGCGGACTCGGAAATCCCCCATGGCGTGCGGCGTCCCTGCGCTTCGGCCTGCTGCTCGGCCACCGCCGTGCGGATGGCTCGGCCCAGGGCACTGGCGGCGGGTTCACGCAGCACCAGCGACGGCATCAGGTACTCGAACATCGAGCCGGACCAGGACTTCAGGCCCAGTGAGGCGTCGGGTGTGTTGCGGGCAAAGAAGGGACGGCCCAGGGACCGCCAGTGCTCGGGCGGCAGGTCGCCCTTGGCGATGCCCACGAGGCTGGTCAGGCGGGCTTCGCTGGCCAGCAGGTCGTAGTGGTTGTCGTCCAGTTGCTGGGCGTCCGCGCGCCAGCCGATGCGCAGCAGGCGGCGCTCCGGGTCGAACAGCGGCCGGTAGTCTGCTTCCAACGCCATGCAGCGGGCGCGATCGGCCAGAAGGCGCAACTGCGTGCGGGCCTGCGCGAGCGGCGCGCCCTGATCGCGCCAGTACGACTCGAGCTGCGCCACCAGATCGCGCACCAGCCAATGCAGCGGAGTGTCCAGGCCGGTGGGCGTCGGGGCCCGGTCCGGCTCCGGAGGCAGGTCATTGGGCACGGGCAGCGGCTTGCCGTCGGCATCCAGCCCGGCGGGCGAGGCTTCCCCGACTTCCGCGCGAGCAGCTTGCACATGCCCGGACAGCAGCGCCTGCTGTTCTTCCACCCCGGCATCCAGCACCTCCAGTGCCGACAGGGCTTCGACCAGCGCGGTGCTGGCGGGCAGCATTCCGCCGCCGGCCAGCGGCGGCTGATGGATGCGCAGGCGGTGCAGGGTCTGCTTCAGGGCCTGCCGGGTATTGCGCGCGATCGACTCCGAGGGTGTGTCGATCAGCATCTCGCAGGCCCGTGCCACGGCCAGCAGGTGGCCGGAGCAGTTGCCGCTGTCCACGGCAGAGACATACCCCGGCGGCAGCACGGCCAGCGTCTGGGTGTCGTACCAGTTGTAGAAATGGCCCTGCCAGCGGTCCAGCCGGTCCAGTGTGTCCAGGGTGGCGCCCAGACGCTCGGTCATGCTGACCAGGCCGATGAAGCCCAGTTCACGCGCACAGGCCACCGTCAGCAGGTAGATGCCGATGTTGGTCGGCGAGGTGCGATGCGCCACCAGCAGGTGGGGCGTGAGCTGCACGTTGTCGGGCGGCAGGTGATGGTCCTGCGGTCCGACATGACGGTCGTAGAAGCGCCAGGTGTCACGGGCGAGCTGCCAGAGGTAGTCGCGGCCCTGCGGGTCCAGCATGGGTTCCGGATCCTGCACGGCGGGACGGGGACGGCTGGCCCACCAGATCCAGACCGGCGACAGGGCCCACAGCAACAACAGCCAGACGGCCGCCGTGCCATCGACCGGCGCGCCCAGCAGGTCGGCGCAGATCAGCAAGGCGCCGATCACCGCGGCAGAGACCGGCACGCGCAGATGCTGGGCGATCAGCGCCGGCAGTTCATGCTTGGCGGCCGCCTGCGCCGCAGCGGCGGTGGTCCATTCGAGCAGGTGGCGACGGGTCACCGCCTGGCGCCACAAGGCGCGGCCGATGGCATCCAGGTACAGCAGACCCAGATGCAGCAGCAGCGCCATATGCCAGGCGGCGAGGGCGACGGCGCGGCCAAGGTCCGCCCCGGTTTCGCGATAGAAGTGGCGCAGCGCCAGGCCTTCGCGGCTGGGCACCAGGCCCGCCAGCGCGCCGACCAGCGGACCGATGCTGAAGGCCGCCGCGACCAGGGCCAGCGTCAGCCCCAGCGGCAGCGCGTCGGTGGCCAGCACCATCACGATCAGCGCCAGCGACAGCGGGGCCACCAGCGAGCGGCGCAGGTTGTCCAGCAGCTTCCAGCGGTTGATCGCGCCCAGGCGATAGCGACGGGTGTTGAAGAGGAAGGGCAGCAGCTGCCAGTCGCCGCGTGTCCAGCGGTGCAGACGGGCATGGGCCGCGTCGGCGTGCATCGGTGAATCTTCGACCACGGTGATGTCGGACACTCCGGCGCAGCGTGCAATGCTGCCCTCCAGCAGGTCGTGGCTCAGCACCTGGTCTTTCGGCAGGCGGCCGGTGAGCACCGCATGGGCGGCCTGCACGTCGATCAGGCCCTTGCCGGTGAAACTGCCTTCGCCAAACAGATCCTGGAAGATCTCGGAGCTGACGGCACTGTAAGGATCAATACCGAACTGGCCGCCGAAGAGTCGGTGGTAGGGCGTGCCGCGGTGGTCCTCCGGTATCGGCGCGAGCACCCGCGGCTGCAGGATGGCGTAGCCTTCGACAATGCGCAGCCCGTCGGTGGACAGGCGCGGACGGTTCATCGGGTGGGCGGCGGTGCCGACCAGCGAGCGCAGACGGCCCGGGGGCATGTCGGTGTCGCTGTCCAGCGTGATGAGGTGGCGCACGCTGGCGCCGGGCACCGACATCGGGCCCAGATCCAGGAAGGGCGATGCGGCCTCGGGGGTGTTGAGCCATTGCAGCAGCTGCTCCAGCTTGCCGCGCTTGCGCTCCCAGCCGATCCACTTGCGCTCGGTCTTGCACCAGGTGCGCGGGCGGTGCAGCAGCAGGAAGCGCAGCCGGCCGTCCGGCAGCGGACCGTGTCGTTCGTTCAGGGCAGCCACCGCCTGAACGGCGGCACTGATGATGGCATCGTCGGTGGCACGGTGTTCTTCGACGGCGTCGGAGAAGTCGCTCAGCAGCGCGAAGCGCGCATGTGGCTCACGATTGGCGAGGTAATGCTGTTCCAGCTGGGCACACAGCGGCGCGATGGTGCCGGGGCCTGGGAACATCACCGGCATCACCACCAATGCGCCCTCGGCAGCGGGAATGCCTTCGGAAAAATCCAGTCGGGGCAGACGCACCGGCTTGGACAGCTCGCTGATCCAGCGGTTGGTCAGGGCCACCACGGCCTCGCTGATCGGTCCGGCGGCCAGAACGGCCACCAGCACCTGCCAGCCCAGGCCCAGGTCCGGCCGCATGTGCCCGATGAGCCAGACCAGCACGCCGGCGCTCAACACCGTCAGGCCAAGCAGATAGGCGGCGGCCCATCGCTCGCGCTGAGCCGGTTCCACCGGCCAGCCGGCGCGTGCGCGGATGCCCAGAATCGACAGCAGTTGCGGACGACCCGCGCCGCGCCACCAGTAGATGGGAGCACTGCGGCGGTCGGTGTCGATGGACGTGCTGGCGGTTCGGGTGAGCGTCAACAGCTCCTTGGCTACTTCCAGCTCGCTGCGCCCGGACTTGCGGGCCAGCTGTTCGATCTCGTGCAGCGTCAGATCCTGCGTCTCGGTGGCTTCGGCGGCATACACCGGCGACTCGGCCAGGGTCTGCATCACCGGGCTGACGGCTTGCACCAGGCGGCGCCAGTCGGTCTGGTCGATGCGGCGCAGGGCGGTGATGGCGTTGCGGATGCTCTGCAGGTCGCGGATGGATTCGTCCTGCTGGCGGGCCAGCGCCTGGGCCGGCGTTGGCAGACGCGTGCTCAGCCAGGCGCGCAGCTCGCCGCCGAGGCCGGAGGGCAGCTCTTCCAGGCGGTGGTCCAGTTGCAGCCAGAAAGCTTCCAGCACGCCGCGTTGGCGCATGCGGGGTTCAAGGTCGGTGACGGCGGCCAGGCCGGTCCTGGCCGGATTGCCGTCGTACCAGTGATGGACGACATCACGCGCGGCCTGCAGCGTCGCAAAGCGCTCGGCGAGGCGGCGAAGGTTTTCCACCAGCACCACCCGCAAGGTGGTGGGCAGCGCCCACATCTCGGCCAGGGATAGCGCGCGCTCTTCCTGGTAGGCTTTGAGGTAGCGGGTGAGCAGATCGATATCGAATCCGCCGTCGGTATGCGCCACCCAGGCCCAGGCAATGCCGTAGATGCGCGGGAGGCCGGCCAGCGGCTCATCGCGCAGGCGCGGCAGCAGCCGGAAAAAGCCGCGGGGCAAACCGCGGCGGACCTGGTCGGTCTGCTCGTCGATCAGCGTGGCGTTGTCCAGCAGCCATTTGCCGGCGGCGCCGAGATGGCGATAGTCGCGGGAGCGTTTCTCGATCAGCGCGCGGGCCTGCTGCAAAACCGCCAGGTTGTCGTCCAGGCGGGGGAAGAACCGACTGGCGCCTGCCGTGCCTTGCACCGCCTGCGCCTGGGCCAGGCTGCGGCCGTGTTGCTCGAAGCGGGCCGCGCCGAACAGCACCGAGCGCACCGGAGGCTCCAGTGCGCCGAGGGCGGGGTCCAGCAGGGCCAGTTCTTCCTTGATCTCCGGGGGTGTGGGCGACGGCGCCCGATCCGGCGCCGACACCTCAGCCTTCATAGCCAATGCGCCACCACTGCCAGCGTGGCAGCCCCCAGGGCGGCCGTGGTTGCCAGGCGCGGCAGGATCATGCCGTGCAGGCGCTCCGCCCAGACGGAGACGCCAAACCATCGGCCTCGAGCCTTCGCACACTGCAGCACGTGGCGCTGCAGCGCCTTCGCCTGGTCATTCACCGGCAAAGAAACGGAGGCGGCAGGGTTGCTCATGATGTGTCCTTTGTTCAAGTTTGAAACTGCGCGTTTCAATGGCAAGCAGCATGCCCGCCAGGAACAAAGAAAAAGCCCCAACTGGGGCTGTACGCGGCACGGCAGCGCGCGCGCGGTTGAAGGTCCCCTGAAGCATGTTCAGGGAGCGGATGCACGTCCGCTTATTCGATGACGCCACAGGCGATACGCGCGCCGCCGCCACCGAGCGGGGCCGGATGGTCGGCATGGTTGTCACCACCGGCATGCACCATCAGCGCATGTTTGCGAACGTCCAGCAGGCGCATCAGACGCGGGGCCAGCACGGGATTGCTGGCATTGCCCTGCGGATCGACGTAGAGCGCGGGGAGGTCACCCAGATGGCCTTCGCCCCAGGGCTCGCCATGCCGGCTGCTCTTGTCCGGATCCATGTGGCCGCCGGCACCATCGGCGGGGACGGGATTGCCGTCCTTCATGCCGGGTGCGCACGACGCATTGGCATGCACATGAAAACCATGCAGACCGGCCGGCAGATTAGTCAATTGGGGATAGAACACCAGACCATAGCGGGTCTCGACGATGCGCACCGTCCCGACCGATTCGCCTTCACCCTGCGGCGTGGCGATCTTCAGCGTGACAGTGGTTTCCGCCGCATAGGCGCCCATCAACGGGCACAGGGCGAGCAGGGAAGTGGCCAGCCAGTGGCGAGTCTTCATGCGGGTCTCCTTGGAGGTTCACGGGATGCGCGGAAGGGGCAGCAAACGTGCCTGCGATGCGTCGGTGCTGGACTGCCGTGCAGACGGGACAGGAGGTTTATGCCGCAGGAAGGGGAGGAACGCAACAGGGGGCGGCAAGGGAAAGCTCTGGTCAGTTAGTGCAGCGGTCAAACTAATATCCGCAGACGCACTGAGGAGGGGTGGATGGCTGCTCTGTTGTCGAAGCGGGCTGCGTGCGCCGGGTCTGCGCTGGCTGCTGTTGTGTCGTCGCTGGCGCTGGCCGCCGATGCGTGGGCCGGCGAGCGCTCAAGCGCCGTGGAGGCGCCCCCAAAAGCGCGGGTGATTGAGGTGGATCTGCGGCGGGCGGGCGGTCCGGTGGATCGGAGCTTCGACCATGCGGTCGGAGCCGATTTTCCGGGGACGCTGCGTCGTTCGGACAGTCAGGCGCAACTCAAAACGGCCGTCGACGAGCTGGGATTTCGCATGCTGCGATTCCACGCGGTCTTCCACGATGCGCTGAACACGGTCAGCCGCAATGCCAACGGCGACTTTCAGTTTGATTTCAGCCGTATCGATGCGCTGTATGACGATCTGCTGGCCAAAGGGATCCGGCCGTTCGTCGAGTTGGGATTCACGCCGGAAGCGATGGCCACATCGCCGCAGACGATCTTCTACTGGAAGGGCAATACCTCACATCCCCAGGCGGAGCCCTGGGTGGCGCTGGTGGATTCATTCACGCGGCATCTGATGGCGCGTTACGGCGCCGCTGAGGTGAGGCAGTGGCCGTTTGAAGTCTGGAACGAACCGAATCTGGACGGCTTCTGGGAAGGTGCCGATCAGAAGGCCTACTTCGAGCTGTATGCCCGCACGGCTCGCACCATCAAGGCGGTGGATCCGCAATTGCGGGTAGGCGGCCCTTCGACCGCAGGTGCCGCCTGGATCGATGCATTTCTTGCCTTCTGCAAGGACCACGGCGTGCCGGTGGATTTCGTCACCACGCATACCTACGGCGTGGAGGGCGGATTCCTGGATGAGTTCGGCCAGGACGACAACAAGCTGTCGCAGTCGCCGGACGCCATCGTGGGTGATGTGAAGCGGGTGCGCGCGCAGATCGAGGCGTCGCCGTTCCCAGGCCTGCCGCTCTACATCACCGAATGGAGCACGAGCTACAACCCGCGCGACCCCATCCACGATGCGTACCTGAGTGCGCCCTACATTCTGGAGAAGCTCAAGCAGGTGAGGGGCCTGGCACAAGCCATGAGTTACTGGACCTACAGCGATCTGTTTGAAGAAGCGGGTCCGCCGCCGGCGCCGTTTCATGGCGGGTTTGGATTGCTCACGCGCGAGGGCATCAGAAAGCCGGCGTTTTTTGCCTACAAATATCTGAACCGCGTGCGGGGGCAGGAGATTCCGTTGACGGACGCGAGCGCGCTGGCGGCGAAAGAGGGTGATGCGGTGGCCACGCTGGTATGGGATTGGCGGCTGCCGGACCAATCGATCAGCAACCGACCCTACTTTGGCGAGGTGCGACCCGCGCAAGCCCTGGCCCCGGCCACGCTGCGTTGGCAAGGACTGCGTCCGGGCACCTATCAGTTGCGTCGCTTCCGGGTGGGCCATGGGGCCAATGATGCCTATACGGCCTGGCTGAAGCTGGGCAAGCCGGGTGAGCTGTCACCGTCCCAACTGACGAGGCTTCAGGCGCTGACCGAGGATGCGCCCGAGCGCGTGAAGCGGGTGAGGGTGGGGCGCGACGGCCGGCATGTGGAGTCGCTGCCGATGCGCACGCATGACGTGGTGCTGGTGACGCTGGAGCGGCTGCCGTGATGCGGCGTCACTGCCGGGCCTCGGAACAATAGAAAAAGCCCCTGAATCGTCAGCTGCTGTGGCGGCTGGGACTCTGGGGCTTTGTCAGTGTTGTGGCGGAGAGAGCGGGATTCGAACCCGCGGTGGGCTATTAACCCACACACGCTTTCCAGGCGTGCGACTTAAACCACTCATCCATCTCTCCGAAGCCCGCCATCATAGCGCAGTTTTTGAGAGTGAAAACAATGTTGTGATCACAAATTCGTTTTTCCGTTCTTGAAGAGCGCCATCGCCGTGCCGATGAGGCCCGAGACCTCACTCATGTTGCCCGGCACGATCATCGTGTTGTTCTTCTGCGCCAGCTGGGCGAAGGCGTCCACCGCCTTCTCCGCCACCTTGAGCTGTACCGCATCCTCACCGCCCGGCTGCTGGATGGCGGCGGCAATCTTGCGGATGGCGTCGGCGCTGGCTTCGGCCACGGCCGTGATGGCCGCGGCCTCACCCTGCGCCTTGTTGATCTCCGCCTGCTTCTCACCCTCGGAGCGGGCAATCGCGGCTTCCCGTTCACCGGTCGCGATGTTGATCTGCTCCTGGCGCCGACCTTCCGAGGCGGCGATCAGCGCACGCTTTTCACGCTCCGCCGTGATCTGGGCCTGCATCGAGCGCAGGATTTCGGCCGGCGGCGTCAGATCCTTGATCTCATAACGCAGCACCTTCACGCCCCAGTTCAGCGCGGCTTCGTCCAAGGCCTGGACCACGGCGCTGTTGATGATGTCCCGTTCTTCAAAGGTGCGGTCCAGTTCCATCCGGCCGATGACCGAGCGCAGCGTGGTCTGCGCCAGCTGGGTGATGGCCACGATGTAGTTGCTGGAGCCGTAGCTGGCGCGCATGGCATCCGTCACCTGGAAGTACAGGATGCCGTCCACCGTCAGCTGGGTGTTGTCCTTGGTGATACAGATCTGGCTGGGCACATCCAGCGGGATTTCCTTGAGGGAATGCTTGTAGGCCAGCCGGTCCACAAAGGGCACCAGAATGTTGAGGCCGGGCGTGAGCGTGGCGTGATAGCGGCCCAGGCGTTCCACCACCCAGGCGTTTTGCTGGGGGACCACCTTGACCGACCGGATGATGAAGACCACCACCACGACCAGCAGAACCAGTGCAACGATTTCCATGGAAAAGACTCTCCTCAGTGAGGTCGAAAAAGATCAGGCGGGCGAGCTGCGCCCGCGCGAAAGGTGATTGAGCGAAGGCCCTTCGGGGAACTCGAACGCCCTTGAGAGCGGCCCTGTTGCGTCAGCCTTTGGGCGAAGCCCGGTGGCGTCTGGCGGAGGGCGAATGAAGGCTGGGTCCGTGGCGACTGCCAGCTGGCCGGCCAGCTTCAGACCGGCTCCAGCAGCAGGCAGGAGCCTTCCACCGCCCGGATGACATGGCGCCCCACATGCGGACTGCCGCTGCCGATGAAACGGGCCTGCCAGGCAGCGCCGCGGTACTTCACTTCCGCCGTGCCGTCGGACCGCCAGTGATGCACCTCCAGGCTCTGCCCGATGTCCAGGTTCACGTTTGGATTGGCCTGCGCCGGCACCTTGGGGCGGCGGGACTGCCTTTGATGCCACCAGGTGACCGCTGCACCGCCCACCACCGAGGCCACCACCATCTGAACGCTGAATCCCAGCCCCAGATGGGCCGCGACCGCCGCCGCGGCAGCGCCCAGGGCCAACATCAGCAGATAGAACGTCGTGCCGCTGGCCAGTTCAGCCGCGACCAATCCCCCACACACCACCCACCACCAGGTGGACAGGCTCCAGTCCATGTCAGCCTCCGGATGAACAAGCATCCCTGTTTTATTGAATTGAGGCGAGGGCGGCGGACCGTCCTCCCCTGCTGGAAAGTGTACGCCCCAGGGGCTGCCGCACGGCGCCTCTTCGTCTCCTCCCTAGGGGTGATCACATGCCCTCCGAGGTGCGACGCAAAACCGCAACCGTCCTGTTTGCGCGACGTTCGCGTCATGATTTCGGGTTAATGGGCCTGCGACACTTGCACGACCGAGGGTTGGCCCTACACTTCGCGCCTTTCCTGTTTGACCCCGCTTCGCCGGAGGCCCCATGACGCCGCGTTTCCGCTTTCCCATCGTCATCATTGACGAGGACTACCGCTCCGAGAACACCTCGGGTCTGGGCATCCGCGCCCTGGCCGACGCCATCCAGAAGGAAGGCTTCGAAGTGCTGGGCGTCACCAGCTATGGCGACCTGAGTCAGTTCGCCCAGCAGCAGAGCCGCGCCAGCGCCTTCATCCTGTCGATCGACGACGAGGAATTCAGCTCGGGCCCGGAACTCGATCCGGCCGTGTTGAATCTGCGCAAGTTCATTCAGGAGATCCGCTTCAAGAATGCGGACATCCCCATTTACGTCTACGGTGAGACCCGCACCTCCCAGCATCTGCCCAATGATGTGCTGCGTGAGTTGCATGGCTTCATCCATATGTTCGAAGACACCCCGGAATTTGTGGCCCGCCACATCATCCGGGAGGCCAAGAGCTACCTCGACGGCCTGGCGCCTCCGTTCTTCAAGGCGCTGATGGACTACGCCCAGGACGGCTCGTATTCCTGGCACTGCCCGGGTCACTCCGGCGGCGTCGCCTTCCTCAAGAGCCCGGTCGGCCAGATGTTCCACCAGTTCTTTGGTGAGAACATGCTGCGGGCCGACGTCTGCAACGCGGTGGAAGAGCTGGGCCAGTTGCTGGACCACACCGGCCCCGTGGCCGAAAGCGAAAAGAACGCCGCCCGCATCTTCAATGCGGACCACTGCTTCTTCGTCACCAACGGCACCTCCACCTCCAACAAGATGGTGTGGCACCACACGGTGGCGCCGGGCGACGTCGTGGTGGTGGACCGCAACTGCCACAAGAGCATCCTGCACAGCATCATCATGACCGGCGCGGTGCCGGTCTTCATGACGCCCACGCGCAATCACTACGGCATCATCGGCCCGATTCCCGAGCAGGAATTCGAGCCGGAAACCATCCGCAAGAAGATCGCGCGCAATCCGCTGCTGGCGGGCGTGGATGCCAAGACGGTCAAGCCGCGCATCATGACGCTGACCCAGAGCACCTACGACGGCGTGCTCTACAACACCGAGACCATCAAGGGCAAGCTGGACGGCTGGATCGACACGCTGCACTTCGACGAAGCCTGGCTGCCGCATGCGGCCTTCCACAGCTTCTATGGCTCCTACCACGCCATGGGCAAGCACCGCGCGCGTCCGAAGACCGCCATGGTCTACGCCACGCAGTCGACCCACAAGCTGCTGGCCGGCATTTCGCAGGCGTCGCAGGTGCTGGTGCAGGATTCGCAGAACGTGAAGCTGGACCGGCATCTGTTCAACGAAGCCTATCTGATGCACACGTCCACCAGCCCGCAATACTCGATCATTGCCAGCTGCGACGTGGCGGCCGCGATGATGGAGCCTCCGGGCGGTACGGCGCTGGTGGAAGAGTCCATCTCCGAAGCACTGGACTTCCGCCGCGCCATGCGCAAGGTGGAAAAGGACTACGGCAAGGACTGGTGGTTCAAGGTCTGGGGTCCGGAGAAGCTCACCGCGGAAGGCGTTGGCAAGCCGTCCGACTGGCAGTTGAAGACCAACGAGAAGTGGCACGGTTTCGGCCCGATCGCAGACGGCTTCAACATGCTGGACCCGATCAAGTCCACCATCATCACGCCCGGGCTGGACATGAGCGGCAAGTTCGCCAAGACCGGCATCCCGGCCAGCATCGTCACCAAGTTCCTCGCGGAGCATGGGGTGGTGGTGGAGAAGACCGGTCTGTACTCGTTCTTCATCATGTTCACCATCGGCATCACCAAGGGCCGCTGGAACACGCTGCTGACCGCGCTGCAGCAGTTCAAGGACGATTACGACCGCAATGCCCCGATCTGGCGCATCCTGCCGGAGTTCGTGGCGGCCTTCCCGCGCTATGAGCGCATGGGCCTGCGGGACCTGTGCCAGAGCATCCACGAGGCCTATGCCTCCGGCGACATCGCCCGTCTGACGACGGAGGTGTATTTGTCGGACCTCGAGCCGGCGATGAAGCCGAGCGATGCGTATGCGCATATCGCCCACCGCAAGACGGAGCGGGTGGAGATCGACCATCTGGAGGGCCGGGTGACGACCGCCCTGCTGACGCCGTACCCGCCGGGCATTCCGCTGTTGATCCCGGGCGAGCGCTTCAACCGCCGGATCGTGGACTATCTCAAGTTCACCCGCGACTTCAATGCGCGCTTCCCGGGCTTTGCGACCGATGTGCACGGCCTGGTGGCGGAAAAGGAAGAAGACGGCCGCACCCGCTACTACGTGGATTGCGTGGTCGACCGCTGACGCTGAAGCAGGGAAGGGCGGCGCTGAAGCGTTGCCGCCCACCCAAAAAAATGGCCTCCGACAGGAGGCCATTTTTGTTTGCGCGGAGCTGGGTGGCTTACTCGGTGCCGGCCAGTGCGCTGTGACTGAAGCCGCCGTCCACGTAGATGATTTCGGAGCTGATGCCGGCCGACAGGTCGGACAGCAGGAAAGCCGCAGTATTGCCCACGTCCTCAATGGTGACATTGCGACGGATGGCGGTGGTCGCGGCAAACTGGTTCAGCAGCTTGCCGAAATCCTTGATGCCGGAAGCGGCCAGGGTTTTGATGGGCCCCGCCGAAATGCCGTTCACCCGCACGTTCTTGGCGCCCAGGTTGTAGGCCAGATACCGTACGCTGGCTTCCAGCGAGGCTTTGGCCAATCCCATCGTGTTGTAGTTGGGCACATACCGCTCGGCACCCAGATAGGACAGCGTCAGCAGGGCCGAGCCTGGGCGCAGGCGCGCCTGGGCCGCCTTGGCCATGGCCGGGAAGCTGTAGGCCGAAATGTCGTGCGCAATGCGGAAGTTCTCGCGCGAGAGGCCGTCGAGGAAGTCGCCCGCAATGGCTTCACGCGGGGCAAAGCCGATGGAGTGCACAAAGCCGTCGAATTCGGGCCAGTGCTCGCCGAGCTGGGCGAACATGCGCTCGATCTGTGCGTCGTCGCCGACGTCGCAATCGAACACCAGCGAGGAGCCGAATTCGGCGGCAAACTCGGTGATGCGGTCCTTGAAGCGCTCCCCGACATAGCTGAATGCCAGCTCAGCGCCTTCGCGATGGCAGGCCTTGGCGATGCCATAGGCGATGGAACGGTTGGACAGCACGCCCGTGATCAACAGTCGCTTGCCAGCGAGAAATCCCATGTCTGCTCCTGGTATTCATGGATTCTGGAAAGGCTGGGATTCTCTCACGCAAGCATGCCAATCACGCCGCGCCTTGCCGGTGAGGTGTTTGCATAGTACACTTGCGGCTTCACCGATCACAGACAACGCCAGAGACATCTTCAGAGATGCATTCGAAGACGGGCTGTGAGGTGGGTGCAGGGCTTACATGCCGGCACCCAGCGCAAGGTGGACGCGTTGTGAGCGCGATATTGCACGAGACGACGCGAAAGCGTATGGAGTGGGCGGATTCATCCAGCCCATTTTTTTTGCTTGTGCGTTCACACGAGTGATTTTTTACACGCAAGGAAGATAAGTCGTCGATGAGTTTGAGCTGGCAAGCCGTTGTTGAGAAAACCGTGACCGGGCTGGGTTACGAGGTAGTGGGCTGCGAACGCAGCGCCGGAGGCTTGCTACGCGTCTACATTGACAAACCCCTTGTGCAGCAGGCGGGCGAAGACGGCGTTGTGACCTGGCAGGAGCCGGAAGTCCCCGTCAACGTGGAAGACTGCGAGCGCGTGACGCGCCAGTTGCGCTATGTGCTGGAAGTGGAAGAGTGCGACTACCAGCGGCTGGAAGTGTCCACCCCAGGTCTGGACCGTCCGCTGAACACCCCCACCGATTACGCGCGCTTCACCGGCATGGAAGTGGAAATCACCCTGCGTGAAGCCTTCCAGGGCCGCAAGAAGTACCGCGGTGTCCTGACCACCGTGGATGACGCCGCTCCTGATTTCGCTGCACCCGCCGCCGATTGGCGCGTGATCTTCAGCGACGGCAAGCAGGAGCAGGCCCTGGACTTCAGCCTGGACGAGGTGCGCTCGGCCAAGCTGGTCCCTGAGATCAGTTTCAAGGGTCGTCCGGCAGCTGCGCCGGGCGGCAAGACCCCGTCGGGCCAGGGCCCTTCGGCGGCAAAGTTGGAAAAGACGGGTTTGGCGCCCCAGGCTTCGAAGGCTGCGAAGGCGACGAAGAAGAAGAGCAATGCCAAAACCCGGCAAACGGATGACAAGGTTGACGGAGGTCTCGATCAATGAACCGCGAACTGTTGATGCTGGTGGATGCCATCTCGCGCGAAAAGAGCGTGGAGCGCGATGTGGTGTTTGGTGCTGTGGAAGCGGCACTGGCTTCGGCCACCAAGAAGTTGTATGGCGGCGAGGTCGACATCCGTGTGGCCATTGACCGCGACACCGGCGAATACGAGACCTTCCGCCGTTGGCACGTCGTGCCCAACGAAGCCGGTCTCCAGAATGCCGACGCCGAAATCCTGCTGTTTGAGGCGCAGGAACAGATTGCCGACATCGAGGTGGACGACCACATCGAAGAAGGCGTGGAGTCGGTGCCCATCGGCCGTATCGGTGCGCAGGCCGCCAAGCAGGTCATCCTGCAGAAGATCCGCGACGCTGAACGCGAGCAGCTGCTGAACGACTTCATGTCGCGCGGCGAGAAGATCTTCGTCGGCACGGTCAAGCGTCTGGACAAGGGCGACATCATTGCCGAGTCCGGCCGGGTGGAAGGCCGCCTCAAGCGTGGCGAAATGATCCCCAAGGAAAACCTGCGCACCGGTGACCGCGTCCGCGCCGTCATCCTGGGCGTGGACCCCACCCAGCGTGGCCCCCAGATCATGCTCTCGCGCTCCGCGCCCGAGTTCATGAAGGAGCTGTTCGCTCAGGAAGTGCCTGAGATTGAACAAGGCCTGCTGGAGATCAAGAGCTGCGCCCGCGACGCTGGCAGCCGCGCCAAGATCGCCGTCGTCTCGCACGACAAGCGTGTGGATCCGATCGGCACCTGCGTCGGCGTGCGCGGTTCGCGCGTCAACGGCGTGACCAACGAGCTGGCCGGCGAGCGGGTGGACATCGTGCTGTGGTCGGAAGATCCGGCGCAGTTCGTCATCGGCGCGCTGGCCCCGGCCAATGTGCAGTCGATCGTGGTGGACGAAGAGCGTCACGCGATGGACGTGGTGGTGGACGAGGAAAACCTCGCCATCGCCATCGGTCGTGGCGGCCAGAACGTGCGTCTGGCTTCCGAGCTGACCGGCTGGAAGATCAACATCATGACGGCCGAGGAATCGGCCGCCAAACAGGCTGAGGAATCCGAATCGGTCCGTCGCCTGTTCGTGGAGAAACTGGATGTGGACGAAGAAGTCGCCGACATCCTGATTGCCGAGGGCTTTGCCAGCCTCGAAGAAGTCGCTTATGTCCCCATGCAGGAAATGCTGGAGATCGAAGCCTTCGACGAGGACACCGTCAACGAGCTGCGCACCCGCGCCAAGGATGCGCTGCTCACGATGGAAATCGCCCGTGAAGAGAAGGTCGAGGAAGTCTCGCAGGACCTCCGTGACCTCGACGGCATCACGCCGGAGCTGTTGGCCAAGCTGGCCGCCGGCGACATCCACACCCGCGACGACCTGGCCGACCTGGCCGTGGACGAGCTGGTCGAAATTTCCTCCCTCGACGAGGCAGCGGCACGCGCTTTGATCATGAAGGCGCGCGAGCACTGGTTCAACGCATAACACCCTGCGCCACACCAGACCGCTCCGCCCACACAAGATTTAAGGATTCAACAATGGCCGTGACCACCGTCGCCCAGTTGGCCGCAGAGCTGAACAGGCCTGCGACCACACTGCTGGAGCAGCTTCAAGCTGCGGGCGTCAAGAAGGCGTCCACCGAGGACACCCTCAACGAAAGCGACAAGGAACGTCTGCTGGAGCACCTGCGCACCGCGCATGGCACCGGCGGCGCCGAGCGCAAGAAGATCACCCTGACCCGCAAGTCCACCAGCGAGATCAAGCAGGCCGATGCCTCCGGCAAGGCCCGCACCATCCAGGTGGAAGTGCGCAAGAAGCGCGTCTTCGTCAAGCGTGACGACAACATGGATGAAGCCACGGCCGCTGCGGCGGAAGAGGCTGAACTCAAGCGTCGCGAAGAAGAAGCCCAGGCCCAGGCCGAATCCCTGCGTCAGCAGGAAGAGGAACTGGCCCGCAAGATGCGCGAGCGCGAAGAAGCCGAGCGGGCTGCCCGCGAAGCCGAAGAAAAGCGTCGCGAGGAAGAGCGTCTGGCTCGCGAAGCCGAGGCGCGCGCTGCCGCCGAAGCGGCGGCCAAAGCCGCTGCTGAAGAAGAGGCGCGTCGCGCCGAGGAAGCGAAGACCAAGGCCGCTCAGGCCAAGTCTGTCGCCAAGACCAACGAAAAGTCTGTGGAGAAGTCTTTGGAAAAAACGGCCGACAAGGTCGTCGAAAAACCTGTTGCGGCTGCTCCCGCGCCTGCGCCTGCCCCTGCTGAAGCAGTGGTGGCCAAGCCGGTCCTGCGAGTCGTCAAGGCCGCCGATAACGGCGCGGACGAGAAGGCCCGTCAGGCCGAACTGGAGCGCCGCCGCAAGGCTGCCGAGGCCGAAGCGGCCGCCATTCGCGCCATGATGAACGCACCCAAGAAGGTGCTGGTGGCGAAGAAGGAAGAGCCCAAGCCGGAAGCCGCAGCCACTGCGGCCGGCATCAAGGGCACCATTCACAAGAAGCCGGCTGGCGCGCCGGGTGCTCCGGGCACCACGGCCGCTGCAGGCGCCGGTGCCAAGCCAGGCGACAAGAAATCGGTCAAGTCCGAGAAGCTGTCGTCGAGCTGGGCCGATGACGCCAAGAAGCGTGGCGGTGCGGCCAAGGGTCGCAGCGATGCGCCGGCCGGTGCGGGCGCAGCCCGTCCGGCAGGCTGGCGTGCGCCCAAGGGCGCCGGCGCTGGCCGTCGTGGCGATCGGAACGATCGCGGTGGCGCACCGTCGAACTTCGTGGCACCGAGCGAACCGGTGGCTCAGGAAGTGCACGTTCCCGAAACCATCTCGGTGGCCGATCTGGCGCACAAGATGTCGGTGAAGGCTTCCGAGGTCATCAAGCACCTGATGAAGCTGGGTCAGATGGTCACCATCAACCAGCAGCTGGATCAGGAAACCGCCATGATCCTGGTCGAGGAAATGGGCCACAAGGCCTTCGCGGCCAAGCTGGACGATCCGGACGCCTTCCTGGAAGAAGAAGGCGCAGCAGCCGAGTCGCAGCACGAACTGCTGCCTCGCGCTCCGGTGGTGACGGTCATGGGTCACGTCGACCACGGCAAGACCTCGCTGCTGGACAGCATCCGCCGCGCCCGTGTGGCGGCTGGCGAAGCTGGCGGCATCACGCAGCACATCGGCGCTTATCACGTCGATACGCCGCGCGGCATGATCACCTTCCTGGACACCCCGGGTCACGAGGCCTTCACGGCCATGCGTGCCCGCGGTGCCAAGGCCACCGACATCGTCATCCTGGTGGTGGCGGCGGACGACGGCGTCATGCCGCAGACCAAGGAAGCGATCCACCATGCCAAGGCGGCGGGCGTGCCCATCGTCGTGGCCATGAACAAGATCGACAAGCCGGATGCCAACGCGGAACGCGTGAAGAGCGAGCTGGTCGCTGAACAGGTCGTGCCGGAAGAATTCGGTGGTGACTCGCCGTTCGTGCCGGTGTCGGCCAAGACGGGTCAGGGCATCGACGATCTGCTGGAACAGGTGCTGCTGCAGGCCGAAGTGCTGGAACTCAAGGCAGCGAAGGATTCGCTGGCCAAGGGTCTGGTCATCGAAGCCAAGCTGGACAAGGGCCGCGGCCCGGTGGCCACGGTGCTGGTGCAGACCGGTACCCTGAAGCGCGGCGACGTGGTGCTGGCTGGTTCGACCTATGGCCGCGTGCGCGCCATGCTGGACGAAGACGGCAAGCCGGCCAACGAGGCAGGTCCTTCCATCCCGGTGGAAATCCAGGGTCTGACGGAAGTGCCGCAGGCTGGTGATGAATTCATGGTGCTGTCCGACGAACGTCGTGCCCGTGAAATCGCCACCTTCCGTGCTGGCAAGTACCGTGACGTCAAGCTGGCCCGCCAGCAGGCGGCCAAGCTGGAGAACATGTTCTCCGACATGACCGCTGGCGACGTACAGACGCTGCCGCTGATCATCAAGGCCGACGTGCAGGGTTCGCAAGAAGCGCTGGCCGCTTCGCTGCTCAAGCTCTCGACCGATGAGGTCAAGGTGCAGATCGTCCACGCGGCGGTGGGTGGTATCAGCGAGTCCGACGTCAACCTGGGCATTGCGTCCAAGGCGGTCGTGATCGGCTTCAACGTGCGTGCCGATGCCGGTGCGCGCAAGCTGGCCGAGCACAACGACGTCGATCTGCGGTACTACAACATCATTTACGACGCCGTGGATGAGGTGAAGGCCGCGATGGCTGGCATGCTGGCGCCTGAGCAGCGTGAAGAGATCATCGGCATGGCCGAGATCCGGACGGTGTTCGTCGCATCGAAGATCGGCACGGTGGCTGGTTGCATGATCACCAGTGGTCATGTCACCCGCAGCTCGCGCTTCCGTCTGCTGCGCGACAACGTGGTGGTCTACACCGGCGATGTCGAGTCGATCAAGCGCCTCAAGGACGACGTCAAGGAAGTCCGCGAAGGCTTCGAGTGCGGTATCAAGCTCAAGAACTACAACGACATCAACGAAGGTGATCAGCTGGAGTTCTTCGAGATCAAGGAAGTCGCCCGCACCCTGTAAGCCGCGCCTGCGCGTCTCACACACCCCGCCTGGGCCACAGGCGGGGTTTGCGTTTCATAGAGAGCTGTTTTAGTGTTTTGGAAGTTTGAGGTCGGATATGCGTCATAAGCGATCGATTCCTAACCGCGGTCTGCGCGTGGCGGACCAGATCCAGCGCGATCTGGCCGAGCTGATCCGTGATCTGAAAGATCCCCGCATCGGCATGGTCACGGTGAGTGCCGTCGAGGTCACGCCGGACTACGCCCATGCGAAGGTGTATTTTTCCCTGCTGGTGGGCAAACCCGAAGAAACCCAGGAGGCGCTGAATGAGGCCGCCGGGTTCCTGCGCAATGGCCTTTTCAAGCGGCTGCAGATTCACACGGTGCCCAGCCTGCACTTCCATTTCGACCGCACCACCGAACGTGCAGCCGAAATGAGCGCCCTGATTTCCAAGGCCAATGCCAGCCGCGCGCTGGACGGTGAGTCTCAGGAAGACTGACCGCCCACCGCCCCGTTTTACGTGCAGCCCGTGCGGCTGCCGCTTCGTCATCATGAACGCCGTCGTTCCCCGCCCCAAGATCGAAAAGCGCGCCGTGCACGGCGTGCTCATGCTGGACAAGCCGCTCGGCCTGTCCAGCAATGACGCCCTGCAAAAGGTCAAGCGCCTGATGCGGGCGGAGAAGGCCGGCCATACCGGGACACTGGACCCGCTGGCCACCGGCCTGCTGCCGCTCACTTTTGGTGCGGCCACCAAATTCAGCCAGGTCAGCCTGGAAGCCGACAAGGGCTACCGCGCCACCCTGCAGCTGGGCATCACCACCACCACCGGCGACGGTGAGGGCGAGATCGTCCAGCAGCGTCCGGTGTCCGTGACGCCGGAGCAGATCCAGGCCGCCTGCGACGCCTTCCAGGGTCCCATCTCCCAGCTGCCCCCGATGTATTCGGCGCTCAAGCACCATGGCCGCGCCCTGTACGAGCTGGCGCGCGAAGGCCTCACGGTGGAGCGGCAGCCCCGCCTGATCACGATTCACGCGCTCGACATCGTCCAGTGGCAGCCTGAGGCGTCGCTGCTGGTCATCGACGTGCGCTGCACCAAGGGCACCTACATCCGCACCCTGGCCGAGGACATCGGCGAGCGGCTCGGCTGCGGGGCGCATCTGGCGGCCCTGCGCCGCACCGGCAGCGGCCCGGTCGGTGTCGAGCAGGCCGTCACGCTGGAACAGCTGGAGGCGATGGACGACACCGCGCGTCTGGCCCGGCTGACCGCGCCTGACAGCCTGCTGGGCGAGTGGCCCGAGGTGGTTTTGAGCAACGAGGAGGCTGGCCGCTTCCTCTCCGGCATGCGCCGCCGTGTGGCGCTGGCCGACGCCCCGCAAGTGCGGGTCTACGGCCAGATGCCGCGCGCCTTCCTGGGCAGCGGGCACATCACCGGGGGCGAGCTGATCGCCGACCGGCTGCTGAGCCCGGCCGAGATCGCCTCCATGCTGATGCAGGCGGCGGGCTGAAGCCCCAGGCGCACGACCGATTCACCGATTCCAAGAACTTCAGAGTCTCCGAAGAAAGCCGAAAGCGAAAGCCTCACCATGAGCAAGCAAATCCGCAACATCGCCATCATCGCCCACGTCGACCATGGCAAGACCACCATGGTGGACCAGCTCCTTCGCCAGAGCGGCACCTTCGCCGAACACGAGAAGGTCGTCGACACGGTGATGGACAACAACGCCATCGAACGTGAACGTGGCATCACCATCCTGGCCAAGAACTGCGCCGTCAGCTGGAAGGGCACCCACATCAACATCGTGGACACCCCGGGACACGCGGACTTCGGCGGCGAAGTGGAGCGTGCCCTGTCCATGGTGGACGGTGTGGTGCTGCTGATCGACGCCCAGGAAGGCCCGATGCCGCAGACCCGTTTCGTCACCAAGAAGGCGCTGGCCCTGGGCCTGAAGCCGATCGTGGTGGTGAACAAGGTCGACAAGCCCGGTGCCAAGCCGGACGCCGTCATCAACGCCGCGTTCGACCTGTTCGACAAGCTGGGCGCCACCGACGAGCAGCTGGACTTCCCGGTGGTGTATGCCTCCGGCATCAACGGCTGGTCGTCGCTGGAAGAAGGCGCGCCGGGTGAGAAGTGGGGCGAGGACATGTCCGCCCTGTTCGACACCATCCTCAAGCACGTGCCGTCGCAAAGCGGCGACCCGGCGGCTCCGCTGCAGCTGCAGATCTCCGCGCTGGACTTCTCCACCTTCGTCGGCCGCATCGGCGTGGGCCGCATCAGCCAGGGCACGCTGAAGCCCTCGATGGACGTGCTGGTGATGGAAGGTCCGGACGGCAAGACCACCAAGGGCCGCATCAACCAAGTGCTGACCTTCCAGGGTCTGGAGCGCGTGCAGGCGACTGAAGCCGGCCCGGGCGACATCGTCCTGATCAACGGCATCGACGAGATCGGTATCGGCGTGACGGTGACCAGCCCCACCAGCCCGGCCCCGCTGCCGATGCTGAAGGTGGACGAGCCGACGCTGACGATGAACTTCTGCGTCAACACCTCGCCGCTGGCCGGCCGCGAAGGCAAGTTCGTCACCAGCCGCCAGATCTGGGACCGTCTGCAGAAGGAACTGCAGCACAACGTCGCCCTGCGCGTGAAGGAAACCGACGAAGACGGCATCTTCGAGGTGTCGGGCCGCGGTGAACTGCACCTGACCATCCTGTTGGAAAACATGCGCCGTGAAGGCTATGAGCTGGCCGTGTCCAAGCCCCGCGTGGTGTTCCAGGACATCGACGGCGTGCGTCATGAGCCGATCGAGCTGGTGACGGCCGACGTGGAAGAAGGCCATCAGGGCGGCGTGATGCAGGCCTTGGGCGAGCGCAAGGGCGAGCTGGTGAACATGGAGCCGGACGGCCGTGGTCGCGTGCGCCTGGAATACCGCATTCCGGCGCGTGGCCTGATCGGCTTCAGCAACGAGTTCCTGAACCTGACCCGCGGTTCCGGCCTGATCTCCAACATCTTTGACGGCTACGAGCCGCACAAGGGTGACATCGCCGGTCGCAAGAACGGCGTGCTGATCTCGATGGACGCCGGTGAAATCTTCACCTACGCCCTGGGCAAGCTGGACGATCGCGGCCGCATGTTCGTGAAGCCGAACGACCCGGTGTATGAGGGCATGATCGTCGGCATCCACAGCCGCGACAACGACCTGGTGGTCAACGCCACCCGCACCAAGCAGCTGACCAACTTCCGCGTCAGCGGCAAGGAAGATGCCATCAAGATCACGCCCCCGATCGAACTGACGCTGGAATACGGCGTGGAGTTTATCGAGGACGACGAGCTGGTGGAAATCACCCCGAAGTCGGTCCGTCTGCGCAAGCGCTTCCTGACCGAAAACGAGCGCAAGCGCGCCCAGCGCAGCTGAGCGTCGGCCTGAGGGCCATGTCCCGCGGGCCCCTCGTGTCCGCGGGATGAAAAAAGAGCGTCGCACTGCGACGCTCTTTGTTTTTGCGGATGACCTTTGTCCCTGTCCGGACCCGGTGGGCGGTGGTATGGTCCTGCCCGCATCGTTCATAAAAGAATCGCCGGACGCCCGTGGGCCTCCCGGCAAAGCATTGGAGAGTTGACGTCGTGATTCCGTCGCTGCAATCTGAAGGTCTGGTCGTGGTCGAGGTCAATGGCTGCCTGGGCCTGATCACCCTGAATCGTCCGCAGGCGCTCAATGCGCTGTCGCTGGCCATGATTCGCGACCTGACCACGCTGCTGACGGCCTGGGCGGCGGATGCCCGCATCCAGGCGGTCGTCGTGCTGGGGGCAGGGCGGGAAGGCAAGCCGGCCGCGTTCTGCGCCGGGGGCGACATCCGCTTCTTCCATCAGGCGGCCCTGGCGGGCGATCCTGCGCTGGGCGCATTCTTCACCGAGGAATATGCGCTCAATCATCTGATCCATCAGTTCCCCAAGCCCTACATCGCGCTGATGGACGGTGTGGTGATGGGCGGCGGCATGGGCATCAGCCAGGGGGCCAAGCTGCGCGTGGTCACCGAACATTCCAAGCTGGCGATGCCGGAGACCAACATCGGCCTGTTCCCGGATGTGGGCGGCGGCTACTTCCTGTCGCGCTGCCCGGGGTCGAGCGGCGAATGGCTGGCGCTGACCGGGCAGGTCATCGGCGCGGGCGACGCGATCGAGTTGGGGCTGGGCGATGTGTTCGTCAAGAGCAGCGAGCTGCCGGCGATCATCGAAGCCTTCCGCACGGGGCATCAGGACAGCGCCGAGCATGTGGTGGCCACGGTGATGGAACGGGCGGATCTGGCGCCGGATGCCGAGCACTGGGAATCGCGCAAGAAGATCAATCACCACTTCAGTGCGCCTTCGGTGGCAGCGCTGATGGCGTCGCTGGCGGCGGATGCGGACCCCTGGGCGCAATCGACGCTGGAAGTGCTGAAGAAGCGCTCGCCGCTGATGATGGCGGTGACGCTGGAGCAGGTGCGCCGTGCCCGGGGAATGTCCCTGGCGGACGATCTGCGCATGGAGCGCGATCTGGTGCATCACTGCTTCCACCTGCGGCCGGGTGCGGCCAGCGAGACGGTGGAGGGCATCCGCGCACTGGCGGTGGACAAGGACCATGCGCCGAAGTGGAACCCTGCCAGCGTGGAGCAGGTGGATGCGGCCGAGGTGGCGAAGTTCTTTGTGAGTCCGTGGGCAGCCGGAGAGCATCCGCTGCGCTCGCTGAGCTGAGCGCGGATCTGCATGGAGCGTCACGCCGCGGGCGGGCGCGTCTGACGGGTCCGCCGCAGGCTGATGTTTTCACGCGGCTTCGCCCTGAATTGCGGCCGTGGTGGAAGCTGTCACCCTTTGCGCTGTGCGTGACCGGGAGCCCCGATTGCCGCGAATGTCGGTCCATCGCCGACCCGGCATCTGCCGGTCCAGGCCTCATGATCCAAGTCAGTAGGTCAACTTCGGTAGTTCAATTCCAGCAGTTCAAGTCCAGCATTTCAATTCAGCCATTCACGGCAGCCATTCAAGCAAACGGCTCCAGACCGGGAAGGAAGCGACATGTCGGGTTCGCAGCGTCAGCCAGAGGTGCCAGCCGCTGAAATCGAAGATCAGGACATCCGCCGGCTGCGCAGCGCTGGAGACGCCACCTACCGCCATCTGGTGGAAGGCGTCCTGGACTACGCCATCTTCCTGCTCACCCCCGCTGGATTCATCGCCACCTGGAACGCCGGTGCCCAACGCATCAAGGGCTACAGCGCCGCCGACATCATCGGCAAGCACTTTTCCGTCTTCTACACCCCCGCCGATGTCGCCTCGGGCTGGCCGCAGAAGGAATTGACCCTGGCGCGTGAGCGCGGCCGCATTGAGGACGAAGGCTGGCGCGTCCGTCAGGACGGCAGCACTTTCTGGGCCAATGTCGTCATCACCGCGATCTACGACAGCGACAACCACTTCCTCGGCTTCGCCAAGGTCACCCGCGACCTGAGCGACCGCCGCCGCATGGCTGCCTTGCAGGACGAAGGCCGGCGCATGACCGAGTTCATCGCCATGCTGTCCCATGAGCTGCGCAATCCGCTCTCGCCGATCATGAATGTGCTGTCCATCATGGCGCGTGAGCCGCAGAGCCCGCGCTCGCAATGGTGCCTGGACGTGGCGGCGAAACAGGTGCGCCACATCAACCGGCTGGTCGAGGACCTGCTGGATGTCAGCCGCGTCACCACCGGCAAGGTCCGCCTGAACATGGAGCGGCTGGATCTGACCGATGTGGTCAAGGAGGCGGTGGAAGGCATGCGGCCGACGCTGGACGAGCGGGGGCACGCGCTGGTGGTGGCGTGGCCACCGCAGCCGCTGTGGATGCAAGGCGACCGCACGCGGCTGATCCAGCTGGTGTCCAACCTGCTGAACAACGCCGCCAAATTCACCACGCCTCCGGGCAGGATCGAGCTGCACCTGGTGCGCGAAGGCGACGAAGCCAGCCTCGCCGTGTCGGACAACGGCATCGGCATGGTGCAGGAGACGCTGGACCGCGCCTTCGAACCGTTCTCCCAGGCGGAGCACCGCTACAGCCGCGGGGAAAGCGGGCTGGGTCTGGGCCTGGCGCTTGTCCGCAGCATTGCGCAGCATCATGGCGGCAGCGTGCAGGCGTCCAGCGCGGGACTGGGGCAGGGCGCAACCGTGTCCCTGCGCTTGCCGCTGATCCCGGACGGCGAAGCGCTCGCTGATGCAGACGACGCTGGCCATCGCAACGCGCAGGACCTGGGCAACGCGCCCCGTCGGCTGTTGATCGTCGACGACAACATCGATGCCGCCGACAGCCTCGCCATGCTGCTGCGCACGCTGGGCCATGACGTGACCACCGCCCATGACGGGCTCAGAGCCTTGCAGTTGATCCGCGAGCAGACGCCGGACGTGGTGCTGCTGGACATCGGCATGCCGATGCTCAGCGGCCTGGAAGTGGCCCGGGATGTGCGCAGCGACCCCGCGCTGGCGGGTGTGCGCCTCGTCGCGGTGTCAGGATATGGGCAGCCACTGGACAAGCTGGCGGCAAGTCAGGCGGGTTTTGATGATCATCTGGTCAAGCCGGTGGATGTGGAGGACGTGGTGCGGGCGTTGCGGCCATAAGCCCTTTCGGCCGCGCACTTAGCCACGCCAGCCACTCCAGCCAAGCCAACCACGCCAACACGCCAGATTCGCCAACCTCGCAGGCGGCACGAGCCCGGCACGCCCTGCTGTCTGCGCACACCCCGCCAGCCGCGAAAGCGCCGCAACTCCTTCAGGGCCAGAGGCAACGCAGCCACGTCGGCCGCCAGGACAGCGTCATCGCCACGGTCAGCACCGCCGCGGCCAGCAGCATCAGCCATACCAGGACCGCCATGGAGGCATGGTCCGCCTTCAGGCAGAGCACCAGGGATCCCGCGAGTGCGACTGCGCCGAGTATGCGCATCACACGCACCCTCTGCGGCGACTGCGGCCTCTCACCGTGCGCCTGTTCCCAGTGCGTGTCCATCGCCAGCGCCAGCCAGCCGAAGCCCACCACAGCCACCACAGCGGCCAGCAACTGAAGCATCCACGGATCAGCCACGGCTCGCCTCCACCGTCGTCAGGCCAGCGGCGCCCAGCGACGCTGCTGCATCGCTCGTGCGTCCGCCCGAGCGCAGGCTCAATCGGCGCGCGGCGAGCATGCAAGCGCCCGCCAGCGCGAGCAGGCTCAGGTCCACCCCCGCGACCGGCCAATACCCTTGAGAGATCGTCCGCACCAGATGGTCCCCGGTGCTCACCGCATTGGCCACCACGGCGGCCACCGCGAGCAGCGCCACGGCGCCGCATTGCTCTCGCCAGGCCGGATTCATCCGCCCCAGCGCGACCGGTGCGCTGCGAACGAAGGCATGCCCCAGCGCCAGCGCCCAGGCGCCCCAGAACACCCGCTGCTCCCACAGGCCCTTGCCTGCCAGGTCCTCCGGCAGAAGACGGTTGGACAGCAGCATCGCCACCGTCGCGACCAGCATGCCGGTCATCGTCGTCACGGCCATCGCATCCACGAGGCGGCTGCCCTGGCTGCCTGCCTTCGCATGCTGGACCTTGCGCTTCTCGACGAAGAAGATGAAGCCGGTGGCGATGCACACGCAGCCGGTCAGGCCGCCCAGCACATACAGCCAGCGCAGCAGCCAATGGCGGAAGTGCTGCAGATGCAGGCCTTCGAGGAATTCGGTGGTGTTGTCCACGGCGGTTCGCGGCGGGTCTTCGCGCAGCAGCTCGCCGGTGCTGGCCTTGAAGTGGATGCCCTCGCCGGTCAGCGCCACACGGTCGGTGCCGGCGCGAAAGACGCTCACGTAGGCATTGGCATCGCCCGGATGCTGTACCTGCAGGTAGCCCACTTCGCCTGCCATGCCCTTGGCCTGCCAGCGGCGCTGCGCCTCGGCCACCATCGCATCCACCGACGCCATCGGGGCTGCCACGCCGGCGCGTTCGTGCGGCAGTCCTGTCTCGGAGGCTTCGATCTTCTCGCTGAGCTCATGCAGCGCATTCAGCTGCGTATGCGCCACCGGAAAGTAGATGCCCGCAAAGATCACCAGTCCGGTGAAGGCAAAGAAGAAGTGAAAGGGCAGGGCGACCACGCCGGTCAGGTTGTGCAGGTCCAGCGTGTTGCGCTGGGTGCTCTTGTGGCGGCGGAAGGTGAAGAACTCGCGGAAGATCTTGCGGTGCATCACCACGCCACTCACCAGGGCAGCCAGCATCATCAGCGCCGCGAAGCCGACCAGCCAGGTGCCCAACTCCTTCCAGGTGACATTCAGGCTGTAATGCATTGGATAGAACCACTGGCTGCCGATGGCCAGCTGGCTCTGCGGCAGCAGCTTGCCATCACGCGGGTCCAGTGCATGCACCGCCCACAGCGTCTCGTCGGGATCCTTGGCGCCCGGCACCGCAAAGCCGGCAAAGACCGTGGTGACCGGATCGCGGTGGGTGGTGTAGATGCCCCAGGTGCGCACTTCGTCAAAGCGCTCGGGCAAGGGGCCGTTGACCCGGTCCTTCACCCCTGCGACCACCGCCGGATCCGGTTGCATCGACGAGAGGGCCGGCGCCAGCACCCGGTCGAAGGACGGCATCGGCTGCGGCTCGAAGCGCGACTGCGGAATGGACCAGCGGTCAATCTCCCGGTCGAACACCGACAGCGAGCCAAAGAAGAACACCACCACCAGCACGAAACCCAGCACCAGGCCGAACCAGGTGTGCAGCCAGGCCATGGAAAGTCGGAAGCTCTGGAACATGCGGGCCTCCTTCACACCAGGGCGCGCTGCACCAGGGCAGCCGCACCCGTCATCAGTCCCGCGCCCACCAGCAGCACGCCCCACACCCGCGCGGTGCTGCGCGCAGCGAACGACCAGAGGAACAGGCCCAGGTAGACCAGCATGCCCAGCATGGCCGACAGATGTTCGGCATCGTGGAACGACAGGCCGGCCGCATAGGTGGCGGCCAGCGTCAGGGCGATGAAGCCCCAGCAGAACAGGTAGGCGCCGACGGTCGCTGCAAGCATCCGCAGGACCCAGGGCAGGGCCGGCAGGACGCGGCTCAGCGTGGTGGTGGAGGTCATGGCCCGGAGTGTCCTACACAATGAGAATGATTCCTATCGAGCCCTTCAGAAAAAACGGGGCTTCGGTTCGGGCAAAGCGGCGTGTGGGCGCTGTGCGTTCGGACTTCCGGGCCAGGGAGCGGAATCGTGTAGATTGCGGGGCCCTCCTCTGGAACTCTCATGCGCACCATCCTGTCTTCCCTGGGCCGCCGGGCCCTGATGTCCTGGGCCGGTCAGGGCCTGTTTGCGGCGGCCGTGTCCCTGACGGCGCTGACGACCCACACAGCGGCCGGGGCCGCTCCTGCAGACGCCGGCCTGCCGGTCTATACGGTGAAGGTGGTGAAGTCCTATCCCCATGACCGGGGCGCCTTCACCGAAGGCCTGTTCTTCAAGGACGGCTTCATGTGGGAAAGCACCGGCCTGAAGGGCCGCTCCAGCATCCGCAAGGTGAAGCTGGAGACGGGGGAGGTGGTCATGGACACCCGCCTGCCTGCGGAGATCTTTGGGGAAGGCATCGCTGACTGGGGCGACCGGGTGATCGGCCTCACCTGGACCGATGGCATCGGTTATGTGCTCGACATGAGCAACCTGAAGCTGTGGCGCAAATTCAGTTACGCGGGCGAGGGCTGGGGCCTGACGCAGAACGGCAAGGAGCTGATCATGAGCGACGGCACGCCGGAGCTGCGCTTTATCGACCCGGTGTCGTTCAAGGAGACGCGCCGGGTGCGGGTGACGGCCGGCGGCCAACCGGTCGAGAAGATCAACGAGCTGGAATGGGTGGAGGGCGAAGTCCTGGCCAACATCTGGCAGACCGACCGCATCGCGCGCATTGATCCGGCGAGTGGCAAGGTCACCGGCTGGATCGACCTGACCGGCCTGATGCCCGACCGCAATCCCGATGCGCAAGGGGAAGACGTCGCCAATGGCATCGCGTACGACGCCAAGACCAAGCGGCTGTTTGTGACCGGCAAGCTGTGGCCGAAGCTGTTTGAAGTGCAGCTGGTGAAGACGGCGGGTCCGCGCCGCTGAAGGGCGAAGCCAGCCGACAGCCCGCTCCCGGCAGCCGGCTCCCGGCAGAGGGCCCCCGGCAAAATGGCGAAGGCCGGTGACACCGGCCAGCGTCGCAGTCAGTCCATCTGCTTGCGCATCAGGTCGGACTTCTCCCGCAGGGCCTGCGCGCCCGCCTTGTCGCCCGCGGCGTCTGCGCGACCCGCGGCTTCGGTCGCGGCCTTGGCCGCTTCCTCGAAGGCGCTGATGGCGGGCCAGCGTTCTTCGGTGGGCAGCAGCCGGCCCTTCTCGAAATGGCCGGCCATCAACGTCTTGCCTGGTTCTTCCACCACGCCGAGCAGCAGCTCACCCTTGGACGCGCGGCCCAGGAAGCTGCGCTTGACCGCGCCGCCCTGCATCTCCTTCAACAAACCCAATCCGTCGGCGTTGTCACCGATGCAGGCGCCTTCCCAGGTGACCGTGGCGGCGGACCAGCCTTCCGGCGGCGTGAGGACCTTGCAGGCGGCCCAGGCGGGGCTGGCCGTGGCGGCGAGCAGTGCAGCGCCAATCGAGGTGGACAACACATGACGGGCGAGGGTAGAGCGCATGGGCACCAATGAAGTGAGCAACGAGCCCGCAGGATAGCCGCCGCGTCCGGCGTGTTCGATCAGGGAAGATCTCCAACTGCAACGAGGTGACCGCGTCACAACATTTGCTTGCAGACGGCCCCGCCGCTGGTGCGGAGGGCGTGCAAAAGTGGGCGAGTCGGGCGGTCATGTTCCCGGCCGGGCGCTCGCGATGAGGCACCCTCTGGATCAGCTTTGCCGGTGCGGAGCAAGGGATCGGAATTTCCGGCGCCAGGCTGCGGGAATCTCTCAGAATCCTTGAGAATCGCGGACTCTGGATCGACCTCGGTCCGCTCCCAAGCATCCCGAATGAACCCCATCACTCCCAGCCGGGCGACAGCCTGGTGGATCTGCGCCCTGGTGGCGGCAGCGCTGTACGGCAACTACTACGTCTACGACTCCATCGGCCCGGTGGCCGACGCCCTGCAGGCGCAGCGCGGTTTCAGTGACACGCAGGTCGGCCTGCTCAATGCGGTCTACAGCCTGCCCAATGTGGTGTTGATCCTGCTGGGCGGTGTGCTGGTGGATCGATTCGGCGCTGCGAAGGTGACGCTGGGCACCGCGGGCATCTGCCTGCTGGGGGCGCTGCTCACGGCGCTGAGCCCGAACTTCGAAGGCATGGTGGCGGGGCGGCTGCTCTTTGGCATCGGCGCGGAGACCTTCGGCATCTCGACGCTGGCGGTGCTGGCCGAGTACTTCGCCGGCAGCAACGTCGCCTTCACCATGGGTCTGGCGTTGTCGCTGGGACGGCTGGGGTCGTATTCCACCGACATGTCGCCGACCTGGTTCCCCCATGCGTATGCCCAGGGCTGGCAACCGCCGTTGCTGATCGCCGCCGCGATGGCGGCGGCCTCCTTCGCTGCCGCTGCGGCGTACTGGTGGATCGACCGACGCGTCTCCGCCGCCGCCAAGCACACCGCAGAGAAGCAGGCACAGCCGTTTGTCTGGCGGGACCTGCTGCACTTCGGCAAGGCGTATTGGTACCTGCTGATTCTGTGCGTGCTGTGGTATTCGGTGATCCTGGCGTTTCGCAGCACCTTCTCGATCAAGTACTTCCAGCACGTGCATGGGCTGGACCTGGCGGCCGCTGGCGAGATGAACAGCTACGTGTTCCTGGCGGCGGTTTTTGCGACGCCCGCCTTTGGCTGGCTGTGTGACCGGGTCGGCCGGTATGCCCCGTTCCTGGCGTTCGGCGCGGTACTGCTGCCGATCTCACTGGCGGTGATGGCCCTCAGCCGCTCGGGGCTGTGGGTCTCCACCGCCCTGATCGGCGTCAGCTTTTCACTGGTGCCGGCGGTGATGTGGCCGCTGGCCAGCAAGGTGGTGGCGCCCAACCGCTTCGGTACCGCCATCGGCCTGATGTGGGTGGTGCAGAACGCCGGCATCGGTGGCGCAAACCTGGTGGCTGGATGGCTCAACACCCGCGCCGGTGCCAGCGCGCAGAACCCTGCCGGCTACAACGACATGATGTGGTTCTTCGGCATCTGCAGTGTCATTGGTGCGGTGTTTGCGCTGGTGCTGTGGGCCACCGCAGGCCGCAAGGACCAGGAGCTGGCTTCCCGCGCGTGAGCGCCGGTCAAGCGCCAGCACCACCGCCTTCCATCACGCGCGACAGGGCCGAGGTCGCGCGCAGGTCGCTGCGCGCATAGCCGGCGCGCAGGGCGGACCCGATCTGACGGACCACAGCACACAGACGGGTGAACAGGCTCAGAGCAATCATGACGGTCTCCTGAAGTCCCTCGCTGCGACAGTGCGGCGAAGGCATGTGGACAGCGTGCGCCTGCACGCGGGGACCTGCATTGCGCAGCGTCAATGTCTCGGGCCCTGAAGCCGGTTGTGCGCTCGCGCTTGCGTTGGGTCAACGCCTAACTTGAGGACAGCGTCCCGAGCGCCCGCCCCGCGGCCGCCGGCGTTCGCTGAACTGTCCGCGCAATCCTCGCCCGGGCGGGGATTCGATTTCCTCCAGGCGCGGCGTTACGCCATATTTCACCAAATCGAATATGGATATCTGCGTCAATCCAAACGGCAGTAACGTACCCATTTAATTAAATAATACCGTACCTTCTTGACTGAGTTTTCTCTGGATATCCTGCGATCCGCGTGGTGCTGGCGTTCGTTCGATATTCGGGAAATTCAGAAAAACGATATTTACGCTGGTTCCCTTCCGGCGTGAGAAGGACGGTTCCGGCGCCCCGCAAATCCCAGTGTTCCTGTCCCCCTGGTGGCCTCATCCGCCCCAGGCCTGGCCCCGCCGTGGCCGTTTGCCGGAAATGTCATTCATGAACGGGTTGTCCTCACCGCTGATGACGCAGTCGGAGATTTGCAATGAATCCCCTCCCTGGTGCGTCGAGATATTGCGCGATCTGGAATCCAGGCTTGCTGGTGATTCTGGATTTCCTTGTGTTTTCTCGAAAAACGCTTTCAAGAAAAAACTCATCCGCTTCATATTTGTTGCCAATGCTGAAAGCGGTGGCGTCCAGCACCTCGCCGAAGGTTTGAGCCAATATGTCCGCCTTTCACGGGAATGGGATGGCAGCCTGGATACGGCGTATCCCCTCGTGGTGGGCTTCTCACGCGATGCCGTTGCCGCCGACACCGCCGAGGGCTACGACGCATTTGGCTGGCGGATCCTGCAGGCGCTGCATGACCTCGACCCGGCGCCCTGGCCCTCGCACGTCGGTCAGGACGCCAATGCGGCGGACTGGTCCATGTGCTTCAACGGCATGCCGCTGTTCGTGAACATGAGCCATCCCCTGCATCAGGCGCGTCGCAGCCGCCACCTGGGGCGGCACTTCCTCTTCGTCATCAATCCTCGCGAGCGCTTTGATGTGTTTGCGGGGGATACGCCGGGCGGTCGTCAGGTCCGCACCAACATCCGGCAGCGCATCGAGCGCTACGACGGCCAGCCGCATGCACCGCAGCTGGGGTTCTTCGGCGCCGACAGCCGCGAGTGGTGGCAGTACAGCCTGCTGGACCACAACGGCCCTCGCGCCGACCGCTGTCCCTTCCTTGTCCGCACGGCTACGACATCCACTGCCCGCGCCGCCGCGAGTGCCCCCTCTCACGCGTCCAACACCACACCCACACCATGATCAACCTCATCGTTTCCCAAGGCCGAGTGGCCGACCGAGCGCCGCGCATGATCGAAGGCGCCGCCCGCACGGCGCGGGCCCTGCAACAGCGCTATGGATGCAGCATCCAGTCCGTAGGCGTGCCACAGCCGCATGCCCACGACGACTGGCGCGACAGCCTGCCACAGGCCCGCGACACACTGCTCGGTCTGCGTGATGCCATCGACCGCAGTCTGCGCCGCGACCCGTTGACCGTCATGCTCTCCAACACCTGCTCGGCCAGTCTCGCGAGCCTGCCGCGGGTGGCGCAATCGATGCCGGAGGCGGTGGTGCTCTGGATCGATGCGCATGGCGACTTCAACACACCGGCCACCACCGGCTCAGGCTATCTCGGCGGCATGGTGCTCGCCGGCGCCTGCGGGCTCTGGGACAGCGGCCATGGCGCCGGTCTCCGGCCACACCAGGTGATGCTGGTCGGTGCCCGCGACATCGATCCGCCCGAGCAGGCGTTGCTGACGCAGGCCGGGGTGCGCATCCTGCCGCCAGCGCAGGTCACGCCGGAGGCGGTGCTGGCGGCCATCGGCACGGCGCCGGTCTGGGTGCATATCGACTGGGATGTGCTGGACCCAGGCCATCTGCCGGCCGATTACTCGGTGCCTGAAGGCCTGCATCCCGCGCAGATCCGCGCGCTCTTCGAGGCGATTCCTGCCGGCCAACTGCGTGGCATCGAGCTGGCCGAATTCAACGCTTCGCTGGACGAGCAGGTCAATGCGGCCGCGCTCGACGTGATTCTCGACATCGTGGCCCCCGTGTTCGAGCGGCACTCGGCGCGCTGAAACGAGCCGCCCCACCGGCCCCTCCATTGCATCCTCAAGGACTTCATCATGCCTCTGTACAACAGCATCCTCGACACCATTGGCCGCACGCCCATCGTCAAGCTGCATCGTGTCGCACCGCCGCACGTGAACCTCTACGTAAAGGTCGAATCCTTCAATCCCGGCGGCTCGGTCAAGGACCGTCTCGCGCTTTCGGTGGTGCTGGACGCCGAGGCCAAGGGCCTGCTCCGACCCGGCGACACCCTCTGCGAATGCACTTCCGGCAATGTCGGCATCGCCCTGGCCATGGTGGCCGCAGCCCGCGGCTACCGCTTCGTGGCGGTGATGTCCGATTCCTATTCGCTCGAGCGTCGCAAGTTGATCCGTGCCTATGGCGGCAAGGTGTTGCTGTTCCCGGCGGCGCTGGGCAGCAGCGGCGGTAACCGCATCGCGGATGAACTGGCCGACCGCCACGGCTGGTTCCGTGCCCGGCAGTTCGACAACCCCGCGAACCCGGCCTATCACCGCGAGACCACGGCCGCGGAGATCCTCAGCGACTTCGCTGGCAAGCGCCTGGACTACTTTGTCACCGGCTTCGGCACCACCGGCACGCTGACGGGCGTCGGGCAGATGTTGAAACTGGCGCGTCCACAGGTGCGGGTGGTGGCGGCGGAGCCGGCCAATGCCGCGGTACTCGCGGGGCAGCCGTGGCAGGTGCATCAGATCCAGGGCTGGGCACCCAACTTCGTGCCCAGTGTGCTGGACCCGGCCGTGATCGATGAGTTGCGGCCGATCGACGAAACCGTGGGGCGCGACACCGCGCGACGTCTGGCGGCAGAGGAGGGCATTTTTGTGGGGATTTCCGCCGGTGCGACCGTCGCGACGGCACTGGATGTGGCGCGTGAAGCACCCGCCGGAACGGTGTTGCTGGCGATGCTGCCCGATACGGGCGAGCGTTATCTCTCCACCTTCCTGATGGACGGGGTGAACGAGGGCTCGGACGACGCCTGGCTGGACGGGCTCGGGGGGCCCTCCGTCGCGGCGCTGGCAGATGCAGCCGTCGGTGCAGCCGTGGCCGCAGACGCAGAAGCGAAGGCGGAACCGAAGACCGAAGCGATGACTCCAGCGCCTTGGTCCCATCAGCGTGATGCGCAATCCGCCTGACGTCGCCGACCCATCCACCCCATCCCCAAGGAGGCTTCCCATGATGGAGTTCATTCCGCCGGCCACGCACTTCGTGGCCTTGCCTGACCCCTTCACGCTCAAACGCGGCGGCAGGCTGACCGGCGCCCGCCTGGCCTATGAGACCGTCGGCCAGCTCAATGCGGATCGAAGTAACGCGCTGCTGATCCTCACCGGCCTGTCGCCGGACGCGCATGTGTGCAGCCACAACGACCACCCCGCGCCCGGATGGTGGGAAGGCATGGTCGGCCCCGGCCGGCCGGTCGACACCGGCCGCTGGTTCGTCGTATGCGTCAACTCGCTCGGCAGCTGCAAAGGCTCGACGGGACCCGCCTCACTGAATCCCGTGACTGGCCGCCCGTACGGCCCGGACTTTCCCGCGCTGTCCGTGGAGGACCTGGCCGATGCAGCTGCCTATGCGGTGCGAGCCCTGGGCATCGAGCAACTGGCCGCGGTGCTGGGCGCGTCGATGGGCGGCATGACGGCGCTGTCGCTGGTGGCGCGCCATCCCGGCCTCGCCCGTCACCTGATCCACCTCTCCGGTGCAGTGCATGCGCAGCCGCTGGCCATCGCGCTGCGCGCCCTGCAGCGCGAGCTCATCCAGTCCGATCCGGATTGGCAGGGCGGTCATTACGACGGGCAGCGGTTTCCGCTGAACGGCATGGTGGCCGCACGCAAGCTGGGGCTGATCACCTACCGGTCTGGAGAAGAGTGGGCAGCGCGCTTCGGCCGGGAGCGGCTGGACACGGCGATGCTGGCCGCGACCGGCGCACCGGCGATGGACTTCGCGGTGGAAGGCTATCTCGCCTGTCAGGCGCATCGCTTCGTGCGCTCGTTCGATCCAAATGCCTATCTGGCGCTGAGCCGTGCCATCGACACCTTCGATCTGGGCGACGAGGCAGGCGGAAATGCCGATGTGGCGCTGCGCCGCTTGCGGCTGGAAAGCGCGCTGGTCATCGGGGTGAAGAGCGACTTCCTGTTCCCGGTGTCGCAGCAGCGCCAGGTGGCGGAGGGGCTGCAGGCGGGCGGCGTGGCGGTCACCTTCCACGCGCTGGATTCGCTGGCCGGTCACGATGCCTTTCTGGCGGATCTGGCAGCGTTCGAGGCGCCGATCAGGGCGTTTCTCGATGAGGTCCAGGCAGGCCAATCCCACGTGTTTGCGCAGATTTCCGCCGTGTCGGTCAACGAAGCGCAGGCGCTGAAGTCGAGTGGCCAAGCGGCTGCAGCGGCTGCAGCGGCCGAACCGCCCATGCTCACACCGGTCTGAGGAGGCTCACATGTCCACAACGAACATCGCCACGCACCGGCAGCCCACCGCGATTCCGATGGATCCATCCGCCGCAACCGCCGCAACCGCCGCGGCTGGCCTGGTCGATAGCTCCTTCACGGCATCCGCGCCCCGTGCTGCTATCGAGCGCGCCGATTCAAGGCGCACCGACGCCGGTCCGAACGCTGCCCGGCAGATTGCATTGGTCACCGGCGCCAACCGAGGCATCGGGCTGGAGATTTGCCGTCAGCTCGCGGCGGAGGGCGTGCGTGTCCTGCTCAGCGGCCGGCGGGCCGAAGCCGCCGCCGAAGCGGCCCGCCAACTCGTCAGCGAAGGCCTGGATGTGGAGGCCGTGGTGCTGGACGTCACCGACGCCCGCAGCATCGAAGCCGCAGCCGCCGGCATCGGCCAGCGCTACGGCCGCCTGGACATCCTCGTCAACAACGCCGCCATCCGCCTGGAGTCCTACGGCCGCCGCCCATCGCAGCAACCGCTGACGCAGTGGCATCAGACCTTTGCCACCAACCTCTTTGGCGTGGTCGCCGTGACCCAGGCCCTCCTGCCACTGCTGCAGCGCGCCCCCGCTGCGCGCATCGTCAACGTGTCCAGCCTGCTGGCGTCCCTGGGCACCCACAGCGATCCAGCGTCCTACGCCTACAGCGACATGTTCAAGTCGCTGCCGGCCTACAGCGCCTCCAAAAGCGCGCTGAACGCCTGGACCGTGCATCTGGCCTATGAACTGCGCGAGACGCCGATCAAGGTCAACGCGGTTCACCCCGGCTACACCAGGACCGACATGAACGACGGCGCCGGCGATCTGGAACCGCGGCAGGGCGCGTCCACCAGCGTGCGCATGGCCCTGCTGGGCCCCGACGGACCGACGGGCCAGTACGTGCATCTGGGGCGCCAGATCCCGTGGTGACGCTCGCAGGGCCACGGCGCCACGCTGGGGTCCTGCGGCTGGACGGCTCTTCCACGCTCAAGCTCAAAACACTTCATCATGAAACCTCTCGCTTTGGTCACCAGTGCCGGCAGCCTGCCGATCGATGTCGACATGCCGCTGCTGCTTGCCGCCTGTCGCACGGTCGGTCTGCAGGCACAGGTCTGTGATTGGGAAGATCCGCAGGTGGACTGGGGGCGCTATGGCGCTGCCGTCCTGCGGTCGCCCTGGAACTATGTCGAGGCGCTGCCCGCCTTTCTGGCCTGGTGCGACCGGGTGGCGCAGTGCACCCGGCTGCTCAATCCGCCGCAGGTGTCGCGCTGGTCGCTGGACAAGCGTTACCTGCGTGATCTCGCCGAGGCCGGCGTGCCGGTGGTGCCGACCGAGTTCGTGGCGCCCCAGGTCGGCGAAGCGGCATCGCTCGCGGCGCTTGGCTCGCTGATGGCGCGCCATCCCGAGTCGGGCGAGGTCGTCATCAAGCCCACGGTCGGCGCCTATTCCAAGGACGTGCGGCGGTTTCCCCGCGCGGCGCAGGCGCAAGCCCACCTCTATCTCCGCCATCTGCAGGCCCGCGGCGCGCATGTGATGCTGCAGCCGTATCTGTCGGCCATCGACCGCGACGGCGAGACCAACCTGGCCTTCTTCGACGGGCACTACAGCCACGCCATCCGCAAAGGCGCCATGCTGATGGCCGACGGCACGGTGCACGTGCCGACCCAGGAGCTGCGACAGGCGCGTCAGGCCGATGCGCAGGAGCAGGCCGTCGCGGGCAGGGCGCTGCAGGCGGCTGCCCGGCATCTGCAGCTGGAACAGCCGCTGCTGTATGCCCGGGTCGACCTGATCCGTGACGGTAGCGGCCAACCGCGTGTCCTGGAGCTGGAGCTGTGCGAGCCCTCGCTGAACCTGCCGTTTGCCGAGGGCAGCGCCTTGCGCTTTGCGCAGGCGATTGCGCGTCGTATGGGCGGCTGAGTCCACGATCACTGCTTGACGAAGGCCTCGGCCGGACGCGTTGGCAGCTCGGAGAGGTCCACCACCGGGGCGGGCCGGCTCAGTAGCGCCAGCGCGCCGGTGGCCAGCAGCAGCCCGAAGGTGAGCAGGGCGGTGGCGGTGCCGTAATGGTCCGCCAGCAACCCGGTGAAGATCACCGGCAGGCTGAAGCCGACATAGGCCATCAGGAAGTAGGCGGCGCTGGCGCGGGTCTTCTGGTCACCGGCGGCTTCCGCCGTGCCGGCCAGCCCGCCCAGATAGACAAAGCCGTAACAGGCGCTGCTGGCCGCCAGTGCCCCAGCGAGCACTGCCATCAGCGTGCCGGACCAGGCGCCCCAGGCCAGCAGCGCATAGGCCGGCACCAGCACCATCAGTCCGATTCGGACCGCGTGACGCGGCTCCTGTCGGCGCGCCATCGGCTGGAACAGCAGCCCGCAGCTGATCGCCAGCATGGTGGCCAGCCCCGAGTACCGCGACAGCCCGTGCGGCGCCAGCACCGACGGCAGGATGGAGATCACCAGGCCCGTCGTGGCCCAGCACAGCAGGATGGCCGCCCCGAACCACAGGCCCTCGGCTGTGAAGTAGGGCAGGCGCAGCATCGGCGCACGCGGCCCGCTGCGGGGGGCGGTCTCGGGCAGGCGCCAGACCAGCAGGCCGCACACGGCCACCGCCGCCAGATGCAGCAGGAAGCTGGGCGGGGTGAGAGAGTCCTGCAGCATCAGGCAGACGCTGGTCAGCACCGGTCCCAGGCCGAAGCCGATGGAGGTGCTGGCCGTCACCCAGTTGGCGGCGCGGGAGGCGCGCTCGCTGCCAAACAGCTCCAGCATGTAGGCGGTGGCCGTGGCGGACATCAGCGCCGTCCCGGTGCCCAGCACCAGTCGCGCGACGGCCAGCGTGCTCACATGCGGATGCAACAGCATCAGCAGCGTCCCTGCAGCAGAGAGCACCAGGGCCAGCAGCATCACCCGGCGCCGGCCGATCCGGTCCGACAGGCCGCCCAGCGCCAGCAGCACCGGCAGCACACCCGCCACATAGAACGAGAAGGCGACGGTGGTGGCCATCACCCCGACGCCGTCCGCACGGGCGTAGGCGGCATACAACGGGGCTTGCAGATTGACGCCGGTGGTCATCACGCACAGCGCGGCGGCCAGCCATGACGGATGTTGTTGTGTCTGTGCCATTCCCGCGAACGCTCCCTCGTTGGCCTCTGGTGTGGGTTTCGCCCCTCAGTGCTGCGTGCCCTGGGGCCTGCCTGCATTGCAGGATAGCCAGGACATGGGTACAAACACAGGCACAGTTGACGCCTTCCGGCACCCACCGTACCCATCCGTTTCAGAAACAGTGCCCGCCCACCGAGCCCCACCATGAATTTGCAGATCCAACGTGACTCCGACACCCCGCTGGCCGACCAGGTGGAGCAGGGCCTTCAGGCCCATATCGGTCGGCGCGTCTATGCACCGGGGGCGCGGTTGCCGTCCATCCGAAGCCTGGCCACCAACCTGGGTGTGAGCCGCAACACGGTGATCGAGGCCTATGACCGGCTCGTCACCCGGGGCCTGGCCCGCTCGCAGCCCGGCTCCGGCTACTACGTGGAGGACGGCGCGGTGCGCTTCCCCGCTGCCGGCATGGCCAACCCGCGGGACGCGGAGAGCGTCACCGACGAGCTCTGGCATCTGTTCCGCGAGCAGAACGACACCGTCAAGCTGGGCTGCGGCTGGCTGCCGGACAGCTGGCGGGAGAGCGAAGACATGGCCTATGCCATCCGCCAGACCGTGCGTCGCGATCGCAGCGGCCTCTTCGACTACGGTACGCCGCTGGGCAGCCCCAGCCTGCGCAAGGCGCTCAGCCGCCGGCTCTACAGCATGGACATCGAAGCGCCGGTCAATCAATTCCTGCTGACCAGCGGCGCCAGCCAGGCGCTGGACCTGCTGGTGCGGCTGCTGCTGCGCCCCGGCGACACGGTGCTGGTGGAGACCCCGGGCTACTACAACCTCTTCGGGCTGCTGAAGCTGCAGGGCATCCGCATGGTGGGCGTGCCGCGCACGCCCAACGGGCCGGATGTGGAAGCACTGGAGCGGGTGCTGGAGACGCATCAGCCCAAGCTCTTCTTCCTGAACGGCGTCTTCCAGAACCCGACCGGCAGCACCATCTCGGTGGCCACGGCCCACCGCATCCTGCAACTGGCGGAGCGGCACGATTTCAACATCGTGGAAGACGACATCTATGCCGACTTCCAGAGCAGCACCACGCCGCGACTGGCCGCGCTGGATCAGCTCAACCGCGTCATCTACATCGGCAGTTTTTCCAAAAGCCTGTCCTGCTCGCTGCGGGTGGGCTTCGTGGCGGCGGCACCGGCGCTGATCAAGCGGCTGGTGGATCTGAAAATGCTCACCAGCATCACCTCCTCACGCTTTGCGGAAGAGGTGCTGGCGGTGATGCTGGAGAACGGCAGCTACCGCAAGCTGGTGGAGCGGCTGCGTCGCCGGCTGGACCGGCAACTGGCGCAGGCCAGCCGGGTGTTGACCACGGCCGGCTGGCAGCTGTTCTGCAGGCCCAGCGGTGGCATGTTCCTGTGGGCCCGCTGGCCGGGCGTGGACGATGCGACCGAGCTCGTCACGCGGGCAGCGGCGCGGGGCGTGAGTTTCTCGCCCGGCTCGGTGTTCACGCCGGACCTGGCGGTCTGCCCCTGGCTGCGGATCAACGTCAGTTATGTCGATGATCCGCGGGCCATGGCGTTTCTGACCAAGCCGATGTGAAGACCGGACCTGCGCCGGGGGGCGCCGTGCTCAGAACCGGTAGCTGCCGCTCAGATAGAAGAAGCGTCCACGCGGATCGGTGTAGCTCGGGTCGTAGCCGGAGATGAAGAAATACGCCTGGTTGGAGAAAGGTGGCGCGGTGTCGAACAGGTTCTTCACGCCTGCCCGCAAGGACAGCGCCTTCGTCGCCTCCCAGCCGCCCGAGAGATCCCACAGCGAATAGGCCTTGACCTTGTTCTTGGCCACCACCGTGCCGGTGTCGGTATCGATGGCCGAGTTCTGGTCGGTATAGCCGCTGTAGAAGGTGTTGGCCAGGTTCAGGCTCCAGTCGCCGCGCGACCAGTCCAGATTCAGTCGATGCCGCCAGCGCTGCACCACGCCGTCGGTGACAAAGCGGCCGAGGTTGCTGATGTAGGCGTCGCCGTCCCCGGTCTGGCGCTTGGAGCTGAGGGTCCAGGTGCCCACCAGCTTCGCGGAGAAGCGGCCCCAGTCGGTGGCGCCGGAGCGCAGCTGCATCGTCAGGTCCAGGCCCGAGGTCTTCTCGCGGCCGCGATTTTCCTTGCGCAGCTCGATGAAGCAGATGCTGGAGTCAGTGGGGTCGTAGTCGCAGCCGGCCAGGCCTTCATCCTCGTTGTAGCGGTGCACCAGCGGCTCGTATTTGTCCAGGTTGGACAGGATGACGTCGTCGCCGATGGTGCTGATCAGGTTGCGCTTCTGGATGTTCCAGTAATCCACGCCCAGGCTGAGGTAGGGCGAAGGATCGGTCAGCACGCCGAGGCTGAACTGGCGCGATTTCTCCGGCTTGAGCTTCGGATTGGAGAAGGTGTGCGTCTCCCAGGCGTCCGCGCAGAAGCTGAGGTCGTTGTCGTTTTCGGCCATGCAGACGGGGTCCGGCAGGATGGACGTGAACGTGACCTTGGTGGGACGGTAGAGGTCGTCCATCGACGGCGCGCGAAAGCCGGTGCCGACGGAGGCACGCAGGGTCAGGTCGGGCGCCGGGGCCCAGCGCAGACCGAGCTTGGGATTGGTGGTGGCGCCGATGCGCTGGTAGCGGTCGTGACGCAGCGAGAACTGCGCCTCCCAGCCCTTGGCAAAGGGCGCCAGCAGTTCTCCGTAGGCCGCCCAGACCTTTCGGGAATTGTTGGTGAACTGCGAGTCGCCGGGGGAGCTGTCGCCCAGGATGTTGTCCGACATCAGCAGGTCGCTGGCGGACGATGCGGAGCGCTCACGGCGGAATTCGCCGCCCAGCGCAATGGCCAGATCGCCGCCTTCCAGTCTCGTCAGGGACCGGGTGATCTTGGCATCCAGCGAATCCATCACGCCGCGGGCGCGACGGACTTCCTGATCGATGTTGATCGACTTCAGCAGCGCCAGGCCTTCGGCGCTGGACGGGCCGAAGGGGTTCAACAGTCCGTCGGCGAAGGCCTGCAGGGTCTGGTCTTCGGGGAAGTAGCCTCGCACGTCCCGGTCGGAGACGCGGTTGACGCTGTGGTTGTAGCCCCAGTCGTAGTCCCAGCCAGCCACCGTGCCGGTCATGCCGACGACCACCCGGGTGCCGGTGCTGGTCAGCTGACTGGCGCGGTTGCCGGCCTCGATCATCCGAGTGCGGACTTCGATGGTGCGGTCGTCCGGCAGCGCGTCCCCCAGGCCGGTGGCGGCCAGGGCGGGGATCTTGTCGACGTCCAGCTCGGCATCGATGCGGTTGCTGGTGCCGACGTACCAGCTGCGCGCGCGGCTGTAGGCGTATTCGACAAAGGCTTGGTGGTTGTCGTTGATCTTGAAGACGCCGCGCCCGAGGAAGCCGGTTTTTTCGGTCTTCGGATAGAGCTCCAGATCCCGCATGTAGTCGTAGGTGCAGGCGTCTTCGCCGCCCACGCCACCGGGCAGATACAGGGTGTGCGGCGGCTGGCAGGTGGGGGCGCTGAGGTTGATGGTGCGGTTGACGATGGGTTTGCCGTTGATGGCAAAGCCGACGGACTGGAGATAGTCGCGCTGGTCGCCGCTCAGGCGGATGTTGCCGGGGTAGGTCACGCCGGAGAGCAGATGGGGCAGGCGCTCCGGAATCTTCAGGTCGCCGATGAAGTCCCGCTGCGAGGTGCGCAGCGCGTCGGTGCGCTGGAAGTCGAGCACACCGAACAGGTTGAAGCCGTTCGCGCCGACGTCGCCATAACCGGCGGAGACGGTGCCGGTGCGCTTGCCCGCGCCGCCTTCGCCGGAGAAGCCGCCGTAGGCATCCAGTTGCACGCCCTGGAAGTCCTTGCGGGTGATGAAGTTGACGACACCGCCGATGGCGTCCGTGCCGTAGAGTGCGGAGGCGCCGTCCAGCAGCACTTCCACGCGTTCGATGGCGGCGGCGGGGATGTTGTTCAGGTCCACGCCCTGGTCGTCGCCCGGGGAGGCGAAGTTGGCCATGCGGCGTCCGTTGAGCAGCACCAGGGTGGAAGAGGTGCCCAGGCCGCGCAGGTTGGCCGAGTTCATGCCCATCTGGTCCTTGAAGCCGCCGGTGCCGATGCTCACGCCGTCGGTCAGGCCCTTGCTGGCGGCGGAGACCGTGGCCAGCAGCTCGGCAGCGGTGGTGACGCCGGCCTTGGTGATGTCCTGACGGGTCAGCACCTGGACGGGCAGGGCGCCTTGATCGGCGATGCGCTTGATGGCCGAGCCGGTCACCTCGACCCGTTCGAGCTTGCGCGGCGGTGCATCAGGATCGGCAGCGGTGGCCTGCGCCAGGACGGCCAGGGGCGTTAGCAAGGAGAGGGTGACGGTCAGGCCCAGTGACGCGGCGAGACGATGGGGCGCTGGGCGGCGGAAGTGGGCCCAGGACGGGGTACGCTGCGAGCCGTTCGCGCGCGTCGTGATGTTGTTCATGTCATTCTTCCCTGCGAAGCCTCTGAGGCATGGGACTCAGTCTAGAAAGGCGTGACCTTCCAGCAAACTGGGAGACATACGGTCAGTCGCGTGGAAACAACTGGTGTACGTTTGCTGACAGAAGGGGGATGGGACGATGTCCCTGAATGAGGTGGAGCAGCGGACGGCTGCAATTCGTGAGGCGCAGGTGGCGATTTCATGCCTGTTCCTGGATACGGAACTGGCCAAGGGGGATCTGGCTGCCTTGGCGCGGGTGCTGAAGTCGACGGGGCTGCCGCCGGCGGAGCTGCAGCGGATCTATGAGACCGAAGTGGCGCCGGCCTGCTGGCGGAACTTGTGGGCGGTGCCGGGCGGTGTGTGGGATGGATTTGAGGAGGAGTGGCTGATGAGCGCGATCGAGCGGCATCGGCTGCGCGGGGCGCCGCCCAGAAGCCTCTTTCAGCGACTGCGCATCCGCTTGTGGACCTCCCGCACGCGGGAAGAGTGGGCGAGAGTGATGCAGATTTGTGCGGGGTGATCACTCTTGACCGGCATGATTTGCACACGCAACCATTTGATGTCATTGGGGTTTTCTGACTTTGCGGCCTGATGCTGATACGATGCGGAAATGGGTTCGAAGATGAAGCTCACCGACCGCATGCGCCAGTCCATCCGGCGGCGTTCGGGTCCGGTCGTGCTGCGTTCCGACCTCGCCCCGCTGGGGAGTCCATCGCAAGTGTCTGAAGCGCTGCGAGCGCTTCAGCAGGACGGTGAACTCATCCGCCTGGGGCTCGGCGTCTATGCCAAAGCGCATCGGGATGAAGCCACGAGAGAGGTGGTGCCGGTGGTGGACAGCCAGACCTTGGGGCATGAAGTGGCTCGCAAACTCAATGCGCAAGTGACTGACGCCGCGGATGGCACGGTCGTGCTGGATACCGGCGAGCGGCGGATGTCCCGCAAGCTGTCGCTGGGTGAGCAACCGGTCCGCTACATCAACAATCGCAGTCGTCGTGGCGCCCAGCCAGTTCAAGGGCATCCCGCAGAGCCAGTGGCATGGCCGACTGCCAATGTCGAAACTTATGTCCGCTCGCTCGCCAGACGTCATGGGGTGGACTACAAGGCGACTCCGGCGGACCATTGGGCCGAGACCATCACCCGTCTGGCCGGTGATGAAGTGCGTTCGGGTCCGGTGCAGGATTTGTTGGTCGCTTTGAAGCGTGCGGGCAAACTGAGCAAGGCTGACATGGCCAGTCTGCTGGTCAATTACCTACGAGAGCGCAAGCAGGGTGTTTGATCCGTTCAGAGACTTTGCAACGGCCGGCTATCTTCGGAACAGGTTTGCAGAGAAGGATTCGAAGATCGTCCAGGAGCTTGAGCACCAGATGTTTCGAGCCAGCCTGGAGGAGGCCATTACCCATCTTTCAAGACGGCGAGGTGCCTTGCGCTACGAAGACTTTCTTGCCGTCCACCGCATTCTCTTCGAGGGCTTTTATCCATGGGCCGGCGAAGATCGCGCGACCACAGCGCCCGACATTGCAGTGACAAAAGCGGGAACCTGGTTTTGCCATCCGGCTCACGCCAGGCTCGCGGTACAGGAAGGTCTGCGGATCGGAAACGACAGGCGCTTGATGCGGCAGCGTCCCGGCGAGGTCACGGGTCTGTTCGCTTATGGGCATCCGTTTCTCGATGGCAATGGCCGCACGATGCTGGTGGTTCACACCGAGCTGTGTCACCGTGCCGGCTTTTGCATCGAATGGCATCGGACCAGCAAGTCTGCGTACCTCACTGCGTTGAGCGATGAGATCGCGACGCCGGGCAAAGGCATCCTGGACAACTATCTCCTGCCATTTGTAGGTGAAGGATTGCACCGGCAAGTCTGGGGCGGGATGCTGAACGGGTTGCCTGGCCTCGACGGCCAGGGCCCGGACCATGCTGTAGCTGGGAACTACGCTAACGCGGAAGTGTCTGATCAATATCGGGAGTTTGAGCGGCGGCGGGACTACCGGATCGGGCGTTGAGTCTGGATTCAGCGAAAATCGGGCATTCCGCCTGGCCCACCTGGCGCCGGGCCCGTCACGCCGGACAGCCATCGTCCGGCGCATTGGATTCTCATGAATGTAGAAGTCACGCAAGCCCGCGTCGGTGGGCTGTCTCCCTGGCGTTTGTCGGTCGCTCCCATGCTCGATTGGACCGACCGCCATTGCCGCTACTTCCACCGGCTGCTGACGCGCCACACGCTGCTCTACACCGAGATGGTGACCACCGGCGCGCTGCTGCACGGCGACCAGCCGCGGCATCTGGACTTCAGCGAGCAGGAGCACCCGGTCGCCCTGCAGCTCGGCGGTTCCGAGCCGGCCGACCTGGCGGCGTGCGCCAAACTGGCCCAGCAATGGGGCTATGACGAGGTCAATCTGAACTGCGGCTGCCCCAGTGAGCGGGTGCAGCGCGGCGCCTTCGGGGCCTGCCTGATGGCCGAGCCGAATCTGGTGGCTGATGGCGTCAAGGCGATGAAGGATGCGGTGAGCATCCCGGTGACGGTCAAGCACCGCATTGGCATCGACAAGATCGAGAGCTACGACTTCGTCCGGGACTTCGTAGGCACCATCGCCGACGCCGGCTGCGAGGTCTTCATCGTGCACGCCCGCAATGCCTGGCTCCAGGGCCTGTCGCCCAAGGAAAACCGCGACATTCCGCCGCTGCGTTATGAACTGGTGCACCGGCTGAAGCAGGAGTTCCCCGCGCTGACGATTGCCATCAATGGCGGCATCAAGACCGACGATCAGATTGAAGAGCAATTGGCGCATGTGGATGGCGTGATGGTGGGTCGTCAGGCCTATCACGAGCCGTGGCAGATGGCCGCTTGGGATCAGCGCTTCTTTGGTGCACAGGCTGCGCCGGTACAGACCCGCGAGGAAGTGGAAGCGCAGTGGCTGGTCTATCTGGAACAGCAAGTGGCGCAAGGCCGCCCGTGGTCGCAGGCGATGCGACATGCGCTGGGACTGTGGAACGGCCTGCCGGGCGCGCGGCGCTGGCGCCAGGTGTGGTCGGACCACCGGCTGAAGCAGTTGCCGGTGCGTGAGGTGGCCCGTCAGGCGACCGAGGCGCGTGAGACCGCTGCGGAGATTGCGCGGCAGCATCCGGCGTTTCAGGCGCTGTAAGCGGGCGCGACGCCATGACCTGCATGCTCCGAGCCAGCGGGGTCGCCTTCGACGTGGACGACTTCGTCGCGGCATCCCCGCTCGTGATTCATTCAAGCTGGCGCCGCGGCGAGAAGAAGTTTCGCGGGAGCGCACAGGAAGCGCGGATGTCTTCCTCGGGCATTCGCGTCATCGCGAGTGCCGCCGACTTCGACGAAGTCACGCAGCAACTGAGCGATGCGGTGCAGTTTCTGGCGGCTAACCTCGAGGCGATTCAGCGCCTTTCGTCGTTCCCCGGCGTCGAGGAGGTGTTGCTTGATTTTGGCGTGGCGATTCACCCGCCAGGGTGGGCCTCGTTCACCTTTCCCGTCGAGCTGCTCAAGCTCGCCGCCGAGGCCAGGGTGGCGGTCGCTGTGTCGGTGTATCCCAGCGACGAGGCGCAGATCGTCGAGCCTTGAATCGGCTTGGCTGAAAAAAACGGGGCCTTCGGGCCCCGTCGTCTCTTCCGATCACCGCAGCTACACGGCGTCAGCCGCTCAATCCCAAGGCGCCGCTTCCGTCGCCAGATCCGCGTCCATGGCGGGCGTGCGGTGCTCGGCAACGCCCTCAGCACCATCCGCCGCTGACTTCGGCGCATGCTCCGCCGCAATCTTGGCCGACTGCCCGATGAAGTCCAGCTCCCCGCCCAGGCCTTCCACCAGATCCGGGATCAGCTGGCTCAGTTCGCCCGTGGCCAGCGCCGCATCCACATCAAAGGCTTCGTCCTTCGCCGGCTTGTCACGGCCGTCAAACACGATGTCCAGGAACTTGATGCCCTTGACCTGCAGCGTGTCGGTCAGGGTGAAAGACACCCGTTCCTTCCACGTCAGCGCCAGGCGCGTCGGCATCTTGCCGCTGGTCAGATGGGCCTTGACCTCATCGGTGTCCAGGTTGTGCCGCGCATAACGCACGGCCGCCTTCATCTCGTCCGCCGCCTTGAGTTCGCAGTCACGGTCGATCACGAAGTCCTTGGGCGGCATTCCGTCCATCAGCCATGCCGCCATGCAGGCCGCCGGCGATTCAGCGCTTTGCAGCAGGTGCAGGTTGATTGAGCTGTCGGCCTTCACCAGCAGCGTGATCAGCTCGTCCGCCTTGCCGATGGAGCCAGCGTCCACCATCAACAGATGCTGCTTCGGCGAGATCCACACCCGCAGATGCGATTGCAGCGTGAAGGCGCGCGGCAGCAGTTCCAGCTCCACCTGCTCCTTCATGTCGCGCTGCTGCTTCTTGCCGGGGCGGCGGCCGGTTTCCTGCTCGATCTTCTCGGCCAGCTCTTCCACATGCTCGCGCACCACCGAACCGGGCAGCACACGCTTTTCCAGGCGCAGGCTCAGCAGCCAGTGGTCCTCGATTTCTTCCAGCAGACGGGCGCCGGGCTCGCCGCGCGGCGGCACCCAGCCAGCCGACAGCGCCTGCGTGGCGCCGCAGGGCGTGAAGCGTTCCTCCTCCAGCGCGTCTTCCAGCTTCTCGGCGTTGGGCTGCCAGTCATTGGCGATGCGATAAATGATCAGGTTCTTGAACATGGACGGAACTACAGATGCACAAAAACAAAAGGGCCCACGCGGACAGCGTGGGCCCCGGCGAAACGTCCGTGTATTGTCTCAGGTCTGGGCAGACCCCCGCAGGCGGATCATCCCCCTTGCGTCACGGTCAGGCTTGGGTTGAGCCTTCTTCGGCCATCTCCTGCATCACCTGACGCAGCGCCTGCTCGAAGGCCTCCGGCGGCTGGCCGCCCGAGATCAGGTACTTTTCGTTCAGGATCACCGCCGGCACCGAGCTGATGCCGCGGTCCTGCCACAGCGATTCCGCTTCCCGCACATCGTCCGCAAAGTCGCCGCCGTCAAACACGCGTGCGGCTTCCGCCCGGTCCAGGCCGATGCCCGCCACGGTGTCCAGCAGCACCTCCCGGTCGCCCGGGTTCTTGCCGCTGGTGTGATAGGCGGTCAGCAGGGCGAGTTTCAGGTCCCGCTGCGCCTGGGCGGACTGCAGTCCGGCCCAATGGATCAGCCGGTGCGCATCGAAGGTGTTCCAGATGCGGCTGCGGGCGCCTTCGGTGAAGGTGAAGCCCACGGCGGCGCCCCGGTCGCGCAGGTGCTGGCGGATCTGCTGCCGCTGCTCGTTGGTGGAGCGGTACTTGCGGGTCAGGTGTTCCTCGATGTCCTCGCCTTCGGGCGGCATCTTCGGATTCAGCTCGAAGGGCTGGAAGTGAAGGTCCGCCTTCACCTCCGGCAGACGCGCCAGCGCGGTCTCCAGGGACTTGAGGCCGACCGCGCACCAGGGGCAGGCCACGTCGGAAACGAAATCGATGCGCACAGGCGCGGGGTGGAGGGTGTCAGTCATGCATCCACTCTAGCGGCAGGCTCAAGTCAATGCACGGTCACTGGGCTTTGCCAGGTAGAACCATTCGTTGCCCGGCTCGGCCTTGCTATTGGGAAAAACGATGCGGCCCCCCGCCGGCGCCAGCACCGGCGTGCCATCCGCACGGGTGCCGATGCGCTCGCCTTCGGCCACGGCGTCGAAGCTGGCCCAGGGGCGTTCGAAGCGGTCATCCGCATGCTCCCGGTCGATGACTTCATACAGCTGCAGCAGTTCCACCGGGCGCTTCGGATCGGCTGCCTGCACGCCGGCACTGCCCGCGGCGACCATGCCCAGCAGCATCAGGGTCCGCAGGATGGCATTGAATGCCACCTCGGGGCCGTTCGGATCTTCATGCTGCCCGCATTCCAGCGTGATGCCGTAGCCGCCCTGGCTGCGCATGTATTCGGTGGTGCCGACGCCATAGTGCGGATCCTGCTGCAGGGCCATGCGGCGGGTGCCGTCACTGGCCTTGTCAGCGCGGCGCTTCAGGCCCAGGGCGTAGGTGGACAGCCAGCCCTCGACGATGCGGCCGGTGCCGACAGCCAGCGCCAGGGCGCTCTCCGCCGCCTGGTGGCGGAAGGGCTCCAGGTCGCCATTGTTGTCGCGCGGGCCCAGCATCGCAAAGGCGGGGCCGGGGTTGTTGAAGCTGTGCAGGTCCAGCAGGACGTCGCTGGCCGCCAGCCACGGGCAGAGCTGGTTGGCGATGCGGTCCTCGAAATCCTGCGGGATCGGGGTGGGGCGCAGGTTGCGGTTGAGGTTGCGATCGCCTTCGCGGCGCTTCAGCCGGTGGGCCAGCGGATTGACGATGGGGATCATCGTCAGCGCGCCCTGCAGGAGGGTGAGGCTGCCTTCGTCCAGCAGACGCATGACCCGTTCGATGGCGCCAACGCCGGCCACTTCATTGCCATGCACCGCGGCGCTGACCAGCAGGCGCGGCCCGGGCTTCAAGCCGGCGAACTGGTGGATGCGCAGGTGGGTGGGGGCGGTGGACTGGGTCATGGCGTGAGGGGTTGGGGGCGGTCGTGCGCTAGTGCGGAAATGCGGAAATGCGTCAATGCGATAGACGGTAGCGCCGCTGTGCGCTGTTTGAAAGCGTCAAGGGACGGCAGCGGCGCGATCCGGGGCCAGTATGCCGCCACCGCATCCGCCCCGGCTTTAGTGAGTGGACAACAAGGCCTCCGCGTCGAGCGGCTCCTCGCAGGACACCATGCGAGGCGGCAGATCGGCTTGAGGCTCGCCGTCCACCCATCGTGAGAGTCGGTAGAGCGTCGCAAAACCGAACGGCGGCGGCGTCTCTCCGGGGCCGGCGAGCAGTTCGCCACCCCGACGCACGTTGTCCGCCATCCAGGCTGGCAGCCGGAGGTGATACGGATTGCGGGCGATCTCCCCATGGTGGCAGGACAGGGCGCGCACCAGCCGGGCCGTGTCCGTGACGCCCGTCTCCACGAGCAGGTTGGGAGCGGCCTGGGTGGCCCAGAACTCTGTCCAGGCAACGACCGTATTGATCCTTGCCTGGGCCAATGCCTCGCTCACCAGCGCATGCACGCCGATGTGGGTGGGGATGCCATCACCCGCGTGCGGCACCAGCACCAGCGCCGGCTTCACGGTGCGCAGCAGGCCGGCCACCTGGGAGACCTGCTCCTGCCACAGCGGCGTGCGGGCGGCAGCCGCTTCGGGCTTGACCTGCTCGAAGCCTTCGTCGGAGAGCAGGTGCAGACCGAAACCGAGCACGTCGCAAGCGGCCTGGAGTTCCGCCAGGCGTTCCGCGCGGCGTTCCTGTCGGCTCCCCAGGGTGACGGCCACGTTGGTGACCTGCCAGCCTGCCTCTTTGTGCAGGCGCAGCGGCAGCGCTCCGACGATGCATTCGTCGTCGGGGTGGGGGGCGAAGATCAGGGCATGGGGCGGAGATGGGAGCGTGTCCGCCTTGGGCGCATCGGGCTGGTGCTGCCGCGCCTCTGGCTGCGGCGTCTCTGATATCTCTGATAGACGCGTCAACGCCTCAACAGCATGGCGCAAGACGGGACCACTGACGGCACCGGTACCAGCTGGACCCGAAAAATCGCCTGTGGAGGCCCTCATGCTCAAGCCCCGTGGCGGCTGCTGAAGGACCTCGCACCAGCTTTCCACCCAAGCCTCCCAGTCGGACGAGGGGCTGGAGCTGGTCAAAGTGCGATCAAAGGCAGGCATGGAAGCAGAGTCACAGGGCGAACGGCGGAGCGCCAGAGGCCAAATGGTATTACATTGGTAGTAAGCCTAGCGCAGTTTCCGGCGTTTTTGCGGTCGCTCCTCGACCACTTGTATTGCTTTTTGGAGCTTGCCCATAAGGCCGGGGGCCCGCGCCATGTCACCTCGCTCAGTCGCTCAGTGGCCACCCGTCCGTACCGCCCCGCGCTGCGGCCATGTGGCCAGCACCACCCCGCCCAGCGCCAGCCCATACGCCAGCGCCTGCAGGCCGGACATCCTCTCATTGAGGAAGATTACCCCGATGAGCGCCGTCGAGATCGGCAGGAACACCATGAACACCCCGGCCTTGGGCGCGCTGACATGTCGCAGCCCCTGCATCCACAGCCATACCGTCACCATGCTGGCGGCCACGGCGTAGAAGAGCAGCAGACCCCAGTGCTTCAGATCCACGCCGGCAAAGTCGAAGTCCAGGGCCTGCCAGAGCCCCAGCGGCGTCACCAGTGCCAAGCCCCACAGGTTGATCAGCGCACTGATCCGCTTGGCCGACAGCGCCTGCGTCAGCTGCTTGCCAATCACCACGTAACTGCCTTCGCACAGCACCGCGCCCAGCAGCAGCAGGGCGCCCCAGCCGCTTTGCTGCGCGCTGCCCTCCTGCTGATGCAGGGCGACCATCGCAATGCCGGACACCGCCAGCGCAATGCCGGCCAGCACCCGTCCGCCGATGCGCTCCCGCAGGAACAGGAACGAGAGCAAAGCCACCGCCGCCGGAATGCCGGCCATGATCACCCCCGCCACCACGGCGGAGCTCTGCCGCACGCCGAACAGCAGGCAGATTGAAAACAGGAAGTTGCCGAAGAAGGACTCCAGGAACAGCAGGCCCTTGGTGCGCCGGGACAACGGGGCTTCCCCCGGCGTCTTCACCAGCCACGGGGCCATGATCACAGCGGCCATGCCAAAGCGCAGCCACGCCAGCAGAAACACCGGGAAGACCGCCACCAGCAGCTTGGACAAACCGACATAACTGCCGATCAGGCTGGTGCTGGCGGCCAGGCAGCCGTAGGCCAGCCAGGGCACCGCGTGGGCGCGTGCGTGGGCATCACCAGGGGTGGCGGCGGCGGAAGTGGGACTGGAGCTAGGCATGGCGGCCGCCATCATGCCTGACGGCGGAGTCGGTCCCGTCAAGCCAGCCGCCGCAGAGCGGTGCGAATGGCCTCGACCATCCGGCTGAGGTCTTCCGCGCTGGCGATCAGCGGGGGGGACAGCGCAATGATGTCGCCCGTGGTTCTCACCAGAACGCCTTGCTCCCAGCAGTCGAGGAAGACGCTAAAGGCCCGCTTCGTCGGCTCGCCCGGCCGCGGCGTCAGTTCAACACCGCCCACCAGGCCGAAATTGCGCACGTCGATCACATGCGGCTCGCCCCGCAGCGAATGCAGCGCTTCGGCGAAGTGACCGCCGATGTGGCTGGCGCGGGTGAGCAACTGGTCGTCCGCATAGGTGTCCAGCGTCGCCAGACCGGCCGCGCAGGCCAGCGGATGTGCCGAATAGGTGTAGCCGTGGAACAGCTCGATCAGATGGGCCGGCCCCTGCATGAAGGTGTCGTGGATGGACTGCCGCGCAAAAACGGCCCCCATCGGCACGCAGCCGTTGGTCAGGCCCTTCGCCACCGTCATCAGGTCGGGCGTCACACCAAACGTCTGCGCGGCGAAGGGCTGGCCGGTGCGCCCGAACCCGGTGATCACCTCATCGAAGATCAGCAGGATGCCGTGTTTGTCGCAGAACTCCCGCAGCCGCTTCAAATAGCCCTGCGGCGGCAGCAGCACACCGGCGGACCCGGCGATCGGCTCGACGATCACCGCAGCGATGGTGGAGGCGTCATGCAAAGCGACCAGCCGTTCCAGATCGTCCGCCAGTTCCGCGCCGTGGGCCGGCAGACCGACGCTGAAGGCATTGCGCTGGATGTCCAGCGTATGGCGGATGTGATCGACGCCGGCCAGCAAGGTGCCGAACATCTTCCGGTTGGCCACCATGCCGCCGACCGACATGCCGCCGAAGTTCACGCCGTGATAGCCGCGTTCGCGACCGATCAGCCGCGTCCGCTGGCCTTCGCCCCGGGCGCGGTGATAGGCCAGGGCGATCTTGAGGGCGGTCTCCACCGCTTCCGAGCCGGAGTTGGTGAAGAAGACCCGGTTCAGGCCTTCGGGCGTGATCTCGGTGAGCCGCGATGCGAGCTCGAAGGCCTTGGGATGGCCCATCTGGAAGGGCGGCGCGAAGTCCAGCTCGGCTGCCTGGGTTTGGATGGCCTGCACGATGCGCGGCCGGTTGTGGCCCGCGTTGACGCACCACAGGCCGGCGATGCCGTCCAGCACCTGGCGGCCCTGGTCGTCGGTGAAGTACATGCCGTCGGCACGGGTGAGGAGGCGCGGGGATTCCTTGAACTGCCGGTTGGCGGTGAAGGGCATCCAGTAGGCGTCCATATCGGTGGTCGCAGGCGAGTTTGCGGCGGTGTGGGCGTCGGTCATGGGCAATCCTTGCGAGATTCAGGGAGTCTAGAGAACGACCGGCGCAATCGGGAAGCGTTGTGCTGTCGGGCAAACCCGGGCTGGCGCAATTTCCTGCGGCGCCATCCACTGAATCCAGCAGAAAATGCGGCACATGAGCATCCCGCCCACATTGGATTCGATCGACCGTGCCATTCTGGCCGCTTTGCAGCAGGACGCGCGCCTCTCCAATCAGGCGCTGGCCCAGCAGATCCACCTGTCTCCGTCGGCCTGCCTGCGCCGGGTCAAACGGCTGGAGGACGAAGGGGTGATCGACCGCGTGGTGGCCCTGCTGAATCCGAAGGCCATCGGCAAGCCGGGCACGAGCTACACCATCATCAATGTGGAGCGCATGACGCCGACGGCGCTGGCCGAATTCGAGCAGGCGGTCAAGGACTCGCCCGACATCCTGGACTGCTTCTACGTGGCCGGCAGCAACGACTACCTGCTGCGGTTTGCCTACCGGGATGCGGAAGACCTGGAACGGGTGCACACCCAGGTGCTGATGCAACTGCCGGGCGTGGCCCGCGCCAATTCGATGCTGGTGCTGCGGACGGTGAAGCGCAGTACGGCGTTTCCGCTTGAGTGAGTGGCCGGGGCGGGGTCAGGTCTGCGCCGTCCATGGGCCGGGCCGTGCTCGGTCTGTGCGCAGCGCGTGGTCAGTTTGTCTTGAGGCCCTCTCGAGACCGTCTCGGGGCCGTCTTGCGTGCGCCCTCATGCGGCCCGTGGCCGCAGGATCCGGAGCATGGGCAGCAATTGAATCAGCAGCATCGCGCCCAGGATCAGCCCGCAGCCCAGCAAGCCCGCCGCGGACAGGCGGTCACCCATCAGCACATACCCAAAGCCGGCGGTGAAGAGCGTTTCCGACGACAGGATGATGGCGGCATCGGCGGCATGCGCATACCGCTGGGCCACGACCTGCGCGGTGAAGGCCACGCCCACGGACAGCACCCCCGTGTAGAGCAGCGGCGCTGCGGCGGCCTGGACGGCCTCCCAGCTCCAGGGCTCGTTGACCAGCCCCCAGGTCAGACCCAGCAGGCCACACAGCAGGAACTGTCCGCCGGCCACCGTGTACGGGGAGTTCATCCGGTCCGCGACCACGCCGATGAGCAGCACATGCAGCGCCCAGGGCAGGGCGGAAGCGACGACCCAGGCGTCTCCCAGGCCAATCTTCAATTCATGCGCCCCCGACAGCAGAAAGGCGCCCACCAGGCAGGCCAGCGCGCCCGGCCAGACGGACCAGTGCGGCCAGTGCCGCAGCAGCAGCCAGCCCAGCAGCGGCACCAGCGGCACATACAGCGCGGTCAGGAAGCCGGCGTTGGTGACGGTGGTGTGCTGGATGCCAATCTGCTGCAGCGCGGCGCCGAGGGTGAGCAGCAGCCCCAGTCCGGCGATCTTGCCGCCGTCCGAGGCGGTCAAGGTTCGGGCGCCGGGGGCTCGGCGCTCACGCAGGATCAGCGGCAACACCACCAGCGCCCCGATGAGGAAACGGATGCCGGTGAACATCATCGGCCCCATCACTTCCATCGCGCGGGACTGGGCGACGAAAGCGGAGGCCCAGATCACGGCGACCAGGGTGAGCAGCAGGTTGGCTTGGATGCGGGACATGGGAACAACGGATCTCGGGGCAGGGATCACCCGCCAGGTCGGTGCACGCGCGGCGCTTTTGAACCGGGGGAGGGCGCGACGCCGCTGGCGTCAAGACCGGCGATCATGCCTCAGCTGCTGAGGTAGGCGATTTCCTCATCGCTGAAGCCAGCCTCGCTGCGGGCCTGGACGTTGAAGGGCGGTCGCAGCCGCGGAGCTTCGAACTGTTCCACCAGGCGGGGATACAGCGCCACCGGGTCGAGTCCGCGTTCCCGGCACAGATGCCGATACCAGCGGTTCCCGATGCGCACATGGCCAACCTCATCTCGCAGGATGATGTCCAGGATCTCGACCGCCCGGTGGTCGCCCGCGCGGCCCAGCTTGGCCTGCAGCGGTGGGGTGGCATCCAGCCCGCGCGCTTCCAGGGTGCGTGGGACCAGCGCCATGCGGGCCAGCACATCGCCTTCGGTGCGGCGCGCCATCGACCAGAGCCCGTCATGGGCGTCGAAGTCGCCGTAACGCCGGCCGAGGGTGCGCAGATGCTTGTCCAGCAGGCTGAAATGGAGTGCTTCCTCGGCCGCCACCAGCAGCCAGTCGGCGTAGAAGTCGGTCGGCATGCCGGGAAAGCGCCAGACCGCATCCAGTGCCAGATTGATGGCGTTGAACTCAATATGGGCGATGGCATGCAGCAACGCCGCCCGGCCTTCGATGGTGAACGGCGAGCGGGACGGCACCTGCAGCACGGACATCAACCGCGGCCGCTCGGGTCGCCCGGGCAGCGCCGCGTCGGGCGTGAGGAGGGCGTCCGGGTCCAGAGAGAGGGTGTCGCGTTGATCGTAGAGCGCGCGGGCGGCGGCGGCCTTCTCATCCGGATCCGGGATCAGAAGGACCTGCAAGGCGCGGGTGCGGAGTTCCATCCTTAGAATTATCGCTTTTGCGTCGGCTGCGGCCGGCCACCGACCGGGAGCACGTCACATGGCTGTCTATCAATTGGGCGAACACAGGCCCGAGCTGGGGGAGGCCGTCTGGGTGGCCGAGAGCGCGCAGGTCATCGGCCGGGTGACGCTGGGCGACCGCGTCAGCATCTGGTTCAACGCGGTGCTGCGCGGTGATAGCGACCACCTCACCATCGGCGCCGGCTCCAACATCCAGGATGGCAGCGTGCTGCATGCCGATGCCGGCATGCCGCTGGTGCTGGGGCAGAACGTGACCGTCGGCCATCAGGTGATGCTGCATGGCTGCACGGTGGGGGACAACTCCCTCATCGGTATTGGTGCGGTGGTCTTGAATGGTGCACGTATCGGCCGCAACTGTCTGGTGGGCGCGGGCTCGCTGGTGACCGAAGGGAAGGAATTCCCGGACGGCAGCCTGATCATGGGCAGCCCGGCCAAGGTGGTGCGCGAACTGACACCCGAACAGATCCAGGGCCTGGCGCTAAGTGCCGCGCATTACGTGCGCAACGGCCAGCGTTATGCCGACTCCCTGACTCGAATCGACTGAAGGATATCCATGAGCGAACTGCACAAGTTCCTGTTTGAAGGCCTGCCGGTGCGCGGCATGCTGGTGCGGCTGGACAGCAGCTGGAAAGAGCTGCTGAGCCGGCGCAAGGAGCCGCTGCCGTCGGCCGTGCGCGACCTGGTGGGCCAAATGGCTGCGGCCGGGGTGCTGATGCAGGCCAACATCAAGTTCAGCGGGGCGCTGATCTTCCAGGTGATGGGCGACGGTCCGCTGAAGCTGGCGGTGGCGGAGGTGCAGCCGGACATGAGCTTCCGCGCCACCGCCAAGACGCGCGACGACGTGCCGGACGATGCCACCTTGCAGCAGATGCTCAATGCGCATGGACAGGGCCGCTGCGCCATCACGCTGGACCCGAAGGACCGCTTGCCCGGGCAGCAGCCGTATCAGGGCCTGGTGTCGCTGGTGGGGCCGGAAGGCGAGCCGCTGAACAAGCTGTCGGACGTGCTGCAGCACTACATGCGGCAGTCGGAGCAGCTCGACAGCACGCTGGTGCTGGCCGCCAATGACCAGAGGGCGGCGGGGCTGCTGATTCAGCGTCTGCCGATCGAGGGTGAGGGCAACCTGGAAGCGGGTGCGAGTTCGGGTGTGGAGCGGGAGCTGATGGAAGATGCGTACAACCGCATCAGCATGCTGGCCGCGACGCTGACGAATGAAGAACTGCTGACGCTGGACAGCGACACCATTCTGCGCCGCCTGTTCTGGGAAGAGAACGTGCGCCGCTTCGAGCCGCAGACGCCGCACTTTGCGTGCACTTGCTCCCGCGAGCGGGTGGGCCGGATGCTGCTGGGCCTGGGCCGCAAGGAAGTGGACGAGATCCTGGCGGAACTGGGCGGCGTGGAGATCGGGTGCGAGTTCTGCGGCAACCACTACAAGTTCGATGCCGTGGATGTCGGCGAGCTGTTCACCGATCCGCAGAAGCAGGCGCCTGGGAGCGAGCAGATTCAGTAGACGCTGCTCTGAGGTTCAGTTCTCGTCACGGAACCGGCCAAAACCGGTGTTGACGGGCATGGACCGCTCCATGGCTCTGGCCGCCTGCTGGAACACGGGGTTCTGCATGTGTTCGAGACTGGTCGCGACCGATGAGGGAGCACGGTCGGCGCGCTTCAAAACAGCTGAGCCGGCTGTCTTGGCGGCGTCCATCAGGCGACTGAGAAATGCCAGTTCCACAGACCGCTTGCCGGGTTCCGCAGACAGCGGATCCGGCTGGCGTTCGGTCGGAGATGAATCCCAGGGCTGAGGCATGGCGTGACTCATGTTGATAAGACCTTGAATGTTTTGAGGATACACGACAACCTTAGCGAAGGTCATCCTGGCGGGCTGCAAAGGCTTTGGCGTCCTCCGGCCCGAAGTAGAAAAGCCGGCCGTCGTCTTTGCGATGCGGAAATCGGAAAAAGCGCGAAAGCCGGGAGCGCCGTTTGAGCCCCTCCCGCTCGTAGCGGGCCGCCAGTGCGTCGCTCTCCTTAGTGGTGTGACCCAGGGCCGCGTGCAGGCCGATCCGTCCCTCCAGGCCGTGTGACAGCGACACCTGCACGGCCACATCGAGCAAGGGCGGCAAGGTGGAGAACCGATCTCGAATGCCGAAATGGTTGAGGGCGGTTGCGGGAGTGGCGGCTAGAAACCACAGGAACACACAACGCTGGTGATGCGCCGCGGGCCATGGATAGGGGAGGCTGACCAATGCCTGCGCAATGGGCACTGCGTTTCCGGTAGCGTCAGACACTCGGACCTGGAACGCGAGCGCCTGTCGCCCCAGGGTCTGCTCGGACACATGGCACCCGAGGTAGAGCGCTGGCCAATCCCACTGGCTTCCAATGACGCGCGTCTGCGCCACGAACGGAATGTGGATGTGGCGGTGCCAAGCGACCACATCCGCAAAGCTGCATGGGACGACCTCTGCCTCCACCGTCCGCGACGTGTTGGCAACTCTGACCTTGGTGATGAGGCTCATCTTCCGGACGGCATGATCTAGGTCCGGAGCAGTTTAGAGAGCGTGGACGGTGCGCCTTGAAACCTCCAGCGTCAAACGGACCCCGCTCTGAGTTTTGACAAAAACTCAGTCCTCTCGCCCGCCCCGATCCACGCGTACCACCCGGTCGAGCGCGGTGGGAGCGACTGGCGTGCTGCCATGACTCTTGAAGTAGGCTTCCAGCGCCTGCACGTCATCCGGCCCCACCAGCACCTGCTGACCCTTGGACAGCGTCGGGAAGCCGTCGCCGCCCGACTGCAGGAAGCTGTTCACCACCACCCGCAGGCGCTGCTGCGGCAGGATCGGCTGGCCATTCAAGGTCAGGCTGCCGGGAACGATGCGTTGGCCCTGCGGGCGGCGCTTGTCCCACTCATATCGCAGGCCTTGCGACACCTGCAGCGGCATGAAGCGGTCGTCCTTGTCCTGCCACTGCTCCTCCAGCGCCTGCTGCAACTGGGCGCCGGTGTACTCCATCAGCACCAGCGTGTTGCTGAAGGGCAGGGCGGCGAACAGGTCGCCAAACGTCACCACACCATCTGGCCGACGGACGATGCTGGTGCGCACGCCGCCAATGTTGGTCACGGCGAGCTGCGCGCCACCGGCTTGCGGCGCACGCATCGCCGCCAGCATCGAATCCGCCACCGCCTGGCCGACGGTGCTGCCGCCACCGGCGTTCCGGTCGTCGCCTTCCTTGCTGAGTGTGCGGGCGAGGAAGCCCACCGGACGGTCGATCAGCGGGCCGGCCAGCGTCTGGTAGGACGCAATCAGCGCCGTCTGGCGCGGATCCTTGGCCGTCTCCGGACGAACGATCAGGTTGTCGGCGCGGGCTTCGGTCAGGCGGCCGGTCGCGCGGTCCAGGGTCAGGTCAATCTCGCTGATCAAGGTGCCGTACTTGTCCCCGCTGGTGACCAGGCGGCCGTCAATGCGGCAGTTGTACGCCCGATGGGTGTGGCCGGACACCACCAGACCCACATGCGGATCCAGCTTCTTCACGATGTCCACGATCGGCCCCGAGATCCCCGGGCATTCGTTGTAGCCGCCCACCGGCACGCCGCCTTCGTGGATCAGCACAACCACCGTCTGCACACCCTGGCGAACCAGTTCCGGCACCAGGCGGTTCACCGTCTCGGCCTCATCCTGGAAGGACAGGCCCCGCACGCCGCTGGGGCTGACCAGCTCCGGGGTGCCCTTGAGGGTCAGGCCGATGAACCCAACCGGCACGCCGTCAAAGCGCTTGATGCTGTAGGCCGGCAGCACGGTCTTGCCGGTGGCGGTGTCAACGGTGCTGGCCGCCAGGTATTGGTACTTGGCGCCGGTGAAGGGTGTCGGGCCCTTGCAGCCGTCCTTGGGATGGCAGCCGCCCTGCTGCTTGCGCAGCAGCTCCGGCAGGCCCTGGTCGAATTCATGGTTGCCGACGGCGGACAGGTCCAGCCCCATCAGGCCCAGCGACTCGATCGTCGGCTCGTCATGGAACAAGGCGGACAACAACGGGCTGGCCCCCACCAGATCACCAGCGGCGACAAACACATGGTTGGGATTCTTGGCCTTGAGCTGTTCCACCATCGTGGCCAGTCGTTCCGCGCCGCCGGCCTGAATGGTGATCAGCTTGTCCGACTGGGACGGATCCTTGATGCGGATGCCGCCGGGAGACGGCAGCAAGTTGCCATGGAAGTCATTGATGGCCAGCACCTTCACCGACACGCTGGAACGGGACGCCGACGATGCATCCGTCGCAGGTCCCTGCGCCGACGGCACGGAGGACATCGAGCCGCACGCGGCCAGCAGAACGGCACCAAGGGTGGCCGGCAACACCGGCAGCAGGCGGGAGAGTCGAGCGATCATCAAAGGCTCCAGGCGGTCACGCGGGGCTCCGCAAACATTTGCGAGGCCGGTTCGGCGGCGATTGTGCCTAAGGTTTGATGTCAGCGGCGTTGCAGACGGGTCGCGTGTTCGCAGGCCGGGTCGTCGCAATGCTCACAGCGCCATTCGCCGCCGAGGCTGTCGGCGCGATGCATCAGGCGGCTGAACATGCCGTCGCCGGTGGACACGTGCGGGCGCAGCAACGGCCCCAGGGCATTGAGCGCCTGCATCAGGCGATCCGGCCCGTGTCCGCCAACGACGCTGTAATCCAGCCGTGCATGCAGCAAGGCTCGGCGGATGAGTCGATCGGTGGGCGCCTGGGCATGCGGCCCGTCGCGCTGCGGATCGGCGGCCCAGGGCAGGTCCAGGGCCATGACGAGGTTGGCATCCATGCGGCGCTGGAAGTCCAGCGCGGACGGATAAAGGCTGGCGTCCTGGAACAGCAGATCGCTGTAGACGGCGGTCATCAGCGGGGTGGTGTCGTGCAGGACGATGTCATGGTCCCGCGCTGCGCGCTCCGCCCGTACCTGCTGCTCCTGCGCAATCGCGGCCTGCTCCTCCGGGCGCGGCGTGCGGCCTTCCCGGTCGCACCACTCGCGTAGATATTCGGTCACCAGGGCGGGACGCAGCCGGGTGTTCAGGCGCAGATGCTCCTGCAAAGCCAGCCCCAGCTGGCTTTTGCCGGTGCTCTCCGCACCCAGCAGGGCGATGTGCAGTGGCGGCGACGCAGTCATCGGGCCTCAGGCCGGAACGGCCGTGCCCCGCTGGCGCTGCCAGGCGCGCCAGCCCGCGACCGACATCGGCACGAAAACGGCATACAACACCACCGTCAGCCAGTAGCCCTTGAAGGCAAACAGCGCCACGCTCACCAGATTGACCAGCACCCACACCGGCCAGTTCTCCTGGTATTTGCGGCCCAGCAACCATTGGCCGGTCATGCTGGCCACCGTCGGCAGCGCGTCCCAGTAAGGCAGCGGGGAATCGGTGCGGTGTTGCAGGAACAGACCCAGCAGCGGCCAGGCGGCCAGGGTCAGGCCCAGCGCCAGCCATCGTCCGCGCCAGCTCAGGGTGCGTACATGCAGCGTGTGGCCGTCGGCCGTGCGGCCACGCAGCCATTGCCACCAGCCCCACAGGGCGAGTCCTGCAAACAGCAGCTGCAGACTGGCCTCGCCATAGAGCTTGCCGCTCCAGAACAGCACGAAGTAGAGGAGGGAGCTGGTCAGTGCCAGCGGCCAGGCCAGCACCTGCACCCGCATGTTGCACACCACCATCCACAGGGCGAGCACAAAGGCCACCAGCTCCAGCCAGGAGATCGGGCTGCCGAGGGCGGTAAAGGCAGGGGTGAGCGCCAGGTCGAGCAGCGCTTTCAGCACGTCAGGCAGCATCGGCGTTCAGCGTCGCAGCGGGACAAACACTTCGTCCGGCTTGACCATGCCCAGTTCCATCCGGGCCTTTTCTTCGACCATCTCCAGGCCTTCGCGCAGATCCAGCAGTTCCGCCTGCAGCTGCGCATTGCGGGCACGGGCTTTTTCGTTGGCTTCCTGCTGCTGCTGCAGTTCGGCGCGCAACTGAACGCCGCGGGCAAGGCCGCCCTTGCCCAGCCAGAGCTGGGCCTGGATAGCGACCAGGAAGGCGGTCAGGACGATGGCCAGGACTTTCACGGGCCGAAGTTTAGCCGGAGTGCATCGCAAGCCTTGATGGCTGGCCTACCGCATATGGGTGGGCCATGCAAAAAAAACGCCCCCACGAGGGAGGCGTTGTTTCGAACCCAAGTCAACAAGCCCTTTGGGATGCCCTTTCAGGCATCGCTTCGGGCTCGCGAGCGGGCGGGCGATCAGCGCAGGTTGTAGAACGCAGCGCGGCCCGGGTACACGGCGACATCGCCCAGGTCTTCCTCGATGCGCAGCAGCTGGTTGTACTTGGCCATGCGGTCCGAGCGCGACAGCGAACCGGTCTTGATCTGGCCGGCGTTCAGACCGACGGCGATGTCCGAGATGGTCGAATCTTCGGTTTCGCCCGAGCGGTGCGAGATCACGGCGGTGTAGCCGGCGCGCTTGGCCATCTCGATGGCGGCGAAGGTTTCGGTCAGGGTGCCGATCTGGTTGATCTTGATCAGGATCGAGTTGGCAATGCGCTTGTCGATGCCTTCCTTCAGGATCTTGGTGTTGGTGACGAACAGGTCGTCGCCCACCAGCTGGACCTTGTCGCCCAGGCGCTCGGTCAGGTGCTTCCAGCCGTCCCAGTCGCCTTCGGCCATGCCGTCTTCGATCGAGATGATGGGGTACTTGTCGACCCAGGTGGCCAGCATGTCGGTCCACTGCTCGGCGCTCAGCTGCACGCCGCCTTCGCCTTCCAGCACGTACTTGCCTTCCTTGTAGAACTCGCTGGCGGCGCAGTCCAGGGCCAGGGCGATCTGCTCACCGGGGGTGTAGCCTGCCTTGTCGATGGCTTCCAGGATCAGCTGCAGGCCGGCTTCGTGGCTCTCGACGTTCGGGGCAAAGCCGCCTTCGTCGCCCACGGCGGTGGGCATGCCGCGGCTGTCGATGATCTTCTTCAGCGCGTGGAAGACTTCAGCACCCCAGCGCAGGGCTTCGCGGAAGCTGGGCGCGCCCACCGGCACGATCATCAGCTCTTGCAGGTCCAGCGAATTGTTGGCGTGGGCGCCGCCGTTGATGACGTTCATCATCGGCACCGGCAGTTGCACGCCGCCCATGCCGCCGAAGTAGCGGTACAGGGGCAGGCCGGATTCTTCGGCAGCGGCGCGGGCCACGGCCATGGAGACGGCGAGCATCGCGTTGGCGCCCAGGCGGCTCTTGTTCTCGGTGCCGTCCAGGTCGATCAGGGTCTTGTCCAGGAAGGCCTGTTCCGAAGCGTCCAGGCCCAGCACGGCCTCGGAGATCTCGGTGTTGATGTGTTCCACGGCCTTGAGCACGCCCTTGCCCAGGTAGCGGCTCTTGTCGCCGTCCCGCAGTTCGATGGCTTCACGGGAACCGGTGGAGGCGCCCGACGGAACGGCCGCACGGCCCATCACGCCAGACTCCAGCAGCACGTCGCATTCGACGGTGGGGTTGCCCCGGCTGTCGAGGATTTCGCGTCCAACGATGTCAACAATCGCGCTCATGAAACAGTCTCCAAAGTAAAAAAACTTTTGCGCCGCGCATGGTGCCAGCGATCGGTTACCACCGCTGAACAATCGTCACCCGACAGCCCTGGGAAGGGACGGCCGGTGAGGGCGTCAGACGCCGTCGACGACGATCATGCGCATGACCCCGGCGTTCTCACGCAGGGTCTTGGCGTGCTGGTAGGTGTCTGAGTGATAGAAGCGCTTGGCGGCCTCGCGGTCGCTGAACTTCAGCACCACGAGTCGGCTTGGCGTCCAGGGGCCTTCGAGCACTTCAAACTCGCCGCCGCGCACCAGCACTTCCGCCCCATGTTCCTTCATCGCCTTGGTGCTCCATTCACGGTAGGCCGCCATCTGGTCGGCATCGGTCACGGTCACGTCGGCAATGATGAAGGCGGGCATGGGGCGCTTTCGGGTGGGACGGCGGTCAGGGCAGGGCGATCAGGCCTTGCCCGCGTGGGCGCCCTTGGTCTTGTGCTCGAGGGCGGCCTTGATGAAGGCAGTGAACAGCGGATGGCCGCCCCAGGGGGTGGACTTGAATTCCGGGTGGAATTGCACGCCCATGTACCAGGGGTGGACCGTGCGCGGCAGCTCGACGATTTCGGTGAGTTTCTCGCGCTGGGTGATGGCGGAAATCACGAGACCGGCGTCCTGCAGGCGGTCGAGATAGTGCTCGTTGGCCTCGTAGCGGTGGCGGTGACGCTCGGTCACCACCGGGCCGTAGATTTCATAGGCCAGCGTGCCGGGCTTGACGTCCGAGCTCTGGGCGCCCAGACGCATGGTGCCGCCCAGGTCGGACTTTTCGTCGCGCTTCTGGATGGTGCCGTCGGCGTCCTGCCACTCATCGATCAGGGCGATGACGGGATGCGGCGACTCGGGCTCGAATTCGGTCGAGTTGGCGCCGTCCAGGTGGGCCAGATGGCGCGCGTATTCGATGGTTGCGACCTGCATGCCCAGGCAGATGCCCAGGTAGGGGGTGCGGGTCTCGCGAGCGTACTGGGCCGCGCGGATCTTGCCTTCCACGCCGCGCTTGCCAAAGCCGCCGGGCACCAGAATGGCGTCGTACTTCGACAGCTGGGCGACGCGGTCGTCGTCCAGCGTTTCCGAGTCGACGTATTCGATGTTCACGCGGGCATGGTTGTGGATGCCGGCGTGGCGCAGGGCTTCGTTGAGCGACTTGTAGCTGTCCGACAGGTCGGTGTACTTGCCGCACATCGCGATGGTGACTTCGGTCTTGGGATTCTCGACCTCATGCACCAGCGTGTCCCAGCGCTTCAGGTCGGTGGACTTGGTGTTGAGCTGCAGCTTGGTGCAGATCAGCTGGTCCAGACCCTGCTCGTGCAGGACGCGGGGCACCTTGTAGATGGTATTGACGTCCCACATCGAGATCACGCCGTATTCCGGGACGTTGGTGAACAGCGAGATCTTCTCGCGTTCATCGTCAGGGATGCGGCGGTCGGCACGGCACAGCAGCGCGTCCGGCTGGATGCCGATCTCGCGCAGCTTCTGCACGGTGTGCTGGGTGGGCTTGGTCTTGAGCTCGCCGGCGGCGGCGATCCAGGGGACGTAGGTCAGATGCACGAAGGCGACGTTGGTCGGGCCGAGCTTGAGGCTCATCTGACGCGCGGCTTCGAGGAAGGGCAGGGATTCGATATCCCCCACCGTGCCGCCGATTTCCACAATGGCGACGTCCACCGCGTCCGGCGTGCCGTGACCGGCGCCGCGACGGATGTATTCCTGCATCTCATTGGTGATGTGGGGGATGACCTGCACGGTCTTGCCCAGGTAATCACCGCGGCGCTCCTTCTCCAGCACCGACATGTAGATCTGGCCGGTGGTGAAGTTGTTGCTGCGCTTCATCCGCGTGGTGATGAAGCGTTCGTAGTGGCCGAGGTCCAGGTCGGTCTCGGCGCCGTCGTCCGTCACGAACACCTCCCCGTGCTGGAAGGGGGACATCGTTCCCGGATCCACGTTGATGTAGGGATCCAGCTTGATGAGGGTGACTTTGAGGCCGCGGGATTCGAGCAACGCGGCGAGAGAGGCGGATGCGATGCCCTTGCCGAGGGAGGACACGACACCGCCGGTGACGAAGACGTACTTGGTCATTGTCTTGCAGCGCCCTGGTTCCCTCGCATGGCACGCCCGGAAAAGGCGGGCCCAACATCGAAACACCCAAAAACGCCGTGGTGGTAAAGCGGCATTATATGCGTGTCCCAAGGCCCGACCCCGGCCGGGGGCAAGGGCGCTGTTGGTGACATGACACTCTTAGCCGACAGCGCCTGGCGAGGCCGTGGAGGCGGCCGGTGGCGAGCCGGAAGCGCCGCCCGTCAGCCGCATTTCGTCGATCAGCGACAGCACCAGCGCCGCCGTGTCATTGGGCCGTTCGAAGGGATAGAGGTGGGTGCCCTCAAACCATCGGAAGAGGTCGCGGGCCAGGGCTTTGGATCCCGCGGCACCGGCCTGGCGCAGTTCCTCTGATTGCGTGCCGGCGATGAATGCCACCGGGCAGCGCGGCGGATGGTTGCGCAGGATGCGGGGCAGGTTGTGCGGCAGGGTGTTGTAGATGCGGGTTTCGATGTCGCGGCTGAAGCCGAGCTTGATGCGGCCGTCCTCCAGGCGGTCGAAGCCGCTGTCGATGTAGTCCTTCAGCACCCGGGGATCCCAGCGCGCGAACTTGCTCTTGGCGGCGAAATGCTGGTGCACGTCGTCCAGACTGGGCCATTCATGGCGCCGCGTGCGGGACACCTTGCCGGGCGAGACGCGGTGAATGAACTTGGCCGCCTTGGCCATCCGCACGCTATGTGCCCGCCAGCCATCCACCACCGGTGAGTCCAGCAGCACCACGCCGGCGGTCAGGGAGGGGCGCTTGCAGGCTGCCAGCAGCGACACCATGCCACCGAGCGAATGACCGGCCAGCACCACGGGGTCGTCCGGCTTCACTTGGTCGTCGATGAAATGCAGCAGCTCGTCGCGCAGATGCGGCCAGTTGCTGGTGACGGGGAAGCGGGGGTCGTGGCCCAGGCGTGGCAGCGCATGCACCGTCCACCCCGCCGCTTCCCAGTGCTCGAACAGCACCCGGTAACAGCCGGCGGGAAAGCCGTTGGCGTGGGAGAAGACCAGGGTGCGCGACTTCAACGCCGGCGCCTGGCCGTGCACAGGCGCGTGCGGATGCGGATGGGTCTGCGGCTGCGCATGCGCAGGGGGGTGGGGGTGGGACGGGGCGGTGCTCATGGAAGTGGTCAGTCAGTCCTTCAGCAAAGCCCTGCCCTCAGTGGCGCTGGCTGGCCATCGATTTGAGTTGATACAGCATCGCATGCGCCTCGCGGGGGCTCAGTGCGTCCGGGTCGACGTCCCGCAGGGCGTCGAGCAGTGGGGATTCCACCTCGGCGCTGGCGGATGGGGCAGGCTCGGGCGGGGGGGCGAAGAGGTCGATCTGAATTTCGCCTTCGCTGGCGCGTGCTTCCAGGGCTTCCAGTGCCGCCCGTGCCTGACGCACGACCGGCGACGGCATCCCGGCGAGCCGTGCCACCTGCACACCGTAACTGCGGCTGGCGGGACCGGGTTGGATCTCGTGCAGGAAGACGATGTCCTCGCCGCTCTCCACCGCCGACACATGCATGTTGACCGCCTGCGGATGTTTGGCCGGGAACTCGGTCAGCTCGAAGTAATGGGTGGCGAACAGGGTGAAGGCCCGGCACTTGTCGTGCAGATGGGTGGCGATCGCCCCGGCCAGTGCCAGACCGTCGAAGGTGGAGGTGCCGCGGCCGATCTCGTCCATCAGCACCAGGGACTGCTCCGAAGCGCTGTGGAGGATGGCAGCCGCTTCGGTCATCTCCAGCATGAAGGTGGATTGGGCATTGGCCAGGTCATCCGCCGCGCCAATGCGGGTGTGGATGGCGTCGATCGGGCCGAGGCGGCAGCTGGTGGCCGGTACATAGGAGCCGATGGCCGACAGCAGGGCGATCAAGGCGACCTGACGCATGAAGGTCGATTTACCGCCCATGTTGGGGCCGGTGATCACCATCAGCTTGGTGCGGGCGTCCAGGCGGCAGTCATTGGCCATGAACTCACCGCCGCCGGTCTCGCGCAGCCGGGCTTCCACCACCGGGTGGCGGCCGCCCTGGATGTCGATGCAGGGGTGGCTGACGAAGTCCGGGCGGCACCAGTTGAGCGTGGCAGCACGTTCCGCCAGCGCGGCCAGCACGTCCAGCGCGGCCAGGGAGCGGGCCAGCCGGGCAAGGGTGGGCAGTTCTTCGGTCAACTGGTCGATGACGGCTTCGAACAGCAATTTTTCGCGGGCCAGGGCTCGCTCCTGCGCGGACAGGGCCTTGTCCTCGAAGGTCTTGAGCTCGGGGGTGATGAAGCGCTCGGCGTTCTTCAGCGTCTGGCGGCGCTGATAGTCCAGCGGCACCTTGTCCAGACCGCTGGTGGTGACTTCGATGTAGAAGCCATGCACCTTGTTGAACTGCACCCGCAGGTTGCTGATGCCGGTCCGTGCGCGCTCGCGGGTTTCCAGGTCGAGCAGGAAGGCATCGCAGTTGTTCTGGATGGCGCGCAGCTCGTCCAGCTGCTCATCGAAGCCGGTGGCGATCACGCCGCCGTCCCGCAGCAGCACCGCAGGTTCTTCGGCAATGGCGCGGATGAGCAGCTCGGCCAGGTGGGGCGAAGCACCCAGGCCTTGAGCCAATTCGTCCAGCAGCGGGGCGCCCGTCGGCACCGTCTGCGCCAGCTCGGGCAGGATCTGCAGTGTGGCGCGCAGACCTGCCAGCTCGCGCGGACGCACTTGCCGCAAGGCGATGCGAGCGGCAATGCGCTCCACATCCGACACCTGACGCAAGGCTTCGCGCAGCGGCTCGAAGCCGGTGGTCAGCAGTTCGGCGATGGCTTCCTGACGGGCCTTGGCCGGCGCTCGGTCGCGGGGCGGATGCAGCAACCAGTGCCGCAGCGCACGGCTGCCCATGCCGGTGCGACAGGTGTCCAGCAGCGACAGCAGGGTGGGGGAGGTCTCGCCGCGCAGCGTCTGGGTCAGCTCCAGATTGCGCTGCGACGCGGGTGGCAGATCCAGCAGGTCGGTGGCGCGCTGCACCTGCAGGCTCTTCACATGCGACAGCGCGCGACCCTGGGTGTGCTCGGCGTAGGACAGCAGCGCGGCCGCGGCGGCATGGGCGGCGGTCAATTCCTGCGCATTGAAGCCTTGCAGGCTGGCGACGGACAGCTGCTGGCAAAGCTTGCGCAGGCCGAGCTGCGCGTCGAATTGCCAGCTGGGGCGATTGGTGATGGGCAGACGGGCAGCCAGGACGGCGGCGGGGTGCTTGTCCCGGTCCACCAGCACTTCAGCCGGCGACAGGCGCGCCAGCCAGGAGCCGAGCTCTCGTTCGTCGCATTGACCCAGGCCGAGCTGGCCTTGGGTGAGCGACAGCCAGGCCAGTCCGAAGGTCTTGCCCTGGGCGGTGACGGACAGCAGGATGGAGTCCTGCTTGTCGGCCAGCAATTCGGTGTCGGTGACGGTGCCGGGGGTGACCACGCGGACGACCTTGCGTTCCACGGGCCCCTTGCTGGCGCCGACTTCACCCACCTGCTCCGCAATGGCCACCGCTTCGCCAAGCTTGATCAGCTTGGCCAGATAGGCTTCGAGGGCGTGGACGGGGACACCCGCCATGACCACGGGAGCGCCCGCGCTCTGGCCGCGGGTGGTCAGCGTGACATCCAGGAGCTGATTGGCCTTGCGCGCGTCATCGAAGAAGACCTCATAGAAGTCTCCCATGCGGTAGAACACCAGCGTCTCCGGATACTCAGCTTTGATCCGTAGATATTGCGCCATCATCGGCGTGTGCTGGGAGAAATCGTCGGGGGCGGCGGCGCTGTTCATCGGGCTCGAAAAATGAACAAAGCCCTCGGACCGAGGGCTTGTGAAGGGTCTGCGGAGCGAGAGTGTAGGGCAGCGTCGGACTGCTGGTGACGATAGGCCCGCCAAAGAGGGTGACAGCAACTGAGTTCCCCCCGAATCAAAACGACGAATACACCCCCGAAGTGGGGCGCTCAGGCGGTTTGCGCGTCCACGGCAAGCAGGCCCGTTTCAAATATGTCCGCCAGGGATGCGGCTTTTCCTTGCGCCACCAGGCTTTTGGCCCACTGGAGTTGGGTAGCGTCCTTGACCTTGACCATCAGGATCTCAAACCGTTCAGCGTCGCGATCATGGGCATCTGCCAGATCGGAGATCTGCTGCGCGGCACGGCAGCTATCTGTCTGGCATTGTCTGATGCGCTGCTTCAACGCTTCACGAAGGCTCGTCAGTTCGCAGCTCAGCGGCCCACTGGGGTCCACCGCGTAATCGAAGCTCCTGGAGGGTTGCAGGTCGTGCAATGAATCCAACAGAACGATGTTGAAGACCCAGTTCTCATCGAAAAAGCCGACGATTCGGCCTTTGCCCTTGGAGACCTGGAACTGGTGGAGTTCGAACTCCGGGTGGTCGTAGCCATGCGCGGGAAGGCCTGCCAAGTCTGTCTTGTTGATAGGAATGTTGGTGGCTTGCCAGTTGATGGGATGAAAGCGCATGGCATCTCTCACGGCCCCGTCTCGGTAAACCCGCTCGATCGGTTCGGCTGAAAGCGTTTTGAGACGTTCGAGCACCGACACCAGCCATCGGTTGGCGCCCAACAGCCACGCAAAGCGCCGGACGCACTCGCAAAAAAGCCCTCACCAAGGAGGGCTCTCTCACTAGCGGATGGGGGGGCTCCCCCATCGTCAAGACTCACAAAGGCGAATCTTCGCCTGCATCCGCATCGGCCTTCTTGATCCGCACCGGACCGCGCTTCTTCGGTGCTGCTTCAGCGCCTTCCGCCGTCTTGCCGGCCTTGATCTTGGCTTTTCCGCCATCCGGCTGCTGTGCCGCTGCCGCATCGGCTTCCAGATCGTCCGCAGTAATCACGCGGGAGTAGGGCGCCAGCGTCTGCACCACCTGGCCATAGATCTTCGGGCTGCCCGCCAGGATTTCGCGCTGGAACAGGAAGTCCGGCTCGCCAGTGAAGTTGCCCACCAGGCCACCCGCCTCGGTCACGATCAGCGACCCTGCAGCCACGTCCCACGGGTTCAGACCCGTCTCGAAGAAGGCGTCGTAATGACCAGCCGCCACATAGCACAGGTCCAGCGCCGCCGCGCCCGGGCGACGCACGCCCGCGCATTGCGTCATGATCTCCTCGAACATCTTCATATAGCGCTTGAAGTTGTCCCCACGGCGGAACGGGAAGCCCGTGCCGATCAGCGCATCGCTCATCCGCGTGCGACGCGACACCCGCAGGCGACGGTCGTTCAGGAAGGCGCCGCGACCCTTGGTCGCGTAGAACAGGTCATTGCGGGTGGGGTCATAGACCACCGCCTGCTGCACCACGTTGCGATGCGCCAGGGCGATCGACACGCAGTAGACCGGAAAACCGTGGATGAAGTTGGTGGTGCCGTCCAGCGGATCGATGATCCACTGGTATTCGGAGTGACGGGCGCCATGGGTGCGGCCCGATTCCTCGGCCAGGATGCCGTGCTCCGGATACGCCTGGAGCAGGATCTCGATGATGGCTGCTTCCGCAGCCTGGTCCACCTCGGTCACGAAGTCGTTGGGCGACTTGGTGTTGATCTTCAGGATGTCCAGGTCCATGGAGGCGCGATTGATGATGGCGCCTGCAGCACGGGCCGCCTTGATGGCGACGTTGAGCATGGGATGAAGAGCAACTTGCGTCATGCGGGACGATTCCTGAACTGGGGAGGTGGACTGACGGGGAAGAAAGAGCGTGGCGCCGACCCTTGCAGGTCGTCACGGTGGCCAACAGCGGTGTGGCCTGTTGAGGCGCCCTGCTGATGACCGGCCGTCGGCGCGGATAATCTGCCATTTTGGCACAGAGTTCGTGGTTTCCCTTATGTCGCAGCCGTCCCACCCTTCCGACAGCGCCGAAAACGGCACGATTCCTGTGGCCGCCGATCCGACCCGCTTCGTTCTGATCGAAACCAGCCACCCCGGGAATGTCGGGGCGACGGCGCGGGCCATGAAGGTGATGGGCTTTAAAGATCTGGTCCTTGTCCGTCCCCGGTTCGCCGATGTCCTCAGCCAGGAAGATACCGTGGCCATGGCCAGCGGGGCCGCCGACATCCTCGCTCGCGCCCGCATCGTGGACCGTCTGGAAGACGCCTTGGACGGCTGCACCTTCGTCTGTGCCACCGCCATGACGCCGCGCGACTTCGGCCCGCCGACCCGCGCCCCGCGCGAGCTGTTCCAGGAGCTGGCGACCCTGCCCGACGGCCAGGGCCATCGCCTGGCGCTCGTGTTCGGCTCGGAGCGCTATGGCATGAGCAATGAGGACGTCTACCGTGCCCACGCCGTGCTCTCCATTCCCACCCATCCGGTGTACGGGTCGCTGAACCTGGCTCAGGCGGTGCAACTGCTGGCCTACGACTGGCGCCAGGCCCTGGGCGGTTATGACGTACAGGCCCGAACCGCGGATCCGCAACGGGCGGACGCCCAGGCGGTGCAGGGCCTGCTGCGTCACCTGGAAGGCAGCCTGGTCAAGCTGGGCTACCTGGATCCGGCGGCGCCGAAGAAGCTGATGCCACGGCTGAATCAGCTGTTCAACCGGGCGGCGCTGACGCAGGAAGAGGTGCACATCCTGCGTGGCATCGCCCGGGCCATCGACAAACAATGTGATCGCAGCGGCGGCTGACACGTCCGACACGTCCGACACGTCCGACACGCCCGGCACGCCCGAGTCGTTCGGCGCCGCAGGTGTGCGCCGGCCGTGGGCACGTCTCAAAGTCCTCACGCCACCAGCGCCCGGCGCCCTTCGCTAAACTGCCTGCCCCCTCGTTCCCCCGGCGCTGCCCGGGGTGTGATCCCGGTCTCCTTCTTCAACCCTGTTTCGGACAGCCCAGGCGCTGCCACTGCCATGTTCCAACGTCTTCGCGAAGACATTGCCTGCATCCTCGAACGCGACCCCGCCGCCCGCTCGGCCTGGGAAGTGCTGACCTGTTATCCGGGTCTGCATGCGATCGTCCTGCACCGCTTCGCGCACGCCTGTTGGACCCGGGGCTTCCGCTGGATGGGCCGTTTCACCTCCCATGTCGCGCGTTTCCTCACCGGCATCGAGATTCACCCGGGCGCGACCATCGGCCGCCGGGTCTTCATCGATCACGGCATGGGCGTGGTCATCGGTGAGATGGCGGAGATCGGCGACGAGGTCACCATCTACCAGGGCGTGACCCTGGGCGGGACTTCGCTGGTGAAGGGGGCCAAACGGCATCCGACGCTGGAGCGCGGTGTCATCGTGGGTGCCAATGCCTGCGTGCTGGGTGGCTTCACCGTCGGGGAGGGCGCACGCGTCGGCTCTGGCGCGGTGGTCACCAAGCCGGTGCCCGCGGGCGCAACTGCGGTAGGCAACCCGGCCCGCATCATCGAGGCCAAAGCCGATGCCCGCCGCGAAGAAGCAGCAGCGCGCATGGGATTCTCTGCCTACGGCGTCAGCCAGGGCGACGATCCAATGGCGCAGGCGATGAAAGGCCTGATCGACAACGCGTCCTCGCAGGAGCACCAGATCGCGCTGCTGTGGCAGGCCATCACCGCACTCTCCGAAGCGCAGCAGCGCAAGGACTGTGTGCCGGCCGGGGCGCAGCAGGGCGAACGCTTTGACGCGGGAGAGCTGGAGCGGCTGGTGAAGTGACGCCGGGGCGAGGTCAGACCTCGCCGCCCGCAGCCATCTGGAAGGCCCCTGCGGCCCGGCGCCAACCGCCGCCAACTGCCGCCAGCGGCCGCCAGCTGCCGCCAGCTGCCGCCTGCAGTCTCCACGAACAACAAGGGCGCCCCTCGGGGCGCCCTCTGTCTTCAGTGATGAGCCTTCAGTGATCAGGCTTCAGTGGTGATGCCCATGCGCACCGTGCGCATGACGATGCTCGATCTCTTCGGCCGTCGCCTCGCGCACTTCCCGCACCTTCAGGCTGACCTGCAGATGCTGGCCGGCCAGCGGATGGTTGCCGTCCAGATGCACCGTGTCGCCCTTGATCTTGGCCACGGTGAACACGCGAAAGTCCGCGCCTTCGCCGGGGCGCACTTCCAGCTGGCCGCCCACCTTCACGCCGGGCGGGAAGTCCTTCTTCGGGATGGTCAGCATCAGGCTTTCGTCGCGCTCGCCAAAGCCGTTCGCCGGCGTCAGTTGCAGCGTCGTCTGGAAGCCGGCTTCCTGGCCTTCCAGCGCGGCTTCGATGGCCGGCAGGGTGTTGCCATAGCCGCCGATCAGCAGCGCCATCGGCTCGTCCGTCTTCTCGATCACGCGGCCGAGCTTGTCGGCCACCTTGATGTCGACGGTGGCGATGGTGTCCTTGGTGATTTTCATGGGTGTTGGATCTCGATGATCAGCCCTGGCGCGCCGGGCGCTGGGCGGATTTGGGTCGGAAAGCGGCGCAGACCTCGTCCCGCGTTTCCAGATAAGGGCCGCCGATGAGGTCGATGCAGTAGGGCACGGCGGCAAAGATACCCTTGGCAGCCGGATGGCCGCCCAGCGTTTCGGCAATGGCCTTGGGCTGGCCAGGCAGATTGATGATCAGCGACTGGCCGCGGATCACCGCCACCTGCCGCGACAGGATGGCCGTCGGCACGAAATGCAGCGAGATCTGGCGCATCTGTTCGCCAAAGCCCGGCATGTCGCGGTCCGCCACGTCCATCGTGGCTTCGGGTGTCACATCGCGGGGCGCCGGGCCCGTACCGCCGGTGGTCAGCACCAGGTGGCAGCCGGCGTCGTCCACCAGCTCCCGCAATGTCTGGGCGATGACCGCCCGCTCATCGGGAATCAGCCGCGCTTCGAACTGCAGCGGATTGATCAGCGCACGCGACAGCCAGTCCTGCAGTGCGGGGACGCCCTGGTCGGCATACACGCCACGGGAGGCGCGATCACTGATGGAGACGATGCCGATGCGCACCGCCGCGGGCGTGCCCGCATCAGCACTGTGTGCGCCCGGCGCTGCGTCCTGCGGACGCGGATCAGTCATCGCGGTCGTCCTCGTTGTCTTCTTCGTCCGCATCCTCGTCGACCTGCGCGCCGCTGGCCCTGGCCTCGGCCAGCACCTGGGCCTTGATCATCTGGAACAGCTCGCGCCAGGCGCGGCCGTTGCGCTGCTCAGGCGCCTGAGCACGGTCCTTGCGGGCGGCGCGGATAAGGCTGCGCAACTGCTGCACATCGGTGTCCGGGAAGGTCTCGATGTAGCTCTGCAGTGCCGGGTCTTCCTCGACCAGCCGCACGCGCCAGCGCTCGGCCTGATGCAGCTGCAGGCTGTCCTGCGCGCGGCCGAGCTTGAATTCGGCCACTGCCTCGCGGATCGGCTCGGGGTCGACATTGCGCATCAGCTTGCCGATCAGCTGCAGCTGGCGCCGCTTGCCCTCATGGGCGCCCTTGATGCGCCGGGCTTCGGCCAGTGCGTCCATCAGCGCTTCGGGCAGGTTCAGTGCCGCGACGCGTTTCTCCGGCAGGGACAGCAGTTCGATGCCCAGGGCCTGCAGGGCGGCCATGTCCCGCTTGAGCTGGCTCTTGCTGGGGCGTTCGTCGTCGGGGTCTTCGTATTCTTCGTACATGTGGCAATCAGGTGGGGCCGCCGGCTGAGCCAGGACAGGCGCAGGGCCCGTATGATAGTTCTTTGCACCAGATTCGAGATCTCATGAGTCAAGCCCAACAAGGTTTTGCCTACAGCCAGGACCAGTTTCGCCAACTGATCGAGGATGTCCTCGCCGAGGCGAAACAGCTGGGTGCGTCGGATGCCGGCGCCGAAGTGTCGGAAGGCTGCGGGTTGTCCGTGTCGGTGCGGCGTGGCGCGCTGGAGAATGTCGAGCGCAACCGTGACAAGTCCCTGGGCATCAGCGTCTACCTGGGACAGCGCCGCGGCAACGCCAGCACCTCCGACTTCTCGCCCAAGGCCCTGAAGGACACCGTCCGCGCCGCCTTCGATATCGCCCGCTTCACCGCCGAAGACGAGTTCGCCGGCCTGCCGACGGACGAAGAACTGTCGCTGGACGAAGCCAGCCGCCCGGCGCTGGATCTGTTCCACCCGTGGGACATCAACGCGGAAGCCGCTGCGGAACTGGCGCTGCGCTGCGAACGCGCCGCGCTCGACACCGACCCGCGCATCACCAATTCCGAAGGCGCGGCCGTTTCCGCGCAGCAGTCCCATTTCTTCACCGGCAACAGCCGGGGCTTCCGCGGCGGTTATGCCAGCTCGCGCCATTCGCTGTCGGTGGCGCCCATTGCCGGCCGCGGCGCCGGCATGGAGCGGGACGCCTGGTACAGCTCCATGCGCGACGCCGCCGACCTGTCCAGCCCCGAATCCATCGGCCGTTATGCGGCGGAGCGTGCCCTGGCGCGCCTGAAGGGCCGCAAGGTCAAGACGGCCAATGTGCCGGTGCTGTTCGAATCCCCGGTGGCTGCCGGCCTGCTCGGTGCCCTGGTGCAGGCCACCAGCGGCGGTGCGCTGTATCGCCGCGCCACCTTCCTGCTGGACAGCCTGGACAAGCCGGTGCTGGCCTCGCACATCGACGTGATGGAAGACCCCCACATCCTCAAGGGCAAGGGCAGCGCGCCCTTCGACGATGAAGGCGTGATCACCCGTCCGCGGACCGTGGTGGAATGCGGCACGCTCAAGGGCTACTTCCTCTCCACCTACTCCGCCCGCAAGCTGGGCCTGCAGACCACCGGCCATGCCGGCGGCTCGCACAACCTGGTGATGCGCAGCCGCTGCACCGCCCCGGGCGACGACCTGCCCACAATGCTGCGTCGGCTGGGCACCGGCCTGTTCGTCACCGAGCTGATGGGGCAGGGCGTCAACTATGTGACCGGCGACTATTCGCGCGGTGCCAGCGGCTACTGGGTGGAGAACGGCGAAATCGCCTTCCCGGTGAACGAAGTGACCATCGCCGGCAATCTGCGGGACATGTTCCAGCAGATCGTGGGCATCGGCGCGGACACCTACAACCTGGGTGCCAAGACGGTCGGCTCGGTACTGATCGCCAACATGAAGCTGGCCGGCTCCTGATCGTGCCTCGGGGGCGGGCTCCCCGGGCAGCCCTCGATTGACGAACCGCCACCCCGTGGGGGAACCTCCAGGACACAACAACCCAGGAGACTTCCCTCATGGAACGACGTTCCTTCGTCAAGGGTGCCGGCATGGCGGGCGTGCTGGCTGCGGGCACCGCACCGGCGATCGTGCATGCCCAGGCCAATGTGCGCTGGCGCCTGGCCTCCAGCTTTCCCAAGCAGCTCGACACCCTGTTTGGCGCCGGTGAATCCTTCGCCAAAAAGGTCAGTGAACTCAGCGGCGGCAAGTTCCAGATCAGCGTGCATGCCCCGGGCGAGCTGATGCCGGCTTTTGAGGTGGTGGACGGCGTGCAGAAGGCCACGGTGGAGATCGCCCACACGGCCGCCTACTACTTCTTCGGCAAGGACGAGACCTTCGCCATTGGCGCGTCGATCCCGTTCGGCCTCAATTCCCGCCAGATGACCGCCTGGACCTACCAGGGCAATGGTCTCAAGCTGATGCGGGAGTTCTACCGCAACTACAACATCATCAATTTCCCCGGCGGCAACACCGGCGCGCAGATGGCGGGCTGGTATCGCAAGGAAATCAAGTCGATGGCGGATATGAAGGGCCTGAAGTTCCGCATCGGCGGCTTCGCCGGCCGCATCATCGAGCGCATGGGCGGGGTGCCGCAGAACCTGCCCGGCGGCGAGCTTTATTCCGCACTCGAAAAAGGCACCATCGACGCTGCGGAATGGGTCGGCCCCTACGACGACCTCAAGCTGGGCTTCTACAAGGTGGCGCAGTACTACTACTACCCGGGGTGGTGGGAGGGCGGCCCGCAGGTCGATTTCTTCATCAACACCAAGGCCTATGAGAGCCTCACCCCGGAATACAAGGCCATCATCGAAGCGGCCTCGGCCTACACCCATGTGAACATGCAGGCCAAGTACGACGTGGTCAATCCGGGCGCACTCAAGGAACTGGCGGCCGCCAAGACCAAGCTGATGCGTTTTCCGACCGATGTGATGAACCAGGCCTTCAAGGAGTCGATGGCGCTGTACAGCGAGATCTCCGCCAAGAATCCCAACTGGAAGAAGGTCTACGAGGACTACGCCGCCTTCCGTAAAGACCAGAACCTCTGGTTCCGCTTTGCCGAATCGGGATTCGACGAATTCATGCAGAAGCAGCGGTTCTGATCGGAGCTCAGTCGTTCTGGTTCTCGGTCTCTTCCTCGATGCCCGTGAACGCCTTGCCATCCAGCACCTCGCGGATGGCACGGGTCAGGCGACCCATCTCGATGGGTTTGGCCACGTAGCCCTGGAAGCCGGCCGCCAGACCTTCCTGGCGGTCGGAGACCATGGCGAAGGCGGTCAGCGCCACGGCCGGCAGCTCCTTGGCGCTGCGGTTGGGCAGGCGTCGTACTGCGCGGATGAGGGATCGTCCGTCCATCTCCGGCATGCCGATGTCGGACACCAGCAGATCGAACTGCTGCGCCTGAATCATCTCCAGCGCCTCGGTGGCACTGCAAGCGACCGTAACCTTGGCGCCCATGCGGCTGAGCGCTACCTGTCCCACCTCGCGCGCATCTTCCTCGTCATCCACCAGCAGCACCCGCACGCCGGAGAGCGCGTCCTCGGACAGGGCCATCGGCTCGGTCGTGGGCGGGCGCACCTGCGGCTTGCCCTGCATGGCCGGCAGGCTCAGCTCGAAGGTCGAGCCATGGCCATGGCCCGGGCTGGCGGCGCGGATGCGGCCCTGATGCAGCTCCGCAATGGCCCGCGCAATGGCCAATCCCAGGCCCAGGCCACCCGCCTTGCGGGTGAACGAACCGTCTTCCTGACGAAGGCGGTCGAACACATAGGGCAGGAACTGGGGCGAAATGCCGCGGCCGGTGTCCTTCACTCGCAGCACCGCCTGACCGTCTTCCTTGCGGACCTCGACATCGACCGAGCCGCCGCCGTCGGTGAACTTGATGGCGTTGCTGATCAGGTTGGTCAGCACCTGCGAGAGCCGATGCGTATCGCCATGCACCCAGACCGGTCCGGTGGTGCGGCAGGTCAGGGCGACGCCCTTGGCCTGCGCTTCATGCAGCGCCGCCAGTACCGCCTCATCGGCGAGCGCGGAGAGATTGACCGGCGACGGCTGCAGCACCAGCTTGCCGGCAACCACCGCGCTCATGTCCAGCAGATCGTTGATCATGCGGGCCTGCAATTGCGCATTGCGGCGGATCACCGCCGCCGCCTTGCCGAGCAGCGGATGCGCATCGGAGAAATTCGTGAGGATGTCCGCCCAGCCGGTGATGGCGCTGAGCGGGGACCGCAGCTCATGCGACAGCACCGCCAGAAACTGCTCCTTGAGCTCGCTGGTGCGCTCGGCCTCTTCCTTGGCCTCACGCAGCGCTTCTCGCGCTTCGAAGGCCAGCGTCACGTCACGAATGATCTTGGAGAAGCCGGAAGGCTCTCCCGTGCTGGCGTAAATCGGCGTGACGGTGCCTTCGGCTCGCAGCCGCGAGCCGTCCCGGCGCATCAGCCAGCGGTCGTCGCGGATGGAGCCCTGCGTCAGGGCCTTGGCCAGTTCGTGGTCCAGCACCTGGGCCGCACGGTCTTCCGGCGTCAGCAGGATTTCGGCGGACATGCCGCGGATGGCCTCCAGCGGGTGGCCAAAGATGGTCGTGGCAGCGCGGTTCCAGTCCCGGATGCGGCCTTCGGTGTCGAGCAGGATCACCGCATATTCCTGCAGCGAATCCACCACCCGCGCGTAAAGCGCATCGGCCTCCCGCAGCTGTGCTTCCACAATGCGCTGCGCTTCCCGCTGGCGCACTTCCCGCAAGGCGCGGTCGATCGCCACCGGCAGCCGGGCCAGCCGGCCCTTCATCACGTAGTCGGTAGCGCCGCGCTTGAGCAGATCCACCGTGTTCTCTTCGCCGATGACGCCAGAGACAAAGATGAAGGGCGTGCCTGGCGCCTTCGTCATGGCCAGCGTCAGCGCATCGCTGCCGGTGAAGCCGGGCAGCTGGTAGTCCGAGATGATCAGGTCGAAACGCTGCGTCTCCAGCGCGCCGAGCAGGCTGGCTTCATCCTTCACCCAGGTCACGCGCGCACTGGGATGGGTCGTCTCGAGCGAAGCCTGCAACAGCTCCGCATCGAACGCCGAGTCTTCGAGCAGCAGGATTTCCAGGGGCGGGCTTAGTTCAGGAGCGGCTGCGGCGGTTGCAGCGACTGCCGCGACATCACTCATAACGGCGGCTGGCTCGCAGCGACCCAGGCGGCGGCTCATTCAACACCGCCCAGAACACACCCAGGTCGGCAATGGCGGTGACGAACTGCTTGAATTCCACCGGCTTGACCACGTAGGCATTCACGCCCAGCGCATAGCTCTGCACCACGTCCGACTCCGTCTGGGAGGAGGTCAGCATCACCACCGGCACACTCTTGAGCGACTCGGTGGCGCGCACCGACTTCAGCACTTCCAGTCCGTTCACCTTCGGCAGCTTCAGGTCCAGCAGGATCACCGCCGGATTGCCTTCGGGCCGATCCGCATGCACGCCTTCGCGGTTCAGATAGTCCAGCGCTTCCGCACCATCGCGCACAACGACCACCTCATTGGCCAGTTGGCTGCGTTCAAGCGCCACCAGCGTCAACTCAAGGTCGCGGGCGTCGTCTTCTACAAGGAGGATGGGCTTGAGCATGTCAATCAGCGAGGGGAAGGGTGAGAGCGTTGGAGGTCGTGCCACTGCCGGGCGGCGAAAGCTCGGGGAATGCGACAGGGGCAATTGTCGTGCCAGAGGGGGCGGAGGCCATCACCGCGGCATAGTCGCGATTGGGCAGAATGAGGCTGAAGCGGGCGCCTTCATCCGGCTGGCCCCAGGCTTCCACCTGGCCACCATGGCGCTCGACGATGCGGCGGACACTGGCCAGCCCGATCCCCGTGCCTTCGAAGCTGTCGGTCTGGTGCAACCGCTGGAACACGCCAAAGAGCTTGTTCACGTACTTCATCTGGAAGCCGACGCCGTTGTCCCGCACCGACAGGCCGACGCCGTCCTGCGTCTTGAGCGCTGAAATGCGGATGCGCGCCGGATGGCGCGGGCGGGTGTACTTCACCGCATTGCCGATCAGGTTGCGCAGGGCCACCTGGATCAGCACCGGGTCCGCCCACAGCCGGGGCAGGGGTCGTTCAATGTCCCACTCGATGGTGCGGTCCTTGGCCAGCGTGGTCTGCTCGGCGATCAGGTCGTCCACCAGGTGGGCGGTGTTGACCGACACCGGCTTGAGCGCCGCCCGGCCCATGCGGGAGAAGTCCAGCAGCGCATCCACCAGATGGCCCGCATGCGCGGAGGCTTCCTTCACATGCGCGAGGTAACGGCGGGAACGATCGGTCAGGCCGCTGCCGTCCATTTCCAGCACCAGGTCGACGAAGCCGGAGATATGGCGCATCGGGGCGCGCAGGTCATGGGAGACGGTATAGGAAAACGCCTCCAGCTCCTTGTTGACACGCCCCAGCTCCATCGCCACTTCGGCGAGTTCCTCGGCGCGGCGCAGCACGATGCCGATCAGCGCCTGCCGCAGTTCCTGCACTGCATGGATCTCGCCCGGTGTCCAGGCCAGCGCACGGTCACGCACCTGTTCCTGCCAGCTGCTGAAGCTTCGGCGCGGGTGCAGCCGGTCATCCGGGCCGACATGCATTTCCTTGCGCGGGTCGCCGGCCCAGACGATGGTCTGCACGATCTCCGGCCGGAACCAGACGATGTAATGCCGGTGCAGCTTGGAGATGGAAATGGCCAGCAGGCCCGCGATGCCGCCCAGATCGTCTGCCAGATGCGGTGCATCCACTGCGAGGCGATCGCAATGGACCACCTCGTCGATGCGGGCGGAAAGCCACTGGCCCAGCTCCACCAGCACCGCGGCCGGCGGTGCTTCGCCCACCGACCAGGCCGATTCGTTCAGGATCACCGCAGCACCGGACGCGCGGCCCAGTCGCAACAGCGGACCCGGCTCCTGCATCAGCAGCTGCAGGGTCGCGTCGCTGTCCGCCAGGTGGGCCACGATGGAGAGGGTGAGCTGGCGCAGTCTCAACTGCTCGGTCACCCGCTCGTTTTCTTCCTTGGCCTCGATCTGCAGTGACAGCAGCTGCCCCAGATGCTCGCACGCCATGCGGGTCTGCCAGGACAGATGCCGCGGCTGATGGTCGTGGCAGGAGACCAGTCCCCACAACTCGCCGCGCACGATGATGGACACCGACATCGATGCCAGCGTGCCCATATTGCGCATGTACTCCAGATGCACCGGCGAGACGCTGCGCAAGGCGGACTGGGAGAGGTCGAGCGACGTGGGGTCACGGCCATCAACAAACTGCACCGGCACCGGCACGTAGTGGGCGTCGGCGATCAGGCGGATGTGGTTGGTGCGGTAAAGCGCGCGGGCTTGCGCGGGAATGTCTGCCGCAGGGAAGCGGTGGCCGGCATAACTGTCGTACCCACGCTCCAGCGCTTCGGCCAGCACTTCCCCATGGCCGTCGTGGTTGAAGCGATAGATGAGGCAGCGGCCGAAGCCGGTCAGACGCTTCATCTCCTGGACCACGATGCGGCAGATCTGCTCCACCGAATCGGTGAGCTGCATCCTGGGCACCAGATGACGGGCGAGGCTGTAGATGGGCGCGCGGGTGCCTGCGTCCAGCGTATCGGTCTCGACCTCCAGGTAGGCGACGTCGCCCATCCGGTGGCCGGAGACGTGCAGACGCTGCCCGTCGATGAGCACAACGCCGCAGGACACCGGGCCCTCACCGTCCACCAGGGTGTGCCGGAGTTCAATGGCCTCACGCAAGGTGTCTTCCACAAGGCTCGGAAGGTCTGCGGCGTCGCGCTGCAGCAGCGTCTGCCAGTTCTGGCTGTAGGCCAGCAGGTCGCCGGTACGCAGGGTCACCACGGCGATCCAGCCGTGTGGCTGAATCGCTCCGGGGATGCGGATGGGCTCATTGGCGCATTGCGCCAGCTGGTCTGAAGTCAACTGGGTGGGCATGGCGGATCAGGCCAAGGCTTGAGACTGTCGCTGGACGGCGTCCGGCGACGTGGTGGACGGGAGCGGGGGAGACGGTGGCGATGAAGCCTTCATCCGCGGCGGCGTCTGCGCCGAACTGTCGGTGAGTGTCTGTCCGTCGAGCGCAGCGAAGGTATGCAGCAGCGCCTCGAAGGTCTGCGCCGCGCCGCGCAGCGCGTCTGACTGCGAAGCCGCGTCCGTGCCCGCATGCTGCTGGGCGAGCTGACGGAATTCCCGCCACATGGCGCCTGTGCGCTCACCAAAGCCGTGGAAGTAACGCGTGCCGTGGTCCGGACGCAGGCCCAGGTGACGGGTGAGTTGCGGCACCAGCACCTGTCCCCCCAGAGCGCTGCCTTCCAGGACGTACAGCGCGCCGATGGCGGCGGCTGGGCTGTCCAGGCGGATCAGCGCTTGCGCGGCCCGGGCGGACTGGCGAAGGTCTGGCGCATCCGGCACGGCCAAAGCGTCGAGGTCCTGCTGGGCCAGGGGCGCACGGCGGCGCTCCAGGAACCAGGGCTTGAGGGGCTGCGGTAGTGCGAAATGCACTCGCTGTTCCCACAGGTGAAGAAACTCATGAAAACCGCGCAGGATGCGGCCGTATCGATCCAGGGGCATCGGCGCTTCCAGCTGGAGCAGCGCTTCGATGCGGTCGTGCAGCGGTCCTGTGCTGTGGCGAAGGCGGGGCAGCAGGTCGGCGTCGGTCGAAGTCATTGAATCCGTGTGAGCGAAAAAGCGCCACTGGGCGCAGTCGATGCCTGGGGCGCCGCGTTGCGCTCAAGCACGTGCGCCGCAGGGATCTTCCAAGGAGCCCGGCGGCGCAGTCATACAACGCATTATGGAGACAAAGGCTGCCACTCGGCCCCGGGATCACCGAATTGGAGGACTCGCCCCACGGTGTGCACCAGCCGGGCGCACGCTTCTCAAAAATTTTTTACGCCGCTTCCTGGGAGGATGTCAGCGTGGGCATGCCGATTGCCATGCGCGCGCCCATTCGCAAATCGCACCATCGATGCAACAGGGAGCCGGCGGTGTGGTTTTACTGCGGCAGGTGACGCGCGTTCTCCTGGCTTGACCGTCTCCCCATGACCGCTATGCTCGCATGAGCTGAAAGCGCTTTCAAGCGGATCAGCTGACGGCTTTGAAAGAACGAGCATGACGGAGACACCCCAATGACCCCTGCGCCCCTGACCCGGCCCTCGACCGGAACCTTGCCTCAGACCTTGAACTGGACGCTGACTGCCAAAGGCGCCGACCTGGCCAGCAGCACGCGGCTGCAGCCGCAAGCAGCCCTGAACCTGCAGCCAGTGGCCGAACTGCTGGCCGATGCGCCCACCGCACGCATGCCCAAGCTGGTGGTGAACACCGGGCGGCGCTTTCAGCGCATCGAAGGTTTCGGCGGCGCCTTCACCGAAGCGGCAGCGGTCACCTGGCGGCAGTTGCCGCCGGCCGAGCGTGAGGCCTTGCTGCGAGGCTACTTTGATCCGGTGCAGGGCCATGGCTACACGTTCAACCGGGTGCACATGAACAGCTGCGACTTCTCACTGGGCAACTATGCGCACGCCGCAGTGCCGGGTGACGCCACTCTGCAGCACTTCAACATCGACCGCGACCGCGAAGCGCTGCTGCCGATGATCAAGGCCGCGATGGCGGTGGCGGGACGGCCGATGAAGCTGCTGATGTCCCCCTGGAGTCCACCGGCGTGGATGAAGAGCAATGGCGAGATGAACAACGGCGGCACGCTGCTGCCGGAACATGCCGCCACCTGGGCGCAGTGCTTCGTGCGGTTCATCCAGGCGTATGAGGCGGAAGGCGTGCCCATCTGGGGCGTGTCGGTGCAGAACGAGCCGGACGCCACCCAGCGCTGGGATTCCTGCGTCTACACCGCCGAGCAGGAACGGGATTTCGTCCGCGACCATCTTGGTCCTGCGCTCCACGCGGCGGGGCTGGGCCACATCCGCATCGTCATCTGGGATCACAACCGGGACCAGATGGTGCAGCGTGCCGACGTGGTCTACAGCGATCCGGAAGCGGCCCGTTATGTCTGGGGTTGCGGATTCCACTGGTATGTGGAGGACCATTTTGACCATGTCGGCCTGCTGCACGATGCCTATCCAGACAAGCAGCTGCTGTTCACGGAGGGCTGCCAGGAAGGCGGACCGCATCGCGGGGAATGGGCACCGGCCGAGCGTTATGCGCGCAGCATCCTCAGCGACCTCAATCATTGGACCGTGGGCTGGATCGACTGGAACCTGCTGCTGGACGACACCGGCGGCCCGAACCATGTGGGCAACTTCTGCAGCGCGCCGATGCTCGCCGACCGAGCGCGGGGCCGCCTGGAGCCGCAGGCGTCCTTCGACTACCTGGGGCACTTCAGCCGCTTCATCCGTCCCGGCGCGCAGCGGGTGTTGTGCTCGGCCAGTACCGAGCTCCTGGCGTGCACGGCCGCGCTCAATGAAGACGGTCGCGTGGCCGTGGTGGTGATGAACCGCACCGAGCACGCGCCGCAGTTCGTGCTGCGCATCGACGGGATGGCAACGGTGGTGACCTTGCCTCCGCGCGCCATCGCGAGTTTCGAGCTGACAGCTTGAGTCTTTGGGGGCGTGGCGTAGGCGGCGTCGGGCGGGCGGGGTGCCCATCGTCCTTGCCGCCGCTGCGGCCGCCGCCATCGACACCATGGGCGTCATTCGCCGTCCAGGGCACCCCCGTCGTGGCACGCGATCGCCGGACCGTCAGCGCTGCTGCAAGCGATGAATCAGATGGCTGCGCAGGTTCGCCGCACCTTGAGGCGTCAGCGGCGCCAGCGCATGGCGGGCCGCTTCCGGGATGTGCGAGGCGGTGTCCGGTCCGGCATTGAACACGTAGTGATCGAACAAGCCTTGCCAGGCCCGACGCTGCGGCTCGGGGAGTTCCCGCAGGGACAGCAGCGCCATCATCAGCGTCAGCACCGGCGGATCCATATGGGCCGGTGACTGTCGCCACCAGTAGTTGATCAGCAGGTTGAACGGGTCGAGCGCCTCGACCTGGTGCCACCACATGCTGGGAATGTAGATCGCATCCCCGGGCGCCAGTTCGGCGACCTGGGCATGGGCCAGCGCTTGCGCAAAACGCGGAAAGCGCTCGAAGTCGGGATGCTTCAGATCGACCAGGCTCACCGGCTGACCGGCCGGGGTGAAGTCGATCGGGCCCACATAGAGATTGGGCAGTTGCTCCGGCGGGAACAGCGTGAAACGGCGATGGCCTGCCGCCACGCAGGCGATGTTGTCCGGCAGATCGTAATGCGGGGCGATGCGGCTGCGATTGCCCAGCCACACGCTGGCCAGCGCATCTGGCGCTTGTTCCCCCGGCGCCGCCAGTGCCTGCAGGCTCAAGGCATTCTGCGCCTGAAAGCCTGGCAGGCAGTCTTCCAGCGTGGTGGACCCCACGTAATAGCAGGGCGGCCGCGCCTCGGTGCGGACCCGCAGCAGTTCCTGCAGCAGGGCCGGCAACGGGGCATCCGCCCGGCCGAAGTTCATGCCGGTGAGATCGTTGTTGTAGAAGATCCGTCCATCGATCTCCGGCGGACCCGTCATGATGGCCACCGGCGCACCGCGCCAGCAGCCTTGCAGATAGTCCGCCACCGCCGCATCCGAACGCAGGGCCTGGGTCACCACCGGCCAGTGGGACACCAGCCCCCGCATCACCACCGGCGTCGCGGCCTCGGTCAGGCCGGTGGGGGTCTGGCCCGGGGTCAGGCCGCTGAGTTCTCGGATGGGCTGCATGGGGCGTCGGAGGGATCACCCGCGGAACGCGGGATCAGAACTTGTAGCGAAGTCCCAGCATATAACGACGGCCGGTCTGGGTGACCGCGTACACCTCCTGCTCGGTCCGTCCATGCTGACGCAGGATGGAGTCGCCCAGGTTGATCACTTCCGCCTGCATGCTCAGCTTCTCGGTGAAGTTGTAGCCGACGCTCACGTCCACCTGCGAGTAGGGCTCGGTGAAGATAGGCGCCGAGCGGCCCAGCGGATTGCCGTCATTCACGGCGGCCAGGAACTTGTCGCGCCAGTTGTAGGCCACTCGCACGCTGAACTTCGCGTCTTCATAGAAGCCGACCAGGTTGGCCGAATCACTCAGGCCCACCAGCGCATATTGCTGGGTGAAGCTCATGTTGTCGTACTTCAGGCCGGAGCTCACCTTGGTGTAGTTGGCCGCCACCCCGAAGCCGGAGTTGCCGAAGGCATGCTGCACATTCAGCTCGATGCCCTTGAGGCTGTTGGACTGGGTGTTGGCCGGGGTGGTGATCTGGAAGGTCGCCACCGGATCGTCCGCCTGGCCGGTGATGGTGCCCAGCGCATGGCCGTTGCTGTCACCGGTCTTGGTCACGCCGGGCTGACCGTTGTAGCGGTTCAGGATGTAGTCCCGGATGCAGGTGATGTCGGTGCCGCAGCCGCCGGTGGACGCCGCTTCGTTGTAGTACTTGCCGCCCACGGGGGTGTGCAGGCCGAAGGGCGAGGCGGTCTCGAGCGTCGAGCCGATGTAGTTGCTGATGTTCTTGCGGAAGACACCGGCCGCCACATAGCTGGACTTGGCGTAGTAGTACTCCAGCGAGAAGTCGATGTTCTTGGCCTTCAGCGGCTTCAGGCTGGGATTGCCCTGCGCGCCGGTGCCGCCGCTCAGGCGGGCCAGGTCGTTCAGGGTCTGCCCGCCCTGGATCGCATCCCAGCCGGGACGGCCGATGCTGGTGCCGTAGCTGGCGCGCAGCTTGACCTTGTCGGTCAGGTCGGCCTGCCAGTCGATGCTGGGCAGCCAGTAGCTGTACTTGCCGCTGAGGGCGGTGAAGCCGGGCGCTCCCTTGAGCACGGTCAGCTCGTTGTTGGAACCCCAGGAGATGCCGGTGGCAATGGGCACCAGCGCACTGGAGTCGACCTTGGTGCGCTCATACCGCATGCCGACGGTCGCGCTCATCGGAACGCCCAGTTCCCAGTCGCGGGTGTATTCGCCGTAGAGGCTGGTGGACTTCTCGGTGGTGCGGCGGTCGGTGGAGAAGGTGTCCGTCGCCAGGTATTTGGACGGATCGCCCCACGAGTCCGACGCCAGCTGGCGAATCTTGCCGAAGTCGAAGGTGAAGAACTGGGTGAACAGGCGCGGGTCGTTCACGCCATTGATCTTGCCGAAGAAATTGCGCAGGTCCTGCGGAATCCAGACCGAGTCCGGATAGTTCAGCCAGCCGTTCTCGGTGCCGCCCCAGTTGTCCAGCTGAACAAAGGAATAGGCCGAGCGGTTGCGCACCTTGGACAGGCCGACGCCGAAGTCCAGCTTGGAGTCGTCGTCGATGGTCCAGCTGCCGCGGACCTGCTGCTGGTCCACCTGGCTCTTCATGTAGCTGTTGCGGAAGGACGAGCCGGTGACCTGCTGCTGCGTCGCATCGCGCTGCGTGGTCGGCATGATCAGGATGGGCAGGTCCTGGCTGAAGTCCACCGTCGTCTGGCCGCGATTGAAGCTGGCGGTGCCGATGACGTTGTTGCTGCCCCAGGGGCTGTCCGCGCCGGATTCGGCGGTGGAGTGGTGGGCGTCGAATTCGAAGCGCAGCCGGTTGGACGCCTTCCAGTCGACATTGAAGCCCAGCGACTTGTTGGTGTTCTTGGTGGCGAAGTCACTGCCGGCCATCGCCACGTCGGCATTGCCGCCGGCGATCAGCTCGGTGTAGGTGAGCGGAGCCGCGACCGGGCCGTTGGTCCAGGAGCTGCTGGACGGGCCGAAGCTGAACCAGGCCGACATGTCGTTGCGGCGGGTGTGCACCTTGTTCTGCGACGCGGTGTAGTCCAGCGTGGTCGTCAGGTCGCGGGTGGGCGCGAACTGGAAGGTGATCTGGCCGTTGGTGCGCTCGCGGCGCACGCCGTTCATGTTGTAGTTGACGTTCTGCGGAATCGAATAGACGTCATTCGGGCCGGGCCGGTTGGTGATGCGGTCGGCACCGGGCTGGCCGGGCAGGGGAATCGAGCCGTAGGTGACTTCATCGCCCTTGATCGGCAGCCAGCCGCCGGGCACGCCGGCGCTGTTGTAGCCGGCGTCGCGGCGCTGGAAGCTGCCGGACAGGGCCAGGCCGAAGCGGCCGTCGCCGAAGGTGGTGCTGTAGATGCCGGAGACTTCCGGCGTCACGCTGCTGCCCTTGATGGTGTCGGGCAGCCGCGAATTGCCTTCGTCATGGACGGCCTTCAGACCGATGCTGGCGACGGTGCGCTTGGTGTCCAGCGGACGGGCGGTCTTGATGTTGATCGTCGCGCCAATGCCGCCGGTGGGCGTGCTGGCACGGCTGGTCTTGTACACCTCCAGCGCGGACACCGACTCGGACGCCAGGTTGGCGAAGTCGAAGGCGCGGGAGTTGGAGGCGGAGGTGGCTTCGATCGACGAGGCCGGCATCTGGCGGCCGTTCAGCAGCACCAGGTTGAAGTCGGGGCCGACGCCGCGCACGGTGACGCGTGAGCCTTCACCCATCGAGCGGTCGATGGACACGCCGGAGATGCGCTGCATCGATTCGGCGAGGTTGGTGTCGGGGAACTTGCCGATGTCTTCAGCCACGATGCCGTCCACCACACCGCGCTGCTGGCGCTTGAGGTTGAGCGAGGTGTCGAGCGACTGACGGATGCCGGTGATGACGACGGTGCCGAGCTGGGCATCGGTCTTGGCGTCCGTGGCTGCAGCCGATGCAGCGCTGCCGGGGGCGGCAGGCGCCTGGGGGGTCTGAGCCTGCGCATGCGCGGCAGCGAAGAAGAGCAGGGCGCAGGCGGTGGCCACGGGGCGGGCTTGATGGCGAGCCGCGTGGGTCAGCGAATAGGGCACGGATGTCATTGTTGTCTCCTGTTATTAGTCTCAGTCGTTCAGAACCGTGCCTGTTGGGGACAGTAACGATTCGCGGCGGCTGGAGCCGATCGATCGGCGAAATGAAACGCTCTTTACAACGTCGCAACGACCGGCTGTGAAAGCGCTTTCAGAATGGGTCGAAATTTATCTGCTTCGTGTCGGGGCGATGTACTGACTTTCCCTAGCGGACACGTCACGCCGCGAGTGCGCGGGCCTGGGCGTCGAAGGCCAGTGCCTCCGGCGTATCCGCGCCAAGCCGCACGGCATCGCCGTTGCGCAGGGGGATGCGGGCCATCGGCAACTTGGCGGCCAGCAGATCGCGCACCCCTTCCACCTGCAGATGCAGCAGCGACACATCCCCGAGGTGTTCCGCCAGCACCACAGTGGCCGGAACGCTGGGGCGGTCCGAAGGCGCCTGCGCGGCCGGCCAGACGCTCACATGCTCGGGCCGGATGCCCAGGCGCATGGCACCGTTCCATCCGCTGCCGCCCAGCAGGTCCCACCACTGGCGGGCTGCTGCCGGTGCGTCCGCTGGCGGACGTTCCACCAGGTTGATGCGGGGCGCGCCGAGGAAAGCCGCCACAAAGGCGTTGGCCGGCTGCCGGTAGAGCGACATCGGCGTGCCCACCTGTTCGATGCGGCCTTTGTTGAACACGGCAATGCGGTCCCCCATGGTCATCGCCTCGACCTGATCGTGGGTCACATAGATCATCGTCGTGCCGAGTTGCTGATGCAGCCGGGTCAGCTCGATGCGCATGTCCACCCGCAGGGCGGCGTCCAGGTTGGACAGCGGCTCGTCGAACAGGAAGACTTTGGGCTTGCGGACGATGGCGCGGCCGATGGCCACCCGCTGGCGCTGGCCGCCGGACAGCTGCTTCGGCGTGCGCCCCAGCAGGTCGGTGATGCGCAGGACCTCGGCGGTGCGTCGCACCTGCTCGTCCCGTTCAGCGCGGCGCACGCCGGCCATCTTCAGCGCGAAGCCCATGTTCTCCGCCACCGTCATGTGGGGATACAGGGCATAGCTCTGGAACACCATCGCCGCGCCGCGATCAGCGGGCCGCTGCTCATTGGCGCGGACGCCGTCGATCAGCAGCTCACCGCCGTCGATCTCTTCCAGGCCGGCGATCATGCGCAGCGTCGTGCTCTTGCCGCAGCCCGACGGGCCGACGAACACCATGAACTCGCCGTTGCGGACTTCCAGGTCGATGCCCTGGATGACCTCGTGATCGCCATAGCGCTTGCGCAGGCCGCGTAGTGTGACTTGTCCCATGAGGTGCCTGTCTCAGTCCTGGGCCGCCGGCTTGAGTCCGCGCACGAAATCGCGGAAGGCCAGGGCGCTGTCCTTGGGGGTGCGCTTCTGCGTGGCGTAGTCCACGTGGACGATGCCGAAGCGCTTCTCGTAGCCGGAGGCCCATTCGAAGTTGTCGAGCAGGCTCCACACCATGTAGCCGCCCATCGGCACGCCCTGGGCGATGGCGTCTCCGACGGCGGCGATGTGGGTGTCCAGATAACTGGTGCGGTCGGCATCGTGCACGCGGCCGTCGGCGCCCACGACATCAGGGAAGGCGCCGCCGTTTTCGGTCACGTACAGCCGCTTCGCTTCGGGATAGTCGCGGTGCAGCCAGACCAGCAGGTCGGTCAGGCCCTGGGGATAGACCTCCCAGCCCATGGCGGTCAGCGGCAGGCCGCTGGTCTTTGAATCGAAGCTGTTGTCGGCGCTGGCCATGCCGCGGGAGTAGTAGTTCACCCCCACGAAATCGATCGGCTGCTGAATGTCGGCCATGTCGCCGTCTTCCACCTGCGGTGCGTCATCGCCCAGGTGATCCAGCACGTCCTGCGGATAGTGGCCCTTGAACAGCGGGTCCATGTACCACCGGCGCAGCTTGCCGTCTTCAAGGCGGGCCTTGGCCCGGTCTTCCGGGGTGTCCGTGGCGGGATAGATCGGCGAGAGGTTGAGCACGATGCCCAGCGAGGCCGGCAGCTCCAGGGCACGCAGGCGCCGCACGGCGCGGCCGTGGCTGAGCAGCAGGTGGTGCGAGACCTGGGCCGCGAGGCGGCGGTCCTTCAGGCCAGGCGCGAAGATGCCCACCTCATGGCCCAGCTGCGCCACCACCCAAGGCTCGTTGTGCGTCGCGATGGAGGCCACCTTGTGGCCGATCCGGCGGCCGATGGCTTCGGCATATTCAACAAAGCGGTCCACGGTGGCGCGGTTCCCCCAGCCGCCGATGTCTTGCAGGGCCTGCGGCAGGTCCCAGTGGTTGAGCGTCACATAGGCCTTCATGCCGCGCGCATTGATGCCGTCCACCAGCTTCTCGTAGAAGGCCAGGCCGGCTTCATTCCACGGGCCGTCGCCGGTGGCACGCACCCGCGGCCAGGAGATGGAGAAGCGATAGGCCTGGGCGCCCAGGCTCTGGATCAGGTCCAGGTCGGCTTCCCAGCGGTCGTAGTGTTCGCAGGCGATGTCGCCATGGCTGTTGTCGGCAATGGCGCCGGGCTGGCGGCAGAAGGTGTCCCAGATGGACGGGCCCTTGCCATCCCGGTCGGCCGCGCCTTCGATCTGGAAGGCGCTGGTGGCGACCGCCCAGACGAAGTCGGCGGGGAACTGGCGGGCCGCCGCGGTGGGCAGTCCACCGGGGGCGCAACCTGCCGATGCGGCGGCGGGTCGGGTCGTGGAGGCAGTAGGGGCCGGGGCGGTTGCCACGGCACTGACGTTGAAGGTCGTCATCGGTGCATGCAGGTTCGAGGAGGGGGGCTCACTTCACTGCGCCGACGGTCAGGCCCGAGATGAGCTGACGGGAGCACAGGACAAAGAGCACGATCAGTGGCAGCGTGGCGATGGCGGAACCGGCCATCATCGCGCCCCATTCGGTGTCCACCGGGCTCTGGATGCTTCGCAGCGCCAGCGGCAGCGTGTACATGTCGGGCGAGCGCATCACCACCAGCGGCCCGATGAAGTTGTTCCAGGAGGAGATGAAGGTGATGAGACCCAGCGTGCCCAACGCCGGCTTGAGCAGCGGCAGCACGATGCGGGCATAGATGCCCAGTTCGCCGCAGCCATCGATGCGGGCGGCTTCCACCAGTTCACGCGGCACCGACGCCGAGATGAACTGACGCATCAGGAAGATGCCGAAGGCACTGGCCGCGCCGGGGATGTAGAGGGCGCGCGGCTGGTCGATCCAGCCCAGCAGGTCCATGATCATGAAGCTGGGGATCATGTTCATGAAGCTGGGCAGCAGCATGGTGCCCATCACCAGACCGAACAGCGCCTTCTTGAAGCGGAACTCGTACATCGCGAAGGCATATCCGCCCATCGAGCAGAACAGCAGCGTCAGGCCGGTGTTGCACAGGCCCACATAGAGGCTCAGCCCGAGGTTGCGCCAGAAGGGCACCTTCTTGGTCAGCAGCTCGATGTTGTGCAGCAGGTCGCCCCCGAACCACATCGGCGGCGGCAGGTTGAAGATCTCGGTACGCGAATGGGTGGCGAACACGAACATGAAGTAGAACGGCGCCAGCATCAGCAGCGCACCGACCCCCACCAGCAGGTAGGCGGCCCAGGTGCTCATGGCGGCGGGGGCGGAGGCCGGGCGGCGGCGCAGGCCCGCATCGATCGGGGTGGGCATCGTGGTGCTCATGGGGCTCAGTCGTCCTTGCGGCGGAAGGCGCGGTGGGTCAGCCACGTCAGCGCGGCCACGATCAGGAACAGCAGCCAGGACATGGCACTGGCGGCCCCGAAGTCGTTGAAGTCGAAGGCATTGCGGTAGAGGTAGACCGCGGCAGTCATGCCTGCCTGGTCCGAGCCGCCCTTGCCGCCGGTGAGGATGAAGGGCTCCTCGAACAGCTGCAGGCCGCCGATGATGCTCAGCGTCACGCCGAAGAAAATCATCGGCCGCAGGCTGGGCAGGGTGATGTGGAAGAACTGCTGGAAGCGTCCGGCGCCGTCCATCGTGGCGGCCTCGTAGAGGTCCGGCGGAATGGTCTGCAAGGCGGCCAGATACAGCACCACGTTGAAGCCGACATAGCGCCAGAACACCAGGGTGGCGATGGCGGGCTTGAGCGAGTCCGGGTCGTTGAGCCAGTCCACCGCTTGCGCCGGCATCAGGGCGCCGACCAGCGGCCATTCCCGCAGATGGGCAATGGCCAGATTGACCAGGCCGTAATCGGTGGAGAACAGCGAGCTGAAGAGGATGGCAATGGCCACCGACGAGGTGATGTAGGGCAGGAAATACGCACCCACCACCGCATTGCGCGAGCGACGAAATGCAATGTGCAGGAAGGTGGCCAGCGGAATGGCCACCAGATGCTGCGGCACGCCGGAGGCCACGGCCAGCCAGGCGGTATTGCCCAGTGACTTCCAGAACCAGGCATCGGCCAGCGCAAAGCGGAAGTTGTCCAGGCCGACCCAGTGCATGGCGCCCAGGCCGCTGGTGGGCTCCCAGCTGTGGAAGGACAGGTACAGCGAGAACAGCAGCGGGAAGAGTCCGAAGACGACGAAGAGGATCAGGAACGGGGCCAGCAGCGCATATGGCGCATAACGTGGCGACAGGCGCATCCAGGCGGGCAGGGCAAGGCGCATGAGTCGGAATCCTTTCAGCGGTGCGCGCGCAGCTGCAGCAGTCGCTCGGCATCGGCCAGAGCGGTGGAGATGTCCTTGTTGCGGTCCAGCACCTTGTCCAGCTCGGTGTCGATCACCTCGCGAGCAAAGGCATCCTGCTTGTGCACCGGCACTGCGCGGATGTGCTGGGTCGCGTCACGCCAGTCGCGCCGGGCGCTCTGGCCGCCGAGGAAGGGCAGGGTCTGGTCGAAGAAGGGGTCCGTCTGCGCGTCCACCAGCGCCGGGAAGGCGTCCTGGGACTTGAAGGCCGCCAGCTGCTGGTCGCGGTTCAGGGTCATGAAGCGGATGAACTCGTAGGCCAGCGCCTTGCGTGAGGGATCGGACAGACGCGGCATGGCGAAGTAGGTGCCGCCGTAGGCCGCGAAGGCGCCTTCCGGCAACTGGGCGGCACGCCAGCGGCCGCGGGTGTCGGGCGCCAGCCAGTTGTTCAAGTGGCCGGCCAGCCAGGAGCCGGACATCTGCGCTGCAATGCCGCCGCGCTTGAAACCCTCGGTCCAGTCAGAGGACCAGGCCGCCACCCGCGCATCCAGCTTCTGGCGGCGCACCGCGCGGGCCAGCTCGAAGGCGCGGACGAATCGGGCCGAAGTGACCAGCGGACGGGATTGCGCGTCGTAGTAAAGGCCTTCCCCGGGCTGGATGCCGGTGCGGATGAGGATGTCCTTCATGTCCCGTGCATGGGCCAGCAGGTAGGCGCCGGTGGTGGCCTTGATGCGCACGCCCGCCTGCACAAAGCCTTCCCAGCTGGTGGTCAGGTCTTTTTCGGTGAGGCCGGCGCGGGTGAGCAGGTCGGTGCGGTAGAGCAGGGTGCCCGGGGCGATGTCGGTGGGCACGGCGACCACGGCGCCTTGTGCGGTGGTCGCCTGGTCGAAGGCGTAGTGGACGAAGCGGTCGCGGTCCTGCACCAGGGAATAGGGCGGCTGGGAGAGGTCCTGCAGGCCGGTGCCTTGCGAGAAGCGGCCCAGGTAGGGCACCTCCAGCGCCATCACATCCGGCAGTCCCTTGGCGGTGGACAGTGCGGTGGTCATGGCCGTGTGATGGTCGTTGACCTCGCGGCTGATCACCTTCACGTCAACGTTCGGGTGCTGCGCGCGCCACGCGGGCACGGCAGCGCGCACGATCTCGTCAATGGCGGGGAAGGCGGCAACGGTCAATGTGACCGTCGGGGCTGCGGCGCCGGTGCTGTCGGCGGCGCGAGCCAGGGGTAGCGCCAGGGCGCTGCCGAGCAGGGCCAGCGACAAGGCTGACAAAGAATGAACCCACCGCCGCATTGAGCGTGTCTCCGTGAATGATCTTGTTATGAAAGCGCTTTCATCGTAATGCGGAAGCCGCCTGGCAGAGATCAGGGTTAGTGCGGAGACGGAATGCGGAGGCGCGTCAGGGGGCTGCTGTCAGACCGCCCGGGTTGACGATCGCACGATGAGTTTGGGCTCGGGCAGCTGCACCGTCGGCTTGGTGCCGCCGAGCAGGTCGAGCAGGGCCTGCGCGGCACAGCGACCCAGCTCCAGGCCGGCCTGGTGGATGGTGGTGAGCGGCGGAATGCTGTGCGCGGCGCCCGCCAGATCGTCGAAGCCGACGATGGAGACATCCTCCGGCACCTTGATGCCCCTGCGGTACAGCGCCAGGGAGGCGCCGAAGGCCATCTGGTCATTGGCGGCAAAGATGGCGGTAAAGGGTTCCCGGCTGTTGATCAGCTGTTCCACCGCCAGCACGCCGCTGTCTTCATGGAACAGGCCGGGCAGCACCAGCGCCGGCTTGTACTTGATGCCGGCCGCCTCCAGGGCGGTGCGGTAACCCCGCAGGCGCTCCTGGGCATCCGGGTGGACCGGGTCGCCAGAAATGAAGGCGATCTTGCGGTGGCCCTGGGCCAGCAGATGGTCGGTGGCGAGGCGGGCGCCTTCAAAGTCGTTGAAATTCAGGGAAAACAGCCCCGGCGCCTTCAGCGAACGGCCGGTCACCACCACCGGCATCTCCTTGGCCATCTTGCGCAGTGCCTCGTCCGACAGGCGGCCGGTCAGCACGATCATGCCGTCCACCCGGCGGGAGCGCAGGGTGTCGATGCAGCGCTGCTCTTCCTTGGCGCTCCAATGACCGCTGGCAAACAGCGGGCAATAACCGGCGGCGGCGAGCACTTCCTCGATGCCCCGAAGGGCAACCCCGTAATACGGGCTGTCCAGGCTTTGGGTGACCACGCCGACGCTGAGCGAGCGGCCGCCGGCCAGCAGCCGGGCGATGGGGTTGGGCACAAAACCGAGTTCGGCGATGGCGCGGTCTACGGCGTCCTTTTTGTCCTGACTGACGACAGCGGTGCCGTTCAGGATGCGGGAGACGGTGCTGGGCGAAACGCCGCTGGCCTCGGCCACCATGCCCAGGGTCACCTTGGTGGATGGGCGGGCGGTCTTGGGACTCTTCATGGGCGGCTGTGGCGTCGGTGAGGGAAAGAAAGTATCTGCGGCAAGTTTAAGCGCGTCGAACGGGCGCCAGCACCACTCCTTGGAGTGGGTTGGGAGCGGTATTTGCCCTCGAATCCGATCCGTTTCTCGCACGAGAAAGTTTGCCGTGGGCAGCTTCCGGGGGACACTCCGGCGCTTCCTGTTCCCTCTTTCACATAGGGGGTGGCGTGTTGTGCCACCCGACTGCCATGCCTTACGCCGTCCTGGTCGACGACAACCTTGAATCGAGTGAAACCCTGTCCATCCTCCTGGAAATGGAAGGGTACGAGACTGCCATGGCGGCCTCCCTGAAGGATGCGCGGGCCCGTATTGCCGAGCGTGTGCCGGATGTGATGGTGCTGGACCGGACGCTGCCGGACGGGCATGGCATGGACTTCATTGCCGAGGCCCTGAGCCACGGGCCGATCACCATCGTGCTGCTGACCGGGCTGTCGGATCCAGCGGATGCGAAGGAAGCGCTGCGTCGCGGTGCGGCGGCGTATCTGGTGAAGCCGGCGACGATTGACGAGCTCAAGGCGGTGCTGGACAAGGCGGCGCAAAAGGTGTGAGGGGGAGCCCCCGCGGATGCCGGCGATGAGTCATCCGGACGCTGGGGAAGTCCGACAGCCGCCGCTGAGGGTCGTCGCTCACGGCCATCGATCCGGCGTGAGGTCCTCCGCGGGTCGGCCGTTTCAGCCGACAATTTCGTTTTTCTGGCCGCCGGGAGGCGGACCCCAGACCAGTCGGCAATACGGGTGATCTTCTTGATCGAGCCGGCATTCCCTTGCCCCCTATTCATGCGGGTTGGCGCGCTGCGTGTGACGTTTGGTCACGATTGCCGCGTATCCTCGCCTTGAGACAACCGGCCATCAAGACGCCCGAAGGCGCATGGGATGGCTTCGCCTGACGCTGCGCAGGCGGCCCACTTCCTGAAGAAGCCGGATCCACCTCGCGAGGGCCCCGTGAACATTGCTTATCTGATCCAGGCGCACACCGCGCCGGCACAGTTGCGTCGTCTGGTCGAGTTGCTGTCGCATCCCAATGCCGGCATCTTCATTCATGTCGATGCCAAGGCAGACGCCGCTCCCTTCGACAGCCTCCGCGCGCTGGGCGTGCACTTCTGCACCGGCGCCGATCGGGTCGCCGTGCATTGGGGGGACTACTCCCAGCTGGAAGCCAGCTTCTCCCTGATGCGCGCCGCTCTCGCTGCGCCGCAGCGGTATGACCGTCTCGTGCTGCTCAGCGGCATGGATCTTCCTTTGCGGTCCGCCGAAGCCTTGCAAACCTTTTTCGCAGCGAACCCGGACCGGGAGTTCATCAACCTCGTGCCCATTCCGAGCGTGGAAGCCAACAAGAGCGAAGAGCGCCTCACGGCCCGGTGGTTCCCACCGACGCTGATTGGCAAGATCCAGCGCCGCCTGTTGCGCCACGGGCTGCTACGCGCCCAACGCGATTACCGACCGGCCTTTGCGGACCTCAGGCCATTTGGCGGGAGCCAGTGGTGGGCGCTGACGCGGGACTGCTGTGAAACCCTCCTGTCTGAGGTGGCGGCCCGTCCCGCGCTCGTGCGATTCATCCGGGGCATTTCCTGTGCAGACGAAACCTTGATTCAGACGCTTGTCGGCAATTCAAGATTCGCCTCGAAGGTGGCCCGTGCTTTGACCTTCACCTGTTGGCGACCCGGGGCGGCCAGCCCCGATGTGCTCGGCCCCAAGGATGTAGACGCGCTGCTCGCCCATCCTTGGCACCCGGAAGGGAGTGCCTACGGCGACGGGCCGATCCTTTTTGCTCGCAAGTTCGATGAATCCACTTCCGAAGCATCGGTGGAGCGTCTGCGTCCGTCGGGCCTTCCCGGGCCTCTGGGTCTGGTCTAGCCGCTGGCGCCACCAAGGCTGGGGGACAATCACGCTCCCGTCCTCCCAGCTGCTTTATGGGCTACGACCTCCAGGCCATCATTCTTGAACTGCTCGACTGGCTCGGCACCATTGCGTTTGCCGTCAGCGGCGCCATGGTCGGCGTGCGTAAGCGTTTCGACCTCTTTGGCGTGCTCTTCCTGGCCTTTGTGGTGTCTGTGGCCGGCGGCATGATCCGTGACGTGCTGATCGGCGCCATCCCGCCCGCCGCGATGACGGAGATCCACTACTTCGTCATTGCCGTGCTGTCAGGGCTGGCGACGTTCTTCTGGTCCGCCCACATCGTCCATTACCAGCGATTGATGCAGTTTCTGGACGCGCTCGGCCTGGCGCTCTTTGCCGTCGTCGGCACCCAGAAGGCCATCCAGTTCGGCATTCATCCGGTGATGAGTGCGCTGATGGGCATGATCACCGGCATCGGCGGGGGCATGATCCGGGACGTGCTCAGCGGGGAGATTCCCTTTGTGCTGCGCGCCGACCTCTACGCACTGGCCGCCCTGATGGCGGGAGCGGTCGTGGCGCTCGGCCATGCCTTCCAATTGCCGCCGGTCTATCCGGTGCTGGCAGGTGCCGGCCTGTGCATGTTCCTGCGCATGATGGCCATCTTCCATGGATGGCGCGCGCCACTACCCAGGCCCATTCACGACGAGTGACATCAGCGGAAATCATCCAGCTGAATCCCATGCCGATGCAGCTTGTCATAGAGCGTCTTGCGTGGCGTCCCCAGCAGCTCCATCGCCGCCGGCACCTTGCCTTGCGTGCGTCGTAGCGCCTGCTCAATCAACGCCTTCTCCACCAGCTCCATCTGCCGCGCCAGATTCAGGCTCGGCAGATCCTGCAGTGCCGCCTGGCTGTCCAGATCATCCAGCGCCAACACAAATCGGTCGGCTGCATTGCGGATCTCGCGCACATTGCCAGGCCAGTCGTGTGCCATCAACTCACGCAGCTTTTCTGGCGTGAGTTCCGGGGCGGGGCGCTCGTACCGCGCGCAGGCCTGAGCCACGAAATGCTCAAACAGCAGCGGAATGTCTTCCCGCCGCTCCCGCAGCGGCGGCAATTGCAGCGTCGCAATGTTGAGCCGGTAGTACAGGTCGTTCCGGAACTGCCCGCGATCGCCCAGCTCCTTCAGGTCCGCCTTGCTCGCCGCAATGAAGCGCACATTGATCGGCAACTCTTCATTCGACCCCAGCCGCTCGATCCGCCGCTCCTGCAGCACCCGCAGCAGCTTGATCTGCAATGGCACGGGCATCGTCTCGATCTCGTCCAGCAGCAGCGTGCCACCATTGGCATGCTCGATCTTGCCAATGCGCCGCTTCGCCGCCGAGGTGAAAGAGCCCGGCTCATGCCCGAACAGCTCGCTCTCGAACAGCGCCTCCGGCAAGCCGCCACAGTTGATCGCCACAAAGTGACGATCCCGCCTTGGACTCTGGTCATGCAGGCAACGCGCCACCAGTTCCTTGCCGGTGCCCGTCTCGCCCAGGATCATCACATCGGCCGAGGTGCCCGCCAGATTGAGAATCTGCCGCCGCAATTGCTGCATCGCCGCCGAGCGCCCGAGCAGCACCGCCTCAATGCCACTGGCCCGTTGCAACTGTGCCCGCAGCTCTTCCGCGGAATGCCGCAGCATGCGCAGGTCCAGCGCCCGCATCACCGCTTCGATCAATCGCTCCGGCGCGAACGGCTTTTCAATGAAGTCATACGCACCCGTGCGCATCGCCTGCACGGCCATCTGCACGTCGCCATGCGCGGTGATCAGGATGACCGGAATGCCGGGGTCCGTCGCCCGCACATGGTCCAGCAAGGCCCGTCCGTCCATGCCGGGCAGGCGCACGTCGGTGACCATCACCACCTGAGCACCCGGCTGGATGTGCGGCAGCGCTTCTTCTGCACTGCGGCAGGGCAGCACTTCGAGTCCTTCCAGTTCCAGCGTCTGTGTCAGGCTCACCCGCACTGGCAGGTCGTCTTCCACAAACACGACCTTGTAGCCTTCAAACATGCCCTTGTTCCTCCACATTCCAGGTGTCGACCGCGAGGTCGAACTCCAGGCTCATACCCGGGTCCAGCCGGCGAGCGCGAAGCTGGCCACCAAACTCATGCACGATCTTCGATGAAATCACCAAGCCCAGCCCCAGGCCTTCGCCCGCCGGCTTGGTGGTGAAAAACGGTTCGAACAGCCGCGGCAGCAGAGCTTCGTCCAGGCCCGGGCCGCTGTCCTGAATCTTGACCAGCACCCGCTGCCCGCCGTCCAGCGGTTCCACCTGCACCCGCAGCAGCATTGGACTGCTCGAATCTTCCAGCATCGCGTCCAGCGCATTGGCGAACAGATTCACCAGCACCTGCTCCAGACGGTTGGCCTCCGCCCGCACCCGCAGGCTCTCCGGCACGTCCACTTCAAAGGACAACGGCTGGCCGCGCGTGCGGTGTTCCAGCAGCAGATAGGCGTTGCGCACGCTGGCCAGCAGCGGGGAGGGCGAGTCCACCCCTTCGGCCTTGCGCGCGAAGCTCTTGAGCTGCCGGGTGATGCGGCCCATGCGCTCCACCATGTCGTCCATGGCCTGCAGGTTGTCCGCCACCGCCTGGGTGCGGCCGTTCTGTAGCAGGCGCTGCGCATTGCGGGCGAGGGCGCGCAAGGCCGTCAGCGGCTGATTCACCTCGTGGGAGAGGCCGGCCGACATCTGCCCCAGCACGGCCAGCTTGCTGGCTTGCAGCAGTTCCCCTTCGGTCTGCTCCCGCTGGGCGATCTGCTCCTTGAGCGCATCGTTGGACTGGCGGAGTTCCGCTGTGCGTTCATCCACCGTGCGTTCCAGCCGTGCATGGGCGTCCTGCAGTTCGGTCTTGGCGACGAAGAGCTGCCGCACCGCCCGGCGACGAGCCGCCAGATACAGCGCCAGCATGCCGACTGCCGCGCCAAACGCCGCGCCGCTCCACGCCGCGAGACGCGCCTGGCGCCGTACTTCCGTCAGGTCGGACAGGGCCAGCAGCCGCAGCCCCAGCGGGAGCAGCTGCCGCTCCTGCGCCAACACCGTGGTGCTCGCCGGCGGAGGCGCCTGCACCAGCAGGCTGTTGTAGGCCTCCAGGACAGCAGGCAGACCGAGGTTGGGCCCCACGGCCTGCGGATAACGGGCACTGGCCTGAAGCTGCGCGCGCTGGGCCTCGTCCGCTTCGCTCAGCACCGCATACTTCCAGGCCTGCACACTGCTCATGATGACCACGCCCTGGTCGTCCGCCACCAGGATCCGCTCCCCTTGCGAGCGCAGGCCCAGGTCCACCCAGGTGGCCTCCAGGGGCGCCAGGTTCAGCTTGACGACGATGACGCCCAGCACCCGCTGCTGGCGTCGCACCGTCTGCAGCAGGAAGAAGTTGGTGCTGCCGGTGGCCGTGCCATCCACGGGACTGGCATCCGACGCAAAGATGTGATGCCGCTCCTGCGCAACCGCCTCCGCCAGGCGCGGCGGTGCTAGCAGAGGCTCGCTGGCCGCCAGCACCGATCCCTCGGCATCCGCCACAAAAATCTGGGTGGTGCCGGCCCGCACATTGACCCGTGCGAAGGACTGACTGACCTGATGCCGCAGTCGCTCGTCCCCCGGATGCTCCAGCAGCCGGCCCACATCCTCATCAATGGCCAGCAGGCTGGGCAGATAGGCGTGGCGGCTCAGTTCGGTGGAGAGGTTGGCGGCATAGAGCTCCAGCCGTTCGGTCGCCAGTGCCGAGAGCTGGTCCAGGCTGGCCCGCTCGCTCCACCGGTGGCCCAGCACCAGGCCCAGCACCATCAGCACCCCGGTGAGATAGAGATAAAAACTCGGGCGGCTCAGCGCGGTCGAGAGCCGATGCCGCCACCGCCGCGGCGCGCGATCCCTGGCGGGGCGAGGCACCGGATCACGGGCGGAAGCGGCGGACGTCACGGCCGGGTCCGAGGGGGAGTGTGGGAACAGCAAGGGAACGGGTTCGGCAGAAAGAAGTCAGAAAGACGAGGAAAACAAGCAGTCTGGGGGGTGTGATTCCCCGGGGGTGAAACCGCATGGAACCCAGGGTCAGCGCTGGCAGAATGACCGCCACACGAGCCCGCCGCCACTCAAGTGTGGCGGAGGAGCTCAGGGCCGCAAGTGTGCCGAAAAGACCGACCTTCGTGCAGCCCACGTCCACTCATGGCGGGGACTGGCGGGGAATCGCCCAGAAGTTGAGGCGGTTTGTGCGGATTTTCGCCCACCCTGGCGTCACCGAGACTGCAAGCATCGCATCGAGCGGGGTCCCCAGGGGGATTTCGGTCGGTGAATACCCTTGAAACGTCCCGGTTGGCACGAGGGTTGCACCTTTGCGCCGGTCATTCCAAGACGCGTTCTTCAAACAGATTGCTGGGGCCTTATGGAGATACTTATTCAGCAGATCATCAATGGTCTGGTGCTGGGCAGCATGTATGCGCTCGTGGCACTGGGCTACACGATGGTTTACGGGATCATCAGCCTGATCAACTTCGCGCACGGCGAGGTGTTGATGGTCGGGGCGATCGTGAGCTGGACCGTCGTGACGGTGCTGGCCGACAGTGGCCTGCCCGGCTGGGCGCTCATGCTTGTCGCGCTGGTCTGCGCGGTGGTCGTGTGTACCTTGCTCAACTTTGTGATTGAAAAGATCGCGTACCGGCCCTTGCGCAATGCGCCGCGGCTGGCGCCGCTGATCACGGCCATGGGCATGTCGCTGCTGCTGCAGACGCTGGCCATGATCATCTGGAAGCCGAATCCCAAGTCCTTCCCGCAGCTGCTGCCGAATGACCCGATCCCCGTCTTCGGCGCCACCATCACCATGACGCAGATCGTCATTCTGGTGGTCACGGTGGTGATGCTGGCCGGTCTGGTCTTCCTGGTGAACCACACCCGCGTCGGCCGCGCCATGCGCGCCACCGCGGAGAACCCTCGCGTGGCCTCGCTGATGGGCATCAAGCCCGATGCGGTGATTTCGATGACCTTCGTCATCGGCGCCGCACTGGCCGCCGTCGCGGGCCTGATGTGGGCCGCCAACTACGGCACCGTCAAGCACGACATGGGCTTCACACCGGGCCTGAAGGCGTTCTGCGCCGCCGTGCTGGGCGGCATCGGCAACCTCTCCGGCGCCATGCTGGGCGGGGTGCTGCTGGGCCTGATCGAAGCCATCGGCGCCGGCTACCTCGGCGACCTGACGGGCGGCGTGCTGGGCAGCCATTACTCCGACATCTTCGCTTTCCTCTCCCTGATCCTGGTGCTGACCCTGCGACCGTCCGGCCTGCTGGGTGAGCGCGTGGCCGATCGAGCCTGAGGTGCCCAACATGCAAAGTCAAAAGAACAAGCTGTTTGTTTTCCTGATTGCGGGTGTGCTGCTGCTGGCGTTGCCGCTGGTGGCGCAGCAGGGCGGCAATGCGCCGGTGCGCATCATCGACCTGGCACTGCTGTATGTGCTGCTGGCCCTCGGGCTGAATATCGTGGTCGGTTATGCCGGTCTGCTGGACCTGGGCTATGTCGCCTTCTATGCGGTGGGCGCCTATCTTTTTGCGCTACTCAACAGTCCGCATCTGACCGACAACTTCGAGCACATCGCTGCCTCCTTCCCGCAAGGGCTGCACATGCCGCTGCTGGTGGTCATTCCCCTGGCGGCGCTGATTGCAGGCTTCTTCGGGGTGATGCTCGGCGCTCCCACGCTGAAGCTGCGCGGGGACTACCTGGCCATCGTCACGCTGGGCTTCGGTGAAATCATCCGGGTGTTCCTGAACAACATGGAATATCCGCTGAACGTCACCAACGGCCCGCGCGGCATCGGCCAGATCGACGGCATCCACTTCCTGGGCTTCGAGTTCAGCAAGTCGCACGAGATCCTCGGCTTCAATGTCCAGTCGGTCTCGATGTACTACTACCTCTTCCTGGCGCTGGTGATCGGCTCGGTGATCATCTGCTATCGCCTGGAGAACTCCCGCATCGGCCGCGCCTGGATGGCCATCCGTGAAGACGAAATCGCCGCCAAGGCGATGGGCATCAACACCCGCAACATGAAGCTGCTGGCCTTCGGCATGGGCGCCACCTTCGGCGGCGTGGCGGGCTCGATGTTCGGTGCGTTCCAGGGCTTTGTGTCGCCGGAGTCCTTCAGCCTGCAGGAGTCGGTGATGATCGTGGCCATGGTGGTGCTGGGCGGTATCGGCCACATCCCGGGCGTGATCGTCGGTGCGCTGCTGCTGGCCGCGCTGCCGGAGGCGCTGCGTTATGTCGCCGGCCCGCTGCAGCAGATGACCGATGGTCGCCTGGATGCGGCCATCCTGCGTCAGCTGCTGATTGCGCTGGCGATGATCGTGATCATGCTGGTGCGTCCGCGCGGCCTGTGGCCGGCCAAGGACCATGGCGAAGTGCTGCGCAAGTCGCAGGCGGATGAAGCGGCCGCCGCCGCAGCCGCCGCCAAAGCAGCCCAGTGACACCCGCAGGAGCAAGAACCCATGAGTGAATCCGTACTGAAAGTGGCTGGTGTGTCCAAGCGCTTCGGCGGCCTGCAGGCGCTGTCCGAAGTCGGTCTGGACATCAAAAAAGGCCAGGTCTATGGCTTGATCGGCCCGAACGGTGCCGGCAAGACCACCTTCTTCAATGTGATCACCGGCCTGTACACGCCGGACTCTGGCACCTTTGAGCTGGGCGGCCAGCCGTATCGTCCGCAGGCGGTGCATCAGGTGGCCAAGACCGGCATCGCCCGGACCTTCCAGAACATCCGTCTCTTCGCCGACATGACGGCGCTGGAGAACGTGATGGTGGGCCGCCATGTGCGCACCCATTCCGGACTCTTCGGTGCGGTCTTCCGCACACCGGGTTTCAAGGCGGAAGAAGCGGCGATTGCCGCTCGCGCGCAGGAGCTGCTGGACTATGTGGGCATCGGGCGTTATGCCCGCTTCAAGGCCCGCACCCTGTCCTACGGCGACCAGCGCCGCCTGGAGATTGCCCGTGCGCTGGCGACCGACCCGAAGCTGATTGCGCTGGATGAGCCGGCCGCCGGCATGAACGCCACCGAGAAGGTGGTGCTGCGCGAGCTGATCGACCGCATCCGCAATGACGGCCGCACCATCCTGCTGATCGAACACGATGTGAAGCTGGTGATGGGCCTGTGCGACCGGGTGACGGTGCTGGACTACGGCAAGCAGATTGCGGAAGGCACGCCGGCAGACGTGCAGCGCAATGAGAAGGTGATCGAGGCTTACCTGGGCGCCCACGCGGCGCATGCGGCGCACTGACGCGGCCAGACTGACAAGGAAACGAACAAGATGGCAGACAACATCCTGCTCCAGGTCCAGGGGCTGGCAGTCGCTTACGGCGGCATCCAGGCCGTCAAGGGCGTGGATTTCGAGGTGCGACAGGGCGAGCTGGTGAGCCTGATCGGCGCCAATGGCGCGGGCAAGACAACAACGCTGAAGGCGATCACCGGGCTGCAGGGACTGCAGACTGGCGATGTGAAGTTCCTGGGCCAGTCCATCAAGGGCCGGGGGGCCTGGGACCTGGTGAAGCAGGGGCTGGTGATGGTGCCGGAAGGCCGCGGCACTTTCACCCGCATGACCATCACCGAGAACCTGCAGATGGGCGCGCACATCCGGCGGGACAAGGAAATCCAGGACGACATCGAGAAGGTGTTCGCGCTGTTCCCGCGTCTGAAGGAGCGTCGCAGCCAGCTGGCGGGCACCATGTCAGGCGGCGAGCAGCAGATGCTGGCGATGGGGCGTGCGCTGATGGCGCGCCCGAAGTTGCTGTTGCTGGACGAGCCGTCGATGGGCCTGTCCCCGATCATGGTGGACAAGATCTTCGAGGTGGTGAACGACATTCACCAGCAGGGCGTGACCGTGCTGCTGGTGGAGCAGAACGCCAGCCGGGCGCTGGAGCTGGCCAATCGCGGTTACGTGATGGAGTCGGGTCTGGTGACGATGCAGGGCGAAGGCCGTGCGCTGTTGAGCGATCCGAAGGTGCGCGCGGCTTACCTCGGCGAATAGTCGCACCAACGTCAAAAGGGGCTGCCCGCTATGGGCAGCCCCTTTCTTTTTGTCTCCTACCGCCGTCTGCGCGGCGGATTCATCAGGCCTTGGCCGGCTTGACCAGCAGCGAGCGCGCCCAGGCGTCGGCTTCGCGTGCGGGGGTCTGGCCGCTGGTCTTGATGCGGTCCAGCAGTTCGGACACGCGGCCACGGATCTGCGCGACTTCGTTCATGACTGCGGTCTCTTCGCCTTCACCGCGGAATTCGCGGGCGACGCTGATGATGCCGCCGGCATTGACCAGGTAGTCCGGCAGATAGGTGATGCCGCGGGCCTGCAGGGCGTCCCCGTCGGCGGCGGTGGCCAGCTGGTTGTTGGCGGCGCCGGCGATGAGGCGGGCGCGCAGGGCCGGGATGGTGGTGCTGTTCAGCACGGCGCCCAGGGCGCAGGGGGCGACGACATCGACGTCCGCGCCAAGGATGTCGCTGACGCTGACGGCCGTGGCGCCGAATTCGGCCTGGGCGCGGCTGACCTTCTCAGCGTTGACATCGGCGACGACGAGCTTGGCGCCGGCCTTGTGCAAGTATTCGGCCAGGTGCCAGCCCACAGCGCCGAGGCCCTGCAGGGCGACGCGCACACCTTCCAGCGAGTCGCGGCCCATGACGCGGCGCACGCCTTCGTCGATGGAGACGAAGACGCCGAAAGCGGTCTTGGGGCTGGGGTCGCCACCAAAGGCACCTTCGCGGGGGATGCCGGACACGTACTGCGTCGTGGCCATCATGCCCTTCATGTCGGCGGTGGTGGTGCCGACGTCTTCAGCGGTGATATAGGCACCGTTGAGCGATTGCACGGCGCGGCCGAAGGCGGCGAAGAGCGCGGGGCGGTCGAAGTCGCCCGCCGGCTTGATGATGACCGCCTTGCCACCGCCAAAAGGCAGGTTGGCCAGGGCATTCTTCAGGCTCATGCCTTGGGACAGGCGCAGGGCATCGTTGAGTGCCGCCAGCTCGTTGTCGTAGCTCCAGAAGCGGCAGCCACCAAAGGCCGGGCCGCGGGCGGTGCTGTGCACGGCCAGAATGGCGCGCAGGCCAGTTTCCGGATCGGCCGCCAGCAGCACCTGCTCATGCGGAGCCTGGTCGGGCAGACCAAAAAGCGACGTGGGGAGGGAATCAGTGGCGCCGGCTGCCAGAGCACGGGCGATGTCGGTGAGGGCGTTCATACGAGGGCCTGCACTTGTGATGCTTTGAAGAAATGGCCAGGCTTGCGGGAAGTCGGGCCGGGAGGCCGCGGGGGCGCTTGTGGCGCGATGCGGGTGTCGGAAGTGTAGGAGATGCCGGTTTTCCGGGGCGCTTCGGTGAGTGGCGGCTGATGCAACTTTTGCATCGCTTGGGGAGGTTTTTGTACGGTCAAGGTCCCATGAACGAGTCAGCGCGCAGGGTCACCACCAGGGTGTCCCGGTGGCCTGCGTGGTGCGGATCCATGGGTTGGATCGGCGTCGTTTCGTGGATGACACGCTCGTCGTCAAGCAGCAGCAGGGTCCACGGCTCCATCATCGTGAAGCGCTGGCCGCGGGGACCGTCCGCCTCAAAAACGCGGGACTCGCCACCCTTGATGCCGCTGCGGCTCAGCATGAAGACCGCGACGAGATCGACGCCGTCGCGGTGGGCGCCCTCGGGTGTCGGCCGGCCAATGCCGCCCGCCGTGTCGATGCGGAACTGGTGCGCTTCAACGAACCAGGGGCGGGCGCCCTTGAGGCGGTCGGCGACGCTCGCCAGGCCCAGCAGCAAGCGGGGCCAGATGGGGAGGTCGATGGCAGCGGGCGCCATCGGCTCGAACATGCGTTCGATGCCGCCGTGCAAGGCGTTGTAGTCCAGAGGCTGCCAGTGGGCCCGGTGCGGCGCAAGACGCACCGCCGGATCCGCCTGCGCGTCGACGACGAAGCTGCTGTGGCGGCGGAACCGGTAGCGGCCGCCATCACGCAGGTAGGTGTCCGGGGGCAGGTCGTTCCAGTAGGTCTGCAGTTGCCGCAGGTCGTTGGCCTGGCAGTGCAGCCAGTGCGTCAGACTCTCCGGCGCGATGACCGTATGACCCAGATCGGAGAGCTGCTGCTCAAACTGGGCGGCACTGGAGTAGGGCGGCGGGAAATGCTTCATGACCGTCAGTATGGACCGGCCGGCCGCTTCCAGCACCCTCCGCGACGACAGTCGGGATTTGTCTGTGCGGCCAGCAGGTGCGCCAGATCAGCGCCGCTTCAGGCGGCGTGCTTGTCCGCTTCGGAGGTGAAGGCGTCCGCGTAAAACTCTTCCGTCGGCAGCTTGCACTGCGCGACAAAATCGCGCTGCGCAGACTCCACCATGATCGGCGCGCCGCAGGCATACACCTGATGGTGGGAGAGATCGGGGAAGTCCGCCATCGCGGCCTGGTGGACGAAGCCGGTGCGGCCTGTCCAGCCATCTTCCGCCCTGGCCTCGGACAGCACCGGGATATAGGTGAGGCTGGGCATCGCCGCGGCTGCCTGCTCGGCCCAATCGTGCAGATACAGGTCGGCGCGGGCGCGGGCGCCCCAGTACAGATGCACCGGGCGGGTGATGCCTTCGTCCTGCAGCCGCTCGATGATGGCCTTGATCGGCGCAAAGCCGGTGCCGGAGGCCAGCAGCAGGATGGGCTTGTCGCTGTCCTCGCGCAGGAAGAAGCTGCCGAAGGGGCCTTCCATGCGCAGGATGTCTTTTTCCTTCAGAGCGCCGAAGACATGGTCGGTGAACTTGCCGCCCGGCATGTGGCGGATGTGCAGTTCGATGGCGGGCGGCGTGCCCAGGCGGCTCGGTGCATTGGCCATGGAATAGCTGCGGCGGGCGCCGTCCCGCAGGATGAATTCGACGTACTGGCCCGCGCGGTATTGCAGTTGCTGATTGGCCGGCAGCTGCAGCCGGACCACAGCCACGTCCGCCGCGGGTTTCTCGATGGTCAGCACGCGGCTGGGCAGCTTGAGCACCGGGAACTCGCCGGCGCCCGGCACGGTACGGGCTTCCACAGTGCAATCGGTATGCGGGCGGGCGCAGCAGGTCAGCACGAAGCCTTGCGCTTCTTCTTCATCTGACAGGGCCTTGCTTTGATGCTCGCCGTGCGTGACCTTGCCTTCCACCAGCTTGCTCTTGCAGGAGCCACAGGCGCCGTCCTTGCAACCGTAGGGCAGGCCAATGCCCTGGCGGATGGCGGCGCCCAGCAGGGTTTCGTCGTCATCGACGGAATAGACGCGGCCGCTGGGCAGGACGGTGACCTGAAAGCTCATGATGGCAAAGAGGTGAGGCAAAAAGAAAACACACGCCAGGCAGCACCTGGCCAATCCGCCATTTTGCCTGATGCCCCGCGTCCTTGCGGGCCCGTGGACGCTTCTACACTCGCGGCTTCCTCAGACCTCCCGATGCTTTCATGTTCCACAACACGACTTCCCGTCAGACCCGCCAGCGTCGCGAGCGCCTGTTGATCGTCGGATGCGGAGATGTCGGGCAGCGCGTCTTGCGTCTGCTGCAAGGCCGGTGGACGGTTTATGCGCTGACCAGTCAGGCGGCGCGGGTGCCGGAACTGCGCGCCCTCGGGGCGATTCCGCTGGTGGGCAATCTGGATGAACCCGCCACGCTGGCGCGGCTGGCCGGACTGGCGGATCGGGTGCTGCACCTCGCGCCGCCGGGACGCGAGGGCCATCAGGACGGGCGTACCCGTCACCTGCTGGAAGCGCTGTCGCGTCAGGCGCCGCCGCTGCATCTGGTGTATGCCAGCACTACCGGCGTGTACGGCGATTGTGGCGGGGCGCAGTTTGACGAAACCCGCACCGTCAATCCCCGCAACGACCGGGCCTGGCGACGGGTGGATGCGGAAGCCCAACTGCGCGCCTGGGGGCGGCGCAGTGGTTGTGCCGTGACCGTCCTGCGCGTGCCCGGCATTTATGCCCTGGACCGCGACGGCGGCGACCCGCGCGACCGAGTCGCCCGCGGCATGCCGGTACTGCGACCGGAGGACGATGTCTACACCAACCACATTCATGCCGACGATCTGGCGCGGGCCTGCCTGCGCGCGCTGTTCAAAGGCCGCCCGCAGCGCGTGGTGCACGCCAGCGACAGCAGTGAAATGAAGATGGGGGATTACTACACGATGGTGGCGCAGATGAGCGGCCTGCCGGTGCCGGTGCGCATTGCGCGGGACGAAGCCGCCAGCCACTTTTCACCGATGCAGATGAGCTTCCTGGGCGAGTCGCGCCGGTTGATCAACCGCCGCCTGACCCGCGAGCTGGGACTGAAGCTGAAGTACCCGACGCCGCGCGAGGCGCTCGAGGAAGCGCTGGCTGAAACAAGGCGTCGGTGAGCGCGTTGCCCGCTGAAAGCGCACCCGCCCCAGGCGTCTGAACGCCAGGGGCGTGCAAAGCGGGTCAGCGACGGCGGCCGCCGCGCCAGTAGTTGATCATCAGCCAGGCGCCGAGCATGCCGCCCAGATGGGCGAAGTGGGCGATGCCGGTGGAACCGGTGATGCCCAGCAGCAGTTCCAGCGCGCCGAAGATGGCCACGAAGATCTTGGCCTTCATCGGAATGGGCGGGAACAGCGGCATGATGATCCGGTCCGGGAACATCAGGCCATAGGCCAGCAGCAGACCGAAGAGGCCGCCGGAAATGCCCACCGTCGGCGCTGCGGTGCCCACGACCAGGGTGAAGACCAGTTGCGCCACGGCCGCTGTGAGCACGCTGGCCGCCAGCAACTGCGAATAGCGCTTGCCGCCCCAGACCGTTTCCAGCTCCGAGCCGAACATCCACAGGCCCAGCATGTTGAAAAACAGGTGCAGCGGGTCGCCATGCAGGAACCCGTAAGTGAGCGGCTGCCAGACGTTGAACAGACCGGTGTTCAACGGCCACAAGGCCAGTGCATTCTGCAAGGGCGCGAGTTGCGGCAAGAGGCTGAACAGACAGAAGAGGCCGACGCACAGCAGCATCAAGGCTTTGGTGACCGGAGGAATGAATGGCATTGGTCCGATGGCTCCTGCGTCGGGAAATTTCCGCAACACAGTGTAGCCGGGAGCAGAGCCGGCCCGTGCGGTCGATGGGCGCCGGGCAGGTGCGACCGGGGCGATCTCCGGGCAATTCTCGCTGTGCTAGGACGAGCGGATGAATTCGGAAAAGAGAAGGCCGAAAAGCGAAGGCCGGAGAGAGAAGACCGAAAAGAGAAGGCCGAAAAGAGAAGGCCGCAAAGAGCTGGGGATGGTGGGCCGGCATCGCTGCGGCCACAGTTTCTGCGTCGTGTGGTGCCCGGAGTCGGACTCGAACCGACACACCTTGCGGCGGGGGATTTTGAGTCCCCTGCGTCTACCGATTTCGCCATCCGGGCGACGTCAGAAAAGAAAGCCATTATGCCATGCAAAGCCATAGGCTCACTGAGAGAATGCGGCCCATGAGTGACGCACCTGCTTTCGAGGGACCCAGCTATCCGACGCTGGAGGATGTGATCGGCAACACGCCGATGGTTCGGCTCCAGCGCGTGCTGGGCCCAGAGCTGGCCGCGCGCGGCAATGTGCTGCTGGCCAAGCTGGAAGGCAACAATCCGGCCGGCTCGGTGAAGGACCGGCCTGCCATCAGCATGATCCGCCGCGCCGAAGAACGCGGGGAAATCAAACCCGGCGACACGCTGATCGAAGCCACCTCCGGCAATACCGGCATCGCGCTGGCCATGGCCGCCGCCATCCGCGGCTACCGCATGGTGCTGATCATGCCGGAAGACCTCTCCATCGAACGCGCGCAGACGATGAAGGCCTTTGGTGCTGAACTCATCCTGACCCCGCGTTCCGGCGGCATGGAATACGCCCGTGACCTCGCCGAGCAGATGCAGCGGGACGGCAAGGGCCGGGTGCTCGACCAGTTCGGCAACAGCGACAACCCGCGCATCCACTACGAGACCACCGGCCCGGAAATCTGGCGCGATACCCAGGGCCGCGTCACCCACTTCGTCAGCGCGATGGGCACCACCGGCACCATCACCGGCACGTCCCGCTTCCTCAAGGAACAGAACAGCGAGATCCGCATCATCGGCGCACAGCCGTCCGAAGGCTCGCGCATCCCCGGCATCCGCAAATGGCCGCAGGCGTATCTGCCCAAGATCTACCGCCCTGAGACCGTGGACGAGCTGGTGCTCGTCAGCCAGTCCGATGCGGAAGACATGGCACGGCGCCTGGCGCGTGAAGAAGGCCTGTTCGCCGGCATCTCCGCCGCAGGCGCTTGCTGGGTTGCGCTGCAGACCGCGCGCCATGTGAGCAACGCCACCATCGTGTTTGTGGTGTGCGACCGCGGCGATCGGTATTTGTCCACGGGCGTCTTCCCGGCCTGATTCACAGGCAAGCTGCGCCGTCGACACGCCACGCCACGCCACGCCACGCCACCGCGCTCCGCGGCGCCTTCCGCGGAGTTCTTCATCCTGATCTGGAGCGCCCCCGCCCATGACCTTCCGGTTCTGTCCTCAATGCGCCACTGAACTTCAGTGGATCGAGCTGCCGGAAGACGGCGGCCCCAAGACCCGCCTGCGCTGCCCGGCCTGCGACTTCACCCACTGGAACAATCCGACGCCAGTGCTGGCCGCCGTGGTGCAGTGCGTGGACCAGCAGGGCCAGGTGTTGCTGGCCCGCAATGCCGCCTGGCCGATGCCGTTCTACGGTCTCATCACCGGCTTCATGGAAGCGGGCGAAACGCCGGAAGAGGGCATTCGCCGCGAGGTGCTGGAAGAGACCTCGCTGGAAGCCCTCGGCTGCACCCTGATCGGTGTCTACGATTTCCAGAAGAAGAACCAGGTGCTCATCGCCTATCACGTCCCCGCCCGTGGGGCGGTGAAGCTCTCACCCGAACTGGTGGACTACACACTCACACCGCCCGAGCAACTCGAGTGTTGGCCGGCTGGCACCGGTCAGGCGCTGGCCGACTGGCTGCGCGGCCAGGGGCTGGAGCCGCGCTGGATGGCGCCCCGGTCGTAGAATCGATCGCCTGCGACAAGGATTGATCCATGGACACCATCCACAAGGAACTCGACACACGCGGGCTCAACTGCCCACTGCCCATCCTCAAGGCCAAGAAGGCCCTGGCGGAAATGGAAAGCGGCCAGCTGCTGAAGGTGGTCGCCACCGACCCCGGCTCCAATCGCGACTTCCAGGCCTTCGCCCGCCAGACCGGCAATGAGCTGGTCGAGCAGGTCACGGAAGGCGAGGAGTTCATCCACGTGCTGCGCCGTCGCTGATCACCGGCGCTGGCCAGCGGCGGTGCATGCCGCATGCGGCGCACAGCCGCCGCACAGCGTTGCAGCAAGAATGACAAAGGCCACGCACTGCGTGGCCTTTTTTCTAGGTCACTGAACCGTCATGCAACGGCTTAGGAGACAGCGGATCAAGAACCAGTGGTTCAGAAATCCAGCGCCTGAAGGTACTCGCGGAACGAAGCACCCAGTTCCGGATGCTGCAGGGCCAGTTCGACGTTGGCCTGCAGGAAACCTTCCTTGCTGCCGCAGTCATAGCGCTTGCCTTCATAGCGATAGGCAAACACCTTCTCGCGGCGCATCAGGGCGGCGATGCCGTCCGTCAGCTGGATCTCACCACCGACGCCGCGCGGCTGCGTGGCGATCTCGCGGAAGACACCCGGCGTCAGGATGTAGCGGCCGGCCACGCCCAGGCGCGACGGGGCTTCTTCCGGTGCCGGCTTCTCCACCATGTGGGTCAGGTCCATCAGGCGGTCGCTGATGGCGGAGCCGGCGACGATGCCGTAGCGCTTGGTGTGCTCGGCCGGCACTTCCTGCACGGCGAGGATGGACGCCTGCCATTCGGCAAACTGGTCCACCATCTGCTTGAGCACCGGCGGCTTGCCGACCATCAGGTCGTCGGCCAGCAGCACCGCGAAAGGCTCGTTCACCACCACGCACTGGGCGCAAAGCACCGCATGGCCCAGGCCCATGGCCTTCGGCTGGCGGATGTAGATGCACTCCATGTCGTCCGGCTTGATCGAACGCACGAGGGACAGCAGTTCACGCTTGTTGGCGTTTTCGAGCTCGGTTTCCAGCTCGAAGGCCGTGTCGAAGTGATCGGGAATGGCGCGCTTGTTGCGGCCGTTCACGAAGATCATCTGACGAATGCCCGCAGCATAGGCTTCTTCCACTGCATATTGGATCAGTGGCTTGTCCACCACCGGCAACATCTCCTTGGGCTGGGCTTTGGTGGCGGGCAGAAAGCGCGTCCCCAAACCTGCGACGGGAAAGATTGCCTTGTTGATCAGGGCCATTTACGTAAACTCCCACGGTTGTTGCGCTGGCATTGTTGCATGGCAGCATTGCAAGAAAGTCAAACAAACATCTCCAATCCCCTCATGTCAGTGCTCGTCCTGGAACCGCTGGAAGCAGACATCCTGGAATGGCTGGCCGAACGCCATCCGCTCCAGGTGGCGCCGGAGCTTGCGGCAGATCCGGTCGCATTAAGAGATCAGGTCCGGCAGGCCCAGGCAATTCTCTTGCCCGCCTCCGTCGCCCTGGATCTCCCGCTCATCCAACACGCCCCGCGGCTGCGGGCTGTGGGCCGCATCAATGCAGGTGCGGAGAACATCGATACGGAAGCGTGTCGACTTGCAAACATCGAGGTCGTGCGGGCGCCGACCGCGACGGCATCGGCAGAAGCCGAGTTCATCATCGGCGCGCTGCTCGCCTTGTTGCGCCGCGTACCGATTGAAACACTTGATGGGTCGCTGGTGGGCCGAGAGCTCGGCTGCGCGACGGTGGGCCTGGTGGGATTGGGGCCGTCCGCCCGGCAACTGGCCACAGTGCTCCCCATTTTTGGTGCGCGTGTGATCGGTTATGACCCCGGCCTGCACCATGCTGATCCGCTGTGGGCGCAGTGGGGCATCGAGCCCTATGGCCTGCGCGAGCTGATGCAGGCCTCGGACGCGGTGAGCGTGCAGCTGGGCTACTTCCCGCGCTATCGCGGTCTGATCGGGGAGCGGGTGCTGGGCTATTGCAAGCCGGAGCAGGTGCTGGTGTCCACCTCGCACTCCGCGCTGTTCGATGAACAGGCGCTGGCGGATGCGCTGAGCGGCGGCCGTCTGCTGGCCGCGTGGCTGGACTTGATGGAGCCGGGGCTGCTGGAGCCCGGCCGGCCCCTGCACGGGGTGCCGGGGCTGCAGGTGACGCCGCGGCTGGCGGCCACCACGCGGGAGTCCCGCATGCGGGCCGCCTGGAGCGTGGCACGGCGGATCTCGGAGATCCTGTCCGTGCCCAGCCCTCAGCCGCCAGCGTTCAGGCCGACGCTGCCAGACGTGCCGCCTGATCTTGCAGTCGAGCCAAGGTGGCGGTGAAGTCGGCAATGCGCTGACGTTCCTGCTCCACCACCGCGGCCGGGGCGCGCGCCACGAAGCTTTCGTTGTTCAGCTTGCCTTCGGCCTTGGTGATCTCGCCCTGCAGTCGGGCGATTTCCTTGCCGATACGCGCCTGCTCGGCCGCCACATCCACTTCCACCTTGAGCGCCAGACGGGCCTGGCCGTGCACCAGCACCGGTGAGGTGGCGCTGGCCTGGTCGAACGCGGCTTCGTCGTCCATCAGCTCGACCTTCTCCAGCTTGGCCAGCACCCGCAGCAGCGGGGCGGCTTCACGCAGGAAGTCCAGCTGACCGGCGGCCAGCAGCGGCACGCGGTCGGACGGGCTCAGGCCCATCTCGCCGCGCAGGCTGCGGCAGGTGCCCACCACCGACTTGAGCTGCTCCACCCACGCCATCGCCTTGGGATCGATGCGGTCAGGCGCGGCCACCGGATAAGTGGCGGTCACGAGATAGTCGGTCTGCTTGCGGCCGGCGATGGGGGCCACCGTCTGCCACAGCTCTTCGGTGATGAACGGGGCGATCGGGTGCAGCAGGCGCAGCACCGTTTCCAGCACACGGATCAGCGTGCGGCGGGTGCCCCGCTGGGCGGCTTCGTTGCCTTCGGCCTGCGCGGTCTGCAGCTGGACCTTGGAGATCTCCAGATACCAGTCGCAGTATTCATCCCACACAAAGGAGTAGATGGCGTTGGCGACCAGGTCCAGGCGGTAGTCCGCAAAGCCCTGCGCCACGACCTGTTCCAGCTTCTGCAGCTCGCTCACGATCCAGCGGTCCGCCTGACTGAACTGCAGGTAGCCGTGCGCTGCACCGCCCGGGGCGCATTGCTCCTTGGTGTGCTCCATCAGGCCGCAGTCATGCCCCTCGGTCTGCATCAGCACAAACTTGGTGGCGTTCCAGAGCTTGTTGCAGAAGTTGCGGTAGCCCTCGCAGCGCTTGCTGTCGAAGTTGACGCTGCGGCCCAGCGTGGCCATGGCGGCGAAGGTGAAGCGCAGGGCGTCGGCGCCGTAGCCGGGAATGCCTTCCGGGAACTCCTTCTCGGTGGCCTTGCGGACCTTGGGCGCGGTTTCCGGGCGGCGCAGACCTTGCGTGCGCTTGTCCAGCAGCTCGGGCAGGGCGATGCCGTCGATCAGGTCGACCGGGTCCAGCACGTTGCCCTCGGACTTGCTCATCTTCTTGCCCTGCGCATCCAGCACCAGGCCGTGGATGTACACATGGCGGAAGGGCACCTTGCCGGTGAAGTGCTTGGTCATCATGATCATCCGGGCGACCCAGAAGAAGATGATGTCGTAGCCGGTCACCAGCACCGACGACGGGAGGAACAGGTCCTGCTCCACCGTTTGCTCGGGCCAGCCCAGGGTGGAGAAGGGCACCAGGGCGGAGGAGTACCAGGTGTCCAGCACGTCGTCGTCCCGCTTGAGCGGGCCGGTGTAGCCAGCGGCCTCGGCCTTGGCGCGCGCTTCATCTTCGTTGTGGGCCACGAAGATCTGGCCGGACTCGCCGAACCAGGCGGGAATCTGGTGACCCCACCACAGCTGACGCGAAATGCACCAGTCCTGGATGTTGTTCATCCACTGGTTGTAGGTGTTGACCCAGTTGTCCGGCACGAAGCGCACTTCGCCGTCGGCCACCACGTCGATGGCCTTCTGGGCGATGCTCTTGCCGTCCGCACCTGGCTTGCTCATGGCGACGAACCACTGGTCCGTCAGCATCGGTTCCACCACCTGGCCGGTGCGGGTGCAGCGCGGCACCATCAGCTTGTGCTTCTTGGTCTCCACCAGCAGGCCGTCGGCCTCCAGCTGGGCCACCAGCTGCTTGCGGGCCACGAAGCGGTCCAGGCCGCGGTAGGCCTCGGGAATCTCCGGCAGGCTGTCCACCACCGTCGCGTCCAGCGTGAAGATGGTGATCATCGGCAGCTTGTGACGCAGGCCGACCTGATAGTCGTTGGGGTCGTGCGCCGGGGTCACCTTGACCACGCCGGTGCCGAATTCCTTGTCCACATAATCGTCAGCGATCACCGGCACCAGACGGCCGGTGATGGGCAGACGGACCTGGCGACCGATCAGGTGGCGATAACGCTCGTCTTCCGGATGAACCATGACGGCGGTGTCGCCCAGCATGGTTTCGGGACGGGTGGTGGCCACCACCAGCGATTCGTCACCTTCCGCCAGCTCATAGCGGATGTGCCAGAGCGAGCCTTCTTCCTCTTCGCTCTCCACTTCCAGGTCGGACACGGCGGACTTCAGCACCGGGTCCCACGGCACCAGACGTTTGCCGCGGTAGATCAGGCCTTCTTCATAGAGCTTGACGAAGGTGTCCACCACCACCTTGGACAGCTTCTCGTCCATGGTGAAGTATTCGTGGTCCCACGAGACCGAGTCACCCATGCGGCGCATCTGCTGGGTGATGGTGCTGCCGGACTGCTGCTTCCATTCCCACACGCGGGCGACGAAGTTCTTGCGGCCCAGGTCATGACGGCTCTGGCCCTGGCCCTGGAGCTGCCGCTCCACCACGATCTGGGTGGCGATGCCGGCGTGGTCGGTGCCCGGCACCCACAGCGTGTTGTCCCCGCGCATGCGGTGATAGCGCGTCAACGAGTCCATGATGGTCTGGTTGAAGGCATGGCCCATGTGCAGCGTGCCGGTGACATTGGGCGGCGGCAACTGGACGCAGAAGGAGTCGCGGGCAGGGTCCAGCGTGGGCTTGTAGAGGCCCTTGGACTCCCACAGGGGTCCCCAATGGGCTTCCAGGGCGGCGGGTTCGAAGGACTTCGCGAGTTCGGTCATGAGGCCTGGCGCCTGCCAGCAGGGGCAGGCGGACGTGAAAGTGAGGAATTCGGGTGGACCGCCATTGTAGAGGGCAGGGCGCCGCTGCAGGGCCTGGGCGCACCCCCGCCGGAAGGTGGTCCGGCGCAGTCCTCCAAACGGGTGGGATACGGCGCGCGCCTTGGCCGATGACAGCGATACAAAACGAAAAACAGCGATACGGCGGTGAGATGCGCCCGGCGCCTGCGACGGGAATCATGCAGACATGTTTTCACTGCCCGGACACCCGGGCTTTACCAAGGACTCTCACCATGCATCTGTTTCGTCGCTGGAGCCGTCACCATGAACATCACCGTCACCACCACGGCTTTGATGGCCGGTTCGATCCTTTCGGCGCTCACCCTCACGCTGGCGCCTACGGCCCCCTGCCTCCCGGGGGCTGGCCTTTCGCAGGCTACGGTGGCTTCGGCCCCTGGGCTGCCTCCGGCCCGGCTCATGGAGGCGGCTTTGGAGGCGGACATGGGGCGCGCCATGGGCGAGGCCACCACCCGGGTCGTGGGGCCGGCTTCGGTGCAGGCCTGGGCCTTGGCGCCGATGGCCGACACGGCGAGCGCCTGCAGGCCCACGTCACCGCCTTCCTGGACCTGAGCGACCGGCAGCAGGCCGCGCTGGCCCAGGTGCTGGACCAGCTCCGCACCCGTCGGCGCGCCTTGCGCGGCCTGATGCATGGCGAGGAGGTGGCCCGGCTGGTGGAGGCGGACACTTTTGCCCGCGAAGCCGCCCAGCAGGTGCTGGAAGCCCAGATCGAGGCGCTGCGGACCGCGGTGCCCGCCCTGGTCCAGGCGTTCGGGGACTTCTTCGACGCGCTGGACTTCGATCAGCAGCAGGCGCTGCGATTCATGATGCGGCGGCTGCGTCACCGCGGCGGGCGTCGGCCCCAGACGCCGGCCTCGGACGAGGGTGCGGCCATGGGGCCGTTCTGAGATGGGCGGATCGAACACCTCCTTGCCGCCAGGGGGCTCCGAGCCCTCTGGGTCTGCCGGAGCATCCAGGCAAGCCGTGCCATCTGGGTCATCCGGGGAGACCGATCGCTCCCAGCGTCCGTCCGGCGTCAGTGCCCTGCTGGCCGGCGACAGCTGCCGCCAGCCGCCCGGACGTCTGGTCCCGGCCATCGATCGCAACCGCTGCGAGGGCAAGGCCGACTGTTTGGCGGTCTGCCCCTACGGAGTTTTCGAGATCGGTGTGCTGCCGCGGGACGAACGTTCCGCTCTTTCTCTGATCGGCAAGCTCAAGGGCCTGGCGCATGGCTGGCAGCAGGCTTTCACCCCCAATGCGGACGCCTGCCGGGCCTGCGGCCATTGTGTGAGCGCCTGCCCGGAGCGGGCCATCACCCTGGTGCGCCGGGAGCCGCGGGCGGCCGGGCAGCCCTGGTCGCCGCCGATCTAGCCGCTTTTGACAGGACAATGGACCCACCATGCACCGCTTGCTGCTGATCGACGACGACGAGGCCCTGGCCGGGCCTCTGACCCAATACCTGGCCCGCTTCGATTTTGAATTGAGCGCGGTCACCCGACCGAGTATGGCGCTCCAGCGTCTGGCGCAGGAGCCTTACGACGCGATCATCCTGGACGGCATGCTGCCCGAAATGGACGGTTTCGCCTTCTGTCGGCAGATCCGCGCGGGCCAGGACCGGTGGCGGGAGATTCCCATTCTGATGCTGACCGCTCGTGGGGATCTGACCGACCGGGTGGTGGGCCTTGAACTGGGCGCCGACGACTATTTGGCCAAACCCTTCGAACCGCGGGAACTCGCCGCGCGTTTGCAGACGATTCTTCGCCGCACGCGGCTGGGACCGGCGTCCGCGCCCGCGGCGGCAGCTTCGTCGGTCCCCGGCGTGCTGCGCTTCGATGGCCTGGAGATCGACGCCAGCCGACGCGAGGTGCGGACCGACCTCGGGGTGATCGATCTCACCAGCACCGAATACGAACTGCTGGCCCTGCTGGCGCGGGAGCCGGGACGGGTGTTCACCCGCGACGAAATCCTGAACCGCCTGCGCGGGCAGGAGGCCGACCTGTACACCCGGGCGGTGGACATCCTGGTGAGCCGCCTGCGCAAGAAGCTGGAACCGGTGGAGCCGGTGAAGACGCTGCGCAATGCGGGCTACTGCTTTGCGCTGCCGGAGCGGATGTCGTGAGCGACCGCCGACGGGAAGAGCGGGAGGCGCGCCGGCGCGCTCAGCAGGTGCGTGCACACCGGATGCGGGAGCTGGCCTGGATGGCCCGTATGCGCCATCTGGAGGGACAGGACGGCGAACGCCCCCCCTGGCCACCGGGCGGGCCTGAGTTTTTTGGACCCGGCGGAGGACGCGGGGGCCTGGGACCGGAGTTCCCCGGGCCTGAGGGTCGAGGTCCGGCGTACCGCCGCGCGGACTGGCGGCGTCAGTGGCACTGGCAGATGCGCGCCCGGCACCGGTGGCATCAGCGATGGCATCGCCGCTGGCATCAGCAGCATGCACGTTTCAAGCATTCCCTGGGTGCGCGCCTGATTGCGGTGTTCGTGGTGCTGACACTGCTGAGTAGCCTGGTGGTCTGGGGCGTCATCCGCCAGGGGCTGGGCTCACTGACGGCGGTGGCGCTGCTGATGCTGCTCACCTGGGTGGCCTACGGCATCATCCGCCACATCGTGCGGCCGATCAGTGCGCTGGCCGCCGGCGCGGAAGCCTTCGGGCGCGGGGAACTGGACTTCCGCGTCCCCGTCATTCATCGCGACGAGATTGGCGACCTGGCCATCCGCTTCAACCAGATGGCTGACGACATCCAGGCCATGCTGGACGGTAAACGCGCCTTGCTGCTGGCCATCAGCCACGAACTGCGCAGTCCGCTCACGCGGGCGCGTCTGCATGCGGAAATGGTGGAGGAGGGCAGCTCCAAGGTGTCGCTGCTGGATGAACTCGGACAGATGCGGGATCTGATTTCGGCACTGCTGGAGAGCGAGCGCCTGGATCGTGGCCATTCGGCCCTGCAACTGTCACCCTGCGATCTCGCCGCTGTGGTGCAGGAGCAGGCGCAGTCTGGGGTGGTGCTGGAGATCGAGCCGGGGCTGCCCGCGGTGCCGGTCGATCGCATGCGGGTCCAGCTGCTGCTGCGCAATCTGGTGCATAACGCGCTACGTCACAACGATGCCGCACGCGGGCCGGTGGTGGTGCGGCTGTCCGCGGTGACGGCCGGCATGACTGGGGCCGATGGCGGTTCGGACGTCTCGAGCGCCCCGAGTGCCCCGAGATCCCCGAGAGCCCAGCGCCTGACGGTCCGCGACCACGGCCCCGGCGTGCCGCCCGACGTGCTCCCGCAGCTGGGCCAGCCCTTCTTCCGCCCGGATGAAGCGCGCACCCGCGCGGAAGGCGGGGTCGGCCTGGGCCTGTCGCTGTGCCGTCTGGTGGCGCGGGCGCACGGCAGCGCCCTGGTGTTGCGCAATGCCGAGCCCGGCCTGGAAGCGGCGGTGACTTTTTCAGAGCGCTGATCGGCGGCTGCTCACTGAATCAAGGCATCAGGGTCACACCCATCGCGCGAGCCGGCCACGCCCAATGAAAAAAGGGACGCAAGCCCCGCTTGCGTCCGTGGTCAACCTGCGGGTGCCGCCCACCCGTCAAGTCAGCAGCTTCACATGAACAAATGCTCGCCGGCGTTCTCACCACCCAGCACCACGTAATTGACCTTGCGCAGGTCCGTCAGCGAGGTGCCGCCCGAGTACGAGATCGAGCTCTGCAGGTCTTCTTCCATCTCCCGCAGCGTGTCCGGCAGCTTGCCCTTCACCGGCTCCAGAATGCGCTTGCCTTCCACATGCTTGTATTCGCCCTTGTTGAAGTCGGATGCGGAGCCGTAATACTCCTTGTACAGCTTGCCATCGACTTCCACCGTCTTGCCCGGAGACTCTTCATGCCCGGCGAAGAGCGATCCGACCATCACCATCGATGCGCCAAAACGGATGCTCTTGGCGATGTCACCGTGATGGCGGATGCCGCCGTCCGCAATGATCGGCTTGGTCGCCACCCGTGCGCACCACTTGAGCGCGGACAGTTGCCAGCCGCCCGTGCCGAAGCCGGTCTTCAGGCGGGTGATGCACACCTTGCCGGGGCCGATGCCCACCTTGGTGGCGTCTGCGCCCCAGTTTTCCAGGTCGATCACGCCCTCCGGCGTGCCGACGTTGCCGGCAATGACAAAGGTCTGGGGCAGCTTGTGCTTGATGTGGGCGATCATGCGCTGCACGCTGTCCGCGTGGCCGTGCGCAATGTCGATGGTGATGTAGTCCGCCCCCAGGCCTTCCGCCGCCAGACGGTCGATCAGCGCGTAATCCGCGGCCTTCACGCCGGCGCTGATGGAGACAAACAGGCCCCGCTCGCGCATGTGACGGGCATAGGCCACGGCGTCCAGGTCAAAGCGGTGCATCACGTAGAAATAGCCATTGGCGGCCAACCATTCGGTGATGGATTCGTCCACCACCGTCTTCATGTTGGCCGGCACGACCGGCAGCTTGAAGCGCCGGGGGCCGAATTCCACCGAGGGGTCGCATTCGCTGCGGCTTTCTACCCGGCACTTGCGGGGCAGCAGCAGAATGTTGTCGTAGTCAAAAATTTCCATGGTCCAAAGTCGCAAATTCGGGATGCGTTGATGCAGTGCATGCCCTGAGCTGCGAGCGCTTGACTTGGAACCGGAAACCCCGGCCCCAAGATTTGGGCCCGGTGACCCATTCTACGCGTCATGGTTTGCCCTTGGTTTCATGGCGGTGCAACAAGCCTGCGCAAGGTGCAACGTGCACCGTCATCCACCCGGATGAACCATGATGACGAGGCATCATGGGGCGGTCCTGGCGAGGTGATCAGCCAGCTTCGCTAAAATCAACACCCTTGGGCCCCAAAAGGCCGACCTACAGCACCCACCATGTACTCCGTCGTCATCAGCGGTACCGGCCTCTATCAGCCGCCCCATGTCATCACCAATGCCGAACTGGTGGAGTCCTTCAATCGTTATGTGGACCTGCAAAACGCCCAGCATGCCGAGGCCATTGCCGCCGGCACGCGGGAGCCGCTGGCCCATTCCAGCGTCGAGTTCATCGAGAAGGCCTCCGGCATCAAGCAGCGCTATGTGATCGAAAAGCAGGGCGTGCTGGATCCCGCCCGCATGTATCCCCGCTTCGAGGAACGCGCGGACGATCAGCTGTCGCTGATGGCCGAGATCGCCGTCGATGCCGCCCGCAAGGCCCTGGCCGCTGCGGGTCGCAAGGCCGAAGACGTGGACGCCGTGTTCTGCGCCGCCTCCAACATGCAGCGCGCCTACCCTGCCATGGCGGTGGAAATCCAGGCCGCCCTCGGTGCGGGCGGCTATGGTTTTGACATGAACGTCGCCTGTTCGTCCGCCACCTTCGCTCTGGAGCAGGCCTACAACGCGGTCCGCTCCGGCGCCTCGAAGTGCGTGCTGGTGGTGAATCCGGAAATCACCTCCGCCCATCTGGAGTGGAAGGACCGGGATTGCCACTTCATCTTCGGCGACGTCTGCACCGCCGTGCTGGTGGAACGTGCCGACACGGCCGTCAGTCCTGAGCAGTGGGAGATTCTGGGGACGCATCTGGCCACTCAGTTCTCCAACAACATCCGCAACAACTTCGGCTTCACCAACAAGGCCGAAGACAGCGATCCGGACGCCCGGGACAAAACCTTCCGTCAGGAAGGCCGCAAGGTGTTCAAGGAAGTCGTGCCCATCGCCGCGGCTCATATCGAGAACCATCTGGCCACCCAGCACATCCAGCCGACGGATGTCAGCCGCTACTGGCTGCACCAGGCCAACCTGGGCATGAACCAGCTGGTGATCAAAAAGCTGGTGGGGGGAGAGGCGGGGGCGCAGATCGCGCCGCTGATCCTGGATACCTATGCCAATACGGCCTCAGCCGGGTCGATCATCGCTTTCCATGAGCATCGGGCCGACCTGCGCTCGGGCGACCTGGGCGTCATCTGCTCCTTCGGCGCCGGCTACTCGGTGGGCAGCGTGATCGTCAAAAAGCGCTGAGGGTGAGCGCTGGGCGCTGACCCGATCCAGACCGGACCGGGCTTTTCATCCAGAGAGCCAGTGAGAAACGGGCGAGTGCCGCATGGCCACTCGCCCGTTTTGCTGAGCGCCTGTGTGCGGCGCCTCAGCCGCCGTCCCCGGAGAACCAGGAGGACGGAGGTCCGGAACTCCGGCGCGCCGGAGGCGCCGGCCCGGCCGCACTCGCCGCTCCTGGCACCAGCACCCCCGAGGCCGCTCCAGACGCCGGCACGGCGGGCAGGAGGGCGCCGGTCGCCGGATCGGTGGTCATTTCACTGATCGTTCCCAGCGTCTTCAGCCAGGTGTCGCCCGCGGCGAATTCCTGGAAGACCCAATCCGGCCCGTTCGGTCCTTCGATCTGCGCCACGCTGCCATCGGTGGGCGGCGGCACTTCGGCCGTCGGCACCCCCTTGAGGGCCACCTGCATGTAGTCGATCCAGGCGGGCAGGGCGATGCCGCCGCCGGTTTCCCGGTCACCCAGGCTACGCGGCTGGTCATAGCCGATCCACACCACCGTCGCCACCTTGCGCTGGAAGCCGGCGAACCAGGCGTCCACCGCATCGTTGGTGGTGCCGGTCTTGCCGTACAGGTCATAACGCTTCAGGGAGGCGCTGGCTCGGTAGGCGGTGCCCCGCACGGCCACTTCATGCAGCAGCGTGCTGGTGACAAAGGCGTTGCGCTCACTGATGGCGCGGTGGTCCTCGGTCAGCTTCTCCGGCTCGGCCTGGAACAGCACCTGGTTTTGCGAGTCGGTGATCTTGGTGATCAGCAAGGGCTTGAGCAGGTAGCCCCCATTGGCAAACACCGAATACCCGCTGGCCATCTGCAGCGGCGTCACCGAGCCGGAGCCCAGGGCCAGCGTCAGGTTGGCCGGCTGACGGTCCACGTCGATGCCGAACTTGCCGGCCCAGGCGCGCCCGCGCTCCGGCGACAGCTGCTCCAGCAGCCGGATGGTGACCATGTTCTTGGACTTGGCCAGCGCCTGGCGCAGCGTGATCGGGCCGTCGTATTGACCGTCCGAATTGCGCGGCGACCAGTCTCCGATGGTGATCGGCGCATCGTCCACCAGCGTGGCGGGGCTGGCACCCATCTCCAGCGCGCCCGAATACAAATAAGGCTTGAAACTGGACCCCGGCTGGCGCCAGGCCTGGGTGGCATGGTTGAACTGGTTGCGGGCGAAATCGAAGCCGCCGACCAGCGCCAGCACGCGGCCGGTCTCGGGTTCGACCGACACCAGGGCGCCTTCGGCTTCCGGCGGCTGGGTCACCGCCCAGGCCCCCTTGGGGAATTCCTTGGTCGGCGCGCCCTTGAGCACCCGAATGATGGCGCCGCGCTGGATCCGCAGATTCGGTTTGGCCTTCTCGGACAGGGCGGACAGCACGCTGCGGATGCCATCGCCCTTCAGGTCGATGTCTTCCCCATCCTGCAAGGTGGCGCGGATGCGGTTGCTGGTGACCTCGGTCACCACCGCGGCCCGCAGGTCGTCATTGTCCGGATGATCGGCCAGCGCCTGGGTGACGGCATTGTCCAGTTCGGTGTCGGTCAGGTCGGTGGGTAGATCCACCGTATCTTCCGGGCCCCGCCAGGCTTTGCGACGTTCATAGTCGAGCAGGGTGCGGCGCAGCGCCTTGTAGGCAGCCACCTGGTTGTCCATGCGGATGGTGGTGGTGACATTGATGCCGCGGGTGTAGGCGTCTTCGCCGTACTGGGCGTGGATCTGCTGGCGCACCATCTCGGCCGCATACTGGCCGTAGGGGAGGCGCTGTTCCTGGGCGGTGCGCAACTGCAGCTTCTCATCCCGCGCCGCCTGGGCCTGCTCGGCGGTCAACAGGCCGACGTCCTGCATCCGGCTGATGACCACCAGCTGGCGCCGCTTGGCCGCCTTGAAGTTGTTGATCGGATTGGCGCGGTAAGGGTTTTGAGGCAGACCGGCCAGCATCGCGATTTCGGCGGTGGACAGGGCCTTGAGCGGCTTGCCGAAATAGGCCTCTGCCGCCGCCTCAAATCCGTAGGCCCGCTGACCCAGATAGATCTGGTTCATGTAGACCTCCAGAATCTTGTCCTTGGAGAGCTGGCTTTCCATCTTCAGCGCCAGCAGGATCTCGACGAACTTGCGGGTGTAGAGCTTGCGCTTGGTCAGGTAGAAGTCCCGGGCCAGCTGCTGCGTGATGGTCGACGCGCCCTGGCTGCGGGAGGACGAGAACAGGTTGACACCAAACGCCCGGATCATCCCCGGGATGTAGACGCCCTGATGCTCATAGAAGTTGGTGTCTTCCACCGCGAGCAGCGCCTGGCGCATCTGTTTGGGAATCTGGTCCAGCGGCAGATAGTGACGGCGCTCGGTGCCGTATTCGGCCAGCAACTCCCCGTCGGCGGCATAGACCCGCAGCGGCTGCTTGGGTTGATAGTCCACCAGCCGGGACAGATCCGGCAGGCCCGGCCAGACGATGGCGGCGGCCCCACCGATGATCAGCACGAACGACAGCATGGCCGCACCGCCCCACACCAGTGCCCGTTTCCAGGTCGGCAGCCGGGCGAGTGAGCGGCGCAGAGGGGCGGTCTTGGCCCAGGCGGCCCGCAGGACGTCCAGCAGTTGGCGGAGGAATTTTTGTAGAAGCTGCATGCGGGGGGCACGAATCAAGGGTCGGGGGATTATCCTCAGTCCCCGCCCGATCTCCCCCCGGGGAGACAGGCGGACACGAACTCCATACAAATTCAGAACAAATGTCCGACTTATTGCGCTGGCGCCGACCAGCGGTCAACCGCCCGTCCGGCGCACCGCCCGTTCAGCGGCTGGTGCCGACGCATCGTTCATCGTCCCTGTCGCTCCGATCGTGCTCGGCGCGGTCCGCGCAGTCCTCCTGGCCCCTGATTACGAGCGTCCGGTGCCAGACGGGCCTGCGAGCCCTGCGAGCGCGTCGGGTGGGGCGCTGTGGCAAATGGCGATCCGACGGAGCCGGGGAGGCGCGTCATGCAGCGTCGTGAATGGATGGCGGGGGCCGCCGCGCTGCTGAGCGGCGTGACGGTGGGCCTCCCGGCGGTGGGCCAGGCCCAGGCTCAGCCTCGCACTCCTGGCGGTTTTCCCTCTCGCCCCATCGTGCTCATCTGCCCCTGGCCGGCCGGCGGCTCCAGCGATGCAGTCATGCGTGCCTTCGGCGACAGCCTGTCCCGCCAGCTCGGCGTGCCGGTGGTAGTGGAAAACCGGCCCGGGGCCGGCGGCACCCTGGGCGCTTCCGCCATGGTGACCGCCAAACCCGATGGTTACACCATCACGCAGTTGCCGCTGGGCGTGTATCGCCTGCCGCACATGCAGAAGATGCCGTTTGATCCCATCCGGGATCTTCAGCATGTCGTCGGTCTGACGGGCTACACCTTCGGCATCGTCTGCACGCCGGACGCGCCGTTCCGCAGCCTGCAGGAGATGGTGGCCTGGGCGCGGTCCCGTCCCGGCCAGCTGACCTACGGCCATACCGGCACGGGGACGACGCCCCATCTGGCCTTCGAAGAATTCGCCCACAAGGCGGGGTTCACGACGCAGGATGTGCCTTACAAAGGATCCGCCGAAATCCTTCAAGCTATCCTCGGGGGCCACGTGCCGGTGATGTGCGGCACCATGGAATTTGTCCCGCATGTGCGGGCCGGCAAGCTGCGCCTGCTGGCCACGCTGGGGCGGGACCGTAACAAGGCCTTCCCGGAGGTGCCGACGGTACGGGAGTCCGGCTGGGAGACGGTCAGCGAGTCGCCCTTCGGCATCGGTGCCCCGCGAGGGACCGATCCGGCGGTGGTTCGTGTGTTGCATGACGCCTTCCACCGCACGCTCGATGACCCCAAGGTGTTGGAGACGCTGGAGCGTTATTACCAGCCGGTGATCTACATGAGTACGGACGCCTACACCCGGTATGCGTCCCGCACCTTCGAAGCGGAACGGGCGACGGTGATTCGCATGGGCCTGGCCGGCAAGGGCTGAGCTCCCCCGTAGGGCGGTGGCTCGGCCGTCTGAAGGGGGAACGTGCCGCCGTTCCCCGCATGGAGTCGAACGTCCGGGCTCGGCCAGCCGCTCGCGGTGAGGTATCGTGCCGCCCCATGCATGACCTGACTTTCTACTGGCACGACTACGAGACCTTCGGTCGCGTGCCCCGCCGCGACCGTCCGGCCCAGTTTGCCGGCATCCGCACCGATGCGGAGCTCAATGAGATCGGCGATCCGCTGATGGTGTATTGCCAGCCAGCCACCGACAGCCTGCCCGATCCGGAATCGTGCCTCCTGACGGGCATCCTGCCTCAGACCTGCGCCGAGCAGGGGGTGCCGGAGCATGCCTTTGCCGCCGCCATCCATGCGGAGCTGTCCCAACCGGGGACCGTTGGCCTGGGCTACAACACCATCCGCTTCGACGACGAGGTCAGCCGCTTCCTGTTCTGGCGCAACCTGATCGATCCCTACGGTCGCGAATGGCAGAACGACTGCGGCCGCTGGGATTTGCTGGATGTCGTGCGCTGCGCCTATGCACTCCGACCGGAAGGCATCGAGTGGCCCACGCATGACGACGGACGCCCGTCGTTCAAGCTGGAGCATCTCACCAAGGCCAACGGGCTGGCACACGAAGCGGCCCATGACGCGCTCTCCGACGTGCGCGCCACGATTGCGCTGGCCCGCCTGATCCGCCAGCGCCAGCCGCGCCTGTGGGACTTCTGCCTGAAGTTGCGGCGCAAGGAAGCGGTGTGGCAGGAAATCGGCACCCAGCGCCCGTTCCTGCATGTCTCGGGCATGTATGGGGTGGAGAAGGGTTGCCTCGCGCTGGTGTGGCCGCTGGCCTCGCATCCGACCAACAAGAATGAGCTGATCGTCTGGGATCTGGCCCACGATCCGCGCGAACTGCTGGATCTGGACGCCGAAACCATTCGGCAGCGGCTCTACACCCGTCAGGACGAACTGCCGGAGGGGGTGACCCGCCTGCCGATCAAGACGGTGCATGTGAACAAGTCGCCGATCGTCATCTCGTCGCTCAAGATCCTCTCGCCGGAGATGGCGCAGCGCTGGGGTCTGGACCTGTCGCAGGGGCTCGCCCATGCCGAACTGCTGGCCCAGCGCGGGGGCGAGATGATGGGGCGCTGGGGCGAGGTGTTCCAGCGTCCCGCTTCGAGCGCCGAAGTCGATGTCGACGAAGACCTCTACGGTGGCTTCCTGGGCAATGACGACCGCCGGACGATGGAGCGCCTGCGGGGCCTGTCTCCGGAAGCGCTGGCCGAGCGGGTGGCGCAAGGCAAGGTGGCCTTCGAGGATCGCCGGCTGGAAGAACTGCTGTTCCGCTACCGCGCCCGCAACTGGCCGGACCTGCTGAGCGAGGAAGAGCAGGCTCGCTGGGAGAAGCACTGCGCCGACCGTCTGCACCTTGGGGCCGGTGGTGCCCAGACCCTGGCGGAGTTCTTTGACCGGATCGACACCCTGGCCGAGACCGCGGAAGCCAATGACGACGAGCGCGCCCAGGAGATCCTGGCGGCGCTGTACGACTGGGCGGAGCAAATCGCGCCGCCGGCGCCCTGAGGGCAGGGGGAGCCAGGCGCCCATCACCGGGCTTCCCTGATTCGCTCAAAACAGGTACACATTCACCTGAGCATCAGGGCGCCGCGGCGGCGCAGAGACGGAGACAACATGCAGACCCCCGAAGCTGCCGGCACGCCGGCTGACCATGAACGTGGCGCGGCCCGCATGCGGGCCTTGATGGTGAGGGCGCCGCTGGCGGTGGCCTTTACCGCGGCCGGACGGTTTGAAGTGGCCAGCGAGCAGTTCAACCATCTGTTCGGCCATGGAGACGAGACCGACCTGGCCGGCGCCGATGTGAGTTCCGTGGTCGTCTCCGAAGCGGCAAATCAGGCGCTGCACGCCCGTCTGGGCGCGGCCTTCGGCGGTGGCCGTCCGGTGGATGAAGAAGTCGAATTCGTCCGGCGGGACGGCTCCCGTTTCTGGGGACGTCTGCAGGCTTCGCCGGTCCAGTGGGAGCAGCCCGCCGGGGAAGCGATGTGGGTGGTGGAGGATGTCTCCGCGGCCCGCGCCCAGCGTCTGCAGCCCACCTGGGCCGCCAAACATGACGTGGTGACGGAACTGGCCAATCGCCGGGAGATGGAGCGCCGCCTGGCGGATCACGTGGGCAGCCGTCGACATGAACCGGTGTCGGTGCTGCTGGTGGATATCGACAAGTTCAGTGCCGTGGTGCAGGGCATGGGCACCGAGGTGGCCGACCATTTCCTGTACGGACTGGGCCAGATGCTGGTCACCAAGGTGCGCGCCTCGGATGTGGTGGCCCGCCTGGAAGCCGATCATTTTGTGGTGCTGCTGCCGGACTGCGACCAGCACTATGCCCAGATCGTGGCGGAGAAGGTGCGCAGCGCCGTGGCCTCGTTCCGGCTGCGCTGGGGTCTGCACCGCACGCGGGTCAAGACCAGCGTGGGCGTGGTCCAGCTGCAACCGGCCCTGGACACGGTGGAATCCGTGCTGGCCGCCGCCAATCTGGCCTGTGCCGAAGCCAAGGCGGCCGGGGGCGACAGCGTCCGCGTCTTTGTCTCCAACGGCTCGTTCGAAGAGCTGGCTGGGGCTTGAAGTGCGATCAGCGCACGTTGAAAGCGAGAAATTGGACGGGAATTCCCATTCTTTTCTCAAGTTCGGCGGGCGCTGGCCGATAGCGACGGATAGAGTCCTCACTTGAGGCCCTCGCCAATCGACGCACCATCATGTCCACCAACAGCCTTTCGACGGTTTTGTCCGGAATCTCCGCCGCCAACGAGCGGCTGCGGGCGTCTGCGAACAACATCGCCAATCTCAACACCGAAGGCTACCGGCGCGAGCGGGTGGAGGCCCAGACCACCGACAACGGCGGGGTGAGCACCACGGTGACCAAGCTACCGACGCCCGGCCAGGATCTGGCCACCGATGTGGTCGATCAGCAGGCCGCTGCCTACACTTTCATTGCCAATCTGAAGGTGCTGCAGACGCAGGTGCGCGCTGAGGGCGCCTTGCTGGATATCCGGGTCTGAGGGCCGGACGCACGCCACGGCGCCAGATCGCGGACGCCAGACCCGACGCAAGACCGGACTCGCCCAGCATCACCTCTGATCAATCCGCCAGCTCGAACAGGGCGGACCCGTCTTCGTTGTCGTTGACCAGCCGCACCGGCAACCCGTTGCCGAGCCGTGCAATGGCGCCCGCGCCGGACAGGAACTGCAGCTTCACCCTCGGTACCGGCCGAATCTTCCAGGACGGTGCCAGGCCACCCCGATCTGCGGACGGCTGTGAGGCCAGATCCCGCGCCAGCGCCTCCCGAGTTTCATCCGGCGCATCCACCACCACTTTGTCCGCCCCCAGCGCCGGGAAGTGACCGCCGCCATAGGCCCGATAGTTGTTGGTGACCACCAGGAATTCCGCGCGGTCGTCCAATGGCCGGCCATTCCAGCTCAGGTTCACCACCCGGTGGCTGTCCGCGGCCTGCCGGCCCTCCTTGTCCAAGCGTGCGGGCTGGGTCAGGTCCAGCTCATAGCGCAGCGCATCACCGGCGCCCCACATCATGTCGAAATTGAAGCCGGGATAGCTGGTGTCCAGAAGCGCCTGCTGCGCCGGGCCGGCGGGGTCGATGCGGCGGAACTGGCCGGCAGACATCTCCAGCCAGTTGCGGACCTGGGCGCCGGTCAGCTTCACCACCTTGATGGTGTTGGGATACACGTAGAGGTCGGCCACATGCTTGATAGCAATAGGGCCGGCCGGGATGTCGGTGTACTGGGTCCAGCCCTGACGCCCGCCGGACTTGAACGGTGCGGCCGCGGAGAGCATGGGCAACTGCGCCAGCGCCGTGCCTTGCACCGCCCGCTGGGCGTAACGCAGCTGGGCCTGCGCCACGAGGCGCACGGCGAGGCTGTCCACCGTCTGGCCAAAGTAGCTGTGGATCGGCGTGTCGGTGTGGGCCACCTGGCTGCGGACATGGTCCAGCGTGGCCTGGTGCTCGGCCGCAATGACGGTGGCCGGCATCGGATCTGCGGCGACCAAGGGCTGGCGCGCGCTGCGGTCGAAGATCGGGCGCAGCGAGGCCTGGCTGTCGATGACATGCCAACGGCCCCCCTGGTCGGACAAACGCAGGTCCACGATGCCGAGGTGATCTCCCCAGCGGCCCGGCATCACCGCGGGCACGCCGAACAGGCGGCCCTTGTCCAGATCGGCGCCGGGATAGCCCTTGAAGCCGGGTCCCGGGAACTCGGTATGGGCGTGGCCCAGCAGCAGGGCATCCACACCCGGCACCCGGGCCAACTGGGCGGCCATGTTTTCGGAGAGACGCGGCAGCTCGCTCTTTTCGATGCCGGTATGGGCGATCACCACCACCAGGTCCGCGCCCTGGCGGCGCAGCGCGGGCACCGTCTCCCGGGCGACCTCGACCATGTCCCGCACCTGGACGCGGCCGGCCAGGTTCTGGCGATCCCATTCCAAGATCTGCGGCGGGGTGAGGCCCATCACGCCGATCTTGAGCTTGTGGACACGGCCTTGTTCATCGGTCACTTCGCGTACCAGCATCACGCTGGGCACAAAGGCATGCCGACGGCCATCGGCCTCCATCACATTGGCATTGAGGGAGGGGAAGTTGGCGCCGGCGATGGCCTGCCGCAAAAAGGGCAGGCCATAGTTGAATTCATGATTGCCGATGTTGGCGGCATCCACCTGCAGCAGGTTCAGCACCTTGTAGGCGGGATGCACATCGCCGGCCTTCAGCGGGTGCACGCGGGCCACCAGGTCGCCAAGGGGGTTGCCTTGCAGCAGGTCACCGTTGTCGAACAGCAGGCTGTTGGGCGCCTCGGCGCGGGCCTGGTGGATGAGGGTGATGGTCTTGGCGAGGCCGAACTCCTGGGACTCGCGGTCCTGGTAGTAGTCGTAGTTCAGCAGATTCATGTGGATGTCGCTGGTCTGCATCACCCGCAGACGGACCTCCGCCGCTTCTGCGGATCCCACCAGCCCCCACGTCTGCGCCGCACAGGCCAGCGCCACCCACCCCAGCCGCGCCAGGGCGCCCGACAGCGGCAGGCTCATGACCAGTCCGTACCGTCGATCAGGGCGGCCAGCATGGCCTGGAAGCCCGCGGCGTCTTCCACATCGAAGCGAGACGGTTCGGGGCTGTCCAGGTCGAACACGGCCTGCAGGCGACCACCGGCCACAACAGGCACCACCAGTTCGGACCGGGAGGCGGCATCACAGGCGATGTGGCCAGGGAAGGCATGCACATCTTCCACGAGCTGGACTTCCTGCGTGCGGGCGGCCGCGCCGCAGACGCCGCGCTCGAAGCTGATCCGTACACAGGCCACCTTGCCCTGAAACGGGCCCAGGACCAGTTCCCGGTCGTTGGACGGATTCACCAGGTAGAAGCCTGCCCAGTTGAGCTGAGGCACGCTGTTGTAGACCAGGGCCGCGAATTGCGCGAGGTTGGCAATGCGATCCCGTTCGCCATGCAGGATGGCCTGGGTCTGTTCAAGCAGGGTGGTGTAGGAGACGCGTTTGGCCTCGGCGCTGGACATGTCCAGCATCGGTGTGTGTTCGAAACTCATGGGCGGATTGTCCTTCAAGGCCCATGACCGTTCCATCACCCGGACATCACCCGGACATCACCTGGAAGGGGCCGTCCAGTGGGGCGCAGCGCCTCCGATGGACGCGTCGCTCATCCCCACAGGGCCGGCTTGTTGACCATCAGGAAGAAGACCACCACCACCGCAGTGAACGCCGGGTAGCCCAGCGCCTCCCACCAGCGGGCATACCGCCAGTAGAGCGCCGGCAGCGGTTGCTGCGTGTCCACCGCCTGCTGGGCCATGCGGGCCAGTCGCAATTGAAGCCACACCACCGGCAGCCAGCAGGCGCCGGCCAGCAGATACAGCGCGATGGAGAGCACCAGCCACGGGGCCGTCAACGGCCAGCCCGCCGTGGTGACCAGCCACAGGCCGCTGAGCGGCTGGATGATCACGGCCGGTGTGGTGAACCACAGGTCCGCCTTCACCACCAGGCGTGCGACCACCGCCTGGGCCGCGACCGAGCCGCTGCGATTGGCGAAAAACAGATAGAAGGCCGTGCCGAATCCGGTGCCAGCGAGCAGGACGCTGGAGAGGATGTGCAGCCACTTGATGACCAGATAGGTGTTCATGGTTGATGAGCCGCTCAGGCTGGCGCATCCTCATGCAGGATCAGCAGCAGCGCGGCAATCGGAATGTTCTTGGACAGTCGGCCGAGCGGGTCCAGCCAGAGCTCCGGCAGAAGCAGCGTCCCCACGACCGTCATGCCCAGCATCGCAAGCCCGGCGGCGAGGTAGACCCAGCGGCGATGCCAGCGCCACATCGCCAACCCCAGCGCCAGGTCAAGAGCCGCCCCCGCCAGGATCACCGGCGCAATCCACGCGCCGGGCAGATGCGCGGTCTCCAGCAAGTGGCGGCCTTGTCCCTGCAGTTCCAGCACGCTCACCAGCGCGGTCAGCAGCCACAGGAAGACCAGGCTCGCCCGCGCCAGCCGACGGGTACGACGATGGCGGAAAGGGGTCAGGCCGATTGCCATGCGGCCTCCACGAACCGCTCCAGCGGCAGCGGGCTGCGACCGAGCAACCGGGCAAAGGCGTCAGCATCGCCGACGTTGTCTTCCTGCAGCATCGCCAGGCTTTCGGTGCTCCACGGCTGGAAGGAGAAGTGGTCCCCCAGCTGGGCGCTCCAGCGGCTCGGCGCCTCCGGCAGCGGCACCACCATCGCCTTGCCGTGGCCCAGCTGACGGCGCAGTTCGGCGATGAAGTCGGACAGCGACAGCGCCTGCGCCCCGACCGCCGTCACCACCTCCGGCCCGCCGTTCTGGATCAGCTTCACCACCGCCTGCGCCACATCCTGCACCGCCACCGGCTGGATGCGGGCTTTCAGCGCTGCTGCGGGCAGCACCATCACCGGCAGGCGCGCCAGATTCATGAAGAGGGCGGAACTGGCGCCGCCGCGGCCATACACGATGCTCGGACGCACCACGGTGCCGTCCAGCCGACCCTCGGCACGCAGGCGCAGCAGCACCTCATCAGCGGCGCGTTTGGTGCTGGCGTAGCGGGTGTTGAACTGCGTCACGCCATTGGCCGAGATCTGCACCACCTTTCGGATGCCCGCTTGCGCGCACGCTTCGAACAAGGCGGCCGGGGCGCGGTGATGCAGCGCCACCAGCTTGCGCTGGCGCGTGTCGCGCAGGATGCCCACCGCATTGACCACCGCGTCGAAGCCCTGGAGGCGCGGCAACCAGTCCGAGGCCTGCAGGTTCTGACTGAAGTTGTGGGTGGCGGAGCTGGCTTCGGTGACCGTCAGGCCGGCATCACGCAAGGCGCGGACGATGCGTCGGCCGATGAAACCGCTGGCGCCGCAAACGAGGATGGAACCGGGCATGTTGTCACTCCTGATGGGGATTAGGGTGCGGATTGGGGTGTGGCTGGACGTGCGGCTGATGGGCAGGCAGCTCGCACTGACCGGACCGGCAAGCCGAGGCTCCGGCGCGGCGCTCGGCAGCACGGCGCAAGCCGGTTTCGAAGAGGATGCGGGCCACCGGCCTGGGGATGCGATAGCGGTTGCGCGCCAGGATCGGGTAGCTCCAATCCGCCAGTTGCCGCAACCCTGGGGCACTCATCAGCCAGGCCAGGCCCCGCAGACGGGCGCCGGCATACACCAGCCGGAGTGCCTCCGCACCCTTGATGACGCGGCCATCGGCGCATTGCACATGGAGCAGGGCCATCAGGGCGGGCATGTCGGCACCGGGCGGAAAGCTGCTGAATCCGGGCCTGGACACGTCTTCAAAGCGCATCAGGCCGGCGGTGTTGCGCAGCATCAGGTTGGTCATTTCCGCCAGGCAGATGGGGCACTGGCCGTCATAGAACACCGTGAGCGGATAGACGCCGTCGGCGGCTGCACCGGCCGGAGCGCTGAAGCGTGGACGAGGGAATCGCATGAAGGCTCCAATCGGGTGAGGTCTTGCGAGCAACCGGGAGGCTGGAATCAGGTTTCGTCCCGCCGGACAAAGCGCTGCACGCTGGCACCCAGCTTGAGCACCTTCTCCAGCGTGGAGGGAGACAAGCGCATCATTTCTTCCGACCATGCGCCGAGTGTCTGCATCAGGCGCAGGCATTCGCGGACCCGTTCCTGGGTGTCGGGCGCTTCGTCCCGGAAGCCGTCCCCCTCGACCAGTTCGGCCAGCATGCGGACGGTGGGGTCGAATTCGCGGTGCTTGCGTTCTCGCACCACGGTGCGGAACAGTTCCCAGACATCGACGGAGGTCTCGAAGTAGTCGCGACGATCCCCCATCAGGTGGGTCACGCGCACCAGGTTCCAGCTGGTCAGCTCCTTGAGGCTGTTGCTGACGTTGGACCGGGCGACCGACAAGGTCTCCGCAATCTGCTCCGCATTGAGCGGATGACCGTGGAAGTAGAGCAGGGCATGGATCTGCGCGACAGTACGGTTCACACCCCAGGCGCTGCCCATTTCTCCCCAGTGCAGAACGAATCGTTGGGCGGTGGTGCTGAGTTCCATGGAGCCGACTGTATTCCTACAGAAATTTCTGTCAATACAGAAATAGAAGAAAAGAAAAAGGCCCCAGGGCTTTCGCCGAGGGGCCTGATACCGAGAAGTCCGGAAGTTAGACCGAGACGGACTTCGCGGTCTCTGCGTACTCTTCGATCTGGTCGAAGTTCATGTACCGGTAGACGCTGGCGGCATCCTTGTTGATGATGCCCATCGCCTCGTGGTACTCCTGCAGCGTCGGGATGCGACCCAGCTTGGAGCAGACGGCGGCCAGTTCGGCCGAGCCCAGGAACACGTTGGTGTTCTTGCCCAGACGGTTGGGGAAGTTGCGGGTGGAGGTCGACATGACCGTCGCGCCTTCACGCACCTGCGCCTGGTTGCCCATGCACAGCGAGCAGCCCGGCATTTCGGTGCGGGCACCGGCCGTGCCGAAGGTGGCGTAATGGCCTTCCTTGATCAGCTCGTTCTGGTCCATCTTGGTGGGCGGTGCCACCCACAGCTTGACCGGAATGTCGCGGGCACCGCCCAGCAGCTTGGCCGCGGCACGGAAGTGGCCGATGTTGGTCATGCAGCTGCCGATGAAGGCTTCATCGATCTTGGTGCCTTGCACTTCCGACATGAACTTGGCGTCGTCCGGATCGTTCGGGCAGCAGACGATGGGTTCCTTGATGTCGGCCAGATCGATCTCGATCACGGCGGCGTACTCGGCGTCCTTGTCAGCTTCCAGCAGGTTCGGGTTGGACAGCCAGGCTTCCACATTCTTGATGCGGCGCTCCAGGGTGCGCTTGTCGGCATAACCGTCGGCGATCATGTTCTTCATCAGGACGATGTTGGAGGTCAGGTACTCCTTGATCGGTTCCGGATTCAGCTTGATCGTGCAGCCGGCCGCCGAGCGTTCGGCCGAGGCGTCGGACAGCTCGAAGGCCTGTTCCACCTTCAGGTCAGGCAGACCCTCGATTTCGAGGATGCGGCCGGAGAAGATGTTCTTCTTGCCCTTCTTCTCGACGGTCAGCAGGCCGGCCTTGATGGCGTACAGGGGGATGGCATGCACCAGGTCACGCAGGGTGACGCCGGGCTGCATCTGGCCCTTGAAGCGCACCAGCACCGATTCCGGCATGTCCAGCGGCATGACGCCGGTGGCGGCGCCGAAGGCGACCAGGCCGGAGCCGGCCGGGAAGCTGATGCCGATCGGGAAGCGGGTGTGCGAGTCGCCACCGGTGCCGACGGTGTCGGGAAGCAGCAGGCGGTTCAGCCAGCTGTGGATGACGCCGTCGCCCGGGCGCAGGGCCACGCCGCCACGGTCGCTGATGAAGTGCGGCAGTTCGCGATGCATCTTCACGTCCACGGCCTTGGGATAGGCGGCGGTGTGGCAGAACGACTGCATGACGAGGTCAGCCGAGAAGCCCAGGCAGGCCAGGTCCTTCAGCTCGTCCCGGGTCATCGGGCCGGTGGTGTCCTGCGAGCCGACGGTGGTCATCTTCGGTTCGCAGTAGGTGCCGGGGCGGATGCCCTGGTTCTCGGGCAGACCGCACGCACGGCCGACCATCTTCTGCGCCAGGGTGAAGCCCTTGCCGCTGTCCACCGGCGGCTTGGGCAGGCGGAACAGGGTGGAGGCGGGCAGGCCGAGGAATTCGCGGGCCTTGCCGGTCAGCGAGCGGCCGATGATCAGATTGATCCGGCCGCCGGCGCGGACTTCGTCCAGCAGCACGTCGCTCTTGAGCGAGAACTCGGCGACGATGGCGCCGTTCTTCTCGATCTTGCCGTCGTAGGGGTAGACGTCGATCACGTCACCCATTTCGAGGTTGTTCACATCGACTTCGATCGGCAGCGAGCCGGAGTCTTCCTGGGTGTTGAAGAAGATCGGAGCGATCTTGGTGCCCAGGGTGACGCCGCCGAAGCGCTTGTTCGGCACGTACGGGATGTCCTGGCCGGTGGCCCAGATCACCGAGTTGGTGGCGGACTTGCGCGAGGAGCCGGTGCCGACGACGTCACCGACGTAGGCCACCAGGTGGCCCTTCTTCTTGAGGTCCTCGATGAACTGCATCGGGCCGCGCTTGCCGTCTTCTTCCGGCTTGAAGGCCGCGTCCGGACGCGTGTTCTTCAGCATGGCCAGGTAGTGCAGCGGGATGTCCGGGCGGCTCCAGGCGTCCGGAGCGGGGGAGAGGTCGTCGGTGTTGGTTTCGCCGGGCACCTTGAAGACGGTGACGGTGATCTTCTTTTCGACTTCCGGGCGCGAGGTGAACCACTCGGCATCGGCCCAGCTGTGGATGACAGCGGTGGCCTGGGCGTTGCCGGCCTTGGCCTTCTCGGCGACGTCGTGGAAGGCGTCGAACATCAGCAGGGTCTTCTTCAGACCGGCAGCAGCGACGGAGGCCACCTCCTTGTCGTCCAGCAGATCGACGAGCGGCTTGACGTTGTAGCCGCCCACCATGGTGCCCAGCAGCTCGGTGGCCTTGGTCTTGGAGATCAGCGCGACGGTAAGGTCACCGTGGGCGACCGCCGCGAGGAAGCTGGCCTTGACCTTGGCTGCATCGTCCACGCCCGGAGGCACGCGGTGCGTCAGCAGGTTGAGCAGGAATTCGCCTTCGCCGGCAGGCGGGTTCTTGATCAGCTCGATCAGCTCGGCGACTTGCTTGGCATCCAGCGGCAGCGGCGGGATGCCCAGCGCGGCGCGCTCGGCTTCATGTTGGCGGTAGGCTTGCAGCATTGCGAACTCCAGTCTCTGTAGGTCTCTGGCTTGGGTCAGTGAAGCGGGATCTTGGTGTCAGGGCGCACTGGGCACGATGACTTTGAGTCCCTTGAAATAGTCGCGGAAAAATCCGTGATCGCGGGTGATGAGGCCGTCACACTGCAGCATGGCGTGGGCGCCGACGAGGAAGTCGGCGAGGGCACGGGTGCTGGGGGCAGGCTCGGGGGCCTGGGCCGTCTTGCGGGAGGGCGTGTCAAGCAGGCGCTGCTTGAACTTGCGCTGCATCTCGCCGGCACGGATGGCGGCGCGCTGGTCGATGGGGGAGAAGCTCAGCCCCATCTCTTCCAGCGCGTCCATCACTTCGGAGCCGTGGCCCAGGCCGGCGGTGACTTCGGAGAGGACCACATCACACAGCACCACCGGGCCGGAGGAGAGCGCCAGGCGCAGCGCAGCTTCAGCCGCATCGGCGCCGGGCGCGTCGCCCAGGAGGTCGATGAGGACGGAGCTGTCAACAGCAATCATGGACGATCAGGCCTGCGTGGGGTCGGTGGGCGCGCGGCCGCGGAGGTCACGCATCACGTCGTCGGTGGTGGTGCCGTCGGGGAGCTTGAACCGGCCGCGGGCGCGGGAAATGGCGTCGTCCACGTTCTTGCGGAGGATGATGCGGGCGCCGTCCAGTTCCACCTTCAACGTGGTGCCCTTGGTGAGGCCCAGCGCGTCGCGGACGGCCTTGGGCAGCGTGATCTGACCGCGTTCGGCGACGGTGGCTTCCATGGTGGGCTCCCGGGGGTGGTATGGAACGGAAAGTATGTATGGATTCTACATACTTGGGGTGCGGGAGGGAACAGTTGGGGCTTCTGTCTGCGAAGGTGGAGCGTCATCGGAGGCCAGGGGTACCCTGTTCCCTCCATGTCCCCCAGCCCCTTCGGGGCTTCCTCTAATACTTACGGGAACAGGGCACCCCTGGCCTCCGATGCGATACACCGTGGCAAGGCGAGGCGTGGCGCGTGGCGTCCGGTCGCGTCGCGTCGGGCGGGGGAAGGGCCGGGGCGGCGCTGGTGCAGGGGCGAAAAAAAGCGCGCCGTGGCGCGCTTTTCTTGGTGTGCGGTGGATCAGTGGCCGGCAGGGGTGATGCCCAGGCTGCTGACGGGCACGGCCGACGAGGCGCGTGCAGCTTCAATCGCGGCGCGCTGGGTCGGGTGAATGCACTCGTCCACCAGGCGGCGGCCGGCATTGACGTCCAGCAGCATCGACTTGTTGGCAATCTGGACCATCAGGGTGCGACCCGTCACGTCTTCCAGACGCAGCGCGCCCGTGGAGGACAGCACCGGCTTCATCGTGAAGACCTGCTTCAGGAACGAAACGTCGATGTAGCCGGGATGCTTGGCATTCGGCTGGATGTCCACCGATTGCTTGAATTCGCAGTCGTAGTGGCCCATGTAAGCCTGCTCCGCAGCGGCCAGCTGCTCAGGGCCGGCTTCCGCCAGCGGAGCCGGGCCGGCCGGCTTGGCTGCGCCCTTCTTGGCAGTGGTCTTGGCCGTGGCGGCCTTCGCCGGAGCGGCCTTGGTGTTGTTGCCCTGCACCGAAGGTTCAGCGCAAACAAGGCCGGCAGCCAGCATCAGGGCGGCGGCAACAGTGCTGGACAGAGCGAAGGAGGTTTTCATGGGAGTCGTCTTGTGTCTTTGAAGAGGGCTGTGCTGGTGAGTCGTCCCAGGAGCTCGATGACCTCTGGCGCGACGGCGATCGAATTCTCGCGCTCGGCAAGCCGCATGCACACAGGGTTTGTTTCAAAGGGTAGGTCTTTTAACGTGCACTTGTACTGCTGGCGCCCGACAAAGGAGCGCTGAACCACGCTTGTTCCATTTCCGCCGGGATTTGCTGGCCTGTGCGGTATGCACGCTGCAACAAGTGCCAGAAGAGTCGGTAGCTGGCCCGGTCGTGAAGCATGTCACGATGTTGGATAGGGGCCCAGTCCACCGCCTGGGCGGCCTGGAGGATGTCGATGGCCTCGTCGATCTCCGCCACACTGGGTGCAAACGCTTCGATGATCGGTCGAATCTGTTGCGGATGGATACTCCACATACGGGTGTACCCGAACTCCCGCGCCGCGCGCTCTGCAGCGGACTGGATGGCGCGCTCGCTCTTGAACTCAGTGACGACGCAGTGGGAAGGGGTTTTCCCGTAGGCGTGGGAAGCCGCTGCGATGTCGAGCTTGGCGCGGACCACCAGCGGATGGGTGAACTGTCCGTCGACCGTCAGCGCCGAGCGGGGGATGGCGCCGCGATGCGCGGAGACGAAGTCCATCAGTCCGAAGGACAGGGATTCGATGCGAGGCAGGGCGGCGATGGCCATGACATCCCGCAGCGCCCCATGCGTTTCAATCAGCGTGTGCAGCGGCAGGGGCTTCTGGATGTGATGCCGCCGCAGGCTGTCGTCAATGAAATCGATGGCGCCTTGCAGATCCTGCAGGCCCTCCGGCTTGGGGATCATCAGGTAGGCGAGCTTTTCGCCGCCGCCGGCAATGACGGCTTCAACATCGGCCTCGAAGGCCGGATGCTGGAAGGGATGCACCCGCACGCCGACCCGGCCATGCACATTGAGCGGTCCATTGAGCAGGTGCAGCACCAGCAGCATGTGCTCCGCTTCGCCGCCTACGGGCGCCCCGTCTTCGCAGTCCAGGGTGATGTCGAAGACCGGTCCCATCTGGGCCTGCATCTCCAGGCTCTTGATCATCCGCGACTCGACGCCGCAATAGTGATCGACCACCGGCAGGACGCCCGGCGCCTGGCCCTCTTCAAAAAGCGCTTGTGCGGGATGAAGCGAAGTGCTGCTCATGACATCTCAGATAACCAGCGAAACCGAAGGGCAGGGCGCGTAACCCCATCCCACCTGCCGACAGCGCGGCTCACGCCAAGTGTCCCTCAATCATCATCGTGAGGACAGGATATTGAATGGCCCGCTGCCGCTGTGCGCCGTACAAATGAAAAAGGCCAGCCCACTGGGCCGGCCTTTGCTTGGCTACTGATCGCCGATCAGAGCAGATGTTTCACGCCGTTTTGCTCGTCGGTCAGCTCGGCCAGCGTCTTGTTGATGCACTCTTGCGAGAAGGCATCGATCTCCAGGCCTTGCACGATCTTGTATTCGCCGTTCTCGGTCGTGACCGGGAAGCCGAACATGACGTCCTTCGGAATGCCATACGAGCCGTCCGACGGAATGCCCATCGTGACCCACTTGCCGTTGGTGCCCAGGGCCCAGTCACGCATGTGGTCGATGGCTGCGTTGGCGGCCGAAGCAGCCGACGACAGACCACGCGCTGCAATGATGGCGGCGCCACGCTTGCCCACGGTCGGCAGGAAGGTGTTGCGGTTCCACTCTTCGTCGTTGATCAGCGGCTTCACGGCCTGACCGTCGATGGTGGCGAAACGGTAGTCGGCATACATCGTCGGCGAGTGGTTGCCCCACACCGCCAGCTTCTCGATGCTGCCCACCGGCTTGCCGGTCTTGGCGGCGATCTGCGAAGCAGCGCGGTTGTGGTCCAGACGCAGCATGGCGGTGAAGTTCTTGGCCGGCAGGTCCGGGGCCGACTTCATCGCGATGTAGGCATTGGTGTTGGCCGGGTTGCCCACCACCAGCACCTTCACATTGCGCGAGGCCACGGCATTCAGCGCCTTGCCCTGCACCGTGAAGATCTGGGCGTTGGCGGCCAGCAGGTCCGCACGCTCCATGCCCGGGCCACGCGGACGTGCACCCACCAGCAGGGCGTAATCGGTGTCCTTGAAGGCGGTCATCGGATCGCTGTGGGCTTCAATGCCAGCCAGCAGCGGGAAGGCGCAGTCTTCCAGTTCCATGATCACGCCCTTGAGCGCGTTCTGAGCTTTCTCGTCCGGGATCTCCAGCAGCTGCAGGATCACAGGCTGGTCCTTGCCCAGCATCTCGCCAGAAGCGATGCGGAACAGCAGGGCATAGCCAATCTGGCCGGCGGCGCCGGTCACGGCGACGCGAACGGGTTTCTTGCTCATCACGAGGTCTCCGAAAGTGAAAAGGCAAAACGAAAGCAATTGGCAAAAGCCAAGACAGTGCGCGCGGTCTCGAGCCGGCGCCAGCGGCGACAAGTGTAGGCCCATCAGGCACGGCGCGTGTGGAGCGAGCGGTCTTATTCGCCCTTCCGGACGACCCCATGACCCTCAAACGCCTCTGAAACATGGCAAGAATCTGACACTCTTGTGTCTTATATAAGACTAACCAGCTGGGTCTCCCGGTTTTGATGGACGCGGCGCCCCGCTTTGTGCTCGAATGCCGCCCCATGTCGCCCCCCGTTCCGTCGCCCCATCCGGTCACGCCGCTCAATGAGCTGGCGCGTGCCGAAGCGACACCGGCCTTCAGCCCGCTGTATCGCCAGATCAAGGGCCTGATCCTGGCCGGTCTGCAGGCCGGGGAGTGGAAGGCCGGCGACACGATTCCCAGCGAAATGGACCTGGCCAGCCGCTTTGGCGTCAGCCAGGGCACCGTGCGCAAGGCCGTGGATGAGCTGGCTGCCGAGAACCTGCTGGTCCGCCGTCAGGGCAAGGGCACCTTCGTCGCCACCCATGCCGAGCAGCAGCAGCAGTTCCGCTTCCTGCGCCTGACGCCTGATGCCGGCGCGTCGGCCACGCTCGGCCGGCAACTGCTCGATTGCCGCCGCCAGCGCGCGCCCGCCTGGATCGCCCGTCAGATGAATCTGCGTGCCGGCGATCCGGTGATTGAAATCCGCCGCCTGCTGCACAGCGGCGGTCAGCCGGTGGTGCTGGACGACATCTGGCTTCCCGGCGCCATGTTCAAAGGCCTGACCGCCGAGCGGTTGCGGGAACACCGCGGCCCGTTCTACGGCCTCCTCGAAACAGAATTCGGTGTGCACATGATTCGTGCACAGGAAAAAATCCGGGCGGTTGCAGCCGACGTAGAAGTCGCTGAACTGCTCCAGGTGTCGCCCGGCAGTCCGCTGCTGAGCGTGGAGCGGCTCTCTTTCACCTACGGCGACAAGCCGGTGGAATTGCGCCGCGGTCTCTACAACACAGCCCATCACTTTTACCGCAACGATCTTCAATGAAGGGTCGAGAGGGCTGCTGTTGAACGACATGCGCCCTTGATGCCTGCCGAACACAAGTCATTGCTCTAAAATCATTGGGTTTCACATCGATTACAAGGTCGGACATGACGGACGCCACTTCAGCCACCACCAAGAAACGACCGGTCTACACCAACATCCATGTCACGCAGATCGTTGGCTACCGGCTCCCGCCGGCGGGCATCGTGTCGATCCTGCATCGCATCAGCGGCCTGCTGATGTTCTTCCTGCTGCCCTTCGTCGTCTGGATGTTCGACAACAGCCTGACGTCGGAAATCTCCTATGAGTCCTTCACCAGCGCCTACCTCGGCGGCATCGGCTTCGTGCCCGCCTGGTTCGTCAAGCTGGCCACGCTCGGACTGATCTGGGGCTACCTGCATCACTTCATCGCCGGTGTCCGCCACCTGTGGATGGACGCCACCCACAGCGTGACCAAGGAACAGGGTCGTATCAGCGCCATCGTGACGCTGGTGCTGAGCCTGGCCCTGACCGTGCTGCTCGGCGCCAAGCTGTTCGGCCTGTACTGATCATTTCTCCCGGCCTCGCCCGGTGCTGCACCGGAGAAGGCTGGATGAATGGCTCATTGACTCCTGATTGACCCGAGGGGCGAATCAAAATGACAACTTATGGATCCAAGCGCATCGTCGTCGGTGCGCATTACGGCCTGCGTGACTGGATGGTCCAGCGCGCCACGGCCCTGCTGATGGCGCTGTTCACCATCGCGCTGCTGGTGCAGGTGCTGTGGCCGGGGCGTCCGCTGGGCTATGACCTGTGGGCGGGCATCTTCAGCCAGCAATGGATGAAGTTCCTGACCTTCGCGCTGATCATCTCCCTGTGCTGGCATGCATGGGTCGGTGTGCGCGACATCTGGATGGATTACGTGAAGCCGGTGGGCGTGCGGCTGGTGCTGCATGTGTTCACGCTGGTGTGGTTGACGGGTTGCGCGGGTTGGGCGATCCAAGTGCTCTGGAGGCTGTAAGAAATGCAAATCGGAACCTCGCTCCCCAAGCGCAAGTTCGACGTCGTTATCGTCGGTGCCGGTGGCTCCGGCATGCGCGCGTCGCTGCAACTGTCGCTCGCCGGCCTGAATGTGGCTGTGCTGTCCAAGGTCTTCCCGACCCGCTCGCACACTGTCGCCGCACAAGGCGGCATCGGTGCCAGCCTGGGCAACATGTCGGAAGACAATTGGCACTATCACTTCTACGACACCGTCAAGGGCTCGGACTGGCTGGGTGACCAGGACGCCATCGAGTTCATGTGCCGTGAAGCCCCGAAGGTGGTGTACGAGCTCGAACACTTCGGCATGCCGTTCGACCGCAACCCCGACGGCACCATCTATCAGCGTCCGTTCGGCGGCCACACCGCCAACTACGGTGAAAAGCCGGTGCAACGCGCCTGCGCAGCGGCTGACCGGACCGGCCACGCCATGCTGCATACGCTGTATCAGCAGAACGTCCGCGCCCGCACCAACTTCTTCGTGGAGTGGATGGCGCTCGACCTGATCCGCGACGCCGATGGCGATGTGGTCGGTGTGACCGCGCTGGAAATGGAAACCGGCGAGATCCACATCCTGGAAGCCAAGACGGTGCTGCTGGCCACCGGCGGGGCAGGGCGCATCTTCGCCGCCTCCACCAATGCCTTCATCAACACCGGTGACGGCCTGGGCATGGCCGCCCGCGCGGACATCCCGCTGCAGGACATGGAGTTCTGGCAGTTCCACCCGACCGGCGTCGCCGGTGCGGGCGTGCTGCTGACCGAAGGCTGCCGCGGCGAAGGCGCCATCCTGCGCAACGCCAACGGCGAGCGCTTCATGGAGCGTTACGCCCCGACGCTGAAGGACCTTGCGCCGCGTGACTTCGTCTCGCGCTGCATGGACCAGGAAATCAAGGAAGGTCGCGGCTGTGGTCCCAACAAGGACTACGTCGTGCTGGACATGACCCACCTGGGTGGCGACACCATCCTGAAGCGTCTGCCGTCGGTCTTCGAGATCGGCCACAACTTCGCCAACGTCGACATCACCAAGGAACCGATTCCGGTGGTGCCGACCATCCACTACCAGATGGGTGGCATCCCCACCAACATCAACGGCCAGGTGGTGGTCCCCAAGGGCGACGATCACAAGAGCGTGGTCAATGGCCTGTATGCGGTGGGCGAATGCTCCTGCGTGTCGGTGCACGGCGCCAACCGTCTGGGCACCAACTCGCTGCTGGACCTGCTGGTGTTCGGTCGCGCGGCCGGCAACCACATTGTCGAAGCGCACAAGAAGGGCGCCTCGCACAAGCCGCTGCCCAAGGACGCGGCCGACCAGACCCTGGCTCGCCTGAACCGTCTGGAAAGCAACAACGGCGGTGAATACGCCCAGGACGTCGCCAACGACATGCGCGCCGCGATGCAGTCCCACGCCGGTGTGTTCCGCACTCAGGCGCTGCTGGACGAAGGCGTGAAGGCCATCGCCGCCATCCGCGAGCGGGTGAACAACATCACCCTGAAGGACAAGTCCAAGGTGTTCAACACGGCCCGCGTGGAAGCGCTGGAAGTGGACAACCTGATCGAAGCCGCCCAGGCCACCATCGTCTCCGCCGCAGCCCGCAAGGAATGCCGCGGCGCCCACACCGTGAACGACTACGAGCGCGGTGCCGACGATGCGGAATTCCCGCTGGGTCGCAATGACAAGGAATGGATGAAGCACACGCTGTGGCACAGCGCCAGCAACACCCTGACCTACAAGCCGGTCAACCTTCAGCCGCTGACCGTTGAAAGCGTGCCGCCGAAGGTCCGTACCTTCTGAGGACGCAGGAGCAAACATGATGAAGCGCACCTTCGAGATTTATCGCTACGACCCGGACAAGGACGCCAAGCCCTACATCCAGACCATCGAACTGGAGCTGGCCGGCAACGAGCGCATGCTGCTGGACGCCCTGCTCAAGCTCAAGGCCGTGGATCCGACGCTGTCCTTCCGCCGTTCCTGCCGTGAAGGCGTGTGCGGTTCGGACGCGATGAACATCAACGGCAAGAACGGTCTGGCCTGCCTGACCAACCTGCGTTCGCTGCCGGATGTCATCAAGCTCAAGCCTCTGCCGGGTCTGCCGGTCGTCCGCGATCTGATCGTGGACATGACCCAGTTCTTCAAACAGTACCACTCGATCAAGCCCTTCCTGCTGAACGACACGCTGCCGCCCGAGAAGGAGCGTCTGCAGTCGCCGGAAGAGCGTGACGAGCTGAACGGCCTGTACGAGTGCATCCTGTGCGCCAGCTGCTCGACCAGCTGTCCCAGCTTCTGGTGGAACCCCGACAAGTTCGTCGGTCCCGCCGGCCTGCTGCAGGCGTACCGCTTCATCGCCGACAGCCGCGACGAAGGCACCGCGGAGCGCCTCGACAACCTCGAGGACCCGTACCGCCTGTTCCGTTGCCACACCATCATGAACTGCGTCGATGTCTGCCCGAAGGGTCTGAACCCGACGAAGGCCATCGGCAAGATCAAGGAACTGATGGTGCGTCGCGCCGTCTGACGGTGCGTTGAACGCCGTGCCGGAGCCCGCCATGACTGTCCGCCCGAACGACCTCATCAACGAGAGGGATCTCTCTAAGCTCAAGTGGCGCTGCCGGCGCGGCTTGCTGGAGAATGACCTCTTCATCGAGCGGTTCTTCCGGCAACATGAAAGCCAGCTGACCGAGTTCCACGCGGAAGGCCTCAGGCAACTGATGGACCTCTCCGACAACGACCTGCTGGATCTGATGCTGGCCCGCAAGGAGCCCGCGGACGATCTGGCACGGCCGGATGTGCAAGCGGTGCTGGCGATGCTCCGGACGCCGCAATACGAGACAAGAACCCCACAGAAGTCATAAGGAATGCCCATGACCCCCTCTGACGTCAAAGCCACACTGTCGTTCTCGGACGGCAGCCCGCAGATGGATCTGCCCCTGTACAAGGGCACGATCGGCCCGGATGTCATCGACATCCGCAAGCTGTATGCGCAGACGGGCAAGTTCACTTATGACCCCGGCTTCCTGTCGACAGCCTCCTGCAACTCCACCATCACCTACATCGACGGTGACAAGGGCGAGCTGCTGTATCGCGGCTATCCGATTGAACAGCTGGCAGTGAACTGCGACTACCTGGAAACCTGCTATCTGCTGCTGTACGGCGAGCTGCCCACTCCGTCGCAGAAGGAAGAGTTCGTCGGCCGCGTGACCCATCACACGATGGTCAACGAGCAGATGCAGTTCTTCCTGCGCGGTTTCCGTCGCGATGCCCACCCGATGGCCGTGATGACGGGTCTGGTGGGGGCGCTGTCCGCCTTCTATCACGACAGCACCGACATCAATAACCCCGAGCACCGTGAAATCGCCGCGATCCGCCTGATCGCCAAGATGCCGACGCTCGTGGCCATGGCCTACAAGTACACCATCGGCCAGCCGTACATCTATCCGAAGAATGACCTGTCCTATGCAGGCAACTTCATGCGGATGATGTTCGCCACGCCTTGCGAAGAGTACAAGCCCAACGAGGTGCTGGTCCGCGCCATGGACCGTATCTTCACGCTCCATGCCGACCATGAGCAGAATGCGTCGACCTCGACGGTGCGCCTGTGCGGCTCGTCCGGCACCAACCCGTTCGCAGCCATCGCCGCCGGCGTGGCCTGCCTGTGGGGACCGGCACACGGCGGCGCCAACGAAGCAGCACTGAACATGCTGGGCGACATCCAGAAGCAGGGTGGCGTGGCCAAGATCGGCGAGTTCATCAAGCAGGTGAAGGACAAGAACAGCGGCGTCAAGCTGATGGGCTTCGGTCACCGCGTCTACAAGAACTACGATCCGCGCGCCAAGCTGATGCGCGAAACCTGCCATGAAGTGCTGAACGAACTGGGTCTGCAAAACGACCCGATGTTCAAGCTGGCCATGGAACTGGAGAAGATCGCGCTGGAAGACGAATACTTCGTCGCCCGCAAGCTCTACCCGAACGTGGACTTCTACTCCGGCATCGTGCAGCGCGCCATCGGCATCCCCGTGCCGCTGTTCACCGCGATCTTCGCGCTGGCCCGCACCGTCGGCTGGATTGCCCAGCTGAACGAAATGATCGGCGATCCGGAATACAAGATCGGCCGTCCGCGTCAGCTGTTCGTCGGCGCCACCAAGCGCGACGTCAAGCCGATCGCACAGCGCTGAGCGCGTGAGGCGTTGCGCATCGCTCGGCCTCGCTGAGTGAAGCGACCGCCCCGCCGACCCAACCCCTGAGCCTTCGGGCACAGGGGTTTTTTTTCGTTCCCCCCGGGGAATTTCGGAGGCGCGCGACGACTGCGCCGCGAGCCCTTGCGATATGCTTCGCGGTCTTGCAAACGTTTGCAAGCGCAATGATTCGAAGCGCTGCACGATGCACCTTCCGCCAACCCATTTCTGAAGAAAGCCGATCACAGGGATGAGCACCATCAAGGATGTGGCCGCATTGGCGGGGGTGTCCTTCACCACGGTCTCGCATGTGTTGAACAACACGCGGCCGGTGAGTGCGCAGGCGCGCGCGCGGGTGCTGGCCGCCGTGGATGAGATCGGTTATCTGCCCAGCGCAGTGGCGCGCTCACTGCGGCGCAGCGAGACCAAGATCGTCGGCGTGCTAGTGCCCAATGTGCGCAATCCATTCTTCGCCGAGCTGGTGGTGGGCGTGGAAGAGTGGTGCCGGCAGGCGGGCTACTCCGTCTTCCTCTGCAATTCGGACAATGATCCGAAGCACCAGCAATCCTATCTGCGCACGCTGCTGGAAAAGCGCATCGATGGCTTGCTGCTCAGCTCCGCGGGCGACACCGATGCCTTGGCCACCACCTTCCGCCACGCCAGCGTGCCGGTCGTGACGGTGGACCGACTGGTGCCGGGGGCGCGTGCAGACCGCGTGAGCGTCAACAATCAAGTCGGCGCGATGGCCGCGGTGCGGCACCTGATGTCGCTGGGGCATCGCCGCATCGGCTGTGTGAGCGGACCGGCCGAATTCGAGGTCACGCAGGAGCGGGTGGCCGGCTGGCGTGCGGCCTTGCAGGATGAAGGCCTGCAGCCCGATGACGCCTGGCTGATTGAAAGCGACTTCAGCACCGCCGGCGGTTATGAAGCCGTCAAGACACTGCTGGCTCGTGCCCCCGAACTCACCGCTGTCTTCACCAGCAACGACCTGATGGCCATGGGCGCCTTGCGCGCTGCGGCCGAATCGGGTCGCAGCGTTCCGCAGCAGCTCAGCGTCGTCGGGTTTGACGGCATCGAGCTGGGCAGCTACATCTATCCCGCCATCACCAGTGTGGGATGCTCGATCCGCGACCTGGGCCGGGAGGCCGGCCGCGCCCTGATCGAGCGCATCGAGAACCCGCAGGCGCCGTTCAAGGACCTGCAGCTCACGCCGCAGCTGGTGCTGCGTGAAAGCACATCCGCGCCTTTGTCTTCGGAGCAAGCATGAATCTGGAAAAGGCTGCGGCCACCGTGGTGGTGGTCGGCAGCATCAACATGGACCTGGTGGCGCATGCCCGTCGGCTGCCCGCACCCGGTGAGACGCTGATCGGGGAGGCCTTTGCCGGCACGCCGGGGGGCAAGGGCGGCAATCAGGCGGTGGCTGCGGCGCGCCTGGGTGCGGAGGTGGCGCTGATCGGCCGGGTTGGGTTGCGTCAGCACGGGCAGGAGCTGCTGGCGGCGCTGGAGCAGGAACAGGTCCTCACCCACCACATCGTGCGTGACGAGGCCACCTGGCCCGGCGTGGCGGTCATCATGGTCGCGAAGGAGGGCGGTGAGAACGCCATCGTGGTGGTGCCCGGCAGCAATGCCGATCTGACGCCCGGCGATGTGGAGGCCGCTGCAGGCCCGCTGCAATCGGCCAAGGTGGTCGTGGCTCAGCTCGAAGTGCCGGTGCCGGCCATCCAGCGCGCCTTCGAGATCGCCCGTGAGGCCGGTGTCACCACCGTGCTCAACGCCGCCCCGGCCCAGACGCTGCCGCCCGCGCTGCTCGCACTGACCGACTGGCTGGTGGTGAATGAAACCGAAGCCGCGCAGCTGTGCGGCGAAGCGCTGGACGCCGCCGCGCTGAGCGACGAATTGACCCTGGCCCGCGAAGCAGCGCGCCATCTGCGCACCCTCGGCCCCCGTCACATCCTGGTGACGCTGGGCGGGCAGGGCGCCTGGTTGCTGGGCGACTCGCAGCCCGACGGCTGCCACCTGCGTGCCACCCGGGTGACCGCCATCGACACGGTCGGCGCCGGCGACACGCTGGTGGGTGGCCTCGCCGTTGGCCTCTCCGAAGGGCTGGATGCGCTGCAGGCCGCCGCCCTGGGCCAATCGGCGGCCGCCCTGGCCGTGAGCCGCTCCGGGGTGCAGCACGCCATGCCTTACCGTTCCGAGCTGCCGGCCCTGGCCGACAGCATGACTCCCGCCTGACCTGGAAGCCGTATCCACCATGGACAGCCCCAAGATTCCCGTTATTTACGACACCGACCCCGGCATTGATGACGCGCTCGCGCTCGCCCTGCTGGCGGCCCATCCACGCTTTGACCTGGTCGCCATCACCTCGGTGCATGGCAATGCGTCGGTCGACCTGACCTCCCGCAACGCGCAGGGCCTGGCGGCTCTGTTCAAGCTGGACATTCCGGTGGCCGTGGGCGCGGCCGGTCCGCTGCTGGACAGCCGCCGCCGCGACGGAGCCCTGCATGTGCACGGCGACGATGCACTGGGCGGCATTGCCCATCAGCTGCCGAAGCCGACCCGTCCGGCCGATCCGCGCCCGGCGCATCAACTGATCTGCGACCTGGTCAATGAACGCCCGGGCGAACTGACCCTGGTGGCCGTCGGCCCCTTCACCAACCTGGCCCTCGCTCTGCGCCAGGACCCCGGCATCGCCGGCAAGGTGAAGCAGGTGGTGGTGATGGGCGGCGCCTTCGGCCTGAAGGGCCACAGCGGCAACGTCTCGCCGGTGGCGGAAGCCAACATCATGGCCGACCCGGAAGCAGCCGACGAAGTACTGACCGCCCCCTGGCCGGTCATCGTGGTCGGGCTGGATGTGACGCAGGAAGTCATCATGCGCGAGGCCGACCTGGCCCGCCTGTGTGGCCGCGGCGATGGCGCCGGCGACCTGTTGTGGCAGGCCACCCGCCACTACCAGAAGTTCTACGATGCACGCGACAGCATCGGCGGCATCTATGCGCACGATGCCAGCGCCGCCGCGGTGCTGCTGGTGCCCGAAGCCTTCACCTTGCGCCGCGGCCCGGTGCGGGTGGCGCTGGAAGGCATTGCCACCGGCCAGACCATCCAGGACTGGCGCGGCGAGCAGTCGCAGCCCACGCCGTGGACCGGCCACCCGGCCCAGCAGGTGTGCGTGGCGGTGGACGCCCCCAAAGTGCTGGCCCTGTTCGACGAGATTTTCTGAGGAGATTCCCCATGACCGCACAAGCCTCCCAAGCGTCCGCTGGCGTCAAGCTGCTGCTGCCGCGCTGGCTCATCACGATGACGCCGGGCAGCCCGGTGCTGGAGCAGCATGCGCTGGCCATGGAAGGCGACCGCATCGCCGCCGTGCTGCCGCGTGAGGAAGCGCTGCAGCGCTACGCCAGTGCCGAGCGCGTCGAGCTGCCGCACCATGTGCTGATCCCGGGCCTGATCAACGCCCACACCCATTCGGCGATGTCGCTGCTGCGCGGCGTGGCGGACGACCTGGCCCTGATGGACTGGCTGAACAACCACATCTGGCCGCTGGAGCGTCAGTGGGTGAGCGAGGACTGGGTCTACCAGGGCTCGATGCTGTCGGCCGCGGAAGCGATCCGCGGCGGGGTGACCTACCTCAACGACATGTATTTCTTCCCCACCGCCATGGCCCGCGCCGCGGTGGACAGCGGCCTGCGCGCCGGCGTGTCGATCAATGTGATCGACTTCCCCACCGGCTACGCCGCCAACGCCCAGGACTACATCCAGAAGGGGCTGGCGGCCTATGAGCAGTTCAAGGGTGAGCCGCTGCTGGACTGGACCAGCGCACCGCACGCGCCCTACACCGTCTCGGACGACACCTTCACCCAGCTGCGCGAGCTGGCGGAGAAGTACGACCTGCAGGTGCATTGCCACATCCACGAAACGCAGGACGAGATCGACGGCAGCGTCAAGCAGTACGGCATGCGTCCGCTGGAGCGCCTGGACAAGCTGGGTCTGCTCAACGAGCGCATGATCGCTGTGCACATGGTGCATCTGTCCCCGCAGGAGATCGAGCTCATTGCCGCCAAGGGCGTGCACCTGGTGCACAACCCCAGCTCCAACTTGAAGCTGGCGTCGGGCATCGCCCCGGTCAAGGCGCTGGAAGCGGCCGGCGTGAACACGGTGCTCGGTACGGATGGCGCAGCGTCCAACAACCGCCAGGACATGTTCACCGAAATCCGGGCCGCTGCGCTGCTGGCCAAGGGCTCCACCGGAGACCCGCTGACCGTCTCCGCCCGTACAGCGCTGGAGATGGCCACGGTGCGTGCTGCCAAGGCCATGGGCCGCGCCCACGACCTGGGCACGCTCGAAGCCGGCAAGCAGGCCGACGTGGTGGCGGTGTCGCTGGAGGCACTGGAATGCCAGCCGGTCTATCACGCGGACGCGCAACTGGCGTATGTGGCGGGTCGTGAACATGTCACAGATGTCTGGGTGGCAGGGCGGCAATTGTTGAAAAATCGCATCAATACATCGATCGATACCGGGGCTCTGATGGGACGGGTGCAGGGCATCGTGGATAAGATGCGCGCGGGGCGTTAACCCCCTCATTTGAGGGACCGGGTTAGCGCTAGGCGCCGACCCGGGATCCGCCTTCCACAAGAAGGGGGACGGTCGGCATTCGGGGACACTCGCCGCGAGGTAGCCTACAAAAGAGGCTGGCCCGTTGGCAGGAACTATCAGAATGAAAAACCGTTCATCCTTCGGCCGTCTGCTGGCCTCCGTGCTTCCGACCACCGCCCTGGTGGCGGGCCTGATGGGCGCTGCCTTCAGCGCGCAGGCCCAGATCGTCGTGGGCCAGACCAATGGCATCACCGGGCAGGTGGCGGCCAGCGTCAAGGAACTGAACCTGGGCGCGAAGCTCTACATCGACCATGTCAATGCCACCGGCGGTGTCAATGGCCAGAAGATCGAGCTGGTCGCCCTGGACGATGCCTTCGATCCGAAGCGCACCGCCGCCAACGCCCAGACGCTGATCGACAAGAATGCCGTCGCGCTGTTCCTGACGCGGGGCACGCCGCACACCCAGGCGGTCATGCCGCTGCTGGACAAATACCAGATCCCGCTGGTGGCACCGTCCACGGGTGCGATGCTGCTGCACAAGCCGGTGCATCCCTACATCTTCAACGTCCGCTCCACCTACCAGCGTGAAGCCGAGCGTGCGGTGCAGCTGCTGCTGGAGATGGGCAATCAGCGCATTGCGCTGGTCCAGGTGAACGATACCTTCGGCACCGACGCGGCCTCCGGCGCACTCAAGGGCCTGGCCGACCAGAAGGTCAAGCCGGTCGCCCACCTGACCTTCGACCGCGAAAAGCCGGACGTGCCCAACCTGATCAAGCAGGTGATGGCCGCCGACCCGCAGGTCGTGCTGTTCATCGGCTCCCAGCAACTGGTGGCGGACTGCATCAACGGCATGCGCACCGCTGGCTCGCGGGCGATGGTCTCGACCCTGTCGAACAATGCATCCGCCGGCTTCCTGCAGCTGCTGGACAAGAACGCCGCGGGTGTGATCGTGTCCCAGGTGTTCCCGAACGAGCGGACCATGTCCATGCCGATGGTGCGTGAGATCACCGAGCTGGTGAAGAAAGCGCCGGAAAGCGGCGGCGTCGTCACCCCGGCCATCATGGAAGGTTTTGCCTCGGCCAAGGTGCTGGTGGAAGCGCTCAAGCGTGCCGGCAAGGACGTGAACCGCGGCAGCGTGACGCGCGCCCTCAACGGCATGGGCAAGTACGACCTGGGCGGCCTGGAGATCTCGTTCAGTCCGAACGACCACACCGGCGCCACCTATGCCGATATCGCCATCATCGATCCGCGGGGACGTTTCCTGCGCTGATGCTGCTGCGCTGATCGACTGAATCGCGCAAGAAGGCCATCCTCCACGGATGGCCTTTTTTCATTCCGCGCCGGGCGCGGGCATCGTCCACTTCGATGCGCTAGGGGAGAACCCTCCCGCCCTGGCTACAATCGACAGTTCTCCGCCGCGACCCCCCACGGCGCCAGACCTTCAGAGACCAGCTTCATGGCCAGCACCACCTCCTCCAAGCATCTGATTCACTTCGAGGGGGGCAATGCCCTCTCGGCATTCCGGGCCACGGCGCTGCTGGCGCGCCTGCAGGCCGTGAGTGACCGCATCACCGCCGTGCACGCCCGCCATGTGCACTGGGTGTGGACCGACACCGCCCTGGACGACGCCAGCCAGGGCAAGCTCGCAGCGCTGCTCAACTACGGCGACGCCTACGAAGGCCCGACGGATGGCGCCCTGATCGTCACCGCTCCGCGCCTGGGCACCCTCAGCCCCTGGGCCTCCAAGGCCACCGACATCGCCCACAACTGCGGTCTGGACATCCACCGCGTGGAGCGTGTCACCGAATACCGCCTGACCCTCAAGGGCGGGCTGCTGAGCACCGTCACCGCGGGCCTCACCGGCGGCCCCAAGCCGCTGACCGAGCAGGAACTGCTGGCCTGCGCCGAGCTGCTGCACGACCGCATGACGGAAAGCGTGCTGCTGCGCCGTGAGGACGCGGTGCATCTCTTTGACGACAAGCAGGCCCAGCCGCTGGCCCATGTGGACGTGATCGGCCGTGGCCGCGCTGCCCTGGACGAAGCCAACGGCGCCTGGGGTCTGGCCCTGTCCGACGACGAAATCGACTACCTCGTGACCGCCTTCCAGCGCCTGGGCCGCAACCCCAGCGACGTGGAACTGATGATGTTCGCCCAGGCCAACAGCGAACACTGCCGTCACAAGATCTTCAATGCGCAGTTCACCATCGATGGGGAAGCGCAGCCGCTCTCGCTGTTCGGCATGATCCGCAACACCGAGAAGCTGAATTCGCAGCACACCATCATTGCCTATGCGGACAACGCAGCGGTGATGGAGGGCCATCCCATCGAACGCTGGATGGCCGCCGGTGACCAGCGCGCGCCCAGGTACGAGGCCCGCAGCGAAACCGCCCATGTGCTGATGAAGGTGGAAACGCACAACCACCCGACCGCCATTTCTCCGCACCCGGGCGCCTCCACCGGCGCGGGCGGCGAGATCCGCGACGAAGGGGCCACCGGCCGCGGCGCCAAGCCCAAGGCCGGCCTGACCGGTTTCTCCGTCTCCAATCTGCACCTGCCGGGCCTGAGCGAACCCTGGGAACAGAACCCGATCGGCAAGCCGGCGCACATCGCCAGCCCGCTGCAGATCATGACCGAAGGCCCGCTGGGTGGCGCGGCCTTCAACAACGAATTCGGCCGTCCGGCGCTGGGCGGTTATTTCCGCGTCTATGAGCAGGCGGTGGATGGCATCCATCGCGGCTATCACAAGCCGATCATGATCGCCGGCGGCGTGGGGGCCATCCGCTCCGACCTGACCAAGAAGATTGAATTCCCGGCCGGTACGCTGCTGATCCAGCTGGGCGGCCCCGGCATGCGCATCGGCATGGGCGGCGGCGCGGCCAGCTCGATGGCGGCCGGCACCAACACCGCTGACCTGGACTTCGACTCCGTGCAGCGTGGCAACCCGGAAATCCAGCGCCGCGCGCAGGAAGTGATCAACCATTGCTGGGGCCTGGCGGAACGCAACCCCATCCTGGCGGTGCATGACGTTGGCGCCGGTGGCATCTCCAACGCCTTCCCCGAACTGGTCAACGACGCCGGCCGGGGCGCCTGCTTCGACCTGCGCAAGGTCCCGCTGGAAGAGTCCGGCCTGGCCCCCAAGGAAATCTGGTGCAACGAGAGCCAGGAGCGTTACGTCCTGGCCATTGCCCCGGAGAGCCTGCCGCTGTTCCAGAGCATGTGCGAGCGCGAGCGCTGCCCGTTCGCGGTGGTCGGCGTGACCACCGCGGATCGCGAACTGGTGCTGGAGGACGGGCAGGGCGGTGATCGCGCCATCGACATGCCGATGGACGTGCTGCTGGGCAAGCCGCCGAAGGTGCATCGCGATGTGAAGCGGGTGGCCCGCTCCGGCGGCGCGCTGAAGCTGGACGGTGTTGATCTGGCCCAGGCCGTGACCCATGTGCTGCGTCACCCGACGGTGGCGTCCAAGCGCTTCCTGATCTCCATCGGTGACCGCACCGTGGGCGGCCTCAGCCACCGCGACCAGATGGTCGGCCCCTGGCAGGTGCCGGTGGCGGACTGCGCCGTCACCCTGGCGGACTTCAAAGGCTTTGCCGGCGAAGCGATGAGCATGGGCGAGCGCACGCCGCTGGCCTCGGTGGATGCCCCCGCGTCGGGCCGCATGGCGGTGGCCGAGGCCATCACCAACCTGCTCGCCGCGCCCATCGAGCTCTCCCGCGTCAAGCTGTCCGCCAACTGGATGGCCGCCTGCGGCGAAGCCGGTGAAGACGCTGCGCTGTATGACACCGTGAAGACGGTGGGCATGGAGCTGTGCCCGGCGCTGGGCGTGTCGATTCCGGTGGGCAAGGATTCCTTATCCATGCGCACCCGCTGGAGCAACAACGGCGAGACCCGTCAGGTCACTGCGCCGGTGTCGCTGATCGTGTCCGCGTTTGCCTCGCTGCCGGATGTGCGCGGCACGCTGACGCCGCAGCTGCAGCCAGGCGACACGACCCTGGTGCTGATCGACCTGGGGCAAGGGCGCCAGCGCATGGGCGGCTCCATCCTGGCGCAGACCCTGAATCAATTCGGCCCGGAAGTGCCGGACCTGGACGACCCGGCGCTGCTGAAGCAGACGGTGGATGCCGTCAACGACCTGCGCGGCCAGGGCAAGCTGCTGGCGTATCACGACCGCAGTGACGGCGGCCTCTTTGCCGCCGCCGCCGAAATGGCCTTCGCGGGCCAGCGCGGTGTCAGCCTGAATGTGGACCTGCTCGTGATGGAGGGCGACGGCATCTCCGACAGCCGTGCCGATACCGGTGACTCCAAGAACTGGGCGAGCCAGGTGAGCGGCCGCCGCGACGAGCTGACGCTCAAGGCGCTGTTCAACGAAGAACTGGGCGTGGTGCTGCAGGTGGCCACCGGCGACCGGGATGCCGTCCTGCAGACGCTGCGGGCGCATGGTCTCTCCAAGCTGTCGCACGTGGTCGGCAAGACCAACGAGGCGGCACAGGTGGAAGTGTGGCGCGATGCCAAGAAGGTGTTTGCGGCCCCGCTGCAGCAGCTGTATCAGGAATGGGACCAGGTGTCCTGGCGCATCGCGCGGGACCGTGACAACCCCGTCTGCGCCGATCAGGAACATGCGCTGGCGGGTGCGCCGGTCGCGGGTCTGCACTGGCAGCCGACTTTTGATGTGAACGAGGATGTGGCGGCGCCCTTTATCCAGACGGGCGTGCGGCCGAAGGTGGCCATCCTGCGCGAGCAGGGCGTCAACTCGCATGTTGAAATGGCCTACGCCATGTCGCAGGCCGGCTTTGACAGCTACGACGTGCACATGAGCGACCTGCAGGCGGGTGCGGTCGATCTGAGCCAGTTCAAGGGCTTCGTGGCCTGCGGCGGCTTCAGCTACGGCGACACCCTGGGCGCGGGCGAAGGCTGGGCGCGGTCCATCCTGTTCAATCCGCGTCTGAAGGACGCCTTTGAAGGCTTCTTCGCGCGGCAGGACAGCTTCGCGCTGGGCGTGTGCAACGGCTGCCAGATGCTGGCGGCGTTGTCGCCGATGATCCCCGGCGCGCAGCACTGGCCGAAGTTCGTGCGCAACCGCAGCGAGCAGTTCGAGGCGCGTCTGGCGCAGGTGGAAGTGCTGGAGTCGCCAAGCCTGTTCTTCCGCGGCATGGCGGGCACGCGCCTGCCGATCGCGGTGGCGCACGGCGAAGGTTTTGCCGACTTCTCACAGCGCGGCGATGCCGGTCAGGTGATCCGCGCGATGCGCTATGTGGACGGCAGCGGACAGCCGACCGAGCAGTACCCGCTGAATCCGAACGGCAGCCCCGGCGGCCTGACGGCGGTGACGACGGCCGACGGCCGCTTCACCGCGCTGATGCCGCATCCGGAGCGGGTGTTCCGCAACATCCAGATGAGCTGGACGGGGGGCGATACGTCGACCTTCAGTCCCTGGATGCGCATGTTCCGCAATGCACGGGTCTGGGTGGGGTGAGCCCCCGGCTCCGTGGGTGCGCGGAGCCGCCCCCCCAGGGGGAGACCCTCGCCGAGTGCAGCGGCCCTCGGCGAGGGGCAATGCGGCCGGCTTGGGACGGCCCGGCGCCAGCGCAAGTCGGTCCAGGCACCGACTGCGGGTGGCAGGAAGGACTGCTGTTGTTCAGGCGAGGCCGGAGAGCAGCTCGTAGGACCGGCGTCGGGCCTTGGCATCATGGACCGCGCACGCGACGATGAATTCGTCCGCGCCGGTGCGCTCCTGCACTTCCTGCAGGCCGGCCTTCACCGTCGAGGGTGAGCCGACGATGGACTCGGCCAGCATGCGTTCCACCTGGAACTGCTCCGACGGCGTCCACACATCCTCCATCTGCGGAATCGGTCGCGGCAACAGGCCGCGCTGACCGCGCTGCATGCCCAGGAAGCGCTGTTGGATGGACGTGAACAGGTGACGCGCCTCGGCGTCCGTCTCCGCCACGATGATGTTCAAGCCCACCGCCGCATACGGCTTGGGATGCTTCTCGCTGGGGCGGTACTGGGCGCGATACAGCTCCAGCGCCTGCATCAGCATGGCCGGAGCGAAGTGCGAGGCAAAGGCGAAGGGCAGGCCCATGTACGCGGCCAACTGCGCGCTGTAGAGGCTGGAGCCGAGCAACCAGATGGGCACTTCCGTGCCTTGTCCTGGCACTGCCCGCACGACCTGGCCCGACTTGGCCGGACCCAGATAGGCCTGCAGTTCCAGGACGTCTTCCGGGAAGCGGTCTTCATGGGCGGTGGAGAGATGCCGGCGCAGGGCGCGCATGGTGGGCCCGTCCGTGCCGGGGGCACGGCCGAGACCCAGGTCGATGCGACCAGGGAAGAGGGTGGCCAGGGTGCCGAACTGCTCGGCAATGGTCAGCGGGGCGTGATTGGGCAGCATGATGCCGCCGGAGCCGACGCGGATGCGCTCGGTGGCGGCAGCAATCTGCCCGATCAGCACCGCCGTGGCCGAAGAGGCCACACCCTCCATGTTGTGGTGCTCCGCCACCCAGAAGCGCTCGTAACCGAGCTTCTCGGTCCATTGGGCCAGCGCAATGCTGTCCCGCAGGGCCTGGGCGGGGGAGCCGCCTTCCACAACAAATGCGAGATCAAGAATGGAGAGTTTTGCAGACATGTCGCCAGTCTAGGACGGGGCGGACAGACGCGTTGGTGGCAAGGCTATTGGATGGGCCCCCATCGGGATGGGGGCCAATACGGCTGCTATTGCCCTAGAGGCGGCGCTGTCTCCGTTCCAAGGATCGGGTTGGGCACCTCCGGGTAAGCGGCGTCCGCGGGCAGGCTCTTGTAGGTGTCCGCCGCCGTGGCAGGGAACCAATTCCACGTGTACGTTTTGGTCGGAAACTTCAGCAACAGGGCGTCATAGTCGGCGCTGGACCACTTGGAAACGACGGTATCGGGACTAGATATCGACCGGGTCTGGGTGATATCGGGTTGGCAGACCGCAATAAAGCGCGTCATCACATGGCTGTTGCCGCTGGGCGTCTGGATGCTCACGGCCTGCGTGACGCCGATATCGCCGAACGAACTGCAGAACGCGCCGATCTGGACACGGGGCAGTCGTACCTGCGTCCCGTTGTCAATGATCAGGCTGTGAGGCACTCCAGCCTTTCCCACTGTGGTGTAGGCAGGCGTCGTGCGGAACGAGCGCGCATTCAGGGCCTCAGAAAACACATTCGTCGCCTGGCTCTGCTCGACGTTGATGCGCGCAGCTTCCACGGCTGCGGCCATCAGCGTGCTGGATTGCCCCATGACCAGATTCCCATTGACCGCCAGCACGGCCGATCGCCCTTTCGTCTGCAGAACCTTGCCTGCGCCGCCGATGACTGCGCTGTTCGTAGCGATCTGCTGGCCCTGAATCAGGCCCGCATTGGTGATGTCGTTGCCAGCAGCGTCCCAGGACGGAATGCCGGACCCGGAGCCCGACCCAGAGCCTGCCGAAGCCGCGGTGCTGTCCGCCAGCAGATTGACGGCCGCCAGGATGCCGGGCAGGCCGCGCGCGCCGTCCTTCGACTGAATTGGATTCTCGGACTGGGAATGCCCGAAGACACCGCGCAGCGTCTTGCTTTCGGCCAGGCCGCTCTTCAGCATTGACATCCGTCCGGCGTAACCGGCCTCCTGCAGTGCAGCGCCCATCTGCGCCGCGGCACCCAGGGGGAGGGACGTGGACCCGAAGTAATAAGGCTGCGTATTGAAGACCACCGACTCCAGCGTCCAGGCATTTCCAGGGGTGCCGCCAGTGTCGGGCGAGCCGGGCGTGCCGCCGCCGGGTGTGGTGCCAGAGCCACCGATCAGGCCCATGCCGTACCGTTGCTGCAGATAGCGGCAATAGGTCCTGCCGTTTTGGAACGAGCTGACAGCCGCTGAGAGGAACGTATCCGTGTAGCCTTGGATGAGCTTCAGCTCGTTTTTGCTATCGACGATGAGGCGGTCGGCCATGACAAGGGTGGGCGGGTCGCTTTTCCCGTTGTAGCAACTGACCCCATTGATCGTGGGCGGCATATCCCGGGCGGCGTCGGTCCCCACCCTAAAGGGAAAGCCTTTGAATTCGGCAATCGGGCCACCCAGGCTGTCATTGATGCCTGGAACAAAGCCCGCGGGGATCACCGCGCCAGTGCCGGCGCCGGTCCCACCGGTCGTCCCACCGGTGGTCGCCGGATCCACGGCCGACTGCTCATGACGCACCGGCCGAATGGCCACCGCAATCCGTGCCAGGGCGGCTTCTCCGCTGCGCTTGTCCACGGCGATGCCGGGCGAGAACGGCAGCAACAGCGCGTCATTGGCCCGCACCAGTTCCAGATCCTGGAGTTCCCGCACGGTGGGTTGGAACCCGTTGGCCACGGTGACGCTCCCCAGCACGAGCTTGCAGTCAGGACCGGTGTCAGACGCGCCAGGGGGCGGCGTGGTGCCGCCTTCGTCAATCTCCAGCGTGGATTCGGCACAGCGTGCATCCAGCGCCAAAATCTGCTTGTTGTACTGCCGCATGTAGCGGGCAGCGCCTTCGCTGATGGTCGTCAGCTGCTGGCCCACGGCCTTGCCCTGGCTGACCATCTGCGAGTAACGCACGGCCAGCATCACGCTGGCGGTGATGCCGGCGACCACGATGCCGGAGATGGCGGTTTCCACCAACGTGAAACCGCGAGCGCGGGAACGTGCGCCCGCGGCGCTTCGGCGTCGCCGCGTCTGGGCCTGCGGAAGTACCTGGGAGAGGTGCTGCGGGGTCGGACGCAGGCAGGTGGAGGGTGAGAAGAGCCTTTCGGACGGGCGTTCTGACAAGCGTGATGGCATGACAGGAGTGCGTGGTGGCGCACGTGATGAAGGATGCCGCCATCCTCCGACGCCTTGCCGCTGCCGCCTATGGCATCAATGGGTAGACCGTCCCCCTTGATCTCCCTCAACCTGAGGAAGCGTCGCCCCCACTGCTAAGGATGTGCTGACTCATCGGTTGGATCCGGATCCCGGTATTCACGCGCAATCTCCTTGAACTGCTGCTGCAGATGCAGGAACGCATCCACCACATCCGGGTCGAAATGGCTGCCCCGGCCCTGCGCAATCAGCTGCACCGCGTCCTCATGCGGCATTGGGGGTTTGTAGACCCGGCGGGTGATCAGCGCATCGTAGACATCGGCCACCGCCATCAGCCGCGCGGGCAGCGGGATGTCCTCACCCCGCAGGCCCCGCGGATAGCCGCTGCCGTCCCACTTTTCCTGATGACCGTAGGCGATGTCCTTGGCGGTCTGCAGGAACTTCACCGGGGTGCCGAGCTGACGTTCCGCCTGCTCGATCGCGTCCTTGCCCAGGGTCGTGTGGGTCTTCATGACCTCGAATTCCTCCGGCACGAACGGCCCCGGCTTGAGCAGAATGCGGTCCGGGATGCCCACCTTGCCGATGTCGTGCAGCGGTGCTGACTTGAAGAGGGTGGCGATGTAGTCGTCGGTCAGCAGGGAGGCAAAGCGCGGGTGATGGCGCAGCGCTTCCGCGAGGGTCCGGACATAAAACTGGGTGCGGCGCAGATGCTGGCCGGTCTCGTTGTCCCGCGTCTCGGCCAGGGACGCCATCGCATGGATGGTGACGTCCTGGATGGCGGCCAGTTCCGCTGTGCGTCGCTGCACTTCATGTTCGAGGAAGCTGGCCTTGTCCCGCAGGAAATCGGCACTGGCTTTCAATTGCAGATGCGTGTGCACCCGCGCCAGCACCAGCGGCGGGCTGATCGGTTTGGTGATGTAGTCCACCGCTCCCAGCTGGAAGCCTCGGGCTTCGTCCTGTGTGTCGGCGCGGGCGGTCAGGAAGATCACCGGGATGTCGCGCGTGGACGGCTGCGCCTTGATGGCCTGGCAGGTCTCGTAACCGTCCATGCCGGGCATCATCACATCGAGCAGGATGAGGTCAGGCAGCGGCGGTGTGGCGAGCAGCCGCAACGCTTCATACCCGTCTGCCGCCGTCACCACGTGATAGTGCATGTCCAGCAGGGCACTCATCAGGGCCAGGTTGGTGGGCGTGTCGTCGACGACCAGAATCGTTGAACGCGGCGCGCCGGCCGTGTTCTCGTGCAATGTCATAGGGGCGCTCCCTGGGTGGCTGAGGCCGGTCTGACGTTGATGCGTCCAGGCCGGTGGAATCCACTTGTGATGTGTGCCCGCCGAGGTCGCCAATGGCCCGGCGGGCAGGCTCGATAGTAGCCGCGCAGCGTCCTTCGTGGAGCAGGGCAGGCTCGCAGTGGGGTCAGGGGGTGAGCGCCTGGGGGGCCCCGGAAAGGTTGTCGTCCTACAGCCGGGGATAAGGCCCCCGCACTACGATGCGGTGCATGACAGTGCGTACGAGTCCGGCATCCGACCTGATCGTCGCCCGGCCGGAAGGTTTGTATTGCCCGGCGGGCGATTTCTACATCGATCCCTGGCGCCCGGTGGCGCGGGCCGTCATTACCCACGCTCACAGTGACCATGCGCGCTGGGGCCATGGCCACTACCTCGCGCATGAGCACAGCGCCGCGATCCTTCGACGGCGCCTGGGCGCCGATATTCATCTGCAAACCCTTCCGTACGGCGAGGGGATCAACCATCACGGCGTACGGGTGTCGCTGCATCCGGCCGGGCACGTGCTCGGCTCAGCGCAGGTGCGGCTGGAGGTGGGCGGGGAGGTGTGGGTGGCCTCGGGCGACTACAAGCTGGAATCGGATGGCACCTGCCCCCCGTTTGAAGCAGTTCGCTGCCATACCTTCATCACCGAATCGACCTTTGGGCTGCCGATTTATCGGTGGCCGTCCCAGCCTGAGCTGTTTCAGGACATCAATGCCTGGTGGCAGGCCAATGCGGCGCAGGGGCGGGCGTCCGTGCTCTATGCCTATGCGCTGGGCAAGGCGCAACGGTTGCTGCATGGGCTCGATCCATCGATCGGGCCAATCGTCTGCCATGGCGCGGTGGAGCCTCTGAATGCGGTCTATCGTGACTTGGGGGTCCAGCTGCCGCCGACCGTGATGGCCACTGATCCCTCGCTGGACAAGGCGAGCCTGGGGCGATCGATCGTGATCGCGCCGCCGTCGGCAGCACGGTCCACCTGGCTGCGCCGTTTTGGTCCGGATCTGGCGGATGCCTTCGCCAGCGGCTGGATGCAATTGCGGGGCACGCGACGCCGCCGCGGCGTGGACCGCGGATTTGTGGTGTCCGACCATGCCGACTGGCCGGGTCTGCAAACGGCGATTCGCGCCACCGGGGCTGAACGTGTGTTCGTGACCCATGGCAGCGTGCCGGTGATGGTGAGGTGGCTGTGTGAGCAGGGTCTGCAGGCGCAGGCGTTTGCTACCGAATACGGCCATGAGGACGACAGCGAGCCGGGCATGCCGGAGACAGGGGGGGAGTCCCGCCAGTCCAGCGACGCTGCCGAAGCAGGCGAACGCAGCGGATGTGGCAAACCTGGCGAAACCGGCCAACCGGGCGAAGGTGGCGAACGTAGCGAACCTGGCGAATCGGGCGAATCGGGCGAATCGGGCGAATCGGGCGAACCTGGCGAATCGGGCGGAAGCGCCGGCCCCGGAGCCGCGCCATGAAAGCCTTCGCCGCGCTCTACCGCGCCCTGGACGCCTCCACCGGCAGCCTCGCCAAACAGGCGGCGCTGCAGGCCTATCTGCGTGAGGCCCCGCCGGCGGACGCCGCGTGGGCGGTCTACTTCCTCGCTGGCGGCAAGCCCCGCCAGCTGGTCCCGGTGAAGCTGCTGCGGGAGCAGGCGCGCCTGGCTGCCGGCCTGCCCGAATGGCTGTTCGACGAATGTTATGAAGCGGTCGGTGACCTCGCCGAAACCCTCTCGCTGCTGCTGCCGGACCCCGCGCAGGTGACCGAGTTTCCGCTGTCCCACTGGATGGAGCATCATCTGCTGCCGCTGCGTGGCCTGCCGCCCGAGTCGCTGATCGAGCGCCTCCAGCAGCAATGGCAGTGGCTCGCCGCGGACCAGCGGCTGGCCTACTTCAAGCTCATCACCGGAGCCTTCCGGGTAGGCGTCTCCAAACTGCAGGTGACGCAGGCACTGGCCGCCGTCAGCGGCGTGGATGCCCGTCAGATTGCCCAGCGGCTGATGGGCTATACCCACATCGGCGCCCGACCCACCGCGGAGGACTTCCAGACGCTGATCGCGCCGGAGGATGCCCACCCGGAAGGCCAGACCCGCGGTGGCCAGCCTTATCCCTTCTTCCTTGCGCATCCGTTCACCCAGCCGGTGGCCCAGTTCGACGCCCAGCTGGGGCCCCCGCAGGACTGGCTGGTCGAATGGAAATGGGATGGCATTCGCGCCCAGCTGGTCAAACGGGCCGGCGGGGTGTGGGTGTGGTCACGGGGCGAGGAGTTGATCAGTGACCGGTTCCCCGAGCTGCAGGCGATGGGTGAGACGCTGCCGGACGGGACCGTGCTCGATGGCGAGATCCTCATCTGGCGCGACGACCGTGTGCAGCCCTTTGTCGAGCTGCAGCGGCGCATCGGCCGCAAGCTGCTGGGACCCAAGCTGCTGCGAGAGCTGCCGGCGGTGCTGGTGGTCTACGACCTGCTGGAGCAGCAGGGCCAGGACTTGCGGGACCATTCGCAATATGAGCGGCGTCAGCGGCTGGAGCAACTCGTGGGGGCTCAGGCGCATCCGGCCCTGATCCTCAGCCCGCTGGTGACGGCGGACACCTGGGCGGACCTTGCCGCCGTGCGGGAGGAAGCCCGGGACCGCGGCGTGGAGGGCATGATGCTCAAGCGTCTGGACGCGAAATATGGCGTTGGCCGCACCAAGGACGTCGGCGTCTGGTGGAAATGGAAGATCGACCCGATCTCGGTGGACGCGGTGCTGCTGTATGCGCAGCGCGGCCACGGCCGCCGTGCGAGCCTCTACACCGACTACACCTTCGCCGTCTGGAACGGCCCGCCGGATGATCCCGCGCGGCAGCTGGTACCCTTCGCCAAGGCCTATTCCGGACTGACCGACGAAGAGATCCGCGCGGTGGATGCGATCATCCGCAAGACCACCGTCGAGAGTTTCGGGCCGGTGCGCAGCCTGCAGCCGACGCAGGTCTTTGAGCTTGGCTTTGAAGGCATCTCGCGCAGCAGCCGGCACAAAAGCGGCATTGCCGTGCGCTTCCCCCGCATGCTGCGCTGGCGGACCGACAAGCCGGTGGCGGAGGCCGATTCGCTCGACACCCTCCAAGCGCTGCTACCGGGGGCAGACGCATGACCGCCCCCGCAGAGTGGCTGACCCGGCGCGGCTGGACCGCCTTCGACTTCCAGAGTGAGGTCTGGGCCGCGATGGCCGAAGGCCGCAGTGGCCTGCTGCATGCCAGCACCGGCAGCGGCAAGACCCTCGCGGTGTGGCTCGGTGCGCTGGCGGCATTGCCTGCGCAGGGGGTGGAAGGGCGCGGTGACAAGCCGCCCCCGCTCTCGGTCGTCTGGATCACGCCGATGCGGGCGCTGGCCGCGGACACCTTCCGCGCGCTGCAGGAGCCGCTGCGGGACCTGCATCCCGACTGGACCATCGGCCTGCGCAGCGGTGACACCACCGCCGGTGAGCGCGCCGCCCAGGACCGGCGCCTGCCGACCGTGCTGGTGACGACGCCGGAAAGCCTGTCGCTGCTGATGTCCAAGGCCGATGCACCGGAGCTCCTGCGGCACGTGCGGCTCACGGTGATCGACGAATGGCACGAGCTGATGGGCAACAAACGCGGCGTGCAAACGCAGCTGGCGTTGGCGCGTCTGCGGCATTTCCAGCCGGGGCTGATGTCCTGGGGGCTGTCCGCCACATTGGGGAATCTGGACGAAGCGCTGCGCACGCTGCTGGGCGCCGCACCGCAGCCGGTGCCGCCGGCGCTGGTGCAGGGCTATACCGACAAGACGTTGATCATTGACACGCTGCTGCCCGCCACTGCTGAACGCTTTGCCTGGGCCGGCCACATGGGCCTGCGCATGCTGCCGCAGGTGGTCCAGGCGATCGAAGAGAGCGAGAGCTGCCTGGTCTTCACCAACATGCGGTCGCAGGCCGAGCGGTGGTATCGCGCGCTGCTGGAAGCGCGGCCCGATTGGGCCGGCGTGCTGGCGCTGCATCACGGCTCGCTGGACCGCGAAGTGCGCGAATGGGTCGAAGTCGGGCTGAAGGAAGGCCGGATCAAGGCGGCGGTCTGCACCTCCAGCCTGGACCTGGGCGTGGACTTCCTGCCGGTGGACCGTGTGCTGCAGATCGGGTCGGCCAAAGGTGTCGCGCGGCTGGTGCAGCGGGCAGGGCGCTCGGGCCATGCGCCGGGGCGGCCGTCCCGCATCACGCTGGTGCCGACCCACAGTCTGGAACTGGTGGAAGCCGCTGCTGCGCGCGAAGCCGTGTTCACCGGTCAGGTGGAGGCCCGCCGCAGCCCGCGCGAGCCGCTGGATGTGCTGGTGCAGCATCTCGTCACCGTGGCCCTGGGCGGTGGATTCCGGCCGGACGAGCTGCTGAGCGAGGTGCGCAGCACCGTCGCCTATGAGCATCTCAGCGCCGAGTCCTGGCAGTGGTGCCTGGACTTCGTCCGCCAGGGGGGGCCGTCCCTGGCCGCCTATCCCGACTATCACCGCGTGGTGCCGGACGAGGCGGGCCTCTGGCGGGTGCCGGACGCGCGGCTGGCGCGGCGGCATCGGGTCAACATCGGCACCATTGTGAGCGATGCGGCGATGACGGTGCAGTACCTGGGCGGCGGCCGACTCGGCACGGTGGAGGAGGGCTTCATTGCCCGGCTCAAGCCCGGGGATGCCTTCATGTTCAGCGGGCGGCTGCTGGAGCTGGTGCGGGTGGAGCAGATGACGGCGCTGGTGCGCCGCGCGACGGCGGGCCGCGTGGCCTTGCCGCGCTGGAACGGGGGACGCATGCCGCTGTCCAGCACGCTGGCCGATGCGGTGCTGCGCCAGTTGCAGGCGGCCGACGAAGGCCACTTCGACAGTCCGGAGATGGCCTGCGTGCGACCGCTCGTCGACATCCAGAAGCGCTGGTCGGGCGTGCCGACACCGGAGGTGCTGCTGGCGGAGACCTTCAAGTCCCGCGAGGGCTGGCATCTGTTCCTCTATCCGTTTGCCGGACGTCAGGTCCATCTGGGGCTGGCGGGTCTGCTGGCCTGGCGGGCCGCGCAGCCGGAGACGGGTACCTTCTCCATCGCCCTGAATGACTACGGCATCGAGCTGCTCAGTGCCAAGCCGATCGACTGGCAGGAACGGCTGCCAGGCCTGCTGGGCCTGCCGCCGATGGAGCAGTTGCTGGCCGAGGTGCTGGCCAGCCTGAATGCCACCGAGCTGGCCCGACGGCGCTTCCGCGAGATTGCCCGGGTGGCCGGTCTGATCTTCCAGAGCCACCCCGGCGAGCGCCGCAGCAACCGGCAGTTGCAGGCGTCCGCCAGCCTTTTCTTCGAGGTGTTCCAGCAGTACGACCCCAACAACCAGCTGCTCAAACAGGCGGAGCGTGAGCTGCTCACCCAGGAGCTGGATGTGCAGCACCTGGCGCAGGCCCTCGGCCGCATGCAGGGACAGACGCTGCGCATCCACGCCCTGAAGAAGCCGACGCCGCTGGCATTTCCGCTGATGGTGGAGCGCTTCCGGGAGAAGCTGAGCAATGAGTCGCTCGCGGACCGTATTGCGCGCATGGTGTCGGCGCTGGAGCGCAGCGCGGGCGGGGAGACGGTAGGAACCGCGCATGAGCGCGCTGATCAGGTGTTCGCACGGCCCGATGCACCGGACATGGCCGTGGGACAGTCGCTGGCGCTGGAAACGCGCGGCGATACCTCGGGGGACCGCTCGCCCTCGGCGGGTGGACGCAAGCGGAATTCGGCGCGGGAGCGGGCCAAGGCGAAGGCCAGGGCGAGTCCGCGCAGGCCGCGGTTGCGTCTAGTGAGCGTGTGAACGTGTGAGCGTGAGCGTGGGTGCGTGGGTGCGGGGACAACGCCATTCCAGGATGTCACTGCCGTTCTTCACAGGTCCGGCTGAGCGATGCGGCGGCGGCGGGTCGCGCTCGGCGATGATGTGGGCATGTCAACCGTAGAGAATTTCACCTTGCCGGCCGGTGCGCGGCGTCTCACCGTGGGCGACGATGTCCTGGACCTGCTGCCCGGCCGCGCCGCCTGGTGGCCATCGCACCGCACCCTCTTCGTGGCGGACGTGCACATCGGCAAAGCCGCCAGCTTTCGAGCGCTTGGGCAACCGGTGCCTTCGGGCACGACCCAGGACAACCTCCGCCGGCTCACCGCACTGGTGGCGCAATGCCAGGCACAGCGGCTGGTGGTGCTGGGCGACTTCCTTCACGCGGCCACCGCGCAGCAGGCGCAGGTGGTGGAGCAGGTGCAGGTCTGGCGCGAGTTGCATGACGGGCTCGATTGCGTGCTGGTCCGCGGCAATCACGACAGCCATGCCGGGGATCCGCCGCCGTCCCTGCGCTTTGAAGTGGTGGACGAGCCCAGCCCGATGGGACCGTTCCTGGCTTGCCATCATCCGGGCGCCCGGCCCGGGGGACTGGTGCTGGCGGGGCATCTGCATCCGGCTGTGGCGCTGCGCGGGCCCGCGCATGACCGGCATCGCCTGCCGTGCTTCTGCCTGACGCAGGATCAGCTGATCCTGCCCGCCTTCGGTGCTTTCACCGGCACCACGCTGGAAGGGCTGCCCAAGGCGGCCAGGTGTTATCCCATCGCAGCCGATCAGGTGCTGGGACCGATCCTGGCTTGAAGCCTCAACGCCCAACGACAACGGCCCGACCGACGGGCCGTCTCCGGGTCTGACCCAGGGTCTGACCCAGGGCCCGAGCCGTCGCCCCACCCACGGCCCTCATGGCAGGAGGCCGCCAACGTCGGTATGGAAGTCCCCGATCTCCGTCCAGTCCCTGAGATCGGCCGGCACGTCGAACGCCTGGGACAGGGCCAATGCCGCCTCTTCCGCCGAAGCGAACGAGTCGCCCCAGGGCGCGCTGTCGCGTTTGACCCGCCATCGCCGGGACAGACGGGGCTTGATTGAAAAGGTGCCCTCAGGCCCCTGGAAGACATAGGAGACGATGTCGAGATCCATGGTGGCGCTCCGCAGCCGGCGCACCGGGGCGGACCGTGCCCGAGCGCGCCAGAGTTCCAGACTATCGCAGCCCGTCCCGACGGACGCGCCCGATGCAGGGGTGTCGCTGCTGGCAGGGACGCGGCGACGCCGTGCGCTCATTCATCGTCTCCGTCCTGAGTCCGGGAACGGGCGGTTCGTCGGCCCTCCAGCAGGTGCGGCACCCAGGTCAGAATTGCCAGGGCAATCAGCATGCTGAGCACGGCGGTGGCTTCGCGCCCCAGGCCGCAGGCGACACCGATGGCGGCCGTCATGAAGATGCCGGCGGCGGTCGTCAGACCCTGAACCCGGCCCTGCACCCGGCCTGGTTCCTCCTTGTGCTTGATGATGGCCCCCGCGCCCAAAAAGCCGATGCCGGCAATGATGCCCTGCAGCACGCGGCTCATGTCCGGCGTGGCCATGCCGGCCTGCTGGGGCACCAGCACGAACATCGCGGCGCCCAGGCTCACCAGCATGTGCGTTCGCAGACCGGCGGCCTTGCCGTGGCTTTCGCGCTCGTAGCCCAGGATGCCGCCGAGCAGGGCAGCCAGCATCAGCCGCACGATGATGCGGGTGGCCTGCGCCGCATCCGGCACGTCGGAGAATTCCTGGCGCAGGGTCTCCATCACCGCGTCGAGTCCTGACATACCGTCGGCGCTCATGCGGGCGCTCCGCCGTCTTCGAAACTGAAGCCCTCCGCCGGATGCAGCGCCCAGGCGCCATTGCCCTTCAAATGCAGCACATGGCTGTGATGCTTCAGCACGGCGGGTCGGTGGGCGATGCTCACCAGGGTGACGCCGTCGCCGCACAGCCGCTGGTAGAGGCGGTTCTCGTTGACGCCGTCGAGCGCGCTGGTGGCTTCGTCCAGGATCACCATCTGCGGTTTGCGCACCAGCACGCGGGCAAAGGCCAGTCGCTGCTGCTCGCCCATCGAGAGCACCTTGTCCCAGTCCTGAACGGCATCCAGGCCGCCGACACGCTCGGACAGTTCGGGCAAGGCGACTTCCTTCAGGATCTCCTGCAGTTCCTCGTCACTGAGCGAGGTCTGCGTATCGGGGTAGATCAGCTGGCTGCGCAGCGTGCCTTCCTGCAGATAGGGCTTCTGCGGCAGGAAGAAGATCTTTTCGATCGACGGATGCTCGATGGTGCCGGAGCCGGTTTTCCAGAGGCCCGCAATCGCGCGCAGCAGCGAGCTTTTGCCGCAGCCGCTCACGCCGGTGATCAAGAGGCTCTCCCCCGGCTTCAGCGAGATATCCAGCTTCTCGACCAGCTTGCGATCGAATTGCGGGGTGAAGAGGGTGAGATCCCGCATGGCGAGTTGTTCGGCCTGGCTGGTCTGGATCTTTTCCTGCTCCCGCAGGGCGCGGGCCTTGCGCTTGATGATCAGCTCGGAGAGCGCATGCAGGCGGTCGATGCCGGCCACGAAGCGCGAGAGGCTCTCAAAGTTCTCCACGATCAGAGACACGGCCGTCAGCACGGCTGCGAATGCACCCGCCGCCTGCACCGCGGCGCCCACTTCGAGTTCGCCGGAGAGCACCCGATCCGCCAGGATGACGGCAGGCACCACCAGCGTCAGTTGACTGAAGCCACGCTGGAAGAGGTTGAGCGAGCGCTGCTTCTTGATCAACTTCCCGTAGTTCTGATACACCTCTTCGAACCGCTGCTCAATGTTGGCCCGCTCCTGCGGCTCGCCGCGATAAAACGCGATGGATTCGGCGTTCTCCCGCAGTCGCATCAGGCCGAAACGGAAGTCGGCCTCACGGCGCAGCTGCCAGAAGTTCAGGCGGATCAGCGGTGATCCGAAGACATACAGCGCGAGAAAGGTGCCAACGACCGCATAGACGGCGAGGAACGCCACCAGCGCCTTGGACAGCGACCACAACACCGCCGAGAAAGCCACCAGCTGCATCGCCGAGCCGGTCAGCATCAGCAGGAAGTGGGTGGAGCGGCCGGTGAAGGTGTTGATGTCTTCGCTGATCCGCTGGTCGGGGTTGTCGATGTCGCCGCCGTTGCCGATCTCGTAGTACTTGCGACCGTCCAGATATCCGTCGAGGAAACGGCCAGTGAGCCAGCGCCGCCAGTGATTGGAGAACGCGTCCCGCATGTAGTAATAGAACGCGTAGACCGGCACGGCGAAGGCCAGCACCAGCAGCGTGTCCCGCACCGATTGCCAGAACCGGCTGTGCTCACGGGCGGCGAGGGCGGAGGTCAGCTCACCGGTCTTGTCATTGAGCAGCACGGCCAGCTGGGTCTCGCACAGCATCAGCACGATCAGCAGCGCCAGCAAGGCCCAGGCCGAGCGCTTCTGGTCGCCCATCCAGAAGGGTTTGGCCAGCTGGAGGAACTGGCGCCATGCGGCCATGGAGAGGCCAGGCGGCCGACGAAAGCGTTTTTTGGGAGCTTTGCCTGGCGCGGCGCCTGGCGTGGGCGCGGCTGTGCCGGCGGAGTCGGGTGCGTGGGTGGCGGTCGAGGGCATGAATGAGCCTGAAGCTTCCGTATACCTGCACGGTAGCCCGCCCGGACCACGAACCTTGTCGGACGCTGCCTATATCCGCTGACGGAGAGAAGCGCTTGGTGGTAACAAGCGCGAACGATCTCAGGCGTCGCAGCGGGGACTGGAGTTGCTCCGCAGAATCCAGCGGTCGGACTTGCGGGCCAGCAGCGCCAGCGAGGAGAGGGTGCCCGTGCGGCAGGTGCCGGGATCCACCTCGGCGAACTGCTCCAGCTCGATGGTGCTCGCGTCTCGCCAGCGCATGAAACGGAAGCTGACACCGCGCTGCTCGGGCGTCGCCTCGAACTTGTAGCGCTCCACCAGCCGGTCTTCCTCCAGCGACCAGATCACCACGCCGTTGAACTCAACACCAGGCGATGCGTGGGTCACGACCAGGAAACGACCGTCGGGGGATGGATTGACGTTGCCATGCATCTCGTAGCGCTGACCGTCCTTGCGGGAGATCCACAGCACTTCGGTGCCAAAGGCCAGGGTGACACGGACCACGTAGAAGCGCTTGTCAGGCGAGAGGCCATCAAGGCGATAGTCCACATAGGGCGTCTGCCCGCCATCGTCGGGCTCAGGGTGGCGGCTGTCCAGCATCACCGGGCGGCCTTGCTCCACAAACAGCATCAGGCGCTGACCTTCACGCCGTGCGGATGCGCCCACCTTGCGCAGGACCACGGCTTCGGCCTGGGCGCGGAAGGCTTCGTCGGAACCGTCGTCGGCAGTGGCGGACGAGGCGACGTTGGCGCCGACGAGGGCGGCGTCATTCCCACGGGCCGGGTCCGACGCCGGCACCGGCGCCTGGGTCCGGGGCGCTATGGCCAGCGGCTTGGGACGGGTGTCCCACGGGGGCGCGGCGCCGGCGAGCATCGGGATGGCCAGCGCAAAAATCAGCAGCAGCGCGCCGATCACCTTCAGGGCGATCGGAAATTCCCGGCCGCTTTCCGCGGGGGCCTCCGTCTCGGGAGACAGCGTGTCGTGCAGCGCGCCGGGCACAGTGGGCGAAGTCATGTGTCGGATCAGCAATCACTTGTGCGCTGCCCAATGCTGCAGCAGCGCGTCACCCGGCACACCGGTTGGGGTGCCGCAGGTGCGCGAGTCTAGAAGGCAGGGTTTCCGCGGGCCAGGGAAAGTTACCGGCCGTCACAGCCTCGAACCGAGGGGCTCACGACTCTGTGACAAATGCCTCGGTCGGCAGGGCCGGCCGGGCGGATGGCGGTCAGGCGTAGACGTTGAGATTCCGTCCAAGCGGACCTTCGGTGGCCAGTGCCGGCTGCGGGGGCAGGGCGTCCAGCAGGGCGAGCGCACCGGCCTGCTGCACGTCCAGGGCTTTGCGCAGCACCAGCAGGCTGGCGGCCTGGGCGGTCGTGCCCGGCGCGGCGTTGGAGGCGCTGCTGACCGCAGCGGAGACGGTGGAGGCAGAGGTGATGTCCATGGCCTTGTTATCGGCCGACGGTGGCAGGGCCTGAGCGAATTCACGCAAGACCCTTCCTCTGGCGGGGGCGATGGGCGCGGGTCGGTCCGGCGGCGAAGCGCGGCCGGGCGGCGCCGGTATCGCTCCTCAGCGCGCCCTGAGCCGGCCGCTCAACCGTGGATGGCCGCCGCGACGATCTGGCCGATGGAGATGCACATGGCCGCCACCACCACGGCCAGTGCCATGTTCTTGTGCTCGATGATCTCTTCCCACAGTTTGTAGGGGGTGAGCTTGTCGATGATGATGAAGCTGATCCAGAAGACCAGCACGCCGATCACCGCATACAGGATGCTGCCCAGCACGATGCCAGGTTTGAGGTAGTCAAAACCTTCCATGGGAGTCTCCTTGGGATGTGTAGCTGCCTACTTGTGGCCGCCGCCTCCGCTGCTGTAGCCCCCATAGGAGCCACCGCCGGAGCCGGAATAGATCACACCGCTGCCGGCGTTGCGTTTGCACTGCTGATATTCGGCGCTGCTGGCGCCATAGGTGTCTTTGTAGTCCTGGCAATCGTCCCGGCTGCAGGCGCGCAGCAGGGCAAAAAGGATGGCCAGCACCAGCAGGCCCACCACGATTTTGACCAGCAGGCCGGAGCCGCCAGAATTGGACGCCACGTCGCGCTGCAGGGCCGGCATCCGGTCTCCGGGCAGGGCGAAGGCCTTCTGCACCTCCGCGGCGTCGAGGGCGCGGCCGTGGCTCCAGGTCACTTCCTGGCCGGTCTGCTCCGAACTGAGCAGTTCCAGCCGGGCGCCGTTGCGCCATTCATAGTCCCGCACCCGCGCGCGTTCTTCCCGGCGCACGCGCCAGTAGAACTCACCGAGCACCCAGGTGACTTTGGCGGTGTAGGTCCAGCGGCGCTTGAACGGCTTGTCCTGGTAGGTGACCGTGTCCTTGCCGGCATTGGCGGGAGCGCCAGTGATGGGCCGCACCACGCTCCAGCCTTCTTCCGTATCCACGAGGAAGGCGAAGCCTTCGATCTGGTTGAACAGCAGGTATTCTCGCCAGAAGGTCTGTTCGTCTTCGGCGCTTTCCGGCAGGTCCACCCGCTCCATGTAGCCGACCACCTGCCAGGGCTTGGGCGTGCCGCCATTGAGGGCCAGGGAACCGGTGGTGCCCAGCGGAATCTGCGGTTCGCCGCCGTTGTTCTGGTGGTAGGCGGCCAGTTCCGCGCCGGCGCCCTTGGAAATGTCCACCACCGATTTGCACTGGGGGCAGACGATGGACTGCGTGTTCTCCAGCCGCGGTTCCAGCGAGGCGCCGCAGTTGGGACAGGGCAGGGATCGCGACTTCACGCCCGCCGTGCTCTCCTGCCGCAGGCCGGTCATCGCCAGGTCCGCCAGCTTGACCGAGCGGCCCACGGACCAGCTCGGGGCGACCGGGTCGCTGTACTCCAGCGTGGCGACCTCGCCCTGGGTGCTGCGCAGGTCCGCCACCCAGTAGGCGCTGTCCATGCGCGGCGGGTGAGGCAGCTCGCCTTCGGCCGCGGCAATGGTGGCACTGAAGCGGGAGGCCACCTGCCACGCCGTGCCGTTGAGCATCTGCAGCCCGCCGATCACCAGGGACTCGGCGGCCGGCGCGCGCTCCTTGAGCGGCGCCTCAAAGCTCATCACGAACTGGCCGTTGTCCTCCGAAAGCCAGCCGCTGCGCGGAGTGGCATCGGCGGCGGCATCGAACAGCACATGCCATTCATTCCAGCCGCCTTCGTCATAGGCCATCTGCAGACGGCCGACCACCACAAAACCGGTGCCCGCAAATCGGCCCGCCGCGCCCAGCTGGACCGGCGAATAATCCTGGAACAGTTCTGAGCTCTGCCCGATGCGGCGCAGCGTGTCGCCCTCACGCAGGAGCGTGGAGCGACAGTAACTGCAGACCGTGCTTGCGGAGGCCGGTGAGGCGAACTCGACCGGGCCGCCGCAATTGGGGCAGAGCGCCTGCCAGCGGCGTTGGGGGGCTGCGGTGGCCAATCAGGCGCTCGGAATCAGCTGAGTTTCTTGAGCAGATCCGCCTTCTTGGCCGCGAACTCTTCGTCGGTCAGGATGCCCTTGGCTTTCAGGTCGCCCAGCTTTTCCAGCAGCAGCAATACTTCGTCGGCGCTTTGGCTGACGGGTTGCATGGCGGCGGCCGGTGTGGCGCCGGCCGGACCGGCTCCCTGGCCTTGCGGCTGGCCCTGACCCTGCCCGGCGTTCGGGTTCAGTCCGCTCTGCAGCTGCTGCGCCAGGGTCTGACCCAGCGCCAGGCCGGCGCCCAGCCCCATCGCGTCGCCCGCCACACCGCCGCCGCCCGAGCCGACGCCTTCGGCCAGCTTGGGGATGGCCTGCGCGGTCTGGTACTGGAGAAACTGGTTCATGTTCTGGCCGATCATGCCCATGCCGATCTTCTGGTCGAGGATCTTCTGCAGTTCCTCCGGCAGGGACACGTTCTGCAGCGTGACCGACTCCAGCTTCAGGCCCAGGGCTTCGAAAGCGGGGGCGGTGGCCGCCTGCAGGGCCTTGGCAAATTCCACCTGGTTCGCGGCCAGGTCGAGAAAGGGGATGCCGGACTGGGCCACGGCATCGCTGATGTGCTGCAGCATCAGGCCGCGCAGTTGGCCGTCCAGCTCGGTGACGGTGTAGCGCTCGCGGGTGCCGGAGATCTCGGTGTGGAAGCGCTTGGCGTCGGCGACGCGGTAGCTGTAGTTGCCAAAGCCGCGCAGGCGTACCGCGCCGAAGTCCTTGTCACGGATGGTGACCGGCTGGGTGGTGCCCCAGCGCTGGTCCACCTGCTGGCGGGTGCTGAAGAAGTAGACGTCGCTCTTGAACGGGGACTCGAACAGCTTGTCCCAGTTCTTCAGATAGGTCAGGACCGGCAGGGTTTGCGTGGTGAGCTTGTACATGCCGGGGCCGAAGACATCGGCCACCTTGCCTTCGTTCACAAACACCGCCACCTGGGACTCACGCACCGTCAGCGAAGCGCCGTACTGGATTTCGAAATCCTGCATCGGATAGCGCCAGGCGAGGACGCCGTTGTCGTCCTCCGTCCACTGGATGATGTCTATGAACTGTTTCTTGATGAAGTCCATCAGGCCCATGGCGCTGCTCCGAGAGAAATACGACCCTGTTGGTCGCGGAACGGAGTATCCCTCAGCCGACCCGGGGCGTCGCTCCCCCCAAGGGGGCGGAGGTGGTCGCCGGGAGGGGGCGGGAAGCCCCAGGGACGTCGGAAGAACCAGACGCCCCGGGAGGAAATTGCTGCGGCCCGCCGTCTTGACGGAATCTTGATACCCCGGCCTTGAGCTTCTACACGCCTTTGACGGGCGGCTTTCTAGAGTTCAGTCATCCCAAAACGTCCCCGTCGCACGGGGCTGACTCTCATGGATGCACTGTTTCTTGGACTGAGTGCGCTGCTGTTCCTGGTGGCCGTCGGGCTGGCCGTGGCCAGCCACCGGCTCGCGGAGGGCGAGTGATGACGGTCCTCTACTGGCTCACCGGCCTGATCTCGGCCGCCCTGTTTGTTTATCTGCTGGTCGCGCTGTGGCGCGCCGAGCGGTTCTGAAAGCTGGCCATGAACAGCCTGGCAACCCTCAATCTTGTTCTCTTCCTGGGCCTCGTGCTGCTGCTGGCGTGGCCGCTGTCCCGCTGGATCACCCGTCTGGCCACCGGCCAGCTGCCGGCCTGGATGCAGGCCGTGGAGCGCCCGTTCTTCCGCCTGGCCGGCGTCCGGCCGGCGCAGGGCATGCACTGGAAGCAGTACGCGCTCGCGCTGCTGATCTTCAACTTCATCGGCCTGCTCGCGGTGTATGCCCTGCAGCGCTTCCAGGGGCTGCTGCCGCTGAATCCGCAGGCCATGCCTGCGGTGAGCCCGGACTCGGCCTTCAACACCGCGGTCAGCTTCGTGGCCAACACCAACTGGCAGGGGTATGGCGGTGAAGCCACCATGAGTTACCTCACCCAGATGCTGGCGCTGACGGTGCAGAACTTTGTGTCTGCCGCCACCGGCATCGCGGTCGTGTTCGCGCTGATCCGCGGCTTTGTGCTCAAGCGCAGCGGTCAGGTGGGCAACTTCTGGTCGGACCTCAGCCGGATCACCGTGTGGCTGCTGCTGCCGTTGTCGCTGGTGCTGGCGATGGTCTTCGTGCAGCAGGGCACGATCCAGAATTTCGACGCCTACCGGTCGGTGCAGACGCTGGAAGCCACGGACTACCAGACGCCGCGCCTGGGCGCCGACGGCCAGCCCGTCAACGACGACAAGGGCCAGCCGGTGATGGAGGCGCAGCGCACCACCACCCAGACGCTGGCCATGGGCCCCATCGCCTCGCAGGAAGCGATCAAGATGCTGGGCACCAACGGCGGCGGCTTCCTGAATGCCAATTCGGCGCATCCCTACGAGAACCCGACGCCGCTGACCAATCTGCTGCAGATGATGGCGATCTTCCTGATCCCGGCCGCCCTGTGCATGAGCTTCGGTCAGTGGGTGGGGGACTGGCGGCAGGGCGCGGCCGTGCTGTCCGCCATGATGGTGCTGTTTGTCGCCGGCGTGCTGGTGGCCACCCCGGCGGAGCAGGCGGGCAACCCGCTGGTGGCCGCGCAGGGCGTGGACATCCAGGCCAGCGACCTGCAGGCCGGCGGCAACATGGAAGGCAAGGAGACCCGCTTCGGCATCTCGGCCAGCTCGCTGTTCGCCGTCGTCACCACGGCCGCCTCCTGCGGCGCGGTCAATGCGATGCACGACTCCTTCACGCCGGTCGGCGGCGCCGTGCCCATGGTCATGATGATGCTGGGGGAGGTCGTTTTCGGCGGCGTCGGCACCGGCCTCTACGGCATGCTGGTGTTTGCGATCCTGGCGGTGTTCATCGCGGGCCTGATGATCGGCCGCACGCCTGAATACTTGGGCAAGAAGATCGAACCCTTCGAGATGAAGATGAGCGCCGTGGCGCTGCTGGTGACGCCGATCGTGGTGCTGGCCGGCACCGCGGTGGCGGTGCTCACGCCGCTGGGCACCGGCAGCGTCGCCAACCCGGGCGCGCACGGATTCAGCGAGATCCTCTACGCCTTCACCTCCGCCGCCAACAACAACGGCAGCGCCTTTGCCGGCCTGTCCGCCAACACCCCGTTCTACAACACGTTGCTGGGCATGGCGATGTGGCTGGGCCGCTTCCTGATGATCGTGCCGGTGCTGGCCATTGCCGGCAGCCTGGCCGCCAAGAAGAAGGTGCCGGTGGGCGAGGGCACCTTGCCCACCCACGGCCCGCTGTTCGTGGTGCTGCTGATCGGCACCGTGCTGCTGGTCGGCCTGCTGAACTATGTCCCCGCGCTTGCGCTCGGCCCGGTCGTGGAGCACCTGATGCTCCTGGCCCATTAAACGCCGGAGCTTGATCATGACCACACAACTCAAGACCTCTTCTCCTCTGGCGCCCGCTGCCGCCGCAGTCGGTGGGGCCGGCACTGCCGGCGTCAATGGCGTTAACGGCGCTGACGGCGCGACCGTCGGCGCTCCCAACGACGCTCCGAACGGCTCGCCGGGCGGTGCGGCCGGCGGCCCCGGTCCGCGTGTCCGTCGCGACAGCAGCCTGTGGGACCCGGCGCTGATGAAGCCGGCGCTGCGCCAGTCCTTCGCGAAGCTGGCGCCGGCGGTGCAGCTGCGCAACCCCGTGATGTTTGTTGTCTATGCGGGCAGCATCCTCACCACCGGCCTGTGGCTGGCCAGCTTTGCCCAGCCCGCCCTGGCCGGTGCCGAGGGCCCGGGATTCATGCTGGGCATCGCCCTGTGGCTGTGGTTCACCGTGCTGTTTGCCAACTTTGCCGAGGCACTGGCGGAAGGCCGCTCCAAGGCCCAGGCGGCCTCGCTGCGCGGCCTCAAGGCCAAGACCTGGGCCAAGAAGCTGGACCAGCCGCGTCACGGCTCCTCCTGGCATCCAGTCAACTCGGACGAGCTCCGCAAGGGGCATGTGGTGCTGGTGGAGGCCGGTGATCTGGTGCCGCTGGACGGCGAGGTGATCGAAGGCGTGGCCTCGGTGGACGAGAGCGCCATCACCGGCGAATCGGCACCGGTGATCCGCGAATCGGGTGGTGACTTTTCCGCGGTGACCGGCGGCACCCGGGTGCTGTCGGACTGGATCGTCGTGCGGATCGCGGTCAATCCCGGCGAAGCCTTCCTCGACCGCATGATCGCGATGGTGGAAGGGGCCAAGCGCCAGAAGACGCCCAACGAAATTGCACTGACCATTTTGCTGGTGGCGCTGACGCTGGTCTTCCTGGTGGTGACGGTGACGCTGCTGCCGTTCTCGCTCTACAGCGTGTCGGCGGCGGGTGCGGGCACGGTGGTGTCGATCACCGCGCTGGTGGCGCTGCTGGTGTGCCTGATTCCCACGACCATTGGCGGGCTGCTGTCTGCCATCGGTGTGGCCGGCATGAGCCGCCTGATGCAGGCCAATGTGGTGGCCACCTCGGGCCGCGCGGTGGAAGCCGCTGGGGACGTGGACGTGCTGATGCTGGACAAGACCGGCACCATCACGCTGGGCAACCGCCAGGCCAGCGCCTTCCTGGGTGCGCCCGGCATCACCGAGCAGGGGCTGGCCGATGCCGCCCAGCTCGCCTCACTGGCCGACGAAACGCCGGAAGGCCGCAGCATCGTGGTGCTGGCCAAGCAGAAGTTCAATCTGCGGGAGCGGGAGCTGTCCAGCCTGCAGGCGCACTTCGTGCCGTTCACCGCCCAGACGCGGATGAGCGGTGTGGACTTCGGACCCGACGACGCCCCGCATCGCCAGCTGCGCAAAGGGGCGGTGGATGCCATCCGCCGCTTTGTGGAGGCCAACGGCGGCCAGATGCCGGCCCAGGTCTCCGCAGCCGCGGATGAGGTCGCGCGGCGCGGCAGCACGCCGCTGGTGGTGGCGGACCTGGAAGCCGGCCGTGCCCGGGTGCTGGGCGTGGTGGAGCTCAAGGACATCGTCAAGGGCGGCATCAAGGAGCGCTTCGCGCAGCTCCGTCGCATGGGCATCAAGACGGTGATGATCACCGGGGACAACCGCCTTACCGCAGCCGCGATTGCCGCGGAGGCCGGTGTGGACGACTTCCTGGCCGAGGCGACGCCGGAAGCCAAGCTCCAGCTGATCCGGGACTATCAGGCCGAAGGCCGCCTGGTGGCGATGACCGGCGACGGCACCAACGACGCGCCCGCACTGGCTCAGGCCGATGTGGCCGTGGCGATGGCCAGCGGCACGCAGGCCGCCAAGGAGGCCGGCAACATGGTGGATCTGGACTCCAACCCCACCAAGCTGCTGGAGATCGTGGAGACCGGCAAGCAGCTGCTGATGACCCGCGGGTCGCTCACCACCTTCTCGATCGCCAACGACGTGGCGAAGTACTTCGCCATCATTCCGGCGATGTTCCTCGGGGCCTACCCGCAGCTGGCCGCATTGAACGTGATGCAGCTGCACAGCCCGGCGTCGGCCATCCTGTCGGCGGTGATCTTCAATGCGCTGATTATCGTGGCCCTGATTCCGCTGGCGCTCAAGGGCGTGGCCTACCGGCCCATTGGCGCGAGCGCACTGCTGCGCCGCAACCTCTGGATCTATGGACTGGGCGGGCTGGTCGTGCCGTTTGTGGGCATCAAGATCATCGATCTGCTGCTGGTGGCGCTGCAGCTGGTCTGAGGGCCCGCACCGACGTCCGCCCACCAGGTTTTGAGTCAAGCGAGGCCGGACCCGCGAGCCGCCATCGGTGCGGCAGGGCGCCGACCTTGCGTCAGGCAGTGATGCGGTCACGCATCAGCATCAAGGATTTCATCATGTCATCGTCAACGTCTTCCACTTCGAGCCTGCGCAACCAGCAGCGGGGCACAGAACCGGGCTCGGTGCCCGACGCTGCCTCCGCCTCTGCGGAGCGGCCCTCCACCCTGCAATTGCTGCGTCCCGCACTGGTGGTGTTCGTGCTGCTCAGCGGGCTGACCGGGCTCCTGTATCCGGCGGCCGTCACCGGGCTGGCCAAGAGCCTGTTCCCCCGGCAGGCGGCCGGCAGTCTCGTGGAGGCGAACGGCCAGGTGGTCGGCTCCGAACTCATCGGTCAGAACTTCAGCTCGCCGCGCTACTTCTGGGGCCGCCCGTCCGCCACCGGGCCGATGGCCAACAACGCCGCCAACTCCGGCGGCTCCAACCAGGGGCCGACCAATCCCGCGCTGGTGGATGCGGTGAAGGCGCGCATCGAGGCGCTCAAGGCCGCCGACCCGGGCAACACGGACACCATTCCGGTGGATCTGGTGAGCGCCTCGGCCAGCGGCCTGGATCCGCACATCAGCATGGCGGCGGCGCGCTACCAGGCGGCGCGTGTGGCGCGTGAACGGGGGCTGCCGGTGGAGGCGGTGCAACGCCTGATCCAGGCCAACACCGAGAGCCGCGATCTGGCGGTGCTGGGGGAACCCCGGGTGAACGTGCTGATGCTGAATCTGGCGCTGGACAAGGCCCCGGGGCAGAAGGCCGTGCCGGCTGTCACCCATCCGCCGGCTGCCTCGTCCGCCTCGGCTCCCACTGCCCTGCAGGGGCGACTGGCCATGCCGCTCGCGTCGAATTCCTCGACAACTTGGGCCACCTCGACGACTTCGGCCACCTCAGCCACCGCCGCGCCGATTCAAGTGTTCACCGCATAAAGCAGCGAGTGGCCCGCGCGGTTTCGTCTCCGAGCCCGATCGCCGGACTCGGGACCTTGTTGAACCACCGTTGAATCTCCCTCGCAGCTTCATGCACCCGCTGCCGCGCGCCTTCCAGGTGCCGTCCCGCGGGCCATGAACGCTGCGCCCTCCGTCCCCACCGTCCGGTGGCGGACCTCCCGCGACACGGACTGTCCGAGCCGCCGCTGCTGCGGCATGCAGGCTCGGCAGGCCGCCGCATGACCTTGTCATTCCGCTATGAAAACCCGTCTTCTCACGCTGTTCCTGATGTCTTCCTGCCTGCTGCACGCCGCCGCGCGCGCCCAGGAGGCGGAGGCGGCATCCAACGCCAATGCCAATGCGGCCGCGCCAGCACCGGCGCCGCTCACTGCCAATATTGCCCTGGTCTCCGACTACCGCTTCCGCGGCATCAGTCAGACCTGGAAGCGTCCCGCCGTGCAAGGTGGTTTTGACTATGCTCACGCCAGCGGCCTCTACCTCGGCACCTGGGCGTCCAACGTCTCTGGCAACAGTTACAACAATGGCGCCGGTCTGGAGCTCGACCTTTATGGCGGTTTCAAGACGGCAGTGGCCGAGGGCGTGACGCTGGACATCGGCGCCCTGGCCTATGTCTATCCCAGCGCCCGGATGAACAGCGCCCCGGGCGTGCCCAGCGGCTACAGGTATGACAACGTGGATGTCTATGCGGCCATCACAGCCGGGAATTTCTCCGGCAAGCTGTCAGTCGCCGCGACCGATTATTTCGGCCTGGATGCCCAGTCCGCCGGCTATGCCTACTTCAATGCACTGACACCGGCCGGCAGCTCCAGGGGCAGCGCCTATCTGGACCTGAACTACGGTGTCGATCTGGGGCAGGGCCTGATGGCCACCGCGCATGTCGGCCACCTGTGGGTGCGGCATTACGGTGACCTGTCCTATCTCGATTGGAAGCTGGCGCTGAGCCAGCCGCTGGAGCGCCTGGGCGGCCTGACGCTGAGCGCCGCTGTCGTTGGCACCGATGCCGACAAGCGCTTTTATCAAGCTGGCAACGCCGCTGGCCAGCAGGCCAAACGCCTCGGCAGCACCGGGCTCCTCGTCAGCCTCAGCAAGTCGTTTTAACTTGGCGACAATCCACCCATGACCGTCGACGACGACCGCCCGGATCCCGATGCCCTGCTGGCCCACCTGCGCGAGCAGGCCCAGGCCGAGCAGCGGGGCCGGCTGCGCATCTACTTCGGCGCCTCGGCGGGCGTGGGCAAGACCTTCGCCATGCTGCAGGCAGCGCGGCAATTGCAGGCGCAGGGGCGGGCGCCGCTGGTGGGCGTGGTGGAAACCCATGGCCGCGCGGACACCCTGGCCCTGCTGGACGGCCAGCCCCGCCTGCCGCAACTGCCGCTGCGCCAGGTGCCGTACCGGGGACGCAGCCTGCCGGAGTTCGATCTCGACGGTGCGCTGGAGCGCCTCAAGGGCGAAGCGGACCCGCTGATCCTGGTGGACGAGCTGGCACACAGCAATGTCGCCGGCTCCCGTCATCCCAAGCGATGGCAGGACGTGGAGGAGCTGCTGGCCAATGGCATCAGCGTCTACACCACGCTGAATGTGCAGCATCTGGAGAGCCTCAACGACGTCGTCGGCGGCATCACCGGCGTACGGGTGCAGGAAACGCTGCCGGACACCTTCTTCGACCGCGCTGACGAAGTGGTCCTGGTGGATACCCCCGCGGACGAGCTGCTGACGCGGCTGAAGGCGGGCAAGGTCTACCAGGGCGCCCAGGCGGAACGCGCGGGGCAGCATTTCTTCCGCAAGGGCAACCTGATGGCGCTGCGGGAACTGGCCCTGCGGCGCACGGCAGACCGGGTGGAAAACGACGTCCAGGCCTGGCGCAGCAATGAGCGCATTGCGCAGGTGTGGAAGACCGAGTCCGCCATCCTCTGTGCCATCGGCCCCGGCGACGAAGCGGAAAGCGTGGTGCGCAGTGCGGCCCAGCTGGCCCAGCAGCTGGCGGTAAGCTGGCATGCGGTGTTCGTGGAAACGCCGCGGCTCCATCGCCTGCCCGATGCCCACCGCGAGCGGGTGCTGCGAACGGTGCGGCTGGCCCAGGACCTGGGCGCCACGACGGCGGTGCTGGCGGGGCAGGAGCCCGCGACCGTGCTGCGCAGCTACGCGCGGGAGCACAACCTCTCCAAGCTGGTGATGGGCCGGGGGGAGCCTCGTCCCTGGTGGCGTCGCCACCAGGACCTGGCCACCTGGCTGCGCACCGCCGCGTCGGAGCTGGATCTGGTCCAGGTGGGCGCCTCCCGCACCCAGCGGATCTCCGACGACCTCACGCCTCCGCTGCTGACCGACCCGGTGCGTTATCTGAAGGCCACGCTGGCCTGCGCCCTGGTGGCGGCGGTTTGCTGGCCCCTGAGCCGGCTGGTCGCCAGCGACAACATCGTCATGCTCTTCCTGCTGGGCGTGGTGGCGGTGGCGATGCGGCTGGGGCGCGGGCCGGCGGTGCTGGCCAGCTTCCTCAGCGTGGCCTTTTTCGACTTCTTCTTCATCGCGCCGCGGCTGAGCTTTGCGGTGAGCGACGTGCAGTACCTCATCACCTTCGGCGTGATGCTGGCGGTGGGGCTGGTGACCGGGCAATTGACCGCGGGGCTGCGCTATGAGGCCCGTGTCTCTTCCGAACGGGAAGCACGGGCGCGCGGTCTCTTCGAGCTGACACGTGAGCTGGCCGGGGCGCTGCAGGTCGAGCAGGTGGTGGTGACGGCCGAGCAGCAACTCGCGCAGCAGTTCGGCGGACGTGCGCTCATCTATGTACTGGACGATGACGACCATCTGCAGCCATCCCCCGCGCAGTCGTCGCACAGTCTGGCCGAGGCGCCGGACGCCGGCACCGCACGCTGGGCCCTGGACCATGAACAGCCCGCCGGCCAGGGGACGGACACCTTGCCCGGCAGCGCCTGGTTCTACCTGCCGCTGCGGGCGCCGATGCGCAGCCGCGGCGTACTGGCGCTGAGGACCGGCGACGGCGGTACCCTGATGCTGCCCGAGCGCCGCGCCCAGCTGGACACGGCCGGGCGGATCATCGGCCAGGCGCTGGAGCGGGTGCATTACGTGGAGGTGGCGCAGCAGGCCCTGCTGCAGATCGAATCGGAGCGGCTGCGCAATTCGCTGCTGTCGGCGCTGTCGCACGATCTGCGCACGCCGCTGGCGGCCTTGCAGGGGCTGGCGGAGACCTTGTCGGCCTCGCTGGCAGAGCAGGCGCCCCAGGACCGTGCGCTGGAGGCGGCCCGCGCGATTGAGCAGCAGTCGCTGCGCATCAATGCCATGGTCCACAACCTGCTGGACATGGCGCGGTTGCAGAGTGGGGCGCTCAAGCTCAACCGCCAGTGGCAGCCCATTGACGAGGTCGTGGGCAGCAGCCTTCAACTGATGGGCAGCGCACTCGCCCGGCACCGGATTGTGCTGGACGTGCCGGCCACTCTGCCGCTGGTGGAGGTGGATGCGGCGCTGCTGGAGCGGGTGCTGGCCAATCTGCTGGAGAACGCCGCCAAATACACGCCCCCCGGCAGCGAGGTGCGGGTGGTGGCGCGCGCGCGGCAGGAGGAACTCTGGGTGTCTGTCGAGGACAACGGGCCGGGACTGCCGCCGGGGCGCGAAGAAGCGCTGTTCGAAAAATTCACCCGCGGACACAACGAGTCCCACCTGCCCGGCGTCGGTCTGGGGCTGGCCATCAGCCGTGCCATCATGCAGGCCCATGGCGGGCGCATCTGGGCCGAGCGTGCAGGCCCATCAGGCGGCGCGCGGTTCAGCTTTGCCGTGCCGCTGGGGACGCCGCCGGCCGTGCCGAGCTTTGATGAGGATGAGTCCACCGGCGCCAACGCCGGTGGGGCGCTCTGATGCCGACCAGGAGAAACCGTCGTGAGTGAGCCGCAACCGGTGGCGCTGATTGTCGAAGACGAACCCAACATCCGCCGATTCGTGCGCCTGGCGCTGGAAGGCGAGGGCTGGTCGGTTCATGACGCCACGACGGTCAAGCAGGGGTTGATCGATGCCGGCACCCGCCGCCCGGACCTGGTGGTGCTCGACCTGGGCCTGCCGGATGGCGACGGGCTGGACTTCCTGCGCGACCTGCGCGGCTGGTCCTCGGTGCCGGTGATCGTGCTGTCGGCCCGCGGGGCGGAAGAGGACAAGATCGCCGCCCTGGACAGCGGCGCGGATGACTACCTCTCCAAGCCCTTCGGCGTGGGGGAGCTGATGGCGCGGGTGCGGGTGGCCCTTCGCCGCAGCCAGGCGCGCGCCAGCGAGCAGCAGGATCCGGTGTTCCGCTTTGGGGAGGTGGAGGTGGACCAGGCCGCCCGGCGGGTCCGCCGCGGCGGAGAAGACGTGCACCTCACGCCGATCGAATACCGGCTGCTGAGCCACCTGATCGCCAATGCCGGCAAGGTGCTGACGCATCGGCAACTGCTCAAGGCGGTCTGGGGCCCGGCGCATGTCGAGCAGAACCACTACCTGCGGGTGTACATGGGCAACCTGCGGCAGAAGCTGGAGGTAGAGCCGGCCAGTCCGAAGCATCTGCTGACGGAAACGGCGGTCGGCTACCGGCTGATGCAGGGCTGAATTCAGGCTGCGCGCGGTCGCGCCGCCACCGGCCGACGGTCCAGGTGGCCGATCCAGTGGTGATAAAGCGCCCGCGCCGCCCGGCGCACACGGGCCAGCCGCTCCGGCAGGTCGGACAGGATGTCCTGCTCGGACTGCACCGTCGGCCCCTGGCCAGTCGCCAACTCGGCCCTGCCGTGCGCGCACCACTGCCGCAAGCCTTCGTCGGTCACCTCCAGATGGCTTTGCAGCCCGAGGTGTGGGCCGAAGGCGAAGCCCTTGTTGAGCCCATGCAGGCCAAACAGCGTCCGGGTAGCGCCGGGCGGCATCTGGAAGCTGTCGTGGTGCCAGTTGAAGCTGAGCAGCCGTTCCTGCCCGTCGAAGAGATGACGAGCGGCGGGGGTGACCCACAACTCCCGCCAGCCGATGTCCGGCCGTGGGTTCCGGTTCACCGTCGCCCCCAGGGTGCGCGCCAGTTGCTGCGCGCCGAAGCAGTGGCCCAGCACCGGGCGTCCCAGCCGCAGCGCATTGGCCAGCAGCAGCCGTTCGCGGTCGATCCAGGGCAGGCGGTCCCGCACGGAATGGTCGCTGCCCAGCAGCACCACGCCGCTGAAGTCGCCCGCATAGGCCGGCGGGCGGTCGCCCAGATCGGGGCGCAGCAGTTCCAGGGGCAGGCCGTGCTCGCGCAGGCACTGCAGCAGGAATCCAGGGCCCTGGGCGGGTTCGTGCTGGAGGATCAACACGGGTCTCATGCGAGGAGCGTCTCCGGGACGCGTTGTGACGATGCCCGCAGGGTAGGTAACGGCCTGTCCAGATGGTGGCAAGACCTTCGGGGCGGGCGTCAAGAAGTCGTCAAGGCACCGTCAAGACGGGCGGGCGCCGTACGGCGGTGGAGCAGCACGTCCGGCCGGCGATGCAAAATGCAGCCCATGAACTCACCGCGCGTCCGTATCCAGACCGAAGACTTCGACCTCAGTGCCGAAACCCTGTCCTTGCGGGCGGATGACGGCGGTGTGGGGGCGGTGGTCAGCTTTGTCGGCACGGTGCGGGATGCAGCGGATGGCACGCCCGTGTCGCTCATGGAGCTGGAGCATTACCCGGGCATGACCGAAGCCTCGATCGAGGCGATGGTGGACGAGGCTTTCCGGCGGTTTGACATCCTCGGCGCCCGCGTGATTCATCGGGTCGGCCCGCTGGAGGCGCGCGCGCAAATCGTGCTGGTGCTGGTGAGTTCCCGGCACCGCGGCCAGGCCTTCCAGGCCTGCGAATTCCTGATGGACTATCTCAAGACCCAGGCGCCGTTCTGGAAGAAGGAACACGGGCCGCAAGGCGCGCACTGGGTGGATGCCCGGGTCACCGATGACGAAGCGCTGGCGCGCTGGGGCATTCAGGCAGCGTCCAACGGGCACTGAGGCGCTACGGGTCGGGCGCCGGGCGCCGCACCCGCGCCATCAACGCCCAGGGCCATGAACGCCCAGGGGCGTGAGGTCTTTGTTCGTCAGCCGCCGAAGGCGCCCGACTGCCACATGGACAGCAGGACACCGCCGGCCAGCGCCGCCAGCCACAGCTGCATCGGTGCCGGCTCGGTGCGGGGGCGGCGCTGCTGGTGCCGGTGGCCCAGGAAGCAGGCGACGGATGCCGCACCCGCCAGCAGGAAGACGAGCGCAAAGCCCAGACCTTCCACCGTACGCCCATGGTGAATCGCCAGGGCCAGCACGACCTGGCCCAGCATCAGTCCGGCGATGCCCGAAGCCGCGGTGGACGACAGGGCAGCGGAGGTGGCAGAAGACTTGCTCATGGGCTTCACTCACAGGGGGTACAACAACAAAAAGAATTGTCGGCCGACCCCTGGACTTTCATGACGTGGAAAACTGAAAGGAGTCCGCAGTAATTCGCACAGGGACCGGTTTTCAGATCGTGTTGTGAAGATGCGATTCGGTCCCCCGTGAATGCGGGGGCAACCATAGAAACGCTAGGCCTGTAGTCCCCCCTGGAGGTGACAAGGGAGCAAACACTGTGGGTGGGCGCACAGACGTGAATTTCTCACGGTGGCGAAATGCCGTTGGTCCGCGAGGTGCGGACATCTTTATATCGGAGCAACCACCATGACCCTGCCTTTGCTCTCCCGGAAGTCTCCGGCGTTCCAGCGTACCCTGCTGGCTCTCGCCCTGGCTGCCGCTAGCGCCAGTGCTTCTGCACTTCCTTCCTTCACCTGGGACCCCTCCAAGGCTGGTCTCGCCGGTGAAGCCTTCACGGCTGACAACCTGCTGATCTCGAACTACTCGAAGATCACCTTCGGTGCCGACAACACGTTCACCGAGTCGGGTTACCTGGCTGTCAGCGCTGCCCAGCTGGGCGGTGCTTCCGTGCTGCCTGCTGGCCTGAACAGCACCTACGGCATGTACATCAAGTTTGACGGCACCGGCACCATCAGCGCCGGCAACCCGACAACGAGCGTGACGCTGGGTCAACTGACCTCGCTGAACTACACGCTGTATGGTTTCAACGGCACCTCCAGCTTCTCCTATGACGGCACTCAATGGAATGAGTCCGCTTCTGGCGAAGTGGCGCTGGCGACCGGCACCCTGAGCTGGGGCAATGTGGCCACCGTTCCGGCTGGCAATGGCTCGTTCAATCCGTCGGCCAACGCCGGTCTGAACATCGACTGGCTGGTGGGCGGCTTCTCCAGCCCCACCTATCAGCTGGGCCTGACCTCGTTCTCGAACACCACGTCGCAAGTGACGGTCACCGACAACGGCTTCGTCATCAGCCAAGGCGGTGGTTCGATCAACTTCGCTTCGCCGGTGCCGGAACCCGCCAGCTACGCCATGCTGATCAGCGGCCTGGCTGCTGTGGGCTTCGTGGCCCGTCGTCGCAACCGCGGCGAGAAGTGATGTAACGGCTGCCCCAGGGGGTTCGACCTCCGGGGTGGCCAGGCACTCCGAAGCACCGCAAGGTGACCCGAGGGACATGCGCCGCAAGGTGTTTTCCTTGAAGGTCACCGTCAGGTGGCCAGGAATGCCGCAAAGGTGTGGTCGGGTCCTCTTCGGAGGGCCCACGACACCGGCTTCTTGGTGTTGTGTGGCTGCCTCTCAAGGCAGGTCATGCATCACCGGGAAGTGACAGTGATGGAGAAACGCCAAAAGAAAAGCCCATGCGGCATGTGCCCATGAGCCTTTGAATGGATGTGAGAAGGACCGCGGACGTTGCCTCTGGCATCGGCCGTTTTCTTGTCACCCATTCCGACCGCAGCCGCCCGGCTGCAGTCTTTGGTAGTGAACGGGTTTGTTGAAGTGACGGAGTGGTTCCGTCTCAGGCTTGGACAGCAACTGGCGCGAAGGCGGCAGAGGTGGTCGCGTGAGTTTCAGTCACAGCTTGAGGCAGCAGCCGCTGGAAGTCCGGCTTCAGCAGGGCATAGCATTCACAAGCCCGTGCTTCCAGCCCCGGCCGATCCAGGACCGCGATATGACCTCGCGTATACCGGATCAGGCCGGCGGCCTGGAGGCGTTGTGCCGCTTCGGTCACCCCTTCACGGCGTACCCCCAGCATGTTGGCGATGAGCTCCTGTGTCACGGAGAGCTCCTGCAGGCCGTGCTGACGATCCAGCACCTGAAGCAGCCACCGGCACAGCTGACGTTCCAGTGAATGATGGCGGTTGCAGACCGCGGTCTGTGCCATCTGCGTCATCTGCGACTGCACATAGCGCAGCACCGTGTGAGTGACCAGTCCACCGCGCAGGAATTCTTCCTTCAGCACATTGAGCCGCAGGCGGTACGCCAGTCCGGCCCGCTGCACCACCGCGCGCGAGGCGGGCGATTCACCGCCCAGGAGCGACGAGACCCCCACCAGACCTTCCGGACCGATCATCGCCACTTGCGATGAGGCACCGGAATGCGTCGTGTAGATCAGCGACACAATGGCACTGGCGGGAAAAAATACATGCGGGGAAGGTGCGCCGGCTTCAAACAGCACACGGCCCTTCAGCAACTCCACCGCTTCAAGATGGGGCAGCACGCGAGCGAGCTCCTCCTGGGGCCATTGAGCCAGGAGGTAGTTGCCGCGGGGGACCGTGGCACCAAGGGTTGTAGAGGACATGACCATGAATTCGCTCCAACGTGTTCCAAGAGAGAGCAGTGGCAAGCCGCGTGCCCAAGTCCTGGGACGAGAGATTTCATCGATGCCCAACTTCAGGAAAGTTGAACGGCAATCGGGTACCCGATGCTTAGAGCAAGGGTTGTGCCCGGGTGTCGCTTTGAACGACGTGGCTTGCACTTCATCCGTGCAGCCAGCGCAGAAGTGTCCTGCAAGGTGGACAGCCTGCGTGCAACCGATTGCAATTTCATGGCAATGCCCAAATTCCCCCTCCCGGGGGATGGATCACCGATGGAATCGGCGTTTGGGCCTTGTGTCAGCTCCGCATTTCCAGCACATACCCCATGCCACGCACGGTATGGATCAATGGCAGCTCAAACGGCAGATCCAGTTTGGTCCGCAAGCGCCGGACCGCCACTTCCACCACATTGGTTTCGCTGTCGAAATTCATGTCCCAGACCTGCTCGGCCAGTTCGGTCCGTGAGAGCACCTCGCCCTGGCGACGCAAAAGCAGGGTGAGCAGGCTGAATTCCTTGGCCGTCAGGTCCAGCCGCTGGCCCTGGCGCTGGGCTTTGCGCCGCAGCAGGTCCAGTTCCAGGTCGCCCAGTTTGAGCACCGTCGCGTCGCCGCCATGCTGGCCCTGGCTTCGGCGCATCAGCACATGCAGGCGTGCCACCAACTCCGAAAAGGCAAAGGGCTTGACGAGATAGTCATCCGCGCCGGATTGCAGGCCCTTGACCCGGTCTTCCACATCGCCGCGCGCCGTCAGCATGAGCACCGGCAGCGCCTGGGTCTGCTTGTGCTGACGCAGCGCGGCCAGCACGGCCAGGCCGTCCAGCCCCGGCAGCATGCCGTCCAGCACCATCAGGTCATATTGACCTTCACAGGCTTGATGCAATCCCTGGAGACCGTCGTGGGCGACATCCACGATGAATCCCTCCTGCGTCAGTCCGTGCCGCAGGTAATCCGCCAATTTGATTTCGTCTTCAACCAGCAATAGCTTCATGGGAGTGATTCTGCATAAACGACTTCTGACAATGGCTTACCGTTTTGTCATGTCCGCCACGCGGGGCGTACGGGCGACAGGAATGAATGACGGGTGATCATCAGTTGGTGAAATCAGGACGTCCCCCCCGTGGAGAGGGGCGATTCCCGACCTCCTTGGGTGTTTGTCCCACGGCGGGCCGGTGACCCCGGGAAACGTCCCGCCTCTAGAATCCGCCGATGTCCTCAACCGCCGCCATTGCCCCGCCATTGAGGTCCAGCTCCATTAGCGGCAAATTGAAGGCCATGGTGTGGCTGATGGTGTTGCCGACATTGCTTCTGTCGATGATCGCCGGGGTGGCGGTTTTCCAGACGGAGCAACGCGCCGCCATCAGCGCGGCCATGGAAACCGCCGAGGCGCTGAGCCTGGTGACCGACCGGGAAATGGCGGTCCGCACCGCCTTGCTGCAAGCCTTGAGCATTTCCCCCAGCCTGGCGGAGGGGCGGCTGGACCAGTTTCACGCCGAAGCCCGGCGACTCGTGGCAAATTCAGCCAGCACCATCGCCCTGACTCGGGAAGATGGCCAGCAGATGGTCAATACCCGGCTGGATTTTGGCCAGCCACTGCCCAAAACCAGCATCTTCCGTCCCATCCCCATCGCGACGCAGCGGCCGCTGATCGTGTCGGACCTCTACACCGGTCCTCATGACAAACGGCTGAGTTTCGCCGTCCGCGTTCCGGTGACGGTCAACGGTCAGCCGATGAAGCTCGGCTTGGGCAGTCCGGTCACCGACCTGCAGCACATCTTCCGCCAGCAGCCGCTGCCCAAGGGCTGGCTCGGGGTGGTGCTGGACAGCCAGGGCTACGTCGCAGCCCGCACCCTCGATCCTGAAAAACGCGCCGGGCAGCGCGCCAGTCCTGAAATGCTGGAAGCGATGGCCAAGGCCAACCGCGGGGTGGTCGAAACCAAGACGCTGGACGGGGTCGGCGTCTTTACCGTTTTTGCACGCGCGCCGGACTCCGGCTGGCTGGTGCTGATTGGCCTGAGCCGGGGCGAGCTGGCCCAGACGGCCTGGCTCGCCTTCGGCGTCACGCTCTGTGTGTCCTTTGTCTTCATTGTCGTGGCCACGCTGGTGGCGCGCCGGATTGGCGGGTCGATCGTGCTGCCGCTGCAGCGACTCCGGGACGATGCGCTGGCCCTGGGCAGCGGTGGCCTGGTGCAGGCGTCGGCCAGCGGTCTGCAGGATGTGGACATCGTGCAGCGGGCGCTCGTCAAGGCCAGCGAGGAGCGCACCGGACATGACCAGCGCATGCGCGGCGAGATCGAAGCGGCGGTGGCCCAGGCCCGTCAGGCGCAGGAGGCCGCCCTGCGCAGCCAGAAGCTGGAGGCCCTCGGTCGGCTGACCGGCGGCATTGCGCATGATTTCAACAACCTGCTGCAGACGATGACCACCGGGCTGCAACTGGCGCGCAAGCTGAGCAGTGACCCACGTGGCGATCAGGCGCTCGCCGCCTGCCAGCGCGCCACCGCCAAGGCCTCTCAATTGACCCGGCAGTTGCTGTCCTTTGGTCGCCAGCAGGTCGGGCACGAATCGGTGCTGGATCTGCGCGAGCAACTGCCGGAGCTGATGGAGTTGGTCCGCGGTGCTGTCGGCAGCGCCATTCAGACGACGCTGGACATGGAGGAGGGCGTCTGGCCGGTGAGGACGGATCCGGTCCAGCTGGAGCTGGCCATCCTCAACCTGGCGCTCAATGCCCGGGACGCGCTCCATGGCCGGGGCCAGTTGTCCGTTCGCGCCGGCAACCGACAGATGCTGAGCGGCGAAGTGCCGGAGCTGATGGCGGGAGACTACGTCTGCATCAGCGTCATCGACGACGGTGACGGCATGACCCAGGAGCAGATGACCCATGCTTTCGAACCCTTCTTCACCACCAAACCGCTGGGTCAGGGGACAGGGTTGGGCCTGGCTCAGGTCTACGCGCTCGCGCGGGCCACTGGCGGTACGGCCACCCTGAACAGCAAGATCGGCCTCGGCACCGAGGTGACGCTGTGGCTGCCCCGTTCACTGGGCCGTACACGCGCACTGGACACACCGCCGCCCGCCGCCGACCGGCGGTATGAGGGAACGGTTCTGCTGGTGGAAGATGAAGCCTCGGTGCGTGAGCTGACCGCACAGGCGCTGGAGGACCTTGGCTTCCAGGTGGTCACCGCGCCCACGGCCGATCACGCGCTGGACCTGTTGCGCGGCGGCGCCCAGGTGGATGTGGTGCTGTCGGACATCGTCATGCCCGGCACCCGCAGCGGTGTGGACCTGGCCCGCACCTTGAAGGTGCTCAAGCCGACGCTGCCGGTGGTGCTGGCCAGCGGCTATCCGGACCGCATCGCAGAGGCGCCGGATGTACCGCTGGTGGCCAAGCCTTACGACACCGACCAGTTGGCCGCGCAACTGGCCGCAGCCATGGACCTGGCGCGCAGCACGCTGCCGCCCGCGGGGGTCCTGCCCCCGGTGGCGGCAGACTGATCACGCCACGCGCGGCAACTTGGCCAGCAGCTTGTCCAGGGTGACCGGGTACTCGCGCACCCGCACGCCGGTGGCGTTGTAGATGGCATTGGCCACCGCGGCACCCACGCCGCAGATGCCCAGCTCGCCCACGCCCTTGGCCTTCATCGGAGAAGAGATCGGGTCAGTCTCATCCAGGAAGATGACCTCCTGATGCGGGATGTCGGCATGCACCGGTACCTCATACCCGGCCAGGTCGTGATTGACGAAGAAACCGCGCTTCTCATCCACCTGCAGCTCTTCCATCAAGGCAGCGCCGACGCCCATCGTCATTGCACCGATGACCTGGCTGCGGGCTGACTTCGGATTCAGGATGCGTCCGGCCGCGCAGACGGCGAGCATGCGGCGCACGCGGATCTCGCCGGTGAAGGCATTCACCGCCACCTCCACAAAATGGCCGCCGAAGGTGGACTGCTGATACTTCTTGTCCAGGTCGCCGTATTCCATCTTGTCTTCGGCCACCAGGCCCTCATGGCCTGCGGCATCGCCCAGGGTGACGGACTTGCCGCCGTCCCGCACGGCACCATCGGCGAACACGGCCTTCTCGGGATCCATGCCCTGCTTGCGGGCGATGATCTCTCGCAGCTGCATGCAGGCCGCATAGACGCCTGCCGTGGAGCTGTTTCCGCCCCATTGGCCGCCAGAGCCGCAGGAGACGGGCAGGTTCGAGTCGCCCAGGCGCACCACCACCTTGTCCAGCCCGACGCCCATCATTTCGGCAGCCGTCTGGGCCACGATGGTGTAGGAGCCGGTGCCGATGTCGGTCATGTCGGTTTCCACCGTCACCACGCCGCGCTGGTCCAGCCGCACGCGGGCGGCCGACTTCATCACCAGGTTGTTGCGAAAGGCCGCCGCCATGCCCATGCCGACCAGCCAGTGGCCTTCGCGGCGCTGGCCCGGCTTCATGCGCTGTTGCCAGCCGAACTTGTCGGCGCCGGTGCGCAGGCATTCGACCAGACGGCGCTGCGAGAAGGGACGCTCGGGCTTCTCCGGGTCGACCTGCGTGTCGTTGAGGATGCGGAACTGGACCGGATCCAGGCCGGCCTTCTCCGCCATTTCGTCGATCGCGATTTCCAGCGCCATCAGGCCCGGCGCCTCGCCCGGCGCACGCATCGCATTGCCTTCGGGCAGGTCCAGCACCGCCAGCTTCATGGCCGAGTAGCGGTTGGCCCCGGCGTACAGCAGACGGGTCTGCGCGACGGCGGTTTCCGGCTGGCCATCGGGCTGGTCGCCCGACCAGCTTTCATGCGCGATGGCGGTGATGTGGCCGTCCGCGCCGCAGCCGATGCGGATGCGCTGTATGGTGGCCGGGCGGTGCGTTGCGTTGTTCATGATCAGCGGACGCTGCAGGCTCACCTTCACCGGTCGGCCGGTGGCCTTGGCGCCGAGAGCGGCCATGACGGCATCGGCCCGCAGGAAGAGCTTGCCGCCAAAACCGCCGCCAATGAACGGCGAGATCAGCCGCACCTTGTCCTTGGGCATGTTCAGCGTCTTGGCCAGGTCGCCCCGGCCCCAGTCGATCATCTGGTTGGAAGTCCAGACGGTCAGCTTGTCGCCTTCCCACAGCGCCAGGGACGCATGCGGCTCCATCATGGCGTGCGACTGGTCGGGCGTGGTGTAGGTGTAGTCGATCTTCACCGCGGCCTGTCCGAAGGCGCCGTCGAAATCGCCGACCTTGGTTTCGGGTGGGGTCTGCTCATCGCCCTTGGGCAGCTTGGCACTGTCCATCGCCTTGGCCAGGCTGTAGGCACCGGCTTCGGCCTGGTAGTCGACCTGCACCAGCGCCGCGGCGGCACGTGCCTGCTCGAAACTTTCGGCCACCACCACGGCCACGGCCTGGTGGTAGTGATCCACCTTGGGTCCGGCCAACAGCTTGGCAGTGTTGAACTTGCCCTTGCCGAGCTTGCCGGCGTTCTCGGCCGTGACGATTGCCAGCACGCCGGGTGCGGCCTGCGCGGCTGTGAGATCCATGCGGGTGATGGTGCCCTTGCCGATGCCGGCGCCGACGATCACACCATAGGCCGCTTGCGGCGCCACGTCATGCCGCTCGTAGGCATAGGGCGCGGTGCCGGTGGTCTTGCGGGGGCCATCGATACGGTCGGTCGGCTTGCCGACGACACGCAGCTGATCGATGGGGTTCTGGGTCGCGGGTTGATCGAACTTCATGCGCGTGTCCTTGATTGCCGGGCTTCATCCAGGGCGGCGGCGATGGTCCGCTCCACCAGCGGGATCTTGAAAGCGTTGTCCGACGTGGGGTGGGCATCCGCCAGCAGGCGGGTGGCAATGGCTTGAGAGCCTTGCGGCAGGGCAGCGTCGGCTGCATCCACGCGCCAGGGCTTGGGCGCCACACCGCCCACGGCGATGCGACCGCGTCCGTTGGACTGCACGATCGCCGCCACCGAGACCAGCGCGAAGGCATAGGACGCGCGGTCGCGGACCTTGTGATAGATGTGGACACCCGGCACCGGGCGGGGCAGGGTGACGGCGGTGATCAGCTCACCCGCGGTCAGGGTGGTTTCGATGTGCGGCGTGTCGCCGGGCAGCCGGTGGAAGTCCACGATCGGGATCCTGCGCGTCTGGCCATCGGGTCGCACCGCTTCCACCACCGCATCCAGCGTGCGCATGGCCACAGCCATGTCGCTGGGATGGGTGGCGATGCAGGCGCTGCTCACGCCGACGATGCCGAGCTGGCGGCTGCGACCGTCGATGGCGCTGCAGCCGCTGCCGGGCTGTCGCTTGTTGCAGGGCTGCTGGGTGTCGTAGAAGTAGGGGCAGCGGGTGCGCTGCAGCAGGTTGCCGGCGGTCGTGGCGCGGTTGCGCAACTGGCCCGAGGCGCCGGCCAACAGGGCGCGCGAGAGCACGCCGTAATCACGGCGTACACGCGCGTCGGCTGCCAGGTCGGCGTTGCGCACCAGGGCGCCGATGCGCAGGCCGCCTTCTTGCGTCGGCTCAATGCGGTCCAGCGCGAGGCGGTTCACATCGATCAGATGGGTGGGCGTTTCCACCTGCAGCTTCATCAGGTCCAGCAGGTTGGTGCCACCGGCGATGAATCGGGCGCCGGGCTGGCGTGCTGCCGCGGCGGCGGCCTGCGCCGGAGTCTCCGGCCGTTCCAGGGTGAAGGGCTTCATGCGGTCCTCCCGGCGACTTCGGTGATCGCGTCGATGATGTTGGAATAGGCACCGCAGCGGCAGATATTGCCGCTCATGCGTTCCCGCAATTCCTCGGCGGACAGCAGCGGACGGACGTTGAGGTCCCGGGTCACATGGCTGGGCATGCCGGCCTTGAGTTCGTCCAGCACCGCCGATGCCGAGCAGATCTGGCCGGGCGTGCAGTAGCCGCACTGGTAGCCGTCATGCTTGATGAAGGCGGCCTGGAGCGGATGCAGTTGCTCCGGGTTGCCCAGACCTTCGATCGTGGTGATCTTCGCGCCCTCGTGCATCACCGCCAGGGTCAGGCAGGAATTGATGCGGCGACCGTCCATCAGCACCGTGCAGGCGCCGCACTGGCCGTGGTCGCAGCCCTTTTTCGTGCCGGTCAGGCGCAGGTGCTCGCGCAGGGCGTCGAGCAGGGAGGTGCGGTTGTCGAGGGTCAGGGTCTGGCTCTGACCATTGACGGTCAGGGTCACTTGGGACGTGGCCATCAGGGCCTCCTGCGAAGCGGGCGGACGGGGATTGGGCACCTGGGCCTGCGCCTCCAGCGCGAAACCCGAGCCGGCGGCACAGGCGCTGCCGGCAATCAGCATCGTCCGGCGGCGCACGCCGCTGGCGATGTCATCGCTGCCGGCGTCGGCAATGTCGCGGCAGAGGTCCAGTGCCAGGGCGTCGCCCAGGGTGGCGGTGGGAACGGACGAACCGTCCGCATGCGTGGGCGACCCCGGGGTCGCTGAAGAGGGTCGGGACGCTGCATCCATGCTGGGGAACTCCTGGCTGGCCGACGTTGGCGCTGCCGGGAGATGGCAAGGCATGTGCCTGCGATGGCAGGCGGTGGGGGGCGTTGGGACGGACGGTGCGCAGGACGTTCAGCGGTGATGCTGGAGCCACTCCTCGACACGCAGGGCGCTGGTGCCGACTTCATCGACTGCCTGCTTCAGCAGGTCGTGGGACACGCCGAAACGGTCCCCCCAGTAGCGCAGCTCATAGTCTTCGCTGAGGCTGACGCGGTGGTGGTCAGAGCCGTGGGTGTTGCTGAGATCGTCGGGCATGAGGGCCTCCGGTGACGGTCAGCGCGCCGCATCCGGCGCGGCAGGGTTGCGGGCGCGCGTGGCGGTTGCGGCGCGTGCGCCGGCACTGGCGTTCGCGTCGGCGTTGGCGTTGGCGTTGACGTTGGCGTTGGCGTTGGCAGCGCTGGGCGTGGTGTCCTTTGGTGGAGGGACGCCGTTGGCGTTGTTGTCCAGGCTGGCGCCAGGATCCTCTTCGCCCGCGACGGATTCATCAAAGGCGTGATCCGGCACGGGGGCCGGATGGCCGGCGTCCGGCTTGGCCACGTTGGGAGTGCCCGCCTTGGCAGGGCCGGCGTGACCCGGTGTGGGGGTGGAAGAGGACGAACGCGGAGCATCAGACATGGGACACCTCGTGGAATTTGCCGTTCTTGCGGCAATTCCAATGCCAAGGGGAAGCGCGGTCAAGACGCAGGGCAGTGAAGCGGAGGCAATGGCTGTGCGTCATCAGGTAAAGCTTCGGTAGCGCTGTGGCGCACATCCCGACAGGCGCCCCCTGAAGGAGGGGCGCTCCCCCGGGAGATTCGTTGACGGCACCGGGGGCGCTGGGGAAGATCATCGGATGAACGCCAAGCCTTCGATTTCTTTCGGTCCCACCCGTCGTCAACGCCCCAGCCGGTGGCGGGCGTTGCTCTGGTGGGCGCTGATGGCATGGGCTGCCTTCGTGCTGATGGCAGCCATGCCCTCCCTCGCGGTGGCAGCAGAGCGGCCGGTGGCGCAGGGCCAAGCCTTGCCGATCATCACGCCCATCGCGGATTGCTCGGCGCTGGGCAGTACGTCCCTCGTGGACATCGGCGGCGCCGGCAGCCGGGTGCTGAAGACGAGCAAAGCGACCAGCCAGGGGCTTCCTGCCTGCATTGTGGAAGGCCTGCTGGCGCCCAGCATCCAGTTCCGTGTGGAACTGCCGCTGGGCAGCTGGACCCAGCGTTATCTGCAGGTCGGTTGTGGCGGCCTGTGTGGACGCATCGGCATGGAGGTCGGCGCGGCAGACGGCTGCCTGGACCTGAAGCAGGGCGGCTTTGCGCTGGCCGCCACCGACATGGGACATCAGGACAACGACGGCAGCTTTGGCCGGAATGCGGCCCAGCGGGAAGATTTCGCCCATCGTGCGGTGCACTTGACGGCGGTGGCAGCCAAGCGGCTGATCCAGCGGTTTTATGGACGGCCGCAGCGCTTTGCCTATTTCAGCGGCTGCTCCGACGGTGGGCGCGAAGCCTTGATCGAAGCCCAGCGCCATCCGGAGGACTTCGACGGCATCCTCGCAGGAGCGGCGGCGCTGAACTTCCAGGTGCAGAACAGCCTCTATCACGGCTGGCAGGCCCGCGCGAACACGGCGCCGGACGGCGGCGCCATCCTTACCGCGGCGCGCCTGCCGGTGCTGCATCAGGCGGTGCTGAAGCAATGCGACGCGCTGGATGGCGTGGTGGACGGCTTGATCAGCGATCCGCGTTTGTGCAAGTTCGATCCGGCCACCGTTGCCTGCCCGGGAGATGGCGACGCGCCGGGGCCGGAATGCCTGAGCCGTCGGGAAGTTGACGCAGCCCGCCAGCTGTATGAAGGGCCGCGCGACCCGCAGACCGGGGAGCGGCTGACGGCGGGTGGACCACAGCCTGGCTCCGAACTGGGCTGGGCTGGCGTGTTCGTCCCGGCGGATGCACAGTCCCCGATTTTCAGTGAGCGCATTGCGATGCAGGCGCTGAAGCATCTGGTTTTCGAGACGGACCCGCCGGCGGATTTCAAGCTGGCGGATCTGCGATTTGACCGTGCCACCTTGGATCAGCTCCGCGCACGCCATCCGCTGATGGATGCGACGGATCCTGACCTCTCGCGCTTTGCCGCACGGGGCGGCAAGCTGGTGATCTGGCATGGCTGGTCGGACCCGCACATCTCGCCCCTGAACAGCATTGCCTATCACCAGGCCGTGCGCAAGCGCATGGGGGAGGGCGCGGCCCGGGCGTTTGAGCGCCTGTATCTGCTGCCGGGGGTCTATCACTGCTCCGGCGGTGAGGGCCCCAGCGCGATCGATCTGCTGACCCCGATGATGGCCTGGGTCGAGCGCGGCATTGCACCGGACGCGGTGCTGACTCGCACGCCGGAGCCGCGGCAGCGTGGCAATGGCTTTGGACAACCCGAAGCCCGCCCGGCGCCACCGATGGCCGGCCCCTCTGGGCCCACGGTATCCGGACCTCCTTCCGGACCTCCGGACGGCGCGCCGCAAGAGCCGCCTTCCGGAGTGCTGGACCTTGCAAGGTCTGGCCCGGTGGTGCAGCGCACCCGACCGGTTTATCCCTACCCGCAAGTGGCCCGGTATCAGGGCAAGGGTGACATCCACAGTGCAGACAGCTTCCGTGCGGTGGCGGGGTCCGACATTCCGGTCCCGGCCTGGGCTGGTGAGGACTTCTTCCAGCCGCCACCGGTGCGTGGCCTCATCAAGCTGTCGCCGGACATCAGCCACACGGCGTCTCAGCCGGCGACGCGCTGATAGGCCACGCGCCGCGAGGAGGTTGCGAAGACGAATCTGCGGGTTAATCTTGCAAATACGAAGTTGCAAGATTAGCATCGAGTCTTGCCACCCACAGATTCCGCTGGATTAATCCCATGACGCCATCCTCTCCCGTCAACGTCGGCCTGCGGGTCAAGCACGCGCGGCAGAACCTGCGCAGGATGAGCCAGGACGCGTTGGCAGCTGCCATGGGTTTCAACGATCGACAGACCGTCTCAGACATCGAGACCGGCAAGAGAGCCGTGAAGTCGGACGAATTGCTGCAGCTGAGCAACGCTCTGGACCAGGACCTTGAATACTTCATCAGCCCCTTCAGCGTGGTCGGCGAAGCCGAATACTCCTGGCGTGCCAGCAGCGACGTGACAGAGGATGCCCTGGACAGTTTTGAGATCAAGGCGTCAGGATGGATCGGCATGCTGCGCTGGTTGCGGGCGCAGTCAACAGTGCCTCATGACCCACTAGGGTTCTCGCTTCGTCTCAACGAAAACAGCACGTTTGAACAGGCGCAGCAGGCTGCGGAGCTACTCGTGGAGAAGCTGGCGCTTGGCTTGATGCCTGCTGCGTCGCTCGCCGATTGCATCGAAAGCCGACTGGACATCCCAGTGCTGTTCGTCGACATGGATCAGGGTCTCAAAAGGGGATCGATCTCCGGCGCTGCCTGCCATCTGGCGGAACTCGGTGCAGTGCTTGTGAATCGGCAAGAGCCCTCGGTGCGACGCAACTTCGACCTCGCCCATGAGCTCTTCCATACGCTCACATGGGGCCGTGTGAAGATCCAGCATCGCGAGTCAAATTCCATGGAGGAGCGCAAGAGGACGAGGCGAGTGGAGCAGCTGGCAGACAATTTCGCGAGTGCCTTATTGATGCCCCGGGCATCGCTGGATTCACTGATCCATCCAGCACGGGCGAACGAGGTGGTGCATCTCGCAGACGTCGCCGCGGAACTGCAAGTTTCCACCACCGCGCTCGGCTGGCGCTTGCGTAGCCTGGGTCGGATTGACGAACCCATTCGCGTGGCACTGAGCCAGATCACCCGTCCCGACCCGGTGGGCGAGACCCCCAAGCTCTTTTCCGCTCCGTTTGTCCGCGATCTGCATGCCGCGTTGGACAAGGGGCGGCTCACGATGCGCAAGGCGGCATCGACCCTCAGCCTGTCCCAGGAACAGCTTCTTGAACTGTTCGCCGCGTACCAGCTGTCGGACCCATCCAGTTCCTGGACACAGACTGAATGAAGCGTCGAAGGGTCTTTGTGGACGCCAATGTGATCATTGAGGCGTTCCGCGTTCCGGTCTGGCAGGAGCTCTCCAACGGGTGTCTCCTGGAGACTGTCGAGGAAGTCGAGCGGGAAGCGTTGACCGGTGACAGCGGGCGCCACGGACGTGTGATTGTCGATGCGACAGCCATGCGGGGCGGCCTCCAAGCGGTTCATGGTGTTGACCGGTCTCCGCGCAATGCGCTCTTGAACAAGCACCCGGCGTGCGTCGATATGGATCCTGGCGAGCAACACTTGTTCGCGTATCTTTTTTCAACGCCCCAGCCGTTGCCGCCTCTGATCGTGGTGAGCAGCGCGGATAAAGGCGTGGTGGTTCGCGCCGGTGAGTTGGGATGGCTGGACCAATTGATCAGCCTGGAGGAGCTGCTCAGCGTCTGCAGCGTCAGTGCGCACAAGCTCAAGAGGCTTGACGAAGTGCACGGTGCGGCCTTCCTCGGCAACGTTCGCACGAAGGTTCGCATGGGCATCATTCCTTGATGTCGCATCCGCTCAGCGGGCGCTCCCGTTCTTGGCTGCGCATGGTGAGCCCGACGGCGCTCCCGCCGTGCACATAATGGCCCCGACCTCAATCAGCAACCAAGGACGGAACCCGGATGGAGCAGGTGGATTGCATCGTGATCGGCGCCGGCGTGGTGGGCCTGGCGGTGGCGCGCGACATGGCCCGCCGCGGCCTGGAAACCGTGGTGCTGGAGCAGGCGACGGACATCGGCACGGGCACCAGCTCGCGCAACAGCGAGGTGATCCACGCCGGCATCTACTATCCGACAGGGTCGCTGAAGGCCGAACTGTGCGTGCGTGGCAAGGCGCTCCTGTATGAATACTGCGCCGCGCGGGGCGTGGCGCATCAACGTTGCGGCAAGTTCATCGTCGCGACGTCGGCGGAGCAGGTGGGGCGGTTGGAGCAGCTGGCGGAGACCGGCCGCCGCAATGGCGTGGATGATCTGGTGCTGATGCACGGGGACACCGCGATGGCGCGCGAACCCGCCCTGCGCTGCGTCGCGGCGCTGAACAGCGGGTCCACCGGCATCGTGGACAGCCACGGCCTGATGCTGGCGCTGCGCGGCGATTTCGAGGCCGCGGGCGGCATGGTGGCCTTTGCAGCGCCGGTGCTGGCCGGTGACTGTTCTGCGCAAGGCATCCTGCTTCAGGTCGGCGGAGCCGAACCGATGGAGATCCGCGCTGACCGGGTGATCAATGCGGCCGGGCTGGGCGCGCAACGCATCGCCCTGGCCCTGCAGGGCATGCCCGCCTCGCTGGTGCCGCCCCTGTATCTGGCCAAGGGCAACTACTACAGCCTGCAGGGCCGCGCGCCTTTCGCGCGGCTGATCTATCCAGTGCCCGAACCCGGCGGCCTCGGCGTGCACCTGACGCTGGACCTCGGCGGCCAGGCACGCTTTGGCCCGGACGTGGAATGGGTGGCGTCCGAAGACTACCGCGTCGACCCGCGGCGGGCGGATGCGTTTTATGCGGAGATCCGCCGCTACTGGCCCGGCTTGCCGGACGAGGCGCTGCAGCCCGCTTATTCAGGCATCCGGCCGAAGATCAGCGGCCCGGGGGCGGCCGCCGAGGACTTCATCCTTCAGGGACCGACCGTGCATGGCCAGGCGGGGTTGATGAACCTCTTTGGCATCGAGTCGCCTGGCTTGACGTCCGCGCTGGCGCTGGCGGAGCGGGTGGCCGCGCAGATGGGCGGGTGACCCGCTGTGTGGCGTATAGGCTGACCTTGACGAGCGTCGCGCAGAGGTCTGCAAAGCGCCAACCACCGCCCTTGGACCGCAGCGGGTAGAGGTTCAGGCCGCCTTGCGCGGTTTGGGCATCTTGGCCTTGCGGACGAACGAGGGCAGGAAGTTGCGTTTCTCCCGCCCGAATGCCACCGTCACGCTCTCCGCCGACGCCGTGACGACTTCGCCAATGCCGTACCGCGGCACACGCACGATGTCGCCGGGGTGCAAGGCCGGTGCGGAAGGGGTCGAAGGGGCTGAAGGGGCTGAAGAGCCCGATGGGGCGGATCCGGAAGACGGCGCAGGCGCCGCCTTCTGCGCCTCTCCCGCCCCCGGCTGACGGGATGAATTCGGTTGACTCGATTGATTCGGTTGAATCGGCGTCACGTTGCTGCCGGATACCACCGAGGACGCAGCGCGTCCGGCCGCTGCTGTTTCCTGGTCCACCTCTTCAGCCGCTTCCGCCACCGCTTCACGCAGCCGAAGTTCCTGCTGATGGCTGTCCATCCGCAGGCAGTTGTCGCAACCATGGCAACGCTGGAAGTCCTGGCCTTCGCCAAACGCTTCCAGCAGCACCTGCCATCGACACAGGCCCGTCTGCGCGTAGAACACCATTTGTTCCAGCCGTTTGCGGTCCTGTTCTTCCTTCTCTTCGTACCGGTGCAGTGTCTCCGCCAACTCGTTCGAATCGCCGGGTGGAGGATCCACCAGCCGCAGGCCGCCGTGTTCATCGCGATCCAGCCAGCCTTCGCGTTCCAGCAGGCCCGTCAAGACCTTGAGCTTGTTGAGCGGGCGCTGCAGTCGTTCATGCAGGGCGTCCAGGGTCCAGGCGGCCGGCCCCTCGTCGGGCAGCGGTGGCGCAGTACGCAGGGCCTCCTGCAATGACGTCGCATCTTCCGGACGCGGATACCGTCCATTCAGAAAGAACTGCTGCACAGCCTTGTCGCTGTGCACGAACAGCAGGGTGCAGTCGGCGGGTTGCCCATCGCGGCCGGCGCGCCCGGACTCCTGATAGTAGACATCCAGACCCGCCGGCAACTGGTAGTGCACCACCTGCCGGATGTCGGCCTTGTCGATGCCAAGGCCGAAGGCGTTGGTCGCCACCATCACCGGCGACTGGCCGGACATGAAGGCCTCCTGCGCTTCCTGCCGCTGCGCAGCACGCAAACGGCCGTGATAGAGCACGGCATCATGCCCGGCATCCCGCAGCGCCTGATGAGCCGCTTCCGCGGCCTTCACCGTGGCGGTGTAGACAATGGAGGGGCCTTGCCGCTCGGCGACGCGCTGCAGCAGTCGCTGGCGCTTGTCTTCTTCATCCGCCAGGGGCTCGACGCGGTAGCGCAGGTTCTCGCGGAAGCTGCTGGCGGCCAGGCAGCCGCTGCGTGGGATCCGCAGTTGCTCGGCGATGTCGGCCATGACTTCGTCGGAGGCGGTGGCGGTCAAGGCCAGGACCGTGGGTTTTCCCAGCCGCTGCACCGCCTCGCCGATCTTCAGGAAGGCGGGGCGGAAATCATGTCCCCATTCGGAGATGCAATGGGCTTCATCAACCACGAGCAGATCGGTCGGGCCGGACTCGGCGAGGGCGGTCAGCCATTCGTCGTCGCTCAGGCGTTCGGGGGTGACCAGCACCACCTTGGCGGACCCGTCCAGCGCGGCTTCGTTCTGCTGGCGCAGCGTGGCGGCGTCGAGGTTGCTGTGCAACTGCACCGCCGGAACGCCCAATGCATTGAGGCGCTCGCATTGGTCCTGCATCAACGCAATCAGCGGTGAGACGACCAGCGTGCGATTCGCCATGAGACTGGCCGGCAGTTGGAAGCAGAGAGACTTGCCCGCACCGGTGGGCATGACGGACAAGGTGTTGAGCCCGCGCAAGACTCGGTCCACCACCTCCTCCTGCCCCGGTCGCCACCCCTGCAAGCCGAAGCGCCGCAACTGCTGTTGCAATTGACGGGCGGAGGGCAGGGATTGCGGACGTGCGGAAGCGCGGGAGGCGCGGGAAGCGTGTGTGGCCATGCCGCTGAATGGGCAAACCTCGCGCCTGCGAGGGGCCTCCCACAGTCAGGGGACTGGGCACAGCCGTTGCCCAAGGGCGGTGGGGGTCCCGGAGGGATCCCCGAACTCATCCACAACTCAAACGGAGTCCACCCATGATCAGCACCATCCTGCTCGTCATCCTCATCTTGCTCTTGATCGGCGCGCTGCCGGCTTGGCCGCACAGCCGCCAATGGGGTTATGGCCCCAGCGGCGGCCTGGGTCTGGTGGTGGTGATCCTGCTGGTCCTGCTGCTGCTCGGCTATATCTAAGCCAGGCGCCAGACGTCCGTTCCTTCGATGACCTTGCGTTTGCGCAAGGTCATCGGCGTCCTGTTGGACGGCGTCTTGCCCTCGGTGAACGAAGCACCTCAGTGCTTCAGTTGCCGCGATAGGTCGAGAATCCGTACTGGCTCAGCAGCAGCGGCACGTGGTAGTGCTGCTGCGCGCTCTCCACATGGAACACCACCGGAATCTCCGGGAAGAAGCTGGACAGACGCTGCCTGGCGTAAAACTCTCCGGTCCGGAAAATGACGCGGTAATCGCCCGCCACCCACTGGCTCAATGCAGCGGCAGGGACCAGCGCGCGGATGCGGCCTTGCGCATCCGTGACGCCACTGCCCAGAGGCAGCCATTCACCACGTTCTCCGCGCCGCTCCAGGTCGACATGGATGCCGGGCGACGGCTGCCCGGTCTGCAGATCCAGCACATGGACGCTCAACGGGTTCTGCGCCGGCGCTTGTGTCGGCGTTTGCGGCTGTGTCTGGGCTCCCCCCGTGTCCTGCGCCAAGGCAGGAAGCGAAGCGCCGATGAGGCCTGCAGCCAGGAGAGTGGAAACGACGAACGAGAGACGCATATCTAACTCCAGAAAAGGGGTGGGCAGGGGTTCGAAGCAACGGCCTCAGGGCGCCGCCTTCAGCACGGCGGGCAGCGCGGCTGCGGCTGCCTGTGCACAGCGGTCATCGTTGTCTGGTCCGCCGCCACCGGCCACGCCGACCGCGCCCCACACCGTCGATCCATGCAGAAGGGGCACTCCGCCCCCGAGCAGCAACGGCTCAGGCAGGTACTGGAGCGCCGCCGTATCCGGCTGGCTGCGGGCCTGACGGCCCAGCGCCAGGGTGGCCTGCCGGGTGGACAGGGCGGTGAACGCCTTGCGACGGGCGGCCTCCAGGTTGTGGGGGCCGACGGTGGCGCTGCGGCTGAGCAGCAGGGTCTGACCGCTGGCATCGACCACGCCCACCGCCACATCGCGCTCCAGCGAGTGGCAGGCCACGCGGGCGGCGCGAGCCAGGGCATCGGCCTGATCGAGCGTCAAGGGCGCGTCAGCGGCGGCAGCGGCGGCACCAGCGCTGGCCGCGAGCAACAAAGCGGAAATGAAGTGAGAAGGCATGCCGCCACTGTAGAAAGGCGGCGCTGCCCGGACGCTGACGCTTCGATGACATCTTTGCCATCGACCCTCCTGTGCGCTTCAGGCATTCTCACGCCCTGGCACACAAGGAGACTGAGTTGCGCATTCTGGTGGTGGAAGACGAAGCCCGCGCGGGCGACTACCTGAAGCAGGGGCTGGGAGAAGCCGGCTTTGTCGTGGATGTGGCCACAGACGGCCACACGGGACTTCACCTGGCGATGGCGCAGCCCTATGACCTGATCGTGCTGGACGTGATGTTGCCGGGACTCGATGGCTGGACGGTGCTGCGCCGCCTGCGCCAGACGGCCACCGGGCGCCAGGTGCCGGTGCTCTTCCTCAGCGCGCGGGATGCGCTGGCCGACCGGGTGCAGGGGCTAGAGCTCGGCGCGGATGACTATCTCGTGAAGCCGTTTGCCTTCGCCGAGCTGCTCGCCCGCATTCGCACCCTGCTGCGGCGAGGTCCGCAACGGGAAGACGATGTGCTGGCAATGGATGATCTGCGCATGAACGTGCCGGCCCGCACCGTCACCCGCGCCGGACAGCGATTGCACCTGAGCGCGCGCGAGTTCAATCTGCTGCATCTGCTGATGCGTCGGCAGGGCGAGGTGTTGTCCCGCAGCGAGATCGCCTCGCAGGTGTGGGACATGAATTTCGACAGCGACACCAATGTGGTGGATGTCGCCATGCGCCGGCTTCGGCTGCGCATCAACGACCCGGTGCCCGGCCGCCTCATCCATGCGGTGCGCGGCATGGGTTATGTCTGCGAGCTGCGGGAATGAAGGGGCCGAAGTCCCTGAGCTGGCGGCTGGGCCTGTCCGGCGCGCTGGTGGCCGCATGGGCGAGTGCGCTGCTGGGCGGCTATCTGTTCACCTCCTTTGAACAGCAACTGGTGCGCCGGGATGACGTGCAGCTGCTGGGCAAGATGCGGCAGCTGCGGCAACTGCTCAGCCGCAGTGGCACCGCCGAGCTGCTGGCACAGCAGGCCGACTATCTGCGGGACACCATGAGCGGCGAAAGCAATGCGCTGATCGAGATCCGTGAGGCTCCAGGGCAGGGGGGCGCTGTGCTGTTGTCCATCAATCCGCCGCACCTGCCGCTGCTGACCACGGCGCCGCTCTTGCTGAGCGAAGAGCCCGGCCTGCAGCATCTGACGCACTGGACCACGCCGGACGGTGTGCCCGCCGCCGGACTGAATGCCTGGGCCCGACTGGCAGACAAGGACGTCGAGGTCCGACTGGCTCGGCTGTATCCGGAGCGGCGCGCCCTGCTGGCGGACTATCGGCTGCGCATCACTGCGGCCAGCCTGGCGGCCGGCCTGCTCGCCGCGGGTCTCGTGCTCGCACTGATCTGGCAGGGCCTGTCCCCGCTGCGCCGACTGCGTGCGCAGACCGCCGCCATCGGCCCCGGCAGCCTCGGCCTGCGGCTGCAGCCGGCCGATGCGCCGCAGGAGTTGCAAGCCTGGGTGGAGAGCCTCAATGAGATGCTGGCGCGGCTGGAGCAGGGTTACGCGCAGCTGAATCAGTTCGCCGCCGACCTCGCCCATGAACTGCGGACGCCACTGGCCACGCTCACCGGTCAGAGCCAGGTGATGTTGAGCCGCACCCGGACCGAAGCGGAATATGCCGCGCTGATGGAAGCCCAGTTGCTGGAGCTGGATCGTTTGAACCGGATGGTGGACAGCCTGCTGTTCCTGGCGCGCAGCGAGCATCAGGCGCTGTCCGGCGATCTGCCGAAGGAGGCCTTGTCCGCGGGTGCGGAGCTGGCGCGTCAAGTGGATTACTTTTCGGATCTGGCCGAGGAGCGTGATCTGCAGCTGCATGTCGACGGAGACGCTGCGCTGTCAGCCGAGCCGCAATTGCTGCGCCGCGCATTGGCCAATCTGATCTCCAATGCCTTGCGGCATGCCCGGCCGGGCAGTCGGGTCGATCTTCGTGCCCGGCGCGAGGACACCGCGGAGGGGCAGGGCTGGGTGGTGCTGGAGGTCGTCAATGAAGGGGCACCGGTGGCCGCGGAGCTGGTGGCGCGGTTCTTCGACCGCTTCTACCGGGCCGACGAGTCACGCCACCGTGATGCCGGCGGCAGCGGACTCGGCCTGGCGATTGTGCGGGCGATCATGGCTCTGCACGGGGGCAGCGCGGAGGTCCGGCAGCCGGTGCCCGGGCGGATGGTGTTAGTGCTGCGGTTTCCTGATGCCGCGCATTCCGGCGCTGAGGGCGTGAGTGAGCGCGGCCCGGCGCCGCTCTCGTATTGACGCGGCGCGCATTCCTATGAACAATCGCGCGCTTTCGCCCTCTTACCTTGCCTGGAGCGCTCCGTGCCCCGCATGTCCGTCACCCGCTAATCGCCGACGACTGCCATTTGAAGCCATCGTGGCAGCCATCGTGTCGGCGCCGTCTGCGCCCATGAAGGCCGCGGCACACGTTCCTGTTTCCCGCCCGCTTGCCATGAAGCGGACGAAGCCTGAACCTCCCGCTTCTTTCTCCCGCGACTCTGTCTTCCGGCTTTGAGCCTGGAGGCGGTGACCTGTCTGCGCCCCACACGTTCGTCGGTTCTGTTCCCAGAATGAGCCTGTCCGCGCCAAGAACGCGACGGCTGACGACGATGCATTCGCACGACCTTCATTCCTTGCCGCTGCTGCGGTATCCCCGCACCGCGCATCTCGCAGGCAGCCGTCTGCAGGACGGAGACTCCGACCACGATCAGACCCCCTTGACGGCATTGGCCGGTTGTCACGTCGTGATCGAGGAAAAACTCGATGGGGCCAATGCCGGCCTGTCCTTCACGGCGGGCGGCGAGCTGCTGCTGCAGTCGCGGGGGCATTACCTCAGCGGCGGATATGGCGAGCGCCAGTTCAATCTCTTCAAGCGCTTTGCCGCGGCGCAGGAGGCCCGGCTGTTGTCGCGGCTGGAAGATCGCTATGTGATGTACGGCGAATGGCTCTACGCCAAACACAGCATCTGGTATGACCGGCTGCCCCATTGGTTTCAGGAGTTCGACATCTACGACCGGCAGACGGGGCACTTCCTGTCGACGCCGCGCCGGCAGGCCTTGCTCTCCGGATCGCCGGTGATGTCGGTGCCGGTGCTGTATGCCGGTCCGATGCCGACGCGACTGGCGCAGTTGCAGGCGCTGGTGCGTCCATCCCTGGCCAGGTCGGCGCAATGGCGGGAGGCATTCGAAGCCGCGGTTGCGCGCCAGCAATTGCCACTGGCGCTGACCTGGCAACAGACCGACCGGCATGACACCTCCGAAGGCCTGTACCTGAAGGTGGAAGACGATGAGAAGGTGCTGGGGCGCTACAAGCTGGTGCGGCCCTCCTTCACGCAGACCTTGCTGGATGCGGGCGACCACCATGTGCAGCGACCCTTGCTGCCGAACGCATTGGCCGACGGCGCCGACCTGTATGCCGAGCGGCCGACGCTGAGCTGGGAAGACCTTGGGCTGGTGACGCTGACCTCTCTGGACGCATTGGTCGCGCTGGCCCGAAACACCGTCAGGGGCAGGGACTGCGCGCCACGTTGAGCCCGGACTCCCCACGCCTCATCAAGAATGAACTGGAGACGATCATGTCCCCTTGGAATGAGCTACGGGCCCTGGTGCCCGCCGCCGGAAAGGCCCCGGACGAAGCGGCCTGCCTCGCCGCCTTTCCGGTGCTGGAACACGCCAAAACCACACCGCAGGATCCTCGCCATCACGGCGAAGGCGACGTCTGGACCCACACCCTCATGGTGCTGGACGAGCTGCTGCACCTGACCGACTATCGCGCCGCGAGCCGCGAAGATCAGGAAACGCTGTTCTTTGCCGCCTTGCTGCATGACGTGTCCAAACACGCGACCACGGTGGTGGATCCGGTCACAGGCGCCATCGGACAGCCGGGCCATTCACGCATGGGCGCCATCGATGCGCGTGGGTTGCTGTGGGAGAGCGGCATGCCCTTTGCGCAGCGCGAGGCGGTGTGCCGGCTGATTGCCGTGCATCAGTTGCCGTTCTACGCGATGGCGGATCTGCGCGGGCCGCGGCCGCCCGAGTTCATCGTGCGTCAGCTGTCCTGTCGGCTGAGCCTGCCTGTGCTGGCGACGCTGGCGGAGGCCGACATGCGTGGACGTCTCTGCGAGGACTCCTCGCGCTTGCTGGACAACATCGAGCTCTTTCGTGAGCTGGCGCGGGAGGAGGGCTGTTATGGTCAGGCGCGCGCCTTTGCCGACGCGCATACGAGGGTGAGTTACTTTCGCGGCGCCGATGTGCATCCGGATTACCCGCTCTTCCAGGAGCCCGGGTCGCGGGTGACGGTGATGTGCGGCTTACCCGCCTCAGGCAAGGACTCCTGGGTGGCGGTGCACCGGCCTGGCCTGCCGGTGGTGTCTTTTGATGATGCGCGTGCCGAGCTGGGCCTGGCGCATGGACGCAATGAAGGCATGGTGGCCCATGCGGCGGTGGACAAGGCCAAGGCACTGCTGCGCAGCCGCTCGCCATTCGTCTGGAATGCCACCCACCTCAGTCAGTCCATGCGCGACAAGACCTTGGACCTGCTGTTTGCCTATGGCGCGGAGGTGGAGATCGTTTATCTCGAACAGTCCCGGACCGAACTCCTGCGGCGCAATCATCGGCGGGACACCTCGTTGTCCAACAAGTCGCTGCTGGGCATGCTGCGCAAGTGGGAGGTGCCGGTGCCGACGGAAGCGCACCGGGTGGTCTATGCGTGTGGGAAGGGGGACTCAGGCGCCGATCAATGACTGCCCGCACACCCGAAGCACCGCGCCGGACAGCGGCTGCGCCTGCGGTGACGCCAGGAACGCGATCGCTTCCGCCACGTCTTCCGGCTGTCCGCCTTGCTTCAATGCGTTGAGACGTCGGCCGGCTTCCCGAATCATCATCGGCATGCGGCGGGTCATGGCCGTTTCGATGAAGCCCGGCGCGACTGCATTGATGGTCCGGCCCTGCTCGCGCCACTCACGCGCGCGGTGGGCCACATAGCCGATCACGCCGGCCTTGCTGGCGCTGTAGTTGGTCTGGCCTGCATTGCCCGCCAGACCGCTGATGGAGGACAGGCAGACCTCCCGGGCACCGTCCCGCCACAGGGACTGGGCGTCAAGCGCTTCATCCATGGCGAGAATGGCGGCCAGATTGACGCTCATCACCGCGTCCCATTCCGCGGCACTCATGCGCGAGAGGGTGCGGTCCCGGGTGATGCCCGCGTTGTGCACCATCAGGTCCAGCAGGCCGTGCGCGGCCACTGCCGCCGTCAGCGCCGCGGGTGTGGACTCGGCGGTCAGGTCCAGCGGCAATGCTTCCCCTTGAATCTGAGCCGCCAGGGTTTGCAGTGCGTCGGACGCCGCAGGAACGTCCACGCACAGCACCCGGAAGCCGTCCGCATTCAGCCGGCGGGCAGTGGCGGCGCCAATGCCGCCAGCGGCGCCGGTGACGACCGCGAGACGCCGGGCCGGCGCGACATCCGGCATGTGCAGCGCGGCGGCATCGCTGCGCCAGTGCAGGACCTGTCCGGACACATAGGCGGATCGGTCGCCTCCAAAAAAGCGGAGCGCACCCGACAGCAACGGCTGGGTGCCCCGGTCGATGTGCAGCAGGTTGACGGTGGCACCCCGGCGACCCATCTCCTTGGCCATGGCGCGAACGAAGCCCTGCAGCGCCTGCGCCAGCGCGCTGGCACGTGCGTTCCCGGCGGTCTCCGGTCGGGCCGCAAAGATCAGTACGCGCGCGCCGGTGTTCAGCCGCGCCTGCGACGCCTGCACCTGCCGGAACACGTCCCGCAGCTGCTCCAGCGTCGCCACGGCCGTCGCATCCACGATCAGGGTGGACGCTGCGGATTGCGCGTCCTTCACCAGCGTGGCGCCTTCGGCCGACACGGTCTGGGTGAGGACGCTCAGCAGCGGCGCGTCGCCAATGCCGATCAGGTGCACCGGCCGTCCGGCCAGTTCCTCCGGCATGAAGGGGCCGTCGCGTCGGGGCAGACGGCGCGGTTGGGGCAAGCCCAGCGTGGTCAGCAGTTGGCGGCCCCAGGGGTGCTGGGTCAATTGAAGCAGTCGGTCGGTCATGGTGGGGCGGGGAGGCGGGCAGACAGGGAATGCGCTCGGGCGCGTCGGGCGCGTCGGGTGGGAGAAGGGGACGCCGGCGGGCTTTCGCAGCGCGGCGCAGTGTAGGTCTCATCGAGACGGCGAAGGAGAGAGACGCCTCCTGCGCCAGCGCCGCCGGGGCGAGGTGGGCAGCTCGCCGCCCATCACCGTCAACCCCACGCGGGTCTGATCCGGTGTGGACGTGGCGAAGGGCGCGCCGCCATGCATGCGGGCAATCGCCGCCACAATCGACAGCCCCAGCCCGTGGTGATCGGCCCCCCGCGTGCGGGAGGGATCGGCCCGGTAGAAGCGGTCGAAGAGTCGAGGCAGATGCTCGCGCGGGATCGGCGGACCGACATTGGTCACCGACATGCGCAGCAAGCCGCCGCCCATCGCTTCAATGCAGATGCGAACGAGACTGCCGGTGTGCGCATACCGGGTGGCATTGCCGAGTAGATTGGACAAGGCCCGTTTGAGCAAGGCGGCATCGACGTCGCCCGCCGCGTCCCCGTCCACCGTCAGATGCAGCCCGGCTTCGGCAATGGCGGCTTCGTGATAGTCGGCCACATCGCGCGCCAGGGCGGCGAGGCTCTGCACCCGCTGCCGGCGTGCGGTGGCGCCGCTGTTGGCATGGCTGAGGAAGAGCATGTCATTGATGATGCCGGCCATGCGCCGCAGCTCTTCCAGATTGGAGCCGAGCTGATCCAGCGTCGCAGGGGGCACACCGGGCTGGCGCATCGCCAGTTCGGTGGCGGTGATCAAGGTGGCCAGGGGTGTGCGCAGCTCGTGCGCGACGTCCGCGTTGAAGCCTTCCAGCTGCGTATAGCTGCGATTGAGCCGCTCCAGCAGTGCATTGAACTGCTGCACCAGCGGTCGCAGTTCTTCCGGCTGATCGCTGCCGTCCAGTCGTTCGTGCAGGGTATGGGCGGCCAGCCGCCGGGTCTGGTCCACCAGGGACCGGACCGGCGCGAGTGCCATACGCACCAGCACCATGCTGCCCGCCGACACCAGCAGCGCGCCAATCAGCGAGGCCGCCATCAGCGTCATGCCCAGACGTCTGACGAATTCGTCGTCGGCGCGGGTGTCCAGACGCAGCGTCGCCATCGGGCCTTGTGTCGTAGGGAAGTCCAGGGTGCGGCCGGTGTCGGTGCGAACGTCCAGGCCACGGGCGCCGGTGTGAACGGCCCGGTCGTACAGAGTGCTGCCGTCGTCCGCCCGCAGCGTCAGGCGAAGGTCCCGGTGCACGTCGAGGAACTCATCCAGGCGTTTGCGCAGCTGTGGTGCAGGCAGGGTTTCATGCTCGTCCAGCAGATGCTGCAACAGCGCCTGGTTCTGTTGCAGCGTCTCGTCCTGGCGGGTGCGCAGGTCGGAGGCCGTCAGCAGATACACGGCCAGTGACATCAACGCCAGGCCAGTGAACGTCTGCGTTGCAAGCCACAGCGAGAGGCGAGGGCCGACACCGTCGGGAATGCGCCAGCGCAACCAGGCCCGTTGTCGGCGATGGGCAGGCGTCTCCCCGGGGGAGGACGACTCTGCATTCCGCAGCTCGGCCGTCACGTGCATGCGCCTCCGGCGTAGATGACCAAAACGTAATCCTGCGGTTGGGCTGTCGTCGGGACGCGGGGACTAGAGTGCATTCCATGGCGTTGAAAAACACCGCCGCAACGGTCGAAGCCTCCGGCAACGACCGCCATGGACCGACTTTCAACAAGGAGAATTTTCATGCGTCGATTCCCTCAAATCTCTGCTCCCCTGGGTGTTCTGGCCCTGGCCGCCGCGATCAGCGTTCCCGCTTTCGCGCAGGTCGAGGAAGAGATCGCCTCGGGCCCCAAGTCCCGTGAACAAGTCGTTGCCGAGCTGGAGCAGGCCCAGGCAGACGGCTCCCTCGCCAAGATCAACAGCGAGGCCGGCTACGCGCCTGATTTCGATGAGGCGATGGGTCTGCCCGTCCGCTATTCCAACACCCAGGGTGATGTGGACGTGTCGGTCAGTATGGACACGTCCCGCGACTTGACCTTTGCGCCGCCTGCTGCGGGTGGCAAGTCCCGTGCCCAGGTCATGGATGAGCTGGCACAGGCCCAGGCAGACGGCTCTTTGCAGAAGATGTGGAGCGACTCGGGATATGCGCCGGAGTTCGAGACGACGCATACGCCCCGCTACTGAGCTTCGGCTCAGCGCGTGAGGGCGTGAACCGCAGCCGCGCGGGCGGCCGGTTTCAGCTCGGACGAACGGGGTCCCTTCGGGGGCCCCGTTCTTTTCTGCGTCCGTAACAGGTGATGCAAAGCATGGCGGGGCTGGAGCAATGGCCGCCGTCCCGCAACGATTGCTGACACGAATCCGGGATTTCCCTCATCACAGTGCTTGCAACTGGGAGCAAAGTGGTATTGCCTTTCTGAGGCAAACAAAAGACCAACAAAATACCACTAGGCCATTGAAACCCCTTGGCCATCTGGGCGCGCGTCGGGCAGCGACGCCCAGCAGGCCGTTCTTCCGCGAGGGCGTGGAGGCGCGGCCGCTGACGTCGTCTACCAGGAGCACTTGAATGAAGCCTTCCCTCTCCTCATCCAGCCGCTACGGCATTCCACTGCGCGAGCTGCGCAAGTTGGCCGTGCTGAGCGCAGCGGCGTTTGCGCTGCACGCCGGCGCGCAGTCCTACGCCGCGTGGGCGCCGGACGTGTATTACGCCGCGGGCACCGTGGTGAGCTACAACGGCAAGCTGTATCGGGCACTGGTCAACCAGACCGATTACGCGAGCACCGGCTGGAACCCGACCAATGCAGCGCTGTGGACGGATCTGGGCGCCACGGCGGGACCGTCGCCATCGCCCACCCCCAGTCCCACCCCCAGTCCCACGCCCAGTCCCACGCCCAGCCCTACGCCGAGCCCCACGCCGTCGCCGTCCCCCAGCCCGTCTCCCTCGGGCAGCTGCGCTCCGGTGTGGTCCAGCAGCAAGACCTACAACGGTGGTGACCTCGCCAGCGTGGCCACCACGAACTACAAGGCCAACTGGTGGACCCAGAACAACAACCCCACCACCAGCAGCGGCGCTGCCGGTTCTGGCCAGCCGTGGACCGTGGTGGGGAGTTGCTCGGGGTCGCCGTCGCCGTCGCCGTCGCCGAGTCCGTCCCCCAGCCCCTCGCCAAGCCCGAGTCCTTCGCCGAGCCCGGCGCCTTCGCCGTCCCCCGACCTGACCGACCCGGCCGCCAAGTCCGCATCGCAATCGGGCCGCGTGTACACCGTCTACTACCCCTCGTGGAGTGACAACTGGTTCGATGCCACCGGCATGGACAAGAACCAGGTGTTCAAGGCCAGCAACTTCGCCCGCATCCCGGCGAACTACACCCATGTGGTGGCGGCGTTTGCGCAGCCCAATTTCAGCTGGGGCGGCATGAGCGCCAACAACTGGTCGGGCACCGGCATCAACTTCAACGGCCGTCCGTCGGACATCAAGGCTGCTATCGACGTCCTGCATGCTCGCAACATCAAGGTGCTGCTGGCGGTGGGCGGTGCCACCTACAACAGCTGGGGCAGCTTGTCGGCGGAAGGTCATGCCGGCAGCGGACCGACCATCACGGCGCTGGCCAACATCCTGAAGGACGTCGGTTTCGACGGTCTGGATGTGGACTATGAGATCGAAGGGCTGGACGGTTATGCCGGTGCGGTGAAGGCCATGCGCAAGGCGGTGGACCTCGCCGGCGGCAATCGCATCCTGAGCGTGGCCGCCTGGTCGACCGGGGCGGACTGCACCGCCGCCACCGCCAATGACGCGCAATGCGCGGGCGTCGGCGTGAGCTACTGGGGCGGCAAGGCCGGTCTGGAGCGGCAGCTGGTGAACAGCTATCCCGCGCTGGCCAATGCCTTCAACCTGGTGAACATCATGAGCTACGACGCTCGTTATGAACACTACGACGGCGTGACCGCGTGGCAGCAATACCGCAAGCTGTTCCCGAGCAGCACCATCGTGTCGATCGGCTTTGAGACGGCACCGGAAGGCTGGGCGGGCGGTCAGCTGGTGGTCAACAATGAGGACGCGCAATGCACCGGCTCGGTCATTCTGCAGAACAGCTACGGCGCCAACATCAACCAGCCGTATTCGGTGGAGCGCTACCTGAACGCGGTGACCGGCAGCACGCTGTCCAACCGCAATGCCCGTGACGGCGCGATGCTCTGGCAGGCGCTGAAGACGGCTTCCGGCAGCTGCGGCAGTGCGCCGCTGGCCTCGCCCGGCAGCATCGGCAAGAAGGTGTCGGGCTCGCTGGGCCTGGTGGACGACCCGGCCCTGCAGACCGCACCCTGGAAGTAACCCCGTCGCGCTAGAGCGCGCGTGAGGGCCGCCGCCCGGTGTCATGCCGGGCGGCGGTTATTTTTTTGGCCGCTTCCTTGACGTGTCCCCTGGAGCGCCGCTTGCCATCGCTTGCGTGCCTCGTCGATGTGCCCATCCTCCGAATGGGAGTGTTGGCGGGCGGCCGGCGGCGGCAACATCCGCCAGACCGTCGGCACGTCCGATGTTCAAGAGCCACTGGTACGGGCACCCGCCTCGCGGTCTGCGCGGATGGGGTGCCGGTGCCTCAACCCGAAAGTCCGTCATGGCCAAACTCAGCGACACCAAGAAGTCTGACCTGAAAACCCGCCGCAAGGCGCCGCTCGCCACGCCGAGCGACCTGCCTTCCGACGCCACTGCCGACATCGGCGCCGCCCTGAACGGCATCCTGGCGGACGTCTTTGCGCTCTACCTCAAGACCAAGAATTTCCACTGGCACATGAGCGGCCCGCACTTCCGGGACTACCACCTGCTGCTCGACGAGCAGGGCGACCAGCTCTACGCGATGACCGACCCGCTGGCCGAGCGCATCCGCAAGGTGGGCGGCACGACGCTGCGTTCCATCGGCCACATCAGCCGCCTGCAGCGCATCCAGGACAACGACGCCGACTATGTCGACCCGCTGGACATGCTGGCCGAACTGCGCGAGGACAACCAGCAACTGGCCGCCCGCCTGCGCGAAGCCCACAACGTGACGGACGAACATCGCGACATCGCGTCCTCCAGCCTGCTGGAGAACTGGATTGACGAATCCGAGCGCCGCACCTGGTTCCTCTTCGAGGCCAGCCGCGTCTCGCACCAGAGCTGATCATGGGATACCGCTGTGCACATGCGGCCGGTATCCGGCAGGTCGAGCCCAGCGCCAAAGGCTGTGAGGAATGCCTGAAGCTGGGCAGTGAATGGGTCCATCTGCGCATCTGCCGCACCTGCGGCCATGTCGGTTGCTGCGACGAGTCGCCGCACCGGCATGCGCGGGCGCATTTTCATGAGACCCAGCATCCGATCATCGAGGGCTATGACCCGCCCGAGGGCTGGGGCTGGTGTTTCGCGGACAAGGTGATGGTGGATCTGGAAGGCGACACCACGCCGCAAAAGGGACCGATCCCGCGCTACTACTGAGCGCGGCGGCCGCGGGTTCACGCCCGCGGCTTGCCCGTGGAGGCCCGCACCACCAGCCGGGGCGGCTCGGTGATGGAGATCGGCAGCGGATGATCGGGCTGGGCCGTGATTTCGGATTGCAGCATCTGCACCGCCAGCATGGCCGCTTCTGCCGTGGGCATGGCGACGGTGCTCAGCGCTGGCCGCATCTGATGCGCCAGCTGAATGTCGGTCACGCCGATGACGGACAGGTCCCGCGGCACTTCCAGCCCGAGTTCCGCTGCGGCCTGCAGCACGCCGAGGGCAGGCAGGTCATTGGTGGCAAACACCGCCGTCAGCCCCGGCACGCCGGCCAGCAGGCTGTGCGCCGCATTGCGGCCTTCGTCGATGGTGTCGTGGCCATAACGCAGGTGGCTGGCCGGCAAGTCCAGACCTGCCTTCTGCACCGTGTCGATGAAGCCGCGCAGCCGCCATTGATGGTTGCCCGTCGGCTCGCTGCCGCAGACGGCGCCCAGCTGTTTGTGCCCCAGGCGCAGCAGATGCTCTGCCGCCAGCACGCCCGCCTGGTAGAGATCCACCGCCACGCAGGGCAGGGGCGGCGGCTCCTGCGGACGCTCCCACATGCACAGCACCACCGGCACGCCGCGGCGTCGGAGGTCCTGCAGGGCGTCGAGCTGGACGAAGTCCGCATTCATGACGATCACGCCCTGGGCCAGGGCGCCGCCCACTGCATCCAGATAGGCGCGCTCCTGCGCCGGATCGTCATTGGTGTTGCAGACCAGCAGGAAGTAGCCGAGCTTGCGGGCGGCCCGTTCCACCTCGAGCGCGAACTCCGGATAGAACGGGTTGGCAATGCTGCTCACCACCAGGGCCATGGTGTGGGGCTTGCCCTCCACCAGCGCCCGGGCCATGAGGTTGGGCCGGTAGCCCATGCTTTCCACGGCCGCGAGCACCCGGCGACGGGTCTCCTCGCCGACCTTGCCGCGATTGCGGAGCACATTGGACACCGTGGCCGCGGTCACCCCGGCGGCCCGCGCCACCTCAACCAGTGTTGTCATGCCGCGATCGTACCCGCTGCGGCCGTGCCTACCGGCCAGGCTTGCGCCTGGGCGCCCGGGCCGGCTTCGCAGAGGTAGACCAGCGCCGGCAGACCTTCCGGCGAGCGGTAACCGCGCTCCAGAGCCTCCAGGGCTTGCGGCACCAGTTCCTTCTTCAGCAGCGCAATGCAGCAGCCGCCGAAGCCGCCGCCGGTCATGCGGGCGCCGCCCTGGTCGCCGGCCACGTCCTGCAGCAAAGCTGCCAGCTGATCCACGGCCGGGACGGTGATTTCGAAGTCGTCACGCATCGAGGCGTGAGACTGCTTCATCAGCGCGCCCAGGCGTACCAGGTCACCGGCCTGCAAGGCCTCGGTGGCCTCCAGCACGCGGGTGTTCTCGGTGATGATGTGGCGAGCCCGGCGGAACACTTTGTCTTCCAGCTGCACGCCCGCCAGCATCTCCAGCGTCGCATCGCGCAGCGCCGGCACGCCCAGCGCGCGGGCCGCCTGCTCGCATTGCGCGCGGCGTTCGTTGTAGGCCGAATCGACCAGACCGCGCTTGACGCGTGAATGCGCAATCAGCAGCGTCGTGCCTGCCGGCAACGAGACGGGGCGGGTGTCCAGCGAGCGGCAGTCGATCAGCAGCGCATGGCCGGGACGGCCTTCGGCGCTGGCGAGCTGGTCCATGATGCCGCATTGGCAGCCCACAAAGCGGTTCTCGGCCTGCTGGGCCAGCCGCGCCAGCTGTTTGCCGTTCAGTGCCGAATCGCCGGTGATCTGCTGGGCGGCACGCAGCAGTCCGAGCGCCAGCGACGCGGATGAGCTCAGGCCCGCGCCCATCGGCACGTCGCCGGCAATCACCAGGTTCAGGCCCACCGGCTGCGCCATCAGCGGCACCAGTTGCGCCAGCGTGCCGCGGACATGGTCCCGCCAACCGCCGCCTTCGAAGTGGGGCGGCGTGGCGCTCAGGGTGAAGCGGTCCTCGGCGCCGGATTCATCCAGCGCCAGGGCATCGACGTCGCGGTCGGTGCGCGGGCCGGCGGCGATCCAGGTGTCGCGATCAATGGCGGCGGGCAGCACGAAACCATCGTTGTAGTCGGTGTGCTCGCCGATCAGGTTGACCCGGCCGGGCGCGCGCGCCAGGACCGTGGGCGCCGTGCCGTGACGTTCGGTATAGGCGCGCACCACCGCTTCGGCCGTGGGCGGCAGCGGGGAGGGCAGAGCGCTCGATGCCGCGCTGGAGAGCGCGGACGAGGACGATGCGGAGGGGGAAGCAGAGGTGACCATCGGAAATCAGCGCTGACGATAGTGAACAGTGGATTGCTCGCGCAGCCGTGCGGCGGCCTGCTCGGGCGTGAGGTCACGTTGCGATTCGGCCAGCAACTCGAAGCCGACCATGAACTTGCGCACCGTGGCGCTGCGCAGCAGCGGCGGATGGAAATGGGCATGCAGCTGCCAGTGGGCATTCGGGTCGCCTGCCGTGCCGGCGCCCTGCAGTCCCTCGGCGCCGGTCGGCGCGCCATGCCAGCCCATCGAATACGGGAAGCTGCACTGGAAAAGATTGTCGTAGCGGGTGGTGAGCTCGCGCACCGCCAGGGCCAGGTTCTGGCGTTGCTGTGCGGTCAGCTGCGGCAGGCGCTGCACCGCAAAGCGCGGCAGCAGCAGGGTTTCGAAGGGCCATTCGGCCCAGTAGGGGACGATGGCCAGCCAGTCGTCGTTCTGCACGACCACGCGCTCGCCGTGCTGCGCTTCGGCGTGGGCCAACGCCAGCAGCATCGGCTCCCCGCGCTGCTGCAGCCAGTCGCGCTGCTGCTGGTCTTCGCGGTTCGGCAGCTCGGGCATGAAGTCGCAGGCCCAGATCTGGCCGTGGGGATGCGGGTTGGAGCAGCCCATCATCGCGCCCTTGTTCTCGAAGACCTGCACCCAGCGCCAGCGCTGACCCAGTTCCTCGGTCTGCTCGCACCACATATCCACCACGCCGCGCAGCGCCGCGTCGTCCAGTTCCGGCAGGCTGCGGCTGTGGTCGGGCGAGAAGCAGATCACCCGGCTGGTGCCGCGGGCCGGCATCGCCTGGAACAGACCGCCGTTCGCGTCCGCGCCAAGGCCGTCCGGCGCCGGCACATCGGCCATGAGCGCGGCGAAGTCGTTCTCGAAGACAAAAGTGCCGGTGTAGTCCGGATTCTTCTCACCATTGATGCGGGTGTTGCCGGCGCACAGATAGCAGGACGGGTCATGCGACGGGCGCACCGCCGTGTCCGGGCTTTCGGTCTGACCCTGCCAGGGCCGCTGGCTGCGCTGCGGAGATACCAGCACCCAACGTCCGGCGAGCGGGTTGTAGCGGCGGTGCGAATGTTGGTTGCGGTCGAAGGACATCGTGATCAGAAGAAGGGTCGGATCGAAGTCGAGGGGCGGTGCGGCCTCAACGCTGCGGGGACAAGCACATCAGGGCGATACCACCCAGGCAGCCACGCCGCCCGGCGGGAGTGTCGCACTGCCCAGCACCAGTGGCACACCCGCCGGCACAGGAAGCTTCGCGGCACCTGGGCCATGATTGGTGGCGAATTGCAAGGCGCCACGGCGGCGCAGGCGCAGGCCCGGCGCGTGTGCGCAGAGCGCCATCGTCTGCAGTCCGGCCCGGTGGGCGGCGTCCTGCATCCACTGCTGGAGCAGGTCGTCGTTGACCAGCGTGGCATGCAGGTCGGTGCGGCCCGACGTCACGCGGGCGGGCCAGCCGTCCTCGCAGCGCTCGAGCACTTGCACCTCCTGTCCTTGCGGGGTGGGGTCAAGGTCGATCAGGTCGCGCCATTGCAGGCTGTGGCCCACGGTCACGCCGGCGTCGGTCCGGACGGCGTACGCGCGGCCCGGTCGCATCGACTCCACCGCGCGGACCCGCACCGGCAGATGGGAGCGCAGCGGGCCCGGGGGCAGTGGGGTGGCAATGGCGAGGCCCGCCGTTTTGCTGCCGGCCCGGGGGCCGGCGACGATCACACCGCGGCAGTCCTGCAGCCGCTCGGTCAGCCTGTCGCAGACATGGAGCGATTGCGGCAGCACGACCAGCGCATACGCCGACAGGTCGGCGTCCGGGCTCACCACGTCCACATTCAGCCCCAGCCGGCGCAGCGCGCTGTAATAGCGGATGGCGACGCCGAAGCCGACCATGTCCTTGCCCTGCGGCTGGATCTGGGCCATCCACAGCGACGGATAGTCGAGCACCAGGGCGACGTCGGCGCGGGCCGTATCGAGCATCGTCGCGGACAGCGCCGCCGTGAGCTGGTCGATCTCCTTCGCGACCTGCGCGGCTTCCTCACCGCCCACGTCGCGCACGCCATCGGGCCGGTGCAGGCCCGAGTGCATCTGCTCCTGGCCGTACGGCAGCTGGCGCCAGCGGAAGTAAGACACCAGCTCGGCCCCATGCGCAAAGGCCTCCCAGGTCCAGGCGCGGACCATGCCCGGCAGCGGCAGCGCATTCCAGTCTGCCCAGTTGACCGGGCCGGCCTGCTGCTCCATCACCCACAGGCGGCCATGGCCAATGCCTCGGTAGAGGTCGTGATGGAAGGCGCTGATGTCCGGATGGCCGGTGCGGGCCCATTGCTGGCGCTCGGTTTCGGAGAGGAAGGTCGCGGCGGTGTCGACGTGGCCCAGCGGATAGCTGTCCCAGGCGGCGATGTCCAGGTCCTGGCCCATCTCATGCTGGTCGAACTCCCCGAACAGGCCCATGAAGTTGTGCAGCACCGGACGGCCCGGCGCATGGCGGCGCAGCAACCCCACCTGCATGCGGTTGTAGCGCACCACCTGGTCGGAGGTGAAGCGGCGGAAGTCCATGGCATGGGTCGGCAGGGCGCTGGTGGGCTGCCCCACCGGAAAGCCGACATGCTCGAAGCTCAGGAACTGTACGCCCCAGAAGGCGGTGCCCCAGGCCTCATTCATCGCCTCGATGCTGCCATAGCGCTCGGCCAGCCAGCGCCGGAAGGCACTGAGGGCAGCGGGGCTGTAGGAGAGCGTGGTGTCGTGACAGCCGTACTCGTTGTCGGTCTGCCAGGCTACGACCGCCGGATGCTGGCCATACCGCTGGGCCATTGCGGTGACGATGCGCTCGCTGGCGGCCCACATCGAGGGGCTGGAGAAGCAGTAGTGGCGACGCGCACCGAAGGCCTTGATACGTCCGTGGGCATCCACCGGCAGCACGTCCGGATGGGCGTCCACCAGCCACTGCGGCGGCGCGGCCGTCGGTGTGCCCAGGACGATCTGCAGTCCGGCGGACGCCAGGGTGTCGATGGCAGCGTCGAGCCATTCCCACTCGAATCGACCCGCGGAGGGCTCCATGCGCGACCAGGCAAATTCGGCGATACGGACGGTGCTCAGACCCATCTCACGCATCGCGCGGGCGTCTTCGGCCCATCGCTCGCGCGGCCATTGCTCGGGGTAGTAGCAGACGCCCAGGCGCAGGGGCGCATTCATCGGGTTCGCAGGAGGGCTGGAAGACATGTGTGGCTCAGTGAAAAGCTGAGTGGGAAGCTCAGTTAAGCGATTAACTCGATTGGAGCAAGCAGCCGGAGCGATGTCAACGACAAGTGAGGTACAGACTGCGCACCTGCGTCAGGGCGCCGGGATACGGCCGCGCTCAGCCGCGTACAATCGCCAGCGCCGGAACCACGGGCGTTCTGCGCCATTCACGCGGGGTTTTCAGCGCTTTCATACCCGTTGGTTCCCGTCGCTTCTTGGTGCTAACCCTCATTGCCCCGGGTCGGTCCGCTTGGTCTACTTCTTCGAATTAATCGCTTAACCTGCCAGACCCAAGTTTTGGGGGCAGCTCAAAACACGTGAGTGAGACATCCCTTTCGGTGGTCGTGCCTGTGCCGGCCACCCTGGCTGCGCCTGAATCCGGCTTCCTGAACCTCGGCCACCATCAGCATCCCACCCGCCGGATGGAGGTCAACAGCCGGTATCTCAGCCTGGACGGTCGGCCCTGGATGCCGGTGATGGGCGAGTTCCACTACAGCCGCTTCCCGGAATCTGAATGGGCGACCGAGCTGGCCAAGATGAAGGCCGGCGGCGTGGACATCGTCGCCAGCTACGTGATCTGGAATCACCACGAGCCTGTCCAGGGGCAGTGGCTCTGGCAGGGGCAGCGCAACCTGTCGCGCTTCATCGCGCTGGCGGCGGCAGCCGGCCTGCTGGTGTACCTGCGTCCAGGCCCCTGGGTGCATGCGGAAGTGCGGCTGGGCGGATTCCCCGACTGGTTGCCCGGAACAGGTCCGCTGCGCTGCAATGATCCGGTGTACCTCGGGCATGTGAAGCGCTTCTACGATCAGATCGGCGCGCAAATCCAGGGCCAGTTGTGGTGCGACGGCGGGCCGATCGTCGGCCTGCAGCTGGAGAACGAATACGGCTTGACCGGGCCCGGCGCCGGCAAGGAGCACATCGCCGAGTTGAAGCGCCTGGCCATCGAGGCCGGCATGACGGTGCCGATCTACACCGTCACCGGATGGCCGACGCTGGACATCCCGCCCACCGAGGTGCTGCCGGTCTCCGGCGCCTATGCCGATGGTTTCTGGCAGGGCTCGCGCGAGGCGCTGCCGCCGTCGGGTGTGTTCCTGTTCAACACCCGCCGCGTGATCGGCGAAATGGGCAATGTCGACGGCACCCCCGCCGCCGGCCTGATCGACACCGAACACTATCCGTTCTGCCTGGCGGAAGCGGGTGGCGGCATGCATCAGAGCTACCACCGCCGTCCCGTGATCAGCACCGAAGACGTCTATGCAACGACACTGGTGCAACTGGGCTCTGGCGCCAATCTCTACGGCTACTACATGTACCACGGCGGCACCAATCCGGTCTGCGAGACCGGGCCGCTGAACGAGACCCAGGCCAGTGGCTATCCGAACGATGTGCCGCAGTGGGGCTATGACTTCCATGCGCCGCTGGGCCAGTACGGGCAGGTGCGTCCGTCGTGGGGCCGTCTGCGTCTGCTGCATCAGTTCATGCAGGCGTTTGGCGACACCCTGGCGCCGCTGGTGGCCGTTTTGCCAGAGGCGGGTCCGCTGGATCCGGCGGATCGCAGCCATCCACGGGTGTCCGTGCGGGCGGTCGGTGCGCAGGCCGCGTCGCTGGAAGGTTTTGTGTTTGTGAATCACCATGTGCGGCACCATCCGCTGCCGGCCATGCCGGGCCGCCACTGGAGGCTGCAGACGGCCGGCGGCGACAGTCTGCGTCTGCCATCCACCGGCAGTGTCGATCTGCAGCCCGGTATGGCTTTCATCTGGCCGGTGGGTCAGCGGCTTGGATCGCTGCGCATGCGGCAGGCGACGGTGCAGCCGTTGACGCGCTGGACCGACACCGACGGCTCGGTCACCTGGGTGGGCTTTGCCATCGAAGGTGTGGCGGCGGAGGTGGTGTTCGACGCGGCGGGCCTCTCCGCCGTCAAGGCCTTCGGTGCGAAGGTGGAGACGCTGGACGACGGCGCGACCCGCGTGCGTCTCGTGGCCATGGAGGCGCCGCAGTTGTTGGAAGTGACGGCCGAGGACGGCTGCGTGCATCGCGTGCTGGTGCTGTCGCAGGCGATGGCTGCGGAAACTCAGTGGGTGACGCTGGGCGGACGCCCCCGGTTGGTCCGCAGCAGCCACGCCGCATTCATCGAAGCGGCAAACAAGGACGCGAACACACCGGCGGATGCGTCCGCTGGCGGGCAAGCGCCTCGCCTTTTGCGCCTGCAGCGGTCGGCCAGCGAAGCTGGCGCCTTGTGGATCTATCCGGCGGACGATCTGGGTGGATTGCGTCACACCGCCGGGGTCACCTGGGCGGCGTGGACGTGGGCGGCGGAGTCCGCGCGCACTTGGACCTTGCAGCCGTCTCTGGCCCAGGCGCCCGGACAGCCGCCGCAGATCCAGTGGGGGCCGCACATCAGCTGGCGCGACGGTCCGGTGCCCCTCGTGCCGGACGAAGCAGCGCATGCGGCGGAGGCCCGTTGGACCCTGACCTTGCCGCCGGCCGCGCTCGACGCCTGGCGCAGCGCACCGGAGCAGCGCCTCTGGCTGACGCTGGACCTGGTCGGCGACGTGGCCCGCCTGCGGGTGGACGGCCAGATCGTGGACGACCGCTTCTGCGACGGCAGCCGCTGGTGGATCGCGATCGACCGCTGGGTCGGGGCCGGTCAGGCGCCGACGCTGGAGATCGACCTGCTGCCCATCGCTGCGGACCTGCCGGTGTTCCTCGAACCCGCCGCCCGTGCAGCCGGTGGGGGCGCCGTGCTGCGCGCAGCGCAGCTGAGCCTGTCACGCACGGACCGCGTATCGCCGCTGGCGGGGAGCTGAAGACATGGCATCGGTTCAACTCGACCGCATTGGCAAGACCTATGTCGAAGGCGGTGTGCCCACGGTCCATGAAGTGTCGCTGGACATTGCCGAAGGGGAGTTCTGCGTGTTTGTCGGCCCGTCGGGCTGTGGCAAGTCGACCCTGCTGCGGATGATCGCCGGCCTGGACACGATCACCAGTGGAGAGCTGCGCATCGGCGGTCGCCGTGTGAATGAACTGGCGCCGGGCGAACGGGATGTCGCCATGGTGTTCCAGAGTTATGCGCTCTATCCCCATCTGGATGTGGCGGACAACCTCGGCTTCGGCCTGCGCCTGGCGCGGGTGCCCAAGCTGGAAGCCCGCAAGCGCATCGAGGAGGTGGCGCGGCTGCTGCAGATCGACCATCTGCTGCAGCGCAAGCCGCGCGAACTGTCCGGCGGGCAGCGGCAGCGGGTGGCGATCGGCCGTGCGCTGGTGCGTCAGCCGGGCGTCTTCCTGTTTGACGAGCCGCTGTCGAATCTGGATGCGGCGCTGCGTCAGCAGACCCGTCTGGAGATTGCCCGGCTGCATCGCAGCCAGGGGCGGGCCTGCTCGATCTACGTGACCCACGATCAGGTCGAGGCGATGACGCTCGCCGACCGCATGGTGCTGCTGCAGCCGCCACCGCCCGGGGCCACCGAGCCGCAGGCGAGCGTCGCGCAATGTGGCGCGCCGCTGGCGCTGTATCACCGGCCGCGCAATCTGTTCGTGGCTGGATTCCTCGGCTCGCCTCGCATGAATTTTCTGCCTGCCACCGTGCGTGCGCGCGGCGGCGACGGGGTGCATGTGGCGCTGCAGGACGGGGCGGTGCTGTCGCTGCCGATGCGGCCGGACGCCGTCTCCGTCGGCGATGCCGTGACGCTGGGCGTGCGCGCCGAGCATCTGCGGCCGGCGACGGGCAGCGACCCGCGGCTGACCGAAACGCTCTCCAGCCAGGTGCAATGGATGGAGCATCTGGGCGACCAGAGCCTGGCCTACCTGACGGGTCCCGGCGGTTCGCTGGTGCTGCGTCTGCCCGAAGGCGCTGCGACGCCGCAGGTGGGCGATGCGCTACCGGTGGCGGCGCTGCGGGACGAGGTGCATTTGTTCGACACCCGAGGAGATGCGGTGCCGCGTCTGCAGGATGAGGTCGCGCCATGCGCTTGAAGGGCGAGGACCCACAGGGCGGTACGGACGGACGGCCGCAGGACGACCGGCTGATGCCGGGCCGCCGGCAATGGCTGCGCGCAGGCGCGGGCCTGGGCCTGCAGGCCGGGCTGGGTGGGGCGCTGGCGACCTTCGCTGGATCTGCCTCCGCGGGACTGCTGGCCGGGCATGAGCCGCTGCGCATCTGGATCAACGGCGACAAGGGCTACGAGGGCATCGTCAGGATCGGCGAGGTCTTCACCCGTGACACCGGCATCGCGGTGCGGGTGGAGCATCCGGAAAACGGCGTTTCGAAGTTCGAGCAGGCCGCTGCGGCCGGCAAGGGGCCCGACGTCTGGATCTGGCCGCATGACCGCGCGGGCGGGTGGGCCGCTTCCGGGCTGATCCGGCCGGTGGCGCCGTCGCGGCGACTGCGGGAGGCGATCAATCCGCTGGCCTGGTCGCCTTGGCGCATCGGCGGGCGGACCTGGGGGTACCCGATCGCCATCGAAACGGTGGCGCTGATCTGCAATCTGGACCTGGTCGAGCGCATTCCCCGCACCTGGGAGGACGTGTTCGAACTGGACCGCCGCCTGCGTCCGTCCGGCCGCCGGGCCATCATGTGGCCGTACAACGAGTTCTACTACACCTATCCGCTGATGTCGGCCGGTGGCGGCTTTGCCTTCGCACGTCGTGACGACGGCAGCTGGGACGCCGGCCGCAATGGCATCGACACGCCGGGTACACGCCAGGGCATGGCGCTGCTCAAGCGGTTGGTCGACGAAGGCGTGGTGCCGCGCACGGCCACCTATGCCGAAAGCGAAGCGGCCATCAACGAGGGCCGCGTGGCCATGACCATCAACGGGCCCTGGGGCTGGAACAACCTCAAGAAGAGTGGACTGCGGGTGGCCGCCGCACCGCTGCCGTCGCTGCAGGGGCGGCCGGGTCGGCCGATGGTGGGGGTGCTGGGCGCGATGGTCTGTGCGGCCAGCCGCCAGCCGCTGCTGGCCACCGAATTCATCGAGAACTATCTGCTGAGCCTGGACGGCCTGCGGGCGATGCAGGCGCATGTGCCGCTGGGCGTGCCCGCCAACCGGACGCTGTTGGCGGAGCTCAAGCATGACGCACTGGCCGCCGGGACGGCCGCAGCGGCAGAGCAGGGGGAACCCATGCCCAACATTCCGGAAATGGCCCGTTTCTGGACCGCAATGAATGCGGCGGTGCAGAGCATCACCCAGGGCCGGGAAGGCGTGGACGAGGGACTGACCCGCGCCGCCCGGCGTGTGGCCGGACAGGGCAACGGCACCACCGGAACCGCCACAGCCGCAACCACCGCCACCGCCATCCACGCCGTCACCGCGCCCACCACGGCATCCGCATCCGGGCTGGGATCGCGGGGCGGATCCGCATCCGGATCGGCCTTCATCGGCGGGGAGGCCTGCTGATGCGCGCGCTGAGCTGGGGCCTGCACGGCCTGAATCTGCTGGTGGTCCTCGGGCTGCTGTTCCTCTGTCAGCAACTGCTGCGCGGCCACGAAGCCGCGTGGGCGATGGCCGTGCTCGGTCTGGCCGGGCTGCTGGTGATGCTGCAGTTCTCCAAGCGTCTGCAGGCGTGGCGGTATGTCACGCCGGGTGTGCTGGCTGTCGCCGTGTTTATCGTGCTGCCGATGGGTTTCACACTGGGCATCGGCTTTACCAATTACAGCTCCGCGCACCTGCTCTCCTTCACCCGGGCCACCGAGGTGCTGCTGCAGCAGACGGACAGCGAAGGTCGTGGCATGGACCTGACGCTGTGGAAGCAGGGCGCGGACCAGGGCCGCGATGACAGGGGCGGCGCGCGCCGGACCGGTGTTGGCAGCGGTGCCACGTACACCGCGACCCTGGTCGACGACGATGGGAAGGCCTGGCGAAGTGAGGCGTTCGTTCTGGCCGACGTCGCCAAGGGTGTGGCGCTGAGGCCGATGCTGGACGCTGTCGACGTGGACCTGGACGTGGACGTGGACGGAGGCGCTGGCGGCGCCACCGACGGCTCACGCGGCGGTGCCGGCGGCAGCTCCAACGCCGGTGACATGCGCGGCGCACCGAGCGTTGCCAAGCGCGGTCCGCGCGGAGTGACCCAGGGTGCCGCCGACGCCGACGCCGACGCCGACGCATCGACTGGGAGACCTGCGAGCGGCCAGAAGCTGGACAGCCGCGACGTCGTCGCGCTGCTGCCGCAACTGCGTTCGCTAGTGCTGCGTACCCCGGATGGGCGCAGCTGGCGCCTGTCCAGCCTGCACCGCATCACCGACCAGAAGCCGCGTTATGCGGTGAAGGGTGACGGCAGCACGGCGTCGTCGGACGTGGACCACCTCATCGACCTGCGGGACGGCCGCATGCTCACCGCCGACCATGCGGCCGGTGTCTGGCGCGATGCCCAGGGCCGCGCGCTGGAGCCCGGCTTCCGCACGACGGTGGGCTGGGCCAATTACGCCCGCATCTTCGGCGACCGCCAGTTCCTGGAGCCGTTCGGCCGGGTCTTTGCCTGGACGGTGAGCTTCGCGACGCTCAACACTGTGCTGACCTTCGCCCTGGGCCTGTTCTTCGCAGTGGCCCTGAGCTGGCCGGCGCTCAAGGGCCGGTCGGCCTATCGCATCGCGCTGTTTTTGCCGTATGCGGTGCCGGCGTTCATCTCCATTCCGGTGTTCCGCGGGCTCTTCAACGAGAACCTGGGCGAGATCAACCTGGTGCTGGACCTGTTCTTCGGCGTGCGCCCCGGCTGGTTCAGCGACGCCACGCTCGCCCGTGCGATGGTGCTGACGGTCAACACCTGGCTGGGCTATCCGTACATGATGATCCTGGCGATGGGCCTGCTGAAGGCCATCCCCGAAGATCTGTACGAAGCCTCCGCCCTGGCTGGCGCCGGACCACTGACCAACCTGTTCCGCATCACGCTGCCGCTGGTGATGCGGCCGATGGCGCCGCTGCTGGTGGCGTCCTTCGCGGCCAACTTCAACAACCTCACCTTGATCGCGCTGCTGACCGAAGGCGCGCCGGACTACCTCGACACGGTGGTGCCGGTGGGGGCCACCGACCTGCTGGCGTCTTACACCTACCGCATCGCCTTCAACGACGGCGGCCAGAACTACGCCCTGGCCTGCGCCATCTCGTCGATCGTGTTTGTGATCGTGGCGTTGCTGGCCTATGTGAATCTGCGCTTCTTCGGCGGCGCCAAATCGGGCGCGCGAGCGGCCCGCGTCTGAGGAGATTGACATGCCGATGGTGATGACCTCTTCGCAGCGCTGGCGGGTGCTGGCCCTGCATGCCTTTTTGCTGGTGTTTATCGTGCTGAGCCTGCTGCCGCTGGTGATGATCGTCTCGATCTCGCTGCGCCCGGGCAACTTCGCCGGTGGCAGCCTGATTCCGACGGAGATCAGCTTCGAGCACTGGCGCCTGGCGCTGGGCCTGCCCGTGACCGACGCGCAGGGGAATGTCACGCAGCCGCCGTTTCCGGTGCTGCAGTGGATCTTCAATTCCCTGAAGGTGGCACTGGTGAGTGCGGCGGTGTGCCTGGTGCTGTCGGTGACCAGCGCCTATGCCTTTGCCCGCATGCGCTTCGCCGGCCGGGAGGGCACGCTCACCGCGATGCTGCTGCTGCAGATGTTCCCGTCGGTGCTGGCGCTGGTGGCCATCTACGCCATCTTCGACCGGCTCGGCGACTGGGTGCCGTGGCTGGGCCTCAACAGCCACTGGAGCCTGGCGCTGGCCTACACCGGCGCGGTGGCGCAGCACATCTGGCTGGTCAAGGGCTACTTTGAAAGCATTCCGCCCGATCTGGAAGAAGCCGCCGCCGTGGACGGCGCCAGCCGCTGGCAGTCCTTCGTGATGGTGCTGCTGCCGCTGGCCAAGCCGGTGCTGGCGGTGGTGTTCGTGCTGGCCTTCCTGGGCGCGATGATCGAGTACCCGGTGGCCTCGGTGCTGCTGCATGACGAGCAGCAACTGACGCTGGCGGTGGGCTCCCGGCTGTTCCTGTTCAACCAGCGCTACCTGTGGGGCGATTTCGCCGCGACCGCGCTGCTGGCGGGCCTGCCGCTGACGCTGATGTTCCTGCTGATGCAGCGCTGGCTGGTGGCAGGTCTGACGGCGGGAGGCGTGAAGGAATGAGCCCGTGGGATCAGAGCGTTGGCGATTTCCTGCTCCCGGCAGACCGGCGCGACCGGCCGTCGGTGCGCTGCGCTGACGCGCCCGAAGCCTGGACCCTGACCGGCCCCGAAGGCCTGCAGATCCGCGTGCTGGGGCTGGGGGCCAGCTGGGTGGGTTGCCGCGTCCCGATGCGCGATGCTGCCCAGCGCGAAGTGCTGCTGGGCTTTGACGATCTGGATTCCCAGCGTCGCAATCGTGCCTACGTCGGCGCGACCATTGGACGCTGGGCCAATCGCATCGCCGGTCAGCGGCTGCGCGCGGGGGACCGCAGCTGGGCCCTGGCGACCGAGCCGGGCGCGAATCATCAACTGCACGGCGGACCGGGCGGCTTCCATCAGCGCGAATGGACGGTGCTGGAAGCGGCGAGCGATCGCCTGCGGCTGGGGCTGCAATCCGAAGACGGCGATCAGGGCTTTCCGGGCGATCTGGCGGTGGAGGTGCTGTATCGGCTGCTGCCGGGCCTGGTGGTGGAGATCGACTATCGGGCCCGCCTCGGAGGCCACCGATCTTCGCCCGTGGGACTGACCAACCACGCCTACTTCCAGCTCGATGGACACAGTGACCGCGACGTGCGCCAGCAACGGCTGCAGGTGTCGGCTTCCCGCGTGCTGCCGGTGGACGGCCAGGGCCTGCCGACCGGTGCCCCCGAAGCGGTGGAGCGCCATGCCTCGGGCCGTTGGGACTACCGGGGCGGACGCACCATCGGACAGGCGCTGGACAACGCCTTCCTGCTGGATGAGGGCATTGCCAGCATGGCCCGTTGCGCGGCGACCCTCAAGTCGGCGGACGGTCTGCTGGCGATGGACCTGTTCACCACGCTGCCAGCCCTGCAGGTCTACACCGGCGAATTCCTGGGCAGCGGCACCCGCGGCTGCCAACCGGAATGGCCGGCCTTCAGTGGCATCGCGCTGGAACCGCAATACCTGCCCGACAGCCCGCACCATCCCGAATGGCCACAGCCGGATTGCTGGCTGCGCCCCGGGTCGGTGTGGTCGCATCGCATCCGATATCGCTTCCGGCCCTGACGATCTCCGTCCGGGCTGTCTGCCTCCGATTTCCCCTCAACACAACCACCACAGGAGACAAGGGAATGAAGAAGAGAACGTGGACACGACGCGAGGCCCTGCGGCGGTATTCCCCGGCGCGAAGGTGGTGCTGCACCTGTCCAATGGATATGACAACTCGCTGTTCCGCTGGTTCTTTGACGGAATGAAGGCCAACGGCGCGAAGTACGACGTCATCGGCATGTCGCACTATCCGACGTCGAGCAACTGGAGCTCGCTGAATGCGCAGCTGTCGACCAACATGGCGGACATGGTGTCGCGCTACAAGAAGCCGGTCATTATCGCGGAGACCGGCATGGACTGGCAGCAGGCAGCGGCGTCAAAAGCGATGCTCGCTGACCTGCTGAACCGGGTGGCGGGCCTGGGCAGCAACGGGCTGGGGGTGCTGTACTGGGAGCCGCAGGCGTACCCGGGCTGGCAAGGCTACACCTGGGGTGCGATGGATGGCTCGGGCCGGTTCACCAGCGCGCTGGATCCGTTCTGATTGGCTCCATATCGGCTTCATATCAGCTCCATTCACGGTGCCAGCTGTGCACAAAAGAGCCCCCAGGGCCTGAGTGGCGCTGGGGGCTTTGCTTACCAACCGTAATAGGACTTCTGGTTGAAGCAGGTGGCACTTTGCAGAGCCTCCGGTGACGAAGTCGACACCCGGGCATCCCACACATTGGTGGCGGCGCGCACGCGGGTGGCCTGGAGGTCTGGCATCTTCTGGTTGAAGTAGGCCGTGTAGGCGTTGTAGTAGCTCACACGCTGCGGCGGACCGTTGTGCCAGGACGCCGCCCCGTTGCATTCCAGACCGCCATTGACGATGTTGATGATGCTGCCGATGCGGAACGCCATCACCTGCTCGTCGGTCGTGTCGCCGGCGGCCACCGGACCGGTGGCTGCGCCCCGGACCGTCAGCCCGGTGCGCAATTGCGGCAGACCCGTGTCGGTGCCGCTGGTCGAGATGTGGGTCATGTCGCCATACAGGACGTCATGCGACGAAGGCTTCTGGCCCTGCGGCGTCATCCAGAACCAGATGCCGGAGAGGATGGACAGGGCGCCATTGCTGGCCACCAGGTCCGGCCGCTGCAGCAGCGTGTCCGGGGCGGTGATCACGTCCCGCATCAGGCCGCTGTCGTAGAGCCAGCGGGAGAAGGCGCCATAGTTGTAGTTCCAGGACAGCTGGATGACGCCCCGCCCATGATAGGAGCGGCCCGGCGCCGGCGGGAAGGCCGCCGAGCCGGTGTCCACGTAACCGATGGCCGGGCTGGTGCCGTCCGGGCGGCTGCTGTAGCCGACTTCCTCGACCCAGTAGAGGCCGCCCTTCCAGACGTTCATCGTCGTGCCGTTGTCGTCGTTCAGGGAAGTGATCCACGGGGCGGGCGCGTTGGACCACGACCCGGACGTCTCACGGGACGATTTCGCCCAGAACACCAGGAATTCCTCCGCCTGCTGCTTGAGCGTGCCTTCGTTGAGGAACTGCTTGTAGCCATTGGCTTTGGCCCAGGCGTTGTACTCGAGCACCGCGCGACGGAAGGCCGCCAGCTGGAAGGTGTCGGTGCTGCCGTCGGGCTGCGCGAACGGTGCCGTATTGCGGGTGCCGCCGTTGACGTCATAGCGGCCGGAGCGGAGTGGGAACAGCCAGTCCCAGTCTTCGACGGTGACGCGACGCAGGAAGGCGTAACCTTGGGCAGGCAGGTCGGCGCCTGGGGTCAGCGCAGGCGCCTTGACCGGGCTGGCGGGCGGGATGTCCGCCGTGACCGGGGGCACGATGGGTGTGCCTGTAGGCAGGGGCGGGGCCTGGGTGCCGCTTTGCGGCGGAAGCTTGTCAGTACGGGGCGGCGGAGGGGAGGAGGAGGCTGCAGGAGCAACCGGGGTGGGAGTCGAGTTGACGCCGGAACCGTTGCCGGTGCCATTCACATCGTCGTTGCCGGTGTTGCCGGTGTTGCCGGGATCTGCGCTGGTCGGGTCGCCGCTCGAAGGACGGGTCGGCGCAGCGGGGCATGCCGCCAACGCCTCCCAGGGCGTCTCCCACGGCTGACTGACTGCCGTGGTGGGATCAAATCCTTGCGTCCAGTATTTGGCCTTGTAGCACTGGCGGCCGGACGATGTGTCCACCGTCACCACGCTGCCGCCGACGTACGCGGCCGTGCCGAACCACGGCGGAGCGGCTTCCACCGTCGCAGAGCCATCTGGCTGGATCAGCTGGACGGCGCCCACCTGTTTCCAGGGGCCGTCACTGCTGACGAAACTGGGCGCGTCCCCCTGGGTCCACCAGGCGTTGATGAAGGTGGCCTCTTTCAGCTGGCCGTTGACGGTGGCGCGGTAGGTGACAAACGTCCCCGCGGTCGCGTAGGTGGTGCTGGCGGACCAGGGCTGCGCCGTGGAAGCCGAGCTGGCAGCGGCGGTGGGCGCGGCTGTCGCCAGCGTCATTCCCAGGCCCAGGGCACCATTGAGCATCACCGCCGCTGCCAGCGCCAGCGCCTGGCGATGCCGGCGCAGGGTGCGCGGGGGGCGCGTTGAAGCATGCGTTGAACCGCATCGGTGGCCTTGTGCAGGACCTTTGTTGTGCAGCTTATTGGCCATGGAGCGCCTCCCCAACCTGGTTGTATTGCGTCAGGGCGTCCTGGTAGGAGCCCGGGCCGCTCGCCGCATAACGGGCTTGCGGCACCACCGGAATGGCGGGGGCGGTGCGGGGCGCTTCGGCGATGCCTGAGGGCGGTGCCGGCGTGCCCGGTGCCTCCGTGACCGAGCCGCCGCCGCCGCAGGCGGACAGCAGCGCAGATCCGATCAGTGCCGTGGCACCGAGGAAGACGCCGCAGAGGGACGGAGACCGCGAGAAAGTACGCGCCCGGGACGGGCGGGTTCGGGGGGATTCGGCGTGGGCAGACGATGGCAGAGACACCATCGCACCGCACCAGGGGGAGCTGGGTTTGGACATGAAACTTCGCTGAGGGAGGAGTGAGAAATGAGGAATGACTGGGCTCGCCGTCACACGGCGGTGGCTCGTCATGCTCCGTTTTCTCGCGTCCCTGCGCGAGAGCTTCTTTGTGCGTCTGACTCGCTGAACCTACCTCTCTACTGCTAATCGCCAGCCTGCTTTTGTAGGACGTGAAAAGGCCGGCCCTCCATCGCTGGAGAGGCCGGCCAGGCTGGGCAGGGGGCGCTAACTCGAACGGGTCAACTGATCGGGAGGATCCCTGGCAGGATCACAGCTCCGCACGCAGGCTGATCGCGAACCGGCGGCCGTCGGCGTAGGTACCGCGCGGCAGGTTGTAGTCGCTGAAGTAGCTGCGGCGCACGGTGTTGGTCAGATTGTTGCCTTCCAGCGCAATCTTGATCTTGTCGGTCAGCGAATAGCTGATGTAGGCGTCCACCATGCCGTAGCCCTTGACGGTCACCGAGGTGAGGGCGGTCACGCCGTCGTTGGTGGGATAGCTCAAGCGCGAGCCGACCGCATATTCGCTGCGCCAGTTGTAGGCCAGGCGTGCGGAGAAGTCGCCGTAGTCGTACATGCCCACCAGGTTGGCACTGCGCTTGGACAGGCCTTCCAGCGGGGCGGTGCGACCGTTGATCGAGCTCGGTGCGGCGCTGTCCACATAGGTGAAGTTGGCCTGCAGCCCCAGGCCTTTCAGGAAGCCGGGCAACTGGTTGAAGAAGCCTTGATAGCCCACTTCCAGCCCGCGAATGCGACCGTCGTTGCCGTTGGTCGGCGTGCTCATCGAATAGGTGGTGCCGCCAATCGTCACCTGCGACACGCTGTTCTGGATGAAGCCCTGCACCTCCTTGTAGAAGGCCGCGCCGTAGACACTGTCGCTCTTGCTCAGGTAGTACTCCAGCGTCGTGTCGACCTGGTTGGCGCGCAGTCGCTCCAGTTCCGGATTGCCCTGGTAGCCGGTCTTGTCATTGACATTCAGGCTCAGGCTGGGGGTGAGCTGGTCGAAGTTGGGACGCGTCACCACGCGCGACAGACCCAGACGCGCCTGCAGGTCAGGACGCAGTTCCAGGCGCAGGTTCAAGCTGGGCAGCCAGTCGGTATCGCTCTTGGAGAGGTTGACCCGTTCGGCGCTCAGGTTGGTGAAGTCGCGCTCGACCCGGGTCCGCACCACCCGCAGGCCCACATTGCCGGTCAGCGGCAGGCCGGCCAGGCTCGTGTCCAGATCACCGGCGCCATACAGGGCACCGCCGCGCTCGCGGTAGTTGAAGGTCTGGGCCGGGTCGAAGGTCGGGACCGACAGATCGAAGGTGTCACGCACCGCCGAGGCATTGCGCAGCCAGTTGGTGTCCGTCACGCCCAGCCATTGGCGCGGGATCTGGCCGGCACCGGCATCCTTGAGCAGGTCGTTGTTGGGCAGCAGGCCGACGCTCGGAATGTCGCCGAGCTTGAACATCCAGATGTCGTTGATCGTGTTGATCTCGGCGCTTTCGGCGCGGCGATCGTTGATCCGCACACCGCCGCGCAGCTTGGTGATGATGCCGGCATCCACCGGCTTGTCCACGTCGGCGCGCCAGGCGGTTTCACGGCCGGTATTCTTGATGCGGAAGTACAGCGCCTTGTCGGTCCAGTAGTTGGCCGGATTGTCCAGCGCCGAGGTCTGCGAATAGGCCGACGGCAGCTTGGTGCTCAGGTCGAAGGTGTAGGTGGCGGGGTCGTTGGAGAAGGTGCCCAGGCGCACTTCCTGATAGAAGCGGTCGAACTTGCTGCGGGTGTGGCTGATGTCGCTGCGCACAACGGCGTCGGACACCTTCCATTTGCCGGCCAGCGACAGCTGGTCGATGCGCGTGTTTTCGTCCGCCACCGAGCTGGAGCTGCTCATGCTCGCGCCCCAGAAGGTGCCCGAGACAAAGCGGCCATTGCTGTCGGTCTTGACCTCACCGTTCGGCCACAGCTGGCCCTGGTTGGCGGTGCTGCTGAAATTGGCCCAGAACGGCGATGCGTAGAGACCGTAGACGTCCGTGCGGCTCTTGAGCTGGGTATGGGTGTAGTCCAGCGTGTATTCGCTGCGGGCGTCGGGGCGCCATTGCAGGGCACCATTGACGGCCTTGCGGTCGCGTTCGCCAAATTCATAGGCCAGCCAGTTGCCCAGCGGGGCGACAGTGCCGGACCCGTCGGCCAGAGCGGCCGGATTGTCCAGCTCCTGGGTGTCTGAGCGGTATTCGCGCTTCTGGGTGGAAACGCTCACCAGGGCGCCGAACTCTCCGGCGTCCAGCTTCCAGCGGTTGGACACCAGCAGCGAGCCTTCGGCATTGTTCTTGTCCGCCAGCTGCGCGCGGCTGCCCTTGACCGATCCGGCCAGCTTGAAGCCGGCGAAGTCGAAGGGGCGACGGGTCCGCAGGTCGATGACACCGCCAATGCCGCCCTCGATCAGGTCGGCGGTCGGGGTCTTGTAGACGTCCGCGCCAGCCAGCAGTTCCGACGGCACGTCCTGGAATGACAGGCCGCGCTCCTTGCCGGCGGTGAAGATCACGCGGCCGTTCAGCAGCGTCTGGGTCTGCTGCAGGCCACGCACCTGCACCCGGTCGCCTTCACCGCGGTTGCGGGAAATCTGCACCCCGGTGATGCGCTGCAGCGCCTCCGCCACGTTGGCGTCCGGCAGCTTGCCAATGTCGTCCGCGACGATGGAGTCCACCACCTGCTCGGCGTTGCGCTTGATGTCCTGCGCACGGATCAGGCTGGAACGCTGGCCCTGCACCACCACGGTGTCGAGCTTGCTGCTGTCACCGCTCGCGGGTGCGGCCTCCTGCGCATGCAGGGCCATCGGGCTCAGCAGGGCGGCGCAGGCCAGGGCGACCGGCGCCAGGGTGGGCCGTGGGCTGGGACGGGGCAGGGAAGCGGTCATGGTGTTGTCTCCGAAACTTGAGGGAACTCGTTCTTGTTGGGGAAGGGGGTCTGGTGACGGACCCGGATACGGGGTGGGGATCGATGGTCAGGGGGACGGGCAGGGCGCCGCGTCGCGGAAAGCCTTCAGCGCGGGCAGGGCGCGGCCTTTGTCGTCAAACAGCGTCTGGTTGGCCCAGGCATTGCCCTCTCCGGTGCGCCAGCCGGCGCCCGGCACATCGAGCCAGGCGGGCTCCCACCAGAACACGCCCAGGCCTTCCGGCACCGACGCGACGGCCTGCACCAGTTCCCGAAGCATCGTGGCCTGACCTTCAGGCGTGGCCGGGTAGCCACCGCGGCGGGCGCCTTCTTCATTGAAGACGGCGGGGCCGCTGCCCGGGTGATCGGCGCGCCAGCCATAGGCGGTTTCCACCACGACCAGCGGCTTGTGATAGCGGTCCGACAGGTCGCGAAGGTTGGCGCGCAGCGCGTCGAAATTGTCGTGGTGATAGGGATACCAGCTCAGGCCGATGATGTCGTAGTCCAGTCGGGCGGCTTCGAACTGGTCGTAGACGCGGCGGAACATCTCTCCGCTTTTGCCGTCGCCCTGATGGGCCAGGTGCAACATGATGGGCAGCCGGCTCCCGCGCAGCGCATCGGTCGCCCGGACGCCGCGGATGCCGGCACGCAGCAGGTCGATGAAAGCGTCGTCGCCGCCGATCTTCTCGTCGGGCGTCTCGCGCCAGGTCTTGCCATCCGGCCAGAGCATCCCGCCATTGATCTCGTTGCCCACCTGGATCATGTCGGGATCGGTGCCTTGATCGTGGAGGGCCTTGAGCACTCGCGAGGTATATCGTTCAACCTCATGGACCAGGGCGTCACCATGTAGCCGGGCCCACGCGGCGGGTTTGGCCTGCTTGCCGGGGTCGGTCCAGAAGTCGGAGTAGTGGATGTCCAGCAGCAGCTTCATGCCCTGCTTGCGGATACGGCGGGCCAGGGCCAGCGTGACGTCCAGGCCGTTGTTGCCCCCGCCGACCGGTTCACCGTGGCGGGAGATGAAGCGGTCACCCTCCACCACGTCCGCCGCATTGATGGGGGTGTGCCACAGGCGCAGGCGGGCCCAGTTGATGCCGGCGACGCGGAGGATCTGGAGCGCGGTGCCAGAGCGGCCATCCGCGGTGGAAAAGCGCGCGCCGCCGCGTTCCACGACGTCCAGGGTCGAGACATCGGCACCGAGAATGAAAGACTTCGCGTACCTGGTCGCCGGCTGCGCCAGACATGCGGCCGTCGTGGCCTCGGAGGCCGCTGCGGGAATGGGTTCGGCGATCCGGCCGGCGGCCGATGGGCTCGCGGGTGAAGTCGCTGATGCTGTCGTTGATGCAACGGCATGAGCGGGCAGCAGCGGACTTGCCAGCCAGGCGCTGCCGGCCAGGACCAGACGGCGGCGGTTCAGGGGCGCGCCAGGTCCGCTTGTGGGGGCGACCCGGGTCGGCTCAGTCGTCGGGATGCGATCGCTCAAGGTTGTCTCACTCCGCGCATGTCCCGTGGGTCATGCTGTCTCGTTCTGGGGCACCATCATAGGTTAATCGATTAACCTGACGCTAGTGTCCTCGATTTGCGCCGGGGCACCATTGAGGGGTTTCCCCATGGGCTGGAAAGCCACATTGGGGCGGCGGGGCGGCGCCGTGCACCGTCCTGGACCGGCCGGAAAAGGCTTCAACGCCAAATCGCGGTGAACGGACGGGCGACCCAACACGCGAAGGCATAAAGGCGGAGCTTGCGTGAGATTTCATGCCTGACCTGTGGCTGACTTTTGCAGAGGGTGCGAAATGTGTGTCAGCCTTACTGTCGAGGGATCCGGGCGTATTCGCTCGGGTCAAGACCCCCGGGGGAGGGGGAACTGTGCGAGTCGCGGTTGGTAACAACTTGCGGTAACAACTGTTGCGCCACTCCCCCCTCTGGGTTCCCCCTTCTTAGGGGGTGTTTTGTCCCCCTGCGGGCCTAAGATGCGCCCTTCTCCGGTGCAAGAGGGGTTGCGATGTGCAAACCGGAGTTGGGTACATCGCTTAAGAGGGGGCCCTATGGAAGGTGTTTCTGATTTCCGTCAATTTGCGGGTTCTGTGAATGGTGGCTTTGCCATGTCGACCATGACTGTCACGCGTCGCGTGCTGCTTGTAGATGACCATGAACTGGTCCGTGCGGGTATCCGTACGCTTTATCAATCGTTGGATGAAATTCAAATCGACTGGGTCGAAGCGTCTTCCCTGCAGGAAGGCCTTTCTCACTATGGCGATGCGTCCGAGGGTTTGGGCTTCGATGCGGTGTTGCTGGATTTGAATCTGGGCGACTGCAAAGGATTGCAGGGGCTCCGCCAATTCATGGAAGCCTATCCCCAAGCGCGGGTGGTGGTTTTCAGCGGCACACAAGATGAATTCGTTGTGCGCCAGGCGCGGGCCCTGGGTGCCGTCGGCTATTTGCCCAAGGGCGCGCTGATGGCCGAGATGCGCAGCACGCTGCGTGCGCTGCTGTCCGAGCAGCGCCGGGCGGCACCGACCGGATCGATGTTCCCTCGCTTCCCCACCTCCGCCATGTATGACCGGGTGGCCGAACTGGGCCCGCGGCATCTGGAGATTCTGGAGCTGGTGCTGTCCGGCTGCAGCAATCAGGAGATCAGCAATTCCACCCAGTTGTCGCTGGGCACGGTGAAGAACTACGTGTCGTCGCTGCTGCTGGCGCTGGATGTGAAGTCGCGCTCCCACATGATCAGTCTGTTCCGCTGAGCCCTTGACCGAGCGAAAGCGCAGACGGTCGTCTGAATCCGGCGGCTCCGGCCGTTTCGTGGCCGTGGCCGGCCGCGCGGCGGACGCCGAGGACAATCAACAGGAAGGCCGGCGCCGAGAGCGCCGCGCCATTGTTCGCCGCCTTGAAGATGCGGCGTTCGATGAAGCCTGGGCGCATTGGCCCTGGCTGCTGGCGGCGGTGGCCTTGCCCCTGCTGGTGTCGCTCAACCGGCGGGAACTGACCTCCGGGCTCATCATCTGGCTGGTGGGCGTGGCCGCCCTGGCCACCGGTTGTGTCTGGACGGCCCGGCGCATGTCGCACCGGATGTCCCGGCCGGCCGCCCGCCACTCCCTCGATCCGCGCAAGGGCCGACGCATCCTGATGTTGCAGGGCATGGGCTGCCTGTTGCTGCTCAGTCTTCATCCCTGGATTGCCGAAGCGCCGGGCGCCCGGGCGCCGCTGGCCGGCCCCCTGCTGGCGGCGGCCTCCACCGTGCTGGCGGTGCTGCTGGCCCCGATGGGACGCGGCGCGGCAGCGGTGGCCCTTTTGCCGGCTTCAGAAGGACTGGCCCGCCTGGTGCTGGACGGCGCCCTGGAGCGTCCGTGGCAGGGCGCCGCCTGGTTTGCCGCCGCGATGGCGGTGGCCGGGCTGGCGCTGCTGGAACATCACCGCTGGCACCGCAACCAGCTGTGGGTGATGCAGCGGGACGACCGGGTCAGCCTGCTCGAGCAGGAGCGGGACGAAGCCATGCGGGCCGACCAGGAAAAGAGCCGTTTCCTGGCCATTGCCAGTCACGACTTGCGCCAGCCGGTGCATGCGCTCGGGCTGTTTGCCGCCACCCTGGAGCGTCGCCTTCAGGGGCGGGCGGAAGAACCGCTGGTGCGCAACATCATGCGGTCGATCGAGGGGCTGGAGCGGTCCTTCAATGCGATGCTGGACATTTCCCGCCTGGATGCAGGAACGGTCGAGCCCAATATCCAGCACTTTGCCCTGCGCGACCTGTTCAAGCGGCTGCACATGCACTATGCCGGCCAGGCGGAAGCATCCGGTCTGGGCTTGCGGCTGGCGCCGGGCGGCAAGTCGGTCAGCAGTGATCCCCAATTGCTGGAACGCATTCTGGGCAACCTTGTCCAGAACGCCCTGAAGTACACCGAAAAGGGTGGGGTGGTGGTGGTCGCGCGCAGCACGCCGGACCACATCAATCTGGAAGTGTGGGACACCGGCATTGGCATCAAGCCCAATGATCTGCCCCGCATCTTTGCCGAGTTCTATCAGGTCGGTCACGGGGAGCGCAGCCGCACCCAGGGGCTGGGCATGGGGCTGGCCATTGTCAAGCGACTCGCCGCCCTGCTGGGGTACCGGCTGGAGGTGGCCTCCCGCCCGGGGCGCGGCACCATGTTCCGCCTGAGCATCCCGGTCCGGCAGTTGCACGCCGTGCAGGATGTGATTGGCGCGGCCGATACCATTCCGATGTCCGTCATCGAACCGCGTTCGGTGCTGGTGATTGATGACGAGGAACCGATCCGTGAGGGTCTGAAGGTGTTGCTGGAAGAGTGGGGTTACGAAGTCCAGGTGGCGGCGCACGCGGCCGATGCCGAGCGGGTGGCGCGGGAGCGCCCGGAGCCGCCGGACCTCATTCTCTCCGACCTGCACCTGGGCGACGGCCCGGACGGTCTGGACGCCATCCGCGCGGTGCGTGGGGTGTACGGTCTCGCGGTGCCGGCGATTCTCATCACCGGCGACACCAGCAAGGAAGAAATCCGCCGCGCCAACGAAAGTGGCCATACGGTGCTTTTCAAGCCCCTGCAACCCCGCAAACTGTTCAACGCGCTGCGCGGCATGGTGGCCTGACGCCCTACACGGCGTCAATCGCAGTTCCCTCCCTAGGCCCACCGCACGGCGTGGGCGGGCGCAGCCACGTCCCCCTCTAGCGGAGCTTGGGAGATCCGGCTTTGCCGGGCCCCAGCTCGCCCCCTTGGGGGCCGACGAAGTCGGTAGGGGGGGTGAGCCTGGGGGCAACACGGTCAATATGACTTTCGACCACTCCCAAGTCACCAAGGAATCTCTAGAGTCCGGACGTCTAGAAAACGCCGGACACAATGTCTGATATTGATCTCGATCATCTGCTGACCCCTCTTCAGGACGACGCCCCCTGCGGCCCGGACCTGGAATATGACGCAGCCTTCCTCGCCCTGCAGACGGCCGGCGAAGGCAAACCCGAACAGCAGTACGGCGACACGGTCATCCCCGCCGAAGAGCCGGACTGGATCAAGGTCTGGGAACAGGCCCTGGCCCTGGCCGAACGCAGCCGCGACCTGCGCCTGGCCGTCTGGCTGGTGCGCAGCGGCGCCCGCCTCAAGGGCTATCAGGCCGCCCTGCAGGGCCTGGCCCTCATCCAGGGTCTCCTGGAACGTCACTGGGACCATGTTCACCCCCAACTGGACACCAGCGACAACAACGACCCCACGATGCGCATGAACGCGCTGCTGCCGCTGGCCAGCCCCGAAGCCGGTCTTGCCGACCTGAGGGCGGCCAGCCTGACCGGTCAACGCGGCGGCCCTCGCGTGCGTGACGTGGAACTGGCCTTCGGCAACGTCGATCCCGCTCCCAACGAATCAGTCCCGTCCCCCCAGGGCCTGCTCGAAGGGCTGGGCGCGCTGTCCGCCAATGACCCGAATCTGGTGGACCGCCTGCAGGCCGGCCTCACCACGATCCAGGCCATCTCGTCGCTCATCGAGCAGCATCTGGGTGCCGCCCAGGGACCGGACTTCGCCCCCTTGATCCGTGTCCTGAAGCCGCTGGCCCAGGTGGCGGCCCAGTTGGGCGGCGGCACTTCCGCCGCGGCCGATGAGGTCGGCGCCGCCGCAGATCTGCAGGACGGTGCTGCCGGCTCGATGACGATGACCTCGGCGGCCCGCATCGCCGTGCCCGCCGGCGTCATCGCCAGCCGGGACGACGCCATGCGCGCCCTGCAGCGCGTGTGCGAGTGGATTGAGCTGAACGAACCGAGCAATCCCGCGCCGCTGCTGATTCGCCGTGCCCAGCGGCTGATGAGCAAGAACTTCATGGACATCATCCGCGACCTGGTTCCGGACGGCCTGAGCGAAATCGAACGCCTGGCCGGCCGGACCGATGACTGATCCGATGCCCAGCCCCCGTCCCTCCCTTCACAAGAACCACACCGACGCCCACGACGACGTCTTCATTCAGGAGTAGCACATGGCCACCAGCAGCCAGAAGTTCATCGCCAGGAACCGCGCCCCGCGCGTCCAGATCGAATACGACGTCGAGCTCTACGGCGCCGAAAAGAAGGTCCAGCTCCCGTTCGTGATGGGCGTGCTGTCGGACCTGTCCGGCAAGCCGACCGAGCCCCTGGCGCCGGTGGCGGACCGCAAGTTCCTCGACTTCGACGTCGACAACTTCGACGCCCGCATGAAGGCGATGAAGCCGCGCGTGGCCTTCAACGTGCCCAACACCCTGACCGGTGAAGGCAACCTGATGGTCGACATCACCTTCGAGAGCATGGACGACTTCTCGCCGGCCGCCGTGGCCCGCAAGGTGGACGGCCTGAAGCAGCTGCTCGAAGCCCGTCAGCAGCTGGCCAACCTGATCACCTACATGGATGGCAAGGTCGGCGCGGAACAGCTGATCGCCAAGGTGGTCAAGGACGAGGCCCTCCTCAAGTCCCTGGCATCCGCCCAGAAGCCCGCCGACGGCGGCGACGCCCAGTGATGGCGCGGTCATCCGTCGCCCACTGAAACCAGACTCCGGAGCATCCCACCATGGCAGAAGATACTCTCGCCCAATCCTCCGCCGCGCTGCAGGGCATCTCGTACGAAGGCAACGAGTTCGCCCAGCTGCTGAACAAGGAATTCAAGCCCAAGACCGACGAGGCCAAGTCCGCCGTCGAGCAGGCGGTGCTGACCCTGGCTCAGCAGGCGCTGTCCCAGACCTCGCTGATCGGCAGCGATGTGATCGTGTCCATCGAGGCGATGATCGCCGAGCTGGACAAGAAGCTGTCCGAACAGCTGAACCTGATCCTGCACAACCCCGAATTCCAGCAGCTCGAAAGCGCCTGGCGCGGCCTGCACTATCTGGTCAACAACACCGAGACCGATGAGCAGCTCAAGATCCGCGTGATGAGCATCTCCAAGCAGGAGCTTGGCAAGACACTCAAGCGCTACAAGGGCACGGCCTGGGATCAGAGCCCGCTGTTCAAGCGCGTGTATGAAGAGGAATACGGCCAGTTCGGCGGTGAGCCTTTCGGCGCGATGGTCGGTGACTACTACTTCGACCACAGCCCGCCGGACGTCGAGCTGCTTGGCGAAATGGCCAAGGTGGCTGCCGCCGCCCATGCCCCGTTCATTGCAGCGGCCAATCCGTCGGCCATGCAGATGAGCTCCTGGCAGGAACTGGCCAACCCGCGCGACCTGACCAAGATCTTCGGCACGCCCGAATACGCCGCCTGGCGTTCGCTGCGTGAGTCGGACGATGCCCGCTACATTGGCCTGACGATGCCGCGTTTCCTGGCGCGTCTGCCCTATGGCGCCCGCACCAATCCGGTTGAAGAGTTCAACTTCGAGGAAGACACCGGCGGCGGCAATCACAACGCCTACACCTGGGCCAACTCGGCCTATGCGATGGCCACCAACATCAACCGTTCGTTCAAGAACTACGGCTGGTGCACCCGCATCCGCGGTGTGGAGTCCGGCGGTGCGGTGGAGAACCTGCCGACGCACAGCTTCCCCACCGACGAAGGCGGCGTGGCCATGAAGTGCCCGACCGAAATCGCCATCAGCGACCGCCGTGAAGCGGAGCTGGCCCAGAACGGCTTCATGCCGCTGGTGCACCGCAAGAACTCCGACTTCGCGGCCTTCATCGGCGCCCAGTCGCTGCAAAAACCTGCGGAATACGACGATCCGGACGCCACCGCCAACGCCAATCTGGCCGCGCGCCTGCCTTACCTGTTTGCCTGCACCCGCTTCGCCCACTACCTGAAGTGCATCGTGCGCGACAAGGTCGGCTCCTTCAAGGAGCGCGGCGAAATGGAGCGCTGGCTGAACAAGTGGATCATGAATTACGTCGATGGCGACCCGGCGAACTCGTCGGAAGTCACCAAGTCGCAAAAGCCGCTGGCCGCTGCCGAAGTGCTGGTGGAAGAGATCCCGGGCAACCCCGGCTACTACACCTCCAAGTTCTTCCTGCGTCCTCACTATCAGCTCGAAGGGCTGACGGTGTCGCTGCGACTGGTGTCCAAGCTGCCGTCGCAAAAGGGCCAGTAAGCCTGCGTGTTCCATCCCGTCACCGAGGGAGGGCCGGTCCGCCGGTCCATCGGTCAACAGTTCCGGGCCACCGGCCCGTTTTTGCGGTCCCGCCCGCTTTTGAAGTGGGACCGGTTATCACGAGTCCATCAAGGAGAGAACCATCATGTCGATTGACGCCAATCTGAAACTCGCCGGTGTTGAAGGCGAATCCACCCACAAGGACCACAAGGGCGAGATCGACCTGCTCGCATGGTCGTGGGACGCACGCCAGGAAAGCACCGCCGCTGCCGGCGGCGGCTCGGGCAAGGGCAAGGGCATCCCGGGCCAGCTGGTGTTCGCGCACTACTACGACAAGGCTTCCCCGGTGCTGGCCAAGGCCTGCGCCAGCGGCAAGCACTTCGACAGCGCCGTCATCACCTGCCGCAAGGCCGGTGAAGGCCAGCAGGACTTCCTGAAGATCACCCTGAAGCAAGTGCTGGTGACCTCGGTGTCGCCGTCGGCCAGCGCCGGTGGTGACATCTCGGAAAGCGTGGCCCTGAGCTACGCCGACATCGAGTTCGAGTACAAGGCTCAGAACGAGAAGGGCGCCCTGGGCGGTGCTGTGAAGTTCGGCTGGAACGTCGCGACCACCGAAACCCGTTGATCCGCGCCTCGTTGCGCTGACCAGCAACGGGCCACTGCGGTGGCCCGTGTCTCATGGAGCTTCACATGTCTCTCTCGAACAGCGGCGGCAGCGCCGACATGTACCTGGACCTGACCCTCAAGCGCGCGGGCAAGGTCAAAGGCGAATCCGTCTCGCCGGGTCACCAGAACGACATCACCGTCTCCGGCTTCGCCTGGGGCGTGGGTGCGGGTGGCGATGCCGTCGCAGGCCAGAGCATGGGCCGCCGCAGCTACCGGCAGCTCACCATCACCAAGCAGCTCGACAGCGCCAGCACCGCCCTGATGAGCGCGGTGGCCACCAACGACGAAGTGCGCACCGCCAAGCTGAGCCTGCGCAAGGCCGGCGGCGAGCAGCAGGACTTTTTCAGCATCACGCTGGAGAAGGCCCGCGTTGCGACTTATGACATCGATGTGGATCAAGAGGGCCAGCCCGTTGAACGCATCACCCTGAGTTTCCAGAAGGTGGCGGTGGAATACCGCAACCAGAGCGCCACCGGCCAGATGGGCGGCACCTGCACCTTCACCGACGACCTCACCTGAGGCCGCAGAAAGTTTTCTCATGAGCGCAGTGCAAGACCTGATCGCCGCCGGCAAGCCGGCCGAGGCCCTGGCCGCCGTGCAGCAGCTGGTGCGCCAGCAGCCGCAGGACGCCAAGTTGCGGGTGCTGCTGTTCCAGCTGCTGGCAGTGAACGGCCAGTGGGCCCGCGCCGCCGCCCAGCTGGAAGTCTGCGGCGAGCTGGACGCCGCCACCCTGGCCATGGTGAACACCTACCGCGAGGCGCTCAAGTGCGAGCTGGTGCGCGAGGCAGTGTTCGACGGCAAGACCACGCCGCTGGTGATGGGCGAGCCCGCCGAGTGGGTGGCGTCGATGGTGCAGGCGCTCAAGCTGGATGCCGACGGCGACCATGCCGCGGCCCAGCGCATGCGGGCCCAGGCGCTCGAACAGGCCCCGGCCACGCCGGGTTCGATCGACGGGCAGGGCTTTGAGTGGATCTGCGACGGCGATTCACGGCTGGGTCCGATCCTGGAAGCGATCATCAACGGTCGTTATTGCTGGGTGCCGCTCTCGGCGCTGGCCAAGATCCAGATCGAGCCGCCGGAGGACCTGCGAGACCTCGTCTGGGCCCCGGCCTTCCTTGAATTCCCGAACGGCGGTGGCTCGGTGGCCCTGATTCCGACCCGCTATCCCCGTACCCACGCCAGCGCGGACCCGCGTGCGTGGATGTCCCGCCTGACCGAATGGCAGCCGCTGGGCGGTGTGTCCGATACCGTCGAGGGCGCCGGTGACCAGTATGCGGGCATCGGCCAGCGGGTGCTGATGACCGACGTGGCGGAAGCCGGTCTGCTGGATACGCGGCTCATCGAATTCGCCGTCGAGCATGCCTCGGACCGTTCGGATCCTTCCGGTGCAGGCGACGCGGCTGACGGGGCCGACGCCTGAGGGCTCGGCCCGCTGACCCCGCCCGAGCGCTGTCTCCCTGCCGCACCGCCTCACTGCATCGCCTTCACGCCTTCACGCCCCCATGAGCCAGCAGCCCACCCGCGACCGCCTGCAGCCGGCCCTCCTGGACCGGCTGACGGATGACGACCCGACCAGCCGTGTCGAGGCCGAGGAGCGCCGCATGATGTCCAAGTCGCAGCTGCGCCAGGCGGTGCTGCGCGACCTGGGCTGGCTGTTCAACGCGGTGCAGCCGGTGGGCAAGGCGCTGGAGTCGCATCCGCAAGTGGCGGCCAGCGTGCTGAACTTCGGCCTGCCGGCGCTGTCCGGTCAGCTCGCTTCCAAGATCGACGTGAGCCATGTGGAGCGCGCCATCCGCCAGGCCATTCTCCGATTTGAACCCCGCATCCTGGAGAGCACGCTGGAAGTGCGCGCCTTGGAGGCCGACAGCGTGCTGGACACCCACAACGTGATTGAATTCGAAATCCGCGGCCACCTGTGGTCGCAACCGGTGCCGCTGGAAATTCTGCTGCGTACGCAGATGGACCTCGAGGCCGGTCAGGTGCAGGTGAGGGAGGCTTGAGCATGGATCCGCGCCTGCTTCGCCTCTACAACGACGAACTCACCCACCTGCGGGAAGTGGGCGGCGAGTTCGCCCGCGAGTTTCCCAAGATTGCCGGCCGGCTGGGCATGGAAGGCACGGAGGTCGCCGACCCGTATGTGGAGCGGCTGCTGGAAGGTTTTGCCTTCCTCTCGGCCCGGGTGCAGCTGAAGCTCGATGCGGAGCATCCGCGGCTGATCTCGCATCTGCTCGAATCGATCTACCCGAATTTCCTCGCGCCGGTGCCATCGATGATGGTCGCGCGTTTCTCGGTCGACATCACCGATCCCAACCTGGGCAAAGGCTACCCGGTTCCGCGCAACAGCACGCTTCAATCGGGCCTGCCGCGGGGTCAGGACACCCGCTGCGAATTCCGCACCGCCCATGACGTCATGCTCTGGCCGATCGAGCTGGTGCAGGCGCAATACTTCACGCACGCCCCGGATCTGCCGATGAACCGGCTGCCCGGCGCGGCCGGTTATCGCGGCGGACTCCGGCTGCGCATCCGCAGTGGCGGGGGCATTCCGCTGCGTCAGTTGCGGATGGACCGGCTGCAGCTCTACATCAGCGCGCCCGACGACGTCGCCTTCCGTCTGCATGAGCTGGTGCTCGGCGCTTCCGTCGGCAGCTTTGTCACAGGCGCCGGGGTGGACGGCCTGAATGCTGGCGCCCAGTGGCGGGACGGCACCAGCGTCACCCCGGTCGGCTATGAGCCGAACGAGGCGCTGCTGCCGGACACGCACCGCACCTTTTCCGGCTGCCGCCTGATTCAGGAAGCGGCCGCCATGCCGCGCCGTTTCCTGTTCTTCGACATCCAGGACCTGGCCGACCGCCTGGCCCGGGTCGATGGGCAGGAAGCGGACCTCGTCGTCTTCTTCAGCCGCCCGGATGCGGGGCTGGAAGCGCTGGTGGACGTGGGCAGCCTGGCGCTGCACTGCACCCCGGCCATCAACCTCTTTCCCAAGCGGCTGGACCGCATCCAGCTCGGCCCGGGCAGCTGGGAATATCACGTGGTGCCGGACCGGACCCGGCCGATGGACTTCGAGGTGCACAGCCTGCAGTCCGTCATCGGCTACGGCGCGGGACACGTCGGCCAGCAGACCTTCCGGCCGCTGTACGCCACCTATCACGAACCTTCCGGCGAGGGCGCGGGCTACTACACCGCCCGGCGTGAGCCGCGTCTGCTGTCGTCGCGCCAGAAAGAGCAGGGGCCGCGCACCGGCTACATCGGCGAGGAGATGTTCCTGTCGCTGGTGGATCCCAAGCATGCGCCGTATCGCGAAGACATCCGCCAGCTGTCGGTCACGGCCCTGGTGAGCAACCGCGATTTGCCGACGCTGCTGCCTCACAACGGCAGCGCCAGCGCCACGCCCGGTGCATGGCGGCTGGATGCCGCGGGCCCGGTGCTGCGGGTGGATGCGATGCACGGCCCGACCCGACCGGTGAGTCGCCTCCCGGTGGGCGACGCCGGCTGGAGCCTGGTGGGCCTGCTCACGATGCAGCAGCTGCCGTTTGCCGACGAGACGCCGTCCCAGGCGGCGTCGACGCTGCGCCGCCTGCTGGCGCTGTACGGGCCGCCGGGGGATCCGTCGTGGCAGCGGCTGGTCGATGGCGTGCGGCATGTGACGGTGAAGTCGGTGGTGCGCCGGCTGCCGTTCACCGGTCCGCTGAGCCACGGCTGCGGCGCCGAGATCGACCTGGAACTGGATGAACTGGCCTTCCAGGGCCACAGCGCCTTCCTCTTCGGCAGCGTGCTGGAGTACTACTTCGCCCGCTACGCAGCCATCAACAGCTTCACCCAGTTGCGCCTGCGTTCCATGCAGCGCGGCGAGTTGCGCCGCTGGCCGGTGCGCCTGGGCGGTGAGCTGCTGCGCGAACCGGGCGGGAGCCTGGTGTGAGCGACACCGCCTTCGAGGCTTTCCTGGACGACGTGGGGGAGGGCGCCACGCCGGCGTCCGAGCATGCCGCAGCCCTGCAGGCCCTGTTTGCGGATGTCGAGAAACGGCCCTGGTCGCACGACTTCTTTGCGCTGCTACGGCGCATCGAGGGCCTGTCCCCGCATCTGCCGCGACTGGGCCGTGCCGCCCGGCCGAGCCTGGAGCCGATCCGCCTGGGCGAAGAGGCGGAGCTGGATTTTGCGCCGGCCGCGCTGGCCAAGCTGGAGCCCACCGGTGCCGGCGTGCCGCGTCTCGGGGTGCGCTTCTTCGGTCTGCTGGGCCCTCAAGGGCCGCTGCCGCTGCACCTGACGGAATACGCCCGTGAACGCCAATACCAGCGCAATGACCCGACGCTGGCCCGCTTCCTCGACGTTTTCCATCACCGGCTGCTGACGCTGTTCTACCGCGCATGGGCCCAGTCCCAGCCCGCCGTCCAGCACGACCGCCCGTTGGCCGACCGCTATGCCGCCTGGCTGGGCGCTGCGACGGGACTGCCCGGCGGCTGGCAACCCAAGGACTCGCTGCCGCAGACGGCTCGCCTGTTCAATGCCGGCCTGATGGGTTCCCGCAGCCGCCATCCCGAAGGCCTGGCGAAGATCCTGTCGCAGCACTTCCAGGTGACCGTTCGCATTGACGCGCATGTGCCGCAGTGGCTGCCGCTGGAAACCGACGAGCGCACCCGCCTCGGTTTCGCGCGCAACCGCAAGGAGCGCATCGGGCTGCCTCCGGCAGCGCTGGGGCGCAGCACCACCATCGGCACCAAGACCTGGGACCGGCAGTACCGCTTTCGCGTGGTCATCGGCCCGCTGACGCGCGCGCAGTACGACCGCTTCCTGCCGGATGGCAGCGCGTGGCGCCCCTTGAATGACTGGATCCGCCAGTACGTCGGCCACAGCCTGCGCTGGGAGATCCAGCCGGTGCTGGAGCGTCAGGCAGTGCCGCAGGCCACCCTCGGACACCAATTGCGCCTGGGCTACACCAGCTGGGCCGGCCGCACGGGCCGCGCCATGCCCGACAACGACCGCGGTGACCTGCGACTGCGCCCCTGGTCTGTGGCGCTGGGCCACGCCGGCCGCCGCACCGACACCACAACAATGCGACCCCCACAGGGAGAGACCTCATGAGCGAAATTTCTCGCACCAGCCTGTTTGGCAAACTGAATCCGCTGGCCTACAAGGCCATTGAAGGCGCGACCGTCTTCTGCAAGCTGCGCGGCAATCCATTTGTGGAGCTGCAGCACTGGATCTATCAGATCCTCAACACGCCGGATTCGGACCTGCACCGCATCATCAAGCACTACCAGCTGGATGCGGCGCAGCTCTCGGCGGACCTGATGGCCTCGCTGGACCGGCTGCCGCGAGGCGCCTCCTCGGTCACCGATCTGTCGAGCTGGGTGGAAAACGCGGTGGAGCGCGGCTGGGTGTATGGCTCGCTGCTGTATGGCGACGGTCAGGTTCGCACCGGCCACCTGGTGGTGGGTCTGCTCAAGACGGCGTCGATGCGCAATGCGCTGCTCGCGTTGTCGCGCCAGTTCGAACGCATTCCGGTGGACGACCTGAGCGAGAACTTCGCCAAGGTGGTGGAAGGCTCGCCGGAGCAGGCGATGCGCGCCGCCGAACCGGGCGCTGCGCCCGGCGATGCCAGTGGGGCCATCGCGCCGGCGGCCATGGGCAAGCAGGAGGCGCTCAAGCGCTTTGCGGTCGACCTGACCGAGCGTGCGCGCCAGGGTGAGATCGACCCGGTGGCCGGCCGTGATGAAGAGATCCGCCAGATTGTCGACATCCTGATGCGCCGTCGCCAGAACAACCCGATCCTCACGGGCGAGGCGGGTGTTGGCAAGACGGCGGTGGTGGAAGGCTTTGCGTTGCGCCTGGCGCAGGGCGACGTGCCGCCGCAGCTCAAGGACGTGTCGCTTTACATGCTGGACATCGGCCTGCTGCAGGCCGGCGCCAGCATGAAGGGCGAATTCGAGAATCGCCTGCGGGCGGTGATCGACGAAGTGCAGGCCTCGCCCAAGCCGATCATTCTGTTCATCGACGAAGCGCACACCCTGATCGGTGCGGGCGGCGCGGCCGGGACCGGCGATGCGGCCAACCTGCTCAAGCCCGCATTGGCGCGCGGCAAGCTGCGCACGATTGCTGCCACCACCTGGGCCGAATACAAGAAGCACATCGAAAAGGACCCCGCACTGACCCGCCGCTTCCAGGTGGTGCAGGTGCCGGAGCCGGACGAAGCCAAGGCGGTGCTGATGCTGCGCGGCGTGGCATCGGTGCTGGAAAAGCATCACCGGGTGGCGCTGCTGGACGAAGGCATTGAAGCCGCCGTGCGGCTCTCCCATCGCTACATCCCCGCGCGTCAGCTGCCGGACAAGGCGGTGAGCCTGCTGGACACGGCTTGCGCCCGCGTCGCGGTGAGCCAGCATGCCACCCCGGCAGAGCTCGAAGACACGCTGCGCCGCATCCAGGCCCTGGAAGTGGAGCAGGAGATCATCCAGCGTGAAGCCGCCATCGGCATGGACGTGACCGAGCGTCGCAACCGCGTCGCTGCTGAACTGGACCTGGCGCAGACACGCCGCACCGAGCTGGAAGCCCGGCACGCCCGCGAAAAGGGCCTGGTGGACCGCGTGCTCGAACTGCATGCGCTGCTGCGCAAGGAAGGCGAAGACGCGCCGTCCGAAGCGGACCGGGAGACGCTGCTGGCCGAGCTGAAGACGCTGCGCGCCGAGCTGGCCGAACTGCAGGGCGACGCGCCGCTGATCCTGCCGACGGTGGACGAGCAGGCCGTGGCCAGCGTGGTGCAGGACTGGACCGGCATCCCCGTCGGTCGCATGGTGCGCAATGAACTGCAGGCGGTGCTGCAACTCGCGGACACGCTGAACCAGCGGGTGATCGGTCAGCGCCATGCGCTGGAGATGATCGCCAAGCGGATCGAAGTCAGCCGGGCCCGCCTGGACAACCCCAACAAGCCGATCGGTGTGTTCCTGCTGGCCGGCACTTCAGGCGTCGGCAAGACCGAAACCGCGCTGGCCCTGGCCGAGGCGCTGTATGGCGGTGAGCAGAACGTCATCACCATCAACATGAGCGAATTCCAGGAGGCGCACACCGTCTCCACGCTCAAGGGTTCGCCTCCGGGCTATGTGGGCTACGGCGAGGGCGGTGTGCTGACCGAGGCGGTGCGCCGCCGGCCCTACAGCGTGGTGCTGCTGGACGAGGTGGAGAAGGCCCATCCGGACGTGCATGAGCTGTTCTTCCAGGTCTTCGACAAGGGCTGGATGGAAGACGGGGAAGGGCGCTACATCGACTTCAAGAACACCATCATCCTGCTGACCAGCAATGCGGGCAGCGACCTGATCATGAAGCTGTGCGCCGATCCGGAGCTGATGCCGGAACCGGACGGCATTGCCAAGGCGCTGCGTGAGCCGCTGCTGAAGGTGTTCCCGGCGGCACTGCTGGGGCGGCTGGTCACGATTCCGTACTACCCGCTGAATGAAGAGATGCTGGGGCAGATCATCCGTCTGCAGCTGGGCCGTATTCAACGCCGGGTGTCGGACAACCTGGGTGTGCCGTTCAGCTATGGGGAAGATGTGGTGAAGCTGGTCATCAGCCGCTGCAATGAGGTGGAAAGCGGCGGGCGGGTCATCGACGCGATCCTCACCAACACCGTGCTGCCGCGCATCAGCCGGGAGTACCTGACGCGGCTGACGCAGGGCCACAGCATTGAGAAGGTGGCGTTGAGTGTGAAGGATGGGGACTTCGAGTACGGGTTTGATTGAGGGGATCGATCCAGGCGGCGCAGACGGCACGCGGCGGAGTGACCGGCACCGGCGTGTGAGCGACGGTGTGCTCCAATCCGCAGCATGAACCCGGAACTCTTTCCCCAACTGCTCGGCCTGACCAACCTGGACGAGGCGCTTCACCTGGCGGTGGCGGCCCATGCCCACGGCGATGCCGCCCTGACCCCCGCCCGCATCCAGAAGTTGAAGTCCGACTTCCTGATGCTGACCGAACTGGGTGTCGTGTTCTCGTTCTCCAGCCGCGACGCGTTCCAGCGCGAGTACGGCGCCCCCAGGGGCGAGGGGCCGCGGGTCCTCAGCGGCATCTTCTACTACCCCCAGGGCAGTGAGGAAGTGGAGCCGTACGACGGCGTAACACCGCTTGCCGAGGGGACCGTGGAGACCCGTGAGGAGGCCCTGGCCGCCTATGGCGAGCCGGAAGCCTCGGACGGCGAGGACGATGCGGTGGAATGGGAGCAGTGGGTCGTGCAGGGCGTTGAGCTCTCTGCCGATTACGACGAGGACGGCGATGTGCTGTGCCTCACCGCCGCACTGCCCATCCAGTAAAGCTTGCGGGGGTGGGTGCAAGCCCCGGGATCCCCCCGTCCCCTGATTCAGCGCGCCATGACTTTGGTCGCTTTCGCGCCAGTTCCAGGCGGACTACCGTCCGCGGATCGCCCATCCTGGATCTGCCATGGCCGTCCCATTCCGACTGAAGACCCCGCTGTCCGAGGACGTGCTGCGGCTGCACCGCTGCGTCGCGCGGGAGCAGCTGAGCGAGCTGGGCGAAACAGTCCTGACGCTGCTCAGCGAGCATAAGGACGTGCACGCGGGCGACCTGCTCGGCAAGACCGCCCAGGTCACCGTCGCCCTGAGGGACGATGCTCCCCGGCATCTGTCCGGCTTCGTCACCCGGTTTGCCCTGCGCGGGTTCGAGGGCCGGTATGCGGTCTACGAAATGACCTTGCGGCCCTGGCTCTGGCTGCTGACCCGGACGGCCGACTGCCGGATCTTCCAGGAACTGACGGTGCCCGACATCGTCAAGGCCGTCTTTGACGACCACCCCGTTGCGAAGTTCGAATTCCAGTTGAATCGTCCGTACCGGACCTGGAAGTACTGCGTCCAGTACCGCGAAACCGACTACAACTTCGTGGCCCGGCTGCTGGAGCACGAAGGCATCTACTGGTACTTCACCCACGACGAGAGCGGCCACAAGCTGGTCCTGACGGATTCCGCCACCGCCCACGACTGCGCGCCGAATTGCGAGATGCTGCCGTTCTACGGGGGCAGCTCCCAGTCGCCGCCCGCCCAGGAATATGTGGACCACTGGAGCGCCGTGCGGAGCATGACCGCCGGCAAGGTCGTCATCACCGACTTCGACTTCGAGCGGCCCTCGGGCGCGCTGGAGACCAGCCAGGCCCGTTCCCGTGACTACGATCTGTCCGACAGCGAGATCTTCGACTTTCCCGGGGGCTATCTCCAGTCGTCCGACGGGTCTCAGTATGTGGAGGATCGACTGGACGAGCTGCAGACCTCGCATGCGTATTTCGAGGCCAGCTGCAACGCGCAGGGCGTGTGCACCGGCCACCGCCTGTCGCTCACCCGGCATCCGCGGGAGGACCAGAATGCGGACTATCTGGTCACCGGCACCACGCTGCACCTTCAGCAGGCCACCAGCGAATCCGGCGCTGGTGAATCCTCGCTGAGCTGCAGCTTCACCGCCATCCCTGCCGAGCAGCAGTTCCGCCCCCCGCGCCGCACGCCCAAACCGGCCGCGCCCGGGCCGCAGACCGCCATCGTCACCGGTCCGTCCGGGGAAGAGATCTTCACCGACCGATACGGCCGCGTGAAAGTGCAGTTCCATTGGGACCGCCGCGGCCAACGCAACGAAAAAAGCTCCTGCTGGATTCGCGTGTCGCAGCCCTGGGCCGGCAAAGGCTGGGGCGGCATCTCCATTCCGCGCATCGGGCAGGAAGTGGTGGTCGACTTTGTGGAAGGGGATCCAGACCAGCCCCTCATCACCGGCCGGGTCTACAACGGCGAGCAGATGCCGCCCTTTGACCTGCCGGCCGGCGGCGTGGTGAGCGGCATCAAGTCCAAGAGCCACAAGGCCACCGGCTACAACGAGTTCTCGATGGACGACACGGCCGGCAAGGAAATGATCACCGTGCATGGGCAATTCGACATGCAGTCCACCATCGAGCATGACCAGACCCTGGTCGTGCACAACAACCGCACCGACACCATCGATGTGGACGACACCGAATCGGTCGGTAACAACCAGAAGCAGACGGTCGGGAACAACCAGTCGATCAGCATTGGCGTGAATCAGGACATGTCGGTGGGCTCCAACCGCACGGTGAAGGTCGGCGCCAATGAATCGCTCACGGTGGGCGGCCATCAGAAGGAAGATGTGGGGGGCACCCATACGCTGACGGTGGGCGGGGCCGACAGCCAGAGTTTCGGATCCACCCAGACGGTCACCGTGGCACTGGCCAAGGCAGAGACCATTGGCGCCGCGTACGCGCTGACCGTGGGCGCCGCCATGAACCACCTGGTGGGTGGCGCGCTCATGCAGGAAGTGGGCGGCGTGAAAATCGTCGGTGTGGGTGGCCTGAGCAAGGAAACCATCGGCGTGAGCAAGTCCGTCAGCGCCGGCACCAACATCTCCGACAGCGCGGGGGCCAACATGAGCCGCACGGCGGGCGCCAAATATTCGGTGAAGTCCGGCGCCACCATGGACTTCAATGCAGGGGCCAATTATTCGGTGAACACCGATGCGAGCGCGGTCATCAACGCCAAGGACCAACTGGTGCTGAAGTGCGGATCGGCCTCCCTGACCCTCAAGAGCAATGGCGACATCCAGCTCAAGGGCGCCGACATCACCGTGATCGGCAGCGGCAAAGTCAATGTGAAGGCCAGTGGGGACATCACGCTCAAGGGCTCGAAGGTCAATCAGAACTGAGCGGACCTCAGCGGCGCCCGATGCCAGCGCATGTCGACGGGCCGCAGCGCCCGGTAGCCGTGAACAAATACCGCTGGAGCGGTCGCCTTGGCGACACGGTTGGAAACGTCCGCGCGTGACCAAAGGTAAGCCATCGTGACCTGGCGTGGTGGCCGGTAAGGCCCGGTCAGCGTTCGTTGTTACAAAGCCGCAAGACGATCTGGAATGCCCAGATGACTTTGGTTCATTGCTTTGCCACAGAGAGACAATGACCATTACGCATGAGGCGGCGCTTGGCCGCGGCGAGGCGTTTTGATGTCACGATCTGAAGGTTACCCACGGCCCGACAAGGGCACCGGACCGGCTGTTCCGGACGATCCGATGATGGATCCGGACGCCACCCGGATCACCACGGCCGCGATGCCGCTGGAACGCATGCCGCCCATCACCGCGGCCAATCGTGTCACGCCTCATGCGGAGTCTTCCTCCACTCCTGATTCCGGCACGGCGGGTTCGCCCGCCGCCGACACGCTGCCTGTGACGACGTCCCCCTCTACTTCTCCAGCCTCTGCGGACGCCGCAAATGACCTCGACCTGACGCCTGGCGCGGCGCTGCCGGACAGCGCGGCGAGCGATGACGCCACCGTGCTGGTGCCGGGCGCCACCTTCAAGGCCATGGCGGCCGCCGCTGCCGCCGCGCGTACCAATGCCGCGGCCGCTTCGCAGGGTGGGACGCCCGCCGTCGCTCAGCCGGGCTCGACGTCGGACGCCGCGCCTGTTCAGCCTGCCGCTGCACCAGTGCCGCCCGCCGCCGCCCCGGTGGTGGCTGCACCCGCCCACGCCAATGCGCCTGTAGCTGCTGCGACGCCTGCGGCGGCAGTGGCGACGCCGACGGCATCGACGACCGCAGCCCCTGCGCCCGCAGCCGTGCCGGTGGCACCGGCCGCCCCGGTGGCCCCGGCCGTGGCGGCTGCGCCGTCTGTGCCGGTCCCGCCGCCCAGCAAGCCCGTCACCCGCCGTTTCCAGTCACCGATCATCAACGAGCCGGCGGACGACGACGATGACGACTCCGAATTCGCCGCCACGCATTTCGATCCTTCGCTGCAAGCGGAAGCCGAAGCGGCTTTCCGTGCGGCCACGCTGCCCGGCGGTCCGCTGACGCCACCCGTGCCGGTCGCCCGCAGCGGTGCGCCCAGCCCGCAGGCCGACATGCCGGTCCGCCAGGTCGGCCGCTATGAAATCCGCGAACGCCTGGGTCGCGGCGGCATGGCCAGCGTGTTCAAGGCGCACGATCCCGGCATCGGCCGTGACGTGGCCATCAAGTTCCTGCACGCCTCGCTGTGTGAGGACGAGGAATACCGCGCGCGCTTCCTGCGCGAAGCCCGCGCCTCCGGCGGCCTGTCGCACCCCAACATCGTCACCGTGCATGACGTGGGTGAGATCGACGGCCGTCCCTACATGGCCATGGAGCTGCTGGACGGCGAATCGCTGGCCGACGTGCTGGAACCCGGCAAGCCGCTGCCGATCCGCGACGTGGTGGTGATGAGCATCCAGCTCGCCCGCGCCCTGGACTATTCGCACAAGCGCGGCATCGTCCACCGGGACATCAAGCCGGGCAACATTGCCCGCTCCAAGGGCACGCTGGACATCAAGGTGATGGACTTCGGCATTGCCCACATGGAGTCCACCAAGGGAGAGCAGCGCACCCGCGTGGGCGATGTGCTGGGCACGCCGCAATACATGTCGCCGGAGCAGATCAACGGCGAGAAGATCGACGGACGGGCCGACCTGTTCTCGGTCGGCATCGTCATGTACCAGATGCTCACCGGCCAGCGTCCGTTCACCGGCGACAGCGTGGTGAACCTGGCCCTGAAGATCGCCAAGGAAGAGCCGACGCCGCTGAACAAGCTGCGTCCCAACATCCCGGCCTCGCTGCGCCGGGTGGTGGATCGCTGTCTGGCCAAGGCGCCGGACGACCGCTTCCCCAGCGGCGCCGAACTGGCCGATGCGCTGACCCGCGTGCTGTCGGAGATCGACGAGGAGTCGCAGGCGGTGGACCGTCCGCGCATCATTCCGCTGCGGGTGAAGTGGACCGCGATGATGGCGGCCATCGTCGCCATCGTGATGGCCATCACCTGCACCATCATCCTGGACCGGCAGTACGGCGCCATGATGCAGCAGGTGGCCGATTCCGGCGCCGCGCTGAGCCGCTTCATCGCCGTGCAGAACGCAACCCCGGCGCTGGCGGAAGACTGGGTGACCGTCGACGTGCTGCTGGCCGAGATGATGAAGACGCGGGACTTCCAAAGCCTCACGCTGTCCGACAAGGACAACATCGTGCGCGCCTCCAGCAATGCGGAAACGGTGGGCAAGGCCTATCAGACGCCCAGCGGGGAAGTGCTGGGTGAGCTGGGTGGGGTCAAGCGAACCCGGTATCTGGTGGGTCGGGAGCCGGTACTCGGCTTCGAGACCGCCATCACCTACAACGACAAGGTGGTGGGGCATGTGGCCCTGGGTCTGCCGGAGCGCCCGCTGGAGAGCGTGGTGCGCCTGTCCCGTACGCTGATGGCCATCCTGGCCTTGGTCACGGTGCTGGCGGTTGCCATTGCCATGTATGTGGTGGGCAACTGGTTCTCGCGTCCGATCAAGCTGATGAATGAGGCGCTGGGGGAAATCGCCCGCGGCCGATATGCCTTCCGCATCCGCGAACAGCGCAAGGACGAATTCGGTCTGCTGTATGCGGCGTTCGACCAGATGGCCCAGGCGCTGCAGGACCGTCAGGCACTGACGGCCGGCCAGAGCAAGCCCGAGACCATCCGCACCACGGCCGCGCTGGCCGCCGCGGCGGCCAAGAACAAGTCGCCCTCCAACGGTCGCCCACGCTGAACACTGCCGCAATGAAACTGACCTCCCTGCAGGGTGCATGCGCGGCGGTGGTTCTTGCGCTGTGTGGATGCACGTCCACACCGCCGGCCCAGCCGCCTGTGAGCCCCAGCACGCCGGACCAGCCCACGCTGTCCGGCCAGGTGCTGGCCCGTAATGACCGATTGATGATCTATGTGCCCACCAGCGGCGATTCGCTGCGGGGGCTGGCGGCCCGGCTGCTGGGCGGCGAAGACAACGACTGGCAGATCAGTGACGCCAATGGTGGCCTGACGAAGCTGGAGGCCGGCCAACCGATCGTGGTGCCGCTCAAGCCGCAGAACCCCTTGGGGGTGTGGCCGGGCACCTATCAGACGGTGCCGGTGCTGTGTTACCACCGCATTGGCACGGTGGGCGGCAAGATGGCGGTGTCTCCCGCCAACTTCAGCGCCCAGATGGAATGGCTGGTGAAGAACAACTACCGGGTGCTCAAGCTGGGGCAGCTCGGACCCTACTTGGAGGGCAAGCAGCCGCTGCCGGCCAAGTCGGTGGTCATCACCTTTGACGACGGGTATGAGTCGGTCTATCGCTTTGCATTCCCGGTGCTCAAGAAGCTGGGACTGCCGGCCACCATGTTTGTCTACACCGATTTCCTCGGTGCGGGCGACGCGTTGACGTGGCCGCAGTTGCAGGAGATGTCGACGTCCGGCTTCATGGACATCCAGTCCCATTCCAAGTCGCACCGCAATCTGATCGAGCGGACCGCCGGTGAAAACGACGAGCGTTATGCCCGCAACATCGAGCAGGAAGTGGTCTTCCCGCGCGACTTGCTGGAGAAGCGGCTGAACAGCCCGGTGCGGCAATTTGCGTATCCGTATGGGGATGCGAATGAGCTGGTGCTGGACCAATTGACGCGGCAGAAGTTCAATCTGGCGGTCACGGTGAATCCGGGCGGCAATGCCTTCTTTGCGCAGCCCTTGATGCTGCGACGCACCATGATTTTTGGCGACCACGATCTGGAGGCCTTCAAGGCCCGGCTGCAGACCAGCCGCAAGATCGGAGGCGCGCCATGAACGCGTTGGCGCAATGCAGGCGTGCGGCGCTGCCGGTGCTGCTGGTGGGCGCGACGCTGCTGTCGGCCTGCACAACCACCGCCACCGTGGGGGAGCGTGCGCCCGATGCGCCACCGCCAGTGGCGCGTGGACCGGTGGGTGAGTTCGAACTGGCGCAATACCAGCGGGCCAAGGACCTGGAGCAGAAGGGCCAGCTCGCTGAAGCCGCCTGGGCCTGGGAAGTGCTGACGGTGCTGCGTCCGCAGGAGCCGTCGTATCGCGAGCGGCTGATCGCCGTGCAGGGCCAGGTCGACGCCGGGGTGGCCGAGCGCATGCAGAAGGCCCAGCAGGCGCAGGCGAAAGGCGATCTGGACGGCGCCACCCAGCACTATCTGACGGCATTGAGCCTGCAGCCGGACAACGCCAAGGCGGCCGATGCGCTGCGGGTCATTGAGAAGGAGCGCAACCGGCGCAGCTATCTGGGCACGCCGTCGCGCATCACCTTGCGCCGCGGGGCGGAAGGCAAGCCGATGACGCCGGCACAGGCAAAGGCCGCTGCGGTGAAGGAAGCGCGTGAAGCCAAGGAAGCGGCGGCACGGGAAGCGCGGGAGGCGAAGGAAACCGCGGCGCGTGAAGCCAGGGAGGCCAAGGAAGCGGCGCGGTTGGCTGCGAAGGATGCTTCCAAGGACGCCTCCAGGTCGGAGGCGAAGGCTGCGGTGTCTGGCAGCAGTGCGGACTCGACCGGAGCCAAGGCCGGTGGCAAGGACGCTGTGAAAGCGGCGGATGCAAAGGTCGCTGCGAAGGCGGCCGGGGCCAAGGACGGTGCGGCGGATGCGGGCAAGGAGTCGGCTGCTGTGGCGGCCACTGCGGCCGCGGCAACAGCGGCCACGACTGGCAACGCGGCGGCTACATCCAGCAAGGCGGGGCGCGCCGAGGCCTCTGGCGGCGGCGACCGCAATGAGCTGGAACACATCGCGATGCTCTCGGCGCAGGGCGAGGTGGATGAAGCGATTGCGCTGCTGGAGCGCCGCTCGGCGCAGGATCGCCGCGATCCGTCAGCGCGTCGCCTGCTGGCCGACCTGTATGTGCGCAAAGCCGAGCGCGTGGCGATGACGGACCGTGCCGGCGGCATCAACTGGCTGCAGAAGTGCCTGAAGATCGATGGCAAACACCCGCGGGCCTTGGCGCTGATGCGCCAATGGATCGACGCCTCTTCAGCGGCGGATCCGGGCAACAAGACGGTGACGGCCGCGGGAGCGGCGACGCGGACGGTGCGCTGAGCTGCAAAGCAGGATGTCTCCCGGCTGAAGCGTTTCAGACGCCTCACGCCATGGACAGGTGAGGGGGCCCGTCCGACACAGCGCTGATGGACTGTTGTTAGCATCGAAGACATGAAACGGCTGTCCAGGAACATCATTAGAAAGAAGACGCTTCAGCGCCTTGTCCGCACAGCGCTTCGGCGCCGGAACACCGACAAAGGATGGCGCGCCATTGCTGAATTGCAGATGCGCGGTGCGCTCCCGACCTTGGAGCGTGCAATGGCTCTGGCTCGAAGCCCAAGCTGGCGTCGGCGCAGCCTGGGCATGGACATCGCTGCTCAGCTGAGGCAGCGACGGGGTTCCCTCGTCAGCGACTACGCTCTGTCAGAGACGCAAGAACTTCTCCTGGCTGGCTTGCACGACCAGCACATCGAGGTGGTCCAGGCGGCGGTGTCGGGCCTGGGCCATCGGCCACATCCCGCAGCGCTGGATGACCTGATTCGATTGTCGACACATCACAACCACATGCTCCGATGGTCAGTGACAGTGTCGCTGGGCCGATATGACGCGCCAGCCGCCATCAACGCTCTACTGAGGCTGGCAGCGGACACCCACGACGCTGTTCGCGACTGGGCGACGTTCTGTCTAGGCTCCCTTCAGTCCTCGGATACGCCCGAAATCCGTGCGGTCCTCTGGAAAAATCTCAGTGATGAGGATGCGGACGTGCGCGGGGAAGCCTTGGCAGGACTGGCCGCGCGGGGCGATGCCAGAGCGGTCGAATATGTCTTGGATCACCTGAATTCCGAATGCAGCGTCTATGAACTGGATGCCGCTGAAAAGCTGGCCACTCGAAGATTGCTGGGTCCACTTCAAGCGATCGCCAACGGTTTGAGTTGCCACGAGAGGGACGGCTACTGGTTCTCGCGCCTGCAGAATGCCATCGCCGCTTGCAGTGCCGGGACTGATTGAAAGAGCCTGAGTGCCCCACGCAGATGATTGGCGTGAGTGCGGCACAGGTCAGGGGCGGCGCTGACGGATGCAGGGTCGGCCTCAGCAAAAAAAAAGCCGCCGCAGTCTCCCTGCGGCGGCTTTTGCATTGGATGCAGCGTTCTCAGCCTTACTTCAGCTGATCCACCTTCGCCTTCAACGACACGGCCTTCTGGCGTTCCAGCTTGGCCACTTCGTTGTTGGGATCCAGTTCCAGCACGTTGTCCCAGGCCTTGATCGATCCGGCCAGGTCCTGCTTGGCGAATGCCGTACGAGCGGCGACAGTCGAGCGGTCGATCAGCTTCTTGCGAACGACATCCACCTTGGCCTGCGCCCCCGGCTGGTCCATCGACGCCGCGCGCTTGTATTCATCCAGCGCCCGGTCCAGGCGGTTGCTGCGCTCCCACGATTCGCCGTTGCGCATCGCCTTCTCGCCGGGGCTCAATTCAGGCACCGATGCAGGGGCGGGCGCGGGAGCGGGAGCGGCTGCAGCGGTCGGTGCCGGGGCGGGCGCAGCAGCAGGCTGGGGCGCCGGGGCCGGCGTGTTGCGTCCACGCGGCGGCTGCGGATCCAGCGACCCGGGGGGCGGCGCCTTGCCTGGAATGCGCAGTACCTGGCCACCGGCCACGCGGGCGGGCACCTTGATGTCGTTGTAACGCGCCAGGATGTAGAACGAATAGATGTCGCCCATGAAGCGACCCGAAATGCGAGACAGGGTGTCGTTCGGGCGCACCGTGTACGTCCACGACTCCTTGCCCAGCATCTGCACCGGATCGCCGGTGATCTGGCGCATCAGGCTGTTGGCCAGCTTGTTGTCCCGGTCCACGGCCAGCGCACGCTGGATCTCTGCCCGGGCCTGATCTTCCTGGCCTGCTTCCAGCATGTCCACGGCAGCCATGGCCATCTTCTGAGCCTGCGCCTGCTGGGCAGGCGTGGCGGGTGGGGGCGGGGGCGGCTCCGGCGGTGCGACAGGCACCACCGGTTCTGGCGCCGGCGCGGGTGCAGGCGGAGGGTTCTTGGGAGGCGTGACACAACCGGCCAGCAGGGCAGCCAGCACGCAGGGAGCAACAGCGCGAAGAGAATACTTTGGCATCGGCATCGCTAGGGAACCAGATCAAGCTGCGGCAGTATGAGGCCAGCCGCAGCGAACAGAAGGTGACTTTCGTTCATTGAAGCATGGGCCAGGACCGGCAAACATGCGAGGGCCGCCAACTATTTCGCAAAGACGCGTCTGGCGGACCTGGATCGATCAAAGGCAGCACCATGACCCTCACCCTGCGCGCAGTGTCGCTCAATGACCTGCCCCTGACGCAGCCCATTACCGCAGAGTTTGGACCGCAGGGGGGCACCATCGGCCGTGCCGACGGCAATACGCTGGCACTGCCGGACCCGGAACGTCACATTTCCCGGCAACAGGCCGAGATCCGCGCCAGCGGCACCGGCTATGTGATCTTCAACATCGGCAGCGCCAATCCGATCACCGTCGGCGGACAGTCCCTGGCCCAGGGACAGAGCCTGCCGGTGCGCGATCGCGATGAAATCCGCGTCGGCGGCTACCTGCTGGAGGTGACGATCAGCGCGGCGGATGACACCAACATGATGCTCGGCGGCCGGGTGGGCGAAGCATCCAATCCCTTCCCCAGTCCGCTTCCAGGCGCGACGCCGGGTGTGAGCCAAGGCGCGATCCCCGGTGCGCTGCCCACGAGCGCCCCGGCGTTCGCCGCCACGGCGCCCGCGGCCGCCCGAGGCGCAGCCCTGCATGCGAGCCCACATGCCGCGCAGCCCGCCGCCCCTGTGCCTGCCAGTGACCCTTTCGCGGACCTCCTGGGTGGGAGCGGCGGCGGTAGCGGTAGCAGCCCGGGCAACAGCAGCGGCGCCAACCCCTTCGCCGACCTGCTGGGGGCGCCACCGCCACCCGCGCCGCGCTCGGCCTTCGGGCAGACCCACAAGACGACGCCAGTGGCCGCGCCCGCGCCCGCCGTGGCCTTGTTGCCCGACGATTTCGACCCGTTTGCACCGCCTCCGGCCCCGACGCGCGCGCCCACCGCCGCCCCATCGTCGGCGGGCGGATTCGACTTTGGCGGCCTCGGTGCCCCGATGGCGCCACCCCCGCCCATGCCCCGTCCTTCGTCCGACTTCGGCGGCGGCGGTGCGTTTGGCGATCTGATTCCGTCGTCCGGAAACAACGCCAGCTCGCTGGACGACCTGTTTGGCCTGCAAGCCAGCGGGACGCAGTCCGCCGATCCGCTGGCCGGTTTCATGGCCGGTGCCACTCGCGGACTTGGTGATGCGAGCCACAGCGACCTGCCCACCGATCCGATGGCCCTGTTCGGGGACAAGCCGGCCAAGCCGGCCCACAGTGAGCCCGTCACACCGGCCTTGCCCGACCACACGTCGGCGCTGAGCAGCTCGTTCCGCCCCCCGGAAGTGCGTGCCGGGCAGACGCCGGCGCGCCAGGCCGTGCCCGCACAGGACGCCCTGGCGCTGCAGGCGCAAGGAACGGCGGTAATGCCGGTGAGCCCCACGGCGTCCGGCACACCGACCGCGTCCAGCACCTTCGCCACGCCGAGCACCGCAGCCGCAGGGGCCTCAGCCGGTGCCGCCGTGGGCGCCATCCCCGCGTCGACCGCGGGCCGCGGCCCCGCACTGCCGCCCGACGTCCTGCCCCCTTCGTTGTTCCCGACGACCGAAGCAGGCGACACCGCCACGCCGCTCTTCATGGACTCCGAAGCGGGCGGTCTGATCTCACCGCCTCCGGCACCCCCGCGGCCAGCGGCACGGCCGTCATCCACTGCGCAAGCGCCGCTGCAGCCACCGCCCGCTCAAACCCACCCAGGTCACGCCCAGGCGTCTGCGTCCTCCTCCGTGGCAGCCGCCCCGGCCGCTGGCGTTGCCGGACCCGCAGCCGCTGCCGCCGACACCGCCGCCCTGTGGCAAGCCTTCAGCGAGGGCGCCGGCATCCGCTTCGACCCGGCTCAGGGCGTGACGCCCGATCTGATGCGCGTCATCGGCCAGCTGCTGCGCTCGTCCATCGACGGCACCTTGCAGATGATGGCCGTGCGCGCCGCCACCAAGCATGAGTTGCGGGCGCAGGTCACCGTCATCCGATCCCGGGACAACAATCCGCTGAAGTTTTCGCCGGACGCGCAGTCCGCGCTGGAACAATTGCTCCAGCCGCCGGTGCGTGGGTTCCTGCCAGGGCCGGCCGCCATGTCCGACGCCATGCACGACCTGGTGGGTCACACCATCGGCACCATGGCCGGTACCCGTGCGGCGCTGGAAGGGGTGCTGGGCCGCTTCAAGCCCGAGATGCTGGAGTCCAAGCTGACCAGCCGCTCGATGCTGGACAGCGTGCTCACGCTCAACCGCAAGGCCAAGCTCTGGGAACTTTATCTGCAGCATTTCGAGTCGATTCGTGAGGAGGCCCAGGAGGACTTCCACAATCTCTTTGGCAAGGCTTTCCTGGAGGCCTACGAAGAACAGCTCGAACGTCTGAATCAACGCAAAACCGCGGCCTGACGCGGATCCGGTCCACACACCAACCATGCTCAAGATCCGAGTCGCGGCCTGCAGCGAAATCGGCCGGCGCACCACCAACGAAGATGCGGTGGTGGCCCATGAAAACGGCCCAGGCTGGTATGCCGTCCTGTGCGACGGCGCCGGCGGCCACCGCAATGGCGCCGAAGCCGCACGCCGCGCCGTGACGCGGATGCAGCTGGCGCTGGGCGATGCCACCTTGCCGTGGCGGCCTGAACTGCTCACGGGCGCCGTCATGGCCGCCCACGATGATGTCCGCCGCGGTATCGAGGAAAGCGGTCGCGCCCGCATGCACACCACGCTGGTGGCGCTGTGCGTGGATGCGCAGCGCAACTTCGCCATGTGGACGCACGTCGGCGATTCGCGGCTGTATCGCCTGCGCAATGGCCGCATCGACCGCGTCACCAATGACGACAGCGTCGTGCAGCGTTTGATCGATGCCGGCCTGATCACGCCGGCCCAGGCGGAGGACCATCCGCACAAGAACCATTTGGTGGCGGCCCTGGGCATCGATGATGAGCTGGAACCGCACACCACTGGCGCCGAGCCGCTGCAGGACGGCGACGTCTTCCTGCTGTGCAGCGACGGCTGGTGGGGCAGTGCCGGCGAAGCCGCCATTCCGGACACCTTGCGGCTGGCGCAGAATCCGCAGGATTGGCTGCTCGCGATGCGTGCGGAAATCGAGTCGCGCGAGCTGCCGAATCAGGACAACTTCAGCGCGATTGCGCTGTGGGTCGGAGACCGCCAGACCGCACCGGTGATGCAGCCGGATGACGACGACACGGTGACGGCGACCGCCCCGTCTGCTTCACGCACGGCGGATAGCCTGACGGACAGCGCGACCAACGGCACCGCCGCCCGCAGTGCCGAAGCCGTCGTGGCGGCCACGGCGGGCCCGGTCGCTGATGAAGACGAGGACGACGAAACGACGCGGCGCATGCCGCTTTGAACGCCTCGTCAGGCGGGGCGCTGCCGCCCCTTGGCGCGCAAACCCCACAGCTCGCAGACCCCACAGCGGGAAGACCCCTTGGGCGGGCCGTCCCCTTACCGCGCCGCCTGCGTCAGCAAGGCGCCAAACACCTGCGCGCCTGGCAGCCCCGGCCCCCATTGAAACTGCGGCAGTGCTGGCGCCACCGGTCGGTCTGACCACAGCGTGCAGCCCGCCAGCCGTTCCATCAATTCCCCGGCCGCCAGCATCGCCATGCCACTGGGCAGGGAGCCGGTCGGCGGGCTGAAGGTCTGCCAGCGGTTGGCGGCATCCGGCAGCGGAATGGAGGCGGCGGCACTGGCCGGAAAGGCGGGGGCGCTCGCCAGGCGCTGCTCGAAGGACTCAAGCGTGGCGCCATCTTCCAGCGTGTGCACCGCTGCCTGAGACAGCACCGAGAACCACCGCTCGAGATGGTCGATGCCGGCGCGGTCCACCGGCGGGTCGGTGCGCTGCTGGGTGATCACCAGCGGGAAATACCGGCCCACGTTGTCGCAGCTCGGCATCATCACGCCGAACCACCACTTCATGTCCACCACCCCCGGTGCCCAGGCAAAGCGGATCACCGGGGCGGTCAGGTAGAGATCCAGCCAGTTCGCGCCCAGCGCCAGTGGCAGGTCCCGCATCAGGCTGGACAGCCACGGGTCGCAGTGCTTCACCCAGTGCGGCGGCAGGCGTCGCTGGGCGAAGTCGCCCAAGGGGGCGATCTTGCCGTACCAGCCGGGCGCGAACTCGGCGCCCGGGGCCTCGGCGGCCGCTGTGGTCGAGGAGGGAACCATGCAGGACCTCAGAGGCTGTTGGGGCAGGAGAACTGGTTCAGCTCATTCAGGCGGAACGGGTTGTTCACGCTGCTGGCCGTGACTTCAAACACCGCCTTGCGGCCGTCCACGTCGAAGGTGACGCGGAAGCGTTCCGGCGCGTTGGTCTTTTCGATCTTCACCCGGTCAAACAGCCGGAACAGGGCCCAGGGGCCGTCGTTGACCATGCCGGAGGAGCCGTTGGCGCTGGCCGGGCTGACCTGCACCCGCACCTGCGAGCTGCCGCGGGGTCCGGGCCATTGCACCGAGCTCGGGATCTGCGGGCCGTGGGCATAGCGGACGATCTGGCCATCCACATCCAGGATGAACTGCTGGATCGTCGTGTCCATCTCCACCGGCTTGAAGTCCAGGCGCAGCGACGGCGAATTGGTCCCCGGGAAGAAGGTTTCCTTGATCACCGCCGCGCGCTGGAACTGGGGCAGGGTGCCGACGTCGCCGCCCAGCGGCGTGCCTTCCACCGGACGAAACTTCCATGGGCGGGTGGTGGTGTCCACATACGGAGCGAGCTTCTGCTGGAACAGCTGGTCGATCTTGCCGCCGGGGCCGAAGAGGGTGGCGAAGTCGGCCTGAGTGACGTCCCGCGTGGAATTGCGGTCCAGCGGATAACGGCCGGCCACCGCCTGCTGGCAGAACTCGCCCACTTGCGAGCGCACTTCCTGGCTCAGCGTCTGGCGCATGGCGCCCTGGGACACCCGCGAGGAGCTGTTGGAGAGATCGTCCAGCATGGCACGCAGTGGCTCGGGCATGCGGGTGGCTTCCACCTTCAGCCGGTTGGGCACGGGCGACGGCGGGGGCGCCGAACCGCCCTTGAGTGCGGTCTCCGCGGCGCTCAGCACCACATTGGCCTCGCCGATCAGCGCCAGCGTCTCGTCCAGCGGCGACTTGCCGCCGCCCTGCGGGGCGGTGACCAGATTGCGCAGACCGGCGAAGCGGTCGTCGACGATGGTGGCTTCCAGACGCTGCTGGGCCGCGGCATCGGCCGGGGTGCTCTTGCCGGCAATCGCATTGACGATCTTGTCGCGCGACTTCTGGATCAGGTCCCCGGCCTTCTGCTGCGCCTGCTCGATGGCATTGCCGCCGGTGGCCAGCGTCGTTTCTCGGGAGATGGCCTTAAGCAGCGGCGGCAGCGGGCTGTCGGAAGCGGACAGCAGACGCGAACGTTCCACCGACTGCGTCACCGTGCCCATGGGCTGCAGCTTGATGTCGGCCAGGAATGAATCCCAGGTGGCGGCATAGTCGGTCAGGTAGAGCTGACGGACTTCGTTTTCCAGCGGGCCGTTGGCCTGCACCATCGAGGTGGCGGTCTTGGGCGCATCGGCCACGCCCAGCACCCAGGACTGCTCCGACGCCAGCTGCGACGCCGCCTGACCGACCAGCGGCTGGAAGCCGCGCAGGTAGCCGTCACGGGTGTAGAGGCCAGGCACGCCCGAGGTCAGCGGCGCGCCGCTGGCCCGCACAAACACCAGCGAGGCATTCGCGCCGGCGGCGCGGGCCACGGTGAAGTCCGGGAAGTCATTGCCCAGGCGCTGCGCCTTGATGCGGTTGTAGATGCGCTGCGGCAGCGGCAGGGTCGAGAGCTGCAGGCGCGTGGACTTGAGCAGCGTCTCATCGTCCGGCAGCGGCGAGGCCACGCCGCCCTGGGCCAGCAGCGCTTCGAGGTGCTGGCTCAGCTGCTCGCGCTGTTCAGGCGTGAGCTCGCGGCGGGTGGTTTCCCAGTCGGTCATCACATGCTGCTTGAGCGCGGCACCATCGAAGTGATCGGTGTTGTGCAGCATCACATAGGCCTTCAGCGCTTCATACAGCGTCTCCGGCGTGTTGCTGCCCTGGCGCAGCTGCTCCTCGATGCGCAGCATGATGCGCGGCAGCAGGGCGTCGCCCAGCATGCGCTGATAGGCGTTGTGCGCGGCGCTGTCCAGCTTCTTGCCCTGGAACAGGCCCCAGCGCATCGACCAGGGCGTGGCACCATCCAGCTGGGCGAGGCCGCGGGTGGCGTCCAGCGCGGGCAGGATCGGCAGCAGATCGGCCGTGGCGCGGTTGGGCGTGGACTGCAGCAGCTCCCGCACTTGCTCGGCGTGGGCCGACACGTCCGAGATGTACTTGCGGTTGTTGCTGTAGCTCACCGCCCAGGCGGTGATCATGCCGATGCCCAGCAGGCCCACCGTGGCGTAGCCCGCCACCATCCAGGCATTGCGCATCCGCTCCCAGCGGCGGTTGGTGCCGCCCAGGCCCGCTTCGGCAAAGACCACTTCGCTCAGCAGCCGGTTCAGGAAATAGCTGCGGCCGCTGGCCTGGTTGGGCGCGATGACGGCGTTTTCCAGACGGTAGTTGCGGGCCACCGAACCCAGCACCCGGTCGATCGGTGTGCCTTCCTGGGTGCCGCTGACGAAGTACACGCCGCGCAGCATCGGCTGGGCTTCGTAGGGGGAGGGCGCGAACACGCCGTCCAGGAATTCCAGCAGTGCCTGGCGCAAGGTGCCGAACTGCGCCGGGAAGCCATAGATGCGGGCACGGCGCTGCGGATCGCGCTCCGCTTGCAGCCGGTCGATCAGGCCGTCCAGCAGGCGTTGGGCCAGGGCATCGAACTCGGCGCCGGCCTGCGCCAGCGGCGTGGCGGCCGCGCGGGGGAAGGTGAAGCCCCAGGGGGCGGCCCGCTGGTCCTTGTCGATCGTCGCCATGTAATCCATGAAGCCGGACAGCAGGTCGGCCTTGGTCACCAGCAGGTAGATCGGGAAACGGACGTCCAGGTCCTTGTGCAACTCCTGCAGGCGGCCGCGGACGGTCGCCGCATATTGCGCGCGCTCCGGCGCGGTGCGCGCCAGCAGGTCGGAGACCGACACCGTCACCAGCGCGCCATTGAGCGGCTGGCGCGGGCGAGAGCGCCGCAGCATCTGCAGGAAGCCGCTCCAGGTCGCCTTGTCGTTGGTGGGATCGCTGTCCTGGGTGGTGAAGCGGCCGGCGGTGTCAATCAGCACCGCCTGGTCGGTGAACCACCAGTCGCAATGACGGGTGCCGCCCACGCCGCGGATGGCGTGGTCGCCCATCTGGTCCGCCAGCGGGAACTGCAGGCCGCTGTGGCGCAGGGCCGTGGTCTTGCCGGAACCCGGCGCGCCGATGATCAGGTACCAGGGCAGCTCATACAGATAGCGCCCACCCAGCCGCGCCGCCCAGCCCTTGAGCTGGTTGCCGGCGCCGAAACGCGCGCGCTGCAGGGTGGCCATGGCCTGCTGGAAACGTTCCCGCACCGCCGCCATGTCCGCGCTTTCGCGCTCGGTCTCGGCGGGGCCGCCGGGCGACTGCATCAGATGCTGCACCACCGCCTGGTTGCTGCGGCTGGCGCGCCAACGCTGCCAGCCGACGATCGCCGCCACCACCAGCACCAGCACGGCGATGGTGATCCAGCGCGACCGCTCGGTCTCCAGCGGCCGATACTCGCCGATGGCCACCAGCGGGCCGATGATCCACAGCACCAGCGCGACCGCCAGCAACAGCACCGCCAGAAGCACCCAGCGATTGAAAATCCATCCCAGAACACGTTTCATCGTGCGGCTCCGCTGGCCGCCGGCGCAGCTTCCGCGCGGCCACCGATCATCAGACTGATTTCGACACGCCGGTTGAGGGCGCGATTGGCAGGGGTGTCATTCGGCGCGACGGGCTCAGCGTCCGCGCGGCCTTCCGCACGCACCCGTTCCGCGCCCACCTGATGCGCCATCAGCAGTTCCGCCACCGTGTGCGCCCGTTCTTCCGACAGATGCCAGTTGGACGGGAAGCGCGCCGAGCGGATCGGCTGGTTGTCGCTGTGGCCGGTGACCAGCACCTGCCCCTGCACCTTGCTCAGCGCATCGGCGATGCGCAGCATCAGCGGCTCGCGGTCCGGCGAGAGCGTGGCGCTGCCGCCGGCAAAGAGACCGTCACCGCGGATGGTCACGACGCTGCGGTCCACCTCGTCCCGCACCGCCACCATGCCGGCCTTGATGTCCGACTGCAGGAACTGCGCCAGACGGGGCTTGGCCGGCGGCGCCGGGGGCGCGACCACCGGCGGCGTCAGTCGCAGCGACTGGATCTGTCCGAAGACCGGATCCGAGCGCTCCGCCAGCGACAGGGTCAGCATCAGATAGGTCGCGGCGAGCACCAGCGCCACCACGGCGGTCAGGGCCGCCAGCGGCAGCCAGCCGAGATGGCGGCGCTTCTGCGTCGCTTCGACCTGCCAGTGCTGGGCCAGCGCCGGGGCGTAGTCGCCGCGCTGCTGCTTGAGGATTTGCGCCAGGCGGTCGCGCACCGCTTCCAGCTGCGCGCGACCGTTGTCGATGACGCGATAGCGGCCCTCGAAGCCCAGTGTCAGCGCAGCATAGACCACTTCGAGCAGATCGCGGTTTTCGTCCGGCTTCTCGGCCAGACGGGCCATCAGCTGGAAGACCTTCTCGCCACCCCAGGTCTCGTTGTGGAACATCGACAGCAGGCTGTGACGGGCCCACACGCCGGAGCCGCCCCACGGCGTGTCCGCAGCGGCTTCATCCATCATCGTGCACAGCACATAACGGGTGGCCATGATGCGTTCCGGCGCAATGCCGGCGGCCTGCGCCTGGGCGGCGAAGTCGCGGATGGCCTGGGCCAGCTGATTGCGCAAGGCCGCCGGGTCGTCGACCCGGCGGGTGGCCCGCAGCGGCGGCACCAGCAGCAGCAGCTTGTTGGCCAGCGACAGCAGCGGGTTCAGTCCCTTGGCCTCCGCATCCGGCAGGGGCTCGCCGCTGCCGTCGGGATTCACCGGACGTGCGGGCGCCGCGCCACCGGGGCGCGGTTTGATGAAGGTGCGCTGATCGTCGAAGCCCGAGAACGGGTCATTGAGCGCGGAGGGGTCCATGCCGGCTCCAGAAAGTTAGATCGTTCGTGCGGCCGCCGATTACTGGCGGATGGCCCAGAGCTCCAGCTCCAGCCCCGGGAAGTCGCCCGCCACATGCAGGGCCATGCTGCCGCTGCGCTCCAGCTGCTTCCACAGCTCGCCGCCGCGGTCCAGCTCGAAGTAATGGAAGCCGGCGTGGAAAGGCAGCTGGCGGGGTGCGACCGGCAGCGCGCGCAGGGCAATGCCGGGCAGCTGCAGGTTGACCAGGTCGCGGATCTTGTCCACCGGGCCCAGCTTGGACTGAGCCGGGAAGCGCTGACGCAGCTGTTCGGCGCCCACCTGCGCATTGACGGCCAGCACGAAGCTGGCGCTGCGCAGCAGGTCCGGATCGCCCACCACTGCGGTGCGCACGCCATGGGTGCGGTCCACCAGGTCGATCTGCAGGGCATTGCGCTCCAGCACCACCGACAGCATCCGCCGCAGGTCTTCCAGCAGCGGCGCGAAACTGCCGCGCAGGTCGTCGTGGCGGTAGAGCGGATAGTCACTGGCGAGGCGGTTCTCGCTGACAAAGGTGGCCAGGTCACCCGCCAGTTGCAGGCAGTCGCGGTGTAGCGCTTCGGGATGCTGATGCGGCGAGCCGGCATGCTGACGGAACAGCGGGTCGGCGCGGTTCAGCGCCTGCAGCATCAGAAAGTCCGCCAGCTCCGACACGCCGGTGTTGAGCTGACCCATGCGGGAAGCGAGCAACTGGGCGCGCTGACGCACGAGGCCGTGCAGCAGCGAAGCCATTGCGGCCAGGTGCTGGGTGGCATCCAGGCGGGTCTGGGGGGGGACATAGCTGGTGTCCAGAATCACCTGCTGGTCGGCTCGGCGCTCGGCCACCCGGGCCACGCCGATGGCCGCATAGCCGTCATTGAGTTCGCGCGCCGGCAAGAGGCGCAGCGCCAGCGAGCCGGTCTGCACCGCTTCCGGCTCGTCGCCGACGTTGGTGGCGTCGCGCACGTCCAGGTCCAGGACGCGGTAGCGCATCAGGTCCAGGGCGTCATTGCGTTCATTGCCGCCGCCCTGGCTGTTGCCAATGCCGTTGCCATTCTGGCCCTCGGTGCTGAAGGCGACCTGATTGGTCCCCGGACGGGCGATCGGCGCGGCCAGGTAGATGATCTCGTCCTTCAGCGCGGACGGCACGTCCAGCGGCGGCGGGGCCGGATCGGTCTGGGTGATGTGGAACGGGGTGCCGTCCGGCAGCACGCCGCGGGCACGGATCAGCCCCAGGCGTCCGACGGCCAGCAGCGCCTCATCCAGCTCCAGGCTGGTGAAGCCCCAGCCATGGGTCGCCAGGCTTCGCACCCGGCTGTCCACCAGGTGCTCGAGGTAGCGGGTTTCCTGCTGAAAATGGTGCGGCAGCAGGAACATGCCCTGCGACCAGATGACTTTGCTGTGCCAGCTCACGGTTTCTCGACAGTCGCGCTGACCGACAGTTCGTCGGCCTGGATGGTGAGTTTCTGCTTCTGGCCGACCTGCACCGGCACCACGGCGCGCCAGCGCGCATGCTCCAGGTCGCGGTAGGCGGCGAAGACGGCGATGAAGCGGGTGTCGGGTGCCAGGGTCTTGCTGTAGGGGCGCTTTTCGCCCGGCTGCAGAGTCATTTCCTCGCGGGAGACGACGTCTGCGCCCAGCTCGGCCTGATCCCGCTGGTAGAGCGAGACGAAGTCCGCAGCATTGAAGGCGTTGGCGGATTTCAGCTCGTAGACCCGCACCAGCACCGGCGAGGGCCGTTTGCTGACGCTGGGATTGACCGCCGCGCTGGCGACAATGGCGCCGCTGACCTGTGTCGGTTTGGGCGTGCTGGAGCAGGCGGTCAACGCCAGGGCAATGATGGCCGCTGCCGCCAGCGCTGCCATCATTGATCGATTGGACACCTTGAACCCGATTCCCATGACCGTCCAGTTGTGTGTTGGATGGTCGGAAGGATAGCCACCGGGGAGCCCTCGGGCGGGTGACTTAGGTAACGCGACTTCGGCTGAAGCTCAGCCGAAGCGGTGCAAGGTGCTGGTGCGGTAGGTCTCGCCGGGCCGCAGGACGGTGCTGGGCCAGTCCGCAGACGGCTCGTGGTGCGGCGAGTCGGGGTTGTGCTGGGTTTCCAGGCACAGACCGTCGCCCTGACGATACAGCTGGCCTTCCGGGCCGGTCAGGCTGCCGTTCAGGAAGTTGCCGGAATAGAACTGGACGGCCGGCTCGGTGGTGTGCACCTCCAGCTGGCGGCCGGACACCGGGTCGCGCAGCCGGGCGGCCAGGTGCAGATCGCCATCCAGCGGTGCATCCAGCACAAAACTGTGGTCATACCCCTGGGCGCGCTGGAGCTGGGGATGGTTCTGGCGGATGCGGGCTTCGATCACCTGGGGGCTGCGGAAGTCCAGCGGCGTGCCGGTGACGTCCGCCAGTCCGGTCGGGATCATGCCGGTGTCGACCTCGCAGTAGCGGCTGGCCGGGATTTCCAGTTCGTGGCCCAGGGCCGAGCCGCCGCCCGCCAAGTTGAAATAATCGTGGTGGGTCAGGTTGACCACCGTCGCGCGGTCGGTGGTGGCTTCGTAATCGACCTGCCAGTCCCGGTCGCCGATCAGGCGGTAGCGCACCGTCACCATCAGCCGTCCTGGGAAGCCCTGGTCGCCGTCCGGGCTGGTCAGCCGCAAGGCGAGGCAGCGGTCGGACTCCGGCTCGATCTCCCAGACCTGCTGGCCGAAGCCTTGGGCGCCGCCGTGCAGACAGTTGGCGCCGTCGTTCACATTCAGCGGGTAGTGCTCGCCGCCCAGGCTGAAACTGCCCTGGCCGATGCGGTTGCCATAGCGTCCGACGATGACGCCGAAATGCGGGTTGCGCAGCCGGTAATCCTCCAGTGTCGGCAGGGCCAGCACCACATTGGCCAGGTCGCCACGGCGATCCGGCACCTCCAGCCGGGTGACGATGCCGCCCAGGTTGATCACCGACAGCCGCAGGCCGGCGCCGGTGTCCAGGGTGTATTCATGGATCTGCCGGCCGTCGGGCATGCGGCCGTAGTCACGGATCTGCAAAGGACTCATGGGCGGTGTCAGCGCAGGGCGAATCGGTGGGGCGGCAGGCCGCGGAAGCCCTGGGCATCCAGCTCGAACACGGCGCCGGCGTGGGGCTCATGCTCGCGTTGCTTGCGGGCGGTGGTGACAAACAGGCGGTCCAGCGCGTCGCCGCCAAAAACGGGGCAGGTCGGCTGGCTGGCGGGCAGGGGCAGGCGATGGGTCTCGCGTCCCTGGGTATCGAACCGGGCCACGGCGCCGACGCCCCAGAGGGCCGACCAGAGGCCGCCTTCGGTATCGACCGTGGCGCCGTCCGGTTCGCAGTCGTCATCGGTGATGCGGATGTGCACCCGGCGCTCGCCCAGCCGGCCGTCGGCGTGATAGTCCATCGCCCAGATGAGGCGCTGTGGCGAATCGGTGTAGTACAGCGTTTCGCCGTCCGGGCTGAAGCTCAGCGAGTTGCCGATGGCCGCCGATGGCAGGGGCAGCTGATCGACCCGAAGCGCTTCGCGGGACAGACCGTTGGCGCGGTAATACCCGCCCACCTGCACGCCTTGCGGATTGAACATGCCAAAAACAAAACGGCCCTGCGGATCGCAGCGGCCGTCGTTGATGCGGGTGCGGGGCTCATCCGCCTCAACCGGGATCAGCGGACCCACCCGGCCGGTGGACAGGTCGAACAGGGCCACGCCCGACGCCAGCCCCAGCAGCAGCCAGCCCGGCGTGTCGCAGAGCGCGAAGCTGGCCAGCGGCTCCGGCATGGGCCACTCGGTCAGCGAACCATCGGACAGGCGCCAGCGGTACAGGCGCGCGCTGTCGATGTCGGTCCAGTAAAGCACCCGGTCACGTTCGCACCAGAGGGCGCATTCGCCCAGCCGGTTCTTGCCGTCGACCAGCACCTGAGCGGGCGCACCCGCGGGACTTGCAGTTGTCATGCCCAGCCTCCATCCACCAGATAGTCTTGCGCCGTGCACATGGCGCTGTCGTCTGCGGCCAGGAACAGCGCCATGGCGGCGATGTGCTCAGGCATCAGGGGTTTCTTCAAGCACTGGTTCTGATCGATTTCCTTCTTGGTCTCGTCATTGACCCACAGCGTCAGCTGTTTCTCGGTCATCACCCAGCCCGGCACCAGTGTATTGACGCGGATGTTGAACGGACCGAGGTCTCGCGCCAATGAGCGGGTCAGGCCCTGCACACCGGCTTTGGAGGTGGTGTAGGCGGCCATGCCGCCTTGCATCAGCATCCAGCTGAAGGAGCCGAAGTTGATGATGGAGCCGCCGCCCAGCGCCTTCATGTCCGGCGCCACCGCCTGCGCGGCGAAGAACTGGTGACGGATGTTGACGGCCATGGCGGCGTCCCAGAACTCGGGCGTCACCGTCTCCAGCGCGTGGCGCTTGTCATTGGCGGCATTGTTGAGCAGGGCGCTGAAGGGGCCGCCCAGCGTCTCGCGCAGTTGATCGATGGCGCTGCGCAGCGCGGCAATGTCGGTGAGGTCCGCGGCAACAAACGCGCTCCCGGGCAGCCGGGCCGCCAGCGCCTCACCCGCCTCCCTGGCAATGTCGATGAAGCCGACCCGCGCCCCCTGGGCGGCAAAGGCCTCCACCAGGGTGGCACCGATGCCGGTGGCACCGCCGGTGATCAGCACGCGGCGGTCTCGCAGGCTGGGGTAGCTTGCGCTGAGGGTCATGTCGTGTCTCCGTCCAGAAAAATAATTCTATTAGTCAGACTAATTGGCATCGATGGCCCGGTTGAATCCGGGTTTCCCCGGATATAAGGCTCAATAAAGTAATACTTTAATGGGAAATGGCGCGGCGGACTTCGGCCCACCGAAGCGTGCACGCGTCCTTTGCACCGGAGACTTCGCATGAGCAACCGCTTTCCAAGGCCCTTGAAGGGCGTGTTCCCCGTCGTTCCCACGACCTTCACCGCCGACGGCGGGCTGGACCTGGACAGCCAGAAGCGCTGCGTGGATTTCATGATCGATGCGGGCTCCAACGGGCTGTGCATCCTGGCCAACTTTTCCGAGCAGTTCGTGCTCGGCGACGATGAGCGGGAGACGCTGACTCGCAGCATCCTCGAGCATGTGGCCGGCCGGGTGCCGGTGATTGTGACCACCACCCACTTCAGCAGCCAGATCTGCATCGAGCGCAGCCGTCGCGCGCAGGAGCAGGGCGCCTCCATGGTGATGGTGATGCCACCCTATCACGGCGCGACGCTGCGTGTGAATGAAGCTGGCATTTATGAGTTCTATGCCCGCCTGTCTGACGCGCTCGACATCCCGGTGATGATCCAGGACGCGCCGATGGCCGGCACGCCGCTGCCCGCCGCTTTCCTGGCCCGCATGGCCAAGGAACTCAAGCAGATCCGCTACTTCAAGATCGAAACAGCCGGCGCGGCCAGCAAGCTGCGCGACCTGATCGCCCTGGGCGGCGAGGCCATCGAGGGCCCGTGGGACGGCGAAGAAGCCATCACGCTGCTGGCCGACCTGGACGCCGGCGCCACCGGCGCCATGACCGGTGGCGGCTTCCCGGACGGCATTCGCCGCATCGTGGACGCGTACGCTGCCGGTGACCGCGAAACCGCGGTTCTGGAGTATGGCCGCTGGCTGCCGCTGATCAATTACGAGAACCGCCAGGGCGGCATCCTGACCGCCAAGGCGCTAATGAAAGAGGGCGGCGTGATCGCCTGCGATGCGCCGCGTCATCCCTTCCCGCCGATGTCGGGCCCCGTGCGTGACGGCCTGCTGGATGCGGCGCGACGTCTGGACCCCCTGGTGCTGCGCTGGGCGCGCTGAAAGGAATCCCCATGAGCAACGAATTCAAGAACTACATCAACGGTGAATGGGTGGCGGGCGCCGAAACGCGGCCCAACATCAACCCGTCCGACACCAGCGACATCATCGGCCACTATGCCCAGGCGGATGCCGCGCAAACCGAGGCCGCCATCGATGCCGCGCAGGCCGCCTTCGCCGGTTGGGCTTTCAGCACGCCGCAGCAGCGCTTTGACGTGCTGGACCAGGTCGGCAATGAACTGCTGGCCCGCCGCGAGGAGATCGGTCGCCTGCTGTCGCGGGAAGAGGGCAAGACCCTGCCCGAAGGCATGGGCGAGACCCATCGAGCGGCGATGATCTTTAAGTACTTCGCGGCTGAAGCTCTGCGGCTGGGCGGCGAAACCCTGGCCTCGGTGCGTCCCGGCGTGAGCGTGGATGTGATCCGCCAGCCGGTGGGCGTGGTGGGCCTGATCGCGCCCTGGAACTTCCCGATCGCCATCCCGGCCTGGAAGATTGCGCCGGCGCTGGCTTACGGCAATGCCGTCGTCTTCAAGCCGGCCGAACTGGTGCCCGGCTGCGCCTGGACCATCGCAGAGATCCTTTCGCGCACCGCGCTGCCCAAGGGCGTCTTCAACCTGGTGATGGGGCCGGGCTCGCAGGTCGGCGCCACGCTGGTGGATTCCCCCAAGGTCAAGGCCCTGAGCTTCACCGGCTCGGTGGCCACCGGCCGCCGCATCATTGCGTCCTGCGCGGCCCGCCAGGCCAAGGTGCAGGCGGAGATGGGCGGGAAGAATCCGGTGATCGTGCTGGACGACGCCGATCTGAATGTGGCGGTGAACGCCGCGGTGCAGAGCGCGTATTTCTCGACCGGTCAGCGCTGCACGGCCAGCAGCCGCATCATCGTCACCGAAGGCATTCACGACCGGTTCGTCGAGGCGGTGGTGGCCAAGCTGGAAACCCTCAAGGTCGACCATGCGCTCAAGGCCGGCACCGACATCGGCCCGGTGGTGGACCAGCGCCAGCTGGATCAGAACCTGCGCTATGTCGACATCGCCCAGAAGGAAGGCGGTCGCCTCGCCTTCGGCGGCGACGTGGTGGAGCGCGAGACCCGCGGCTTCTACCAGCGTCCGGCGCTGATCACCGAGACCCGCAACGACATGACCATCAGCCGCGAGGAAGTCTTCGGCCCGGTGGCCAACGTCATCCGGGTGCGGGACTATGACGAAGCGCTGGCGGTGGCCAATGACACGGAATTTGGTCTCTCCGCCGGCCTGTGCACCACCTCCCTCAAGCATGCGGCCCACTTCAAGCTGCATGCCCAGGCCGGCATGGTGATGATCAACCTGCCGACGGCCGGGGTCGACTATCACGTGCCGTTTGGTGGCTCCAAGGGGTCCAGCTATGGCCCGCGGGAGCAAGGCAGCTATGCGCGGGAGTTCTATACCACGGTGAAGACCGCCTACACCTTCCCGGGCTGAGGTTTTGGCCACGCCTTGGGCGGCACCGGATGGCGAGTGGCCTCAGCCGTGATAGCCTGCCGCCCGATGAAGACTCGCGCCGATCACTCCACCTACCGCCGCCAGCCCGAAGGCAAGAGCATGCATGGCCGCATCGTCAGCGACCTGGGGCTGGCGATCGTCTCGGGGACCCTGCAGCCGGGGGACCGCCTGCCGGCGGAAGCCCAGCTGCTGGAACGCTACGAAATCAGCCGGCCGGTGCTGCGGGAGGCCATCCGGGTGCTGGTGGCCAAGGGGCTGGTGATCTCGCGGCAGCGGGCCGGCGCCCTGGTGCGCCCGCGCAATGAGTGGCACCTGCTGGATCCGGATGTGCTGTATTGGCTCATCCAGACCAAGCCGCAGGAAGAGTTCCTGAACACCCTGATGGAAGTGCGGCGGACCTTCGAGCCGGCCGCCGCCGCGCTGGCCGCCCGGGCCGCCACCGACGACCAGGTGCGGCAGATCGAGGAGGCGTTCGCCGGCATGGCGGCCGCCACCGACGTGGAGCAGCTGCTGGAGCCGGATCTGGCCTTTCACCGCCGCATTGCAGAGGCCACCGGCAATGACCTGATGGCCTACATCGGCAACATGCTGTCGCTGGCGCTGCGCGAGTCGATCGTGCTGAGCAGCCAATTGCCCAATACCCATGAGCTGTCGCTGCCCCGGCACGAGGCCATCCTGACCGCCATCCGCAATCGCGATCCGCTGGCGGCCCGTCAGGCGACCCTGGTGCAGTTGCAGGAAACCGACGACGACCTGAGTCATGTGCTGTCGGCCAAGGGCATCGTGGACCTGGCCTGAATTGTTTTTGATGGACGACGCTCCCAATCCCAACTGGTTCCTGCGCGCACGCCTGAAGACGCGGCAGCTGCTGCTGCTGATCGCGCTGGACGACCACCGCAACATCCACCGGGCGGCTGAGGCGCTGTGCATGACGCAGCCGGCGGCCTCCAAGCAGCTCAAGGACCTGGAGGACATGCTGGAGGTGCGGCTGTTCGACCGGCTGCCGCGCGGCATGGAACCGACGCTGTTCGGCGAGACCATGATCCGCCACGCCCGCATGGCGCTGACCAGCCTGGCGGCGGCACATGACGACATCGTCGCGCTCAAGAAGGGCCTGACGGGGCAGGTGGAAGTGGGCGTCATCATGACGCCGGGCATGTCGCTGTTGCCCAAGGCGATTGCGCGAGTGAAGGCCAGTGCGCCGCTGATGCGCATCGGTGTGCAGATGGACACCAGCAAGGTGCTGCTGGACCTGCTGCAGCGCGGGGTGCTGGACTTCATGATCGGCCGCATCCTGGACGAGGACGGCGCCGGGGGTCTGCACTACGAGGAGCTGACCGGTGAGCCGGCCTGCGCGGTGGCGCGGCTGGGGCATCCGTTGCTGAGCCGGGACGACCTCAGTCTGGCGGATCTGGCCACCCAGTCCTGGATCCTGCCGCCACCGGGCAGCGTGCTGCGGCATCGGTGGGAGCTGATGTTCCGACGGGCGGCGCTGGAGCCGCCGGCCAATGCGGTGGACACCACCGCGCTGCTGGTCATCACCGCGCTGCTGCAGCAGACCGATTCGCTGCATGTGATGCCGCTGGAGGTGGCGAAGTACTACGCCTCGCTGCAGGCGCTGGCCATCCTGCCGATCGAACTGCCCTGCGCGATGGATGCGTTTGGCATCATCACGCGCGAAGGGCATCTGCTGTCGCCTGGGGCGCGGGCGCTGCTCAGTGAGGTGAGGGCGGTGGCCGAGACCTTGTATTGAGGGCGGCAGCCGGGGCACCGATCACACTGAGGCGCCGTCTGGCTGCGTCTGCCGGTTGCGTCTGCCGGTGTCGGCCGGCGTGGGCAGCGTCCTCCGGTGGGGCTGGGGCGCCGTCCTTACGTCGACTCCCCGGACTCCTCGCTCTTCAGCTCCGCAAACTTCGCCGCCATGGTCGGATTGCCGCGGGTGAGCTTTTTCACCGTCAGGTCTTCCGCCTTGTCGTTGGCCAGGCGCAGATTGTTGGCCGACTTGTAGAGCGCATCCTTGGTCTTTTCAAGATCCTTGATGGCCTCGTCAATGCGTTTGACGGCTTCCTCGAAGCCGTCCGAGGCCAGACGCCAGTTGCGGCCAAACGAGGTCTTGAAGTCTTCGAGCTGGGTCTCGAATCGGGTGATGTCCACGTTCTGCGCCTTCACCAGCGCCAGTTCCGACTTGTAGCGCATCGAGTTCATCGCCGCATTGCGCAGCAGCGTGATCATCGGGATGAAGAACTGCGGGCGGACCACATACATCTTGGGGAAGCGGTGGGAGACGTCGACGATGCCGCTGTTGTAGAGCTCGTTGTCCGGCTCCAACAGTGACACCAGGACGGCATATTCACAGCCCTTTTCGTTGCGGTCCTTGTCCAGCTCCTTGAAGAAGTCTTCATTGCGCTTCTTGGTGGCCGTCTGGTCGTTCTCGTTCTTCATCTCGAACATGATCGAGACGATCTCGGTCTGTGCGTCGTCGCTCTCGCGGAAGATGAAGTCGCCCTTGCTGCCGCTGCTGGCGTCGTTGTCCTTCTCGAAGTAGGCGCGGGGGAAGGCACTGGCGCGGATGCGGTTGAACTCGATCTCGCAGTGCTGCTCCAGCGTCTCGCCGACCATCTTGGTGGAGAGCCTGGCTTTCATGTCGCGCAGCCGTTCAATCGCTTCGTCGCGATCCTTGAGCTGGGTCTCGTATTTGTCTTTGAGCGACTTTTCGGCGAGTTCCTTCTCGAGCGACGCGCGGTCCAGGTGATTCTTCAGGCTGTCCCGCTCCTGCTGCACCCGGGTCACGGCTTCGGTCAGCGCGAGCTGATGGGTGACCGAGGTCGAGGCCAGCTGGGACTTCAGGGTCTGCAGCGCGAGCTCACTGCGAGCGGTGGCTTTCTGCAACTCGCTGTCCAGGCGCGCCTGGGCGAGTTCCGCCTGGGTCTTCTGTTCCAGCTGCGCCTCACGCAGCTGCTGGGCGAGCTGGTCGCGCTGTCGTTGCGCCTCCGTCACTGCAGTGTTGACGGCCAGTTGCCGAGCGACGGCCTCACTCTCCAGCTGCGACTTGAGGCGCTGGATCTCTGCGTCTTTGCTGGCGGCGCTGGTGGTCAGCTCACCGGCCATGCGGGCCTGCTCGAGGGCGATCGCATTGCGCTTCTCCCGTTCGGCCAATTCCAGCCGTTCATGCAACTGCTTGTCCAGTTCGTCCCGCAGCTTGTCGAATTCACTGTCCCGCACCTGCTTCTGGATGTCGGCGTAACCCGCTTCGTCGATCTTGAAGGCTTTTTGGCAGTGAGGGCAGATGATTTCGTGCATGGTGAGGACGTCTGGAGGGCGCGCGCAGCGGCGGGAGTATCGCCGAAGCGGCGCGCCACGCCGTGTGCGGCTGCGCCTCGGCGAGCCCTGCCGAGTGAGTGCCGCCGAGCGCCGCCGATCGCGGATGAGACCGGATGAGGCTCGGCGAAGCCCGCCCCGGAGGGAGGCCTTGTTGTCAGTCGCCGGTATGGTCGGTCGAGCGGGTCACGCTTTCCCAGTCCTTCATCTGCCGCAAACGACCCTGAAGATTCTCCCGCACCAGGTCGAACGCATCACTGCCCAGCAGCAGCCGGGTGGGCGGTCGCTCCGCCATCGTGGCCACTTGCAGCATCACTTGGGCGGCTTTGGCCGGATCGCCCAGCTGATGGCCGCTGACCGCCTCGCGGCGCGCGCGAACGGGATCGAAGAGCGCGTCGTAATCGTCGATGCTGCGCGGCGTCCGCACCATCGAACGACCCGCCCATTCCGTTCGGAAGGAACCCGGGGCGACCGTGATGACGTCAATGCCCAGTCCCGAAACCTCTTTGGCAAGCGCATCCGAGATGCCCTCCAGCGCGAACTTGCTGCCGCAGTAATAGCTGATGCCGGGCATGGTGATCGTGCCGCCCATCGACGTGATGTTCAGAATTCGCCCCCGACGCCGTGTGCGCATGAAAGGGAGGCAGGCTTTGATCACCGCCACCGCACCGAAGACATTCGTGTCGAATTGGCGGCGCAATTCCTCCAGTGGGCTTTCTTCCAGGATGCCTTCGTGGCCATAACCGGCGTTGTTCACGAGCACGTCTATCGGCCCGATGGATGCTTCCACCTCCTGGACCACCTGTCGGACCGTCTCCGGGTCGGTCAAGTCCATCACGCGGGCGTGCGCCCGTCCGGAGGGGTGTGATTCGAAGGCCCGCGCGGCCTCTGGTTGACGGACGGTCCCGATGACGCGGTGGCCGGCGTTGAGCGCCGCCTGCGCCAGGGCCTGTCCAAATCCGCTGCTGACGCCGGTGATGAAGAAGGTCGATTCAAGCATGTTCTGCATGGGATGTTCTGGCAAGTGAAGCGATGAATGCTAGGGATGAGCGGCTTCATGGAAAATGGCCCACGATCCGCCGCCATTGCCTATTTCTCTGCCCATGAACCCCCACGCCCAGCGCGAAATGTCCCGGTTGCTATCTGCCCTGGCGCCGGATGAGGGCTACACCTTGAGCCCCTTGCCAGGCGTGCGCTGGTTGCGGAGCAATCGGCCGCTGGGCGTCACGCCGGTGCTTTACGAGCCGGGGTTTGTGATCGTCTGCCAGGGACGGAAACGGGGATGGCTGGGCGATCAGGCGTTTGTGTACGACGAGCAGCAGGTGCTGGCCGTCGCCGTGCCGGTGCCGTTCACCATGCAGACCGAGGCGAGCCCGGAGCGGCCGCTGCTGGCCATCTATGTGCAGCTGGACTTTGTGATGGCGGCTGAACTGGCCACGCAGATTGCGAGCCACCCCCGTCATGACGTCGCGCGTGACATCGGTCGTGATATCGGGCGAGACATCGAGCGAGACATCGAGCGAGCGAGCCGACGTGGCACTCGCCGCGAAGCTCGGGCCGAGGTTCGGAACGAGATCAGAAACCGAGACGCGGCTTCTCCTCGTAGTCTCGTTTCCACGCCTCTGGACGACGCATTGGCCGATGCCGTGGTCCGCCTGCTGCAGAGCATGCATGATCCGCTGCAAGCCCAGGTGCTGGGGCCGCTCATCCTTCGCGAGATCTATTTCCGGGTGTTGGCAGGGGAGCAGGGCGACACCCTGCGGTCTGCCCTGTCGGCTCCAGGCCGGTTCGGGCAGGTGGGCAAAGCCATCCAGCGCATTCACCGGGATTACGCGACTGCTCTCACGGTGCCTGCACTGGCAGAGGCATCCGCCCTCGGGCTGGCGGCATTCCACCATCACTTCCGGGAGGTCACCCAGACTTCACCGATGCAGTACCTCAAGAGTATCCGGCTTCACCAGGCGCGTCTGCTGATGCTGCGCCAGGGGATCACGGCAGCATCAGCCGCGCATGCGGTGGGGTATGAGAGCCCCTCTCAATTCAGTCGCGAATTCAAGCGACTGTTTGGCCTGTCGCCGATGGCGGAAGTGGAGCGCTTGAAGAGCAGCTTCAGCTATCCGGAGCGTCCCCCGTCCGGCTATGTGTCCTCACACTGAGGCTTACCAGCGGAACGAGACGTTGACCATGCCGGACCATCCGGACGTGGCGCCGGTGATCTTCTGGTGCCCGGCCTCCACACTCACCGCCAGCGCCTTGCGGTGACCCACGCCGAGCGCAGCGCCGACCACGCCTTCGTGGCCGGTGTGTTGCCCCACCACGGCCTGCGAGCCGATGACGTCGCCGTCCTTGGTGGCCTGGACCGCAGGGTTCTTGCCGAACCCCCGAATTGCCGCCGCGCGCGCATACACCTGATGCGTCAGCGTGTCGTCCATGCCGCTATGACGAAGGGTCAGCCCGGCCTTGGCCTGGCCGAACGAGGTGCGCCGGGTCTCGATCAGCACGCCGGAACTGGTGGCATGGCTGTCCTTGAGCATCACGGCGCCCACCACCGAAGCGGAGGGTTCGAGCGTCAGGCCGCGCGACAGTTCAAAGGGCCGGCCGCCCTCCAGGCTCGCGGTGGCGGTGCTCATGCGGAACTTGCCGCTGCTCACCGTCTGGTCGAGGCTGGTGGCGTCGTAGACCGCGCGCACCGAGCCAGCACCGACGCTGGCGGCGACATACGCGCCGGACTTGGTCCGAACGCTGACATGGCTGTTCACTGCAGTGAGATTGGCAATGCCGTTGCCCCGGGCGTAGGCGTCGTCGACATGACCCTGCGTCAGGCTGACGCCCGCGCGCACCGCGCCAGTGCCGGTCTGGCCGACCTGCCAGTCGCCGCCGATATTCACGGCGGTGACGTTCTGGCGATATTGCCGGCCGTCGGTGGTGTCGGTCCGGTCCCGGCTGGCCATCGGCGTGGCCCAGACATGGCGCGCGGATTCGTCGGCACGGCTGGCCGAATTCGAGACGCTGCCCGCATTCCAGGTGGAGGTTCTCAGGACCAGGTTGCGCATCGCATCCAGCGCTTCACCGGCGGTGAGGACGACCTCGGTGGGCGAGACGCTGGCGGCGCCGGGTGTGCCGGACAGGCCCAGGGAAGCGGCCGACAACCCGTCCGTGGCGCCGAAATCGGCAGGCGTCTGCGTGCTGCCGTCCATCGCCGCCCAGTGGTTGGGCGCGGCGGGGCGCAATTCCTGGCCATTGAGACCGATGCGACCGCCTTCGCTCTGCAGGGGACTGCGCGAGGGAGCGACGAACGCCAGGGTCTCGGACGCCTCATCGACGGCAGCGCCATTGCTGACGCCGTTGCCGACACCACTGCCATTGGCTTTGCCGTTGGTGGCAGTTGCGGTATTTGCGGCGTTGGCAGCGTTGCTGGCGGCCGTGCGGCTGGTGACGCTTTTGCCACTCTTGCCGATGGTGTTGGTGCCACCGGTGCTGCTGCTGGCAGTTGCGCTACTTGCGCCACCAGCGCCACCAGCGCCACTGCTGCCACCGGCGTCACGATTGGCACCCATCACCCGGTTCGAGGCGGGTGCGCGAGCAGTCGCCGCATTCAATGCAGCCACCTGGGCGCCTGCCTGCTGGAGTGCCGGCGCGGTCACCTGCAGGACCACCTGTGTGGTGGCGCCGTTCAACTTCACGCCGCCGACCGAAGACCAGGGGCCGGAGGCGGCGAACAGGTTGTCGCCGCGCTGCAACGTGTAGACCTGGCGGCCCAAGGCGTCCACGGTGGCGCCCAATGCAGTTTCGGCAGTCCCGGTGCGGGTGAGGGGGGAGGGGTAGGCGGCCGCATGGGCGTACTGCGCTGGCGCAGTGGTGGCCATGGCGGCGCAGACCGAGAGGGAAATGGCGGAGCGTTGCAGCTCACGCGCACGCACGGAGCGGCGATGGCGCGGTGCGGCCGAGCGCGATGGCGTCTGCCGAACCAGGCGACCGGCGGATGAGCGGCGACCGCTCAGGGTCAGGCCGTCACGCGTGGCGGCCGCCGGCCGGCGGGCGATCTCCTGAAGCACCCGCTGGTGCTGCTGGTCCTGCTGGAAGTCCGCGCACAGCTGTACGGGCGCACGTCCATAAAAGACGGTGTCGCTGCTGACCGCTTCAAACGGACTGCCCGACACACAACCCGGGCGCATCATGGCGCGGAAACGGTCTTCCGGAATGGGGAGTGATCGGTAGAGCGTGTGGCCGCTGCGGACGGACAGCGCCGTCAGGGTCACCAGCCCGCCATTGAGGCGCCGGATGACCCAGCGCACCCGGCGGGTGAGGGCGGTGCTGACCTGTTTGACACCCGAGCGCAGTGGAATGTCCTGGGCGTCGCCTTCCAGCGCGCCGGTCAGGACCAGGCAGCGGGCGAGCGAGAAGCTGAGCAGCACCCAGCCGGACACCGGCCGGTCGCTCTGGCTTCGGCCCGTGACTTCAACCACCAGCCGGCCCGCCAGCAGAGGCTGGCCGGTCGGTGCGAGCCGCGCGCGATGCGTGGCCGGAACGTCGGCCTTCCGGGACGAGCGCGTGCGTGTCACTCGGCGGGAGCGGGTCGCAGGGTCGTTGAATGGAAGGTCGTTGTCCATGGCGCCGCGGGCGGTCAGGAAAGAGGGGCTCCGCGACGTCAGTCGGTGACTGGGGGTGTCCCAGATTCGGATGACGGCATCATGCCCGAAGGCGGTGTACGCCACGTTTCAAGGCGTGTCCTCCGGAGCCTTCACGGGCGGCTTCCTCCTTCACAGGGGAGGCGGGCGGGCGACCGGTCAGCCGTGACCTATTGCTCAAAAATCGAAACCCGACCCTCGTCCGAAGCCGTATCGCCCAGCGTCAGAATGGCGCCGGCGCCGACCCACCGGTCAGCCGCGGTTGCACCGGCTTACAAAATCAAAGACCGGACCGCGCATGGCCCTGAAGGGTTCACACAGTGCCCGGCAGGCCATGGCCTCGTCGGATCAAGCCCCGGCGATCGGCCTCGACAGCAATCGCTGCACCACACAAAACACAAACAGCAGCCCGCCAATGACGATCTTGGTCCACCAGGAACTGAGCGTGCCATCAAACGCGATCAGCGTCTGGATCGTGCCCAGGACCAGCACGCCAGAGAGCGCGCCCGCCACATAGCCATATCCACCGCTGAGCATCGTGCCGCCGATCACCACCGCCGCAATCGCATCCAGCTCTGCGCCTTGGGCATGCAGCCCATATCCGGACAGCATGTAAAACCCGAAGAGCAGGCCCGCGAGCGAAGCGCAGAACCCGCTGAAGCCGTAGACCAGCAGCTTGGTCCGGCCCACCGGCAACCCCATCATCAACGCCGACGACTCATTGCCGCCCAGCGCATACACCGCCCGGCCAAAGCCGCTGCGATGCGCCACCCAGATGCCCACCGCCAGCAGCACCACCGCAATCACCGCCCCTGGCGACACAAAGCCACCGGGAATGTGAATCTGCGTCTGCGAGATCATCACAAAGGTCTCGTCGCTGATGGTGATGGAATCGACGCTGATGAGATAACACAGCCCCCGCGCCAAAAACATCCCGGCCAGGGTCACGATGAAGGGCTGCAATCGGAAGACGTGGATCAGCGCCCCCTGCATCACGCCAAACAGCGTACCGCCGACCAGCACGGTCGCCATCACCACTGCCGCCGACCAGTGCGCCTCCTGCAGCAGCCAGGCCGCCACCGTGGTGGACAGCGCCAGCACTGCGCCCACCGACAGGTCAATGCCGCCCGAGAGAATCACCAGGCTCATGCCCACCGCCAGCACCAGCAGGTAGGCGTTGTCGATCAGCAGGTTCAGCATCACCTGCGGCGCGGCGAAACCGTCATACATCACCCCACCGGCGACCAGCAGCAGCACCAGCAGCACCACCGTCATCTGCGCACTGAACGCGGGGTGATGCAGCCAGCGCCGGACCACGCGCAGGCTCCCGGAATAGCCGCCGGCGGCCTGGGGGGAGGGACCACCCGCAGCGCCGGCCGTAGCCTGTGCGGGGGGCAGAACCGATGTCGTCATGCGCGACCTCCGGGCGGTGAGCGGCGGGTCCAACGCCGCAGCATGGCGCGCCATTCATTGGATTGCAAAATGCAGAGCAGGAAGACGACCAGCGCCTTCACCACCATGTTCACTTCGGGCGGAACGCCCAGCGAATAGATGGTGGTGGTGAGCGTCTGAATGATCAGCGCCCCCACCAGACTGCCGGCCAGATGGTATTTGCCGCCCGCCAGGGAAGCGCCACCCAGCGTCACGGCGAGGATGGCGTCCAGCTCCAGCAGCAGACCGGCGTTGTTGGCGTCCGCGCTCTTGATGTTGGACGCAATCATCAGCCCCGCAGCGCCGGCACAAATGGCGGCGAACACATAACAGCCGAAGATCAGCGTGACCGTACGCAATCCGGCCAGCCGCGAGGCGACGGGATTCAAGCCGACCGCCTGAATGAAGAGCCCCAGCGCCGTCTTTTTCAGCAGCGTCGTCGTGATCAGCGCGACGGCCACCACCACCCACAAGGAGACCGGCAGACCCAGCAGATAGCCGCTGCCCAGCACAAAAAACGAGGGTTCGTAAACGGTGATGATCTGCCCGTCCGCCATCAGCTGCGCCAGACCGCGGCCGGCCACCATCAGGATCAGGGTCGCAATGATCGGCTGCAGTTTCAGACCGGCCACCAGGATCCCATTCCAGGCGCCGCAGAGCAGGGCGGTCCCCAATGCGGCGGCATAGGCCACCGGCAAGGGCTGTTTGGCATTGACCAGCACCGCAGCCACCGTGGCGGCAATGGCCACCACCGCGCCAATGGACACATCAATCCCTCGGGTGGCAATGACCAGGCTCATGCCCAGGGACGCCAGCATCAGCGGCGCTGCGCGGTTCAGGATGTCAATGAGCGGCCCATACAGATGGCCGTCCTTGATCTCCAGATGCAGGAAGCCGGGCAGGAAGATCACGTCCACCAGCAGCAGCAGCGCCAGTGCCACGACCGGACGCAGCAGCGGATGCTCCCGCAATGGGGTCAGCCATGCCTGCCAGAGCGTTGAGTTGCTGGGAGGCTGCTGACGCGCGGCCGAATCGGCGCGCGCCGGGCTTGGGGGTACGCTCACCGACGCAGCCACGACAGCCGCATCCTTGGGTGGCAAAGGCAGGGATTCAATCACGGGGGGTTTCTCCGCCATCGCCGGCAATGGCCTCCAGGACGGTGTCCTCGTTGAGCTGGCCGCGTTCATACACCCCACAGGCGCGGCGATCTCGCAGCACCATCAGGCGGTCGCTGCAGCGCAGCACTTCGGGCAGTTCAGACGAAATGAACAGCACGGCCATGCGACGGTCCGGCTCCGAGCCTTCCGCACACAGGCGCCGCACCTCGGTCATGATCTCTTCTTTAGCCCGCACGTCAATGCCGCGCGTCGGCTCGTCCAGAATCAGCAGGCGCGGTTGCGTCAGCAGCCAGCGGGCCAACAGGGCCTTCTGCTGATTGCCGCCGGAGAGCAGACCGATGGGGGTGTTGATGTCGGCCGTCTTGATGCCGAGGCGGCGCACATACTCTTCCGCCATGGCGCGCTGGCGCTTCAGTGGAATGGCTCGCCACCAGCCTTGACGAGCCTGCAGCGCCAGCACGATGTTTTCGCGCACCGACAATGCCAGGATGGCGCCTTCGAGCTTGCGGTCTTCAGAACAGAAGGCGAGGCCGGCGGCAATGGCCTGCCGCGGTGTGCTGAAGCGCTGCTGGCGACCGTTGATCTCGATCTGGCCGGCATCCGCGGCGTCGGCACCGAACAGCAGTCGGGCGGCCTCTGTCCGGCCGGAGCCGAGCAGGCCGCACAGGCCCATCACCTCGCCGCTGCGAATGTCCAGGTCCATCGGCTGGAGGCTGCCCCGCCGGGCCAGACCATGCGTGCGCAGCACCGGCTCGCCCTGCGGCGCTTCGCAGGTGGCCGCTTCCTGCGTGTTGGCGGCGTGGGGCCCCACCATTTTCTGAACCAGCTCCAGTCGGCCCAGTTCCGCCGCCCAGTATTCGCCTTCGGTGCGGCCATTGCGCATCACCGTGATGCGATCGCTGACGGCATAGACCTGGTCGAGGAAATGGGTCACAAACAGAATGGCCATGCCCTGGCTGCGCAGTCGTCGCATGACACGGAACAGATGCTGGACCGCCGCATCGTCCAGGCTGGAGGTGGGCTCATCCAGAATCAGTACCTGCGCCGAAATATTCAGCGCCCGTGCAATGGCCACCATCTGCTGTACCGCCAGCGAATAACGGGCCAGCGGAGCGGACACGTCGATGTCCAGTTCCAGCTCGGCGAGCAGCTCGCGAGAGCGGGCGCGCATGCGCTTCCAGTCGATCTGGCCGAAGCGTTTCGGGTAGCGACCGATGAACAGGTTTTCCGCCACCGAGAGGTTGGGGCAGAGATTGACCTCCTGATAAACGGTGCTGATACCCAGGTCCTGCGCTTCCGCCGTGGAGCGGGGGGCAATGGCGCCCCCATGCAGGCTCATGCTGCCGCTGTCGGGCGCATACAGGCCGGTAACCACCTTGATCAGGGTCGACTTGCCGGCGCCGTTCTGGCCCATCAGCGCATGAATCTCCCCGGCGAACAGCCGCAGGCCAGCGCCGGTGAGAGCCTGCACCCCAGGGAAGCCCTTGTTGATTCCTTCAAGCACCAGCACGGGCGCTGATCCGTTGTGCCGCACAGCCGGTTCTCCTGCAGTGACTGCCAGCCGGTCCGGGCGCCAGGCACCCCCCACCGGTGGCAGCATTCAAGTCAGACGGTCAGTACTTGCGCTTGGGCAGTTCCTGGGCAGCCACGTCGGCGGTGAAGACACCTTCCTCGGTGGTGATGCGCTTGGGCAGCTGCTTGCCGGCTTTCACATCCTTGGCCAGCTGCATGAGCTGCGGACCGAGCAGCGGATTGCATTCGATGGTGACATTCAGCTTGCCGGCCACCATCGCTTCAAAAGCGCCGCGCACGCCATCGATGGAGACGATGGCAATGTCCTTCACCGGCTTCATGCCTGCTTCTTCAATGGCCTGGATGGCGCCGATGGCCATGTCGTCATTGTGTGCAAACAGCAGCTGGATCTTCTTGTCCTTGGCCTTCAGGAAGGCTTCCATCACTTCCTTGCCCTTGGCGCGTGTGAAGTCGCCGGACTGGGAGCGCAGGATCTTCAGGCGAGGATCGGCCTGGATGGCCTCTTCGAAACCCTTCTTGCGGTCGATGGCCGGTGCAGAGCCGACGGTGCCCTGCAGCTCGACGATGTTCACGTCCCCGGTGGGCGCATTTTTCTTGGCCCATTCCACCGCCCACTTGCCGGCCTTGCGGCCTTCTTCGACGAAGTCGGAGCCGATGAAGGTGACATAGAGCGACGGGTCGCTGACCTTGACTGCGCGGTCCGTCAGGATGACGGGAATGTTGGCGGCCTTGGCTTCACGCAGCACCGTGTCCCAGCCGGTCTCCACCACCGGGGAGAAGGCGATCACATCCACCTTCTGCGCAATGAAGCTGCGAATGGCCTTGACCTGGTTTTCCTGCTTCTGCTGCGCGTCGGCAAACTTCAGGGTGATGCCGGCCTGCTTGGCGGCGTCCTTGATCGAGTTGGTGTTGGCGGTGCGCCATTCACTTTCGGCGCCCACCTGAGAGAAGCCCAGCACCAGTGGCTTGTCCGCGGCCAGGGCCGGGGTGAGGGCGGTCGCGCCAAGTGTGAGGCCCAGTGCGGCCACGGCCAGCAATTGCCGACGGAAAGTCTTCATGCGTTTGTCTCCTCGTTGCTATGGATATATGCGCGCCGGGACCACCGGCAGCGGGTGAGGTCGGGCCATCGTAGGGACTGCAAGCATGTGCAACCAATCACATTTCGGTCATCAATGATGTTGTGATCGGTATCGGGGGGAAACCCGCAAAGCGGAGTGGCCTTTGCTCGGGGAGAGTCCGCCTCCGGGATGGGACGGCTGACGACGTGGGGGTTAACGGGTGCTCATGTCGAGGGGACAGTCAGGACCGGACAGTCGGCGGCTGGATGAAAAAAACCTCCCGAGACCGCTGAGGGTCTCGGGAGGCTGCCATTCAATCTGCATCAGCGCCCGTTCCCGGGAAACGCGATGCTCCGGTGTGTATCAGTGCGAGTGACGCGGCACCGCTGATCCGCGGCACCCGCGCAGGAAGTCGAAGTCGCAGCCCTCATCCGCCTGCAACACATGCTGCACATACAGCTTGCGATAGCCGCTGGCGTCGGCAGGGTCGGGTTGCTGATTCGCGGCCCACGCTTCCAGCCGTGATTGCAGTTCCGCTTCCGGAATATCCAGGTGCAGTCGATTGTTCGCGCAATCGAGCTCGATCCAGTCGCCTTCCCGCACCACCGCCAGCGGCCCGCCCGCCTTGGCTTCCGGCGCCACATGCAGCACCACGGTGCCGTAAGCGGTGCCGCTCATCCGGGCATCGCTGATCCGGACCATGTCCTTGATGCCCTGGGCCAGCAGCTTGGGTGGCAGGCCCATGTTGCCCACTTCCGCCATGCCCGGATAACCGCGCGGACCGCAGTTCTTCATCACCAGCACCGAGTCCTTGTCGACCTCCAGCGCCGGGTCCATGATCCGGGCCTTGTAGTCGTCGAAGTCCTCGAACACGACGGCGCGACCGCGATGCTGCATCAGGGCAGGCGTCGCCGCTGAAGGCTTCAGCACCGCACCGCGCGGCGCCAGGTTGCCACGCAGCACGCAGATGCCGCCATCAGCAATCAACGGTTTGGCAATCGGCCGTACGACTTCATCATCGTAGATCGGCGCATCATGGCAGTTCTGCCACAGCGTTTTGCCATTGACCGTCAGCGCGTCCTTGTGCGGCAGAAGGTCCGCTTCGCCCAGGCGGCGGAGCACGGCCGGCAGACCTCCGGCGTAATAGAACTCTTCCATCAGGAAACGGCCGCTGGGCAGCAGGTCCACCAGGGTGGGGGTGCCCTTGCCGACGCGTGTCCAGTCTTCCAGCTCCAGTGGAACGCCCACGCGGCCGGCGATCGCCTTCAGGTGGATCACCGCATTGGTCGAGCCCCCAATCGCCGCATTCGTGCGAATGGCATTTTCAAAGGCTTCGCGGGTCAGGATCTTGGACAGCTTCAGGTCTTCCCAGACCATCTCCACAATGCGCATGCCGGACAGATGCGCCAACACATAACGACGCGCATCCACCGCCGGAATGGCGGCATTGTGGGGCAGGGAGGTGCCCAGCGATTCGGCCATGCAGGCCATGGTGCTGGCCGTGCCCATGGTGTTGCAGGTGCCGGCGGAGCGGGAGTGCCCGGCCTCGGCGGCAATGAAGTCGTGCATCGAGATCTCACCGGCCTTGACCTGCTCATGCAATTGCCACACCGCCGTGCCGGAGCCGATGTTCTTGCCGCCCAGCTTGCCGTTCAGCATCGGGCCGCCGGTGACGACGATGGTGGGCAGGTCCACGCTGGCGGCGCCCATCAACAGGGCCGGGGTGGTCTTGTCGCAACCCACCAGCAGCACGACCGCATCCATTGGATTGCCGCGGATCGATTCTTCGACGTCCATGCTCGCCAGATTGCGGGTGAGCATTGCGGTCGGGCGCAGGTTGGACTCCCCGTTGCTGAACACCGGGAATTCCACCGGGAAGCCGCCGGCCTCCAGAATTCCGCGCTTCACATGTTCAGCCAGCTTACGGAAATGGGCATTGCAAGGCGTGAGTTCCGACCACGTATTGCAGATGCCAATGATGGGCTTGCCTTCGAATTCGTGATCCGGAATGCCTTGATTCTTCATCCAGCTCCGGTACATGAAGCCGTTCTTGTCCTGGGTGCCGAACCATTCGGCGGAACGGAGCTTCCGGGTTTTCTTAGCCTCTGTCATGGGTCCTTCTGCAGGTCGCTGGGGTCCAGCCCCGTTGGGGGCATGCTAGGGCGGACGGCAATGCTGCTCAAATCACTTCTTTCCAGGGTGCGATATTCAAATCGGTATGGGATCCGCCGACGCGGGTCGGACTGCAGCAGCGCCTGCGGGTTGTCCCGGGATGATGGGCGACGGCCGTTGCTCTATCCTCGCGGCCATCCCAAAAAGCCCGCCTTCTTCCATTCCCTTTGTGTCGCTTACCGTGATTTAGCGGTAAACAAATGGAAACGACCGAAACAACCACCGGGCACAACGATCAGGAGACGCATGAAGTTCACCGACGGGCAGTGGCTACTGCAGCCAGGCGTGGTGGCCCACTACGCCACTGAAACCTATGCCGTAGATGTGAGGCCGGACCAGGTGGTCCTGCTCGTCACCACCCGGCCGATCAAGCATCGTGGCGATACGCTGACGGGTCCCACCCTCACGGTGACCTTGCAATCCCCGGCGCCCGGCGTCATCCGGGTCAGTGCGGTGCATTACGTCGCCGGGCAGGAGAAGCGGCTGCATGTGCCCATGCCCGGGGCGTCCGCCCAGTCCTTGCAGGTGACCGAGACCGACCGGCAACTCAGCATCACCTCCGGCGCGCTCACCGTGGATGTGAAAAAGGGCGAAGGCTACGGCCTCGTCTTCCGCGAAGGGGACCGGGTGCTGACACGCAGCGACGGGCGCGCCCTGGGTTATCTGCAGACGGCTTCCAAGACGAGCTACATGCATGAGCAGTTGTCTCTGGGCGTGGGCGAGTACGTTTATGGGCTGGGCGAGCGATTCACCCCGTGGGTGAAAAACGGCCAGGTGGTGGAGAACACCAACAAGGACGGCGGCACCGCCTGCGAGCAGGCTTACAAGAGCGTTCCCTTCTATCTGAGCAGTCGCGGGTATGGCGTGCTGGTCAATGAAGCGGGGCCGGTGTCCTTTGAGGTGGCGTCCGAGAAGACGTCCCGAGTGCAGTTCAGCCGTGAGGGCGAAAGCCTGGATTACTGCGTGGTGGCCGGGCCCACGCCCAAGGACGTCGTCAAGCGCCTGACTGCGCTGACCGGCCGCGCACCGCTTCCACCGGCCTGGAGTTTTGGGCTGTGGATGACCACCTCATTCACCACGCAATACGACGAAGCCACCGCCACGCATTTCATTGACGAAATGGCGCGCCGCGAGCTGCCGCTGTCGGTCTTCCATTTCGACTGCTTCTGGATGCGTGAATTCCAGTGGTGCGACTTCGAATGGGACCGGCGCGGATTCCCCGACCCGGAAGGCATGCTGGCCCGCCTGAAGGCCAAGGGGCTGCGGATCAGTCTCTGGATCAATCCTTACGTGGCACAGCGTTCGTCGCTGTTCGAGATCGGCCAGCGAGAGGGTTATTTCCTGAAGCGCCCCGATGGGCGAGTCTGGCAGACAGACCTGTGGCAGCCGGGCATGGCGATTGTCGACTTCACCAACCCGGCGGCAGTGGCCTGGTATCAAAGCCATCTGCGCCGGCTGCTGGCCATGGGGGTGGACTGCTTCAAGACCGACTTCGGCGAGCGCATCCCGGACCAGGACGTCTGCTACTTCGACGGTTCCGACCCGGTGGAGATGCACAACCTCTATGCGCTGCACTACAACGAGGTGGTCTTCAAGCTGCTTCAGGAGGTGAAGCAGGACGAGGCCGTGGTGTTTGCCCGCTCGACCTATGCCAGTGGCCAGCGCTTCCCGGTGCATTGGGGCGGTGACTGCTGGTCCAACTTTGAATCGATGGCGGAGAGCCTGCGCGGTGGGCTGTCTCTCAGCAGTTGCGGGTTTGCCTATTGGAGTCACGACATCGGTGGCTTTGAAGGCAATCCGCCGCCGGCTGTCTACAAGCGCTGGATCCAGTTCGGCCTGCTGTCTTCTCACAGCCGTCTGCACGGCAGCAGCTCGTATCGGGTGCCATGGCTGGTCGACGAGGAAAGCTGTGACGTGCTGCGGCACTTCACCCGGTTGAAGCACCAGCTCATGCCCTATCTGTACGCGAGCGCGGCCGAGTCCAGCGCCACCGGCGTGCCGATGATGCGCAGCGCCGTCCTGCAGCATCCGGACGATCCGGCCTGTGCCACGCTGGATCGGCAATACCACCTGGGCGACAGCCTGCTGGTGGCGCCGGTATTCACCGACAGCGGAGAGGTGGACGTCTATCTCCCCGCAGGGCGATGGACGCATCTGCTGAGCGGCGAGGTGGTGGAGGGCGGGCGTTGGCGGCGGGAGCAGCATGACTTCCTGAGTCTGCCGCTGTATGTGGCGCCGAACACCGTGCTGCCCTGGGGCGCCGAAACGGAAAAGCCGGACTACGACTATGCCCAGGGCGTCGTGTTGCGGGTGTTTGCGCTGGACGAAGGCCACCGTGCGCGCTTTGTGGTGCCCACGCTGGACGGCGGGGTGGCGGCACGCGGCCACATCGAGCGGGAAGGCGACAGTTATCGCACCGTGATCACCGAAGGTGCTCTGGCCCAGTGGCAGGTGGAAGTGAATGGCAAGCGCAGTGGGGTGCAGTCGTCTGCAGACCGACTCGACTGGACCCCTTGAGACCCTACCGGCCGGCTGCGTTCTTTTGGGCGCGCCGGCCACCCCCGGGGCCGGTAACGGTCCTGGCATGGATGACAAGAATGCCCTGAAGGGCATCGTCACAGGAGACAACACGATGTGGGCAGGTTCCCTCGATCGTTCTGAAGGGCCGCCGGTGATTCATCACCCGCGGTGGGGGCGTGCGGGCGCGTTGGTCGCGGCCGTCCGCCAGTTCAAGTATCAAAGTCATGCCAGCGGCAATGCCGCCAGCAAGTCCAGCTTCCGCATGGGCCGCACGGCGCTGTTGGCGATCTGGACCGCGGGTGCCGTCGCCGCCGCTGCGACTGCCGGCAGCGCGTGGGCGGCAGACGCGCCGGTGCCGGGCGCGAGGTCGGTTCAGATCGACATCAACAGCGTCGGTTTCCCCACTGGTGCGGCCAAATGGGCGGTGGTGCCGGACGGGCCGGCGCGCGTGTTCACCGTCCTTGATGGTCGGGGCCGTGTCGCCTTGAAAGGGCGCCTCAGCGCGCCCGCCACCTGGCCGCTCTCCGGCGATTCCGTGAAGCTCGCGGATCTGTCGGGACTGCGCCGTCCCGGCACCTATCGGCTGCGAGTGGAGGCGACGCCGTGGGTTGAATCCACGCCATTCACCATTGCAGACGGTGTCTACACGCCACTCACTGCAGCGGCGATTCGCGCCTTCTACTTCAATCGCGCCAGCACCGCCGTCACGCCGGCACTGGGCGGTGTGTATGCCCGCGCGGAAGGCCATCCGGATACCCGGGTGCTGATCCACGCCTCCGCAGCCGGCCCCAAGCGCCAGACGGGCGACGTCATCAGCAGCCCGAAAGGCTGGTATGACGCAGGCGATTACAACAAGTACATCGTCAATTCCGGTATCACCACCTTCACGCTGCTGGCCGCCTACGAGCACTTCCCCGGCTTCTACCAGTCACTGAAGGTCGGCCTGCCGGAAAGCGGCAATGGCCTGCCGGATGTGCTGAATGAAGCGCTGTGGAATCTCGACTGGATGCAAACGATGCAGGATCCCGACGATGGCGGGGTCTATCACAAGCTCACCAATCTGCGTTTCGATGGCATGGTGATGCCGGACCAGGCGAAAGCGGACCGCTACGTCGTGCAGAAGACCACCGCCGCGACGCTGGACTTCGCGGCGGTGATGGCTGCGGCAAGTCGCGTCCTCGCACCGTTTGACGCCCAGTCACCCGGGCGTTCGGCGCGCCTGCGCGACGCCGCGCTGGCTGCATGGGACTGGGCCCAACAGCACAAGGACGTCCTCTATCAGCAGCCCGCCGATGTGGTGACGGGCGCGTATGACGACACCCGGCTCAGCGATGAATTCGCCTGGGCCGCCGCAGAACTGTGGGCGACGACCGGCGAGGCGCGCTTCCTGGAGACGCTGCGCCTGGGCGGGGCCGGCGAGGTCGGCATCGCTGTGCCCGCGTGGAGTGATGTGGACGGCCTGGCCTGGGTGACCCTGGCGCAGCATCGCAGCAGGCTGTCGGCGCAGGACCAGGTCATCGTGCAGCAGCGGGTTCGCATCCTGGCCGCCGGGCTGATCCAGCGCTGGAAGCAATCGGCGTGGCGCGTGCCGCTGCAGACGTCGGATTTCAAATGGGGCAGCAACTCCGAAGTGCTCAACCAGGCATTGATGCTGATTCAGGCGGCGCGGCTGGTGGACAGCACGGCGCGCTCCGTGCAGGCGGCCGCGCGCGATCCGTTCCGCCGGGATGCGCTTGCGGCGGCGCAATCCGACCTGGACTACGTGCTGGGCCGCAATCCGCTCGGCCGGTCGCAGGTGACCGGTTTTGGCCTGAAGCCGCCGATGCATCCGCACCATCGTCCCTCGGAAGCGGACGGCATCGTCGACCCGGTGCCCGGTTTCCTGGTAGGCGGGGCGAACCCCGGCCAGCAGGACAAGGCGGACTGCCCGGTGCCGTACCCGTCGACCCTCACGGCGCTGTCGTGGCTGGACCATGTGTGCAGCTACGCCAGCAATGAAATCGCCATCAACTGGAATGCACCGCTCGTGTATGTGGCGGGCGCCCTGGATGTGCTGGGCAGGACGTCGGCACCCCCGACGTCCCCAGGCGCATCGGCCCCCCGTACCGCTGCAGCCCATCTCCTCCCGACCTCCGCTGCCACGGCGGTTTCCTCGAAAGGCACGCCATGAGCGCCGACCTCTCCACACCTGGCACTGCCCATTCGGCGCAGTCCCTCTCCGGCGCCCAGCCGTCGTCGGACGGCCCGGCCGTCTCCGCGGGCGACCGCCGCCGCAATGGACTGCATCCGCTGACCTGGGTGCCGTCGCTCTACCTGGCGATGGGGCTGCCCAATGTGCTGGTGGGGGCGGTGGCCGCGATCCTTTACAAGAATCTGGGCATCTCGAATGAGGACATTGCGCTCTACACCTCGCAGATGTATCTGCCCTGGGTGCTGAAGCCGCTCTGGTCGCCTTTGCTGGAACCCTATCGCACCAAACGCTGGTGGGTGATCAGCATGCAGTTCCTGATGATGGCCTCCCTGGGTCTCGTCGCATTCAGCCTGCCACTGGACGGCTTCTTCCGCGCCTCGCTGGCATTCTTCTGGATCACCGGGTTTGCCTCGGCCACGCAGGACATCGTCGCGGATGGCGTCTTCATGACCACCATGCCGCTGCGCGACCAGGCGCGGTACTCCGGGGTGCAGGGCATGTGCTGGAACCTCGGCGCGGTGGTCGCCTCGGGGCTGCTGGTGTCGCTGACCGGCTGGCTGCACAAGGACCTGGGCTGGTCCTGGGTGCATTGCTGGATGGCGGTGATGCTGGGGGCGGCCGGGATGATGGGCGGCTTCGGGCTGTGGCATTTGCGGGTACTGCCCACCGGAGCGCCGTCGTCCATCCAGGGCCAGGACTTGCGCAGTGCCATGGTGTCCCTGCGTGAATCGTGGATCACCTTCTTCCAGAAGCCGTCGATCTGGATGATGCTGGCCGTGGTCTTCTTCTATCGATTCGGCGAAGGCTTCATCGAGAAATTCGGCCCGCTGTTCCTGCTGGACCCGCGGGACGTGGGCGGTCTGGGTCTCGACAATGCCGCGCTGGGTCACATCTATGGCACGGTGGGGACGGTGGCCTTCATTGCTGGCGCCTTCCTGAGCGGCTTCATCGTCGCCCGCATGACGCTCAAGCGCACCTTCCTGCTGCTGGCGATCTGTCTCAACCTGCCGCACCTGACTTATTACTACCTGAGTCACGCAATGCCCGACAACGTGATGTTGATTGGCGCCGTGGTGGCCCTGGAGAAATTCGGCTTTGGCATGGGCTCGGTGGGTCACATGCTGTACATGATGCAGCAGATTGCGCCGGGGCCTTTCAAGATGACCCATTACGCCATGGCGACCGGCGTCATGGCATTGACCAAATGGGCGACCGGCAGCGTGAGTGGCTGGGTCTACGCGGCGGTCGGGCAGCACTACGCCTCCTTCTTTGGTCTGGTCCTGCTGTTCTCCATTCCGCCGATCGTGCTGGCCTGGTTTGCACCGTTTCCGGTGAAGGTGCAGGATGACAGCTCGTCTGACACCGGCGGTGGCGGCGGTCATTAGGGAGAACACCAATACGGCGGGCGCATTCACGTCGGGATGACGACATAGCGCCCAGACAGGCCAAAACGCGGCAGGTGATGCCCAAACAGATATCACCTGCCGCTGAAACTTTATCGAGCGGCCTCCAGCATCGGCGGATGATGCAAAAACACGGCAGAACCTCGATGAACACGGTTGGCACGCTGCTTGCCATGCCCCGCACAAGGCTGAAGCATTCATGGGTTGTTCATGATGCATTCAGTTTTCATTCATGCGATGCTGTGCCACCTTCGGCAGTCCTGAGTTGTTGAGAGAGAGGACAGGTCCGACGGGCATCGATTCTTAAAAGCACACAACGGAGACCACATGACAAAAGCAATGCTGCCGCGCCGCGGCGCCCTGGGCCTGCTCACCTCGTTGGTGGCGGCCATCGGACTGGCCGGGACGGCCACCCAGGTGCTGGCCCAGGACAAAGGTCTGATCGGTATCGCGATGCCGACCAAGAGCTCCGCCCGCTGGATTGCGGACGGCGACAACATGGTCAAGGCGTTCAAGGACAAGGGCTACAAGGCCGACCTGCAATACGCCGAAGACGACATTCCGAATCAGCTGGCGCAGATCGAGAACCTGATCACCAAGAAGGTGAAGGTGCTGGTGATTGCCTCCATCGACGGTTCGGCACTCTCCAGCGTGCTGCAAAAGGCGGCCGCCGCCAACATCAAGGTGGTGGGTTATGACCGCCTGATCAAGGGCACCAAGAACATCGACTACTACGTCACCTTCGACAACTTCCAGGTCGGCGTGATGCAGGGCCAGTCGCTGATTGACAAGCTGGGTCTGGCGCAAGGCAAGGGCCCGTTCAACATCGAGCTGTTCGGCGGCTCGCCGGACGACAACAACGCCACGTTCTTCTATGACGGTGCGATGTCGGTGCTCAAGCCTTACATTGACAGCGGCAAGCTGGTGGTGCGCAGCAAGCAGATGGGCATGGCCAAGGTCGGCACGCTGCGCTGGGATGCTTCCGCCGCACAGGCCCGCATGGACAACCTGCTCAGCGCCTTCTACGGCAAGGAGCGCCTGCATGCGGTGCTGTCGCCGTATGACGGCATGAGCATTGGCATCCTGTCGTCGCTCAAGGGCGCGGGTTATTGCAGCAAGTCGCTGCCGTGCCCGGTGGTGTCTGGCCAGGACGCGGAGATCCCGTCGGTGAAGTCCATCATCAAGGGTGAGCAGGCCAGCACCGTCTTCAAGGACACCCGTGCGCTGGCCACGGCCGCCGCGGGTCTGGTGGACGACATGCTGAGCGGCAAGCAGCCCGCGGTGAACGACACCAAGACCTACAACAACGGCGTGAAGGTGGTGCCCAGCATCCTGCTGAAGCCGGTCTCGGTGGATGCGACCAACTGGAAGCCTGTGCTGGTGGACGGCGGCTACTACAAAGAGAGCCAGGTGCGCTGATTCCACGGACGCACGGAGGTAGTATGGCTGAAGCGATCCCTGTGCCTGCGGCGCGTGCGCCGGAGGCGGCCGCGCCGCTGCTTGAGCTGCGCGGCATCACCAAGCGGTTCCATGGCGTGACCGCGCTGGAGCAGGTGCACCTGAAGGTGCATCCCGGCGAGATTCACGCCCTGGTCGGTGAAAACGGTGCCGGCAAATCAACCCTCATGAAGGTGGTCAGCGGGGTCTACCCGCACCCCGACTATGAAGGCGAGATTCACTTCGAAGGCGAGGAGCGCCACTTCGGTGGCATTGTCGACAGCGAAGCGCTGGGCATCATCATCATTCACCAGGAACTGGCGCTGGTCCCCCAGCTCTCCATTGCGGAGAACCTGTTCCTGAACCACGAGCCATCGCGCTTCGGGGTGATTGATCGCATGGCCATGTACCGCCGTGCGCGGGACCTGCTGGACCGCGTGGGCCTGCGTGAATCGCCGGACACGCGGGTGGCGGACCTGGGCATCGGCCAGCAGCAGCTGGTGGAAATCGCCAAGGCCTTGGCGAAATCCGTGCGGCTGCTGATTCTGGATGAGCCCACCGCCAGCCTGAATGAGTCGGACAGCGAAGCCTTGCTGGACCGGCTGATGGAGCTGCGGGAGCAGGGCATTGCCTGCATCCTCATCTCCCACAAGCTCAATGAGATCACCAAGGTGGCGGACCGACTCACCGTGCTGCGCGACGGCCGCTCCATCACCACGATGGACTGCCGTCATGAGCCGGTGAGTGAGGACCGCATCATCCAGGCGATGGTGGGCCGGGATCTGGCGGATCGGTATCCCCGCCGCACGCCCAAGATCGGCGAGATGCTCTTTGAACTGCGCGACTGGCATGCCTTCCATCCGGTGCAGGCCGGGCGGGAAGTGGTGCGGGGCATCAACCTGAATGTGCGGCGCGGAGAGATCGTCGGCATTGCCGGACTCATGGGCGCGGGCCGGACTGAACTGGCCATGAGCGTCTTCGGCCGCAGCTATGGCCGGCGCATTTCAGGCACCGCCCTGATGGATGGCCAGCCGGTGGATGTATCGACCGTACCCAAGGCGATTCGCGCCGGGCTCGCATATGTGACCGAAGACCGCAAATCGCTGGGGCTTCTGCTGAATGACTCCATCGCCTGCAACACCAGCCTGGCCAATCTGGACGGCGTCTCGCGTGCCGGAGTGCTGGATGCGGCGCGCGAGCATTCGGTGGCGCAGGACTATCGCCAGCAACTCGCCACGCGTTGCCGCGATGTGACGCAACAGACGGTGCACCTGTCCGGCGGCAATCAGCAGAAGGTGGTGCTGGCCAAGTGGCTGTTCTCCAAGCCGCGTCTGCTGATCCTGGATGAACCCACCCGCGGCATCGACGTCGGTGCCAAGTTCGAGATCTACAGCCTGATCGCCCAGCTGGCGGAAAGCGGCTGCGGCATTCTGATGATCTCTTCGGAAATGCCGGAGCTGCTGGGCATGTGCGACCGGATGTATGTGATGAATGAAGGACGCATGGTGGCTGAACTGGATGCCGCCGACGCTTCACAGGAAAGAATCATGGGTGCCATCGTCGGCGCCCGGGAGTTACGCCATGCATGACCCACTGACGGCACCGGTTCACGGTGCTCCTTCCGCCCGCACTGCGCCTCCGCCGGCGCCGCGCGGCAACGCCTCGGGCGGTATCGCCCATTTCCTCAAGCGTCATCTGCGTGACTACGGCATGCTGATCACGCTGGTGGCCATCATGGGGCTGTTCCAGTACCTCACGGATGGCACGCTCCTGCAGCCGCTGAACCTGACCAATCTGGTGCTTCAGAACAGCTACATCGTCATCATGGCGCTGGGCATGCTGCTGGTGATCGTGGCGGGCCATATCGACCTCTCGGTGGGCTCGGTCTGCGGTTTCATCGGCGCGCTGGCGGCGGTGCTGATGGTCAATTACAACTGGCCGGCCTTTCCCGCCGCGGTCGTGTGCCTGCTCGCCGGCGCCGTGATTGGCGCGGCACAGGGCTGGTTCGTCGCCTATCTGGGCATTCCGTCCTTTATCGTGACCCTGGCCGGCATGCTGGTCTTCAAAGGACTGGCGCTGGCGGTCCTGCAGGGCCAGTCCCTGGGTCCGTTCCCCGATGCCTTCCAGGCGCTGAGCTCCGGCTTCCTGCCGGAGCTGTTGAATCAGGAAGATCCGCGTTCGACGACGCTGGGCCTGGGCCTGCTGCTGTCGGTGTCCGCCGTGGTGGTGGCCTGGCGGCATCGCAGTGCCGGTCTCACCCATGGCATGGAAGTGGAGCCCGGTCCGATCTTCCTGCTGCGCCAGGCCGTCATTGTGGTGGGCGTGATGGCCATGAGCTGGCTGATGGCGTCCTACAAGGGGCTGCCCACCGTCATGGTGGTCATGGTGGTTCTGACGCTGGCCTATGACTTCATTGCCGGCCGCACGACACTGGGCCGCCGGGTCTATGCGGTGGGCGGCAATGAAAAGGCCGCCCGGCTGTCGGGGGTGCGTACCGAGCGGGTGGCGTTCTTCACCTTCGTCAACATGGGTGCGCTGGCAGCGCTGGCCGGGCTGGTGTTTGCGGCGCGTCTGAATACGGCCTCGCCCAAGGCCGGGCTGGGCTTCGAGCTGGATGTGATTGCGGCCTGCTTTGTGGGCGGCGCCTCTGCCTCCGGCGGCGTCGGCAAGATCATGGGCGCGGTCATCGGTGCCTTTGTGATGGGCGTCATGAACAACGGCATGTCCATTCTGGGCATCGGCATCGATTACCAGCAGGTGATCAAGGGTCTGGTCTTGCTGGCCGCAGTGTTCATTGACGTGTACAACAAGCGCAAGTGATCACGGCCGGGTCTCGGGAGAGGCCCGGTCTTACAAATTCTTCAGTCGCGGACGCACCGAAAGCGGGCAGACTCAGGGCTTCACGCACTGCGCAGTCCAGCATGAAGCTTGTCCTCATTGAAGATTCGGAAATCATCCGCCGCCAGATGGTCCGCCTGCTGGCCGATGTGTCGGGGCTGTCCGTCATCGGGCAGGCCGACAATGAAGAATCAGCCCTGACGCTCATCCGCAGCACCATGCCCGATGTGGTGCTGGTCGATATCGGTCTGGCGGAAGGCTCCGGCATGAAGGTGCTGGAGCGGGCGCGGCAGATCGGGTTCGGCGGCAAGCTCTTTGTGCTGAGCAACCGCGACCCGGACTTCTACGAAATGCTCTGTGCCCGTCATGGGGCGGATGCCTTCTATGACAAGGCCCACGGGCTGGACCGGCTGGTGGCCGATCTGCAGTCGACCGCGGATGCGCTCAAGGCGCAGCGAGGCGGGCAGGGCGCTTGACACGGACGGATATCGTTTGTTCGTTTAATCGCATGCGGTGGGCTGCCATCGCACACATCGATTCCTTTTCGCCCGATTGCCAGTGCAATCGCACGAAGTCAAACGAATGTCCCCGAAATCCAACAGCTTGTGTCGGTCCTTGGGAGATTCGTGAATACTTCCAGACACTCCATTCAATGACCGGCGGGCCTGTGGCCGCCGGTCGATGATCGTGCCCATGCATTCCCACTCCATCATTTGTCGGGCCGCGTGCCCGTCCGCGGCCCCCAATGGCGGCGTCGCTTCTGTTGCCGTCGCCCGCCGGAGCCGCATAGCGGCAGCCGTGCGTAGTGGCTGGGCTTTGGCAGCGGCCGCCGGCCTTGGCGTCATGGGTGTTCAGGGCGCTGCGCAGGCGCAGGGCGGATTGACCGTCTATGGGTCTTTCGACATTGCGGTGGATCAGATCAAGAAGAGTGAGGGCAATGTCCAGGGCACGCTTTTCGGCGTGGCGGGCGGCCGTCCGGTGCCCAATGCGGTGGCGGCTCCGGCCACCTCGACCAGCCGCATGTCCACCAGTCTGACGAGGCAGTCCTATCTGGGCTTCAAGGGCAATGAAGACCTCGGCGGCGGGTATCAGGCCAGATTCCAGCTGGAGGGCGGTTTCACACCGGACGCTGGCACGATCAGCAATGACGGCCGTTTCTTTGGCCGTGTCGCCTGGGTCGGGCTGACCACGCCGGTGGGTGAGTTCCGTCTCGGGCGCCAGGCGGCGCCGCTTCTGGTGGCCTACTACTTCAACAGTGTCGAGCGGCTTGGCTCCACCGACATCCTTGGGGCGGGCGTCACCGTCAACAACCTCCAGGTCTATCAGGACAACATGGTCAGCTACACGCTGGCGCAGGGGCCGTGGCTGGCGCAGCTGACCTTCTCGCCCAATGCTGGTGTGGGCCCTCGGGTGAGCGCGGCGCGGTCGCCCAGCTCGAATGCCAATACGGGCCAGATCATTGGTGGCGCCACTGCCGGCACCGAAGACAGTTCCGGCCGTGGGCGCACCGTGGGCGCGATGGTCGCCTTCACACAGTCCGATCTGACGCTGGTGGCGGGCTATCACCACAACCGATTCGGGGTGCCGTTCGGTCTGGCGACTGCGCAGGGTTTTGTGCCGCTGTTCAATGCCGAGAGCTTCAGCAGTTACATGGCGGGTGCCAAATACCGCTTCAACAGCACCGGCACGGAAGTGGCGGGCAACTTCTACCGGGGGCAGTTCAAGGAATCGGGGGATGGGGATCCGCGCATCACCTCGATCAGTGGCGCGGTGAAGCAGTCGATTGGCTTCATCGACCTGATTGCGCAAGTCAGCGACAACAAGTTCAACAACTTCACCAAGGGCAAGAACCTCGCGTACACCTTTGGCGCGGAGTACAACCTGTCCAAGCGGACCGCCGTGTATCTGCGGTATGCGCAGGTGGAAGACAAGCGCGGCAACATCGTGCGCAGCCCGCTGAATCCGGCGCTCACGCTGGCGGGTGGCCCCACCACGATGCTGCTGCCGCTGGGCGCGCTGGAGATTCCGGTGCTGTCCGGCGCCGGGACGCAGATGGATGCGACCACGCGCCTGTATGGCGTTGGCATCCGCCACGCGTTCTGAAAGACACGCTTCAACATTGAAGGGCCGGCTCTGCCGGCCCTTGTCGTTTCTGCATGATGACGCGAGGGTGGAACCGTTCGTGCGCTGGTCATCACTGCCGGCTTGAACAACGACGATGCGGATCATCGATCGTTGAGTCCTGTTGCCCACGCGGGGGCGGGCAAGGACGGCAAGACCTGGCTTGGAGCGGCGAAATGGGGATGGTCAAGAGTTGGTTCTGGCGAAACGTCCTTTGGCGCTTCGCGGACGAACGCTGCAAGCACGACGAATACTTCCGAAGATCATGCCGGGTTGTCTTCATTGATAAGCCGGCGTTGGGTGGCAAGGCGATTGACCGTTTCCAGATTCAGTCGTTGAGCATGGCCCCGGCAGGCGCGACGGTGGTCGTGAAAATGCAGCGAGATGAAATCGTCATGCAGGTGACTCATCCGAAGCTCATCAAAAAGGGCTACACCAATGAGTTTTATATTCGCGCCGACCCTGACTCGCAAGAGCTTTATCTATATATCGAGCTGGCCATGTTTGCTGACGGTCCAAAGGGTCTGGGCGCCGTCGGATTCTTCCGATGTGCTCAAGTAGGTTGCGCGCTTGGCCTGGCGCGAGTCGATTTACTCGCCGCAGGTGGCAAGAGCTACAAAATCGCTGGCGAGTGGAACCCTGGATTCAATGGGTACTATAGCTGGGCCCGATTCGGGTTCAACGCGCCTCTTCATCCCTTGACCGCCGAGGCGATTGCTGCGCTGCCGCGCCTGGCCGGTGCCAAGGACCTCCTGGAAATCATTGAACGAGACCCTCATTGGTGGAGCCTCGAGGGAGGGGGTGGGGAAATGACCTTCGACTTGCGAGCGGGGAGCCGGTCGTGGCACACTCTTCCTACTTATCTGTCGGATAACGGGTATCGACAATGAATATCAAATATTTTTTCACCCATATCCTGCATGTTGGTCGCCCGGCAAAGCAGGTGGCCAAGGTCAAGCTCGGGACCACTGGAATGTCTGGCGCGAACTCTGCTCGAAGTGGCGCGCAGTGTGTGGACCTGGAATGTCTAAAACCAACTCCTCGAATGACCGCGGATGATATTGAGGCCCGGGTGAAGAAAGGCCGGGTGGCAGAAATGTCACTTCACCAGGCGGGCCTGCAATAATTGATTTTTTCCAGTGAGGCGGCCTTATGGCCGCTTTTTCTTTTACGGCGCTCATTCTCGGTTTAAACCTGCCCCCGCTCCGCCTCCAACCGCACCCGAATCTCCTGCATCCGCCGCTCCGTCAGCTCGAATCGGATCAGCGCCACCAGCGCCATCACCAAGCCGATGACTGGAATGCCGGAGAGCAGAATCCGGATCATGAAGATCGCATGCTCGGACTGCACCGGCAGCTTCGAATCGAAGCCGGTGAACTGCAGGATCCAGCCCGATGCGCCCACGCCCAGCGCGATGCCCACCTTCGAGATCCACGACTGGCACGCCGAGAACGACCCCTCTCGTCGCTGACCCGTCTGGGTTTCGTCGTAGTCCACCACGTCCGCCAGCGTTGAGTTGTAGAGCGTCCAGAATCCAGCACCGGTGAAGGCCACAAAGCCGCAGGCCAGCAGCTGCAGCCCCGGCAGCGCTGGGTTGTAGAGCCACCAGTCTCCAATGAACGCGCCGATCGCCAGGGTCAGCACCACGCCCAGACCGATGCGTTTGCCGTAACGACGCGCCACCCGGTTGAAAAACAGAATGCCCAGGAAGCCGAACGCCATGCCGGAGAGCCCCATGGCGGTGTTCCATTTCGTCGCCAGGGTGATGTCCCCTTTGCAGACGTAGTAGACCGTCGCGTAATACCCGAGCGCCGCCACCATCGCTGTGCCAATGCCATAGGCCAGATTCATGCACAGCAGATGGCGGAAAGGCCGGCAGCGCAGGGTGCGCCACAGCGTGTCCCGGAACGGAATGTGGCTTTGCGTGCGCGCCACCAGATTCACGTAATAACGCTCTCGCACCAGCACGAACATCGCAATGGCCACCACCACCATCACCGCACCCAGCAGCATGCAGTAGGTCTGGGCGCCCCGCAGGATGTCCGGCTTGCCGTCCGCATCGTGGAACCACGCAAGGGTGGTGAACTGGGCGGCAAAGAACATCGCCAGTTCCGGCAGCTTCTGGATGGCATTGCGCACCGACTGCACATTGGTGCGCTCGTGATAGTCCGGCGTCATCTCCGCGCCCAGGCTCACCCAGGGCATGTTGAAGCAGCTCATCACCGGCACATACAAGATGGTGGAAACCACCATGAACACGAAGTACTCGGTGTCCGTCCATCCGCGGCCCACCGCAAACATCAGCGGCAGTCCGATGCCGGCGAGCACGCCCCCCACCAGGATGAATGGGCGACGGCGGCCGTAGCGGGTGCGGGTGTTGTCCGACAGCCAGCCAAAAATCGCATCTGAAGCCGCATCGACCAGCACCTTGATCATCTGCGCCGTGGAGATCAGCCCCGGCGCCACACCGAGAAACACGTTGTAGACGTGGAAAGCGAGCGCCGGGTAGAGCCAGTGGCCCCACAGATCGATGAGCGAGCCCATCCCGTACCCGACCTTCTGCGGCAGCGGCACCCGGTCCCGCGCACCGATCCCGCCTCCGTGCGGCGCCGCGCCCCATGGCGCATCGTGCTTCATCCCTGACGCGTCCCCGTCGCCCGGGCCACTGTGGGAAGAGGGTCCGGCTGCGCCGGCGGCGCTGGCATCTTGTGAAACCGTCAGGGGAGTGGCACTCATGGCAGGGGCGGGCGTGAGCCCGTGGTCAGGTAATGCGCAGCGGCCCAGGCCGCGGCGCAGAGAGGGTGGCGCCGTCCACCAGCTCGGTGGGAAGCACCAGATTGGTGGCCGCAGGCGGCTGGCCTTCGCCGAGCTTGGCGTCGACGCTGGCCACCAGCAGCCGGGCGGCACGCTGGCCCAGCTCGCGCAGCGGCTGGCGCACCGAGGCGAGGCGGGCCGACCGGGCCAGTTGGGTGTCGTCAAAACCCACCAGCGACATCTGCTGGGGAATCTGAATGCCGCGGGCCACCAGGACGTCCACGCAGCCCATGGCAATGGCGTCATTGCCAGCAAAGATGGCGTGCGGCAGTTCCTCACCGCGATGCGCTTCCAGCCACTGCGTCAGCCGGCGGCGGCCGGACTCCGCATGGAACTCGCCTTCCACCACATGGTCTGGCGGCGGCTCGACACCCGCCTGCTCATGCGCCCGCAAATATCCCGCCACGCGGCGACGAGCGCCGAGGGAGTGGTTGGGTCCCGCCAGATGCAGGATGCGGCGGTGGCCCATCTCCAGCAGCCGCGTCACCATCGCCTGTGCGCCGGCTTCTTCATCCGACTCGAGATTGATGACGCCGGGAATGATCACATTGCTGTGGATCGACAGGATCGGGGTGTGGTCCGGCAGTTGCTGCGCTTCCTGGTCGTCCAGCAGCGGGGCCAGCAGGATCAGCCCGTCAATGCGACCGTCGCAGAAGGACGGAATGCGGGAGGCCTGCCGGTGCCAGTCTTCCAGCGCAAAGACGGTGGTGTTCTGGCCCAGCTCCGCGCCCGCCTCCACCACCCCGGTGAACACTTCCAGGAAGTACTGGTTCAGTTCCTCCCGGTTGAGCGTGGTGGCGAGGCCCAGGGTGTTCATCCGGCGGCTGGTCAGCGCCCGGGCGGTGGCATTGGGTCGGTAGTTGAGCTGGCGGGCCGCTTCCAGGATGCGATCCCGGGTTTCCTCGCTGATGCGCGCCGAGGTCCTCGCGCCATTGAGCACGGCCGAGGCCGCCATGGCCGACACCCCCGCCGCCCGGCCGACATCGGCCAGAGTGGCAGCGTGACTGGATTTGCGCGGTTTGGCAGGAGTGTTCATGGTCGTGCGGCGCTCGCAGGGCGCAGGTCTTGAGGTCAGCCTGTGAGCATGCCTCAAAGCGTGGCCCCACGCGTGCATCTCAGAGCACCCGCCGCTCGCGAATGACCTGGGCGTAGTACCGAGCCGACAGCTTGGGCGTGCGCTTGAGCGTCTGATAGTCGCAGTGCACCAGTCCGAAGCGTCGGCGGTAGCCGTCCTCCCATTCGAAGTTGTCGATGAACGACCAGCAGAAGTAGCCGTCCAGTGGCACCCCGTCCGCAATGGCGCGGTGCACTTCGCGCAGATGGCTGCGCAGGTATTCGCGGCGATGCAGATCCTGAACCTCGCCCTTGATCATCGGCTCGTCGTCGTAACCGCAGCCGTTTTCGGTGATGAAGAGAGATGAGTGCCCGTACAGCGCATGGGCCAGCCGCGGCGCCCAGTAGATCGACTGCGGCATCAGGTGCAGCCACGGCGGGTCGGCGCGGGGGTAGGCGGGAGGCAGGGCGAGGGTTTCGTAGCCGTCCGGCGTATCGGCAGCCCGCACGTAGTGGCCGGTGTAGATGTTCATGCCCAGGAAATCGGTCGGCAGGTGGATGAGGGCGAAGTCACCCTCGGCCACCTTGGGTGCAGCCTTGCCCACCCGGCGCAGGTAATGCTCCGGATAGTGACCGGCATGCATCGCGCCGAGGATGTGGGCATTGCGGTCCCGGAACCAGGCGGTAGCGGCGGCGATGTCGGCCGGCGTTTCGGTGACCGGCACGCACACGTCGGAATTGTCGGTCAGGCCCACCCGGGCGCCTTCGCCGCCCCATTGGCGCACGGCGCGGACGGCCAGTCCGTGGCACACCAGCGCATGGTGGATGGTCTGATTGACGACCGCCTCGGGCTCCTTGCGACCCGGCGCCTTGATGCCCTGGCCGTAGGCGAGCACGGTGAAGCAGCGGATCTCGTTGAGGGTGATCCAGTGTTTGACTGCGCCCGAGAAGGCCTTCACCACGGTTTCGGCGTAGCGGCCAAAGGCGTCGACCGTCTCGCGCGAGGTCCAGCCGCCCCGGGCTTCCAGCGGGAGCGGCAGGTCCCAGTGGAACAGGGTGACCCAGGGGGTGATGCCGTGCCGCTTCATGCTGGCGAAGAGGCGGTGATAGAAGTCGATCCCGGCCTGATTGACGGTCGGGCCGCCGTCGGGATGGATGCGCGGCCAGGCGATCGACAGGCGGTAGTCGCGAACGCCCATCGAGGCCATCAGGGCGAAGTCCTCGTCGAAGCGGTGGTAGTGGTCGACGGCGACGTCCAGCGTGTCGCCGCCCAAGACGGTGCCGGGCTGGCGGGCGAAGTGGTCCCAGTTGGAAAAACCCTTGCCGTCGGTGAAGGCGGCACCCTCAATCTGCGGGGCGGAGGCAGAGACGCCCAGCACGAAATGCGGCGGGAACGGCGACTGGTAGCCGAAGGGCTGGGAGGCGGACGTTGGAGACGTCGAGGACATCGAGGTGTTCATGAGGCAAAGCCACCTGGTGACGGCGCAAGCGCCGGGACTGCAGAGGCACCGCGGCGGACCACGATGCGGGGGAATGGAGCGCGGAAGGGTGGGCGGAAAACCCGCAGGACGGTCATGGCGACGAGGACGGAGCTGCACCCGCCGGTGACGGCGCTCCGGCCCGCGACGGCACGACGGCCGGCGTCGTGCGCACCAGCTCGGCCAGCGTCGGCGCCATCGCCTCGGCCCAGAGGCGGTAGCCCTTCTCGCTGAGATGCAGCCAGTCCGGCATCACATCGGCGGAGAGGGTGCCGTCGGCATTCATCAGGGTGTGGCGGATGTCGAGGAACTGCACGGTTTCGCCGTCGGCGAGGCTGGCGATGCGCCGGTTCACCTCGTCATTGATGGCCCGCAGCGGACCGCCGGGTTTCTGTTCCCGCGGGAACACCGCCAGCAGCAGGATGCGGGTGGCCGGCAGCCGCATGCGCAGCTCAGTGATGAGGCGGCGGATGCCCTCGGTGGTGGTGCGAGGATCTTCCATGCGGTCACCGGTGTTGTTGGTGCCGATCATCAGCACCGCCACCTTGGGCGCGATGCCGTCGATCTCGCCATGCTGCAGGCGCCACAGCACGTTTTCGGTATGGTCGCCGCCAAAGCCGAGGTTCAACGGTTGATAGCGCGAGAAGTATTCGCGCCAGACGGGTGCTCCCACATCTTCCCAGCCCTGGGTGATGGAGTCGCCAATGAAGACGACCTCCGGCAGTGGACCGCTCGACCGCATCTGCTGCACCTGGGCCAGCTTCTGCTCATGGCGGGGGATCCACCATTCCAGCGCCCAGGTCTGCAGCAGTGGGCTGGGCGTGACGGACTCGGTGCGAGGGTCGGCGCAGAAGGCGTTGGGCAGGCCGCGCTTGAGCACCCGGACATTGGCAATGGTGACCTGGCCGGTGCCGCTGGTGTCCACGCTGAAGGGCTGACGGACGGCGCTGAAGTCGTCGTCATCCCGTTTGAAGCAGTTGAGGGCGAACGAGAGGCGTTGCCAGCCTTTGCCCTCCAGCGCTCGCGCGGGCAGCAGGTAGTTGACCTTGCGTTCGCAGCCGTCGCCGCAGGCCAGCTTGACGCTCAACCCGCCCTTGGCGAGATCGTCGACCTTGATGTCGAACTCCAGCGTGCCGTGCGCGAGGTAGGGGCGCAGGTCGACCGGCGCGCCGCCTTCCAGCCGCAGGGTGGCGAACCAGGACTCTTTCCATTGAAGGGTGAGGGCGTCGCCGCGCTCGGTCCTGGTGGCGCGCAGCGCGTGGACCTCGCTGGCGGGCACCTGGCTGTTGGCCTGCTTCGGGACGGTGGCGCGCTCGCCGGTGAGGCGGGCACTCTGTTCGAAGTCGGCCACACCGATGGACCAGCCGGACAGCGGCTTGCCGACGAACAGCGGCAGTTCATCCGGGGCCGTTGTCACGGCCGGGGCGGGGGAGCCGCCCGCAGCGGCGGCGGCCAGAGAGGCAGTCAGGGTGGTTGCGGTCATGACCATACGCAGCAGGTTCATAGCGGGTGGAGTCGGTGAGCGGTGGAAGGGGGGAACGGCAGCGCCACGATCGAGGCGTCGTGACGGCCGTCGGGCTGAGGCGTGGAGGGGAACGAGGACGAGGACGGAGATGGGGATGCCCAGGGTGCCTGGGACGGGGACGGCAGTGACACCAGTGACGGCAGGGACTGCGCCGATCGTGTTGATGTGCCCGCTCGTGTGGATGCCCCCGATCGCCTTGACCGTGCCGACGGCCCCTGAGGCGTGGTCCTGACGGGTTCCACGGTGCGCAGTTGGCCATCCAGCACCAGGGCCTGCCCCGGCTGCACCAGCACCTCGCGGCGCCGGTCACCGGTTCGCACCACCACCGCGGCTGCGGGCGAGTCAGTGCGAAGGGTGGCTTCCGTCAGGCGACCGGCGGACCAGCGGAGGTCCACCTCCAGCCCGCCTCGGGCCCGCAGGCCGCGCACCTCACCCTCGGGCCACGCTGCGGGCAGCGCGGGCAGCAGATGCAGCACGTCAGCATGGGACTGGAGCAGCATTTCCATCACAGCCGCGGTGGCGCCGAAGTTGCCGTCGATCTGGAACGGCGGATGTGCATCCAGCAGGTTCGCGTAGGTCCCGCCATGGTTGTTGTGCTCGGTGCCAGGACCTGACGTCTGGGCCGCCCGCGCGCCCGGCGTGGCGAGCAGGCCACGCAGCAGGTGGTGAGCTTCATCGCCATCGCCCAGTCGGGCGCGGAAGGCCATCTTCCAGGCCATCGACCAGCCGGTGCCCGCATCCCCCCGGGCCTGCAGCGTGCGGCGGGCGGCGTGAGCCAGCGCAGGCGTGCGTTCCGGAGAAATCTGCCGTCCTGGAAACACGGCAAACAGATGGGAGATGTGCCGGTGGGTGTCGGTGGGCGTGTCCAGCACCGGGTCGTCCTTTTCTTGCAACCACTCCAGCAACTGCCCCCAGCGGCCCATGCGCGGGCCCGCGAGACGGTCTCGCAGATCCGCGATGTGCTCTCGCCACTGCGCATCCATCTGCAGCACCTGAGCGGCCGTGACGGTGTTGTTGAAGAGCTCCCAGAGGATCTGCTGGTCGTAGCTCACACCGTCTTCCACCGGACCATGTTCTGGCGACCAGCCCATCGGCGCTACGAGCCGGCCGTCGGGCAGCGGCTTGAGCTGGTCCTCCCAGAAATGACAGACCTCCTTCATCAGCGGATAGGCGGTCTGCCGCAGGAAGGTCTCATCGCGGCCAAAGGCGTAGTGCTCCCAGAAGTGCAGGGCGTACCAGGCGTTGCCGGTCTTGTTCCAGAGGTAGCCCATGGCGCCGAAGGGATTTGATTCGGTGCGCACGGTCCATCCGCGCACAGGGCGTCCATCGGGAGTCAGAAAGCGCTCTTCCGGCGGGCGCGCGTGACCTGCGTGGGCGTCGATCGGGATTGGCTCGTGGGAGACGGCGTCGGGCGGCGCGAGCATGCCGGCCACACTGTCGCCGGCCGCCGGAGTAGCGCTGGCCTCGTCTCCAGCGGGCATCACATGCGACGTCGCTTCGCCATGGGCGCCACGGGCGCCGGACGCGGCAGCAAGCGATGCAGCAGCAGTGTTCGCGACCGTGCGGCGGTACACAGGGATCTGGCTCTGCACGAACCGGAAGAACGGCTGCGCCAGTTCCGACAGGTTGGCCGTCTCCGCCGGCCAATAGTTCATCTGCAGATTGATGTTGGTGTGATAGTCCGCGTTCCAGGGCGGCGTCAGGCTGTCGTTCCACAAGCCCTGCAGATTGGCGGGCAGGCTGTCCCGGGAGCTGGCGATCAGCAGATAACGACCGAACTGCACATACAGCGATTCCAGCTCTGGATCCTGCCCGTCGCGGGTGTAGCGAAGGAGACGGGCGTCCGTGGGCAGCCGGGTTCGATCCACAGGGGAACGCCCCAGATACAGATGGACGCGGGAGAACAGCCGCTGATGGTCCTGGAGATGCGTGTGGCGCAGTTGGTCGAAGGTTTGGGCGGCTGCGGCCTCGGCCTGGGCGGCGACCCTGGCGCGGGGCGAGTCGCCAAGGAAGGCGCGGGTGGCGTCCGGGACGTAGCTCGTTCCGGCGGCCAGGATCAGGGTGACGCTGTTGCAGCCATCAAAGACGAGGGACGGTCCGTCCTGCTGAACGCGTCCGCCCTCGTGCAGCACCTGGAGGCGGCTGGCGTATGCAAGCGATCCTGGAGCCGTGGACGACACTGACGCCGCCGATGCGGATGCCGATGCCGATGTTGGTGCCGATGTTGGTGCCGATGCCAGCGGCGCGAGCGTCCCGACCGCTTCAGTCATGGCGCCGTCCACCAGGATCGACGCGCCATGACGGTCTTCAAGGCGCACGCGCCCGCTGTACTGACCTGGACGGCTGGCCGTCAGCCGCATCACGATCACCTGATCCGGATGGCTGGCAAAGGTCTCCCGCTCGAACCAGACGCCGCGATGGCGGTACCGCACACGATGAACTGCCGACGCAATGTCCAGCGAGCGCTGATATCCACCAATCTCCCGGTCATGCCCGGGAAGCTCCAGCACCACATTCCCAAACGGCTGATAGGCGCCCATCTGCTGGGCATCGCCCGTCCAGAGCGTGATGTCGTTGAAGGACACACGGTCTCTGGCCACGCCGCCGAACAGCATCGCGCCCAACCGGCCGTTGCCTATCGGGAGCGCCTGCTGCTCCCAGCCGGCAGGCGTGTCGGGGGCAGGGCGCTCGTAGTGGAGGGTCAGGCCGTGTGTCATCGGCTGGCCCGAGGGCGCCGCGCCAGCAGCAGGCGCCAGTGCGCGGGACGGCGACAACGATGAGCCGTTGGGCGCCTTCGCCCTGGCAACGCCGCACACGAGAGCCAGCAGTGCCACCACGAGGAGCGCGGCTCGCATCGACCGCCGCCTCGTCCCCTGCAAGTTTGTCGTCATGAGGGCTGCGGCGCTCCTGCCGGCAGCCGCTACGGACAGGGCCGCAGCCGGCTGCGACGCGGGCACAGCATCAGCATCCGGTCGGCGTGACGCCAGTCGAATCGCCATCATGCGCGTGCCTCCGGTCGTCCCACCAGCACCCCACGACCGTGAGGCGCGATGAACACCACACCATGCTCACGCGGATGGGCCGCCATGTGCAGCAGCCGTCCATACTGGTGCTGCGCGTCGTTGATGCGGACGAAGGTCTGGCCAGCGTCATCGGATCGGAAAAATCCCTCTTCTCCCGGGTCGCCCCCCTGGGCGTCCCTCTCGGCATCTCCGTTTGCGTCCCTTTGCGCGTCCCTTTCGGCGCCGTTTTGCGCGTTCAACTGTCCGTCAGCGCCCGTCCGGACCCGTCCCCACACATACAGCGCCGGTGTCCGTGCGCCCGGCGCAGCGGCCCCCAGTGCCAGCATCCAGGCCTGCGCCACATGCGGCAGGCGCTGCGGCGTGGGGCTCTGAGCGCCGAAGCGGATCAGTCCGTCAGGCAGCGCCATCCACAGATCGCGTGCACGATCCGGCCCGGCGATCAGCTGTGCCTCCTCATGGTCGTTCACCACCGGCAGGCCGGTCAGCATGGGTCGGAAGCGGGCACCGCCATCGTCGGAGATCAGTACCGACCCGCTGGCGCGGTCATGCAGATAGAACACGCCTTCATTCACCCGGTCGGCGACCGGCCACAGTCGCGCGCTCGGGGACGCGGGCCAGCCCTGGCTCGCAGACCAGGTGCGCCCCAGATCCGCCGACCACAAGGCCGGCTGCCCCTCGGGTGCCCACAGCAGGAAGCCGCCCTTGCTCGACACCGCGACGATCCCGGTCGGCGCCTGGCTGCCTTGGGCAGTCGACGCCAGCCGTGACGACCGCCCGAAGGCGCGCCAGGACAGCCCACCGTCTGTCGACACATACCCGCCGGTCGGGCAATGGTCGGACGTCCGCGCCAGAATCTCCGGGGCAAGGCCGGCGAAGTCGATCGACCGGTTCGTCTCGTTGCTGGGGGTGAACAGACGCCTCGAAGCCTGCGCATCCAGGCGGTCCCAACCCGCGCCCGACACATCGCCCATCGCCGCCAGCAAGGTCGCGCCCACCGGTGGGCACTTGATCTCCAGCGTTGCGGTTTCCTCGATGCCATCGACCGCAAACCGCCATGGCACCCTGGGCGCTTCAGGACGGCTCTCGAAGCCGTCCGTCATCCAGACGCCATACCCGGTGCCGTAGGCGGCCCGGCGCCCATTGAAGGGATCGATCTTCACATCGGCCAGCCAATGCCCCATGGGATCGGGGCGGCGGGTGTTGGCCTTGTAGTTGGCCAGCCAGGAATGGGTGCCCAGCTCATGCCGGGAACGTGCGCCCATCGCCGTCCACGAGACGCCTCCGTCCTCGCTCACAAACAGGTCGTCGCCGTCCATCCAGCGTTCAATGGTGGACACCACCAGACGGCCGGGCTGTTGACGGTCCACATCGAGGCCCGAATATCCGAAGCCCTGACGCCCCGTTCCCGGTCGCACCGGGGTGATGTCCGTCCATTGACCCTGGGCATCGCGTTTCCAGACGCTGCCGGTGGTGGCGTAGCTGGGGTTGGCTACATGGCGGCCGTCCCCCAGGGCGAAGCTCACATACAGGACGCCATCGGGTCCGAGGGCCGCATGTTGTGGCGCCTGGGCCGGTGTCTCCGCGACCGGCTGGAAGTGCTGGCCGCCATCCTCGGAGAGATAGAGCCCAGGTTGATCGTGGCTGCCGACGTAGATCCGTTGCGCAGCCTGGCCGGGACGGCCGCTGGAAGGGTCCAGCAGCACCAGCGACACATGCCGCGGCGCAAAGGGCAGGGGTTCGAAGCGGCGGCCGCGGTCGGCACTTCGCAGCAGGCCGTTCTGGGACGTGCCCAGCAGCAGGACCTCGCCTCGCCAGGGATCGACCTGGAGCCGCTCACCGCTGCCGCGTCCCGCCGAGTTGCCGCCCAGCTTCAGCGTGAGCGGATGCACCGTCCAGGTGGCCCCCCGGTCGGTGGAGGCCATCACGGCGCCGTCCTGAGCCGCAGGATCGAGATAAAGACCGCAAGCAGCGTAGAGGCGATCGGCGTCGTTGGGGTCGACGGCGAGGCTGAGCACGCCCATCAGGTCAGCCTGCGCGCGGGGGAGGGGGTCCAGCAGCTGGATCCAGCGCTGCGCACTCGGGTCGTAGCGGTAGGCGCCGCCGATGTCGGTGCGGCAGTAGAGAAGATCCCGCTGGGTGGGATGGAACAGGAGACCGTCCACATAGCCACCACCGCCAAACGGCACGGCGGTCCACCGGTAGGGCCTCGCGCGTCGCGGGTGCGTCGCTTCGGTGGCAGGTGCCTGGGGTCGGGATTGGGCCGAGGCCATGAAGGCGGGGGCGACGCTCCACGCGAGCACACCCGCCGCCGACCGGGCGTGAAGGGCCAGCCAGCGGCGTCGGCCGGGGGGGCCGCCGTGCAGGTGCTCCCGAGGCTGCTCGTGCCCCTCGTCGTCCGGCTTGTGGTCGTCGTGGGCCATGGCGCCCTGGATGTTCTTGAGCCCCATCAGTACCGCCCCATCCGCACCCGCAGCACGGTGCCCCGTGCGGGCAGGTTGAAGCCCCAATCGACCTGGTCGCCATTCCAGCGCCGCGTCATCACCCAGCGTCCGTTCGAATCGAACTGGCCTTCCTCCGCCGACAGCAGCGTATGGCCGCGTCCCCGGAAGCTGCTGTCCGGCGAGACACGCAGCCGCACCCGTTGGCCCACCAGGATGAACTCGTCCGGCCCGATCTGCGCTACGGCCACGCCGCCTGCCGGCGTCTCGCTGCCCGGGGGCGCATCATCCTTGAGCTGCGGCCAGCTGCGCTCACCGAACTGCCATTCGCCAAAGATCAACTGCACGGTCCAGCCGTCGAGCGCCAGGGTCTGTGGCGCATGGTCGTTGCCTTCGGCCGCGCCTTGGGTCCGTCCCTGCTGCGCCCACCCTGCCCACTGCGATGCCATCGGCCGCAGCAGTCGGTAGACGGCCGCGATCGGCGCCGTCATGCGTTCATCGGTGAAGCGGCTGCCCAGCGGATAGTTGCTGTAGTCCGCATAGTCGACGCCGAACGGAGAGACACCGATGCCGCCGCGTCCCACCACCTGCCACAAGTAGCGGGCATACCGATCCGCATTGCCGATCTCCGGTACCCACAGGGCGTTGTCAGGGCGCTGGAACTGGTCGAGCACCCGCGTCACCTTGGCGGACTCCGGCATGTAGAGGTCGGGACCGATCACGTCGATGTGGGGCGCCGCTGCCTTGTAGAGCCCTAGCACGTCGTAGGTGGGCCCGCCGCTGGCAAAGTTCTTCTTCCAGGGGGTCAGGGGTTCCAGCGGGTCCCGCAGCGCGTTGTTCACCGACATCGGCAGCGGATGCACCGCCTTGCCGGCCTCGGCGATGCGGTCGATGTAGCGGGCGATGGCCCAGCTGTGGAAGTACTGGTCGGCATCCTCGCCATACACCTCGCGCCAGCTGCCGCGGCCGCGGCTCGATGCCTTTGGCGGCTGGCCCTTCAGGATGGCGTCCGGCACGGGGGCATTGAAAGCCGCTTCGGCGGCAGCACCGTGATCCCGCGCCAGGCCGTAGGTGCCGACCTCGTTCTCCACCTGTACCATGATGACGGTGTGCCGGTCGCCATCCACCTGCTTCAGATGCCGCATCAGCGCCACGAAGGCGCGCCGATCCGATTCGAGGGTGGACTCCCCAAAGGGCGAGAGGCAGTAGCTCGGCTTGCCTTCCTCATCCAGCATCGGCGGAAAACGCTCGGGGTGCAGCTTCACCCACGCTGGCGTGTACTGCGCACTGGTGTTCTTCCAGGTCCCGAACCACAGCAGCACCAGCCGCACCTTCTGCTCACGCGCCTGGCTGAGCAGGGTGTCGACAAAGCTGAAATCGAACCGGCCTTCCTCCGGCTCGATCTGCTCCCAGGCCACCGGCACCGCCACCGTGTTGGCATGGGCATCGCGGATGGCGGCCCAGACCTGGGGCAGGGCGCCGGCCCAGTTGCTGGAGTTGTGCACCTGGCCGGCCAGCATCAGGAAGGGCTGGCCGTCGACCTGCATCGTCCAGCGGCCGTCCTGCTGGATCAGCCGCGGTGCCACCGGGGACTCCGCCTGCGCGTTTGCGCCTATCAGCAGCGCGGACGCTAACGCCACAGTCTTCATCGCCCCCAACCAGTCAGAACGGCTTTGCATCGATGGTTCTCCGGATCGACGGGTCAGAAGGACATGCGGGCGCTCAGCGTGTAGCGCCGGCCGGTGTTGAACCAGGCCCGACCCATCATGCCGATGTGCTGCTGCATCAACTGCTTGTAGGTGGCGTCGGTGAGGTTCTGTCCTTCCAGACCCAGGGTCAGGTTGTCGTTCCACTTGTAGTAGACGCCGGCATCCAGCTGCCCGTAGGCATCGGCCCAGGTGGGCAGCGCCCAGCCGACCGACGTGCCGCCGAAGGTCGGGCTGTTTGGATTGGTGTCCAGTCCATCGCCGCCGTTGGTGCCGTTGACGTTCACCGCCTGCAGGTACTTGGACCGCCAGCTGTAGGCCACCCGGGCCGAGATCGGGCCGCGGTCATACAGCAGCGCCAGGTTGTAGGAATTCTTCGACAGGTTGGCCAGTGGCAGATTGCCAAAGGAGCGGCCGTCGGTGTCGCAGCCGTTCAGGTTCAGGTTGAGGTTGGAGGCGCTGTTGCTGCCGGCGCAGTAGGCCGAGGTCACCGGGTTGTAGAGCTTGGTGCTGCTCTTCACGTAGGTGTAATTGGCCTGCACCCCGAACCCGGAGAGCCAGCCGGGCAAGCTGTCGAAGTAGGTCTGGAAGGCCAGTTCCACACCGTTGACTTTGGCCTTGGCGCCATTGATCGGCGAGGTGACGGTGAAGTTCTGCGCCGCCCCGGTCACATCGGGCACCTGCACCACCGTGGTCTGATTGATGATGACGTCCTTCAGGTCCTTGTGGAAGGCCGCGACCGTGAAGGAGCCGGTCCTGCTGAAGTACCACTCGGCCGTCAGGTCGCCCTGGGTGGCGCGGACTGGTTTGAGCATCGGGTTGCCGTCCGCCGTGCCGGTGCGGCTGACGTTGGTGACGGTGGTGACGTTGTTGGCGTCGGTGTTGGAGGTGACGGTCTGCGACAGCTGGGTCGTGGCCTGCAACTGGCTGAAGTCCGGACGCGAGATCGCCTTGGCCAGCGCAGCCCGGAACTGCAGCTTCTCGCTCGCCTTGAAGCGCAGGTTCAGACTGGGCAGGCTGTTGGTGTAGGTCTGGCTGTAGTCCTGCGCGACCGCGAAGTTGGGGATCACCGGCACCGGCACGCCGGCAGCATTCACCGGCACCTGCGTCCCGGAAAAGGTGGTGTAGCCGGCGGCATCCATGCGGGTGCGGACCACCCGCAGGCCCACGTTGCCGTCCACCGGCACGCCAAAGTTGTCCTCCAGCGCAAAACGCAATTGGGCATAGGCGGCCTGGGTCTTCTCGGTCTGGTCGTTGGTGCCGATGGGGTCGGTGCCGAATGGCGCCGGGGCCCACTTCGTGCAACTTGAGCTGTCGCCCGCGTGCTGCGCCGCGCAGAGGATGTCGTGAAAGGTGTGCAGCGCGGCGTAGCTGTCCGGATAACCGGAGGCCGTATTGGCCGTGGGGAAAATCAGCGACGGCACCGAGGCCTTGCCGCCGAAGAAATTGTTGAAGTTGTAGACGTCGTGGTTGGTGTTGAAGCGCGGGTCGTTCAGGAAGGCGAGCTGTCCGATGTCCCAGCCCAGCTGCCAGGGCTGCGAAATCGGCGACCAGAAGTATTTGGGTGTGGTGTTGATCGTCGTGGCGTCGCGTTCGGTGAAGCGCACGCCGAAGCGCAGGTCCTGCAGCACGCCGTCTTCAAAGCGGAAGCGGGCGTCGCCCTTCCACGCCTTCTCGGTCGCCTTGCTTTTGTCCTGATGTTCCTGGGTGAAGGCCCAGTAGTAACGGGAGGGGTCCAGCAGCGCGGCGCGTTCGGCATCGCTGAAGGTCAGAGTGGGGCGGCCGCCGCGCAGATCGATGGTCTCGCTCTCCATGAACATGCCCATGCCGACGGTCGAGTCGAAGGCACGGCTGTTGGCGCGGATGTATTGCAGGTCCGAATTGAGCTGCCAGCGGTTGTTGGGCTGCCAGCTGAGCTTCCAGCCCAGATCCTGCGTGTCCGATTTGCGCCAGGCGGTGCGGGTGTCCGAGCCAAAATTGATGCCGGTACTGTCGCTGTTGAAGAGCGTGCCGGAGAGGAATTCGCCGTTGCTGCCGAAGACGCCGTCCCGCACCCGCATCTTGTAAGGGTCGGACTGCGCGAAGATGGCGCGTTCGTCCCACGCCATCTTGTACTTGCTTTTGAAGTAGGTGAGAGACGATTCGACGGTGTCGTTCTTCCATTGCAGCGCGCCATAAAGGCCGTCGCGCTTGCGGTCGAAGTCCAGCGTCCGCCACGCCGAACCCTTGGGCACCCACAGGTAGGTGCCGGCGGCCTGACCATCGACCGCATTGGCCAGCGGGTAATAGGGCTCCACCTGGAATGCGTCGGTCCGGGTGCTGCTTTTGGAAGTGGCCAGATGCAGCAGGGCGCCGAACTGGCCGAGGTCGGTATTCCAGCGGTTCGAGACCAGCCCGGACAGGCCCGGCGACGATTTCTTCTTCAGATCCGAATAGGTTGTCTGAACTGACAACGCTGTCTTGAGGCCCGAAAAATCAAACGGCAGGGCCGTACGCAAATTCACCAGACCGCCGATGCCGCCTTCGATCTGCTCGGCCGACGGGTTCTTGTAGATGTCCACGGCGGACATCAGCTCCGGCGGCACATCCTCGAAGTTGAGCGCACGGCCACCATTGGCACTGAAGGAATCGCGGCCATTCATTTCGGAGCGGACGAAGGTCAGCCCGCGGATGGTGATGCCGGAGCCTTCGACCGAGAAGTGCTCAGGATCGTCCTTGGACATGGTCCGGTCCATCGTCACGCCGACGACCCGTGCCAGCACTTCGGTCACCGAGCGGTCGGGCAGCTTGCCGATGTCGTCAGCCACGATGGAGTCGACCACCTCATCGGCGTTCTGCTTGATCCGCTGGGCGGAACTGAGCGCGGCGCGCTTGCCGGTCACCACCACCGTCTCCACCTTGGTGGGCACCTCCTGGCGGTTGCCGGCCGGGGCCGACGCGGTGGCGGCCGGGGCTTCCGGTGCTGGAGGTGGGGTCGAAGGACCTTGAGCCGCGGCGAGCTGGCTGAAGACGAGGCCACCGATCATGCAGGTGGCCTGGGCGGCGGCAAGGGATACCGCGGTCCGCTGGTGTGTGCGCATGTTGTCTCCAATCTCTTCTGGTGTGGGCCTCTTGCTCATTGGCGAGGCCTCGTGAGGATTTGCGGCGATCCGTTGCCAACCTGGCAGAGGCTGGCGGCAGAGCACCTTCATGGGCGCTGACGTCCTTGCGGACATCGAAAAAACACAGACCCGCGCGGCTCAGGCCCTTGGGCCGGCGCGGGAAGCTTTCAGCGTCAGGCTGGAGGGAAGAGGTCCAGGTGGACGGGGGGCCGGACGGCGCGGAGGGCCATCCGGCGGGAACTGCATCAGGGCGTTGCGGCCAGGACCTGCGTCAGGCCCTGCATGAGGCCATGCGTGCGGCCGCGGGACGAGCGCCTCAGGCGGCGCAGAAACGATTGACCAGGTTCTCCAGATATTCCTGCCGACCGGAGCGCGGCGCCACATCGGCGTTGCGGCTCAGCACCTGGTCGGCGAGCTGTTCCAGGGTGCGGCGGCCTTCGAGGATGTCGCGCCCCTCGGGTGTGGACCAGCCGGCGTAACGCTGCTTCAAGGCCTCGGCCAGACGACCATCCTGGATCATCTGTTCGGCCACCAGCAGCGCCTTGGCGCAGACGTCCATGCCACCGATGTGGCCGTGGAACAGGTCTTCCGCATCCAGCGACTGGCGACGCACCTTCGCATCGAAGTTGAGGCCGCCGCTGCCCAGGCCGCCGGCCTGCAGGATGTGATACAGCGCCAGCGCCATCTCGGGCACGTTGTTGGGGAACTGGTCGGTGTCCCAGCCCAGTTGAGGATCCCCACGGTTCATGTCGATGCTGCCGAGGATGCCCATCGAGGCAGCGACAGCGATCTCATGCTCGAAGGAGTGGCCGGAGAGCGTGGCGTGGTTGGCTTCGATGTTGACCTTGACCTCCTTCTCCAGCCCGTAGCGGGTGAGGAAGCCGTAGACGGTGGCGCTGTCGAAGTCGTACTGATGCTTGGACGGTTCACGCGGCTTGGGTTCGAGCAGGATGGTGCCCTTGAAGCCCTTGCGGTGCTTGTAGTCCACTACCATGGACAGGAACCGGCCGAGCTGGTCCAGTTCCTGATCGACGTCGGTGTTGAGCAAGGTTTCATAACCTTCGCGACCGCCCCACAGGACGTAGTTCTCACCGCCCAGACGCATCGTGGCGTCCATTGCGTCGCGCACCTGCAGGGCCGCCATGGCGAAGATCTCCGGGTCCGGATTGCTGGCGGCGCCGGCCATGAACCGGCGATGGCTGAACAGGTTGGCGGTGCCCCAGAGCAGCTTCACGCCGGTGCGCTGCTGATGCTCGCCAAGCACGTCCACCATGCGGGCCAGATGCTCGTGGCTCTCACGCGGGGTGCTGCCCTCCGGCGCCACGTCGCGGTCGTGGAAGCAGTAATACGGGGTGCCGAGACGGCTGAAGAAATCGAAGGCGGCCTGCGCCTTGATCTCGGCCAGCTCCATGAGGGCTCCCCCCTGGAACCAGGGGCGCTCGAAGGTGCCGCTGCCAAACGGATCGAGACCGGTCCAGCAGAAGCTGTGCCAGTAGCAGACCGCAAAGCGCAGGTGCTCTTCCATACGCTTGCCCAGGACGATGCGGTCCTTGTCGTAATGACGGAAGGCGAGCGCTTCGTCAGAGCCGGGGCCCTGATAGCGGATCGGTGCAATGTGGGAGAAGTAGCTGCTCATGGTGCTGAAGAGGGTGTAGGTGGGGACCGTTCAAGACGCGTCAGGGTGGGGCAGTGAGGGTCAGAACCGGCACAGGGCGAATGCAAGGGGGGAATCGCGTCAGGACGCCGACGGGGCGGTCGGTAACGGCGGAAGCTCCCGTTGCTGGCGGTAGAGCGCCCGGAAGCGCGCCAGGCGCGCCGCCAGCACCGCGCTGCGATCCGCACGCGGCTGGAATCGATCGCTGACGGCCGGGCGCTGGCAGACGGTGCGTTCGTCACCGCCGTCCGCCATCCAGGCCAGCCGCGCAGCGCCCAGCGCACCGCCGGCATCGGCGTCGGCATGGCGCACGATGTCCACCCCCAGCACATCCGCCATCAGTTGGGCCCAGTAGGCGCTGCGGGAGCCCCCTCCGACAAAGGACAGCTCGGTCACGCTGGTGCCGGCCGCCTGCAGGGCCGCGAGCCCATCGGCCATGCCGAAGGCCACGCCCTCCAGCACCGCATAACCGCCGTGGGCGCGGGTGCTTTCGTGGGTGAGACCGTGGAACTGGCCGGTGGCGAAGGGGTCGTTGTGGGGCGTGCGTTCGCCGGCCAGGTAGGGCAGGAACAGCGGCGCGGTGGCGAGGTCCTGCGGCGCCAGCGCTTCGACCTCGGTCAGCAGCGCAGCCTCGTCGCTGGCGCCACTGAAGTGGCAGAACCAGCGCAGCGCACTGGCGGCCGAAAGCATCACGCTCATCTGGTGCCAGCGGCCGGGCAGGGCATGGCAGAAGGCATGGACGGCCGAAGCGGGGTTGGGGCGATAGCGGTCGTTGACGACGAACAGCACGCCGGAGGTCCCCATGGACAGGAACCCTTCGCCGGGGCGCGTCGCGCCGATGCCGATGGCACTGGCGGCGTTGTCGCCCGCGCTGCCGGCCACGACCACCTCGGGCGAGAGGCCCCAGTCGCGGGCCAGGTCCGGGCGCAAGGTGCCGCCGACATGATTGCTTTCGACCACCCGCGGCATGTGCTCGCGGCGCAGGCCGCAGGCGGACAGGAGCACGTCCGACCAGTCCCGCGCGGCCACGTCCAGCCAGAGCGTTCCTGCCGCGTCGGACGGGTCGGTAACCTTGTCCCCGGTCAGGAGCAGGCGCAGATAGTCCTTGGGCAGCAGCACGGTGGCCGTGGCGTCGAAGATCTGGGGTTCATGGCGGCGCACCCACAGCAGCTTGGGCGCTGTGAAGCCCGGCATCGCCAGGTTGCCGGCAATGTCCGCCAGCTGCGGCGCGGCCGACGTCAGCGCGTCACATTCCGCATGGCTGCGGCCGTCGTTCCACAAGATGGCGGGGCGCAGCACCCGGTCCGCCGCATCCAGCAGCACGGCGCCGTGCATCTGGCCAGAGAGGCCAATGCCGCGGATCTGCGACCATGCGTCCGGCGCCGAGGCGCGCAGCGCTGCAACCGCCTGCGCCGTCGCCGTCCACCAGCTGGCCGGGTCTTGTTCTGACCACAGCGGGCGAGGGCGCTGCACCGTCAGCGGCGCGCTGGCACGTCCGCGTGCCTGGCCCTGGGCGTCCAGCAGCAGGAGCTTGATTTCGGAGGTGCCGAGATCGATCCCAAGATACATCAGAGCGACTCCTCGGTGTCTTCGTTTGCAATGGAGGCGCCGCGGCTGGCGCTGGCCTGCGGCAACTGCGGTCGGGTGACGCGATATCGGGCCAGTGCGGCAGCGCCCGCGGCGACGGCATCGGCGCCGAATCTGGAGGTGCGCACCAGCGGCGGGGCCAGGCTGGCGGCCTGGGCGTAGCCGGTGAGCGTGTCCAGCGCCGGCTGGAGGAACGGATCGCCCAACTCAAGCACGGCGCCGCCCAGCACGATGCAGGCGGGGTCGTAGGCGGTATTGAGGTTCTGCAGCAGCACGCCAAGATAACGCCCGGCGGTGGTCACGGACTTGAGCGTGGGGCGGTCCTTGTCGATCAGGCGGGCCCGAACTTCGGCCAGTGAATGCGGGCCGGGTTCGGCGGCCTCATCCGGGCGCAGCATGGCGCGCATGCCAATCAACGCTTCGGCGCAGCCGCGGCGGCCGCAGCTGCACAGCGGGCCGTCGATCTGCAACACCATGTGGCCCACTTCACCCGCAAAGCCTCGGCTGCCGGTCAGCAACCGGTCGCCGACGATCACTCCGGCGCCCACCCCCTGGTTGATGCTCACGTAGAGCAGCGGGTCCATGGGCTGCGGCGTCGGATTGAATTCCATCTCCCCGAGCGCGGCCACATCGGCTTCGTTCTGCAGGTAGAGCGGGACATCGGCCAGCGGCGTGCCGGCCAGGCGCTCGCCCAGCCAGGCGCCAACGGGGAGATCGCGCCAGCCAAGATTCGGGGCGAAATGCAGGACGCCTTGCGCCTCATCCACGCCACCGGGAAGACCGACACCGATGCCGATGATGTCCTGCGAGGACTCCAGTTGCCCGCACACCTTCTGCAGCAGCGAGGCAAGCACGCCGATGCAGGCCCTGGCGGAGCGGCTGGACCCATAGGCGCTGACCGCCCGGGCGCGGATGTCCCCGGTGAGGGAGGTGGCCACCACCCGCACGGACTCAATGCCGACTTCGGCACCGAGCAGCATCAGACGGTCGGGGTTGATGAAGAGCGGGGTGGGGCGTCGACCGAGATCGCCGGTGGCGACGACGCCGCTTTCCATCAACCAGCCCTCGGCGATCAGCTCCCGGGTGAGGGCGCTGATGGTCGACTTGGTCAGGCCCACCTCGACCGCCAGGTCCGCGCGGGACAGGCCGGGGTGAACGCACAGATGACGCACCAGCGCCATGCGGTTGATGAGCTTCAGCCACTGCTGGCTGCTGCCGCCTTCGCTCTGCAAACTTGTCTCCATGCCTGCTATCGATGCGGGCTGCAACTGATATTAGTTCGGGCGCTGCACGAATGAAGGCGGGGAAACCCGGAGCGGATGTAAAGGGTGACAAAAGGGGAGGCAAAACGGGAGGCAAGGGCCGAAGACCGTGGGTGTTGGGCGCGGTGGGCGCGGCGGGCGCGGTGGTCGCGGGGGCGCCACTCGCGCGCTTTGCAGAGCAGCAACATCGGCTTAAGCGGGGTCTAACACTCGGGGCGCACGCTGTGTCTCACGGCGTCGCGATTCCTTCTCCCCCGATTGCAGTCTTTCGCAGCGGCGCCCACAGGAGTACGACATGAGCAAGACCTCCCCGATCCTGGCCCTGATGGCGGCGTTTGCCGCGGCGTCTGCTTCGGCAGCGCCCGTTCAGGATGATGAACTCGCCGGCCGTGAGCAGCGCCGGTCGCACCTGCAGCAGCAGTTGCGCGATGTGCGGGTGGAGCTTTATTGCTCGCATGAAGACCATGCGCTGCAAATGATGCGTGAAACCCGTCAGGCGCTGATCGCACAGCATGATGAGGTGAGCGAGCGCGGTGTGGCGCATTTGGACAAGGCCATCTGGGCCGTCCGCCATGGCGACACCGAACAGGCGCTGAACCTGCTGCAGGATGCGCATCGGCTCGGCTGAGCGCCGGGCGTGGCCGGACGTGCCGCAGCGTTTGGTGGCCGCCGAGTGCTGACCCCCCGGCGCCTGATCACTCATGCTGAGGCACCGGCGCTGAGGCACCGGCTCAAGCGGTCCCATCAGCGGATGGCCGGCCCGGCTGACCGGTGCCAGGCCGGCGGCGGTCAGCCGCCGCCGTGGCGGCTGGCCAGATCGCCCATGCGGTCCGCCTCCGCCTCCAGTGAGTGGTCGTCGTTCACCGGCACGCCGCTCACCTCCATCGTCGGTGCCACCCGGCCCTGGCGCTGCTGCACCACATGCCAGGCCTCATGCGGGAGATGCTGCTCCTGCCCCGGCGCGAGATGGATGTCGCTACCCTGCGCGTACGCCAGCGCATTGAGCTGCGCCGGGCGGCTGGAGTTCGTATGCACCCGCACGTCCGACAGGTCCATGCCGGACATCGACTCCAGCCCGGATTTCAGCGAATCCGGCATGCCGGTGAGATTCGGAGCCGCGGGCGCCTCCTCCCGCTGGGCGGCCGCACCGACAGTCGCGTCGATCCAGCGGCGCTGTGCTGCCTGCCGCGGGGTGGCGTCGATCTGCGCGGACCAATCGCCGCCGGCATCGGCGTGTCGCTGTGCCGTGTCAGGGTCGGCGGCCGGCCTTCGGGTCGACACGGGCCCGGCATCGGGGCTGCGTCCGTCTGCATCATGGGGGAAGGTCATGGGTCGGTCCTTCTGGGAAGCATTGAACAAGAGAGCTCATCGCCGGATCACGCAGGCGGCCGGCCCTCACAGCTCCGGCGCCTTGAATTGCAGGAAAAGATAGACACAGATGCCGACCACCAGCACCAGTGCCACCACCGGCACATAAGGTGAATCACGCAGCCACGAGAGCGCCGGGTCGCAGGTGAGCAGCATCAGGCACAGCGCCGCGGTGAGCAAGGCCACCAGGCCCAGCACCACCAGATAGATCAGCCCCACACGCCGGACCCGGCAGTTCAGCGCGTAGACCATGGCGGCCGCCATGCAGCCGAGCAGCAGCGTCTGGGCCAACAGCCGCAGCGGCAGGCGGTTCGGGCAGATCCAGGCACAGGCCTTTTCCCGGTTGGACGGCGTGTCCAGGAAGTACTGCGTCAGCGGCGTGATGACCTGCGCCCCCATGCCGACCTTCTCCAGCGGCAGCGGCCACAGGGCGATCCCCCCGTAATTCCACTCGATGTAGGGAAAGTCGCGCGCCATGCTGGCGGTGACATTGGCCGGCGCGGCTTCCGGCGAGGTCGCATGCACCACCACCGGCAGCAGGCTGTCGAGGAAGTCGATTCGTCGCACCCCCTGCACCTGGCGGGTCAGGTCGATGCTGCGGCGCAGGGCCTTCTTCTGGGTGTCCGGGTCGCCACTCATCAGCACGAGGAATTGCACCGTCACGTCGCCGGTGCCGGTGTAGTCAGGCTCCCTGGAGCCGGGCAGGGTGTCGCGCAGGTGATGACGGTCCTTGCGTTCACCGCGCAGCTTCAGTCCCATCAGCCATTCGTAGCTGTAGGGCGGCTGTTCCCCCAACTGCTGGTCCGGCACGACCAGGTTGAGGCGGAAGCTGCGCCCGTCCTGCTGCATCCGCGTCAGGACCTGGTCGACGAAGCGCTGCAGGAACCGGGTGTAGCGCTCGCGGTCGCGACCCTCCGTCGGGGCGTCTTCGAAGAAGATCGTCAAGCCGCCGAAGACGCGCCCACCAGCGTCCACGCCCGGTTTGAACAACAGACGGTTCATCCACGTCTGGGTGTCGTCGCGCTCCTGCGTGACCATGCGCACCGCGGTCTCCGCGGCGTTGTTGATCATGGTGATCTGGGTCGCTTCCGGCTGGTTCAGCAGCGGGGTCCAGGCGCGGCGGTACACGACCAGGTCCATCGCCACGTCAAAGCGCTGCGCTTCGCGGGAGAAGCCGGAGACGGCGCCGTTCCAGTCTGCGGGCAGGTCATAGCCGCCATCATCCTTCAGCACCACGCCCATGTACTGCAGCCGGGTGAAGAGGTTGAAGTTGATCGGCATCGGCGTTTCTTCCGCGCGCCAGAAGGGGATGACGCCGATGACCTCATTGTTCTTGTGGCCGGGGGCGCATTGACAGCCTTCGGCGCTGAGGCGCAAGGGACGGGATTCGGCCACCGGATGCAGCTTGGTGGCGGCCGCCACGGCGTCCCGCAGGTTGTCGGGGGCCAGCAGGGAATCGAAGAACACCTCCAGCGGCACCGCGGAATGATCCGGGCGGCGTTCATTCCGCTTCGGCGGGGGCGCGTCACTCACTGGACGCAGCGCGGCGGGTCTGGGACAGGTGGTGGGCGCGGTCATCTGGCGCGCGGCTGCGACCTCGGCGACGCGCTTGAGGAAGTAACGGCAGCGTTCGGCCTCTACCGCGCCGATGAACATGCCGCGGCTCGGATATTCAACGCCCACCAGCGGCGTCAGGATGGCACGCAGTTGAGCGGGTGTGGGCGTTTCCGGCGCGATCAGCGGTGGGTCGGTGAGTGGGGTGCTGTTGTCATCGATGTCGGCGCGCAAGGCGGCGAGCGCCGGCAGCGGCGGCGTGGGGGCCACGGTGGTGCTGGTCGGCTTGGGCGCGTCCGCCTCGGTGGGCGGCACCAGCTCGTCCAGGTCCTTGGCCGTGAACAGGTAGCTGACCGGTACATCTGCGTTCACATCCGCCGTGCCGTCCGCCTCCTGCAGGCTGATGCCTTTGAGCGGCGCCGGACCGGTCGGCCTGGGAGAAGGCGTGGAGGCCGGCCCGGGTGCGGGTGCGGGTGCCGGTGCCGGTGCCGCAGTGGCCATCGGCAGGATGCGCAGCACGTAATGCTGCTCCTGCTCCATGCGCGGGGAGGCACTGTCCGTCGCCCGGAGGGTGAAGCTGAAGTTGCCGACGCGGGTGGGGCGGCCGGACATCATGCCGTCGCTGCCAAAGCGCAGGCCGGGCGGCGCGGCGCCTTCGATTTCGATGTGATAGGGCGGACGTCCGCCTTGGACGACCTCGCGAGCTTTGTAGTCGGTGTCCAGGCGGCCCGGCGGCAAGGGGACGGAGACGTAAACCAGTCGAAGGTCTGGGGCGGACCGGGAGGCCGCAGCCAACGCCGCTGTCGTGCCCGGCGCCGCGGCGCGGGAGGGCCCGACGGAAGCGGGACTGGAAGCGTTGCCGACAGTCTCATTGCCAGGCGCGGGCTGTAAGGACGCCACCTGTGACGAGGCAGTGGACAGCGGATAGCTGCGCGCAGCGCCATCGGCGCCTGCCGAGCCAGCCGGAGCCGTCGTTGCTGTGGCCCCAGCACCGCTGGTCAGCCCGATCTTCGCCGCCTTCGCCTGAAGGCCGGCCGCGGCGGAGGCCGCTGGCCCCATCGCGACGGCCACAGCCTGTGCGGCCTGCGAGGCCGCCCGCGCCGCAGCATCCGCGGCCGCGCTTGCCGCCGCGTTCACCGCCGCCGCTGCAGCGGCCGTCACCGCTGCCGAGGCGGCCGACGCGGCGGCAGCGACCGCCTGGCGTTGCAATTCCGGCGCGTCCAGGCTGAACGGCATCGGCTTGGGCACTGGCGCATTGCCGCGAGGACCCGCTGTGGCGTGCAGCGCGAGCGCGACCACACCGGCCGCCATGCCCGCCAGGAAGATGCGCCAGCGTCGGCAGTGCACACAGGGAGTCTGCCGGGCGTGGCTCTGAGCGTGCGGGGGTCGATCCCCGCCGCCCTGGCCGCCGTCGTCCGGCATACGGGTGGCGTCGCCGCCCGCGTCGAGCGTGTCGCTCATGCGCGGGTCCTTCCATCGTGGGTGTTTGGCAGCCATGGCTCAGACCACCCGTCCTTCCTTGCGAAGTTCCTTCGCAATGCCCAGGCGCAGATCCGCCTGGCTGATCCGATCCCGTCCGGCCTGCAATGCATGCAGCGCGGCGAAGCGCGCCACGTTGGCAATCGCACCACCGGCCAACTCATGCCGCTCGGCCAGCTCCTGCAGGTCCACGCCGGCCTCCAGACGGCCGGTGGGTCGCAGCAATCCTTCCCACAGGCGCAGCCGCTGATCCGCGTCCGGCATCGGAAAATGCACCAACGACTGGAACCGGCGTGCAAAGGCCTCGTCGATATTGCCCTTCAGATTGGTCGCCAGAATCACCGTGCCGGGGAAGTCCTCCACCCGTTGCAGCAGGTAGGCCACTTCCTGGTTGGCGTGGCGGTCGTTGGAACTGCTGGTGGCGGTGCGTTTGCCAAAGAGCGCATCGGCTTCGTCGAAGAAGAGGATCCAGTCGCGATGCTGTGCCTGGTCGAACACCTGGGCCAGATTCTTCTCGGTCTCGCCGATGTATTTGGAGACCACCATCGACAAATCGATTCGATAGACGTCCGCCTGCACCGCCTGGCCGATCAGCGTGGCGGTGAGGGTCTTGCCGGTGCCAGGCGGGCCGAAGAAAAGGCTTCGATAGCCCGGTTTGACGGCGCGGGCCAGCTGCCAGTCCCGCATCAGCTGCCGGCCATGTCGCGCCCAGGTGGTCAGGGTCTGCACCTCGGCCAGTGCATCGGCGTCCAGCACCAGGTCGTCCCAGGTGAGGGCGGTCGTGATGAGACGCGCCGGAAAGCCGGCACTGAAGTCAGGCTTGCGGGACACGCCGGTGGTCAGGCGCTGCAGCGTGTCACCCGTCAGCTGCAGCGCGGCGGCAAACCAGGGCTCGCCCGGTGCGTCGTGATCCATCCGCAGCAGGCCTTCCCGGCGCAGGGGGGCATCGTCATCCAGACACTGACGAAGGCGGACGCGACGCTCGAGATCCTCGCCAGCAATCAGAAAGGCGGCCGTCTCCGCGGTGGGCAGGAAGCCGCCATGCGAGCGGCCTTTCCAGCCCCCAAACTCACTGAAGCCGCGATCCAGATTGCGGTTGCGGACAAACAGCAGGTCCAGCAGCGCCGGACGCAGATGCGGCGCCAGGGCCAGGGACAACACCACGCGCGCATCCGCGTCGAGATTCAGCGTCTCATGAAGATCTGCAAGCGCGCTGCCCGCCGGCAGGCGCGGCGGACGAAGGCCGGCCGGCGGGGGTGGGTCGATGACCGGAGTCCGTGGCGCCTCAAGGGCGGACGGGCGCTCCAGCGCCTGCGCGCCATCGTCCGGCGCCGCCGCAAAGTGCTGCGCCAGTCGCGTCTGCACCACCCGCTCCAGCCAGGCCAGTTCCATCGCCAGCGCTTGCGCATGGCGGTCTCCGCAGTTTGCGGTCTCAGCGCCAGTCCACATGCAACACCCCCTCCATCCATCCAAACTTCAGCACCGAATAGCCCCACGGCAGGTGATCGATCAGCATGTCGAACGGTCCGGGTTCGACGGCCAGGCGCCACCCCTCCGCCTCGCGGGTCAGACGTCCCGTCCGGCGCAGGAAGGTCTGCCTCAGCCCGTTCGGACGTGTGCTCCCCAGCACCCGCCAGTGCTGCACCACCGCGGTCAGCAGTCCCTGCACCACCTGCCGCTCTTCGGTGGTCAGCGTCCATTCCCTGGGCAGCGGCTCCTGCTGCGGCAGGCCGCAAAGCAGCTTGTTGAGGGCCAGGTCCGATTCAACGGCCGACTGGCGCAGCGGCACCGCGTCTCCGTCGTCCGGCGTGTCCAGCACCAGGGCCTGCAGCAACAGGGCCGCGCGGCGCGCGGTGTCGGCGTCCTTGAAGCCGGCCGGCGTCGACAGGCCGAGGCGCTGGAACAGATGCGGCAGATAGGGCTGCAGCAGCACCAGACCGGCATTGGGAACGGTCAGCGGCTCCAGGGACGGATCAGGCGTCGACGGGTCTGCGGCCCGCGTCGAGGCGGTGGCCGTCCGCGACGCGGTGGCAGCTGCGCCCCCGTTGGCGTCGCCGGTTTCATCGTCATGCGCATCCGCCCCGTGCCGGTGTTTGCGCGGACGCCACCGCAGCCCGAGCGCACGTGCGGCGCTGGACAGCAGCGATGAAGCCTTCTCCACCGCCTTGTCGAACCAGCGCCGCGGCGCCATCGGCCCCTCCGGCGCACGCGCTTCCAGATGGAGCCGGACCTGCTCGGTGTAGCGCTGGGGCTCGAAGCTGCCCGTCTGCCCACGCAAGGCCTGATCAAGCGTCGCCTGCCAAAGCATCGTCCGCCGCTCGCGCGTTTCCACAACGGTCGATGGCGCGGTGCTGAGGACGGTTTCGATCCAGCGTTGCACCTCCTGGTGCAAGGCGGTGTCCATCCACAGCGTCAGCAGCGTGGGCACCAGCTCGGTGGGCAGGGTGCGGGTGAGGCGATCGCGCAGGCCCTCCTGCCGGGCCGCCGCTTGCAGCGTCTCGCGCAGCCACGACGCATCCTCGCGCAGCAGCTGCCCCCAGAGGTCGCCCAGCGACAGCAGCGGATCGGACGTGACAGGCACATCACGTCCCAGCGCCAGTGCGACCTTCAGCTGCTGGCGCGCGCGGGCCAGGGCGGAGCCGGTGGCGGGTCCCTCGGCCGCCAGCGCCTCGTCCAGCACCACCTGCCACAGGGGCACCAGCCCGGCCGGCGCCTGGCCATGCAGGCCATGGCCGGACACCATCGCCAGCAGGCGCTGGGCCTGGGCCGGCCGCCCGGGCAGCAGCGCCCGGACCAGGGCCGCCAGCCACGAACGGTCAAACTGCAGCACCAGCCGGTGCACCAGCAGGGCGCGGTCTTCCTCCTGGCGCAAGGCGGCCACCAGGGCGGCAGCGTCGTGCTGGAGCAGTTCCTGCGCCAGCTGGCGCGGGTCCTCTCCGCGCGCCTGCCAGGGCCAGCGTCCCGACCGCAGGAACTGCAGCAGCATCACCAGCCGCGATTGCGGACGGCTGCGCACGCCGGACGGACGGTGCCGCGCGCCGCCGGGTCCCCGCTGGTCCTCCAGCGCCTGCCGGGCCACCAGGCACAGCTGCTGGCTCCAGCAGTCCTCCCAGTGCGGGCTGTTGACCGGGCCGAGGTCCAGCGTCAAGGTGGGCAGTGTCCAGACATCGTCGGGTGCACAGGTCTCCCGGAAGCAGTCGTCCAGCACCTCGTCCAGCAGGCGCAATCCGGTGTGCTGCAGCCAGTCGGACCAGCGCCGCTCCGCCTCTTCGGCCGATACGCCGTGGACCTGTGCGTCGGCATGCAGGTGTTCGATCAGGTGGGCATCAGCCACGGTCGGCCTCCGGTGAGGTGGGCGGCGCTTTCGGCGAGGGCGGCGCGGTGCGCGACGTCTGCGCGGTCTGCGCTGCCGTAGAGGCCGCTGCAGCGTTGAAAGTCGGCTTCGGATCCGGCACCGACGCCGGCGCCGGCGCCGGCGCCTGGCGCTGCCACGTCAGCATCAGCGCGATCAGCCGGGCCGACGCGCCATCGGTGCGCGCCTGCGCCCGGACGTCCTCCGGCGCGCTGGACAGCGCCAGTCGCGTATCCAGCCACTGCTCATACAGCGCTTCGAACCGCTGCATCTCCCCCAGCGACAGCCACTCGACCGCCAGCGACAGGTGCACCGGCGTGTTGCTTCGCAGGGTCTCCTTCGCAAAATGACGGAAGGACGCCTGCGCGGTCCGTGTGGTCCAGCCCGGCAGCACCGCCGTGATGCGCAGCCGATGAAAATGCGGCGGCAGCGCCAGCGCCTCATGCTCCGGCGAATGCGCCCGCACCGGACGCAGCAGCACATGCTCCAGCAGATGCAGTCCTTCGCATTCCTGGTCCAGATGCAGCATGAACAGCCGCAGGCTCGCGGCCGCCCGGCGGGCGGCGTCACCGTCCTTGAAGCTGCCCAGTACCCACCACCGGCCTTCTTCGTCCGGCCCCAGCACCAAGCGCCAGCCTGGACCGGGATCCGGCTGCGGCAGGGCGAAAAGGCCCGCATGCGGTGCCGGGTCGTCGTCCAGCCCGGGGCTTCCGACCGGCGGAACCTGCAGATGCAAGGTCGGCGGCGGCGTGACCGGTGCCGCGCCGGGCGCCAGCAACCGATAACGATCGGCCCGCGCCGCCGTGCGTGTCAGCGAGACGGGCAGCGGCTGACGGCGCAGCCACGGCATCTGGCCCAGGTCTTCCTGCACCTGCTGGCGGGTGGCCGGTCGCAGGGAGGTGCCTGCGGCCACCGCACGGTCCGCGAACTCGGGGGGCAGCGGCACGAGGCTGCCGCCAACGCCGGCCGTGACTGCGGCGGGATTCAGGGCACCCGGGTCGGTGTCAGCGCCGGTGCCTGGCGTGCTGCCTTCGCCGGCGTCGATCAGCACGCGGTGATCACGTGGGACCCGGGTCAGCGGCCGGTCATGCCACAGCCGGAAGCCCAGGCGAAGGCTCGCCCGCCGCTGCAGGCCGCTGCAGTTGTCGAGCTGGCCCCAGCTGGGGCGGGTCAGGTCCACGCCCGCGGCGCGGTCGCGGGTCAGCGTGACGATGTCGCGCACCCAGGCCGCCTTGTTTTCCAGCAGCAGCGACTCCAGCTCTTCATGCAGCAGATGACCGCAGAACTGACGCATGCTGTTCTGGGTGTAGGTGTCGCCATGCAGGGCCAGCAGATGGTCCAGGGCGCGGCGCTTGCGCGCGGTCCCGCCGTCCAGGCGCTGCTGCTGGGCCTTGGCCACGGCGTCCGGATCGTCCAGCAAGGCTTTCAGGCCCGGCACCTGCGCCTCGGTGATCGGCTGCGTCCAGATCGTCTGACGGGAGCCGCCGTCGACCGAGAACAGATGGCGCATCGCCTGCAGCTGCGCCATGGCCTGGGCCATCATCTGCTCATGCAGCAGCAGGTAGGCCTTGAGCTGCTTCACCTGCGCATGCACCTGCGGCGGTGCCGACGCGGGCACCCCGTGGCGGCCCAGCCCGTAGATCGCGGGAAGGTGCTGCTGCACCGAGTGGTAGCGACTCAGGTCGCGATGGATGCCGGTGGGCAGCAGCGCCTGGGCCCGTTCGGCCTGGTCCGCCTGCTGGCGGGACCGTCGGGCCCGGCCCGCCGTCTGGAGATCGTTCAGGCGCCGGCGCAGCTCCCGCGGCGAGATCTCCACCGGATGCCCACGCCGACGCACCTCGATCTGCGGCCGCTGCCGCGCCGAGGGCAAGCGCAGGGATAACGCCCAGCCTTCACCGAACCAGGCGACCGAGCCCACCACCGTGTCCTGACCCGCTGCGCGCACGTCCGCCGGGTCCGGGCGATCGGGCACCAGAGCCACCACCCGTGCATCAGCCACCCCGGGCACCCGACGCATCTCTTCCGCCACGTCGGACAGGAACAGTCGGCCGACGCCGCTGGCGCTCAGCACCGAGGGGCGCAGAAAGCCGTGGCGCAGGGCAGGGCCTTCGTAGATGTCCGCCAGGCTGCGTCCCTGACCCATCAGGTCGTGCAGGGTGTCCGCCACCGGGGCGCCGGCGATGAAACGGGCGCAGCGGTCGTAGACGTCCGCCAGGATGTGCACGGCATCGCGCTCACCGTCGATGTCGATGACCGCCCGCAGCTCGCACATCACGTCCTCATCGCACTGCACCTGCGGCGCCAGGTCTTCGCCCAGATTGCGCTGGGCGTGCCAGGCCTTGGCGGCTTCCATCGCGCGGGCGGCGCGGCGTGCGGCGCCTTGCGCGTCGGTGCCGTCGTCGAGGCCGCCGTCTCCGATGTCCTCGCCCTCACTGCCGTCCCCGCCGCCATCGTTCCCCACCAGCCATTCCGACGGCTTCAGCCGCAGCCGGTAGACGCCAGGCAACTCCTGGGACGGCACCAGGCTCGCATCATCCAGTCCCGGCACGTGGTCCAGCAGCCAGCGGCGGTAGTCCTCCGGCGTGGTGGCGCGGCAGGGAAAGGCGCTGTCGGCCGGATGCAGTGACAGGCCTTCATAGTCGATGACGTTGCCCGGGCCGGCCAGATGGTCCGCCACCGGGAAGCCGCTGCGGTAGACCAGATCCGTCAGTCCGAAGCACAGCTGCTCCAGCAGGGTGATGCCGGGATCGTGCAGGTTGTGATCGGTCCAGCGCTCGCCGGCCAGCGCCTGCAGCCAGCGCAGGCCTTCTGCCCGCAGCGCATCAAAACCCAGCGACAGTTCCTCGCTGGAGCGCTCCGGCATGTCCTGCCGCGGGGTCGCACCGTGGGCGGTCATGACTGGCTCGCTCCGGTGAAATCGTCAAACCACAGCTGGGTGACCGTGGCGCGCAGCACCGCCCCCGCGCCATAGTCGCAACGGGTGCGGATCTGCAGCCGATAGACCCGCTCGGAATTGCCGCTGCTGGCCCAGCGCAGTTCCAGCTGGTCGCAGCGGCGCCCGAACCAGGCGTGCTGCGAGCGGATGCGCTTGCGGTCCTGCAGGAACTGGAACCAGCGCTGGGCCGGATTGAAGGTGTTCATCGCGGTGGCCTGCAGCAGGGCAAAACGCGGCTGGCGGCCCTGGGCACTGCTGGCGCCGGCCATCACCTCAAAGGCCTGGCAACCGCGCAGGTCACCGGTCAGGTCCTGCCATTCGCCGTTGGGCTGCAGCGGCACGCTGTCCGGCCTGGGGTAGCTGCCGCGCCGGCCGGGCGACGCCACCACACCGGCCACGTCCAGCGTGGCGGTCGGCTCGGCCACGCCCACGCCGACGCGCATGCGGCTGTCCAGCGAGAGCACCGGCGGTGCGCTCTGGCGCTCATGGGCACTGCTGGCGCGGAAGGCCAGCTGCTCGGTCCGCCCGTTGAAGCTCATCGACCACAGCGGCTGGTCGCCGGTGCGCTCCCGGTAGAAGCTGAGCAGCGCGTCATGTCCCTGCGGGGTGGAGACCTCCAGCCCATGGGCCGGGCTTTTGCGGAAGCCTTCGTCCACCATGTTGAGGCTGGAGTCGATCAGCGCCTCGAAATGATCGGCCGTGGGCAACTGGCCCACACCGAAGAACTTGCGCAGCGTGTCGCGGTTCTGTTGGCTCATGCGGTGGCTCCGCTGATGACGAAGGTGCTGCCAATCGCCAGTTTCGAAATGCCGGTGACCACGGGCGCCGAGTGGCTGAAGCCCTGGGTGTCGCTCAGCAGGTGCAGCGGCATGGGCACCGCCAGGCTCCACGGGCGGCTGCTGCTCACATGGCGGCGGTGGTCCTCGGGGCCACGGGCGGTGTCGGCCAGCCGGTAGCGCCCGTTGTCGTCCTGGCTCACGCGCAGCAGCGAGAGCTGGGTGATGAAGGCCACGCCAGGTTGGCTGCGCAGCCGGGCCTCGATGTCTTCGGCGCGCAGCGTCCAGTCAAAGCGTGGCGGGTATCCGCCGTCCATCCAGGGCGACAGCATCTCGACCACCGTTCGGTTCAGGCGCTGCAGCGTCGCGCCGGGATGGGCGCCCGGCTGCAGACCCACCACGCCCCGCACCTGCAGTTGCTCGTACATCGGATTGCGCACCTCGATGTGGGCGAACGGGGACGCCAGCTCGCGCAGCGCTGCGGCCATGCGGCGCAGCTGCACCGCACTGAAGCGGGGCTGCTCGCAGGCCGTCTCGAGATGGTTGCGCGGCAGCGTGGGCACGGCGACGACCACAACGCTGCCCGGCGCCAGGTGGTCACCGTGCCGGCCCTGGTCATCGACCACTTCGTCGGCGCTGAGGCAGCGTGCCTTGAAGACATCCGGAAAGCGGTCGAGCAACAGACGTTCCAGGTCCCAGCCGGTACTGGCCCGGTTCTTGTGCTGCAGCCGTTCGCCGGCGCGGGTATAGAGCGCCTTCACATCTTCCGCAGCCCGCAGCCCGACGGAGCTGCCCACCTGGGAGATGCTCGCCACGCCGCTCAGCGTGCTCACCGCACGGCGGATGCGGCCCGGTTCCAGCAACGTGGGGGGCTCGGGGGGCAGCGCTTGCGGCGCCGGGGGGGCCGGCGCCCGCACCGCCCGCAGCGCCTGGCAGCGCACATCCCGCAGCCGGGCGAAGGTGTCGAAGCCGTCCTGCGCGCCGATGCGCAGCCAGTGCAGTCCGTCCGGCATCAGGCCCTTGTTGCGGGCCGCGTCCTGCGGCAGGTCCAGGGTGATGATGCCGGAGGTGAGGAAGCCGTCCGTTTCGTCTGACAGCACCGCCTGCGCCGGCAGCGGCACCCAGCGGTCGCCCTGCAGCAGCGCCCATTGCGGTCGTGTGCGGGCCAGTTGCTGGCCGGGGCGCACGGGCGACTCCCTGAGCTCGAACAGCAGCGTCAGCGGACCGCCCAGATCGGACGAGGCCAGCCCGATCAGCAGCTGACCGTCGAAGTCCAGGCGCGGCAGCAGGGTCTGCTCCGACAGTGCGTCCGCTTCGTGCAGCGACACCACGCCAAACGGGCGCAGATGCAGCAGCCGTTCGCCGTCCACCCCCTCGCCAGGGCCGTCGTCCCGGTCCAGGGAGATGACGGTATCGGCGTCGTAGTCCAGCGTCAGCGATTCCAGCAGCGGCGTGTAGGGCGGCTGCGGCACAGGGCGCGGATGGCGCCGCGCCCGCGCGTTGGCGGCAACCACTTCGGACAGCACCGTCGGATAAGCCGCGTGGCCGAAGGCTGCCGGCGGACCGGCCAGCTGCACCCGCAGCAGGCCGTTGCGCGGCGGGCCCTGGGTGTCCCAGAGGGCTTCGCTGGCCCGCATCTGGTTGGCCAGCGTGGCGCCATCGGCTTCGAGCGTCTGGGTGTCCAGCAGCCGGCCGTCGCTGCCGGTCTGGAAAAGGCGCAGGGGGCGGCCTTCACCGGCGGCACCGCAGGGCACCCACTGTCCGTCCCGCAGCAGCGACAGCGCTGCGCTGAAATCTTCGGTGTACTGGCCCAGCCCATAGCCGGCATAGTGGGTGGTGAAGCCGCCAGGCACCTGCGGCAGGCCGGACCAGTGCAGATGCAGCACCAGACGGGTCAGATTCTTGCGTGCGGCTTCCTGCGAGCCCACGACCACGCTCGATGCCACGGCGGGCAAGGGGCCAAAGGGCATGAAGGGCTTGCTGGCATCGAGCCGGCCCAGGCTGTTGCTCAGCAGCAGCTGGCGGACGCCGGTGACGCTCACCCGCACCACCGCCTCCTTGAAGGGCACCTCCGACAGCAGCGAATAGGCATAACAACCGCCGGTCTGGGCGAGCTCCAGCCGGGCCATCGGCAGACGGGTGTCCCAGTCGGTGCCGTGCAGCGCAGCGTTGCAGCCCACGATGGCAGGCGCCGACGGCCGCAGGCGCACCTGCAGCGTCAGGCCGCCGCGCGGGGAGGGCCGCACATGCACGTCGGAAGCCTCCAGCCAGCCGTCGGCCGCGCTCAGGCTCAGTCGCAGGCTGCGCTGGAACAGGCTGCCGAAGATGAGCGCCCGGTTGGGCTCCGGGGTCAGCCCGCCGGAGCCAGGCCAGAACAGGCTCAGCGGGTCGGCGGTGGAGGTGGGCGGCTGCTGGCCGGTCACCTGGGCCACCACGGCCCAGATGCGTTCCCAGTGGGCCAGGGTCAGCGGACCGGCCGTCAGGGTGGCTTCGGGCGCCATCATCCAGCGGATCAGCAGGGTGCGCATTGCCCGCTGGAGGGCTTCGGCGCGCTGGTCCTGCTCGGCGGATGTCGCCGAGGGCAGGGCGCCGACCGCCTCGACATCGGCCACCAGGTCCTTCAGCGGCCGGGCGGTGAAGCGGGTGTCCTGGCGGACGCGCAGCTCAACGTCGATCAGCCGCTCGCCCTCCGCCAATGCCAGGATGGGCGACACGATGGCCAGTCCGATGCGGGCATCCGGCGTGGCGGGATCGCCGCCGAACAGGCGGAAGTCCTGCCCCTTGCCGAGCGTCAGTTCACCGGCCTTGGCCCGGGTGACGAAGCCGAACTGGGTCTCCGGGGAGATGTCCCGGTCCCGCGCCAGGAAGAGGCTGCGCACGCTCACCACCCGGGTGTCGGTGACAGCCAGCGGCTGTTCACTGCGAAATCGCACCGGCCGGCCGGTGGCGTCCTTCCCCGCATCAAACAGCACGCCAGCGCCGACCTGCACCTCGCCGGCGGCGCGCGGGTCCCGCTCACAGGCCAGCAGCACCGTGTCGTCCTGCGGCCCGCGCGGCTCGAAGCCCAGCACCTCGCGGTAATAGAAGTCGGTATGCCGACCCGGGAAGAGGTTGATCAGGCCCTGCGCCTGCTCCATCACCTTCATGAAAGCGATCAGCAGTGCGACGGCGGGCTCATGCTGGCCGGTGCCCCAGGAGGCGGGCAGCAGTTCGCGCGCCCGGGCCTGCAGGCTTTCGATGGCACCGTGGAAGGCCACGAGGCGACGCCGGAGCTGATCCCGCTCGTAACGGGCCATTTGCCGGCCGGAGACCGGGCCGCGCTGTTCGGCGAGCAGCGCCAGATCCTCCGCGGAAGGCGTCCACAGCGCACTCAGCGATGGGACGACAGGACGATTCAGCCAGCGCTGCTGCGCATACCGCTGCCGGACCCAGTGCAGGTCCCCCGCCAGCTGCTGTCGCACCAGCTGCCGCAGCCGCTCCTGCAGGGCCTGCGCGGCGGGATCCGGCGGATCCTGCTGCAGCGCGGCATACCAGCCGTCCATCAGCGTCGCCAGTTCACCGAGCTGCTGGCCCAGCGATTCCACCGGCGCGCTGTCCAGCTCGCGGGCCAGGCGGCGCTCGCGGCCCTCCAGATCGAACGCAGCCATCCGCGCCATGACCAGCGTGCTGTCGCGCTCCAGCAGTTCCCGCCAGTGGCCGGCATCGTTGTTGTCCGGGTCGACATAACGCAGCTTCTCCGCCAGCAGCTCCACCATCACCACCCGGTCTTCAAAGCGCAGCGGGTCCACCGCCAGATAGCCCTCATACAGGGCGGGGGGGAAGCGGTCGTCCTGGGTGCAGCCGTCGCTCATGCGGCCCCCTGAACATCAGTGTCGTCGGCGCCCTGCGGGAGTGGCACGGCATTCGGGTCGAAGCCCAGCCCCAGCCCGTCCGCCGCAGTGGCCTGCGCCAGGCTCATCATCGGGCTCTGTCCGTTCATGTAGAGCGGGAACACCAGGTTGTCCCTGGTGTTGCTGCTGCGCAGCCAGTAGTCCAGGCGGATGCGCAGTTCTCCCTCATGCAGCGCGCTGGTGTCGAAGTGCACAGCCTCCAGCTCCACACGCGGCTCGAACAGCATCACGGCCCGCTCGATCATGCTGCGGATCTCGGTCAGCAGGCTGCTGGTGACCTGCTCGAAGACCAGCCGGCGCAGGCCGCAGCCGTAGGTCGGATGCATCACCCGTTCGCCGGGGTGGGTCAGCATCAGGATGCGCAGGCTCTCCCGTACGTCCTGCGCGCCGCCGACCAGGGCGGCCGCCCGGCTGCGGGTGTCGAAGCCAGGCGGGAAGGCCCAGCCGGTGCCGAGGAATCCAGGATCGCTGCTCATGCTTGTTCTCTCCCGTCCTCAGCCGCCGATGATCACCGTCGGCAGGCCGAGGGTGATGGTGCCGCCGTGGGCCGTGGCGTCGCCGATGCGCCCGGCCGGCCGGGAGCCGATCAGCACGGTGGCGGAGCCCATGACCAGCGTGTCGGGCGGGCCGACGCAGGTGAGGCTGTCGCCCACCACGGTGGCCGGCAGCTGGCCGATCAGCACGGTCGGTACCCCGGGGCCGATGACCGGTCCGCCGACATGCGGCACCGGCGGCAGGCCGGGGGTGACCATGGGGCAGACATGCAGGTCGGTGATGCGGGCGGCGGGGGGCATGAGGGTGTCCTGAAGGGGTTTCGACGCTTGGAGACGACGGTGGCTGCGCGCGTTCAATTGATCATGACCATCGCTCCCTTGACGACCGTCTGGCCGGCGGCAGAGAGCTCCGCGGTGGCGTTGCCCTTGCCGGTGAAACCGATTTGGGCTTCGCACTGGATGTTCAGACCGGACTGCTTCACATCCGCCTGGGAGCTGACGGTCACCGGGCCGGTGGCGTCCAGCTGGATGCTGCCGGTGGCCTTCAGTACGATGTCCTTGGGGCTGTTCAATTCGATGCCGGCCGTGGTGAGCGCCACCTTGTTCTGGTTCTGGTCCAGCAGGGTGATGGACTTGTCCTTGTCACTGAGCACCACCTGGTTCTTGCCCGGGGTGATGACGGTGATCACCTTGTCTTCATCGTTGATCTCGATGCGGGCGAGGCATCGGGTCACCCAGGCCTTGGTGTTGTTCTTCGCTTCCAGCGTGTAGGGCGGCTGGCGGCTGCTGCTGTAGAGGCTGCCCAGCACCACCGGATGGCTGGGATCGTTGGCGAAGTAGCCGAGCACCACTTCGTCCCCCAACTCGGGCAGCAGGAAGCTGCCGAAGCCGTTGCTGGCATGCGGCTGCATCAGGCGGGCCCAGACGCCCTCGGTCTCCGCCTGCAGGACCGGAACCTTCACCTGCACCCGGTGCTCGCCCGCCGGATCTTCATCCAGCTTGGTCACCACACCCACCTGCAGGCCATGCACACCCGGCAGCAGGCCGCCGGCCGGCGGGGCCACCACATCGGTGCGTTCGGTAAACCAGTCCGGCGCCAGGCCGAAGTCGACGTCGGTGAACCAGTTGCCGTCGACGATCTCATGGCGCACCCCGGTGGCCAGTACCGGCCCGCTGAACCGGGCGCCCACGCCCGCGAGTTCAATCAGCTTGCCGACCTGCGGCAACGCGCTGCCCTGGAAACGCACCCGGCCGCGCACGCGAGCCAGGCCCGCCTTGAGCTGTTGCGCCTGGGCCCACCGCGTCAGCCCGGCCTGCTGCTGCGGCGCACCGGCCTGCAGCCGCAGGACATCCAGGCCGACGACGCCCGAGAGGGCTTCACTATCCAGATTGCCTTGCGCAGGGAGGCTGGCGGGATCCGCAGCGAGGCCTTCAACGATCGCCTGGGACTTCATGTCCCAGGCAAAGGCCTGGGCGCTGGCGTATTGGTGACGGGCATCGATGTCGGCATCGAATTCGATCAGGTCGACGCCGTAGGTCACCGACAGCACGGGCTCGCCGCTGGCCTGGGGCGTGGAGACGGTCAGTTCACCGTCGTTCACCGCCACCAGCCAGCCATTGGCATCGGCGCGGGACAGCAGGAAGTCCCAGTCGGTGCAGTAGTGCTGGGCCAGTTCGGTGTAGGTGACGTCACTGCTGTCGACGGTCGCCGTCAGGCCATGACGGGTCGCCAGGTCGCTGAGGATGTCGGCATCGTTCTGGTCGATGTAGTTGGCATTGCGGCGGCCCACCGTCATCTTCACCGCGACGTCGCTGCATTCAACGATCAGCCGGGCATCGTTCTCGCTGATCACCTGCACCCGGTGGCGCATGACGATGCCTTCAAACAGCGTCTGGGTGTCTTCCAGGTAGCCGGCGGAGATGCTCAGCCTGGCGCCGGGCTGGAGGTCGTTGCTGTCGCTGATCGGGAACTTGTGCTCCGGCATGTCGCCATCGGTGAACTCCAGGCGGGCCGTCGGGATGCGGTTGGCCGCCCGATGGATGCGCACAGAGACCAGCGACGCGGACGCGTCAATGGCCTGGCCATTGACCAGAAGCTTGAGCTTGACGACGCCAATGGCGTTCTCAATGGGAGACGGGGCGGTGGCGGGCATGATGGGTCACTTGGAGCGTGCGGGTGGGCGGGGCAGGCGCGGCAGACGGTTCGCTGCGGACGGCTTCGATTTGGACGTGCTGGCGCGGGCAGCACCCGCCGCCGGCGCGGGAGCCGGAGCCGGCGCCGCGGCCTTCTTCGGCTTCGGCGGAAACACCAGGGTGGCGCCGGGTTTGAGCTGGGTGAGGCTGTCGAGCTGATTCGACCGGGCCACCATCGCCTGGATCTCGGGACTGCTGTCCTTGTAGATCTGCTCGCACAGTCCCGCGAGGGTGTCGCCGTCTTCCACGGTGGCGGTGCGGGTCATGTCATTGGTGGCGGCGCGCTGGTTGACCAGCGACCGTTCCTCCGTGCTGGAGGCACCCACGAAACTGAGATCGACCTTGGCCCGCAGCGGATCCCCGTTGGGCTTGAACAGGCTGTACTGCGTCGACATGCTGCGCAGGCGGCCGAAGAAGATCAGGGCGCCCCACAGCAGCCGCACATAGGGCGGCTCGCCGGCGCTGCTGACATAGTCGTAGACCACCTTGCTCAGCAGCACCATCTGCGCCTTCACCTCACTGGGCTGGCCCTGCACATCCTGCACCGCGCCGGTGTCGTCCAGCGTGATGGAGAAGCTGACCTCCTCCGGCTCCGTCCCGGAGAACTTGGCCTCCGTCTTGGAGGCGCCCATGTCCTTGGTCGTGTTGTAGCCGATGGTGAAGTTGTGCTTGAAGTCGGACGGGTTGATCTGCGTCTTGAAGCAGACCTTGTCCTCCAGGGTGATCGCCCCTTTCCTGTCGACGGTGTAGCGGGTCATCAGGAGGCGGCTGAGCTGACCTTCGTCCCCCGCGCTGCCGCTTCCGCTGCTGGCCTGCCCTTGGCTGGGTGCGCCCATGTCAACGCTCCCCGTGGGTCCGCAGCCGCTCGGCCAGCCAGGTCTTGCAGTCGGCCTTCAGCTGCTCCCGCAGGCGCTGCAGCTCTGCCGGGCTCATGCCGGGGCGGACCTGCGCAGCTGGCGCCGGGGCCGGATGCACCTGGGTGCGGATCAGCAGCTGGCGGATCTCGATGCTCATGCCGCGCTCCGCACCGCCGGGCTCATGCGCCGGCTGGTCTCATAGGCCAGCTCGATGCGTTCCATCGCCAGTTCATTGCGCTGGCTGTTGAAGGCTTCAACTTCCCACTTCACCGGATAGGCGCGGGTCATCATCCAGTGCTGGAGGATCCTGCCCTCATGGGAGAGCAGGCCCACATGCACCGTGCGGGGCTCCAGTCGCCGGGCCAGTCCCTTCTCGAGGGTGTCCTTGCACCATTGCGCCCAGAGCGAATCCAGGTCGGCGATGCCGCGCTTGAGCACCAGCCGGGGGTGCTTCACCGCCTTGGGCAGCGTCAGCACCGAGTCATTGCGCCCCCCCTCCACCAGCGTGTCGGTCTCCATGTCGGCGGAGAGACCGGACGCTTCCTGGAACGCCGCCTCGACATGCCCGACCTGCATCCGCGCGAAGCCCACGGCGAAGTGGAACGCACGCGGCGTGCTGAGCGGCCCGAAGGGCTGCGGTGCGGCGCCTTGTCCAGCGGTGGAGGTGGGGGCTGCCATCACGCCACCTCGCAGGTCAGACCCTCGTGCACGATGACGATGGTCTCGATGGCGACTTCATTGCCCTGGGACTTCAGGTCCGTGCCGGTGATCTTGCTCGGCCAGGCATTGGCCAGGGTCCAGGTGACGGCGGCGTTGCCGCCTTCGTCCTGCAGGATGATCACCACGCTCTTGCGCTTGATGGTGTTCATCTGGATTTCCTTGAACCAGTCCCAGAACGCCTTGTCGCCCTTGAACATGCCCTTCTTCATGGTCACGTCGCTGAACTTCTTCAGGCCGGGCATCTTCTGCACCGAGAACTCCTTGCTGTTGCCAGCGCGGTACTCGATGGGCTGGGCTTCGATGTCCAGTCCCGAGACCTCCTGGAACGCCATTTCCTGGCTGTCCCACTGGACCTTGAAACTGAATTTGGGCAGCGGCCAGGTGCTGGCCGATTGAGTGCTTCCGTCTTCAGGCATGACCTGCCTCCTTGTGTGTCGAGAAAGTCAATGAGGATGGAGAGGTGCAGATCAGGTCTTCTGCATCTGCTGCTGGAAGGTGATCTCGATGAATTCAGCCGGGCGGCTGATGGCCACCAGCACGGTGACCCGCAGGATGCCTTCGAGGATGTCCTCGGGCGTCATCGTCTCGCCCAGGCCGACATGCACGCTGAAGGCGTCGTCCGGCACGGCCCCGGCCAGGCCGCCGCGCTTCCACACGCTGGTGAGGAAGTTGCTGATCATGGCCTTGATGGTCACCCAGGTATTGCTCACATTGGGCTCGAAGACCATGGCCTTGGCGGCGAGGCGGCAGGACTCTTCCAGCATGATCATGGTGCGGCGCACGTTGATGTAGCGCCAGTCCAGGCTGTTGCCGTCCAGGGTCCGGGCGCCCCACACCAGCACGCCTTCGCCGATGAAGCTGCGGATGGCGTTGATCGACTTGCCCTGGGTGGTGACGTTCAGGTCTTCCTGGTCTTCATGCGAGATGGACACCGCTGGAGCGACCACGCCGTTGATGCTGACGTTGGCCGGTGCCTTCCACACCCCGCGGGTGTTGTCGACCATCGTGAACAGCCCGGCCATCGCGGCAGCCGGCGGCATCAGGTTCAGCTGGTTGCGCGCTTCCGCCATGATGGTGTTGTAGAGCGGGCTGATGGCGACGAGGCTCTTGTGCAGCAGGCCCTTGTGGGTGGCCACGGCCGCCTTGAGCGCATCGTCGGTGAGCAGCTTGGCCTTGTCTTCCGGCGACTTGTCGGACGCGTTGATCTCGTCGGTGAGATCCTTCTTCCAGGCATCGTCGTCATAGGCCACCTGCGCCAGCGACTTCCACAGCGACTGGCGCCGCAGCGCCGCGCCGGAGGTGCCCTGGGCCAGCGTGTCCTGCTCCTGCTTCTCGGGCAGCTGCAGGTCCTGGCGGATCAGGTCGGCCAGCACCGAGCCATTGACCACGTTGGTGTAGTCCAGGTCCCGCTCCTGGACGACCGTCGTGCGTACCCACGGGTAGTAGGCGGTGGCGAAGTCCAGAAAGTTGATGCCCAGGCTGTTGCGGAAGGCCGCCACCGGATCGCCCTTGGGATGCTTCTGGTCCCGGTAGCCGGCGTAGACATCCAGGATCGCCATGCGGTTGCGCATCTTCCCGCCGCAATGCAGGAGCATGGCCTGCTGCACGGAGACGCAGTCCTTCTCGTCCAGCAGCACCGCGTCCGGGATGACCAGCATGGTGGGCTCCTGCTCCTTGAGCAGGGCGTCGATGCCGCGCGTCAGGTCTTCAGCGCCGACGCTGCTGTCGTAATCACCGACCGACACCACATAGCAAGGACCGCCGCCATTCTGGAAAAAGTGGCGCATGCTGTGATAGAGCAGGAAGCGCCCGCCGTCCTTGCCGGCGGGCTGTGCCAGCACATAGTCCTTTTTGCCCAGGGTGAAAGCGGCTTCATCGTCGTCCGCGGTCTTGTCGCGGAGGGTCAGACGGGCTGCCGGCGCCAAGCCGAAGTAGGTGTGGAACTCCGCCATGGAGCTGATGCGCCAGGGTCGTCCCTTGAGGGACTTGCCCGCGTTGTCCGCTTTGGCGGTGTAGCCGACGAAGGCGGGCACCGCGGTGGCTACCTCCACGACGGAGTTGGGAAAGGCGTTTTTCTCAACGATATAGACACCGGGTGTCTTCATAGCCATGACGGCCTCCTCTCAGAAGGATTGACGAATGGGCGATACCAACGACGCTCAAGACCCATGTGCGGGCGTCAGCGGTGCACATGGATTTCGGAGACCAGCGTCGCCGCGCCGTCGATCTCCTCGCGAGCCAGGTGACGCGGGCCGGGCACCGGCAGCCGCTTCACCAGGACTTTGGAGACGCCCGACTGGCGGCATCGCAGCTGCAGGCGGGTGTCGGAACGTTCGGCCAGCGCCAGCGGAACCCGCGAGCGCATCGCCAGCAGCGGGCGGCCCTCGGGGCCCCGCTCGGCGGCCGGTGGAAAAAAGCTGACGGTGCCGTCGGGGTCCACGATGTCCAGCGCGTCCTCGGACCAGTCGCCGAAGAGGCAGTACTTCCAGATGACCCGGCGGGGGAGGAGGGACCAGCGCAGCGTGGCCGGGCCGGGGGGGCGCGTCGACACGCCCGGCGTGGCGTCCGGGGTGGCCAGTGCATCCGGCGGCAGGCGCAGCACGGCAAACGGGGCTCGCCAGGCCGCTTCTCCGGACAGTGCGTAGCTGCCTTCCGGCACCGGATCGGGTGCGCCCGTCGGGCCGTGGACGATCGGCATCACACGCACGGAAGCCACTGAATGCGCGGTCGCCGGCTCGCTGCTCGAGTCAGGGAATCCCGCCGGCGGCGCCACCACCAGCAGTTCATTCGGACGCTGCGCCGGATCGTCGGTATAGATGGCGAAGGCCGGATCGGTGGCGCGCACCCACCAGGTCAGGGGCTCGCCACTGTCGTGCAGCAGCTGCACCGCCGCATCGGCCGGTCCCAGCAGCGTGAGCGAAGCACCGTCCTGGCGCTCCAGCACGTCGGCGCGGCGCAGGCGACGGGCGGTGTCGTCGGCCGCCTCCCACCGCAGACCCCGGGCGCGGCCATCGGCAAAGTAGGCATGAGCCACCTCCAGCCGGAACAGCGGCAGCGTGCGGCTCATGTCGGGCTCCCGATGCGCACCGTCGGCGCCTGCACCGACGGCACCGTGCCCTGGCTATGACCGGCGTCGATGGTGATCAGCCTCAGGCGGTACACGACCGACGGCAGGTAGCGCCCGCCAAACAGCCCCCAGACCTGCGACAGCTGGCTGTAATCGAGATTCTCCAGGTCCAGCACCAGGCGTTCGATGCGGCGGTCCAGCTCGGGGGTGTTGTGGTGATCGAAGAGCGGGCGCGACTGGAAGAAGGCCAGGGTGCTGGACAGCAGCTTCAATCCCTCCTGATAGGTCGAGCCGCCAAAGTTGGCCGCGACCATCAGCATCAGGTTGAGATGCACCGGCGCCGGCTGCACCAGGTGGCGGGTTTGGGACGAGGCGCGCGGCGTGACGCCACCGACGGTGTCGCGCTGCAGGTTCACCAGGAACAGCGCCAGCCGGTTGGCGGTGCCGGTGGCCAGGCCCCCATCGCATTCGTGCAGGCTGGACACCACCACCAGGTCTTCCGCCACCAGATAGGCCCGGCGCAGCGACTGATTCAGCTGCTGTGCAATGTGAGCGAGGGCGGCATCAATCATGGCGGGGGCGGATGGGGAGGGAAGGGGCGGGTCGGCGTGACAACGTGTCGAAACGATAGGGGCCGGATGCCCTTTGACCCATCGGACGAAATCTGAGCTTGGCGGGTGACGGTGCTGATTTCTCTCTCGGAAACGTGGGTGCGTCGCCACAGGATGGACGCCACCCGTCGGGGCTCCTAGACTGCACCCCGTCGGCGGCTCGAACCGGGTCGTCGCGAGGGAGAGAACACAATGAATGCGAACACGGACGGCGAGGCCGGACCGGGTGGCGACCGGGCCCCCGTGGCCGGCTCGCAGGCGCCAGCTCTGGCGTCAGGAGGAGCGCCCTCAGGGGCGGCGGCAGGGGCTTCAGTAGGTGCGTCCGTAGGTGCGTCAGTCAAAGCGTCGGGGCGCGCGTCGCGGCATCTCGGCCAGGGCGGGCCTCAAGGGCAGGACGCGCAGGAGGCGCAAGACACGAGCCACCGATGGGGTCTCGCGCACACGTGGCCGACTCGCCCTCAGGCCTCAGAGGCGCTGAAGGGGGGGACGCCGCAAGGCCTGGAGACCGGGCTTGGGAAGGTGCAGGATCCCGGGCTACGGCGACGCCCGGCGGTGCGTCAGGCCCCTGGCACGCATGACGACCCCGCAGCGCCGAGCAGCGACACCGGCCCGCGCAGCTCCGCCGCCGAGATGGACGCCGGGGAAGCAACGCGCTTTCTCCTCGGCGACTGGCTGGTGGACGTGGCCGCGCGGCGGCTGGTGCGCGGTGACCAGTCCGTGAGCCTGGAACCTCGTCCGATGGCGGTGTTGACGGCGCTGTGCCGGCAGCCCGGCGTGGTGATGAGCGCCGAGACGCTGCTGACCACCTGCTGGCCGGGCGAAACGCTCGGCGACAACCCCGTCCACAAGGTGGTGGCCGGCTTGCGCAAGGCGCTGGACGACAGTGCGAGTGCGCCGCGCTATATCGAGACGATTCGCAAGCAGGGATACCGGGTGGTCGCCCCCATCGGCGTGTTGAGCGCCATGGGGACCCGCAGCCATGAGGGCGGCTGGCGCGGCGACTCGCCGTTCTGTGGCCTCGAAGCCTTTGACGAAGACCATGCGGCGGTGTTTTTCGGCCGGGACGATGCGGTGGCGTCGCTGCAGCAGCGCCTGGCGGCGCAGTGGCGCCGGCGCTGGCCGCTGGTGGTGCTGCTGGGCCCGAGTGGGTCCGGCAAGACGTCGCTGGTGCAGGCGGGGCTGCTGCCGGCGCTGCGCGGGCAGGGCGTTGCCGCCCGTCAGGCGATGCCGGCGCTGCAGGCGGGCGGACTCAGCATTTGTGCCAGTGCCAGCGTGGATCTGGCGACGCTGGGGGAACTCGATCCTTGGTCGGCGCTGGCCGGCGGACTGCTGGACTGGGAGCAGGACGGGCAGCCGCTGCTGTCCGGTCACAGCATCAGTTCACTGGGCCACCTGCTCCGTGACCGGCCCGAGGAGGTGATCCGACTGCTGGACATTGCGCTTCGGGCGATGGAGCCGGTGGGGGCCAGTGCGGCGTCCCTGGCACCCCCCAATGGACCGCGCCAACCGCCGCTGCTGGTGCTGGACCGCCTGGAGGCCGTGCTGAAGGGCGGCGGCACCGACCGCATCGACCGCGCCGCCGGCGGCAACAGCGCCCCTCCCGCGGACTTCATCGCCACCCTGCATGCCCTGGTCGCCAGCGGCCGCATGGTGGTGTTGGCCCTATGCCGCAACGACTTCTATCCGGCCCTGGCCCAGCACCCAACCCTGATGCGGGACAAGGAGCAGGGCGCGCACATGGATCTCGCGCCACCGGATGCGGAGGCACTTGCCCAGATGATCCGCCTGCCGGCGCGCGCGGCCGGGCTGGTGTTCGGCAGCGATGCCAGCGGCCTGAACCGGCTGGATGACCGCCTCAGCAGCGATGCGATGCAGGCGCCGGACGCCTTGCCGCTGCTGCAGTACACCTTGCAGGCGCTCTATCTGAACCGCGCCCCGGGCGACGTGCTGAGCTGGGACGCCTATGAGGCGATGGGCCGCCTGGAGGGGGCGATCGGCCGGCATGCGGAAGCGGTGCTGGCGGGCCTGCCGCCGTCGCGCCAGGAGGCGCTGGGCCTGCTGCTGCCGCGGATCGTGAGCCTGTCGTCGGAGGATGCTTCGCCCACCAGCCGCTGGGCCGCCGCGGCCTCGCTGGGCGACGACGACGAGCGGGCGCTGGCCGAGGCCTTTGTCGACGCCCGCCTGCTGGTGGCGGACCATGTGGCCGGAGCGACCGGGTTCCGGGTGGCCCATGAAGCGTTGCTGCGCCAATGGCCGCGGGTGACGGCCTGGGTGGCCCAGCACCGGGCGACGCTGGCCTTGCGGGATGAGCTGCGTCACTGGCTGCAGCGCTGGCTGTCCGGCGGCGAGGCGGCCCCGCTGCTGTTGCCCGGCGGTGGCCTGCTCTGGCAGGCCTCACGGGCGCTGCGGGAATCCCCGTCACTGTTCGCGGCGGATGAGCAGCGCTTCATCGGTGACTCACTGCGCCGGCTGCGCCTGCAGCGACGACTGCGCTGGGTGGGGACGGCGCTGGTGGCGCTGCTGGCTGCCGTGGCGGTGGTGGCGGCGATCGCCTATGGCCGGCAGGCGCGCCTGGCCGCGGACCGGGAGCGTCAGAGCCAGCGGCTCGCGTCCTTCATGCTCGGGGATCTGGCTGACCAGCTCCGGCCCATCGGCAAGCTGTCGCTGCTGACACGCATCGGTGAGCAGGGCGTGCGGCTGCTCGCACCGGCGGATGGCGCGGGGGAGTCGCCGGCGGAATCGTTGCAGCGGGCCAAGGCGCTGGTGGTCATCGGCGAGGTCAACAGCAGCCGCGGGAAGGGCCGCACGGACGTGGCCCTGGAGGCTCTCGATGCCGCGCGGCGTCTGCTGCTGGATCATCCACCCACCCCGGAGGTGGATCTGGCGGACTACTACAAGACCCTGGGCGCCAGTGCATTCTGGATGGGACAGATGGCACTGGATGCCGGAGATGGGCGCTCGGCCATGAGGTGGTTCGATGCCTATCGGCAGGCGTGTGTGACCTGGCGCGAGGCGCTGCCGGAAGACGCCACCGCCCAGATGGAATGGGGCTATGCGGTCAACAGCCTGGGCTCCACCGCCTTCCAGCAGGCGGACTGGGCGGAAGCGCAGCGATGGTTTGAGCAGGCCTTGAAACAGAAGCGGGAGGCGCTTGAGCGTCAGCCCGACAGTCGCACCATTCGCGCATCGGTGGGCGCTTCGGAGGTCTGGCTGGCCAAGGTGGCGCTGGTGCGCGGCGATCCCCGCTCGGCGCTTGTACGGCTGGACACCGCGCGCAACATTCATCTGGAGCTGCTCAGGATGGATCCGGATGAACGTTCGCGTGATCGACAGGTGGCGGTGATTGACCTGCGCCGCGCCGATGCGATCCGTGCGATGGGACGCGAGGACGTCGCCGTCGCCACCATGCGCGCAGCGGTGCAGCGCATCGAGGCCTCGGTGGCGCAGGATCCCGACAACGACTACTGGCGCAAGGAACTTCTGCACGCGCGCCTGTCGCTGCAACTGCTGCTGGCCGAGCGGGAGCCGATCTCCGCGGAGACGCTTCAATCACTGAGAAGCTCGGTGCAGTCCCTGGGCGGTGCAGACAGCAGCTTTGGGAAACGGGATGCGCAGGTCCGCCTGCAAGTGGTGGAGGTGGCCTCCGCCGCGGCGCGTCAGCAATGGAGTCGGGTGCTCGAACTGACGGCCCAGGCGTGGCCCGCGTTCAAACGGCTGGACCTGGACCGTCCCGGGCATTGGCAGGTTCAGGATTTGGCCGGACGGCTGGCGCTCCTGGAATTGCAGGCCCTGCATGCCCTTCAGACCCGTGGGGCGGGTGCGGGAACCGCGACTCGCCAGGACCGCTGCTCGGCGCTGGCCGCGCAGCTGTGGCCCATCGTGAACAGCGGGCAGGGGGGCGCGCCGCTGGAGGCATGGCTGCTGGCCAAACAATGCGAAAACCCGGCCCACCTGTATCCAGAATTTTCCCAGCGGCTGGTGGCGGGCGGTTATGTGCCCACCCAGGCCGCGCTTTCTTCCCCCTCCACCTCAACCATTCCCTGAAGGACTATGAGCACTCTTGACTCTGCCAGCGCGGATCCGCGCGACACCGCCGCCGTCCACACGGACAATGATCCCAACCAGAATGCGCTGTTCGCCACCTACTACGCGGTGCCGGTCAAACGGCCCGGAACGTCGGCCGAGAGTGACTTTGAGCGCTGCCTGTATTTCAACAGCGGGTGGTTCGCAGTGCCGTCCAACGCGCTGAAGGCGGCCGATGACCAGGACCTGGTGCGCATCCGCCAGGTGGCCCCCGAGGCGGTGCCTGAACATGTGGTCGGCTACATCAAGACCTCGGGGTACGAGATCACCAAAAGCGTGGGGCTCTACACGGCCACGGCCCGAACCCTGAACATGGTCGAGGACCCCGTCTCCACCCAGATGATGGCGCTGGAAGGCAACTACTACGACCGGCACGGTGCACATCGGGCGCGGTCGGTCGTAATCCCGGTGGTCTCCACCACGCGTCGGGGCGTCATTCTCATCTTCAAGTTCCCGGCGACGGGTGAGACCACCCGGCTGATCGCATCAGCCGACCCGGAAGTCGAGAACGGCAGCAGCAACTAACGGGTGTGTCCTGCCGATCGACGCCCGATGGCGACACGGTGGCGTCACGGTGGCGAACGGCTGCGCGTCGTCTGCAGGTCCCACCGCTCCATGCGCTGCAGCGCCGTCTCAAACGGATCTGCGGCCGGGCAGCTGCTGCGGCAGAACGGACGGTCCAGGGCGATCGCCACGGACAGTCCGAGGCCCAGCAGACCGGAAGAGAGCATCAACACCATCTGTCCGCGTCGATGCGCCGGCAGCAGGGTCAGCAACCCCAGCGTGAGTCCGGTGCTTGCGGTGGTCACCGCCCAGAGGGCCGCAGGCACTGCGGGCTGGGCTGCCTGCAGCCGTGCCTGACGCAGCTGCAGCAGCTGCAGCGTTGATTGCCACACTTCCGGCATCAGCGCCCGCTCGGAGGCATTGGTCGGCTGAATGCCGGACAGCGACCGAAACAGCGTGTCGAAGGCGTCCCAGGTCGTCAGGCTGCTGTGCCCCGCCTGCATCGCCGGCCACTCCTTGAAGATGACCGACCGGGTGTAGGCGCGCAGCTGCTCACGCGCCAGGCGCGACTCCTCCGGTGCCATCACCGCCAGGCTCCGGCCCAGGCCGCCGATGGCGCCCGCTTCCTGCTGCACCATCCGCTCCGTCCGGTTTGCCGCGTCCAGCCCGGCGAAGCCGCACAGGGCCAGCAGCACCAGCGACAGTGTTCCCAGCAGCAGTCCGATGCCCAGCAGCATCGCATCCTCCCCGCGCGGCAGGCGCAGGCCGCACCAGCGCCGGCGAAGGGCATGGCCCCCAGCCGCCAGTGCGACACATCCTCCCACCGTCACCATCCCGATCAGCCAGTCCGGCCAGTTGTAGATCCATAAGGGCATGGGCACTCCCGGCGGCTCAGGCGGCCACCGCCGGGTCGACCGTGCTCAGTCCTTCGCGCACGGCATAACGCGTCAGACCGGCGACACCGCGCACGCCAAGCTTGCGGGTGATGTTCTCGCGATGGGTGGCCACCGTCTTGGCGCTCAGGTGGAGACGGTCCGCAATGTCCTGGGTGCTGAGGTCTTCGGCGAACAGCTGCACGATTTCGCGCTCCCGGGCAGTGAGCGTCTGAGGCGCCCGCAGCGGGGTGGCGCTGTCAGCCAGCCGATGGTGCTGGCGCAGCTCGTCCACCACCGCGCCCATGAGATTGGGGCTCAGGAAGATGCGTCCCGCGGCGACGTCCCGCACCGCATGGGCCAGTTCGTCCGCCGAGGCGTCTTTCAGCACGAAGCCGGAGACCCCGGCGTTCAGCGCGGTCACCACCGTCCGTTGATCGCCATGCATCGACAGGCAGATGGAGGCCACCAGCGGCTGCTGCTGCTTCACGCGACGCACCGCCTCCAGGCCGTTGAGGCCCGGCATGGCAACGTCGGTCACCAGCACGTCCGGCTCCAGTTGCCGGACCAGCCGCACGGCGGCAGCGCCATCCTCGGCCAGTCCGACCACTTCCAGGTCGGCGGATTTTCCCAGCAGGGCGGTGAGCCCCTCGCGGACCAGTTGGTGGTCGTCGGCAAGCACGATGCGGATGGTCATGGACGATTCCCCTGAGGCAGTTCAACAAGATCGCAGATGTCGCTGGCGGCCCTTCCGGGCAGCGGCACGAGGACGGTTGCGCAGGTTCCGCGGCCGGCCTCCCAGCGCAGATGCAGCGAGCCGCCGATGGCGCGCAGTTGCGCGCGGGAACCCGCCAGGCCCAGGCCACAGCTGGCCCGGCTCAGACTTTCCGGCGCGTCAGGCAGGCCGACGCCGTCGTCCTGGACCTGGATGCACAACCAGCCGTCCACCAGGCGGGGCGTGATGTCCAGGCGGTGGGCCTTCGCATGTTTGAGCACGTTCAGGCACAGCTCCCGCACCACCCGGCAGAGGATGTTGCGCAGCGACTCCGGGACGTCGAAGTCCGCACCGCCCGCCTCGACCCGCACCCGCGGGCCCCTGGTGTCCATGCCCAGCCCCAGTTCCTGCGTCATGGCTTCCAGGGCACTGGGCAGGCCGCCATGCCAGGCAGGCGGAGCGAGGGCGGTGGTCAGGGTGCGGACGGTGTGGGAGAGCTTGCCGACCCAGGCGCACATCTCGTCCACTTCCGGCGCGGGAAGGCGGGGGTGGGCGAGGCGCCATTCACTCATCCGCAGACGGATGCGGACGATCAGGGCGCCCACTTCGTCATGCAGCACGCTGGCAATGCGTTCCCGTTCACGGCCTTCAGCGGCGCTGAGGGCCCGGGCCAGAGACACCGGTCCGGCGCGGCCGGTCGGCGCCGGACCGGCGTTTCCGGGGCTGGCGGGACGTGAGCGTCCGGTGACCGGTCGGACGCCCGCCGGACGTGGGGGCCGGCAGGTGGCGCTGCGGCGCAAGGTCGCGGCAGCCGGCCTGCGTCCAGTCGGAGGGGGCAGGGAGATCATGAAAAGTCCTCTCAAGTAACGGGCCGGGAGGCCGTCGGGAGCAGTGAGCTCCGATGGCCTGCACCTTATGCGGCGGCCGGTGGAAGGACCTTCTGGAAACCTTACGAGGGATCGCCAACCTTCCGGAAGGTGCGCCTGAGCACGCCAGAAGATGCTGAAAGGCTCATCTCAAGGCGATGAGCAGCCTATGGGTTTCCGTAGTTGGGATGAGATGAGCGCCGAAGAACACGAATCGAGCATTTCCCTGCGTGGTGTCCTTGACCTAGGGTCAACACGCTCCCCGGTTCGCTTGCGCAGTCAGAGAATTCGGAACAACGTTCCAAAAAGAGAAACTCATGATCCAGCGCGTGGCGGTCATTGGCGAATGCATGCTTGAACTGCAGGGCCAGGCTTTCGGGCCGATGACTCAGACCTATGGCGGCGACACGCTGAATACGGCGGTGTATCTGCGCCGCTGCGGCCAGGCGGACGGCATCCAGGTGGCGTATGCGACGGCGGTCGGGGAAGACAGCCTCAGCCAGGGACTGCTCGATCGTTGGATAGGGCAGGGGCTGGACACACGGCTGGTCCGTCGCATTCCCGGACGGCATCCCGGGCTCTACATGATCCAGGTCGACGAACGCGGCGAGCGCAGCTTCCATTACTGGCGCGACACCGCAGCGGCCAAAGCCTATTTCGAAGTGGAACAGACGCCCCTGGAGCAGTATGCCGAGGAGTTCGACGCGCTCTATCTCAGCGGCATCACCCTGGCCATCCTTCCGCCGGCGGGGCGGGAACGGCTGTTTGCGCTGATGGCACGGATGCGGTCCCGGGCGACGGTCGTCTTCGACAACAACTTCCGACCCCGGCTGTGGCCCCAGATCCAGGAAGCACGCGACGCGTTTGAGCGGGCCTTCAGCCTCGCCACGGTGGCGCTGGTCACTGCTGATGACCACCAGACGCTGTGGGGACTGCCCACACTCGATGCGGCGCTGACCCGCGCGCAGGACCTGCCGACGCCGGAACTGGTGATCAAACGCGGCGCGGAGCCGACCCTGGTGCGGGAGGCTCAGGACCCGAGCCGCTGGCTGACCGCGCCGACTGAGCGCGTGGCGAAGGTGGTGGACACCACCGCCGCCGGGGATTCATTTGCGGGTGGCTATCTGGCGCGTCGGTTGGCGGGTGGTTCGGCCGTCGAGGCGGCGACCTTCGGCAACCGCGTGGCGGCGCGGGTGATTCAGCATCCCGGGGCGGTGATTCCCGCGCCGGCGATGGCAGATCTCCTCTGAGAAGCCACCGCAGCTTCAGTGCAATGGCCGCGTTCCCTCAGCGCATCCAGCGTCCGACCATTGGCAGGGTCTGCACCAGTTGCTGCCCCACCAGTCCGGAAAACACCTCGGCGCCCTTGGGCCCGAGGTGGGTGTAATCGAACCCGGGATTCTTCGCGCCGACCGAGGACGCCGGCGAAGCCGGTGGGCCCGGCGGGCGCGGCAGCATGGCCAGCGTGTCGGCCTCGTCGGGGCCCATGGCCTGCACCGCTGCATGGCTCACCGCGTTGAGATCGATCACCGGCACGCCGTACTCGGCGCCCACGCGCAAGGTGGTCTCCGCCCAGGGGCGCAGGTCATTGCGCAATGGGCCCTCCGGATCGAAGCTGCGCCGGGTGAGCGGCGTGAGCAGCACGAGCTGCGCGCCGGTCGGCGCCACATCCCGCACATATCCCGCCAGGTTGGCCGGAAACTCCGTCGCGAGATCGGTCGACCGCCCGGGTTTGCCAGGCTGATCGTTGTGGCCGAACTGCAGCAGCACCAGGTCGGTCTGTCCGGCCGGCCGCTCCCGCAGCACGGCCATGACCTGGTCCCACAGCCCTTCGGCGCGATAACTCTTGGTACTGCGCCCACCCTTGGCCAGATTGAGGCAGTGCACCTCCGGCCTGAAGCGGGCGCATAAAGCGTCGCCATAACCGCTGCGGGGTGCCATGGTGGAGTCTCCCACCAGAATCACCCGGAGCGAATCGGCGTGGGCGGTGCCGCCTGTGAGCATCGCAGCCAGCGTCAGTAGCCGGCCGATGCGCTTCCAACGATTCACGCCCGACATGTCCACCTTTCGTCGTTGTCCGACTCAGAACTTGTAGGCCATGCCCACCAGGTACTCCCGGCCGGTGACGTTGTAGACCACCGGACTGTTGCGGGCACGGGAGATGAACTGGTCGTTGACCTCGTTGGTCAGGTTGACGCCTTCCAGGGTGAAGCTCAGCCGGTCGCTGTACTTGTAGCTGATGGACGCATCCACGTTGGTCGAGGCATTCTTGCCTTCCACGTCGTTGTTGTTCTGACCCGGCACCCGCGTCAGGAACGCGGAACGGCGGGAGGCCGACAGACGCGCATTGAAGGTGCCATCGTCGTAATACAGCGTGGCATTCCAGGAGCGCGGCGACATGTTCAGCAAATCGTCGGTGATGACGGCATTGCTGGTCGGCGAGACCAGGTAGGTGATCTTGCTCTTCACATAGGTGTAGTTGAGCACCGTGCCGAAGTTCTTGCCCCAGGCGGGCAGGAAGGTGAACGGCTGCTGGAAGTTCAGCTCGATCCCGCGCAGCTTGCCCCCCGGGGTGTTGATCGGCGTGGTGACCTGGAACACCTCTTCACCGGTGAAGTTGGAGGGCAGCAGCGACAGCGGGAAGCCGGTGGCGCTGAAGGGGATGTTGGTGCGCAGGCTCTGGATGTAGGTGTCGATGTTCTTCTGGAACAGCCCGATGCCCACAAATGCATTGCGACCGTGATACCACTCGAGGCTGCCGTCGAAGGTCTTCGCCCGGAAGGGCTTGAGATAGGGGTTGCCGCTGGTGATCGACAGCGTGCCGGTGGTGCTGATGGTGCCGCCCGGGTTCAGGTTGCCCAGTTGCGGACGGGCCATCACCTTGGCCGCCGCAAAGCGGGCCACCAGGTTGCGGGTCAGATTGGCCGACACGTTCAGGGACGGCAGCCAATCCTTGTAGCTCTGGCCGACCACCACTTCGGTACCACCGCCGCTGGCCAGGTAACCGGTGGCCTCCTGCTCGGTCTTGACGTAACGCACCCCCACGTTGCCCATCACCTGGATGCCCATCACGCGGGTGTCGAAGTCCGCCTGCACAAAGCCGCCGGTGTCGGTTTCGGACACCTTGCGGTTGTTGCCGCGGGCATTGCCGTTGGTGATGGACGACAGGGTGAAGTCGCCAGGGCCGCCCGCCGGGCCGCTCTTGATGCAATTGCAGTAGATGTCGTAGGCCGCAGCGATGGCATTGAGGTCGGGCATCACCCACGACGTGGCCGTGCCGGCCGGCAGGCTCAGGTTGCGACCAAACCCGGTCAGCATCGTCGTCAGGCCGCTCATGCCGTTGGTCGGCGCGAAGATGGTGTCGTTCTGATTGACGCGGCGGAACTCGTAGGTGTCGAAGGTGTAGCGCTTGTAGTCGGCGCCGCCCTTGAGCGTCAGCACGTCGGGAATCCAGTCCCATGCCAGTTCCACGTGGCCGACGTCATTGCGGTTGTTCGCACCCTGGGGACGGATGCGGATCTCGCTGGTGGTGGTGTTGGCGACGGTGGTCGCCTGATTCGAGGCGGTGCGCGGCACACCGACGATGGTCAGCGGATTGCCGGTGGTGGCGGCCGGATCGAACGGGTAGGTGATCACCGGCAGACGGTCATTGCCCCGGAAGTCCAGTGCATAGCCGTTGACGTTCAATGCATCCAGCGTGACGGTCGTCTGCACCGGATTGCGGAAACGCGACTCGGCGCGGCCGCCCGACGCGGACAGTCGCAGACGGTCAGTGATTTCCTGGTCGATCTTCAGGCTGGGCTGGGTGAATTCCGTGCTGAGCTTGTCAAAGCGCGATTCGGCCCGGACGTCCACACCGTTGTAGCGGCCGTACAGCAGGCCGCCGTTGGTGTCGTACTGGGCTTCGACCACGCTGGTCTGTGGCTTGCCGCCCTGGCTGGCCGTGCGGCTGAAGGAGATGGCTTCGAGGAAGTCCTCCTGCCGGGTCGCCTTGAGCTTCGAATAGAGCATGTCGCCGGTGATCAGCGTCTTCTCGAAGGGCTTGAACTGGATGGAGGCTGTCATGCCCAGGCGGTCCTGGTCATGGGTCAGGCGACCGTAACGGGGCAGGCGCGGATGGAAGTTGTCAGCGCTGTTGGCGGCGTTGTAGGCATCGGTCGCCCCCTGCGAGGCCGGCAGGCGCGGCACGCCTTGAGCGGCCGGGCCGCAGGTGCCCGCTGCGGTGGTCGGGTTCAGCGGAGACACGCCCACCGGGGAACACCAGCCGCCGGAGGAGGGGCCGTTGTCCCAGCGCACGGTGGAGAAGCCTTCCTCCAACAGGCGGCGCTTGGAATAGGCGCCGGAGACCAGCAGGCCGAAGCGCTTGTCCGGGGTCACGTCGCTGTAGAGGAAGGCGACGCGCGGGTCGGTCTTCTGCGACAGGTCGTTGTAACGCCCCTTCACCGAAGCGGTGACGACACGCTTGTTGAAATCGAAGGGGCGGGCGGTCTGCAGGTCGACGGTGGCGCCCAGCGAGCCTTCATCCACATCGGCCGAGCTGCTCTTGCGCACGGTGATGCTGTTGAACAGTTCCGACGCAAAGACGTTGAAGTCAAAGCCGCGAGAGCGGTTGGCGCCGCCGGAGCTGTCGGTGCCGCCGGTAGTGGCCAGGGCTTCGATGCCGTTGATGCGCACGCGGGTGAAGTCGGCGCCCAGGCCGCGCACGGTGATGCTGCGACCTTCGCCGGCATCGCGGTCAATCACCACCCCGGGCACGCGCTGCAGGGACTCGGCCAGGTTGGTGTCGGGGAATTTGGCAATGTCTTCGGCCTTGACCACGTCGACGATGCCGCGGTCCTGACGCTTGGCATTGAGCGCGCTTTCCAGCGAGGCGCGGATGCCGGTGATGACGACCGTGTCCAGCGCCTTGGCGTCCGGATTGGCGGCAGCGGCGGCGGCCGATGCGGCAGAACCTGGCGCGGCCGGGGCCGCCGACTGCGCCCAGGCCGGCAGCACGGCGGTGCCCAGCAGGCAGGCCACCAGCGGGGTCAGGCGGGACGGGGGCAGCAGGCCATTGCTGCGGCTTGATGCAGGGCCGGACGCGTGAGCGAAAGAGGCGTTGGACGCGGTCGTCCCGAGGCGGTTCCCGGTGGAAGGGGGCATGACTTGTCTCCGTAGGGTTCTTCTGCCACCGGCGCGGGAACGTGGCCCGCGGCTCTGGTGGTTGCTGTGTCAGTCACGGGCGCACGTAGGGCGCCGGGGCACGGAGCGGCCGCCGCTGCAGTGCGGCGCCGCCTCGGTACTGCGGATACTTCTGCGGGTACTACTGGGGTCCTGCCAAGGCAGGGGGGACTGCTGGGTGATGCGTGGCACGGCTTCGGCACTGCACAGGCGTGAGGCCGTGGCGTTGCCGCCGGATGAAGCCGACACCAGCCGCCACAGCCGCCTCAGAGATAGTCGTCGCGGCGCGGCGAGAACTGGTCGAGCAGGGTGCTGTCCTGCTCCAGCGCCACCACCCCGTGCTGCCAGCCGTGGGGGGCCACAAAGGCGTCCCCCGCGTGCAACACCTTCTTGATTCCGCCCACGTCGCATTCAAACGAGCCGCGGATCACATAGGCAATCTGGTCATGCACCTCATGCGCATGGGGCGTGCCGATGGCGCCTTGGTCGAACTGCACCAGCACCGACATCAGCTGCTCGGTATGCCCGACGATCTTGCGGCGGATGCCGTCACCCAGGTCGGTCCAGGGCGTGGACTCGGAGTCGAAGTAGGGGTTCATGGGACGCTGTTCAGCCAGTGGATGCGAGCAACTATAGCGACATCGCAGGAAAATGAAACGCCGGTTCACTAGATAGAAACCATAGTTTCGTGAGGTCTCGCGGACGCTTACGCTTCGCCCCATCAAGCCGCAGACCGACTGCGACAAGCCGGCTGCATCGAGTCGCCTGCATCAAGCCCGTTGCATTCAGCACTGGCGTTACCTAGGACCCTTATGGACATCCGCCAACCCCTGCATAGTGAACACGCCCGCACTCTGGATACGGAAGGCCTGCGCCGCCATTTCCTGGTGGAGGACATGTTCGTGCCGGACCAGGCCACCCTGACCTACAGCCAGATCGACCGGATCATCGTCGGCGGCATCATGCCGGTGACGCGCCCGGTGACCTTTGCCCCCGAGCTGGGCAAGCACACCGGCACCGACTTCTTCCTGCAGCGCCGGGAACTGGGCCTGATCAACATCGGCGGCGCCGCCCGGGTGCTGGTGGATGACCAGCAGTTCGACATCGGCCCGCGAGAAGCACTCTACATCGGGCAGGGCGCCCGCATTCTTGAATTCAAGAGTGTCGACAGCAGCCAGCCCGCCAAGCTGTATTTCAACAGCGCGCCGGCCCACACTGCCTATCCGCATCGGAAGGTGACCCTGGCCGAAGCCTCCCCGGAAACCCTCGGTTCGCCGGAGACCAGCAACCGCCGCACCATCTACAAATTCCTGGTGCCGGATGTGCTGCCCACCTGCCAATTGCTGATGGGCATGACCCAGCTGGAGCCTGGCAGCCTGTGGAACACCATGCCCTGCCACATGCATGACCGGCGCATGGAGGTCTACTTCTACTTCGACATGAATGAGAACGCGGTGGTCTTCCACATGCTGGGCGAGCCGACCCAGACGCGTCACCTGGTCGTGCGCAATGAACAGGCGGTGATCAGCCCGAGCTGGTCGATCCATTCCGGTGTCGGCACCCAGGCCTACACCTTCATCTGGGGCATGGTGGGCGAGAACCAGGTCTTCAAGGACATGGACCACGTGCCGATGACGGCGCTGCGCTGAGCGGCACGGTCCGCATCAGCTCCCCTCATCGGCTCTTTCGAAGGAACTCTCAACATGATCCTGGATCAATTCCAGCTGGATGGTCGCGTGGCCATTGTCACGGGCTGCAATACCGGCCTGGGGCAGGGCATGGCGGTGGCATTGGCGCAGGCCGGTGCCGACATCGTCGGTGTCAATGTGTCGGACCCGGTGCAGACCCGGGCGGAAGTCGAGGCGCACGGCCGCCGTTTCATGGACCTGCGTGCCAATCTTGGCGATATCAGCTGCATCGAAGGCCTGGTGGCCGAAGCGCGCTCGCTGACCGGCCGGGTGGACATTCTGGTGAACAACGCCGGCATCATCCGGCGCGAGGACGCCATCCGCTTCAGCGAGCAGGACTGGGACGACGTCATCAACCTCAATCTGAAGACGGTGTTCTTCTTCTCGCAGGCAGTGGCCCGGCAATATCTGGCCCAGGGCAGCGGCGGCAAGATCATCAACGTGGCCTCCATGCTGTCCTTCCAGGGCGGCGTGCGGGTGCCGTCTTATACCGCCAGCAAGAGCGGCGTGATGGGCATCACCCGGCTGATGGCCAATGAATGGGCTTCGCACGGCATCAATGTCAATGCGATCGCCCCGGGCTACATGGCCACCAACAACACCGCGGCATTGCGTCAGGACGAGGCGCGCAATGCCGCCATCCTGGAACGCATTCCGGCGGGCCGTTGGGGCGTGCCGGACGATTTGGCCGGTCCGGTGGTCTTCCTGGCTTCCAAGGCCTCGGACTACGTCAATGGCTACACCGTCGCCGTCGACGGGGGCTGGCTGGCCCGCTAGACGTATCGACGGGAAACGAGCGTCTGCCGCCCGGCGCCCCGCCGGCGGGCGGCAGGCCGACCGATGAGACAACGGGAGGCCGCGTGTACGAGAATAAGAAATTGGGGTTCCTTTTCGTCCTGCCGTTTGTGCTGGGCGTGCTGCTGTTCAAGCTGTTCCCCTTTGTGATGAGCTTTGCGCTCAGCTTTACCCAATACGACCTGATCGACCCGCCCCAGTTCGTGGGGCTGCAGAACTACCGCGAACTGGCGACGGAAGATCCGCTGTTCCGCAAGTCACTGGGCGTGACGCTGCTGTTTGCGATTCTGGCCGTGCCTCTACGCGTGGGCTTTGCGCTGTTCATTGCGCATGTGCTGAACTTCAAGCTGCGCGGCATCAACTTCTTCCGTGCGGCTTTCTACATTCCGTCCATCCTGGGCGGATCGATTGCAGTGGCGGTGCTGTGGCGATTCGTCTTCGCCCGCCAGGGGCTGGTGAATCTGGTGCTGGCGCAGTTCGGCATCGATCCGATTCCGTGGCTGGCGGACGAGCACTACTCCATGTGGACCATCGTGCTGCTCTTTACCTGGCAGTTCGGGTCCGCCATGGTGATCTTCCTGGCGGCGCTGCAGAACGTCTCGATTTCGCTCTATGAAGCGGCCGAATGTGACGGTGCCAGCAAGACGCAGCAGTTCTGGAAGATCACGGTGCCCCTGATCACCCCGGTGATCTTCTTCAACGTGATCATGCAGATGGTGCACGCCTTCCAGGAATTCAATGGCCCCTACATGATCACCGAGGGCGGCCCGCTGCATTCCACCTATGTGCTGGCGCTCTACATCTACGACCAGAGTTTTCGGTTCTTCAACCTCGGCTATGGCGCGGCCCTGTCCTGGGTGCTGTTTGCCCTGGTGGGCGGACTGGCGCTGCTGTCGTTCTGGAGTTCGCGTTACTGGGTCTTCTACTCCGGTGAAAAGGAGCAGAAGCGATGAGCACCGTGCAGGTGGAACCCGGTCGTCCGGGAGGGACAGGCAAGATGACTGAGACAGGCGGCACCGCCGCGCCGCTGGTGCTGGGCCGTGACCGCGGCAATCCCTGGCTGCGTTATGCAGCGTTGGGCGCGGTGGCGGTGGTGATGCTGTATCCGCTGCTGTGGCTGGTCGGCGCTTCGTTCAAGAACAATGCGGAGATCTTCAGCTCGGCCGGCTTCTGGCCCAGCCGGCTGGACTTCGATGCCTACGCCAAGGGCTGGAAGACCAGCACCGAGTACACCTTTGCGACGTACTTCCTCAACAGCTTCCTGATCACCATTCCGCGCATCATCGTCACGGTGATCTCCTGTGTGATGGTGGCGTATGCCTTCGCCCGTTTCGAGTTCTGGGGCCGCAAGACGCTGTTCAGCATCATGATCGCCACGATGATGCTGCCGCTGATCGTGCTGCGTCTGCCGCAGTACCTGGTGTTCCGGGAAATTGGCTGGCTGGATTCCTATCTGCCACTGATCGTGCCGTCCGCCTTTGCCACCGACACCTTCTTTGTTTTCATGCTGGTGCAGTTCCTTCGCGGCATCCCGAGGGACATGGAAGAGGCCGCGCAGATCGACGGCTGCAATGCCTGGCAACTGCTCTGGCACATCATCGTGCCGCTGCTCAAGCCGGCCATCATTTCGGTGGTGGTGTTCCAGTTCATCTGGACGATGAACGACTTCATGGGCCCGTTGATTTACCTGGCCTCGGTGGAGAAATACCCCGTGTCGTTGGCGCTGAAGATGAGCATCGGCGCGACCGAGGAAGTGGAATGGGCCAATGTGATCGCCATTTCGGTGGTGGCCCTGATCCCATCGGTGGCGGTGTTCTTTGCAGCGCAGAAGCACTTCATTGAAGGGGCCACCTCGTCCGGCGTGAAGGGGTGAAGGGCTGACGGCCTGAAATCCGTGAAGGCATGACCGCATGACCGCATGAAGCCCGCCAGATCCCGGTGAGCGACACAACAAAGACAAAAGCATTGGAGACAGACAGGTGGCAAGACTTTCGCTGAACAAGGTCGAGAAGACCTATCCGAACGGCTTCAAGGCGGTCCACGGCGTGGACCTGGAAGTGCGGGACGGTGAATTCATGGTGTTTGTGGGGCCGTCCGGCTGCGCCAAGTCGACACTGCTGCGCATGATTGCCGGGCTGGAGAGCATCACCGCTGGCGAACTGCGCATTGGCGAGAAAACGGTCAACAGCCTGGCGCCCAAGGAGCGCGGCATTGCGATGGTGTTCCAGAACTATGCGCTCTATCCCCACATGAAGGTCTACGACAACCTGGCCTTCGGCTTGAAGCTGGCCAAGACGCCGCCGGATGAGCTGGACCGGCGGGTGCGCCACGCCGCGCGCCTGCTGGAAATGGAGCATCTGCTGGACCGTTATCCCAAGCAGCTGTCCGGCGGGCAGGCGCAGCGGGTGGCGGTAGGCCGGGCCATCGTCAAGAAGCCGGACGTCTTCCTCTTCGACGAGCCGCTCTCCAACCTGGACGCCAAGCTGCGCGCCGCCATGCGGGTGCGGCTGACCGAACTGCACCGCACCCTGCGCGAAAGCGATCAGCCGGCGACCACGGTGTATGTGACCCACGACCAGGTCGAAGCCATGACCATGGGCGAGCGCATCTGTGTGCTCAAGGACGGCGTGATTCAGCAGGTGGATACACCGACCGCGCTGTATGAGCGACCCGCCAATGCGTTTGTCGCCGGCTTCATCGGCTCGCCCGAGATGAACCTGCTGCCCGCCCGCCTGGAAGCGACCGATTCGGGGCTGACGGTGCAACTGGCGGGCACCCGGCTCCTGCTGCCAGCCGCGCGCGTTGCGACGCTGGCCGGGCTGGCCCAGCGTGCGGATGGCGCCGTGCAACTGGGCCTGCGTCCGGAGCACCTGACGCTGTCGCCGCGCGCGCAGGGCGACAGCCAACCGCTGGCCGCCCGCTTGCGCTTTACCGAGCACATGGGGTCGGAGGTCTATGTGCATGTCGACCTCGCCGACCTGGTGATGACCGCCCGCATTCCCGCCGAGCAGGCACTGCCGCTGCAAGGCCTGCAGCGCGGCGAGCCGGTGACCCTGCATGCACAGATGGCGGCCGCGCACCTGTTCGACGCCGAGACCGGCGTGAGTCTGCTCGCATGAAGGCGACCCGAAGGCAACTCCTGGGCGCAGCGGCAGGCGCAGCGGTCACCACCGGTGCAGGCCTCGCGCTCGCCCCCGCGTTCCTGAAAGCGCAGGAGCCGCGCGTGCTGCGCTTTGCCTGGTGGGGCGGGGCAGGGCGGCATGAAGCCACGCTCAAGGCCCTGGCCCTGTTTGAGCGGCGCTATGGCGTGCGGGTGAAGGCCGAATACATGGGCTTCAACGGCTATCTGGAACGGCTGACCACCCAGATCGCCGGCGGCTCCGAGCCGGACGTCATGCAGATCAATTGGGCCTGGCTGGCCATGTTCAGCAAGCGTGGCAACGGCTTCTTCGACCTCCGGCAGCACCGCGGGCTGCTGGACCTGAATCAGCTGGAGGCCGAAGACCTGGCCTATGGCGATGTCGGCGGCAAGCTCAATGCCCTGCCGGTGTCCTTCAGTGCCCGCGTGATGCTGTGGAACGAAGCGGCTTTCCAGCGCGCGGGCCTGGCGTTGCCGACGACCTGGGAGGAGCTGTTTGCCGCCGGTCCGGCGTTCCGCAAGGCGCTCGGCGAAGACGCCTATCCGCTGGACGGTGAGCTCTACGACATGATGCTGCTGTCCCAGGCCTGGGTGCAGCAGAAGCACGGCACACCGTATGTCGACCCGACACAGCCGCGCGTGGCGATGACCGATGCCGCCGCGCTGGACTGGGTGCGCATCTACCGCCGCCTGATCCAGGAGCATGTGGCGACACCTTTGCCGCTACGCGCCAGCCTGGGCGGCGCCGAGAAACCCACCGAGCAGCAGCCCGACTGGGTGAATGGCCGCTGGGCCGGCAACTACACCTGGGATTCGGTCATCGGCCTGCGCTCGTCGACGCTGGACAAGCAGCAGCGCCTGACGCTGGGCGACTTCCCCACCTTGCCGGGCGCCAAGGACAGCGGCATGTTCGGCCGGCCGACCGTGATGTATGCCGTCAGCCGCCATGCCGCCACCCGGGGACATTCGGAGGAAGCGACCCGCCTGGTCAACTTCCTGCTGACCGACCTGGAGGCGGCCTCACTGCTGGGCCGCACCCGTGGCCTGCCGTCGGCCCGCGGCCCCTTCGAGCAACTGCGCAACGGGCCGGGCGTGCCACCGCTGGAACTGGCCGCGCACGAGCAGATCCGTGAGCAGCGGCTGGCCGGCCGGCTGAGCCGTCCCGCGCCGCTGTTCGAGCATGCTCGGCTGCACAAGTTCATGCGCGAGGTCTTCGAGACCGTCGCCTACCGCAAGACCACCGACGAAGCCGCCGCGCACCGTCTGGTGACCGAGGGCCAGGCCCTGCTGCAACGCATCAAGTGAAGACACGCGCCGCCGTGTGAAGACCCGTATGAAAGCCACCGAACGTCAACTCCGCTTCGTCACCCGTCAGGACCCGGACACCGGCGCCCGCGTCACCCGCCTGACGCCGACCGACGTGACCTGCCATCGCAACTACTTCTATCAGAAGGCCTTCACGAGCGACGGCCAGCGTCTGATCTTCGGCGCTGAATTCGGTCCGGGCAGCAGCTGGAACTACCACCTGCTGGATCTGGGCAGCCAGGTCGCCACCCAGCTGACGGACCAGGCCGGGGAGAACACCTTCGGCGGTTTCCTCAGCCCGGACGACCGCCATCTGTATTTCGTTCGCGCCGAGCGGCAACTGATCCGCCTCTCGCTGGCCGACCTGAGCGAGGAAGTGGTCTACCGCGTGCCTGAAGGCTGGGTCGGCTACGGCACCTGGGTGGCCAATTCGGCCTGCACCCGCATGGTCGGCATCGAGATCGCCGCCAGCGACTGGTTTCCGCTGAGCGACTGGCAGAAGTTCCACCAGATGTTCCATGCCAAGCCCCGCTGCCGCCTGATCCGGATCGATCTGGCCACCGGCGAGCGTGAGGTCATCATGGAGAAGCAGGGCTGGCTGGGCCACCCGCAATACCGGCCCTTCGACGACCACACCGTCGCCTATTGCCACGAAGGTCCGCATGACCTGGTGGATGCCCGCATGTGGTTCATCAATGAGGATGGCACGAATATCCGCTGCGGTCGCCAGCAGGATCCCGGCGAGAGCTGCACGCATGAGTTCTGGGTGCCGGACGGATCGGCCATGATCTATGTGTCCTATCTCAAGGGGCAGCGGGATCGCTGGATCTGCTCGCTGGATCCGGTGACCCTGGAATCGCGCCGGCTGATGCGGATGCCGCCGTGCTCGCATCTGATGAGCAATCATGACGGCAGCCTGCTGATCGGCGACGGCTGCGATTCGCCGGCCGACGTGGCCGACACCAGCAGCCATCAGATCAAGACCGATCCCTACCTGCACCTGTTCGACATGAAGGCCGGCACCGAACGCCAGGTGGCACGCCACGACAGCAGCTGGCGGGTCTACAAGGGCAACCGCCAGGTGACCCATCCGCATCCGTCCTTCACGCCGGATGAACGGCAGGTGCTCTTCAGTGCCGATGCGGAAGGGGAACCGGCACTGTACCTGGCGGACCTGTGATGCGGGCGCGGCCGGAGGCGGAGGATGACGTGCAACCGAATGCTGAACCGCAGGGCTGGGCGCGGTGGCAGCATTCCACGCTGCTGCCGTTGATGCAGCCTCGTTGGTGGATGCCGGCGCTGCGGTCTGTGGTGGTGGTGATCGGCGCTTGCGGCGTCTGCGCGACTTCGGCTGGCGCTGTCGCGGGCGCAGCGGCTGGGGGAGGGTCCGGAATGACCGCGTCGGGGCCCAGGTCCAGCGCAGCGCCGGCACCGTCCGTTGCCGCTTCCGCCCCTTGGGATGCGCCGCCACCGGCAGGAACGCCCGATCCTCGCGCCACCGCACGCCCGCAGTTGAGCGATGTGGCAGCGGCCGCGTTCACGATGGATCAATACCTCGGCGACTGGCAGCCGACCGACCTGGGTGATCCGGCACGGCTCCGCCCTGATTTCATCGTGGCGGCCGACGGCAGCGGCACCCATCGCACGGTGCAGGCCGCGCTCGATGCCTTGCCGGCAGCGGGGGCAGATGCGCATCGCCACAACATTCTGATCCGGCCCGGCGTTTACCGGGAGGCTCTGTGTGTGCAGGGCAAGGCGCCGTTCCGTCTCTATGGACTGGGAGCCCCCCAGGATGTCGTGATCGTCGAGGGGCGTTATGCCGGCCTGCCGCGGCCGATGCCGCCTGCTGCCACCGCCGCCGAGCGGCAGGCCGCTTCGGAGCATGTGCGGCGCGTGGCATTGCCGGAGGGCTGCCAGGTGCCGCTCGGCGCTACGACGGTTGGCGCGGCGCGCAGCAGCGGCCCAACCACCACCGCATCGCCCGTGCCGACCTACGGCACCCCAGGCAGCGCCAGCGTCACCCTGCTGAGCGACGACGTGCAGCTCCAGCGCCTCACCATCGCCAACGACGCGATGGACAAGGTCCGGGGTGGCGAGGCTTATCCGCCCGGCGCCGGTGAAAAAGGCGGTGCCCAGGCCGTGGCGCTGCTCACCCGGGGGGACCGCCTCCAGCTGGAAGAGGTCCGTTTGCTCGGCCACCAGGACACGTTCGAGGCCGAGCGCGTCACCGGACGACCCGGTCGGGTGCTGGTGCGTCGCAGCGAGATCCGCGGCGATGTCGATTTCATCTTCGGCGGCGCCACGCTGATCATCGATGACAGCCTGATCGTCAGCCGCGCAGGGCGACGTCAGGCCGGCAACGGCGGGCACGTGATCGCGCCCAGCACGCCGCAGGACGAGCGCTTCGGCCTGCTGATCCAGCGCAGTCGCTGGCTGGCCGAGCCCGGTGTGGCGGCGGCAAGCATCAGCCTGGGACGCGCCTGGGACCGGGGCGTCACGCCCGGCACCTGGGTGCCCGGCGCCGCCGTGCCCAATGGTCAGGCGGTGCTAAGGGACAACCTGCTGGGCCCGCACCTCACCGGCTGGGCATCGTCGACCTCGCGTCGCCCCTTCAGCACCGAAGGCAGCGCAGCCAACCGCATGGCCGAATATCGCAACCAAGCCTTGCCGCTCGCTGCCTTCGAGCGCCTGCCGGACGGCGACGGTTGGGCGTCCATCGACGGAGGCACACACGGCGGCGCTCAGGCGCCGCTCGAGGCGATCCGCTGGGTGCAGACCCGCGCCGACCTGAATGCCGCACTGGCATTGGGCGACACGCCGAAGATCCTGGCCATCGCTGGTCGCATCGACCTCGCTGCCAACGCCAGCGGTCAGCGCCTGGACATCGACGCCTTCCGGGATCCGGCCTTCGACCTGACCGCATTTGCCAAGGCCTACGACCCCGCCACCTGGGGACGCAAGGCGCCCGAAGGACCGCTGGAAGAGGCCCGCCGCCGATCAGCCCGCAACCAGGCGGCGCAGGTCCTGGTGCGCATCCCGTCCAACACCACCGTCATCGGCATCACCCCCGATGCCGGATTTGACGGTGGCTCGCTGATGCTGGAGCGGGTGCGGCAGGTCATCCTGCGCAACCTGCGTTTTTCCGATGCCTACGACTATTTCCCGGCCTGGGACCCGATGGACAACGGGCACGGCGAATGGAACTCCGAATACGACACCGTGTCCCTGCGCGAGGCGGATCAGGTGTGGGTGGACCACTGCAGCTTCGACGACGGCCAGCGGCCGGACCGGGACGAACCCGCGGTGCTGGGCCGGCCGCTGCAGCGTCACGACGGGTTGCTGGACATCACCCGCCAGTCGGACCGCGTCACCGTCTCGTGGAATGTCTTCCGCCAGCACGACAAGACGATGCTGATCGGCGGCAGCGACAACCACAAGGAAGACCGCGGCCGCCTGCGGGTGACCTTGCACCACAACCTCTGGGAAGCGGTGAAGGAGCGAACGCCCCGGGTGCGGTACGGGCAGGTGCATGTGGCCAACAACCTGTATGGGGTGAAGGCCGACCAGCCCGAGGGCTACACCTATTCGCTGGGCGTGGGCTTCGAGTCCCGTCTGCTGAGCGAGCACAACGCCTGGGAATTGCCCGCCATGGTGCCGCCCACGCAGGTGGTGCGTTTCCTCAAGGGTCAGCGCTTTGAGGACCATGGATCGATCATCAACGGCGCCCCCGTGGACTTTTCGCGCCTGTTGACGCCCGCCGCCCCCGCCGGTGCCTCTGCCTCAACACCCAGCACCGCATCGGCACCGCCTCGAGGGCCTGTGCCGGTGGACTGGACGCCCCCGTACGCGTGGCGCCCGGACCCCGCCTCTGAAGTGGCCTCCCGCGTTCGCCAGGGTGCGGGCGCGGGGCGGCTGTGGTGAAATCCCCTCTTTGACCAGACACACCGCGCATGGACGACGATCTGAACGATGGCAAACAGCAGCCCGAGTCGGTGGCGGCCGTACTCAAGGTCTTTGCCATCCTGCAAGCCTTGTCCGAGCGCAGCGACACCGGCATCTCCGAGCTGTCGGTGCGGCTGGCCATGCCCAAGGCCACCGTCTACCGCTTCCTGCAGACGATGAAGACGCTGGGGTATGTGCGCCAGGAGTCCGACAGCGAACGTTATGGCCTGGCGATGAAGACCTTCGAGCTGGGAGCCAAGGCGCTGCAGTATCCCGACCTGGTGGACCTGGCCAAGCACCACATGCAGATGCTGGCGGATGCCACCGGGGAAACGGTCCACCTGGGCACGCTGATCGACAGCGAGATCATCTATGTGCACAAGGTCGATTCGCGTCACATGCTCGGCATGTATTCGCGGGTGGGCCGCCGCGCGCCGCTGCATTGCACCGCCATCGGCAAGGTGCTGATGGCCTGGGAACATCCGGACCGTCGCCAGCGGGTGCTGGCTGGCGCCGAGTTCAAACGCTTCCGCGACAAGACGATCACCAACCTGGACGACTTCCAGGTGGAACTGGACCGGGTGAAGGCCCAGGGCTTCGGCGAGGATCGCGAGGAATTCGACGACCACATCCGCTGCCTGGGGGTGCCGATCTTCGACCGCCTGGGCCAGCCCATCGCCGGCATGAGCGTCAGTTTCCCCACCTTCCGTTATGACGACGAGAAGGCGCCGGAAGTGGTGCGCATGCTGCAGGACGCCAGCCGAGACATCTCTTCGCGGCTGGGATGCGTGCGCTTCCCGCTCGACGAAGAGAAGTGAGCCGCCAGGGGCGCTGGCGGGCGGCGTCGCCGGAAGTCGTCAGCCTGAGTCATCCGAGGGGCTGATCAGCCCTCGGCCTGAATCCCCGTGATAGTCAGGCGGGCGGTGCGCCAGTGCCCGGTGCAGCAGTGCCAGGTGCAGCAGCACTGCCGGGCGTGACGGTGCCCACCGCCTTGAGCGCCGACAGCGCGCGCGCATGCGCTTCGACCAGCTCGGGAGAGCCGTCGAAGTGGCTGAGATAACGAACCATGAAGGGCAGGGCGCTGTCGCGGTCCAGGGCCAGCAGGTCGCGGGCGCGCTGCGCCACCGGCAGCGGCGTCAGGTCTGCATCGCCCTGGCCATCGAGGGCTTCGTCCAGCATGACGATCAGGCGGCTGAGCGGATCGAGCCAGCGCATGTCCTCCGAATACGCCATCACCTGCAGGAAGTCGCCCGCGCCCATCGGGCCGTTGCGCTTTTCGTAGTCGCGGCGTTCCAGTGCGACCAGGGTGCGATGAAGGTCCAGCAGGGAGGTGCGAAGGTGCTTGCAGGTGTCGAATGGCATGGTGGGACTTCGTGACGGGCGGAAGTCGGCAGCGTAGCGCGTCGCCGCCGACCTGGGCTGAACGCACAGGCGCTCCTCTCCCACATGGGGGAGGCGGATCGGATAGGAACCACGCGGCTGGCGCCGATCCCCGGCCGCTCGCAGGGACGCTCACGCGGCGGCAGCATCGCTCAGCAAGTGGCCGACGAAGGCCTGCAAGGCTGCGGTCGGTTGCTTGTCCCGATGCACGACCAGGTGGCACTGCCGCAGCAAGCGGGGCAGCGCCGTGACCAGTTTGCACAGCCGACCGGCATCCAGCGCCTCCTGCACCGCCCAGGTGGAGAGGCATCCCACGCCGAGTCCTTCCGCTGCGGCGTGTTTGATCGCTTCGGAGCTGCCCAGTTCGATACAGCGCCGGTAGGTGTTCAGGTGGGGCAACAAGGCCTGGTCGGTGGACTCGCGCGTTCCTGAACCGGGCTCCCGCAGCAGCCAGACTTCCTCCCGCAGGTCCCGCAGGGGGATGCGTTCTCCCGCCGCACTGCGACGCGCCAATGGACTGTCCGAAGCCGCCACCACCACCATGTCGTCCTTCAACCAGGGCGTGACAGCCAGCGACGATTGATGACTCGGGCCTTCAATCAGGCCGACATCCAGGTCGAAGGCCGCCACGGCATCACAAATGGCCGCCGTGTTGCCAATGACGACGCGGGACCGCCACGCACCGGCCGCCCGCGGCGGCTGTGGACGCAGAAACCGCGCCAGCAGCCCGGGCAGTACATAGTTGCCCAGCGTCGTGCTGGCGCCGATGCGCAAGGACTGCAATTGGTCTCCGGCCTCCTGCGCCATTTGTTCGATGCCGGCCGCGGCATCCAGCATCGCCAGCGCGCGGGGCAACAGGGCGCGGCCGTTGTCATTCAGCAGCAGGCGTTTGCCGGAGCGGTCGAACAGACGCAGGGACAGCATGCGCTCCAGCTCGTTGACCGCAGAGCTGGTGGCCGACTGGGACAGCGCAATGGCTTCGCTGGCTGCCGTCGTGCTGCCCGTGTTGGCGACGGCGACGAAGATCTGCAGTTGTCGGAGAGTGAGTCGAAGGACATCCATGACAGGAGCGCCACCGCGGGACCCAGGAGCCGGGCGTCGACGGTGGCTATATATCGATCAGATAGATCGATATTACATAAATAACCCGTTGGACCGGCAAAAGCACGGTCCCTACAGTGCGGCCTCAGGGCGACCGATGGCGGTGGCCCGTGATGCTCGCAGTTCCGACAAGGCTGCGGCGCGGTGATCCTGGTGGTTCCATGTCCTCTTCAGTTTCTTTCCCCCGTCCACTGGAATGGTGGTCCTGGCAGCGCTGGCGCCCGGTGGTGCCCGGTGCGCTGCTCTGCCTCGCACTGGCGTCGCTGACGCTGATGCTGTCCCGTCTGCCCTGGCTGCAGGCCCACGGGGTCAGTGCGCTGACGCTCGCCATCGTGCTGGGCATGGCCGTGGGGCACAGCGGTTATGGGCGCGTGGCGGGGCTGGCCGAGCGGGGGGTGCAGTTCAGCCGCCAGACGCTGCTGCGCCTGGGCATCGTCCTGTACGGACTGAAGCTGACGGTGCAGGACATCGGGCAGATGGGTATGGCCGGCGTGGTCACCGATGCCCTGGTGCTGACGTCGACCTTGCTGTTGGGGGCCTGGGCGGGCCGGCGGTGGTTCGGGCTGGAACGGAATCAGGCAGTGCTGATCGGCGCGGGCAGCGCCATCTGCGGGGCTGCAGCGGTGATGGCGGCAGCGCCGGTGCTCAAGGCGAAGCAGTCCCAGGTGGCGCCGGCCATCGCCACGGTGGTGCTGTTCGGCACGCTGGCGATGTTCGTGTATCCCTGGCTCTATCACTGGAACCTGTCGCTCGGCTGGATTCCGGGCGGGGACCGGGGCTTCGGTCTCTACACCGGCGCCACGGTGCACGAAGTGGCGCAGGTGGTGGTGGCCGGGCGCGGCATGAGCCCGGAGGCGGCCGATGCGGCCGTCATGGCGAAGATGGTGCGGGTGATGATGCTGGCGCCGTGCCTGCTGGGCCTGAGCGCGTGGATGGCCCGGCGGGAGGCGGGGGCGCGAGCCCGCGACCGCGACCATGACAGCGACCGAGCGCTGCGGCGCCCCCGCGCGTCCGGCACGCCCGCAGCCCCGCGTCGCGGCGCCATCACCATCCCCTGGTTCGCCTTCGCCTTCATCGGCATGGTGCTGCTCAACTCCTGGTGGACGCTGCCGACTGCGCTATCCGCGGAGCTGGCCGACTTCGATCTGCTGCTGCTCGCCATGGCGATGGTGGCGCTGGGTCTGGGCACGCAATGGAGCGCCATCCAGCGCTCCGGGGCTCAGCCGCTCTGGCTGGCCTTGCTGCTGGCGGCGTGGCTGGTGCTGGGAGGCGGCGCCATCCACGTGGGGGTGGCGCACCTCGCGCATCTGTGGGCATGATCGTGCTGCGTGCGGGCGACTTCAGCGCGGCAGGCATGCCGCGGCGGCACCGAGCAGACTGGGGAGTGTCTGGCCGGTCCGATCTTCCACGAATCGGCCCCACTCCCGAAGGATGTCCTGACAGTCCGATCCGTTGGGGTCCCCCCACCACAGGGTGAGGCAGGTCGCACTGCCAATCCTGTCCGCCTGGGCCGCACGGATGGCAAAGGCGACCGGTCCGTCCTCGGGCGTGGACAGGATGAAAGCGCCGCTGAGCCCGGGAGGAAACCGGGCGCGTGACAACGGCAACACATGTTCCATCAGCGGCAGGCCCTCTTCGCGTGCCGGTATCAGGACCTTGCGACGGTAGGCGGCGTCTTCTTCCGGGGTGCCTTGACCATCGCAGCAAAAGACCAGATGCAGCGGGTCGCCGCGATGGAAGCGTGCCTGCAGGGCGTCCGCCCGCACCCGCTGGGCCTCGGGACGATGGGCGTCCCCGATGGTCCGCAGTGGGGTGGCGCGTTCCGGTGTCACGATGACCTCCGTGCCTCGCAGCGTGGTCTCCATGGCCCATTGAATGCCGGCCACTGCCTGCTTTCGGAGGTCCTCACCTTCCGGTACCTGGACGCGATGGTCGGTGGCCAGGCTGGAGAGCATCGCCAATGCCGCAGTTTGGGTGGACGGGGAGAGGTGCCGGGCAGACACCAGTGTGCGTCGGCATGCCGCCATCGGATCGCCGCGAAGCCCCCCGACCGCATCAACGCTGCGAAGTCTGTCCAATGGCTGCGCGGCAAGGTCTTGCGCGGGGCCGCTGGCAGCGTCATCCGGTACCAGGGCGTGGGCACCGGTGGAAGAAGAAAGGGCGGAGGGGGTCCACATGGGCGGACGCGAACGCTGCAAGGGCGCCGCGGGAATGAACGATGCGGATCAGTGGTGCAAGCCGCGGGTTCAGTGCGGGGTCAGGCCGGTCAGTGTGTCAGCCGCCAGCGCGCCCGCAGGTCGTCCATCACCGGCACCAGCGCCAGGGTGGCCAGCACCACGGCCAGCGGGACGGTCGATACATAGCCCAGCCGCTGAAACCCGAACGCCCCCGCGACGCCACCGCCCAGGAAACACAGCAACAGCCCGCCCAGCATGCGCAGGCGGTCCGCATTGGCGCGGACGGGCGGCAGCTCGCCGCCCGCACGGTTGATATAGACCATCTTGCCCAGTTCGATGCCCATGTCGGTGACGATGCCCGTCATGTGGGTGGTGCGGATGACGGCACTGGACACCTTGGTGATGACCGCATTCTGCAGACCCATGATGAAACAGAGCAGCACAACGGTCATTGGCACAAACAGCGCCTCGTGATGCGCCAGTTGGGCGCCCATCAGCCCGAACACCAGGATCAGCACCGCCTCCAGCAGGAGCGCCGTGGCGTATTCGCTGCGAAGGCGCCGCCGGCGAGCCCAGTTCACCAGCACCGCGCAGGTCATGGCACCCATGAGAAACGAAAGCACCCCGGCAATGGCGTCCGCCACCAGCGCCCAGTCGCCGAGGACCAGGTTGTCAGCCACCGATGACACCGCCCCGGTCACGTGGGAGGTGTATTGCCGCACCGCCAGGAAGCCGCCCGCATTCAGGGCGCCGGCGACGGTCGCCAGCAGCAGCCCCAGGTGCCGATCGGCGCGCTGGGAGCGATCAGGTCCAGTCAATTGGCGGGCGAAGGCGACGGGCATGGTGGGTGGGAGGATAACGCCCAGATTTGGAGAAGAAAATGTCTACTAAAGTAGAAGATGGCGCTCTTATTCTGCTTTAGTAGACAAGAACTCCGCCTCGGAACGCCTAATAGAGTAGAATTACTTACGATTGTTCTACTACGTTAGACATGAACAGCATCCCTGAGATCTCCGCCGCACTGCGCAGCCAGCTGCAGCAAAGTGGCCGCACCGGCCAGTCTTTGCGTGAGGCAGCGGGCCTGTCGCGTCAAACGTTTGCCAACGTCATGGGCGGGGAGAACGATTTCAAGCTCAGCACCCTGCTGGCGCTGGCCGACCGTCTGGGGCTGGAGCTGCTCCTGCTGCCCAAGGGCGCCGCCCGTGGCCTGGCGCCGGAGGACGAGGGAGGACCGGTCGTGGAAACGCTGGTCGACCTCGCCCGCCAACGCGCCGCCGGGCAGACGCCGGAAGGGGAGGCGTCATGAACGTCAAGGGACTGGCCCTGCTGCTGGGAGAGCGTCGCATCGGGGTGCTGTTCCAGTACCCGCTCTCCCACGACCACACCGTCCACCGCTTCGTGGCGGATGAGGACTTCCTCAACGACCCGGCGCAACCCATCCTGTCGCTGTCCTTCCGCGCCCGTCAGCCCCAGGCACAAGCCGCATTCTGGAAGGCCATCACCGCGCCGCCGCTGAACGGCAGCCTCTCCAAGGATCCACAGCGAGGCTGGCTGCTGCCGGCCTTCTTTCAGAACCTGCTGCCGGAAGGGCCGCTCCGCACCCGTATCGCCGACATGCGCGGCTGCAGCCCCAACGATCATTTCGAACTGCTGGCGGCCACCGGCAAGGACCTGCCGGGCGATGTGCACGCCATGCCTGCGGCGCTCGATCGGGGCGACCTGGAACGGCTGATCACCCAGAACAATGATGCGCTTGAGATGTCGGTGGTGGCGGCACCGATGGACGACGCGATCTCGGTCTCCGGCGTCCAGGCCAAACTGGCGGTCCTGCGCGACCAGGGCGGCCGCTTCGTGGCCCGCACCAAGCTGGCGGACGATACCGGCGCGCGGCATGTCATTGCCAAGCTGCCGGTGGCGGAGTATCCCTTCCTGCCAGAACTGGAAGCGCTGTCCCTGCAACTGGCACGGTCCGCCGGCGTGCAGGTGGTGGAGGCCGAACTGGCGCCGCTGGACCTGCTGGCCGCCGAGCATCATTACGAACTGGGGGACGTCAACGGTCGCACCCGCTTCCTGGCGGTCTATCGCTACGACCGGGACGCGGACACGCCCACCCGGCGCATCCATTGCGAAGATTTTGCGCAGATCCTGGGTGTGCAGCCGGAAGACAAATACACGCAGGATTACCTCACCATCGCCGCCGTCATGATGACGGTGCCGAGCCTCGGTGAAGCGGCGGTGCATGAACTGCTGCGGCGAATCCTGGTCAGTGACCTGATGGGCAATCCGGACATGCATCTGAAGAACATCGGCCTGCGCTATACCGACCCACGCGCACCCGACCTGCCGCCCGCCTACGACCTGGTGGCCTATGCGGCCTATCCCATCGGCATCCACGGGCGGGCGCTGTCACTGATGCCTGCGCCATCTCCATCACAAGCGGCTTCATGGCCGGCGGCCTCGTCGTCCAAGGCGGCGGCCCGCCGTCCGGCGGACCGCAAGTCCCCGTTGCACCCGGTGGTGGTCCGTGATTTCTGTGCCCGGCTGGGACTGCCGGAAAAGCCCGCCTGGACGGCGTTGCGCCGCTGCGCCCAGCGCGCCTTCGACACCTGGCCGGCGCTGATCCGTGACGCTGAAATCACCGACCGCATGAAGGAACGGCTGCTCGCGCGGCTGGACAGCTACACCCCGGCGGCCAAGGCCGCGCGCGTCTGACCCCCCACACGCCGGTCAAACACCTACACCGCAAGGGTGGGATGACTGTCATCAGGCCGCGGGCACCCGCCATCGGCAAAGCCGTCGGCACCGCGCATCATCACGTCCAACAGGGAGTGACAAGATGAGAGTTGTCCTGGTGGAAGATTGCAGCCGCCTGCGCCGCCTGATGGTGGACCGCCTCCAGACGGAGGGCCACATCACCGTGGTCGGCCAGACCGACAGTGAAAGCGCCGCGGTGGCGATGGTGGCGCTGAATCATCCGGATGTCGTGCTGGTGGACCTGACCTTGTCCGCCGGCAGCGGCCTGGGCGTCATCTCCCGCATCCGTGCCGACGGTTTTCGGGGCAAGCTGTTTGTGCTGAGTGCCGAGAACAGCCAGATCTTCGGGCCGCAGGTGGTGCACCGCGGTGCAGACGGCTTCTACGACAAGTCCTTCGAGTTCGAGGAACTCGTCAGCGATCTGAACGGTCTGCTGCACAGCGGCTGGATGGCGGCCGCCTGAGCGTCATAATCAACCGCACCTGTCCTTCCTGGAGAAGTTGATGCGTGTGCGGTTGCTGCTGGCAGGGCTGACCCTGTCCTTCGTCCCCCTGGCTCCCTTCGCCCCCTTCAGCGCCACCGCGCTGGCGGCTTCGGTCGCCCCGGCGGCCGCCGAGAACGGCATGGTGGTCACGGCCCAGCATCTGGCCAGCCAGGTCGGCGTGCAGGTGCTGGAGCGCGGCGGCAATGCGGTCGATGCGGCCGTGGCAGTCGGTTATGCCCTGGCCGTGGTGTACCCCGCCGCCGGCAATCTGGGCGGCGGCGGCTTCATGACGGTCCAGCTGGCCGATGGCCGCAAGACCTTTCTCGACTTCCGCGAGAAAGCCCCGCTGGCTGCCACCGCCAACATGTATCTGGACCGCAGCGGCAATGTGGTTCCGGGCCTGAGCACCCACGGGCATCTGGCGGTGGGGGTCCCCGGCACCGTGTCCGGACTTGAATATGCCCGTGCCAAATACGGCTCGATGAAGCGGGAGGCGTTGATCGCGCCGGCGATTCGGCTGGCGGAGAAGGGTTTCGTCCTGGACCAGGGCGACATCGACATGCTGCACACCGCAACCGCCGATTTCCGCAAGGATCCGGCCTCGGGGACGATCTTCCTGCGCCGCACCGGTGAGCCCTTTCAGGTCGGCGACACGCTGGTGCAGAAAGACCTGGCCCGCACCTTGAAGGCCATCAGCAGCAAGGGCACCGCCGGCTTCTACCAAGGCAGCGTGGGTGCGGCCCTGGCGAAATCCAGCAAGAGCGGCGGCGGCATCCTCACCCAGGCCGATCTCGACCAATACAGCACCCGGGAGCTGGCCCCGGTGGAATGCGATTACCGCGGCTATCACGTGGTCTCCGCGCCGCCGCCCAGCAGCGGGGGCGTGATCATTTGCGAGATGCTCAACATTCTCGAGGGCTATCCGCTCAAGGACCTGGGCTGGCGCTCCGCGCAATCGGTGCACTATCAGATCGAAGCGATGCGGCATGCCTATGCCGACCGCAACAGTTATCTCGGCGATCCGGACTTCGTGAAGAACCCCGTGGCCCGCCTGACCGACAAGGCCTATGCCGCCCGCATCCGCGCGGTGATCAATCCCGACAGGGCGGGCGTATCGCAGGACATCAAGCCGGGCGTCGAGCCGCATGAGGGCAGCAACACCACCCACTACTCGATCGCCGACCGCTGGGGCAATGCCGTCTCGGTCACCTACACCCTGAACGACTGGTTCGGTGCGAAGGTGACGGCCGCCGGCACCGGCGTGCTGCTGAACAATGAGATGGACGACTTCACCGCCAAGCCGGGGGTGCCCAACATGTACGGACTGGTGCAGGGGGAAGCGAATGCCATCGCCCCCGGCAAGCGTCCGCTGTCGTCGATGAGCCCGACCATCGTGACCCAGAACGGCCAGCCAGTGATGGTGGTCGGCACGCCGGGCGGCAGCCGCATCATCACCGCGGTGCTGCACACGATGCTCAATGTCATCGACTACGGCATGACGGTGCAGGAAGCGGTCGACGCGCCGCGCTTCCATCAACAATGGCTGCCGGGCGTCACCCAGGTCGAGCCGTTTGCGCTGTCGCCGGATACCCAGGCGCTGCTCGTGGCGAAGGGCCAGAAGCTGGGACCGCCGCAGCCCGCCAACCATGTGGCCGCGATCCTGATCGGCGCGCCGTCCCTGGGCGGCACGCCCGTGGGCAAGAACCGTTTCTATGGCGCGAATGACCCGCGCCGCAATACGGGGCTGGCGCTGGGATACTGAGCCGCGTCCGCCAGACTCACCTGCTGCCGCCAGGCCAGGTCCAGGTTGCCGTGGCTCGCGGCGAGTCGCCCGCCGAAGAAGGTCGACGGGCACATGCCATAACAACGCTGCCAGACCTTGGCCAGATGGGCGGAATCGGCAAAGCCGCATAGCTGGGCGATGTCGGTCAGCGGTCGGCGGCTGCCGAGGAACATCGCGGCGCGGCGGATCTTCTCCGCCAATGCGTACTGCCGCACCGTGAGCCCCAGCGCCGACACAAACAGCTGCGAGGCCCGCCGCGCCGGCAGTCCAACCCGGCGTCCCAGCACGCCGAGATCGGAAGCAGGGTCCATCCGCACGGCGGCCATCATCTGCAGCACCGGCGCCGACACCGGCATTTCCGGTCCGATGCTGTCCGCCACATCGGCCACATGCAGGCATACGGCGGCGCGCAGTTGCGATCCGCTCAGACGCTGATCGGCGAATCCCTGCACACAGCTGAGCAGACCTGCAAATCGCGCGGTGTCCAGCACCGTGACGGAAGCGTCCGGCGCCTGGCAGCTGAAGGTGTTGTAGCGCGGGTGGGACGGCTCCAGATCAATCAGCGCGACCGGCGCCGGTCCCGACGCCACCGCCCGCTTCAGGAAGGGCCGGATGGCCAGCAGGTGCCCCTGCCAGGACCGGCCTTCGGCGGCGATGGTGATCGGTTCCGGACCGAGGGCGCAGGCCAGGGTGACGGAATGGCGGCACACGTCCGCCTGAATGTTGGGGCCGGCATAGATGAAGCTGTCTCCCAGCAGCCCCAGGCGGGGCGTCGCCAATGTCTTGTGCATCGTGGCGGCATGCTCCGGCACGCCGCCACCCCCGTCAAGACGGAACCCTGTTGCCCGCGGTGTCATCAAAGCACCGCGGGCAGGGTCGATCCGATCAATACGGGCAGTTCTGGCTGTAACGTTCGAACACCAGCGCGGAGTTGTACGCGTCATGCTCGGCGCCGCACAGGAAGGTGGAGTACCGCGTATCGCCATCGACGAAACGCTTCATCCAGGTCACGCCATAACGGCCAATGGGCGTGTTGGTGGTGTTGGGCGTGAAGTGCGTGGCGAAGTTCAGCTCGGCGTAGGCCTTCGACACACTGCTGGAGAGGCTCGCATAGAACGGCCGGGCATGCACCGCGGCCGGCGCCACCGTGTCGCCATCGGCGCCCACAATCAGCGTGGGCACCCGCACATCGCTGAAGTTGGTGGTCAGGTTCCAGGGCGTCAGCGGCAGGGAGGCCTTCAGGCTGGGATTGTTCTCCGCGGCGATCAAGGCGCCGCCGCCACCCATTGAATGCCCGGCCACCGCACGCCGGTTCGGATCCACACGGCTGCGCACCGTGCTGCTGGCGCTGTTGATCACATGGTTGAGCGCGGCCATCAGCTGGGTGGCCCGGCTGGCGGGCTGGTCCAGCGTGGTGAGCGTGTTGATCGTGACCACCACAAAGCCATGCGTGGCCAGGCGTCGGCCCAGCCAGGCAATGCTGGACTGGGTGGCAGTGAAGCCGGGGCTCATCGCCACCACGCCGTATTGCCCCGCCGTGGTGGGGTAGTAGATGGTGCCGCCGCCAAAGCCGACCGGCGCCACCACCGTCGCGGTGCTGACGGCGAAGGGGCCGGCAGTGGCATTGAGGCTGGTGGACGTGGGGTCCGGCCCGGTCTGCTGGGCCAGGGCCGGCGTGGCGACGGTCAAGGCCGCAGCGAAGACGGCCGCAAGGGTGCAGACGGATGCAGCGGTGGCACGTGCCTGACGGCGCAGGCTCGAGGTGAGGGTCATGATGTCTCCCTGAGAGGTCACGTTGGACAACGCCGCGAGCAACAGGCTTGGCCAGGGTCGCCCGGTGGACGCCTGACCCCGATGCGCTGCGGCGGATCCAGTCTAGGAATCCCCTCCCGGGATGCCTTGTATTGGATGGATCGTCTGCCCCCTAGCTCCCATCCGGAGAAACCCACGTGCCGGCAGGCGCCGACACGTGGGCGGGACCTCAGGGCTGTGCGCCGTTGCGCTCGACGTCGTAGCGGGCCTGTGCGCGGACCGCCTTTTCCGACATGGACAGGTTGGGGGAGGGATCCTCCCGCATCAACTCCAGCAGACGCCGCGACACGGCATCGTCCTGCGCGAACATCTGCCGCGCGTTGTCCGCGCCCAGGTAGGTGGCGCGCAGGGACTGCAGGGCATTGAGCTGCGCCAGGCCTTCTTCCGGCATCAGCGGCGCCTGGTCCGGGGGAAACGCTTGCCGCTGCGCCTCCTGATAGCTCGCGAACTGGCTCAGCAGTTGCCGCGCCTGGGCCGCGGCCGCTGCCGGCAAGCCGGACAGTTGCGCTTCCAGGGCGGCCGTCTGTGCCGCGCCTTGATACAGCGCCAGCAAGGACTCCAGTTCCAGCCTCAGGGTCTGGTCGGTCACGAGCTGACCCCGCGCGTCGACCCGGAAGGGCCGCGGACGGGGGCCGCCCGAGCCGTCCGGATCACCGGCGCTGGTGGCGGCCATCGCAGCCAGCTCCGTCGCGGACAGACCCGCAGTCCCGCCGGCATTCCCGGCGGTACCGGGCGCGCCAGGCGTCCCCGGCGTCTGACTCCAGGGGAACTGCTGACTCGCAACGACCGGCTCCGACGAAGACGCATCCGCCATCCAGGCATACAGCCCGGCGGCGCCCAGCCCTGCGATCAGGGCCAGGCCGAAGATGCGCCAGCCTTTTCCACGTTTGTGCGGATGCGGCATGGCGGACCTCCATCAGTACGGGCAGTTCTGGCTGTAGCGGTCGAACACTGCGGCCGTGGCATAGGCCTGATGTTCTGCGCCGCACAGGAAGGTGGAATAGCGGGTGTCGCCGTCGACGAAGCGCTTCATCCAGGTCACCCCATACCGGCCGATCGGCGTGTTCACGCCGCTGGTCGGTGTCGAGTGGTTGGCCATGTTGAGCTCGCCATAGGCCTTGCGGACCGTGCTGGGCAGGCTTGCGTAGAAGGGCCGCGCATGGGAGGACACCGGCGCCACCACATCCCCGTCGGCGCCAACGATCAGCGTCGGCACCTGCACGCCGCTGAAGTTGGTGCTGAGGTTCCACGGAGTCAGCGGCAGGATGGCCTTGAGACTGGGGTTGTTCTGCGCGGCAATCAGCGACCCGCCGCCGCCCATCGAATGGCCGCCGACGGCACGACGGTTGGGGTCGACGCGGCTGCGCACCGTGCTGTTGGCGCTGTTGGCCACATAGTTCAAGGCGGCGATCAGCTGCGTCGCGCGGCTGGCCGGTTGATCCAGGGTGCTGTTGGTGTTGATCGTCACCACCACGAAGCCGTGGGTGGCCAGGCGACGGCCCAGCCAGGCGACACTGGTCTGCGTCGCCGTGAAGCCCGGGCTCAGCGCCACGACGCCGTACTGCCCGGCAGTGGTGGGATAGTAGATGGTGCCGCCGCCGAAACCGACCGGCGACGTCACCGTCGACGTGCTGACCGCAAACGGACCGGCCGTGGCATTGAGGCTGGCGGAAGTGGGATCGGGGCCCGTCTGCTGCGCCCATCCGCTGCTGGCGGACAGTGACAGGACGGCCGAAGCCGCCAGGGCGCAGGCGCGCGCATGGCGACGCCAGAGGGTCGTGAAGTGCATGTTGTCTCCCTGTTCAGTGACATGGTTCGCCGCCGCGTCCTGTCTGCACAAGGGTCGGGCAGGGGAGGCCGGTCCCACGGTGCAAGCGGAGCCGGGCGCACAGCGGCCGGGAGAGTCTAGAAACCGCGCGCCGCAATGCCTTGTATCGGAATGACCTGACCCCCCTAGATTCACATGCGGGGAAACCCACCCGGCCAACAGCGGCATCCGGCGTGTCACCGGCGCTGCATGGGGCGGCGCTGTAGAGTGGGGTCATCTTCGTTACATCACGGAGGGCCGTCACGGCGTCCCTCCTCTGGAATGACCATGAGTGCACCGCATTACCCCGATACCCAGCTGCTGATCGCCAACGAATGGGTGGACGCCACCAGCGGCCGCAAGATCGATGTGCGCAATCCGGCCACGGGTCAGGTGATTGGCACGGTCGCGCATGCGGGCCAGGAAGACCTGGACCGTGCGCTGACCGCCGCCCGCCAGGGTTTTGAAGCGTGGCGCGACGTGCCTGCGCACGAACGTGCGGCGACCATGCGCCGCGCCGCTGCCCTGCTGCGAGAGCGTGCGCCCGAGATTGCCCGCCTGCTCACGCAGGAGCAGGGCAAGCCGCTGGCGGAAGCCAAGGGCGAAGTGCTGGCGGGCGCCGACATCATTGAATGGTTCGCGGATGAAGGCCGCCGGGTGTATGGACGCATCGTGCCCTCGCGCAATCTGGCAGCGCAGCAACTGGTGATCAAGGAGCCGGTCGGACCGGTGGCGGCGTTCACGCCGTGGAACTTCCCGGTCAATCAGATCGTGCGCAAGCTCGGCGCGGCCCTGGCCACCGGATGCTCCTTCCTGGTGAAGGCGCCGGAAGAAACGCCCGCGTCGCCCGCGGCGCTGCTCAAGACCTTCGTTGATGCCGGCGTGCCTGCAGGGACGGTCGGCCTGGTGTTTGGCGACCCCGCGGAGATTTCCAGCTATCTCATCCCGCATCCGATCATCCGCAAGGTCACCTTCACCGGCTCCACCCCGGTGGGCAAGCAGCTGGCGTCGCTGGCCGGTGCGCACATGAAGCGGGTGACGATGGAGCTGGGCGGGCACGCCCCGGTGATCGTCGCGGACGATGCGGATGTCGCCGTGGCGGTGAAGGCCGCGGGTGGCGCGAAGTTCCGCAATGCGGGTCAGGTGTGCATTTCCCCGACCCGTTTCCTGGTGCACAACAGCATCAAGGCCGCGTTCACCGAAGCGCTGGTGGCGCATGCGCAGGGTCTGAAGCTCGGCGACGGCCTGGCCGAAGGCACGACGCTCGGCCCGCTGGCCAACGAGCGCCGGGTGGCGGCGATGGCCAAGATCGTGGCGGATGCCCGTCAGCGCGGCGCTCGCATTGCAGCGGGCGGTGAGCGCGTGGGCGATGCAGGCAACTTCTTCGCCCCGACGGTGCTGGCCGATGTGCCGCTGGACGCCTCGGTGTTCAATGACGAGCCGTTTGGGCCGATCGCTGCCATCCGCGGTTTCGACTCGCTGGAAGAAGCCATCGCTGAAGCCAACCGCCTGCCGTTCGGACTGGCGGGTTATGCCTTCACCCGGTCCATCAAGAACGCCCATCTGCTGTCGCAGCGGGTGGAAGTGGGCATGCTCTGGATCAACCAGCCCGCCACGCCGTCCGCCGAGATGCCGTTTGGCGGGGTGAAGGATTCCGGCTATGGGTCCGAGGGTGGGCCGGAAGCGCTGGAGGCCTACCTCAACACCAAGGCGGTGTCGATTCTGGGCGTGTAAGCCCGAGGTTTGCGCAATCCGTGATGAGCGCGGGGGCGGGCAGGGAACCGCCCCGTCGGGTCCGGGGGACTAGGAGGCACTGCACTGCGGCGGCCTCCGCCCCTTGGATCATGAACTTTCCCTGTACCTCCTGCGGTGCCTGCTGCCGCCATCTGCCGTCGCATTCCGTGCTCAACACGGGGGATGGCACCTGCATGCATCTGGACGCCGCAACCCAGCGCTGCGCGGTGTACGCCGAGCGCCCGCTCATCTGCCGAATCGACGAGCTGTATCAACAGCGACTGTCCAGACAGCTCACGCCGCGGGTCTACTACCTGGTTCAGGCGGCCGGGTGCGTGGCGCTGGACGCCAGCAATCGCGAGGTCCCGCAGGCGGTGATGCAGGCGCTGGCAGACGAGCAGGGCGGCGCATGGCCCGCCCCACTGTCCGATGAAGAGATGAATGCGGGGCTGCAGACGGTGCTGACGGTTGCCGCGCCACTGGTCGCCCGGATGTGATCCGGCATGGACGTGCGGCATGGACGTGCGGCATGGACCTGTGGCATGGGCAGCGGCGGGGCATTCCCTTCGAGCGTGCTTCCGCAGCTTCCTGCGCAGATCCCTGCACAGATCCCCGCGCTGGACGCGCCTGTGGGTCAGTTGTGGGTCAGTTGTGGGTCCGTCGCGGGCGGCGACGGGTGACGCCGACCACCAGACCCAGCCCTGCGATCATCAACGCACAGGTCGTCGGCTCCGGTACGGCGGTCACCTCTTGAGCGGACAGTCCGCTCAGGTGCACGATCGCCGAGCCGCCTTCGCTGTCCACCGAGCGCAGGCTCCATGCGAAGCTGCTGCCCGCGATCAGGTTCAGCGATTGCCGCCCGCCTTGCGTCTCAAGAAAGCTCAGCCCCTCCTGGCTCAGTGGGGTGAACACACCATTGAGCGTATAGCCGAAGACATCAAAGCTGCTGCTCATGTCCTGCGTTTCATAGTGCCAGTCAAAAGCCAGCTGCGTGTCCCGGGTCACCGTCAGCCCATAGCTCAGCCAGGACTCGACGGGCGTCGCGTCGATCAGGCTGAAGTCGGACGACGTCATCGTCACCGTGTCCGGCATGGCCAGAATCGAGCCATTGCCGCCATGGGTGTTGATGGTCGTCCAGTGGCTGTTGTCATAGTCACCGGTGAGCGCGGCCACCGCGGGGGTGGAAAGGCCAAGGGTCATCAGCGCCGTGGCTGTCGCGGCCAGTGCGCCGCGGCTGAACATATGGGTCATTGGGGCAGGGTCTGAGGAGTGAAGATGGAACCGGCGAGATCGGCGTCGGTGAAGGCAAACACAAACCACTGGTTCGGGTTGGCCAGGCCGTCGGCGGTGACCGGGAGGAAGTCGTTGTCATTGGCGATGTAGAGCGTGTGCTTGAGCACGCCATCCACCACGATGTCCGGACCGAAAGCCAGACCTTCCAGCTTGGCCGGAATCTGTTTGGCAGCCATGCCGTAACCAGTGAGGCTGGAGACAATGTCCAGGAACAGCGTTTTCTTTACCGCCAGCGGCAGCAGCGTGGCTTCGCCTTGCAGGCCGCTCACATCGTCAGCGCCCGCCAGATCGATCTTGTAGACCCGCTTGACCACTGCTTTTGAGCCATCGCCACGGCCTTTGCCATCGCGCTCCAGCACCAGCAGCTCATGGCTGTTCAGAGCCAGAAGCTCGCTGCTGCCGTAGGTCTTTCCGGTATCGGCCAGATAGTTGTCGTAAGCAAATTGGCGCACCCGGCCAGTGGCCAGCTCCACCTGCACGATGCGGTTGACGCGGGCGCCGTCGCCGCCATCCTGGGCCAGGGCGCTTTGCATGAACCCCCACAGCACCGTGCCGTCGGGCGAGATCGCCAACCCTTCCATGCCCTTGTTGGCCACACGTCCGACGGCGTTGCCCGCGATCTCGTCGCTGCCTCGCGCCGACTTCACCGCCACGGTCAGTTCCGGGGGCAGGCGCAAGGTCCGCACGCGTTGGCCGGTGGCCCGGTTGAAGATGTAGAGGTCGGGGCCGTATTCGTCAGACAGATAGACGTTGAGTCCGTTGGCGGAGAGGCGAATGCCTTCCGGGTCCAGCCGCCCATCATTCACATCGCCGGACGTGGTGTCGGCGGCGAAGTTGTCCGATCGGCCGCTGAAGTAGAACCGGGTCGCCGTATTGGCCGCAGGAACTGCGGGGAATCCGCCGACTGTCTGCCCATAGGTGAGCGGCGTGCGGGAATAGAGCAGGGTGGTCGACACCAGGCGCGGTGTGAGGGTGAAAGGCAGACCGGTGGTGCGATCCGGCGTGGCTTGGAGAGCCAGGTTCAGGGTGTGAAAGCGGGGGATGTAACTGGTGGTGTCGTCCAGGGTGCTGTTCCAGGCGGTGGCATTGGGACCACGGTCCGGCACCGAAAGGAAGGTGCTGCCTCCAGCCCAGGCGAGACCCGATCCGAGGCCGCCCAGGAGATCGCCCCGAGTGCCGTTTTCCAGGGCGCCGGACTGTCCCGAGAAATCAGAACCGGCGCCGTCCAGTGCGCCGATCGCGATGAGCTGGGGAGCAGCCTGTGCGGACGCGGCCAGCGACAGGCTCAGCGCCGTGACGCGCCAGGCGGCCGACCACCGGCGGGCAGCCCCCACGAGTCGGCCGGGACGGAACAGGCGGGCAGAGCCCAGAGCACGAGAGGCAAGCGTCATGGTGCGACATTGCTGCAATGGAAAGCTCGCATGTTCAACATGGGCCGTGACGGTTCCGTGACGCCTCGCCCCCCGGGTTCAGGGGCGACGAAGCCGCTCGCAGGTCTTTAGTCATACGGTGTTTCGCTGCGTCGCCCCTATCATCCGCAATGGTTTCGCTGAGGCCGATCGGACCGCGTTCAGAGGCCGCGGCTATCAGTTGGACACAGGGCTTGCCATTGGTTTCCGACCTTGCCGCTCTTGTGCGAAATCGCGCCGGTAACCTGCCGGGTTGTCCCTTTTTGACCTGACTCAGCCGCCTCCGAGAGCCGCCTGCGAGATGCTTCACACACCGCCCTGGGTGCGCTTTCATGATGCTGGCCGATTGCATTTCCGCTGGGAAGATGCGGTGCTGAGCACACGCGACCTGGGCAATGAAACCCAGGCGCAACCAGTCTTGCGGACGGCACAGCGGATTGAGCCCCGGGCGCGTCTCGCGCTGGCCATTGCGCTGACGGAATGGATCGTCTGGCGCTTCGACGGACTGCATACCCGCACGGAGCCCAGCGCGTACCTGGAAGCCGCCTGGTGCGCCACGGCGGACCCGCGATACCTGCGCGCCTTTGAATTGCTTCGTGCCGACTGGCGCGGTCCGGTGGAGGGCCCGCTGTGGTGCGCGCTGACCCAGTTGGGTCACGCCATCACCCGGGGCGTGGACTTCCCCCGGCATCTCTTCGATGCGCTGTCCTATCTGACCCGACTGGCGGTGCATGTGCAGCCATCCGCCGGCCCGCTGTCCGCCTGGCTGCCGCTGGTGCTGGACCGGCTGGCGCTGGTGTATCCCGCGGCGCAGGAAGATCCGCTGGTGGCGGACCTGTTCGCCCACGACTCCGCCGCACGACTCGGTCGCTGGGTGCCGCGGGAGGTGTTCGATCTGGCGATTCCGTTTGATGGCAATACCGGCCGGGCGTTTCTGGAGTCGGTGCTGGCGACGGCCCAATGGGAGGACAACCCGTTCCTCCGAACACCGGGCGAACTCCGGGCCGGGCGATTTCAGGGCAAGCCGTACGAGCTGGTGCGCTTGAGCGGTCGCTGACCGGCAGGGCCAGAAGGCGAGGGCGTCAAGACCCTGAGGTGGACATGGGAGCGCCAATTGCCGCCTACTGGCATCGGAGTTCACCCAGTCCGGGGCGCCTCACCATGAAACACCTCAGCACTGCCGCGCTTGCAATGTCTGTGGCTGTCGTTGCTGCTGCGGCCATCGCGCAGACGCGGCCGCCGGAACCGGCCGCTGCCGCCACGGCGTCGACGGCGGCTCCGGCAGCTACCCAAGCACCGCCCAGCCGTCGGCAGTCCGGCACCGTGGGCGCGAGCCCGGATGCCGCGCCGACGCCCAATCCGCAGGCGTCCGAGGTGGAAACCTCGCCGCTGCCAGCCCCCAACCCGACAGCTTCCGCGCCGCTGCGGTCCTCGCCGTCGGTGGGCGGAGGACAGAGCGAGGCCGCTGAGGCGGGCCGACCTGCGCCGGCCCCGGGCGAACGGCGCCTGGCGCGCAGACACGATCGCAACTGACGCCGGACCGGAAGCGTCGTCCGCAGCGCGGCCCGGAACACTGCTTGAAGCGCTGCGGTCGCCTCCGAATCGGCACCAGCTGCTGCTTCCTCCAGCGCTTCGCGCCGGCACAGCGACGCCTGTCGCCCGGTCACCAGACGCTATAGTCGCGGCCCTCGATGCCACGTGGTCCACGGCCGCGCCGGCTCCTTCGCGCTGCGCGCTCGTTGCTGTCTGAATCATGTCTCTTGCCGACGTCCGTGCGGCCTTGCAGGCCGAGTTGTCGGCCACGCCCGAGTTCTACGATTTCAAGGTGTTGCACACCGAACGTGAAGGGTCCCTCTGGCGGGTGACCCTGGAGCCGGGCTACGTCTATGCGGAGGGCCAACGTCCAGGACAGACGTCCGCGCAGGCGCTACTGGACGACAGCCTCGACGGCGCCTCGGCCTGGTGGGGCCTGCCGAGCAAAGGCGGCGCCAGCGTACTGGCCGTCGTGCCGGAAGAAGACCAACTGGTGCTGCAGAACGCCTCCGCCCCGCCGCCCGGGCCGGACCACCTGATCCGCCTCTATCCGCCCCGGTTCCTGAATGCAGTGGCCGATGCCTGGGCCGACACGCCCTGGGCGGAGCAGGCGCTGGCCGCGCTGCCGGATCTGCAGCATCCCGACGCCTCCGAGGCCGGCGAGCCGCTGACCGGCGCTCCGTTCCGCTGGCTGAGGCCGGCGCAGCGCCAGGCCTTGTCGCTGGTGCAGTACACCAGCGCCTTTCTCTGGGGGCCGCCGGGCACCGGCAAAACGACCACGCTCGGCGTGCTCCTCGCCGAATACCTGGAGCGCCGGCCGCAGGCGCGGGTGCTGCTGCTGTCCACCACCAACCAGGCGGTGGATGTCGCCACCGTCGCGGTGGACAAGGCCCTGCACAAAGGCCGTCGCGAGGCCTTGCGCCCATTCGTGCAACGTCTGGGCACGCGCTTTGATGCGGCCGCTTACGCCGGCCGCGAGCATCTCATCCCGACGGGCGACCATGACCTGATCGCCCGATTGGCCCGCGCTGAAGCCGCCCGTCCCGCCGCCCGCGACGCTGCGGCGCTCAAAGCCTGGGCCGACCGGGTGGCTGATTTGCGCGATGACCTGCGGGCCTCATCCCTCAAGGTGCTGCAGCGTTGCCGACTCGCCAGCATGACCACCACACGGGCCGCCTTCACCCTCAAGACGCTGCGCGAGCTGTCGACCGATGGCGAACCGCCGTTCGACCTGATCGTGTTTGATGAGGCCAGCCAAGTGAGCCTGGCGCATGCGCTGATCCTGATGCCGCTGGGGCGTGCCCGCCTGTTTGCCGGCGACCCCCAGCAGCTGTCGCCCGTGCTGCGCAGCACCGACCGCGAGGCGCGGCGCTGGCTCGGCCGCTCCGCCTTTGCGCAGATGCCGCGGCGGGCGCCGTCGGTGGCGATGCTGGACGAGCAGTCCCGCATGGCCGCGCCCATCGGGGATCTGGTCAGCGACCTGTTCTACGACGGCGTCCTGCGGGTGGCCGAGGTCGCGCAGCACTCGCCCGACTGGCGCGCCGCGCGGGAACGGACGTTTGGCGCCATCGGTCCGGACGAGCACGTGCATGTGCACCCGGTGTCCCGCGATGGCGGCTGGTCCGCCGATGCCCGGGGACCCGTGCGGCGGGAATCGGCCGAGGCGGCAGCGACCGCCGTGGCGGCGGCCTTGCACAGCGGTGACTGGGCACCCAAGGACATCATCGTGCTGACGCCGTTCCGGGCCCAGCGCGCATTGATCCGGCACTGCATGCAGGCGCACGGGGTGCCGGACGCCGTCCGGGTGAGCACCGTGCACCGGGCGCAGGGCAGTGAGGCCCCGGTGGTGCTGTTTGATCCGGCCGATGGGCGGCAGCCGTTCCTTCAGACGGAAGAAGCGCAGCGGCTGATCAACGTGGCCTTGAGTCGCGCCCAGGCGAAGGTGGTGCTGTACCTGTCCGCGGGTGACCTGACCAATCCGCTGCTGGCGCCCATCGTGCAGCGTCAGCGGCTGGCGCAGGATGCGCGCGCGGTGGTGCCGCTGGCGAGCCTGGCGGCCGAACGTGGGTTTCCTGGGAATGCGGTCGGGCGGCGGGTGTCGGCCGGTCGTGTGACCGGAGAGGTGGCGGGCGTCAGCCCGGACGGGCTGCAGCTGTGGCTGATCAACGAACGCACCGGCATCCGTCAGACGCTGGATGTCGCCTTCTGGCGTCAGCGGGCGAGGGCGGTCGACGGGCCTGTGGCACAGTAGGCCTTTGACCGGGCCGCCGAAGCGGCAGGGGTCGACAATCACCCGTTTTCAGGACCATTCATGGCGCTGCATACCTGGCTGATCTACCTCCTGGCCGTCGTGGGCCTGTCCTTCACGCCGGGCCCCAACAGCCTGCTGGTGTTGAGCCACGGCGCCTTGTATGGACATCGGCGCGCCAGCTTCACTGTGCTCGGTGGCGCGGTCGGATTCGTGTCGCTGATCGGGTTGTCCATGCTGGGCATCAGCGCCTTGCTGCAGACGATTTCTGGTGCGCTCACGGCGCTCAAGGTCATCGGTGGCTTGTATCTCTGCTGGCTCGGCTTCAAGCTGTGGCGCGCGCCGGCCATTGACCTCTCGCCGGTGGCCGCCGGCCGCAAGGCGGACGCGGCCCGCTGGACGCTCTTCCGCCAAGGGCTCTTTGCGGCTGTCTCCAATCCGAAGGTGCTGCTGTTCTACGGCGCTTTCCTGCCGCAGTTCATTGACCCGTCCGGTAGCCTCTGGGTGCAGTTCCTCTGGATGGCCGGGACCTTCGCGCTGGTGGAAGGCCTGGTGGAGTACGGGCTGGTGCGGCTGGCTTTCCGCATCCGGCCCTGGTTGCAGAAGACCGGGCGTCAGTTCAACCGCGCCTGCGGTGGCATGTTTGGCGTGCTGGGCATGGCCTTGCCCTTCACGCGTTGAGGCGCCTCAGGGGCAAGGTGATTCCCCATGATTCGTCGCAAGGGTCTCTGGACTGGCTGGCAGGTGGCAATTGCCATCATTTCGAAAGATCCATCGAAACGACATCATGAGTGAGCTTCTCGAAGGCGGCTGCGATTGCGGCCGAGTGCGGTACCGGCTGCTGTCCGCGCCGATGATCGTCCATTGCTGCCATTGCCGGTGGTGCCAGCGCGGATCGGGCGCGTCCTTTGCATTGAACGCGGTGGTCGAAGCGGACCGCGTGGAGTGTCTAGGCGAGACGCCGGAGCTGGTCGACACGCCGTCCGCCAGCGGCGCCGGACAGCAGATTGCGCGTTGCCCACAATGCCGCGTGGCCGTGTGGAGCCATTACGCCGGATCGGGCCCGGTGACCCGTTTTGTGCGAGTCGGCACGCTGGATGAGCCGGATCGATGCCCGCCGGACGTTCACATCTTCACCAGCAGCAAGCAGCCCTGGGTGACGCTGCCGGCGGATGCGCGCGTCTTCGCCGAGTTCTACAAGCCGGCGGAGGTCTGGACCGCCGAGGCGCGCGCCCGCTGGGCGGCGCTGGCGCCGCAGATCAAGGCCTACCGCGAGTCCCTGGCAGCGGCGCAGGCCGCAGGTTGATTCGCGGACCCGTTGCGGGAGGAGCGGACAGTCTCTCCGGCCCTAACGGATCGGCGCAAAGACGCTGGACCCCGGCAACAGGGACGATGACGATGATGTCGACGGGGAAGGCGAGGGCCCGCCGCCACTCTCCAGCGGCCCCGCAGCCGGCGCGGGCAGCGGCCAGCCTTCATGCTGTGCCACGCGCTCCAGCGCGTCTTCAAACCTTGCACGGGCCTCCGCTGCCGTCTGCTTCAAGTACGCGTGCAGCGCCGCATCCGCCGGGCCGCGGTTTTCGCATTTGGCGCTGTAGGTCTCGAAATGCGAGAGCTGCATCAGCAGCTCGGCCACATGCCGCGGGCATTCACAAGCGACCGTTGACGATCGATTCGCAAAGGCCACCAGGCTGGCATCGTCCCAGCGACGCGACGAGCGCGGTGCCGGTGTCGCGATCTCCGCCTCGGCGGTGACCTCCGGTTCTTCCCCGGTCTCCAAGGCGAACTGCCGCAACCATTGGCCGATCACCACATCCGGCTGGGGCTCGCGGAGCAGGGTCGTGCCCACTGCCGCCAGTGATTCACAGACCGCATCCGCAGCGAAGACATAGAGCACCGCCATTGGCGTGCCCATCAGCTTGGGCGCGGCGGCTTCCTGCTCGGCCAGCCAGCCGGCGTGTAGGTGGGGCTGATGAATCAGCAGTGCGTCGACATCGTCCCGGTGCACCGCTTCGCCGGCTTGCGCCATGGAGTCGAACGGGCCGATCCATTCGACGCTGCGGCCCAGTCGACGCCGCAGCGAAGGACGCTCCAGCCGGGCCCCCAGCGCGGCGCCGATGACGGCCACTCGCCACGGGCGCTGCGAGGAGGACTGCCCGCGCGGCCCGTGTTCCTTGCGGGTGGCCACCGACATGGCGCCGACGTGGGTGGCGGCCACCGCTTCCAGCTGCGCCATGTCCAGCGGAGCAAGGCTGCCGATGGCGTGACCCAGTTCAGTGAGTTGCTTGATCAGGGCGAGTCGCCGCACGTCATCGGCGGAATACAGGCGCTGTCCACCGGCCGACCAGCGAGGCGGTGTCAGGGCATATCGGCGCTCCCAAACCCGCAGGGTGGCGACCGGCATGCGCAGCATGCGCGCTACCGCGCCGCTGCGACGCAGGGAGACGTCTTCTTCGGAACTGGCAGTGAGGGGCGTCAGCGATGGCGTGGGATCGGACATATCGTCCTCCTTTTGACTCGCATTAAAGGTGATCTATGCGGCGATTATGGGGTCATTGAAGCGTTTTGCGGCGTCGAAACCTTTAGCATTGACTCATGTTGACACACAAAACCGCTTCAATCGCTGTCGTGGGCGCCGGGTTGGCGGGGTCCGCGTGCGCCAGAGCGCTTCGCCAGGCCGGCCACCGGGTCCAGGTCTTCGATAAAGCGCGTGGGCCCGGCGGACGACTGGCCACCCGGCGGTTTGAGTGGCTCCGGGAGGACGGCGCCCCCGGTCGCGCCCGCCTGGACCATGGCGCGCTGGGCTTCACCGCAGGCAGCGAGGCCTTCCAGGACTTTCTTCGGGAGATGCAGGGGTTGGGCGTTGTGACGCCCTGGGTGCCGGACCTGGCCCCTGACAGCCTGCCGCTGGAACGGGAGGGTCCGCTGCTGGTGGCCACTCCGGACATGCCGGCGCTATGCAGGCAACTGCTGGCCGGCATGGGCACGCAGTGGAGTGCGCAGGTCGACCGGCTGACCCGTGATGAGACGGGGTGGCAACTTCACGTTGGCGATCAGGCGGTGGCCGAGACCTTCGATGTGGTGGTGCTCGCCATCCCGCCGGCGCAGGCGGCCGTGTTGCTGAACGGCCTGCGCGACGATTGGGCGCGTTATGCGTCGCTCGTTCCGATGCAGCCCTGCTGGACCTTGATGGGCGTCGCCGCCGTGGAGGCGCAGGATGCCGCGCGGGAATCCCAATGGTCGCTCGCGCGACCGGAAACCGGTCCGCTGGCCTGGGTGATGCGCAACGACCGTCGGCCGGGGCGCAGCGCTGATGCTGGCCAGGCGCAATGGGTGGTGCATGCGAGGGCGGGGTGGAGTCGGCTCAATCTGGAGCAGGATGCCGACTGGGTGAAGCACCAGCTGAGCACCGCGCTGGAGGTGGTGCTGGGACACCGCGTGCGCTGGCTGCATTCGGTGGTGCATCGATGGCGCTATGCCTTGCCGCCGATGTCCCGCACGCCGGCACATCCGCAACCGCCGGCACCGCATCACTGGTGGGACGAGCGAATGGGGCTGGGCGTCTGCGGCGATCTTTTCACCGGACACGGCATGGATGGCGTGGAGGGCGCCTATCTGTCTGCGCTTGCGTTGGTGGATGCGATGCGTGGATCGTTACCGACGTCCACTCCGCAGCCAAGCGCTGCCGTTTGAAGGAGCGGCACCGTGCGCAACAGACATCAAGCCGATCCGCAGCTGGACGGCATCGACGGTGCGAGCGTCTTGCCGTTCGCCGCTCCCATGCCGATCCACGCCAGCCACCCGCCGACGATGGACGCGGCGCTCGCCCGCCTGGCCGCCGTGCAACCGTCCGCCTACGCCCGCACCCGCAATGCCATCGAAGGCGCGGTCACCGGTCTTTCGCCCTACATCACCCACGGCCTGCTCAGCCTGCGTCAGGTGCTGGCGGAGGTGAATGCCCGGCATCCGCTCGATGTGCAGCACAAGCTGGTCTACGAACTGGGATGGCGCGCGTTCTTCCGGCACGTCTGGCAGCACCGGGGCGACGATATCCTGCAATCCCTCCATGCCGGCCCCTTGCCGGAGGGGGCGTACGACCGCGAACTGCCCGAGGACATCCGTCAGGCCCGCACAGGCGTGCCGGTCATCGACCGCGCCGTGGAGACGCTCTACACGACCGGCACCCTGCACAACCACGCGCGCATGTGGCTGGCGAGCTATGTCGTGCATCTGCGCAAGGTGCATTGGCGTGCTGGCGCGGACTGGCTCTATGGTCATCTGCTGGACGGCGACCTGGCCAGCAACCACCTGAGCTGGCAATGGGTGGCCGGCACCGGCAGCAGCAAGCCCTATGTCTTCAATGCCGAAAACGTGGCGCGGTATGCGCCGACGGATTGGCACAGCTTTGGCAGTGCCGTGGACCTGTCGTATGCCGCCTTGGACGCCTGGGCGCATGCCTCCTCTCGACGGGCCAAGCCGGAGACTTCGGCATTGACGGGTTTCGGCGGCATGGAGCAGCCGGCGGTTCGGCGGGCCCCTGGCTCGGCCATGGGCGTTACCGCTCCGGAGGTCGCGCTCATCGCGGGGAAGAAGGTCTGGCTGGTGCACCCCTGGAGCCTGGGGCCGCTGCCTGCGGACCTCGCGCCGGACACGGTCATCGTCGGTCTCTACTTGAAGGATTTCCATGATGTCTGGCCGTGGAGCGATGCGCGCTGGGCATTTGTGGATACACGAATGGCGGCATTGACGCCGATCCGCTGGTGGACCGACGTCGCATCGCTGGCCGTGGTGTTGCGCGAGGCGTCCGCGGTGCAGGGCCGGTGGGACCAGCATCTGCGCCCCTGGATCGGGTGCAGTTCTTCGACAGAGCCGCAGCGGGCGCCGGCAGCGCCGGGAATGGCCCCGGCAGCGGGTGGGGTGGATTGGGTGCCGGATTCGCCGTTGTTTCCTGAGGTGCCGCTTCGCTGCGACAGCTTCTCGCAATGGTGGCGCCGCGCGGTGAAGGGACTGCAGACGGCGGACGACTTGCTTGCGCAAGCCCCCGACCCCGACCCCGTCGGATCAGCCAGCCTTGTGGCAACCGCGCGTAGGGCCCCGGGCCCCTGAATTGAACAACAACGAGGACAAGGCAACATGACTTCCATCGCACTCATCACCGGCGCGTCCGGCGGCATCGGCCGAGCCCTGGTGAACCACCTGCGCGCGCAGGGTTTTCAGATCGCGGCGGTGAGCCGGGATCTCGGACGGCTGGCCGACATCGACGCGCACCTGCGAATCGCGGCCGACGTCACCACACCTGAAGGTGCCGCTGCGGCTGTGGAAACCTGTCTGGGTGGGCTGGGCGCGGCGCCGAGCCTGTTGGCCCACTGCGTCGGCAACACGCTGATCGCGCCCTTGCATCGGACCAAGCCTGAGGCCTATCGTGACCTCATCCGCGTCAATCTGGACAGTGCCGTCTTCATGCTGCAGGCCTGGCTGGCGGCCCTCAAGGGCACGCCGGGGGCGGCTGTGTTGGCCAGCTCGGTGGTGGCACGGATCGGGGTCGCCAACCATGAGGCCATTGCAGCAGCCAAGGGCGGGGTGGAAGCGCTGGTACGCAGTGCCGCGGCCACCTACGCAGCTCAGGGCGTCCGCATCAACGCGGTGGCGCCCGGCATGACGGACACGCCGATGACGTCGGGCCTCCTGAGCATGCCGGCCATGCGCGAGGGCGCGGCAAAGCAATATCCATTGGGCGGCGTGCAGTCGGCGGAGCAAGTGGCGCAGGTGCTGGCCTGGCTGCTCAGCGATCAGGCGAGCCGCATCACTGGCCAGATCATTCCAGTGGATGGTGGGTTCACCAACGTGCGCCCGCTGGTGAAATGAGGGAGTAACCCTTAAAGGAAATTCCGGACCCGTCTTTCCGCCTGCAACGAGAACTCTGGCCCAGCCAGCTCCAACTCATGCGCATCGGGGCAGGGGCCCGGTAGGAGGTCATGGTGATGGGTGTGGCGATGAACGGGGCGGCGCTCGGGGTTACCAATGATGGCGTTCTCCATGACAGCCCGGCGTGGACGGAGCCGCAGCCAGGGCAGGGCGCCGAGGGGGGCGCACGGCGGTCGCCGGATTTGACTGGCACGCCGGTCGGGGGCGACGGCTCGGCGGAGCGTGCCCATGCAGGTGTTTATTCGGCCAGTACGGCGCAGGTGCTGGATCAGATCCAGCAGTCGAGCGAGGCGCTGCTGTTGCGGGTGCAGGCGGCGGCGTCTTGTCCCTCCGCCACACAGTCGCTGGAGCAGGCGTTGACGACGCAGGCGCGGCGGATGCTGAATGACCAGCTGCGCCTTGCATTGGCAGAACTGGATGGTGAAGTCGCGTGCTTGCGGCCGGACGCCCCGGGCGCGCTGAAGCTTTCCGCGCCTCCTCATACGGCCGTCTCCTCGGCGCGGGACCGCCTGCTGGAGACGCTGTGCGACCTGGCGCGCCGGGCCGATGTGGAGCTGGCCCGGCAACAATTGGCCCAGGAGATCTGCCTGACGGCCAACGGCCTGAGGCAGGCGGTGTCGCAGGCCGACCCCGGAGACATTCAACGATTCTTGATGGACCTCGGCGGCGTCGCGGCCTCATCGACCCTGGCGGACACTGACGCGGGTGTTCGGTTCGAAGGGCTGGTGGCGGAGGTGCGTCGCGACTACGGCCGGAGCTTGGCGAATGGCCGGCGCCTTTGCCCTGCCAGGGACATCGAACCAGACGTTCACCGAATTGTCGAATGCCTTCAGCCCGGCTTGATGGATGCATTGAATCGATTCAAGCTGCCTCCGCAGGATCACGAACAGGAAGGGCTTCGCGCGCTGCGACAAGCGGCTGTAGTGCTGGTGGACCATGAGCTCGACACCCCGGAGAAGGTGCAGGAGTTTCTGGATCACGCCCGCCGGATTGACGACTGGCTGGCGTTCGCGACAGGCCTGCTGGGGCAGGTGGGCTACCCGGTGGGCATGTCCGCTTTCCTGTGGGGCATCGGTCCGCAGCTGGCGCCGGTCCTGCTGGGGGCGGAAGGCGGGTTTCGCGGCGCTGCGGCCTTTGGCGCAGTCGCCGGGGCGATGATCGGCTACTTCGATTCGGTGGCCAGTGCCGGGGCGTCAGCGGTCCGCTCGGCGCTGTCGTATGCAGGTTCCGGGGGCAGCACCAGTCCGCTGGCCAGCGCGATGAGAGTCTCCGAGCCTCGGGACATCGGCATGCGATTGGGCATTTCGGCACTGGCCACCTTCACGAAGAATGCGCTGTTGCGAGCGGTGCTGCCGTCGGCGGTGTATGCGGCTGCGTATCCGCAAGGGGTCAGCCGGGACCTTCGGGATCACATCGACTTCGCGGGAGACGCTGGCGGTGGATTGTTCTCTGGCGCCGCGGCCACCCTGCTGACGCGGCGCACACTGGACTGCCGGAGTTCGCAGGACTTCAAGCTGCTGACGCAGGACAACCTGCCGGAGATGATTCAGCGTGCCAGAGCGGGTACCCGTTGGTCCTGGGGCGCCGTACGGTCGCTGTCGGCATTCGGGCGGGGCGTGGGGGAAGGGGCGTTGGCGCCTTCAACCCTGGCGGTGACCGGGCTGGTGATGACACCGCTGGTGGCGCTGCTGATGGGCATCAACATCGGGTTGGTGCCGGGGCTTGCGCTTTCCGATGGGCGTGAGGGCGGCGACCGGGGTTCAGACTCTTCAGCGCAGGACAACATTCTTGCGGCTGAGCATGCGCTCAAGGCGACGGTCAGCAGCCTGTTGATGGCGGTGCTGGCGGGCGCTGCGACGGGCGTCGGGCAATGGGTCGGACGACATGCGGATGCGGATTGCCTGTCGGCGGTGTTTGGCGCGGTACGGGGGGCTGCGCAGCGATTGCGGGGCGGGGTGGTTGGGCCGGAGGTGCGGGCTGCGGTCGAGTTGACGGGGGTGCGGAGAAGGGGGCTCGCTGGCGGCGAGCGGGGCCGGCCCGCGACTCGTCCCGAAGTGAACCTGGCCGGTCATGCAGCAACGAGCACCATTGCCAGCAGGTTTTGAAGCATGTGCGGAACCAGGAGAATCAGAAAGCCGCGCGGGGGGTGTACCGTCCTCCATCGGAACCAGGCAAAACTCCAAATGCCGAAACTGACTGCTGGGCCAAAGAACCAGAGCGGGGCGAAGATGCCGTGGAGCAATCCTGCCACGATGCCGATGACGACGGATGCAGCGACTGGGCGCTCCCGGGCATTGATAAAGGCGAAGGCGCAGGCCAAATACAAGAACAGGCTTTCGCCGATCGGTCCCCAGACGACGGCGGACAGCCAGGTCCACACACCGTTATGGCGGTCGGCGGACGATGCTCCCGGTGGCCACTCAAGCCATTCGAGCCAAACAAAACCGACCACGTGGACCACCGTCAGTGCCGTAGCGACAGAGATCAGAGTCGTTTTGAGGACGTAGGTCGGCCTTCTGTCTAACACGGGATCGGGGCTGATGCGACGGATGATCCAGGCCGGTTTCTCTGCGAGCATGATCTTCGGGTAATGAGGTCGCGCGGTGCTCCACGCGCGCTTGATGCCGCCGTGCGATGAGACGACGAGGCGACGACGCGACGAAGTCTCACGGCGTTGCGGCAGATCAGGTTGAGTCCTCGTGGTTAACTGGAAACTTTGTCTTCGGAAACCGTCTTCGCACGAGCTCGCTCGGTGCGGGCAGACTGCGTCTGCCGTCGCTGGCCGGAAGGTGCCGGTTCAGCTGCCGTGGCGGACATCGAGGGTGCAATTGACGCTGTCGGCGCTGCTGAGCTGGTCGGCACCGGTTGAACTTGCGATCCCGGCAGTGCCAACGTCATGCGCAAGTCGTCTGCGTCCGGAACCTGCGGAAATCGAAGGACGCGATAGCCCGCTTTCGTCAGGATGGCGTCGCGTTTGCGGTCCGCATCGGCGCGGCCCTTATGGCTCGCGTCATCGAGTTCGATGACGGCCAGCACGTCGAAGGCTTTGGAGCAAAGAACAAAATCGCAGACCTTGCGATCAAACGTCGCGCGCGTGGGCCGATCCTTGGTGGTCAGAATGGCCGAGAACGCAACTTGGGCCAGCACCACATGGTCTGGGAACGACTGGACCAGGCGGAAGTACATGGCCTGTTCACGGTTGGTCAGCGGCCGTTTGCCGCCGAGCAACCCAGTGGCCTTGCGACCCTGGTTCCTGGCACCGGCGACCGCTGCAGCCAGCAGCACGAGGACGAACACGGGCAGAACCACCCACAGCAGTTTCATCATTTGGACCCTCCCTGGTCTCTGTTTAGGAGCGGGAGTATCTGCGGGTCTGGGGCGATGAGGACAGGTGTGGCGGACCGTCAACGTGAAAGATGTGGGGCCGGGATGGGTGGCGCTGGTTCACTGCAGACGTTGAGTCGGGTCAGCCTAGACCTGTGGAGAGACTACAAGGTGCAGGTTGTTGCGTTTGCGACCGACAAACGCACATTGTTGACACCATGCAACACTTGACCCCCGTAGCTTACCAGCGCGGGGGTTTTTTCATTGGGTCGGATTCCTCAGTTGAGAGAAAGAACGTATCCCCCCAACGGGCGAGCCATGACATGCACTCACAGGCGCCGGCTGCAATCTCCTCATAGGCCAATGCAATGAGGTCGGCGAGGGCATACGAGCGAAACCGGACGACCTGGGCCTTAGGCAAGGTGACGCCGGCACTGGCGCTGTATCGATTGGACCAGTCATCACCATCCTCAAATGCCTTGAGCATGTACTTGGAGAGGTAGGCAGCCAGCTTGCCGCATGACTGCTGGGACCACCGCTTACGACGCGCCTGATCGATGTTGCCGCCAAGATCACCGACGACAGAGCGCCAGACAGCACGCACGACATTGAAGGACTTCACCTTGACGCCTGACCAGGGCAGATCACGAGGAAGGGCGTGAATGGCCATATGAACATGCCACGCCCCGCGGCGCTGCTGCTCGAAGGCGCCAACGTAGACGAAGCCAGGAAGGATGCGCCGCATGCGTCGGACAAATTCCTTCATGTGCGCTTTGCACAATGAAAGGTCGGTCTGGTTTGCGCGATAGGTGAGGGTGAGCAGGGCATCCAGTCCAAGCACCTTGACCATGCGCCGGACCTTAGTCTTAGCCCGGCGAGCAGCACGGAGCCGGTTTGCCTCGCGCCGTTCCTCTTCACCCTCCTCACGCTCACGAGCCCACATATCGAGCTCGTCGCGGGTGGCAGGCCGGATTTCTTCCCAGACGTCCTGCCGCTGGATAACGGCCTCGCGATGCCCATTGCCGAGATGATGCAGGCGCAACTCGTATTCATCTGAGGGCTTGCTTTCGTACAGCCAGCCGTCTATAAGCCTTACTGCCATTGATCGTCCTTTGATCTGTGGTCACCGCCCCCGGACTGTTGGTAGCAGTCGCGGGGGCTTTCTTTTTGGGTTGCCCCGTGCGGGGGGCTATTTCCAGCGTAGGGCCGCCGAAGAGGTCCGGTTGATACCAAGACCTAGCCGGCGCCATTCAATCGCCTTGGGGGCCATCGACGGCCTCAGCAACAGGAACAAGGTGGAAGCCACAGCCATCGCACTCACCGCAGAGGAGGGGCCAACGGCCATAACGACCAACAACACCCAACCCCGAACAATGAACGCAACGCTCACGCGTCACCGGAGGTACCGGGGACGTGAGAACACCGATGGAATCAGGCATCAATGCCCCCCGTGTTCTGAAGTGTCCTAGGAATAAATCTAGCGGCGCTGCGCGCCGCTTCGCCCGCTGCGCGGAACGAAGCAGCGCGGCAGTCCGCAAGGCCTTTGGCTTGCGACGCCCGGCGGTGAACGGAGTAATCCGGGCCGAAGGCCCACCATGCATAGACGGCAGCGATAACCACGGGGCCTGTCTTGAGGAGGAGGTGCGCGCGCATCACAGCGCCCCGGAAGCAGAGAGCGCGCGCCAGGCTGAAATGCGCTCAGCCTCAGGAAGATCCATCAGCGCAAGCACCTGAGGCAGCTTGGGCTTCGGATCCACGACAGCGCCCTTGGGATCAAGGCGGGGGCGGGGAGGGTAGAGCATGCAATGGTTGCCCGCCTCGCGGTCAGCCATGAAGAGCTGGCCGGTGCGATAAGCCGCATAGAGGTCGTGAGCGCGATAGAACCACGTGTCAGCGTGAGGACTGCCAGGACCGAAGCCATAGGAAACAACGCCCATGTGAACTTTGGGCATGGTGCCTTGGAACATGCCGAGCGACAGCCATTTGATGAGCTGGCCAACGAACGGAATCTTCAGACGGTCAAGACGTCGACAGACGACTTTGTAGTCAAAGAGGGTGTCCCGGGCTTGCTTGTCTAGCAGCCCCACGGCCTGGACGATGAAGTAGAGGTCCCAGCCGCGCTTTCGGCTCTGCAGAAGCCAATCGATGATGCGCTGACGATCACCGCCCGACCACTCACGGGCATTGAGCCAGACAGCGCACTCGTCCAAGACGATGGCACCGTTGCGAGACTCATCCCCACTGTCATGCACCACAGGCAAGCCGTCGAAATCATCGGCGGTAGGGCGGTCAGGCATGCGGATGACCGGCGCCGTAGGCGGGGAAGAGACCAGCTTATCCAGGGACAGATCCAGATTGGTAGCAACAGGCAAACCCCGCTGGATGTAGTCACGAATACGAGCCACGGCAACGAGGCTCTTGCCAGCACCACGCGTGCCAGTGATGCAGTAGCCAGCCATATCAGGTCACCCAGCTTGCGAGCTTCAGGCCTTCCATGTTCCAGCGATAGAGATACGCAGCGGTATCCATCGCGAAGATGGCACTCAAACACGCGGGACCGTTGTCAGGGACCATAAGCCAAACACCAGTTGTGACGGCAGAACCACCAGGGAACGATGCAGCAACGCCGACAAGTGCGGCAGTGAATAGCCCCCACATCGCAAGAGTCAGCGCGGTGAAGGTGGCGACCGCAGCAGCGGCAAACGCGACCTTCTTAGTCACATAGCGCATGAAGAACTCAGCGACGCCAGCGAAGAGCGTAACGAGCAGACCAGCAACCAAGGGCATTACTTACCTCCGCCAATAGAGCCGCCAGCGACGCGCCAGCAGTAAAGCAACGTGAGCATGTAGAGCAGCCAGCCGAGCAACTGCCGCCAGAGCTGGGCAATGGGACTGCTGCAGAGATCAAGAGGCATGGTGCCCAGGCGCGTTTCCGTTTTCTGTACTTCACAGCCTGCAGCGGGCAACAAGATGCCGGAAGGAGACCAGGGGAGGTCCTTACGGTCGCCAGCCTCGCGCATGCCAGCCTCGCGCGCCTTTGAAGCGCTCTCGAGCAAACCATCTGCAGACGAAAAGGCGCCCTTACCGTCAGGGGTGCCGCTCTCATCGATCTTGCAGGGAGCATTGCCCGGAGTGCCGCAGACCTTCACCTCCTGTTGCGGACCGTTGGAAGACGAGGAGGGCGATGACCCGGTACCACCAGAGCCGTTAGTCGCCGAGCCGGTGCCGCCACGAATAGAACCGTCAACAGACGAGGGAGGGCCACCAGCAGCGCCCCCGGTGCCGTTGGTACGCGTACCAGTGCTAGCGGACCCGTTACTACCGGCAGCGGGATTACCAGCAAGGATAGGATTCGGAGCGGTGTAGATGGGGTCGGAGGTGCCGACTTTGCCAACGCAGACAGTCTTACCGTTGATCTGGCCAACGTAGCCATCGCAGCCGGGAGAAGGGGCCGCAGGGTCCATCGCGGGAGTTTTCTGAGCCGGCGTGCACGTGGCGCCGGTGTAGGTGACGGTAAGGTCAATAGAGAGCCGGTAAAGCCCGTTGGAATCAGGAGCTGTGGACTGCCAGGCGTTAGACGATTGATCAAAAGTAGCGACGCCCTCGCAAGTACCGTCGCAGACAGTGGCATTGTGAAGGTCTGCGCCACGCTTCAACACGGCGGCGTCCCACGCAGACTCACGCTCAGAACCGGACGTGCGCGAGTGGCCAACCGTGAAATTGCGGCTCTCAGACTTGCCAGCCTTTTCCGAGCACGCACTTGCAGGTATCTGGCGCAGGCCGACTGAGACGTAATTGGTGCCAGTCAGACAACTGGACGAGTTCGCAGGGCACTTTGTCGTAGCGATAACACCAGTCCCGCCAGTATCGGGAGGCACAGTGTCAACCTTCCAGGTCTCGTCATACGTGTTGCCATAAATATCGGTGTAGTGACCCGGAGCCAGCGCAACCACAGCAGACATAACCGCAGAAGGACTGGAATAGCACTGCTGCGCAACCGGCGTAGGAAGCGAGGACGTGAAATAGCATTTACCGGGGGTCTGGGCGCCAGCGTGACGCGCAGGAGCAAGCAGGGCAACCAGTGACAGCAACAACAGAAAGAGGAAGCGCGACGAGTGCATATGAAAAAGCCCGGGGGGTTAGCCCGGGCGAGAAGGTCAGGTAGCCGACTTGACAGCGCGCTTGACCAGCTTCATGACGACGAAGCCACCGACCACAGCGGCCATGCAGGTGAAGGCGTAGCCGAGAACGGTTTTGGCATCAGCGGCGGCAGTGGTGAACACCTCCGCAGCACCATCCGGGACTGCGGCCATCACGGGAGCAGCGATGACTGCAGCAGCAGCGACGACCGAAACGAGAGCGAACTTGGACTTCATAAAAAGACTCCGTGGGCGGTTGAAAAAGCCGCAGAGGTGCCCAGTCAACGCGGCAGGAAATCACACAGCGGTCTCGACAAACTGCAGGAACCAGCGATGCACGAGACCAGCCGCAAAGCCAATCGAGAACGCCATGAGGCACCAGCCCACATACCAAGCAACAGAGGAATCCATCAGCGCATCCGACCGGCGATGTAGCCGAGGAACAGAAGAAGCAGCACGAAGCCGTAGGCCAAGAGGGTCAGGGCTTGCTCAGTGGTGAACACGGCGGGTCTCCTCTTGCACTTGCGCTTGGAGGTCAGAGCAGCGACGCGCGAGGCCATCGTCACGACCGGCGTCCAAGGCATACAGGCGCCAAGGGCGGCAGCCCTCAGCGTGATAAAGCCACTGCGAAGAACATCCAGTCAGGCCAACAACACAGCCGACGAGGAAGACGACGCAGCGGCGCACGATCAAGCCCCAGCGACGGCGGGAGCCTTGCCCTTGACGGCGTAAGGCTGGAGGCCAGTGAGCACGGCCTCAATACGGCGGGTGGACAGGTTCGGACGCAGCGCGAAGGAGCCCAGGTACGTGCCGGTCTTGGTGGCGCCGCGCAGTTCCTTGGGGAGCTGGAGAACGCCGACCGATTCAACCTCGCCATCGTCATTCAGCAAGATGCACTCAGCGTCTTGCATCTCCCAGGTGCGGCCGTCTTTGTTGCCGGTGCGCAGATCGTTGACCTTGATGATTTGCAGGATGGACTTCATGGATAACCCTTCAGGTTGCCCGCGCCCTTAGGCCGGGGGTTCAGACGAAGGAGGTCCACGGGCTATCACCGTCCAAGCCGTGCCATTCCAGGCACTCTCCCTCCCAGGAGTGCAGGTCTTTGACCTGGTTGACGACCACGCCGCCGGTCCTTTCAGATGCCGACACCAACCGGGCACGCCACCCGGCAGCTTTGACCTGGTCAAACACCTCTCCCCAGCGCGGCCGCTTCTGGCAGTAGCCCTCAACAGTCATGAAGGGCGCCGCGTGACCTGGTTGACAAGGTGACCCCCGAATGCGTGACCACCGACCGGGTAGCAGCCCGGCGCTGGCCGACATCTCTGGCGGCCGCGTATGATCACGGTACAGGGTCCGTACCCTTTCCAGGGAACGTGTACTGAATGTACCCGATGGAGTGAACGTATGCAACTAGATGAACTGATCGACGCAGCGGCAAAACGAACCGGCAGCGACTACCGACTCGCCCAGACCTTGGGCGTCGGGCGCCAGAAGATCAGCGACTGGCGAGCGAAGCGCGCAAGCTGCGGCATCGAGTACCGGGCCCTGATGGCCGACCTAGCCGGGTACAACGTGGACGAGGTGATCCACGAGGCACTACTCGAGAAGCACGCCAACACGCCGCTGGGAGAGCGCCTCCTGAGTGTTTTGGGAAACGTGGGCGCTGGCGCGGTGGCGACCATGAGCATTTTCGGCAGCGTCGGGCTTTTTGACCTGGTCAACATGTGCCTGGATACGACAAGGTGCATTATGTGACTTGAATAAGCTATTGACAGAGAGTGGCGCTGTTCGATCAAAGGCAGCTGTCCGAAGAGAAACCCCTTCCGATGGGCCGTTTCGCGTCAACACAGCCCTAGCGATAGGCAAATCCGTGCTGCTAGGACCTTGCCGTCGAGATCCGTGGCGTCGGCCCGGCTGGCCAAAGGGCTCGCAGACACGCCCGCGCTCTCGTACTCAGCCTGTGGTGCCACTCTTTTTCGAGGTCAACGCGAGGCGCTCGCTACAGGGTTGCCAATGCTCGGCGAGCCGTTCCCAGCCAGCAGCAGTCGCTGCGTTGTCCAAAACGATCCGTAGGAAGTACTCGGCCACCACACCCCGCGAACCCTTGGCGTTGACTACGAACCCCAAAGTGAGTGCACGATCGCCGCCCGAGTGGCTCTCGACGGCATTCCGAAAGGAAGTCAAATTCGCACTGTGCAGTTCTTCCTCGCTCCGGGCAGCGCCGTCAGCTTCTGCAAGGTCTGCAGCCCGTCGCAGCACGCTTCTGACGGACCCCGCTATCCGGTTGCGACCGCCCCCGCCAAACAGAAACTCGGCTGACACCAAGGCGCCGTGCCCGCTGGACCGGGGCAACCGGCAGTTCCGCGCTGAGGGGCCCAACCAGCTGTGGGTCTCGGACTTACGTACGTCTCGTACCTGGGAAGGCTAGGTCTACGTCGCGTTCGCCGTGGACGCGTTCAGCAGGCGCATCGTGGGCTGGTGTCAGAGCAGTCCGATGCACACGGAGTTCCCACTTGGAGGGCGCTGCCATTCTCATAGGCCAGAGCTACACTCACACGAAAACTGGGAGCTAGCATGAAGGATCGGCGAATCCTGGTCACTCTGGCCATCTGCACGATGGCCGCCACAGTGTTTGCCAAGGGTGGTGGCGCTGTCGCAGTACGCGGGTACGTCAAGAAGGACGGCACCTACGTCGCACCGCACATGCGGTCTGCTCCGGACGCCAACTTCCAGAACAACTGGAGCACCACGGGCAACGTCAACCCGTACACCGGAGAGCCGGGCAAGGTAGAGACGGCCCCGGCTGCCCAGCCAGGCGTAGCGCCCGCCGTCCGGACGTGGACTCCTCCCCCGCACCTGGCCCTAGCGCCGCAAGTCTATGTGCCGGCGGTCCCTGTGCTAGGCGGCGAAAGTGTGAACCCCCTCGCCTCCCAGCCAGAGCAGCCTTTAACTGTTGCGCCGGAGGCCCCGATGACACCGCCGGTCACCCCTGCCTGGCTGCAAAGCCCCCTGGTGCCCGTGGTAATTCAGCCGCACCCCACTCCGGTATTTAGCCGACTATCTCCGCCGGCGACCACGAACGCCAGATACACCGCCCCGTTGACCGGCAGCGGCAGCGGCTATCTGCAGCAACAGAAGGCAAAGGACGCCGCGCGCGCACAGTTCTGGCGCGACAAGGGCTACTCCTTCGATCCGACCTACATGTCGGCCTACGCGATGGACCAGAAGGCGAAGGACATCGAGCGCGCATCATTCTGGAAGCAACGCGGCTACACGTTCAGCGCTGAATTCATGAGCGCCTATGCCATGGATCAAAAGGTCAAAGACATCGAGCGAGCCACTTTCTGGCAGGCTCGCGGCCACACCTTCAACCCTGAGTACATGTCCGCGTACGCGATGGACCAGAAGGTCAAAGACATCTCCCGTGCTCAGTTCTGGGCGACCAAGGGGCTCAATTTCAATCCCGACTACATGAGCGCGTACGCGATGGACCAAGAGGCGGCGCGCCGAGGGCTGTATCCACGCTGAGATCTCGTGCCTTTCCCCCGCCGTCCTTTGGGGTTAGGTCTGGCCTGCACATCCAACATCACTTTCGAAGCCGTTCAAGTGGCCAGCCTTCAGATCTGACGCTTACGTTTACTCGACCCACGATGGCAAAAAACTTGTCCACGAAGGACGGGAACAGGGTGAGCAGCATCCGTGCAACGACGTCCAGTTGACCATGTCGAACTTCATCTTTGCACTGTTGACTTCGACGCCTGGCTGCCCAGACCTCGAATTGGTCATGCTGCGACCGTTCGAAACCCAGAGCGACATCCGCCTCACCTACAGCGATTGCCGCGTGAGCAACGAGAAGGTTTACAGGCGATTCTGAAGTCGAGCCACCCAGCCTCCCGCAATAGGCGACGCGCAGACGAGGTCAGCGCCGAAACTTCTTTGAACAAGCGTCGCAAGTGCTGGTCCGACATGTCCAGGATCGGCTTGTACATGTTGGCGAGGTCCCGCATGCGTCGTCGCAACTCGGGCCGCGGATCCCCTGCAACTGCTTGAGCTCGCGCGCTAGGCCAGACTCCGGGTTCCCATACTGCTTCTTCCAGCGATAGACAATTTGCTTGCTGATGCCCAACTTGCGGCACGCCTCCGCCGCTCAGCTTGTCTCGATTTCTGCAATGCAGATCAATCTCCCAAAGCCCGGAGTGCCCGGGCAACAAACACTATCTTGTCCCCCGAAATTCCTCCCCATTGGATGGCATCCCCACCCTCCTCCAGCTAACGTTGATGGGCGGAGCATCTGACCACCGCCTGGCTGTAGGCGCCGCCCGAGCCAGAGCCCGCGCACCGCAACGGAGACACAAAATGCCCACGTCGGCCGCCCGCGCGCCTGCATCCGCCGGTTCCATCGCTACCTCACCCAGGCCCGGCCGTCGCCACTTGGGCCCCATGCTGGCCGCGCTGGCGATCCTGGCCAGCCCACTCACCGCACTGGCGGACGCGTCACTCACGGGCAGCGTCGGCTTCGCCAACGGGATCTACACCTACAGTTATGTGCTAGATGACCCCAGCCTGGAGGTGTATGAGGTGTTCGTGGTGGTCAACAGCCATCAGGCCTATGGCGAGTCGGGCTTCCCGCCTGCGGCCTACAACGCGCCCACGGGCTGGAACTTCGGGGTCTATTACGGCGGTTACATGGGAGACGACCCGCCCCAGCACCACAACGCGCCCATTGTTCTATGGGGATGGGGCGTCAACCAGCCGCGGCTCCCCGGCAACAACGTGGTGTTCAGTTTCAGCACCGACCGGGCGCCGAGCACCGCCCTGATGGACGTGACCTACGAGCTGTACGCGCCCACCTATACCGGCGGACCGCCGGACGGGACCAATTTCTATGTGGGCCAGGTGGTCGCGCCGGACTTCCGGAGCATCCCCCTGACGCCACCCGTTCCGGAGCCGTCCACCGGTGGCCTGATGCTGCTGGGGCTGGCCGGCTGGCTCGCTTACCAGGCCTTCCAGGCCCGGGCCCGGGCCTTGGATGTCGCCCGGCCCCAAGTCAATGTCTGAAGACCACAGAGCGCCTTCCGCGCCCGAAAATTAACGGCCATGTGCTGAAAGCGGCTTGATCCCTGCTGCCCGTGATCGAATCGGCCAAGGGCGGCTGTAGGCCAGCGGGTTCAAGCCGAGACGGCTTCCCGCACCGGAAGCGACCCTGAAGCATGGGCGCTCAGGGCGTTGCGGGGCTTTGGTCTGCAACAGGTCCTGCATCCACCGGTCGAAGTCCACATCCCGCCCGCACAGGTGTTCGGCGGTCAGTAATCCGGTGACGGCCAACTGCCGCACCTTCACGGTTCTTCCCCGCTCCAGGAAGAAGTGCAGGTAATGCAGCATCGCCCGCACAAACCATTCCGGCCGGGTCCACACGTTTCCCTGGGCAGGGGGTGTGGGATTGGCCTGCGACAGGTGGGACAACCGTTGGTCCACCGTGGCCGCCCAGGCGGACTGCAGCCTCAGCATCGCATCGTCCGTGTTGACGTGGGCACTCAGCCGCGCCACGCACCGTTCAGCCGCGGCGACCACCACATCCGACAGGCCGTGAATGTTGAGGGGGGCCAGCGCATTCCACAACCTCGGATGCTCTTCATCCGAGGCCGCCAGGAAGCCATCCGCAATGACGTTCTCCCATTCGTGGTCCAGCGGCAAGGCCGCCAGCCGTGTGCCGTCGGGGATCGAAAGCGTCTTGAAATTCATGGGCGCCATGTCGTCTTCAAGTGGTCGGCCGGGGCGGGCTGCCGTCCACTTTCATACGGGTGAGCAAGTCCCACTCCGTCCCATGACACCGAAATCGCCGACAGCCCGTCACAGCCGCCCGATGCGACGTGGACTACGCTTCCAGAGCGTCCGGGTCCCTCCCCTGGCGAGGAGTCTCTCATGCACCGAACCCAGTCCCGCCAGCGCTGGCGCTGGACATCGCTCGTCCTGTCGTCCTCACTGGCGCTTGTCAGTGTCAGCGGATGGGCGCAAGACGCGACGATGTCCGTCTCTGTATCCGCCACCGCAATGGCCTTTCAGCGGGACCAGGAACCACCGCCTCAATCGTTGGAGCGCGCGGGCAGTCTCTACACGCATGCCGCCATTTCAGGCCAATCCGGTGGCCTGACGGGCGATGCCCAATCCACCGCCTGGGGAAAAGTGGGCTACGGCTACATGCGGCTCTACACCGCTGGCAATACGCAGCTCAGCGGTGGCGGGCTGGTGGGCGAAGTGAAGACCTCTGCGGCCGCGCGCGCCTCTCTGACCGACAGTTTCATGATCACCTGCCCGTCCTGCATCGCCGGGACCGAAGCGACGGTGACCTTCCGCGTGATCGCCAACGGTGGCGGCGGCGCCGACGGCCAGATGGTGCAGGACCCCGATGACGGCATGGGCTCCGTCTTCTCCGCCTATGCCTCCATGGTCAGCAGCTTCACCCTGAACGCTCCCAATGCCGACGACCCGTCCCAGCCGGCCGGCACTGCGCTCGGACTCTCCGTCTTGCGCATGGAGCCTGGGGGCGGCTATTACCATGACCGCCCCTTCTGGAACGAGTGGGTCACGGCACGCTTCACGCTGGGCAACCCCTTGTCTTTCAACTGGTGGGCATGGATGGATGGCAACGCCTCGGCGGGCAACTACACCGACCTGGGCACCATGGAGGCGTCCTCGGTCTACGGCACCGACTACAGTGCCGGGTTTTATTGGGGCGGCATCACCGAGGTGCGTACCGCCAGTGGGGAACTGCTGACTGGGATCACCGCCTTCAACGCTGCCGGCGTGAACTATGCCAATGCGCTGGCGCCTCCCGTTCCGGAGAGCTCCGCCGCGTGGCTGATGTGGGTGGGACTTGCGGCCCTGTGCCTGATGAGCGCGTGCTCGTCACGGAAGCACCGCCTGCCAGGAGCTGGCAGGCGCATCGCTCCTCGCTTGTTGGCTGGTGACTGACGGGCCGTCGACGGCCAAGCGACAGGCTGCTGCAAGGTCCGCGGGAACCTTGCATCCTAGAATTTCGCGTGACCTGCCGCACGCCCTCCACTGCTCGCCCCCACCTTCCCCGGTTGTCCCTGCTCTGCGCGGGGCTGCTGACCATCGCCATCCCGTCTTGGGCGGCCGGAAGCCTCGTACTGATGGATGCGCCCCCCGCGGAATCCAGCTGGTCGGGCGGCGTCTCCACCCGCAGCTGGCCCTCCGCGCCAGGCTCCCGGGCCAGGAGCGACGACGTGCTGCCCGCGCTCGAGTACCTCTCGCCCAACGGTGCGTTTGTTTCGACCGACCTGGGCGTCGGCTGGAATCTCGTCCCGCTGCTGGCCGGTGTCGACGCCGCCAAAACCTGGCAAGCGGGCGCGCGCCTGTGGCCGCAGTTCGGGCGTCCCTCCCGCGTGACGCCGCAGGGCATCGACCGGCTGGGTTCGCGCATTACCACCGAGGCCTTCGCCAATGTGCAGGCGACCTCCTGGCTCCTGCTGCAATCGGGGGCCTCCTGGGGCAGCGGCCGACACCACGACGGTCAGCAATTGGAGCTCGGCGCGACCTCCGGCATTCCCATCGGAGATGACGTCATCGGCGTGACGCTTGCGGCAAGCTTCGCCAACGCTGCTCACCTGCGCAGCAGCTATGGCATCGGCCCGCGGGAAGCGCTGGCCAGCGGTCTGCCTGAATGGCGCCCCCGCGCCGGCATGATGGACTGGAGCATGGCCCTCAATGGCGAGCACAAGTTTTCCTCGCGCTGGTCGGTCAGTGGTCAATGGCTGAATGCACGGCTGGTCGGCGATGCGGCGCATTCGCCGCTGACCACCGCCAAATCCCAGCAGACGTTCAGCGCCAGCCTCTGGTATCGCTTCTGAACCCACGGGCCTCGATCAACGTTCCGCTCTGCGTTCCACCGCTCTCGTCGCCCACCACCCCACTCGCCATGCACCGTGTCCTCCTGATCGCCGTTCCGCTGTTCGCGCTCTGCATGGTCATTGAGTGGATGTGGGGCCGTCGCATGGGCCGCAACACGCACGATCTGGCGGACTCGATCAGCAGTCTCAGCCAGGGCCTCATGAGCCTGGCGGTGGCAGCCGTTACCCCCCTCTTCCAGACCGGCCTCTATGCCGCCACGCTGCCGCATGTCGCGCTGCTTCCGGCTTCCGCATGGTCAAGCGGCTGGGGATGGGCTGCCGCCATCATCGTCTATGACTTCTGCGACTACTGGCTGCACCGCGTGAGCCACGAAAGCGCGATCTTCTGGGCCGCTCACGCGGTGCATCACCAAAGCGAGCGCTTCAACCTGACGACGGCGCTGCGGCAGGAGAGCTTCTACGCGGTGATGGGCGCGCCCTTCTTCCTGCCGATGGCGCTGCTGGGCATGCCGGTCGATCTCTACCTGGGCGCCGGCCTGTTCGTGCTGCTCTATCAGTTCTGGATCCATACCGAGCTGATCGGCAAGCTGGGCTGGCTGGACCGGGTGGTTTCGACACCGTCCAACCACCGGGTACATCATGCGGTGAATCCGGGCTACCTGGACAAAAACTACGGCGCGGTGCTGGTGATCTGGGACCGGATGTTCGGCAGCTTCACCGAAGAAACAGAGCCCTGCGTCTTCGGGACGGTGAAACCATTGCACAGCTGGTCACCGCTGCGCGCGGTCGGTCAGTTCTACGGCGAGCTTTTTGAGCGCGCCCGAGCTACGCCACGCTGGCGCGATCGTGTGCGGGTGCTGTTCAAGTCACCCGGATGGGCGCCGCCGGGCCTGCCGGCGTTTGCACCGCCGGATGAGGCGCGACTGCGGCAGCCCCGCTTCGTCTCGCACCTGAAGCCGCTCGATATCGGGCGCGCAATCAGCCTCTTCCTGGCGACGGGGGCCGCGACGGCCATGTGGTTGGACGTCGCTGACGACCTGGGTGAAGGTCGCAACCTCCTGGCGGCAGCCGTGGTGGCCATTGGTTTGTCAGCGACAGGCGTGATGCTGACACGTGGCGTCGATGAGCACACCGCCAGCGAGCGGATCTCCCGGCGGCGGGCGTGGGGCATCTACCTCATTGCGTTGGTCCTATGTGTCGGACTGATCGCTGTAATGACGGCTTGGCAGGGTTGATTCAGGCCTTCACCAACAACGCTCGCATCTGCTTGCAGATGTTCTCGCCGGTGGTGGTCAACCGCAGGCCGCCGCCATTCCATTCCAGCCAGTGCAGCGCCACATAGTCGTCAATGTCTTCGCTGGCAATCTCGCTGGCGAGCCGTCGGTTGAGCAGGTCCACCACTTGAAGCAATTTTTCCTGCAGATCCGGACGGCGTGAAGCCAGTGCAGTCTTGGTCATGGAAGTCATGTAACTCTCCTATTGGAAGAAGCGTGATCACTCAACCCGAGATGAGGCGGGGCATGGCGCCGCCGTCAGCGTCATCAGTACATCGGCATACCAGGCGCAATTCAAGCCCAGGGACTCGTCCAGCTCGCTGTTGCGATCGGCCATGTCCATCCGGCTCGAGTGAATGCCCAGCAGCTGCCAGCGCTGCCCCGTCGCAGCATCGCTGACCGGTGCCAGCACGGGCGAGCCGCTGCAGCCCCGGTGCATGCGGGCGTCGGTCAAAAAATACCCGGCACCCTGGAAGCGGATGCCGTAACAAGAGGCGACCGCAGCCTGACGCACCACCGGCAGATGGTGAAGGGTGTCGAAAAAGCCCAGCGGGAAGCCGGGGATCACCAGCCGGTCGCCGACCACGACCTCCAGCCCGTGAGTCGGTAGGTCCAAAGGGGTAAACGGCCGAACCAGATATCCCTGCGGTAGGGCGGAGCGGTCCAAAGCCAGCGCAGCAACGTCCACGTCACCGCCACTGTCCTGCGCCTGAATCCACTCGGCCTGCCCGTCGCGATAAAGCAGTGCGGACAATCTGCCAATCTGGGTCAGGTCTCGCGCATCCGTATGTAGCTCGATCTCGATGCGGTCGGGCGCATGCCCGGTCGCGGCGTCGAAGAGGACATGCCGGCTCGTGATCAGGAACAGCCGTCCTTCCCGCTCGAAGAAAAAGCCGCTGGCGGCCGTCAACGGGAGGGTGCCATGGAAGGTCATGACTCGGGTGACGCCAAAGAGTGCCTGATCCTGCGCAGGCTCCCGACCTGCGGAGGACGCCACCAGGGCTCGCGGGACATCGGTCTGCTGGGCGAGATGTCCACGTGACCAGGCGTCACGCCGATCGGCCCAGGTTTTGGAACTCTCGCCGGTGGCATCCGGCTGATTGGCCGAATCCAGCATCGGATTGGTCAGCGCATGTTCCCCACGCGCCGCAGCCTTCGCGCCCAGTCGCTGAAGCTCGGCATGCTCATCCACCATGGACTTGCTGCGGGCACGGACGTTCGGCGTCGCGTTGGGGCTGGACAAAGTGACTGTTGTCGCGGCTTCTTCGAACGGGGTGGCGGGTGGGGGGCTGTCGGACGTCAAGGAACACCTCATGATGAGGACTTGTCCCGACAGGGGCGACGCTTCCGCCGGTGGCGCTTCAAGGCATGAATACAAGGGGGCGGTCAGAAATCGAGCGTGCCCGGTAGTCTCCTAATGTAGCGGCGTGCGGTGTCAGGAAGGGAATTTCTCGGCGGCTTTACACAAGCCGGTCGGGCTCGAAGCGGACCAAGCCCTTTACACCTGCTCACAAGCCGTTGGTAATTACCCCGTTCCTGCAAGCGCTTTCGCAACGAACCGCGCACTTTGTCACATGCAATGATGACATTAGGGGAATCCCTGGAGGGGCCGAAAGCGAGTGCGCCGAGCATCCGCCCCATAACCACCTATCTCCAGGGAGACATGAATGAAGTTGCTGTCCTTGATTGCCCTTGCCGTGTTGCCACTGGCAGCGCAGGCCGACATCCTGATCGGCCAGACGGCCGGATTCACCGGCCCGGTCGCTGCGAGCGTGACGGAGACGACCGAGGGCGCCAAGCTCTATCTCGACTCCATCAATGCGGCCGGCGGCATTAACGGCCAGACGGTGAAGCTCGTGTCGATGGACGACAAGTTCGATCCGCCCACCGCTGCCGCCAATGCGCAGAAGCTGATCACCGCCGACAATGTCCTGGCCCTGTTCCTGACCCGCGGCACGCCGCACAACCAGGCGATCATCCCGCTGCTGGCTAGCCATCATGTGCCGCTCATCGCGCCTTCTTCCGGCGCCTCGCTGCTGCATTTCCCGGTCAACCCGTGGGTCTTCAATGTGCGGGCCACCTACCAGCGCGAAGCGGAGCGCGCGATTCGTCACCTCAGCCTCATCGGCATTGAGCGAATCGGCATCGTGCAGGTCGACGATTCGTTCGGTGCGGACGCGGTGATCGGCGCCAACAACGGCCTGGCCGCAGTGAACAAGACGGCCGCCTTCTCGGCCAAGTTCGACCGCGCCAAGCCCGATTTCAAGGTGGCCGCGCAAAGCGCTGTGTCCAGCAACGCTCAGGCCATTCTGTTCCTGGGCTCCGGAAAGGCGGTGGCCGATGGCATCGCCGCCATTCGCGCGGCGGGCTCCAAAGCGCAGATCGTGACGCTGTCCAACAATGCTGCGCAGGGCTTTGTGAAAGAGCTGGGCGAGAACGCACGGGGGGTGATCGTGACCCAGGTGTTCCCGTATGAACGTTCCAAGGCCAGCAAAATCGTGACTGAGGCGGCCCAGATGGCGCAGGCCAAGGGCAAGGGCGACATCACACCCGCCATGATGGAAGGTTATGCCGCCGCCAAGGTCCTGGTGGAAGGCCTGCGCCGCGCGGGTGCCAATCCGACCCGTCAAAAGCTGCGCGATGCACTGGAAGGCATGCGCAAGGTCGATATCGGCGGGCTGGAAGTGTCGTTCTCGCCGACGGATCACACCGGCCTGGACTACACCGATCTGTCGATGGTGGGCACCGACGGCAAGTTCATGCGCTGAGGCCCCCTGCCCTCGGCACCGCTCTCAACCTCAGTGCGATTCGTCGCCTGAGGTTGTTTTCGGTGCGCCGCCGGGTGATGGAGGGGTTCATCGGGCGGCCTTACCGCTACCCTGCCTGACGCAACGCCCTCGCGCTCCGCATGCGGTCGAACCCACCACGCGTCATTCCGTGCGACGGCCCAGCACTTCCTGGACGTAGCGCGTGACGTCCCGACGCGATGCTTCCAGCGCAGCGGCGTTGCGCCCCACATGCGCCCCGCGTGTCACACAGGCCTTGAAGAACGTCCCCAGGTCCGCGGAAGGAATCACGGCGCCCGACGACACGCTCGTGACCGTCCAGCTCGGGATGTCGGTACGGACCACCCCACAGGCGTAACCGCTGGTGGCATTGGGGAGCCATCGCACCGGCAGCAGGCTGTCCCAGGCGTGATGGGCGCCTTCGTATCGGATGCTTTTCACCGGCGTGCCGAGCGCCGCGTATTCTGCGGCCAAGGCTTCGCAAGGCTCCGGGTGGGTGTAATCGTCAGCGCCGCCGACCAGATTCAGGAGCGGTGCCTGGGTCACCTCGCGGGAGGTGTAGATCTGCAAGCAGCCTGCATAGGCGGCGATATGAAATGCGAAGGCCCGATCCGACTTCACCACGGCCCTAAGAAACGGCCGCTGGGCCGTCTGATAGGCGACCGAACCCCCACGAGAAAAACCCATGATGCCGATGCGCCGTGCATCGATGCGGGGATCGTCCGCCAGCCACTGCAGAGCGGTCAGCGCATCCATCACGTTGGCCGCGGCTGGCACCGCCGTCTGATCTGCAGCGGTGGATGACACGCCACGAGGTCCGAAACTGTCCACCACCAGGGTGGCCACACCCAATTGATTGAACAGGCTCACCCATTGGGTCAGGCTCGGCGTCACACCGTCACTGCCGTGGGACAGCACCACTGCCGGGACCGGTGCCTGCGAGCCCTCGGGCATGCTCAAGTCGCCCCAGATGTCGATGGGCGTCCAGCGGTCCCGCCGCTCCCGGGCCAGGTCAAACAGGCTCGCTGGCGTGGCACTGCGGAGCACAACGCGCTGAACATCTGCCGCTGCAGCGCTTTGCAGCATGCCTGTCAGCCATAGCGCCAAACAGAGACCTGCCAGACCCAGGCGTTTTCGCAGCGCATTCAGCATCCGATCAGCTCCTTGAACTCAACAACCAATCCAGCACCGTTCGATTGAAGTCCTCGGGTGCATCGTTCATGACCCAGTGCCCGGTGGGAAGTGCCTTCACCGCGCACTCCGGACGCGCAGCAAGGCCTTCGATCCACACCTGGGAATGGAACATGGCGGGTTTGCGTTCTCCGTAGATGAACAGCATCGGGCAGGTGGGGTCAGGGCTGACCGCCCTGCCATAGCCGCCCGCGGCCCCGGTCCACTGGATCCAGTAGGGATAGTTCATCTTCGAGAAGACAGCGTCGGGCGCGGTGGGGCCGTCGACCCGGCGCACGAATGCGCGCGACATCCAGTCCCCCAGGCCGGGGCCAAGCCGCCACGCCAGGGCCAGCCATCCCTGGTAGCTCACCAGAAACAGCTTGCCGCTCAGGCTCAGTGACTTCAGATGCGGCTTGGAGCCGGCATCACCGATGTCGACCCCGATCACCCGGCTGACCCGCTGAGGATGATGGCACAGGAACCGATAGCCAAAGACAGCGCCCCAATCATGCACCAGCAAGATCACCGGCGCATGCGGAGACACCCGGTCGATGACCTTCCTGTAGAGGGTCTCGATCTCCTGCAGCGAATACAGCCTGCGCTCGTCGCGCACATCGAAACCCGGCAGCGTAAACCGGACGCATCGGTACTGGTGACGGAATGCCGCGACCTGGGCGTCCCAGATCCGGTGGGTGTCTGGCCAGCCGTGGACCATCACGAGGGTGTCCGCGCCCTCACCTTCGATATGAACGGTGGTGCCGTCGATCTCAATCGTCTCTGTCAAGTCAGTCCCTTCGCTGAAAGGCGGCTAGTCATTGCAAGCCTGTTCTCGTTTCAAGGCTCAGCCGTTGCGACTGGAGGCCATTGGCCGGGGACGTTAACACAGCCGAATTTTCCTGAGCCTTCCGCCGCTTTCTCCGAACTGCCCATGGCGACGAGGCTGTGCCGCCTCCTCGATCGCGGACCACCCCCTTGAGTGGGAACCGCGCCCGCATCACCCGATGAGAAGATGCTCCTCGCCAGCGCATGCTGGCGTTTCTTTATCCGGAGTCTCCATGTTCAAGCGTCTCGCTTCCGAAGCCCTCGGCCTGAGTGATCTCGGCGTCATCGTCTCGCCGAAGGACTACGACAAGGTCGATGCCGACGATTACCTCTTCCACGAGGACAGCGAAAAGATCTTCTTCCTGATCAAGTCGAAGAAGGACGAGTACTGCTTCACCAACCTCGCCCTGATCCATGTGGACGGCGACTCCGCGGTCTCTTCCAAGCGCAGCATCCGCCGTTACGACTACGCCAGCCACCACGTCAGCGACGTGTCCATCGAAACGGCGGGCACCATCGACCGCGATGTGGAGCTGAAATTCTCACTGGCGGACGGTCCGACCTTCAGCATCGACGTGCGCAAGGACCAGCTCGAGATCCTGAAGGACATCTACAAAGCGCTGCACAGCATCGGCAAGATCCAGCATCGCAATGAACTGTCTCAGCAGAACGTGCTGCCCTGTCTGGACGCGCTGGGCGCCATGCACAAGATCAGTGAAGTGGAGAGCGAAGCCACCCTGGTCAAGCACTATCAGGCGCTGCTGCATGCAGTGAACACGATGCAGCTGGACCGCTACACCCAGCGAGACTTCGGCCCGGTGTTCGAGAAGTACCTGCGCAGCTGAGCGCTCCCAGCGGCTTCATCGGGCCAGCGCGAGAATCTCCTCGCGCAGCCAGCGCTGCGCCACATGGCCATGGCTGCGCTCATGCCAGACCATGGCCATCTCGAAACCCTCGATTGGCAACGGGCATTCCAGCACCTGCAGCCGCGCGGAGCGACCTTTGACGAGCCGCTCCGGCACCAGCGCCACCAGGTCGGACTTCGCGACGATATCCGGGACGAACAGAAACGACGCGGCCGACAGCACCACGGTGCGCTGAAGTCCACGCGCCGCCAGGGCGTGATCCACCGGGGATGAAAACGCTCCGCCAGCGGGCGACACGATCACCTGCTCCAGCTTCGCAAACTGGCGCGCCGTCAGCGCGCCGTGCACCGCCGGATGGCCTCGCCGCGCAATCAGCACATAGCGCTCATGGAACAGGTGGCGCATCCGCGCGGAACTTGGCGCTTCACTCGGCATCAACAAGCCGATGTCGACATCGCCCCGCGCCAGTTGACCCTCGATCTGGTGCGGATCCATGTGACGCACCGCCACCCGCACGCCGGGCGCCCGCTTGCGAAGCCGCAGCACCAGCGCTTGCACCACCGCCGTCTGCATGTAGTCAGAGCCGGCCAGGGTGACCGTCATCGACGCGGACGCGGGATCGAAGTCCAGATGCGATGTCACCGCGCCGCGCACCTGATCGAGCGCGGACCGCAGCGGGTCCAGGATTTCCAGCGCCTTGGCCGTCGGCGTCATGCCGCGCTGTGCGGGTAGCAGCAGCGGATCATCGAACACGTCCCGCAGCCGACTGAGCTGCGCACTCACGGCCGGCTGGCTCAGGTTCAGCCGGGCGGCCGCACGGGTGACATTGCGTTCGGTCAGGAGTGCTTCCAGCGTGACCAGCAGGTTGAGGTCGAGGCGTCGGGTATCCATGGTTTGGATAGTAGGCCAAAGCATCCACGATTTCACAGATGGCAGAGCGCCCACCACACTGGGTGCATTCGCTGCCCGGCCCAAAGGCCTCTGGCGTATTACCCAGCACGCAGTTCCGTTGAAAAAGGCTTCCCATGACGATCCATCACTCAACGCTTCCAACTTCGACCGGCGCCCCATCGGATGCCTCCTCCGGGTCTGCGCCCGGCTCCTTGCCCGCGCCGTGGTCCGCATCGTCTTCTGCATCGTCTTCCCCATCGGCCTCTGCATTGGCCAGTCGTCGCATCCTGCTCGTGCACGCCCATCCCGAGCCCACCTCCCTCACCCGCTCGATGGTGCAGGCGGCCCGGGCGGCCTTCGAGCAGGCCGGCCACCAGGTCATGGAATCAGATCTTTACGGCATGGGTTGGAAGGCGGTGTACGACACGGACGACTTCCCGCAGCGGCTGGACCCGGAGCGGCTGTCGTTCGTCAAGGAGTCGGGCCATGCCTACAACGGCGGCACCCAACCCGCGGATGTGGTGGAAGAACAGCGCAAGCTGCTCGCCGCCGATCTGGTGATCCTGCAATTCCCGCTGTGGTGGTTCGGCATGCCGGCCATCATGAAGGGCTGGATCGACCGGGTCTGGGCCCAGGGCTTGGCGTATGGCTTCCAGGGCGCTGGCAATCGTCATCGGTATGGTGAGGGCGGCTTCCAGGGGCGCCGGGCCATGCTGTCCGTCACCACCGGCGGTCCGGCAGCCGATTACGGGCCGCGCGGCATCAACGGTCCGCTGGACGCCCTGCTCTTCCCCATCACCCATGGCACGCTGTTCTATCCCGGCATGCAGGTGCTGCCCACCCATGCGGTGCATGGCACGGGGCGGATGGACCGCGACGGCATCCAGGCCGCGCTTCAGGCCTGGACCCAGCGGCTCGCCGGTGTCTTCGAGGAGTCACCGATTCCGTATCGCGCGCAGAACGGCGGCGACTTCGACGAGCGGCGCCACCAGCTCCGGGACGAGGTGGCGCCGGGCGTGGTGGGCTTCGACGCTCACCTCATCAGCGCCCAGCCAGCTTGAAATCGAAGCTGATCGACAAGCGGTTCTCCTTCACCTGGACCGCATCGATCTTCAGCATCTGCACCTCGGCCTGAAGACGGCTGCCGGAGCCCTTGAGCATGTCTTCGACGGCCTTCTTGACATCGAACTCGACGGTGCCCGGCACCGCGGGCGTCAGGCCGAGGTTCAGCAGGTTGCGGGTGTTGGGATCTTCCACCTCGTCGACCCGGATGTCGGTGAGCCGCACCACCTGACCCTGCGCGGCCGGCACCGCCGACATCGTCGCACCACTGGCCAGCGAGACCCCGACGCATTCGCGCCCCGAAGGCACGCCCAGCCGGCTGCTGAGATGCGCTCGAATGATCACCCGGCCGTTCTGCAAGGCCACCTGCGGACTGTCCAGATAGGCAAAGCACACGCCCTTCTGCAGATAAAGCCGTCCGTTGTCCTTGAAGAGTCCCTCCATGACGAGGGTTTGAACGGCCGACTGTTCCAGCACGATTTCCGCGCAGCGGCCCGCGAGGGGCGCACTCAGGAGTGTGGCGGCGAGTGCGGAAAGCAGGAGCGATGTTTTCATGGTCAATGCAGAGTGAATCCGATGCGGGACGGCGCTTGGTCGCGCGGGCCATCTTGCCAGAGGGCAAATCACGTGCGCGGTACGCCAGAGCGCTGCCACACGGCCATGGGCCCCGAAGGCGTTTTCGTGCCGCCGCCACCGCGCTCGCGGCCCGGGCTGATCGTGCCTGCGCCGGTGGGCACCGCACCCGCCGTGGTCGTCAGCGCACCCCCGATCGTCAACGTCGGGATGCGGGTCCAGCAGAACGTCACCAACACGACCAACGTCACCAATGTGACCAACGTGACCAACTTCCGAAACGTGACGAACAACATCAACAACGTCAACAACGTGAATGCGGTCAACAACGTGACCATCGTTGCGCCCGCATCGGCCACCGCCAACGGCCGCGCCTTTGAAGGCCATGCGCCCGCCGCGGCCCATCTCGCCACTGCAATGCCGGCGGTGGTGCGCGCTGCGGCGCCGGTGCCGACGAATCCCATGCCTGTGCCGGTCTACAGCGCTCAGCACCCGTCGCCGGACCACCCGTCACCACGGGCCCTGCCAGTGGCGCACGGACCCCGGAAAGAGGAGCAGGAACGGCAGGAACGCGAGCACTGAGAGGCAGCAGGCCGAGCGTACTGCGTTCGCGACACCCGCAGACGAATCCTCGTCCCTGGCCGGTGATAAGCTCGTCGCGTCCCCCCTCAACGGAGCGTTCCGATGAAGCGAGTCACCGGCATTGGCGGCATCTTCTTCAAGTCGAAGGATCCCGCAGCCCTGCGCGCCTGGTACCAGCAACACCTGGGCATCGAGGTCGATGCCTGGGGCGGCGCGAGCTTTCGCTGGGAGGACGACGCCGGTCAGCCGGTGAAGGGCGTGACGGCCTGGTCCGTGCAACCGGACGACATCGACACCGACGACTTCGGCCCGGCATCGCCCGGCTTCATGATCAACTATCGTGTGCACGACCTGCCAGCCTTGCTGCAGGCGCTGCGCCAGGAAGGCTGCCAAGTGCTCGAGCGAATGGACGAATCGGAATACGGCAAGTTCGGCTGGGTCATCGATCCCGAAGGACGCAAGGTCGAGTTGTGGGAGCCACCCCATGCAGCGTGATCCACTCACCCCCGCCGGCACCCTTCATCGACTGACGATCAACAGCGAAGTGCTGGCCGGCAATCTCGTGGGCGCACCCACCCGGCGGCAGCTGGATGTCTACATTCCCTACGGTCACGACGGCCGGAACCTGCCCCTGCTGGTGGACGTCGTCGGCTTCACCGCCGGAGGCCCCATCCACACCAACTGGAAGAACTTCGGTGAGAACGTGCCGGAGCGGCTGGACCGGCTGATCGCCACCGGCGCCATGCCGCCGGTGGTGGTTGCGTTTCCCGATTGCTTCACCCGCCTGGGTGGAAACCAATATGTGAACTCAGTGGCCATGGGACGCTGGGACGATTTCCTGCGCGATGAAGTCGTGCCCCTGGTGGAAGCGCAGTTCTCCTGCGGCGGCACCGGACGGCGGGGTCTGTTCGGCAAGTCCAGCGGGGGCTATGGCGCCATGGTCCATGCCCTGCTGCATCCGCAGTTCTGGTCCGCCGCGGCGGTCCACTCCGGCGACATGGGCTTCGACCTGGTCTACCGCCATGAGTTCGTTCCGGTGCTGCGTGCGCTGGCCAAAGAGCCGGACGTGGGCCGCTGGGTCGACAGCTTCTGGAACGGTCGCAAGTTCAAGGACAGCGACGTCCACATCCTCATGATGATGGCCCAGGCCGCCAGCTTCGACCCGGACCCTTCCGCGCCCTACGGCGTGCGGATGCCGGTGACGCTGGACACCTGCGAGCTGATTCCGGAGCGCTGGGAACGCTGGCTCGCCTGGGATCCGCTGACCTTGGTCGAGACCCATGGCCCGGGCCTGAAGGCACTCAAGGCGCTGTACATCGACTGTGGCGACGTGGACCAGTACAACCTGGTCTACGGCGCCCGCCGCATGCACAAGCGCCTGACTGCGTTGGGCGTCCAGCACGTCTACGAGGAATTCCCCGACGATCACACCGCTGTGGACTACCGCATGGACGTAAGCCTGCCGCTGCTGGTGAAGGCGCTGGGCTGAGCCGGCGCCCTTGCGCACGGCCTCCAGGGGTGCAGGGTCAGGCCGCCAGCAGGGCCGGCCGGACCTGCTCCCAACGGCGGCGCTTGATGTCCGCGTCGCCAAGGTCGGTCGCCGCCACATACCGGACGAAGGCGTAGCGCGGCAACTGCTCGGTGCTGATCTCGCCCTTGATGACGTAGACCGGCACCAGCACGCTCTGCACTTCGGTCGGCGGCACCGACAGCAGGCCCAGCTCGGTGGAGGTGATCGCCACCTTGGCGCGACCGTCCAGCTGCGTGAACATCTCGCTCGCCGCAAAACGCCGCAAGGCATCTTCCGGGGCTACCGTGGGGCGGGACTCGATGCGCTCGGCCGCCCGCGCAAAACGATAGGCCTGCATCATGTCTCCGTCCGAGCCCACCGTGATCTGCGCCTTCGCGCCCGGCCCGACCAGGTTCAGTCCGTCCATCTCATACCGATAGTTGACCTGCAGCCCCACCACCTGACGTTCGATCTCGGTCTGCCCTCGCATCGACCGCTGCACTTCGAGCTCGGTGACCGAATGCACCCGGGGCTTGGCGTATTCGCCGCCGAACATCGACATGACCCGCTCCGCCATCGCCAGGGCCCGCTCGCGGTCGGGCGGATCCTGGGAGGCGCCGCGGCCTTCACCGTCCAGGTCGCGCCGTTCAATGCGCATCGAATGGCTGGCCTGGTACACCTCCAGCATCAGGGCCTCGCTGCGGCACACGTACCACAGGCCTGTGTCCGCCACGTCCCCCTTCAGCTCGAAGCGTTCGGCCAGTCGGGCCACCTGGTCCTCGGTCCACAGGGGCGGCAGGGCCGCATACACGGGCAGTTCGGTCGGCACCCGGGGCGTTTCCGCGAATTGGATCTTCACTGACATGTCGTTCTCCTTCGCCTCAGCAGGTGCCGCGGGTATGGACCAGCACGGTGGGATTGTAGGGATCGGTCGAGACGCTTCCCTTGCCCCACCAGTGGTCGTTGTAGGTGTCGGTGCTGGCCGTATCGGCCCGCAGGTAGGCCCACACCGTGTCGGCGTTTTCGGTGTCCTGGCAGGCCTTGATCCAGGCGCGGCGCATCGTCTCACCGGCATTCAGGTATTGCGCCAATAGGCGACCGCGGTCCGGCTCGTCCGAGGTGGTGGTGTGAAAGCCCAGGATGTAATGCAGGCCTTTGAAGACCGGCCACCCCCAGCGGTCGAAGACGCCGTCGACGGACAGCACGTTACAGGCGTCCAGCGCAATGAATTCCAATTCCTTGTCACCCCAACGAATCTCGGTGGGCTTGGCGCGTGCGTCGTCGGTTTTCACGCCGAACAGGAAGCCGCCCGGTGACCCATGTCCCGAAAAGAACACCATATCGACGTTGTCCACCCAGGTGGTGTCGGTGCCGGCGGCGGGGCTGCCCAGCCCCTGCTGTTCGAAGTCCTGGTCCCAGGCCAGATCGTCGCCCCACTGGAAACGACGCGTGGCGCTGAGGGTGTTGTAGAAGCCCTCTGCCTGCGGCTTGGTGTTGTTCAGATTGGAAGCCAACCCGTGGTACTGCCGCACCCATTCAATTCCGATACTGCCCATTGCACTACTCCTTCAGAACCGGCGTAAGGCCGTCATGACGAGGCGCAACGATGCGCCGCGCGCATCAGCCATGCCATCCACAAGGCAGAGGACGCGACAGCGCGATGGAGCCGGAAGCTAGGGGGACAGGATTAGGGGCCCGCAATCAGGGGGGAAGGCGCTTCATCAGTGCATCGATCCAGTCGAGGAAGGCCTGCAGCTTGGCACTGCGATGACGATGCGGCGCAAAGGCCACGGACATCGGCATGGGGTCGCACGACCAGTCTTCAAACAATGGCATGAGCTCGCCCCGCGCCAATGGGTCCGCGGCCATGTAGCGGGGCAGCCAGAGGATGCCCATGCCGGCGACGCCGGCCGCGAGGTAGGCATTGCCATCGTCCAGCGCCACCGCATGGCGTGCGTGGATCTCCAGCCGTTCGCCGCCACGATGCAGGCTCAGCGGGAGCGTTCGCCCCGTGCGGGAGCTGAGAAAACCGACCACCCGGTGATGGGAATCTTCCAGTTCACGCGGATGCGCGGGGGTGCCAGCCAAATGGAGATAGCGCGGGGCTGCAAAGATGCCCAGCGGCAGGTCACCAATGCGGCGGGCGATGAGCGTCGAATCCGCCAGGCGGCCCCCGCGCACCACGCAATCGACGTTGTCGCCAATGACGTCAACCTCCCGATCGCTCACGCCGAGTTCCAGTTGCAGCTCTGGATAACGCGCATGAAAGTCCGGCAGTGCCGGCACCAGCACCTTCGAGGCGAATGGACTGGGCACATCCACCCGCAGCACGCCGCGCGGGGAGGAGGAAGCGGTGCGTACGCCCGCATCCGCCTCTTCCAGATCCGCCAGTAGACGGACGGCCCGCTCGTAATAGGCCGAGCCTTCGGTGGTGACGGTCACCTGCCGCGTCGTTCGGTGAAGCAGGCGCACCCGCAGATGCGCCTCCAACTGCTGGATCTGCTGGGTGACGGTCGTCTTGCTGAGCGACAGCGTCTCCGCCGCGCGAGTGAAGCTGCCCGCTTCCACCACACGGACAAAGGTCTTCAGGACGTCAAATCGATCCACGGCCGCTCCACTGTTTGGCGCTATCAAACAGTGATTGTGCTGCACGCCTGTTTATTCCGATCCGGCAAATTCCTACAGTGGGGTTTCGGGCCCTCGGTCAGCCGATTTCCCGGTCCCGATTCACCTCAAAGGAATTGCTGCATGTCACGCGATGTCGTTGTCCCCGCCGGCCGCCAGGCCCTCTATGAGCGCAACCGATATTCCCCGGCCATCCGCTCCAATGGCTTCCTCTTTGTCTCCGGCCAGGTCGGCAGCCTGCCCGACGGCGCGCCGCACGCCGATCTGGAGGCCCAGGTCAGCTTGGCCTTCAGCAATCTGAATGCCATCCTCGCCGCCGCGGGCTGCAGCTTTTCGGATGTGGTGGACGTCACCCTCTTCATGGTGGATCCCGAAGCCATCTTCGAGCGGGTCTGGCCCGTGGTGATGTCCCACTGGGGCGATGCGCCCTACCCCACGCTGACCGGCGTGGGCGTCACCTGGCTCTACGGCTTCCAGTTCGAAATCAAGGTGATTGCGCGGCTTCCGGAATCATCGCATCCGCCCGCCGCAGAGTGACGCCGGCGCGACACCACGCCCATCCCTTCACCCACTGCCCTCCGGTGCCTCGGTGCTTTCACCATCGTAGTAATCAACGGTGGTGTCCGCCCGATACATCTTGTGCACCCCCGGCTCCGGCTGGTCCGCATGGACACCCACCTTATCCGAATCCGGATACTCGCAGACCTCGATCTCGGCCAGATTGGACAGCGCCAGGTAGCGCATGACGACTGTTCCGGTGTTGATGATCTGGTGGGCGGTGCTGCGGTCCCCGGTGGGACACGCAATCACGTCATGCGGGCGGATCTTGTAGCGCTGATCGCCGTACCGTAGCTCCCCTTCTCCTTCCAGGATCAGGAACATCTCCTCTTCCGCACGATGGGCGTGGAACGGGCATTGCGCCTTGCCTGGCGGCAGCTCGGTGAGGTTGTAGCCCAGCTTCCTGGCGCCGATGCCGGCGCTGAACTGGGCACGTCGCGATGTGAAATAGCCGTTCTCTTCAATGTCGGTGAAAACGACGTCCGCGAGATTCACAAAGGGCTTTGGCATGGAGGCTCCGGCAGTGGGGGCAGGGACTCATGAACCAGCCCATTCTGCGCCTTCAGCCCAACGCCGGCAGCAGATTCAGGACAAACACCATCACCAGACCCACCACCGAGACGATGGACTGAACCACGGAGATCGTCTGCGTCGCCTCTCCCAGACTCATGCCGAAGGACTCCTTCACCAGCCAGAAGCCGGCATGGTTGGCATAGTTGAAGAAGAGCGAACCGCAGCCGATCGACAAGGCCAGCAGCGGCGTATTGAGGTCGGTGCCGGATGCCGCCAACGGTGCCAGCAGGCCCGCCGCGCCGACGATGCCGACCGTGGCCGAGCCGGTGGACACCGACAGCAGCATCGAGATCAGCCACCCGAGCAGCAGTGGTGACACATTGAACTGATGGCTCATGTGCACGATGGCGTCGCCCACACGAGCGTCGGTGAGCACCTGCTGGAAAGCGCCGCCACCGGCAATGATCAGCAGCACGTTGGAGATCGGCTTCACGCTGGCGCTGAGGGACTGGCGCACCGCCTCCGGATCTCCGGCGCGCAGCATCACCATCGCGAACAGCAGCCCCAGCAGCATGGCCACGATCGGATTGCCGATGAAGGCCGCCGCATGCAGCAGGCCGTTGCCCTTGTCCAGCAGCACTTCCGCGACCGCGTGAAAGAGCATCAGCAGTGCGGGCAGCAAGGCGCAAAGCACGCCGATCCCAACGCCCGGAAGGGCATTGTTTACGGAAGGAGACGTTTCCACCTGCGGCACATACTGATGAATCATCGCCTCATCCGGTCGGGCCTTCATGCGCGGCGCAATGAAGGCCGCATACAGCGGCCCGCCCAGAATGATGGCGGGAATCGCTGCAATGAAACCATAGATCATGGTCGCGCCCACACTGGTCTTGAGCGTGGCAATGGCGGTCAATGGCCCCGGGTGCGGCGGCACCATGCCGTGCATTGCGGCCAGTGCGGCAATCACCGGCACCGACACATACACATACGCCGACCCGCGGCCTGCCCCGCCGGTCTCCAGCTTGCGGGCTACCCCAAAGATGAGCGGCAGCAGCACCACCAGGCCGACCTCGAAGAACATCGGAATGCCGATGATGAAGGCCACCCCCGCCATCGCCCAGGGCAGCATGCGATAGGACGATCGGCCCACGATCGCGTCGGCGATCCGCGTGGTGACGCCGGAATCGGCGAGCAGCTTGCCCAGCATCGCGCCCAGTGCCACCACCAGGCCGACAGCGCCGAGCGTCTTGCCGGCGCCGGACGAGATCGCCGATGCCAGCTTGTTCAGCGGCATGCCTGTCGCCAGACCCACCGCCATGGAAACGACCAGCAGGGCCACCAGAGGATGAAGCCGTGGCTTCAGGACGATCAAGGCCACCAGACCCAGTACGCTGACGAGTGCGATGACCAGCAATTCGATGTCGGCAAGGCTCATGGGCCTGTCTCCGTGGTTGAGGGGGGCCGCCCAATGCCCAGAAGGCTGGCAAGCGATGGGCAGCAGTCATCCACGTTAGCAGGCCCACGCCGATCCGGTGCGAGGTGAGTTCGCAGCGCGCGCTTATTGAATCGACAGGTCGACCCGGAAGGTGATCTCGATCAGCTGCTCCTTGAAGGCCGGACGGGAGACACCGATCAGATTGCTGGCCAGCTGCGGCTTGGCACCATAGAACTGACGACGAATGTCACCGGCCACGGCGAATGCCGCATCCACATCCAGCACGAACAGCGTTTCTTCCACCACCTGCTCGTGAAGGGCCCAGGGACTTCGGTGAACCTCAAAACCCGGACAAGCCTCCGTCGTTTCCTGCACTACTGTAGAGAGGTCGCCCGCACCTGCGGCCGAGCGGGAGACTTTCATGACCAGGATCCCATCAGAGGCTCTGAGGAGCCATTGCGTCGGAATCGCAGGGGGCGCGTCACTGCTGGCGCTTGCCCTCGCGCTTGTTGGGGTCCCCGCTGTGACGTTCGCCCAGGACCTGCCCAACTCGGTATACGTCTCGACCCGAACCACCGCCTTCGGTGAGTCGGACGCCCTACCCACCGAGTCGATGTCCGCCCCCGGGAGCGTCTCATCGCATTCGTCGTTCCAGGGCAGCTCCAGCGGCTTGGTCGGCAGTGCAACATCGACCGCCTGGGGCCGCGTCGGCACCGGCTACATGCAGCTCAGGACCTTCGGGCAAGCCAACATCGGCGGCTATGGGCCCTACGGCCAGATCTCCACCGAGGCACAGGCCCGTGCCAACCTCACCGACAGCTTCATGATCACCTGTCCGGCCTGCGTGGACGGCACCGAGGCGACGCTGACGGTGCGAGTCTACGCACATGGCGACGTCGCTGCCGCCGGAAGCCCCGAAGTGCCGCCGCAAGACAGCCGGGGATCCATCTACAGCGCCCACGGGGATGTGTCCAGCTACTTTCATCTGAGTGCAGCGGACGCCAACATTCCCGGGGAACCCGCCGAAAGCTTCATGAGTTTGTCCATCGTGCGCTATGGCCAACATGAGGACTACCGCGACCGCCCGTTCTGGAGAGAGGGGATCACGGCGCGCATCACCTTGGGCCAGCCTTTGACCTTCAACTGGTCCGCCTGGGCACAAGGCGGCGCCGTCGTCGGCAACTACACGGACGAAGGCAAGGTGGCCGCTAGTTCGGCTTACTTTTCTGACTTCGGCAGCACCCTCTACTGGGGCGGTATCGAGGAACTTCGGGATGCGCAGGGACAGCTGCTGACCGACGTCCACGCCTTCAATGCGTCCGGCGTGGACTACGCGCTGGCCCTTCCGCCACCGCCCATACCGGAGCCGTCGACCGCTTGGCTGATGCTGCTCGGCATGGGCGCCCTGGCCGTCCGCCAGCGCAGGCGCGCCCATCAACCTCCCGTGTAAGGTCCTCGCCCGGGCAGCGCCCAGAGCAGCCCCTGCGTGGCGCCGTCGGGTGCCACGGTGAGGTGATCCTGCCCGGTCAGCACCGTCGTTCGAATGCGCAGGGACGGGTATCGGGCACGCTCCAGCATCACCTGGAAGCGGCGGGCGTCCGCGACGAGATCGACCTCCCGGTTGTAGCGCTCCCCGCGCCCAACGGTTTCATAGCCGCCCACATACTGAAACACCTGGGCCTGCAGATCCCGACGATCTCGGCCATGGGCGGCCAGCTGCTCGAAGATCACCCCCTCATCAAACCAATACGACGGGCTTCCCAGGATGTAGTGACTGAACAAGGCGCTGCGGGCCAGCAGCATCTGGGCCGCCAGCAAGGCGCCGTACGAGTGGCCCAGGATGACTCGGCGACGGGGATCCAGCCCATAACGGGACGACACGGCCGGGACGGCCACCTCCGCCAGATAACGGAGATAGTCCGCGCCGCCGCCATAGACCTGACCGCCATAGTGGCGCTGGCGCCTGCCTGGCCGCTTCATCGGGTCGGTCGGGGTGTAGTCGCGGTTCCGCATGTCGACCGCGGATTCATTCGGCGGTCCCGCCAGCCCGACCAGCACGAAGTCGGCGATGTTCTGTCCCCGCTGTCCCACACGATGGCGCAGCGCCCGCACCAGCGGAAAGGCATACGGCGCGTCGGTGACAAAGACGGATGGCAGCACCGGCGCCGCCGCGGCGGACACCCCGGGAGGCAGGTCGACCCAGACCTCGTAGCGCCGGCCGCTGACCGGATCCGGCAATGGGTGGACAAAGGTGTTTGGAAGAACGTAGGGGCCCGACGCGGGCGGTAGCGACACCGGTGAGGTGGCGGGCGTCGCTGCAGCCGCGAGGCCCAGGCGGTGCGGCGCCAGGCTCAGGGCGCCGCATGCGGACAGGATCAGGTGTTGACGACGGGTGGACAGATGGAGCATTGGAGCGTGACGTGTACGGCGGCCACCAGGGCCCGCGGCTTTGCAGAGGTGCTTTCGACGGCCGAGAACGTCCGTGAAGCCAGAGCGCGCGATTGTGGCGACGCCCGCGTGAGGCTCCAGACCGAAGCCGGGTTACCGGGGTAACGGGCACCGGGGCACCGGGGCACCGAGGTACCGCTCACCCCTCATCCCCGAGCGCCGCCTCCAGCTTCAGGAACACCTCCCGCGTCGACGGTTGATCGGGCCTTGCCTCCCACTGCGCGCCCAGCGCGAGCTGCCACCGCGACGAGAACCGCTTCTTCCACATCAGCGACCGATGCCGGCTCTTCTCCGACCACGCTGCATGCAGCGGCGTGGCCCCACGCGCGCTGCGCTCGTTCTGCACGATCACCCGCACGCTTTCCTGCGCATTCAGATGGAGCAGCGTCAGCAGCCGCATCCCCGTCTCGCGCAGCGCGGGGAACGGCCCTTCCGCCGCGATGCGTGTGCCGGTCAGCACCGGATCAATCTCCAGGCTGCGATCCCCCGGCAGCGCCCACCGGGTACTCGCCTGCACCGACCACCAGCCGCCGTGCCCCACCCGGTCGAAATCGGTATCGAGCTGCCGTCCCACACTGCCCTCCGCCGTGAGCCGCGCCATCCAGGCGAACGGCGTCGTTTCCACGCCGCCGTGCCAGGCCGGCGTGTCGTGCAGCCGGCCGCCACTGCGGGCACGTTGCTGATCCAGGCCAAAGTGCAGCCAGGCAGCGGTGCGGCGTGCGGTCGCCAGCCAGAGGCCGGTGCGGCGCTCCCGCAGAATCACCTCGCCGCCGGGTTCATCGCGGGACGCATCCTTCAAGCTGCGCAGCTCTTTCAGCCCCCAGTGCCATTCCGATTGATTGAGCAGCCCACCGCCGGGCAAGGTCACTTCGCCCAGACGCCGGTTCACTTCCCCGGAGGCCTTCCACAAGCCTGCCTGATCGACGAAACCCAGCAGATTGACGAAGTCCGGGCCGATCACCGACAACTCGGCGGCATTGAGCCAGTGGTCATCGCTGTAGAGCAGGCTGCCCCAGGCGGAGGCGTCCCGGCGCTGCGGCCCGCGCCCCGGCACCACCCGGCCCTCGTCATCGACCGCCAGGTCATGACGGCTCGCCATCAGGCTCCATTGCGCCTTCCAGTGCGTCCCATCACGGCTCTGCCGCAAGAGGCCGTCGACGCCCACCAGCGCGCCCTCCCCGGCGCCTTCCACCGACCGGCGCGAGAGCAAGGCCCCCACGGTCAGCGCACGGTCGCCGGCGTCCGGATCCTCGGCGAGCTCCGCGCCCTCACCGCTCGCCGCCATCCCCACTTGCCACCGGCTCCGCAACACCTGCGCACTGCTCGGCGCGCCGAGCGTCCATTCGTCCGTCCCCCACGGCCGACCGCGAGTGACGACCGTCCCGGTGCGGTCCTGCGCCAGCAGCATCGTCGCGTCGGCGCCCTCGCCCCGCCAGGTCGCACGCAGGCCCCAGCGAGGATCGGCCACCGTGCGGGAATAGAAAGCCGACAGGGGCAGTCCCAGCACGTCCGCGCTCTCCAGAAAATATCGACGCTTCTCCGGCAGCGCCAGGGCCACCGCGCGATTGCCACTGGTCTGCGGCGCGTCGATGTCCACCTGGGCAAAGTCAGGGTTGAGCGTCGCATTGACCAGCCAGTCTGCGCGCGGACGCCACCAGCCTTCCACCCCGACGCTGCCCCGGTTGGCGGTCTCGCTGCCGGTGCGGACCGATCGTCCGGTCCATTCCACCGTGACATCGCCTTCCTGCCGGTCGCGATGCTGCGAGAGCACCGGCGCCAGCCCGGTCACCGGCTCGCTGGCGTGGAGAAAACTCAAGGCTTCCGCATCCGCATCACCGCTGACCAGCAACAGGTCGTTGGCCGCGGGAACGGCCCGGGCCACCACCATGCGCCACGGCGCCGCCGCCTGATAGGGATAACGCAGGGCGGCCAGCGGCCAGCGGATTTCCATGCTGTAGCCGTCCGGCAGGCGGGTCGCGGCGACCTGCACTGGAAAGTCGGGGCCGAGGTCTTCTTCGTCGTCGGACGCCCGGTAGAGCCCATCCGTCACCACGCCCGACAAACTGGCCTTGATGAACATGGCGGACTCGCCGCGGCCGTTGGTGTCGATCCACAGACCGATCATGTCCTGGTCCCGCTGCACCGCATCGCGGCGGGACAGCAGGCTGCGCGGCGGCTGTGCCGACCAGGCGCGGATGCCGATGATCAGCGCCCGTCCATCCGCCACCACCCGGACTTCGGTGCGAAGGTCGTCGGCAAAGGCGGCCCCCGCGGTCGGCTGCAATTGCGCGAACCGGCGATGCACCGCGGCACGCTGCCAGACCGCATCGTCCAGCCGTCCGTCCACAACGACAGCAGGATCGCTCTCGCCCAGGGTCAGCACCTCGAAGGCCTGGGCAGGCCCGGCGAGCACCAGTCCGATGGCGAATGCCGCCCCGAGATGGTGGGTCCGCCACGCCCATGGAAGGACACGCATGGGGCGTCGCACCGCGCCCCGGAACTTCTGAAACTGCAACTTCTCTCCCTGCATCTGGCCACTCCCCGATCGATGAATGCCGGGGCGGCCGGGAGTATGTCATTGCAGGCGCGCACCATTCGCCATGAAAAACGGGACGTGACCGCAGTGAGGGCCCGCAGTCACCTCCCGCCCTCTCACTTCACCGTCACAAAGATCGGATTCGAATAGAACCAGAGGCTGCCGTAGTTCCGGTCGTTGATCTGGTCATGACGGGTGGCGTTGTCGGTGGTGGTGATCTTCTGATCGGGCAGCGGCTCGCCGCCCGCGGTCTGCCCGGCCACATCCTCCGCCAGATTGGTCCCGCGCAGGCGGAAGTACTGGTTCTTGCCGGCCGTCACCGTGGTGGTCACCGTGTAGTAGCCGTCCGCGCCCTGCTTCCAGTCGGCGCTGGTGAAGCGCTTGAGCACGCGGGTGCTGGCGTTAGTGGCCACGTTGTAGGCCTCGGTCCCGGGCGCGGCCTTGGCGCCCACGTCGCCAACGATCAGGTCGAGGTGATGCACCTTGGGCACCATGTTGCCGAGATTGCCGCTGTTCACCGGCCGCTGGTAGTTGTTCACCGGCGGGCTCTTGAAGCGGATGGTCAGGGTGACCGTACGGCCGGCGGCAGTGCTGAGTTCCTGACCCATGTGCGCCGTGTCCGAGCCGCTGCCTGCGGTGAAGTCCAGCGCGCTGATCAGATCGCCGAACACACCGAAGCTGCGCCCCGACCGCAGGCTATCCAGCAGACCGGCCACGCCGGTGCTGCCCTTGGGCATCCACACGAAGTTCTTTGCATACTCGCCAGGGTAGTAGCCGCTGCTGTTGCCCGCGGCATCGATCTCGAAGTGCGAGTCGGAGTTGGCCACGTTCCAGATGCGGCGCCCCTCCCCCAGCAAGGCGTCCCAGACGCCTCCGAGCTGGGCCACGACAGCATCCGTGCCGCCATAGGTGCGATTGGGCAGGTTGGCATCAATGTAGGCCGAAGTGTAGCCGCCGCGGTCCGGCTCCATCTGGTTGCCCACCATGCCCTCGATGGCGAAGACGATCTTCGGCGCCAGATCATTCATCTGGCGGAAGTCGGCGATGGTGTACTTGCCGGGATTGCGGGACGGATGGTTGATCAGCGCGTAGCTGGTGTCCGGATAACGCTCCTTCAGCCAGCTGATGCCCTTGAGGGTGTCCGCCGCCGTGGTGTTGAAGCGCTGTGGATACTGGGCCTTGAAGCGGGTCACATCGTCCGCGGTGAACAGCGATTCGGCGCCGGTGGTGAAGGCATACTGGAATTCCTTGAAGGCGCTGGCGGACGAGGTCAGCGTGGCACCACCGTCAAAGATGCCGATGCCAATGTGATCATGCGCCGGCGCATCCCATTCGAAGCCGGAGAAGATCAGCTTGCCGGTGTAGCTGCCTGCGGCCTGCAGGGCCTTGATGCGGGGCGCCTCGTAGCTCTCCATGCCGTAGGCGAAGGCGACGGGTGCGGTCAGCAGGTTGCCGTTGTTGTCGTATTTGGACGAGCGCAGGTGATTGGTCACCGCCATCCAGTCCAGACCGTGGGTGGTGAAGGCCTTGCCGAGCACGAAGTCCAGCGTCTGCGTGGTGCGGGAGTCGTCTGACTGCACCGTGTGCACATGCAGGTCGCCGGTGGTCCAGGTGCCTTGTTCGGCCGGGGTGGCGCTGCCGCCGTCGCTGCCGCCGCAGGCCACCAGGGCCACTGCGGACACCACGGACACCGCCGCGAGCGACACGGCGGAGAGAAAGAAGCGGCTGCCCATCCGGGCACGGGCGCCACGGGAGGGCCGATCAACGGAAGGCACCGCGGAAGGGACCGAAGCGGACGAAGCGGACGAATCTGAGGAAGCGGAGGAAGCAATCACGGGAGCGGGGCCGGAGCCAGGCGTTGACAACAGCGCGGCACTGTGTCGGCCGCGCATGTCACGTCCGTGACAACGACTCGCTTCAGCGCGGTGCGCGCACGACCGTGGGCGCTGCGCCCCATCCGGTGCGCGACAGCCACTGGAAGATGGTGTCCGCGGTGGTGGTGTCGATGTGACCGCTGTACCGGCGCGCCGAAGGATGGTCGTCAAACGCCACGTTCGCCATGCCGATGCGGGCACCCAGCCGCTTGGCGGTGGAGATGCGCAAGTCGGTGGGCTGATACCCGGCCGCCTTGAGCCACTGCTGCGCCTGCGGCCGGTTGAACACCTCCCCCGGGGCGGCCGCACCGGCCAGGGTTTCCAGCGCCCACTGATTGCTCTGCTGATATTGCTGGGCCCACGGGTAGGCCAGCATGCTGTAGGCCGGCGTGTGCAGGGTGGCAGCCCGTGCGTTGTCCTTCAGCACCGGCAGCAGTGCTTCCTGCAACTGCGGCTTGAGCACCGAGAACGCGCCCTCCAGCCGGTAGGGCCGGTCCATGAAGAACTCGGCCAATCCCTGCCGATACAGATCCGCCTGCGCGGTGCCGCATTCATTGAGCTTGTGCATCACCCGCCAGACCGGTTTGCCGGCCGGGTCGACGTCAAGGTAGACAAAACCGACATGCGACCAGCGCAAGCCGTATTCATCGAGGTTCTGGCCGGCACGTGCCAGCAGCACCACCTGCGCGCCAGACTTGTCCAGCGCTTCGGCCGTCGCCTGGGCCAGCGCCAGGCCGTTGCGGACCTGATCGGCCGTGAGCGCGGTTTCTTCACAAGGACGACCGGCCCGCGCCACGCCCGGTGCGGCGAGCATGCAGACCGCCACGGCAATCGCGGCCATCGCGGACATTGCACCGGTCGAACCGGTCGCGCCGGTCCGACCTGTGATGCGGGTGGGGCCCATCGCCGCGCCCGTTGCGCTTGTTGCGGTCCCCGACGCCCTCATCGCAGCACCTCGTCTTTGCGGGTGACGCGTTCGTTGTGCATCAGTGAAGCGCCGATCTCATTGGGAACGAAGGCGATGACCTCCGACCCCTTGGAGACGATGTAGCCGGTGGCCACCACACTGACGGTCACTGCGGTGCCGACTGCGACGGCGGACGCCGTGACTGCATCGCCGACAAACCTGACGCTGAACTGCACGCCGTCCGACGCACGTTCCAGTACCCACACCGTCCCCTGCGCGGTCGATTCGACCACCTTGACCGTCAGCCCCACGGTGACGCCGATGGCAGCCCCGATCAGCACAGCGGGCACTGCCACCGATACGGCCACCGGGAACAGCGAGGCTTCGCTGGCCCGGCTCAGTCCACCGCCATGGGCCTGTGCGGGCGCGACCAGGCTGACGGTGAGCATGGTGGTGGCCAGCAGGCCAGCGCCGAACCTTTTCCCGGCGTGACGCCGCGACACTTTGTGCGGGGTATGTCCGCAGAGGGACGCGCTCGTTGGAGACCGCCCCTCTCCGGGCTCGAGTTGTTTGATCATCCATCCTCCCTTGCATTCTTTGTTTCGCCCCGGCGTGGACCGTGGACGACGCCCTGCTTCAATGAGCCCGGCGCACAGCGAATGCTACTGAAGTTTTGACGCGACCCCAAGCAGCGCCGGATGCCGGTATGGTGCCGTCAAGCAGGGTTTCTATCTAGTCACAGGTCGCGCAGTTGCGTCCGTAAGTCACTCATGCCGTCCAAGGGCCTTCCCGTATCATTCCGACAGCAAGGGAATCTAAAAAACGGGGAGGCGTCAATGGCTACATTCTGGAAACGGGCCCAGCGGGAATTCATTGGCACGCGGGCCAGTCAAACGGCTGATTCGGCGGCCGATCCCGCGACTGATCCCGCGGCTGATGCAGTTGCCCCGCTCCACCGATCTACCCTTGGTTCGCCATTGATCATCGCGCTGGAGCCCCGGCTGATGTTTGACGCATCGGTCGCGGTGACCGCTGCTGCCGCAGATGCCGCGGTGCAGGACCACAGCCATGCCGCCAGCATCGATGCACGCCCCGTTTCACTTGAAGCGGCCCCGGCCACCACGCGTCATGACGTGGTGTTCGTCGACAGCAAGGTGCAGGACGCCCTCCAGATCGCGCAGAACCTTCCCGCCAGCACCGAGGTCGTGATGCTGGACGGCACCAAGGACGGATTTGCGCAGATGGCGGCCTATCTCGCCAACCGGCATGACATTGATTCGATTGCACTGATCTCTCACGGCGCCACCGGCGCCGTGCAGGGCGGCTCCGTCTGGCTCACCTCGGACAATCTGGCAGCCCATGCGGACGCGCTCAAGACGATTGGCGCCTCGCTCTCCGACAACGGAGACCTGCTGCTGTACGGCTGCAAGGTCGGCGCGGATGCCAGCGGTCAGCAGTTTCTGAATCAGATCGCCTCGCTCACCTCCGCGGACGTGGCTGCCTCCACGGACAACACCGGCTCGGCGGCCCTGGGTGGCAACTGGACGCTGGAGCGTAGCACCGGCGCCATTGAAGCCCGCAGCCTCTCCGCGGATGCGGCGCTTGTGGCCGGCTATCAGGCCCTGCTGGCAGCTCCCGGCTACGAGACGTTCGACACTTACCCCTTCACTGGCACCAATCAGACGGATGTTGTCGGCTCCAACGGTTCCTACAGCCTGAACGGATGGTCCTTCCAAACGCTCCGCTCCACCGGGACCCTGGACAACAGCGGGATAATCTGGATGACCAACGATCCCAATCAGACGGTCCTTGCCAATACGGGTGATGGCGCGCTTCTTGCGCAGGACACCAGCAACACCACCACGGCGATTGTCTTCAAGTCCGTGAATGGGGAAGCCTTCAAGTTCAATTCGATCACGCTGGAAGACGGTCAAAGCACCAATCAGAACTATCGTCTGGTGGGTTATCTGGATGGTGTGGCAGTGCTCGGTGCGAGCCAGGATTTCACACTGCCCTACTATGGCAATTCGGTCGGTGGCACCACAGTGTCCGTGAGCGGTGTGCCCTGGCAGTACGTGGATGAAGTCCGCATCGTTCTGCAAAACGGCAGCGCCGGGGTGTCCGTCTTCATGGACGACCTCAACGTCTCGACAGGCACTGCGCCCAACGTACCGCCCGTCATTGGCAACCTCAATGGCGATGCGGTGACCTGGGTGGAGAAGTCGGGGCCGGTGCTGCTGGATGCGGGCGTCAGCGCCACGGTCACCGACGGAGACAGCGCGAATTTCCAGGGGGGCAACCTCACCGTCCAGATCACGGGCAATCGACTCGACGGCGTCGACAAGCTGGTCATCTTGAATCAGGGAACCGGCACCGGGCAAATCGGCGTCTCCGGCAGCCAGGTGACCTACGAAGGCGTGGTGATCGGCGCCTATACCGGGGGAACGGGCACGAGTTCCCTGGTGGTCAGCTTCAATGCCGCCGCCACTTCGGCATCCGTCCGCGCGCTGATCGACAGCATCGGCTTCGACAGCGGCAATGACCCCCGCACCCAGACCCGCACCGTTACATTCACGCTGAACGATGGCGACAGCCTGAACGACAGTACCCCAGCGAGTGTCACCGTCGCGGTCCAGCCCGTCAATGACGCACCGACCTTGACCGCCACGGGCCGCAACCCCGCCTACACGGAGAACGGATCCGCGGTTCAGCTTTTCAACGGCACTGCCGTGTCAACGGTCGAATTCGGACAGAACCTGAACAGCCTGACACTCACCATCAACAACGTCAGTGACGGGGCGAGTGAAGTGCTGACGGTCGACGGCACGTCCGTGGCGCTGTTCAATGGCTCCATTGTCAACAGCACCAGCACCTCGGCCTGGGGGCTGTCCGCCACCGTCAGCGTTTCGGGGGGCGTGGCCACCATCAGCCTCAATTCCTCCTCGGGCCTGAGCGCGGCCAACGTCCAGAGCCTGGTGGACGGCCTGGCTTACCGCAACACGAGCGACAACCCGACGAGTGGTCTCCGCATCGCCACCCTGAGCTCCTTACGCGACAACGGCGGCACCGCCAATGGCGGCGTCGACACGGCATCCCTGGCGGTCTCGTCCGCCATCACCGTGGTCCCGGTGGATGATGCGCCGGTAGTGACGACCAACGGCGGATCGACGTCCTTCACCGCCGGTGACAATGCCAGCGCCACCCCCGTCGTCGTCGACGCGGGCCTGACACTGAGCGATATCGACAACACGACCGCCGCATCTGCCTCCGTTGCCATCACCGGCAACTTCCGCAGTGGCGAAGATCAGCTGATCTTCATCAACAACAACACCGCGCTCTACGGCAACATCACCGCCAGCTACAACGCCGGCACGGGCGTGCTGACGATGACCTCGTCCGGTTCCACTGCCACGCTGAGTCAGTGGCAGGCCGCCCTTCGCACCGTACGCTACACCGACACGGCGGTGACGCCCAACACCTCCACCCGCACCATCAGCTTCACGGTCAATGACGGCACCAGCAACAGCATCACCGCGACGCGGAACGTCACCGTCGCGGCCGTGGACCAGACCCCGCTGCTGAGCACCAGCGGCGGCAACAGCACCTTCACCGAAGGCCAGGGGCCTGTGCAGGCCGACCCCGGCCTGAGCGTCAGCGACCTGGACAACAGCACACTGTCCTCCGCCACCGTGCAGATCTCCGGCAACTTCCGCAGTGGCGAGGACCTGCTGCTGTTCACCAACACCAGTGCCGTCACCTACGGCAACATCGTCGGCAGCTACAACGCCGGCACCGGCGCGCTGACGCTGACCTCAGCCGGCAGCACCGCCACCGTCGCCCAATGGCAGGCGGCGCTCCGCGCGGTGAACTATGCCAACACCTCGTTCAATCCGGACAGCAGCGTCCGGACCTTGTCCTTCGCAGTGAATGACGGCGTCAAGACCAGCGCCATCAGTACGCGTGACCTCAACGTCATCCCGGTCGACATTCCACCGGTGGTGACCACGTCCGGCGGCTCCGCCACCTTCACCGAAGGCAATCAGGTCACCAGCACGCCGGTGGTCATTGACAGCGGCATCACCGTCACCGACGCCGACAGCACGACGCTCAGCAGCGCGTCGGTGGCCATCGTGGGCAATTTCGAAGCGGGCTCGGATGTCCTGGCCTTCGCCAACATGAACAGCTCGCTCTTCGGCAACATCGTCGGCAGCTACGACGCTGCGACCGGGGTGCTGACGCTGACTTCGGCCGGTTCCACCGCCACGGTGGCCCAGTTCCAGGCAGCGCTGCGCGCGGTCACCTACACCAGCACGTCCGAGTCGCCGTCTCCCTTGGTGCGAAGCATCGGCTTCGCGGTCGAGGACGGTGCCGTCAGCAGCGCGCCCGTTCTGCGGGATGTGAACGTCGTGCCGGTCAACGACGCCCCGCTGCTGAGCGCCGGCACCGGCAGCCCCGTGTTTGCCGAAGGCGACGGGACGGTCACGGCGCCGGTGATCGTCGCCCCCGGGCTCACGGTCAGCGATGGCGACAACGCCACCTTTGTCAGTGCGCTGGTGGCTATCACCGGCAATCTGCAGACGGGCCAGGACAGCCTGGCCTTCCTCAACTCCGATGCCACCGTGTACGGCAACATCAGCGGCAGCTATGACGCCACCACCGGTGTGTTGAGCCTGGCCTCCGCTGGCGGCACCGCCACCGTTGCGCAGTGGGAAGCCGCGCTGCGCGCCGTTACCTACAGCAATAGTTCCGAAGCGCCGAACACCGCCTCGCGTGTCATCAGCTTCACCGTCAACGACGGGACGATCGACAGCAATACCGTCACCCGCACGGTCGCCGTCACCAGCGCCAACGACACGCCGCTCAACACCTTGCCCGCCGCCGGGCAGCGTCTCTTCCAGGACGGCACGCTGGTCTTTGGCACCGCGCAGGGCAATGCCATCAGCATCAGCGACGCCGATGCGGGCAACGGGTTGCTGCAGGTCACCCTCACCGTGACGCAGGGCACGCTCAGCCTCGGCAGCACCACCGGGCTCAGCTTTGCGGTGGGCACCGGCAGCGCGAACGCCACCATGACCTTCAGCGGCAGTCTCAGCGACATCAATGCCGCGCTGCAGGGCCTGAGCTTCCGACCCACCACCGGCTACAACGGCGCTGCCCAGTTGCAGATCTCCACCGATGACCTGGGCAACACCGGCGGCCCCGCGCGCACCGACACCGACACCCTGGCGCTCATCGTCGACCCGATCAACCCGGTCATCACCGGCGTGAGCACCCCCACGCCGGACGGTGGCTACAAGATCGGTGACACCATCACCACCACCGTCACCTTCGACCAGGCCGTGGTGGTCGACGTGGCCGGGGGACGCCCCAGCCTCCTGCTGGAGACCGGCAGCATCGACCGCCAGGCGGTCTATCAGTCCGGTTCCGGCACGAACACCCTCACCTTCAGCTATGTCGTGCAGGCCGGGGATGTCGCAGCCCGCCTCGACTACGCCTCCACCGCCGCCCTGACACTCAATGGCGGCAGCATCCGCAGCGCCACCCAATACGATGCGGTGCTGGACCTGCCCGTCCCCGGTCAGGGCGCGTCGCTGGCCGCGCAGCACGCCATCCAGATCGACGGCGTGGTGCCGGTGGTGACCGGCGTGCGGCTGCCCGCGGCCGGCACCTACGTCGCCGGCCAGACGCTGGACTTCGTCGTGGATTACAGCGAGGCCGTGACCCTCTCCGGCACAAACGCTGCGCCCCGCCTGGGCGTCACGCTGGATGGCGGCCAGGTGGCCTATGCCGATTACGTCTCCGGCTCCGGCAGCAGCTCGCTGGTCTTCCGTCTCACGGTCGCGCCGGGCCAGTCGGCGGCCGAAGGCATCACCCTCGCGGGTTCGGTCGATGCCAATGGCGCCGTCGTGCGCGATGGCGTCGGCAATCTCGCCACGGCAGCCCTGACCGGCGGGGGCGCCAGAACGGCCATCCGCGTGGATGCCGTGTTGCCGTCCGTCTCCGCCATCAGCCGCCTGGACGGCAGCGCGACCAGCGGCCAGCCGGTGCGCTACCAGGTAACCTTCTCGGAATCGGTGACCGGCGTGGACGCTGCGGACTTCCGCCTCGCCACGACGGGCAATGCCGGCGCGAGCATCACCGGGCTGACGCAGGTGGACAGCCGTACTTATGTGGTCGAAGTGGGCGGTATTTCCGGCGCGGGCCAGGTCAGCCTGCAACTGGCCGCCGCTGCCAGCGGCATCGCCGACAGCGCCGGCAACGCCCTGAGCAGCAATGCGGAAGGGCCGGCCTATGCGATCGCCCCGGTCGCTCCGCCGCCCCTGCCACCGGCCGAGACGCCAGCGCCCGTGCCGACGTTCCAGACGCCTGCGTCGGAGATTCCGACACAGGTGCCAGTGACCTTCGAGGCGCCCCAGGACCTCGGCACCGGTCTGGTCATTCCGCCAGCGCCGCAAACCGTGGTCATTCCCGCGGGTGCAGGCGCGAGCGCGGGACCGGTCGATCTGCCGGTGCTGATCAACACGGCCAACTATTCGATTCGCCAGGAGCCCACCATCACCGGGCGTGTCCCTGACAGCACGGCGATGCCCGAAAGCGTGCCCACCGGCCGCTCTTCGCAGCTGCTGGATCGTCCCACCTCGGTCGAAGTCGCGGCCGGTGAGCCAGTGCGGATTGCCCTGCCTATCGATGTGCTCTCCACGCTGAACCGCGATGGCCCGACCACCGTGGAAGTGCGTCTGTCCAACGGACGGCCGCTGCCCGCCTGGCTGCGCTATGACCCGGTCACCGGCACGCTGGTCGGCCGCGCGCCCGCCGGCCTGAGCCAGAAGATCGCCATCGAAGTGGTGGTGCGGGACGCCAAGGGCCAGCGCGCGGTCAGCACGATCGAGGTCGAGGTCAAGGGGGGCCGGCCGCAGTCCGGCGCCGCGGCGCCCAACGAGGGCCACGAACGACTGGCGCGGGCCACCGCGGCCGGTGCGGACCTGTCGGCCCGTTGGGACGCGGCTGATGTCCGGACGGCCGATTCCCGCGGCACCGATGCGGGGGTGGCCGAGGCGCGGCCAACCGATCGGCCCAACAGCCCGGCTGGCCGACCCGGCCTCGCCAGCCAGTTCAGCCAGCATGGACGCGGCGCCTGGCAGGCTGAACGACAACATTGGGAACAGGTCCTGACCGACGCCGGCACCCCGGCCTGAATCCCACGATGCATTCAGAGGAGAAGCACAAGATGACGATGGAAACGAAGGACTCGATGCTCCGCGGTCCCCTGCCGGGTCGCCCCAGCCGGGTGGCCCTGGCCGTGATGGCCGTGGTGGCTGCCGCCCTCACCGGCTGCGCGGTCGCCCCCCAGGCCTTGACCGCCGAGGAGCGCCAGAGCTTGATCCAGGCGGACCGCCAGACGCTGACCAGCCAGCAGGAGCCCATCGCGGGCCCGATCTCGCTGGAAGAAGCGATGGCGCGGGCCATCAAGTACAACCTCGACCATCGCGTCAAGCTGATGGAAGCCGCGGTGGCCCAGCGCCAACTGGACCTCACCCGCAGCGACCTGCTGCCGAAGCTGACGCTGCAGGCGGGCTACAGCTGGCGGGACAGCGAACTTGCATCGTCATCGCGCAGCGTGCTGAGCGGCCAACAGTCCCTGGAACCCTCCACCTCCAGCGACCGTGAGCGCAATACGGCCGACCTGACCCTGAGCTGGAACGTGCTGGACTTCGGTGTCAGCTACTTCGGGGCCCGCCAGCAGGCGGACCGGGTGCTGGTGGCCGAGGAACGTCGCCGCAAGGTGCTGCATCTGCTGATGCAGCAGACCGCGCAAGCCTACTGGCAGGCTGCCGGCGCGCAGATGCTCGAAGGCAAGATCGAGCCGGTGCTGGAAACCACCCGCCGCGCACTGGACGACTCGCGCAAGGTGGAAGTGGAGAAGCTCCGCTCCCCGCTGGAGGCACTGAACTATCAGCGACAGCTGCTGGACATCGTGCGTCAGCTGGAAGCCGTGCGGGATGAACTGGCCCAGGCCAAGCCGCGCCTGGCCGCGTTGATGAACCTGGAACCGGGCCAGGGCTTCACCGTGCAGATGCCCACCAGCATGCAGGCCCCGCGGATCACGCTGGCCCCTGCCAGCATGGAAGAAGCGGCGCTGATGCGCCGTCCGGAACTGGTGGAGGCTCAGTACAACGAGCGCATCGGCGTGCTGGAAACCCGCAAGGCGCTGGCCAAGCTGCTGCCCGGCCTGGAAATCAGCGTGGGCGGCCATTACGACAGCAACAGCTTCCTGGTCAATCGCCAGTGGGGCGATGCCGGCCTGCGCGTGGGCTGGAACCTCTTCAACGTGCTGAACGCCAGCAACATCCGGGGCATGGCACAGGCCCAGCTGGACCTCGCCCGTCAGCAGCGCCTGGCCCTGAACATGGCGGTGCTGACGCAGGTGCATGTGGCGCGTCTGGACTATCAGGGCCGCCTGCGGCAGTTCGAACTCACCGAGCAGCTCAATGGCGTCGAGCAGCGCATTCTGGGCTACACCCGCAATGCCGCCACGGCCAACAGCCAGGGCAAGCTGGAAGAGATCCGGGCCTCCGCCGCGGCGATGATGTCCGAGCTGCGCCTCTATCAGACCTATGGCGCCCTGCAAGGCGCCTACAGCCAGCTGGTGGCCACGCTGGGGCTCGATCCCCTGCCCCAGTCGGTCCCTGGGTATGACCTCAAGAGCCTGGGCGAGGCGGTGAAGGCATCCGAGCAGAACTGGACCAAGACGATGAATCCCGAGGGCGGTGCATGAGAGACGGATGGGATGCCCTGAGCCGGCAGTGGGGCCTGGGCATCATGATGACGGGCTGGATGGTGGTGCTGGCCGCCTCCGCCCACGCACAGAACGCCCCCCGGCCAGCGCCAGCGGCCGCGAACGTCGGCGCTGGCAGCATGAGCACCGGCACCAGCGGCAACAGTGGCGCAAGTAGCGACAAGGACGGCCGCATCCGTACGCAGCTGAGTGCACGCAACAGCGTGACCATCGCCGCGGAGATCCCCGCTCGCGTGGCCACACTGCGCCTGCGGGAAGGCGACGCCTTCCGGGCCGGAGAGCTGCTGGTGGGGCTGGACTGCTCGCTGCACCAGAGCCAGCAGAAGAAGGCCGAAGCCGCGGTGGAAGCCGCCGGCGCGCTGGTGGCCTCCAACCAGCGGCTGGCCGAGCTCAACTCGATCGGCGCCCTGGAAGTGCAGCAAGGCCAGGCGCGACTGAAGGAAGCGCAGGCCGAGCTGGCGGGCAACAAGATGCTGGTCAGCCGCTGCAACATCTCGGCGCCGTTTGCGGGCCGCGTGGCCAAGCGGCATGTGGCGGCCCATCAGTTCGTGTCCCCCGGCAATCCGCTGCTGGACATCATCGAAACCGGACAGCTGGAAGTGCAGATGATCGTGCCCTCCCGCTGGCTGGCGTGGCTGCGCCCTGGTGCCGCCTTCCAGGTGGATGTGGAAGAACTGGGCAAGCGCTATCCCGCCAAGGTGCAGCGCCTGGGTGCGCAGATTGATCCGGTCAGCCAGACCGTCGGCGTCTTCGGCGTGATGGACGGCAGCCAGCCGGGCCTGCTGCCCGGCATGAGCGGCTGGGCGGTGTTTCCGCCGCATCCGTGAGGGCCGGAGCATGACCGCGCCGGAACGTTCGGCTCCCCTGGTCACGCTGCTGCAGTTGCAGCGGCGTGCCCGGCAGGCAGGCACGCCGCAGGCGCTGGGCTTCGTGGCGGTGAATGAAACGCTGCAGCTGGTGGCCTACCGCCAGGCAGCGATGTGGACCGCCACGGGGCTCGGCCAGGTCATGGCCGTCTCCGGGCCGCCCCAACCCGATCCCCAGGCGCCCTACATCCAGTGGCTGGCGCCGCTGTTCCGCCATCTGATGCGGGAAGCGACGCCGGCAGGCGAAGTCGTCATCGGTGCCCTGCCCGAGACCGTGCGCGCCGACTGGGCCAGCTGGTTGCCCGCGCATGCCCTCTGGCTGCCGCTGCCCGCCGGCGATCGTCCCGCGGCGGCCGGCCTGCTGCTGGCGCGCGACACGCCGTGGTCCCCGCATGAAATCGGACTGCTCGGTGAACTGGCCCATGCCTACGGCCATGCGCTCGACGCGCTGCAGCCCCGCCATCCGTGGCGGGAAGGCCTCGCGCCGCTGCTGCGCAAACGCAAGACGCGCCGTTGGCTGCTGGCAGGCGCCCTGCTGGTGAGCCTATGCCCGATGCGTCTGTCGGCCCTGGCCCAGGCGGAGGTCGTGCCGTTCGAGCCATTCGTCGTGCGTGCGCCGCTGGACGGCGTCATCGACCGTTTCGACATCCGGCCCAACCAGCCGGTGCAGGCCGGCACGCCACTCTTCAGCCTGGACACCACCGCCCTGCGCGCCCGTCTGGAGGTGGCCCGCAAGGCCGTCGACACGGCGCAGGAGGAATACCGCCAATCCGCCCAGGCGGCGGTGACCAACGACAAAACCCGCGCTGAGCTGGTGCTGCGGCGCGGCAAGGTGCAGGAAAAATCGGTCGAGCTGGACTACACCGCCGAGCAGCTCGCACGGGTACAGGTCAAGTCGGACCGGGCTGGCATCGCGGTGTTCGCTGATGCCAATGACTGGATCGGCAAGGCGGTCACCCTGGGCGAGCGGGTGCTGCTCGTGGCTGACCCGGCGCGGGTGGAGCTGGTGGCCTGGATGCCGGCGGCGGACCGCCTGCCAGTGTCGCCCGGCGACACGCTGACGCTGCATCCCCAGGGCGCGCCGATGCAGTCCTTCGACGCGCGGGTGGAGAGCGTCTCCTACCGGGCCGAAGCCACCCGCGAGGGCTTCATGGCCTACCGCATCAAGGCGAGTTTTCGCACCGACCAGCCGCTGCCCCGCATCGGGCAACTCGGAAGCGCCCGGGTCTACGGTGGCTGGGCACCGCTGATCTACGTGGCCCTGCGGCGGCCGCTGTCCACGGTGAGGCAATGGCTGGGCTGGTGACACTGCCGCCGCTGCGGGAAGACCTGGCGCTGCATCCCGGCCCGGAAGCCGACGATGGCTCACCGACCTGGACGCTGCATGACCCGGCCAGCCATCGCTTCTATGCGCTGAGCTGGCCGGCGTTCGAGCTGCTCTCGCGCTGGCATCTATCGGACCCGCGCGAGCTGCTGGCTGCGGTGGCACGTGACACCACGCTGCGCCTGGGCGAGAACGACCTGCTGGCGGTGCTGCAGATGCTGCGCCGCAACCACCTGCTGGTGGCGTCCGACGCGAGCCACACCGACCAGTTGACCGCCTATGCCAACGCCACCCGCATGTCCGCCGGGCAGTGGCTGCTCAAGCACTATCTGTTCTTCCGCATTCCGCTGCTGCAGCCGATGCATTGGCTGCAGCGCATGAGCCGCTGGGTGCGCTGGGCCTTCCAGCCCGGTTTCTGGCTGACCTGCGCCGTGCTGACCCTGCTGGGGCTGGTCATGGCGAGCCGCCGCTGGGACGAGTTCAGCCACACCCTCACCAGCTACGCCAGCTGGGAAGGCCTGCTGGCCGTGGGCCTCGCTCTGAGCGGCGCCAAGGTGCTGCATGAGCTGGGCCACGCCTTCACCGCCACCCACTTCGGCTGCCGGGTGCCCACCATGGGCGTGGCCTTTCTGGTGATGTGGCCGGTGCTCTATACCGACACCAACGAAGCCTGGAAGCTCACCTCCCGAAGGCAGCGCCTGTGGGTCGGCGCGGCGGGCATGCTCAGTGAACTGGCGCTGGCATCGGTGGCGCTGCTGGCCTGGAGCCTGCTGCCGGACACACCGGCCTGGGCGCCGATCCGGTCTGGCGCCTTCCTGCTGGCCACCACCACCTGGGTGTTGACGCTGGCGATCAACGCCAGTCCGTTCATGCGCTTCGACGGTTACTTCCTGCTTTCCGACGCGCTGAACATGCCCAACCTGCATGAGCGCTCCTTTGCGCTGGGACGCTGGTGGATGCGGGAAGCGCTCTTTGGCTGGGGCGACCCGCCGCCCGAACGCTTCAGCCCGTCGCGCCGTCGCGGCCTGATCGCTTTTGCACTGGCCACCTGGCTCTACCGGCTGGTGCTGTTCTTCGGCATTGCGCTGCTGGTCTATCACGCCTTCTTCAAGGCGCTGGGCCTGGTGCTGCTGGCGGTGGAGCTGCTGTGGTTCATCGCCCGGCCGATCTGGCGGGAGCTTCAGGCTTGGTGGGAGCAGCGTCAGCGCTGGCGCTGGAGCCGGGCGTCGCGTCGCACGCTGCTGGTGCTGGGCGCGGCATTGATCCTGCTGTGCTGGCCCTGGCGCACCTCGGTCCGTCTGCCGGCGGTGTTGTCCCCGAGCGAGGTCCAGGTGGTGGTGGCGAGCCATGCGGCTCAGGTGGTCAACGAGGCCCCGCAGCAAGGCCGGAGGGTGAAGGCCGGCGACCTGCTGCTGCAGCTGCGCTCGCCCGAGCTGGAGATGCAATGGCAGCAGGCGGTGGTGCAGGAACAGCAACTGCGGCTGCAACTGGAGCAACAGCCCTTCGACGAGCGGCTGCGCGATCTTGGACCGGCGCTGCGCAAACAGTGGGAAGGCGCGGTCGCAGAGCTGGACGGACTGCGTGCCCAGCGAGAGCGCCTCGCCGTGCGGGCCCCGTTTGCCGGCACCGTCGTGGAAGTAGCCGAAGGACTGCACCCCGGCGTGTGGGTGCCGGGTGGGGAGCGTCTGCTGAGTGTGGCCGGTGTCGGCGGCTTGAAGGTCGACGCCTATGCCGACGAAGCGGCACTGCAAGGGCTCATGAGCGGCATCACCGGCACCTTCGTGCCGGCCGTGCCGGAAGAACGCAGTCGTCGCTGTGAACTGACCCGGGTGGATCCGGTGCAACTGGCCACGCTGGAGGAAACCGGCCTGGCCGATGTGCATGGCGGCCCGATCCCGGTGCAACGCCTGCAGGACGGCCGGGATGCGCCGGTGCGCCCCACCTTTCATCTGCGGCTCGACCGCTGCGGCAGTGAAGCAGCCCCCCAGCGGGAAATTTTCGGCTCGGTGCACCTGTCCGCCTCAGAACGAAGCTCCTGGCTGGGCGATGGTCTGAGATTTCTGCTGAGCCTGTGGCACCGGGAAGCCGTACTGTGAGGACGTGCCTGCAGATGCGGCCACACGCCGCCAAAAAGCGGCAGAGCCGCGTCATCACGATAACGGGTCAGATTTCGGCGACCACGCCCAGCGGCATCAACACATGAAACACCGCCCCGCCGCCGGGCCGGTTCTCGGCATGGATGCGGCCGCCCAGGGCCGTCATGATCTTGCGGGAGATGGCCAGGCCGAGGCCGGTGCCGCCGGCGCCCGTGCTGGTGGCACTGGACTGCACAAACGCTTCGAAGATGCGCTCGAGCTCCGGCTCGGGAATGCCCGGCCCCCGATCCATGATGGCCAGATGCGCTTCGCCCTGCGAGCGGCGGATGGAGCGCACCGTGATGGCACTGCCCTCCGGTGAAAAGCGGATCGCATTGGCCAGCACATTGCGGATGACCTGCTGGAAGCGCAGCGGATCCACCCGCGCCACCAGCGGCTCCGGCGCCTGTGACATCTCCAGCGTCAGCCGCCGGTGGGCCATCAGGGGCTTGAGCTCCCGCACCACGGCCGTGATGCAGGGCCGCAGGTCGCAGCGCTCCAGGCTGAAGGTGCCGACGCCGCTTTCCAGCGCAGACACATCCAGCAGGTCATTCACCAGGTCCAGCATGCGACGGCCGGAATCGTGGATGTCGCCGAACATGGCCGACAGCTTGGGACAGGTCGCCTCACCCCGGCTGCGTCCCAGTTCCGAATAGCCGATGATCGACTGCAGCGGCGTGCGCAGCTCGTGGCTCATGTTGGCGATGAATTCCGACTTCACCCGCGAGGCCTCCTCCGCCGCCTCCTTGGCTTCGGTCGTGGCCCGTTCGGCGCGGCGGAATTCGGAGACGTCGGTCAGGGTGAACAGCACGCCGGCGGGGCCCATCTCATCCCCCGGCACGACGACCTTCGACAGCACCACATCGCGGCAGTCCCGGTTGCGGTCGTAGAACTGCGTCTCGTAGCGCAGCAGGCTCTGGCCCTCGATGCCTTCCATCGGCACCCAGTCGGACGTCGGCGGCTCCATGCCGCACTCCGGCAGATGGCGGTCCACCGGCCGGCCCACCACCTCGTCACGATGGCGCCCGGTGAAGTCTTCCCAGGCCCGATTGACCGTGACATAGCAGCCTTCGCGGTCCACCATCGAGACCGGCTGCGGACTGAGCTCCAGCAGCAGAGCCACCAGATGCAACTGCTGTTGCAGCCGGGCTTCGGCTTCATACCGCTCGGTGACGTCGACGGCCGAGCCGGCAAAGCCATCGATGCGCGATCCGGTCATCAGCGGCACCACCGCCAGCGAGAACCGCCGCAGCTCGCCCGGGGACACCGGCACGCTCACCTCCGCGTGACGCACGCCGTCCGGCGCGGCATCGGAGAACAGCCGCTCCACCTGAGCGCGATCGGCCGGCGCGACCAGCGTGGACATCTTGCGACCGAGGATCTTCTCCGTCGGCTCCCGTGTGACCAGGGCCCAGCGGGCATTGACGAACACCAGCTGGCCGTCGGCGTCGGTGCGGAAGATCAGTTCCTGGATGCTGCGCAGCACCAGGGCCATTTCCTGCTCGCTGGCGGAGAGCTTGGCATAGGCCTCATCCAGCACCCGCTGGGCCTGGGCCCGGGTGGACAAGGCGCGCAGCGTGGCCGCCATGCCGCCCAGGATCAGCAGTTCCATCACCAGCAGCGCCCCGGCATTCAACCAGAGGTCGTCGCGCCAGTCCGTCAGCAGGCGGCTGCGCTCCTGCACCACCACCACCACCATCGGCCGGGATCGGGAGACGCGATAGGTCAGCACCTGCTGGCTGTCGCCGAAGGCGGGCTCCTGCCGGTCCCCAATGGCGTGCGCCGGCAGCCACTCCCGGAACAGCCGGTGCGCCTGATGCCAACTGCCCGGCTTCAGGGGAAATTCGGTGGTGGCTGCCAGCAACTGACCCTGGTAGCTGAACAGCGCCGCATGCCACTCCGGCTCCGCCACGCCCTGCTGGTAGTTGGCCAGCGCATCGGGGTTGATGGCCGCCACCAGATAGAACCGACGCGCATGCATCTGGAAAGGCATCACCAGCGGCAGGTAGGCCACCTGATCGATGCGCTGGGCGCGACGGCCTTCCAGCAGGCCTCGGCCCGGCTGCAGATGCATCAGCGTGGCCTTGCCATCGCCGACCGGCAACGGCCCCCATTCCGCCAGCCGCACCAGACTGCCGGGAAGATGACCGGCCGAACTGGCGATGATCTGTCCGCTTTCGCTGAGCAGCGCCGCTTCCCGCAGGCCGGGCTGCGCCAGCAGCATCTGCCCGAGCATCTGGGAGACATGCGCAGCATCGATGGCCGATTGGCCGCGAATGCCGTCGCCGACGGTGGTCAAGGCCAGCGCGGCCGACTCGACGGTCTGCGTGGCGTGATCTTCCAGCACGCGCGCAATCAGGTGGCTGCGCTCCTCAGCCGCCTCCAGCGCTTCATTGCGGCTTTGCCACGTCAGGAAGCCCATCCCCACCACGGCGGCCAAGGCCAGGGCCGCACCCACCCCGCGCGCCAGCCAGACCAGCGAGACGGTGGAAGGACGGCGGCGGTGCGGCATGGCTCAGCGGGCGACGATGTCGGTCAGGCCGTTGCGGCGCGCGGCAGCGGCCAGCCGGCCATCCGCCTTGATGGCCGCGACAAAGGTGTTGATGCGGGCCAGCCAGGCGTCATCACCGGGTCGGACCGCATAGGCGTAGGGGATCACATGGAAGGGCTTGGGTGGGGGGATCAGCCGCATCCAGTCGGCGTTTTCCAGCAGCCGGCGGCTGTAGGGATAGTCGGTCATGAAGACATCCACCCGTCCGGCGGCCAGCTCGGCTTCGCGGGTCTTGGGCGGCCGGATGACCACCAGACGCGCCTGCTTGAGTCGCTCAGCCATCACCGGCTCCATGAAGGTGCCCGCCTGCACGGCCACCGCCACGCCCGGCTGGTCGATGTCGTCCCAGGACTTCACCAGCCGGCTGGAGCGGGTGGTGATGCCGTAGATGTCGCTCTGCAGGTAGGGGGTGCTGAAGGCCAGCCGTTCACGACGTTGTGGCGTCACGCCGATGGCAAACATGGCCACATCGCAACGGCCCTGGGTGACGTCATCGATCAGGGTGGCAAAGGACGATTCGACATAACGGAGCTTCACCCCGAGGTCCTTCGCGAAGGCCTCTGACAGCTCGACGTCGATGCCGGTCAACTGGCCGGAGTATGGGTTGCGGAAGGTGATGCCGTAGTAGTCCGGCCAGATGCAGACCGACAGTTCACCGGTCGCCTTGAGCCGGGTCAGCACCGGGGTGGAGAGGTTGGCAGGCGGGGCCTGGGTCTGAGACGGTGCCGGCGGCTGCGCAGCGGTGATGCCGGGCGCGGCCATCGCTATCCCCACCATCAGCGTCAGGAAAAAAGCTCGCAGCATGGTGACCTCCCTGTCAGAAGTTGCCCAGCAATTCGTCATGCGTCGGCGGCGCCGCGTTGATGCGGTCCCGCAGGGCCAGCAGCTCTTCGAAGTGCTGGGTGAAGGCCTGCACCACCCGCGGGTCGAAGGCTTTGCCACTTTCTTCCTGCAGCATGCCCAGTGCCACTTCCGGCGCAAAGGCGGGCCGGTAGCAGCGGTCCATGGCGAGTGCATCGAAGAAATCGGCCACCGCCACGATGCGGGCGGAAATGGGAATGTCCTCGCCCTTGAGCCCGCACGGGTAGCCCAGCCCGTTCCAGCGCTCGTGATGGCATTGCGCCACCTCCGCCGCCAGCAGGAACAAGGGGATGTTGGACCGGCCCAGGATGTCCGCGCCAATCTCGGGATGACGGTTCATGATGGCCCGCTCCTCCGGCGTCAACGGTCCCTGCTTCTTCAGCACATGGTCCGGAATGCCGATCTTGCCGATGTCATGCATGGGGGCGGCACTGCGCAGCAGTCGCCCAAAGGCTTCGCCCTGCTCCAGCTTCAGCGCCAGCGCTTCAGCCAGATAGCCGATGCGGAAGATGTGCACGCCGGTGTCGTCGTCGCGGAGTTCGGCCGCGCGGGCCAGCCGCATCAGCGCGTCGTGGTGGGCGCGAGTGACCTGGCGCAGGGCCTCATTGCGCTCACGATACATGATGCGCAGGTCCGAGACGATGCGCTCCATCTGGGCAAACGCCTGGGCGTCATAAGAATTGGTGTCGGCCATGGGAGATGCGCTCATGCCGCCTTGGCGCTGGCGCGGCTCAGTTCGTGGATCAGCTGGAGGGGACTGAAAGGCTTGATCAGGTAGGCGCTGGCGCCCGCCTTCAGCCCTTCAGCGGTATCCCGGGCATGGCCGCGGGCGCTGAGGAACAGCACCGGAATGTGGCGGGTGGCTGGCTGCTCGCGAATGGTGCGGCACAAGGTGAAACCGTCCATGCCCGGCATCATCACATCGATGAGGATGGCGTCCGGCGTCCAGCCCTGCAGGACGGCTAGCGCCTCCAGACCATCCGGCGCCTCGCGCACTTCGAAGTCCTCGAAGTCGAGCGTCATGCGGATGAGTCGCCGGATGTCGGCGTGGTCGTCGACCACCAACACTTTCTTCATGGGCACACCTCTCTGAACACCCACTATACGAGTGAGCGGTCCGGCGCATTGATATTTATGGCAGTTCAGTCGTGACTGAATCGATAAAAGCGCGCAAATTGAAGCACGCAGATCCATTGCGCCTCGCCCTGCGTACAAGCGAACAAGCAACCTGCACAGGCGTCCCATGACTCTCAAGCTCTCCTCCCTGGCCGTCCAGATGGCCGAACGCGGACTTCTGCCTGATGTGGCGCTGCGCGCCGGCATTCGCCAGTTGCTGCGACAGCGTCTGGATGAATCCCAGGCGCGGCATGCGGAATCGGCCGCCCAGCTGACGGCGCAATTCATCGCGTCGCTGGACCGGTCTGCCCTGGCGCTGGTGCCGGAAAAAGCCAATGAGCAGCACTATGAGTTGCCGGCCGCGCTCTATCTCAACATGCTGGGCCCCCACTTGAAGTACAGCTGCTGCTGGTGGCCGGAGGGCGTGAACACCCTGGAAGAAGCCGAGGACGCCGCCTTGCAGGAGACCGCCACTCGGGCCGGCCTGGCCGATGGGCAGACCATCCTGGAACTGGGCTGCGGCTGGGGCTCGCTGAGCCTGTGGATGGCGGCGCACTACCCGCAAGCGCGCATCACGGCGGTGTCCAATTCGGCCTCGCAGCGGGCATTCATCCTGGCGCGTGCGCAGGAGCGCGGCCTGCACAACCTGCAGGTGCTCACCATGGACTTCAACCGTCTCGGCGACGAAGGCGGCATGGACGGGCAGTTCGACCGCATCGTGTCGGTGGAGATGTTCGAGCATCTGCGCAACTGGCCGCAGGCCTTCCGCAAGGTGTCGCGCTGGCTGCGGGATGACGGCCGGTTCTTCATGCATGTCTTTGCCCATCGCGGCGCGCCCTACGCCTTCGAAGTGAGGGACGAGACGGACTGGATGAGCCAGTATTTCTTCTCCGGCGGCATGATGCCCAGTGACGATCTGGCCCTGCGCTGCCAGGGCGATCTTGCGCTGCAGCAGCAATGGCGCTGGGACGGCCGTCACTACGCCCGCACAGCAGGCGCCTGGCTGGAGAAGTTCGATGCCAACCGCCTCGCGGTGATGCCGGTACTGGAGTCGGTCTATGGTGCAGCGCAGGCGCCGATGTGGTGGCAGCGCTGGCGGCTGTTCCTGCTGTCCGTGCAGGAGCTGTTTGCCTATGACCAGGGCCAGCAGTGGTGGGTGAGCCACTATCTGTTTGCGCCGCGTCGCTGAGCGGAACGCCGCCTGCCCCGCAGACTTCATCCGCCCTTCTCGATTGACATCCCATGGACTTCCTCGCTCCCCTGCTCCACCCCACCAGCCTGCTGGCCGCGGCCGGTGGCGGTCTGCTGATCTGCGTACTGATCGCGCTGCCGACCTGGCTGGTGAGCGTGGCGGTACGTGACGCCAGCGTGGCGGACCGGGTGTGGTCCCTGTTCATCGCCGCGCCGGCGGTCTGGTATGTGTGGCGGCTGGGCACCGACCTGCGCACGCTCTTCATGATCAGCATCACGCTGATCTGGGCGGTGCGACTGGCCGTCTACATCACCGTCCGCAACTGGGGCCATGAAGAGGACCGGCGCTACCGGGACATGCGCCAGCGCAATGACCCTGGCTTCGCCTTCAAGAGTCTGTACCTCGTGTTTCTGCTGCAGGCGTTCCTCGGCTGGGTGGTGAGCCTCCCCTTCCTGGCTGCGGCCGCTGCGGAACCGGCGGCCTGGGGACCGCTGGACACGCTGGGCGCGGTGCTGGCGACCGTGGGAGTGGTGATGGAAACCGTGGCGGATGCGCAGCTCTCGCGCTTCCGCCGCAGCCCGCGCCAGAAGGACAGCGTGATGGACACCGGCCTGTGGCGCTACAGCCGCCATCCCAATTATTTCGGCGAATGCTGCCTCTGGTGGGGCGTGGGCGTGATGGCGCTGTCCGCGGCTGGCGTGTCGGGCCTGTGGGCACTGATCTCTCCGCTTTTGATGACGGTGCTGCTGCTCAAGGTGTCCGGCGTGAGCCTGCTGGAAAAGGACATCGGCGAGCGTCGGCCGGCCTATCGCGATTACATCGAACGCACCAGTGCTTTTATTCCGTGGCCGCCCAAGCGCAAGCGCTCCGCGTCCGCCCGCGCCTGACCTGAGCCGCATCCCCAGAGGCGCGGCAGCCATGCTCGGCATCGGCTGCAGTCCTCCCAGGCACCGTCAGGCGAGGCCCATCATTTCCTCCACTCCCGGTCCTTTGCAGATGCACACTTCTGTCCAACGTCCTCTCGGCGCCCTGGTACTGGGCGCCCTGCTGGGGGTCAGCGGCCTGAGTCAGGCCCAGACCTGGAACTTCGACATCCGGCTCGATGGCAAACCCATCGGCACGCACCGCTTTGAAGTGTCCGGCCCGCCGGAAGCGCGCACCGTCACCAGCGACGCCACCATGGCCGTCAAGCTGCTGGGACTGACGGTATTCCGCTATCGCCATCAGGCGCAGGAGCGCTGGAAAGGGGATTGCATCGACGCCATCCAGAGCACCACCGACGATGACGGCAAGGCCGAGAAGGTCAACTGGCGTCGGGAGGGCGGCGATCGGGCTGGCAACGGTGGCAGCGGCGGCAGCAACGGCACCACCTCGGGCGGCGCCACTCCTGACGGCGCGGCCAGCAGCAGCGCGATGGATGCCGGCGGCGCGGGGGCCTGCGTCATGAGTTACGCCTACTGGCATCCCGCCCTGGTCCAACAGACCCGCCTGCTCAATCCGCAGACCGGCAAGATGGACGAGGTGAAGGTGGAGCGTCTGCCGGATGCCACGATCACCGTCGCCGGACGCGAAGTTCTGGCTGCCCGTTGGCAGCTCCTCACCAAGCCCCCCAAGGGTGACGCCCAGCGCCTGACGCTCTGGCTGGACCGCAGCGACCAGCGCTGGCTCGGCCTGGACGCCCGCGTGCGTGGCGACCGGGTGCTGACCTACCGGTTGCTTTGAGGACAGCCTCACGGCGGTTGCTCGCCCGCGTCAGGACCGCTGCACGACCCCTTGGCGGCTGCTTCAGCGGCACACTCGCCGCACCGTTCGCGGCACTGTCCGCGGCAACGTTCGCCGCATCATCTCGTCACCCCCGGGGCCTCAGGTTGCCGGGGTTTTTGAACCTGCTCTCTGGCCCTTTTTCATTTCAGGAGACTCTCATGCCCGCCCCCAGTCTGTCCGCCGCCGGTGATGCGTCCCGGCGTGTCCGCGCCCCATCGGCCGATCACGACGCCCCCACCCCGACCGCACCCGCCGCGGCACCCCTGTGGCGCTGGCCGCTCGCGTATGGGCTGACCGCCGTGATCTTTCTGGCGATGGACGCCGTCTGGCTGAGCAACGCCTATCAGAAGGTGTATCAGCCCGGCATCGGCCACTTGATGGCGCCCACGGTCGACTGGGTCGCGGGCGCGATCTTCTACGCGCTTTATATCGGCGGGGTGGTGTTTTTCGGCCAGGCGCCTGCATTGCAGCAGGGCCGCAGCCTGGCGGCGCTCGGCCGGGGGGCCCTCTTCGGGCTGATGGCCTACGCGACCTATGACCTGACGAATCAGGCCACGCTGCGCGACTGGCCGTGGGCCATCACGCTGATGGATCTGGTCTGGGGATCGTTCGCGAGCGGGGTGGCCGCCTGGGCCTCCACCGCGCTCACTCTGGCTACATGCCGACGAGTGACCCGAACCAGCGGGCGATAAACCCGTCGAAAGCGAGCCGTCCCTCGACGGCAGCGATGCAGATGCATTCGCTGCCGTCCTGCACCACCGGCTGGTGGTGCACGTCGCCGTCGGCCTTGTCGAAGTCGCCAGGACCAAACAGCGCGCGGCCGTCGTGGAAGTGGCCATAGATGACCTGGGTCAGTTCCACGCCGTCATGGGTGTGCTGCGGCAGATACTTGCCAGCGCCGATGCGCAGCAGGAAGACATTCGCTTCCGGTGCCTCCGGCACATTCACCCGGCTCCAGCGCATGCCCGGGCCAAGCCAGCGCCAGCGGGTGGCGCTGCAGTGGGCCAGGGCCTTGGGCCAGACCGCACCTGCGGGCAGTGGCGGGGGACCGGCCACCCGCAGGGCGCGGGGCGATTCCTGCTCGATGGCGTCGATGCGCGCCAGGGCGCGATCCAGCGCGTCGGCACGCATCGGCGCAGCCGGCTGATCTTCCAGCACCACGCCGCCCACTGCTTCCAGCAGGGAGACGCGCTCGCGGCAGCTCCGGCACAGTTCCAGATGCGTCTGGGTCACCAGCCGGATGCCCACCGGCAGACCGCCGGTGGCCAGGGCCAGCAGATGCTCATCGCTCGGATGATGGTGAATGCCGGCCTGAGATCGGGTCGGCGCCACGGGGGCGGAAACAGTCATCGCTAACATGTCAGGCGTCCAGCATCTTGCGCAGCTGCGCCACGGCCAGCCGGATGCGCGACTTCACGGTCCCCAGGGGGAGTCCGAGTTCCGCGGCGATCCGGGCATGCGGCTCGTCGTCGTAATAGGAAAGACGCAGCACCTGGGCCTGCTCGGCAGGCAAGCGGCTCAGGGCGTCACGAATGCGCCGACTCAGACGGTTGGCGTCGGCATGTTCGCCCACGTCCCGCTGGTCGGCTTCCAGGCGGTCGAAATCAAAGCTCTCATCGCCGGTGTCCTCCAGGCGGTGCCGGCGGGCGGCGTCGATCCGGAGGCGGCGGGCGATAGTGAAGATCCAGGTCGACACCGCCGCCTGGGCGGGGTCGAACAGCGCGGCCTTGCGCCAGACGGTCACCAGGGCTTCCTGGGCCAGGTCTTCGGCCATCGACTCACTGCTGCCGGTGCGGATGAGATAACTCTTCACCCGTGGCGCGAAATGTTGGAAAAGTCGCGAAAAGGCGTCGCGGTCCCGATGCTCGGCAATGCGCCGGAGCATCCGGGACCATTCGGCACCGGCGCCACCGGCCCCATCGACCGCCAACGCCGCCGCAGCAGCGGCGGCCTCAGACGCCTGAACCGCTTCATCCGCATCAGCCATCGTCGGCAACGGATCAGCGGCGGACAGGCCAGCGCCATCGGGCGGCACCCGACGAGACGGATCGGGCGGCGGCTCGCCATGGAGGGAAACAATCTTCAAGTGAGGCACGGGCGACGGGAACGGCTTGGGCGAAGCCGCCATTCCCGGCTTTGTCGCCGGGGTCTGTGCCAGAGAGTCGCGTCGCAGAGTGCCCATACTCTCCTATACGCGTCCGACGGCGGTTTGGATCATCGCTGATCACGGCGCCGGCCGCCACCAGGGCGATTCGCGCCCGGGGGACGGGGTTTCAGTCGCGCGCCTCCACAGCCAAGCGCCTGCCAAGCGCCTGCCGAGTGCCTGGCAAGCGCCCGGCGCTCCTCGTTTCGCAGACCCTGGCAACCCGGGGAAGCCCTGCGATCCAAAGTGACCCCATCCCCGTACAAGGGAAAATTGCGCAAAAAGAATCATGGATCGCCCACCTCCGCACGCCCTGCCCCCCTTCTCCGCGACTGGCGCCCCCACGGCTGACACGACCGCGCCGGGCCGCCCTCTTCGCATCGCCGTCGTCGGCAGTGGCATCTCCGGCCTCTCCTGCGCCTGGCTGCTGTCCCAGCGCCATGAGGTGGAGGTGTTTGAGGCGGATGGCCGCATCGGCGGCCACAGCAACACGGTGGATGCGCCTTGCGGCATCCGCCAGGTTCCGGTCGACACCGGCTTCATTGTCTACAACGAGCCGTCCTACCCCAACCTCACCGCCCTGTTCGAGCATCTGAAGGTGCCGACCCGGGCGTCGGACATGTCCTTCGCGGTCAGCCTGAACGACGGGCGGATGGAATATGCGGGCACGGACCTGAACGGGCTCTTTGCCCAGCGCAGCAACCTGCTCCGCCCGCGCTTCTACAAGATGCTGCGTGAACTGCTGCGCTTCTACCGCGAAGCGCCGGCCGATGTGGCCCGCTGCGGCGACCTGCCCCTGGACGACTACCTGGACGCCCGCGGCTATGGGCGCGCCTTCCGGGACGACCACCTCTATCCGATGGGTGCCGCCATCTGGTCGTCCACCGCGTCGGACATCGGTCAGTATCCGATGGCGTCCTTCGTGCGGTTTTGCGAGAACCATGGCCTGCTGAAGGTCTCCGGACGCCCGGTGTGGCGCACGGTGGATGGCGGCAGCCGGGAATATGTCCGTCGCCTGTCCGAGCCGCTGGGCGACCGCATCCACCGCAACGAAGCCGTGCTGTCGGTGCTGCGCGAGCCCGGCGGCGTGCGGTTGCATACCCGCAGCGGCACCTTGAGCCGCCTGTTCGATCACGTGGTCATTGCCGCCCATGCCGACCAGGCCCTGCGCATGTTGCCCGACCCGACGGCCGATGAGCGCCGGGTGCTGGGTGCCCTGCCCTACAGCCGCAACCTGGCCGTGCTGCATCACGACCCGGCCTTGATGCCGCGCCGCCGTTCGGTCTGGTGCAGCTGGAACTACCTGGCCGGCAGCGGCGCCGCCGCGAGCGAATCGCCACCCACCGTCACCTACTGGATGAACCGGCTGCAGCCCCACCTGCCGCAAGGCCCGCAGGCCACGCCGCTGTTCGTGACGCTCAATCCGACCGTGGCGCCGCGTCCGGAGCTGCTGGTGTCCACCGAGGTCTACGAACACCCGCGTTTCGACGCTGGCGCGATCCAGGCGCAGCGCGAGCTGTGGCGCCTGCAGGGCCACCAGAACACCTGGTTCTGCGGCGCCTACTTCGGCTCGGGTTTCCATGAAGACGGTTTGCAGGCGGGCCTGGCGGTGGCCGAAGCCCTGGGCGGCGTGCGCCGTCCCTGGACCGTGGAGGGGGAATCGTCCCGCATCCACCTGCCGCAGGCGGCCGCCGCATGACGGACATCCGACATCCGGCCACGGCTGCGGACACTGGATCAGCGGTCGGCGCCTCCCCTTCGGCTGCGGCGGGCATGGGGTCGGCCATCTACCGCGGCGAGGTGATGCACCAGCGCCTGCGGCCGATGCGCCACCGGCTGCAATACCGCATGTTCACCCTGCTCCTCGACCTGGATGAACTGCCCGCACTGGACCGTCGCCTGCGCTGGTTCAGCATCGGCCGATTCAATCTCTTCAGTTTCCGGCCCGCCGACCATGGCGACGGCCAGGCGAAGGACGCGGCTGCCCTGAAGGCGCAGATGGAAGCGCATCTGACCCGCGCCGGTCTGCCGGTCGGCGGCCGGCTGCGGTTGCTGACCATGCCCCGCCTGCTGGGTTACGCCTTCAATCCCCTGAGCGTCTGGTTCTGCCATGCACCGGACGGTGACCTGCAAGCCATCATTTACGAAGTCAACAACACCTTCGGCCAGCGGCACAGCTACCTCGCGGAAGTGTCGTCCGAGCAGCGGCGCGCACGCACGGTGCAGCAGCGCTGCGACAAGCAGCTCTATGTCTCGCCGTTCCTCGGCATGGACCTGCACTATCGCTTCCGCATCGACCCGCCGCGCGAGCAGCTGTCTCTCGGAATCTCGGTCCATGACAACCAGGACGGCTCGCCGGTGCTCAATGCGCGGCACGACGCCCGCCGGGTCCCGCTCAGCGACAGCGCCCTGCTCCGTCTGCTGGTGTCCTATCCACTGCTGACGCTCAAGGTCATCGTGGGCATCCACTGGGAGGCCTTGAAGCTGTGGACCAAGGGCGCCCGCCTGCATGACCGGGGTCAGCCCCCCCATCTCCCCATGACCGTGGTCCGGCCTGCGCAGCCGGTCCCAACCGATCGACCGTGAACCAGGAACGAAGCGCCATGCATCACAACAGTCGCACGCTCCCGCCGACGCCGTCGTCCACCGACGCGCCGGCTTCGCGACCTGCCCGACCCACCCACTGGCTGTTCCGCCTGCCCGCCGTCCGCCGCGCCTGTGAGCGCATCCGCCACGGCCATCTCGACCTGACCCTGCCCGATGGCAGCACCGCCGTGCTGGGCGGTGCGCTGCCTGGCCCCAAGGCCGCCTTGCATCTGCACCGCTGGCGGCCGCTGCTGCGCCTGGCGATGGAAGGCGACCTCGGACTGGCTTTCTCGTTCCGTGATGGGGACTGGACCACGCCCGACCTGACCGAGCTGCTGTCCTTCGGGATTGCCAATGAAAGCGCCCTGTCCAGCCAGGGCCGCGCCCGTGGGCCGGCGCGCTGGCTGGGCCTGCTGCTGCACCGTGCCAAGGCCAACACCCGGCGCCGCAGTCGGGACAACATCTCGGCCCACTACGACCTGGGCAACCGCTTCTACGAGCAGTGGCTGGACTCGACCATGCTGTATTCCAGCGCGGTGTTCGAGGCCGACGGCGCCCCGCTCGCCGCGACCCTGGAAGAGGCGCAGGAGCGCCGGCTGGAGCGCATCGTCTCGTTGCTGGACGCTTCAAAGGGCCAGCGGGTGCTGGAGATCGGTTGCGGCTGGGGCACGCTGGCTGCCACGCTGGCGAAGCGCTGCGATGCGGAGGTCGTGGGTCTGACGCTGTCCACCGAGCAGCTCGCGTTTGCCCAGGCCCGGGCCCGCGACTGGCAGGTGCAGGACCGGGTGGATCTGCGCCTGCAGGACTATCGCGACGTCGATGGGCAGTTCGACCGCATCGTCTCCATCGAGATGATCGAAGCGGTGGGCGAAGCGTTTTGGCCGGTCTATTTCCAGACGCTGAAGAACCGGCTGAAGCCCGGCGGCTCCGCCGTGATCCAGGCCATCACCATCGATGAAGCGCATTTCGAAGCGTATCGATCGAGCCCGGACTTCATCCAGCGCTGCATCTTCCCGGGCGGCATGTTGCCAACTCCCGAGCGCATGGCGGCCCATGCGCGGCAGGTGGGGCTGAGCTTCTCCACCGACCTGCGTTTTGGCCGCGACTATGCGCGCACGCTGGCCGAATGGCGCCATCGCTTCCTGGCGCAGTGGCCGTCGATCGAGGCGCTGGGCTTTGACCTGCCCTTCAAGCGCATCTGGGAGTACTACCTCTGCTATTGCGAAGCCGGCTTCCTGGCCGGCCGGGTGGACGTGGGCCTGTACCGACTGGAGCGCCCGGCGGACTGACGTCAGGGCCCGACGGCCCGCGGTGTCCGCGCACAAAGTCGCGTTCCACTCAAGTCGGGGACACATTCCCCGTGCGAGCATCGCCCTTGACTCGTACCATTCGCCGTGGGACGTCAGGGAGAAAGACGGACGACGGCGCCAGCACTCTGGCGTTCCGATCGACCGCTTGCATGTCTGAAAGCCTCCTGGAGGCTGACGGGGAGACCACCTTGCACACCAACGCAGCTGTGGGCGGCCTGGGCGCGCGATTCAGCATCGCTCAGCAGTTCGTGCTTTTGGTGGCCATTGCGGCCGCCATCCTCCTGGGCCTGAGCGCCATCAGCCTGGTCCGGGTCAATCAACTCGGCGATACCGTCGACCATCTGGCCAATGAGCAGATGGACCGGCTGCAATTGGCGCAGCGCTGGCGAAGCAACATCGCGGTCAATTCGACCCGGGTGTTCGCGGTGATCATGTCCGAGGGCGACGACCTCCAGACCTATTTCAAGGACGCCATCGCCGCCACCACCAAGGACACGTCCGAGGTTCAGAAGCGCTATGTGGAACTCGAGAAGAGTCCCGAAGGTCTGGCCATCCTGGATGAGCTCAATGCCGCGCGCAAACCGTATCTGGAAGCGCGGGACAAGGGCCTGGCGCTGAAGAAGGCCGGTGATCTCGCCCAGGCCAAAACGGTGGCGCAGAGCACCTATGCGCCGTTGATGGACAAGTACAACGCAGCGGCCGACAAGATGGTGAGCTTCCAGGCGGAACGCTCGGCCGAGCAGGCGGAGCGCACGCTGCAGATGGTCAACAGCTATCGCTGGATCATCATCCTCTCCGGCGGATGCGGCGTGCTGCTGCTTTGCTTCCTGGCGTGGGCGGTGGTGACCGGCATCCGCAAGTCGCTGGGGCAGGCCATTCAGGCGGTCACCGCCATCGGCGACGGGGATCTGTCCCAGGACATCCATGTGGTGGGCCGCGGCGAGGTCGCGGACATGCTCAGCGCCACGCAGCACATGCAGACGTCCCTGTCCCGCATCGTGAGCACGGTGCGTCAGGGCAGCGAGCACATCGCCGCCGGCTCCAGCGAAATTGCCAACGGCAATGCCGACCTCAGCCAACGCACCGAGCAGCAGGCGGCCAATCTCGAGGAGACCGCCGCCTCGATGGAAGAGCTGACCAGCACCGTGCGCAGCAATGCGGACACCGCGCAGGAAGCGGCGCGGCTGGCCGGCGAAGCCTCGGCCGCAGCGGCCGGCGGCGGCGTGGTGGTGGGCAATGTGGTCTCGACGATGCAGGAAATCGTCACCTCTTCCCGGCGCATCGGCGACATCATCGGGGTGATCGACGGCATCGCCTTCCAGACCAACATCCTGGCGCTCAACGCTGCCGTGGAGGCAGCGCGGGCTGGTGAACAGGGGCGTGGCTTCGCGGTCGTGGCCTCCGAGGTGCGCACGCTGGCCCAGCGCTCGGCCGGCGCGGCCAAGGAAATCAAGCAACTGATCGAGGACAGCGCGCAGAAGGTGGAGACGGGCACCCGGCTGGTCGATGAGGCCGGCCGCAGCATGACGGCCATCGTGGCGCAGGTGCAGAAGGTCAACGACCTGCTCGGCGAAATCTCCCACTCCACCACGGAGCAGACCTCCGGCATCAGCCAGGTCAGTGATGCCGTGGCGCAGCTGGATCAGGTCACGCAGCAAAATGCCGCCCTGGTGGAAGAAAGCGCAGCGGCGGCGGACAGCCTTCGGCATCAGGCGGAACAGCTGGCGCAGACGGTGCGCGTCTTCAAGTTGCGCAGCAGCTGAAGCCACCGCACACGGGCGCGGGCACCCGGTTTGCTGAAGGGGCGGCAGGTCTCATACTCCTGCTCCCTTTCCGTCAGGTGCCGCTTTGCCGAAAGATTCGCCACGTTCGTCCCGTCCCGCCCGTTCTGCACGCCAGACCCACCCGACAGGGCCAGGGCCTTCAGGCTCGGCCATGGCGGGTGCGGCTTCACGGTCAGCGTCGGGAACGGGTGGGGCTCCGGTAGCCGCCCAACCACCGGGTTCCGCACCGGCCGGTTGCGTGCAGGTGCGAGGGGCGCGTGAGCACAACCTCAAGAATGTGGACGTCGACATCCCGCGCGACGCGCTGGTGGCCTTCACCGGCGTCTCCGGCTCGGGCAAGTCCTCGCTGGCCTTTGGCACCATTTACGCCGAGGCGCAGCGCCGCTACTTCGAATCCGTCGCGCCCTACGCCCGGCGGCTGATCGATCAGGTGGGTGTGCCGGCAGTGGATGCGATCCACGGCCTGCCGCCCGCCGTGGCCCTGCAGCAGCAGCGCGGCACGCCCAACGCGCGGTCGTCGGTGGGCAGCGTCACCGGTCTGTCGTCCCTCTTGCGCATGCTGTATTCGCGGGCCGGCGCCTACCCCGCCAAGCAGCCGATGCTGTATGCGGAAGACTTCTCTCCCAATACCCCGCAGGGCGCGTGCCCGCATTGCCACGGCCTGGGCCGGGTGTATGAGGTGACCGAAGCTTCCATGGTGCCGGACACCAGCCTCACCATCCGTGAGCGTGCAGTGGCCGCGTGGCCCCCGGCCTGGCATGGACAGAACCTGCGCGACATCCTGGTGACCCTGGGCATCGATGTCGACAAGCCCTGGCGGGACCTGCCGCGCAAGACCCGCGACTGGATCCTGTTCACCGACGAGCAGCCCACCGTGCCCGTCTATGCGGGCTTCACCCCTGCTGAAACCCGCGATGCCCTGCGCCGCAAGATGGAGCCCAGCTACCAGGGCACCTTCAGCAGCGCCAGGCGCTATGTGATGCATACCTTCGCCACCACCCAGAGCGCGCTGATGAAGCGCCGGGTGTCCCGCTACATGATCGGCGGCGCCTGCCCGGTGTGCGACGGCAAGCGGCTTAAACGCGAGGCGCTGTCGGTGACCTTCGACGGCCTGGACATCGGCACACTGTCGCAACTGCCGCTGGCGGACGTGGCCCAGCGGCTGCAGCAGGTGCGGCACACGGGCCTCTCGCAGGAAAAGAAGATCGCCGCCGAGCGCATCGTGGCCGATGTGCTGATGCGGCTGGGGCCGCTGCTGACGCTGGGTCTGGGGCATCTGTCGCTGGACCGGGCCACGCCGAGCGTGTCCCCCGGGGAGCTGCAGCGCTTGCGGCTCGCCACGCAGATCTGCTCCAACCTCTTCGGCGTCATCTACGTGCTGGATGAGCCCTCCGCCGGCTTGCATCCCGCGGACGGCGAAGCCTTGATGACGGCGCTGCGGCAACTGCAGGCAGCGGGCAATTCGGTCTATGTGGTGGAGCATGACCTGACGCTGATGCGGCAGGCCGACTGGCTGGTCGACGTCGGCCCGGAAGCCGGTGAACGCGGCGGGCGGGTGCTCTACAGCGGGCCGGTGGAAGGGCTGGCCGGGGTTCAAGGGTCGAAGACGGCGGCGCATCTGTTTCCGTCGAAGGATCCCCGACGACCGTCACGCGGCGACCCGCGTGAACCGCAGGACTGGTTGCGGCTGGAAGGTGTCACCCAGAACAACCTGCAGGACCTGAGCGCGGCGTTCCCGTTGGGTGTGTTCACGGCAGTGACCGGTATCTCCGGCTCCGGCAAGTCGTCGCTGATCAGTCGGGCGTTGGTGGATCTGGTGTCGGAGCATCTCGGCCAGGACACCAGTGCCCCCGCCGAGGAGAACGACGAACTCGATGGGGAGCCGGTCGCTCCGACGGGTGGCCGCATTGCTGCCGGGGCATCCCACATCCGCCGTCTGGTGCAGGTGGACCAGAAACCAATCGGTCGCACGCCCCGCTCCAACCTGGCCACCTACACCGGGCTGTTCGATCACGTCCGCAAGCTGTTTGCCGCCACACCCGCGGCCAGGGCGCGCAAGTACGACGCCGGCCGTTTCTCCTTCAATGTGGCCAAGGGCCGCTGTGAGACCTGCGAGGGCGAGGGCTTTGTCAGCGTTGAGCTGCTGTTCATGCCGAGCGTGTTTGCGCCCTGCCCCACCTGCCACGGCGCCCGCTACAACGAGGCGACCTTGAAAGTGCGGTACCGCGAGCGGTCGATTGCGGAAGTGTTGGGCATGACGGTGGAAGCCGCGCTCGACTTTTTCGCTGATGAGCCGTCTCTGGCGCGGCCGCTCGGACTGCTGCAGGGCATCGGGCTGGGTTATCTGCGGCTGGGCCAGCCGGCCACGGAGCTGTCCGGCGGCGAGGCGCAGCGCATCAAGCTGGTGACGGAGCTGCAGCGTTCTTCGCGCGGCCACACGCTGTATGTGCTGGATGAACCCACCACCGGCCTGCATCCCTCGGATGTGGACAAGCTGATGGTGCAGCTCAATGATCTGGTCGATGCGGGCCACACCGTGGTCGTGGTGGAACACGACATGCGGGTGGTGGCGCAGGCGGACTGGGTCATTGACCTGGGACCGGGCGCCGGCCAGGCGGGCGGACAGATCGTGGCGGCCGGCACGCCCCAGGAGGTGGCCCTGGCCAAGGCCTCCCGTACGGCGCCTTACATCGACCTCAGCCAGCGGTAAGTTCCAGCGCACCGACCCACCGTCCCCTGATGCGGTGGCAAGGAGGAACCCGCAATCGCGGCGAAATCGCCACAGCATCGGGCGCCAGCCCCGTGGCGCTTCTCCCCGGCCTTGTCTCGTGCCAAAGCCACGTCCCGAGGCCGTTTCAGACGGTTTCATCGCCCTGGGCGCCCATCAAATCCATGACACGGGTTACCCCGGATGTCAGATCTGACAGTCCAATCGGGCCATCTCACTGCCTACATTCGCGGCTTGTTCCGGCATTCGCAGTCACCAACACCCACCCCCTCGCCGACACCCGGTGAGCAAGTGGGGAGACCGGCCCCTCCACCACAGTTCAAGGGCCGGGTAGTTCTTCGGGAGATCCTCAACCACGATCTATCACGAACGGAAGAACCGCTATGAAGAAGGCATCCCTTCATTTCCTGCAGGCCAGCCTCCTGGCCGTTGCGGCCGCCGCCACCTGCCAGGCCTGGGCCGCAAACCGCGTGACCCTGGACGACAGTACCCCCGTCAGCACTCTGCAAACCGCCACCGCTGCCAGCGGCCCGCAAGCCGCGGCCAACGCGCTGGGCCTGGCCCCGAGCGATCTGCAGGCGGTGCGCAGCCAGCTCTATCCGAATGGCCGCGTCATCACCCGGCACCAGCAGTACTACCAAGGTGTGCCCATCTGGGGTGAAGCCGTGGTGGAACACCGCGACCCCGGCGTCAGCGCCGCCCGCTTCTCGGGCAGCCTCGTCACCGACATCCAGCAGGATCTCAACACCACGCAGCCCAGCCTCTCGCCCGCGAGCGTGCTGACCATGGCCAAGAGCTCGGTCAACGCGACGATCACCGAAAACGAGCAGGTCAAGCTCTACATCAAGCTGGACGACAGCAACAAGGCGCAGCTGTTCTACCTGGTGTCCTTTGTGCGCCATGACCGCAGCAAGCCGAGCCGCCCGCACTTCATGATCGACGCCAACTCCGGCGCGGTGCTGCAGCGCTGGGAAGGCCTGAATCACCGCGACGCCACCGGCCCCGGCGGCAATGCCAAGACTGGCAAGTATGAATACGGGACCAACTATCCCGCGCTGCAGGTGACCGACACCTGCCAGATGAACACCAACAACAATGTGATCACCGTCAACCTGAATGGCGGCACGAGCGGCAGCACGCCGTTTCAGTTCACCTGCCCGCGCAATGAGTACAAGCAGATCAACGGCGCGTACTCGCCGATCAACGATGCCCACTTCTTCGGCAACGTGATCTTCAACATGTACCGGGACTGGTTCAACCTGCGGCCGATTTCCCAGACCCTCTACATGAAGGTGCACTACAGCAGCAACTACGAGAACGCGTTCTGGGACGGCACCGCGATGTACTTCGGTGACGGCGCCACCACCTTCTATCCGCTGGTGTCGCTGGACGTGTCCGCGCACGAAGTGAGCCACGGGTTCACCGAGCAGAACTCGGGACTGGTGTATTCCGGCCAGTCGGGCGGCATGAATGAAGCTTTCTCCGACATGGCAGGTGAAGCAGCCGAGTATTACGCCCGCAATGGCGTGAATGACTGGCTGGTGGGCACCGAGATCTTCAAGAGCAGCGGCGCGCTGCGTTACTTCGCGGACCCGACGCGGGATGGCCGTTCCATCGACAACGCCAGCAAGTACACCAGCGGTCTGGATGTCCACTACTCCAGCGGCGTGTACAACAAGGCGTTCTACACCCTGGCCAAGACGGCGGGCTGGAACACCCGCAAGGCCTTTGAAGTGATGGTGGACGCCAACCGGCTGTACTGGACGCCCAACAGCACCTTTGCCCAGGGTGCCTGCGGGGTGGAGAAGGCAGCCACGGCGCGCGGCTACGTGACGGCGGATGTGACCAAGGCATTCGCGGCGGTGGGCGTGAGCTGCAGCGGCGGCACCACGCCAACCACGACGGTGCTCTCCACCGGGGTGCCGGTGACCGGCATCAGCCTGACCAAGAATGCCACCCGTCTGTTCAGCATCACGGTGCCTTCCGGCCGGTCCAGCCTGGTGGTGAAGCTGTCGGGCGGCACGGGCGACGGCGACATCTACGTCCGCCGCGGCTCGGCGCCGACAACAACGACCTACGACGGCAAGTCGGAAGGCAGCACGAATGCAGAAAGCGTGACGGTGTCGGCGACGACGGCGGGCACCTACTACATCCTGCTGAATGCCTACGCTACGGTGAGCGGCGCTTCGCTGGTCGCCACGTACTGAGCTGAATCGGTCCTCAGCGAGCGCTGAGGCTGATGCAAGCCCGCAGGGACATGGACCTGCGGGCTTTTTTGTTAGGGCTCATCCGCTCGCCGGTGATCGTGACCGTCGTTCCGGTCCGGGATGAAGTGACCTTCAGCAGGCCTCACTGATATGGCGCCTGTGTCCCTCTGGATGCCTCCGAGGCCGGATCTTCGGCCTCCAAAGGCTCCCCGACCGCCGCCCCCGCTTTGGGCATCTCGCGCCCATCCGGCCCCTTGGGCGCCTTCGCTGCATCGGGCGCCGCCCCCACCGGCGCATCCGGCGCCACCTCAAATCCCATGCGGCGCACCCGCGTGTCGATATCGGACTTCGCCTGACGAGCCGCCGCGAGGTCCGCCTGGCTCCCCGCAGCATCCTTCAGCTGCAAGAGCGCCAGTCCCCGCCCGTACAGCGCGAAGCTCAACTTCGCATCCCGCTCCAGCGCCGCATCAAACGCCTTGCGAGCCTGTGCAGGCTGACCCAGCCGCAAATACACCCACCCCAGGCTGTCGCGATAGGCCGCGTTCGCTTCATCCTTGCCGATCGCCGCCTCGCAATCCTTCACCGCCATCGTCAGATCCACCCCCAGCCGCGCCCGCGACCAGCAGCGGTTGTTCATGGCGGTCGGGTAGTCATGGTCGTTTTCGTGCGTCGGCAGCCAAAGGCTCCACTGACGAATGGCCTCCGGCAGCCGACCCATCACGAAAAACATCGTCGCCATCTGTATCCGCTGCGGCGCGGACGGCGTCAGCTGCGCATCCAGGGCCTCCAGATCTGCCCGGGCGTCCGCACCGCGGCGCTGCCGCACCCGCAACTGCGCCCGCATGACCCGCGCGTCCGCCTGTGCAGGATCCAGACGCAGCGCCTCATCCAGGTCCATCAGCGCCTCTTTAGGATGAGACTGCGCCAGCAGGACATGCGCCCGGTCCAGCCGGTACCCAGCCACCGTCGGCGCCAGTTCGATCGCCCGGTTCAAGTCGGCCAGCGCCTTGTCGTGCTCGCGATTGGCGGCGAAGGCATTGCCGCGACGGGCCAGTGCATCGGGATTGTCGGCCTGCACATCATCCGGCCGGGCCGCGTATTGGAGGTCTTCCTCCCTCATGGCCATGCCCTTGTGCGCGGCAAAGATCGGCGAGCCATTCCATGTGGCGTAAAACTTCCCCTGCAACTTCGAGATATAGATGCGGTGGGCCAGAAAGTAGTCCAGGCCAAGCAACATGCCGGAATCGAACACGTCGTTATCGTCGATCGACATCTTGACGTTGCTGATCTTTTCGCCGCCCAGCTCGAAGGTATCCACCATGCCCAGGTAGCTTTTCGCCCGCCCTTCGCCAGCGCCCCTGGAGTAGCCGTTCGCGACCAGGCTGTCGACTGCAATGCCGGCGCGTTTGGCCGTCTTCAGCGTGAGTACCGTCACGGGCGCGCCGGTATCGAGCAGCGCCTCGGTGGTCTTGCCATTGATCGCGATATCCAGGCGGATGGTCGTGTCACGGCTGTTCCTGCCGCGTTTGAGTTCCGCCGTGACCACCGGCGCACCATTGGCCCAGTACGCAAGATTGGCCGACCTGCAGTCCTTGCCCGGGTTGGACAACCGAATGGCCCCATGAGCAAAGTCATATTCGGTGTCCATGGCTGACAGGATGTTGCGCCCCAGGATCCCCATGATGCCGTTGCCCAGCTCGCTGCCGCCCACCACGAAATCGACCTTCTTCATCTCGGCACCGCGCAGGCCGACACGCTCGACGCGGGTGAGCTGGGCCTCGATGTCACCCGTGTATCCCTCGATGTCCATGCCGAAAGGCAGATGGCGCAGGGGCAGGTTCAACCGCGCAGCCGTCGACGGCGACAGGATGCTGTGGAAGGCGCCCGAGTCCACCAGCATCGGGGCCTCGACCCCATTGAGCGTGAGCATGGCAATCGGGCGGTTCCCGACGATCCGCACCGGAATCTCCATGTTCTCCATCACGCATTGCGCCCAGGTGGCGGGCGCACAAGCGACCAGCAGCGCGGCCAGACATGGCGCGCGCCAATGCAGAAGACGCGACCAGAATCGCCCCGCCGAGGCCCTTGAATCTGCGTCCGCCGCCGACACTTGTTGTTGTAACACCTTGTCCTCCCTGAACATTCGGTGGTGTTGACCAAGACTCCCGGCCCAGTATCGCGCCAAGCGCATCGATGCCGCCAGACCCCCGCAAGAGGGCGTGTCCGTCGCCGTCCCTGCCGCGCCGCCGCCGGTTGCGTCGTGAAACGGTGATGAAACGGCTGGCTGCGACAGTTCACACCCATGGACAGACCGGGACCGATCCCGGCGATCAGGACATGGGACATGCAGGTTCATCTTCATCAGTTTCGGCAACTCAACGGCAGCATGTCGACGGTGACTTTCGAGTCGCCACATGGCTGGGGTACCGCCCAATGGGTGGGGCTGCGACCTGAAGAAGGCGCACGCCGACAGGTGGAACTGGCCATCCCCGGGGTGCTGACCTGGGGATATGAAGTGGCTGGCAGCCGGGAAGAAGACGAAGCGATCTTCGAAGAGGAAGGCCGCGTCTGCCTGGTCGGCCGGGTGCGCTGGAGCGGCGAGGACGGCGTGACCGCCCTGCAGCTGGGCAGCGACCTGGTGCTGGTGGCCATTGCCAATCCGCCGGTGCTGATGCCCACCCATCTGGTCATCCGCGCGCCGCGCCTGCAACTGTTTGATGTGATTGCCTGCGCGGCCTGAGCCGCCCCGGACACCACGCCTGCCGGACGTCCGGCAGACGCAACGATTACCTCCTGCTTCCCTAAGCAGCTTGCCCAGGCCTCGGCCTGGGTTTTTTTTGTTTGTTAGGCTTGCTCCCCATCCCTTCCGACTTCTCTTGACGCCGATCGACGGCAGTGAGGATTCCAGCGTGAGCAATGCCCCCAAGCGCCTCGGCGGCGACTGGCCTTTGGACGAGGTGGTCGCCGGCCTGCGGGCGGCCCGTCACGACTGGCGGGAACATCATCGGCCGCATGAGCCCAGGGGCCGCGAGCTGCCATCCACCGAGATCCTGGACGGCATCGTGCAGGGCCTGCGCGGCGTGCTGTTCCCGCTGCGCCTGGGACCGCCAAGCCTGCGGCCGGAAGCGGAGGACTACTACATCGGCCACACGCTGGACACGCAGCTGCAAGCACTGCGCCAGCAGGTGCTGCTGGAGCTGACGTCCGCCAGCGGCGCCCATCCGGCCGATCCCGACGCATGGGCACGTGCCGATCAGGTGACCGGCGATTTCGCCCGCGAGCTACCCACGATCCGTCGCCTGCTGGACGCCGATGTGCTGGCCGCCTTCCAGGGTGATCCCGCCGCGCGCAGCGTGGACGAAGTGCTGCTGTGCTACCCCGGCATCGCCGCCATGATTCACCATCGGCTGGCTCACAAGCTCTATGAGCTCGGTGTGCCGCTGCTGGCGCGCATCGTGGCGGAGCTGGCACACAGCCGCACCGGCATCGACATTCATCCTGGTGCCACCATCGGGCCGGGCCTGTTCATCGATCACGGCACCGGCGTGGTGATTGGTGAAACCGCCGTGATCGGCGAGCGGGTGCGGATCTACCAGGCGGTGACGCTGGGCGCCCGCAGCTTCCCCACGGACGAGCAAGGCCAGATCCGCAAAGGCGCGCCTCGCCATCCGGTGGTGGAGGACGATGTGGTGATCTACGCCGGCGCGACCATCCTCGGCCGCATCACGCTGGGCAAGGGCTCGGTGATTGGCGGCAATGTGTGGCTGACCCGCAGCGTGGAGCCCGGCAGCCACGTCAGCCAGGCCAATTCGCAGAGTCAGGTGCCTGGGCTGGTCTGAACCGCAGGCGTCGGAACACCGGGGGTCAGGACACGTTCCAGCAGTTCCCGCACCGACGCCATTTGTGAGCCGAACGGCAAGGCCCCCTTGCCGCGGAAGAACAGCCCCTTGTCCACCTCGCCGCGCAGTGCGGCGGCCAGACGCTGGTCGATGCAGAACTGGCCCCAGCCCTTGAGGCCATCCCGCAGGCCGCATTGCGCCAGGCAGTCGAAGGCCATGGTGCAGTGCTTTTTGAGCTGGGCCACGGTCTGCAGGCGTGGCTCCGCGCCCAGGTATTTGCGCAGCCAGGGCGTCATCACCGCACGCGCCGGCAGACCCGCCACGCTGGTGAACTCCACCAGCGCCTCGTCCGGCGCTTCGGCCAGCACCCGCTTGAATTCGGGGTGGGCATCGCATTCATGGGTGGCCACAAAGGGCGTGCCCATCTGGACCCCATCTGCGCCCAGAGATTGAAGCCGCTGGATGTCCTCGCAGCGGCGAATGCCGCCGGCAGCAATCAGCGGCACCCGCCCCTCCATGCCGGCGTCCCGGATCCACTGCCGCACGGCGGGAATGACGACCTCAAAATCAAAGCGACTGTCGGTCACATCCGCCACCCGCGCAGCGCCCAGGTGGCCGCCGGCATGGCCGGGATGTTCGATGATGATGGCGTCCGGCACCCGCTTGCGGCGTTCCCATTTGCGCCACAGCAGCGACACGCCGCGCGCGTCGGACAGGATGGGAATCAGCGCGGTCTTGGGATGGTCGCTGGCCAGGTCCGGCAGTTCCAGCGGCAGACCGGCGCCCACCACCAGAGCATCGATGCCCTGCTCCAGCGACGTGCGCACCGAAGCCGCGTAGTCGCTCACCGCGCGCATGATGTTGACGGCCAGCAGGCCGCTTTGTTTGCACAGTTCGCGCGCCCGCTGGATCTCCCGCGCCAGCGCCACCTGATTGGCGGCCACGATGGCGGTCTTGCGGGCTTCCAGGTCGTTGCCGACCTCGGCGCTGCTGCATTGGGCCATCAGGTCGGGATGGTGACGGCGCAGGTCCACTGAAGAAATCGTGCCCATGGCGCCCTGCGCGGCCACGCTGCCCGCCAGGCGGTGCGCCGACACGCCCACGCCCATGCCGCCCTGCACGATGGGCAGGAGCTGCCGACCGGCCAGCGTCAGTGGCTGGAGACCCGCCAGCGAGAGACGGTCGAACAGGGACAGGGTGCTGGACATGGACAGGCCGATTCAGTCATGAAGCGGGCCATCCTGCCAGCGGCCCTGCCGCCTGTCCTTGCACTAAATCAAGAGACGCAGCGGTGGGGCCTCAGAAGTGCACCACCGAGCGGATCGACTTGCCTTCGTGCATGAGGTCGAACGCTTCGTTGATGTCGGTCAGCGGCATGGTGTGGGTGACAAACGGGGCCAGCTGGATGTCACCCCGCATGGCTTCTTCGACCATGCCGGGCAGCTGCGAACGTCCCTTGACCCCCCCGAAGGCCGAGCCCTTCCAGGTGCGGCCGGTGACCAGCTGGAACGGACGGGTGGAAATCTCCTGACCCGCGCCGGCCACACCGATGATCACCGACTGACCCCAGCCACGGTGGGCGCACTCCAGTGCGGCACGCATGACGTTCACATTGCCGATGCATTCGAAGGAATGGTCCACGCCCCACCCCGTCATCTCCACGATGACCTGCTGGATGGGTTTGTCGAAGTCCTTGGGATTGACGCAGTCGGTGGCGCCGAAGACGCGGGCCAGTTCGAACTTGGTCGGATTGGTGTCGATGCCGATGATGCGACCGGCCTGCGCCAGCTTGGCGCCCTGGATCACCGCCAGGCCGATGCCGCCCAGGCCAAACACTGCCACGGTGTCGCCCGGCTGGACCTTGGCGGTGTTCTTCACCGCGCCCAGGCCCGTCGTCACGCCGCAGCCCAGCAGGCAGACCTGCTCCGGATTTGCATCCGGGTTGATCTTCGCCAGCGACACCTCCGCCACCACGGTGTACTCGCTGAAGGTGGAGCAGCCCATGTAGTGATAGAGCGGCTGGCCGTTGTAAGAGAACCGGGTGGTGCCGTCCGGCATCACGCCTTTGCCCTGGGTGGCGCGCACCGCCACGCAGAGGTTGGTCTTGCCGGACTTGCAGAACAGGCATTCACCACATTCGGCGGTGTAGAGCGGAATGACGTGGTCGCCGGGCTTGACGCTGGTCACGCCCTCGCCCACTTCCACCACGATGCCCGCGCCCTCATGGCCCAGCACCACCGGGAACAGGCCTTCGGGATCGTCCCCGCTGAGGGTGAAGGCGTCGGTGTGGCAGACGCCCGTGTGGGTGATGCGGATCAGCACCTCGCCCTTCTGGGGCGGCGCCACGTCGATTTCAACGACCTGCAGCGGCTTGCCGGCTTCGAATGCAACGGCGGCACGTGATTTCATGGGGGAGCCTTTCTGGTTCATTTGAGATAGGTGCGGACCAGCGTGGTCATGTCCTGGGCCAGCCGGGCATGCCGATCATCCGCCTCCGGCAAGGCCCCGAGCTCTTCCCGGATATGCGATTGCAGGATTTCGGACATCAGTCCGTTGACGGCGCCACGGATGGCGGCCAGCTGCACCAGCACCGGGCCGCAGTCTTCGCCGGCCTCGAGCGCACGCGCCAAAGCCTCAGTCTGCCCCTGGATGCGGCGCACCCGCAGCAGGGCCTTGCGTTTGTCTTCTAGCGCATGTGGCATGGGCCGGAGTGTATACCCCCTGGGGGTATGGTCAAGCGCTGCATCCGCCATGCCTTGCGTTACCCGCCCGATGCTTCTAGGCTCGGGGTCCTCCCGCTCTCGAAGGACCCGCATGGAAGCCACCGCGTTTGACGCCATCATCATCGGCGCCGGTCAAGCCGGACCGCCGCTGGCCGAGCGCATGTCCCAGGCGGGATGGCGGGTGGCGGTGATCGAGCGGAGCCGCGTGGGCGGCACCTGCGTCAACACCGGCTGCATCCCCACCAAGGCCATGGTGGCCAGCGCGCACGCGGCCTGGGTGGTGCAGCAGGCGCAGCGCTGGGGCGTGCGGGTGCCGGCCGGCGCCGAGGTGGACCTGGCCGCCGTGCTGGCGCGCAAGGACCGCATCGCCGGCAAGTCCCGCCAGGGCGTGGACCTGTGGCTGCGGGGCATGCGCCAGGTCGAGCTGATCATGGGCCATGCGCAGTTCGAGGACGACCACACCGTGCGGGTCGGCCAACGCCGGCTGCAGGCCGAACGGATCTTCATCAACGTCGGCGGACGGCCCGCGCAGCCTGGCGTGGAGGGACTGGAGGACGTTCCGTGGCTGACCAATGCCAGCATCATGCAGCTGGACCGCCTGCCCCGGCATCTGGTGGTGGTGGGCGGCAGCTATATCGGCCTGGAGTTTGCGCAGATGTTCCGGCGCTTTGGCGCCGAGGTGACGGTGGTGCAGCGCGGCCAACAGCTGGTGCCCAAGGAAGATGCCGACGTCGCCCAGGCGCTGCAGCAACTGCTGGAGGGCGAAGGCATCGGCATTCGCACCGGGGCGGAGTGCGTGCGTCTGGCGCCGGCGCGCGATGGGATCGCGGTGGACGTGAATTGCAGCGAAGGTGAGCCGCGACTGCTCGGCAGCCATGTGCTGATCGCCACCGGACGGCAACCCAACACCCACGATCTGGGGCTCGATCGCGCTGGCGTGGTCACGGACGAGCGGGGCTATATCAGGGTGAATGACCAGCTGCAGACGAACGTGCCGCACATCTGGGCCCTGGGCGATTGCAATGGACGGGGCGCCTTCACCCATACCGCCTGGAATGACTTCGAGGTGCTGGCGGACAACCTCTTCAGTGGCGCCAGCCGCAGCATCAAGGACCGGCTGGTGGCTTATGCGCTCTACACCGATCCGCCGCTGGCCCGCATCGGGCCGAGTGAGCAGGAGGTGCGCAAGAGCGGTCGCCCGGCGCTGATCGGCACACGGCCGATGTCACGCGTGGGCCGCGCGGTGGAAAAAGGTGAGGAAGCGGGCTTCATCAAGCTGATCGTGGATGCCGAAACGCGGGCGCTTGTGAGTGCGACGCTGCTGGGTGTCGATGGGGACGAGGCCATCCAGTCGCTGCTGGATGTGATGGCGTCCAGGCGTCCGTATACGGAGATTGTCCAGGGCGGCGTGCGCATCCACCCCACCGTGAGTGAGCTGCTGCCGACGGTGCTGCAGTCGCTCAAGCCGATGCCGGCGGAGGCGGCGAAGGCATCGCAGTCGCCGACGTAGCAGTTGTCGACGCAGCAGTCGTCCCGGTCGCCGTCGCTGTAGTCGTTGTCATCGCGGCACCGCCTGGATTCATCACGGCACGCAGACCCTCCAGCGCCGGCCGCACCACCGCCATGTCCGCGCCTTCGGCAAAGACTGCATAGGCGGGATACAGGAATTCAGGCGCACCCGGGATGCGGTGCATGCGACCGCTACGCAGATAAGGCGTGACCACCTGCAGACGGAAGTAGGCGGTGCCGCCGGCCGCCAGCACGTATTCGCGCCCCAGCGGCCCCAGGCCCACGCTGATGCCGGCGTTGACCAGATGCGGGAAGGCCAGCCCATGCTGCGCCGCAAACTCGGGGCCCCAGTCGACGTAGACATACTCTTCGGGACGCAGCGTCGCGTCCTCCCGGGTCGTCACCAGCACCAGCTTCTCTTCCAGCAGAAGCTCGATGCGCAGCCCTGGCCGCAGTTGTGGTGCATACACGACCGCCACATCCAGCGTGCCGCTGGCCACCCGGTCGATCAGTGCATCGGAATGTCCAACCTCGGTGCGCAACGCCAGATGCGGCGCGGCCGTGCGCATGTGCAGCAGCCAGTCCTGCAGCAGCGGATCCCACAGGCTCAGTTCACAGCCAATGGTGATGATGGATTCCCGCCCCGGTGGCAACGCCACCTGGTGGCGGGCACGCTGCCAGATCTGCACCAGCATCGCGGCATGCCGGGTGAACTGCTCACCCGCATGGGTGAGCGTGGCACCGGCCTTGTTGCGCACGAACAGCTTGGCATCCAGGTGCTCCTCCAGCGTGCGCACGCGCGCGCTGACCGCCGTCTGGGTGATGTGCAGATTCTCGGCCGCTCGCACAAAACTGCCGGAGGCCACGATCTCGAGAAAGGTCTGCGCGAGGGTGATGTCCATGGGGAGATTTTCTTGAATGCAGTATTTTTGCATTCAACAAGCAATAAGAATCGCTTTACGTTGAGCAAAGAGTTCTGCACCATGCATGACTCCGCAATTACCCTAATTGCCAACCTCGACAATTCGTGAAGCTTGTCACGAAAAGTAGCTCAACCCCATTCAGCCGTCCGGCTCAGACGACCCCCCGATGAATCTCGCTCTTGCTCCCCGCGTTCGCCGCCTCCTCGCCCTGCTCTGCCTTGCCGCTGCTCCGGCCGCGCATGCGGACATCGTCATTGGCCAGGTGGCCCCGTTCACCGGCCCGCAGGCGGTCACCGGCAAGGCGATCCGCGCCGGTGCCAAGCTCTGGCTGGACGAGGTCAATGCCCGCGGCGGCATCAAGGGTCAGAAGCTGAAGCTGGTCACCCGTGATGACGGCCAGAAGCCCGAAGAGACGGTGCGGCTGGTCAAGGAACTGATCGAGCAGGACAACCCCACCGCACTGATCGGCACCATCGGCACGACCAACCTGGAAGCGCTGAAGCAGGACGGCATTCTGGAAAAGAGCAAGGTCTCGATGCTCGGCGCCGTTTCCGGTGCCACCAGCGTGGTCAATGCCCGCAACATGTATCCGGTCAAGGCCACCTATCGCGAGGAAGTCGAGCGTCTGTTCAAGCAGCTGGGCGAGATGGGCCGCACCCGTGTCGGTCTGGTGTACCAGGACGACGGCCTCGGGCGCGATGCCGTGGCGGGTGCACAGGCCTCGGCCAAGGCCCACGGGCTGACGCTGGTGGCGCAGTCGGGTTATGCCCGCAACACCACCGAAGTGGGCGCCGCCGTGAATGAGATGGTCAAGCAGCAGCCGGAAGTCATCTTCCTGGCCGCCACCACCTCTGCCGCCATCGAATTCACCAAGCGTTATCAGGCCGCGGGCGGCCGTGCCGGCCTCTATGGCATGTCGATCATCGACGTGCAGGAACTGCTGGCCAAGCTCGGTCCGGATCAGGCGCGGGGTTTCGCGTTCTCGATCACCCTGCCGACCGATGACCGCCAGGACCGCGAAGTGATGCGCGACTATGCGCGTCTGCGCCAGGGTTCCAAGGATGCGGACCTGTCGGCCCGCTCGGTGGAAGGCTTCATCGCTGCCAAGGCCCTGACGAAGGCACTGGAGCGCAGCGCCACGCTGACCGCCGCTGGCCTGTCCGACACGCTGGAACGCGGCATGGACACCGACATCGGCGGTCACCGCCTGAGCTTCGGCAAGGGCCAGGCCACCTCCAAGTATGTGGACTTCGCCATCCTCGGATCCGGCGGACGTCTGGTGCGCTGAAGATCCAGCGCAGCGCGGCGGCCCTGTTTGACCGGGCGACCGCGAGGCATCCGGTCACGGACCGGATCGCCCTCCACGGGGACTTCTCAAAAGGAAGTCCCCTTTTTCATGGCTGCGCGCCAGGCTTGCTCGAGCCGCGTGGGCAAGCATCGACGACCGCATCACGCCGTCACGAGTCAGGCCGCAGGCTGGGCGAGACGCAACGCTTCAATCAGCGCATCAATCAGCGCACGAATCAGCGCACGAATCAGGGCATGACGCGCTGCAGATGACTGGCCATCATGCCGGCGGCGATGCGCGCCACGTCCTTGGGCTTGAGCGTCTCGTCGAACAGCATCTCAACCGTGGCGTAGATCAGCTCCACCACGATCCGGCTGGCGAGCTTCAATTCGGACCGCTTCGCGCCCGGCAAGGCCTTCACCAGCAGCTGGGTCTGCGCTTCCGTCACCGCTGCGTGGGAAGCCAGCCGCACTTCCTGCAATGCCGGCACCGCGCGCATCGCCCGCATGATCCAAACGCCCCCTTCGGTGCGACGCGTCACCTCATACGTCTCCAGCAGCAGGCCCGCCAGCGCCTCTTCCAGCGCCGGCACGCCGCCCTGGATCACTTCCGGGGACATCCAGCGCGCCACACACTCGTTCTGCCGCTGCATCAGCCGTTGACCCAGCTCATGCAGCAGCGCGTATTTATTGGGAAAGTACCGGTACAGCGCAGGCGGCGACACCCCGGCGCGTTCACACACGAGATTGGTGGAGAGACGCTCGACGCCCACTTCAATCAGCGTCTGCGCCGCGGCTTCCAGCAGCCGCTCATAGGTTTCCGTGGCCCGTTGCTGGGCGGGTTGCAGCTTGGTGGCCAGGTCGGGCCCCGCGGAAGACCCAGGCGTGGACATGGACGTGGGCGCGGCACCAGGGGCAACAGCGGCTACGGTCTTGCGGCGGGAAGTAGGCATGCAAAAAACTACCAGGCGACAGTCAGGTCGAGGATACCTGGGATTGCGTGCGCCATCCGCGGACCCCCCAGTGCCCGCGAGGGCCAGCGACATCCAGTGATCGCCAGCCAAGGCCAGCCATCGCTGGCGAAGGCCAACGACACGCAGTGAGGTATGGCAGGCACAGCGCTTTCGTCCTGTGCAGGGATTGTCCCAAGGACAACACCCGCACCATAACGATAGCCATCACTATAAGATGATTCCCCATGCTGCCGGCGCGACCGCGCGCGGATTTCACACCTCCAGGGGACAGGCGCGATGGACTCATCCACATCCACCGGACGCGGCGACGCCGCACTTGCCATCACCGTGGGCTCGGTGGCGCTGTTGATGCTGGGACTTCAGCCCTTGCTGCTGGGCGCCCTGCTGGACGCGCGCGCAGTCACGCTGGAGGGCGTGGGCCTGGTGGCCATGGGAGAAATCGTGGCACTGGGCCTGGGAGTGCTGATCGGCGACCTGCGGCTGTCGGTCGGCCAGATCCGGCCGATCACCGTGGCGGCTGCGCTGCTCGCCGCGGCCATGGATGTCGTCACCCCCCGCATGCAGGGGGACCTGGCACTGGGCCTTGTGCGTGCCGCTGCGGGTGTGGCGGAAGGTTTGCTGGTGTGGAGCACCACCGCCGTCATCGTGCGGTCCGCAGCGCGGGAGCGGCTGGCGGGCGTTTTCTTTGTGGTGCAGACCTTGGCGCAGGCCCTGGTCGGGCTGGTGCTCGCCCACGGCGTCATTCCCCGCGTCGGCTGGCAGGGAGGCTTTCACACTCTGGCGGGCCTCGCGGTCGGGGCGGCGCTGCTGGCGGCGATCCGGGCACGGCCGCTGGGGCCGTTGACGCCGACCGTCAGCCAGGCGGGCATCGGCATGCGATGGACCCGGCCGCGCATCGGCACCTTGCTGGTGGTGTTCTTCCAGCTCGCAACGCTGGGCGCGTTCTGGGCGTACGCAGAGCCGCTGGGCACGCGTGCCGGCTTCTCGACGGTGGCGGTGCAGACGCTGATCGCCGCGGGGCTGGGTCTGCAGGTGGTGGGTGGCACGGTGGGCACGGCATTGGTTCGTCGGCTGCCGCCAGGGCCCACGCTGCTGGGATGCAGCCTGACGCTGGGCCTGTGTGCCTTGGGGGTCGCCGGGACGGCGCATGGCGGGCCGCTGCCCTTTGCATGGCTCTGCGGGGTGTTCACCTTCACCTGGCTGTTCATGCTGCCGTTCCAGATGGCGCTGGCGTTTCGCGCCGATGGCAGCGGACAGGTCGCCGCCCTGGTGCCAGCGGCACAGCTCTTCGGCAGCGCGTTCGGGCCGCTGGTGGCCTCGCTGATGCTCAGTGGCGATGAAGTCGGGCCGGTGCCCCTGGTGGCCGCATTGTTTGCCGGCTTGGCGATCGTGGCGCTGGTGGTGACGCAAGGCCGGCGCGCAGCGGCCAACCGCAGTGTGTCGGCCTGAACGTCCATCGCTCGATCCCCAGGTCGCCTGATCGCCTGATCGCCTGATGCCCAGGCCCCACGCGGCGGCAGTTGCGGGTTTGTCCCCAGCCTCATAAAAGTAGCGATGGCTACGATAGCCATCACTACTAAACAAGCTTGGGATCCGATCCCTCAGGAGATCCGCGATGTCTGGACACCCCGGCGCCCACGATGCGCCTCCCCTTCCGCTCCCACCGGATGCTTCCCGAAGGTCTTGCGTGTCGCATCCCCTTCGCTTGTCGCGTTCCAAGGATAACGACCGTGCATGTCGAGCGCATCGCCCTCCGCGGGTCAGCGCTTGGAAGCGCAGGTTCCGCGCCATGCCTGCCATCCCTGCCTTATTGGGCGTCCGACGCGTCCCGGCCTTGGCGTCACTGCTGATGCTGATGCTGATGGCGGCTGGCGCCTCACACGCGACGACGCCGGAGGACGCCAAGGGCCTCTGGCTCAGCGCTGACGGTGGCGCGGTGATCGAGTTCAAACCTTGTGCCGACAAGGCCTCCGCCCTGTGTGGTCGCATCGTGTGGGACAAGGATGCAGGCACGCCTGCGGACACCTGCGGCGTGCAGATCGCGCAACTGGACAGGTTCGAGAACGACGCGTGGCGGGACGGCTGGGTGTACGACCCGCGAGACCGCAAGAAATACAAAGGCGCGCTGCGCATCAAGAACGGCGACCTGTTCATCCGCGCCTACATCGGCACGGAGATCCTCGGGCAGACCGAGCAGATGCGTCGCGTGACAGCGCTTCCAGGGCCGCCCTGCCCAACCTCGCACACCCCATCAGGAGGAACTGCTCCATGACATCTGCCCAGTCGACTCCGCTCGCCGGCGGTCTCTCCAGCTTCCTGCTGGGAGCCCTGCTGGCCACCACCCTCGCCGCTCCGGCCCTGGCCGACACCAGCGGCACCGCCACCATGGCGATCGACACTGAGATCAAGCTGCTGTCCGACCTGCGCAATCGCGGCATCTCGGACTCCGGCCGCAAACCTTCCGCACAACTGAATGTTCAACTCGCCCATGAGAGCGGGATCATTGCGCTGGCCCAGCTCTCGACCGTCAGCGACAAGGCCTTCACCGATGCCGACGGCTACAACCTGCTGCTGGCCACCGGCTATCGCTGGGGTGATCCGGACGCCTGGCACTTCGGCGTGGGCCTGGCCAAGGAGTTCTTCCCCGGCGCCAAGTTCGACGCTCCGCACGGCATCGACCTGGAAGCCGGCGTCCCGGTGGACTTCCGCCGCACCCGCTACGACACCGCCTACGCCGTGCTGGAACTGGGTTGGGGCAAGCTGGAGGGGCGCATACTGAACGTGATCTCCCGGACCTATCGCGGCGCGGACACCGGCGGCGTCTGCGGCCAGATCCTGGCTGCGGCGGTGGACCCCACCCCGGCGATCGAGTGTTACCTGCGCGGGGACAAGACGTCGCGGGGCAGCATGCTCTACGACATCGGCTACAAGTACGACCTCACGCCGACCACCACGCTGAATCTGCATGCCGGCACGCAGCGCATCCGCCACTTCAAGGAGGCGGATTTCAGCGACTACAGCATCGGGGTGACGCATCAGCGCTGGGGCATGAGTTTCACGGCCGAATGGGTGACCACGCGCACCCATCGGCCCGAGCTGTTCCTGATTCCGGACGGCAATGGCTGGAAGCGCCAGGACGATGATCGGCTGGTGGTGTCGGTGGGCTACAAGTTCTGATGTTTGCAACCGCAGTTCCCACCGCATCGGCCTCACCGAACAGCTCCGCCCCACCGGCATCAGCCGCCGTACCCACCGCGACTGTGATGCCGCTCACTGGCGGAACCGGCGGCGACAACTCCCCCCTGGTGCTCGCCATCGACCTGGGCACCTCCGGCTGCAAATGCGCCCTGGTGACGCTGGATGGACACGTTCAGGGCTGGGCCTTCCGCCCGGTGGCCCTGCATGTGCAAGGCGTGCAGGCGGAGCAGGATCCGCTGGAATGGTGGTCCGCCCTGCTCGCCGCGGCGGATGAGCTGCTCGCTGGTGATGCCCGGCGCCGGCAGCGGGTGACGGCGGTGTGCTGTTCCACCCAGACGGAAGTGACGGTGTGCATGGACCGCGACGGCGAGCCCATCGGTCGCGCCTTCAGCTGGCTGGATGCACGGGGTGCGCAGGCCATCGCCCGCCGCACGCGCGGACGCTGGCTCAACATCGAAGGTTATGGGCCGCTCAAGCTTTGGCGATGGTTGCGGTTGACCGGTGGTGCACCCTCCGGGACCGGCCGGGACGGCGCCGGTCACATGGCCTATGTGCGGGACCATCTGCCGCAGGTGTATGAGCGGACGCATCAGTTCCTGAACGCGCTGGATTTCCTGAACTTCAAGCTCTGCGGCCGCCTGTGCGCGACGCAGGACTCCATCCTCACCAGTTGGGTCACGGACAACCGTGACCCCGCCCGCGTGCGTTACGACGCGGGTCTGATCCGCATGCTCGGGCTGGAGGCTTCGAAGCTGCCGGACATCGTCGGCTCCACCGATGTGCTGGGACCGCTGCGGCCGGAGGTGGCACAGCGGCTGGGGTTGTCACCGCAGACGCGGGTCGTGGCCGGCGCGGTGGACACGTCGGCGGTGGCGGTCAGCGCCGCAGTGAGGGACTACGAGACCCACCTGTACCTGGGCACGTCGTCATGGCTGGGCGCGCACCTGCCCCGCATGCGGACGGACGTGCGGCACAAGATCGCCGCTGTGCCGTGTGCGGTGCCGCAGCGATACCTGGCGCTGGCGCTGCAATCGACCGCGGGCGCCAACCTCTCCTTCCTGCGGGACCGCATCCTGTTCCATCCCGATGAACTGGCCAGTGACGAGGAACACCCCGCCGTGTATGAGGTGCTCAACCGCATTGCGGCCCGGGTGCCTCCCGGGGCGCGTGGCCTGATCTACACGCCCTGGCTGTTTGGCGAACGCACGCCGGTGGACGATCCGCTGCTGCGCGCGGGCTTGCTGAACCTGTCGCTGGAGCATTCGCGGGAGGACATCTTCCGTGCATTTCTGGAGGGTGTCGCCTTGAACACCCGCTGGATGATGGAGCCATTCAGCCGGCTGCTGGGACGCTCGCCGGGCACGGTGACGGCGGTGGGCGGCGGCGCGCAGAGTGATGTGTGGTGCCAGATCCTGGCGGATGTGACCGGCCAGCCGATCCGACAGTTGGCGCAGCCGATCCAGGCCAATGCGATTGGAGCCACCTATCTGGCGGCCGTGGGACTTGGGGAGCGGCGCTTCGAGGATCTGACGGAGCTGCGCCAAACCCGGCGGGTGTATGAGCCAACCGCCTCATTGCGTCAGCTTCACAACGATCAGTTCGAGACCTTCAAGGAAGTGAGGCAGCGCCTGGCGCCTCTCTACCACCGGATTAACCGGGTCTCATCGACCGGCGCGCCGGGGGCGTCCGGGATGGCGGACCCCGCGGGCGTGGCCGGAGGAGCCGGCGTGGCGGGTGGGACCGGTGGGACCGGTGCCAAAGGCGCTGAAGGGGTCGCCGCATGATGCACGCATCCACCCGCATGGCCGTGGTGCAGCTGTGCCTGCGCCTGTCCAAGCGTGGGTACTTCGCCGGCACGGGCGGCAACCTGATGCTGCGGATCGATGAGACGCTGGTGGCGGTGACGCCGTCGGCCACCGACTATCTGACGATGGAGCCGCAGGATGTGTGTCTGCTTCGGCTCGCGGACCTCAGTGTGGTGGAAGGCGCGCGGCCCGCGTCGGTGGAAACCGGTTTGCATGCCCGGGTGATGCGGGCGCGGCCGGAGGTGGGCTGCACCATCCACACCCATCAGCCGCTGGCAAGCGCCTGCGCCCTGATCGGCGAAGCGCTGCAGGTGCCGCCCGACTTGCAGTCGGTCCTGGGCGCGACCGTGCCGGTGGTGGGGTATGCCCCATCGGGAACCGGCTGGCTGGCCAGCAAACTGGCGGCCGCCGTGCAACCAGGTCGGCAGGCCTGGCTGCTGCGCAATCATGGGATCGTGTGTTGCGGCAGGGACAGCACTGCGGCGCTGGCGGCGGTTGAACAACTGGAATCATTGGCGCGGGACCATCTGATCTCGCGTATTGAACGGCGAATGCAGGCATCGCCACAGGGGCAGCATTCAGGGCCGGAACTGACGTCCGGCGCCGCGGATCGACGTGGGTCCGCCCCGGACCCCTTGGTCCAACTGAGGCAGTTGCTGTGGTCATCAAAGGAATCCATATGATCGAGACCTCTCCCTCTCAGGCTTCATCGGGGCCCTTGCACGGGAATGCGGGTGCAGGTGCTGCAGCATCAAGCGCCGGGGCAGGCGCTGCATCAGGCGCTGCATCAGGCGCTTCTTCGGGCGCCGCGCCCAGCGCCGCTCCGGAGACCCGTCCGGTCGCCCCACATGACGGCAGCCGCAACGATGATCCCGCGGGCCATGCCACCGGTGCGGGCCCTGCAGGCGACCACGGCATCACACCGTCGCCCTCCCCCGGATTCGCCGTTTCGGAATGGCCCGACACGCACGCACTTTATGAGCGATTGGCCGCGCTGGTGAAGCAGCCGATGCGGCCGATCCGGCCGGACGCCATGCCCAAGGTGATGCGCTGGTTCGACGAGCGGTGCGCCGGATCGAAGGCGATGGCGACCCGGGCACAGGCGGTGATCCCGGGTGGGGTGCAGCACAACCTCGCCTTCAATCATCCGTTCCCGATTGCGATCCGGCAGGCGGAAGGCGCGTGGCTGAGCGACATCGACGGCAACCGCTACCTTGATTTCCTGCAGGCGGGCGGGCCGACGCTGCTGGGCAGCAATCCGCCGGCGGTGCGGGAGAAGGTGGTGGCCGTTCTGAATGAATGCGGCCCGGTGACCGGGCTGTTGCATGAATACGAGGTGAAGCTGGCCGAGCTGGTGTGCAGGCACATGCCCGGGGTGGAGATGCTGCGGATGCTGGGCTCCGGGACCGAGGCGGTGATGGGCGCGGTGCGGCTGGCCCGCACCCATACCCGCAAGCGCTGGGTCATCAAGATCGGCGGGGCGTATCACGGCTGGAGTGACCAGCTGGTCTATGGCATGCGTCTGCCAAAAACCGGACGGATGGAGGCGGTGGGCATTCCGCGTGGAGCGACGGCGCAGACGCAGGAATGCCTGCCGAACGATCCCGAAGCCTTGCGGCGCTTGCTGCGTTGGAATCGACTGCGTGGAGGGACGGCGGCAGTGCTGGTGGAGCCTTTCGGACCGGAAAGTGGGACGCGGCCAGTGCACAAGGACTTCAATGCGCAGGTGCGGCGCCTGTGTGATGAGTTTGGCGCGCTGCTGATCTTCGATGAGGTGGTGACCGGGTTCCGCGCAGGGCTGAGCGGCGCACAAGGGTATTTCGGCGTGACGCCAGACCTCACCGTGCTGGGCAAGTGTCTGACAGGCGGTTATCCGATGTCAGGCGCGATCGGGGGGCGCAAGGACATCATGATGTCGCTGGTGGGGGGCATCGGGACGACGTCACGGCGAGCGTTTGTGGGCGGCACGTTGTCGGCCAATCCGATGACCTGTGTGGCCGGGTATCACGCCCTGCTGGAAACGGAGCGGACGAATGCGCCGGTGATGGCGGGTCGGGCCGGGGATCGGCTGCGGCGGGGGCTGGACGAGATCATCCAGCGTCGAGGCCTGCCGTATGTGGCCTACAACCTGGGCTCGATCGTGCATCTGCAGACCTCCGGGGTGCTGCTGCTCGACACGAGCAGTCTGCTGAAGCTGATTCGGGTGAAGGAAGAGGCACGCAGACGCAAACACATGATGGAGGAAATGGGGGCTGCATTCACCGCGCATGGGCTGATCTCGGTGGCGGGAAGCCGGCTGTATACGAGCCTGGCCGATACCGATGAGGTGGTGGATGAGGCGCTGAATCGGTTTGACGATGTGTTTGCGTTGGTGTGAGCACGTCAGGGAGCGTCGGCCATGAAGGAGCAGTGGTTTGCATTGAGGCATCGGCTGTTGAGCCGCGGGTTGATGCCCGGCGCTGGTGATTCGCTGTCGCTGCGGGTTGCGGGGTGCGCGCAGATGTGGTGGGGGTTGGCGGGGGATGCGCAGCCGCTGTGCATGGCCTTGGCTTCGGTGAAAGGGGTATCCGCCTCCGCCGCAGATGCCGCTTGTGCCACGCCGGGCTCTGACGAGTCGACAGCGGTCAGGGCGGAGACGCTTCAATCGCAGGTGCACCAGGCGGTGTATGCGGCGCGGGACGATGTCTGCGCCATGCTCTGGGGCGGCGCAGCGTTCGGACGATTGCTCCCCAGCTTCGGCGGGACCATGCCCGCAGTATTCGATGAACAGGTGAGACAGTTGGGGATGATGGGCTCGGGCAGCGACGATCTCATCGGACTGCGGCGGGCGTTGGCCTCTGGAGCGAATGCGGCCGTGTTCCAAAACCAGGTGCTGCTGCTGGGCATGACACCCTCGCGGCTGGCGTTGAATGCGGAACTGTTCGAGAAATGCGCCAAGGCGTATGTGTGTGCGGTCGGCGCGGGCGGGACGCCGCGACAGCTGCCCTGGATCGTGAGACGAGTGGCCAACGGACGGCTCGTCAAAGAACAGGCCGCGGCGCGGGCGATGGTGCGTGCCGGGACAATGCCGGTAGAGACGCGCGGGTACTGACGTACCGGGAAGGTCATGTACCAGGAAGGTCGAGCGAACGACACGGCATGTCCGGCCAGGACGAGTCGTTGCAACCATCCCTCGCCCAAAACCTCGAGCGTGTCCGATTCTCGATAGAACTTGGCTCGCTGGCGACAAGCAGCCACCTTAGACTCGAGCGCCCTGCCCCTGTTGTTCCCCGCCCTGTCCTCCGTCCAGGTGCGGCGCTCCATTCATGACCACTGTCTCCAATCCATTGCCGCCCATGCCGGCGGACGTCGCCCAGTCCGCTGACATCGAGATCGATCGCGGTGCCGCACCACCGGCTGGTGCGGCCAGCGGGCCGAGCGCCAGCAGCATCGTGATGCCAATCGTCGGCGCGGTGGCCTTCGTGCATCTGCTCAATGACCTGATCCAGGCGACCTTGCCCGCCATCTATCCGATGCTGAAAGAGCAGTTCGGATTGAGCTTCACCCAGGTCGGCCTGATCTCGCTGGTCTATCAGTGCACGGCGTCACTGCTGCAGCCGTGGATCGGGCTGTATACAGACAAGCACCCCAAGCCCTATCTGTTGCCCATTGGCATGTGCTTCACGCTGTTGGGCCTGGCGCTGCTGGCAGTGGTGAACAGCTTTCCGCTGCTGCTCGGCGCGGCGGCGCTGATCGGCATCGGCTCCAGCACCTTCCATCCGGAAGCATCCCGCGTGGCACGAATGGCGTCCGGCGGACGCTTCGGGCTGGCGCAGTCATGCTTCCAGGTCGGCGGCAATACGGGCTCGGCCTTCGGGCCGCTGCTGGCGGCCGCGATCATCATTCCACGTGGGCAAGGCGCCATCGGCTGGTTCACCCTGTTCGCCATGCTGGCCATCACGGTACTGTTCCGGGTCAGCGGCTGGACGGTGCGCCATCAGGCCGCGCGCGGCCACAAAGGCGCCGTGAAGGCCAATGGGCTGAGCCATCGGCAGATCGGCCTGGCGCTGGCGGTGCTGGCTCTCCTGGTGTTCTCCAAGTTCATCTACATGGCGAGCCTGAGCACCTACTACACCTTCTATCTGATCGATAAGTTCCACCTCTCGGTGCAGGCTGCGCAGCTGTATCTGTTTCTGTTCCTGGCGGCGGTGGCGGTGGGGACATTCGCCGGCGGCCCCGTGGGCGACCGGATCGGGCGCAAATACGTGATCTGGGCATCGATCCTCGGCGTGGCGCCGCTGACGATGCTGCTGCCCCACGCCAGCCTGTTCTGGACCGCGGTGCTGACCGTGTTGATCGGACTGGTGATGTCCTCGGCGTTCTCCGCCATCGTGGTCTATGCGCAGGAACTGGTGCCGGGCCGCGTCGGGCTGATCGCCGGCCTGATGTTCGGGCTGATGTTCGGCGTCAGCGGCATTGCCGCTGCCGGCCTCGGGCAGGTCGCCGACCACTACGGCATCCGTCAGGTGTATGCGCTCTGCGCCTACCTGCCGCTGCTGGGCATCATCACCGCCCTGCTGCCCAACCTCGAGAAGCGCTGAGCCGCACGCCAAGCCAGGCCAGGCCAGCTTCGGTGAGGCTTCAAAGCGGAGCTTCAAAGGCCCAAAAGAAAATGGCCCTGGTCGTGAGACCAGGGCCGAAAGTTTGTCCGTCCGCAGAGGGAAGAGACGGACCATGCGAGAGAGAAGCATGAACAGCGAAGCTCGAGTTCCGCTGTCAGAACCAACTCTACGCAACACCCGCCCCCCCTGCATGTCGCAATCCGCCGATCGGTCCCGCTAGGTTCGACCGAAAGCCCTGAGGGGGTTTTACCTACAACCGTTTGGGGATGCAGACCGGGCCCGGGCTCGCCCCTGCCGGGCACCGCCGCCCCCCCGACCCTGCGTGTGTCCAACCGTGCACTTTTGCACGGCGCGCCAACGGCTCCGGCCCTGGCGGATGTCCCCGTCAGGGGCGGCCGAACTCATGCAAGAATGCTTCGAAGCGGTCGTCGGCCCCAGGCGTCGATCGAGAACAAACCGGTGCGCTGCGCCCCTGGACGGGCGCACGCGACACCAGACGCTTGCGGGACCCGGTCCGGCCACTTCAGCCGTCGCTCCCCGGGCCCGGAGAGGATGTCTTGAAGAAGATCGCATCGGCCACGCTGGCACGCCCCCAAGCGCCCGCCCGTCGCAGCACGGTGGACGTGGTGGAACTGGACCTGCCGGGCACCACCCCCGCGCCCGCCGCCCGCTTCGTCGTGACGGTGCGCCACGAGCTCAGCGAATCCAGCCTGACTGCTGCGCCCATCTCCCGCGAGGAGGCGCTGCGCAAAGCCTACGATTTCATTCAGCGGCGACTCGCCGCCGGCGACCGGCTCCTGCGTCAGGAAGGCTTCGAGATGCTGCCCGGCACGGGAGGCGACGCCGCGGTGTCCCAGCCACCGACGGGCGTGCCGCCTTCGTCGCTTTCATCGCTTTCGGCGGGTGCCGCGGCAGGCACGGCTCCGCAACCGCTGTCGACAGCGCCATCGGCGAGCCCGACCGGACCCGTGCCACCGTCCGTCGCGGCGCTGGTTGCCCGCTTCCAGCCAGATCGCTGGAAGCTGCTGCCGCCCGGCCAGCGCAGCCGCGCCGCATGGCGGGTGGCGGAGTGCAGTGCCGCGGATCATCCGCCATCCGCCGCCCAGCAGGCGCTCCGCCAATTGGTGCCCCGCCTGGTGGATCTGCTGGAGACCGGTGACGATTTGCTCGACCTGTGCCTGGCTGCCGCGCTTGCGCGGCTCGCCGACCCCGGCGCCGCTGAGGCGATGAAGCAGCTTGCCTCCCGTGGCCGCAGCCCCGCCACCCAGCGCTACGCCCGCCAGGCCTGGCTGATGCTGGATGCGCAGGCACGAACCGCCGAAGCGGCTCGACTGCAGGAACGCTGGGGCGACGCACTCGCCCTCGAAGCGTTCGGCGAGGGCCGTGTGGCCGCCATGGTGGCCACGATGTCTCGCCTGTCCCTGGATTGGCCCGATCTGCTGCAGGACTGGTACGACCTGGCCCTGGTCCAGCCCGAGGTGCGCGAGCCGCTGCTGGATCTGCTGGACCATCTGCCCCTGCGACAGGAAGCGTTTCAGGGGATCCGCTACGTCTACAAGGCGGCGGAACTGCGCCGCGATGCCGAGGTGATCGGCCGTCTGCATGCGCGCTTCGAGCAGGCCCGGCCCAATCCGCCGTGGCCGCCCGCCCCGTACGACCTGTCGCCCGCTCCGCGCGAGACGACCGGCCGACCCACCCGCAAGCGTCCGACACCGCCAAACACCTTCACGGTCGCCACCCGGCGTTATCTGGTGGCCCGCGGCCTGCGCCAGCTGCGCCGGCTGGCCTGGATGCAGCATCCCTTCGCGCCCACGCTGGCCGTGCAGTTGCTGCTGGGCATGGACGACGGCCGCGCCACCCCGGCCACCTCGGAAGCCCACTACCCCTACGAGAACGGCCGATACCAGCGGGTGGAGCGCTTCTATCCGACGGGTGCCCATTGGAAGCTGCTGTCGAAGGTGCTGCTGCCGCATCTGCCGCATGACGGGTCCGGTCCCCGTTCGCTGCGATTCTGGACCCGCCAGCCCCTGGATCTGAGCCAGCCGCCGGCCCAGCGCCCCGAGGCGTTTCAGGCTCTGTGGGACCAGTCTCCCGGGGCCCTGCTGGAACTGGCGATGAAGAGTCGCAGCGCGATCGTGCAATGGGTGGCGGCGAGGGCCTTGCAGGATCACGTCGCCCTGCTGCAGCAACAGCCGGTTCCCGTCCTGGAAGCGCTGCTGCGCAGCCCCTATCCCACGACGGTCGACCTGGGTTTCCAGGCGGTGAAGGCGAGGCTGCTGGCCTCCGCCCCGCCGGACCAGGTGGGCTGGTTGCGCCTGCTGGCTGCCTCCAGCCACGCCCCGGCGCAAGACTTTGCCCTGCTGCACATCGCCGGAGATCCGGTGACGTTTGCACAATTCCCGGCATTGACGGTTGGGCTGCTGCTGTCCGGCCAGCCCCGCGCGCGCAAGCAGGGCCAGGGCCTGGCGCTGCTGGCGCCGACGCCCGCGCTGCTGCAGGAGCTGCTGTCCGCCCTGGCTGCGGTGGATGAAGACGCGCCGGAACTCGCTGAAACCGGCGCGGTGCTGGAAGAGATGCTGGCCGGACCGCTGGGTGAAGCCGCCGCTGCGCACTTGATGCCGATGATCGGCGACCTGCTGCCTCTGCTCGACCATCCGGCCACGCCGGTGGTGAGCCTGGCGGTCACCTGGCTGCTGCGGCATCCGGCCGGCCCGTCCTTCCTGCCGCCGACCACCCTCACCCGACTGCTCAGCGCCGAAGACGCGGGCCGCCGCGCCTGCGGCGCCCGACTGCTGGCCGCGCTGTCCGACGAAGTGCTGCGCGGCCAGGCCGAGATGATGGGCACACTCGCCACCAGCGACGCTGCTGCCATCCGCGCGGCCATTGGCCCTGCGCTGCTGCGCGTGGCGGCGCAGGATGCCGGGTTCGCCCGGACCGTCGCCGACCGGTTGCATGCTTCGCTCTTTCAAACCGAGTCCGGCGACGGCGCGCATGACGACGCCCTGCGCTGGCTCACCGGGCCACTCGCCAACGCCGCTCCGGCGCGCGATCCGTCCGGCACCTGGCGGGCCCTGCAGGCCCGCAGCAGCGGCGCGCAGCGGTATGGCGCCTGGGCGCTGACCTCCCGGGTTGCGACGGACTTCAGCCTTCGCCAGTGGGCCACGCTGGCCCGGCATATCGACCAGCAGGTGCGCCTGGCCGCCATGAAGTCCCTGGACCATCTGCTGCCCGCCAGCCCGACGCTGCAGCAGACCGATGAGCTGCTGCCGCTTGCGGAAGCCGGCTTCGACGACGCCCGGCTCTACGCCGAAACCCTGATCGGTGAGCGCCTGCCGGATGAGTCTCTGAGCCTGGAGTTCCTCATCAGCCTGGTCGACCATCCCAGCCGCTGGGTGCAGGCGCTGGGCCGGTCACGCCTCGTGCGCCGCATGAGCGCTGCGGATGCCACCCTGTGTCTGACCCGCCTCAGCCAGCATCCCGGCCCGCAGGTGCAGCTCTTTGTGACGCAGTGGCTGCTGGAATTGCCGACGGACGATCCGGCCGCGCTCGCCGCGCGGCTGCGCGGCCTGACGCCCTATTTCCTGGCCGTGCTCAGCCAGGTGCATCGCGGGCGCACGGCCAAGTCACGGGTCATCGAGTTCCTGCGGGGTCGGATCGATGCGCCGGCCACTGCCGAAGTCGTCGCCGCGATCTTCGCCCGGCAGGTGGTGACCGCCAGTCTGACCGACAAGCCGCAATACATCGCGGGCCTGCGGGACATCGCCGCCCGCCATCCGACCATCGCGCTGCCCTTCCTGCAATGGAAGACGCCCGCGGCCGCTTCCAGCGCCGCCACCGACGCCTGACGACCATGCGATTCCGCTACAAGTACTACGGCAGCACCAGCGTGGACGACAGCACGTCCGCCCAGGCCTTCCATCTGGTGCCGGATGCGCTGCGCCCGCCCACCGCCTTCGACGGCGTGCTGCGCCGCGACTCCCACGCTCATCTCGCCTTCCGCGAGGCCCTCTCCGCCCTGCATGAGGTGGTGGTGAGCGACCTGCGCTACCGCGGCCGCGACACATCGGCCTACAAGGCCTGGCTGGCCCAGAACGAGCAGGCCATGCTCACCGATTACATGGCCACCGCGGAGGAGGTCCGTGCCCAATCCGCCGTGCTCCAGTCGGAACTCAAGCAGCTGCGGGAACGCAAAAGCGCCCTGCTCGCCCCGTTCTACGCGGCACGCCAGAAGTATTTCAACTGGCTCTACACCGCCAACAAGGACGCCTGGTTCGTGCTGGATCCGGTCATCAGCGTCCATCCCGAGCGCCTGCTGTTCGAAGCCTTCAGCCAGGACGAGTCGACCTACTGCGCCGTCAGCGTGCGCCACGACGTGTTTGAGCGCACCGGCGAGATGGCCTTCGGCACGACCAACATCGACTATTCCAGCAGCCTGTACGACGAGTTCCAGAAGATCCGCGACTACAAGGCCACCCGGCTGCAGGTCGACCCGGCCGGCTTCACCGTGACCAGCGGCGACGACCCCGCTTTTCGCGAGGAAAAAATCGACCTGCCGGACAGCTGGGTCCGCGGCTTCCTGCAGGTGTCCTCAGCCATGACGCTGCCGGCCACCGTGCTGGAGCTGCATCCGATGGATCTGCACAACCTCTGCGCCGCCCTGCGCCAGCGCAAGGAACGTGCGGGGCCCCGGTCGCTGCGGTTTGAGCTGACGCCGGGCGGCCCGGCGCGACTGGTGCTCGAACCCTGGGAACAGGTCTTCACCGCACGCCGCAGCGCGCTGGTCGGCGAGCCGCTCACGGAGCCGCGCACCATCCGCGTCTGGGGACGTCGACGGCTGTTGACGCTGGAGCGGCTGATCGCTGTGGCCACACGAGTGCGGGTGCATCTGCTGGGCACCGGCATGCCCAGCTTCTGGGTGGTGGAGCTGGGCGACATCACCGTCACACTGGGACTCTCCGGCTGGACCAGCAACGACTGGTCCGCGGCCGGCCGCTTCGACCTGCTGCAGCCGCGGCACACCGTCAGCGACCCCACCAAACTGGCGGTGGCGACTGCGCTGCAGCGCGACTGGATGGCTTCCAGCGCGTCGGTTGCCAGCCAGACGGGGCTGTCTGTCCGTGACGTCGACGCAGCCCTGGGCCTGTGGGTGCAGGCCGGACGCGCCGTGTTTGACCTGCCCAGCGGCCGTTACGCCTGGCGTGAACTGGCGCGGGATCCGCTGCCGCTGGACGACCTGCGCTTCGCCAGCCCCGAGGAAGCGGACGCGCTGGCCTTGATCCAAGGCGGGAAGGCCCAGCTGCGCTCGCTGGCGCCGCAAGGCGCGCGGCTGGTGATCGAGGGCGAGGTCCGACAGGGGACGCAGCGCTACACGCCGCAGGTCGTCCTGAACGCCGACCATCAGTTCGTCGACGGCCAGTGCGGCTGCAATTTCTTCCGCCAGAACCGGCTGCGCCGCGGGCCCTGCGCCCACATGCTGGCCCTGCGCCAGCTGGCGCAACCCCGTCTCGCAGAACGGCCGGCGCCCTCCGTGGCATCGGCAACACCTGGCACATCGATGGAGGCCGCATGAGGCTCGATGCGGTTAAACTGGTTTTGAGTGCAGCGCGCAGGCTCTTGCAATCCGGGCGGTGTTTCGCCGTCTTTGCTCCCTGCCGTTCCATGCGTCACGGGCGCCGTCTTCACTGTGCCACCCAGCCCCACCATGGGCATCTCCGATATGGCTCCCCTGGAGCAATATGGCCCATGGTGGGGCGGGTGGCGTCGAGTGGACAGCGCCCGTCCTTCAAGCCTTTCAGGCTCTTCGACGAGAAGCGCGCTGCACTCCCCTTCTCTTTCCCCTTCTCTTTCCCCCTCTCCCTGATCCGGCGGGTCGCCACCTCCCCGGGAGGTGCGCCATGACCGAGCGCATGCCCACCCGGGCCGACCTCATCGAACGCATCCGCACCAGCTCCAAGGACGCCGTGGTGCTGCAGGAGATGCAGCGTCTGGGCTTCTGGCCTCAGGGCGAAGCTCAGCCGACGCTGGAGGCCGCGCTGATCGAGCGCGAAGCCGAAGTCACGCAGGCCCTGCAAGGACTGCAGGAACGCCTGCGCGTCATCCAGAATCCGGAAGCCGCGCTGCAGGCCATGCGCAAGCAGCGGATGCAGGAATCGCTGATCCGCCGGGAAGCCGCCGCGCAATTGCGCGAGCAGCGGCGTCACGAGCGCGCCCTGCGCTGGCATGAGGCGCGCAAGACGCAGGTGCCGTATCTCGGTGCAGGTGTGTCCGGCGGGCTGTCCCTGCCGACAGCGCAGGCGCCAGCACGTGCATTGCAGGCCGGGCTGCCCAGCCTCGACACGCCGATGGCACTGGCCCAGGCCATGGGCCTGACGCTGCCGGAGCTGAAGTTCCTCACCTTCCATCGCGAGGTGGCCCGCACCCATCACTACCGCCGCTTCCTGCTGCCCAAGAAGACCGGCGGTCACCGCACCATTTCAGCGCCCATGCCGCGGCTCAAGCGTGCGCAATACTGGGTGCTGGACAACGTGCTGGCCCAGGTGCCCTGCCATGCCGCCGCGCATGGCTTCCTGCCGGGTCGCAGCATCCTGACCAATGCCAAGCCGCATGTGGGACAGGACGTGGTCATCAACCTGGACATCCAGAACTTCTTCCCCACCATCACCTTCCCGCGCATCAAGGGCGTGTTCCAGGGGCTCGGCTACCCCGAACCGGTGGCCACGATGCTGGCGCTGCTGTGCAGCGAGAACCCGTGTGACGAGCTGGTCGTCGACGGCGAGGCGTTCTTCGTTGGAGGCAAGGGCCGCGACCGGGTGCTGCCGCAAGGCGCCCCGACCAGCCCGATGCTCACCAACGTGCTGTGCCGGCGCATGGACCGTCGCCTGCAGGGCCTGGCGCACAAGCTGGGCTTCACCTACACCCGGTACGCGGACGACCTCACCTTCTCCGGCTCCGGGGAGGCTGCAGCGCTGGTCGGCAAGCTGCTGCGGCAGGTGCGGCATGTGCTCAAGGACGAGGGCTTCACACCCCATCCGGCCAAGCAGCATGTGATGCGCGCAGGGGCCCGCCAGCAGGTGACCGGCGTGGTGGTCAATGACCAGCCGTCCGTGTCCCGCCAGGAGCGGCGAAAGCTGCGGGCGGCGCTGCATCGCGCCCGGCATCAAGGCATGGAAGCGGCCACCTGGCATGACCAGCCGGCCACCCGCGAAGTGCTGCTGGGCTACAGCCGGTTCGTGGCGATGGTGGATGCGGCCCAGGGCGCGCCGCTGATCGCCCAGGCGATGCGGCTGCCCGGTCCCGCAGCGCCGCCGCGTTCAGGCGATGCTGCCGCCTTCCGTACGAAGTCAGCGGAAGGACAAGCGCCCCAGCTGAAGCGCGGCAGTTGGTGGCAGCCGGCCGAGCGGCCAGCACCCGTGCTGCAGCTGACCGACGCGCAACGCAAGGACGCGCGACGCGACAAACGCGCCGCCGCGCTCGGCCAGCCCTCGCCGGCGGCCGTCGGCGGGGCACCATCGCGCGCGGCAGTAGCAAGTGCGGGCTTGGCCGGCACGCCGGTGCCAGGCGCCACAGGCGGGGCGTCGGCGGCGAGCGCTCGGGGCGCAGCCGACGCCGCGCACCCCGCCAACGCGACCAAGCTGCCACCGCCGCCCTGGGCGCAGTATGGATTCCAATCAAGCCTGCTGCTCTTTTTGTGGATCGCGGGCGTCTCCAGCTTCGTCGTCGTCGGCGGTTTCGCGCACATGGCCTTCCGCTTCAAAAAGCGCGAAGGCGGATGGAACGGCTTCTGGACCGGTCTGGGCGTCCTCCTGCTCATCCAGTGGCTGGTGCGGGCGCTGACGTAGCGGCCTCCAGCCGGGGGCGCCCGCCCGTCGACCCGCCGACGCAGGCGCCGGTGTCGCAAGAGTCATGCCTCACGTGGCGCGATGCTCGCCCGAATCCCGACATTTCTCGTCAGGCGGTGACGGTCTGCGGCGGGTGGACCCCCGCCAGAAAAGTCAGTCTTTTGGAGGTGTGTCAGCAAGCTTAACAAGCTGTTTCCACGGCAACCACGCAGGCTTTTGCAGCGCCATACTCCGGCCCGCATCGACTGCCCCTGGATCCAGGGACAGCGTCATGGGCCAGGTAGCCAGGTAGCTTCGAATGAACCGTTCACAGACTCCGTCCTCCCGCTTGATCGCTCCGCAGCCGCCTTCGGCGGGTCTGGCAGTGGATCCCCGTCGCCGTACGCTGATCGCTGCCGCCGGGGCCGCGCTGCTGACGGCTTGCGGTGGCGGGGGGAGCGGTGGCGGCAGCGACACGTCGCCATCCGCGCCTCCGCCGTCCGCCGGCCCCACGCCATCGCCCTCCCCGGCGCCCTCTCCTTCTCCTTCTCCTTCGCCCTCGCCGTCACCGAGCCCCGCACCGGCGCCCAGCCCGACGCCCGCCCCGGCGCCCGCGCCCCTCGTCAAGCGCGGCATCGCCTACAACCTGAGCGACGCCGCCGACTTCAGCGCCCTCAGCGGCCCGGTGGGCTGGTGGTACAACTGGGCTCTGCAGCCGGATGCCGCCGTCCGCGCAACGCCGTCGATCGCGAAGGCCATGAGTCACGTTCCGATGCTGTGGAACTTCAACTTCGACGTCGCAACCGTCGTGGCGGAGTTGAAGAGCCGACCGACGGTCAAGCACCTGCTGGTGCTCAATGAGCCCAACCTCAAGGACCAGGCCAACCTGACGCCGCAGGACGCTGCAGCCTTGTGGCCGCGCTATGAAGCCGTCGCCGCCCAGACCGGCGTGCAGATCGTCGGACCGGCGATGACCTGGGGCACGATGGGCGGTTACGAAGATCCGGTCGTCTGGCTGGACGCGTTTTATGCGGCCTACCGCGCCAACAACGGCGGACGGGATCCGCAGATCGACGCGCTTGCCTTCCATTGGTATGACTACGGCCTGAATGAGCAGCTGGACCGGCTGAAAAAATTTGGCAAGCCGCTCTGGGTGACCGAGATGGCCAACTGGCACAACGGCGATGGTGCCGATGTGAACACGTCCGCCAAGCAGATCGAAGAGATGACCAAGATGGTCCGCGTCTGTGAAACCCGGGCGGACGTTGTCCGGTATGCGTGGTTCATCGGCCGCATGAGCCCCGATCCCCACTTCACCAGCCTGCTGGCAGGCCCTGGCGTGCTGACCGCCCTGGGGCAGAGCTATCGCCAGCAGCCGACCGCCTGACCGGCCGGCCTGCGGGCTGACGACGTGGGCGTCGGCACCGCATGACAGCGGCTGTGCGGCGGCATTCCGAAGCGTCATGACGGCCTGGCGGCGGCGGGAATCCAGATTGCTCAAAGGGGGTTCTTCCCTACAAGCATGGAGTTCCCCATGAATGACGTCGTGACGTTCCGCAGCAGCCGCCCCCACACCGCCGCCCGCTGGAGCCGCGTGGCTTTGGCCGCCGCGGCGGTCGGCCTGATCGCCAGCGTGCAGGCCCCGGCCGCCTTCGCCCAGGCCGTGGTGCCCGGGGCCTCGGCGTCGGCTGCGTCCGGCAAGATCAGCCACAAGGATTCCGCCTTCATGAAGCAGGCGGCTGAAAACGGCCATGCCGAGGTCGAAAACAGCAAGCTGGCCCTGCAGAAGTCAGGCAATGCCGATGTGAAGGCCTTCGCCCAGAAGATGGTGGATGAGCACACCAAGGCCAGCGAGGAATTGGCCGCGCTCGCGGCCTCCAAGGGCGTGGACCTGCCGAAGGATCCGTCGGTGATGCAAAAGGGCAAGATGAAGGTCCTGAGCGCCCGCGATGGCGCCAGCTTCGACCGCCACTATGCAGAAACCGTGGGGGTCGAAGCCCACAAGGACACGGTCAAGCTGTTCGAGAAGGCCGCCAAGGACTCGGACGATGCCGATGTGAAGGCCTGGGCCACCAAGACGCTGCCCACCTTGCAGCATCATTTGCAGGAAGCCCAGGCGCTGCAGACCTCCACCCGCGCCGCGGATGGCAAGAAGGCGAAGAAGTAAGCCTTGGGGCGACGCCCGGCCGCAAGGGCCTGAGCGTCACCGACACCGGCGCTGGTTTACAGCGCCATCAGCAAGGCCTGCCGCACCTGCGCCAGGCCTTGTTCCCATGCGGGCGTGCCCGGCTCCGGACGGTGTGAACCGGCCGCTTCCAGCGCCCGCGCTCCCAGGTCCGCCAGCACCGGCACCGCCACCAGCTCGGCAATGTGCCGCACGGCGGTGCTGGGCAGATCCTGGCATTCGATGACGTCGTACAGCCGCGAGAGCATCCGCACCAGCTTGTCCTGCTGGGCCGCGCGCGCATCCACCACGTCCGCCGCATGCAGCACGGACACCTGCGCCCCCAGCCCTTCCGCCGCCTCGATGAAGAGCGCCGCCGCCGGGGCCTGACGGGAGGCGCAGATCAGACCGATCCGCCGTCCCGCAAGCGCCTGCGACGCGCTCCCCGCTGGCGGCCGCGTCATGCTGTCCCCACCGGGCCGCGCACCCGTCGCACGCTCGCCCCCCGTCCGATCACTGCCCACACGCTCCATGACCGGCGTGCCGGACGCCGGCTCTGCCGCGCTGGCGGCTGGACGACGGGGCGGTTCTCGATCTGACGGGGGAACATGGAGCATGGCGAGTGGGTGTGGCGCGCGTGCAAGCACGCGTTGTGGCACTTCTTAGACGTGACGACAGCCTAAGTGCCACATGCCCGGCAATCGTTGATTGTTGTCAATCAACCAACTCCTCTTAGGGAGTACAGATGAAAACGGCTTCACGAGATGCGCAAAGACATCTGATCGTTACCGTCGGTTCACCCAGTGTTACCCAGCGATGTTGTCGATTGCCACGCCGGTTGCGAGCGTTTTTTACGATGCGTGTCAACACCTCAACGACCGAAACGATCATGTCCGAAGCCGCTCAACTCATCCAGCACGACCGCTCTCATCAAATTTCTTCGCGCGACCGTCTGCCCGCCTTCCCCCACACCGTCTCCCATCCAGGCACTCGCGCCGTCTCGGCGCGCGGCTCGTCCGTGATGGATGACTCGACCGATCTGCACGACGGCTTCAGCCCCTTCCAGGGCTTCCAGTCCCTGCAGGATCCGCAGCAACGCATGCTGGAGATGATGCGCACCGTGCGGGAACTGGTGCAGCCGGCCTCCAAGGTCGTCCGCCCCGGCGATGTGCTGTATCACTCGGGCCTGCCCTTCAACACCGTCTTCCTGATCAACTCCGGCGCCTACAAGCTGGTCAGCCGCAGCCTGGACGGCCGCGAGCAGATCGTCAGCCTGAAGTTCCGCGGTGACTGGCTGGGCTTCAGCGGCATCGCCCACGGCCGCCATGCCTGCGACGCCGTCGCGATGGACACCGGCAACGTTTCCATCATTCCCTACGCCACCCTGCTCGAAGGCTGCGTCCGCCACCCCGAGCTGATGGCGGTGGTCCACGAAGCGATGAGCACCGAAATCCGCCGCGAGCGCGAATCGCTCATGTCGGTCTGCACCCTGGCGTCCCAGGCCCGTGTGGCGGAATTCCTCTGCGCCTGGGCCCGCAGCATGGCCCAGCGCGGCCTGCGGGCGGACGAACTCACCCTGCGCATGACCCGTGCCGACCTCGGCAACTATCTGGGCATGACCCTGGAGACCGTCAGCCGCTGCCTCTCCCGCCTGAACCGCGAGCAGCTGATCCGCTTCGGCGAGCGCGGTCGGCGCCAGATCAGCATTCCGGATCTGGCCCGTCTGGAGCAATACGTCATCAGCGGCTCGTCAGCCCGCACCGCCCGCCTGCAATGAGGGAGGCGGCCGCTGGCCGCGGCGCGATCAGTCCCGCAGGATGCGGGCCAGCGCCTCGGCCAGTTCCGCCCGGTTGTAGGGCTTCGGCAGCAAGGGCCAGGACCAGTCCGCGGCGCCCTGCAGCAAGTCCGCCGAAAAGCCCGAGGTGAGCAGGATCTTCATGTCCGGCCAGGCCTCCTGCACCTGACGCGCCAGCTCCGTGCCCCGCATGCCCGCGCCCAGCGCCACATCGCTGAGCAGACAAGCCGGCAGCATCTCCTGTTTCTCTCGCAGCTCCTGCAGCCAGGCCAGCGCTTCTTCGCCGCTGGCACAGGCCGTGACGCCACAGCCCAGGTCCTTCAGGAACCGGCGGGCCACCAGGCGCACCTCCGCATCATCTTCCACCAGCAGTACCCGCGTACCGGGCGCCAGCTCGCTGGTCGCCGGGAGTTCGGCGCGTGCTTCCAGCGCCTCCGCCGGTGGCTGCGGCAGCACGATGCTGAGTACCGTGCCCAGCCCGGCCTCGCTGTCGATCAGCACGGTGCCCTGCGACTGACGCGCGAAGCCGTAGACCGTGCTCAGGCCCAGGCCCGTGCCACGCCCCGCCTGCTTGGTGGTGAAGAACGGCTCAAAAGCGCGTTCCTTGACCGCTTCCGGCATGCCGGTGCCGGTGTCCCGGATGGCGATGCAGACATAACCGGGGCCCGGGTCCTGGGGATCCAGTTCCAGCTGCTCCCGGAGTTCGGGGGTGAGTTGCGGCAGCGGCGCTGCCGAGAAGACCAGATCGCCGCCGCCGGGCATCGCATCCCGCGCATTGATGGCGATGTTGAGCACCGCCGATTCAAGCTGACTGGCATCCGCCAGCACATCCGGGCAGCCGTCCGCCACGTCGACATGAATGCGGATGCGCTGGTCCAGCGTGCGTCGCAGCATGTCCGCGAGGGAGCGCAGCAAGGCTTCCACATCGACGGCGGTCGGTTGCAGCACTTGACGGCGTGAGAAGGCCAGCAGCTTGCCGGTCAGGTCGGCGCCGCGCCGGGAGGCCCGAGTCGCCGCCGCGACCAGTTGAGGCGCCAAGGTGTCGCCGCCCACCGCAGGCAGGTCGGCAAGCACCTGGAGGTTGCCCTGGATGACGGTCAGCAGATTGTTGAAGTCATGCGCGATGCCGCCGGTGAGTTGCCCCACCGCTTCCAGGCGCTGGGAATGGCTCAGCGCCTCCTCGGTCTGCGCCCGTTGCAGGCAGGTGCCCAGCAGGTTCGCCACCGACTCCATGAACCGCAGTTCGGCATCTCCAAAGCGGCGGTCCAGGCCGGACCACACGGTCAGTGCCCCCACCACCTTGCCGCGGTCGGAGACTGGCACCGACAGCAGCGACAGGCGCCCCAGGCGCAATGCATGCTCCACCGGGAATCGCTGCTCCTGCCGCAGGTCTTCCACCATCAAGGGCTCGGACCGGGTCAGCACCAGGCCCTCCGGCGAATCGGCGCGCCATTCGGTGCTGGCGCCCAGGCGCTCACCCGCGCCCAGCCCCACCCCGCCGGCCAGGCGCAGCAAGGTGCGGCCCGGGTCCAGCAGGTGCAGCATGGCGGTGCGTAGTTCCAGGGCCTCCGCCGCAATGGCCGGCGCCTGAGCCAGGATGTCCTGCGGATCGCGGGCATCCACCGCGAGCTTGCCAAGCTGCGCCAGATGCTCACTGCAACGGGCGCGTTGCAGAGCCTGGCGAACCCGCGGATATTCCCCGATGCCCCGCACGGACGCCATCACATACGGCAGCCCATGGGCCTGCAGCGGGCTGAGCGCGATCTCCACCATGACTTCGGAGCCGTCACGGCGCTTGGCCACGAGGTCCATCTGCGTACCCATCGGACGAGCGCGCGGGGCGTGGCCGTAGCGCTCCCGGAACTCCGCATGGCGGGGACGGATGCTGTCCGGCACCAGCGCTTCGATGTGCAGACCGGCCAGCGTGCCTGGCTCATACCCCATCAAACGCTCGGCGGACGGACTGGCCAGCAAGATCTCGCCCGCCGCATCCACCAGCAGGATCCCATCAGGAGACGCCACGAACAGCGATCGGAAGACGGTGGTGGCATCGATGCCGGGAGGCAGCGGCGCCGAGTCCAGTGGCTCGTTCACCGATCCACTCATGGCGCGGCCCGGGTGGTGGTCACGCGCGGGACGAACAGGTAGCCAGCGCCCCGGATCGATTTGATCCACTTGCCGTCATTGGCATCGGTCCCGAGCTTGCGGCGCAGGCGGCCGACCTGCACGTCGATCGTGCGGTCAAAAGGCGACGACTCCCGGCCCCGGGTGTGTTCCAGCAGAAAGTCCCGCGACAGCACCCGCCCGGGGTGCTGGGCAAAGGTCAGCAGCAGATCGAATTCGCCGGTGGTGAGCATGACTTCTTCGCCGGCCTGATCATTCAGGCGCCGGGCGGCCACGTCCAGCGACCAGCCTTCGAAGTGCATCAGTTCGCGGTCGTCGACATCATCCGGCGGCACCGGCTGGGGCGCAGACGGTGCCGCAGCAGCAGGCGCCGGTGCGGCGGCCGGTTCGGCCTGCAGACGCCGCAGCACCGCCTTGACCCGGGCGACCAGTTCGCGCAGGTCAAACGGCTTGGTGACATAGTCGTCCGCACCGATCTCCAGTCCGACCACCTTGTCCACCGCATCCCCGCGACCGGTGACGATCACCAGCCCGCAGCGCCAATGCTCCCGCAACTGCCGGGCAATGGCGAAACCGTCTTCGCCCGGCAGCCCCAGGTCCAGCAGCACCAGGTGCGGCGGATCGCTCGCCATCAGGTCCATCAGGGCCCGGCCGCTGTGCAGCTGCGTCGTGCGGAACCCATGCGTACCGAGGTAACCCGCCAGCAGCAGGGTGATGTCGGGCTCATCGTCCAGGACGGCGATGTGCGTGGGAACCGGCGCGCCGGCGGACGGGGAAGCAGGGAAGGAACCAGTCAAGGACATGGGCGCACGCGCGCAATAGTTCAGAGGGATTCTAGGGGGGAGCGACGGGGGATCATGCCCTCCAAGGTCTGGAGCAGGCGATCCAGGTCGATCGGTTTGACCATGTGTTCGTCGAACCCGGTGGCGAGCGCCTTGTCCCGGTCGGAAGACTGTCCATAGCCGGTCAGGGCGATCAGCCGCGGCGCCCGGTCCGGCATGCCGGCGCGGATCAGTGCAGCCAGTTCATAACCGTCGATCACCGGCATGCCGATGTCCAGCACCGCCACATCAAAGGCCTGTTCCGCCAGCAGCCCCAGCACCTCCTGCGGCAAGGTGGTGGTGACCACGTCGTAGCCGCTGTAGCGCAGCGCCAGGCTGAGCGTTTCGGCGGCATCGCGGTTGTCGTCCACCACCAGCACACGGCCCGACGATTCCTGGCCGGCGGACGGGGCGCTCACCGCCGGCGTGGCGGGCGCTTCCGCCGACGCTCGCACGGCGGGCAGCAGAACGCGGAACCGGGCCCCCTGCCCCACGCCATCGCTGTAGGCCTCCACCCGACCACCATGCAGATCCACCAGCTGCTTGACGATGGCCAGGCCAATGCCCAGGCCGCCCTTGGCCCGGTCCAGGGTGGTGGAGCCCTGCTCGAAAAGGTCGAAGATGCGCGGCAGCAGGTCGGCGTCGATGCCGGCGCCGTTGTCGCTGACTTCGATCAAGACCTCCTGCGCGCCCAGAAGCTCGGCGCGGATGCCCACCTGCCCATGCACCGGCGTGTATTTGGCGGCATTGCTGAGCAGGTTCACCAGCACCTGGCGAAGGCGGCCCGGATCACCCATCAGCTGCACATCGGGCGGCACCTCGAAGCGGGTGCTGAGCAGTTGCTGCCGCTCCTCCAGCAACGGACTGACGCCTTCGATGGCGTCGGTCAGCAGCGCCTCGACCAGCACCGGCTGGCGACTCAGTTCCACCTTGCCGCGGGTGATGCGGGTGATGTCCAGTAGATCATCCACCAGCTTGGACAAATGACCCACCTGACGTTCGATGATCTGATGCTCCCGGCCCAAGCCATCACTGCGCATCTTGATGAGGTGCAGTGCCGTCGAAATCGGCGCCAGCGGATTGCGCAGCTCATGCCCCAGCATCGCGAGGAACTCGTCCTTGGCCCGTGCGGCCCGCTCGCGTTCCTGGTCCAGCCGGGCCGCATGCAAACCGGTCCCCGCCAGGGTGGCGGCGGCCCGCATGAAGGCGCTCTGATGCAGAGACGGGAAGTCGCCGCGGGAGGATCCGAACCACAGGCCGCCAAAGCGCCCGGCCGGCCCCAGATGCAGCCGCACCACGCGCAAGGTGCCCAGCGGGGATGGCAAGGCCACCGGATCTTCCGGGCCTTCGTCGATCTGAAGGCAGGTGTTGATGAAGCCGTCCCAGGCGTCTTCGGCGTCCACTTGCACGCCGCCGACATACAGCCAGGTCGAGGGTTCGGTGCCCGCGGACAACGGCGCCCGGACCAGGCACACGGCGGTGCTGACAATGCTGTTCACCGCTTCGGTGGTGAGTTGCAGCACCGTCGCCGCATCACGGCCCACCCAGAGCGCCGGCAGCGCCAGCAGGCCCATCAGGTCCCGCAGCGCTTCGTCGGCCGCAGACGTGGGCCGACCGGTATCTACATGCAAGGCACGCATTGGAAGTTCAGGTCAACGTCAGCCGCACGGACGGTGCGGCGTTGGCAGGATCTTGGCCGCGGCGGGCAGCGAGCTCTCTCAGCATCTGCGCCGGCGGGGTGTAGAAAGGGTTTTCCCGCAGGGCCCCGCCGATCAGGGTGAGCGGATGGGTGCGCAGCAGGTCCATCATCATCGCGCCATCCAGCGTCGCGATGTCGTAGACGCAGATCGCGGGCTGTTGGTGGCGGGACAACACTTCGTTGACCTCCGCCTCATAGGCAATGACTTCGGACCGGTCCACCCCCGGCTGAACGATCCAGTCCATCTGGCCCATGACCCGCACGGGCACCGAGCCGGGGGCATTGGCTTCACGGGCGACCTGCTCGATCAGCGTCAGCACGCGTTGCCGATCAAACTGCCCGCCGTCGAGATAGGCGTGATGCCAGGGCATCATGACCAGTTGCCCGCAGGCTTCGCATCCGGGCACGTCCATGCCGCCCGCAGCCAGATGGGCCCGGTGTGTCGGCATGCTGTCCCCCTCGACCAGATGAAGGTTGCGCTCGCCCAGCCGCACGCCGTCCCGGTAAAAAGAACCCAGCACCTGATGTTCTTCCTCCCGACTGTTGAAAAACGCGCAGACATGGAAATGGCGCAGGCGGCTGCCCGCCAGCCTCAGGCGTGAGTCGTCCGCCGCGTCACTGGCGGTGGGTACGGGCTGTCGCTGGTCCTGGCCTGTTGTCATCGTTCCTCCGCTGTAGACCCCGGGCATGATGTTAGCCTTGCCGGGAGGCCTCTCGTGCGAGAGGTAACGCCGCATTTTCAAAGAACTGACCGTCCAGGAGTCTTGCATGGAACCCAGCGTCCATCCTTTTGCCGAACTTTTCGATCAACTCGGGCTTCCGTCCTCCGAATCCGAGATTCAGTCCTTCATTGACGAGCATCGTCCGCTCCCGAACGGTGTGAAGATCACCGAAGCGCCCTTCTGGACTCCGTCCCAGTCCCGGCTGCTGAAAGATCTTCTGCTGGAAGACGCCGACTGGGCCGAAGTGGTGGACCAATTGAACCTGGCGCTACACTGAGCGGCCCCCGGGTGGTTGGGTGTTGAGGACGCCGAACCGCCCGCGTCACAGAGGCCGCCAAAGCAGCGGCGTCGAATCGCAGGCCCGGTTCGTCCTCAGCCGGGCCGCCTGCCGTCCCCGGGAGGGGTGTCATGCCTACGGTTCCTTCTTTGCCGCCGTGGCCCGCCGTCGAGATGGCCGGCCGCCGATTCTGGTGGAGCCCCCTGCTCGCCTTGAGCGTGGTGGTGGTGTTTGCAGGCTTCATGATCTGGAACATCGCGACGCAGCTGTCCGCCATCCAGACCATTCCACAGGCGCAGCGCTACGAGCTGCGGGCCGTGCCTCCGGATGATCCCGAGGCGCTCCGATTCGACGGGTCACTGCTGGACAGCGAGGTTGATGCGTCGATGCCGATCGTCGATCACCAGGAGGGGCCATCTCAACTGCGCAAGGCGCGTCTGGTCATCGATCTTGACCCTTACCTGGAGCCGGGCGACAGCTACGACGACACGCGGGAAGGCAACCGCGAAATCCACCTGCGCGGGCCCGCCAAGGCCATTCTGATCAGCCAGGCGGTGCATGGGGTGGATGTCTACCTCAACGGGGTCTGGCTGGATGGCTTCCCGCGCTCCACCGCGGCAGACCGATTCATGTGGTTTCGCCCGATCATGGTGCCTCTACCGGTCAAGCTGTTGCGGCCCCAGGGCCCGAATCATCTGACCATCGACTACACCAGCTGGGAACCCCACCTGACCTTCTCGCCGGTCTACATCGGGAAGACCGGCCAGGTCGCGTTCATCACCGAGGTGCTGGACTTCATCGGCGGCTCCCTGGCCGACGCCAGCAAGGCCTTTTGTCTGCTCACCGGCCTGTTCATGGTGGGCATCTGGGCGGTCAACCGGCATGACGATACCTTCGGGCTGATCGGTGCGGTGGCGCTCTTCTGGGCGACGGTCTACACCCTGTCGCTGTGGGTGCATCTGCCGCCTGCGTGGCGGGATGCCTGGTTGTGGAGCTTTTACGCCTGCACCGGCGCGCTGAATGCGCTGACCATCCTGTTTGTGCTGCGTTTCATCCAGGAGCCGCTGACCCGGCCGATGGCGGTGCTGGTCACTCTCTCCTCCTCGGCGGCGGCGGTGGTGTCACCGTTTCTGGGCAGCCGCGGCGAGGTGCATCTGGCCCATGTGTGGATCTGGCTGATGCTGCCGGTGCAGCTCTGGGTGCTGTGGAGACTGGCGCTGTATGTGCGCCGCACCCGCAGCGGTCCGGCGATGATCCTGCTCGGGCAGATGGGCGTGGCCGCCCTGCTGATCTTCCACGACTTTCATGTGATGGCCCATCGCATCGGGCCGCTGAGCAACGCGTCGCCAGGATCACTCCTGCGTCTGATCGGCACACCCATGTACCTCACGCATCTGGCCTTGCCGCCGCTGCTGATCGTGATGGCGCGGGTCCACTTGATGAAGTATGGGCAGAGTACCGAGCGGGTCCGGGAAGCCAACCGGATCCTGGCGGACAGCCTGCGCCGGCGCGAGCTGGAACTGACGCTGGCTTACGACCGCCAGAGCACGCTGGAACGACGGGAGGCCGCGCAGGAAGAGCGCGAACGCTTGTACCGCGAGCTGCACGATGGCATCGGTTCGCGGCTGGTGACGACGCTGTTTTCGGTACGCGACGGCCATGTCAATGCGGCACAGCTGGAGCAGAACCTGCTGGACCTGCTGCAAGGCGTTCGGGCACTGGTGTCCAACAGCCCGCAGCGGGAGGAGCGGGAGTTCCAGAACATCCTGTTCGACTACTGTGTCAGCCTCGACTCCCTGCTGAGCGGCAAGAACTTCCAGCTGGAGTACGACGTGCCGTCCGAACATGAGTTCGTCATGCTGGACGACGGTGCACGGGACCTGCTGCGGGTGGTCGAAGAAACGGTGGCCAATACGCTGAAATATGCCAATGCCACCCGGGTTTCGATCCGCATGACGCAGACCGATACCGGCATGCATTTGCGCATCACTGACAACGGACAATCCTCGCTGTCCGACGCACTGCCTCAGCGTCCGGCCTTCGGCACCTCGACCGGCATGGGGCTGACGCACATGCGGCAGCGCGTGGAGCAGCTGGGCGGGCAGTTCCACTTCGAGCTGACGGACACCGGCGCGGTCACCTGCGTCACACTGCCGCTGGTGCGGGGGGCTGAGCAGCCCTCCGCCGAAGGGAGCGATGGAGGGAGCCATGACCGCGGCACCGGTGACAGCGCGACCGGAACCCCCGATCTCAACGCTGATACTTGAGCGTCTTGAGGTAATGGGCCGGGCTGCACAGCCGGCGTAGAAACAGCCAGACGGAGGCTTCGACCGCGTCACGGTCGTGCGCGCCACTTCGGCACAGCAGGGAGCGTTGGTAGACCTCCACCTGGTCCCGCACCGCCTTGGCCCACTGCTGCTGATGGCCGTGACACGCCGTGCGGCGCAGGATCTCCAGCCAGGCGGCGAGTACGCCGGCATTCAGCGCCTTCACCAGCGTCACCAAAGACGTCGGCTCTTCCTGGCGCGGCCCGACATACAGGCGGTGCAGCAGCTGCAGACGCATCACCAGGGCAGGATCCGCCGAGATGGCTACCGCCATGCCCTGCGCCGACACCCGGTTGGCCTGTAGCAGCTGCACCCGCCGCAGGACGGCGGGGTCGCAGCCGGGCAATGCCGGCACGATCAATTCCAGCGGCGAGGCAATGAACGGCCCTTGCAGCCGGGTCACCACCAGATGCTCCAGTTGCTGGTATCCGCCCATTGACTGCACACCGCAGCCGATCACTTCCAGCCCCTCGGCCTCCGCCCGCGCGACGAGCGCATTGAGTGCGTCCGGCGGCGTGCGGTCCAGGTGGAGCCGCACCGTCTCGGCGTAGGGCGCCAGCAGCCAGCGCGGGTCATCGGTGCGGGTCACACCGTCGATGCTGAAGCGCACACCGCCGGCGCGCAGCTGTGCCACCCGCATCAGCACCTGGGTGCTGATGGTGAGGTCCGACTGCAGCAGCACGGCGCCGATGTCCGGCGTCACCGCCTGCGCGATCGGCGACAACAGCGCAGCTTCGTCCATCGCCACCAGCAGCTGGCCTTTGGGAAGACTGTTGGCGGCATACCCGTCCAGCAAGGCGTTGGCGAGCGCCGCGCTGACGCGGTCCAGAGCATCGATCTTCGCCGAGGACTGCAGCATGCTGTCGCGACGGAAGAGCAGATCCCGGGCGTGCACACGCCCGCAGTCGTCGGCGATGTCGTGCAGTGCGAACCGGCGCTCGGCGGTCTGGCCGAGGGTGCCCGGTGGAGCGGCCACCGGATCCCGCCGCTGCGCCGCAGGCGCGATGCCTGCGAAGGCGTCGTCCATGGCCATCGTCGGCGGCGAGTCCATCACCGCGAGCCGGCTGTCGGCCAGGGTCGGCCAGGACGGATGCCGGAACATCTGCAAAGTCTGGGGCAAGCGCGGGGACATGGCGGGATGGAACATGAACGTCTCCTAGGGCGTCTCGCAGACCGGAGGGCGCGAGGGGTGGGGTCGCCAGCCGCCGGAAGGCGGCTGACGGAGTCAGGGGTGCGTGTCGTCAGGGGTGCGCGGCGTCAGATCACGGGTGCCAGCGGCACCGGCAGGGAGGCACTGGCACTGAGCGCCGCTCCATTGCCAAGGGCGGACACCCACAGCGCCTCGGTGCTGCTGTAGGCGTGTGCATCGCTGGGGTCGGACGGACGCCTTGCATCGGTGGGCTCCGTTGCGGGCGCGGTCGCCTGCGTCGTGGGCACCTCCCAGGCGACGGCTTCCGTGGTCGCGCCATTGCCGGCGGCGTCGGTCAGCACCGCACGGAAGAGGTAGCTTCCGGCCGGCACGGCCTCGGCATGCGCCGCGACCGGCAACCAGGTCTGGCCCTGATCGAGTGACACCTGATAGTCGAGCGTGTCCGGCGTCTCGGGGCCGGTCCATTGCAGACCCAGACTGCCGCCAGGTCCGGCGTTCAGCGACAGGCTTCCCGCATCGGGAGCCGTGGTGTCGATGGTCACCGTGATCGGACGCCCCACACTGCTGTTGCCGGCCAGGTCGGTCACTTCCGCGCGGAATTGATACACCCCATCGGCAAGGTCCTGTTGGACGGCCGCTGTGTCCGCCCAGGTCTCACCGCCATCCGAGGACCGGGCGTAGCGGACCGTCGCGCCCGTCTCCAGCGTGGGAAGGGCCAAGGTGAAGCTGGTGTCACTGGTGATGCTGTCGCCAAATGCACCGGTGTCGTCGAAGTCGGACAGGAGGATCGGACCGGCGGCGGGGGCGTCCCGGTCGACCACTACCCGGATCATGTTGCTTGAGCCCCCGACGCCCGAAGGTTCGTAGGAGATGGCTCGGAAGAAATAGGTGCCCGACGGAAGATCCTGCGCCGGCCCGGTGGGCGACCAGCCCCCGGTGCGGATGTCCGAGATCTCATAGACGGTGAAGGTGCCCTCCGGCTCATTCTGGATGGCCAAGGTGAACGCACCGTCCTGGGTGATGACGTCCTTGTTGTTGCTGCCGGTATCGTCCAGGTCCTGGAGCACCAGGGTGCCGCCTGCCGGCGGCTGGGAACTGACGTTCACGCGGATGGTGCGGGTGGTGTAGGTCTGGCCCTGGTCGTCGGTGACGATGGCCCGGTAGAGATACGGGTAGTCCAGCGGCGTCTGTTGCTCGGTGGTGGCGACCCAGTGGCCGCCGTCGTCCGTACTGAGCTGCCACTGAATGTCGGTCACCGGCCCATCGGGAATGTGGACCAGGGTGAATTCGTTGTCAGACGAATGATGGTCGAAGGCGTACCAGCCGCGGTCGGTATAGCCTGACAGCGTGATCGTTCCGGCGCCAGGCTGGCGGGTGTCGACCACCAGCGCCAGGATGTTGGAATAGCTGAAATTCCCCGCCGCGTCCTGGAAACCGGCCCGGCATTCATAACGGCCGTCCAGCATGTCGGTGCCGGAGCCGCTGGCGGGCTTCCATTCCGTCGTACCCGCTTCACGCATGAAGTAGAACGTCCGCGCGCCCGGATCGAGATGGCTGAGGATGAATTGATAGCTGCCGTCGGTGGTGAGATAGCCGTTGGCTGGATCGCCCTCAATAGCTTCCATCGTGGTGAAGATCTGAGGGGCGGGAGGCGGTGTGCGGTCCACCGTCAGCGTGACAGGCGCCAGGGCGGTTTCGTTGCCCGCAGCGTCCTGCAGGAAGGCGCGGAAGCTGTAGTGGCCTTCCGGCAGGCCGCGAACGGCGCTGGTGACTGCGGTCCAGGTCGCGCCTCCGTCTGAAGACTGCTCATAACGCGCAGTGACACCGGCCGCCAGTGGCAGCTTGAGGTTGACATCGCCGGTGCTGCTGAGCGCGGACATGGCTTCCCAGCCCTGCGCCCCGACCTTGCGCAGTTGCAAGGTCACCGGCGCGGGCGGCTCGGTGTCGACCGTCACCGTCTGAGGGGCAGTGAAGCTCTGGTTGCCGGCGGCATCGGTGACCACGCCGCGGAACTGGTACTGACCGTCCATCAAGCTGGGGAGCGCATCGAGGGTGCGGTGCCAGGTTTGCCCCTGGTCCACCGACACCTGGTAGGCGACGGCAGCGCCTGCCTCCACGCCGTTCATCGCGAGTTGCACTTCGCCCCGCGTGGGGGCGCCCAACACCACCAGTTCGGCCACGGCGGGCGCCTGGCTGTCGATGGTCAGGGAGACGGCGGGCGTCGTGCTCGCCCCGCCGGCATTGCTGACCACCGCCTGAACGAGGTACTGACCCTCCGGCCAGGGGGCGGTCGGATCGGTGACCACCTCCCAGGTGTTGCCGCCGTCGGGCGAGCGCTCGATCCGGACAGAGGCGTCGGGCTCCGCGCCATCAACCCGGAGGTTCACGGTGGGGTCCGCGGTGATGCGGTCGAGAGCGCTGGCGCCGGTGTCGTTGGGGAGCTGGATCACCAGTTGGCCGGCCCGCGGCGGCGGGGGCAAGGCGGCTTGGCCGCTGTCGGGGTCCGGGTGGGCTGGCTGAGCGGGCTCGGCGGCGTCGCTGGGAGGCGCTGCCGGGGGGGGCGTGGGGGTCGTCGGCGTGGCGGGTGTCTGGGGGGATGTGGGCGGGGGCGTGATCGCGACATCGCCGCCGGTCGGTGACTGCCCGGCCGAAGAGGCGTCGGACGACGATCCGCCGCCGGCCAGCATGGCGATGCCCGCCACGCCAGCGCCGCTGAACAAACCAAACAAGGGCACACCGAGCCCGCGGTCGTTGTCTTCTGTCTCGGTGGTCGTCGCTTGCGGCGCTGCGGCGTCCTCGTCAGCAGCTGCCGGGGCGGCGGTGAACGCCTCGGGCGTCGCGCCGGCCTCGGCTGCGCCGTCAGCGCCCGAGTCTTGCCCGCCGGGTGGGGAGTCCGTGACCCCCTGTGCGGCGTCGCCGTCGAGCGCTTCTTGCTCGCGCTTGCGGCTCAGGGCCGAACCGCGCGGAGGCATGAGGGCGGCCGGCGCGGCAGAGGCGGCAGACGGGGCCGGACGGGAGGACGCAGTGTCGGAGCGGTGAATCATGGCGCTTCAGAAATTGGTGTCGCAATTGCGGCCCTTCATGGGGCCACAGCGGGGCCCCAAACTCTGAAACGTCGTCCATCACGGCGCAGATATACTCTGCGATATGAATCCGAACAGGAGAATGAACTGGCGATTTAATTAAATAGCGACAATTCAAGGATTCAGCGGCTGGGGCTATGGTCAAAATTCTATTCAGCCCCGCCCGCCATTTGGATAGCAATCCTTGACTACATAGCCAATGCAAATACCCAAGGATGGGTTCCAACTAGCAATAGTTTGCTATGTTTGTCAGTGAGCGCCCGGCAAGGCATGACGTTCACCGGCATGAACGGCACATGCACGCTCGCAGTCCCGGCAGGCGGCGGCACAGCGACGGCAATGCGCATGCTGATGCTGCTCGCACTCCTGCGCGCAGGCGTTGCAGATGTGCTGGCAGAGGGCGCAGAAATCGCCATGGTGGTCGGACTGCCGCAGCAGCACGTTCAGTGTGGCCTGGCAGATCGTGGCGCAGTCCAGTGACATCAAGGCGCAACGCTCCAGCGTACGGTCGCCCGAGCGGATGCATGCGTTGGCGCAGGCCTGGGTCTGTTCCAGGGCCGCCAGGCAGGCGGCCACACAGGCGGACAGGTCTTCGGTGGTGGCGGGGGTGGCGGCGGTGTTCATGGATCCTCCAAAAGTTGGGTGGCCTTCATCGGCAACTCCCATTCCCTGGGGAGACGGATCCAAGCTCTGCGGCGAAGAGGGGGACCGTTCTGCGTTGTAGCTAATGGTTCGAGGGGGCTGCACTGCCCGTTGAGGCTGACAATTTCGGGACGCACCTGCAATCTTTTGCTAGTCCCCGCCGCACTTGTCCGGTGAAACCTCAAATCTTTGCATTTAACTAGCATTTTGATGCTATTGGCGGCTGACTCTCAGGCCATCGAAACTCTCATCACACCCCAGCCAAAGAGTTTCGCCATGACAACCCGCCAATTCGCAAACCCCACCGAAGATACTGCACATACTCAGTACCCGCTGATTCAAACCCGCTGGCTTCCATGTTTGCTGGTGGGAGGACTGATGGCAGTCCCCGGCCTGGGTTATGGGAGTAGCGATCCGGTCACCACCGCAGTCGCCGAACCCGCCACTTCTGCGCTGACTGCCGCAGTCACGTCGGACCCGGTGTCGAAAGAAGCCTCTGACAGCGACGACCACGCAAGCCGCTGGGGTCTGCAGATGGACGACTTCATTGCGTCCGCCCTCACCGCTGCCCCGGTCCTGGATCGCGCCCGCGCTTCGCTGGCGGCCGCCGAACTGGGCGTGACGGCTGCCAAGTGGCAGTTCGGCCCCACCCCCAGCCTGAGCATCGAATCCACCACCAAAGGTCAGTTTGTGAAGGTGTTGCGGGTGCAGCAACCGCTCTATACCGGTGGCGGGCTGACGGCCAACCTGCGCTCCGCCCACATCGCGGTGCACAGCAGCCAGCAGGAAATGGCCGCTGCCCGCCGCCAGCTGAAGATCAATCTGGTGAGCACCTGGGCGGACTGGGTGAAGTCCAGCCAGCGGGCGGCCAGCCTGGAGCAACTCACCCGTCAGCACGAAACCCTGCTGGCAATGATCCAGCGCCGCACCAACGCCGGCACGGCCACCAATGCCGATGCGGCCCTGGCAGCGGCCCGCCTGAGTGCCGTCCAGACCGAATGGACACAGGCCCGCATGGAATCGGACCTGCAACGCCAGCAGCTGCAGCGTCTGTCGCACCATCCGGTGCCGCCGTCGCTGATGCATGCGCTGGATGGCCGGACGCCGGCCGCTCCGACCCTGGCCCAGATGCTGAACAGCATCCAGCTGTCTCCGGACATGGGCCTGGCCCGCGCCGGCGTGGACCAGGCGCATCAGGAACTGGCCCGCTCCAAGGCGAGCCTGATGCCGACGCTGAGCCTGCGATTCGACCGGCAGACGGGCGCGGTGCGGGACACCCGCATCGGCCTGGTCCTGCAGTCCGGTCTCACCAACGGTCTGGGCAGCTTTGCCGGCATCGACGCCGCCCGCAGCCGCATCCAGGCGGCAGAAGCCGCCGTGGCAGCCACCGAAGAGGACCTGTTCAACCGCTACCACCTTGAGTTCACCCGCTACGCCTCGGCCGATGCATCCGCCAGCGCCGCCATGGGCACCGCCGCCAGCAGCGATCAGGTGCTCGCCTCGTATCAGCGGCAGTTCGCAGCGGGCAAACGCGCATGGCTGGACCTGCTGAACATGGTTCGCGAGAACCACGCCACGCGCCAGTCGCAGCACGACGCTGCCGTGGAAGCACGGGCCAGCCTCTATCGCCTGCGCATCCTGATGGACACGTCTTCGCAGTGAGCGACGCGGCGTCCGTCGGACCCCTGTCCCGGCTGTCGCCGCTGCCGCCCTCCCCCTTCAAGGCCGCCCCGGCCCCTGATCGTCACGACTCCCCAGAAAGGTGATCCCCATGTCCTGGTTCTTCTCCTCGCGGCGCAAAGCCACCGCCGACACCCCGCAGGACACTGCCGCCCTGGTGCAGTGCCTCCATCAGTGGATGCGACTCAAGGGCCGTGCCGTGCCGGTGGACCGCATCCGCCAGCAACTGCTCTCGCTCGGCGATGCCGGCCTCCATGGCGTCGCCGGGGCCCGTCGACTGGCGGATCAACTGGAAGACAAGGCGCGTTTTGTCCTGCTGGACACGCCCCAGCAGTCGGCGCTGCCGCTGCTGACGCACCATGCAGAGCACGGCTGGCTGGTGATCACGGCGCGCACGGTCGAAGGCCTGTGGCGCTGCACCGACGCCCAGGGCACCCGCCGCGAACTGGTGATGACGGACTGCGCCTGCCTGCACGCGATTGAAGACCACGGCGGTGAGCGTCACGAAGTGCGAAGCGCTCGCGGCCTCATGCTGGGACAGCTGCGCGGCAGCTGGCCCACCCTCACCGAAGCGGCGGGACTGTCGCTGGTGCTGGCCGCCGTCAGCATCTGCGTGAGCTTTTACACCATGCAGGTCTATGACCGCGTGATTCCCAGCCAGGGTCTGCAGACGCTGTGGGTGCTGACGCTGGGCGTCGGCCTGGCGGTCGCCCTGGAATGGCTGCTGCGCCTGGCCCGTGCCGGCCTGCTCGAGCCGCGGCTCAAGCATCTGGACGTGGCCATTTCCAAGGCGCTGATGAAGCGGCTCAACAGCATCCGGATGGATCAGCGGCCGGGTTCGGTCGGCACGCTGGCCTCGCAGATCCAGAGCTTTGAATCGATTCGGACCATTCTGTCCACCTCCACCCTCTTCCTGCTCTTTGACCTGCCGCTGGCACTGCTGTTTGCGCTGGTCATCGCCGCGGTGGGCGGCCTGTGGCTGGCCCTGCCGGCGGTCGTCCTGTTCGGAATGACGCTGCTGACCGGCCTGCTGCGGGCCCGCCGGATCGCCCGGCTGAGTGCAGCCAACCAGACGGGCGGCAACGCCAAGACGGGCTTGCTGGTGGAAGCCATCGAAGGCGCGGAAGCCATCAAGGGCATGGGCGCGGGCTGGCGTTTCGAGGCCCGCTGGGCGGGTCTGTCCGACGCCAATGCCGTGCAGAGCCTGGCCCTCAAGCATGAGACCGACGCCGCTGGTTACCTGGCCGCCGGCCTGCAGCAGGTGAGCTACGTCGCCCTGATCTGCATTGGCGCGGTCCTGGCGGTGGACGGCCAGATCACGCAGGGCGCGATCGTCGCCTGCTCCATCCTGTCCGGCCGCGTGCTCGCTCCGATGGCGAGCATTCCGGGTCTGCTGGTGCAACTGGGCAACGCCCTCACCTCGATGAAGGCCCTGGACGCCATCTTTGCACTGGAAACCGACAACCATGACGTGGCCCGCCCCCTGGTGCCGGAAGATGCCGACGGCGACTTCGTCTTCGACGAGGTGGAACTGGCTTATCCGGGTCAGAAGCAAGGCATCCGCGTGGGTAACCTGCGGGTGAAGTCCGGCGAGAAGGTTGCCATTCTGGGCACCGTGGGCGCCGGCAAATCCACCCTGCTCTCGCTGGCCTGCGGCCTGACCCGCCCCACCCGCGGCACCGTCTCCTTCGGCGGCGTGGACCAGCAGCAGGTGCATGCCGGCTGGCGCGGCGAACACATGGCCTACTGCCCGCAACAGGCCTGGCTGTTCTCCGGCACCCTGCGCGACAACCTGGCTTTTGGCCTGACCGATGTGAGCGATGAACAGATCATCGATGCAGCGCGCAAGACCGGTCTGCTGCCCCTGATCGCCCAGCATCCCCTCGGCCTGGACCGCAAGCTGTCTGAGGGGGGTCGAGGGCTCTCCGGCGGGCAACGCCAGCTGGTCATGCTGACCCGCCTGCTGCTGGCCCAGCGCCGTCACTGGCTGCTGGACGAGCCGACCGCCAGCATGGACGACGGCATGGAAATGGCCACCATCGCCCAGCTCAAGGCCGCGCTGAAGCCGGAGACCACGCTCTTCCTCGTGACGCACCGCCTGTCGCTGCTGGCCCTGGTGGACCGGGTCATCGTGATGACGCCCACGGGCATCCAGATGGACGGACCGCGAGATGAAGTGCTGGCACGGCTGCGTCAGCGGCCGGGCACACCCGCGGCGGCTGGCGCCCCCACCGGACCCTCGCCCCATTCTTCGATCCACGTCCCGGGGGGAGTCCGTGTCCCCGGCGCCGTCAAGCCGGCCAAGGTGACGGTGTCCTCACCCGCCGCCCCCGGTGCCGCCGCTTCCGCCGCGACCACAGCAGCCCTCGCCTCCGCCGCGTCGGTGACCGCTGTCGCCCGCGCCACCCCGACTGCCCCCACCGCGGCCTGAGCCGCCTCCAGGAGATCCTCATGAAAGACTCTTCCTTCACCCATCACAACCTGCGTCGCATCCGTCTGACCGTGTTCGGCGTGGTGGCCCTCCTTGGCGCCGGCGTCTACTGGGCCTCCCGCGCGAGCATTGATGAGGTGACTCGCACAACGGGCAAGGTCATGGCATCCTCCCGAACACAAGTCATCCAGGCGGCCGATGGAGGCATCGTGGAAAAGATCTTCGTCCGGGAGGGGGAGACGGTGAAACAGGGGGACCTGCTGGTGCAACTGGATGACACCAAGTCCCGCGCTGCGCTGGCGGAAGCCAGCCAGAAGTCGGCGGCCCTGCAGGCGTCTCTCTCCCGACTGCGCGCAGAGACCCTGGGTACCCCCTACCGGCCGCGCGCCCAGACCAGCTTCGACACCCTCCAGGGCCGCCTGTATGAGCGCCGGACCACCGCCCTGAGGGAAGATCTGGCCGTGCTGGAACAGTCGGCCCGGCTGGCGGCCGAGGAAGTGCGGCTGAATGAACCGCTGTACAGGGCCGGGGACATCAGCGCCGCCGAATTCCTGCGCCTGCAGCGCACCGCGAACGAAGCCGCCGGCCAGGTCACCACCCGCCGCAACAAGTTCCTGCAGGACGCGCAGGCGGAACTCGCCAAGGCAGAAGAAGACCTGTCGTCGGTTCATCAGCAATTGCAGGACCGTCGGGGCATGGTGGAACACACCCAGCTGCGTGCACCGCAGGACGGCATCGTGAACCTGATCACCCAGACCACCGTCGGCGCGGTGCTGCGGCCGGGTGACGAAATCATGCAGCTGCTCCCCACCGGGGACGACCTGATCATCGAATGCCGACTGAAGGCGTCGGACATCGGTTTTGTGCGGCCTGGCATGCAAGCGACGATCAAGCTCGATGCTTTTGACTACAGCATCTATGGAAGTCTGCAAGGGGAAGTCACTTACATCAGCCCGGACGCGCTGACCGAGCGCACGCCGCAAGGGGTGGAAGTGCCGTACTACCGCACTCACATCCGCATCAGCGGCCATCGCTTCAAGGGCGCGCTGGCCGACACCATCAAGGTGCAGCCCGGCATGACTGCCAACGCGGAAATCATCACCGGAAAGCACACGGTTCTGGACTACTTGCTCAAACCGGTCAAGAAAACGCTGTCTGAGTCGCTGGGGGAACGCTGACAGTCATGCACATGAAGGTGGTTCCCCCCACTGACAGGCACTTGATCCGTGCAGGGCGGGTGGACCCCGCCTCCCTGTCTGCCACAACCCCGACCCTACAAGAGGGACTCTCATGACCATTTCCGTCACCATCATTGAAGACGACGCCAATGTGCTTCAGCGCCTGATCGACGTTGTGTCGGCCAGCAGCGCCTGTCAGATCGTCGGTATCGGACGCAACCGCGGCGAAGCGGTGTCCGCCATCCTGGCCAACCGCGCCGACATCTACCTGGTCGATCTGGGGCTGCCCGATGTCGATGGCATTGACCTGATCAAGCTGATCAAGGAGAAGTGTCCGGATGCGCACAGCATTGTGGTGAGCACCTTCGGGGACTCGAAGCACGTCATGCGCAGCCTGCGGGCGGGTGCCAGCGGCTATCTGCTGAAGGAAGAGATCCAGCCGTCGCTGATCGAGAAGATCATCGCCACCCACAACGGCCATGCGCCGCTGAGCCCTGCCGTGTCGCGGCTGGTGCTGGAGAAGCTGGAAAGCCTGGAAACCGGCGTCAAGCCGAAGGTGGACCGCACCCAGAAGCTCAAGGAGCTGGGCCTGGGCCAGCGGGAGTGGAGCGTACTGAACCTGCTGATCGAAGGGTTGCCCATCGTGGACATCGGCAACCGCCTGTCGATTTCGCGGTTCACCGTCAACCAGCATCTGCGCTCCATCTATCGCAAGCTGAATGTGAACTCCCGCGCGATGGCCACCAGCGTGGCCCGGATGCATGGGTTGGTGGATGACTGAATAACGCAGCTCCGGGAGCAGCGACCCCCCCACCTGCAAAGGTCGGGGGTTTTTTCATGGCACGGTATGGCTAGCGGATTCGCGCGTACACGCATGTGTTGCGCAGCTGGCCCTCCGGCGTGACCCGTTCATGGCGCAGGATTCCTTCCAGCTGCAGTCCGACCCGCTCACACACAGCACGGCTGGGGGTATTGGCCTCGTCCGGCAGCGCTTCGATGCGGCGGGCACCCAGCGCTTCCAGCGCATACTGCACCAGCGCTTCGCAGGCTTCCGCCGCGTACCCTTGCCGGGTGCGGCTGGAGCGACACCAGAACCCCAGCTCAAACTTCGGGAGTTCCCACTGGATGGTGTGCAGGCTGCAATTGACGACCAATTGCCCTTGCGCGTCAAAGGCCAGGTAGGTCAAGGCGGTACGCAGCGTCCAGGCGGCGTCGCTTTGCCGGCAGAACGCTTCGGAGGCGTCCACCGACGGAGCCTGCAGGGCCCAGGGCAGCGACGCAGGCCAGGCACGCAGAGCCTCCAGGGACTCCACCACCGCCGCATGCACGGCCGGCCCGTCGCCGGCACGGGGCGGACGGAGCACCAGTCGGTCCGTCCGCAGTTCTGAATCGATCGCTCGAGGACTCCCCACAGTCACGCCCCTCCCCCTGCTTGAGCAGGTGATGTTAGCCGCCATAAAAAGACGCCAGGGGCCCTGTCGGGCCACCTGGCGTCAGCGGCTGGTGGATCTGCGCGGCTCAGAAGGTCTGGACCCGATACCGGTAACGGCTGAACAGCTGCTCACGGCGTTCCGCGGCTTCGGTCGGTCCGGCTGCCAGCAGTTGGGCCCGGTCAGCCGCCAGCTCGCGGGACAGGCGCGCCACCGCCTCCTGCCCACGCACATGCTGGGCCGCGATCAGCCACTGGGTGAGCCAGCCGGTCAGCACCGGCCGAGGCAGGCTGTCGATGACCTGGGCCAGGTCCCGAGACAGCAGCGCTTGATGGGGCGCATGCAGCGCCTGCAGGCGCAGCAGCCGGGCGACCAGGGCGGGGTCTGATTCTGCAATCACGGAGAGGGCCTCCGCCGCCATCCCCTGGGCCGCCAGCTGCTGCATCAGGCCCAGCGTGCGGGAGTGGCAGCCGGGCAAGGCCGGCACCGAGCGGACCATCGGCCGCTGCACGGCGTAGCCTTGAAACAGGCGGACGCCCAGGGCGGACAGTTCGGCGATGACTTCCGGCGTCTCCACCTTCTCCGCCACCACCGTCAACCCGGCGGCGCGGGCCATGCTGATCAGCGGCACCAAGGCGCCCGGCCGCACTGCCTGGACGTCAATCTTGACGCTTTCGACGTATTCGGCCAGCACCCAACGCGGGTCCTCCGTCGTTTCCACGTCGTCCAGCGAAAAGCGGTAGCCGCGCCGATGGAGGTCCTGGACCCGACGCTGCACCTCAGCGGTCGGCACGATGGTCTCCAGGATTTCGATCACGCCCAGGTCCGGCGTCATCACTTCGGCCATGGGACTGAGGAGGAAGCGCTCGTCCATGTTGACATAGAGCGTACCGACCGGCTCCTCCGAGCCGCCGGTGAGCAGTTGCCCGTCTATCAGCGCATGGCACAGGGCCGATGCGGTCGCGTAGGCGCCCAGGGTGGGCATCACTGGCTGGTCGGAGCTGTTCCAGCGGAAGAGCAGTTCATGGCCGACGCGCCGGCCACTCACATCCACAATGGGCTGAAGGGCGAAGCGCAGGTGGGCGGTGGCGTGTTCGCGGTCGGCGGCAGGAATCGCGGGCGCCGAACGGCTGCAGACGCCAGCGGCAGCCCCGGTATCGGCCGCGTTGGCGACGGGGGCGCGCCGCAGGTCCGCAGCGGCGGAAGGCACGGGGCGCGCGACCGATCGAGGATGGGCTACTGCGCCATAGGCCAGCAGTGCGGCCCGGCCGCGGCGCTCACTCGGCGGCGAGGTCGACACTTGCGAACGGCACGACGGGGGCAGTCCCAGGGGCGAGGTCGACACCGCCCGGTCCACCGTGTTGGCGTGCAAGGGTGCATGTGTCGCCGACACGCAGATGGACGGATTCACCGAGACGGACACTGCGAGCGAGATCGACGCAGCGTGGGGCTGCAGCAGCGGCATCACCGGGGTGCAGTCGATGTCCGTCACGATGTCGGTGCTTGCGTTGGTGTTTGTGTCGTTGTGGGTGTTGGCGGCCGCGCTGGCGAGGGACGACGGCAGTTGTCGTGCTGACCGGGAGAATTCTTCCTTCCACATGATGCTGGCCTTCCTGTTGAGTACTGACCTCCATGCTAGGGAGGCCCCTCGCCCGCTCGAATAGCCGATCAAGGTCGGCAGCGCCATTTAACTAGCAAACATTTGCAGGTCCTGGCCTCAGCACTCACCTACAAGGGCAGGCGCCGCTGCGAAGCAGCCCGTCGGCGTCCCACACACTCTGTCACCGCACCTGGCCGCCCTTCGCACCGGCTGGTGCGCCCTCGGGCCTGTCTTTTGCCACTGAGCGGACCCGAGCGGAGATACTCGGCCTCGAGACTCCGCCTTGCGAGGCGAGCCTCATCGATCAGACAAGGAGATACCAACATGCGATTCACACACACCTCCCGGCGAACCCAGGGTGCCGCATGCGCCGCCGTAATGCTGGCGCTGCTGGCCGGCTGCGCCAATATGGATGAACGCCAGCGCGGCACGGCTGGTGGCGCCGCCATCGGCGCGGCGGCGGGCGCCGTGCTCAGCTCCGCCACCGGCGGGAAGGCCGGCACGGGTGCTCTGGTGGGTGGCGCGCTGGGTGCCGTCGCCGGCAACATCTGGTCGCGCCGGATGGAAGAAAAGCGCCAGGCCATGGAACAGGCCACCCAGGGCACCGGCGTGGAAGTGACCCGCACCGCCGACAACCAGCTGAAGCTGGACGTACCCAGCGACATTTCCTTCGCCACCAACAGCGCGGCGGTCGAGCCACGTCTGCGTCCGGTGCTGGACGGCTTCGCCAATGGGCTGGGCAGCGGCCCGGCGACGGTGGTGCGCATCATCGGCCACACCGACAACACCGGCAGCGATGCGATCAACGATCCGCTGTCGCTGCGCCGCGCGGAGAGCGTGCGCAACTACCTGATCGACCGCGGCGTGCCGGGCAACCGCGTGGAAGTGGCTGGCCGCGGCTCCCGTGAACCGCTGGTGTCCAACGACACCGCCGAGAACCGCGCCCGCAATCGCCGCGTCGAAATCTTCCTGCGCGAGCCGCAGCAGGGCACCGGCGGCTGATGATCGAGCCGCGCCCGGGTCGTCGGACTTTGAAGAACCCGGGCGCATCTGGCACTGAGGGGCCATGAGCGCTTAGGCGCTCCGGGGCTCAAGGGGACGAAGGGTTCAAAGCGCTGAAGGCGTTCAGCGCATCCACACGACAAAAAGGCCTGGTGTCTCCACCAGGCCTTTTCTTCGTCTCGAGGCTCCCACAGGAGGCGCTGCAGGCACTCCAGGTGCACTGCAGCGTTGGAAGCTCAGTGCAACCCTGCCGCGGCCGCTGCGGGTCCGCCTCGCGGATCTTCCGCAATCGGCTTGCTATGGGTGGGTTCCGGGCCCAGCTGCGCGCCGGTCTGGTGCAAGGCGCCGCCCTCACCTTCCCAGGTGGTGACTTCCTCAGGCTTCTTGCCGACGCGGCCATGCAGCCGGCGGTTGCGCGACTGCTGCCATTGCCACAAGGCATAACCGGCCAGGGCCAGCGGGAGGATACGTTTGAACATCTGAAACTCCTCGGGATTGGATGAGGGATCAATCGATTCGTGGTCCTGGGCAGTCTGCGTTCTGCAGCCTGCCGTGGGCCATTACCGCTGGGCGGCGCTGGCCGGGGGCAGCGGATGCGGCGGCGCCTTGGGGCGCTCCGGGGTCTGTGACGGGGGTGCCGGGGGCACCGGCGGAGTCGGCGGCGTGTTCATGGTGGACGGATTCGGCGCGGCGCCGGCACCGGTGGGGTTCTCTTCCACCATCCGGTCGATCCGCTTCAGGATGCCGCCCGTCTTGACGCTGCCATCCTGCGTCCCCTGACCCATCACCATGTCCCGGCAATCCTGGCGGTCCTCTTCCGCCACACGCTGGCAGCGCAGCAGGGCGTTATTGGCCAGTTCTTCCTTGCTGGCCACCTTCAAGGTACCGCGGCGAGCCTCTTCGCGAGCGGCGGCAGCTTCCTTCAGGCAGGTCTGTTGATCCTGTCCGCTGCGGCCGGCCAGGCAGGCCGCCCGTTCCTTGTTGTAGGTGGCCTCGGCGGTGCTGCCGCCAGACGCTTTGGCCGAACCGGTCGCCGCAAAGGCGGGGGCCGCCACCATCATCACCGCGGAAAGCACCGCGCCCGCCGTCACCAGCGCAGCCGTGGACGTATTTGTCAGCAGTTTCATGTCTTCTCCTTGCGCCAGGCCAGTGGCCGGTCGGATGCCTTCACATCAGGGAAGGCGGGTCTTGGGCGGCCCCGGAGGACCTTGGATGACTGAAGCGTATCGACGGGTCCCACCGGCGTCTGTCGTACCGCGCCGTCCGCGCTTGTAGGACCTATCCGATAAGAGGTAGAGCCACACCAGCGACATAGATGGGAACCGCTCTGTGCGGCAGTGGGCAAACGGGGGACAAATGGGCCGCTCTGCCTTCAGCCGCCACTCGCGTCGTTCGCGCCACGTCCAATGGCGGCGTGCTGTCCTACAGACGGACGTGGGGCTCGCTGATGCCTTCGGCGAGGGGGCGTCCCTACAGTCAGTTCAAGTGCCGCGACGCGGTTTTCCGAAGTGAAAGGACATCATCATGTTGAAGTGGGCCCTGATCTTTGCCGTCATCTCCCTGGTGGCTGGCGTGCTCGGCTTTACCGGCATTGCTGCAGGCGCAGCCGGCATCGCCAAGATTCTGTTCGGCATCTTCCTGGTCATCTTCCTGGTGCTCCTGGTGCTGGGCATCACCGGCGTCAACGCCATCCGGAAATAACGGGGCGGGACCCCAGCGTCCCTGCCCTCCCCAGCCACTCCCCCACTGGAGCCAGCCAATGGAACAAAGTCAGAACAACCAACCCATGCAACTCGACGAAGCAGCGCTGGACCGCGCTCGCAAGCACCTGGACGATGGCGCGGTGACGCCGAGCTACGGCCCGTATCGGGACCAGATCGTCAAACTGCTCAATGACGCACTCGCCACCGAGCTGGTGTGTGTGCTGCGTTACAAGCGCCACTACTTCACCGCGCACGGCCTGTCCTCCCCCGGCATTGCGGCCGAATTCCTGGAACATGCGAACGAGGAAAGCGCCCATGCCGACAAGCTGGCTGAGCGCATCGTCCAGCTGGGCGGTGATCCGGACTTCAACCCGGACTCACTGACGCAACGCAGCCATGCCGAGTACGACGCCTCGGACGACCTGAAGGCGATGGTTCGCGCCAATTTGGTGGCTGAGCGCGTGGCCGTGGAGAGCTATCGCCAGATGATCCATCTGATCGGCGACAAGGACCCGACGACTCGCCGCATTCTGGAAGAAGTGCTGGCCGACGAGGAAGAGCACGCCGACGAGCTGCTCGACATGCTGAAGGACTGAGCCTTCCATGTCCGCACCGCACGCCCCCACCCTCTGCGCTGACCCGACCCTGCCTGCCAGTGGTCCTCCTCAGCGTTCCCGCGGCTGGGGCGTGCGTGGCGTGTGCCTTCCGCGTCCGATGACGGTGCTGGTGAGCTTGCTCACGGCCGTGGCGATGTCGGCATGTGCCACACCCGCCCCGCCGATCCAGGGTCCGCTGCCTGCGCCGCCCGCTTCCACGCCCGCCATGGCCAAGGTCGCCAGCGAGGTGGAAGTGGTGGGCGCCAAGGGCACGATGGGGCCCCAGCGGCGCGAACAGGCCATCCGCAACGCCGCGGCACAGGGCAGTCCGGACCTCCTGAAGCGTCATCTGGCCGCCATGTCCGCCTTTGGCGACGTGGACCTGTTTGCCAACAACGACGCCAAACTGTTGATCGACGGCCCGGCCACCTTCGAGGCCATGTTCGCCGCGATTCAGCAGGCCAAAACCCAGATCTTGCTGGAGAGCTACATCATTGAGGATGCGGAAGTCTCCCGCAAACTCGCCGACCTGCTGGTCAAGCGGAAGCAGGAAGGGGTGCAGGTGGCCGTCATCTACGACGCCATCGGCTCCCTCTCAACCCAGGAAGCGTATTTCGATGGCATGCGCAAGGCAGGCATCGCCGTCTGCGCCTTCAATCCGGTCAATCCACTCAAGACCCGGCGCTACAACGACATCACCGAGCGGGATCACCGCAAGATCCTGGTAGTGGACAACGCCGTGGGATTCACCGGCGGCATCAACATCAGCGCGGTGTATTCCTCCGGCTCCGGCTCATTTGGCGGCGGCAAGAGCCGCGGCAGGTCCGCGGACGACGACAAGGCCGCCAAGGAGCGCGGCTGGCGCGACACGATGATCCAGGTGAGAGGTCCGGCCGTGCAGGCGCTGCACGGCATGATCCTGCAAACCTGGCAGCATCAGGCGTGCAACGGCGCCCTGCAGGCCGTCCCGGCGCCGACCGCTGCGCCCGGCCAGCAGCTGATGCGCATCGTGCCCAGCACGCCGCAGGACAAGGAAAACCGCATCTATACGCTGCTGCTGGGCAGCATTCGCGCTGCGCAGAAAAGCGTCTATCTGACGATGGCCTACTTCGCCCCCGGCGAGGACATGGTGGAGGCCCTGAGCGGTGCCGCCCGGCGCGGCGTGGACGTTCAGCTCATCCTGCCCTCGCAGAGCGATTTTTCGCCGGTCATGCATGCCGGCCGCAGCCACTACGAACGCCTGCTCAAGGCCGGCGTGAAGATCCACGAGCTCAAAGATGCGGTCCTGCACGCCAAGACAGCGGTGGTGGACGGCGTGGTCTCCACCGTCGGCTCCAGCAACATGGACTGGCGCAGCTTCGTGCACAACAACGAGGTCAACGCCGTGGTGCTGGGCGAAGACTTCGGCACCGCCATGACACGCATGTTTGAAAAGGACCGCGAGGCCTCGCGCAACATCGACCTCGCCGCCTGGGAGCATCGGCCCCTGCTCCAGCGCAGCAAGGAATATTTCTACAGTCTTCTTGAACATTGGTGGTGACAACAATGACGCCAATTCCGCCAACGCCTGCGGCCGACGCGCACGCTCCTTCTTCGACCCCGACGCCTTCCCCCCGTCCCCGCCGCCACCACTGGTTGACCGGGGTGGCCGTGGTGATGGCGCTGCTCGTCGGCGGCATCGCGATCTGCGAATGGATGGGCTGGCCCTTCCTGCGCCGCCCGCTGGAGAACTGGCTGAGCCAGAAAACCGACCGCATGGTCAGCTTTGACGGCTCCGGCCAGACCCGGTGGAAGCTGCGCTTCATTGGCGGCCTGCGCCTGACGACGGACACGCTGACCATCAGTAATCCCAGCTGGAGCACGATGGGCCCGATGGTGGTGGCTCGTGATGCCAGCCTGGCCCTGCGATACAGCGACCTGCTGCACATGCGTCAGGGCGACCCTTTGCGTGTGAAGAGCCTGCAGGCCGGAGATCTGGCACTGCGCCTGCAGCGGGATGTGGAAGGCCGCGCCAGCTGGCAGTTCGGCCCGCAGCCGGACAGCAGCACCCAGGTCCGCGAGCGTCCGAAGATGGACGGCATCGAGTTCGATCTGCTCGAGGTCCGCCAGGGCTCCGCCGTGGTGGACGACAAGATCCAGCAGCTCTCCCTGCTGGCGAAGTTTGCGCTGCGCGAAGCGTGGACCCTGCCGCCGGCGGACGAGCATCTGCTGGACCGCGCGCAGATCCAGTTCGGCAAGGATGCGGATCCGTCTTCCGCCTCCAGATCCAGCGGCACCGCGCAGGTGACGGCGACATCGCCGTCCGCATCCGGTCCGGATTTGGCCTCGGCGCAGCGCTCCAAGTCCGATGCCAAGGCCCCAGCGGCCTCGGGTGCCTCCGCTGACACCCAGCCAAACACCGCCTCAGCCAGCGGTCCGGCCATCGCCACAGCCTCCGGTCGCGGCGACCGCGCCCCGGGCAGCGAAGGCGCTGAGCGCCGCCTCGGCGTGATCGCCACCGCCGAAGGCCATTTCCATGACATGCCAATCAAGGCCGCGCTGCGGACGACCTCCGCCCTGCCCTGGCTGTCTTCCGATCCCCAGGCACCACCGGTGGGCGTCAAGCTGCAAGGGGATATCGGACGGGCCAAGCTGTCCTTCGATGGCGAGGTGCGTGACCTGCTCGGCAGTCAGGGTCTGGCCGGCCGTTACACCATCGCCGGTCCGTCGCTGGCCGCCGTGGGTGAGCCCCTGGGTGTCACCCTGCCCACCACGCCCCCCTTTGCCATGAAGGGCAGCCTGCGCCGCGAAGGCACCCTCTGGTCCACCGTGGTGCAGACAGCGACCATCGGCAAGAGCAAGCTGAATGGCCACTTCGAATTCAACACGCCGCGCAACCAAAAGTCCAAGCTGACCGGGGAGTTGCGTGGCAGTGAGCTGTGGATGGCCGACCTGGGTCCCTCCATCGGTCTGCCGACGGAGCCCAAGGCGCGGCCCTCCACCAAGCCGAACCGCGTGCTGCCGGACCGCCAGTTCGACCTGCCCTCCCTGCGGGTGATGGATGCGGACGTGACCGTCAACCTGGACCGCTTCGAATCCGGCACCGCCGTGCTGCAGGCGGCTCGCCCGCTCAAGGGCCACATCATGCTGGCCGATGGCGTGCTGCAGATCCGCGACATCGATGCCCGCGTGGCCAAGGGCCAGTTTGCCGGCAGCATCACCCTCGACGGCCGGCAGCCGACGGCCCGTTGGCAGGTGCGACTGCGGGTGGCCGGCGTGCATCTGGAGCAATGGCTGCAGGTGGAACGCAAGGACAACAAGCCGCCCTACGTCACCGGCCTGATGGGCGGTCGGATCTCGCTGGACGGTGAAGGCCGCTCCACCGCGGACCTGCTGGCCACGGCGGACGGACGCATGGTGCTGTACTGGACCCAGGGCAGCGTGTCCCATCTGATCGTGGAGGCGGCCGGCATCGACCTGGCGCAGGCCGTGGGCGTGCTGATCCGGGGCGACAAGGACCTGCCGGTGCAGTGCGGCATCGCCGACCTGCGGGTCAAGGATGGTCGCGTGACGCCTTCGCCGATGATCGTGGACACCCGCGATTCCCTGGTGCGGGTGGAAGGTGATGTCTCACTGGCGACTGAGCGGATGAAGCTGCAGGCGAAGGTGGAGCCGAAGGACGTCAGCCCGCTGAGTCTGCGCACGCCGCTCAAGCTCGAGGGGACGCTGTCCGATCCGGACATCAGCCTGGAGAAGGCGCCGCTGCTGCGCCGCGTGGTGCCCGCCGCCGTGCTGGGTGTCGCCGTCGCGCCGCTGGCTGCCTTGCTGCCGCTGGTGGACCTGGGGGAAGAACCGGACGATCAGACCAAGGCGGCGCTGTCGGAATGCAACGCGGCATTCGCCCGTCGCGCCAAGCAAGGCGCGGGTTCGTGATAATCGCCCCCATGTCCGAGACGACTCCGACCCACGCAACGCCTGGCACCCTCAGCTGCTTCCTGGTGGAAGACAGCCCCCTCATTCGTGAAAATCTGGTGGCCACCCTGCAGGAAATGGTGGATCTGCAGGTGGTTGGTCAGGCCGAGGACGAAGCCGGCGCCCTGCGCTGGCTGCTGGATGAGGCGGTGCCCTGTGATGTGATCATCATCGACATCTTCCTCAAGCGCGGGACCGGCCTCTCCCTCTTGCCCAAGGCCCGCAAGCTGCAGCCGGAAGCGAAGATCATCATCCTGAGCAACTACGCCACGGTGGACATGCGCACCCGCTGCCATGAACTTGGCGCGGACCGGACCTTCGACAAATCCAGCGAGCTGGACGACCTGATCACCTATCTGCTGGACCTGCACGTGCCGGGCTGAGGCCGCGGCATCAGCCGCGGGTCGGCCCCCTGCCGCCTCAGGACGTGACAGGCGGCGGCACGGCGCTGGTGGATGCGGAGGCCGCGACCGCTGAGGCGTCCGTGGCGGTCCCGCTCGTCATGCCGAGCTGGGTGTTGAGCGTGCGCCGCAGCGTTTCGATGTCGAAGGGTTTGCGCAGCACCACCGCTTCCCGCCCTGTGGCGGCGTGGAAGGCATCGGCATCGGGATGGCCGCTGGCAAAAACCACTTTCAGGTCGGGCCGAAGGGCCAGCGCATGGCGTGCCAGCTCCGCTCCATCCATGTGGGGCATCGAGAAGTCAGCCAGCAGCAGGTCGACCCGCTCGGTCCCGAGCACCCGCAGCGCCTCCCGCCCGTCGGCCGCCGCCACCACGTCGTGGCCCAGCGAACTGACGGCGTCGATCAGAAACTCCCGCACGTCGGCATCGTCATCCACCACCAGCACATGGTGACGACGTGCATCCTGATGCGGATGGGCCTGCTGCGGATGGCAGGCCTGCAGATCCGGCTGGGCCCGACGCAGCCGCAGCGTGACGGTGGTGCCGACGCCCGGCGTGCTCTGCACGTCCACCGACCCATCCACCCGCTTGCACATGCCATAGACCTGGCTGAGCCCCAGCCCGCTGCCCTTGCCCACTGACTTGGTGGTGAAAAACGGATCGAAGCAGCGCGCCAGCACCTCCGGCGTCATGCCGGCGCCGTCATCGGTGACGCGGATCAGCACGGTGTTGCCATCTTCCTCCACCGTCAGCACCAGCTGGCCGCCGTCCATCATCGCGTCCCGCGCGTTGATCACCAGATTCAGCAGCGCCATTTCCAGCTGCACCGCATCGGCCATCACGCACAGGTCGCCCGCCGCCAGCAACGGTGCCACGCGGCGGTAGCCCATGCGCGCCCCCAGCGTGGTGCGGAACAAGGGCTCCAGGTCCTGCAGCAGCCGCTGCAGGCTCACCGGCTTCAGGTCAAAACTGTGCTCTCGGGAGAAGGCCAGCAACTGAGACGTCAACTTGGTGGCCCGCGCGGAAATCGACTGGCCCTTCTCAGCGCAGCGCGCCACCAGCGCGGGATCGGAGACCCGCCGCGCGATGATGTCGAAGTTGCCACGGATGGCCTGCAGCAGATTGTTGAAGTCGTGGGCAATGCCGCCCACCAGCTGGCCAATGGCCTCCATCTTCTGCGCCTGCGCCAGCGCCGCTTCGGTTCGAGCCAGCCGCTCTTCCTTCTCGATGCGCTCAGTCACGTCATACACGAACTGGTAGGCCCCGATCCGGCGTCCGTCCCGATGCAGCGACCGGAAATGCATCTCGTAGTGGCGGCTGCGCCCTTCCCGGCCAAATTCCCGGATATCGGTGAACTCCTCACCGGTCAGCGCCCGGGTCCACACGGCTTGCATTCCCCGTTGCTGCTCGGGAAAGTCCTTCAGCGCCTCCAGCATGTTGTCGCCCACCTTGGGATGGACACCGAAGATCCGCTCGAACTCCACCGCCGCGGCGTGATTGATGGCCATCCAGTTGAAGTGGTGGTCCGAGACCTGCACCATCGCATCGGTGCCTTCCACCAGGTCACCGAACAGCTTGCGCTCGGACAGGTAGAGCGACAGCTTTTGCTCCAGCGCGTCGTTCAAGTTCCGGATGCGCTGCTCATCGTGCTTGCGCTGCGTGATGTCGATCACCGAGCCGACCACCCGCTTCACCCGCCCATGGGCGTCCATCACCGGCACGCCGCGCGCGGCCACCCAGCGCACCTCGCCATCTTCCTTGCCAACGGTGCGGTACTCCACGTTGTAGAGCTTGGCGCCATGGGGCACGGTGACCGCTGCAAAGGCCTGCGACACCATCTCGAAGTCGGCCGGATGCAGCCCTTCGTAGAAGTCACGCAGGGACACCGGTCGGTCGCTGTAGATGCCGAACATCTCCCGCGTGCGAGTGGTCCAGTAAATCATGCCGCTGGCCAGGTCCACGTCCCAGACGCCGACACCGCCGCCTTCGGTGGCCTGACGCAACTGCTCTTCCTTGGCTGCCAGCTTCTCCTGGGCGCTGGCCCGTGCGGTCACGTCCGAACCCAGCACGAACACGCCTGTCACGTGGCCGCTTTCATCCAGCAGCGGCTGGCAGACGAAGTCCACCGTGACCCAGCGCGGTGCCTCGCCCGGGGCCTCAATCCGGTAGCTCACCTCGGTACCGGCGTGGGGACGGCCCTCCCGATAGACCTGGTTCAGCAAGTCCAGATAGCCCTGCTCGCGCGCCTCGGGCAGCGCTTGGTCCAGCGGCCGGCCCAGCAGCGGGCGTTGCCCCACCAACTGCAGATACGCCGGGTTGGCCATGATGAACACATGGTCCGGACCGTTATGCAGCGCCATGAAGGACGGCGCCTGCTGGAACAGCCGCTCGAACTGGATGGGGTCGCCGCGCATCAGGAGGCCCATGTCGCTGTCGCCGGCGTCGGTGGGCGGCATGTCGCTGTTGCGGGCCTCGGCGGCCGGCAGATCGCTATTACCGGCCTCGGTGGTCGGCCTATTGGGGTCCCCGGTCATCGCTGTCCCTCAAGAATGCCCATCAGGCGGTGATCGGGCCGCACGCGATCCGGGGTGGAGGCGTGTCGGTGGTCGGTCATCTTACGGGGAGAAGCCACCTCCCAATGCAAAACGCTGGCCGTCCTTCGGGGACGGCCAGCGTTGCTGGGGCCATGGACGGGACCCCCTCCCGGGATCCCGAGCCGGCTTAATGCGCGCCGCCCGCATCCACCGGACCCGCCATCTTCGGCGGCCGCTTGGTCAGCCAGACGAAGGCGATCAGGCCGATGAACAGCACGGCCGAGGCCAGGAAGATGTCGTCCGCCGCCCGGGTGAAGGCCTGCTGATCCACCAGACGGTTCAGATAGGCCAGGGCCTGGTCGTAGCTCATGCCGGTGCTTTGCAGCGTGTTCAGCGTCTGCCCCGCCACCGGATCGCCCAGGCCGATGTGCTCCACCAGATGGGTGTGGTGCAGCGTGGCGCGGTTTTCCCACAGCGTGGTGGAGATGGACGTGCCCATCGCCCCGGCCGTGATCCGCACGAAGTTCGACAGACCCGCCGCCGCCGCAATCCGGTCGGGCGTGATGCCGGACAGCGTCAGCGTCGTCAGCGGAATGAAGAAGAACGCCAGGGCCGCGCCCTGCAGCACCGTCGGCACCATGATGATGCCCAGGCTCGTGTCGGTGGTGAACATCGACCGCATCAGCAGCACGATGAAGAACATCACAAACGCGAAGCTGGCCATCAGACGCGGGTCCCAGACCGAGACCTTGCGCCCCACCACCGGCGACAGCAGGATGGCCAGTATCCCCACAGGCGCCAGCGCAAAGCCGGCCGCAGTGGCGGTATAGCCCATCCACTGCTGCAGCCACAGCGGCAGCAGGACCACGTTGCCGAAGAACAGCCCGTAGGCCACCGACAGCACCGAGGCTCCGAACAGGAAGTTCCGGCGACCGAAGAGGCGCAGGTCCACCACCGGGTGTTCGGCCGTCAGCTCCCACACCACAAAGACCGCGAAACCAACCACCGCCAGCACCGCCAGGATCTGGATCTGGCCGGATTCAAACCAGTCCAGCTCCTTGCCCTTGTCCAGCATCACCTGCAGCGCACCGACCCAGAGCACCAGCAGGGCCAGGCCCACGCTGTCGATCGGCAGTTTCTTGGTCGGCGTCTCGCGGGTGCGGTAGATGCTCCACGTCAGGCCGGCCGCAAACAGGCCCACCGGCACGTTGATGTAGAAGATCCACGGCCAGGTCATGTTGTCGGTGATCCAGCCGCCCAGAAGCGGCCCGACCACCGGCGCGACCAGGGTGGTCATGCCCCATAACGCGAGCGCCGTGCCCGCCTTGTGCTTGGGATAACTGGCCAGCAGCAGCGTCTGGGACAGCGGAATCATCGGCCCGGCCACCAGGCCCTGCAGCACCCGCGCCGCCACCAGCATCTCCAGCGAGTGGGCAAAGCCGCACAGCCAGGAGGCCAGCACAAACAGCAGCACGCTGGTGGTGAACAGCCGCACCGCGCCGAAGCGCTGGGTCAGCCAGCCGGTGAGCGGCACGGAAATCGCGTTGGCCACGCCGAAGCTCGTGATCACCCAGGTGCCCTGCGTCGCGCTGACGCCCAGGTCGCCGGCAATCGCCGGCAGGGACACGTTGGCAATCGACGAGTCCAGCACATTCATGAAGGTCGCCAGCGACAGTGACACGGTGCCCAGCACCAGGGCTGAACCGGTCAGTGGCTGCGGACCCGCCGGAGCGGCATTACTCATCTTGTTTCGCTTTTCGGTGCTCAGGCGTGGGCGCCGTTGCTCTTGGCGGACGTCGCGGCAGCCGCCTTGGCGCCACGGGCCGCGTTGGCCGTGCTGCCGGACTTGACCGCCTTCTTGCCCAGGTTGGCGGCGATGATCTGATTCACCTTCTCATCGGCGGCACGTTCCTGAGCATCGAAGATGGTGGTCTGCAGCGCCGGCGCCTGACGCTGACCCTGGGTCAGAGTGGCACCGTCCTGATTGCGGATGTCCACCTGCACGTCCATCGACAGGCCCACGCGCAGCGGATGCTCCGCCACTTCCTTCGGGTCCAGCGCGATGCGCACCGGCACGCGTTGCACCACCTTGATCCAGTTGCCGGTGGCGTTCTGCGCCGGCAGCAGCGCAAAGGCCGCGCCGGTGCCCGCCCCCATGCCCTGCACGGTGCCGTGGTATTCGGTCTTCTTGCCGTAGACATCGGCCTTCAGCGTCACCGACTGGCCGATGCGCAGCTTCGCCAACTGGCTTTCCTTGAAGTTGGCGTCGACCCAGACCTGCTGGAGACCGACCACCGCCATCACCGGGCTGCCGGCGGCCACGCGCTGGCCGAGCTGCACCGAGCGACGGGCCACCCAGCCGTCCACCGGCGCCACCAGGTCGGCCCGCTGGAAGGCCAGGAAGGACTCACGGAAACGGGCGGCGGCGCGCTGCACATTGGGATGCTGTTCCACATCCACGCCGTCCGTCAGGGCCTGGTTGGATTGCAGCTGCTCCTGGGCCGCCAGCATGGCGGATTGCGCGGCGGTGTAGGCGGCGCGGGCGGCGGTCAGCTGGGCCTGGGTGTGATCCAGCTCTTCCTTGCTGACCGCGCCGGTGGCCAGCAGCGGCTGGCGGCGGGCCAGGTCGGCCTGCAGACGGGCCATCTCGGACTGGGCGCGCTGCTGCTCCGCCTGACGCACCTGCACCTGCGCGGCGAGGCTGCTGTTATTGGCGAACAGGGTGCGCACTTCACGCACCGTCTGCGCCAGTTGCGCCTGCGCCTGTTCCAGCGCCACACGGGCATCGGCCGGATCCAGGCTGACCAGCTTCTGGCCGGCCTTCACATAGTCGGTGTCGTCGGCATAGACGGCGCGCACCGTGCCGCCCACCAGGGGGGTGATCTGCACGACGTTGGCCTGCACATAGGCGTTATCGGTTTCTTCGTAGCGGCTGCTGACCAGCCACTGATAGCCCCCATAGCCAATGCCGGCGATGATGACGGCGGCGGCAATCAGGGCCAGGCCCTTCTTGCGCTGACCGTTGCCCTTGCCATTCCCATTGTTGCCATTGTTGCCGGTGTTGCCGGTGTTGCCGGTGTTGGCAGGGCCGTTGCCGCTGGCACCGTTGCTGGCGGCACCAGCGGCGGGGGTCGTGGACGTGTTGTTGTCTTGGGCGCTCATGATGATGTTCTGACCTGTTCTTGGTTGTTGTGGGTGGCGGCGACCGGCTCACACGGGCGGTCCGCCGCGCTCACCGTTCAGCTGTGGGAGGCTTGGATCTGGGGAGCCGCTGGGGCGTTCGTGGCGTTCGCCGCGTTGGCGGTGGACGGGGCGTTCGGAGTGTTCGCGCCGCCGGTCGTCGGCGACTGCCGAGCCGGGTCGGCATAGCCGCCGCCCAGGGCCCGGATCAGATTGATCTGCGCATCCACCGTCTGTGCCTGGAGGTCCAGCTGGCCGCGCTGCTGCGTCACACGGGACTGCTGCGCATTGATGACGGCCAGGCGATTGACCAGACCCGCCTGGAAGCGCTGCTGGGCCAGGCTGAACTGGCTGTCCGCATTGGCGACGGCCGCGTCCTGCTGAATCTGCTGCTGACGCAGGGACTGCAGGCTCGCATATTGATCGCTGGCGTCGCGGACGGCATCCAGCACGGCGGCGTTGTAGCTGGCGATGGCAGCGTCCTGCTCGGCGGCACTGCCGCGCAGGTTGGCGCGCAGATGGCCGGCATCGAACAGCGGCAGGCTCAGGGCCGGGCCCCCACCCCACTGACGGCTGCCGGACTTGAACAGCTCATCCAGGCCGATCGCATTCAGACCGACAAAGGCGCTGAGCGACACGCTCGGATAGAACCGGGTGCGGGCCGCACGCACGTCCTGGGCGGACGCTTCCACCCGGGCACGGGCGGCGGCGAGGTCTGCGCGGCGACCCAGCAGGTCCAGGCTGGGGGCCTGTTGCCAGTCGAGGGTCCGCGGCAAGCTGGCCTGCAGCGTGGCAGTCCCGCTCGGGCCCTGGCCGGTCAGCGCGGCAATCTGGTTGCGCAGCAGCGTCTGCTGTTCCTGCAGCACCAGCTGCTGGCGCTGCAGATCCGGCAGCGGCGCTTCGGCCTGACGCAGTTCCTGGGTGTTGTCCAGACCCGCCTCCGAGCGTTGGCGGACCAGATCGGCGCCTTGCTGACGCAGGGTCAGCTGGTCCTGCAGCAGGCGGCTCTGCGCCTGGCTGCGGGCCAGGGCCACATAGGCCTTGGTGATGGCGTTGGCCACGCTCAGCCGGGCCGCGGCCGCATCGGCTTCAGCCGCGCGCTGCTGGCCCAGGGCCGCCTTCAATTCGGCTTCATGCTTGCCGAAGAAGTCCCACTCATAGCTCAGTCCGGCCTGCACATTCCCGAAGGTGCGGATGCTGCCGGCCAGCGGTGCCGGATAGATGCCGTGTTCGGTGATGCGCTGGCGGGTGACGCTGGCGTCCAGCGCCGCATTGGGCCGCTCGTTCGCTTCGGCGTTCTCCGTCATCGCTGCCGCGCGGGCGATGCGGGCACGGGCCAGGGCCAGTGACGGGGATTGGGCCATCGCCTGATCCACCAGCGCATCCAGCTGGGCGTCGCCGAAGCGCTTCCACCACTGCTGGTCCAGCGACTGCCCGTCGCTCGTGGACAGGCCGAGCTGACGGGCGGCGACATCGCCGTCCAGCGTCTGACCGGGGTCCGCCAGCTTGGGCATGGGGGCGCAGGCGGCCAGCACCAGCAGCAAGGCCGCGCCCATGGCCAGGGCCAGGGTGGTGCGATGGAGGGATCGGGGCGTCATGAGAGCGTTCCTCGAGATCATGTGTTGTTCTTCTTCAGGGGAAAAAGGTCAGAAAGCGGAAAGCGTGGGCAGCGGCAGACGACGGGCGGGCATGGGCTCAGCCCTCGTCCTCCGTGCTGCAACTGAGGTTGGAGGATTCGGATGCGTTGCCGGCATCACGGATGGCATGACCATTGGCCACCACGCGCTGCAGCAGGCCGATGAGGGTCCGGAATTCGTCGTGGGTGAAGCCGGCGAGATGCTCGTTGGAAACCTGGGACAGCACCGCCGGGGCACGCGCCATTGAGGCGAGTCCATGCTCGGTCAACGACACCATCACCACCCGGCGGTCTTCGGTCGAGCGCTCTCGCTGGATCAGGTTCTTGGCTTCCAGGCGATCGAGCAGACGCGTCATGGCGCCGCCGTCCATGGCCAGTTCCCGGGCCAGTGCGGCGCTGGACATCGGTCCATGGAAGCGCAGGCGCAGCATCGGCGCCCACTGCGCATGGGTCAGGTCGTGGGCGCCCAGCAGCTTGTCCGCCTGGCAGATCATCGACTGCTTGATCTGACGCAGCAGCCAACCCAGGCTGGGTTCCCGGGTGAAGCTGTCGGCGGTGTAGAACTCGGTCGGGGGCGGACGGGGGGTCACGGCATGCACTCAGTGGCTGGCGGTGGTCAATTATTGCCTAGGCAGTATTTGCCGTGCCATGGACTTGTGTTGAAAGACCTGAAAAGATGAGGGTTATTGAGATACTCCGCTTTGACCGGTCCGTGCGATCCGTCACGGGCCTGCCCCTACACTGCGCCGATGTCCGCCCAACCTGCCGCCGCCCCTGCTTCTGTTGTCTCGCCCACCAAGGCCGTGCCTGCTCAAAGCCCGCCCCTGCGGGCCATGTGGCCGGCGCTCTGGCCGTTCCTGCGGCCTTACAAGGGACGGATCGCCGCGGCGGTGCTGTTCCTGATCCTGGCGGCGGTGTCGACGCTGATCTTCCCGCTGGCCCTGCGCCAATTGATCGACCAAGGCCTGATCTCCGCCGACCCGGGCGACCGCATGATGGCGCTGCGCGAGCACTTCCTCGGACTGTTCGCCGTGGGCGCGGCACTGGGGGTGTTCTCGGCGCTGAGGTTCTACGCGGTGACCTGGCTGGGTGAGCGCGTCAGTGCGGACCTTCGCAGTGCGGTGTACGCGCATGTGTTGCGCCAGAGCCCCGAATTCTTCGAGACGACGCAGACCGGCGAGGTGATCAGTCGCATCACAACGGACACCACGGTCATTCAGAACATCGTGGGTTCCAGCCTGTCGATGGGTCTGCGCAACATGATCATGGGGCTCGGCGCGGTCGGGCTGCTGATTGCCACCAACCCCTGGGTGATGAGCCAGGTGATGGGCATTCTGGTGCTGGTGGTGCTGCCGGCGATGTTCTTCGGCCGCCGGGTCCGACGCCTGTCCCGCGCCAGCCAGGACCGGGTGGCGGACACCAGCGCCATCGCCGCCGAAATGCTCAATGCCATCTCGGTGGTGCAGTCCCATGCGCAGGAAGACCGCGAGGCGGCACGTTTTGGTGTGGCCAGCGAAGCGGCGTTCGACACCGCCCGCAAGCGCACCAAGGTGCGGTCGCTGCTGGTGGCGTTCATCATCACCGCCACCTTTGGGGCCCTGCTCTGGGGCCTGTATCAAGGCACCCAGGCGGTCATGGCCGGGCACATCAGCGCGGGTCACCTGGGCCAGACCGTCGTCTACGTGATTCTGCTGGTCTCGTCCGTGGCGGTACTGGCTGAGGTCTGGGGCGATCTGCTGCGCGCCGCGGGTGCAACCGAGCGCCTGATGGAACTGCTGGCCGCCCGTTCTCCGGTTGCCGATCCGGCCACTCCGCTGGCGATGACGCCGGTGGAAGGTCCTGCCCATGTCCAGTTCCGGCAGGTGCGTTTCCATTACCCGTCCCGTCCGGACCGGGCCGCGCTGAGCACTTTCGACCTGGACATCGCCCCCGGCGAGACCGTGGCCCTGGTGGGCCCGAGCGGCGCCGGCAAGAGCACGGTGCTGCAACTGCTGCAGCGCTTCTACGATGTGCAGGACGGCGACATCCTGGTGGATGGCGTGCGGGTGGACCGTGTGCGGCTGGCCGAGCTTCGGGCGCGCATGGCGCTGGTGCCTCAGCAAAGCGTCATCTTCTCGGCCACGGCGCTGGACAACATCCGCTATGGGAGGCCGGAGGCCTCACGCGACGAGGTGGTGGCCGCCGCCAGGGCCGCCCACGCCCACGAGTTCATCGAACAACTGCCACAGGGCTACGACAGTTTCCTCGGCGAGCGCGGCGTGCGGCTGTCCGGCGGACAGCGCCAGCGCATTGCCATCGCACGTGCCATGCTGCAGAACGCGCCGCTGCTGCTGCTGGACGAAGCCACCAGCGCGCTGGATGCAGAAAGCGAGCGCCTGGTGCAGGAAGCGCTGGACGAAGCCATGCGGGACCGCACCACGCTGGTCATCGCCCACCGGCTGGCGACGGTGCAACGGGCGGATCGCATCATCGTGATGGACCAGGGGCGGATCGTGGAGCAAGGCCGGCATGCGGAACTGGTCGCGCAGGGCGGCTTGTATGCCCGACTGGCGGCGCTGCAGTTCAACCATTGAGCCCCACTAGAATGTGCCGTTGATCGCCCGCGCGATCCCCCCGACCTGTCATTGACCCGCCGATGAATCGCCCTGTCCGCCACCAATACGAAGATTTCATGCGCCATGTGTTCGAGCATGGCGTGACCAAGGGCGACCGTACCGGCACCGGCACGCGCAGCGTCTTTGGCCATCAGATGCGGTTCGATCTGAACGAGGGCTTCCCGCTGGTGACCACCAAGAAGGTGCACCTGAAGTCGATCATTCTGGAACTGCTGTGGTTCCTGCGTGGGGATTCGAATGTGAAGTGGCTGCAGGAGCGCGGCTGCACCATCTGGGACGAATGGGCGCGCGAAGACGGCGACCTCGGCCCGGTGTATGGCGTGCAGTGGCGCAACTGGCCCAAGCCTGACGGCGGGCACATTGACCAGATCAGCCAGGTGGTGCAGCAGCTCAAGACCAATCCAGACTCGCGCCGCATCATCGTGAGTGCGTGGAATGTGGCGGATCTGGACCAGATGGCGCTGATGCCCTGCCACGCGTTCTTCCAGTTCTATGTGGCGGACGGCAAGCTGTCCTGCCAGCTGTATCAGCGCAGCGCGGACATCTTCCTGGGCGTGCCCTTCAACATCGCCAGCTATGCGCTGCTGACGATGATGCTGGCGCAGCAATGTGATCTGGCGCTGGGTGACTTCATCTGGACCGGTGGCGACTGCCACATCTATGCGAATCACTTTGAGCAGGTGCAGACGCAGCTGAGCCGCGACCCGTTTCCCTATCCGACGATGCACATCAAGCGCCGTCCGGACTCGATCTTCGACTACGCCTTTGAGGACTTCGAGCTACAGGACTATCAGCACCACGCGCCGATCAAGGCGCCGGTGGCGGTCTGATTCCGTGGGCGCCGGACGGCCTCCGTCGCCGCTCCTTCGCTGACCATGCCGGCGCCGTTCGTCCTGTTGCTGCTGTCCATCGTGGCGGTCTGGCTGCCTTCGGTGCCGGTGAATCGCGCGCGGGGATGGCGGGTGGCACCATGGCTGGTGCTGTATGCCGCCGCGATCGGACTGGCGTTGTTGCAGGGTGTCGTGAGCGTGACGGGGGCCGCAGCGCTGGCGATGCTGGTGCTGCTGGCTGACACGCTGGGGCGCCAGACGCGCCCAGCCCTCCAAGGACTGGTGTTCGCGGCGCTCTTGCTGCTGGTGGGGGCGCTGTGCCTGCATGCCGTGCCGGGATTCAGGAACCCCATCGCCATCGACGCCGTCCGGTTCTCGGAGGATGCGCGGCCCTTCACGCAATATCTGAACTTCGACAAAGGCTCGGTCGGACTGGTGCTGCTCGCCTTGCTCGCGCCTCGCCTGCGGCGCGAGGACGCGGTCGCCCGGACGCTTGGGTCGACGCTGTTGCTCACGGTGGCGGTGGCCGGTCTGGCGCTGGGCCTGGCGGTAGCGCTGGGCATGATCCGCTGGGATCCCAAATGGCCACCGCAGACCCTGCAGTTTCTGGTGACGAATCTGCTGCTCACCTGCGTGGCAGAGGAAGCGCTGTTTCGGGTGATGGTGCAGGATAAGTTGGCGACAGGGGCGCGCTCGGTCATGCCGCAGCGCATTCACACGATCGTTCCCACGGGTCTTGGCATCGTCGTCTCTGCCCTGCTGTTCGGCGCCGTCCATGCGGGTGGGGGGCTTGGCATGATCGTCGTCGCCGCGGTGGCCGGCCTGGGGTACGCCGTGGCGTATCACTGGCAACGGCGCATCGAAGTTGCGGTGTTGGTCCACTTTGGCGTGAACGCACTGCACTTTGTGTTGTTCACCTATCCGCTGAAGGCGTGAGACGCCAGCGCCGGGCTGCCCGGCGGTCGCGGATGTAGGTCAGCCTCTCTGGTCGTTCCGGATCTGGTGCTGGGTCCATGTGGGAGCAAGGACCAGGGCGTCCCATCAACTCCGAACGAAATACCCGAAGAAATACTTGTCGCCATAGACGACCAGATTGTGTGCTGCGTGAATGGCGCAGCACACCGCCAGCGAGCCGCCAAATGCGCGATAGACGCTGAGCACCAGCCCGAAAAGACCGGCAAAGATCATGGTGATCATCGACGCCCAGTGCGCCATGCCGAACAGTACCGACGACAGCGCAATGGCGAAGATGACGCCCGCCGCGGCGGTGACCCGTCGCTGGAGATATCCCCGGAACAGGGTCTCTTCACAGATCGGCGCCAGCACACCGAAAGACATCAGATAGGCTGCCACTTCCCACCTCGCATGAAACGCGGTGAGCGGCGCCCAGGCCGACACCGTGGAAGCCTTGATCGCCACGAGATGCATCACCAGTAGCAGGCCGCTGGCGAGGCAGACCAAGCCGAGACTCTGGACGTGATGCGTCGGCCTACCCGTCAGCGTTGGTGTTGGTGTCCGCGTGGACGTCGGGCTCGGGGTCGCCGAATTCGGAATCGAGATCGGGGGCGGGGTGGCAATGAATGGTGCGGCGCTAACGCCAGATGCGATCCGCCCGCCAACACCGAGCGACCGGTAGAGCAGGATCGCTCCAATGCAGGACAGCACCCCGCCCAGCAGATCCCCCGCAGCGGGCCGCCACCCCATCTGCCCGGCCACCAGCGCCCCGACCGTTTTCAGGCCAAACAGCAGAACGGCCAGCACGGCCACGCTGGCGACCACTTCCTTGACGGCGTGCGGGTGCAATCGGGGGTTCAAAGCTGGCGTCGTCACAGGGGCAGGCCTGAAGAGGCGCGTCGAGCGCGCGCGGAAAGGAGCGTCATCATCCCGCACTTTTCATCCTTCTGATGCGGCACCTGAAAGCTACACCATCGCCGCAAAGGAAAGCGCACGCACAGCGGCCCGGCGCCTTCCTTTGCTGCTCGGTAAACAACTTGCAACTGCAAGTGATGTTTGTCGAAACGGTCATCGGACTTTTCCGCAGACCCGTTATCTCGACACCGACACACTCTGGAGCCTCTCCATGAACCGCAACCTTCTCGTCACTGCCCTGATCGCCACCGCCGCCTTCGGCAGCAGCTTTGCGGCATCGGCACAAACCAACGCCGCCACCACCACGCAGCGCGACGTCAAGCAGGAACAGCGCATCGAAAACGGTCTGCGCAACGGCACGATCACCCCGCGGGAGAACGCCCGGCTGCAGAGCGATGAAGCCCGCGTGGATCACCTGGAGGCCAAGGTCCTGAAGGACGGCAAAATGACCGCCGCCGAGCGTGCCCAGGTCACCGCCGCGCAGGACAAGGCCAGCCGCGACATCCGCATGGCCAACAACAACGGCGTCAACGCCAATCCGCTGTCCGCCTCATCGCAGCGGGCGCAGGCCGATGTGCAGCGCAACATTGCGCAGGAGAAGCGGATCAACCAGGGCGTCGCCAGCGGCAGCCTGACCAATCGTGAAGCGGCCGGTCTGGAGCGCGGCCAGTCCCATGTGGATGCGCGTGAAGCTCACGCCGCCGCCGACGGTCACATCAGCGCCCGCGAGCAGCGCAACATCCAGCACGCCGAGAACCATCAAAGCGCGCGCATCTACAACAAGAAGCACAACGCCGCCGTCAAGAACTGAGTGAGCAGCGGCAGGGGCTGCCCTCAGCGACCTGCCGCCACCAGTTTCTGCAAGGCCTGCCGCACCGGCAGGATCTTGCCCTCGGACGCAGGGCCGCGCAGGGCAGCCGCCATCTCGGGCCTCTCGCGCGCGTCCCTGCCCTGCATCTCGAAGACTTTCGCCTGCGCCCCCTGTCCCGCTTCATCGATCAGGGCCACGAACCAGGCCTTCGCCCCCTGCTGAAACGCCGACGTTGCCAGCACGCGTGCGCAGGGGTGAGTGACGGTCAGCACGGGCGCATCCAGCTCTGCGCTGCCGATCGCCAACCGGCAAGTGCCTGGCGGGCTCAGGGACAGCGCCAGATAGCTTCCGGATGTGGTCGCCGTGTGTTCGGGCAAAGGGTGAGCGCCCCGGCGACCCTCCGCGTCCAGGGTCCATTGGGCCCGCAGCCACGCAGCCACCTGGCTGATCGGTTTGGGCGGCATCGGGGCGGCGGACGTTAAGAGCCCATCGGTCTGCACTACCCGATCCCCTTGCTGCGCCAGCAACACGTCCTGCACGCTACTGTCTTCCCGAGTGTCTTTCTGCTGGACGCGCAGCAGGTAGAAGCGCTGGGTGTCCCGCACCAACACCCTCCCGGCAGTGACGCCCGTGCATTGGGGAAAGTCGCTGCCGTCGTCGGGTTCAACAAGGGGAACGAGCCGCTGCGTGCTGCTGAGCAGCAGACCGCAGGCGGGGGCGGACGATCCGGGGTTGAAGTAGAAACGGATGGGCGGCGCATCCGCCGGCCACGCGGTGGCGGGCAGCGTCTGGAACTGGAAGGCGAATGTCACCGCTTTGGCGTCGCGGGTCTCTTCTTCCGCCAGCGCCGGGCCGGACGCCAGTGCAGACAGCGCGGATACCGCGATCAGGCATGCTGAAACCGTCCTCCCGAGTCGGGTGGCAGGGGCGGCATGATCGGCGTGTGCGCCCTGTGCGCCCTGTGCGGTGTTTTCCACATGCATGACGATCAGGCCGCCACGGCGGCCAAGGCTTGTTTCAGTCGGTCAGACGCCGCAGGGAGCGGCACCCAACCCCTCATCAATACCTGGGCACTGCGTTGATATGCTGCCGACGCAATCGTCACGCCCGCGCTGTCTATGGAGGCCACGACGGTGGTCGACAGCACGCCGGCTGGGTTCTCAATATTCACCACATATTCGCGCAACGCAGCAGAGACCGTCTTCGGCGCCAAGGCATGGGCGACTGTGCCGGGAATCAAGGTCGCCGACGCCAGGCAGCAACCACCGGACACTGCCAGGGAAGCGTGGCCGGTCTGCGGTGTGAAATAACGGACCGCCAGATCGGCAGATCGGTGGGGGGCCGCTCCGACGATGCACACCTTCGGAATCGTCTCACTGCGCGCCAGTTCCTCCGCCGACATCAGCACGCCGTCTTTTCGCCGCAGGCTCATGCGGAGACCGGCCTCGACCCACAGATGACGCAGGCGCCCCATGAAGTCGACATCCGCGGTCAAGGCCTGCATCGGCTCCTGCGCCGTCTTGCCCAGATCACTGGCCCGGATGATGACCATGGGCACCGCCACATCCACGCAGCTGACCGACACGCCATCGATCACCTCCATCGCCTGACCGGTCGGCAAAAGCCGGCCCGTCTTGGCACCTGCCGGCGCATGCAAAAACAGATCCACCGCAGGATGCCGCCCCATCACACCCGGGATCTCCGCAGTCTTCCACGTGCCGTCGTCGGCCAGCGCCATGCGCGAGGTGGTGCGCACGCCGGTGTTGGTGTTGTGGATCTCCAGCAGATGCGGGCCGGGTGTGCGGACGACGCTGAGTTCGGAGTCCACGGCCCACAGCTGCAAGGCGGACGACATGTTGCCGCAGTTGACGCCCCAATCGACCCGCCCATGGTCCGACGCGAGCTGGGCCAGGGTGCTCACCAGCCGGGGACCTTCGGGCATCGTTTCGACGTCGGCGAAGAAGACCTTGTTGCTGGTGGCGGTGCCGCGTCCCAACCCCGTCGTCTGCCGGTTTCCTGGATGTTCACCGTCCATCGGCACGCCCATCAGGTGCCTCAGCAGTTCTTCCCGCAGGTCTTCCTCCGCCGGTGCGATGCGCGTCCACAAAACGAGGCCGGTGGACGTGCCACCCCGCATGTGATGCACCGGAAACTCCCAGGTGGCGTGGCGGAATCGTGGGCGTGGCAGCAACATCGCGGAAAGCCCGGCGCAGGACCGGAAACAGCAGGGACCGAGTGGCGAGTCTACTCAAGTCGTGCGCAAGCGCTCTTGCCGGCCACCCGCTCGGCAGTTCCCCCGCTCTCCCTGCGGGTGATGCCCCCCCAAATCGTTGACCAGACGTCACAGCTCGAGGACGTGCAGCCCCCTAAAATCGCCGTACGTTTTCCGCCATTCGTTTTCCGCCATTGGCGTCACTGTGGAGTTGTCTCTCATGCCTCATCTCATCCTCATCGCGGCGCTGGACCGTGCGCGAGGCATTGGCCGGGACAATGAACTGCTCTGCCGCCTCCCGCAGGACATGGCCCGCTTCAAGGCCCTGACGGTGGGACATACGGTACTGATGGGCCGCAAGACCTGGGACTCGATCCCCGCCCGCTTCCGCCCGCTGGTGCAACGCCGCAACCTGGTGCTGTCCCGTCAGGCGGGCCTCACGCTGGAAGGCGCCGAGGTGTTCGCTTCGGTCGACGCCGCGCTGGCGGCCTGCGCTGCAGATGAAACCGTCTATGTCATGGGGGGCGCGCAGATCTACGCCCAGACACTGCCTCTGGCCGAAACGCTGGAACTGACCGAGATCGATCACCAGTTCGAGGCGGACGCGTTTTTCCCCCCCGTCTCTTCCGCCGAGTTCCACGCGACGTCGCGGGAGCGCCAGCTCAGCGACGCGGCGCAGGGTCAGGGCTGGCATTTCGATTTCGTCCGCTATGAGCGAATCCGGCGCTGAATCGGCCGCCGCAGTGAACCCTGCACCACCGGCAGCTTGGTTGCACTCCAACACGCCAGCGCCGTCCCAAATCTGTTCCGATTCCGTTCAGATCGCCTTCTGATCCCCCTGACTTTTCCCTGGAGCCCGAATGTCCGGCAGTCATTTCCACGTCCACGGCCCGCATGACCACGAACTGGAGCATGCGGCCCAGCACGAGCCTAAAGGCCTTGGCGGCCAGCTCGCGGTCATCACCGCCATCCTCGCCACCGTCGGCGCGTTCTTCAGCTACATGGGCGGCGCTACGCAGGCCAATGCCGGCCTCTACAAGAACAACGCGGCCATCACCAAGACCGAGGCGGCCAATCAATGGAACTACTTCCAGGCCAAGAGCAGCAAGCAGAGCCTGGCAGAGCTGGCGGTGGAACTCGCTCCCACCGACGAGCAGAAATTGAAGTACCGGGACAAGGCCGCGCGGTACGAGACCGAGAAGAACGAGATCAAGGCCAAGGCAGACAAGCTGGAAGCCCAGTCGCTGGAATGGGATCACCGCAGTGAAGAGCAGATGCACCTGCATCACCGCTGGGCCCAGGCGACCACGGCGCTGCAGATCGGCATTGCGCTGGCGGCCATCGCGCTCCTGACCCGTCGCCGCTGGATGGAATACGCCACCATCGGCGTGGGCGTGGTGGGGGTGGGCCTGGGCATCGCCGCCTGGCTGCACCTCTGAGTGCACGCCTCCGCGGCGATTGCGTCCACCGGCGCTGCCGCGTGTCAACGTTGACATGCGGCAGACGGGAGCACGCCGCCTGTGCCGGCCTGTTGACCGCCTTGTGTCAGCGACCTGCGCTTTCACCGGCTTCGCTTCACAACTCTCGTCTCTGAGGCAACTGCGCAGCAACCCTGCGTTGTTGAAATGGTCAGCCTGATCGCCCGATGTCGCGGGCGAACGCTGACCGCACCTCGAGACGTTGAAGCCCACTGCCCCCGCTCCCCGCCGCCGGCGCCCACGGATCGCACGGTCTGCCCGGCGCGCCTCCGCCCTCCCGTCAAACTGCGCCGTTCGGTTGATCCGCTCGATCCGCACCATCCGGTGCATCGGGCTCAACCGGCTCCACCGGCTCATGGCGTCGATCCGTTGCTTGCCAGCACTGGCGATGTCGACGGCGCTGATGGTGACGCCCACACTCTGGGCTGCGGCGCCGACGGGCCGTGCACGTCCCCCCGCTCTGGCCCAGGCCACTGAGGCCCGTGAACCTGCTGAGAGCGGCGCGTCCGCCGAGACCCGTCCGTCCGCCGAGACCGCGAGCGCCCGCAAAACAGCGCCCTCCTCCTCGCCCTCCTCCTTGCCCGCGTCTGCGCCCACTCGAAACCCGGACAGCGGCAGCGCCACCTGGTCCAGGACACCCGCGCCGAAGGGGGCCTCGGCTGCGCGTCGCGCCGCGCCCGCGCCGGCGATGGGCACCACCTCCCTCGCGGTCGTCAAGTTCGTCGATGCGGATGTCGATGCGGTCGCGCGCGCCGTGGCTGCGATTCTGGGCCGCCCCATCCTGGTCGACCCGCGCGTCAAGGGCAAGATGACCCTGGTCAGCGACGAAGGCCTGACCCGCCCGCAGGTCTACCAGTACTTCGCCAGCACGCTGCGCGGGCTGGGCTACGCCGTGGTGGAGAGCGCCGGTCTTTTGAAGATCGTCCCGGAGGGGGATGCCAAGGTGCAGTCCGGCACTGTCGTCGCCGGGACGGAACCGCGCGGACAGGACCAGATCGTCACCCGCATCTTTCAGCTGCAATATGAAAACGCCAGCAATCTGGTGGCGGTGCTGCGCCCGCTGATCACCGCCAACAACACCATCAATGTGAATGCCGGCAACAACTCGCTGGTCATCACCGACTATGCGGACAACCAGACCCGATTGGCCGCCATCATCGCCGCGCTGGACACCCCCAGTGCGACCGATGTGGAAGTCATTCCGCTCAAGCACATGCAGGCCGCCACCGTCGCGCAGATCGTCTCCAGGATGGTGGACGGCGTGCAGCGGGCACAGGGCGGCTCGGCCGGCACGGCGGCCGGCGGCAACGCGTCCGCAGGCAATATGGGCAATGGCGGCAGCACGGGCACGAGCAGTGGGTCTGCCCAGGTCTATGCCGACATCACGAGCAACGCCCTGCTGGTCCGCGCACCCAGCCAGGCACGCCTGCAGGCCATCCGCGCGCTGGTGTCGCGACTGGACAAGCCCGGCAACAACGGCATTGCGGGCAGCAGCATCCATGTGATCTACCTCAAGCATGCGGAGGCCACACGACTGGCCTCGGTGCTGCGGGCAGCATTCTCCGCGCAGGACACCAACAACGGCTTGAATGCCACCGAGAGCGGCGGCGGCACCAGCAGCAGCGGCCGCTCCAGCGGCGCGACCACCGCCTTCGCGTCGGTGTCCGGTGGCAGCAGCAGTGGCAGTGCCGGCAGCGGGTCGGACAGCAGCACCTCCAGCAAGCAGGCGACGGCGCCGGTGTCGGCCACGGCCGAACCCTCGACCGGAGGCTTCATCCAGGCGGACCCGGCCACCAATGCGCTGATCGTCACTGCCTCGGAACCGCGCTTCCGCGAACTCGCTGCGGTGGTGGACCTGCTGGACTCCAACCGCGCTCAGGTCTACGTGGAGTCGCTGATCGTCGAGGTCGACGCGAGCAAGGCGCTGGACGTGGGCATCCAGTGGAAGCAGATCTTCAACATCAGCACCACCACCACCGACATCACGCTGGGCACGGTGGTGAATGCGCTGGAGTCGATGTCCGGCACCAACATCCTTTCCACCGCCAATCTGGTCACGCTGGACAACGAGGAAGCCAAGATCGTCGTGGGGCAGAACGTTCCCTTCGTCACCGGCTCCTACACGACCACCAGCGCCAGCAGTTCGCCCTTCCAGACCATCGAACGCAAGGACGTCGGCATCACCCTGCGCATCCGGCCGCAGATCGGGCCCAACGGCAGCATCCGGTTGACCATTTATCAGGAGTCGTCATCGGTCTCGTCCACCACCACGCCGGGAACGACCAATGCCGGACCGACCACCAACAAGCGGTCGGTGGAATCGACGGTCACGGTGAAGGACGGAAAGATCATCGTGTTGGGCGGCCTGATCGAAGACAGCGACACCGCGGATGCGGACCATCTCTACGGTCTTGGAAAGCTGCCCCTGGTGGGCGGGCTGTTCAGCAGCCGCAGTCACACCCGCAAAAAGACCAACCTGCTGGTGTTTCTGCGTCCGGTGATCATGCTGGACGACGACGCCGCCGAGCGGCTGACGCTGGATCGTTATGACCTGATCCGCGCACGGCAGCAGGCGCTTCCGGCGAATGTGCGAGAGATGCTGCAGGACGCGTCGCCGCCAGCGCTGGCTCCCACCAAGGATGCGGCGGCGACGTCGCAGCCGTGATGCGCCAGTACGCGACGGAGCATCGGCCCCGCGGAAAGTCAGGGTGTGCCCGGAGCGCCCGATGCGGGGCAGTCCTGCGGCGATCAGGGCATCACGCGCTGTAGCGCGCGCCGCCAGCGGCGCTTCATGTCCAGCACCGTACGTCCGCGCGAACGGTCGATGCGTTTGACGTCGATCAGCGTCAGGTCCCCGCAGGCAGACAGCGTGTGCAGGCCATCGGGATAGTCGGGATGTACCAGGTCGCCGGTGTAGCGGCTGCCCGGATCGACCACCTTCACGCTGGAAGGCGTTAGTTCGTCAACGCGTAGCAACCGCGCACCGGAGCCATAGCCGTGGGTGCGATCCTGCACCGGCAGATGCACCAGGCCGTCCATTCCCACGAAGGGCGTGCCGCCCGGTCGGGCGCCGGATTCCGCGGTGAATACCGGGTTGGCCGCCGACACCGTCCAGGGACCGTGCAGCGACTCCGCATGGGCGACATGCAATTCGCGCTGGTCCTTCTTTCCGGGACCAATGACGGCATAGAACATCCACCACCGGCCGCCGTGATGAATCAGCGACGCATCCACCCCAGGGACGCCAGGGAGCAACGCACTCACACGGGTCCAGGCGGAGGTCGGATCGTCGGCGCCGCCATCGGCGCGATACAGGGCGATCTCGCCGGCCTGACTGCATTCGGGCACCATCCACAACTGCCCTTCATGCGAGAACACAAAGGGGTAGGACAGATGGCCGGCCAACTCCAACACGCATTGCGGTTCAGACCAACGGCCGGTGCGCAGGTCCAGCGTGAGGCGGTGCAGCTCACCCTTCTTGTTGCGATAGTGGAAATGCTCCACAAAGACATGCAGACGCTCCCCCTCCCGCAGCCCGAAAGGATCGGCGTAGTACTGCCAGGGGCCGGCGAGCGGCATCCACTGAATACGGTCGCGGAGCTGATGAAGGCGTTCAGGGGTCAGTTCGGCGATGGGTGCCGGAACCACGCCGACGGTCCAGAAATCCGTCTTCGGGCGTTTAAGCACGCGCGTCTTCCAGCGTCCTGCCTTGCTGGGAAGTTTGTAGGGTGCGCTGGGCCCGCAGGACTTCGAGGTAGAAGTCGACGGTGGCGCTGACGGCGGTGGAACGGTCGAACCGGCTCATGTCGTAATGAATGTGATGTTGAACGCCCTGGGCGCCCGGCATCAATGCATTCGCGATGGCCTGGCCCATGGCCGGGATGTTACCGATCGGGACGATGGCCGACTGTGCCGGCGTCAGCATTTCGCACGCGCCTTGCGTGGCAGTGGCCACGATGGGCAAATGGGCGCGCATCGCTTCCAGCATCGACAGCGGGAACTGCTCTTCAAGCGAGGCGGACACGTAGAGGTTCGCGTCGGTCAGCCAGGCATCCACATCCCAGCGGAAGCCGACCAGATGAATGCGGGGATCGCCGGCGGCGAGTGTTTCGAGTTCCTGCCGTTGCGGACCCTCGCCCATCAGCACCAGATGGGCTTGCGGCGGCGCATACGTCTGGAAAGCCTGAATCAGTGAATGCATGCCTTTGGACGGATGCAATCGTCCGACGGACACCACCACCGGCGCCGTCGCTGCAATGCCCAAAGACGTGCGCAATGCGCCCTCTTTGCCAGGATGGGCTTGGGTGCAGTGAGAGCGATCCGGCGCCCAGTTGTAAATGACGCGATGCGGGCGGTGAAAGGCGCTGAGCGTATCGACCTGCTTGATGTTGACGCAGATCAGCCCATCCATCTTGGCGTGATGATGGGTTTTGTAACCCACATGCAGGGTGCCGATGCGTAGCGTCGAAGTGGCACAAGCGGTGGCTTTGCAGGCCGGCCCGAGATGGCCGTGCACCACGTCCGCACCGAGCGACTGCGCCAGTCGTCGCAGGCGCAGGCCGCGCAGCACCGGGAATCGGAAGCCGTGATAACGCACGCGTGGATTCAGCGCATGGGCCACCTGCGCGCCCCAGGGACCGACGACGTGGACCTCATGGCCCAGTTCCGCCTGCGCATTGGCGAGGTCTGCGCAATGCTGTTCGCCTCCCGCCAGTTTGGAAGAAAACACCGCATGAACGATTCGAAGCCGCGCCATGAAAACTCTGAGACGTACGTCGTAATTTACGAAGTGTACGGCTTCACAATCGTTAACGTACCAAGTTGTTTCCCTGAGTTGAGGGCTTGTGCACGGGATGACGCAACAGCGTGCAGTCAGGACGCACTGATCACACTGGAGGGCAGGAATGCGCAGACGGGCGACGATAGGGTGTCACTCGCGACGAGGCATTCACCTGGAACTACGTGGTAAGTCCCTTCTTGCCTGATGACGTGCTCTGGCGTTTGGCCGTCTGGGCACGCTTCGCCGGGGCCCGCTTTGGTGCGGGTGGCCTGTCGTCCATTGACGCTTCCCAGGGGCGGAAGTTTGGAAGGCTGATTCGCTCGCCGTTCTTCGCAACCACTGCCATTTCCAAGGTCAGGCCGAGCGCCCCCAGAAAACCTCGAAGCGTGGAAACATAGGTGTCAGATCGGCGCTCGAGTTGAGACACAGCGTTTTGTCCAATTCCCAACTCTTTGGCCACCTCGGCTTGCGTCTTGCCTACGGCCCTCCGGAAGTCGTTGAGCGTGCGCGCATGGGCCACCATGTCACGCACCTTTTGTTGCGCGAGTTCATCGATCTTCTCCCGCCGCTCGCGGGGCAGACTTGAAATGATGTCGTCAATCTGGCGTCCCATCGGTGCTCCTAGTTTCCTGCAGGTTCTATGGTTGACACCGGCCTGTCGTTCTTGAAGCTCGCCAAGTGGCGATCAAACCGGTCATTCGCTTTCCTGAGAAGTTCTTTGTAGAACCGCGTGGGGTCGAGTCCCTGCTTGTCCGCAGCAACGAGAACGACTGCGCGGCGATCGGGATCGAATGCAAAGGCCGCTCTCCAGACTTGAGTGGCTCCATGCGCATTGAATCGCAGTTCCTTCATGTTGGGATGCCGGGCATTTGCAAGCGTTGCCACGTGGGGGCGGCCCGCCTTCGGCCCCAGGCGCTGAACGGCTTTCGCGCTCGCAAGGAGTTCGGTCTGAACCTCGACGGTGAAGGCCTCAAACTCCTTCTCGAAATCGTCATGGAATTCGACCTTCCAGTGACCCGCTTCAACCAAAATCGCCTCCGGATGATATCACCAGGGACTGATAACTTTGAAACGACCGTCCTCGTGCGTCAATGACCGGAAGTCGCAACCGCACCTCCTTCCATCAGTGGTCAATGACGGGGATAAGCGGCCTCTCGCGGCAGGGCGACCCTCACCCTGCGGCGTGGCCCCTGGCCAGGGCCCCTCGCTGCACGCAACCGTCAGGGTGGCTGAGCACTCAGCTACCATGAGCACCCCGCGCCCTCCCCCGCGCGCGCATCTCTGCCCGGACCCTCATGAAACTCGCCACCTGGAACGTCAACTCCCTCGCCGTGCGGCTGCCTCAGCTACTGGACTGGCTGGCCGCCAATCCGGTCGATGCCATCGTGCTGCAGGAAACCAAGCTGACCGATGACAAGTTCCCCGCCCAGGAGATTCAGGACGCCGGCTACCAGGTCCAGTGGTTCGGCCAGAAGACCTACAACGGCGTGGCCCTGATCAGCAAGGAAGCCGCCACCGACGTCTCCCGCAACATCCTCGGTTATGCCGATGAGCAGGCCCGCGTCATCTCCGGCACCCTGGCCGGCGTGCGTGTGATCGGCGCCTACTTCCCCAATGGTCAGGCGCCCGACAGCGACAAATTCGTCTACAAGATGGCCTGGCTGGACGGCCTGCGCGCGCAGGTGCAGCAAGAGCTCAAGACCCACCCCAACCTGGTGCTGATGGGCGACTTCAACATCGCTCCGGAAGATCGCGATGTCTACGACCCCGTCGCCTGGGCCGGGCAGATCCACTGCACACCGCAGGAGCGGGAGCACTTCCAGCAGTTGCTGGCCGCCGGCATGGTGGACGCTTTCCGCCTCTTCGAGCAACCGCCCAAGAGCTGGAGCTGGTGGGATTACCGCAACCTGGCCTTCCGCAAGAACCAGGGCCTGCGCATCGACCACATTCTGGTGAGCGAAGCGCTCAAGCCACGCGTCACCGCCTGCGTCATCGACAAGGCTCCGCGCAAGAACGAACGCCCGAGCGATCACGCGCCGGTCATCGTCACGCTGGACTGACTGAACTGAGCGAACCGAGTGGAATGACCGGACGGGAACCCGACGCCATGAGTGACATCGTCATCTATCACAACCCCAAGTGCGGCACGTCCCGCAACACCCTCGCGCTGATCCGTCACGCGGGGCTGGCACCGACCGTCATTGAGTATTTGAAGACGCCGCTGGACAAGGAAGGTCTGCGGGCGCTGGTGGCCGCCACCGGTGAACCCGTGCGGGCGATGCTGCGCGGCAAGGAAGCCCAGGCGGCGGAGCTGGGCTTGAATGACCCGTCCGTGTCAGATGAGGCCTTGCTTGATGCGATGGCCGCCAACCCCATCCTGATGAATCGGCCGGTGGTCGTCACGCCGCTCGGCACAGCGCTGTGCCGCCCGTCCGAACGGGTGCTGGAATTGCTGCCGGTGGGCCCCCTGCCCGCCTTCACCAAGGAAGACGGGGACGTGGTCATCGACAGCGGGATCCGCCGGGGCTAACCCCAAGCCGATCCTTCCGCTGACCCTCAACCCGTCCCCGACGCCGATCAGCCGCCGGTCAGCCGCCGATCAGCCGCGCAGGGCGCCGGCCTCCCTTGCCAGACGCGTGATGCGCTCCCAGTCGCCGGCCTTGACCGCATCGCCGGGTGTCAGCCACGAGCCGCCGCAGACCTTCACGTTCGGCAGTGCCAGGAAGTCGGGCGCCGTTTGCACCGTGATGCCACCGGTCGGGCAGAAGGCGATGTCCGGGAACGGACCGGCCAGCGCCTTGAGAAGCGTGGTGCCGCCCACGGCCGTGGCCGGGAACAGCTTCAGGAACCGATAACCGGCATCCGCCGCCATCATCACCTCGCTGGCGGTCGACACGCCCGGCAGCAGCGGCAGGCCTTGGGCCTCGCAGGCCCGCGCCAGTTCCGGCGTGAAGCCGGGGCTGACCGCAAACCGGCTGCCCGCCTTTTTGGCCGCAGCCGCATCCGCCGCCGTACGCAGCGTGCCCGCACCGACGATGGCGTCCGGCACTTCCTTGGCGATGGCCGCAATCGCGTCCAGCGCGACCGGCGTGCGCAGCGTCACTTCCAGCACCTTCACACCACCGGCCACCAAAGCCTTGGCGAGCGGCACCGCATGTTCGAGCTTGTCGATGACGATGACGGGAATCACCGGGCCATGCTGGGCCAGGCTGAGGGTATCCAGAGTCTCACTCATGAAGTCTTGTCCTTGTCGAATTACAGCCAGGTCACCGCGCCCTCTTCGGCGCTGGAGACATTGCGGCGCATGCCGGCAAACAGTTCGCGGCCCAGGCCCTCGCCGTTGTCACGCACGGCTTCTGGCGTGATCTGGGCGATCTCACGGGCCGCCCAGGTGGCCTCATCCACCAGCGCGGTCAGTTCACCGCTGGTGGCGCAGACCCGCACCCGGTCACCGTCGCGCAGCTTGGCCAGCGGACCGCCAGACAGAGCCTCCGGACTGACGTGAATGGCCGCCGGCACCTTGCCGGACGCGCCGCTCATGCGACCGTCGGTCACCAGCGCCACCTTGAAGCCCTTGCCCTGCAGCACGGCCAGCGGGGGCGTCAGCTTGTGCAGTTCCGGCATGCCGTTGGCCTGCGGGCCCTGGAAGCGCACCACCACCACCACATCCCGTTCCAGCTCGCCGTTCTTGAAGGCCACCTGCATGGCTTCCTGGCTGTCAAAGATGCGGGCCGGCGCCTCCACCGTGTGACGGTCTTCCGGCACGGCGGACACCTTGATCACCGCGCGACCGAGATTGCCGGCGAGCAGCTTCAGGCCACCCGTCGGCGAGAACGGTGCCGCCGCAGTGCGCAGCACGGTCTCGTCGCTGCTGGTCTCGGGCATGTCGCGCCAGGTCACGCTGCCGTCTTCGGCACGTTCGGGCAGGCGCGCATAGGCGCTCAGCGACTGGCCGGACACGCTGGTCAGCACATCGCCATGCATGGCGCCCGACTTGAGCAGCTCGTTGATCACGAAGCCGGGCCCGCCTGCGGCCTGGAACTGGTTCACGTCGGCACTGCCATTGGGATACACCCGGGCCAGCAGCGGCACGACCGCGGACAGATCGGAGAAATCACTCCAGTCGATCAGGATGCCGGCCGAGCGGGCCACGGCAACCCAGTGGATCAGGTGATTGGTCGAGCCGCCGGTGGCCAGCAGCGCCACCATCGCGTTGACGATGCAGCGCTCATCCACCACACGGCCGATCGGACGGTAGTCGCGCTGCGGAATGATGCCCAGCAGCTGACGCACGGCTTCCCGCGTCAGCGCTTCGCGAAGACCGTCATGCGGATGCACGAATGCGGCGCCGGGGACATGAAGGCCCATGGCTTCCAGCAGCATCTGATTGCTGTTGGCAGTGCCGTAGAAGGTGCAGGTGCCGGCGCCGTGATAGGCCGCGGACTCGGCCTTGAGCAGCTCCTCGCGCCCCACCTTGCCCTGGGCGTACAGCTCGCGGACCTTGGCCTTTTCGTTGTTGGACAGGCCGGAGCTCATCGGCCCGGCCGGCACAAAGACGCAAGGCAGATGACCGAAGTGCAAGGCGCCGATCAGCAGGCCCGGGACGATCTTGTCACAGATGCCCAGCAGCAGCGCGCCATCAAACACATCGTGCGAGAGGGCCACCGCCGTGCCCATCGCAATGGTGTCGCGCGAGAACAGGCTCAGCTCCATGCCGGGCGTGCCCTGGGTGACGCCGTCGCACATGGCGGGCACACCGCCGGCGACCTGGGCGGTCGCGCCCTGGCGGTGCACTTCGTCGCGGATCAGCGCGGGATAGGTTTCATACGGCTGGTGTGCCGACAACATGTCGTTGTAGGCCGTGACGATGCCCAGATGCGGCGCCTTCTCGGCGACGATGCGCAGCTTGTCGTTCTCCGGCAACGCCGCCACCGCGTGGGCGACGTTCGCGCAGCCCATGCGCTGCACGCCGCGCTGGCGGCGCGACATGCGGTCAATCAGGTCCAGGTAGCGCTCGCGGCTGGCGGCGCTGCGGGCACGGATGCGTGCCGTAACCTCGAGAAGCGTCTTGTTCATGCCTGCTGCCGATGTAACTCGGTTTGGGTTGTATTGGTAACCATATTACACGCTCGGGCCATGGGCTTGGAGCGTTTTTCCGGGTACGGAACGATTACGGGGCAAGGCGGTCGCCCATGCTTTTCGGCCACACTCGGGGCATGCCTGATTCCCGCCCTGTTACCGGGACGATTGTCCCGCCGCCCGCTGCCACCCGGCCCGCCGTTGAAGCGCTGTATCCGCTGCTGTTCGTGCTGCTCTGGAGCACCGGATTCATCGGTGCGAAGTTCGGCCTTCCCGATGCGGCGCCGCTGACCTTCCTGGCGTGGCGATATGCGGCGGTCATCGTGCTGATGGGCGTGATCGTCGCGGTGACACGCGCGCCCTGGCCCAAAGCCTCCGGGGCCTGGGGGCATATTGCGGTGTCGGGGCTGCTGGTCCACGGGGTGTATCTGGGCGGTGTGTTCACCGCCATCAGCCACGGGCTGCCGGCCGGCATCACCGCGCTGGTGGTCGGCCTTCAGCCGGTGGTGACCGCGCTGGGTGCGCGCGCGGTGCTGGGTGAACAGGTACGGCCGGCCCAATGGACGGGGCTGACGCTCGGGTTCCTCGGCGTGGGCCTCGTTGTGGCGGCCAAGACGGCTTCGGTGCCCTCCCACGCGCTGGTGACGATGCTGGTGCCGGCGGTGCTGGCGCTGCTGGGCATCACCGCAGGGACGCTCTACCAGAAACGCTTTTGCCCCTCCTTCGACCTGCGCACAGGCGCGGTCATCCAGTTCTTGCCGTGCCTGGGCATCACCGCTGCACTGGCGCTGGCCACGGAGAACACCACGGTGCACTGGACGCCGTCTTTCCTCTTTGCCCTGGGCTGGCTGGTGCTGGTGCTGTCCATTGGCGCGGTGAGCCTGCTGAATCTGCTGATCCGCCGCGGCAGTGCGGTGAACGTGGCCAGCCTCTTTTATCTGACGCCGCCCACCACCGCCGTCATCGCCTGGGCGCTGTTTCACGAAACGCTGAGCGGACTGGCCATCGTCGGCATGGGGCTCTCGGTGTTCGGCGTCTGGCTGGCGCGCAGCACGCCGGCTGTGCGAGGTGCGCAACAGCGGTGAGTTCCTGTGTCACCCCCGCTCGGAGTGTGTCCAACTGAGGACGGGCGGGCGGTGCTTGTGGCAGGATCAAGGGCATGTTGAATGCGCCCGATGCAACCGCTGGTGTGGCCGCCCAGGAGGCAGCCCCAAAGGCAACCCAGACGGCCGCCCAGACGGCCGCCCCTGCGCCCGGACATCCCGCCTGCGATCCGCTCGCGGGAGCGCGTGTGGAGGACCTGCCCGCCCACAGCCGCGATTGGCTCACCCAGTTCCAGCAGCAATGGGACCGCAGCGAGGGCCTCTGGATCTTTGCCTACGGTTCGCTGATGTGGAACCCGGGCTTCGCGCCGGCGGACACGCTGGTGGCCAAGGTCCAGGGCTATCACCGTGCGCTGCGGCTGCGCTCACTGGTGAACCGCGGCAGCGCCGAGGTGCCCGGCCTGGTCATGACCCTGCTGTCCGGCGGCAGCTGCAAGGGTCTGGTCTACCGCATCCCACCCGAACGCGCCGAAGCCGAATTGCAGCGACTCTGGCTGCGGGAGATGGTGGTGGGCACCTATGTGCCTCGCTGGCTGCCCTGCTTCAGCCCGGTGGGCGAGCATCGCGCCCTCGCCTTCACCCTGTCACGCAGAAGCCCGGGATGGGCCGGCGACCTGCCGGACGACCGGCTGCTGCACATCCTGCGGCATGCCCGTGGCCGCTACGGCACCACCCTGGACTATCTGGAGCGCGCGGTCCATTGCCTGCGTGAGCATGGCATTCACGACCGTTCCCTGGAACACCAGCTGGCGCTCGCGCGTTCACACGGACTCTGACGGCCGCAGCCGGTGGCGCGCCGAGGCCGGCACCGGCACCGCCGGATGCACCGACACCACCCGCGCCAGATCTTCCACCGTGTCGACGTCCACCAGCACGCCGGGGTCGTTCACATCCACCGCTTGCGCCGGAAATCGGGCCAGCAGCTTGCGGGCCCCCTCGTCCCCCTGCAGGGCCGTCAGCTCGGAGAACAGCTCGGCGCTGAAGCCCACGGGATGGCCGCGCTGGCCATCGTACTGCGCATAGGCGATCGGGTCGTGCTCCAACGCCCGTGCCACGGCCAGCAGCGTGCTGGTCTGCAGCAGCGGCATGTCCGCCGGCACGATGAGCCAGCCCTGCGCGTCCCCGGTGGCGGCTACGCCGGCCGCGATTGAATGTCCCATGCCGACCGGCGCGGGGCGTCCCAGGCGGTCCTGCGTGGGCAGCACCAGCATGTCACGCTCGGCCACATGGCGCCGCACCAGCGGTGCCAGCGCTGTGGACGTCACCACCAAATAACGCAATCCGGAGGCCATCGTCTGGCGCAGGGTGTGAGCCAACACCGTCTCCCCACCCACCAACTGCTCGAGCTTGTGACCCTCGCCGCGAAAGCGCTGGCCTCGTCCTGCCGCGAGCACGACGACAGCCGGTCGTCGCTGATCCATGCGTACTTCCTTCAGGTTGATTCCTCGCTGCGGCTGACTCTTTGGCGATCAGTTGATCCCAGCATGCCTGCCCGGGGCGCATCATCACACCCGGAGTTTCACGACTGGGAGCTTTACCTAAGGATTCGCCCCATACTTCAGCCCTATGGACAAACTTGCCGATCTCCGAAAGAGCTACGAACGGGACGAGCTCGACGAAAACGCCTCCGCCTCCGAGCCCTTGCTGCAATTCCAGCACTGGCTGCGACAGGCCATGGACGCCCAGGTGCCCGAACCCAACGCCATGACCCTTGCCACCGTGGGGCCGGACGGGCGACCGTCCACCCGCATTGTCCTCATCAAGGACATGGATGAACGGGGCCTTGTCTGGTACACCAACTATGACAGCCGCAAGGGGCAGCAGCTGGAGGGCAATCCGTTTGCCGCCCTGCAGTTCCACTGGGTGGAGCTGGAGCGGGTGGTGCGGATTGAAGGCCAGGTGGAGAAGGTCGACCCGGCGCAGTCGGATGCCTACTTCGCTTCACGTCCGCTGGATTCCCGGCTGGGGGCCTGGGCCTCGCCGCAGAGTCAGGTGATCAGCAGCCGCGCCGTGCTGGTGGCCAATGCCGCCAAGGCTGCGGCCCAGCACGGCCTGAGCCCCAGCCGGCCGCCGCATTGGGGTGGCTATCGGCTGAAGCCCGACCGGTGGGAGTTCTGGCAGGGCCGCAAGTCTCGCCTGCATGACCGCCTGTGCTACAGGCTGGTGAACGGGCAGTGGGTGCGGGAGCGGCTGGCACCATAAGCCTTCGCTGGGGCTTCCCTCGGCCATCCCAGGGGTTTTCCGGGCGCTCCTGAGGACGTTCCTTCTCCCGTCGGCCACCGCCACCGGCCGCCGGCCGCCGGCCACCGGCGACCGGCCACCGGCGACCGGCCAGCACCACGGTCCAGCTTCATCGTGGTGCCGGCAGCCTTGGGGTCAGCGGATCAGAACTTCACCTGCACGCCGGTGAAGATGCTGCGGCCCGGCAGCGGCGTCAGGTCGCGGATGGTGGCCACGCTGCTGGCGCTGTAGGCCAGCTTGTTGGCGAGGTTATCCAGCTTCACATACCAGAGCGCGTCGTAGCTGCCCAGGTCGAAATGCCGGGCAACATTCAGCCGCAGCGTGCCGTAACCCGCGGTGGGCGTGTCGAACTCGGCCACGCGATTCTGACGCGCCGCAGCGCGCAGTTCCGCCTGCACCATCCACGGACCGCTCTCGCCCTGAAGCGACAGGGTGCCATGCACCGGTGCCAGACGCGGCAGCGGCTGACCGGTGTCGCGATTGGTGCCGCGCACCAGGTCCACCGTCGTGCCCAGGGTCAGGTCCCAGCCGGCCACCGACGGCAACGGCTGACGGCCTTCGAGTTCCACGCCATGCATGCGCGCCCGGACGCCCCGATAAACATAGACCGGAATCGATTCGGCCTCACCGGCGTCATTGATCTCCGTGCGGGTGTCGCCGTTGGCGTCCATGGCGAGGAAGTTGGAGAAGCGGGTTTGATAAACCTGCACGCCCCACTTGGCGCCATTCTGTTGCCAGTGCAGACCCAGATCCACGGACTTGGCCTTCTCCGGCCGCAAGGACGGATCGCCGATCTCAAACGCGCCCGAGGCCACGTGCACGCCGTTGGCGAAGAGCTCATAGAACGTCGGAGCTCGCTCGGAGCTGCTCACGCTGCTGGACAGGCTGAAGCCCCGGCCGACATCCACCGCGCCGGACAGCGCAAAGCTCTTCGGGCTGAAGCGTTTGGAGGTGGGCGCGCCGAAGCGGTCTTCGTCACCGCCAGTGGACGACACCGTCACCCGCTCCGACCGGGCGCCGGCCTGCAGGCTCCAGGGACCGGACTTGAAGTTCTCGATCAGGAACAGCGCGCCGTTGCGGGTGGTCGTGTTGGGCACCAGGGCTTCGTCGCCGAGGGCGGAGAAGTCGCTGTTTTCCCACTGCCATCCCACGACGCCCTGCAGCTCGCCGCTGCCCAGGGGCACGGCCACATGCTGGGCTTCGATGCGGGCGTCCTTGCCGTCCGACTGGAAGGTGGTGCCGATGGCACCGTCGCCCTCCACTTCCGCATGCTTGTAGCGGCTGCTGGCGAACTGCCACTGCACCCGGGCGACGCCGGGCGCCACGTTGCGCCATTCACCGGCGGTGGCGATGCGCTGACGCTGCATTTCGATGCGGGTATCCGGCTCGACCGTCACGCCGTACTGGGTGTGATAGTCCTCCACTGACACCCCGGCGAAACCGTCCGAGAAGAAGAACGATCCGCCCAGGGCGCCGCTGCGGCTGTGGCTGTCGGAGTTGCGGACGTGCGTGCTCGTGGTGCCTTCGTTGTCGGTGAAACGCGGCACGCGCTGATCGTCAGCGTGGCGATCGGCCGCATCGACGTGCCAGCCGAATTGCTGCGTACCGCCGTCCAGCACCGCCGCACCGCCGTATTCATTGGACGCACCGCCCAGACGCACTTCGGCCGCGCCATTGATGCCGGGTTGCGGCGCGCGGGGGATGCGGTTGTCCAGTGTATTGACCACTCCGCCGATGGCGTTGCCGCCGTATTGAAGGGCGGCCGCACCGCGCAGGACTTCGATACGGGTGAGCACCAGCGGATCCACCGGCAGCGCGTGATCGAAGCTGAGGCTGGACGCGTCCACCGAGGCGCCGGAGTTGCTCAGCATCTTGACGCGGTCGCCATCGAGGCCACGGATGGTCGGGCGGTTGCTGTTGGGGCCGAAGTAGGTGGAACCGACGCCGGACATGTCCTCCAACGTGTCCCCGAGGGTGGCGCCGCGCTTGAGGGTCAGGGCGTCACCACTGAGGGTCTGGACGGGGGTGACCAGGTCGCGCAGACCCAGCGGATTGCCAGTGACGACGACCGGCTGCAGCTTCTGCTTCTGCCGGGGTTTGGTGGTGGCACTGCCGCCATCGCTGGCGTTGGAGCCGCTGTCGGCAGAGTCTGCAGCGGTGACCGCTGCGGCGGCAGAGGCGTCTGAGGAGGTTGCGGCCACCGGGGTCGACGTGGATGCCGTGGAGGCGGCGGACGATGCCTGTGACGTCGCGGAGCTTGCGGAGGCCCTGGAGGTCGAGGCGGTGGATGCGCTCGATGCGGTGGATACAGTGGATGCGGTGGATGCGGTGGATGCGGTGGATGCGGTGGATGCGCTCGATGCGGTGGATACAGTGGATGCGGTGGATGCGGTGGATGCGGTGGATGCGGTGGATGCGCTCGATGCGGTGGATACAGTGG
>NZ_JACHXO010000001.1:0-459971 GCF_014192155.1 Roseateles terrae | reverse complement strand
TGGATGCGGTGGATGCGCTCGATGCGGTGGACGACTTTGCGGCGGTGGCAGGGGTCACCGTCTGTGCGATCGCGGCGCCGCAGCTCATCGCCAAAACCAGACCGAGCGCTTGGCTCAGGGGCGTCAGCGCGGTCAGCGTCGTCACTGCGGATGTGCCGGTGCGCGCCATACGGGGGGTGACGCGGATGGTATTGCGGGCGGTATCACGGGCGGTATCGCGGGCGGACGTTCCGGGAGCGATGGAAGACAGAACGACGGGGGAGAAATTGGACATGGACAGACTTTCGGGAAGGCACGCGCGACTTCGGGTGGCTCCATCCCTCGATGAAGCCGGATGCCCGGCGATTCAACCCCGCCATCCGGGCGATGAATGGGTCGGGTCTGAAGGTGCCGCGGTGCCTGGGGATCAATGGAACTCCGCCATCCAGGCGGCGCGCGCCTGGCCAGGGACTGGCGGAAAACAGCGTTCGGCGGGTCGTCAGCGTTGATGGTTGCGGCGGTACCTACTGCGGACTAGCAGCGGCAGCGGCAGCGGCAACTGCAAAGGTAGCGGCAGCGGCAGCGGCAATGGTGACAGGGCGGCAGCAACCATGGCCGTCACACCGCAGCCCATCCACCTCGTCAGCCGCGGCTCACCTCAGGCTGAGTGCTGATCTGCGTATGGCCAGATTGGGCGCGCGGCAAAGACCGCCTCGCATCCGCCCAGGACCGTCACCCCATCCAGCGCCCGGCCACTGCAGCGGCAAGGGGCAAGGGGCATCACCAAGCTTGCTCACACACCACCCAAGGAGCGGTAACGAATGAGCCTGACCGGGTGAACACAGCCAAAGGGGTGCAAACCAGCGGGAGCTTCAGTCCCCCGCTAAGCCGCGCAATCGCATCAACGATCGACGACGACTCAGGCCGAAGGCGGAGCCCGCGCAGGGAGGCGCCAAACCTGGGCGACCGTTGCGCTATGGGGCTGGGGGGTTGCGACCGGATGGTCCGGCAGCAGAGCGGTCCAGGCCAGGGCCTGGACGACGGGGCCCAGCGCGGTGCTGAGCTGGTCCAGCAACTGGCAGTCGATGCTGCCCGGCAAGTGGCCGAGGCTGGGGGATTTGAAAGACACGCCCGCGCTGGACGTGTCGCTGAGGGAGGCAGAGAGGCTCACGCGCGGACCGGCGCTGCCCCCGTGCAAGGTTCGATGCACCAGCCCCAGGGACTGGAAGCCCAGCACCGACACCAGGCACAGCATCACCCACCAGCGCACCGCGGACGGCAGCGCCGACATGCCGGCAGCGGCATGGCGGGGGTGAGGCCGGCGAGCGGCGAAGGAGATGGACAGCATGGTCGAATTCAGAGCAGCCGTGATTGTGCCTGCAGAAAAGGCCGGCTGTCTGAAGTCACCGTGACAGGTCGATGCCTCAGGCCGAATCGGTCCTCACCAGTTCCCGGAATTTCTTGAGGAACTTGTCAACCTTCGGTGCCACCACAAAAGCGCAATAGCCCTGCTCCGGGTGATTCTCGAAATACCGCTGGTGGTAGGCCTCGGCAGGCCAGTAGTTCTGCTCCGGCTGCACCTCGGTCACCACCTTGCCGCCATGGGCAGCATTGGCCTCATCCAGCACCTGGCGAATTTCGCCGAGCTGGTCGGGGCGGTGATAGTAGATGCCGGAGCGGTACTGCGTGCCCACATCCGCGCCTTGACGGTTCAGCGTCGTCGGGTCGTGCACGGCAAAGAACACCTGCAGCAATTCGGTCAGGCTGACGACGGACGGGTTGAAGCGCACCCGCACCACTTCCGAATGCCCGGTTTGACCGGAGCACACCTGCTCATAGTTTGGATGCTGGACCTGACCATTGGTGTAGCCGGACTCCACGGACAGGACGCCTTTGACCTTCAGGAACACGGCTTCAGTGCACCAGAAGCATCCGCCGCCGAGGGTGATGATGTCCTCGGTGCGCGTCGCGGAGAGGTCTGCCGCCTGGCTGCCGGGGTGGGTGCCAGCGGGAGGGGTTGCGGTGCTCATTGCATCGTCCTTTCTTGCAGTGTTCTGCGCATATGGGGGCGCGGTCGCCGAAGCCAAGGTCGGCATCGCCTCACTGAGTCGCCAGCGACAGATCGACCTTGGGCGACCAGGCCTGACCAGTGCTGTCCTTGCTTTCGTGAAGCTTGGGCGACGCAAGGAACATGCGGGCATTCGGCACACCCTTGCTGATCAGCGCATCCCGCACCGCCACCGAGCGCTGCAGCGCCAGCTCGCGCATCTGTTCATCGGTGACCACGTAGCTGTCCAGCAGCAGTTCCCGCATGTCGGCGGGCGGCAGGTCCTTGGCCAGACCGAGGAAGTTGCGCGGCTTGTTGGGCAGCTTGCTGTTGTCGTAGACGACCTTGAGCAGGCGTTGCCGCTGGGCGTCGTCGAGGCTGATGGGGGTCGCAGCCGGTGGCGCGGTCCTCGCCGCCTGAGCGGCGGCTGTATCGCCAGAGGGGTCTGGCTCCCCGCCAGCGGACGAGTCACCGGAGGTTGCCGCCGAGCCTGCGGCCCGGGCCGCAGGCGCTGAGACGGGAGCCGGGGCCAGCAACTGCTGACGCCGCAGCTCGCGCCGACGCTCATTGATCATGGCGTCTTCCAGCCGCGCGGCCTGCGCTGCGCGCCGCTCCGCCACCGGATCCACCCAGCCGGTGATGCTCAGTTGCAGGCTGGGTTTTTCCTTGAGCACTTTGGCAACGTGATCCAGCGCCTGGTCCGTTGCGGCCGGCAGCGCAGCCGTGCCGGGATCAAACGAGAGGTGACTCATGTCCGCACCACCGCCCCCCGACAGCAGCGAGAACGGAGCGGTCAGCGCCTTGGCCAGCAGATTCACAATCAGCCGCCCGATGACCCCACCGACGCTGAACTCCGGGTCGTTGATCGAGCCGCTGACCGGCAGATTCACATCGATGACGCCGTTGCTGTCCTTGAGCAGCGCCACCGCCAACCGGACGGGCAGCTTGGTGGCGACGGGGCTGTCGATGCGGTCGCCGAAGCTGAGCTGGTTCAGGATGATCTTGTTGTCGGCCACAAGCTGCCCGCTGGGATCGATGCGGTAGTGCACGCGTGACGACAGCTTGCCCCGTTCGATGGCATAACCGGCGTACTTGCCGGCGTAGGGCGACAGCGGCGCCAGCTCAATGTCGGTGGCACTGGCGGTGATGTCCAGCGTCAGCGGCAGGCTGCCGGGGTTGATCTGGCCATTGACGTCCAGCAGCCCGGTGCCGGCCACGCGCCCCTTCAGCTGCAGCGGCGCCATGTCGCTGGCACCGGCGCTGAAGCGACCCAATGAACCGGTGAGATCGCTGATTTGCGCGGTGTAGTTGGGCTTGATGAAGCGGTCGGTGAAGTCCAGCCGGCCGGCGGTCAGCTGGGTGTTGTTGATGCTCAGGCGCAGCGGCGGTCCTGAAGCTGCTGCGGCGCCGGTAGCCGTCGCCGTGCCGCCCGGCGATGATCCCTCCCGCGCCGAGGGCCCGCTGCCGGCGGCGCTGACCGCACCGGACGCGCTGGCTGCGCTGGCCGCAGGCGTTCCCCCGGTTGCCGCAATCAGTGCGGACACGGGCTCCGACGCAGCCGCGCTCCCGGCCACTGCGGCAATGGCCTGACCCTGCGACGTCTGCCGCAGGTCGCGCAGGTTCAGCCGACCCTGTTCGTTGACGATCAGGCGCGCATAGAACTCGTCGAGACTGGCTTGCCGAATGGCAATGTCCGGCACGGCCGCAGGCGCCATCTGAAGCTTGAGGCCCGCCAGACGGAGCGCCTGCCAGCTCAGCAGATCCTCCGCCGAACGACGGCGTCCGTCCTGCAGACGGGTCTGGCGAAGCCGAAGATCCGACAGCTGCAGATCGCCGGACGCCTGCAACTGCGGACCTGCCGCCAGCAGCGCCAGCATCGCATCACCCTTGAAACTGCCTTCCGCCCGTTGCAGGTGAATGCCGATGGACGGATCGAGATAGGGGTCGGCCCAGTGCAGCGGCAGATGATCTGCCAGCACCTTGCCGGTCAGGCGCACGGGAGAGAAGGACAGTTGCCCCTCCCATTGCAGCTTCGCGGGATCACGGACGCTGCGGATCTTGGCGTCGGGACGACGGGTGATGAGCGACAGCCTGCCGGGGACTTCACCGCGCAGCTGTGCGCCGTCCCAGTCGAGACGCGCGAGACGCAGCGACAGCTCCTGAACGCCGATCGGGCGAATCGGCTCATCATCCAGCACATGGGTGGACTGATCCAGGAGCTGGACCTGACCGCCCTCCACGATCAGCTCGCCGAGCCGCAGGCGCCAGGGAACCGGCGTCGGCGCCACTTCGACGGCCGGGGCCGACCGGGCGGACGAGGCCGTCTCTCCGGCTTCCGGCGCTGCAGGATCCGACAGGCGCAGGACCGGCCGGCCCTCCGCCTTCACCCGCACCGGCGGCTTCACGGCAGCAGCCGGCGTCTGCCAGGCGGCCCAGTTCCAGGCGCCTCTGGCGTCCCGGGCCAGTTGCACCTGCGGCTCCTTCATCAGCAGCCGCCCCAGTTGCACGTCATGGCGGTTCAGCTCGACGGTCGCCTGATCCAGAGAGGCCTCAGCCAGGCTGATGGCCGGCTTGCCGCCGTCCAGCACGTCCACCTGCGTCAGACGGACGTCCTTCAGTCGCAAGGCGCCCGGATGTCCCTGCGCGTCCGCCCTGAACTGCCCTTGCGCAGCCAGCTCGCCGCGCACCTGAAGCGGCGTCACGCTGCGCAGATAGGGCGCGAGCCAGGCGAGCGCCACGCGGTTCAGCTCCCAGTCGACGTTCAATCCATTCGTAGCCGCCTGACCCGAGGCCTTCAGATTGGCGCTACCCCCACCGGTGGACGCACCCGACCCACTTCCTTTCAGCGATGCCGCTACGGTGATTGAAGCTGCCGGCGAGGCCAGTGGCCAATTCAGCGCCTTGCCCGTGACCGTCAGGTCCTGGAGTCGCCAGTCCCCGGCAGGCGACACCGCGGCGTCCAGCAAGGACACCCGCCCTTCCGTCAAGTCCAGCTCCCGGATACTCACCCGCCAGGCGCCCGGCGCTGGCTGGGACTGCACGACGGCACTCGCGGCTGCCGAGGCCGCCGGTGCCGGTGGCACCGGCGGCGCGGCTGCGACCCGCTCGCTGTCCTTGACCGCATCGCCCTGGGGCACTGGCAGCCAGATCTGACCGCTGGCTTCACGGGTCAGCTGCAGCGCAGGCGCCTCCACCAGCAGCCGATCCAGAAGCACCTGCCGCTTCAGCGGCTGCAAATCGGCCACGCCGACCCGTACGCGCTTCCATCGAAGCCAGTCGCTCCATCCCGCGGCGGCCGGGTCGCCGCTTCCGTTGGTCTCCGCCCGTCGCTGCAACGCCAGGTCCCGCACCTCAGCCGTTCCGCTGATCCCCAAACTTGGCGTCTGGTCCTTGGGCAGTTGGAACTTCACCGTCAGATTCGCATCGACCAGCCCGGAAGCCAGCCGCACCGGTAAGGTCCGGGGCCAGTAAGCCCGGTAGGCGGACAGATCGAGCGCGTCCATCTTGAACTGCAGGCTGGCGGTGCGTGTCTGTGCAAAAGGCTGGGCCTGCGCCTCGGTGCTGAAGGGCACGCCGTTGACCTGCCCCGACAAATGGGGGGCTACCGTGACCTCCACATCAGTATCCAGCGTCGAGATGAAGGGCAAGCCCAGCTGAAGGGCCGTCAGCTGGTGCGTCATGCCGGCGGCCCGGTCTTCCAGCTGCACCCGGCCGTTGCTCAGTTCCAGGTTGTAGAGCGCGAGCGGCGTCTCCCTGGACGATTCGTCCGGCTGGACCGGCCGACTGCGCAGCCGCGCCAGGATGTCATCCACATCGGTGTGCCCATGCCCAAGCAGGGTCAGGTGCACCGCCGGCTGCTCGACCTTGAGGGACGACACGATCGGCGTGAATCGCCACAGGGTGCGCGGGGAAAGCACGACTTCCACCCGCTGCACGGCCAGCAGATCGGGCGTTCCAGCCTGAGGACCGGCAATCCGCAGCCGGTCCAGCGTCAATGCCAGCCGCCACGGTGTGAAATGCGCCGCTTCCAGCGACACCTCCCGCCCCAGCTGCTGGCCGACCATCCGCACGCCTTGCCGCTCCAGCCAGAACGGCAGGGCCGCCCAGGTGATCAGCAGCAGGACGACCAGCAGCGACAGCAGTCCGAAGACGCTCAGGATCAGGCGACGAAGCCAACGGGGGACCGATTGGTTCCAGGCAGCGGTCCAGGCGGCGGGAAAGATGGAGGAAGACAAGGGCAAGTGGCGGCAGACGCAGGAGCACCGATTATGCTGGCGGGCTCAACACCTGACACTGATGAACGACCTCATCCACAGTGTGGCCGCCTGGCTGCTTCCCCCCATGGGGGCCGTTCCCCTGCTCCTGCTGGCGTGGTTCTGGCGCGCGCGGCGCGCCCGCCTGGCCCATGCACTCTTTGCCCTGTCCCTGGTGGCGCTGTGGCTGGGCAGCAGCGACCTGGGCGCCCAATGGCTGCAGGACCACCTGTTGGGACGGTATGAACCCCTCGCGCTGGACACCCTTCAGGAGGGCCCGCCCGAACAGACCGCCATCGTGGTGTTGGGCGCCGGGGGCCGTTTGATGGTGCCTGAATATCAATCGGCGCAGCTCAAGACCCTGTCGATCGAACGGCTGCGCTACGGCATCTGGTTGTCACGCCGCAGTCATTCGCCGCTTCTCTTCACTGGCGGCACCGGGCGCGCTGCCAGGCCGGGCCAACCCAGTGAAGCGGCTCTGGCCGACCAGCTTGCACGCGAACAATTCGGCTTCGAGCCTCGATGGCTGGAAGATCAGGCCTTCGATACCCGAGAGAACGCGCTCTACAGCGCACAGATGCTCAGGGGAACAGGGATCCGACGGGTGATCCTGGTGACCCACGATCTGCACATGCGGCGCGCCATGCGCGCATTCCGCTCGGCCCTGCCCCCGGACGTGGCACTGATCCCCGCCCCCGTCGGTCTGAGCGGCGATGGTTGGGAATGGCGCGACGCCTTGCCGTCCGCCGAAGGGGTCAACCGCGCTCGTTATCTGGGTTATGAATGGCTTGGCTGGATCGCCGGCCACTGATTCAGGCGGGACGCCCAAATAGAAACCCCTCCCCAACCGCATTGCGCCGGACTGGGAAGGGGTGGGCGGACCAGCCGCCTTTGGGGCTCCAAGGCGATCTGCCGAGGGGCTCCTGGCGCGCAGTGACTGCGCCAGAGGGAATGCCTCGAAAGGCCTCTATAGATTAGGCGGCAGCCCGGAGAGATTCAAGGCGCGCGAGCGCCCTTCCCCTCACTTCGTCCCTCACCTCGCCACGCACCGTAGCCCTCCAACCGGTGCCGCTCGCTCACCCGCCAAACAGGCGCTCATACAGGGCCTTCGCCCGTGCGGTCTGCTCCGCAGGCATCTCGATCACCCGGCCCCACTCGCGGGATGTCTCGCCGACCCACTTGTTGGTGGCATCCAGCCCCATCTTGCCTCCCAATCCGCTGACGGGAGACGCAAAGTCCAGGTAGTCGATCGGTGTGCTTTCCACCAAGGTCGTGTCACGCGCCGGATCCATTCGGGTCGTGATGGCCCAGATGACGTCCTGCCAGCTGCGAATGTTCACGTCCTCATCGACGATCACGATGAACTTGGTATACATGAACTGGCGCAGGTAGCTCCACAGCCCGAACATCAGGCGCTTCGCATGGCCGGGATACGCTTTGCGGATGGAGATGACCGCCATCCGGTAGCTGCATCCTTCCGGCGGCAGATAGAAGTCAACAATCTCCGGGAACTGCTTCTGCAGGATGGGAACGAACACTTCATTCAGCGCCACGCCCAGCACTGCCGGCTCATCGGGCGGCTTCCCGGTATAGGTCGAGTGATAGATCGCGCCATCCCGCTGGGTGATGCGGTTGACCTCGAACACCGGGAACCAGTCCTGCTCGTTGTAATAGCCGGTGTGGTCGCCAAACGGGCCTTCCAGCGCATGCAGGTAGCCGCCCTTTTCCTTTAGCGGCACTCCGTCCTCACTCACGCCGGTGAATCCTGGTGCGGCCGGCGGGATGCAGCCTTCCAGCACGAATTCCGCGCTGGCCGGCACCTGCAGCATCCGGCCGGCCTCCCCGACCTGCGTGTCGGCCAGCTCGGTCCGCGAGCCGCGCAGCAACCCGGCGAACTGATATTCAGAGAGCGTGTCCGGCACTGGCGTCACCGCCCCCAGGATGGTGGCGGGGTCGGCGCCCAGGGCCACCACGATGGGGAAAGGCTGTCCCGGATTCGCGAGCGCGAAGTCCCGAAAATCCAGGGCACCTCCCCGATGGGCCAGCCAGCGCATGATCAGTTGCCGGCGTCCGATCAGCTGTTGCCGATAGATGCCCAGGTTCTGACGCATGCGAGGCTGTGCCACCGTCTGCGGCCCCCGCGTCACCACCAGCCCCCAGGTCAGCAGCGGGCCGATGTCCCCGGGCCAGCAGGTCTGGATCGGCAGTTTTTTCAAATCAACATCACTGCCCTCCACCACCTGCTCCTGGCAGGGGGGACGCCGAACCACCGACGGCTTCATGTCCCACAGCGCCTTGGCCATCTGAGCCAGACGCCCCACATCCTTCAGACCCCGCGGCGGCTCCGGCTCTTTGAGGCTGGCGAGGAGTTGACCGACCTCCCTCAATTGAGTGGTCGACTCCGCTCCCATTCCAAGCGCCACCCTTCGTGGGGTACCGAACAGATTGGCCAGCACAGGTGTGCGGTATCCGCTCGGTTGTTCGAACAGCAATGCAGGGCCTTCTGCCTTGAGGACCATGTCGCTCAGGGCGGTCATTTCGAGCACCGGAGACACCGGCTCAGCGACGCGCCGCAGCTCGCCCATGCCCTCCAGAGCGCCGATAAAGTCACGCAAATCCCGATACTTCATAACTAAAAGAAATTTAGAAGAGGCCCCATCAGCTTGACGGGTTATTTTTGGTCCATAGAATCGCGCCCTGCCCTGACTTCAGGGTAATCCCGGTCTTCGCTTTGGGACAGCGAGACCGGCCCGCTGCCAATGGACGCCGGAAGTCCTGGTGCCGCTTCGGTCAATATTGACGATGGCGGCGCAGGTCAGAACCGGCCCATTATCGCCAGCCCTTGTGATGCCCTCTTCCGAGAGGTCACTGCCGGGGATGTCGGAGAAAGGAGTCGCATGACAGCGCGTTCGCAAGTTCTCTCCCTCTCGCTCCAGGCGCGTGCCGCCCTGGTTCTTTTCATCAAGGACATTGGCCAGGGTCTTCTGGTCGTCAGTCACAACACACTCGCCCTGCTGGGGTTCGCGGTTCTCGCCATTGGCGTCGTGTTCGCCAGTCAGGCGGACCTGCGCCAGGACACCGAAAGCAAGGTGCTCGGCTGGCTCAATGCTCGCCATGAAGCCCGGGTGGAAGCCTCCGGCGACGTGCTCGCCCTGATGGCCGAGCCGGAAGCCATCACCCGCGCGACTGCGGTGGATCCGAAGCAGCTGAATCGCCAACAGGCCGCGGTTGCACAGTACCTGGCCCGCCGTTACCGCGTGGCGCCGGAGCCTGTGAGCCGTCTGGTCAAGGAAGCGTATGACGTCGGTCAGCGTGCCCGGGTCGATCCCACGCTGATTCTGGCCATCATGGCCATCGAATCGGGTTTCAACCCGTTTGCCCAGAGCTCCGTCGGTGCGCAGGGCCTGATGCAGGTGCTGACCCGCGTGCATGACGACAAGTACGAGGCCTTTGGTGGCAACCTCGCGGCCTTCGACCCGATCACCAACCTGCGGGTGGGTGTGCAGGTGCTGAAGGAGTGCATCCAGCGCGCCGGCAGCATCGAGGAAGGTCTGCGCCGCTATGTGGGCGCCGCCAACCTGCCCGACGACACCGGCTACGCGGCCCGCGTGCTGGCCGAGCAGGATCTGCTGAAGATGGTGGTGGCCGGCCGCAATGTGTCGCCGAACGCACCGCGCCCGGCCCGTGAGGCTGCATCGTCGCCGACGCCCAATGCACCCAACGGCGAACAGGTCGCCATGGTGAGCCACACCACCAACTGATGCCCGCGACCCCTCCCCGCGAACGCGGCGGAGGTACACTCGGGGCTCGCGCAACTGGCGATCAGGCTGGGCAGCAACGCTCGGCCAAGGTGGGTCACCACCGGGGAGCGCGAACAACGTGTCATGCCGGCCATCCGGGCCACGTTGTCCGTGCCGTTCGCCTGGGCCGCCACTCGCCGTGGATGCAGGTTCGTCCCGTGTTGCTGATCTCGTTTCGGCCCTGCCTCCGGCGGGGCTGGATCCACACTGGGCGACGCTGCGGCCACGGCCGGGCGGCGCCAACCCTTGAGCCGACACCATCATGTTTGACCGCAATCAACAAACCCTCGCCAACGTGGACGCGGAAGTCTTTGCCGCGATCCAGCAGGAAACCCAGCGTCAGGAAGATCACATCGAGCTGATCGCTTCCGAAAACTACACCTCGCCGGCCGTGATGCAGGCGCAGGGCAGCCAGCTGACCAACAAGTACGCCGAGGGCTATCCCGGCAAGCGTTACTACGGCGGCTGCGAATATGTGGACGTGGTGGAACAGCTGGCGATCGACCGCCTCAAGCAGCTGTTCGGCGCCGAATACGCCAACGTGCAACCGAATTCCGGTTCCCAGGCCAACCAGGGCGTGTTCTTCGCGCTGCTGCAGCCGGGTGACACCATCATGGGCATGAGCCTCTCCGAAGGCGGCCATTTGACCCACGGCATGCCGCTGAACATGAGCGGCAAGTGGTTCAACGTGATCAGCTACGGTCTCAACGACAAGGAAGAGATCGACTACGACGCCATGGAAGCCCTGGCGCGTGAGAAGAAGCCCAAGCTGATCATCGCCGGTGCCTCGGCTTATGCCCTGCGCATCGACTTTGAACGCTTCGCAAAGGTCGCCAAGGAAATCGGCGCCTACTTCATGGTGGACATGGCCCACTATGCCGGCCTGATCGCGGCGGGTGTCTATCCGAATCCGCTGCCGCATGCGGACGTGGTGACCTCCACCACCCACAAGAGCCTGCGTGGCCCGCGCGGCGGCATCATCCTGATGAACGACGAGGCGATCGCCAAGAAGATCAACTCCGCCATCTTCCCCGGCATCCAGGGCGGACCGCTGATGCATGTCATCGCCGGCAAGGCCGTGGCCTTCAAGGAAGCGCTGACGCCGGAATTCAAGGCGTACCAGCAACAGGTGGTGGCCAATGCCAAGGTGCTGGCGGACACGCTGATCGAGCGCGGCCTGCGCATCGTCTCCGGCCGGACGGAAAGCCACGTGATGCTGGTGGACCTGCGTCCGAAGGGCCTGACCGGCAAGGAAGCCGAAGCCATCCTGGGCGCGGCGCACATGACCTGCAACAAGAACGGTATTCCGAACGACCCGCAAAAGCCGATGGTCACCAGCGGTATCCGTCTGGGCACGCCGGCCATGACGACGCGCGGGTTCAAGGAAGAGCAGGCGCGCCAGACCGCCCACCTGATCGCCGATGTGCTGGACAACCCGCACGACGAGGCCAACCTGGCCAAGGTGCGCGCACAGGTGGCTGAACTGGCCCGCCAGTTCCCGGTCTACCGCTGAGAGGACCGCGCGCATGCGTTGCCCATTTTGCGGCCATGGCGACACGCAGGTGTCGGAAACCCGTGAGTCCGATGAAGGTGACGTGGTGCGCCGGCGCCGCCGGTGCCAGTCCTGCGACAAGCGCTTCACCACCTATGAACGGGCAGACATTGCCCTGCCGATGGTGGTGAAGAAGGACGGCACCCGGGCCGACTTCGATCCCGCGAAACTGCGTGCGTCGATGGCACTGGCCTTGCGGAAGCGGCCGGTGAGCATCGAGCAGGTGGATGCGGCGCTGGAGCGCATCCAGGAAAAGCTGCTGACCAGCGGCGCGCGCGAGGTCGCATCGACCAAGCTGGGGGAACACGTGATGCGTGAACTCAAGCGAATCGACAAGGTGGCTTACGTGCGCTTCGCGTCGGTGTACCGCAGCTTCGAGGATGTGGACGAGTTCCGGCAGTTGATTCGGGATATTTGATGGGTACGCTGCTGCTCAACCCGTCCGCCATCGAAGTTGAGGCAAACTTCAAACTGGCTTGAGCGCATGGTGCTGGATATCTCAGAAGTGGCAAAGCAGTCGGGTGTCGCAGCCTCTGCGCTGCGTTACTACGAACGCAAAGGACTCATTCGCTCGGTGGCGTCGGAGGGCGCCCGGCGCAAGTTCGGACCTGGCGTTCTCGACCGGCTGGCGCTCATCGCGCTGGGTCAGGCTGCCGGGTTCTCCCTGGACGAGATCCGGACGATGCTCACGGATGGCGAGCCCGCAATCGACCGGACCATGCTGGCAGCAAAAGCGGATGAACTCGAAGCGACGGTCGCGCGCATGCGAGCCATGATTAATGGCCTTCGCCACGCGATCGACTGCCCCGCAACGAGCCACGCAGCCTGCCCGTCGTTCCAGAAGCTCCTGAAAGCGGCGGCCTCCGGTGCGCTCGAGAGTCGCCAACGACAGCTGGCGCCGCCGTCGGAGACGCTGAGCCGCAAACGTAGAAGTCCGCGAGGCTAGCCTGGCTTGGGAATGAGCAGCAGCTCACGCCCTCCAGAGACGCCGAGAACCGTTTGCTGAACGGGGTACTTGCAGGCCTGTGAGCCGCAAGCCCCACTCAGGTTTGGCACAGCGCCGAAAGACAGTCTTCGTGATGATGCTTCGGCGATCAGGGGCCCTCAGTCGCGGCTGACCAGGGCGCCGACCACGCGGCGCGTGAGCGGCGCCACGACAAGGACCATGGGGAATGCCAGCAGCCAGGCGGTCAACCAGCCGGTCATCCACATGGCGACGAACCCAGGCGCGAGCTCAGTCGCACGGTACGTGGCAATGCCCGACACCAGCAGGGACATCAACCCTGAGAGGATGAGCCCAGAAAGGGCCGGTGCGAACTTCTTGGGCACCACGGTCAGCACTCCGCCCCGACGGGTCGCTGGGCCTCGTGGGTGACGCGCTGGAGCGTGGCGGCGACATGGCGCCCGAACATGCGGGCAGTCTTCACGTCGCCTGGAACGAACGAGTCGGCCGGCGCCGAATGCCCCGCCTGCGCCATCAATCCGCACCAGGAGCCCAGCCGGTTGGCCGCGTCGTCGTAGGGGACGCCGCGATGCTGCTCGGGGAGAATGGGGTTACCGACCCACAACATGCCGTGCTGCATTGCGAAGACGACCATCGACATCAGCGTGGACTGCTTGTCACCCGCGGGCAGCGACGACACGGTGAATCCGGCGGCGAGCTTGCCCTTCAGGGCTTGCTGACCCCAGAGCTTGCCGGTGGCATCCATGAAGGACTTGAACGGTCCTGACACTCCGCCAAGGTAGGTCGGAGAGCCCAGGACGATGCCGTCAAAGCCGCTCAGGTCGTTCAGGCGCGTTGTCATATCCTGCGCATTGATGAGATGGACCTCGACACCGACGACCTCACGGGCGCCGTCCGCGACGTGACCGGCGATGTGCTCCGTGTGGCCGTGGCCGGAGTGATAGATGATGGCCAGATGAATCATGCGTTTTCTCCTGTGGGAATTGGGGATTCGCTCGACCGATGCGTCCCTCATGGCGAAGTCCGCCGGTCGGAGGCGTGTTGAATGGGAGGTGCGGGCCCGAGGACCAACATCACCGGAGCAATCGGCTGACGACGACAGCGCTGAGGTACATGCCGGCGCCAAACACCGCGTGGTTGGCGAGACTGCGAACGCAGTTCTTCAAGGGCGTTGGCGTCCTGGAAGCTGCGATCCCGGCACCCATGGCGGGCTGCATCACGAACAGCGGAATCGCGACTGTGGCCACGCCTGTCAGGAAGGCCGGCAGGAAGGTCGGTTGCCGAGTCCAGCTCGCACCCTGACCGGCGACCATGACCGTGGCGAATGCAATGCCGACCGCATAGTGCATGGCCCAGCCGATGACAAGCTCGTTGTGTACAGGCTCGGCCTTGGTGATCGATGCGTGCCTGAAGGTCCCTCGAGACATATGAGCGAACCAGCGCCCGATCAGCGCGAAGCTGCCCGTGGGCACGCCAGCCCGCTTCAGGGCAGCCAGCCAAAGATCGAGCATCGCGGTGGCGCCGATGCCGATGAGGACGACCGTCAGCATTTGTTGGGGGGTGAACATGAGAGCCTCGTGTGCTTTCCGAATGCGATGAAGCCACTGTAGAAGTTGAAGTCGAGTTCAAGTCAAGCGCTCTCTTGCCGTGTGACGTCGCCCGTGTTCCGCCAACGATGCTCCACCCGCTGATCCTCCCGCTTCCAGGGGTCCCGCTTCCCATCCTCAGGGCGAAGCGCCGCCGCTCACAAATTTCTAGAGTCATGTCCATGACGACTTCCCGTCGTCGCCCCCACCACCGGGAAGGACTGACCGATGCCTGCACTGCACGCGCGACCACGCGCTCCTCGTTCACACGCTCCGCGGCTCACGCGCGGCTTCACCCTGACAGAAGCCCTGGTCGTGATGCTGCTGCTGGCGCTGCTGCTGGCCTTCGCCCTGCCCGCCGGTCAGCGCTGGCTGGAGCGTCAGCGCCTTTGGCATGCTGCCGAAACGGTGCTGGCGGATCTCTACCTGGCCCGTAGCGAAGCGATGCATGGCAGCCGCAATGTGCTGCTGCGCCTGCTGACCACCTCAGCAGGCAGTTGTTATGTCGTCTACAGCGGCCCGGTGAACAGCTGCCAGTGCGCCCTCACCGGCCCCAGCATCTGCCAGACCGGCGGCCAGGCACTCAAGACTGCCCAATGGCCGAGGCAAGCCGGCTGGCCCATGCTCACCAGCAATGTCGCCTCCATGCTCTTCAGCAGCCGCCTCGGCACCGTGGCCCTGGCCGCCACCTTCCGGGTGACGACGGAGGGCATTGGGGAGGTACGGCATGTCGTGGGCATCACCGGCCGGACCCGCAGTTGCGCTGTAGACCGAGCCTTCAAGCGATGGCCCGCCTGCGAAGGAGTGGTTTGATGCGCACGTCCTTCTGCTTCGCCCGCCCTCGCGGCTTCACCCTGCTTGAATTGGCGGTGACGCTGCTGCTGCTGAGCGTGCTCACGGCGGTGGCACTGCCGGGGTACCGCGCGCAGTGGCGCGCGTCCCATCGCTCGGAAGGTGTGCAGGCCCTGACCAGCCTGCAACTGGCGCAGGAATCCTTCCGGAACCGGCAGACCCGTTATGCCCAGAGTCTGGCCGAGCTGCTGATGCCCGAGCTGTCGCCCAATGGCCGCTTCCGCCTGAGTGTGCTGCAGGCGGCTGCCGATGGCTTCACCCTGGAAGCCGAGGCCGTGGGGGATCAGTCGCGCGACGAACGCTGCCAACGGCTGCGGCTGGTGCAGGCCCAGGGTCAGATCCAGCTGTTCAGCTACGGCGCGGGACAGACGCCGTCGACCGGATGCTGGCCGCAATGAATACCGGCCATGCCGTACTGCCATCCATGCCAGCCATGTCAGCCATTCCATCTGTGCCATCTGTGCCATCTACGCCATGCAGGCCATCCGCACCATCAAGGCCGTCAGACCAATGAGATCGATGAGAGCGATGAGAGCGATCAACCCAGGCCTGCGCCCTCGCTGTGGCCGCATCAAGGACGTGCAGGGCTTCACCCTGCTTGAATTGCTCATCGGCATGGGGATGGGGCTGGTCGTCGTCTCCACTGCGATGGCCTGGGCTGGTCAGGCGCTCGGAACCCTGATTCGTCAGCACCGGGAGTGGCAAGTGCACCTGGAGCTGCGGGCCCTCTCACTACCGCTGCAGCTGGAACTTCGGCGGGCGGGCGCGCACGGCCGCCCTTCGCAACTGGTCTGGCAGCCCGACGCAGCCGGGCTGCCCAACCCGTTCACCGCCATGAGCCTGACCGACGCGGGCACCACGCTCCGGTGGAGCCGCGCACTGGACAAGGACGTCGTGCAACCCGACACGGCCACTGAAGTCGCCTTTCGCTGGATTGACGGCCGCATGGACCAGACCATTGGCGGCCGCTTCCAGCCGATGACGGATCCCACACTGGTCCAGGTCACCCAATTCGCGGCGGAGATCCGGCCGACGGTGTCGCTCGGCGACCGCCCCTGCGCGGACGCGGTGACCGCCCGCATCGTCCGCATTCAGGTCCAGGCGCAGCCGACGCAAGAGGCAGAATTGACATCCGGGGCCAGCTGGTCGGTGCAGCCGCGCAATGATCAGGTCGCCGGAGGCTGCCCATGAGCCGCCACGCCCTTGACGGCAGCGCCCATGCCGGCCGCATTCAAACCGGTGGCGCCACGCTGCTGATGTGCAGTCTGTTGATGATGCTGCTGGCGATGGCCGTCCTCTGGACGGCCCGCCCGCTGGCCGCAGCCCAGCGGGTGGCGGCCAACGATCAGCGCCTCGCGATGGCCGTACAGGCCGCTGACGCTGGCCTCGCCTGGGCCACCGCCATGCTCAATACCGGGCGGGTCGATGACAACTGTCGGCCGACGTTTGATGAGGGACAGGACTTTCGCACCCGCGCACTCCGGGTGGACGAGGCGGGTCAGCCCATCGCGGCGGCGCCGACGCGTTGGCTCGCCACCTGTACCCATGACGGATCGCAGCGATGGCAATGCCGATGCGGCGACACCTCCGGCGCCTCTCCGATGGCTGACGTCAGCGTGCCCGTCCCCACCGCCAGTGACCTTGCCACCACCTTCGGCATCCGCCTCGCCGATGCCGACGTCCCCGGCCAGTTCACCCTGTTCTCCCGCGGCTGCGGCGGTGCTTCCACCCAGTGTCTCCTGTCGGACCCTCCCCCGCAGGACGGCACCGGCATCTCCGAGCACATCCAGCATCTGGCCCTGCTGAGCGCCCTGCGGCGTCCGCCGGCCACGCCGCTGGTCGCGGGTCCTCAGGCCTTCGTCCGGGTCTTCGGCATCCCTGCGGGCCAATACCAGCTGCAACCCGCCATGACCCGCCTTCGGTGCACCGACCAATGCGTCCCTGAAATCCGGCAGGCGCTGGCGCGCGGCAGACGCCTGATCTGGATCGACGGCAGTGTGACCCTGCGGGAGCCGCTGCCGGACTCACCGGACGGTGCGCCCTTGATGCTGCTGGTCGATGGGCAACTGGACATCAACACGGCAATGTCCTTCTCCGGCATCCTGTATGCGCGAACTGGCATTGAGTGGGCCGCGCCGCCGGGCAGCCGCTCCACGGTCAAGGGTGCCCTGGTGACCGACGGCCAGCTGACCCTCGGCGGCGATCCCGACGGCCTGCGGCTCGAAGCCGATCCCGCACTCCTGCGTCAGATCCACCTCCAGATGGGGAGCTACCTGCCTGTGCCGGGCGGCTGGAGCCATTCAAGATGAAGCGCGTCCATGCGTCGCGCGGCATTGCGCTGCTGGAAGCCCTCCTTGCCGCTGCCCTGCTGGCAACGGGCGCCGCCGGCCTGATCCATCTGCAGGCCCGACTGGCCACCGCAGGTGAGGCGGTGCGCCACGAGGGGGAAGCCTTGTGGCTGGCCCAACAGGCGCTGGAGGAAGCCCGCGACACGCTTCAGATCCCCGCCAGCCGCTGGACCGGCCGCAACAGCAGTTTCGAGGTGGAAGGCACCGCCGAGGCGCTGATACCCGGTTCTCCAGATCCGTTCCCCATCCGCCACCTCACGGTCCGCGTCAGCTGGACCGACCGCCAGGGTCGGCCACACCAGCGCCATCTGCATACCCTGGTCTCATCCGCCAACCGCTCTCTGCATGCCTGGCTGACCCGGGCCGACGGCTAGACTTCGTCCATGCATCCCGATCCTTCTCCCGCCACTGGCCCGCTGTCTCCGCTGGACCTGGACCATCTCGCGGCCTCCCTGGCGCTGGCCGAGCAGGCCATCGGCCTGACGGACCCGAACCCACGCGTCGGCTGCATCATCACCAGCGTGCAGGGTGACGTGCTCGGCTCGGGCCATACCCAGCCCGCCGGCCAGGCCCATGCGGAGGTCATGGCGCTTCGCGATGTCACCGCCCGTGGCCATGACGCCCGCGGCGCCATCGCCTACGTCACCCTCGAACCCTGCGCCCACCACGGCCGTACCCCGCCCTGCTGTGACGCCCTCATCGCCGCCGGCATCCAGCGTGTGGTGGTGGCCCTGGGAGACCCGAATCCGCTGGTCGGGGGGCACGGCCTGGCCCGCCTGCAGGCGGCCGGCGTCCAGACGCACCTGCTGCCCACGGACCATCCCCTGGCCGTCGCCGCCCGCGAACTCAACATCGGCTTCCTCTCCCGCATGGAGCGCGGGCGTCCCTTCGTGCGGATGAAAATTGCGGCCTCCCTGGACGGTCGCACCGCCCTGCACAACGGCGTGAGCCAATGGATCACCGGTCCGCAGGCCCGCGCCGACGGTCATGCCTGGCGCCGTCGCGCCGGTGCAGTACTCACCGGCATCGGGACCGCCAAGGAAGACAACCCCCGGCTGGATGTGCGGGAGGTTCCCACCGCCCGCCAACCGCAGCGGGTGCTGGTGGACTCCCGTCTGACCCTGTTTCCGGAAGCCCGGCTGCTGGACCCACCCGGCAGCCTGTGGGTCTATCACGCCCAGCCGGACAGTGGCGCACTGGGCCAGGCCCTGATGGACCGAGGTGCCGAACTGACCTCCCTGCCGGACCCCAACGGCAAGGTGGACCTCACCGCGATGATCCAGGATCTGGGCCGCCGCGGCATCAACGAGCTGCATCTGGAGGCCGGCAACAAGCTCAACGGCTCTCTGCTGCGCACCGGGTTGGTGGACGAATTGCTGATTTATCTGGCCCCCATGCTGATGGGAGACGGCCGCGGCATGGTCGATCTGGGTCAGTTGACCACCCTGGAGCAGGCGCCTCGTTACCAATTGGTCGATATGCGCCCGGTGGGCAACGACCTGCGTCTGCGCTTGCGTCCCCCCGCAGTCCCCCACCCGGGGCGGTAGCCCCACCGCCCCGCAGCACCGCCCCGCCCGCCTACAATCACGCCCATGCCTATTTCTCCGATTCCTGAGCTGGTGGCCGAACTGGCTGCCGGCCGTATGGTCATCCTGGTCGATGAGGAAGACCGCGAAAACGAGGGTGACCTTGTCATCGCGGCCGACCATGTCACGCCCGAAGCCATCAATTTCATGGCCAAGTACGGCCGCGGCCTGATTTGCCTGACGCTCACCCGTGAACGTTGCGAGCAGCTCCAGCTGCCGCCCATGGCCACGCGCAATGGCACCAAACACGGCACCGCCTTCACCGTGTCGATCGAGGCCGCCACTGGCGTCAGCACCGGCATTTCCGCTGCAGACCGGTCCCGCACCGTGCAGGCCGCCGTGGCCCGCAACGCGGTGGCCGCGGACCTGGTGCAACCCGGCCACATCTTTCCGTTGCAGGCGCAGGACGGCGGCGTGCTGATGCGCGCCGGCCATACCGAAGCCGGATGCGACCTCTCCCGCATGGCCGGCCTCACGCCCGCCAGCGTCATCTGTGAGGTGATGAACGATGACGGCACCATGGCCCGCCTGCCGGACCTGGAAGTCTTCGCCCAGGAGCACGGCCTGAAGATCGGCACCATCGCCGACCTCATTGAATACCGCAGCCGCAACGAATCCCTGGTGCAGCGCGTCACCCAGCGGGTGATGGAGACCCGCCAGGGCGCCTTCGACTGCCATGTCTTCCGCGACCGAACCGGTGGCGTGCACATGGCCCTGGTGCGCGGCGAATGGAAGCCTGAAGACGAAGTGCTGGTGCGCGTGCACGAGCCCTTCTCCGCCCTGGACCTGCTGGAAGCCGGCCGCTGCGGCCACTCATGGCCCCTGCCCGAAGCACTCGCCGCCATTCAGTCGGCCGGCAGCGGCGTGGCCGTGTTGCTGAACTGCGGCGAAGAACCCGAAGGCCTGCTGGGCCGCCTCCAGGCGCCCACAGGCGAAGAGATCCGCACCCCGGTGGACCTGCGCACCTACGGCGTCGGCGCGCAGATCCTGCGCGACCTGGGCGTGCAGCGCATGAAGCTGCTGGGCAGCCCGCGCCGCATGCCCAGCATGACCGGTTACGGGCTGGAAGTCACCGGCTTCCAGGCCGCACAGAACTGCTGAGACGAGGCTTGCATGCAAGGATCTGACAAGGGTCACTCGACCCCCCTGAATGGCCAAGGCCTGCGCGTGGGCATCGTGCAGGCGCGCTTCAACGACACGCTCACCACCGCCCTCGCCAAGGCCTGCCTGGCCTCGCTGCATCAGCATGGTGTGGCAGACGCGGACATCCGCCACGTCACCGTGCCGGGTGCGCTGGAAGTGCCGGTGGCCCTGCAGGCCATGGCCCGCAGCGGCCGGTTTGATGCCCTCGTGGCGCTGGGTTGCATCATCCGTGGCGAGACCTACCACTTCGAGCTGGTCGCCAATGAAAGTGGTGCCGGCGTCACCCGTCTGACGCTGGACCACGGCCTGCCCATTGCCAATGCCATCCTGACCGTCGAAAACGAAGCCCAAGCCTGGGCCCGCGCCGAAGAAAAAGGCCGGGATGCCGGAACCGTTGCGGTCGAAATGGCCCTGCTGCTGAAAGAACTCCAGTGACCTCCAAGGACAATCTCCCCACCCCCGGCACCCCGACCGGCCCCAAGGCCGGTAGCGGCAAGCCCGCAGCCAAGCGTCCCGCCGTCAAGTCGGCCCGGCGCCGTGCCCGTGAGCATGCGCTGCAGAGCGTCTATCAGTGGCTGCTGACCGGCGACGAGCTGGCGGTCATCGACGCCCACACCCGTGAGCAGGAAGGCTTCGACAAGAGCGACCGCGGCCACTACGACAAGCTGTTCAATGGCGCCGTCGAAGAAGCCGCCTCGCTGGACGAAGTGCTGGCCCGCCATGCGGACCGCAAGACGACCGAGCTGTCGCCGATCGAGCACGCCATCCTGATGCTGGGCGCTTTCGAGCTCAAGCATTGCATCGACATTCCCTACAAGGTGGCGATCAACGAGGCGGTTGAACTGGCCAAGTCGTTTGGCGGCACCGACGGCCACAAGTATGTCAACGGCGTGCTGGACCGCGCCGCGGAAGATCTGCGCCCGGTGGAAGTCAAGGCCGCACGCGGCTGAGTGCTCAGGCGGCAAAGGCCGCCTGACCCCGGCGCGGAAGGTCTTATCATCCAAGACCTCATAGAGACCGCCCCGCGCCCACTCCCATGTCGCACGACCTCCGGCTCGCTCAACGCGTCCAGCGCATCCAGCCCTTCTACGTCATGGAATGCGCCAAACGCGCCGATGAGATCGCGCGTTCCGCCGTCTGTGATCCGGGCCAGGGCGGCCGGCACATGATCTACCTGAACATCGGCGAGCCGGATTTCGGCGCCAGTGCCGCCGTGCGGGAAGCCGCGGCTCGTTTCACCGCCGCCGGTCAGGTGCCCTACACCCAGGCCACCGGGCTGGTTGCCCTGCGCCAGCGGCTGTCTGACTGGTATCGCAACACCCAGAACCTCAGCATCGCGCCGGAGCGCATCGTCATCACGGCAGGCGCCTCGGCCGCGCTGCAGCTGGCCTGCCTCGCCCTGTTTGAACAGGGGGATGAAGTGCTCATGCCGGATCCCAGCTATCCGTGCAACCGGCATTTCGTCGCCGCGGTGGATGCCACGCCCGTGCTGCTGCCGGCCGGCAGCGACGAGCGCTTCCAGCTCACCGATGCGCAGGTCCGCGCGCACTGGACTCCTCGCAGTCGCGGCGTGCTGCTGGCGTCGCCCAGCAACCCCACCGGCACCTCCATCGCCCCCGAAGAACTCGCGCGCATCCACGCCTTTGTGCGGGAGCAAGGCGGTGTGACGGTGGTGGACGAGATCTACCAGTCCCTCAGCTATGACGACCGCTATCGCCGCAGCGCCCTCGCCCTGGGCGAGGACGTGATCTCGATCAACAGTTTCTCCAAGTACTTCGGCATGACCGGCTGGCGGCTGGGCTGGCTGGTGCTGCCGCCGTCCCTGGTGCCAGCGGTCGAGAAGCTGGCGCAGAACCTCTACATCTGCCCCTCCACCATCGCGCAGAAAGCGGCGCTGGCCAACTTCGAGCCGGACTCGCTGGCCGAGTTCGAGCGTCGCCGCGAGGAACTGCGCCGCCGCCGGGACATGGTCGTGCCCGCGCTCAATGCGATGGGCCTGCCGGTGCCGGTGTTGCCCGATGGGGCCTTCTACGCCTGGGCCGACGCCAGCGGCACCGGCATGGGCAGTTGGGACCTCTGCATGGACCTGATGCAGCACGCACAGGTCGCCCTCACGCCCGGTCGTGACTTCGGCCCCGCGCTCGGCGAACGATTCCTGCGCCTGTCCTTTGCCAGCAGCATGGACGACCTGCGGGAGGCTCTGAGCCGCATCCGTGTCCGTCTGGCCCAACTCCAATCGTCATGACCAGCACCGCCCTGCTCGACCCGAACGCCCCCGCCACCGCCGCACCTCAGCTGCCCGCTTTCCAGCACGAACTACGCATCTACTGGGAAGACACCGATGCGGGGGGCGTGGTCTTCTACGCCAACTATCTCAAGTTCATGGAACGCGCCCGCACCGAATGGCTGCGCGCGCTGGGCTTTGAACAGGAGACGATGCGGCAGCAGGAGGGCCTGATGTTTGTCGTCAGTGACACGGCCCTGCGCTACCTCAGCCCTGCCCGCCTCGACGACTGGCTACGGGTGACGGTGAACCCGACCGAGATCGGCCGGGTCAGCCTCACCTTCGACCAGCAGGTCTGGCGCGGCGACACGCTGCTGACCGAAGGCCGCATCCGCATCGGCTGCGTCGACGCCAACAGTCTCAAACCCGCCCGCATCCCGGCACGCATCCTGCAGTGCCTGCAGCGCTGAAACGGATCAGCCAACATCCAGACACAAGACCGGTCACATTTCGAGCAAAAATGACCGGTTTACGGACAGCCCTCCAGCGCCGACCCGGCGTCGGCCTTTTGTTGACCCCCCGCTGACTTCATGAACCAAGACCTTTCCATCATCTCCCTGATCATGCATGCCAGCCTGACGGTGCAGCTGGTCATTGCCGCGCTGCTGCTGGTCTCGCTGGCCAGCTGGGCTGTCATCTTCAGCAAGCTGTTTGCGCTGTCCCGCGTGAAGGCACGGAACGAGGAATTCGAGCAGGAGTTCTGGTCCGGCAAGAACCTCAACGATCTCTACAACAGCGTCTCCAATCAGCAGGACGGCGCGCCGCTGGAGCGCATCTTCGCCTCCGGAATGCGCGAATTCCTGAAGCTGCGTGAACGCCGCGTGGTGGAAACCTCCGCCCTGCTGGACGGCGCGCGCCGCGCCATGCGGGCCAGCTTCCAGCGCGAGCTGGACGCGATGGAATCGCACCTGTCCTTCCTGGCTTCGGTGGGTTCGGTTTCCCCGTATGTGGGCCTGTTTGGCACCATCTGGGGGATCATGCATGCCTTCGTCGGCCTGTCGAATCTGACCCAGGTGACGCTGGCCACCGTGGCCCCCGGCATCGCCGAAGCCCTGGTGGCCACCGCCATCGGCCTGTTCGCCGCCATTCCGGCGGTGCTGGCCTACAACCGCTTTGCCCGCCAGATCGACCGCAACGCCATCACGCTGGAGAGCTTCATCGAAGAGTTTTCCAACATCCTGCAGCGCAATGCCGGCCAGCCGGCACCTGCCGCCGCCCGCTGAAGCCGACACCACGGAAAGCGCACCGCCATGCCCGCGATGTCCTCCCGCAGCGGCTCCCGCCGCCGCACCATGAATGAAATCAACATGGTGCCCTTCATCGACGTGATGCTGGTCCTGCTCATCATCTTCATGGTGAGCGCGCCGCTGATCACCACGGGTGTGGTGGACCTGCCCAGCGTCGGCACCAGCAAGCAGCAACCGACCCACGTCATCCAGGTGGTGGTGGGCAAGGATGAACAGCTCAAGATCAAGCTGGACGGTGACCAGGACCCGCAGCCCGTGCCACTCAAGGCGCTGGCCGCGCGCGTCAAGGACGCCCAGGCCGGCGATGCCAACACGCCGGTGGTGATTTCCGCAGACCGGAATGTGAAGTACGAAGCCGTGGTCAAGACCATGGACGTGCTGCAGCGTGCCGGCATTCAGCGGGTGGGTCTGTCGGTCAAGAACGGTCCTTCGGACAGCTGATCGCCCATGAGCAGTCTTGTTTCCCGTTTTCCTGCGGACCGCGACCCGCTGCGACCGCCGCCAGCGCCCGGCCTGGGTCGAGGCCTCGCAGTCGCGCTGGTCGCGCACGTCCTGCTGGTGGCGGCGCTGAGCTTCGGCGTCAGCTGGCGCTCGACCACCATCCCGGCGGCGGAAGCCGAGCTGTGGGCCGCCGTCCCCGTGGCGGCTGCGCCCAAGGAGCAGCTGCCGCCGGAAGAATCGCCCCCGCCCAAGCCCGAGCCCAAACCCGAGCCGCCCAAACCGCAGCAGCCCACCCCTCAGGAAGTGCAGGCCCAGCGTGATGCCGACATCGCCATCGCCAAGGCCAAGGAGCGCAAGCTGAAGGAAGAGCAGGAGCAGCGCGAAGCGGAAGAGAAAAAGCGCAAGCTCGAGCAGCAGAAAAAGGACGAAGCCGAGAAGCAGGAGCGCGACCGCAAGGAGAAGGAAGCGCAAGCCAAGAAGGACAAAGAGAAGGACAAGGCGGAGCAGGCGGACAAGGCCAAGGCCGAGAAGGCCCGCAAGGATGCCGAAGCCCGTGCCGAGCAGGCCCGTCAGGAGAACCTGAAGCGCATCATGGGCATGGCCGGCGCCACCGGTGCGCCCAATGCCACCGGCACGGCGCAAAAGAGCGCGGGGCCGTCGGCCAACTATGCGGGTCGCATCAAGGCGCGGGTCAAGCCCAACATCGTCTATCAGGATCCGGGCGGCGCCGCCAATCCGGAAGCTGAAGTGGAAGTGCGCTGCAGTCCGGATGGCACGATCATCGCGCGCCGCATCCTGAAGTCCAGCGGCCTGCCGGACTTCGACACAGCGGTGCTGCGGGCGCTGGACAAGACCGAGATCCTGCCGCGCGACACCGATGGCACGGTGCCCCGCGTGATGATCCTGGCCTTCAAGCCGCGCGAGTGATCGCGAGGGGCGCAGGGACGGGGGTGGTTGGCGTGGTCGGGACGCTGGGCGCGGCAGGAGCGCCCTTCACGCGCCCGCCCCCCTCCACCTGCCAGCCGCTGTAGATCGTGTAGGCGGCCATGGCCCAGAGCAGCAGGCCGACCATCCGCATCAGCAAGCGCTGCTGACCTGCAGACATACCGCGCAGCCGCTGATGGCCGGCTGTCGCCATGACGGCCAGGCCGCCGTAGACGCCGATCTGCGTCAGCGCCGTGACCGCCCCGATGGCGCCCAGTTGCCAGCCCCAGCTTCCGCGCTCCGGATGGAGAAACTGCGGCAGCACCGCCAGGCTGAACAGATAGGCCTTCGGATTCATCAGATTGGTCAGGACCGCCCCGCCAAAGACGGCGGCCGAGCTCCGTCCGCCTGCGTCCTGCCTCGCGGGGATGGCGCCATGGGGAGCGCCGGACGCAGCCTCCGCACTGTCTGAGGGGAGCGGGTGGACCTCCAGGGGCGCCTGGGACGCCTGGGACGCCTGCGGTTGCGCCCTCATCAAGCCCCAACCCAACCACGCCAGATATGCCGCGCCGACCAGCATCATGGTCGTGAAGGCGCCCGGTACGGCTTTGATCAACAGCGCCAGCCCCAGTGCTCCCATCGTCAGGTGACACAGCGCCCCCGCCACCACACCTGCCAGCGCCGCTGCGCCGCCCCGCCAGCCGCGGGCCAGGCTCCAGCCCAGCACAAAGGCCATATCCACCCCGGGCAGCAGCACCACCCCCAGCACCAGCGCGAAATACACCCCGAGTTCTGCAGCATTCATTGGTCGCTCCCATGGATCAAGGCCGCCAGGGTAGAAGCGATATAGGACGATTCCCGACCGCTATCGAACCGGCCAGGATCTAGACTGCGCGGCATGTCCCGTCCCGCCTCCCGTGTCCTGGCCTTGCTGGAGCTGCTGCAGTCCCGCGGCCAGATCGACGGCGCCACCCTGGCCCAGGAGCTGCAGGTGGAGAGGCGCACCGTGCGGCGCTACATCCAGACGCTGGAGGCGCTGGGCATCCCCATCCAGGCCGAGCGGGGCCGTTTCGGTGGCTATCGCCTGATGCCGGGGTACCGGCTGCCGCCGATGATGTTTTCCGACGACGAAGCCCTGGCCCTGGGGCTCGGCCTGCTGGCGGTGCGGCAGCTGGGCTGGGCCGAAGCCAGCCCGGCCGTGGCGAGCGCCCAGGCGAAGCTGGAGCGGGTGCTGCCCACGCCACTGCGAAAGCGTCAGCGGGGCATTGCCGAGCGCATTGCGCTGGACCTGACCCCGACGCAGGACCTGGCCGCCCCGGCGGTCATCGCCGCCCTGGGGGCCGCTGCCTTTGCCCAGCAGCGCATGCGGATCAGCTACCGGGACGCCCAGGGCGACCGGTCCGAGCGCGACTTCGATGCCTACGGCCTGGGATTTCGCGGGGGGCACTGGTATGCGGTGGGCCTGTGCGGACTGCGCCAGGCCTTGCGCTCCTTCCGCCTCGACCGGATCGACACCGTCACGCCGCTGCCGCAGAGTTTTGGCCGACCGGAGTCCTTCGACGTGCTGGCGCATCTGCAGCAGTCCTTCGTGCAGGTTCCCCGTGCGCATGCGGTGCAGCTGCGGGTCTTCGCGCCCCTGGAGGCCCTGGTGCGCCAGCCGCTGGCAGCGCTGAGCAGCGCTGAGCAGCCTGGCGGCCACGGGCCATGGTGTGCTGATGCAGTGTCAGGCGGATGAGCTGCCATGGATGGCTCGGAGTCTCGCGGCCCTGCCCTTCGATTTTGAAGTGCTGCATCCGCCGGAGCTGAATCAGGAGCTGGCGCGGCTGGCCGCCTCACTGGCCCGTCGCGCGGGGACGACCGTGGCCCGGGGGCAGCACGCACAGGGAAGCGAAGGGCGCGAGCGAAACGACTGACGCGACCCACGTGACTGACGTGACTGACGTGACGGACGTGACGGACGTGACGGACGCGCCGACCGCAACGGACGCATCGGCCGAGTGAAGCCGCCTCTCCCGCTCAGTCCAGCTGACCCGCCCCCATGCGGATTTCCTGCTGTGTCAGCGCGGTGTGAAGCGCCAGACGGGTGGCCGCCAGCAGCGTCTCCAGCGGCAGGCTGGGCGCGCCGGGGTGGTGGGCCGCCTGCTGCGGCAGATACGGAATGTGCATGAAGCCGCTTGGCACGCCCTGGCCCCAGAGCCGGTGCTGCAAGCCGTAGAACACGTGATTGCAGACGAAGGTTCCGGCCGTCTGCGACACCGACGCCGGAAAACCGCCCGCCCGCAGCGCCGCGACCATGGCCTTGATCGGCAGGGTGCTGAAGTAGGCCGCCGGCCCGTCCGCCACCACCGGCTCGTCCACCGGCTGAGCCCCTGCGTTGTCGGGGATGCGGGCGTCGTCGACGTTGATCGCGACCCGCTCCAGCGACAGGTCGCAGCGCCCCCCGGCCTGCCCCACCGCCAGCACCAGCACCGGCCGCACCCGCAGCAGCGCTTCGTCCAGCTGCGTCAGTGCGGCACCGAACACACAAGGCAATTGCACCGCCACGACCTTGGCATCGGCGATGACCTCGCCGGCCAGGCCGTGCGCCAATTCCCACGACGGGTTGAGGGCCTCGCCCCCGAAGGGCTCGAAGCCCGTGATCAGGATGTTCTTCACGGAACCCAGTCTAGCGGGCCTCTCTCCTGCTATTCCTTGTCATCGGTGATCGACAAACGCGTTAGGCTTAGGCCTAGGGCGTCCTTTTGCCTTCACCAGAATCATCGCGGAGACCGCTACATGTCCGACCCGTCCGTGCCGCTGAAATGGCCCCAAACCGAGGCAGGCGCGCTGCCCGAGCCTTCCCGGCCGGCCTCGCTGGGTGCCGCGCCGGTGGCCCGGACAGCGGCACGCCGCAATGCGGACGGCGACTTCGAATGGCCCACGCCCCCCTTCGCCGCCTACCCTCGGCCGAAGCCGCAGCGGGATCCGCTGGCCTGCGAGATCCTCGGCCTGAACGGCAGCCGGACCGTCGGCAAGGTGATCATGATGGTCCCGCAGGAGCGGCTGGCACAGGTGCTGGTGCCGCCGGCCCGCAATGCGATGCCGCTGAAGTTTTCGCAGTTCCGTGCGCTGAAGCTGCTGCACGCGATCGAAGTGCCGCCGCGGGATCCGGCCACCGCCAACGACCCCACCTCCCTGGATCAGCGTCCGCGTGACGAGTTCCGGTTGGTCTATCAGGGCGGTGAAGAATTCAAGGGCACGACCATCGGTCATGTCGAGTCCGAGATCGGCCTGTTCCTGTTCCCTCCTGTCAGCGAGACCAGCGACTGGGTGCGCTGCATGTTCGTGCCGCGCGAGGTGCTGACCAGCTACGAGGTCGGCGACCGGATCGGTGACCTGCTGGTGCGCGAGCAGGTGGCCACCACCGCCCAGGTGGAAGAAGCGGTGCAGGAACAGAAGGACCTGCGCGACCGACGTGTCGGCGACATCCTGGTGGCGACCCACATTGTCAGCAGCGAACAGCTGATGCAGGCCATCGAGCAACAGGCCAAGATGCCGATGGTGCGCATCGGCGAGGCGCTGCTGGCGCTGGAACTGGTCACCCAGGCCCAGCTGGACGAAGCCCTGGCTCAGCAGAAGAACGACCGCTCGGTGCCACTGGGCGAATTGCTGGTGCGCAAGGGCGTGGTCACCCGTGCCCAGTTGCAGTCGGCCCTGGCCCGAAAGATGGGCTACCCGCTGGTGGATGTGGATCACTTCGCCATTGAGCCGGAAGCGGTGGTGAAGCTGCCGGTGTCGGTGGCCCGTCGGCTGGAGGTGCTGCCGCTGGTGGTGCGGGACGGCCGACTGATCGTGGCGATGGAAGACCCGACCCGCCGGGACTGCATCGACGAGGTCGAATTCATCACGCAGCTGAAGGTGGTGCCGGCGCTGGCCCGGGTGGGCTCGCTGCAGTTCGCCCTGCCGTCCGCGTATGAGCGCTACGGCAATCAGGCCCAGTCCGGCCGGGACACCGGTCTGCCGACGCTCGGCATCGAGTTCGAACTGGACAGTTCCGACAAGCTGATCGAGACCCTGGAGCGCGAAGGCCAGGAGCAGGTGGCCCGCGAGGCCGCTCGGGAAGATGAGCGCCCGATCGAGCAGAGCGACAACTCGCTGGTGCGTCTGATCAACAGCATGATCATCGACGCGCACAGCCAGCATGTGTCGGACATCCACATCGAGACCTATCCCGGCAAGGAGAAGGTGCGCATCCGTTTCCGCAAGGACGGGGTGCTGCAGCCTCACCTGGAACTGCCGCACACCTATCGCAGCGCCCTGATCGCCCGGATCAAGATCATGTGTGATCTGGACATCTCCGAGCGCCGCAAGCCGCAGGACGGCAAGATCAACTTTGCGCGGTTCTCGTCGCAGCATGCGATCGAACTGCGGGTGGCCACCATTCCGACCAACAACGGCCTGGAAGATGTGGTGATGCGGATTCTGGCCTCGGCCAGACCGATCCCGATGGAGAAGCTGGGGCTGTCCGCCTACAACTTCGAGCAGCTCAAGATCGCCTCCGCCCGCCCCTACGGCATGGTGCTGTGCGTCGGCCCGACCGGCTCGGGCAAGACCACCACGCTGCACTCGGTGCTGGCGCAGATCAACACCCCCGACCGCAAGGTCTGGACGGCGGAAGATCCGGTCGAAATCACCCAGGCCGGCCTGCGGCAGGTGCAGGTAAATCCGAAGATCGACTGGACCTTCGCCAAGGCGCTGCGCGCCTTCCTGCGGGCCGATCCGGACGTGATCATGGTCGGCGAAATCCGTGACGAGGAGACCGCCGAGATCGCGGTGGAAGCCTCCCTGACCGGTCACCTGGTGCTCTCCACCCTGCACACCAACAGCGCCCCGGAAACGGTGACCCGTCTGCTGGACATGGGCATGGATCCGTTCAACTTCGCGGATTCGCTGCTGGCGGTGCTGGCGCAGCGCCTGGTGCGACGGCTATGCTCGTCCTGTCGCAAGTCCGAGCCGATGCCGGACGAAAAGCTGCAGGAACTGCTGGACGACTACCTGCATGTGTTTACGCCTGAGAACCGCCCGACCCGCGAATCGGTGCTGGCGCAGTGGCAAGGCGCGTATGGCCAGCCGGGCCTGCTGCACTATCACAGCCCCGGCTGCCCGAAGTGCGACAACACCGGCTTCAAGGGCCGTGCGGGTCTGCACGAGCTGCTGGTGGTGTCACGCACGCTGCGTCGCCTGATCCAGACCGGCGCCCGCGCTGAGGAACTGATGCATCAGGGCATGGCTGAAGGCATGCGGACCTTGCGTCAGGACGGCATTGCCAAGGTGCTGCAGGGCGTGACGAGCCTCGCGGAAGTGCGGGCGACAAGTAACCAGTAAGGCGGCCGGAGTGCAGGCGAGCGGCCTCCACCGGCTGCTGTCCGGCGCTGCACGCCCTCCCTACCTGCCCTACCTGCCCGACCTGCCCTAGCCGCGCGAGCCGCCCTGACCGCAGTGACCCGGCAGATCTGATCGGCCGCTGCCGCCCTCCAACGCGCTTTTGCGGATCATGCGGCTCAAGCCGCCGTGGCTGGCCCGGACGATGGCAGCAACGCAAGGATACGGTCCGCCATGCGTTGCGCGGCGCCGCGGTGTGCCGCGGCAAACGTCGTCGCGGCAGCCGCCATACCGGCCCGGCGTGCCGGATCTGCCAGCAGCGCCATCGCTTCCGTCACGGCCTGATCCAGCGTCTCCACGCGGCGGGCCGCACCCGCCTCCAGCGACAACGCGGCCGCTTCCGCAAAATTGAAGGTGTGGGGGCCCATCAGCAGCGGCACGCCACAGGCCGCCGCCTCGATGAGGTTCTGGCCGCCCAGCGGCTCGAAGCTGCCACCGAGCAGCGCAACATCCGACAGGCCGTAATACAGCGCCATTTCGCGCATGGAGTCGCCGAGCCAGACGTCCGCGCTGGCGCCCTCAGCGCTGGGCCCGTCAGACGAGAACCCGCTCCGGCGGATCAGGCTCAAGCCGGACTGCTGGACCAGCGCTGCGACTTCGTCGAAACGTTGTGGATGACGGGGGACGATCAGCAACAGCGGCCGCTGCGCTTCGCTCGACGCCAAATGCGCAGGTGCATGCGGATGCAGCACCGACGGCGACACGGCCCCAGGCAGCGGGTGTGTCACCGACTGCGTTTGCGTTTGCGGCTGCGACCGCGGCTGCGGCCCCGAGTCATCGCTACCGGGGTTGGCGTTTATGGCGGCCCAGCGCGCCAGCAGCGCCGCCTCTTCCCCCTCGCGGGAGACCGCCAGCATCACCACCGGCCGTCCGAGGCGCTCGCGCCAGGACCGCCCCTGTGCCAGCAGGGCCTCATCCGGCTGCAGATCAAACTTCAGATTGCCGCAGACCTGGACCTCCGGCACACCGGCCTGGGTCAGGCGCTGGGCATCTTCCTGCGTCTGCGCCAGGGCCAGGCGCAGCGTGCGTGCCGCCGGCGCCAGCAGCCACTTGAACCGCTCCCCCCGGCGCAAACTCCGCGCGGACAGCCGCGCATTCGCCAGCACCATCGGGACGCCGGCCTGCACAGCGGCCTGCTGCAGGTTGGGCCAGATCTCGGTTTCCATCAGCACGCCGACGGCCGGCTGCGTCCCATGCAGGAAGCGCCGCACCGCGCCGGGCGTGTCAAAGGGCAGCCAGCGCTGCACATCCCCGGGACGCAGCAGCGCCTGGCCGGCCTCGCGACCGGTGGCGGTGGTGTGTGTCAGCAGCAGGCGCAGGCCAGGCCGCGCCTGCCGCAGGCGCTCCACCAGCGGCGCCGCGGCGCGGGTCTCTCCGAGCGAGACGGCATGCACCCAGACGGCACCCGGGGCCACATCCAGCCCGAAGCCGAAGCGCTCCGGCAGATGGGCCCGGTACAGCGGTTCCGCCCGCCCACGGCGCATCAGCCTCAGCAGGTAAAGCGGCGTTCCGAGCCGCAGCACCGTGCTGAAGAAGCCGCGAGCCAGCCGCTCACGCCAGGACTCGCCAGGGGCCCGTGCGGTCACTGCAGATCAGTGGCCGGCGGTGAAGGTGATGTCCGGCTTCACCCGCTTGAGCTGGGCCAGCACTTCCTTCTGGATGCGCTCCAGCGCTTCCTGGGTGTGACCTTCGAAGCGCAGCACCAGCACCGGGGTGGTGTTGGACGCGCGCACCAGGCCGAAACCGTCGTCGTATTCCACCCGCAGGCCGTCGATGGTGATCACGTCCCTGGCGTTGGGGAACTCGGCGATTTCCTTCAGCTTGGCCACCACTTCGTGGTGCTCGCCTTCGGCGCACGGCACGTTCAGTTCCGGCGTGTTGATGCTGTTGGGCAGATCGTTCAGCACCTGGCTGGGGTCGTCGCTGCGCGACAGGATCTCCAGCATGCGGGCGGCGGTGTACATCGCATCGTCGAAGCCATACCAGCGTTCGGCGAAGAAGATGTGACCGGACAGTTCACCGGCCAGCGGAGCACCGGTTTCCTTCAGCTTGGCCTTGGCCAGCGAGTGACCCGTCATCCACATCAGCGGCTTGCCGCCGTGTTCTTCAATCCACGGGCCCAGGCGCTGCGAGCACTTGACGTCGAAGATGATTTCCGAGCCGGGCTTGCGCTTGAGGATGTCGGCCGCCAGCAGCATGATCTGGCGGTCCGGCATGATCATCGTGCCGTCCTTGGTGACGATGCCCAGGCGGTCGCCGTCGCCGTCAAAGGCCAGGCCCAGTTCGGCGTCGGTGGCATGCACCACGCGCTTGAGGTCTTCCAGGTTTTCAGGACGCGACGGATCCGGATGGTGGTTCGGGAAGTCGCCGTCCACCTTGGAGAAGATGTCCACCACTTCGCAGCCCAGGGCGCGCAGGATGGCCGGCGCGGTCGCACCCGGGATGCCGTTGCCGCTGTCCACCACCACCTTCATCGGGCGGGACAGCTTGGCATCGCTGACGATCCGGTGGCTGTATTCCGGCACGATGTCCATCTGGCCGACGCGGCCCTTGCCGGTTTCATAGTCCTCGGCTTCGATGCGGCGCTTCAGGCCCTGGATCTGCTCCCCATACACGGCGGCGCCCTTGAGCACCATCTTGAAGCCGTTGTAGTCCTTGGGGTTGTGGCTGCCGGTGACCTGGATGCCGGAATGGCAGCCATGCTTGCCGCGCGTGGCGGCGACGTAATACAGCATTGGGGTGGTGACCCCACCGATATCCACCACGTCCAGACCGGTCGAGGTCAGCCCGCGGATCAGCGCTTCCACCAGGCCCGGGCCCGACACGCGGCCGTCACGGCCCACGGCCACCGCCGTTTCGCCGGCCAGCTTGGCCTCGGTGCCGAACGCGCGGCCGAGGTGCTCGGCCAGTTCTTCGTTCAGGGTCTGGCCCACAACACCGCGGATGTCATAGGCTTTGAAAATGGAAGCATGAACTTGCATGAGCGTCCCTGTGCAAATGTGATCAAGTAACGAAAACTGGGGCGGATTGTAGGCAGTAGAAACGACTGTCCCGTGTAACCCGGGGTGATGAATCGCGTCGTGGGATGTCATCGGCGCCCGGCAACGGCACGAAACTCGGTTCCAGCCAGCGGCGAGGAGGGCAAGAAACGGACCCGGGTGCAGGCGTCTGGGGAGGCGCTCCTCGATACAGCGGCTCACACGCAACTGTCACGGGGTGTCAGGGACATGTCCGAAAACGGCGAGCGTCCCCCCGGGGCGCTCCCTATGATGCGTTCCATGACCTCCTCCCTGGCCCCCCACCACTGCTACCCGGCCCTGCTGGCCCGGGATGCGCGTTTTGACGGCCAGTGGTTCGTGGCGGTCAAAACCACCGGCATCTACTGCCGGCCGATCTGCCGGGTGCGGGCGCCGAAGATGGAGAACTGCCTGTTTTTCTCCACCGCCAGCCAGGCGGAGGCGGCGCAATTCCGCCCGTGCCTGAAGTGCCGCCCTGAATTGGCGCCTGCTGCCCGCGTCTGGAGCAGCATGGACGCCAGCGAGGTGCTGGCTCGGGAAGCGGCACGCTGGCTGGATGAATGCGCGCCAGATCAGGCCAGCCTGCCGGCGCTGGCGGCACACCTGGGGGTGAGCGAGCGGCATGTGCGGCGCATCTTCACCACGGTGCACGGGGTGGCGCCGCTCCAGTATCTGCAGACGCGGCGACTGCTGCTGGCCAAGCAGTTGCTGACCGATACCCGCCTGCCGGTGTCCCAGGTGGCGCTGGCGGCGGGGTTTGCCAGCCTGCGGCGCTTCAATGCGGCATTTTCGGAGCATTACCGCCTGAGCCCGACGGCGCTGCGCGAGGGCGGCGCACGTCGGCGTGCAGCGGCGGAGGACGAAACGCCGGCGCTGCGGCTGGACCTGCGGCCGCCGCTGCAGACCAGCGCCCTGCTTCAGTTCCTGGCGGCGCGTGCCGTGCCGGGGGTGGAATCGGTGGATGTCGAGGGGCTGCAGGTGCATCGCAGCGTGCGCCTGTCGTCGCTGTCGGAGACGGCCTCTTCGGACCTGGTGGGTTGGCTGTCCGTGCAGTTTCCGCCGGACGGGGCGGAGCGCCCTCAGGTCCGCGTGCGGATGAGCGCCTCGTTGTGGCCGCAGGTGGCGGCCCTCCTGCCGCGCCTGCGGCGGTGGCTGGACCTGGATGCCGATCCGCATGCGATCGCTTCGGCCCTGGGCGACACGCTCGGCCCCGGCGCCCTGGGCCTGCGCCTGCCCGGCACGCTGGACCGGTTCGAGCTGGCCGTCCGCGCGGTGCTGGGACAGCAGGTGACCGTGGCCGCGGCACGGACGCTGGCCACCCGCCTCGTCGCAGCCTTCGGAGAACCGCTGCCGGCGGACCTGGGCGCACCCGCGCCGGTCACCCATGCGTTCCCGTCCGCCACCCGGCTGGCTGCCGCGTCCGTCTATGACATTGCAAGCCTGGGCATGCCCGGTCGCCGGGCGCAGGCGCTGATCCACCTCGCTGCCCAGTGGCCGCGACTGGCTTTCGCACAAGGTCGCGGCAGCATCGAGAACGCCATCGCGGAGCTCGCTGCGCTGCCTGGGCTGGGGCCCTGGACCGCCCACTACATGTTGATGCGGGGCTGGAGCTGGCCCGACGCTTTCCTGCCCGGCGACGTGATCCTGCGGCAACGGCTGGAAAGCCGGACCGGTGGGCCGATGCGCCCGGCCGCGCTGGCCGCTGCGGCGCAGGTCTACGCGCCCTATCGCAGTTACGCGGTGCTGCAACTGTGGCGAGAGGCAACGGCGCTGGGGCGCCCGCCCAAGGCAGGCGCGGGGGCGACTCCGCCGACAGGGAAGCCCGGCACCAAGCCAACGGGCGCGGAGGTGGACGCCAAGGCGAACCCGGCCGCCCAGAACCCGCCCGCTCTTCAGCCGTCGGAACACGTACCAGATCTGGAAGGAACTCTGTGATGCTCAAGACCCTGATGCTCAGTCAGTCCGAGATCGACACGCCGCTCGGCCGCATGCTCCTGGCGCGGGACGCGCAGGGGCTGTGTGGTGTGTGGTTCGAAGCTCAGAAATACCACCCCGGACCGTTGTCCGTCCCGCGCGACGATGCCGATCCCTGCCTGCGCCAGGCCGCCGACTGGCTGCATGCCTACTTCGACGGCAGCCGACGCGCAGCGGCGCATGCCGACGGACTGCCACCGATGTCCCTGATCGGCACACCGTTCCAGCAATCGGTCTGGCGGGCCTTGCTCGACATCCCATCGGGCGAAACGGTCAGTTATGGCGAGCTGGCTGACCGACTGGGCTGCCGGGCCGCTGTCCGCGCGGTGGCCGCGGCGGTGGGCCGCAATCCACTGTCCGTGCTGGTGCCCTGTCATCGTGTCATCGGCAGCAACGGACAATTGACCGGATACGCCGGCGGGCTGCCGCGCAAGCAGGCGCTGCTGGCGCTGGAATGCCACCAGCAGCTGCCGATGGAGGCCCGTGCAACGGACCCAGGCGCGCATCCTCCACCTTCGCCGGCCCCGGCCTTGGCGCCCCCTGCCTCACCCCCTCCACGGACCTCCAGTCCGTGGCCCCAAGGTTCTTTATTCACCTCGTTGGAAGGAGCAGGCGCTTGAAGCAACGCGACCTGAGTGAATTGACGCTGCTGGCGGCCATCTGGGGCGCCTCGTTCCTGTTCATGCGCATCGCCGCACCTGAATTCGGCCCCATCGCCACCGCCTTTGTGCGGGTGGCCGGCGCGTCATTGCTGCTGATGCCGCTGCTGCTGATGCGCGAGGGCTTCGGAGACCTGCGCCGCTTCTGGCCGGGACTGCTGCTGGTGGGACTGCTCAACGGCGCCCTGCCCTTCGCGCTGTTCAGTTTTGCGGCGCTGTCGATCAATGCCGGCATGTCCAGCATCCTGAATGCCACGACGCCGATGTGGGGCGCGCTGGTGGCCTGGGCCTGGTTTGGGCAGCGGCTGGACGCCTCGCGGCTGATGGGCCTGGCGCTGGGCTTCATCGGCGTGGTGGTGCTGGCCTGGGACAAGGCCTCGTTCAAACCGGGTGGCGGAGGCTTCGCCATTCTGGCGGTGTTGCTGGCGACGCTGAGTTACGGCGTGGCCGCGAACGGCACGAAGCGCTTTCTGAGCCAGGCATCGCCCCTGGCGGTGGCCAGCGGCAGCCAGTTTGCCGCGGCCCTGCTGCTGCTGGTGCCGGCATGGCTGCATCAGCCGACACAGATGCCGTCCATGCGCGCCTGGGGGGCCGTGGCCCTGCTGGCCCTGCTGTGCACCAGCGTGGCCTACATCCTGTTCTTCCGGCTGATGAAGCGCGTGGGACCGACCAACACCATTGCCGTCACCTTCCTGATTCCGGTGTTTGCGCTGGTGTGGGGCTTCCTGTTCCTGCACGAAACGCTGACGGTGATGATGGCCATCGGCTGCCTGGTGGTGCTGCTGGGCACCGGGCTCGCGGTGGGCGTGCTGCGTCTGCCGATGCCGCCCGTGACGCGCCCGGCGAAGTAAGACGTCGCCGGGCGGGGCGAGTGGGCTGATCAGCCCTTCAGCAGTTCGTGCAGACCGGCTTCGTCCAGCACGGTCACGCCAAGCTCCTGGGCCTTGTCCAGCTTGGACCCGGCTTCGTCGCCCGCCACGACAAAGCTGGTCTTCTTGGACACTGACCCGCTGACCTTGCCCCCCGCCGCCTCGATCAAGGCCTTGGCTTCGTCGCGGGACAGCGTCGGCAGCGTGCCGGTGAGCACCAGCGTCTTGCCCGCCAGCGGTTGCGGCCCTTGCGGTTCGGCAGCGGCGCCATCGGTCTTGGGATAGTCAACGCCGGCGGCGATCAACTGCTCCACCACCTCACGATTGTGCGGCTCCGCAAAGAAGGCGGCGATGCTCTTGGCCACCACCGGACCGACGTCCTTGACCTCCAGCAACTGCTCTTCCGTCGCTGCCATCAGCGCATCCATGTTGCCAAAGTGCCTCGCCAGATCCTTGGCCGTGGTCTCCCCGACATGCCGGATGCCCAGTGCATACAGGAATCGCGGCAAGGTGGTGGTTTTGCTCTTCTGAAGCGCATCAAAGAGGTTCTGCGCGCTTTTTTCACCCATGCGCTCCAGGGCCGACAGCTTCGCCACGCCCAGCTTGTACAGCCCGGGCAGGCTGGTCACGATGCCGCCGTCCACCAGCTGGTCCACCAGCTTGTCGCCCAGTCCTTCAATATCCATCGCTCGGCGACCGGCAAAGTGCAGCAGCGCCTGCTTGCGCTGCGCCGGGCAGAAGATGCCGCCGCTGCAGCGATGGTCGATGCCGCCCTTCTCACGCAGCACATCGCTGCCGCAAATGGGGCAGTGACGGGGCATGTGGAAGTTGGCCACGTAGGTCTCGCGGGGAGTGTCCACCTTGCCCACGATCTCCGGGATGACGTCCCCGGCCCGCCGCACGATGACCTGATCGCCCACCCGCACCCGCTTGCGGCGCAGCTCGAAGACGTTGTGCAGCGTCGCGTTACTGACCGTCGTGCCGCCGACAAACACCGGCTCCAGCTTGGCCACGGGCGTCAGCTTGCCGGTGCGACCGACCTGGATGTCGATCGCATTCAGCCGGGTGATCTGTTCCTGGGCCGGATACTTGTGCGCGACGGCCCAGCGCGGTTCACGTGAGACGAATCCGAGCCGACGCTGCAACTCGCGGCTGTTGACCTTGTAGACCACACCGTCGATGTCAAACGGCAACTCATCCCGCTTGGCGCCCATCTGCTGGTGGAACTTGACCAGCCCTTCAGCACCGCGCACCACGGCGCGATCTTCCGACACCGGCAGGCCGAAGGACTTGAGCGCCTCCAGCAGCCCGGCATGGGTGCCCGGGATGTCCCAGCCCTGCACATCGCCAAGCCCGTAGGCAAAGAAACTCAGTGGGCGTTGCCGCACCAACTGGGGATCCAGTTGTCGAATGGCGCCCGCCGCCGTGTTGCGCGGGTTGACGAAGGTTTTTTCATTCGCGGCACGCTGACGTTCATTCAGCGCTTCGAAGTCATCCCGGCGCATGTAGACCTCGCCGCGCACTTCCAGCACAGCGGCTTTGGCGCCCTCGCCGGAGAGACGCAGCGGAATCTGGCCGATGGTCCGCACGTTCTGGGTGACGTCCTCGCCAGTCTCGCCATTGCCGCGGGTGGCGGCTTGCATCAGTACGCCATGCTCGTAGCGGAGATTAATGGCCAGACCATCAAATTTCAGTTCAGCGGCGTATTCCACCGGTGCCGCCGCAGGGTCCAGATCGAGTTCGCGGCGCACCCGAGCATCGAAGGTTTCGGCGCCGCTGGCCTCGGTATCGGTCTCGGTGCGGATGGACAGCATCGGCACCGTATGACGCACCGGCACGAACCCGTCGAGCACCTTGCCGCCCACCCGCTGCGTCGGTGAATCCGGCGTCAGCAGGGCCGGATGACGGGTCTCCAGCGCCTGCAGTTCCTGGAACAGCTGGTCGTAGGCGGCGTCCGGGAGGGCTGGCGCGTCCAGCACGTAATACAGATGCGCATGGTGGTGCAGTTGCTCGCGCAGGGCCGCGGCACGGGCGGCAGCTTCCTGGGGGACAGCCTCGTGGGAACGATCGGAATTCATGCCCCGGATTGTGGCTCAGCGCCACTGAGACGGAGGTCACTTGAAGCGCTACGTGTTTGCAGAAGCACCCCCCCTGCATGCATCACGCATGGCCTATGCAGGCTGCTATTTCTATCAATGTTTGGAAGTTATTTTTATCACATCCCCTCCTACGATCCCGTCCCATGTTGATTCTTTCCGGATCGCATCGGCCGCCACACATTCATTCGGAGCATCCGTGGCGCGCTGTGAACTCCACCACCAAGGACCCTTCATGAAACGACATTCTTTTCCTCGCAAGTTCACCGCCCGCGCGGCCCGTCAGCAGGGTTACACGCTGATCGAGCTGTCGATTGCGCTGGCCATCATCTCGGTCATCATCGTCGGCTCGCTGTTTGGCGTGCAGCGGATCCTGGCCAACAACCGTGCGAACAATCTGCTGGCCGAAGTGCCGCGAATCAATGCGGCGCTGGTGGGTGCAGCGGTCAACAGCGCGACGTTCTCTGACATCACCACGAAGCGTGCCGCCGCGCTGGGTGCTTTCTCACCCAACACGGTGGCCTGGAATGGCGACAACGTCACTGTCACCAACTCGTTTGGCGGCGCGCTCTTCATCCAGGGCAACGCGGCCAACTTTGACGGCGTCGGCGGCCCTGACCGTGGCTACATCGTGATCGCAACCGGCATTCCGACCGACATGTGCGCAACCGTGGTCAATGGACTGGCTCCCCTTGCACAAGCGATGTGGGTGGAAACCACAGCTCCGACCGCGGAGCCCGGCAGTGCGCTGACTAACTTCACCGAGGCAAACCTGGTGAAGGGACCCGCCGCAAACGCCGCAGTGAACCTCATCAGGCTGGCTGATAAGTGCCGCGCTGACGGCGAGGGGCCGACCCGCGTCATCAACGCCTTCATCCCTCTGTAATTCCCCTCGCGGTCCGGGCCTGCTCATCACAGGTCCGGACCTTGGTTCGTCCTGAACGGCTCCCCATGAAAACTCTCAGGTTGCTTCCGGTGCTCGTCCTGGGCCTGACCGCGGGTGCGCAGGCTGCGCCCGCATCGGCTCAGGTCGGATCGTCCTCATCGTCTCCGTCGTCTTCCTCGGCATCGCCCCCTGCGTCCTCGGCGACTCCGCCAGTGCCCGTGGTCAAGGTGACCCCAGCGACCCCGGCCACAGCCTCGTCCGCGGCTGTTCCTCCCGCTGCCACGCTCACGCCGGTCGCTGCATCCGCCAGGACGTCGAGTGCGCAGCCCGCTCGTCGGGCAGCGCCTGCCGTCGCCACGGTCGCGGCGGCGGCGGCGATCGCCTCCACCGCGCCCGCCGATGGCGGACGTGCGGCCCTCGCGTCCACCGGTAGTGCGGCGGGCTGGAGCACCAAGCTTTCCGCGGGCACCGGCAACCGCGGCGATGGCGCGGGTCACGCCCACGTCATCAGCGTGATGCCAGGTGGGCGGGGCATGCACGACCCGAATGGCCATGCCGCCAGCAGCACTGCTGCCGATCCGCCCGGTTACGGCGAAGTGGAATGGATCCGCACCCCACGCGCCCAGGCCCAGCTCTCACGTCCCGATGCTTCTTCAGAGGACCACGCCCTGGACGTCCTGCGCAGTGAAGCCCCCTCCGAATGGACGGTTGAGCTGTCGGACCAGACCTTCCGCCAGACGCTGCTGCGCTGGACGCGCGTTGCCAACTGGCAACTGGTCTGGGAAGTGGAACGCGACTTCGCCATTGACGCGCAAGTCACCCTCAACGGCAACTTCCTGGACGCGCTGAACCAGGCCATGACTTCCCTGCGGGACACCGACTATCCGGTGCAGGCCCGCATCAATCCCGACACCCGCGTTGTCCGCGTGGTGCGTTACATGCTCGATGGAGAACGGCGTTGATCCGACTGCCCCACCCTGAACGGGCTTCCGGCCTCGTACCGGGACGCCTGGCCCTGACCCTGGGCTGCGTGCTCACCACCGGCTGCGCCGTGCAGTCCACCCATCTCACCCAGCAGGAATACACCAACAACAAGAACCGCCTCGGACAGTTCCAGACCCTGGCGCGGGAACCACAGCGTCTGCCGGCGCTGGTGCAGGCGGACACTGTGCCGCGCTTCGCCCGGCATTCGGTGCCGCTGCAGCGCGCGTCCACCCTGCCGACCCACATCGGCCAGGTCACCCTGCGCTATCCGGGCCGCCATCCCTTGCCGACGGTGGCCGAACTCATCTCCCGCCTGATCGACATTCCCGTCATCATGACGCCGGACGCGATGACGAGCGCCAGCGACTACGCACCGGGCGGTCTCGCCTCCAGCGAAGCCCAGACGCAGGCGGGTCGTCAGACGACGCCGGGGGCCACCGATCACGCCACGCTGGCGCGGCAGGCCGAAGCCGCTGGTGCGCTGTCACTGGCGGTGCAGGGCCGCGACCTGCAGAACACGATGGAGCTCGACTACTCCGGCCCCCTCTCCGGCCTGCTGGACCTGGTGGCCACCCGCGCCGGCCTGCAATGGGAATACAACGGCGGCAAGATCATCTTCAGCCGTCTGGTGACCCGCTCCATTCTGGTGAAGGCGCTGCCCAACGGCCTCAAGACCAGCGGTTCCATCGACGTCTTTGGCAGCGGCGCATCCAGCAGCGGTGGCGGCGGGGGAAGCGGATCGGGCGGTGGCAGCAGCGGCAGCTCCAGCTCCGGCTCCCTGAACATCGACTTCCAGACCGAAAGCGATTACTGGAGCGGCCTGCGCGATTCGCTCAAGGGCATGCTCTCCGCCCGCGCCCACCTGCAGGTCGATCCCCGCTCCGGCCTGGTGACGGTGACGGACGCGCTGAGCAACGTCGAACGGGTGGAATCCTTCCTGCAGGAAGTCAACACCACCCTGCTGCGCCAGGTCGTGCTGGAAGTGGAAGTGCTGCAGGTCGACCTGACCGACCAATACAGCAATGGCATCAACTGGCAGGCAGTGCTGGGCAAGGCGACGGGCAATCAGTTCAGCCTGACCAGCCCGCAAGGGCCCGGCGCGCTCTCCGGCAATACGCCAGGGTCGCTGTCCTTCCTGCTGGCGCCCTCCTCCTCCCGCAGCTCGCCCAGCCGTCTGGTCGCGGATTCCCTGCAGGAATATGGCAAGGTCTCGACCGCCTATTCCAGCGTGGTGACCACCACCAACCGCATGCCGGTGCCCGTGGGGTCGCTGCAGACGCAGTCCTACGTCAAGCAGACGACGGCCCCCGTGGTGAACGGCACCACCGGCGTGACCACTGCAGGCTCGCTGGTGCCGGGCTCCATCTCCACCGGCCTGGGCCTGATGATCCTGCCGGTCATTCTGGACTCCAACCGCGTGCTGCTCCAGACCGCCATGCAGGTCAGCGAACTGCGGGAGATCAAGGCCTTCACCAGCGGCAGCGGCTCCTCGGCGCAATCGATCCAGCTGCCCAACACGGTCAGCTTCTCGTCGCTGCAACGCGTCAGCGTGCCGGCGGGGCAGACGCTGGTCATGGTGGGTTATGAGCGCGAGCAGGCGCAGGCCGATGACACCGATGTGGTCCGCGGCCTGCTGCCCATCGCCAAGCGCGGCGGCCGCAGCAAGCAAGGCACCGTCATTCTCATCACGCCGCGTCTGACCGACCGCTGAAAGGGAGAGCCATGGCCTTCAATCCTGGCGCCGGCAGCTCCGGCGGCGTAAACCGTGGTGAATTCGCCGGTGCGTCCGATGGCTTCTCCAAGGAGCTCCCCGGCAGCGGCTCGGGCGCCACCGCGCTTGCCAAGACCTGCATCATCGCCGGCACCCGCGTCATCTTCGAGCTGGAATGGAGTCCCACCCAGGACCGCGGGCATCCGGATGCGGAGTTCCAGCGTGCCCGCAAACTGGGCTACAGCTTCGCGACCATGCTGCCGGACAAGAGCCTGATCGGTCTGGCCCGCGGGCTGCAGCCCGGCCCCGGTCGGCCGCATTCCGCAGTGGTGATGCTGATCGAGCGGTTCTCCTCCGGCGGCGCGGAAGCCGTGGTGCTGTCCGCCGGCAATCGGGTGGCCTTCATTGGCCTGATGGACCGGCGGCCCGTGCCGGGCTTTGACCGGCTGGTCAACAACCTGGAATCCGCGCTGGCGCTGCTCAAGGAGTTTCGGGACATCCACATCGACCAGGACGTGCGGGTCGCCACCGACCTGCCCAACGTCGTGGCCAACGGCGAGCCGTTGCAGGTCCAGACCATCTTCGAGATGCCGGAGACCGGCTCGCTGGTGCGTCCCCTTGTCAACCGCATGTTGCGCCGCGCGGTCGCCGGTGGCGTGACGGCGGCGGTGCTGCTCGGCTCCGGCGTGGGTTATACGCTCTGGAGCCAATATCAGCAACGCAAGGCCGCCGAAGCGGCCGCGCGACTTGCACAGGAGAACGATCCGAATCGCCTCTACGAGCGGTCCATCGAGCCGATGCTGCGCAGCGCCGGCCAGCCGGGCAATGCGGTGCTGGACCGCTGGCGCGCGCTGCTCAACCGTGTACCGCTCAGCCGTGAAGGCTGGGCGCTGCAACGCTTCACCTGCAGCCAGTCGAGTCCGGACTGCGAAGCCACCTGGAGCCGCAACTTCGGCAACTTCAGCGACTTCCTGACGCGGCCGCCCCAGGACCCTCAGAGCCCCGACCCGCAGCTCAATGCGGACAACAACAGCAACGACCTGCTCGGCGCCACCATCACCACCCATTACACCTGGGTGGAGAGCGGCCCCGTGCCGGCGGTGCTGGCGCGCGAGCAGCTGCCGCAGGTGGAGACGGTCACCCAGACCTGGGGCAGCCGCTTGCAGGATGTCGCCCTGGTCGCCGGCAGCTCTCAGGCGGCCATGCTCAAACCCGCCCAACTCTTTGGCCCGCCCACCGTCACCAACCTGGGTGTCCTTCATCGCCCGGTGGTGCGCCTGGCCTGGCAGGTGACGGACGGGCTCTGGTCCTTGCCCTCGATCGACCTGTCGCCCACGGCCGTGCCGGACACCCTCACGGTTCAGCTGAACGCCGGCCAGATCACCTACACCCTCACCGGACACATCTATGCCAAAGGCAAAAACTTCTGACGTCGTCGTGTCACGTCGACCGATCGTTCGGGGCTTCCTCGCCCGCATCGCCCGCATCGTCCGCCTCGCCTCCGCGCGGCGCTTTTCCCGCGCCGCAGGTGGGCTGCTGGCGGTGAGCCTCGCGCAGTTCGCCGTGGCACCTGCCGCTGTCGCAGCGGAAGACGGCACCACCGCCTCATCCACCTCCATGCAGCAGATCATCGACGCCGCGCGCCGCAAGAAAGCCCAGGAGCTCGATGCGGCGGCGCGCCGCATGCTGGGAAACGAGATTCCGCCGGCCGCCCCGGGCCCTTCGGCGATGCCTCCGCCTCCGCCTGCGACCAAACACTCGGAAGTGCCGCGTGTGTGGTCCTTGACGGGTGTCGGCCAGCGCCTGCAGGCCGAGCTGTTCTATGAAGGCCGCATCCACCGCGTGGCGATCAGCCCGGGTCATACGCCTCAGGTCGGCCCCTGGCAGGTGCGCGCCATCACCCCGAGCGGCGTGACGGTCTCCCTGTCCGGCGGCTCGGCGGCCGGGGGCAAGGCAGCGTCGTCCCTGATGCTGCCTGCACCGGCCCGTGGCAGTTCCATGGGAGGGTTTTCCTTCTCGGGTGTCGGCGGTGGCGCCGATCCCCTGCCCGCCAGTGCATTGAACAGCGCAGCGCTCCCGCCCTCGGCATTGCGCGCCAGCCGCCTGCCCCTGGAGGGGCAGATGGCCCTGTCCCAGCAGCAAGGCCACTGAGATGGGCACCGATGCCACCGTAGAGCCCCCTTCAGCCGATGCCAATGCGCCCCGACGGGACACCGCCAGCCGGGACGCCGCCAGCCAGGACGCCCCCGGCCGCGGGACTGCCAGCGCCCCTGCCGCGTCGTCCCGGCACCTGACCGACTACGCCCATCTGCCGCCCTTCGACCGCGTGTTGTCGGTCGTGTCGGACAACGTGATGGCGGGCCGGGAAGAACGGCAGGTGCGGGTCTCCCGCGAGAAGGAAAACAAGCTGATGGCGCTGGCCCTGCCTGCGCAGCGCTTCCTGGTGCTGTCCACCGAGGAGGAACTGCGCAGTCCCGACTGGTACCACGTGGTCCAGGCGGGCAAGCGACTGGGCTTCGACTTCCAGGGCTTCTTCACCGCCGAACCCGAGATCTTTGAACTCATCTCCTACCGCAGCGAACGCCGGGACGTGAATGACGGCGCGGGGGAATCGGCCCGCGCCATCGAGACGATGGTCGCGAATTCGTCGCCGCTGGAATGGTTCCGGACCGTCATCCACCGCTGTGTGCTGGCCGGCGCCAGCGACCTGCATCTGGAACTGCGCGGGGAGATCGGCCGGGCCCGGGTCCGTCTGGACGGACTGATGCGTACCCTCGGCAGCTTCCCCGCCCGCATCGTGATGGACGCCGTGTCGGCCGCCTACACCGTGTTGGCGGAGGAAAATTCCCGAAGCGAAGTGGCCTTCAACGGCGGCGTGCCACAGACGGCGATGATTCCGCTGGACCTGCCGGACCTCCGGTTGACCCTGCGCTATCAGAGCCATCCGGCCGTCGGCGGCATGGATGTGGTGATGCGCATCCTGCGCTCCAACAATGCCGCCCGTACGCAGCAGCTCACGCTGGACCGGCTAGGCTTCACAGCCTGGCAGGTGGACCGGCTGCACGATGCACTGAGCTCCGCCTGGGGCGGCATCTTTGTGGCGGGCATCACCGGGTCGGGCAAGACCACCACCCTCAACACCATGCTGGCCTACCTGGCGCGGGAGGGCACCCGCAAGCTCATCACCATCGAAGACCCGGTGGAATATGAGCTGGCCGGGGCGTCGCATCTGTCCATTCAGCGGGGAGCACTCGAAGCCACCGCCGGCAGCAACCCCTTCCACGGTGCGATGCTGTCCTTCCTGCGCATGGACCCGGACGTCGGCCTGTTCGGCGAAATCCGGGATTCGCTGTCCGCCAACATGGCCCAGGTGGCCATTCAGACCGGCCACAAGATCCTCTCCACCGTGCATGCCACCTCGGCCCTGGGCGTGATCAGCCGGCTCAACTCGCACATCGTCGGCCTGCAGCGGGATGACCTGTGCAGCCCCGAGTTCATCTCCGCCCTGGTCTACCAGGTGCTGGTGCCGCTGAACTGCGACCACTGCAAGCGCCCCGCCCGCGAGGTGATGTCCTCCGAAGCGCTGGACGTCTACGCCCGCGGCTTTGGCCTGGACATCGACAAGATCCATTGCGCCAGCGACACCGGCTGTCCTCATTGCCGCAAGCCGCTCATCGACTACAGCGTCGGCGAACGCAACGGCACGATGGGCCTGAAGGTGGGCGCCGAGGTCATCGTTCCGGACCTGCACCTGCTGGAGCTGCTGCTGGAACGCCGGGACCTGGAAGCCCGTCGCTACTGGCGCAGCCGGCAGAAGGCGCCCTTCACCGATCCGGACATGGATGGCAAGGAAGCCTGGGGACATGTGCTGTATGACCTGTCTCAGGGCCGTGTCGACCCCTATTACTTCGAACGAACCTTTGGCCGGGCTTCACTACTCGCCCAGTCCCTGCTTTAAGACACCCCCGCCTCCATGCAGATCATCGACTGGATTTTGTTTCGCGCCGCTGCGCATCGGCTCAAGCAGCGCCGGGCGGACTTCTATTACGACATGGCCAGCGCCCTGGAAGACAAGGTGCCGCTGTTCACCATCCTGCGTAAATACGAAGCCCGTGGCCGCACCCGCTCACGGGGCGACGCCCTCCTCTACCGGCACATGCTGCGGGAGGCGATGGGCGGATCGCTGTCGCAATCCTTGATCGGCGTCGTGCCCACCACCGAACTGATCCTGATTGACGCCATTCAGGGCAGCGGGGACACCGGGCTGGCGCGGGGGCTGTACTTCCTCTCCGAGACGGTGGAAAAGGTGGACCGGATGATCGCCACCGTCCGCAAGGCGGTGGTGTATCCGCTGATCCTGCTGGTGCTGTTCGCCGGACTGATGACTGGCTTCTCCCTCTTCGCGGTGCCCGTGCTGGCGGACCTGCTGCCGCCGGAGAAATGGCCCGCCATCGGCCGCGGTCTCTACGCCGTGTCTTATGTCGTCAGCCACTATGGGATTCTGATCGCGCTGGGCGTGGTGGCGTTGCTGGTGGCCTTTGGCGTGTCCCTGCCCCGCTGGCAGGGGCCGATGCGACGTCGGCTGGATCGACTGGCGCCTTACAGCCTGTACCGGGACTTTTCCGGTGCGATGCTGATTGTCTCGATCTCTTCGCTGATGCGGGCCGGCGTGTCCCTGCGTTCGGCGCTGGAGCGGGCGACCCGGTTCAGTTCGCCCTGGATGCGGTGGCACTTGCGAGAGATTCTGTCCCGGTTGTCATCGGAACAGTCCACTCAGTTCGGTCAAGCCTTCTCGACCGGCGTGCTCAATGGCGCACTGGAAGACCGTGTGCAGGATGCCTCCGAGCGGCGCGACCCGATTGCGGCCTTCGTCAAGATCGGGGTGGGGTCGATCGACCGCATCGAGCGGAGCATCCAGGCTTCGGCCAGCCGGCTCAACTCCACGCTGATGGCGGTGGCGGGCCTGACCCTGGCCGGCATGATGGCGGGCTTCTTCGCCACGGCCTTCGAGATGCAGAGCGGCATCCAGCAGATCCCTACGGTGCAGACGCGATGAACACGCGGCGGATCAAGGCCACGGGGGGTCGGCTGCTTCTGCTTCCGCTTCAGCTGAGGTGGCTGGTGATGGTCCTGGCTGTCGCGATCGTCGGCACCACCATTGCTGCCGCCGCGACTGCTGGCACTGCGACCGCTGCCGTCACTGCTGGCTCTGCTGGCACCGCTGGCGACGCTGCCACCGCCGCAGCCACTCCATCGCCCCTCAACGGCGCCAACGGCCGAGCCCGGCGGACCAGCACGGTCCCCGCCTCGGACTGGACGTCCGCACAGACGCGCACTCAAACGTCAACCAGGACGTCCACAACAGCAGCAGCGCGGCCCACCGGCACCCGCAGGGCCGCCCATGCACTCACGCCCGCCATGGCCCAGTGCTTCGACTGGGCCTCCCGCCGCTACGGCATGTCCGCCCACCTGTTGCAGGCCATCGCCCTGCAGGAGTCGGGCCTCAATCCACGGGCGGTCAACCGCAACACCAATGGCTCCACCGACATTGGGTTGATGCAGATCAACTCGAGCTGGACCCCGGTGCTGGCACGCTATGGCATCCGCGCCGAAGACCTCTGGGACCCTTGCACCAACATCCTGGTGGGCGCGTGGATCCTGGGGGACAACCTGGTCCGCCTCGGGCCGACGGTGAATGCGCTGGGCGCCTACAACGCGCGGGACCCCGCCAAACGTGCCGCCTATGCCGGCAAGGTGCTTCAGCGGCTGCACCAGTTGAGCCCGCCCCGCGCCCACTCCGCCTCTGCCCAAGCGGACGCCTCCGCCCCCTCCTTCCACACCTCGCCGTAGTCCTGCGAGGCTTTGCACCGGCCGAGGCTCCCACGAGCATCGGCCTTTTTTTCTTGTCTCCCACCTTCTTATGCTCGTTCATCCCGAAGACATGCTGCCCAGCCAGTGGCTGGGGCCCGTAGTCACCTTGTGTCACGACCAGGTATTGATGATGGCCGACCGCGCCCACTGGGACGATCAGGCGGCGCTGTGCCGGGGCGCCTTCTGCTTCATGGTCGAGACGTCCACACGCCAGACGGCCCTGCGCCTGGACCAGCCCCCCAGCCACCACGAAGTCCGCACCGATCGCCTGCTGTTGCTGCGCCTGCTCGACTTCCCGCCCTGGCCGGATGCGAGCTCCGGCGTCCGGGAACGCATCGACACCCTGATGCAGCGCCACTCGGGCAGCCATGCACCGCACAGCGAGCTGATGCTGGTGCGCTTTTTCGTGCTGGGCGCCTTTTACCGCGACACCCCTCCAGCGCTCTCCCACACGCCGCGCTTCGCCGGCGAACCCGGTCACCTGCTGCATGCCGACCGTTACGGCGTCTTCGCCCCCACGCCGCGCATGCAGGACCTGCTGATCAACGGCACCGTCACCGCGGACCAGCGCATCCGCTTCGGCTTGCTGCGCCATGACGAATCCCAGGTCTACCAGCAGCACCCGGTCACCAGCTGCCTGTCGATGCTGGACATCCGCGGCCGCCGCACCGCCATGTTTGGCAAGACCCGGCTGGGCAAGTCCAACGTGGTGAAGCTGCTGGTGCAGGGGATGATGGATGTCACCGCCGAACGGCGGGATGTCGGCCAACTCATCTTTGATGTGAACGGCGAATATGCCAACAGCAACCCGCAAGATGGCGCCGACAACATCGGCAGCGTCTATGCCGACCGTTGCAACCTCTACTACCTCTCCGAAGGCAAGATTGGCGGCCCCAACAGCCAGCTGCTGCGGTTCAACTTCCATGAGCGGCCGGAAGATGCAATGACCACGCTGCGAGAGCTGCTGCCGGCCGATGTGGCCGAGTCGGACTATGTCCGCCCGCTGCTCTCCTGCCGCCTGCCCGGGCTGCGCTTCAATCCGGATGAGTCGGCCGATGTGGTGCAGCGACGTCTGCGCAAGCTGATGATTTTCTGGACGGTGCTGCATCACGCCGGCTTTGAGCACGACGAGGCGCGGCTCACCGAAACGCTGCAGGCCCACGGCTACATCCAGCCCTTCAACCCGGGGTTCAATCAGCCGCTCCGCCTGTCCGCCTATCAGGCGGTGAACGGCTCCAGCCCACCGCCGCAGCCGCGCACCTTCGCCGACATGGTGGCGGAAATCTCCCTGATGCTGCGCTTCAGCCTGAGTTATCCGAACGACCCGACCTTGCGCAAGCAAGGCAGTTTCCTCTTCGATGCCGACGAGGAAATCATGGCGCACTTCATCTATCCGCAGGCCGGCGCGGGCGCCTACGTGCTACGCCCGGCCACGCCGTTCCATTCCCCGCGGGTGGACAACTTCATCACCGAGATCCTGGCCACCGTCGATCAGGGGGGCACCGTCATCGTGGACCTGGGCAGTGCCAACGAGCGGATCATCCGCTACTTCGCCAAGACGCTGTCCAGCGCGGTGTTCCTGCATCAGGAAGGCAAGTTCGTCCGCAACGAGATGGCGGGCCGGTATGTGCAGATCTACTTTGAAGAGGCGCACATGATCTTCCCCCCCAATGCCGGCAACGTGATCGACGTCTATTCGCGCTTTGCCAAGGAAGGCGCCAAGTTCAACATCGGCATCGTGTATTCGACGCAGTCGCCGTCGACCATCAACCAGGACCTGCTGGCCCAGACCGAGAACTTCTTCATCGGCCACCTCTCCAGCCAGAACGAGACCACCATTCTCAGCACGGTGCAATATGCCTTCCGCGGCATGGAAGAGGACCTGATGCGCTCCCGTACGCCGGGTTTCATGCGGGCACTGACCGCGTCCCACCGCTATCCGGTGCCGGTGCAGGCCAATCGGTATGACGGCAAGACGCTGCTGATGCGCTGAGCCGCAGCGCCCAGAGCGTCCCAGAGCGCCCCGCTCAGTCGTGCGGGGTGTCCCTGGACGGCGGCTGCACCCGGGTGATCATCACCTGGTCCACGCGGTGGCTGTCCACGTCCACCACTTCAAAGCGCCATCCTTCCCACTCCACCACGTCGGTGCGCTTGGGAATGCGGCGCAGCATGACCATCAGGAATCCGGCCAGCGTGTCGTACTGGCCGGGATGCGGAAACTCGTCCAGGCCCAGCGAGCGCTGAACATCCGGAATCGGCGTGATGCCGTCAGCCAGGAAACTGCCATCGTCCCGGCGGACGATCTGCTGTTCTTCTTCATCGGTGTGGACCAGACTGCCCATCACCGTCGACATCACGTCGTTGAGGGTGATCACGCCCACCACCAGGCTGTATTCGTTGACGATGACCGCAAAGTCTTCATGCGCTTGACGGAACTGGGTCATCACCTCGGCCAGGGTGAGCCGGTCCGGCACGATCAGCACCTTCTTGATCAGCGCCGGGTCGGACCGCAGGCTGATCGGTTCTCCGCGCAGCACCCGCTGGAACAGGTCGGTTGCATCCACATAACCGACCACCTGATCAATGTCCTGCTCACACACCAGATAGGTGGAATGCGGCGATTCCGCAATGCGCGTACGCACCAGGGTTTCATCGTCGTCCAGCGAAAAGTAGACGATGCGCTCGCGCGAGGTCATCGAGGACTCCACCGTCCGGGTGTCCAGCTCGAAGATGTTTTCGATGACCTGCTGTTCGGCATCGGCCACCACACCGGCCTGATGTCCGGCTTCCGCCAGCGCCAGGATGTCCGCATGGGTGATCGTGTTGTCCGGCTTGACCGGGCGGCCGAGGATGCGCAGCAGCAGATCGGTCAGGGCATTCAGCCCCCAGGCCACCGGCCGCAGCACGAGTGTCAGGAAGATCATCGGGCCGACCAGGGTCATGGCCACCCGTTCCGGCTCGTTCATCGACAACCGTTTGGGCAGCAGGTCGGCCAGCACCACAAACATCATGGTCACGCAGCCGAAGGACAGCGCAAACGCCAGTCGCTGCGCATTGTCGATCTCCATGACCGGACGAAGCAGCGCCTCGAAATGCGGCGTCAATGCGCCCTCGCCCACCACACCGGCCAGGATGGCCAAGGTGTTGACGCCGATCTGCACCACGGTGAAGTAGTAGCCGGGCTGCTCCTGCACCTTCAGCACCTGCGCCGCGCGACTGTCTCCCTCATCCGCCAGTTGACGAAGCCTCAGGCGACGGGACGCGGCCAAAGACAACTCCGCCATCGAGAAGAATGCGCTGGCGGCAATCAGGACAACAATCAAGAGCAGGCTGGAACTCAAGGCAGCTTTCGGAGTATGAACAGCCGCCAGTGTACCGGGCGGCTCAGGGCGCGCCATGCCTCATGCTTGCGTCTGCCGACGCGCACCGCCTTGCGATCAGGGCAGGTCAGGCATGCGCACCGCCATCACCACCACGCCGGGGCGGTCCTGTCGCGGGTGCTCGCAGCGGATCCACCAGAGCCCCGCCTTGTGAATGCGCCAGGGCATCGCCTGCTGCAGTGGTACGCCACCCACCAGATGTGCCAGCACCATGCCAAGCGTGGGCTGATGCCCGACGACCACCACCGGTTTGCCGGCATGGGGCCAACCGGTGGCGTCCAGCATCGCCTGCGCTCCCTTGCGCGGTGCCAGGTCCTCGACGAGGCGTGTGGGACGGCGCAACTCCTGCACCGTCTGCCGGGTCCGCACGGCGGGGCTCACCAGCACGCTGGTGTCGTGAGGCAAATGACGATGCAGCCAATCGGCCATGCGTCCGGCGTCGCGTTCGCCCTGCGTCGTGAGCACCCGGGACATATCGTCCATGCCGGGCCCCGGTTCGACGGCTTCCGCATGCCGCCACAAGATGAGATCCATGACCGTCCTTCGATATCTTGTGCGACAGGGCAATTGACAGGCCCGACGGGGGCGAGGCTAACCCTCTCCGTACTTCCACCGCACAGGTTCAAATAACGGCGTGTGGAGTTGCGTCACACCGGTAGACTGGTCCGACCAGCGATCTGGATCTGGGAGCCTGACCGCATGCCTTCCCCTACTGGTGGCAAAGCCGGCGACGTGATCGGCGCCGCCGATATCAACGACACGGGCCTGAGCCCAACGAACTCCGCCGTCACCCCCCCGCCGTTTCTTCGCGGCGGCGGTGAAGTCGGCGCGCTCATGCGTAAGCATGACTGGTCGCAGACGCCGCTCGGCCCACCGGACAGCTGGCCGCAGTCACTGCGCACCCACGTGCGCATCATGCTGGACTCCCGGTACGCCATGTGGATGGCGTGGTCCTCGGAGCTACGCTTCTTCTATAACGACGCCTACATGCCCACGCTCGGCATGAAGCGCGACTGGGCTCTGGGCGAACGCGCCGACAAGGTCTGGGAAGAAATCTGGCCTGACATCGGCCCGCGCATCGAACACGTCTTGACCCATGCAGAAGCGACATGGGACGAAGCCCTTCTCCTCTATCTGGAGCGCAGTGGCTTCAAGGAAGAGACTTATCACACCTTCTCCTACAGCCCTGCGTTCGATGACAACGATCAGGTCGCCGGCATGCTGTGCGTGGTGACCGAGGTCACCGAGCGGGTGATTGATGAGCGGCGCTTGCGGGTGCTGCGCGATCTCGCCGCCCGCGCCACCGGTGCTGAAGATCTGCACCAGTGCTGCCACCATGCCTGCAAGGTGCTGGGTGACTATTCGCGCGACGTGCCTTTCGCCGCCGTGTACCTGACGCAGCCGGGCGAGCGCACCGCGCGGCTGGAGCTGTCCACCGCCCCTGCACAGGCGGCGCAGTTGCCGGAGGTGATGTCCTTGGACGACGCCCCCAGCGGCTGGCCGCTGGCCGGGCTGTACCGGCAGCAATCGGCGCAGGACCTGCCTTCGCTGGAAGCCCTGTCCCTGCATCTGAGCATCGACGGCTGGGCCGAACCGGTGCGCCAGGGCCTGTTGCTGCCGCTCAAGGGCTCCGGTGCAGAGCTGACCGGTTTCCTGATGGTGGGATGCAGCCCGCGCCGTCCGCTGGATGAGGGGTATCGAAGCTTCCTGAACCTGGTGGCCGGTCAGCTGTCCGCGGCGCTGACCGACGCGCAGGCGTACGAGGAAGAGCGCCGACGGGCGGAGGCCCTGGCAGAACTGGACCGGGCCAAGACCGCCTTCTTCTCCAACGTCAGCCACGAGTTCCGGACTCCGCTGACCCTGATGCTGGGCCCGCTGGAGGAGCTGATGGTCGGCGGCGATCTCACCGAGGTGCAGCGCCAGCGGCTCTCGCTGATCCTGCGCAATGCCAACCGGCTGCAGCGTCTGGTCAATGCGCTGCTGGATTTCTCCCGCCTGGAGGCCGGCCGTGCCCAGGCCTACTTCGAGCCGGTCGATCTGGCCGCCCTCACCCGTGATATCGCGAGCACCTTCCGCTCCGCGATGGAAAAAGCCGGGCTGCGCTTTGAGGTGGACTGTCCGCCGATGTCCGAGCCGGTGATGGTGGACCGGGACATGTGGGAGAAGATCGTCCTGAACCTGCTCTCCAACGCGTTCAAGTTCACCCTGGCCGGCGGCGTGACGCTGCGCATGGGCCAGGACGAGAACCACGTCTGGATGACCGTCGCCGACACCGGCGTGGGCATCGCCGACGACGAGTTGCCGCGGCTGTTCGAGCGTTTCCACCGGATTGCCGGCGTGGAAGGCCGTACCCATGAGGGCTCCGGCATTGGCCTGGCGCTGGTGCAGGAGCTGGTGCAACTGCACGGTGGCCGAATCGAAGCGAGCAGCGCGCCGCAGCAGGGCACGACCTTCCGGCTGACGGTGCCCCTGGGTGAAGCCCATGTGCCGCCCGACCAGCAGCGGGGCCGCCAGCCCAGCCGCATGGCCCGCAGTTCGGCCGCACGGGCTTTTGTGGATGAGGCGATGCGCTGGCTGCCTGATGCGGAGCCGGCACTGGCCCCTGACGTCCTGGCCCCGCCCCCCCTGGCATCCACCGACCGGCGATTTGCCAACACCTTCGGCGCCCGCATCCTGCTGGCCGATGACAACGCCGACATGCGCGGCTATGTGCGCGAGCTGCTGGCCCCCTACTACGACGTCGAGGCCGTGCCGGACGGTCGGGCCGCGCTGGAGGCGGCCCGCCGCCAGCCGCCGGACCTGATCCTGACCGACGTGATGATGCCCCGCCTGGACGGCATGGGCCTGCTCGCGGCCATCCGCGACGACGACGCGCTGCGGCTGACGCCAGTGGTGCTGCTGTCGGCCCGCGCCGGTGAGGAATCCCGCATCGAAGGCCTGGACGCCGGCGCGGACGACTACCTGATCAAGCCGTTCTCCGCCCGCGAGCTGCTGGCGCGGCTGGGCGCGCTGCTGGAGCTGCGCCACATGCGCCAGACCTCCGATGCTGCAACGCGCCGCCGCAATGCGCAGTTCGAGACCCTGCTGTATGCGGCGCCCATCGGCGTCTTTCTGGTGCATGAAGTGGACGGACGCCTGCATCTGCGCGATGCCAATCCGGCGGCCCGTGCCACCTTCAGCCGACCGGAGGATGCGGCGGGCGGCGACTTCGAAGCCATGCTGCATCGTCAGTGGGGCGAAGCGCTGGCAACCGACATCAGCGAGAGCTTCTGGACCACCCTGCACACGGGCAACAGTTTCCATTCGCCGGAGTTCATTGCCCAGCGCAGCGATCACGGCCGGCTGGAAGCCTATGACTGGCAGATCCACCGCATTCCGCTGGCCGAAGGCGGGCTGGGGGTCGTGTGTTACTTCCGGGAGATTTCTTCGCATGTCCAGGCCCGCCAGCACCTGGAAGCGGCAGACCGGCAGAAGGACCAGTTCCTGGCGATGCTGGCCCACGAGCTGCGCAATCCGATGGCGCCCATCCGCAGTGCCAGCGACGTGCTGACCCGACTGGAGCTGCCGGACGAACGGCCGCGTCGCATGGTGAGCATCATCCAGCGTCAGGTGGGCACGCTCACCCGGCTGGTGGATGACCTGCTGGACATCTCCCGCATCACCCAGGGACGGGTGCAGCTGCGGCTCAGCCCGGTGGCGCTGGTGGATGTGCTGGCCCAGGCGGTGGAGACGGTGGAGCCGCTGATGCGCGAGCGTCGGCATCAGTTCTCGATGACCAGCGGGCGGCCGCTGCGGGTGCGCGGCGATCAGGCGCGGCTGGTGCAGTGCGTGGCCAATCTGCTCACCAATGCCGCCAAGTACACCGACCCGGAGGGTTTGATCCATCTGAGCCTGGAGGAAGATCCGCAGCGCGGGCAGGCCGTCATCACGGTGACGGACAACGGCATCGGCATCCCTGCGGAGCTCCAGCCGCAGATCTTCAATCTGTTTGTGCAGGGCGAGCGTGCCCTCGACCGGTCGCAAGGCGGGCTGGGCATCGGCCTGTCGCTGGTGCGGCGGCTGGCTGAGATGCATCAGGGCTCGGTGGCGGCTTTCAGCGAAGGTCCGGGACGGGGCGCCCGCTTTGAATTGCGGCTGCCCCTCCTGGCGGAGGACGCGGCGGAGCTGTCCCCGGTGGCGTTGCCGACCGGCGCGCCCCGACGCATCCTGGTGGTGGACGACAACGAAGACGCAGCGGCCTCCCTGGCGATGATTTTGTCGATGGAAGGCCATCAGGTGGCGCAGGTGCACAGCGGGGCTGATGCCCTGCGGCAGCTGGCAAAGGCGGTGCCGGATCTGGCCCTGCTCGACATCGGTCTGCCCGGCATGAGCGGCTACGAACTGGCACAGCAGATCCGTTCGCAGCCGGCGTGGGCGACGCTACGGCTGGTCGCCCTGACCGGGTATGGGCGGCAGGAAGATCGGGAGCGGGCCCTGAAGGCCGGCTTCGATGCGCACGTGGTGAAGCCGGCCGATCCGGATACCCTGCTCAGGACGATTGCAGCGCTGCAGTGAGCAGTTCGCGGCGCCCGGCGACATCCGGGCGTTTGCGGCACCGGTTCCGCGCTCAGTCGTCCGCTGCAAGCATCTTCTGGCCAGCGGTGAGCGTCTGACGGCAGGTCCAATAGTCGGCCCACGGATCCTGCTTCACAAAGCTCAAATGGTCCCGGGCGTCCCGCACCTTCCATTGGTCGCCGCCCTTGAGGTCAGCGAGGTCGTCCCAGGCGATGGGCATCGACACCCCGAGCCCCGGCCGCGCCCGCACTGAGAAGGCGGATGCGGTGGTCTGTCCTTCCCCATTGCGCAGGTAGTCCACAAAGATCTTGCCGACCCGGTTGCGCGGGCCGCTCTTGGCGGAGAAGCGCTTGGGCAGAGTGGCGGCCAGATGCTCGACGACGGCGCGGCTGAAGGCCTTGCAGGTCTCGTGGTCCGCGCGTCGGGTCAGCGGCACCACCACATGCAGGCCCTTGCCGCCGCTGGTCTTCAGCCAGGACTTCAGGCTGAGCTCTTCCAGCAATGCGCGCACCAGTTGCGCCCCTTCCTTCACCTGAGCGAACGCCACGCCCTCGCCAGGGTCCAGGTCAAAGACGATGCGATCGGGTTTGTCGAGCTTGTCCGACCGGCTGTTCCAGGTGTGCAGTTCGATGGTGTTGAGCTGGGTGAAGGCCAGCACCTCCGCCATGTTGCGCACGACGATCAGGTCGTTGCCTTCCACATGTTTCTGGAAGAACAGCTCACCACCGACACCTTCGGGAGCGCGGACCAGGGCGAGCGGGCGCTGTTCTAGGTGGGGCATCAACCAGTCGGCCACGCTTTCATAGAAGCGCACCAGCTCGATCTTGGTGGTGCCAGACGCTTCGTCGATGACGCGGTCGGGGTGGGTGATGCGGAGCTGGCTGCTGGCGGCGGACGTCGCCCGAGCGCGCTGGGCGGCGGCAGGCTTGGCGTTGCGGCCGGTGTCTGATTGGGCCTTCGCGGCGACTTGGCTCGATGCCGAGCTGGAAGCGTTGGATGACGCCTTGGTGGCTCCCTTGGTGGCTCCTTTGGCGGCCGCCTTGGTCGGCGACTTGCCGCCAGGCGACGCACCGGCCGAAGCCGATGCCTTCTTTCGTCCCTTGCCCGACGCGTCAGGCGAGCCGGACACTTCATTCGGTGCTTTGGCCGCTTCCATCCCGATCTCCTCCGCGGGTTTGTCTTCTCTCACGCCCTGGAAGGCGGCATGCCGGATATGTCCGTCCGGCGTCCATTCCGCAAACGCCACCTCCACCACCATCTCCGGTCGCACCCAGTGCTCGTCGCCACCCGGGCGACGGGTCCAGTGGCTGCGCTTGATGTCCTCCGCAGTGAAATGTGGCTGGTCGGTCTCCAGTGCGTTCAACTGCTTGCGCAGCACCCCGCCCTGCGCCAGTGACCAGCCCGTCCCCACCCGGCCGGCATACCGCCAGCCGGCGCCCTTGCCGTCGCCGCTGCCGTCGCCGTTGCCCTGCGCGTCCCGCACCGCCAGCAACAGACTGCCCAGGCCATTGGGCGCGTCACTGCGCGGCGTGAAGCCCACCACCACGAATTCCTGCCGCAGCTGGCACTTCAGCTTGACCCAGGTGTCGCTGCGGGCGGACACATACGGCGCATCCGGGCGCTTGAGGATCAGACCCTCCAGCCGCATCTGGCAGGCAGCCGTCAGCATCTGGTCCGGCGGCGCATCCAGCGCTTCGCTGAAGCGCACATGCTCGTCGGGCTGGTCGGCCAGCAGCGCCTGCAAGGCTCGGCGGCGTTCCCGCAGCGGCACCTCCCGCAGGTCGTAGCCTTGCAGGTAGGGCACATCGAACAGGAAATACACGATGTCCTTCTCACCCGGCCCGCCGCGTCCGGCCCGTCCGGAGCGACCGATGGCGTTTTGCAGCCGGTTGAACTCCGGGGCGCCTTCGGGGCCGAGCACCACCACTTCCCCGTCCAGCCAGGCGGACTCCAGATCCAGGCCCTCAAGGGCCTTCACCAGCGTCGGCATCCGGTCGGACCAGTCGTGACCGCCGCGGGTGATCAGCTGCACCCGGCCTTTGGTGATGCGAGTCAGCAGGCGGTAGCCATCCAGCTTGGCTTCGCTGATCCAGTCGCCGGGTGGCGTGCTCGTGACCAGCGTGGCGAGCTGCGGCGTGAGCTCGGTCGGTGGACGGGTCTTGCGCGCCTTGGAGAGGTCAGGCGCAGCGGCATCCTCCCCATCGCCGTCTGTAACCGCGGCGGACGTTGTCGCGGCCGAACCAGTCCCGGCCGATGCCTTGGCGGCCCGCGCCGAGCCGTTGCCATTGGTGGACTTGGCAGACTTGGCGGACTTCGTGGACCGCGCCTGGCCCTTCGCACCATCGCCTTCCGGCACGGCGGAGGCAGGCAGGGACGTCCCCCCTTCCTTCGGTTCGCGCACTTCCAGCAGCCCGAGCGGCTGCGCCACCACGCTGTCCGGCAGTTCCATCGTCACGTCGTAGTCGTCGTGGGACCGTTCCCAGGGGTCATGCTTCTTGATCAGCAGCCACTGCGCGCGTTTGGCATCGTCCTTCGACGTGCGCACCAGTTGCCACAGCCCCGCCAGCTTCTGCCCGTGCAGCCGGAATACCAGCTTCCCGGCCTTGAGTCCCGCATGGGCTTCGCCCACTGGCTCCCAGGTGCCGTTGTCCCAGATGATCACCTCCCCGGCGCCGTACTGCTTGGGCGGGATGGTGCCTTCGAAGCTCCCATACGCCACCGGATGATCCTCCACCTGCACCGCCATGCGCCGCTGGCGCGGGTCGTAGGACGGCCCCTTGGGCACCGCCCAGCTCAGCAGCACGCCGTCCAGTTCCAGCCGGAAGTCGTAATGCAGATGGCTGGCCCAATGCTTCTGGATGACGAAACTGAGCGGCTGCTGCCCCTTGCGGCGCACCACCTGGCCCTTGGGCTCGGCGGTACTTTCGAAGTTGCGCTTGGAGATGTAGCGGCTGAGCGGCGCTTCGGCCGCAGGTTGGGCGCGTGATGGCATAGGTCAGATCCCTGGGTGCAATCGGGTCGGGTGACGCTGACTGCGCAGCAAATGGCGCGCCCGTGGCGAAGGCACCTGCGTCGACCCACCCGGGCGCCAGGCGGCTCGGGCGCGCCGTTCAGGCCCGCTTGGCAGGCTTGCGGCCGCCGCCCAGGCTGCGCTTGAGCAGATCAGTCAGATCCACCACGTTGCCCGAGGCCTCTGCCGGCGCTTCTTCCAGCGGCTCCACCGACTGCGCTTCCCCGGCCTTGACCTTGCGGTCGATGAGGGTTCGGATGGCGACGGCGAACTCGTCCTGATAGTGGTGCGGCTCAAAGTCCGCGGTCATCTCCTCGATCAGTTGTCGGGCCATCTTCAGCTCATTCGGCTTGATGCCGTTGGCATTGACCCCTTCCGCCGGCAGGTCCAGGTCTTCGGCGGGGCGGATTTCGCTGGCCCAGCGCATCAGGCCGACCATGAGGCAGGGCCCGGCAGGCAGCAGCGCGGCCAGATGCTCCTTGCTGTGGATGACCAGCCGCGCCACCGCGATCAACCCGGCCTGCGACATCGCCTCCCGCAGCAGTGCATACACCTTGGCGGTCTTGCCGACCGGGGCGAGGTAATACGGCCGTTCCAGATACACAAAGGAGATCTGGTCCGCCGGCACAAAGGTCTCGATGGCGATGGTCTGTGTGGTGGCCGGATAAGCCTGGCGGATCTCGTCATCGCTCAGCACGACGTAATCCCCGTTCTCCTGCTTCACCCCTTTGACGATCTGCTCCTTGTCGATCTCCCGGCCGGTGCGCTTGTTGATGCGCTTGTAGCCGACGGGGTCGAGGGTGCGCTTGTCCAGCCAGTCGAAGTCCACCGACTCATCCCGGGTGGCGGGGTACAGCGCCACCGGCACATGCACCAGGCCAAAGCTGATGGCGCCTTTCCAGATGGCCCGTCGGGGGGCGGGTGCGGCGTCCGGCGCGGTGGCTGAAGCGGAGGATTTCGAGGAACGAGGCGATCGGCCCTTGGTGCCTGTCCCCGCTGACCTGGATGGGGCCGCGGACTTGGACGCCACGGACCTTCCACGCCTCGCAGCGCCTGGCGCGGCCTTCCCTTTCGCGCGCTGGCTCGGTGTCGCGTCATCGTCCTTCGCTGCATCGGCGGCGCCGCCTTGTCTGGCGGTGGTCCTGGGGGCTTTGGACGTCTGGGTCGTCTTGCTGTCCGACGAGGTTCGGGCACGGGAGGTAGGCATGGGTCAAGGGCTCCATCACGGCCGGTGCTGGCTGCACCGGCTGCCCTCCTCTGGCAATTCCCGCTCCCCTGCAAGCTCTTACAGTAGCTCCACGGTACCGGTATCCCCACAATGGGCTGGCCCAGGGAGACAACGCCAGACGCAACCGATCACAAGGGCACACGGACGGCGATCCGGTCCGTACAACCGCGTGATCCACCCTCTTTCACCCTGCTCGCCCCCCTGCGCGGGACGAAGCAGCGGCCGACAGCCTTCATGAATCGGAGAGACGGGTCCTGACGACCCCTCGCGATGACCCGCTGTACTTGATGTACCCGCTGTACCGGCTGTGCCGGATGCACCGGATGCATCGGATGCGGACGCCACCTCGGTGGCCCCTCCAGCCGTTTCCCCGGGTGAACCTTCATCCTCTTTTTAAGGGAAAACCATGAACCGATTGATTGAACGTGTGTCGTTCGGCGCGCTGCCGCATGCCGCCTCCGCCCTCATTGCCCTGATCGCCATGATGGCGCTGTTCCTGGCCACGCCGGCCCATGCCGCGCCTGGGGTGCGCTCGGTGCCGAGCTGTACCAAGGTCAATGTGAGCTCGACGATTGAAGTGGCCGCCGGCGCCACCTGGGATGGCACCGCCATCTATGGCAAGTGGGTCTGCCTGGTGGGCACCGCTTCCAACATGAAGGGCACCCAGAGCGAGAGCCAGATTCCGATGTTCAAGCTGAACAACGGCGCCACGGTGAAGAACGTCGTCATTGGGGACGGATCGCTGGGCAGCGGCACCAACCTTGCCGCCGGCGGCGCGGACGGCGTGCACTGCTACGGCCAGTGCAACATCACCAATGTCTACTGGGCCGACGTGGGCGAGGACGCTGCCACCGCCATCAAGCTCAGTGGGGTCACCAGCAAGCTGACCATTTCCGGCGGCGCCGCCTTCAAGGCCGCGGACAAGGTGTTCCAGCACAACGGCGACGGCACGGTGGTCATCTCTGACTTCTACGTGGACAACGTGGGCAAGCTCTACCGCTCCTGTGGCAATTGCTCCACCCAGTACGCCCGCAAGGTGACCGTCTCCGGCGTGCGCATCGGCACCGTGAATGTGGCGGTGGTGGGGGTGAACAGCAGCTACGACAGCAAGTCCGGCATCTCCGGCAAGTATGACGTGGCGACGATTTCGGACCTCGTGTATTCGGGCTCCAAGACCAAGTGTGACACCTATGTCGGCACCGGCAAGGGCAGCGAGCCTGGCAAGGACACGAACAGCAGCAACATTGCGCGGGCCTGCATTTTCAAGTGAGGCACCGGGGGCACCCGCCTTCGGGAGGGTGCCTGGCAGGCCCCCCCCCGGGGTGGCTCATCCACCGTGCGAGGACCCATGCGACAGACCTTTTCGACCGACGGCTCGATGACCCCGCTCGCTCGGCACCGACCGGGTCGTCCGGGCCTGCACGCCACGAAACGGTGGCGGGGTCTGCGCGGCGTGCTGGCCGTGTTCACAGCGTTCTGCTTGACGGTGATGGTAGGGGTCATTGGGAACTGGCAGAGCGCCACGGCCCCACCCGCCGATGCAGCCGGTGCCGCAGCCCCAGACCCCTGGCGCCACCTGGCCGCAGCCACCGCACAGGCCGAACTCAGCCGCCCTGCAGCCGATGCCGACGCAGTGGACGCCTCATTGGAGAAATGGCAGGCACAGCTTGCCGCGATGCTGGGCCCGTCGCCCGAGCGTGCCTGGCAGCAGGCACTGGCGTGGGCAGCACGGCGTCCGGCCTGGGCGCAGGCGCTGGTGGAGCCTCTGCTGGAGCCGCTGTGGCAGCGCAGGATGTTTGAGGGGATGCTCCAGGGGCTCGATGAGACGCCCGGTCTGGAGGCTTCGCTACGCGGGGCATGGACCGATGCAACGGTCGCGCGCTGGACCGACATCGCCCCGACGCAGGCAGCCCTCTGGGCCGCGAAGCGGATGGCAGCCTCGGCTGCGGCTGGGGCTGAAGCTGCGGCTGGAGAGAGCGCCGCCGCGGAGAGTGGATCAGGCCCGAGTGACGGTACTCGACCGGCCGCTGGTGGCACCCATCTGCTGGCTGTGGTCAATGATCGCTGGGCGAATCAGGATGCCCGGTCCGCCACCGTGTTCGCCAGTACCCTGCCCCCGGCCATCGGTCGGCCCTTGCTAACCGAGTCGCTCAATCGCTGGCTGGCACTGGATGGCTCGGCCGCGCGGACGTGGATCCGGTCACAAGGGGCCAGTCCGGCCCTGGATGCCTCCATCGCCCAGCATGCGACGCAGGACGAACTGGCCCGCCAGTCGCCGCAGGAAGCGGTGGATCTGGTGCATCGCATTGCCGATCCGTCACTGCGCCAGCAAGCCCAGTGGGCGTTGGCAAGGACCTTCCGGGACATTGATCCTACGCAGGAGGTGTGGCAGACACAGGCGCTGGCGGGTGGCGCCGCGCTTCCCGACGAAGACACACAAGCCCAGGCGTCAGGCTCAGACTCAGGACTGCCATGAAGCGGCCATGATGCGGCCGCAAGGGACCGTCCAGCGCCCCTGAAGCCAGCCGCGCCGGGCGACGTCAGCTGAAGAGGCGCCGGGCGACCGGTGTTCCGGCCGCCAGATCCCGCGCGGCCAGTGCCTTGTAGAGCGCGTCCAGTTCCTGCCCGATGGCCTGGAACGCATGCAGGTTGAGCACCTGCCCACGGTCGTCGCAGATGTCCGCCTCAAAGTCCCGCGCCAGATGCCGCGCCGATTCCTGCCAGATCGCAAACGGCTCCTGCGCTTCCGGCGTCTGCAGCACGTCCAGCGCCAGCGTCAGCTCCCGCAGGGACGAGGTCTGCGGATCATCCGCCAGCGCCGCCTGCGCATCGAACTGCAGGGCCAGCACCGGCGGTGCGCCATCATCGGGCGACGGCATCACCAGCCGCCCCGGGATCGATCCCGGCACAAAGCCATGGCGCAGAGCGCCCTGCTGCACGAAGCCCAGCGTCCAGGCCGCGCCCTTGGCCCGCAGACGGATGGCCAGTTGGGCATCATGGCTGGCCGCAAACTGGTCCAGCTCGCGGGCGCGGGCCACCACGTCCAGCATGTCCGGGAATTCCACCATCGCACCCAGGCCGTCAGCGAACCCCTGCACCTTCTGGATGAACTCCGAATATTCGATTTCGTTCAGCGCCCCGCTGCGGTTGGCCATCTGCAGGCCCGCCTGGAACTCCGAATACCGCTGACCCGGTTGCGGCAGCTCCCAATCGCCGGTGGCCGCATTCAGCCCCTCGATCTGGAACGGCTTGGTCCCCGCCCGGCGGCTGCCCGGCAGGTGGGACAAGGCCATCTCGCCGCTCACCGGCGCTTCGGGCGTCACCGTCGCCAGGGCGTCGATCAGCGCATCAATGCGGGTGGACGTCTTGCGGACCCGGGCCACGGCCGGAACCGTCTCGTCGAGGGTGCGCAGGTCGGGCAGCGGGTCGGCGGGCATGCCGTCCGCCGCCGCAGCGCCACCGCCCCCTGCGAGGCTCGGCTCATGGCGGTCCGAGGAGGCGGCCTTGGAAGCGCCCTTGGGGGCGGCACGTTTGGGGCCGGCGCGCCGAGCGCTCCACCAGCCCTGGGCAAGCACGCCTACCAGCACCACGCCGCCCAGGGCGGCCAGCATGGCGGTAAGGCTCCAGTCGGTCGTCATGGCGTCATTGTCTCCGTCTCCCGGGGCGCTGCCGGCGATTCCTCGCCCGGTCGCTGCGGCGCGCCGCCTGGGACATGATGGTCTGTCAAGGCTTACTGCTCCGCCATGGCCAGCGCGGACTCCATGTCCACCGCCACGATCCGGGACACCCCTTGTTCCTGCATCGTCACCCCGATCAGCTGCTTGGCCATTTCCATGGCAATCTTGTTGTGGGAGATGAAGAGGAACTGCGTCACCTTGCTCATTTCCGCCACCAGCCGGGCATAACGCTCGGTGTTGGCGTCGTCCAGCGGCGCGTCCACCTCGTCCAGCAGGCAGAACGGCGCAGGATTCAACTGGAAGATGGCAAACACCAGCGCAATCGCGGTCAGGGCCTTTTCGCCGCCGGACAGCAGGTGGATGGTGCTGTTCTTCTTGCCGGGCGGCTGGGCCATGACCTGCACGCCGGCATCCAGGATTTCGTCGCCGGTCATGACCAGCTTGGCCTGGCCGCCGCCGAAGAGGCTGGGGAACATCCGCCCGAAATGCTCATTGACCTGGTGGAACGTCGTCCCCAGCAGGTCGCGAGTTTCCAGGTCGATCTTGTGGATGGCGTCTTCCAGCGTCGTGATGGCGGAGGTCAGGTCGGCATATTGCGCATCGAGGAAGGTCTTGCGCTCGCGCGCTGCGCCCAGTTCGTCCAGCGCCGCCAGATTGACGGCCCCCAGCGCCGCGATCTCGCGGTTGATGCGGTCGATCTCGCCCTGCAGTCCGTAAAGCTTGACGCCGCCGTCTTCGACGGTCTTGGCCAGTGCTTCCAGGTCTACATTCGCGGCGACCAGCTGTTCCATGAACTGCTGCCCGCCGAGCGCGGCGGCCTGTTCGTCCAGTTGCAGCCGGGTGATGCGTTCGCGCATCGGCTCCAGGGCGCGCTCGATGCCCAGGCGCTGCTCTTCGCCGCGCTTGAGGCGCAGGCTCAGGTCGTCGTAGGCGGCGCGCACCGTGGCCAGCGCGGCTTCGCGCTCCACCTTCAGCGCCAGCGCATCCTGCAGGCCGGCCTGGGCGGCCGCGTCATCGAGTTCCTCGCGCTCGCGGCCCATGTTCTGGATGGTCTGCTCGTTGACCTGCACCTGCTGGCGCGAGGTCTCGATGCTGCGCTGCAGTTCACCGCGCTTGGCCGCCAGCGCCCGGGCGCTGAACACCGCCTCCTGGGCCCGGCGCTCCAGCACCCGCTGCTGCTCCCGGGCTTCGGTGAGCTTGCGTTCGGCCTGGATGACGGCTTCGTCCAGCTCGGCATGACGCTCCTGGGTCGTGGCCAGTTGCAGGTCCAGCTCCTCGAAGCGGGCCTCGCCTTCCATGCGGCGCTCCATCAGGCCTTCCTGCTGGGCGTCGATGTCGGCCAGTTCTTCGTCCAGCTGGGTGCGGCGGGACATCGCCGCTTCGGTCTGCTGCGTCAGGCGCAGCAGTTCAACCTGCAGCTGATGGGCACGCGACTGGGTGTCGGTGGCTTCCCGACGCAGCACCGCCAGGCGCTGGGCTGCATCGGTGTAAGCCGCTTCGGCGCGGATGGCCTGGGCGCGGGCTTCGTCGCTGATCAGGGTCTGGGCGCGCTGCTCCAGGGCCAGTTGCTCGATCTCCTGCGCGCGGGCGAGCAGGCCGGCGGTTTCGCTGTCGGCGGCATAGAAGCTGACCGCGAACTGGCTGACCGCATGGCCTTCGCGGGTCATGATGACCTCGCCATGGCTCAGCTTCGGCCGGTCGGCCAGCGCCTGGGCAATGGACTCCGCCGTGTAGATGCCTTCCAGCCAGTCATTCATCAGGGCGCGCAGGCCCGGTGATTCCAGCTTGAGCAGGTCGGTGAGCGGTGTGAGCGCCCGATGGGTGTTGCTGATCTCGCTCTGGGGTGCGGCGTAAAACGCCAGCCGGGCCGGGGGCGGGTCTTGCACGAAGGCCTGCACCGTCTCCAGGCGGCCGACGGACAAGGCGCCCATGCGCTCGCGCAGCGCCGCTTCCAGGGCGTTTTCCCATCCCTGCGTGATGTGCAGCTGGGTCCACAGGCCTTGCAGGTCCTGCAGACCGTGACGGGCCAGCCAGGGCTTGAGTTTGCCTTCCGTCTGCACCTTCTCCTGCAGGGCGCGCAGGGCGGCGAGACGGGCGGCGATGTCGGTCAGGCGCGCGGCCTGGGCTTGCGCCTCCTGCTGGGCGGACTGGCGCTGCTCGTCGGCCTGCGGCACGGCTTCAGCCAGTTCGGACAGGCGGGCGTCGGCAATGGCCTGCTGCTCATCGGCGGCAGCGCTCAGTCGCCGGACTTCGTCCAGCTTCTCATGCTGCGGCGCGGCCAGACCCTGGCGTTCCTGCGCCAGCCGGTCGCGGCGTCCGCGCAGACCGCGGAGCTGCTCATCGACGCTTCGGCTTTCCGCGGCCAGCACCTGGATCTGCTGCTGCACCTGGGCGACCTGACTGCGCTGTTCATTGGCGCGACTCTGCGCGGCGCGCAGCTGGTCTTCGACCTCGGGCAGCTTCATCGCCTGGTCTTCGGCCTGGGCCGCCAGGATCTCACTCTGCTCTTCCGCCTGGGCGATCTGCCCGGCCACCTCATCCAGCTCGGCCTGGGCCTGCTCGGCGCGTTCCTGCCACTGCTGGTTCTGCGTCTGCAGTTCCACCAGCCGCTGCTCCAGCCGCTGGCGGCCTTCCACCACATAGCGGATGCGTTCTTCCAGCCGGCTCACTTCCAGCTGGGCTTCCGCCATGCGGCCCTGCGCCGCATGCAGGTCGTCGCCCGAGGCATAGTGGGCCTGCCGGACGGTTTCCAGCTCGGCCTCGAGGTGACGCAGCTCGGCCATGCGGGCTTCGAGCGCATTCACCGCCTCGGCATGTTCGGTCTTGACGCGGGTGGCTTCGCCGGAGGCATCGCGATGCTTCAGGAACCAGAGCTGGTGCAGCTTCAGGGTGCCCTGGTCCTGCAGCGAGCGATAGCTGGCGGCGATCTCGGCCTGGCGCTCCAGCTTGTCAAGGTTGCTGTTGAGCTCGCGGAGGATGTCCTCCACCCGGGTCATGTTTTCGCGGGTGTCCTTGAGGCGGTTTTCCGTCTCTCGGCGGCGTTCCTTGTATTTGGAAACCCCGGCGGCCTCCTCCAGGAACATGCGCAGCTCTTCCGGCTTGGACTCGATGATCCGGCTGATGGTGCCCTGGCCGATGATGGCGTAGGCCCGCGGGCCCAGGCCCGTGCCCAGGAACACGTCCTGCACGTCCCGGCGACGCACCGGCTGATTGTTGATGAAGTAGCTGCTGGTGCCGTCGCGGGTCAGCACCCGCTTGACCGCGATTTCGGAAAACTGGTTCCACTGGCCGCCGGCGCGGGCGCTGGCATTGTCAAAGACCAGCTCCACGCTGGACCGGCTGGCCGGCTTGCGGTTGCCCGAGCCGTTGAAGATCACGTCCTGCATGGATTCCCCACGCAGTTCGCTGGCCTTGCTTTCGCCCAGCACCCAGCGGACGGCATCCATGATGTTGGACTTGCCGCAACCGTTGGGTCCGACGACGCCCACCAGTTGCCCGGGCAACTGGAAGTTGGTCGGGTCGGCGAAGGACTTGAAGCCCGAGAGCTTGATCGAGTTCAGTCGCATCGGGGTTGGAGAGCTGCCTAAGCCTTTGATTTGATTGTGGAAACGCCCCTTGACGGGGCGCTTGTTTCGCGCCGGATGATACCATCGCCCCCTGTCACCACCGGCCACGCCTGTGGGCCGCATTTTTCTCCGAACAAGATCCCGAACCCACCATGGCCAAGACTGCTTCCGCCAAGACTTCCGCGCCCGTTGCCAAGACTGGCGCCAAGAACACCGACAAGACCACTGCCAAGCGCGCCTCCGGCAAGCCGGCTGCCCAGCCCAAGATGCGCGAGATGCCGCCCAACCCGCCGAGCGCACCGAGCAAGGAGATCCACGTCTTCCCCAACCCCGCACCGGAGCGTGACTATGTCATCCAGTTCCAGGTGCCCGAGTTCACCTGCCACTGCCCACTGACCGGCCAGCCCGACTTCGCGCATTTCACCATCGACATGATTGCCGATGAATATTGCGTCGAGCTCAAGAGCCTGAAGATGTACTTCTGGAGCTACCGCAACGAGGGTGCGTTCCATGAGAAGGTGACCAACACCATCCTGGACGACATCGTGAAGGTGACGAATCCGCGCTATATCCGCATCACCGCCAAGTGGTATGTGCGGGGCGGCATCTACACCAACGTGGTGGCGGAACACCGCAAGAAGGGCTGGAAGCCGCTGCCGGCGGTGGACATCCCGTCGCACAGCTTCGAATCCGGGCTGCTGCGCTGATTGCAGCCATGAACGCGCGGCCGCCTTCAGCCCAGTGTGCGGAGACGGCCGCGCGGCGTTCGTCGATGTCGGAACTGAGGCGGGCCGATGGCGCTGCGCTTTGATCCCCGACACACCGACGTGGCGGTGGCGCTGCGGCGCAGCCGCATTGACGGCTATGGCGTGTTTGCCCAGCAGCCGATCCGCGCGGGGCAGCGGCTGGGTCAGTTGACCGGTGAGTCGATCACCGTGGCGGAGGCGCGCCGTCGCGCCCAGGGCGGCGGACGGCTGATGCTGGTGGAGCTTTCACCGGCACGCGCCATCGACGCCAGCCGCTCGCAGGACGCGCTACGCTTCACCAACCACAGTTGCGAGCCCAATGCCCGCATCCAGGTGGAGGACGGTGAAGTGCAGTTCCTGGCGCTGCGGGACATTGCCGACGGCGAGGAACTCACCGTCGATTACGGCCTTACCCATCATGAAGGGCGGCTGCCCTGCCAGTGCGGCGCACCGGGGTGTCGTCACTGGCTCTGAGGGGTCGGCCTCCACCGGCCGCAGGGACGCAGCGCCCCGCCACCCGGCTCCCAAACCTTTTGGAAACGCCGACCGTGAAGCCGGTCAGAACGGCCAGGCCGGCTGACCCGCCTCCACATCCAGCCACTGGCCGGTCGCCAGCTGGTTGTGTTTGCCCGCCGGCAGTGCATAGAAGCTGCGGGACGCCATCGGCAGGTTGAGGTCGGCCACCGAGCCCAGCGCCGTGTCACTCAGCGGCAAGCCATACATCCAGAACACCTTGCGCAGATCCTGCCCGATGATGCGGGAGCTCAGCACATACAGCAGCTCATGGTTGGTGATGGTGTTGGTGGTGTAACGCCCCATGCCGTAGCTGGCCGCCGTCGCCGTGGTGAACGACTTGGCCACCAGCCGGTCGCCCTTGGTCAGCAGGCCGAAGAAGTCCATCGTGCTGTCCAGCGTCGGCTGGTTCAGGCCGCTGCGGGTCTTGCTGAACAGGAAGGCCAGCTGGAAGTGCACCGCGCGCATGATGTCCTGCGAGCTGTCGTTCCAGATGCGGCGCGTCTGGTCGGCCACCAGCGCATCTCCGCTCAGGCCGGAGGCCCGGTTGGCCTTGATGGCGGCATACAGGCCCGCATGGTCCAGCGGATGGCCGCTGCTGATCTCCAGGCCCAGCATGGCGTAGGCCCGCAGGGCGGTGGCGCTGGCCAGGATGTTGTTGTCGCACTCGGTGCTGCAACCGGTGGTGCCGTCCGGCACGATGCGCATCACGCGCTGCACCGTGTTGTGACCCAGTTCGTGGGCGTAGCCCCAACCCAGGCCGATACCGGCATAGCCGTCGATCGGGTTGCCCGAGCAGAGGTAGCCGCAGGTGGCGATCCAGCCCACGAAATGCTGCACCGACGGCGTGTCGTGCAGGGGGCCGGTGCACGTCCAGCTAAAGGTGCCGCACAGGCTGCTCACCTTGGCGCTCATGCCGGCATCGTTGTAGCCGTTGGCCAGATGGTTGCTCATGAACAGGCCATCCTTGATGTGCGTGTTCGCATAGACCGAGGGCGACAGCGTGCCGATGGTGCTCTTCGCATAGGCCATGATCTGCTGGATCTCGCCGCCCACCACCTTGGTCGTCTGCCAGCCGTAGGTGCCGGCATTGAGGGCCGCGACCGCATCGGCGATGTCACTCTCGCTCATGGCGGTGGTGTAGTCGAAGTGGGCATAACGGATCACACCCTTGATGCGCAGGGTGACCACACTGCCGGCCGTCGCGCCGCTGTAGCTGAGCATCAGCGGGCCGCCGTTGGGCGACACGAAGGCGGTCGCGCCGGCGGTGTTCAGCGGAATATTGAAGGAATGCGGACGCAGCGGGCGGGCATAGGTGTCGCCCTCCTCCGTCAGCGGATTGCCCCAGGTGCGCAGCAGGCTGGTCTGCAGGCCCAGCGTGGCACCGGCCGCATCCACCACTTCCACCTGCACCCCCCGGGCGGGCAGCGCGCCTCGACCGATCAGGGTGGTGCCGCCGGACTGCGGCAGCGTGATGCGCAGCTCTTCCGCCGTGGTGCTGGGGGTCAGCGTCTGGGCGCTCGCGGGCATGTAATCGCCCTGCCCGGCCGTGGCGGCCTTGGCGCTGCTGCGGGCGAACCACTGGAAGGCGTCGACCGCATAGGTGCGCAGGAAGGCGGCCGCATTGCTGCGGCTGACCTTGCCGTAAGTCAGGCCCGGACGCTGCTGGTCCGCCCACAGCACCAGCAGGCGATGCAGCAGGAAACGGGGGTCGTCGTTGAAGATGGCCTGGCCGGTGCTTTGCAGATTGCCGAGCTCGGCCAGCAGGTCCCGGAACGGCGTCAGGGCGGACGCATCCGTCTTCAGGTCCACCGCCGGGGCACTGGCCTGCAGCAACTTCAGCGACGCCGGCAATTCACTCAGCGTGGTCTTGGCGCCGAGCACATCCGCCACGGTGCGGGTGCCGGAGACCGACACGCCTGCCGCAGGCGCGAAGTAATTGCCCGGATAACCGCCCATCTTCATGCCCAGGCCCGCCAGCACCTGCGAGCCGCCCGCCGACTGGACCCAGTTCGGATGCATGTAGACCACCGCCTTGCCGCCCGCCAGGTAGCTGCGGATCAGCGCCGTCAAACCGCTGGACGTCGGCACGCTGCCGCCCAGGACGATCAGGTCGGCGCTGGTCCAGCAGGTATTGGCCGGATCGGCCACGGCGCAGTCCAGGGCCTCCGCCGTGCTGCCAGCGCGAGTGAGGAAGTTCTTGACGGTGCTGGCGCTGTAGCCGGCGGTGGCAATCTTCAGCGTGGCCGGCAGGGTGCCGGTGCCGCTGCCGGTCACCAGCCAGCGGATCTGGCGCAGGAACAGCGGATAGTGCTGCTGCTCCTTGGTGGTGGCGGACATCCATTGCAGCACGTCCGCGCCGTAGGCCAGACCGCGGCCCTTGCCGTCCACCACCACGGCGGCCAGCGGGGTGCCGTTGTCCGACTTGATGCTGGACACCGCAGTCGTGGAGCTCAGCGGCAGGATGCTGACGCTGTTCGTGCCGACGTTGAGCGTCAAGTCCAGCGGCGTGGCGGTGTCGCCATACAGCGCCGACAGGACTGCGGATTCCGACTGCCGGCGGCTGGTCGCTTCGGCAATGGCCCGCTCCAGCAGCGTGGCGGTGTCGGTATCGGCCAGGCCGGCGGGATCGCCGGACGTGAGCGCCGCGGCAATGCGCACGTCCCCCGGGTTGGATGTGCCCGTGCCGGGGCCGCCGCCGCCATCTGGCCCGGTGCCGCCGGAGGTTCCGCCGCCACTGCCCGATCCACCGCCACACCCCACCAGGATCATCACCAGGGCCGCGATCAGCAGTCGGGCCTTCATGGCGGTAAAGGGAAGCGCGGACAGCGTGCGCTGTCGCATCAGCAGTGCGTGGGTGCCCAGGGGTCGTCTCGTCGGTGTCATGGCGCGGGGCCCGTGCGTCAGGCGCGGGCTGGCTTTTTAGAATGGACGGGACTGTGGGCGATGGGCGTTTCATCGTCGTTTCATGGCCGTTTCTTACAAGCGCCGGCCGCGCGGAGACCCGCTCCCCAGGGGCGGACACCCGCACGGCGCGGGCAACCCATGGTTGCCGATTGAAGGAAGCCGGGAGGGTCAGGGGCCGCCCGGAACCGCTCGGCGCAGGGCTTCGGCCCACTATGATTCGATGATCACTGACACCCCAGCAGCTATGTCGACCACCACCCCGGTCAACCCCCGCCTGGCGCTCCTGAACCCCTACCCGTTCGAACGCCTGCGCGCGCTGACGCAAGACATCGTCCCGAATCCGTCCCTGACCCATATCTCCCTGGGGCTGGGCGAGCCTCGCCATCCGGCCCCGAAGCTGGTGGAAGAGGCCTTGATGGCCAACCTCAAGGGGCTGTCCAACTATCCCAGCACGCTGGGCACGCCGGCGCTGCGGAATTCCATCGCCGGATGGATCCAGCGCCGGTACGGCCTGACGGTCGACCCGGCCACGCAGATCCTGCCGGTGATCGGATCGCGGGAAGCTTTGTTCTCGCTGGCCCAGGTCGTCATCGATCCGACCCGGCCGGGGGCGACCGTCGTCTGCCCCAATCCGTTCTATCAGATCTACGAAGGCGCGGCCCTGCTGGCCGGCGCCACGCCCGCCTTTGCCAACTCCGACCCGGCCCGGAATTTCGCGGCGGACTGGTCGCAGATCGACGAAGCCACCTGGGCACGGACGCAACTGCTGTATGTCTGCTCTCCGGGCAATCCGACCGGCGCGGTGATGCCGCTGTCCGAGTGGGAAACGCTGTTCGAGCTGAGTGACCGCCACGGCTTCGTCATTGCCTCGGATGAATGCTATTCGGAGATCTACTTCCGCGAGGGCCCCGACGCGGCGCCGCTGTCCGGCCTGCAGGCCGCGGTGCAACTGGGCCGGCCGGACTTCCGCAACCTGATCGCTCTGAGCAGCCTGTCCAAGCGTTCCAACGTGCCCGGCATGCGCTCCGGCTTTGTGGCGGGGGATGCCGCCTGGATCAAGCGCTTCCTGCTCTACCGCACCTACCATGGCAGCGCGATGAGCCCGATGGTGCAGGCCGCCAGCGTGGCCGCCTGGAACGACGAAGCCCATGTGGTGGAGAACCGCGCGCAATACCGGGCCAAGTTTGCCGCCGTGACGCCGCTGCTGGCGCAGGTGCTGGACGTGGCCCTGCCCGATGCCGGTTTCTACCTCTGGGTGGGCGTGCCGGACGGCGACGACATCGGCTTCGCCCAGGGACTGCTCGCTCAATACAATGTGGGCGTGCTGCCCGGCAGCCTGCTGGCGCGTGAGGCCCACGGCATCAATCCGGGTGCCGGCCGGGTGCGGCTGGCGCTGGTGGCCGAGCAGGCGGAATGCCTGGAAGCGGCTGAGCGCATCGTGGCCTACACCCGCAGCCGGTTCCCGGACGCGCGCGGGCCCGGCGCGCGCTGAGCGTCTCGCCCGCCCCGGTTCCGGATTTCTTCTTCAGACACCCTGGCGGCGGGCCTTCCTGCCGCGCCGCCCTCTCCCAACACTTCACCGAGACACTGCCATGACGCAAGACCTGCAATCCATCATCGACCTCGCCTGGGAAGGCCGCGCCAACCTGAACCCCGCCAATTCGCCGGACGTGCGCAAGGCGGTGGACGAGGTACTGGCCGCCCTGGATGCGGGCCAGCTGCGCGTGGCGGAGCGCAAGGCGGTGGGCGACTGGACGGTGCACCAGTGGGTGAAGAAGGCGGTGCTGCTCTCCTTCCGTCTGAATGACAACCGTCAGATGGGCGCCGGCGACATGACCTTCTTCGACAAGGTGCCCACCAAGTTTGGCGGCATGAGCGACGAGCAGCTGCGCGCCACCGGCGTGCGGGTGGTGCCGCCGGCGGTGGCCCGCCGCGGCAGCTTCATGGCCCGCAATGTGATCCTGATGCCGTCGTATGTGAACATCGGCGCGTATGTGGATGAGGGCACGATGGTGGACACCTGGGCGACGGTCGGGTCGTGCGCGCAGATTGGCAAGAATGTGCATCTGAGCGGTGGCGTGGGCATTGGTGGCGTGCTGGAGCCGCTGCAGGCCAACCCGACCATCATTGAAGACAACTGCTTCATTGGCGCCCGTTCGGAGATCGTGGAAGGCGTGATCGTCGAGGAGAACTCGGTGATTTCGATGGGGGTGTACATCGGCCAGAGCACGCCGATTTATGACCGGGAGACGGATACGGTGACGTATGGCCGCGTGCCGGCCGGGTCGGTGGTGATCAGCGGCTCGCTGCCGAAGAATGACGGCAAGTACAGCCTGTATGCGGCCATCATCGTCAAGAAGGTGGATGCCGGGACCCGCGCCAAGACCTCCATCAACGATCTGTTGAGGGCATGATTTAGTCCCCCCCTACGCGCTGCGCGCGCCCCCCAGGGGGCAAGGCGGGGCCCGGTGGGGTTTGTTGCCCCCCCCTACGCGCTGCGCGCGCCCCCCAGGGGGCAAGGCGGGGCCCGGCAAAGCCGGATCTCCCAGCCTTCGCTGGGGGCGGGCGACAGGGCGACTGGCTCATCTTTTCAGGGTGAGCGGTCGCCCTTTGTCGTTCTTGGGGTGCGGGGGATGGTGGCGTTTTCCCTGGGTGCGCGGGGGCGCGAGGCGGGAGCGCGGCGTCAGAAATTACCTCCTTTTTCAAATGGGGCGCTCCGTAGCCAGTGATACAAATTCGATAATGCCGGATTCAGGCCAACGGCCACGGGAAGGGACACATGAGCACTGGAAATATGGAGCGGATCCTCCGCTTGATGGCCGAAAAAGGCGCGTCGGATACCTATCTGTCGGCCAATATGCCGGTGTTGATCAAGATCAACGGCCAAATGGTGCAGGTGTCCGACCAGCTGCTCACCCCCACCCAGCCCAAACAACTCATCGCCGAGGTGATCGATCCGCAGCACCTCGCCGAACTGGATCAGACCGGCGAGCTGAACCTGGCCGTGTCCATCCCCAAGGTCGGCAGCTTCCGGCTGTCAGGCTTTCGCCAGCGCGGCTCCATCGCCGCCGTCTTCCGCCACATCCCCCACGTCATCCCCTCGCTGGACAGCCTCGGCCTGCCCGGCATCCTGGGCAAACTGGTCACCGAAAAACGCGGCCTGATCCTGATGGTCGGCGCCACCGGCACCGGCAAGAGCACCACGCTCGCCTCCATGCTGGAACACCGCAACCAGACCATGACCGGCCACATCCTCACCATCGAGGATCCCGTCGAATACCTCTTCGCCAACAAGCGCTCGCTGGTCAACCAGCGCGAAGTGGGCCGCGATACCGCCACCCTGCAAGTGGCCCTCAAAAACGCCCTGCGTCAGGCCCCCGACTGCATCCTGATCGGCGAAATCCGCGACCGCGACACCATGACCGCGGCCATCTCCTACGCCCTGTCCGGCCACCTGGTGCTCGCCACCCTGCACGGCAACAACAGCTATCACGCCCTGAACCGGATCATGTCCTTCTACACGCCGGAATCCCGCCCGGCCATGCTGAACGACCTGGGCGCCGGCCTCAAAGCCGTCGTCTCCCAGCGCCTTCTGCGCTCCACCCAGGGCGGCCGCGTGCCCGCCATCGAAATCCTGCTCAACACCAAGCTGATCTCCGAACTGATCGAGCAAGGCGACTTCGCCGGCGTCAAGGAAGCAATGGAAAAATCCATCGCCGAAGGCTCGCAAAGCTTCGAGGAACACTTCGCCCAGCTGATCAACTCCGGCGTGATCACCCGCGAAGAAGGCCTGGCCTTCGCCGACTCGCCCACCAACCTGCTCTGGCGTCTGCAGAACGACATGACCGGCGGCAAGCAGCAGGCGGGCAACAAGAAAGAAGAACCCGCCGCGGACGAAGCCAGCTTCACCTCCATCACGCTGGACGTTCAGCCAGGCTGACACGCGGCGGGGGGCTCGTCGCGGCACAGGTGACCGCGCAGTTCAGCACGGCCGACGGTGTGTGCGGGCGCGGCTGCGCAACGTTGACAGCTCGCTTGAGCGCCGCTGGCACGGTGTAGGTGTGCGCGCCTGACCTCCGTCTCGCTTCCCTGCATGACGTGGATGCACCCGGCCCGCACCTGTCGGTCACAGCGAGTCAGCCGCAGCGAGTCGGTCACAGCGATCCCGGCAGCGCCAACCTGGGCGACAATCGGGAAGTGACCGCCCCTTCCCCCATGTCTTCCTCACTGCCAGCGTCTGCGCCCGGATCCATTGCCGGCACCGCCCCCGGTTCCGCGACCGGTGCCGAGTCCTCGTCCTCCCCCTTGTCCTCGTCCATGCACGGAGACGAGGTGGAAAGCCGCACGCTCGCACTGCTGGAACAACTGATCGCCCGTCCCTCCGTCACGCCGCATGACGCCGGCTGCCTGGACCTGATCGGCGATCGGCTGCAGACCCTGGGCTTCCGCCTGGAACGCATGGACAGTGGCCCCGCCGACTTCCGAGTGGCCAACCTCTGGGCGGTGAAGGACGGTCGCGCTGGCAGCGGCCCGCGACTGGTGTTCGCCGGCCACACGGACGTCGTACCCACCGGCGAACTGACCCGCTGGACCAGCGACCCCTTTGTGCCCACCGTGCGCAACGGCCATCTGTTCGGTCGCGGCGCCGCCGACATGAAAACCTCGCTGGCCGCCATGGTGGTGGCCGCCGAAGACTTCGTCGCCGCCCATCCGGACCACGCGGGCAGCATCGCCTTCCTGCTCACCAGTGATGAAGAAGGCCCCGCGCGGGACGGCACCGTCGTCTGTGTCGAGCGGCTGAAGCAGCGCGGTGAACGCCTGGACTTCTGCATCGTCGGTGAACCCACCTCGGTCGATCGGCTGGGCGATACGGTCAAGAACGGCCGCCGCGGCTCGCTCTCCGGCAAGCTGCGGGTGATGGGCATCCAGGGCCATGTGGCCTATCCGCACCTGGCCCGCAACCCGGTCCATCAGGCGGCACCAGCACTGGCCGCGCTCGCCGCCATGACCTGGGACGCCGGCAACGACTACTTCCCGCCCACCACCTTCCAGATCTCCAACGTCCAGGCCGGCACCGGCGCGGGCAATGTGATCCCCGGGGAGATGGTGGTGGACTTCAATTTCCGGTTCTCCACCGAGTCCACCCCGCAAGGCCTGCGCGAGCGGGTGCACGCCCTGCTGGATGAACACGGCCTGGACTACCAGCTGGACTGGACCCTGTCCGGCGACCCCTTCCTCACGCCTGTGGGCAGCCTTTCGGCCGCCCTCAGCGCCGCCATTGCCGAAGAAACCGGCGTGGCGACGGAACTCTCCACCACCGGCGGCACGTCGGACGGACGCTTCATCGCGCGCATCTGTCCGCAGGTGGTGGAATTCGGACCGCTCAATGCGAGCATCCACAAGATCAACGAATTCGTGCCGCTGGACCAGATCGCGCCGCTGACGCGCATCTACCGCCGCACGCTGGAGCATTTGCTGCTGTGACGCTGCTGGAACTGATTGAGGCCCAGGCCGCCCGCCTCCAAGAGGCGGGCGTTTCATTTGGACATGGCACCACCAACGCCTTTGACGAGGCCGCCTGGCTGGTGATGTGGAAACTCGGCGTCCCCCTGGACGCGCTGGACGCGCATGCGCAGGACGCGGTCTCCGCCGAGCAGGTGCAGGCCGTGGCCGCACTGGTGCAGGACCGGATCACGAGCCGCAAGCCGGCCGCCTACCTGACCCGGGAAGCCTGGTTGCAGGGCGTGCCGTTCTATGTGGACGAGCGGGCCATCGTGCCGCGCAGCTTCATTGCCGAGCTGCTGGCGGACGCCACCATCGACGCCTGGCTGTCCGATCAGACAGAGCGGGTGCTGGACCTGTGCACCGGCAACGGCAGCCTCGCCGTGCTGGCCGCGATGGCCTGGCCGGAGGTGCAGGTGGACGCCATCGACCTCAGCCCCGACGCGCTGGCCGTGGCGCGGATCAACGTCGACAACCATGGCCTGGCGGACCGCATCCGCCTGCTGCAGGGCGATGGTCTGACGCCGGCGGACGGTGCCTATGACCTGATCCTGTGCAACCCGCCGTATGTGAACACCGCCTCGATGCAGGCCCTCCCACCCGAATATCAGGCTGAACCCGCACTGGCCCTGGCCGGCGGCAGCGACGGCATGGACTTCATCCGTCAGATGCTGGCCAAGGCCCCGGACCATCTGACCGAGCATGGGGTGCTGGTGCTGGAAATCGGTAATGAGCGCGCATTTTTCGAAGCCGCCTTCCCCACCCTGGAAGCCGCCTGGCTGGACACGTCCGCCGGTGAAGACCAGGTTCTGCTCCTGACCCGCGACGCACTGGTGGCTGCCCGATGATCACGCTGCGCAACATCACGCTGCGGCGTGGCACGAAGGTGGTGCTGGACGATGCCAGCGTCACCCTGCAACCCGGTGAAAAGGTCGGCCTGGTGGGCCGCAACGGCGCGGGCAAATCCAGCCTGTTTGCGCTGCTGACCGACCGTCTGCACAGCGACAAGGGCGATGTCGAGATTCCGCGTCAGTGGGCGGTGGGCGAAGTGGCCCAGAACATGCCCGAGACCGACATGCCCGCCACCGAATTCGTGCTGGAAGGCGACACCCGCCTGATGGCCGCCCGCGAAGCGCTGGCCAAGGCCGAGGCCGAGGACGACGGCCATGCCATCGCAGACGCCCACGGCCTGCTGATGGATGCTGGCGCCTTCGACGCACCGGCCCGCGCCCAGGCGCTGCTGATGGGTCTGGGTTTCAAGGGCGCGCAGGTGGACGCGCCGGTGAACAGCTTCTCCGGCGGCTGGCGCATGCGGCTGCAACTGGCGCGGGCGCTGATGTGCCCCGCTGACCTGATGCTGCTGGACGAGCCCACCAACCACTTGGACCTGGACGCCCTGGTCTGGCTGGAAGCCTGGCTGCAGCGGTATGACGGCACCTTGATCGTCATCAGCCACGACCGCGAATTCCTCGATGCGATCACGAAGGTGACGCTGCATCTGGACGAGGCCAAGCTGCATCGTTATGGCGGCAACTACACCGCCTTCGAAGCGATGCGGGCCGAGCGCATGGTGCTGCAGCAGGCCGCATTCGACAAGCAGCAGGACCGCATGGCCCATCTGCAGAAATTCATCGACCGCTTCAAGGCCAAGGCCAGCAAGGCCAAGCAGGCCCAGAGCCGGGTGAAGGCGCTGGAGCGGATGGAGCGGCTGGCGCCGGTGCTGACCTCGGCGGATTTCAGCTTCTCTTTTCGTGAGCCGCTGAGCCTGCCCAATCCGATGCTGATGTTTGATCAGGTGTCGGTGGGTTATCTGACGCCGGGCGCGCCGGAAGGCGATGAAAAGGTCATCGTGCGGGGCGTGGACCGGTCGGTGCTGGCGGGGCAGCGCTTTGGCATCCTCGGCGCCAATGGTCAGGGCAAGTCCACCCTGGTCAAGACGATCGCCCGCATGCAGCCGTCGCTGGGCGGCACCATCACCGAAGGCAAGGGCCTGTCCATCGGCTACTTTGCGCAGCAGGAGATGGACGTGCTGCGACCGGATGAAGGTCCGCTGCAGCACATGGTGCGGCTGGCCAAGGAAGTCAGCCCGTCCGCGCGGGAACAGGAACTGCGGGACTTCCTCGGGCAGTTCCGGTTCGTCGGCGACATGGTGAATCAGGCGGTCGGCAGCCTCTCCGGCGGTGAAAAGGCCCGGCTGGTGCTGGCGATGCTGGTCTGGCAACGCCCCAATCTGCTGCTGCTGGACGAACCCACCAACCATCTGGATCTGCAGACCCGCGAAGCGCTGTCGATGGCGCTGAACGAGTTTGAAGGCACGGTGATGCTGGTCAGTCACGATCGCGCCCTGCTGCGGGAGGTCTGTGACGAGTTCTGGCTGGTGGCTGACGGCAAGGTGGCGCCGTTCGACGGTGATCTGGACGACTATCAGCGCTGGCTGCTGGAGCAGTCCAAGGAAGCCGCGCGGCAGGCCAAGGAATTGGCCAAGCGGGAGAAGTCGGCGGGTGGCACAGGCACGGCCGCTGGCGGTACCGCGGGCGCTGCAGGGTCGGCCGGCTCGTCGGCGTCCGCTGCGGGGAGTGTTTCCGCTCTGCCGCCAGCGCCTGTGGCGCCTCCGGCACCCGCCCCTGCACCGATCGCCTCTCGCGAAGACCGCAAGGCCGCCGGACAGGCGCGTCAGCGGGTGGCGGAGCAGACACGCCCGCTGCGCAAGGAAATGGAGCAGATCGACGCCCGGCTCAAGGCGCTGCATACCGAGCGCGATGGTCTGGAAGCGCAGCTGGCCGGTGGCACTTTGAATCCAGCGCAGATCGCCGATGCCGGCAAGCGGCTCAAGGCCATCGGTGATGAGGTCGATGAGAAGGAAATGCGCTGGCTGGCGTTGAGCGAGCAGGTGGACGCGCTCCAGTCGGCCGCTTGATTGGGTCGGCTTGATTCGTCGGGTGCTCGACTCCTCGGGCGGCGACTCCAGGAAGGGGCGCCGCCCTCTCTAAGACCCTATTGATTGTGTGCAATTTAATTGTTCACTACAGTAGAGCCCATGTCGAACGCAGCCCTGTCCTCCACCCCGGTCGCTGCCGCTCCTGAAGCGGCGGGCATCGACTGGCTGCGGCTGGACCAGCAGCTGTGTTTTGCCCTGTATGCCAGCTCGCTGGCGATGACCAAGCTGTACAAGCCGCTGCTGTCTCCGCTGGGCCTGACCTATCCCCAGTACCTGGTGATGCTGGTGCTGTGGGAAACCGATGGGCTCGCCGTCTCCGCGCTGGGGCAACGCCTGGGCCTGGACTCGGGCACCTTGACCCCGCTGCTCAAGCGGTTGGAATCGCAAGGTCTCGTCCAGCGGCGCCGCAGCGAGCAGGATGAACGCCGCGTCGACATCCACCTGACCGACAGCGGCCGCCAGCTGCGGGAGCAGGCGGTCTCCATCCCCGAACAACTGGCTTGTGCCAGTGCCTGCAGCCTGGATGAGCTACAGGCGCTGACACGGCAGCTGCAAGATCTGCGGTCGAGTGTGCTCCATCATCTGGAGCAGGCGGACCGCACCCTTCCCCCGGGCTGATCCGGGTCCTATCACCACATCTTCTATAACCTCAAGGAGCGCCACATGGCCATCGAGAAAGCCCTCTACACCGCTACCGCCACCGCCACCGGAGGCCGTGCCGGCACCGCCAAGTCTTCGGACGGCGCCCTGAACCTGGAGCTGTCCACCCCGAAGGAACTGGGCGGCGCCGGCGGCAACGGCACCAACCCGGAACAGCTGTTCGCGGCCGGTTATTCGGCTTGCTTCATTGGCGCGATGAAGGCCGTGTCGGCCCGCAACAAGGTGGCCCTGCCGGCAGAAGTGTCGATCACCAGCGATGTGTCGATCGGCCCGCACGCCAACAAGCCGGGTGCTTTCGGCATCGCCGTGGCCATGAAGATTTCGGTGCCGGGCATGGACCGCGCCGCGCTGGAAAAGCTGGTGGCCGAAGCCCACGAAGTCTGCCCGTATTCGAACGCGACCCGTGGCAACGTGGACGTCACCCTGACGGTGGCTTGATGCACCGTCGGCCGGGGGCCAATCGGCCCTCCGGCCGGGAGTGATCGTCGGGATTGGATGCCCGCGCAAGGCGCGCCGGCTCGCTGGAATTGCTCGATGAGCGATGTCAGTGGGCGGCGCGCTTTGTCCGTTCTGGGCCGCTCTGCCGCTCCGACCCTCTCTGGCCCGATCCCAACCGCTTCGCCCCGCTCGGAGCCGCGACCCAAGCCAGCCCATTCCCCGCCCGCTGCCCATCTGCGGCTGCCGTGCCCCCTGAAAGCGGGCTGGTCACGGTCCGCGGTTGGACGATGATGGACGCGCCTGGTTCCACTGCGCTCCAGGGGACTGCCTGGTGGCGCCCGCAGACGCCGCAGGTGTTGATGAATCACCCGTCGGGGAGGCACGAGGGTGGAAGATCTTCTACAGGGCTCATGCCACTGCGGCGCCGTGACACTGGCGCTGCCCAACATGCCGGCGCGCGCCACCGAATGCAACTGCTCCATCTGCCGCAGGCTGGGAGCGATCTGGGGCATGTTCGACTGGACAAGCGTCCGGATTCACGCCGCAGACGACGCACTGGAGGCCTACATCTGGGGCGACAAGACCCTGCGCACCCTGCGATGCGTGCGCTGTGGATGTGCGACCCATTGGGAACCGCTGGCGCCAGAGGACGGCGCCAAACACGGCGTCAACCTGAGAATGTTCCCGCCTGAGCTGCTTGAGCAGGTCCATGTGCGCCGATTTGATGGCGCCAAGACCTGGACCTTCCTGGACGAGTAGGCCCGGCACACCGTTGGCGAAGGCAGCACAGTGCCCCACTCAGCGCCGAGCCGCCCTGAACAACTCACCCGGTGGCGGACTGCTGCAGCAACTGCAGGGTCAGTTCAACACGCGCCGCCCAAGGCGTGAGGCTGGCCGCGGCTTCATCCGCAGCACCGACGATCCGCCCCTGCGCGCAGCGAGTCGTGCGCCAGACCGGCACGCCCGCCTGACGCAGCGCCTCAAGGGGCGCCGCCAGCGCCTGATGGATCGTGCCATTACCGGTGCAAGCCAGCACGAGTCCCTTCAGACCTGCCTGCTGCCAGGCCTGCACCGCCTGCGCGCGTGCGCCGCCGTGACTGGCCAGGACTTCCACCCAGGGCCAGGCATCTGCCGCCTCGGGCAGCAGCGTGGCGCCCAGCGCCTCCCCGGTCGGCCAGTCCCGGAACTGGCGAACGACGCCCTCTTCCATCACACCGAGCAGACCGGTGTCCGGCCCCGGCTGGAACGCATCCAGGCGATAGGTGTGAGTCTTGCGAATCTCCAGACCGTGGAGCACCTGCCCGGCCACGACGGCCACCACGCCCTGCGCCCCAGCCGTCTGGGCCAGCGACACCGCATCCAGCAGATTCTGCGGACCGTCCGCCTGCAGCGCGGTGGCCGGACGCATGGCCGCGGTCAGCACGACGGGCTTGCGCGGCGCCAGCACCCGCTGCAGCAGGTAGGCGGTTTCCTCCAGCGTGTCGGTGCCGTGGGTGATCACGATGCCGCGCACATCGTCCCGGTCCAGATGGTGCTGCACCCGGCGCGCCAGTCGGGCCCAGGTCCCTTCATCCATGTCCTTGCTGTCCAGCTGCGCGAGCTGTTCCGCTTCGAGCGAGGCTGATTGCAGCGCCGGCACGGCGGCGACCAGCGAGCCGACGGACAGCTGCCCGGCCTTGTAGCCGACGTTGTCTGTCGCCGATCCGGAGGCGCCCGCAATGGTGCCGCCGGTGCCGATGATCACAATTCGCTCGTTACCGCTTTGCAATTTGGCTTCTCCTGGATAAAAATACAGAGCACTGGATGGATACTCAGGTCAACCGTGAACACACCACCAAAACTCACCGCACGCCAACAACAGATCTTTGACCTGGTCCGGCGCAGCATCGAGCGCACCGGCGCTCCGCCCACCCGCGCAGAAATCGCGCAGCAGCTGGGCTTTCGTTCCGCCAACGCAGCCGAAGAACATCTGCAGGCGCTGGCCCGCAAAGGCGTCATCGAACTGGTGGGCGGCACGGCGCGCGGCATCCGCCTGCCCTCACCTGCTCTCAAGCAGGTAAACCAGGCGCGTGAGCACAGTCAGTTTGCGCTGCCCCTGGCGAGCCTGGCGCAACTGTCGCTGCCCCTGGTCGGCCGGGTTGCTGCCGGCGCGCCCATCCTGGCGGAGGAACATGTCGAGCAGCACTATAGCGTCGACCCCTCCACCTTCTCCCGCGTGCCGGACTACCTGCTGCGGGTGCGCGGCATGAGCATGAAAGACATCGGCATCATGGACGGCGACCTGCTCGCAGTTCAGAAAGCCAGTGAGGCGCGCAATGGCCAGATCGTCGTGGCGCGACTGGGCGATGAGGTGACGGTGAAGCGTTTCCAGCGTCACGCGGGAGGCGTCCGCCTGCTGCCGGAAAACACCGACTTCCAACCGATCGAGGTGCTGGCGGGTGATGAGTCGTTTGCCCTGGAAGGTTTGGCGGTCGGGCTGATTCGGGCGGGATTCAACTGATTCACTGCTGCACCGTGCGTCACGCTGTTCGCACGGTTGAAGAGCCCCGGCGCGTCTGACCGTTGGAATTCGAGGGCATCTGCGCGCGGTGAGGAGCTGAACTGCCGTTGTCGGGATGCTCCGCTGCTGTCAGCGACTGTCTCACCGATTTGGTTTAAGCTTGCGTTGCGCTGCGAGATTCTTCGGGCGGGCGCGGAGAAGGTAAAAAGGCACCACCGATAGTTTCGGAGGTGCCTTTTTCTTTGTGCGTTCTCGCGACGACATTGCCGCACGCGGATATCCGCGTGGTTGAGGCGGAGGGTTTCGAATGGCGCCGCTTGATGGAATGCCGGCAAGCTGCGGCGAGGTATCACAACTGCAGCCCGGCAATGATGCGCTTATCCGCGCCCGAGTATGGAGCCATCCCGGCAACCCGGGTTTGAGTTTGGCAACCCCGGGCACCTGACGGAATGAGGCGCACGGGTTGAAGCTCATGGAGAGCAGATCGGAGCCGTCCAGATACTCCAGCGATCCTGACCTAGCGTCTTCGTGACAGCTTTAGATAGCACCAAAACAAAAACCCCGCCAGCTTGCGCTAGCGGGGTCTGAAGATTGGCGGAGTGGACGGGGCTCGAACCCGCGACCCCCGGCGTGACAGGCCGGTATTCTAACCAACTGAACTACCACTCCAGATTCAAGGCCAGTTATTCACTGTTCTGTTGCCTCAATCCTTTGGACAAGCTGCGCCGCAGTGATTGAACGACCGAACGAGTTCGGCGCTCCACTTCTGCGAGCCAAGCCTTGTCAAACTTGGCGTCCCCTAGGGGATTCGAACCCCTGTTACAACCGTGAAAGGGTCGTGTCCTAGGCCTCTAGACGAAGGGGACTTCACTCTTTCATTGCTACCGCTCTCGCGTCAGCCACCAAGAAAACTTGGTGGAGGTAAGCGGGATCGAACCGCTGACCTCTTGCATGCCATGCAAGCGCTCTCCCAGCTGAGCTATACCCCCCGAATGCTTGATCGCAGCGCTTGCGCACTGCTTTGCATCAGTGGACCAACTCGAGTCCAGTAGCAAAGATAGATTGTTGGCGGAGTGGACGGGACTCGAACCCGCGACCCCCGGCGTGACAGGCCGGTATTCTAACCAACTGAACTACCACTCCAGATACGCTGACAATCGGCTCGCCTTTCGGCTTGTGACTGTCTTTGCATCTTGCTGTCTCAACCGCTTTCGCGGTTTTGAACAACATTGCAATTACTTGCGACGTTTTCGTTACTATACCAGAGTTTTTTGATGATTCTTTCGAATTAACGAACGCATCATCCAATTTTCCAGTCAGTAACCAAGCACATCAACTTGGCGTCCCCTAGGGGATTCGAACCCCTGTTACAACCGTGAAAGGGTCGTGTCCTAGGCCTCTAGACGAAGGGGACTAAACCTTCTTCTCTTGAACTGCGCGCCACCTTGAATTTGGTGGAGGTAAGCGGGATCGAACCGCTGACCTCTTGCATGCCATGCAAGCGCTCTCCCAGCTGAGCTATACCCCCTTTTTGAAACCTGATTCATCCAGCACTGGTTGAATCAAACTCCTCAATTCGGGCAACTCCGTCGTCCACATACTGCTGACTGCTGAGCCTTATATTCTAAACCAGATTTTTCACTGATTTTAGAAACTAACGCTGCGAGCGGTTTGCTGAGGGTTGTTTTGCCAAGTTTCCCTGCCATCACATGGGTGAGACCGGTTCACTTGCTACTTCTTTACGACTTCCCTCTTCAAACTCATCAGTTGTTTCTGATTTCGTTTCGCGCTGTTCAAGCGAGAACGAGAGTATAGAACGAGTTTTAAACGGAACGCAAGCGGTTCACCAAAATTTCTTTGTTGAACAGTTCCAACACAGCATCGACCGACGGCGTCTGTGCACGACCGCACACCAGCACCCGCACCGGAATCGCCAGTTGCGGCATCTTCAGGCCGTGGGCGGTGATGGTTTCCTTGATGGCAGCGCTGATGGCGGCCTTGGTCCAGTCTGCCGCGGCCAGCGCGTCCAGCTTGTCGGCCAGGGTCCGAATCGCGGGCTTGACCGCATCCGTCAGATGCGTCGCCTTGTCTTCCTCCGACGGCGTGACCGGCGCCACATACATCGACAGCCAATCCGCCAGCGCGACGGTGGTGCTGCAACGGTCCTTGAACAAGGCGCAAAGGGCAGGCAGGCGCTCCGGCGCCGACAGACCCCGCTTGGCCAGTTGAGCGGTCACCAGGGTGGCGAGACGCTCGTCATCCGCCTGCTTGATGTAGTGGGCGTTGACCCATTCCAGCTTCGCCGGATCCCACTGGGCCGGGCTCTTGTGGATGTGGGTGCCGTCGAACCACTGGACCAGCTGCTCACGCGTGAACAGTTCGTCATCGCCGTGGCTCCAGCCCAGGCGTGCCAGATAGTTCAGCATGCCTTCCGGCAGATAGCCGTTCTCTTCATAGGCGGTGACGCTGACCGCACCGCGGCGCTTGGACAGCTTGAGGCCGTCGTCGCCCAGAATCACCGGGATATGGCCGAACTGCGGCAGCGGCGCGCCCAGCGCGCGGAAGATGTTGATCTGCCAGGGCGTGTTGTTGATGTGCTCGTCGCCACGGAAGACATGGGTGATGGCCATGTCCCAGTCGTCCACCACCACGGCGAAGTTGTAGGTCGGCACGCCCAGCCGTGCAGCAGCGCCCTGCCCGCTCTGCGCATCGCCATTGGCATTGCCGCCGGCCTCTGCGCCGCCATCGGCCGGCCGCATGATGATCAGGTCATCGATCTCGCGGTTGTTGATGGTGATCGGGCCTTTGACCAGGTCCTCCCAGGTCACATCGCCTTCCAGCGGATTCTTGAACCGCACCACCGGCTTCACACCGGCCGGGACCGGCGGCAGCGTCTTGCCGGCCTCCGGGCGCCAGCGGCCGTCGTAGCGGGTCTTCTCGCCGCGGGCCTTCTGGCCTTCGCGCATCTCGTCCAGATCTTGCGGGGTGCAGTAGCAGTAATAAGCGGTGCCCGCTTCGATCATCTGCTGCACCACCGCGTGGTAGCGCTCCAGGCGCTGCATCTGATAGACCGGCCCCTCGTCATACTCGAGGCCCAGCCACTTCATTGAAGCCAGGATCTGCTCGACCGAATCCTGCGTCGAGCGGGCCACATCCGTGTCTTCAATGCGCAGCACGAACTGACCGCCGTAGTGGCGGGCATAGGCCCAGGAAAACAGCGCCGTGCGGGCGGTGCCCAGGTGCAGGAAACCCGTCGGGGACGGTGCAATGCGGGTGCGGATCACAGTGGAGGTCATAGCGAGTTCAGGCCACGGGCCAGGTCGGCCTTCAGGTCTTCAATGTCTTCCAGGCCGACCGCCACGCGGATCAGTCCCTGGGTGATGCCGGCAGCCTGACGCTGCGCCTCGGTCAGGCGCCCGTGCGAGGTGCTGGCGGGATGGGTGATGGTGGTTTTGGTATCACCCAGATTGGCGGTGATGGAGCAGATGCGGGTGTGGTCGATCACATGAAAGGCGGCAGCGCGGCCGCCATCGTCTGCGCCAGCAGCGCTGCGCACGACGAACGACACCACCGCCCCGCCCTGCCCGTTTTGCTGGCGCATGGCCAGCGCGTGCTGCGGGTGGGACTTCAGCCCTGGGTAGTAGACCCGTTCGATCGAAGGATGCGCTTCCAGCCATTCGGCCAGTGCAGCGGCGCCTTCGGTCTGCGCCTTCATGCGCACGCCCAGCGTTTCCATGCCCTTGAGCACGACCCACGCATTGAAGGGCGACAGCGACATGCCGACGCTGCGCATCACCGGCGTGAACACGTTGTCGATGTAGTGCGTGCTGGCGCAGATGGCGCCGGCGATCACCCGGCCCTGGCCGTCCAGATATTTGGTGCCGGAATGGATGATGAAGTCGGCACCCAATCGGGCCGGCTGTTGCAGCGCGGGCGAGGCAAAGCAGTTGTCCACTGCCAGCAGGGCGCCGTGTCCATGGGCGATCTCGGCCAATGCGGCCACATCGCAGATCTCTGTCAGCGGATTGGTCGGCGTCTCGGCAAACAGCAAGCGGGTGTTGGGCTGCAGCGCGGCCTTCCACTCGGAAAGGTCGGTCTGCGACACGAAACTGACCTGCACGCCGAACTTGCCAAACTCTCCTTGCAGCAGCTTGATCGTGGACCCGAACACCGAGCGCGAGCACACCACATGGTCCCCGGCCTTGAGCAGACCCATCACCAGCAGCATGATGGCCGACATGCCGGAGGACGTGCCGATGCAGGCTTCCGTGCCTTCCAGCGCCGCCAGACGGCGCTCCATCATCATGACGGTCGGGTTGGAGAAGCGGCTGTAGACAAACGCTTCTTCCTCGTTGGCGAACCGGCGCGCGGCGGTCGCGGCATCCGGATGCACAAACGAGCTGGTCAGGAACAGGGCTTCGGAGTTCTCGCCCCAGGGCGTCGGCGGCAGGCCCTCACGCACGGCCAGCGTGGCCATGCGCGCGTCTTCCGGCAAGGCCACGCGCGGGATGCCGCCCTTTTTGGCGTTCGGCTGGGCGTCCTGGCTGCTCACTGGTCCCCTCCACTTTGCAGGGCCAGGCGGCTGCGCGCCGGCAGATCGTCTTCTTCCGCCTGCGACTTGCGCTGCGCCTGCATGGTGGCGAAGTCTTCGGCGCTGACATCACCGGTGATGTAGCTGCCATCGAAGCAGGACGCCTCAAAGCCGTTCAGTCCCGGACGCAGCTGGGCCACGACCCGCTTCATCGCATCCACATCCTGATAGATCAGGGCGTCGGCGCCGATGAACTGGCGGATTTCCTCGATCGAACGGCCGTGGGCGATCAGCTCTTCCTTGGTGGGCATGTCAATGCCATAGACATTGGGGAAACGCACCGGCGGCGCCGCGGAAGCCAGGTAGACCTTGCGTGCACCCGCCTCGCGGGCCATCTGCACGATCTCCTTGGAGGTGGTGCCCCGCACGATCGAGTCATCGACCAGCAGCACATTGCGGTCCTTGAACTCCAGGCCAATGGCATTGAGCTTCTGACGCACCGACTTCTTGCGGGTGGACTGGCCCGGCATGATGAAGGTCCGGCCCACATAGCGGTTCTTGACGAAACCTTCTCGATAGGGCTTGCCGATGCGATGTGCCAGCTGCATGGCCGAAGGCCGGCTGGATTCAGGGATCGGGATGACCACGTCGATTTCCGAGGGCGGGATGGTGGAGATCAGGCGCTGGGCCAGGGTCTCGCCCATGTTCAGGCGGGACTGGTAGACCGAGATGCCGTCCATCACCGAATCCGGGCGTGCCAGGTAGACGAACTCGAACATGCAGGGGTTGAGCGTCGGATTCTCGGCGCACTGCTGCGTATGGATGTTGCCGGCGGTGTCGATGAACAGCGCTTCACCCGGGGCCACATCGCGCGTCAGCTGGTGGCCGGTGCCTTCCAGCGCCACGCTTTCGCTGGCAACCATCACATCGCCCTCGGCCGACTGGCCAAAGCACAGCGGACGGATGCCATATGGATCGCGGAAAGCCAGCAGGCCGTGGCCGGCGATCAGCGCGATGACGGCATAAGAGCCCTTGATCCGCTTGTGCACCTCGGCCACCGCCTTGAAGACGGACGCCGGCGTCAGCGGCAGCTCGCGACCGGCCATTTCCAGCTCGTGCGCCAGCACGTTGATCAGCACCTCGGTATCGCTCTCGGTGTTGATGTGGCGGCGGTCCACTTCAAACAGCTGGTCCTTCAGCGCATGGGCATTGGTGAGGTTGCCGTTGTGGACCAGCACGATGCCGTAGGGGGCGTTGACGTAGAAGGGCTGAGCTTCTTCTTCGCTGTAGGCATTGCCGGCAGTCGGGTAGCGGACCTGACCCAGGCCCACCGTGCCGGGCAGCGCCCGCATGTTGCGGGTGCGGAACACGTCCCGCACCATGCCGCGCGCCTTGTGCATGAAGCACTTCTTGCCCTGCATGGTGACGATGCCGGCCGCGTCCTGCCCACGGTGCTGCAACAGCAGCAGCGCGTCATAAATGAGCTGGTTGACCGGCGCTTTGGAGGTTACACCGACGATGCCGCACATGGCTGATCCTTCAAATCACTGAGAAACGATGAGACCTGACCACTTGTGATGGTGAGGCCGGAATGGGAATGTAGTCGTGCAGGGCCTGCGGCAGCAGCGGCCGGACCTGCACCAGGGTGCCCTGCAGCCAGGGCGCCAGCAGCGATTCGTTCCAGGCCGGCGAGCGCACCGCGGGTGTCATGCCCACGACCACCGCCACCACCAGCCCCAGCAAGACACCGCGCAGCACGCCGAAGACCGCGCCACCCAGCCGGTCGATGATGCTCAGCGGCGTGGCCTGGATCAGCGCCCGCACCAGCTTGGCCCCCAGGCCCCAAAGCAGCAGCACCAGCAGGAAGGCCAGCACCAGGCCCAACGCATGCAGCAGCGTCGGGCTCCATTTGTCCTGCGGCAGCACCTGCTCGATCCACGGCGCGACGAAGGGCGCGGCCATCCAGGCCACCAGCCAGCCCACGATGGTCATCACCTCGAACACCAGACCCCGCCACACGCCTAGCAGGACGGAGATGACCAGCATGGCCAGGAGTGCGAGGTCGACCCAGCTCATCATGCGCCGTCAGAGCGTGAGCACCGCGGAGCTGAGCCCACCGCTGCGGACCTTGGCGGCCACCTTGTCCGCCTCATCCCGGCTGCCAAAGGGGCCGACCCGCACGCGGATGCGCTTGCCATCCGGTGTGTCCACCGCCTGGGTATAGGTTTTCAGGCCCATGCGCTCCACCTTGCTGCGCGCGTCCTGCGCGGCCTTGGCATCCGCGTAGGCACCCACCTGGACGATGAACCGGCTGCCATTCGGCGCAGCTTCTGCCGCCTTGCGGTCTGCGGCGGCGGCGTCGGCGGCCTTGCGGTCCGCGGCATGGCCGTCCAGCATCGCCTGCACGCGGGCGGATTCATTCGAGGTCGCAGGACGTTTGGCTTCGACCTTCGGCTCCGGCTTCGCTTCCACCTTCACCTCGGGCCTGACCGGCCTGGCTTCGACCACACGGATCTGCGCCGGCTTGTCGACCGGCTTGTCCGCGGCTTTCGGACTCGTCTCCGCATGCGCCGGTTCCGCCATACGGGCCTTGGCCTCGGGCTTCACATCGCTGCGGGCGGCCGGATCGACCGGCAGGTCCCGCGGGGCCTGGGCGGTCTCGGGCGGCGGCACCGCCCGGTCAGCGGCGGCCTGCTCGGCGGTTTCCTGGATGATGGCGGCGCGGCCGGCTTCCTTGGGATCGACCGTATCGTCGGTGCGGGCCACCTTGGGGCCCGGCACGTTCAGGGGCGCCGCACCTTCCTTGCGCGGAATCTCGATCGGCAGATCGACCGGGATGGGACGCGGATGGGTCTCGAACAGCAGCGGGAAGATCAGCACCGCGGCCACCACCAGGACCACCGAGCCGATCAGGCGACGACGCACCCGCAGCCGCAGCTGCTGGACATCATCCACCGCCTCGGTCGAGGCCCGGTTGCTGCGGGCCTGTCGACCGGCGGGGGCGGTGTTCACCGCCTTGGCGCCGTCATCAGCACCGCCGCGCTTCAGAAAAGACAACAGACCCATGGAGCTTCAATGCCTATGCTGGCGTTAAGGGAGCTCTGGCACCACGCCAGCCCCCAGACGGGGCAGCCCATGCTTGAGCACACCCCCGACGGTGTAGAAGGAACCAAAGACCAAAATTCTATCAGCGGGGTCTGCCTGCGATGCGGCGGCGGCCAATGCGGTGGCCGGGTCCGGATGCACACTCGTGCCCACATCAGCCGGGGATTTCAGCAGGCCCTGTGCCCTGCCCTCCTCGAAACGCTGGACCAACGCCTGGGCGGTCGCCGCACGGGGGATGGGCAGGTCGCAGAAGTGCCAGTGGTCGATCAGCGGCGCGATGCGCGAAAGAATGTTGGCCAGGTCCTTGTCCGCCATCGCGCCAAAGACGGCCCGGGTGCGCGGATAAAAACCCATCTGGTCCAGGTTCTGGGCCAGCGCGGCCACCGCATGGGGGTTGTGGGCCACGTCCAGCACCAGCATCGGCGAGCCCGGCACCACCTGGAAGCGGCCGGGCAGCTCCACCAGTGCGAGCCCGGCGCGCACCGCCTGGGCGCTGATCGGCAGTCGCTCATACAGCGCCTCGAACACGGCCAGCACCCCGGCGGCGTTGAGCAGCTGGTTCACCCCCCGCAGCGCGGGATAGGACATGCCGCTGTAGCGTCGGTTGCGACCCGCCCATTGCCATTGCTGGCGGTCGCCGCTGTAGGTGAAGTCTCGGCCCAGTTGACGCAGGTCGGCGCCCACCGCTTCCGCGTGGGCGGCAATGCTGGCCGGCGGCATCGGGTCGGACACCACCACCGGCTTGCCCGGCCGCATGATGTGCGCCTTCTCGCGCCCGACCGACTCCCGGTCCGGACCCAGGTACTCGGTGTGATCCAGGTCGATGCTGGTGATGACGCTGCAGTCGGCATCGATCACGTTGACGGCATCCAGCCGTCCACCCAGCCCGACTTCCAAAATGACCAGGTCCAGCGGCTCGGCCGCCAGCCGGTGCAGGATGGCCAGGGTGGTGAATTCGAAATAGGTCAGGGCCAGATCACCGCGGGCCGCGTCCACCGCGGCAAAGTGCGGCAGCAGCGAGGCTGCATCCACCGGGCGGCCATCGACCCGGCAGCGCTCCTGGAAGTGCACCAGATGCGGTTTGATGTAGAGCCCCACCCGGTAACCGGCCTGCAGCGCCACGCTTTCCAGCATCGCGCAGGTCGATCCCTTGCCGTTGGTGCCCGCCACCATCACCACCGGCGTCTCGCCAAAGCTGAGGCCGAGCGCTTCACGCACCTGGGCCACGCGGGCCAGGGTCATGTCGATCTCTTTGGGGTGCAGCCGCTCGCAGTGGGCCAGCCATTGGTCCAGCGCCTGCTGGGGATCTGCCGACAACCCGGCAGGAAGGGACGCCACGGACGCCGCGGCGGGAACAGGGGGAACGCCAGAACTTGTCATGCGAATCTAGGCCCAAAACAAACACGGCCAGTCCGTTGCCGGCTGGCCATTGATTCAAGGCGCCCTGGAGACCGTCCCCAGGGCTGCGCCGAGCACCTCAGTGCAACAGACGCGGACGATGTGTGCAGCAGCGACTCAGGCGACCGCGTCAGCGCTCTGGCGCTGCAGCATGGCCAGGCTGCGGGCAATGGTCTCGCGCAGCTTGCGGCGGTCCACGATCATGTCCACGGCGCCCTTCTCCAGCAGGAATTCGGCCCGCTGGAAGCCGGGGGGCAGCTTCTCGCGCACGGTGTTCTCGATCACCCGCGGGCCCGCAAAGCCGATCAGGGCCTTGGGTTCGGCGATGACGATGTCACCCACAAAGGCGAAGCTGGCCGACACGCCGCCCATGGTGGGGTCGGTCAGCACGCTGATGTAGGGCAGCTTGGCTTTGGCCAGACGCGTCAGCGCCGCATTGGACTTGGCCATCTGCATCAGCGAGAGCAGACCTTCCTGCATCCGCGCGCCGCCGGTGGCGGTGAAGCAGATGAACGGGGTCTTCTGCTCCAGCGCCGTTTCCACACCCCGCGCAAAACGCTCGCCCACCACGGAGCCCATCGAGCCGCCCATGAAGTCGAACTCGAAGCAGGCGGCCACCACAGGCACGCTCATCACCGAGCCGCCCATGACCACCAGTGCATCGGTCTCTCCGGTGGATTCCAGCGCTTCCTTGAGCCGGTCCGGATACTTCTTGCTGTCCTTGAACTTCAAGGCGTCCACCGGCAGCACTTCCTGGCCGACTTCGTAACGGCCTTCGCCGTCCAGGAAGGCGTCCAGACGCGCACGGGCACCAATGCGGTGGTGGTGCGAGCACTTGGGGCAGACGTTGACGTTCTGCTCCAGGTCCGTCTTGTAGAGGACGGTTTCGCAGGACGGGCACTTGATCCACAGACCTTCGGGCACCGTGCGGCGCTGATCCGGGTCCGTCTGTTGAATCTTGGGCGGTAGCAGTTTCTCAAGCCAACTCATGGCGGGCTCCTTGGTGGGCGACAGCCCGCTGATCGGTCGATCAGCGGTCCAGCGCTTGGCGGATGTCTCGAATGAAGGCCGCAGCCTGGTTGGCGACATTATCGCGCGTCTGGACCTCGATCAGTTGGACGAGTGCCGAACCGATCACCACCGCGTCCGACACGCGCGCAACCGCGGCCGCCGTCTGGCCGTCCCGGATGCCAAAACCCACGCCCAGCGGAATCTTCACATGGGCCCGCAGGCGCGGCATGGCGTCCGCCACCGCGCTGGTGTCCAGGTGGCCGGCCCCGGTGACGCCCTTCAGCGAGACGTAATAGACGTAACCGCTGGCCAGCTCGCCAATGCGGCGGACCCGCTCGTCGGTGGAGGTGGGCGCCAGCAGGAAGATGGGATCCAGACCGCTAGCCTTGAGGGAGGCGGCGAAAGCGTCGCTTTCCTCCGGCGGATAGTCCACCACCAGCACCCCGTCCACGCCGGCTTCCTTGGCCGCCGTGACAAAGGCCTCGGGGCCCATGCGCTCGATCGGGTTGGCATAGCCCATCAGCACCACCGGGGTGTCGGCATCCTGGGTCCGGAATTCGCGCACCATCGCCAGCACCTGGCGCAAGGTGATGCCCTTGGCCAGCGCCCGCTCGCTGGCGCGCTGGATGACCGGGCCGTCGGCCATCGGATCGGAGAAGGGAATGCCCAGCTCGATCACGTCGGCGCCAGCACGGGCCATGGCCAGCATCAGCTCCACCGTCACGTCGGCATAGGGATCGCCAGCGGTGACGTAGGGGATGAGGGCCTTGCGACCCTGAGCCTTCAGGCGCTCAAAGGTGGACTGGATGCGGCTCATTGCGCACCTCCCTGGGCACCGCCATGCGAGCCATGATGGGCGCCGTTCCCGGACAGCTCGGCGCCCCCCTTGACCGCGTGGCCGCCCATCGACGGACGGTCAAAGTAGGTCGCGCCGGAGAGGTCGGCCACGGTGCCGATGTCCTTGTCGCCGCGGCCGGAGAGGTTGATCAGCAGGTGCTGATCCGGACGCATCGTCGGCGCCAGCTTCATCGCATGGGCCAGCGCATGGCTGGACTCCAGCGCAGGGATGATGCCTTCGGTCCGGCAGAGGCGATGGAACGCCGCCAGCGCTTCCGCGTCGGTGGCCCCCACATATTCAGCACGGCCGATGTCCTTCAGGTAGGCATGCTCCGGACCCACGCCCGGATAGTCCAGGCCGGCGGAAATCGAGTGCGTCTCGATGATCTGGCCGGCCTCGTCCTGCAGCAGGTAAGTGCGGTTGCCATGCAGCACGCCCGGGGTGCCGGCGCTCAGCGTGGCAGCATGCTTGGGCGTGTCCACGCCGTGTCCGGCCGCTTCCACACCGATCAGCCGCACGCCTTCATGCGGAATGTAGGGATAGAAGATGCCGATGGCGTTGCTGCCGCCGCCGACGCAGGCAATCACCGCATCCGGCTGGCGGCCGATCATCTCCGGCATCTGGATCAGGCATTCGTCGCCAATGATGCGCTGAAAGTCCCGCACCATCATCGGATAGGGATGCGGACCCGCGACCGTGCCGATGATGTAGAAGGTGTTCTCGATGTGGGTGACCCAGTCGCGCATGGCTTCGTTGAGCGCGTCCTTGAGGGTGCGGGAACCCGACTCCACCGGCACGACGGTCGCGCCCAGCAGGTTCATGCGGTAGACATTGGGCGACTGACGCTTGACATCTTCCGCGCCCATGTACACCACGCATTCCATGCCGTAACGGGCGCAGATGGTGGCGGTGGCCACGCCGTGCTGACCGGCGCCGGTCTCGGCGATCACCCGCTTCTTGCCCATGCGGCGGGCCAGCAGTGCCTGCCCGATGGTGTTGTTCACCTTGTGGGCGCCGGTGTGGTTGAGGTCTTCCCGCTTGAGGAAGATCTGCGCACCCCCGAGCTCTTCGCTCAGCCGGCGGGCGTGATAGATGGGGCTGGGGCGGCCCACGAAATGCGCCAGCTCGTATTGGTACTCGCGGATGAATTCCGGGTCCTTGCTGTACTTTTCGTAGGCTGCGTTCAGCTCATCCAGCGCATGGATGAGGGTCTCGGCCACAAAGCGGCCGCCGTAGTAGCCGCTGGACGCCGGCGTCTGCACCGGGCCGAAGCGGCCGGCGGCATCCGGCTGGGCATACCCCTGCAACGGCGTGGTCAGGGAGACGGGCACATCGGACGTGCTGCTCAGCGCGCCCTGGGGCGCGGTGGAACGATCAAGCATGGTGGAAGACATGAGGTGTCCTCATAGAGGGCAACGCTCAATGGCCGGAAGACAGCTGCTGGTCTGCCTGGCGCACAGCGTCGCAGAATTGGCGGATCTTGTCGGTGTCCTTGAGGCCCTTGGCGACCTCGACACCGGAACTGACGTCAACGGCCCAGGGCCGTACCTTCAGCACGCCATCGATCACGTTGGCTGCACTCAACCCACCAGACAAAACGACCGGAGAGGGAACGCTTGGAGGCAGCAGTGACCAATCAAACACCTTTCCACCCCCACCATACCCGTCAACGAATGCGTCGAGCAGGACAGCCTGGGCGCTGGAGAAACGATGAGCGAAGTCTAACAAATCAAAGCCGGGTGCCATGCGGGCCGCACGCAAATAAGGGCGATTCCAGCGCATGCAGTCCTCAGGCGTCTCGTCGCCGTGAAATTGCAGCGTCATCGTCGGCAGCGCCTGCAGCGCGGCGTCGATCTCTGCGATTGCCGCGTTGACGAAGAGTCCCACCGGCGTGACGAAGGGCGGCAGGCGCCGCACCAGCTCGGCCGCGCGCGCGACGGTCACGGCGCGGGGGCTCTTGTCGTAGAACACCAGCCCGATGGCGTCCGCGCCGGCCTGAACGGCAGCATCCACATCGGCCTCACGGGTCAGGCCACAGATCTTGATTCGGGTTCGGGTCATGGGCGGCATTGTGCAGCCCTTCGGCGCCCTTCGCCGCCGCTCGGGTCCGCTCAGGGCAGCCAGTCCATCGCCGCCGTGCGTTCAGGCAGCTGCAAATGCGGGTCGTAATACGGCCCGACGAAATACAGGCCATCCGGCGAAAAGGTCGGGGCAGCCGCATCCCGCGAGCGGGCTGCCAGCACCTCATCCATCCACGACGCCGGCCGATTGCCGCTGCCGACCGCAATCAGGCAGCCCATCAGGTTGCGGATCATGTGATGAAGGAAGGCGGACGCATCAAATTCGAAGCGCCAGTAGGCCCCACGGCGCTGGATGTCGATGCGCCGCAACTGCTTGATCGGCGACGCCGCCTGGCATTCCGCCGAGCGGAAGGAGCTGAAGTCGTGCTCGCCGATCAGGCGGGCGGCTGCATCACGCATGGCATCCCCGTCCAGTGGACGGAAGGTCCAGCCGACGGCGCCCTGCTCAATGGCCGGCCGCACATTCGATTCCAGCAGCAGATAAAAGTAGCGTCGGCCGCGGGCCCAGTTGCGGGCATGGAAGTCGTCGCCGGGAAAGGCGCTCCACTGCACCGCAATGTCCGGAGGCAGGTAGCGGTTGGTGCCGCGCACCCAGGAGAAGGGTTCCCGGTCCACCGGGGTGTCGAAGTGCACCACCTGGTTGAGCCCGTGCACGCCGGTGTCGGTGCGGCCGGCACAGATGGTGCGGATGGGCTGGGCGGCAAACTGCCCCAGCGCCGCCTCCAGTGCATCCTGCACCGTGCCGCCACCGGGCTGACTCTGCCAGCCCTTGTAAGCGGTCCCGCGATAACTCACACCCAGCGCAACGCGCATCCCCTGCCCTCACAAAAACAAAAGGCGCCCGGCTGTGGCCGAGCGCCTTTGATCAAGTGTAGCCGCTGCGCTGGAGGCAGCGGCTGCCTTCAGCCTGCGATCAACGCAGCTGGTTCAGCATCGCCTGGGCACGGTCGCGCAGCGGGCCGGAGGCCTTGGCCACCAGTTCCTGCAGCACGTCGCGGGCGCCTTCGGTGTCGCCGATCTGACGGAACTCTTCCGCCAGTTCCAGCTGACGCTGCAGCGCGTCGTCATCGTTCGGGTCGATGCTGTCCAGGTCCACACCCAGGTCGTCCAGGCTCATCGTATCGGCGGCAGGCACCGGTGCGGGAGCGGGAACGTCCAGGTCAGGCAGGTCCAGCGAAGCCATGTCCAGCGTCTGGCCCGGGGCCGGGCTGGACGTGGCGGGCAGATCCAGATCGATGCCACCGAGGTCGAAGTCCAGCGACTCCGGCGCCTGGGCCGGAGCCGACTTCGGCGCCGTGCGCGGCGTGTCGGCCAGGTCACCCAGGTCGAACGAGAGTTCGTCGCGGGCGGCCGCTGCCGATGGGGCCGACGGCGGCGTGCTCAGGTCCAGATCCATGCCCAGGTCGGGCTGATTCACGGCGCTGGGCAGCGCTTGGGTCGAAGCCATGGCCGGGGCCGGAGCCGGGTTGGAACCCAGGTCCAGGTCCAGGTCCAGATCCATCAGGCTGGACGGGCCGGTGTCACGCGGCGCGGCAGCCACGGCCGCAGCAGCAGCGGCGGCAGCAGCAGCCGGCGCAGCGCGGCTGGCAGGCGGCGGCACCAGTCCGGCGGCGGGCAGCGTGCTGGCGTTCATCGGCTCGGGACGGTCCTCATCGTCGCCCAGCAGGACGGGCGCACCGCCCGGCTGGTACAGCGGATTTTCCGGATCCACCTGACGGCCCAGTTCCTGCACCTTGGCCCAGTCTTCGCCTTGACCGCGGGTCTCGGCATACAGCTGCACAGCCAGTTGCTCAAAGCCCTTGATGTCGCGACGCTTGCCGTAGACCTCCAGCAGCTTCAGGCGGATGGCCAGACGCTCGGGATTGGCGCGCAGCGCTTCCTTCAGGATTTCTTCGGCCTGCAGGTCCCGGCCATAGGCCAGGTAGACGTCGGCTTCTGCCACCGGATCCACGTCGCCGATGGCATCCAGCTGGCTCAGCGAATAGCTCATCGACGACTGGCCGCTGGCGGCGCCGTCACGGGTGTCCACGCGCTGGCCACCGCTGTGGCCGAAGAACGAGTCCGGTGCCAGGCGGCTTTCGGCGAAGGCGGTTTCACCGCGGTTGGCGGCGTCCTTCTTGGCCTTCCAGGTGCGATAACCCACACCCCCGACGATGACCAGCAGCGCGGCACCGATGGCCGGCAGATAGTCCTTCAGGGATTCCAGCAGACCCGGCTCTTCCGGCTGGGGCTGAGGCTGAGGCATCGGACGGGCCACGGGCGGTGCCGAAGCAGCGACCGGCGCGGATGCGGCATCCGCATCGGCCAGCACGCTGGAGGCTTCCGACGCGGCAGTCGGCGGGGTGTTGCCAGCCACGGTCACGGCCGGTACGGACGGCGCAGCCATCGGTGCGGGGGCCGGTGCAGGCGTCGGGGCCGGTGCGGGCGAAGCCGCAGGCGCGGTGGCGGACGCCGGCTTGGCCGCAGCGCTGAGCTTCTTCAGCTCTTCCACGTTGCGGGTCAGCTCGGCCACGCGGGCGGCGGAGTCTTTCTTCTCGGTCTCCTTGGAGACCTTGGTTTCGGCCTTGTCGGCAGCAGCACCCTTGCTCAGGGTCAGCTTGTCCGGGGTGGGGGCTGCAGCGCTCTTGCGCTCATCCACCGCGGCCTGCACCTGGCCCTTGGCCTGGCGCTCGCTGTCGGTCTGCTTCAGGGTCGGAGCGGCTTCCGCCAGACGCGACCGGTAGCTACCGAAATCGCTGCTCTGTGCCTGGATGACCTGACGGGCTTCCTGCGGGGTGATGCTGGTGAGCGAATCGCTGCCAGGCACCTGCAACACGGCACCGGACTTGAGCCGGTTCATGTTGTTGTTGATGAAGGCGTCCGGGTTGTTGCGATACAGCCCGACCAGCATCTGGTCCAGCGACACGCCCGAAGGCTGCGTCTTGGAAGCAATGCGGGAGAGCGTGTCACCCTGCTTGACCGTGTATTCGCTGGCGCCAGTCGCCGGGGCCGGTGCGGGCGCCTTGGCGGTGGCCGGGGCCGGTGCCGCAGCGCTGCCCTTCGGGCGGGCGGTCACGGCGGGAGCCGGCGGCATCGGCGCTGCCGAGGCGGCGCGGCCATTGGAACTGGCCACCGGTGCCGAGCCCGAACCCTGAGCCGAGCCGGCCGGAGCGGAGATCACCGGCGAGGTGCCGCTGTCGTTGCTGCGCGCCACGTTGCTGGTGGGCGGATCGAACAGCAGCGTGAATTCACGCGTCAGTCGACCGTTGGACCAGTTCAGCTCCAGGATGACGTCAACGAACGGCTCCTGCACCGCGCGGTCACTGGTGACCCGCAGATAAGGACGACCGTCGGCACGACGCGCCAGTTGCACCTGGGCACTGGTCAGCACGGCGTTGTAATCCAGACCGCTGGCCCGGTAGGCCTCGGGGTTCGCCACTTTCAGCTTCAGCGAAGCTGCTTCCTCGGGCGTCAGACTGGTGACGTCGATCTCGGCGCGCAGAGTCTCCCCCAGCGCCGATTGCACCGTCAGCTTGCCCAGTCCCAACCCCCAGGCCGAACCCGCTGCGAGACTCAGAGCAGTCACCGCAGCCACTTGGCTCAGGGCAAATCGCGCATAAGCGCTTGCATGTTTTTTCAAGGCGTCCCCCAAAGCAACAAAGCGGCCCCTAAAACTTGGACCGCCTGTCATGACGTATTGTTGTTGTGTGACGCGAGCGTTTGGCAATGCCCGCTCCGTTCCCGCGGTAGAAAATCACAACGGTGGCAAGCATATACGCTCCGTTGCTGAGAAAGACCCTGAATAGCATGGATGAACTGGCCATGGTTCACAGCCGGTTACCAGCTTGTCGCGTACGGGCAACGCGAAGTCTGTGACGTAGGTCCAGAGAGACCCCACAGGAAGCGGGATCGCCCCGACAGGCCCCCGGAAGAGGGCTCAGCCAGGGCGGGTTTGGTGACAGCCGGCGACCGCTGTTACCCGGTCGCCGGGGGATCCTGGCGCCGCAGGCGCATTCAACGCCAAGGATCCGTCGGGGGGCCGGTGTCGGCGCTCAGCGCTCGACCTTGAGCGTTCAGCGTGCCAGCAGGATGCGCAGCATGCGGCGCAGCGGTTCGGCCGCGCCCCACAGGAGCTGGTCGCCCACGGTGAAGGCCCCCAGGTACTCGGGGCCCATCGCCATCTTGCGCAGACGCCCCACCGGGATGGTCATGGTGCCGGTCACCGCCACCGGCGTCAGGTCACGGATGGTGGCCTCGCGGGTGTTGGGCACCACCTTCACCCATTCGTTGTCCGCGGCGATCATCTCTTCGATGTCGGCCAGCGGCACATCCTTCTTCAGCTTGAAGGTCAGCGCCTGGCTGTGGCAGCGCATCGCGCCAATGCGAACGCAGAAGCCATCGACCGGGATGGCCGCGGTGCCGAAGCCCTCGCCCTGCCCCAGGATCTTGTTGGTCTCGGCCATGCCCTTCCACTCTTCCTTGGACTGGCCGTTGCCCAGATCCTTGTCGATCCAGGGAATCAGCGAGCCACCCAGGGGAACGCCGAAGTTGGCGGTTTCGTCGGCGGAGAGGCTGCGCTGCTTCTGGATGATCTGGCGGTCGATTTCCAGGATGGCGCTCTTGGGGTCATCCAGCAGGGCGCGCACTTCGGCGTTGAGGGTGCCGTACTGGGTCAGCAGTTCACGCATGTGCTGCGCACCACCGCCGGATGCCGCCTGATAGGTCTGGGTGGACATCCACTCGACCAGCCCGGCCTTGTACAGCGCGCCCACGCCCATCAGCATGCAGCTGACGGTGCAGTTGCCGCCGATCCAGTCGCGGCCGCCCTTGGCCAGCGACTGCTCGATGACCGGCAGGTTCACCGGATCCAGCACGATGACGGCATCGCTGGACATGCGCAGCGTGGACGCTGCATCGATCCAGTGACCGCTCCAGCCGGCCGCACGCAGCTTGGGGTAGACCTCGCTGGTGTAGTCGCCGCCCTGGCAGGTGATGATGATGTCGCAGCGCTTGAGCTGTTCCAGGTCAAACGCGTTCTGCAGCTTGGTCTCGTTCTTCGCGAACGCCGGCGCGCTGCCGCCAGCGTTGGAGGTGCTGAAGAACAGCGGCTCGATCAGGTCGAAGTCCCGCTCCTGGGCCATGCGGTCCATCAGCACCGAGCCGACCATGCCGCGCCAGCCCACCAGTCCTACCAATGTCGTCATCTTGCGTTCCTTGTTGGATGTCCACAAACCCTCTGACCTCTGCCCGACTCGCTTCGCCGGGTTTGTGCAGGGGCGAGACGAACCGGAGCTGTCAGCTCTTGATGGTTTTGGTGGTTTTGGTGGTGCTGGTCGCGCCGGCTGCAGTTCCGGATTGGACCGCAGCCACCACGGCATCCCCCATCTCGCGGGTGCTCACCTTCTGGGTGCCCTCGCTCCAGATGTCCGCAGTGCGCAGACCCTGGGCCAGCACGGCTTGAACCGCCTGCTCGATACGAGCGGCGGCTTCGGGCTGGTGGAGGGAGAACTTGAGCATCATGGCAGCGGAAAGGATTGTAGCCAGCGGATTGGCGATGCCCTTGCCCGCGATGTCCGGGGCACTGCCGTGGCTGGGCTCATACAGTCCCTTGTTGTTCTTGTCCAACGAGGCGGACGGCAGCATGCCGATCGAGCCGGTCAGCATCGCCGCTTCGTCCGACAGGATGTCGCCGAACATGTTGCCGGTGACGACCACATCGAACTTCTTCGGCGCCTTCACCAGCTGCATGGCGGCGTTGTCCACGTACATGTGCTCCAGCTCCACGTCCGGATACTGGGCATGCACCTCGGTGACCACATCCTTCCAGAACTGGAAGGTCTCCAGCACATTGGCCTTGTCGACGCTGGTGACCTTGCGGTTGCGCAGGCGGGCCGCCTGGAAGGCAACGTGGGCGATGCGCTCGATCTCCGGGCGCGAGTAGCGCATGGTGTCGAAGGCCTCTTCGCTGCCGGGGAAATGGCCGTCCACCGCGGTGCGGCGGCCGCGCGGCTGGCCGAAGTAGATGTCGCCGGTCAGCTCGCGGATGATCAGGATGTCCAGCCCCGCCACCAGTTCGGGCTTGAGGCTGGAGGCATGGGTCAGTTGCTCATAGCAGATGGCCGGGCGGAAGTTGGCGAACAGCCCCAGCGCCTTGCGCAGACCCAGAATCGCCTGCTCCGGGCGCAGCGCGCGTTCGAGCTTGTCGTACTTCCAGTCACCCACCGCGCCAAACAGCACCGCATCCGCCTGCTGGGCGAGCTTGAGCGTCGCCTCAGGCAGCGGATGGCCGGCCGCCTCGTAGGCAGCGCCACCCACCGGGGCCGTCTCCATCTCCAGCGGAAGGTCCAGCACCTTCAGGACCTTGACCGCCTCGGCGATGATTTCGGTGCCAATGCCGTCACCCGGCAGAACTGCAATCTTCATGGGATCTTCCCCAGGGTTTAACGTGGAAGCTGGTGGTTCAGCCAGGGCTTGGTGGCGATGCGCTCGGCTTCGAAGGCCTTGATCTTGTCAGCGTGACGCAGGGTCAGGCCGATGTCGTCAAAACCGTTGAGCAGGCAGTATTTGCGGAAGGGCTGCACCTCGAAGGGCAGCTCTTCGCCATCGGGCTTGACCACCACCTGGCGCGGCAGGTCCACCGTCAGCTGGTAGCCCGGGAAGGCCGCGACTTCGTCGAACAGGCGGGCCACCTGATGCTCCGGCAGCACGATCGGCAGCACGCCGTTCTTGAAGGTGTTGTTGAAGAAGATGTCGGCAAAGCTCGGCGCAATCAGCGCGCGAAACCCGTATTGCTGCAGCGCCCAGGGCGCATGCTCGCGGCTGGAGCCGCAGCCGAAGTTGGCCCGGGCAATCAGGATGGAGGCCCCCTGATACCGCGGCTGATTCAGCACGAAGTCCGGATTGGGCTTGCGGCTGGCCGGATCCTGGCCCGGCTCGCCGTGGTCCAGGTAGCGCCATTCGTCGAACAGGTTGGGGCCGAAGCCGGTGCGCTTGATCGACTTGAGGAACTGCTTGGGGATGATCGCGTCGGTGTCGACGTTCTCGCGGTCCATCGGCGCCACGAGACCCTTGTGAATGGTGAACTGATCCATGTCAGGCTCCGATCTTGCGAACGTCAACAAAATGGCCTTCCATGGCCGCCGCAGCCGCCATGGCCGGGCTCACCAGATGGGTGCGCCCGCCGGCGCCCTGCCGGCCCTCGAAATTCCGGTTGCTGGTGGAGGCACAGCGCTCACCCGGCTCCAGCCGGTCGGCATTCATCGCCAGGCACATCGAGCAGCCCGGCTCCCGCCATTCAAAGCCGGCGGCCTTGAAGACCTGGTCCAGCCCTTCGGCCTCGGCCTGCGCCTTGACCAGACCCGAGCCCGGCACCACCAGCGCCAGCTTCACATTGCTGGCGATGCGCCCCCCCAGGCGGCGCACCACGGCAGCGGCCTCGCGCATGTCCTCGATGCGGCTGTTGGTGCAGGAACCGATGAACACCTTGTCGATGCGGATGTCGTTGATCGCCTTGTTCGGCTCCAGCGACATGTAGTGCAGTGCCCGCTCCATGGCGCCGCGCTTGACGGCGTCCTTTTCCTTGTCCGGATCCGGCACGCGGTCCTCGATGGACAGCACCATCTCCGGCGAAGTGCCCCAGGTGACCTGAGGGCGGATCTGCGCGGCATCCAGCGTGACGACCTTGTCGAACTGCGCGCCAGGGTCCGAATGCAGGGTGCGCCAGTACTGCACGGCCTGATCCCATTCCACGCCGGTCGGCGAGAACGGACGGCCCTTCACATACTGGATGGTGGTGTCATCCACCGCGATCAGCCCGGCGCGCGCACCGGCTTCGATCGCCATGTTGCAGACGGTCATGCGACCTTCCATGCTCAGCGCACGGATCGCAGAGCCGGCGAATTCGATGGTGTAGCCGGTGCCGCCGGCGGTGCCGATGCGGCCGATGATGGCCAGCACGATGTCCTTGGCGCCAACGCCCGGCGCCACCTGACCGTCCACCTGGATCAGCATGTTCCTAGCCTTCTTGGCCAGCAGCGTCTGCGTGGCCAGCACATGCTCGACCTCCGAGGTGCCGATGCCATGGGCCAGTGCGCCGAATGCGCCGTGGGTGGAGGTGTGGCTATCGCCGCAGACCACCGTCATGCCGGGCAGCGTGGCGCCCTGCTCCGGGCCGATCACGTGGACGATGCCCTGGCGGCGGTCACTCATCTTGAACTGGGTGATGCCGAAGCGGTCGCAGTTGGCGTCCAGCGTGTCCACCTGCAGGCGGGACACCGGATCGGCGATGCCCTCGCTGCGGTCGGTGGTCGGCACGTTGTGGTCGCTGACCGCGAGGTTGGCGGACAGCCGCCACACCTTGCGTCCCGCGATGTCCAGCCCTTCGAAGGCCTGCGGACTGGTCACTTCATGCACCAGATGGCGGTCGATGTACAGCACCGCGGTGCCGTCTTCTTCGGTGTGCACCACATGCTCATCCCAGAGCTTGTCGTAGAGGGTGCGGGAGGTCGCGTGGGGGTTAGTCATGGGCTTCTTCCATCACTGCAAGGTCACTGGGCGATCGCTGAGCGAATCACTTGGCGGGAGGCGGGCACAGCGCATCCACAAAGCGCTGCACGACGGTGGGCAGGCGCTCCTGACGGGCCACACCCAGAACATAGTCGCGGCGGGCCCAGGCTTCATCCAGATCCAGACGCCGGACGTCAAAGACCTGGGCAAAACGCCGGGCCGGGGCATCGGGCAGGACCGCCACGCCCATGCCGGCTTCCACCAGCTGGGCGATGGCATCAAAACCGCGCACCTGCAGGCGGGCCTTGAGGGTGCGGCCCCGGGCCATGGCTTCCTGGAGCATCAGCTCCTGGGCGGCGGCGCCGCTGTGCAGACCCACCAGGTCGTGGTCCAGCAGGTCGTCGAAGCTGACCGACGTGCGGTCGGCCAAGGCATGGCGATTGGGCACCAGCACCGACAGGCGCCCCTGGCGGTACGACCAGGTCTGCAGCCGGTTGTCCAGCAGCGGCGTGGTGAACACACCGACATCGGCGCGCCCTTCGGCCACGGCGGCCTGGACTTCGGCGCTGGTCTGGTCTTCCAGGCTGATGCGGATCTGGGGATGGGCCTGGGAGAACGCCGCCAGGTCGGGCGGCAGCGCTTCTGCAATGGCGCCGGCATTGGCGGCAATGCGCAGATGGCCCTTGATGCCGCGGGCAAATTCGACCACTTCGCTTTCCAGCGCATGCAGGGACGCATGCAGCGAGCGGATGTGGCGGACCAGCGCCCGGCAGGCTTCCGTCGGCTCCACGCCCCGGGCGCGGCGCTCGAAGAGCTGGACGCCCAGACGCGTTTCCAGATCGGAAATCCGCTTGCTGGCGGCGGCCAGCGCCAGGTGCTCGCGCTCGGCGCCCCGGGTGATCGACCGGGTCTGTTCGATGGCCAAAACGAGGTTGAGCGTGGTGAGATCGAGGCGCATGGTGGGCTTCTGGCTAGGTTGAACTGTAGCCTTCGCCTCAAGGGCTGGGACTACCCACATGCATGATAGTCCCTTCGCAGACAACGAAGCCTAGGGATTGCGCGCCCCATCCCCTGGCCGTGCGCCCGGCCCGTCGTCAGCGCTCGGCCAGCACCGCGTGGCCCAGCGCCTCGGCCACCTCAATGCCGTCCACCCCGGCGGACATGATGCCGCCCGCGTAACCGGCGCCCTCGCCAGCGGGATATAACCCCCGCACGTTCAGGCTCTGATAGTCCTTGCCGCGAGTGATGCGCAGCGGCGAGGAGGTGCGTGTCTCGACACCCGTGAGCACCGCATCATTCATCGAGAAGCCGCGGATCTGCCGCTCGAAGGCCGGCAGTGCCTCGCGGATGGCATCCAGCGCATACTCCGGCAGACTGCCGCGGCCCTTTTGCTGCAGATCGGTCATCGTGACGCCCGGCTTGTAGCTCGGCTCCACCGCGCCCAGCATCGTGCTGCGCTGCCGCTTGATGAAGTCGCCCACCAGCGCGGCGGGAGCGCGGTAACCGCCCTCCCCCAGCTCGAACGCACGTGACTCCCAATAGCGCTGGAAGGCCAGGCCATCCAGCGGATTGACGGTGCTGCCGTCCTTCTTGCCGTCCTGCCGGTAGTCCTCTGGGGACAGGCCCACCACGATGCCGGCATTGGCGTTGCGCTCTGCGCGGGAGTACTGGCTCATGCCGTTGGTGACCACCCGGTTCGGCTCGGAGGTCGCCGCCACCACCGTACCGCCCGGGCACATGCAGAAGCTGTAGACCGAGCGGCCGTTGGAGGCGTGATGTACCAGCTTGTAGTCCGCCGCGCCGAGAATCGGATGGCCCGCGTTCGGTCCGAAGCGGGCCTTGTCGATGATGGATTGCGGATGCTCGATGCGGTAGCCGATGGAGAACGGCTTCGCTTCCATGTAGACACCGCGTTCATGCAGCATCTGGAAGGTGTCACGCGCGCTGTGGCCCAGCGCGACCACCACATGATCGGCACGCAGTTCCTCACCGGACGCCAGCTTCACGCCCCGCACATGGCGCACGCCTTGGGCATCCGGCTCGATCAGCACGTCCGTCACCTTCTGCTGGAAGCGGATCTCCCCGCCCAGCCGCTCGATCTCGGCGCGGATCTTGATGACCATGCTCACCAGCCGGAAGGTGCCGATGTGGGGTTTGCTCACAAAGAGGATTTCCTCCGGCGCGCCGGCCTTGACGAACTCGGTCAGGACCTTGCGGGTGAGATAGCGGGGGTCGGAAATCTGGCTGTAGAGCTTGCCGTCCGAAAACGTGCCGGCGCCACCCTCGCCGAACTGCACATTCGATTCGGGGTCCAGCTCGCTCTGGCGCCACAGGCCCCAGGTGTCCTTGGTCCGTTCGCGCACCTGCTTGCCGCGTTCCAGCACGATGGGCCGCAGACCCATCTGCGCCAGGATCAGCGCCGCAAAGATGCCGCAGGGGCCAAAACCGATGACCACCGGGCGCGGGCGCTGCTCGGCGAAGAAGTCCGCCGGCGCATGGCCGACAAACTGGTAGGAGGTGTCGGGCGACGGCTTGACGTGGGCATCGCCCTGCAGGCGCTGCAGCACGGTTGCTTCGTTCTCCACCTCACAGTCGACGCTGTAGATCAGCACCATGGCGGCCTTCTTGCGCGCGTCGTAGCTGCGCTTGAAGACGGTGAAGGACTGCAGGTGGGCGTCCGGGATGCCCAGACGGGAGACGATGGCCGGGCGAAGGGCCTCTTCCGGATGGTTGAGCGGCAGGCGAAGTTCGTTGATGCGGATCATGGCGATTGATCGAGCAGAGGGGGTGTGAAGCGGGCGCCTGCAGTCTTGCAGAGCCTTTCAGAAATGAAAACAGGCCCCGCCGGAGGGCGTGGGCCTGTCAGTCGGCAGTGAGGGCGGTGAGGGGAGCCAGCGGTCCGCAGGACCGGCTCCTCTCAAGCCGACATCAATCCGGAATCAACCCGAATGAGGACGCTTGCCCGGGTTCTTCTTGCTGCGGGTATGCGAACCACGCTCCAGGCTGCTCTTCTGGCCGCGCACGGTGGTGACGGTCACGCCCTTGGGGGGCACGGGACGGGGGGTAGCGCGGCGATCGGCTTCCGTGATGATCTTGTTGCCCATGTTGGCTCCGGTAATGAATTGAACAGACACCCAACCGAAGTCACAACTCGCCAGCCGTGACGCTGACGGGACCCCTGGCCTTGCCTGGCACCCCGCCGGTCAGAACGTGCTTCGAGCAGCGTCGGAAATTCGGTGAAGCCGGCGAGTTTACATCAGCTCAGCCCCTCCTTTGGCGGCTCCCCACCACAAGGGGGGCCAGGTCAACCGCGCCGACGGTGACACGTTGTGCACCATGCGCACCTGCGGGCGACCGCGGTGTGAGGAGCAGGACTTCATCCATGCAGCACAACCGGCGCCCGCCGCCGGTACAGGGAGAGCAACAGCATGCGCGATTTGAGCGATTGGAATCAGGAGGCTTCGCAGTGGCAGCCCGGCCGGGACAGCCAGGGCAGCCAGGCCAGTCAAGCCGGTCCAGCGGTTTCGGGGCGTCGGCGTGCCAGGGGCGCCCCACTCACCCGTGGCATCGGGTCCGCCACCGCAGCGCCGCTGATGGTGAGCATGCTGACGGCGGCCGTGGCGCTGCTCACGGCTTGCGCCAATGGCGACCCCCCGCCGCAGTCCCGCCACGACGCCAAAGCGCCTCCTGAGGTGCTGCTCCCAAGCGCGCCACTCAGCCCGACACCCCTGCCCCCGCCACCCCCGCCCGAAGCGCTCATCATGCCGGCGCCGGCCATGAAGGAATTTGTCGGAGGACCGCCGACGGCCGCGCCAATGTCCGTGGCTCCGCCGGCGACCGGGACCATGAGCCGCAGCCGGCTCTTGCCGCCGTCCTACCAGCCCCAATGGCAGGCGCAACCGGACACGGCCAAGTACGAGTCCTACACCGAGAATCCGTGGCAGCGGGTGGCGGAGCAGCCGGTCTCCACCTTCAGCGCCAGCGTGGACACCGGCAGCTACGCCAATGTGCGCCGGTTCATCAACCGAGGGCAACTGCCGCCCAAGGACGCGGTGCGCGTGGAGGAACTGGTCAACTACTTCGGATTTGATGACGCCGGCCCGGCACCGGACGCCAAGGACCCCTTCAAGGTCCGCACCCAGGTCATGGCCTCGCCCTGGCATCTGGACCGCGGCCTGATCCGCATCACCGTCAAGGGCAAGGACGTGGCCAAGTCCACCTTGCCACCGGCGAACCTGGTGTTCCTGGTGGACGTCTCCGGCTCCATGGGGCCGCAGGATCGTCTGCCGCTGGTGCAATCCGGGCTGAAACTGCTGACGGCCCAGTTGCGGCCGCAGGACCGGGTGAGCCTGGTCACCTATGCCAGCGGCTCGCAGGTGGTGCTGCCACCGACGCCCGGGGACCAGAAGGAGCGGATCAACCAGGCCATTGACCAGCTGCGCGCGGGAGGCGGCACCTATGGCGAGGGCGGCATCCGCCTGGCGTATGCGCAGGCCCGGGAAGCGCTGATCAAGGACGGCATCAACCGGGTGCTGCTGGCGACCGACGGCGACCTCAACATCGGCGTGACCGACCCGCTCATCCTGAAGGCGCTGGTCGAAGAGCAGCGCAAGCTGGGCATCAGCCTGACGACGCTGGGCGTGGGCGACAGCAACTACAACGAGGCCCTGATGAAGCGCCTGGCCGATGTGGGCAACGGCAGCTATCACTACCTCGATTCATTGCAGGAAGCCCACAAGGTGCTGGTGAACGAGATGACCTCCACGCTGGCCATCATTGCCCAGGACCTGAAGCTGCAGCTTGAATTCAATCCGGCGGTGGTGCAGGAATACCGGCTGATCGGTTATGAGCTGCATGCACTCAAGCGCGAGGACTTCAACAATGACAAGGTGGATGCGGGTGACATCGGTGCCGGCCATCAGGTGACCGCGCTGTATGAGTTCATTCCCCGCGGTGCGAAGGGGACGGTCGATCCTCTGCGCTATGGCACGCAAGGCGACGAGGCGCCTGACAGCGGAAAGGGTGGCCACGGTGGCAAGGGCGGCGGAGGAAGCCCGGGCAGCAAGAGCGCAGCAGGCCAAGCGACGTCGGGCCAGGCAAAGTCGAATGAACTGGCCTGGGTGAAGCTGCGCTACAAGCAGCCCGGCGAAACCCAGAGCCGGTTGACGGAACTACCCGTCGCGCGCCCGGCGACGCTGCCGAGCGTGGCGGGTCTGGATGCCGACACCCGCTTTGCAGTGGCGGTGGCGGCCTGGGGCCAGTGGCTGCGGGGCAGTTCGCTGATTGGCGACTACGGCCCGGCACAGTTTGTTCAGCTGGCCCGTGACTCGCGCGGGGACGATCGCTATGGGCACCGGGCCGAGTTCGCTCGCCTGGCGGAGTTGTCGGCCACGCTGAAGCAATAAGACGACGCGCCCCCTCCTGGGGCCAGTGGGCGGCCGCCGTACAACGTCTTCCAGAGAGAAGGGACAGCCCGCTCACAGGGTGTCACGACCATTCCCCCAGTCGGCCGCTACCATCGCGGCCGTCAGGGGGAAACAATGACCAATTCAAAGGGCCGCATCGCCGGTCTGGACGGCGTTCGCGCGCTGTGTGTGCTGCTGGTGTTCGTGGAGCACTTTGTCCTGCACGGCTACAACCTCGGTGGCCTGGGAGTGAAGATCTTCTTCGCGCTCAGCGGATTTCTGATCGTCGGCATCCTGCATGCGCAGCGTGCGAAGGTGGACGCTGGCCGCAGCGCGCCCATGGCGGAACTCAAGAGCTTCTGGAAGAGCCGCTCCCTGCGGATCTTCCCGATCTATTACCTGGCGCTGGCGTGGGCCATGCTGATGTTCGCCTTCCGCGGCCAGAGCCTGCGCAGCGACGGGCTGCCCTACTACGCCTTGTTGCTCGGCAACATTTACGTGCAGTTCAAGTCGCATTCGTGGAGCAGCATCTCCCATTTGTGGAGCCTGTCGATCGAACAGCATTTCTACATGCTGGCCTCGCCGCTGCTGCTGTGGGTGGCGGCGTCGCAGCATCGCCGCATCACGCTGGGCCTGCTCGGGCTGGCCGTGGTGGCCGCCGTCTACGATTTCTCGCATTTCGAGCGGGTGCCGCAGCCCTATCTGCCGGACCTGCCCTTCTTCGCCTTCATGGCCTGTGGCGGGCTGGTCGCCCTGGCGCGGGCGGCGGGACGGCAGCCGATGGCGCCTGTGGGCCTGCTGGTGGTGTTCGGTGCCGGACTGGCCTTGTTCCTGGATGTGGCACTGGCGCTGACCTCCCTCACCTCGCCGGGGCCGCTGCGGGGCTTGCGGGAGCTGGGCGCGCTGATGATGTGTTTTGCCATCCTCAGCTACCTCCCGGCGGCGCAGGACGGCTGGCTGGTGCGGGCGCTGGAGATCCAGCCGCTGCGGTATCTGGGCACCATCAGCTATGGCTTCTACATCTACCACTACTTCGTGCCGGCGTTTGCCGACTACGCGGGCAGCTTCGGCTGGCTGCCTTATGCACCGGCGCTGCTGATCCTGGCGCAATTCGCCTTCACCTGTGTGGTGGCAGCCTTGTCCTGGGAACTGCTGGAGAAGCGGATCCTGAAATTCAAGGGGAGCAGTGGGGCGGCCAAGGTCGCGGCGAGCGTGGCGGTGCCGGAAGTGGTGCCCGGGTCGCCTCAGAGCCCGTCGCAAGCGGCTTCCTGAGAGCCCCAGATCTGTCCGGCATCGTCATTTCACTGACTCAAGTAGTTCAGCACCCGGAACTCGCGGGTCCGGCAGGTTCCGCCCTGCTTAAGCTCAAGCTCAAGCTCAAGCTCAAGCCCCAGCCCCAGCCCCGAACGCTCAACCCAGCGCCGCCACCACGTCCGGCGGCGCCTGCACCAGCTCGATCAGCACACCCTCCCCGGCAATCGGGAACTCGTCGTTGCTCTTGGGGTGAATGAAGCAGATGTCGAAGCCCGCAGCCCCGCGGCGGATGCCGCCGGGAGCGAAGCGCACGCCGTGGGCCGTCATCCATTCCACTGCCTTGGGCAGGTCGTCCACCCACAGCCCCACATGGTTGAGCGGGGTCGTGTGCACCGCCGGCTTCTTGTCGGGATCCAGCGGCTGCATCAGATCCACCTCCACCCGATGCGGACCGCTGCCGATGGTGCAGATGTCCTCGTCCACATTCTCACGCTCGGAGGTGAACTGCCCGGTGACCTGCAGCCCCAGCACGTCCACCCAGAGGCGCCGGAGCGCCTGCTTGTCCGGCCCGCCGATGGCGATCTGCTGGATGCCCAGGATGCGATAGGGTTTGTTGCTCATCTCAGGCCTCTTCACTCGAAGCGCAGGATCGGCTGATCCACCGCCAGGCTCTCACCGGTCTTGGCCAACACTTCGGCCACCTTCACGTCCTGGCTGGCGGTGAGGATGTTCTCCATCTTCATCGCTTCGATCACCGCGAGACGCTCGCCCGCCTGCACTGTCTGCCCCGGCTGCACAGCGATGTGCACCAGCAGCCCCGGCATCGGCGACAGCAACTGCTTGCTGGTGTCCGGCGGCGCCTTGTAGGGCATGAGCTGATGCAGCTCCGCCGCCCGCGGCGACAACACCGTCACCTCGATGGCCCGTCCGTTGTGCTGGATGCGATAGGCCAGCGGCGCCTTGGGCGTGCCGCGCTCGGCCTGCGCAGTGAAGGCCAGGCCATTGACCGTGCCGCTGATGCGGATGTCATTGAGCCGCGACTGGCTGACGATGCGGTACGAGCCCGCGGCACCGCCCTCGCCCACCGTGACCAGCGCTTCGCCCAGGCTGCCGACATATTCGGTGATGCTGATCGGATGCCGACTGAAGCGCCCGCCGCCTTCGTTCACCACCGCCACGTAGTCCGTCTCCACCTTGACCTCATGGCCGGGCAACTGGCCACTGATGCCCGCTTCCCGCTCCCGGGCCTTGCGTCGAATGAATCCGGCCAACGCCACCAGGAAGTTCGGATCTTCGTGCGGCACATCCTCCGCATGGAAACCGCCCGCATAGTGCTGCGCGATGAAGCCGGTATTGAAATGCCCCGCCTGGAAATCCGGATGCGCCAGCAGCGCCGACTGGAACGGGATGTTGCTGGAGATGCCGCGGATCACGAAGCCGTTGAGGGCCTCCCGCATCTTGGCAATGGCATCGGCGCGGTCGGTGCCATGCACGATGAGCTTGGCGATCATCGAGTCATAAAACATCGGGATCTCGCCGCCTTCATAGACGCCGGTATCCACCCGCACGCCGAAGCGCTCCGGCTGCGCCGCCGCCATCGAGGTCTCCGGCGGCTGGTACTTCACCAGGCGGCCGGTGGAGGGCAGGAAGTTGCGGAACGGATCTTCCGCATTGATGCGGCATTCAATGGCCCAGCCGTCGCGCTTGAGGTCTTCCTGACGGAAAGACAGGCGCTCGCCGGCGGCCACGCGGATCATCTGCTCCACCAGATCCAGCCCGGTGATGCATTCGGTGACCGGATGCTCCACCTGCAGGCGGGTGTTCATCTCCAGGAAGTAGAAGCTCTGGTCCTTGCCGACCACAAATTCCACCGTGCCGGCGCTCTGATACTTCACTGCCTTGGCCAGCGCCACGGCCTGCTCGCCCATGGCGCGGCGGGTGGCCTCGCTGATGAAGGGCGACGGCGCTTCCTCGATCACCTTCTGATGGCGGCGCTGGATGGAGCATTCCCGCTCCCACAGATAGACCACCTCGCCGTGGCTGTCGCCGAGCACCTGGATCTCGATGTGGCGCGGCTCTTCGACGAACTTCTCCATGAAGACGCGGTCGTCGCCGAAGCTGTTGCGGGCCTCGTTGCGGCAGCTGGTGAAGCCTTCGAAGCATTCCTTGTCGTTGAAGGCGACGCGCAGGCCTTTGCCGCCGCCGCCCGCACTGGCCTTGATCATCACCGGGTAACCGACCCGCTGCGCGATCTGCACCGCCTCTTCCGCCGACTCGATCGGTTCGTTGTGGCCGGGGATGGTGTTGACGCGAGCCTCGCCGGCGAGTTTCTTCGAAGCGATCTTGTCGCCCATCGCCGCGATGGAATAGTGCTTGGGCCCGATGAATACGAGGCCTTCCTCTTCCACGCGCCGGGCGAAGTCTTCGTTTTCCGACAGAAATCCGTAGCCTGGATGAATGGCTTCGGCGCCGGTCTGACGGGCGGCGGCCAGGATCTTGTCCGCCACCAGATACGACTCGCGCGATGGTGCGGGCCCGAGCAGCACGGCCTCATCGGCCAGTTCCACATGGCGGGCTTCCTTGTCCGCCTCCGAATACACCGCCACCGTCGCAATGCCCATGCGGCGGGCCGTCTGGATCACGCGGCAGGCGATCTCGCCCCGGTTGGCAATCAGAATCTTTTTGAACATGGCTTTCCCTGTTCCTCAGTGCCTCTCAGCACACACAAAACCAAACAAATGCGCCACCCCCACCCAGCCACGCCTGCGGAACTGGCTTTGCCAGGCCGCTGGGCGGCGCCCCTTGGGGGCAGGAGCGCAGCGACTGGGGGGCCCATCCTCCAGCTACGGCCGCGGAACCGGCTTTGCCGGGCCGCTGGCCGGCGCCCCTCGGGGGCAGGAGCGCCAGCGACTGGGGGGCCCATCCTCCCGGCGCCCCTCGGGGGCAGGAGCGCCAGCGACTGGGGGGCACCATCGCTACAAAGGAATGTTGCCGTGCTTGCGCCAGGGGTTGTCGAGCTGCTTGTCTTTGAGCATGACCAGCGAGCGGCAGATCCGCTTGCGCGTCTCATGCGGCTGGATCACGTCATCAATGAAGCCCCGCGCGCCCGCCACGAACGGATTCGCAAACCGCGCCTTGTATTCCGCCTCACGCGCCGCCAGCTTGGCCGGATCGTTCTTGTCCTCGCGGAAGATGATCTCCACCGCGCCCTTCGCGCCCATCACCGCAATCTCGGCATTCGGCCAGGCGAAGTTCACATCGCCACGCAGGTGCTTGGAGCTCATCACGTCATACGCGCCGCCATAAGCCTTGCGGGTGATCACCGTCACCTTCGGCACGGTGCACTCGGCATAGGCATACAGCAGCTTCGCCCCATGCTTGATGATGCCGCCGTACTCCTGGCTGGTGCCCGGCATGAAGCCCGGCACATCCACAAAGGTGATCACCGGAATGTTGAAGGCATCGCAGAAGCGCACAAAGCGCGCCGCCTTGATGCTGCTGCGGATGTCCAGGCAACCGGCCAGCACCAGCGGCTGGTTGGCCACGATGCCCACCGTCTGCCCCTCCATGCGGCCAAAACCGGTGATGATGTTCTTCGCATTCTCGGGCTGCAGCTCGAAGAAGTCGCCGTCGTCCACCACCTTCAGAATCAGCTCCTTCATGTCGTAGGGCTTGTTCGGGTGGTCCGGCACCAGCGTATCCAGCGAATGGTCCAGACGGCTGCCGGGGTCGCCGCTGGGGCGGCACGGCGCCTTTTCGCGGTTGTTCAGCGGCAGGTAGTTGAAGAAGCGCCGCAGCATCAGGATGGCTTCGACATCATTGTCCAGCGCCAGATCCGCCACGCCGCTGCGGCTGGTGTGGGTGGTGGCGCCGCCCAGCTCTTCGGCGGTGACTTCCTCATGCGTCACCGTCTTGACCACTTCCGGCCCGGTCACAAACATGTAGCTGGAGTCCTTCACCATGAAGATGAAGTCGGTCATGGCCGGCGAATAGACCGCGCCACCGGCGCACGGCCCCATGATCATGCTGATCTGCGGGATCACGCCGGAGGCCATCACATTGCGCTGAAACACCTCGGCATAGCCGCCCAGGGAAGCCACACCCTCCTGGATGCGCGCGCCGCCGGAATCATTCAGGCCGATCACCGGCGCGCCAACCTTCATGGCCTGGTCCATCACCTTGCAGATCTTCTCCGCATGGGCCTCGGACAACGCGCCGCCGAAGACGGTGAAGTCCTGACTGAAGGCAAAGGCCAGCCGCCCGTTGATCATGCCGTAGCCAGTGACCACGCCGTCGCCGGGGATGCGCTGGTCGGCCATGCCGAAGTCGACGCAGCGGTGCTCGACAAACATGTCCCACTCTTCGAAGGTGCCGTCGTCAAACAGCAGGTCCAGCCGCTCGCGGGCGGTCAGCTTGCCCTTGGCATGCTGGGCCGCGATCCGGCGCTCACCCCCGCCCTGGCGCGCCTGCTCGCGCTTGTTTTCCAGCATCTGTTGAATGTCATGCATCTGCGTTGTCTCCGGAGAATCGTGCAAGCAGCTGGCGGGCCGCCGTCGAGGCGGCCAGCCGGCCATCCAGCACCTGGGCCAGGGTCTCGTCCATCACCTGCCGGACGGCCGGGGCGGACAGGAACTGTTGCTGCAGGCCGGCCTGGATGCGTTCCCACATCCACGCCCGGGCCTGCTGGCGACGCTTGTGATCGAGCGCGCCGTTGTGCGTCTGAAGCGTTCGGAATTCGCTGACGGCCGACCAGAATTCGGCCAGGCCCTGCCCTTTCAGGGCCGACAGCCGCATCACCCGCGGCTGCCAGTTCGCGGCGGCCACCTCGTGCGGCGTGCGCCGGTGCATGCCGTAGAGCCGCAGCGATGAGGTGATCTGCGACTGCGCCCGCGTGGCGGCGGCATCATCCAGATCGGCCTTGTTGATCACCACCAGGTCGGCCAGCTCCATCACGCCCTTCTTGATCGCCTGCAGGTCGTCGCCCGCATTGGGCAGCTGGAGCAGGCAATACATGTCGGTCATGCCGGCCACCGCCGTCTCGCTCTGGCCGACCCCGACCGTCTCCACGATCACCACGTCATAACCCGCCGCTTCGCAGACCAGCATCGCTTCGCGGGTCTTTTCCGCCACGCCGCCGAGCGTGCCGCTGGAGGGACTGGGGCGGATGTAGGCGCGCTCGTCCATCGAGAGGCGTTCCATGCGCGTCTTGTCTCCGAGGATGGAGCCGCCAGAGACGCTGCTGGACGGATCGATCGCCAGCACCGCCACGCGGTGTCCCTGATCGATCAGCGACAGCCCGAGCGCTTCAATGAAGGTGCTCTTGCCCACCCCCGGAACGCCGGAGATGCCGAGGCGAAAGGAGGTCCCGGTGCGCGGCAGCAGTTCGGTGAGCATTGCATCGGCCTGCGCGCGGTGCTCCGCCCGGGTGGACTCCAGCAGCGTGATGGCCTTGGCCATGGCCCGGCGCTGGCGTGGACCGGGACCGGCCAGCACGCCGTCCACCAGCGCGGTGAACGCGGGTGTGAGCCCGGGAGGCAGTTCGGCGCGCATCGCCGTCAGACCGCTGCGGTGGCCTTGCGGATCTGTTCCAGCACGTCCTTCGCGCTGGCGGGGATGGGCGTGCCCGGGCCGTAGATGCCCTTCACGCCGGCCTCATAGAGGAAGTCGTAGTCCTGCGCCGGAATCACGCCACCGACAAAGACGATGATGTCGTCCGCGCCCTGGTCCCGCAGCGCCTGGATGATGGCCGGCACCAGCGTCTTGTGACCGGCGGCCAGGGTCGAGACGCCCACGGCATGCACGTCGTTCTCAATGGCCTGGCGGGCGCATTCCTCCGGGGTCTGGAACAGCGGGCCCATGTCCACGTCGAAGCCCAGGTCCGCATAGGCGGTGGCCACGACCTTGGCACCACGGTCGTGACCGTCCTGGCCGAGCTTGGCAATCATCACCCGCGGGCGGCGGCCCTGCGCCTCGGCGAAGTCCTTGATTTCGCTTTGCAGGCGTTCCCAGCCTTCCGCCGAGTCATAGGCCGCGGCATACACGCCGCTGACCTTCTGCGTGTCGGCGCGGTGGCGACCGAAGACCGCTTCCAGCGCATCGGACACCTCGCCCACCGTCGCCCGCAGGCGGATGGCGCGGATGCTCAGATCCAGCAGGTTGCCCTGGCCGCTACGGGCAGCCTCGGTCAGCGCCTGGAGCGCTGCCGTCACCACCGCGCCGTCACGGGTGGCGCGCAGCTGCTGCAGGCGGGCGATCTGGCTGTCGCGGACCTTGACGTTGTCCACCTCCAGGATCTCCACCGGATCTTCCTTGGCCAGCCGGTACTTGTTGACGCCGACGATCACATCCTTGCCCGCATCAATGCGGGCCTGCTTCTCCGCCGCGCTGGCTTCGATCTTGAGCTTGGCCCAGCCCGAATCCACCGCCTTCGTCATGCCGCCCATCGCATCCACTTCCTGGATGATGGCCCAGGCCTTGTCGGCCATGTCCTGGGTGAGCGACTCCATCATGTAGCTGCCGGCCCAGGGGTCGATGACGCTGGTGATGTGCGTCTCTTCCTGGATGATCAGCTGCGTGTTGCGGGCAATGCGCGAACTGAATTCGGTGGGCAGGGCAATCGCCTCGTCCAGCGAATTGGTGTGCAGCGACTGGGTGCCGCCAAACACCGCGGCCATCGCCTCGATGGTGGTGCGCACCACGTTGTTGTAGGGGTCCTGCTCGGTCAGACTCCAGCCGGAGGTCTGGCTGTGGGTGCGCAGCATCAGGCTCTTGGGATTCTTCGCGTTGAAGCCCTTCATGATCCGGCACCAGAGCAGGCGCGCCGCCCGCATCTTGGCAATCTCCAGATAGAAGTTCATGCCCACGGCCCAGAAGAACGACAGCCGGCCGGCGAAGTCGTCCACATCCATGCCTTTGGCAATGGCGGTCTTCACATACTCCTTGCCGTCCGCCAGCGTGAAGGCCAGCTCCAGCGCCTGATTGGCACCGGCTTCCTGCATGTGATAGCCGCTGATGGAGATCGAGTTGAACTTCGGCATGTGCCGGGCGGTGTACTCGATGATGTCGCCGATGATGCGCATCGACGGCTCGGGCGGGTAGATGTAGGTGTTGCGGACCATGAACTCCTTGAGAATGTCATTCTGGATGGTGCCGCTGAGCTGCGCCTGCGAGACGCCCTGCTCCTCCGCCGCCACCACATAGCCCGCCAGCACCGGCAGCACGGCGCCGTTCATGGTCATGGAGACGGACACCCGGTCAAGCGGAATGCCGTCGAACAGGATCTTCATATCCTCCACCGAGTCGATGGCCACGCCGGCTTTGCCGACGTCGCCGGTCACCCGCGGATGGTCGGAGTCGTAACCCCGGTGGGTGGCCAGGTCGAAGGCCACCGACACCCCCTGCCCGCCCGCCGCCAGCGCCTTGCGATAGAAGGCGTTGCTCTCTTCGGCGGTGGAGAAACCGGCGTACTGACGGATGGTCCAGGGCCGCACCGCATACATGGTGGCCTGCGGTCCGCGCAGGAAGGGCTCGAATCCGGGCAGCGTATTGGCATGGGGCAGGCCCTGCACGTCTTCCGCGGTGTAGAGCGGCTTGACCACCAGGCCTTCCGGCGTGTGCCAGTTCAGCGCCTCCACATCCCCGCCAGGGGCCGACTTGGCGGCGGCCTTGCGCCACTGTTCCAGAGAGACGGACGCGAACTCGGGAACCTCTTGCGGGGCGGCGGGAAGCCTGGATTCGTCAGACATGAAAGCTATCTCCTACGGCGACGGCGATCATAGCGCCCCGCTTATTCATAATTATGAATTCAGGATTTGACTACACTCTGACAACGACGGGGCGGATGGACCTGCACTTGCGCAAAAAACGGTGCGGGTGTCGCCCGCCGATGCTGCTTCCGTTTGTGGCTACCGCCGCCCCTCTCTCTTATATATGTCATCCGTTCCCTCGTCGCAGTCGCCGCCCCTGGCCCCGCGCGCCCTTTATGAAGAGGTGGCGGAGCGGCTGCGTCAGCGCATCTTCAACCGCGAGCTCGAGCCGGGCAGCTGGATCGACGAGCTGAAGCTGTGCGCCGAGCTGGGGATCAGCCGCACACCCCTGCGGGAGGCCTTGAAGGTGCTGGCCAGCGAGGGCCTGGTGACGATGCGGGTGCGCCGCGGCGCCTACGTCACCGAAATGTCGGAGCGGGATGTCCGGGAGGCCTATCAGCTGCTCTCCCTGCTGGAAAGCGACGCCGCAGCCCAGGTCGCGCGGCAAGGTTCGGAGGCGGATCTGGCGGAACTGCAGGCGCTGCATGACGCGCTGGAAGCGTCCCTTCCCCACCGCGATCAGTTCTTCGCCGCCAATGAGCGCTTCCATCTGCGCATCGTTGAACTGGATGGCAACCGCTGGCGCCTGCAGTTCATCACCGACCTGCGCCGGGTGATGAAACTCAACCGGCACCATTCCCTATTCATGCAGGGCCGGCTGCAGGACTCGCTGCAGGAACACCGCGACATTCTTCACGCTTTGTTGCAACGAGACCCCGAGACCGTGGCGCGTTTGATGCGTCTGCATTTTGAGCACGGCCTTCAGGCGACCGGCCATACCCCCCAGGACCCTGTGCAATAACGCACACGATCGGCCTTTGCCGATTCATGCCGGGACACCCCATCGAAAAGGTCGCTGAAACCTTATCAGCGGCGACATAAACCCCGGTCGCTATATATCAGGCCTCAGCAACATTCCTGATATGAGACTTTTGTCACGCCGCCATTGGCGCGGCGTGGGCCTGCGCTCCTGCATCGCCCGGGAAGGCCGATGAACAGGGCAAAGCGCAAGATCCCCACCCCCCGCATCCACGGGCTGTACGCAGCGTCCGTAACCGTGAACTGAGGCCGACAAGACCGCCTTTTGTTTGCTTCAACGTAAAGACAAGCGCCATACCATTTCTGAGCTGGCTCAAGTTTGTCAATTCGTGTCCGAAAACCGAATGACGGGAGCCGGTCGCTCGACCCCCCTGCAGTTTCAGATCGACAACGAGCGCCTATGGGCGCACCGGCCCATAGCCCACGGAGTTTCAAAGATGGCATCGCTCATTACCAACCTGTCCACCGACCAGATTCAGACGCTGACGTCCACCACGCTCGCGCGCCTGACCAGCGAGGACTGGGCGGCGTTCACCACCGATCAATTCCAGGCCCTGACTACCGAGCAGTTCGCCACGCTCGGCACCAAGGCTGTGTCGTTCTTCACGACGAGCAACATCGCCGCCATCCAGTCGGAAGACCTGCAGGTGCTGAGCACGGCGGCCATCCGTACCCTGACCACCGAGCAGCTCAATGCCCTGGGGTCCGACCAGTTCGGCGCCATGACCACCCGTCAGGTGGGCTCGCTGACGACGCAGCAGGTGCGCAATCTGGAGTCGGACGACCTGAATGCGCTGGCGTCGGACCAGATCCGCTCGCTCAGCAGCCAGCAGGTGGCCGCCATCTCCACCTCGCTGATCAGCACGCTGACCTCCGAGGACCTGCAGGCGCTGAAGACCGACCAGATCCGCGCCCTGAGCTCGTCCCAGGTCGCCGCCATTTCGACCGACGGCGTCGCCGCCCTCGGCACCCAGCAGGCTGCTGCGATCTCCAGCACGCAGGCCGCTGCCCTGAATTCCGACCAGACCGCCGCGCTGACCTCGGACGCCGTCAAGGCCCTGAGCACCGCCGCCGTCCATGCCCTGGGTACCGACCAGGTCGGCGCCCTGAACTCCAGCCAGGTGGCGGCACTGACCACCCAGCAGATCGCCGCGCTGACCACCGGCCAGATCCGCCAGCTGAGCAGCGAAGACATTTCGGCGCTGGACACTACCCAGATCCGCGCCATCACCACCCAGCAGATCGCCGCCCTCTCCACCGACCAGATGGGCGGCCTGGCCAGCGACGATGTGCAGGCCCTGTCGACGGCCCAGGTCCGCGCCCTGAGCTCCAGCCAGCTCGGCGCCCTGACCTCCGACTCGATCGAGGCGATGAGCTCCGGCCAGATCGGCGCCCTCACCTCCACCCAGGCCAAGGGGCTGACGACCGACCAGATCGCTGCCATCGGCACCGATGACATCAAGGCCATCTCCACCACCACGCTGCGTTCGCTGAGCACCGATCAGGTCCAGGCCCTGGGCTCCGACCAGGTGGCCGCGATGAGCTCCACCCAGGTCGGGTCGCTGACGACCGCCCAGGTGCAGGTGCTCTCCACCGACGAGCTCAATGCGCTCGACAGCAGCCAGATCCGCGCGCTGGGCACCGCCCAGATTGCCGCCCTGTCCACCAGCCAGGTGCAGGGCATGGAAAGCGCCGACGTGCAGGCGCTGACCACCGGTCAGATCAACGCCCTGAGCTCGGCCCAGGTCGCCGCGCTCTCCACCGAAGCCATCGTGGCGCTGACCTCGGGTCAGGTCGCCTCGCTGACCAGCAAGCAGCTGCTGGGCCTCTCCACCGACCAGGTGGCCGCGATCGAATCCGGCGACCTGCGTGCGATGTCGACCAACGCCCTGCGTTCGTTGACCACGGCCCAGTTTGACGCCCTGAATTCCGACCAGGTCGGCGCGCTGACCACCCAGCAGGTGGCCGCCCTGACGACCGGTCAGGTGGCCGCCATGGCCACTGATGACCTCAACGCCCTGGGCACCGGCCAGATCCGCGCCCTGAGCACCGCCCAGGTCGCCGCGCTGACGACCGACCAGGTCCACGGCATGGAAAGTGCCGACCTGCAGGCCCTGTCCACCGGCCAGGTGCAGGCCCTGAGCTCCGGCCAGATCGCCGCCCTGACGAGTGACAACGTCGCCGCCCTGACCTCCGCGCAGGTGGCCACCCTCAGCACCCGCCAGATCGCCGGCATGACCACCGACCAGGTCGCCGCCATCGAGACCGGTGACCTGCGGGCCATGTCCACCGCCGCCATCCGCTCGCTGACCACCGACCAGTTCAATGCCCTGGGCACCGACCAGGTCCAGGCGCTGAGCACCGGCCAGGTCGCCGCGCTGACCACCGGCCAGGTGGCCGCGATGTCCAGCGATGACCTCAATGCCATGGGCTCGGCCCAGATCCGCGCCCTGGGCACCGCCCAGATCGCCGCGCTGACGACCGACCAGGTCCACGGCATGGAAAGCGCCGATGTGCAGGCGCTGACCACCAACCAGGTCGCCGCCCTCAGCTCCGCCCAGATGGGCGCGCTGTCCACCGACAACGTGGCCGCCCTGAGCTCGACCCAGGTGGCCGCCCTGAGCACCAAGCAGATTGCCGGCCTGACGACCGACCAGATCGCCGCCATCGAGACGGTCGATCTGCGGGCGATGTCCACCGCCGCGATCCGCTCGCTGACCACCGACCAGTTCGACGCCCTCGGCTCCGACCAGGTCGCCGCCCTGAGCACCGGCCAGGTGGCTGCGCTGACGACCGGCCAGGTGGCCGCCATGTCCAGCGACGACCTGAATGCGATGGGCTCGGCGCAGATCCGCGCCCTGGGCACCGCTCAGATCGCCGCGCTGACGACGGACCAGATCCACAACATGACCAGCGAGGACGTGCAGGCCCTGACCACCGCGCAGGTGCAGGCCCTGAGCTCGTCGCAGATGGCTGCGCTGGCGACCGACAACGTCGCCGCCCTGTCCTCGTCGCAGGTGGCGGCCCTCGGCACCAAGCAGGCGGCCGGGCTGAGTACCGACCAGATCGCCGCCATTGAAACCGGCGACCTGAAGGCCCTGACCACCGCTGTGATCCGCTCGCTGGACTCCAGCCAGCTGGACGCCCTGGGCTCGGACCAGGTGGCTGCGCTGAACACCGCCCAGGTGGCCGCGCTCAGCACGACCCAGGTGAGCAACCTCTCCAGCGATGACCTGAACGCCCTCACCAGCGGCCAGATCCGTTCGCTGTCCACCGCCCAGGTCGCTGCGCTGACCACCGCGCAGGTCAGCACCATGACCAGCGAGGACGTGCAGGCCCTGACCACCAACCAGATCGCCGCACTGAGCTCGGGTCAGGTGGGTGCGCTCTCGACCGAGAACATCGCCGCCCTGAGCTCGTCTCAGATCGCGCCGTTGAACACCAAGCAGGTGGGTGGCCTGACGACCGACCAGGTCGGCGCCATCGAAACCGTGGATGTGAAGGCCCTGTCCACCCAGGCCCTGCGTGGCCTGACCACCGACCAGGTGGCCGCCCTCACCTCCGACCAGGTCGCCGCGCTGACCACTGCGCAGGTCGCCGCCCTGAGCACCCAGCAAGTGGTGGCCCTGGGCAGTGAAGACCTGAATGCGCTGGGCACCGCCCAGATCCGCGCCCTGGGCACCGCCCAGATCGCCGCGCTGACGACCGACCAGGTCCGCGGCATGGAAAGCGCCGATGTGCAGGCCCTGACCAGCGGTCAGGTGGCTGCGCTGAGCTCCACCCAAATCGGCGCCCTGTCCACCGACAACGTGGCGGCCCTGACCTCCACCCAGGTTGGCGCGCTGACCAGCAAGCAGGCCCTGGGCCTGACGACCGACCAGATCGCCGCCATCGAAACCGGCGACATCAAGGCCCTGTCCACCACCGCCCTGCGCGCCCTGGACAGCAGCCAGCTGGATGCCCTGGGCTCGGACCAGATCGCCGCCCTGAGCACCACGCAGGTGGCCTCGCTGAGCACCGGCCAGATCTCCACCCTCGCCAGCGATGACCTGAACGCGCTCACCAGCGCGCAGATCAAGGCCCTGAGCACCGCCCAGGTCGGCGCGCTGACGACCGGTCAGGTCTCGACCATGACCAGCGACGATGTCGCCGCGCTGACCACCAACCAGCTGCAGGCTCTGGGTTCCGCCCAGGTCGGCGCCCTGAGCACCGATGCCATCGTGGCCCTGGGTTCGACCCAGATCGGCTCGCTGACCACCAAGCAGGTCGCCGGCCTGACGACCGACCAGATGGCCGCCATCGAAACCGGTGACCTGCGCGCCCTGAACACCGCCGCTCTGCGCTCGCTGACCTCCGACCAGCTCAATGCCCTGGGGTCCGACCAGGTCCAGGCGCTGACCACCACCCAGGTGGCCTCGCTGGGCACCGGCCAGGTCTCCGCGCTGACCAGTGACGACCTCAATGCCCTGACCAGCGGCCAGATCCGCGCCCTGGGCACCGCCCAGGTGGCGGCGCTGACGACCGGTCAGGTCAACACGATGGAATCGGCCGATGTGGCTGCGCTGGCGACCAACCAGGTGGCAGCGCTCAGCTCCGGCCAGATGGGTGCCCTGAGCACCGACGCCATCGTCGCCCTGAGTTCCACGCAAGTGGCCGCCCTCAGCTCGAAGCAGGCCGCTGGCCTCTCCACCGACCAGATCGCCGCGCTGGAATCGGCCGATGTGAAGGCCATCACCACCAACACGCTGGCGTCGCTGACCTCGGCGCAGCTGGAGGCGATGAATTCCGACCAGATCGCCGCGCTGAGCACCCAGCAGGTCGCCGCGCTGACGACCGGCCAGGTGAGCAACCTCACCAGCGACGACCTGAACGCCCTGACCAGCGGCCAGATCCGCGCGCTGACGACCCAGCAGGTCGCGGCCCTGACCACCGGTCAGATCAGCACCATGACCAGTGACGACGTCCAGGCGCTGGCGACCAACCAGGTCGCTGCCCTGAGCTCGGCCCAGGTGGGTGCACTCGCCACCGATGCGATCGAAGCACTGACCTCGGGTCAGGTCGCCGCACTGACCAGCCGTCAGGTCGCCGGTCTCACGACCGACCAGATGGCCGCCTTTGAAACCGCCGATCTTCGGGCCCTGAACACCGTCGCCCTGCGCGCCCTGACCAGCGACCAGCTGCAGGCGCTCGGGACCGACCAGGTGCAGGCGCTGACGACCGCCCAGGTCGCCTCGCTGACGACCGCGCAGGTCAGCCAGCTGGCCACCGACGACTTCGCCGCCCTGACCACCGGTCAGCTGCGTGCGCTGACCACCGCCCAGGTGGCTGCGCTCAGCAGCGCCGAGCTGGATGCCCTGGGCAGCGACCAGATCGCCGCCCTGGCGACCAGCCAGGTGGCCGCGCTGACGACCGCCCAGATCTCCACCCTGGCCAGCGACGACCTGAATGCGCTGACCAGCGGCCAGATCAAGGCCCTGACCACCGCCCAGGTGGCCGCGCTGACCACCGGTCAGATCAACACGATGGAATCGGCCGATGTGGCCGCCCTCGCCACCAACCAGATCGCCGCGCTGAGCTCGGCCCAGGTCGGTGCGCTGGCCACGGACGCCATCGTCGCGCTGAGCTCGCTGCAGGTCGCCGCCCTGACCACCAAGCAGGTGGCGGGCCTGACGACCGACCAGATCGCCGCGATCGAAACCGGTGACCTGAAGGCCCTGACCAGCACCGCCCTGCGCGCCCTGGACAGCACCCAGCTGGAGGCCCTGGGCTCCGACCAGGTGCAGGCGCTGACCACCGCCCAGGTGGCAGCCCTGACGACCGGCCAGGTGAGCACGCTCTCCAGCGACGACCTGAACGCCCTGACCAGCGCCCACATCAAGGCCCTGAGCACCGCCCAGGTGGCCGCGATCACGACCGCCCAGGTCTCGACCATGACCAGCGACGACGTCGCCGCCCTGACGACCAACCAGGTCGCCGCCCTGAGCTCCGGCCAGGTGGGTGCGCTCGCCACCGATGCGGTGGTGGCGCTGACGTCGAACCAGGTCGCGGCCATGACCAGCAAGCAGGTCGCCGGCCTGACGACCGACCAGATGGCCGCCATCGAAACGGGTGACCTGAAGGCGCTGTCCACGACCGCCCTGCGTGCGCTGACCACCGACCAGATCGACGCCCTGGGCTCCGACCAGATCGCCGCGCTGACGACCGCCCAGGTGGCGGCGCTGAGCACCGGCCAGCTCAGCAGCCTGTCCAGCGACGACCTGAATGCGCTGACCAGCGCCCAGATCAAGGCGCTGAGCACCCAGCAGGTGGCCGCACTGACGACGGCGCAGGTCTCCACCATGACCAGCGACGACGTCGCCGCGCTGACCTCCCAGCAGGTTGCCGCGCTGAGTTCCGGTCAGGTGGGTGCGCTGAGCACCGATGCCGTGGTGGCGCTGAGCTCCGGCCAGATTGCTGCGCTGACCAGCCGCCAGGCCGCCGGCCTGACCACGGACCAGATCGCCGCGATCGAGACCGGAGACATCAAGGCCCTGACGACCAACACGCTGCAATCGCTGACCTCCACCCAGCTGGATGCCCTGGGCTCCGACCAGGTGGCGGCGCTGAGCACCCAGCAGGTGGTCGCCCTGACGACCGGCCAGGTGAGCAACCTCTCCAGCGACGACCTGAATGCGCTGACCAGCGCCCAGATCCGGGCCCTGACCACCCAGCAGGTCGCGTCCCTGACCACCGCGCAGGTCGCCAACATGACCAGCGAGGATGTCCAGGCCCTGGGCACCAACCAGATCACCGCGCTGAGCTCGGCCCAGGTCGGTGCGCTGGCGACGGACTCGATCGAGGCCCTGACCTCCGGCCAGGTCGCCGCGCTGACGAGCCGTCAGGTGGCCGGTCTCACGACCGACCAGATGGCGGCCATCGAATCGGCGGACCTGAAGTCGCTGAACACCGTCGCCCTGCGCGCTCTGACCAGCGACCAGCTGCAGGCGCTGAGCACCGACCAGGTCCAGGCGCTGACGACCACGCAAGTGGCGTCGCTGACGACCGGCCAGGTCAGCCAGCTGGCAACCGATGACTTCGCGGCCCTGACCACCGGCCAGCTGCGTGCGCTGACCACCGCCCAGGTGGCATCGCTGACCAGCGCCGAGCTGGAGGCCCTGGGCAGCGACCAGATCGCCGCCCTGGCCACCAGCCAGGTCGCTGCGCTGACCACCGGCCAGATCAGCAACCTGACCAGCGACGATCTGAACGCCCTGACCAGCGCCCAGATCAAGTCCTTGAGCACCGCCCAGGTGGCGGCGCTGACGACCGGCCAGATCAACACGATGGAAACGGCCGATGTCGCCGCCCTCGCGACCAACCAGGTGGCAGCGCTGAGCTCCGCCCAGGTGGGTGCGCTGGCGACCGACGCGATCGAAGCGCTCAGTTCCCTGCAGGTGGCCGCCCTCGGTACCAAGCAGGTGGCGGGCCTGACGACCGACCAGATCGCCGCCATCGAAACCGGCGACCTGAAGGCCCTGACGACCACGGCCCTGCGCAGCCTGACCAGTGACCAGGTCAATGCCCTGGGCACCGACCAGGTCCAGGCGCTGACCACCGCCCAGGTGGCTGCGCTGACGACCGGTCAGATGAGCAACCTGGCCAGCGACGACCTGAATGCCCTGACCAGCGCGCAGATCCGAGCGCTGACCACGGCCCAGGTAGCTTCGCTGACCACCGCGCAGGTCTCCAGCATGACCAGCGAGGACGTCGCCGCCCTGGCCTCCAACCAGATCCAGGCACTGAACTCGGCGCAGGTCGGCGCGCTGGCCACCGATGCGGTGGTGGCGCTGAGCTCCACCCAGGTGGCGGCCCTGACCTCCACCCAGGTGCTGGGTCTGACGACCGACCAGGTGGCGGTGATCGAAAGCGGTGACCTCAAGTCGCTCTCGACCGTGGCCCTGCGTGCCCTGACCAGCGCCCAGCTGGAAGCCCTGGGCAGCGACCAGATCGCGGCCCTGACGACGAACCAGGTCAATTCGCTGACCACCGCGCAGATCGCCAACCTGACCAGCGACGACCTGAATGCGCTGACCAGCGGCCAGATCCGTGCCCTGACCAACGGCCAGCTGCAGGCGCTGACCACCGCGCAGGTCTCGACGATGACCAGCGACGACGTGGCCGCGCTGACCAGCACCCAGCTGCAGGCGCTGAGTTCGGCCCAGATCGGCGCCCTGAGCACCGAAGCGATCGTGGCGCTGAGCTCGGTCCAGTCGGCGGCCCTGACCTCGACCCAGGTCGATGGTCTGACCACCGACCAGATGGCGGCCTTCGAGACGGTGGACCTGCGCGCCCTGAGCACGCTGGCGATCCGCTCGCTGGACAGCGCTCAGCTCGAGGCCCTGGACTCCAACCAGATCGCCGCGCTGAGCACCCAGCAGGTGTCGGCCTTCTCGACCCTGCAGGTGAGCCAGCTCGCGACCGATGACGTCGCGGCGCTGACCTCGGCGCAGGTCGTGGCCTTCAGCTCGGCCCAGCTCCACGCCTTCACCACCGACCAGGTGGCGGCGCTGGACACCGGCGACCTGGCCGCGATCAGCAGCAGCAACATGGTGGCCTTCGGCTCGGCCGACTTCGAAGCCTTCAGCTCGGATCAGATCCACGCGCTGACGGCCTCGCAGTGGGGCGCGGTGAGCAGCACGCAGATCGTGGGCATCGAGACCGCCGACATCGGCGCGATCACCACCGCCGGCATCCATGCCCTGAGCACGGCCGCGGTCCACGCCTTCAGCACCGACCAGATCGCGGCGCTGACGACCGATCAGGTCCATGAGTTCTCGACCGCACAGATCCGCGCCCTGGGCACCGACCAGATCGCCTCGCTGACGACCGACGACATCACGGCCCTGACCAGCCAGCACTTCGCGACGATGACCTCGGCGCAGATCCATGCCCTGACGACGGACCAGATCGTGGCCTTCGGTTCCGAAGACATCCACGCGCTGACCTCGATCCAGGTGCAGGGCCTGAGCACCGACCAGCTCATGGCGATGAGCTCGGATCAGTTCATCGGTTGGGACACGCAGGACCTGGCGGCGATGAACATGCAGCAGTCGCTGGTGATCACCTCCGAGCAGATGGCCGGCTGGAGCGACGCGCAACACAACGCGCTGTTCCTGTCCACGCCGATCATGCTGGACCTGGACGGCAACGGCATCCAGACGCTGTCGGCCAGCCAGGGCGTGCACTTCGACCTGAACAACACCGGCCACAACGACAAGTGGGGCTGGGTCGGCGGCAACGACGGCCTGCTGGTGATGGATCTGAACGGCGACGGGAAGATCAACAACGGCGGTGAACTGTTCGGGGCGGGCACGGTGGTGAACGGCCAGAAGGGTGCGGACGGCTTCACGGCCCTCGCCACGCTGGACAGCAACCACGACGGCCACATCAACGCGCTGGACGGCAACTTCAGCAAGCTGCAGGTGTGGGTGGATGCCAACCATGACGGCAAGACCGACGCGGGTGAACTCAAGACGCTGGCGGACCTGGGCATCAGCGACCTGAACCTGAACGCGGCCAAGGGCACCGACGTGCAGAACGGCAACGTGATGGGTCTGGTCTCCAGCTTCACCAAGTCGGATGGCACGACGCACGAGATGACCGACGTCTGGCTGGCCAAGGACGGCAGCACGCAGACCGCTTCGAGTACGGCGCATACGCCGGCCCTGGGCGACCTGCTGGCCGCACCGAGCACCCACCTGCTGGGCGACCCGGGCACCTCGGCCACCTCGGCAACAGGTACCCCGGCCACCACCTCGGTGACGACGGCCACCACCGGCACGGTCCACCATGACCTGCTGGCGGCGCTGTCCAAGCCGAAGCTGGATGAAGAGAACGGCAACGGCCCGCTGATCTGAGCGGTTTGACGCCCGGGGGGCTGGAAGGCCCCCGGCCCGGGTCGCGAAAGCGCCCGGGCCGTGAGAAATTCAGCCCTTCGGGGCTTCGGCCGCCGCGTGCGGCCGTTTGTGTATTCGTTGGCACTCTGACAATGGTTCTGACATCGGTGTTCACCACCGCCTGACCCTGGATCGCTTGACCGCATGGCCACCTTCGACGTCTCCGCCCTGACACCGGAACAGATCGGCGCCCTGACCACCGCCCAGCTCAACACGCTGACGGGTGAGGAATGGGCGCTGCTGACCGCTGCCCAGGTGGTGGGACTGACGACCTATCAGGTGCATGCGCTCACGGCGCGGCAGCTGACCTCGCTGGCGTCGGGCCAGCTGTCGGCCATGGAACTGACCGACGTCCAGGCGATCCACACAGCGGCCATCCGCACGCTCGGCACCCTGACGGTCCAGGCCCTGACCTCGGACCAGGTGCATGCGCTGACCACCGAGCAGATTCCGGCCCTCACCATCGACCGGCTGCGGCGGCTGGACAGTGCGCAGTTCAGCGCGCTGGACAGCACCCAGATCCAGGCGCTGACCTCCGTGCAGGTGCGCGGCCTGAACAGCACCCAGATCGGGCTGCTGGCCACCGATGAAGTGGCCGCGCTGACCTCTCAGCAGGTCAAGGCCCTCAGTACCGATCAGCTGGGCACCTTGAGCACCGACCAGCTGCAGGCGATGGACACCGCCCAGATCAACACGATCAGCGGCAACCAGAGCAAGGGGCTGACGGCCGACCAGCTCAACAGCCTCACCAGTGACGCGCTGCATGCGCTGAACACGCAGGCGGTGCGCTATCTCACCACCACCGCCGTCTCGCATCTGAGCTCGGACGCGCTGGTGTCCCTGGATTCCCGCCAGATCGGCGCCCTGACCAGCCAGCAGTTCCGCACCCTCAGCACCGACAATCTCGCTGCGCTGACCACCGAGCAGATGAGCGCGGTGGGCACGCTGCAGATCAAGGCACTGAACACCGCCCAGGTGGCGGCGCTGGAGGCGGAAGACCTGGGCGTCATCGGCACCAAGGGGCTGCGGGCGCTGGATTCGACCCAGCTGGCTGCCCTGAGTTCCGACCAGCTCAATGGCCTGACGGGCCAGCAGGTGGCGAGCCTCACCTCGCTGCAGCTGGTCGGGCTGCGCACCGACCAGCTCCCGTCCTTCAGCACCGATGAACTGCGCTCGCTGAGCAGTGCCGCCCTGGCCGGCCTGCGTCCGGACGTGATGGCGGCGATGACGCCGGAGCAACTGGCAGCGCTCAAGACCTCGCAGATCCAGTCGATCACCACTCGGCAACTGGCGGCTTTTGATACGGACGATCTGGCCGCGCTGACCACCAGCCAGATCCACGCCCTGAGTTCCAGTCAACTGGCCGCCCTGTCCGGCAGCCAGCTGCATTCCCTGAGCACGGACGACCTGGCGGCTCTGAGCAGTACAGCGCTCAAGGGCCTGAGCGGCGCCCAGCTCGCCGCCCTGGACCCCTCCCAACTGGCGGCCCTCAGCAGCAGCCAGGCCGGCGCCATCGGCACCCGCCAGCTCAGTGATCTGACGTCGGACCAGCTGGTCTCCCTCAGCACCGGCGCCATCCAGGCGCTGTCCACCCGCGTGGTGGCCACGCTGACCACCGATCAGCTGGACCTGCTCAGCACCGATCAGCTGGTGGCACTGACCTCCGCCCAGGTGCGTGCGCTGACCACGGTCCAGCTCTCCGCCTTGACGCCGGACGACCTCAACAGCCTGACGACCAACCAGTTCTCCGCCTTCAGCTCCCAGCAGTTCCGCGGGCTGACGACGGAGCAGGTGTCACTGCTGCAGTCGGAAGACTTCGGCGCCCTGTCGGGCACGGTGATCCGCTCGCTGAGCACGGCGCAGATCAGTGCGCTGGATGTGTCGCTGGTCGGTGGCATCACCACCGCCCAGTCGCAGGTGCTGAATTCCGGCCAGATCGCCGCGCTGCGCCTGGACCAGATCACGGCGCTGAGTACTGAAGCGCTGGCTGCCATCAACACGCTGGCGATCAAGGGCCTGACGTCCGACCAGTTCGACGCACTGGGCGTCAATGCCCTGACCTCCCTGCGTACCGGTCAGTTGGCCGCCCTGAGCACGGCCCAGGTGCGGGACCTGGATCACGATCAGCTCAATGCGCTGGGGACCAGCCATTTCCAGGCGCTGACGTCCTTCCAGATCGCGGCGATCAGCAGCAATGAAATCGGCCAGCTCGCGCCGGAGATGCTGGCTGCCATCAAACCGACCTACCTGGCGGTCCTCGGGGCCACCCAGATCGGCCAGATGACGCGCGAACAGTTTGGCGCCTTCGGCAGCAGCCAGACCGGACAGCTCAGCACCGCCCAGGTGGCGGCCATGACGCCGGACCAGATCGACGCGCTCTCCAGCCAGGGCGTGATCGGCCTGAGCGTGACGGCCGTGCAGGCGCTCAGCACCAGTCAGCTCAATGCCCTGGTCGACTCGCAGATCGATGCGATGCGCACCAATCAGGTCGCCGCCCTGACCACCGCCCAGCTGGCGGCCTGGTCCCAGGCCGATCTGAATGCGATGAACACGGCGCAATATGCGGTGCTGTCATCTCGCCAGATCGGGGCACTGACCACCGACCAGATCGCCAACCTGGAGCTGGCGGATGTGGCCGCCATCAGCACCCGGGCGCTGGCCGGATGGAACTCGGCCCAGATCGCCGCCCTGAGCGGCGACAGTGTCGGCAGCATGACCGATGCGCAGCTGGCAACCCTCACCTCCCGCCAGATGATGGGCATGACGGTGGACCAGCTGGACCACCTCACACCGGCGCAACTGGCCAAGATTTCCAGCACTGCGCTGCTGGGCCTGGGCAGTGACCAGTTTGCATCGCTGGACGGCGCGCAGATGGCCACCTTGTCGGCCAAGCAGATCGCGGCACTGACGTCGCTGCAGATCGCGGCGATGCCGACCGATGTGCTGCAGGCCCTGACCACGGTGCAGTTCGCCGCCCTGCGCTCGGCGCAACTGGCCGCGCTGGATGCCAGCCAGATCGCCGCCCTCGAAACCCAGGACCTGGCCCAGTTGCACACGACCGCGCTGCGGGCCCTGTCCACCGACCAGATCGGCTGGCTGACCCTGGATCAGATCCAGGCCTTGAACACGGGGCAGGTGGCCGCACTAACCTTCCAGCAGGCCGCGGCGATGCACACCGACCAGATCGCCGCGCTGGACACGCATCAGGTCGCCGCGCTGACCAACGTGCAGGTGCTCGCCTGGACGAGTGACCAGATTGCCGCGCTCGATCCGCAGGACATCGCCCTGCTGCCGGGCCGCGCCATCCGGGTGATGGACGCCGGCGACTTCGCTGCACTCAACACCGACCAGATGCACCTGCTGACCAGTGCGCAGGTGGCCGAACTGACGCTGAACCAGCTCTCCGGCTTCGCGACCGAAGATTTCGCGGCGCTGGGCTCTGCCGCCATGCGCGGCTTCAGTTCCGCCACGCTCAATGGCCTGGGCACCGACATGATTGCGGCGCTGGGCTCCGACCAGATCAACGGCCTGAGCACCCAGGTGCTGCGGGCCCTGCATACCGAGCAGATTGCGGCCCTGAACACCGACGCCATCCAGGCGCTGGACAGCCGCGACATCGTCGCCATGACCAGCCAGCAGATGGCGGCGATCTCGTCGGACGGCTTTGCGGTGATGTCCAGCGAAGACCTGACCGCCCTCACCCGCGACCAGGCCAAGGCGCTGACGCTGGACCAGATCCACGCGATCACCAGCGACGCCGTCATCGGCCTGGAAACGCGTGATCTGGCCGCCCTGAACATGGACCAGGTGCTGGCCTTCAACACCGACGCGCTGCACGCCATGACCGGCAAGCAGCTGGACGCGCTCTTCCTGGCCACCCCGATCATGCTGAACCTGGACGGCGCGGGGCTCTCGACCGTGTCTGCCGAGCATGGCGTGCTCTTTGACATGAACGGCACCGGCCAGCAGCAGCAATGGGGCTGGATGGCCAGCGGCAACGGCCTGCTGGCGCGCGACCTCAATGGGGACGGGGTGATCAACTCCGGCGCCGAGCTGTTTGGCTCCGGCACGGTGCTGGCCAACGGGCAGCATGCCGCCAACGGCTACCAGGCCATGATGGCCATGGACAGCAACCACGACCACAAGCTGACCGCGGCGGATGCCGGTTTTGGGGAACTGCGGATCTGGGCGGATGCCAATGGCAACGGCAAGACCGACGCCGGGGAACTCAAGACCCTGGCGCAGCTGGGCATCGTGGAGCTGGACCTGAATGCCCAGAGCAGCGCGGCGCAGGACCACGGCAACGTGCTGGGGCTCATCTCCGGCTACAAGACCGCCGATGGGGTGACGCATCAGATGGCGGACGTCTGGTTCGCCAAGAGCGGCACGACGGTGCAAGCCGCTGATCTGCTGGCGGCGCCGGCGCACGAGGGGCTGGATGCCGGTGGGCTGCTGTCGAGTGCGGTGTCTTCCCCGGCGACCTCGGCCGCGGCTTCGGTGACGGCCGTGGCCGCCGCGGCGGCCGCCCACACGGCAGCCTCGGCGGACAGCGCCCACGTCTCCCTGGGACACCCCCTGCTGATGCGCAAGCACCCGGATGACGAGACCGGCGCCTCGCCGCTGATCTGACGTCCAGCGCCCCGTCCGGCGCTGATCCGCCGGCGTCCCGTGGCCCCCGTCCATGCCTGATCCTGCCGCGACAAGAGATGCGCGGAGGGAATCCGGCTTTTCGCCGCTTGCCCTGGTTCACCATCGCGACACAATGGTCCTGAAGATGCCCCTTCCCTGGCTGGCTTTGGCCGGCCCAGGCCGCGGGGGCCAACCGGAAGGACGACGCGTTGAAAACTCTGTGCATCGAGGGCTGGCGGGGGGTGAATCACTCCATCGCCATGGTCAACCAGAACCAGATCCTGGAGATGGCCAAGGACCCGCGCTTCCAGCTGTTCCATCGGGATGCGCCGTTCTTCATGCCGCACTGGGACCGCAGCAAGCTGGACTCCGGCTTCTCGGCGGAGGAGCGCGCCGTCATCGACGGCCTGCCGGACCCCGGCGACCAGGTGATGGACACCGTGCTGCGCATCGCCTCGCCGGTGCGCCTGAACCATCCGGAGCTGGCGCGCCGCCACCTGACCTTTGTGGTCACCGAATTCGGCCTGAGCGGCAAGAGCTTTGATCCCCCCGAGCTGGCGCCAGCCGCCTTCACCCAGGGCGACGACCAGGTGATCACGCCCACCCGCTGGTCCAAAGCCCGGCTGGTGGAGTACGGATTTGATCCGGACAAGGTGCAGGTGGTCCCCCACGGCTACAAGACCGACACCTTCTTCCCGATGACCGAGGAGCAGCGCCAGCAGGCGCGTGCGGCCTTGAACATCCGCCCGGAAGAGACGGTGTTCACCAATGTGGGCGTGGCCACCTGGAACAAGGGCATCGACCTGCTGCTGCTGGCCTTCGCGGAACTGCGGCTGTCGGGCCTGCCGGTGCGGCTGATCCTGAAGGACCACCAGGGTCTGTATGGCATTTCGGTGGAGCGGGTGTTCGCCGAGATGACCGCCCGCGCGCCGCAGCTGGGCCTGCCGGTGGTGCGGGACGGCATTGCGGTGCTCTCCACCAGCCTGAATCTGCCGCAGATCCGCTCGCTGTATGCGCTGTCGGACGCGTATGTGTCGCCGTATCGCGCCGAGGGCTTCAACCTACCGGTGCTCGAAGCCATGGGCTGCGGCACCCATGTGATTGTCAGCGGCGGCGGCGCCACCGACGACTTCACGCCGCCCGAGCTGTGCCACCGCCTCTTCACCCGCCCCGGCACCCCGGCCGACGCGCCCCAGCCGGTGGGCGGTGCCTTTGTGGTGCCGGACCTGGAAGACCTGCGCGAATCCATGCTGCAGGTGGTGGAGAAGCGCCTGCCGCCGCCCGCCCGCCGGGAAGCGGCCCGCCAGCGGCTGTCACAGCGCTTCTCCTGGGCCCAGGTAACCCGGCAGTTGCTGGATCTCTGCTGAGCCGCCGGCCCTCCGCCTCCTGTCCGACCTCTGTTGATAAGGCGCCCCATGACTGTTTCCCCTTCCAGCGCCCCTGACACGGCGGCGAACGACGCCACCGTGCTGCCGCGGCCGGCCAGCGGCCCCCGCCTGGCGGTGGCCATCATCGATACCGACCTGCATCAGCTCGCCCGCCAGGCCCTGCTGCACAGCATGCAGGCGATGGAACGCCAGGGCCTGCCCTTCTCGCAGGTGTTGATCTATTCGGACAAGCCGGAGCTGTGGGGCGGGCTGCCGGTGATCCGGATTCCAACACTGCGGTCGATCAATGAATACAACCTGCTGGTGACGCAGGAGTTGGCGCGCCATCTGACCGCAGACTTTGTACTGGTGATCCAGTACGACGGCTTCGTGCTGAATGCCGACCAGTTCTCGCCGCATTTCCTGCACTACGACTACATCGGCGCGCCCTGGCCCAATTACGACCGTCATGACGTGGGCAATGGCGGCTTCTCCTGGCGTTCCCGCCGGCTGGTGCAGGCGGTGGCGCAACTGGACTACGACGATCCGAGTGAAGCGGAAGACCTGTTCATCTGCCGACGCATGCGGGAGACGCTGGAGCGCATGGGCTGCCGGTTTGCACCCAAGGCCATTGCGCAGCACTTCTCGGTGGAATTCCCGGCCGTGCCCTTCCCCACCTTTGGCTTTCACGGGATCTTCCACCTGCCCTCGGTCTACCGGGAGAGCCCCGACTTTCTGGTCGAGCACCTCTCGGACCGCATCATCAAGAGCCGCAGCAACTATCTGCTGCCCGGCTTGCAGGTGATCTCGCCGGCCGCCGCGCAGCGTCTGCAGCAGCGGCTGGATGCGCTGAATGCGCTGAATGGAGCCGCGTCATGAAACAGATCATCATCCTGATTCCGCATGGCGTGCAGACCGGCGGGCCCGAGGCACTGCATCAGCTCTCTGACGCCCTCCTCCGGCAAGGGCACGATGCGCGGGTCTGGTATGTGCTGCCCAGCGACCTGGCGGCCATCGACCAGTTGCATCGCGGCAATGGCCTGGGGCCGGACACGGCACTGCGGCTGCAGCCGCGGCCCAATACGGTGGCCGATTACGAGAAGTATCAGGTGCGGCTGGCCGAGCAGATCGTCATGAATGCCGACACCTGTGTGGTGCTGGCCGAGACCTATGTGCACTGGCTGCGCTACTTTCAGCCCTGCACGCCCATGGTGTGGTGGCTGAGCATCGACAACGCGTTTGAATATCTGTCGGTGCAGAAGGTCAACCTGAATGCGCTGCGCACCGAGCGGGTGCTGCACGCCTATCAGTCGGGTTACGCGCACCAGGTGATCCGCGCACTGGGATGCCACCGGACCCTGCCGCTGTCGGACTACACCCCTGGGATCACGGACACGGCGTCCTGGCCCAAGACGGACATCGCCATCAATGCCAATCACAAGGTGCTGTATGACGTGGGCGCGATTGCGGCGCGGCTGGAGCGGGAAAACGACTGCCGGGTGCATCTGATCCGCGGCATGAGCCGGGCGCAGGTGTATGAGGCGCTGGGGCGCAGCAAGCTGTTCATTGATCTGGGCACCTTCCCGGGCAAAGACCGGCTGGCCCGGGAAGCCTTGAGCCGCCAGTGCTGCGTCTTTGCACTGGATGTTGGCGCCGCCAGGGACTACCTTCTTCCAGAAGAGTGCTACTTCAAACCGGACCAGGTGGACCAGGTGTTCGCCGGCGCCCGCCAGTTGATGCAGCACTATGAGCTTTATCTCGAATTGAGCCTGCCGGCGAGGCAGGCGGTCCAGCGGGAGCGGATGATCTTCGAGCGGGAAGTGTCCGGGCTGGCCCACGCGCTGCGCGCCTGAAGCAAGGAAACAGGTGAGGTGCACTGGGCGGCCTGTGCAGTTCAGGGGCCCAGGCGGAGGGAGCCAGCGGGCGGAGGATGCCGTGGACAGGGGTGAGGGTATTCCCTGTCGGTGAAGACCTGACAGCCAAATCAGCGGCTTCCCGGTGCGGTTCATCGTCGGTGTGCCCTTTCGCCACGCGGGTCGCTGCTCGAAGATTCGTTCGTTCTGTTGACATTCCACGATCTGCGCGCGGAGGCACCCCGAATGAAACTGCTGTCCTTGAAAGTGAAGACCAAGCTCTGGGCCGGTTTCGGCCTGATGGCGCTGATCGTGGCCTTGGTCGCTGGTGCGGCTCTGATCTGGTTGAGCCATGCGAATGCGCGCTTCCAGGAGTATCTGGACGGGGTGGGTTATCGACAGCGACTGGTGACGGAGCTGGAAACAGCCACCAAGTCGCGAGCCATTGCGGCGCGCAATCTGGTGCTGGTGACGACGGCGGAAGACCGCAAGGTCGAATTCGCAGCCGTGACCGCAGCGCACAAGGCGGTCGAGGACAGCCTGAGCAAGCTGAAGAAGGACATCGCCGAGCCGAATGCCACCGCCAAAGACCGCGAGATGTTTGCGCAGGTGGAATCGGTGGAAGCCAGGTATGGCCCGGTCGCCCTCGCGATCGTGGGCCTGGCACAACAGGGGCAGCGTGACGAAGCGATCACGAAGATGAACAACGAGTGCCGTCCGCTGCTGGCGGCGCTGCTCAAGGCGACGCAGGAATTCATTCTGTATGAAGACGCCCGTGGCGCGGCAGAGACGGCCCAAGCGGCGTCGAGCCTGTCTCAGGATCGGTGGCTGTTGTCGATGATTGCGGTGGTCGCCGCACTGACGGCGGGTGTGCTGGGCTGGCTGATCAGCCGTGCGGTCACTCGGCCGCTGGCCAATGCCATCCAGCTGGCTGAATCGGTGGCGCAAGGCGACCTGCGGCAGGACATCGAGGTGCAGGGCCAGGATGAAATGGCGCAGCTGCTGACGGCGCTGCGCGCCATGAGCCAGAACCTCTCCGGCATGGTGACGAATGTGCGGGAGGCTGCGGACGGCATTGCGACTGCGTCTTCGCAGATTGCCATGGGCAATCAGGACCTGTCGGCGCGGACTGAATCCCAGGCCAGCGCCTTGCAGCAGACGGCGTCTTCGATGGCGCACATGACCTCCACGGTGCAGCACAGTGCCGCCACATCCCGCAAGGCAACGGACCTGGCGAGCGAAGCGGCCAAGGTCGCGGGTCAAGGCGGCGAAGTGGTGGGACGGGTGATCAGCACCATGGAGGCAATCAACGGCTCCAGCCGGCGGATTCACGACATCATCGGCGTCATCGACGGCATTGCGTTCCAGACCAACATTCTGGCGCTGAATGCGGCAGTGGAAGCGGCCCGGGCGGGTGAACAGGGCCGCGGCTTTGCGGTGGTGGCAGGGGAAGTGCGGTCACTGGCCCAGCGTTCGGCGCAGGCGGCGAAGGAAATCAAGACGCTGATTTCCGACAGCGTGCAGAAGGTGGATGCGGGGGGCGCGCTGGTGAATGAGGCCGGCCGCACCATGGACGACATCGTGCGTCAGGTGAAGACGGTGACGAGCCTGATGAGCGAGATCAATCAATCCACGGAGCAGCAGAGCACCGGCATCGGTGAAGTGAATGCAGCCGTGACGGCGATTGACCAGGGGACGCAGCAGAATGCGGCGCTCGTGGAAGAAAGCGCGGCGGCCGCGGAGAGTCTGCGGCAGCAGGCGCAGGCGCTGACCGAGATGATCTCGCGCTTCAAGCTGCGGGATGGGATGCGGATGGCTTGATCTCAAGACCCGAGTGGGAAAGACGGAACCGAACGGTTCCGTTTTTTTTTGCTCGAAGGCCAATGCCCGACCACGGCGACCCTTGCATCCATTGATTCAATCCGGCCACTCTGCATGTCGCATTTCATTCAATTTCAAATTATTGCCATCATTTCCATCATTGCCATCATTGCCATCATTCCCACATGATGCATCGATCTATTTGATACACACCAGTCTGTCATATCCAGTCTCATTGATAGAAATGAACTTCGATGACTGCAGACGATTGATCAGTCAAAAGAGATCCGTCAGCAGTATTTAGGACGACCGTCGAGCATGAATGACAACACACCGTTACTGTGATGAATGAGCGGGCCACTGAGGCAGCGTGACTGAAAGCACGCAAACGGCTGGCGTCTGCTCATTAACATCAGGGAGTCAACAGTGAACGAATCCGTCGTCAATCTTCCGCTCAGCGCTGAGCAAAGTGACCATATTCATCGCTTGACGGGCCAGCGCATCTCTTCATTACGTGTTGTTGCCGAACTGCCAGGTTTGCAGGGCGTGCAGGGACCGCAAGGTTTCCAAGGAGCTCAGGGCGCGCAGGGCCTTCAGGGTCACCAGGGCGTGCAAGGCGCCCAGGGACTGCAAGGACTCCAGGGCGTCCAGGGACCACAAGGTTTCCAAGGTGTGCAGGGACCTCAGGGCGCTCAGGGCCTTCAGGGTCACCAGGGCGTGCAAGGCGTCCAGGGACTGCAAGGACTTCAGGGCGTCCAGGGACCGCAAGGTTTCCAAGGTGTGCAAGGACCTCAGGGCGCTCAGGGCGCTCAGGGTGCTCAGGGCCTTCAGGGTCACCAGGGCGTGCAAGGCGTTCAGGGACTGCAAGGACTCCAGGGCGTCCAAGGACCTCAGGGCGTTCAAGGTTCACAAGGCGTCTGAATCTCCGAGTGGAGAGAACGTGGCGTCTGTCGGATTCGACAGCGCCACCGCTGCTTCGCAGCCCTTACATCACCTAGGAGCCAAGTATGGTTCAGTCATTCATCCGACTGACGCAAGACCAAAGTTCAGATCTATTCCGCCAAACCGGAATGTTCCTCAGACGTCTGGCCATCAGTCCAGACGGTTGCACGGCACATGTCGTCGATCATTCCTGCAAGCGATGTCTGCTGGCGGACGATCTACCGGGCGTATTCATCACCCACAACGGGCTGTGCAACCATTGCCTTGAACACGAGGCGGAAGCCGCAAGCGGAGCACATTCGGCGGAGACGGCAGCCTCGGTCATTGCGCAATTCAGGGGAAGCTGCACAGCAAAGGCGCAAGATTGCGTTCTTGCCTATTCCGGCGGGAAGGATAGTGCTCTGGCGGCAATTGTGGCGGTACGCGATTACGGACTAAATCCCGTCGCCGTTCTGGTGGACAACGGTTTCATTCCCGAGGAGGTCCAAGATAACAGCCGCGAATTCTGCAACCGCCTCGGCATACTGCTGAGGATTGAACGCATCGATGTCCGGTCGCAAGCGCGAGAAAACCTTTTGGCAGGCTCCAACAAGATTCCTTGCAGCTCCTGCATTCGAGGCGTTTTCTCGGCCATGGCAAGGACCAGCCGGGAATTCGGCGTGCGCCTGGTGATCAGTGGCCACCGATTTCCACCGCTTGCTTATCCGCTTACAAGCTTCACAGCTGATACTGCGGACCAGAACACAGTGTGCGTATCCCCCCTGCTCGCCAGTCGGATTCAGGAAGCGGACCAATTGTCGCTGGTGATGAGTATGGGCTGGAAGAAGCTGGCGATCGCGGGCAACACCTCCAACTGCAAGCTCATCGGTGTCGTGGAGGAGTCGATGTTCGATCGTCTCGGATACAACCCCCACATCTATGAGGTGTCAAAAGAAATCCGGGGAGGCATCTACGACCGTGCGTGGGGCGTAAAAAAGGTTGAAAAACCCACCATCACGCCGGACCATCGCCAATGGGTAATGGAACGAATGGCATAGCCAAGCGAAACTCTTATAAGAAAACTAGGAGAAAAGCCACCATGTTAGAGACGATCATCATCGCCGATGATTTCTATGCAGATCCTATGGAGGTGCGTGCATTTGCACTCGCGCAAAGCTTCACAGTCAAAGGCAACTATCCGGGGATGCGAACCGCGTCTTTTCTGAGCTTTCCCGTGCTAAGCGCCATTCAGCAATTGGTCAAGATTCCAATCACATGGTGGCCGACGGACAACTACAACGGTGCCTTCCAGGTCAGCCTGAGTTCCGATCGTACCTGGGTACACGCAGACCACACCACCTGCTGGTCGGGTGTTCTGTATCTCACCCCGGATGCGCCGGTCTCCGGGGGGACGGCATTCTTCAAGCATAAGGCCACCGGACTTGACTGGTATCCACAGGATGAGGAGACGCGCAAGACATGCGACAGGGATGGCTCGTCCGCAGAGCAGTGGCTACGAACAGATCAGGTCGCCAATCGTTTCAACCGACTTGTGTTGTTCCGGGGAGGACGATTCCACTGCAGCCAGGGTCATTTCGGCCAATCGAAGGAGGATGGCCGTTTGTTCCAGACCTTCTTCTTCAACACCCTCCATTGAAGACGGGCTCACTCTGACGGTGAATCCATCTCTTGATTTAAAGGTTACGCGATGAATACTGCTGAAATCTTCTCACCAATTGGTTGGCTTCAGTTGAATGAAGAGCAGGCACAAATCCTCAAAAAAGAGATCGGCGTCGAGGCTACCGCTCTGCCTCTGTTCGATGTCGTCGGAATCGGCCGGAACGACGTTTTCGTTCCCGTCACCGGAATTTCAGGACTAACCGGCCTGGTTTTTCACTTCGAGTCGGTCGCAAGCCCACCGCCGGGAGCACGCCTGATTGGATCCATCATCAAGGAGATGGAAGCCGGCCCGATATCCGGAAGCTTGTTCGCCGCGCATTCAAAACTTCTGGCTCGAAGGGCGGAAGGGGGAAGCGCTTCACCAGAGCCTCAGAAGTAAGCGGTTTCTCGCAGAATTCAAGCACCATGCAAACCATCACGAATGATGACTTACTGGTCATGGTGAAAGTGGCTGAGCGTTGCAATATTGCTTGCAGCTACTGCTACATGTACAACGGAGTTGATCAATCTTGGCGCTCTCGACCGAAGACACTTTCAGATGAAAGCCTTGGCATACTCTGCGACAGGTTAGCGAGCTACCGGCGCGGCCACCCTGCTGCCCGAATGACTCTGGAAATTCACGGTGGAGAACCGTTGTTGCTTGGAAAAGAAAGAACGCGAAAATTCCTGGAAAATGTGCGGAGGTCATTGCCGCCGGATGATCTATTCATTGTTACGCAGTCGAATGGAATTTTGATCGATGACGAATGGCTGGACATGTATGCATCTTTCGACGCGACGATTGCCATCAGTTGCGACGGACCTGAGGCCGTGCATGACCGCCACCGCATTGACCACCGCCGTGCCGGCACCGGCGCTTCCACTGCGCGATCCATCAAAAAATGCATTGAATTCGATGCCCGAAACGGCGCAGCCGTTTTCAACGGCGTTCTCTGCGTGGTAGATCCCCATCAGGATCCCGAGGCGCTTCTTTCGTATTTTTTTGACCTGGGCGTGCGGGATATGGACTTGCTTTTGCCCGACGCAAACCATTTTTCACCGCCATCGCACCTGAAGGACTACAGGCATGAGTCGATGGAGCGCTTTTTCTGCAGTGCGTTTGATGCTTGGCTTGAGAGGGATGATCCTGATTTTCGTATTCGGATCTTCGAGACGTTCATACGTGCCATGTTGGGACAGCGGCCAGAGCTCGACGCATTTGGCGGAGACCTCGTGCCGATTGTGGTGGTTGAAAGCGATGGCTCCTACCGTCTCATCGACGTCTTGTCCATCTGCCAAGACGGCGTCAGCGCCACCTCGCTCCACCTTGCCCAGAATGAGCTGGAAGAATTCCGATCTGTTGCCCAAAGGCGCTATCCCAAGCCGTGCAAAGAGTGCCAAACCTGCGAGGCTTTCAAGACCTGTGGTGGGGGATATCTGCCGCATCGATTCGACGGCCGAAGCTACGAGCGTCCGAGCTTTTATTGCTCGACACTTCTGAAGCTGCACCAGCACATCAGCCGCCGGATGCTTCAAACCGTGCGTGAGTGAACCCAATGGGGCCGCGTCAAGCCCGGCGTCCGGATGACTTCCCACGGAGCGTCCGGCGTGACACAACGGGGCGCACCCCGGTCCAAGCCATGAAATTCAAGCTGAGACGGACCATCACGGCGCCAGTAGCGACAGGACGTATCTCACCGGCACCGCATAACTGATGCCACTCGGCGCGCTCAGCGCCGATTCTCGCGTGCTCTTGAGTGCCACCATGTTCACCACCCCCACGACCTTGCCGGTCCGGATGTCCAGCAGCGGTCCGCCACTGTTGCCGGGGTAAGCGGTGATGTCGAGTTGCAGAAACTCCATATCGCCCGACCGCAGCTGGCGGATGGCGCGCTCCGACAAGTTGCCTGAGGTCGGCGCCGGCAGTGCCGCCTTGGTGATCGCCGCCACAATGCCCCGGTGCGTCACCAGCTGCACGCCCAGCGAGGTGCCCAGCGGATAGCCCATCAGCGCCACCGCCACCCCTTCTCTCACCGCGGTGGCCGTATCGTCCACCGTGGCCAGCGTCATGGGCGCGGGCAAGGGATTGCCATCGGTCAACTCCAGCAGCGCAAGATCGCGGGTGGCGTCGCGGCGCAGCAGCCGCACCGAGCGCTGCTGAGGCGTGCCCGACGCATTGCTCGCTGCAGGCACCAGGATCGACAGATCCTTTTCAACCGGATTCGGGATCACATGCGCGCAGGTGACGATGGTCTTGCCATCGCCCACCACAAAGCCGGTGCCCCGAAAACCGAATCGCGGGTTGTCCGTGGCGCTGAACGTGCCCACCGCCACCACCGCCTGCCGACTCTTGTCGATCAGGTCCGGCAGCGTGTTGGACATCTCCTGCGCCTGGGCCAGGCTCGGTGTGAGAACGGTGGAGGCCGCCACACCCAGACCGCCCACCCACCCGGCCGGCAGTCCAGGCACCAGCCCCGAGCCCAGCAAAGGCGCCCCAGCGAGCGCGAGCAGCCGGCGTCGTTGGATGGGCGCAGTTGCGGCTCGCCACTGTATGGCTTGCCCGGCGGTCTTGTCATGCTTCATGTCGTCGCTCTCACCCGTCACGCGGCCAGATCCCGCGCTGTCTGCCCCATCTCCAGCTCGGAGACAAAGCTGCGCCAGTTCCGGTCCGGATCGTCAATGCGGAAACCGAAGAAGGTGCCCTGCTCCGTCTCCCGCTTGCGCACCGCATGGGCCAGCAGGCGCGAGCGCGTGTTGTGCCCCAGTTCGATTTCCACCTGGCCTTCCACATTCAGCGGAAGGTCGTGTTTACATTCGGCCTGGAAACCCTGCGCAGAGACTTCAATGACGTCCAGGGGCACGCGCCCGATGGCTGGCAATCCGTTGCTCGCCGGCAAATTGATCTGCCCCGGGCAGCGCATGGAGTAACGCGGGTATTGCCGCAAGGCCTTGCCGAGATCCTCGCCGCCGCCGCTGAGCATCGGCAGCACCGGCCGGAACTCCGGCTGCCGATACACCGACCACAGCAGCGCCTTTTTGCGGTCCGCCAAATGGGCAAAGACCTGCACCCGCTGGTTGAAGAAATAATCCAGAAGGGGCGGCGTCATCACCGGATCATTCGTCGTGTGATACCGCCGCTCCGGCAGCTTGATGTTGGGCAGCGATTGCCGGAAGAAGTATTGATGCAGGTTCTTGCGCGCCGGGCGGCCGCGGTAGCCCTTGGCAAAGACATCTTCGGCTTCGTGCAGGTCCAGCGTCGCACCAACGGCTGGGGCGCCATTGGCAAAGTCGTAGTTGTCCACCGTCTGCTCCTTCAATCGCTTGAAGAACAGCAGTGCCTCGTAGAGCTCGATCTTGTCGGGGTTGACCGCGATCACCAAGTGCCGGGTGTCAAAGAACTCCGTGCAGTACTGGTGCATGAACTTCATCAGCGGAAAGAGGATTGCCCCGCCTGTCTTGCGAAAGGCCGGCGCCACGGCGAGGGCCGAGATCTCTGCGACCTTGCCGCCTTTGGCCCGCACCCCCTCCAGATCAAAGACCGATTGCAACGGAAAGCCGAACACGCCTTCGCGCACCATGGAAATCGTGCCCACCACTTCGCCGTCGTACTTGGCGCAGAGCGTGGTGGTGGTCGGGAGCGAGTGGTAGATGGTGACGCGCAGGCCGCTGGGGTCGGGCTTCATGAAGCCGCTGCCCACATAGGCGTCATGCAGGATGTGGAAGCAGGCCTCCAGCTCCTCCTGCGTTTCGGCCACCTTCAGCTCCAGCCGCTCGCTGGGGGCCGGATCGCAGTCCACCATGCGGCGGTAGACCGCAAAGCGCCAGGGTTTTGGCAGGCTCGAAAACAGTTTGCGCAGGCCCTGATGGAAGCGCTTGCGCAAACCGGAGCGACGAATCTGGCTCATATGACCGTCTCCCTTGCGGTGCGGTCCACTGCCGGCCTTTGGCTTATTGAATCCTGGCCTGCAGCTTCTGCACCTCGGCTTGTTGCTCGAATTGTGGTCCCAGGTCGGCCAGGCGCTTGAGTTCGGTTTGCGCCTCGGCCTTCTTGCCGCCCGTCACATACAACTGCGCCAGACGCAGACGGTAGGCAGGCACATTCGGTGCCTGGGTCACCGCCTGCTGCTGGACCTCGATCGCCTTGTCCGTCTGGCCCTTGGCGCCCAATACCTCGGCCCAGGTGTCCATGTACGCTGCCACCTTGGGTCGCAACTGGTTGGCCTTCTCCGCGTACTTCAGGGCTTCGTCAGTACGACCGCCACGCAGCTTCAGCCATGCGATGTTGTTGGCCGCCGCCGCGTTGTCCGGGCTGTCAGCAAGTACTCCCTGATAGTACTGCTCCGCCAAGTCGTACTGACCCTTGGTGAGTGCCACATCGCCCAGGTGGTACCTGAAAAGAGCGTCCTGCTTGTGTTGACTGACCCAGTTGTTCGCGAACTGCTTGGCCTCTTCGGCCTTGCCGGATTCGACCAGCACACTGTGCATCGCTACCGCCAGCGCGGTGTTGGGCACCGAGGCCCCAGCCTCTTTGGACAGCTGGTCCGCCCGGCGATAGGCCGCCAGCGCGGCGGGCCAGTCCTTGCGTGCGCGGGCCACATCGCCCTCCAGCTTCCAGCCCAGGCCGAAGCTCGGGCGTACCGACTGCAGGGCCTTGGCCGACTGCAGCGCCAGCTCAGGTCGGCCGATCATCAGTGCCTTGCCCGCCACCTTTTCCGCCAGTTCGGCATCACCGGGGGCGATGGCCTGCGCGCGCTTGAGCGCGCCTGCAGCCTGATCCCGGTCCGCAGCGGTGCCGCCAGCCATGTACAGGTCGGCCAGACGCATTTGCCCCAGCGGTGAGCGCGGCGACAAGGCAGCCACCTTGTTGAAACTATTGATGGCGGACTGCCGCTCGCCTTGCGCCATCTGCACCTGGCCCAGCGCATCCACCAGCTCGGCCGACTCAGGATTGGCGGCGACGCCTTCCTGGGCCACCGCCGCTGCCTGCTTCAGGTCCTGCTTGTTGACCAGCAGGCTGACCAGCGCCAGACGGGGGCCAGCTTCGCCAGGGAAACGCCGCACGATCTCACCGAGCTGCTGGATGGCCTCCTCCGGCTTGATCAGCTGATGCGTCACCCGTACGCCCATCTGCGCCATCACCGGCCGCACATTCTTCGGATCCGCCTTGATCGCGGCGTCGTAGCGCTTGGCAGCGTCTTCCGGCTTGCGATCCTGCAGGTCCATGGAGGCCAGGTTGTTGGCGGGTGCCAGGGCCTTCGGATCACGCCGGATGGCTTCTTCAAACTGCTCACGCGCCTTGGCACGGTCGCCGCGGAACAGCGCCACACGGCCGCGCAGCTCCGGGGCGGCCGCACTGGTGGGGGTCTTGCGGTCGATGCCGGCGATCACCTCTTCGGCATGGGACCAGTCCTTCTTGCGCAGATACAGGCTGACCAGCGCCAGGTCGGCGGTGATGTCCTTGTCCTCGGCGGAGAGTTTGCGCAGTGCCTCGATGGCCTGCGGCTCCTGTCCCTTGCGGGCCTGCGTCAGCGCCAGGCCCACACGGCTGGTGATGTCGGCGGGATTGAGTTCCGCAGCGCGTGCCAGCAGCCGCTCGGCCTCGTCCGCCTGGCCCTGCTTGAGCTTGATCTCGGCCGCCAGCGCGAGCGCTTCGCCGGTCGGACCGGGCTTGCCATCCAGCAGCGGCTGAAGCGTGGTCCACGCCTGTTCCACGTCGCCGCCGCGCAGTTGCACCTGGGCCAGCGCGATGCGGGACGGCGTCGCGTCCGGCGACGTGCTCACCACCTTCGCAAAATTGCTCTCGGCCTGACGGAGGTCACCGCCGGCCTGCGCCACCCGGCCCGCAAGATACAGCGCGCGGTCGTTGCCCGGCGCGATCTTGAGCAGCGCCTGGCTGAGGTCCGTCGCCTCCTTCAGGTTGCCCTCCTCCAGCGCAAAGATGGAGGCGTAATAGAAGGTCTGCGCATGGCTGGGCAGCGCCGCCTTCATGGCCGTCACCGCTTCTTTCGCACCGGCCTTGTCGCCCTTGCGCATCAGTGCGGTGATCAGGCCCGAATACGCCGCGGGCAGTTTCTTGTCCAGGGCCAGCGCCTTGCGGTAGGCCTCGATGCGCGCGTCCACCGGCGCGTCGGCCAGCTCGAGCAGATCGCCCTTGGCCTGCCAGATCTCAGCGGCGTTGGGGGACCGGGTGGCCATCGCATCCAGCTGGGCCAGCGCTTCCTTGAGCTTGCCTTCGCTGGTCATCAGCCGCACGTTCATCAACTGCACCGGCACGCTGTCCGGTTGGGCCTTGAGCGCTGCATTGGCGGCAGTGCGCGCCTCCGGCAGCTGGCGCTTGGCTCCGTAGGCGCCCACCAGGGTGCTTTGGAGATCGGCCTCGTCTGCGGGCGTGCCGAGGTGACGGGTGCCGTACTGGCTCACCACCTCGTCGGGCCGGCCCTGCAGCAACAGCAGCCGCGCCTGCAAGGCCGTCAGGCCGTCGCTGGTGTAGCCCTGCGCCTTGGCCTTGTCCGCCTCGATGACCGCTCCCGGCAGATCCCCTGCGTCCAGCAGCGCGCGAGCCAGCAGGTAGCGGGCTTCCCCCAGCGTGCCGTCCTTCTGCAGCGCATTCTTGAGCTGGATGATGGCGGCCTTCGGATCCTTTTTGTCCAGATGCTCGCGGGCCGACTTGACCATGTCCTGCGCCGAGTCGCCGAAGCAGCCACTGAGCAGCAGGGCCGAGCCCAGAGCCAGGACGCCGGCATAGCTGGCCAGGGTCCGGGTCCGGGTGTGGGTGCGGGGCAAATCGTGGGTGGGGGCGGTGCTGTGCTTGGCGTCTCGGGACATTCGTGTCTCTCTTGGATGCAATCTCGGATGCAGACTGGCGTTCAAAGAAGCCGGCGACAGAAAACCCGGATCAGGTCTTGAGTCCCAGCCGGGCCATCAGGTCGTACAGGGTCGGCCGGCTCACTCCCAGCAGGTCGGCCGCCTTGGCGATGTTGTTGTCGGTGCGGGCCAGCGCCGCCACCACCGCTTGACGCTCGGCGCGCTCGCGCACGCTGCGCAGGTCGAGTTCGGCGTCGTCATGGGCGGGGGCGTCGGGCACGGCCAGGCCGAGGTCGTCCGCGGTGATGCGCTCGCCGTCGGCCATGATCGAGGCCCGTTTCATGAGGTTCTGCAGCTCACGGACATTGCCGGGCCAGCGGTGATGCTCCACCGCGCGGATGGCTTCGTCGCTCAGGCGCAGAATGGGCCGGCGCTGCTCGGAGGAGAAGCGACGCAGGAAGGCATGGGACAGCAGGACCGCATCGCCCACCCGGTCGCGCAGCGGCGGGATGTCCACCACGATCTCCGCCAGGCGATAGAAGAGGTCTTCGCGGAAGAGGCCCTGCTCGATCTTGGACTTCAGGTCCTGGTGGGTGGCACCGACGATGCGCACATCCACCGCGATCTCCTGCCGCCCGCCCAGGCGCTCGATGCTGCGCTCCTGCAGGAAGCGCAGCAGCTTGGCTTGCAGCGGCATCGGCAGGTCGCCGATTTCATCGAGCATCAGCGTGCCGCCGTGGGCCGTTTCGATCTTGCCGACAGTGGTCTTGGTGGCGCCGGTGAAGGCGCCGCGCTCGTAGCCGAAGAGCTCGCTTTCCAGCAGAGCTTCCGGGATGGCGGCGCAGTTGATGGCCACGAAGCGGCCCTTGCGGCGGGAGGCGTCATGCAGGGCCTGCGCCAGCAGTTCCTTGCCGGTGCCGCTCTCGCCGAGCAGCAGGACGGTGGCGTCGCTGGCCGCCACGCGCTCGATGGTGCGGCACAGGCGCTGCATCTGCGGGTCGCGCGTCAGCAGCTTGCCGGTGGGCTCGCCCTCCTGCTGCGTCAGCAGCCGCTGGTTCTCCTGCTGCAGCTCATGCAGGCGCATCGCCCGCTCCACCGTCAACACCAACACGTCCGGATCGACCGGCTTGGAGAGGAAATCGTAGGCGCCCATGCGGATGGCGCGCAGTGCATTGGCCTGGTCGTTCTGACCGGTCAGCACGATCACCTTGGTGCCAGGCTCGAGCTCGATCAGCTTGTCCAGCAGACGAAAGCCTTCGGAGACCGAGTCCTGGTCGGGCGGCAGGCCCAGATCCATCGTCACCACCGCCGGCTTGTGACGGCGAAACTGCAGCACCGCGCTGGCGACGTCGTCGGCGGTGACGGACTCAAAGCGATCCATCGACCACTTCAACTGCTTCTGAAGGGCCAGATCGTCCTCGACGATCAGCAGGGAGGGAGGCTGGGCGCTCATCGGGCTTTCACGGTCGCATCGCGGCCGGTGTCAGGTTCGCCATGGCGGCGGCCCTCACCAGCCTTCACATCGGCTTCCACATCGGCGAAGAACAGGGGCAGCAGGATGCACACCTGCGTGCCGCGGCCGGGGGCGCTCACCACGTTGATCTTTCCTCCAAGTTCCTGCAGGTACTGAAAGCTCTCGTACGCGCCGATGCCCATGCCAGCAGTCTTGGTGGTCTGGAAGGGCTTGAACAGGCGCTGGTCGATGAACTCCTGCGTCATGCCGCAACCAGTATCCTCCACTTCCACCTGGGCATGGCTGCCCATCCGTTGTAAGCGGAGTAAAACCCTCCCCTCAATCGGGGTGGCATCCAGGGCGTTCTGGACCACATGGCCCAGCACCCGTTCGATGCGTTCTTCATGGCCGCGGGCGCTGACCTCGTCGCGCAGTTCCAGCTCCAGCGCACGGCCCTTGCTGACTGCTGCGGCCGCCAGCCGCCGCGCGATCGGTGCCAGGGCCACGCCGCCGATGCTGCCGTGATGCGGCTTGTCGCCTTCGCGCAGCTGCAGCATGAGCTGGCGCATTTTCTCGAGCGAGTTTTCCACCGTGTCGAGCATGTCCTGCTGGAACTCGGGGTTGTCGCGCAGGCGCTTGGCGTTTTTCATCATCAGCGAGAGCTGGGTGATGATGTTCTTCAGGTCGTGCACCACGAAGGCGGACATGCGGTTGAAGGCCTCGAACTTTCGGGCCTCCAGCAGCGCCTCCGTGGCCTGCATCTGGGCCAGGTAGCTGGCGGCCTGCTGGGCGGCGGTGCGCAGCAGGTCCCGCACTTCCCAGTTCAGCTCCAGCCGGGTGCGGGGCTGGCCCAGCACCACCCAGCCGATCAGTCCGCCGGCCTGGATGAGCGGGACGATCAGCCAGTGCCGCTCGTCGTCCGCCAGCGCGGGCGGCAGGGCGACCCGCTCGTAGGCATCGGGGTGGTCGCGCCATTCCTGGATGTCGATGATCCAGGCACGGCCTTGCAACCAGCGCAGCAGGGCTTCGTCGGGCACCAGGCTGTCGCGGTGTTCCTGCAGGTTCCAGCGGGCGGTCTGCACAAAATCATCCGCCGTGGGAGTGCGGCGCAGCCACAGGGCGCCGGACGGTCCTTCCACCAGATTCGCCATGCCGTGGATGACCGACTCGCCCAGTTGCGCCGGCGACGCGCTGGCCGACAGCATCCCGGTGAAGCGCAGCCATTCCTGCCTATAGTCGTAGCGGTAGCTGAAAAAATTCTTGCTGATGTAGACGCGCAGCTTGGCGCGCATGGCACCCGAGAGGGCGATCAGCAGCAGCGCCAGGACACCCACGGCCAGCAGCACCTGCTGCAGCGCCCGGCCCCATTCCCCGCCGGTATACCGGACGTAATAGCCCAGGCCCGAGACCACCAGCAGATAGACGCCGACGATCAGCAGTGTCAGCGACTGGAAGGCCGCGGCGCGGGAGACATGCAGCTTGTCCAGCCACTTGCGATGGCGGCGGCTGGCCAGCCAGATCAGCGGCACGGCCATGCTGTGCACCAGGGCTCGCACGCTCAGGGCGTCGCCGTCGAACTGCTGGAACAGCGAGGCCTGCGAAAAAACGAAGACGTCAAAGACAAACACGGCGCCCAGCCCCAGGCAGACCGGCTTGGCATTCCAGCGGGCGTCCCGGTCGATGTTGCGCAGCATCTGCTCCAGCAGCACCAGGCCCAGCACCCCCAGGCCCAGCCAGGCCAGCGCCAGGGGCCGCTGCATCAGCATCACGGGGGTGTCGCCCCACAGGCGCCAGGCCGGCAGCACGATCGCGGCCGCCACGGCAGACCAGGCCAGCGCCTGCAGCGATTGAGGCACGCCGGAGGTCCGGCGCCCATCCGGCTGGAGCGGCAGTTCCACCAGGGCGAGGATGAAGGCGAACCAGGCGCCATAGCGCAGGGCATCGGCGACCGGCAAGGCGAGCTGGACGATCCAGCTGCGCTCGCCCACCCAGCCGAGCGCCTCGGCGGTGTCGAGGCCGGCCCAGACGGCGGTCAGCAGCAGAGCGGCCTGCAGGCGCAGGGCGCGGCGGGGATGGCGCTGGAACTGCGGCCAGACAACGACCGCCAGCGCCAGATGCGCGAGCAGGCACAGCAGGCCGGAGGCGGCGGCCAGAAGGGAGGGAGAAGAGAGATCGCTCAGCATCGCGCCTGGCGTGCCGCGGGTCCGACGGCGGCTGGGGGCACGCGCGAGGGCCGCCCCGCAGCGGCGCTCAGCGGGCGCCCCGGCCGGTCAGCACCACGGCCACGGTCTCCAGCATGATCAGGAGGTCGAGGAACAGGGTGTGATTCTTGACGTAGTAGAGGTCGTACTGGAGCTTTTCCAGCGAGTCTTCGATGGTCGAGCCGTATTCGTAGCGGACCTGCGCCCAGCCGGTGACGCCCGGCTTCACGCTGTGACGCACGGCATAGTAAGGAATGTTGGCGACCAGCTCATCCACGAAGAACGGACGCTCGGGCCGGGGGCCGACCATGCTCATTTCGCCGCGCAGCACGTTGAAGAGCTGCGGCAGCTCGTCGATACGGACCTTGCGGATGATGTTGCCGACGCGGGTGACCCGGCTGTCGTTTTTGGTCGCCCATTGCGGCCGGCCGTCCTTCTCGGCGTCCTGGCGCATGCTGCGGAACTTGATGACCTTGAAGGTGCGGCCGTTCAGGCCCACGCGTTCCTGGGTGTAGAACAGCGCGCCGGGCGATTCGAGCTTGATCAGCAGAGCCGTGACCAGCATGACCGGCAAGGTGGCGATCAGCAGGAAGACCGACGACACGAGGTCGAAGCCGCGCTTGACGGCGCTGCGCATCATGCCCTGGTTGAAACCGTCGCCGAAGATGAGCCAGCCGGCGTGGACATGGCTGACCTTGATCTGGGCCAGGGTCTTCTCGAAGTAAGTCGCCAGGTCCACGACGCGGATGCCGTAGAGCTTGCAATCGAGTAGCTGGCGCAGCGGCATGCTGCCGCCACGGCGCTCGGTGAGCGCCACGACGATTTCATCCACGCCCAGGCGCAGTGCGGCCTCGGTGAGGGATTCGTGGGTGTTGATCAGCTCATGCGCGGGCACCAGCGGATCCACCTCATTGGGACCGGGCAGGAAACCGACGATCTGGGCATGCGGGTCTGCGGCGCGCAGGCTTTCGCTGACAGCCAGGGCGGGGGCACCGCTGCCAAAGATCAAAATCTTGGTGCGGCCGCTGGTCTGGGTGCCGGCGTGGGCCGCGTAGACGCGGTGGATCATGACCATGCCGACGGCCAGCATGGCGGTGGTGGTGATGACTTCCCGGTGGGAGGCGGTGGCCGGCATCAGGCTGAAGAGGCCGTAGGCGAGCGGCAGGCCAATGAGCAGGGCGAAGAGTGCGCGGGCGCAGGACTGGGTCAGCGAGCGCTTGTGGGACTGCTGGTAGAGGCCGGACGCGGAATTGATGACGAACATGCCGCCGGCCAGCGAGATCCCGTAGGACGCGGCAAAGGTCACCATGTGTTCGTTGCTGCTCTGGATGAGCGCCACAGCGAAGACGGCCGCCACGATGAGTCCCAAGTCGAAGCACACCTGGATGAGGGTGCGACGATGGAGGTAGTGATTAAAAATTCGAATCATGCCAGTCCCCACAGCAGGTCAAGGCACCTCTTGGATGCTGGATCGACCGCATGGTTTTCTCCCCTGCGCCGCCCGCTTCAGCCGTTGCCAGGTCGTTACATCTGGCTACGTTTGCTGCGGGCGGATCATGCCTCCCACCTCTGGCCTTGAAAGCCCCCCGTTTGGAGGGGACCGAAGACATCGGTTTTTTCGGAGAAATCCACCGCGGATGCCCATGGCGCTCAAGTGCCCGAAATGCCTCGGACGCCACATGACGGGAGCCATTGTCGACGGGGGGCGAACGGCGCAAACCCCCTGACTGAATGCTTTGAGGGCGCCACGTGCGGGAATGCACGCGAGTGAGGGGGATGACCCCGTGTTCGGGGGACAGGGGGTGGGGTCTTGGGGGTGGTCGTGGGGGCGGGTTCGTGTTGAGCGCTTGACGTGGGTCGTTCGGTGGTGGGCGGGGTCATCCTGCGGGGCGTTGGCGCGGTCCGGTGCCAGACCCAGGGGGCATTCACTTCATGTCCCTTCTGCCCAGCTTCGCTGGTCATTCATTCCTAATACTTCCGTGAATGCCCCCTGCGTCCGGCACCTCCCCACTGCGCTCGCTGTCGGGCACGAGGACTCGCTGGGTGCGGCGTCTTGCGCATCCCACACGACCTTCCCTTCCGCGAGTGCTCTGCGCCCTCCTCCATGAAGACGCGACAGACCGCCCGGTTCTTGGCGTGACGGCGGGATGGGGCTGCGGCATGTCGTCGCCTCGCGAAAAAAAAACGCCACCCGAAGGTGGCGTTTTTGATTGGCGGAGCCGGATCAGCGGACGACGGCGAGCTGCTCGCGGTTGCCACCCTTGTAGGTGTACAGGGTCAGCGCGCCGTTCTTGATGTCGCCCTTTTCGTCGAAGGCGATGGTGCCGGTCACACCCTTGTAGCCTTCAGTCTTGGCCAGCACGGGCAGGTACTTGGCAGGCTCGGCAGAGCCGGCCTTGACCATGGCAGCGACCATCACGTTCACAGCGTCATAGACGTAAGGAGCGTAGATCTGGACGTCAACCTTGTACTTTTCCTTGAACTTGGTCTTGAAGGCGTCCAGCGACTTCTTGCTTTCGCCTTCCACGCCACCAGCTTCAGCGCAGACGACCTGGTTGTCAGCCATCGTGCCAGCCGACAGCTTGGGCAGCTCGGCCGTGCAGATGCCGTCACCACCCATGAACTTGGCTTCAATGCCCAGCTGCTTCATCTGACGCAGCATCGGGCCCGCCACGGCGTCCATACCGCCGAAGAACACCACGTCGGGCTTCTTGCCCTTCAAGGAGGTCAGGATGGCGGTGAAGTCCGTGGCCTTGTCGTTCGTGAATTCGCGACCAACGACCTTGCCACCTGCCGCTTTCACGCCCTTTTCGAACTCGTCAGCCACACCCTGGCCATAGGCCGTGCGGTCATCGATGACGGCGATGGACTTGCCCTTGACCGTGGTCACGGCGTACTTGCCCAGCGTGCCACCCAGATGCACGTCGTCAGCCACGACGCGGAAAGCCGTCTTGTAGCCGTTACGGGTGTACTTGGGGTTGGTGGCGGACGGCGAGATCTGCGGAATGCCCGCGTCGCTGTAGATCTTCGAGGCGGGAATCGTGGTGCCGGAGTTCAGATGGCCCACCACGCCGTTGACCTTCGAGTCCACCAGCTTCTGAGCCGCAGCAGTGCCCTGCTTCGGATCGCCAGCATCGTCTTCAGCCAGCAGCTCGAACTTGACCTTCTTGCCGCCGATGGTCACGCCCTTGGCGTTCAGCTCATCAACCGCCATGCGGGCGCCCAGCTCGTTGTCCTTGCCCAGGTGGGCAATGCCGCCGCTGGTCGGGCCCACGTGGCCGATCTTCACCACTTCCTGCGACATGGCGACACCGCTCAGGGTCATGGCGATCGCGCCCACGATCACATTCAGCTTGGTTTGCATCAAAGAACCTCCGACTCGAGATATGTGGAATGACGTTGAGTTCTCAACGCGGTGGAACATACTCCCTTTCCCCTGTGGGAACCATAGTGAAAATGCTGTGAACCCACTCGCGCCACCGACGTTGTCGCGCCCCGTTCACCTGGGCATTCCCCAATGGGCATCTCCCCCATGCGCAACGCCTGTGCACCCAAGCCCTCATCCAGTGCAAACCCCGACCACATCGGGGCAAAACGGCGAGTGCGGATTCCCGCACAACGCCCCGAAAGGCAATGCGACTGACCACACACGCGCGCCAACGTGGAACTCCGAAAGCCGGTCTTGATGGGGGAGGTTCACCACCCGCAGCGCGACTCACTGACGGCAGCATGACTGCGATGCATCGCCGCCCCGTGCTGAGTCACAAATGATGAACCGGAAACTGCGGTCGGTAGAGGTCGGTGCGGAGGCGGAGGCGGAGGCGGAGGCGATGTTGCCTCACGCTCGAACCTCGGCAGGTGGGCGCCCTCAGCAGGCAACGCTGTAGAAAGGAACGAGCCGGGGCCTGTTTGCGTAAGTATTAGAAGGGAATGGCCGGCGGAGCCGGACAGGAATGACATGGAGCAAACAGGCCCCGGCTCGGGCCTTTCGGCTCGCAGTCAAAGAACCCGCCCTGACCCAGCCACCGACCCGACTCGAAGAATCAAGAGCCGGTTGTGTTAACGCAGTCCCATCAACCCGCCGCGAGGTTGAAGTGATTCACCGCCAGCCCCATCGACTTGTAGGTCTTGAACCTCACCCGCCCCGCAGCCACCTGCTCCGGCTCGGTCGACACCAGTTCCAGCACCCGCTGAAACCGTTCCAGCTCCGGCGGCGGATCCGGCTCGAAGTTGAGCAGCGCCTGGCATCCCACCAGGTCTTCCAGGCGATCCGACAACAACACCGGCGTGCGCTCCCGCAGCACCTCCGGTGTGTCCGGCTTCAACAGTACATGTGGCAGGAACTCCTGCGGATCAAACGTCCACAGCGTCTGATCCAGCCGTTCCAGCAGCCGCCTCGGCCCCCAGACCCCGGTCTTCAAACCGGCGCCCAGGGTCTTTCGCAGCAGACGGCAGGCGTAGGCCTGGCGGTCGGGCACCCCGGTGTAGAAATTGACTTCGGTCACCAGGACCCCTCCCACCCGTTCAGCGCACCTGCGACAGCACGAAGTGGGTCAGCAGACCCACCGGACGACCGGTGCCGCCCTTGGCGGCGCCGCCCTTCCAGGCCGTTCCCGCGATGTCCAGGTGACCCCAGCGGTACTTCGAGGCAAACCGCTGCAGGAACTTGGCTGCGGTGATCGAGCCGCCTTCACGGCCCGCCACGTTCGCCACATCCGCGAAGTTGGACTTCAGACCTTCCGCATAGTCGTCGTCCAGCGGCAGACGCCAGCACGGATCCAGCGCCGCTTCGCCCGCTGCGCTCAGCGAGGCCGCCAGCTCATCGTCGGACGCATACATGCCGCTGCGCACGCCGCCCAGGGCGATCACGCAGGCACCGGTCAGCGTCGCCACGTCCACCACCACCGCCGGCTTGAACCGCTCGGCGTAGGTCAGCGCGTCACACAGGATCAGACGGCCTTCGGCATCCGTGTTCAGGATCTCGATGGTCTGGCCCGACATCGACGTCACCACGTCGCCCGGCTTGACCGCATTGCCGCTCGGCATGTTTTCGCAGGCCGCCACGATCACCACCAGGTTGATCTTCGGCTTGAGCTCGGCCACCGCACGCAGGGTGCCCAGCACGCTTGCCGCGCCGCCCATGTCGAACTTCATCTCGTCCATGCCGGCGCCCGGCTTGATCGAAATGCCGCCCGAGTCGAAGGTGATGCCCTTGCCCACCAGCACCACCGGTGCCTGGGTCTTGGCGGCGCCTTCATAACGCGCCACGATGAAACGCGGCGCTTCCACCGAACCCTTGGCCACCGACAGGAACGAGCCCATGCCCAGCTTCTCGATGGCCTTCTGGTCCATCACCTCGACCTTCAGGCCGTGGCTGCGGCCCAGGGCCTTGGCCTGCTCGCCCAGGTAGGTCGGCGTGGCCACGTTCGGCGGCAGGTTGGCGCATTCGCGCGCCAGCGCAATGCCGTTGGCGACCGCCTGACCGCGGGTCAGACCGGCCTTCACCGCCTTGGCATCTTCCTTGCCCACCAGCAGCGTGATCTTGTCCAGCTTCGAGGCCGCCGGGGCGCTCGGCTTGGTGGCACGGTACACATACACCGCCTCATTCGCGGCCAGCACCGTCTGCTCCACCAGCGACTCGGTCAGCGCAGCATCAAACCCCACGAAGGTCACCGCCGCATGCACCACGCCACGTCCCTTGACCTGACCCAGCGCCGCAGCCACCGCGGCGCGGGCCGCCTTCAGCGAGCTGCCGCTGGCCGCCACCACCAGGCGTGCGGCCTTCAGACCGGCCGGACGCGTCAGCGTCACGACCTGACCCGCCTTCAGCTCGAAATCCCCCAGCTTGATGGCGTCCTTGACCAGACCCGCAACGGTCTTGTCCAGCCCCACAGGCAGCGTGTCACCAGCAACCACAACCACCAGAGCGTCTGCTGTTTGCGACGCCAGCGCGTCCTGCGACGCGGACAGAGTGCGAAAGTCCATAATGCCGAGAAGTAGATAAAGTGCCCGGATGTTATTCGATTCAACCGTACGCAAGGAAACGGCCCGCAGTTTCGGCCTCGCTTTCGTGGTCATCCTCACCATTGTGGTGACGATGCTGCTGGTGCGCTCGCTCGGCATGGCCGCCAAAGGCTCCGTCGCGCCCCAGCACGTGCTGCTGTCCCTCGGCTACCTCACCCTCGCCCAGTTGCCCGTCATGCTCAGCCTCTCGCTGTTCGTGGCCGTGGTGATGTCCCTGGGCCGGATGTACAAGGAGTCCGAGATGACCATCTGGTTCGCCAGCGGCCTCGGGCTCTCCCGCTTCATCCGCCCCGTGCTGGCGACCGCCTGGCCGGTGATCCTGGTCGTGGCCGTGCTCATGACCATCGTCTGGCCCTGGAGCAACAACAGCAGCAGCCAGTTGCGCCAGCAATTCGAGCAGCGCAGCGACCTCTCCCGCGTCGCCCCCGGGCAGTTCCAGACCTCCAATGACGGCAGCCGCGTCTTTTTCATCGAGCGCGACCCCACCAACGAAGCCGCCGCCCGCAACGTGTTCATCATGAGCAACAGCGAGCATCTGGAGTCGGTCACCACCTCGGCGCAGGGCGCCCTGGTCACCCAGGACAACCAGCGCCTGCTGGTGCTCGACCACGGCCAGCGCAACGACATCGACACCCGCAACGGCGACAAATCGGTCGCCCGCTTCGACCGTTACCTGGTGACGGTCGATGAAGCCGTCATGCGCACCTCGGACACCCGCCCGCCCAAGACGCTCTCCACCTTCGAGCTGATGGCCAATCGCAGCAAACCCAACGACGGCGAGCTGGCCTACCGCTTCGGCATGATCCTGGGCTGCGTCAACCTGGTGCTGCTGGGCATTGGCATCTCGGCCACCAATCCCCGGCGGGCCAGCAACTGGAATCTGCTATTCGCCCTGCTGGCGTTCATCGTCTACTTCAACCTGATCAACCTGACCCAGAGCTGGGTGGTCAATGGCAAGTATTCGCTGGGCAGCAGCCTGCTGGCGCTGCATGGCCTGGCGCTGGTCATCAACCTGCTGCTGCTGGCCTGGCGTGACATGGGCAACCGGCTGAGCCTGCCCTGGAAGCGCCCGCCACCCAGCCCGCCCGCGCCGCCGCCGGCCCCGCCGCCCGCACCGGTCTCCCCGGTGGCCCCCGCACTCGGAACCCCGCTGTCGATGCAGAACCCCACCACGCCGGGAGTGCCGGTATGAAGACCGTCCGCCGACTGCTGTACCGGGACATCCTCAGCTCCTTTGCGCTGGTGATGGCGGGCTTCCTGGCCCTGTTCTTCTTCGTGGATTTCATCGACGACCTGGACCGCTTCCAGCGCCTGGGCCTGGGCGTGGGCTGGGCCGTCTGGTCCTGCCTGCTCAAGATGCCGGGCCGGTTCTATGAGCTGATGCCGATTGCGGTGTTGATCGGCACCATCTTCAGCCTGGCGCGGCTGGCCCAATCCAGCGAATTCACCATCCTGCGCACCGGCGGCCTGAGCCCCGCGCGGGCGCTGGGACTGCTCAGCATCATTGCGCTGTTCTTCGCCTTGACCGCCTTTGTGGTGGGCGACTACCTCACTCCCTGGGCAGACAAAGAGGCCCAGCTGCTGAAGTCTCGCGGCAATGGCGGCGTGACCAATGCCTCCGGCGCCTGGATGAAGGATCGCGACGGCGACTACACCTATGCGGTGCATGTGGGCCGGGCCAAGGCCAGCGGTGTGATGGAAGACGTGCTGATCATGGAATTCGACCCCAAAGGCGCCATGACCACCCGGCTGACCGGCAAACAAGGCACCGTCGACAGCGCTGGCCGCTGGCAGCTGCAGGACGTCAAGCTGATGCAATGGAGCCGGGCGCTGACGCCGCTCAACCGGGCTGCCGGCAGCGTGGCCGACCCGAAGGATCCTCAGGCGCCGCAGGACAAGCTCAGCGACAACCCCACCGTGCGGGAGCTGCTGCTGCCCGCGTACAGCTGGCAGAGCCAGTTGCCCTCTGGCGTGGTGGCCGCCGCGGTACAGCCGACCTGGAACATGTCCACGCTGGAGCTCTACCGCTACACCCGCCACCTGTCGTCCCAGGAGCAGGCGTCCCAACAGCCGGAAATCCAGTTCTGGCGCAAGGCGTTTTATCCTTTCGCCTGCATGGTGATGGTGGCCCTGGCGCTGCCCTTCGCCTATCTTCACTTCCGCTCCGGCGGCATCAGCGTGAAGGTGTTCGGCGGCATCATGCTGGGCATCAGTTTCGTGGTGCTCAATGCCATCGCCGGCCACGTCGGCCTGCTGCGGGACTGGACGCCCTGGCTGGTGGCTTCTGCACCGAGCCTCTTCTACCTGGGCATTTCAATGGCCGCCTTCGGCTGGCTGGTACGTTACCGATGAAGGAAGTTTCGGACATGACCGTGTCGCCCCACCCCGCCCCGACGCCATCCGGCGCCCGCCCGGAGAGCGACGCTGCCAACGGCGATGGACTACTGCTCTTCGCCCACGGTGCCCGCGACCCGGCCTGGGCGGCGCCGTTCCAGGCCATTGCCGCCGAATTGCAGACCCGCCGTCCGGGCCTGCCTCTGGCGCTGGCCTATCTGGAACTGATGACGCCGGACCTGGCCACCGCCGCCGGCGCGCTGGTGGCCCGGGGTTGCCGCCGCATCCAGATCGTGCCGATGTTTCTCGGCTCCAGCGGCCATGTGCGCCGCGACGTGCCACCGCAGGTGGAAGCGCTGCGCGCCCAGCACCCGGGCGTGCTGTTCCTGCTGCATGACGCCATCGGCGAGCAGCCGTCCGTCATCCGCGCGATGGCCGCCGCCACGCTGGACGTGGTCTCCGCGGTCGCCAGCCTGCCCGGTGCGCTGCTGACCGCCCCTCATGACGTGGCCGCGAGCGTGGCACCCGACGCATCCGCGTCGGCCGCCGTGGGCACCAGCACCGGACAACCATGAACCTGCACCAGTTCCGGTTCGTGCAGGAAGCGGCGCGCCGCAACCTCAACCTGACCGAAACCGCCAAGGCCCTCTACACCTCCCAGCCCGGCGTCTCCAAGGCCATCCTGGAGCTGGAGGAAGAGCTGGGCGTGGACATCTTCTCCCGGCACGGCAAGCGGCTGCGCAGCATCACCGAACCGGGCCAGCAGGTGCTCAAGTCCATCGAGATCATCATGCGCGAGGTGGGCAACCTCAAGCGTATCGGCGAGGAATACTCCAAGCAGGACGCCGGCACCCTCTCCATTGCCACCACCCACACCCAGGCGCGGTATGTGCTGCCCGGGCCGGTGACCCAGCTGCGCCGACAGTTCCCGCAGGTCAACATTGGCCTGCATCAGGGCAGCCCGGACCAGGTGGCCCGGATGCTGATCGACGAAACCGCCGACGTGGGCCTGGCCACCGAGTCGCTGTCCCAGTTCGATGAGCTGGTGACGCTGCCGGCCTATGAATGGCAGCACGTGCTGGTCATGCGGGCCGAGCATCCGCTGGCCCAGCTGGAACGGGTGGACCTGGAGCAGATCGCCAACGAGCCGCTGGTGTCCTACCACCCCAGCTTCACCGGCCGCACCCGCATCGATCGGGCGTTTGCGCAGCGTCAGCTCACGCCCAACATCGTCCTGGAGGCCATCGACTCCGACGTCATCAAGACCTACGTTCGCCTGGGCCTGGGCATCGGCATCGTGGCGGAAATGGCGGTGCGGGAAGACCCGCCCGGTGGCGAGCTGGTGTCGAGGCCGCTGGGCCATCTGCTGGGTCAGAACATCGCGCGCATCGCCTTCAAAAAAGGCGCCTACCTGCGCAACTACGTCTACAGCTTCGCCGAGCTGCTGTCGGACCGCCTCAATCGCAGCCTGCTGCAGCGGGCGATGAGCGGAGACTCCAACGACTACGGGCTGTGAGGCCATCATGAGCGCCACCCATCCTTCCGCCGAGGCCTCTTCTTCCGAGACCTCCGTGACCTCCACGAGCTCCGGACCTGCCGCGCCCTACACGCCGGTCCCGCCGAGCCGACTGCCGCAGCTGGGCACCACCGTCTTCAGCGTGATGTCTGCCCTGGCGCAGCAGCACGGCGCGGTGAATCTGGGTCAGGGATTCCCGGACTTCGAAGGGGATCCGGCGCTGCTGGATGCGGTGGACCGGGCCATGCGCGGCGGCCACAACCAGTATCCGCCGATGCCAGGCGTGCCGGCGCTGCGACAGGCGATTGCGGCCAAGATCGAAACGCTCTACGGCCACCGCTATGACGCGGACCGCGAGATCACCGTCACCGCTGGCGCCACCCAGGCCATCCTGACGGCCCTGCTGGCCGTTGTGCATCCCGGCGATGAAGTCATCGTGCTGGAACCGGCCTACGACAGCTATGCGCCCAACATCGCCCTGGCCGGCGGCGTGATGGTGCCGGTGCCGCTGGACCCGCACACCTTCCGCCCGGACTTCGATCGCCTGCGGGCCGCCCTGTCGCCCCGCACCCGCGTGCTGATGATCAACACGCCGCACAACCCCAGCGGCAATGTCTGGACCGCGGACGAGATGCAGCAACTCGCCGGCCTGCTGGAAGGCACCGAGGTGCTGGTGCTCAGCGACGAGGTCTACGAGCACATGGTCTACGACGGGCAGCAGCATGAGAGCGTTTGCCGCCTGCCTTCGCTGGCGGCGCGCAGCTTCGTGGTGTCCAGCTTCGGCAAGACCTATCACGTGACCGGCTGGAAGGTCGGCTTCGTGGCCGCTCCGGCGCCGTTGATGGCCGAGTTCCGCAAGGTCCATCAGTACAACGTGTTCACCGTCAACTCACCGATGCAGGTGGGCCTGGCGACCTACATGGCGGACCCGGCGCCCTACCTCGGCCTGGCCGACTTCTACCAACGCAAGCGGGACCGCTTCCGCGCCGGCCTGGCGGACACGCCCTTCCGGCTGCTGCCCTGCCCGGGCAGCTACTTCCAGTGTGTGGACTACAGCGGGCTGCCCGCGCCGCTGGCAGCCATGGACGACATGGCGCTCTGCCAGTGGCTCACCCGGGAGGTGGGCGTGGCGGCGATTCCGATGTCAGCGTTCTACAGCGCCAAGGCGGCACGGCCGTCCATCATCCGCTTCTGCTTCGCGAAGAAGGATGAGACGCTGAATCTGGCGCTGGAGCGGTTGCGGCAGATTCAGCATCGACCCGCTCAATAGGCTTTTGGCTTTTTCGGCGGCTCGTTGTCCTCGGCCAGTGTGAGGTCCAGGTCCACATCCAGCGACTGACCCACCCCGGGCCGGGCGGGACGCGAAGGGCTGCCTGCCGCCGGTGACGGTGCCTGCCAGGTCATGGTGGCCATCATGTCCGCCGGCGCAGTGGCATCCAGAGGCAGGAAGACGTCGATGTCCTGATCGCGCGATTCGTGCTCGGCCCGGTCCCGCGCCACCGCGTACAGCAGCAGCAGGTCCCGATACGCCGGCAAGCCCAGCTCACCGTTGTACTCCTGATGATGGGAGAACAGGTCCTGTAGCAGGCTCATGCTGCCGGCCGCATCCACCCAGGCACTTTGCAGGCGCTCCACCAGCTCGGGATGCGACTCCAGCCCGGACCCTTCGTTCAGGTCGTCACTCCAGGACGGCGCGCGGGCGCGGAACTGCTGGCTGAAGCGGGCGGCCACCCGGTCGAAGGAGGTCCGGTCGCCGCGCCGCTGGTAGAGCTCCATCAGCTTGAGATACGGCAGTCCGCTGGCAGCGTCCCGCTCGCCCAGCCGGCTGGAGAGCAATTCAATGGCGGCGTCATCCTGGCCCAGCACCAGGAAGAAGTCCACCTGCTGTTCCAGGTCGATCAGCTCTTCCACCGTCACCGCGCCCAGCCCGTTGAGGTCGCGCAGCAGCGGGGCCGGACGGGTGTCGCCAGGCGGGGCACGCATCTCGAAGCTCAAGGGCTCCATCGCCTCCAGGCTGGCCAGCGCGTCCAGTGCGTCGTCCGCGGCCGCGGTGGCGGCGCTGCGGCCCGGGCGGCTCGGCACCATGCCGCTGTCCGGCAAGCTCACCTGCGGCGATGGCTCGGGCGCGGGTGCCACACGAGGCGGCAGCTGCATCGTGCGCTCCGGGTCGGTGATGTTCAGCGGCATCGGCATCGTCGTCGGCGCATGGCCGGCGCCACTGAGCTCCTGCCGGTCCATTGCCACCAGGGCCGCAGCGGCCGCGCCCGGGGCGCTGTGCATGGAATCGGAATACGTGTCCACATGGCCGGCACTGGCCGCACCGGCGGTGCTGGCACTGCCGGCGGCGCCACCGGCCGGGCCGCCTGCGCCCTCGCCTGGCGCTGCCGCCTGGGGGTCTCCCCACCAGGTCTGCGGCCCCGCATGGCGGCCGGCGCCGCGGCTGCGCCAGAGCAGCAGGCTGCTGGCGGCCAGACCCAGGCTGACCAGGGTCAGCACCAGCATCCAGACCGGGGTGCCGGCGGCATCGCGCTGCTCCCGCGCGGCCTTCAATTCCTCGCGCAGCGCCTGCAACACCTCATTGGTGCGGCGCTGCTCCGCCTGCAGGTCGGCCACCCGCTTTTCCATGACGGCCAATTGCGCACGCGCCTCGGCAGCCGCGCTGGCGGCACTGGCCGCTTCGGCGGCCAACGGGGCCGTGGTGGGCGGCAGCAGGACTTCCGCCGGCTCCATGGACAGACGGGCCCCGCCGCCGGCACGAGGGGCGACGTCCCGGCTGGCGGTCGTGGCCGTTCGCGCGCCCGGAGCGCGACGCTTGCGCTGCGGGGCGCTGGCGGCCGAGGCCGCCGCCGCAGGTGCGTCTGAACCGGCCACCACATCGGGCAGCGCGCCGCCGCGGGTACGGGCGGTGGCGGACTCCCGGGGCGCCGGGCGAATGTTGCTGCTCGTGGCTGCCTGGAACGCAGGCACGTTCTCCCCGCGCGGCGCCGGACCCGCATCCGCCAGTGGCTCGTTGCCATGGCCGGGCGGATCGATGAAGGCGGTGTACTGACGTGTAAACGAACTGCTGCAACCGAGGGTCAGGCTGATGGAGACCAGCGGCTCGTTGATGGCCTGGGTGCTGCGTACCCGCACGCCACGCACGCCCTGCTGCGCATCCGTCTCCAGCTGCCAGCGCAGCGTGGAGGGCAGCAGTTGCGATTCACCGGCGGTGACTTCACCCCGGACACATTCCGAGGTGACCTGCTCACCGGGCGCCACCTGGACCGGAAAGAACAGGTTCAGCGGCTGGCCCAGGGCCGAGGCCGTCTGCGGCCGACCGACTCCGAGGCTCCATGCGGAGGTGGACATCACCGCCAGACAAGCGAGCATCAGCGCGCTGGGAGCGGGGAAACGGCCCCGCTGGCTGTGATGGTGTCTGTTCATCCCACTTTGAAAAGGCTTGTTGGGTGCGTTTCACTCTAGCACGGCCTTTTACATTCGAGACTGGGTTTCCCCCCTGTTTCCTCCGCAGGGACGAAGCTCGCAGCCACGTCCCCCGTACGGTGGGCAAGGCAACACGGCCGGGGCCCCCTCGAACACGGTCAGGGCCACTCGTTGACCTGGGACAATTCGTCCACCCTCGCTAAGCCCGGCCACCGATGGGCGCCTCCTAGAATGCCCGCATGCTCGCTTCCCGGGTCCTCGTTGCGCGTCTGGCATGGATCGTGTCCTTCACGCTCCTGATGTCCGCGTGGATGCCGAGCCTGGCCCACGTCTTCGTGACGCCGAAGGCCGGTGAATTCGTCGAGATCTGCTCGGCCACCGGCACCATCTTCATGCGGCTGCAGGCAGAGCCGGGGATGGAGACGAAGACGGGGACGGAGACGAAGGCGAATAAGGACGTGGATGACACCGAGGCGTCCAGCCACCCAAGCCCGTCCGCCGACGCATCGTCGTCGATGAACTGCCCCTGCTGCTCCCTGCATCACGGCGCGCCGTCGCTGCCACCGTCCGAGCTGCAGTGGACCCCGCCCGATGCCTTGCGCTTCGAGCGACCCACGCTGTTTCTGCAGGCACCCCGCCTGCTGTTTGCCTGGGCGCCCGCCCTGGCCCGAGGCCCTCCTGACCTGAGCTGAAGCGCTTCTCTTCGAGAGGCACGCTGTGCGTCATCCCGTGTCGGACGGGCGCAGCGTTTCTCCAGCGTGTGCATCGCCAGCGGCCCCCTGCCGCCGCGCGGCGCTGCCTGCGCTCGCTACTTTCTACTCAGGTTGCCCTCAGGCTCTTCTTATGCATCGATTCCTTGTGCTGACGCCGCTCGCGTCGGCGTGCATCGCCGTGTCCGCCCTCGCTCAGACAGCCCCCGCCGACACGCCCTCCTCCCCCGCTGCGGACGCCGCGCTCACGCTTGGCGCCGTCCGCATCGACGGCCGTTCCTCCGGGGCGCTCGATGTGCGCCGGGTGTTCAGCTCGGTCGACATCCTTGGCGCCAGCCTGCTGGAGGACCAGCATGTGGACTACAGCTGGGAACTGCTCACCCGTGCGCCCGGGGTGCAGGTCACCCAATTCAAACAGGGCACGGACGCGGGACGCTTCAGCTTCCGCGGCTTCAATGGCGAAGGCCGGGTGAATGCGGTCAAGCTGCTCATCGATGGCATTCCCGGCAATGACAATGCCGGCGGCATGCCGTATCTGGATGCGGTGTTTCCGCTGGAGATCGAACGGATCGCCATCGTGCGGGGCACCAACGACGCCCGTTATGGGCTTCACAACATCGCCGGTAATGCCGACGTCATCACCCGACAAGGCGGCGATGAAGGATTTGCCAGCCTGACCGTTGGCAGCTTTGGCACGCGGGAAGTGCAAATCGCGAAGGCCTGGACGCTCGGCGATTGGCAGCAGAACTACTTCATCGGCTGGCGGGACTCGGACGGTTACCGGGACCACGCCCAGGCCCGCAAGCAGGCGCTCTCCGGCAAGTGGTTCTACACCCGGGCCGATTTGGGCTGGCGCGCGGGCCTCACCGCCCGCTACTTCCACAACGATGCGCAGGAGTCCGGCTACCTCACCCGAGAACAGGCTGAGCAGACACCACGCCTCTCCCCGGCCTATGCCAGTACCGACGGTGGGGAACGCAGCATCCGCCAGGTGGCGCTGCACCTGGACGGGACGCTCAGCCCCGCGAGCACCTGGACGCTCAAGCTCTATGGCAACAACTACGAGAACCAGCGCTTCGTCCGCTTCTCCGCGGCGGGGGTGCAGCAGGAACGGGACAACCACGAACAGCACACCGGCCTGCTGACGACCACCACTTGGCGGCCGAGCGTTGCCTGGGCGCATGAGTTCGCGCTGGAAGGTGGGATTGAACTGCAGTGGCAGCAGAACGAGGCCCAGCGGTATCGCACGGTCGAGCGGGTGCGCAGCTCGCAATTCCGCGACTGGGATTTCAATCAGCAGACACAAGGCGCCTATCTGCAGGCACTGATCCGCCCGGTGCCGGCATTGACGCTCATCCCCGCCCTGCGCGTCGAGCACCTGGACGGCACGATGCACGACCGCTTCGCCGGCAAGACCTATGCGATGTACGACTACGGTTGGGTGAAACAGCCCAAGTTCAGCGTCATCTATGCGCTGACGCCGGACGCCAGCGTCTATGCCAACTGGGGCCGGACCTTCCAAGTCGGCAGCGGCATCGATGCCTACCGCACGCAAGACCGCAACCTGCGCCCTTCCCTCAACACCGGATGGGAAAGCGGGTTGAAGTGGCGGCCCCTGCGGCAGCTCGAAGGGCGTCTGGCCTATTGGGAGCAGCGGGCTTCGGGAGAAGTGGCACGGGTGCTTGGCGTGGATGGCCTGCCCGATGCCGGCGGCAACGGCAATGTCGGCCGCACCCTGCGGCGCGGTCTGGACCTGCAGCTCAGCGCGCAGGTCACGCCGGCAGCCCGGGTCTGGGCGACGTATTCCAGGCAGCGAGCCACCATTGAGACTCCCGATCCCACCGCACCGCAGACGGCCGGCAAGGAGATCGAGAACGTTCCACACTCTCTCGTGAGCGGCGGTTGGGACTGGCTATGGACGGACGCCTCCCGGTTCTCGCTCTGGGCCTATGGGCAAGGCGGCTACTTCCTGGAGCGGACCAACACCCAACCGCGCACCGGTCAGGCATTCATCGTCAACGCCAGCGTGCAGGTACGCGCCACGGCGCGATGGACCCTGCAGCTGCAGGTGAAAAACCTCGCCGACCGGCGCACCGTGTATGGCTGGTATGACAGCGGCTCGTCCGGCTACTCGCCGGCGGACGGCCGCAGCGTCTCCCTCAGTGCTGACACACGTTTCTGAGCGAACTTCGATTCCGTCCGGCGCCGCGTGCGTCAGCCGCGCGGGGGTGGATGCGCCGTTCCGGGGCGGCGTTCTGGTTTACCCAGGATCGCCCCGTCGTCGCCCGCGGGCACCGTCCCGCTCATACACAATAGGCGCGACGAATCTGGAGACGACTGGCGCTGTCGCGCCAGCGACAAAGCATGAACAGCTCGGTTCTTACAATTTCCGAACGCAACAACATCGAGTCGGGGCCTTGGTTTTCCAAACTGTCTCTGCCCTTGCGCAGCGACATTCTGGCGCGCGCATTTGTCCGCCGCCTGCCCGACGGCGCGCTGATGTCCGTGCGCGGCGAGCCCGCGGTGGAATGGGTCGGTGTGGCCAAGGGCGCCGTGCGGGTGAGCTCGGTCTCGCTCTCCGGCAAGCAGGTGACGCTGACCTATGTCGAGCCCGGCACCTGGTTTGGCGACATCGCGCTGTTCGACGGCCTGCCCCGCACCCACGATGCCAGCGCCCATGGCGAGACCACGCTGCTGGTCGTCCGCAAGGCCGACTTCAAGGACTTGCTCTCCCGCCACACCGAACTCTACGAAGCCCTGCTGCGCCTGAATTGCCGACGGCTGCGCCTGATGTTCGACGTGGTGGAAGACCTCAACACCCGGCCGCTGGCCTCGCGCCTGGCCAAGCAGATTCTGCTGCTCGCCCGCAGCTACGGGGTCACGCAGGGCGCCCAGGGCACCGAAGAGATCCGCATCGGCCTGCAACTCGCCCAGGAAGATCTGGCGCAGCTGCTGGGTGCGTCCCGCCAGCGCGTCAATCAGGAGCTCAAGGGCTTCGAGCGCGAAGGCGCCGTGCGGGTGGAACCCACCCGGCTGGTGCTGCTGAGCAAGGACAAGCTGCTGGCCATCGCCAATCGCTGACCGCCATCCGTCGCCCTGCGCTGCAGGGGCCGCGGTGGCGTCACCCGACCCCTTCCAGAGAACAGGAGACATCGTGGACGACATATTCACCGGCACCCGGGCGCTGGCCCAGCCCATGGACCTCAGCGCCCTGCAGGACTGGCTGACCCGGGAGATCCCCGGCTTTGCCGGCCCCCTCACCGTCGAGCAGTTCAAGGGCGGCCAGTCCAATCCGACCTACAAGCTGATCACGCCGGACGCGCAGTATGTGATGCGCTCCAAGCCGGCGCCGGTGGCCAAGCTGCTGCCCTCGGCCCACGCCATCGAACGCGAGTTCACCGTCATGCGGGCGCTGGCAGGCTCCGACGTGCCGGTGCCGCAGATGCTGGCGCTGTGCGAGGACGAATCCATCATCGGGCGCGCCTTCTACATCATGGAATTCGTGCAGGGCCGCGTGATGTGGGACCAGACCATCCCCGGCGCCTCCAATGCCGAGCGCACCGCGATCTACGACGAGATGAACCGCGTCATCGCCGCATTGCACAAGGTGGATGTGAACGCCGTTGGACTGGAACAGTACGGCAAGCCGGGCAATTACTTCGAGCGGCAGATCGGCCGCTGGAGCAAGCAGTACCAGGCCTCGGTCACCGGACCGAATGAAGCGATGGACCGGCTGATCGACTGGTTGCCGCAGCACATTCCGGCCTCGGCGCGAGACGAGCGGGAAGTGTCGATCGTGCATGGCGACTACCGGCTGGACAACCTCGTTTTCCATCCCACCGAGCCCCGCGTACTGGCGGTGCTGGACTGGGAACTGTCCACCCTGGGCCATCCGCTGGCGGACTTCAGCTATCACTGCATGTCCTGGCACATCCGGCAGAGCGGTGCGGCGCGCGGTCTGGGCGGCGTGGATTTGGCGGGCCTGGGCATCCCGGATGAGCTCAGCTATGTGCGCCGCTACTGCGAACGCACCGGCCGCGGCGATGCCGCGACGGTGATGAAGGACTGGAACTTCTACCTGGCCTACAACCTGTTCCGCATCGCAGCAATTCTTCAGGGTATTGCCAAGCGGGCGGAAGACGGTACGGCCTCCAGCGCGCGCGCCAGGGAGGCCGCGGCCGGCGCGGTGCCGATGGCCGCGCTGGGGTGGCAATTCGCCGAGAAGGCCTGACCGGGCTTCAACGGGCCATCATCGAGCCTTTATCGAGCCTTTATCGGGCCTTGGACGGCCTTTGGCGGGGATTGCACGGGGGGGGCACGCGGATTGGACGCGGGAGGCACGGGCCGGCTTCCCGCCGCACTCCCCAGCGCTCCCCCTCGGTCGCCTCAAGCCGACGCGCCGTCCTCGCTCTCCGCCGGACGGTTGTGCCAGGCGGCCGACGTGGTGGTGGGCCACATCGCATCACCGCCATTGCGACGGCTGAGGTCCTGCGCACTCATCGCGGCTGCCTCCAGCACGCTCACCAGCCCCTGCACTTCATTGAGCGTGGGGTCGGCCATGGAGGTGCGCAGGTAGATGTTGCCGCGCAGGCTCAGCAGCACAAAGGGTCGCCCTTCCACCAGGATGTCCTGGCTGGCCTGGGCCAGCCGTGCGCACAGCTCCGGAGACAGCCAGGCGCTGGACAGCTCCCGGCTGACGCTGACCGAGCCGAAGCGCTGCTTCACCAGCTTGGATTCCTGCACCGGCTGCTTGGGGAACATCACCAGCCAGCGCATTTCTTCAGGGGTGTCCGTATCCACGCGGGTGCGCAGGGTGTCGGTGTAGGCTTCGAAGACGCTGCGCTCGAGCTCATCCATCAACTGCCGCTCAATGACCATCATCTGCAGGTCGGGATGCAGCTTCAGCTCACAGCGCATGCGCAGCTCGGCGCCCTTGATGTAACTGCGCTGGGATGGGCCCCATTCGATGCGGGTGAGACCTGGCAAGGTGCGGGGCAGGTCGATGACAAAGCCGCGGCCGTCGCGGGTGTGCCGCAGCACGCCCCCGCGTTCCTGGGCCCACTCGGCCAGCGGACGCCACCGCGCAGCATTGGCACGAACGGTGAACCACTGTCTGATTTGTTTGATTACCATGAGGCTGGGGAAGCGCGACGGCCCGGTTCCGAAGGGTTGGATTGTGGCCCCGCGCCCCAACGGAGAACGCAAGATGATCGAAGTGTATTCATGGCCCACGCCCAATGGGCACAAGGTGCACATCATGCTGGAGGAATGTGGCCTCCCTTACCGGGTGATTCCCGTGGATATCGGGGCCGGGGAACAGTTCGACCCCAAGTTCCTCGACATCAGCCCGAACAACAAAATTCCCGCCATCGTCGATCCCGACGGGCCGGACGGCGCGCCGATGCCGATGTTCGAATCCGGCGCCATCCTGCTCTACCTGGCGGGCAAGACGGGGCAGTTCCTGCCGGCGGACACCCGCGGCCGGTATGAGGTGCTGCAGTGGCTGATGTTCCAGATGGGCGGGGTGGGCCCGATGCTGGGCCAGACGCATCACTTCCGCATCTACGCCCCCGAGAAAATCGACTACGCCATCGATCGCTACACCAACGAGGCGCAGCGCCTCTACCGGGTGATGGACAAGCGCCTGGCGCACAGCCGCTATATCGCGGGAGACACCTACACGATCGCCGACATGGCCATCTTCCCGTGGCTGCGCAGTTGGAAGAACCAGGGGGTGACCTTGAGCGACTTCACCCACCTCAAGGGCTGGTTCGACGAAATGGCCGCGCGCCCGGCGGTGCAGCGGGCGGTGGAGGTGCTGGCGGACCGCCGCAAACCGCTGGTGGACGACAAGGCGCGCGACAACCTGTTCGGCTCGGCGCAGTACAAGCGACACTGAGCAAGGCCGTGCGGCAGCTGACGGCTCATGACCGGCGGCTGGGACCTGAGGGCTGACCGCTGGCAGCTGAGAGCCGATTGCTGGCGCCTGGCGGCTGGCGGCTGGTGGCTGGCGGCTGGCGGCTGGCGGCTGCCGGCTGGCGCCTTACTGGGTCGTCGGCGGGCGTGAGTCGCCTTCAGCCACTCAAAGTTTGCCCAGCCGGACCCGGTCGCCGAGTTCGGTCAGCCAGCGGCGGCCGTCCTCACGGATGGCAGTGGCCAGGCCTTTGTCCTGCAGCCGCTGCTGCATTTCTTCGCTCACGATCATGCCGCCCGGCGCCTGCGGAATGAAGTACAGGGCCGCGCGCTCTTCGGGGGTGATGACCAGGGTCTCCTGGGAGGGCGTGGACGGATTGGAAGACATGGGAATCTGACAGCGGGTCTGAATGAAACGGCCCGCAGTATGCCAAGACTGCCCCCCACCTCAGACCCCCGGGTCGTGCGTTGCGTCACACCCCAGGCGGGGCCCCCTCATCCCTGGGGCGGGGAGCGAACGCAGATGGCCTGAGAATGCGCGCTCGGGCGAAAAAGCTGCGCCACAGCAGCGTTCACGAGGGTGGGATGAATCCAACAACAGAACCGGGGTCATTGAGCCCCGAGCCGCAGCCATCGGGTTGGCTGGACGGCGTCACGCGCAAGCTGCTGGTGGCCGGCATGGCCGCATTGGCGATTCTTGCGCTGGTCTATCCGGAGTCGCGCAGGCGCGAGGCCATTGCCGCCGTCGAAGCCATTCATCATTGCGATCTGGCGGCCGCACGCGCGGAGCTGACGGATGACGCCCGTGAGCTGGCGGCGGCGCATTGCCGGACGCTGCGAATGGCGTATCGGGACCAGTTCGGGCAAGAGCTGTAGCGCGGCGCCGGCTGCAGCCTGACTGGAGGCCCCAGCGCCTCAGCAGGCCATGGCTTCTTCCACCTCGCGCTCGTCCCGGGCGGCGGGGCTGTCGTCGTCGGGATCGTGATCGCGGTGGTGGTGACGGTCCTGCTCCGACCAAACGCCGACGACTTCATGAATGCCACCGTACGGATGACCGGTCTCCAGCCCCTCCTCCTGCGCCAGCTGCTCGTCGTGCGAGGGCGGCACCTGGATGACCTCGGACGCGGCGCGTCGCAACTCGGCTTCGCGCATCAGCGTCGCGGTGCGCGGATTGGCCCGGATCATCTGCGATGCGAGCGCGATGGCGCCGCGCACGTCCGGACGCCGCTGCGCCCAGTGGGCCAGCAACGGACCATGGCGTTCGGGAAAGACTTCCCACCACGCAACGATGCTTTTGGGGTCGTTCAGGTCGAGCAGCATGTTCGTTCCTTTGTTCCCGTTCACGGGAGCCATGCGACAACTGTATACGCATACAGTGTTTTTGCCAATCACCCGCGTTTCCCCCTTTTGTCGTGGGGGCCGCCCTTCTCCACCTCCTCGCCCTCTCACCGGCGTTGCACTGAGCGCGTTCAATTCCACGTAGGGAAATCCCTCACAGCGGACGGCGTCAATGCCTCACGCCAGGACGGCCCTCGTCCGGACTGACGCCGGTTGCGGTACCACCTAGAGTCGCGGCCATTCCAAACGCCATTGCGACCCCGCACCTCCTCCATGCTCGCCATCGACAACATCAAGATTGGGAAACGACTGCTGCTGGCCTTTGCCGGTGTGTGTGCCTTGCTGATGGCCGTGGGGGCGTTGGCCTATGTGGGCCTGGTCGGTGTCGGCGCGCAGCTGGACACCATCACCGACGATGTCTATCCGAAGGTGAAGCAGGCGGCGGTGATGACGCGCGCGGTCAATCAGCAGGCCCGCTCCGCCCGCAACCTGATGCTGATCGACACCCCCGCGCAGCGCGCCGATGAGCTGCGCAAGATCACTGAACAGACGCCAGTGGTGGACGAAGCGTTCCGCAAGCTCACGCCGATGATGAGCAGCGACGCTGGCAAGGCGATGCTGGCCGGGCTGATGGACAAGCGCAAGGTGTACCGGGAAGAGCTTTATGTGTTCGTGGCCAAGGTTCAGGCCAACGACATCGAAGGCGCCAAGGTCGCCCTGCTGGAAAAGGTGCGCGGCCCGCAGCTGGACTACATGAAGGCGCTGGAAGCCTTCACCCTGCACGAAGAGGAACGCATGGACCATGCCGGCGATGACGCCGACCGCGCCATGGCCACTGCCGCCCGCTACATCGTTGGCGGCAGCCTGCTGGCGGTGCTGTTTGCCGTCGCGGCCGGCGTGCTGATCAGCCGCTCGATCACCCGCCCGGTGCAGACCGCCGTGCAGGCGCTCAAGCGTCTGGCGGCGGGCGACCTCACCGCGGATGCCGGCGGCACCACCGTGATCGAGCGTCAGGATGAAATGGGCGAGCTGCTGCGCGCCGTGGACGCGACCACGCATTCGCTGCGGCAGGTGGTGAGCTCGGTCCGACAGGGTGTGGACTCGGTGTCCACCGCTGCGGGTGAAATCGCCGCCGGCAACCTGGATCTGTCCGGCCGCACCGAACAGCAGGCCAGCGCGCTGCAGCAGACCGCATCATCGATGGAGCAGCTCACCAGCACGGTCTCTGACAGCGCCACGTCGGCCCGTCTGGCTGCCGACCTGGCGCAGGCGGCCAGTGCATCGGCCGGCAAGGGCGGCACGGTGGTGGCCGATGTCGTCACCACCATGAATGACATCACCGAGGCGAGCCGCAAGATCGGCAGCATCACCAGCGTGATTGATGGCATTGCGTTCCAGACCAACATCCTCGCGCTGAATGCCGCCGTGGAAGCGGCACGTGCCGGCGAGCATGGGCGAGGCTTTGCCGTCGTCGCTGCGGAGGTGCGCACGCTGGCGCAGCGTTCGGCCCAGGCTGCCAAGGAAATCAATGGCCTGATCGGCAATTCGATTGAACGGGTGGAGGCCGGTGCCCATCACGCCTCGCTGGCCGGCACGACGATGCAGGAGATCGTGTCGCAAGTGGACCGTGTGTCGCAATTGATTCGGGACATCTCCTCCGCGGCGACCGAACAGAGCGCCGGCATTGGGCAGGTCAATACTGCCGTCGGCCACATGGACCAGGCCACACAGCAGAACGCGGCATTGGTCGAGGAAAGCGCCGCCGCGGCGCAGAGCCTCGATGATCAGGCACGCAGCCTGCTCAAAACGGTGGAGGCCTTCCGGCTCTGACACGGCCGGGCGGACCCGCGCCGCGTCCCTAATTTCACAACGCGTCACCAGCCGGGTTTACCCAGTGATCCGTTACGCTTGGCCCCATTACAGTCCCGACACGTTGTAGCAATACCGGCCCTTCCTCGCCAAGAAGGACCCGCGCCGCCAGCTGTCAGGCGGCGCCTCAACAGGGAGAGGCCCAGGTGAACACACCGACTTTCACTCAGCCCACGACCCCGGAAAGCTGTTTCGGCGTCATTGCTGAACATGCGCAATCGCTGGGGTTCTCTTACTGCACCTTCGGACTGCGCCTGCCATTGCCCATCACGCAGCCGCGTACGGTGTATTACAGCAATTACCCGCAAGCCTGGCAGGCGCGCTATCACGAAGCCGGCTATCTGGAGGTGGACCCAACGGTGCATCACGGCATGCGGTCCTCGACGCCGATTGTCTGGAGTGATGCCGTCTTTGCCGAGGTCCCGCAGTTGTGGGAAGAAGCGCAATCGCACGGCTTGCGCCATGGCTGGGCGCAATCGCGGCGCGACCCTGAAGGTATTTTCAGCATGCTGGTGCTGGCCCGCACCGATCCGCCGATTGATGCGGATGAACTCGCCGCCAATGAGCAGCGCATGCAATGGCTGGTGCATTGGGCTCACACCACCATGAAGGCGGTCTGTGACGACACCGGCATGAAACCGCAAAGCGTCGTGCTCTCGCCGCGCGAAATCGAAGTGTTGCGCTGGACCGCAGAAGGCAAGACCGCGTCGGAGATTGCGACCATCCTGGACGTCTCCGAGCGCACGGTGAATTTCCACGTCAACAGCGTCGTGGCCAAGCTCGACGCCAGTAACAAGACCAATGCCGCCGTGCGGGCCGCCCTGCTTGGCCTGATCTGGTGACGGTCAGGGGCCGTCGTGACCGGGTCCGACCAGCCCCAGCACCTGACAGGTGGCCTGCTGCCACTGGCAGCGCGACATCAACTGCTCGACATAGGGGTAGGTCTCCTCCGCAGACAGGTCGCGACCGCTGTCATCCACCAGCAGCACATTGGTGCGCAATTGCCGCCAATTGGCCAGCATGAGGCGGGAATTGGCATCCCAATACCAATCCCAGCCGAATGACAGTTTGCGGTTGCCGTCCACGGCCCATTCGGTCACGCCTGCGCTGGAGGGCTCGCGCACCGAGAATTCCTCGGCCACGTCGTCATCAAAGGAGGAGTAGAGGTGCGTCGGCTGCAGCAACAGCAGCTCGTTGTAATGCAGTCGCACCCAGGGATCGATCCGAGTCATTCCCGGTTCCGGTTGATGGGTCATCTGTTGGTTGTTCACGTCCGTCATTTCTCAGGTCATGCCTCAGGTCATGCCGCTCGGCCCCGGGCGGTCATGCTGCATGGGCCAGAGCCGCGGCGCAATGGCGCGGTGTCATGTCGCCCGGCACCTCCGCCGCGGACCCTGATGCGGACGTTGCATCGGGGGTTTGCACGTCGGCGGCCGAGCCACCCGTCAGGCCTGCGCAGGCGGCCAGTGCCTGCATGGACCGTTCATTGACGGCAATGACGCACGCCAGAATCGCCTCTCCCTCATGAATCACAGGCGGGCCCAGACGCTGCACTTCCACCTGGGCCCTGCGCATAATACGCTCGACCGCCGGGGTGGTCACCGCCAGCAGCTGATGCACGCCGCAGGTTTTGCAGAACTGCAGCGCCTGAAGCAGCAATTGCTCAGCCAATCGCTTCACCGTGCCTGTACGGTCCGTTTCATTCGGAATGCCGCAGGCGAATCGTGACAGCTCCCAGATCTGCGCACTGTTGGGCACCGCCACACCATTGAGCAGTTCGGCGAAGACCTCACCGAGCAGATAGGCACCGGTCGTGGGCAGCAGGCGGGCGCAGCCGGCCACGCGGCCGCTGTCGTCCTCCGCCACCAGATGCACCGTTTCCGGATGATCGAACTGGTCCAGTTCCACCTGCGCCTGGTCGTCGCCCAGTTGCCAGCCCAATCGCTGGACGAAAACCTGATGACGGTAGCGTGCCAGTGCCCACAGTTGTTGGGGGCTCATTTCGCTCGCAGACTGACAGCGGTAGTGCATGAGGGGCTCCACAAGGATGGGGGAAGCTTGGAAGGTGGAGCCATCCTCTCGCCAGGCGCGCTCCCCCTCAACTGTCAAACTCTGCAGAGCCCCCTCGGGTCCAACCCTGATCCCCGGACAGAGGGCGCTTCATTCCCACCGGAGCGCCTCGACCGGCTCCAGCGCCGCCGCCTTGCTGGCGGGAACCACCCCGAAGGTGACGCCGATGGCCGCGGCCAGCGCCCCGGACCCGCCGGCCGCCCACCACGGCATGGTGATGGCCGGCAATCCGGGCATCACAAGTCCAAGCAGATGCGCCAGCGCTCCGCCGAGCGCAATGCCCAGCAGGCCGCCCATCACGCCCAGCAGCAGCGCCTCCAGCAGGAACTGCAGGAGGATGTCGCGGCGTCGTGCGCCCAGGGCCTTGCTGATGCCGATCTCGCGCGTGCGCTCGGTCACCGACACCAGCATGATGTTCATGATGCCGATGCCCCCCACCAGCAACGACACGCCCACGACGCCGCCCATCACCAGGCTGATCGTCCGGGAGACGCCCTTGAGGCTCTTGGCCAGCTGGTCGGAGGCATCGACATCAAAGTCATCCGGCGTGCCGGGGGCGAGGCGGTGCGCATGGCGCAGCACCTGGCGCACCCGTTCCTTGGCACTGGCCATGTCCACCCCCGGCTTGAGCGACAGGTGCAGGGACAGGTCCACTTCCTGATCGCGCCCGAGCAGCGCCTGGCCGGTGCGATAGGGCACCAGCAGGAAGTCGTCCTGGGACATACCGAACAGCTCGCCGCGCCGCTCCATCACGCCGATCACCTTGAACCATTGGTCGCGCACCTTGACGAAGCTGCCGATGCCATCGCCGGGCAGCCGCAGGCTCTCGAGCAACTTGACGCCAATGACCGCCACGGCCCTCGCCTGCTGGTCGTCCCCGGGACTGAGGAAGCGGCCGTGCTGCACATACCGCTGATGCACGTCCTGATAGCTCGCGGTGGTGGCAATGACGTGGGCAAAGCGCTTGCGCGGACCCGCCTCCACATCGGTGGACGCGGCCACGAACAGCGGGCTGATGTCCCGCAGCATCTCCACATGGGCGTTGAGCTGGGCCACGTCCTCGAACGGCAGTCGCTTGAGCTCGCCGCGCAGATGGTCTTCATAGGCATTGCGCGCCCGCACGGTCAGTGCCTGACTGCCCAGCCCCTCGAACTGCTGCGTGACGCTGCGGCCCATCGCCTCCACCAGCGCCACGGTGGCAATCACCGACGCCACGCCGATGATGATGCCCAGCATCGTCAGCAGGCTGCGCATGCGATGCGCCTGCAGGGCGGCCACGGCCAGGCGCAGGGTTTCCAGGGTGGCGGTCATGACAGCACCTCATCGGCAGTGACCCGCCCATCCATCAAGCGGACCATGCGTCGGCAACGCTGGGCCACATCCAGTTCATGGGTGACCATGACCACGGTGGCGCCTTGTTCATGGAGGCCATCGAACAGTGTCAGGATTTCCTCACCGGTGGACGAGTCGAGGTTGCCGGTGGGTTCATCGGCCAACAGGATGGCCGGCTCGCCGACCAGCGCCCGGGCGATCGCCACCCGCTGCCGCTGGCCGCCGGACAGCTGGTTGGGATGGTGGTCCGCCCGGTTGCTCATGCCGACGCGCGCCAGCGCCGCCAGGGCACGGTCCCGCCGCTCACCGGCCGGCACGCCGCGGAAGATCAGCGGATAAGCGACGTTTTCCCAGGCGCGCAGCCGTGGCATGAGGTGGAAGCTCTGGAAGACGAAGCCGATGTCCCGGTTGCGCACCAGGGCGGCGTCGTCTCCGCCCAGACCCTGCACTTCGCGACCCGCCAGCACATACCGCCCCGCGCTGGGCCGGTCCAGGCAGCCCAGGATGGACAGCAGCGTGCTCTTGCCCGAGCCCGAGGTGCCCATGATGGCCACCGACTCGCCCCGCTCGATGCGCACGGAGATGCCGCGCAGCGCCTGTACGTCCTGGTCGCCGACGCGATACGCCTTGGTGATGTCCTGCAGCTCGATCATGATCGCGCCTCCCCGGCCTGGCCTTGTGCATCGCCCCGCGCGGTGTCCCTGGTGCCCGCTTTCCCGCCATCCTCCCGCACGCTGTCGCCATTGACCAGCTCGCGCAGCAGACGTGACGGCCCCGTCACCACCCGGTCCTGCGGCCTGAGGCCGCTCAGCACCTGCTGGTAGGTGTCGTCACTCAGGCCCAGTCGCACATCCCGCCGTTCCACCCGGCCGCCGTTGACGACCCACACCTGCCCTGCACCGTCGGCGGCGCCACGCCCGGCCTCGCGTGCGGCACCCGCCTCGGAAGCGCTGCTGCCATCGGTGAGCACGGCCTGCAGCGGAATGGCGAGCGTCGGCGCCAGGCCGCTGCTGAACAGCTCCACCCGGCAGGTCATGCCGGTGCGCAGCGCATCCGCGTTGCCCGCCAGCTGCACACGCACCAGGTAGCTGCGCTGCTGAGCGCCAGCCTTGGGCGCCAGGCCCACGCTGAGCACCCGGCCCTCCAGCCCTGCGCTGCTCTTCGCGGCCGGATGCACACGGGCCCGCTGCCCGACGCTGACACTGCTGATCTCCGACTCATCCACCTGCACTTCCGCCACCATGGCCGAGGTGTCGGCGATGCTCATCAGCTGCGACCCCGGGATGCCGCCGGTGCTGGGAATGGCGGTCTCGCCGACACGAATGGGCACCGCCACCACCGTCCCGGTCAGCGGGGAGCGCACCTCCGTCTTGCCCAGGTGCTGCTGCGCAATGCTGAGCTGGGCCAGCGCCTGCCGGCGGTTCTCGTGGCTGGCCCGCAGGTCCACCTGAGCGCTGCGCAGCTTGTGGCGGGCTTCGTCCAGTGCCGCAGGGCCGACAAACTGCGAACGCGCCAGTTCTTCGGTGCGGCCAAATTCCCGGGTCAGCGTCTCCACCTTGAGCTGCATTTGCTCGATCTGGATGTCGCTGGCGCTGAGGCGTGCCTGGTTCTGCTCCACCTCGGCGCGGAGTGCGCTGGCATCCAGCGTCAGCAGCAACTGCCCCTGCTGCACATGCTCGCCTTCATGCACCAGCACCTGGGCCACGCGGCCGATCACCTCGCTCGACAGCGGCACCTCCCGCACATAGGCGAGTTGCCCGCTGGACAGGATCATCGGCTGGACGACCCGCTCGGCCACCGTCTCGGCCTGGACCGTCCGCGCCGGACTCGACCCGCTGACCCGCAGGCCGATGGTGCCGAGGGTGAGTGCGGCCAGGACCGCGATCTGCAGGCTGCGGCGGTTCATGATGCGATGGCCAGTGCCCAGGCCCCGTAGATGAACAGGAACGGACCGGCGGCCCACAGGGTGGCCGCCACGGGGCCCACCCCCTTGAGCTGGCGGCAGGCCACCGCGGTGATGGCAATGGTCCACAGCAACATCAGGTCGAGCGCGCCGGCCCAGGTGGCGTAGGGATGGTCCGGCGGCAGATGCAGCAGCGCGTTCAGGGAGGTCAGGCTCACCGCCTGCGGCATCAGATGGGAGACATCGGTGACGCTGAAGTAGATCAGCGACACGCCCAGGCTGAGCACCGAGGGCAACATGGACCAGAGCTGAACGGCCATCCAGGTGAGCAGCGGCACGTCCCCCTGCTCGATCAGCCGGGCGCTGAGGTGATGGTAGAGCGCACGGATGAATTCGATGGCCAGCATCATCAGCAGCCCGCCCACCACCACCGAAGCGGTCATGATGCCGGGGGTCATCTGGCCCAGGCCCATCCGCACGCCATCGGCCTTGGCACCGGGGTTGCGGCGCAGCGTGTCCTGCACCATCTGCTCCAGCATCCAGCCGAAGTCCACATGCTGGTAGTACCAGGCCCACAGCAGGGTGAAGAGCACGAGATAGGCCAGCAGCGGCACCCAGAGGGTGCGTCGCCGCTGGGCGATCACCGGCATGGCGCGTTGCGGTGAGAAGAGCGTGTCCAGGAACAGGCTGGGCGCGCTGGCGCCCGCGGCTGGACCGCCCTGAGGCAGGGAGGCGGTGTTCATGCTGAATCTCCCCGACGTTGCTTCAGGCCGATCAGCCCGATGATGAGAAACACCAGCCAGGGGGCATAGAAGCCGGTCCAGGCGGCCCCCAGTTGCAGGACGCCCAGCAGGTACATGAGCAGATGCAGGGCCAGCACGATGCTGAGTCCGACACCGCCCATCAGGGCAAAGGCTTTTGCGCGCTTGTGGTCCATGAGGTTCTCCTTGGTCAGATCACGACGGATTGGCTGTTGAAATAGGCGTCAAGATTGCGCGGCGCCCAGCGCTCGTTGTTGCTCACCGCATCGGCGGCCAGCTGGCTGCCCCAGAAGTGCTGCCCGAGCCGGCAGAACACCAGCTCCTGGTCGATGCCCAGGCCTGCGCGGTTGTGCACCAGATGGATCACCGCCCCCAGTCGCAGGGCGCTGGGATTGGTCAGTTCGCCACGTTCATCCCGGCGCATCTGGCCCGCCAGCTGCTGGCGGTGGCCGGGCATCGCCCCCGCGAACAGCTGCGCCAGGCTGGGCGGCAGCGACGCGGCCACCTCCTCCACGCGGTCATGGCTCAGGAGGAAGTCGAGCAGACGCGGTGCAAGGGTGTCGGCGGTGCGGCGGCAGTCCTCCTGCATCGCGTCGTCGACGCTGAAGAACCGCACCCACTGTCGTTCGATGAAGCAGCTGGCGTAATGCAGCTCCACCGGGCGCAGACCTGCGCCGCGCAGCAGTTCGAAGAGGTAGAGCCGCCAAAACTGGCGTTCCACCCGTAGGGATGGGCGCAGCGCCTTCACCGCCATCAACAGAGCGCTGGACCCATCGGCCCAGGCGGTCCAGTCGTCGTAGGCCTCGGCATCCTCGAAGAGTGAGACCTCCTCCTCGCGGCGCAGCCAGTGCTGGTGGCCGGAGGGCATCGCATCCGGCTGCTGGCTGATGCGCTCATGCAGACGCAGTGCGAAGCCGCCCAGCGGCAGCTCGCCGCCGGGGGCCGCACCCGCATCGCCTTGTGCGCGCAGCGCTTCTTCAAGGCCAGCGCTGAGGGCGTTCAGGTCACCCCCGGCCGCGAGTCGCAGCTTGACGCGCCAGTGATAGCCCTGCAGCGAATACCGCATCAGCTCGCAGCGCTCGAACAGTCCCTGCCTCCGCAGCTGCTCCACCACCGGCACGATCCGGGTGCGCAGCGGCAGGTCACCGGACTCGATTTCTCCAGGCGCGGCGCCGTAGTGCAGACGCCATTCAAGAAAGGCTTGATGCATGTCCATGAGACTCTCCGGGTAGACGGGTAGGCGGTTGTGGCGGGGGTGGCCGTTGCGGGTCTGGCTCGACGTGGAGGGCGGTGCCTTGCCACGCCGGTCAGTGCCGGGACGCCAGCGCGTCCACCGCCACCATCACCGCCGGGAACTCGGTGCTCTGCTGCATGCCGCAGGCGGTCTCCAGCACCTCGTCGTTGAAGTCGGACCACGGGCGCACCTGCAGGCCCAGGGACGGCGCCAGCCACTGCAGGCTGGCCAGCAGGGCACCGGCGTCGAAGTGCACGTAGCGGTAGGCCGTGTTCATGTACTTCGATTCGAGGCGGGCGTGGGCTGCACTGATCACCACCACTGCGGCGGGCCCGTCGCTGGCGGACTCGTCGCTGCGCCCGCCGGCGGTGCCAGTGACCTCCGGACGGTCCTGCCACAGCGCTTCCAGGGCGGGTGTCAGCTCCGACTGGAATTGCAGCTCACCATTCGGATTGAACAGGTAGACGCCGGGTGCGAGCGTGTCCAGGCGGCGGTTGAGCAGGTACAGGTTCTGTGACGCCATGCCACCCGCGGACGGGGTGAAGCGAAAGCCCATCTCCCACTGCTCCGCGACCCGACTGGTGCGTCGACCCGCGGCCAGCTGGATGAGCTGCGTGACCGCCTGGCCCACGGATGCGGGCCCCTCGCCCACGGCCTGGCCCGCCGGTTTCAGCATCGGCTGCGGCCACTGGGTGATGTCGTCCAGCTTGCGCGCGGCGCCGCCGCTGAGCGTCTTGAAGGCCCCAGCCACGGTGCGGCGGTTGGCGTCCGCATAGTGCAGTCGATGGCCCTTGGGCACCATCTGGAACGGTTGATGCACGGTGTGCGCGTGATAGAACCAGGGCAGCCAGGCGCCATCGTCCAGCGCCGGACGGGCACGCTCGCACTGCGGGCAGGCATGGTGCCGATAGCTGGCGAGTGCGTGGAACCGGAGGCTGGCGGCGTCCAGATGCTCAACCTGCTCCACGCACTGCATCGGCACGAACTTGCTGAGCATGCTGAAGATCATGGTGATGGCGCGTTCGGTCGCGATCTGCACCAGGGTGTCGTCCATCGCGCCGTCGACCTGCAGCAGGCCGCTCCGGTCCGCACAGGCCGCGCAGGACGAGTGCGCCCGTACGACGCCGGGGCCCAGCCGCACGCCCGCGCCGAGCACCGCATAAAACGCGTTCCGCCCCAGCGCATGGGCATTGAGCGCGAGCACCGGGGCCCGTTCCGCCGTGTGTTGCAGCAGCACGGCGAGGTCCACCTCATGGACGGCGGAGTCGGGCTGTTCCGCCAGCCATGCCCCGGGGAAGGCGTCCTCCACCTGCACACGCAGCCCCTCGTCCGCCAAAGCCTTCACCTGGGCCCGCAGTGCAGCGGACGGCGACACGACGTGCACAGCGCCCAGTCCCAGCGCCTTCAGCCCCTGCACCAGCATGGGCACCTGCGGGCTGTCTCCCAGCAACAGCAGCCGCTGCGCCTGCATGTGGGCCATCAGCGCCTGACGATGCGCATAGACGCGGGTCACGTCGATATAGCGGCTGAGCCAGTGCCCCACCTCGCGGGCCTGCGGCCGTTGACGCAACGGCAGAGGCAACGCGGGCATTGCGCCCTCCTCGATGACGCCGCGCATGAAGAGCAGCGACACCGCATCGTCGATCACCCGGGGCGGAAGATGCGGCAGATCTTCGTGCAACTGCTCCAGGGTGTGGCTGCCATCGAGCAGCGGCAGCAGGTCGGGCAGCACACGGCTGACGGCCGGTCCGCGCAGGGTCACCGGTTGGGCCCCGCCGATCAACACCAGCATCTGCTGGCTGTACCACAGCGGGGTCAGCGCCTGCGGCAGCTTGGGCCGCAGCGGCAGGCCCATCTGCGGGTCCAGCGCCAGGGTCTGGCTGATGGTGAGCGTGGCGCCGGGCGCCGGGGCGGCCGCGCCGTGACTGTCGTTCCGCGACGCGGCGCGGGGCTCCAGGGTGGTGGCTTCACTCATGGCTCGTCCTCAAGGTTGCAGCAGCAGGTCCAGCGGATGGGCACGCAGCCCGCGCTGGTCTTCCAGGTGGCGCATCAGGCAATAGGCCAGGCGGCCTTCATTGCCCACATGCACCCCCAGCCGGTTGTTCAGCATGTGCAGGTAGTTGGGCAGAATCTCCAGCAGGGTGCAGGGCCGCGAGGCCATGCCGCCCAGCACATCGGGCGAGGCCTGGCGCAGCCAGCCCGGCACCAGCAGACGGCCGGTTTCCTCCAGCGCGGACAAGGTCATCACATCCGCCTGGATCTGCGCCGTCCAGGCGGCCACCAGGGCCCGCCACGACGGATGCTGCCGGGCCCAGGCGCTGTCCGCGACCGCCTCGGCCTGCCCATCCCCGAGGCAGTGCAGCAGTAAAGCCTTGTGACGCTGGTACAGCGGCTCCAGCGCATCCACCGGCGCCTGACCCCCACTGGCATTGCGCCACCAATAGCGGTAGTAGCCGCTGCACAGGCTGCTGGTGTCCTGCTCATTGAGCCCCGCGCCGGCCAGGGTGGCGTGCATCAGCACGATGGCGAGTTGCGACCGCATGGCCCCACGTTCCGCTGCGGGCAGCGCGGCCAGCCGTTGCAGCAGCTGCAGCACCAGCGCCGAGCTGGCGTGGAAATGCTGCTCGGCCCAGTAGTTGCCCAGCGGGCCGCCGTACTTCTCCAGTTCCGGCGCATAGGCGGCGAGCTTCCAGCGGGTGCCGGCAGGCCGCAGGGCCCGAAGCAGCCGCAGGAGCTGCTGACGTGCCTGCTGCCGCGGCCCGTCGTCCGCGGCAAAGACACGCAGCCGCAGGTGATAGCCATCCTCGTGGTAGCGGATGAAGAAGCTGCGCAGTCCCTGCGCCTCCCACTGCGCGAACAGCGGTGCAAAGCGGCGGCTCAGCAGATCGTCCGCCCGGTCGGAGCGCTGCGTGGCGGGCTCGCCGTCATGGCCGATGAAGAGCTTGGCGAACACCCAGTGGGACGGGTCGCGGGCGCGCGGCCCATCGTTGTCGGACAGGGCGTCGGCCTTGGTGCCGGCAACCTCCCCGGCAGCCTGACCGGTGACAGCATCGACGACCGCACCATCGATGACCACCGTGTCGGTCGCCTCAGTGTTGAACGTGAACATGGACATTCCTCCAATGCGCCAGCGCGGCCTCGATGTCCTGGCGGACCCGTTGCTGCGTCGGATCATCCAGACGTTTGAAACTGTCACGGGCGAGCTGCTGGCACCAGCGGATCTCGTCGATGATCGACACCCCCAGCCGGTTGGCGCACAGGTGCAGCAGGCCCAGCAGCTGCATCGCCCACTGCGCCGTCGGCTGGGCACGCCAGGTCTGGATGTCCGCACCGTCGGGCGGCATCGGAGGGGTGGCGTCCCCCTGCGCATCGGCCTCGAACGGCACCTTCACCGCGATGACATCCAGCGGGCTGATGCCAAAGGTGTCCTGCCAGGTCCGGGCCAGGAAGGCCAGGCCGATGGCGCGCTGTGCATCATCCAGGCCGAGCCGCTGCGGCAGGCGCTCGGCATACAGTTGCCAGTAGCGCAGCCGCCAGCCCATCGGGGCCTGCCGGACGATCACCGCCAGGCTGTCGGCGGCCTCGCGCTGCAATTGGCCCTGCACGAGGTCGAACGGCCGCTGGGTGGCATAGACCGAAGCCTCGCCCTCCCGCCCGGCCCAGCCGATGTCGTGGGTGCCGGCGGCGCGGGTGTCGGCCAGCGTGCCGGTGCGCGCATTGAGCCGCCGACCCATTTCGGTCAGCCGCATCCGGTGCCCGAGCCGGTCCGGCTGCTGCCGGTGCAGCGCTGCGACGGCCTGCTCGATCATCGGTTGTGCCCGACGGGTCAGCGCCTCCTGGTCCCCCCAGACATGCAGGCGCAGATGCGAGCCGCGTTCGCTGTAGCGCATCCAGTGGATCCGCCAGTCGGGGTCCTCGGCATGCAGCGACGCCACCAGGGGCGGCAGCAGCTCGGCAGCGAAGCGCTCAAAGTGCGCATCGAACCAGGGGTCGTCGGCATCCCGCTCGTAGTAGAGGCAGCTGAGCAGCCAGCCCTGCCGGCCCCAGTGCGCCTCGGCTTCCGCGCCCGGCGCGGCACCGGAGGCGCTGCCGTGCAGATCGGTGCTCATGCTGCGCCCCCCCGCCATTGCGTCAGTTCCACCTGCAGCTCGAAGGCCAGCGGCCCATCGCCGAGATCGATCGGGCTGCAGCCCAGGTCCGGCAGCGCCTCTTCGAAGATCAACGTCTCCAGGTGATCGGTATCCAGCGCGCTGTGCCAGCTGCGCAGGGAGAGGTGGTTGTCGAAGTCGACATAGATCGGCTTGTGATCGCTGGAACGCCCGCCCTGCCCCGCCGGCCGCTTGACCCGAACGAACATCCGCGCCGGCAGGCCGTGTTGCGCGCGCCAGTCCCGGAAGGCGGAAAAGAGCGCGAAGTCGCCTTCGCTGCGCCGCACGGCGGGCAGGTGCATCGTCCCCATGGCCCAGCTCTCGCGCTGCACCACGATGCGGCCAAAACGCAGGCGCGGATAGTGACGCACCTGCGCCTTCAGCGCCTCGTCCTTGCCGGCGGCCAGCAGGCCTTCGCGGTAATCCACGGGGCGGTTGCGCTCCGCGTGGTACGTGAAGGGCACGCCATCAACCAGCACCCGGTGCGTCATTGGCAGCGCCAGCGAGTGGAAGAAGCCCATGTACATCGGGATGACACGTTCGCCGTGATGGCGGTAGATCAGCTCGTCCGTGTCGGGGTCGTGCTCCAGGCTGACGTCGCTGGCGTCCAGCGCGAGCGGCCGGTCGCTGCGCTCACCCGCCAGCACCAGCACGCGGTCGGTGAGCGGCGGATGGACCTGGGCGTTGTGGGCCAGCACCGATTGCAGCTCCACCACAGGCGCGCCGGCCTGTTCCTGCAACCGCTGCAGCTGCTCGTGAATGTCACGGTCCCAGCCAGCATCCGGCAACAGGTCGCAGTAGCGGGTAAAGAAGCGTCCAAAGCCGGGCAGCGTGTAGTTCAGCACCGCGAGATAGTCGCCTCGATCCATGGCCTCGGCGTCAGTCGCCGCCAGCTGCAGGTGCACGGCCGCAGACCGGGCCGCCGGTGTGGCGGGGCCGCCGGCCTCGGCACTGAATTCGTCCACCCACTGCTGCAGCTCCTCCTGCGGGATCACCAGCTCGCGTCCCGCCCCTTCCATGCGCGCCAGCAACCGGTCCATGTAGCGCTGGCCCAGGGCATTGGCCTTGGCCGCGCGGCTGAAGATCGCAGTGTCGGTCAGCGGGACGCCGAACAGCGTCCTGGCATAGGACGAGGCCAGCTGATGGAGGTTGGCGCAGCGTCCGCCCACCCCGTGCAGATGCACGAAGATGTCCTTGAACAGCTGGAGGTTGACGCCTTCGCGGTCCCGCACGGCAAACAGCTGCAGCAGCAGGTTGAGCTGCGTCCCCACCTCCTGCACCCACTCCTGCCCCAGCTCCACTTCCAGGCCGGCCAGGCCACTGTCTTCCACCACCAGCGCGGGCAGTGGCGCATGGGCATCGGCCCCCAGCGCACTGCTCTGCGCCTGCACCTGCTCCAGGATCTGGCGACGGCCCTCCACGCCCTGGTCCGCGAACGCCTGGCCCCACTGCTCCAGCTGGCGCAGCGGCTGGCTCCAGCGTTCGTGGCCATGGCCCAGGTGCCGGCCCAGTGCATCGGCGGCGGCACTGAGCTGCGACAGCCGGTCGGTAGGCTGCCCCAGTTCCCGCACCAGCAGACCCGAGCCGGTAAGGCTGGTCACGCCCTGGCTGAGCTTGCGGCGCGCGGCCTCATCCAGACCGTGGGCATCGGCGACCGCCGCCACCAGCGCCGCATGCGGCAGCGGCGCGGGATGGTCCTTCAGATACTCGACGATCTGCGCCATCCAAGGCAGCAGCGGACCGCGCCGCAGCCGGGTGTAGGGCGTGCTGCCATCTCGACCCGACGGGTCGTAGAAGCACAACTGCGGCCCCTCGATGAATGCGGTGGGATTGAGCCGCAGCGGCAGGCTGGCGGCCACCTCCGGCACTTCACTGACCGAATGCATGATCCGGGCACACAGGGCCAGGTTGAGATGGGACTTGGCGGTGAGGCGCGGCGCCTTCAGCCGGACGTTCATGCGCTCGCGGCGCTGGGGATTCACCCGTCCCGCGGCCACCAGGCCCCAGCGGCCGAACGGACTGGTCTTGGCCACCATGCGTGAGTAATACCGCATGGCAGTGGCCTCGGTCTGCCGCTCGGACTTGGCCCACTCCCGCGCCGGCTTGCTCACCAGCGAGCGCACATTGCGTGCCAGCGTCGGCGAGTTCAGTTGCACCGCCTTGACGAAGTCGTCACGGCGCAAATAACCCCGCAGCGCATCCCGCTGATGCTCCAGCTCCCGGTCGAAGACCTGGGTGGCGCGCTCCCGCAACTGCTTGATGCGCTGCAGGCGCCGGGCATACCGCAGGGCCAGCCGGCGCTGGGTCTCGTCCGCGATTTCACTCAGGCAGGCCAGCTCCCCGGCGCGCGGTGCGGCGGCATTGAAGTACTTGCGCTTGAGGGCCACCAGCTGGCTGCGCAGCGGCCCATCGACGCCTGCGGCCGCCTGGAAGAGCACCCGGTCGCAGACCTCGTCCCGATGGGCCTCCAGCCAGCGCTGCACCGCGGCAAAGCGGTCCAGGGCGCGCAGCGTCCGCTGAAAACGCAGGGCCTCGTGACCGTGGCTGCCTTGCCCGGCCAGGCGCACCAGGACCGGCGCGCTAAATTGCCATTGCATCGACATGATTCCTCTCCTCTCAGCGTCAGATCTCGATGCCGAAGTGGCGGACGATCTGCTGGGTGACCAGCCAGAACTCGCGCACCATCACGGCGATGTAGGTGGTGGTCCAGCCCAGGGCGACCACGGCGTAGGCGATGTACTGGGCGCGCCGGGCAGCGGTCCGGGCCAGCGGGGCGGCCATGCCCTGGGCTTCGGCGTCGCGGGAGCGTTGGGTCCAGCCGCCCAGGAGGTAGCGGAAGGCATGGCGGCGCAGGTTGGGCTGCTCCAGCCAGTCGGCCATGATCCAGTAGCCGTCCATGCGGACGAGGAAGGGATTCAGGCTGACCAGGAACAGCGAGAGCGACAGGCCGGAATACGCCAGCACCACCCGCGCCGGCCAGCCGCCCGGCTCCAGCAGCGGATACACCGCCATGCTCAGGCCGAAGGACATGATGTTGACCATCGGCCCGGCAAAGGAGACGAACATGCGGCGGTAGCGGCTGGGGATGGTGTAGGCGTCCGTCGTGTCGGTGTAGACGATGGGCAGCACGCCCCACATCAGGCCGATGCCGAAACCTCGCGTGCGGGCGCCCATCGCGCGGCACGCCAGCGCATGGGCCAGCTCATGCAGCGACATCTCCACCAGCAGCACGGCGGGCAGCAGCACGAAGATCACGTCGGCCATGGTGAAGGTCAGCTGCTTGAGCGGCGCCAGCAGGCCCCCACCGGGCGGGATCATGAACAGGTGAACCACGGCGGACAGCATCAGCAGCAGCGCCAGCGTTTTTGTTGCCGGATTGAGCCACCAGCGGCGATGCCCCTGCAGCCAGTCCAGCAGACCATCCGCACTCAGCGGTGCGCCATACAGGCCCAGCCGCTCCCGCATCGTGGCGGCCTCCCGCTGTGGACCCGCCACCCAGGTACCGGTCTCGATCAGACGGTTGTGGGCGCACATGTCGATGAACTGGCACAGCTTGTCGAGGCTGAAGTCCAGCTGCCAGCGCTGCCGCAGGGCCGCCTGCAGTTCGGCCGGGGTGCGCTCGCCATCCAGCAGCTCGAAGAGCCGCACGCCGGCCAGTCCGGTGACCAGGTAGCAGGTCTGGTCGGCGTCCCGCAGGACATAACGGGCCCGGGCGCCAGTCACCTGGCCGTACAGGCTGTGCAGGCTGCCAGCAGCGGCGCGCGGACGCTGCCGCTGGCGCTCGTCCAGGCTGGCGTCCGCCTCGACGGCATCCACCGCCTCCGGAACTCCGGCGGACTGGGCAGGCAAAACGGCGCTCATGACGTCACCTCATGCAGCACCGCCAGACATTCCTGGGTGTAGTGCCCCAGCGCAAAGGCGTTGAGGACGCTGGCATGGAAGCCATCCAGTCCCAACCAGTGTTCGATCTCCCCCTGCACCAGTGACCCGGTGACGCAACTGGCCATGTTGAGCGAGGTAGCCGAGAGGTACATGCGCTGCACCTGCACGCCGTCCTCGATCAGCATGTAGCGGTAGCCCCGTTCGCCATAGCGTTCGATGGCGTCCTGCAGCGACCCGATCTGAAGGGCCAGCACGGGTGCCGCCCGGAACTCCGCCTGGAAGCAGTGCGCTTCCAGCAGCGCCGTCAGGGCCTGGCCGTCATCCGCACGGACCAGGCGCAGGGTCTGGGCTCGCTCGTCGTAGACGTAGGCCCCAGGGGTCAGGCCCTCCACGCGCTGCACCAGCAGCACCAGGCGGCACAGCGTGACGTGGCCGTTCCAGGCCGCCAGGTCCTGATGGGGCCGAGCCAGCGGCTGATAGTCGGGGTCGCTGACCTCGGCGGGATAGCTCAGGCGCAGGAAGGCGGCGAGTTCGTCCAGGGTCAGTGGCTGCGGTGCGTAGGTGCGCACGCTGCGGCGGCGCATGAAGGTCTGCGCCATGGTGAAGGGCTGCAGTGCGTGGCCACGGTCCCGCAGCTCGATGGGTGTTGCCTCGGACAGGCCGGGCACGGCCTGCTCCACCCACGCCGCCGGTGGGGTGGCGGGCCCCTCGCGACGGAACTGGCGCAGCCCGGGCTGGTTGCGCGTGGCCTCATGCACCCAGAGGCCGGCGCTTGCGCCTACCCCTTGTCGGAAGAAGAAATTGCTCATGGCATCCGGTCCTCGGGTTGGTGTCAGGGTTGGTGTCAGGGTGGGGGTCAGGGGGTGGCAGGCCCCGCCGCGGGGGCGGACGGGAGCTGTTCAGTCCACGCAGCGATCCAGCAGACGATCTCGGTGCGACCGTCCAGCCCCAGCAGGTTGTCCAGGGCTGCATCGTTCAGGTCCGCGCGGCAGCGCAGCAGGCGGTCGTCCTCGCGCGCCAGCGCCTGGAGGGACGCCAGCATCACGCCAGCGTCGTAGTGGGCGAAGCGGTAGGCCTTGCGGCCATACTTCGATTCGAGGCGGGCCAGCGCGGCGGTGGCGACAAAACCCACCTCGGCGCCGTCCAGCCATTCAAGTAGGCCGGCCTTCTGCGCGGCCTGCGCGGTAGCGACGCAAAAGGCTCGCCCATCGGGATGCAGGTAGTGCACGCCGGCGGTGGGGCGGTCGGTGTTCAGGTCCACCACGTAGAGCGACTGGGACGCGAGGCTGCCGGCAGAGGGCATCGCACGGGTGCGGCCGTGGATGGCGGAGGCAGAGTCGGCGGAGGCACCGTTGCCCATGCGTCCCTGCGGGACCTCCAGGGCCTCGTCCGCTGCCGCGCTCTGCCACAACACACTCTGCGTGGCCCAGAACAGCGCCCGCTGCAGCGCCTCATGGCGCGGTGGCCGCCCCAACCAGGCCTGCAGGTCCCAGCGCCAGTGCGGACCGTTGTAGGGCTTGCTTGCGCCCCGGACCTTTTCTTCCTGCGCGGGCTCATAGCTGAGCAGATGGGCCCGGCTGGTGCCCCGCACCGGCAGGTCCTGCGTGTGGCGGTGGTAGGCCGCCACGAAGCCGGCGCCAGACTGTTCCGGCGCATCCTGTGCCGCACAGCCGCAGGTCGGGCAGCAGGACCGGGCCGTCCAGCCCTCGGTCTGCCATGCCAGGCGTCGGGGGTCGATGCGCAGGCGGTTGAGGCGCCAGTGGCTGGTCAGCGCGTCGGCCAGCAGCATCTGCACCGCATGGGCTGCGGTGGACCCGGTGGTGGCATCCAGCCCATCCACCGAGGTGTCGGCAGCGGCCAGACGCAGGCAGGCGGCACACGGCGCAACGCCTTCGGGCACCACAGGACCGACCACCAGCACGCTGTCGCGGGACTGCAACGGGACCCACCGGCAGCCGCGGTCCGTCAGGGCCCGCTGCTGCCTGGCCGTCAGACGGCTCAGCGAGTGGGCGGTGAGCACCACCAGCACCGGCGCTGAGGCTGGGGTCATTGCGACTTCCGCCAGAAGATCGGAAGTGGGCGTCACGCGGCGCACGGTGAGCCCCAGGGAGGCGATCGCTTCATGCAGCGCCGCCATGCCGGTCACGGACCGTCCAACCGTCACGGCTGCATCCGCGCCGTCCTCAGCCGCCCCGCCCTCGTCCACCAGAAGAATCACCCCCTGCGCCAGCCGCGCGGCCGGTGCAACGCCACTGCTCAGCGACAGCTCGGTGCAATAGCGCTCGAAGAACTGGCCCTGCCGCCGACTGCGGGCATCGGGCAACGCCTGCAGGTCCGGCTGTTCCACCAGCAGGCCGCGGGCAAAGAGGAAGTGCATCAGGTCATCCACCACCGGCCGCAGGGACGGACCCGCGCTGCGGCCCAGCGACGGCAGATCCCGCCCTCGCCGCAGCAACGGCAGCAGGCTCGGCAGCAGCTCGGTCACGGACCGGCCATTGAGCAGGATCGGGGCAGTGCCGCCGACAAACGCCATCGAGCCCTGCGGCAGGCGCAGGCCGATCAGGTCGTCGGCAAAGGCCGGGCGCTGCGGCAGCGCCAGGTTGCGGTTCGCCGAGAACCGTTGGGACAGTCCGTGTGCGCGGAACATGATCAGCGCTCCTCGCAGGACTGGATGAAGTCCGCAAAGCTCGGACGCGCCACCGCATCACCGCGGCGCAGCCCCGAAGCGGGGCCGGCGCCCTTGCGACACACCGGGCACCATTCGTAGTAGGGAATGAAGTGCCGGTCCTGCGAGAGATAAAGACCGTCCAGCCGCACCAGCCGACTCAGGGCGATCGGTGGCTGCACGTTGGTGAGCAGGCGCTCGATCTCGCTGCACAGATAGGCCGCCGCCATGCGGTCCAGGCTCTGCAACTGGCCCTTGAACTCGAAATCAGGATTGCGGTCGAAGTACTCGATCTGCGCGCGATGCACATCCGGCTTGGGCGCGCTGGCCATGGCGCGCACCTCGTGACAGGCCTGGCAGGCGGTGACACCGGGCAGCACTGTCGGGCCGAGATAGATCTCGTGGGCATTCAGGCTCAGCTGGGTCCACGGCAGACCATGGCGGACGCACAGGTCGTTGATGTCGCGCTGCTTCTGCGGATGCGGGCGGGAGCTGGCGAAGGCCACTGCCTGATGCGCCTGGAACGCGGTGGCCGCGGCATACGGGGTGAAGGGCTTGGGCAGCACCTGCAGCCGGCCGATGGCGCCGGGGTCGGCGACCAGGGGGCTCAGCAGGGCCACGTCCTGCTTGCGCAGCGGCCAGACGCTCAGGTGCCTCAGCGGCAGCCGACGCAGTGCCAGGACCGCCTGACGACCGGTCTCGCCACCGGCCAGCAGCAGCAGCCGGGTGGCGCCAAGCCGTCGCTCGCGGGGGCCGACACCCGGCACCGCGGGGTCGATGGCGGCGGATCCATCGCCGTTCCTGGAGGCATCGGAGGAAGCCGCCGCTGCGGCGGCTGCGGCGTCCAGCGTCCGGACAAATGCCTCGTGGGCTTCAGACTGTTGGGTGTCGAACAGGTTCATGGCAGTCACGCAAATGGTTGAGGCCAGGGGTTGAGCTGGTCGAACGCATGGGAGGGATGCCCCATGCGGCGTGGTGCGTCATACAGGCGCGGCGTGCCCCCGTACTTCAGGTTGTAGTTAACCGAGAGCGGCAGCAGCTGCGGGGCGATCACCCGTACGGCGCGCAGGCCGCAGTCGGCGATCGGGGGGGCCGTGATGTCCACCACGCTCAGTTCCAGCCCTCGCTCGCGGAACCGGCGCACGAGCTCGTCCAGCATCACCCGCGCATCCGTCGCCGGCAGCGAGGGAATCTCATCCACATGCACGCGTCCGGTCCCTTCCATCAGGAAGTCGAAGGCGTGCTTGCGGGCCGGATCGGCGTAATAGACAGCGCCGTCGGTCAGCCGAGTGAAGCTGCGGAAGTCGTTCGGGTCATACAGCGGCGGCTGCCGGGCCAGGCGGGTGAGCGCGCTGCGGGAGGACGAGGCTTCGTCCATCACGCGGATCATGGCGCTCTCGATGTCGTAACGGCTGGCCGCCATCACCAGCATCGCCAGGTCGCGGTCCGGCGCCCATTGCAGCAGGTAGGCGGTGGGAAAGCCCAGGTCGGTGGTGGCATCGAAGAAGTACTGCTGGATGCCGGTCTTTTCGATCAGCGCCATGCGGTCCAGCAGCTCCCGGTTGCGGCTCCGGGAGACGTCGATGCGGCGCAGCGGCAGCTTCTGCAGCCAGGTGAGCGACAGCGCATCCCGCTCCATCACCTCCAGCGCCGCACTGACCACTGCCCGCTCATAGTTGGCGGCCAGCGCGCTGCCAGTGGAAATGGGAATGCTGAAAGCCTCGGCCGCCCATTCATAGGGCGAGCTGATGTAGACGGTGGAGAACGGCAGGTACAGCGGCCGCCCCTGCGTCAGCGAATACCCCTTGACCCAGCGCATCGGCTGGTCGGCGCGAGCGCGGGTCTGGGTGGTGAACGGGGCCGCGTATTCCTCGTCGTGGCCGCAGGCGAAGAGGTCGAGGTCGATGGCCTCGTCGCCCAGCTCGTCACGGCTGGCGGTGATCACCGAGGCCGGGTCGAAGGAGATGTTGCAGTAGCGCTCCAGCCCTTCGCACAGGGCCTTGGCCTGCGCATAGTCCCGGGTGGTGGAAGATCCTGAGCCGGCCATCGGCAGACCGTCCTCGTTCTTCAACGTGATGTGGGGCAGCGCCTGGGTGAGATCGGACAGCATCGAGCTGTAGACGATGATCTCGGGATTGCCAGGCTCCAGATAGACCTCGCTGGTGGGACCGATCAGCCCGGTGCGGCCGTCGACCAGCGGGGCAACGCGCGTCAGAAGCTCCTCGGCGCTGAGATAGCCGGTGCTGCTCATGCGGCCTCCGTGGATTGAACGTAGAACGCCTGGGTCGGTCGGCGCGACCAGTCGGTGCAGTGCGGGCAGATCGGGTCGCGCAGCATGCGGATGCGGCGCGGCATGCCGTCAGGCCCCAGGCGCAGGACTTCGCCTTCCAGGGCGGTCGGGGACTGCCACAGCGTCTGCAGCGCGCGGCGCAGGGCTGCGGCCAGGTCTGCCGTCGTGGCGTGGAGACCCGACGCGGCGGTGTCGAATGCCGCGTGAGGGTCGTGAGCGTCGTCAGCGTCGTCAGCGGCACTATCGCCCTGCAGCCATGGGAAGTTCTGCAACTGGGCATGCCAGCACTGAAGGCAGGAGGACTGCCCGGGATGGCGCACGGCCACCAGCTCGTCACCGCGACCACTGCGCAGCAGGAACAGTCCGGGATGTTGCCGCTGCTGCCACAGCTGGTTGATGCGCAGGGCGGTCTCGCCGCAGCCATCGCGCTGGCCGTCGCGGTCGATGAAGAGCGCCAGCTGATGATCCTCGGCCAGTTGCCGGGCCACGACCAGGGCGTCGTCCGCGTTCACCTCGACCGTGTCGATCACGAAGCGGGCGGCAGCAGCGCTGGCGGCAGGCAGATCACTCTGAGGGCCTGGCGCGGCCAGCGCCTGTGCCAATGGAAGGTCACGGCGGCCATGCAACAGGGTCAGGCGCAGGGGAGCATCGGCTCCCGGAAGAAGCGTGTCCATGAGGGTCCCTCACCGGTTTCAACCCGGTCCTGAGCTGCCCTGCGGGGGTCGAACCCGCGTCTCCGGTCGTGGCCGACCAGCGTCCTGCCGTTGGACGAAGGGCTGGGGATGAGCGCGGCCACGAGGCGGCCGCGCTCGGTGTGGTGGGTGTCGTGCGTGACGACACGGTCCGAGGTGGTGTCCTGGACCGTGCCTTCAGGCCGAGCAGAGCGTGCTGGCGCTGCAGGCACAGGACGCGCTCGACGTCCCGGCGCAGGAGGCCGAGCTGATGCAGGTGGCCGACGAGACGGAGCCCGAAGCCTGCATGGCATTCACACGGTCGTCGAGTTCGTCGGCGAACAGGTCCATGTGGGCCAGGTCGTCGGTGTCGGTGGCGACGGTGGAGACAGGGGTGATCTGGGGGTTGGTCATGGTGTGACTCCAGGGATGATGGTGTGTGAGAGGTCAGCCGCCGCGAGGGCGGCCGTTCAATGCGGACGGATCAGGCCGTGCAGGCGCTGCCGATCGTGCCGAACGAGCACAGGCAGGCACCGGCCGTCGAGAACGACGTGCTGCTGCCGATGGTCGACGCGGACGCCGCCACCGCCTGCATGGCGTTCAGCTTCGGATCCAGCTCTTCGGTGAACAGGTCGAGCGCCGGTTCTTCGTCCCAGGACTCTTCCTTCGGAGTGATGTCGGATTGCATTGACAGTCCTTGAATGGCATGTGCGGGATGGGGCACTTGGCGCGCGCTTGCACATACCCAAGACTTCAAAGCGGCGCGCCGGTGACTGACGGCTGCGATCCCCCGGCGTGCCGGCCACGCTGGGGATTCGTGCTGTCGGTGAAGTCATTCTTGGCAACGCGTCCCGCGTGCTCAACTGTCAAACCCTGCAGCCTGTCAGAAGCTGCAGTCGGGCGACTGCCACCGACCGTGGCGGCCGGTGATGGATGGCCAGGGTGGCCTGCCACCTCAAGCCGCGCGGCGGAGCATCCCCTCAAGCCGTGGCGGCGATTTACTTCAAGCCGAGGCGACCCAGCTTCTTGATCAGGCCCACGCGCGAGACCCCCAGCCGCCGCGCGGCCTCGGACTGGTTGCCGCCGCTGGCCTGCATCGCTTCGCTGATGAGGCGACGTTCCAGTTCCGTCAGCGCGGCGTCGAGCAGGCCACCCGGCTCGCCGACCGCGCCGACTGCACTGCCTGCCCCGCTCCCATGTCCTGGGAGCGCCGATGCCGGGCCAAGGTCCACACCGGCCGCCAGGGCCAGCACCTCCGCATCCAGGTCGCTCTGCCCGGGCAGCAGCAGGGCCGCCGCGGCTTCGACGACCGCCTTGAGTTCTCGCACATTGCCCGGCCAGTCGCAGGCACCGAGCCAGGCCATGGCGCTGCTCGAGATGCCCACCCCGCGCATCTGCGCAAAGCGTGCCGCCAGCAGCGGCACATCCGGACGACGTTCGGCGAGCGCCGGCGTGCGCAGCACCACGCCTTTCAAGCGGTAGTAGAGGTCTTCGCGGAAGTCACCCGTCCGCACCATCGCTTCGAGGTCACGATGGGTCGCGGCCACCACCCGGACCTCGCTGGTGCGCAGAGCGCGTCCACCGACCGGCATGAAGCTGCCTTCCTGCAGGAAGCGGAGCAGTTTGACCTGCATGGCTGCGGGCATCTCGCCCACTTCGTCCAGGAAGAGCGTTCCGCCGCGCGCCACTTCAACCAGCCCCGGCTGGTCGCGATAGGCGCCTGTGAAGCTGCCCTTGAGATGGCCGAAGAGCTCGCTTTCCAACAGCTCGGCCGAGAGCGCGCCGCAGTGCACCGGCACAAAGGGCGCCGTCGGCTGGCGGCCATGCTCATGCAGCGCGCGGGCCACCAGTTCCTTGCCGGTGCCGGTCGGGCCGAGCACCAGGACGTTGACCTGCGTCGGCGCCACGCGGCGGATCATGGCACGCAGCGATTGCATGACCGGCGCCTGGCCGAGCAGCCCCATGGCTTCCTCGCCCTGCTGCTGGCGGAGCTGCTGGAGTTCCTGGTCCAGCCGGTGTTTGCGCAGCGCGCGGGTGACCACGAAGCGGAGCAGATCCGGATCGATGGGCTTGGGGAGAAAGTCCCAGGCGCCCAGGTCGGCGGCGCGCAGGGCGAGTTCGTGGTCGGCGTGGCCGGTAAGGACCACCACCGGCACGCCGGCGAAGCGTGCAATCAGCGCGAGGCCCTGCTCGGGATCCATGCTGGGAGGCATGGCGAGGTCCAGCAGGACGAGCTCGGGTCGGACCGTGGCGAAGGCTTCGAGCGCCTGATCGGCGTCGCCGGCCACGGTGACCTCCTGACCGAGGTTGCGCAGGAAGGCTCCCCCCAGTCGCTGGAAGGCGGGTTCGTCGTCGACGAGCAGCACGCGGCCAGGTGATTCGGTCGCAAGCGCGGGCAGGGTCGAGGGGCTCATCGAGGCAGTCGTCGGGACGGTCATCGTGGAAGCTCCAGCGAGAAGCAGGTGCGCCAGGGCGCGCGGTCAGTCAGGGCGACACGCCCTTGATGGGCCTGGGCGACCCGGGCGACGATGGCCAGCCCGAGACCCGTGCCGCCACTGCTGCGGGAAGCGAAGGGTTCGAAAAGGCGGTCGCGCAGATCCTGCGGGACGCCGCTGCCGTTGTCGCAGACGTGGAGGTGCACATGAGAAGCGTCGATGTCGATGTCGATGACACAGCCCTCGGCGGACGCCCCACGGGCGTTCTCGATGAGGTTGACCAGCGCCTGTTCAAGCCGTCGTGGGTCGAGGCGCTCCACCCAGAGGGTGTCCGGCCACGCCGGTGACAGGCGCACGCCGGGCTCCCGTCGCGCCAGCGTGCGGGCCAGCGCAGTGAGGTCAAAACGGCCGGGCTGGAGCTTCCAGGGTTTGGCGTAGTCAAGCAGGTCGCTGGCCAGATGCGCGATGCGGGCGACCTGAGTGCCGACCTCCTGGCGGGTGTCCGCAGGCGCCATCGCCACCGCCATGCCGATGATGTTCAGCGGGTTGCGGATGTCGTGCGCCACGGTGGCGGCCAGTGCGCCCAATTCCGCGAGGCGGGCCTGCACCTGCCGCTCCCGCTCACGGATGGCGGCGGCCTGGGCCTGGGCAACATCGCGAGCGGCGTCGATGAGGGCGCTGGCGAACAGCTCTGCAGCCTGGCGAGGACCCGGAGGCGCCGCTTCCCAGCCGGTCCAGGTGGACGTCCAGAGGCCGTGGTGGCGATGCAATCTCAGTTCAGGTTGCTGCTCCTGCGCAGGGTGCGGTGGGGGGGCCGACTCAAAGGTCTGCCACGAGGGCGACGGCACACGCGCTGCAGAGGCGGCATTCTCGGACTCGGCGGCGCTGCTGAGGCGAGTGCTCGGGCCTGGGCTGGGGGTCGCGCGAGTACGGCTGCTGGCGTCGGTGTCGGTGTCGGTGTCGATGTCGGTGTCATCGATCCACACGCGCGTGGGAACCCCGACACGCGCCGTCAGCAATTGGCTGGCAGTGGCGGAGAGCGTGTCGAAGCTGTCGCTCCTGGCGAGTTCCACTCGCCATGCCGCGATGTCCTGGGCACTGACTTCGCCGCCAGGGTAAATGAGCCGCTGAACGAATCGACGGACGGGGCCATTCAGGGCGAGACACCCCGCCGCCACGGCCAATCCATTCAGCCAGCGCGATTCAAACGGCAGCAGCAAAGGCATCAGCCCCACAATCGCCACGCCTACCGCAAGGAGCAAGGTCCAGACCAGCGCGCGACCCGCCCAGGCATTGGCCACAAACACCCCGTATCGCAAGATGCCGTAGACCAGCATCAAGGGGTAGAGCGGCAGTGCCAGCAGCGGAAACGGATAGATCGGCCAGTCCAGCAGCGCAATGGCATAGCCGCCAATGCAGATCAGCCCCCACAGGCAGGACGCCGTCACGGCCGCCACCTGGGCCCGCGCAGGACCGCCCTCCTCCCGGCGCCGGCGCATCAGGGCGTGAATCAGAACCGCCACGCCCGCCGTCCCCAGAATGACCCAGGACGCACTCGGAATGATGGCGGCAGGCTGGGCCACCGCGAGGCGACCAATGTCGGGATGGTCCAGAAACCGGGCAGGCAGAAGCACCTGCGAGGCGACCACCGCCACGGCGCCCAGTGCATAACCAGCGCCGATCCAGCGCCGGTCCAGCGGGGCACGGCAGAAGACGACGCAAAAATGGAAGAACACCGCCGAGGTCAGCGGGGCCGTGGCGAGCAGGTGCAGCGCCAGCGTTTCCGACGACGGGCCCCACCAGTTGGGCAGCTCATTGCCCACCACCCACAGGCCAAACGCTGCGAGAAATGCTGCCAGCACACGTCCGCCCGCCACACGGTCCGCCCAGGCCAGCAACACGCCCACGAGAAGCAGCGTTTCCAGCAGCGATACCCCCATCGTGATGCGCAGCAGCATGTGTATACGTCGTTGACAGTTCTCCGGTGCGCGACTGTATACGAGAGGAACAGCAGCGACCGGTTCTTTTGAATTTCTTCATTCGAATCAATGGCTTGCGAATGCGCGCCGGGCTGGCCCGCTTCTCGCAATGGAAGAAGCATGAACCTCTTCCACGCCCGCCTCCCCTCCGCCGCGCGCCGCGCTCCGGCGGACTGCCCTGCCCCCGTACTGGACCTGGCCGCGCTGATGGGCGCCCCGGCCTGGTCCCGGCTGCATCCCGCCGTTCAGCGCCGCTTTGGCACCCATGTGCAACCGGTCCGCTACGAAGGCCTGCTGGACCTTCGCTGCTCCCGGCTGGGGCGGCTGCTGGCCTGGCTCAGTGTGCCGTTTCGCGGGCCATTGGTGCCGCAGTGCGCCACCGGCGTTCCGGTGGCCGTGGAAGTGGCACCGGATGGCGAAGGCGGCGTGATGTGGACCCGCCATCTCGGACGCCGCACCGTCCGATCGGTAAAGCAGATGCACCCCGACCACGGCGTGCTGGAGCGGACCGTCGGTGGCCTCGCCATGGCGCTGGATGTACTGGAAGACCACGGTGCGCTGGTGTTTCAAAGCCGGCATTACCTGTGGTGCCTGGGCCCGTGGCGGCTGCGGCTGCCGGACTGGCTGAGCCCCGGGACCTGTCGGGTGGAGCACCGCGATCTGGGCCAGGGCCATTTCCGCTTCACCCTTTCGATGACCCACCCCCGTTGGGGCCTGACCTTTGAACAGACCGGCGTTTTTGAAGACCCGGTGCAGGAGAACTGACATGCTGATGATCGATACCGTACTGATCGCACAAGCCCTGCTGGGCGCCTTCGACAATCTGTGGCACCACGAATGGGCCGCGAGACTGCCGCAGCAACGAGGCGCCCGACGGGAACTGGCCCTGCACGCCGCACGCGAGGCCCTGTATGGCGCCCTCTTCCTGGGTTTGGGCTGGTGGGCATGGCAGGGCGCATGGGCCGTGCTGGTGGCGGCCGTGCTGGCCATGGAGGTGGCGATCACCCTCAGCGACTTCCTGGAGGAAGACCGCACCCGCACCCTGCCTCCGTTCGAGCGCTGGCTGCATACGGTGCTCACCGTCTCGTACGGTTGCTTCATCGGTCTCTTCGGCCCGGTACTGCTGGACTGGTGGGAACACCCCACCGGCCTGGCGCCGGCCGGCCGAGGCTGGGTGTCGGTGCTCTACACGCTCTTTGCGGTGGGGGTGTGGATGTGGAGCGTCCGAAACGTCCTGGCCGTGCTGCGCCTGGGCGGCGTCCCGGCGGAAGCTGCCCCGGCCCTGCCCCGTGGGGCCGAGACCGTGCTGGTCACAGGGGGCACCGGCTTCGTGGGGCGGACCCTGGTGCGGCAGCTGCGAGCGGAAGGACGGCGCATTCTGGTGCTGAGCCGCGATGTGAAGCAGGCCCGTGCGCAGCTGGGGGACGGGGTGAGCGTCATCCACACGCTGGACGAGATCCTGCCGGAAACCCGTCTCCACGCCATCGTGCATCTGGCCGGGGCACGGGTGCTTGGCCGCCCCTGGACGACCGGGCGTCGCGAGGTGCTGCGGGAGAGCCGCACCGGGCTGACAGAATCGCTGCGCGCGTTGGTGCAGCGTCTGGAACATCGCCCCGCCGTGCTGGTCGCAGCCTCCGCGGTGGGCTTTTACGGTGCGCCAGCGGACGATGTGCTGTGTGATGAGCGCCAGGGCCCGATGCCGGGCACCTTCCAATCGGACCTGTGCGCCGCCATTGAACATGAGGCGCTACGGCTGGAAGGCTTGGGCCTGCGTGTGGTGCGCATGCGTTTCGGGGTGATCCTCGGGCGGGATGACGGTGCGCTGCCCATGCAGGCGCTGGCCGCTCGACTCGGCCTCGCCGCCCGGCTGGGCCATGGCCGCCAGGGACTGCCATGGATTCACCTGGACGATGCCGTCGGCATGGTCATGTGGGCGCTGCGGCGCAACGACGTCCGGGGCGCCGTCAATGGCGTGGCACCCGACCTGCACAGCCAGTGGAGTTTCACCCAGGCGCTTGCGGCTTCCGTGGGACGACGTGCACGCCTGTGGATGCCCGGCGTGATTTTGCGTGCCCTGGCGGGGGAGATGAGCACCCTGCTGCTGGATGGACAGCGCGTATGGCCGGCGCGCGCATTGGCGGGGGGCTACAGCTTCCGCTGGCATCAGCTGGATGCCGCCTTGCAGGATCTGGCGAACGCGCCACGGGGTGTGGCCTTGTCTCATCACCAGGGCCACACCCCAGTGACGCTGGACACCTCGAGCCGCGCGCGTCAGGGTTGACCTGGCTGGCTCAGCGCCTGATCCGTAGCGATGGCATCAGCCGGATCGAACACGCCCACCGCCGCAGGCCGGAGCAGCGCCTGCGCCTCACTCATCGAGCCGAACAACCAGGACGCCCAATCCTGGGGTTCGATGGCGATGACGGCTCGCTTGTCCTGGGCATCCGGCGGCAATGACGGATCCGGCTTGTGCAATCGACCCAGCAGGGGATGACCGTCGCAATTGCAGGTGAGCATCGAGTAATTGGGCACCACCTCGCCGGTGGCCGGGTCCACCCATTCATTCCAGATGCCGGCCAGCATCCACGGGTCACCGTCTGCACGACGCAGCTGCCACCAGATGTTCTTGCCAGTCTCCCAATTGGGCTCCTGATACCAGCTCGCGGGAATCAGGCAACGCCGCCCTTCATTCCAGGCGGCGCGAAACGTCGGCGTGGTGGTGACCGTCTCGATGCGCGCATTGTTGGTCGTGCGCGCCCGCGGAGCCGGCGGCTTGCGTCCCGGCACCCCGCGGGGCTGCATCATGTCCTTGCGGGCGGGGGACCCGGGACGGATCAGCCCCCATTGACCAAAAACGCCTTCCAGCGCGGCGTTCGTCGCCTCTTGCGCTGAGTCAGCCGGGGTCTCGTCCTGTCCATCCAGTCTTTCGCCCCGCCCCGCGTCCGCCTTCTGCGATCTCACCCCAGGGGTGGCAGCGCGCAGGAAGAGCCCGGTGTCGAAGGGGCCGACAAACGGCTTGGGCGGGTCGTACTCCGGCAGCCAGAGTCGGGCCAGATGGCGGCGCACATAGACCTCCAGGTCATTCTTGGGGGTCATGTGATAGAGATTGCACATCGGAGCACTCCGTCGGATGGGTCGATCTGATCAAGTTCCATCATGCACCGGCCTCAAGGACCTACAGATGCCGGGCCATTGCGCATTATTTCCGGCCCTTGCATTTGAACTGCCAAGCCAAACTCATTAAGGTCATGGGCACGGATCGCCAGGCTTGGGCAGCCGCGCAGGTTTGCATCACATGATCGATCGATTCAACAGGAAGGAACGGAATCATGAAGAATCTTCGGGTGGCTTGGAAACTGGGACTGGGCTTTGGCGCGGTGGGCCTGCTCCTGTTGCTGCTGGCCGTCTCCGCATGGATGTCGCTGGTCAAGGTCGACACCATGGTCGACCTGATCGTCGAAGACCGCTATGTGAAGGTGATGATGGTTCGGGACATCGATGGGGAGCTGAATCAGCAGGCACGGCTCACCCGCAACATCGTCATCTTTGATGATGTGCAGCAGCGCAAGACGCAGCTGGAGCAGCTGGCGACATCTCGCAAGGAGGCGCGCCAGCTCTATGACAAGCTGGCCGATCTGATCAAGAGTGAAGATGGCAAGGCGCTGATGGCGCAAGCGCTGAGCGCGCGCGAGGCCTACAAGAAGGCGCTGGACACATTCGTGGCGCAGGCCGAGGCCAACGACCCGACAATGCGTGAGACCCTGCTGTCGGACGTCCGTCCGGCACAACTGGCGTATGAAAAGAATCTGGCCGCCCTTTCCAAGTTCCAGGCGAATCTGATGGAAACCGATGCGAAGGCGAGCCAGGCTTCTGTGGATCAGGCGCAATGGACCATCGGCGTGACGGCCACCCTTGGACTGGCGCTGGCGGTCTTCGCAGCGCTGCTGGTGACCGGCAGCATCGTCAAGCCGATCCGGCGCCTCGTCGCCTCCCTGGACACGCTGGCCGGCGGTGACCTGTCGACCGAAGTGGTGATGGACCGGGAAGATGAAGTCGGTCAATTGCAGAAGGGTCTGCACCGCCTGCAGGAGGCGCTGGTGACCACCGTACGCATCGTCCGCTCGAATTCGGAGAGTGTCGCCACAGCCAGCGCCCAGATTGCGCAAGGCAATCAGGATCTGAGCCAACGCACCGAAGAACAGGCCAGCGCGTTGGAGCAGACCGCCGCCACCATGGAAGAGCTGGGCAGTACCGTTCAAAGCAATGCGGACAATGCACGCCAGGCGGACGGCCTGTCCCGCAATGCGGCGGAGATTGCATCCCGGGGCGGTGAGATGGTCGGTCAGGTGGTGTCCACCATGCAGGGCATCAGCGACAGCAGCCGCAAGATCGGCGACATCATTGGCGTGATCGATGGCATCGCCTTCCAGACGAACATCCTGGCGTTGAATGCGGCGGTCGAAGCGGCCCGCGCGGGTGAGCAAGGCCGCGGCTTTGCCGTCGTCGCCGGCGAGGTGCGCACCCTGGCCCAGCGCAGCGCGCAGGCCGCCAGAGAGATCAAGACGCTGATCACCAGCAATGTGGAACAGGTGGAGCAAGGCAACGCACTGGTGGACGGTGCGGGCAAGACGATGGAGGAAATCGTTGGCGCCATCAAACGGGTCAGCGACATCGTCAGTGAGATCACCGCTGCGACGGTCGAGCAAAGCAATGGCATTCACCAGGTCGGCGAGGCCGTGGGCCAGATGGATATGGTGACGCAGCAGAACGCCGCACTGGTGGAAGAAAGCGCGGCAGCGGCGGAAAGTCTCAAGACCCAGGCCCAGCAGCTGCTGGAAGCGGTGGACTTCTTCAAATTGTCCGGTTCTGCGCAGGGGCAGGCCATCGCCTCGGCCACCACATCGAAGTCGGCGGGTGCTGAGACTGCCGCCAAGTCTGGAAGTGGCGCCGGCGCTGGCAACCGCAGTGGCTACAAGCTTTCGGGCAAGTCCGCCGCGATCTCCAGAACAGCCACGGTTGCAGGGTCCGCGCGTGCGACATCCCCGAAGGCCGCATTGAAGCCGGTCACGGCGCCGCGCACGGCCGCGACGGGTTCTACAGGCCTCTCCACATCGGCCCAGCCGCCGATGCAACTCGCCGCGAGTGCCCCGGGGGCCGATGACCAGTGGGCATCGTTCTGAGCGACTGAGGGGCCTGCGCTCAAAGCTCCATGCCAATGGGGGCCCAGCCGGGAGGCTGGGTGCCCTGGATTGCGCGCTTCGCATGCCGGAGCATTCCTTCGCCTGGGCATGCCAGCGGCTCCTGGACGCGCATCAAGCGCGCCTGCCATAGTCATTCCCACGAGGGAATGAATCGGTGTTCAGCGGCTGCTTCATAACGGTCTGCTTCGTCTCCGGGCTCCGCATTGGCGCTGGCCGTGCAATTGCGTATGCCCCGCTTGATGCTCGGGTATCAATGCCGTCGCATTGGCATCAAGACCATCAATTCGACACACATTAAAACTTGCCGCCCGGGAAACCGAACGCAGACACTGCGCGCCATTCACGCCTTCTAGGGACCTTGCACCGCTCCCGCGCGCCACTCACACCAGCGCCGGGGACCCTGCCGAGCCTCCCTTCAAGAGACGACTCATCGCACCCACACAGGCACGGGAGGTAGACACCATGAAATTGAAGCAACTGGGTCTTTGGATGGGCAGGGCCTTGGCCCCTGCCCTGCTCGGCAGCGCACTGCTCGCCGCCTGCGGCGGCGGCAGCACCGGCGCTTCCACCGACGCGCAGATCACCTCGGGCGACGGCGGCACCGCCGACAGCGCCGCCCGTGCCAAGCGCCTCTCCGGCGACAGCGGCACCGAAACGGCCCTGACGCCCGTTTCCGCCACCGCCAGTTCCATGGAGCGCGGCGACCTCAGCGGCGCGAAGGCCATCGACAAAGATGACAACAGCCGCTGGGGCTCTGCCTTCACCGACAACGAATGGCTGACGCTGGACTACGGCAGCAGCGTGTCCATCTCCCGCGTGCGCATCCAATGGGAAAACGCTCACGCTAAAAAGTACCTGCTTCAGACGTCCGAAGACAACAAGACCTGGACCACCATCAAGACGGTGGAGAACAGCGCTGGTGGCGTTGAAGACCTCACCGGCCTGGGCGGTCAAGGCCGCTATTTGCGCGTGCAAGGTGTGACCCGCTCCACCGGTTATGGCTATTCGATCTTCGAGATCCAGGCCTTCACCGGCACCGAGGTGCCACCGGTCACGCCCACCGATCCGACGACGCCTGCGCAGCCCCAGGATCCCGTTGGCGACACCAGCAAACCCGGCGTCGCGATCAAGCCGGCAGTTGCCATTTCGTCGACGCCCGAAAACGACGGCATGTCGGCGAAGAACACCATCGACGGCAACCTCAGCACCCGCTGGGCTTCCAAGCCCGAAGACGGTGCGTGGATCCAGTACGACTTCGGCACTGCGCAGCCGCTGGGCTACATGAAGCTCGTGTGGGAAAACGCCTACGGCAAGGCCTACGAGATCCAGGTCTCCGACAACGGCCAGGACTGGAAGCGCCTGCGCAGCCAGTTGGCTGGCAAGGGCGGCACCGAGGAGTATTTCAACCTGGGCGTGAAGACGCGTTTTGTGCGCATCCAGGGTGTGACACGCGCGACGAACTACGGCTATTCGCTCTTCGAGGTCGAGTTCAAGACGGTCGGCAGCGACAACAGCATCCCCCCGACCGCCACCACGCCCTTCCCCTTCCCGGTCAATGGCGCCGCGCTCGGCGCCCTCTATCAGCCGCAGGCGCCGATCGAGCAGATCCAGTTCACGCTGCCGGACGGCACGCTGGTCACCCGCTTCGGTCAGCGCGGCATTGGCCGCCACGGCCGTGAGCGCGGCGAGGACTGGAACGAAATCGGATTCGGTCCGAATGAAACGGTCGATGCCAATGGGAATCCGCAGGACAAAGGCCCGGGCAACTACCTGAACTTCGTCGAGAACTACTTCAAGAACCGCGTCTGGGGTGTCGAATTCATCGACAACAGCCGCGTGCCCGGAGTCACCAAACCGCGCCTGGTCGTGAACCAGTATTTCCCGCAGGCGCAGCGCGGCGGCGGCCATTCGTTCTTCCGCCGCATTGATGATCCGAAGGTCACCGGTTATGGATGGATGTCGCCGGGGCAATTGCTGGATCCGACCACCTATACGGATGGATTCATCGACAAGACCTCGTGCCCCGTCATCCCGAAGCCGCCGCAGAATGCGCTGGCCCGACCGAATTCCGGCTACAACAACGTGATCGGCGCCAATGACGGCTGCTCCGTGGTGCTGGACAACATGCCAGGCCATCAGGATCTGTCGCCCAATGCCAACGGCGTGCTGGTGCCCAATGGCGTCAATGTGCCGGCGCGGGCGCTGCAACTGGGCGAAGCCATCGAGTTCACCGGCTCGTTCTTCTCCAGCCGGGCCGCGATGGATGCGATCGGCGATCCGGGCGCTTATCGGTACTACACCACCGAGGTGGTCTACGTCATGGGCACGGGCCTGCGTCCGTGGTATGGCGTCCAGCCCCGACTGAACAGCGCGCCGCTGCCGGATTCGGTGCTGTCGGGTGGTCTGGGGTCGGTGTCCTACAACTACACGGACGAAGGCTGGCGCATGTTCCAGCAACCCTTCAACAACACCGGCATGCAGAACCTGCAGCGCTTTGTGGAGGGCCGCCGCACGGTGCACAGCAGCTTCGTGACAGGGGTACACGCCGAGCCGGGCAATGATCCGATGACCTCGATTCAGGGGCTGGTGGGGACGCGATTCAATGCGACGTCCTGTGTCCAGTGCCACACCAACAATGGCCGCAGTCCGGCGCCATTCGCGGTGGGCCAGCGTCTGGACCGGATGGCCTTCCATGTGGCGATGAAGGCGTCGGATGGGTCGATCCGCCCGGATCCGCGGTATGGATCCACCATCCAGATGAATTCGACGTCGGCGACCGGCGCGCCTCAGGATTGGGGCAACGCGGTGAAGGTGATGGGCTTCGAGACGTCCAGCGTGACGCTGGGTGACGGCACCAAGGTGGAACTGCGCAAGCCCACCTTCGGGTTTGACGGCCCGACGCCGCAACTGTGGTCGGCCCGCGCCGCCCTGCCACTGCTGGGGGTGGGTCTGCTCGAAGCCGTGCCAGAAGCCGACATCCTCGCCCGCGTTCGCACCACGCCGGACCAGGACGGGGTGCTGGGCAAGGCCAACTTCGCCTTCGATCCGGAGACGGGCGCCACGCGCCTGGGCCGCTTCGGCGCGAAGGGCAGCAAGGTGAGCATCCGTCATCAGGTGGCCAATGCGCTGCTCAATGACATGTCGGTGACCTCGCCGGTGTATCCGAACCGCAGCTGCGCGAGCGACCCGCAAGGGTGCCGCACGGCGCCGGCGCAAAAGGGCATCCAGGAAAGCGATCTGACGGCGCTGACGCAGTACATGCAGCTGCTGGCAGTGCCCGCACAGCGGAGCATCCCGAGCGGATTCCCGAAGGGCGTGGCACCGCTGGATGAGCATCGCGTGGACGCCGCCCAGGTGGCCAATGGCCGCAAGGTGTTTGATGCGCTGCGCTGCGCGGCCTGCCACACGGCGGAGATGAAGACGGGCAAGAACCACCCGTTTGCAGAACTGCGTGAACAGACGATCCGTCCGTTCACCGACCTGCTGCTGCACGACATGGGTGCTGCGTTGGCAGATACGCTGCCGGAAGGCCAGGCGACTGGCGCGATGTGGCGGACGACGCCGCTGTGGGGCATTGGGTATACCGAGAAGGTGGCCCAGGGTCAGGCGGTGGGCTACCTGCACGACGGCCGCGCGCGGACGCTGACGGAAGCCATCCTGTGGCACGGCGGCGAAGGCGAGAAGTCGCGTCAGCGGTTTGAGCAGCTGTCCAAGGCGGACCGGGAGGCGCTGCTGGCGTGGTTGAGGACCTTGTGATGAGGTGAACAGGGGCGCGAGGCGCCCCTTTTTTCATCCTGGGTCACAGCGCTGTCGGCGGCTGCGGAGGATGGAAAAAGCGATAAGGCTCGGGATCGACGGCGGACAACACGCCAATGAAACGGCTTGGCCTGCCCGGAGGGACTCGAACCCCCGACCTGCTGCTTAGAAGGCAAATGCAAGTCGACCGCAAGCTCCCATGAGCACTAGCGCCCTCAATGCCACGGCTAGTTTATGGTACCGACTTGGTACAATATGCTTTTGAGACGGTGGCAAAGTCGGCGGTTTGAGTCCCCTGGGAGCATACATGGCAATGATTCAGAATCGCGGCGAATACCAATGGCGCGCCATGGTCCGCCGCAGGGGTTCCCAACCTACAGCCGCACCTTCGAGCGCCAGCGCGACGCGCAGGCTTGGGCGACGGACGTCGAGGCCGCCATTGGACGCCGCGACCTAGCCGAAGTTCGTCGCCTTACAGCTACTGGAGACAAACTTGGCGGCTCCATCGCCGACCTGGTCGACAAGTACGTGATCGACGTTCTGCCCTCTCGCGGTCAGGCCAAGAGCGAAAAACCGCGTCTGGCGCGCATCAAAGACGCGCTCGGCAAGCTGACGGTGCCGATGCTCACCGCCCAGGACGTTGCCAAGTGGCGGGATGCGCGCCTGAAGGAAGGTGCGTCGGTTGGCACCGTGCGGCATGACCTAAACACGCTGTCGAAGCTGTTGGGACACGCCGTGAGCGAATGGGGCGTCGAAGGCCTGCGAAACGTCGTCCGCGATGTGAAGAAGCCCGTAACCGCCAAAGGGCGCGACCGCCGAATTGCCGAGCTTGAGCTCGAGTACCTGTTGCACGCGTCCACCTACACCCCGCCTGACCGGCCGGACGAGGCGCCGGCTCGCGGACTTTCTTCGCTCATCACTCTAGCTGTGGAGAGCAGTATGCGGTTGGGCGAACTTATTGGCCTCGACTGGAAGCACGTCGACTTCAAGAATCGCACGGCGCATCTGCCGAAAACAAAGAACGGCGAGGCACGAACTGTGGCTTTGTCATCGAAGGCCGCTGCGGCGTTGCAGGCGCTAAGAAACGGAAAAAAGGTCCAGACGCTCGACGGCAAAGTGTTCGACTGGACGCGAAGCGACAGTGTGTCGCATCCCTTCCGCCGCTGTGTGAAGCGTGCCATCGCCCTCTACAAGGCTGATTGTGTCGAGGGCAACATGAGGCCCCTGGCCGGGTTCCTCGCCGACGTCCGCTTCCACGACCTGCGGCACGAGGCTACAAGTCGGCTGTTCGAGAAGGGCCTAAACCCGATGGAGGTCGCTTCCATGACAGGTCACAAGAGCATGCAGATGCTCAAGCGATAAACGCACGTGGAGGCGTCGAGGGTCGCTGCCAAGTTGGGATAAATTGGGCGGTCGCCGACACCGATACAACGTCAAAGTCGATGAGTTCATCGACACCATAAACCATTGCCAAGCTCGGCCGCACGCCTCACCCTTACAAGTGATCGAAAAAAGTAAGACATACCACCGTACGCGGTCGGCGAACTCCCCTTGAACCGGCGCGCTGAGGCGGACACGATGGTTTCCGCCAAAGCGATGAACTGGTAATACCCCCGACATCCACCGCGCCAAGAGCAGAGCTATGTGCCGCGGCCAGCCGTAGTTTCGAGGCGCCATCCAAGACGTTCCGCGCTTCGGCTACCGCCGCATGGCGGCCTGGCTGGACGTGGGCGAGCCCCGGGTGCGGCGGCTGTGGCGAAGCCCGGGTCTGCATCAGCCGCGCAAGCGTCCGCGCCGGCGGCGCAGCGGCTGCGAGATGCGCCTGCCCGGTGCGGTGCGACCCAACAGCGTCTGGAGCTACGACTTCGTGCACGACCAGTTCGTGGACGGGCGCGTCCTGAAGATGCTGTGCGTCCCGGAAGAGCACACGCGGGAGTGTCGGGCCATCGTGCCGGCCAGCCGACTGCGCTCGCAGGATGTGATCCTGACGCTGGCGAGGCTGATGCGCCTGTACGGTAAGCCCGAGCACATCCGCAGCGACAACGGCGCGGAGTTCAACGCGTGCTCCGTGCGCGACGAAGGCATTGGCCCAGCCTTCATCGCGCCGGGCAAGCCCTAGCAGAACGGCTTTGTGGAAAGCTTCAACGGCAAGCTGCGCGACGAGTTGCTCAACCGAGAGTAGTTCCGCACACTGGCCGAGGCCAAGGTACTGATCGAGGCCGTCCGCCCGCCGCGGTTCGCCGCGAATGGTCCGACATCGATAACATCACCCCGAGACTCACCGCCTGAGCGGCTACAAATTACGTACGCAAGTCACATGTTCAAGCGCCGCGTAGCCGGCCGCACTTGTAGAAGGCGGCCGTAACGGCCGTATGCCGAGAGAGGACGAGGCGTTGGGCAGTGAGATCAAGGCGCAGATTGCAGATCTTCCGATTTATGGATACCGGCGGGCATGCGCTCTGGTGAATCGGCAACGCAAGGTTGCGTCGCTTGTGCGGGTCAACGCCAAGCGCGTGTACCGGGTGATGGCTGAACGCGCCTTGCCTCTCCCCAAAGCACCGAAACGAAGGGCGTCGAGTCGTCGCCACGATGGCAGTGACCACATCGAACACCCGTTCGTGTGACCTGATCCGTTATGTCACCTCTCCTTCATACTTTCGTCCAGACGCCGCTTCACAGGATCAAACAGATACCGAATTACGCGGCGTTGAGAGGTCTTGATCTCAGCCGTGATATTCATTCCAGGAGCCAAACGCACCAGCTTTCCATCCACATCGATAACGCCTTTCCCTAGCACTAGTGTCGCAGGAAATATCGCTCCGCGCTTCTCGTCATTGACAGCATCCGCGCTGATGCTCTTCACCGTCGCAGCCACCGTGCCGTAGCGCGTGTATGGAAAGGTCTCGAGCTTGATCTCCGCCTGCTGACCAACTCGAACGAAGCCGATGTCCTTATTCTCTAGCACAACCTCGGCGGTCACGTCGGCCTCATCGGGAACCAGCACTAGTAGCACCTGCGCTTCTGTCACGACACCGCCCGCAGTGTGCACGACTAGCTGCTGCACCGTGCCATCCAATGGGGCGGTCAACTTCGTCAGCTGATTGCGCTTGTTTGACTTCGCACTTTCATCGGCGAGTTGCTTGAGCTTCAGATCCGCCTGCGCTTCCCGATCCCGCAACATCTTCAGCGTAGATGCACGAAACGATGCCGTCTCCCCACGCGATTCTGCAAGCGCTGCCTGCGCCTCGCGCTCGCGCGCAATCGCCGTGCTCAAGTCCTTCTCCTGCTCGATACGCTCTCGCGTGCGGTCCTGCCCCGCATGGCCCGCAACGAAGCCCTGGTCGCTCAGTGTCTTGTAGTCTCGCTCGCGCTGCTGCGCAATCGGTACTGTGCTCTGCAATTTCTCGACCACCTGCTTGGCCGTTGCAATCTCCGCGGTACGGCGCTCAAGCTCCGCCTGCAGCTTCGCCAGCTTCGCGGAAATGTCCGCCCATTCGCTCTGCAGCAGGAAGCGCGCGCTGCTAGCATCTCCCCGCGGCAAAGAGTTCACAGCACCCTCCGTAAACTGCGGTACGCCACCTCCTATCAATGCCTGCAGGAGAGCCCTCGCTCGCAGGACCTCCGACAGCGCAGCCACTCGCTCCGTTTCAACGCGGTGGATGTCCGCCTCCGTCATTGTCGAGTCCAGCGCGATTAGTAGCTGTCCCGCCTTCACTTTGTCGCCTTCCTTGACGAAGACCTCGCGCACCACGCTGGTCTCCAACGGCTGGAGGGTCTTGCTGCGGCCGCTGACGATCACTCGCCCCTGCGCCACCGCAACAACGTCGATCTTCCCGATGGAGGCCCACAGCAAAACGATTACGAAAAGGGCGCAGATCGCGATTGCAGCGCGGCGCGGAGCCGGATGAGGCGGCGTATCCTGCAGTTCCAGCGCGGCAGGTAGGAAGGCCAGCTCGTCTGCCGTGCGGTTGGGTCCGGCCAGTTCCTTGCGTCGTTCCCAGGCTGCCACGAACACCGCAGCATATCGATCCAGCAGCTCACGCACCGGATGATGTGGCACGTAGACGGGTTGTTGCGACTCCCGGCTCGCAGCCCCCCGCATCTCCGCCATTCTCGGCTCCTCAACCACTTTGGCGCTCATTCCGCGACTCCTTTGCCCTGCATACGCCAAAGATGCGCGTACAGCCCTTGCGGCATCGCGATTAGCTCTTCGTGACAACCCATCTCGGCGATACGCCCCTTCTCCATCACAATGATCCGATCGGCATTGCGTACAGCACTCAGCCGGTGAGCGATGATGAATACCGTGCGCCCCTGGCAGATCGCCCGCATGTTCTTTTGAATGACGGACTCGCTTTCGTAGTCGAGCGCACTCGTCGCCTCGTCAAAGATCAACACTCGCGGCTGCCCGAACAGTGCCCGCGCTATCGCGATGCGCTGTCGCTGCCCCCCCGACAGACTCGCGCCCTGCTCCCCGACCATCGTGTCGTAACCCTCGGGCAGCTGCGCAATAAAGTCGTGAGCGCCCGCGAGGTTAGCCGCTAGCATTACTGCCTCTAAAGGGGCGGCTGGATCGGCGATGGCGATGTTTTCGCGCACAGAGCGGTTGAACAGTAGGTTTTCCTGAAGCACTACTCCCACCTGCCGACGGAGCTGCGTTGCGTCGTAAATTGCAATGTCTTGCCCGTCGACTAGCACTCGGCCCGCCTCTGGAACGTACAGCCGCTGTAACAACTTGGTCAGTGTACTCTTGCCCGATCCACTGCGCCCGACGATACCGATCACCTCCCCAGCTTGTACCGAAAGGTCCACACCGTGTAACACCGGTTGCGCGTCGGGTCGATACCGGAAGGTAACGTTCTCCAGCGTCACATCGCCTCTTACGCGAGGCATGGTGGTTCCGCTCTGCGAGCGTAGCTCAGTGCGCGTGTTAAGCACGTCGCCTAGTCGCGCCATCGAGATGGCCGTCTGCTGGAATTCCGTCCACATCTGCGCGATCCGCATAATGGGCAGCGCCACCCTACTGGCAAACATGTTAAAAGCGATAAACTGGCCGACACTTAAGTCGCCCCCTATCACGAGTTGCGCACCCCACCACAGCGTCGCGCCATTCACTAGCTTGCCGATTAGGTTGACGCACTCGTTGCCATACTGTGCCAGCGTCTGTGTCCGGAAGGACGCCGATACATAAGCCGCCAACTGCTCGTCCCACTTGCGCGCCATCTGTGGTTCCAGCGCGCTAGCTTTCACGGTCTGGATGCCGGTCACGGTTTCCACAAGTAGGCTTTGGTTTTCCGCGCCGCGAGCGAACTTTTCGTTGAGCCGCCCGCGTAGTACTGGCACTATGGACAGGCTCAGGACCACGTAAAGCGGTAACGAGGCCAGCACGATTAGCGTAAGCACCGCGCTGTAGGTGAACATGACCGCGATAAAAATGACCGAGAACAGCACGTCAAGCAAGAGCGTCAAAGCATTGCCGGTTAAAAATTGGCGAATATTCTCAAGTTCGCGCACCCGTGCCACTGAGTCGCCCACACGCCTTGCCTGAAAGTAGGCCAGCGGGAGGCTTAGCAGATGCCGGAAGAGACGTGAGCCTAGCTCGACGTCGATTCTGCTGGTGGTGTGCCCAAAGACATAGGAGCGCAGGATGTTCAGCGCGCTTTCGAAAGCCATAATTATTACCAATCCAACTACCAGCACGTCGAGCGTCGTGAGGCCGCGGTGCACCAGCACCTTGTCCATAACCACCTGGAAGAACAGCGGACTGACGAGCGCAAACAATTGCAAAAACAGCGAGATCGCCAACACCTCGCCCAACAGCCGGCGATACTTAACCATGCTCGGTATAAACCACGAGAAGTCGAATCTTGCCAATTCGCCGGCCAGACTCGCGCGGCTGGTGACTAGCATTAGCATGCCGGTCCATTCCGCGGCGAACTTTTCGACAGGTTGGATGGTGGGACGGGCGTTCTGCTCATCTCCGGTGGGATCCAAGAACAGCACGCGCTTACCGTCGAACTGAGCCAGCACCACCGTCCGCCCGTTGCGCAACTGCGCTAGGGCGGGAAGAGCCGCGCGGCCTAGCCGATCAATACTTGTCAGCGACTGTTTGGCCTTCAAACCAAGCCGCTTCGCGGCCATTAGCAAGTCCTGCGTCGACGGCGCATCGCTTGCACCGAGGCCGAGACTATGTCGCAGCGACGGCGCATCAGCCGGCACGTGGTGCATGCGAGCCACGACGCATAACGCTCGCAACGACCCGTCGAGATCAACAGTAGGGAGTGGTTTACCCCCTTCACCGGTCACCGATACAGCGGCCGGATCGGACGCTTGCTTTAGCGCGTCCACCACTCCCTCGTGTCTAGACATGTTGTTGGCAACTTCGCGGCTTTGTTAAGTTGACGTGATGCTACGGGCGTGCAACAGGACGCGATACCCCACCTCCGAGTGGTATCCAAGAAATTTGGAGGGCAAGTGGAGAACAGAGCTTCATCACAGTTAAACGCGTCGAGAAACGTGCGATGCCGGGACCTGCAGACTCGTTCTTATTCGGGTGTTAGCGGGCCGCGCTGACAAGATGATGCCGTTGCCTCCGTCTTAAGCTCTTAGGAGTTGCTGCCGCGGCGTGTTCAGCCGGCCGTGCAGGTGCGAGATGGGCATCCACAAGGTGACGGCCGATCGATTGAATGTCCGCGCACTCGCGACGGTAGTTCGACCCTTTCCAAGGGCGGGGCGACAGTTCACGTGGTTGCATTGAATCGTCCATCGTCGCGCCACTAGGTGACATCTATTTACTTTAGTGCGAATAGCGGTTCTACTCGGAGCCAACAGATAGCCAACGTTGTCGGTTACTCGCAACGCCGGGCATTCGCTTGCAGTGCCGGAGAACACCTTAGGAGTCGACGAGTGCCGCAGCACGGCTTGTAAACTATGGTTTACCCGCAAGGCGCGTTAACGCTTTTAGATTGGAATCGCATTCCGGCAGTCAAGTAGCAGCGGATTGCTTAGTGCAAGGCGCCGGATGAAATATCGCCAACGTCCAGCGTTGTACTGAATTAATATCGTCAAATGAGTTCTTGCCAAGGATTCGCTCAGTCGCGCCCGAACCCTTTCAGCCAAAAGGTGCTTACTGGCCGGCAACAGTACAATGGCAAAACACAACTATTGCGCTCGTTATAACTTGAGGCGACGGAAAATCCATGAAACGTTTACCGCTGCGTTTTTTCCTCACGACGATCTGCTGCTTTTCGGCGATATCGCCATTTACCAGCGCAGTAGCAAGGCCGCTGAACGGCTGGGGTGAAATGATCGAAAAAGTGCGGACTGCTGTTGGCCAGCGACGGTTAGCAACATTGCCAGAATCTTTAGGCGTTGAAGGTCTATGGGATTGTAGAGGCGCCGGTTGTGAGTTCACCTCGAATCATAGCGACAACGCTCCGAAGGGCCGGGGAGAAATCTCACTACGTCTTACTATGGACAAAGAAAAACGAATTTTAGGTCGTGCGGGTTTAACTATTGATAATAAATCCGAAGAGTGCTACACGATCAGACAACTTGAATCCGACTTGGTGACAAAATTCACTTTTCTTATTCCACAACCCGTTGCACATTGTGTACCAAACTTTGTTTGCGAAACTCAGCTGACGACATATCGCGGAATGCTGCCCGACGCGGACGAGGGTTATGAAGTCTTCGCGCGGGCGGCGCAAGACAGAAATTGTTTGAAGCAGTTAACCATTGATGGCCGGAGCAACTAAATGGCAAATGAACTCACGTTAGCACAGTTACAAAAAATTAACTCGAGCTTCACGGCCGCCGACCTTGCAAATATAAACCGCTCGGAAAACCTTAAGGGAACCCTTACATGGTTCATCGGAGCTAATGGGGTAGTCGCGTCGGGAACCGCAGGTGCTGGAAGCTTCTTTAATGGAAGCACAAAAGATGCAGGCAGAATTACGTTGGATCCGGGATTATCAAACGATCTGCGACTCAGCGTCTTCGTGCATGAACTCGGCCATGCCCTTTGGAATAGTACAAATGTGAAAGAGCTGGCCGGCCTCAAAGGCCAAGCTTACACTCAAGCTTGCCTCCTTAGAGAGGGACAAGCCGGCTACTTCTCCTACCTCGTGGCAAAAGATGTGCAAGCAGCGGGTGGCAACATTATGACGTTTGGCCCGGGCGGCCAGTATGCGACCAATGGCAATGATTGGACCACGCAGTTCTCCATAATGGAGGCTGGCAATCAAACGTTTAATCAGATGATCACTCTCTACTCGAGTGAACTTTCAAGAGCGTCAACGGGGGATGACTATGTCCGAAATTGCAAGGCCCCCTCAGCGCCTGCAGGGATCGACACAATGTCGATGGACGAATTTGCCGCAACGATACGGGTGCTTACCGGATCGCCGGCGTGGACAGAAGCGTTTCTCTCTACACAGATCACGATGGACGCAATGATTCGTTCCAGCCTTCAATCATACGGATTTAGCTTTAACTCCGTTACAGGCGACGTCTTCGTTGCGAATGCTGGCGGAGGCGGCCTGCCTCGATACAACAGCTATTTGACTAGCACCCCTCCCATTGATTCCAGCGATTATTTAACGCTTAACACCGCCACAGGGTTTGATTCTGTAGAGGCGGCATCAACGCGTCTCATTCAAGCGATGTCAGGTTTTTCTGCTCAAGCTGACACTGGAGGATTGGTGGCGAGAAGCTCAACGACTTCGAATAGTTTCTTAGTATTCGATTCGGTCTGACCGAGTACCTTGCACCTCCTTGCATCCAATGAGCTGCCCCCCTGCTCCTAAGTGCTAGCACGGATGCGTACGATGGCGAGAAAACCAAGCGTCGGACGGCCTCGAGCAAGACGGCGGTACCGTTGGATGTCATCCAGAACAGCACCAGCGTTTCCGAGGCCTGCCGAGCCAGCCTATGACCTACACCTATCAGAGATTGGGAGTTAGGTGGAAGACCGGCGCAAGGGGACGGAGAACGCCCTCGAGACGACCCGCATATCGTTCGTGATGAATATGAGCGCAATATGAGCGCTAGTTGAAAGACCCCGGACCCACAGGGACTGCAAGCCGACAGCATCACCCGCCTCCATCACAAAGCAGTGCCGGTGATTTGACGCGCGGAGGCGCAAAGATGGGACTCTCGGACGCTTGCAAATCAACTACTTGCCGGGAGCCGCTTGAGAAGCGGCGGTTTTTCGCGCATAGATAATTCCAGTTATCTATGCACCGAATTCTTAGCAGACTCGCCGGCTGGGCCAGATGTCATGTCGCTGACGGTGCGACTGGCTCCGGTGTGGGCGCTGCGCCCACGCCTCTCGGCGCCATTGAGCCGCACGCCGCTATGTTGACGGCGCCGCCTGCGGACCAAATGCTGTTCAAGGTGATGAAGGTCGAGCACCTGCTGGCCTCCATCGATGGCAGCTATTTGCACTTCAACCGCGTCGACCGGTACGCAGACTTTCCAGGCGCGGACGCCAACGATGGCGCTCAACTCCAACACGACAGGCCCGGTAACGCGGGTGCCCGATTTCAGAAGACGCCCCACTTCTCAGCAGCAGACTATTACGACCGGGCGCGCCGGCGAACATACGCGTGCTGCTTCTCGCTGGATAACTCCGACCACATCTGGTCGGAGTACGCCAACGGCAGCGAGCACGGCAAGGTTTGTTTGGTGTTCCATTTCGGACGGCTACGCGCGCACCTCAACCAGACGCTGGAACCGGCTAGGGCGACGCTCATGTACGGAAGCATGAGGTGTCAGCAGTTCTTCTCGGTGAACTATGGCGTCGTGAGCTACATCGACTGGGCTAATCACAAGGCCAACGACGAGCACCTGCTGAACCCGGTCGCGTACACGTACCTGAAGGACTTGAGGTACAGCGCCGAGCGCGAACTCCGCGTCTAGCTCTCTGCTCCAGGCATCGGGCGGCTTGGGCTGCTGCCGGTTTCAAAGACACGCTGTTAAGGTGGAAGATGAAACCGGAGGTGAATCAACCCGGTTTCCGCGGAGGCTGTTTGGTTTAAGTCAGGCCATTACGGCGGAGTTCTGACTGGCGAGTTGCCGATAGTAGTTTGCCTCGGCCTCAGCGGGCGGGATGTGGCCGATGGGCGCAAGCAGGCGATGGTGGTTAAACCAGGAGACCCACTCGAGCGTCGCGAACTCCACAGACTCCTTGGTCTTCCACGGAGCCCGGCGATGCAGACAGAATTGCCTGCTGGGTGTGGGACCGGGCTACCGTCCCGCCCCAGGCTATTCCTAGGGCTCTCACGCTGCCAATGTGCTGTGCGTCTTCCGTCGGGAGGTCGGCCGTTTGGAGTAAACCGGCCGATGGCTGCTTCCACCCTGACTTCGCGAACTCGATGCCCTTCGGGGCAGCTACGTTGGACCTATGGCCCTTGGGCCTGCATCAACCGTCGAGTTCGTACGAACGGTCCAACCGAACCAAAGTCTATCAAATCCTTTGGCCGAGTGGCATTAAGGGCCAATGTCAATGTACCAAACGTTGTGGCCACTTCCGCCTCGAAAACTGGTGCAGCCTTGGTGCAGTCATCGCACCAAATCCCACCAACACCGACCAAAGCTCGCCAAATGATTTATTCTACTAAGTCCTTGTTTTCAAATGAACTTCTTGGCCTGCCCGGAGGGACTCGAACCCCCGACCTGCTGCTTAGAAGGCAGCTGCTCTATCCAGTTGAGCTACGGGCAGACAATCTCAGAAACTCTCAAACACCCCGCCAAAGCAGCGGGCCCTCTGCCGACATTCCCATGTCCACAGAGGGCCCGAATTGTGCCATGCCGCCGCTGGGGCGGCCGGACATCAGATCAGCACATTGACGATCGCGTTGCCGATGCCCATCAGCGCCGCGCCGGAGATCAGTCCCGCGCAGATCGGCTCGCAGCCATCCACCCACCGGCGCCAGCCGGCCGAACCCGGCGTCTTGTAGACCTTGGCGGCCACGAAGAAGATCATCGCGCCCACCCACATCGCAAAGGTCGATTCCGGCGGCAGCACCACGCCCAGGCCGATCGACACCGACGACAGCGGGAACTTGCCACGCGTCACCAGACGCAGCACCTCGATGATCACGGCCGCCGCAGCCGCCAGACCCATCGTGATCAGCGCCGACGCCGGCAGGCTGTGCAGACCGTTCGCAATGATCTCCGCCACACCCTTCCACTGCACCGCCGCCGGCATGGCGAACTGGTCGGAAATGATGCTGGCCGTCGTGCGCACGCCATCGGCATTCTTCGGCACAAACAGCAGGAAGAACAGCGGCACGCAGGCCAGCACGCCGGCCAGGATGCCGATCACGTGACCCACGGCCTGGTGACGCGGCTTGCCGCCCAGCATGTAGCCCGGCTTGATGTCCGACAGCAGGTTGGCTGCATTCGAGGCAATCTCCGCCGTCATGCCCGCCGGCACCAGGTTGGACGCCGGGTTGCTGCGGTCGATCGCGCCCATCGTGAACTGGGTGATCTTGGACAGCGCACCCGTCGGCGTCCACGAGGTCAGCGCCATCGAATTGGTGCAGATCACCGTCAGCACAAAGATCAGCGGCAGCGACACCAGCGCCAGCATCATCGGCACGCCGAAGAACAGGTGACCCGTCCAGGCCGACAGGAAACCGAACACCGGCACGCCGATGTAGGACACCCACAGCGGCACTTCAATGTGCGCCAGCAGGTCCGGACCCTTGTCCTGATTTTTCTTGCGATTGGTGATCGACTTGAATGCGCTGGTGAAGATGTCCGGCTTGGCCAGCAGGCTGGTCACCGAACCGGCCACCATCATGGCCACGCCCCACCACATCGACCACTGGTTCACGATCTCCACACGCGAGATCGGGATCATGTTGCCGTTCGGACCCACGCGCTGGACGATGTCGCCCGCGTTGATCATGATCGGCGCCAGCACCGCGAAGTTCACAAAGGCGCCCAGCAGGCAGCTGGTGGCCACGGCGATGCCCATCAGGCCGCCCACACCCAGCATGGCCACGTCCAGCGTCAGGCGCAGGCCCAGCACGCGGAAGTCCACGCCCATGATCTTCGGGATCCAGGCATCGGCCTTCACCGCCCAGCTGTAGTAGTACTCGTCCAGGCGGTCATGGAAGACCCAGGGCTCGGTCATGCCGGCCCACTTGTCCATGCGCAGCAGCTTGAACTGGATCAGCTTCATCCAGCCATCGCTGACGATGGCCTGGTAGAACGCGGCAAAACCGGCCACCTTGGCCAGCAGCGCCGCCTTGTACAGACCCTCGCCGCCCTGCCCCGTGTAGAGCGAATCCAGCACCACGCCGCAGGCGCGGCCTTCGGGGAATGGCAGCTGGTCTTCATTGATGAAGCGGCGCTTCATCGGGAAGGCCACCAGCACGCCGGTGATCGAGATCAGGATCATCCAGATCATCATCTGCCACCACGGGATGATGCGGTCCACCACCAGCATGTAGGCCACCAGGCTGGAGATCAGCGGCGTGACCACATAACCGGCCGCCGTGGCGATCGACTGGGTGCAGTTGTTTTCCAGAATGGTGTAGTCATCGGCCCAGCCCATCTGGTTGAGCAGACGGAACATCGCAAAGGCCAGGATCACCGAGGTGAGCCCCACGCCCACGCTGATGCCGGTCTTGGCGCCGATGTAGAGGGAGGTGGCCGCCAGAATGCCGCCGAGGATGAAACCGGTGAGGCCGGACCGCAGCGTCAGCTGTGCCATGTCCCCCCGGAAGACGTTCTTGAACCACCACTCGTCTTTTTGGGCCCGCGTCCAGGTGCGAACCTGCTCGTCGGTCAAGTGCTGTAGCGCCATCTGCTGGATCCTTCGTTGCGCCCCATGTCAGGCTCGTGACCAGATAGGACGCTCTTTCGAAACAAAAAAACAGCGCGCATTGTCCCAGTCCGTCATCCGCCTGACATCGCCCCACAGCGAGGGTTTCCCCTTAAAAACAGAGCGTTCATCGCCTCCATGTGCGAGGACGGGAGGTCGGCTCACCCGTCGACACGGGCCGGCCACGTTTGTTCACACGTGACCCCCGATCGTGCTGGACCCCATCCGCAAAATGCACGACACTTTCCCGAAACGCTGTTTCGAAAACGATTCGTCATGTCATCTGCGATCGACTCCCCCCGGGTGGACACCTTGCTGCTCACCGGCGCCGCCGGCACCGTCGGGCGCATGCTGCGGGGCCCGCTGGGCAGCCTCTGCCGTCGATTGATCCTGAGCGATTTGAAGGCGACGGCCGGACCGTTGGCGGCGAACGAAGAGGACCGGCCGTGTGACCTCACCGATCGAAGCGCCGTGCAGCGCCTGCTCGAAGGGGTCGATGCGGTGGTGCACCTGGGGGCCTATTCGGTCGAGGCGCCGTTCGAGCAGTTGGCCCGGGCAAATCTCGATGGCGTCTTTCACCTCTATGAAGCCGCGCGGCTCGCCGGCACCCGCCGGGTGGTGTTTGCCAGCTCCAACCACGTCACCGGCTGCTATCCACAAGGTCAATGGCTGGAACCGACCGACCCCGCGCGGCCGGACGGCTACTACGGCGTCACCAAGCTCTTCGGCGAAGGCATGGCGCAGCTGTATTGGTATCGCTATGGCGTCGAGTCGGTCTGCCTGCGCATTGGCACCTGCACGCCGGAGCCGCCGGACCGTCGCGCCCTGTCCACCTGGATCAGCCCGCGGGACCTGTTCAGCCTCGTCGCCGCCTCCTTGAAGACACCGGAGGTGGGGTGTCTCATCACCTACGCCGTCTCCGACAACCCGGCACGGTGGTGGAGCGACAGCGGCTGGGCCCAGCTCGGCTACCAGCCGCAGGACAGCGCCGAGCCCTGGCGCGACCAGGTCGGTGACCGCGTCTTCCCCGAAGGCAGCCCGATGGCCCGCCTGCAAGGGGGCAGCTTCCTTGGCATGGGCCCGTTCGGCGCGCCTGGTGCCCTTGGCTCGCCTGGCCCGATTGTCCCCTCCGACCCACCGGATTGACTGCGCCGGTCCTCGGCCAGAGGGCTCGATCCCGCATCCCGCATTCCTGACAACTGACAAGACCCTGTGGAGACAAGCACGATGCATTCGACTGGAACCGACCGCCGCCCCGCCCTGCTAGCTACCCCGCCAAGTACCCCGCTGAAGCGCCTGTGGCGCGGCGGCCTGACCCTGGCCCTGGCCTGCACGGCAGCCATGCCCGCACTGGCGGTGGAGTTCCGCTCCGCAGACGTGCACAACAGCGACGACTACCCCACCGTCGCGGCCGTCCGGCACATGAGTGACCTGCTGGCCCAGCGCAGCGGCGGCAAGTACAAGATCAAGGTCTTCAACAAAAGCGCCCTGGGCACCGAGAAGGAAACGCTGGACCAGCTCAAGATCGGCGCGCTGGAGATGAACCGGGTCAACATCAGCTCGCTGAATTCACTCTGCCCGAAGAGCCTGGTGCCCACCATGCCCTTCCTCTTCCACTCGGTCAGCCACATGCGCAAGGTGCTGGACGGCCCGGTGGGCGAAGAGATTCTCAAGGGCTGCGAGTCCCAGGGCATGATCGGCCTGGCCTTCTATGACAGCGGCTCGCGCTCGATCTATGCCAAGAAGCCGGTGCGGTCGCCGGCGGACGCCAAAGGTTTGAAGATCCGGGTGCAGCAGTCTGAGCTGTGGGTGGCGATTGTCTCGGCCATCGGCGCCAATGCCACGCCAATGCCCACCAGCGAGATCTACACCGCGCTCAAGACCGGCCTGATCGACGCTGCGGAAAACAACATCCCCTCCTACGCCGGCTTCAAGCACTATGAAGCGGTGAAGGTCTTCTCCCTGACCGAGCACTCGATGGCGCCCGAGGTGCTGCTGATGTCCAAGCTGGTCTGGGACAAGCTCTCCAAGGCCGACCAGGACCTGTTCCGCGCCGCGGCGCGCGACTCGGTCGCCTTCCAGCGCAAGAAGTGGGACGATCAGGAGGCCAAAGACCGCGACATGGTGGTCAAGGCCGGCTCGCAGATCGTGACCGATGTCGATAAGGCCGCGTTCAAGGCGGCGATGTCCCCGGTGTATGCGCGCTTCATCAATACGCCCGACCTGCAGCGCCTGGTGAAGGCCGTGCAGGACACCCAATGAGCCTGGCCATGCAAGCCCATCTCTATACGCGCATCTGCGCCCGGCTCTCGCGCTTGAGCCTCATGGCGGCAGTGGCCATGCTCATCGCCATCATCGTGGCGGTGCAGGTCCAGGTCGTGGGGCGCTACGTCTTCAACGACACGCCCACCTGGGCCGAGGGTCTGGCGCTGCAGCTGGTGCTGTATGTCACCGCGCTGGGTGTCGCCGTGGGGGTGCGGGACGCCGGTCACATCGGCCTGGAATCGCTGGTGGCCTTGCTGCCGGATGCCTGGCGCATGAAGCTGGAGGTGCTGATCCACGCGCTGGTGGCCCTCTTCGGCGGCATGATGACCTGGAGCGGATGGCTCTGGACCCGGCTCAAGTGGGACGAGCGGGATCCGATGCTGGGCCTGCCGGTCGGCCTGGACTATCTGGCGCTGGTGATTGCCGGCGTGCTCATCGTGCTGTTCTCGATTGAACACATCGTGGCGCTGATCCGTCATGAGGAAGTGATCCCATCATGGAACTGACCGTCCTGCTGGTGAGTTTTTCGGTGCTGCTGCTGCTGGGTGTGCCGGTGGCCTTCTCCATCGGCCTCTCGTCCATCGCCACCATCCTCTACGCCGGCCTTCCCGTGGCGGTGGTGTTCCAGAAGATGGTCGGCGGCATGCAGATCTTCTCCTTCCTGGCGATTCCGTTCTTTGTCTTCGCCGGGGAGCTGATGCTGTATGGCGGCATTGCCGACCGCATCGTGCGCTTCGCCAATTCGTTGGTGGGCCATGTGCGCGGCGGACTGGGCATGAGCAACGTGGTGGGCTGCACGCTGTTCGGCGGCGTGGCCGGATCGCCGCTGGCCGATGTGTCGGCGATGGGCTCGGTGATGATTCCGCTGATGAAGAAGGAAGGCTACGACGCGGACTATGCGGTCAACGTCACCACCCATGCCGCGCTGGTGGGCGCGTTGATGCCCACCTCCCACAACCTGATCATCTTCACGCTGGCGACCACCGGCATTGCCTCGGTCAGCGTCTTCAGCCTGATTTTGGCCGGCGTGATTCCCGCCCTGTTGCTGACGATCTGCAATCTGGCCGCCGCCTATTACGTGGCGGTCAAGCGCGGCTACAGCACGCATGGCCGCTTTCCCGGCTGGCGGGAAGTGCTGGTGGCCCTGCTGGGCGCGCTGCCCGGGTTGCTGGTGGTGGTGATCATCCTGGCCGGCATCCTCTCCGGCATCTTCACGGCCACCGAGTCCGCCGCCACCGCGGTGTTCTGGGCGCTGCTGGTGACCGTGCTGGCGTATCGCAGCCTCAACTGGCCGGACTTTCTGAAGGCCTGCGCCAAAGCCTGCAAGACGACGGGGGTGGTGCTGTTCCTCATCGGCATCTCATCCGCCTTTGGTTACTTCATGGCGCTGTACGAGGTGCCGCAGAAGACCGGCGAGCTGATGAAGGCGGTAAGCAGCGAGCCGTGGGTGATCTTCCTGATGATCAACGTGCTGCTGTTTGTGCTGGGCACCTTCCTGGACATGGCGGCCACCATCCTGATCTGCACACCGATCTTCCTGCCGATTGCGGCGCAGTTCGGGATGGACCCGGTGCAGTTCGGCATCGTCATGTTGATCAACTGCGCACTGGGGCTTAACACCCCGCCGGTGGGTGTGACTCAGTTCGTCGGGTGTGCCATCGGCGGGGTCTCCGTCGGGCAGGTGATGCGGTCCATCCTGCCGTTCTACGGCGCGCTGGGGGCGACCCTGATGCTGGTGACTTACGTGCCGGCGCTCTCGCTCTGGTTGCCGAGTCTGTTCAACCCGGCCTCCTGAAGCGGCTCGAGCCGCCAACTCGCTCGATACGGCGCGGGAACGGAACCAGGGGAACTAGGGGTGGCGACGCGCTGCCACCCATGGATGATGGCAGCCACATGTCCCATCCAACGCGTTGTCTTTGACCCAGGAGCCCCGATGACCCCGATCTCTTACCTGCAGTTCGACGGCCGATGCGCCGAAGCCTTGACCTTCTACGCACAGGCGCTGGGGGGCAAAGTGCTCATGATGGCGCTCTACAGTGATGCGCCGTCCACCGTCGGCGTGCCGACCGTGCCGCCGCATTGGGTCATGCATGGCCGGGTGGGCTTTCCGGACGGCGGCATGCTGATGGGCTCCGATGGGGGACCGGAACCCTTCCAGGGCTACAAAGGCGTGAGCCTGAGCCTCAGCCCCAAGGACCTGGCTTCCGGCGAAGCCGTTTTCAAGGCCTTGAGCGAGGGCGGCGAAGTGCGCATGCCCTTCCAATCGACCTTCTGGAGCCCAGGCTTTGGCACGCTCGTCGACAAGTTCGGCGTGCCTTGGATGGTCAACGTCGACGCGCCGCAGTGAATGCCAGCGTGGTGGCGTCACGGCAGAGGCCCGCCGGCGCCAGCAGCTGCGACCGGCGATTCAGACGATTCGCGCCAGCGCCTGCTGCGCCGTCACTGCGGTGCCCGTAGCGGCCAGCCGCGACACCCGCCCACTGCGGTGTGCCAGCACCTGCGTTTCCATCTTCATCGCCTCCAGGATGGCGATCAGCTGCCCCGCTTCCACCTCGGCGCCCTCCTCCACCTTCCAGGCCTGCAGCAGGCCGCTCATGGGGGATTCGACAACGGCGGGGTCGGCTGCAGGCGGTGCACCGGGCGAGGCATCCGCCCCCGCCCCCGGCGACGAGCCTTCCCCGCCCAGCCCACCCGCTGCAGCGCCGGCCGCCAGACCGCGCAGCAGATCGGGCGGCAGCCCCAGCCGCACACGTCGACCGTCGAGCTCAATGGTCAGGTGCTGCAGCGGCGGGGCGGTCACCGGTTCAACACGTGTGGCCGCCGCCAGGTCCGCCGCGAAGTCGGTCTCGATCCAGCGCGTATGCACCTTGAAGCCGTTCGACGCGGCGAAGTCGGCTTGGCGCAGCACCTCTCGGTGGAACGGCAACACCGTCGGCACGCCCTCAATCCGGAACTCCGCCAGAGCGCGTCGGGCGCGGGCCACGGCTTGACCCCGCGTCGCCCCGGTGACGATCAGCTTGGCCATCAGCGAATCGAATGCGGGCGGGATCACCGAGCCGGACATCACCCCGCTGTCCACCCGCACACCGGGTCCGGACGGCGCATCGAACACCTTCACCGGCCCAGGCGCCGGCAGAAAGCCGCGCCCTACATCTTCCGCATTGATGCGGAATTCGATGGCATGTCCACGCGGCACTGGCGTCTCCGTCAGCGTCAGCGGCAGGCCATCGGCCACGCGCAGCTGCTCCACCACGAGGTCCAATCCACAGGTCTCTTCGGTCACGGGATGCTCCACCTGCAGCCGCGTATTCACCTCCAGGAAGGAGATGGCGCCGGTGCTGCTCAGCAGAAACTCCACCGTCCCCGCGCCAACATATCCGGCGCGCTGGCAGACATCGCGCGCCGCGCTGTGGATGCGATCGCGCTGCTCATCGCTGAGGAACGGTGCGGGCGCTTCTTCCACCAGCTTCTGGTTGCGACGCTGCAGCGAGCAGTCCCGCGTGCCCAGCACGACCACCTGGCCGAGGGTGTCGGCCATGACCTGCGCCTCCACATGGCGCGGACGGTCCAGGAACTGCTCGACGAAACACTCGCCACGCCCGAAGGCAGCAGTGGCTTCGCGCACCGCGGAATCAAAGGATTCCGCCACATCCTCCATCTTCCACACGACCTTCATGCCGCGGCCGCCCCCGCCAAATGCGGCCTTGATGGCGATGGGCAGTCCATGTTCACGGGCAAAGGCCAGCACTTCTTCCGCACTGGCCACCGGCCCGGGCGTGCCCGCCACCAGCGGTGCGCCCGCTTCCATGGCCAGTCGGCGGGCCGAGACCTTGTCGCCCAGTTGTTCGATGGCGGACGGCGGTGGGCCAATCCAGATGAGCCCCGCGTCCAGCACGGCACGCGCAAAGGCCGCGTTCTCCGACAGGAAGCCGTAGCCGGGATGCACCGCATCGGCGCCACTGCGGCGCGCCGCATCCAGCAGCTTGTCGATGCTCAGGTAGGTGTCGGCGGGACGGTGACCGTTCAGGCCGTAGGCCTCATCCGCCAGACGGGCATGCAAGGCGTCCATGTCCGGGTCGGCATACACCGCCACCGAACGGACGCCGTAATCGGCGCAGGCACGGATGACGCGCACCGCGATCTCACCGCGGTTGGCGATCAGAACCTTCTTCATGGGCATGGACGAGACTCCTGATTCATGTCGACGACCCGCGGCTCAAAACCGCTGACCACCTGAAAACGCAGCCGGGTGCCGCCCGGCAACTGACCCGCAAGGTCCAGGTGCCAGGGCGCCACGCAGGCAACGACGGGATATCCGCCCGTGAGTGGGTGATCGGCGAGGAACAGCACGGGCTGGCCATTGGCCGGCACCTGCAACGCGCCGAGGGAGGTTCCTTCGCTGGGCAGCTCCGCGGTGATGGACCGGGACAGCGGCGCCTCGCCGTGCAGGCGCAGGCCGACGCGATTGGATTGGGGCGTGACGGTCCACGGCTGAGAGGTGAGCGTGGTCAATGCCTCTGCGGTGAACCAATCGGTGCGGGGACCGAGGCGAAGGTCGAGGATCACTTCGTCGCCCGGCTGAGGCCAGCGTGCAGGCGAGGCCTGCGGATGGCCCACCGCCGCGCCGGTGCGGGCCGGACGGAGCGTCAGGCGATCACCCGCCTTCAGCGGCGCGGGGCCCACGTCGGCGAGGGAATCGTAAGAGCGGCTGCCGAGGACGGGCGCAATGTCCACGCCGCCGCGCAGCGCCACATAGCTGCGCACGCCGGCGATCGGTGCGCCGATGCGCAGGCAGTCGCCGGCCGACAGCGCGAGGGGCGTGCCACGGTCTACGGCGTGCGCGCGTCCGTTCGGGTCGATGAGGGTGAGCGGGCCATCCGCACCGGTGACCGCGACGGTGATGTCCGCGTGGCTGATGAGTTCAAAGCCGCCGAGGACCACTTCGATACACGCCTGCGCGTCGTCATTGCCGACCAGCCGGTTGGCGTGCTTGAGCGAGCCGCGGTCCATGGCCCCAGACGCGGAGACGCCCTGCCCCGCCTGACCTGGGCGCCCCAGATCCTGGAGCAAGGCCTGAAGGCCTGGATGGCGGATCTCGACGGCGCTCGCATCGACTCGTGCAGGTGGCGCTGCGTCCACCGCTGACGCGTCCGACACGTCATTGGCAGCCGTCGCAACTCGCGGACCCGCGTCCACAAAACGCACCCGCTGCCCGGGCTGCAACAGCGCCGGCGGATCGCGCTGCAGGTCCCACATCGGCGTCAAGGTCTGGCCCAGCAACTGCCAGCCGCCCGGGCTCGCTTTCGGATACACGCCGCTGAAGCCGCCAGCTGCTGCCACCGCGCCGGGTGGAATGCGGGTCCGCGGCGCGCTGCGTCGAGGCAAGGTGCGCAGCAGCTCATCGCCCCCGCTCAGATACGCAAAGCCCGGCGCGAAGCCGGTAAACGCGACGAACCAGTCGCTGCCTGTGTGGCGGCGCACCACTTCATCCGGCGTGATCTTCAGCAGCGCTGCCACCTCGGCGAGGTCTTCGCCGTCGTAGTGAACGGGGATCTCCACCCTCGCACCGTCTTCAGTGGGACGCAGCGTCAGCGACCGCCCCGCCAGCGCGTCCGCCAGCGCTTCGCGGCTGAGCTGCTGCTCGTCGAGCGTCAGCAGCAAGGTGCGCGCGCCCGGCACGATCTCCTGGACGCCGACGATGGGCTCCGCCTGCAGGGAGGCCAGCAGCGCCAGCGTCTGCGGCAGATCCGCCAGCTCCACCAGCACCGCCTCTCCCGCGGGCAGCAGTCGGGGCTGGAACGTGTCCGGCGGCGAGGTCATGCGGCGTCCATGAAGGAGCGGATGGTGATGCCATCGGCGGTGAGCCGTTCCCGCACACGCTGCGCCATGGTGACGGCGCCTGGGCTGTCGCCGTGGACGCAGATGGAGTCCGCAGCGACGCGCACCACGCTGCCGTCCACTGCAGTGACCGTGCCATCCCGGGCCAGTTGCAGCATGCGGGCCGCCACGGCCTCCGGGTCGTGCAGCACAGCGCCCGGTTGATTCCGCGGCACGAGGCTGCCATCGGCACGATAACCCCGGTCAGCAAAGGCTTCTTCAATGGTCCGCAGGCCTGCCTCCCTCGCCCAGCCCGCCAGTGCAGAGCCCGCCAGCACCACCAGGCCGAGCGAAGGATCGACCGCCTTCACCGCAGCGATCACATCGGCCGCCTGCCGCGCGTCGTGCGCAATGAAGTTGTAAAGCGCGCCATGCGGCTTCACGTAGCGCACCCGCGTGCCCGCTGCCGTGGCCAGGCCCTGTAGCGCGCCGATCTGATAGATGACGCTGGCCTGAAGATCTGCGCTGGCCATGTCCATGTTCCGCCGGCCGAAGCCGACCAGGTCCGGGTAGGACACATGCGCTCCGATGCAGACGCCCTGCGCCGCGGCGGACCGCAGCGTCTGAAGGATGCCGGCCGGGTCGCCTGCATGGAAGCCGCAGGCCACATTGGCACTGCTGACCACCGCCAGCATGGCGGCGTCGTCGCCCATGCGCCAGGCGCCGAAGCTTTCGCCGAGATCACTGTTGAGATCGATGTTCATGGGAATGGATGAGATAAGGAGTGGGTACCGTGAGCGCCGACCGCCGACCGCCGACCGCCAACTGGCAAGTGCCCGCTGCGGTCAGCCTCAACGGAACATCAGCAGATTGAGCAGCACGACATTCACCGCCAGCAACAGCAGCGCGGTGGGCACCTGCGCGCGGATGACAGCATTTTTGTCGGGCAATTCCAGCAAGGCCGCCGGCACGATGTTGAAGTTGGCCGCCATCGGGGTCATCAGCGTGCCGCAGTAGCCGGACAACATGCCGATGGCCGCCATCACCGCCGGGTCACCATGGTAGACACCCACCAGCACCGGCACGCCGACACCGCCCGTCATCACGGGGAATGCCGCAAAGCCGTTGCCCATGATGACGGTGAAGAGGGCCATGCCCACCACGTAGACGGTCACGGCCACGAAGCGCAGGTCCATGTTGATGGTGCTGGTGGCCACATGTGCCACCGCCTTGCCCACGCCGGCATCGGAGAAGACCAGCCCCAGCATGCCCAGCATCTGCGGCAGCACCAGGGCCCAGCCGAGGGCGTCGATCAGGCGGCGGGCTTCGCGCACGCCTTGCACTGGCGTCTCGCGAGTGAGCCAGCAGGCCAGGCCCAGCGCCACGATGCAGGCCAGACCGAGGCTCACCAGCGTGGCATTTTTCGGGTCGATCAGCGGCAGGCCGCCCACCACCAGATGCTTGGCGGACAAGGTGCCCACCATGGTCAGCAGCGGAATGGCCAGGGCTGGCACGAACAGCAGGTGGCCCAGGCGCCTGGCGCTGGTGGCACAGGCTTCGGCAGACGGCAACGACAAACGGCCCGGCCCGACGCCGCGAAGCCCCACCAGCAGCGCCATCAGCAGCACGCCGGCGCCCACCCATTCAGGCGGCACCAGATGACCCGCCAGGAACATCGCCGCATAAAGGCCCCAGAAGAACCCGGTGGTCCAGCGCTTGGGATGGCTGCGGTCCAGCAGCGTCATCACCGCGATGGCGCCGAGCAGCAGGCCGGCCAGGACGAAGAGCAGATCCAGGGAGAGCGTCATGTCAGGCCTCCCGGGTGTGGGTGCTGGTCGCAGCGCCCGTGGTGGTGCCGGCGGCGTTGCCGGTGCTGGTACCGGTGACTGTGCCGAGGCCACCGCTGGCGCTGGCGGCGCTTTCCGTCATCGGGCGTGGACGGTCCAGCTCACGCTTGAGTTCAGCGTCCAACCGGCGCAATCGCCAGGCGTGGATCAGGAAGGCGGCAATGCCTGTGGGCAGGCCCCACAGCGCCACATGGATGGGCTCGACGTCGATGCCTGCTTCATGCAGGAAGGTCGTCATCAGCACCACAGCGCCAAACGCGACAAAGATGTCTTCACCGAAAAACAGCCCGACGTTGTCGGTGGCGGCTGCAAAGGCGCGGAGTCGGTGCCGGATGCGGTCCGGGAGCGGCCCCAGCCGTGCTTCGGTCGCCCCTTCGGCCATCGGGGCCAGCAGCGGACGCACCATCTGCGGATGACCGCCCAAACTCGTCAGGCCGATGGCGGCCGTCAGCTGGCGTGCGCCGAGATACACGATGAGCAGGCGCCCCGCCGTCGCCGACTGGAAGCGCGCGATCCACTGCTGCGCATGCTGGCGCAGCCCATGCCGCTCCAGCAGCCCGATCACTGCCAGCGGCAGCAGCAGAATCAGCGGCAGGTTGCGGGTCTTGATGAAGCCGGTGCCAAGGGTCGCCAGCATCTTCTGCACCGGAAAACCCGCCGCGATGGCCGTCACCACGGCGGTGATGGCCACCACCACCATCGGATTGAAGCGCAGCACAAAGCCCAGGATGATTACGGCAACGCCGAGCAGGGGCCAGAGGGAGGGGTCGTGGGTCATGACGTCGGCGCTCCTGAGCTGAAGGGCAATTCCAATGGATTGTTGAACAATCAACATCATCTTGCCCCGTCAAGACGGCCGACGCCTTGGTGCAAACCCGCACCCCTGTCCCACAGACGCGGTCGCCGGAGACAATCCCGCCCTATGCCTGCTCAACGCTCCCCTCAATCCCAAGCGCCCGCGCCCGGCACCGCCCTGCCCCCGGGGACGCAGACCCTCACCGATCGGGTGTCCGAACAGTTGCGCCAGATGGTGACCGCGGGGGAATTCGGTCCTGGGCAGCGTTTGTCCGAGCAGGCGCTGTCCGAGCAGCTCGGCATCTCTCGCAACACCCTGCGCGAAGTCTTCCGGGTGCTGACCAAGGACGGCCTGTTGCGGCATGAGCCGAATCGCGGTGTGTTTGTGTCGGTGCCGAGCATTGCCGCGATCATCGACATTTATCGGGTGCGGCGCCTGATTGAATGCCAGGCGCTGGCGCAGGCTTACCCTCGCCATCCCGCCAAGAAGCACATGCGGCAGGCGGTGGAGCAGGCGCTGCAGGCGCGCGAGCGCAGCGACTGGGTGGGTGTGGGCACGGCCAACATGGCCTTCCACATGGGCATCGTGGAGCTGGCCGACAGCGAACGGCTCAACACATTGTTTGCGCAGGTGCTGGCGGAACTGCGCCTGGCCTTCGGGCTGCTGCGGGATGCGGAATTCCTGCATGCGCCCTATGTCGACATGAATCGAGAGATTCTGGAACTGGCGGAGGCCGGCGAATTCGCCAAGGCCTCCGCGCGTCTGAACGACTACCTGGTGCACTCCGAGCGCATCGTGCTGGCCGTGTATGCCCGCAAGCTGGAGGAAGGTGGCGGTCAGCGCTGAGAGACGGCGGTCGGGGCTGTCCGGGCTATCGGGACGGCCGGGGACGTCGCCGTCGCAGCAGCCGCACGTGCCTGCTCGACCCAGCCGTCGAAGAGCGCCTGATGGGCGCGGATCCAGCCGTCGGTGTGACGCTCGATGTCACGTTCGGAATTGGCGCCTTCATTCATCCGCAGGTTCTGCGCATTGATATCGGAGATCGGCAGACGCATCACCGCAAAGAGCCTGGCCGCGTCCGGGTTGCGCTGGATGAAGTCGCGGTTGGCCACGATTTCCTCCTGGTCCGCCGCAAAGCCGTAGTTCTTGCCGTTGGGCTGACGGGTGTCGGTGGTGCCGTCCTGCGAGGCGGAGAATGGCACCTGCAACCACACCACGTCCGCGCCCGGGCGCAGCACCGCACTGACCCAGTACGGCGTCCAGGTGTAGTACAGCACCGGCTTCCCTTGTTTGTAGCGGGCCATCGTGTCCGCCATCAGCGCGGTGTAGCTGCCCTGGCGATGGGTGACCGTGCTGCGCAACTCGTAGGCGTCAAGGTGATGCTCAATGGCGCGTTCACAGCCCCAGCCGGGGTTGCAGCCGGTGAGGTCCGCGCGGCCGTCACCGTCGGTGTCGAACAGGCGGGCGATCTTGGGGTCGCGCAGCTGGTCGAGACGGGTGATGTGATGGGCTTCGGCGGTCTTGCGGTCAATCAGGTAGCCTTGCACCGCGCCCTCTGCGTAAGGACCGAAGCGCGCCAGACGCGCGTCTCCACCACTGTTGCGATAAAACTCCTGGTGCAGCAGGCGCCAGTGGCTGGCCATGAAGGTGGCGTCACCATTGGCGATGGCCAGGTGCTCGGTGGCGGGTTCGAGGTCCTTCATCGGCAGGACGGTGTAGCCCAGCTTCTCCAGTGCGCGAGAGACCAGCAGTGTCTGGAAGGCTTCCTCGGCGAGCGAGCTCTTGAGGGGCTGGACGGTGATGCCCTCGCCGGGCAAAGGTTGAGCTTGCGCCTGAACGCTTGCTGGTGCCGCCGAGGCGGACTGCGCGGTCGCAAGGCCAGAGCCCATCAGGGCGGCGGGCAACATCATGAGCGCGACAGTGATCGTACGAATATGGATCATCCGGGAGACTCCTTTCCTCAGAGGTTCAAGGCGTTGTGGGGGCGGTTCAAGACTGCGAGGCCGTTGACATCGGCTCCGGCAGGCGCGCCGACAGCGTCTTTCCCGCCTCGGCTGCTGCAGTCTTCGACGAGTGCGACACACCGGCCATGGCACGCACCATGAGTCCCACCGGGCCGCCTTGCCACCAACGCTGGCCGGCGACCCGCGCCGGTCGGCCCAGCGCCTGCGTCAGGCGGTCCAGCGTGATGGCCAGGATCACGATGCCTACACCGCCGACCGTTGCCAGGCCCATGTCGAGTCGGCCAATGCCACGCAAAACCATCTGCCCCAGGCCGCCTACGGCGATCATGGAGGCGATCACCACCATCGACAGCGACAGCATCAGCGCCTGATTGATACCCGCCATGATCGACGGCATGGCCAGCGGCAGCTTCACCTTCCACAGCATCTGCCACGGCGAGGCACCGTAGGCGCGTGCCGCTTCGATCAGATCGGGGCGCACCTGGCGCAGACCCAGGTTGGTGAGGCGGGCCAGCGGAGCCAGCGCAAACACGATGGTGACGATGACCCCCGGCACATTGCCGATGCCAAACAGCATCACCACCGGCACGAGGTAAACGAAGGCCGGTGTGGTCTGCATGGCGTCAAGCACCGGCCGCATGATGCGTTCCGCACGTTCGCTGCTGGCCAGCAGCACCCCCAGCGGCAGGCCCACCAGCAGGCAGAACACCAGGGAGGTCAGCACCAGCGACAGCGTGACCATCGCTTCCGGCCAGATGCCCAGCGCAGCGACGATGGCCAGTGCCACGGCGGTGCCGATGGCGAGACGCCGTCCAGCGAATTGCCAGGCCAGCAGGCCAATGAGCGCGATCATTGCCATGGCCGGCAACTGGGTCAGCAGGCTCTGCACCGTGTTGAGCGTGCCGTCGATGGGGAGGCGCAGCGCCTGGAAGTACGGCCGACCGTGTTCCACCGCCCAGGCCAGGCCGGTGTTGATCCAGGATTCGATCGGCAGCGAGCCGTTGAAGAACTGCTGCAGGCTGTCACTCACACCCTGCAGGCCTGTGGCTGCGGCGCGGGGATCCGTGGCGCCTGCCGCCTGTGCCGGCGCATCCAGCCACGCAGCAGTGGCGGACGGGTCCGGCGCCTGGGACATCGCCTCCCAAGGGTCCATCGGCATCGCGCCGCTGCCCGGTGCTGAGGCTGCCACCGACGACGTCACGCCGCCGGCATTCGCCAACAGCGCCTCAGAGGCGCGGCTCGTGGACGGCGCGGCCGCACTGGCGGCGGGGATCGAGGTTAACGTGTTGATCGTGTTGTTCGTCATGGTGCCTCCGGAGTGGTCAAGGATGCAGGGTCGGCAATGAGGCCGATGCCGCCGATGCCGCCGACAGCGACGCGGCGGCGCTTGCAAGGGCCGGGTCGATCGGAGGCGTGTCGCGGTCCAGGAACTTCAGCAGCGTGGTCCTGGAAATGGCGCCGCGGAAACGTCCGTCGGCATCGACCACCGGCACGCCGCACGGGGCCTGCGCCACCTGGCCGAAGAGACCGGCCACCGGAGCTTCGGACGGAATCGGCGTCAGGCCGTCGATGAACGCGTGATGCAGGCCCAGCGGACCCACGTGACCGTCCAGTGCCGCGCGCAGCGAGTCCGCAGACACGGTACCCAGATAACGCCGGGACGGGCTCACCACATGGGCGAATTCGCGGTCCTGGTCTTCCAGCGTCTTGAGGCCGGCGCGCGCGCCGCGGGTGCTGTGCTCTGCCACCAGGGTGAGCGGCTGTCGGGCGATGTCGGCCGCCTTGAAGACCGCGGCCGTGTCGACACCGCGGATGAAGCTGCGCACGAAATCATCGGCCGGTGTGCGCAGGATCTCGTCCGGCGTGCCCACCTGCACCACCTGTCCGTCCTTCATGATGGCGATGCGGTCGCCGATGCGCATGGCCTCATCCAGATCGTGCGAGATGAAGATGATGGTGCGGCGCTTGACCTGCTGCAGTCGCAGGAGTTCGGACTGCATCTCCGTGCGGATGATCGGGTCCAGCGCGGAGAAGGCCTCGTCCATCAGCAGGATGGAGGGATCGGAGGCCAATGCCCGTGCCAGGCCGACGCGCTGCTGCATGCCGCCGGACAACTCGTCGGGGTACTTGTCACCCCAGCCGCTGAGCCCAACCTGCTCCAGCGCCAGATCCGCCTGCGCCAGTCGATGTTGTCGGTCTGCGCCAGCCAGCTCCAGTCCGAAAGCGGTGTTGTCGCGAACGGTCATGTGCGGCATCAGCGCAAAGGACTGGAACACCATGCTGATGTCCTTGCGGCGCAGCGCGCGGAGCTGCTTCGGCGAATGGGTGTTGATGTCTTCACCGTCGATCACGATGCGGCCGGCGCTGGGCTCGATCAGCCGGTTGAGCAAGCGCACGAGGGTGGACTTGCCGGAGCCGGACAGGCCCATGACGACGAAGATCTCGCCGGCCTGAATGTCGAAGCTGGCGTCGAAGACGCCGATGGACTGGCCGGTGCGCGCCAGGATCTCCTGCTTGGAGAGGCCCTCTCGGGCCAGTGCGACCGCCTGCTCCGGATCGTCGCCGAAGACCTTGAAGACGTGGTCGATGAGGATGCCTGTCGCCATGGCCGAAACTCCTTCTGTGCGGTGGTGGACCTGCGCCAACGCGGGTGGGCGCAGGTGGGATCACGCCAACCGTCAGGGAGAGGCTTGGGGGCGCACAGCGGCGTCCAGCGGCCTCAACGGCTGCCGACGGGCACTGAGCACAACACGAGACACCAGCACCCGCCGGGGGCTCACGGTGCAGCCTGCGGGCCTGGTCAAGGGGCGCGGACTGGTGGAGCCTGGCGTGGCATGGGGCCGGCCCAAGGCCGACTGGGGATGCCGGGCCTGGGGCCCGGCGGCGAGAGTTCCTGCACCGCGACGGGATTCGAAGATCCGCGAGTAGTGCGAGGACGTTGCGGGGGCGGCTGAAGCCGCTTGCAAGCCGTAACCTTAACACACACGCTGTACAGCGCCGGATAGGAGGGGCTTACGCGCCGTTGTGCGCAGTTCGCCTCAGGCGGGAGCGGAGCTTGCCAAACGGTGCCCCGTTGAAACTCATTTTGGGACCCCGACAATGCAGCTGACGCGCCTGATCTCCATCGCCCCACACTCTGGCCAACCCTCTGCCAAATGCCCTGTGGAACGCCCTGCCCTGGGGTCTGTGCCACCCGCTGCAAAGCGCAGCGCTTTGTTTTCGGCGCTTCCCGTCGCCCTGCCCCTGGCGATGGCCGCCGCCTTCGCGCCCGCCGCGAGTTGGGCCCAGGTCACCGTCAAGAATGACGGCCAGTGGCGCGCGCTGTTCACTGCAGGTGCCAGCGTGGCGTCGGGCAACAGCAACTCGACCACGATCAATCTGAGCGGCGAGGCGATCAAGGCCACGACGACGGACAAGCTCACCATCAACGGGCGCGGGCTGTATGTGGACAACGAAGAGACCGAGGCGGAGAAGCGCTTGTCCGCAGGGCTGGCGTATCAGCGGGACCTGAACGAGAAGGTGTTTGGATTCGGGCAGCTGGATGCCCTCCGGGATGAGCCGGCCAATCTCTCATTTCGCGGCTCGGTGGGCGGCGGTCTGGGTTACCACCTCATCCGGCGCGACGACCTGACTTTCGATGTGTCCGCCGGTGTGGGTTATACGCAAGAGCGCTACCTGAATCCGGAACTGCAGAACGATGGGAGCTATCGGACCCGCTACGGCAACACCGAGGTACTGCTGGCCGAGGAATCGACGCACAAGTTTTCCGACACGACCACCTTCCGGCAGAAGCTGTCTTACCTGCCGGACCTGCGGGACAGCGGGGAATTTCGTGCGACGTTTGATACCGCGTTGTCGGTGGCGATGACGAAACGGTTGAGCCTGACGGCGACGATTTCGCACCGGTATGACAGCAATCCGGGGCCGGGGTTGAAGAAGGGGGATACGCTGTTTATTACGGGGGTGTCGTTCAGGATTGATTGATTCAGGCGCTGGGGCTGACTACAAACGAAAAAAAGCGGCCGAGGCCGCTTTTTCTGATTGGTCGGAGCCAGGCCTCTCAGCCCCCTGCCCCGTTCCGTGGGAGTTCAGTGGCGAGCGCCACCCCCCCCGTTGCCGCTCGGCGGGCCACCACGACGCTCCAGGTGACGGAAGGTGATGCGACCCTTGGAGAGGTCGTACACCGACAGTTCGAGCGTCACGGCGTCACCCGCAAGAATGCGGATGTGATGCTTGCGCATCTTCCCACCGGTATAGGCGATCACTTCATGCCCGTTTTCCAGCTTTACGCGGAAACGGGAGTCCGGCAGCACCTCATTCACGGTGCCGCGCATCTCGATCAGCTCTTCTTTTGCCATTGGGGTCCTTGTTAGTCTGGGCCTGTTCATCCCTAGTGGCCCGCAGAACGAATTCCGCTGCACTGCCAGATCAAAACAGGCCAATTCAATGAACGTTGGATCGGCTGGAACCGTCTAACGCGGTTTCAGATGCCGGGGCGATGAACCGCACCCCGCGCGGTGAAGCCGTGCAAGGCTCAGAGCTGGCGGATGTTGGCCGCTTGCAGACCCTTCGGGCCTTCCTTGACTTCGAATTCGACGGTGGCGCCTTCAGCCAGCGTGCGGAAACCGCCATTGTTGCGGATTTCGCTGTGGTGAGCGAAGAGGTCCTTGGTGCCGTTGGCCGGCGTGATGAAGCCGAAACCCTTGCCGTCGTCGAACCACTTCACGGTGCCTTGTTGAGTCGTCATGATGTTTCCTTTATTGATTTGGAATGGATGGGAACACTCCGCCGCGCCACCTGGCGGTAGCGGAGACAGACACACTCAAGAGCAATCAGCAGGGGGTGAAGCTGTAGCGAGCCGCTCGCGATGGGGTCTGGGAAGACCCGGCGGGGCTGCAGATAAGACCTTGGAAGAACGGTCTTGTGCGAATCTATGCACCTGAATATACCACAAGAGGCTATCGCCAGCCTAGGATTAGGACGCTGAGCAACCAGATCGCGCGATTCACAGCGAGCTGTCTCCAGACAACCACTCCATCGACATCCAGCCATCCGGTTGAAGTGGGAGACGCCTGTCCCCATAACAAAAACGGGCCAGCATCGACAGACACTGGCCCGTTCGCATCGACCACTCGCTTTCAGCGGCGGCCGACCCGCGGTTCCGGAGGCGTCAGCGGCCGATCAAGCATCGATCCACCGCTGATCGACGACGAATCAGAGACCGATCTCGCCGCCATCCTTCTTGGTGATCACCACCGTTGCGGAACGGGGACGCTTCTTCACCGTCGCATCCGCCTGGTTGGCCGGCCAGTAGCTGCCAAAGGTGTTGCCAGCCCAGTCGGGCGTGGTTTCTTCCCCCGGGTGCTGAACATTGAAGAACAGCGTCTTGTTGTCCGGCGTCATCGCGATGCCGGTGATCTCGCACTCCTTCGGCCCCACCAGGAAACGACGGACGGTGTCCGCGGTCGCGCTGGCGCCCTTGATGGTGCTGGTGCCGCCCGCGGCCACGGCCACGCCGCCATCACCGACCTTGCCCGGCAAGGCGGCCAGCATCATGCAGTTGGTGACGTCGGTATAGGCGCCGTCGTCGGTCTGGATCCACAACATGCCGCGCTTGTCGAAGTACAGGCCGTCCGGGCTGGAGAAATCGTTGACGTCGGTCAGTGCCGACAGGTTGACGTCGGACGCAGCGTCCGCCTGGGCACCAAACAGGTAGATGTCCCAGTTCAGCTTGGTCACGTCGGTGCCGTTCTCGCGCCAGCGGATGATGTGGCCGTTCGGGTTGCCCTTCTGCGAGGTCGTGCCCTTGAGGTCTTCGTAATAGCGCGGATTGGCGGCGTCCGGCTTCAGCTGGCTGCCCGTCGGCGTGGCGGTGGTGGCCACCCGGTTGCTGTTGTTGGTGAGGGTCATGTAGACCTCACGGGTGGTCGGATGCACCGCACCCCATTCCGGGCGGTCCATCTTGGTGGCGCCCAGCTTGTCGGCGGCCAGACGGGCATTGATCAGCACGTCGCCCTGGTCGGCAAAGGGATAGGCCGCATTGGTGGCGTCCAGACCGTTCTTGCCGAAGGTGAGTTCCAGCCACTCACCGCTGCCGTCGGCGTTGAAGCGCGCCACATACAGCGTGCCTTCGTCCAGGTACTTGGCGCCAGCCGCCATGCCCTTGCCCACGTCAGCAGCATCCCACAGCGCCTTGGAGACAAACTTGTAGATGTACTCGTTGCGCGAGTCGTCGCCCATGTAGATGACGATCGGCTGCCCGGCCACTGCCGGTGCGGGCCAGGCGCCTTCGTGGTTGAAGCGGCCCAGGGCGGTACGCTTGACAGGGGCCGACGCGGGTGCAAACGGATCGATCTCGACCACCCAGCCGAAGGTGTTGATGGTGTTGCGATAGTCGTCCGCAGTGGTCGCTCCGGTCACCGAAGAGTTCCAGCGCACGAACAGGTCGGCGGTGCCGGCGGTGTCCCACAGGTAAGGGCTCTTGCGGTTCTGTGGCAGACCGTAGCGATTGAGGCTGGCGATTTCCTTGGCGGTACGCAGCGCGTCATCCCCCGCCGCGCGGCCGATGACGTTGAGGTAGTTTTCCTCGCAGGTCAGGTAGGTGCCCCATGGGGTGTAGCCGTTGGCGCAGTTGTTGTTGGTGCCGCGGGTCTGCTGGCCTGCCGGGTTGAACTTGGTGGCGAGCAGCGCATGGCCGCGGGCCGGGCCGGTGATGTCCATCGTGGTGGCGGACGTCACGCGGCGGTTGTAGCTGGAGCCGCGGACCATGGCAGTGACGCCGTTGGTGCGCTTGACTTCCACGATGCTCACGCCGTGGGCGTAGATTTCCTTTTCCACTTCGGCAGCGTTGCGGGCGGCACCGGCGCTGCGGCCGGCCGGGTGCATCACGTACGGGGCCACCACGTACTCATGATTCACCACCAGCAGGCCGCGGTCCGAGCGGTCGGCCTGGTAGGCACCGGTGTCGGACAGACCGAAGTAGTACATGCCGTCGTGGCCGTCGCCGATGCGGCGGTTGTAGGAGTCGGCCGTCTCGCTGCCGTCATCCTTCCACGACTCGTCGCCGTAGTGCATCGGATCGCCCAGGGCGTGCAGGATGCTGACGTTGTAGCCGTCTGGCACCGTCACCAGGTCGTTCTTGTTCTTGGCGACGGCGGTGAAACCGATCTTCGGACCGGCCGCGGGTGCTGGCGCAGGCGCTGGTGCGGGCGGGGTGTCGGAACCGCCATCGCCGCCGCAGGCCGTCAGCACAGAGCCGCCCAGCAATGCCGCAGCGGTGGTGCTGATACCGCCCTTGAGTGCCACGCGGCGGCTCAGGCGAGCCGTCAGGATGTCGTCGAACGACGGGTTGGCAGACGTGTTGACGACGGCGTCTTCGTCGTATTCATTCGGGGCTGGGCAGGTACCGGGCAACGAGGTCATGTAAGTCTCCGCAAAGGAACGTTTCCTAAGCGGCGCAGTCTCGAAAGACTTCATGAAGTGGCCGTGACAACAGCTCCTTCGGACCATCGGAATCCCCGCGATGCAACTTCGGAAATTACGATGTACTCAGGAAGCGGGACGGCAGAGTGCGTCGATTCAGGGTTTGCGCCAGTGGCGTCAGCACGGCCGAATGAATGGCTTCATCAGCGCGCAACGGGCGAGCGGCGGCGCCACCAGCGCAACAGCCCGGTCACCCAAAGCCCAGCCGGTGCCAGTCCGATCAGCGCCACCAGCAGCCGCAGCGGCAACCCGCCGATCGACGCGTCATGCAGCGGATGCAGCCAGTTGTTGATCGAGTGCGCAGGGCCGAGGCGCTCGCGATCGTGCACCGCGATGACTTCGCCAGTCGTTGGGTGGACCCAGACGTAGCTGTGCGGGAAACGTCGGCTCGGATCGCTGGGCTGCTGCAGGCGGACCATGAAGGCGCGCTGCTGCAGGAGCGCTTGCCCGGCGCCATCGGCGGACGCCAACGCTGCCCCTGGCACCTCCATCCAGGCCAGCCGCGCCTGAGGAAGCGCGCTGTGGGCCGCAGCCAGCACGGCGCCAAGGGTCACCGGGGGACGGTTGATCCCCTCCACGGAGATCGCCACCACCACCTTCTGCGGCCGGCTCACCGGCCCGACCACCGCCGACAGCGCCGCGTCACTGGGCCCCGGCAGCGCCAGCATCACCCCGGTCCCCACCAGCATCACCAGCAGCGGCAGAGACAGCAGCCCGGTCCATTTGTGCAGGTCATACAGCCGACGCACCAGCACTGCACCGCGCTTGAACCGCAGGGCGGGTGCGAGGCGCCCCCGCGGCCACCACGCCCAGACGCCGGACAGCAGCAACACGCCCAGACCCAGCCCGGACCAGCCCACCACCGCCTGCCCGGTGTCGCCAACCAACAGCGCCATGTGCAGGTCATAGAGCCAGGTCATGGCATAGCTGCCCCACTCCGCCTCGCGCAGCACCTCGCGGCCATCCGCGGACAGCCACACCATCGTCATGCGACCCGCGTGTTCCTGCGAAGCGGGCAAATAACGAGCGGGAATGGGCCCGGCTTCCCCGGTCGCCTCAAAGCGCCAGGCGCCCTGACGCTCCGGCCAGCGGGCGCGAACCGTAGTCAAGGCGCGGTCCCAGACTGGATCGCTCCAGCCCGGCCCACCCTCCGCGGCAGAAGCCGGCACCTCCGGATGCAGCCACCGGTCAATGTCCTGATAGAACACCAGCGCGGAGCCGGTCAGGCCCAGCAACACGAAGAGCAGGCCCAGGCTCAGGCCGAGCCAGAGATGGAGCCGTCGGACCCATGCGCGCAGCATCAGGAGCGACGTGCAGGTCGCGCCGACCGGACCCGCCCATGACCCCACAGCATCAGCGCGCCGAGCGCCAGCACCGCCACGCCGACCATCGCCCCGGCCTTCACATACACCAGACTGGACCACAGCACGTACGCGCTGCAGCCGCTGAAGACGAGCGGCAGCACCGGATACAGCGGCACACGGAAGGGCCGCACCCGCGTCGGCTCCTTCCGTCGCAGCACGATCACCGCCAGACCGCTGAGGGTGATGAAGAACCAGTAGACCGGCGACAGGTAGTCCACCATGGTTGAAAAGCCACCCCGGGTCAGCGCGCCAAAGGCCACCAGCCCCAGCGCGACCGTGCTGGTCGCGACCACGGCAGTGCTGGGCGTGCCGCGCCGCGCATTCCAGCGCGCCAGATGCCATTCGGCGGCGAGGTCGCGCGCGGCGGCATAGGTGGTGCGCGGTCCGGCGATCAGGATGGCGTTCATCACCGACAGGGCGGTGAGCGTGACCACGCCCACCATCAGCAGTTCTGCGCCACGACCGAAGACGATTCGCATCAGATCGGCCGCAGGCGCAGGGCTGGCGGCGAGACCGGACAGGCCGAGCACCCGCACGTAGGCCCAGTTGGCCACCAGGTACAGACCCATCACCAGACCCAGCCCCAGCAGCAAGGCCCGCACGATGCCGCGCTGCTCGTCCTTCATTTCAGCGGAGAGCGTGGCGGCGTCACTCCAGCCGCCATAAGCGAGGAAGACGAAGACCATCGCCAGACCCCAGTCCGGCGCTGCAGCGCCGGTGTGCGGCAGCGCGGGGGCCACGCCCTGCCACTGCTGCACCCCTGCGCCCGCCCCCAGCAGCAACAGGCCCAGCAGCACAAGACTCGTCAAACCCAGCTGCGTCCCCAGCCCCACCTGGACGCCCAGCAGGTTCAATCCGGTCAGCAGCACGATCAGTCCGGCGGCCATCCAGGCGCTGGCGTAGGGGCCGAGCCAGGGGGAGAGATCCACCACCTGCGCAAGATAGTCGCCAAAGACGAAGCCCAGCAGCGCCATCGACCCGGTGTGGATCACCGCGAAGCGCGACCAGGCGAAGAGAAAGCCCAGCCCGTGCCCATAGGCCCGACGCAGAAAGTGATAGTCGCCGCCAGCATCCGGAAAGGTGGCCGCCAGTTCCGCAAAGCACAGGCCGCCGATCACCGACAACACGCCGCCCAGCGCCCAGGCGATGTAGAGCTCCCAGGGGGTGCTCAGGGCCTGCGCCACCATCGGAGAAGTCTTGAAGATGCCGGCGCCCACCACCATGCCGACGCACAGCGCGACGGCGTGCTTCACATCCAGGATGCGCTGAGGCAGAGGGGGCGCGGATGCGGAGGCGGCGGGATCAGATGCGGTCATCGGGAACAGGGGGAACTGGGGGAACAGGCAGCCTCGGGTGCGGGCATCCTACGGGCAATCCCCTCGGGCAGATCACTGCAACGTCGCAGCGCCGCCACGGCATGAGCTTATGAGCAAGACATCTGAGACCCAACCCGGGATTTCCTGCGGCGTATGGGTAGGCTCACGACCCTCTTGATTGACGCTTCCACCACCATGCGCCAGCTCCGCCCCATCACCCTCGCCTGCCTGACCCTGCTGCTGGAGGCCGGCCTCATGCATTCGGCCCAGGCCCAGGCCCAGTCGCAGTCGCAGTCGCAAGGACCGGCGCAGGCCCAAACGCCTGGATCAAGCGCCGACGCGTCGGCCATCGCCGCGACCCAGGGGCTGAGTCCGGTGCTCGTCACGGGGACGCGAGCCAAGGACCGCACGCTGGCCGACAGCCAGGTGCCGGTGGATGTGCTGAGCCGCGACGAGGTGCTGCGCGCCGCCGGCCCGGACGGTACGCTGGCTGCCGCCCTGCAGGCGCTGCTGCCCTCGTTCAACTTCCCGCGCCAGTCCAATTCCGGCGGTGCGGACCATGTGCGCGCTGCGCAGCTGCGCGGCCTCTCGCCGGACCAGGTGCTGGTGCTGGTCAATGGCAAGCGGCGGCACACGTCCGCGCTGGTGAATCTGGAATCGAAGACCGGCAAGGGCACCAATCCGGTCGACTTCAACACCATCCCGCTGTCGGCCGTGCAGCGCATCGAGGTGGTGCGAGACGGCGCCGGTGCGCAATATGGCTCAGACGCGATCGCCGGCGTGGTCAACATCATCCTGGACGACCGCCGCAGCGGTACCGAGATCAGCACGGAGGCGGGGCTTTTCCATACCGACTTCGCGCCGACCGGTCGCACCCTCAATGACGGCCAGACACAATCGGCCAGCGTCACCCACGGTCTGGCCGTCGGCGACAAAGGCTTCCTGCGCGCCGGACTGGAAGGCCTGCATCGCAACGCCACCAACCGCAGCGGCCTCGACCAGTTGCCCGACTGGGAGGACCGCACGCCCGACAACCTCGCCACCATGGGTCAGCGCAACTACGCGGCTGGCGAGCCAGCCACGCGGCAATGGCAGGCCTTTTTCAATGGCGCGTTGGACCTCTCTGCCGAGCACCAGCTGTATGCCTTCGGCACCTGGCAGGAACGGCGTTCGGTGGGCGCGGCGTACTTCCGTTATCCCGACAGTAGTGCCACGCTCAAGAGCATCTATCCGAATGGCTATCGACCCGAGACCACCGGCCACAACCGGGACCTGCAACTCGCGGCCGGCCTGCGCGGTGCCTGGGGCGAGTGGGATTACGACGCGTCGCTCAATCAAGGCCGCAATGACTTCGACTATGGCGTGCAGCGCTCGCTGAATGTGTCACTCGGCCCGGCCAGTCCGACCCAATTTCATCTGGGCGATTTCAGCAGCCGCCTGACCAGCGCCAATCTGGACCTGACCCGTCCGGTCGCCCTCCCCGGCCTGTCTCGCCCCGCGACTTTGGCCGTGGGGCTGGACGCCCGGCAAGAGCGGTTTGCCACCGGGGCCGGTGATGTCGCGTCTTACGCCGTGGGCAGTTTTGACGGGCCCGCTGGCGCGCAGGCCGGTCCTGGCCTTCAGGCCGGAGATGCCACTCGCCTGTCGCGTCGCGTCGTGGGGGCCTATGCCGACCTCAGTGCGCATCTGACCCGCGATTGGGAAGCGGAGGCCGCGCTGCGCCACGATCACTACAGTGACTTCGGCAATGCCACCACCGCCAAACTGTCCAGCCGCTGGGCGCTGACACCCGCATTCGCACTGCGCGGCGCCCTCTCCAGCAACTTCCGGGCCCCTTCGCTGGCACAGCGCGGCTTCAGCTTCACCGTGACCGACCGGGGGGACGGCGGAGAACTCAGCCAGGTGAAAACCGTACCTGCCGATAGCGACCTCGGGCGATATCTCGGCGCCCAGCCCCTGAAGGCCGAGCGATCCCGCAATGCCAGCCTCGGGCTGAGCTGGCAACCGGCGAAGGCATGGTCGACAACGCTGGATGCCTACACCATCCGGGTGAAGAACCGCATCACGCTGTCGCAGCGCATCAGCCGGGACACTCTGGCGGATGAGCTGGCATCGCAATTCGGCGTGGTCGGCGTGCAGGGCGTGAACTTCTTCACCAATGCACTGGACACCCGCACACGCGGTGCGGACCTGGTGACGCAGTGGAGTGGCGCCGCATTGACGGGTGAAATGAAGCTGTCGTGGGCCGCGTCCTTCAACAAGACGACGGTGCAGACCCACGGGGATGCCAATGTCGGCCTGGAGGAAATCAACACGCTGACCACGGCCACGCCGCGGCAGCGTCACATCTTCACCGCGCAGTGGCAACGGGGCGACTGGGCCTTGCAGGCCCGCGCCACACGTCACGGCAGCACGACCCGTGTGTTCGATTTCGGGGATGGTTTTGTGCCGACGCAGACCTATTCGGCGGTGTGGCAACTGGACCTGGAAGCGCAGTGGCAAGCAACCCGCAGTTTGACGCTGAGCTTGGGCGCGCTCAATGCCACCGACCGTTATCCCAGCCGCTCGACGGCCGATATCGCGTATTACGGCAATTTCCCGTATGACGTGCTGTCTCCGATTGGATTCAATGGCGCGTATTACTACGCTCGGGCAAAACTGAGCTTCTGAGCGTGATGGCGTCCGCAACGCTTTGAGGTCGTGTTCCATTTGCAGGCGCTTCGGCCACGCTTTGCAATGTGTTCGGGCCCACATTGTTAAGCGCGCCGCCGAACACATCACGCTGCAATTTGCGCGTTCATCGCCGCTGTACGGCTTACGGGTGCGCGTGACGTACCCGGTTTCCCCTGCATTGGTCGGTAGCTTCAGAGAGGGACGACTAGGATGCCAGACGCGTCGACGCGCCAAGGCTTTGGTGCGCCGACGCGTCCTTGCGTTCGTCCCCTTCTCCCCAGGAGTCTTCCTTGTCCAGTGGCCTGTCAATCAACACGCTTCGCGGCTTCGCCTGCCTGTTGCTGGTGGGCTATCACGTCATCGGTGACAGCAGCAATTCCGGGCTGAGATTGCCCGATGAGCACATTGCGAGCCAACTCAATGACTGGCTTGCGCTGGTGCGGATGCCGCTGTTCTGCTTCCTGTCCGGCATGGTGTATGCACGCCGGCCGCTGACCGGCGAGATCACCCCCTTTGCCATCGGCAAGACGCGCCGCTTGCTGCTGCCGATGCTGGTGGTGGGAACCGGCTTTGCACTGCTTCAGAACCTGACCAATGGCACCAACAACGAGGGTGACTACAACTGGTGGCTGCTGCACACGGTGCCAGTGGCGCATTACTGGTTTCTGGAAGCGCTGTTCATCATCTTTATTGCCACGGCGGTGCTGGAGCGGCTGGGATGGTTGTCGACCCCGCGCAGTTTCTGGACGGTCTGGGTGCTGGCAGCGGCACTGCATTGCTGGGGTCGCCTGCCGGTGTACTTCGGGCTCAACGGAGCCGCGTATCTGGCGCCCTTCTTCCTGTTGGGCCTGGCGGCGCATCGCTTTGAACTGGACCGTGCCGGTCCACGGTGGACCCCTCTGCTGCTGGCAGCCGTCATCGGCAGTCTAATGCTGCTGTGGGCCCTCATCGATGCACCCACAGACAACTACCCGGGCATGCAACGCCTGGTGGTGAGTGTCTGCCTGTGCCTGCTGCTGCTGCGCCTGCGACCCCAGGTGGGCTGGCTGGCGTGGCTGGGCACCTGGTCGTTTGGCATCTACCTGTTCCACCCGGTGTTCACGGCGGGTGCGCGCATGATGCTCAAGGCCGCCCAGGTGCAGCACATCGGCGTGTTGCTGGTGGCCGGTGTTGTGGCCGGACTTGCGGGCTCCATCGCCTTGACGGCTGCCTTGCGCCGGATACCGTATGGTCACTGGGCGCTGGGGGAGAAACCCGCCCGGCGAGCTTCGGCGGCGTCGGCGGCTGCAACCGCTGCCCGGTAACGCGCAGACGTAGCAACGCTGAGCGACACCTGCGCGCGAAGGCGTCGCTTCAAGGCGCCCAGGTGGGCAGAGGCTCCGCGTCCTCCACCTGCACCCACAAGGCCCGCGCCAAGCGGTTGTGGCAGTGCAGCCCGAGCGAGTTGGGATCGACCTGGAACTGCACCAGCATGCGCCGCGGCTGCTGAGCAGACAGGCCCAAGCGGCTGTCGTCGAGATCCCGCACCTGACCGATCTGGCCGATCAGCCGCCAGTAGTCATGGTCAGGCGCGGTGCCCTCCGGGGCGCTCACCTCACCATTGAAGCGTCTGAGGATCACCGTTTGATCGAGCGCAAAGCGCTGCTTGGTCTGCATCTCCCACATCCTTCAGTCTGGCGAACCACGGGTGTGAGTCGCGCGAATGGGAGAACTTACATCAAAGCGGGCTGGCCTCCCGGGTGGGCGGTGGGCGAGAGTGTCGGCATGCCGAGGCCGCCATGCGGCCACGCCCTGAGAACGGCTTGCCAACCATGCGCCATCCCACCGACCTACTTCCACCCGCGGTAAAAATCGCCTACGATAGGACCCATACTTTTTATGGGTTGCAGTCATGAGCCTTAGCGGGCTCTCGCTGCAGCAATTGCAACGTCACATCCGCAGTCATGCTGCCCGTACCGAGCGCGTCGTGCTGACGGCGCACGCCCGCAAGCGGATGGCCGAAAGATAGGTCTCCATGGCGGAAGTCTTCGAATGTCTGCGTCGGGGCCGTCTCCGAACCCCGCCAGAACAAGACTTGAAGACCGGTCATCTCTCGTCTGCCGGATGAACTGGTGGGGAGCGGAGCGAGACCTGACCACCTGCGTGGCGTTATCCGATGATGAACCCGACCTGCTCATCATCACCGTGATTGTCTGAAAGGAAGCGGCTCATGCATCACTACACCGAATGCGGCCTGGACAATGTGTGGCTCGCCAACGGCTACACCACCCAATCAACCGCCTATGGCCCTGGCATCTCTGTTGCGCATGCAGACGAACTGCTGGCGCTGCTGGCTCAGCGGATCGTCGGCAAGCCCGGCCGCCTGTCGGGAAAGGAATTCCGGTTCCTGCGCGTGCAGATGGGCATCTCGCAGGCCGCACTGGCCAGGGCGCAGGGCGTCTCCGAACAGGCGGTGAGCCTCTGGGAGCGTCATGGCAAGGTCCCCAAAGCCAACGACGCGCTGATCCGGCTGTGCTATCTGTCCCATGCGCAGGGCGATGAGCCGCTGCGCAAGGCCTTCCATCGTGTCATGGAGGTGGAGCGACTCATCCACCAGAAAATCGTCGCCACCGCAGGTCCGAAGGGATGGAAATCCACGGTGGAAGAAGAAGCCACCCAGCCGGTCGCCTCTTAAGTGGCCATGCCCACCCGGAAGACCGCCACCACATCCGCCAACCGGGCAGCCTGATCCCGCAGGGACGCTGCAGCGGCCGAAGACTCTTCCACCAACGCGGCGTTCTGCTGCGTCATCTGGTCCAGATTGGCCACCGACTGGTTGACCTGATTGATGCCATCCCGCTGCTCGCTGCTGGCCGCGGCGATCTCGCCCATCAGGTCGGTCACGCGGCTGACGCCGTTGACGATCTGGCCCATGGCTTCGCCCGCCTTGGCCACTTCGGTCGATCCGGCGCTCACCGTCTGCACGGAATGATCGATCAAACCGCGAATCTCCTTGGCGGCCACCGCGCTGCGCTGGGCGAGCGTGCGCACTTCACTGGCGACCACGGCAAAACCACGCCCTTGCTCACCTGCACGGGCCGCCTCGACGGCCGCATTCAATGCGAGGATGTTGGTCTGGAAGGCAATGCTGTCGATGGTGCTGGTGATGTCGCTGATGCGGCGGGAGGCATCGCTGATTTCGCGCATCCGCTCCACCACTTGCCCCACGGCTTCACCTCCCTTTTGCGCAGCCTCGGCGGCACTCGCGGCCATCTGGTTGGCTTGACGCGCCGTGTCCGCAGATTGGGAGACCGTGCCAGTCAACTGTTCCATGCTGGAGGCCGTCTGCTGCAGATTGGCCGAGGTGCTTTCGGTGCGCGATGAGAGGTCCGAATTACCCGCGGCAATCTGGCTGGACGCGCCAGAGACGGCGGACACGCCATCCCGCACCTGGGCCACCACGCCCTTGAGACGGTCCACCATGCTCAGCAAGGCGAGCTGGAGTTGAGCCACTTCATCGGTACCCCGCACATTCAGCGTGACCGTGAGGTCGCCATCGGCCACCGTTTCGGCCAGCTTGACCGACTCCGCCAGCGGGCGGGTGATGCCGCGGGTGATGATGAAGGCGCATCCGCTGCCGACGACGATCGCCAGCAGGCTAACCGCGAACATGGTGACCTTGCCGCTGGCATAGATCTGTGAGCCCAACTCGGCCGCGCTCTGAGCGCCCTGGGTGTTGATCTCGGTCAACTCCTCCATGGCTTTATTGAGCTGATCAAACGTCGCCAGTCCATCGACCGTCACCAGTCGTTTGGCCAGGACCAGATCTTCGGACCCCGCCGCCGATTTCAGCTGATCGGCACGCTCCAGGTACTTCGCCCACAAGGTGGCGACTTCCTTGTATTTACGACCCTCCTCGTCGGAACTCACCATCGGACCATAAGCGGCGATGGCCTTGTCCACCGCTTCCTTCGACTCCTGCATACGCGTCAGGGCCGCAGTCATCTTGTCCGCCTCCGTGATGAGGACGCGGTACTCACGAATCCGATAGCGATTGACGTGCTGCGCGATGGCGCTGACCTGACGCGTGGAAGGCAGCCAATTGGTGTGCATGTCGTCCGCCACATCGTTGACCCGCGCCAACTGGATGACGGCGGTAATGCCGAGGCCAATAAGCATCAGCAACACCAGACCGAAGCTGCCTGCCAGCTTTGCGCCGACGCCGAAACGGGATTTCATAGTTACTCCAAATGATCAAACTGATTTCAATGCATCATTGTTTATCATTTAAAGAATGAATCTATCAAGAAGACAGGGCAGATTGATAAATTTGCACTCTCTCCCACGGCTTCGTCCTGGCGATCAGTGGTTGTCCCTGACGTGTGCCTGCAGCGCAACCCGTCATGACCGCGCCACTTACCGTTCCTACGGCCAGAAAACGCCCACCCGGCGCGTCGCCACCGAAATGATTTTTCTGATTTGCAAGTGATAGTCGTGACTTGTTAACGTTGTTATCAGCGATTAAATCGATACATTCGAACGTGGTTGTGCGCCCCCGAGGCGCCGATTCACTTCAGTGACCCCCATCAAAACGGAATCCCATGAAAACATTGACCGTTGGACAACGCCTTGCCATGGGCTTCGGCCTGACCATTGCCGTGGGCATCGCGAGCGTGAGCTTCGCCGTGGTGAAGCTGAACGCCCTGAGCGCAGACATTGACCAGCTCGCTTCCAACCGGATGGTGAAGGTGGCTCAGTTCAGTGAGCTCAAGGACAACCTTCAGTCGATTGGCCGGTTCGTCCGAAATTGCGTCATCAACACGGATCCGACTTTTGTCGAGGGCGAGAAGAAGAAGATCGGCGACTTGCGACTCAAGAATCAGGAACTTCTTGAAAAGCTGGAGAAGACCATCACCCTGCCGCGCGGCAAGGAGCTTCTCAAGAGCATCGTGGAGCAGCGACCCGCGTACAACAAGGCCCTGGATGACACGATGGCCCTTGCCATCAATGGCGACAAAGCGGCGGCCGGCGCCTTCCTGGTGGGCCAGGTTCGCTCACTACAAACGCCGCTGTTCGTCGCGGTCGACCAGTCCAAAGCACTCCAGCAGGAGATCGCCGACGGGCTCGCGAGGAATGCCAATGAGACCGCCCGATCCAGCGCCATGATCATGTTCGCACTGGCTCTGGTGATGACGGTCTTCGGCGGCGCGGTGGGCTTGTCCTTGTCTCGCAACCTCCGTCGGGCACTCGGTGCGGAACCCGAAGCGCTCAGCCACGCAGTGGCCCGCGTCGCTGGCGGCGACCTCACTCTGCCCTTGTGCCCCGCCGCATCGGATTCCACCAGTGTGCTGGCCAATGTGGCGCGCATGCAATCCAACCTGTCCGACGTAGTCGCCGGCGTACGCGCCAATTCCGAGAGTGTGGCCACGGCCAGTGCGCAGATTGCACAGGGCAATCAGGACCTGAGCCAGCGGACCGAAGAGCAGGCGAGCGCCCTGCAGCAGACCGCGGCCACGATGGAACAGCTCAACACCACCGTGCGCAACAACGCTGACAATGCGCAACAGGCGAATCAGCTGGCGCAGGCGGCCACGACCATTGCCACCTCCGGCGGTGAAGTGGTGGGCAAGGTGGTTGCAACGATGCAAGGCATCAGTGAAAGCAGCCGCAAGATTGGCGACATCATTGGTGTCATCGACGGCATTGCTTTCCAGACCAACATTCTGGCGCTGAACGCAGCCGTCGAGGCCGCACGGGCTGGTGAACAAGGCCGCGGTTTCGCCGTGGTAGCCAGCGAAGTGCGCACGCTGGCGCGGCGCAGTGCCGATGCGGCCAAGGAGATCAAGACGCTCATCCACCACAGCGTGTCGCAAGTCGAGCAAGGCACGACGCTGGTCGATCATGCCGGCGCCACCATGGGACAGATCGTGGAATCCATCCGCCGGGTGAATGACATCGTCGCCGAGATCAGTTCGGCCAGTCAGGAACAGAGCTCGGGCATCTCCCAAGTGGGTGAAGCCGTGAGCCAGATGGACAAGGTCACTCAGCAGAACGCCGCGCTGGTGGAAGAAAGCGCAGCCGCTGCCGAAAGCCTGAAAGTTCAGGCAGAGCAATTGGTTGGCAATGTGGCCGTGTTCAAGTTGCCGTCGGCCGCCATGGCCTGAGGTAACGATTCACCGCTCGTTGCGACTTGGGCCGCCAATGGCGGCCCTTGTGCTGTCCGCCTCTCTTCAGAGGTGGAAGCGGGTTCTCAGTGCAGAGGCTGGCGACGAGGGCCGCAACGCCCGCGCGACCAACCAGCCCCCTGCCAGCAGGGCGGCTGCCATGCCCATGGTGGCCACCGGCATGGCCCGGGCGCCATTGACGATCATTTCACCCGCATGCGGTGCAGCCAGCTGCAATCGCCGGGCCGTCATCTGCGCGCCGAGCTCGCCCAGGCGGTCCTTCAGAAGCTTTTCAGCGGCGGGCAGCATGATCGTTTCTTCGTCGGCCACATGGTGCACAACGTCCCGCATCAACTCCATGAACGTGTCGTCATAGCCGGCATCGGTCGGCGCCATGCCGCGCAGTTTTGCAATGAGACGCTTCATCTCATCGTGCTCCGGCTTGGCCTTCTTCAATGCCGGATTGTTGACCGCCACCTGCTCCAGGGCGGGATAGAAGATTTCTTCTTCCAGCTGCGCGTGGATTTCCAGCGCCAGCATCACCGTGTTCACGATGGCCTGCTTCTTCGACGGTGAGGCGTCCGGCTGGAACTTGTGGAAGGTGACCATCACGTGTGAATGGTCCATGCGGATCATCTTGGTGATGCTGGGCGAGACTTTTCCGAGGGTGGCGGTGGCTTCCATCGAGAACTCCTGGATGTGGGTTGGCTTGGCTTTGATACGCGGCAAGCCGGACTCCCACCAATGTCGAACCCGGTCCTGTTCCTACGCACGCGGAGTACACGCGAATGCTCTGCATCGTCGCGCGTCGGACCGCCTTCCACGGTGCGCGGCTTTGCCCTGCCCTGCCCTATGCGGCGCTCTTCGCCATGCCAACGGCACGCTTGGCCCCGTGCCGAAATTCACGTTGTCAGTTGACTCCCATTGATCCGATTTCATCGAATTGATCAGTAATGTTCTATCATTTTTTTTACTAAAGCCTGTTGCGGCGGAGTTCAACGTGCGTTTCAACAATCTATCCTTGCGCTCCAAACTGATCGGCGCCTTCGGGGCGCTGGTCTTCCTGCTCCTCGCGATCGCCCTCTTTGCCTGGAAAGGCTTGCGCCATTCAAACGATCTTTTCGATGAGTTCAGCCAAGGCGTGACCCGCCGGGCGCACGTGGCGAGCGCACTTCAGCATGCCGTGGAAGCACGCGCCATCGCTGCACGGAATCTGGTGCTGGTCTCGCGCACAGAGGACATCCGAACCGAACAGCAAAAGGTGGAGAAGGCACATGAGCGAGCCCAGGCGCAGCTGTCACTCCTCCTCAAACTCTCCGAAGCGAGTGACGTGAGTCCGGAAGGACGTTCGAAGATCCAGGAGATCGCCCGGGTGGAAGCTTTGTATGCACCTGTCGCACTCGACATTGTCCGCCTGGCGTTGAATGGACAGCACGAAGAGGCCGTCCGGCGAATGAATGAACAGTGTCGTCCGCTGCTGGCGCAATTGGAGCAGGCCAGTGAAGCTTATGCCGACTACACGGAGCGCCGTACTGAATACCTGATGGACGCCGCGGACGAAGCGATCGCGCGCGACCTGACAAGCTTTGCCGCCCTCGTTGCCACCGGATTGGTGATGGCGGTAGCAGCGTGCTGTCTGATCCTGCGATCGGTTTTCCGTGCCCTCGGTGCGGAGCCATTGGAGTTGGGCAAAGCGGCGGCGCAGGTGGCGATGGGGAATCTCACATTGCTCCAGGGCGAGTCAGCCGCCCCGTCGAACAGCGTGCTGGCGTCTCTGGGTCGGATGCGATCTGACCTGTCCAACATCGTCAGTGTGGTTCGTGACTCGTCGGAATCGATTGCGACCGGCACTTCCCAAATTGCGACAGGCAATGCCGATCTCAGTCATCGCACCGAGGAACAGGCCAGCGCCCTGCAGCAAACCGCCGCCACCATGGAAGAGCTGGGCACTACGGTGCGCAACAACGCCGATCACGCGATCCGCGCGGATGAAGTGGCGCAGGACGCGTCCCGGGCTGTGAGCGAAGTGGGGTCGGTGTTCAATGACGTGGTGCGGACGATGCTGGAGATCGACGCCGGCTCCAAACGCATTTCAGACATCACCAGCACCATCGACAGCATTGCATTCCAGACCAACATCCTGGCGCTGAACGCCGCTGTGGAAGCCGCGCGCGCCGGCGAGGAAGGCCGCGGCTTTGCAGTGGTCGCCAGCGAGGTGCGTGCACTGGCTCAGCGCAGCGCCGTCGCCGCCAAGGAAATCAGACAGCTGATCCAGGGCAGCGTGGCTCATGCCGAGCAGGGCTCGGTGCTGGTGGAGCGGGCAGGTTCCGCCATGCAGGGAGCGGTGAAAGCGATTCGGGATGTGACGGTGATCGTTGGGGAGATTCGCGCATCCAGTCGGGAGCAGGCGACCGGCGTCGGCCAGATGGGCAGCGCAATGTCCCAGATCGATCTGGTCACTCAACAGAATGCAGCGCTGGTCGAAGAATCGGCGGCCGCTGCCGAGAGCCTGCGCCACCAAGCCAACACGCTGGTGGGTGTGGTCAGCGTATTCAAGGTGGCTTGAGACCACTCCTGATGGCCCCGGAGGCGCCACTGCCGCGAGCGCTTAACATTCGATCGCCCCGCTCTGCACCGCAAGCAAAGGGCCGCTCAATGCACTCAACCTCGTCGCAGGACCGCTCAATGAAGCAACGCTCGTCCACCCGGACCCTCGCCGCCGCAATCTCCGCCCTGATGCCCGCCTTCGCCTTCGCGGTGGACACCACCAGCGACGGCTATGCCAAGGGCCGCTCCACTGGCAGGGTGTTCGTCTACATCCTGATCGGCGTCGTTGTGATCTCCGTCTTGCGCAAGATCTTCAAGAAGTAAGCCTGGGGCGCGACACCGTTGCGCTGACGCTGCTGGCGTGCCCCGTGGCACCACGATCGATAGCGGACGCCACAAAAGCAGTGAGCCGAGAGGGAAAGATCCCTTTCGGCTCAATGACTTGACAAGAATAAGATGGTCGGGGCGGCGGGATTCGAACTCGCGACCCTCTGCTCCCAAAGCAGATGCGCTACCAGACTGCGCTACGCCCCGACGAAGAATTCGATTGTAGCCGGAAATTCAGCTCCCAAAATCGATTCTGTCAGCAACTTGTTCTGTGCAGTCGATCAGCCGTCCCTGGCCGGTGATGAAAGCACAGCGCACCGGCTCCCCAGGCTGCAGCGCGCGCACCGCCTCCCGGTAGCGCCAGAGCTGGTCCACATACTCCGGATTGTTCTGCGGCGCCGGATGCAACTTGTAGTCCAGCACCCACCAGGTGTCCGGCTGGGCGCCCTCCCCGCGCAGGCAGACCAGCCGGTCCAGACGCATATCCAGGTCGTGCCAACTGAGCGGTACTTCGTTGCCCTGCCAGCGCAGTTGCGCCGGGTCGAAGAACGGCGCGCAGGCACTGCTGCCCAGAATCGCCTTGACGCTTCGCTGCAGGCGCTCGTCGCGGCGGGCATCCAGGCCGTACATCTGCGCGGCGGCAGCCATCAATCGCTCCAGCGTGTGCTGGCGACCTTGTGGCCCGCTGTGCCATTCCAGCACGCGATGCAGCGCTTCGCCCAGCGCGGCGCTGTCGTCCACCACCTCAGGGCCTTGGCCGAGGGCACCGCCGCTGGTGATGGATTCGCCCGCTGCTCCTGATGCGCCCGACCTGCCGACCCTGTCGCGGCCGGCTGTCGATGCTGCATGGGCGGCCGGAGAGGCCGCCATCGACGTCCCCGGCGCCTTTGGCGGAGCGCTCGGCAATCGCTTGAGCCATGCAACACCGCCCGGCGAGGACAGATGTGCGCCTCCCACTTCAGCCCCCTGAGCGTTTGCAGCGTCTGCAGCGTGGGCCGCTGCTGCACGGCTCGCCCCCATCTTCACTGCAGGCCCCAGCGCCCGATGCCCGCCAGCGGCACGCCCACCCAACGCCAATGGCGCCGACAACGGCATCAACCGCGCCCACCAGGTCGCCGTGCTGCTGGCCCGTTTGGCGGGGGTGCGGCTGATCAGCAAGCGGTGACGCGCCCGGGTCATCGCCACATACAGCGCATTGAGTTCCTCCCGCTGCCGCTGGTCCTTCTCATCGTCCAGCAAGGGCTGCAAGGATGCCGGTGGGCGGCTCTCCGACACGAGAAACGCGACCGTCTGCGGCGACTCTTCCTGCACCGGCCAAGAGACCGCCAGCGCCATCGACTCCGCGCGGGCGGGTCCGGCTTCAGTGTCCATCAGGATCACCACCTTCGCCTCCAGCCCCTTGGCGCCGTGGACGGTCAGCAGTTGCACCGCCTCGGGCTCCGCCGGCGCCGCCAGCTTCAGCGCTCGCTGTTTGAGGGATCGGACAAATCCATAGAGGCCCGCATAGCGCCCACCGTCCAGATCAAGCGCCAGCGCCAGCATCGCTTCGACTGCATGCAGACGCGCCCGGCGCTCGCTGGGCGGCACCACGGCGGCGATCCGCGCCATGAGGTCGCCTTCGTGAACGATCGCATCCAGCAGATCATGCGGACTGCGTTCAATAGCGTATTGCGCCCACCGGGGCAGGAGATCCCGCGCCCGCGACAGAGCCGGACTGAGTGTCTCCGGACGGGCCGCCATCAGCGCGGCCCACCATCCGGCGAGCTCCTGCGGCGCGTCGCTGGCAATTGTCGGGGTGGCCGTCACAGCCGCCTCGTTTCCGAAGGCATCAGACTGAGGATCGGACTGGGGATCAGGCTCATCACGGCCGCCCCACTCTCCAGCGGCCTCCGACGGCGCACTCTCCTCGTCCGCCATCGGCATGGCGTCATGCCAGTCCGGCGGGAGATCACCCACCTCGGTTGCGGCGCTGGGCGTTGCCGATGCCTCTGCCGGCATCGCAGTCGCCTTCGCCATCTCCCTCGCGCGCGCCGCCAGATCCAGCAGATCCGCTTCCGTCGCCCCGAAAAGCGGGCTGCGCAGTGCATGCGCCATCGACAGGTGATGCCCAGGCGACGCGAGCAGGTCGAGCAAGGCCAGCAGGTCTCGCACATCGGGCGCGTCAAGCAGAGCCATGTCCTCCGGTGCTGCGTGCGCAATACCGCGAGACTTCAGCACCTGGGCCAACACCCGCAAGCCATCACGCTTGCGCGCCAGCACAAAAATGTCACCGGGCTCGGCCTCTCCGCCCTGCAGCAGATCCTCGATGGCATCGGCAATCCTCGCCGCCTCGGCCTCCCGCCGATGCAGCTCCGCCTCCCGACGCGGCTCGATCAGGCTGGGCCGCCAGGTCTCCGGGTCGCGCGGTGGATGACGCGAGACCTGTCTCGCTCCTGCCATACCGTCCATCGTGAGCGCGTTGCCGGCCGCACCTGGCGCACGCCCCGCCACAACGTCATACGGCACAGGGGCCACCTCCCCGGAGTCCGTCGCGACAACGTCGTCCTCCGGCTCGTCCGCCCCATCGTCGACCAGATGGAACACCCCATCCAGCGGATGTCCGTCGCCAGACTCGGTGGTGTGCGCGCGGAAGCCGCTGTATTGCTGAGCACGCGTGGCAGCGTCAAACACTGCATTCACCGCCGCCAGCACCTGCGGCGAATTGCGCCGGGTGTGATCACAGGCCAGCAGCACGCCGTTCAAGCCTTCCCGCACAAAGTCCCTCGCGGCCGCGAACACCCGAGGCTCGGCCCGGCGGAACCGGTAAATGCTCTGTTTCGGGTCTCCCACGATGAAGACCGACGGTGGCCGCTGCCCACTCGCGCCGCCGCCCGCCCCCACATAGCCGGAAAGCCACGCATACAGCGCATGCCATTGCAGCGGGCTCGTATCCTGGAATTCGTCGATCAGCAGATGCCGCACCTGCGCATCCAGCCGTTCCTGCACCCAGCCGGCCAGTCCGGCATCCCCCAGCAGGGCCAGGGCGCCACGCTCCAGGTCGTTCATGTCGACCAGACCCCGCTCGCGCTTGAGCCGCTCAAACTGATCGAGCAGCACCAAAGCCAGGCCGCACATCTGCCGGTGCCACACGCGCGCCTGACGCTGATCGAGCGCCAGTTGCAGCCGGGACAGCTGATCGAGCACCTGCATCAATTCCGGTGCATCGCCCAGCGCCTTGCGCGGATTGCCGTCGGCGGTGAACAGCGCAGCCCGAATGGCGGGCAAGGCGGCGTCGTCCTCCAGCAGCAAAGCTTGTTCGACCCCAGTGGCGGCCTTCTTCGCTCCTGCGGCCTTCATGCCCCCCAGCACCACCGCCTGCGCCTGAAGCTCCCGTCGCAGCACCGCAAACGCCTGCATCGGATGCTCATAGGCCGCGAATTCGGGCGCCACATCCTCAGCGTCCGGCATGCTCTCCAGCAGCCGGCCTGATTGATGCGCCAGGCGGATCTCCACCCGCTTGGCAAAGGCCGACAGCAGCCAGCCCGTCAGGCGGTTGCGCCCTTGCGTGAGGCACAGCGATTCATAGTCCGCCAGCAAGGCGGCATCGGCCAGCACAGCGGTGTGGAAGCGATGCCACAGCTCCGGCATCAGGTCGCTTTCGTCCTCCAGCAGCTGCAGCTCGGGCGACAGGCCCTGCGCCTGCAGCAGCTCCAGGGGCGCGGCTCGCAGCAGCTGCGAGAACCACGCATGGAAGGTGCGGATTTCCACGGCGCGCGCCCCCTGCAGCAATCGCTGCTGAAGACCCGCCAGTGCCGGCGCCAAGGCATGCGCCTCCGCCTCCGACAGCCCGCGCTGACGCAGTGCGGTGACACGGCCTGCGTCGTCGCAATGCGCGAATTCATGCAGCCATTCGTTCAGCCGCTCCCGCATCTCTCCCGCTGCCTTGCGGGTGAAGGTGATGGCCACGATGTCCTGGGGCTGGGTGCCGTCCAGCAGCGCGCGCAGGATGCGCGACACCAGCATCCAGGTCTTGCCGGCACCGGCACATGCCTCGACGACAACGCTGCGCGCCGGGTCACAGGCCAGCGCATAAAAGCGCTCGCGGGCGACGGGAGCCCCGTTGAGGGTGTAGGCGGCGACCGCATCCATGCGCTCGTCACCGCGTGCTTCAGCCGCCGTCATGGCGCGGCTCCTTCCCAGTCGTCGCGGCGGCACAGGCCCCGCATGTCGCAATACTCACAAGCCACGCCCTCCCCCAGTGCCGGCAAGGCGGCACCGTGGTGGATGGCCAGCAGATCCTGCCCCAGGCCCTCCACCAGCCGCACCGCGGTCTGGGTGACCTCAGGATGCTCCACGGCGGCGATGCCCTTGGCGTCATCCAGAGCCAGGTACTCGGCAAACAGGCCCGACGGAGTCGCCGGCGCGGCCTGAGGCAGCGCTTCCGCCGCCACCACAGCCGCAGCCCCCGCCCGCACCAGCGTCGCATAGACCGCCAGCTGCGTGTCTTCCAGCGGATCGGCCACCTTGTCTTTCAGGCCCTTCAGCCCTCCAGTCTTGTAGTCGATCAGGCGGTGCCCGTCCGGCCCGGCATCGATCCGGTCGATGCGTCCGCGTAACCGCACCGGCGCCAGGGCCGGGTCACCCGCCCCCCAGGGCTGGACTTCGCAGTCCACCTCACCGTCGACGAAGGTCTGTCCCTGCATGGCACGCGCCGCAAGCCACTCCAGATACGCCGGCACAAAGCGCGCAAAGCTCGCCGAAAACGGCAGGAACTCCGCGGCCGACAAGCCCAGCGCCTGCATCTGCGTCTGGGCGGCGCGCTGCAGTCGGGCTTCGTCGCTCAGCGCAGGCTCGACACCGTCGCGCCGCTCGGTGTGGAACTGATGCAGCACCGCATGCAGCCAGGTGCCGTAGTCGCGCTTGTCCGCTTGCTGGTCCAGCTCCTGCACCTCGCGCAGGCCCAGCAGCACGCGGGAAAAGAATTGATAAGGGCACTGCCGCAAGGATTCGACCGCACTTGCGCTCAAAGCCGCCGGCAGTATGCCGGCCGCCTGCGCGCTGGCGCGGCGTTGCGGGCGCACCTCCACCGGCACGACCACGCGCGGATCGACCCAACCCGGCAACGGCCCCAGCCCCGCGGACTGCCGGGCCAGATCCAGACGATCCAGCAAGGGACTGGCCGCCAGCGGCTCGCTGCCGCGATGGGCGCAGCGCAGCAAGGTCAGCGCCGGAGACCGGAGCAGCTGCGTGAACTGGCTGGCCAGCGCGGCACGCTTGTCCTCGATCGTGGGCAGTCCCATCTGCCGTGCCAGCGTATCGCTGACCAGCACCGGCCCCGCCGGGACAGGCCCCAGCGTGGCGGCATCCGCGCCCGGCAGCACCACCGCGCCAAACGGGCGCAGCATCGCGCGCGCCAGCGGCGTGATCATCACCTGCAGGTCCCCCTGCAGCGGGGGCACGTACTGCGCCGCCTCCAGCGTGGCGGACACCCACGCGGTGAATTCGGACGCGCTGAGCGTCGTCTCCTTCACCACCGCTTCGTGCGCGGACCCCGGCCAGGGCGAGCGCTTGAGCCACAGCGCATCCAGCAACTGAGGCCCGCCGGCGGGTTGCGCCGCCAACTGCTCATCCGCGCCCAGGCGTTTGAGCACGGTTTTCAGCAGTTCCAGCCAGTCTTCCAGACTGCGGCTGCCTCCACCCTGAAAAGTGGCCAGCACCTCCCGCGAGAGCTTCCAGAGTCGGGCCGACCCCGGCAGCAGCCGGTCCTCCCGCACGGCGGCCGGTGACGACCAGCCGCGCTGACGGCAGCGGGCTTCCAGCGCCGACAGGGCCCCGGCGCCGGCCCGCTCCCGCAGGCCCGTCGCCAGGGGTGTCTTCAGCCAGGCCAGACATTCATCGACGGTGGAATCGCGGCGGGCGGCTCGCAGCAGCGCCATCAGTTGCGCAGCCGGTGCGGTGGTGGCGAGCGTCCAGCCGGTCTCGTCCGCAATGCCCACACCCTGACGCTCCAGCAGGGCGCGGACGCGGCGCAGCAGCACCCGGTCCTGCGCGATCAGTGCCACCGGCGTCCGGCCCGCATTCAAGTGATCCAGCACCGAGGCGGCACTGCACTGCGCCAGGTCTTCGAAGTCGTCGCACAGCGCCTGTGTCACCTGGGCCGGCGGCAGGCCGCGGGCGAAGGCGTCCTCCAGCGGCAGGTCGGCGCTCAGGCGCAGACAGGGCACGCCGGCCGCTTGCGCCGCACTCAGGAGCGCCTCGGCCAGCGGATCCGGCCCACCCGCCTGCAGATGCAGCCAGGCACTGGGGCGAAGGTCAAACAAGGCGTCGGTGGCCGGCGCCCGAGGGTCCGCCGCGGCCCATTCCAGCGCGACCAGCAGCAGCGCCCGTTCCAGCTGCCCGGCGCCACTTTGCGCCGCCAGCACCTCCCGCGCCTGCGACCAAAACGCCAATCGCCCGTCGGGCGACCGCAATTGCGCCGCCCGGGCCAGCGCATGCGCCGCCTCGACCAAACGCAGCACGGCCGCATCAAAAGCGCGGGGATCTTCCTGACGCAGGGCCTGGGCCCAGCTCTGCCCGCGCAGCAGCTGCCGCGCCGCCAGGGCGTCGATGGCGGCATCAAAGGTCAGTTGAAGGGCTTGCGGCAGCGAACTCGGTCCCAGCGCGGAAGCCAGGCTGTGGGTGGTTTCAATGCGGGGCTGCCATCGGCTGAGCTTCATCCACGCACGGCGGGCCGGCTGCAGATGCTGGGCGAAGGGCAGCAGCAGCACGGCATCCCGCGCCTGCAGGCCTTGGGATTCCAGCCATCGGGCGGCCTGCTCGGCGAGCCGGTCCCAGAAGACGCCATTGGCGTGTGCGCTGTCCAGCGCGAACGAAAGGTCCGGTGCCTGAGATTGCGATGGGGGCTGACCATGACCAGACCCATGACCAGACCCAGGAGCCGAACCATGAGGCGCGGACGCAACACTCTCTGCGCCCTCCTCTAGCGGCAACAACGCGGAATCAGGCGGCAAATCGCGCGGTGAAGCGGGCGGTGAAGCCGGAGGAAGATCGCTGGGGTGGGTCACAGGCACTGGTGAGCAGAAACAGGTGAACTGAAACAGGTAAGCAGAAACAGGTGATCAGAAACAGGTGATCAGAAACAACTGAGCAGGTGCCGGCCGGAATGGCCATCTTGTGTTGGGCCCGATCACCCCTATGTAGGTCGAGTACCCACTCGACAAGCGGGCTCAGGGCTTTGTGTAAGAATCATTGTGCCTGGATCCCCGCCTCGGGCCAGCCAACGGGTTTCAGCAAGGACTCCTTCATGAGCGAACAGATCAAACACATTTCCGACGCGTCCTTCGACAGCGACGTCATCCAAGCCGACAAGCCGGTGCTGGTCGATTTCTGGGCCGAATGGTGCGGCCCCTGCAAGATGATTGCGCCGATTCTGGAAGAAGTGGCCCAGTCCTCCGCAGACCGCGTCAGCATCACCAAGCTGAATGTGGACGACAACCGCGAAGTCGCCGCCAAGTACGGCATCCGCAGCATTCCGACCCTGATGCTGTTCAAGGGCGGCCAGCTGGTCGCCTCCAAGGTCGGTGCCCTGAACAAGGCGCAGTTGACGTCCTTCCTGGACGCCCACCTATAATCTCCCCATCCGCAGTGGGCCGAGCGCCCCTGCGGACCTGTTGCCACCACGCCCGCCCCGGGTTGAGCGTCAGACGAATGTGCTTCACCGCACAGCTTCACCGCACCGTTTGGCAAGCACTCCGGATGAGCGCGTGGACTCGGCGCCCAAGCTCCCGCATGTCCCTCAGCTTCCCGTTGAAGCGCGCAGACCTTCCGGCCCTGCCCTGCTTCAGCGCATGAAGTCACCAGACCGGCGACCGTCAAGGTTTCATCCCTTGCGATCGCCGGGTCCGGCATGGCAATGGACGCCATGGAGGGCCGCGGGGCGCCTGGACTCGCCGTTGTTTGTGTCCCTGGCCTTGGCAGGTTCTGGACGACAGACCGGGTCACCCTATGCATCTTTCTGAACTGAAGGCGCTTCACGTCTCCGCCCTGATCAAAATGGGCGAAGAACTGGAGATCGACAACGTCGCTCGCATGCGCAAGCAGGAGCTGATGTTTGCGATCATGAAAAAACGCGCCAAAGCCGGCGAGCAAGTCTTCGGCGACGGCGTGCTGGAGGTCTTGCCGGACGGCTTCGGCTTCCTGCGCTCCCCCGAGACCAGTTACATGGCCTCGACGGACGACATCTATCTGTCGCCCAGCCAGATCCGCCGGTTCAATCTGCACACCGGCGACATGATCGAAGGCGAAGTGCGCGTGCCGAAGGACGGCGAGCGTTACTTCGCGCTTGTGAAGGTGGACCGCGTCAACGGCCTGACGCCCGAAGAGTCCAAGCACAAGATCATGTTCGAGAACTTGACACCGCTCTTCCCCAAAGAGCAGTTCAAGCTGGAACGTGACATTCGCGGCGATGACAACATCACCAGCCGCATCATCGACCTGATCGCCCCGCTGGGCAAAGGCCAGCGCGCATTGCTCGTCGCCCCGCCCAAGAGCGGGAAGACGATGATGATGCAGCACCTGGCGCACTCGATCGCGGCCAACTATCCCGACGCTCACCTGATGGTGCTGCTGGTGGACGAACGCCCCGAAGAAGTGACCGAAATGCAGCGCACGGTGCGCGGCGAAGTGATCAGCTCAACCTTCGACGAGCCGGCCGCCCGCCACGTGCAGGTGGCCGAGATGGTGATCGAACGGGCCAAGCGCCTGGTTGAACTCCGCAAGGACGTGATCATCCTGCTGGACTCGATCACCCGCCTCGCCCGCGCCTATAACAACGTGCTGCCCAGCTCCGGCAAGGTGCTGACCGGTGGTGTGGACGCCAACGCCCTGCAGCGCCCCAAGCGCTTCTTCGGCGCGGCCCGCAACATCGAAGAAGGCGGCTCGCTGACGATCATCGGCACCGCCCTGGTGGACACCGGCTCCAAGATGGACGAAGTGATCTACGAAGAGTTCAAGGGCACCGGCAACTGCGAAATCCACCTGGATCGCCGCATGGCCGAAAAGCGGGTCTACCCGTCCATCCTGTTGAACAAGTCGGGCACCCGTCGTGAAGAGCTGCTGCTCAAGCCGGAAATCCTGCAAAAGGCCTGGATTCTGCGCAAGCTGCTCTATCCGATGGACGAGATCGAGGCGATGGAGTTCATCCTCGACAAGATGAAGTCGTCGAAGAACAACCATGATTTCTTCGACATGATGCGCCGCGGCGGCTGATTCGTCAGCTGCACCGCAGGTCGCAGACCCGGACGGCGGCGATTCCCGCATCCGCCTGGCGTCAGGACTTCACGAAAGCCGCCCCTTCCGGGCGGCTTTCTCATTGGCGCCGCCCATTCCTGGTGAGCGCCGCAGTGCGTGATTGAGGCCCACCCCTCTTTTCCGCTATACTCGCCGTTTTTCCGCTGTCGACAAGTGCATCGCACGGTGCGATGTGGCTGGCGGCATCACAGCGAGGTTTCCAAAATGGCTAAAGAAGGCATTCACCCCAACTACCGCGACGTCGCTTTCGTGGACCTGTCCAACGGTTTCCAGTTCATCACCCGTTCGACCGTGGTGACCAAGGACACCATCAAGCTGGACGATGGCCGCGAACTGCCGCTGGTCAAGCTGGAAACCTCCAGCGAATCGCACCCGTTCTACACCGGCACCCAAAAGAGCGTGGACAGCCTGGGCGGCCGCGTCGAGAAGTTCCGCAACAAGTTTGCGAAGCTCACCCCGACCAAGAAGTAATTCAAGCGCATCTGCGCGATGCCGGCAGCCCTCAGGTTGTCTGGCTCACCATGGCGGCCTTCTGGGCAGCCTGGTCAAAAAGGCAGCCTCCACGGCTGCCTTTTTTCATGCAAAGTTGATCACGCCCCCGCTGCATCTGCGGCATGATCGCCACCGTCCCCGATAACGACAACGAGACAGACGCGCATGAATCTGCCCACCCCGGCCGTTGTGGCCGAGCGAAGCGCCCATCCCATCCCGCGCTGGCCCCTGTTGCTGCTGTGTGCCGCGTATGTGCTGCCCGGCCTGTTTGGCCGCGATCCCTGGCGCAATGCCGATCTGTCGGCGTTCGGATTCATGGCCAGCATTGCCCAGGGCCATGCCTCCTGGGCGCAACCGGCCATTGCCGGCATCCCGGCCGAAGGCGGCCTGCTGCCCTACTGGATCGGCGCCGCTTTCATCAAGCTGATGCCGTTCCTGGAACCCTCCACGGCCGCCCGCATCCCCTTCGGGCTGCTGCTGGCTGCGGTGCTGGCACTGGTCTGGTACACCTGTCTGCACCTGGCGCGGACCGAAGCGGCCCAGCCGGTGGCCTTCGCCTTTGGCGGCGAAGCCCATGCAGTCGACTACGCCCGCGCCATGGCGGACGGCAGCCTGCTGGCCCTGATTGCCAGCATCGGCCTGCTGCGACTGGGCCACGAGACCACGCCTGAGATTCTGCAACTGGTGGGCATCTCGCTACTGATGTATGCCCTGGCGGCCGCACCGTTCCGGCGCTGGAAGGCGCGACTGGCGCTGCTGCTGTCGCTGTCAGTGCTGGCCACCAGTGGCGCGCCAGCGGTGGCCGTGGCCTTGTCGGTGGGCGCCCTGTGGCTGAGCCACCGCTCCATTTACGAAGAAGCCCGCAAACTGGTGCCCTGGCTGCTGGGCGCGGTGCTGCTGGCCGCTGTCGTCGCCTGGCCGATGCATGGCTGGGCCTGGCGCATCGATGCCAATGCCCGCAGCCTGTGGGCGTGGCTGCGTCTGGTGGGCTGGTTCTGCTGGCCGGCATGGCCGCTGGCCTTGTGGTCCCTCTGGCGCTGGCGCGGCCACCTGCAGCGCCGCCATGTGTCGGTGCCCATCCTGACCGGCGCCATCCCGCTGGTTTGCAGCCTGATGATGGATGCGGACGATCGCGCCTTGCTGCTGGCGCTGCCGCCGCTCGCGGTGCTGGCCAGCTTCGCCCTGCCCACCTTCCAGCGCAGCGCCAGCGCCCTGCTCGACTGGTTCTCGGTGTTCTTCTTCAGCGCCGGCGCCATCTTCCTGTGGCTCTACTACAGCGCGCTGCAACTGGGCTGGCCCGCCAAGTTCCTCGCCAATGTGCGGCGACTGGCCCAGGGTTACCAGCCGGAGTTCGGATGGCTGACCTTCGTGAGCGCCATCCTGGGCACGCTGGCCTGGATCTGGCTGGTCCGCTGGCGCACGGCGCGGCATCGCCATGCGATCTGGAAGAGTCTGGCGCTGCCCGCCGGTGGCGTCGCCCTGAGCTGGCTGCTGGCGATGACGCTGGGCCTGCACCCGCTGAACTACGCCCGCAGCAACTCGCCGCTGGTGGATCGTGTGGGCGCCCATCTGCCCACGCAGGTCGACTGCATTGCCGCCCCCGGCGTACCGCTGCATGTGCTGGCCGCACTGGAGTTCCAGGGCAAGTGGAAGGTCGATGCGACCCGGACGCTGGAAGCCTCCCAGTGCCACGCCGGCCTGATTGCACAGGGCGACGGGGCGCCGGTGGCACCGCCCGGCTGGCGAGTGGAAGCCATCGTGCGCCGCCCGACGGATCGGACCGGCAGCTTCATCGTGCTGCAGCGGCAGCCGTGAGATTCGAGGCGCCGGAACCTTGATGCAGGAGACGCGGATGCCCCACTTCATTCAGGGCTGGCGCCGTGCACTCGTTCCGCGGTTGTCATCGCTTGTGCCATCGCTGTTGGCGGCACTGATGACGGCGCTGATGACAAAGCCGATGGCGGCGCCGCAGAGAGCGAATGCCGAGGCCGCGCCGGTGCAGCAAGGCGCAAACTTTTTACAAGCGCGCAAACAGCTGTTGAAGGACGGCTGGCGGCCGGTCAAGACGCACGCCGTCCAAGGGGATGGCGAGCCGATAGGAGTTGAATCCGCCCTCCTGCGCGCCGGCATCGGTGAGGTGGACAGCTGCGCCATGGACCGCGCGCTCTGCATCTTCCACTACCGCAAAGCGAAGCGCTGCCTGCGGATCGTCACCTCCGGGGAAGAGGTTGCGACGATGCTGGTCGAGCAGTCGGACGCCCGCTGTCCCGAACCTCGTCCGCCGCAGCATCCCTGACGCGGGGCGGTTGCCCCATCGCGGCTACCGGACAGCACCAAAGGCCGTTGCGAAAAGAACTGGCGAAGCGACGGCGCTGAAGGACAGCAGCGCCCGTCACCGCAGGACGTCGCCGTCCCGCTGGCGCGCTCCCTCCCTGGCGCGGTCACGCCGCCTCGTCGTCCTCTCTCGCCGCCAGCATCGCCGGGGCCGATTCGTCCCCCATCGCGGGCGCGTCCACATGCCGCAGACGGGTCGCGGGGAACAGCAGGCGGAAGGTCGAGCCCTTGCCCGGTTCGCTGTCCACGCGCAGCTCGCCGCCATGCCGCTGGATCACATGCTTGACGATGGACAGCCCCAGCCCGGTACCGCCGGTATCGCGTGAGCGGCTGCCGTCCACCCGGTAGAAGCGCTCGGTCAGGCGCGGCAGGTGTTCCCGCGCAATGCCGGGCCCGTTGTCCACCACCGCCACTTCGCCGCCCTTCTCGCCCAGCCAGCGCCAGTGCACCTCGATGCGCCCGCCTTCCGGCGTGTAGCGCACCGCATTGCTCACCAGGTTGGCAATGGCACTCAGCAGCTCGGTTTCGACGCCGGCCACTTCCACCTGGGTCAGCCGGTCGCAGACCAGCTCATGCCGGCCGGCCGACAAGGCATGCGCATCCGCCGACACCCGCGCCAGCAAGGGATCGAGGGCGATCCAGTGATCCGGCGCCGGACGCGGGCTGCCTTCCAGCTGCGCCAGCGTGAGCAGATCCCCCACCAGCGTCTGCATGCGCTGCGTCTGCTGCTGCATCAGGTGCAGCACCCGCTTGCGCTCGGCCTCGGTGAGATTGAGGCTGGCCATCGTCTCGATGAAGCCCGCCAGCACCGTCAGTGGCGTGCGGATCTCATGGGACACATTGGCCACGAAGTCCCGCCGCATTGATTCATTGCGCTCCCGGTCGGTCACATCCAGGGACAGGATCAGTCGCCGGCATTCGCCGCCCACGCCGTAGTCCCGCATCAGGACCTGCAGATGGGCCCTGCCCCGCGAGTTCTGCAAGGCCAGCGGATGGTTGTACTGCCGGGACTGCAGATACGAGACAAACGCCGGATAACGGACCAGGTTGGTGATGCGCTGCAGTTTGTCGCGCTGCGGGTCCAGCTGGAAATGATCGGCCGCCAGAGTGTTGCACCACTGGATCTGATCCTGATCGTCCAGCAGGATCACGCCATTGGGCGACGCTTCCATCGCCTGCAGGAACTGCTCCAGCTGCTGCCGCTCACGCTCGTACCGGCGTTCCCGGTCACGCAGCCCGCGCTCCATCCGGTAGGCAATCTCACCCCAGATGCCGCCCAGCCGCGGCGCGTCCTCGGTCTGATCCCCGCGCAGCCAGTTCACCAGCCGGTGGGCGCGTGCCGCGTCCCACAGGCCCATCAACGTCACGGCGACGCCGGCCCCCAGACCCGCCGCCAGTTGCGGCGCCAGCATCCAGTGCCCCAGCCACCAGCCGATCCACCCGCCGATGCCGGTGCCCAGCACCAGCATCAGCACCCGCGACAACAACCAGCTCATCGGGCGCGGCTCAAGCGGACAGCGCGCTGCTTTGTTGGGTCAGGCGATAACCGGCGCCTCGCACCGTTTCGATCATGCGCTGGCAGTTGACCTTCTCCAGGGCTTCACGCAGACGCTTCACATGGACGTCCACGGTGCGCTCCTCGATGAACACATGGTCGCCCCACACCCGGTCCAGCAGCTGCGAGCGGCTGTGCACCCGCTCCGGATGGGTCATGAAGAAATGCAGCAGACGGAATTCGGTCGGGCCCAGCTTGACCTCGACGCCCTCCCGGCTGACGCGGCGGGTGCCCGGATCGAGCACGAGGCCGCCCACGTCCACCGCCGAATCCAGCGCCTCGGGCGCCTTGCGGCGCAGCACCGCACGGATGCGGGCCAGCAGCTCATTGGTGGAGAACGGCTTGGTCAGGTAGTCGTCGGCGCCGGCATCCAGGCCGGACACCTTGTCGGCTTCTTCCGCGCGAGCCGTCAGCATGATGATCGGCAGCTCCCGGGTGCGGGTCGCCCCGCGCCAGGCACGGGCCAGACCCAGGCCGGACTGACCCGGCAGCATCCAGTCCAGCACCACCAGATCGGGCAGCACCCGGTCCACTTCCAGCTGTGCCTGCTCGGCATTGGCCGCCAGGGTGACCTCGAAACCGGCGTGCCGCAGGTTGATGGAGATCAGTTCGGCAATCGCGGATTCGTCTTCAACGACCAGGATACGGCTCATTCGCGGGTCCCCTTTTTCTCGACTTCTCTCAACTTCTCAGGACTTCTCAGGCTCACCCACGCGGGTCAGCGCACCATGTTTTCAACGGCGTCGGGCGTGTTGTGACGCACGTCGGTGCCCTTGACCACATAGATGATCACTTCGGCCAGGTTCTTGGCATGGTCGCCCACGCGCTCGATCGCCTTGGCCACGAACACCAGGTCGATGCTCGAGGAAATGGTGCGCGGGTCTTCCATCATGTAGGTGATGAGCTTGCGCATCAGGCCGTCGAATTCCTTGTCGATCTGGTCGTCCTGCTTGAGCACTTCCAGGGCGCGGTCCACATCCAGGCGGGCAAAGGCATCCAGGGCCTTGCGCAGCGAGGCGGTGGCCAGTTCGGCTTCATACGAGAGGTCCGCCATCGGCAGACGCAGGCGGCTGGACACACCGGTGTTGATCAGACGCTGCACCGTGCGAGCGATGCGGGCCGCTTCGTCCCCCACGCGCTCGAGGTTGGCGATGGTCTTGGAGACGGCGATCAGCAGGCGCAGGTCGCGGGCGGTGGGCTGACGGCGGGCGATGATGGTGGACAGATCACGGTCGATCTCCACTTCCATCGTATTGACCAGCTCTTCCTGCTTGAGCACATGGCTGGCGATCTCGCCGCTGAAGGTGCCCAGGGCCTCGATGGCCTGCGCCACCTGCGATTCCACCAGGCCGCCCATTTCGAGCACGCGGGTGGAGATGCCGCTCAGTTCGGCGTCGAATTGGGTGGAGAGATGCTTGTCGGTCATGGAGTTCTCCTGTTCTTGTGGAGCGGGGCAGCGGGCGCCGCCCGGGGCACGGGGACGGGGATCAGCCGAAACGGCCGGTGATGTAGTCCTCAGTGTCCTTCCGCTTGGGCTTCATGAACAGCTCGGCGGTCGGGCCGAACTCGATCAGGTCGCCCAGGTACATGTAGGCGGTGTAGTCCGAGCAGCGGGCCGCCTGCTGCATGTTGTGGGTCACGATGGCCACGGTGTAGTCGTGCTTGAGCTCGTGGATCAGCTCTTCGATCTTGCCCGTGGAGATCGGGTCCAGCGCCGAGCAGGGTTCGTCCAGCAGCAGCACTTCCGGCTTGATCGCGATACCGCGGGCAATGCACAGACGCTGCTGCTGACCGCCGGACAGGCCCGAGCCGCTCTGGTTCAGCTTGTCCTTCACTTCGTTCCACAGCGCGGCCTTCTTCAGCGCCCACTCCACCCGCTCGTCCATCTCCACGCGGGAGAGGGTTTCGAACAGACGCACGCCGAAGGCGATGTTGTCGTAGATGGACATCGGGAACGGCGTCGGCTTCTGGAACACCATGCCCACCTTGGCACGGATCAGCGAGACGTCTTCCTTGCTGGTGAGGATGTCTTCCCCGTCCAGCAGGATCTGGCCTTCGGCGCGTTGCTCCGGATACAGCTCGAACATGCGGTTGAGGGTGCGCAGCAGGGTGGACTTGCCGCAGCCCGAGGGACCGATGAAGGCGGTCACCTTGTTCTCCGGAATGTCCAGATTGATGTTCTTCAGCGCGTGGAAGCTGCCGTAATAAAAGTTCAGGTTCTTCACCGAGAGCTTCGAGCGCTCGGTCACCGGCATATCGACTTTGGCGTCCATGGTCAGGGCCTTATGAATTCGTTTGACAGTGGGCGGCGCGCTTCAGCGCGCGCGCCCGCTCAATGCTTGTTCTTGAACAACACACGCGCTGCGATGTTGAGCAGCAGCACGCCGATGGTGATGATGAAAACCGCGGCCCAGGCGAGCTGTCGCCAGTTCTCATAGGGACTCATGGCGAAGTCGAAGATCACCTTGGGCAGGTTGGCCATCGGGCCGGACAGGTCAGTGGACCAGAAGCGGTTGTTGAAGGCGGTCAGCAGCAGCGGCGCGGTTTCGCCAGACACACGGGCCAGCGCCAGCAGCACACCGGTCAGCACACCCGCACGGGCGGCCTTGAGCGTGACCGTCAGGATGACCTTCCACTTGGGGGTCCCCAGGGCATAGGCCGCTTCCCGCAGGGCGCTGGGCACCAGGTTCAGCATGTTCTCGGTGGTGCGGATGACCACCGGAATCACGATCAGCGCCAGCGCCACCACCCCGGCCCAGCCGGAGAAGCCACGGAACCGGATGACGATCAGGCTGTAGACAAACAGGCCGATGACGATGGACGGGGCCGACAGCAGGATGTCGTTGATGAAACGCACGCTGTTGCCCAGCCAGGTCTTCTGGCCATATTCCGCCAGATAGACGCCGGACAACACCCCGATCGGCGTGCCGATCACGGTGGCCAGCACCACCATCATCAGCGAGCCGAAGATGGCATTGGCCAGGCCGCCGTCTTCGGAATTCGGCGGCGGGGTCATCTGGGTGAAGGTGGCCCAGCTCAGGCCGCCCACGCCCTGCGTGATCGTCTCGAACAGGATCCAGACCAGCCAGATCAGGCCGAGGGACATGGCGCCCATCGACAGGGACAGCGCCAGCACATTGATGCGGCGACGCTTGTTGTACATGGCCATGCGGCCGGCGGTGGTCGCGCTCATGTGCGGGTTCCTTCGTTCTTCTTGAGCTTGTTCAGCAGCACCTTGGAGAAGGCCAGGACGACGAAGGTGATGAAGAACAGCACCAGGGCCAGGTACAGCAGCGAGGCCTGATGCAGGCTGCCGGGACCCGATTCCCCGAATTCATTGGCCAGCACCGAGGTGATGGTGTTGGCCGCCTCGAACAGCGACAGCGAGTTGAGCTGGCTGGTGTTGCCGATCACGAAGGTGACGGCCATGGTCTCGCCCAGGGCGCGCCCCAGGCCCAGCATGATGCCGCCGATGACACCGGTCTTGGTGTAGGGCAGCACCACGCGCCAGACCACTTCCCAGGTGGTCGAGCCCAGCCCGTAGGCGGACTCTTTGAGCATCGCGGGGGTGACTTCGAAGACGTCACGCATCACCGACGCGATGAAGGGGATGATCATGATGGCCAGGATGATGCCGGCCGACAGGATGCCCAGGCCCACCGGCGGGCCCGACACCAGGGTGCCCAGCAGCGGCACGTTGCCCAGCAGGCTCTGCAGCGGCTGCTGCACATAGGTGGCCAGCAGCGGGCCGAAGACGAACAGGCCCCACATGCCGTAGACGATGGAGGGCACGGCGGCCAGCAGCTCGATGGCGATGCCCAGCGGGCGGCGCAGCCAGCCCGGGGCGAGTTCCGTCAGGAACAGCGCAATGCCGAAGCTCACCGGCACGGCGATCACCAGCGCCAGGAACGAGGTCACCAGCGTGCCATAGATCATGGCCAGGCCGCCAAACTTCTCCTGCACCGGATCCCAGTCGCTGCTGACCAGGAAGCCCAGCCCATACTGCTTGATGGCCGGCGCGGCGCCCATGATCAAGGACAGGATGATGCCAACCAGCATCGCCAGCGTGAGCCAGGCAGCGCCATGGGCCAGCATGGAGAAAACGGTGTCCGCCCAGGGGGCGACGCGGCGCCGGGCGGGCGGGCGGCCGTGGGGATGGGCTCGCTCGTCGCCTCGCTGACGGTCGATGGTGTTGGCTGGGAGTATTGCGGCCACGGGGCCTCCGCTGGTTGCTGTGGGGTACTTCTTCTCTTCTCTCTTGTGCAAAAGCCCGGTGACCGTTCAGGGACACCGGGCTGCACTCAGAGGTGCCGAATTACTTCAGGCTGATGGCCTTGCCGGAGGCGTCCTTCAGGTTGTCCGCCCACTGCTTCCGGATCAGGTCCTTGACCGACGTCGGCAGTGCCACGTAGTCCAGGTCGTCAGCCATCTTGTCGCCCTGGGTGTAGGCCCAGTCGAAGAACTTCAGGGCGGCTTGCGCGGTGGCAGCCTTTTCCTGCTGCTTGTGCATCAGGATGAAGGTGGCGCCGGTGATGGGCCAGCTCTCCTTGCCGGGCTGCTCGGTCAGCACCTGGTAGAACGATTCGTTCCACTTGGCACCGGCAGCGGCGGCCTTGAAGGCGTCATCGCTCGGGTTGACGAATTGACCGTCGGCGTTCTTCAACTGAACGTAGGTCATCTTGTTTTGCTTGACGTAGGCGTATTCCACGTAGCCGATCGAGTTCGGCAGACGCGACACATACGAGGCCACGCCTTCGTTACCCTTGCCGCCCACGCCAGCCGGCCAGTTCACCGCGGTGCCTTCGCCGACCTTGGACTTCCACTCGGCGTTCACCTTCGACAGGTAGTTGGTGAACAGGAAGCTGGTGCCGGAGCCGTCGGCGCGGCGCACCATGGCGATCTGCGCGTCCGGCAGGGTCACGCCTGCGTTCAGGGCGGTGATGGCGGGGTCATTCCACTTGGTGATCTTGCCCAGGTAGATGTCGCCCAGCACCTGGCCGGTCAGCTTGATCTGGCCCGGCTTCACGCCGGCGATGTTGACCACCGGCACGACGCCGCCGATCACGGTCGGGAACTGGACCAGGCCGTCCTTGGCCAGCTGGTCATCCTTAAGGGGGGCGTCCGAAGCGCCGAAATCGACGGTCTTGGCCTGGATCTGCTTGATGCCGGCACCCGAACCCACCGATTGGTAGTTGATGCGAACGCCAGTGGCCTTGTTGTATGCGTCAGCCCACTTGGTGTAGATGGGCGCCGGGAAGGAGGCACCTGCACCGGTCACTTCCTGGGCCTGGGCCACCGAGAAGACGGTGGCGCAAGCGGCGAAGAGCAGGCCAGCACGGAGTTGGTTCATGGTCATTCAGTCCTATCGCTAGGTTTGTTGGCGAACGGAACGGATGGTATGAACCGAATGTGACACAAGCGTGACGACTATGACAGCCCCGGCGGAGGTGACGCAGAGCGCCCAAAGCCCGGCCAATTGGGCCTTCACCACCCTTCCTAGGGAGGTCAAAGCGGGCGGTCAAAGGGGGCACGCCGGGGCGGCTTGCCCCAGCGTCCACTTGTCATATTCGATTCACCCCGCTGTCATGTTCGCCTAGCGGGCTGCTGGACCGGGGTGAATCGAAGCGGTGCTCAGCCTTTGACGGCTTCCACCAGGCGCTCTGCGCAGCGGCGGGCCAGGTCGGCGTCGCTGGCTTCCACCATCACCCGCAGCAGCGGCTCGGTTCCGGACTTGCGGATCAGCACCCGCCCCCGGTCACCCAGCTCGGCGGTCACTTCCGCTTCGGTACGAGCCAGGGCGGGATTGGCCTTCCAGTCCTGCTGGTCGGCCTGCAGGCGGACGTTGATCAGCGTCTGCGGGAACAGCGTGACACCGTCGAGCAGGTCGGCCAGCGGACGGCCGCTGCGCGCCACCGCTTCCAACACGAGCAGGCTGCTGACAATGCCGTCACCGGTGGTGTGCTTGTCCAGGGCCAGCAGGTGGCCGGAGCCCTCCCCGCCCAGCTGCCAGCCCCGGTTGGCCAGCTCTTCCAGCACGTAACGGTCGCCCACCTTGGCGCGGACAAATTCGACGTCCCGCTGGCGCAGCGCCAGTTCCACCGCCATGTTGGTCATCAGCGTACCGACCGCGCCGGGCACCCGCTCGCCACGGGCCAGGCGGTCAGCCACCATCACATACAGCAGCTCATCGCCGTTGAACAGCCGGCCCTCGGCGTCCACCATCTGGAGCCGGTCCGCATCCCCGTCCAGGGCGATGCCGTAATGGGCGCCATGTTCCTTGACGGCAGCGACCAGGGCCTGCGGCGCAGTGGCCCCGACCTTGTCGTTGATGTTGAAGCCATCGGGCTTGGTGCCGATGGAGATGACCTCGGCGCCGAGCTCATGAAACACCGACGGCGCCACCTGATAGGCCGCGCCGTTGGCGGCATCCACCACCAGCTTCATGCCGCGCAGGCTGAGGTCCGGGCTGAAACTGGCCTTGCAGAACTCGATATAGCGTCCCTGGGCATCGTCCAGGCGGCGGGCGCGGCCGAGGCTGGCGGAATCCACCCACACCGGGGCCTCTTCCAGCACCGCTTCGACGTCCAGCTCCCAGGCGTCCGGCAGCTTTTCGCCCTTCGATGAGAAGAACTTGATGCCGTTGTCGGCAAACGGATTGTGAGAGGCGGAGATGACCACCCCGAGGTGCTGACGCAGCGCCCGGGTCAGATAGGCGACGCCGGGCGTGGGCAGCGGACCGGTCAGCAGGACATTCACGCCGGCCGAGGCAAAACCGGCCTCCAGCGCCGATTCCAGCATGTAGCCAGAGATGCGGGTGTCCTTGCCGATGAGCACGCTGGGCTTGGCGTAACTCCGCTTGAGCACCCGACCGACCGCGTGGCCGAGCTGCAGCATGAAATCGGGGGTGATGGGGGTCTGACCCACCGTACCGCGGATTCCATCGGTACCGAAATACTTCCGGCTCATAAGGAGCAACCTCTGACTGTTCGAACTGGAACCGTCATTGTCGCCCATGCGAAGGGCGGATTTCAGGCCGTTGGTCTGACGAAGGCCTGCCAGACCTTCAACGCGTCCACCGTGGCGGCGACATCATGCACCCGCACCACCCGGGCGCCCTGGGCCACGGTGGCCAGGGCGGCGGCAACGCTGGCGCTCAGGCGCTCGTCAACGGCGCGGCCGGTGAGCGCGCCCAGCGTGCTCTTGCGGGACCAACCCACCAGCAGCGGGCGGCCCATCGCCAGCAGCTCCCATTGGCGCTGCTGCAGGGCAATGTTCTGCTCCACCGTCTTGGCGAAGCCATACCCCGGGTCCAGCGTGATGCGCTCCGGCGCCACGCCGCGGCCCAGCAGGCAGTCCAGCCGGGCCTGCAGGAAGTCCCGCACCTCGGCCACCACGTCGGTGTAGGCGGTCTGCTGCTGCATGCTGGCGGGATCCCCCCGCATGTGCATCAGGCAAATGCCGGCGGCGGCGTGGCTGGCCAGCAGCGCTTCGGCGCCCTCGTCCCGCAGGGCCATGACGTCATTGATGATGTCCACGCCCAGGTCCAGCGCACGCTGCATGACCTCGGTCTTGCTGGTGTCGACCGACACCGGGATGCCCAGGCTGAGTGCCGCCCGGAGGACCGGCTCCAGCCGATGCCATTCTTCGTCCGCAGACACCTTGGGCGCACCGGGGCGGGTCGATTCCGCGCCCAGGTCCAGGATGTCCGCACCCTCCCCCAGCAGCCGCTCGCAGAAGTCGATGGCCCGCGCCGGGTCGTCATGCTGGCCGCCGTCGGAAAACGAGTCCGGCGTCACATTCACGATCCCCATGACCAGCGGCCGCTCCGACAGGTCGAGGTCGAAGCGGGTGGTTTTCCAGATCTGGCGAACGCTCATGGGACGGATCAATCGAGGCAGGGTCGGCGCCGTGCAAGGCCCCTCGCCCCACAGTGCACCAACGAAAAAGGCCGGTTCATCGGAACCGGCCTTTCAAGATTACCGCATTCGGACCGCGGTGACCCGTGTCAGGGTTTCAGGATCGCCCGCAGGCGCTCAAGCCGCTGCGTGGGCACTGCCCGTGCTGACGGCAGGAGTGCCGCCGTTGTCGGGCTTGTTGCTCGGCGGGGTCCAGTCCTTGGGGGGACGCGGAGGACGGCCGCCCATGATGTCGTCGATCTGCTCGGCGTCGATGGTTTCCCACTCGAGCAGCGCCGTCGCCATGGCGTGCATCTTGTCCTTGTTCTCCTCGATCAGGCGGCGGGCGGTGCTGTACTGCTCGTCGATGATCTTGCGGATTTCCTGGTCGACCTTGCGCATGGTCTCTTCCGACATGTTGGTCGTCTTCGTGACCGAACGGCCCAGGAAGACTTCGCCTTCATTGTCGGCATAGACCATCGGGCCCAGCTCGTCGGTCATGCCGTAGCGGGTGACCATGTCACGGGCGATGGCCGTGGCGCGTTCGAAGTCGTTGCTGGCGCCAGTGGTCATCTGGTCCATGAACACTTCTTCCGCAATCCGGCCACCGAAGAGCACCGAGATGGTCGAGAGCATGCGCTCCTTGTCCATGCTGTAGCGGTCACCTTCCGGCAGCTGCATGGTCACGCCCAGGGCGCGGCCACGCGGGATGACGGTGACCTTGTGCACCGGGTCGGTCTTGGGCAGCAGACGCGCCACCAGGGCGTGACCGGCCTCGTGATAGGCGGTGTTCTTGCGCTCTTCCTCTGGCATGACCATGGACTTGCGCTCGGGGCCCATCATGATCTTGTCCTTGGCCTTTTCGAAGTCCTGCATGTCCACCACGCGGCCATTGCGGCGGGCGGCAAACAGGGCAGCTTCGTTGACCAGGTTGGCCAGATCGGCACCGGAGAAACCGGGGGTACCACGGGCGAGGATGTCGGCACGGACGTCCTGGCCGACCGGCACCTTGCGCATGTGCACATTCAGGATCTGCTCACGGCCACGCACGTCCGGCAGGGTGACATACACCTGGCGGTCGAAACGGCCGGGGCGCAGCAGTGCGGGGTCGAGAATGTCCGGACGGTTGGTCGCGGCCATGACGATCACACCCAGGTTGGTGTCGAAGCCGTCCATCTCGACCAGCATCTGGTTGAGGGTCTGCTCGCGCTCGTCATTGCCGCCGCCCAGGCCAGCACCGCGGTGACGGCCGACGGCGTCGATTTCGTCCACGAAGATGATGCAGGGCGCGCTCTTCTTGGCCTGCTCGAACATGTCGCGGACGCGGGCTGCGCCCACACCGACGAACATTTCGACGAAGTCAGAACCGGAGATGGTGAAGAACGGCACCTTGGCTTCGCCAGCGATGGCCTTGGCCAGCAGCGTCTTGCCGGTCCCGGGAGGGCCGACCAGCAGCACACCACGCGGAATGCGGCCACCCAGCTTCTGGAACTTCTGCGGGTCCTTGAGGAAGTCCACCAGCTCCTTCACTTCTTCCTTGGCTTCATCGCAACCGGCGACGTCCGCAAAGGTGGTGGAGTTGTTGGCTTCGTCCAGCATGCGGGCCTTGGATTTCCCGAAGCTGAACGCCCCGCCCTTGCCGCCGCCCTGCATCTGGCGCATGAAATACACCCAGACGGCGATCAACAGCAGCATCGGACCCCAGCTGAGCAAAATGCCCATCAGGACCGACGGCTCTTCGCGCGGCTTGACGTCGAACTTGACGTTGTTGTTGATCAGATCACCGATCAGGCCACGGTCCAGGTAGGTGGCCGTGGTGCGCACCTTGGCGCCCTCGGAGTTCACAGCGACGATTTCCGTGCCGCTGGACCCTTCCTGCAGGGTGACCTGCTTGATGCGCTTGGCACGCACATCGTCGAGGAAGTCGGAGTAAGCGACCTGATTCCCCTGCGTTGCGCTGCGATCGAACTGCTTGAAGACGGTGAACAGCACTAGGGCGATCACCATCCACACAGCCACCTTCGAGAACCACTGATTGTTCACCGCGACTCCTTCATCTTTCCGTCCCCTGCAGCCACGACGAACTTCCGAGGCGCAGGACTTGGACGGTACATGGGGTTGATTCTAGGACAGTCAAGTCCCCGCCCCTGATTGGCAATTCCATGTCCGTTGATAGATATTGCCATGATCATCGGCCCCGGGACGACCTGAATCGGGGGTGGAAGGCCGATCTCATCAGGGTTTTGGCGATTTTCCGAACTTTTCACCCCAAGGTCTCGAGCCCTGCCTGCGCCAGGATCAGCGCTTCAAACCGATGCCAACGAGAAAGTTTTCCGAAGATTTATCCCGGGAGGCCTTGGGTTTGGCGGTTTTGACCCGGCGAAACTGGTCCCGGAACGCCTGCACCAGTTCATCGTAACCCGCCCCGTGGAAGACCTTGGCCACCAGGGCACCATCCGGTTTGAGGTGACGGGCGGAAAAATCGAGGGCCAGCTCGATCAGGTGGGCAATGCGGGCGGCGTCGGTGGCGGCAATGCCGGAGAGATTGGGCGCCATGTCCGACACCACCAGATCCACCGGCGCACCGTTGAGCGACGCTTCCAGTTGCGCCAGCACCTCGTCTTCCCGGAAATCGCCTTGGATGAACTCCACCCCTTCGATCGGCTCGAATTCGAGCAGGTCCAGCGCAATGATGCGGCCATTGAGCTGGCCGGCAGCGGCGCCGCCCACCCCCGCTTCCTTCGGCGCAAAGCGGCGGCGCAGGTATTGGCTCCAGGCGCCCGGGCAGGCGCCCAGGTCCACCACCACCTGACCGGGACGAATCAGCTGGAATTCTTCGTCGATTTCCTTCAGTTTGTAGGCGGCGCGAGAACGAAACCCTTCTTTTTGCGCCATCCGGACATAGGGGTCATTCACGTGCTGATTCAGCCACGCCTTGTTGACCTTCTTGCTTTTGGTGTCGATTTTCATGAGGGGATTTTGCCTGAATGTCCCGCAGGCGGCGCCGCTGCGGCCATCTGGCGCTTTCGCGAAGTCCGCCACTCACGGATAATGCGCGCCATGCCTGCTATTCAACTGACTCCTGCCCAGCGCAAGGACAAACGCGCCGACGCCCACCATCTGGATCCGGTGGTGATGATCGGCGCCGACGGCCTGACCCCGGCCGTGACCAAGGAAGTGGACGCCGCCCTGAAGGCCCACGGCCTGATCAAGGTGCGTGTGATGTCCGACGACCGTGACGGTCGCGAATCGATCCTGGCCACCCTGGCCGAGGAACTGGACGCCGCTCCCATCCAGCACATCGGCAAGTTGCTGGTGCTGTGGCGCCCGATGCCCGAGAAGGAAAAGGCCGTGCGTGAAGACGCCCGCCCTGCCCCCAAGACGGTCAAGATCGTCAAGTTCTCCAAGAGCGGCAACAACCGCCCTCAGATCAAGAAGGTGCAGGTGCTGGGCAACCAGCGCGTCACCCAGGGCGGCGAGATCAAGCGCGCGAAGAAGCCGCGCCAGACCAGCGTCAAGAAGTCCAGCGCTTCCTGAGCCCGGCGCTTCCTCACGAGAAAAGGACGGCCATGTTGCCGTCCTTTTTTATTTCCGCTGGGATGGTGACGATGCGCCAGCAGCGATGGCTGCGCATGACTGCCTGGGCATTACTGCCTGGGCATGATTCGCCACGCCAGCACCACCACCGCCACCGTGCGCAGCCCAAACATCGCCAGCGACACCGCATGCAGCTGCAGGAAGGTCCAGGACCCCAGCCCCTGCTTCGCCGATTCCATCAGCGGCTGCAGACCGTAGTAGCCCAGCACCGTCAGGAACAGCGCCACCAGGGGCAGCACCAGCGGCAGGCCCATCACCGGACCCGTCGACGTGCCGTCCCGCTGCAGCCGGCGCTCCATCAGCACCAGCAGCACGGCGGCGGCCAGCGCGATGCGCGCATCCATCTCGAAGAGTCGGCCGACATATAGGCCAGCCTGCGCCCGCTCCAGCGATGCAAAGGCATTGGGCGCCGCCAGAAACGCCACGGTGAGCAGTTCACCCGCCCACAGCGCCGCCAGCAAAGCCCTCAGCCGCAGCAGCATCAGAGATACCGGACGTCGACGATCTCGTAGCGCTTGATGCCGCCCGGGGCCTGCACCTCGGCCACATCACCGGCTTCCTTGCCGATCAGCGCGCGTGCAATCGGCGAGCTGATGGAGATCAGGCCCTGCTTCAGGTCGGCTTCGTCGTCGCCAACGATCTGGTAGGTGACGGCGGCGCCGCTTTCCTCTTCTTCCAGATCCACGGTGGTGCCAAACACCACGCGACCGCCCGCGTCCAGCTCGGACGGGTCGATCACTTGCGCAGCCGCCAGCTTGCCTTCGATCTCGAGGATGCGGCCTTCGATGAAACCTTGCTTGTCCTTGGCCGCTTCATATTCGGCGTTTTCGGACAGGTCACCTTGGGCGCGAGCCTCGGAAATGGCGTTGATCACGGCATGACGCTCGACCGTCTTGAGTCGATGCAGTTCTTCTTTCAGCTTTTCAGCGCCGCGCTTGGTCAGGGGGATCGTGGCCATGTGTTGAACCTAGAAATGACAAAACAAACCGCCGCTGCCGCCCAGGGATTCTGAGCAGCGGCGGCGGAATGGATAGCACCAGTTTAATGCAGTTCGGCGTGCAGTTCCTGCAGCGATTGCACCAGTAGACCGTCCTTGTGCTTCATGCCCTCCACGGCGGCTTCGCAACCGGCCATGGTGGTGTAGTAGGTCACACGGTTGGCCAGGGCGGCCTGACGGATGTGGCGGCTGTCGGCGATCGCGGCGCGGGTTTCATCCACGGTGGTGAACACCAGCTGGATGTCGCCGCCCTTGATCATGTCCACGATGTGCGGACGGCCGTCCTTGACCTTGTTGACCACCCGCACCGGAATGCCGGCGTCGGCGATCGACGCCGCCGTGCCCTTGGTGGCCACCACGCCAAAGCCCAGCGCCACCAGGTCGCGGGCCAGTGCCACGGCGCGCTCCTTGTCGCTGTTCTTCACCGTGATCAGCACATTGCCCTGACGCGGCAGGCGCGAACCGGCGCCCAGCTGGCTCTTCAGCATGGCTTCGCCGAAGGTCCGGCCGGCGCCCATCACTTCGCCGGTCGAACGCATTTCCGGGCTGAGGATCGGGTCCACGCCAGGGAACTTGTTGAACGGGAAGACGGCTTCCTTGACCGAGTAATACGGCGGCTGGATCTCCACCGGCGGCTTGCCCCCGGCGGCCTTCTGGTCCTTGAGCTTCGTGCCGGCCATGCAGCGGGCCGCGATCTTGGCCAGGGGCTGGCTGGTGGCCTTGGAAACGAACGGCACCGTGCGGGACGCGCGGGGATTCACTTCCAGCACGTACACCGTGTTGTCCGCCAGGCCCTGGGTCACGTCGCCCTGGATGGCGAACTGCACGTTCATCAGGCCGACCACCTTCAGCGCACGCGCCATGGCGGCGGTCTGACGACGCAGCTCTTCCTGCAGTTCCTGGGACAAGGTGTACGGAGGCAGCGAGCACGCCGAGTCACCGGAGTGGATGCCGGCCGCCTCGATGTGCTCCATGATGCCGCCGATCATCACGTCTTCGCCGTCGCAGATGCAATCGACGTCGACTTCCACCGCATCTTCCAGGAAGCGGTCCAGCAGCACCGGGGACTTCTCGGAGACCCGCACCGCTTCGCGCATGTAGCGCTCCAGGTCCTTGTCGCCGTGCACGATTTCCATCGCGCGGCCGCCCAGCACATAGCTCGGGCGCACCACCAGCGGATAACCGATCTCGTTGGCCAGCGCCACCGCCTGATCTTCATTGCGGGCGGTGCGGTTGGGCGGCTGCTTCAGACCCAGCGTGTGCAGCAGCTGCTGGAAGCGCTCGCGGTCTTCGGCCATGTCGATGGAGTCCGGGCTCGTCCCGATGATGGGCACGCCATTGGCTTCCAGGTCCAGCGCCAGCTTCAGCGGCGTCTGGCCGCCATACTGCACGATCACGCCGACCGGCTTTTCCTTCGCCACGATTTCCAGCACGTCTTCCAGCGTCACCGGCTCGAAGTAGAGGCGGTCGGAGGTGTCGTAATCGGTGGAGACGGTTTCCGGATTGCAGTTGACCATGATGGTCTCGTAGCCGTCTTCGCGCATCGCCAGGGCCGCATGGACGCAGCAATAGTCGAACTCGATGCCCTGACCGATCCGGTTCGGGCCACCACCCAGCACCATGATCTTCTTCTTGTCGGTCGGGTTGGCCTCGCACTCCTCGTCATAGGTCGAGTACATGTAGGCCGTCTGCGTCGCGAATTCGGCGGCGCAGGTGTCCACCCGCTTGTAGACCGGGCGCACATTCAGCGCATGGCGGGCCTTGCGGACCTCATGCTGATTCGTCCCCAGCAGCTTGGCCAGCCGCTTGTCGGAAAAGCCCTTCTTCTTCAGCAGGCGCAATTCGTCGGCACTGAGCGAATCCAGCGCACGACCCTTCAGGCTCTGCTCGATCTTCACCAGCTGTTCGATCTGGGCCAGGAACCACGGATCGACGGCGGTCTCTTCGTAGACTTCGTCCAGCGTCATGCCGACGCGGAAGGCGTCGCCGAGGAAGAGGATGCGCTCCGGACCGGCCTCGCCAATTTCCTGCACGATCTCTTCACGATCGGTGCTGCGTTCGGTCAGGCCGTCGATGCCGGTTTCCAGGCCTCGCAGGGCCTTCTGGAACGACTCCTGGAAGCTCCGGCCCATGGCCATCACTTCGCCCACCGACTTCATCTGGGTCGTCAGGTGCGAGTCGGCCATCGGGAACTTCTCGAAGGCAAAACGCGGGATCTTGGTGACCACGTAATCGATGCTGGGTTCGAACGACGCCGGGGTGATGCCGCCGGTGATGTCGTTGCGCAGCTCGTCCAGGGTGTAGCCGACCGCCAGCTTGGCGGCGATCTTGGCGATCGGGAAGCCGGTGGCCTTGGAGGCCAGGGCCGACGAGCGCGACACACGGGGATTCATCTCGATCACGATCATCCGGCCGTTGTCCGGATTGATCGAGAACTGCACGTTGGAGCCGCCGGTGTCCACGCCGATTTCGCGCAGGATGGCGATGGAGGCATTGCGCAGCAGCTGGTATTCCTTGTCGGTCAGCGTCTGTGCGGGAGCCACGGTGATCGAGTCACCCGTATGGATGCCCATCGGATCCAGGTTTTCGATCGAGCACACGATGATGCAGTTGTCCGCCTTGTCGCGGACCACTTCCATCTCGTATTCCTTCCAGCCGATCAGCGATTCTTCAATCAGCAGCTCGTTGGTCGGCGACAGGTCCAGACCGCGCTTGCAGATGTCTTCGAATTCCTCGGGGTTGTAGGCAATGCCGCCGCCCGAACCGCCCAGGGTGAAGCTGGGACGGATCACCATGGGGAAGCCGCTGCCGCCGATGTCCGCCTGGATGCGCTTTTGCACCGCCCAGGCTTCTTCCAGCGAGTGGGCGATGCCGGACTTGGCCGAGTCCAGGCCGATCTTGGTCATCGCGTCCTTGAACTTCAGGCGGTCTTCCGCCTTCTCGATGGCCTTCTCGTTGGCGCCGATCATCTCGACCTGGTACTTCTCCAGCACGCCATGCTTGTGCAGGTCCAGGGCGCAGTTCAGCGCGGTCTGGCCGCCCATGGTGGGCAGGATCGCATCCGGACGCTCCTTGGCGATGATCTTCTCGACCACCTGCCAGGTGATGGGCTCGATGTAGGTCACATCGGCGGTGTCCGGGTCGGTCATGATGGTCGCCGGATTGCTGTTGACCAGAATGACCTTGTAGCCTTCTTCACGAAGGGCCTTGCACGCCTGGGCGCCGGAGTAATCGAACTCGCAGGCCTGGCCGATGATGATCGGGCCCGCGCCGATGATCAGGATGCTTTGAATGTCAGAACGTTTTGGCATTGCGGGTCTCCATCAGGCCTTGGACATCAGACCGATGAAGCGGTCAAAAAGATAGGAAATGTCATGCGGGCCGGGGCTGGCTTCCGGGTGGCCCTGGAAGCAGAACGCCGGCTTGTCGGTACGGGCCAGGCCTTGCAGCGTGCCGTCGAACAGGCTGACATGGGTGGCGCGCAGGTTCGACGGCAGCGTGTCGGGATCGACCGCAAAGCCGTGGTTCTGGCTGGTGATGCTGACGCGGCCGTTGTCCAGGTCCTTGACCGGATGGTTCGCGCCATGGTGGCCGAACTTCATCTTGAAGGTCTTGGCGCCGGAGGCCAGCGCCATGATCTGGTGACCCAGGCAGATGCCGAAGGTGGGGATGCCCGCTTCGATCAGCTGTGCCGTGGCCTTGATGGCGTAGTCGCAGGGTTCCGGATCGCCAGGGCCGTTGGAGAGGAAGACACCATCGGGTTCCAGGTCGAAGACCTCGGAGGCCGGGGTCTGCGCCGGCACAATGGTGATGCGGCAGCCGCGCGAGGCCAGCATGCGCAGGATGTTGCTCTTGACGCCGAAGTCGTAGGCGACCACATGGAAGCGCGGGGTGGTCTGCTCGCCGTAGCCCTTGCCGAGCACCCATTCGGTTTCGGTCCAGGTCTCGCGCTCGGTGCGGCTGACAACCTTGGCCAGGTCCAGGCCGGCCATGCTGGGCGCGCCCTTGGCCAGGGCGATGGCTTCCTGGATCAGCGCATCGGTGATCTGCTCGCCGGCCTTCAACGCCAGGATGCAGCCGTTCTGGGCACCCTTTTCACGCAGCACGCGGGTGAGGCGGCGGGTGTCGATGTCGGCGATGGCGACCGTGCCTTCGTCCTGCAGGTACTGGCGCAGGCTGCGGGTCTTGCGGAAGTTGGAGTCGAGGACGGGCGCCTCTTTGATGATCAGGCCTGCGGCATGGATCTTCGTGGCCTCGACGTCCTCGTCATTGACGCCATAGTTGCCGATATGCGGATACGTCAGGGTGACGATCTGGCGGCAATAGCTGGGGTCGGTGAGGATTTCTTGGTAGCCGGTGAGCGAGGTGTTGAACACCACTTCACCAACGGTCCGGCCGGCGGCGCCGAGCGCGGAACCCTTGAAGACCGTGCCGTCTGCCAAGGCGAGGATCGCTGGGGGGGTGGAAAGCAGATCGGGCAGCACGGGTAACTCCGTTGTTATGCGCGCGCCCAGCTCTGCTCCAGCCTCGGTGCAGCCAGGGAGCGCAATGTCAGCGGCTCACAGGTCGGCTGCGAAGAGGTCAATCCAGAAAGAGTGATTCCTTGCGAGGGGTGAAGTGTGCGAGGCGCGGTAGGTTGCGGGTAAACCTGCTAAGTATAGCCTGCCAGGGTATACACCGACCACATTTGCGCAAACGAAACCGTGCAAGGTGGGCGGGTGTCGACCCGCACCACCTCGGGGATCCAAGCGATCAGCCCAACGCGGCGATGCCAGCCTTCGCCACTTGCGCATCCTCGGCGGACTTGACGCCACTCACGCCGACGGCGCCGATGCAGTGGCCGTCCACGACGACCGGCACACCGCCTTCGAGCATGCCTTCCAGAGGCACGCTGAGGAAGGCGGCCCGGCCGTTGTTGACGATGTCTTCATACACCTTGGATTCGCGACGACCCATGGCGGCAACCTTGGCCTTCGCCGGTGCGATCACCGCAGAGCTGGCGGCGGCACCGTCGTGACGCTGCAGCCACAGCAGATGACCGCCGTCATCCACGATGGCGATGGTCACGGCCCACTGGTGTTTGGCAGCCTCAGCCTCGGCGGCGGCGGCGATGCGCTTGACGTCTTCCAGGCTCAGGTAGGGCTTTTGCTTCATGGTGTTATGGTAGAGGTGAACGGGGGAGTTGCCACTTTAGCCAAGCTGGCGCCCCGCCCTACAATCACAACAGTTTCTTTTTCATGGAGGTTCAGATGAACAACCAAGGTCTGCAAGAGCAACCGGGCTCGTTCGGTGGCTACGCATCACTGGCGGTGGACCGTCAGCGGGTGCTGCGCAACACCTATCTGCTGCTGGCCGTCTCGCTGATTCCGACGGTGCTGGGCGCCTGGCTGGGGGTTCAGACCCACCTCTTCGAAGGCATGCGTCATGGTCTGACCAGCCTGATCTTCTTTGCCGGCGCCATCGGCCTGATGTTCCTGGTGGAGAAGAATAAGAACTCCGGCTGGGGCGTAGCCTTCCTGCTGGGCTTCACCTTCTTCATGGGCCTGATGCTGTCGCGCCTGGTGTCGGCGGTGCTGGGCTTCTCGAATGGTCCGTCGCTGATCATGACGGCGTTTGGCGGTACCGCGGCCATCTTCCTGGCCATGGCGTCGCTGGCGACGGTGGTGAAGCGGGATCTGTCGGGCCTGGCGAAGTTCCTGTTTGTGGGCGCGGTGATCTTGATGATCGCGGGCATTGCCAACATCTTCCTGCAGTCGTCCGCGCTGATGCTGACGATGCTGGTGGGCGTGCTGGGCGTGTTCTCGGCGTTCATGCTGGTGGATGTGAAGCGCATCCTGGATGGCGGTGAGACCAACTACATCAGCGCCACGCTGGCGATCTACCTGGACATCTACAACGTGTTCCAGGCCCTGCTGTCGCTCCTCGGCATCTTTGGCGGTGAACGGGATTGACCCCCCCTACGCGCTGACGCGCGCCCCCCAAGGGGGCAAGTCGGAGCCCGGCAAAGCCGGATCTCCAGACTTCGGCTGGGGGCGGGTGGCAGCAAGACTGTCTCGACGCTCCACACCCAGCGGCCACCCTTGGTCGGCGGCGTGAGCGGTACGGCAATGACAATGGGCCCTCGGGCCCATTTCTTTTGCTGGAGGCAGTGGCGGCCAGCGTGTTTCAACGTGCCACACTCAGCGGCCACCCTTGGTCGGCGGCGTGAGCGGTGCGGCATGACAATGGGCCCATGGGGCCCATTTTTCGTTGTGGGCGCCGGGAGGAGCCCGGAGCCGGTTGGTCAGCGTTCGAAGACGGCAATGCTCTCGACGTGCGCCGTGTGCGGGAACATGTTCACCGCACCCGCATTGACGCAGCGGTATCCCGCCACGTTGACCAGCAGCCCCGCATCGCGGGCCAGGGTGGCAGGGTTGCAGGAGACGTACACGATGCGCTTCGGGGGGACATAACCCGGCGCCAGCGACGGGTCTTGCACCAGGTCCGCCAGAGCCTTCGCCAATGCGAAAGCACCCTCGCGCGGTGGGTCCACCAGCCAGCGGTCAGCATTGCCATCTGCAGCCAGCAGCTGCGGCGTCATGTCAAACAGGTTGCGGGCCACGAAGGACGCCTTGTGGCTCAAACCATTGCGCTCCGCGTTCTCCCGTGAACGCTGCACCAACGCTTCGCTGCCCTCAATGCCCAGCACCTCGCGGGCCTGCGTCGCCAGCGGCAAGGTGAAGTTGCCCAGGCCGCAGAACCAGTCAATGATCCGCTCCTGCGGCTGAACGCCCAGCAAGCGCAGCGCACGCCCCACCAGCACCGTGTTGATGTGGTGATTGACCTGCGTGAAGTCCGTCGGCTTGAAGGGCATCACCACACCAAACTCAGGAAGCGTGTACGCCAGCTCAGGGCCGCCCGTGTCCAGCAGGTGCACCGTCTCCGGCCCCTTGGGCTGCAGCCACCACTGAACCCCATACTCCGCAGCAAAGGCGCGCAGCTTGTCCACGTCGCCCGCACTCAGCGGCTCCAGGTGACGCAGCACCAGCGCAATCACCTGCACCCCACTGCTGTCACCAATGGCCAGCTCGATCTGCGGCAGGCGATCCCGCGCCTCCATCGAGCCCACCAGCTCGCGCAGCGGCATCAGCATGTCGCTCACCCGCTCCGGCAACACCTTGCAGACCTGCATGTCGGCGATGTAGCGGCTCTTGCGCTCGTGGAAACCCACCAGCACATGCCCCTTCTTCGGCACGTAGCGCACCGACAAACGGGCACGATACCGATACCCCGTCGCCGGCCCCTCAATCGGACGCAGCAAGGACTCGGCCTTCACCTTGCCCAGATGCCACAGGTTGTCTTCCAGCACACGCTGCTTGACCGCCACCTGCGCCCCCGGATGCAGGTGCTGCATCTTGCAGCCCCCGCACGCCCCCGCATGCAGACCAAAATGAGGACAGACCGGGCGCACCCGCTGCGAACTCTCGCGACGCATCGCCACCAGAGCCGCCTGCTCCCAGTTGTTCTTCTTGCGGCCGACGCTGACCTGCACCTCTTCACCCGGCAGCGCGCCTTCGATGAAAACGACCTTGCCTTCGCTGTTATGGGCCACGCCCTGCGCTTCAAGGTCCAGCGATTCGACCTTCAGCCATTCGGAAACATCAGTCATAACCGCGCATTATCTGGCATGGCCGTCAGAGGCCAGCCACGCGCCGCGCATCCCGCGAAGAAATCAGAAGATGGAGTCGCGGTTGATGCCTTGCCTCAGCATGTTGCGCTTGAGCTTGGCCTGCGCCTCGATCTGGATCTGCCGGATCCGCTCCCGCGTCAGCCCCAGCCGCACCGCCAGCACATCCAGCGTCTCCGGCTCTCGGTCCGCCAGGCCATACCGGCCGGCGAGCACCTCGCGCTCCCGGTCGCTCAGCGACGCCAGTCCCGCCATCAGCAGCCCTTCAAGTTCATGCGTCAGCCGCAGGCCCGCCGGGTCCATCGCCTGTTCATCCGCCACCAGGTCCAGCATCGACTCGCCGCCCTCGCCGTTGCGGTCCACCGGCGAATCGAGTGAGCTGGGCAGTTCGGCATAGGCGAGCAAGGCCGCAATCTCTTCCACCGGCCTTCCCAGCGCCCGCGCAATGTCTTCGTCCCGCACCTGGGATTCACCGCCCTGCCCCGCCGACAAGGCCTCCAGCGAGCGCCGCGCCTTGAGCACCTGATTCAGCTCCCGCACGATGTGCACCGGCAGCCGAACCAGCCGTGCCTGGTGCATCAAGGCCCGTTCCACCGCCTGGCGGATCCACCAGCTGGCGTAGGTCGAAAACCGGAAACCCCGTTCAGGCTCGAACTTTCCAATGGCATGCATCAACCCGAGGTTGCCTTCCTCAATGAGATCACTCATCGGCAGCCCCCGGCCCAGGTAGTTCTTGGCAATGCTGACCACCAGCCGCAGGTTGTGCTCGATCATGGCCTGGCGCGCTTCAAAGTCGCCAGCACGGGCCCGGGTGGCGGTCTCGAATTCCTGCTGCGGCGTCAGCAGCGGCGTGCGTCGGATGTCGCGCAGATAGGCCTGCAGCGCATTGCCGGGATCGCCCCCTTCCATCGGTGCCAGCAGGGGCTGGCTGGCGCGACCCTGCTCGGGCGCGTCGGGCGCGTCGGGTGCATCCGCATCGGCCGGATCGGCGGTGCCATCGACCACCTCGCCGACATCGCCCGCGTCGCCCGCGAGCACGTCCATGTCGGCATCCGCCACCAGCAGAAGGTCGGCATCGTCGACGACGTCCGGCGGCGGCTCGACGCTGTCATCACCGACTTCCAGCAGCTCAACGGCGACGTCTTCGGGCTCGCTGTGGGCATCGCCGTCGCCTTCGAGGTCCGGCGCATCGACGACATCGTCGGGAGGGCGCCTGTCGTTGATGTCCGGGACATCCGTCAGGCGCGCGCCCTCCATCCCGGAGGGCGGGCGCGCCGCCAACGAAGGCGGCATGGCAAAGCGGCCAGCTTCCTGGCCTGCGGACAGGTTGGGCAAGTCATGCCCATCCCTTGAGGCGGCGCGTTGACTCATGTCGCGGCGCCTCCTTTCAGCGCCTGCTAACGGTTGGGCAACAGCTTGGCAGGATCGATTGGCTTGCCCTGCTTGCGCACCTCAAAGTGCAGCTTGACCCGGTCCGTGTCGGTATCACCCATCTCAGCGATCTTCTGACCCTTGCGCACGACTTGATCTTCCTTCACCAGCAAAGTCTGGTTGTGTGCGTAAGCCGTCAGATAGTTCGTGCTGTGCTTGATGATGATCATGTTGCCGTATCCGCGCAAGCCCGCACCCGCGTACATCACGCGGCCATCGGCTGCCGCGAAGACTGGGTCCCCGGCCTTGCCCGCAAACGCCAAACCCTTGTTGCGAACTTCGTCAAAGCCTGCTACCACCTGACCTGCGGCGGGCCAGCCCCAGCTGATGTCGTCGTCGTCCTTGATGACGGGGGCGGTCGGAGCCGACGCCACCACCCCTGTCGGGCTGCTGGACGCCACCGCGCCGCTGGTGGCGCCGGACGGTGCGGAGGCACCGCTGGCGGTGGTGGCCGACGGCGTCACTGCGGGAGCCTTGCCGTCCAGCGGACGGCTTTCCACCCGGGCGGAAGCCAGCGGACGGGTACTCACCGAACTGGCATCCACACCCGGCGGCACCACCCGCAACACCTGACCCACTTCGATGATGTTGGGGTTGTCCATGCCGTTCCAGCGCGCCAGTTCGCGCCAGGACTGGCCGTTGTCCAGGGCAATGCGGATCAGCGTGTCACCGGGCTTGACGGTGTAGTAGCCCGGCTTGCCGGCATTCTCGGCACCCGGCAGGGGCTTGGGCGGCTCGGCAACCGGCGTGGCGGCTGGCGCGGAGGTCGTGGGCGCGGGCGGTTTGCCCACGGTGCGTTCCTCCACCGGCGCGCGATGCGGCGGGACGGTACACCCGACCAGCGCCAGCAACAGCACGGAGATCCCTACAAGCGGAAGACGATGAAGATGTTGCATGCGCTTTTGTTTGTCGTTACAGAACGCTGTAGCCGGAGTTGTCTACCGGTTACATGACGCCCGATTTTAGGGGCACGAAGAGGACGGGCTCATGCAAGCTGCGCACAAAGCGGGATCCCTGTGCATCGCGCAGGTGATCGATCAGCACCAGCACCTGCCCGCGACCGCTTGGGGCGGTCATCGGCGCCACCAGGCGGCCACCGGGCGCAAGCTGGTCGAGCCAGGCCTGCGGAATGTCGTCACCGCCGGCAGCGGAGATGATGCTGTCGTAGGGCGCGGAAGGGCCGTGGCCCAGCATGCCATCCCCATAAACAAGACGGACCCGGTTGTAACCGACGAGGTGCCCGCTGGCCTTGTCGTGCAACGGTTTGAGACGTTCCACCGACACGACGTGGCGCGCCACCTGCATCAGCAGGGCGGCCTGATAACCGCAACCGGTGCCAATTTCCAGCACCTTGCCCAGGTCGCCGCGGGCCTGCGCCCCTGGGGCAGCCAGCATCAGCGCCATCATCCGGCCCACCACTGACGGTTTGGAGATGGTCTGGCCATGGCCGATGGGCAGGCTGGTGTCCTCGTAAGCCTGAATGGCCAGGGCCGTGTCCACGAATTCATGACGTGGCACGGTGGCCAGGGCGTTCAGGACGCGCTCGTCCGACAGCCCTTCGCGCCGCAGCCGCTGCACCATGCGCTGGCGAACGCCGGCAGAGTCCAGCCCCAGGCCGCTGGGCGGCAGGGTCCTGGCCTTGAGCGCCGCCGCCTGCTGCCAATGCCCCTGCGGCTTGAGCGGCTCGCGTGCGGACGCTGGCGCCACTGCGGGCGCCGCAGACGCCTTGCCCGCCCCGGCAGGCCCGGCGCTTCCCTTGGGCGCGGTCCCCAGCTGGTGCAGCGACAGCGGGAACCGCTTGGCGCGCGGCGGCGAGTCGCTCATGCCGCGCCGTTCAACTTCAGGCGTTGACGCCAGGCGCCCAGGGTGGCGTGCTCGGTCAGGTCCACCTGCAGGGGCGTGATCGACACATGGCCATTGGCCGTGGCGTGAAAATCGGTGCCCTCCCCGGCTTCGCGGGCATCACCGGCGGGACCGATCCAGTAGATCATCTCGCCGCGGGGGCTGCGCTGCTGGATGGTGGCCTCACTGGCATGACGGCGGCCCAGCCGGGTGACCTGACGGGGGAGCTGCGCGGCATCCGAGCGATTCGGGATGTTCACGCTCAGCAGGAAGGGATTCCCCAGTCCGCCGGCAATCACCTCCTGCACCAGCTGGCGGGCCATGGCCGCGGCGGCATCGAGGTGACCCCATCCCTTCTCGACCTGCGAGAACGCGATCGAGGGAATGCCGAAGAGATAGCCTTCCGTGGCGGCGGCCACCGTGCCGGAGTAGAGCGTGTCATCGCCCATGTTGGCGCCATTGTTGATGCCGGAGAGCACCAGGTCCGGACGGTAGTCCAGCAGCCCGGTCAGGGCCAGATGGACGCAGTCCGAGGGCGTCCCGTTGACATAGCGGAAGCCGTTGGCCGCGGTGAACACCGACAGCGGTCGGGTCAGCGTCAAAGAATTCGAAGTGCCGCTGGCGTTTTGCTCAGGGGCAATCACCTCAATCTGCCCCAGCCCTTCGCAGGCACGCACCAGCGCGTGCAGACCAGGGGCGAGGTATCCGTCGTCGTTGGCGATAAGTATGCGCATGAACCGCATTGTAGGCAGACGTCACCTGTGGGACGCAGCGCCCTGCGAGGCCTCCCTATCATCGACTGACCTTTCCTCATCCAGCGCCCTGACGCCCGCCCCGCGAGGTGCCGGCGCGCCGCTGACCCACAAGTGCAAGGAGCAACCGATATGAAGGCCTGGCTGTGCGAAAACCCGACGGGGGTCGAAGCCCTGCAATGGAAGGACCTACCCCAGGCGCAGCCGGGACCCGGTCAGCTGCGGGTGGGCATCCGCGCCGCCAGCCTGAACTTTCCGGACCTGCTGATCATCCAGAACAAGTATCAGATGAAGCCGCCCCTTCCGTTCGTGCCGGGGACGGAATTCGCGGGTGTGGTGGAAGCGGTGGGCGACGGTGTGACCGGCTTCAAACCCGGCGACACGGTGGCCGCCTTCACCGGCACCGGCGGCTTCGCCACCGAGGCAGTGGTGCCGGCGGCGCTGGCGATGCCACTGCCGGCGGGTTTCCCCTTCGAGGATGCGGCCGCGTTCATCTGCACCTATGCCACCAGCCACCATGCGCTGATGGACCGTGCGGGCCTGCAGCCCGGTGAGACGGTGCTGATTCTTGGTGCGGCCGGCGGTGTGGGCACCGCCGCCATCCAGATTGCGAAGGCGGCCGGCGCACGCATCATTGCCGCCGCCTCGACCGATGCGAAATGCGCCCGCTGCAAGGAACTGGGCGCCGACGCCACCATCAACTACGGCAGCCAGTCGCTACGGGACGAGATCAAGACGCTGACCGAAGGCCGCGGCCCCGACGTGATCTACGACCCGGTCGGCGGCGATCTGGCCGAGGCCGCCTTCCGCTCCATCGCCTGGCGGGGTCGTTATCTGGTGGTGGGCTTTGCACAGGGCCAGATTCCATCGCTGCCGCTCAATCTGGCGCTGCTCAAGGGCGCCTCCATCGTCGGCGTCTTCTGGGGGGAGTTCGCCAAGCGGGAGCCCCAGCGCAATGCGGAGATGATGAAGGCGCTGGCCACCTGGTATGCCCAGGGCAAGATCAAACCGGTCATCGATCAGGTGCTGCCGATGGAGGACCTGCCGCAGGCCTTCGCCCGCATGAGTGGCCGCGCGGTGGTCGGCAAGCTGGTCGTGGTGAACCGTACCTGAGGTCAATCCGGCTGCAAGGGGTACGGTTGACACCCACTGCCCCATAAAAAAGCCGGGGCCCACCCTCTTCGCGGGGGCGTGGGGCCCCAGCGCGTGCGATAGGATGCCAAGGCTCAAGCTCACGCATTCCCATGGCCGTCAAAGTTCTCATCGTCGAAGACAACCCGGTAGCCCGCAGCTTCCTCTGCCGGGTCGTGCGCGAGAGCTTCAGCGACGGTATGGAGATTACCGAAGCCGGCGATCTGGAGGGGGCTCGTCAGCAACTGGCGCGGGCGGATGCCGAGCCCGGCGGGCCGGGCTTCAAGCTGATCCTGATCGACCTGGAACTGCCGGACGGCAACGGCATGGAGTTCCTGGGCGAGCTGGCCAACCGGCCGGCGGTCAAGATCGTCACCACGCTTTATTCCGATGACGATCACCTCTTCCCCGCCCTGCAGCGCGGCGCGGATGGTTATCTGCTGAAGGAAGACCGGTTCGAGGTACTGGTGGAAGAGCTGCAGCGCATCGTGCGCGGACAGCCGCCGCTGTCACCGGCCATTGCGCGGCGGCTGCTCTCGCACTTCCGGCCGGGCTCCAGCGGGGATTCGGGTCCGATGGGTCTGAACTCCGGCTTTGGCAACCTCACCTCCAGCGCGACGCCCAGCGGCCGCGGGGTCACGCTGGATCCGCTGCCGGAATGGGAGCGGCTCACCCCGCGTGAGAACGAGGTGCTGACCTACCTGAGCAAAGGCTTCACCATCAAGGAAATCGCCAACCTGATGGGCATCAAGTGGTTCACCGTCAACGACCACATCAAGAGCATCTACAAGAAGCTCAATGTGTCCAGCCGCGCGGAAGCGGCGGTGCTGGCGAGCAAACAAGGGCTGGTCTGAGCACCTCGGACTGGCGTTGACGCGCCGTCTCGCCTGCCCACTCGCCGCTCTCCCATTCGGGGTACACATGCCCTTGTCAGCGGCAAGGCTCCCCCACCTTGGGCTAAGCTGGGTTCAAACCGATCCCTTCGGATCGAACGAACCTGGAGCAGACGCATGACAACATTGCCAGAAGCCCTTCCCTTCTCTTCGTCCGCCGCGCAGGTCGTGGGCGCGCCTGTGGCGCGTTCAGGCCTGCGTCGCCATCCCTGGATGGCGGTGATGGCCACCGCGATGGTCGTTGGCCTGAGCGCTTGCGCCAACGGTCCCGCCGAGCCCACGACTCCGGCGGGCAGCCTGCCCCACACGGCGCGGTGGGATCAGCAGGAATGGGTGGTGACTGCAATCAATGGCGCCGAGTTGCCGGCGACGGGACCGCGGCCGACGCTTCGCATCGACGACGGTGTCGCCTCCGGCACCGATGGCTGCAATCGCTATCGGACACCGCTGAAGCCGGCTTCGGACGTACCCTCTGCGCTGCGCTTTGACGAAGCCGGCGGCGCCTCCACCCGCATGGCCTGCCCGGGCGATGGGGACTCGGTGTCTCGCGGCTGGCGTGCAGCGATGCAGGCCACGCGGTCGGTCCGCACGGAGCCGCATCGGCTGACCCTGGTCGACGAGAGCGGCAACATCGTGGCGCGACTGGCGCCGGTGAAGACCCAGGAAGCCCAGCGCTGAACCCGGCGCGTTCAGTCCACTACTACCCTCGCCGTGCGGGGGAGTCGTGCATCGCTGACGGCCCAAGCAAGTCGCAGTTCACCCGTTTCGCGTTATCGCTGATGCTGCTGGTGTTCGTCACCGGCTTCGCAGCGATGTGGCGGCTGGGTTCCCACAGCGACGAGCGTTTGCTGCAACGCATGCAGGTGATGGAGACGCGTGCGCTGTCGGGGTGAAGCCAGTCGAGCCAAGGTACGATTTGACTACCTCTGAGAAGAGGCTTCGCGCGATGGTGATCCAATCGCGCAGTGGAGAAGACCATGAACATCGCGACGAAGAAGACCACGAATCGGAAGCCTAAACGTGAGCCGACGGCCGTCGTGCTGCTCGATGAAGCGCGTGCACGCGTTCTCTCTCGTCAGCGCACAACCCTTTCTGAGCTGCGTAAGCGCTTGGAGGGTGTACTCGAGGATGACATCTCAGGTGTCGTTGTGGCTCGCCGATGAACGACCCTTCTTGATCCTTCATGAATAGCCCGCCAAGTGCGGGCTTTCTCTTTTGGTGCGCCACACGTTGCACCCGATTTTGTCGCAGCGCTCCGAGCGCCATTCCTCATGCGAGGTGGCGCCTCTTGCCTACCCCTAAGGCACCAACCCTAAGGCACCAACCCTAAGGCACCAACGAAAACGCCGACAAGACTTTCATCTTGTCGGCGTTCAGGGCATTACTGCCAAATTCGTTGGGGTGGCTGATGGGACTCGAACCCACGACGACCAGAATCACAATCTGGGACTCTACCAACTGAGCTACAGCCACCGTCGAAGAGTTAGATTATGGCTCAGATTTCTCAGTACAGGAAGCTTCTTTCGAAGATTTCTTGAAAATTTTCTGAGCCCGAAGGGTCATGCGGGCGATTATCAAATCATCGCCCCGCCTGACCCCCCTTCCGACCTTTACGGCGCCGGCGAAGAACTCGCGGCGGAAGCCGCCAGCGACTTCTGAACCGCGGGCTTGATGGCCGCCTTGTATTCCGTCTTCAGCGAGTTGTAGACACTCATCAACTCAGCCGCCGCCCAGGTCTGGGCATATTGGTCCGCAGCGCGCTTGGGATCAATCAGCGACGGGTCACGCGGCATCACCTTGTTGATGCGCACCACCAGATACTGACCTTCCACCGCATCCACACCCACATAAGCCGGCAGCTTCGAAGTATCCGCACGCAGCACCTGCTCCAGCGCCTTGCCCTGCAGCGCTTCCGGCTTGGCGCGAGACACCACCACCGGCTCACCCAGGCCCTTGGTGTCGCCACCCTTTTGCAGCTCGGCCAGACGCTGCTGGCCAGCCTTCACGGCGGCTTCCTTGGCACGCTGCTGCACCCAGGCCGCGGACACGGCGGCCTTCACGTCAGCCAGGGCCGGCGTGGTGCTCGGATGATGCGCGACCACACGGGCCGAGACCAGTTGGCTGGAGCCGGTGTCGACCGCAGCGGTATTGCGCTTGTTGTTCAGCGTATCGCTGCTGAACACGGCATCCAGCAGCTTGCTCGACGCCAGCACGCCGGTGGCATTCGCAGCCGGCTTGCGCTGCACGGTGGCCTTCTGAATGGTCAGCTTGAACTTGTCGGCAGCCGGCTTGAGGCTGTCGCTCTGTTCATAGACCAGATTGCCGAAGTCTTCCGCCGACTCGCTGTAGCGCTTTTGCGCGAGATCCTTGCGCAGAGCCGCCTCGATCTCGGGGCGCACTTCTTCCAGCGGACGCAGCTTGCCGCCGCGAATGCCGGTCAGCTTGATGATGTGATAGCCGAAGTCCGACTGCACCAGATTGCTGATGTCGCCTTCCTTCATCGAGAAGGCCGCGTCCTGGAACGGCTTGACCATGGCACCTTCACCGAAGAAGTCCAGGTCACCGCCGCGGGCGGCAGAGCCCGGGTCGTCCGAATTCTTCTTGGCCAGTTCTGCAAAGCCGTCCGGATTCTTCTTGGCCTCCGCCAGCAGCGATTCCGCCTTGGCCTTGGCCTTCTCCTTGTCAGCCGCCGACATGTCCGGCGTCATCTTCACCAGGATGTGGCTGGCACGACGTTCTTCCGGCGCCTTGAAGTTCTTTTCGTTCTGCTTGTAGTAACCCTCGACGTCCGCCGGATTCACCGTGACGGTGCTGCCCAGCGCAGACTGGTCCAGCACCACATATTCGATGTCAGCCGTCTCGGGCTGCACGAACCTGGCCGAGACCTTCGGGTCTTTGTAGAACGCTTCGAGATCGGCATCCGTCGGGGTCAGCGAAGCCGCAAACTCACGGACGTCAAAGCGCTGGATCTGCACTTCACGCTGCTGCAGCAGCGCATCGAAAGCGATATTGGCGCTCGACTGATTCGTCAACGCGCTCTCGGCCAGCGGGCCCATCACCTGCGCGCTCAGCGCGCCCTGGCGCACGCGCACCAGCAGACCTTCCGCCGTCAACCCCATCGCCGACAGCATTTCCTTGCGGAGCTTGCCGGACTCGTCGTAGAGGAAGGAGAGCTGCGGGTCGTTGCGGATGAGGCTGACCACCTGCTGGTCGTTCAGACTGCGATGCTCCTTCTCGACTGCCACCGCCAGCACGCGGTCCCGCAGCAGCGTCTCCAGCACCTGGCGACGCATCTCGGGCGTGTCGAACAGCTTGGGATCGACATTGGGGGACTGCTGGCGCATGCGCTCCTGCTGGTCCCGCAAGGCGGCATCCCACTCGGTCTGGCTGATCTTGCGATCTCCCACCGCGGCCACGGCCGAATTGCTGCCGTCCATGAAACGGCTGTAGCCCTCGACGCCCACCAACACGAAGGATGGGAGGATCACAATCAGCAGCAGGAACTGGAACAGTCGCGTGTGCTTGCGAACGAAATCAAACATCAACAACCTCAGATGAGCCTTGCGCACATACGACAAAGGCGAACCTCGGTTCGCCTTTGCGCTGCGGCAGTCTAGCCTCGGGATTGGTGGGCGCTGACGGTCTCGAACCGCCGACCTACTCCGTGTAAAGGAGCCGCTCTACCAACTGAGCTAAGCGCCCGAGGAATCGATTCCAGACCGGCAAAAACCAGCCTGGGGGCCGAAGCCTACCAGAATCTGGAGGGCTTCAGAGAAGAACGGCCTGACCTGTCGAAGTAAATCGCATGTCAAACCGTGAATGCAGGATCGACGAATCGATCAGTTCACCGCGTCCTTGAGGGCCTTGCCGGGACGGAACTTCGGAACCTTCGCCGACTTGATCTTGATTGCATCGCCCGTGCGCGGATTGCGCCCGCTGCGCGCAGCACGCTTGCTCACACTGAAGGTGCCAAAGCCCACCAGCGACACCGTGCCGTTTTTCTTCAGCGTGGTTTTGACACCGCCGATCACCGCTTCCAGCGCACGCCCCGCGGCGGCTTTGGAAATATCCGCCTGCTTGGCAATGTGCTCGATCAATTCGGACTTGTTCACGAAGGTACCCCCTCTATGGTTTCAACGCGGGGGACGCCACCCTGGCGGCCTCCGCACGACCCGATCCGGCTGCGCGGCACAGGGGGAAAACAAGGCTTTCCCCGAGTGAGCGCGGGAAGCGGATTCTAGACGGATTCACCTGCGGACCCGATCAGGGAAAAGTCCCGATACAAAGGGAAGGCATCCAGGAAGACAGGCGCTCAGCGTACTTTTGCGCGAATTTCGGGAAGCGCTTTTTGCAGGTAATAGACCATCGACCAGATGGTCAGCACCGCAGCCAGGTAAATCAGCCACGTGCCCCACAGGCGGGTATTGATGAGGCCGAACACGACGCCGTCATACAGCAGGAAGGGAATGGCCACCATCTGCACCGTCGTCTTGAGCTTGCCCAGCATGTGGACCGCCACCGAACGCGACGCACCGATCTGTGCCATCCACTCTCGCAAGGCCGAGATCGCGATCTCCCGACCCACGATCACCAGCGCCACCAGCGCATCCACCCGCTGCTGCTCCAGCAGCACCAGCAAGGCCGCACAGACCAGAAACTTGTCCGCCACCGGATCCAGGAAGGCACCGAAGGACGAGGTCTGGTTGAGCTTGCGGGCCAGGTATCCGTCCGCCCAATCGGTCAGCGCCACCAGGATGAAGAGCACCGTGGCCACCAGGTTCTGATGCGCGGGCGTCATCTGAAGATGGAACAGCCCCACGATCAGTGGAATGGCCACGATGCGGGCCCAGGTCAACAGGGTTGGCAGGGTCAGGAACATGGGTGGGATTGTGCCCACCTTTTGGGGGTGTTCGCCCCGATCTTGCAGGTTTGGATGCAATGAATTCCTGTGGCGCTCAGTCCAGCGTCCGGGGCTTGAACCGGCGGTCGTTGTTGAAGAGGAAGACTTCGTTGAACTTCCAGGGGTGCGGCAGGTGGCTGACGTCCCCATACGGCGCGGCACGGCGCACCGCCGCCATGGCCAGTTCAATGGTGTCCACGGCCTGACCCGGACGGCGCAGGACGCGGATGTTTCGTACCGACCCGTCGCGATTCAGTTCAATTTCCAGCACCGGAATGGCCAGCAGCACCGCAGGTACCTCCCCCATGTAGGTGGCGTCCGGGTTGGCGGCCACCAGCCGCAGCGCGGCCTGATGGCGAAGCTCTTCATGGCTGGACACCGCATGCGGCGGCTCCAGCCGCCCCTGGGCGTTCAGCAGCGACGCGGGCGACTCGGGCGAGGAACCGGGAGACGGCGCGAGCGGAGAAGTCGGAGAAGCCGGCGACACGGTCGGCGCCGGGCGCACACTGGCCGCTGACGGCGCCGCCTCGGATCCGCGTTGCGACGGACCGCCGCCGCATCCCGCCATCAGCACGCCCGCACCGATCACGGCGGCCCATCGCAGCCCTTGCCGCACGGCGCCGGCGGCCCGGCTCACGTTGTTCACAGTCAATGTCGACACAGGCATCTTTGCTTTTCAGTGCAAGGCACGGTAAATCTCTTCGGCCAGCTCCCGGGACACGCCCTTCACACTGGACAGCTCTTCAATGCTGGCACCCGCCACGCCGCGGACACCGCCGAAGCGTTGCAGCAATTGCGCCCGCTTCTTCGGACCCACGCCCGGCACGTCTTCCAGCCGCGAGGCACCGGTCCGCACCGAGGCGCGCTTGGCCCGCATGCCGGTAATGGCAAAGCGGTGGGCTTCGTCGCGAATCTGCGCCACCAGCATCAGCGCGGCGGAGTCGCGGCCCAGATAGACCTTCTCCCGTCCATCGGCAAACACCAGCTCTTCCAGACCGACCTTACGGCCTTCGCCCTTCTCCACGCCGACGATCAGCGACAGATCCAGGCCCAGTTCCACGAATACTTCACGGGCCATGGACACCTGGCCTTTGCCGCCGTCCACCAGCACCAGATCGGGCAGGCGTCCGGTGCCATTCTGAGCAGCTTCGGCCATGCGGCTGTAACGACGTGTCAGCACCTGGCGCATGGCGGCGTAATCGTCGCCCGGGGTGATGCCGTCGATGTTGAAGCGGCGGTACTGGCCGCTCTGCATCTGATGGCCTTCAAACACCACGCAGGAGGCCTGTGTGGCTTCACCCGCCGTGTGGCTGATGTCGAAGCATTCGACGCGGAACTTGTCCAGCTCGGTGATGCTCAGATCCAGCGCATCGACCAGAGCGCGGGTGCGCGCCTGCTGGGAGCCTTCCTCGGACAACAGGCGCGCCAGTGCGAGCTCTGCACCCTTGGCGCACATCTCCTGCCAGATGCGCCGCTGGCCACGGGGCTGGGCCTGCGTGGTGACGCGGTAGCCGGCCTGTGCGCTGAGGGCTTCGGCCAGGGCCGGGTCCACCGGATGGGAGAGCACCAGCAGGGATGGCACCGGTGCTTCCAGGTAGTGCTGGGCAATGAAGGCTTCCAACACCTGACGCTCGGCGCTGGGGGGCACACGGCGGGGAGCTGCGGGCTCACTGACGGTCGGGTCGGCGGGTGTGGCCGATGCAGCCGATGTCGCCGGTGTAGCCGGTGTGGCGGGTATCGCAGCCGTCTCTGCCAGATCGGCTTGCGGCAGCTCAGCCCCTTCATCCAGCTCGACCGGATCATCGTCCTCCAGCAGTGACACCGCCGTCGCGTCCTCCACATGCTTCGGGAAGTAGGCGCGGTCGCCCAGATGCCGGCCGCCGCGGACCATCGCCAGGTTGACGCACGCCCTTCCGCCCTGAAGGCGCACGACCAGAATGTCGACATCCCGATCGCGCCCGGTGGCGCTGTTTTCATCCACCGCCTGCTGCTGCAGCACCTTGGACAGCGCGGAGATCTGGTTGCGCAGCTCCGCCGCCTGCTCGTATTGCATGCGTTCGGCGTGGGCCATCATCTGCGCCTGCAGGCCGTCCATCACCTCCTGGGTCTCGCCCAGCAGGAAGCGCTCCGCATGGCTCACATTGCGGGCGTAGTCCTCCGACTGCCCTTCCGGCACGCAGGGTCCGGAGCAGCGGTGGATTTGATAAAGCAGGCAGGGACGGCTGCGGTTATTGAAGACGGTGTCCTCACAGGTGCGCAGCCGGAACACCTTCTGCAGCAGCTGGATGGATTCCTTCACCGCCCAGGCGCTGGGAAACGGCCCGAAGTAGCGATGGCGTCGGTCGACGGCGCCGCGGTAATAGCTGATCCGCGGCCACTGATGTCCTGAAAGCCGCAGGTACGGATAGCTCTTGTCATCCCGGAACAGGATGTTGAAGCGCGGATTCAGCGCCTTGATCAGGTTGTTTTCCAGCAGCAGCGCTTCGGCCTCGGTCCGCACGACCGTGGTTTCCAGGCGCGCGATGCGGGCGATCATCATGCCGATGCGGGTGCCGCCGTGGTCCTTCTGGAAGTAGCTCGAGACGCGGCGCTTCAGGTTCTTGGCCTTGCCCACGTACAGCACGTGGTCCTGCGCATCGAAATAGCGGTAGACGCCGGGCAGCTGCGGCAAGGCGGCGACTTCGGCCAGCACGCGGTCCCGCACCTCGCGGGCGGCGCGCTCCATGTCGCGCACGCGCTGGCCCTCGGCCGCTTCGATGGCCTGGCCCTGCTCGTTCCAGGTCTCGGCGTGGCGGTCGCGGGAGGACGGTGCGGATGCGCTGGCGGCCGGCTCTGCGGTGCTTTCGGAGCCCTGCGGGCTTGGCGCGCTGTTGGCGCTGTTCACGCTGTTCGCGATGCCGGGGCGGCCACCCTCGATGGGATCAACAGCCGGCGCCGGGCGATCCGGGTCGGTCGGAATTGTGCTCATGGTCGGAATTGTGCCGCCGGATAATCATCCGATGGCCGAGACGCAAGAATCCACCTCTTTTTCCTCATCCCCCAGCGCTCTCGACAATGCTCACGAGACCGCTCACGAGACCGCTGCTGTCACGCCTCTTGACAACGGTGCGCCTGGCGTCCTCATCGACGCTGCAGCCCCGACGCCCGACCCGCTTCGGGTTCGGGCTGTGCAAACGCTGCCTCGCTGGGATCTGTTCTGTCGAGTCATCGACAACCACGGCGATCTGGGCGTGTGCCTGCGCCTCGGCCGCGATCTGGCTTCGCGGGGCGTGCAGGTCAGGATGTGGTGCGACGACCCGTCGGGGCTCCGGTGGATGCAGCCGACCCCGGTGGACGGGCTGACAGTTCGGCCATGGTCCGAGGCAGAGTCCGATACCGAGCCCCCTGCAGACGTGGTGATCGAAACCTTCGGCTGCGAGCTGCCCGAGGCCTACCTGGCCCGCATGGCAAGGCGTGAGGTGCCCCCGGTCTGGATCAATCTGGAATACCTGAGCGCAGAGCGCTATGTCGAGCGCAGCCATGGCCTGCAGTCGCCGCAATTCAGCGGTGGCGGAGCTGGTTTGAACAAGTGGTTCTTCTACCCCGGATTCACCGCCCATACCGGCGGCCTCTTGCGTGAGCCAGGGCTGGCGGAGGCCGTGGCGCGGCATGACGGCCGGAGCTGGCTTGGGGAGCGCGGATGGGCGCCGGACGCCGGCGAACGCGTGCTGTGCGCATTCACCTATCCCCATGCGCCCTGGGACGAGTTCCTGGCGCATCTCGGCGGCGCATGGTTGCTCCTGCTGTGCCCGGGCAGCGCGCAGCAGCGGGTGCCGCCGCGGCTGCGTCCGGGCCAGCGCTGCATCGCCCTGCCCTATGTGAGCCAGACGGACTTTGACCGGCTGCTCTGGTCGTGCGACCTAAATCTGGTGCGCGGGGAAGATTCCTTTGTCCGCGCCCAATGGGCGGGGCGTCCGATGCTGTGGCAGATCTATTTTCAGGACGATGGCGCGCACGGTCCGAAACTGGAGGCTTTCCTGGATCAATCGCTGGCCGGCGCACCCGCTGCGCTGCAATCGTCGTGGCGAGGTTTGTCGCGCGCCTGGAACGGTTTGTCGGACGGGGTGGGTGGATTGGTGGAGCCGGTGCCGGCATCGGCGCACTGGGCGGACGGGGCCCTCCTGGATTTGGCGGTCCGCCAGGCGCAGGACTGGCGTGCCAAATTGATGGAACAACCGGATCTCGTCACCCAGCTCATGGGCTTTGCGTTGGGGAAGGCAGGGGTTTCGGGCTAGAATGCGAGGCTTTTCGCCGCTTGGGCGCCAGTTTTGGACGCATGTTTGCACATGCATCCGGGTCTGCAGCCATACCAGCGGCCCCACACTGCCGGAGCAGTTCGGATCTCGCCATTTCAGAGCACAGCCTGAGGCGCACCCCAGAGACTGTCCCGGAACTATCCCGGAATCATCATGAAGATTGCTCAAGAAATTCGCGCCGGCAACGTGATCATGCACGGCAAGGACCCGATGGTTGTGCTGAAGACGGAATACAGCCGCGGTGGCCGCAATGCCGCGACGGTCCGTATGAAGCTGAAGAGCCTGCTGAACAATTCGGGCACGGAAGTCGTCTTCAAGGCCGACGACAAGATGGACCAGATCATTCTGGACAAGAAGGAGTGCACCTACTCCTACTTCGCCGACCCGATGTATGTGTTCATGGACACCGAGTACAACCAGTACGAAGTGGAAGCCGAGAACATGGGCGACGCCATCAACTACCTGCAAGACGGCATGGAAGTGGAAGTGGTGTTCTACGACGGCAAGGCCATTTCGGTGGAACTGCCGACCAGCGTGGTGCGTGAAGTGACCTGGACGGAACCTGCCGTCAAGGGCGACACGTCGGGCAAGGTGCTCAAGCCTGCCAAGATCTCCACCGGTTTCGAAATCCCCGTGCCCATCTTCGTGGCCCAGGGCGACAACATCGAAATCGACACCCGCACGCACGAATACCGCAAGCGCGTCTGAGCCCCGTGCTCACGCCGGACCCCTGCTTCGCGGCGGCGGCGTCCAACAAAAAAGCAGCCCACGGGCTGCTTTTTTTATGCGCCCGATGGACGCTGATGCGGACGGGCGCGCTGACTCCGAGGCGACGCGGAAGGCGCGCTGGTGGAGTCGCGCCGGTGCAGGGATGCTGGTTTTAGGGATGCCGTTTCAGGTGCGATGCGTCGCTGCGCCGCGGTGCTTGTCCGACAGGGTGCGGCTGCTGTGCCTGGCCACCGCGGTCGGGCGGCTCGGGCGGCTGGTGGCGGTGGACATGCCGCTGGCCTTTGCCGACTGAGTGGACTTCGCGGACTTGGCGGGCTTGGCCGTTTTACCGGCCTTCGCCGATCCACTCGACTGACCCGATTGGGTGGCCTTGGTGGTCCTGGTGGTCTTGGAGGCCTTGGCGGTGTTGCCAGACTTCGCCCCCTTGACCCCTGTGGGCGCCCCCTTGCCCGAACGCTTGGCTGCCGCCCTGGCCCCGGTCTTGACGCCTGCCGTCGCACCGGCTGTCCCGGACGCCTTCACCGCCTTGGTGGCCCCGCCCTTCCTGGCAACCGACTTCCTGGCCGCCTTTTGACCTGGCTCCCCGGCCGCGACCGGCTGGGCCGCCATGGCCGGCGCTGGCGACGGCGTACCCGCCACGGCAGGTGCCACCATGCCTGGTGCTGGCGCCTGTCCCATCGGTTGTCCCGTTCCTTGCGGCAGGGCCCCTTGCTGGGCCCTCACCGGCAGGGCCATCGTGGCGAGGCATGCCAGGGCCAGACCTGCGAGGGCGGACCGGGCGCCCGCCGCGATGGCGGTGCGGGACGGCGCGGCGGCAGATGGGATGACGGACACAGCGGTCATGAATACCTCGTCTTGAAAATCGTTGGCACTGCACCGGCGCGGCGCAGCGAGCAGTCTAGAAACGCTCGGCTCCGTCAGTCACCACCCGGCTGCGGGTGGGTGCGTCCCGGAGATCAGACAAATTCACCTTGGCGCAGCCATTTGGTGGCCACCCATTTTTCGCCTTCCATCACCGGCGCGCCGCCGTGCAGGGTCAGCGTGCCGGGTTCGGGGCGGTCATAGCTGAAGAACACGGCATTGCCCTTCTGCGCCATCACATCCAGCTTCACATCGGGGAACACCGTGGCGCCACCCCGAGTGGGCGTATTCAGGTACATCACCAGGGTGCCGACCCGCTGCCCTCCGCGCTGCAGGATGGCCTTGCTGCTGGCGTGGCGCGGATCGAAGTAATCGTAGTGAGGCTGATATTCCGCGCCGGTCCGATAACGCAGCACTTGCAGGCCTTCGCCATTGCGCAGCGGCCAGTTCACGAGGGCGGCAATGCGCGCCTCGATGCGGGCCACCACCTCTGATTCACCGCGCTCAAAGAACATGCCTTCGCTGGTGCGGGCGGCATTCACCTCGCTGCCCTCCTTCTGCGACGCCACCGTCTCCGAGCGTGCGAGCCGGGCTCCCGCAGCGGTCACGATGGCATCACACTCCTCGTCCGTCAGCAGGCCGCCGAAGACCACCACGCGGGGCCGCGCCAGCGTCATCAGCACTTCCACGCGATGGCCATCCGGCAGCAGCACGGACCGCTGATCCCCCAGATTCGGCTCCGGTACCGTACCGGGCTCGACCACCGGCTCCGCCACCGCGGGCAGGCTCAGGACGGGCTCAGACGCCAGCGACGGATGCTCCTCCAGCGCCTGGCGTGCCAGATCGGGCTGCCAGCCACTGCTGAGCATGGCCTGGTACAGCGCTTCGCGGGTGATGCCGTTTTGCAGTTGCGCCGTGATCCACTGACGCAGTTCGGTGGTGAGGTACTGAGAGCTGCTCATGATGGTGTGTCTGCCCGTCCCTGGGGTGCTCCTGTGTCTGATCAGTCCGTCAGCCGGCGGCGGAACACCAGGCGATCGGGTGTGCTGGCTTCGGACGCGTAAGCGTAGCCGTCCACGGCAAAGTCTTGCAGGCCTGCTGGTGTCTGGATGTGATTTTGAATGGCAAATCGAGCCATCAGACCGCGGGCGCGTTTGGCGAAGAAGCTGATGATTTTGTAGCGACCGCCTTTCCAGTCCTCGAACTGGCATTCGATCACTCTGGGCTTGAGCGACTTGCGCGCTGCCGCCTTGAAGTATTCCTGGGACGCCAGATTCACGATCACCGGCGTCTGCAGCTGGGCGCTGCGTTCGTTGAGGTGCTCCGCGATCGTGTCACCCCAATACGCATACAGGTTGGCGCCTTTGGAATTGGCAAGGGCCGTCCCCATTTCCAGCCGATACGGTTGCAGCCGATCCAGGGGCCGCAGCACGCCATAGAGGCCGGACAGGATGGCCAGATGCTGCTGGGCCCACTGTAGATCGGCCAGGCTCAGCGAGCTTGCCTGCAGTCCGTCGTAGACATCGCCATTGAATGCCAGGACGGCGGGCTTGCTGTTCGCGTCGGTGAACCGTGTCGACCAGGCCTCATACCGGGCCAGATTCAGGGATGCGAGCGCATCCGAGATGTCCATCAGGCTGGAGATGTCGGCCTGGGTCTTGGTTTTCAGCAGCTCGATCAGTTCGGCGGACTGGGGAACGAAGGACGGACGGGTGACCAGGGCGGCGATGTTGGCCGGCGTGGGGGTGTCGTAGTCCAGTGATTTAGCGGGGGAGATCACATACAACATGGCGGTGATTGTCGCCGAGCGCCGACGACGGGGAACCGAACTCCGCCCTCAACTGACACGCCCCTCGCAACACCTCCAGAGAGTCACGCCCCTCGCCACATCTCGGTGCATTCTCAACGCACAGCCTCCGCCCACCACCCCCACACCCTCCCGCGTGCACTGCACCGGAAATCGCCGAGCCGGGTGCTGTTTGCGGAAGTCAAGGAATGAATGACCGGCGAAGCCGGGCAGAAGGGACATGGAGCAAACAGTGCCCGGCTCGGTGATTTCGAGCGCAGTGCACCACTAACCCCATACCAAGAACAAAAAAGCCACCCCGAAGGGTGGCTTGGATTTATCGCGCCAGCAGCCCATTCACTGCCGTCACATCCTCCGGCCGCAGCTGCCCGGCCGCCTGACGCAGCCGCAGGCTGTTCACCAGCACGTCATACCGCGCCTTCGCCAGATCCCGCTGGGTGGTGTAGAGCTGCGTCTGCGCATTCAGCACATCCAGGTTGACCCGCACACCGACCTTGTAGCCCAGCTGTGTTGCTTCCAGCGCCAGCTTGGAGGAAGCTTCCGCCGCCTCATACGCCTTCACCTGCGCCAGCAGCGACTGCACCCCGAAGAAGGCGCGCTTGGTGCCCTCTTCCACGCTTCGCTGGGCAAAGGCCAGATCGTTGCGCGACTTCTCTTCCAGAGACACCGTCTCCCGGATGCGATTCGTGATTGCGCCACCGCTGTACAGCGGCATGTTCAAGGCCACAGCCGCGCTGGCATTCGTCGTATTGCCGGTATAGCTCACACCGGTCCCGGTCTGACGCTGCAGCCCGTACGAGCCATTCAGATCCACCGTCGGCAGCCGCGCCGCCTTCGCCTTGTCGATTTCCAGCCGGGCCACATCCAGGCCCAACTGGGCCTTGCGAATCGCCGGATGCCCCGCTTCCGCGGTGTTGACCCACGCATCCACTGTCGATGGTGTCACCGGCGGCAACGCGACCGGCTGCGCCAGCGGACGCGGCTGCACGCCCACCCGGCCGACCAGCTGATCCAGCGTGACACCCTTCACCCGCAGATCGTTGTCAGCCGCGAGTTCCTGCGCCGTCGCCAGGTCATAACGCGCCTGCGCTTCCCGCGTATCGGTGATGGTGGCTGTGCCCACCTCGAAGTTTCGCTTGGCCGAAGCCAGCTGTTCCGCAATCGCCGCCTTGTTCGCCTGCGACGTCGCCAGCGCATCCTTCGCCGCCAGCACATCGAAATAGGCCGTTGCAATCCGGATGATCAGATCCTGCTCCGCCGTATCCAGATCCGACTGAGCGACTTCCACGCTCTTGCGCGCCTGCTCGATGGTCACACTGTTGCTGCGATTGAACAGCGCATACGACGCTGACAGCCCCGCGGTCGTCACCGTATTCCCGAACCGATCGGTCGACACCTTGCTCGGCGGATCGATCTCGTTGCGGGTCGCACTCGCCCCCAGCCCCACCTTCGGCCGGTTCAATGCTTCCGCCTGCCCCAGCTGATACTGCGCCGAGTCCGCCACGGCCCGTGCCGCCAGATAGGTGGCGTCATACACCCGGGCGGCTTCATACAGCTCCTGCAGGCTCTGCGCGCGCACGGCACCGGCCAGCCCGAGGGCAGCCATCAACAGCGTCATCCGCAGCGGGCGGCGGGTCAGGGACGTACGGCGATCAGCGGCCATGAAGCTTCCTCTTGTCGATGTAATGTTCTGGAACAGGCAATGGATCCCGAGGGATCAGTAACGAGGCACCGAAGGGTCGATCTCCCTGGACCATGCGTCGATGCCGCCGGCGAGGTTATAGACGACATCAAACCCCTGCCGGGTCAAAAATGCGACGACCTGCTGACTTCGGACACCGTGATGACAATAAACGGCGATGGGCTGCTCCGGATCCAGACGCTGCAGGTCGGACGGAATATCGCCCATCGGCACATGCTGGGTGACAAGACCCGGCACGTCGATCCGGGCCAGCGCCACCTCCCACGGTTCCCGCACGTCCAGCAGCAACGCCTGCGGCGTCTGCCGGGCCCAGGCGGACAGCTCCTGAACGGTCAGGGACATCATGGGTGCAGGGACGCCGGGGCGCCGGTCAGAAGCTGAAGGTGGAGCGGGCCTCGAAGCCCGGCAGACGCTCGACCACCGTCTCGAACAGGTTCTCGCGCTTGAATTCGCGCTCGCCGGTCCGGTAGGTGATGCTGGCGACCATCGCCGGCTCGTCGCCCACGATCGCGCCCAGACGGCCGCCGACCTTCAGCTGGTCCAGCAGCACCTGCGGCACTTCATGCGCCGAGCCGGACAGCAGGATCACGTCAAACGGCCCTTCATTCGGCAGGCCCTTGGTGCCGTCTCCCTCAACGACCGTGACGTTCAGCACCCCCGCGCGACGCAGCGATTCACGCGCCTGCGCAGCCAGCGCCGCATCCCGCTCGATGGTGAAAACCTGTTGCACCTTGTAGCCAAGCAGTGCGGCCATATAGCCGGTGCCGGTGCCGATTTCCAACACCTTCTCATGGCGCTTGACCTGCAGCTCCTGCATCCAGCGGGCTTCCACCCGGGGTGGCAGCGCATGGCGACCCTGACCCAGCGGCAGCTCGACGTCGGTGAAGGCCTTGTCGCGCAGGGCGGCGGGAACGAAGTCCTCGCGCTTGACGACGGCCAGCAGATCCAGCACGGAGGTATCCAGCACATCCCAGGGGCGGATCTGCTGCTCGATCATGTTGAAGCGGGCTTTTTCGAAGTTCATGTCCAGTCCTTCCGGTGGCCCCATGGCGCACCGATGCGGGCGATATTCTAGGCGTGGGCGGCGGGCTCGCCCCCGTCGCCCGGGCGGTTGAGAAGTCCCTTGAAAAGAAGATCCATGTGGAGGGCGATCACGGCCTCCGGGTCTTTCTTGGGTCCGAGGTCCAGTCCGCAGGCGCCGATCGAGTATTGATGCAGCACCATGTGGAGCACCGGACCGATCAGGACATGCACCGCCGCATCCGGGTCCACCGGGCGGAATTCGCCACTGGCCACCCCGCGGCGGATCACCTCGGCCAGCATGTTGCAGCTGGGGTCGATCACTTCGTCCACATAGAACGCGGCGATCTCGGGAAAGTTGCGGGCTTCGGCCAGCATGATCTTCATGATGCCGCCGGCAGGCGTCTGCCCCAGCCGCATCCACCATTCCTGCATCAGCCAGACCAGCAGGTCTGCCATCGGGCCGCGATGCTTGTCCAGCTCTTCCCGCCCTTCGGCGATCTTGCTGCCGAGGGACTCGCGAATCACGGCCTTGAACAGCTCCTCCTTGGACGGGTAGTACAGATAGAGCGTCCCCTTCGACACCCCTGCCCGCGCGGCCACCTCCTCCGACCGGGTCGCCGCAAAGCCTTTTTCGACGAACAGCGCCAGGGCCGCATCCAGCAGTTCCTGCGGACGCGCTTCCTTGCGCCGCTGTCGCTGCGAGGGGGAGGCTTTGGTGAGGGATGACATGAAGGTACTGACTAACCGGTCAGTACTGTAGCGCTGCGGGGTTGGGCGGGCAAGCGGGGTGGCCCGAAGCTGTCGACGAGCTGTCCGGGAGTTGTCTGTTCGCTGTCCAACGTTCATTCGGGGGAGCCGCATGCTGCGATTCGCCCGCTGCGGCCTGGAATCGGCCACCCGGTCCTCTATCATGCCCCGGCCCCGCGCCGATGTCCGGAAAGCGGACGGCAATCACCCTGGAGTTGATGTTGGACACAGTGATGTTGATCAAGGCCGCGATCATGGGGATCGTGGAAGGCCTGACCGAGTTTTTGCCGATCTCCTCGACCGGCCATTTGATCCTGGCCGGCTCGCTGCTCGGCGGATTTGATGACACCCGCGGCAAGGTCTTCGAAATTGCCATCCAGACCGGCGCCATCCTGGCGGTGATCATCGTCTACTGGCAGCGCCTGCGCGAGACGGCCGCCGGCCTGGGCAGCGATGCGCGCGCCCGCCGGTTTGTGCTGAATGTGGCCATCGGCTTCCTACCGGCGGTGATCCTGGGCCTGCTGTTCGGCAAGGCCATCAAGGCCCACCTGTTCACCCCCGTGGTGGTCGCGACCACCTTCATCGTGGGCGGCATCATCATCCTTTGGGCGGAGCGCCGGCAGGCCACCGCCGTGCGGGTGCATGAGGTCGACCAGATGACCCCCTGGGACGCCCTGAAGGTGGGCCTGGTGCAGTGTCTGGCAATGGTGCCGGGCACCAGCCGTTCCGGCTCGACCATCATCGGCGGCATGCTGCTGGGCCTGTCCCGCAAGGCGGCGACCGATTTCAGCTTCTTCCTGGCCATCCCGACGCTGATCGGCGCCGGCCTGTACAGCCTCTACAAGGAACGGGACGCGCTGGCGATGGCCGATGCGCCGCTGTTTGCCGTCGGCCTGCTCTTCTCCTTCATCAGCGCCTGGATCTGCGTGCGCTGGCTGCTGCGCTACATCGCCAGCCACAGCTTCACCCCGTTTGCCTGGTACCGCATCGCCTTCGGCATCGTGGTGCTGGTGACGGCCTACACCGGCGTCGTAGTCTGGCAGGACTGAGGCGCAGCACCCCCTCTCCCGAGGGGTGACCGCCGCCCTTGTGCGGAAATGGCGCCCTGCAGGGCTCCAGCCTGCCATTTGCTACCCCTGCTGCCTGCCTGGGCGGGCCCTGTTCGTTAGAATCGGGCCCATGACCATCACGATCAAGACCGGCGCCGACATCGACGCCATGCGCATCGCCGGCCGCCTCGCTTCCGAGGTGCTGGACATGCTCACCCCGCATGTCAAACCGGGCGTGACCACCGAACACCTGGACAAGCTGGCACACGACTACATCGTCCATGTGCAGCAGGCCATTCCCGCGCCGCTGAACTACCAGCCGCCGGGCTACACGCCCTACCCCAAGTCCATCTGCACCTCGATCAACCATCAGGTGTGCCACGGCATTCCCAATGACCGGCCGCTGAAGAACGGTGACATCGTCAACATCGACGTCACCGTCATCAAGGACGGCTGGCATGGCGACACCAGCCGCATGTTCGTCGTCGGCGAGGGATCGATTGCTGCCAAGCGCCTGTGCAACTTCACCTTCGAAGCCATGTGGAAGGGCATTCAGAAGGTCAAGCCGGGCGCCCGCCTGGGGGACATCGGCCACGCCATCCAGACCTTCGCCGAAAGTGCTGGTTTCTCGGTGGTGCGCGAGTTTTGCGGCCACGGCATTGGCCAGAAGTTCCATGAAGAGCCGCAGGTGCTGCACTATGGCCGCCCGGGCACGCTGGAAGAACTGGTGCCCGGCATGGTGTTCACCATCGAGCCGATGATCAACGCCGGCCGCCGCGAAATCGGCGAAATGCGGGACGGCTGGACCATCGTCACCAAAGACCGGTCGCTCTCGGCGCAATGGGAGCACACGGTGCTGGTGACCGAGACCGGTTATGAAATCCTGACCCAGTCGGCCGGCACCCCGGCCCCGCCGGCCTTTGTGCAGACACAGACGGCTGCGGCCTGATCATCTGCGCCCGCGACCGCACCCGCCCTCCGAGCTTCCACGCCCCAAGCGCTCGCGGCCTCCACCGCGAACTTCCTGAGTGAGCCCCGTGTCATGAGCGCAGTCCCCGCCTCCGGCAGCATGTCCGCCCCCTCCCCGGGCGCCCAGACCCCGATTGCGGTACTGCGTCAGGACTTCAAGTCCGGCAAGCTGGCGCTGCTGCAGGAATTCGCGCAGGCCAAGCCCACCATCTCCGCCGCCACACGGCTGATGCGGCAGCTGGCCCGTCATGTGGACGGCACGCTGCAAAAGCTCTGGACCTTCGCCGGCCTGGCCGAGCAGGCGCCCGAAGCGGCGCTGGTGGCAGTGGGCGGCTACGGCCGGGGCGAACTTTTCCCGCATTCCGATGTCGACGTGCTGCTGCTGCTGCCGGAAGGGCTGGCGCCCGACCAGCCAGGGCCGCTGAAGCAGGCCATCGAGTCCTTCATCACCGCCTGCTGGGACATCGGCCTGGAGATCGGCTCGTCGGTGCGCACGGTGCGGGAATGCCTGGACGAAGCGGCGGGGGATGTGACCATCCAGACGGCGCTGCTGGAGTCCCGGTGGCTGGCCGGTGGCCGTGTCCTGGTGCGCCAGTTCGAAAAGGCCTTCAACCAGGCCATGGACCCGCGCGCCTTCATGCGGGCCAAGACGCTGGAGATGCGCCAGCGTCACACCAAATACGAAGACACGCCGTACGCGCTGGAGCCCAACTGCAAGGAAAGCCCGGGCGGCCTGCGTGACCTGCAGGTACTGATCTGGATTGCCCGGGGCGCGTCGCTGGGCAAGACCTGGCCGCAACTGGCGGCCAAGGGCCTGATCACCGCGCTGGAAGCCCGTGCCCTGCAGCGCAATGAAGGCGTGCTCAAGTTGATCCGCTGCCGCCTGCACATCGCCGCGGGCCGTCGGGAAGACCGCCTGGTCTTCGACCTGCAGACAACCGTCGCCGAAAGTTTCGGCTACGCCTCCACCCCTTCGCTGCGGGCCTCGGAGCACCTGATGCGCCGCTACTACTGGGCGGCCAAGGCGGTGACGCAGCTGAACCTGATCACCCTGCTCAACCTGGAAGAGCAGATCAACGGCACCCGGGACAATGAACTGCGTCCGGTGAACGAGTTTTTCCTGGAACGCTCGGGCATGCTGGAGGTGGTCACCGATGACCTCTACGAGCGCCATCCTGAAGCCATCCTGCAGACCTTTCTGGTCTATCAGCAGACGACCGGCATCAAGGGTCTCTCGGCCAAAACGCTTCGGGCGCTCTATCACGCGCGGGGGCTGATGAACAGCGGCTTTCGCCGCGACCCGGCCAACCGTGCCACCTTCATGCGCATCCTGCAGCAGACGCAGGGCCAGACCCATGCCTTCCGGCTGATGAATCAGACGTCGGTGCTCGGCCGCTACCTGTGGCCGTTCCGCGCCATCGTCGGGCAGATGCAGCACGACCTGTTCCATGTCTACACGGTGGACCAGCACATCCTGATGGTGCTGCGCAACATGCGCCGGTTCTTCGTGCCGGAGCACACCCACGAATATCCGTTCTGCTCGCAACTGGCGGTGCAGTTTGACCGGCCGGAGGTGCTCTACATCGCCGCCCTCTTCCACGACATTGCCAAGGGTCGCGGCGGCGACCATTCCGAGCTGGGCGCGGAGGAAGCGCGTCGGTTCTGCCGGGCGCATCACCTGTCCAAGGACGATGCGGAGCTGGTGGAGTTCCTGGTCGAGCACCATCTGACGCTCTCCCGGGTAGCGCAGAAGGAAGACCTGTCAGACCCGGACGTCATCGAGCAGTTCGCCGCGCTGGTCAAGGATGAGCGCCATCTCACCGCGCTCTACCTGCTGACGGTGGCCGACATCCGCGGCACCGGCCCCAAGGTCTGGAATGCCTGGAAGGGCAAGCTGCTGGAAGACTGCTACCGCCTGACCCTTCGGGCGCTCGGCGGCGCCAAGCCCAATCTGGCGGCGGAGATCGAAGCCCGCAAAACCGAGGCGCGTCACGCGCTGGCGCTGCTGGCGCAACTGCCGGGGACCGAAGACGCTCTGTGGAAGACCCTCGAGCTGAGCTACTTCGCCCGCCATGATGCCCAGGACCTCGCCTGGCATGCCCGCGCGCTGTGGCGCCATGTGGAGAGCACCGAGCCGGTGGTGCGGTCCCGCCCCTCGCCGGTCGGGGAAGGCCTGCAGGTGCTGGTCTATGCGCGCGACCAGCAAGACCTGTTTGCCCGCATCTGTGGCTACTTCGACGGTGCCGGTTTCAACATTCTGGACGCCAAGGTGCACACCACCCGCAGCGGCTATGCGCTGGACACCTTCCAGGTCATTGCGCCGGAACTGGATCTGCATCATCGGGACCTGACGGCGCTGGTGGAGTCCAAGCTCTCGCTGGCGCTGGTATCGCCGAACCCCTTGCCCGAACCTCGCAAGGGCCGCCTCTCCCGCCGGGTCAAGAGCTTCCCCTTCACGCCCCGTGTGGACCTGAGGCCGGACGAACGGGCCCAGCGCTGGCTGCTGTCGGTCAGCGCCAGCGACCGGGCCGGTCTGCTGTATGGCATCGCCCGCGTGCTGGCCCGGCACGGCATCAATCTGCAACTGGCCAAGGTCTCCACGCTTGGCGAACGGGTGGAAGATACTTTCCTGCTGGACGGTGCCGCGCTGCAACAGAGCCGGATGCAACTGCAGATCGAGAACGAACTGCTGGACGTCCTGTCCGTCCGCTGATGAGCATCTATCACCAGATCCAGGCAGACGAGGCGTTTGCCAAGCTCGACGCTTTTCATCACATCATCGACGTGCGCACGCCGCTGGAATACGCCGAGGATCACATCCCCGGCGCGCTGAACTGGCCGGTCCTGACAAATGAAGAGCGCGTGGTGGTCGGCACGCTCTACCGGCAGGACCCGCTGGAGGCGCGCAAGGTCGGCGCCGCGATGGTCGCCCGCAACATTGCCCAGCACCTGGACGCGCAGCGTCCGCTGATGCAAAAGCACTGGCGGCCACTGGTCTATTGCTGGCGCGGCGGTCAGCGCTCGGGCAGCATGAACTGGTTCCTCAACCAGATCGGCTTCAAGTCGCTGCAATTGGTGGGCGGCTACAAAGCCTTCCGCGGCGAGGTGCTCAAGACCCTCGCCGACCAGCCCCGGCAACTGCGATTCGTGGTGCTGTGCGGACGCACCGGCACCGGCAAGACCCGGCTGCTGGGTCATCTGGCCGCGCAGGGCGAGCAGGTGCTGGACCTGGAAGGACTGGCGCGCCATCGTGGCTCCGTCCTGGGCGCCCTGCCCGACGCGCCGCAACCCACCCAGAAGGCCTTCGACACCGCGCTGTGGCAGACGCTGTCACGCCTGGATCCGCAGCGCCCGGTCTTCGTCGAAAGCGAAAGCCGCAAGATCGGTAGCGTGCAATTGCCGGAGCCGCTGCATCAGCGGCTGCGCGAGCACGGTCAGTGCATCTGGATCTCGATGGAAGAAGCCGGCCGGGTCCAGCTGCTGCTGGAAGACTATGCCCATTTCCAGGCCCGGCCCGATGCCTTCGGCGCCTTGCTGGAAGGACTGGTCAGCCTGCGTGGACGCGAACGGGTGCGCCGCTGGCAGGCCCAGGCGACTCAAGGCCAGTGGGCCCAGGTCTTCGCAGAACTGATGCGGGATCACTACGACCCCGGCTACGAACGGTCCCTCACCAACCACTTCCCGCAGTTGGCGACGGCGCCCCAGCTGCTGCTGCGAGACGGCAGCGAGCCGGAGCTCGCGCGCGCAGCGGCTGACCTGCGCGCGCGCTTTTGCGAGCGCTTGCCTTAAACGGCCAGCAGTTCCACTTCAAACAGCAGCGTGGCGTGCGGCGGAATCACGCCGCCGGCGCCGTAAGCGCCATAGCCCAGCTCGGACGGGATCACCAGATAGCGGGTGCCACCGACTTTCATGCCCTGGACGCCTTCGTCCCAGCCCTGGATCACTTCGCCGCCGCCCAGATGGAAGCGGAACGGGTCGCGACGGTCCTTGCTCGAGTCGAACTTGCGACCGCGCTGACCATCCTTGAACAGCCAGCCGGTGTAGTGCACCGTCACGCGCTTGCCGGCTTCGGCGACGGCGCCTTCACCTTCCACCGTGTCCTGATATTGCAGGCCGCTGGGGGTATTGGTCAGCGTCAGCGAGATGGGCTCGGCGCCGCCGCTCACGCCCAGCAGTTCCACTTCGAACATCAGCGTGGCGTTGGGGGGAATGACGCCGCCGGCGCCGCGAGCGCCATAGCCCAGGTTCGGGGGTATGACCAGCACGCGGGTGCCGCCGACCTGCATGCCCTGCACGCCTTCGTCCCAGCCCTTGATGACCATGCCGCCATCCAGTTCGAACTCGAACGGCTCGCCGCGGTCCTTGCTGGAGTCGAACTTGGCGCCCTTCTGGCCGTCGTTGTAGAGCCAGCCGGTGTAGTGCACCTTCACGTCCTGGCCGGCCTTGGCGGTGGCGCCGGTGCCCGGCGTGGTGTCTTCGTATTGCAGGCCGCTGGCGGTCGTGGTCATGGTGTTCCTTGGAATTGCAAAACCCGCATGATGCCAGCCCTTGAGACCGAGCAAAGCCGAGCACGGCCAACGGCCCTTCTGCATGCAGCGCCCGCCGCCGCTCCATTCATCATAAATTTAGGAGTTCCTCGCCGCTTTTATCGTCGATGACAGGGCGACTGGTGACCCACTACGCCCGTCAGCCCTTGGCCAGTCAGCCCCTGCCCAGTCAGGCCACCAACTGCGTCCGCCAAGCCTTCACAGCGCTGGCCAGAACGTCTGCGATGCTCGCCTGCGGGGCGAGATCGTCAAGCCAAAGCCCCAGCCGCGCCGCCGCCCGCTTCAGTGCGTTGACGGGATCCGAGAGGTCCAGCGCCTGTGCCCCATTTTGCTTGGACAGCTTCTCCCCGTTCTCTCCCATCACCAGCGGTGTGTGCAGATAGCGCGGCCGCGGGAGTCCGAGCAATTGCTGCAGCCGGATCTGCCTGGGCGTGTTGTCCGTGAGGTCTTCCCCCCGGACCACGTCGGTGATGCCCTGCCACCCGTCGTCCACCACCACGGCCAGCTGATAGGCCCACAACCCATCCGCTCGCAGCAGCACGAAGTCTCCGACCTCCCGGGTCAGGTTCTGGGTCTGCGTCCCCAGTCGGCGGTCTTCCCAGCTCAGCAGCAGATCCTGCGCGCCATCCAGCCCTGCGGTGCTGAGCAGCCGCCACGCCCGCGCCTCACGCCCGTGCAGCCCGCCGCGACACGTTCCCGGATAGACCAGTTCCCCGTGCCGCTCCCGCGAGCCTCCCAGCGCGGCCAGCGCCTGTGCGATGTCCTTGCGGGAACACGCGCAGGGATAGGCCCAGCGCTGCGTCACCAGGGTCTCCAGCGCGTGCCGGTAACGCGCTTCCTGCGCTGGGGCCGACTGCCACACCGGTGGCTCGTCCGGCATCAGGCCGACCTGCGACAGCTGTGACAGGATGAGTGCATCCATCCCGGCCGGGCACCGCGGCCGGTCGACATCCTCGATACGGACGAGCCAGTCGCCCCCGTACGCGCGGGCATCCAGCCAGCTGGCCAGCGCGGCCACCAGCGAGCCTTCATGCAAGGGCCCGGTGGGCGACGGCGCAAACCGGCCGCGATAGCGACCCGCGCCACCCGCCGCTTCACTCACAGCAGCAATCCCTCATGCTGGTCAATCAAAGCCCGCCGTGTCGTCTCGTTGTGCAACTGCTTCAGCCACCACGCGAGCGCCTTCGCTGGCGGATGGCCGGTATTGCGCCAGGCGTAATTCATCGGCGAGACGCGCTTGCCCTGGAAGGTCGGCTTGATCAGCAGCCGCCCCGCCTCCACGTGCCGCCGCACCATCGACGTCGGCAGGAAGCCGCATCCCAGGCCGCGCACCAGCGCCTCCAGCTTCGTGGCCATCGACGGCACCGTCAGCACCTCCTGGCCGGGCATCACGCCCAGCGTCATCGGCGCCAGACTACGGGCGGTATCCGCCACCGCCACGATGCGATGCGGCGCCAGGTCGGCCGAACTCAGCGTGCCTTCCACCTGGGCCAGTGCGTGATGCGGCGCCACGCAGAACACCATTTCCATCGGCCCCAGCACCTCGCAGATCACCGAACTGCCGGGCGGCTGCGCACTGGTGCCGATGGCCAGATCGGCCTGCCCCGACATCAGCGCTTCCCAGGTGCCGGACATCACCTCGGTCCGCAGCTTCAGGCGCGTGGGCGGCGGATGTCCGTCTTCCGTGTGCTGATAGAACGATTCCATCAGATCAAACAGGGCACGACGCGCCAGGGCGTCGTCCACCGCAATCGTCAGTTCACTCTCCCAGCCGGTGGCCACCCGCTTCACCCGATTGGCCACCGCATCGATCTCCAGCAGCAAGCGCCGCCCCTCGGTCAGCAGTTCCTGCCCGGCCGAGGTCAGCACCGCCTGGCGGGAGCTGCGGTCAAAGAGCAGCACATCCAGCGCGTCCTCCAGCTGGCGGACGCTGTAGGTCAGGGCCGAAGGCACCTTGCCCATCTCGCGCGCCGCGGCGGCGAAGCTGCCGGTCCGCGCGATGCTGTCCATCATGGCCAGGGCTTCAGGGGTCAGGGCCCGTCGTTTGTCGTGTTGTGACATGGCTTCATCTTATTTGAATGCAGGCCTCAAAACCCCTCCCCCTCGGGAGGGGCGCCCTTCCCTACAGTGAAGCCATCGCAAGTCAACAAGGAGCAACAACATGCGTGAACTGATCAAGTCCTCGGACCGTGGTTATGCGGATCATGGCTGGCTCAAGAGCTTCCACAGTTTTTCGTTCGCCAACTACTACAACCCCCGCCGCATGGGCTTCGGCCCGCTGCGGGTGATCAATGAGGACAAGGTCGCCGGCGGCACCGGCTTCGGCACCCATGGCCACCGCGACATGGAAATCATCAGCTATGTGCTGAGCGGTGAACTGGCTCACCAGGACAGCATGGGCAACGGCACGCCGGGCGGCGCGAATGCAGGCGTCATCCGTCCGGGTGACGTCCAGCGCATGAGCGCCGGCACCGGGGTGATGCACAGCGAGTACAACCATTCGAAGGACGGCCAGACCCACTTCCTGCAGATCTGGATCATGCCGAACCAGCAAGGCGTTGAACCCGGCTACGAGCAGAAGCATTTCCCGGACAGCGAGAAGCGCGGCCAGCTGCGGCTGATCGCTTCTCCGGACGGTGCGCAGGATTCGGTGTCCATCCATCAGGACGCCCGCCTGCATGTCGGTCTGTTCAATGGCGATGAACGTGCCGAGCTGCCGCTGGCCACCGGTCGCCTGGGCTATGTGCATCTGGTGCGCGGAGAGCTGACGGTGAACGGCGAAAAACTGTCGGCCGGTGATGCGCTGCAGATGAGCGAGGAAGCCCGCGTCGTGCTGGAACAAGGCCAGGACGCCGAAGTGCTGGTCTTCGACCTGCCGGCGTAAGCGGGGATCGGCCCTTCCGGTGATCGCCGGAAGGGCCTGCTGCAACAGCCCGCGGCGGCGGCAAGGAACACCTTTACTGCGTGACCCGACTCAGGCGCGCGGCCGTTCTACCGGCCCGCCAAGGAGTCTGGCATGTATCCCCCACACAGCCTCGCCCGGCACATCGACAGTGCGCTGGAACAGTATCTCTCGGCTGGCTACGGCGATGACCCTGAAGAGCCTCCGCGGCTCTCGCCGATGCAGGGCGAGCCTCCGCAGAGCATTCCTTCACAGGGCGATCCGTTACTCACCAGCATCGACCTGCTGGACCGCGCCATGGGCCACGCCCGTGGGCAGGCGCCGACGGCGCCGATCGCGCAGATGTCGCTGATGACGAAGATGGGGCCGATGGGGCCGATGGGGCCGATGACGCCAGTGGCGGACCTGCCTGACCTGCCGGATCTGCTTGCAACCGATGGCGACTCAGGCTTCGATTTTCTACTCTCTCCAGCGGACCCCCAGCAGCCGGAGGCCTCGCGCGCGCAGAGCCATATCGACCCCACTGAACGATCCGGGGAGGCGGGCCGATCGGGGCGGGGGCCGTCACTGCAGTTCACGCCATCTCCCTGGACCTTCAGTTCGTCGCCCACGATCTCCGGCTTTCCGGCGCCCGGCATGGGGCTGCCTGAAGGACCGGCTTCGAGCATGGCCCCATCGCCTGACGAGGCCAGCGGTTCGCTCCCTCGGCAGACCCCGCTGCAGGGCCTGTCCGGGCTGCTGCTGGACGGCCTGCAGGGGCCGAAGTTCCGCATGCCGAAGCACCATCTCGAGAGGCCGCATCCCTACCAGCGCCGGGAGGCTGCCAAGCCGCCACAGACCGGACATTTCCCGCCGCCGACGCTCAGTCCGGCCTCCGACACCGCCCGGGGGCCTTCACAGGCCATTGCTTCGCCGGCCGTCGCGTCTGCGCCCGCGCCCGAGTCGTGCGGCGGCCCACGCGCTGGCCGCTCCCAGTGCTCGCCGTCGACGCGGATGGATGGACCCTCTCCCGCCAGATCCGACAGCGACACGCTCAGCATCCCCAACACGCCCGAGTCACGCTCGACATCCGCCTCGCCCGCGACCCTCGCGACCCCCATCCTCATACCCACCACCAGTCCGCACAGCACCTGCAGCTGGTCCAGCCGGGCCAGTTCGGGAGAAGGCAGCCGCGCAAGCCGCCGCAACAGCCAGAGTGAGTCTGTCGCCGCCCGCAGCGCAGCGCACGCCGCGCCGAACCCGGAGAGCGCCAGCGCCAGGGCTGGCCCTCGCGCGGCTTCAGGCGCCGCCACCGTGGCTGCAGCGGTCGCACTGGCGACGCTGAAGAAGCAGGCCCTCCGGCTGCAAGCCGTGACCCGTCTCCCCCACGACCGCCTCTGGCCAGCGGAGCCGGCTGCAGACTTCCTCCAGGCTGCGGTACAGGTCAACGGCTGGCCCGACACCCTCGCCATTGACTACCTGGACTTCACCGTCCACCCTCCGTTGCGCAGGCTATTGCGCAACGCGACGACAGAGCCGCCAGGAACGACCCTCGCGCCAGCCACGCCACTGCCCGTCAGCATCACCCGCTATCCGGACGGCCGTCTGGACGCCGGCCTGACCAGCACACCGCCGGACCTGAGGCACACGGTCGCCGCCACCCCGCTGGGCCACCTCGACGCCATCACCTGCGGCCTGCGATGGATCCACCATGGCCCCTACGAGCGGGCTTTGTCCGCCCTTCTGGCCACCTTTCCGATGCCGCTGAACGACTTGAAGCGGGAGCTCAATGCCCAGGGGCATCCCGTCGGCAACTACGCGATTGCGCTGAAAGCGATGGCGGTCACCGTCCGGTCGCAGACGGCGATGCATCAACTTCAACTCGCCATGGAGCATGGACAGTTGCTGGCATCGACCGGTCCGGCATCGCGGCACCCGGCTTCGGACAGCCCACGCCTCTCCCTGGGGAAGTGAACAAGATCGAATGAGCACTGCCCCTGAATGAACCACGCCCGCCGGCGCACGATGGCGCCGGCGGGCGTGATGGGCTCAGTGGCTCATGGGCCCGAGGCATCGGGGCCTCAGTGCACCACGCGTCCGAAGCTGAATTCCCCGTTGTCCACACCCACAGGGATCACATCCTTCGGCCCGAACCGTCCCTGCAGGATCAGCTTGGACAGCGGGTTCTCGATCCGCTGCTGGATGGCGCGCTTCAGCGGGCGGGCACCAAACACCGGGTCGAAGCCGACCTTGGCCAGTTCCTGCAGCGCTTCCTCGCTCACGTCCAGCTTCATCTCCAGCTTGTCCAGACGCTGCTCCAGCTGGCGCAGCTGGATGCGTGCGATGGACTGGATGTGCTGCGCGCCCAGGGCATGGAAGATCACGGTTTCGTCGATGCGGTTGAGGAACTCCGGCCGGAAATGCGCCTTCACCTCGGTCCACACCGCTTCCCGCACCACTTCCTCGGACTCCCCCTGCAAGGCCATGATGTGCTGCGACCCGAGGTTGCTGGTCATCACGATCACGCAGTTCTTGAAGTCCACCGTGCGGCCCTGTCCGTCGGTGAGGCGACCATCGTCCAGCACCTGCAGCAGCACGTTGAAGACGTCCGGGTGGGCCTTCTCCACTTCGTCCAGCAGCAGCACGCTGTAGGGCTTGCGGCGCACCGCCTCGGTCAGGTAGCCGCCTTCGTCGTAGCCCACATATCCGGGCGGCGCGCCAATCAGGCGGCTGACCGAATGCTTCTCCATGAATTCGCTCATGTCGATGCGCACCATGTGGTCTTCGCTGTCGAACAGGAAGCCGGCCAGCGCCTTGCACAGCTCGGTCTTGCCAACCCCCGTCGGGCCAAGGAACAGGAAGCTGCCCAGCGGCCGGTTGGGATCGGACAGCCCGGCGCGCGAGCGGCGGATGGCGTCCGCCACCGCCACAATGGCTTCGTCCTGGCCGACCACACGCTCATGGAGTTTGGTCTCCATCTGCAGCAGCTTGTCGCGCTCGCCCTGCATCAGTTTGCTGACCGGAATGCCGGTGGCGCGAGAGACGACTTCGGCGATTTCCTCGGCACCGACCATCGTGCGCAGCAGTTGCGGCACGGTCTTGTCCTTGGCCTTGCCGGCTTCCTTCGCCTGCGCTTCGCCCAGACGCTTCTCCAGCGACGGCAGCTGACCGTATTGCAGCTCGGCCACCTTGTTGAAGTCGCCCTTGCGCTTGAATTCCTCGATCTGGAACTTGATCCGGTCGATCTCTTCCTTCACATGGGCGGAGCCTTGAGCCTGCGCCTTTTCGGCGGTCCAGATCTCTTCCAGGTCGTCGTATTCGCGCTGCAGCTTGAGCAGCTCTTCCTCGATCAGGCCGAACCGGCGCTGCGAAGCCTCGTCCTTTTCCTTGCGCACGGCTTCCCGCTCGATCTTGAGCTGGATCATGCGGCGGTCCAGACGGTCCATCGCCTCGGGCTTGGAGTCGATCTCGATCTTGATCTTCGCGGCGGCCTCGTCGATCAGGTCGATGGCCTTGTCCGGCAGGAAGCGGTCGGTGATGTAGCGATGGCTCAATTCGGCCGCAGCGACGATGGCCGGGTCGGTGATCTCCACGCCGTGGTGCACCTCATACTTCTCCTGCAGACCGCGCAGGATGGCAATGGTCGCTTCGACGCTGGGTTCGTCCACCAGCACCTTCTGGAAGCGCCGCTCCAGGGCCGCGTCCTTCTCCACATACTTGCGGTATTCGTCCAGCGTGGTGGCGCCGATGCAATGCAGCTCGCCACGGGCCAGGGCCGGCTTGAGCATGTTGCCGGCGTCAATCGCGCCTTCGGCCTTGCCGGCCCCCACCATGGTGTGGATCTCGTCGATGAAGAGGATGATGCGGCCTTCGTCCGCCGCCACTTCCTTGAGGACCGACTTCAGCCGTTCCTCGAATTCGCCGCGGAACTTGGCACCGGCCAGCAGCCCGGCCATGTCCAGCACCAGGACGCGTTTGTCCTTGAGGCTCTCCGGCACTTCCCCGTTCACGATGCGCTGCGCCAGACCTTCCACGATGGCGGTCTTGCCGACACCCGGCTCACCGATCAGCACCGGGTTGTTCTTGCTGCGGCGCTGCAGCACCTGGATGGCGCGGCGGATTTCGTCATCCCGGCCAATGACCGGGTCGAGCTTGCCGGCGCGGGCGCGCTCGGTGAGGTCCAGCGTGTATTTCTTGAGGGCTTCGCGGTTGCCTTCAGACTCCTGGCTGTCGACCTTCTGACCGCCGCGCACCGCCTCAATGGCGGTTTCCAGCGCCTTGCGGGTGAGGCCGTGGCCCCGGGCGACGCCGGCCAGGTCGGACTTGGCATCCGCCAGCGAAAGCAGGAACATTTCGCTGGCAATGAAGTGGTCGCCCCGCTTGGAGGCTTCCTTTTCGGACGCCTGCAGCAGGCTGATCAGGTCGCGGCTGGGCTGCACCTGCTGGCCCTCGCCCTGCACCTGCGGCAGGCCAGTGAGAATGCCGTCCACCGCCGTCTTCAGCGCAGGCGTCTTGACGCCGGCGCGGTCCAGCAGCGCACGGGGGCCCTCGTCCTGCGCCAGCATGGCGGACAGCACGTGGGCGGGTTCGATATAGGGGTTGTCGCGCGTCACCGCCAGGCTTTGGGCCTCGGCCAGCGCTTCCTGAAATCGGGTTGTCAGTTTGTCGACTCGCATGGGATGAACCTCCGTTGGTCGAGCAGATGGGACTGTGTCCCTCAATTTCAAGAGGCGCTGTCTGACGCGCCGTTGCCGCGCCCTGGCACACCATCCTCACGCCGAAGGACCCGCCGCGCGCTCTGGGCATGCACCTTGCTCGCCAGATGCATGACCATTCATCGACACGACCGCGGCCGCCACACTGAATCTCCTCGTGCGGCGCGCACCCTGCCCACCTCTCGCCGAGTGCTGCTGCTGGTGGACTTCATCAATCCCTTGAACTTCCCCGGCGCGGAAGATCTGGCGGCGTCCGCGCTGGAAGCGGCGAAGGCCACGGCACAGCTCAAGCATCGCATGCAGGAGCGGGGGTTCAGGTCGATATTTGTCAACGACAACTTCGGCCAGTGGCGGTCTGATTTCAAGACGCTGGCCGGGGAATGCCGGCGCCTGGGCGGTGCGCCGCGGGGGCTCGTGGGTCAGCTCAAACCGCATCCGGACGACTTGATGGTGCTCAAGCCCCGCCATTCGGCGTTTTATGCGACGCCGCTGGACCTGCTGCTGGACGAACTGGGGGCCCGGGAGCTGGTCGTCACCGGGCTGGCCACCGATTTCTGCGTCATGTGCACCGCGATGGATGCCTATGTGCGGGGCTACAAGGTGTGGGTGCCGGAGGACTGCACCGCTGCGGAAACGCCTCTGCAGAAGCATGAGGCGCTGGCCTGGATGCATGCGGTGCTCAAGGCGCGCGTCTCGCCGGCACGTCAGGCGCTGAGCCGGTAAGCCCGCAGCCGCTGCACCCGGCTGGCGAAGGCCGACCGGGCGCAGACCGCGGCCGCAGGATCAGGCCTCGTCGTCCTCATGCTCCGGATCAGGGCCAGCGGACGGGTCGTCGCCGCTCGCCAGTTCATCGACGTCGATGCTGTCATCGACCTCGCCCATCACCGCATCGGCCTCTGCGATCCGGTCGGGGCTGATGTCACCATCCACCCGGTCATTGCGGCCACCGGGGGTGGCGGAGGCGCGTTCGCCGGTGCCGAACCGGTCGCTGTCGCTACCGGGATTGCTGGGCACGGCGCCCCAGTTGTCCGGATCGTCCGGGCCGGTGGCCATCGGACGTTCACCCATCACGTCGCTGCCGCTGTCCGAGCTGTCGCTGGGGCCGAGGGCGTCGGTGCCGCGGCCATCGGCCTGGGCCGGTGCGGGCGTGCCGCCGAGAATGCTGCTGGTTGCCATCAGAGTGCTCCTGGAAGTCTGAGAAAGGATGTCCTTCCAGGGCAAGGTCCGCGCCCGTCTCCAGTGCCGTCTCCAATGCCGTCTCCAATGCCGTCTCCGGTGCCCGTCCCAGCGCCCTCAGCCTTTGCGCTGATAGATGCGCTCATGCGGCGCCACTTCACTGAAGTCGCCGGCATGTGCCGAGAAACGGATCGTCTCGCGCGCACCCAGCCCCAGGAAGCCGTTGCGGCACAGGGCTTCACTGAAGAGCCCCAGCGCCCGGTCCTGTAACGCGCGGTTGAAATAGATCAGCACATTGCGGCAGGACACCAGTTGCACCTCCGCGAACACGCTGTCGGTGGACAGGCTGTGGTCGCTGAAGACGATGCGCTCCTTGAGGCCCTTGTCCAGCAGGATGTGGTCGTAGGCGGCGGTGTAATGCTCCGAGAGCGACCCCTTGCCGCCCGAGAGCCGGTAGTTCTCGGAAAAGCCGGGCGCCAGGTCGATGCGATAGACGCCCGCCTGCGCCTGCGCCAGCGCTTCCTGGCTGATGTCGGTGGCGTAGATCAGCGTTCGCTCCAGCAGGCCTTCTTCCTTCATCAGGATGGCCAGGGAATACGCTTCCTCGCCGCTGCTGCAGCCCGCCACCCAGATCTTGAGGGACGGATAGGTCCGCAGCACCGGCACCACCTGCTCCCGCAGCGCGCGGAAATACTCCGGGTCCCGGAACATCTCGCTGACCTGCACCGTCAGGTCCTTCAGCACCGAGCGGAAGACTTCGCTCTCGCGCAGCAGCCGCCCCTGCAAGTGGGACAGCGTCGGGCACTCGAAGCGCTCCATCGCCGCCTTCAAGCGGCGGCGCAGCGAGGTGGCGGCATAGTCCCGGAAGTCGTAGTGGTAGCGCTGGTAGATGGCCTCGAGGATGAGGCGCACCTCGATGTCCACCTCCGGATGTGCCGGCAGCGGATCCTCACCCAGCAGTCCGTTCCCGCTGACGCCGGCACTCGGCTTCATCTCCCCCGGCTCCCCCATCAGCGCGGCATCCAGACGCGGATCAGCGAGAGCAGCTTCTCCACATCCAGCGGCTTGGCAATGTAGTCATTCGCGCCGGCGGCCATGCACTTCTCCTGGTCGTCCTTCATCGCCTTGGCGGTCAGGGCGATGATCGGCAGGCGACGCCAGTCCGGCCGCTCGCGGATCGCGCGCATGGCGGTGAAGCCGTCCATTTCCGGCATCATGATGTCCATCAACACCAGATCGATCGGCGGCTTGTTGCCGCCCTCGCCCGGCGTGGGTCCGGCCGACTGCGCCAGCCGTTCCAGTGCTTCGCGGCCGTTGCGGGCGATTTCCACCTTCACCCCCTTGGGCTCCAGCACCGCCGACAGCGCAAAGATATTGCGCACGTCGTCTTCCACCACCAGCACGCGGCGGCCTTCCAGCATGTTGTCGCGGGCCCGCACTTCCTTGAGCATGCGCTGACGCTCCGGCGGCAGCTGCGCTTCCACCTGGTGCAGGAACAGCGTCACTTCATCGAGCAGCCGCTCCGGCGAGCGGGCGCCCTTGATGATGATCGAGCGGGAATACCGGCGCAGCTGCGTCTCCTGCACCGGCGAGAGGTTGTGGCCGGTATAGACGATCACCGGCGGGAAGGCGACCTCGTCCTGCAGGGCCATCTGGTCCAGCAGGTCGAAGCCGCTCATGTCCGGCAGATGCAGGTCCATCACCATGCAGTCGAAGGTGGTGTTGCGCAAGGCCTCCAGCGCCTCGGCCGCAGTGGACACGCCCTGGATCTGCACATCGTCCGCCGCCAGCAGATGACGGATGCTGTCCAGCTGACGGGCATCGTCTTCCACCACCAGCACCCGGCGCATGCGCTGCGAGAACTTGGCTTCCAGACGCTGCAGGGCGCTCTCGAGTTCGTCCCGCTTGACCGGCTTGAGCGCGTAGCCGATGGCCCCGCGTTCCAGCGCTTCGTGGCTGTAGTCTTCCACCGAGGCCACATGCACGGGGATGTGGCGGGTCAGCGGATCGCGCTTGAGGCGGTCCAGCACGCCCAGGCCCGAATGGTCGGGCAGGTTCATGTCCAGCAGGATGGCGCTCGGCGCATAGCGCTGGGCCACGGCCAGGCCGTTCTCTGCGGTATGCGCGAGCAGGCAGAGGAAATTCATCTCGCGGATCAGGTCCCGCAGGATGGCGGCGAAACGCTCGTCGTCCTCGATCACCAGGATGGAACGCGCGCCCGGCACCCAGCGCAGACGGTCGTCGTCCAGTTGCGGCAGTCGGGCTTCATGGCTCGCAGGGGCCGGACGGCTGGGCACCTCCCCATCGCCGCCGCCGCCCACCGCAGGCATGGTCCCCGTGGCCACGGACGTGGCGGCCGGCACCATCGCCGGCGGCGCCCCCATCGGCATCCGGGCGGGGGCCGGCGCCTGCGCCGGCGTCAGCGGACGCGGCCGGTCATCCTCGGCCGGCGCCACATGATGCTGCGGCAGGACCAGGCTGAAGGTGCTGCCCAGGCCCGGGCTGCTTTCCAGATAGATGTCACCGCCCAGCAGGCGCGCCAGATCGCGCGAGATCGACAGCCCCAGCCCGGTGCCGCCGTACTTGCGGTGGGTGCTGCCGTCGGCCTGGCGGAAGGCTTCGAAAATCTGTTCCTGATGTTCGGGCGCGATGCCGATGCCGGTGTCCTTCACCGCAAACACGAGGCGGCCGTCCGCCGTGCCGCCCACCTCCATCCGCACCGAGCCCTTCTCGGTGAACTTCAAGGCGTTGGACAGCAGGTTCTTGAGCACCTGGCTGATGCGGCTTTCGTCCGTTTCCAGCCACTCGGGCGCTCCGGGCTGCAGGTGGAGACCGAAGGCCAGATTGCGCTGGGCGGCGATCGGCGAGAAGGTTTGCGTCAGATGCTGCAGCATCCGGTGGACCGGCACCCGCTCGATCTGCACATCCACCTTGCCGGCTTCGATCTTGGACAGGTCCAGAATGTCGTTGATCAGCGCGAGCAGGTCGTTGCCCGCCGAGGTGATGGTCTCCGCGAACCGCACCTGCTCCTGGGTCAGGTTGCCGTCCTTGTTGTCGGCCAGCAGCTTCGCCAGGATCAGGGTGGAGTTCAGCGGGGTGCGCAGTTCGTGGCTCATGTTGGCCAGGAACTCGCTCTTGTACTGATTGGAACGCTCCAGCGCATCGGCCCGCTCGGTGAGCAAGCCCTGCGCGCTTTCCAGGTCGGAGCGCTGCATCTCCAGCTGCTTGGCCTGCTCTTCCAGCTGGGCATTGCTCTGTTCCAGCTCGGTCTGCTGATGCTCCAGCCGCAGCTGCGATTCCCGCAGCGCACGGCCCTGCTCCTCCAGTTCTTCGTTGCTGGCGCGCAGTTCTTCCTGCTGGGCCTGCAGCTCTTCCGACTGGCGACGACTTTCTTCCAGCAGCGATTCCAGACGGCTGCGGTCCTTGGCTGCGCGCAGCGCCATGGCGATGGATTCGGCCACGCGGGCCAGCAGTTCCCGCTCCGGCTGCCCGACCTCATGCAGATAGCCCAGCTCGACCGCGCATTGGATGCCACCGTCCAGGCCCGCCGGGCCGATGAGCAGTTCGCGAGCGCTGGCGCGACCCAAAGCCGAGGCCACATTGAAGTAGTCCTTGGGCAAACGCTTGAGATGAACGGGGTGACGGTCGCGGGCGGCCTGGCCGAGCAGGCTGTCGCCGCTGCGCAGTTGCGCCGGGGCTGCCTCGCCGGTGGGCAGCGCGTAGCCAGCCACCCGTTCGAACTCGCCGCCTTCCTTGGCCACGTAGAACGCGCCGACCTGCGCACGGGTGTAGCGCGCCAGGAAGCTCACGACGATCTCGCCCAGCCGCTCGGTGTGCGGATCCCCTTGCAGCTCCGCGCCCAGCGCGGCCTGGCCCGCCTTGAGCCATTCCTCGATCTTGGCTGCGCGGTAGCTGCGGATGGTCAGCACCATCGACACCAGCACCAGCACCAGCAGCAGTGCGGAGCCGCCCCACAGCATCGCCTGCGTCTGCACCACGGCAGCGTCCCAGGTCTCCCGGCGGTTGGCGGCGCGTTCACGTTCTTCCCGCTCCATCTCACCGAGCAAGGTGCGGATCCGGTCCATCAGAATGCGGCCACGGTCGCCCTGCACGGTGGTCACCGCTTCGACGCGATCGCCCTGGCGTCGCATCGCGATGGTCTCTTCCATCTCGGCGAGCTTGGTCTTGTAGAGCATCTCCACCGTATCCAGGCGTGCCAGCTGCGGCGTGTTGTCCGCCCAGTTGACCTTCAGCCGCTGCACCGCCAGCGGCAGCACCACCTGGGCGGTATTGAACGGCAGCAGATAGGTGTCGGTGCCGGTCAGCAGGTAGCCCCGCTGGCCGGTTTCGGCATCCTTGATCGCGGAGCCCAGCGCCTGGATCTGCTCCTGCACGGCCAGCGTGCGGGCCATTGCATCGGCCGTGGCGGACTGCTCCTGCTGCGAGCGCCATGACATGAATGCCGTCATGAAGATCGTCAGGATGGCCAGGGCAAAGCCCAGCATCGTCGGAGCGGGCAGCCATCGGATCCGGTGGTGGGCGAATTCCTGGAGCGGCGACGTGGAAGAGTGCGGCATGAGTGTCAGGGGAACCGTTCAGCCTGGAGGGGGCTGCATCCTATCCGGTGCAGCCCTGCGGGTGAGTCAGAAAGTCAATGCGGGTAGGGTCAGGGACGGTCCGCCTGGTGACGTGGCAGCAGCAATTCCAGCAGCGTGCCTTGACGCTGGCGGGAGCCGCCGATCAGCGAACCGCCATGCGCGCGGGCCACCCGTTCCGGCTCTTCCAGGCCCGGCCCCACATGGGGCGAGGCCATGCCGGACACCGGTTCGTGCCCGCCAAACAGATGGATGGACGCTTCGGGCGACAGCACCGTATCGAAGCTGATGCGCAGCATCAGCGAGCGGTGGGCGCTGCCGTCCACCTGGATGCGAATGGCGGCATCCCCGGCATGGGTGGCCGCCTGCATCAGCAGCTGGTCGATGGCGCGAGCCAGTGCCTCGGGATCAAAATCGCCGGTGGTGTCGCCGATGCGGTCGAACGCCGGTGGCGCCCACAGCACCGCCTGATTGCTTTCGAGGTCCAGGCGCTGGGCCGTCAGCGCCGCAAGGTCGCCGCGGCGCGGATGCACATCCAGCAATTCGCACGGACGCTGCGCCAGGCTCCCCAGGTGATCCACCTGACGGCCCAGCAGGGTCGCGGCCGCCTTCATGCGGGCACCGGCTTTCTGCAGCACCGGCTGGTCCGCCTGACGGATCAGCAGTTCGGCATTGAGCATCATCACCGAGAGCGGACCACGAATGTCATGGGAGAGCGCACTGAGCATCAGCGCATTGACCCGCGCCAGACGCTCCTGCGCCTCGATCCGTTCCGCCAGCAGCTGCCGCTGCCGATGCAGGTCGGCAAACACGGCGACCTTGCTGCGCATCACATGGGCGTCGACCGGTTTGTAGATGAAGTCCACCGCGCCGGCCTCGTAGCCTTTGAAGCTGCGCTGGGCCTCCCGGGCGCCGGCCGTCAGGAAGATGATCGGCACATGCCGGGTACGCTCCGTGCCCCGCATCAGTTCCGCCAGCGTGAATCCGTCCATGCCTGGCATCTGAACATCCAGCAGGGCCAGCATCACCTCATGCTCCAGCAGCAACTCCAGCGCCGCCGGCCCCGAGTCGGCGGTCAGCACCTGCAGGTCCGGCTCCAGGCCGTCTCCCAGCAGGGCTTTCATGGCCAGCAGATTCTGCGGCTTGTCGTCCACCACCAGGACGTTCATCGGCCGCCGTGGCGACGGCTCCGCCGCCCCGCCCGCCGTGCCGAGGCTCTGCTCTTGCGCCACTTCTGTCTCCCAGTCGATCAGCATCTTCATCATTGGTCAGTCTTGTGCGGTAGACCACCGCCAGATTCGATAGGGCAACCGGCGTGCCAGCCTTGTCCGGGACAAACCCGAAGTCGCGGTGCGCCCTGCGTGCACCCGTGGCGGCGTTAACATGCGCCGCGCCCTCATGCGTCCATTGTGGCGCCTTCCCCAGCCTCCCCTGTCCATTCGAGGAATCCATGAATCCACATAGCGCTGCAGTCGAAGACCTGCTGGCAAACCACAAGGAGCAGGTGCTGGCCGAATGGCAGGCCGAACTTCGCAACACCGGCGGGGGTCGCGACCTTCACACTGAAACCCGAGAAACTGCCGAGCTGTTGGACGCCTTGCTGGCCGGGCTGCGCGCCGCCAATGGCATGGGTGAACCGGAAGCCGCCGGCTGGACCCGCGTGCGCGACCTGCTGGCCCGCCTGTCCGCCTCGCGCGCGGCGCAAGGCTCCACCGCCGCGGACACCAGCCGCTTCGTGCTGGCCCTCAAGAAGCCCTTGTTTGCCGGCCTGCAACGCTCCTTCAGCGGTCAGGCCGACCTGTTGGTGGCGGCCACCTGGGAAGTCAGCACCCTGCTGGACTCGATGGCCCAGCATACGGTGTCCACCTACCAGCGCAGCCGCGAAGACATCATCGCCCGCCAGCAGCAGGACCTGCTCGAGCTGTCCACCCCGGTGGTCAAGCTGTGGGAAGGCGTGCTCGCCGTGCCGATGATCGGCACCCTGGACAGCGGCCGCACCCAGATCGTGATGGAAGCGCTGCTGGAGCGCATCGTCGAGACCGGCTCGGCGCTGGCCATCATCGACATCACCGGCGTGCCCACCGTGGACACGCTGGTCGCCCAGCATCTGATCAAAACGGTCACCGCCATCCGACTGATGGGCGCGGACTGCATCATCAGCGGCATCCGGCCGCAGATCGCCCAGACGATCGTCCACCTGGGCATTGACCTGGAAGGCATCACCACCAAGGCGACCCTGGCGGATGCGCTGTCGCTGGCGTTGCGCCGCACCGGCTTCGTCGTCACCCGCAACCGCCCCGTGGCCGACGCTGCCAGCGTTCGGGTGGACTGACCATGCAACGCATCCCCATCCTGCAAATGGGCCGGACCCTGCTGGTCACCATCCAGGTGGACCTGCAGGATCAGACCGCCCTCGCCCTCCAGGACGATCTGGCCAACAAGATCCAGACCTCGGCCGCCACCGGCGTGCTGATCGACATCTCGGCAATGGAGATCGTCGACTCCTTCATCGGCCGCATGCTGGCCAGCATTTCCGGCATTGCCAAGGTGCTGGGCGCCACCACCGTGGTGGTGGGCATGCAGCCGGCGGTGGCCATCACCCTGGTGGAACTCGGACTGTCGCTGGACGGCGTGCGGACCGCCCTCAATGTGGAACGCGGCCTGCAGCTGCTCAAGGCATCGGATGAGGAGCAGTTCCATGACGTTGACCTCGACTGAAGCCGACACCGGCGAAATGGCCATCCGCAATGAGGCGGACATCGTCATGGCGCGCCAGCAGGTGCGCCGCCTCACCCAGCAGCTGAAATTCAGCCTGGTGGACCAGACGAAGATGATCACCGCGGCCAGCGAGCTGTCGCGCAACACCCTCATCTACGGGGGTGGCGGCGACATGCAGTGGCAGCTGGTGCAGCAGGGCGTACGCCATGGGCTGCGCCTGTCCTTCGTCGACCAGGGCCCGGGCATTCCGGACATCGACCTGGCGCTCAAGGACGGCTGGACCTCCGGCAACGGCATGGGCATGGGCCTGTCCGGCAGCAAACGGCTGGTGAACGACTTCGAACTCGAAACCGCGCCGGGCCAGGGCACCCGGGTGACCATCACCCGCTGGAAGTAAGACAAGCAATCCAACGACCAACGATGCAACCGCACCAGCGTTTCCCCATCGAGGATGCAAGCCAGGTGGGCGAAGCGCGCCGGGCGGCCCTGCAGCTGGCCAGCGGCCTGGGCTTCGACGCCGAAGCCAGCGGCCGGCTGGCCCTGATCGTGACCGAACTGGGCACCAACCTGCACCGCCATGTCGGCCCCGGCCGGCAGGCCGCCCTGCTGATGGCCGCCGTGGACGGCGAGGTGGAGGTTCTGTCCCTGGACCAGGGTCCCGGCATGGATGTGCACCGCTGCCTGCAGGACGGCTACAGCACCGGCGGAACGGCCGGCACCGGGCTCGGAGCGGTGCGTCGGATGGCGGCCCGCTTCGAGGCGTTTTCTGCGCCTGGGCGCGGCTGTGTGATGGCCGTCCGCGCTGCCGCCACTGTCGCCACCGCCGCCCAGCGCGGCTGGACGCTTCCTCAGGCCGGCTTTGACATCGCCGGCGTCAACCTCGCCGCGCCGGGTGAACACATCAGCGGCGACGGCTGGACGGTGCGACACCTGGACGACCACTGGCTGGTGGTCGTGGCCGACGGCCTGGGCCACGGCCCCGACGCGGCCGAAGCCTCCGACCGGATGATGGCGCTGCTGCACCAGACCCCCGCCCCGGCGGCCTCCCCCGCCGCCGTGCTGGAGCGTGCACATGACCCGATGCGCATGACACGCGGGGCGGCCGTCACACTGGTCCGGCTGGACCTGGCCACGCCCGCACTCACGGTGTCGGGCGCGGGCAATGTGTCCGGCCGCCTGATCTCGGGGGTGGTCGATCGCAGCCTGATGGTCCAACATGGCACGCTGGGGGTGCAGGTGCGCCGATTGCAGGACATGCACTATGAATGGCCTGCCCATGCGGTGCTTGTCCTGCATTCAGATGGCATCCAGACCCGTTGGAAGCTCGATGATGTGCCGGGCCTCCTGCAGGCCGGTCCGGCGGTCATTGCCGGATGGATTCTGCGGGATCATCTCCGAGGGCGCGACGACGCCACGGTGGTGGTCGCCGTCCCCCGCCGCCCTGCCTCCTCACAAACACAATGACTGAAGACCCGTCGCTCGATGATCCCCATGCCCTGCGCGAAGCGCTGAGCCAGGCCCGGCAGCAGCTGAAGGAGCTCCAGGCGGAGCTGGACGAAACCAATCGCGGCGTGTTGGCCCTGTATGCCGAGCTGGACACCCAGGCCCAGCAGCTGCGCCAGGCCACCGAACTCAAGAGCCGCTTCCTGGCCTACATGAGCCACGAATTCCGCACACCCATTGCGTCCATCCGCAGCCTGACCCGGTTGCTGCTGGACCGGGTGGACGGCCCGCTGACGGCCGAGCAGGAAAAACAGATTCAGTTCATCCGGACCACCTCGGAAGAATTTACCGACATGGTCAACGACCTGCTGGACCTGGCAAAGGTGGAAGCCGGCCGGATCGACATCTCGCCGGCGTGGTTTGAACTGGTGGACCTCTTCGCCGCCCTGCGGGGCATGTTCAAACCGGTGCTGGTGAATCCGGACGTGCAGCTGGTGTTTGAAGAGCCGGTGGGCACCGGCAAGCTTTTCACGGACAACGGCAAACTCTCGCAGATCCTGCGCAACTTCATCTCCAATGCGTTGAAGTTCACCACCCACGGCGAGGTGCGGGTGTCGGCCGTCCAACAAGGCGAGACCATGGTGTTTGCGGTCACCGACACCGGCATCGGCATCGCCCCCGAATTCCACGACGCCATCTTCCAGGACTTCATCCAGCTGGATTCACCGATTCAGAAACGGCTGCGTGGCACCGGGCTGGGCCTCTCGCTGAGCAAGCGGCTGGCCGAGCTGCTGGGCGGCACGGTGGGCCTGCAAAGTGAGGCGGGCAAGGGCTCGGTCTTCTCAGTGACGGTGCCGCTGCAACTGCAAAATGCCGGTGAAGCCTTGCTGATGGGGACCGGAATGGGGACCGAGACGGGCGCGGCGCAGCAGGGGCCTCGCCCATGAATCAACCGTGGTCCATCGATCGCACCCAGCACCGCTTGCTGGTGGTGAATGACGACCCGGTCGGCCGCTACACCACGGTGCGTCTGCTCAATGCCGCCGGCTTCCCCACCGAAGAAGCCGCCACCGGCGCCCAGGCCCTGGCCGTGGCGGACCGGGACATCTCCGCCGTGGTGCTGGACATCCACCTGCCTGACATCGACGGCTTCGAGCTGTGCCGGCGCCTGCGTGCCCGCAACACCACCTTCCGGCTGCCGGTGATCCACCTCACCGCCGCCTACCTGACCGATGAGGACAAGGTGCGCGGCCTGGACGCCGGTGCCGATGCCTACCTGACCCATCCGGTCGAACCGGCGGTGCTGGTTTCCACCATCCAGGCGCTGGTGCGCACCCAGGCGGCCGAAGCCGCGATGCGCGCCAGCGAGGTCAAGTTCCGCACCGTTTATGCCCAGGCGCCCAGTGGCATCTGCCTGGTGAATGCAGCCGATGGCACGGTGCGCGACGCCAATCCGGCGATGCTGTCCCTGCTGGAGCGCGCCAGCGCGGAAGTGGTGGGTCAGCCGCTGCTGAACTTCGTGGCCCCACCCGACCGGGCGGTGGCGCTGCAATTCTTCGAGCTGCTGCACACCAGCGGCCATCGGGCCCAGTTTGCGCTGCTCACACCCTCCGAGGAAGTCGTGACGGTGGAATGGACCACCTCCCCACCGGTGGAGCCCGGCGTGGGCATGGTGATGGCCATCGACGTCTCGCAGCAGCAGCGCCTGATCGAGCAGCGGCAGGCGATGCTGGACCGCGAGCGCACCGCGCGCAGCGAGGCCGAGCGCTTGAGCCGCCTGAAGGACGACCTGATCGCGGTGCTCTCGCACGAACTGCGCACCCCGCTGAATGCCATCATCGGTTGGACGCATGTGCTGCAGCGGCACAGCCCACCCGATCTGCTCTCCAAGGGACTGGAGGCGATCGAGCGGAATGTGAACATCCAGGCGCGGATGATTTCCGACATTCTGGACATGTCGCGCTTGAACGTGGGCAAGTTGCCGCTGAGCCGTGAAGTGGTGGGGGCCGGGGCGATCGTGCGCGCCGCCATTGCCGCGGTGCAGGCGGGCGTGCAGGCCGGGGGCCATCTGCTCGCCCTGGACCTGCAGGATGAAGACCTGCTGCTGATGGCCGACAGCGGCCGGGTGCATCAGGTCCTCTGGAACCTGGTGGGCAATGCCGCCAAGTTCTCCCCCAAGGGCAGCACCATCACCGTGTCGATGTGGGCGCAGGACGGCGGTGCGCTGATCGAAGTGAAGGACCAGGGCCAGGGCATCGACCCGGCCTTCCTGCCCTACATCTTCGACCGCTTCACCCAGAGCGACGCCTCCAGCAACCGTCATCACGGGGGGCTCGGCCTGGGCCTGGCGATCGTGAAGAGTCTGGTGGAGGCGCATGGTGGCTGGGTGGAGGTGCACAGCGATGGCACCGGCCAGGGGGCTCGCATTGCCTTTTGGTTGCCCGGCGTCGACGCCGCACAGCCCTTGGAGGGTCCGGACACCGCCGCTGGACTCCTGGGACCGGCAGAGGGGCCGGAGACCACCTACGCGCCCGGCCTGACCGGACTGCAGGTGCTGCTGGTGGACGACGATGCCGATGCCGGGGCCATGCTGCGGCTGATTCTCGGCGAGCGGGACATCCGGGTGACGCTGGTGCAGAGCGCCGACGATGCGCTCGCCACCCTGGCCCGGCAGCGCTTTGACCTGCTCATCAGCGATGTGGGCATGCCCGGCAAGGACGGTTACGAGCTCATTCGCGAGCTGCGGCATCGGGAAGCGCCGGGGCCGCGGCTGCCGGCCATCGCCCTCACCGCTTTCACCCGGGACGTGGATCGGCAGCAAGCCCTGCAGGCCGGCTTCGATGCTCATCTGAGCAAGCCATTGAGACCGCAACAGCTGCTGCGAATGATGGAGCAGCTGACGCAGAACGGCTGACCCGGCCGTTCTGCCGACCCGCCGCTCCGGCGGACCGTCGGATCAGGAGCCGAGACTCGTCGCCAGCTTGAGCCCGAGCCACCAGGTGCGCCCAGGCGCCGGCTCATAGAACCGGCCATTGCCGTCGTTGACGATCACACTGCCCACATAACGGCGGTTGGCCAGGTTCTCCACACGCGCGATCCAGGTCCAGCGGCCGACACTGGCCTGCCCGTCCTGGCTGAGTCGCAGATGCCACAGGCCATATCCGGGGGCGAATTCGCTGTTGGTGTCGTTCACTGCCGTTGTCTTCACGCCCCGCCACTCCAGCGCGGCTTCTCCACCCGACCAGACCTCCGGCTTCCAGGCCAGCTCCGCAAAGGCGCTGCCGCCATTGGTGCCGGCAATGCGCCGCCCGGAGGGCACCGCGACCGTCGGCGTGGGACAGGGCGTGCCGGTGCAGGTGACGAAGCTGTCGCGATAACGCGCGGTCAGCGTGCTCAGCGTCGCGGCCACCTTCCAGCGGGAGACGGGCCGCCAGTCGCCGGACAGCTCCAGCCCGCTGCGCCGGGTCCGGCCGACATTCTGGTAGCTGGAGCGACCGCCGCTGTTGGTCAGCACCGCGATTTCGTCGCGAGTGCCGATGTGGAACACCGTCGCGTCCAGCGAGGCCCGCTCGCCGCGCCACTTCAGGCCCACTTCCTGCTGCTGGCTCTTCTGCGCTTTCAGGTCGGTGTTGAAGCCGCCGGTGCCGTCCACGCGATACGCGAGTTCGTTCAGCGTGGGGGATTCAAATCCGCGACCCACGGCTGCATGCACCAACAGCCCGGGCGCCAGACGCCAGCCCAGGCCCACCGCGGGATTGGCGTAGCGAAAGCGCCGGGCACCGGAGTCGTCGCCATTGCTGAGGTAGCGGTCCTGGGCGGACATGCGCACCTCGCCGCCGCGCACCCCGATCATTCCGTCCAGGGTCGATGTCAGAGCGCCGTCCCACTGCGCATAGGCTTCGCGGGTGGTGGCGCGGTTGTCCTCGTCGCGGCGCAGGGCGCCGGTGACGCCGAGTTGCTGCGTAGGCCCCGTGCCAATGAAATTCTGGAAACCCTGGCGGTCGTCCCGTTGGCGCTCCAGGTTGACGCCGGTCGCCAGCGAGCCGCCCGCCACCCGCCAGACCAGGCGTCCGTCCACACCGTCATAACGGCGGTCGACGTCCACCACCCCGCCCCCACTGCCCGCGGCCGATTGGGCGCCGACGGTGATCGACTGCCACTGCGTCACGCTGCGCCAGCCGGTGTAGGCCATCAGACTGGCGCTGGCCAGCGGACCACTCTCGTCGAAGCGATGGGTCCAGCGGCCGCCCAGCTGAGTCTGGCTGGCTTCCTTGCGGGTGTTGAACTGGAGGGCCTGGGGCGTGGTCTGGTCCGGGTTGTCCAGCCATTGCGCCCGCGTCAGGCCGAGCGGGTCCTGCGCATTCTGGCGGAAAGTGTTGAGCAGCAGGATCACCCGGTCCGCCTCGCCGGACCAGGCCAGGCGGCCGGTGCCCAGTGTGCGATGCGCCTCGCTCTGCGGACGGAAGCCGTCCAGACGCAGGCCGCTGATGCTGGCCTGGCCTTCCCAGCCACGACCCAGCGGCGCGCCGACATTCAGACGGCCCTGGCGGAATCCGTCGGCACCGGCATCCAGGGACATCTCGGCGCCCGCCTGGGTGACCGGCGCGGTGAAGGCGGCAATCACACCGCCGGAGCTGTTGCCATACAGAGCGGTGAAGGGGCCGCGAACGACTTCCACCCGCTGGGCGGACGCCAGGTCGACATGCGAGACCTGGCCCTGCCCGTCCGGCATGGTGGCGGGAATGCCATCGGTGTACAGGCGCAGCCCGCGCACGCCAAACGGCGCCCTTGCACCGAAGCCGCGGGAGGACAGCTGCAGGTCCTGCGCATAGTTCTGGCGGTTGTTGGCGGTGATGCCCGGCACGCGAGCCAGCGCTTCGGAGAGGTTCACCATCGGGCCGGCCTGGCGGAGGGTCTCGGCGTCAACAACGGAGGCGGCGTAGGGGGCCGCCTCCAGAGCGCGCTCGGAGACGCTGCCGGTGACCACCACCACAGGCAGTGCGGCGGCCACCTGGACCGAGGGCTCCGGGCGGGGGGCTGCATCGGGCTGGGCTTTCGCTGATGTGCCCGACGGTGTCGGCATCTGCGTTTTCTGCTGCGCCATGGGCTGCGCGTGCGCATCCTGTGCGGTCTGCGCCAATACCCCGCCGCTGCTCAGGCCCATCAGGGTGGAGATGGCCATCGCGACCGCATGCGGGGCCTGCCCTCGCTGCAAAACATCCCTGCTTCGAATCATCCGTACATCCTCCCGAGGCCTTCACCGTGGCCTATGTCATCACCTGGCACGTCATCCGCCGGACGCGCCCCTCAGTATCCGTGCGCCGGACATCGGTCAAATGAGCCCCAGAGATCGGTCAGACCCCTGGTAAGACCCATGTCGCGCGGATGGCCCGCCAGAAGGCAAACCGCGAGCCCGGTGGCGCTTTCCCGCACAGGGTGGACTTCAGGCGAGGGGGATGGACACCGCCGGACCGTTGCTCCGCCACAGGGCGCCCGCGCAGTCGTGCGGCCGGGGTGCGGCCGGGGCGCGACCGCTGGGCACCCTGCTTGCCGTCATGCTGCCGGTCGCCGCCGCCCTGGTGTCCGGACGCCTTTCGGCGCGCCGCCTGGGCCTGCGGTGTGTGTCCTTGTTTCCGTTGACCGGAGCCTCTCATGCACAAGAAAATTCCCTCGCCCACCCTGCGTCCCGTTGTGATGGCCGCGGCGTTGCTGGCCAGCCTGTGTGTTTCGACCGCGCAGGCCCAGGAGGCCCCGCCCACCACCCCGCCCGGCTATGGGCCCAACCCGACCCTGCCCGAGCCCAACAAGCCGGTGCTGATGCCCACGGTCAATGTGGCCAAGGCGGTGGGGTGGTCCGGCCAGGCGCAGCCGCAGGCCGCGGCCGGCCTGAAGGTGGTCCGTTTTGCTGACAAGCTGGTGCACCCGCGCTGGATTTACGTACTGCCCAACGGCGACGTGCTGGTGGCCGAAACCAACGGCCCGGTGCGCCCGGATGATGGCAAGGGACCGAAGGCCTGGGTGACCAAGCAATTCCAGAAAAAAGCGGGCGCGACCGTCAAGAGCCCCAACCGCATCACCCTGCTGCGGGACACCAACGGCGACGGCGTGGCCGACCAGCGCTTTGTCTTTGCCGAGAACCTGAATTCGCCCTTCGGCATGGCCCTGATAGGGGATCAGTTCTACATCGCCAACACCGACGCCGTGGTGCGCTTCCCCTACGCCGAAGGCCAGACCAAGCTGGCCGGGCAGCCGGTGAAGCTGGCCGATCTGCCGGGCGGCCGCATCAACCACCACTGGACCAAGAGCCTGATTGCCAACGGCGACGGCACCAAGCTCTATGCCGGCATCGGCTCCAACAGCAATGTGGCGGAGAACGGCATTGAAGCCGAACAGGAACGCGCCGCGATCATGGAAATCGATGTCAAGACCGGCGCCAGCCGGGTGTTTGCCAGCGGCCTGCGCAATCCGGTGGGCCTGGCCTGGGAGCCGACCAGCAAAGCGCTGTGGGTGGCGGTGAACGAGCGCGACGAACTGGGCGACGATCTCGTGCCCGACTACATCACCTCGGTGCAGGAGAACGGCTTCTACGGCTGGCCCTACAGCTACTACGGCAAGAACGTGGACGACCGTGTGAAGCCGCCGCGCCCGGATCTGGTGGAGAAGGCGATCATTCCTGACTACGCCCTGGGCGCGCACACCGCCTCGCTGGGGCTCGCGTCGAGCGATGGCAACAAGCTGTCGCAGGCGTATGCGCACGGCATGTTTGTCGGCCAGCATGGATCGTGGAACCGCAAGAATCCGGCGGGCTACAAGGTCATCTTCGTGCCCTTCGTCGGCGCCAAACCCAGTGGCATGCCGCTGGATGTGCTGACCGGCTTCCTTGATGCCAAGGGTCAGGCGCAGGGTCGTCCGGTGGGCGTGGCGCTGGATCGCCAGGGCGCGCTGCTGGTGGCCGATGACGTGGGCAATGTGATCTGGAAGGTGCAGGCGCGCTGATCGTCAGCGGATGCCAGGCGTATCGCGACAAGATCGCCACACAGGAAAGGGGCAGCCATGATGGCTGCCCCTTTTTTTTGCGCCTTGCGCTCTGAGGCCTTCAGCGCGGTACGCGACCGTCGCCCCTCAATGCCGAGTGGCATTGCGCTTGGACGGCACCTTCGAAGGCACTTTCGCGCCTTCCTTGCGCGCCTTGGCCAGGCCGATCGCAACGGCCTGTTTGCGACTGGTCACCGTCTTGCCGCTTTTACCGCTCTTGAGTTCATGATGCTTCTCTTCGTGAAGCGCCTTGGCGACTTCTTCCTGGGCCTTCTTGCCGTACTTCGAGGTCATGGTGATCTCCGGTGAGGATCGCGGGGCGATGCGAGGCATCGCGGCTGTGTCCCTGGAATCGGCAACCCGGGTGCCACCATAGTCGCCATCACCGTCGCCGCCGCGCATTTGAAGCGACGTTGTGATGTCGCCCGCCCTGGCGAGGCACCGCTGCGCGAAGCGGCCGGACGCCACGTGCCAATGAAATGCCGCTGCCGCACTGGCAACGGCACGGGGCTTGCCACCTTCTGTCGCACTCCCATCCCGGCACACCCGGTTTTTTCCGCACAGACGAGGATTCCCCATGCCCACGAAGAAACCCGCGCCGACGGCTGCGTCCGACGCCGCGCCGGCTCGCAAGACCGCATCCCCGGCTTCCACCGCCTCGGCATCTGCCGCCGCGGCCGGTGGCAAAGCCGCCGCCAAGGCACCTGCCGGCGCTGCTGCAGCCACCAAGACCTCCACCCGGGCCAAGGCCTCCGCCGCCGCCGCGCTGCCACCTGGCCCGCCCAATGAAGGTCTGGGCTCCGCCATGAGCACCATGGCCGGCCCGGCCCGCAGCGAGCTGGTCACCAGCGCCGCCGCCACCGAATCGCAGGTGCGGCTGGCGCGCAAGATGAGCGGCACCGACACCCTGGCCGCGGCCATGCCTTCCAATGAGAACAAGGCCGCTGAACATGGCCGTGACAATGCCGTCTCCCCGCCCCAGGGCACGGCGGTGGACAGCCCCGACGATCTGGTCTCCGCCAGCACCGTCGCCGAGGACTTCGCCTCCGACAAGGTGGGCGACGGCATGCCGGAGCTGGGCTACAACCCCACCAATGAATCGCTGGACCGCGTGCGGGTCGACTCGAATGGCCAAGCCCTGACGACCAATCAGGGCGTGCGGGTGGCTGACAACCAGAACTCGCTGAAGGCCGGCCTGCGCGGGCCGACGCTGATGGAGGACTTCATCCTCCGCGAGAAGATCACCCACTTCGACCATGAGCGCATCCCGGAGCGGGTGGTGCATGCCCGTGGCTCCGCCGCCCATGGCTACTTCGAAGCTTATGAGGCTCTGGACGACCTGACCGTCGCCGCGCCCTTCGCCGCTCCGGGCAAGCGCACGCCGGTGTTTGTGCGCTTCTCCACCGTCGCCGGTGAGCGCGGCTCGACCGACACCGCCCGCGACGTGCGCGGTTTTGCCGTCAAGTTCTACACCGACGAAGGCAACTGGGACCTGGTCGGCAACAACATCCCGGTGTTCTTCATCCAGGACGCGATGAAGTTTCCCGACCTGATCCACGCCGTGAAGCCGGAGCCGCACCATGGCATGCCGCAGGCCGCCAGCGCGCATGACACCTTCTGGGATTTCGTCTCCCTGATGCCGGAATCCGCGCACATGCTGATGTGGGCGATGTCTGACCGGGCCATTCCTCGCAGCTACCGGATGATGCAGGGCTTTGGCGTGCATACGTTCCGGCTGATCAATGCCCGCGGCGAGGCCCACTTCGTCAAATTCCACTGGACGCCCAAGGCCGGCACGCACTCGCTGGTGTGGGATGAGGCGGTGAAGATTTCCGGTGCCGATTCCGACTTCCACCGGCGTGACCTGTGGGAAGCGATCGAGGCCGGCAACTATCCGGAATGGGAGCTGAGCCTGCAGGTGTTCACCGAGGAACAGGCCGAGCAATGGTCCTTCGACATCCTGGATGCGACCAAACTGGTGCCGGAAGAACTGGTGCCGCTGCGCCCGGTGGGCCGCATGGTGCTGACCCGCAATCCGGACAACTTCTTTGCCGAGACCGAGCAGGTGGCCTTCTGCACGGCCCACATCATCCCCGGCATTGACTTCACCAATGACCCGCTGCTGGCCGGCCGCATCCATTCCTATGTGGACACACAGATCACCCGCCTGGGTGGTCCGAACTTCCACGAGATTCCCATCAATGCGCCGGTCACGCAGATTCACAACAACCAGCGCGATGGCCTGCATCGTCAGGCGATTCCCCGTGGACGCGTGTCGTATGAGCCGAATTCACTGGGCGGCGGTTGCCCGTTCCAGGCGGGCGCCAGCGGATTTGTGTCCTATCCCAAGGCCATCCAGGGCGAGGCGCTGCGCGGCAAGCCGGAGCGCTTTGCGGAGCATTACAACCAAGCCCGTCTGTTCTGGAACAGCCAGAGTGAAGCGGAGCAGAACCACATCGTGGGCGCCTACCGCTTCGAGCTGACCCGGGTGCAGACCCCGGCGGTGCGGCAGCGTGTGCTGGCGCTGCTGGCGCGGGTGGATGCAACCCTGGCGCAGCGGGTGGCCGACGGCCTGGGCATGGACGTGCCGGCGCCGCTGCCGGACTTCGCGCCGGGCAGCCACATCGGTGCGGGTGTGCAGGGCTCGGTGCAGCCGCCGGAGGTGACGCAGTCGCCGGCGCTGTCCTTGATGGCACGTCCGGGGGATGGCGCGCTGAACGGGCGCCGCGTGGCACTGCTGGTGCACCAGGGCGTGGATGGCGCCGCCGTGCGGGCGGTGCATACCGCCGTGCTGCAAGCCGGTGGCGTGCCGCGCCTGATCGGCCATCGACTGGGGGATGTGCAACCCGCCAGCGGCGATCCGATGCAGGTCGAGGTCACGCTGGAGACCGCCCCGGGTGCGCTGTGGGATGCGGTGGTGCTGCCGGACGAATCGGCGGACCGGCCGAATCTGTCGATCTCCGGTCAGGCGGTGAGCTTTGTGCAGGACCTGTACCGGCACTGCAAGCCGATCCTGGTGCTGGGCCATAGCAGCGCGCTGCTCGCGGCGACCGGTGCACCCGGGTCCGCAGAGGAAGGCGGCGGCGACCCGGGTCTGTTCTTCATGGATGCCGGCGGCAAGGGCAGCGTGGATGCCGACGTGATGAGCACCTTCATCACGGCGGTGGGCCAGCATCGGCCGTTCGAGCGGGAGACGGATCCGCCACTGGTGTGAGCCGCCGGGCCTCTGGGTCGCTTACCCGATTGATCTGAGGTCCTGAAAGAGCCTTGCAACGCCGACCGCGGTCACACGCGGTCGGCGTTTTGTTTTGCAGACCGCACACGAATGCAGGGGCGCCTGCCCTTCATCGGTAATCTCACGCCCGTCTTTGGTCTCTGACGGTTGACTCGTTGATCCCCTCTTTCTGCTTTGGCGCGCCGGTCCCCGGGCGCGCGGCGCTCGGCCTGCTGCTGGCGTCTTCCCTTCTCGCCCTGCCGGGCTTGTGCAACGCCGACAGCACCCGATCGCTGACGCGAGACCTGCAACGCAGCCTGGAGCGCATGAACGCGCCAGAAGGAGCTGCCCAGCGCCACACATCGGCCCAGAGTCGGACGGCGGATCTGCCGCCGGTCTCCGGCAGCTTCCAGGCCTGCGCATCACACTTTTTCCGCGGGCAGGCGCCGGTCCTTGACGCCGACACTGTGAGCGGCGTTGCTGGTGCTGGCACCCTCCTCAGCGCCCGCTACGGGACCCTGCGCGCGCTCTGCTACGACCAATTCGCCGTCCTGCACGCAGGCGCACTCAAGGGGCCTCTGTTCTCGGCCGAACGGTTGACGGCGGCCGAGCTGCGCGACGGCGCCGACATCAAACGGCCCGATGGCCGCAAGGCGTTCTTCCCCGACGCCCGATTGCCCGCGCGTGAGCGTGCCCAGTTGGAGGATTACGCCGGCGAGTCCCGCCGCCCCAAGGACGAACGCCATGACCGCGGCCACCTGACACCGGCGCGTGACATGAGCGACGAGCGTTCCATGGCGCAGTCATTTTCCCTGGCCAATGTGGTGCCGCAAAACGCGGTCAACAACCAGCAGCCCTGGAACAAGATCGAGAAGGACACCCGCGCCTACGTGATGCGGGCCAGGGGTCCGGTGACCATCATCACCGGCGCCTATTACGACGCCCACCCGCCGCGCCTGGGCGACGACGGTCCGGCCATCCCGGCCGCGATGTACAAGCTGGTGCATGACGACACCACCGGTCGCAGCTGGGCGCACTGGCTGCCCAACACGGCGACGGCACGCATCCAGGCGCCGATCAGTTATGAAGAACTCGTGAAGCGAACCGGCATCCGATTCCTGCCGGGCGCCGGCTGACCGCGGGACGGCGAATCAACCCACCGCCACAGCGGTAGGAGGCATGAGGGGCACGTCAGCGCCGGTTCACCCTGGAGGCCGTGCAATCCATCCCCGGTGCCGATGACCGTTGCAGGCGGCTCGCCGCGCCTGGAGCCGCCGAGGAAGAGCCTGACGAAGCTACGGAGCCAGACGCGGAGCCCGAAGCGACCGACGCGTCCAAAGGCGCCCGTTGCATGCCCGCGTCCCCTTGCAGCTCAGTCGCCCACTTGCTCAGCAGTTCTTCCCGGCGGCGCTGCAGATCCAGCGCCAGCTGTTGCCATCCCAGCGACGCCACCTGATTCAGTCGCGGCAGGATGCCTTGCTCCACATCCTTGACATGGTGCTCCACATAGCGGCTGAGCACGCCCACCAGCGGATCAAATTGCGTGTCCTGCGCTTCCATCCGGCGCAGCTGCGCCATCAGGATCCGCACCACCAGCTGCTCCACTTCCGCCTCATGCACCAGCCGCAGCTCAGCGGCGCCCACGTCCGGGCAGCGGCGCAGCGCCGGGTAGAAGAGCTCCTCCTCCAGCGTCGCATGCAGGGTCACCAGCGCACAGATGCGCCGCACCTGCGCCTCGCGGCTGGCGGCATCGGCGCTGGTCCGCAGACGGTCGTACTGCCGGAACGCCAGCAGCGACTGCTGATGGTCGTCCATCAACAGGGCCACCACCTCGTCCCGGGCCTGCCGTTCCGCCTGCCACTGCATATCGAACTGCTGGAAGACATGACTCATGACAGCGGCTCCGACACGGCGAAGGGCCGGCCGCGCGAGGACATCCGCCGCGTCGATCCGTAGTCGTCGTGGTATCGCTTGGGGCCCTCGCCCGGCACGCCGGGGTCGTCAGGGACGTGGCTCGGCGGGCCGGGATCGTCCGCGTTGTCGTCGGTCTGCTTGGCCGGATCCGGCGTGCGGGGCACGCTGCCGGAGCGGCTCGGCTCGTTGTCGCCGTGGGCCCACAGGTGTTCCCAGGAGGGCTCGACCGGTTCGTCGGGTGGGCGACGCAGTTCCTGCACCCCTTCGACCAGGCCGAAGATATGCAGCCGCCCGCTCACCGGATCACGCCAGCGGTAGCGACGCTCGCGGACCTGATAGAGATGCAGATCCGCGCCCAGCATTCGGTATTCGCGGAGCTGGTCACCCGCATGCGGGACCGTTTCCGCGAAGAAGGGACGAGGCAAGGCGGCGGCATCCGCCGGCAGGACCGCATGGTTCCACTGCAGCGGATCTTCCATCAAGGCGCCTGGCGTCATGCCCAGCACCGAAGACACCGACTCGCTCACATGCAGCAGCCGCTCATCGGCCGCGTCGGCACACCAGAACAACTGCCAGGGCGTCTCAAATGGCTTGTGGTTCATGTTCGAGAGCTCCTTTGCCATCATCCGGCAAACGGGGTGCCAACAATGCCTGATCGGCCGGAAGGTCGATGAACAGAGGCCAACACCGCTGTTTTGACCCCTGTTTGAACCCCTTTCCAGACGCAGGACGCACCTGGGCCGCAAGGCGGACCGGCGTCGTCCTCAGATGGCGCCGATGCTGCCGGTCACCGGCAGCACAATGCCGGTGATGTAGCTGGCGCAGACCTTGGACGCCAGGAAGACATAGGCGGGTGAGAGCTCTTCCGGCTGCGCCGCACGCTTCACATCCGCACTGCTGCCGAACTTGGCGACCTTCTCCGCCGGGGCATCCGCCGGATTGAGCGGCGTCCACACCGGCCCCGGTGCGACCGCATTCACCCGGATGCCCTTGGGCAGCAGGTTCTGCGCCAGCGACTTGGTGAAGGCATGGATCGCCCCCTTGGTCGATGCATAGTCCAGCAGCGTGCCACTGCCCTGCAGGCCCACCACCGAGCCGGTGTTCACAATGGCGCTGCCTTCCTTCAGGTGCGGCAGTGCGGCCTGGGCCATATGGAAGTAACCAAAGATGTTGGTGCGGAAGGTCAGCTCCAGACGCTCTTCGGTGAGGTCTTCCAGCGAGTCGGCATGCTCCTGGAAGGCCGCGTTGTTCACCAGGATGTCCAGCTTGCCAAAGCGCTTGACCGTCTGCTGCACGGCGTCCTCGCAGAACTTGCGCTCCTGGACGTCACCACGGATGAGCAGGCACTGGCGGCCTTCCGCTTCGATATGACGCTGCGTCTCGCGCGCATCCTCGTCTTCGCTCAGGTAGACGATCGCGACATCCGCGCCTTCGCGCGCGTACAGCACGGCCACCGAACGCCCGATGCCGGAGTCTGCGCCGGTGATCAGCGCCACCTGATCCTGCAGCTTGCCGGAGCCCTTGTAATCAGGCGCCAGAAAGCGCGGTGCAAGCTCCAGATCGGCCTCATGGCCGGGTTTCTCGATGTGCTGCGCCGGCAGTTGGCTCGGCTGCTCTCGGGTCCCGGCCTGCAGAGGCCGGGTGTCCTCTTTGCCGCCGCCCTTGCCACTGCCCTTGCTGGCCCGATCCGACTGGTCCTGATCCTTCTGGATCTCACGTTGCTGGTCCTGGGTGTTTTTGCTGCTCATGGGAACTTCCTTCCGAATGCTTGAAGAAGCTTGAAGAAAAAAGGAGTGATGAGTTGGGATGGCAAGCCACGCACCGGGCGCGCCGCTTGCAGGATGAACCTCACACTTCCAAGGACCCTGCCCATGACTCCCACTCTTGCCGCATCCGCGCGGGTGCTGGCGCACAGCATTCCGCCGTCTCCGCCCTTCCCCAATGAGGTGCCCAGCGTGCCACCCCCGCCGCACGGCCCTCCGACCGCGCCGGAACCCGGCCCGCCAGAAATCATTGACCCGCCCTTGCCCGAGAACCCGGTGCCTGTGCGCGAGCCGCCCTACATGCCGCCGCCCACCGCCCTGCACTAAGGCCCCGCGCCGCGGCGGATACAGCCGATGGCCCATTGATCCGTTCGACATTCGGGCGAATCGAGCCTGATCCAGCGGTGTCACATGGCACGGTGATTGCCTAAGACCGAGGGTTGTTTCTCTCTGTCACAGGAGTCGCCTTTGAAGGGTTTGCTGATCCAGGCGCTGCGACGCGCCGCCGCTGAAGGAATTCTGGCCAGCCTGCTGTCCGGAGTGGCCCTGCTGCGGGGCAGCCGCACTGACCATGCCCACCGTGTCGGGTCGTTGATCGGCGCGCGGGAATACCGCGTCGGCCGCCCGCCTTTGTTTTCCCGTGCCTCGACGGTGGCGGTGCATGCGGCCCATTCCGTCATTTGGGGGGCCTTGTATGACCGCGTGCGCTGCCTGCGCCGCCGCCCCACCCGTCTCAATGCCTGTACCGATGCACTGATGCTGACGGTTGTGGCCGCCGGCATCGATCAGATCGTCAGTCCGCGCCGTCTCACGCCCTCCGCCGACCGCGCCGCCGAAGCCGGCAGCAAATGGCTGCTGTGGGGCGGCTTTGCGGCGGGTCTGGCCTTTGGCGGCCTGATGGCGGTGCGCCAGCAAGCGGCCGAGCGCGATGCCAGCGGCATCAATGACGACAACGACAACGACAACAACGATCCGCGCGCGGGCTTCGGTCGATGGCATCGACCGCGGTTCCTTGCGCGCCCAGGGAGTGGCGAATGAAATCCATCCATCTTCAGATCCGGTTCCTGGTGCCCTTGCTGGTCACCCTGACGGTGGCCGCCCTGCTGGCGCTGCCGCTGCTGGATCGCATGACCCTGCGCTGGTTCTCGCGCGACCTGAGCGCTCGCGGTGCGATGGTGGCCAAGACGCTGTCGCTGGCCATCTCGGACATCGAACCCAACGCCAAGCTCGACCGGCTGCGCGGCCTGCTCGAACGCGGCGTGCTGGACGAACGTCTGGTGGGTATTGCCCTGTGCAGCGCCACCAATGAACAGATCCTGAGCACCAAGGGCTTCCCCGGCTCGCTGACCTGTGGAGAGGCGCGCGAGATTGCCAAGAAACAGGATCCGCGGCTGGAGCTGTCCAGCGGCGCCGTCCACATCGGCGACTTCCCGGTCAATGCTCAGCAGGCGGATTCCGACCGGCTGGTGCTGCTGCATGACCTGAGCCTGCCCGACCGCCGCAGCATCGACACGCGGCGCTACATGATCATTTTCATCACCGTGCTCGGCCTGGCGGTGGCCGGCATCACAATGATCGTGGCGCAGCTGAGCTGGCGCGGCTGGGTGTCCGGCATGCGCGCCATTCTGCGCGGTGAAGGGCTGGTCCGGCCGCTGCTGCAGACCGGCACCGGCAGCGCGGTGGCCGACTCCGCTCCGCCGGAGCTGCAACCGCTGGAGGTGGAAATCCGCCAGCATTTGCGCGAGCTGGAAGACAACCTCTACCGGGAGCATGGCCCGCTGACGCCATGGGATCCCGAACGCCTGCGGGGCCTGCTGCGTACGCAGCTGCGCGGTGACCAGGTGATCGTGGTGTCCAACCGCGAGCCCTACATCCACTTGAAGGGCAAGGATGGCGGCATCACCGTCAGCCGCCCGGCCAGCGGTCTGGTGACCGCGGTGGAACCGGTGATGCGCGCCTGCTCCGGCACCTGGATCGCCCACGGCAGCGGCAGCGCCGACCGCGACACGGTGGACGAGAACGACCGCGTGGCGGTACCGCCCGACACCAAGGACTATGTCCTGCGCCGCATCTGGCTGACCGAAGAGGAAGAACAGGGCTACTACCAGGGCTTTGCCAACGAAGGCCTGTGGCCGCTGTGTCACGTGGCCCACGTGCGGCCGGTGTTCCGTGAGTCCGACTGGGCCCAGTACCGCGCGGTGAACCAGCGCTTTGCCGATGCGGTGGTGGCCGAAGCCCGCAGCGACGATCCGGTCGTGCTGGTGCAGGACTATCACTTCGCCCTGCTGCCGGCCATGGTCCGCGAGAAGCTGCCCAAGGCGACCATCATCACCTTCTGGCACATTCCATGGCCCAACCCGGAATCCTTCGGCATCTGCCCGTGGCGCCGCGAGCTGCTGCAGGGGATGCTGGGCAGCACCATCCTCGGCTTCCACACCCGCTTCCATTGCAAAAACTTCACCGAGACGGTGGACCGCTACCTGGAAGCCCGCATCGAGCATGAACACGCCACCATCAGCTACCAGGGGGAACCGACGCTCGTGCAGAGCTATCCGATCTCGATCGCCTGGCCGACGGACGATGAACGTCTGCGCTGGCCGGCCCCGAGCGAGGCCCGCCGTGCGGTGATCGAGCGGCTGAAGCTGCCGGACGATGCCTGCATCGCCGTCGGGGTGGACCGGTTCGACTACACCAAGGGCATCCTGGAGCGTCTGCATGCGGTGGAGCGCCTGCTGGAGAAATATCCCCAGTGGCAGGGCCGCTTCGTGCTGGTCCAGGTGGCCGCCCCGACCCGGAATGCGCTGGAGGAATACCGCGAATTCCAGGACCGCATCCACCGCGTGACCGATCGCATCAACCAGCGCTTCGGCAGCGACGGCTACCAGCCGGTGCGTCTGCTGGCCGAGCATCACGACCATGCTGCGCTGATGGAGCTCTACCGGGCCGCCGACATGTGCGTGGTGACCAGCCTGCACGACGGCATGAACCTCGTCTGCAAGGAGTTCATCGCCGCCCGCGACGACGAGCAGGGGGTGCTGATCCTCAGCCGCTTCGCCGGCGCCGCGCGCGAGTTGCCGGAAGCGCTGGTGATCAACCCCTATCACGTGGAAGAAACCACCGACGCGCTGCACCGTGCCGCCAACATGCCGCCGAACGAGCAGCGGGAGCGGATGGCCAGCCTGCGTATGACGGTGCGGGAGTTCAACGTCTACCGCTGGGCCGGACGCATGCTGGCCGATGCGGGGCAGTGGCGACTGCGCGAACGCATTACGCGCCGGGTCCAACGGCGCGCCCGCGAAGGGTCGGAGGCGATCGACGCATGAGCCTGCAACAACATCTTCTTGGACCCGAAGGGCGGCAGGCCCTGACCCGCCTCGTGCAGCAGCAGCCGCTGCTGGCCTTTGACTTCGACGGCACCCTGGCGCCGATCGTGATGCATCCGGACACCGCGCGCACGCCGCCGTCGATGGTACCCCTGCTGACCACCCTCGCGCGGCGGCTGCCGCTGGTGATCCTGACCGGCCGACAGGTGGAGGATGTGCAGCAGCGCTTGGGCTTCACGCCGACCCACATCGTTGGCAACCACGGCGCCGAGGATCTGATCGAGGGCCCCGACGCGCGGGTGGTGGAGACGCTGGCACCCTTCCGGACACGGGTGGAGGACCGCCGCACACGCCTGTCGACCGCGGGCGTATTCATCGAGGACAAGGGCGCGTCCATCGCCATCCACTACCGGCTCTCGCCGGACCCGGTGGCGGCACGCGCGGTGATCGACGAACTGCTGACCGAACTGCCCCCCGAGGTGCTGATCGAGCCCGGCAAGCAGGTGGTGAACGTGCTGGCGGCCGGTGCGCCGGACAAGGGCGATGCGATGCATCGTCTGATGGCCCGCTACGGTTGCCGCAGCGGCTTTTATGCCGGTGACGACACCAACGACGAGCCGGTGTTCGAGCGCGCCGAGCGCGATTGGGTGACCGTCCGGGTCGGGCCGCGGCTGGACAACAGCCATGCGCGCTACTACCTGCAGGAGCAGGCGGAGATGGCGCAGGTCCTGCAGCATCTGGTGGACACGCTGGGCGCTTGAGGGGCCCGCGCCGGGGCGGGCTCCGCGGTCAGGCGCTTGCGGGCGCCGCTGGAGTGGAAGCGGGCGCTGTCCGTGGATGCGGAGGCACACGGCCGAGCGCCTTCACCTGCGCCAGCGTCCGCTCCATCCGGTCCAGCATGACCGCCGCCTGTTCTTGATTCACCGCGGTGTCAAACCCGTTTCTCAGGGCCACCACCCGGTCCAGCAGGCGTGCCATGGTGACGGTCACGGGACCACTCGCCTGGGCATGCGCCTCCAGGCACAGCGCGTCACGTTGCCTGATCTGTGCAGCGGCGTCGGGCCATGTTCCCGCCTCGGTACTCCGGGCCATCTGCAGCGCCAGGTTGTTGAGATTGAAACTGTCGCGGGCCGCCGTTTCCGCCCGGTCCATCCGTCCCTCGCTGGCGTACTGCAAGCTGGCCTGGTAAGCACTTTTCGCTCCGTCTTTCCGGTAATGGAGCATCTCGTCGAGCGCGGGTCGGCTGGCCAGAAAGTTGCGCAGCGCGATTTCGGCCAGCACAGCTTCCTGCTGGACCGCTGACACCCGCTGCGCCGTGGCCACATCCCGCTCCAGCTGGTCCAATGCAGCCAGATAGCCTTGAGAGGGAAGTTCCCGGGGCCCTGGCAACTCCGCGTGCAAGAGACTCAAGCGCTGACTCAGTTGCCGGCTGCGGTCGATCTGGGTGAAGCGCAGGCGCGCGATCGCCAGTAGATCTTCAATCCGCTCGCGGACGGTGCGCGGAGCGGCCGCGGTGTGGCTCGCCATGCGCGTCAGCGTGCCGGTGGGGGTGCACGGCGGACTCCAGGTCGGTGAGCTGGCTGCGGTGTCGGGCGCGGGGCCGGCGGCCGCCATCTCTGCAAACGGATCATCGGTCAGCGGTTCCGCGGCAGGCGCCTGCGCATACCAGCAGCTGCTCTTGAGCTGCTGATACATCTTCGGGACGTTGCCCTTCTGCATGCCTTCCGCCAGCATCTGCTGGAGTTCGTCCTTCTGCGCCTCGGTGCCTTCGCGGGCGCAGCGCAGGATGGCGTCAGCGAACCAGCAGTATTGCCGTCCCTGATGATCCGCCCGGCAGGCGGACCGGACATCGCCCGCCTCAAACGCGCGCCTGGCATCCTTGAACTTCCGATGCGCCACCGCCAGCTGGCGCTGGAGCAGGAGGTCGAACCGATCCTCCAGCGGCTCGGTCTGGATCCAGTCGAACGCGTGGATCATGTTCCTGCTCAGCCCGGTGAGCCGGTTCCAGTCCTGCTCGTACGTCGCCACTTCGTTCTTGAGATTCGCGGCAAACTGGCGCCACGCTGGCGTGAGCTCGCGGTCGCTCAGTGCGTAGTCCTGCCCGGTCAGCGCGGCGCGGTAGAGAACCAGCAGCGCTCCCCCTTCCGGCTTCCAGGCCTCCAGTTTGCGTACGCAGCTCATGACTTCGTGACAGAAGAGCACCCGGGATGGCAGCGCTGGAGGGATGTCGGCGCTGTGCAGCGCCTTCCCGGCGCACGCGGCATCACTTACTCCGGAAGCCGTCCCCCTCAAGACGGAGTCGTTCTCCGCGCGCATGGCTTCCGCCTCGTCGCTGCAAATTGCTGCATAGCCCGCGTGCGGGCCGGTCTTCCTGCCGAACATGAATGCTTTCTCTGGGGATTGGGGCGACGGGCGGGCATCGATGGGGAACGCCGGGGGAAGGTCGGCCGCAACATCGAGGGGGAGCGTCAGGTGTGAGCGGGTGCTTTCTGCGTGGGAAGGAACGACGTCCGCTTGTCGCCGGCGCGCCGCATGATCAGATCCACCCTTTGCAAGGCCTCGTTCATGCCAACCAGCAGGCGCTCGGCGTCCTTCCCGCTTCCGGCTACATCAAATGCCTGCAGCATCCGCGCCGCCCGTTTGAGCAGCCGCTCGGAGGCTGGCGAGGCGCGGCCTCCCAGCAGGCGCGTGTAGTGCTCCGCCGCCTGGTCCCGGCGCGTCAACTGGGCCTTCGCGTCCGGCCATCGGCCGGCCTCGGCCATCAGCACCCGCCCGGCCGCCTGACGGGCTTTCTGGCCGGTGCGTTCAGCCATGGCTCTGGCCTCCTCCGGCGCCCCTTGCTGGAGGGAGAGGCCCGCGTCTTCGACCCCCCGCGTGATGGCTGCCAGTGTGGCGGCCATCGGCTGACGCCACTGCGGGTGTTGCTGCAGCAGTTGCGCCAACGCGGTGTGCGCCCGCCTGCTTTCGTCCAGCTCATCGCAGGCCAGCCGCGCCACCCCGATCTGATGATGCAGATCGTTCAGCAGGGCCTTGTATTCAGGTCGTGCCGACTTCGCGGCTTCCTCACTCTCCCGGACCAGCAACATCAGCACATTCTCGATGTGACGCCCTGGGTCAATCCGCGCACCTTCGGTCCGGAGGATGACGCTCGCCTCGCTCAACCGCGCCCAGAAGTCCGGCGCTGGCACAGACGCCTGAGTCGAGACGCCGGGCACTTCGGAAGTGGTCGGGGTGGCTGGAGCGCCAAATGTTGCGGAGGCTGCGGAGCTTGCAGAGGTGGCGCTGGCCGCTGGGGTGGTGGCGGCCTTGGGTCCGGACGCGGCGTCTGCTGACGGTGGCCAGGGCGGGAGGCTGCCGCGCGAACGCCATGCAGCGGCCTCCACCAGCGCCTCCTCCGCCTCAGGAGGCTCGCGTTTCGCGCGCACGGCATCGAGAACTGCCATCATCGCCAGCTGCTCCTGCGCCGTCCCATGGCGATGACACAGCAGCAGATCCCGGGCCCGTTCGCAATACTTGAGGCCCTGGGCATCCAGAGCCTGGGCAGACGGGAATCGCCGATTGAAAAACGCTTCCCGCGCCCTTTGAAAATTGGCTTCTGCCACCGCCACCTGCATCTGGAGATAGTGATCGAGTGGACCGTCCAGCGGCTGAGCCAATGTCGCGTCAAACTGCTCGGCATGGCGCTCGCGCAGGCCGGGCAAGGACTGCCAGGCCGCGTCCATCTCCTTGATCAGATCGGCGTGATAAGCCGCATAGCGTCGCCATTCCACATGCTTCACATGCGGATCCAGTCCGGCATCCACCACGTCACAGAGGTCTTCGAGCAGGCGTTTGGCGTCCTTGCTGTGGAAGGGACCCCAGGCGAGCGCACGCCCCAGGCTGTCGCGCGCCAGATGGGAAAAAGCGAGGGGTGAGGCCAGCTCCGGATGGTCCTCGGCTGCTGGCGCCGAGGCACCCGCCGTGCGGTCGGAACGGTCGGTCCGCGCCGAACGGGCGGAAGGCTCGGCACGCTGAGGACGTTCGGGGCGTTCCGAACGCCCCGCGCTGCCACCCCGCGCGTCCCGAGACGGGTGTTGGGGTTCGGCCTGGTCTTCCCATTCCGGCACGGCGCTGTAGCCGCCGCTAAACAGTTGAGCGAAGCGGCGCATCATCGAGCGTCTCCCGGCAGGCTTGGCGGGCGCATGGGGAGGTGAATGGGAGGCAAGGGTTGCGGCATGTGGGAGACGGCTGCGACGGTGACGATGGGGGCGGCGGCGGTGGCTGGGGGCGGGAACAATGGAATGGGAGGCGGCGCATGCGGTGGCCACCCGGGCTCCCCGGAGAAGCCCGCACGGGAGAGCGACAACCAGATCAACTGCAGTTCCGCCAGGCACTGCTCACAGGTGTGGGGGTCGGGGGAGACGTCCAGCGTGTCCATCAGTTCCTTCGCGCGGGACGCGCTGAGCAAGTCGCGGCCCGCTTTGACGGGCTTGTCTGTCCAGCGATCCAATCGCATCTTCAGCAGACTGCGCTGCTCGCCGATGCTCACCCACCGCTCGATGTCCGCGCCGGGCTGCTGCGCCAAGGTCAACGTGGCGCGACATAACGCCACATGCCTGCGCTGAAGTCGCTCGACCGCGTCATAGTCTTCCTGCTGGTAGGCCCCCGCCATGGCCTCGCAATGGCGTTCCGCCTGTGCGAGACGATAGTGCTGAGAGTCCGGCAGCTGATCCATGGCCGCCTTGATCTCGACAAGGCGACGTTCCGCGTCAGCCACCGATTCCGATGCTTCATGGGCTTTGGCAACGCGTGCACCCTGCAGCTCAATCCAGGCGCGATTGACCACATTCAAGCGAGGCGGCCCGCCGGTGAGGGCTTGCGCCATCGTGACGCAGGCGTGCTTCAGTGCGGCCTGCAGCCCTTGGGCCTGCGGAAGGCGGTCCGCCGCGGTCCGCAGCCGCTTCAGTTCTTTGAGGGCTGCTTCCTTGTGTTCAAACTGACGCAACGCCGAACACCGCTCCTGGCCGGCTGCATCCGGCACCCAGGGATGGGAATCCGGCGAGGCCCGCCAGCACCAATGCTGCACGCGGTGCTGCCAGCCCGGCAACTGCGCGCTGGCGAGAAATGCCCGCACCTCCCCATAGGATCCCTGTTGACGGCAGCGCTCGAACATCTGTTCGAGATGCACCTGCTGCGGTGGGGTGGCCCGCTCCCAATAGGGCAGCAGGTAGTGCGCAATATCGACATGCAGGGCCGCCTGCTGATTGGCACTCTTCGCGCGGTCGTGGACGCCGGTGCCAAACCATTGTCGCGACACCTTCACCTGCTGATCGGCGTGCAGCCACTGCTCACGCAGCAAGGATTTCAGGCGCGGGTCGTGCTGCAGGATCATCAAACGCTCCAGCTCTTCCGACTTTCGCTGACTGACCGTGGCCATTTCCTCCCAGTGCCGCTTCAGCGAGAGCACGTGCCCTTGCCATTCGCGGAGCCGCTTCATCTGGTCAGCATTGGCGACGCCCCCTCGAAGTTCTTCGTTCTGTAACCTGCGTCCATCCTCCAGCACGGCCAACATCAGCCATGTTTTTGGAAAGTCATTCATGGCGAAGGTGAGGAAGTCCACCTCCGTCAGCCACTCGGTTGCGGAGAGCGCCGGGGCGTTGAGAGCAGCGCCGGCGGCAGCCTGAGCCCCCGCCCGGCGGGACTCAGCGAAGCTGGCGCGGGGCACAACGCTCTCGTGTTCGGCGACAGGGTGATCGGAATCCGAGAGGTCCTCGGATCGCAGGCACTGCGGCAGGCAGGCGCTGAGTCGAAAGGGCACGGGCACTCCTTGGTCTATGGCACGCGCACCCGCAAGCGACTGCGGTGCGGGATGCTGGGGCGCAACCTCAGTCACGGGGGCGGCGGCTTTGTTCCGCGGTTGTCGCACCGCCGCCGCGCCGAATCAGGAGGCTTCCGCCGGGAAGCCCTCTTCCGGATTCAGCGCCTCCATCGACTCCAGCGCTTGCAGCATTTCCAGGGACCGCACGCTCCGCCCACTGCTGCTGCCGCTGCTGCCCTGGCTGGTGTTGTGCGGGGTGTTCATCCCGCCTTCGGAGCTGCGGATGGAAGCCGGGCTGGGATGCGAGTGCGCCTGCCCTGATCGTGGTGTGGCTCGTGCGGCTGGCGCGGCTGCTGCGGCTTGCAGCGCTTGCGCGGCGTGAACGGCTTGCGGGGTGCGCGGGCCTCCGCGGCTGCCAGGCATCGCGGCGAGCCGGTCACATGCGATTTCGACCTCATACAGCAGCCGTTTGCAATGCTCCATGTCCGTGGATTCGTCCAGCAGCCGCAGCAGCGTCTTGGCCTGGCTCGCATACAGCAGCGCGGGACTGGTCAGCCCGCCCAGGTCGTTCCACGGCTTCAACCGGAGCGCCAGCTCACACCGACGCTCGGCGATGTGAGTCAGCATGTGCTGGTCTGCGCTTCGATTGCGCGCGAGCGCCACCGTGGCGCGGCGCAGTGAATCGCCATGCTCACCCAGCTGGAAGAGCGCGGCATGGTCTTCGCGGTCAAAGGCGCTTTGTATCTCCTTGAGCAGACGTTCCGCCTCGTGCTGCCTGTAAAACTGGGCCGGGGGTAACTGCGGCATGGCGTCGCGGATCTCACTCATCGCCAGCTCCGACAGGCGCATCCGCTGCGCCACGTAGTTGAAAAACGTGATCCGCTGACGCAGCGACTCATACAACTCCCGGTGCTCCGGTTTGACCTGCCGGGGACCGGCCCGGACCTCCGTCTTCAAGGCATCGCACAGGGCCTTCGCAGCGTCGCGCTGCAGGTTGTTCTGCGGCAACGCGTCCGCCTGGGCGCGCAGCTCCTTCAGGGAGTGGACGAGGCTGTGGCTCAGCATCGTCTCGATCGGCGCCGAGTTGGAGGTGCGGGAGGTCCGCGAGCCGGCCGACAGCAGGGACTCCCGCCCGGTGGAGCCGAGATGCTGGCGCAATCGGGCTTCGTCGTCCGGTCGCCGCATCCGGTCCAGGAAGGCCCGCATCTGGGCAGTGCTGTTGACCAACCGGTCGTTCTGGCACTGTCGGCTGAAGGTCCCGATCTCAGATTCGGTCGAGCGTTCCATCCAGGTGATCAGACGGCCCGCCGTCTGCACCCGTTCCGCTGCCTTCGCTTCGGCATCGAGCGCCCGGTCCAGCTGCCCACGCCCAAAGGCTTCCAGCGCGAGATCCACCTGTTGCCGGGCGGGAATCAGCTGCTCATTCAACATCCCCTGACGTGGGGGCGTCGGCTGCCGGCGCATCGCCGCCTCCAGCCGATCGACCCACCGGTCCCTCACCGTGGGCATGGCCTGCCAGGTCTCATCGAGCACGTCCACGTCCCGCTGCCAGGCTTGATAACGCGCCTGCTGCGCCGCCATACGAAGGCCATCCCGATGGGCGTCGCACAGCAGCGAGCGCCCCTGCTGGAGGAAGGACCGCAGCGCGGGTGTCTTCGGCCAGGCCTGCATGCCCTCCAGGCGTCGGTCGATCTCGGCCATCCGCTCCAGGCGGGTCATCGGCATTGCAGCAGCCGCCGCGGTGGCTGAAGCCCCTGCAGCGGCGGTGGCGCTGCCGGCCCCGGCCGGGGTGCCGCGGGCAGGCCCTTCCCCGGCGCGCGAAGACGCACGGGTGGGTTCGTCGTCGGCGTCCATGGGCCGCAGGCATTGCGGCAGACAGGCGGTGAGTCGATTGGGCACAGTCTCTCCTTGCTCCGTCGCATCCGCGTCCACCTCTACCCTAGCGTGGCACGCTGCAACGGTGTCTCAGTCATGGAGATCCTGGCTTTGTTCCCCCTCACGCGGGGGACCTCACCGTCCCTTCAGGGGGCCGGTGACGGCGGCAGCGAGGGCTGCACCGAGGGCGCCACCGGCGCCGGTTCGTTCTCCACCAGCGCCCGCATCCGCGGCAGCGACTGGGGATGTGCCTTCTGGAGCCACGCGATCAGCCCTTCACGCAGTTCGCAGCGCAGGTCAAAGTTGCTGCCGGAGTCCTTGGCGCTCACCAGCACCCGGATCTGCATGGTGCGGTCATTGCTCTCGGTCACCTGCACCCCGCACACTCGTCCGTCCCAATGTCGGGAGGCCTCGCACATCGCCTGCGCCTTGGCGCGCAGCTCTGCCACCGGCAGCGTGTAGTCGACCCACAGCATGACCGAGCCGAGGATGTTGGAACTGGTGCGCGTCCAGTTCTGGAAGGGATGTTCAATGAACCATTGCAGCGGGATGATCAGCCGCCGCTCGTCCCAGATCTTCAGCACCACATAGGTGCTGGTGATCTCTTCCACACGGCCCCACTCCCCTTCCACGATCAGCACGTCGTCCAGGCGGATCGGCTGCGCCATGGCGATCTGCAGGCCGGCCAGGAGGTTGCTGAAGACCGAGCGCGCCGCGATACCCACCACCAGCCCGGCAATGCCCGCCGACGCCAGCAGGCTGGCCCCCAACTGCTTGGCACGCGGGAACGTCATCAGGATGAAGGCCAGCGCGGTGAGCATCAGCGCAGCGCTGGCGATGCGGGCCAGCACCTTCGTCTGCGTCTGGATGCGGCGTGCATGCAGGTTGTCGGCTACATTGGCCGGATTCAATTCGGCAATCGCCTCGGCCACCCCGGAAATGGCGGAGACGCCGAGCCAGGCCACCACCACGATGGTCACGATGCCCAGCAGGTGCTGCAGTCCCTGCAGACCGACGGTACCTTCGGGCACGCCCTGCGTGGCGATGAGCAGGCCGATCGTCGGCATCGCCCAGCGGGCCGGCCGGTCGATGCGACGCACCACCGAGGTCGCGACGACGGAAAACCGGGCCAGTCTCAGCGCCAGCGGTCGGAGTAAACGATGCAGCAGCAACGCCGCGATGACGATGATCACCGCGCCGATCAGCCACTGCCCCCACAAAGTAATGTCGAGCGCCCGCAGGCGCGCTTCCCAGGCAGATGCAGTCATGCGGGCATGGGTGGCAAGTCAGGTGCCGGGGTGCCCAGCGAGGTCTGCTCAGCGAACGTCCCCTCACAGGGCGGTCTCCTGCACCACCCCTGCCCACCGCATCTGCCGCGCGACGTAGCGCCGGAGCGCCTCAGGCAGGGGTTGTCCGAGCAGGAAACGCGCCACCACGATGGCATGGCTCTCCTCCTCAGAGACTCCGAGCTCGAAACCGAGTGATTGGTCAGAGGTCGCTGCGGCCAGCGCCTCCAGGAAGCCGCCTTCCGGCAGGTCCAGCACACCGGTGTTCCAGCCCACCGTGAATTCCATCGATTCGCCCTCCACCGGCTCGATCGACCGGACCACCCGGATCAGTGTTTCGGGCGGCGCCTTCCAGCCTTCCCGGACCAGCATGCGGGCATGCTCCAGCCAGAAGCGTGGCGGATGCCTGCCCTCCGGCGGCCGCCGGGCCGCAGGGACTTCGCGGGTCTCACCGGTGACTTTCACCCCGATGAACAGCCGACGGACCTCCGGGCAATAGCGCGCCTGCTGATGCTCAGGCCGCCCGTTGAAGATCTGACGCGCCGCCGCCGAGTCCGTGCGAAGCACCAGGATGTCCGCGTTGGGGATGAACACCGCGTGCAGTGACCCCGGACGAAGGGTCATCCACTGCGCGACCACCGCATCCACATCGGCTGCGTCGCTGTCACGGTCGTGCCGCAGCATCCGGGCCGCAGTCATCGCATTGATGACGCCGTGCCCGCCCAGACTTTCCCAGATGTCGCTGACCTGATCGGTCTCCAGTGCAACGGGACGGACGGCGCTGGCGTCCAGCGCTGGCAGGATGGGGGCATCTTTCCAGCAGCTGAAGCGCGGCTGAAAATCACGATAGGGATGCTCACAGCTCTGGAGCACGACAGCGTCCGCCTGCTCCGGGGTGAGGAGGTCGCAGCGGACCACCCGGTCCCAGAAGTCGGGATCCAGCTGCGACGCCAGACGCGTGTAGCACGCCCCATCCAGGCAATTGAGCCGGACGGCCTCGGGGTAGTGGCGGTAGCCGCCGTTCAGGACGCGCTCGGCGGCATCCATCAGCGCCTGGGCGGTACGGAAGATGCGCAGTCCGCTGCCGACGGTGCGCGCATCTTCCACCAGTTCCGGCACCTGCTCCATGAGTTGCTCCACCACCCACAATCGTGATTGCATGGCGTCGCGCAGGCCCGGGAGATCCTCCGCGTGAGTGCGGGCGTCCAGCGTCCTGCACCGGAGGTAGGCCTCCTGGCGGGCGCGACTGAGCAGGCACCGGGCGGTGTCCTGCATCTCCAGCCTCTGCAGGGGCAAGGACTGCGGGACCCAGGTCTTGGAGGGGCCAAAGGCGCCCGGTGTCGCCCACACCGGTGAGGACAGATGAAGCCGACGCAGATCGACATCGACATCGACATCCACATCGACATGCCCGTTCCCGAATCGCTCCAGGGACGGATCCACCGATGAACCCACGGATGAATCCATGGAGGGGGACACGGAAGGCTGAATCGCCATCTCCGGGGACGGAGCTTCGACGTCGGCAAGAACGCCCTCACCCGCAGGCGCACGCAAAGGAGAGGTGAACATCACAAGGCTCGCAATTCCATCGTGAATAACGGCCCCGATGCTAGGACCAGCGTGCCCGTCGCACTTTGCGATTTGCCCGATTCACCTGACACCCTGCCGCTTCGCCAGCCTCCGCCTCACAGACCCGTCCCGCCGCCTGTCCCAGGGGCTTCCCGCGGCGTTCTGCCCGGCGTCGCGCAGCCCGTCCAGCGTGTTGCGTGTGCGATCAGGCCAGTCGATTGCCTCTGGGCGGTGAACCGAATTGAAGGAGACCCGCATGAACGCCTCAAATTCCTCCGCACCACCCTCCAAGCCTTCCACCACCGGCGGATCAGACACCGGCCGCCTGCTGGACAAACCGCCGGTGGCACCGGGCGAACGCCATCCGGATCCGCAGAACGTGGGCGACGTGCAACTGCCCCATGAGCGCGACCAATCGACCGGCCCCGACTCGACCGGCGGCATGGGCACCGGCGCCGCGGGCGACCGCCAGCGGGAAGTCCTGCAGCAGGCCCATCAGGATCTGAAGGACGGGCAGGTCGACACCGACCTGCGCGCCACCCCCGGCCTGGATGCGGAACAGCGCCAGGGCATGGTGCCGGATCCCAAGGCAGCCCCCGCGCCGCGAGGCTCCGTCGCACCGCAGGGCAAGGCCGGCCGTTCCTGAGACCGCCGCCAAGCCGCCCCAGAAAAGGCAACGGCCCGCTGAGCGGGCCGTTGTGCCGGGTGCAGACGCGATCAGCTGTGCTGACGACGACGGTCCACCGCCTCGATGCGCAGCATCTGCCGATACTTCGTCACCGTGCGACGTGCCACCACCAGACCCTGGCGCGCCAGCTGACGGGTGATCTCCGCATCCGACAGCGGGCTCTCGGGCTTCTCTGCCTCGATGATGTCCTTGATCAGGCCGCGGATGGCCGTCCCCGAGCAGGCGCTGCCATTGCTGCTGACGATCGCGCGGGAGAAGAAGTACTTCAGCTCATAGACACCGGTCGGCGTGGCGAGGTACTTGTTGTTGGTCACGCGGGAGACGGTCGATTCGTGGATGCCCACCTCGTCCGCGATCTCCTTCAGGCCCAGCGGCTTCATCGCCATGGCGCCGAATTCCAGGAAGTGACGCTGGCGACGCACGATGGCATTGGCCACATCCAGGATGGTGGAGAAACGCTGCTCGATGTTGCGCATCGTCCAGCGCGCTTCCTGCAGGTGGTTCGCCATTTCGGCATGACCCTGGGTGCGATGCCGCTGGAACAGCTCCGCATACACCTGGTTCATCCGCACCTTCGGAATCACCGCCGGATTCAGCTGCACGCGCCACTGGCCCCGGACCTTGGTGGTGAGCACATCCGGCACGATGTAGGGCGCCTGCGTGGTTTCATAACGCCAGCCCGGACGGGGGTCGAAACGGCGCAGCTTCAGGCAGACTGCTTCGGCTTCCGCCACGGTGATGTCCAGCAGCTGGGCCAGCGACGGGATGTCCCGCGAGGCCAGCAGATTCAGATGCTGGGTGATGATGCGCTCGGCCAGCAGGCGGCTGCGGCCGCATTCAATCTTGGGCAGCTGCAGCAGCAGGCATTCGCCGACGCTGCGGGCGCCCACGCCCAGTGGGTCCAGCGCCTGCACCCGCTTGAGCGCAATCTGCATCTCGCCCGGCTCAGGCGGCGGATTGAGCTGCGACACCGCGGCCAGCTCTTCCAGCGAGCTGCGCAGGTAACCGTCATCGTCGACCGATTCCGCCACGATGGAGGCCAGCAGCAAGTCCCGCGTGGACAGCCGCAGCACATTCAGCTGGCTGCGCAGATGCTCCCGCAGGCAGGTCTGCGCGGCCGTCATTTCCAGCGCGCTCATTTCGCCGTCTTCCGCGCGGCGCAATGAACTGCCGTTGTCGGCGCGCCAGATTTCGCGGTCGTCCGGCAGCGATTCCGGGACGTCGGACATCACCGGGGACTCTGCCACCGGCATCTCGCCTTCAAGCGCCGAACCTTCTTCCGAGCTTTCGGTCACTTCGAGGAAGGGGTTGCGCCCCAGCATGTCGGTGACCATCGTCGAAAAGTCCAGCGAGGACATCTGCAGCAACCTGACGGCGTGTTGCAGACGTGGGGACAGCGTCTGAGACTGCCTGTGCTCGTGCCGTAGTTCCAAGGCTCCCACTGTTGCTACTCCTGTGAGGTGTGTGGATGGGTCGGTCCGAGATGCACGAACCGGCCAGATGCGTCATGTAACGCAAGACCCATGCCGCCTCACGACACTGGCGCCCTTTTGCGCCGCCGGGGCGATTGAAATGGCAGCTACCGGGCGGCGCCATGCCGTCTGCAAATGCCCGAAATGCCCCGCAAACACGCGCAATCAGCGCTTGATGGTCTCAGGCATGCGGCCTGCCCCGAATGTTTCAGGAAGCTGCGAAACGGCTCGCAGCGCCCCCCTCACCTTCGCTTCTGATCGTCATCACCCCTGTCGAACGGGCGTGATCCTGCATCCTTTGCGGCATCCTTTACCGATGCGGTCGTGTGCCACCCCATCGCCTCGCTGTTATTACGTGTCCCGCTGCTGAGCCGCAGGGCCGTCGGCGACCACACGTTCGTGCCCAAACGATGGCCGTGCCCCTTTCGCAGGGGGCGTACGGTAACGCCCAGTCCCGCAAACAGAGAACCCGTTCACGCTTTGGGGCGCATTTGAATGCAGGGTCCCACGGTTTCACCTGATTGAAGGACCAGAGCGCCATGCATTGGCGCGGCAATTGCTTTGAAGCCCCCCAGGATGGCTCCGCCGGGTCATTCCTACATCTTCCTTCATTGCCTGATTGCCTGGAGCGCTCGCCCTTGCGTGCCTTTGTCCTTCCCCGCCCGACGACGGTCCGCCGATGGGCCTCCCGCGGCCTGCTGCTGATTGCCCTGCTCTTCCTGTTGCGGGAAGCAAGCAGCATCGTGCTGCCGGTGCTCGTGGCACTGATCCTCACCTTCGTGATGGCACCGGCGGTCCGGACGATGCGGCATCACGGCATTCCGGAAACCATCAGCGCCGCCATGCTGGTGACCACCCTGGTGGGCTGCACGGTGCTGGCCCTGGCGCTGCTGGCCGAGCCGGCGGCGCAGTGGTGGCAGCGCGCGCCGGAGGCGGTGTCCCAGGCGCTCAACCGCGTGGACCGCTGGCGCGCCTCCATTCCCGGCTTTGGCCCGGAACGCCGCACCGGGTCACGGGCCGCTGCGCAGGCCCCGGATCCGTTGCGAGAGAAGATCACCAGCGAAAGCGTGGCCCTGACCGCCACCGTGGTGGGCCAGGGCCTGCGCTTCGTGGTCTCGGCGGCGGCCACCACCGTGCTGCTTTATTTCCTGTTGGCTTCCGAGCACTGGGTGCTGTCCCGCTGCATTGAACTCTTGCCCGCCCGCCCCCGATTACGGGCCGTGGTGCTGGGAGGCCTGAGGGCGGCCCAGCGGGACATCTCGCGCTATGTGGTGTCGGTGGGGCTGATCAACAGCGGCGTCGGCCTGGTGGTCGCCTGCGTGATGTGGGCGCTGGACCTGCCCAATCCCGGCCTGTGGGGCGCGATGGCGGCGCTGATGAACTTCGTGCCCTACCTCGGCCCGCTGATCATGTCCGGGCTGATCTTCGGCGCTTCGCTGGCCTCGTCTCCGGGCGACGGCAGTGTGCTGGCGCTGTGCAGTCCGATGCTGGCCTACCTGGCCATCCATGCGGTGGAGGCCAATGCGGTCACGCCGACGGTGGTGGGTAAGCAGCTGTCGATGAATCCGCTGTCGGTGCTGCTGTCGGTGATGTTCTGGGGCTGGCTCTGGGGCATGGCGGGCGCGGTGCTGGCGGTGCCGCTGCTCATCCTGCTCAAGGCCATCAGCAAGCGCAACCGGCTGATGCGCCCGGTGTCGGTGTACCTGCAGGGCAGCGACCGTCCCAGTCCCAGCCTGGCGGCGCTGCTGCATCCGGCCGGCGCGACGGTCACCCGCATCGACACCACCATTGACACCGCCATTCACACCGAAATCGTGGAAGGGCCCGCGGAACCCGCCCGTCTGCAGGCGATGACCCGGGACACGCACACCGAGATCCACACCGATCTCCAGCAGCCTCGCTCCGCCCCTTAGACTGCCAACCGTTGCGTTTCGAATTGAACAGCATCCTTTCCCACCCGTCGTCCAGGTCCGATGCCGGCGCCTGGCCGCGCTGGCGCGTCCGAAGTGCCCACCAGCCCATGCCTCTTTCGATCAGAACCCGACTGCTGCTGCTTGTCCTGTCCGTCATGGTGCCCAGCATCCTGGCTGCCCTCTGGGTGAGCTGGCGGACCTGGCAGGATGAACAGAAGGCGCTGGTGCGCCATCTGCAGGACAACACCCGCGCGCTGTCCATGGTGGTGGACAAGGAACTGACGCAGCGGGCCAGCATTGCGCGCATGCTGGCGCTGTCCCAGTCGCTGGACAAGGGGGCGGTGCTGTCGCCGGAAGACCTGGCGACGCTGCAGTTGCAGTCCCGACGCGCGATGCAGGGCATGGCGGGCTGGGTGGAGCTGTCGACGGCGGATCAGGTGCTGTTCAGCACCCGGCCCGCGATCACGCCCGCCGGTGCGGACGGCACGGCAGGCATGCCCGGCACGAACGCCCCGAACGCCCCGAACGCGACGAATGCCGCCAACGCCGCCGGTGGCAAAAGCGCGGACGGCACGAATGCAACGGCACCCGCCGTCAGCGGCGCGGGCGGCCCCGGCACCCTCCCCGCTTCCGCCCTGCGCAGCAGCGCCGCAGCGTCGGCGCCGGGCAACTTCATGCGCAGCGCCGGCAGCGGCGCCCAGACCGTCACCCCCCCCATTGCCAACATGCTGGCCCTGGTCGACAAACCGGTCATCGGCGGCCTGGAGCCGGATCCGGTCAGCGGGCAGCTGCGCGCCGTCATCGTCCAGCCGGTGGAGCGCAATGGCCAGGTGCAGATGAACCTGTCGGTGACGCTGCTGCCGCAGGAACTCCAGCAGATCATCGATGCCCAGAAGATGCCGGCGGACTGGACCGCCACCATCATGGATGCCACCGGCACCGTCGTCGCCCGTCACCCGGGCGGCACCGCCTTCGCCGGGCGCCGGGCCACGCAGGACCTGCAGCAACGCATGGCGGAAAACCGGGAGTCCGTCTTTGAATCGGTCACGCTGGACGGCCAGCCGGTGATCGGCTTCTTCAGCACCTCACCGCAAGGCTGGACCTTCCTGACCGCCGTGCCCCGGCACACGGTGCTGGGGGGCCGCGCGCAGGCACTGCGCCCGATCGTACTGGGGTCGCTGCTGCTCATCCTGGGCGGCTTCGGGGGCGCGCTGTGGATCAGCCGCCGCATCTCGCGACCCATCCATCAGCTGACCGACATCGCCAACAAGCTCAGAGCCGGAGAGCCGGTGCAGGCCGGCGCCACCGGCATGGCGGAATGCGACGAAGTGGCCCTGGCCCTGGAAGACGCCAGTGCGGCGATCCGCCAGGGTCGCGGCGAACTGGAGCGACGGGTCAACGAGGCCATCATCCGCACCCGCGAGGCGGAGCAGCGCAGTTCCCGGACCCAGCGCACCGCGGCGCTGGGCCGCCTCACCGGCGGCGTGGCCCACGACTTCAACAACCTGCTGGGCGTCATCAGCAACAGCGCCCACCTGATCCAGCGCAGCCCGCATGCCGAGTCGCTGTCCATGCCGGTAGGCGCGATCATGCGCTCGGTGGAAGTGGGCAGCCGGCTGACGCAGCACCTGCTACGCGTGTCCGGCCGTCAGCCGGTGCGGCCGCAGGTGCTGGACATGTCCACCGCCCTGGGCGAGATGAAGGAACTGCTCGCCACCGTGCTGGGCAAGCGCATGCAGCTGCAGCTGGTGGTGGCACCGGACACCCGCACGGTGCATGTCGATACGGCGGAGCTGGAACTGGCGATGATCAACATCGCGCTCAATGCGCGCGACGCCACCAATGGCATGGGCGAGATCCTGCTGGAAGCGCGCAATGCCGAACCCTATGAGCGACAGGACGTCGGCCCCGGCGACTATGTGGTGATCACCTTCACCGACAAGGGCGCCGGCATTCCGGAAGAGGTGCAGGCACGGGTCTTCGAGCCGTTCTTCACCACCAAGGAAGTGGGCAAGGGCACGGGCCTGGGTCTGAGCCAGGTGCTGGGCTTCTGCGTACAGGCCGGCGGCACCGCCCGCATCGCCAGCACGCCGGGCTACGGCACCACGGTGACGCTGTTGCTGCCTGCCAGCACGTCCGCCCCCGCGGCCCGTCCGGATGTGGTGACCGACCCCGGCGCCCTGGCGGGTGCCAGCGTGCTGCTGGTGGAAGACAACGAGGAACTGAACCGGGTGACCGCCAGCCTGCTGCGCAGCCTCTCCTGCCAGGTGACCACCGCGGCCAACGCCGAGGAAGCGCTGAAGCAGTTCGGCAGCGGCGCGGCCTTTGATGTGGTGCTGTCGGATGTGGTGATGCCGGGCGGCATGGATGGACAGGCGCTGGTGCGTGAACTGCGCCGCCGTCGCCCCGGCCTGCCGGTGGTGCTGATCAGCGGCTACAGCGACGCGCTCACGGCGGAGTCCTCCTTCCCGGTGCTGCGCAAGCCGGCCTCCCCCGCACAGCTGCTGGATGCGCTGGCACGTGCGATGGGCAAGACGGCGACGGCGCATCGCGCGGCGGACTGAGTGGCGGACTGAGCAAGCACAGGAACACCCCTTGCTGCCTGGAAGGCATCAACCTTCCCAACTGAGAGGCAGCACCATGGACAGCAACGACGTCATCGACGAACTGAACACCCTGATTGAGACCTGCAAGGACGGTGAATACGGCTTCCTGAGCTGTGCCGAGCATGTGCGCAGCGCCAGCCTGCGTGAGGTCTTCGCTCAACGCGCAGCCGGCTGCCGCGAAGCCGCCGGTGAATTGCAGCAACTCGTGCGGCAGCAAGGCGGCAAGCCGGAAGACGAAGGCAGCACCAGCGGCGCGATGCACCGCGGCTGGGTGGCGGTGAAGGGCACCCTCACCGGCTACAGCGACCTGGCCATGCTCGAGGAATGCGAGCGCGGTGAAGACGCGGCGGTGGCGCGCTACCGCAAGGCCTCGCAGAAGGCCCTGCCGGCCGGTGTGATGGAAGTTGTGCAACGCCAGATGGCCGGTGTGCTGCGCAATCACGACCAGATCCGCCTGCTGCGCGACCAGGCGCGCAATGCCGCTGACAAGACCTGATCGCGGCTGAGGATCGGGCGGCATCGGAGGCCGTCCGCACGTAGCCAGGAACAAGGGGCCGTCCCGACATCGTCGAGACGGCCCCTTTGTTTGGACGTTCAGTTTGGCTTCGGCTTGAGGTCTGCCTGGCTTCGGCGGATCACAGACCCGCGCGCACGCCCGGAGGCACCGGTGCATCAGCCTTCACCGAGGGCCCAGGCCCTTCGGTCGCAGGCGTTGGGGTCGCAGGCGTTGCGGCATGGCTGCGTGCCTTGCGCTTCTGCTGCATGCCCTGCATCAGGCCGGCCACCAGCCCCAGCAGCAGCTGGGTCGTGTCCGGACCGAGGCTGCCGCGAATGCGCGCCGGCATGAATCCCCAGGCCATGGTCAGCATTTGCAGCATGCCGAGTTCGGGCCTGACCTTGCCGTCATGTCCGGCGGCGCCGTGAGCACCGGTCGCAGCGCCTCGCGGCCCCGCATCCGGCGTTGCCGCTTCCGCAGCCTTGGCGCCCAGCACCGATCCGAGCAGACCGCTCAGCAACCCGGCACCCAGCGGGGGACGCCTGGCCGACGCCTCATCACGATGCCCATGCCGACGCGGACGCCGGCGCAGCAATCGCCAGAAAAGCCAGCCTGAGCCCACGCCCAGCACGGGTCGTAGCCAGTGGCTGGGCGCCATCAGCGCCTGACCACGGGCCTTGAGGGATTGCGAATGGTGACGGAACTCCATGTCACGCCGGACCACCCGCAGCTCGATCAGATCGATGCGGGCATTGAGCTCTTCGAGCGTGTCAGGCGCTGGGGGCTGCGGGGCGGCCATCGGCGGGGGTGTCCTCTTGGTCACGGGGGTCGTTGAAAAGCCAGTGGAACTGACGACGAGAGGCCGGCAGCGACATCAGCGGCGCCAGCGACTTCATCGCCGAAGCCACCCAGCCCAGCAGCAGCAGGTTGATCACCAGCACACCGAGACAGGCCCACGGCAAGGCCAGACCCAGATGGACGGCCAGTGCAATCGCCCCGGCCCACAGCGCAAACCAGGCGGTTGCACCGGCGATGGCAGCCACCACCAGCAGCACCATCAGGTTGATCAGGCCGTGACGGGCGCGCTCCAGCTCCAGCATCAGCAGCAGGGCCCGGCTCTGGAACATGCCGCGCGCGGCCTGCGCCAGACCCTGGAGGTCGCCCATCCAGCCCAGGTCCGGTGGCGGCAACGCGCCCTCTCCTGACGGGGATGGTGGCACCGCATGGGGCGAAGCGCCCCCCGGTGGCGGCTGGTTCAGTGCTGCGCGTTCCGCCGCGGCCGCCGCATCAACGGCGTCCACAGGGCCTGCGGCGCCAGCGGCATGGGCCGCAGGCGGCGCAGGCGTCTGAGGCGACAGCCCGTCGGGCAGAGGCGCAGCACCCGTGTCGCGACGGGGATGGCTCATGGACGCGCTGGCCTCAACGTGCCAGGCGGGCGATCAGCAGGCCCAGCGCGAACGCGGTGCCCACAGCCACGAGCGGATTGGCACGCACGCCGTCGCGCGCGCCTTCCATCCACTCGTCACCCGTGCTGCGCAGCTGGTCGGCGCGTTGATGCAGCATCTCGCCCGTGCCCTCCAGGCTTTTCTGCAAATGCTGCACCGCCGGGGTGGCCTGGTTGGCCAGCTTGTCGATGGCGGCGTGGGCACTCTGGGCCACGCGGTTCACCAGCTCCACGCCAGACGTGTTGCCGAGGGTGGACGAACCATTGCCGGACAGACCGCCCTTGGCGGCATCGTCGGACGTGGTGAAGGGGACGGTCTTGTCGCTCTTCTCATTGTTGGGCGTGGTGCTCATGATCGTTTCCTTTGCTTGAAGTCCGGGATTGGATGGGCAGGTTTTGGCAAGCGGCATGCCGGGTGACGACGGACGACGCCGGGCCGCCTGATTCCAGGTTCATGGCAGGGGAGGCTTGGGATGCATGTCCAGGCCGCGGTCGGGGGACTCGGCCACCTGCGGGCGGTGAGCCTCTGGATCCATCATCTCTTCGATGATGAAGTGGCCGTAGTACTGCGCCCGCTCCGCACCGTGCGGCCGGACCGTCTCGGTGATGCGCCGCGCCTGCGCGTCGTCGCGGGCCTTCACCACAACGAAGTGGTAGCCGCGCTCGGCCAGCTCGCCGTGCGCCCGCAAAAGATTGATCTCCTGGCCGATGGCGGCCAGGGGGCTCGCATTCTTGAGGTCCTCAGCCACCTGCGCGACCATCTGCGTGTCGGAGAACCGGTGAATGTCGCTGTCCTCCAGCGCCAGAGCGCGTAGGGCGTCGGCCGCCGCCTGCGCCTGGTCGGCCTGGGGAAATGCGATTACCAGATGATCCACCGGCTTGTAGACGCCAAAGCTGGTGGGGCGGTCATTCGGATGTGCCATGGGAAGTCCCTCGCAGTCCAGGAGCCAACGGCTCGGAGCCCTCGGGCTGGCAACGGCGGTGCCCGTCGGAGAAATGTCAGGCACGGCGCTTGCCAATGTCACTGGATTCACTGACCACGTCTTCGCAAGGGAAGGAGCGACAAGATGAACGACGGTCTCACCTCGGTGCTGTACGTGGAGGACAGTCCGCTCAACGTCATCGTCATGGAGGCGATGTTTGAGCAGCGCCGGGACTTGCGTCTGCATGTGGCTGAAGCCGGCATGCCGGCATGGCGCATGAGTGCGCATCTGCAGCCGTCGTTGTTGCTGGTCGATCTGAATCTGCCGGATTGCCACGGCTCCGAATTGCTGAAACTGCTGCGCATGCGTCGTGGCTGGGCGCGCGTGCCCGCCATTGCGGTGACCGCCGATTCCGACTTTGACGCCCTGGGTGCCGGTTTCCAGGAAATGTGGTCGAAGCCGCTGGATGTACGCCGCACGCTGGCCCGTCTGGGGGAGCTGCTGCCACCGCCCAAGGGCGCGCTGGCCGGCGCGGCCCACGCGCCGCAAGCGCTGAATACGGCCAGCATGCCGGCAGCCTGCACCGCGCAGTCGCCGCTGGCGTCCCACCGTTCCCTCCCCGCATTCCGACCGGAGTTCCGATGACCGAAGGCAGCCGTTTTCTGACCCCTCAACTCGCTCAGCAGGCCGCTCGCGCGGTGCAGCCAGCGATTGAATCGCAGCTCCAACGTCAGGAGGTCAGCGGACTGGGCGTCCTGCACCTGGTCGTGCTGGACCCTGCCGTGTCGCCCTGGGAGCCGCAGGCCGCACCCCGGTCGCTGTACGAGCATTCGATCGGCGACCGTGGCCGATGGGATGTGGACTATGCCGACTATGCCCGCCGCAAGGCTGCCCTCTCCTGGCGTCACCGCATGGACAGCCGCCGACTGCAGCTGCTGGAGCCGCACCGGCTGACGGGCGACGACGCGCTGCTGTGGGGCGGCGTTTACCTGGACGGCATTGTGGTGGCCGCCAGCGGCGCCTTTCCGATCTGGGACGAGTGCTTTTCGATGATGCTCGCCGTGCAGATGCGGGCCCTGGCGTGGGAGGCGGCCGAGCAGGCACGGTGACGATGCGGTGAAGCGGGCAGCGCCCGCGCGCGTGTTGAATCGGATGGACGGGCGGCAGGACCAGCGGAACTGCCGGCGGAAGCACCGGCTGTCCTTGATTCAGGTGGCGAGGACCTTCCCTGCTGTGCACTGTCATCGGCACGCCGCCTGCCATGAGGACAACGCAGCAAGACTCGTCCCCCTGGCAACGATGCCGTGACCGACGCCTTGTGACCGATTTCATCCGACCCGGTGCCGCAATGGCCGCGGCCTGAACTGCGGCCGTTGTCCCCGGCACTGCCAGCACCTCACACCACTGGAACCCCATCATGATCGACACCCCGACCCACGCCACCACGCCGCCCGCACAGGATGCGACTGCCCTCGCCTTCGATCTGCAATCCCTGCATGGCCAGGTGGCGCTGATCACCGGCGGCAGCCGCGGCCTGGGCGCTGCCATTGCGCAGGTGCTGGGTGAAAGCGGCATGCGGGTGGTGCTGGCCGACATCGACCTGCAGCGTGCGCAGGACCGCGCCGCCCTGCTGGGTGAGCGCGACATTCAGGCCATGCCGCTCGCCCTGGACGTGACCGACCCCCGTCAATGCGCCGATGCGGTGGACGCCGTGGTCCAGCGTTTCGGCCGCCTGGATGCGCTGATCAACAACGCCGCCACCGATGTGACGGCGCCGCTGTCGGACCTGAGCATCGAAGACTGGCAACGTGTGCTCAACACCAACCTCTCCGGCCCGATGATGATGGCCAAGTTCGCCACCGCCCAGATGTTCAAGCAAGGCGGCGGCGGCCACGTCATCAACATCGCTTCCACCGCGTCCAAGCGCGCCTGGCCCAACGCCAGCGCGTACCACGCGACCAAGTGGGGGCTGCTGGGCCTGTCCCATGCGCTGCATGCCGAGCTGCGCGACAAACATGTGCGCGTGAGCGCCATCGTCGCCGGCGGCATGAAGACCCCTTTCCTGCTGGACCGTTTCCCGGGCATTGATGAAACGCGTCTGCAGGATCCCATCCACGTGGCCCGAGCTGTCCGCTACGTGCTTCAACAGCCCGAGGGCACCGTCATTCCCGAGTTGACGGTCCTGCCCACCCTTGAAAGCTCCTGGCCTTGACCACTTTCCTTCCTACCGACACTTTCACCGGTGCACCGGCCCGGCCGCTGCGTCCCTGCCTGTTTCTGGACAAGGATGGGACGCTGATCGAGAACGTGCCCTACAACGTGGATCCCGCCAAGCTGCGCTTCATGCCGGGCGCCGGCGAAGCGTTGGCGCAGTTGCGGGAGGCCGGCCTGTCGTTGGTGATCGTCACCAACCAGGCCGGCATCGCCAAGGGTCTCTTCACCCGCGCCCAGTTTGCGCGTCTGCAGGAAGTGCTGCTGCGCCGCCTGCAGGAGGAGTTCGGCGTGGTCATCGACGATGTCGCCGTCTGCCCCCACAGCCCGGATGCCAAAGGCCGGCCGGCATGCCTGTGCCGCAAGCCCGCCCCCGGCATGCTGATCCGCGCCGCCCGGGCCCACCATCTGGACCTGGCGCGCTCATGGATGGTCGGCGATATCCTGGATGACGTCGAAGCGGGTCACCGCGCCGGCGCACGCGGCCTGCTGTTCGACAGCGGCGGCGAAACCGAATGGCGCCGTTCCCCGCTGCGCGAGCCGACCGCCACCTTCACCTCGTGGCCGGCACTGGCGGCGCATCTGCTCGAGGCGATGCGGTCCGACGGGACGCCCGGGGCGTCGGGGACGACGCCGACGGTGTCTTCCGGCTCGACGCCCGCTTCGCCGCCGGTGCGCTCGATGCCGATGGCGCTACTGTCGCGGGCTTTTCTTCCCCAGCGGAACGCCGCAGCGACCGCTTGAGCGTCCGGGCCAGCGGCTCGTCCGCCGTGGCCACCGCCTTGGCGGACCCCTTGGCCTGTTCCCGGGACAGGGACCGCAGCAGCCCCAGCAGGCGCCGCTCGGCCAGGCTCAGTCCCGGTGCCGACGGCGGCTGACGCACCCAGCGCTGAGCCGGCAGCGCGGCCATTTCCTCGGCCTGCGCCAGGGCCAGCACACCGGGATGCACGTAGGACTTGCGGCAGACCGAGACGGTATTGCCCAGTCGCGAGGACACCTGCTCCAGCGTGTCCTTCAAGGCAACGCCCGGCGCGGTGCCGGCTCGCGCGTGCCCATACAGCAGGTCCAGCGCCAGCACGCTGGCATGCCAGGTGCGGAAGACCTTGGCGCTGCAGACGTCGCTGCCCAGGCGTGACAACCATTCGTTCACATCCGACGCATCGATGCGATGCGGCTGACCCTGATCGTCTTCATAAGCAAACAGCTCCTTGCCCGGCAGGTCGCGGCAGCGGCGCACCAGCGCGGCCACCTGCTCGTCCTTCACCGCCAGCGAATGACTCACACCGCTCTTGCCTTTGAAGCTGAGCATCAGCGCATCGCCGCTCACCTTCACATGGCGGCACAGCAAGGTGCTGAGACCATAAGAGCCGTTTTGCCGTGCGTATTCCCGATGGCCAATGCGCATCCAGGTGCGGTCCAGCAGCCGCACCAGCGCCGCCACCACCCGCTCGCGGTCCAGCCCGCCGGAGCGGAGCCGGCGCTGCACCTGGCGGCGCAGCCGGGGCAGGCGAAGCGCAAATTCACTCAGCAGGCCGAACTTGTTGTCGCCCCGCTCCTGCATCCAGTCGGGGTGATAACGGTATTGCTTGCGACCGCGGGCATCCCGCCCGGTGGCCTGCAGATGACCGTCTTCCCGCGGGCAGATCCAGACATCCTCATACGCCGGAGGAATCGCCAGCTTCTGGATGCGGCGGATCACCGACGTGTCACGAATGGCGCGACCGTTGGCGTCGACATACCGGAAGCCCTTGGCGGTGCGCAGGCGGCGCAGGCCCGGTTCAACATCGGAGACCCAGCACAGGGGCATGTGATCCTCTGGAGGAATAGCCTTGGATGCTCCAGTTCAGGCAGGCGGCATGCCCAAAAGAACTCGGGGCCACCACCGCAGCGTGGTGCGCTGCGCTGGGGCCCCGGCCCTTTGTCGCCTCGGTGGCTGTTGTGTCAGTGCGCGGAGGAGCTGTCCACCGCGGCCGCATCTTCGGCGGCGTATTCCTTCAGTCGGTTGTAGAGCGTCTTGAGGCTGATGCCGAGCACCGCCGCGGTCTGCTCCTTGTGATGCTTGTAGTGTTGCAGCGTGGCCAGGATGAAGGCCTTTTCCACCTGCGCCATCGAGCTGCCCAACGGCATGACGACCGACGGGCCGGTCTGCTCGGCCGGCGCGGGCGCTGGTGCGGGCGCGGCCATCGGCGCGGCAGCGTGGCTGCCCAGCGCCGGCGAGGCGGCTGCGAAGGTGCCGGTGGAAGCCGCCAGGGTCGACACCACCTCATGCGCCGGATCAGCGCGCGGCAGCCATTGCTCATCCACCACATCGGCGGCGGCCATCACATAGGCCCGCTGCACCGCATTGCGCAGTTCACGCACGTTGCCCGGCCAGTGATAGGTCTGGAGCTGCGCGAGGGCGCGCGGCGTGAAGCGCTTGTTCTTGCCTTCCTTGGCCGCGATGGCCTTGAGGAAATGCTCGGCCAGCAGCGGCACGTCGTCCAGACGCTCGCGCAGAGGCGGCATCTCGATCGGGAACACATTGAGGCGGTAGAGCAAGTCTTCGCGCAGCTTGCCCGCCTGCACCGCCTGCAGCAACGGACGGTTGGAGGCCGCAATCACCCGCACGTCGGCATCCAGCGTGGTGGTGGACCCCACCCGCATGAAGCGACCCGTCTCCAGCACCCGCAGCAGCTTGACCTGCAGCTCCAGCGGCATTTCGGTCAGCTCGTCCAGAAAGAGCGTGCCGCCGCTGGCGCGTTCGAAGAAGCCTTCGTGCTGCTTGTCCGCCCCGGTGAAGGCGCCCTTCTCATGACCGAAGATTTCGCTTTCGATCAGATTGGGCGAGATCGCGCCGCAGTTCACCGCCAGGAACGGCTTCTTTCGACGACGGCTCAGATCGTGCACCGTTTGCGCCACCAGCTCCTTGCCGGTGCCGCTCTCGCCGTTGATGAACACCGAAACGCTGGTGCCCGCCACCCGCGAGATCTGCTCGTAGATGCGCTGCATCGGCGGCGTGCGGCCCCACAGCAGGCCGAAATGCCCGCTGTTGGCGAGGTTGGCATTCAGGTCCGCCACTTCCGCCTGCAGGGCCGCCGGCTTCATGATGCGGGAGAGCACGCCTTGCAGCTGGCGGATGTTGATCGGCTTGACCAGATAGTCGGCCGCGCCCAGGCGCAAGGCCTGGATGGACGTGTCCAGGCTCGCATGGCCGGTGATGAGCACGACCTCCGAGTTGGCCACCAGTTGCGCGTCGGCAAACAGCTCCATGCCGTTGCCGTCCGGGAGTTGAAGATCCAGCAGCACGACGTCGGGCTGCTGGAGCGCAATGTGCCGGCGGGCATCGCGCAGGGTGTGGGCCACCGAGACGGTGAACTTTTCGCTCGCAATCAGTTCTTGCAAGGTGGCGACGGAATCGATGTCGTCGTCCACGATCAAGGCATGGGTCACCGTGACGTCCTTAGGTGTTGAGAGCCAGCGGCACAGGCCGCAAGGCCGGGAAAATCAGCGCGGGATCAGCAGGGCTGGTGCGAAGACGTGTGGATGGCAGCAATGAGTAGTCATTTGCAATCCATGAGCCATTCTTACAGTAACCCCGTTCCACTCCCACCCCTTGGCCTTCAATTTGAAAAAAATTCTCTGTCACCTGTTCGTTGGACGGGCACCGTCCACCTCGAACAGATGCCTGTTCATCGGGGTTGCGAGCGACGGCGCTGGAACCAGCCCACCAGCGCCAAGCCACCGAGGAGGGCGGTCAAGGCCTTCAGATCGCGCGGGGCATTGGGCTCACGCTCGGCCGGCGCAGCAGGACGCGCACTGGTCGGCGGGGTTCCCGCCGCGCGCCGCACCTCTGCCGTCGCGACCGGCGTGATGCCGCCCAGGGCAACCTTGGACGTCGCTTCCAGGGCGGCCACCGTCACGGGTGCGGCCTCCACCGGATTCAACGCCAGAACCATCGGCGCTGCCATCAGCAGCGCACCGCCAGCAGCCAGCTTGCGCAGGCACATGTTGATCTCCCTACTCGACATTGGAAGGCCGTCGGGCGGCCCGTTTGCTCATTGGATGGGACGGCGGCCTGCCCTTGCGGCGTTCCAGGCGTCCCGGCGCGGAAGGAACGGAGCGACCGCCCCTGCCTTCAGCACAACCGGAGAGCAAGGGCAAACAGCGTGCCTGCAAAAACGTTCGGTGACGATTTGCCACCAAGTTTTCGGCACTTTTTTACGGTTTCGCCATCTTCGAATGTTTCAATTCACTTGACCCGGCTTGTGCGGTGCAGCCGGCTGAAAGTGTTCGGATGAAGGTGAAATTCATGCTGCTCAGCGATGCGAGCAGGCAATTCCTGCTGAGACTGGCCTTTGTGGTGGGTCTGGCGCTACTGGCCATGGTGCTGCAGTGGCTGGCCCAGCCGCTGATCGGCAACGGCGAGCCCTTCCTGTTCTTCCTGCCGGCGGTGGCGCTGGCAGCGGTCTGGTTCGGCCCGGTGCCGGGCGCGGTCGTGCTGCTGGCGGGGCTGGCCAGCGCCGGCATGGATGAAACTTCCTTTCAAACGTTCTGGCATCAGTCCAACGACGGCCGGGTCACGATTGCGGCCTATTTGGTGTATGGCGTGCTGCTGCTGGCGCTGGGTGAGCGGCTGCGGCAAGGCGGATTGCGCACGGCGCAGGCCCAGGCCCGCCTGCGTCTGCTCGCGGAAGAGACCGACGTCGGCCTGTTTGAATTCGACAAGGTGGCCGGCACCCTGTATGTCAGCCCTCCGCTGGCACGCCTGTGCGGCGTGACCGCGCCGGACCGCGCCGTGCCGGCACTGGCGCTGCTGTCCAAGTTCCCGCCCCAGCTGGTGGCCCAGGCGCGACTGGCCCAGGAGCATCTGCTGCATCGCCAGGGCGACCGCTTCGAGCATGAACTGGCCTGGCCGTCGCCCGACGGCATGAAATGGCTCTTGCTGCGCGTCCGCCTGATCCGCGACGATGCGCAGGTCACCCATGTCCGCGGCGCGGTGATCGACATCACGGAACGCAAGCGCATGGAGAACCAGCTGCAGGACACGCAGGAGAAGCTGAGTGTCCGGGTGAACGACCTGCACCGGCTGCAGGAACTCAGCACCCGTCTGCTGGAACCCCGGCCGCTGGTGCAGCAGTTCCAGGTGGTGCTGGATGTGGTGGTGGCCCTGCATCATGCGGAGCACGGCATCCTGGCTTTTGTCGACGACGAGGACGGCCAGCTCAGGATCAAGGCCTCCGTCGGGCATGACGCCGCCACCCTGACGCAGCTCCAGCGCCTGATGGATGCGGGCCTGGGCAGTTGTGGCCTGGCCCGCGTGCAGCGCAGCCGGGTGGTGGTCAACGACTTCCAGACCGATCCGCGCTGCCAGGACCTGCGCGCCCTCGCGGCCTCGCTGGGACTGGGTGCGGCCCACACGACGCCGCTGATCAGCGAAAGCGGCGAGCTGCTGGGCCTCATCAGCGTGCATTTCCCGACGCCGCATGACATCACCTTGCGCGAGACCGACCTGACCGACCTGTGCACCCGCAAGATCATCGTGCATGCCGAGCGGGCCAGAGCCCGGGCGGAGCTGCAGGCGGCCGACCGTCGCAAGGACGAATTCCTGGCCACGCTGGCCCACGAACTGCGTAATCCGCTGGCACCCATTCGTCAGGCCGCCCTGCTCTCCAGCGCGCCACAGGCCACCGAGGCCCAGAAGCGCTGGAGCCATGGGGTGATCGAACGCCAGGTGCAGCACATGGCGCTGCTGCTGGACGACCTGCTGGACATCTCCCGCATCACCCGCGGCGCCTTGAGCCTGCGTCTGGAGGATGTGCAGCTGCATGCGGTCATCGATTCCGCCGTCGAGACTGCCCGCCCGACCATCGAAGGCCGCCAGCATCGCCTGCAGGTGGAGCTGCCGGCGCAGCCCCTGCGCTTCGAGGGGGATGCGCTCCGTCTGGCGCAGGTGGTGGCCAACCTGCTCACCAATGCTGCCAAATACACCGAGCCGGGCGGCGATCTGCTGATCCGCGCCAGCCGCGTGCCGGACGCCCGCAGCGGCGATGCAGGAGAAGTGCTGATCGAGGTCTGCGACAACGGCATCGGCATCCCGCGCGAATCGCTGGGCGAGGTGTTCAACATGTTCACCCAGCTGCGGCGGACCGGTGGCCGGATGAACGAAGGGCTGGGCATCGGCCTGGCGCTGACCCGCGGATTGGTGGAGCTGCACGGTGGCCGCATCACCGCCCACAGCGACGGCCCCGGTTGCGGCAGCCGCTTCGAAGTGCGCCTGCCGCTGCGCCTGGCGGCCAGCCCGGCGCAACCGGTGCACCGGCTGGGTCATTACCGCGGCGGACCGCTGAACATCCTGGTCGCGGACGACAACCGCGACGCCGCCGAAAGCCTGGCCGAGCTGCTGCGCCTGCAGGGCCATTCGGTGGTGCTGGCCTTCGACGGGCAGGAGGCCCTGGATGCCTTCGACCAGCACGCCCTGGACGCCTGCCTGCTCGACATCGGCATGCCGCAGGTGGATGGGAATGAAGTGGCGCGCCGGCTGCGAGAGCGCACTGACATTCATCCGCCGGTGCTGGTAGCCATCACCGGCTGGGGTCAGGCGTCCGACCGGGAGGCTGCACTCGAAGCAGGCTTCGACCACCACCTCACCAAACCGGTGGATCCGGACAAGCTGCTGCAACTGCTGGCCCAGCATCATCTGCCCGAGCAGGCCCGCGCCGCCTGAAAAACCGCTCCCGACTTTTTTGCAGACACCTTCAGGCATGCGGTGTGCTCCATCAGGAGTCACTGCATCCGGGAGAAGTACGTGCTCGACAAGTGGGACAGTTCGCTCAAATGCCTGCCGCCTGACCGGCTGCTCGACATGGCACCACGGCTGGCGCGGCCGCTGGTCTTGACCAATGGTGTCTTTGACCAGCTGCACATCGGTCATGTGAGCTATCTGGAGGCCGCCAGTGCCCATGGCAGCTGCCTGGTGGTGGCGCTGAACAGCGACCGGTCGGCCCAGGCCTGGGCCGATGCACAGCCCGATCCGGAAGGACGTCCCCTGCATGCGCTTCAAGACCGCGCCCGTGTGGTGGCGGCGCTCGGCTGCGTGTCCTGGGTCACCTGGTTCGATGAGGACACGCCGGCGGCACTGCTCGCGGCCTTGCGTCCGGAGGTCTACGTCAAGGGCGGCGACTACAGCCTCGACGGCCTGCCTGAAGCGCCGCTGGTGCAAAGTTGGGGCGGCCGGGTTGCGATTGCGCCGTATGTGACCGGTCCGGATGGCACCGGCCTGATGCAACGGCTGGGACACCTCGCGCCATGACCCTGCGCTTTGACACGCCGCTGGGCGCCCAGGCGCCGCCTTCCGCGGCACCCACCACACCCCAGCAGGATCAGCCGCTGCCGGCGCCACGGATTCGATCGACACCGACGGTGCTCATCGCTGGCGACTGCATGCTCGATGTCTACCTGGAAGGGGCCGTCAACCGCATCTCCCCCGAGGCGCCCGTGCCGGTGCTGCACCTGCAGAAGCAGTCGCAGCGTGCGGGGGGCGCCGCCAACGTGGCACTCAACCTGTCGGCGCTGGAATGCCCCTGCACCCTCACCGGCCTGATCGGTGAGGACGCGGCCGGTCAGCAGCTCACCACGCTGCTGGACCGGCCGGGCATCCACTTGCAACTGGTGCGGAGCGCCGAGGTCAGCACCATCCAGAAGATCCGTCTCGTCGCCCAGCGACAGCAATTGCTGCGCATGGACGTGGAAGCCCCGCCGCCGGAAGCCTGCGTCCAGTCCTTCAATGCGATGACGCGGGACCTCGCCCATCACCACCGCTGGGTCCTCGTCTCCGACTACGGCAAGGGTGCGCTGCGCGATGTGCAGGACCTGATCCGCGCCTGCCGCCATCAGCCCTGCCGGGTGCTGGTCGACCCCAAGCGCCCCGATCTGGAAGCCTACCGCGGGGCCTGGCTGCTCAAGCCCAATCTGAGCGAGATGCGGGCGGCCGTCGGCCACTGGCACGACGAAAAGGATCTGTGCGAGAAGCTGGCCCGCCTGCAGCGCTCGCTGGAGATCGACCACATCCTGCTGACGCGGGGTGAGGCCGGCATGACGCTGTTTTCCCGCGAGGGTCTGTGCCTGCATGTGCCGGCGCTGGCCCGCGAGGTCTATGACGTGAGTGGCGCCGGCGATACCGTGCTGGCCGCCCTCACCTGTTTCCTGGCCCGGGGCGAGACCCTGGAAGATGCGGTGCGCGCTGCCAACCGGGCCGCCGGCCTGGTGGTGGAGAAGTTCGGCACCGCGTCGGTCACCTTGGAAGAAATGGGGATGGCTGCATGAGCCTGATGGCCCGACATACCGACGACCCGCAGGTGCTGCCTGCGGCCGACATCCGCCCCTGGCCGAGACCGGTGGCCCGCCCCTACTTCGAGGAATCGCTGCATCAGCACCGTCTGCTGTTCCAGGTGCTGGACCAGTTGCATCCCCAGATCGAGCAGGCGGCCGTGCTGATGGCCGATACGCTGCGCGCCGGACGCAAGATCATGCTGATGGGCAATGGCGGTTCAGCCGCCGACTGCCAGCATCTGGCGGCGGAGTTCACCGGCCGCTTCCAGCAGGAGCGTCGGCCGCTGGCGGCGATGGCGCTGACCACCGACACCTCCGCCCTCACCTGCATCGGCAACGATTACGGTTTTGAGCATGTGTTCGAGCGGCAGCTGGCGGGTCTGGGCCAGCCGGGCGACTGCGCGGTGGGTATTTCTACCTCCGGTAGCTCACCCAACGTGCTGCGGGCGCTGGAGCGGGCCCGCACGCTCGGCCTGACCACCGTGGGCCTGAGTGGACGCGACGGCGGTGCCATGGCGGCGCTGTGTGATGTCTGCGTGGTGGTGCCCCATCCGGACACGGCCCGCATTCAAGAGGCCCACATCTTCATCGGCCACTGCTGGTGCGGGATGGTGGAGCAGTCACTCGCCGCCCTGCCCTGAGGCCGCCATGCCGGGTCGCCAATCGGTGCCGCCCTTTTCATCCTTCTGGATGGGGGGCTTCGAAGGCGCGGACCATGTGAATGGCCGCGGCGAACATCTGGACATGGTGCGGGCCACCGGTCATGCCGACCGTCTGGATCAGGACTACCGACGCGCACGGCTGCTGGGCATCCGCACGGTGCGCGAAAGCATCGGCTGGCGATTGACCGAAGTCGCCGACGGGCAGTTCGACTTCAGCCGCGCGATCGCCATGGCGAAGGCGGCGCAGCGTCAGGGCGTGCAGATTCTCTGGACCCTGATGCATTACGGTGTGCCCCCGGGCCTGACCCTGCTGGACGATGCGCTGGTGCCGCGGTTTGCGCGCTTCGCCGCCGAAGCGGCGCGGGTGCTGGCGCCGCTGTGCCCCGGCCCACGGTTCTACACGCCGATCAACGAGATCAGCTTCCTTTCCTGGGCAGCCTCTGCCAGCGATGCGATGGGCCCTGCGGGGTCCCCACCGGAGGCCCGGCAACCCGATCTGGAGGAAGACTCCCGCGTCAGTGGCTTCCAGATCAAGCGGCGGCTGGTACGGGCTGCATTGGCCGGCATCCGCGCCATTCGCGAGGTGGATCCGCAGGCGCGCTTCCTGCATGTGGAGCCGGTGGTGCATGTGGTGCCGCCGCCCGACCAGCCCGAGTTCAGGACGCAGGCGGACCGCATCAGCGCCTTCCAGTGGCAGGCCTTCGACATGCTGGCCGGGCGGATGGAGCCGGAACTGGGCGGCCATCCAGAAGCACTGGACTGGCTGGGGCTCAACCACTATCACAGCAGCCAGTGGGAGACGCCGAGCGAGAAGCGGCTGGCGTGGCACCTGCGGGACCCGCGCCGGCAACCGCTGGCCGATCTGCTGGAGGCGGTGTGGCGCCGCTATCACCGGCCGTTGATCGTGGCGGAGACCGGTCACATCGGCGTGGGGCGCGCGGCATGGCTGCAGGAGATCGCCGGAGAAGCGCAGCGGGCTCGTGCCCGCGGTGTGCCACTGGGGGGCGTGTGCCTGTACCCGATGCTGGATCGGCCCGATTGGCATGACTCGCGGGTGTGGCATCGCAGCGGGATGTGGCATGTACCGCCGTCCGGCCAACTGCGGCTGAACAAGCCGTTTGCCCGGGCGCTGTTGAACTGGCGGCATCTGAACGATCCTGCCCGACTGGTCACCAGCACACCGGACGGATCGGACACGGACAAGTCCGGCCTGATGGTGATGCTGCCGCAGCCGTGGGAGACCTGGTCAGCACGCCACCAGGCGGCGGTGCTGGCACTGGCGGAGGACTTCGTACTGCGGCTGGTGGAGCCCCCCAGGGATTCGGCGGTGCCGGCCGTGCTCCGGCGACATACGCTGGCGCCCCATGCGGAGCTGCTGGTGCTGCATCGCCCCCGTCCCCGTCCGGTTGAGGCGGTGTCGGTGGCGGGAGCAGGGGACTCCCGGCCGACGTTGGAAGCAACGTCGCCGGCCGGCATCCCTGCACCGGTCGGGGAGTCGCCCGCGTCCGGGTGGGCCGCAGTGCCGGATGAAGAGGCGCTGGCACTGCTGCGCAAGGACCGGGAACAGATGAGACCCCGGCGCTGGTGGTGCTGGCCGTGGCGATCACCGGGCGGCGCGGTGGATGCGGCCTGGATCACGGCGCTCGCCGGTGACGGCCTGATTCACCACCCCTGCCAGGCCGGCGACCGGCCCCCCGTGACACTCGAAAGTCTGGTCCGGCTGGAGCTGCCCGCCGACTGGCCGCCGCCCCCCGTGGCGCTGCGTCGATTGGTCCCGGACAGTTATGAGGACGAGGAGACGCGTCGATGGATTGAAGGTCCGGTGCCTTCGTCCCTGGGGTCCTCGGCCGTCGTCCCGCCCATCCTGTGGCTGCAGATGGGTGCACCCGGTGGAGCCACGCCGCCGCCCTCCTGGTGGAAGGGTTCGCTGGACACCGAGGCCGTCCATGCCATCCGGGCCGTGGCGCGGCAGCATCCGGCCTGGCGGCTGCTGGTGGATGCCAACGCGCCGCCGGTGAACGGTGAAGCGGACCCGGCCAACCTGCGGTGGGCGGGCCGGCTGCCGCCGCCGCTGGAGACCCCGATGGCGGCAGCCGTGCAGGCCGCGCTGCCCTTCGAAGTGTGGGCTCCTGCCGCCATGGACCCCCGGACACTGTCCGCCCTCTGTGGCGAAGCCATGGCGCCGGTCGATCCCTGCCGGCTGCGCCAGGATGCAGGCCGGGTGCAGGCGGCTCATCGGGCGCTGGCCGCCAGCACGCGGCAGCAACTCCATGGGCTGATCGCCGGCCCCGCCGTGACCGCTCCGGTCAGGTGAACATCCGCTCCACCCGCAACTCACTGCTGCTGAGACCGGCGGCGATCAGCAGCCCACGCGCCGGCCCCTGCCGTTGACCCCAAGGGTCCATCAGCACGGTGTCCGGGGGCAAGTCGTGCCAGTCGGTCAGGTCGTCATGCAGTTGGGCGGCGACCAGAACGAACTCGTTGCCGAAGCCTTCGGCGGTGGCGGTGCAGACGGAAAGGCCGCCGCCGTCCCGCGCAATGCGTGCAGCGAGCACACGGGCGCACTGCGGGCTGTCGGCAAATTTGAGGCGGTTGATCATCTGTTCATAACGAGGATCGCCATACACCGCGCGGGCGACCTCGGCCGCATCGGCGTAGGGATGCCCCTGGCGCCACTCGCTGGCCAACTGTTCCTCAAACGCCAGCAGCGCCTGACGCGACTGGGCCAGGAGCAGCAGACGCTGCATGACCGGCTGTCGGCACAACGCCACCAGCTCGGGAGGCGGTAATCGACGGCGGACAGCGGGAGCGCCTGCAGCGCCGGAACCAGCATCCGGGGACGCCTCCGCGGCGGAGGAGGTGGTCGTCGCCGTTGTTGCTGACGTGGCCGCCGAAGCTGCCGCTGACGCTGACGCTATCGCAGCCGTGGTCGCCCCCTGGGTCGCTGCCGATGCTCCGGCCACTGCCGGGGCCCTTGCCGTTTCCGAAGGAGGCTCCGCGGTCGGGGTTAGTGCCACTGACACCGTCGCGGAGGATCCCGGCCCGGGTAAAGACGCCGACAGCCCAGCGCAGCGCACCTGATACACCGCATCGGGTGCCATTGCGAAGGTCAGGCCGCCGCGCCGGGAAGCGCTCATGTCAGCCGCCGAAGCCCCATTCGGCGCGCCCGCACCGACCGCCAGACGCAGCCGATAGGCGGGCATCGCGCCCGGCGCCGAAGCGGGCCTTGTCGCAGCGCGGTCTGCAGCCGGCGCGCCGGGCAGCGGCGCGGACGTCGACCAGGGTTGGCGCTTGGGCGGCGGTGCCTGAAGGCCCGCCACCCGAGGCGCCCGAAGGTGGCGCAGAAGGCCCGGAGCTAAACGGCTGGCGTCCATGATGCGTTACCAGCAGTGGTGATGGCCGAAGGCGAAGGAGCCGAGCAGCGATCCCACCCCGGAGGCCAGCGCGGCCCCCACGCCCATGCCGAGGCTCATGCCGGCGCTGGGCAGGTCGGGCATGTAATACGGTGATGGCATGCCGAATCCACCGCCCATCCACGGATTCCAGCTCTGGAACGGCTGGTAGGGCATGAATCCGCCGCAAGCGTCCCACGCCAGCGGCGGCGTCGGCAGACACGGGTAGTTCGCCACCATCACCGGCGGCGTGCCGTTGAACACCATCGGGGGCGCGCCACTGACCACCATCGGTGGTCCGCCATTGAACACCATGGGTGCGCCGCCATTGAACGAGGTCGACCAACTGCTGACGACCGGCGGCTGTGCAGCACCCGGCCAGCCCGCGGGTGCAGGCGCGTGGTAGGCCAGAGGCGACGCAGGCGCACCCGACCAACCCGGCGCCCCCGCAGTGCCGAAGGCAGGGGGCGGCGAACCATATCCGCCCGTTGGGAACGCGCCAGTACCCGGCCCGGGCGACGCGTAAGGTGACCCCGGCGTGAGCGGTGCAGCGGGCGACAGAAATCCGGAAGGCGAGGACGGTGCGGTCGGAGGAGCGCTCGGAGCCAGCGATGCCGGGCTGGCCGGTCGGCCCATCGATGGGCCAGGCATCCACATGGGCGGAGCGCCGTAACCGGACGCGGCCATGCCGCTAGACGGAGCACCAGGTCGGCCCGAGCCAGGCGCGCGCTGGAAGTCCGCCGGACCCGGCATCGGCGGCCGGCCCTGGGACACCGCGGGCCCACGCCCATGAGAGGACTCATCAGGGCGGCCACTCTTCTCCGGTAGCGGCGTACCCGCCCCCCGGACGTTGGACGACGCTGCATGGGCCGGGCCGTCACCTGCGGCCTCATCAGCCCAGCCGTCATCGCCGGCCAGTACTTCCGCCATCGCCTCCGGGTCGTGCCGGAGTGCAGACAAGTCATCCAGCTGGGCGGCATTGGCGGAGAACAGATGGCGCTGGACCAGCCGCTGTTCCGCCGGCGACAGCGAATTGCAGAGCTGGCCGAGCCGCACCACATCGGGCAGCCAGTTGACGCTGGTACCGAACTGGGCCGTCAGCCGCTGGAAGAGCTGGATGGCGGCCGGGTCGCCACCGGCCAGGGCCGCGGCCTGGGGATCGAGTCGGATGCCCGCCGGCATCTGGCCGTTGAATGCAGGCGCCTGCCAGTGCGGACCGGCAGCACTCCCGTAGGGAGCCCCATAGGCAGAACCCTGCGATGGACCAAAGGCTTGGCCAGGAGAGGGGAAAGACATGAACAGCTCACCTCAGAAGGACGTGAGATGCCCGACGGGGCATCGTCCCCCTGGGTGCTGACCGGTCGCCTTCCCCGCACGCGTCGCGAGTCCTGATCCTTTCAAACCTTGCGAAAACGCAAAGTCATCGCTCAGGCGGCGAACTTAAGCCACGATCACCCTCTGCTGGCCCAGCAGATCCCGGAAGTGATGAATGGTGCGCTCCAGCCCCTCTTCCAGGCTCACGGTCGGCTCCCAACCCAGTCGTTCACGGGCGCGTTCGATGTCGGGGCAGCGACGCCGCGGGTCGTCCTGCGGCAGGGGTCGGAAGACCAGCCGCGAGCGGCTGCCCGTCAGCCGAAGGATCTGCTCGGCCAGGTCCAGCATGGTGTGCTCCCCGGGGTTGCCCACATTGACCGGCCCCCGCTCATCCGCCTCCATCAGCAGCATCAGCGCCCGCACCGTGTCGCTCACGTAGCAGAAGCTGCGGGTCTGCTGGCCGTCACCGTAGACGGTGAGGTCCTGCCCCTGCAGCGCCTGCACGATGAAGTTGCTCACCACCCGGCCGTCGCCGGGACGCAGGCGCGGCCCGTAGGTATTGAAGATGCGGGCGATGCGCACATCCACCTGCCGTTCCTGGTGGTAGGCCATCATCATGGCTTCTCCGCAGCGCTTGCCCTCGTCATAGCAGGAACGGGCGCCGTTCGGATTGACATTGCCCCAGTAGTCCTCCCGCTGCGGATGACGCTCCGCATCGCCATAGACCTCACTGGTGGAGGTCTGCAGCAGGCGCGCCCCGGTGCGCTGGGAGAGCTCCAGCAGCCGCCACAGGCCCAGCACGCTGCACAGCACCGTGTCCACCGGCGCGGACTGGTAATACGCGGGGCTTGCCGGGCAGGCCAGGTTGAAGATCTGCCGCGCTTCCACCAGCTCGCGCGGCGGCTCCAGGCATACGTCCCGCCGCTGGAAGGTGAACGCCTTGTGGCCGAGCAGTCCATCCAGATGGCCGATGTCCCCGGTGCTGAGGTTGTCCATCGCCATCACCCGGTGCCCCTGGGCCAGCAGGGCCTCACACAGGTGGCTGCCAACGAAGCCGGCCGCGCCGGTCACTGCCACGGGAAGGGAATTCTGATTCATGTCGTGACCTCGTGAAGGATGTGCATCCAATCGGAAACGAAACGGTCGATGCCAAAGCGCTCGCGCGCCAGGTCCCGACCCCGCTGTCCCCATTCGCGCGCCAGGCCCGGCTCGCGGAGCAACTGACGCATCACCTCCGCCAGGGCGGTCGGCCGGTTGTCGATGAAGCCGTTTTCGCCGCTGCGGATGACGGTGCTGAGCTCGGTCGTTGCCAGCCCCACCACCGGCTGGCCCACCAGCATCGCTTCGATCAGCGCCAGACCCAGGCTGGTGTAGCGCACCGGGTGGAAGAAGAAACGATGCGACGCCATGTAGCCCGGCAGCTGCTGCTGCGACGCTTCACCCACCCCGCCGGGCAGCGTCTCGCTGCCCATGCCCACCAGCGACAGCGGCACCTCGTCCAGCATCTGCCGATAGAGGTCGAGGCCCAGCCGGCGGCCACGCCGCTCCAGGTGATTCACCACGACGAGGCCCTGCGCCAGTTCGCCGTGATAGCGCTCCTGACCCAGCGGCTTGACGCCGTGCTCCACCACCCGCCAGGGCGTCACGCCGTTGTTCCACATGAGCGCGTTGAAGTGGGTGCAATGCACGATCACGGCGGCGGGGTCCTGCACCCAGTGCAGCGTCTCGGTGGGATGCTGCTGCGGAGGATCGTGCTCCAGATAGACGCGCGGCAACTGCTGCTGCTCAGCGGACAGCCAGCGGGGCCGGTCTTCGTCCCAGCCGGTGCGATGCTGGTAGAGCACCACATCGAAGTGCATGCCGCCGATCTGGTCCACCGGCGCCTCATGCACGTTGTCGCCCCAAGGCAGGCTGCCCACGCGGCCGACACGGCCCGGCGAGCGCTGCGGGTCGGTCACCAGGTAGAAGTCATGCGGGACCTGGGTGAGGTTGTAGAGGTAGTTGCCGTGCACGTGCCAGGTGAGGATGCGCAGTCGTCGGGCCATCGGAGGGCTCCAGCTGAGGGTGGGGATGGGCCAGCAGGTCGTCCAGTGCCTGCAGGACCTCGAAGACGGACAGGGCATGCGCGCAGGCATGACCATGGGGACATTCCGGATAGGCGCAGGGCCGGCAAGGTGCCGGTTTGGCCAGCAAGCGGTGCAACCGGGTGTCCGGCGGCGCCCAGCGCATCGGCTCGCTGCCGCAGGACACCACCACGCTGGGCACCCGCAACGCGGCGGCCATGTGGGAGACGCCGGTGTCGTTGCAGACCAGCACCCGGGCGCGGCGCAACAGGGCGCCCATCGACCACAGGCTGGTGCGACCGATCAGGTTCAGCCGCGGCACCCCCAGCGCATCGAGCAGCCGTTCGAGTTCTTCACCCAGCGCTGCCTCCGACGGCGTGCCGGTGAGCACCACCTGATGGCCGTTGTCGTGCAGGGACTGAGCCACCGCGGCAAAACGCCGCAGCGGCCATCGCCGTGACGGCAACTGCGCACCCACATGCACGCAGGCATACGAGGCGCAGTCCTCCCACCCGGGCCAGGCCTGGCGGACCGCCTCGTCGTCCTCGGGCCGCAGTGGGAACTCCAGATGGCTGTCTTCCACCGGCAGGCCCAGGTGACGACACAGGCTGAGCAGCCGCTCGGTCTCGTGGCCCAGCACCGGCCAGGGCGCAAACAGCGCGGCGTCAGCCTCAGGCACCCAGGCGCCCGGGCCCTGGAAGCCAGCCATCTGACGGGCCCCGGCCAGCGCCAGGAACGGATTGGTCACCTGCCCGCTGCCGTGCAGCTGGATGGCCAGATCCCAATCCATCGATTGCAGCAGCGCCAGGGCGGGTGGCAGGCCGCGCACATCGACCGCCTGCTCCGGAAGTCCGGGCCAGCCGGGAAACGGCAGCCATTCGTCGACACAGGAAATGCGCGAGAGGTAGTCCCGTGACGCTGGCGTCCCCATCACGCACAGCCGCGCGTCCGGCCAGGCGCGGCGCATGGCGCGAAAGGCCGGCACGGCGCACATCGTGTCTCCCAGCACCAGCGCCCGCAGGATCAGCACGCGGCGGATCGGCCCCTGGACCCGCCCTGCCCCTTGGGTCGGGGCGTGGATGCGGTCGGCGGGCGTCGCGCGCTCAGCGGTCGAGAAACTCAGCAGACTCAAAAGCGATCTCCACTCACAGGAACAGCGTTCGGAAATGCCAGGCGCCGCGCAGCCGCCAGTAGACCGACAGGAAGGGAATGGCCACCGAGGTGGCAACCATCTCCAGCACATGCCGGGGCGCATGCGAGGTGTTGCGCAGCCGGCGACGCGCCAGCATCAGGATCAGCAGGGCCGCCCCCGCCAGTGCCACCACGGCCGGCTCGGCCCAACCCGCCAGCGCCATCACGATCGATGCGAGGGTCAGTGCCACGATGGCGTAGTAGTCCCACGGCGGCACCGGCCGGATGCGGCTGCGATAGAGGTCGGGATGCTTGCGGTAGAGCAAGGCATCGAAGAAGACATTGCGCTGCTGCCGCAGCGACACGCCCCAGCGTTCCGGCCGCACCGGATGCCACACCTGCGCGTCGGCCACCCGGCCCACCGGGCCCAGCTGCTGAAGGCGGAACTGCAGATCGGAGTCTTCCCGCCAGGCGCGCTGGAAACGCTCGTCGAAGCCATCGATGCGCACCAGCGCCTCCCGCCGCACGAAGGCATTGGCGGTGACGAACTCGGCCGTCTCCAGGCCGCGGGTCATCAGCTCATGATCGGTCGGACGCTCCAGCCGGTCCACAGGCATCGCCAGGCGCGGCACCTGCACCCGTCCCGAGGCGGCCACCCACTCGGGATGCGCCAGCAAGGCCTGCTGACCGCGCGTCAGCCAGTGGACGTCGGGAATGGTGTCGTCGTCGGTGAAGGCAACGACCGCGCCGCGCGCCGCCAGCCAGCCGGCGTTGCGTGCCACGGCCGGACCACGCCCGCGGGCCGGGCGCAGATAGTGAATCGACGGCGCATCGGTGCGCCCTGCCAGCATTCGCACGCGGTCGCGGGTACGGTCGTCACGGCCGTCGTCCACGACCACGATTTCATACCGGTCGCGCGGCAGGTCCTGCCCCATCAACGCCAGCAGACAGCGCTCGAGCAGCATCGGACGCAGATAGGTCGGCACCACCACGGTGATGTCAGGCACCGCGCGCGCTTCGGCGGAATCCGGGGCTGACTTCAGGACGGCATTCATGTCACCACTTCCTCCATAAGTCGGGCCGCAGCGCCCGCCACCTCGGCAGGCGCCACCAGCCGCAGACAGTTGTGATGGCCCTGAACGCAGACGCTCTTCTGGCAGTTGCGGCACGGCACGTCATGGGACAGCACCCGCGCTGCCACCCGCCACGGGGTGTGCTGGGGATTGGTCAATGCATACAGGTCCACCACCGGTGTGCCGACGGCAGCCGCCAGGTGGACCGGCCCGCTGTTGTTGGCCACCAGCACGAGAGCCCCTTCAATCAGCGCCGCCAGCTCACCCAGGCTGGGCGGCTTTGCCAGCACCAGGCTGGGGAAGCGCATCACTGCGCGGGCTTCGTCGATCAGCGGCTGCTCGCTGCCACCGGCACAGAAGAGGACCGCGGCATCCGCCAGGGCCGGATCGCTGCGCATCAGATCGGCCGCCTCGCCAAAGGCTGCCGGGGCGTAACGGCGTGACGGCGCACTCGCCCCCGGATGCACCATGACATAAGGCTGGCCGGGACGCAGCCCTGCGGCCTTCAGCGCGGCGGCGGCCGACAGCCGGTCCTTGGGCAGCACCTTGAAACGCAGGCGGTCGTCGCGGGTGAACAGTCCGACATGCGCCACCAGATCGAGCTGGCGCTGCACCTCATGCCGCATGCCGTCCCGCACCACATCCGGATCCGGCAGCTCATCGCTGAGCAGGCCGTAGGCCCGCTCCCGCACATGGGCCACCGCCAGCGGAATGCCGGCCATGCGGCACAGCAGCGCTGCAGGCAAGGCGCTCTGGGTGCAGACGGTGAAGACAATGGCCGCATCAAAGTGCGCCCGGCTCAGGCGGCGCACCAGATGACGCTCGGCTTCGCCCCGCAGGTCCGCAGGTTCCTGGTCGAGTCGGGCAGCGCCTGCCTTCATCCAGGAGGCGTTGAACCCCACAATCTCGTCGACCATGTCCAGATGCGGCCGCAAGGCTTCGGTGCCGGGCGCGGCCAGCAAGGTCAGGTGGGCCCAGGGCAAGGTCTCGCGCACGGCGGCAAACGCGGGCGTGCTCATCAGCACGTCACCGAGATTGTCCAGCCGCACCAGCAGCACACGCCGCACGTTGTGCCAGCGACGGTGACGTTCCTGATCCAACAGGTCTCCCGTCATTTGGCCCCCAGCCATTGCCGTGGCATCTCGGCCATGGCGGCGACCTGTGTCAACTCAGTGGGCGCAGGTTCCCCCCGGACCGCCAGATCTGCCGTCGTCCGACGTTCCTGCAGTGCACGCGCGGCGGCGAGCTGGTCGGTCGGAATGAGGGCCGCACCGGCACCCGCCGACGCACCGCTGTGAGACATCAGGCGCAGAGACGTCTCCGCCGCACGCATGCGACGCTGACGGGCCACGCGCGTGTAGACCTGACTCAGCTTCTCGGCCACGCTGTCCCAGGTGAATTCACGCTGCACACGCGCCAGGCCGGCCCGGCCCATCATGCGGGCGAGTTCGGGATGGCTGCGCAGATCTTGCAACCGGAGGGCGAGCGACTCGGGGTCCTTCGGCGGCACCAGATAGCCGGTCAGCCCATCGACCACGGTGTGCTGAATGCCGCCCACCTCAGCCCCGATGACCGGCGTGCCGCAGGCCATGGCTTCCAGCGGCGTGATGCCGAAGGGCTCGTACCAGGGCGTGGTGACGAAGACGTCGGCGGCCAGGTAGTAGTCCCTCAGCTGCTCGCGGTCCCGACGGCCGACAAACTGCACCCAGGGTTCGCAGCCCTCCTCCTGTGCCACGCGGCGCAGACGGCCGATCTCGGGCGTGCGGACGTCGTCGGGCACGACCGTATCGCCGCCGACCACCAGCAGGCGCCACGGCGTGCTGCGATCCAGTCGACCGACAGCACGGATGACGTTGTCGATGCCCTTGCGCGGCACCAGCCGCCCCAGTTGCAGCACGATGAACTCGTCATCGGGCAGACCCAGGCGGCGACGGGCCGAGCGGCGGTCGCCGGGTCCGAATTCCTCCAGGTCCACACCGCAGGGGACCTGGGCAATGCGTCCGGGCGGCGCGCCGTAATGGGTGACGAGGTCGTGCGCATCCTGCGGACACTCCGCGATCACGCAATCCGCTTCACAGGCGATGCGGCGCTCCAGCAGCAGTCGCTCCGGCGGAAAGGCATCCGCCTCGCGTTGATGCAGCTGCCGGACGGCCCCCAGCGCATGGAAGGTCTGCATCAGGGGCAATTGCAGCTGCCGCTGCAGCCGCAGTCCCACCACGCCCGACATGAAGAAATTGGCATGCACCACGTCATACGGCAGGCTGCGGCGCATCAGGCGAAGGGCCTCGGTGCCGAATGCCTTCATGTAGGGCATCAACTGCTCCTTGGGCACGAACGACGGCGGTCCCGCATCGATATGCAGCACCCGAACGCCGGGCCGCATGTCCACTGCCGTCGGCAGGTGGCGCTGGTCGCGCCGGGTCAGCACGTCCACATGATGACCCCGCCGCGCGAGCGCTGCGGCCACATGCTGCACATACACATTCTGTCCACCCGCATCCACACTGCCCTGCTGCGCCAGCGGGGAGGCATGCTCACTGATCAATGCCACTCTCAAGGACTGGTCTGCCATGACGACTCCATTCGTGATGCCAGAGAAGCGGCAATGCACATACCAGCAGCGCTTCTCTTCGCCGACCGGATGTCCCCTGTTCATCGGTGTTTTCTCCGATCTTTGACTTCAATGGGCCGTCTAATGAACTTCGGGGCTGACATCGTTCGGCGATCGGAAAAATCGACCGACAAGCCCGATCTCCGTGCCTCACCCGCAGAAACAAAAAAAAGCGACCCGAAGGTCGCTGTGGGTCTCGCTCAAAGAGCGATCAGTTACGGTCGGCGCGTGCCGGCAGCGTCGAGTCGCGAGAACCGGCGGACGTGTTGTCCGTCGACATGGCACCCGAGCTGTTCGGGTCCATGTTGGACGTGCTGTTGTTGCCGCTGTTCATGTTGTTCGTGTTGTTCCCGTTGGTACGGTTCGGGTCCTTCCACGTGTCGGTCGTGTTGGGATTGTTCCCATTGTTCGGTGCAGCGCCCGTCCCGTCGGCGGCCGTGCCGGTGCTGTTCATCGTGTTGTTGTTCGTCGTGGTGCTGTTAGTCCCCGTGGCCGAGTTGTTCATGCCATTGTTGGTGGTCGAACGGGTCGTGGCGGTGCCCGACTTCATCTGGTCATTGTTGTTGGACAGCGGATCATTGGTGCGGTCCCGGGCGCTGGTGGTGCCCGAGCTGCCTTGCCCGTTGCCGCCGCCATTGCCGCTTTGTGCATGCAGGATGCCGACGCCGCCGGCCAGTGCCACAGCCATGGCCAGAGTGGTGATCTTCGAACGGTTGTTCATGGCAATCTCCTTGAATCGTTGAATCAAACAGGATTACGCGTAGAACCAGGCGTACACCCCGAAGCGGGGACGTCGGCCCTGTGCACAGCTCATGCGGCAAGCCCGGTGCCCGTCAACGGCGGTGCACTGGCGATGCGACGCGGCTCCAATGCCAGCGGCCGTGCCAACTGCTGCAATCGCAGGGCCACGGCCTCCAGCCGCTGCGGGAGGCCGTGTCGCTGCTCCATGCTGATGCGTGCCCGCTGGCCCATGCTGCGACGCAGCTCCGGCTGGGAGAGCATCTGCGCCATGCGCCCGGCAATGTCCTCGTGATCGCGTGCGGCCACCAGCCATCCACTGCGCCCATGCTCGACGATCTCCGGCACGCCGCCCACGCGGGTGGCGATGACCGGAAGCCCGGTGGCCATGCCCTCCATCAGCGCCAGCGGCATGGCTTCCGAATGGGAGCTGCTCACCTGCAGATCGAGGTCGTGATAGACCGGGAGCACGTCGTCGATACGACCGACCATGTGCACATGCGACGGCAAGCCCTGCCGATCGATCGCCTCGACCAGTTGCGCCCGCATCGGGCCTTCGCCCACCACCATGAAGTGCACCTCCGGCATGCGCTCATGCAGCAGCGACGCCGCGCGCAGGAACACGTCCGGCGCTTTCTCCGGGGAAAGACGTCCCACCAGGCCGACCAGCAGGGTGTCGCGCGGCAGGCCAAAGCGCTCGCGCAGGCCCTGCTCCGGCCGCGGACCGGGACGGAAGGCCAGCGTGTCGACGCCATTGGGTTCGCAGCTGAGCTTGTCCGGGTCGATGCCGAGCCCCAGTGCGTGGTAGTAGCTGTGCTGGCAGACGACGCTCAGGTGACTGCCCACCATGCGGTGCACTTCCAGGTCGGGCATGATGATCTGCCGGCCGTGGATGGTGGAGACCACCGGCACGCCGGCCAGGCGTCCCACCAGGCCCGCCAGCTGATGGGCATTGGGCAGGTGGGCATGCAGCAGGTCGACTCGCGCGTGGCGGATCAGTCCGGTCACCATCTGGATGGCGGCCCACGGCGGATCTTCCGGCATGGGCACCACCACCACCTCCGCGCCGGCGGCGCGGACGCGGTCGCTGAAGTCCCCTTCAAAGGGACAGAGCACGGTGAACCGGAAGCGGTCCCCCTGGCCCAGATGGTCGATGAGGCGTTCGACGCAGCGCTCCATGCCGCCGACGATGCCGTTGCCCACCACTTCCATTACATGCAGCCGTGGGCTCGGCGCGTCGAGTCGTGCCAGGGTCGTTTTATCCATGGGGAGCTTTCAGCTCGTTGATCTTCCGCGGCCCGCCGATGCTGCTGATCAGCAGCAGATCGGACGCCAGGGGCGCGGCACCTGGGCTTGGGCGGCGCCACCGGCACCGTCCTCATCATTGGCACTGAGACGGGGCAGCAGATGCGACGGATGGGCGCGGCTTTGCGTCCCGGCGTCCGCATCCAGCTTGAGACCGAGCCACGCGGCTGCGGTGTCGCACCAGATGCGCTGGCGGGTGTCGGCGCCCAGATCCAGTTCATCCATCAGGTCCGTCACCCACTGTCGGCGCTCCTTCACATGGGCGCCGGAACACGGCAGGAAACAATCGCTGCCGAATTGCAGCGAGCCGGCGCCCAGCACATCCAGCATGCGGGCCAGCACCTCGCGGCGATAGGCCGGTGGCGGTCCGAAGGAAATGTCCAGGCGGAACTGCGCCTGTTCATGCGGGATGCCGTGGATGCGGTCGATCAGCGCGACCGCCAGCGCCTCATCGGTCCAGGGCCAGCCCATGTGGGCCAGCGCCACCCGCGTGCGCGGATGGTCACGCAGCGCCTCGAAATAGGTGGGACGGCAAAAGCGCCCCGAGCGCCCGTCGATGAAGATGCCGCTGTGGAACAGCAGCGGCAAGGCCAGCGCATTGGCGACGGCGAACACCGGCTGTACCCGCTCTTCATACGGATACCAGCCGGTCGGCACCATCTTGCAGCCGCGCAGACCGAGGTCTTCAATCGCGTAGCGAAGGTCCTCCGGCGCCTGGGGGTCGCGTGGATCGACCACCGCAAAGCCGATCAGGCGGTCCGGATGACGGCGCACCAGGCGCGAGAGATGCTCATTGGCCCGCCGCAGCGAGGCGGCGTCGTCCAGCGAGTAGCCGTCCCCGAGAAACGGGGCCAGCAGCACGCCCTTGTCGATGCCGGCTTCATCCAGGGTGCGCAGCACATCGTCGGTATTTTCCCGACCGGTGCAGTGAAGGTGGGCGTCGATGATCATGGTCAGGCAGCCCTCAACCGGGTGCCGGCCACAGCGGCCAGCGGATGGGCCGGACGGGCCACATCGGCCAGCCAGCGGCGCACCTGCGCCGCGCTGGCATCCCAGCTGGAGGCGGCCACCACCGCCATCGAGGACTGCACCTCACGCTGCCGCTGCGCGGCGCTCAAGCCCAGCGCCTCTTCGCAGTGGCGCAAAAAGCCTTCCGCGTCATCGGCCACACGCACCACCGAGCCATACAGGCCCACCACGTCGGTCACCGGGGTGCTGACGACCGGCTTTTCGCCCGCCAGATATTCCAGCGTCTTGGTCGGGCTGATGAAGCGGGTCGATTCATTGAGTGCAAACGGCATCAGGCAGACGTCCCAGCTGGAAAGCAGGTACGGCAGCACGGGATAACGCTGCATGCCCAGCCAATGCAGATTGGGATGGCGCGGCAGGTCTTCCTGCGAGATCTTGACGACGGGGCCGGCCATCACGAATTGCCAGTCCGGACGCGCAGCAGCCATGGCATTCACCAGGGCCAGGTCCATGCGTTCGTCGATCACACCAAAGAAGCCCAGGCGCGGTCCGCCGATGCCGGCCTGCATCCGTTCGGCTTCTGCCGCTTCCGCACTGCTGGCGTCCAGCCGCATCGGCGAGAAGTGAGCGGCGTCCACCGCACTGGGCAGGCAATAGACACGCGGATTCTGGTGGCGCTTGGCCTGATGCAGGGCAGGTCCGCCACACAGCACCAGATCCGCCGACTGCATCAGGGCACTTTCGCGCTGACGCAGCTGGGGCGGCGCATGTTTGAAGGCCGAGAGCTCGTCCATGCAGTCATACACCAGGGCGCGGGGCATCAGCTCCGCCGTGAGCGGCAAGGCCATCGGGGTGTAGAGCCAGACGAGATAGTCGCGCACGCCGCGCTCGGCCAGTGCCTGTTCGAGCAGGGGCAGCAAACTGGGCAGCTGCGCATCGTCGAAGCCGGGGGCGCTGACCGGTGTGTAGGGCACCAGCACCTCGACCGGTGCACCGCCGCCGGGAGGGGATTCCAATCGGCTCTCGATCCGCGCCGGACCGGTGCGATCCAGCACCGGTTCTTCGATGAAGAGCACCTGGTAAGCGGACGCGAGCCGCGACATCAGATGTTGAGGACGCTGATAGACAAATCCCCAGCGCAAATGCGAGAACACGATGAGATGTGGCATCTTGTGTTCCGGGCACGCGCAGACACGGCGCCTCGGAAGGTGTTGAATGGCCGGCATTGCTGCCGGCGGGAGCCGGACACCAGGGTCCGGCTGGACGGCGGCCCGGACCGCCGATGGTCCTGCCGCTGATACACATCCCGAGGCCCCGCCGACGGCATCCGCAGAGGCTCCGCGGACAGGTCCGCGGAGGCGCCGTCGGCGGGAACCGGGCTTACTTCGTCTTGCTGGACGAAGAGGAGGAGGACAGGGACGAGCCCGAGCTGCTGTCACTGCCGGTGCCCAGGCTCGAAGCGCCCGTGCTGCCGGTGGAGCCCGACGAGCCCGAAGCGCCCAGCGAGCCGGAGCCGGACGAACCGGACAGGCCCGAGGAACCGGAAGCGCCGGTGGACCCGCTGGAACCCGTCAGGCCGCCGGAGCTGCCGCCCATGGAGCTGCTGCCGACCGACAGATCGGAGGTGTCCGACGAGCTGCTGCTGCCGCTGCCGCCGCGGTTGGAGCGCCACTTGTTGAAGTCCTCGCTGAACTTCTTGTAGCGATCCTGGCGCCAGGAGTGATAGTCGTCATCGAGATTGCGCAGCTGCTCGGTGCGCCACTGGTGGTAGTCCGGATCGTGGTGGGTCTGCTGGCTGCTGCCGTAGTTCTGGCCCTGGCCATAACCGCCGTAGCCGCCCTGGGACGATTGCGAGCCCTGAGAGCCGCCCTGATAACCGCCTTGAGAGGCACCCATGCCGCCCTGCGAGCCTTGATAGCCGCCGCCCTGGTAACCCCCCTGGGAGCCGCCTTGATAGCCGCCGCCCTGGTAGTTGCCGCCCTGGTAGCCCCCGGACTGCTGACCATACCCGCCGGCTTGCTGGCCGTAGCCGCCCGACTGGTAGTTGCCGCCCTGATAGCCGCCCTGGTGCCCTTGCATGCCTTGCATGCCCTGGCTGGAGCCGCCGTAGCCGCCCTGCCCGCCATAACCGCCCTGGCTGCCGTAGTTGCTCTGGCCACCATAGCCGCTCTGGCCTCCGTAGCTGCCCTGGCCGCCATAGTTGCCGCCATAGCCACTCTGGCCGCCGTAGCCGCCCGAGCCGGAGCCATAGCCGCTGGAAGCGCCATAGTGGCCGCTGAAGTCCTGCGAGCCGCCACGGTCTTCGCGCGAGCCTTCATGGCGCGGGCCCTGGTCGCGATAGTTGCCTTGCTGGCTGCCGCTCTGATAACCGGCGTAGCCTTCGCTGCCTTCATAGCTGCGCGAGCCGCCCTGCATGCTGCCGGGGTAGCTGCCTTGGGAGCCCCCTTGATAGCCGCCCTGGTAGCCGCCTTGTCCGTAATCGTCCCGTTGTCCGCCCTGACCCTGGTAGGACTGCTGGCCGTGTTGCCCTTGCGAGCTGCCGTACTGCTGCCCCTGCTGGCTGCCGTACTGCTGGCCGTAGCCGCTGCGCTGCGAGGACTGTTCTTGTTGTCCTTCATTGCGGCGCTGCTCGTCACTGCGTCCTCGGTGTTGCCCTTGCTGGTTCATGTCGCATTCCTTTCGTTCGTCTGAACGGTTGAACAAACCTCGACAGCCGGGGGACCTGAAAGATCCCTGGTGGCCTGGGTCCGTACTTCGATTCGGCAATGGGTGTGCCGAAGCGACTCAACCACAACAAATAAAAAGAAGGACGCCGAGGACGACGGAGAAGCGTTTCTTGCTGCAGGCGTTGCGACTGGAAACCCCGATGGAATCGATATTTGCAGGCGTTTTGACAAAGCGGAAGAATGAATCGGAATGGAAAATTCATTCGCCTGATTCAATGATCGCGCTAACACGCGCTTAGCCTGCGCGTACGTTCACTGACAGCACCGTTCACGACCCATTGACATCGGCCTCGGGGCTCATGACGTGCTCCTTCAGACTGTGGCGACGCGAGAAGGCCCAGCTCAGTTCGGCACCCATCAGGAACACCTGGGTGGAGTAGTACACCCACAGCATCATCACCACCAGCGACGCCGCCGCGCCATAGGCCGAGCTGACGGCACTGCGCCCGATGTAAAGCCCGATGAGTGACTTGCCCAGGCTGAACAGGGCGGCGGTAATCAGCGCACCGACCCACACGTCCCGCCAGCGGATCGGAACATCCGGCACCCACTTGTAGATCACCGCAAACATCACGGTGATGAGCGCGTAGGAGAGGCCGGCATTGAGCAGCTGCGCCAGCAGCAGGAAGTCGTCCCCCAGCCAGGGCGTCCACCACTTGCCCATGGCCGCCAGCGCCGCACTGGCGACCATCGAGACCATCGACAGGAAGCCCAGCCCCATGATCAGCCCCAGCGACAGCAGCCGCCGCCGCACCACCGCCCAGAGGCTGTGCCACACCGGCACCGACTTCGGTGGCGGCACCTTCCAGATGCGGTTGAGCGAGTTCTGCAGCTCGGCGAAGACCGAGGTGGCGCCGATGATCAGCACCACCGTGCCGATGATGGCCGCCCAGCCGCCCTCCTCCGGCCGGTTGACACGCTTGAGGAGATCTTCCACCGCCATGGCGCCCTGCAGACCGATGAGGTCGGAAAGCTGGTCCATGACTTCGCCGCGTGCAGCCTGTTCTCCGAACACCAGGCCCGCCACTGCAATCACGATGAGCAGCAGCGGCGCGATGGAAAACAGCGTGTAGTAGGCCAGCGCTGCGCCCATGCTGGGCACGTTGTCGTCGCTCCAGCCCTGGGCGGCTTCGGTGATCAGCTCGGCGGCTTCCTTGAGAGGGGTCGGCAGCTTGATGATGAGTCTCCTGGCGTGGGTGTCATGAGGGCACGAAGCCCCACCACAGCAAGGGTAATACCTGAAGCCATTCCCCGGGTCACTCTCAGGAACGCGGATTGCGGGAGAGGCGCATGGAGTCCAGCCCCCCTCGCCCGACCACATCCCAGGTGGCCTCCGGTCTATGGTCCGCCTTGTGGCCATGGCGCTGGCGGGTGCTCCTGGCCATGGTGCTGCTGGTGGCCTCCAAGCTGGCCGCCGTCGGCGTGCCGGGCCTGCTCAAGCAGATCGTTGATCACCTCACGCCATTACCGGTCATGACGGGCGCTGCAGGTGCGACATCCGTCCCGGCCCCAGCCGCTGGCGAGGTGCTGACGGTCGCGCTGAGCCTCCCGGTCTGGCTGCTGATCGGTTACGCCCTGCTGCGATATGCGAGCACCCTGTTTACCGAATTGCGGGACCTGGTCTTTGCGCGGGTGGGTAAACAGGTGGTGAGCGGCTTCTCCGAACGCGCTTTCGCGCATCTGCTGTCCATGAGCCCACGCTTTCATGCACAGCGCAATACCGGCGCGTTGGTGCGGGAGGTGGAACGAGGCACGGGCGGTCTGGGTTATCTGCTGGGCGCCGGCGTGTTCACCGTGGTGCCGACGGCGGTCGAGTTCGCGGCCGTGCTGGTCGTGCTGCTGCACTACGGACTGAACTTCGTGTTTGTCATCAGCGCCAGCATGGTGCTGTACGCCGTGTGGACCGGCTGGATGACCCGTGCCCGGGTGGAGAAGCAGCGGGTGATGAACGCCTTCGACTCGCGCGCGCACGGCCTGCTGATCGACACCCTGCTGAACTACGACGCGGTGAAGTCTCATGGCCGCGAACAGTCGGAGCGTGCACGGTATGGCAGCGTGCTGTCGGAGTTTGTGGAGGGCAGCGTGTCCAGCCAGAAGACGCTGTCGGCCCTTCATCTGGGGCAGGCCGCCATCATTGCCGCCGGCGTGGCCGGTGTCATGCTGATGGCGGGGCAGGACACGGTGCAGGGCCGCATGAGCATCGGTGACCTGGTGCTGGTCAACGCCTATCTCATTCAGGTGTTCCTGCCGCTGAACACGCTGGGCTTTGTCTTCCGCGAGACGCGCGATGCGCTGCTCAATACCGAAGCGCTGTTCACCCTGCTCGATCAGCAACCCGACATCCAGGACGCGCCCGATGCGGCTCCGCTGGCCGAGAGGGACACGACCGTCCGCTTCGAGCACATCGACTTCGGATACGACCCGCAGCGGCAGATCCTGCACGACCTCAGCCTGGAGATTCCCCACGGCAAGACCTTTGCGGTGGTGGGCAGCAGCGGCTCCGGCAAGTCCACGCTCGCGCGGCTGTTGATGCGCATGTATGACCCCGACCGCGGCCTGGTGCGCATCGGTCAGCAGGACCTGCGCCAGATTTCGCAGGAGAGCCTGCGCCAGGTGATCGGCGTGGTGCCGCAGGACCCGGTGCTCTTCAACGACACCATCGCCTACAACATCGGCTACGGGAAACCCGGCGCCACCCGCGAGGAACTGGTGGCTGCCGCACGCGCCGCACAGGCGGACGATTTCATCCGGCTGCTGCCGGAGCAGTACGACACCGTGGTGGGCGAACGCGGCTCACGGCTGTCGGGTGGGGAGAAGCAGCGCATCGCGATTGCACGGGCCTTCCTGAAGAATCCGCCGATCATCGTGCTGGATGAGGCCACTTCGGCGCTGGACACCCGGGCCGAACGGGCCATTCAGGGCGCGCTGGAGAATGTGGCCAAGGACCGCACCTCGCTGATCATCGCCCACCGGCTCTCCACCATCGTCGGCGCCGACGAGATCATCGTGATGGATCGCGGCCGCATCGCCGAGCGCGGTCGCCATGACGACCTGCTGGCCCACCGGGGACTGTATGCGCAGCTGTGGGAACTGCAGCGCCAGCAGCAGCAGGCCGAGACGCTGGAGCGCCGGCTGGCGCAGCATCCGGTGAACCTGGCGGGCCTCCTGGTGCTGAGCCTGGACAGCCTGCGCGAGCAGCTTGTGGCCGCGGACACCGAGCTCTACACCGACATCGACCTGGACGTCGCCAGCATCATCGGCGATGCAGCCCGCATGGCCCGCATCGTGCAGCTGATGTGCCAGCTGGGGCTGCATGGTGCCACCGGAGGCCGTATGGAAGCCCGGCTGGCCCGGGGGCTGATGGCCAGCTCCCTGACCATCGGGTATCACGGCCGACTGGACCTGGAGCGGCAGGAAGCGCCGGACACGCTGGAGCTGCGCACGCTGGTGGCCGGGACCAACGGCCATCTGACGGTGCTCAAGGATCCGTTTGTCGGGGTGCAGCAATACCAGCTGGACTTCCCGCTGCCCGCCCTCGCCCCCGCGCCGCTGCCCACGGCGGTGGTCCATGAAGTGATTCCCACCGAGACCGTGCCGCTGGACGAGCTGGTGGCCGCGCAGTCCCATCCGCTGAGTGGGTTGAACGTCATGTGCGTCGACGATGACGAGGACGCCCTCAGCTCGCTGGGTTATCTGCTGGAACACGACGGCGCCCGCACTGAACGCATCAGCTCGGGGCATGAGGCGCTGACCCGCCTGAATGCCCGCGCCACCGCGGACTGGCCGGATGTGCTGGTCTGCGACATCGCCCTGGGGCCGGAAGACGGCCATGCCGTGGTGCGCAGCATCCGCACGCTGGAAGCCCAGCGGGATGTGCCCCTGGACCAGCGGCTGCCCGCCGTGGCCCTGACCGGCATGGCGCAGCCGGAAGACCGGCTGCGGGCCCTGGTGGCGGGCTTCCAGCGCCACATGTCCAAACCGGTCAACCCCGATGAATTGGTGCGTGCACTGCGTCAACTGGCGCGGGTGCATGCATGAAGAAGCTTTCCCATCACCGATCACCCCTCACGTCAGGAGTCCGCATGTCACTGTCTTCCACCGCTTCCGTGGGCACGGCATCCGCCGCGGCCGACGTTCAGTCCGCATCGTCCTCGGGCCGACCGCTGTTCACGCTCGGCATCAACGCCAGCTTTCACGACTCCGCCGCGGCCCTGCTGCGCAATGGGGAAGTGCTGGCCGCGGCCGAGGAAGAACGCTTCACCCGCATCAAGCACGGCAAGCGCCCGGTGCCCTTCACCGCCTGGGAGCTGCCCTACAACGCCATTGACTATTGCCTGAAGGAAGCCGGCGTGACGCTGGCCGAGGTCTCGCATGTGGCTTACAGCTTTGACCCGCACCACTTCATCGGCGAGCGGGCGCCGGATCAGCGCTTCACCCTGCCACTGCGCCCGTCGGACTTTGATCGTGGCGACTGGGAGAGCCCGTGGGATCCGCTGTTTGCGGCCTACATCCTGAACGCACCGCGGCAGCTGACCGATGGCGTGCCGCACCACCTGCGCAAGCGCTTCACCGGCGTCAAGCATGACCGTGCGCCTTACCGCTGGCATTTTGTGCCGCACCACTTGTGCCACCAGGCGAGTGCCTTCCTGGCGGCGCCCTTCTCCAGCTGCGCGGTGATGACGCTGGATGGCCGCGGCGAGCATGCCTCCACCTGCTATGGCCGTTATCGCAACAACCGCTACGAGGCGATGGGCGAAGTGAACGTGCCGCACTCGCTGGGCCTGCTGTATGAGCAGGTGACGTCCTACCTGGGCTTCCTGCACTCCAGCGACGAGTACAAGGTCATGGCGCTCGCCGCGCTGGGCACGCCCCGCCACGCCGAGTTGCTGAAGTCACATGTGCAGGTGATGCCGGACGGTCGGTATGAAATTCGACCGATGGATCTGGAGAAGATGTTCGGTCCGCGCCGTGTGCCCGGCTCCGCGATGACGGAGGGGTATCTGGACCTGGCGGCCTCGCTGCAGGAGGTGCTGGAGGACACGGTGCTGCGGATGGCCGGCTGGCTGCGCGAGGCCAGCGGTGAAGACCGGCTGGCGATGGCCGGCGGTGTGGCGCTGAACTGCGTGATGAATGCGCGGCTGCGGGACGCCGGCATCTTCCGCGAGGTGTGGGTCCAGCCAGCGGCCGGTGATGCCGGGACGGCCCTGGGCGCCGCCTTGTGGGTGGATGCGCGCGAGCGCCGGCACGAGGCCGACACCGGGACCGCCGCCACCTTCGCGGCCTCGGCCACCCCCGCAGCCTCCCAGGCCCCCATGCCGCGCGCCGAAGCCGCGGCCGTGGCCACCCTGACGCAGGCCTCGGGGGGCGAGGCCGAGGTCGAAGGGGCGCTGACCGGTGAGCGTGGCAGCTTTGCACTGGCCCCACGCGTCTGGTCGATGCAGCACGCCTACCTGGGCCCGGCCTTCACCGATGAAGAGATCGAGGCCCTGCTCCAATGGGCGCAGCTGGACTATCGCCGCTCGGAGAATGTGGCCGAGGACACCGCCCGCCTGCTCGCCGACCACAAGGTCATCGGCTGGTTCCAGGGACGGATGGAATTCGGCCCCCGGGCCCTGGGCGCGCGATCGCTGCTGGCCTCGCCGATCGATCCCGCCATGCAGGCCCGCTTGAATGAGCTGAAGGACCGGGAGGACTTTCGCCCGGTCGCGCCGGCGATCAATCGTGAAGACCTTGCCGACTGGTTCGAGCCGGCCGAGGCCAACCAGGGGGAGTCCCCCTTCATGCTGTTTGTGTATCGGGTCAAGGCCGGTTGCAGTGAGCGCATTCCCTCCGCCCTGCACACCGACCGCACCGCCCGCGTGCAGACGGTCGACAGCGCCACCAATCCGGTCTTCCACGACCTGCTCGCCGCCGTGGGCCGGCTCACCGGGGTGCCGGTGCTGGTGAACACCTCGTTCAACGTGCGCGGCGAGCCGATCGTCGGGTCGCCCAAGGCGGCGCTGGAGGCCTTCTTCAGCACGCCGCTGGACGCGCTGGTCATCGGCTCCTTCATTCTCGAAAAACCGAAGCGTCGCGGCACGTGATTTGCCATCAATGGCCTGTAGCAACCCCAAAGGAGACCCTATGGCAAGCACCACCATCTCGTCAGACCGCGTTGAAGGCACCAAGGTCTATAACGGCAATGGCGACAAGCTCGGCACCATCGACAACCTCGTCATCGACAAGCGTTCCGGCCTGGTCCGTTACGCGGCGCTGGAATTCGGCGGCTTCATGGGCATCGGCACCGACCGTTATCCCATCCCCTGGAACATGCTGAAGTACGACACCGGCCTGGACGGTTATGTCGTGCCGCTGCGTGAAGACCAGCTGGAGAAGGCACCGAAGTACGCGCAGGCCGAACGTCCGGAGTATTCCGACGAATATGGCCGCAAGATCTACGACTACTACGGTGTGGCGTGGATGTAAGGCTGTGAAGCAAAACGCCTGGGGACGGTCCCCAGGCGCTGTGTGTTTGAGAATCCTGCAATGAAGAATCGCCCCCTCGGGGGCGATTTTCATGGGCACTTCTCAGCGGGCCGATGGACCGGGCGCTCGCGGCACCCGGCGGTCGACTGCGGCGTCAGTCTGCGGTGGGCGGGACCGATGTCGTCGCCGACGAGCCGGCCGACACCACCGGCTTGATGGCGCCGGTTCCGACAAAACGCGCATATTCAGTGCGCGGCATCACCGCGCTCATGCGGTTGTCCTCGTCTTCCCAGCCCAGGGTGACATCATGGTCCCCCACCGAGACCTTGATCGGTCCCTGCGGGATCTGCAGCATCGGGCCGTCGCCGGTGCGGTAGCTCACATCGCCGCAGACAAAGGCGCTGTTGTCCAGCGGTTGATCATCCACCTGCTGCATGGCGACCGAGGCGTCCAGCACGGACTCGTCAGCGGGATGCTCGGGGGGCAAAGGGGGTCGGGCGCTCATGGCAAATCCTCCAGGTGATCGTCCTGTCCCAGGTCATCCAGAAACTGCCACAGGCGCAAGGCCAGGGCTGTGGCGGTGCAGGAAGCCAGCGTCATCAGCATCAGCATGTCGTCCATGGGAGACCTCGTGCGTCGTGAGAGACATGAGGGCGGATGGCGCCGCACCACATGCCAAAGCTGGGCTGGGGAACAGATCGGGTTGCGATGAACACATGGTGCCCGTCGCCCCAGGGGCCCTCGAAGCGGCCAAGGCCGCAACCGGCTGTAGGTGCTCTCCCACAACCGACACCTGAAGGAAGGGCGTCGCCCTGCGAAGGGACCGGGCGGCACCTGGAAACCGATGTTTGCAAGGGGCAGCTGCAGTGCCGTACGGCGCCCTGGCTCGCGGATTGCAAGGAAGAGTCATCTCGCGACGGGTGTAGGACGAAACCGTACAACCGCCGGTTCGCATGACCGACAGCGAGCACCGAACTGCACCTATGGGCGTCGGAACCTCTGCCGCCGATAGTTCACTCAAAGCTTCCCGCAAGGAGAATCCGATGAGCACCCTCAACATCTCCGCTGAAGACCTGCAGCACTATGAAGTGCGCTTCGAATCGCTGTTCGATCCGGGCCGCGCCATGTCCTTCCCGTGTGACCACGAAGGCCATGTCGATCTGGACAGCCTCCCTGCCCGGGCGCGTAACAACTACCTCTTCGCCCGCGCCATGGTGGGCAAAGATTACCTGCCGCCTCACGTGCTGAAACATTGATGGCGTCGCAGGCGTAGGCGTCGCGATCCGACGCCAGCCCAGTCGCTGAGGCTCTGTCCTACAAACGCTTCGAGGCTTGTCTGACCTGAGAACAACGGCCCCTTCGCTACAGTGAACTCATTCCCACCCACAAGGAGTTCACCATGAACTGGGACCGAATCGAAGGCAACTGGACCCAACTCAAGGGCAAGGTCCGCGAGCAATGGGGCAAGCTGACCGATGACGACATCGACGTGATTGCCGGCAAGCGCGACCAGCTCTCCGGCAAGATCCAGGAGCGGTATGGCATTGCCCGCGATGAAGCGGACCGCCAGCTCGACACCTGGCAGAACAGCGCGGACGACCGCTGGCTGTCGTGATGAATGTCTGACCCAGCCGCTTCGGCTGCTGGTATGAAGCAAGCGGCTTCAGCTGCTTGTGTGGATCAAGCGGCCTGTGCCGCTTGAGCGCGCCAGCGATGGCACGCTCTGCTCCCCATCCGTCTCACAGGCCATCGTGAGGCTGACGAGTCGGATGGCGGGCAACAGGGAAGTCCCCTTCCCTCGCTCTTTGGTTTTTGCGTTTGACTTGTGACTCTCTCTGACTCTCTGACTGCATCCTCCCTATTGCCGCGCGGTGTCCTCGGACCTGCGCGGCCTTTTTTTTTGCGCAGTCGGCGAATGTCAGGGAGAGAAATAGCCGCGTTTGAGCGCGATGGTGACCGCGTGGGTTCGGTCATTGGCATTGAGCTTGGAGAGCACGCTCTTCATGTGCATCTTCACCGTTTCCTCGCTCACCCCCAGCGCCACACCGACCCGCTTGTTGGAGCGGCCCTCCGCCACCAGGCGGAGCACCTCGATCTCGCGCGGAGAAAGGCTGCCTTCGCTGTCCTCATCCAGCATGCGAGCGACCTCGCCCGGGATGCAGCGCTGGCCGTCATGCACCACACGGATGGTGTCCACCAGGTCCTTGCGCAGCATGCTTTTGAGCAGATACCCCATCGCCCCGCCCGCCAGCGCCCGGCGCACCTGTACATCGCCACGGTAGGTGGTCAGGATGATGATGCGGGCATCCGGGAACTCCTGCCGCAGCGCTGCCATGCAGTCGATGCCGTCCATGTCGGGCAGGCGCACATCCATCAGGGTGATGTCCGGGCGGTGCTCCCGAAACCGGGCCAGGGCTTCCTGACCGCTGGCGGCTTCCGCGACCAGGCGCAGGTCGGGCTCATCCTCCAGGGTCCCGGCAATGCCTTCGCGCAGCAGCGGGTGGTCGTCCACCGTGAGGATGCGGATGGGCGCGCCGCCGCGGCCGGTGACCGACGCCCCCGCCTCGCCCGCAGCGCTCGGGGCGGCGGGCGGTTCTGACGCCTCAGGCGTCACTTGGGGCGGGAGATGGGAAGGCAGATCGGCCATGCGCGTACGATACCGGAACGGCAGGCATCATCGGTGGATGCCCCTGCTGCGTCGATTCCCTGATGGAGTTAGGGGCTGACGGTTCAGCGTGTGAGGGATGGCGTTGCCTCTTCGAACCGGTTCACCCGGCGCAACGGCTTGAACAGCACCGCCCAGGCGCTCACGACGCCCAGGGTGCACAGCGCCCCGGTCACCGCAGCGGGCACCACGCCCAGCGCAGCCGCCGCGCTGCCCGCGCGGAACTCACCCAGCTCATTGGACGATCCGATGAACAGCATGTTGACCGCATTCACCCGGCCCCGCATGTCGTCCGGCGTGGAGAACTGCACCAGTGCACCGCGGATGTAGACGCTGACCATGTCCGCCGCTCCCGCCACCATCAGCGCGGCGAAGGACAGCCAGAAAGTCGTCGACAAGGAAAACACCAGATTGGCCAGGCCAAAGATGGCCACCGCGATGAACATCGTGCGGCCGACCCGCCGGTCAAACGGACGCATGCTCAGATAGAGCCCAGCACTGACCTCCCCCACCGCCATCGCGCTGCGCAGCGCCCCCAGGCCCTGCGGACCCGCATGCAGCACCTCGGCGGCATAGATCGGCAGCAGGGCCACGACGCCGCCCAGCAGCACCGCAAACAGGTCGAGCGAGATGGTGCCGAGAATGATCGGCCGGGTGCGGATGAAATGGATGCCGGCGCCGAAGCGCTGCCAGATGTTGCCCTGGGTGGCGGCCAGGGAGACGGCCACGGGCCTCACCCGCACCCCCAGCACGAACAGCGCGGTGCCGAGCGCAAAACAGATGCAGCAGACGGCGAAGGTCAGCTGCGCGCCGCCCCAGGCGTAGAGCAGCCCACCGACGAAGGGGCCGCCGATATTGGCCGCCCGCATCAGCATGCTGTTGGCGGCGATGGCCTGGGCCAGTTGCTCACGTGGCACGACCTGCGGCAGCAGGCTCTGCAGCGCCGGGCCGGAAAAGGCCCGGGCACAGCCAAACACGACCAGCACCGCGTAGATGCCACTCACACCGGCATGGCCGTGCCCCGCGAGCCACCACAGGCCGGCGCCGCACAGGCCGCTCAGGCCCCAGCTCAGCGCCAGGATGGGCTTGCGGCTGAAGCGGTCGATCAGGTCGCCGGCGGGCAGCAGCAGCACCAGCATCGGGAGGAACTGGGCCAGCCCCACATAGGCCAGGGCCAGGGGCTGACGGGTCAGATCGTAAACCTGCCACGCCACCACCACCGCCTGGATCTGGCCTGCGAGCACGGCCAGCAGCCGGGCGGCGAGGAAGGTGGTGAAGGCGCGTTGGCCGAAGACGCTGGCGGGCTCAGCGGTCTCGTTCGTTCCGGCGGTCCCGGCGGTCCCGGCAGATCCGGACGACGAAGGTGATGGAGAGGACGAAGGCACAGTCACGGCAGGACCACCCCGCAGGCTCGGGTTGAAGAAACCGGCCGCGACGGCGGCGAGGCCGGAAGCGGACGAGTGTAGTCAGCGCCGTAGCACCGATGGAACGCCGCTCGCACGGCTGGCGCCTGCCACGCTCAACGCGCCGGCCGCTTCATCCGGCAGGCCGTCTCCGGCACCTCGGCCTGCGCCGCATCCAGATAGCGCAAGGTCCTGAAGCCGTAGCCCGAGCCCTCGTTGTCGTGGGGCACGCCCGCCTCCCCGGCGCGACGCATGATGCTCACATACAGTGGCTGCTGCAGCTGATGGTCCGCCGGACGCATCCAGCCCTGATGCGCCACGCCCAGCTTGCGGCCATCCAGACGCAGGTTCTCCAGGGCCAGCGCCACGGCGCGCGGCTCATCCGTCCCGGCCTTTTCCATCGCCGCCACCAGCATCTCGACCATCAGCTGCATGCGGGCGTGCAGGTAGTCGTCTTCCGGCTTCGGGAAGCGCTGGCGAAACGCCTGGTAGAAGCGCTCGGACGCCATGTCGCCCGCATTGGGATGCCATTCGGCCACCGCCAGCACCCGGTCCACACCGGCCTCACCGAGCACGCCCGGCACGCCGAGCGCGTTGCCGTAGAAGGTGTAGAAGCGGGTGTTCAGGCCAAGATCCCGCGCAGACTTGATGAGCAGCGTCAGGTCATTGCCCCAGTTGCCGGTCAGCACCGCCTGCGCACCGCTGCTGCGGATCTTGCTGGCATAGGGCATGAAGTCCTTCACCCGGCCCAGCGGATGCAGTTCGTCGCCGACGATCTCCAGGTCCGGCCGCCGCTGCGCCAGCATCGCCCGCGCCTGTGTGCGCAGGTGCTGGCCGAAGCTGTAGTCCTGGCCAATGAGATAGAGCTTCTTGATCTGCCGGTCCTGCGCCATCACTTCCACCAGCGCCGCCAGCCGCATGTCGGTATGGGCGTCAAAGCGGAAGTGCCAGAAGCTGCATTGCGCGCCGGTCAGCACCGGGTCCACCGCCGCATAGTTCAGCAGCAGCGCGCGGTGGTCAGGGTCGCGTTCGTTGTGGCGCTCCAGAGCGCTGATGAGGGCACTGGCCACCGCCGAGCTGTTCCCCTGCAGGACGAGCTTCACCCCCTGGTCGGTCGCGGCGCGCAGCATGGAGAGGGATTCCTCCACCGAGCCCTTGCTGTCGTAGCGCACCACCTGCAGCGGACGCGCACCGCCCGGCAGCTTCACGCCGCCGCGGGCATTCACCCGTTCACTGGCCCAGATGAGGTTGCGAAAGACCGCTTCTCCGCCATTGCCCAACGGGCCGGAGAGGCCTTCGATGAGGCCCAGGCGAATGGGGGCCTGTGTCGATGTGGCCAGACGAGCCGGCGTCGGAGCTGGAGCCGGCGTCGCCCCTGGAGCAGGGGCAGCAGCAGCGACGGCGGGGAGAAGGAAGTGTGCCATCAGCGCAAGCGCAAGCCCGAGCACTGAACAAGCGTGGGAGAGACTGCCAGGACGACGCCGGACCTTTGGGACGGCAGCCGCAGGCCCTCCCTGCCCGTCCTGCCTGTCACTGCCCTTCCTGCCAGCCCGGGCCCCGTTCCGAAACATCCCCGGCGCGCCACCTGTCTCGCGCCCCGCCATGGCCGGCCGCGCCCCTTCATCCGTCACTCGCATACCCCGGTCAGATCGACGCCAGATCCCAGCGCGGACGGACTTCAAAGCCGCCTCCGCGTGTCAGGGCGCCCATGTCTCGCTGCAGCCGCAGCGCGGCGGCCAGGGCGATCATGGCGCCGTTGTCGGTGCACAGATGCAGCTCGGGATAGTGCACCCGCACCTTGCGGCGCTCGCAGGCGGCATTCAGCTGCTCGCGCAGATGGCGGTTGGCGCCCACGCCACCGGCCACGACGAGACGCTTCAACCCCGTTTCCTTCAGCGCCAGCATCGATTTCTTCACCAGCACTTCCACGATGGCTGCCTGGGTGGACGCGGCCAGATCGGCCCGCTGCGCCTCAGTGATGCCACCCGGCTGCTGCTCCAGCTTGCGCACCTGCGTCAGCACCGCCGTCTTGAGTCCGGCGAAGCTGAAGTCTGGCTTGCCGCTGTGCAGCAGTGGACGCGGCAAGGCAAACGCATCGGGCTGCCCCTGCTCCGCCAGCCGCGACAGGTGCGGCCCGCCCGGATACGGCAGGCCCAGCAGCTTGGCGGACTTGTCGAAGGCTTCGCCGGCGGCGTCGTCGATGGTTTCACCGAGCAGCTCGTAGCTGCCAACATCGTCCACCCGCATCAGCTGGGTGTGGCCGCCGGACACCAGCAGGGCCACGAACGGAAACTCCGGCGGATCGGCCGACAGGAACGGCGACAGCAGATGCCCTTCCAGGTGATGCACGCCCAGCACCGGACGGTCCAGCGCTGCGCCCAGCGATGCCGCCACGCCCGCGCCGACGAGCAGCGCCCCGGCCAGGCCCGGCCCCTGGGTGTAGGCGACGACGTCGATGTCCTGCAGCGACAGGCCCGCGCCCGCCAGCACCTCACGCGTCAGCGGCAGCACACGCCGGATGTGATCCCGCGAGGCCAGCTCCGGCACCACGCCGCCATAGGCCTGATGCATGCTGATCTGGCTGTGCAGCGCATGCGACAGCAGGCGCGGCACGCCGTCGCCGGAAGCATCCACCAGCGCCACGCCGGTTTCGTCGCAGGAAGATTCAATGCCGAGGACACGCATGGACAGATCCGGGGATCAGTGGTTTTCCTTGGCGTGATTGATCGAGTACTTGGGGATCTCGACCGTCACCGGCGTGTTGGACAGAATGGCCTGGCAGGACAGACGCGAATGGGGCTCCAGGCCCCAGGCGCGGTCCAGCATGTCTTCCTCGTTCTCTTCCATCTCGGAGAGGGACGAGAAGCCTTCCCGCACGATCACGTGGCAGGTGGTGCAGGCGCAGACCTGGTCACAGGCGTGTTCGATTTCCACGCCGTTGTCCAGCAGCGCCTCGCAGATGGTGGTGCCGGCCGGCGCCTCCAGGGTGCGGCCTTCGGGCGCGTATTCGGGATGGGGAAGGATCTTGATGATGGGCATGGGGGTTCCTTGGGGCGCGGGGGCTGCCTGGGTCAGACCGAATCGATGCTGCGGCCGGTCAGGGCCTGCTGGATGCCGCGGTTCATGCGCGCAGCGGCGAAGCCTTCGGTGCCCTTGGCCAGCGCCTCGACGGCGCCGGTGATCGCATCGGCATCCTCCGACTGAGCCAGCGTACGCAGCTCGGCTTCCAGCGACGCAATGGCCTGGCGCTCGTCATCGTTCAGCAGGTCGCCGTCCGCCTTCAGCGCCGAGGCGGTGGCGAGCAGCATGCGCTCGGCTTCGACCCGGGCTTCCCGCAGCTTGCGGGCCTGCATGTCGCTCTCTGCGCTGGCAAAGCCTTCACGCAGCATGTTGGCGATCTGGTCGTCCGAGAGGCCATAGCTGGGCTTGACCTGCACCGCGGCTTCGACACCGGAATTCATTTCACGGGCGGAGACGCTCAGCAGACCATCCGCATCCACCTGGAAGCTGACGCGGATGCGGGCGGCGCCGGCAGCCATCGGCGGGATGCCCCGCAGCTCGAAGCGGGCCAGCGAGCGGCACTCGCTCACCAGTTCGCGCTCGCCCTGCAACACATGCACCGCCAGGGCCGTCTGGCCGTCCTTGAAGGTGGTGAAGTCCTGGGCCTTGGCCACGGGGATGGTGGCGTTGCGCTCGATGATGCGCTCCACCAGCCCGCCCATGGTCTCCAGACCCAGGGACAGCGGAATCACGTCCAGCAGCAGGATCTCACCATCGGCGCTGTTGCCGGCCAGCTGGTTGGCCTGCACGGCGGCGCCCAGGGCCACAACCTCGTCGGGATTCAGGTTGGTCAGCACTTCGCGGCCGAACAGCTCGCCGACGGCGCGGCGCACCACCGGCATGCGGGTGGAACCGCCGACCATCACCGTGCCCTGCACCTCTTCGGCGGTGACCTTGGCATCGCGCAGCACGCGGCGCACCGCGAGCAGGGTTTTGTCGACCAGCGCGCGGGTGAGCGTATCGAACTGATCGCGGGTGACCGGCACCGACAGGCGGCCGGCGTCCAGCGCGGCGCTCAGCGTCACCTGCGGCTGATCCGTCAGCCCTTCTTTCGCGGCGCGGGCCGCCACCAGGACGCGGCGTTTGTCCTGCGCGGTGCTCACCGTGAGGCCGGCCTGCTGCAGGGCCCAATCGGCCAGCAGGCGGTCGAAATCGTCGCCGCCCAGCTGCGCATCGCCGCCGGTGGCCACCACTTCGAACACACCGCGGGTCAGGCGCAGCAGGGAGATGTCAAAGGTGCCGCCGCCGAGGTCATAGACGGCATAGAGGCCTTCGCTGCCGTTGTCCAGGCCATAGGCGATGGCAGCGGCGGTGGGCTCGTTGATCAGGCGCAGCACATTCAGGCCCGCCAGTTCGGCGGCATCCTTGGTGGCCTGACGCTGCGCGTCGTCGAAGTAGGCCGGCACGGTGATGACCGCGCCGAACAGATCGTCATTGAAGGTGTCTTCCGCCCGCTGGCGCAGCGTGGCCAGGATCTCGGCGGAGATTTCCACCGGCGACTTCGGGCCTTCCCGCGTCACCAGACTGAGCATGCCGGGCGTGTCTTCGAACTGGTAGGGCAGTTGCTCGCGACCCACCACATCGGCCACCCGACGGCCCATGAAGCGCTTGACGGACACCAGGGTGTTTTCCGGATCGTCCGCCTGGGCAGCCAGGGCATCAAAGCCGATCTGCCGGCGACCTTCCGGCAGGATGCGCACGGCGGAGGGCAGGATCACCCGCCCCTGCTCGTCCGGCAGGCATTCCGAGAGGCCATGGCGCATGGCGGCCACCAGGGAATGGGTGGTGCCCAGGTCAATGCCGACGGCAATGCGGCGCTGATGCGGATCGGGCGAGGCGCCGGGTTCGGAAATCTGGAGCAAGGCCATGGTGGGGACTCTTTGTTGTTCTATGGGGCGTCGATGGTCAGCGCGATCCCGGTCGAATCAGCCTGCGACGAACACGAATCGCAGGCCCGGCTGCCTCTGTGCGGCAGGACCGCGACCAGAAGGCAACCGGAAGGGGACCGGGAAGCGACCGGAGAGCGACCGGACCGCAGACGGCGAGCCCACCGCCGGAAACGATCGGCTTCGGGTTCAGGTTCGGACGGCAGGTTCAGGTCGCGGGATCCAGGGATTCCAGACGTCGGTCGATATCGGCGCGAAAACGGGTGAGGAACATCAGGGCGCGGACCGCCTGGGCGGCTTCCTGCGGCTGTTGGCGCTGGTCGAGAGCGGTGCCGGCCTGGGTGAGCAGGCTGCGTTCACGGCTGGCGACTTCGCGGTCGATGGCCAGGATGGCGCTGCTGTCCCGGGCCTCGTCGAGCGACTCGCGCCATTCCATCTGTTCCATCAGGAACGCCGCCGGCATGGCGGTGTTCTCGTTGGCTTCGATGGGCGCACCCCGCAGCTCGCACAGGTAGGCGGCCCGCTTGAGCGGATCCTTCAGACGCTGATAGGCCTCGTTGACCCGCAGCGACCACTGCATCGCGAGGCGCTGGGAAGCGGCGCCTTCCGCAGCGAACTTGTCCGGATGCACCTTCGCCGCCAGCGCTTTCCAGCGGGCGGCGATCTCGGCACTGTCCTGCTCAAACCGAGCCGGCAAGCCGAACAGGGCGAAGTCGTCGTCGTCCAGTTTCACAGCCGGTCAGCCGCCTAGATCCGGAAGGATTCGCCGCAGCCGCAGCGATCTTTTTCGCGCGGGTTGCGGAACTTGAATCCTTCGTTCAGGCCTTCGCGCACGAAGTCCAGCTCGGTCCCGTCCAGGTAAGGCAGGCTCTTCGGGTCCACCAGCACCTTCACGCCGTGGCCCTCGAAGATCACGTCTTCCGGCGACACCTCGTCGGCATATTCCAGCTTGTAGGCCAGGCCCGAGCAGCCGGTGGTCTTCACACCCAGGCGCACACCCACGCCGCGTCCCCGCTTGGAGATGTAGCGCGTCACATGGCGCGCCGCGGCTTCAGTCAGAGTGACAGACATGATGGATCCCGCCCGCCTTATTGGGCGTGCTTGGCGCGGTAATCGTCCACCGCCGCCTTGATGGCGTCTTCCGCCAGGATGGAGCAGTGGATCTTCACCGGCGGCAGCGCCAGTTCTTCGGCGATGTGGGTGTTCTTGATGGTCAGGGCTTCGTCCAGGGACTTGCCCTTGACCCATTCCGTCACCAGCGAGCTGGACGCAATGGCCGAGCCGCAGCCGTAGGTCTTGAACTTGGCGTCCTCGATCAGGCCGGTGGCCGGATTCACCTTGATCTGCAGGCGCATCACGTCGCCGCAGGCGGGCGCGCCCACCATGCCGGTACCCACCGACTCGTCGCCCTTTTCGAAGGCGCCAACGTTGCGGGGGTTGTCGTAGTGGTCCAGCACTTTGTCACTGTATGCCATGGTCGTTCTCCAACGTTTTTTTGAAAGGTCCCGATGGGTCGTTTCAGCGGATCAGTGGGCGGCCCACTGGATGGTGCTGATGTCAACGCCTTCCTTGTACATGTCCCACAGGGGCGAGAGTTCGCGCAGCTTCGCGACCCGGTCCTTCAGCAGCGAGATGGCGTAATCGATCTCTTCTTCGGTGGTGAAGCGGCCGATGGTCATGCGCAGGGAGGAATGGGCCAGTTCGTCGCTGCGGCCCAGGGCGCGCAGCACGTAGCTGGGTTCCAGGCTGGCCGAGGTGCAGGCCGAGCCGGAGGACACGGCGATGCCCTTGATGCCCATGATCAGCGACTCGCCTTCGACGAAGTTGAAGGAGGCGTTGACGTTGTGGGGCACGCGGCGGGTCAGGTCGCCGTTGATGAACACCTGCTCGATGTCCTTCAGGCCGTCCAGCAGACGCTGCTGCAGCGCCTTGATGCGAGGCAGTTCGGTGGCCATCTCTTCACGGGCGATGCGGAAAGCTTCGCCCATGCCGACGATCTGGTGGGTGGGCAGCGTGCCCGAACGCAGGCCGCGCTCATGGCCCCCGCCGTGCATCTGTGCTTCCAGGCGCACCCGGGGCTTGCGGCGCACATACAGCGCGCCGATGCCCTTGGGGCCGTAGCTCTTGTGGGAAGCCAGGCTCATCAGGTCGACCGGCAGCGTGGCCATGTCGATCTCCACCTTGCCGGTGGCCTGGGCAGCGTCCACATGGAAGACGATGCCCTTCTCCCGGCACATTGCACCGATGGTGGGGATGTCCTGGATCACGCCGATTTCGTTGTTCACGAACATGACCGAGATCAGGATGGTGTCCGGGCGAATGGCCGCCTTGAGCACGTCCAGGTCGATCAGGCCGTTCTCCTGGACGTCCAGGTAGGTCACCTCAAAACCCTGGCGCTCCAGCTCGCGGGTGGTGTCCAGCACCGCCTTGTGCTCGGTCTTGATGGTGATCAGGTGCTTGCCGCGGCTCTTGTAGAACTGCGCCGCGCCCTTGATGGCGAGGTTGTTGGACTCGGTGGCCCCGGAGGTCCAGACGATCTCGCGAGGGTCGGCATTGATCAGAGCGGCCACCTGGCCACGGGCCTTCTCCACGGCTTCTTCCGCTTCCCAGCCCCAGGCGTGGCTGCGAGAAGCCGGGTTGCCGAAGTGCTCGCGCAGCCAGGGAATCATCGCGTCCACGACGCGCGGATCCACCGGCGTCGTGGCGCCGTAATCCATGTAAATGGGGAAATGCGGGGTCATGTCCATGGGAACAGGTCTTCTGGTGGCTTTACTTGCTCAGGGCATTGCCCAGGGCGAACACGGAATTGGGGGCGGTGATGCGGATCGGCTTGACGACCGGCGTGCTGGAAATGGCCCGCTTGATCGGCGCTTCTTCCACGGTGACACCCTTGGCCAGCTGGTCATCCACCAGCTTGCGCAGCGTGACCGAGTCGAGGTACTCGATCATCTTGTTGTTGAGCGCGGTCCACAGGTCGTGGGTGATGCACCGTCCGGTGTCGTCGCCCATGCAGTTTTCCTTGCCGCCGCAGCCGGTGGCGTCGATGGGTTCATCCACTGCCACGATGATGTCGGCCACGGTGATCTCGTCGGAGCGACGACCCAGGGAATAGCCGCCGCCAGGACCACGGGTGCTTTCCACCAGTTGATGACGGCGCAGCTTGCCGAACAGCTGTTCCAGATAGGACAGCGAAATCTGCTGGCGCTGGCTGATGGCCGCCAACGCGACCGGGCCGCTGTTTTCGCGCAGCGCCAGATCAATCATCGCGGTAACAGCAAAACGACCTTTGGTGGTGAGACGCATCGAACTTCTCCTTGGCCGATGAAGGCATCAGGACCTGAGGCAACAGCCCGGGACTCCGGACTGACTCACGCAGCAGGGTTAACCCCTTGCTATGTCCGAGCATTCTACTAGGTTATGGAGATTCTTGCCCGGGCGACCCCAGGGCGCCGGCAGGGTGGCCGGAGCCGCCCCCGCGCGGGATGCGTTTTTCGGTTAGAGATGTGACGAAATGGCGCTTGGTCGCCGCGAAGACGTGTCAATGCGAGGGCAAGCGCGCGAACAGCGGACCTGGGACGGCCCCAGACGCCACGAACGCCAGGGACGGCGCCTGGAGCATCCCTGCTTGAGGTGGGGTTTTGGCGGGCTAAGGCGCAGTGTCCGTGGACTCGTTCCACGGTCGTCGAGACGGACCCCGGCCACGGCAGCGAACTTCCCACCGAAATGACTCGAATCGCGGTGGCCTCACCCTTTGGCGCTGGTGATGGGCACCACGTTGTCGTGCACCGCCGCGCCAAACGCCTGCTCCTTGAGCTGGGACAACTGATCGCGCAGCCGCGCCGCCTTCTCGAACTCGAGGTTGCGAGCATGCTCCAGCATCTGCTTCTCCAGCTGGGTGATGCGCTTGCTGAGGTCGCGCTCGCTCATGGCCTCCACTTCGGCCGTCTGCTCGATCAGCTTGACATCGTCGCGGCCGGGCTTGTCGCTGTAGACCCCCTCGATCAATTCCTTGATCCGCTTGATCACCCCTCGGGGGGTGATGCCATTGGCCGCATTGAACTCGATCTGCTTGGCCCGGCGACGTTCCGTTTCGCCGATGGCCTTGCGCATCGATTCGGTGATGCGGTCCGCATAGAGGATGGCCTTGCCATTGACGTTCCGCGCCGCGCGACCAATGGTCTGGATCAGGCTGCGTTCAGCCCGCAGGAAGCCTTCCTTGTCGGCATCCAGAATCGCCACCAGGGAGACTTCCGGAATGTCCAGGCCCTCCCGCAGCAGGTTGATCCCCACCAGCACGTCGAAGGTCCCCAGCCGCAAGTCGCGCAGAATCTCCACCCGCTCGACCGTATCCACGTCCGAATGCAGATAACGCACCTTGACGCCGTTGTCGCTGAGATATTCGGTCAGCTGCTCGGCCATGCGCTTGGTCAGCGTCGTAATCAGCACCCGCTCGTTGATCTCGACGCGATCACGGATCTCCTGCAGCACATCGTCCACCTGATGCACGGCCGGCCGCACTTCGACGATCGGATCCACCAGCCCGGTGGGCCGCACCACCTGCTCGACCACCTGGCCGGCCTGGCGCTTTTCATAGTCGCCCGGCGTGGCCGAGACAAAAATCGCCTGCCGCATCTTGCGTTCGTACTCTTCGAACTTCAGCGGGCGGTTGTCCATGGCCGAGGGCAGGCGGAAACCGTATTCCACCAGCGTCGTCTTGCGCGCACGGTCGCCGTTGTACATGGCGCCGAACTGGCCAATCAGCACGTGGCTTTCATCCAGGAACATCAGCGCGTCGGGCGGCAGATAGTCCACCAGGGTCGGCGGCGGCTCGCCCGGCGCGGCGCCAGACAGGTGCCGGGTGTAGTTCTCGATGCCCTTGCAGTGGCCGACTTCCTGCAGCATTTCCAGGTCGAAACGGGTGCGCTGCTCCAGCCGCTGGGCTTCCACCAGTTTGCCTTCCTTGACGAAATGGGCCACGCGCTCCCGCAGCTCTTCCTTGATGGTCTCCATGGCGGCGACCACCCGGTCCCGCGGCGTCACGTAATGGCTGGACGGGTAAACGGTGAAGCGGGGAATCTTCTGACGGATGTGGCCGGTCAGCGGGTCGAAGAGCTGCAGGCCGTCCACTTCGTCGTCAAAGAGCTCGATGCGCAGGGCGAGTTCCGAATGCTCCGCCGGGAACACATCGATGGTGTCGCCGCGCACCCGGAAATGGCCCCGGGTGAATTCGGTCTCGTTGCGGGTGTACTGCATGCGCGCCAACTGGGCGATGACATCCCGCTGGCCCATCTTGTCGCCCACGCGCAGGGTCATGACCATCTGGTGATAGTCGCTCGGATTGCCAATACCGTAGATGGCCGACACGGAGGCGACGATGATCACATCACGCCGCTCCAGAAGGCTCTTGGTGCAGGAGAGGCGCAGCTGCTCGATCTGCTCGTTGATCGCGCTGTCCTTCTCGATGAACAGATCGCGCTGTGGCACATAGGCTTCGGGCTGGTAGTAGTCGTAATAACTGACGAAATACTCCACCGCATTCTTCGGAAAGAATTCCCGGAATTCGCTGTAGAGCTGCGCGGCCAGGGTCTTGTTGGGCGCAAACACGATGGCCGGCCGCCCCAGCCGGGCAATGGTGTTGGCCATGGTGAAGGTCTTGCCCGAGCCAGTCACGCCCAGCAGCGTCTGGAAGCTGAGGCCGTCCTGCACCCCTTCCACCAGCTGCTGAATGGCCGTGGGCTGGTCGCCCGCCGGCGGATACGGCTGGAACAGCTGGAACGGGGAGCCTTCGAAAGCAACGAATTCGCCCTTCGGCAGCTCGGCGCCGGCACCCGCCGCTTCCTGGCCGGGCCCGAGGGCATCGGCTTCGGACGCGGACATGGCACCGCCACGGGCGGCAGCAAGGGTCTTGGCAACAGTGGTACGACTCATCGGGTAATCCCTGGGCAACGCCCATTCCCTGCCTACAATCGGCAGGCTGCGTTGGGCAACCAACGGTACAGCGTAGCAAACCCGTCAAGCTCTTATTTGCTTCTCTGCTTCTCTGCCTGGTTGGCTGGGTGACGGCGCATATTCTCGCCGCCGCTCGTGCCAGCGTAGTGTCAGCACACCTGTCAGGAAACCTCATGTCCCTGTTCGCCGCCGTCGCCATGGCCCCCCGCGACCCCATCCTGGGGCTCAACGAGCAATTCAATGCCGACCCCAATCCCAACAAGGTGAATCTGGGCGTGGGCGTTTATTACGACGACAACGGCAAGCTGCCGCTGCTGGCCTGCGTGGCCGCCGCCGAATCGCAGATGCTCGCTGCCCCGAAGGCCCGCGGCTATCTGCCGATCGATGGCATTGCCGCCTATGACCAGGCGGTGCAGGGTCTCGTGTTTGGCGCCGACTCCGACGTGGTGAAGACCAAGCGCGTGGCCACGGTGCAGGCGCTGGGCGGCACTGGCGGCCTGAAGGTCGGTGCGGACTTCCTGAAGAAGCTCAACCCGTCGGCCAAGGTGCTGATTTCCGACCCGTCCTGGGAAAACCATCGCGCGCTGTTCACGAGCGCGGGTTTCCAGGTCGAGACCTACCCGTATTACGACGCCGCCAACCGCGGCATCCACTTCGACGGCATGCTGGCCGCGCTGAAGGCCGCTCCTGCCGGCACCATCGTGGTGCTGCACGCCTGCTGCCACAACCCGACCGGCTACGACCTGAGCAGCGCCCAGTGGGAACAGGTGGTGGAAGCCGTCAAGACCGCGGGCCTCGTGCCCTTCCTGGACATGGCCTACCAGGGCTTTGGCGAAGGCATCGCCGAAGACGGCGCGGTCATCCGCCAGTTCCTGGCCGCCGGCCTGGACTTCTTTGTTTCCACCAGCTTCTCCAAGAGCTTCTCGCTGTATGGCGAGCGCGTGGGCGCCCTGAGCGTGGTGTGCAGCACCGCCGAAGAAACCACCAAGGTGCTGAGCCAGCTCAAGATCGTGATCCGCACCAACTATTCCAATCCGCCGACGCACGGCGCCCAGGTGGTGGCCACGGTGCTGTCCACCCCGGCCCTGCGTGCGCAGTGGGAAGAGGAACTGGGCGGCATGCGGGTGCGCATCCGCCAGATGCGCGAAGCCCTGGTGCAGGAACTCAAGGCCGCCGGCATTACCGACGACCTGAACTTCATCACCCGCCAGAAGGGCATGTTCAGCTACTCGGGCCTGAGCGTGGAGCAGATGCAGCGCCTGCGTAGCGAATTCGGCATCTACGGTGTGGACTCGGGCCGCATCTGCGTGGCGGCGCTGAACAGCAAGAACATCAAGGCGGTGGCGGCCGCCATCGCCGCGGTGAAGAAGGCTTAAGCCCTTCCTTTCAGCCAGATCAGGGCCGGCCCGCCTCCGCGGGTCGGCTTTTTTTTGGTCGGCGCCGTGTCGTTCCCGGCGATTTCCCCCGCATGTGTGACGAAAAGCCGCCGGAAGCGGCCTGCACCGCCCTGCTGACCGCGCGGATGTCGCATTCGCGGCGGACACTGAGCCCGGTACCGTCCTAGAATTGCTGCATCGCACAATCACCGGAGCATCCGCTCTGGTCCCTGTCCAGGTCCACCGCTTTTCCGTAGGGGTCGCCAGATGCTTTACCAGCTCTATGAAACCCAGCGCGCGCTGATGAGCCCGTTCGCCGAATTCGCGAGCGCCGCTGCCAAGCTCTACAGCCATCCGCTGTCGCCCTTCTCCCACATGCCTGCCTCCCAGCGCATGTCTGCCGGGCTGGACCTGATGCACCGGCTGGCGAAGGAATACGAAAAGCCGGAATTCAACATCCCGTCGGTGCAGGTGGACGGCGTCGACGTGGCCGTGCAGGAACTGGTGGCGCTGGAGAAACCCTTCTGTCGCCTGCTGCGCTTCAAGCGCTACAGCGACAATGAAACCGTCCTGGCCAAGATGAAATCCCAACCCACCGTGCTGGTGGTGGCGCCGCTTTCAGGCCACCACGCCACGCTGCTGCGGGACACGGTGCGTCAACTGCTCAAGGACCACAAGGTCTACATCACCGACTGGACGGACGCCCGCATGGTGTCGCTCGACCAGGGCGCCTTCCATCTGGACGACTACATCTACTACGTGCAGGACTTCATCCGCCACGTCGGCGAGGACTGCCACGTCATCTCCGTCTGCCAGCCCACCGTGCCGGTGCTGGCGGCCATTTCGCTGATGGCCAGCAACGGCGAGGCGACGCCGCGCTCGATGACGATGATGGGCGGCCCGATCGATGCCCGGCGCAGCCCCACCGCCGTGAACAATCTGGCGATGAACAAGAGCTACAGCTGGTTCGAGAACAACGTGATCCACCGGGTGCCGACCAACTATCCGGGCGAAGGCCGCCGCGTGTATCCCGGCTTCCTCCAGCACACCGGTTTTGTGGCGATGAATCCGGACCGCCACCTCACCTCGCACTACGACTACTTCCTCGATCTGGTGCGCGGCGATGACGACAGCGCCGAATCCCACCGGCGCTTCTACGACGAATACAACGCGGTGCTGGACATGCCGGCGGAGTATTACCTGGACACCATCCGCACCGTCTTCCAGGACTTTGCCCTGGTCAACGGCACCTGGGACGTGGGCGGCCAGCGGGTGCGCCCGCAGGACATCCACGAGACTGCCCTGCTGACGGTGGAAGGCGAGCTTGACGACATCTCCGGCGCCGGCCAGACCCGCGCCGCACATGAACTGTGCAGCGGCATTGCGCCCGAGCATCAGCGGCATTACGACGCCATCGGCGCCGGTCACTACGGCATCTTCTCCGGCCGCCGCTGGCGCGAGAAGGTCTATCCCACCGTGCGCGACTTCATTGCCAAGTACGATGCAGCCCCGTTGCATCAGACAGCCGCGCCCCGGCGCTCGTCCACCAAGACCAGCCGCCAGCGCCAGACGACCGAGTGAATTCCCAAGCCCTGGAGGCCCTGGTCCATCAACTGGACCAGGCCTTGCCGCAGACGCAGTGCACCCGCTGCGGCTATCCCGACTGCCATTCCTACGCCCACGCCATCGCCCACGGCGAGGCGCCGATCAACCAGTGCCCACCCGGCGGCGCGGAAGGCATCCGCCGCCTCGCGGCCGTGACCGGTCAGCCCGTCGTCCCCTTGAATGCGGAGCATGGGGTGGAAGGCCCGCTGCGCCTGGCGGTGATTGATGAAGACTGGTGCATCGGCTGCACGCTGTGCATCAAGGCCTGCCCGGTGGATGCGATCCTGGGCAGCAACAAGCAGATGCATGTGGTGCTGGAAGAAGACTGCACCGGCTGTGAGCTGTGCATTCCGGTCTGCCCCGTCGACTGCATCTCGCTCAAGAATGTCACCCTGGGCCGCACCGGCTGGGATGCCTGGAGCCCGGCACAGGCGGACGTGGCTCGCTCCCGCTACCGCGCCCATGAGCTGCGGGTCGTGCGGCAGCAGCGCGAGCACGACGAAGCGCTGGAAGCCAAGGCGCAGCACAAACTCGAGCATCTGGAAGAGGCGTCCAAGCTGACCGATCCGGTGCAACTCGACCGCAAACGCGCCGTGATCGAAGCTGCCCTGGCGCGTGCAAGGGCCAAGCGCGGTGCTTGACGCGGCGGCGTGGAAGCGCCGTTCGTCAGGTGCAGATCGATTGTCCAGAACCGTGCCCGGACCCAGGGGCCCTGAACGATGAACCGTCAGCAGATCCAGACCTTTTTCGAGACCTTGCGCCGGGCCAATCCCTCGCCGCAAACCGAGCTGGAATACGCCAGCGTCTTCGAGTTGCTGGCCGCCGTGCTGCTGTCGGCCCAGGCGACCGATGTGGGCGTCAACAAGGCAACGCGCCGGCTCTTTGTGGTGGCCAACACCCCGCAGAAGATCCTTGACCTCGGCGAGGAACGGCTGGCGGACTTCATCAAGACCATTGGCCTGTACAAGACCAAGGCGCGCAACCTCTACACCACCTGCCGCATGCTGGTCGACCAGCATGGCGGCCAGGTGCCGCGCAGCCGCGAAGCACTCGAAGCCTTGCCCGGCGTCGGCCGCAAGACCGCCAATGTGGTGCTGAATGTCGCCTTTGGCGAAGCCACCATGGCGGTGGACACCCACATCTTCCGCGTCAGCAACCGCACCGGTCTTGCGCCTGGCAAAAATGTGCTGGAGGTGGAGCAGCAGTTGCTGGCACGGGTGCCCGCTGAATTCATGGTGGATGCCCACCACTGGCTGATCCTGCATGGGCGCTATGTGTGCCAGGCTCGCCGCCCTTGGTGCGAGCGCTGCGCAGTCGTTTCCGAATGTGACAGCGCCCCCCTGGCTGGGGCCCGTTGAGGCTGTCAAACGGGTTGCGACGCCTACAATTGCGATGGCCGCGATGCCACATCGATTTATCTGACGGACTCCTGCCACCATGCCCAGCTTGAACGACCTTGTCGATCGTGTGGAGCGCCTGCTCGTACGCCATGAAGAGCTCACGCGGACCAACAGCCTGCTCCAGGAACAGGTCCAGGCCCTGACGGTGGAGCGGGACAGCCTCCGCTCTCGACTGGCCGCTGCGCGCGCCCGTGTGGATGCCCTGCTCGACCGCCTCCCCCTCGAATCCACTGACTCGCAGAAGAGCGACACATGAAGCAAATGGAAGTCACCATCATGGGTCAGAGCTACCTGCTGGGCTGCCCCGAAGGCGGCGAGGCCGCGCTGAGCAAGGCGGTGTCGCGGGTGGACAAGGAAATGTGCGCCATCCGGGACTCCGGCAAGATCAAGGCACGGGAGCGCATTGCGGTACTGGCGGCCCTGAACCTGGCCTTCTCGTTGAGCGACGCGGCGGCGCAGACCGCTCAATCTGCAGCGTCCTCGCCATCGTCGTCAGGCGTCCCGGCCGACCTCGCCGCGACGAACGCGGCCGCTGCAGAATCCCTACCCGAAATCGATCTCTTGATGAAGCGTATCGATGAAGCCCTTGCGCAAGATGGGCAACTGCTCTGAGCGGTCCGCACAGGCGTAGAATCTTTTCTGTCCACCGCGTTCGCGTGAGTTTTATATTTCCTTGAACCGATGCTTTCGCGAGCAAGGGCTTGGAACATTGCAAGGCTGGTGTGAGCGTCTCGCGTCAGATGAACCCGAAGCTTTGCTGACCTCGCCCACCTGTACCCCTAGGGTTCAGGAATGCGACTCACGGTTCGCTGTGGACACCTCTTACCCTTCATGACCCTCCCCCAGACGAGTCCGCAGGCGCAGCCGCAATATTGGCTGATGAAGTCCGAGCCGGACGAAGCCTCCATCGATCATCTGGAAGCCGCAGGCACCCTGCCCTGGACCGGCGTTCGCAACTACCAGGCGCGCAATTTCATGCGCGACGCCATGCGGCTGGGCGACGGGGTGCTGTTCTATCACTCGTCCTGCCCGCAGCCCGGCATTGCCGGCTTCGCCGAGGTGAGCCGACTGGCCTACACCGATGCGACGCAGTTCGATCCCGCAAGCCCGTATTTCGACGTCAAGTCGATCAAGCAGTCCCCGCGCTGGGTGCATGTGGATGTGCGCTTCGTGCGCAAGACACGGCTGCTGTCACTGGCGGAGATGAAAGCGGACCCGGCATTGGCCGGCATGCGCACGCTGCAGCCAGGCAACCGCTTGTCGATCACGCCAGTCACGCCCGAGGAATGGGCGCGCGTGCAGCAGTTGCTGGCTTAGCCGCCCAGTCCGAACGGGATCGACGCCAGCACCACCTGATTGCCCCCGCGGCGCTGCGCTTCCTTGACCGCCATTTCGGCGGCATGCAGCAGCTCTTCCTGCCGGGACGCGGTATGCGGGAAGCTGGCCACACCCATCGAGAGGGACAGGCCCAGGTCCTGGCCGTGCAGCACCACGATCTGCGCATGGCATTGGCGGCGAAGCTGTTCCATGCGGGCGTGTGCCGTGGCCAGACCCACGCCCGACAGCAGCACGGCAAACAGATCTTCCCCGACACGGCAGGCGGCATCCATCGCGCGCGTGTTGGCGCGCAGCATGCGACCCAGCCCTTCCAACAGCCGGGTGCGGGCTTCCGCAGTCAAGGGCGCTCCATCGCCTGCGGTCTGCGCATCGAGCGCAATCAGCACCAGCGTGAATTCGCGGTGCTCGCGGGTGGAGAGGTCGATCTCGCGCAGCAGCTGGTCGTCGAACTGCGCGCGCATGTACAGGCCCGAGACTTCATCCCGGCCACTGCCCTGCTGCAATTCGCGGCGCATCTGCTCCAGCGATTTCTGCTGCTGCTCCAGTTGCTGCAGCGCCCGCTGCAGGTGCGATTCACGATGGCGCTCTTCGGTCTTGTCGCTCCACAGCGCCATCAGGTGTTCGGTGCCCAGCGGAATGCGGGTCACGGTGACTTCCCGGCGACGGCCGCCCAGCTCCAGCCGGTGCTCGGAGCTCACCACGCTGCGCTGCGCCAGCGTCGCCTGCTCGGCCCGGCGCATGGCCTGGACTTCATCGACGCGCATCAGCTCGTTGTCGGTATTGCCGACCACACCGTCTTCACTGCGGCCGAACAGCTCCGCCATGCCGGCACTGGCAAAGACATAACGCCCGGTCGCCATGGACTTGACGGTGACGCAGGCCCCGGTCGGCTCCATCAGGCTGAGCAGTGCCGTGGCCACCGGCGCCTGGGGCGCCCCAAGGGTAGCGAGCCAGGCATCGAAGCTGGCAGGCGCAGAAGACGCGGCGGCAGGAAATTCCATGGGACGGGCCGGGCCAGGATGGGCCTGGCGGTCGAATGGTGGATGGGTTGAATGTAGATGCCCTGATCAAGCCGGGGAAGACCTGGCGGTGATGATCCGGCCTGACTCCCCCTAAGCTTGGGGCTCCGCATCCTAGCGTGACCCCCGGGTGCGGACAGACGCGGCAGAGGAACGCGTCCTCACGTCGTGAATGCCATGCGAACTTTTGATTCTGCGCGCGCCCGGCGTGTCACCAGGAGGAATGGCCACGATACCATCTCTCCCTGAGCCGTCCACCACCGCCAGCGCGGGGGCTGGCTCTCTCAAATGTGCGCTTGTTACGGCATCTACCCCCTTCCACCGGTGGTGCGACACCCCGATTTACGCCGTTTGGTGGTCAGGCCCAAAAATTAAGGCTAGAATCCGCGTCTTTGCTGGCAAACCCTGCGCGTCGATTCGGAAGCGGAATCCGGATACTCCGCTTCGAGAGCCCGGCTGACAGAGGCGAGAACAGGCTTTCGGGCAGGTTCATGGTTTCGGTTGGCAGCGATCCTTGCGAACACCGAGCGCTATTTGAAGGAATTCTTTTTTCATGACCACCATTCGCGTCAAAGAAAACGAGCCGTTCGACGTGGCCCTGCGCCGCTTCAAGCGCACCATTGAAAAGCTGGGCCTGCTCACCGAGCTGCGCGCCCGCGAGTTCTACGAAAAGCCGACCGCCGAGCGCAAGCGCAAGAAGGCCGCCGCGGTGAAGCGTCATTACAAGCGCGTGCGCAGCATGCAGCTGCCCAAGAAGCTGTACTGATCTCGCGCTGCTGACCAGCGGCCCGAACAGCTCAAAAAAGCCCGCGCAGGACGCTGCCGCGGGCTTTTTTGCTTTATCGGACCGAACTTATTCATGATTCCCACGGAGAGATGCCCATGAGCCTCAAAGAACAAATCACCGAAGACATGAAGACCGCCATGCGTGCCAAGGACAGCGAGCGTCTGGGCACCATCCGCATGCTGCTGGCCGCCGTCAAGCAAAAGGAAGTGGACGAGCGCATCGAGGTGGACGACACCACCCTGGTGAGCATCGTGGACAAGCTGATCAAGCAGCGCAAGGACGCCATCAGCCAGTTCAGCGCCGCCGGTCGCCAGGATCTGGCCGACAAGGAAACCGCCGAAGTGAAGGTGCTGGAGGCCTACCTGCCGCAGCGTCTGAGCCAGGAAGAGATCCAGGCCGCGGTGAACGCCATCGTGGCTGATCTGGGCGCCAAGGGCCCCGGCGACATGGGCAAGGTCATGGGTGCAGTCAAGACCCAGCTGGCCGGCAAGGCCGACATGGGCCTGGTCTCCGCTGCCGTCAAGGCCGCGCTGGCGGGCTGATCGCCCCGCCCCTGCATTGAGCCCCGGCCCGGCCCCGACGCCGTCGCCACTTCCCCTTCAGGAGTCCTCATGGAACTGACCGTGCAACAACTGACGCAGGACTTCTGCGTTGCTCCGCAGATCACCCCGGATGTCATGTCCGCGCTGGCGCAGGCCGGTTTCAAGAGCGTGATCAACAATCGCCCGGACTTCGAAGGGGGGCCGGACCAGCCGACCAGTGCCCAGATGCAGGCTGCCGCCGAGGCGGCCGGTCTGGCCTACCGGTTCCTGCCGGTCCAGGGGGGCTATCAATCGCCGGAAGAGATTCAGGCGATGCGCCAGCTGATCGACGAACTGCCCTCCCCGGTGCTGGCCTTCTGCCGATCCGGCGCGCGCGCCGCGAAGCTTTTCGCCGCCGCCACGCAGCTCTGAGGCCGGCCTGGCGCGTCCTTTGGACGCGCGCCGCCACAGGGGAGGACTTTCCCGCACCCGCGCGGGATTTGCTTCGCGGCCTCCCCATCCCTGGCTACAGTCTCCGCAGGACCGATCCACGGTCCTGAAGGACCCCACCTGTCGAGGGTCCGACTGGAGACTGACCTGCCTTGAATGCCCTGCTTGCAATCGCCAGGGGCATCGACAGCCTCAATGACCGCTTCGGCACCCTTGCCGCCTGGGCCGTCCTGCTGTCCTGCCTCATCAGCGCCACCAATGCGGTGGTCCGTTACGGCCTGGACTTCAGCTCCAACGCCTTCCTCGAAATCCAGTGGTATCTGTTCGCCGCCTGCGTGATGCTGGGCGCGGCGCAAGCCTTGCGCCTGAATGAGCATGTGCGGGTGGACCTGATCTACAGCCGGCTGTCTGGCCGCGGCAAGGTGTTGATCGACACCTTCGGCCTGCTGGTCTTCCTGATGCCGGTGGTGCTCTGGGCGGCGTGGCTCTCCTGGCAGTTCTTCCTGGTCAAGCTGACCACCGGCATGCGGCCGGAAGACAGTTTGCAAACGCTGGGCCTGACCGGCTATCTGTGGAAGCTGTTCACCAGCGGGGAAGTGTCTGGCAATGCCGGTGGACTGATCCGCTGGCCGGCCGCCGCATTGCTGCCGCTCGGCTTTGTGATGCTGGCACTGCAGGGCGTGTCGGAACTGATCAAGCGCGTCGCCTGGCTGGGGCACCGCCTCGAGATGGACACCCATTACGAGAGGCCCCTGCAATGATTTCGATGGAGCTGTTTCCCCCGCTGATGTTCGCGGGGTTGATCCTCATCATGCTGATCGGGTTTCCGGTCGCTTTCTCGCTGGCGGCGCTGGGCCTGGCCTGTGGGGTGTATGCGGTGAGCCAGGGATGGTTTCCGCCGGAATTCCTCTCCGCCCTGCCGCAGAACGTCTTTGGGATCTTGTCCAACGACCTGCTGCTGGCCATTCCCTTCTTCACCCTGATGGGCGCGGTGCTCGAGAAATGCGGGCTGGCCGAGGACATGCTGGACTCGATGGGCCAGCTCTTCGGCCCGGTGCGCGGCGGGCTCGGTTATTCGGTGATCATCGTCGGCTTCATCCTGGGCGCCATCACCGGCACCGTGGCCGGCCAGGTGATCGCCATGGCGATGATTTCCCTGCCGGTGATGATGCGCTACGGCTATCACATGCGCTATGCCACCGGCGTGCTGGCGGCCTCGGGCACCATCACGCAGTTGGTGCCACCCTCGCTGGTGCTGGTGGTGCTGGCGGATCAACTCGGGCGCCCGGTGGGGGATATGTACAAGGGCGCCTGGGGCCCGTCGCTGCTGCAGGTACTGATCTTTGCGCTCTACACCTTCCTGCTGGCGCGCTTCAAGCCGCACCATGTGCCGGGTGTTCCGAAAGAAGCGCGCACCCTGCAGGGCTGGGCCTTGTGGCGCAAATGCCTGCGGGGCATCGTGCCGTCCGCCGTGCTGATCTTCGCGGTGCTGGGCTCGATGGGCGGCCTGCCCGGTCTCAACACCGCCATCTGCACGCCGACCGAGGCGGGTGCCATGGGCGCGGTGGGCGCCTTTCTGCTCGCCGCCCTGCACAAACGATTGAACTGGCCGCTGCTGCGCGGGGCGATGCAAGGCACGATGCGCATCACCGCGATGGTGGTGTTCATCCTGATCGGTTCGCGCACTTTCTCGCTGGTGTTCCAGGGCGTGGAAGGCGGGGCGTGGATCGAGCATCAGCTGTCCCATCTGCCTGGCGGTCAGGTGGGTTTCCTGATCGCGGTGAACGTCTTCATTTTCTTCCTGGCGTTCTTCCTCGACTTCTTCGAGATCGCCTTCATCATTCTGCCGCTGCTGGCCCCGGTCGCCCACAAGATGGGCATCGACCTGGTGTGGTTCGGCGTGATGCTCTGCGTGAACATGCAGACCAGCTTCATGCATCCGCCCTTCGGCTTTGCCCTGTTCTACCTGCGCGGGATTGCCGATTCCCTGTTCAAGAGCGGCGCCCTGCCCCGCAAGGTGTCCTCCAGCGACATCTACATGGGCTCGATCCCATGGGTGCTGATGCAGCTGCTGCTGGTGGCCGTGGTGATCTTCTTCCCGGTGACGGTGACCGCTTTCCTCGACAAGGAAGAAGCGCGCGATCTCGACAAGGCCACCGAGATGCTGCAAAACCTGGACACGACCGGTACGGACGGCCCGACGCGGGAGTCGGATCAGGACCCGGCGCAGCTGTTTGATGTGGCCCCGGCCGCGTCGGCGCCCGCCTCGGGCGCTTCCTGAACGTCGCAGTGCTGAGGCGCTGACATCGGACGGTTGATGTCTGGCGTTTCAATGCATGCGCCGGCCGTCCCTGAGGGAGCGGCCGGCGCTTTCTGACACATCGGCATCTGAACGACGCCGCGCGTCAGGGTTGACGTCAGGGGCGGCGCATGGAGGTCACCCCAAGGACGTCAGTCGATGACATCGACAAGTGAGGTGCGGTTCACATCAACGAGTGGACGGGGGCATGCCCGAGTTTTCCTTCACCCGTTGCCACGCATCACGCGCGGCCGGACGGGCCCGATCCCACTCCAGCGACGAACCCCGGCGCTGGCCGCCCCAGTCGCGGTGCAGTTCGCTTTCGAAGTCTTCGAATTCGCGGTCCGGATATCGGCTGAAGGCGTCCACGCCATAGGCGTAAGCGGGGCCGTAGTCGTCGTAGGTGGTGCCCTGCTCCACATAAGGACGTTGGGCGTAGTTGTCCTTCCAGTAGACCTGTTCGGCGGTCGGGTCGATCGCCTCGGCCACGCCCTTGCCGGCCAGCCCGCCGACCACAGCGCCGACGGCAGCACCCACCACCGTGCCCACCGGGCCCACGACCGTGCCGGCCGCAGCGCCGGCAGCCATGCCGCCCACGGCAGCACCGACGCCGGTCCCCACCGGATGGGCACCCGGTGCCTTGGTGATCGGATCCAGATTGGCATCACGCGGCTTGGAATCGTTCATTGCAGTCTCCTGAAAACGTTGAAGGACTGACCACCCGGCGAGTCGCCGGATGATCCCGATGCAGGGAACTTGGCAAGCGCCATGCCGCCCGCCACCCGCCCAGCGCACGGAGCTGGGGTGGCATACTCGCCGGCGGATCCCGTCCATGCAGTTCCGACTCCCTCTCCCCGCCCTGCGCGCTCCTGCCGATCTGATCGACGTGCCCGACGCGCGCGATGCGTCCGGCGCCGGGCCGCGCCCGCTGCGGCCGGTCAGGGGAGCGGCGCTACAGGCGTTACCGCCGCTCCCGGCCCTTCATGCGCTTCATGCGCTGCTGCTGACGGTGGCTGGCGCACTGTCAGGCGTTGGAGCGCTGGCGGCATCCGGTCCACCCCCCGCACCGTCGGCGCCGCAGTCTCAGCAGGCGCCGCCGCAGTGGCCTCGGGACGTGGCACTGAACATCCCGCGCCCTCCCCCGCGCGATATGCCGCTCCTGCCCGCCACCGGCATCCAGGACTACGCCTTCACCCCACTGGCGGTCAATGAAGGCGCGCCTGCCGACATCTGGACCCTCGAACAGGGCGCCAACGGCCTGCTGTGGCTGGGCACGGGCATGGGTCTGTTCCGCTTCGACGGTCTGCGTTTCTCGCCCTACCCCTTGCGGGAAGGGCAGCGCCTGCCCTCCACCAACATCAACGCGCTCAAATTGATGCCCGATGGCGACATCTGGCTGGGCTTCTACGGCGGCGGCGCAGCCCGTTTGCACGACGGGCATGTCGAGGCCTTCAGCGTGCGCGACGGGCTGCCGAACGGCCGCATCCTGCATTTCGCGCAGACGGGTGACGGCGCGCTCTGGGCGGCGGCCGGGACGGGCCTGGCCCGTTATCTGGATGGCCAGTGGCGCATCATCGGCGCCGACTGGAACTACAACGACAGCGCGGTCGATTACGTCCATGTGGACCGCCGCGGCGTGTTGTGGGTCTGCACCTCCCGCCGGCTGCTGTACCTGCTGCCCGGCGAACGGCAGTTCCGCGATTCGGGTCTGCCGGTCTCGCGCTCCGCGGTGGTGGCAGAAGACCTGGATGGACGGCTGTGGATCAGTGAAGGCCTCCAGGGGACGCGGCCCTTGCCGGACCTGACCACGCTTGGAGACCATGACGTGGCGGCGGTTGATGGGAAGCCTGTGGCTGCATCGTCCGCCAGCCCTGCCGCCTCCCCTGCCCTCGCGCCGCCCGCGCCCCGCGACGCCCGCCGTCCGCCCGCCTTCGCCACCGCCAAGCAGCTGCTGTTTGCCCGCGACGGATCGGTATGGATGACTGTCGCCGGGTCCGGCGTCTGGCGCCTGCCGTCCGCCTCCGCCATTCCCACCGGCCGCTCCGTCGGCCCCCAGGACCAGCCTCAACGCTTTGAGCGTGAGCAGGGGCTGAGTTCACCGGTCGTGGTGCCGGTGATCGAAGACCGGGAAGGCACCGTCTGGGTCGGCAGCAACAATGGCCTTGCCAGCTTCCAGCGCACGCGGCTACATGACCTGGCGGATCTCTCCGGTGCGCCGCTGCGCGGATTCGTGCTGGTGCCGCATGGCGACGGCATGCTCGCGGCCAATGCGCAGACGGCCCTGGAGGCCGACCCGCCGGGCCCGATGCGCGAATGGCGGGGACCGGTGCCAGCGCGGGACACCCTGCGCGCCGCGGACGGGGCCCTCTGGTGGATGAGCAACGGCCGTTTCATCCGCCGCGATGCGGTCTCCACCCGGGAGATTCCCATGCCGCCTGCGCTGCGCGACGGCAACCCGCTGGCGGCCCTGCCCGACGGTGGCAGCGGCATCTGGATCTCGGTGGAGGACCAGGGCATCTACCTCGCCACGCCCGACGGTGTGAAACTGGACCCGCGCCTGCGGGAGCTGCACGCCCCTCAGACGATGACGCTCGGCCCGGACGGCGCCTTGTGGATGGCGCAGGAAGACGAGGTGCTGCGCTGGAGCGACGACACCCTGACCCGCTGGACCCATCAGGACGGCCTGTCGATCGGCCGCGCCACCGCCATCAGCGTGACCGAACGCCGTCTGGTGGTGGCTGGCGAAAACGGCGTCGCCTTCTTCGACGGTCGCCGCTTCACCACCCTGACGCAAAGCGTGGACGCGGTGTATGGGCACGTCACCGGCATCGTTGAATCCCTGCCCGGCGACGTCTGGCTCAATGGCGGCCGCGGCGTCGTGCAGGTGCGCACGGAAGACCTGCGGGATTTCGCCGCACGCCCCGGCACGCCGCTCAGCTATCGACTCTTCGACCGCCGTGACGGCCTTCCCGGCATCGCACTGCAGGCGGTGATGGTGCCCACCGCGCTGCGGGATCGACGCGGCCGGCTGTGGTTTGCCACCAACCGCGGCGTCGCCTGGCTGGACCCCGCGACCGTGCCGCGCAACAACCAGCCGCCGCTGACCGAGATCCATGCGCTGCGCAGCGGCGAGCAGCTGTTCCGTGCCGATCCCGGCCTGACGCTGCCCGCAGGGACGCGCCATGTGACGCTCAGCTACACCGCCATCACCCTGGCTGCCGCCGACCGCGCACGCTTCCGGTATCGGCTGGAGGGGGTGGACCCGGACTGGCATGAAGCCGGCAATGCCCGCGAGGCGACCTACGCCAACCTCTCGCCGGGGACATACCGCTTCCATGTGATAGCGGCTAACGGCGACGGCGTGTGGGACACCCGCGGCGCGATGCTGGAATTTCACATTGCGCCGACCTGGATGCAGACGCGCAGCTTCGCCGCGGGCCTGGTGTTGCTGGTGCTGGTGCTGGGCTGGGGCGCCTATCGCGTGCGGACCCGGGCCATTGCCCGGCAGGTGCGCTGGCGCATGGAAGAGCGTCTGCGGGAGCGGGAACGCATCGCTCGTGAGCTTCATGACACCCTGCTGCAGGGGGTGCAAGGACTGGTGCTGCAGTTCAATGGCGTGGCGCGACGCGTAAAGGAGCCGGAGCTGAATGACCGGCTCGAGCGCGCCTTGGGCAATGCGGAACGTCTGCTGCTGGCGGCGCGAGACCGCGTGTCCGACCTGCGCCACCACTTCGGTCCCTTGAGCGAAGACCTCACCACCGCAGCCGCCGCCCATGGCGACGGCCGTGTCACGGTGCAGGTGGATGTGCAAGGCATGGAGCGCGCCCTGCGGCCGACGGTGCAGGACGAGTTGCTGATGATCGGACGCGAGGCCCTGAGCAACGCGGTGCGGCATGCGGGAGCGTCCCAACTGGGCGTCTGGTTGCATTACGAGCCGCGTCGGATGACGCTTCGCATCGTCGATGACGGCGCCGGGATGCCAACGGAATTCACCAGCGCCGAGGGTCGGCCGGGGCATCATGGCATCCGGGGCATGTTCGAGCGGGCCCATCGACTGCATGGGAGCCTGCGCATCCGCAACCGGCCGGAGGGCGGCACCGAGGTGGAAGTGCGGGTGCTGGCCAGCGAGGCCTATGCGCCAGCGGCCCGGGCGCGACGGCGCCGTCAGTGGCGGGGCATCCTGGTGCGGCTGGCGAGGCCGCTGCGGACGCTGTTGCGTTCGAGGAAGGTCGCGCGGTGAAGGCGGCGGCCGGGTCGCCCTGGCGGTGCCTGCGATATCGACGGTCGCGGAGCTAAGGGCGATGTCGGCATCGGCCAGGCCTTCTCAGCGATACCGCGCTGGGTCCGGTGAATCGGTGGGTTGTCCAATCACACGCCGCAGGGCCGAGCTCATCGGCAACTGGAGATTGACGCCGGAATTGGGCAACGGCGATTCAAACCAGCGGCGGTAGATGCTGAAGATCTCGCCGGTGCGATAGAGGTTTGCGATGGTCTCGTCGACCATCACCTTGAACGCCGGATCATCCCGGTTCAGGCCGATGGCATAAGGCTCCACCGTGAGCCCCCGGTCCGACACCACATAGTCCCGCGCCGACACCGCCGTGCCCTGCTGCGCCAGCAGGCTGCGCAGCAGCACATCGTCCATCAGGAACGCCTCGGCGCGACCACTGCGCAGCAGCTGGAACGCATCTGGATCGTCCAGGCCGGCGACGATACGGATGCCCAGCTGCTGCTGTTCATTCACCGCCGCCAGATGCTGGATGCTGGTGGTGCCGATGGTGCTCACCACCGGACGTCCCCGCAGTTCGGACAGGCTCTGCACCCGCTCGCCATTGCGGGTCATCAGGCGGGTCTCGGCGACGAAGATGGTCAGCGAGAACGCCTGGCTGCGCGCCCGCTCGGCGGTGTTGGTGGTGATGCCGCATTCCAGATCCAGCGTGCCATTGGTGACCATTGGCAACCGGGTGGCGGAGCCCACGGCGACGCGTCGGACTTCCAGGTCGGGCAGCTTCAGCCGGACTTTGAGCGCCTGGATGATCCGGTCGCACAGCTCCACCGTGTAGCCGATGGGCTTGAGCTGCGCATCCAGGTAGGAGAACGGCAGGGATGCGGGGCGATAGCCCATGACCAGCACGCCGGTGTCACGGATGCGGGTCAGCGTGGGGCCTTCAGGCGGCAGCACCTGAGCGCCGGGCGCGGCGGAGGCGGTGGAAGGTGCCGCTTTGACCGGTGCCGGAGTCACTGCCGACGGGGCTGGCCGCATGGCTGTGGGTGTCACCGCCTGTCTGGACGCCGGTGCCGCGCTATGGCCCGCTCCAACGGCCGCGACGGCAGCCGTGGCGACCAGGAACGAAGTCAGCGCACCCACAAGCGCGCCGGTGAGGACTCGCCCCAGGCCCTCAAGCCTCGGCGGCGTCATCCTGCTCACCCCGCGCTGCGGCGTCCTGTCGGCGCAGTTCCTTCAGACGCTCGCCAATCTTGAGCTCCAGACCGCGAGGGACCGGCTCGTAAAAGCGCTGGTCTTCCAGTCCATCCGGCAGGTACTGCTCGCCCGCCACATAGGCCCCGGGAAAGTCGTGGGCATACCGGTAAGCCTTCCCGTAGCCCAGTTCCTTCATCAGCCGGGTCGGCGCATTGCGCAGGTGCACCGGCACCGGACGGGAACTGTCCTGCTTGATCAGCGCCTTGACCTGGTTGTAGGCGTTGTAGACGGCATTCGATTTGGGTGCGATGGCCAGATAGACGGCCGCCTGCGCCAGCGTGAGCTCCCCTTCCGGAGATCCCAGCCGTTCGTAAGTCTCCGCCGCATCCAGGCAGATGCGCAGCGCCCGCGGGTCGGCCAGGCCGATGTCCTCGCTGGCCATGCGGACCAGCCGCCGGCTGATGTAGCGGGCATCCACGCCGCCATCCAGCATGCGGACCATCCAGTACAGCGCCGCATCCGGATTGGAGCCTCGCACCGACTTGTGCAGCGCCGAAATCACGTCGTAGAACTGGTCGCCGCCCTTGTCGTACCGCCGCAGCTGCTCGCCGAGGGTGCGCTCCAGCAGTGTCTCGTCGATCTCGGCGGTGCCGGGAGGCGTCAGCTGGGCAGCGGTTTCCAATGTATTGAGCAGGCGCCGGGCGTCGCCGTCCGCATAACCGATCAGCCGCTGAATGGCGGTTTCGGTCAGCGGCGGGCTGCTCAACAGCTCGCCGCCGCGACGCAGCAACTCGCGCATGTCCTGCTCATCCAGCGCCTTCAGCACATGGACGGTCGCGCGGGACAGCAGTGCCGAATTGACCTCGAAGGACGGGTTCTCCGTCGTCGCGCCGATGAAGCTGAACAGGCCCGATTCGACATGCGGCAGGAAGGCATCCTGCTGTGCCTTGTTGAAGCGGTGCACCTCGTCCACGAACACGATGGTGCGGCGCCCCTGCCCGGCCGCGGCCAAGGCGCGGTCCACCGCCTCGCGAATGTCCTTCACTCCCCCAAGCACCGCGGAGATGGCAATGAACTGGGCGTCGAAAAACTGCGCCATCAGGCGCGCCAGCGTGGTCTTGCCAACGCCCGGCGGACCCCAGAGGATCATGCTGTGCGGTCGGCCGCTTTCCAGCGCCACGCGCAGCGGCATGCCTTCGCCCAGCAGATGCCGCTGGCCCACCACATCGTCCAGCTTGCGCGGCCGCAGCCGCTCGGGCAGCGGCGCATGCGCGCTCACCGGCGCCGGTGTGGCGGCGCCGCTGGGAACCGGATCGAACTCGTCCGGAAACAGGGAAGCGTTGCTCATGCCGCTGGGTCGCCGTTCTCGGTGGCCACTCAGCGCTGTTCCATCACATCGGTGCCGGCCGGCGGATCAAAGCGGAAGCGCTCCGGCGCCACCCTGGCATTCACCTGCACCGAGTTGAACTGCATCACCGACCGCTGGCCAAAGGCGTCGACGATCTCCAGCGCCACCAGCTCACGCCCGCGGAAGCCCAGACGCAGGCTCTGCAAGCCGCTGTCGCTGCGCTTGGGCGTCGCCAGGGCCCATTCCACGCCCTGCTCGGCGGGCTGGGACTTGAGGGTGAAGTCCTTGGACAGGTCGCCGCCGGCCAGCAGCGCCACCGGGGTCGCGCCCAGGGCCTGGTCCATGTTGCGCACGCTGGCCTGGGACAGGTCGGGGTCGTAGACCCAGACCTTCTTGCCGTCGCCAATGATCAGCTGTTCCGCCGGCTTGTCGTAGCTGAAGCGGAACTGGTTGGGACGCTGGAATTCGAAGGTGCCGGTGGTGCTCTTCTTGCGCTTGCCGTCCGGGGCGGTCACCGTCTGGTTGAAGGTGGCGCGGCCGCTCTTCACCTCGGTGACGAACTGCTGCAGCGACGCCACCCCATCGGCCTGCGCCAGGCCGGCAGCAGCCAGCAGCGCGACGCCGGCCAGGGCACGAGCGGTCACGGAGGTCGCGCGCAGTGACGCCCCCCCAAAGGAAGAAACAAGCGGCAGAACCAGGGAGCGCAGAAAGGACATGAAGGATCGAGGTCAGTGAAGCAACATCATTCGTCCCGCTTGGGGACCACGATGTCGCGGTTGCCATTGGTGGCCATCGCCGAGACGAGGCCGGATTTCTCCATCTGCTCCAGCAAACGGGCCGCCCGGTTGTAGCCGATGCGCAAATGGCGCTGCACCAGAGAAATCGACGCCCGCTTGTGCTGCAGCACGATGGCCACGGCCTGGTCGTACATCGGGTCCGATTCTCCATCGCCGCCGGCCACCAGGCCCGGCAGGCCATCACCGCCACCGGCATCGTCCAGCACGCCGCCTTCGAGGATGCCTTCGATGTAGTTGGGTTCTCCGCCCTGCTCTTTCAAGTACTCGACCACGCGGTGCACTTCGTCGTCACTGACGAAGGCGCCGTGCACCCGTACCGGCAGGCCGGTGCCGGAGGCCATGTAGAGCATGTCACCCATGCCCAGCAGCGCTTCGGCGCCCATCTGGTCGAGGATGGTGCGGCTGTCGATCTTGCTGCTGACCTGGAAGGACAGGCGCGTCGGGATGTTGGCCTTGATCAGGCCGGTGATCACATCCACCGACGGACGCTGCGTGGCCAGGATCAGGTGGATGCCGGCGGCCCGTGCCTTCTGCGCCAGACGGGCGATCAGCTCTTCGATCTTCTTGCCGACCACCATCATCAGGTCGGCCAGCTCGTCGATCACCACCACGATGTGAGGCAGGCGGTCCAGCGGCTCCGGCTCTTCCGGCGTCAGGCTGAACGGGTTGGGGATCTTCTCTTCCCGCTCATTCGCATCGGAAATCTTCTTGTTGTAGCCCGCCAGGTTGCGCACGCCCATCTTGGACATGAGCTTGTAGCGCCGTTCCATTTCGCCCACACACCAGTTCAGCGCATTGCCGGCCTGCTTCATGTCGGTGACGACCGGCGCCAGCAGGTGGGGGATGCCTTCGTAGACGCTCATTTCCAGCATCTTCGGGTCGATCAGGATCAGACGGACATCCCGCGCTTCCGCCTTGTAGAGCAGGCTCAGGATCATCGCGTTGATGCCCACCGACTTGCCCGAACCGGTGGTACCGGCTACCAGGCAGTGCGGCATCTTGGCAAGGTCGGCCACCACCGGCAGGCCGATGATGTCCTTGCCCAGGCCCATGGTGAGCGGAGACGAGGCGTCCGCATAGATCTGCGAGCCGAGGATCTCGGACAGGCGGATGGTCTGGCGCCGCGCATTGGGCAGCTCCAGCGCCATGAAGTTCTTGCCGGGGATGGTTTCCACCACGCGGATGGAGGTCAGGCTCAGCGAGCGGGCCAGATCCTTGGCCAGATTGACGATCTGCGAGCCCTTGACCCCGGTCGCCGGCTCGATCTCGTAGCGGGTGATGACCGGGCCCGGCGAAGCCGCCACCACACGGACTTCCACGCCGAAGTCCTTGAGCTTCTTCTCGATCATGCGGCTGGTCATTTCCAGCGACTCGGGCGTGACCGTCTCGACCCGCGGCGGCGGCGCATCCAGCAGATCGACCTGCGGCAGCTTGGTGTCGGCCGGATCGATGAACAGCGTCTGCTGCCGTTCCTTCGCCACACGGGTGGACTTGGGCACTTCCACCACCGTCGGCTCGATCACGATGGGCACATGCTCTTCCACCAGCACCTGACGTTCCACCTCCACCACGGCTTCACGTTCCTGCTTGGCGACCTTGCCCACCCGCTTGTCTTCGGCGATCTCGCGCTTGACGACCCGCTTCTCCCGCAGCCGTTCCAGCCAGGCGCCGATGTCCTCAGCCACGTGCAGCCAGGAGAACTTGAGCGCCAGCGAGAAACCGACCACCAGACCGGCAATCCACACCACGGCCGAGCCGTCAAAGCCCAGCAGCTTCATGCTCAGCGGGCCGAGCCAGTACCCCAGCACGCCGCCGGCATGGCCGGGGAGATGCGGCTCCCAGCCGTAAAGACGGGTCCATTCCAGCGAGCAGCTGGCGGCCATCAGCAGCAGCACACCCGCGGCAGTGGGGAGCCGTTCGCGCAGGGTCGGCGCGGTGGACCCATCGGCCCGCAGCAGGCGCGCCAGGCATCCCAGCCAGCTGCGCAGGCTCACCAGCAGCAGCCACCAGCAGGAGTAGCCGAAGCCGAACAGCATCAGGTCGGAGATCCAGGCGCCGAGCGTGCCCATGCGGTTCTGCGTCACGGCCTGACCGGCGGCGACGCTGAAGGCGTTGTCCGCCTTGTTGTGGCTCAGCATGGCCAGCAGCACCAGGCCCCACACCATGGCACTGGCCAGCAGCCAGATGGGCGTGCGCAGCGGGCTGGTGGGCACCGGCGCGGCAGGGACCGCCTTGCGTGACTTGCGGGCAGGACGATCCGATGACCGTTCGGAGGAACGTTCAGACAGACGATCGGCCGAACGCTCGGAGGACCGTTCCGGGCGTTCGCTCGGACGGTCGTTCGGGGAATCGGACAGCTCAGCGGCGGCGTCATCGCCGCCCAGCAGGGAACCGGGGAAGCTCATGGTGCGATTGTGACGCAGCTATCCCCCGGATCTGCCGGGCAGCCCGCCCTGAACATGTTCAATCGTGTTGCAGGCGTTCCTTGATCACCACGGAGCCGTTCTCCAGGGTCTCGATGACGCCCTTGTCCTCCAGGTCCTTCATGACCCGGCTGACCATCTCGCGGGACGCACCGACCACCTTGGCCATGTCCTGACGGGACACCTTGCCGCGGATGATCTTCACGCCCTTCTCTTCTTCCGCCATGTCCAGCAGCGTGCGGGCCACGCGACCGTAGACGTCCAGCAGGGCCAGCGACTCGATCTGGCGGTCGGCATTGCGCAGACGCGCCACCAGGCCGCGCAGGATGCCGTAGGCCAGGCTGCTCGGTTCGGGCAGGCCGCGGGCGAAGTCCGAGCGGCCGAGGACCAGCATGTCGGTCTGCACCTCGGCACGCACCGTCGCCGAATGCGGTTCGTTGTCGATGAGGCTCATCTCGCCCACATAGTCGCCGGGCTGCAATACCGCCAGGATGACCTCGCGACCGCGGTTGTCCGCGGTCAGGACGCGTGCGCGTCCGTTGAGCAGGATGAACAGGGCGTTGGACTTCGTCCCTTGTTCGACGATCAGTTCCCCACGCTTGAAGCGCCGCTTGACGACACTGTCCGCAATGGACTGGGCCTGGTCAGCAGTCAACAGGGAAAACAAAGGGACCCTGCGGATCAGATCCAGGTTGGACAACATGGCCATAAAGAGGCACCTCCTGTCGGGGTCTAGGGTCAATTCTGAGATTCCGGCTGCACCCCCAAGGTGCAACCTAGAATGGATGCATTGTGCCAACTTGTTCACGGGTGTTGATAGGGTGAAGGCCGTAGGCTGTCACCCCTTGTGCGCCCGACGTGCGTCCCCATCTTTTTCCCATGAGCCAAACCACCCGCCACACCCAGCTCCTGATCCTTGGATCAGGCCCTGCCGGTTATACCGCCGCCATCTATGCGGCCCGAGCCAATTTGAAGCCTTTGCTGGTGACGGGCATGGCCCAGGGCGGTCAGCTCATGACCACCACCGAAGTCGACAACTGGCCGGCGGACGTGATGGGGGTGCAGGGCCCGGAGCTGATGCAGCGCTTCCAGGAGCATGCCGAGCGCTTCCAGACCGAGATCGTGTTCGATCACGTCAACTCGGTGGACTTCAGCAAGCGCCCGTTCACACTGGTGGGCGACAGCAACACCTACACCGCGGACGCCGTCATCATCGCCACCGGCGCGTCGGCGCAATACCTGGGTCTGCCCTCCGAAGAGTCCTTCATGGGCCGCGGCGTCAGCGCCTGCGCCACCTGTGACGGCTTCTTCTACCGCGAGCAGGAAGTCTGCGTGGTCGGCGGCGGCAACACCGCCGTGGAAGAGGCGCTGTATCTGTCCAACATCGCCAGCAAGGTGCATGTGATCCACCGCCGCGACAAGTTCCGCGCCGAGCCGATCCTGGTCGACAAGCTGATGGACAAGGTCCGCGCCGGCAAGATCGAGCTGCATCTGTTCAGCACACTGGACGAAGTGCTGGGCGACGCCAGTGGGGTCACCGGCATCCGGGTGAAGAGCACCAAGGATGACAGCACTGAAGAGGTGAAGCTGCAGGGCGTGTTCATCGCCATCGGCCACCGCCCCAACACCGAGATCTTCCAGAACCAGATCGAGATGAAGGACGGCTACATCCGCACGCGCAGCGGTCTGGACGGCTTTGCCACCATGACCAGCGTGCCCGGCGTGTTCGCCGCCGGCGACGTGCAGGACCATGTCTACCGCCAGGCCATCACCAGCGCCGGCACCGGCTGCATGGCGGCCCTGGATGCGCAGCGTTTCCTGGAGCAGGAAGCCGGCTGACGCGGCGCCCTGAGTGGCGACGTTCGTCGGGGCATCTGTCGCGGCATTTTTGCCGGACCGGGTGCTGGATCCTGGGGCCTGCAGGCGCTTGGCGCTTCGCAGACCCTTTGCTTTGTGCTACAGTCCGCGTTTTCCCGCGACGACCTCCTGTGAAGGGCTTCGGTGCGGGGGGTTACCGCCACCCTTTCTGGCGAGGTGAGGCCGCTGTGCGTCCTTGCAGGTTCACCTTTTTTGGGTGAGTCGGCAGGTGGACGAACAGTCGCTGTACGACAAGTATCGGAGTGTCCTCATGGCACGCGTCTGCGAAGTCACGGGCAAGAAGCCCATGGTCGGGAACAACGTTTCCCACGCCAACAACAAAACCAAGCGCCGGTTCCTCCCGAACCTGCAATACCGTCGTTTCTGGGTCGAAAGCGAAAACCGCTGGGTCCGTCTGCGCATCAGCAATGCTGGCCTGCGTCTGATCGACAAGAACGGCATCGACGCCGTGCTGGCCGACCTGCGTGCTCGCGGTCAAGCCTAATCACTGAAGGAGCGACACCATGGCATCCAAAGGCGGACGCGAAAAGATCAAGCTGGAATCCACTGCCGGCACTGGTCATTTCTACACCACGAACAAGAACAAGAAGACCACGCCCGAAAAGCTGGAATTCATGAAGTTCGACCCCAAGGCACGCAAGCACGTGCTGTACAAGGAAATCAAGCTGAAGTAATTCAGCGGATCCTTCATAAAAAACCCGCCGATGGCGGGTTTTTTGTTGTCTGCATTCGCCGGCGAACGAGCCTCAAGGGCCGTTGTGTGCCAGCCGGTTCTTGTGCAGCAGCTCCTTGGCCATCCAGTCGTCCAGCATCTTCTTCTCGTAGCGGAAGGGCTCGCTGTCGAAATAGCGGTTGGTGGAGCTTTGATAGTTCATGTCGTTGATGGTGGCCTTGCCCTGCTCCACCACCTGGCCGTTCTCGGTCAGGCTGTAGGTGAACTCCATGCGGGGAATGGTCACCGTGCGGAGCACCCGAACGCGGTTGGCAGCCACGCGCGGCTCCAGCTCGCCCGCCAGATCGATGTCGGTGAACTCGATCTTCAGCTGCTTGCCGGGCAGTTCCCGCTCCGCCTGGCGCTTGATGTGGGCCTCGATCTGCTTCATGGCGTTCTCCCGGTCCCAGGCGGTCTCGCCGATGTCCGAGAACTTGTCCGGCTCCTTGAAGCTGACATCGGCCTGCGCCACCGCCGACGCGGAAGCGGACAGCGCCAGCAGCGAGACAGACACCCCTCCGAGCATCCGCAGGGAAGACAGGACGGTTGAGAATCGGCTCATAGGGCGCTCCATCAGTGAGATTGCCCGTGAATTATGGACACGTCCGCATCAGAACGGCCAGCCGGCAGGGCCTTCACCCTGTCGACAGGCGGTTCATCAATCGCACGTTCCGATCCGGCTCAATAGGCCTGGCCCAGCTGCTCCAGGATGGCCGGGTTCTCCAGCGTGGAGGTGTCCTGTGTCACCGACTCGCCCTTGGCAACCGAGCGCAACAGCCGGCGCATGATCTTGCCGCTGCGGGTCTTGGGCAGGTTGTCGCCGAAGCGGATGTCCTTGGGCTTGGCGATCGGGCCGATCTCCTTGGCCACCCAGTCGCGCAGCTGCTTGGCGATCGCCTTGGCCTCGTCGCCGCTGGGGCGGGGGCGCTTGAGAACCACGAAGGCGCAGATGGCCTCGCCGGTGGTGTCGTCCGGGCGGCCGACCACCGCGGCTTCCGCCACCAGTTCGGTGCAGCTCACCAGCGCTGATTCGATCTCCATCGTGCCCATGCGGTGGCCCGACACGTTCAGCACGTCATCAATCCGCCCGGTGATGGTGAAGTAGCCGGTCTTCTCGTCGCGGATGGCGCCATCGCCTGCCAGGTAGTAGCCCTTGAGCTCCGGCGGGTAGTAGCTCTTCTTGAAGCGATCCGAATCGCCGTAGATGGTGCGGATCATCGACGGCCACGGCTTCTTCACCACCAGGATGCCGCCCTGCCCATTCGGCACGTCATGGCCGGTTTCGTCCACGATGGCCGCGGCAATGCCGGGGAACGGCAACGTGCAGGAGCCCGGCACCAGCGGCGTGGCGCCCGGCAGCGGAGTGATCATGTGGCCGCCGGTTTCGGTCTGCCAGAAGGTGTCCACGATCGGGCAGCGGCCGCCACCCACATGCTGGTGGTACCACTCCCACGCCGCCGGATTGATCGGCTCACCCACCGAGCCAAGGATGCGCAGCGAGCTCAGGTCGTAGTTTTTGGGATGCACGGCCTCGTTGGTTTCCGCGGCCTTGATCAGGGAGCGGATCGCCGTCGGCGCCGTGTAGAAGATCGTCACCTTGTGCTTCTGGATCATCTGCCAGAAGCGGCCGGCGTCCGGATAGGTGGGAATGCCTTCGAACACCACCTCGGTGCCGCCCAGGGCCAGCGGGCCGTAGGTGATGTAGGTGTGGCCGGTCACCCAGCCAATGTCAGCGGTACACCAGAAGATGTCGCTGTCCTTCAGGTCGAAGGTCCACTTGGTGGTCAGCGCCGCATGCAGCAGGTAACCGCCGGTGCTGTGCTGCACGCCCTTGGGCTTGCCGGTGGAGCCGGAGGTGTAGAGCAGGAACAGCGGATGTTCGGCCTCGACCCATTCGGGTTCACTGGTGGTGGGCTGGTCGGCCAGCACCTCATGCAGCCATTGATCGCGGCCATCCACCCAGCCAATTTTTCCGCCGGTGCGGCGATAGACGATCACCTGGCGGATGGTGGGGCAGCTGTTGTCGGCCAGCGCTTCGTCCACGATGCTCTTGAGCGGCAGCGACTTGCCGCCGCGGGCCTGCTCGTCGGCCGTGAGCACCATCACCGCGCCGGCATCCTGTACCCGGTCGCGCAGGGACTGGGCCGAGAAGCCACCGAACACCACCGAATGCGTGGCGCCGATGCGGGCGCAGGCCTGCATGGCCACCACACCTTCCACCGACATCGGCATGTAGATGACCACCCGGTCGCCCTTGTTCACGCCGCGTGCCTTGAGCGCATTGGCGAGCTGGCAGGTTTTGGCCAGCAGTTCCGCGTAGGTGACGCGGGTGACGGTGCCGTCGTCCGCTTCGAAGATCAGCGCGACCCGGTCACCCCGACCGGCTTCCACATGGCGGTCCAGGCAGTTGTAGCTCGCGTTGAGGCGGCCATCTTCGAACCACTTGAAGAATGGCGCCTCACTGTCGTTGAGCACCTGGGTGAAGGGCTGCTTCCAGCTCAGCAACTCGCGGGCGAGACGCGCCCAGTAGCCGGTGTAGTCCGACTCCGCTTCCTTGCACAGCGCCTCATAGGCGGCCATGCCGGATACGTGCGCCCCCTGGACGGCGGATGCTGGGGGGGTGTAGATCTTGTCGCTCATGCCTTGTCTCCGTGCGGGTCGTTGTGCAGTTGCTCTGGTCCGGGCCTGTCGCCGCGACTTTGCGGTTTCACACTGACGATCGCCTTACTCTACCGAAGGCTGCAGCTCACTAAAATCGCTCACCCTCTGTCTCACCGACGTCCCCCAACCTTCCGCCGAGCTGAAACACCGCCCATGTCAGACCTTCATCCTGATCGAGACGCCGACCGAGCGCACCCCGCAACGCCACGGCCCGCCCCCCACTTGGGGTTTTTCCCAGCGGTGATGTTTCACAGCCGCTGGCTGCAGCTGCCGCTGTATCTGGGTCTGATCCTGGCCCAGGGCGTGTATGTGGTGCAGTTCTGGAGCGAGCTGATCCACCTGGTGGAGGCTGCGTTTGGCAACGACGAAGCACTGCGCCTGCTGGTCAAGAGCGTGGGCTACAAGGCCGAGATCCTGAATGAGGGCGGCCAGCTCAAGCTCAACGAAACCATCGTGATGCTGGCGGTGCTGGGTCTGATCGACGTGGTGATGATCTCCAACCTGCTGATCATGGTGATCGTCGGCGGTTACGAGACTTTTGTGTCCCGCCTGAAGCTGGAGGGCCATCCGGACCAGCCGGAATGGCTGGACCATGTGAATGCGTCGGTGCTGAAGGTGAAGCTGGCCACGGCCATCATCGGCATCTCATCCATCCATCTGCTCAAGACCTTCATCAATGCCAACAACATTGAAGAGAAGGTGCTGATCTGGCAGACCATCATCCATGTGGCCTTCCTGTTCTCCGCGCTGGCGATTGCGGCGACGGACCGGCTGCTCTCGGGAAACAGCGCCCACAAGCACTGAGCGACTGAGCAAAACGGCCGGGGCGGGGCCCTCCCCGGCGTTCAACGGGCTTCGCGCCTCTTCATCCGGCAGCGGCCGGTCGGCGCATCAGGATCAGGGTCCCCACCACCCCAGACAGCAGCGAGCCGCCGATCACCCCCAGCTTGACCCGCGTCTCGAAGTCGGCGGCCAGCCCTGCAAAGGCCAGGCCGCCGATGAACAGGCTCATGGTGAAGCCGATGCCGCAAAGCACACAGACGCCGAAGAGCTGCATCCAGTCGGCGCCACCGGGTTTGCTGGCCCAGCCTGCGCGGATCATCAACCAGGCGGTGCCGAACACGCCGATGGCCTTGCCCAGCAGCAGGCCCAGCGCGATGCCGAGCGACACCGGATGCAGCAGGTCCGACACGGAGATCCCGCGCAGCGACACACCCGCATTGGCGAAGGCGAACATCGGCAGCACCAGGAAGGCGACCCACGGGTGCAGCCCATGTTCCAGTTGCTCGGCCGGGGAATGGCCGTCTTCGCCATCCGTCCCATCCGCCCCTTGCGACGGAATGAACAGCGCGGTGGCCACCCCTGCCAGCGTGGCATGCACGCCGGACTTCAACACGCAGAGCCACATCACCAGCCCCACGACGATGTACAGGTCGGCGCGCCTCACGCCTGTGCGGTTCAGCAGCCACAGCACCAGCATGCAGACCGCCGCCGCCGCGAGCATCGTCACCGACAGCTGGCTGGTGTAGAACAGCGCGATGACCACAATGGCGCCCAGGTCGTCCATGATGGCCACAGCGGTCAGGAAGATCTTGAGCGATGCCGGCACCCGCGGGCCCAGCAGCATGACGATGCCGATGGCAAAGGCGATGTCGGTCGCCGCTGGAATGGCCCAGCCGTTCAGCGCCACCGGGTCTTGCCAGTTCAGGCCGGCATAGATCAGCGCGGGGACGACCATGCCGCCCAGGGCCGCCACGGCCGGCAGCACCGCCTGGGACCGCTGCGCCAGCTCACCGCTGACGAACTCGCGTTTGATTTCCAGGCCGACCAGGAAAAAGAACACCGCCATCCAGAGGTCGTTGACCCAGACGATGAGCGGTTTGGCCAGGACCAGGGCGCCGTCGCCGATGTTGACCTCTCCGGGGATCTGGGTGAAGGCGGTGTACAGCGGCGCCCAGGCGGAGTTGCTCAGGAGCAGGGCTGCCAGTGCTGCCACCGCGAGCACGATGCCCCCGGAGGATTCGCTGGCGAAGAATCGCTGAAGGCCGGAGGTGAGGCGCGGCAGGGTCTGCATGGGGTGGAGGATCCTGAAGTCGTCTCCCTGAAGGCTAACACTCCTCCCCGGGAGTGCGGAGAGCCCAAACAGGTGTAAGCACATCTGCCCACTTCCAGGGGGTGGACGGGCCACGCGCAGCTGCTAGCATGCCGGCCACAAATCAATCACCCGAGGGAGTTTGGATGCGAGTTATTGCTGTGATCGCCATGCCGGTGCTGGCACTGGTGCTGTCTGCATGTGCCGGCCAGGCCACGGACAAGCCGGACGCTGACCCCACCGTGGCGCAAGCTCGAGCGTGCGAGCGCGGAGAGGCCCAGACCGGGTCGATGCTGGCCAAGCGCGTCTGCGCGCCGAAGCCGAGCGAGGAAGAGCGTCAGCGCCTGGCGGAGGAAGCAGCCCGCATGGCCCGCCCCGCACGCGGCACGACGGGCGGAGGCAACTGAGCGGGCCGCGCGCTGCCGCTCTCTTCCGCATATCCGCTGTGCCAACCTGCTCCGCACGTCAATGACGGATGACGAAATCAAGGTGCTATGGCGCCTGGAGCAGGACGAGGACGAATGGCCGCCCTACCCCGTCGAATCGATCTGGTGCAAGCAGATCGCGACGGGGCGGTTCAAGCTGCTCAACGTGCCCTACTTCGCTCACGGCGTCGCCTGGGGCGATGTGGTCACCGCGGTGGAAGACGGCGGCGGCCTCTGGTTTGAAGCAGTGATTCAGCGGTCTGGGTTCGTCACGCTCCATGCTTATTGCAAGGAGCCCGCGCAGCAGCTGGCGCTGCGGGACTGGTTGAAGGCCCGAGACTGCATCGTCGAAACGGCGTTTGACGGGAAGTACTGGGCGCTGGGCATTCCGCCGGCGGTACCTCGGGATGAATGGGAGGGTTTTCTCACCCGACTGGCGCGCGAAGACGGCACGGGACTGGAGTTTGACGTGGCCTCTGCCCCTGGCGATCTTCGACCCTTGTCAACGTAGAAGTGAACCCATGGCCGTCATCAGACTGATCGTCAGCGAATACAACATCCTCTGGCAAGCGCTGAAGCGCCATCAACAGCATCTGGAGCAGGTCTCGGCAACCACCCAAGACGAAGACGAGCAGCTGATGGCGGATGAAGACCTGCAGAAGATGGAGTACATGCTCCGAGATATCCAGGACGCCGCCAAAGCTGACTGGGGCCTCGACCTCAAGTAAGGCAGCCGGACACCCCAACGGGCCGCGACCGATCCTTCCGTGATCCGTTCACCGGGCTCAAGCTCAGCGCCTGAACCCGCCGACGGGCTCTCCAAGCGATCAGCCCGAGCCCGGCGATCGTCAGCAGCCACGAAGACGGCTCAGGCACGGGCGATGCCAGCTCCCGCAGGGACACCAGCGTGGCTGAGCCCAGGCCATACCGGTAGTGCCCCTCGTCCGCGCTCCGCCAGAAACTCAATCCGGTGATGTTCAGGCAGTTCACGCATCCTACGTCCCGGTACAACTGGGCCACGAAGGCACCGGAATTGAACGGCGCATCCAAAGCGCTGAGGGAGTCCGTCAACGTCCCGCTCACGATGAGCTGCCGGCCCCATCGGTCATCTCCCGACACCGTGGCCCACTCTTCGGTCCGTGAGGCCGTCCAGGAACGCCCCAACGAGCCCGGCTGCGGCTCAGTCTGCCCTCCGATCTGGGTACGGTATTCCTCGACGCTGCGGGTGTCACTGTGTTGCATTGTGGGCATCGACGCGTCGTGAGGCTCGACCAACTCTGCAGGCAGCGCTTCGGTCAAGCTGCCGGGCTGCAGGACCGCAATATCCGGGATCCTGTAATACTTGTAGTACGGGCTGGTTTCATCCAGCACCCCACCGGTCACCGGCCCGCTGCCGAAGCTGAGCAACAACGTGGTTGAAAACGGCACCAACATCGGTTGATCCAGCCACTCATTGGCGCAACCGCTGCATTGGGTCGAAGTCAGCCGGGTGGTGAAGCTTCCAGTGAGCTTGAGTTCGTACGTCTGCGCGCTGGCCGATGCGCTGCAGGTCATTGAAACCAGAGCGGCAACGGCCGCCATCCATGTCATTTTCATTGGTTCTCTCCCTCGGGGCCGGAGTATCTCCTGCCGGCAGACGGGCCATTGAAATGCCCCCGGGTCCGGGGGTCACAGTGAAGCAGCCACTGAATCCGCCACGCCGACCTCGTGGAGCGTGTCGCCGCGCTGCAGTACATCGGCGCAAGCTACCTCGTAGCGTGACTAGAAGGCACGAGGCCAGGCCAGTGTTTGCAAGCCTTGTGCAAACCTGAGGCCGCGCGATCTCAAGATCTGAACAAGCGGCTCTGACCGTTGTGCTTGCGGTTGTCGAAGTGGCTCTTCGGCATTTTGTTCTCGCCGCCCTGCTCACAGCAGTGAGGGCATATCACTACGTCGTACTTGAAGCCGGTCAGCCGACGCTGATCGAGTTGCCATGGTCAGCGGACCCGGCTTTGCCGTTGTTCCAAGCGGGCACCGATCGCGTCTTGCACTTCTGCCCGTTTGGCTTGCCTTCACGTACCGCGCTCATCTCGCCCTTCGTCTCTTTGGTGTGCTTGGTGCCGAGCTTGCCTTGACGCGCGTTCTCGCTGGATAGCCGGATGAACACATTGCCCGGCTCGTAGTGGCTCAAGTCGTTGATGCGTCACATGCAGTACTGGCACTTGTGGGTTCCGCGATTGTTGTGCCGGCCGGATGACACCCACATTGGCATCGACTCTTCAAACCGTAAGCTGCCCTTTCAAGCTGCCTTTCGACGCAACCAACATCGAGGATCGCCCAAAAATGGCTACCCCTGGTCGTGACCCTGCAAAGTGGCGTGCGGGTCGTCAACGTTCGGGAACTCGTCCACGTGTGCGGCGCCGATCTGCGGGTCCTCCACCAACTCCGCCTCCGCATTCACTTGTGCTTGAGTAACGGTCACCTTGAAGTGCTTGAGTGCTTCAGAGAGTTTGGTATATAGAAGGAGGTCGCGTTTCTGGCTGACTCGGTTGGAGAATTCATGTCGAAGATGGTCATTGATGTACGACTTCTTGCCGTAGCTAGCTCCGTAGTCCGAATCGCGAGAGACGATCACAAGCTCTGCGTTGTTCTTGATCGCACATTCGATCATCCATTCCCAGTTGATGGAATCTCCGTACGAAGTGTCGTTCTTCTTGCGAGGTGGACATCCGTGCATGAAGCGACGCTCGGCCCGCTCTCGGATTTCCCGGCGTAGCTCCTTGTCTTTGTCGTCCCTTGTGAGCACTAAGTCGTCGGTGCGGTGAAAGATTCGATGCGCAGCCTTGTAGACCGGATCCTTCTGACTGGGGCTCTCGAGCATGGCGATCAGACGATCCTGAAGTCGCGCGATGCGTTTCCTCGCCTCCTTGATGTCATTACCAAGAAGTTGAAACTGCTTGGCCTGCGAAAGAACGCCCACGCTAGGTACCGACCTGGGGATGTGCTCTTTTAAAACATTGACGCTTTCGAGGATAACCACCTGACGGTTCTTCTTGAACTCAGTCTCCAGCTGGTGGGTGACGATGACCTTGGTCTTGATGCCTTGCACCTTGTCGAGCAAGCCGATCAGTGCTTCATTGCGCGCCCTGTAGAAGTCCAGCCAGATGTTGGTGTCCACGAACAGCAGCTTTTGGATGCCTCCCGCCATGCTGAGCTCACTGTGTTGGAATGGCGAAATTCTGCCGTGCGCGGAGCATCGGGGCGTTGGTAGTGCTCCGGATGGCTCTGCGGCGGCGGTCTTAGGCTTGCATCCCACGCAGTTCATCGAGCAACACCAACATGTGGCCTTCGCCCTTCCCCACAACCAACACGGGTTGCCACAACCCTTCCTCTGTCTGATCGACTTCCACTTCGGCCCAGAACTTCTCGTCGTCCATGGGGCTCACCCCCTGATCACTGGGAGTCTAGGCTAGTGACTGAGCCGAGCTGCACCCAGTAGCATCTGGTCAGGGAGGAAAACCATGATGAACATGTTCCGAGAAGCAACGCTCGCGGTATCGCTGGTGATTGCAAGCAGTGTGGCAAGTGCGGTCCCGACCCCAGCGGGATACGTAGGCACATTCACCAAGTCCAACACCGAGCACAAGGGCTCGCAGGTGACTATCGCCAACTTGAACACCCCCACGCCATTCGTGTCATGGCCGAGCGGCAATGGCAACCCGACAACCAAAGCATTCGAGGACGAAGAGAACGTCGTCCTGATCATGGTTGCTAGCTTGACCGGGGGAACGGAGACGTTCTACATCAACAAGAAGACCAAGCGGTTCACGGTGATCGAGGTGACACTGATCTCCCGTGAAGCCGGGGCAGTTGAGCCCAGGGTGTCGCACGGGACACTGAAGTGATCCGGCCCAGGTAGACATACCGTTAAGCGCTCTCAAAAATCAACGAGTGGCTCCGTAGCATCGCAACAATTCTCTTACCTGCGTGCTGTGGGCCACACTAACCGTGCGACAACCTCCGCGTTCCAGCGTAAGCGGGACCCTGCCTACCTTGCGATAATGCTCAGGTTGCCCTTGTGAGACAAGCACGACCATGACCACCACGATCCGCTACGCCGACCTCGTCGACAGCGTCGCCGCCGCGCTGCAGTACATCAGCTACTACCACCCGGCCGACTACATCCAGCATCTGGCCCGCGCCTATGAACGCGAGCAAAGCGCCGCCGCCAAGGACGCCATCGCCCAGATCCTGACCAACTCCAAGATGTGCGCGGAAGGCCGCCGCCCCATCTGCCAGGACACCGGCATCGTCAACGTCTTCCTGAAGATCGGCATGGACGTGCGGTTCGCTGACTTCCCCGGCTCTATCGACGACGCGGTGAACGAAGGCGTGCGCCGCGCCTACAACCACGCCGACAACAAGCTGCGTGCCTCGGTGCTGTCCGACCCGATCTTCGATCGCAAGAACACCAAGGACAACACGCCGGCCGTCATCTCCATGCACGTGGTCCCGGGCAACACCGTCGATGTGATGGTGGCCGCCAAGGGCGGCGGTTCGGAGAACAAGAGCAAGTTCGTCATGATGAATCCTAGCGACAACCTGGTCGACTGGGTGCTCAAGACGGTGCCGACCATGGGCGCCGGCTGGTGCCCGCCCGGCATGCTGGGCCTGGGCGTCGGCGGCACCGCCGAGAAGGCGATGCTCATGGCCAAGGAATCGTTGATGGAAGACATCGACATGTATGAGCTGCTGGCTCGCGGCCCCCAGAACAAGCTGGAAGAACTGCGGATCGAGCTGTACGAGAAGGTCAATGCGCTGGGCATTGGGGCGCAGGGCCTGGGCGGCCTGACGACCGTGCTGGACGTCAAGATCAAGACCTATCCGACGCACGCCGCCTCCAAGCCGGTGGCGATGATCCCGAACTGCGCCGCCACCCGGCATGCCCACTTCGTGCTGGACGGCAGCGGCCCCGCCTACATCGATCCGCCCAGCCTCGACCTGTGGCCGGACGTCGAATGGGCGCCGGACTACAACAAGAGCAAGCGCGTGGACCTGAATGCGCTGACCAAGGAAGAAGTGGCCAGCTGGAAGCCGGGCGACACGCTGCTGCTGAACGGCAAGATGCTCACCGGCCGCGACGCCGCGCACAAGCGCATCCAGGACATGCTGGCCAAGGGCGAGTCCCTGCCGGTGGACTTCACCAACCGCGTCATCTATTACGTCGGCCCGGTGGATCCGGTGCGGGACGAAGTGGTCGGCCCGGCGGGCCCCACCACCGCCACCCGCATGGACAAGTTCACCGACATGATGCTGGAGAAGACCGGCCTGATCGCGATGGTCGGCAAGGCTGAACGCGGCCCGGTCGCGATCGAGTCGATCCGCAATCACAAGAGTGCGTACCTGATGGCGGTGGGCGGTTCCGCTTATCTCGTGTCCAAGGCAATCAAGGCGGCCAAGGTGGTCGGCTTCGAAGACCTGGGCATGGAAGCCATCTACGAATTCGACGTGGTGGACATGCCGGTCACCGTGGCGGTGGATGCGGGCGGCACCAGCGCCCACATCACCGGCCCGGCCGAGTGGAAGGAACGCATTGCCTCGGGCAAGGCGGTGACCATTCCGGTGACGGCGGGCTGATGGTTGCACGCTGCTTGGCGGCTGCGTGCGTCACGCATGCGCCGTCAAGTAGCATCGCTTCCTGGCGGCCACCCTCGGGCGGCCGTTGTTCATTTCGTTCCGCCCATTCTGATCTTGCCCCCGCACAACCGGACACGGGCTATTCGCAATTGAGCGCCTGACCTCCCAGGCGCTGTTGGTTTTTCAATTCCTGTCTGAACTCTC